>NZ_KB898396.1 GCF_000377565.1 Rhizobium sp. 2MFCol3.1 | reverse complement strand
GTTACGGGCAAAAAGCGGGGACGCAGGCCTCTGCCGGCAGACCTGCCGCGCGAGCGTGTTGAATACGACCTTGCTGACGATCAGAAGGCTTGCCCGTGCTGCAAAAGCCCACTGCATCGCATGGGCGAAGCCGTTAGCGAGCAGCTCCATATCGAGGTCAAGGCAAAGGTCCTGCAGAATGTGCGGTTCAAGTACGCTTGCCGCCACTGCGATCGTACCGGGATCAACACGCCTGTGGTAATCGCACCGATGCCACCGCAACCCTTGCCGGGCAGCATCGCTACTGCTTCGACGCTGGCCTTCGCGCTCGTGCATAAATACGTCGACGGCACGCCGCTCTACCGCGTGGCGCAAACATTCGAGCGTGCTGGCGTTCCGATCAGCCGTGGCGCTCTTGCGCATTGGGTCATCGGCTCGAGCGAGAAGCATCTATACCGCATCTATGATGCTTTGAAGCTGCGACTACGATCGCAGTCTCTCATCCATGGCGATGAGACGACGGTTCAGGTGTTGAAGGAAAAAGACAAGGAAGCCATCAGCACGTCGTACATGTGGGCCTATCGCAGCAGCGAGGACAGTGACGAACCAATCGTGCTTCTCGACTACCAGCCCGGCCGCGGTCAAATCCACCCACAGACCTTTCTCGGTGACTACCGCGGCATATTGGTGACCGACGGCTACACCGCATGGCGCACATTGAATGGCGCAACCCACGTCGGATGCATGGCCCATTCACGGCGGCGCTTCGTTGAGGCCCTCAAAGCCCGGAAGAATGGAGGCGGACCGCCGGAGCAGGCACTCCGGTTCTTCGAGCAGCTCTACCGGATCGAAAAGCAGGCAAGAGACAGGACCCCAGATCCAGGGGAGACAAAGGCCGATTGCATTCGCCGTTTCCGCCAGCAGCACAGCCTGCCTGTCCTGAACGCCCTAAAGGCTTGGCTCGACAATATCGCGCCAAAGATCGTGCCGGATACCAAGCTCGGTGATGCGGTGTCCTACACCCTGAACCAATGGGATTACCTGACGCGTTACACCAGCGACGGCAGGATGCCGATCGATAACAACATTCTGGAACGCGAGATTAGAGTTTTTGCCACCGGAAGAAAATCGTGGCTGTTCAGCGATACCGTCGATGGAGCCAAAGCCAGCGCCGTGATCTACAGTCTCATGCTGACCTGCCGCGCCTGCGGCGTCGATCCGCTCGCCTGGCTGCGCCATGCGCTCACTGAGTTGCCTCAGCGCAAAGAAACTGCCGGCATTGGCGACCTGCTGCCGTTCAACTTCTCCAGAAACTCAGCCGCCTAATTAGCCGCATGTCGCTCTCAATGTAGCCGACCTGGCCCTAAAACAGCCGTCAACGCGCATGGAAAATCGCGCTTAC
>NZ_KB898395.1 GCF_000377565.1 Rhizobium sp. 2MFCol3.1 | reverse complement strand
GCGACCAAGGCCTATCTGCAGCAATGGGGTAAACCGCTGGCTTTCTATAGTGACAAGCATGGTGTTTTCCGCTCCACGCATGCGTCGGAGAAGGACCGGACGAGCGGCCTGACGCAATTCGGCCGGGCGCTTTATGAGCTGAACATCGACATCATCTGCGCCAACACCCCGCAGGCCAAGGGCCGTGTGGAACGTGCCAACCAGACATTGCAGGATCGGCTGGTCAAGGAGATGCGGCTTCGCGGTATCGACACGATCGAGGACGCCAACGCCTATGCACCTGAGTTCATTGCAGATTTCAACAGGCGTTTCGGCAAGCTACCGCGTAACCCGAAGGACATGCACCGACCTTTAGCCGATCATGAGAACCTCGATGGCGCCATGTGCCGCAAGGAGGTGCGCACGCTGTCGCAATCCCTGACGCTGCGTTACGACAAGGTGCTGTTCATTCTCGATCCGACCGAGATTTCCAGGCTGTTGGCAGGCCGGAAGGTGATTGTCTGCGATTACCCAGACGGACGGCTTGAGATCATGCACGAGAGCTTTGCCCTGCCCTACAAAACCTTTGACACATTGCGCTCGGTGCATCGCGCCGAGGTCGTCGACAACAAGCGTCTGGACGACATGCTGTCTGTTGTCGCGGAGATACAGGCCGGGCGTGAGCAGCAGCGCAGCAGAAGCGGCCCTCGCCGCACTGGGCAGACCGATCATATGTTCGGCATTCGCGACGGTAGCACGGCGAACGGCTATCAGAAGCGTCGCCGCAAGCCGAGGACAGATTACATGAACGATCCGGCGGTGATTGCGAAGCGCGAGAAAGCATTATCGAAGCAGCCGGCGGCGGAATAAGACGTTTCAATGCACCCCTATGTCGCTTTGTGTATCCGATTCCAGCTGCAGACAGGCGGACCAAAGTGGCGTCTTGTGGAAGGATCCATCCTGGAAAAGCGTGAGCCCTTCTCGTGCCTCGTAAAGCAGGCCCAGCCAGCACAGGCGCCGCAGCACGCCATATTGGACATCGGATTTCAGTTCCCAGGCTTCCAGGGTCATTTCGGTGTCTGACAGGGGCGCGAAGCCTGGATTGAGGATTTTTACAACATCCAATGGCGTGCAACCTTCTCTGGTCTTGATATTGAGAAGATTGAGGAACATGCGCCACCAGCGCAATCGAGCCTGAACGTCCTCTTGCCGATCGGTCACGTGGACATACGAATAGAGATAGTCCGTGGCGACCAGATCGAAGAAGGTTTGCGGGTTCAGCAGAAACTCGCGCCCTCGTTTGGTTGGCAGCAGAACATTCTTTTTCCGGCGAAGCAGTTTCAGATGGCGGGTCATGTCGCGCACGACCCAGAGCGGCGGCATGTCGCTCTCATTGAGCACCTTGTGCATGCTGTAGAGGTCTTCGGCTGTGAAGTCGGGCCACAGGAAGTTCACAGCGGCCCAATGTACGAATTTGCGGTTCATAGCACCGGTCGCGGTCAATCCTATACCACCTTCGCCGTCAGCATAGGCA
>NZ_KB898394.1 GCF_000377565.1 Rhizobium sp. 2MFCol3.1 | reverse complement strand
GTATCGTCCATGATTAGGTGTCCACCTGTTTTTGGTGGACACTTCATGCATCAGAGCACCCCTCTTCAGAAGGTGTGCAGAAATTCGCGCTTACGCGCGTGCAGTCGAGTAAGACTCGAATAGCCGGTTCCGAAATCGTCGAGCGATATACCACAGCCGAGACAGCGCAGGATCGCGACGGATTGCGAAACCTGCTCGAAGTCGTGGGTGAACGCGGTCTCGGTAATCTCAAGATCAAGGCGTCTTGGATCAAAGCCGCTGCTCTCGATGATGCCAATGAGTGACAGGACCCCACTTTCCGAATTAAGGTCGTGCGCAGAAAGGTTGAACGACAAACGCAAGCTTGGATCCCAGCGGTTAGCTGCGGCGAGCGCCTTCTTAAAAAGAGGCCTGGTCAGAGAGCTTACAATGCCGGCGCGTTCGGCAATGGGAATGAAGTATGCGGGAGACACCTTTCCCAATGTTGGGCTATCCCATCTTGCGAGAGCTTCGAACCCAAGGGTGACCTGATTTCGGATGTCAACGATCGGCTGAAACACCAAAGAAAGCTCTTTGTCCAAATTTGCCTGCTTGAGAACGCTTTCGATCTTGGCATCAGTGTTGATCTGCTTCTCGAGATCGGAATTGAAGAGAACAGCGCGACCTCGCTGCTTTTTCTTGGCGTGGTAAAGCGCATAGTCTGCCCGGTCAAAAAGCTGTTCGCGGCTCAACGCCAGGTCGGGAAACACTGCAATACCCATGGAGGCCGAGACGTGTACCGTGCCTTCCGGCATATGGTACGGCTCTCTTAGCCTCGCAGCTATAGCATTCGCGTTGATAACGAGTTGATCACTTTCGGGTGGAAGGGGAGCAATTATCGCGAACTCGTCCCCACCGAGCCTGAAAGGTGTGCTTGCCTTCAAAACGTCCGACAGACGAATCGCGACCTCGACAAGAAGGCGGTCGCCGACAGAGTGGCCATAAAGATCGTTGACGGGTTTGAAGCCGTCGAGGTCCATCACCCCAAGAGCCAATCGATTCCCGCTCAGCCGCGCCTTTTCGAGCTCGACTTCCAGTGCTGCAAAGAAAGCGCGACGGTTCGCCAATCCCGTAAGGCTGTCGAGATTGGCGAGCTTGAAGTTCTCGGTGCTCAGCGCGTCGCTCCGTTGCCTCGATACAACCATGCTCTCGAAGTTTTGGTAGTTGGTGAGGAGAATGGACATCATTCCCGCACAGACCAGCAGCAAATTGACCGCTATCGCGACAAATGTCGGCTGAGCGGTGGAGATGAAGAAGGCAACAAACGCGCCATTGACGATAAGCGCCACGATAAATGCCGCCGAGCGCACATACATCAGACAGAAAATGCAAGAGATGACAGTGATTGCCATATAGAAGGCCACATGCGAGCGCAGGTAAGCATCGCCGTAGGGAACAAGCGCGAACGACCATAGCGTAAACGAAATCGCGATAAAACCTGCCAGCCTGTTGGCTCGCTTGAGCGCGGCGTACGCAAGGTCAGGAGATGGCTCAAAATGTCTGGTCCGTAGCCAGAACACCACCCTCAGCAGGCAGCCGCATGTAAGCAATAACGGCCCGCCGGTCGTCAGCCATGATGGCGCAACTCCAAAGTGGGTTATGGCAAGCGCCCAAGTGCTCGAAAGCAAGATGAAATACATCATGGGCATTTGACGGGTGAATGCTCGGTACTGCGCCTTGAGAAGTTCGGGATTTTCGCTCTGCACCGACATAAAACCCCGGATGCTGCGGCCTGCTCTTGTAATATTCATATATTCGCCCATCGCTTGATAATCGATTTCTAACAAACGTCTCCTTACAATCACGGAAATCAGTACGGTTAATCAAATCCCACCGGCACGAGGTCGTACCGACGTGGCGCAGCGAACCTTACGGGCAATTGAACGGTAGCTGGTCGAGATTAGACCGACATTCCTCGTTGAAGAAACGATGGCGATTGAAGGCTTGCCAATGGATTGCGCCAGACCCAGGACAGTTGCAACGACAGCGCTGGACGGCCTGCGCACGAAGGGAATTCGTCAACTTCGCGCGTCTCAACCTCCAGAAAGCCGAGGTTCTTCCGTATCAACGCCCTCGTCCGCGCTAATAGCACCTACAATCGATGTCGAGCGAAGCATAGGTCTCGTCGGTGCTTATTGCGCCAATGGGAACACGTTGACCGTGCGAGGCGACCGCCACGTCGACAAGGGTGTTACACTTCCAGCTTAGCCCTCTCTCAGCCAAGATCGCAAATAGTGGGGCTATATTCCCCCGTTCAAAGGACAACCCCGCTGCACGGCAGATCGACGCAGAATGTTGGCAAAGTTTCTAGATGCGACGAAATCCGCTAAAATGGTTGCCGCCTCGCCTAACGCCTATTCAGGCGGATCAATGACGAACTCAAGCCCGTCTCATCATTCGCCAGCCGCAAATGCTGCGACATCCGTCGGCGCGGTCGCAAGCCCTTAACTAAGGGACTGCCATTCGAGCGGGCGAAGTCAGGTAAATCAAGAGATGTCGTTCATTTGCTATCGAGTTCGCCCTGGACCCATATTGCGAGTTATATGCTGTCGCGACGCCGAATCCACCCAGTCAGGACACCGATCGTCGTCCTAGAAAGCGGGTGTGTGTCATGAGCGTCTAAAGCGTGTCGCGCCAAACCAGATTCGGGATTTCCAAATCAGTTGATCCGTGATTCTTTTAGCCCATGGAAGAAGCCACACCATGGGCAAGCCGCATCCGATGGAGTTGCGTGAGCGTGTCGTTGCGTTTGTAAATGAAGGGCATAGCAACCGTGAAGCCGCTCGGCATTTCCGGGTTTCGCCTCGGTTCGTCAACAACATGATGATCCTGCATCGGTCATCCGGATCTCTCGCCGCCGCCAAGCAGGGCCACCCGCCTGGTGGCGCGAAGCTTATGGCTCATGCTGATTGGGTTCGCGAGCGGATGTCCGCGCATGGCGA
>NZ_KB898393.1 GCF_000377565.1 Rhizobium sp. 2MFCol3.1 | reverse complement strand
TAGATCTCCTGCAGGCGCGCGCGAAGCTTTGGCTCGGGCTCCGACAGATTGGCACGAACCTGCCTTAAAGTCTGGTGCTTTGCGTCCGTGTGGCCGGATAGACAAACGTCTGATATCATCGCGGTCAGTAGCTGTAGTCCGGATGAGCGGAAGAAGTCGTCGCGGACGCCAGTCGCGCGAGCGCTGTCGCTCATGATCCACGATGCGACGGCCGCGATATCCTCCTTGGTGCTGCCGTGACGACCGATGCAGTCGAGCGCGTTGAAGCCAGAACCAGCGTTCTTCGGGTCGAGAACGATGACGCGCCGACCCGCCTTGCGCCGGTGCTCCATAACCATCGGTGCCACCTCGTTGGATGGGTCGAGCACGACAAGAGAGCCGCCCCATTTGAGCGCGGTCGGGACCATGACGGACGTCGAGGCGTGGTCGTAGGCTTGCATCCATGGGCGCGTTTCGTCTCTCCAGGAAACCTGCTGGCGACCTCTTCAAACGCCAACAGGAGATCAGCCTCTTCCACCTCGATCTCCCCAATCCCCGCACGCAGCGCAATGCGCCCGATCCGCTCGGCGTCGCGTGTTTCGGCCTGCTTGAGTTGCTCATGCAGGCGAGCAATCTCTTCGCGGAGTTTGGCGGTTGGCTTCTTCATGGGCGTCGCTTCCTCGTGGCTTTCAGTCCGATGAAGCAGAAACTTGCCCTCAAATTCATCCCGCCGGAAAGGTGCAATGTTGCACCTCGCCAAGGCGCCAGCTTTTGGCGAATGATCCCGCCGTTCCGAAGGAGCGGATCCAGGGGCGCAATTATACGTCGCTGACGCGACGCCTTGCTTTCGGCTCCGCCAATGGGTGGAGGGCTGTCCGCTCTCTCGAACAGTTTGGTTTCGTCAAATGTAGGAGCTCGTTGTCGTCATGGCCGTCCCGCATTTCTCAGTCAGCATCGTTGCCCGCGGCTCCGGCCGCAGCGCTGTGCTGTCGGCGGCCTACCGGCATTGCGCCAAGATGGAGTTCGAGCGGGAGGCCCGCACGATCGACTATTCCCGCAAGCAAGGGCTGTTGCATGAGGAGTTTGTCATTCCCGAAGATGCGCCGGAGTGGTTGCGGGAGATGATCGCCGATCGTTCGGCCGCCGGCGCCTCGGAGACTTTCTGGAACAAGGTCGAGGCGTTTGAGAAGCGCAGTGATGCGCAACTTGCCAAGGATGTCACCATTGCCTTGCCGATCGAGCTTTCCGCCGATCAGAACATCGCGCTGGTTCGCGACTTCGTCGAGCGGCACATCATCGCCAAGGGAATGGTGGCCGATTGGGTCTTCCACGATGCTCCTGGCAATCCACACATCCATCTGATGACCACCTTGCGGCCGCTGACCGAGGATGGCTTCGGCGCCAAGAAGGTCGCGGTCTTGGGAGCTGATGGCAATCCTCTTCGTAACGATGCCGGCAAGATCGCCTATGAGCTTTGGGCCGGCGGAGCCGAGGACTTCAACGTTTTTCGCGATGGATGGTTTGCAATCCAGAACCGGCATCTGGCGCTCGCCGGTCTCGATATCCGTGTCGATGGCCGTTCCTTCGAGAGGCAAGGGATCGAGCTGACGCCGACCATCCATCTCGGCGTCGGGACCAAGGCGATCGAACGGAAAGGCGACGCTGCGCAAGAGAAGGTCGGGCTCGAGCGGCTGGAACTGCAGGAAGAGAGACGCGCCGAGAATATCAGCCGGATCCAGCGTAATCCTGACATTGTGCTCGACCTCATCACCCGCGAGAAAAGCGTCTTTGAAGAGCGCGATGTCGCCAAGGTCCTCTATCGCTACATCGACAACGCCGCGCTCTTCCAGAACCTGATGGCGAGGATCCTGCAAAGCCCACAAACGCTGCGGCTCGACCGCGAGCGGGTGGATCTCGTCACCGGTGTCAGGGCGCCCGCGAAGTACACGACGCGGGAGCTGATCCGCGTTGAAGCTCAGATGGCCAACCAGGCAATCTGGCTGTCGCAGCGATCCACTCATGCGGTTAAGCCAGCGGCCTTGAACGGGGTATTCTCTCGTCATGATCGTCTGTCGGACGAGCAGAAGGCGGCGATTGAACATGTCACTGGTCCGGAGCGGATCGCCGCAGTCATCGGGCGCGCTGGCGCCGGCAAGACGACGATGATGAAGGCGGCCCGCGAAGCCTGGGAAGCGGCCGGGTACAGGGTCGTCGGCGGCGCGCTTGCGGGCAAGGCGGCCGAGGGACTGGAGAAGGAAGCGGGCATAGCCTCCCGCACGCTATCCGCCTGGGAGCTACGATGGGATCAAGGTCGTGACCGGCTTGATGACAAGACCGTCTTCGTCCTCGACGAGGCCGGCATGGTCTCGTCACGGCAGATGGCACGCTTCGTCGAAGCAGCGACGCTGTCCGGTGCGAAGCTCGTCCTGGTTGGAGATCCCGAGCAGCTTCAGCCGATCGAAGCCGGTGCTGCGTTCCGCGCTATTGCCGAGCGGATCGGCTATGCCGAACTCTGGACGATCTACCGCCAGCGCGAACAATGGATGCGCGATGCTTCCCTCGATCTGGCGCGCGGAAACGTGTCGGCTGCGCTCGACGCTTATGCGCAGCGGAATATGGTGCGCAGTGCGTGGACCAGGGACGAGGCGATCACGTCCTTGATCGCAGATTGGGACCGCGAATACGATCCGGCCAAGGCGACCCTGATCCTCGCCCATCGCCGGGTTGACGTGCGTTTGCTGAACGAGATGGCGCGCGGCACACTGGTCGAGCGCGGCGTGATCGAAGCTGGCCATGCGTTCAAGACCGAAGACGGGACGAGACACTTTGCGGCTGGCGATCAGATGGTCTTCCTAAAGAATGAAGGATCGCTTGGCGTCAAGAACGGCATGTTGGCGCGTGTCGTCGAGGCGCAGCCAGGACGCATCGTGGCCGAGATAGGTAGTGGGGAAGACCGGCGCCAAGTCGTGGTCGAGCAACGCGTCTACACCAATGTCGATCATGGTTACGCGACCACCGTCCACAAGAGCCAGGGTGCCACCGTCGATCGCGTCAAGGTGCTGGCGTCGAGCACGCTCGACCGGCATCTCTCCTATGTCGCCATGACCCGCCATCGCGAGACGGCCGAGCTTTATGTCGGGTTGGAAGAGTTCGCGCAGAGGCGCGGTGGCGTGCTGCTTGCCCATGGCAAAGCGCCTTACGAACGCAAGCCGGGCAACCGGGACAGCTACTTCGTGACGCTCGGTTATTCTGATGGCCAGGAGCGCACCGTCTGGGGCGTCGATCTCGCGCGGGCGATCGATGAAGCGAAGGCCGAGATCGGTGATCGCATCGGCCTCAAGCACGTCGGATCGCAGCGCGTCACGCTTCCAAATGGCAAGGAGGTCGACCGCAATTCCTGGAAGGTCGTGGCGGTCGAGGAGTTGGCGATGGCCCGCCTTCATGAGCGGCTCTCGCGGGCCAGATCGAAGGAGACGACGCTCGATTACCAGGACGCCTCGCACTATCGCGCCGCGCTGCGCTTTGCCGAGGCACGTGGCCTCCATCTCATGAATGTTGCCCGCACCATCGCGTACGACCAGCTTCAATGGACCGTCCGGCAAGCGTCGAAGCTCGCCGAGCTTGGCGCGCACCTCGGCGCGATTGCGGCAAGGCTCGGCCTTGGCGGAGCGAAGTCGAGCGCATCGACACCGTCTGCAATCAAGGAGGTAAAACCCATGGTCTCCGGCACGACGACCTTCCCCAGGTCGATCGTTCGGGTGGTCG
>NZ_KB898392.1:0-2500 GCF_000377565.1 Rhizobium sp. 2MFCol3.1 | reverse complement strand
GAACGTGGGTAGACCACTATCCAAGCCTAAGTACTCGTGCATGACCGATAGCGAACAAGTACCGTGAGGGAAAGGTGAAAAGCACCCCGACAAGGGGAGTGAAATAGAACCTGAAACCGGATGCCTACAAACAGTCGGAGCCCGCAAGGGTGACGGCGTACCTTTTGTATAATGGGTCAACGACTTAGTGTAACAAGCAAGCTTAAGCCGGTAGGTGTAGGCGAAGCGAAAGCGAGTCTGAATAGGGCGATTTAGTTTGTTGCATTAGACCCGAAACCGAGTGATCTAGCCATGAGCAGGTTGAAGGTTGGGTAACACCAACTGGAGGACCGAACCCGCATCTGTTGCAATAGATTGGGATGACTTGTGGTTAGGGGTGAAAGGCCAATCAAACTCGGAAATAGCTGGTTCTCCGCGAAATCTATTTAGGTAGAGCGTCGAGCGAATACCCCGGGGGGTAGAGCACTGGATGGGCTATGGGGACTCACCGTCTTACTGATCCTAACCAAACTCCGAATACCCGGGAGTACTACTCGGCAGACACACGGCGGGTGCTAACGTCCGTCGTGAAAAGGGCAACAACCCTAACCTCCAGCTAAGGTCCCCAAGTCATGGCTAAGTGGGAAAGGATGTGAGGATCCCAAAACAACCAGGATGTTGGCTTAGAAGCAGCCATCATTTAAAGAAAGCGTAACAGCTCACTGGTCTAAATAAGGGTCTTTGCGCCGAAAATGTAACGGGGCTGAAGCCATGCACCGAAGCTGAGGATTTGCACTATGTGCAAGTGGTAGCGGAGCGTTCCGTAAGCCTGTGAAGGGACAGTCGTGAGACATCCTGGAGGTATCGGAAGTGCGAATGTTGACATGAGTAACGATAAAGAGGGTGAGAGACCCTCTCGCCGAAAGACCAAGGGTTCCTGCTTAAAGTTAATCTGAGCAGGGTTAGCCGGCCCCTAAGGCGAGGCGGAAACGCGTAGTCGATGGGAACCACGTTAATATTCGTGGGCCTGGTGGTAGTGACGGATTGCGTAACTTGTATTCACTTATTGGATTGTGGGTGCAGGGAAGCGGTTCCAGGAAATAGCTCCATCATTATAGACCGTACCCGAAACCGACACAGGTGGTCAGGTAGAGTATACCAAGGCGCTTGAGAGAACTATGTTGAAGGAACTCGGCAAATTGCACGCGTAACTTCGGAAGAAGCGTGACCCCATGCTAGGCAACTATTATGGGGTGGCACAGACCAGGGGGTAGCGACTGTTTATCAAAAACACAGGGCTCTGCGAAGTCGCAAGACGACGTATAGGGTCTGACGCCTGCCCGGTGCTGGAAGGTTAAAGGGAGAGGTGCAAGCTTTGAACTGAAGCCCCAGTAAACGGCGGCCGTAACTATAACGGTCCTAAGGTAGCGAAATTCCTTGTCGGGTAAGTTCCGACCTGCACGAATGGCGTAACGACTTCCCCGCTGTCTCCAACATAGACTCAGTGAAATTGAATTCCCCGTGAAGATGCGGGGTTCCTGCGGTCAGACGGAAAGACCCCGTGCACCTTTACTATAGCTTTACACTGGCATTCGTGTCGGCATGTGTAGGATAGGTGGTAGGCTTTGAAGCAGGGACGCCAGTTTCTGTGGAGCCATCCTTGAAATACCACCCTTATCGTCATGGATGTCTAACCGCGGTCCGTTATCCGGATCCGGGACAGTGTATGGTGGGTAGTTTGACTGGGGCGGTCGCCTCCGAAAGAGTAACGGAGGCGCGCGATGGTGGGCTCAGACCGGTCGGAAATCGGTCGTCGAGTGCAATGGCATAAGCCCGCCTGACTGCGAGACTGACAAGTCGAGCAGAGACGAAAGTCGGTCATAGTGATCCGGTGGTCCCGCGTGGAAGGGCCATCGCTCAACGGATAAAAGGTACGCCGGGGATAACAGGCTGATGACCCCCAAGAGTCCATATCGACGGGGTTGTTTGGCACCTCGATGTCGGCTCATCGCATCCTGGGGCTGGAGCAGGTCCCAAGGGTTTGGCTGTTCGCCAATTAAAGCGGTACGTGAGCTGGGTTCAGAACGTCGTGAGACAGTTCGGTCCCTATCTGCCGTGGGTGTAGGAATATTGACAGGATCTGTCCCTAGTACGAGAGGACCGGGATGGACATATCTCTGGTGGACCTGTTGTCGTGCCAACGGCATAGCAGGGTAGCTACATATGGAATGGATAACCGCTGAAGGCATCTAAGCGGGAAACCAACCTGAAAACGAGTATTCCCTATCAGAGCCGTGGAAGACGACCACGTTGATAGGACGGGTGTGGAAGCGCAGCAATGTGTGAAGCTTACCGTTACTAATAGCTCGATCGGCTTAATTGTTCTCATTGCTTATGCTCATGCCGTCGAAAGACGGACATGATGCCAGGACGTGTTCAAGACAAAACGAGGCCTAACCGGCCTCACCAGCTTCTCAATTGTTGCGCTTCGCTGACCTGGTGGTTATGGCGGGGCGGCTGC
>NZ_KB898391.1 GCF_000377565.1 Rhizobium sp. 2MFCol3.1 | reverse complement strand
CGCACCGAGACAGTCGAACATGGCGATGACGTCGAACGCTCCATCCCCTTCATCAAGGCCTACACCGTCTTCAACACCGACCAGATCAAAGGGCTCGATGGGCGTCATCAGGCAAATGTCGATCTCTCCGATCCTTTCGATCGCATCGGCCAGGCAGGGCGTTTCTTTGCCAATACCGGTGCGCTCATCCGCCATGGCGGGTCGTGCGCCTACTATGCGGCTGCCAAGGACTACATTCAGATGCCGCTTCTCGACAGTTTCGTTGATGAGGCGAGCTACGTTGCCGTCCTCAGCCACGAAATGACGCATTGGACGTCAGCAGCAGGCCGTCTGGATCGCGATTTATCCCGTTACGCCAAAGACCGCACGGAACGTGCCCGCGAAGAACTGATCGCCGAACTCGGCAGTGCCTTCCTCTGCGCCGATCTCGGAATTACGCCTGAACTCGAACCGAGGCCAGACCATGCAAGCTATATCGACGGATGGCTGAACGTGCTTCGTGGCGACAAGCGCGCCATCTTTCAGGCCGCAGCCCATGCACAGCGCGCGGCCGACTACCTGCACTATCTGCAGCCCCGCATCGGTACTGGCGAAGGCGAAGAAGACGAAGGGGAGGCGGCATGAGCCGGCTTCCTTACGAGTCCGCGAGAGAGAATTTTGTAGCAACAAGGAGACGCGCCGAGACCGGATCAGGGCGAAGGCCGACGTCACACCTACACGTTGGGGCTGGCTCGGCTGAGTTAGCATCGACAGAACGCGTTTTCTCGGCGAAGGCTTAAGCCCCAATCTATATCGCGACTGGCCCCAGAGCTTCCTGCAGGCGACGGACGACGACGTCGAGTGGATGTGCCACGATATGATCGGTGCCGCCGGACAGGGTGATTTTCGTTCTATCAGCTTTTATTTCCAAGACCGAGGCGACGTACTCCGGATCGATGCGGACAGCGACAGCGCTGTTCCCGTCCTCAGCTGTAAAGTTTGCAAACATGAGATCTGTCCGAACGGTTAGAGGCTTTAAGAATGCCACGTTTGTGTTGAAAGCGTATTGCCGAAAGGCAACTGGCTTAGCCAGCTTCTTCGACGGCGAGTATTTTTTCGATGGTCTCAATCCGCGCCGCTCGACGCTCGAGACTCTTGTTACGTCCTCGCTTCTTCGCCCCCTTTGCTTGTCGGCTCGCTTGCAGATGCTCAATGTAGACGTGGTCGTCTCTAACGTTTGAAAGGCGGTCAAAGATCCAACAGAAAGTGGCAGGAAGTCCTTCAACGCTATAGACGCCGGTCTCGAGAGCCCGATCCTGATCAAGGATTTCCTGCAGCACGACTTGGTCCCAGATCTCGGGGTTGGTGTCGGACCTTTTCTTCCACTCTTCCAAGAGGTGCAGCGTCTGGGGAGTATCGTTCAATAGTATCGTCCCCGAGAGCAATCGGCCGTTCTCCCGGTACAGGGCGATGTCGCAATCATACCGCGATAGCTGTGGCCAAGGGTTGCGGTGGAAGACGGCATCAACGTCGACATAGAGGAGCGGTCCGCGATGCTGCCGACGAGCCTCCAGAAGAAATGCCGCTTTCAGCGATGCGTTTCGGACCCAGCTGCCCGCACTGTCGACTGCAGTCGTCTCGACCGAGAGACCGAGGCGCCTTGCCGACGCCACCATTCGTCTCGCTTCGAACTCATACAGGGAATTCTTGGTGTAAAACGCCACGATCGTGCCCGACACCGCTTGGGGTAAGGCTCTGTCGGTTTGGGTTGGGAAGGGGACAAGGTGGTTTCGGTACTTTGATTTCGATGCACTGAAAAAATCGATGCATTTGTAAAGTAAGTTCATTTCGATGCTGATCTGCCATTTCAATTCATGGCCCGTGCCTACCTAAACGTGCGAACACGATCAAGGCCTAATGCAACCTATGAGCAGAAATTTTGAGAATAGCCCCGTTTAAATTGTTCGCTAGGGCGGCGAGGGATGTCGGAGGGCTGTCCAAGATGCGGTGTTGGCTGACCTTGGCCATGCGCGAGGGGAGCGTGCGTCAGGCCCAAACCCGGCGCTGGTACGGAACTCAGCCAGGTGGGCGACGTGAAGGATAAGACGCATGTCCTTGCCGAAGGCAAGGAGTTGAAGTTTTGCGACGCCGACCGGTTCGACTTGGCCGCCGGGTTCGGCACTGATCCTCTTTTCAATTAGGGCAACTCGGCTTGCGATGCGTGTCGTGATTAAGCGTGACTATGATCGGCGTCAGGCCGCCGATGTCTTGATGCAGGTTGGCGTGCCGGTTTCTATGAAGGCCCCGGTATCGCTCAGTAGGTCAGTTTTAGCATCTCGTTCGAACACTGAAATCCGGTCGGAGTCTTGATTGGCGCAAAACTGATGACGACCAGATGGTGAAAGCGAGGTTGCGCGGTGTCTCGCCGCCGCAGGGGATGCTTGAGAGGAGTTCGACTTCGCCATTGTCAAGCGTCTTGAACACCGAAATGCTGTCAGGCCCACGATTTCCACCGTAGAGAAAACGCCCGTCAGGCGAGATCTGAATGTCGGAACAGTGGTTTCCGTGGGTTCCCGAAAGTGCTTTGGTCAGGCTGATCGGTGTCAGCGCCCCTGACCGCGCATCCACGGCAAAACTTGAGCAAGTCGAGTTAAGTTCATTTAGCACATACAGAAAACGCCCGTTCGGGTGAAGGGCAGTGTGACGCGGTCCAGCGCCTGGCTCACATTGCGTTTGCGACAGACGGAGGAGTTGGTCGCCCTCAGAGCGGTAGCTTGTCAGCGTGTCGCAGCCGAGATCCGCCACCACGAAGACATTGTCGCTGATCTCCACGACACTGTGGGCGTGGCTGCGTTCCTGCCGGGCAGTGTCAGGTCCTTGGCCGATCTGACGTACGGATGCGCTAGGCGCGCAAAGACCCTCTTCGTCTGTAAATGGAAATGCCACGAGCAAATCATCCATTTCGAAGACTACGAACTCGATGCGGTTCGCACGACGACCGGCCGGACGATCACCGAAACCGACTTCGTCGTCCATGCGGGGCATACCGGCGACTTCTTCCCGCATCATATGGATGCGGGAATTTGCCAAGACGCTACCTGGCGGCCAGCGCATCGCGCACGGCACGATGGTGTTTTCGATCGGGGTCGGGCTGACGGCGTCGCTCATAAATCCGGTTGCATTTTCCTATAGCTACGACCGGCTGCGCTTCGTGCAGCCAGTTCATATCGGCGATACGGTCCGCACGCGGGTGACGATATGTTCCAAGGAAGACGATCCTAAGCGGCCAGAGATGGGCCGCGTCGTCGAGCGCTGCGAGGTATTGAACCAGCGCAATGACGTCGTGCTTGCCGCCGATTATATCCTGCTCGTTGAGCGCGGACCGAAAAAGGCTTGAGCGGAATGTCTTTGAAAACACGCTTGGTCATTGGCATAAGGCGTCGGTGAAAATCGGGCAAAGGGCGATGAGTTGTCCCAAGACGGACTGAGAGGTGCAGGTGCAATGCTGGCCTGCTGGTATAGAATGGCGGCAAAACATTCACTCTTCGGGCTTGGCCGCTTGGGAATTTGGATCCGGCAACGCGACAGTGGCGCCCCAACTCGATCTTTTCTTCCACAGTCACCACAACATCTCGTAGTATGGATGACCGGAGGATTCTGATGAGCCCAATCACAACTATGCCGTCCCGTCCCAAGCCAGGTATATGGCCGATTGAACGCCGCCCCATTCTAGACTGGCTCATGAACGAGACGAGTTCACAGCGTTTCCTGGACAATTTGCTTGTTGAACTCTGCGAGCGCCTCGTGCTTGACGGTGTTGCGGTCGCCAGGTCGTCGCTGCACCTCAGGATCCAGCATCCGCAATGGCAAGGCGCCCGGATCCTGTGGCAGCCCGGCCTCGAGCAAGCCCATATCGACACATTCGACTACAATGTCGATACCACGGAGCTGTTCCTGCGCAGACCGGCCACGGAAATCTACAATGGGGCATCGGAGGTCAGGCAATGTTTCGTCGCGGGCAACGACAAGGCCGCTGAATATCCGCTTTTCGAAGAACTCCAAAGGGATGGCTTTACGGACTACGTGGCATGGCCGATCGAGCATACATGGGGTAAGCGCCACGTCGTCACCTTCGCGACGAAGAAGAGCACTGGATTTTCAAAGAACGAGATCGTTTATCTCAAGGACTTGCTCCCGGCACTCGCCCTGGCAAGTGAAATCCGCATGAAGAACGCCATGGCCCGGACACTTTTGGAAACCTATGTCGGACCGCATGCTAGTGCGGAGATTTTGGCCGGCGCGACGACGCGAGGCAGTGGGAAGACCGTGAGTGCCGCAATCATGATTTGCGACTTGCGCGATTTTACAGCGCTGTCGGACCTATGGCCACGAGACGACATCATCGAGATACTAAACGGCTACTTCGATGCACTCTGCGAACCGATCGAGGCTCGCGGCGGCGAGATCCTGAAATTTATGGGCGACGGTCTGCTGGCTGTATTTCCGCTCAGCAACCCCAATGCCTGCGCAGACCTCTTGGAAGCGATAAAGGACGGGCGCAGACGAATGAGCCACTTAAATGAAATGCTGGTGAAAGGCGGGAAATCGCCTCTTCGATACGGTATCGGTGTCCATGTCGGCGACGTGATGTACGGCAACATAGGGTCCAGAAAACGCCTGGATTTCACCGCGATTGGCCCCGCCGTCAATATCGCGTCCCGTTTGGAAGAGCTTACGAAGGAAGTAAGCCGGCCGGTTTTGCTTTCGTCCGAGTTCGTCCAGCTTGTCCACGGATCGACGTCAGAATTTTTTGAGCTGGGATCGCATAGGCTGCGCGGGCTCGAAAAGCCGGTGAGCGTATTTGGACTTGTCAACTAAGCAGACCGCCACACCAGGACGCGTCTTGGCGCGCTGCAGGTCCATAACGACCGCGGGCGCTCAACCCAGAATCTGGGGAGCGCCCGTTGGTTGCAAAGGCCGCGAACGCCGAATGTTCAGCAGGCGGCCTCAAGTGGCGCCGATATAATCGTGTTGGTTTGAAACGTAAACCGCTTTATCCGCAGCCCAGCTATGCATACACGAGTGATCTGCTCCTTCTGACCGCTGTGAAGTGACGCGCTTGCTCTCCGTATGAGCCTGCGCAAGCACCGGGTGTCATTTCGGTTCCGCAATCTCGGCCCACTTAGGTCGAAGCCTTGTTTTTGTCGAATGTTGTCAGCAGCCATTGTTGAATGGTCCCCGACAACTAGTTTCGAGAGCTTGACCGATACTGAAGCGGAGATGGGTCGCGAATGCTGAAATCCTTTGAACATGTGGGCATGACTGTCAGCAACATGGATCGCGCGATCCGATTTTATTGCGAGTTACTCGGGCTGACACTCCATCTGAGAAAAAAGACGGACGACGGCGCGGAGCTAGCCTTTTTGGACGCGGGCGGCGGGATGCTGGAGATTGTCGCTCCCGCAAATGGAGCCAAGCCCGCGATGGACGTACCCGACGACACTGCCGGATTGCGCCACCTGACATTTCTCTACGAAGACGTCGACCACACGTTCGCAAGGCTCGAGATGGCCGGCGTTGACATAAAGGAGCGACCGCGTTTTGCTTATAATCCCGAGGTGCTGCAAAAAGTAGCCTTTGTGCGAGATCCCGATGGTATCCTAATCGAACTCGCGCAGCGGAAAACTTGATCGGGCCGATGGCGACCTGTGTATGTAGGGAGGCAGATTGAGGGGCCGATCGCTGTGCCGGTTCCGTCCTCCTTGGGCACTGGGCGCTTGATGCGGCGAAGGGCCTCGAGCTTTGGGGGTAACGAGCCCTTCGCCTGTCACTCAAGCGTATCAGGGAACTCCCAAGCGACAGTCTATGGTATCCGATTTACCGGCGCGGGCAAGATAGGCAGGCATCGTCGGTGACAAGATCCCCGGTGCCCAAGGCCTTGACCGATCGAGGAAGCATAGGGACATCTCGCCGGTGAGATACACCGCAATGCGATCAGTTCGTGAGCTAGCGTCAACCGGCATTGCCATCAGGTGTTTGGATCTGAGAATGCGATCGTTCGGAGGAGTGAACGGTAACGTGAAATGTTGATCCGCTTTCGTCGACCACGTCGAACCTGACCGACCGAGCTTTTCCAAGTTGGTCCAGCATCTTCTCCGCGGCCTCTTGGGGTGTTGCTGCTTCAACTGACGCAGTGCTCGTCACGGCATATCTTTGGTTGATCATGTTTCTCTGCCTCCAAGACGCAGGTTTTGAGCTTGTGGCGAGCGCAACGGATCATCGGGGATTCGGTTCCTTGGGACATTGCCGGGCGCAGCTTTCAAAGGGCAGGGATTAGGCTGACATTTGCGCGCGCATCTCAAGGTAATACAGCGTCTCGTGCTCGATTTCGGCGATAAGGCGTTCATACTCACCGATTTGTTCGGTGTCGCGGCCGAGATTTTTTATTTTACGCAGGTGGAGGACGGCAATGCTGTATGCTTCGCACATCTCGCCGATCGATTGGCGGTACGCCGAAAGTGCTCGAATTTCAGGAACGCGAAGCGACAGGAGAGCCCAACCATGGGCGACGTGGTCAATTCCAGTTTCCATTTTTATAACTCGCTCGATGCGCATGCCATTTTAGATCTACCATGCCGTCGTCCATAGATGGCCAAAAGTCTCTTAGTCGCTGGTCTGGAAAGCAAATCCTACGGGGGAGTGATGTGGAGGGCCAAGAGTTGCAGAGCCTCAAGGCCCTCCACGTGCCGAGGAAGCTGTTAGGAGACCATCTCGGCGGGGAAAAAACCAGCGAGAGAGAAATATGTTCCAAAATGAAAACACGGAAGGGCCGGTCAAATGGACGTTGGCGCTTCGTAGGTCTTGGTGACCTGCCTGAACAGCGTAATCGTGATCAGGCCCGCAATCACGGTTTGGTGGAATGATGCCGCTGCCCGGTATATCAGTAATCCCAGCGGGAAAACGAAGGCGAGAAGCTGGGGATGCCGCCTTGGCATGACTTCTTCTGATCACCCAGATGTTGACTTTGTCACTCAGGCATTTCACATGCTTCGCTTTAGCTTCTGTCCTTGGACTGCCCGGAGAACTGATAAATGGCCGAACTAACAGTTTATATTGGATGGGATTCCCGCGAAGATATTGCCTACCAGGTCGCCAAGGCCACGTTGCTCAAGAACGCATCCATTGATGTCGAGGTGCACCCCATCAAGCTGCAGGAGCTCGTCGACCAGGGTGTCTACACCCGGGAAGTCGATCCTCTGGCATCGACCGAGTTTACCTATTCTCGTTTCTTCACGCCCTGGCTTGCCGGTTACAAGGGCTGGGCGCTGTTTTGCGACTGCGACTTCCTGTTCTTCGGCGATGTCGCCGACCTCTTGCGCTACAAGGATGACAGCAAGGCCGTGGCCTGCGTCCATCACGACTACACGCCCAAGGAGGGCGTGAAGATGGATGGCAAGGTGCAGACCAATTACCCCCGCAAGAACTGGTCCTCGTTCATGCTGTTCAATTGCGAGCATCCGTCCACCCGCCAGCTCACGCCTGAGCTCGTCAATTCACAGACCGGCGCCTATCTGCACCGCCTGCAGTGGGCGAAGGACAGCGAGATTGGCGAAATTCCGGAAGAGTGGAACTGGCTGGAAGGCTGGAGCACCAAGCCAACCCAAGGTCTTCCGAAGGCCGTCCACTACACCAATGGCGGCCCGTGGTTTCACAATTGGCAAGACGTCGAATACGCGGATGTCTGGCTTGAAAAGGCACGCGCGCTCGACCCGCATTTCGCACCCGTGTGACCCGTGAACCTCGGCTTTCTGGTCCGCCTCCGCGCTGCTTTGTCGGGCGGAGCGCTGCGGATCGGCAAGAACCCGAACATGCGGTATCTGCCAACGCTTCGCTTTCGGCACGGAAAGATCGAAATCGGCACCCGGCTTTTCACCCGATGCGGTGTGGTCCTCGATGCGCAGAGCGGTAAGATCGAGATCGGCAATGATGTTTCGATTAACGATTACTCGATCGTGCTCGGACACGGCGGCGTCAGGATCGGCGACAATACGAGAGTTGCGGCACATGTCGTAATCGTCTCGTTCGAGCACAGCTATGACGACGCCACGGTCCTCATCAGGGATCAGCCGATCACAAAGGGCAGGGTGGAGATCGGCAGGGACGTCTGGATCGGTGCAGGGGCCAAGGTGCTTGCCGGCAGCAACATCGCCGACGGCTGCGTCATCGGCGCGAACAGCGTCGTCAAGGGAGCGACAGAGCCGTTCGGCGTCTATGTAGGCTCGCCCGCGCGCTTGGTCAAAAAGCGCGCCATGCCCGACACAAGAGGGCCCGACACGACAGGGAGGGAACAATGATCGACAGGGATGGAGACACCGGCTTCAGGACGGCCAACCCTGCTGCGGCTGCCGCGGAGGAGTGGAGGTCTCTGCTGGCGGATTATAGCGATGTCGTTCTGGTCGCAAACAGCGATGAAGTGGATATCGAGGAGCTGAAAAGGCGCTTTCCCGACACAACGCTCTTCATTTTCTTCAACAAGGTCTTCAAGGTTCTGAGCGAACCCTTCACTCGCCATTCCATGCTGTTTTCGAGAAGCGGAACGCTGGGCGCCAATCTCGTCAAGAGCGGCAAGGTCGATAAGGTTCTGCCCTATTTCGACACGCGCACCTTCCACGGTGTCGTGAACATCAAAGCCGGGCCCGACGAGCAGCTCAGCCCGGCGTCCGACTTCGGCGATGTTCATGTCCGGCACCTCGATCTGACTGATGTCTTCACGCCGTTCTACCCTCGCGCCAGCGTGCCGACGACGGGATTTGCGCTCTGCTTCTGGCTGACAACGCTCAATCTTGGCACCAGGATAACGCTTGCCGGCTT
>NZ_KB898390.1 GCF_000377565.1 Rhizobium sp. 2MFCol3.1 | reverse complement strand
CTTTTGCCGACATCGATTCCGGCACAGATCATGCTATTATCGGTCATCTTCGTCGTCCCTGTCTTGGATACGAACCCCAAGGTTCCTGCAACCACACGGGCCTGATGAAGAGCCGGTTGCGATCCTGCTCCCCACAGCCCCGAATGGCTGAGAAGGTGACGATCCGACAACCAGCTGCCGGGCGGGTGGCCACCCGCCCGGCAGAAACAACTATCTCATATTTTGATCATCCAAGAAGGTGGCGGCAGCCGGATGAAGGGGCCTCCGGCGCGACGTCAGTTATTAAGTCTTCCAGCGATCACGCCTTCTGGCAATAATGCGCCGTGCCCTCATCGCCTGTCTGGAAATCGCCGGGCTGCGGCGGGGCGATCGGTTTGAAGAGGGTGCGATCCGGCTTCAGGTCGAGCAGCGGCGTGCCGTCGAGGCAATCCATGCCGCGCACCAGAAGTGTTGCTCCTTCGACCGCCTCCAGCTTGACGATCGAGGTGCCGATCGGATTGGGGCGGACGGGGGAGCGGAGCGAGAAGGTGCCGTGCACCTTGCCCGAATTGGCCGGGCTCTGGAGCACGAGGTCGCGGCGGGAGCGATCCAGCCAATAGAGGATTTCCAATCGCTCGAATGCCTCGACGCCCTGCAGCGCTGGCGCCCAGGGCTCGAATATCTCGATCCGGCAGATCGGCCCATCGTGCCGCCCCTGACGCGGGGTTTCCATGCGTGACGTCCAGGGTGTGCAGATGCGGCCGATGAAGACCAGGCCGGCATCGGTCGCAGCCGGAGCATCGACCGCCACTTCGTTTTTCCGGATTTCGTTTTCGCGCACCATCAATCTTCTCCTACATCCAGGCGTGGCGAACAGACGGGCGCATTGCCACCCGGCAGGACGCCCATGACCACATCGACATCATAAAGCTGCTTGATCCGCTGCGGCGTCAACACCGTTTGCGGCGGCCCAAGCCCGGCGAGCGTTCCCTCGTGCAGCAGGGCCACCCGATCGGCGACCATGAAGACATGGTCGGGATTGTGGGTGGAGAGCACGATCGACATGCCCTCCCGCGCCAGCCGGCGGATATGCGCGAGCACGCGCATCTGGTTACCGTAATCAAGGCTGGCGGTCGGCTCGTCCATCACGAGAATGCCCGGTTGCTGCGCCAGCGCGCGGGCGATCAGCACCATCTGCCGCTCGCCGCCCGACATCTCCGTATAGGGGCGATCGGCCAGATGCGTCATGCCGAGCCGGGCGAGTGCTGCGTCGGCAATGGCGCGATCCGTGGCGCCGGGGGCGGAGAAGGGCGAGAGGTGTACGGCGCGGCCCATGAGGACCACGTCGCGCACGGTGAAGGGAAAGAGTGCCGCATGCGCCTGCGGGACATGACCGATGCGCTTGGCGCGATCGGCCCGGCTGAACGAGATGAGCGGCACGCCGTCGAGGACGATCTCGCCCGCCTGCACCGGCAGCAGGCCGAGCATGGTCTTGAACAGCGTCGTCTTACCGGCGCCGTTCGGCCCGAGCAGCGCCAGAACCTCGCCCCGTGCGAGCGTCAGCGTGACACCCCGGCCGACCGTGCGGGCGCCATAGCCGAAGGCGAGATCGCGCAGTTCCAGCGTCATGGCCTAACCCTCATGACTTGTCCCTCATGACCAGCCCCTTTTGCCGGAGGCGAGCAGGAACAGGAAGAACGGCGCTCCCACCACGGCCGTCAGGATGCCGAGCGGGATCTCGATCATCGCGATGCTGCGGGCCAGCGTATCGACGACAAGCAGATAGGCGCCGCCGATCAGGATGGAGGCGGGCAGCAGCCGACGGAAATCGGGGCCAACAAGCAGCCGCGCGACATGCGGAATGACGAGGCCGATCCAGCCGATGATGCCGGCGATCGAGACGGAGGCTGCGGTGATGAGCGTCGCTCCCATTATCAGCGCCAACCTTGTTAGCCGGGTATCGATGCCGAGCGTGCGCGCCTCCTCGTCGCCCAGCGTCATGACATTCATGCGCCAGCGCAACAGCACGAGCGGGACAAGGCCGAGGATGATCGCCGGCAGGATGGAGCCGATATCGGCACGGGTCACGGCCGTCAGGCTGCCAAGCAGCCAGTAGGTAATGGCGGGCAGCTGGTCATAGGGATCGGCGAGGATCTTGATGAGCGATATGCCGGCGCCGACCAGAGCGCCGATCGCCACGCCCGCCAGGACCAGCGTCAGCACGGGATCACGCCCGCGCACCGCTGCACCCACCGCATAGACCGCGCCGACGGTAAGAAGGCCGCCGCAGAAGCTCATGAGCTGGATGACCGCGACCGGCATTTCCATGAAGATCGCGAGCACCGCACCGAGGCTGGCGCCGACGGAAACGCCCAGAATATCCGGCGAGACCAGCGGATTGCGAAACAGGCCCTGATAGGTGGCGCCGGCTGCCGACAGT
This sequence comes from Rhizobium sp. 2MFCol3.1, assembly GCF_000377565.1. GTDB lineage: Bacteria > Pseudomonadota > Alphaproteobacteria > Rhizobiales > Rhizobiaceae > Rhizobium. Next base: position 11,255 of record NZ_KB898390.1, on the reverse strand, counting down.
GCCGCGCCGATCAGCAGCGCGGCCGCGACCCTCGGCAGGCGAACGTTCCAGATCACCGTTTGCTGGATCGGATCGATATCGGATGGCGTGCCGGTGATGCCGGCGGCCAGCGCCCGCAAAATGGTCGAGGGCGGGACGGCATATTTGCCGATCGCCATGGAAAGCACCGCCAGCAGCAGCACGAACGCAGCCCCGAAAACGATCAGTTTCCAGCTTCCGCCGGCGGTTTGCCTATCCTTGCTCATTTCGACGACGGTAGCGCGCCTTTCAGCAGCGTGTCGAGATCAGCATCGCTCACCTGATAGAACAGCTTGAAGAATGTCCGCACGTCGGCTTTCAGATCGCCATCGAAGCTTTGAGGATAAAGCAGCGTCTCCAGCCAGCGAATGCCGATCAGGCGGTTGATGCCGGGCGGAGAATCGAACCAGCCGAAGGGAAGCGCGGGCGCGGTGAACACCTTGCCGCTCTTCACCGCCTCGACGCTTGCCCAGGATGGATCGCTTTTCACGGCTTGCGCGAACTTGGGCGAGGCAGCGAGGATGATATCGGGGTTCCAGCCGAGAACCTGTTCCAGCGACACGTTGGTGAGCCCGCCCTTGCCGGCGGCGGCCGCGACATTGTCGGCGCCGGCCGCCTGAAGCATCTCCATGTTGATGGACCCTGACAGGCCGGTCTCAAGACCTTCAGGACCGCGCCCGTAATAGACCCTTGGGCGTTTGTCCGAGGGAAGCTTTGCCAAGCCGTCGTGAAGGGTCTTCAGCGTCGTCTCGGCATAGGTGGCCAGCTCCTGCGCGCGCGGCGCGACGCCGAGCAGGTCGCCGACCTCTCGCAGCGTCTGCGGCGTCTTCTCGAAGCTGCCGTCGATTAGCACATAGGGAATGCCGGTCTGCTGCTGCACCTTGTCGGCCAGCGAGACATAGGTCGGATTGACCGTGCCAACATCGATGATGAGATCGGGCTTGGCGGCGATCACCGCCTCCATGTTGGCGGTGCCGCCCTGCCCCGTCAGCCGGCCATAGGTGGGCAGGCTCTGTACCGATGGCGCCAGGAACTGCTTTTCCTGCGCGCTCGGCTCGCGCACCCAGCCGGTGAGCTTGTCCGGCGCCAGCACGTAGACGAGCACCGAGGCCGGCGGACCGGCCGTCAGCACGCGAGTGACGTGATCGGGGATCTCCACCGTGCGGCCGCCCGCATCGGTGAACGGGCGGGCGAAGGCTTCGGCGCTGAAGAGCGTTAGAAGGGCGGCAAGGATCGTGCTGGCGAGTTTGAGCATGGTGGCTTCCCGATGAAATCGGAGCCACTATGTCATGACGCTATATCCGATGGAATATGGCGAGGCGCTGCAAGCAGCGCCTCTTTCCCCTCATGACGAAAGCGTGAGCTAGATCACGCCGCCTTGGCGACGTGATATTCCTTGATGGCGACCATCTTGATCGCGGGGAAGCGTTCGGATTCGTAGCGCAGCGAGAAGCTGTCCTGCGCCAGGAAGACCGGGTCGCCGTCGAGATCGCGGGCGATATCGCCGCGCTTGACGTTCAGGAACTTTTCAAGCTCGGCCGGCTGGTCCGAGGAGATCCAGCGGCAGACGGAGAAGCGCGACATTTCGAACGAGACCGGCAGCGTGTATTCGGCCGACAGGCGTTCCTTCAGAACGTCGAGCTGCAGCGCACCGACGACGCCAACGATAGCCGGCGAACCGTCTTCCGGAGAGAAGAGCTGCACGACGCCCTCTTCGGCCATCTGCTGCAGCGCTTCCTTGAGCTTCTTCGCCTTCATCGCGTCTTCCAGGCGCACGCGGCGCAGGATTTCCGGCGAGAAGTTCGGCACACCCTGGAACACCAGCGCCTCGCCTTCCGTCAGCGTATCGCCGATGCGAAGCGTCCCGTGGTTCGGGATGCCGACGACGTCGCCGGCGAAGGCGGTGTCGGCCAGCTGGCGCTGCGAGGCGAAGAAGAACTGCGGCGCGGTGAGGCCGAGCTGCTTGCCGGTGCGGGCGAGACGCGCCTTCATGCCGCGCTCCAGCTTGCCGGAGCAGATGCGGGCGAAGGCGATGCGGTCGCGGTGGTTGGGGTCCATGTTGGCCTGGATCTTGAAGACGAAGGCCGTCATCTTGTCTTCGGCGGCATGCACGGTTCTGATATCGGCGACCTGGTCACGCGGCGGCGGCGCGAACTCGCCGAGCGCGTTGATGAGATCGCGAACACCGAAATTACGCAGCGCCGAGCCGAAGAAGACAGGCGTCAGGTGGCCTTCGAGGAAGGCCTTGCGGTCGAACGGGCGGCAGGCCTCGATGGCCAGTTCCGTCTCCTCGACGAAGGCCGAGCGCTCGTTTTCCGGCAGACGGTCGGCGACGGCCTGCGGGCCGTTAACCTTGGTGGGCGTCACTTCCGTATCGGAGCCGCGCACCGTGTTGTCGGCCAGGTGATAGGAGCCGCAGAAGGTCTTGGAGCGGCCGATCGGCCAAGTGACCGGGGCGGTATCGAGCGCCAGCTTCTCTTCGACCTCATCCAGGATCTCGAAGGGATCGCGGCTTTCGCGGTCCATCTTGTTGATGAAGGTGATGATCGGAATGTCGCGCATGCGGCAGACTTCGAAGAGCTTCAGCGTTCTGGGCTCGATACCCTTTGCGGCGTCGATGACCATGACGGCCGCATCGACAGCCGTCAGCGTGCGGTAGGTGTCGTCGGCGAAGTCTTCGTGGCCGGGCGTGTCGAGAATGTTGAAGACATTGCCTTCATACTCGAAGGTCATCACCGAGGTGACGACCGAGATGCCGCGCTCGCGCTCGATCTTCATCCAGTCCGACCGGGTCTGGATGCGATCCTTCTTCGCCTTGACTTCGCCGGCGAGCTGAATGGCGCCGCCGAACAGCAGCAGCTTTTCGGTGAGCGTCGTCTTGCCCGCGTCCGGGTGGGCGATAATAGCGAATGTGCGGCGGCGGGAAACCGCCTCGGCGAGACTTTCGGCCATGCTATGAATCCTGTGGAGTTGCGGCGTATCTAGCGATTTAGGCGCCGCTTTGCAATTGACCTTGGCCCTGCGGGGGCAAAGTAATGGCGCATGACCATTCACACCGATACCCGCCCGACCCTCAATCTCCTGCGTCTGCCCCATGGCGAAGGCATCGAGCTGCCCGCCTATGAAACCAAGGGCGCCGCCGGCATGGACCTGCGCGCCGCCGTCGATGACGGTGCGCCGATGGTGCTTGCGCCGGGCAAACGCGCGCTGGTGCCGACCGGGCTGATCTTCGAGATCCCCGAGGGCTTCGAAGGTCAGATCCGCCCGCGCTCCGGCCTCGCCTTCAAGAACGGCATCACCTGCCTCAACGCGCCAGGCACGATCGACAGTGATTATCGCGGCGAAGTGAAGGTGCTGCTCATCAATCTCGGTGAGGAGCCGTTCGAGATCACCCGCGGCATGCGGATCGCCCAGATGGTGATCGCTCCGGTGACCCAGGCGCACGTCGCCGAGATCACCGAGGCGAGCACGACGGCGCGCGGTGCCGGTGGCTTCGGCTCCACGGGCGTGTGATGGACAAGGCGACCGATAGCTCCGGCCTCACCTTCCGGCAGGACTATTTCGCCGACGACAAGGCTTGGTCGGCGCTGGTGTCGCTTCTCTCTGATACATTCGGCATCGATCTAGACCCGCTGAAACGCCTCGGCGGCGCCGATCCCACCAGCATGCCTTTCGGCTGGTTCGATGAAAGCGGCCTTCTCGCCGCCAATCTCTCGGCCTTCGCCATGCCTATCGTCATCAACGGCCGCAAAATCAACGCTGCCGGCCTGCAATCGGGCGCCGTGCGGCCGCCTTGGCGCGGGCGCGGGCTTTATCGCGACGTGACCAAGAAGGCGCTCGACTGGTGCGGGACCCAAGGCTTCGAGGCGATCGTGCTCTACACGGACAAGCCTGATCTCTACACGCCCTATGGCTTCCGCTCGCTGCCGATGCATCTCCATGCCGGTGTGGCGCCGGAGCCTGTGATGGGCGCCATGCCGGCGCGGACGCTCGACCCTTGGAAGCCCGAGGATCTCGCGCTGTTGCAGCGGGCGCTGAAATCCCGCACGCCGGTGTCAGACGCTCTCGCGGTCTGCGAGAGCGCGGCGATGTTCCTGATCAATACGCAGTTCGATCCGGATGTACGGCTGAGCTGGCTGGAAGACCGGCAGGCGGTGGTCGCCTGGAAGGTGGGGGACGATAACACATTCGTGCTGTCTGATGTCATTGCCGAAACCATTCCGCCGCTTGAGGCCATTCTCGGTGGGCTCGGCATCGCGCCCTTGGTGGTCGAGGTTCTGTTTTCGCCGGACAAACTCGGCTGGCAGGGCGAGGCGCGTGCGCTTGACGGCGGCACGCAGTTCATGATCCGCACCGATCTCCAAATCAGTCTCGACCGGCCGGCGATGCTTTCGCCTATGGCGGATTTCTAGGCTAGGCTTTCAGCTTAGCGGCGGCAGGCGGCGCTTCACCGGCGAGGCCTTCACCATCGATGTGCTGGTCTCGGCCTTCTCCGCGACCTTGTCGAGGATCGTGTCCAGCTGCGCCATGGAACGGACGACGAGGCGGGCGACGAAGCAATCATCGCCGGTGACCTTGTCGCATTCGACGAACTCCGGCGTCTCCCGGATGATGCGCTCCACCACATGTAGCTGCCCCGGCAGCGGCCGGACGCGGACGATCGCCTGCAGGGGATAGCCGAGTGCCGTGGGATCGATATCGACGGTGAAGGCGGAAATGACGCCGCGCTCCTCCAGCCGACGCAGGCGTTCGCCGGCGCTGGGCGAAGAGAGACCCGCTGCCTGCGCAAGCTCCTTCAGCGACATGCGCGCATCGGCGGCCAGCGCCTCAAGAAGGCGGCGGTCGATATCGTCGAGGTCATTGTTAGGTAGAACGCTCATTTTGCCTCACGATGAAAGGTAGAAGCCATCAGATGGCGCCTCAAGATTATATAAATGGCGCTGCGACCGCAATATCCTTGCTCTCAACAACGGGAGACAGTGATGCAACAGGATATCCGCAGCGGTAGCGTGCAGATGACGGCGGCGATGCTGATTTCGGGGACGATCGGCTGGTTTGTCGTCATGTCCGGTCAGCCGGTCAGCGGCGTCGTCTTCTGGCGCTGCCTGTTCGGGGCGATCAGTCTGCTGATCGTCTGCGCGGCGATGGGATTGCTGAAGCCCGGGACGATCGGGCTGCGCGCCTTCGGGATCGCCGTGTTCGGGGGTGTTGCCATCGTGCTCAACTGGCTGCTGCTCTTCGGCGCCTATGGGCATACCTCGATCTCGGTGGCGACCACCGTCTACAACACGCAGCCCTTTATGCTGCTCGGGCTCGGCGCCCTGTTTCTCGGCGACCGGATCACGGCGGCGAAGCTGTTCTGGCTGGTGTTGGCCTTCATCGGCATGATCGGGATCGTCGAGGGCAAGCCGCAGGTGGCGGGCGCGGGCGGCGATTATGCCACCGGCATCGCCATGGCGCTTGGCGCGGCCTTCTTCTATGCGCTGGCGGCTCTGGCCGCGAAATGGCTGAAGGGCACGCCGCCGCACCTGATCGCGCTGATCCAGGTTTCGACCGGTGTCGTGATGCTGGCGCCGATCACCGACTTTTCCGCCCTGCCCCATAACAGCGTGACATGGTCGCTGCTGGTGACGCTGGGCGTCGTGCATACGGGGCTGATGTATGTGCTGCTTTATGGCGCGATCCAGAAGCTGCCGATCCACCTCACCGGTGCGCTATCCTTCCTCTACCCGATCGCGGCGATCGTCGTCGATCGGATCGCCTTCGGCCATGCGCTGCAGCCGCTGCAGATCGCCGGCGCCGCCATCATTCTTCTGGCGGCGGCGGGCATGAACCTTGGCTGGACGCCCGCGCGGCTGAAAGGTGTGCTGCGGGGCGTCCGGACTCAATGATGGCGATCACTTCGCCTGGCGGGTGATCTCGAAGAGGAACCAGTGGCGGCGCTCGGCCTCGTCGATCCAGTTTTCGAGAAGGCTCGTCGTGGCGACGTCGTTGTGTTCGGAGCAGACGTCGTGGGTTTCGCGCATCAGCGAGATCAGCTGGCGATTATCGTCACGCAGTTCGGCCAGCATGTCCTCCGGCGTCACGTAATCGGCGTCGTTATCGGCCAGGCGCTGCAGGCGGCCGATATGGCCGATGGAGCGCAGCGTCGTGCCGCCGATCTTGCGGGCGCGCTCGGCCATCTCGTCGGTGATCGCGAAAATCTGCTCTGCATGCTCGTCCAGCAGCAGGTGATAATCGCGGAAATGCGGGCCGGACATGTGCCAGTGGAAATTCTTGGTCTTGAGATAAAGCGCGAAAGTATCGGCCAGAAGCGCCGCCAGCGCGCCCGAGATATCCTGGATGGCGTTGCTCTTCAGATCGGTCGGGGTTGCGAGGGCCGCGGTCTTGCGCTTTTCGACGGGTGTCGACATGAAATTTTCTCCTTCGCCAGATCGGCGTGATACGGGTGCCGGAACGGGTTGCGTCCCCCATGTGGCCGACAATTCTGGCTCCGGCTACGGCCAGACATCCGCCGCCAACCGAGAACTAGAACCGCGACCCGAGGCGTCAATAGCAGACGCTCGTGACAGAATGCCCGCGCCGGAAATCTGGTCACAGGGCCGCCCGCCGATCCCCTCTGCGGCGCCAACCGGCGGCCTGTTGAAACGGCCCGGCAAGAGGCGTAGAACACAGCCGATTGGGAGGCTCACATGTCGTTCACCGCACTCTTTGCCTATGCCGCGGCGCTGTTCATCGCCGCCGCCATTCCCGGCCCCGGCATTACAGCCATCGTTGCCCGCGCGCTGGGCTCGAACTTCCGCGAGACCTTTTTCATGGGCCTTGGGCTGGTGCTCGGCGACATGACCTATCTGACCGCCGTGATCCTCGGCCTTGCCTTCGTGGCGCAGACCTTCACCGAGGTGTTCATCGTCATCAAGATCCTCGGCGCGCTCTATCTCGGCTATATCGCCTACAAGCTCTGGACCGCGGGCCTGCTGCCGCAGGACATCGCCGCAAAGAAATCCAGCAATATCGGCATGCGCTTTCTCTCCGGCCTGCTGGTCACGCTCGGCAACCCGAAGACGATGCTCTTCTACGTCGCGCTGGTGCCGACGCTGATCAGCATCGACAACGTCGGGATGCGCGAATACGGCCTGCTGCTTTTGACCACCTTCGTCGTGCTGCTGGTGGTGCTGATCCCCTACATGCTGCTGGCATCGCGAGCGCGCATGTTGCTCAAACAGCCGCGCGCGCTGCAGGCGCTGAACCGGGTGGCGGCGAGCATTCTGGCGGGCACCGCAGCCTTCATCGCCACGCGCGCGGCCTGAAAAAATCATTCGGTAAACCGTGGTTCGCAAAGGGTTTTTTCTCTGAACCACAGGGTTGGCGGGTGAAGCTACTCTGGCCGACCACCGGCTTAGACCCTATTCTCAGTCTATATTTCATCAAGGGAGCCTTATCATGTCGAAGAAACCGGGCCGCGGCCGCATCTACTCCTCGATCACGGAAACGATCGGCGATACCCCGATCGTTCGACTGGACAAGCTCGCCAAGGAAAAGGGCGTGAAGGCCAATCTTCTGGCCAAGCTCGAATTCTTCAACCCGATCGCCTCGGTCAAGGACCGCATCGGTGTGGCGATGATCGAATCTCTGGAAGCGCAGGGCAAGATTTCGCCCGGCAAGACGACGCTGGTCGAGCCGACCTCGGGCAACACCGGCATCGCGCTCGCCTTCGCCGCCGCCGCCAAGGGCTACAAGCTGATCCTCACCATGCCGGAGACCATGTCGGTCGAGCGCCGCAAGATGCTGGCGCTGCTCGGCGCCGAACTGGTGCTGACCGAGGGTCCGAAGGGCATGAAGGGCGCGATCGCCAAGGCCGAGGAACTGGCCGCCACCCTGCCCGACGCGATCATTCCGCAGCAGTTCGAAAACCCCGCCAACCCCGAAATCCATCGCAAGACGACGGCCGAGGAGATCTGGAACGACACGGATGGCACGGTCGATATCCTGGTGTCTGGCATCGGCACCGGCGGCACGATTACCGGCGCCGGCCAGGTGCTGAAGTCGAAGAAGCCGGAGATCAAGGTGATCGCCGTCGAGCCGGAGGAATCGCCGGTGCTCTCCGGTGGCCAGCCGGGTCCGCACAAGATCCAGGGCATCGGCGCCGGCTTCGCGCCCGCCATCCTCGACACCCACATCTATGACGAGGTCGTCACCATCAACAGCGCGACCGCGCTCGAAACCGCCCGCCACGTCGCCCGCCTCGAAGGCGTGCCCGTCGGCATCTCCTCGGGTGCCGCCCTTGCCGCCGCGATCAAGATCGGCTCCCGCGAGGAAAACGCCGGAAAAAATATCGTGGTGATCATCCCGTCGTTCGCCGAACGCTACCTCTCGACGGCGCTGTTCGAAGGCCTCGGCGGCTGAGGATCGGGCTTAGTCCGACGTCAGGGAGGGCGCTTCGGCGCCCTTCATGCTGTTTGCCATCCACCGCCAACCTCCAACCCGAAGCAATCCACCCCATGCTGTTGATCGTCGGAACCATCCGCCTCCCCCATGAGAACCTCGCGCTCGCACGCCCCGTGATGCGGCGCATGGTGGAGATGAGCCGCGCCGAAGATGGTTGCCTGGATTATTCCTACGCCGAGGACGTGCTCGAGCCCGGCCTCATTCACGTCACCGAACGCTGGCGCGACCAAGCCTCGCTCGATCGCCATTTTCAAACCGCGCACCTGAGCGACTGGCGCGCCGCATGGCCATCACTCGGCATTCATGACCGCAAGCTCCAGAGCTACGAGGTCGGCGCAGCGCGCGAGACCTGAGGCACCGGACTGCTCCCCTCCGCCAAGCTAGCGACGACGCTCCCACTGCGTCTCCGCTTCCGCTCCCCCTCCCCTTCACGCCACCGCCGTCAGCCGCTCGCCCGCCATGCGGTAGGAGATCGCCTCGGCCAAGTGGATGCGGCCGACCATCTCCTGGCCGTCGAGATCGGCGAGCGTCCGGGCGACCTTGAGGACGCGGTGGTAGCCACGGGCGGAGAACTTCATCTTTTCGGCGGCGTCGCGCAAAAGCTGCAGGCCGGATGCATCGGGGGCTGCAAAGGTCTCGATCATCGCGGTGGAGCAGCGGGCATTGGTGCCGGTCTTACCAAGGCCAGCGGCGCGGAAGCGGTCTCGCTGCAGATCACGGGCGCGGGCGACGCGGCGGGCAACGTCGGCGCTCTTTTCGGCCGGCGCCGGGCGGATCAGGTCGAAGGCGGAGACGGCGGGGACGTCGATCCTGATATCGATGCGATCCATCAGCGGGCCGGAGATGCGGGCCTGGTAATCGGTCATGCAGCGCGGACCACGGGCGCAGCTATGGCCGGGCTCACCCGCCATGCCGCAGCGGCAAGGGTTCATGGCCGCCACCAGCTGGATCGTGGCGGGATAGCTGACGCGGTGATTGGCGCGGGCGATGATGCACTCGCCGGTTTCCAGCGGCTGGCGCAGCGCATCCAGCGCCTGCGGCGAAAATTCCGGAAACTCGTCGAGGAAGAGCACGCCGTGATGGGCAAGCGACGCCTCGCCAGGACGCGCTCGGAAACCGCCGCCGACGAGGGCCGCCATGGTGGCGGAGTGATGCGGGGTGCGGAACGGCCGGCGGTCGGAGAGCTTGCCGCCGGAGAGCTGGCCGGCGATCGAGTGGATCATCGAGACCTCCAACAGCTCGGCGGCCGAGAGCGGCGGGAGAATCGACGGCAAGCGGGCGGCGAGCATCGACTTGCCGGAACCTGGCGGACCGACCATCAGCAAATTATGCCCACCGGCGGCCGCCACCTCCAGCGCCCGCTTGGCGCTCTCCTGGCCCTTGATGTCGGCGAGATCGGGAAGATTAGCGGCGGTGGCGCGGATCGACGGCTCGGGGCGCGAGAGCACCTGGGTGCCGCGGAAATGATTGGCGAGGGCGATCAGGCTGCGGGGTGCCAGGATGTCGAGCTCGGCGCCGGCCCAGGCAGCTTCCGGGCCGCTTTCGGCCGGGCAGATCAAGCCTTTCCCCATCGCGTTGGCGCCGATCGCGGCCGGCAGCGCGCCGTTGACGGCGGCGATCGTGCCGTCGAGATTGAGTTCGCCGATGACGACATAGCCCGAGAGCGCATCCGCCGGAATGGCGCCGAGCGCCGCCATCAGGCCGAGCGCGATGGGAAGGTCGAAGTGGCTACCTTCCTTGGGGAGATCGGCGGGGGCGAGATTGACGGTGATGCGCTTGGCGGGGAGCGCCAGGCCGGAGGCATGGAGTGCGGCATGCACCCGCTCGCGACTTTCGGCCACCGCCTTGTCGGGCAGGCCGACGATCTGGGTGATCAGCTTGCCGGGCGCGACCATGACCTGGACCTCGACCGGAACCCCCTCTATGCCCTGGAATGCAACCGTGCTGACGCGCGCTACCATGCCCAACCCCTTGGCCCAGATCCCCTGTGGTGCAACCCCTTGCACCTGAAACCGCGACCCATCATGGTCGCGGATTGCAATCTGGCATAGAAATTGGAATGAAACAAGAACAATAAATGAACAATTGCGCGCCATTGATGTGGCGCGGTTGTGGCGGGTTGTGGGGGTGGAACAAAGGTGGGGAGGAAGAGGATCGCGACGGCAGTTTCGGCGTTTCGGGCTACGGGGCCAACGTAGTGCGAGTGATCCATGCACGTCGAACTCGTTGCGGCGTGCTTAGATGCTCGGGACAGGCCCGAGCATGACGGTGGAGGGTTGGGTGGACGTCGCCTCCCCAACACTGAAATGGCGCTAAGCGACTGAAGAGGCAAGGCTTTCCTCAGTCACGGCATCGTCCTCGGGCTCGTCCCGAGGATCTAAGCACGTCTCCACGGATGCAAGGGTGCAAGGGTGCAGATGGGTCTCGCTTGCAGCCACCATGGTGCAAGCTATCCACTCACGTCGAGCAAGTTGGTTGCTCAGCAGATCCTCGGGACGAGTGTAAAGCCCGGAGACATCCCTGACAGGTGTTCGGAGACATGCCTGACACTCACGGCGTGTTCGTGAGGTCGATTTTGGCGACCTTGGTTGCGCCGAAGAAGACGCCGTATAGGCCGTCGCGGTCGAGCGGACGGATGGCCAGGCATTCACCCTTGAAGGCGCCGGGCACGCGCCAGGCCTGCCCCTTGAACACGATGTAGCCCTTGGTCGTGCTGATGCGACGGACGATCTCGCCGCTGTCGTAGACGGGTTCCGGCAGGTGCTTGGGAAAAGGTCTCGGCGAAGGGA
>NZ_KB898389.1 GCF_000377565.1 Rhizobium sp. 2MFCol3.1 | reverse complement strand
TGCGGATTTCAATGAATCGGGACAGCGATTTCAGCAAGTCGCGGACAAGCATTTCGCTAAGTCGCGGACAGCGTGCTCGATCGAGTTCCGCCAGCCTGGTTGCTGTTATGGGTGATTGATTTCGTTTATTTCGGCGCCGGTCAAGAGCGTTGGTGTTTTCCGCTTCCGCATGCTGTCGCCTTCGAGCGTTATACGGTGGGCATTGTGAACAATACGGTCCAGGATCGCGTCCGCTAGAGTTGCCTCGCCGATCATCTCATGCCATGCGGCCACAGGAAGCTGGGCCGTGATCAGAGTGGATTTCCGACGGTATCTTTCTTCAAAGATTTCCAGCAGATCGAGGCGCTGCCGATCGTTCAGGGTATGGGTTCCCCAGTCATCAAGCACCAGCAGATGAACGCGTGCAAGCTTGTCGATGAGGCGCGGAAAGCGTCCGTCCAGTCTGGCAAGCGCGAGGTCCTCAAATAACCGTGGCATGCGAACGTAAAGAACGGAGTGGTCGAGGCGGGCCGCCTGGCGTGCAAAGGCACACGCGATCCACGTCTTTCCGGTGCCCGTCTGGCCTGTCAGGATCAAGTTTTCATTTGCCTTGAGCCATGCACCCTGCGCCAGAGACAGGACGTTTCGGCGATCCAGTCCCCGGTGCGCTCCAAAATCGATGTCTTCAATGGAAGCATTGGCAAAACGGAGTTTGGCGGTGGCGAGCCGGTTTGTCAGTCTACGGTCCGTTCTGAGAGCGATCTCGCGGTCAAGCATCAACCCCAGTCGTTCGTCGAAGCTCAGATCATTTCCATGAGCCTGCTCCAGGAGCTCGCGATAGGCCGTTGCCATACCGGCCAGACCAAGCGCACTCATTTGCTCAAGTGTTGGATGTGTCAGCATCTGATGTCCTCTTATTGATAGTAGGTTTTGCCGCGGATATTGCCGTGCGGCGGGGCCGGCTTCACAGCCTCGGTCATGGCCGGAGCCTGATCGAGACCAGATCTGAGAATGTTGGCGACAGACGAATAGCTCAGCGCGTTGATCACCAGCGCCCGTTCGCAAGCCAACTCCAACCGATCGGATTGGTAGCGACGCGCCAGGGAAAGAACGCCTTGAGCAGATCGGTAGCCCTGTTCCGGGTGGGGGCGATCACTGAGGAGACGCTCGATGAACGTCGCCGTATTAACCCCGACCTTTGCTGCTTCGCTGCGCAACGAGTGGGGTGTCGTGTTTGCATAGCGCTGGTGCGCCTTAGGCATGTGTTCATTGACGGTGACGTGGCCTGAACGCTGCGAGCTCCGGATGTGACTTGCGACACGTTTGTGGTCGAAGAAGATCTCAACCGCCCGGTACGTCAGCCTGACATCGACCCGTCGTCCGATCAGCCCATGCGGTACGGAATAAAAGGTCTTGTCGACTTCGATATGGTAGTCGGGATGGACTTTTGCGGTTTTCCATTCCGAATACTCAAACGGCGTTGACGGCAAAGGTTTGAGTTGAGAGCGTTCGACTTCGTCGAACAATGCGCGGCGAGATTTTCCATATCGCCGCATGGTTCGGGTATTGAGGTCCTCGATCAAAGCGCTGATGCGGATATTAAGATCGACAAGGCTGAAGAAGCGCTCGTTGCGAAGCCTCGCTAGAACCCACCGTTCCACGATCAAGACCGTCCCTTCAGCAGACGGCTTATCGCGAGGATGTCGCGGGCGTGCCGGAACAACGGTTGTGTCGTAATGCTCGGCGAAAGCGGCGAACGTCGAATTCAGTGTGGGTTCGAACCAAAGAGCCTTGGCAACAGCCGATCTGAGGTTGTCGCAGATCGTCGTCTTCGTAACGCCACCAAAGTAACTAAAGGCCCGCTGATTGGCCTCAATCCAGTCGGGCAGCTTTTGGCTGAAGCTGGCATAGGCGAACGTCAGTTGCGACGCGCTCAGAACCGCGACATAGATCTGAGCTGCGCGGATCTCGCCAGTCGATGGATCGATGATCGGGATCGTATGGCCAGCATAGTCGCATTCCATCGCGACACCAGCAACGTGACGGCTGCGGTAGGTGGGCCTGGCTCGGCTTTCATGATCGGCAAACCGGCCGCAAAACCACGTATAGCCATAGCCATCCGGATGAGCTTCCCGATATTCCTGCCAAAGCAAATGGAGCGTGACGCCTTTGCGCTTCAGCTCGCTGGCCATCTTTGGCCAGTTTGGCTCGACGGTATCGCGTGGAGGCCGTCCCATACGCCGGAATAGTCGACGCTCGAGAACGTCGTCCTCGTCCAGGCCCGCAGGTAGAGGCCAGACCGCAAGCCCAGCTTCCCTTGCCCGCAGTAGGTACGTCGAAACCGATGTCTTGCTGATCTTCAGCCGCTCGGAAACGGCACGTATCGATAATCCCTGCTCGAAGGTAAGCCGCAGGATCGATCGGATATCCTTCACGTCAGTATGTCTCGCTTGCTTCCGCCTGGGCATCATGTCCTCGCTCAAACCACGAGGGGAATGTGCCAGATCGGCGCTCACGAAAATCGATCAAAATCCGCCGCAAGAACTGTCCGCGACTTACTGAAATCACTGTCCCGTACTTAGTGAAATCGGTGTCCGCGACTTACTGAAATGCCTGTCCGCGACTTTGTGAAACCCGCACTTTCGGAACCATTGCGCGACCTCGACGTTACAAAGTCGCAATCATAAATCTAATGGGAGATTTAATTATGGGTCGCGGAATTCTACTTTGGCTTCTCGGTGTGCCATTGCCAATCATTATTCTTCTCGCGTTATTCATGCGATAGGAGACAATCATGTCCCTTTCGCAAGCAAATGAAACCGTCCCCCTCGAGTCCTCCAAGTCCGCGATGTCGTGGGGATCTATTTTTGGTGGTGCATTTGCGGCAGTCGGCACCACGCTAATCCTATTGCTTCTCGGTTCAGGCGTTGGCCTAACTATGGTTTCGCCTTGGTCAGGCGAAAGCAGTTCCGCCGCAGCGGTTGGCGTGACGGCAGCGATCTGGCTCGTCGTGGTCCAGTGGCTTTCCTCAGCTCTCGGCGGCTATCTGACAGGCCGACTTCGCACCAAATGGGTGGCAGCCCATACTGACGAGGTCTTTTTCCGCGATACGGCTCACGGATTCATTAGCTGGGCCGTGGCGACCGTCTTTGTGGTAGGCTTTCTAACGTCATCCTTAACTTCGCTGGCCGGGGCGGGGGCAAATGCCGCCGGTGCAGCGGCAACGGTAGGGGGCGCCGCGGGGACGGCCGTCGGTTCATCTTCGCTATCCAAGACGGATCTTTCGACCTCCTACTTCACTGATGCCCTTTTGCGTCCAGAACGCGTCGCAGCGAATGCGTCGAGGGACGATGGAGCCGCATCCGCGGAAGTCTCACGTATACTCTTGAACGATGCGGCCAAAGGTGAGGTGCCAGATGGCGACAAGGCGTACATAGCTAGCATTGTCGCAGCGCGTACCGGTTTGTCGGAGGCCGACGCCCGTGCCCGCGTCGACACGGTCTTGAAACAAATCGACGACGCCAAGGTTGCAGCCCAGGCCGCCGCTGATAAGGCCCGGAAAGCCGCCGCGACAACGGCGTTGATAGGCTCTATCTCTCTCCTCATTGGCGCCTTTATTTCGAGCGCCGCTGCAGCGTTCGGTGGTAGGCAGCGCGATGAAAAAGAAGATATTTTCCTGATGGATCGAGGGCCGCTTGCATAATGAGTGGCAAAACGCCCCACCACATGGTTGGCCGTGTGGTGGCGTTCTCCTCCTCCGCGTCGCAAGCGTTGTGTGTTTCCGATGCCCGTCACCCGATCACCAACCGGCGGGCTTTTCGCGGAAATTTGGATGGAGCTATATTTAGCAGATCTCATCTGCACCTAGGCTATCTCGGTCACTCTCTGATCATCTACTTTGCGAAAATGGTTCCACCAATTCGAAATGGGGCCGACACGATCGCACCCGCTCCATTGAGTACGAGAGCACCCGTACCAGCCACGGGGTTAGGCTCACCCGTATTTTGAAGCTGGGGATAAACAGCCGCCAAGGCTGCGAAACGATCATGGTTCGTACCTTCTAGGGATGGCAGTGAGGAAATGTCAATGATCTCCAGATTGTTCTCCTTAGCAAGCATTTTGGTCCTAGGTTCAGCAATGTCAAGCGAACCGGCGGTGGCCGCCGAACCTGCTAGTCGTTTTGACAGGGATAGGGCCATATCGTCCTTTGAGGCCAGGATGACAATAGGTTGGGACAGCGGTTGCGTCGCGGCGAGTTGCTTGCGCAGCAGGTCGACGTCGATGTCGGGCGCCGCCAGAATGAGCTGGGTTACCTTCCTGAGGACATCTCGTCTCCCCATGAGACTGAGTTGGCGGATTGATTCCACCGCTAACCATGCTCCCATGCTGTGTGCCAACATCGTAGTTTTAACGTTAGATTTCCCGAGAACGGTAAGAACGGAAACCAGATCGTCGCGAGCAAACGCGGCAGAATCTCGATCGGCGACGTAACCCGTAATACTAGCTTGAGACGGCCAGTCAAAAAGAATTGGCGAACCAGTCATCCCGGAGTCGGCCGTCATCTGAGCAAGGCGATAAAGCGCCTCCTGATAGTTGTAGTTGTAGCCATGGACAAAGATGCCCGCTGCGCCCTCTGATCTAGTTTCGGCGACAAACTGGGCCTGACTGAGTTCCTCCCTGCCGACAACCGCGAAGGCTTTCGTCGGATCGGGCGTTCCTTTCGGCCACTCTATGTTGGGAGGCTTGTGCCCCGGGGGGATAGCAACCGTCACCTTTAGATAACGCAATCTGTCCGCGCGCCCAGCGGTAAACGCGTACGGAACGGTGTGAGAGGGAACCCGGACGGAGGCCACGAGGATAGTAACCGTTTTTTGCCCCGTGTGTCGGCTGACCAACGTCAACGTTTCCGGACCTGGACGTGTGCAAGACGACAATGCAAGCAATACAAACAAAATAATGATACGCATTCAGGACCTCGGTTCGAAACCGATTGGTACCTATATAGACCGCGGCTGATTGGAATAGCGCACAGCGCTATACACACCTCATTTCTCATACTGTTGCCATTCAGACACGCCACGGGCGGCATATGCATCGATCAGGAGGTGGTGAGTGACAAAGGTTTGGTGACAAGCCGAAAGCCGGGCGACCTTCCAGCTTTTTGCGCGAGGATCATCGAGGAGATCGCGGATGTAAAGTGAGGCAGATAGCCGCTAGTTCGGCGGTCATGTGGCCGTAGTCTATTTTGCTTACCGCCTGGCCATCAACGTGACGGTGAGCGCCAGTCAGCGCCTGCAGAAGGTATCGCTAACGTGTGTACGGAACCTCGACTGCCATGGGCCGTTAACGAGTAAATTTGGAGGTAACTATGACAGATATCAACCACCTCGACACCGTCTGGAATCTTGCTGAGAAGATTGGCTTTTGCATGTTAACAACCGAAACTTCGGGCGATCTTCGGGCGCGGCCGATGGCTGCGCATCCCGAGCGCTTAGAGAACGCTTTCTATTTCCTGACCGATGTGAACGCGCACAAAGATGAAGAGATTGCGCACAACCCACATGTCTGCCTGGCATTCGCCGATAGCAAGGGACACAAGTATGTGTCGATATCGGGATTGGCGGAGATTAGCAATGACCGCGAGCGCATCACCGAGCTTTGGTCAACGCCTGCCAAGGCTTGGTGGGATAGCCCAGATGATCCGGCTATTCGGGTGCTCAAAGTCACCCCATCATTTGCCGAGTACTGGAGCAGTCCTGGTACGATCGTGAGTTATATCAAGATGGCAGCAGCCGCGTTAGGAAATGCGAGGCCTGACATGGGAGACAATGAAAAAGTCGATATGTAAAGAGGTGCCTGGTACTCTGTACCTGAGCGCTATTGCCCCTACACAACCTGCTACAATCGTCTGACCGTTGGAGAAAGGCTGGTGTCTGGGACCATGTTCTGGAGGAGGTCTCAAGGGCGCTCGACGGCGATATTGTCATGATCGACAGTTCCTGTGTCCGCGTTCATCAACATGCGGCCACGGGAAAAAGGGGGATCAAGACGATGGCTGCATGGGACGTTCCCGCGGCGGCTTGACGACGAAGATCCATGCTCTTGTCGATGCAGATGGCCGTCCAATTGGCATCGACCTGACCCCAGGACAAGTGCACGACAGCAGGGTCGCCGAGCCAATGCTGAAGGATATCGGAAAGGGTGCCAATTTTGGCAGACAGGGCTTATGATACAAACGCCCTTCGAACCTTGGCAAAAACAAAACGGGCGTGGGCCAATATTCCAGCAAAGCGAAACCGCAAGGCGAGCTTTCCGTTCAGCTCATGGGTCTATAGGCAGCGAAACCTCGTCGAGCGATTCTTCAACAAGCTCCAAGCAGTTCAGAGGGATTGCCACTCGATATGACAAGGACCCCCAAAACTTCCTAGCAGCCGTAAAACTACTCGCTACCCGCATCTGGATCAGGTCGTTATGAGTCTACGCCCTATGCTTAAGGACTTGAGCGCGGGGCGTGGAGACCGACCAACGACTATAGAGTGGATAGTTCTGATCTACTCTGGTTTTCGCGCGGTTTGCTTCGCAGAGAGCTTTAACCCACAACCATCAGCGGTTATCAGACTGCGCCTAAGCTGCGGCTCAAACCCAAAAACTCGGCCACCGCTTCGCCGCTCAACCAGTTGTCGTCCACGCGTCCATAGTCATTCGCTTATGGCATATTGAACGAGGTGGCTCTGATGGAAATCGTCTTTCCATGTGGGTTGTTTTGGAGCAGCAGGCCGCCCACGACCTTCGAGTGGCCGGGAACATAGTCAAGGATCGTCTCAGCCGTTTCCAACAGTTTTGACCCCTCCAACACTTCTCCCCTTACGGCTACTTGTGACGCGGTCTGGCTCGAACCGTTTCGGACTTCAAAGAGTACCTGAAATGCATGACTGCGTTCTTCAACTCGAAGAACGCCACCTTCAAGGTCAGGGGACGTGTCGCGATCCGTCAACGCGTCCTTGCCGATCCAGATGATAACCGCAAGGACGACAACAGCAGACACAGCCCCCGTTGCCCACTCTATCCAATGAGGTTTGTTCGTTTCGATGTTTGCGGCAACAGTCGTTTTCGTCATTTTTTTGGGCTCCTACAGGATCAAGCGGGCGGCCGCAGCGCCGATCGCACCAGGAAAACTCAAGATGACGATCATCATCAATATTTCTGTAGCTCCGACGCCGTCAGTGCGGTGAAATGTCCACAGGCAAAATGCGCTGATTAATCCAGCGATGACGTAACCCGGGATAGTGAAGCGCACGAAGGCATGCCAGCTTCGCGTTCCCTCGGCAAGGTCGTGGCTCCCTCGAAATGAGAGCGTGTAAACAAATCCGTGCATGAGCGCGAGGGAAGCCACAATTATGAGGACGGCATGCCAAGGCGTCATTTTGAAGGACAGAAGGATCATCTCCTCCGTTGGCGCAACATTCAGGTTCAAGAAAAGCGCTCCAACGGCCATGAGGAACAATTCCCCTCCATAGCCGGTTTCGCGTTCGTGCACCGGATCGTCACTGTCGTTATCGTCCTGTTGGGACTGCCCACCCAATTGGCTCCGTCCAAGCATCGCGCCAATGCTAGCGGGTACGGATTGCACGGCGATCATGCCAATGATCTCGTGAGGTGTATTATCGGGCGTTATAACGCCGATCACAACGAATATCAGTCCGCTTGCGACTATACCAAGGCAGTAGGCAATGCTCGCATCCCTCGTAGCTTCGCGCCAGTTTGTGGTGTATTCGAAACCGACGCGGTCCGACAGGACGATGAGTAGTGGCAGGTTGAGGACCATGAGAATTAGCAGCCTCATTCGGTCCATGTAAAATCCTAGCTCCCACATCTCCATTGTCATCAGCATCGGTAAGGCAAAGAGAAGTGCGCCGGCAATTCCTCTTGCGATACCTGCTAGAAACTTGTCCGTGTCGAGACCTCTCGCAATTGGCGGTCGAGCCATATCTTGTTTCATGTTATCAGGTTCCACCACCCAAATGCCGATGCCGCACCGTTCAGGATCAGGGCGGCCACGGTCGACAATCGCGTCGGCCACAAAAGCGCAAGCGCCGCGGAAACCAGCGCTGTCATGGACATTAAGGTTTCCATCGTCAGTATTCCTATAGTGTCTCGATCGTGCCGATACACTGGAGACGGTGAAGCCCAGCTCGAAGATCGGCGACGAATGGCAACTTTACTCGACGGTGCTGGGCGCCGACAAGGTTGCAGATGCCGAATGGCGCCGAAAACGTTGTAATAAAGAAGTAAAGTACGCGGGCAAAGAGTGGTTGACGGATGCAATCTAGCGCGTTTGCCCACGCTGGCCACTCGACTGGGATCAAGGGTCAAACCAGCGTAGCAGAATAGTATCACTACAAGGGCGAAGCCCAGCCGCGAGAGACTAGCCCATAGACGCGAATGATGATCAAGAGCTGTTTCCCCCCAAAGATTGGGATATCGTTCAAAGCGTGCTTGAAGCCCTTGACTGCCGTCGCGATGTTTCCAACGATGAACCCGACGCCAATCGACCTCGCCGGACTCCATCAAATGGCCGAGATATCGTCCGTACCGCAAAGCTATCAATATCCAGAACGAGCTAACAACCAAATCTTACGTGCCCGTCGCCCGTTCGTACGCGCCTGGGAAACGTACGGAACAGCGCATTAGTTCGTCTTGAACGGTCTAAGGCTGCACCTCACTCATTTAATCTCAGATGAGACGAGCTCTTCGCTCCCCGTGTCCTGACCGGCACGTGTGTTCGACCTCGATATGTCTGCGCAACGCGTTGCACTGGGACCTGGCCGCACGGTGGACTAGGAAATCAACTCGCCATTACAGTGGTTGCTCGCTGACGATCGCGATTTGGCGTGACATAAGTTTCAACCACAGGCGGAACTTCATGACATCGGCCGCGTTGGGTAATCATAGGTCATTGAAATAGAGGTTAAAAAGCACATGAGCACTGTTCTTATTATCGTGATTATCTTGGTACTGCTCGGCGGAGGCGGAGGATATTACGCACATGGGCGCTACGGCGGCCGAGGCTTAGGTGGCGTACTGGGGCTGATTGTGGTGATTCTGATTGTCCTATGGTTGCTCGGCGCGCTCCACGGCGGCGCCGCTCCACCTGTCTAAGCTTCCTAGCACGATCAACAGGCCCGTGCATTGCGCACGGGTCTTTTCGGCGATGAGAAACCTATCGATTGGGCCAAAACATCGACGCCACCCGCAAGTAAGCCAATCGTCGGCTTGTCGCTGTAAGGCTAAATCTAATTCGTAGTAGGACGGCCAGCGGGGAACACTGAATTCAAAGCCGAGGCGTGCCCGCAGGTCCCTTTCTTGGCAAAAGGCCGATTGACGCTCGCCTGTCGATAGCTAAGGTCGCGCTCACCACTATAAGGCGACGTCGCCGCCCATGCGGGGAGGCGTCATCGGCGGCCGGTCGACTTTGAAGAGCATTGAGTTCTGATTTTGATAAACCGAGGCATATAATCGCGTTAGTCCGCGCCTTCGTGACAGTGTGAAGTCGCGTTTATCATCCCGAGATGGTCACCCGCTTGAAACGCACGTACGACCGGCGTAACCGCCGCTCTTCGTAGCAAAGATGACAGTGCAAGTCCCGTAGAAGCAATGGCTTAGCGCATCTGGTAGGGAAATTGTCGAAACCGCACAGATGCGTGGCCCCTATGGAATTGACATGCCATTCCCGACTATTGTCGCCGCTGGAGCCGGTTAATCGGTGACTCGGGGATGGCAATGGCAGGCATTGAATTGGCGCATATTAGGAACAGAATCTTAAGCGCCCTTCCTGACAACAGTCTGTCCGCTCTGATGCCGCATCTCACACCTGTCGAACTTCCATCGCGAAAAGTCCTGGTCGAGAACAATGAACGGCCGTTACATGCATACTTCATCGAGAGCGGACTCGCATCTATGATCGCCATGAGCGCGGATGGCGAAAGCGTGGAGGTCGGGCACATTGGCTTTGAAGGTATGTCCGCGGCTCATACCGTGCTGGGGGCTGACACGACGCCGAATAGAACCTTCATGCAAGTGGCCGGACATGGATATGCGTTGCCAACAGATTGTTTGCGCAAGATCGCCGACAGAGATGCGCTGTTCCTCGAACTGCTCCTGCGATATAATCATTACGCCGCGCTTCAACTTGCGAACTCCGCGCTAGCGAATGCCCGTTACAGCATCAACGAACGGCTATCCCGTTGGCTGCTGATGGTGCATGACAGGCTACTTAGCCACGACCTTCCGCTGACCTACGAATTTCTCGCGCTGATGCTTGGCGTGCGCCGCTCCGGCATTACTAACGAACTGCATGTGCTTGAGGGGATCCATGCCATTAGGGCGACCCGCGGAAATGTTCGCATCCTAGACCGGCAAAAACTTGAGGCAATCGCGGCAGGCAGCTACGGAACACCGGAACAGATCTACGAAGAGCTGTTCCGTAAGCCGTTGAACGCAACTATTCGGCCTCGTTGATAGCTTCGCGGAAGGGCAGCGTCAGAACCACACTCCCGTCAGCATCGTAGACCTCGATCGATCTTGAGGAGATGTCCCATCCCTCGCGGATAGCATGCGCCATAAGATCACGTGCGCTAGCAATCGCCTCAACTCTCGCGGCGCACGGATCAGCGCAGTCCGTACCCTCTAAGTCCTCGATTTTTCGTGTGTGTCCAGCCCTGCTCTTACGGCTGACGACATGAAAATAGTAGACTGGCATGGCCGTCTTCCAATCAGAATCCTAAGGCGCAGGCTCGCCCGCTGCGATGAGCCGCGCATACTCACGCTCCGGCAATCCATAACAATCGCCTGCAATTTGCATCAGCTTTTCCCGGTTTAAAATGCGGATGTTCCCTCTCGTGGCCTTGATCGCATGAACCCCTTCGGCGATGTGCAGCTGGTCAGTTACTCCCGAGCGTCGGACGCCCAGCATTAGCGCCAAGAATTCGTGCGTGAGCGGTAGATCATCGGAATCAACCCTGTCGTGGGACATCAGTAGCCATCGAGCCAAGCGCGCCGGAACGTCGTAGCGCGCGTTCGCCAGGGCCGATTGGGCCACTTGGATAGAAAGATACTGCATGTATCGAAGAAAGAGAACGCGCGCGTCTTCGCTGTTGGCAAGCGCATTATTGAAAGTCGTGACGGGAATACGAATACCTTCGCCCCCAATTTGCATGTAGGTGCTGGTTGGAGTGCGGTCCGCCTTGAGGATCACATGCCCACCGGCCATTGCTTCACGGCCCAGATGACCGACCTCCACGCTTTGCCCGCTTTCGCTATTGGCCACCACTGATGCAATTCCCGATTCAATGAAATACACGAATTCCGTGCTGCGATTCGGTTTTATGAGCGAAAACCGTACAGGCAAAGACATCCGCTCCATCTGAGGCTGCAGTAATCCGTAAGTTGCTTCAGGAAGGCGCTTGAGGAGGTGATTGGTTATTTTCAAACGATCAATCGTCATGAATGACATAACCGGTTCCTCCGCGAGCACTTCGATATCTCAACACTTAGGAACTATCAAAGTTCCCATGAGGCGGCAAAGGTGATCGATCTTAGCACTGCAGGCAACTGGCTACACGCGGCAGTCACACGAGTTGATCCGGCGGCTCAATCAATGAATGGCGGGGTATTTCAACTCCGCTTTCGCGGTGGCAGCCATTGTCGCCTTCTGACGCTGGTTTACCGAGCCCTTCGTTCAGGTGATGGTCGATGGTCGCGATGTCAGCTCCATGCGACGAGGCACGGAAATCGTAGCGCGTCGTCTTTGAGAGGGTGTCAACCTAACCGTAACCAGACCCGACGCACTCGCCTTGCGAAACTAACGAGCGATGAAAGCATTCGTCTACGGCTCGCACCCACCGCAGGACATCTTAGCGAGCTGCTAATTGACTTTTTCCGTGCCGTTTGGCGTTGTGACCTGAGTGGGACCCCCGCCATTCCCAGATGGGGTCGGGCTACGATCCATTGCTTGAGGCGGACGTCCTGTGCCATCGGGCGCGTTGTCATCGAAGGCGGCCGGTCCCGATGGCTGCGAATTGATTGGATCCTGTTTGGAGGATGTCGGTGTACTACGGTCAGTGTCCGTACTTTCGCCCCAAATTTCCACACCTCCCCATGCCAACAAAGCCAAGATCAGGCTGCAAACCAGCACTACCAAGACTGGGCGTCCAAAACTACCTTGCCTGGCCTCGGTCGCTGTTTCGATAACCTTTTCTTTTTGTCCGCTTTCGTGTGTCATAACCGATCTCCTTTGTGTTCAACCAATTAACGTCGGTCGCCACAAAAGGTTTGACACATTATAAAAGATGATTATTTGACTTCTGTATAAAATTGAGCAGTTTGGGTCTGCTGATGCGTCACAGCTTGGCGACTTAAACCGGCGCCAGACAAATGTTTGTGTCAGCTGTGCGTTGGGGGGTAAGGGTGTGGGAGCTCGACAGGCGACAGCCTGGCCGCGGAGGTCTCTGTTTGCAAGCATGAGCGGCGTTTCAGGACTGGCCAGGTGGCCTGACGATAAGGCGGGAGCCCATGCCAAGCAGTAAGTCGAGCGTCGTTCGGAAAGGTGGGTGCGTGTCGCTTGAGCGAAAAACACTCCACTCACTGGACCGGATCATTCGCGCCCTTTTCGAAGACTTGCCAGCATTTTTGTCATTATACCTTGTCGTGTCGGCACTAGGGACAATTTGATAACGCGGCTTATAGCGGCGATCTGCATCAACAGTCGGGGTTGATCGAACGAAATGAAAAAGTCACAGATGTCGAACCGAATTCTGCGATCCCTAAGTGACCAAGATTTCGCGCTTCTTGCTCCATATCTGGAAGAGGTCGAATTGCCTTCCCGTTATCCGATAGCACGACCTGACACCTTACTGGAATACGTTTATTTTCCCGAAAGCGGAATCGGCGCCGTGATGAGCGTGCTCCCTGATGGAAAGAAGGCAGAAGCTGGTATGTTCGGCAGCGAGGGATTTGTGCCGACATCAACGATTATTGGCGACACATTGGTGCCATACCTGATAGAAATGCAGGTCGCCGGCCGCGGACATCGTATACCGGTTGAAAGAATGCGGGCGGTAAATAATTCAAGCGCGACAATGCAAGTCCCTTTCATCAAGTTCATGCACGTTTTCGCCGTGCAAGTAGCTTATACCGCGCTCGCCAATGCCAAGTTTCAGGTCGAAAAGCGCCTGGCCCGCTGGATACTTATGTGCCAAGATCGGTTGACAGCGGACCAACTTGAGATCACGCATGAATATATTGCCTTCCTTCTCGGTGTACGTAGGCCGAGCGTGACAACTGCGCTCCACATCCTTGAAGGCCTCAAACTCATTCGTTCGAACCGTGGAACGATCATCGTGATCAACCGCAAAGGGCTCGAGCGATTTGCAGCTGGTTGCTATGGCCTGCCTGAGCGCGAGTTCGAGCGCTTACTGGGGGCGGGGGCGAACAACAAGCCGTAAAACATCTTGATGTGATACATTCAGTGTGCATGGAACCGCCAACACTTAGCCTTCGTTTAACCCGCTTACGGAGGAAAAAATGCTCTTCTATTTCAACGTTCGTTCACATGAGAACCTAGATATCGACGAAGAGGGGATTGACCTACCCTCGCTCGAAGAAGCGCGATGGGAAGCGACGAAATCCGCGAGAGAAATGGTTGCGGAGCTTATTTTGTATGATCAGCGTATCGACGGAATGCGATTTGAGATCACAGATGAAAAGGGAAACCTCCTTGCCACAGTTCCATTTCGCGACGTGATCAAGTTTAGCTAATCCCGCAAGCCAGCGGCGGCGACCTGATCGTGGTCCGCGGCAACCAGCCGTGCTGCTGCACCAAGGTGCGGTTCGACCGGCCTGATTTTTCCAGGCCATGATCGCAGTCATACGTTCTCGCTAGTCTATTAAGTGTTCTCCGCCGCAGCTCAGCCCCTCCTCCAGCTCCAGATTGACGACGGCATGCGGCTAATATTTTCAGAACCGAGTCGGATTTCCCCATGAACGCTGCGTGAACGATATCGTTCGGCCGTTGTCGCACCGCGCTAGAATGTTCCAATAAGGCGCCGGTATTCTTCCTCGGGCCGCCCATATGAATCACCGGCAAACTCCTCCAAACCACGTCTGTTGCGGATTGTAATCAGGCCTCTCTCCGCTCGGATGAATTTCTCTCCCTCGAGAACATGCAAAGCGGTGGTAACGCTCGGGCGCCGCACACCAAGCATCAAAGAGATAAAGTCGTGGGTGAGCGAAATCTGGTCGCCGTCGACACGATCGTGCGACATGAGAAGCCATCGGGCAAGCCGTACGTCTATCTGATAGTTGACGTTCGACAAAACCGTATAGGAAATCTGCGTGGCGAAAGTCTGGATGAACCTAGCAAGGAGGTTCGCGAAGGCCGGATAGGTCGAGATTGCCTCTAGTGTTGCATCCACCGTCATCCTATAGCCCCAGCCGGCGACCTGCATCAGCACCTCGTGGACACTCACGGCGCCGCCTACGCCCGCTGAAGTCGGCGAAAATCCCTCCCGCCCGAACATCCCGGCCTCCGCTTGATTCCCATCCGCCGAGACAGTGATAACCGAGCCGATACCGCTACACAGGAAATAGACATAATCGATTGGCCCATTTGCGCCGACAACGACAAAACCTTGCCGAAGATCGATCGCCTCGAGGTTACCAGCGATAGCGTTATATTCTGCCGTCGGCAGACTAGCCAGCAGCCGGTTGTGTGTTGTTGACGGATCAAAGGCTGACATGAGACTTCAATGATATTGGATGAGGCTGCGAGTATGGCTCGAATGCCGAAATTCGTCGGCTGTATAACATCCTCCCGTTGTTCATGTTCTTGAGTACGCTGGCGGACATTGCAACGCTGGGTCTGCCAACAGCGGACTGTTGAGACCCTGCGCTGATAGTGACTTGCCACTCCTTTCGGGACGCACCGTGCCTTCTTCAACTTGTCTCCTCAGCTTGGCGACATACACCATTGGGTGTCGGGAAATGAGCCACCGGCTCTGGAAGCTCAGGCGCTAACGGCGCGCGCACGACCGGCGGGATGAACGGTGGTCCGAACAGAACAGCGGCGGCAGCGGTCAGGACAACTGTGATTGAGTGGACAACGGACCTACCGACGGCGACTTCAACGACTTTGTAAAACGCACGTCTCCCCTCCACACCCAATCTTCCGGTCACGAGCTATTCAGCCAGCTGTCGCCACGCAAGACGTGAATTGTCGTTGCTGCGTTAATGGTCTGGCTGGAAAACGCGCACCAATCCTCGCACAATCGCCCAGCCACCAAACCAAGGTCAAAGATGAGCCAGACTTACTCAACACCACTGGCAGTGTTGACCATCTCATTGAACTTCGACGCAAGGTCTTCGACGGCGAATGGCTCGCTGATAATCGCCATATTGCTTCCAAAAAAGCTTGCTTCGGTGGCTGCGTTCTCCACACACCCTGTAGCGAAAAGGACCGGCATATTGGGCCTAAATTGGCCGGCAAACCTCTGCGAACAGCGTATGTATCTTGGACATGTGAAGCAGTTGTCGAATAACCACGGACACGACTGGCATGTCTTTCAACATCCAGACTACAACGAGGGGCGTCGGCCGAGAGACTTTGTACGGTATCGAACAAAGGAACTTTTGCCCTTTTCAAAACGTCACTGGAGTGACGAACACCAGGAGGTTCATATGAACGAGCACAACGAACCATCCCTTGCGCCCTCCACCGACACCCCAGCAATTAACCGAGACAAGGTTCGGTTCGGCCGAGGCGCGGTTTGGGTCGGCCTAGCTATCGCTTTGGCCGCTCTCGCGCTTTATATCGGTATTGGCCTTTATGGTGGGTATCACGCGGTGCGTTGACCGCGGAGATACATTGCCCGTCTATCTGGATTTCAGTGTATTTTGACAGCGATACGCGAATCCCGCGGATCGTTTCCCCGGTCCTAGGTACACCGGAAACCCTTTGATTTAAGCGCCTGAGGGATGGAGAGACTGCGATATCGGGAATCAGGGACAGCCCGGAGCTACCCATTGCGAGGCAGAGCTTACCGGCCCGAGCCGACAACGTGAGAAAGGCATTCGGGTCAACTCCATCTCTCGCGGGCCGATCTGGACGCTACTGATCCTATCTATAATGGTGCGAGAAAAGATCAGCAAGCTCGGCGAGCAAACCATGATCGGCCGCGCCGGTCAGCCGGCGGAAGTGGCAAGAGCCTATCTGATCCCAGCATCTGAGCTGTGGAGCTGCATGACCGGCGCCGCATCATGGTTAAGCACCAAGGGCACTTTCACAACAACTAACAAAGCGTGACTGGTCATTCCTCCCAGCCGAAGACGCTGCGGCCCCCGAAGCTCGCGCTGTCTCGAAATTCGCCAGCGATGAACACCTTGAGATCGGGGCCGGTGACATAGCGCTCAAGCTGGCGGGCCTGAATATCGAGGCGCTGCAGGGCGGCAAGTTCTTCTTCGCGCCCCAATCGACCCTTCGCAACGGCTGATCTCATGACGTTGATGGTTTCGTCATAGACCTTCAGCGGCACGGGAAACGGATGCCGGTCCTTGCCGCCATGGGCGATCGAAAATCGCGCGGGATCTGAAAAACGACAGGGAGCGCCGTGGACCACTTCCGCCACCATCGCAAGCGCCCGGACCGTTCGCGCTCCCACGCCTGGGACCATCAGCAACTCCTGGAAGTCGACCGGACCGCGATCCGCCGCTG
Source organism: Rhizobium sp. 2MFCol3.1 (assembly GCF_000377565.1). Classification (GTDB taxonomy): domain Bacteria; phylum Pseudomonadota; class Alphaproteobacteria; order Rhizobiales; family Rhizobiaceae; genus Rhizobium. The sequence goes on along the minus strand of NZ_KB898389.1, from coordinate 2,154 downwards.
CCGCCAGGCTGCCATGCAGCCGCTTCATGTTTACATCCGTCTCGCGGACATCGTGATGAGCGGGCATGATCAGGTGTGGCAGCGACAGTTGTGCCGGTTCCGGCGCAGGTACTTCCTCGACTTTGCGGGCGAGCGCGGACGCTTCCCGAACAATTCTATCCGGTCCGAGCGAAGCAAGGATATCCAGTTGTCCGCCGCGAGAACGCTCCGCGCGCTTGTCGGCGAGATTGATGATATCGCCCTGCGTTCGCCCCTCGATCGCGCTGTGCGGGGAATCGATGAAGCTTTCCAGCCCCTCGGAAAGCCAATGATACCGTCTCGCCTGGCGGCTCGCGTCGTTCATCCCCTGCTGCACGACAACCCACTTGCCGTCGTCGGCAACGATGAAGCCATGCAGGTAGAGATCAAATCCGTCCTGAACCGCAGCGCTATCGACCTTCGCCACGAGGCGACTGACATTGGCGAGCCCGATGCCATCGAGACCCACGCGATGCCCGACATCAACAAGTTCGTCCGGCGTTTTCCGCGAATGGGAGCCGCGGCCACCGCAGACATGGAGCCCAAGCTCCCTGGCCCGCGGTTTCAAACCGCGCTTTAGCGACCCCAGCACACTGGTGGTGATACCGGAAGAGTGCCAGTCCATGCCCATGACGGATCCAAACGACTGGAACCAGAACGGGTTAGATAGTCGGCGCAAAAACTCATCACGGCCATAGTGGTGGATAATCGCTTCCGCGATAAGAACGCCAAGCTTGGTCATGCGCTCCCCCAACCAAGGGGGAACTCGTCCGCTGTGAAGCGGCAAATCGGCGCTACCTGATCTCTTTGACATCGCGGTCACCTTTAGGCGCCCCAGACCAGAAACACAAGCAGAGCAGACGATAGTTCTCACTCGGCCGTAGGGGTCCGGTCAGCATCGGTAGAACTCAATTCCAAGCGTGGCGCAGGCAGGGTGGCCGGATGGAGTACCTGACTGCCTTTCTAGCAGATTGGAAGCGGGTGTTTTCAACAAAGCCCGCGCGAACTAGCGACCACGACGTGCTTGGAGAAAGTCTTGCAGATATCTTTTTTGCCGGTCGAGATCGAGTGATTGCGACTCTTGTCAGAATGGCTGAATATTCTTGCATAAGGCGGTGCCGCGGAGGCGATAAAACAGGAGCCGCTGAAGCGGCTCCTGAAACCTTTAGTTGACGGAGGACCACTGACTACGAACGTCTTCAGCACTCTTGGTCAGGTGGATGTGCTCATCGACGTGGTCGACCCAATCCAGAGGAATAAAGTGGTGTTGACCATCGTCAGAGTCCGATTTTGTCAGCTTGATGCGAGACGTGCCATCCATGTGGTCCACCGTACCAACATGCGCACCATCAGCGCCGATGACTTCCATGTGTTCCTGAACCTGTTCTGCAGCGATCATGGCGTTTTCTCCTACGTTTAGGTTGCGTAGTGGCAACGTTTACCGACTGGCTTGGTTCCCATGTCCAGCCGACGAACCAGATCGCGCGACCGCATCGTAATGGTGCATTGCCCGCGGTGAAGATGATCTGCTCGTCCGCGCGCATGCGCAGGACTTCGTGCGGCTGGATCAGCTGCCTGGAGGCAAGTTGCTTCGAGCGTGTTCGTGAGGACCCGCGCGATTGAAAACTGCGACTGACCTGGTCGATCTCGACGGTCGTCGTACCACACCTGCGCGATATGTAGTCAGCGGTTTCTGGATCGTTGATGGCGGCAAACGAGATCCAACTTGCGCTCTCGAACCACTTGCTGGACGCGTCCCTACCGCCATAGGTCTCCCGCAGTTGCGCGATCGACTGATAGATCATCGTCAGCGTGATCCCGTATTTCCGACCAGCATCGCGTGTCGTCTCCAGAACGCGCATGTAGCCCAGTCTTGCGACCTCATCGAGCAGAAACAATGCGCGCCCTTTGATCGCTCCATCCCGATTGTAGATTGCGTTGAGGAGGGAGCCGATGATGACGCGCGCGAGGCCAGAATGGGTCTCCAACGTCTTAAGGTCGATGTTGATGAAGACGTCGGTCTCGCCATCGGCCAGCGCCTCGGTGGAGAAGTTCGAGCCTGACACCAGCGCGCCGTAATTCGCATAGCTCAGCCAGTGCGTTTCCTTGATGGCATTGGCGTAGACGCCGGAGAAT
>NZ_KB898388.1 GCF_000377565.1 Rhizobium sp. 2MFCol3.1 | reverse complement strand
CTCAACGATTCGGACAAGAAGATCGGCGAAGACGCCGTTCGCGAACTGATGGCCGCTGTCGACGCCTACATCCCGACGCCTGAGCGTCCGATCGACCAGCCTTTCCTGATGCCGATCGAAGACGTGTTCTCGATCTCGGGTCGTGGTACGGTTGTGACCGGTCGCGTCGAGCGCGGCATCGTCAAGGTTGGTGAAGAAGTCGAAATCGTCGGCATCCGCGCCACCTCGAAGACGACGGTTACCGGCGTTGAAATGTTCCGCAAGCTGCTCGATCAGGGCCAGGCTGGCGACAACATCGGCGCTCTGGTTCGCGGTGTTAACCGTGACGGCGTTGAGCGTGGTCAGATCCTGTGCAAGCCGGGTTCTGTCAAGCCGCACAAGAAGTTCATGGCTGAAGCCTACATCCTGACGAAGGAAGAAGGCGGCCGTCATACGCCGTTCTTCACGAACTACCGTCCGCAGTTCTACTTCCGCACGACGGACGTGACCGGCATCGTTTCTCTGCCGGAAGGCACGGAAATGGTTATGCCAGGCGACAACGTCACGGTTGCTGTTGAGCTGATCGTTCCGATCGCGATGGAAGAAAAGCTGCGCTTCGCTATCCGCGAAGGCGGCCGTACCGTCGGCGCTGGCATCGTTGCCTCGATCATCGAGTAATCCTTAGGGTTGCTTTGAGTTAGGAAAGGCCTCGCTGGAAACAGCGGGGCCTTTTCTTTTGGCTGATCGAGGTCTTGTCACTGCATACGTATCATCATATGATACGTCTTACATCGGAGGCACGCTTGATCAGGTCGTTCAAGGATAAGCTCACGCAGTCGGTGGCCGACGGCTCGGTGCGGAAGGGATTCCCTTCAGAGTTGGTGCGGCGCGCGCAGTTGCTCTTAACGGTCTTGGATGCTGCAGCCAGCATAGGCGATCTCCGCTCACCGCCCGGCAATCGGCTGGAGAGATTGTCCGGCGACCGGAATGGCCAGCATTCGATCCGCATCAACAAGCAATGGCGGATCTGCTTCGTCTGGACGGATGCCGGCCCCGAACAGGTCGAAATCACCGATTATCATTGATTGCAGGCATGGAGTTTCTGATCATGAGCACAAACAAGCTGCCAGCCATCCACCCGGGAGAAGTCCTGCGGGAACTCTATCTTGAGCCGCTTGATTTGAAGCCGTATTCACTGGCCAAGAAGCTGGGCATTCCGAGAACACGGATAGAGCGGATCGTCGCCGAGAAGGTGGGCATCACGACTGACACGGCGCTGCGCCTTGCCAAATTCTTTAACACCACGCCTGAGTTCTGGATGAACCTGCAGGTAGCCTACGAGATCAAGATTCAGAGCGCGGCTCTCGAGACTGCGTTGGCGGCCATCCCGGAACTCGACGCGGCCTAGTCGAGCCGGCATCAGGCAGCGTGGCCTTGCGTTGCCGACGCGACACTTTATGTATGCCTTCCATGGTGAGGAATGGGAGGATATTTCATGAAGAAGCGCATTCTGTTTACGGGCGGCTCCGGCAAGGCGGGGCGTCATGCCGTGCCGTGGCTGGTCAATGCCGGCTACGAAGTTCACAACATCGATCTCGTGCCGCTCGACAGCCCTGGTGTCACCAATCTGATCGTCGACATCACCGATAGCGGTCAGGTCTATAACGCGCTCTCCATGCATCGCGACTTTCCCGATCTGGAAGCGGGCAGGGGTGTTCTTCCCTATGATGCCGTGGTCCATTTCGCCGCGATCCCGCGCATTCTGATCAAGCCCGACAACGAAACCTTCCGCATCAACACGATGGGCACCTATAATGTCATCGAGGCGGCGGTGAAGCTCGGTGTGCGCAAGATCATCGTTGCCTCCAGCGAAACTACCTATGGCGTCTGCTTTGCCGAGGGTCATCGCGATTTCCATCAGTTCCCGCTGGATGAAGACTATGACGTCAACCCCATGGATTCCTATGGGCTGTCGAAGGTGCTGAACGAGAAGACTGCGCGGGCATTTGCCGAGCGCTCCGGCGCCGATATCTACGCGCTGCGAATCGGCAACGTTATCGAGCCGCACGAATACGAGAACTTCCCGACCTATTTCGCCAATCCCGAGATGCGCAAGCGCATCGCCTGGAGCTATATCGACGCGCGCGATCTCGGCCAGATCTGCCATCTCTGCATCGAGAAGGACGGCCTCGGCTTCCAGGTGTTCAACGCCGCCAACGATACCGTCTCTGCCAATACGCCGACGCGGGAGCTTGCCGCGCGCTTCTATCCGAACGTCAAGTTCACCCGCGAGATCGGCGAATTCGAGGGTCTGCTGTCGAACCGCAAGATCAGGGAAGTGCTGGGCTTTCGCGAGGAGCACGACTGGCGCCGATACGTGAAGCTGTGAACGCGTTTCGGCTTCGAGGGGAGGAATGGGAAAAAGTGAAAAACGCACTTGCCAATCTCCTCTCGGCGTCTTAAAGGGTGCGCCATGCTTCTCGACAATGCGTCGCGGCTTTCGCCAACAGGCTGATCGGGAAGCGTAAAGGGGTATAGCTCAGTTGGTAGAGCGGCGGTCTCCAAAACCGCAGGCCGTGGGTTCGAGCCCCTCTGCCCCTGCCATTTTCAGACTTAATTATTGATTGCTAGGCTATCTTAGGCTGGGATTTGACCGGCCCGTCAATCATATGCAGTTTCCTGCAGGAAACCGGTGGGCCGAGCCGCGCCGGAGACGAAAGTTGAAGTCAGCCACTTTTGATGAGCATGCGGTCAAGCCGCGCCTTGGGTCGCGTCTATCGCCGCGGACGGTGTCAGCGGACGCCGAAGCGATGGCTGGCGATAGTCAAGAGGCGCCCACGCTTCTGTCGGTCGTTGTCCCTTGCTACAACGAACAGGAAGTCCTTCCGCTCTTTTTCGAACGAATTGTCGATGAACTCGAGCGGATCGCCGACATCGATTTTGAGATCGTGTGTGTCAATGACGGCAGCCGCGACAACACGCTCGCCATCCTGCTTGGTGCCTGCCGTACCGACGCGAGGATCCGTGCAATCGACCTAAGCCGCAATTTCGGCAAGGAGGCCGCTTTGTCGGCGGCGATTGCCGAGGCGCGGGGTGATATTATCGTTCCTATCGACGCCGATCTTCAGGATCCACCCGAGCTCATCGCGAGAATGATCGAGAAGTGGCGCGAAGGCTATGACATAGTGCTCGCCAAGCGTATGGACCGCTCTGCTGACACGCTGGCGAAACGCTGGACGGCCGCCGCTTTCTATCGCCTTCACAATGCATTGTCCGATGTCGAGATACCTGAGAATGCCGGCGATTTCCGCCTGATCAGTCGCGAAGTCGCCGATGCCTTGGCACAATTGCCGGAGCGTCATCGGTTTATGAAGGGGCTTTTCGCTTGGGTCGGCTTCCGAACGGCTGAAATCGAATACAAGCGCGAACCACGCGCCGCCGGAAAGACGAAGTTCTCTTTTTGGAAACTGTGGAATTTCGCCGTCGAGGGGGTCACAAGCTTTAGTACCCTCCCGATGCGTATCTGGACTTATATCGGCACATTTGTGGCGTTCTGCGCGGTGGTGCGTGCTGTGATGCTCACAGTACGCACGTTGATCTGGGGTGTCGACGTACCGGGTTATGCGTCGCTCGCGACGGCAATCCTGCTGTTGGGCGGCATCCAGTTGATAGGCCTTGGCATTCTCGGCGAATATGTTGGCCGCATCTATTTCGAGGTGAAGGGGCGCCCGATCTATGTCGTGAAGGGTCGCTACGGGAGTAGGGTGTGACCGACGCTGCCTCACCGGCCGGGCCGGTGATTGTGGGGCCCAGCACTTCACTCACGCGCGGCGTGTTCTGGGCCGCCGTTGCCGCGATCTTTCTGGTCGCCACGGTTCTCAGAATTCCGATGTTGGCGACGCGGTCGCTATGGCTCGATGAGACCTACAGTGCCTGGTTCTCGGCGTTGTCGCTTCACGAGCTTTGGAGCGAGGTTCCCGGATATGAAACCCATCCGCCGCTATACTATACGCTACTCAAAGCGTGGCGGTTGCTTTTCGGTGCAAGCGAGGCCGGCTTGCGAAGCCTCTCAGTGCTTTCAAGCATTGCGACCGTCTTTCTCCTCTCGGTCTCAGGACGCTTGCTGAAGACGGGGAGGACGGGCGAAAGGATATTGCTGCTTGCTGGCCTGCTGCTGGCTGTCAATGCCGAGAATATCAAATATGCCCAGGAGGCGCGGCCTTACGCGCTTGAGACGCTTGCCGCAACGTTGGCACTCATTTCAGCTGCCGGTTTTGTCCAAGCTCTCGGTCGGCAGGCCAGCGGCAATCCGAATGCGGCGGCGCGCTGGGCCATCATGCTGTCTCTCGCCGGCGGGCTGCTTCTTTGGTGCCACAACACGGCGCTCTTCATTGCCTTCGGGCTTTGGTGCGGCTTAGCGCTCGCGATCCTCCTGTCGAATTCGTCATGCAAGCCACGCATGCTCGTGATTGCATGCTGCGCCGGTCTCGGCGCTTTGGTGATATGGTCGCCATTCCTGCCGTGGTTCATCAGTCAGAGCCGCAGCTTCGGCAATATGCAATTCTGGATCAAGCCGGCCTCTTCTGATCTGATCAGCGCATGGATACTTGCTGGCGGCGGACTTCCGCCGGCAATGCTGATCATCCTGTTGGCGATCCCCGGCATGTGGGTGCTGTGGCGTCATGAAAGGGCGTTGGCGGCTGGACTGTGTGTGACGCTGTTGCTGCCTTTGTGCATCGTGTTGACGTTGAGCTTCGCGGTGAAGCCTGTGTATATCGATCGCCTCTTCGGCTGGATGGCGCCGCCGTTGATGGTGCTTGCGACATGCGGAGTGGCTGGCATTTTTCGAGCTGCTCCGGCGCGTCTGACTGTCTGCGGGGTCGTCATCGCGCTAAGTCTCCAGGCGGTGATACAAGGATATCTGCGCCCGCCGATCGAGGACTTTCGCGCTTTGGCCGCTGACTTGAACGCGAATGTCAAGCCGGACGATATCGTCGTTGCGATCCCGAATGAGCTTGATGTCGCAATGAAATACTATGGCTCTACCGCCGGTTCGCCGGAGGTGATGTACCTGCCGGGCCCATTTCCGTACCGGGATCCGGACGACGGCCACATGTATGTCGCCAATCTCGGCGCCCCTCGGATCGTGCCGGCCGACGTCTCGGGCCTTGCCGAACGCCTTGCGGTTCATCCGCGAATTTGGCTGCTGACACGGCGAGGCGACCTCTATGATCCGGACGATCTGTTGCTCCGGGCGATATCTGATGTAAACCGGCAAACGGCTGAAGCCAGATACGGTCTGGTCGAGCTGCGGCTCTTCGAGCGCGACCCTGGCGCGCCGCGTCTTCCATAAAAGTAAGTCCGGCGCATTGCAAAGAAGGGGAGGGCTATGGTAACAGGGGCCAAGATATGGGGGAGCCTCCATATCTGGCGGAGCGCTGACGCAGCCTTTTGGCGCGATGCCGCGCATCCGTTAATTTCGTTAAACTTTGGTTCCCCTCTTGTGTAATGGGGAATCGGTGTTTATGTAGGGGTTCAACAGACACGCGGTGCGTGGGGCTGATCTGTTCAGCTTTACGCGCCGTAATTGCGTGGGCAGTCGATGGCATCCAAATCAAATCCGCTTACGTTTCTGCAGCAGGTTCGCACGGAAACGTTGAAAGTTACTTGGCCGTCGCGCCGTGAAACGATGATCTCGACGATCATGGTGCTTGTGATGGTTGTCTTTGCCGCGCTGTTCTTTTTTGCCGCGGACCAGTTGATCGGCTGGTTGCTGGGCTTCGTGCTCAATATCGGCAACTGATCGGGTGGAGATATAAGATGGCGGCACGTTGGTATATCGTCCACGCGTATTCGAATTTTGAAAAGAAGGTCGCGGAAGACATCGAGAACAAGGCTCGTCAGAAGGGTCTTGAGCATCTCTTCGAGAAGATTCTCGTCCCGACTGAAAAGGTGGTTGAAGTGCGTCGCGGCCGTAAGGTCGATAGCGAGCGCAAGTTCTTTCCCGGTTATGTGATGGTTCGCGCCAACCTGACCGACGAAGCCTACCACCTGATCAAGAACACGCCGAAGGTGACCGGCTTCCTAGGTTCCGACAATCGGCCCGTTCCGATCCCTGACTCTGAAGCTGATCGTATTCTCGGTCAGGTTCAGGAAGGTGTCGAGCGTCCGAAGTCTTCGGTCAGCTTCGAGATCGGCGAGCAGGTCCGCGTTTCCGACGGTCCGTTCGCATCGTTCAACGGCACGGTTCAGGATGTGGACGAAGAGCGTTCGCGCCTGAAGGTGGAAGTGTCGATCTTCGGCCGCGCAACGCCGGTCGAGCTGGAATACGCTCAGGTCGAGAAGGTCTGAGCTCGGATGTAAGCCGGCAACGGCTTGTGTCCGTGCGGCGAAAGCCGCAAAGCGCGTGGAAGGTGAGGGCACCTTAGCCGGGTCCTAAAATCCGAACCACGCAACCGCAGCCGCCGGAGCGATCCGGCATTATTGGTCGGGCAACCGGCCGTCAGTGAAAGGCAGAGAGTTATGGCTAAGAAAGTTGCAGGCCAGCTCAAGCTTCAGGTCAAGGCAGGATCGGCTAACCCGTCCCCGCCAATCGGCCCGGCGCTTGGTCAGCGTGGCATTAACATCATGGAATTCTGCAAGGCGTTCAACGCCGCTACGCAGGAAATGGAAAAGGGTATGCCGATCCCGGTCGTCATCACCTATTACCAGGACAAGTCCTTCACCTTCGTCATGAAGCAGCCTCCGGTCAGCTACTGGCTGAAAAAGGAAGCGAAGATCACGTCCGGTTCCAAGACGCCTGGTAAGGGCGCCACCGCAGGCAAGCTCACCAAGGCTCAGATCAAGACGATCGCCGAAGCCAAGATGAAGGACCTGAACGCAGCTGATATCGAAGGTGCAATGGCGATGATTGAGGGCTCTGCCCGCGCCATGGGCCTGGAAGTGGTAGGATAAGACCATGGCAGGCAAGCGCACCAAGAAGATCAACGAAGGTGTTGATCCCACGAAGCTCTACGCTCTCGACCTCGCTATCAGCATGGTCAAGGAACGGGCTGTCGCCAAGTTCGACGAAACCGTCGAAGTATCGATGAACCTCGGTGTTGACCCGCGCCACGCTGACCAGATGGTCCGCGGCGTTGTCAACCTGCCGAACGGCACCGGCCGTGACGTTCGCGTTGCTGTCTTCGCACGTGGCGCCAAGGCTGACGAAGCCAAGGCTGCTGGTGCTGACGTTGTCGGCGCTGAAGATCTCGTCGAGATCGTTCAGGGCGGCAAGATCGACTTCGATCGCTGCATCGCGACCCCGGACATGATGCCGCTCGTCGGTCGCCTCGGTAAGGTTCTCGGCCCGCGTGGCATGATGCCGAACCCGAAGGTTGGCACCGTCACCATGGACGTCGCTGGCGCCGTCAAGGCTTCCAAGGGCGGCGCTGTCGAGTTCCGCGTCGAAAAGGCTGGTATCGTCCACGCCGGCATCGGCAAGGCTTCGTTCGACGCCAAGGCTCTTGAAGAAAACATCAAGGCTTTCGCTGACGCCGTCATCAAGGCAAAGCCGGCTGGCGCAAAGGGCAACTACGTCAAGCGCGTAGCGATCTCTTCGACCATGGGTCCGGGCGTCAAGATCGAAGTCGCTTCGGTCACGGCCGCTTAATAAAGTTTCGCTGGGCGTCAGTCCGGCTCATCAGATTCCGGCCTCGCAAGGGGCCGGAATATTCCGGAGAAATCCGGAATCCTGTCCGAGATTGCAGGTGGTTTTCCCTTAATCACTTGGCCTGCATGAGACGGGTAAGGCCCGAATTTTTGAAGCTTCGCTTCATCGATTTGGTTCGAACCTTGGATGCCTTGTGCCTCTTAGCCTTTCTGGCGCGGAGCGCGAGGGGACAGGATCCTCAAGCGTCGCTTGGGATCATTCGTGATCTCAGGAGGCAAAGGCAACCCGATGGGGCCGGTCACGGTCTCATCTACTGGAGATAGGCAGTGGAAAGAGCGGAAAAACGCGAATTCGTCACGGAACTGAACGAAGTCTTCAAGGCTTCGGGCTCGGTTGTCGTGGCCCACTATGCTGGTGCTACAGTCGCGCAGATGAACGACTTCCGTTCCAAGATGCGCGCAGCTGGCGGTACCGTCAAAGTCGCGAAGAACCGCCTGGCCAAAATCGCCCTTCAGGGTACGGAAGCGGAAGGGATCTCTGGTCTCTTCAACGGTCAGACGCTCATTGCATACAGCAATGACCCGATCACCGCTCCGAAAGTCGTCGTGGATTTCGCCAAGACCAACGATAAGATCGTTGTTTTGGGCGGCGCCATGGGGACAACGACGCTCAACGCAGAAGCAGTCAAGTCGCTCGCGACCCTGCCTTCGTTGGACGAACTGCGCGCGAAGCTGCTGGGCATGATCCAGACTCCGGCTACCCGCATCGCAGGCGTTGTTCAGGCACCGGCAAGCCAGCTTGCTCGCGTGTTCTCGGCTTACGCCAAGAAGGACGAAGCCGCATAAGGCGGTTTTTTGCTGTTTATAAACAACCGGTTCGAACCGAACATAAGGAATTGATACAATGGCTGATCTCGCAAAGATCGTAGACGACCTCTCCTCGCTGACCGTTCTGGAAGCTGCAGAACTGTCCAAGCTTCTCGAAGAAAAGTGGGGCGTTTCCGCTGCTGCTCCGGTAGCAGTTGCTGCTGCTGGCGGTGGCGCTGCTCCGGCTGCTGCTGAAGAAGAAAAGACCGAGTTCGACGTTATCCTGGCTGACGCCGGCGCTAACAAGATCAACGTCATCAAGGAAGTTCGCGCTATCACGGGCCTCGGCCTGAAGGAAGCTAAGGACCTCGTTGAAGCCGCTCCGAAGGCTGTCAAGGAAGCTGTTTCCAAGGCTGAAGCTGCCGACATCAAGAAGAAGCTTGAAGACGCCGGCGCTAAGGTCGACGTTAAGTAATCTTGAACTGCATCTGGGAGGCTGGATTTCCGGCCTCCCATTTGCCGTTTCCCGGAACGAATTACCCAAAAGCCGCGTGAAAACGGCTTTTGGGTAATGGGTTCTTCAAGAGGATGGTCTCGAACCGAGACGCGCAGGCAATCCGGCCTCGTGATTTCGGGAAGTGAGACGAGTTTGAAGCGCACATTGCTTGACGGGGTCGACTGGCCATCGGTTCCCGTCCGTTGCAGGCCCGGATGCAATTTTGAAGGAGCGACGATGGCTCAGACCCTTTCGTTCAATGGTCGTAGGCGCGTACGCAAGTTTTTCGGTAAGATCCCAGAAGTCACGGAAATGCCGAACCTCATCGAGGTTCAGAAGGCGTCCTATGACCAATTTTTGATGGTTGAAGAGCCCAAGGGCGGTCGCCCTGACGAGGGCCTTCAGTCGGTTTTCAAGTCCGTATTCCCGATCACGGATTTCTCCGGCGCTTCCATGCTGGAATTCGTGTCCTACGAGTTCGAACCGCCGAAGTTCGACGTCGATGAATGCCGCCAGCGCGACCTGACCTACGCCGCGCCGCTGAAGGTTACTCTCCGTCTGATCGTGTTCGATATCGATGAAGATACGGGCGCGAAGTCGATCAAGGACATCAAGGAACAGTCCGTCTACATGGGCGACATGCCGCTCATGACCAACAACGGTACGTTCATCGTCAACGGCACCGAGCGCGTTATCGTGTCTCAGATGCACCGCTCGCCAGGCGTGTTCTTCGACCACGACAAGGGCAAGAGCCACTCGTCCGGCAAGCTGCTGTTTGCCGCTCGCGTCATCCCGTATCGCGGTTCTTGGCTCGATATCGAATTCGACGCCAAGGACATCGTCTATGCCCGTATCGACCGTCGCCGCAAGCTGCCGGTAACGTCGCTGCTGATGGCGCTCGGTATGGACGGCGAAGAGATCCTGTCGACCTTCTACACCAAGTCCGACTATGTTCGTGACGGCAAGGGCTGGCGCATTCCGTTTACGCCTGAGACCCTCAAGGGTGCGAAGACGATCAGCGACATGATCGACGCCGACACCGGCGAAGTCGTCGTCGAAGGCGGCAAGAAGCTGACCCCGCGTCTGCTCCGTCAGCTGTCCGAAAAGGGCCTCAAGGCTCTGCAGGCGACCGACGAAGACCTGTACGGCAACTTCCTCGCCGAAGACATCGTCAACTACTCGACGGGTGAAATCTACCTCGAGGCAGGCGACGAAATCGACGAGAAGTCGCTCGCCGTCATCCTGTCGCACGGTTTCGAAGAAATCCCGGTTCTCGGCATCGACCACATCAATGTCGGCGCCTACATCCGCAACACGCTGAACGCCGACAAGAACGAGAACCGTCAGGACGCTCTGTTCGACATCTACCGCGTCATGCGTCCGGGTGAACCGCCGACCATGGAATCGGCCGAAGCGATGTTCAACTCGCTGTTCTTCGACGCCGAGCGCTACGACCTGTCGGCCGTTGGTCGCGTCAAGATGAACATGCGTCTCGACCTCGAAGTTGAAGACACCGTCCGTGTCCTGCGCAAGGACGACATCCTGGCCGTGGTCAAGATGCTGGTCGAACTGCGCGACGGCAAGGGCGAGATCGACGACATCGACAACCTCGGCAACCGTCGCGTTCGCTCCGTCGGCGAACTGATGGAAAACCAGTACCGTCTCGGCCTGCTCCGCATGGAGCGCGCGATCAAGGAACGTATGTCCTCGATCGAAATCGACACGGTCATGCCGCAGGACCTGATCAACGCCAAGCCGGCGGCAGCTGCCGTTCGCGAATTCTTCGGCTCCTCGCAGCTGTCGCAGTTCATGGACCAGGTGAACCCGCTTTCGGAAATCACCCACAAGCGTCGTCTCTCGGCTCTTGGCCCGGGTGGTCTGACCCGCGAGCGCGCAGGCTTCGAAGTCCGCGACGTTCACCCGACCCATTACGGCCGTATTTGCCCGATCGAAACGCCGGAAGGCCCGAACATCGGTCTGATCAACTCGCTGGCGACCTTCGCACGCGTCAACAAATACGGCTTCATTGAATCGCCGTACCGCCGCATCGTTGACGGCAAGGTCACGAACGACGTTCTTTACCTCTCCGCAATGGAAGAGGCGAAGTACTACGTCGCTCAGGCCAACGCCGAACTCGGTTCCGACGGCTCGTTCGTCGACGAATTCGTCGTTTGCCGTCACGCCGGCGAAGTTATGCTCGCTCCGCGCGACAGCATGAATCTGATGGACGTTTCGCCGAAGCAGGTCGTTTCGGTCGCAGCCGCTCTCATCCCGTTCCTGGAAAACGACGACGCCAACCGCGCTCTCATGGGCTCGAACATGCAGCGTCAGGCCGTGCCTCTGCTGCGCGCTGAAGCTCCGTTCGTCGGTACCGGCATGGAGCCGATCGTTGCCCGCGACTCCGGCGCTGCTATCGGCGCTCGCCGTGGCGGTGTGGTTGACCAGGTCGACGCGACGCGTATCGTTATCCGCGCGACGGAAGACCTCGACGCCGGCAAGTCCGGTGTTGACATCTACCGTCTGCAAAAGTTCCAGCGTTCGAACCAGAACACCTGCGTCAACCAGCGTCCGCTGGTCACCGTTGGTGACGTCATCAACCGCGGCGACATTCTCGCTGACGGCCCGTCGACGGACCTGGGCGACCTGGCACTCGGCCGCAACGCGCTCGTCGCGTTCATGCCGTGGAACGGTTACAACTACGAAGACTCGATCCTGATGTCGGAACGCATCGTCGCTGACGACGTGTTCACCTCCATCCACATCGAAGAATTCGAAGTGATGGCCCGCGACACCAAGCTTGGTCCGGAAGAAATCACGCGCGACATTCCGAACGTCTCGGAAGAAGCGCTGAAGAACCTCGACGAAGCCGGTATCGTCTACATCGGTGCTGAAGTTCAGCCGGGCGACATCCTCGTCGGAAAGATCACGCCGAAGGGCGAAAGCCCGATGACGCCGGAAGAAAAGCTTCTGCGCGCCATCTTCGGTGAAAAGGCGTCCGACGTCCGCGACACCTCCATGCGTATGCCTCCGGGCACCTACGGCACGATCGTCGAAGTTCGCGTTTTCAACCGCCACGGCGTTGAAAAGGACGAGCGCGCGATGGCTATCGAGCGCGAAGAGATCGAGCGTCTTGCAAAGGACCGCGACGACGAGCAGGCGATCCTCGACCGTAACGTCTACGGCCGTCTGATCGACATGCTGCGTGGCCAGGTTGCCATCGCAGGCCCGAAGGGCTTCAAGAAGGGCACCGAGCTGGCCAACGCCGTCGTCTCCGAATATCCGCGCTCGCAGTGGTGGATGTTCGCTGTCGAGGACGAGAAGGTTCAGTCCGAGCTCGAAGCTCTGCGTGGCCAGTACGACGAATCCAAGTCGCGCCTTGAACAGCGCTTCATGGACAAGGTCGAGAAGGTCCAGCGCGGCGACGAAATGCCTCCTGGCGTCATGAAGATGGTCAAGGTCTTCGTTGCTGTGAAGCGCAAGATCCAGCCGGGCGACAAGATGGCCGGCCGTCACGGTAACAAGGGCGTTGTCTCGCGTATCGTGCCTGTCGAAGACATGCCTTTCCTCGAAGACGGCACGCATGTCGACATCTGCTTGAACCCGCTGGGCGTGCCTTCGCGCATGAACGTCGGCCAGATCCTCGAAACCCACCTTGCCTGGGCTTGCGCCGGCATGGGTAAGAAGATCGGCGAGCTGCTCGACGAATACCGCAAGACGATGGACATCACCGACCTGAAGACGGAGCTGACGGATGTCTACGCTTCGCAGGCCAAGGATGAAGTCGCCCACTTCGACGACGACGCGCTGGTCAAGCTGGCCGAGCAGTCCCGCCGTGGTGTCTCCATCGCAACGCCGGTCTTCGACGGTGCGCATGAGCCTGACGTTGCCTCGATGCTGAAGAAGGCAGGTCTGCACGAAAGTGGTCAGTCGGTTCTATACGACGGCCGCACGGGCGAGCCCTTCGACCGCAAGGTCACCGTCGGCTACATGTACATGATCAAGCTCAACCACTTGGTTGACGACAAGATCCACGCTCGTTCGATCGGTCCTTACTCGCTCGTTACCCAGCAGCCGCTGGGTGGTAAGGCGCAGTTCGGCGGTCAGCGCTTCGGGGAAATGGAAGTCTGGGCTCTGGAAGCATACGGTGCGGCTTACACGCTGCAGGAAATGCTCACGGTCAAGTCCGACGACGTCGCCGGCCGTACCAAGGTCTACGAAGCCATTGTCCGTGGCGACGACACGTTCGAAGCGGGTATTCCCGAAAGCTTCAACGTTCTCGTCAAGGAAATGCGCTCTCTGGGTCTTTCCGTCGAGCTCGAGAACTCGAAGGTTGACGAGCAGCAGACCGGCCAGTTGCCGGACGCCGCCGAGTAACCACCTGATAGGGTGCGCGCTGCCATGTAGCGCGCACCGTCCCAGCTCTGGCCCCGTAACGTGTTGGCCGGGAAGGGACGATTTCGCCGCATTCTGCGGTTATTGTCGTTTTTTCGCGATGGCGCGGCGCCCGGGATTTGCCGCTGATCATCGCAGTTTGAGGGCTTTCAGCCCATGAAGGAGACAGGCATGAACCAAGAGGTCATGAATCTTTTCAATCCGCAGGTGCCTGCGCAGAATTTCGATTCCATCCGGATCTCGATTGCGTCTCCGGAGAAGATTCTCTCCTGGTCTTATGGTGAGATCAAGAAGCCGGAAACGATCAACTATCGTACGTTCAAGCCTGAACGCGATGGTCTGTTCTGCGCCCGCATCTTCGGACCGATCAAGGACTACGAATGCTTGTGCGGCAAGTACAAGCGCATGAAGTACAAGGGCATCATCTGCGAAAAGTGCGGCGTCGAAGTTACGCTGTCGCGCGTTCGCCGTGAGCGTATGGGCCATATCGAGCTCGCCGCTCCCGTTGCCCACATCTGGTTCCTGAAGTCGCTTCCTTCGCGCATCTCGACGTTGCTCGACATGACGCTGAAGGATGTGGAGCGCGTTCTCTACTTCGAACACTACATCGTCACCGAGCCGGGCCTCACCGCGCTCAAGGAGCACCAGCTCCTGACGGAAGAAGAATACATGCTTGCCGTCGATGAGTACGGCGAAGATCAGTTCACCGCCATGATCGGCGCTGAAGCCATCTTCGAAATGCTGGCATCGATGAACCTTGAGAAGATCGCGGGCGACCTGCGCTCCGATCTGGCCGACACCACGTCGGATCTCAAGCAGAAGAAGCTGATGAAGCGCCTGAAGATCGTCGAGAACTTCATGGAATCCGGCAACCGTCCGGAATGGATGATCATGAAGGTCGTCCCGGTCATCCCGCCGGACCTGCGCCCGCTGGTTCCGCTCGATGGCGGCCGTTTCGCGACGTCCGACTTGAACGACCTGTACCGCCGCGTCATCAACCGTAACAACCGTCTGAAGCGCCTGATCGAACTGCGCGCTCCGGGCATCATCATCCGCAACGAAAAGCGCATGCTGCAGGAATCTGTGGACGCGCTGTTCGACAACGGCCGCCGTGGCCGCGTCATCACCGGCGCCAACAAGCGTCCGCTGAAGTCGCTGTCCGACATGCTCAAGGGCAAGCAGGGCCGCTTCCGCCAGAACCTGCTCGGCAAGCGCGTCGACTATTCCGGCCGTTCGGTCATCGTGACCGGTCCGGAACTGAAGCTGCACCAGTGCGGCCTGCCCAAGAAGATGGCGCTCGAACTGTTCAAGCCGTTCATCTACGCCCGCCTCGACGCCAAGGGTTATTCCTCGACCGTCAAGCAGGCCAAGAAGCTGGTTGAAAAGGAAAAGCCGGAAGTCTGGGATATCCTCGACGAAGTCATCCGCGAGCATCCGGTTCTTCTGAACCGCGCACCGACGCTGCACCGCCTGGGCATCCAGGCCTTCGAACCGATCCTGGTCGAAGGCAAGGCCATCCAGCTGCACCCGCTCGTCTGCACGGCCTTCAACGCCGACTTCGACGGTGACCAGATGGCCGTTCACGTGCCGCTGTCGCTCGAAGCCCAGCTCGAAGCCCGCGTCCTGATGATGTCGACGAACAACATCCTGCACCCTGCAAACGGTGCACCGATCATCGTTCCGTCGCAGGACATGGTTCTCGGCCTGTACTACCTGGCGATCATGAACCAGAACGAACCGGGCGAAGGCATGGCTTTCTCCGATCTCGGCGAACTGCATCACGCGCTTGAAAACAAGGTCGTGACGCTGCACTCCAAGATCCGCGGCCGCTTCAAGTCGATCGACGAGGATGGTAAGCCCTACTCGAAGATCTATGAAACGACCCCTGGCCGTCTGCTCATCGGCGAACTCCTGCCGAAGAACGGCAAGGTGACCTTCGACATCTGCAACCAGGAAATGACCAAGAAGAACATCTCCAAGATGATCGACACGGTCTACCGTCATTGCGGCCAGAAGGACACGGTCATTTTCTGCGACCGCATCATGCAGCTCGGCTTCACCCACGCCTGCCGCGCCGGCATTTCGTTCGGCAAGGACGACATGGTTATCCCGGACTCGAAGGCGAAGATCGTCGGCGACACCGAAAACCTGGTCAAGGAATACGAGCAGCAGTACAACGACGGTCTGATCACTCAGGGCGAGAAGTACAACAAGGTCGTTGACGCTTGGGGCAAGGCAACCGAAAAGGTCGCCGAGGACATGATGGCCCGCATTAAGGCCGTCGAGTTCGATCCGGAAACGGGTCGCCAGAAGCAGATGAACGCCATCTACATGATGTCGCACTCGGGTGCCCGTGGTTCTCCGAACCAGATGCGCCAGCTGGGCGGCATGCGCGGCCTGATGGCCAAGCCGTCGGGTGAAATCATCGAGACGCCGATCACGTCGAACTTCAAGGAAGGTCTGACCGTTAACGAGTACTTCAACTCGACCCACGGTGCCCGTAAGGGTCTCGCGGACACCGCTCTGAAGACGGCTAACTCGGGTTACCTGACCCGTCGTCTCGTCGACGTCGCGCAGGATTGCATCGTCAACCTCGTGGATTGCGGCACCGACAAGGGCCTCACCATGACCGCCATCGTCGATGCCGGTCAGGTCGTTGCTTCGCTCGGCGTTCGTATCCTCGGCCGTACGGCTCTAGATGATATCGATCATCCGGTCACCGGCGAGCGTCTCGTCGACGCCGGCAAGATGATCCTCGAGCCCGATGTCATCGAGATCGAAAAGGCTGGTATCCAGTCGATCCGTATCCGCTCCGCACTGACCTGCGAAGTTCAGACGGGCGTCTGCTCGGTCTGCTACGGTCGTGACCTTGCCCGCGGTACCCCTGTCAACATGGGTGAAGCGGTCGGCGTCATCGCCGCTCAGTCGATCGGCGAGCCGGGCACGCAGCTCACCATGCGTACGTTCCACCTTGGTGGCACGGCAAACGTGGTCGACCAGTCGTTCCTGGAAGCATCGTATGAAGGTACGATCCAGATCAAGAACCGCAACGTTCTGCGCAACTCGGAGAACGTCCTCGTCGCTATGGGCCGCAACATGGCGGTCACCATTCTCGACGAGCGTGGCGTCGAGCGCTCCTCGCAGCGCGTCGCCTACGGTTCGAAGCTGCACGTCGATGACGGCGACAAGGTCAAGCGCGGTCAGCGTCTGGCTGAGTGGGATCCGTACACCCGTCCGATGATGACGGAAGTCTCGGGTACCGTTCAGTTCGAAGACGTCGTCGATGGTCTCTCCGTTCTCGAAGCGACCGACGAATCCACGGGTATCACCAAGCGTCAGGTTATCGACTGGCGTTCGACCCCGCGCGGTTCGGACCTCAAGCCGTCGATCGTCATCATGGACGCCAGCGGCAACGTCATGAAGCTGCCGCGCGGTGCTGATGCCCGCTTCCAGCTGTCGGTTGACGCGATCCTGTCGGTCGAGCCTGGTCAGAAGGTTTCCCAGGGTGACGTGCTTGCACGTTCGCCGCTGGAAAGCGCCAAGACCAAGGACATCACCGGTGGTCTGCCGCGTGTTGCCGAACTGTTCGAAGCTCGTCGTCCGAAGGACCACGCCATCATCGCTGAGATTGATGGTACGATCCGCCTCGGCCGCGACTACAAGAACAAGCGTCGCGTCATCATCGAGCCGGCGGAAGACGGTGTCGAGCCGGTCGAGTACCTGATCCCGAAGGGCAAGCCGTTCCATCTGATGGAAGGTGACTATATCGAAAAGGGTGACTACATCCTCGACGGTAACCCCGCGCCGCACGACATCCTGGCGATCAAGGGCGTCGAAGCTCTGGCTTCGTACCTGGTCAACGAAATCCAGGAAGTCTATCGTCTGCAGGGCGTTGTCATCAACGACAAGCACATCGAAGTGATTGTCCGTCAGATGCTGCAGAAGGTGGAAATCACCGATGCAGGCGACTCGACCTATATCGTCGGCGACAACGTCGACCGTATCGAGCTCGAAGACGTCAACGACGGCCTGATCGAACAGGGCAAGAAGCCTGCCTATGGCGAGCCGGTTCTGCTCGGTATCACTAAGGCATCGCTGCAGACGCCGTCCTTCATCTCCGCCGCGTCCTTCCAGGAAACGACGAAGGTGCTGACGGAAGCTGCGATCGCCGGCAAGACCGACGGCCTGCAGGGTCTGAAGGAAAACGTCATCGTCGGCCGCCTCATCCCGGCTGGTACCGGTGGCACGATGACCCAGATCCGCCGTATCGCCACGTCGCGCGACGAGCTGATCCTCGAAGAACGCCGCAAGGGCACGGGCGCCGATGTTGCGACCCCGATGCTTCAGGATCTGGCTGGCGAAAGCGCACCGGCCGCCGAGTAATCGGCGCCCGGGTCGCAAGACCGGATACCAAGAATTGAAAGCCGCCCGGAGCGATCCGGGCGGTTTTTTCGTTTCAGGATATGGAAAGTAGGGAGCGGGGAGGGCGCGGCGGTCAGCCGACCATCGGCAGGCAGTGCTCCATGCCATAGCCCAGCCGGGCTTTCGCTTGCGTGAAGTCGATCCAAAAGAAGCGAAACTGGATGGGATCGCCGCCGCCGAACGGCGTCAGCTCCTGGTGCAGCCATGTCTCCGGATGGTGACCGTCAAGCTCGACATGAAAATAGTGCCGGCGATGCCAGGCGATGCCGCCGATCTTCAGAGAAAACCGGTAGTCGTGGACGGCAAGTGGGGAGAGGGGAGCTGATGGCGCGAGGCCGGTTTCCTCGGAGAATTCCCGCAGCGCCGCCTCGGCGATATCTTCGCCGGCTTCGACGGTTCCGCCCGGCACCTGCCAGAGCACGTCGGGAAAGTCCGGCTCGTCGAAAACGAGAAGCCGGTCGCGCCAAGTGGCATAGATCAGCACTTTCAGCGCATCCGGCTCCATTATCTCGGCTCAGCTGAAGCGAATGATCGCGACTTCGCCTTCGACCGCGCCCTTGTAGGCGGATGCGTGCGGCTCTTCTTCCGGAATGTCGGTCAGCATGCCGATCTGGTCGAGGTCGGCCTCGATGAAACCTTCCTCGGACAACGCGTTCAGCGCCTCGCGCACCGCGCTGTCGTCGTCGGCGGCCTTCAGCATTATGTGCAGATCGACACCTTCGCTGCCATCGGTCTCATAACCCTTGCCGATGATGATGAAGACCATCGGGCCTTCGTTGTTGTTGTCGTTGTCCGGGCTGGTAATCATTCTTCGTCCTTCGATTCGAGATTTGAATCTCATTTCAGGCACTTGGCCTCTGCAATCTCTGATTCCTTAGCCGCTTTCGCTGCAATGCCCAAGTTTATCTTGGCCACCGCACGCGATTTTGTCTAAAAGGTCCAAGCGAGGGCCAAAAGGCCGCATTTCAAGGCCTTCTCGGGAAGATTATTTGTTAACAGCCTTGACGAGACGACGGGAAACCAGTAGTACCCGCGCCATCGGAACCCATGTGAGGCATGGCCATCTGGGGCGACACGCCCTCGATATCACCTCAAACAAGGTTCGAAACGCACGTTGAAGATATGTTGCCTGCACGCATGACGCATTTCTTTTGCGTCCTCTGCTCTTTGTGGTCCATCTGCGAAAACAGATCGGGCCACGTTTTGCGCATTGAGACAGGCGTGTGATCTTGCCGGAGACGGCGTGAGTTACGCCCGCAAGGGTTTGAGATTTAAACGTAAGGGATGGTTGAATGCCTACCGTAAACCAGCTGATCCGCAAGCCGCGCCAGCCAAACGTAAAGCGTAACAAGGTTCCTGCTCTGCAGGAAAACCCGCAGAAGCGTGGTGTTTGCACCCGCGTCTACACCACGACCCCGAAGAAGCCGAACTCGGCTCTCCGTAAGGTTGCCAAGATCCGTCTGACCAATGGCTTCGAAGTCATCGGCTACATTCCTGGCGAAGGTCACAACCTGCAGGAACACTCTGTCGTCATGATCCGTGGCGGCCGCGTGAAGGACTTGCCGGGTGTTCGTTACCACATCATCCGCGGCGTTCTCGATACCCAGGGTGTCAAGAACCGCAAGCAGCGCCGCTCCAAGTACGGTGCGAAGCGTCCGAAGTAATTCGGACTTTTTGTAAATTCGGCGCTGCGTGAGGTCCTCCGCGTGATAAAGCGCCTTAACGGTTAAGAGACGAGAAGTATGTCCAGACGTCACAGAGCAGAAAAGCGCGAGATCAACCCGGACCCCAAGTTCGGCGATCTCATCGTCACCAAGTTCATGAATGCGATCATGCTTGACGGCAAGAAGTCCGTCGCTGAAAGCATTGTTTACGGCGCATTTGACTCCGTGCAGAACAAGTCGAAGCAGGAGCCGCTGGTTGTTTTCCACGCCGCCCTCGACAACATTGCTCCGCACGTAGAAGTCCGTTCGCGCCGCGTTGGTGGTGCTACGTACCAGGTTCCGGTCGATGTTCGCCCTGAGCGTCGCCAGGCCCTCGCAATTCGCTGGCTGATCACTGCCGCTCGCAAGCGCAATGAGACGACGATGGTCGATCGCCTTTCCGGCGAACTTCTCGATGCATCCAACAACCGTGGTAGCGCCGTCAAGAAGCGCGAAGACACGCACAAGATGGCCGATGCCAACCGTGCGTTCTCGCATTATCGCTGGTAATCCCGAACGGTTCCCGAAAGGCAGTCCATTATGGCTCGCGAATATAAAATCGAAGACTACCGTAATTTCGGTATCATGGCGCACATCGACGCCGGCAAGACGACGACGACCGAGCGTATCCTTTACTACACCGGCAAGTCGCACAAGATCGGCGAAGTGCACGATGGCGCCGCCACGATGGACTGGATGGAGCAGGAGCAGGAGCGTGGCATCACGATCACCTCCGCTGCGACCACGACCTTCTGGAAGGGTCGCGACGGCAAGATGCGTCGCTTCAACATCATCGACACCCCCGGCCACGTCGATTTCACCATCGAAGTCGAACGTTCGCTGCGCGTTCTCGACGGTGCTGTTGCCCTTCTCGATGCCAACGCAGGCGTAGAGCCGCAGACGGAAACCGTCTGGCGTCAGGCTGAGAAGTACAACGTTCCGCGTATGATCTTCTGCAACAAGATGGACAAGACCGGTGCTGACTTCTACCGCTCGGTAGAAATGATCAAGACCCGTCTCGGCGCCACCGCAGTCGTCATGCAGCTCCCGATCGGCGCTGAAAGCGACTTCAAGGGCGTTGTCGATCTGATCGAGATGAACGCTCTCATCTGGCGCGACGAGTCGCTCGGCGCTCAGTGGGACGTTGTCGAAATCCCCGACGACCTGAAGGAAAAGGCTGCCGAATATCGCGAAAAGCTGATCGAGACCGTTGTCGAGATCGACGAAGCCGCGATGGAAGCCTACCTCGAAGGCACCATGCCCGACAACGACCAGATCCGCGCGCTCGTCCGTCGCGGCACGATCGACGTCAAGTTCCACCCGATGTTCTGCGGCACTGCCTTCAAGAACAAGGGCGTTCAGCCGCTGCTCGACGCTGTTGTCGACTACCTGCCGTCGCCGATGGACATCCCGGCAATCAAGGGTATCGACTTCAAGACCGAAGCCGAAATCGAGCGTCATGCTGACGACAACGAGCCGCTTTCCATGCTCGCGTTCAAGATCATGAACGACCCCTTCGTCGGTTCGCTGACCTTCGCTCGCATCTACTCCGGCAAGCTCGAAAAGGGCGCGTCGGTCATGAACACGGTCAAGGACAAGCGCGAGCGCGTCGGCCGCATGCTGCAGATGCACTCGAACTCGCGTGAAGACATCGAAGAAGCCTTCGCAGGCGACATCGTTGCTCTCGCCGGTCTCAAGGAAACCACCACTGGCGATACGCTCTGCGATCCGCTGAAGCCGGTTATCCTCGAGCGCATGGAATTCCCCGAGCCGGTCATCCAGATCGCGATCGAGCCGAAGACCAAGGGCGACCAGGAAAAGATGGGCCTCGCGCTCAACCGTCTGGCTGCTGAAGACCCGTCCTTCCGCGTGAAGACTGACCAGGAATCCGGTCAGACGATCATCGCCGGCATGGGCGAACTTCACCTCGACATTCTCGTCGATCGTATGCGTCGCGAATTCAAGGTTGAAGCAACCGTCGGTGCTCCGCAGGTTGCCTACCGCGAAACCATTACGCGTCAGCACGAAGAAGACTACACGCACAAGAAGCAGTCCGGTGGTACCGGTCAGTTCGCGCGCGTCAAGATCATCTTCGAACCGAACCCAGAAGGCGACGACTTCAAGTTCGAATCCAAGATCGTCGGCGGTGCTGTTCCGAAGGAATACATCCCGGGCGTTCAGAAGGGTATTGAAAGCGTTCTGTCTTCCGGTCCGCTGGCTGGCTTCCCGATGCTCGGCGTCAAGGCGACGCTCGTTGACGGTGCCTTCCACGACGTTGACTCGTCCGTCCTGGCGTTCGAAATCGCTTCGCGTGCTTGCTTCCGTGAAGCAGCCAAGAAGGCCGGCGCTCAGCTCCTCGAGCCGATGATGAAGGTCGAAGTCGTAACGCCGGAAGATTACGTCGGCGACGTCATCGGTGACCTGAACTCCCGCCGTGGTCAGATCCAGGGTCAGGAACAGCGCGGCATCGCGATCGTCATCAACGCCAACGTTCCGCTGGCGAACATGTTCAAGTACGTCGACAACCTGCGCTCCATGTCGCAGGGCCGCGCACAGTACACGATGACCTTCGATCACTACTCGCCGGTCCCGTCGAACGTCGCAACCGAGATCCAGGCAAAGTATTCCGGTCAGAAGTGACCGGAATACCAATTGACCGATAACAAGAATTAAGTCCCTCGCGGACTTGCAAGAATGGAGAGCCTAAATGGCAAAGAGCAAATTTGAGCGCAACAAGCCGCACGTTAACATCGGCACGATCGGCCACGTTGACCACGGCAAGACGTCTCTGACGGCAGCGATCACCAAGTACTTCGGCGAGTTCAAGGCGTACGACCAGATCGACGCTGCACCGGAAGAAAAGGCACGCGGCATCACTATCTCGACGGCACACGTCGAGTACGAGACGGCCAACCGTCACTATGCCCACGTTGATTGCCCCGGCCACGCCGACTACGTCAAGAACATGATCACCGGTGCCGCACAGATGGACGGCGCGATCCTGGTTTGCTCTGCAGCTGACGGCCCGATGCCGCAGACCCGCGAGCACATCCTGCTCGCTCGTCAGGTTGGCGTTCCGGCTCTGGTCGTGTTCCTCAACAAGGTCGACCAGGTCGACGACGCGGAACTGCTCGAACTCGTCGAGATGGAAGTTCGCGAACTTCT
>NZ_KB898387.1 GCF_000377565.1 Rhizobium sp. 2MFCol3.1 | reverse complement strand
TGCCACCGGAAGAAAATCGTGGCTGTTCAGCGATACCGTCGATGGAGCCAAAGCCAGCGCCGTGATCTACAGTCTCATGCTGACCTGCCGCGCCTGCGGCGTCGATCCGCTCGCCTGGCTGCGCCATGCGCTCACTGAGTTGCCTCAGCGCAAAGAAACTGCCGGCATTGGCGACCTGCTGCCGTTCAACTTCTCCAGAAACTCAGCCGCCTAATTAGCCGCATGTCGCTCTCAATGTAGCCGACCTGGCCCTAAAACAGCCGTCAACGCGCATGGAAAATCGCGCTTACGCACGCGCTGCCTCTGACGAAATTCAAGATTGACCGGAGTTTCGTAACAAACCTGCACCAAAGTCCCTCAAGCTACAAAATTGTCAAATCGCTCCTGACCCTTAGTGCGGATATGGGGCTGGACTGCGTCATCGAAGGTGTTGAGACTGAGGAGGAGCTCGCGGCTATCTTAGCTTTAGGCGGCATCAGTGTTCAAGGCTATCTGTTTTCGCCTCCGCTACCGGAAGATCAGGTCATGGAATTCGCTACTCTGAATGGTCATGAATATCGCACAAGAGCAGGGTGACGGCCAACGAGGTGAAATGCTCTTCTTCGCAGAGGAGGCTCGTCTTACTCTCACGGACGGGCCATATCCAAATTAAGATCGAAAACACGGTGCCTGGTTTGCGTGTTACCCAATAAGCTTCCGTCGGATCGCCTCGGCCACGGCATGCGTTCGATTTTTTGAGTCCAGTTTGCGTGTCGCGATCTTGAGGTAGGTATTCACGGTCTCCGTCTTATAGCCACTTTTAAGGCCGATTTGCTCACTCGTCATGCCGAGGCTACTCAGGCGCAGACATAGCAGCTCGCCCTCCGTCAATTTGAGTGTCTGCGCCGCAAAACGCTGCATCAGTTCCTTTGTGAGCTCGAAATGCATCACAGGAGATAGAACCTTCAAGGCATCGATTTCGTCTGCAGAAAATGGCGTACCTCGTGTCACTGTAACGGCCGCGAACATGAGTTCGCCGCGCCGCAACGGAAAGAAAACTCGATGGTGGATATCGTGGAACTCGAGAAGCCGCGCGAGCCTATCCGTCAACGGGTATTGCCTTCGCGCCTCCGCGTCGATCACCGGATCTAACGAATTCCGGCCGACAATGTACAAGGGGTCGGTGAGATGATGCCTCTCGGCGATGTACGCGTCAATAAAGCTAAGTGGGAAATCCGTGTCAATTGACCGGTAGGCCCCGATCTGAAATGGGGGTAAGTCGAGCCCACTAACGGCGATCCGATCGAACTGAACGGCAAGACGCATGCGAGCGATAAAGGCGTTTTCCCGCAGCGGTCTAATCGGCGGGACCGACCGCATATCGACAAACTCAGTTTCGTTGGTCACATCGAGCATGGCGGCTGATCAATTTACATTTTATTGAGCACGATTCAAAAAGGTGATAATTACGAACTTGAACTAGCATTCTCCCGCTATGCGTGCAAGTGGAAGAATTCTTTGAGGTCGGATCACAATACGGCCAGTTTAGTGCGGCAGAATTCATCTGCGTGATGTGATTGGATAAGGAGGACGCGCATTTGGATGACGTGTCCCGCTCGGTATCGTTTACGTTTGGCGATGCGGATGAAGCATCTAAGTTTTTGAGTACATCGTACGCTCCAGTTTCATTGCAGCCGCATGCGCGGAGCTCCTTCGATTTCACGGTGTCAGCGACGCTTTCGAACGGGATTAAGATTTGCAGGTCGGATAGCAATAACGGCGTGCATTTCAGCAGTACTGGCTACTTCGACGGATTTACTTTTTCATCGATGATGGTAGGGGCGTCCCGCGTTATCGCAGTTCACCATGAGCTCGAAGTAGCCAGGGGGCACGGTCTGGCCATTGATGCTGAGACGGTCACTCAGCTTTCTATTTCAAAGCAATCCGACTTCAGCAGTGTCGCTATCTTCACTCAGGACATCCAAGCCCATCTGCGTGATAAGATCTCAGATGATACCACAGCGCGCATTCGACTCTTCAATGGTGCTCCGGGCGCCAACTTCTTTTCCCGTTGCCGTCTGATCTGCGATGCAATTCATACAGGTTGCAGACCAGGAGGGACACTGATGACAAGCCCGATCGCGCTATCACGTCTGGAGGAGCGGCTTGTCGAGCTTGTGCTGCATGGTGTTCCGCACAGTTATTCGTCCAAGCTCGGGTCGACATGAACCTTCCGCCAAAGATTGCGCTTGCGGCGGCAGACCACATGCTTGCCCGCGCCCACCTGCCGATTACAACAGCGCATTTCGCAAAAGATCTGGGAGTTGGCATGCGCTCTCTGCAACTGGCGTTCCAACGATCGGGGGGCGACAGGACCTGATGATTGGAACCGGACTGCCGATAAGGGGCGTGGCGCGGAAATGGGGCTTTGCTTTGTCTGGCGAATTCGCCCGTCTCTACCGTTCCATATGGTGCGTCGGTATCGCATGTCGATCTGAGGGTTGTGTCTTGTCCCAAATGCCAGAGAGCGAACGATACCCGCAAAGGATAGCGTAAGTTGGATCGCCACGACCCTTCGCACGTTACGGATGCTATATTCCCAAGAAAACCCACGTACCGCGCCAACAATCATACAATTTAACCAAAAATTGACGTTCCGCTCTCAATTCTTGGACTGTCGACGGGGCCGATGCCTTGCCGTTTCAAGGGAGGTAGCAATGAGCATGCTGTTTAAGTCTGGCGCCGATCGCATTCTTTCGGCTCTCGATCGCACACTCGCCATCATCGAGTTTGATTGCGAGGGAATTGTACTGAAAGCCAATGAGAACTTCTGTCGCGTACTGGGCTACGACCTTCGCGAAATTGTCGGCAAGCATCACAGCCTGTTCGTCGATCAGGACGAGGTGAAATCGCCGGAGTACCGCCAATTCTGGTCGAACCTGGCGAATGGTAAGCCCGATCAACGTCAATACAAGCGCATAGCAAAAGGCGGACGCGAAGTCTGGATCGAAGCGTCCTACAACCCCGTGATGCGCGCAAATCGGGTCGAAAAGATCATCAAGTTTGCGACTGACATCACAGCAATCAAACTTAAGGCGGCCGAGGACGGTGGCAAGCTGGCCGCCTTGAGCCGGGCACAAGCGATTATCGAGTTCACGCCATCAGGTGAAATTCTTACCGCCAACGAAATATTTCTCGCGACGCTGGGTTATCGCATGGAGGAGATCGTTGGTAAACACCATGCGGTGTTCTGCGACCCGGCCTATGCCGCAAGTACGGACTATCAACGTTTCTGGCAAGAACTTGGGGCGGGGCGTCACCAGACCGCCGAATTCCAACGAGTTGCCAAAGGCGGCCGCCGGGTCTATATCCAAGCGTCCTACAATCCTATTCTCGACATGAACGGACGCGTCTTTAAGGTGGTCAAATTCGCGACTGATGTAACCGGCCGGGTCGAGAACGTTATCGAATTGGCTACGGGACTTCGCAAGCTTGCGGCGGGCGATCTCGACCACTCACTAGACCTACCGTTCATTCCGTCGCTGGACTCCATTAGAGTTGATTTTAACGACACGGTTGGCAAGCTATCATCTGCCATGGCTACCGTCGCCACCAATGCCAAGGCAATCTCCGAGAGTTCCGCAAACATCCAGTCGAACACTGACAGTCTGGCGAGACGGACCGAGCAGCAGGCTGCTTCCGTGGAAGAAACCGCTGCTGCACTCGAGGAGGTTACCACGACTGTCGCTGATTCAAGTCATCGCGCGGCCGAAGCGGGTCGCCTAGTGGCTAGGGCGAAGGCGAATGCCGAACACTCAGGCGAGATCGTAGGGCGAGCGGTGATGGCGATGGACGGGATCGCGCGTTCATCGAGTGCGATTTCTTCGATCATCAGCGTTATTGACGGCATCGCGTTTCAAACGAACCTATTGGCGCTCAATGCCGGGGTGGAAGCAGCCAGGGCCGGAGACGCCGGCAAGGGGTTTGCAGTCGTCGCCCAGGAAGTGCGCGAGCTTGCACAACGCTCCGCTAGCGCCGCCAAAGAGATTTCGTCCCTCATCACCGCTTCCGCAGGTGAAGTGGCCGACGGTGTCAAATTGGTGAATGAAACCGGTGAGGCACTGGTACGGATAGCCAACGAAGTGCAGGAGATCGACGGACACGTTATTGCGATCGTGCAGGCTGCGCAGGAACAATCGACCGCATTGAAGGAGATCAATCAAGCAGTAAACTCCATCGATCAGGGCACTCAACAGAACGCTGCGATGGTGGAGGAGTCTAACGCGGCAAGCCACGCGCTTGCCGGAGATGCACGCGGCCTCTTCGAGCTGGTTGGTCAATTCCGGACCTCTCAATCGGGTAAGCTTGAGCCCGCGCGATCGCCGACGGTCGTCGCTATCCGGACAACGCCCCCTCG
The DNA here is from genome assembly GCF_000377565.1 of Rhizobium sp. 2MFCol3.1. Taxonomy (GTDB): domain Bacteria; phylum Pseudomonadota; class Alphaproteobacteria; order Rhizobiales; family Rhizobiaceae; genus Rhizobium. Next base: position 19,164 of record NZ_KB898387.1, on the reverse strand, counting down.
GCGGGCCCGGCCTTCCACAGCGGCCTTGGCCGCCTCGTGGGAAGAGTTCTGACGGCGAACCCGGTGCGAGGAATAGGGATAGCGACGATGAGACACGAACCCGGCAGCGCAAAGCAACCAGACGAAATCGATGTGGAGGTGGGCCGTCGCCTTCGACTTCAACGAAAACTTCTCGGCCTGACGCAAATGGGCTTGGCCGCTGGACTTGGTATAACCTTCCAGCAGGTTCAGAAGTACGAGCGCGGTACGAATCGAATCGGTGCCAGCCGCCTTGCCGAAGTCGCGCGAATCTTGAAGGTCGAGGTCTCGTACTTCTTCAACGACACCCGCATGATCGGCGACGTTGGCGTGGATGTGCCTGAGGATTTAGCGAGCTTTGTGGCAACAAAGGAAGGCATCTCCCTCAACCGTTATTTTCATAAAATATTGGATGATCCAACCAGAAGACGCATAATCAGCCTTATTCAGGCGATCGCTGAGGCTGACAAATGAGCTAGTCGCCGCCAAACGAATTCGATAGGTCGATTAACGGGACATCCGCTGCGAGCGTGGACCAACCGTTAGAAAGACTGTGAATGCCTGCGGCGCGTCGCTGAAGAGACATTTGTCGCGTCCGTCTGTCACCCGAAAAGCTGTGTGACGAAGGTCTTGTCGGCCTAGGCTCGGGATTTCGGTATTGCGCCGTCCCAGTCAAGCAGAAAGACGAAGACCGCAGCAGCGCCGTCATGGTGCCGGTGAGCGCATTATCAGGTGAATGTGTAAACTGGCCTAGGAGCACGTTTGCGAGATTGCGGTCGCGTTATAAACACGACCGCACTTCACATCTATCGAGCTGGCTGCATGGGTCCACTCATGCGGTCGAGAACCTGCGAGAGTATGTCTGCGCAAGCTTTCACCGGTTCGTCATCGGCGCATTTGATGTCGATAACTTTTGCACCGTCCTCTATGCGAAAGTGTGCGGCCTTGGAGGGCGGGGGAGGTGGCGCAGGGCGTTGACCTCGCGGCCCCATGTCGCCTTCAGGACCGATTGGCGGAGGCCCGGCGCGGTCCGCGTCGACATGTCCCGGTCCGCCAGGAGCTGGCGGTGGTGGAGCTGGGGTTTGTTGTGCCATTGCTGTCCCAGCGAGGGCGGTCATGAGAAGGATTGGAAGTACATATTTTCTCATCTTATGGATGTCCTTGTTTCGGTTTAAGCGGCATAGCTCGCTCCCGGGCACTGTCTTCGACAATAACCAGGTTGATATCACGTGGAGCGTCGCAGATCGTGCAAAGCGTCCTTGGACCTTTCCGGCCGATTGTCCGGAACCGGATGTGGCATCGAGCTTTCTCCTGTCGCGCACGGCTCAAACCTTAAATGTCCTCTCTTTGACCTCGCCTGAACACATCGGTTCAGTTTCAGTTAAGGTAATCCTGGGTCGAAATGATCGCATTGCTAAAGGTAGAGGTAAATGCACTGCGTTCGCATGATCCCCCTTCCAATATCGGCGACGTGGCGTATCTACACGGTAGGGCACGGTGCCCTTCGCATAAGGCAAACATGTTCAAACCTTCTGTAAACACGTTGTTCGGCCGTGCCCGCAGTGAGTTCCGTCAAAGTGCCAGTGTGATAATCGCGGCCGTCATTTTCATTACCTTGGCAGCAGTCGCGGCTTCATTTTACATTTCGCAGCGTGAGCGTCAGGCACAGCAATCCATCGCACACACCATCGGTAACGAAAGACACCTGTCCCAGCTTCAGTCGCTATTGCAAGACGCCGAGATTGGACAGCGAGGGTTCCTTCTCACCAATGATCGCTCTTATCTCGAACCTTATGAGGTCGCGACACGGGCCGTGACTGGAACGCTTGACGCTTTGAGCGAAGGTGTATCGGATAACAGCCGTCAGGATGGCAACGTTGCAGTACTGCGATCAATGATCGCTCAGAAGCTGTCCGAACTGCGCCAGAGCATCGCCCGTCAGAGTGAGGGCGATAACAGTGGCGCTCTCGCAATCATGCGGACCGGCCAAGGCAAGATGCTGATGGACGGTGTGCGTGAAACACTCAAGACGATGAGGGCCGCGGAAGGGAGAAAACTGGCCGAGCGCGTGTCGGAAGCGAGGAGCGCTGACAGACGGATGGAGATGGTCGTTTTTGTCCTTGCCTTGGTGACAGCGGTTTTCGCCATCCTGGCAATACGCTCAACAACGCGGCGGGCTCGATCGGCAGAGTTAACGCGCGATGAGCTCTTGTCGCGGCTCGACAGGCGACTGCTTGCAATAATGGCGGCAGACATCGCTGGTTATAGTAAGCTGATGGAAGGGGACGAGACCGCGACTCTGGCTCGCCTGCAAATGGTCCGCGATTTGATTGACCCAATCATCGAGAGCCACGCTGGCACGATTGTGACGACTGCGGGCGACAGCGTGCTTGCCGCGTTCAGTAGCGCGCTCTCTGCGATTGACTGCGCTCTTGAGATCCAGCGCGAGATGGCAAATGCGCACTCGGCTTCCCACGATACCGAGCGTCTTCTTTTTCGAATTGGCATCAATGTTGGTGACGTGGTCGTACAGAATGGCGATGTCTTTGGAGATACGGTGAACGTTGCAGCACGGCTGGAGGCGATCGCCGAGCCAGGAGGGATTTGTATCTCACGTACGGTGCGCGACCATGTCAGGAAGCAGCGGACGCTGATCTTCGATGATCTCGGCTTTAAGCAAATGAAGAATATTGCTCAGCCAGTAAGCGCCTTCCGGGTGCGCGAACATCCGTCACAGGGGTAGCAAGTGCGGCGGAAGAAATGCCGCCAAAAAGGTCAGCACGCTAAGGCGTGAATGCCAGTGCAGCCAAAGACAGCGCCAGGGCAGGGGTCATGACGAGCACTCCAAGCTTCAGGAACTGTATTCCGGTCACGGATATCCCTTCTCGGCGAAGCGCTGAGAGCCAGAGTATCGTCGCAAGTGAACCGGTTACGGAAAGATTTGGTCCCAGGTCGACACCGATCAAGACGGCACCGGCGACCTTATCTGCGACGTGGGCCGCCTGGACGGCACTTCCAGCAAACAAACCTGCTGGCAGGTTGTTCACCAGATTGGATATCAGCGCGACGAGAGTGCCTGAGACCGCGACGGCTTGAGTTTCCGAACGGATACTGAGATGTTGCAGAGCATCGGCGAGCGCTGCCGTAACGCCAGTTCGATTGACTGCTTCGACCACGACGAATAGGCCCGCCACTAGCGGCAGTACGCTCCAGCTCACGCCTCTAATAACTGCAACCGGGCTCTCCCTGACGACAGTGAGTACGAGTGCCGCGGTGCAGACCCCGGCAAGAAACGTCGGAAGGCCAAGATCGACATGGACAGCAGATGCCGCGACAAGGAGCATCGCGGTGACGATCAGCCCTGTGCCAGCTAGCTTTGCGGACGTCTTCAACTCAGGTCTTGCGATCTGCGGTGCGATTTCCTCATTGGCGAGCGAGCTTCGTTGCGTCCAGTAAAGGACGATGAAGGTCACGGCGATCGACGCAATAGAGGGCAGCATGAATGTCGCTAGCCAACGAGACAGTGGCGGCATTTCTCCACCTGCAAATATCACGAGGTTCGCTGGGTTCGAAATCGGCAGAAGGAAGCTTGCCGCGTTCGCGATGAATGCGCATATGAAAAGATATGGAAGAGGATTCTTCACCTGCGCGGCTCGGCAAGCAGCGTAAACAGCCGGAGTAAGCACGACTGCGGTCGCGTCGTTCGAGAGCAGTCCAGTCACCAGGATACCGATGATGTAGACCAGAACGAATAGACGCTTAGGCGACCCCTTCGCCTGTGAGGTCGCAATCGCGGCGATCCAGTCGAATAGGCCTTCCTTGCGAGCCAGTTCCGAGAGAAGCATCATGCCGACAAGAAACAGGTAGACGTCCGTGCCCTTCAGTACGCCCGCCCAGCCGTCTTCAGGCGACAGGATACCGAGCGTGACGATGAGCAAAGCCGCACAAACTGCCCACACTGCCTCTGGCAGACGGAAGGGGCGGACTACAACTCCGGCAGCGGTTGCCGCTGCAATCGCAAACGTCAAAATCGAATTGTTCATGAGGACCTAAAGAGATATGTGGCTTCTGTTGTCAAGCTGCCGGACGAGTCTCGGTCACGGGAACGATCAGCCGATCTTCTTTCCCACGCAACTTATCCAGCAACAGATAGATAACGGGCGTCGTATAAAGTGTCAGCAGTTGGCTGACCAGTAGCCCACCGACAATGGCGTAGCCGAGCGGCTGGCGCAGTTCCGACCCCGATCCGTGGCCAAGGGCTAGCGGGACGCCACCAAGCAATGCCGCCATCGTCGTCATCAGGATTGGCCGAAACCGCATGCGTGCAGCCTTCACGATAGCATCCTGGCTGCTGAGGTTTTCCTCTCGTTCGACCTGTATGGCGAAATCGACCAGCATGATGCCGTTCTTTTTGACGATGCCGATCAACAAAATGGCGCCAATCATCGCAACCAGCCCGAAGTCGAATCCCGCTAGGTCCAACGCCAGCAAGGCTCCAAGACCCGCTGAAGGCAGGGTGGAGAGGATAGTCAGCGGGTGGACGAGACTCTCGTATAGAACGCCTAGAATGATGTAGACGACGATCAGAGAGGCGAGGATGAGAAGTGGTATGGCCGCCAGCGAATCCTTGAACGCCTTGGCGCTGCCGGAAAAGCTTGTCTGAAGGGACGAAGGCGGATGCATTTCGGCAACCGCATTCTCAATCGCTGCTGTTGCTTGCCCAAGTGCCACTGTCGGTGCGAGGTTAAAGGACACTGTCACCGCAGGCGACTGTCCCTGATGTGAAATCGAAACAGGAGCCACCCCGTCAGTCGACCAATGGGCGACAACGGACAACGGCACGAGGGTCCCGTCGTTGGCGCGGACAGAAAGTCTATCAAGCGTTGCCAGGTCGCGCTGCAAGTTTGGCAGGACCTCCAGGATCACGCGAAACGTGTCTGTCTGTGTTGAGTAAGAGGCCACTTGGCGCTGTCCGAAGGCGTCGTAAAGGGTGTCGTCTATAGTCGAAGGCAGGACGCCATAGAGCGTCGCGGCGGCGCGATCGATTTTGACGGACAGGTTCGGCGCTTCCGCCTGCTGGTCAGTGCCTACATCGCGCAACTCTGACAGACCTTGCAGCTTTGCGGTTATCTTCGTCGCCCAGTCTGCAAGTTCCTGAATGTTTGCGTCCTGAAGCGTGAACTGATATTGCGTCTTTGCTGGACGAGCTCCGATGTTAATATCTTGGGCCGACTGCATGAAGAGCTTGATGCCTTGCTGGGCATTGAGCGCGGTGCTCAAGCGAGCAATGACCTCCTTGGCGCTCGCATCCCGCTCTTCCAGTGGTTTCAGGGTGATATTGACGTGTCCCTGGTTCATCGCGTTGCCGCCATTGCCGCCACCAATATCCATGAATACGCTATATACGGCCGGATCCTTCATGACGATCGCGCTGACCCGCTCCTGAAGCTTTGCCATTTCGGCGAACGAGATGTCTGGTGACGCCTGAGACAGACCGCCGATAAATCCGGTGTCCTGCTCCGGAAAGAAGCCCTTCGGGATTACGAGGAACAGGAATGCTGTAAGTGCGATTGTTGCGAGGAAGAACGAAAATGTCAGGTATTTAAACCGAATGACGGGCTGCAGGCTGCGGACATACAGGTTTGTGATGGATTCGAAGAAGGCCTCCCCCGCCCTGTAAAGCCGTCCATGACTTGTCTTCTCGACATTGCGAATGAAGCGTGATGCCAACATAGGCGTCAGCGTCAGCGAGACGACCGCAGAAATGATGATGGCGACAGTCAAGGTAACCGCAAACTCGCGGAACATTCTACCGACGATGCCGCCCATCAGAAGTATGGGAATGAGGACGGCGATAAGCGAAAGGCTGATCGAGACGATAGTAAATCCGATTTCGCGTGCCCCGGTCCGGGCGGCCTCCGACGGCTCCATACCGTCCTCGATGTGGCGGGTTATGTTCTCTAACATGACGATCGCGTCATCAACGACAAAGCCGACTGCAACGACAAGGGCCATGAGCGATAGATTGTCTAGGCTGAAGCCTAGGACCCACATCGGTGCAAGCGAACCGGCGAGTGCAATTGGCAGGGTGACAGCTGGAATGATCGTGGCGCGCAGGTTTCGCAGGAAGAGGAAGATAACGACGACCACCAGTCCGATCGTCAGCATCAAGGTGAACTGCACATCCGCAACTGACGCGCGGATCGTTGTCGTCCTGTCGGTGACGAGTTCGAGTTTTATGGATTTCGGCAAGGATGCCTGAAGGGCAGGGAGTTGCTCCTTCACCGCCTCGACGACGGCGATGACGTTTGCACCGGGTTGGCGGAATACATCGAGAGCAATACCGCGCTGTCCATTCGTCCAGTGTGCCATTTTGTTGTCTTCGGCGCCGTCGACTGCCTGACCGATATCGCGAATGCGCACCGGACCTCCGTTGCGATAGGCGATGACTGCATCGTTCCATTCCGCACTGCTTCCGATCTGGTCGTTGGTATAGATCGGGAAGGTCCGGGTCGGGTCGTCTATGTTGCCTTTCGGCGCGCTGAGGCTCAGTCCTCCGATGGCCGACCTAACATCCTCGAGTGTCACGTTCGCCTGAGCAAGCCGTCCGGGGTCGACGGCGATCCGGATCGCAGGCTTCTGCTTCCCACCGATGTTGACATAGGCGACACCAGAGACCTGCCCGATCTTCGAGGCGACGTTCCGCTCAATGTATTCGTCAAGCTGCGGGAGCGTCAGCGTGTCCGAGGTTGCTGAAAGCTGCATGATCGGCGCATCGGCCGGGTTGACCTTCCTGACGGTCGGAAGCGCAGTCATATCCTTCGGAAGCTGTCCGGCCGCCTCGCTGATCGCGGTTTGAACGTCACTCGCCGCAGTCTGGATGTCCTGATCAAGTCCGAACTGTACGGTGATCGACGTAGTTCCGAGAGAACTGTTGGAGGTCATCTCCGATATGCCGCTGACACGCGAAAGCGCCTCCTCAATTGGTTGCGCGACGCTCGATGCCATTGTTTCGGGCGACGCGCCAGGAAGGCTGGCGGCGATTTGAACCGTTGGGAAGTCGATTTGCGGCAATGCCGAGACGGGCATGAACGGATAGCAGATGACCCCTACCAGGAAGATACCGCTCATGATCAGCCCGGTCGCGACGGGGTGCATGATGAAGAAATCGAAAAAGCCGGATGCAGAAGTCCTCTTGGTGCTGCGGACATCCTCGCTCATGGCGTAGCCTCTCCGGCAAGCTCACCTGTCTGGGACCCCGTCCATGGCGTGACTGCGACTTTGTCGCCGTCACCAATTCGCGACTGGCCATCCATCACGACTTGGTCGCCATCGGCAATTCCCTCTGTAACAAGAGCTCTGGCATCAGTCACAAACGCTGTCTTGACAAGCCGCTTCGCCACTGTCCCGCCGGAGACTACAACATAGGCGTAGAGCCCGTCGCGGCCGCGAGCGAGGGCTTTGTCGGGAACAACCACGCCCTCACGTTTCTCGACTGTCAGTATCGTCGCAACAGGCAGCCCGGGCCACAGTGCGCCCTCTTTGTTGTCGAATGTCGCCTTTAGGTGGATTGATCCATTCGATCCATCGACAGCATTGTCCATCGTCGTCAAACGCCCTGTTGCGAGGGTGCGTGAGCCATCCGTTGCCACGAGCGTAACCTCGGCCACACCCTTGGTCAGGGACTGCCGGATTTCCGAGAAGCGATCGCCAGGTGCTACGAACGAAACTCCAATTGGATCCATCTGTGTGATCGTCACGATCCCGTCCGTTGAGCTCGCGCTGATAACGCTACCGACATCGACCTGTCTGAAACCGATCCGGCCAGACAGGGGCGCAGTTATTGTCGCAAATCCGAGCTGCGTCTCGGCGTTCTTTATCATGGCGTCATCGTATTGAACGGCTGCTGCATACTCCTGGCTCAACGCGGTCTTCTGTTCAAGCGTGGACGCCGAGGCAACACCTTTTTGGGCAAGGCTAGCATAGCGCTCTGCATCGGTCCTGGCACTGTTCAACTGTGCTAGGTCCTGGGCCTTCTTGGCTCGCGCGGAAGCAAGAGCAGCCGTCAATTCTCGATCGTCGAGGGTCACCAGCACGTCCCCTTTCTTGACAACCTGGCCTTCCAGGAAGGAAATCCCTGTGACCTGGCCATCTATGCGGGGGCGCACAACGACTGACTGAAGCGCCGCTACGGTTCCGATGCCGTTGATCACGCGGGCAATCGTTTGCGTGCGCGCAGTTACTGCGGTGACGGGGACTGCGGTGACGGGGCCCGGGGAAGACTGTTCGGCGGCGGCAGTCATCGGAACGGCTGCGCTAAGCCATATTGATGCCGCGGGCAGCGCGAGGCGCCACGGACAGGCAGGCAGGTTGAACCATGGTTTCTTCATGCATGCCACTCCGTTGAAATCGCCATATAACGCGCGGCTAATGTTTTAGTTCAACGGTGATCTGCGGGCATTCGCCTTCACGTCTCCTGTGACGCCAACCGTCTGCCATCGGGCGCCATGCGGCGGCGGGGCGGGCGGTGGTCCAAGGTTCTCTGTTTTGCCTTCGCCGAACGATGTAGCTCGCGTTCAGGGAGGCGCGATCTTAGCCACTCTCTACCCCTGTTCCTCTTATTGAATGGCGACAGCTGTGGACGAGAGCGCCACGGCGGCGAACGGGTAGCAGACATCAGGACGTGCGCTGCTTTTTGGTTTTCTTCCAACGGTTGCCGGAGGCGTTGCAATCGAAACGCTGCAAACCCCTACGACGTCAACCTCGGTTGCCGCACTACCCTTAGGAAAAGGGTCTTCATGGCGTCAGCGATACCGTCGGTCGGTGTGACCTCGAAGTAGAGGCCGGGCGAAGCGCATTCGGCCATCTTTGTCGATATCTGGCTCTGAAACGGTGATATCCAGGTGTTGTACCAACTGTTTGTGGGAAGCGGCAGGTAAGTCGTGTACAGAACGGCGATTTTGATGCCGCGTGCCTTGAGTGGGGCGCAGAAGCTTGTATCGATCGGCTCCTGACAGCGACCGCCGGTGGTCTTCTTCGTACATATGGAAGGCTTATAGCTATCGCCGACCCCGTCGGCCACGAAGAATAGTACCTTTTGGGGGTCTGCAGACGTGCTCCCAGTGCCAGGCGCTGTGATAATCGTATTCATCTGAGTTAAAGCGCTGTCGAAGCTCGTTGTCTGGTCATTGTTGTAGCCTTGATTTGGGATCGTCATCAGGTCTACTGCATCGGTGTAAGAACGGACTTGATCCAAGTCGTAGGTGGGATTGGAAATGGTTGTCAGCTTGGCATCCTCGGCTTTGGTGCCAAAGGTGTACACGCCCATGCGAAATTGATTGCTAGCGACGCGTGTGGTCTTCGCAGTCGTAGTCAGTTGTTGGGTTGCCTGGCGAACCGTGTCGATGCGCATCGTCACACCAAGGGACTTTGCGAGATTGTAGTAGCTCTTGTTTCCGCTCGCGATGTCATGACAGGCAAAAGCGCAGCTGTCGGACGTGTTTGCCTGCATCTTTGCGACATCGGCAGGCGTTGCGCCGACGCCCATCGAAGGCGTGTTGTCGATGAGGATGTAGAAGTCCATGAAAGAGGCAGTAAGGAATTCAGCGCTTGCCGTTCCCGAAACATCAACGCTATTTTTGCCGAAGATGCTCATGAAGGTCGTGGGGACCGAAGCCCTGAAAGTTATATTCGAGGTGACCCGGTTAAGGTTTCGGGTCACGGTGGCTGTAAGGCTAACAGGAAGAGAAAGAGCCTCGCCAGACATCTGGCCGGAGAACAGGTTGCGCGCTTCGCTTTCTCCAACGGCAATTGAGCCGTCGCCTGACATTGTCATGGCTTGGCTGACCGCGGCAGACTTCTCTGCGACAGCACCCACAGCTGCTGCATCGGCGGCATTATAGAGCTGCGTGCGTATCTCAACTGCGTGCGAAAAGTCTATTGCCACTCCGGCCGCGCCGATCATCGGCACCAACAAAATTGCTGTCAGTATGCCGAAATTGCCCGCACGACAGTTACTAAAGCGAGTCACAATGGATTTCATTTTTTGGCGATACCGATTGACCGATAGACCAGTTCTAGCGATTGCGGCTTAAATCGACGCTAACCCACGTGGTAAAATAAATTCAAACACTTACACCTGTCGCGGGAGCCTGTTACCGGCGACACCCTCTAGTCGATGAAAGTCAAAACGACGCGTTAGCGAATGACCTGAGCTCAGACCGTCTCCCGCGCAAAAGGTCGGATATCCTTCAATCCATCGGTTGCGAGATGCAGCTTACGAGCCGTCTAGGACCTCGATAGGATCTTGGCCAGCCCATCGACGGTAAACGGTTTCGGCAACTGACGGGCGTCGCTAATTCCAGAAGCGGACTTGGCGCTTTCGTCGCCGCTGGCAAACACGATGCGTATCGCGGGCCAGCGGTCCCGGACCTGTCGAGCAAGATCAATGCCAGACATGCCAGGTAATCCGACATCTGTAAGAAGAACGTCGATGCCTTCTTTTTCCAACACCAAAAGGGCGTCTTGACCCGAGCCCGCCTCATGAACAATATAGCCGAGCTCGCTCACCATATCGACCGTCGACATTAGGATCAAAGGTTCGTCTTCCACGACAAGAACCCTTGCAGTGTCCGTGCCACCTTGCTGTGGCGCTGGATCAGGCGCTTGCTGGTGTCGCTCGCGCCCCTCAGCAGTGATCTGGTGTTGCCGCGCGTTGCCCAGAACGTGCCGGATTTTACGGGCAAGTGCTTCGCGAGTGTATGGCTTCGATAGCAGTTCGACGCCCGCGTCGAGCCTGCCGCCGTGGACGATCGAGTTCTCCGTGTAACCGGACGTATACAACACGGCCAGTCCCGGAAGCATTGCCTTGGCCTTTCTCACGAGTTCCGTGCTTCGCATTGGGCCGGGCATCACGACATCGGTGAAAAGCAAATCGATCGGCATGCCGCTATTGATAATTGCAAATGCCGCTTGTGCGTCATGGGCCTTAAGAACGCGATATCCGAGATCAGTCAACAAGGCGACTGAGGTCTCCCGGACCCCGTCATCGTCTTCGACCACCAAAACAGTCTCACTCCCACCCTTCAAGGGAGCCGCATTTAAATTCGCCAACTCATCCTGGACCTGCATCGTCCTTGGCATGTAGAGTTTCATCGTCGTGCCATGGCCGACCTCGGTGTAGATTTTGAGATGCCCGCCGGACTGCTTCAGGAACCCGTAGACCATCGAGAGCCCTAAACCAGTTCCCTTCCCCTCGGACTTGGTGCTGAAGAACGGTTCGAGCACGTGATCGATAATATCGGCTGGTATTCCTGATCCTGTATCCGTCACTGCGACCAGTACATACTGACCGGGCCGAACGTCCTCGTGGATGCGGGCGTAGTCATCGTCGAGCACGGCGTTCGCTGTCTCGATCGTCAGCCGTCCGCGGCCGTCCATCGCGTCGCGTGCGTTGATCGCGAGGTTGAGGATTGCATTTTCCAACTGGCCGGGATCGATCAGTGTGTTCCACAACCCACCGGAGACCACGGTTTCGAGCTCGATCTCTTCGCCCAATGCGCGGCGAAGCATGTCGTCCATATTCTGGATAAGCTTGCGGCAATTGACGACCTTGGGCTCTAGCGGCTGGCGGCGCCCAAAGGCCAACAGTTGGGACGCCAGCTTTGCGCCTCGGGCGACGCCGGCCAGAGCATTGTTTAAGCGCTGCTCCGCCCTTGCGTTGCCATCGATGTCTTTGGATAAGAGCTGCAGATTGCCGCTGACGACCTGGAGAAGATTATTGAAGTCATGGGCGACGCCGCCAGTGAGGTTGCCGAGCGCCTCCATCTTCTGCGCTTGCCGCAAAGCGATCTGGGCTGCTTCGCGCTCGACGGTTTCCTTTTCCAACTGCAGGAGCGCCGATCGCAGTTCGTGGGTACGCTGCTCGACGCGCTGCTCAAGGGTATGGTTGAGGCTTTGAAGCTGATCTTCCGCCCGCTTTTGATGCGTGACGTCGAACCCGTCGACAAATATGCCGGTAACGTTGCCACTGACATCCAGTATCGGCTGGTAGATCAGATTGATAAATCGCTCGTCGCTCTCCCCGTCGTCTTCACGTCGCAAAGTGACTTGAAGGTTTCGTCCAATGTAGGGCCTGCCCGACTGGAACACGCCATCGAGCAAGTCGAAGAAACCTTGTCCCTCAACCTCGGGCAAGGCATCCCTGACGCTGAGGCCCAGGAGTTGACGGTTGCCGACCAGCTGCATGTAGGCGTCGTTCACGAGCTCGAAGACATGATCTGGACCGCTGAGGATGCACATGAAACTTGGTGCCTGCTGGAACAGCTCTCGCATCCGGTCACGCTCGGCAGTGCGAACTTCGACCTCCGAGGATAGCTGGCGATTGAGCTGTTCAAGTGCAACCGCGGCTTGCTCACGCATCTCGGCGGCCTCGGACAATGCCGCCGCTCTTTGACGTTCTGTCTCGAATGCTTCAGCACTTGCCAGCCGCGAGGTGATCTGCCCTGCGATCAGCTTGAGAAAATCGAGATATGCGTCGTTTATGGCGCGATGGAGGTTCAGTCCGCTAATCAATATGCCCTTCGGCTTGCCACCACCTTGTCCGATCAGAGGGATGACCGCTGCCTGTTTTGGGGCTTTTGGCCAAGGTCCCGATGGAATGTCATCTCTTCCCGTCAGGTCGATCAGCTCGACGCTTTGCTCGTTCCACGCTCGGTTCAGCGTCCAGAAATCTGCGCCGCCGTCTATTTTCGCTGGCATTAATGAATTGTCATCTGAGGCACCGCATACCCATTGCCGTGTTGCGTGACCATGTTCATCGAAGAGATAAAGAGCACTGAAGGGAAGGTCCCGAAGGTTCTCCCTCAAAGCACAAAAAGAGGCGTCTATGACCTCTCGATGCGTATCGACTGCCGCAAGTCCCGACGCCAGTGCTCGCATCGTCGAGATGCGCCTTTCGCTGATTACCCGCTCGGTCTCCTCGGCCACAGCACAAAACACGCCTTCGACATCGCCGCTGTCACCGATCAGCGGGCTGTAGGAGAAAGTGTGGTAGGTCTCCTCGAGATAGCCGTTGCGCTCTAGCAGGAGAAGCAGCGCTCGGTCCCAGGTTGCTTGCCCGGTCTCATATACAGTGTCCAGGCGCCCTTTGATATCATCCCAGATTTCCGCCCAAAGGATCCTGGTTGGGACAGCGAGTGCATGAGGGTGCTTGTTTCCCAATGTCGGTCGGTAGGCATCGTTGTAGAAAAACGCGATTTCGGGCCCCCAACCGAGCCACATTTCGAATTTCGACGTCAGGAGAAGCCGCAACGCCACCTTCAAGGCCTCCGGCCATGTATCGGGCGACCCGAGTGGGCTGTTTGCCCAATCATGTTGGCGCATCATCTGCGCCATTTCGCCCTCGCCAACGAACACATCCAGGTACTGATCAGAGTTTTTTTGCGGCATGGCATTTCCAGGCAATGATTGCGAAGCTGAATTAGGCCATTGATAACGCTTGTCGAGCCCGCGGTCCTAAATTCTGACCAGTTTTTGCTTCTGGTGTAAGAGATCGGCCATCGGCCAGGTGGTCTCGCAGCCCGAATGAAGCTCCTTTGGACCCAGACAAGCTCTCAATTTGGCCGGTATTGCGTCGTCGATCAGGTCGTCGATGACGGCACGTTCGCGATGGAGGGAAGGGATAAGCGCTTTGGGCACTCCCCGTCGATATAGCCTGACCGTCTAGCAACTCTCTTCCAAGTGCGGCCTCCGACTGGGACGGGGTGAAGACAGCGTTTGCCGCAATGCCCGGCGTCGATGGTCGCTTCGAAAACGATTTGCGTATTTTGGCGAGCCCCGCCGGTGCGCGATGGCTTTGCGCACGACGGCAGGGTAACAAAGAAGACGCCGCCATCACGATCGGCCTTTTCCTCAACAAGACGGTCGCAAGTAGACGAAGCTGGGACATGAGCTCCTCGTCAACGACGATGAGCTATCGCGTCAACAACGTGCTTCGCGATTGTGGTCGGTTTGACGACACCATGTAGCGGTGGACCGAGACAACGCATAACGACGACGAGGCACGATATCCGGTAGGCAAGGATCCGAGCGTGTCATGATCCTTTTTTAATAGCCTTTAAGGGTATCTAGGAATTGGGCGGCGGTTGCGACGATGTCTCTGCGCACGGCGTCGTCCATCCGATCCCACGTCGCATACTGCCTTGCGAGGCGCCTGTTGTCCGACAATAGGCCGCGATTGCGCGAGAGGAAGTCCCAGTAAAGGTAATTGAATGGACAGGCTTTGGGCCCAGTTCGATCCTTCACGTTGAAGCTACAACTGTCACAGTAGTCAGACATTTTTGAAATGTAGTTTCCGGACGCGGCATATGGCTTCGTGCCGACAGTACCGCCGTCGGCAAACTGGCTCATTCCGATCACGTTGGGCATTTCGACCCACTCATAGGCGTCGGCGTAGACCTCCAGATACCACTGATGCACCTGTTTCGGATTGACTCCAGCAATCAGCGCGAAGTTGCCGGTTATCATCAGACGTTGGATGTGGTGCGCGTAGGCGTTCGAACGAGTTTCTCCGACGACCGTCGCGACGCAATTCATGTCTGTCGCTCCCGTCCAATAGAAATCGGGCAGGGGTCGTTTGTTGCCGAAGAAGTTCGCATCGCCATAGTCCGGCATCTTCATCCAGTAGACGCCTCGCATGTACTCGCGCCATCCGATGATTTGTCTGATGAAACCCTCCACCGCACTCAGCGGCGCGTTGCCTTCAAGGTATGCCCTTTCTGCCCGCCGGCACATGTCTAGCGGATCGACCAGTCCCACGTTGATGTAAAAGGACAGAAGAGAGTGGTTGAGAAACGGATCTCCTGTCAGCATCGCGTCCTGGGTGGCGCCAAATTCTGAGAGGTGGCCGTCTATGAAATCTTCCACAAGAAGTGAGGCGTCTTCAGAGCTAACCGCAAAATGGAAGTCGCGTAGTTCGCCAAAATTATCGGGGAACAGCCTATCGACGACGTCTATGACCTCTCGGGTTATTGCGTCCTTGTCGATCGCGCGGCGTTGTGGACGGAACATATCTGGGCGCGCGGGCTTTCTGTTTTCTGAATCAAAGTTCCACCGTCCTCCGACAGGCTGGTCGCCCTCCATCAATAGTCCGGTCTTGCGTCGCATCTGGCGATAGAAGAACTCCATGACGAGGTCCTTACGCCCTCTCGCCCAATCGGCAAACTCTGAACGACTGCAGATAAACCTGCGATCGTCGATGACCTCGATCGGCGTTTCGAGAGAAGATTGCCACCGGGTGATCTTTTCCAGAACGCGCCACTCGCCAGGCTCAGTCAGTCGAATTCTTGTCGGAGAAGAGTGTCCGATTGCCCGACGAAGCTCGTCGTCAAAAGACCCCGCATTATCCGGATCGTCAATCGGGACGTATCGAACACGAAAGCCCTTATCCCGCAGTTCTTGCGCGAAGTGCCGCATAGCGCTGAAGATGAACGCTATCTTCTTCTTGTGATGGCGTGCGTATGTTGCCTCTTCCATGACCTCGCACATGAAGATGACATCATTGTCAGGATCAAATCCGTCTAAACTGGATATAGAATGAGACAGCTGGTCGCCTAGAATAAAGACCATCGTGCCGATTGCGTGGCTCTCGCCCATGACGCTAGCCCCGCACGTTACTGAAGATGCGCGCCTGGAGTGAAGCGTCCGTCTGCAGGACTCCCCTGAAAGTTGTCGTTAATGTTTTAGATCCGATTTTTGCGACGCCACGCATTGACATGCACATATGCTCGGCCTCGACGAGCACGGCGACACCGTACGGCTGCAACGACCCTTCGAGAGCGTCCGCAATCTGACTGGTCATACGCTCCTGAGCTTGCAGGCGCCGGGCATATAATTCGACGAGGCGGGCAATCTTTGAAAGGCCGACTACGCGCTTGCTCGGGACATATGCCACATGGG
The DNA here is from genome assembly GCF_000377565.1 of Rhizobium sp. 2MFCol3.1. Taxonomy (GTDB): domain Bacteria; phylum Pseudomonadota; class Alphaproteobacteria; order Rhizobiales; family Rhizobiaceae; genus Rhizobium. Next base: position 3,189 of record NZ_KB898387.1, on the reverse strand, counting down.
CGACGCCGCGGAATGGTAGTATGTGATGCTCGCAATGTGAAAAAAACGGAATATCGCGGACAAGCACGGCATCGTTGTACCCCCCGACCTCTTCAAATGTTGTGCTAAGAACATTACGTGGCTGTTCCTGGTATCCAGAAAAAAGCTCACGGAACGCCCTGGCAACACGAGCGGGGGTGTCTTTCAGGCCTTCCCGATTGGGGTCATCACCTGCCCAGGCGAGAAGGACGCGCACCGCGTTTTGAGCGTCTTCCACTGTCGGTCGCTGTGCGTCTTGCTCGGAAGCCATATTGATCTGATCCATTCCATCTCTCCTTACGAGCAGTGCTACGCGAAGAACTACAAGTTGGATCGACGCAATTGTCTGCAAGGACTTATTGATCCGATCGAGATTTGAAGCGTAAAAACAAAGAACGTCCAAAGAGTGGCGACCATGTTGGCAGCAGCAGTTAGAAGGCAATCACCTCGCGTCTTTGCGGTGAAGCAGATGATGGAAACATCGAGGTCTGAAACAGTCCAGAACAGGATGACAAGGCTTATGGCCGCCGTCGCAGAGATGCGCGACGCTGCGGCCTTCGAGGACATCTACGCTTACATGTTCCCGCGTCTCAGATCGCACATGAGGAAGATGACCAAAGATCGAACCATGGCGGACGAACTCACTCAGGAGGTCATGCTTTCAGTCTGGCGCAAGGCGCACTTGTACGATCCGAACCGAGCGCAGGTATCAACGTGGATCTTCAGGATTGCGCGAAATCTCTACATCGATACGTTGCGCCGCCGTATGCCAGAGTTTGACGAAAATGATCCGGCATTTGTTCCGGAAGAGGCACCGTCGGCAGATCGTTTGCTGGTGGATGCTCAGGACGCAGACGCGCTAAGACGAGCTCTTGGGCAATTGAAGGAGGAGCATCTCGAAGTCTTGCGTCTGTCATATTTCGAGGAGATGCCGCACTCGGCGATAGCCTCTGCATTGGGGATACCGCTTGGAACAGTTAAGTCAAGAATTCGAATGGCCTGTGAGAAACTAAGATGGGTATTGCAGCATACAACCCGATGACCCGACATCATATCGACGATGAAATGCTGATGCGCTACGCAGCGGGAAAGCTCACAGAGGGATGGGGCGTCGCCGTCGCAACGCATCTTGCGCTATGCCCGTCATGCCGCAGCAGCCTGGGCGTCTACGAAGCGTTAGGCGGCCATTTTCTGGACAGCGAAAATCCACAAAGCGATGACGAGGTCATTGCGCGCAGCTGGAAGCAGTTGAAGGCCCGAATTGATGCCGGAGAGATCGGTAAGGTCATCCCTCTCAGGCGGCCTGCCGGTAATGCCCTCTTACCGGAACCGCTTAGATCATACGTCGACCAGGCAGGTGGACTTGCTTGGCGTCGGATAGGGGCTGGAGGTGCAGCCCAGATGATTGTGCCTACGGGCGACGAAACGACAACTGCACGACTGTTGCGTATTCCGAAGGGACAACCCGTGCCAGAGCACACACACAACGGGGTTGAGCTTACGCTGGTCCTAGCTGGATCGTTCTCAGACGAGATTTCAACATTCCGCCGAGGAGACGTCGAAATGGCGGACACGGAGATTATTCACACCCCACGTGCCGGTGAAGAGGAGGATTGCATTTGTCTGGCCGTCACCGATGCCCCGCTAAGATTTTCAAGCAGGCTTATGCGGTTCCTCCAGCCTTGGTTGAAAATATGAGCGCCGAACATCGGAGGAAACGGACTGTCGTCTAGAGTTTGATGGCGGCAATGTGACGAGTTCTGTCAATCTCGACGGGACGTTGTCGTGACCTTGAACCCAAGGATCTCCGTAACAGGTGGATACAACCAAGAAGAGTAGGGCAAAAGCATATTTCTTGTTGCATCAATTGCGCTTGCCGTCGCCCTAGCAGCTCGAGAAGCTGCCAAGGTCACCGGACCGAACGAACATGCCCCAGAAGAATCCAACAAGGGCAATGGTTCCCACGGGTCGTGTCCTAGTTCATCAAAGAGCGCCACGGCGAATGCTATTTAATGTTTTGCAGCGATCCGGTGTTCAGGGCGGTGGATATAGCTTATCAACTTTAGCATGTGTTGGTAATCATTCACTCACCAGGTCGCCTTCCTTTGCCTGATCTCAAAGACGTCGTTCCGGATGTTGCCGATCGTTTCGCTTAAGCCGCCGGGCCGGATGTCGCAGTTGGATTGTTTGGGCCAGCGACATGAATGACGACTGGACTCTACTGTCGGCGGTTCCCATATCATCGAGGCGGGTTGCATTTACTCAGGCAAGTTTGGGGGCGGAATGCGGCCGGTCGTTCCGACAATGCGGTGGCAGCATCGCGCGCGAACTTGTGTCGGCACCGCAGGTGGCAGCGCCTAGGCCCGTGACACGCGGGCCTAGATAATTGCTTGCTTTGTGCCGGTCTCGATGACCTTGCCGACGTACATCATGATGACTTGGTCGGAGACTTGGTGCGCGCTAGCGAGGCCTGGGCTAAGAACAGCGTTGCGGGATTGCGCTCGCGCCGCAGCTTTGCCAGCAAGGGCGCACATTAGCGACCAGCCTGAGCGGGAAACTCAAGCTTTGTGACATCATAGCCGAGTTCGCTCGCCTTGCGGATCATCACCTTCAGTTTTGCTTTCGATGGGATGGCCCGCGCGTAGATCCAGAGGTTCCGCATTTCAGGATCGGCACTAATGAACCACGTTTTGTCGGGGGATTTGTAAAGAACCCAGTAGTTGAACACGATGAAGAAGGGATATCGGACGCGCATCTTGCCATTGCCGTGCCCGAGATCGACGATCCTTCCATCGCCATTGACAGTCTTCAGCCGTCCGCCAGGAGTGCCGACGTGACAACCGTCTTCCACCTGGACCGCGCCTGGCATTTTTCCGGGCTTGTAGGTTGAATAGCCCGCAACACAGCCATCAGTCAGCCACATAGGCCGACGGCCGATCTCGAGCCATGTCCCATGATAATGGTCCATACCCACTGCAATCGGACGCGGCTCGACTGAGGCCGAGAGGGCTGGGCTGGATAAAGACATCCATGCGACCGCCGCGGCAAAACACCAACGAGAAATTTTCTGCATACCAAGCTCCCATTTGTTCACGCTTTTGTTTGATCGGATGGGCTTCAAGTCCGCGATATCCCCGCATAGCGAAGAGCGATAAAGGCCAACAGGCTGGC
>NZ_KB898386.1 GCF_000377565.1 Rhizobium sp. 2MFCol3.1 | reverse complement strand
GGGCCGAACATACAGAATGAAACTTCGACGCACCTCAGCTATAATGGTGCGTCCCTTACAGGAACAAAACCCATAGGGTTTTGCTCCGGCACGACGACGGAAACGTCGTACGGGAGCAACCGCTTCGCAGTTGCCCCGGCAGAACGACAAACCGCTACGCGGTTCGTCGATGTTAGGATGAGGCGCAAGCGCCTCACCTTGAGGACGCGGGGTGGAGCAGCCCGGTAGCTCGTCAGGCTCATAACCTGAAGGCCGCAGGTTCAAATCCTGCCCCCGCAACCAACATTCTTTCCAGAGTTTGCAAACTCACCAAATCGGGAAATTTCACTAAAAGATCTTCCGCGTAAGCGTCGACGAACTGTCGATTCTTGCCCTCCGTGTCGAGCTCGCCCGAGGTGATCGGCATCGGGCGGCGTCTGGCCTGCTCGTCGATGTCGTGGCGAGCCATGAAAAGAAGCCTGCGGATGGGGATCTGATTATCGTGCGGATTGAATTTCTTCCGCAATTTTAAAATCTTGTCCTTGAAATTTCTGCCGGCATTTCGATCTCGGCGACGAATGGTAGGCGGGGCAATTATCGAAAGCTGTTCTCGCGCCGCCATGCAGCCGGAGTTTGGCCGGTTCGTTTCTTAAATGCCCGTATCAGATGCATGGCGTCACTGAAGCCTGTCGCTTCAGCAATAGGGTCAAGTGGAGCATCTGATTTGAGAAGAAGTCCCCGGACCATTTTGATTTTCTCCTCGAGCTGCCATTGGTACGGAGATATGCCGGTCGACGCTTTAAACGCTCGGCAAAAATGCCATTGCGACTGACCCAGCAACGCAGCGAGTTCAGCAAGTTCAATCGATTGGGGAAGCCTGCTCAGCATGTAGTCCTTAACCCGGCGAACCTGCCAGGGGGCAAGTTTCATAGATTGTCGCTCGGTCAAAGGTATCGCGCTTAGCAGAGCCAGCACGCCCGCCACCAGGCTGTCGCCCAACAAGGAATATGACGCTCCGATATCGGGAATATCGAGGAGCATTTTTACCAGGGAGAGGATACGCGGATCGTTGAAGCGCAATCGAGGTTGTTCGAAGATAGCAGGTCGAAAGTCACCTTGCAGCCGGGCTTCCAGAATCGGTATGTCGAATACGATCATGGCGTATCTGGCATAGTGAAGCTGACTTGAGTATCCCCACCATGGTAGCCCCCGCGATATCACCGCCATGTGATTGGTGCTGTGCTCAACCGGGTTGGCTTTGTCTGGCTTCAGACGGCACTCCGTCGTGCTTCCGACCTCTGCCAAACTGACGGTAAATCTCGTTTCGTTTGCATGCGGCATCGTGTGCAGAACGCGGCCGGCGGCATGCTCATGAATATCTTCGACAATAGCGCCATTCCAGATCCGGCTTCTCCTCTCGATACTGAGCACGTTCTCGGAGAGATCATTTTCAAAGATCGTCGTCATATCGGCACCTGAGGCACTTGGCGGACCGGCCGCAGACCGCGATAGGGCGAGGGCTCAACGGTCCGAACAACGACGAACAACAAGAGAAAGCAGAACCGAAATGCGACTTACCGTTCATGCAGGAGACTCCTCGCAATGATGCTGCGCTGGATCTCCGAGCTGCCTTCGTAGATCCGCAATATGCGAAGATCTCTGACATATCTCTCAAGCGGGTAGTCCCGGGTGTAACCATTGCCGCCGTGAATCTGGAGAGCTTTGTCGGCAATGCGCGCCGCGGCTTCTGTCGAAAAGAGCTTCGCCATTGCGGCTTCGGTCGAGTATCGTCGGCCGGTGCCCCGCATCCTCGCCGCGTTCAATCCGAGCGCGCGGGCTGCCGAGAGGTCGACGGCGCAGTCGGCAAGCATCCACTGCAGACCTTGAAAGTCCGAAATGGGATGTCCCGCAACCTTTCGCTCCTTTGAGTAGGCGATGGCCGCCTCAAGAGCTGCAGCCGCTATACCCGTTGCCTGCGCGGCTACTTCGATGCGGCCGTTATCGAGAACGCTGAGTGCAGTTCGAAATCCTGAGCCTTCTGTCCCTAAAAGGCTTGACGGTGGGACAATACAATCGAGCGTAACAGTGAAGACGTGACCGCCTCTGAGGCCCATGGTTCGCTCTGGCAGGCCGAATTCAATTCCAGGAATATCCTTCGGTTCGACGAGAAAGGCGCTGATGCCCCGTGCTGCCAGTTCAGGAGTCGTTTTCGCGTAGACGATGATGAAGTCTGCGTAAGCCGCATTGGAAATGAAGCACTTGGTGCCACGGATGTGATATCCACGCTCGGACTTCACCGCCCTCGTACTCATATCGGCCGGGTTGGAACCCGCCTGAGGTTCTGTGAGAGCAAACGCGCCCAGCATTTCGCCAGACGTGGCGCGCGGCAGGATCCGCGCCTTCTGATCCTCGTTGCCGCCGATCTCTATGGAATCCGTTGCGAGAAAATGGGCGGTCAGCATGGACGCCGTCGAGCCGCAGGCTCCGGCAATCAATTCGACCGCTTCATAAAGGGCGACACCGCTCAGGCCCAGGCCGCCGTGACTGGATGAGATGTTCAGCCCCATCAATCCCAAGGCGGCCATGCTCGCCAGATGGCGCGTCGCAGCCTCTTCCTTGGCGTCGAGGATATGCGCGTAGGGCAACAGTTCCTGTTTGGCGAAACGCTCGATCTGGTCGAGGATCAATCTTTCTTCGTCGTTCAGGTCGCTCATGGACGTGGTGCCTTGATCAAGTCCCGTATTTCATCGTTGTGTTCATTCAGCCCCGGAGCTGCGCTGCGTCCTCCTCGCTGGTCGCCGATGAAATGTGCGGGCTGTTCCGGCAGGGGAAGCTCGCCCCCATCCCGCGTCGTCGCATTGGAATAAAGGCTTCGATGATTGGCCTGCGATGACATCCACGCCTGTCGCACGGACACGATCTCGGAGCTGGGAACGCCCGCATCGGTGAGCATTTTGACGGCATCGGCTGCGGTTAAATCCCATGCCCACGCGATGATTGCTTCGGCCAAGGCTGGCTCGTTTTCTCGTCGGCTAGCATCCGTTGCGAACCTCGGATCGGCAACGAAATCCAGGCAACCAATGACCTCACAGAAGGCTTTGAAAAGCCGGTCGTTCAGCACCGCGACCGCAAAAAAGCCGTCACCTGCGGGATAAACGCCAAAGGGCGCCGATAAGGGATGCTTGTTGCCGGTGCGCGCCGGATCGCCATTGGCGAGAAGGACGCGCGCAGCGGCTGTCGGCATCATTGCCAGCAATGAGTCGAAAAGAGAGACGTCGATCGTCCGGCCTTTTCCAGTTCTTTCTCTTTCGAAAAGAGCGACCATGATCGCCCAACTGGAAAACAGACCTGCCGCAACGTCTCCGAACGATTCGCCGATCATCGTCGGATCGCCAGTGTCGCTTCCAGTAAGTTCCATAAGCCCCGTCATAGCCTGGACGATAATGTCGTAAGCCGGGCGCATGGCATTCGGACCTGTCTGCCCGAAACCGGATATGGATGCGAAAACGAGCCTGTGGCTGTCTGCGCGCAAAACCTCCGGCCCAAGGCCCAGCTTGGCCATGACGCCGGGGCGGAAATTTTCGACCACCACATCGGCTTGGCTTATCAAGCCGCGAAGCGCTTTGATCTCGTCTGGATTTTTGAGATCCATGGCGATGGATTTCTTGCCGCGGTTGACACCCTCGAAAAGTGCGCTCTTGCCGTTGAAGAAGGGCCCGATGTGCCGATAGTCGTCGCCCTCGATGCTTTCGATCTTGATGACCTCTGCACCCATGTCCGCCAGGAGTGCAGTGCAGTAAGGACCGGCAAGGACCCGCGTGAAATCGATGACCCTTATCCCGCTCAATGGTCTGTTGGTTGACGGCATGGTCCGCTCCTGTTGAGCTTCCAGCCTATTCAATTTTGGGATATAGGTAGAAATATAGATTGTTGATATGAGATATTGAGTTTGCCTGTACCTTTCAATCTCAGACAGGTGGGATACGCTCTCGCCGTCGCGGACAAAGGCTCGACCGCCGCGGCCGCCAGAGCGCTCAATGTATCGCAGCCATCGGTATCTCAGGCAGTGACGCAACTGGAGGCGCATTTCGGGCAAGCGCTTTTCCGACGGACGTCAGGTCACGGTTTGCAGGTCACCCCTTTCGGACGCTCGAAGATCCCCGAATTTCGGCGGCTGCTGGATCAGGCGGAGTGGGTTTTCTCTGCAAGGCCGGCCGATATGGTTGCCCACAAACTGACGCTCGGCGTGTTTTCCACCGTCGGGCCGCGTTATGTCCCCAAGCTTGTCCGTCTGTTTGCAGAGCGCTTTCCCGGCAGTCGCGTGGAGCTGGTCGAAGATGATTTGCGCGGCCTCGTCGAGGGACTGACGTCAGGCAGAATTGACCTCGCGGTCATGTATGATGTCGGCCTTCCGGCCGGGCTGCGTCTCACCAGCCTGAAGGAGGTTCGCCCCTATGCACTTGTGCATGAAGGGCATCATCTCGCCGACAAGAAGACGGTGTTCGTGCGGGATCTGCTGCAAGACCCCCTCATTCTCATAAGCCTGCCGCATAGCAGGGGCTTCTTTCTCTCGATCGCCCAAAATCAAGGATTGCCGGTGACTATCGCTCTGGAGACGAAGTCAATCGAGATGGTTCGGTCGATGGTGGCCAACAAGCTGGGTTTCAGCCTGCTCGCCACGGACATCGCACACGATGCGACCTACGATGGGCAAGGTGTTCGGCGTCTTGAAATTTCTGACGACATTCCACCGCACAAGATCGTTCTCGCAGCGTCTGCATCCTTGCCGCTGACGGAAGCCTCCAAGGCTTTTCGCGACTTGACGCTCGAAACGTTCGAGGTCGAGTTTTGACCCCAGAAGGCTTTCAGCCCTCAGATCTGCGAGCGAATGTCGTCAGCGATAGGATGTAGGTCCTCGGAGTTAATGCTGCCGACGAGGCTGTATCCCAATCCTCGCTTGGCCCAACTCCAGCCATGAATATCGTGCTGGTCGCTTGGGACCATCGCTCTTTCGGAATCGACTTGCATACGCCTGGCCAGCAGTACGATACGGCTACCCTTGTCGTTGTCATACATGAGCATGAGACCCGATCCGTGGGAAGTCGGAACCACGCGCCCGCCCATCAACCGATAGCCGGACTTGCTCAGATTCGGGATTACGGCTTCACCGCCGATGGTTGCGGAGGCAAGGACTTTCAGATCATCGCTGCCGTCGGCTCGCACCTCGACCGGCCTCACTCGATCGGGTGCAAACGTGCTGTAACTGGCCGATGCTTCCTGCGCCAAGGCTGCGACGCCTTCTGTCGGCGGCATATTATAGCCTTTCAGCAGCCAGCCGCCCGAAGCTCCGATCGCGAGAAGGATAACGGCTGCGGCGGCAGTCTGCGCAACCCGCCGTCTTTTGGGCAGTTGCTGTTTTTCGATGATATTTGCAAGGTTCAGACGGCTCGGTATCGGCTCGGCTGCGACCGATTGCAGGGCTGATCTCAGCGCTGCGGTATGTTGCCGGTAGGCCGCTACACGCTTGGCCGCGTCATCGTCGGTTTCGAAGAAGGCTGCCACTTCAAGGTGGCGTTCGGCATCGAGCGCCCTGTCCACGAAGGCCTGGAGGTCATCTTCGCTGATCGGTCTCTTCGTCATTTGACCCTCCGGATAAATGGGCCTTTGGCCTTGGTGCCTGCTGGACTGGTTTCAAGGATCTGCCTCAGTTGCTCGCGTGCGCGGGAGAGGCGGGACATAACGGTTCCGACCGGAACGTCGAGGATGGTTGCCGCTTCGGCATAGCTCAAATCCTCGACCGCAACCAAGAGAAGGATGCTGCGAAAATCCGGCGGTAAGCGGTCGATTGCCGCAAGGACATCCTGACCGAACAAGGTCCTGTCCTGCCCGGCATCCACGGCCGCCGTTGCCCCCGGCATCGTCTCAAGCGTGAAGAGGTCGGCGCGCCTGGCGTTCTGGCGTATCCTGTTGACCGCAAGATTGTGCAGGATTGCAAACACCCATGAGCGGGCATTGTCATCGCGTCGGCGGCTCCAGTTCATGACCACCCGCTCGAGGCAATCCTGAACGATGTCGTCCGCCGTCTCCCTATCCCTGACAAGGCCACGGGCGTAACGCCTCAGCGCCGGGATCATGGGCTCTACCTGGAAAAGCAGGTCATCCATGTTGTAAATCCTTCAGGACGGATGGCCCGCAGTCAAGCCGCGGGCCATCCTTTCACATCAATCGGCCTGGACCTGCAGCACCTCGCCTGGTTTGCCGTCGTGCGAGGCGGCGATAACCAGATAACGGCGCTCGTCCTTGTGCTTGGATTCGACGATCTGGCGAATCGGGCCGACCGCATTGACGATCGCCGAACCGGCAGGATTGGTCATGAAATTCGAAAGGCTTTGAAGCGGTCCGCTTCCATCGGCCTTGGCGGACAGGGCAAGCACATACATCGTCTTAGGCTCAAGACCCGTGGCAGAAGCCTGCAGGACCTGCGTCAGACCTTGATCGAACAGCGTGACGCTTGTCGGGCTCTTCTTTTCCTTGTCGGCCTTTGCAGACAGTTTCAGATGCGCGGCTTCGCCGGCTGTGCCAAGCGGCTGCAGATTCTGCAATCCGTCGCCTTCCGGAACGGCGTTCGGCACGTAATTGACGGCCTGTGCCGCCTGACCGATCGGGATCGTCGCGATCACCTTGTTGGTCAGGGTGTCGATCGCGGCCATGGCGTCGGCGTTTTCAAGACCGACATAGACACGGCTACCGTCACCGGACGGCCAGATGCCATGCGGCAGATTGCCGACCGGTATCGTCGCGACCTGCTCGAAATTGTCGGTGCGGAACACCTTTACCTCGTTCAGGCCGCCGACCGTGACATAGGCGAAGCTGCCATTCTTGTTGGTGACAAGATTGACATGGTTGGTGATCGGGCCGGTATCGATGGTCTTGATCACGTCGAAGGGCGGTTTGGCGTTGAAGACCTGAACCTTGCCGGTGTCCTTCAGCGTGAACCATACCTGATTGCCATCGGGTGAAGCGGCAATGTTCGGGCAGAACGGGCTTGCCTGTTTGACATGGCCGACGATCTGCTTGTTCGAAAGGTCTACGACAACCGTTTCCGGATTGAACGATGAGCAGATGTAGCCGTACTTGCCGTCAGGCGAGAAGATCTGCATGCCGGGGCCGGCCGGGACCTTGATCTGCGCCGTCTCCTCGAAGGTCTTGGCATCGATGACGGAGATATAATCCTCGCCGCGCACCGTCACCCAGACTTCCTTGCCGTCCGGCGTGTAGAAGGCTTCATGCGGCGAGCGGCCGACATAGGTCGTGTGCTTGACGGTATTGGTGGCCGTGTCGATGAAGGTTACGGAGTTGGAGCCGATCGAGACGACGGCGATCGTCTTCTTGTCCGGGGAGAAGCCCATGCCGTGGACGAGGACCTGGCCCTTATAGAGCGGCGAGAGGTTGCCGGGCTGGGGATCACCGAGCTTGATGACGCCGAGCAGCTTGTTGGTTGCGGGGTCGGTTACCGAAACGGTGTTGGAGAACTGTTCGGCGGCATAGACCCGGTCCTTGCTGCTGACCGGGATTTCCGGGTCGGATGCGGCGAACGGAGCCTGTCCTGCGAAGGCGGAAAAAGGCAAAAGGATACTGCCCGCCAGCAAGCTGGCGGTAAAGGATGTCCGGATGTTCATGGTGAAAGACCTTTGACTTACATCTTCATGTTGGGATCCATCGCCTGGCTGGGCTTGGATCGGGCGGGGGTGTTCTCCGGGGCGACCTGGGTCGGGGCGGCGCCGGATGGGGGAAGCGGATCACCGATCGCAAGCTTCATGGCTGCGATCTCCTGCTGCTGATCCACGATGATCTCCTGCGCGATGCGCTTGAGCTGTTCGTTCTTGCCGTATTTGAGGACAGCAAGCGCCATGTCGATGGCGCCCTGATGGTGCGGGGTCATCATCGCCACGAAGTCACGATCGACATCGCCGGTCGGGTCAACCTCCATGTCCGCCATCATCTTGTTCATGGCCGCATCATTTTCGGCCAGGTAGACGGCCTCGGGGCCGGCGTCTTTTGCCGATGCGGCTGCATGATCGTGCTGTGCTGGATCATGGGCGAAGGCGGTGCAGGCGCCAGCGGTCGCCAGCATCGAGGCGGCAAGAACGAGCGATTTTCGGTTTGACCAGATCGTCATTGGGTGCTTCCTTCTGATTTCATATGGGTAGACAACCGCGTGAGGCATCTATTCCAACGATGTGCGATTTATTTTCAGCTCGGGTCTTCGAGCCCGAAGGTGGCGACGAGCGCGAAGGCAAATAGCCCAAGCGCGATCTCGCAGGCGGCGCCAGCCATCAGGGCTCTCCGCGCGAAGCGGGGATCTGTGGGACATCGGGGGACGATGACGTAGCGATCGACGACAGCGATGGCGCACATGATGCCTCGGCAGGCGCCGGGACTTCGCAAATAGGATTGTCCAAATGGTCACGAAGCCTCGTGCGTTTTCGCGCGCCGATCTTTAACAGGATTGGCTTTGCGGGCGCGCCGTCATGCTCTCGGCATTTCTCCCGTTAGCTTTTTGAAGACCCGGTTAAGATGCATTGCATCGCGGCGCCGGAGACTACATCGTGGCAAAGGCCTTGCGCAGTTCCTCGGTGAAAATCTGCGGTTGCTCGAAGGCCGCGAAATGACCGCCATGGGTGGCTTCGCCCCAATAAGTGAGCTTCGAATACATGCGATCGCCCCAGATTTTCAGCGGGCGGAACAGCTCCCCCGGAAATACGCTGACGCCGACCGGAATATCCAGTTTCTGAGGCGTGAAAGTCGTTTCGAAACTCTCCCAATAGAGGCGGGCGGAGGAGGCGGCGGTTTCCGTCAGCCAGTAGAGGGTGATGTCGTCCAGCATCTGGTCGTAGCCCAGCACCTTTTCCGGATGATGGTCGGAATCGGTCCAGTTGCCGAATTTCTCGTAGATCCAGCTTGCCTCCCCGATCGGAGAATCGGTGAGCGCGTAACCGATCGTCTGCGGCCGTGTTGTCTGGAGCTTGGCGTAACCGGCTTCATGCGTGCCGTATGCAACCAGTTGTGCGATCGATGCCTGCTCTTCCGCGGTGGGCGTGCCTTCGATTGGTGGCGGGAAGAGGATCGGCAGGTTGAGGTGGATGCCCTTCAGGCCCGGCACGTGCTGCTTGGCCATCCAGGTCGTGACACCGGCGCCGTAATCGCCGCCCTGTGCATAATACTCCGTATATCCCAAGCGCTGCATCAGCACGGCCCACGCTTTTGCGATACGCGGCAAACCCCAGCCGGCTTTCGTCGGCTTGTCGGAAAAACCGAAGCCGGGCAACGAGGGAATGACCACATGGAACGCATCCTCTGCCTTTCCGCCATGGGCGGTCGGGTTGGTCAGCGGGTCGATGACGTTGAGAAACTCGATGACCGAACCCGGCCAGCCATGGGTGAGGATCAGCGGCCGTGCGCCATCATGCTTCGACTTCACATGGATGAAGTGGATGCCGAGGCCATCGATCTCGGTACGGAACTGCGGATAGACGTTGAGGCGCTTTTCGACCCGACCCATGTCATATTTGTCCCGCCAGTAGGTCAGGAGCAATTCGACCGAATGCAGTGGGGCACCCTGCGACCAGTCATCGACCGTTTCCTTTTCCGGCAGACGGGCAAGTTTCAGCCGGGTTCTCAGATCACTGATGGCGGCGGCCGGAATCTTCACCTTGAACGGTGTTATGGCTTCGGTGGCCGCAGGCACCGCTGCGCTTGCCGGCGCAGCGACAGCCGGTTCAACGGCGGCGATGACGGGAAGCGCAGCGGCAGCCGTCAGGAGAAATCGGCGAGACGGGTCGAAGCCGGGGGATAAGGTCTTGCTTGTCGGGGTCATTGATGTTGTCCGGGGTGGGAGAAATCTATTCGATGAGGGGAAAATAATTCCCCTCTCGGACTGTCAGAAGTCGCCACGATTAGAGGTACTATCCATTGAGGTGGATAATCCCGGCCATCATGCAGGATCAGGCACCGTCAGATCAGGCGCCGAGATTACCGAGCACGCCGAGCTGCCCCAGAATGATCGTTGCGGCGGTATAGCAGTGGAAAGATGTCACCTTGCCGTCCTTCAGATGAAATACATCGCAGCATGGCGCATGCATTTCCCGTCCGGTCGGCCCAATCGTGCCGGCGGGAAGGGCGAGTGGTCCGGTCTGGGTGCCGTTGAGCGTTAGCTCGACGATGACGACATCGCCCATGACATAAAAATTGCCGAGCTCGCGATGCATGTCGTGAAAGGCTTTCGCATAGATTTCGACCGTATTGCCGATGTCCCGGCCGTAATATTTGGCACCTGCCGAAACGTCCCAGAAATATCCGCCCTCGGCGAAAAGCGCGACGAATCCGTCGACATCCTTGACCTCGGCGGTGCGGTAGAGTTCGCGGATCACGGCCTCGTTGCTGGTCATTTTATTTGTCCTCTTGGTGGTGGTTTGGATCAGGTTCAGCGGATCGAACGGAAGGCCTTGCGCATCTCTTCCGAGAAAAGCGCCGGTTGCTCGAAGGCGGCGAAATGGCCGCCCTTGTCGACTTCGTTCCAGTAGAAGAGGTTCGGCCAATGCGCCTCGGCCCATGCCTTCGGGGCCCGGTAGATCTCCTTGGGGAAGATGGTCGCGGCCATCGGCAGTTCGATACGACCGGCATCGAAACCGCCGCCATTGCGGGTGTTCTCCCAGTAGATCCGGGCAGAGGACGCCGCTGTGCCGGTGAACCAGTAGAGCGCGATGTCGTCGAGCATTTCGTCGGCCGTCAGCGCATCTTCCGGCTCGCCCTTGTTATCCGTCCAGGCCTGGAATTTCTCGTAGATCCAGGTGGCCTGGCCGACGGGGGAATCCTCGAGCGCATAGCCGATTGTCTGTGGGCGGGTCGCCTGTTCCTTGAAATAGCCGAACTGGTCGTTGGCGAATTTCATCGCAGCGTCCATGGCCGCCTTTTCCTCCGGCGTCGGGTCGTCCGGGAATTTTTCGGGAAAGACGAGCGGCCAGTTCACATGCGCGGCAACCAATCCTTCGGGGCGGACATGGCCGAGCGCGTGTGTGACGCCCGAGCCCCAGTCGCCTCCTTGTGCCACCCACTTGGTATAGCCGAGGCGCTTCATCAGCACGCCCCAGGCGTTGGCGGTTCGTATAACGGTCCAGCCGGCCTCGCTCGGTTTGTCGGAAAAACCGAAACCGGGTTGCGAGGGGATGACGACATGGAAGGCGTCTTCCGCCTTCCCGCCATGGGCGGTGGGATCAGTCAGCGGCCCGATCACTTTCAGGAATTCGACGACGGAGCCCGGCCATCCATGGGTGAGGATGATCGGCAGGGCGTTTTCGTGCTTCGACTTCACATGGATGAAATGAATACCGAGACCGTCGATTTTCGTGCGGAACTGCGGATAGGTGTTGATCTGCCGCTCGAACCGGCGCCAGTCATATTTATTGCGCCAGTACGAGACCAGCGCCTTGGCCTTTGCCAGCGGCACGCCCTGAGACCAGTCCACGACGGTCTCCTTCTCCGGCCATCTCGTGGCTCCGAGCCGGCGTTTCAAATCGTCGATCGCAGCCTGCGGGATAGAGACCTTGAAGGGTGTCAGGCCATCATTTGCCGGCGGCAATGAAAACGTCGCGGTTTTCGCGTCTGCCGAGGAGGCGATAGCTAAGGCCGCCGGCGCAGCGACTGCGAGCTTCAGGAGATGTCGGCGGTTTGACGTAGGGGTGTCATCGGTCATGGAAGGATCCTGGGATGAGGTTGAGCGAGTGAAGGAGCCGGTGAGGGAGGTCGGTGAAAGTCGGAGCAGGGCAATGTTATGTCCCTCTTGTGCCCGCGGCTCGGGTTCGACTGCCGATGAGGAGCGCGATCCCGACGATGAGGCCGCAGACGAGATTGAGGATCGCGCCGTGACGAAAGTGCCGATCGCGACCGAAAGGACCGCCGCCCATGATGATCGGGGGGCGGAAATCTCTGTCATGCCGGGCTCCTTCACAATGCGGGAGGGGCCGTCCCCGGCGCGACGAGGTGCCGGGGACAGCGGTCAAGGCTTAAAGGCTGGCGCGCGGTCAGGCCTTGACGAAGGCGAGCAGGTCCGGGTTGATCACATCGGCATGGGTCGTCAGCATGCCGTGCGGGTAGCCCTTGTAGACCTTGAGCGTGCCGTTCTTCAGAAGCTTGACCGAAAGCTCGCCAGAATCGGCGATCGGCACCACCTGATCGTCGTCACCATGCATGACGAGCGTTGGAATGGTGATCTTCTTCAGGTCTTCCGTCTGGTCGGTTTCGGAAAAGGCCTTGATGCCTTCGTAATGGGCCTTGGCGCTGCCCATCATGCCCTGACGCCACCAGTTGCTGATCACACCGGGATAGACTTTCGCGCCATCGCGGTTGAAGCCGTAGAAAGGGCCGGTCGGCACGTCGAGGAAAAACTGCGCGCGGTTGGAGGCGAGTGCCGAGCGGAAACCGTTGAACACTTCAATTGGTGTACCGCCGGGGTTGGATGCCGTCTTGACCATGAGCGGCGGAACGGCGGAGACGAGCACGGCCTTGGCGACGCGGCCCTGGGGCTGACCGTATTTCGCAACATAGCGGGCGACTTCGCCACCGCCGGTCGAGTGGCCGATATGAACGGCGTTCTTCAGGTTCAGGTGTTCGGCGACAGCCGAGGCGTCGGCGGCATAATGGTCCATGTCATGACCTTCGGAGACCTGTTGCGAGCGGCCGTGGCCACGGCGGTCATGGGCAACGACACGGTAACCGTGCTGTACGAAGAACAGCATCTGCGCGTCCCAATCGTCCGACGACAGCGGCCAACCATGGTGGAAGACGATCGGCTGGGCATCCTTCGGACCCCAGTCCTTGAAGAAGATATCGACGCCGTCCTTGGTTTTAACGAAGTTCTCGGTCATGGGGTGTTTTCCGTTCATGCTGTGGGAGGAGGGTTTTCTGGCTGCGAGGCTCGGCACCGCCGAAAGCGACACGGTCGCCGCCACGGCGGCGCTGGTCAGCAGGGCGTCACGCCGGGTGATGGGCAGGGTCTTGTCGTCGGGAGTGGTCACGATCCGAATATCCGAATGAAAGAGGATGCTTGAGAACGGCGGCCAACCTATGCGGCGTGATGGGGTGCGGCGATGCGCGTTCTTGCGCAAGCTGTACGTTCTTGCTCCAAAATTCGGCGCGATCCATTTCTCCGGTTTACGCGGGTCGCGTGAGGCTTAACCTCCGGGTGTAAGGCAGTAGGCCGGTATCGGGAGGGCTCATGAGCGGGGAGGGGCTACACGAGAATGTCGTGCGTGTAGAGCGGCGTTTTCGGTCCTGGAATGGCGTGACGGTCGTCGATGTGCACGAATACACAAAGGGCGAGGTCCTCCATCCTCTCCTCAATGAAGAGGAGACGGGTATCGCCCTGGCGCTCGACGAAGTCGGTGGTGTCACTGAGCCACGCCTGAAACCCGGCGAAGCCTGCTCGCTCGATCACAAGCCCAATCACATGACGCTGGTTCCGCGCGGCATGCCCCTTTGGGGCCATGCGACAAAGGAGTTGCAATATAGCCGGTACGCCCTGCTTCTTTTCGACCTCGGCACGCTCGAACAGCGTTTCAAGGATGATTTCCAGGTCAAATTCTTCGAAACTCCGCGGCTCAGATTCACCGATCGCCGGATACATGATCTGGTGCGAATTCTGATTGGGCTCTCCGATGATGACGTATCCATGACGCTGCTGGGAGACAGTCTGACATCGGCAGTCTTCGCCTTGCTCTCGAGCGACGTCACGGAACCGATCGCATTAGGGCTTTCCGATCGGGCCTTGTCGCTGGTTGTCAGCTATATACAGGACCAGCTTCCAAAGCAGATCGAGCTATGCGAGTTGGCTGGTCTGGCGGGCATGTCGCGATGGGATTTCTCGCGTATGTTCAAGGCATCGACCGGATTGTCTCCCTATCAATGGCAGCTCGATGCGCGATTGAAGAAGGCCCGGCACCTTTTGCTGACCACCTACGAATCGGTCGAGAGCATTGCGGCCTCGACCGGATTTTCCGATTCCATGCATCTCTCTCGCCAATTCAGGCTGAGGTTCGGCATGCCACCTGGCATCTGGCGGAAGACGCATCGCTCCTGACCGGTCAATGATACGGCTGCTTCAGGCTGGATTTTGTGCTCAGATTTGAACGTTCTTACGCAAATCGCGCCGCAGCAACTTCCCGTCCATTGTTTGAACGATGCGGGCCGTTAGGGTGTTGTCTCGATATGGTTTCATCACCCTAAGGCCATCCGCCTTCCTCAAACGTCGAGTATGATCGGCATGCCCGTAATCTTCGAAAGCGATCTGCCAGAAAACGTCATCAGCATCGAGCGGCGATCGCAGACCTGGAATGGGGTCACGGTCGAGGACATCCACGAACACGCCAATGGCGGCGTTCTGCATTCCCTGCTTTACGAGAATGACACGCGCTTTACCGTGAACCTGGAAGAGGTGGGCGGGCTGACCGAACCGCGGCTGAAGCAGAACCAGGCCTGCGCGCGCGAGCATGCGGCCAACCACATGGCGCTCATTCCGCGTGGCATGCAGCTGTGGGGTTTTGCGCAGGATCTGCGCTATTGCCGATATGGAATTCTGATCTTCGACATTCCACGGCTGCGCGAACGTCTCGAAGAGGATTTCGCGGTCCAGCCATTCGAGGAGCCGCAGTTGCGGTTCACGGATCATCGCGTTCTGGCACTGGTCAGAATGCTGATCGACATTCCGATGAATGACAGCGCCTCGACATTGCTGGGCGATAGCCTGACGGCGGCTGTCTTCGCGCTTCTTTCGGCACCGCGAAAGCAGGTCGAGGAAGGCGGAAGGCTAGCGCCCTGGCAAATCAAACGCGTCACGGAATATATGCGAGACCAGCTTCCGAGGCAGATCGAGCTCAAGGAACTCGCCAACCTGATCGGGCAATCGCAATGGCATTTCTGCCGGGCGTTCAAGGCATCGACTGGCGTTTCACCCTATCAGTGGCAGCTTGAGGAGAGGGTCAAACTCGTCCAGCGGCTGCTTCTCGATTCGCAAACTCCACTCGAAACGATCGCGGAAGCCACCGGTTTCAACGATTCCATGCATCTGATCCGCACTTTCAAGAAGCGATCGGGGCAGACGCCGGGTGCGTGGCGTCGCGACAACGCCATGCGGTGATGTCGCGACGTCTTGAGCGAAAATCTTTCAGGAGACTCGACCACGCGGATCATCGATATGCTGCCTGGCGACGTCGTAACGCACGCCCTGCCGATCAAGAATGCGGACATTCTTCACCACATGCGCGAGCGCTTTCAGGAAGGTTGCCGAATTTTCATGCTCATCATAGGCCTTCTCATCGGAATAGCCCTCAACGAGATGAAAGGTATTCGGATCGGTGAGGTCCTGGGCAAAGGCATAGAAGATGCAGCCCTTGATCTTTGCGGCGGCCTCCATATCCGGGATGACGGCGTCGATAAACGTCTGACGGTCATCGGGATGGACCCGGTAATAAGCGCTGACGACGACGCCGGTTGGAAGGGTCTTGTCGTGATCGGCCATGGTGGTGTCTCCTCTTGAGTTTGTTTCGAATCTTTTGGTAAGTTTCGGCCGCGGACGCCGCAGCCGACGATCGAAGGTAGCCGCCGGCAATGACCTGCGACGATGGAAATTCCTGCCCGCGATTGCAGCTTCTTGCGCCAAATTGCAAAACACCGGTGATGCTATCGGTCGATGGTGAGGCGATGAGCTCTGGTCTGTGTCGCGACCGCTCAGGCTGCTGGTGATACGGGGGATGCCGGGCGAGCCATGCGCCAACCGGCTTTTGACAGGATCCTATCGTGTCGCCAGGAGCACTGTGCCGGCCCTGCCCGTGGCCTCCACGCGCGCCGCAGCCTGCGCCACTTCGGAAAGATCGCCATAGGAAATGAGATGGCCGCCCTGCGAAAGCAGTCCCACGACACGGCTGGCGACCTCGCCTCCGACCGGATCGAGCACGACCCTGATCGGCCGGCCATCGGCTGCGACAGAGACCTTGTCTGTCCAGTCGGCGCTCTCGGTGGACAATGCCGGCAGGTCCGGGAAGACGACGTTGAGTTCGTTGACGCCGGCCTCGCGCCGGACAATGGCGATCACGTCATATCCGCATTCGATGAGCAGCCCGATCGTCAGGCGGGCGACCGCGGACCCTGCAGCCGTAAAGACAACCACGTCCTGGCCGGGTCTTGCGCTGGAAACCTCCACCGCGCGCAAGAGCGGGGCTGTGGTCAGCGGATTGACGTGAAGCTGGGCGGCCGCCTCCTTGGTGACAATGTGGGGGATGGCCGTGAGGTATTCGGCAGGCACGATCGCTTTCTCGCTCCAGGCGCCGCGGCCGGAAAAGAACGCCACGCGTGCTCCGGCTACAAGATCCACGCCTGCGCCCGCCTGTACGACGATACCATAGCCTTCGAAACCGACTGTTCGCCGTCTTTGGGAATGACGAACCGCATGCAATGTTTTCGTCGTCGGGCGAGGCGCACGGTCGGTTATTGGAAGTCCGGTATTTTCGTCGACATGTGCTTAAACGGGTTGGCGGTTCGTTACGGTTTAAGACCCGGAAAATTTGCAAGTCTCCCTGCGTTCCGGCCCCCGCAACCAAGCTTTCCAGAAAAAGAACGAGCGCAAAAACCCTTCTTGCGAAGGCAAGCGGGCGGAAGTCTCCAGGAGCTTTCGTTTTTCGTCCTCCGCCTCAAGTTCGCCGGCACGCAGCCTCTCGAGATAGTCGTGGCGTTGCCATGCCTCGAACCGCTTCTCCATGATTGTCGCCGCTTCCATGGCAGCAAGGATGGAAGCCATGCGGCAGTGGGGGCGTTCATGGAAGAGTCGCGGACGCAGACTTCCCCAATGGATCTCTTTTGTGCGTTGCGAAACCTTCGCTGCCGCCCAGGCATTGTATTTCGGACGCGGGCTACTTTGGCCAAAGAAACGTTTCCATATCTGCGACAAAATAGAATATAAAATCCATAGATTTTTAATGCAATTGTTAAGATCGGGCATCTCCAACAGCGGACTTGCCAATGCCCTCCTACAGAAAACTTCGTGCCCTCAGCCTTGGGCTTCTTGCCGCCGTCGCCACGTTCAATGCCGCATGGTCGGCCGATGAACCGACCAAGGGCGGCACGCTCGTCTATCTCGAGCAACAGTCTCACACCAATCTCTATCCGCCAGCTGGCGGGTTCTATCCCAATGGTGGGATTCTGAACCAGATCACCGACAAGCTGACCTACCAGAACCCCAAGACGCTGGAGATCGAGCCTTGGCTGGCCGAATCCTGGCAGGTCAACGACAGCGCGACCGAGTACACCTTCAAGCTCCGTCCCGGTGTCACCTTCTCCGACGGAACGCCGCTCGACGCGGCTGCCGTTGCCAAGAACTTCGACACATTCGGCCTGGGCAACAAGGCGCTGAAGCAGCCGGCTTCCGAGGTTGTCAACAATTACGATCGCAGCGAGGTCATCGACCCACTGACGGTCAAGTTCTACTTCAAGAAGTCGTCGCCCGGCTTTCTGCAGGGCACGTCGGTAATCGGATCGGGGATCGTTTCGCTTTCCACGCTGTCTCTCCCCTTCGAACAGCTCGGCGACGCGACCAAGATCATCGGTTCGGGCCCATTCGTCGTCTCTGGCGAAACGCTCGGCAAGTCGCTCGACCTGAAGGCTCGCGAGGATTACAGCTGGGGGCCGGCCAAGCTGCAGCACCAGGGTCGCGCCTATCTCGACGGCATTCAGTACATCATAACCGGCGAAGACAGCGTGCGCATCGGCGCGCTCCTCGCAGGCCAGGCCGATTTCATCCGCCAGATTCAGGCCTATGACGAAGGCCAGGTCGCAACGCAGGGCTTCAGCCTCTATGCTCCCGGCACCCGCGGTGTGAACAACTCGATCGTCTTCCGCCCCGACAATGCGCTTGTTTCCGACCTTAACGTGCGCAAGGCACTGTCGCTGGCGGTCAACCGCGACGAGATCATCTCGACGATCTTCTCCAAGAACTACCCCAAGGCGACGTCGATCCTCGCATCGACGGCGATCGGCTATGTGCCGCTGACGGACAAACTGCAGTACGATCCCGAAAAGGCAAAGTCGCTGCTCGATGAAGCCGGTTTCAAGGCGGGCGCCGACGGTATTCGCGAGAAGGACGGCCAGAAACTCATTCTCACCGCCTACGAGTCGCTGCCGCAGCCGCAAAGCCGCGCTACGTTGCAGCTGATCGCGCAGCAATGGGCCAAGATCGGCGTCAAGTTCAACGTTCTCGCAGGCGATGCCGGCAGCAAGACCGTCGATGAGCTCGACCCGCAAAAGACCCCCGTTGCCGTGGCGATGGTCGGACGCGCCGATCCTGATGTCGTCAAGAGCCAGTATTACCCGACGATCCGAAACCTGCTGCTGCAGAAGGGTGGCACCAGCGACAAGGTCAAGACCTTCTCAGACGCTAAGCTGAACGCCGTCCTCGACGAAATCGCCTCGGAACCCAACCGCGACAAGCGGTTGGAGGCGGTGAAGCAGGCGCAGATCTACGTGCTCGACCAAGCCTATTCGATCCCATTGTTCGAGGAACCGCAAGCGTTTGCCGGTGCGCCATATGTGAAGGGCGTCTCCTTCGAGGCTGTCGGTCGTCCGTCCTTCTACGACGTCTGGCTAGACAAGTGACCATCAAGGGGGACGGTGCAGGCCGTCCCTTCTCAGGAGACATGCGATGACACGCTACGTTGCTATACGGATCGGCCAGGCGGCGCTCGTCCTGTGGGCGGCCTTTACACTGTCCTTCATCTTGCTGCAGGCCATGCCCGGCGATGCGGTTCTGATCAAGTTCCTCAATCCGGAATTCGGTCTTAGCGCCGACCAGATCCGCGACATCCGCGCCGCCTACGCCGTCGATTCGAACCTATTGGTCCAATACGGCAACACGCTCGCCAATTTCCTGAGGGGCGACTTCGGCTATTCGCTTCAGGCTGGCGTTCCTGTTTCAGCGCAGCTGGCCACTAACCTGCCGCCGACCCTTCGGCTGGCGGGCCTGGGCTTCACCGCGGCTGTGACGCTTGCCGTCCTGATCGCATTCCTTTCGTCGACCGCGCCCTTTGCCTGGCTTCGAAACGCGATGCAGGCCATCCCTTCGCTGTTCATTTCGATCCCCGTTTTCTGGCTTGCGATCATGCTAATCCAGATATTCTCCTTCCGTCTGCGGTTGGTCTCGGTCATCAATCCCGGACCGTGGGAAAGCCTGGCGCTGCCGGTCGCCACATTGGCGGTTCCGATCGCCGCCCCGCTTGCGCAGATCCTCATCCGCAGCATCGATGAGATCAGGACGCGCCCCTTCATCGCCGTCGCCCGCGCCAAGGGCGCCAGCGAAACGCGTCTTCTCGTCCGCCATGTCGCACGCAACGCCCTCCTTCCCGCATTGACGATCGCCGGTGTGCTCTTCGGCGAGCTCCTGGCAGGCGCCGTCGTTACCGAGACCGTCTTTGGACTGAACGGCATCGGCGGGCTTACGGAGAAGGCCGTCGGCAACCAGGACCTCTCGGTGCTTCAGGCCATCGTGGTTATTTCCGCCGCCGCTTTCGTGACCATCAATCTTGCCGTCGATCTCGCCTATCCGCTGCTTGATCCCCGGCTCAGAACCCAAAGCGCGGAGTGAGCCATGTCGACGACAGAAGACCTCTCTATCCTTCCGACCGCGGGTTCGGTTGTCGCCGCGCGTGACAAGCACAAGACCGCGCTCGCGCAGCTGCGCTCCTTTCCCTACGGTCTTGCGCTCGCCTGGCTGATTATCGCTGTCACGCTTGCCTGGACGGTCGCGCCCGCGCTGTTCACCAGCTACGACCCACTTCAGGGCACGCCCGGCGGACAATTGAAGGCACCATCCGCGCTGCATCTGCTCGGCACGGATTCCCTCGGTCGCGACCTCCTCTCTCGGATTATCCACGGCGCCGTCAATTCGCTTTCCGGCGCTGTCGCCGCGGTGGGGGTGGGGCTTGTCGTGGGTTCGGCGATCGGACTGTTTGCCGGCTCGGCGCGTGGCCGCATCGGTGAGGCGTTGATGCGGCTTGTCGATGTGCTTCTCGCCATTCCGACGCTTCTGTTGTCGCTCAGCATCATCATCCTGCTCGGCTTCGGCACCATGAACGCGGCAATTGCCGTGGGCGCCACCGCGATCGCCGGCTTCGCGCGCCTGATGCGATCCGAAGTGGTGCGTGTGCGCGGTTCCGAATTCGTCGAAGCGGCATTTGGAAGCGGCGGCACCTTCGCCAAGGTTCTGTGGCGCCACATTCTGCCCAACTCGCTGACCTCGGTCATCGCCTATACCGCAGTGCAATTCGGCTGGGCGATCCTGCAGCTCTCGACGCTGGGCTTCCTCGGCTACGGCGCGCCGCCGCCGACGCCGGAATGGGGGCTGCTTATTGCCGAGGGCCGCAACTACCTCGCGACCGCCTGGTGGCTGACCGCCGCCCCGGGCCTCGTCGTCGTCGCCGTCGTGCTCTCGGCGAACCGAATAAGCCGGTCGATCGGAGGAAATGCGCGATGACCAAGTCCGACATTCCAGTCATCGACATCAAGGACCTTCACGTGTCCTACCGCCAGGGTGATCGCCGCGTCACGGTCGTCCACGGCGCTTCTTTCTTCGCCAGACCGGGCGAGGTGGTTGCACTTGTCGGCGAGAGCGGCTCTGGCAAGACCTCGACGGCGCAGGCGATCATCGGCCTTTTGCCGCAGAACGGCCGATTGGAGCACGGTTCCATTCGGCTGAACGGTGAGGACATTGCGCAATGGAACGAGAAGCGCCTGCGCGGCATTCGCGGCGCCGTCGTCAGCCTCGTTCCCCAGGACCCCGGCAACTCGCTCAATCCCGTCCAGACGATCGGCGAGCAGGTTCGCGAGATCCTCTCGATCCACGGCAAGATCGATCGCAAGACCGCTGATCGCAAGGTCATCGAGCTTCTCGCCCATGTCGGGCTCAGCGAACCGGAGCTGCGCATCCGGCAATACCCGCATGAACTTTCCGGCGGCATGAAGCAACGCGTGCTGATCGCGATCGCGATCGCGCTGCGCCCGGCGCTGATCATTGCCGACGAGCCGACATCGGCGCTGGATGTAACCGTGCAGCGGCGTATTCTCGATCTGATCGACGATCTGAGGCGCGAGTACGGAACAGCCGTGCTGCTGGTCACCCATGATCTCGGCGTTGCCGCCGATCGCTCGGACAGGATCGTCGTGCTGCAGGGCGGTCGCATTCAGGAGCAGGGCGCCACCACGGATGTGCTGGCAGCGCCGCAAAGCGCCTATACGCGCAAGCTTCTCTCTGACGCGCCATCGCTTGCCACGGCAAAGGATCGTCCGCCGATTGATGTCGGCAGGCCGCTCGTCGTCACGGTCAAGGACCTGGTCCAGGATTTCAAGTTGCCGACCGGCCGCACGTTCCGCGCGGTGGATGGTCTTTCCTTCAGCGTACGGCGCGGGACCACCCACGCCATCGTCGGCGAATCCGGATCGGGCAAGACCACCACGATCCGTGCCATCGCAGGCTTTAGCAAGCCAAGCGCCGGTACCATCAGCATTGGCGGCGCCGACGTGGCTGATTTCTCCGCAAAGACACTGCGGCAGTTTCGAAAGACGCTTCAACTCGTCTACCAGAATCCATGGGCCTCGCTTGACCCACGCCAGACGGTGCGCGCGATCGTTGAGGAGCCACTCCTGAATTTTGAGCTGATCCCGCGCGGGGAGCGCGAGAAGCGGGTGCTTGCGATTATCGAGCGCGTCGGTCTCGCCCCCGACCTGCTGCCGCGCCTGCCGCACGCGCTCTCCGGCGGCCAGCGGCAGCGTGTTGCGATTGCCCGCGCGCTGGTTCTGGAACCCGATGTCGTGGTGCTGGACGAAGCCGTATCGGCACTCGACGTGACCGTCCAGGCGCAGATCCTCGATCTCCTTGCCAAGCTGCAAAGCGAGCTTGGGCTCACCTACATTTTCGTGACGCACGATCTCGCTGTCGTGCGCCAGATCGCAGACACCGTTTCGGTTCTGCATAACGGCCGGCAGGTCGATTATGGCCCGGTCGAGACTGTCTTTTCAAACCCGACGAGCACTTACACCCGCGAGTTGGTTGAAGCCATCCCGGGCAAGAAATTCACGCAGGCCGGCATCACCAGGCAAACCATTGCAGCAGGATCTCTTTCATGACGACGACACCCAAACGACTGGGCTTCTTCACCCGTATTCTTGACGATGTCCCCGCCGCCGAGCGTTACCGGCTTGCAGCGGAGCAGATCATTCACGCGGAAAGACACGGCTTCGACAGCGCATGGATCGCCCAGCATCATTTCCACGCCGACGAAGGCGGCCTTCCATCGCCTGCCGTCTTCCTTGCGCATATCGCCGCGCGCACCTCCAACATCCGGCTCGGCACCGGCGTCATCACGCTACCGATGGAGAACGCCTTGCGCGTGGCCGAAGACACCGCCGTGCTTGATCTTCTGTCCAATGGACGGTTGGAGATCGGCTTCGGCACCGGCGGCACCCGGGAATCCTTCGAGGCATTCGGTATCGATCCCGATCGCAAGGGCGAGGTCTATGCCGAAAAACTGGCGACCGTTCGTGACGCCTGGGCCGGAAAGCTGCTGTCCGGCGACAATCGCCTTTACCCCGACGCACCGCACCTTAAAAACCGTGTCTGGCTCGCGACGTTTTCGGCGCAGGGAGCGCGCCTCGCGGGGCTCAACGGCGATGGCCTCATGCTTTCCAGAACGCAGCCGCGCCCGGCCGATCGAAGCGGCGCCCGGCTCGACGAACTCCAGAACCCGATCATCGACACCTATCTTGCCGCTCTCCCCGAAGGGGCTACGCCGCGCATTCTCGGATCGCGCAGCCTGTTTGTCGCCGACGATCGAAAGCGGGCACTGGCCTTCGCGGAAACCGGCCTGCGGCGGGTGGCCGAGCGTTTTGCCGCGGCCGGACATCACATTCCGGGCGATAGCCTGGATGATCTCATCAAGGCGCTCGATAGCCACGTCGGCACGCCCGATGATGTCATCGCATCGTTGAAGGACGATAGTGCGCTGTCGCGTGCGACCGACATCACCTTCCAGGTACACTCGATCGATCCGCCGCATGCCGAGATCCTTCGCTCCATCGAACTGATCGCCGCCGAGGTCGCGCCCGCTTTGGGCTGGCATCGGACGGCGGAAACGCAACTTGTCGCGGCCCAATAACCGAGGAACCCTCATGACCGAGAAGACAGACATCATTGACAGCCTGCTGGGCATTCGCCCCGGCTCGAAGGCCGAAGCGCTGCGCGCGCGCCGGCCGACAACGAAGGAGCATACCCAGAAGAGCTACGAGGCGCTGTTTTCCCCCGAGGACAGCAGCCAGGCGTCGCTGGCTGAGCGCTTCGCCGTGGCGCTCTTCGTGGCGATCCTGAATGACCAGGCGGATATCGCCGACTTCTATGCAGGGAGGCTGACCGAGGCAGACGCCCGGCCGCAGTTGCTGGCGGCCGTAGAAAGCGTGGCGAAGTCGAGCAAGGTCGCCGGCCCCTATGGTCACTATCCCGCAGGCCCTCTCAGCAGCGAGAACCTCGATGGGCCGACGCTTGTCATTGCCGAGCCAGAGCGTGGCGTACTCGGAAGCCGCCTGGCGGCGGCGCTCGAACATGCACATCTCCTCACCCTGCATCCGCGTGATGCAGCACCCGCGCACCTCAACAAGCTGTTGACCGCAGGCTGGAGCGCGACGGGCGTCGTCACGCTTTCCCAGCTCGTTTCATTCCTCGCCTTTCAGATCAGAATCGTTGCCGGCATCAAAGTGCTGGCGGCCTGACGGAGACCTTCATGACCGATACGATCATCCAACCCGCTATCGAAAACCCGCCCGTCGCCTTCACGCAGGAGCACGTCGGCTGGGCCGCCTGGCTGCCGCCGCTGCAGGAGAGCGAACTGACTGAGCGTCATTACGAAGCATTGGTCGATCGCGCTCGCGCGAAGTCGCCCTACTTCGCTCTGCTCGTGCGCGATCCGGCCATACTCGAGGCCCGCACGAAGACAGACAACGACATCTTCTACAACACGGCGGACGGCCTGCCGCGCGCCGAACGAGAGCTGTCGGCA
This sequence comes from Rhizobium sp. 2MFCol3.1, assembly GCF_000377565.1. GTDB lineage: Bacteria > Pseudomonadota > Alphaproteobacteria > Rhizobiales > Rhizobiaceae > Rhizobium. The sequence goes on along the minus strand of NZ_KB898386.1, from coordinate 1,980 downwards.
GCGGCCGCCTCGCGCTTGAACGGGTGCATCTTGTGTGCCTCGGTTCATGCGCGCTTCGCTTCCCAGTACTCGAAGCGGCCCGACGACGTGCAGAAGCTCCTTGACGAGGGTGTTGGCGCCGACCTCGGTGAGCGCTGGAATGCGATCGTTGCGGCTTCCGTCGCTTTGACACAGACACCGTCGGCATTCGGCAAGGAGCACGTCACACGCCTTCGCGATGCCGGCCTCGCCGACGAAGAGATTTCCGACGTCATCCATGGCGCCGCCTTCTTCAATTGGGCCAATCGCCTGATGCTGTCGATAGGCGAACCGACCCCTGCCGCCAAATAGCGAGCCACGCCCACTAGACGGCGCCGTATCTGCCGCCCGGCCAGAGCAGCGCCGTCCTCTTTGCCAGCATCAACAGGAAGAATGGGTCGCCTACCGGCGCCCATGCAAGACATGACCGCAATTTCCCGACGCAAGCACCCACGACACGACGCATGGTTCAGCGAACTATCGCTCGGCGCATCGAGCTGGAGCAAGCTTGACGGCGCCGAAGGCGACCGCACCGCATTGGCGGTCACCGAACGCGCATGGCAGATCGGCATCCGTTATTTCGACACGGCACCCTACTACGGCAGTGGACTGTGCGAACGGCGCCTGGGTTCCGGATTGGCCTGGAAGGATACCGGCGACTATCTGCTATCCACCAAGGTCGGCATCGACCTCGACCCGTTCGGCCAAAGAAAACCGGTGGCCCACCACTATCCCCACTACGCGCCCTTCACGCCGGTCTGCGACTACAGTCGCGACGGCATCCGACGCTCGTTCGAGACATCGTTACATCGCCTGGGTATCGTGTCATGCGATATCGCCTACATGCACGGGCTTTCGATCTGCGACGGCGGTATCGACGCCGCACTCGGCACCGGCATGCCGGCCCTTCTCGAATTGAGGGACGCTGGCCACGTGCGGATGGTCGGCGTGGGTGCGAATAGCCCCGCCATCGCCATGGCATTCCTTGAACGCTATGACATCGACGTGCTTCTGTTCGCCGGAGGTTTCACGCTGACGGATCATGCCGGGGCGGGGCCAGTTGTCGAAGAGTGCGCGAAGAGAAACATCGGTATCATCGCGGCCTCGCCATTCGCCAATGGCGCCTATTTTGCCGCCGAGAATACTGCTGATCGCCAGAGGCTCCAGGTGCGCTGCGCCGAATATGGAATCTCCGACACTGCCGCGGTGATCCAGTTCGGCCTGAACTTTCCGTCGGTTCTGTCTGTTCTATGGTCCACGACCAAGCCGGAGAATGTCGACAGGACCGTTGCCGCGCTCAATGAAACGATCCCGGCCGCATTCTGGGAGCGTCTGCGTGAAGACGGGGCGCTGCTCTTTTGAGTACGTTGCGAAAGCGCACTGCTCTTCTTCAAGTGGCGTGTGGGTTCCGAATGCCACCTCGGGCAAACGTGCGAAGCCTTCGAGCCGCAGGTGCCCGATTGTCAAAAAGCGGGAGCGGGTGAGCGAGCCATTTAGTGCGAGTGTCTATCGTCGCGCCCGGACGAATAATTGAAACGAGAGAAGTTGTAGATGAGCACGACGATGCCAAGAGATACTGGCGCTGCCCACATGATATCTGGCGTCTCCAATGGGCAGGAGAATATCGCGGCTCCTAACGCAAACATGACAGCGCTCGCTGCGTGAAACTGCCAATAGGGCGATCTCAAATGCTTCATTTGTAAGCGCGAATTTCTGCACACCTTCTGAAGAGGGGTGCTCTGATGCATGAAGTGTCCACCAAAAACAGGTGGACACCTAATCATGGACGATACTCCTAAACTGCAAGTGCGGCTTGTTGGTCGCGACGGCCGCCGTCGATATGACCCGGCTTCTCGGGATCAACTAATCGCAGCGTGCTTAGAGCCTGGCGTTTCGGTCTCTCGACTGGCGCGGGAACACGACGTGAATGCCAACCTTGTTCACAAGTGGATAAAGAAGGCC
>NZ_KB898385.1 GCF_000377565.1 Rhizobium sp. 2MFCol3.1 | reverse complement strand
CTTGCGACCTCATCGAGCAGAAACAATGCGCGCCCTTTGATCGCTCCATCCCGATTGTAGATTGCGTTGAGGAGGGAGCCGATGATGACGCGCGCGAGGCCAGAATGGGTCTCCAACGTCTTAAGGTCGATGTTGATGAAGACGTCGGTCTCGCCATCGGCCAGCGCCTCGGTGGAGAAGTTCGAGCCTGACACCAGCGCGCCGTAATTCGCATAGCTCAGCCAGTGCGTTTCCTTGATGGCATTGGCGTAGACGCCGGAGAATGTCTCAGGCGTCATGTTGACGAAGGCAGCGACATTCTCTTTGACGAACGCGGACGCTGAATTGTCGTAGATCTCCTGCAGGCGCGCGCGAAGCTTTGGCTCGGGCTCCGACAGATTGGCACGAACCTGCCTTAAAGTCTGGTGCTTTGCGTCCGTGTGGCCAGATAGACAAACGTCTGATATCATCGCGGTCAGTAGCTGTAGTCCGGATGAGCGGAAGAAGTCGTCGCGGACGCCAGTCGCGCGACCGCTGTCGCTCATGATCCACGATGCGACGGCCGCGATATCCTCTTCCTTGGTGGCGCCGTGACGACCGATCCAGTCGAGCGCGTTGAAGCCAGAACCAGCGTTCTTGGGGTCGAGAACGATGACGCGTCGGCGCGCCTTGCGCCGGTGCTCCATAACCATCGGAGCCACCTCGTTGGATGGGTCGAGCACGACAAGCGAGCCGCCCCATTTGAGCGCCGTTGGCACTGTAACAGACGTCGTCTTGAAACCACCTGAGCCAGCGAACACGATCCCGTGGGACGAGCCGAACGAGCCGTCAAAACACAACAGCGGCGCGGAGCCACCCTTGCCCCAGGTCGCGGGCTCGCTAGGTCGAAACGACTTTGCTGCAGGATCGTCCCGGTCGACACGATAGCGCTCGCCAATGACGATACCGCCGGTTTCCGCAAAAAGCTTCTCCGCGTCCTGCATCGTCATCCAGTCCGCCTCGCCGTGCAGCGCGCGCTTGCCCCGGATGCGTCGCGGCTCGCTTGGCGAAAAGGCCGCATTGCCCATCCTGGCGACGCGCAGGGCGAAGAATGTGGTGAGCAGGGCTGCGCCCGCTCCTGCGATGGTCGAAGGATCGACATAGGACAGAAGCGTCCTTCCCGTGGGGACCTGGCCGGCAAACGCCAGCAGGCGCGATCCCTCCCTGATCGCTGCGACGACGATCACGCCGAGGCCGCCAGCGGCGACACTCCAACCAGTCGCCTTGACGTTAATCGACCCCCTCGTTCCGAACAAAAACATCAGCCCGCAGGCGCTGGCGAGCGCATAGGGTAATGCCAGCCCGATCCGTCCGAGCATCAGCCTTGCCTGATCGGTCGTTCCGAACGCGGCGAGCCACCGTTCGATGCCGGGGAGGATTGAGCAAAAGGCGATCATGGCAACGGCCGGAATGCTCGCGGCCAGAAACTTCTTAGGCATCATCGGAAAACGCTTTCGCACCGAGTTCACTCAGGCGGGTTCGCTCCGCCTCGTCAGACTTCATCCGAGCGCTGGCATCGATCAGAAGCCCGAGCAGCAGCGCACGTTTCTCGTAGCGCAAGCCCGCCTTGACGATCAGGCCGCCGAGCTCGATCTTTTCCCGCGCGTCCTTCTTGCGGGCTTCGGTCGCTGTCATCTTTTGCATTCGCTCAAGTCTCCGAAGATTGGCCCGCAGCCTTGCCAGCGCCGTTCGGCGGCGTGGTCGCAGGCTTGTGTCCCTGGACGAGTTTCGTTCCCGCGCGAAACCGGCCGGCGACCTCCTCAAAAGCCGACAGAAGATCAGCCTCTTCCACCTCGATCTCTCCGACCCCCGCACGCAGCGCGATACGCCCGATGCGCTCGGCGTCACGTGTCTCGGCCTGCTTCAGCTGCTCCTGCAGGCGAGTAATCTCTTCACGGATTTTGGCGGTTGGCCTCTTCATGGGTTTCGCGTCCTCGTGGCTTTCAGACCGATGAAACTGAAGCTTGCCCCGAATTTTCCCTCGCTGGATAGGTGCAATGTTGCACCTCGCAAAGGCGCCAGCCGATGTGTACCCGCCGATTGAGGCGTGCAAGACGCCACAGAAAGGGATCTCAGACCTAAGTCGGATATACGGAACAAATACCGGGCGATTGCCTTTTCCATCCATCAAGTGAGAAGAGGAGAATGGAAATGAAGCGAATTATTCTTGCAGCGGCAATGAGCTGCATCGCTGCCTCGGCCTACGCCGATGGCGCCGTCACCGGAGCCGTTGGCGGCGCCGCCACAGGTGCCATCGTCGGTGGTCCCGTCGGAGCCGGTGTCGGCGCGATCGTCGGTGGCGTTGCTGGCGCGACGATCGATCCTCCGCCAGCCGAAGTGGTTACCTACGTTCAGCAGGCCCCGGTGCCGCAACAGCCGGTAGTGGTTCAGGAGCGGGTCAAGGTAGGCGTAGCACTGCCCTCTGATGTCGTCGTGACGCCCGTTCCCGAAAATCCGCAATATGGCTACGTCATCATGGGCCAGGAGCGAGTCATTGTTGAACCGCAGACCCGCAAGGTAGTCCAGGTCATTCAGTAGTGGCATTCGGTCGGAGGAATTACCTCTGGCCGAATGATCGCAGGCGCCGGTTTACCCCGGCGCCTGTTGCCTTTGGAGGGCCGCCGTTCAACGCAGCTTCATCGTGGTGCGCTTGTTGTTGATTTGCTCTCATCAGAAGGGGAAAATTGGCCGTCAGTCGTCGGACCGACCCTTACAGTTGCCGGCAGCGTATGGGCGTCGACTATCTTTTCCTTGACCGGAGCGGGCGGCCGACGCTTGGGCTCAAGATAAGTAACGCGCTTGCTTGGTCGGATCGTCGGTGGTCCGCGACGGACGCCACCGACGGCGCCATAGGGCAGCCGCTCAGTGTGGAGCTAAGCCTTTGTGAGTTCCAATTTAAAGCCGATTGATTGACCGATGATCCTATTTCTACCGGAAGGCAGACCCGGAACCGGGAATAAAGAGCATTTTATGTCCGTCTCATCTATAACAGGAGGCTCGTCATGACTGACCGCCAAGAGACGTCTACCATTCCCTTTACGGTGAATATTTCGGTCATCGCCCTCGTCGTATTCCTCTGCGGTGTTCTCTATTTCTTCGGCTACGCGATGTCGGGTGGCACTCCACAGATCAGTAAGAGTGTAGCGGGCGCCGAAGTCATCGATTCAAGAGATGTCCCAAACTGAGTGCGCGCGACAGCCGCGGCAGTCACTTAGGCTCCTGAATTTTGCAAGTGTTTCCGATCTCTGTCGGCGTCGGTCTGCTCGATAAGACCGGGAGCGCGTTCTGTGGTCTCGTCGATCACGACATGTTCCTCCAGACGGCTTTCGTCGGAAACTGAGATTGCGGTCGACCCGCAGATCTGCGACTAGAATCCAATATCAAAGACCATCACTCTGTCTCAGTTCAAGAAAAGGGAGAGTGACGAAATGGAAGTCATAGATATTCGCGTGCCGTGCACAGCCGGCGAAGAGGCACTGCTCAACGACATGTACCGGTTGCGGGCCAGGATTTTCCACGGACGGCTCGGCTGGGATGTCGAGTGTCAGGATGGCCGCGAGTTCGATCAGTTCGACCACTGCGGGCCGACCTATATCCTCGTCCTCGATGAGCAGGCAAGGGTCGTTGGGTCGGTCCGCCTGTTACCAACGAATGGCCCAAATATGTTGATGGATGTGTTTCGGCAATTGCTGGAGAACGGGCAACTCGCCACCAAACCGACGATGATCGAGAGCTCGCGTTTCTGTGTCGACACAACCATGCAATCGAGCCCGCGGGGCGCAACGCATGAAGCTACGTTTTGCCTGCTTGCAGGCATTATTGAGTGGTGTCTGCGCAACGGATGGACCGACCTCGTGACGGCCACGGACCTTCGCATGGAGCGTCTGCTGAGGCAGCGCGGTTGGCCAATGACAAGACTAGGAGAACCTCGTTTAATAAACGAGACAGATAGCGTAGCCGGTCGCTTTTCGATCAACCGCGATACCTTCGAGTTGTTACGACCGGTGTCTTATCGTTCGCGGCTTTCATCGACTAGCCGCCAAGCGGCCTAGCCTAGATAATGGTTCGCCACGTCGCGGCGAACCATCAAGACGGTGAGACCTCGGCATACGCCAATCAGACCAGCCGCATTGCCATTGCGACGCAGAGTGCCTCCTGCAGGTTCCTAACTCCCAATTTTACCCTGACGTTATCGAGGTCAAACCTGACGGTATGGAATGAGTAACCAGTTATCGACGAGATTTCATGCATCGGCATTCCAGTTGACGCCCACCGAACAAACACTGCTTCGCGATCCGTCAGGCCGGGTTTGCGCATCATGGTCGGATGTGGGGAGTTTCTAAAGCGCTGGTGCAGGAAGGCCACTGCGGTCGCAGCCAGAGCAATGTCAGACGCCGCGATATCATGTAGCGGTGCTTTCGACGATGTCGCAAATGTTAGCATGGCGACCTGACCGTATCCCGTCGTGATCGGAATTGTCAGCCCGCTTCGGATCCCAAAGTCGGATGCTTCGTCCCAGAAACCTCGCTGATCAGCGTTGGCGAATTTTCGCTCCGCATCGACAGACCATCTGAAAATCTGCATCAGGCGCTTTCCCATCGTGATGATCGGATCAACGATCATGTAGGAGCGATCGAAATAGAGCGACTGCCACTCAGCCGCGTAGTTTGAGATCGCAAAATTCTGCGTGGTTGCGGCGCGTAGGCTGAGATAGGCAAAACTATCATAGCCGTTTCGCTTGGCGACCCGCCCGATAGCCCTTTGAAGGGCGGGTTCGGACCCGCTCGAGAAAGCACAGTCGATAACGCTTGCAAGTAAGGCCCGTGAGCTCATCCCATCTCTCCCAGGTTAGGACACGGTGACAGGACACGGTCGAGCGAGCTAAAAAAGATGCAGCCGGCGCACACGTTCGACCGTGTCAGTGATGCCTTCTCCGGCTAAATATATTTATTTTGATATGAATATCGTCGGTCAGGGAGAGCTTCAACACGTGCGCGAAGCCGTAACAAAACTTAACAAATCCCAAGCAGAGGCGTGGTGTTAGTCCCATAGCACATCGGCGACCAATATGTATCCTCCAAGCCGGACCGTCTTAAGCAGTGTGGGACTATTGCTGTGCGGTTCGAGCTTTTGCCTCAGCCGACTGACATGCACGTCGATCGTGCGTGTGACTGGACCCGCAAGCCCGGTGTGTGTGAGCGAAAGGAGTTCTTCACGCGTCATGACGCGTCCAGGATTTCGACAGAAGGTCAAGATAAGATCAAACTCTGTCGAGGTGAGATCGATAGTTGTTCCCTTCTGGTCGTGCAGGACGCGCTCTCGCGGGTGAAGGACGAACTCGCCAAAACGAATGACCGTGGGGTCGACACGAGAGCTGATCGCGTAAGCGGTACGCCGCAACAACGCCTTTATCCGAGCCTGACATTGCGACATCGCAACAGAGGCAGGAAAACAGTCGTCGGCTCCGATGTCGAAAGCCATCTCGATCATATCTTCGCGGTCCCCCGGAAGAATGACGATCAATGGAATGTCGCTCGTTTCGCGGACTTGCCCGCACAGTTGAATACCAGACTCAGCGTCGCCGGACGCAACGACAATGACCAGATCAACGCGGGCAGAGATCAGTAGGCGTCTGAGCTTGGGGATTGAAGACAGCTGAATAACATCGAGCGACATGGCTCGAATGGTCGAGGCCAGATTGTCATCCGGTGCTGAACTTTCCAAGGTTAGCAGAGCGACACCGACACGCGGGCCGGCGCTTGAAGGGGCGTCATCCAATGAGGCTTCCAGTCGGTACATCTACCAGTCACAGTAACCGGTGCTGTACCTATAGTTGCACTCATGGCAGCTGGCGCCAACTCTCAGATTTGATAGTAATGAAGTGGCGCAGCCTATTAACTATCCCGAACGCCGCCCTCACGTTCTTCGAGCGCTAGTATCTTCGTCTGTCGCCTTCCAGGGCAGCCAACCTTGTACAGGTGGCAGCCGGCGCATGAAGAGGGCTTGAACCTTATATTCTCGGTGCCCGGGACATTGTGCGACAATCGCGGTTCGGGGTGGTCTGGCCTTTTGCACATCGTTGATCTCTCCGTGATCTGGTCTGCAATGGATCGTGGCCTGGACGGTGTTCAGACACCAATCGAGATCGGCAAGTATTCATCTGGGCGCGTTATCAGTCTGACGTCCGGTTGGTTCGAGTTACTGAAGATCGAAAAATGTCGCGATCGAGTACGACCGCTGCATCTTCTGAGAGCCGCTTTTCTGCCATACCTGGTCGCTGTCGGTCGGGCGAAGACGATCAACTCAATCGGTAAGCCTCCTTGATGGTTGCTGACAGCGAAATGGACGAAGGCGTTATCCGGACGTCCACTCGACAACTGTCGTTGGGCACGACCGCCGACGGAGGCCCTTTCATGGTGGCCTCAGTGGAAAGCGGGCGCTCAGATCTCGGTTTCCGATCACTGCACGATAGTCAGGAGCGGGGGGTGGCACTTTGAAGGGTGTGGTCTGTCCGACTTTCTTTCGTGACATCGATACAATTCTTAATCCGCCGGTTGCAAAGAGCGATTGAACCACATTTGACCTCGTGAGATCGTTGGGCCATCTGTTCAACACACGAGCCAACACAACAAGCCATGCGACCGACAATAATTATCGGATCGCGGGAGCCTGGCGCATTTTCAGCAGTCGTCCAGGCCCTCGAGCGATCAGGGCTAAACACAGTCTTTTGTCGAATCGCGCGAGATACCGTGGCCGCCGTGAGGCGGCTTGACGTCGACGGTGTTCTGATCGACGCCTGCCTACCCGCTTCTCTGCTGGCCTGCCGTGAAATTCGCGACAGTCGAACCTCAACTCGCCTCCAGCTCGTTGTCGTGGCCTCTCGGCTAGCCGGTAGCCAGCGTCGAACATATCGGAACGCCGGTGCCAACCGGGTGTTCACCGCGTCCAGCGCCGCGCGCCAGATCGCGTTTGCCTTGGCTCCGCAGCGGCGACAGGTGCACCTCTCCTATGGTGGAATCTCACTCGATCCAGCTGTTTGGCGCGTCTGGCATAACGGCGCAACAGTTGAGCTTCCTCGCATCGAATTCATGATCCTGGATCTTTTCCTGCGCCACCCGGGCCGCGTGTTCTCTAGGCGGGAGATCATCGCCAGATGCTGGCCAAGCAATATCTTCGTGGACCCACGAACCGTCAATGTTCACATCGCCACGCTGCGCAGGCTCCTCGGACCCGGGTTTCACGGCAACCCGATCCGCTCGGTGCGTAGTCTCGGTTACGGGCTGGCCGGTCCCCCAGATGGAGGTGGCGCGTCGTGACAAAGCAAAAACTGGACACGGCGATTGTCAACGGACAGATCGTCACCGGAGACGGTGTAACCGAGATTGAGACCGGCAACGTTTTAATCGGTGGCCAAATGATCCTGGACGTTATCGCGGGCGTGATCGATCGTCCCACGAATGCGCGGGTAATCGACGCCACGGGCTGTACGATCCTGCCGGGAATTATCAACGCTCATGCCCATGGATGTACGGTTGGACCGACCATGCCTAGCGGATCGCGCGCCTTTTCGCCAAGTGTTATCGAATACCATCTTAACCGCCATCTCTTGTCGGGCACGACCACGCTTCTCAATGTGTGCGGGCTTGCTCTGACCGATGAGATCGCGACGACGCCTATAGATCATCCCCTCGAGGTGGCGGTCTCGACAGCACATACGCCCGCCAACCTCGCGGCCGCAATCACCGTCGATGGTACAGGCCTGGGTGAACGCCATAAACAAATGACGATCGAAGCCATGGTCAAGGCCGGTGCCAAGGCTTTAGGCGAGGCTGGCGGTGGCCAGACGCTCGGTGGTGGCGCCCAGGATTACCGCTTCATTCCTGACGCAATTTACAAAGCGACCGCCATCCGCATCCATCCAAATCTTGCCCGCGCGCTCAAAGAGGCGGTTGTCGGTCGTAAACTCGACCATGCTGTTGCCGATCTGAACGCGGTCGATGACCTGTTGCATGGATCGGTGCTTCAGTCTGTAATCGATGCTTCAGCGCTCGCTGAGCTCGTGCGCGCCACCGTCATGCCACCCGTATCGCTCTCGTTGCAGGGTCTTGCGGAGATCGCCGAAGCCTCCAGTCGTCTTGAGTTGCCAGCGATTTTCCACCTCGCGACGCCGACGGCGGAAACGCTGATGCGTCTGGCTCTAACTTATCCTAAGGCGCGGATGATCGCGGCTCACAGCAATCATCCGTCGTTCGAGGCCGACGAATGTGTCTCCGCGGCGAGAGGTCTTCGCGCGAATGGGGTGACCATCGACGTATCAACGCTCGATTGCATCTCTACGCGCTGGCGAAATTCGCCAACGAACCTCGACCGTCTCGTATTGGAAGGACTCGTCGACACACTATCAACGGATTTTGCCGGTGGCGACTGGGACTCAATTCTGGACGCAATCAATCGAATGGTTCGGCTCGGCCATTCCAGCCTTGCAGGGGCCGTCGCCCTTGCCACGGGAAACGTTGCCAAAGCTCTGCCGGAACTCGCATCGGACAGAGGATTGATTGCGCCTGGACGGCTTGCCGATATCGCGATCGTTGAGGGGCATAATCTTTCAAGGGTGAGGCACGTGATCAAGAAAGGCAGGATCGTGGTGCGCAACGGGGACATCTGCGGCCGCCACGAACGGCGCTAGCAGCGTCGAAGACCCCGAACGCGCGCTGACGAACTTGGCCAGACGCTTGCCGTCGACGTGCGTAAGCAATCAAGACGAAGTTCAGCCCAGATGGCTCTCTCGTTCGCTGGCGACCGTCAGAGCCGTTCGAGCGCCTGTGTGATTGGGCGCAAGATCCACGACGCTCGCATAATGCCGCGGTTCCAGCCATCGCCTGATCAAACGAAGGCGTGCTCGCCTAGCATGCCCTCCTTCAACAGTAACCCGCTACGCTACCTTCGAGCTGTTGAGACTGAAATGCAGTTTCGGTTCAATAACCCAGACCATCGCGCTCGCCCTGTGGCCTTAAATTCCACGGCATCTTTTGTTGTAGCGCTGAAAGAGCCCAATAAGCAATCCTGAGTAAAGGTGACTGCGCGTCTACCTAAGATCTTCACACTGACGTGAGAAACTCTGTTCGACGAAGTAAGTTTTATCAGCGGTTGGCAGCTGCTTTCAACCGGTGCGACGATGGTCTGACGCCTCCTCAGACTGAAGTCGGAGATCCAACTTTTTGTGGAACTCAAAGACCTGTGGGTCATTTAACTGCGGTCTGATAACCCGAGGTAATGCCCCATGAAGAAAATCATCCTTGCTGTCGCTCTCGCTTTTTCGTCCATCATTGCTGTCCCAGCGGCGTCTTACGCAGATACCGTCGTCATTCGTACTGATAACGGTCCTGGCCTGCACCGCGGCTGGGAGCGTGGTCACCACCGTGGCTGGGATAATGATCGGAGAGCCCGCATGGTGCGAGACGACTATCGTCGCCATCGCTCTTGCTCCACGAAACGGGTTGTAACCTATCGTCATGGTGAGCGAGTTGTGCGGACCACCAAGGTTTGCCGCTAACTGACCCTAAGGTCGCCTTAAGGAGCCGGAAAGTGATCCTTTCCGGCTCCTTCGACGTGCCACTCTGGCTACCGGGTCCGCTCCCGTATTCGCAAGCGTATCGAGGTGGCGTCTAGTGAAGCCGTTGTGGAGCACGACAAGACGAAGTTTCTTAGACCAGAACGAGGCGGACGAGCCTTCACCTTCGCGCCGTCGCATACACGAGTACCCTTTTAGCTCTAATGTCAGCATTGGTAACCCAAAAGCTTAACCCGCCCCCCGTCGAGCTTTCCGATGACCAAGACCAAGATAAGCCATCAACTGGCGAGGATTCTCGAAGCGCCTAACATCGCCGATCTCGACCACAAGGCGACCACGGTCATGAATGCAACGCCGTGCATCGCTTGGTAGGCGGACACGACCGGTGCCATCGACCAGGATGCCGCGGTCTCCACCACCGGCTTGCTCACGCGATCAAGATGCACACCGGTACGCTCGATGGCCTTGCAGTATTTCGCCAACAAGATGTGGTGGGCGGGTTGGTCAAAGGTCTAGCGCGCCAGCCATCTTTTATGGGCGCGCGTCGATGGGATGAGAGGTATAGATCGGGCCGTAGGGCAGGAGACCCGGTCGCCCAGGTGTTTGGGCACCAAGAACGAAATGTGGAGCGATTTGCGTATCTACAACGCATTGAATGAACGTGCTCTGACGGAGCTGTAGGGTCTTTTCCGAGAACTTCCAGGTGGATCGTCGATACGATCGACCTCATGCAATCCCGATATGCGCGCAACGGACGGCCTTGAAAACAGCAGCAGGTCGTGCACTGCTCGGCATCGGCCATGCCGGAACCGAGCGCCCGTGGGCGGTGCGATACGTCGAGCGTTCCGTACCGCGATTTGGCCTGCAGTAGAGAATTTGCACCCTCGCACCAACTTAGCCCATTACCGGCTCGCCGAGAGTGTGCATCAGCCGGTTTGCCCAGCCGAAGATCGACGCGGACAGAACCAGATCCAGGGATTCGAGCTCGGAAAGACCAACATCCGCCAGTTCCTGCGCATCGGCCTGCGTCGCCTGCGGAGGTGTCGTCGACAGGTGCGCAGAGAAGTCGAAGATCGCCTGCAGGTGTTCGTCGAGCTCGGCGTCGAGTTCATCGGCGAAGATCGCGTCGATGACGTCGGTGCGCTTGGTGTAATTGATGAAGCGCGACGAATGGACGGCGGCGCAGTACACGCAGCGGTTGAAGACCGAGGCGGCCGTGGCGCCCAGTTCGCGTTCGCCGAGCGAGAGCCCGTCCTTGCCGTACATGATGAGATTGAACAGGGGCGAGCGAACGGCAAGCGATTCCGGATCGTGCGCCAGCGTCAGCACATAGGTCGAGATGCCCTTGTTGGATGGCGTGACCTGCATGGCTTCGCGCTGTTCCTCGGTCGCGGTCTCAAGATCGACTGGAACGACATAAGGCTGCCAACGCGGAACCGTTGTGGTGAAGCTATGGACCGTTTCGCTCATTTTCTTGCTCCGATCAGTGTCAGGCCGGCGATCACGCGCACCTGGTAGTTCACGAAGGCGGCAAGCTCCGACAGGCGGACGATGTCGGCGTCGGTGATGCCCGCGTTTCGCAATGCTTCGATATGGCCACGTGTGGCCTCGCGCGGCGCCACCGTCAGGCGGTCGGCGTGGTGGACGATCTCGGCGATGCGGGGATCGTCGACATTTGTGCCGGGCTGCGCGAGAAAGGCCGTCTCGTTTTCAGCGGCACTTTTCACCAACACGGCATAGTGGTCGGCCAGCGCTTCGTTTCCATTGTGTCGCGCCATGCGCGCAGCCAGTGCGGCACGCAATCCATGCGACAGGCCGCCGGGATCGCGCGGCAGAAGCACGGCGTCGTGCGCAGCCTCGCTGAGACGCAGGATCTCCGCGCGTTTCTCCATTGCCTCGGCGAGCGCCGAACCAGGTTTTACGTCGGCAAGCGTTTCTATGAGTGTCAAAAGAGGCTCCTTTGCAATCCGCTGCAGAGCACCAGTTAGGTCGCGCAGCCAGCCATGTCAAATTAGCATGAACACCTTGATGTCATGCAAAATAATTATCTATTCTCGGATGCATTTATAGAAAACTCATGCTTTAAATGCATGGCAGATAATGGTTGATGTTAAATATGCATAGCAATTCAATTGACATTCGCCAACTTGAAACCTTTGCGGCCGTCATGTCCGCAGGCTCCGTCACTGGAGCGGCGCGTCTGCTCGGGCGGTCGCAGCCGGCGGTCAGCCGGCTGATCCAGGATCTGGAGGCCGAGCTCGGCTATGCGCTGCTTCATCGAAGCAGCGGACGCATCCAGCCGACGGCGCGCGGCCTGCGCTTCCATGCCGAGGTCGAACGTCATCTTGCCAGTCTTATTCATATCCGCGAGCGCGCCGAGGCGATCGGCCGCGACGAGCCGGCGACGCTGACGGTCGCCGCGACGCCGTCGCTTGCAGCGGGCATCCTTCCACAGGCATTGGCAGCGCTCCCCGCCGATCTCATTCCGCGCCACCTGCATGTCCAGTCGCTGGCGGCGGAGAATGTGGTCCAGGCCGTAATCGCACGCTCGGCGGATCTCGGCATATCGAGCCTGCCGCTCGAGCATCCCGGTCTCGAGATCCACTGGGTCGCGGAAGCACCCTGCGTCGTTGCCATCGGCGCCGATGATCCGCTTGCCAATGACGATGTCGTTCGCCTGGCGGATATCGCCGCGCGCCGGGTGATCACGCTTGCCAACCCATATCGCTTGCGTCACCGCGTCGACGAGGCGCTTGAACGCGCCGGCGTGTCGCCTGAACGGATCATCGACGTCAACGCGTCGCTGACGGCGCTGTCGCTCGTCCGTGCCGGATTGGGCGTCGCTATCGTCGAGCCGGCGACCGTCTGCGGCGTACCGCTTGATGGTATCGTCATGCGCAGGCTCGACCAGCACATTCCGTTTCTCTTCGGCGCGATCTCCGCGGCCGCCCTGCCGCTGACGCCGACGGTTTCCGCCGTCATCGACGCCGCGCGCGTGCAGTCTCTTGCCATGCCAGGCTGTCGTCTTTTGGAAGCGAACGGCATCGATGCTCTGGCCGACAGCGTCTACGGCCAAACCATCATTTCAGAGGGAACGCCAACATGAGCGACCTTTCCGCACATCCCGACAATCTCGCCGCTCTTGAGGAGCGACTGCGCCAGGATCTCTCATGGCTGGAACTGCCCGCCAAATCCTGGGTTCCCACGCGCGACGTCGATGGCCGGCCGGTCGTCGATGTCGTCGTCATCGGCGGCGGGATGGCCGGTCTCGTCGCTTCCGGGATGCTGAAGCGTCTCGGCGTCGCCAATCATCTGGTGCTCGACAAGGCGGCTGCGGGGCAGGAGGGGCCGTGGGTTACCTTCGCCCGCATGCGGACCCTGCGCTCGCCGAAGCAGCTGACCGGTCCGGCAATGGGTCTGCCGGCGCTCACATTTCGTGCCTATTACGAAGCGCGCTTCGGCCGCGAGGCGTGGGTCGCGCTTGACCGCGCGCCGCGCGAGGTCTGGATGGATTATCTGATCTGGTATCGCAAAGTGCTCGAGTTGCCGGTGCGCAACGGCGTGTCCGTCGACAACATCACCCCGCGCGAAGACGGCATGCTCGACATCGCATGCAGCGAGGGTGGCAGCAACGAGACGATCGTTGCCCGCCATGTGGTACTCGCGACGGGGCGCGATGGCCTCGGCGGTCCGTTCGTTCCCGAGATCGCCAACAGCATCGACCGCAGCTTCTGGGCTCACACGGCTGACGAAGTCGATTTTGAAGCGCTGCGCGGCAAGCGGGTGGGCGTGATCGGGGCTGGCGCCTCGGCCATGGACAACGCGGCAAGCGCGCTGGAGGTGGGCGCTGCCCGTCTGGACATGTTCGTCCGCCGCAGCAAGCTCCCTGCTATCAACAAGTTCACCGGCATCGGCAGCCAGGGCGTAGTCCATGGCTTCGCCGGGCTGCCGGACGAATGGAAGTGGCGTTTCCTGAATTACGCCATGAGCCAGCAGACGCCGCCGCCGCGCCCGAGCGTGCTGCGCGTCAGCGCCTTCGAGCAGGCGCATCTTCATCTCGAAAGCCCGATCAGCGTCCTGCGCCAGGAAGGCGACCATATCGTCGTCACCACGCCGCGCGGCAGCTATCCCATCGATTTCCTGATCTTTGGAACCGGCTTCAAGATCGACCTGACCAACCGGCCGGAACTCGCAAGTTTCGAGCCGCACATCCGCCTCTGGCGCGATCGCTTCCCGACGCCATCGGGCATGGCAAATGGCGAGCTCGAGGGCTCGCCGGATCTCGGCGAGGCGTTCGAGTTTCTCGAAAAGACGCCGGGTTCCTGCCCGACGCTGTCGAAGATCCACTGCTTCAATTTCCCGGCGACGCTGAGCCACGGCAAGCTGACGGGCGACATTCCCGCCATCAGCGAAGGCGCCGACCGCTTGGCGCGGGGGATCGTCCGGTCGCTCTTCGTCGAGGACCGTGAAGCCCAATTCGCCAACCTCCAGGCCTTCGATACGCCGGAACTCCTCGGTGACGAGTGGGCCGACGACGATGCCGAAGCACTTTCCGAACTATCTTCCCAGAGGAACTGAGACCCGTCATGCTCGAGATCAAGAACCTGAAGCTATCCTACGGGAGCACCCAGATCCTGAACGGCGTCGATCTCTCCGTGAAAAGAGGCGACGTGGTGTCGATTATCGGCCCAAGCGGCACCGGCAAGACGACGCTCTTGAAGTGCATCAACCATCTGGCGAAGCCGGCGTCCGGAACCATCGCCTTCGATGATATCAAGATGGATTTCGCACGGCCCGACAAGGCCGCCGTCCAGGCGATCCGCCTGCGCACCGCGATGGTGTTCCAGCAGTTCAACGTTTTCAAGAACATGACTGTTATCCAGAACGTCATGGATCCGCTGGTCGTCGTGCAGGGCAAGTCGAAGGACGAAGCCCGTGCGATCGCGCTGCAGGAATTGGAGCGGGTCGGCCTGTCGAACAAGCTCGACAACTACCCGTCGCAGCTTTCCGGCGGCCAGCTGCAGAGAACGGGCATTGCGAGAGCGCTCGCGGTCAAGCCTGACGTCATGCTTTTCGACGAGCCGACGTCCTCGCTCGATCCTGAACTCGTCAACGAAGTGCTGAAGGTGATCAAGGACGTCACATCGTCGGGCATCACCTCGCTCCTCGTCACCCACGAGATGCAGTTCGCCAAGAACATCTCGAACCGCATCGTCTTCATGGACGGCGGTGTCGTCGCAGCCGACGGCAGCCCGCCCGAAATTTTCGATACGCCTTCCAACCCCCGCCTCGCACAGTTCCTCAATTCCGAACGTGCGATCCAGTAAAGAGAGGATGCCTGAAATGACTTCCATGAGTTCAATCTCGCGCCGTGGTCTCGGTCTCGCCGTCGCAGGCGTCGCGATCGCATTCGCAACCGCTTCGTTCGCCGAAGACGTCCGCACCATCAAGATCGCCACCTCGGCGGAATCCAAGCCGCTGTCCTGGGGCGCAATCGGCGTGGAGCCGCAGGGCTACGAGCCCGACGTGCTGAAGGCGATCAACGCCAAGCTGCCGCAGTACAAATTCGTGATGGAAGGCGCTGCCGACATCGCCCAGGAAACCGGCCTTGCGACTGGCAAGTACGACATCGCCACGGGTGGCTACTACCGCGCGCCGGCGCGCGAAAAGCAGTTCCTCATTCCGGAAGCGCCGATCGGCGCCAGCCTGATCAAGATCTACAGCCGCAAGGACAGCGGCATCAAGGAAATGAAGGATCTCGTCGGCAAGAAGATCGTGCCGGTAACGGCCGGCGGCGGCATCTACAAGTTCGCTACCGCCTGGCAGGAAAAGAACCCCGACTACAAGATCGAGGTCACCGCTTCGAGCGCCGGCATTCCCTATCCTGACCGTCTGAAGGAAGTCGAGAACGGCAAGTACGACGCGCTGGTTCTGCCGTCCAACCTCGGCGAGCAGACGGTGATCGACGAACAGAAGCTCGCCGTGCAGGCGAGCGAGCCTGTCTCGATCAACCAGACCTTCGTCCTGATCCACCGCTCCGAGGAAAACAAGGCGCTGTCGGATGGCATCGACAAAGCCCTGAAGGAACTCAAGGCCGACGGCACGCTCGCCAAGCTCTCGCAGAAGTGGTTCGGCGAGGACATCACCACGTACATGAAGTAACGCCGGGCTCTCAAAGCCGGCGACCAGGCCCAGATTGAAAGAAGGAGTGTTCCGAAGTGGACCTTTCCATAATGATCCCCGAGCTGCTCTCGGCATTGCCGCTGACGCTTGCGATCACGTTCACGGCCATGGTCGCCGGCTTTGTGCTGGCATTGATCACCACGACGTTGCGAGTACGCCGGATCCCCGTGATCAGCCAGCTGGCTGATCTCTACGTATCCTACGCCCGCAGCGTTCCCGTCGTGCTTCAGCTTTTCGTCGCCTTCTACGGCCTTCCGGTTCTCGTCGATGGCTTTGGCATCGAAGACTTCGTCTCGCCGACGATCGCCGCCATGCTCGGCCTCAGCCTCTATCACGGCGGCTATCTCTCGGAAGTGATGCGTCCCGCCTATCTCGCGGTAGAGCGCGGGCAGCATGATGCGGCCGACAGCCTCGGCTATACGTTCCGGCAAAAGCTGTTGCGGGTGGTGGCGCCGCAGGCCGTCCATATCGCGCTTCCCGGCTACGGCAACGCGATTATCTACCTGATCCATAATGTGGCGCTCGTCATGTATATCGGCGCGGCCGACGTGATGGCGACGGCCCATTTGGTGATGGAACGCGATTACAACCAATACCAGTTCGAGACCTATCTCGTGCTTGCCGTCCTCTATTCGGTGCTGTGCCTCGTTGCCTGGGCGATCGTGCGCTTTTTCGAGCGCCGCTCCGGGAAATACGCTTCGAACGACAAGACCGTCAGCGCGCCGCTGATGGCAAGCATCTGATCAGGGAAGGGGACCATCATGTTCGACAGCGAAGTTCTTCTTCCCGATTTCTACGAAATCCTGGGCGCCGTGCCGCTCACGCTGGCGATGGCACTTGCGATCTTCGTGCTGTCGACGATCGTCGGCAGCCTGTTTGCCATGGTCGAGTACCGGAAGATTCCGGTGCTTCGCCAACTCGTCGTAGCCTACAAAGTCGCCTTCAAGGGCGTGCCGATGGTGATCGTCATCTTCCTTGCCTATTACGGCCTTCCATCGACCTTGCACTTTCTGGCTTCGCTTGTCGGCATCGACTACAACGGCCACTCGACGCCGAACTGGGTCACGCTGATCGTGGCGCTGACGGCGTGCGTCGCGGCCTTCCAAGCCGAGGTCGTCAAGGGCGCATTGAATTCCTTCGATACCGGCCAAGCGGACGCTGCCTATTCGCTGGGCTACAAAAAGAGCCAGCTTTTTCGCCGTGTGATGCTTCCGCAGGTCATCGTCGCGGCAATCCCGGATCTCGCCAATTCCTTCATGGTGATCATGAAGGCCCTGTCGCTCGGCTTCGCCATCGAGGTTGTCGATATCTTCGCGCAGTCGCAGCTGACCGCGGCGCTGAACTTCTACTATCTGGAAGCCTTCCTGGTCGCCGTCGTGATCTACATGGTAATTGCCTATGCCGTTACACAGATCGCCGACAGAACTGAGCGGGCATTGAGGGTTCGTACCTAGTGGTAAAGCATTTCGGGCGCCCGGTTGATGGTTGGCAACGTCCTACAAGATGTGCGTTATCAGATAAAAGGTCGCCGACTGAGCAAGGCAACCTTGGCGCCGATATACCTTTAGGTTTAATCGATCTTGTCCCGGACACCAGGTTACCGAATCGTCTTTGTGCAAAGGGTCGGCAGATGGCGATGCGATCAAAGTCTGGACGTTGGGGTGGACGAAAACATATAAGAGCGTCTCCAGTCCCATAATGTGCGCGATGCTTCGACTAGAGACGCCCGCCGCGACCAGCTAGTTGCCGCAAGCCGGTTAAGAACCAATCTTTGTTGTCAAAAGGAAATCAACAGAGGTTCCTCGCATCCCTACACTCAACTGCACCAGCCAGGTCGAGTGACAGTTTCGACAGGGCCAAGTAACCCCGGCTACGTCGAAAGACCATAGTATCCCGGCCGAAGCACGAGCGCGATCTCGTCGGGCTCAATTTCGATTTAACATGTCTCGCAGTAATGCGTTTTCTCGCAAAAGCTTCTCTTGGAACAGCAGTTTGAGCTTATGATTTTCCGCCAGCAGCCAGTCGATATCTGTCTGAGCGACCGCGTCAACAGCGCGCTGAGCCTCTAAGGTTCGACCCGGTCGTCGCCGCTTGGTTTTGCGTGGCCGCGCAGACTGCCTGGTCGCCTTTTCACCGACAGCAGCGACCCGGACGGGCAAAGCAACGTCGATGTCGTTGTCAATCTCTACACCTAAAAATTCAGGTCCGGCCTTGTCTTCGACGGTTGCCCGATCGTCATCGGCGCAGAGCACAGGCTCCACAATCTCGTTCAGGGCCTCCACGGGATAAGTGGGCGCCGGGACCGGGCCCCGATCACGTGCGATTTCAGCTCCGGCTTCACGGGCGAGCGCCTTCAGGTCAATGTCACCCCATATCGAGGTTGGTTTGAGGGACGATCGACGATTTGATGACCTGACCTCAACGGTGAACTGGCGTGTTGGTCTTCTCAAAGCAGGATGCTCCATTTCAGCAATCGATCGGTCCGGGATGCCGCATTCCCTGAAGCTCGGGTGAACGTCAAAGTCCGTCACTGGGTGATGGATTTTTCAACAGTCGGGGCGACCATGTAGTTTTTTCACGACATCTAGGCAGACTGCTCTACAGCATCAAGTCCGGCTCTTCAATCCCAAGTGATGCCTCTCCGTTTGGAAGCAGGATTGCGCGACTTAACATGATAAATGTTTCACGAGGATCAAGTACCCTTTGTGCAGGTCGCATGGATCGATGACCAATGGATTGTCGGTTGCATCAACGCATTTGGTACGAAAGTGTGAGGGTAGGAGGAAACACAGTCTCGGACCGATGATCTTCTGGAACTTTTAGTGGAAAGGAGTGTTCCAAGTTCCGTCAATCATCGGCGAATTGAATGAAATTGAAGAAATCCCTCATAGCGGCCTTGTCGATTGTAACAGTTATCAGCTCCGTCGCTCCTGCCTCCGCCATGCCCGCCCAGGCACCGGCGACGGTCAGGCAGCTCACTGATAGTGTCGAACAAATTCAGTATCGCCGCTGGGATCATCGCGCTGGCTGGTATCACGGCCGCCGCGGCTATCGCGACTATCGCCGAGGCTACCGCCGTCATACCGATGGCTGGTGGTACCCACTCGCCGCCTTTGGCGCCGGGGCTGTAATCGGTGGCGCTATCAATAATGCTAACCGCCCTACGCGCGTCAGTCCCGGTCACTACGAGTGGTGCGCATCGCGCTATAAGACCTATCGAGCAACGGACAATACCTATGTCCCTCGCGCAGGCGTCCGCGCGATATGCCAATCCCCATATTCGTGATTTTGCAGCTGCCCCGGCGGCGCTGTGCCGGGGCAGCTAGCGTCGAAACACGACGAGATATCCTCGTCGACACCGACCAGTTTGTCTTTGGTTAGCTCCGATCGATTCACAGTTTACCAAATTCTTACGCCCTCGCCGTCAACCGGGGCCGACGGTTGGTCACAAATTTTGTTGAGCGTCCAGAGCGGGGAATGTGGACTTTAGCGCACTGAGCAGCGGCGAGATTTCTCCGGAGGCTAGGGATAGCACGGCGTCGATAATTTCTCCTTGTTGCTGAGCGGCAAGGACGTCGCGTGTTAAGACACGAAGCTTCTTTTCGACATCTGACCAAAGCATGGGATAGCGCGGATCTCCGAACGGAGTTCCAATCTCTGATGTAACGCGAGTTGTGCTGGTCTCGACCCTGACGACCGCCAATGTTTCAGACGGGAAAAGGGCGTCAATGTCGTCGCGCACGAGTATTTTAACTTTCTTGGCGACTGATTCAATGTCGGGGCGGCCTAGACAGTCCCGACGCGGAGGAAGCAGCGCCTGAGGGCCATCGACCAGCGCGACGGCCAGGCAATAAGGAAGGCTGTACTGAACCTCGATCAGGTTGTCAGGATTGGTTCGATTGCCGAGTTTTGTTGCCCAGGCGAAGGTTTCAACCTCAACCAAGCGGACCTCTTCAGCGACGATATCGTGCTGGTCGATAAGGTCGCAAAGCCGGTCGAGTGCTGGATGAATGTAGCGGCAGCAGGCATATGGTTTCAAATAAAGACCGTTGACTTCCCACCGGCTCCCCAGATCAGATAGAATTCTCTCGCCGTCGTAGAAGTTGGGATGATCGAGGAAATCCTCAGGGCCTGTATGCCCATGAGATGCCAGTTCCAGCGCCATTAATCCGGTGGCGCTGCTCCAAGCTATCCCTTCCTTCACATCGTTTCCGGTAAGCGATGAGTAGCCGGAGCTGCCATTCGCCTGCTGGTTTGGTGCAAGCACGCCCGCGATCGATAGAGCATGCGCAATCACTCCTGGTTGGTGTCCCAGGAATGCCGCCGCCGTTGCAGCGGACGCGAGGCTCGCCCATCGACCGGATTGTCGCGTGGCGATCCCGACCGGATTTTGAGCCGCGGCAATTCTTACGCCGACGTCATAGCCTGCGACGATCGCGGCCAAGAACCGATCGGTTGGGCGATCATGCAACTGCGCTAGCGCGAGAGCTGTCGCTACGACCGCAGCGCCTGGATGCCCGCGTGCAGCCCGATGACCATCATCGACATCAAGCGCGCAACATGCGGCGACATTGCAGTGTACGGCTCCGGTTGCGCTCGAACCCGTGCCGCAAAACCAGATTGGCGCGTCGCCCGATCCAAAGACCGATAAAGCGGAACGACGCACAGCACGTGGCCCGTCGCAGATCCCGCCGGCTGCACCTGCTGCCACGACGTCGAGCACGAGATGAAGGACGGTATCGCTCGTTTCAGGCGGTGGTCCTTGCCGGGCGACGTCCGCTATATGCTTGCCAAGCAAATGGGCTATGAACATCGCCAGTCACCTTCTATCCAATGCGCTGCGCCGGCAGTATTTCTCGTAGGTAGCTTGCGCCGCGTAGAGGTCCAGCATTGGTAGTCCGACACAGGTGACACATACAGGTCCCTCGCGCCGGACAGGGGGCGCTCCTATCATTGTCAGGTCATGAAGGCCGAGTAGCGGCCCTACCTCCTCCAATGAAAGACCACGGCGGGAAAAATGCAGCGCAATACTTTGCGAGTTGCGATGAGATACAGTACGGAGATCGTCGCAAACGACCATGCCGGTCCGCAAAACCCGCTGCAGATAGCTCTCGGGTATCTCGTCCCCGCCAAGATGCAGGCTGACGGCGTCGCGCGCCATCTCATCTTGATTGAAGATCGGGGCCCGAGCATTTGTCGCCGTGATAATGAAATCACTTTCACTAAGTGATGTGTCTTCGGCTGGTTCGAGGTTCAGGCTGTTTGGAAAATCGATTGCGTCGATAAACTGTTGCGCGCGCCCAATCGATCGGCCCTGGATTGCGAATTTGCCGATTCGTTCGGCACAGCGGTAATTAAGACATTCCACAACAGCGCGGGCCGTCGGGCCTGTTCCGAAAAGCAGAACCGATACTGGTTTGTCTTGGCCGCAAAAGGCATCCAGCACCATGGTGGCATAGCTGCCCGTGCGGCGGGCAGAGATACTGGTCCCATCCATAATCGTAAGCACCCGTAGCGTTTTCTTCTCCATGAGAACGATCGTTGAGGTCGAGCGAGGTAGTCCCAGCTGCCGGTTGAATGAATTGGCGCCGATAATTTTTACACCGCCGTAGCGCTCGTTGACGCTGTAGAGGCACGAAAGCTTCCAACCCAGTCTTTCGTCCAAAAACTCTCTTCGGCGGTGTGCAACGGTGCTATCGCGCCAGAAGTCTTCCTCTGGAAGGGACAACACCGCCTTGGTTCCGAACGCTTTGCCAGAGCGAATATCCAACCAAGCATTGTCCATTGCTGCGAGCATCTCACCCGTGTCCAGCTCGGCGCCAGCATCACGCAGTGCGGCTGCAGATAGGAATTGTGCGTGCGTGCTTTGAAAATGAGTTTCCTTCATCTCCATTTCTCCTCGTTCGGAGAAGAAGACTAGGATGGGTCGGGATAAGCGAGGAGTAAATCTGCATGAAGTTTTCAGGCATTGAATATCTCATCGGCCGGAGGGCTGGACCTGCATCTGAACCCTGTTCATGTCGACACGATGGCTCGTCATGGGAATTAACCCCTTCACTTCATCAAGTCGCTTTCGGTCGAGTGTGACATGAAGGACGCATGGCTTTTGACCTGCATTTGCAATGATTTCGCCCCAAGGATCAGCAACCAACGACGAGCCGAATGTTTCTCGCGGGTTACCACTCAAAGCGGGGTAGCTGCCACATTGACCGCATGCCACAAAGAACGCCTGATACTCGATTGCTCTTGCGCGGCATAGGACTTCCCAATGAGCTTCGCCTGTCTGTCGTGTGAACGCGGCAGGGAGAATGAAGATATCGACGACCTCCTGAGCTAACCGGTCGAACAAGCGTGAGAAGCGCAAATCGTAGCAGATGGCGCACCCGATCTTCCACCCATTCAGATCATAGACAAGAAGACCATCTCCTGCCGCGACGACCGACGATTCAGCATACCGCACTCCATTTGGCGTGGTGATGTCGAATAGGTGGATCTTTCGATACGCGCCGACATGACCGCCATGACAATCAAAAATGACAGTCGTGTTGAATACCTTGCCGCTTCGAGTGCATCGTTCCATCAGGCTGCCAGCATGAACAGCGACGCGGTGGCGTCGCGCGAAATCTTGTACACAGTCATATGCCTGACCGCCGGGCACGAAATCGGCCGCGGCGCGTTTATCGTCGGAAGATCCGCCCATCCAATCAAAATGCTCAGGAAGAACGATGAGATTGGGATTACCGGCAAGTGCTTCAGTCATCATGCGTTCGACCTCCGCCAAATTGTGGCCAAGGTCAGGCTGAGAGCTCATCTGAATCAAAGCGATTTTCACGTGCAGGTTCCTCGAAATCAAATATTGAATGACCGGCGGCCAGATGACTGCGAATCAGCGTGGATCGTTTTTGCCGAGTGAGTGCGTGCTCAGCAATCAATTGCATGGCCTGACGGTCAGTCGCGAAGACACCGCAGCAGTCGGCAAGGATTGCATAGCCCGGTAGGATTGCGGTCCGGCCACAAGCTACTGGAACGTTGAGCGACCCACCGATGTTGAACTGACGATTGGTCGTCTTTGAAGACCGGCCTCTGCACCATACCGGCAGTCCCGTAGCAATGATCTCCTCGGTGTCGGTACAAGGCCCATCGATTATGATTCCGGCTGCTCCCTTGGCTTTGACTGCCGTGGCGACACCTCCACCAACGCAGGCAATATCGTCTCCGTCCACCCGAGAAATCACCAAGACATCTCCTGGCAAAAGTTGGTCGACGGCGCGGTAGATGATCGCTCCGTCGCGGCCAGGTGCCGCGACGGTTACCGCAACGCCGGCAATACGAGCCGAGAATAGCGGAACGATACCGGCTCCAACGAACCCGAGATGTTCAGTGTGGCCGATCGTAGCCGTCTCGACCAGAGACAAGAGCTCAACTAGCTCTGATGACAAGGGTGGATGACGCTCAACAAGCCGGTAAAGTCCTGTCATGGCCGATAACCTTTTTTCTTGTCTGGCTTAGATCGGGCGTTCGCCGGATGTTGTTGTGCGATGCATGACGCGAACAAACGACGGATCGAATGAATCGCGCCGATGCATGGTGCAGCGGTTGTCCCACATCATAATGTCTCCTTCGTCCCAGCTCTGAACGAAGACATCGCCTCCGTTCGTCGTGTGATCCCACAGCTCCGCGAGTATGGCATTGCTCTCTTCGATGCTCATACCGACAATCCACGCCCCCTCCGATGTGCCGCCCAAGTAAAGAGCCTTTCGTCCCGTGTCGCCGTGTGTGCGTACGAGAGGGTGGACGACACCGCTCCATTCTCGGAAGTCCCGACTGATTGGCTCTGCCTTCCCAAGTCTGATCTTCCCGGTCTTGTCATAAACGTTCTGGAAGAAGATCTGCCGGCCATCGATGGCTGCCTTTAGCGCCACCGGCAGGGTCTCATAGGCAATGTAGGTTGAAAGGAAGTACGTATCTCCGCCCGAAGGCGGGACTTTTACGGCGCGCAAAATAGCGCCGGCTGGCGGCCTTTCATAAAACCAAGTATCCGTGTGCCAAGTCGCTTCGCTATTGCCCATCGCGCCACTTGGCTTTCCATCCTTCATTGAGTTGCTGATCACAAGGATTTCCGGGTGGGATGGATGACCACCCTCCTGCAGCTGCTTTGGATGGATAACAAATTCACCGAAATGACGCGAGAATTTCACCTGCTGGTCGTCTGTGATGCGGGTATGCTTGAAACGAATGACCCCGTACTGGAGCCAGTACTTGCGGACTTCCTTGATATCGCGCTCATCATAGCGGTCGAAGTCGAAACCCACGATATCTGCGCAGACATTGCTGTCATGCTGAATTGCGGTTATCTTTTCTCTTGTCAGCATTCTCATATCTCCTAAGAATAAGCCTCTTTGTGAGGCTGTCCCGATGTTATTTTGTAGGGTGATGCCAGCTCCAATAAGTAAGCAGTTGCATTGATAAGCGAGAGTTATCGACCAACCCTACTCGTTCAGGAGCGTTACAGCCGAAGGATCGACGCCAAGCCTTATTGGCCTGCCGGTCGCTGGCAGAATGCCTGCTTCCGACGATCGCACTGCTGCGCAAAGAGAAAGGCCGGACGCGATCTGGATTGATAACTCCAGGGATGCCCCAAGATTTGTCACGCGATCAAGTTGACCTTCCAGAACGTTGAGGTTTTCCTGGGCGACGAGTGGCGTGCCGGCCAACAAGAGCACATCCTCGGGGCGGATGACGGCATAGCGCGGTGTTGCATGAGAGGGTGCAACTGCCACCCGCAGCGTAACGTCGCTGCCCGTGAGCGACACCGCACAACCTCCCGGCCCCTTTACCATTCGTTGAACACCGATGATATTCGATCGGCCGATAAAGTCCGCTACGAACGTTGAAACTGGATGCCGATATAGTGCCTCCGGCGTCCCCTGCTGCGCGATGACCCCGTTCGACATGACCACAATGCGATCTGACATCGCCATCGCTTCTTCCTGATCATGGGTAACATATACGAACGTCATCTCGAGTTCACGTTGTATATCCTTCAGCTCGCCACGCATGGATTCACGCAGTTTCAAGTCGAGGTTCGACAGTGGTTCATCCAGAAGAAGAACGGATGGCCTGGGTGCCAGAGCGCGGGCAAGAGCGACACGCTGCTGTTGTCCGCCGGAAAGTGCCTTCGGGTAGCGATCAGCCAGTTTTTCAAGGTGTACGCCACGCAGGCTCTTTTCCACGATTGAAGCGATTTCAACCTTGGGCGTACACTTCATCTTGAGACCGAATGCGACATTCTCAGCCACAGTCATATGAGGAAAAAGTGCGTAGTTCTGGAAGACCAACCCAATATTTCGCCGCTCTGGTGGAACATTTACCTGGCTTCGCCCTCGTATTTTGATGTCTCCGCGGCTTGGCTGATTGAAGCCAGCAATCATGTTGAGCGTCGTGGTCTTGCCACATCCGGACGGCCCGAGAACGCTCACAAACTCACCTTTCGGGACCTGCAGGTCAATGTCCCTGACGACCGAAATCGCGCCATATGCCTTGCTTACACAAACAAGTTCGATATCAAGTTCGCTCATTTGCTACCTCCATGAAGCTGGGCGGAAAAACCGCCAAATTTTTCGAATGCGAGGATGACAACGAGGATAAAAATCATCGATGCCACATTGACCGCCGCCAGGACCGGATCGAGGCTATATTCGAGATAATTGATAACGGTTATAGGGAGCGTCGTGTCTCCGGGGCGGACGAGAAACACGGACAACGGAATGTTGTTGAAGGAGATAACGAAGGCAAACGTCATACCTGACAGAACGCCCGGCTTAATCGCTGGAAGTAGAATGTGCCATGCACGCTGCCAGCGACTAGCACCAAGGATCTGACCCGCCCGGTCGAGGTTACCGTCGAAATTCGCGATCGATGTGGCGGCCATCCTAATTACGAAAGGTAGTGCGAGCACGCAGTGCGCGGCGATCAAGGATGGCGTGCCAAGCAGCGGCTGCAGGCCAAGGACCGAGAGAAACAGAACGATCGCGACCCCTTTAACAATCTGTGGAACCGAAAGCGGGGACAATAGCGCGGCCATGACCGCGCTGCCGCCTGGGATACGTTCGAAAGCCACGATGTAAGCGGCAAGCGTACCAATGATGCCGCTTATCAGCGAAACTGCTAACGCGATCTTCACACTAAGCGCGAACGGCTCCAGCCATCGCTGCGAAACGAGGTTCTGATACCACTGAAGCGTCCACGCCGACGGGCTGAAGGTGACGTCGGCTGTTGGGCTTAGCGATGCAGCGACGACCACCAGCAGCGGTAGCGTGATAAATGCCAGAACGATCAAAAGGGCAGTCCAAAAGAGAAGGGAGATTAGTCGGTTCATTTCAACCTCTCTGTTTTGCATCGCGCTTGTCGCGCAGACGTTTCTCGACGTTCAACCCGGCGTAGGAGACAATGAGCATGAGAATGAGCAGCGCGTTCGCCATCACTGCAGCAAATGGCCAATCAACATAGAAGAGCACTTGTTCGGATATCATTGTTGCCAGAACCTTGAACCCAGCTCCTCCGAGAAGCGCGGGGGTCGCATAAGCGCTCGCCGCCATCGTGAACGACAACAAGAGCGCGCTGACAATTCCGGGCACTGACAATGGCACGAGGATCATTCTAATGACCGACAGCCGGTTTGCGCCAAGCATCTGGGCAGCGCGTTCGAGATTTTGATCTATACCTTGAATGCTCGTTGTTAGCGACAGAACGGCAAAGGGAAGGACCACATGCGTGAGACCCACCACTACCGCAAAGAGGTTCTTCGATAGGCTCAACGGCTCAGCGATAACACCCCAGTGGAGAAGGATGTCATTGATGAAGCCGCGATCTTCCAGAATAATGAGCCATCCATAGGTTCGCAGCACGACCCCCGCAAGTTCCGGAGCGAGGGCGAGCGCCAGGACAATGATGCGAAATCTGCTTTTCGAACGTGCAAGAAAGTAGGCTGGTGGAAAGGCGAGCGCAGTCGCGGCCACCGCCACGAGACATGACATTACTGTGGTTCGCCAAAAGCCTGTCAGCGTCAAGCCGTCACTCAAAAATCGTTCATAAGCTTGGAAGCTCAAGGCGCCTGAGGATGAATCGTGGAAGCTTGTCCCGATCATCATTCCCATCGGCATGGCAAAGAAAAGGACGAGCATCAGGCCGGCTGGCGATAGCCCAAACCCTGGTGCAAGGTTGCGACGCGAGTTGCGTCGCCGACTGGGGAGATCAAGTGCGAGTATGGTCATTTTGCGTCCTCAATCCTGATGCGCGACAACTTCGCGTTCCCATTTCTCTCCCCACTCTCGCAGGCGTGTTGCAACAACTGAGAGATCCGGCAGCAGCAGACTTTCGAGATCCGCTTCCGTCGTGATCTGTCGGGCTCGCACCTCGTCTGGAACGTCGATATCTCTTCGTGCGCTGCCCACCTTATAGGCGCGCACCCATGCTTCCTGACTGGTCTTGCTCAGAAAAAAATCGATAAACCGTCTCGCAGATGCCTTGTGTTCGGCCGCTATGGGAATGTTGAGCGTCGCGATCAGTGGAATGGTTCCCTCAACGGGTCGGACGTAGTCGACCGGTAAGCCACTATCGACCAGCAGTTGGGCGCGACCGTTCCAGAACGGCATGGCCCAGACCGTTCCGTCTTTGATATAGCTTTCTAGGATTGCCGAGCTCTGCTCGAATCCGATTGACTGCCTCGCGACGTCAGACATCGCCCTGAAGCCTGGGTCCAGATTCCCCGTCAGATCGCCACCGTTCATGGTCGCAAAGATCTCGACTAGATAAAGCGCCATGATGTTCTGGAATGTCGGCAGCACAATCCTGCCTTTTAGTTCTGGCGACGCAAGCGCGGACCAGGACCGGGGCGGTGAGGCCAACTTATCGGTCCGGTACAGGAGCGACAGGTATTGGAGCTCATGGACAGCGCCGCACGGGCCTGCCGAGTCGGCAAGCTTCGGTGCTACGTAGCGAAGGTTCGGAATGGTTGCGGGATCAAGCCGTTCCAACACGCCATCCTGACAGCCTTGCATCGATTGAGAGGCTGTCATCACCGCGACGTCAAAACCCGGCCGCCCCTTGGTCGCTTTGATCTTTGCATAGTCCTGCGACGCCGCGCCAACGGCATCGTAGACGACATCGATGCCCGTCTGTCGCTTGAACGGTTCAATGATCTCGCGCCGGATGATGTCTTCGTATGGACCCCCGTAGCTGTTGACGACAAGGGTCTCCGCGTGAAGTGCCGGAGCCAGGCAGATGCTCGATACCGCGACCGTTAGGGCGGCCTGAATTTTTCCCATTGTTTTTCTCGCTGTTGACGTTGTTCCCGGAGTAATGGTCGCCATCTGACTGGCGCCGGTCCAATAGCGTATTGCGACGATTCATTCGTTGGCCCTATGAGTGAAGGCCAAGTCAACAAGGACCGCTTTGCGGTGGCGGCAGGTCTCCACAAACGAAGCAGAGCGCAATTATATGCCTGTTGCTCTCGATGAACGTTTGCGAACAGTAGCGTTGAGCACGCGTAGATAGCTGTCCGTGCCACTAAGACCTCGCGCCAAATCCGCACAGAGCCGCTGTCACCCATGCGCGCCATCATTTGCAATCCTCCACTACTCGCAGATCTGCGACTTGCCGCCCTTCGCTCCCTTGCGCCTTTATATTGGTGGGGTTGGCTTTCGCTGGTCCTTTTACAACAGCTGCCGGCGCACAGTCCGCGGCACCAAAACTGGAAGGAACGAAGAATGGCAACGATTGGGACTTTTGCCGCCACCGAAAGCGGCTACACCGGCTCTATTCGTACGCTGGCAATGAACATCAAGGCGCGCATTGACCGCGTTGAAAGCCCCTCCGAAAAAGGACCTCAATATAGGATTTACTCAGGCGGCGTCGAGTTTGGAGCAGCATGGAAAAAAACCTCAGACCAGGGCCGCGACTACCTGTCGATCAAGCTTGACGATCCCAGTTTCGCGGCTCCAATTTACGCGACGCTCGCAGATGTAGAGGGAGAGGACGACCTCAAACTCATCTGGTCTCGGCCGGTTCGAGATTGAGAGACAAAGCGGTCAGCTGCCCCGGAGCGTTCCGTTCTCCGCTTCGGGGCATACGTACTTTCAAGGAGAAACCGTATTGGGGATCGTGCGATAGCTGCGCAGAGGCTTGTTCCTATGGCGTTCGAGAGTAAGCCGCATTGCATCCTGTTCGTGCTCAAACTGACTAGACATTCTTCGACGCCTGATCCCAATGGGTCGGCAACGTGTAGCGCCGACGAGTGTCGGTTCAGTTGCTAGTGCGTGGACATCTGGGTAGTTCCGGTCGGCACTCCTGCACTTATCTGAGAGGTGCTGCTAAAAGGCGATCGGGGTAAGAGCATCGCGAAGCACCCACTCGTCGTCTAACAATCGTTATGAATCGATCGAGCCTTATTGATCCAATCCAGCGAAGCAATTCTTGGCCGTCGAGCGGCCACGTAAGGCTTTAGGCCCAGGCCTCAAAGTGCTTGCGCATGGTGGTACGCCAGTCGCAAATCATCTGTATCAGTCCGTTGGTGACCACTCTTCACTCGAAATACGCCGAACACGGCATCAGCAGCGTGATACAAGTAACCCTAACTGGCACCAAAGCCGTATTGGCGAGCTGTCCCATCCACCTTCGTGCCTTTCATTCAACAGTCACCTTCGCGAAGGGGACAACATGTTGACACTGTGCTTTGTACGGTACAAGACAATCCTGGTATCATCTAGGAGACATTCATGGCCGACGAAATTTCCGGGAATTCGACAAACGTTGAGCCGGCGGTATCGCAGGAAACAACTAAGAAAACGCGTGCTCGCCGTCGAAGCAAGGCAGAGATGGCCGCTGCACTAGCCGCAAGAAGTTCCAAACGTGCGTCGAAAACCAAGTCCACATCCTTGGGATCATCGGTGAGCGCAATTAAGGAGCCGACACAAAAGGTTGCGACCAAGGCAGCTCCGCTCAAAGTCAGACAAGGAGCCAATAACGTCGATTCTGCCACTCCTTTCGGCGCGTCCGATCTCGCTGATCTGATTGCGCTCGAAGCAGAAAATAAGAAACTTCGAAAGTCGTTGGCGGAAAAGCTCCGTTCGGAAAATGCAGACCTTCGTAAGAAGCTCGGCCTGGATTAGTACAAAGTTTTAGTTTCGAGGCGGCTCGGTCTCCGATCGCTGGGCGTGGTGTTGATTCGAAGGCCACCAATAACGCCGCCGACGTTTACTGCGAGCGCAAGGCTGCAGGAAACCGCGAGGAGAGCGATGGCTGGGCGCCGTTGGCGTCCGGCTGCTGCGGCAGGGGTAAGGTGAGACGTCATTTCAGCGACAACCCTTTCGTTTGGGTTTGGCGCATGGTTTCGGCCTGTTCGAGTGCCACCGCTTTCCGCTCATGCGTCGCAAGTTGCTGGACGGTGCGGATCGTGTCCCAGGCGGAATGCAGCTCTTGTTTCTGTGCCGGCTGCATGCCTGCGGACGCTGCCTCGAACGCCTTGCCATCCGCGGTCTTTGCCGCAAGTGGCAGGAAGGTTCTTTCGCCGAAGCGGTCCGACACGGCTCTGGCAAATCCTTCGAGCTCGGCCTTCACTTGTCTGTCCGCGAGGGCGAACTCGAGACCGGCGGGGATGTCGTTTTGGTCGATCGCATCGCGCACACGCTCGAGCACCTGCTTTGCCGATGCGGAGAGGGCAGGTATATCGAGCGAGAGCTTGGTGCGGACCGCGCGTTCCTCGTCCTCATAGCGGTTGGTCGCCTCCACGCGGTGCGTGATGAAGACCTGCAGATCACGGGCGAGCGCCGGTGCGTTGAGGATTGCCGTATCGCGTGCGTGCTTCTCGGTGCTGCCTGCAAACAAACCCGTCTTGCCCTTCAGCGCGCCAAAACTTTCCGGCCGCTCGGCAATCCGCATAAGCGTCGTTGCGGCAACCGTCTCATTCGTCAGCATGGCGTCGACATTGACCGCCTTGAAGGCGGCCTCAGGATCCGCAAAGACGTAGTGGAAGCGAGCGGAAACCTCCTGCCAGCGGTCCTTCAGGACGGGGTCGGCCGAGAGCCTGTCTTCGACCACCCGAACGATCGACCTGGGGAAGGTCGTCGTGCCGGAGACCATGGGTTTTACCTCCTTGATTGCAGACGGTGTCGATGCGCTCGACTTC
>NZ_KB898384.1 GCF_000377565.1 Rhizobium sp. 2MFCol3.1 | reverse complement strand
GCCAGAACCCGACCTCACAGACTTCTGTCTTTGCCTCGGGCGTCTTTCGGAAGCGCGCGAGCTGAGCATCGGAGAGGGCCTCGCCGCCCAGTGCGACGATGGCGACCAGTATGGCCAGAGCGTCGATGGCGCCTGGAAACGGCCGGTCATTGGCTGCGGCGAGATAGACGGCCAGGACGAGAACGAACGCGGCCAATGCCTGTATCTGCAGGAAGAGGAACAGCCGCCAGGCTGCGCGATCACCCCAGTCTTCGATGAATTTTGCATAACGAGGATCTTCGCCACCACCTCTGGTGCGCGAGCCGATATGGCTTGCGAGCCTAAGCGACCAGGCGCAGATCACGATCAAGAGGACCACTCGGCGATCGAAGTCGCCACCGGCGAAGGAGACTGCGACAACGCCTCCGATGCCCACTGCAACCGACCATATTGTGTCGATCCACCCACTTTGTCCGCTGCTGCGCTGTATCGCCCACGCGCCGGCCATGGCCAGCGACAACCAGATTGCGATGGCGACCAGGAGCAGAATGTCCATCAGTCTTCCCGTGTGGACCCGAAGTTGGGTGTTGTCTCTACGGGAGGCAAAGTCTCTTAGTTTCATTCCGGAGGAAAAAATCTTCGAAAATCAAAGTCCTCTATGAAACTCGCTACCTCTGCATTCGGGGCGTCAGGAAGTTCCGTTGTTTCGGCATTTCATAATCACAGGCGCGCGATGGCTGTAACAAACCGCCGGAAGGCTGCGAACGAAGGCATGTGACCCCGTCGCATGGTGCGGCGGGCAGCATTTGGGAGGCCCACCATGAATACGCGTCTTTTCACCACCTTCGCCAGTGTCACGCTTATCGGCATTTCGCTGGTCGCCGGCGGCGCCAGTGCTCAGTCGAGCATGGATTCGATGAAGAAGCCGGACAGCATGAAATCGAACATGACGAAGACCGACAACATGATGTCCAGTTCCATGAAGGCCAACAGCATGAAGATGGGCGGCACGAAGGCCGACTGCATGCACAAGGCCGGCATGGAAAAAGACAGCATGAAAAAGTCCGACATGATGAAGCACTGCGACGCCATGAAGTGACCGCGATGGCGCTCCTATTGTCGTCCTCGCAGGAGCGCCACCCACATGCTCTCTCATCGTTGCTTCGGCTCTAATGGAATTCCTCGAAATTAATGTCCCTGCAATGAAACTCTCTGCGCCCGGCCCTCGTACCAATGTCGTGAGGGAGCAATCGAGCCGCCGAGGTGCAGGGATAGATGGAACTAAGAAACCGAAGGGCGGATAGCCGCAGATTGAATATTGCGATCGTTGGGAGTGGGATTTCCGGCCTATCGGCCGCTTGGCTCCTGTCGCAATCACATGACGTAACGATTTTTGAAGCCGCAGACCGGATTGGCGGCCACAGCAACACCGTCGAATTTGAAAGCAAAGCCGGACCGATCGCCGTCGACACTGGCTTTATCGTCTATAACGAAGTCACCTATCCCAATCTGACAGCACTGTTTCGCATGCTGGACGTGCCGACAGCGATATCGAACATGTCCTTCGCGGTGTCGCTGAACAACGGCGCCTTCGAATACTCGGGCGGTACGGGTCTCGGTCTCTTCGCGCAGAGATCGAACATCACTAGCCCGCGCTTCTGGTCGATGATGCGCGACCTCCTACGCTTCTACCGGACGGCGCCGCGAGATCTCGCGATAATGGGCGCCATATCACTTGAAGACTATCTGAACCGCAATCGCTATGGCCGCGCCTTCCGGGAGGATCATTTGTACCCGATGGCCGCCGCGATCTGGTCGACGCCCGCCATGCAGGTTGGCGCCTACCCTGCATCTAGCTTCGTGAAATTCTGCTGCAATCACGGCCTGCTCGAACTGTGGAACAGGCCTGTCTGGCGAACGGTAAGAGGTGGCAGCCGCGAATATGTCGGCCGGATCACGCATCGCTTTGCCGACAGGATCAGATTATCGACCCCTGTCGCCGCTATCCGGCGGATGGCAGGGCATGTGGATCTTCGCGACGGTCTTGGCGGGCAGCACAGGTTCGATGATGTGGTGATCGCCACGCACGCGGACCAGGCGCTTCGCATGCTCGCCGATCCGACCGACGATGAACGGTGCGTACTCGCCGCCTTCCGCTATTCGCGCAACGAGGCCGTACTTCACGGCGACATTAGCCTGATGCCTAAACGGCGCACCGCCTGGTCGAGCTGGAATTACGTTGCCAATACCCGGATCGGCGTGCGTGCCGAGCCGGCTCAGCCGTCGATCACCTACTGGATGAATAGATTGCAGCCGCTCGGCGCCGCACCGCCGACATTTGTGACCTTGAATCCGCAGCGTGCACCGCGGGAGGAGACCGTCATCCGCCGCGAGGTCTACGAACATCCAGTCTTCGATCTAGGCACTGAAAGGGCGCAGCAGGAAGTCTGGTCGCTGCAGGGCGTCCGCAATACCTGGTTCTGCGGCGCGCATTTCGGTTCCGGCTTCCACGAGGACGGGATCCAGGCCGGGTTGGCGGTTGCAGAAGACTTGGGTGGCCTGCGCCGGCCATGGCAGGTCGCAAAGGAGAGCGCTCGCATCGTCCGCAAGCCACTTGCCAGACCCGTGGGACTGCCGGTCGGACTAGAGGCGTCCGCATGAGCCCGCTCGACGACTTCTCACCGATTTCACTGCGTCTCGACGTTGAGACTGGAAATCGTCGTTTTGGCGGCCGGCTGATGAAACGCCTCATAGCCCATCTTCGGCATGG
The DNA here is from genome assembly GCF_000377565.1 of Rhizobium sp. 2MFCol3.1. Classification (GTDB taxonomy): domain Bacteria; phylum Pseudomonadota; class Alphaproteobacteria; order Rhizobiales; family Rhizobiaceae; genus Rhizobium. The sequence continues at coordinate 29,762 of NZ_KB898384.1, read as the reverse complement.
TCGGCTGGGCGTAGTGCTGCCGTCCGGCGCAGTCGTGGAAGCGGTTGGATCCGAGCCGGCGCCAGAAGCTGTTATAGTGATGCGCCGCTGGCGCATGTTGCGCCGCCTGCTGAGCGCCGGCGATATCGGTTTTGCCGAGGGGTATGCGGGGGGACTGGACGTCGCCGGATTTGACGGCGGTCATCCGGCTCGCGGCTCAAAATGGCGACGTGCTGGCGCCGGCCATCGAAGGAAACGGCATCATGCGGCTGATCAACAGGATCGGCCATCTGTTGAAGGCCAATTCGAAGCGCGGCAGTCGCCGCAATATCGAAGCGCATTACGACCTCGGCAACGATTTCTACAGGGAGTGGCTCGACGCTTCGATGCTCTATTCCTCGGCGATATTCGATGAAACCACGCCGAGTCTGGAGGCTGCTCAACGCAAGAAGCTCGGCCGAATTCGCGAAAAGCTCTCGCTGTCAGGCGGCGAGCGCGTGCTGGAGATCGGTTGCGGTTGGGGCGCGTTGGCGGCCGACCTGGCGGTCAGCGCCCATGCGGATGTCGTCGGCATCACGCTTTCACCCTCGCAACTGGCCTGGGCGAAGGACGTGGTCGCGAGAGCTGGCATTTCCGAACAGGTCGATCTTCGTCTCCAGGACTATCGTGATACAAAGGGGCAGTTCGACCGCATCGTCTCGATCGAAATGTTCGAAGCGGTAGGCGAGGCCTACTGGCCAAGTTATTTCGATACCTTGAAGCGCTGCATGAAACCGGATGGCCGCGCCGTCCTCCAGATCATTTCCATCGAGGACCGGCGGTTCGAGCGCTATCGCAGTGGTATCGACTTCATCCAGAAGTACGTCTTTCCCGGCGGCTTCCTACCTTCGGACAAGGCGCTTGAAGCTGCAGTCGCGGCCGCCGGTTTGAAACTGGTCGAGGTTGAACATTTCGGGAAATCCTATGCCAGGACGCTGCGTGAATGGCGGGCGCGGTTTCACGCGCGATGGCCCGCAATCGCTGCACTTGGCTTCGACGATCGCTTCAAGCGTCTTTGGCACTACTACCTCTGCTACTGCGAGGCAGGCTTCGAAGAAGGGAGCATCGATGTCGGACTCTACACGATCGAGCATGCGTGACCCGCTGGCAGAAGGAGAAGCAAGCATGATGAAGTTTATAATGGCCACGAGCGTCGCAGCTCTAGCAACCCTACCGGTTTTCACTTTGGCCCACGCAGCGGATATTGACGGCCAATGGGCACGAGGCGATGGAAATGCCAAGGTCCGCATCGCATCCTGTGGATCGGACATTTGCGCCATCAACACCTGGATCAAGCCTGGCACGCCCAAGGAAAAGGAGGGCGACAAGCTTGTCATGACCATCGAGCCGGATGCCGAGGGTGTTTATTCCGGAACAGCCTTCGATCCGCAGCGGAACCTGACCTACAAGCTGACGGTGACAGTCACTGGAGACAAGATGACCACGAAAGGGTGCATCGTCGCCGGGCTCTTATGCAAAGGCGTTGATTGGACCCGAATTAACTAGACGCGGAGGACCAAGCGATTAGGGAGATTGGCTTGAGACGTGTTCTCGTGGCCTATGTCGTGACGCTGCCCACCTTTGTCGTGATCGACTTCGTCTGGTTGAGCGTGATGGCAAGCACGCTCTATCGTCCGGTCATGGGTGATATGCTCGTTGAAGACTTCAGGCTCGCGCCGGCTGTCGCCTTCTATCTGCTCTATGTCGCCGGGCTGACATTTTTGGCGATCAAGCCCGGCTTGGAAAAGGGTTCGCCGCGATCTGCTGCAATTCATGGGGCCATTCTCGGCTTTACCGCCTATGCGACCTACGACCTGACCAATCAGGCAACGCTGGGGAATTGGTCCACGGCCCTCACACTGGCTGATCTCGCCTGGGGGTCGATCCTGTCCGGAACGGCTGCCCTTATCGGCTGCTGGATTTCACTTCGCGTATCCGGATCGAGCGCTTCGGCGTCGGGAGCATCTCGATGAAAGATGACACTTCTCTCTTGAATATCCCGTTTCGCTTTGATTGGCCGGCGCCAAGATTTATTGGCCACACCGCCTTGTCTTTCCAGATCGGCGATCTCTATAACAGGTCGGCGGCAAGGTATTCACGAATGCAAACCAGTGACATAGCAGATTTGATCAATCGTGTCGGAATTGGAGACCGGGCCGCATTTACAGCGCTTTATCGGGCGACCAGTCCTAGGCTTTTTGCTATCTGTCTCCGTATTCTGAGAACGAAGACCGATGCAGAAGAAGCACTTCAGGAGGTCTACATCAAGGTCTGGAAACGTGCGAAGACCTTCGCCATCCAAACGGGTTCGCCATCTACCTGGCTTGCGGCGATCGCTCGGAACCATGCAATCGATATTCTGCGAGCCCGCAAACCGGCGACCGACGATATCGACGAGGCTTACGATCTCGAGGACCAGACCATATCCACGCCAGAGCAGCACGTTTTGATCGCAGATGAAGGGCGTCGCATAGGAAACTGCATGCTCGAACTCGATGCGGCCCATGCTCAGGCCGTCCGCCGCGCCTATGTCGACGGATGGAGCTATGTCGAGCTATCTGAAAATCTGAATGTGCCATTAAATACAGTTCGCACCTGGCTGCGTCGAAGTCTTCTGAAGCTCAGGGAGTGCATGCAGCGATGACCCCGATCGGCCAGAATGAAGGGGGACGGCCGAAGGACGAGATCCTTGCAGGTGAGTATGTGCTCGGCGTCCTGTCGGCAGATGCACGCCGCATGGTGGAGCGACGGATCGCTGAGGATCGAGCCTTCGCCACAATGATCGAGCGCTGGCAATCAGACCTGTCCACGTTCAACGACGACTATCAGGAGACAACGCCCGGCGCTGCGGTGTTTACCGAGATCGAGAAGCGGCTCTTTGGCGTAGATCCGTCGCCGGTTGCAACCGGGCTTTGGAACGCGGCTGGTTTTTGGCGATGGGTCTCGCTCGCCACCTCAGCAGTTGCCGTTGTGGCTTTAGTCTATGCTTCCGGTATGCTGTCTATGCAGCCTTCCCTTGGCCCGGTGGTGGCCGAACTCTCTGCTCCCGACAATCCAGTCAATCTGCTGGCGTCCTTCGATGCGTCAAGCGGAAGACTGCGAATCATTCCGGTCGCGGCCGGAAAACAAGACGAAAAGTCGCTGCAGCTCTGGTTGGTGCCGGGAAGAGGCAACCCGCGTTCGCTGGGCGTGTTTCAGCCGAATGCCGAAGGCGAACTGCTGATCCCCGCGGACTTGCGTCAGAATATCAGCGCTGGTGCAACTCTTGCCGTCAGCCTTGAGCCATTCGGCGGTTCACCGACAGGGTTGCCGACTGGCCCCGTCGTTGCCAGCGGCACGGCCAGACAGCTCTGAAGACATGTCGGCTCGGATCCTCTGCCTTGTCGGCGCGCTTTTGATGATTGGTTTTTCCCTATTCGGTTTGTCCCGCGCGGTCGCCACTCCAGAGCAACAGGACCAGCCAGTCCGCATCGATGTCGGCTGTTTCAAGCTCAACAGTGTCTTGGCCGAGCCTAGGGGAAAACCCGACCTACCTCCGATCGTGTTCGTCCACGGGGCCAGTGCCAATCTTTATGGATCCGATGTTTTCGTTTCGCGCGAAGCCGCAAGGGCGTGCGAAATTGCTCTTCGTTGATCGTCCGGGCCATGGCGGCTCCGACGTCGGCGGCGAGCGGAACATTCTTCCTGACGGCCAGGCTGACGCGATTGCCATTCTCATGAAGAAGCGTGGGATTGCGAGAGCCATCATCGTCGGACATTCATTCGGCGGAGCGATCGCTGCGTCCCTTGCTGTTCTCCACCCCGAGATGGTGTCCGGCCTCGTTTTGCTCTCTCCGGCTGTCTATCCGTGGAACGGCGGGATTTCCTGGTACTACAAAGCTGCAAGCGCGCCAATAACGAGGGCCTTGTCTAGCACCTCTACCGTGCCCCCGATCGGTGTTGTGGCGATTGATGGAGCGACGAGAGGCGTCTTTGCGCCAAATCCCGTGCCCTGGGATTACCTCGCCCGCACGCGTGCTTTGGAAACGCTGCGGCCGGCACGATTTCGGCACAACGCACGAGAAGTGGCTGCGCTCAGCGACTGGGCAAAGTCCGCGGCGCCCGGCTATCGGCGTATCCGTGCTCCCACCATAATCATCACCGGCGATACAGATGAGATCGTTTCTCCTGAGGTCCATGCGCGGCATCTCGCGCGCGACATTCATGGCGCACGCCTCGTTGTCGTCCACGATCTTGGCCATAAATCGGATTTTGTCGCCAGCGATCTGGCGATCGGGGCGATCGAGGTGGTTGCCGGCGGTAAGACGAATTTGACCGCGTTGAAGCGAGATGTCGAACGGCGGATCGCGCATGATGGCAACGATTGACGTCTGGCAACGGCGGTGCCGTTGCGGTTTGTCCGCCTTCTACGGCGCTGCCGGTAGTCTGCATATCGTAATACCCAGGCCTTTCCTTGGCATTACACCTACTTGGGTCCCTGACCCTAGGGGCGTAATTTTGCTGACTGGATTGCTTGAGATCGCCGGCGCAATCGGGCTCGTCGTAACGCAGCTCCGGAACACGGCTTCCATTGGCCTTGCGCTCTATGCAGTCTGCGTATTCCCAGTCAATATCAACCATGCCATCGATAATCTCGGTGCGGCAACCGTTCCGCCGTGGCAAGGGCGCTACCATCTGATCCGGTTGCCCTGCAGCCTCCGCTGGTGTAGGTGGCGCTCTTCGCAGGAAATGTCGTTACCTGGCCGTTCAGTCGTGATCACACATAGCTCTGTGATCCTCGGAAGAAATTTCGCAAAGATATCTTGCGTCGCCTGAAACTCTTTTCCTCGCGCTCTCGTCTTTTGTTGCGTCACCCATCAGGTGACGGCCTTGGGAGGCGCGCATCGGCGCCGGGGCGTTCAAAGTAAGAGGAAAGTATCATGATGAAGTCCGCACTTCGCGCGGTTGCAATTGCTGCTCTCGTATCCGCCACCGCTGCTGGCGCCTATGCTGCCAATCCGAAAGTCGGCGGCGCGGCCATGTACGAAAACAAAAACATCGTCGAAAACGCGATGAATTCAAAGGACCACACGACGCTCGTTGCCGCTGTGAAGGCCGCAGGTCTGGTGGAAACCCTCCAGGGCAAGGGCCCATTCACAGTCTTCGCGCCGACCAACGAAGCCTTCGACGCTCTGCCCAAAGGCACTGTCGATACGCTCCTGAAGCCTGAAAACAAGGCTCAGCTCGTCAAGGTTCTCACTTGCCACGTCGTCGCAGCCGATGCCATGTCGAAGACCATCGAGAAGATGATCAAGGACGACAAGGGCACACATGACGTCAAGACGGTGGGCGGTTGCATCTTGAAAGCCAAGGAAAGCATGGGCAAGATCACACTGACTGACGAAATGGGCGGCGTTGCTCACGTGACGATCGCTGACGTCAAGCAGTCCAACGGCGTCATCCATGTTATCGACAAAGTTCTTCTGCCGAAGATGTAACTTAGGCCTCTAATAATATGTATGGCCGGCACCGCAGGCGTGCCGGCCATGCACTGGCTGAGGTATATTGGACCGGCTTTTGTAAGGCTTTCAGTCTTTGAGATCGTTCTGTCGATCTCCTCGGCTAAGATGCTCACGGCATCTTAGGCGTACTCGTCGTAACGCTGATCGAGGACGTAAAAGAGCAAATTACCTCTATTTTTGGTCTTAGCGGTAGCCACTCATATCCCGGCATACCACTCATATCCGCGATCTTCCCAAAAGCCGCCATTGCCGCCCCACAGGTCGTCAAACCGGTCGCGGATTTCGATACGCATTACGCATTTGGCGTGCTTGTAGCCGAGGTGCCGCTCCACACGCAGGCGCAACGGAGCGCCGTGCTCGACCCCCAGATCCTTACCGTTCAGCGAGTAAGCCAAGATGGACTGAGGGTGGAAGGCATCGATGAGGTCGATACTCTCATAGTATCGCCCGCTGCCGTCGAGCGTCTGTTCGAGCTCGTCCGCGCAGTAGAAGACCGCGTAGCGCGCTCCCGGCTTCAATCCGGCACTCTGCAACACAAGGCCTAGCGGGACGCCCTGCCATTTGCCGATCGCACTCCAGCCCTCGACACAGTCATGGCGGGTGATTTGTGTGCGGGAAGGCAGCTTCTTTAGGTCTGCAAGCGATAATCCATGGGCATGTTGACCATGCCGTCGATCTTTAGCCGCCAGTCGGCAAACTTAGTCTGGACCATCTGGACGTATTCGGCGCTGTCAGGCGCAGTCGATCCATTGGGATGGAAGCTCGGCGATATGTCCGCCTCGGTATATTCCGGGGCCAGCGCCTGGGGCGAGACGATCAGCTGCTGGGTGCTCATCGTCAGCCGTTCCGCCATGTTGAGGACCTGCTGGACGACCTCATCGCAGCCCGTCAGGCCTATCGCGCCAAGACCGGCGGCCGAACCGATGAGAAAGCGGCGGCGGGAAACCTTGATCTTCATCGGTTGGATTCCTCAGGAGTGATTGCATAGCGGCCGGTCACCATCGAACGCATGTTGTTCCAGAGCCCGGAGAGAATGACCATTGCCACATGCGCAATCACGAAAAGCACAAGGCTCCAGGCAGTGATGAAGTGGATGCTGCGGGCAGACTGACGCCCTCTGAATATCTCGAGCAGGAAGGGATAGCCGGCGTCCATTGCCGGCGACATGGTCAGCCCCGAGCCGATCATCAGCGGCAGCAGCACGAAGATCACGATGAGATAGGTGAGCTTCTGCAGCGCATTGTACCTGCGCGCCTTGTCACCTTTCGGGAAGCGGAGGCGAGCGTGGTCCTTGATCTCATGCCAGAGGTTACGCGGCGCGATGTCCTCGGTCGAGGGCGCCAGATCGCGGCGGACATGTCCGCTGATCAGGCCGTAGAGTAGATAGACGAGGCCGTTGATAACGAAGAGCCAGGCAAAGAAGAAATGCCAGCGTCGTCCGGTCGCCAGATCCTGGAAGCTCGGTATGGTCGCCCAGGCCGGAAAGGCGCGGGGAGTTATTTCGCCATCGACCGCGGAAGCGCCAAGGATACCTGTCGTCGTGATGGAAAGACTGCCGATACGCAGCCTTCCAACGATGTTGTCGCCATTCTGCTCGCTGGCGATCTCGAACCATGAAGGATCCTCGACCGCGCCGTAATTACCCCAATGTAGCTGCGGGTCCGCATTGAAGATCTGCATACCGCTCATCAAAAGGATCGTCAGGCAGAGAACGTTGATCCAATGGGTGATCCTAGTCACCACCGAATGCCGCCGGATGAATATTCTTGCCGGTCCAGGTGGTGGCGCCGTTCCGATCTGCTCTATGCGGGCCATGGGGGTTTTCCTTTAATGACTGACCGCTAATTCGTTACTTGCCGACAATATCGGACCGCCTCGGGCATTTTGTACGAGGATGGCTGTTTTGAAGCGACCAGATGTCGGGGCAAACGTGTAGGAGATCGCCGCGCCGCTCCAAGCTCCAAGCTCCAAGGTGAATCAGTTCATGCACAACATGAATATGCGGCAGGGTGATCCCGCTGTTTTCCCCACGCGCGACCGGAACTTCCACGAGATTTGGATCGTAGCGGACAAGCCAGACATCCGCTGGGCCGGCTGGTATCGGCCCACGTCCGACAGACACGGAAGTCTTATTGAGTGACAATAGTGGTGACTTCAGCGGCTTTGCCTGGGAAAGCAGCCGATTGATTTCAGCATAATCGTTTCCGACGGTGGTGGTTGCGCCGTTGACAATCATCTGCGGGGTATAGCTGCCAGATTGCTGTAACGCGGGTTCATAAGCAGCTTGGCGCTCTGTGAAAACCTGCTTACCGAAACTGTCTCTCCAGCCGAGGTAATCCCAGTAAGTCACAGAAAAGCTCAGCGTCAAGACGTCATCGCGCTTACTGAGCTTGATGAGATTTGCATTAGCTGGCGGACAGGACGAGCAGCCTTGGATCGTGTCCCCATAGGTGGTGTAGCTGGCGGCTGAGTGCCGTGCTTTCCGCCCCAGGTCGGAGCGATTATCAGCGGGCCACAGCGGGCAAGCTGATTTGGGGATCATCGCTCATTTGAGCCATGGTCTCAAGGGTCAGGTATCTGCCTCGCTGGACGGTCCACTCGTCGTTCGCCTCCATGAGCAATGCGCCAACGAGACGGACGATGGCTTCATCGTTGGGAAAGATGCCGACAACCTCGGTTCGTCGTTTGATTTCGCCGTTGAGACGCTCAATTGGATTCGTCGAGTGTAACTTCGCCCGATGCTCTTTCGGGAAGGTCATGTAGGCGAGCACATCGTCTTCAGCTTCATCCATGATAGTGGCAAGCTTCGGTACTTTCGGTCTGATTTGATCGGCAACACTTCGCCATTGAGCGCTGGCCGCCGTCGGCGTCTCTTGGGCAAAGGCCGTTGCGATGAAGGCGGATACGACCCGCCTCCCGCTCTTTCCGGCATGCGCCAGCACATTCCTCATGAAGTGAACGCGGCACCGCTGCCATGTGGCGTTGAGAACCTTGGAAACGGCAGCTTTGATGCCCTCATGCGCATCGGAAACAACCAGCTTAACCCCGCGTAGACCTCGGCGGGTCAGCCGACGCAAAAACTCCGTCCAGATTGGCTCAGCTTCCGATGTACCGACTTCCATACCCAAGACTTCACGCCGACCGTCGCTGTTGACGCCGACCGCGATGATGACGGCGACCGAGACAATCCGACCACCACGCCGGACTTTGAGGTAGGTCGCATCGACCCATACATACGGCCACTCGCCTTCAATCGGCCTGTCGAGGAACGCCTTCACCTTGACGTCGATTTCTTCGCATAGACGGCTCACCTGGCTTTTGGAGATGCCGCTCATCCCCATGGCTTTGACCAGATCATCGACCGACCGTGTCGATATTCCTTGGATATACGCCTCTTGGATAACAGCAGTCAGAGCCTTCTCCGCCATGCGGCGCGGCTCGAGGAAGCTCGGAAAGTAGCTACCTTTGCGCAGCTTCGGGATGCGAAGCTCGACTGTGCCGGCTCGCGTCTCCCAATCGCGGTCACGGTAGCCATTGCGCTGGGCAAGCCGCATAGGGTTCTTCTCCCCCAAACCTGCACCTGTAGCTGAGCCGACTTCCAGTTCCATCAGCCGCTCAGCGGCAAAGCCGATCATCTCGCGCAACAAATCCGCATCAGCGCTCTTCTCAACGAGCGAACGCACGTTCATCATGTCAGTGGTCATCAGTGACCTTTCCGTCAGGTTGTGTCTTGAACAACCCGACCCTAGCGGAAAACACTGATGGCCGCCCGCACAGCCCCTCACTCGCTACAGCGCAATTAAGGGCGCGCTCGCGAGAGGCTGCGCTACCGCCGAGTTACACCACTCGGTGGGGCACGATCCAGCCTTGGCTTGTAAACAGCTCGACAACAGTTGGCATCCGGTCGGCGGCCAGCGTTGGCTCGCACATAAAAGCTGCCACAAACGCGATGAAACTGCTTAGAATCGTCGTTTCCAAATATCGCATTACCAGGCTCCCGCTTGATACTCTGAGATCAGCTACGTCGTAGCGGGCAGATTTGTTACGGCCTCACGACGTTGTGAAGACGTTTCAAGCGACCAGGATGGCCAGCGCTACCGACGTATTGCTCGCCTCGGATGCGACTATCTCGATATCGTCGAACTCGGGTTCGAGCGGCGTGTTCAGAGGGTTTGAGTCTTCGGGCAACTCAAGGCGTCCAGCGAGATTGCCATCGTCGGCCGGCGGCGGCAACGATTGCCCTATAGACCAAGATTGGTCCACTTCGGCCGTGCCTCACAAGAGGCCGGTGTCGTAAGAAATTCAGCAATTTTGCAGAAATAGACAGGCTGTGCGGCGTGAGCTGGGTTGGTGCCGACCACTGCATGTACTCAAACTACATCATTCCATCACTATCGAGGCAACCTCGCCAAGCCCTTTGCCAGGATCGGACCCGTCGGGCGCCCCGTCGGCGATCCGCCGGCCTGTTCAAGCGTCAGTTCGTAGAGCTGATCGACATGAGGCGTCGGGAGTTCAGGAGTTGCAAGACGGGCCGAGTGCACACCTTTCAGCAGTCCGAGGGATACAGGCCCTATATCCCGCGACGGCAAAGTCCAGACCTGGATGGTCTTGTCGTTTGGCACGTCGAAATCGCCCAGCAGGCGGACGGCGGCATTCTCGTTGCCGAAATCCTCGACGATCGCCTGGACTTCGCCAGCCTCGTTGACAAGGACTGCGACAACAATCGGCTCCACGGTTCGCATCAAGCTGAATGCCAGTCCAACGGCAAGCAGGATGGTTGCGGCGAGCGCTCCGACTGCAGCGTTTCGCCACGTGTTCGATCGGTTGTCATTGGTGGGACGCCGCATTGTAGGTCTGTCAGTCTCCTGACGATCAGACAACGAGGATTCAATGCGCTGCCAGAGCGCCTGATCGATGATGACCGGTTCGAGCGCCATGTCGAGCGGGAGAAGACGATCTCGGCCGGCTGCCACGGCTGCCCGAAGCTCTACGTCGCTGTGCATAGCCTCATCGATCTCGGCCGTCTCCCGCGGGTCAAGCAGGCCCAGCACGTATTCGTCGGCGATCGAGGGAATGTCCGCGTGCTCGTATCTCATGCCATGCACTCCCGAAGTGCGGTCAGCCCGCGTCTGATCCATGATTTGACCGTGCCCAGCGGCATCCGCAGCCGTCCGGCGATTTCCCCGTGGGTGTATCCGTTGATATAGGCCATCAGAATGCCGCGCCGTTTTGTTTCGTCGAGCGCGCCGAGGCACTCATATAGACGCGAACTGCGGTCCAGAGACTGCCAGGCGGCGATCAGTTCGTTGGCGTCTTCTCCCTCGCGGAGCACGCCGACGTCTTCGACTGCAATCTCGCGTTTGCCATCGCGCAGGAGATTGAGGGCGCGGTTGCGGACGATCGCGTAAATCCAGCCGCGGGCCGAACCACAATCCTGCTTGTATTGGTGGGCATGGGTCCAGATGCGTATGAAGGCCTCCTGGACGACCTCCTCCGCGAGGTCGCGCCGGCGCACGATGCGTTCAGCAACGGCGACAAGTCGGCCCGCCTCCTGATCGTAGATGCTTCGCAACGCGTTGCGATCGCCCTTGGCGCATGCGGCGAGCGCGCCCCCAAGATCATCCGGCTTGAAGCCCATCAACATACACAAGGTCCCCCATCTCGGTGGTGACCACGGTCGCCACTGAATGCCTATACCCACGACGAGCTGGAATGGATGCGTGCCGAGAAAGTTTTTTTGGCAGCCTGCATCCAAATGGGCCTGCTGCCGTGTCGTGAGGATGGGAGCGTTTCGAACAGCCTCGATCCGCCCCGTAAAGCAACCAAACGGGAGAAAGACATGTCCATCATTCGTGCCGCACTGATCACCTCCTCTGCATTCGCGATGACCGCCAGCGCCGCACTCGCCGCGCCGGTGCTCGGTCTGACTGGCGACAAAACGCTCGTCATGTTTGACACGGCAAAGCCAGCGGTCTCCAAGACGATGGAGGTCACCGGCGTCGACAAGCTCATCGGTATCGATTTCCGCCCAGGCACCAAGACCGTCATCGGCGTCACGGCCGACCATCGCATCGTCTCGATCGATCTTGAGACTGGAGCTGCGAGCGAGGTCGCCAAGATGGACAAGATGCTCTCTCTTACCGAAGCGCCTGTCGTCGTCGACTTCAATCCGATGGCCGACCGTCTGCGCTTCATGACCGGAACGACCAACCATCGGGTCCATCCCGACACGGGTGCGGTAACGGTGGACGGCGTCCTGGCCTACGAGGATGGCGACATGCACAAGGGTGAAACGCCGAACATCGTCGCTGCTGCCTACACCAATTCCTTCGGCAAGCCGGAGAAGACGGCGATGTACAACATCGACGCGACGATCGGCGCACTGATCCAGCAGACCAAGCCAAACGACGGCACGTTGAAGGCGATTGGAAAGCTCGGCATCAAGGACGGTCCCGCAGCTTATGCCTTCGATATTCAGGGATCGGAAGACGGCAAGAACACGGCCTATCTGGCTGCGAGCAAGATGCTCTACACCGTGAACCTGGAAACTGGCGCGGCGACTGAAGTCGGCGCCATCGAGGGACTGGACGCGGAGCTGTGGGATATCGCCATTCTGCCCGCGAGCTGATGATCGCCTCGTCTCTCAAGGCGCGGAGGGCAGACAATCGACTGTTCTCCGCGCCCCGGCGGACGTTCTGAAAGTGCGTCGGCGCATGAGGAACCCCTTTCGGCGCGACCAGACTGGATCGTGTCCCCGAGCGTGGTGTAGGTCGACGGTAGCAAAGCCGCTCGCGAGCGCGCCCTTAGCGCGCTGTAGCGAGTGAGCGGCTTTGCGGGCGGTCATCGATAATCTCCTGTATGGTTGGGTTGCTGACACTCAACCAGATACGAAGGATACATCGATGACCAACGACATAATGGACCTACGCGAGCTCGTGGAGAAGACCCCGGACGCGGATATTCTGCGCGACATGATCGGTTTTGCTGCTGAGCGACTGATGGAATTGGAAGTTAGCGCTGCAACTGGAGCGGCGCATGGTGAGAAGAGCCCATCGCGATTGGCGCAACGCAACGGTTATCGCGACCGTGACTGGGAGACCCGTGCAGGTACGGTAGAGCTGCGTATCCCAAATCTGCGTAAAGGGTCCTACTTCCCAACCTTCCTCGAGCCACGCCGCATGGCCGAGAAGGCGCTGACAGCTGTTATCCAGGAAGCTTACATTCAGGGCATCTCGACGCGTTCCGTAGATGATCTCGTCAAGGCCATGGGGATGAGCGGCATCTCAAAGAGCCAGGTTTCCCGCCTGTGCGAAGAGATCGATGACAAGGTCAAAGCCTTTCTCGATCGGCCAATCGAGGGCGACTGGCCGTACTTGTGGGTGGACGGCACCTACCTCAAAGTGCGGCGCGGTGGCCGCATCATCTCTGTTGCCGCCATCATCGCGGTGGGCGTCAACACCGATGGTCGACGAGAAGTCCTCGGTACGGAGGTCGGGACCTCAGAAGCTGAGCCGATCTGGACAGAGTTCTTGCGCAAGCTGACGCGACGAGGCCTACGCGGCGTTAAGTTGGTCGTCTCCGATGCCCACGAGGGCATCAAGGCTGCCGTCTCCAAAGTCCTGTGCGCTAGCTGGCAGCGATGCCGGGTCCACTTCGCCCGCAATGTGCTGGCCCATGCAGGCAAGAGTGGCAGGCGGGTTGTTTCCGCCTTCATCGGAACAGCTTTCGCCCAGGAGACCCCGGAGGCCGCAAGCAGCCAATGGTGTAATGTCGCCGATCAGATCCGCCCTAAAGTGCCCAAGCTCGCTGCGATCATGGATGAGGCCGAGCACGATGTCCTGGCCTATATGAGTTTTCCGAAGCAACATTGGACCAAGCTTCACTCCACGAATCCCATCGAACGTCTCAATGGAGAAATCAAGAAGCGGACGGATGTCGTCGGCATCTTCCCGAACGAAGACGCCATTGTCAGGCTTGTCGGTGCGATGCTCCTCGAGCAAAACGACGAGTGGGCGGTGCAACGGTCGCGCTACATGACAGTAGAAACCATCGGCAAAATGAGCGATGATCCAATCATCAGCTTGCCAGCCGTGGCGCGTTGATCCTCCCGGCCCTGCCGGAGAGTACGGTGGCCTCGTCGGCAGTTAAACCATCTCATGGGACACGATCTCTATAATCATCTGTGCGGAAACCAGCGCAACGTTATAGCGCGGCAATCAGGACCTCAACGCTGTCTGTCGCGGAGCGGCAATCAGAAAATGACGAAGAACTTGTCAGCGACAATCAGCATGATAATCTGACCCCGACCGCGACCTAAGAATCTCATCCAGATTGTCGCCCGCGTCTCATCCTGATTGACGCTGAATCTCACCTAGATTGCCGCTATGCACGGCGATGGCTCGCTCATCCCGACCGGCCATACTCATCGCCAACATTTACAGACCTATAAAGCCCAAACACGCGCTGCGGGTCTGGGCCAGGCCCACGGCCTGCGCCGCGCCTACGCGCAATGGCGCTACAAGGTCCTGACCCGCTGGGCCTGTCCGGCCGCCGGCGGGCCGTCAGCTGAGCAGATGAACGTCACAGACCGCCATTTCGACGAAATGGCGCGGATGCAAGTCAGCAACGAGCTGGGGCACAGCCGCATCGATGTCACCGACACCTATCTTGGCCGGCGCTGGGCCAACGGCCACTTCCGGAAGATCGTCGCATGACGATCGGGCAACGGCTTCTGAAAACCGCCACTAAAGCGCTCGAGGAGTTGGCCAAGCGCGAGTTCAGCCGCGAGACGGTACTCGAGGCGTGCCGAGTGGCGGCGGCAAAGGGTTTCATGAGCTGCCAGATGCGGCCCTCGGTACCGGTCGATCTTTCAAATACCACTCACGCCAAAGAGCTACGGGCGGAGCTGGAAAAGGAATGGCTGCAGCTTGCCTGGCTTCCGCAGGGCTTACCAGGTGAGACGCCGTTCAAGGTACTCGAGATCCACTGGGGTAAGTAGGGCTGCTTGGGTAAGCGTACCTTAACCTGGAGAAAGCTAGGATAGCGGGGTAGGAGACTGGCGTATCCTAGCCTAGTCCTAGGCTCAGAGGTGAGGTAGACTATGGGGTCATCAACAAGACCCTACCCCAGAAAAACTTGCCCCGGCGGTATGCAGAGCAGTGACCAGCCGGGGGATACATGGTTTATATGGCACAGACCCCAACCAATTACAAGCATCCTCCCTGACATGCCCCTCGTAGACATCCTCTCCCCTGACCGCTTCTCAACCTACCTGACATGGTCACAGGGGGATGTCGCCCTGGCAGAACGCCTGTATAGCTACAACGTACAGCTCTCCTCAGACCTCTACGCTTCCATGCACATGCTGGAGGTGGCCCTCAGGAACAAGGCAGACGGTGCCCTGACCCTAGCCCATGGCAATGGCTGGCTCCACGACAACACCGTGCTGGCAGACCCCTACCAGCAAACGTGCGTGTCTCAGGCCCAGGCCACTCTACAGCGTGAAAGGAAGGCTGCCACCCATAGCCAGATGGTCGCCGAGCTGAACTTCGGCTTCTGGAGCTCTTTGTTTGGACGCACTTCGAACCATCTATGGGCAAACCTGCGACCGATTTTCCAGACCACCGGCCTCCAACGCGCCACGATCGCTGAGAAGCTCCGCAATCTCCGGAGGTTGCGAAACCGGATTGCCCACTACGAGCCAATCCTCGCCCAGCCCATCCCTGCCCTGCACCAGGACATCCTTAATCTGACAGCGTGGATGTCGGTGGATGCGTCGGCTTGGATCACGACCCATTCCAACCTGAATTACCCTGCTACCTCGCTGATCGTCACAGACCCGCAGACTGGTGCGCCGATCTTCGACCAGGCGTTGGTCGGACACCTCCCGAACTAAGAAAATAGCAAGTGTAAAGCTCCGAAAATACCGACAACACATATCTCCCGGATATTGCGTGTCCAACCTGTTTGGAGTTCGCCGAAAGATAAGGCGGCGAGATCCTGCTGGAGGTGGTCGCGCTGCTGGGTCAGGGGAAGGTTTGGAGGGGGAAACGAGGTCAATATTCCGTTTCGCGCATGATATTGCCGTGAGCTGCCGAAGGCGAAAGTGCCAGAATTTCACGTCACAATGCAGGCATGTTATTTTAACCAAATGCATTACTTGAAATTGTATTTTCCGCGCGCCAAATATGTTTCTCAGTAGAGGAGAAAACAGATTGGCAGTTGTATTCTTAACATCGAAGCCGCAAGCGTTTCTCAATGACTTCAAAAGTCGTATCAATCAATCGGAAGCTAAGGGCAAGATCACAACTTGGTCAATTGATAGCGACGGTGACTTCACGCACAAAGCCGCAGATTGGGCCAATAAAGCTTGGTTTCGCCCAGTAGTCGAAGCCGATCGTCTGACGTTCAATATTATCAAAAACAGGGAGGCTAATATGGCGACAATCGTATACGCATATTACCATGGCCACCTCATCGAAACGTTCCTGAATCATTTCGATAAGCAATTTAGCGCGGGTTCAGCAACCGCCATGCCAGTAGCAGGCGATGTCTGTACATCGTAACCGCTTTGCACATGCCGGGCGGGGTCGAAATACAGGGTGCAGCAATGCTGCCTGTGGGCGCAAACAGTCCTCTAAATTCGACCCTACAACAGTTTGGCCGCCACGATATTCGTGAACCATGGCTTCTTCCTCTTGAACTGGCTCGGATGGAATCCGGCTGCCCCCGCAAGGGGTTCTTGTGTTAGGCGCAAAGATCCCATCCTGATGAATTCGGTAAAACTCACTTAGCCTGCGCCGTTCCATAGCCTGATCCCTCTCTGATCAGGCCTCCATGTGCCAGAGTCGGTGGTCGCGTCAACCGACATAACGCGTTTTTAGCACGTAATGGTTGCGTCACGTCGATGTCACGCCCATTTGCGCCCATAAGGCGTCGCACGCTGCCTTATCGGCAGGTGCTGCGCCCGGGTCACAAGGTCCATGATCTGGGGCGAGCTTAGCGAGTAGAAAACCTCGTGCAGCTGCTTGCGAGGAATGACGAGCCCAGCCTGCCGCAACCTGCCCAGATGTTGTGAGGTCGCAGACGGAGAAAGACCGATGGTGCTGGCGAGGACACCGACAGCCATTTCGCTGTGACTGAGCGCTTCCAGAATCTGCAGTCGGCGCGCATTGCCCATTGCGGAGAGGATCAAGGCTGTGGTTTCGTGCAGTATGGGTTCGGACATCTTCAACTGCCTAATGGTTCTAAAATCGGTCATTTCGCAATCGATACGGTGCCTAAAACGAAATTTTGTCATATATTCGACGCTATATGTTTGACCTTATAGGAGGCATATCTTGGACGGTAGTCACCCCCACCCTGTCGATGTCCATGTGGGCGCCCGTATAACATTGGCGCGCAAACGCAGCGGAATCTCCCAAACACAGCTGGGTTCCGCTATTGGTGTAACATTCCAACAGGTGCAGAAATACGAAAAGGGTACCAACCGCGTTAGCGCGTCAGCAATGTTCGAGATCATGCAGGCCCTGAACCTATCAGCCTCTCACTTCTTCGAAGGCCTTGCCGAGGATTACATCGGCGTGGGCAACGGCTGCATCGTTGAGCCGAAGCCGCCGGAGGTTGACGCGTTCGTCAACGGCAAGGAGGGGCTTCAACTCATCAAAGCTCTGGTCAATGCCACCCCCCGCGTCCGCCGCGCCATCAGCGAACTTTTGACGCATTTGCCTTGATGCCGTTTGCAGTTATCATCTGCCAAACGCGAACGGTGGAGCCTCGCCACGACATGGGTTGATTGGACAGCCTTGATCTACATTGGTTGCATGATCATAATCATTGCAATCGCGGCGGCAAGCTTTGTGTTCTGGTTGTATAAATCGCACCCACCCCGCTCTGATAGACTGTTTTCCGATGACGATACGGACCAAGTACTCCGCAACCTGTTCGCGGTCATGCCGCACCACCAGCAAGAAGCGCTTTTCCACTATTATGCGAATTTTCCGAAGAAAGCACATAACGCTTCCAGCGACCATGAGGCCGTGCTTTTGGAACGACGGCCGCAGCGTTTTGACACGGTGTTTCAATCGGGGCTTCTTCCATCCGCCCGGCTGGCCAAAATTGGACTTCTGCGCCTTCAAATGGTGCTTCCCCAATACCGAGGCCAGCTTCAGGATGTCGCTGAATGGGATGAACTGGCGGAGGCATACGCGCTTGCCACACAGTATGTGGAAAGCCTTCGAGCGGATCCAAAGGCAGATACCAACCTTATCAAGGAATATGAGACCTTGTGCAGTGAAATCATCGAAGACGTGAGGCAGGAGTGCAAGTATCGCGATCTCTGACATGTGCGACCACGTCTATGTTGCGCGCCATAGAATTGCCACCAATGGAAATCAACAATGGCATTGGTGGCGTCTCCCAAGCCCGCCGCCAATCTGAGACACCCTACTCAGGTCAAGGCCCGTCATCCTTGCGGAAGCGGGCATTGAAGTATGATCGCAAAGATTATGAATCTCTCTGAATCGAGCCAGCGTCTCACGCAGGCTGGCTAGATTCTTCCCAAAACGGCTCGGGAAAGATGTCGATCGGCGACGCGCCGCACGCGGTGCAATGCCAAAGGTTGTCCGCCATCGCCTGGCCGGTATGCTCGCCGTCGCAATGCAGGCAATACCACTTGGCCGCCAGGCGGTTACCACCAAGCGGATGCTCCAGCCGGCCCAGTTGATCCGGCTTGGTGGATAGACGCGGCCAATCGGCTGCCACTTCCGCATGCATGCGACGTGCCCGAACCTTCAACAGTTGGCTTGCGCGTTCCACGAACGCGGGATCGAGCGCCGCCGGGGGTTTGCCCCGGCGCTTAGGGTATCGCAGCTCGGGCTGCGCGGAAGGCGGCTGATAGAGCGTGATTTCCCAGCCTTGCGCACCGATCGCCACGCTGAATTCGTCACCACACATGTGGAAGGCCTGGCCATCAAGCAGTCCGTAGATCTCGTCAGCTTCCATCGGCGGGCAGGGGGGACGAGTTTGCGCATGGCGTTGGTCCTGATCCACGCTATGCGGCGAAGCCGGTCGTTCAGCCGCGGGATATGTTTGTGCGTGATTTGCATATCGACACGCTGAAGGTGAAGGCACGAAATTTTCAGTGACTGTCTGGTTGGAAAACCGCGGGTCGTCGGTTCGCATCCCATTAAGGCACGCTTGTCCAAAAGCGCTACATCAAATCAGGACGCCCCGGTCGCCGCTACCCGCAACTGACGATGCCAGGGATCGGTGTCAAGCGACATGAGGAAGTGACCCCCCATATTGCCTCATGGGCCGATGTTACCGAACGCGCCAAGTGCCAGTGCGCCCGTATCCTCTACTGTCACCACCGCATGGGATAAGGGTAACGTCGTGATCCAACCGCCATCCAGGATGATCAAGCCAGCCATTTCGATGCGCCAGGCCTTAAACAGCCGCTGCACCATTCTGAGGTTCCTTTCTTCGAAGCGAGCTGGTTCGATATTCCGCAGCCGTTGCAGCACGGCGGCTGCCGAGAGGCTGGGATCTTCGGTCAGCCATTCCTTGATTTGCGCCTCGAAGGCTCATACATACTGGGTCTTTTCGGCCACGGTTTAGTCCGTCGGTAGGGTCGTCGATGCGTTGGCCTTGTCTCACCGTCCTTCCAGGCTGTTTTCAGATCCGCGGAAACGGCTTGGAGATTGATGATCAACGGCGGTTCGATTTTTGCACGGAGACCGCGTTGATCAACGCGCTTTCCGAGTTCTTCCTGCGCGGCGCGGATCCCGGCAAACAATACGACCGGATCGGCTGTTTCCATCAATGTCTGTAGCCGCTTCTTGTCAACCTCGGTCACACCTTCATGCGCAAGGACCCGGGCTGCTGGTGGAACGGGCGGATGATACCGTTTGATCACACGGGCGCCGATCCGAGTCTTCTCTCTCAGCTTGAACGAAGGCTGGAAGAGATTGCCGTGAAGGCGCACCACAGCATAAAGCTGCCCTAGAGCAGTCGTCGCCTCTGCGCCGACGAACCGGCCATAGCCCGCTAAACGGCGCACGATGGCGCCATTCTTCTGCTCCACATGCGCTTGGTCGTTCTTTCGATAAGCACGCGACCGGGTCACCTCAAGACCCTCTCTGCGGCACCAGGAGACAACGAACTCGTTCATGAAGGCGCTGTCATTGTCGAAGTCCACACCCAACAGGGGAAAGGGAAAACGCGAGCGCGCTTCCTTGATCGCCACGACCACGTTACCACTGTCCCGCGTTCGAACTGGAACGCATTCGGTCCAGCCCGTGGCAATATCGGTTAGCACCATCGTCTGCACAAAGCTTCCCGACGACGAGGTTCCCGAATGCGCCACGAAGTCGACCTCGACATAGCCAGGCAGCGGATCGTTCCAGTCCCCAAAAGTGCGCACCGGCACCGACCGGCGGATTGCCGAACTCATTCCCGCACGACGCCGCTGTCCGCCGCGAGCAACAACACGAACCTCCGTCAAAAGCCGATCCATCGTTGCAGGACTCACCGCGAGCAACTTGCCGCGGCGCACGTCGTCGACCTCCAACCGGCCATGCCGCTCAAGCGCCGGCAATAAAATAGGTATCAGTGGCCGCAGCCGCTTTGAGCACAGCCGCTCAGACGCTTCCCATAAGACAATGAGCGCCTCTTGAACATCCGCACCATAGCGAAGACCGTGTCTTCTGTCGCAAGCCGGCTTCACTTCACAAGTGCGCATGAGTCGAATGGCGTGTTTGCGATGATAGCCCGTTACCGCGACAAACTCATCCAGGATAAGATTCTTTTCAGTCCTTCTCCTCGATCGATACCGTTCAACAATTGCCTGCACGAATTCCGCCCGTGTTGCCATACTGACGCGCCTCGCCATCTACCCTCCCAACCGGCATGGCAACCTCGGCCACCCCGTTCGGAAATGGTGACACTATCGGTAACATTTTGCTTGAGGCAATGCGGGGGTTAGTTTTTCATGTCGCCCGACAATCGGCTTGTGGGTGCAGCAGCAATTCGTTTGGTCCTGTGGTCTCAACGCGATTCCTCCCAAGGGCCTTCGCCCGGTACAGCGCGCCATCGGCGCTTGCAAGCATCCCGGCAAGGTCGTGGCAGTCCGGTGCCGCGAGCCGCTCCCGGAGGATCCGATCTGCCTGCTCAAAAAAGCGTGACGGTTTGCAAGCCCAGTCAACTGATCGGTTTGTGACATGCGGAGCAGCTGGAGCTTTTCCTCCTGTCGAATGATCTGTTGATTACCACTGAGAAGTGACCCGGCATTTCCACCGAGATTTTACTTCTCAGTGGAAATCCCGGGTCAACTCTCAGCGCAGACAACAGCCACAGGTTATGCGGTAGATTTGTATAAGCTTCCCGGCGTTCCTCTTGTCGACGAACATGAGATGGAAAGCGCCTTTATGGCGCCCATTGATGATGAAGCGGTCCGTGCTCGTGATCTGCTTTTGGGCGAAATTGCGCCAATTGAGGGGAGAATCCGCAATGCTTGGGGGCGTTTTGTATTGTCTCTGATGCTGCGCAATCCAGAAGAGGTCGCGGCGTTCAAAAGGAACTACACCGACCTTGTAATGACGCCGCAACAGGAGTTTCAGTCGAAACACGACGCCATTAAGCTGGAGGAAGACCCGGCTCTCTTTGAAGATTGGATGGTGCAGTCTGATGCAACGCACGTCGAATGGTCGGCGATGTTTGCAATTACGACCTTCATCGAACATCCACCCGCGCTGCGCCTGTTCCAAAGAATGCAGTGGATCATAATTGACACCAGCTGCGTGAAACGACGGCTGATGACGTCGGATCGGCCAGTTATTTTCACGCAAGGAATGCTGCAGTATGCCGGGCATTACGCACTTCCGATAAGTCCAACACGACTATTCCTTGCGGCGACCACAGTTGATTTTGCCCGGCAATTTGCCGCTTTGCGACCGGGCAAGATTGTACGGGAAACTAATAGGCTGGTTCTGAGGCAAGCGCGCAAATACGTCTATGCTATCGACGGTAGTCACCTTGCTGACGTCCGGCGTGAAATGGGAAAGCAGTCTCCCCCAACGATTTTAGGCCCTATGACCAGAGCGGCCGAAGCTAGAAAAAGCGAGCGCTAGGAAGGCAGTCGTCTTGTCACGAATTGCGTCAAGACCGCTGACCCGCGACTAAAGACGCCTTCCTTGGCCGTCGAACAGCAAGCAATCTGCGGGTCGTATGCTGAGGTGCAGTTCGCTTGCGACCTTAAGGTTCGGCTTGCCGCGGACTTCGGCGATGACCGAGGTGTCGCGTCCTGCGTCGGTGTAAACGTAGGAAACGCCACCCAGATGTTCGATCACTTCAGGTGTCAGGCTAACGTTTATGCTGCCAGCCGCATTGGGCTCCAGAAAGTGCTCGGGGCGGACACCGAGGATCATCTGCTGCGGTATTTCTGAGTTGGCATCGCGGGGCATGACGACGATGCCAGCAAGGCCGAGATCGGGGGCGTTCAGGATTACGCTGCCAGCTTCCGTTCGCCCTGTTAGCGTGGCAGGAATGAAGTTCATCTTCGGCGAGCCTATGAACCCGGCGACAAATGCGTTGTGTGGATCACCATAAAGCTCGAGCGGTGTTCCGACTTGCTCGATACGTCCATCGCGCAAGACGACGATGCGGCTGGCGAGTGTCATCGCCTCGACCTGATCATGGGTGACATAGATCATCGTCGCGCCGAGGTCGGCATGAAGTTTTGCGATCTCGATGCGCATCCGCACCCTCAGCTCCGCATCGAGATTGGAAAGTGGCTCATCGAAGAGGAATATCTTCGGATCGCGCACAATGGCTCGGCCGATTGCCACACGCTGGCGCTGGCCACCGGAAAGCTGCCTCGGCTTGCGTTTGAGATAGGGCTCGAGATGCAGTGTGCGGGCCGTCTTCTCGACCAGTTGCTTACGCTCCGCCTGAGGCATACCCGCCATTTCGAGGCCAAACGCCATATTCTCTTCCACCGTCATGTGCGGGTAGAGGGCGTAGGTTTGAAAGACCATGGCAATCCCGCGCTTGCTGGGATCGGATTTGGATACATCGATGCCATCGATTTCGATCGCCCCGCTGTCGGCGGTCTCCAGCCCGGCAATCATGCGAAGCAGGGTAGACTTGCCGCAGCCAGATGGGCCGACGAACACGATAAACTCACCATCCTCGACCATCAGGTCGACATTGCGGATCACCTCGGTATCGCCGAAGGATTTCTTCATGTTCTTGAGTTGGAGTTTTCCCAAAGTTCGGTCCTTTATTTCACGGCGCCTTCGGTGAGACCGCTGACAAACCAGCGCCCGACCAAGGCAAAAAGAATGACGACAGGCAGGACCGCAAGGCTCGCGCCGGCCAATAGAAGGCCCCAATCGATCTGATACTGGCCGATGATGCCCGAGAACCCGACCGGGACCGTTCGCTTGGCATCGGAGAGAATAAGCACGGAAGCGAAAACATACTCGGTCCACGCGCAGATGAATGCGAAGATGCCGACCGACGCGATGCCGGGAGCGATCAGCGGGATCATGATCCTGCGCAGGATGACGGCGGGCGGCGTTCCGTCCATGACGGCGGCCTCCTCGATCTCCTTGGGAACGGAGGCGAAGAACGAGCGCAACATCCAGATCGAGAAGGGGAGCGCAAAGGTCACGTTGACGATGATCAGCGCGGCGAGCGTATCGATGAGCCCGACTTTCGCAAACATGCCGAACAGCGGGATGAGCACGACGATGCTCGGAAAGGCGTAGGCAAGCAGAATGATGCGATAGAGCGTCTCGCGGCCCGGAAATGCGAGGCGGAAAAACGCGTAGGCAGCAGGAACCGCCAGGGTCAGCGTCAGGGCGGTCGAGAGGATCGCAACGATCAGGCTGTTGATCATGTAGGTGGGATAGTCCGATCCGCTCAGCAGCTTGGTGAAGTGCTGCAGGGTGAATGAGTGCGGCACCATCGTCGGCACGCGGGCGATAATCTCCTGGGGCAGCTTGAACGCACCTGACAGCACCCACCAGAATGGCAGACCGATCAACAGGGTCAAGACGATCAGCGAAAGGCAGAGTAACAGGGACGAGGTGAAAGAGCGCTTCATCAATCGTCTTCCCGCATCAAGGTTCGGCTTGCCAAGAGTGCAAACGCCATCAGGAGAATTGTCGCCAACACAGACATCGTGGCCGCTTCGCTGAGCTTGTAGCCCTTGAAGGCGGTCTCATAGATGATGACGGGAAGTGTACGCGTGCCGCCCGCGGGTCCCCCTGCCGTCATCAGCCATATGATGTCGAACACATTGAATGACAGGAGCGTTCCGACCACGGTCAGCACCCCAAGTGTCGGCGCGAGGAGAGGCCATGTAATGCGCGTAAAGCTTCGCCAACCATTGGCGCCATCAATCCGCGCGGCTTCGTAAAGATCGGAGGGAATGCGCGTGAGCCCGGCAAGCATCATGAGCGCGATGAACGGAAACCAGCGCCAGGAATTGATGAAGATCAGCGTCGCCATCGCCGTCCATGGCATGCTGAAGAAACCGATCGGACGATCAATCAGTCCTGCCTGCGCCAGGAGCGGATTGATCATTCCGCCTGATGTCGAAAATAGCCATCGCCAGATGATGACGACAACGACTGTTGGCACGATCCAGGTGAGAATAACCCAGGTACGGGCAATGCGCACACCTGGGAAATTCTGGTTGAGGGTCAGTGCGGTGATCAGCGCGAGGATCGTCTGGACCACGGCATTTGCTACGACCCAGATAATGCTCATGACCACCGCCATCCAGAAGCTCTGGTTGGACAGGACGGCCGAGTAGTTCTGCAGGCCTACCCATTGTCCGGCCGAGCCGATGGTTCTGACGTCCTGCATGCTTAATAGGATTGCAGAGACCAACGGCCAACCGAGAATGCCTCCCAAGACGATGAGCGCCGGTGCCACAAAGACAATGGCGAGTAAACGCGACTTTTGCATCCGGCGCTCCTTCCAGCTGCTACTTGGCGACTTCGATCATTCTGTCCTGGCCAGCCGCGACAGCGTCAGCCGCGGTCTTGCCGCCAACCACGATCATCTGCAGGGTTTCGGCGATCACGTTCTGTGCGGAGACGGCCGCAATCGAAGGGAAGGTTCGGCCGCTGGTGAAACCGAACAGCTTCCCGTTCTGGGAGTTTGCGATGATCGTCTCGACCTGCGACTTGTACTTCTGGACCATGGGATCGCTCCAGAAGCTCTCAGACTTAGCGCCATCTTCCGTCACGGGCATGAACAGGCCAGGTTCCATGTTGAGGAACTTGCCGTAGGTTTCCGGCTGAAGCAGGTAGCGAACGAACTCCTCGGACGCCTTGCGCTTGGTATCGTCCTTCGACAGCAACATGACGGCGTTTGCATAAGCAATCGTGTTGTGATCGCTCTCGCCGTCTGCATGGGGGATCGCGGCTACGCCGAGGTCTGCCGGGTCACCGCCGCCCTGGGTGTCATAGCTCGAAATGACGGAGAACTGCATGATCATGCCGCAGCTCTTGGACACAAAGCAGGCCTCAGCTTCGCCCCAGGTCCACGAGGTGCTGTCGGGCGGGGACAGCTTCTGGAGGCTGGAGTAATAGTCGAGCGCGGCGACCGTCTGAGGATTGTTGAATCGGAAGCTTCCGTCCTCATTGAAGATCTCGGTGGCTCCGCCGTTGACCATGACGCTGTAGATCGCCTGATCGGTGTAGAGCTGCTTGTTGGCCGGCAATCCAATCCCGAAGGCGCCATTTGTGCTCAGCTTTTCGGACGCCGCCTTCCAGTCGCTCCAGTTCTCCGGGACCTTCAGGCCTGCCGCGTCGAGCACACTCTTTCTGTACCACAGGTTTATCGCCATGTTGTAGAGCGGTACGGCCCAGATGCCGCCATCATAGCTGTAGGACTGGACAGCGCTCTTGACGAAATGGTGCTCCTTGTCGAGCTCGCCGACGAAATCGGAGACCGAGGTGAGGGCGCCGATGTTCTTCAGAATGGGTGTGAAGTCGGGAATCGCAAACAGCATGTCCGGGCCGGCGCCGGCCGCCAGCGCAGCGGGCGCCTTCGCGTAAACCTCACCCCAGTTCTGGGGCTCCTGCTTGACCTTGATGTCAGGATGAGCCGCGTTGAAGGCATCAATGATTTCCTGGATTCGCGCGACGCGGTGTGGCGGCTGTTCCATGTGCCACAGCGTAACCTCCACCGGTGCGGCCATGGCGTTGAGCGGCATCAGCAAGCAGGCTCCAGCGAGGAGGCCCAAGATTCTGTTCTTCATGTCAGTTCCCTCTTTTTTACGTTGCTCGTTGACAGTGAACTTGTCTCAAAGATGCGGGTTGCGCGGGCGGAACCGCTCGACCAGCTTCTCGTTGATCTCCTTTGCGCCCGGCATGTTGGCGCTCAGGTAGATGGGGGCGTTGCCATCCGCCGAAAGCCGCGCGGCGACCTCGGCCAGAATGGCATTCAGGATCGAGACCCCGATTGCCGTCGAAATCGGTCCGACTTTCAGGTCGCTGCCGGGAACGTCCAAAATGGCATCGCCGGGCGGTGAACCGTTGTCGAGGACAATATCGGCAAGGTCGGCAAGGCGTGTTCCGCCTTTCGCCGAAGCTGTCGAATAGGCTACCGAGGTGATGGCGATTACCTTGGCGTCGAGATCACGCCCGATGTTTGCTGCCTCGATGGGAGCGGGATTGGTCCCGGAATTCGAGATCACGAAAAGAACGTCCCCCGCACGGATGTCGTAGCGTGCGAAGATGGGCGCGACGATGCCCGGCATGCGCTCATAGGCAGTGCCGGCGACCGCTCCCTCGTGCAGCATCGTCGGACCGGCGAGTATAGGAACGGTGATCGCAAGTCCACCCGCGCGGTAGTGGGCCTCCTCGGCCAAGACATGGGAATGACCAGTTCCGAAAATATAGACGCGATGATCGGTTCGCGCGGCATCCACGATCGCCTCTACGGCTTTTTCCATGGCTGGCGCGAGTTCCGTCCGAACCTGGCCCAGGCGCGAAATGAGGGCGTCCAAATATTGATCCGTCAGCAGTGTCATTGTCCGCTTAATGCTCCGAGATTGAGATCCACCTTCATGACGAATGAATCGCCGCGATAGAAAGATCTTACGAATTCAAATGGATGGCCTTGGCTGTCGAACGTCAGACGCGTCAGCTTGAGAACCGGGCTGCCTTCGATGAGGCTCAGGGAACGAGCCGTCGATGCGTCGGCAGTTGCCGCCATCATGGTCTGTTCACCGGTTGTGGGAATAATCCCGAAATGATCCCGTAAAATCCCGTAGACGGACTCGCGGCTGAAATCAGCCAGTTCGATCAATCCCGGCGCCAGGGACGCGCTGACGTCCGTCGTTTCGATCGCCACCGGTTCCCCGTCAACGAGACGGACGCGGACCAACCGGTGAACCTGGGCGTTGCTTGGAAGATGCAGTGCTTCGATGGCGAAGCTGTCCGCTACACGGGTCTCAGCAAGGACCACTAGGCTGGAGGTTTTGTGGCCCTGGCGCGCCATTTCCTCGGTAAAGCCCGACAACGTCGAAAGTTTCTGTTCGATAACGGGATGCGTCACGAACGTGCCCTGGCCAACCCGTGTTTCGACGAGCCCGCGCGTGGTGAGGTGTTGGATGGCCTGGCGGGCCGTCATGCGGCTGACGCCGAGATCAGCAGCCAGCACACGCTCAGAATCGATCTTCTCGCCTGCCTTCAGGCGGCCTGCCTGAATGTCACTCGCAAGCTGAGTTGCAATCTTGATGTAGAGAGGCGCCTCTTGATCGATCACAGCCAATCCCTCCGGTATAGTCCGCAGTGATGAATGGTATAGACCAATTTTAAAAATGCAAGCGCCCACTCGGAATTATGCTGGGGCCCTAATCTTTGGAGAGTAAGCGATCCCGGTGACCGCGATAGCGCTGCAGTGCGGCTTCGTATTCGCATCGCATCGCGGGGTTGGATCGGTAGCGCTTGGCATCGCCCGCAACGGCCCGCGACGCCGTGCGGATATCCGGGAAATGGCCAAGCGCGGTCGCAACCAAAAGTGCTGCACCTCTCGCCCCGAACTGCGTGCCGTGCGGCACGACGACATCGCGTTGTAGGATGTCAGAAATCATCTGGCTCCAGAACGGGCTTTGGCTTCCTCCACCCGTCAGCACGACTTCGCTTCCCTCGAAGTTCAGCACGTCGAGGAGGTCGCGCATGGCCAGCGCAACACCTTCGAACACCGCGCGAAACAGTTCGGGCCGGCCGTGCCGTGATGTCAGGCCAGCAAACTGCGCGCGAGCATCAAGCGAGACCACAGGTGCAATAATGCCGCTTTCGCTGAGGTACGGGAGATATGTCAGTTCCCGTGCTCCAATCGGGACGTCCTCGACCATTGCGGTGATCAGTTGATAGCGATCAGGGTTGGAGACCAAGTCGGGGGCCAATGCGCCGATTGCCCAGTCGAGGTTGAGCGTACCCGCGACATTGACCATGGAGCGGTACCAGACATCGCCAGGCAGCGAGAACAACAGTCCCACGTCCGGCGGCGTGAAAACAGGTGTGTGATGGCAAACACCGACCATGCAGGTCGTTCCGAGGACGGCCGTCGCGCCGTTCGCATCCAATCCGCCAGCCCCGATGACCGTGGCGGCGACATCGCCGGCGCCAATACCCACCGGCAGGCCCTGCGGAAGTCCGGTGAGAGCGGCGGCTTCGCTGCTGAGGAAACTTTGCACCGTTTCGGAATCGAAGACCGGTGGCAGCAAGTGGAAATGCTCCTTCAGTCCGAATAGCGCGATCATTGCTTCACTACGCTGTCTTTCACGCGCGCTGCCGGGAATGACGGAGGCCTCGCTGCGGTCAGTCGCCGCAAAGTCGGTCAGTCTCATGCGGATAAAGTCCTTGTAACTCAGGACATAAGCGGTCTGGGCGATTGTTTCGGGCTCATTCTCCACCAGCCAGGCCAGTACGGGCAGTGTACATCCCTGCTGCAGGACCGACCCCGAGGACTGGAATATTCGCGAACCGACGTTCGGGTCGGCGGCCGTCAGCCGGTCAATGATCTCCTGGCTCCGGCTGTCTTCCCAATTGATGCCGGGTCTGACCGCTTGGCCTTCGAAATCAACAAGCCAAGCGCCAACCATTGCCGCCGAGATGCCTATTCCGCCAACCTGCTGCGGCTCTAAGCCACTTGATCGGAGAGCGTCGCGAATAACGTCAACGACAGCCGTCCAGCACATATCCGGGTCAAGCTCGCACCAGCCTGGTTTTGGCCTGCTCAATGGCGTGCGCCGCGTCGCCTCGGCAAATTGCCGTCCAGAAAGATCAAAAATGGCTGCCTTACAAAGTGATGAACCGGCGTCGATGCCAATGAAATAGGTGCTAATGATCCCCTGCCTTTCTCGAGGCAAAACTATCC
The DNA here is from genome assembly GCF_000377565.1 of Rhizobium sp. 2MFCol3.1. GTDB lineage: Bacteria > Pseudomonadota > Alphaproteobacteria > Rhizobiales > Rhizobiaceae > Rhizobium. Next base: position 840 of record NZ_KB898384.1, on the reverse strand, counting down.
GAGAGCGATTCCGGGCTGTTTAGGGGATGCCCACATTGCTTCTCGGCACTGCAATAATCAAACGTGCGGCAGATAAAGACGTATCTGATAGCGGAGGTCAACCGTTCGCCTTTGACCGTTTTCTGAGGTACGATTTGCGAAGCGCGTGGCTTGGCATTACCATTTCATCCAGCGTTCCGACAAACTCATGGAAGAACGTGTCCGGGGCAGGCAGTGATTGGTCGATTGGCACGGAGAGTGAACTCACGTTTCGGCTTTTCTGGACAGTGCGACCGCAGTTCTTTTGCCGTTCGGCCAGTCGCCCGGACCGCAAACTCTTTCCAGCATCTTTCAGCCGCAAGGATGCCAACTAATCCAGCGGGGAAACGATAGTATGCTTCAGAGAGCAGTGCGGAGGAATCGTCGCCCGTTCCCAATGGCGCCGCAGAAGAGTGAGCAGCCTTAAGTGTCCGATTGAATAGGTTGCGTGTGGTCGTTCATCTAGCCGTGTGCCTGAGCTGAGATCACTCGTGCCTACTCGCAACTGCTCGGCTCCATAATCAGCTTTATGCCACGAAGTATTGTAAGGGCTATTTAGTAATGCGACAGTTGGGCCAGTTAGAGATGCGACAGTCTCGCCTCTCGACGCACTGGTCAAAGCCAACGTTGGGAGCAAGGATGACGATCTTCAGTCTGGTCGAGACCATGAGCGGTCGGAGTCGTCATGTCCTTTTTGATCACCATGTCGCAGAAAGAATTGCATCGCCTCGAATTCATCCAGAAGATCCGTGACGAACGTCTGAGCGTCGTCCAGGCAGCCGAACGGCTCGACCTCAGTCGAAGCCAGGTCCATCGACTGCT
>NZ_KB898383.1 GCF_000377565.1 Rhizobium sp. 2MFCol3.1 | reverse complement strand
CTGCCGGGCGGGTGGCCACCCGCCCGGCAGAAACAACTATCTCATATTTTGATCATCCAAGAAGGTGGCCCGTAGGGTCGGATGAGCATCTGTGTTGAAGGTCAAGGTGGATTTGGCGTCCAGCATCGATTTTCAGCAAGAAGCGTGTTGGCGAGGACGACGAGTTTTCGCATGACGGCGGTGAGAACGACCTTAGCCTGCTTTCCTCTGTCCTTCAGCCGTGTGGCGAAGATTTTCATGTCCGGATTGTAGCGGCAGGCCGACAGCGCCGCCATGTAGAGGGCGTTGCGCGGCGCCTTGCGGCCGCCTCTGATCGCTCGCTGCCCCTGGCGCGCGCCACTGTCGTTGGCGATTGGCGCTAAGCCGGCCAGCATGGCCGCCTGCTTGGCATTGCACTGCCCTAACTCGCTCAGTCCGACGATCAGGGAATAAGCCGTGACAGTGCCGACGCCGGGAACGGAGGTCAGGATTTCCACCCTGCGGCAAAGCTCGGGATCATCAGTGATGCGCAGGGCGATCTCCTTGTCCAGGCTTTCGATATGCCGCTGCAAGGCCATCACCAGCTTGCCGAGCTGCTTTCGCAGGAAATCGCTATCCGTTGCTTTCAGGCGGTTCTTGTGCGCCGTCAGATCGGCCGCCGCCGCAGAGCGTGCATTGACCAGTTCGCCAAGTGTTTCCAGAAGCTTGTCGGGAGGTGCTGTGGGCGTTGGCTGCTGCATCTGCGCGAGCATGGCGAGAAAGCGGGCGTCCAGCCGATCGGTCTTGGCGAGATGGCCGCAGGCTCTGGCGAACATGCGGGCCCGATACGGATCGACGATAGCGACCGGAAAGCCGCCCTCATGCAGGCTGCGATGGGCCAGCCGGTGGAACTTGCCCGTCGCCCTCCATCACGATTGAGGCCGGCTGCAGCCCACGCAGCAGCCGCTTCAGCGCTTGCAGCCCGGCCTTGCCATTGGCGAGCCTGAGGTCGCGGCCCAGCGGATGCAAATGAATGTCGAGCCACTCTTTACAGACATCGACACCGACATAAACTGGTGCCGCGTTTGGTTTGGACGATACCTTGCCTTGCATGCGGGACTTGCTCCCCATCATCTGTTCAGGACAAACGCCAGGACGGCCGGACCAAGCTCATCCCCGGTTCAAGCCAAGGGGGCCGCGGTCCCGACCGTCCGCACTCCGGCGGATGGCCATCCGCCGGAGTGCGCATCGATCATCAGACAATCAATGCAAAATGAACATACAAGGGGGCTACTTGCTCAAACCTCTCCATAGGCACCCGCCACCCCACCCCAAAATCACCGCCCCTTGCACCCGAACCCAATCCTTTCTATATCCACCGCCAGACAAGAGCCGGCGGTCGATCCCGTTGGTCGCGATGCAAATCCGCCAAAATTCTGTAGGATAGGGCGGATAAAGATACCCTTTTGAATTGGCAGCACCCCCGTGAACACACTGGATTTTGACAAGAGGCCGGAAGATACGCGCGTTGTCGTGGCCATGTCTGGCGGCGTCGACAGCTCGGTCGTGGCCGGCATTTTGAAGCGGCAGGGCTATGATGTGCTCGGCATCACGCTGCAGCTCTACGATCATGGCGCGGCCGTGCATCGCGCCGGTTCGTGCTGCGCCGGCCAGGATATCGACGACGCGCGCCGGGTCTGCGAAACGCTCGGCATCCCGCACTATGTGCTGGATTACGAAAAGCGCTTCCGCGACACCGTCATCAATCCGTTCATGGAAAGCTATGTCGCCGGCGAGACGCCGATCCCCTGCGTGTCTTGCAACCAGACGGTCAAGTTCGCCGATCTCCTGGAAACGGCGCGCGAGCTCGGCGCCGATGCGCTGGCGACCGGTCATTATATCCGCTCCGGCGCCAATCCGGCCCCCGGCAATCCCGGCCGTCGCGCGCTCTATCGCCCGGCCGATGCCGATCGCGACCAGAGCTACTTCCTGTTCGCCACCACGCAGGAGCAGATCGACTATCTGCGCTTTCCGCTCGGTGGACTGCCGAAGGCGGAGACCCGCAAGCTCGCCGAAGAGATGGGCCTCGTCGTCGCCAAGAAGGCCGACAGCCAGGACATCTGTTTCGTGCCGCAGGGCAAGTACACGGACATCATCAACAAGCTGAAGCCGAATGCGGCGCTGGCGGGCGAGATCGTGCATCTCGACGGCCGGGTGCTCGGCCAGCATGAGGGCATCCTGCACTACACGATCGGCCAGCGGCGCGGTATCGGCGTTGCCACCGGCGAGCCGCTCTATGTCGTCTATCTCGACGCCCGCTCGCGCCGCGTCATCGTCGGCCCGAAGGAGGCGTTGGAGACGCACCGCGTCTATCTGCGCGACGTGAACTGGCTTGGAGACGAGGAGCTTTCGCAGGCGGCAGCGGGCGAGGGCTTTGCCTGCTTCGCCAAGGTGCGTTCGACGCGCATGCCGACGCCGGCCGTGCTGCATGCCGATCACACCGGCATCTACGTGGATCTTGCGGTGGGTGAGGCGGGTGTCGCGCCCGGTCAGGCCTGCGCGCTTTATTCGGCGCCGGGCGACAATGCGCGCGTCTATGGCGGTGGCTTCATCGAGCGCTCCGAGCGCGAGCCGGCGGCCGAAGCGTCGCTGAAGGCGCTTCTTGAAGGTGCCGTGGCGGCGTGACAAAAGCCCGGTGATTTTCTCGATCATGTGCTTGACATGACCGTGAAGGCCGCCTTATAAGCCGCTCATTCAACGAGCCGGGCGCATCGCAAACGGCATCGTTCGGTGGTTTGGCTGGGTAGCTCAGTTGGTGAGAGCGCAGGATTCATAACCCTGAGGTCGGCGGTTCAATTCCGCCCCCCGCTACCATTCTTCCGGCGATAACAACGTCTTACGACAATGTGCCGGCCACCAGGAATACACCAGCCCAAAACAGAGCGGACATTTCCGCGGCGACCAGAAAGCCAAAAACGCTATCGTTCATGTTTTCCTCCTTCGGCAACCTCCATTGCCTAGAGGAAACGATAGGTCGGATCGCATTGTTCCGCCACCAAAAAAACACTTCCTCGCCTTTTCCTGTTCCTGAGCCGGCTATTGCGTGGCGTCGATGCAACTTGGCAAAGACCAACTCAAGACGGGAACAAGAAGAAGAGTGAGCCGCGCCGAAGCGCGGCTCATGTCGGTTTGCGTCTGCTTAGAAGGTGCGCTGGAAGCGCAGGAAGCCCTGGACCTGCTCGGGGGCGTTGTCAGGGTCGTAATACTGAACGCTGAGCTTGGTGAGCAGGTTCTTGGCGATCTTGTAGTCGACGGTCACGCCGGCGCGCCAGGCGTCGCCGCCGGTGAACTCGCCGTTGGAATCCAGAGAGATCTTGCTGAAATACTGGTAGCCGGGGATGATCGAGAGCTTGTCGGTGGCCTTGTAGACGTATTGCGCGCCGAGCGCCCACTCGGATTCCTCGTAATAGTAATTGGCGCCGCTGGCCCACAGGCCGTAAAGGCCGAGCTGGCCCGGGCCGATATCGGCAAAGAGGATGCCGCGCAGCGCCACTTCCTCGGTGTCGGTGTCGTAACCGGCGAGCAGGTAGCCGCTGACGGCGCCGGCCTTGCCGAAGAGCTGACCGGTGACGCCGACATTGTTCGGGCCTTCGCCCGGCTTGGTGCGATAGCGTTCTTCCAGTTCGTCGACAGACACGCCGGCGCTGAAGTTCGGCGTCTCGTACATGTAGCGAACCGAGTTGTGGATCGTCTGGTTGCTCGAGATCACGTCGGTTTCGCCGGTGCCGATGCTGCGGTCGTTATCCCACCAGGAATACTGCATGCCGACGCGCAGGCCGGCGAGGTCGATATAGCCTTCCTGCAGAAGGGCGGTCTGGTTGGTGGCGTTTTCGGCGTTGGTGCGCAGCGTGATGACACCCGTCAGCGTGCCGTATTCGGTTTCGCTCTTCGAGCTCAGCGTGACCTGGCCACGGGTCCAGGAGTTCCAGTCGGAGGTACCGGAGACGTTGCGGCCGAAACGTTCCTCGACGCGGACATAACCGCCGATCGAGAGACAGGTCTCGGTGCCGGGGATGTAGAAGTAGCCGGTGCCGTAAGCGTCGCAGACGCGGACGTATTCGACGGCTTCGGGTTCGGCCGCGACGATGGCGTCGGCGGCCTGCGCTGTCGACATGATGCTCATGGCGGCGGCAGTGCCTAGGAGGATGGTACGGATAGTCATAGGGGGCGTTCCTATCGTGGTTGATAGGAATTTGCCTACTGGATGGCCGATGACAGTCCGATGACAACATTGCGGCGGGGCCGCCGCTCATGCTGCATTGCAAAACGTGTATCTCATCCGCCACATATTGAATTGTACCAGCGGCGCGAGAGATTCCAGTGGTGGTTGCGAAGGCCGCGGCAGGCGGCCTTCAATGGTCGATAGCGCCGATAACGCCCTTTCAGCCCTTGGGGAAGCGGCTGGCGCGGGGCCCTGCCAACGTTACCTGCCAATCGGTCTTGCTGTTGAAGTTCTGGCTGGCGAGGAAGGTGTAGCCGGTGCGCTGCCATGGCTTGACGCTGTAGGCGAGATTGTCGAGCACATAATCGCCGGACTTCAGGCGCGCGATCAGAACCAGATGGTTCTCGCCGCTGTGATTGAGGACCACCGAAAGCGCGAGCTTGCTGGTCGGAAAGCCGATATCCAGCAGGGTCTTCATCTTCATGAGGGCATAATCCTCGCAGTCGCCCTTGTTGTTGACGGGCAGCGTCCAGCTGTCCGAACGTCGGCCCTTCGTGACGCGGTCCTCGGTCGGCTTCACGGTTGAATTGACGTAGCGATTGACCTGCTGAAGCGCCCTCAGCGCCTCTTTGTCCCCAACATCGGCGCCGCCCTTCCCATGGCATACCCATCCGTATTTGGCACAGGCAGCACCAAATCCAACAGGGGGAGCGATAGAACGGCTGGCGGGAATTTCGGATCCTGCAAAACTCTGACTAGAAATTAAAGGAATACTCATAACAAAACTTAGAATGGCCGCAATTCTCCGCATATAAAGCTCCTTGTGTTACTCGGTGGTTCCGTGATTATCTACTATTAGATGATGCTTTTATACTAAATAATGCAATTGCAGCCGAAATGAGTACGCTCCTCATTTTTATTTGTCCTTTCTAATTTATAGCTCACTCATATAAAAATTCCCTGTTAACGCCACGTTAACGATGGGAGTGAGCGAAATGAACAGAACACTATTGAAGCTCTCTGTCAGTGTAGGATTTCTGCTGGCAGGAACGAGCCTAGGGAGCGCCCAGGCGCTCAATCTCGATTGCAGAAACGTGCAGCCGGGATCGATTGAGGAGCGACTGTGCTTCCCGGTGCAGTCGATTTTTGACGAAAATCCCTTCACGGATTCCAACCATGATCGGTTCGGACGGAACGGCAACGGCGGTTCCGGTAACAACAGTGCCAACAATGGTGGCAGCAATAATGGCGGCGGTAGCAGCGGTGGTACCGATACCGCAAGCGCCGGCCCTATCACCGTAATCAGTGATCCTGGCGGCGAGGATGACGGCAACGGTCGTGGCCGTCATCGTGGCCGCCATCATGGCGGCAACAACAATGGCGGCGGTTGGAACGACCCCGGCAACGGAAATGGTAACGGCCACGGACATGGCCACGGTCACGGCAGTGGCGGTGGCGGCGGTGGTAGCGGCGGCAATGCCGGCAACGGCGGCAATGGCGGCGACGACCACGGCGGTAACGGTGGCAATGGCGGCAATGGCGGTAGCGGCGGAAACGGCGGCAACTACCATGGCGGCAAGGGTGGCAATGGCGGCAATGCCGGAAACGGCGGCAACGGCGGCAACAACCGCGGCGGCGATGGCGGCAATGCCGGCAACGGCGGCAACGGCGGCAATGGCGGCAGCTGGTGGGGCGGTGACGGCGGTAACGGCGGCAAGGCCGGTAACGGCGGCAACGGCGGCAACAACCGCGGCGGCAATGGCGGCAAGGGCGGCAACGGCGGCGGCGGCGGCAAAGGCGGCAGCTGGTGGGGCGGCGACGGCGGTAACGGCGGTGCTGCCGGAAACGGCGGCAGCGGCGGCAACAACCGCGGCGGCAAGGGCGGCAGCGGCGGCAATGGCGGCAAAGGCGGCAATGGCGGCGACAACCACGGTGGCAACGGTGGTAATGGCGGCAAGGCCGGCAATGGCGGCAATGGCGGCAGCAACAACGGCGGCAACGGCGGGAATGCCGGCAACGGCGGTGCCGGTGGCAACGGCGGCAGCAACCATGGCGGCAACGGCGGAAGCGGCGGCAATGCCGGTAACGGCGGCGCCGGCGGCAGCAACAACGGTGGCTTCGGCGGAAGCGGTGGCAACGGTGGTGCTGGCGGCAATGGCGGCAACAACGGCGGTGGCAGCGGCGGCAACGGCGGTAATGCCGGCAGCGGCGGCGCCGGCGGCAGCAACAACGGCGGCAACGGCGGTAATGCCGGCAACGGCGGCGCCGGCGGCAATGGCGGCAGCGGTAGTGGCGCTGGCGGCGGCGGCGGCGGTGGTCTCGGCGGCAACGGCGGTGCTGGCGGCAACAATGGCGGCGGTAACGGCGGTGCCGGCGGCAACGGTGGCACCGGCGGCAACGGCTCCAGCAATGGCAGCAGCGGCGGTGGCGGCGGTGCCGGCGGCAACGGTGGCGGCGGCGGCAGCGGTGTCGGCGGTGGCAACGGTGGTGCTGGCGGCAACGGCGGCAACGGCGGCAGCGGCGGCGGCGGTTCCGGTGGCTCTGGCGGCCAGGGTGGCGCCGGCGGCAGCAGCGGCCACTAAGCATTGGTCGCGCATGCCTCGATGGGGAAATGGCGGCGGTCTACAAAAGCCGCGCCATTTCACTGTCGCAAACATCAAGCCCGGGCGAGGTGCCCGGGCTTTTGGAGTTTAGACATGATGCCGTCGGCATGTCGCGAAGCGCCGGCGCAGCGGTTCTCGGATGGTCTCAGGTGCCGGAGAACTGGGCCGCGCGCGGTCCGGCTAGCGTCACCTGCCATGCGCTCTTGTTGTTGAAGTTCTGGCTGGCGAGGAAAGTATATCCGGTGCTCGACCAGGGCTTTACGCTGCCTGCGAGATTGTCGAGCACATAGTCGCCCGACTTCAGGCGGGCGAGAAGCACGACGTGGTTGCCGCCGTTGCGGTCGATGACCACTGAGATGGCGAGCTTGTTTGCGGGAAAGCCGGCGTCGAGCAGGGATTTCATCTTCAGAAGCGCGTAGTCTTCGCAATCGCCCTTGTTGTTGATCGGCAGCGACCAGTATTCGGCCTTGCCCGTCGTGGCATAGTCCGTTGCCGGCCGGACGCTCGAATTGGCATCGCGGTTGATCTTCTTCAGAAGCGGCATCGCCTTTTCGTCGCTGATGTCGCCGCTGCTGGTGTTGTGGCAGAGCCAGGCATAGCGGGTACAGGCCGAGGGGAAGCCGATGGGCGCGCCGATCGAGCGGGAGGCGCGCAGCGTCGAGCCGGCCGTGCTGGTCGTGGGGAAGGCCATCAGCATTGTCGCCAATACTGAAATCATGAATGATATGCGCATGATCACACCTTTCGGCTCGCCGCGTGGGCACGCGGCGGCAGTCTATGCTGCTGAATTTGATTGAAATTTTATGCGTTAGAGGTTGAGGACGTACTAACGGTTCGGCCTGTCAACGCGGCCGTCTATTAGCGCCTTCTTACCTTTTGATGGTGAGTCGGACAAGGAAATCGCGGGTACTGTCGGGCAAAGCCCACAGGTCTTTGCGCCGAGGCCCCTCATTTACCCGACCGTCATACGCCGCAGCCTGTCGCTCTTCCAGTAGAACTGGTGAGCGAGAGCGCCGAGCACGTGCAGGCCGATCAGGGCCCACAGGATGACCTTCAAGATCTCGGCATGAACGGAGCCTGCCGCGCTTATCCCGAGATAGTAGGCTGCCATTCCGCTCAACGGCATGGCGAGCAGCAGAAGGTAGAGCAGGCCATGCGCGATGCTGGCTGCCGCGTGCAGAAGCGCTGGTTCCTCCGCCGAAGGTGCCGGCACGCCCTGCGTTGCCCTGAGGACGAGGCGAAGCGCAACGGCGACTAGGATCGCGATGCCGGCCCAGGCGTGGATGTTGGCGCTTGCGATCTGGTCCGCGGTCGCCGTGCCGTTGATGCGCATGCTGCGGTTCCAGGCGTTCATGCCGTCGGGGAGCAGGAGATTGAAGAAGACGAGCAGCACCGTCAGCCAATGGAGGATGCGTTGCGCGAGCGAATAGGATTGCGGGGAGGAAGATGTCGCGGCGTGCGTTTCGAGCGGCATGCGGATCGCTTTCGGTTTTCAGCCCAGGCGCCGCATAGCCCTCTCAACTGACGCAAGCCTGAAACGCGCCCGCGGCGCTTCGCCTGCTCTCGACACGAAAAAGCCCGGTGCAGGACCGGGCTCTTTCGACAGGCGGCGTGCCGCCCTTATGTATGCGAGGTCAGAACTTGATGCCGACGCCGACTGTCACGACATTCTGGTTGAAGTCGGTGTTGACGCCGAGCAGGTCCTTGCTGCCGTAGTCGTTGTAACGGTACTCGAGGCGGCCGAAGACATTGTCGGTGAAGGCGTAGTCGACACCGGCGCCGACTGTCCAGCCGGAGAAGGTGGCGCTGTCGCTGCCAACGGGCGTATCGACGTGGCCGCGTGCACCGGTCCAGCCGGCCGCGCCGTAAAGCAGGGCGTGGTCAAGCGCGTAACCGACACGGGCGCGAACCGATCCCGTCGTGTCGAACTTGTAGCTGTTGACGCCCACGTCTTCGGAGTTCCAGTTGTAGGAAACGTCGCCTTCGACACCCAGCACGATGCTGTTGTCCAGCTGCCAGTTATAGCCGGCGAAACCGGTGATCAGACCGCCGTTCATGTTGGACGAGCCGATGCCGGAGAAATCACCATTGCCCCAGGCGCCGCCGCCCTGAAGACCGGTGTAGAAGCCCGTCCAGGTGAAGACAGGTGCGGCCTGCTCTACGGGTGCGGGTGGTGGTTCGGAGACAAGGTCGGCCGCCGAGGCTGACCCGGCAAGCATGAGTATCGCTGCTGACGCAGTAACGATGCGAACATTCATGATAGATCCCTCTCCTATGAATAAGGGTACACTCTTCACTTCAATCGGGAACCGCGGTGCCCAACCGTGGATCGCTGCGTTTCGCACGCCAACGGCATGCCGCAGACAATGGCGCCTATGCGACCCGACGTACCAACGTCGCCACATCTCGAATGGTTCCATCACAAATGGCTAATTTTGCGGCGAATGCCGGAGCGGTGCCTATTCGGCCGCCAGAGTCGTGTTTCTTTGGCTCAGGAAGAGGGCTATGTCGCCGGCAGGCATCGGCCGGCCGAAGAAGTAGCCTTGGCCGACATCGCAGCCGAGCTCGAGCAGGTGGTTGAGCTGGCGCGGCTCCTCGATGCCTTCGGCGGTGGTCTTGATGTTGAGGCTGACACCGAGGGCCAGCATCGCCCGCACGATCTTTTCCTGGCGCTCGTCGTCGCGATAGGTGGCGATGAAGCTCTTGTCGATCTTGATCTTGTCGAAGCGGTAGCTGGCGAGCTGCGAGAGGCTGGAATAGCCGGTGCCGAAATCGTCGAGCGCGATCTGCACGCCGGCATCGTGGAGTTCATCGAGGACGGCAGCTGCACTCGCCGGGTCTTGTATCAGCGCGTTCTCGGTGATCTCGATCTCGAGACGGTGGGCGGGAAGATCGTTGACCGTCAGCGCCTTGAAGATGCGCGCCGTCAACAGGCGGTCTTCCATCTGCACCGGCGACACGTTGAAGGAGAGCGTGATGTGATCGTCCCAGGCGAGCGCATCGTTGCAGGCCTGGCTTAGCAGATCCTCGAACAGGACGGTGATCAGCCCGGTCTCTTCGGCGATGCCGATGAAGACGGCGGGCGGAATGTTGTTGCCCTCGTCGTCGGTCCAGCGGGCGAGCGCCTCGAAGCCGCAGACCTCGTCGGTCTTCAGATCGATCAGCGGCTGATAGAACGGGCGGATCGCCTTGTTCTTGATTGCGACCCGCAGCTTGGCCTCCAGCGAGGCGCGGAGTGCCACCTTGTCGCGCATCGAGGCTTCGAAGGCGAGGTAGTTGTTCGGCCCGCGCGACTTGGCCTCATACATGGCTAGGTCGGCGCGGTGGGCGGTGTCTTCCAGCCGCTCGCCCGGCTGCCAGCGGTCATAGCCGACGCTGGCGCCGACTTCGACGGCAAAGCCGTTGATGTGGATCGGGCGGGTGACGGCCTGGATCAGCAGTCGCGACAGGCGCTCCTCGTGCTGCGACGACAGGCCGGTCGCGACGATGATGAATTCGTCGCCGCCGAAACGATAGACGGAATCGGCGCTGCCGATGGCGCAGATCCGCTTGGAGACCTCGACCAGCAGCGCATCGCCGCCATTGTGGCCGATCAGGTCATTGACCTTCTTGAAGCCGTCGAGATCGACGCAGAAAATGCTGACGTTGCGCTCCCATTCGTCGCTGTAGGCGTCGATCTGCGCGCGGCGATGCAGGAGCACGGCGCGCTCGAAGGCGTAGCGGTTGGGAAGCTTGGTCAGGTGGTCGTGCGTCGCGGTCCAATCGGCCTTGGCTTCCGCCTTGGCGCGCAGGTCCATTTCCTTGCGAAGATCGGTGATGCGCAGGACGGAATAGACGAAGCTCATCGTGCCGGCGACGGCGAGCGCCAGCACCAGCTTGTCGGCGCCGTAGCTATCGAATTCCTGGACGAACAAGGCGAGCAGATCGCCGAATTCCAACACCGCGCCGACGACCCACAAGGCCGCGCCAAGCGCCATGAGGGACAGCCATTGCCGTCCGGCTCTGCTCCGGAAAAATACCGGCATGCTCCCCACTCCATCTCCACCTTGGTGGGATATAGCACGGAAGTCTAAAATATCCGTTGAAACTAGGGGGTGACTTCTAGTTATCTGTGCCTACTCATAGGCGTATCGGTATCTTATAAAATACGGAAAAGGAAACGGGCGAACATCGTCGTTCGCCCGCTATTCGCATGCTTTACAGGTGCATCAGCATGGATACGGTGACGGCCAGGCACAGAAAGATCGCGCCGCCCGTAAGCCGCATGAGACGCGTGCGTTTCAGCCGCGCCCCGTTCCAGTCGTAAGACATGGTCAGGCCTCCTTTTACGAAGGATTATCACCTGGAAATGCCAGGCGATTTAGCTTTTGCGCAATTGGCTTGCGCAAGGCTTATCTAAATTTCTGGATGTGATAATAGTGAAATTACACGCGGTCGAAGCGCAGCGACCAGCGTGTGCCGTTGCTGGTCATCCTGATGGCGGAAAGCGGCTCGACGTCGATATGCCAGAAGGACGACAATGGCGCTTCAAGCGCGATCAGCACCGCGACGCGGATGGTGGGGGCGTGGCTGATGGCGATGGCGTGGCCGCCGACCGCGGATTGGGCCTGCATCCAAGGCGCGACGCGGTCGTGAAGGGCGCGGATGCTTTCGCCGCCGTGCGGGGCCGCGTCGGTGTCGGTCAGCCAAAGAGAGAGGGCGTCCGGTTCGCTCTCTTGCAGCGCCATGATCGACTGGCCGGCCCATCGGCCGTAGTCGCAGTCGGCCAAAGCGGGGACGACCTCGGCCTCCAGGCCAAGGGCATCGGCCGTCTGGCGGGCGCGCAGCGCCGGGCTGGTCATGATGCGGTCGGCGCGCGGGATGCCTGGCGCCAGCGCGCGGGCCCCGATGATCGCCTTGTCCTCCAGCGCCTCGTCGAGCGGGAAGCGGGCCTGCCTGACAGCGTCGGTGGCGCCGTGGCAGATGAAGGTGAGACGCGTCATCACGCTGGCTTTTTCCTCATCATGCGAGCGATGCCTCTCTGTAACTGTGCCCTTGTGTGACAGCGCGTTGACAGGTCGAGGGCCGCAGCTATAACGTTGATCTCGTAGGTTTGGAAGCCGGTGAAATTCCGGTGCGGTCGCGCCACTGTGATCAGGATGAGGATACCTCAAACTGGAAGTCAGACCCTACCCACGAACATTCTCGGCTGAACGCGTTATTCCAGGAGGAATTGATGTCTCATACCACGCTCGCGCCCACCTCGGTGGCTGCTCCCATTCCCGTCGGCGATATCCTGCCATGGGCCATTTTCGGCGGCCTGCTGATGCTGATCGCCATCTATTTCGTCGGCACCGAAGAAGGCGCGATGGCGCTGTTCAACGGCATGTATGTGCACGAATTCGTGCATGACGGCCGACACCTGCTCGGCTTTCCCTGCCACTAAGGGAGTTTGAGACATGGTTGGAAAGCTTTTGCTTCGCGGCATGCTGGCGGGCCTGATCGCTGGCGTCCTGGTGTTTGCCTTTGCCCATACGTTCGGCGAACCGCTCGTCGATCAGGCGATCGGTTTCGAAGAGGCGGCCGCGCAGGCTGCCGGTGAAGCGGCCGAGCCGGAACTGGTGAGCCGCGCCACACAGGCGGGCATCGGCCTGTTCACGGGCGTGATGGCCTATGCGATCGCCGTCGGCGGTATTTTCGCGCTGATCTTCGCCTTCGTGCAGGGCCGCGTCAGCACGCTCAGCGCGCGGGGGACCTCGGCCGTGATCGCGGCCGCCGCCTTCGTTGCCATCGTTATCGTGCCCAACATCAAGTATCCCGCCAATCCGCCCGCGGTCGGCAATCCGGATACGATCGGGGTCAGAACCGAGCTGTTCTTCCTGATGATCGTGGTATCGATCGCCGCGCTGATTGCCGCAATCTCGCTTGCCCGGCGGCTGGCGCCGCGCTTCGGTGCGTGGAACGGCGCGATCATCGCCGGATTTGCCTATGTGCTCTTCATTGGCGTCGTGCAGTATCTGCTGCCTGTCATCAACGAAGTGCCGGAGAATTATTCGGCGTTGGTGCTCTGGCAGTTCCGCACCACCTCGATCGGCATGCATGCGATCCTGTGGACCGTGATCGGTCTCGCGTTCGGGGCGCTTGCCGAGCGCAAGCTGGCGGTTGCCTCGGCCGTTCGCCGGCCGGCCGCGCCGGTTCTTCACTGACGAAAAGGAAAGCCCCGGTTCGGCCGGGGCTTTTGTCCGAAATGATCGCCCGATCCGTCCGTCTTCTATTATGCCTCATCCTGCCGCTTCTTGCCGCCGGCGGGCACGCGTTTGCGCATCAGCGCAGCACTGACGGGCCGCACACCGGTCTCGCCATTCCCGAGATATCGCATGGCGAAATGATCGTGATGGCCGAGCATCGGGCCGCCATCATCGACCTTGCGTCGCGCGCCGCCGATACCGACGAGCCGTTCCGCCGCGTGCTGAACTATGCCGCGATCCAGTATGCCTATTGCTTCTGGGGCAAGATGCCGGGCGGCGTAACGGATGAGGCAAGCCCTTTCAACGAATGCTCGCACGCCTATCTGGCGGCCACCAAGGCGGTGCTGCTCAAGCTGCGCGACATGCCGCGTGAGACCAAGGCTGCTGACGCGATCGTCTCCGAGATCGACGTCGCCATGACCATGCGCGGACTGTCGCTGATCACCTGCGCATTCAGCGGCGAGGCCTTCAATACGGCCGATGTGATCCGCCCGCATTGGGCCGACATCCCCACCCATCCCGCCAGTGTGGCATCGCTGACCGGCCTTGCGGCTCTCTGCTTTCTGATCGTGATGGGGTGTCGTCGGCTGCTTGGCCCGAAACCTAAGCAGAGCTAGTTCCTGTCGGTTTCGCGGTGCAGGTGCATCGCCACCAGCATGGCGGTGAGGTGCACCGTGTTCTTGGCGCCGTAGCGCTCCTTCATCCGCTCCAGCCTGTGCTCGACCGTTCGATGCGAGATGCCGAGTTCGGTGGCGATCTGCTTGGCGGTCGCGCCCTCGGTCAAAAGCTGCACGACGGCCTCGTCGGTGCCGTCGAGCTTGGCCTGCCGCTCCGGCGCGTTGAACATGAAGCGGCCGTTGGTGACGGTCAGCAGCCAGGCCGGCCTGGCCTCGGTCGTCCGTTGCGGTAGCACCATGCGCTCATAGGCAATGTTGACGCCGAGCAGCTCGGTCTTGACCATCTCCATCGACGGCTTCTGCGAGGCGATGACCTCGCGGTAACGGGGAATGACAGCCGTCTCCATATAGCTGCGATCCTTGAAATCGCCGATGCGCTGGTTCGCGAAGAGCTTGTTGATGTTGAGGATGCGCGAGGCGAAGCCGGAGGAACGGACCACCTGCAACCGCCAGTCCAGCGGATCCTCGCCGTCGAGCACGATGACCGTCAGCCGCATCTTGATCGTCAAAAGGTCGACCGCATCGCGATAGACAGCCTCGGGCGCCGCCGGCTGATGCGGAGACGTGCTCAGCCAGGCATCGAGAAGCTTCTGCGTGACGGTGTGAAACGTGGTGTCCTTGCTCATCAACTCAGGCGTGAAATGTGCGTCAAGTTAGTCGAACAACCCAGGATGGGCTCATGCCAGCGCGTCATTACGTGGCCAACTTACACCAAAGGATTAATTTGAACAGAATATTCAATGTAGAGGCGAGTATATCTCGACGCGGAAGATTAGAGAATGCGCGTTAAACGCGTTTTGCGTTGGCAGCGAAACACCGCTTCACAAATGCCGATCGATCAATCGTCGGCGTAGCGCTGCTCGCGCCAGGGGTCTCCATACATGCTGTAGCCGTTGCGCTCCCAGAAACCGGCGGCATCCGCCGGCATGATGTCGATGCGGCGCAGCCACTTGGCGCTCTTCCACAGATAGAGATGCGGCACGATCAGCCGCATCGGGCCGCCATGTTCGCGCGTCAGCGGCAGATCCTCCCAGGCGGTGGCGAGAATGGCGTCTTCGGCGGCGAAATCGACAAGCGGCAGGTTGGTCGTGTAGCCGTCATAGCTGGTGAGCATGACGTGGCTCGCCTGCTGTTTCGGCATGGCGAGGTCGAGCAGATCGCGCGTGGCGACGCCCCTCCATTTGTTGTCGTAGCGCGACCATGTCGTGACACAGTGGATGTCGGACACGCGGGTGCTCTGCGCCAGCGCCTGAAACGCGGCCCAGTTGAAGTCGAGCGGGGTCTCGACCAGTCCGCCGACCTCCAGCCGCCAGGTGTCGGTGGAGACAACAGGCTGTTCGCCGAGATCGAGCACCGGCCAGTTCTTGACGAGATGTTGGCCGGGCGGCAGCCGGTCGGTTTCCGGCCTGCTTGTGCGGCCGGTCAGGAATTTGCCTTCGTCGGCCCAACGGCGTTTCGAATTGGTGAGCTTGCTATCGGCGGGGATCTGGTCGTCGCTCATTATGCGGCCTTTCGCGTTGCGGGGATTACGTCACCCAAGCCCGGTGGCTGTCAAGCGCCGGTATTGCGCCGCAAATTCTCCGTGCGTTCACAAGTCTGAGAGATCGGCTGCAACGGCGCCGCAAGAGGCAATGCTGCAGTCGCGAAAGGTTGAATTCGCCGCCCGTTTGCCTGATAAACAAGGTCTATCACGGGCGTCGCTCCGGCGCCCGATCGCGTTTACAGGATCGTCTATCGCATGCCCATTTCCGCCGAGATCGAAGCCGATCTGCCGTTCCTCACCGCGCTGCGCCGCGATCTGCACGCGCATCCGGAGCTCGGGTTCGAGGAAGTGCGGACGAGCGACATCGTCGCCAAGCTCTTGGGTGAAGCGGGCATCCAGGTTCATCGCGGGCTCGGCGGCACCGGCGTGGTCGGCACGCTGCAGGTCGGCAACGGCACGCGCCGCATCGGGCTTCGCGCCGACATGGATGCGCTTGCGATGCCCGAGATCGCTGATCGGCCCTACAAGTCGACGGTGCCCGGCAAGATGCATGCCTGCGGTCATGACGGGCACACGACGATGCTGTTAGGCGCTGCCCGGCATCTGGCGGCCACGCGCGGCTTCTCCGGCACCGTCCATTTCATCTTCCAGCCTGCCGAAGAGGGACGCGGCGGGGCGAAGCGGATGGTGGAGGAGGGGCTGTTCGAGCTCTTCCACTGCGATGCCGTTTACGGGCTGCACAACATGCCGGGGCTTGCCGTCGATGAGATGGCTGTGGTCGCCGGTCCGCAGCTTGCCTCCTCCGACAGCTGGCGCGTCACCTTCCGGGGCACCGGCACGCACGGCGCCAAGCCGCATCTCGGCCGCGACCCGATCACCGCTGCCGGCACGTTCCTCTCGTCGCTGCAGACCATCGTCGGCCGCGTCGTCGATCCGCTGCAGCCGGCCGTCGTCAGCGCCTGCTCGCTGCATGCTGGCGATCCCAAGGCGCTCAACGTCATCCCCGATATCGTCGAGATCGGCGGCACGGCGCGCGCCTATTCCCCTGAGGTCCGCGACCAGCTGGAACACGAGATCGGCCGGCTGGCGGAGGGCACGGCATCGATGTTCGGAATTGCCGCCGATTACGGTTTCGAACGGCGCATTCCGCCCGTCGTCAACGATGCGGATGCGACGGAGCGGGCATTGGCTGCCGCTTCCGACGTGTTCGGCGAGAAGGTCGTGACACACTTCCCGCCCTCGACGGCCGGCGACGACTTCGCCTTCTTCGGCCAGCAGGCGCCGGGATGCTACGTCTGGCTCGGCAACGGCCCGGCGGTGGACGGCGCGCTGCATCACAATACGGCTTACGATTTCAACGATGATGCGATCGGGCCGGGTGTGGCGTTCTGGACGCGGCTGGTGGAGCGTGAGTTGGCTGCGGGGTGAGGGTGCCGTTTGTGGCGGCCGGGCAAAATTTAGTGTCGCGCACGAAACATATCGATTTGTAATCAGCGGCTTGGCCGAAATCGTCGTCCTCGTTCATCCCCGTCATCCGGTGCCGCTCCAAAATGGCCATGTCATCGGACAGGGAGCCGGGTTCGCGAACCGGTAACGCCAAGTTTGGTATCCGGCGTTCGGTGATGGTCGCCACAGGTGGATCAAGGGCTGTCAGGGCCTGATATCCATCCGGCAAGGAAAGGCCGAGAGACGCTCCTGTCGGCCTGGACGAACCGGAAACCTCGAAGTGACCGGGCAGGTGGAAACGCCTGATACCCATACCACTTTATAGATGCCGCCTGCCCATTCCCATCTTTGGGATACGCCAGCCGACCGTCGCCGGGCCTTGCTCGGGCGCGGGTTTTGTGGTGCGTGGCGTTGTAGACGATGTTGGCGCCCGGAGCCCCCTCATCCGCCTGCCGGCACCTTGTGTGTTGCATCTCTGTTAGAGTGCTGACTGTCCGGTTTGTCGGCCCGATGTTCGCGCATCGAGCCGACC
Organism: Rhizobium sp. 2MFCol3.1; assembly: GCF_000377565.1. Lineage (GTDB taxonomy): Bacteria > Pseudomonadota > Alphaproteobacteria > Rhizobiales > Rhizobiaceae > Rhizobium. Next base: position 21,545 of record NZ_KB898383.1, on the reverse strand, counting down.
ACCGTCGGAGGGACCGTCGGCATCTGAGCCCTGTGGGCTGTGGAGAAGCTTGGTCGCCGTCGGCTGTTCACTGATCCGGATGGTTGCAGGGACGACAGGGTCCGAAGCCACAAGGAGGGATCGATGAACATTTCGAAGTCTATCACACGCAGCGCCGGCGTCGATGTCTCCAAGCCTTGGCTGGATGCAGCGCTTCATGGCTGCGAGGCGACGCTGCGGGTCGCCAACACGTCTGCCGGGCATCGAGAACTGATCGACTGGGGTTGCCAGGGGTGTGTCGCGCGTTGGGTTGGAGGCAACCGGCGGCTATGAGCGCGCGCTCGTGAACGCGTTGCACGACCGCGGGCTGGAACTGGTCGTGCATCAGCCTATAGAGATCAAGCTGTTTGCCCGCCTCAAACGGCTTAGAGCCAAGAACGATCGCATCGATGCAAAGCTAATCGCCAGCGCGACGGCGCAGGTTGATGCCGTCAAAGCTGCAGCAGATCCGCGTCTGGTCGAGCTGGCCGAGCGTCTGACTGCATATGAGCCTGCCTGACCTTGTGGCGGAGGCACGGGCTCAACTGGCCATCCTGGTCACCCGAAAGACCAGCATGATCGCCGATATCATGGCTTGCATCCGGCTCTGGCCCGATCTGGCGCATCGTCTTGGCTTGCTGCGCTCCTTGCCCGGCGTTGGCCCCATCGTAGCGCTCAGTCTGCTCATCCGCATGCCCGAACTGGGGTCCATGCGTAAGGGACAGGCTTCGGCCTTGATCGGTGTGGCGCCATTCGACCGGGATTCGGGGGAGCGCAAAGGCCAGCGCTTCATCGCCGGTGGGCGTCGCCGACCGCGCAAGTTACTCTACCTTGCGGCATTGACCGCCAAGCGTTGCGACCCCTGCCATGGCGCCTTCGCAAAGCGTCTCACGGCCGCAGGAAAGCCGCCCAAAGTCGCAATCGTCGCCATCATGCGAAAGCTTATCGAGGCGGCAAACCTCATCATTCAACGCGACAGGCCTTGGCAATCGGCACCGCAATGACATGGTTGCTTCTCCCCGTGGGGGAGAAGGGGAGATGCCGCGCCGTTTTCGCTTGTCCGCAACGTTTGAGAATAGGCTGAGTTGCCAGCCACGAGTCTCTTCTCCCCAACGGGGAGAAGGTGCCGGCAGGCGGATGAGGGGGCTTCACGGCACAACCTCACCACCCTCAACACCCCTACAACACCTCAATCACCGGCGTCTCCATCACCAGTCCCGTCAGCACATCGGCAATCCCGCGATCCGTCTGATGCGGTCCGAGGTTGCAGGCGAGGGTGGCGCCGAAGCAGGCCTTGAAGACGAGGTAGGGTGGGCGCCAGTCGACGACGTCTTCCATGGCGCGGCGGATGGCGCGGAAGGTTTCCGCGGTTTCTTCGAGCGGGGCCTCGCTGACGAGGCCGGAGAGGGGGAGCGGCAGGAGCACCTTGATCTCGCCGTCCTGCACCACTGCCATGCCGCCGCCGGCAGCGATCACGGCGTTGGCGGCGATGGTCATGTCCTCGACATTGCCGCCGAAGACGGTGAGGTTGTGACTATCGTGCGAAACCGTGGTGCAGAAGGCGCCGCGCCATGTGCCCCAGCCGGTGAGGAAGCCGATGCGCGGGCGGGCGTCGACCTTGCCGTGGCGGTGGACGACGGAGATCATCGCACTGCCCTCAGGCGGTACGACGTAACCGTCCTCCACGGCGGTTTCGGCCTCGGCCCACTGGGTGAAGCGCGGGCGGTCGATGGTGGCGACGCGGATGCGGCTGCCCTCGCAGCGGATGCGGAAGTCGTTTTCGGTCAGCGCCGGGAGCTTGACGGAGTGCTGCAGCGGCGCGCTGTCGACGGCCGGCAGGTCGATCGCCATCTTGCCGTCGCGGGAGACGAGGCGGCCATTGGCGAATACGGCCGATGTTTCGAACTCGGTGAAATCCTTGAACAGCACGAGATCGGCACGGCGGCCGGCGGCGATCAGGCCGAGGTCGGGGCGGCGCAGGCGCTGGGCGGCGTTGAAGGTCGCGGCGCGCAGCGCCCATTCGGGCTTCATGCCGTAGCTGACCAGACGGCGCACGACGTCGTCGAGACCACCACAGTAATGGAGCTCGTCGGGGAAGACGTCGTCGGTGCAGAGCGTCACGGTGGACGGCAGGTGGCCGATGCCGTTCAGTGCCGCCACGAATTCGCGCAGCAGGTGGTCGTGGGAACCGCGCAGCTCGATCGTCAGGCCGGCGGCGAGCTTCAGCAAGAGATCGTCGGCCGAGGTGAGCTCGTGGTCGGAGGTGACGCCGGCCGCCATGAAGGCGTTGAGGTCGCTGCCCTCCAGCCCGCGCGCGTGGCCGCAGACCAGCTTGCCGGATGCAAGGCCGGCATTGACGATCCCGGTCATGCGGGGATCACCCTCGATGACGCCGCGCATGTTCATGACTTCGGCAACACCGCCGATCTCGGGCCGACGCAACAGTTCGGATATGACGGCGGCGTCGAAATCGGCACCCGCGACCTCAAGGCCGGGGGCGGACGGAACGCAGGAGGGGGCAAGCAGGATGGTGCGCAGGGACAAGCCGCGCGTTGCCTCGATCGACCAGCGGACGCCATCGATGCCGTGGACATTGCCGAATTCATGCGGGTCCCAGACGACAGTCGTGACGCCGCGCGGCAGGACGGCGGCGGCGTAGGCCGATGGGGTGACCATCGAGCTTTCGATGTGCATGTGGGTGTCGATCAGGCCGGGGGCGACGATGCTGCCGCGAGCGTCGATCGTCTCGCTCGCGTCCTTGCGGCTCTGTGGGGCGTGCACGCTTGCGATCAGCGGGCCGACGAGGCCGATATCGGCGTCGCGGATCAGGCCTGTGACGACGTCGAGCAGTTGGCCGCCCGTGATCACCACGTCGAAGGGCGCATCGCCGCGCGCGGCGGCAACGGCGCGGGCACGCAGCTTGGGATCGCTGAGGTCCATCGGTTCCAACTGGCTCATCGGGCGGCCTCCTGCCGGAGCGCGCCGAGGATGATGGCGCGGGCGGCCTCGCTGTCGATCTCGACGGCGTAGTCGGCATTCGGCTTGGCGCGGGTGGCGCGGGTTTCGACCACGGTGCGGCCGCGCGTAAGTTTGCCCTGCAGCTCGACGTCGATGCGGGCGGCGCGGAAGGTGACCATCTCGGGGTGGGCGAAGGCCACGGCGGCGCATGGGTCGTAGATCGCCATGCCCAAGCGGCCACGGCTGGTGCCGATGCCGATATAGCCGTCGAGGAAATCGGCCAGCATCTCGGCATTGGGGCCGCCGGCCTCGCGGATCGGGGCGACGTCGTCAGGGAAGGCGATGACCTTGCGGCAGAGGTCGAGATCGACCATGCGCAGCGGTAGGCCGGAGGCGATGACGATGGCCAGCGCCTCGGGATCGGCCAGCGCGTTGAACTCGGCGGATGCGGTGTGGTTGCCCGCCGTCACGCCGCCGCCCATCCAGGTGAGCTCGGTGATGCGGGCGGCGAGATCGGGGCGGGCGAGCGCAAGGGCTGCGATGTTCGTCAGCGGGCCGAGCGCCAGGATGCGGTGCGGGCCGTCCTGTTCGAGCCAGTTGCAGAGCGCGGTGAAGGCGTTGCTTTCGGGCAGGGCGGCGGCGTCGGGCAGCGTCTTGCCTGAGGTCGGGATGCCCGTTTCGCCGAGGATGGCCTGGGCGGTCTCGATCTCGCCCAGCACGGCTGAGGCGCGGCCGGAGTGGATCGGGAAGGTCCAGCCGAAGGCCTTTGCAGCGCCGGCGGCGTTATTGCGGACCTGCGGCAGCGGCGTGTTGCCGAAAACCAGCGAGATGCCCGAGATGTCGAGCTTCGCATGCGCCACGACCAGAATGGCGGCGATGTCGTCGAAGCCCATGTCGGTGTCGATCCAGACGCCCATGATATTACCTGTAGCGAGAGAGTGGGGCAGCGGCGCCAAGCGGCAGATCGAAGGCAAGCGTGGCGCCGATGGCGTGGCTCGGCTCGCCGGCATCGACCTCGGCCTTGATGGGGCCGAGCGGTGTGTCGAGCAGATATTCTCTGACGTTGCCGGCAAACGAGGTGCCGCGCACGGTGCCTTGGAAAGGACCTGAACCAAGGATCACCATGCGCGGACGCCAGGCCAGGCCTTTAACGGCCTGCGGCACTGGAGCGGAAAGCTCGACGAGTGAGTTGGATGTCGCGAGCTTGCCGTTTTCCAGCGCAAAGACGTTTTCGAAGCCGACGAAATCGGCGACGAAGGCCGAGACGGGCTTGTTGTAGATTTCTTCCGGCGTGCCGATCTGCTCGATGCCGCCGTTCAGCATCACCACGATCCGGTCGGCGAGCGCCAGCGCCTCGATCTGGTCGTGGGTGACGAAGATCATGGTGACGCCGGTTTCCTTCTGGACACGCTGCAGCTCGGCGCGCATTTCCAGACGCAGGCGGGCGTCGAGGTTGGAGAGCGGCTCGTCGAGAAGCAGCACCTTGGGCTCCATGACCATCGAGCGGGCGAGCGCCACGCGCTGCTGCTGGCCGCCGGAGAGTTCGCCCGGCTTGCGGGTGGCGAAACTGGCGAGGCCGACGGACTTGATTCCTGCGGTTACCTTCGCGTCGAGATCCTGGCCGCTGACGCCCTTGAGGCGCAGGCCGAAGGCGACGTTTTCATAGACTGTCAGGTGCGGGAACAGCGCGTAGGACTGGAAGACGAGACCGACATTGCGCTTGTTGGCGGAAACGCGGGTGATATCGGCGCCATCGAGCGTGATGCGGCCGGAGGCGGGGTTGAGCAGGCCGGCGATGGAGCGCATGGTCGTGGTCTTGCCGCAGCCGGAGGGGCCGAGGAGCGCGACGAGCTCGCCCTTCTTGATCGAGAGATCGAGATCCTTCACCGCGACCGTATCGCCGTAGGCAAGCGTCAGCTTGTCGAGTTGCAGATAGGTGTCAGACATAGCGAGAGAACCCCAGGAAGCGTTCGGCAAGGAAGACGATGCCGATGGACAGGAAGGCGAGCAGCGCCGAGAGCGCGGCGATCGACGGGTCGTACGTGGTTTCCATGTAGCCCAGCATGTCGATCGGCAGCGTGCGGACACCGGGACCGGACAGGAAGAGCGAGACGGGCACCTGGTTGAAGCTGGTGACGAAGCCGAGGATGAAGGCGGCGAGGATGCCGCCGCGGATGTTCGGCATCACCACGCGGAAGAAGGCGCCTGATCGCGACGAGCCGAGCAGGACGGCCGCTTCCTCGATATCGGAGCGCAGGTTGTTGAGGCTGGCGGAGACGACGCGCACGGCATAGGGCAGCACCAGTGCCGTGTGGGCGAAGAACAGCGCCAGCGTGATGTTGAAGCCGAAGGGCACGACCAGATAGCGCAGCAGCGCCAGGCCGACGATGATCCCCGGCACGATGATCGGCAACGAGACGATGGTGCGGATGGTTTCCGCGCCCGGCAGCTTGTAGCGCGACAGCGCGTAGGCGGCGGGGATGCCGAGGACAAGCGCTGCCAGCGTGCCGCCGACCGCGAGCAGCATCGACATGGCGAAACTGTCGCGGAAACTGTCGATGGTAAATACCTTGAAGACCCAGCGCAGCGACAGGCCCTGCGGCGGGAAGGCCAGCGTGTCACCAGCCGACAGCGAGGCGGCAATGATGATGAAGAAGGGGCCGATCAGGAAGATCAAGAGCAGGCCGAGCACCAGCGGCGAAAGGATGCGTGATGTCATCGCTTGTTCCTCGCTGTAGCCAGACGCTTGAGCAGGATGTTGGCGGCGAAGCTCATGACGATCAGCATGAAGGCGATGACGCTGGCGGCGACGAAGTCGTTGGCGACGGAGACCTGCTGGTAGAGCAGGGTTTCCAGCATCAGCACCTTGGAGCCGCCGAGCACGGCGGGGGTGATATAGGCGGTGAGCGAGCCGGTGAAGACGAGCGTGCCGCCGACGACGAGGCCCTCGCGGGTGAGAGGCAGGATCACTTTCCAGAACACCTGAAACCAGTTGGCGCCGAGCACGCGGGCGGCGGGAATGGCGTCCTTCGGCATGTTTTCGAGCGCGCTGATCAGAGAGAGGATCATCAGCGGCAGGAACAGCTGCAGCAGGCCGATGAAGACGGCGGTCTCGGTGAAAAGCAGGCGCAGCGGGCTGTCGCTGAGCCCGAGGCCCTGGATCGCCTGGTTGACGATGCCAGTACGGCCGAGGATGACGATCCAGGCATAGGTGCGGGCAACGGGCGAGATCATCAGCGGCAATGTGACGAGGCCGATCATCCGGCCCTTGCCCTTCGGCGGCAGGTTGACGATGGCAAAGGCCGCGGCATAGCCGATGACGGCGGATACGGCGGTCACTTCGAGGCCGAGCTTGAAGGTGCGCAGGAAGACCGTGCGATTCAGCGATTGCGAGAAGAAGCCGGTATAGGCGCTGAGCGTCCAGCTGCCGTCGATGTGAAATCCTTCGGAGAGAAGGATGACGACGGGCAGCAGGAAGACCAGCGCGGCGAACAGGGCCGCGGGCAAGGCAAGCGCCAGGGCTTCCGTGCGGTTTTGAAACATGAGGCGTCTTTCAGAGCAATCGCATAAGGCGGCTCCAGCCGGTGCCGGAGCCGTTTCGGTGTCTCTCGACCGTTACTGGCCGACCGTGTCGTTCCAATCCTTCAGCCAGCCGGCGCGGTTATCGAGGGCTGCTGCCGAGGGGATGAGCTTGAGGTTCTTCACCGTGTCTTCGCCGTAGGTGAGGTTGTTGGCGGCTTCGTCGGAGACCTTCACCTCCTTGTTGGCCGGGCTGTCGACCAGCTTTTCGGCGAGCTTGGTCTGGATCTCGGTGGAGAGCCAGAAATCCATGAACTGCAGCGCGAGGTCCTGGTTCTTCGAGCCCTTGGTCATGACCATGACGTTCATGCCGCCGGTCTGGCCTTCCTTGGGGGTGGCCCAGGCAACGGGCACGTCGAGCTTGGTGAAGCCGGCCCAGGAGAAGCGGCCGATCGGGGCGGCCCAGATTTCTTCCTGCTGCATCAGCTGCACCAGCTGCGAGGACTTTTCATAGAAGGTGACGATGTCGTCCTTCTTTTCGCCGACGGCCGCGATCGGCGCCTTCAGGTCCGCGTTGTCGCTGCCGAGCGCGAGGCCGAGCATGTAGAGCGCGGGCGGGCCCTGGTTGGTGGTGACGTTCGGGAAGGCGACGTGGCCGACATATTCAGGTTTCAGGAGGTCGGCCCAGCTCTCGATCTTCATCTTGTCGGAGCGGTAGGCGATCGAGGTGGCGTAGAAGGTGTAGCCGACGCTCATACCGTCGCCGTTCGGATCCTTGGCGAGGTCGTAGAGCTTGTCGAAATTGGTGAGCTTCGACGTATCGATCTTGTCGATCAGGCCCTTGCGGGTGGCCGACAGTGCATCGGCCATGGAGACGACGGCCATATCGACGACGGGGTTGGCCTTGTTGGCTTCCATCTTCGCCAGACGCTCGACGCTGTTGCCGGTTTCCACCACCAGCTTGCAGCCGCATTTGGCTTCGAAGGGATCGTAGACGATCGATTTGAAGTCATCCTGCGCGAAGGCATAGACGGAGATGGTGAGCGTCTTTTCCTGAGCGCTGGCGGCGACGGGCGTGAGGGCCAGAAGGGCCGCCGAGGCGATGAGGGCATGCTTCATGTCAGGAATTCTCCGTCTGAGAGGCTAGGTCCAGTTTGCTTGGGTCGCTATTGGTCGGATCGCGATTGGTCGGATCGACTGGGCCCGATGATTGGCGAACGATCAGCTGCATGGGCACCCGATCGGTGTCGGCGCTGACCAGCACGCCTTCGCGGCTGCCGTTTGCCTGTATGGTTTTCAGGAGCGACGAGATGGCGACATCGGCGATCGTCGCCATGTCCATCGCGACCGTCGTCAGGCTCGGCGTGATCACGGGGGAGAAGATCAGGTCGTCGAAGCCGGTGACGCTTGCCATATCGGGAACGACGATGCCGTCGCGCTGCAGTTCGGTGAGCGCCCTCAGCGCCTGCAGGTCGGAAAGTGCTGCAAAGGCGGTGTAGCCTTCACGAACCTTTTCGGCGAGGCCGAGGGTGCAGCCCATGCCGTTCTCGCGTTCCAGGCGCTCGACCCAAAGGGTGGAGGACTGCATGTCGGGGCGCAATCCGGAGCGGATGCCGCCGACGCGATCGTTCTGAACGTTGGATTCGGGATTGTTGCCGATGACAAGGATGCGCTTGTGGCCGAGTTCGGCCAGATGGTCCGCGATATCGCGACCGCCCTGCCAGTGGTCGGCGGCGACCGTGTTGCCGGGTGTCGAGGCGGTGTCGATGACGGCGACGGGACAGCTCGCGGCGGAGATGCGGGTCGCGCGGCGCGGCACGATGACAAGGCCCTCGACCCCGCGCTCGACCAACCGGTTGATGGCTTCGGTCTGCGCGGTGATGTTGCCGCGGGAGTCGGCGATGAGGACGCCGTAGCCGGCCGATGTGGCGGCGAATTCGATCGCCTGCGCGAGCTTGGGGAAGAGCGGATTGGCGATATCAGGCAGTACCAGACCGATGACGCCGCTGCGGCCGGTGCGCAGCGCGCGTGCCGCCTGGCTCGGGACATAGCCCATTTCGGCCGCGTGTTCGCGGATCCGCTCGGCGAGCTGTTCGGACACACGGCCTTTGCCGGAGAGCGCGTTCGACACCGTCGCGACGGAGACGCCAAGCGACGTTGCGATCCTGCTCAGATTTGGTCCCGGTCGGGCTGGAGGCATGATATCAGACGGATTGGATTAATCGTTTAACCAATGCGTACATGACGTCGTCGTCGTTGTCGAATCCAATCTTGCGCCGCTTTGCGATTTTCCGCAATCGCGGGTATCTCCAGAAACAAAAAAGCCCCGGCGAACCGGGGCTTTTCATCAATTGCTGTGGTCTCAGCCTGCCTTTGCAGTGCTTGCCTTTGCGGCAACCGGCTTGACCGGGGCGGTGTTGCCGCCCGGGTTGTAGCCGCCGCCGATGGCGACGTTGAGTGCGACGTAGTCGGTTGCCATCTGCTGGACAGCGGCGGCCAGGCTGGCCTGGGCGAGCGAGACCTGACGCTGGGCGTCGAGGACGTCGAGCAGCGAGGAGGCGCCGTCCTTGTAGCTGGCGGTCGACAGATCGAGCGTTTCCTGGGTCGTCTTGACCTGGGCGCGCAGTGCGGCAACCGTCTGCGCATCGCGGCGAACCGCCGACAGCGCGTTTTCCACTTCCTCGACCGCCTGCAGAACCGCCTGCTTCCAGGCAAGATACTGGGTCTTGGCGTCGGACTTGGCGATGTCGACATTGGCGCGCAGGCTACCGCCGTCGAAGATCGGGAGCGTCAGCGTCGGGCCGAAGGACCAGCTGGTCAAGTTGCCGCCACGGCCGCCGGCCGGATTGATGAAGGACGGCGAGATCGAGCCGGAGAGCGAGATCGTCGGATAGAGGCGCGACATGGCCACGCCGATATTGGCGGTGGCGGCGGCCAGATTGCGCTCGGCGACACGGATGTCGGGACGATTGCGGATCAGGTCGGCCGGAACGCCGGAGATGATGCCGGCGCGGAAGACCGGCTGCGAGCCGCCGCGCTGCAGTTCGGCGACCATCGAGCCGGCCGGCTTGCCGAGCAGGGTGGCGATATGATGGGCGGCGACGCGGAAGTTGGTTTCCAGACCCGGAATTTCAGCCTGGGTCGACTGAACCAGACCTTCGGCCTGCACGACGTCGAGACGCGATGCTGCACCGGCATCGAGCTGGAACTTGGTCAGCTCGTAGGTTTCCTGGCGCGATTTCAGGTTGGCCCTGGAGAGCGCGATGCGCTCCTGGTAGTAGCGGGCGTTGATGTAGGAGTTCACCAGATCCTGGAGATAGGTGAGCTTGGCAACGTCGGCGGTCGAGTAGGCGGCGTCGAGCGAGGCCTGGGCGCTTTCCTTCGAACGGCGATACTGGCCGAACAGATCGAGCAGCCAGCCGACATTGGCGCTGGCGCCGGTCGTGTTGGTGGCACCAATCGAGGTGCGGCGTTCGCCCATGCTGCCGCTGACGGTATGGTCGGCGCCGACCGTCAGGCTCGGCAGGGCGCCGGCGCCCGCCACCGTGACATTGCTGGCAGCGGCATTGATGCGCTCCAGCGACTGCTGGATCGACAGGTTCTCATTGAGGCCCTCGGTGACCAGTCCGTTCAGGCGGGTGTCGCGATAGGCGGTCCACCATGCGACCGTCGAGACGTCGCCGTCGGCCTTGGCAGAGCCTTCATTGAACTTGGCCGGGAGGGGCATCTCCGGGGGAACATGATCCGGGCCGCTCACACAGCCCGCGAGCAATAGCAACAATGCCGGAGAGGCAAAACGAAAAGACGCCATTAACTATCTTCCTGTAACTCGACCAAAAAATTATTCATGTCAGAAGCGATCATGCTTCACTATCGGCCGCGCTTCGCTCAAACGAGAAACGCCATCCCGAAGCAGTTCGCGGCAATGTATCAATGAGTCTCACTTTCTCACAGTGCAGATATGTCACACTCATACCTCATTTTTTTGACGTCGCGAGAAGACGCGGCGGATAACCACAAAGAATGATGGCACGAAGAAAATGCCGAGCGCGGTCGCAAACAGCATGCCGCCAAGCACGCCGATACCGATCGCGTTCTGCGCAGCCGAGCCCGCACCGGTGGCGATCGCCAGCGGCACGACGCCGAGGATGAAGGCCAGCGACGTCATGATGATCGGTCGCAGACGCAGCCTTGCGGCCTCCAGCGTCGCATCGATGATGCCCATGCCCGTCTCCATTCGGTCCTTGGCGAACTCCACGATGAGAATCGCGTTCTTCGCCGCCAGACCGATGGTCGTGAGCAGGCCGACCTTGAAATAGACGTCGTTTGCCTGGCCGAAAACGGTTGCCGCGACGAGCGCGCCGAGCACGCCGACCGGAACGGCCATGATGACCGAGAACGGGATCGACCAGCTTTCATAGAGTGCTGCGAGGCAGAGGAAGACGACGAGAACCGAGATGGCGTAGAGCATCGGCGCCTGCGAACCGGACAGGCGTTCCTGATAGGAGATGCCCTGCCAGGCGACGGTATAGCCGCCGCCGAGCTGCGCCGTCAGATCTTCCATGGCGTTCATCGCGTCGCCGGAGCTGACGCCGGGCGCGGATGCGCCGTCGAGCGGGATGGCGCTCACCGCGTTGAAGCGGGCGAGCGTCGGGGCGCCCTTCACCCATTCGGTGCGGGTGAAGGCCGAGAAGGGGACCATCTCGCCATTGGTGTTGCGGGCATACCAGTGGTCTAGGTCATTGGGCTGCATGCGGAAGGGTGCATCGCCCTGGACGTAGACCGGCTTGATCTCGCCGTTCAGCGTGAAGTCGTTGACGTCGCGACCGGTGAAGATGACCGAGAGCATCGAATTGACCGCGGAGATGTCGACACCCATGGCGCCGATCTTCTCCTGGTCGATGATGATCTTCATCTGCGGCTCGACTTCCTTGTTGTTGCTGCGCAACGCCACGACCTTGCCGCTCGTGTTGGCCATGCTGATCAGGCGCTTGGACGCCGCATCGAGCGCCTCTGTGCCGTGACCGCCGGTATCGACGAGATACATGGAGAAGCCGCTGGAGACGCCGAGACCCTGGATCGCCGGCGGCAGCAGCGCGAAGACCTGGGCTTCGCGGATCTGCCGGAATGCGCCGAGCGCGCGCGTCGCGACCGCCTGCGCATGCAGATTGTCGTCCGTGCGCTCGGCGAAATCCTTGAGCTTGGTGAAGACGATGGCGCTGTTCTGGCCGGAGCCGTTGAAGCCGAAGCCAAGCGCGCCGAACACCGACTGCACGGCGTCCTTTTCGTTTTCGCGGTAGTAGTTCTCGACCTTTTCCACGACGGCCTGGGTCTGCTGGCTCGTGGAGCCCGGAGGCGTCGTCACGATATTGAGCAGTACGCCCTGGTCTTCCTGCGGCAGGAACGAGCTGGGAAGGCGGGTGAAGAAATAGGCGCAGCCGACGCCGACCAGAAGGAAGACGATCATCACGCGCGCCGGCCGCTTCAGGAGATAGCCGATCGAGCGGACATAGCCATTGGTGGAGCGGTTGAAATTGCGGTTGAACCACTCGCTGGCACGGTTCTTCTTGTGGTCATGCACCGGCTTCAGCATCGTGGCGCAGAGCGCCGGCGTGAGCACAATGGCAACCAGCGCCGAGAGCAGCATCGCCGAGACGATGGTGACGGAGAACTGGCGGTAGATGATGCCGGTCGAGCCGCCGAAGAAGGCCATCGGAATGAAGACGGCCGTCAGGACGAGCGCGATGCCGACGATCGCGCCGGTGATTTCGCCCATCGATTTCTCGGTGGCCTCCATCGGCGACAGCTTCTCCTCGGTCATGATGCGCTCGACGTTCTCGACGACGACGATGGCGTCGTCGACGAGCAGGCCGATGGCAAGCACCATGGCGAACATGGTCAGCGTGTTGATCGAATAGCCCGTCGCGGCAAGGATGCCGAAGGTTCCGAGCAGAACGACGGGGACCGCGATGGTCGGAATGAGCGTCGCGCGGAAGTTCTGCAGGAAAACCAGAAGAACGACGAAGACGAGCACGATCGCTTCGATCAGCGTGTGCACGACCTTTTCGATCGACAGCTCGACGAAGGGCGTCGTGTCGTAGGGATAGGTGATCTCCACGCCCTCGGGCAGGCCCTTGGAAATGGAATCGAGCGCGGTTCGGACACGGCCGGCGGTATCGATGGCGTTGGCGCCGATCGCGAGGTTGACGGCGAAGCCACTCGACGGCTGGGCATTGTAGCGCGAGGAGCCGCCATAGCTTTCCTGGCCGATCTCGATGCGCGCGATGTCGCTCAAGCGAACCGTCGAGCCGTCCTTCTCGACCTTCAAGATGATGTGCTCGAAGTCGGAAACGGTGGTCAGCTGGCTCTGCGCGGTGATCGTGACGTTCATCTGCTGGCCTTCGACGGAAGGCTGGGCGCCGAGCGAACCCACGGATACCTGCGTGTTCTGCGCCTCGATCGCCGAGGTCACGTCGCCCGTCGTCAGCTGATACTTGACCAGCTTGTAGGGGTCGAGCCAGACGCGCATGGCGTAGCCGGAGCCGAAGATATTGACGCTGCCGACGCCTTCCAGGCGCTGTACCTGTTTTTCGACAGAGTTGGACAGGATGTTGCCGAGATCGACGGAGTTGCGCTTGCCGTCGGTCGACACCAGCGCGCCGACGAGAAGGATACTCGACGTCGAGCGGGTGACGCTGATGCCGGCGTCGATGACGTCGCTCGGCAGCTGGGACTGCACCAGCTGCAGCTTGTTCTGCACCTGCACCTGGGCGATATCGGGATCGGCCGCCGTGCCGAAAGTCAGCGAGATGCTGGCCGAGCCGGTGGACGAGGTCGAGGTCATATAGGTGAGGTCGTCGAGGCCGGTCATGCCGTCCTCGATGATCGTCGTCACCGATTTCTCGACCGTTTCAGCGCTGGCGCCGCGATAGGTGGCGTTGATGCGCACGGTGGTCGGCGCAATATCCGGGTACTGCGAGATCGACAGCGTGAAGATCGCCAGCACGCCCGCGAGCATGATCGTGATCGCTATGACCCACGCAAAGATCGGACGTCGGATGAAAAACTTGGCCATTGGCTAATTCCTGTACGGCTCGGATCAATGATCGACGCGTTACTTCGCGGCGGGCTTCTGCGCGTCAGCGGCGGCGGCTGGAGGCGCCACGGGCACGACGATACCCTTGTCATTGATCTTCATCTCGGTCGGCTTGACCGGCATGCCCGCGGTGATCGATTGCAGGCCGGAGACGATCACCTGATCGCCGTCCTTGACGCCTTCGGTCACCAGCCATGCATTGTTGGATGGCGATGCGTTTTCGAAGATGCGGTTTTCGACCTTGCCATCCGCCGAAACGAACTGCGCCGACAGCTCGCCATTGGCGTTGCGGCTGGTCGCAAGCTGAGGCAGGGCGAAGCCGCTTTCCGAACCGAGTTCCAGCGTCGCGCGGACATACATGCCCGGCAGGATGATGCGGTCGGGATTGGGGAAGCGCACGCGGATGGTGAAGGTGCCGGTCGTTTCGCTGACAACGGACTTCGACATGTCGAGCGTGCCCTTCTCACCGTATTCCTTGCCGTTTTCGAGGATCAGGCGGAAGGCGTCGTTGCCGCTGGTGCCCTTGATCTCGCCATCGGCAATCGCGCTGCGCAGACGCAGCAGGTTGGTGCTCGATTCCGTCAGAAGGATATAGGCCGGGTCGAGCTGGCGCACGGTGGTCAGCGCCGTCGTCTGGTTGGCGGAGACGACGTTGCCGACGTTATAGGCCGTCTGGTCGATCACGCCATCGAAGGGGGCTACGATCTTGGTGTGGTCGAGATCGATCTCGGCTGCCGAAAGGGCGGCCTTCGCCGATTCGACCTCGGCCTGCGCCTGCAGGAGGTTGGTCTTGGCGGTTTCGAACTCGATCTGCGTGGCGCCCGATCCGACCAGACGCTGGTAGCGGTCGAAATTGCTCTGTGCGCTCGGAACGCTGGCTTCGGCCTTGGCGATGGCGGCGCGCGCCTGGGCGACGGCCGCGACATAGGGGGCGTCTTCGATCTGATAGAGAACGTCGCCCTTCTTCACCTCGCCGCCTTCGCGGAAGGTGATGTCGCGGATGATGCCGCTGACCTGCGGACGGATGTCTGCGGTCTGGAACGCCTCGGCGCGGCCGGGAAGGATCGTCGTAACCGGGAAGTCGCCCTTCTTCAGCGTGATCACGCCAACGGCGGCCGCCTGCTGAGCCGCCCCTGCGCCGCCGGCACCCGCGGCCGGTGTCTTGCCGCTGTCGCTGCAGGCGGCGAGAACGCCACCGATGGCAAGAGCTGAGGAAACGAGGAGAAAGCGACGTATCATGTTCAATTCCCTATGCGCTGGCTCGCGGATCGAAGCCTGCCGGGGATGCCACACGACAAACGATCCGGAGTCAAATGCCTCTGATCCGAATTAACAAAGCCTTTAGAAAGTGACGTAAGTTATGAATCGTCACTTAGCAAGCGCTATTTTGCAGCGCGGCATCGGCGAAATCGACGATATTGCGGGCTTTCTCGACAAGGGTCTCCCGGTCGTCCTTGACGATGAGAACCGGGTGCAGCACGCCCGCCAGCACATCGGCGACGGTCCTTGCGGCAAGCGCCGGGTCGGCGCAGTGATAGCGGCCTTCCGCGACACCTTCGCGAATGATGACCTCCAGTTTCTGGATCACTTTTTCGCGATATCGCTTGCCGGCCTCGATCTTGGCCTCGATGCTGACGAGGACCATTTCGAAGATGTAGGGGTTTTTCTGGATGTCCTCGAGATGGCTGTCGAGCAGCCGGAGCACGAAGCGGAGCAATTGTTCGCGCGGCGGCAGGTCATCGGCGACGAAGCGGTCGGCGACATCACTCAGGTGCCTTTCGGCGATCGCGTCGACCAAGGCGGTCTTCGAATGAAAGTGCTTGAAGACGTTGGCCGGCGACATGTCAAGCGAAGCGGCGATATCGGCGATCGAGACGGCGACGAAGCCGCGCTGGCGAAACAGCTGCTCGGCCATCGTCAGAATGTCTTCGCGGGTCTCTTCGGCCTTGCGCCTTGGCCTTCGTGCCATGAATTCTCCAGCCGGATCCGCCCGGCTTCGGTGTTTTTCAAAATCTAACGCGACATTGAAAGGGCCTGCAAGCCAAAGTCGCAGGCCTTCATGCGATCGAGCGCTTAGGGGAAGTAGCGTGAGAGGTTCTTGCGCACGCGCTCCACCGGGGTCGCGCCGGTGTCGTCAGGCACGAAGGTCTGCGCGGTGATCGCTTCATATGCCTTTATATAGACAGCCGAGGTCTGCTCGATGAGATCGGTCGGGATCTCGGGGATCTCGTCCTTGTAGGGGTCGCAGCGTTCGGCCACCCAGGCGCGGACAAAATCCTTGTCGAAGCTTGCAGGGCGTGTGCCGGCCTCGAAGCTTGCCTGGTAGCTGTCGGCGAGCCAGTAGCGGCTGCTGTCGGGGGTGTGGATCTCGTCGGCGAGGATGATCGTGCCGTTCTCGTCGGTGCCGAACTCATATTTGGTGTCGACGAGGATGAGGCCGCGCTTGGCCGCCATTTCCTGGCCGCGGGCAAAGAGCGCCAGCGCGTATTTGGACAGCGTATCCCACTGCTCCTGCGTCAGCAGACCGCCTTCGACGATCTGATCAGGCGTTAGCGGCTCGTCGTGGCCACCATCGAATTCCTTGCTCGTCGGCGTGATGACCGGCTCGGGGAGCTTCTGGTTGTCGCGCATGCCATCCGGCAGGCGCATGCCGTACATCTCGCGCTCGCCCTTCTTATAGAGAGTGAGGATCGAAGTGCCGGTGGTGCCGGCGAGATAGCCGCGCACGACGATCTCGACCGGCAGGATGTCGAGGCGCTTGCCGACGACGACGTTCGGATCGGGATAGGCGATGACGTGGTTGGGGCAGATGTCCTTGGTCGCCTCGAACCAGTAACGCGCCGTCTGGGTGAGGACCTGGCCCTTGTAGGGGATGCAGGTCAGGATCCGGTCAAACGCGCTTAGCCTGTCGGTGCTGATGATGATGCGGCTGCCATCGGCAAGGTCGTAGTTTTCTCGCACCTTGCCGCGGTAGTAATTCGGCAGTTCCGGGAAATGGGCTTCTGAGAGAATACGCACGGGCTTGACCGTCCTTTTGGGTTACGGGGTCGGTATGATCGGGGCTTTCCCCTGCTCTAGTTCCATCGCCGGGGATGTCAAGCAAGCGGGGCTCAAACCCAGAAGACATATAGAAGCAGCAGGCTCAAAAAGGAGCTCAGCACCGTCACCGGCAGGCCGGCGCGGATGAAATCGGAAAAGCGGTAGCTGCCGATGCCCATGGCGAGCGTGTTGTTGTGGTGGCCGAAGGGCGTGAGGAAATCGAGCGAGGCACCCAGCGCGACGGCGAGCAGATAGGCTTGCGGCTGGTGGTGACCCGCTGCCGCGAATTCGATCGCGATGGGGCTCAGCACGATGGCGACCGTGGCGTTGTTGACAAAGGGTGTCAGCGCGATCGCCAGCAACAGCACGACCGCGATGCCCGCCAGCGGCTGCGATACGGGCAGGATGGCGCCGAGCGCCGAGGCGATGACTTCGGCGGTCCCCGAGGTGCCGACGGCCGAGCCGATCGGGATCATCGCGGCGAGCATGATGATAACGGGCCAGTTCAGGTCGGCCATCGCCTGGCGGATGTTTAGGTAGTTGAAGAGCGCCAGCACGAGCACGACGCCGGCGAGCGCGATATCGGGCCGCACGACCGTGGTCGCGGCGATGCCGCAGGCAAAGATCGCGAAGGGCTGCCAGCTCAGCGAGAATGAGGGCGGGACGGGCGGGGAGGCGAGCGGCAGACATTCGCATTCCTCCAGCGCTTCAGAGATTGCGGCACGGTCGCCCTCCAGCACCAGGACGTCGCCGATCGAGAGCTGCAGGTCCTCGAAGCGTCCCTCGATGCGCGGAGAGCGCATGGATAGGGCGCTGATCGCGATGCCGCGCATAGTGAAGACCTCGAGCGAGCGCAGGCGCGAGCCGACCAGCGTGCTCTCCGGCATGACGACAGCCTCGACGCGGCTTGCCTCGGCCTGCCAATGGTCGGCCTGCAGCGCGCCGGATGCCTCGAGTTCGATAAAGACCGTGTCGTCGGCTTCGGCCAGGAGGAGATCGCCGGCCTCGATGATGGAGCGCTCGGCGGACCCGAAGACGAAGGCGTCGTTGCGCAGCAGCGCGTGCGGCTTGAGCGCGAAGCGGGCGGGTAGATCGGCGAGGCTTGCGCCGATCAGCGGCGAATTCGCGGGAACACGTCGTTCGGCCACCATGCGGCGTCGCGGCGTTTCGGGTGCTGCCGCATCGTCCTCGCTATCCGCAGGGAAGAGGAGCGGCGCCAACACTGACGTCATCAGGATGCCGGCGACAGCGACCGGCAAGCCGACATAGGCGAAATCGAACAGACGAAAGCTCTCGCCGGTCGCGGCCGCCAGCGCGTTGCTGACGAGCAGATTGGCGGGCGTGCCGATCAACGACACGAGGCCGCCGAGCAGGGCGGCGAACGAGATCGGCATGATCAGCTGGCGCTTGGGGATGGCGCTGACGGCGCTGATGCGCAGCGCCACCGGCAGCGAGATCGAGAAGGCGCCGATATTGTTCATGAAGATGGAGATGAAGCCGGTCACGCCGGAGAGGATGGCGATGACGCCGGTGCCGCGCATGCCGCGACTGGCAAGCGCTGTCGACACCCTGTCGAAGAAGCGGGTGCGGGCCAGCACCTGAGCCACCAGCAGGATCTCGACGACGGTGATGACCACGGGGCTGGCAAAGCCCGCGAAGACCGCGTCGGTCGGATAAAGCCCGAGCGCATAGCCGGCAAGCAGGCCCGCGATCGCGACCACCTCGACCCTGAAACGGTCGATCAGGAACAGAACCAGCATCGCGATCAGCAGGATCAGCAGACATGCTTGTTCTAAGGTCATCAGGTCTTCCGGATCGATGCGCTGCTTTATGTGTTGACTGAGACTGTAGCGGTTCGCGGCGCGCTGTATAGAGGGGCGGACGCAGAGCGCAGTCTATAATGGGGCGCACTCTATAATGGGCGCACTCTATATTAGGAGCGACGGCTCAGATCCCGGGCGCGCGCCAGGCGCCTTGTTCGGTGCGGTCGAGCATCGGGGTCGCGAATACGCCAAAGGTTCGCTCCAGCCATTGCGGGCCGGCATCGTCGAGCGCCGTGCACCAGCGCTCCGATTGCAGCATGGCGGCGCCGATCGCGACCGGCTCGACGGAACAGGCCGACAGCAGCTTGAGGCCGGAGACGATCGAGGTGCCGCTGGAGATGACATCGTCGATCAGCGCAACGCGCCTGCCTTCGAGCAGCGGCAGCATGCGCGGATCGATATAGAGGCGCTTCTGCTGGGTGGGGGTGGTGATCGACGACAGCGGCACGGAGAGTTCGTCGCGGTACCAGAACTTTCTGGAGGTGCCGAGCGGCACATATCGCTTGTGCCCGAGCTTCTGCGCCACGGCGGAGGCGAGCGTCAGCCCGAGCGTCGGCAGTCCGGCGACGACGTCGATATCGAGGGCTTTAAGCCTGTCAGCGAGCTGCCCGGCCAATGTGTCGAGCACTTCGAAGCTCGCCTGGTTGATGATGAGCGAGGCCAGCGCATGGTCGCCATCGGCAAGCGGGCGGAGCGGCAGGCGGAGCTGGCGACCATCGGTGAGCGTCGCGACGTAGAAGGATGTGAAGTCACCCCCGATCGAAAAGGTGCCGGGCGCGTGCAGCTCCTGCCAGAAATCGTGCGGGTCGAGGGCGGCGCTGTCTGTCATGATGTCATCTGGTCCGTTTGGTCGTTTCCATGCCGGCGCGGCGGCGCAGCGCCTTTAGCTCGGCCTCGGTCAAGGCCCGTACCGCACCTTTCGGGAGATCGCCGAGTTGGAGATCACCGATCGCCACGCGTACCAGCCGCAGGCATTCGGTGCCGAGCGCTTCCAGCATGCGGCGGATCTGGCGGTTGCGGCCCTCGTCGAGCTCGACTTCGATCCAGGAGTTGCGCTCGCCTTGTCTTAGAAGCGTCGCCGCCGTCGCCTTCAAGAGTTCGCCGTCGTGGCGAACGCCATAGGCCATCTCGGCCAGCATCTCCGGCTCCATGACGCGATCGACCTGGACATGATAGGTCTTGGTGACATGGGTGACCGGGTCGAGCAGCGCCTGGGCGAAGACGGTGTCGTTGGTGAAGAGAAGCAGACCCTCGCTCGCCTTGTCCAGCCTGCCGACCGGCGACAGATGCGGGGTGTCGACATCCTTGAGGCAATCGAACACCGTCGGGCGGCCTTCGGGATCGTGGCGTGTCGTCACCAGCCCGCGCGGCTTGTTGAGCATCAGATAGGTCATCGGCTCGGCCGCGACATCGCTGCCGTCGACCTTGATCTTCGCCGATGAGAGGTCGATCCAGGCGGCGCTGTCGAGCACGGTGCGGCCATTGACGGTGACGCGGCCGTCGGCGATCAGCTTTTCGGCCTGGGTTCGCGAACAGTAGCCGAGCTTGGACAAAGCGCGCGGCAGGGTCACCCGCTTGCTCTCGACGGCATCAGGCTTGTTGCGGCCGTTCTGCCTTTGCGGTGCGCGCCGCTCTCTCAATCGCCTGTTCCTCTGCTCTTTGTTATCGGCGTTTCTGGGTTATCGGCGTTTCTGGCATGAACGGTGAGGGGATGCCAGACGCGGGGGCGCAAAACGCGGGGATAAGAAGGATCGTACAAGAGGGGAGGGGCCTCTGCCGCTTGGGCAAAAAGAAGAGGCGGCGCCGGTGGCGCCGCCTGTCTTGGCCGCATTTATATAAGGGGAGCGGATCGCGGTTGCGACCGGTCCTCAGTGACGCGCCACGAAGCCCGCAAGCTGTTCGCGGTTCATGGTGACACCGGCTGCCGCCTTGGCGGGATCCGGATGGGTATAGGATACGCTTGGCATTTCAGGAAGTTCGAGAGCCTGTCGCATGTTCATAATACCGACCGCTAGGCGGCCCTGCGCTCCGTCAACTGTGACTTCGACGATGCAGTTCGATCCTTTGGCAATCATCAGCAGTCCTCCCTCGTTCTTTATAGTCTCCATTATTGGCCTGAAAAACGGGTTTTTCTAAGACCTAAGTAGTACGGGCCGGATGATACTTCGGATCATCCGGCCCGTAAACAAATTAGATACGTCTAATGTTAACGAATGCTATCGCCACCACTGCTGGCGCTGCGGGGCTGCCTGGGCACCGCTCAGGAGATAGCCGGCGAGAAAGCCGAGCGCGCCGGCAAGTGCCAGCGCGGTGGTGGTGGCGGCCGGGTGCTCGCGGGCGGCGTCGGCCGCGGCCACGCCTTCGGCCTTGATCTGGGCAACGGCGGTCTTGGCGCGGGGCGCCATGTCCTCATAGGCCTTGCCGGCGCGATCGCGCACTTCGTAATAGGCCTCCGCGCCCTGGGCCGAGATCATCTTCTGCAGACGGGCGACCTCCTGCTGCAGGGCGCTGATGTCCTTGCTAACGGCGGATCTCACATCATCTGTATTGGAAGCCATTGGGCTGTCTCCTTAGTTGCTGACGATAGAAACACGTCTAGAAACACATGGGAGAGGGGTTCGGTTCCGAAAATCGGGCGTTTTGGGTGCGGATAATGGTGTGTGGGGGATGTCGGGCGGTGGATTGGCCTGATGTTTGGGGGCATGCGTGGGGGCGTCGAAATGGCTCCACAGAGGCGCCCGGAAATTCCCCCAGTCAAAACAACATGTTATAAAACTGTCAAAAAACTTTGCGTGTGGTTGTTGACTTGTTCGGTGTGTGGGCCTTATAAGCCGCTTCACAGAACGAGGGCGGCGGCGCTGCTGGCGACGGTGACTTTCGCTCTGGATTTCTTTGATTGGCTGCGATGCTGATTGGTCCCGGACTTTAAGGTTTGGGACGGGGAATTTCGACTGGTTTGATCTGGTCTGTTATTTGACAATTGAAGATGAGAAGAAAGAGAAACGTGGGCGGCGGAGTTCGCGGGATCGACAGAGATGTCGGTTCTTTGAAAGAGACTTTGGCGGTCACGTTTATCAAGAGAAGTTACACTG
>NZ_KB898382.1 GCF_000377565.1 Rhizobium sp. 2MFCol3.1 | reverse complement strand
AGCGCGCTGTGCCTCGTCATCCGCATGCCCGAGCTCGGCCATGCCGGCCGCAACGAGGTCGCCGCCCTTGCCGGTGTCGCACCCTATGATGACGACAGCGGCAAGCATCGCGGCAGGCGCAGGATCCAGGGC
The DNA here is from genome assembly GCF_000377565.1 of Rhizobium sp. 2MFCol3.1. GTDB lineage: Bacteria > Pseudomonadota > Alphaproteobacteria > Rhizobiales > Rhizobiaceae > Rhizobium. Next base: position 44,585 of record NZ_KB898382.1, on the reverse strand, counting down.
GGTCGTGAAAGGCTGCGCAAGAGCCTGTTCATGTGCGCCTTCACCGCCAGCCGGCACAATCCGGATCTGGCGGCCTTCTATAAGCGGTTGCGCGGCAACGGCAAGGAGCACCTGTGCGCGGTCATCGCGGTGGCCAGAAAACTCGTCATTCTCGCCAACACAATCCTTACCCGAAAGACCGAATGGACGCCGAAATATGTGAATGGATGAGACATGGTTGCTCCCCGCTGGGGAGAAGAGACTCGGGGTGGGCCGCTCGCTCCAACCTCCCCTTCGCCCCAGCGGGGAGAAGGTGGCCCGAAGGGTCGGATGAGGGGGGCCGCAGTCTCAGTTCTCACTCAATAATCCCCTACTCCGTCGTATCATCATCCCCACGATCCTCGACATCCTGCAGCCGCACGAACTCCGTGCCCTTGGCCTTCAGATCGAGGATCGCCTTCGCCACCCCCTCGCCGGCCGCATGCGTCGGCTGGTTGATGTGGGAGATGACGACGTCGCCGTCCTTGGCGGAGGAGATGCGCTTTTCCGTGATCGCAGCACCAAGAAGCGAGCCGCCGTCGCCGTTTACCGAGTAGCCGGCGATGCGGTAGCCCATGGCGCGGATCTGGGCGATCGAAGAGAGGTCGTATTTGGCGGTCGAGCCGCGGAACCAGCGGGGGGCCGGGATGCCGGAGGCGAGCATGGCGTCGGCGCCGCCCTGGACTTCGATGCGCACAGCCTCGGGCGAACCGGCGGACGCGATGCCGTAGATCGACACCGGCTTGTCGACGGCGGGGATATGGTTCTGGCCGTGATTTTCCAGTTCGAACAGATCGGGATTGGCGAGCATGACCTGCAGCGCTTGCGGGTTGTGCTTCAGCCAGCGGGCGGTGACGAAGATCGTTGCCGGGATGCGTTCAGACACCAGCACCGAGAGGATACGCTCGTCGGCCTTGCCCATGCAGGCGTCGAAGGTGAGCGCCACGCGGGCATGGCCCTTGATATCGGAGCGGGCGACGCGCAGGTGCGGCTCGACGAGCTTCGTGGATGATGTCTGCCTGGGCGGCGTCTGCCTGGGAGCAGGAGCCTTGGGCACGACCTTCGGGGTGGACTTCGGTGCCGTGTTCGCGGTCCCCGGGTCCGACGATAGCGGGACAATGGGCGCCGGCATGGTGGCCGCAACGACGGGCTGGATCGTCGCCGTTTGCCCGGCAGCGGCAATTGCGACCGGGGCAAGGAGCAGCGCCGAGGCGAGGACGAGTTTTTTCATTGTGCCGGGACCGTGGAGTTCAAACCGAGTTCAGATGGCAGCAGCCGTATAGTGATCGCATCGGCCGCTTCCACGGCAAATTTACGGCCGGTTCGGCGCATTGCTGCATCAGTCGATAAATAAGTAGCTGCCGCGCGGCAAGGTGCGATCAGCCGGCCGAACGCTCGTCGAAGGCGGTGCGGGCCTTTTCCACATCCGGCAGGTAGTCGACGGTCCAGGCATAGAGCGCCTTGAACGGCGTCTGCAGCGAACGGCCGAGCGGGCTGATGCGGTATTCGACCGCAACAGGCGAAACCGGAATGACCTCGCGCGTCACCAGCCCGTTGCGCTCCAGGCGGCGCAGCGTCTGGGTCAGCGCCTTCTGGGTGATGCCGCCGAGCTGGCGCTTGATGGCGTTGAAGCGCAGCGGGCCGCGATCGAGCACCGTCAGGATCATCATCGACCATTTGTCGGCGATCTGCTCGAACAACAGCCGGCTCGGGCAATCGACAACGAAGCTCTGCTCGATGGCGTCGGGGCGGTTCGCGCGGCAATTGACGGGGGCTGCGATCGGCCGATGTTCGTTCATGGCGGTTTCCTCGATGCTACCTAGGCGCTTCGCAGTGCCTCATTGACACTAGGTATATAGAATATACTTAAGGCGCGCCACCTTTCTACAGGAGTTGCCCGCAATGAGTTCACCTGACGTCAACGCGCTGTTTGCGCCGTTCAAGATCAAATCGCTCGACCTCAAGAACCGTATCGTCATGGCGCCGATGACGCGGACCTTCGCGCCGGAAGGCGTTCCGGGGGCCGATGTCGAGGCCTATTATCGCCGCCGCGCCGAAGACGGCGTCGGGCTGATCCTTTCGGAAGGCACCGTCATCGACCGGCCGGCGGCCAGCAACCATGAGCGCATCCCCTTCTTCCACGGCGAGAAGTCGCTTGCCGGCTGGAGCAAGGTGATCAAGACGGTCCACGACAAGGGCGGCAAGATGGGGCCGCAGATCTGGCATGTCGGCTCGGTCGCGCATCCGGCCGGCGACTGGCCGGCAAGCGGCGTCGAAAGCCCGTCCGGCCTGCTTGCGCCGGAAACGCCGCGCGGCGAAGCGATGAGCGAGGAAGACATCGCCGACACGATCGCAGCCTATGCGCGGGCCGCCGCCGACGCCAAGCGGCTCGGCTTCGACACGTTCGAAATCCACGGCGCGCATGGTTATCTGATCGACCAGTTCTTCTGGGCCGGCACCAACAAGCGCACCGACCGCTACGGCGGCGCGACGCTGAAGGAACGCGCCCGCTTCGCCGCCGAGGTGGTGAAGGCGATGCGCGAGGCCGTCGGCCCCGACTATCCGATCATCCTGCGTCTCAGCCAGTGGAAGCAGCAGGACTACAAGGCGCGGCTTGCCGAAACGCCTGATGCAATGACCGACTGGCTGATGCCGCTGGTCGAGGCGGGCGTGGATGTGCTGCACTGCTCGCAGCGCCGCTTCTGGGAGCCTGAGTTCCCCGAGATCGACGGCGAACAGGGGCTGAATTTCGCCGGCTGGGCGAAAAAGTTGACGGGTGCCGCGACCATCAGCGTCGGCTCGGTCGGCCTTTCCGGCGATTTCATGGCGGCCTTCGGCGGCGAGAGCTCGAGCGTCGTCGGGCTCGACAATCTGGTGCGCCGCATGGAGCGCGAGGAGTTCGACCTGATCGCCGTCGGCCGCGCGATCCTGAGTGACCCGCAATGGGTGACCAAGGTGCGCACCGGCGACAACGAGAACATGCGTCCGTTCACGGCAGCCGCCTTCGGCGAGCTGGTCTAAGCTCTCCAGCGACACGAAGGCGAAACGGCGGCTCCATCAGGGCCGCCGTTTTGCTTTGGGTCTGGAGGAGAGGCTCTTAGGCCGCTCAGTCGTAGAGGTAATATTTGGTCCACTTGTCGCGCGGAACCTTGTCGCCGATCTGGTAGCTCAGTTCGCGCACATTGATGTGCTGCGGACCGGTGATGCAGCTGTAGGACAGGTGATACCAATCGCCCTTGCTACGGAAGACCGCGCCCGGGGCTTCCAGGCGGTCGTCGCTCGGGACCGGGTCCTTGAAGGTGTAGGCGATCACCTTGTCCGGCTTGTAGCCGGTGGCGTCCTTGTTGATGCGGCTCATCGCCTCGGTGTCACAGCTCTGTTCGAGGCGCGTCGCGGGGTCGAGCTTTTCGAGCTGCTTCTTGATAGCGGGGTCGACGGCGAATGCGGTGGGTGCAAAGGCGGAGGCGGCAAGGCTGAGAGCGGTCAGAACGAGGGCGATACGTTTCGGCATTACTGAAGAAATCCTTTGCAAGCTCATTCCGGAATGCTGCGCGGCCGGCTCAGTAAGGGCAGCTTTGAGGGCCGCCCGGCCATGGCAGAATTCCGCACGATGGGAGCGGACTTTCTTAAATATTGTGGTCACATCAAGGCAAGGTGAGGATTGCTTGGGTTTTGCACAGTCACCATTTAGCGAGCGTCGCATGGCACTCTTGCGCGTGGCTTTTGCCGCTTGATCGACAGCGCTTGCGTCTCTATCTCTTCACAACCTGAAATGCCGACCCCGGAGCTCCCCTTGTCCGTCTTCAAGAACCTGCCGAACCCGCCCGTTGCGCCCAAGAAGCCGCATTCCGATACGCGCCATGGCATCACCCGCACGGACGATTACGCCTGGCTGCGCGCCGACAACTGGCAGGCGATGTTCAAGGATCCCTCGATCCTCGACCCCGAGATCCGCAAGCATCTGGAGGCGGAAAACGCCTATATGAACGCGGCGATGGAGGACACCAAGCCGCTGCAGAAGACGCTGTTTGCCGAGATGCGCGGGCGTATCAAGGAAGACGACAGCTCGATCCCGATGAAGGACGGGCCGTTTGCCTACGGCACCTTCTTCGTGACCGGCGGCGAGCAGCCGCGCTATTTCCGCATCCCGCGCGACGCCGACATCAAGGATGAGAGCCAGCGCACCGTGCTGCTCGACGGCGACAAGGAAGCCGAGGGCAAGGCCTATTTCCGGCTGGCCGGCATCGACCACTCCACCGATCACGATCGCGGTATCTGGGGCTATGACGACAAGGGCTCGGAGTTCTACACGCTGAAGGTTCGCGACCTCAAGACCGGCGAGGACCTGCCCGATCTCATCGAGAACACCGGCGGCGGCGGCGCCTGGGCGCCCGACGGCAAGAGCTTCTTCTATTCGGCGCTCGACGAGAACCACCGGCCCTCGAAGGTGTTCCACCACATCATCGGCACGCCGCAATCGGAAGACCGTCTGGTCTACGAGGAAGAGGATGCGGGCTTCTTCATGGGCGTCGGCGGCTCGCTGCTCGACGACTTCATCTTCATCGACATTCACGACCACGAGACCTCGGAATACCTGCTGATCCCGACCAGCGACCTCTCCGCCAAGCCGAAGATGGTGGCGGAGCGCGAGGAGGGTATCGAATACACGCTGACCGAGGGCGGCGATGTGTTCTACATCCTGACCAATGACGGCGACGCCAAGGATTTCAAGATCATGGAAGCGCCGGTCGATAATCCCGGCAAGGAGAATTGGCGCGAAGTGGTGCCGCACAAGCCGGGCACGCTCATCATCAGCCACATGGCCTATGCCCGCCACCTGCTCTGGCTGGAGCGCAAGGACGGCCTGCCGCAGATCATGATCCGTGACCGGGCGACCGGCGAGGAACACGCGATCGGCTTTGCGGAAGAAGCCTATTCGCTCGGTCTGCAGGGTGCCGCCGAATATGACAGCTACGTGATCCGCTTCTCCTACTCCTCGATGACGACGCCATCGCAGCTCTACGACTACAACATGGTGACGCGCGAGCGCACGCTGTTGAAGACGCAGGAAGTGCCCTCGGGCCACAACATCGACGACTATGTCACCCGCCGCGTCTTCGCGCCTGGTTGGGACGGCGTCGAGGTGCCGGTGACGCTGCTCTATCGCAAAGACACGCCGCTCGACGGCTCCGCCCCTTGCCTGCTCTACGGCTACGGCGCCTATGGCGTGACCATTCCGGCGAGCTTCAACACCAACTGCCTGTCGCTCGTCGACCGCGGCTTCGTCTATGCCATCGCCCACATCCGCGGCGGCAAGGACAAGGGTTTTGCGTGGTACGAAGACGGCAAGATGGAGAAGAAGACCAACACCTTCAAGGACTTCATCGCGGCGGCCGACCATCTGAATCAACAGAAGTTCACCTCCTACGCCAACATCATCGCCGAGGGCGGCTCGGCCGGCGGCATGCTGATGGGGGCGATCTCGAACATGGCGCCGGAAAAATTCGCCGGCGTCATCGCCGCCGTTCCCTTCGTCGACGTATTGAACACCATGCTCGACGACACGCTGCCGCTGACCCCGCCGGAATGGCCGGAATGGGGCAACCCGATCGACAGCCGCGAAGAGTACGACCAGATCGCCGCCTATTCGCCCTACGACAATGTGGAAGCGAAACCCTACCCGCCGATCCTGGCGCTGAGCGGCCTGACGGACCCGCGCGTGACCTATTGGGAGCCGACCAAATGGGTAGCGAAGCTGCGCGACAAATCGACCAGCGGCGCGCCGGTGTTGCTGAAGACCAACATGGACGCGGGGCATGGCGGGGCGTCCGGGCGCTTCCAGCGGCTGGAAGAGGTTGCGTTTGAGTATGCGTTTGCGGTGAAGGTGGCGGGGAAGATGTAATCCGCTGGCGAGGTGCCGTGTGATACCCCCCTCTGCCCTGCCGGGCATCTCCCCCACAGGTGGGGAGATTGGCTGGGGGGCAGCCGCTCACTCCACTCTCATTGTTTGGCGTGAACCTACCCGCTGGCCGATCTCCCCCCTTGTGGGGGAGATGTCCGGCAGGACAGAGGGGGGTAATTCTTGCTCCCCCGCCAACGGAAGGAGCCCCCCATGCCCGTCTACATCGCCCTGCTGCGCGCCATCAATGTCGGCGGCACCGGCAAGCTCGCCATGACGGAGCTGAAGGCGATCTGCGAGAAGCTCGGCTTCACCGACGTCAAGACCTACATCCAGAGCGGCAACGTGCTGTTCCGCGCCGACGCCAACGAAGCCGATGTCGCGCGCGCATTGGATGACGCACTCGGCGAGCGACTGGGCAGGAAGCCCGGCGTGATGGTGCGCAGCCGCAAGGAGCTCGACGCGATCGTCGCCAAGGCGCCCTTCCCCGATGCCAAGCCGAGTTTCCTGCTCGTCAGCTTCCTATCCGAGAATGCGCCGAAGGATGCGCTCGACAGGATGGTGGCGCCGGATGGAGAGGAGGCTGTTGCCGATGGGCGGGAGATCTATGTGCACTATCCCATCGGTTCCGGAAAATCGAAGCTGAAGCTGCCGGCGCTTAACGTCGGCACATCGCGCAACATCAATACCGTTCGCAAGCTCGCCGAAATGGCGGCCGAGATGGAAGATCGCTGACCGCCCTCAATGCTCGGCGTGGGCTGCCGCCTTGTTGCCGCCGTGGCCGCTGATATCGGCGCCGGCCGTGCGCGAGAAGCGCAGGTTCCAGAAGGTGGCAGTGAGCGAGACGGCGGTCACGAACAGGAAGGCGGCCGAGAAGTCGTGCAGTTGCGGCGTGTCGCCGCTGCCGGTTGCCGACATCGAGACATGCAGCACGAAGGCGCCGACGCAGATGCCGAGCGACAGCATCAGCTGCTGGAAGGTCACGTAAAAGCTGGTGGCGGCGCTCATGCGGTCGCGCTCGATCGCGTCATAGGCGACCGTGTTGTAGGCGGTGAACTGGAACGACATGAAGAAGCCGCACATGACGAGCACCGCGAAGATCAGGCCGAGCGGCCAGTCAGGCCTGAAGAAGGCGCAGAGCGCGTAGCCGAAGGTGGCTGTAAAACCGTTGAAGACCAGCGCGTTGCGGAAGCCGAAGCGGCGAAGGATCCTCGGCGCGAAGGCCTTCATCGCCATGGAGCCGATGGCCGCTGCCGTCACCAGCTGGCCGGCCTTGGCGGCTGAAAGACCGAAGCCGAGCTGGAAATAGAGCGGCAGCAGGAAGGGTTGCGCGCCCTGCGTGATGCGGGTGAGCGACCCGGCGATGACAGAGGTGCCGAAGCTCGGCACCTTCATCAGCGAGAAATCCATGATCGGCGCGGGATGCTTTCGCGCGTGCTTGAGATAGGCGATGCCGAAAAGCAGGCCGATCGCGATCAGGAACAGCGCGAACATCCCCTCGCCCGGACGGCTGGAGCTCTCGAAGCCGAAGAGCAGCGAGCCGAGCGCGATGCCGGAGAGGATGAAGCCGACGGTGTCGAAGCGCTTCTTCGTCTCGCCCTTGAAATTCTCGATGAAGATCGAGACCAGGACGAAGCCGAGGATGCCGATGGGAACGTTGATGTAGAAGATCCAGCGCCAGTCGAGATAGGTGACGATCATGCCGCCAACGGGTGGGCCGAGGATCGGGCCGATCAGCGCCGGCACCAGCAGCCACGACATGGCATTGACCATGTCCTTGCGGGCGACGCTGCGCAAAAGCACGAGCCGGCCGACCGGCATCATCATGGCGCCGCCGAGACCCTGCAGCAGGCGGGCAAACACCAGACACCAGAGATTGGGCGAGAGCGCGCAACAGATGGAGCCGAGAACGAAAACGACGATGGCCCAGCGAAAGACGGTGCGCGAGCCGAAGCGGTCTGCGATCAGGCCGCTTGCCGGAATGAAGATGGCGAGGCTGAGCAGATAGGACGTGAGCGCGATGCTCATCGACGGTGCGCTGACTCCGAAATCGCGCGCCATGGTAGGCAGCGCGGTGGCCAGAACCGTGGCGTCCAGCTGCTCCATGAACATGGCGCTGGCGACGATCATCGCAATCAAGCGGAAATTGAGTTGCGGGCGTCCAACGACAGCCGCCTGGTAGATCTGATCCGACATCGTCAGGGATCGCTCGCGAAGACGCGGCTCAAGCGCGAAGGCAATTGCCGCGGGCATGAAATGGCAAAGCGCCAAGGGTGAATGAAGTTTTTATATACGCCCGCAAATGTGGCGGGGTTATGCTGAAATGGCAAGGCTGATGTGAGCTCAGCGTATGGGTGTATCAGCGATGATCGCGCATCAGCGTTTCGTAGTCGCGACCGCCGGAAAAGATGTTGGTGATGAGGACGGTGTCGGCCTCGACGCGGTAGAGTATGACGATGCTGCGCTCGAAAACGGCTAGGCGCAAATCGGCACCAAGATCAGGTCGCGCAACGCCGCCAAATGGGGCGTCGCCTATGCGGCTGCAGCGATCCCGCAATCGCTTGAGATACAAAACGGCCGTTTGCCGACTGCCGCTTCGCTCGAGAACATAGTCGAAGATCGCTTTCAGGTCTCGCTGCGCCGCTCCGCGGAACGTGACACCGTAAGACTTCATTGCCGGCTCGGCTCGACCGCAAGCGTCTCCAGCCAGTCATCGATTTCCTCGAGGCTCAGGCTCGGCCGGGGATCATCGAGCGATTCCTGCACGCGCGCCCTTATGGCGGCGATGCGTTCCTTGTGCTCTTCCTCCTGGCGCATCCAGGCGCGCATGGCGGCGCGGATGACTTCGCTGGTGGAGGCGAAGGCACCGGCATCGATCTCGGCATTGATCACATCGACCATTTCCGTTGGCAGCGTGATGCTGAGCTTTTCCATGTGTGGCTCCCGCGTTGGCGTCTGGAGGTGCGATTTAATCCTACCACTGCGGCCAGGCCGCAGCAATCGGCGCAGGCGCTACGTCCTATTTCCGAATTGCTTTCTCAGCCAACAGGCTCAAGCTTTCACCCGAGGAGCGCCGGGGCGCCTTGGCCGTCGGCGAAAATGGGAGAGAGGGGCAGATGCGTCTACATCTCATCGTGGCGGCCGCGACCGTTCTCGTGTCGGAGAGTGCCGAGGCCTATCAGAAATGCGGCGGCAGCCCTTCTGTCGATGTCTACTGGGAAAAATCGGTCCTCAGCGTCAACGGCACCTTCTACCAGATGAAGAGCCAAAAGCTTGGCAAGAAGAGTGCGCGGCTCGTCGGCCACGACATGACGTTCGTCAAAAGCAAGGGCGGCAACGACGTCCTGATCCGCAATGGCGGCAGCACGCACTATACGTGCCAGAAGACCGAGGGTGAATTGGGCGCGGTCAGCATCGTTCCATACCGGGCCAACACGGTCGTCAAATCCACGGCGGAGGTCGAATTCCCTGACGACACCGGCAAAGGCACGCAGGCGTCTTCCCGCAATGGCCGTGGCAATGGCGGCGGTGGTGGGGGTGGCAAGGGCGGCGGCGGCCATGGCGGTGGAGGTGGCGGAGGAGGCGGTGGCCATGGCGGAGGTGGGGGCGGCGGCGGTGGCGGGCGCAACCGGTGAATTTCCGGCCAATACACGGCGCTTGGGCGCTTGCGCCGGCAGGGACTGAGCCCTACCTAAAGCCTATGACCATTGCACCCGCGCAGACGTCACGCCCCTTCCCCTTCGACAACAGCTATGCGCGGTTGCCGCAGAACTTCTTCGCCCGGCAGACGCCGTCCGCGGCCGCCGAGCCGTGGCTGATCAAGCTCAACGAGCCGCTGGCGGAAGAGCTGGGGCTCGACATAGAGGTTCTGAAGCGCGATGGGGCCGCGATCTTTTCCGGCAATCTCGTGCCTGAGGGCGCCGATCCGTTGGCCATGGCCTATGCCGGGCATCAGTTCGGCAGCTTCGTGCCGCAGTTGGGTGACGGGCGGGCGATCCTGCTTGGCGAGGTGATCGACGTCAAAGGCCGGCGCCGCGATATCCAGCTGAAGGGCGCGGGCGCCACACCGTTTTCGCGGCGGGGTGACGGGCGCGCGGCGCTCGGGCCAGTGCTGCGTGAATATATCGTCAGCGAGGCCATGCATGCGCTCGGCGTGCCGGCAACGCGAGCGCTGGCGGCGGTTTCGACGGGGCAGCCCGTCTATCGCGAGCAAATCCTGCCGGGTGCCGTCTTCACCCGCGTGGCGGCGAGCCATATCCGGGTCGGCACCTTCCAGTTCTTCGCAGCGCGCGGCGATACCGAGGGCGTTCGGGCGCTCGCCGATTACGTCATCGACCGGCACTACCCCGAGCTGAAGGACGGAGCCAATCCCTATATCGCGCTGTTCGAGGCTATTGCCGAACGGCAGGCGGCGCTGATCGCCAAGTGGCTGCATGTCGGCTTCATCCACGGCGTGATGAACACCGACAACATGACCGTCTCGGGCGAGACGATCGATTTCGGCCCGTGCGCGTTCATGGATGCCTATGATCCCGGCACGGTGTTTTCCTCGATCGACCAGAATGGCCGCTACGCCTATGCCAGCCAGCCCGGTATCGGGCAATGGAACCTGGCGCGGCTCGGGGAAACGCTGCTGCCGCTGATCGACGCCGATCAGGACAAGGCGGTGGAGATCGCCAATGTCGTCATCAAGGATTATGGCGAACGCTTCCAGCTGCACTGGATGCGGGGTATGCGCGAGAAGATCGGTCTTGCTGATGTAGAGGACGACGATCTCTCGCTGATCCAGTCGCTGCTTTCGACAATGCAGGCGGGACAGGCGGATTTCACGCTGACCTTCCGGCGCCTGTCGCATCTGGCCGCCGACGACGGCGCCGAAGACGCGTTCCTCGATACGTTCAGCGACAGCATGGCGGCGAAGGAATGGCTGGTGCGCTGGCGGGAGCGGCTTGCGCGCGAGACGACAACACCGAACGAACGCGGCGTGGCGATGCTTGCAGTCAACCCCGCCTTCATCCCGCGCAATCACCGCATCGAGCAGGCGATCGTAGCCGCCGTCGAGGATGCGGATTTCTCGCTGTTCGAAGCGCTGCTCGACGTTCTCGCCAAGCCCTATGAGGATCACGCGGAGTTTACCGCCTACATGCAGCCGCCCAAGCCCGAGGAGCGCGTGCTGCAGACATTCTGCGGGACGTGACCGGCCGATTTCCTCTACCTGTACGCTAGCGTCTGTCGTGACGTTTCGACGCGGCCAAACGCTTGGGTTTCATGGCTTTTTCGTGACAGCAGCCGAAACCCAGATTCAACGCCCACCCGTAAATCCGGATTCTGTCGCATATTTTAGCCACTTCTCAGCCCCCCATATTGTGGCGGTTGAAAGGCAGATCGGGCCGCTCTATCTCCGCTGATGACGCTTGCGGCAAAATGTCTTGTTCGCCGTTTGCGTGCATTCCTGACCACTCCCGATCCCCCTCGGGAGCTTTATGCATTTCAGTTGGAGACCGGCCTGATGGCGATCGTCTTAACATCCATCCTCTTCATTCTGATAGGATTGGCACTCGGCGGAGGCGGGCTCTGGCTCGTGCTGCTCGGTGGTAACTTCTTCTATCTCTTCGCAGGCATCATGTTCCTGCTGACCGCTGCGCTGCTTTTGAAGCGCAAGGCGTCGGCCCTTTGGGTCTATGCCGTGCTCGTCGTCGTTTCGCTCGTCTGGGCGATCAACGAAGTCGGCTTCGACTGGTGGCAGCTCGGACCGCGCGGCGGCCTGATCATCCTGCTCGGCCTGTGGCTGCTTACGCCCTGGATCCGCCGTCCGCTCGGCTTTTCCGGCACGACCGGCGCGCCCTACCCGGCGAGCCCCTGGCCGCTCGCCATTCCGGTTCTGATCGCGATCGTGGTTGCCGGCTATTCGATGACGACGGACCCGCATGACCAGAACGGCAGCCTGCCGACGGCCATGACCGGCACCACGACATTCGGCGGCACGGTGACCGACGGCGAGTGGCACCAGTATGGCCGCACGCCCTTCGGCCAGCGCTATTCGCCGCTGGAGCAGGTGAACGTCAGCAACGTCAAGGACCTGAAAGAGGTTTGGCGCTACCAGACCGGCGACGTGAAGCGGCCGGATGACGTCGGCGAGACGACCTACCAGGTCACGCCGCTCAAGGTTGGCGATACGCTCTACATCTGCACGCCACACAACCTTGCCATCGCGCTCGATGCCAAGACCGGCAAGGAAAAGTGGAAGTTCGACGCCAATTCCGGCATGAACCCGGACCGACAGCACCAGACGTGCCGTGGCGTGACCTACTACCACGACACAGCAGCGGCTGCCGGCGCTCCCTGCGTCGACCGCGTCTACCTGCCGACCGCCGATGCCCGCCTGATCGCCCTCGACGCGCTCGACGGTAAGGTCTGCACCGATTTCGCCGACCAGGGCACGCTGCACCTCGAAAAGGGCATGAAGTACAACCCCGCCGGCTATTACTACTCGACCTCGCCGCCGGTGGCGATCGACGGCAAGCTGATCATCGGCGGTGCCGTCAATGACAACTACTCCACCCAGGAGCAGTCGGGCGTCATCCGCGCCTTCGACATCCACACCGGCGCGCTGGTCTGGAACTGGGATTCGGGCAACCCCGACGTCACGACGCCGCTGCCCGAGGGACAGACTTACACGACCAACTCGCCCAACAGCTGGTCGGTTCTGTCGGCTGACGAAGGTCTCGGCCTGATCTACGTGCCGCTCGGCAACCAGGTGCCCGACCAGCTCGGCATGAACAGAAGCGCCAATGTCGAGAAATTCTCGTCGTCGGTCGTGGCCCTGGACATGAAGACCGGCCAGTTGCGCTGGGTCCAGCAGTTCGTGCATCACGACCTGTGGGACATGGACGTTCCGGCACAGCCCGTGCTCTTCGACATGAAGAAGGCTGACGGCACGGTCGTTCCGGCACTCGTGGCGCCCACCAAGCAGGGCGACCTCTACGTGCTCGACCGCCGCACCGGCGAGGCGATCATTCCGTTCAAGGAGATCCCCGCGCCACAGGGCACTATCCCCGAGGACCATGCTTCCCCGACGCAGCCGATCTCCGACCTGACCTTCTCGCCGCCACCGCTGCAGGAGAAGAACATGTGGGGCGTGTCGCTGTTCGACCAGCTCGCGTGCCGCATCGAGTTCCACCGCTACAAGTATGAAGGCCGCTATACGCCGCCGTCGCTGGAAGGCACGATCGTCTATCCCGGCAATTTCGGCACCTTCAACTGGGGCTCGGTCGCGGTCGATCCGGAACGGCAGATCATGTTCGGCATGCCGACTTATCTGGCCTTCACCTCGCGTCTGGTGCCGGCAGCCGACATCCCGCCGAAGGGTGCAGGCGAAAAGGGCAGCGAACAGGGCCTGAACCGCAATGACGGCGCGCCTTATGGTGTGGTCATGGGTCCGTTCCTCGGCCCGCTCGGCATCCCCTGCCAGGCACCGCCATGGGGTTATGTCGCCGGTGCCGATCTCACCACGGGCAAGACCGTCTACAAGCTGGTGAACGGTACGGTTCGCGACATGAGCCCGCTGCCGATGCCCTTCAAGCTCGGCGTTCCCGGCATCGGCGGTCCGATCATCACCAAGGGCGGCGTTGCCTTCCTCGGTGCCGCGGTCGACGATTACCTGCGCGCCTACGACGTGACCAACGGCAAGCAGCTGTGGCAGGCCCGCCTGCCGGCCGGCGGCCAGTCGACGCCGATGACCTACACGACCTCAGACAACAAGCAGTATGTCGTGATGGTGGCCGGCGGACACGGATCGATCGGCACCAAGCCGGGCGACTACGTCATCGCTTACACGCTGCCGTAAGCGCCTTCAACGACCACCGAAATGGCCGCCTCCGGGCGGCCATTTTGCGTTTGGGCCTCTGATGGCACACTCGCGATTATGACAACGAAAGGCTGGCGCAGGCTTTCGACGCAATTCTTCCGTGCATTGTCTCAGGGGGAATTTTCATGAAGATCGGCGACAGCATCTCGAGCACCTATGGCTTGAGCAGTCTTTTCCAGCAATCCGGCCAGCGCAACAAGCAGCAGCCGATGACGATAGAAGACAGCGTTCGCCAGAGCGGCGCATCGCTTGCGCCCAGCACGACGCCGCCCTCCATCTCCAGCACCATGTGGGCGCTGCAGGCGACCGACGAAAGCCAGACGATGTCAGGTGTGGAAGACGAGGCCAAAGCCCGCCACGACGCCATCGTCAGCGAATTCAGCGACCTCGCCAACATGACGCTCGCCGAACGCATCCGCAAGCAGGTGCTCGACAGCCTCGGGATGACCGAAGACAGCCTGAAGGGCATGTCGATGGACGACCGCGCGGCGATCGAAAAGCAGATCGCCGACGAGGTGAAGCGGCAACTGACGGGGAATGACGACAAGGGCGAGAGTGCTGCGGCGGATATTGGCGCGGTGTGAGGAGTGTTGCCGTGAAAGCTGATGGGACGCGATGATCGCGGCCAATGCTTGCTGCCGCTGCGATAGGGCTTTCCCGGCGCCACAAACTCCACCCTCATTCCTGTCCTTGTGACAGGAATCCAGCCACGGCGCGTCTGCGCCGTGAATGACCTGCTCCCAGCATTTGGCCGAAGAAGAGTCTCCTCGCCGCGCGACGCGCGTCGGCTGGATTCCCGCCACAAGGGCGAGAATGACGGAGAGGATGGGGGCGCTTCGATTGATGGTCAGCGGTGGCGCTTGAGGTTGAGAGATTGATTCAAGCAGATGCGAGCAAGATTCATGTCTCCACCGTATAGCTTTGAATTTACTGGCATATTTCTAGCGCCATGAAACTACAGGCCGGTCGACATCAGCGCATTCGAAACTCAGCCGGCTACACCGTTTCCGCGCAAAGTCTCAACGTTCAATAGTCAGTTCTTTTTGCCCAAACCCCCGCGCAACAATCAGTGGAATAGATCACCGTATATTGCCGTAGGTTCTCATCTATAAGAAGCGGATACGTCAGATAGACGTCGCGCATACCAGCTCCTAAAACAACCATGAGCCAGTTAAGAGCTTGCTGCCCCGCTGCAACTTTACAGCAATCCGGATAGTTAGCGATAAAATCCTTCGGCGTTTGAACAGTGTTCGCAATCGCCGCACGGTGGGTGGCAATTTCCACATCAATGAACCGTTCGATTAGATCACTGTCCGTGTATAAGCGGAAATCCTTGTAGCAAAACCCGATTATATTTGCCGCGAAATAGGCGACTACAACGGCTCCAAAGCAGATCCCAAAAGCTCTAGGCTGTCGACCCACGATCATCTTTGACCTCTCCTGCCGATCAAAAATAGAACTTGCCGGGGACCAAGTCAGCCCTCGTAGAGACTGTCAATGAACGCCTTGTCCGCAGCCGGACCGCGATCGTTTCCGGCGCGAGCCCGCAGTACGCGACCGTACGCAAGTCCGCGCTCGACCAACGTGTCGTCGGATTGATCTTGCGGAGCCTCCGGCTCCTTCTGGCCTTTGCCAGCACCCGTCTCGTCGCGCGCCATCTGGCTTCTCCGTCAGGGTTTCAGTTTAATGCCGGCGTCGCAGCTCAGCAAGCGACGAGCGGCCCCTCATACCATCTCCGCCACGATCCGCCCCACCTCGCCGAACACCGGGTTGATCTCGGCGGTCGCAACCGTGGCGTTGGTGACGTAGACGGCGATCAGGATGGGGCCGTGGCCAGGGGGCCAGCAGATGGCGATGTCGGCGGCGGAGCCGCTCTTGCCGGTGCCGGTCTTGTCGCCGATCTTCCAGGTTTCCGGCAGGCCGGTGCGCAGTCGTTCGTTGCCCGTGGTGTTGGCGACCATCCATTCGATCAGCGTCTTCTGCGAGGGCTCCGACAAGACCGAGCCGAGCGCGATGTTGCCGAGTGTGTCGAGCATGGCATCGGGCGTCGTGGTGTCGCGCGGGTCGTCCTTGGCGATGTCGTTGAGATCGGGCTCGATACGGTCGAGACGGGTGGAGCCGTCGCCGAGCGTGCGCAGCCAGTTGGTTAGCTCCTTCGGACCGCCGAGGCTTTCGAGGATGAGATTGGCCGCGGTGTTGTCGCTCAGCGTGATCGCCGCCTTGCAGAGATCGCCGACGCTCATGCCCTCGCCGCCGACATGCTTCTCGGTCTCGGGCGAGTAGGCGATGAGTTGCTCCTTCTCGTAGACCACGCGGCGCTCGAGGTTTTCCTCGCCCTTGTCGACACGCGACAGCACCATGGCGGCGGCGAGCACCTTGAAGGTGGAGAACATCGGGAAGGTCTCGGTTTCGCGATAGCCGAAGGAAATGTTGGTCTCGGTATCGATAACAGATACGCCGATGCGCCCGCCGATCTGCTTTTCCAGCGCGCCGATGCGGCGGTCGATCTCGTCGTCGCTGTCTTCGGCGCGAACGATCCCCGGCAGGAACAGCGCCGGGGCGAGCAATGCGGAGCCGAGCAGCGTGCGGCGGCGGATCGAAAAGGGATGCATGAAAAGACCTCTGCCAGAATCGATGAAGGCATCAATGAGTACGGGGTTAAAGCGGGATTGTGGCCCGCTTGCGTCGCCCGCGCCTTCGCCATCGGAATGCGTTGATCTTTCAGATTCGCATTCCCGGCATCAAGCCCTTCTCTGGCATCACGAGCGTCAGGCGGCCTTCTTGGTCGCCATCTGCGTGACCTCGACCGTCACATGCGACAATTGGCCGAGCGCCGCGAGCTTCTCTTTGTAGAAGGACGGCGCGCGCGGGGCCGATGTGGCGACGGCGACGATCGCCGCATGGTGGCCGGGGCCGACCTGCCAGACGTGCAGGTCGGTGATCTCGTCGCCATCGGTCTCGACCACCTTGCGGATCGCCTTGGGCAGATCACCCGCCGCCGGCAATGTGTCGAGCAGGACGGCGCCCGACGCCTTCATCAGGCCCCAGGCCCATTGCGCGATGATGATGCCGCCGACGATGCCCATCAGCGGATCGAGCCAGAGCCAGCCATAGAGGCTGCCGAGCAGAAGGGCTGCGATGGCGAGCACGGATGTCAGCGCGTCGGCGATGACGTGGACATAGGCGGCGCGCATGTTGTTGTCGGTGGCGCGCGGGGCGTGGCTGGCGTGATCGCCGTGATGAGCGTGGGAGCCATGATGCGCATGATCTCCGTGATGCGCATGGGAGCCGTGATGTGCGTGATCGCCATGGGGCGCGTGGCTCCCATGTCCGTGGCCATGCGCGTGGCCGTGGTGATGGTGGTCGTCCTTCAGCAGCCAGGCGCTCAAGACATTGACGGCAAGGCCGAGGACGGCGACGCCAATGGCCTGCGAAAAGCTGATCGGAACCGGGTTGGCGATACGCAGCACGCTTTCATAGGCCATCAGCAGCGCGATCAGCGCGAGGATGATGGCGCTGGCGAAACCGGCGAGATCGCCGAGCTTGCCGGTGCCGAAGGTGAAGCGCGGATTGTGGGCCTGGCGGCGGGCGTAGAGATAGGCGACCGCCGAGATCAGCATGGCGCTCGCGTGGGTCGACATGTGCCAGCCATCGGCGACCAGCGCCATCGAGCCATACCATGTACCGGCGGCGATCTCGGCCACCATCATCGAGGTGGTCAGCGCGATGACGAGCCAGATGCGGCGGGTGTTGCGGTCATGGTCCTCGCCGAGGAAGACGTGCTCATGCTGCAGGTTATTTGTCTGTGCGCTCATCGCACGCTCCTTCTTGGACAGTCTCGCGCCCTCAAGCGCATCAGCGGATGTAGGTTCTCAGAACCTCGGAAATTTCCTCGACGGCCTCGCTGCGCGCCTTCTCGTCGGCAGCATGCAGGACATGCTCGTGCAGGTGATCATCCAGCACCTCGCCAGTCAGCCCGTTCAGCGCGCCGCGGATGGAAGAGAGCAGCTGCAGGATCTCGCCGCAGGGCTTTTCGGCCTCGAGCGCCCGCTCCACGGCATCCATCTGGCCCTTCAGCCTGTTGATGCGGGCGATCAGCTTTTTCTTGTTGTGCTGGGTGTGGGACATGAACTTCTCGATATAGGATAGGGGGGTACCCTATCAGAAGAGAAGGCGTTTGAGAAGCCTGCTCGGCTCTGTCGACAAAGTGGTGGGAGAGGGTTGCGAGGGTGGGCGTTGAGCGATTGGCGAGACGGGCGCGTAAGGGCGGGCAGAGAATCGCATGAACAAAAGACCCCTCCCCAACCCTCCCCACAAGGGGGAGGGCTTAACCCAGCCACATCGGCCGAGCCCAATTGAGGCAGACGGGTGCCACAGGTCTTCTCCCCCCTTGTGGGGGAGATGGCCGGCAGGCCAGAGAGGGTCTTTGACTGCCCCGAACAACCCAACGCAAAAGAGCCCATTGACAAAAAGCGCGTTCTGGATGATTCATCTTTCCATGATCAAGAACGCGCACATCTCCTGCTCGTATTTTTGGCTGTACCTGTAAAGGGCGGCTGGACAGATCTTATTGTCAACAAGCCGCCGTCAGGCGGCTTTGTTGTATCTCAAGCGTCCTGACGGCAGAACACCACGAAACGCCAGACTGGGACGCAAAGACATGACCGACATCGAAGACAGCGAAATCTCATTGATCCGCCCGCCGGTGATCAATATCCGCGCCGCCAAGCCGCGCGACCTTCCCGAACTCAACGACATGATCGCGCTTCTCGCCAAGCACCATGGCGACGCCGCCGGCTCGACGCCGGAGCAGCTCGAGCGCGACCTGTTCGGCCCCCTGCCCTGGATTACCGCTCTCGTTGCGGAAACCGACGAAGGCCTGATCGGCTACGCCATCCTCGTGCCGCTCTACCGCGCACAGGAAGGCGCGCGCGGCATGGATCTGCACCATCTCTTCGTGCGTGACGGCCATCGCGGCCACGGGGTCGGCCAGCATCTCGTCAACCGCGCCCGCGATACCGCCCGCAATGCCGGCTGCGGCTACCTCTCGGTGAGCGCCGCGACGGGCAATATCCAGGCGCACCGCTTCTACGAACACATGGACTTCATCCCGCGCCCGGTCACCGGCATGCGCTATCTGCAGGCGCTGGCGTAGAGGTCTGTTAGGCCGACCTGTCCGTAGGCTTGGTCAGGCAACGGCCTTCGCGACGATCTCGGGAAACTGCTCGATCACCCGCATATAAGCGACGGCGAATTCCGGTGCCGTCGCGCGAGCCTGCTCCCAATCGCGCAAGGTGCCGACGGGCACATGGAAACGGCGCGCGAATTCGGATTGCGAGAGGCCGAGCTGGGTTCTCGTCCGGCGGATGAGGCGGGCGCGCTGGGCGCGATCCAGCGCTTCGGCCGTTACGCCGAAATCGTCGGCGTCAGCAGGATCAGCCGGCAGCACGATAGGCTCGTTCTTCACTCTCATTGCTCCTTCTCACCGACATGAAGCGGGGCAGATTGCCCCGCCAGACGAAGACGCCGGTGAACAGTTTCTGCTCGACAAGCCCGACCACCTTGAACCGTTCCTCGCCATCGACCTCGCGAATTGACGGAATGATCAAATGGTTCTCGTCCTCAGCAAAGATCCTGTCGCCAAAGGCCAGCGACAGCTTGTGCTTTTCGAGATTGGCCGCGTCCTTCCTGGGATCGAACCTGTCTGTCGTCATGACTAGACCATACGGGATTTCCGTATAGTCTGCAATGTCCGCCAGATTGGCTGCGCTCCCTAGCGCAGCACCGGTTCGCCGTGGAAGCGGCGGCGGGAGGGTTTGGAGACGCCGAAGCCGATTTCCATCATCAGCCGCGGCTTTTCGGTGGCGACGGTTCCCATGTGGAAGCCGAAGGGGTCTTCGACGAAGCCGGAGCCGGCCTTGCCTGTGAGCGTGATAGGGCTGTCCTTGCCGTAGTAATCAATGATCTCGTCTGCGGGGTGGCCGACCAGCAGGGTCAGCTGGTGCTTCATGCGGCGCTTGTTGTGGCTGCCACGGACGAAGACGTGCGGGCCGGTGCCTTGATCCACATCCACGAGATAGAAGAAGAACTTCAGCATCCGCCAGTCATCGAGATCGAAGTGATACTTGTCGAGCGAGGCAAGGCTGCGGTCGGCTTCGCTGGCCTTGGTGGGGAAGCTCCACCATGTGCGGGTGGTGATCAGTTGCGCCTGGGCGCCGAGATAGCGGCGGGCGATCTCCGACAATAGCGGATCGCGCTGCACGGTCAGAACCGCCGGGCAATCCAGCGCCCGCTCGAAATGGTGGCCGGAGAGGATCGGGCGGCCGAGCCTGTCTTCGGTGGCGCGGTGGTCCGATGCGGTGAATTCTATTCTGCGGTCGAAATTGCCGAAGCACGGGGTGGCGTGGCCGAAGGCGGATATCTCCTGCGTGATATCAGCCGGCAGCTGCAAATCGGGGAAGATGCCGTCTCGGTTCAGGGCATCGACGGCGGTTTCGGCGTTGACGCCCTGGAAGATCGTCGGCAGGTTGTCGATCGCGCCGTTGCTCTTCTTGGCCGTCAGCCAATGGGCGCGGCGGCCGGGAATGGTGCGGGCGAGGAGGAACATCGGCAGCCAGGCCGGGTTCTCGCGGATATCGGCCATGTAGGTGGGGATGCGGACCGCCATGCGCTTGAGCTTGCCGCCCTTGCGCGCCACCGCTTCGAGATCATTGGCGGAGGCGTTCGAGGCCGCACCACTGGCGGGAGATACTGATGAGCTGTGCATTTCAGCTGGCCTTTCGTGCCACTGCGGGGCATTCAGTCGAAATTGCTAATAAATGCTGCAATGCGGCAATTTTGGGGTATTTCTACCCTCAATGACCAGGCACCGCCTTCAGGTAGGCGGCAATCGCCTCCAGATCAGCCTTGGGTAGGTGAGCGACGTTCTGCTGCACCTCGGTCATCGATCCGCCGGCCGAATCGAAATCGGGCGTGAAGCCGGTTTCGAGGTAATTAGCGATGTCGGCCTCGCTCCATTCGCCGATGGCCTTCGAGCCCGGCGTGATGTTGGGGATGGTGCCCTCACCCTCGGGATTGGGCGCGCCGGCGAGCCACAGGTCCGGCTTCAGGCCGCCCAGCGCATCGCGCGGGGTGTGACATTCGCCGCAATGGCCGAGGCCCTCGACCAGATACTGGCCGCGTTTGACCTTGTCGTCGGCATTGGCAAGGACGACGCGCGGGCTGTCGTTGAAATAGAGGAACTTCCAGCCGCCGAGCGCCAGCCGGATGTTGAACGGGAATGGCAGCTCATGCGGCGGCGCGACGTTGCTGCTCTTCGGCAGGGTCTTCATGTAGGCATAGAGGTCGTTGACGTCCTTGTCGCTCATCCGCGTATAGGAAGCATAGGGGAAGGACGGATAGAGATGCGCGCCATTGGGCGCCACGCCGCGCTTCATGGCGTTGCCGAATTGCCCGAGCGTCCAGTTGCCGATGCCGGCCTGCTCGTCGGGCGAGATGTTGGGAACGTGGAAGGTGCCGAAGGGGCTCTTCAGCGCCAGCCCGCCAGACAGCGTCAGCTTGGCATCGCCTTCAGCACCGGGCGCCGCGTGACAGCTGACGCAGCCGCCGGCCCAGAAGACCATTTCGCCGTTCTTGACATCGGGCGCGCCGAGATTGGCCCAATGGCTCTCAGGCAGCGGATTGGGCGCGGTTACCAGGTAGAAGACGGCGCCACCGACCACGGCGACGCCGACGAGACAGAGGACAAACCTGATAAACCTGCGAAACATGCACTGCTCTCCCATCGTCCTTGACGCTTACTGGACATAAAGCGATCCGCCCGACGGGCAAGGCCGGACGGATCGTAGATGCGGATCGCCGAGGCAGGATCACCCCAGACGAACGGAAGGGCGAGAACTATTCCTTCTTGATGCGGTAGTTCTGATGACAGCCGCCGCAGTTCGCGCCAAGGGTCTTCAGGCCGGCGCCGACGCCTGCGGCATCGGCCGGAACCTGGGCAAGCAGCGTATCGGCATCGGAGCCGAGCTTGGCCGCGCGCGCCTTGAAGTCATCCATGTTTTCCCAGATCTTCGGGCTCGCCTCGGAATCGGCGGATGCGTTTTCCGTGCCAGCCTTGAACTGATCGGGGAAGGCCTTGGCGGTTTCCGAGATGGTCGACAGCGCGGTCTTCACCGCTTCGGCGTCGTAGGGCTTTTCGCCCTTGGCGATACCCGCAAGCGCGCCCGTAGCGCCGCCGATCTTCTTCATCATGGCTTCACGTGCCTCATGCGTGCCCTCTCCAGCCGCAAGCACCGACGTAACCCCCATGCCGGCGACCAGCACGGCCGCGACGATTGCTTTTAGTCTCATGTCTCCACTCCTCTTCGATACCGAGATTTTCGAAGCCCGGCGCTTCGCTTTTACGCGGGCATGATTGCAAATTAATCTCAGCTAAAAAGTAACAAGTGGGTGAGAGCGTAATAAATTCAGGAATTTGCGGTTTTCTCACTTTCATGCCGGCGTCCGCCAGCCGTGCCAGGCGGTAAGGATCGCAATCGCCACCAAAAGGCCGCCGGCGATGCGGCCGACGAGGATGGTGGCACTGGGGTTGGAGATCAGCAGCGTGCGGCTGCGCGAGGCGGTGACGGCGACGGTGCCGTAGATCGCCGCCTGGGTCGCCATGGTCATCAGCCCCATGACGATGCCCTGCAGCCAGATCGGTCCATAGATTGGCTTCAGGAACTGCGGATAGACCGCCAGCATGAAGAGATAGGCCTTGGGATTGATGAGGCAGGTGATGGCGCCCTGGCGGAATGCGCGCCAGCCTGAGCTCGTGCCGCCTTCGACTGATGAGACCGTGATGGAGCTTGCGATCAGGGTGTAGCCGATCCAGGCCATGTAGGCGGCGCCGATGAAGAGCAGCGGGTTGAACAGCGCCGGGAGCAGCGTCGCCAGAAGGCCGACGCCGATCGCGCCATAAAGCGAATGCACTGCCCCGCCCGCCATGATGCCCGCCGTCGCCGCCATTCCGGCGCGCCGGCCAGACGTCAGCGAATTGGCGAGCACGAAGAGCATGTCCATGCCCGGGACGATGATGATGCCGAAGAGAAGAGTGAAATAAAGCCAGAGGTTTTCGCTGTAGGTCATGTCAGTTGTCCATCGTCGATCCGCGATGCAGAGCTTGCGGATAGCGTTGAATTTCAATTCGATAGGATGATCTGTACGACGGCCCAACTGACAGTGTAGTGTCAGTAGCGTTTGGCGGAGGAGAGGATATGCGCAAGGCGTCCCGGCTTTTCGAGATCATCCAGCTGTTGCGGCTGGCGAAGCGGCCGGTGACGGCCGCCGTCATGGCCGAAGCGCTGGAGGTGACCGTTCGCTCGATCTACCGCGACATCGCGGCGCTGCAGGCGATGCGCGTGCCGATCGAGGGCGGGCGCGGCATCGGCTATATACTGAGACCCGGCTTCGACCTGCCGCCGCTGATGTTCACGATCGAGGAGATGGAGGCGATCGTGCTGTCGCTGGCGCTGGTGGAGCGGACCGGCGACGCGGCGCTGAAGCAGGCGACCAAGAGAGTGAACCAGAAAATCGCGGGCGCCGTGCCGGCCCCGCTCAGAGAGGCGATGGAGGGAAAGGCGCTCTACGCCTGGGGCACGATCGCGCCTTCGCCGGAAGGGCTGGACCTTTCGCTGGTGCGCGGTGCCATCCGCGACGAACGGAAGCTGAGGCTCGATTATCGCGACGAGCTCGGCAGGGCCAGCCAGCGCACGATCCGGCCGATCGCGCTCATTTATTACTCGCAGAGCTCGAACATCGTTGCCTGGTGCGAGTTGCGCGAGGCGATCCGCAATTTCCGCAGCGACCGGGTCGAGCGCTGCGTGCAGGCCGAGGGCTTCTTCAAGGGTGAAGGCGACGGCTTGCGGACGCTCTGGACCTCGGGGTGGACACAGACGCCGGCCGCCGTTTCGGCGATCTGACACCGTCCCCGCGACTGGAATCATGGGGACGGCTGGTGTTCATCCTCAGAGGGCGGCGCCGCCGGAGACTTCGATGCGCTGGCCGTTGACCCAGCGATTGTCATCAGACAGCAGCGAGGCGATCATCGGGCCGATATCGTCGGCGACGCCGGGGCGGCCGAGGGCCGTCATGTCTGACACCATCTTGTTGACCACGGGATTGTCGCGGACGATGCCGCCGCTGAAATCAGTCATCACGGCGCCTGGTGCCACCGTGTTGGCGGTGATGCCGCGGGCGCCGAGTTCCTTGGCGAGGTAGCGGGTCAAGACCTCGATCGCGCCCTTCATGGCCGCATAGGCCGAGCTGCCGGGAACGCTGAAGCGGGCAAGGCCGCTCGAGATGTTGATGATGCGGCCGCCATCGGCCATCAGCGGCAGGAGCTTCTGGGTCAGGAAGAAGACGCCCTTCAGGTGGACGTTGACGAGGCCGTCGAAGGCTTCCTCGGTCGTTTCGGCGATCGGGGCGTGGTAGCTGGTGCCGGCGTTGTTGACGAGATAGTCGAAATCCTTGGCTCCGAAGGCTTCCAGCGCCTGGCGGACGCTTGCAACGAAAGCGTCGAATGAACCGGCATTGCCGGTGTCGAGCTGGAGGCCGATGGCCTTGGCGCCTGCGGCCTCGATCTCGGCGACAGCGCTTTCGGCTTCTGCCTTATTCGTGTTGTAGGTCAGGATGACATTGACGCCGCGCCTGGCGAGGCTGACCACCGTGTTGCGGCCGAGGCCGCGACCACCGCCAGTGACGATGGCGATCTTGTTCTTTGAATTTGCTTGATTTTCACTCGGCATGACAGGCTCCTTGGGGCTCATTCGATGGCCTGATGCTACGCCCGCACACCCTCTTTGCTGAATGCCGGAACTCTCGAATTTCTTGCCTATTCCTCCAATCGGCTTGCGGCCTGAAGCCAGTGATCTAAGATCACTCCCGGTGGTTTTGATGGAGAGCAGCATGGCGGAAGCGCTGAAGGACATGGTGTCGCGCTATATAGATGCGGTCGGTGGCGGCGACGGGTCGTTTGCCATGCCGGTGCCCGTGCCGGGGCTGGCGATCTCGCGCGTCAGCCAGCCGGTGATACCGCATCACCGCATCTATCGGCCGACCATCTGCGTGGTGCTGCAGGGCGCCAAGCGGATCCTGAGCGGCGACCGGGTGCTGGACTATGGCGAGAACCAGCTGCTGATCGTCACCGTCGAACTCCCCGCCTCCGGCCAGATCGTCGAGGCGAGCCCCGAGCAGCCCTATCTCGGCCTCAACATCGATTTCGATCCTGCGCTGATGCGCGAGATGATGGATGATCTCGAAAACCCGCCGAAGCCATCCGGCGACGGCATCGCCTGCGTCTTCGTGCAGGATTTCGACGAAGCGCTGCAGGACTGCGTGCGCCGGCTGCTCAACCTCATGGAGACGCCGAAGGCCATCCCCGTGCTGGCGCGCTCGATCATGCGGGAGATCTGCTACTGGCTGCTGACAGGGCCGAACGGCCGCGAGATCTGCAAGCTGGCGCTTCCCGGCAGCCATGCGCGGCGGATGAGCGATGCGATCTACCGGCTGCGCGACAATTTCGCTGAACCCATCAGGATCGAGGAACTGGCGGCCGTGGCGCGCATGAGCCCCTCCTCGTTTCACCAGCATTTCAAGACGCTGACCTCGATGACGCCGCTGCAATACCAGAAGCACATGCGCCTGCTCGAAGCCCGCCGGCTGATGGTCACCGACGGCGCCAACGTGGCAAGCGCCGCCTATCAGGTGGGCTATGAAAGCGCCTCGCAGTTCAGCCGCGAATACGCCCGCATGTTCGGCACGCCGCCGAAGCGGGATGTGAGCGAGATCCGGGGTTTGCCGATGGAGACCGCAGCGGCTTAGGGGCTGCCTAGCCCCTCAGCGCCAGCACCCTGCTCTCCTCGCGGCCGAAGCCGCGGATCTCGATGCGGTCGGCGTGGACGTCGACGATGGCGAAGGTGTTTTCTTTCTCGGTGTCGACCATGCCCTTGAAGTTGACGAAGTGGCAGTCGTCGACCGCGCCGTAATTGCCGACGTGGTTGTGGCCGTTGAAATAGGCCATGACGTTGGGGCTTTTTGTCAGCAGTTCGATCATGCGTTCGCGGTCCCAGCAGTCGTGCTGGTTGGGCGGATAGACCGGGTAGTGGTTCATGACGATGACGCGTTCGCCGCGCTCGGATGCGTCGGCGATCTCCGATTTCAACCAGTCGAACTGGCGGTCGCTGACCATGGCGTTCCAGACTTCGGCGTTGATGGCGCCGGCGGCGCGGAGTTCGGCGAGCTTTTCCGCCGCGATCTCGCGATAGGGGTGGCCCTCCGGCGGGCCGAAGGTGCTGACTTCGTTGCCATCGAGCATGATGAAGCGCCAGCCGTGAGTGGCGAGGCTGTAATAGGGCGCCGGCATGCCGAGGCGGGCGGCGACGTCTTCCAGGTGCTCGGGTGCGACGGCGAAGTCGTGGTTGCCCAGCAGGAAGAGATTGTCGTGCTCCAGGGCGTCATAGACAGGAAGGATGGCGTCGAAGCTTTTGAAATCGCGGTCGATGATGTCGCCCAGCGTGATGACGAAGCTCAGATCCTCCGCGTTGAAGACCTCGATCGCGGCTTTCAGCTTGGCGGGGCTGTTTTCGTAATAGCGGTCCATGCCGGTATGCGGCTCGCGGGCGGCATATTGCGGGTCGGCGACGATGCCGAAGCGGAACAGGGGGAGCGATTGGGTCATGGTGCCGGATTAGGTGGGGTGGGTGACAGGGATGTGACACAAACAAAAACACCCGGCGTCTCCACCGGGTGCTCTCGTCACTCTCTCAAAACCGGCTTACTTGGTTGCGGCTTCGTAGCGTTCCAGGACGTAGTCCCAGTTGATCAGGCTGTCGACGAAGGCTTCGAGGTACTTCGGACGGGCGTTGCGGTAGTCGATGTAGTAGGAGTGCTCCCAGACGTCGACGCCGAGGATCGGGGTGGCGCCGTGGACGAGCGGGTTTTCGCCGTTCGGGGTCTTGGAGATTTCGAGCTTGCCGTTCTTGACGGAAACCCAAGCCCAGCCGGAGCCGAACTGGGTGGTGCCGGCAGCGACGAAATCGGCCTTGAACTTGTCATAGCCGCCGAGATCGGAGTTGATGGCCGCTTCGAGCTTGGAAGGCAGCTTGTTGCCGCCGCCGCCCTTCTTCATCCACTTCCAGAAATGGACGTGGTTGTAGTGCTGGGCAGCGTTGTTGAAGAGGCCGGCATTGGTGCCGAAGGACTTCTTGACGACGTCTTCGAGCGAGAGGTCGGCGAGACCGGCTTCCGCCGCAAGCTTGTTGCCGTTGTCGACATAAGCCTTGTGGTGCTTGTCGTGGTGGAACTCCAGGGTTTCCTTCGACATGAAAGGCTGCAGCGCTTCGTAATCGTAGGGAAGTTCAGGCAATTCAAAAGCCATGGTCGTCTCCTTTTGGCAATAGTTTGCGTAATCGGCAGGTGTGCGGGAACATAGGAGCGCAAGCTTGGTGAGGCAACCTGCGAAATGTCAAAAAAGACCGCTGCGGAAGAAAATTTAGCCGCGCTAAGGGCTTGGCATGCAAGGCGCAAATCAATCATGATGACAGTGCTTTATGGCATGGCCTTCCAAGCGTGGGCGCGAGGGCCAAAAATGTGCGAGGGCTCAGTATGAGGCTTGGCGTTACAGGGCACCCAATGCTCCACCCGATCGGCTTTGCGGCCGCCTTCATCGCGGCTTTTCTGGCTGCGGGCGGCACCGCTTTGGCCTCCTCGGGTGACGCCTGGCAAGATTTTGCAGCCGAGGTGCAGGGAAAATGCGAGATGGCGGCGCGCGCGCAGGTGGAACTGCCGCATGCGGTCGTCGATCCCTTCGGCAGCGAGAATTTCGGCATGGCGCTGGTGACGGGCAAGCCGAAGGGCGCCAACGGCTTCGTCAGCTACTTCTGCATTTACGACAAGAAGACCAAGGCGGTGGAGCTCGGGACGGAACTCGAGACCGAGCGGATGGGGATCCTGCCGGACGAGTGAGGCGCCGCGCACGCGATTGTCTTCAGCCTACATCGACGCGCCGTTCACAATTACCGATTGCACTCGATTTGTGTACGCGCAACCTCCCTTTCGCTAACCTTCCGACGCCGGCCGATCGATGGCGCGGCATGGGAGGATGTCATGTTTCATTTCAGCAGCGCATCGCTTGCCGCCCTTGCGAAATGCCATCCGCATCTGCAGGCCATCGCCCAGGCGGCGATCCGGGAGATCGATTTCAAGGTGCTCGATTCGACGCGTGGGCGCGATGCGCAGGAGCGGGCCTTCAATGGCGGTTTCTCGAAAGTGCATTTCGGCGACTCGGCCCATAACTACGTGCCGGCGATCGCCTTCGATCTGTTTCCTGCACCCTATGACTGGAAGAACAAGCAGGCTTTCATCCGGCTCTCCAAGGTCATCCTGCCGCTGCCCGAAAAGCTTGGGCTCGAAGGTCTTGACGGAAAGCCGTTGAAGCTGCGCTGGGGCGGCGATTGGGACATGAACGGCGATATCAGGGACGGCTGGGACATGCCGCACTTCGAACTGCACCCCTGGCGCAAATGGTCGAAGAAATCGAAGCTTTACGAGGATTGACGTCGCCGTTGCTGGCCTACGGATATACCATGCGGCCGGGCCACATGGTCGACAAATGCCGCGCCGCCTCCCCTGTGGCGCAAATCCCACATGACATCGGGCAAAGATTTGACAGCGCGAGAAGGCTGTTGATTGTCATCATTCGTCTTTTGACAAAGACACATAGGCCTTTCACGATGCAACTATTGGCATCGTTTTAATGAGTCCGACTCAATCTTAAATACATGTTACTTGATTAGTCGGGAGGCATATTTCGAATGCGTCCGTGGTGTGGTGTTTGGGGACACGAGATATGGTCATGAGTTTTTTTCGTCGCGCGGAAGACGGCCGGTTGCTGCCGGCCGCCGGGCAACAACAGCAGGCGTCGATCGCCGATAGCAGGCCAAATACGGTGGAGCGGCCGGGCTATGCGATGCCCGATGTCAGGGACCTGTCGGCCTTCGGCTCGGCGATCGAGGACAACCAGCGCAATTCGGACGAGCTCTTGTCCAGCCTGACGTCGCTGCAGACGCGCGTGGCGACGCTGATCGGCACGCATAGCCAGTCGCTCAGCGAGACCGGCGCGCTTCGCGCCGAATGCGCGCGCATCGCTTCGCTGCTGAACTATGAAAGCAGCGCCCGCGAGAAGGCCGACCACGACAATGCGCGGCTGACGGGCGAGAACAAGACATTCCGCAACGACAATGCGCAACTGCGCTCGGAAAGCGCCACCCTGCGCGAGGAACTCACCACCCTGCAAGGGCTGCACGAGATCGCGCTCGAGGAATTCACCATCATCGAGACGCGGCTGCTCGACGCCGAACGCGAACTCAACGACCGGACGATCCAGTTCGACGAGGCATCGACCTTGCTGAAGCGGGCGCAGCAGGAGCTGGAGCAACGCAGCCGCGAGCTGGCGGCGACCAAAGCGCGCCTCGACAACGAGACGACCGCGCATGAACTGCTGATCGAAACCTCCCGCCGCGACAACGGCGTCCACAGCCGCGAGATGGCGCGGCTGACCGAAGAGCGCGGTCACCTGAAACGCAGCCTGACGGAGCAGGAAGCTCTGGTGCGCAACCTGCAGGCCGCATCGTCAGGCATGAAGCAGGAACTCTCGCTGATCGAGGAACGCCATAAGCGGCTCGAGGTCGAGTTCGAGACGCTGCAATCCTCCTCGGCGCTGGAGATCGCGCATCTGACCACGCGCCATGACGCCATCGGCTCCAAGGCCGAGCTCGTGGAAAAGCTGCTGGTGACGGCAAACGGCCGCAACCGGATGACCGACGAAGAGCTGCAGGCGGCACGCAACGAAACCAAGCGCGTGAAATCCGAGCTTGCCACGGCCCTTTCGCACGCCGAGCGGCTGGACGAAGAGCTGCAGCGGGCACGCGCCACGGGCAGCGAAAGCGAGACGGCGCGGCGCGAGCTTGCCGGCGAAAACAACGAGCTGACGATGAAGCTGCGCGAAATCGACAGCCTGCGCATTCGCCGCGACCGGGACGCCGATGCGCTGCGCCGCGACATGGACACGCGGATCGATTCCGACCGCCACGAAATCAGCCAGCTGCGCACCAGCCTTGAGATCGCCAAGTCCGAAATCCGGCAGCTGCGTGCCGAACGCGCCATCATGAACGGACAGCTTGAAGCCGCCCGCAGCGAACGCGGCGGCGCGATCGCCATCGATGCGCGGGACGACAAGACAAGCGAGGTGCGGATGAATGAAATCCGGATGCCGGCCGCGACCTATTCCCCGCTGATCGACATTTCGGAGACATCGCTGCTACAGACGAGGACGAGCGGCGGTTCCGACACGGGCGAGACCACACACATTCTCCCTGCGGAGTAAGATCTTTGCGGCGACCCGGCGCAAGGCGTGCCGGGTCGTTCGCCAATGATGTCTGATTATGCCGTTTGGCAGGCCAGCGGCTGCGTGTTCCTCTTATAGAAGTTCGCCTGAACGGCGCCGGCGCGAGATTGCCGCGGATGCGACACGCTCCTCGGCCACCACGCCGTGCCAGTCACGTTTCCGTGCGCCCCGTTGACGACCGACCAACTAGTCGGTAGATATCCACTCATGGCTTCGGATACATACACACGCATTCTCGAAACCGCGCAGGCGCTGATCGTCACACGCGGCTACAACGCCTTCAGCTACGCGGATATCTCCGCGGTGGTCGGCGTCGGCAAGGCGACGATCCATCATCATTTTCCCGGCAAGGCCGATCTGGCGGTCGCGGTGATCGCCCGCTACCGGCAAGCGACCGAGGATGGGATGGGGGCGATGGCGGCGCATGAACCGCGCGCCGACAGGCGGCTTGCCGGCTATGTCGGTTTCTGGGAACAATGCATTCGCGACAACAACGCGCCGTTCTGCATCGCGGCGCTGCTCGCCGCCGAACTGCCGAGCCTGCCGCCCGAGGTCGCCGAGCAGGTGAAGGCGCATTTCGACGAGCTGATCACAAGGCTCACCGGCTTCATCGACGAGGGGCTGAAGAAAGGCGAGCTGGCGAGTAGCGAGGACGCGGAGCGCAGCGCCCGCATTCTCGTCGCTACCGTGCATGGCGCCATGCTGGCGGCGCGGGTCGCCGGTGGCGACGCCGAACTCTATGCAAGCATTACAGAGCCGGCGCTGCAGAGACTTACCGGCTAGATCGCTACTATCTCAGACATGACGTGCATGCGCATATCTTTGCCCCCATTTGCCCATCAGACCGACCGACTAGTCGGCTCACAAAAGGAAACAGACATGGCCAATCCGCTTTCGCTTCTCGGTGAGATCCACACCGCCATCAGCATCGTCCCCGCCGTCGCCGGCCTCTACAGCTTCGCGAAGTACCGGGCTATTCGCCCGGAAACGACGGTCGGCAAGGTCTATCTTTCGACGCTTGCGCTTTCCGCCATCAGCGCCTTCGGCCTGTCGTCCACCGGCGGCTTCAATCCAGGTCATGCGCTGGCCATCATCGTTCTTCTCGTCTCCGCCATCTGTCTCGTGCTGCCGAAGCTCGGCTTCCTCGGGCGGCTGATCCCCTATCTCAGGAACCTCGGCTTCTCCTTCACCTATTTCCTGCTCTGGGTGCCCGGGATCAACGAGACGCTGTCGCGCCTGCCACCCTCGCACCCGATCGGCAACGGCCCGGATTCCCCGCCGGTGCAGACGGCCCTACTGATCTGGGTGGTGCTATTCGCGGCGGGCAGCCTAGCGCAGGCTTTCCTCGTCTCGCGCGGACAGGCGCGGCGGGTGGTTGCGTGGGTCCCCCATGTCTGACGTCGAACACATATTGGAGCGGCTGCTGAAACTGGCAGCCAGGGACAATCGCCCGTCCGCGCTGCCTGACGGCGCCTTGCGGGCCTCGGCCCTGTTTTCCTTTGTCACCCGCGAGCGCGAGCGCATCGCCGGCTGTTCCTTTCCACGCGCTTCGATCGTCGTGATCGTGGAGGGGTCGAAGGAGGTCGTGACGATGGGGCGGCACTTGCGGTTTGCGGCCGGTACCGTGCTCGTGCTGCCCGGCGGATGGCGCGGCGACGTGGTCAACGATCCTGATACGGCAACGGGTGTCTATCGCGCCATCTTCATCGATTTTCCCGACGAACTGGTTGCCCGCGCAAGCCGTGCCTTTCCGCCACACCGCAAGGGCGGGCAGCTCGACCTGCCGCTCGACGCGGCGCTTTCCAGCGCCATTCACCATGCCGGCGAAGGCATCGTTGCCGGCAACCTGCCCGCGGCGCTGATCGAGCACCGGGTGATGGAAGTGTTGATGGTTCTCGGCATGCGCGGCGCCCTGCCCTTCAAGGCGCGGACGACGGCAGACGCCGTTCGCGGGCTGGTTCGCTGGCAGCCGGACAGAGCCTGGACCGCCGACATGATCGCCGCCGAGCTTGGCACCAGCAACGCCACCTTGAGACGGCGGCTCGCCAGCGAAGACACATCGCTGCGCACGCTGCTTGCCGAGGTCCGGATCGAGCTTGCAACCACGATGCTGGCCGACGATGGCGCTTCGCTTCGCGAGGCCGCGCTGGCAACGGGATACCGCTCGCCGCGCCGCTTTGCCGAGCGCATGCGCTCCGAAACAGCCGAGAAGCGACCCGCCGACGTTTGAGCGCGCGTGGGCGATTTTTGAGCGTTTCTGCACATCCTGCCATGACCGGGATTGCTAGAGCTCGTCCATCGAACGAGAGGACGAACTCATGCATATCGCAACCATCGCAACCGCCGCCGCCATCGTGTCTTTTTCCGCCCCGCTCATGGCCGCCGACATCACGGTGACCTTCGGCAACAGCGGCCCGGGCGGCACACTTCTCCCGCAGAACGCATCCTGTGTCGCGAACGACGGAAAAGCGGCCGCGGGCAGCAACAGGAGCCCTGCCCTCTCATGGACGAGAGGTCCCGCGGGAACCCGCTCTTATGCCGTCGTCATGACCGACGCCGACGTTCCGGCCGATCTTTCGCTGCTGAACAGGCAAGGAACCGAGATCGACAAGGATGCGCCGCGCATGGAATTCACACACTGGATCCTTGCCGACATCCCCGCGTCGGTCACCGAACTTGCCGAAGGCGCGGATGGCGACGGCATGCCGGCGGGCGGCCTTGC
The DNA here is from genome assembly GCF_000377565.1 of Rhizobium sp. 2MFCol3.1. GTDB lineage: Bacteria > Pseudomonadota > Alphaproteobacteria > Rhizobiales > Rhizobiaceae > Rhizobium. Next base: position 11,638 of record NZ_KB898382.1, on the reverse strand, counting down.
GCTTGAGATGACCAAGCACGGGCGGCGCGGGCAGAACGGCTTCGCCGCCTTCTTGAAGGATGGGCCGCATGGGGGCTATATGGGCGCGTGTCCTCCCTGGAACGACTTGCGCATCCACCGTTACCGCATCACGGCCTATGCGCTCGATACCGACAGGCTCACACTTCCCAAGGCCTTCACCCGCGCCGATTTCCTCGCCGCGGCAAAGGGCCATATCGTTTCGTCCGGTGCGGCGGAACTGACCTACACGATCAATGCGAAGGCCACGAAATGACCGATACGAAATGGGATGCAGCCGCTGCCGAACCAGGCTCGATCCATTGGAAACGCAATCTGGCGGTTTCGCTTGTCGGCTCGTTCACGACCATCGTGGCTATGACGCTGTTGCTCCCCTTCCTGCCGCTCTATGTCGAGGAGCTCGGCGTCAGCGATCATGCCGCGATCGTGCAATGGTCGGGGATCGCCTATGGCGCCACCTTCTTCGCCGCCGCCTTCGTGGCGCCGCTGTGGGGACGGCTCGGAGATATCTATGGGCGCAAGCTGATGCTGGTGCGCGCCAGCCTCGGCATGACGGTGGCGATCTCGCTGATGGGCATGGCCGGGAACGTCTGGCAGCTGGTGGCGCTCCGGCTCTTCGTCGGGCTGGCGGGCGGCTATTCCTCCGGCTCGATGGTGCTGGTGGCGACGCAGACGCCGAAGGACCGTTCGGCCTGGGCACTGGGAACGCTGGCCTCAGGCATCATGGCCGGCAATCTGGTCGGGCCGCTGATTGGCGGCGTGCTGCCGCCCTTGATCGGCATTCGCGGCACGTTTCTCGCCGCCGGCGCGATGATCTTCCTCGCCTTTCTGGCGACGCTGTTTCTCATCAAGGAGGAGAAGTCCCCTGCCCGCAAGAAGGCCGCCAAGCAGAGCGGCGGCTGGGCCTCGATACCGGACAAGCGGCCCGTCATCGCCATGCTCTTCACCGGCATGCTGCTGATGCTCGCCAACATGTCGATCGAGCCGATCATCACCGTCTATGTCGCGCAGCTGGTGGACGACGCGGCGCGGGTGACCATCATCGCCGGCATCGTCATGTCGGCAGCCGCCCTCGGCAGCATCCTTTCTGCCTCGCGGCTGGGCAAGCTGGCGGACCGGATCGGCCACTGGCCTGTCATCGCAGGCGCGCTCGGCATCGCCGGCCTGCTCCTGATCCCGCAGGCTTTCGTGACGTCTTCGTGGCAGCTGATCGTCTTGCGTTTCCTGATGGGCGTGGCGCTCGGCGGCCTGCTCCCCTGCATCTCCGCCGTGATCCGCCACAGCGTCCCCGACAGCGCCGCCGGCAGCATCCTCGGATGGTCGGTCTCCTCGCAATATGTCGGCCAGGTGGCGGGTCCGATCCTCGGCGGCTTCGTCGGCGGGCATATCGGCATGCGGGCGGTGTTTCTCGGCACCTGCGTGCTGTTGATCGCCGGGGCGGCGTATTCGTGGATGGTGCGGCCGAGGGGGGATGGGGCCGAGCGCTGACTGCCTGCTCGTAAGCCGTTGGAATGGCGACGCGCCCACGCTCCCGGCGTCTTCCTCGGGCTTGTCCCGAGGATCTAAGCACGCAGCAGCGTGCTCGACGTGGGTGGATCGACCGGGGGCGTGGGCTGGTGTTTGCGGCGACCTTTGCCGTAGAAGCCGCACCGTTGCATTCGTGGAGACGTGCTTAGATCCTCGGCACGACGGCCGAGGATGACGTCGAGTGTGGGGTGGTCTCGGCGAACATCCTGAGGGGGAGCGGCGTAGACCGGTTCCGAACGTGACAATCGCCACGCCCAAGTCAGCACCTACATCAACAAATAATCCACCGCCACCGGCAGCGGCGGCAGGTCCTTCTCTCCCATCGCCTCGCGGATGTTGATCTCGACGGTATCGGCGATCGCCTCGATGGGAAGCGCGTTGGGTTGCTTGCCGAAGGGTTCTTCCAGTTCGTCGCCGAGCGCGTCGAGACCGAAGAAGGTGTAGGCGACGAGTGCGGTGCCGAAGGGCATGAACCAGCCGAGCACGTCGTCGAAGCCGAAGGGCAGCATCAGGCAGAAGAGGTGGGCCGTGCGGTGCAAGAGCAGCGTGTAGCCGAAGGGGACCGGCGTCCAGCGGATGCGCTCGCAGGAGGCCTGGGCGAGCGTCAGATCGGCAAGCGTGCGGTCGAGCATCTGGTAGTTGATGTCGGTCAGCATGCCCTTGGCGCGGAGATCGGCGAGTTCGCGGGCAATTTCCAGCGACAGCGCTTCGGGCGGGTTGCGGCTGGCGGCGTAGTGGGCGTTGATATCGTCAGGCAGCAGTCGTTCGACCTTGTGGCGGGAGATGCCGCTGCGCAGGTGCGGGACAAGCGACTGGACGAAGGCGATGACGAGCGTCAGCACGCGTTTGCGGGCTTCCTTTCCTGCTTCGCCCGACATCGTTTCGAGGATCAGGGTCTGGCGGGCGAAATGGCGGGCGGAAAAGACGATCACGCCCCATTGCCGGCGCGCTTCCCACCAGCGGTCGTAGCAGGCGTTGTTGCGGAAACCGAGGAAGATCGACAGCGCAATGCCTAGCAGCGCGAAGGGGGCGCCGTTGAAGACCGGCAGGACGCCCGGCCACAGCGTGTGACAGAGCACGACCAGCGACGAGAGCACGGCGGTGAGGATGATCTGCGGCAGGACACGCTTGATGATCGAGCCGCGAAGAATGAAGAAGAGCTTGAAGAGGGTTGGGCGGGGGCGCACGATCATGATGCGGGGGACCAGGTGGGGGTGGGAGTGAAGAGGTAACGGAGGACGATGTTTAACGCGGTGCGTGTGGCCCCCTCACCCGGCCTCCGCTACGCTCAGCCACCCTCTCCCCGAGGGGAGAGGAGAATCGGTTACGCTGCGGCATCTCCCCTTCTCCCCCACGGGGAGAAGGTGGCCCGAAGGGTCGGATGAGGGGGCCACGCTCTCCTCCCTCAATAGCAGATCAGCTGTCGCTTGCGCTGCGACCAAATGCCCAGTTCATGTAGATTTCGAGCGCCTTGCGGGTCACAGGGCCTTCCTGCAGTTCGCGGCCGTCGAGACGGTTGACGCCGACGACCTTGGAGTAGTTGCCCGAGGTGAAGATCTCGTCAGCCGCCATGAAATCGTCGACCGAGAGCGTCTCCTCGCGAACCTCGAAGCCGGCCTGGCGAAGCAGGCCGATGACGCGGGCGCGGGTGATGCCGGCGAGGAAGGTGCGGTTGGCGACCGGCGTCTTGACGATGCCGTCCTTGACGAGGAACACGTTGGAGGATGCGGTTTCGGCGACATTGCCGTTCATGTCGCGCATCAGGGCATTGTCGAAGCCGCGGGCTCGCGCTTCGGCAATCGCACGGCCGCTGTTCGGGTAGAGCGAGCCGGCCTTGGCGTCGGTCATCGCGGTCTCCGGCGACGGGCGGCGGAAGGGCGAGACGGTGAGCGAGTTCGGCTTGTTGTTGCCGAGCGGGGCTTCGAACAGGCAGAGCGCAAAGCGGGTGCTGTCACCATCGACGGTGACGACGCTGCCGGCGGAGCCATGCTCGCCCCAGTACATCGGCTTGATGTAGATCGGCGTCTTGCCGTCGAACTTCTTGATGCCTTCCCAGGCGAGCGCTTGGATCTCTTCAGCGGTCTTGACAGGTTTCAGGCCCATGTTGACGGCCGAGCGGTTGATGCGCTGGCAATGCAGGTCGAGATCGGGCGCGATGCCGTCGAACCAGCGGGCGCCGTCGAAGACGGTGGAGGCCAGCCACATGGCATGCGAGGTCGGCCCGATCAGCGGCGGGTTGCCGGTCAGCCACTCTCCCTCGACATAAGTCCAGGTGTTGGAACGGGGCGATGTATCGACGGCCATGGGACTCTCCTTCAATCAATTGCAGGGAGACAAAACCCCGCGTGCAGACCGGGTCAAGGAGAAATATGGCGCGGTGAACGCTAAGCAAGAAACGGCATGCGGTGACGGAGCCAAGGGCAATATTCATGCGTGCTTGATAAAACATGCGCGATGGATGCATCAGGGAAAATCATGGGTAATCCGGTTGGAGCCGGCCGTGACCGCGTGTCATTATGTATGGCAACGAGGATGCCCGTGCACTGAGCGCGCCCTGCAGGAGTGAAGACCAATGAAAGCCATGTTCTACGACGCCTTCGAAAAGGCCCCGGAGATCGCCACGCTGCCCGATCCGACGCCCACCGAAGACGGCGTCGTGATCGCGGTCGGCGCCACCGGGCTTTGCCGCAGCGACTGGCATGGCTGGATGGGCCACGATCCCGATATCAAGCTGCCGCATGTGCCGGGCCATGAGCTTGCCGGCAAGGTGGTGGCGACGGGCAAGGGCGTGATGCGCTACAAGGTGGGCGACCGGGTGACGGTGCCCTTCGTTTCCGGCTGCGGCCGCTGCAGCGAATGCCATTCCAGCAACCAGCAGGTTTGCCCCGACCAGTTCCAGCCGGGCTTCACCCACTGGGGCTCATTCGCCGAATATGTCGCGATCGACTATGCCGACACCAATCTCGTGCACCTCCCCGAGACGGTCGACGACGCGACGGCCGCCAGCCTTGGCTGCCGCTTCGCCACCTCGTTTCGCGCCGTCGCCGACCAGGCGCGCACCGGCCCGGGCGAATGGATCGCCGTGCATGGCTGTGGCGGCGTCGGGCTTTCGGCGATCATGATCGCCACCGCGCTTGGGGCCAATGCGATCGCCATCGACGTGTCGGACGAGAAGCTGGCCTTCGCGCGGGAATGCGGGGCTGTCGCGACGATCAACGCGACAACGGTTGCCGATGTGCCCGAGGCGGTCCGCGAGATTACCAAGGGTGGCGCGCATGTCTCGATCGACGCGCTCGGCCATCCCGTCACCTGCTTCAACTCGATCAAGAACCTGCGTCGCCGTGGGCGCCATGTGCAGGTGGGGCTGATGCTGGGCGAGCATTCGACGCCCTCGATCCCGATGGCGCAGGTGATCGGCCACGAGCTCGAGATCTACGGCAGCCACGGCATGCAGGCCTGGCGCTACGATGCGATGCTGTCGATGCTCGCCGCCGGCAAGATCGCGCCGCAGAAGCTGATCTCGCGACGCATCAGCCTGGAAGAAGGCATCCCGGCGCTGATGACGCTCGACAAGGCGGAGACGACGGGGATCAGCGTGATCACCAGCTTCTAGGCGCGCGCCGACACAACCGCCTTCAACCAAAGCGAGCTTTTCAGTTTGTTGCAATCTTTGGTTTAAATCACATACTCCCTTCAACCGGATGAACCGGCGTGGAGGGGAGCATGGCAAAGCGTTTCATTCTTTCGATCGATGGCGGCGGCATTCGCGGGATCATCCCGGCGGCCATACTTGTCGACTTGGCCGCGCGGTTGAAGGGACTGCCGCTGCATCAAGCGTTCGACATGATCGCCGGGACATCTACCGGCGGCATCATCGCCGCCGGGCTGACATGCCCGCATCCTGATGACAAGAAGAAGGCAGCGTGCACGCCGGCCGACCTTCTCAAGCTCTACGTCGATGAGGGCGCCGATATTTTCAAGAAGCCATTGGGGGCGGCGATATTGAACCCCTTCGGGATAAACGATCCGCGATATAAGCCCGACGTGCTTGAAAACAGGCTGCAAGAAACGCTCGGCAAAGCCACGCTCGACCAGGGTCTGTCGAAAGTGGTGATCACGGCTTACGACATCGAGAACCGCGCCGCTCTCTTCATGTCGAATGCCGATGCCGAAAACAGCAAGTTCCGCTTCTGGGAGGCCGCGCGTGCGACCTCGGCGGCCCCCACCTATTTCCCGCCGGCGCTGATCGAACGGATCGGTGAGACAGATCGCCAGAAGCGACACGTCGCCCTTATCGATGGCGGTGTCTTCGCCAACGATCCTATCCTCGCTGCCTATGTCGAGGCACGCAAGCAGGCGTGGCAGGATGATGAGCTCGTCTTCCTGTCGCTTGGCACCGGCCAGCAGAACCGAGCCGTTCCTTATCAGGAAGCCAAGGAGTGGGGCATCGTCGGCTGGATGCAGGTGTCGCACCACACGCCCTTGATCTCGATCCTCATGCAGGGACAGGCGAGCACCGCATCCTACCAGGCCAACAAGCTGCTCAATCCGCCCGGAACGAAGCTAAAATTCTCGACGGTCGTGACCAAACAAAACGCGGCGACGCTCAATTACTTCCGGCTCGACCAGCAACTGACGAACGAGCAGAGCGACGCACTGGACGACACCGAGGACAAGAACATCGAGCAACTCCAGAAAATCGCCGCGCAAATCATCAAGGACAACGCGCCGGCGCTCGACGAAATCGCCAAACGCATCCTGGCCAAACAATAACAGCCAAACACGATGCGGTGATCGGCGGGCTGAAAACCCGCCGATAGCGCGGGGGTGCCGATCTGTGCATCGGAGCCTTGCGTTTTAGCGGGTTGCCATTGCCCGGCTAAAGGTCTATCGCGCTCGCCGCTAAGAAAAAGAAAAAGCGAGACATCATGTCCAACTCATTTGTGAACACCCATGCGCCCGAGGGCGTACAGGCCGGCTTTGCGCCGGAAGGCCAGCTCGAGCGGCATACGCGGCTTGAAGGAACCTGGCTGAACATCTTCGACGTCACGGTGCCCGCGGGCGGCCGCACGCCGCTGCATCGCCACGAAAGCCCCGAGATCCTGCGCATCATCGAAGGCTGTCTGATCATCCGCCGGATGACGGACCAGGGACTGGAAGAATTCGAAGCCACCGCCGGCGATATCGTCCGGATCGAGGCCGATCAGGCGCATGGCTACTCCAATCGCGGCCCTGAAACCGCACGGTTTTCGGCGACGATCGACAGCGACATGTCGGACTTCTTCGAAGCCGCCGAATCGCGCACCCGCGATTTGCTGACCGTCGTTGCCAACAGCGACAGCACACGCATCCTGGCGGCCTGATCAGGCCACGACGGCGCGGGCCAAGCCCGGGCCGTCCCTGCTCTCCACACTTCCAGCCTCTATTTTAGCGGCAGTTGCCGCAGCCGTAGCTGCGAGCCATCGAGAGTGAATTCGCCCGGAGCGACGAGCCGCGAATGTCCGGGATTTCCAGCCGGGCGCGGAACCCCATCGGCGAGCAGAAACGTCACGCTATGCGCCCCGGCGAGCCCGGCGGGAAACCGCGCGACCGGCCGCTTGATCAGGTAGGCACCCCTGCGCGGTGTCTCGATCGAACCATTCATCAGCAATTGCAACAATCCGGCTTCCTGCGGCAGGACTTGATAGCGCTCGGCCGTGCCCGCCGCGACGACCTCCTCCGGTTTGATGTTCACAAGTCCGGCCGGGTTGAAGCGGAGGAAAGCCTCATAGGTGGCTTGGTCGACATTCTTCAGACCGCCCTCAGACAGTGGGACGGAGGAGAACTGGTCACGCTGGCGCGGCGAAGGCTTCCAGTCCTTTGGCGCCGTGGCATCGGCGGGCAGGACCGCTCGCGGCAGCGAATAGGCGAGCACCACGCCATCCACCTGCTTTCCAACCAGCTTGCCGAGCATCGTTGTATGTTGCGCGCCGCCGGGGCCGTCGAACGAGCGGTACTGCAGGCAGGGGGAGTTCGTAAGCGTAGTGACCTTGTCCTTGGGCAAACCGGTCACGCCGACGCCGTTTCGGTTCGACGTCACGAAGTGGCTGACGCGCTCGACATGGCCGGTCATCCGCCAGATCATCGGCGTATAGGAGGTGGCGAGGATGAAGAGCGGCGTCGTGCCGGCCTCGATGGCAAGCTCGGCCGTTTCCGTCTCCGCATCCTGGCCGGCGACGGTGACGTCGGACAGCGCGCCCGCCTCATAGGCGTTCAGGTAAAGCACCTGATCCGCCTTGCCGGGCTTCGGAAGATCGCACTGCATTATCTGCCGCTCCAGGGCGAGCTCGGCAGTCCTCGCGGCTCTTGCCTTGTTCAGCGCCACCACCTCTGTTTCCGACAGGGCGCCGTTGCCATCGGTGTCATAGACGGCGAAGGCGGCACGTCCCAGGCGTTCGAGCTCATCGGCAGTCAGCCGCCCGTCCTTGTTGGGATCGAGATCGAGCAGCATCTTCAACGAACCCCGTCGACCGAAGCCCATGGCGGCCTTCGTGGCGGTCTGTGCCGCGTAGGCCGTCGCCTCCTCGAAGGTGACGGTGCCGTCGCGATCGGCATCCATGCGCGTGATTGCATCGCGGCCAGGAACCCGGATATCGCTCGATTGCAGCTCATCGCCGGTGACACGCCCGTCACCGTTCAGATCACGGCTGAAGAAGCCCTGCAGGATGCCGGCGCGTGCGGCGGCCAGGGTGAACGCATCGGCGCGGCTCACATCATCGGCGGTCAACACCTGGTCCGGCCCGCTCTGCATGCGAAACGGGGTGAGGAGCTGCGCCAGATAGGCTTCCCGATAGTTCTGCATTCCGTCGAGGAGAACGGCCGGCCGCGACCCGGTCGCCTCGCCATCCGCCTGCGCAAAGGCCACGCCTGCCCCAAGGCTGATGCCGGCCAACCCACCTAGATACACTGAAAAGCACCGCATCGATACAATCCCCGCACGAATACTCATCGAGTGCTACCTGAGGATCAATGAAGCCTTCCTGTAGAAGATGGATAAGAATCGAGGCAATCGGGGAAATCCCGGTCCAACATGCTGCGCTTTGCGAGGGGTGATCGAGGTATTTCCATGCTCCCCTCTTGCGCTTGGGCGCATTACCCTTCAAAATTGAAGCATGCCTGACAGTGACCCTTCCAGTACCAGCTCCACCCCGTCTTCCAGCGATATGTCCGCTGATGGCGATGGGGATGGCTGTAGATGGCGCACTGTTCGCCGCATCGGCGTCAGGCCTGATATAGCCGCTTTGAAGGCGGCTCTTTTCTTATCCATCGCGGAGTTCGATCGCCGGCTGCTTGCAGCCGCCGTCATCCGCCTTTCATATTTTCATCGCAAAAGGAGCGGTCCCGTCAACGTGGCCGCGTTACACCATTGATGTTCTTCGACTGGATGTCCGACCCCTCCGCCTGGGTGGGTCTCGCAACCCTGATCGTGCTCGAGATCGTTCTCGGCATCGACAATCTCGTCTTTATCGCCATTCTCGCCGACAAGCTGCCGCCGCATCAGCGTGACCGCGCGCGCCTCGTCGGCCTCGGCCTGGCACTGTTCATCCGGCTGGGACTGCTCGCCTCGATCGCCTGGATCGTGACGCTGACGACGCCAATCTTCTCGGTCATGGAGTTCAGTTTCTCCGGCCGTGACATCATTCTATTGATCGGCGGCGTCTTCCTGCTCTTCAAGGGCACGATGGAGCTGCACGAGCGGCTGGAAGGCCACGTCGAGACATCGGAGAAGAAGGTGGTGCATGCCGTCTTCTGGCAGGTGATCGTGCAGATCGTCGTGCTCGATGCGATCTTTTCGCTCGACAGCGTGATCACCGCCGTCGGCATGGTGCAGCACCTGCCGGTGATGATGATCGCCGTCGTCATCGCCATCGGCGTCATGCTGCTTCTGTCGAAGCCGCTGACGAGCTTCGTCAACAAGCATCCGACGGTCGTCATCCTCTGCCTGGGCTTCCTGATGATGATCGGCTTCTCGCTGATCATCGAGGGCTTCGGCGTTCACCTGCCTAAGGGCTATCTCTACGCGGCGATCGGCTTCTCGGTCATCATCGAATCGCTGAACCAGCTGGCGCGGCACAATCGCGAGCGGCTGATCACGCCCACCAACATCCGCGAACGCACCGCCGACGCCGTGCTCGGCCTGCTCGGCGGCAGGCGGCCGCAGGTGACGCTCGGGCCGACAGCGGAACATATCGCCGAACAGGCGGCCGAAGAGGACGTGTTCTCCAACGAGGAGAAGGACATGATCCAGGGCGTGCTGACGCTGGCCGATCGCTCAGCCAAATCGATCATGACGCCGCGCATCGACATCGACTGGCTGGACCTCGACGCGCCGGAGGCGGAGCTGCAGCGCCGCATCGTCGATCTCGGCCATTCGCGCTTTCCCGTCGCGCGCGGGAGCCTCGACAATTTCATCGGCGTGGCCAGCGCCCGCGACCTGTTGCGCGATCTGATCGTCGACGGATCGATCAACGTCGAACGCTCGATCCGCGAGCCCTTCGTGGTGCATGAGAGCATCAGCGCGCTGAAGCTGATGGAGCAGCTGCGCCATTCCAGCGAAGCGGTCGCCATCGTGCTCGACGAGTACGGCGATCTCGAAGGCATGGTGACGCCCACCGATCTGCTCGAGGCCATCGCCGGCGAGTTTCCCGACGAGGACGAGGAGAAGCTTTCGATCGAGCGCGGCGAGGACGGCTCGCTGACGGTGGACGGCTGGATCGACATCCGCCACGCTTCGAAGCTTGTTGATGTCGATCTGGTGGACGAAGGCGACCGCTTCTCGACGTTGGCAGGCTTCATTCTCTGGCGGCTCGGGCATCTGCCGCATCAGGGCGAGACGATCCGCTTCGAGGAACTGACATTCGAGGTGGTATCGCTCGATGGCCGCAACATCGACAAGATCAGGATCAAGCGTATCGAAGACGCGGATTGAAAAAGGGAGAGAGACGCCATGGCATGGTCGGCAAGCCAATATGTGAAATTCGAGGACGAACGGACGCGCCCGGCGCGTGATCTTCTGGCGCAGGTGCCGATGGAACGCATCGAGCGCGCCATCGACCTCGGCTGCGGCCCTGGTAATTCGACGGAGCTGATCATCGACCGCTACGGCGCTTCAGGCGTCAGCGGCCTCGACAGCGATCTCAACATGCTGGAGGCAGCCCGCAAGCGGCTGCCCGGCACCGATTTCCTCAAGGCCGATCTTGCGACATGGCAGCCGAAGGAGCCGGTCGATCTCCTCTTCGCCAACGCCGTCTTCCAATGGCTGCCCAATCATCTCGACATCTTCGACCGGCTGATGGACGGCCTGAAGCCCGGTGGCGCGCTTGCCGTGCAGATGCCCGACAACCTGACCGAGCCGACGCATCTCTTGATGGAAGAGACCGCCCATGCCGGTCCCTGGAAGGCCGCCTTCGAGGCCAAAAGTGTGCGCCGCAACCCTCTGCCACCGCCCTCCACCTACTATTCCCGCCTGATCGGCAAGGCCAAGCGCGTCGACATCTGGCACACCGCCTACAACCACCCGATGGCGGACGCGACGGCGATCGTCGAATGGGTCAAGGGTACCGGGCTGAGGCCCTATCTCGACCATGCCGGCGATCAGCATCGCGAGGCGTTTCTGGCGGATTATCTCGGGCGGGTGGAGAAGGTTTATCCCAAGATGTCGGATGGGCGGGTGCTGCTGAGGTTCCCGCGAGTATTCATGGTGGCGGTGAAGGGGTAGACGGGGCTAGGTGTCCGAGGCGACTTAAGCCGCGACATTTCAATGGGTTACGGGCGATCGCCAACATTCCGACGTCATCCTCGGGCTTAGTTGTACAGCCTTGATACATACCTGACAGATGTTCGGAGACATGCCTGACACTTTTCGGATTTGGATCCGGGAGGTTTCGATGGCTTGGCGGGCGAGGTCGGTTGTGGACGAGCGTTTGGAATTCTGTCGGCTGGCGGGGCTTGAGGGGGCGAACGTGTCGGCCCTTTGCGAGCGCTTCGGCATCAGCCGCCAGACGGGCTATGTCTGGTTGAAGCGGTTTGCCGCCGGCGAGGCGGTCGATGACCG
>NZ_KB898381.1 GCF_000377565.1 Rhizobium sp. 2MFCol3.1 | reverse complement strand
CATACAGAATGAAACTTCGACGCACCTCAGCTATAATGGTGCGTCCCTTACAGGAACAAAACCCATAGGGTTTTGCTCCGGCACGACGACGGAAACGTCGTACGGGAGCAACCGCTTCGCAGTTGCCCCGGCAGAACGACAAACCGCTACGCGGTTCGTCGATGTTAGGATGAGGCGCAAGCGCCTCACCTTGAGGACGCGGGGTGGAGCAGCCCGGTAGCTCGTCAGGCTCATAACCTGAAGGCCGCAGGTTCAAATCCTGCCCCCGCAACCAATCTTATCTCCCAAAGCACAGACTACACAAACTTCGGCGTAGACCGTCCGGCCGGTGGCCAACGGTCCGCCCATAATGTCGAGCGAGCTCAAGGGCGCGGTCCGCGCCGTAAAATTTACCGTAACGTACTTTCATAGATGTCTGATTGGGTGAAACATGAGCCCGGACAGCAAGGCTCTCAGCGCGATCCTTGCGAATGCGTGAATGCGCAATTTTGCAGGGCCCTCATGCCATCGAACTCATTCGATCAGCTGATGCCATCGGGACTTGCCCTGCCGCCCGGTCAGGTCAAGGAGGAATTGGATCGCATCCTGGATAGCCCGGACTTCAAGTCGACGACACGGCGCCGGAAGCTTCTCAGATATCTGGTCGAAGAGTCGCTTGCCGGTCGCGACAAGGGGTTCAAGGGCTATACGATCGCCACGATCGTGTTCGGACGCGATGAGAGCTTCGATCCCCAAAGCGACCCGGTGGTCCGGCTCGAGGCGCGGCGATTGCGCCATGATCTCAACAGCTACTATGTCTCCGCCGGTCGCAACAGTCCGTTGCGGATCACCATCCCGAAAGGGCAATACGCGCCTGTCATGGAGTGGTTCGACAGTACGAGCGCGTCGGATGATTTAATTGGACATCTCGATGTGGCCGACAGGCCGGGCCCCGATATGGCGCCGGCACCGGTCTCCGCGCACGTCATTGAGACATGGCGTTTCGCAGGCCGCTCTCTCCTTTTCTGGATGGTCATGTTCTTGGTCGCGGTCGTAACCGTCACGGTCGTGCTTCTTGCCCGAAACGCAACGACGCAGATCCATGGCCCGGCGCTGGCTGTGCTGCCCTTCAAGGCGTCCGACGTGTCGCAGCCGATCCTGGGCGAAGGTTTCTCCGACGAGGTGCTGGCGAGGTTGAGCCGTTTTCCCGATATCCGTCTCTATCTCCCGCAGAGTGCGCTGGAGCCGACGGCGGATCCTGTCGATGTCGGACGGCGGTTGGGGCTGACATATGTGATCGACGGCGTCATTCAGTCCGTCGCGGGTTCCGACAGCGTGCGCGTGACCGTTCGTCTCACAGAGGTCTCGACGCGGCGGCTTGTCTGGATCGGAAAGTATGAACGGCCTTATGCCAGCGGCGCGTTTCTCGCCATGCAGGATGACATCGCGGCGTCGATCGCGGCCGCGTTGGGAAAGACGCAAGCGGACATGCGGTCTCACGAGAAGGCAAATCCCTGATGGCTCAAGGTCGCGAATGGTTAGTGCCTGTTCCAATCGACGGAATGCTCGAGCAACTCCTGGATCTCCAACTCGATCTCCTCGCTCAATCGGCGGAAATCGTCAGCCTTGCGCTCGTCCGCGATCCAGCGTTCCAGCGCGCATCGCGCGGTCGCGTAGTCTTCGCAGAGGCTGCGGAATTCGGGCGCACGGGCATAGAGGCGACGAATGCTCAGTTCGTGCGCGGGAAACCGGCTGATAATCGCGGACAATTGCTCCATGGCGACCATTTCCGCATGGGAACTCTTTTGCGATTATTGCGCGCGTGGACGGCGGCGGTAGGTGCGCACATGTACGAACATGTTCAGTGCTTGCCGGGGTGTGGACCGGTAACTAGCTTACCGGAGATAGAGCTGACCGGGCAGCAGCGGAGGAACAGAAGTGACGGCACGTGAGGATATTCTTGACCTGGGAAAGCGTGTCGGGAAGTCGATCATCGGCCAGGATGCGATGGTCGAGCGGCTGCTGCTTGGCTTGCTCGCCAATGGCCATCTACTCGTCGAAGGCCTGCCCGGCCTTGCCAAGACCAGAGCCATCAAGAGCCTGGCGAAGAACCTGGATTCGGAATTGTCGCGTGTCCAGTTTACCCCCGATCTTTTGCCCGCCGACATCACCGGTTCTGAGATCTATTTTTCCGAGGGCGGGAAGGGTGAATTCAAGTTCCAGCAGGGGCCGATCTTCGCGAACCTGATCCTCGCCGACGAGATCAACCGCGCACCCGCCAAGGTGCAGTCCGCGCTGCTTGAAGCGATGGAAGAGCGGCAGGTGACCGTCGGGGGCAAAAGCTATCCTCTTCCCGACCTCTTCATGGTGATGGCGACGCAGAACCCGATCGAGCAGGAGGGCACGTACCCGCTTCCCGAAGCACAGCTCGACCGCTTCCTCATGCATGTCGAGGTTGGATACCCCGACGAGACGTCGGAAGGGGCGATCATGCGTCTCAATCGCGACGAAGAAAACGCCTCTCACGAGAAGAGGCCGAATTCGACGATCGAGCGGCTCAACCCCCAATCGATCTTTGATGCGCGCAAGGAGATCGGTGCGGTCACCGTCTCCGAGCCCGTCGAAAAATATATCGTCGCTCTCGTCATCGCCACGCGCTACCCGGATCGTTACGACAAGGATCTTGCCAAACAGCTGCAGGTCGGCGTGAGCCCGCGCGGGGTGATCGGGCTCGACAAGGTGTCGCGTGCTTACGCCTGGCTGCAGGGACGCGACTACGTGACGCCTGACGACGTCAAGGCGGTGGCGAACGACGTCTTCCGACATCGCCTCATTCTGTCCTACGAGGCGCATGCTTCCAGCACCACGGCCGACCAGGTCATCGATCGCATCGTTGAGCTGGTGGCCGTCTCATGAGCGGCAAGCGGGATCGCGAGGTTGGCGTTCATGTGACGACACAGCAGCTGGTCGCGCTCGAGGGGCGTGCGCGAGACCTTACCTTTGTCCAGAAGGCGCGCAGTCACCAGCAGTTGGCCGGGCGCATGCAATCGGCCATGCGAGGCCGCGGTCTCGTCTTCGAGGAGCTGCGCGAGTACCTTCCCGGCGACGACGTACGGTCGATCGACTGGCGCGTCACGGCACGCACCAGCAGGCCGGTCGTCAGGGTTTACGGCGAGGAGAAGGAGCGCCCCGCCATTCTCGTCGTCGATCAGCGGATCAACATGTTCTTCGGAAGTCGGCTGGCGATGAAATCGGTCGCGGCGGCGCAGGCTGCGATGCTGACGGCCTGGCGCATTCTGGGCTCCGGTGATCGCGTCGGCGGCTTTGTGTTCGACGACCAGACCATAAGCGACGTGAAGCCGCATCGCAGCCGAAATGCGGTGATCGCTTTCGCCGACAGGATAGCAAGCCTGAACGGCGGATTGAATTCGACCTACGCGGTTCTCCCGTCGCCGACTGCGCTCGATGAGGTGCTGCACCGGGTGGCCGAGATCGCCCAGCATGATTTTCTTGTCGTCGTTGTCAGCGATTTCAACGGCCACAGCGAGACGACGCGCCAGTTGCTGCTGCAGCTCTCCTCGCGAAACGACGTCGTCTGTCTGCTGGTCTACGATCCCTTCCTGCTCGAATTGCCGTCCTCTGGTGACATTGTCGTCAGCGGTGGAACGTTGCAGGCCGAGTTGCCACTGGGCCAGCCGGCGGTGCGCCGGTCCATCGACACGTTCGCCAAGGATCGTGGCGACGAACTTCGCGCCTGGCAGCGCCAGCTCGGGCTGCCGATGCTGCCGATCTCCGCAGCCGAAGAGGTCGCGCCTCAATTACGAAGCCTGCTGGAGCAATCCGCCTGGCGGCAACGGAGGCGGTGATGGAAGAGCAGGCCCGATCCGATCCGATCACCGAGGCTGCCCTTCGCTCCTTCAAGGACATCGCGGTCCCGCAGCCCGTCTCCTGGATGCCGCAGACTTGGGGGTGGCTCGCCCTGGCGCTGATCCTGCTGGCGGCAATCCTGCTGTGGGGGTTGCTTCTCTACAGACGCTGGCGCCGCAACGCCTATCGTCGCGAGGCGTTGCGGCTTCTCGACGAGATCGCGGGCGATTTCCAAAGCCGAGGAACGCGCGCTGGAGCAGGCGCGCGGCTGGGCGAATTGCTCAAGCGAACGGCGCTCGCGGCCTGGCCACGCAAGACGATCGCGGCGGTCTCGGGCGACGAGTGGGTCGGGTTTCTGAGCTCTCATGGCGAAATCGGCGACGCCTTGAAACGCTATCTCGACGATCTCGAATATCGCGGCGGCGCGATATTGGGCGCCGATGCCACGGATGATCTCCTGCGCGATGCGCGGCGCTGGATCGAGAGGCATCATGTATCAGCTTGATATGCCATGGGCGCTGCTGCTTCTGCCTCTTCCGCTGCTGGTCTGGTGGCTGGTGCCGGCGCATCGCGAGACCTCGGCGTCGGTCCGGCTGGCTTTCTTCGATCAGGTCGCCCGCGCCGCCGGTGTCGAGCCCACGGTTGGCTCGGTGGTCCCCAGACGGTCCTGGGCGCAAATAGTCGTCGATGTTCTTGTCTGGTGCCTCATCGTCGTCGCCTTGGCGCGCCCACAATATGTGGAACCGCCATTGGAGAAGACCGAGCCGCAGCGCGACATTCTCCTGGCACTCGACCTCTCCCAGTCGATGGACACCCGCGATTTCGTGGCGCCCGACGGAGCATCGAAGGCACGTGTCGATGCGGTGAGAGCTGTTGTCGCAGACTTCGTCGCCAAGCGTTCCGGCGATCGCATCGGCCTGATTGCCTTCGGCGATGCTCCTTATCCGCTGGCACCGTTCACGATGGACCATGCGTTGGTCGAGACATTGGTCGAGGGGTTGCTTCCTGGCATCGCCGGGCCGCGAACGGCGCTGGGCGATACGCTCGGTCTCGGCATTCGCATGTTCGAAAAGACCACGGTGCCCGAGAAGGTGATGATCCTTCTCACCGATGGCAACGACACGGCAAGCAAGATGCCGCCGCTCAAGGCGGCTGATATCGCCCGGACCAAGGGTATCCTCATCCACGCCGTCGGCATCGGCAACCCGGCCGCGACAGGCGAGGACAAGCTCGACACAGCGTCTCTGGAGAAGATCGCAGAAACCACCGGCGGGCGCTATTTCTTCGGCGGCGACCAGAAGCAGCTGCAGGATATCTATGACGAGCTCGACCGGATCACGCCACAGGATCAGAAGCAGCTTTCCTGGCGGCCGCGCATCGAGCTCTTCCACTGGCCGCTCGGCGCAGCCGTGGCACTCGCCGTCGCATGGTACGGCTTGACCGGCATGCTTGGCCTCATCCGCAGGAGGGCGAGCGCGTGATTTCGGACTTTCACTTCCTTCGCCCACTGTGGCTCCTTGCCCTTCTCGCGCCGCCCATCATCATCTGGATGGCATCGCGGGCGGGGGATACTCGCAACCGCTGGAAAGGATTGATCGCGCCGCATCTGCTCGACAGCCTGATCGTTCAGCCGGATCGCAGGCATCGCCATGCGCTCGCCTGGGTTCTCGCCGCGCTGCTTGCGCTCGCGACGCTTGGCGTCGCCGGGCCGACCTGGAAGCGCGAGGCGCCGCCGTTCGTAGCCGATACCGCCTCGCTGGTGATTGCCGTCGATCTTTCTCCCACGATGGATGCGATCGACATTTCTCCAAGCCGGATCGAGCGGGTTAAGCTGAAGATCGATGATCTGCTTGCGGCGCGCAACGGCGCGCGCACCGCCGTGATTGCCTATTCCGGAACCGCCCATCTCGTCGTGCCGCTGACCGACGATGCGGAACTGATCGAGACCTATACCGATGCACTGGCGACGCGTATCATGCCGAAGCCCGGCCGGGACACGGTGGCCGCGCTCAAGCTGGCCGACGCCCTCTTGAAACGGGATGGAACGTCGGGGACAATCGCGCTTCTCACGGATGGCATCGAACCGGCCGCCACCGCGGGCGTCAGGCAGATCGGCAGCGCCATCGTCGTTCTCGGTATCGGTACCTCGGAGGGTGGCGTGGTGAAGCAGGCTGACGGCAGCTTTCTTGACAGTGCCGGCGGTGCTCGGCTGACGGCCAAACTCGATGTCGATGCCCTGAAAAAGTTCGGCAGCGATACCGGCGCCGATGTCGCGACCATCACGCGGGACGATACCGATATTCAATGGCTAGCGCAGCGTGTCCGAACCAATTTCGTCCAGCAGACGGCGACCCAGGGCGACCGCTGGCACGACCTCGGCTGGTGGCTGATCGCCCCTGCGGCGCTGTTGTCGGCGTTGTCATTTCGGCGCGGCTGGCTTGTCAGGTTGTCCGCAGTCTTCCTCGCCGTTCATGTCCTCTCGCCAACATCGGCTTCCGCCTTCGATTTCGCCGACATGTGGCTGACGCCGGACCAGCAGGGGCGCCAAGCCTATCAAAAGGGCGATTATCCGACGGCCGCCGACCATTTTCGCGATCCGATGTGGAAAGGTACTGCGCTCTATCGCGCCGCCCGCTACCAGGATGCGCTCGACGCCTTTGCGTCCGTCGACACGCCGGAGAGCTGGTACAACCAGGGAAACGCGTTGCTGCATCTGGGCAAGCTCGAAGAGGCGGTCGCCGCCTACACCAAGGCATTGGAGCAGCGGACGGACTGGCCCGACGCCACCACGAACCTGGCGATCGCCCGGCAACTGCTGAAGCAACAACAGGACGCAGAGCAGGAGCAGGAACAGGACCCCAACCAAAAACCCGACAGCATCCAGTTCGACGACAAGGGGAAGAAGGGCAAGGCCGGCGAAATGGCGGTTGCCGAGCAGACTTCGGAGATGTGGATGAAGAACATCCAGGTCAGTCCCGCTGATCTCATGGCCAGGAAATTCGCGATCGAGGCCGAAGGAGCTCAACCGTGAGAAAGGCAATCCTCCTCTTCGCCTTGTTTTCCGTCCCCTCATTCGCACATGGCGCCGAACCTTTCGCCCGGACGACCGTGGAAGGGACAGGCGGCATCGTTGCCGGCCAGCAAGTCCTTGTCGATGTGGATGTTTACGTCCCTGACTTCTTCACGTCGCCGCCGCAGTTTCCGCTTTTCGATCTTCCCCATGCCCTGGTCACGCTTCCGGACGAGCGCTCGCAAAACCTCACCGAAACGATCGACGGCGTGCAATATACCGGTATCCGCAAGACATATGCGATCGTGCCGCAGGTTTCCGGCGCCTACACATTGCCGGCGTTTGGCATCGAGTTCGGCCACGCCTCCGACGGCAAGCAAACGAAGGCGACGGTGAATGCGCCGGCAGTGTCCTTCAATGTCGAGGGGGTGGCGGGCAAGGAGCAGCATGTCACGTTCGCGGCAAGCAATCTTGTGGTCGAGCAGTCGTTCGATCCAGACGCCCGCACCATGAAGGTCGGGGATGCGCTGACCCGAACGATATCGATCACCGCGCAAGACACCCAGGCGATGATGATACCGCCGCTGGACCCGGGAAACGCAGCCGGGCTTCACCGATATGAAAACGCACCCGCCATCCAGGATGGTATCGCCCTTGGGCGCAACACGGCCAGCCGGCGAACCGAGACATTTGTCTATACGGCCGACAGGGAAGGGGCGTTCGTCTTGCCGGAGGTATCCTACAGCTGGTTCGACGTCTTGAGCCACGAGAGCAAATCCGCCTCGTTGCCGGCGATGACGATCAACGTATCGGCTGCCTTGAGCCCCGCCGCCGAAATCAAGCCCGTGCTTGAAGATGCGCCCCGGCCGCTTCCCTATGTCCAGCGCCAGAAAGCGGCGATCGCCATCGCACTTTTTCTTGCTGTCTCGGGGCTGCTCTGGATCGGTTACCGGGCCTTGCCCACGATCAGGTCACGGATCGATCGTGCTCGCGAGCGGCGCCACTCGTCCTACAGCCATCGCCTAAAGGGGTTGCGAAAGACGATCCTGACCGCACCTGAAATGGAGGTCTACAACGCTCTTCAGCAATGGAGCCGCCACGTGGGGTTCCGCACGCTCGACATGTGGGCGCGAGCAGGGTCCGCCGAATTGTCATCCCAAGTGGAAGTGCTTTCGCGAAAGCTCTTCAAACGGGAAGGCGGTAATCTCGATCGCAAGGCTCTGGCGTCCGCAGTCGATGTCAGGAAAACGGCTGGCGCTGCCAATCAGAGCAGCCTTCCGCCACTGAACCCGGGACACGGCTACAGTACGAACGGTACGAACCTCTCGCGCGATATCTAAAGCGACGCTACCGTCCTGGTTGTCAGGCCTGCCTCGACCTCTGTGGCAAACAAGAGCTGACACCGATCACACGTAACGCATGACCTGCACGTCGCAATGTGTCGGAGTTTTACGCTCGATTTAACGCAACGTCCCTTTGCGGATGCGAGAAGTCGCGCTGTCTATCCTGGCACGGTTCCAATCGAGGAGACTACCAGATGGATAATACCGAAAGTGGCAACCGCGATTCCCAATCGGCATCTGTGAGCCGCCGCAACCTTCTGCTTGGCGGAAGTTCTCTTGCCGTAACCGCTCTGGCGGCTGCCTCCATGGGGAACACCGCCAGCGCTCAAGCACAACAGGCCGCCCAGCCGCAGTCGGGGACGACAGGCAAGAAGCCGAACATCCTCGTCATCTTCGGCGACGATATCGGCATTCCGCAGATCAGCGCGTACACGATGGGGCTGATGGGGTATCGGACGCCCAACATCGATCGTATCGCCAGGGAAGGCGCGATCTTCACGGATTCCTATGGCCAGCAGAGCTGCACGGCCGGACGCGCCTCCTTCATTCTCGGCCAGGAACCGTTCCGCACCGGCCTGCTCACCATCGGCATGCCGGGCGATCCCCACGGGATCCAGGACTGGATGCCGACGATCGCCGACGTCATGAAAACGCAAGGCTACGCGACGGGCCAGTTCGGCAAGAACCACCTCGGTGACCAGGACCAGCATCTGCCGACCAAGCATGGCTTCGACGAGTTCTTCGGCAACCTCTATCACCTCAATGCGGAAGAGGAGCCGGAAGGCTACTTCTACCCGAAGGATCCCGCCTTCCGCCGGCAGTTCGGGCCGCGCGGCGTGATCAAGGCCACCGCGGACGGAAAGATCGAAGATACCGGCGCGCTCAATACCAAGCGCATGGAGACGGTGGACGAGGAGTTTCTAGGCGCCGCCAAGGACTTCATCGGCCGGCAGGCGAAAGCCGACAAGCCGTTCTTCTGCTGGTTCAACTCGACGCGAATGCACGTCTTCACGCATCTGAAGGCGGATTCGCTCGGCAAGACCGGCAAGGGCATTCACGCCGACGGGATGGTGGAGCATGACGGCCATGTCGGCCAGCTTCTTGACCAGCTGGACGAACTCGGCATCGCTGACAACACCATCGTCCTCTACACCACCGACAACGGCGCCGAGCTTGCGCTGTGGCCGGATGGCGCGATGACGCCGTTCCACGGTGAAAAGGGCACGACATGGGAGGGCGGCTTCCGCATTCCGATGATGGTGCGCTGGCCTGGCGTCGTAAAGCCGGGAACCGAGGTCAACGACATCGTCACCCTCATGGACTGGATGCCGACATTCGCCGGCGCGGCGGGCATCGCCAACATCAAGGAAGAGATGAAGGCCGGGTTCACCTCGGGAACCAAGACCTTCAAGGTGCATCTCGACGGCTATGACCTCGCCCCCATGCTGAAGGGTGAAGTGAAGACCGGTCCTCGCGACGCGGTCTATTATTTTGATCAGGGCGGCAATCTCAACGCCATCCGCTGGAACGACTGGAAGCTCAGCTTCGCGATCAACAGCGAAGGCAACATCGCCACGGCGACACGCGAGGTTCCGGCCTGGGCCAACATCGCCAACCTGCGCATGGACCCCTATGAACGCGGGCTGCACGAAGGCGGCGGCGCCATCGAGTTCCTCGCCCGCAACATGTGGCTGCTGGTGCCGGTCCAGGCAAAGATCAAGGACTTCTTCTCCGACTTCACCGAATACCCTTACCAGGAAGGCAGCAGCCTGAACGCAAGCAACATCAACTACGGCCTGCTGCGCCAACAAGCAGCCTTGAAGCGGCTGAACGAGCTCGAGCGGCTCGCGCCGCAATAGTTCTCTTGTATCGCCGCGGCAGCGCGCGCAATGCTGCCGCAGCGCTCATCGGATGATGGCCTAGGCTGGGAGGCTGCAATGAGGTTCCATTTGAAGGCGGCGCTCACTCTGGTCGCGGTCGTGGCGCTCTTCGCCCCCATGGCTGCCGAAGCTCGTGAGCCCGCAGCCCGCTCCCTGATCGAAAAGCACGTCATCGATCTCCAGGCGATGAAGGAGCGCCGCATCGTTCGAGTGCTCGTGCCGTTCAGCAAGACGGTCTATTTCATCGATAAGGGGCGCCAATTCGGGACGGCGGTGGAATTCGGGCGGGAGCTGGAGAAGGTCCTGAACAAGGATCGCAAGAAGCAGATCGATCATATCACCATCGTCTTCGTGCCCATGCCGCGCGACAGGTTGCTGCCGGCGCTCAACGAAGGTCTCGGCGATATCGTCATGGCCAACCTCACCGTGACCGACGATCGTTTGAAGGAGGTCGATTTCGCCGATCCGCTCTATAGCGATGCGCAGGAGGTCTTGGTCGCCGCCCCTGGAAGCCCAGCGCTGGAGAACATCGATGATCTCTCGGGCAAGCATGTCGCCGTCCGGCCATCGAGCAGCTATCACGAGCATCTGCTGGCGAAGAACAAGGAACTGGCCGCCGCCGGCAAGCCGGAGATCGTCATCGATCCGATGGATGAAAGCCTGGAGGATGAAGACCTGATGGAGATGGTCAACGCCGACCTTCTGCCCTTCACCATCGTCGACCGATACAAGGCCGACATCTGGTCGCATGTCTTCTCCGACATGAAGGTACGCGATGATGTCGTCTTGTCATCTGAAGGGAAGATCGCCTGGGCCATCCGCAAGAACAGTCCCGAGTTGATGATGGAACTGAATGCCTTCGTGGCAACGCACAAGGTGGGCACCACCTTCGGCAACATCTTGCGCAACAGCTTCTTCAAGCAGGACAAGATCGTCAAACGCGCCTATTCGCCCTCGGACGTCGAGCGCTTCCAGACGCTCATCGAGATATTCCGCAAATACGGCGACACCTACACATTCGATTACCTGATGCTGATGGCCCAGGGCTATCAGGAATCGCAACTCGACCAGTCCCGGCGCTCACCGCGCGGGGCGGTCGGCATCATGCAGATGCTGCCATCGACGGCCAAGGACAAGGTCGTCGGCATCAGCGGCATCGAGAAGGACCCGGATCGCAATGTCGAGGCGGGCGCCAAATATCTGCGGCATCTGATCAAGACATATATCGACGATGAGGCCCTTTCGCCGAAGGACCGACAGCTTTTCGCTTTTGCGGCCTACAATGCCGGTCCCGGCAATCTCCGGAAATTTCGAGAGAAGGCAAGGACGATGGGGCTCGATCCCAACGTCTGGTTCGGGAACGTCGAAAACGGTGCGGCTGCGATCGTTGGACGCGAAACGGTGCAATATGTCAGCAACATCTACAAATACTACGTCGCCTACTCGCTGCTCGTCGATCGGATGGGTGAGCGAAAGCAGGCGGGCTTGCCGCGGGCGGATTAGCTGTCCTCGGGATCTGTTTGCAGCAATCCGGTGAGCAACCAATTGCCGGACATCAAAGCCCCAGCTGGACACGCCCCCTGTCGGCGCGCGGACTTATCCTGTAATGAGATCGGCATGAGCACGTCTTTCCTGTCTGCCGGTCCCGACAACGCCCCCGTGACGATCCTTCTCGCGCATGGTGCCGGCGGTGCCATGGATTCCGCGGGCATGGAGCGGTTTTCCGAGGCTATCGCTGCGGCCGGAATGCGGGTCGTTCGGTTTGAGTTCGGTTACATGGCCGAGCGGCGGCGATCCGATCGGCGTCCGCCGCCGCCCAAGGCGGAGACGTTGATCCCGGAATATCTGGCGGCGGTTCGTGACCTTGGCGCCAGCGGTCCGCTTGTCATCGGCGGCAAGTCGATGGGTGGGCGGATTGCCAGCATGGTTGCGGATGATCTCTATCGCTCGGGCGATATCGCCGGATTGCTGTGCCTTGGCTATCCGTTCCATCCGATGGGAAAGCCGACGCAATTGCGCACGGCGCATCTGAGCGCGATCGAGACGCCGACACTGATCTGCCAGGGGACGCGGGATGCGTTCGGGACGCGCGAGGACGTCGCGGGCTATTCGCTTTCGCCCGCGATCGATATCTTCTGGCTCGAGGATGGCGATCATGATCTGAAGCCGCGCAAGGCTCTCTCCGGCTTCTCGGCGGCGGATCATATGGCGGCGATGGCATCGCGCGTCGGCGCATGGGCTTCCGGCCTGCGGCGTTGATCTTCCTTTTCTAAAACACTCTACGCTTGACTAACCGCTCCCGCTTCTGCATCCTTGCGTTGAAATATCAGCATGCGATCCGATCAGTGTCTGCCGAGGGGGGAACATTGTGAGAGATGATGCCGGTTGCGGCGTTTTCGTCGTTTTATTGTCCGTCTTGGGGGCTGGGGCGCCTGTCCTTGCGGATGATCTCAAGATCGCCATGCCGAACTGGCCATCCGGTCAGGCAACGGCTTTTATTCTCAAGGTCGCGATCGAGAAAGAGTTCAAACAGCCTGCTCTCGTCCAGGAAATGGGCACGCTCAACGCCTTTGCCGGGCTGGAGAAGGGGAGCGTCGACATCCACCCGGAGGTCTGGCAGCCCAATCTCGCCGATGTCATCGAGAAATTCGTGACCGAGAAGGGTGTGGTCGTTCTGGCCAAGCACACGGTTCCTGCGTGGCAGGGCATCTGCGCGACCCCTGCGGCGGCTGAGAAGGGGATCACTGATATCGCCGATCTCAGCGATCCTGAAAAGACCAGTCTTCTCGATACGGATGGCGACGGCAAGGGGGAGATGTGGATCGGTGCGCCGACATGGTCGTCGACGGGGATCGAGCGCGTGCGGGCGAACAGCTACGGTTACGCCAAGACGATGACACTGGTGGAGGCCGAGGAAGAGGTGGCGATGGCCGGCATCGATGCTGCGGTCGCGACCGGCCAGCCGGTGGTGTTCGCCTGCTATGCGCCGCATTTCGTCTTCGATCTGCACAAGATCGTCAGGCTTGAAGAACCCAAGCACGATGCGGCCAAATGGTCGTTGGCAAGTGCGACCGATCCGCTTTGGATCAAGAAGTCCTCGGCCTCGACGGCCTGGGACACGGCGACCTTTCGTATCGCCTATTCAACAGCGCTTGCCAGCAAGCACCCGGAGATCGCGGCCTTCCTCGAAAAGGTCGACCTGACGCCGGAGGAGGCGACGGCGATGAGCTATGCGCTCGAGGTGGAGCGGCAGGCGCCGCTCGGCTATGCCAAGGCGTGGGTGGAGCGCAACGCGGCGCGGATCGATGGGTGGGCGAAGCCATGAGGGTTCGGTCTTCTTCTCTGGCGAAATGCAATCGGACGTTCAGCTGGGTAAGCCGGCGTTTGCGCAAGGGGCTGCCGGTTGCGGCGGCCGCGATGTTGCTTGCGCCCGTCATCGTGCTGGCGCAGACGCAGATCTATGACGCCAAGACGCGAACATGGGTCGATTACGACAACAAGAAGGCCCGGCAATATTACGCGCGCAACAAGCAATCGCCGGAGGCCTTTCGCAGGCAGATGGTGACATTTCGCACCGCGGAGCCGCCGGGGACGATCATCATAGACGGCAACCAGCATTTTCTTTACCTCGTGCAGCCGGGCGGGCAGGCGATCCGCTACGGCATCGGTGTCGGCCGCGATGGGTTCGGCTGGGCGGGGATCGTCAGGGTCGGGCGCACGGCCGAGTGGCCGGTATGGACGCCGCCGGCCGAAATGGTGGCGCGCGATGCGAATGCGGCAAAATGGGCGGCCGGCATGCCGGGTGGGCCAGAGAACCCGCTCGGGGCGCGGGCGCTTTATCTCTACGCCGGCGACCAGGACACGATCTACCGCATTCACGGCACGGCCGAGCCCTGGACGATCGGGCTCGACGTGTCGTCCGGGTGCATCAGGCTCAACAATGACGATGTGACGGACCTGCATTCGAGGGTTCAGATCGGCGCCAAGGTCATCGTGCTCATGCAGGGGGCCGCGCTTTACAAGGGTATCTGATCGATAGCGCCGGCATTGGTCGGGGATTGATCAGGCCTCAAATTATCAACGTCTGGAGGGGACAGATGTCGAGAGAAGAGTTGAAGCGAGGCGGTCGGGCTCTTCTGGCCCTGGCCGGACTGTTGTCGTTGGGCGCCTGTACGCCCGCGCCGCCGCCACCAGAAGCCATGGCGCGTACAACACTGATGACGGCGCCGGCAGATCTGCAATTGCTTTGCGCGAATGCGGTGACAAGCAGCGCCGGAGCCGGCGTCAAGGTTCTGCCGACAGGCTCACGGCTACAGCCGGATGGGACGTTCGCCGTCGATCTGGATGCAGGCGGTAAGAAATACTCCTGCATTGTCGACAACAACGGCAGTGTTCGCTCGGTCGCTCCGGTCTGAGCGCCGTAGGGAACGCATCGAGCCCTGGCTTATGAAGACCGGGGCTCTGGGCGCCGTCACACGGCGGCAAGCGTCAGTGTGACTTTACCGAAGCGGGGGCAGGTGGCTTCCAGCGTGATCTCGCCGGTCAGGCCCGTGGTCTCGATCCAGAGACCAGCCGTGCCGCCCTGGAGCGGGATGGTGCTGGGGCCGACAATCTTTGCCGGGCCCTTAAGGCTGATCGTGACGACTTCATTCAGGAAGGGCAGGCGCTGGCCCTGCTGGTCCAGCGCGCGCAGAACGACGCGGGTGGTGTCGCGTTCGCGTGCCTTCAGCCGGATGCTGTCGGCCACCACCTGCAGCGTCGTCGGCAGCGGATCGGCGACCAGCGTCAGCTGCGCGACGGGCGCGCCGCCGACATAGCCGGTGAAGCTGCCGTCGATCCATTTCTGGCCCCAGATGCCGAGTTCGTCGGCGGTGAAGTGGCGGTGGTCGAAGACCACAGGCGGATGCGGCAGGTGCGGGAAGTTCTCGTAGTCGGGGCCGACGCGCTTGGTCACCGAGCCATAGGTCAGCTCGACCTCGTCGCAATTCGTCAGCACGATCAAAGGGAGCACGCCGCCGATATTGCGCTCGCCGCGTGCCCAGAAAGTCACCGGCTTCATGATGACGTCATCGGACGGTTCGCACTGGCTGGCATAAGCGTAGGCGGCGAATTTCGGTTCGCGGAACATGTCCATGACGCCGTGATAGCAGATGCGGTCGCCGGAGCCGAAATCCTTGTGGGTGTTGTAGTCGAACATGCACCAGCCGATGGCGCCCGCTATGTCGGGATCGCCATAGGCGGCATTCAACACTTCGAGGTGGCGGCGGACATGTTCGGCCTGGCGCGCTTCCTGGTCGTAGATCTTGGTCGGGTACATGTGACCACCGAATTCGGTGATCATGTAAGGCACCTTGTAGGAGAGGCCGGTGCTCTCCTGCTGCGGGCGCAGCGGCGTGCGCGGGCGGTTGGTGCCGGGCAGCTCCTCGTTGCCGAGGATGAAGTCGTTCATCGTGTAGACGTCCTCGAGCAGCTCGCTATCGGTGATGTAGCGAACGCCGCCGGTCGGGCGGGTGGGGTCTAGCTCGCGGGCAAGCCGGTTGGTCTCGGCGTAGAAATGGTGGCTGTCCTGGCTCTCGTTGATGCGCACGCCCCAGATGACGATCGACGGATGGTTCCAGTCGCGCTCGATCATCCGGCGGACGTTGCGGATCGATTCATGCTGCCATTCCTGGTCGCCGATGTGCTGCCAGCCGGGGATCTCCTCGAACACGAGCAAACCGATCTTGTCGCAGCGGTCGAGAAACCACTTCGACTGCGGATAGTGCGAGGTGCGGACCATGTTGCACTTCAGCACGGATTTCATGATGTCGGCGTCGCGTTCCTGCGCGGAGCGCCCGGCGGCGTAGCCGACATAGGGGAAGGATTGATGGCGGTTGAGCCCGCGCAGCTTCAGGGGGCGGCCGTTCAGCCGGAAGCCCTCAGGGGTGAACTCGGCGGTGCGGAAGCCGAAGCTGGTCGTCAGCCTGTCGGAACCGTGGCTGGTCTTCAGCTCCACCGTCATCCGGTAGAGTTCCGGATTGTCGATATCCCAGAGAGCGATACCGGTCAGGCCGCTGAAATCGAGCGTTGCGTCGTCGCCGGTCGTGTCCGCTGACGCGGTGGCAAGCACGTTTCCATCGATATCGGCGAGCGAGGCCGTCAGCGTTGCCAGGAAGTGCACGTTGCGGGGGTTGGAGAGATGGACGCGGACGGAGGCGGACTTTTCTTCCGAGAGCACATCCGTGGTCTCGATCTTGACGTTGTGGATCGAGACGGGATCGGTGACCTTCAGCCAGACCTCGCGATAGATGCCGGCGTAAGTCAGGTAATCGATCGCGCCGCCGAAGGGCGGGATGGCGGGGTTCTCGCTGCCGTCGATGGTGACTGATATCAGGTTGTCGCCGCGTTGCAGGCCGTTGGTCAGGCGCGCCTCGAAGGGGGTATAGCCATCCTTGTGGGCGATGATTTCCTCGCCGTTCAGATAGACCACGGCGTCGGCCATGGCGGCGTCGAACACAAGCGAGACCTCGCGGCCCTCGAATTCCGGCATCCAGCGCAGCAGTTTCTGATAGGTGAAAGCGCGCTGATAGCTCGCTTCATCGAAATAGTTGAACGGGAGTTCAACCGCCGTATGCGGCAGGTTGACGATGAAGCGGCCGTCGAAATCGCGCAGCAGATGCTGGCCGGCACCCTCATGGAAAGCCCAGGATTCGTTATAGGGAACGATGGAACGCATGTCAGTCTCTCACGGCAGTAACGGTATCGGGGACGGAAGCGCAACCGGACGCAGCAAGTGGCCCGGCGCGCTTTCAATGTCAGTTTTGGCTTACGGGTACTGGGCGCCGTTGGTCGTCGTGTAAATGGCGTAGACCGATTGCGTCGCGGTTATGAACAGGCGGTTTTTCTTCTGGCCACCGAAGGTGATGTTGGAGACCGTCTGCGGAACCTTGATCTTTCCGAGAAGGGTGCCGTCTGGCGCGAAGCAGTGAACGCCGTCGGCGGCACTGCTCCAGAGGTTGCCGGCAACGTCGAAACGGAAACCATCGGGCACGCCGTTGTCGATCGAGCAGAAGTAGCGGCTGTTGGTCAGCTTGCGGTCGTCGACGACGTCGAAGACGCGGATATGGCGCGGCACCTCGTGGTTCGAGGAGCCTGAATCGGCGATGTAGAGCTGCTTTTCATCCGGCGAGAAAGCAAGCCCATTGGGCTGGATGAAGTCGGTGGCGACCGCTTCGATTTCGCCGGTTCCGGCATCGATGCGGTAGACGTTTCTGGTTTCCTGCTCGGGCTCGGCCTTGTGGCCTTCATAGTCGGACATGATGCCGTAGCTCGGATCGGTGAACCAGATGGAGCCGTCGGAGCGGACGACGACGTCGTTGGGAGAATTCAGGCGCTTGCCCTTGTAGCGATCGGCGAGCACGGTGATGCGGCCATCAGGTTCCGTGCGGGTGACACGGCGGCCGCCATGTTCGCAGGAGACAAGCCGGCCCTGGCGATCGCGGGTGTTGCCGTTGACGTAGTTGGATGGGGAGCGGAAGACCGAGGCGCCGCCATCGGGCACCCAGCGCATGATGCGCTCGTTGGGGATGTCGCTCCAGAGCAGGCAGTTGAGATCGGAGAACCAGACGGGACCCTCGGCCCAGCGGCAACCGGAATAGAGTTCTTCCAGCCTGGCGCTGCCCGCGATCAGGCGATTGAAACGATCATCTCTGATGTCATAAAGCGCATCTTGCGACACAGGCTGCTCCTCCCAAAGCGATTTGATCTCCTTCGTAAACGTAAACGAAGCGACGTGCCAGAGCCCGGCGGCGCAAAAGGCCGAGGCTCTGGTGTTTTTGGCTTTGGCATGTTTCAGAGTGGGACTTGCGGGTGCGGCGAGCCGTCGTAGGCACCCCAGATAGATTGGTCGAAGCAGATCATCGAGCCGGTCATCAGGCCGGATTCGGGCGATGAGAGATAGGCGCAGGCGCGGGCCACTTCCTCGGGGTCGACGAGGCGGCCGAAGGGCTGGGCGGCGGCGGCTTCGTCCAGCCAGTTGGCGGCGGCGCCGTGGAACTCGCGTTGAATGCGGTCCTCGCCTTCCGAGGCCATCCAGCCGATGTTCAATCCGTTGACGCGGATGCGGTTGCGCAGCAGCGCGTAGGCGGTGTTCTTGGTCAGCGTTTCGAGCGCGCCCTTGGAGGCGCAATAGGCGGCGATGAAGGGCTGGCCGGCCTTGGCCGACATCGAGCCGATATTGACGATCGTGCCTTCGGTTTTTTCGCGGCGCATGATTTTCACGCTTTCCTGGATCAGGAAGAAGGGCGCGCGGACGTTGATCGCGAACATGGCGTCGAAGAGTTCGGGGCTGGTGTCGAGAATGGTGCCGCGATCGGTGGTGGCGGCGGCGTTGACCAGCGCATCGACGCGGCCGAAAGCCCTGTCGCAGGCCTGCACGACCTTGCTGGCATCCTCCACCTTCGAGAGATCGGCCTGGACATAGACCACCTCGGCGCCGGTCGCGCTTGAGATCTCCTCGACCTTTGCGCGGCCCTTGTCGGCGTTGCGGCCGCAGATGACGATGCCCTTGGCGCCGCGCTCGGCAAACAGCCGGGCGATGGTGGCGCCGAGGCCCTGCGTGCCGCCGGTGACGATGGCGATCTTGCCGTCGAGGCGGCTGTGGTCTGTGCTCATATATGGTTCCTCCCAATAATCTGTGACTGATGATGCGCGAATGGCCCCTCGCGATGCGAGAGGCCTTTTTCGTTGTTGCAATTGAGTGCCGTGCTGCGTGCTCAGCTCAGCTTCTTCTCCGCCTGTTTGGCCAGTGCCTCGGCGAACATCTCGTCGCTCCAGCCCGCAGCCAGCGCCTCGTGCATCAGCTGCGCCTGCGTCTTCGGCGCGAGGCCGCCGACCGGCGGGTCGCGGTCGAGGTTGGTGGGGAAGGAGTAGCCCTCGGCGCAGGCCGCCACCGCGTTAGCGATTTCGGCTTTCGAGAGCGTGTCGGAAAGTCGCTTCAGCGCTGGGAAGAGGGTGGCGCTCATGCGCTGGCGGTCGACCGTTTCCATGGCGCGGCCGAAGGCTGAGGAGACCTGCAGCAGGTTGGCGACGCGCTTGATGTCGGCCGAGCGGTTGGTGCCGGCGGCATGGAAGAGCGCCGGGTTGAAGAAGACGACGTCGCCCTTCTTCAGCGGCAGCTGCACGTGGTTTTTCTCGAAATAGTCGCGGAATTCCTGGCGCTTGAGGGCGAGATAACCGGGCACATAGGTCTGGCTGTTCGGCAGGAAGAGCGTCGGTCCGCTTTCGAGCGGCATGTCGCAATGGGCGACCGCGCCCTGCAGCGTCAGCACCGGCGAGAGCCTGTGGACGTGGACGGGAAACTGCTCGATCACCTGAGAGGACTGGAAGCCGAGGTGATAATCACGGTGCGCGGATTGGGCAGCGCCACCGGGGTTCACGCGGTTGACCTGCGCCGTCATCTGGTAGCTCGGGCCAAGCCATGCCTGGCTTGCCAGCGCCACGATCGGGTTGGCGTAGTATTCGGCGAAATTGTCGGGGTCGGCGAGGCAGTGTTTTTCGAGCGAGTTCCAGATGCGGTCGTTGGCGCCGGCCTTGGCGAAGTGATCACCGCCGCCGGTCGACGTGCGGTGCTGTTCGGTAATGATGTCGTCGAAGATCTTGCTGGTGCGGTCGATGACGCCGGTGTCCTCATAGGCGCCGGTGAAGACGACGACGCCGGGGCCCTCGGCGAAGGCTTCGCAGATCTCGGCCAAGAGCGCGCGCTTGCCCTCGGGATCCGCGATGACAGCCCTCACATTGCGGCTGTCATAGATCAGCACGTTTTTCTCGACCGCGGCTGCATTCGGGTAATCGGCGAGCGATGTTGTCTTTTCGGCCAGCGCCCGGAAGTCGTCGAGATCGCAGGCATCCTCGGTGAGCCAGACGCGGTCGGCGCGCAGCTTCTGCAGATTGTCGGTTTTCATCAGATGCTCCTCCATTCCTGATGAAGGCACTATACGGCGCGGCGAGGGCTGTGATAGATCAGGAATCCATCAAAAATACATCAAATTGGATCGGAATCTCACGGCATGGCGCATGTCTTTCTCGTCAAGGATATCGCCTTTCAGGCGGGCTTGAGCACGGCAACGGTGGATCGGGTGCTGAACGGCCGGCCGGGTGTGCGGCGGCAGACGGAGCTGCGGGTGCGGGCGGCGATCGCCGAGCTTGAGAAGCAGCAGACGGAGGTGGCCGCGGGCGGGCGGACGATCGCGATCGACATCGTGATGGAAACGCCCGAGCGCTTCAGCACGACGGTCCGCGCCGCCTTTGAGGCTGAAGTTGCGACCTTTCTGCCGACGGTGTTTCGCTGCCGCTTTCACTTCGCCGAGGTGATGAAGCCGGCGGAGATCGTCCAACTTCTCGACCGGATACGGCTGCGCGGCACCAAGGCGGTCGTGCTGAAGGCGCCGGATGTGCCAGAGATCGACACCGCCGTGTCGCGACTGGAGGAGGCGGGCATCCCCGTGGTGACGCTGGTGACCGACCTGCCCAATTCGGCGCGGATCGCCTATGCGGGAGCGGATAACCGGGCAGCGGGCGAGACCGCTGCCTATCTGATCGGCGAGCGGTTTGCCGGCGCGCCCGGGCGGGTGTTGGTGACGCTCTCGAGTGGGCGGTTCCGTGGCGAAGAGGAGCGCGAGATCGGCTTTCGCCGGGTCATCCGCGAGCGATACCACGAGATCGGCATTACCGAGATCAGCGAAGGGCACGGAACGGACGCGGCGACCGGCATTCTGGCGGCGCGGGCGATCGCGGCCGACGAGACGATCGATGCGGTCTATTCGATCGGCGGCGGAAATCGCGCGGTGCTGGCGGCATTCGAGGCGGCGGGGCGGCCGATCCGGGCGTTCGTCGCGCATGATCTCGATGCCGATAACCGCGCGCTCTTGAAAGCCGGCAAGATCGGCTTCGTACTGCATCACGACCTGCGCTCCGATGCGCGTACGGCGTTCCGCGCTGTGATGAGCCGCGGTGTTTCCGGACGTATCGCGCCGGCATCCTTGTCGGCGGTGGAAATCATCACACCTTACAATATGCCGGTATGAGATTGCGGCGGGACATGACGTTTGTCAGCTTTGCCGTTCCGTCGGTCGTCAAATCACGGTAAGGCTTGCGTATCAGACAAGGTGAATGTGGCATGGAATACAGTGATATCGGTACGGTTGCGACGTGGCTGACGGAGCAGGGTCTGAATGGCGCGACTGAAACAGAGTTGCTGACCGGCTTCTGCGACACCTGCCGCAGGCTTGGCCTTCCGCTAGACCGCAGCCTGGCGCTGATGGATACGCTGCACCCGGTGCATGAGGGGCGCGCCTTTCGCTGGGATAGCGAGCAGGATGTCGAGCCCGAGTTTGCCTATGGCCCGATGGGCGGCGATGGGAACTCGCTGGAAAACTGGCAACGCTCGGCATTCTATCATCTTTGGACAGGCTCCGAGAACGAGGTTCGCCGGCGGCTCGCGTTCGGTGATCCGGCCGATTTCTATATGCTGGATACGATGCAGGCGGAAGGGCATACAGATTTTGTCGCGATGGTGCGCAAGTTCGACAAGGCCGGCACGATCGGCGAGATGGATTGCTTCTTCGTGCATTTCGCCACACGCCATCAGGAAGGGTTTTCCGATCAGCATATGATGGTGCTGCGCAAGCTGGCGCCGGTTCTGGCGCTGGCGATCAAGTGCATCGCGCTCGGGCGCATCGCCCGCACGATCGCCGAGGTCTATCTCGGCGAGGATGCGGCGCGCCAGGTGCTGGATGGCAAGATCAGCCGGGGCAAGTCGGAGCGGATTTCGGCGGTGCTGTGGTTCTCGGATCTGGTGAACTACACGAAGATCTCCGACAGCGCCTCGCCCGAGGAAATCCTGCCGATGCTGAACGCCTATAGCGATCTCGTCATCACGGCGGTGCATGAGGCCGGCGGCAATGTGCTGAAGCTGATCGGCGACGGGGTGCTGGCGATCTTCAAGGCCGACGCGCCGGCCGACGCCTGTTCGGCGGCGCTGAAGGCCGAACGGGTGTTGCACGAGCGATTGGTGACGCTGAACAATGAGCGCGCCTTCGAGGAGCGGCCGACCACCGACGTCTATATCGGCCTGCATATCGGCGACGTGTTCTACGGCAATATCGGCAGCCAGGAGCGGCTCGACTTCACGGTCATCGGCCCCGCCGTCAACGAGGTCAGCCGCATCGCCTCGCTTTGCCGGTCCGTCGATTTCAACGTGCTGATGTCGTCCGATTTCGCCGCCGCCGTTCCTGAAGCCGAGCGCGGGGCGTTGGCCTGCGTCGGGCGCTACGCGCTGCGCGGCGTGCAGCGGCCGCAGGAACTCTTCACGCTGGAGACGGCGGGCACGATCCGCTGATCAGCGCAGCACGGATGCAATCAAATTTTACAAGACTGTCGCCTTCCTGGATTAGAGGCTTATATGCTCGGGCGAAGGGGTTTTCGCGCCTCTTGACCGGATGACGCGGCGGGTCGCTGCGTTGGAGAACACTCAGTCCAACAGGAGAACGGCATGCAGATCAATCGCACAGGTTCCGCACAGTGGTCGGGCGGCATCAAGGACGGCAAGGGTCAGATCTCGACGCAGAGCGGCGCGCTCAAATCCTACCCCTATGGCTTTGCCAGCCGCTTCGAAGGTCTCCCGGGCACCAATCCCGAAGAACTGATCGGCGCCGCCCATGCGGGCTGCTTCACCATGGCGCTCTCGCTCATCCTCGGCGAGGCCGGCTTTACCGCAACCAGCATGGAAACGACGGCGAAGGTGACGCTCGAGAGCGTCGAGGGCGGCTTCGCGATCAGCGCCATCCTCTTGACGCTGCGCGGCACGGTCCCGAACTGCGACGAGAAGACCTTCATCGAGCTGGCCGGCAAGGCCAAGGCCGGTTGCCCGGTTTCCAAGGCGCTGGCCGCGGTGCCGATCACGCTGGATGCGCAGCTGGCGTAAGCGGGTATTTATCGATGGTTTGAGATGCCGCGGTGCCTTGCGCCGCGGCATTTTTCGTTTGTGGGTGTGGCGAAGACCCCTCCCCAACCCCTCCCCACAAGGGGGAGGGGCTAACTCGTGGCATCGTACGTGCCCAATGCCCTCACAGCG
This sequence comes from Rhizobium sp. 2MFCol3.1, assembly GCF_000377565.1. GTDB lineage: Bacteria > Pseudomonadota > Alphaproteobacteria > Rhizobiales > Rhizobiaceae > Rhizobium. The sequence continues at coordinate 22,343 of NZ_KB898381.1, read as the reverse complement.
GCGGTTGAGAGCTTGCGGCTTTGGGCAAGACATCGTGCCCAGCAAAGCCCCTCCCCCTTGTGGGAGGGGTTGGGGAGGGGACTTTTGCGAGGGCGAGGAGGGGGATCTGCCGCAACGCAAAAGATTGACAATCGTCTCCTGATGCCTTACGACTGACGAAATTCAAAAATCGTCAGTCGTAAATCAACACGGCAGAGATCATGAGCGACACCGCTGAAAGCATTCTCGAAGCGACAAGACAGGAGAATGCGACCCGCATTCTCGATGCGGCCGAGCGGCTGTTTCGTCACTATGGCTACGCCAAGACCACGGTCGCCGATATCGCCCGCGATCTCGGCATGTCTCCGGCCAATGTCTATCGCTTCTTCTCCTCGAAAATAGAAATCCACCAGGCGATCTGCGGGCGCATGCTCGCGGCCAGCTACCAGCAGGCCTACGAGATCTGCCATCTGCCGCTCAGCGCTTCCGAGCGGCTCAGCCGCTTCGTGCGCGGGCAGTACCAGATGACGGTCGAGACCATGCTCGACCAGGAAAAGGTGCACGAGATGGTGGTCGTCGCCATCGAGCGTGACTGGCATGTCATCGAGAGGCACGTCGACAGCATTCACGATCTGCTGGCCGAGGTGATCCGCGAGGGTATCGAGACCGGCGAGTTCGTCGATCAGGATCCTGCCGTCGCGTCGCGCTGCTTTGGCGCCGCCACGGTGACGCTCTGCCACCCGATCATGGTGGCGCAATGTCTTGCCAAGACCAACCGAGCGACGGTGGACGAGCTGATCGACTTCTCCATCAGGGCTCTGAAGAAATAATCCGGCGGTACAGCCGCCAATCTATTCAACACACAAACATACCGGGAGTGCGAAAGATGATTTCGCTGAAGACAGTCAAGTTGCCGTCCGTTGCCAGTCTGGTCCTTGTCGGTGCCGTTTCGCTCGCGCTTTCAAGCTGCAGCGAAGAGAAGAAGGCAGAGACCAAGGAGATCCTGCGGCCGGTCAAGGTCGTGGAAATCGCCAAGGCCGGCGAGACCCGAGCGCTCGATTATTCCGGTGCGGTGAAGGCGCGCGTCGAGATGAACCTCGGCTTTCGCGTGGCCGGCAAGATCACCGAGCGACGCGTGAATATCGGCGACCGTGTCCAGCCGGGTGACGTGATCGCGCGCATCGACGCCACCGACTACGAGCTCGCGACGAAGACGGCGGAAGCCAATCTGGCGGCGGCCGAAAAGGGCGTCGGCACGGCGGATCTCGCCAACAAGCGCGCTCAGCAGCTGTTCGACAAGAGCGTGACGGCGAAGTCGCAGCTCGAGCAGGCGTCGCTCAGCTATGACCAGGCCGTCTCCACGCGCGACGCGGCTCGCTCCTCTCTCGATCAGGCGAAAAACCAGGTGAGCTACGCCGAGCTGAAGGCCGACCAGAGCGGCATCGTGACGGCGATCAGCGCCGATACCGGCACGGTCGTCGCCGCCGGCACGCCTGTTGCGACCGTCGCGCTCGACGGCGAAAAGGAAGTGCAGATCGCGGTGCCTGAGAACGACATCGCCGAGTTCAAGCCGGGCAAGACGGTCAAGGCGAGCTTCTGGTCTTCGGCCAAGCTGGTGCTCGACGGCAAGGTGCGTGAAGTCTCCGGCAGCGCGGACGCGCAGTCGCGCACATTCGCTGTTCGTGTGAGCCTGCCGCATGACGATCGCGTCCTGCTTGGCATGACGGCGACGATCGAGGCCAGTGTCAGCAACGCCAATACCCATGTCGCCATCCCGCTCGCGGCGCTTGCCGAGAAGGATGGGAAAAAGATCGTCTGGGTGGTCGATCGCGACCAGCAGACCGTGCATCCCCGCGACGTCACGATCGCCGATTTCACCGGTGACGGCGTCAATATCGCCGACGGGTTGAAGACCGGCGATCTCGTGGTTGCCGCCGGCACGCAGTTCATGACCGACAATCTCAAGGTCAAGCTGCCGGGCCAGCAGTCGGCATCCGCCGAAACTGCGGCCGAGACCGGCGACGTCGTTCGCTAAGCGGTCAGGAGAGGGAACGGGACAATGGACAACTCCACCACCGAGAAGAAGCCCTTCAACCTGTCGCGCTGGGCAATCGGTCATCCGAGCATCGCGCGCTTCCTGTTCGGCCTGATCCTCATCACCGGCGTGCTCGGGCTGATGCGCATGGGGCAGAAGGAAGACCCCGATTTCACCTTCCGCGTCATGGTGGTGCAGGCCGTGTGGCCGGGCGCCTCGATCCAGGAAATGCAGGATCAGGTCGTCAACAAGATCGAGCGCAAGCTGCAGGAAACCCCGCATATCGACTGGGTGAAATCCTATACGCGCGCCGGCTCCGCCGTCATCACGCTGCAGATCAAGGGCGATACCAACGGTGCTGAAGTCGCCGACGCCTTCTACCAGGTGCGCAAGAAGGTCGGCGATATTTCCAACGAGCTGCCGTCAGGCCTGCTCGGCCCCTATTTCAACGACGAGTTCGGCGATACTTTCATCACGCTGCAATCGATCAGCGGCGATGGCTACAGCTATCCGGAACTGAAGAAATTCGCGATCCAGGCGCGCGACATGCTGCTGACGACGCCGGGGGTCGAGAAGGCCGTGATCATCGGCGATCAGCCGGAGAAGATCTTCATCGACGTGTCCTCGCAGGCGCTTGCCGAACGCGGCCTGACGATCGTCGACCTGCAGAACGCCATCAAGGGCCAGAACAGCGTCGACCCCGCCGGTTCCGTCGATACGGGCACGCGCTCGGTTCGCATCGCCGTCGAAGGCGACGTGACCAAGGCCGCGGATATTCGTGAGCTCCGGCTCAAGGCCGGCAACCAGGTGACCCGCCTCGGCGATATCGCCACCGTCTATTCCGGTCTCGAAGATCCCTATCAGCGCAAATACCGCTTCAATGGTCATGAGAGCGTCCAGGTCGGCGTCGTCATGGCCAAGGGCTACAAGGTCACCGATGTCGGCAAGGATGTCGAAGCGACCTACAAGCGCTTCGAGGAATCGCTGCCCTACGGCGTCTCGGTCGATCAGATCTCCAACCAGCCCGACGTGGTGACCGATGCGGTCAGCGAGTTCATGCATGCGCTGGGCGAAGCGCTGGCCATCGTTCTCGTCGTCTCGTTCCTGTCGATCGGCTGGCGTTCGGGCCTCGTCATCGCGATTGCCATTCCGCTGGTGCTGGCTGCCACCTTCGCCATCATGTACGAGCTCGGCATCGACCTGCAGCGCATTTCGCTGGGTGCGTTGATCATCGCGCTCGGCCTGCTTGTCGACGACGCGATGATCGTGGTCGAGTTGATGGAGCGAAAGCTCGAAGAGGGGTTGGTGAAGATCGAGGCGGCGAGTTTCGCCTATTCGTCCACCGCCTTTCCGATGTTGACGGGCACGCTGATCACCACGGCCGGGTTCATTCCGGTTGGCTTCGCGGCCTCCACCGCGGGCGAGTATGTTCGCACGCTGTTCTACGTCGTCGGTATCGCGCTCGTGGTCTCGTGGTTCGTCGCGGTCTATTTCACGCCGTGGCTCGGCTACATGATCCTGAAGCAGCGCCAGCATGCCGGCGGCGCGCATCATGATGCCTTCGACACCAGCTTCTATCGACGGCTGCGATCGACGGTCGGCTGGGCCGTGCGCCATCGGATCATCGTGGTTGCGATGACGCTGGTCACCTTCGCCACCAGCCTCTGGGCCTTCCAGTTCATTCCGCAGAACTTCTTCCCGCAGTCCTCGCGCCCCGAAATCCTCGTCGATCTCTGGCTGCCAGAGGGCACCAGCATCAAGGAAGTCGAGACGCAATCGAAGGCGCTCGAAGCCAAGATCATGGACGACAAGGACAAGAAGTTCGTCGCCACCTATATCGGCGAAGGCGCACCGCGCTTCTTCCTGCCGCTCGACCAGCAGCTTCCGAACCCGAATTTCGCGCAGCTGCTGATCATGGCCAATGACGAACCGGCCCGCGAACGACTGATCGTCAAGCTCAGGACCATTCTTGCCGAGGACTTCCCCGATATCCGCGGCAAGGTCGATCGTCTCTTCCTTGGCCCGCCGACCGGCTGGCCGGTGCAGATGCGCGTCATGGGTCCGGATCGCCAGGAAGTGCGCAAGATCGCCGACGAGGTGAAGGCGAAGTTCCAGGAAAATCCGCTGCTCGGCGCCATCCACGACGACTGGCTGGAGCAGGTGCCGGCAATGAAGCTGGTGATCGACCAGGACCGCGCCCGTGCGCTCGGCGTCACCTCGCAACGCGTCCGCCAGATGCTGCAGACGGCGATGTCCGGCGCGCCGCTCGACGATTTCCGCGATGGCGAGGAGACGGTGTCGATCGTCGCCCGCGAGCCGGAAGCCAATCGCTCGCTGCTGTCGGCCGTCAACTCGGTCTACGTGCCGACGGATTTCGGCGGCTTCGTGCCGGTCTCGCAGATCGCCAAGGTGGTGCCGGTTCTCGAGCAGGGCATCGAATGGCGGCGTGACCGCCTGCCGACGATCAGCGTGCGCGCAACGCTGCCTGATGGCGTGCAGTCGAACGACGTGGTCATGAAGATGTATGCCGACCTGCAGCCGCTGCGCGACAGCCTGCCTGCCGGCTACAAGGTGGAGATCCAGGGCGGTGCCGAGGATTCGGCCGAAAGCCAGGCCTCGATCGCCGCCAAGGCGCCGATCATGCTCGTCGTGATCGTGCTGCTCCTGATGGCGCAGCTGCAGCACTTCGGCAAGGCGATGCTGGTGCTGGCGACCGGTCCGCTTGGGATCATTGGTGCCGCAGCAGCTCTCCTGATCTCCGGCGCGCCGTTCGGCTTCGTCGCGATCCTCGGCGTCATCGCGCTGCTTGGCATCATCATCCGCAACTCGATCATCCTGATCGATCAGATCGACCAGGACATCAAGGCGGGCATGCATCGGCAGGAAGCGATCGTCGGCGCGGCCGTGCGCCGTTTCCGCCCGATCATGCTGACGGCGCTGACGGCGGTTCTCGCGCTGATCCCGATCTCGCGCGGCGTCTTCTGGGGCCCGCTCGCCTACGCCATGATGGGCGGCATCCTGGTCGCGACCGTGCTGACGATCCTGGTTCTGCCGGCGGCCTATGCGCTGTTCTTCGGCAAGGAGCCGAAGGGCAAGGAGGATGAGGCTGTGTCATCCGGTGAGGATGACGCGGTTGATCACCGGCATCCGCCGGCGATGGCGGCGGAGTGAGAATGCGGACGGCGCGGTGAGAACCGCGCCGTTTTTGGTTTGTGCGTATGGGGCTAAAGCTTCCTCAAAGTTCGTGACAAGTCCCCTCCCCAACCCCTCCCCACAAGGGGGAGGGGCTAAGTCGTGGCACCGTCCGCGCAAGGTCGCGCAACTGGCGATCTTTGAGAGGTTTCTGTTTCGTAGAGAGGGCGCGCCCAGCGAGCCCCTCCCCCTTGTGGGGAGGGGTTGGGGAGGGGACTTTTGTCCTAGGTAGCCTCTACCCCACCATCTCCGCTTCCGCCTTCAATCCCAGCAACGCCGCCCCAATCAGCCCGGGTTCAACACGGCATTCGCTGCGCACGACCAACGGTCGGTCGAATTTGCGCAGGATGCGCTGGCGCACGGCCTTGTCGAGTTCATCCAGCAGCGGCTCTACATTGGAGAGGCCGCCGGCGACGGGGACGATGGTGGCGCCGGTGATGTTGACTGTTAGCGCCAGGGGGGATGCGAGGAGATCGATAAAGACGTCGATCGTGCGGGTCGCTTTTTCCTCGCCGCGCAGCCACTGGCCGATGATCTCCTCGCTGGTGAAATCGAGGCCGTGCAGCGTCTTGTGCAGGCGTTCCATGCCGCGCGCGCCGCCGACGGAATCGACGCAGCCGCTCTGGCCGCAGCCGCAGGCATAATGCGGAATCTCGACCGGCGGGTGGCCTGCGCGCAGCGCGACGATCGGGCCGTGGCCCCATTCGCCGGCAAAGCCGCCCGCCTCGTTGATCAGCCGGCCGTTGGCGATCACGCCGCCGCCGACGCCGGTGCCGAGGATGACGCCGAGCACGATGCGGTGGCCGCGACCGGCGCCAAGGCCGGCTTCGGCCATGGCGAAGCAGTCGGCGTCATTGGCGACCAGCACCGGCACGCCGAGCTCGGCCTGGAGATCGGCGGCGATGGTGCGCTGGTGGATGCAGGGAATGTTGGCGCAGGTGAGCAGCTGCGTATCGGGATCGACGACGCCGGCGATCGAGATCGACAGCAGTGTCGGCGTGCCGCCGGCCTCCGCGATGAAGGTTCTGAGCGTATCGACGAAGGCGCCGAAATCATCGAGGGGGGTAGGACGGCGGCCGAGCGGCGTGATCTCGGTTTCGGAAAGGGCAACGCCGCCCTTGATCGCCGAGCCGCCGATGTCGAAGGAGATGATCATTCGTATTCTGCTTGTTCCAAACGGTTAGAATCTGCTCGCATCGTTCGGTGCGATTTGCAAGCCCAAACCCTGATCAGGCAGGCAGCGTGATGCGGGCCTCGAAGCCTGAGTTTTTACCGCTGGCGGGAGACATCAGGTCGAGCGTTCCGCCCATCTGCGAGACGATGCGCTCGGCGATTGCCAGGCCAAGGCCGGATCCCGATGCGCTGGTATTGCCGCGCCGGAAGCGCTTCTTCAGCGTCGCGATATCGCTTTCGGCTACCAAAGGTCCGCCATTGACGACGCGGACGACGCCATGCTCGTCAAGGCTGACATCGACCGGTAGCTCCGGGTCGCCGTGGACCAAGGCGTTTTCGATGAGGTTGCGCAGGATGATGCCGAAGGCGTCCATATCGGCGTTGCGGACCAGCTTTGTCGCAGGCGCGGCGGTGTAGCGCAGGCGACCCTGCGAGCGGCTGTCGCGTTCGTAATCGGTGACGATCATGTCGAGCACCGGGCGAAGGTCCGTCGCCGTGGCGCTGCCGCCGATGCCGGCCTCGGCGCGGGCAAGCTGCAACAGTTTTTCGGCGAGGCGCCCGAGATTGACCAGCGAGCTCTCGATCTGGTTGGCGCGGGTGCGTGTCGGGCCGGGGGGCAGTTCCTCGGCAAGACGCTGCGTCTGCGCGAGCGCACCGGCGATCGGCGTTCTGAGTTCGTGGGCGCTGTTGGCGGTAAACTCGCGCTCGGCCTCAAGCGCGGAGCGCAGGCGCCCGAGCAGAAGGTTGACGGAGCGAGCGATCGGCTTCAGCTCCTTCGGCAGGCCGGTGCTCTCCAAGGCCGCCAGGTTGCCGCCGTCCTTAGTGCCGATATCCTGGCGCAGCGTGTCCAGCGGCTTCAGCGCGCGGCCGACGATGAACCAGATGGCGAAGATGCTGGCCGGGATCAGCGCGATCAGCGGGATGAGCAGGGTGACGGCGCTTTCGCGCACGGCTTCGCGCCGGTTCTTGAAGCGGTCGGCGACCTGCAGGAAGAGCGTGCCGTCGGATGTCTTTTCCGTATAGATGCGCGCCGTGTCGCTGTCGTAGAAGCCCGGCTCGAGCGGCGCCGGGAAGGGCTCCGACAGGGCGTCGTTGGAGCGCAGCACGACTTTTCCGGAGGCGTCGCGCACCTGGTAGGTCAGATATTCCCGATTGGCTGATGTGTTCAGCATGGCGACGCCATGCGGATCGCTGATGCCGCGCTGGTCCATGTCGTCGAGGATCAGCGCCAGCAGGCGTTCGGTGGTTTCCTGCTGGGCGCTGTCGAAGATCTCGTCGAACTCATGCTGCATCACGCGGATGCTGAGGCCGATGGCGACGAGCCAGAAGACAACCATCACCGTGGTCAGCGCGGTGATGAGCGGGCGGGTGATACTGCGTTCGCGCTTCATTGTGATCCGAGTGTGTAGCCGATGCCGCGCGCCGTGCGGATGCGATCCTTGCCGATCTTCTTGCGCAGGCGGCTGACATAGACCTCGACCGTGTTGCTCTCGATTTCCGAGCCGAAGGCGTAGAGCGCCTCCTCGATGCGGTCCTTGGAGACGATCGCGCCGGGCCGCGCGGTCAGGAGGTCGAGCACCGCCCATTCGCGGCTGGTGAGGATGACCGAGGCACCGTCGACGGAGAGCTTGTGCTGCGGCCGGTTGATTTCGATATCGCCGATCTGCACCACCGGGTGCGGGTTGGCGTCGTAGCGGCGGGCCACCGCCATGATGCGGGCTTCAAGCTCGCCAAGGTTGAAGGGCTTGACGAGATAGTCGTCGGCGCCGGCGTTCAATCCCTCGATGCGGTCGGAGATCTGGTCGCGGGCGGTAAGGATGATCACGGGAGCGCGGATGTCGCGGCTGCGCAGCTTGCGCAGGAAATCGACGCCGCTGCCATCGGGAAGATTGAGGTCGAGCAGCACCAATCCGTATTCGACGGGACCCGTGGCGGCTTCCGCGTCGGCGAGGTTCTTCACCCAATCGACGGCATGGAAGGACGCGGCGACGTGATCGCGCACGGCCTCGCCAATCATCTTGTCGTCCTCAACCAGCAGAATTCGCACGATATTTCCCTCTAGGACACAGTTAGCGCGGTGTTCGATGTCAGGTCAAGCATGGCTTTGCCGGCAAAGATGGCGGCGCGATGGCGGGGTGCGGCACCATCCACTGCTTGCATCGGGACTAAAATAGATTGCGCAATTTCTCAATGCACTCGACATTTGCCCGAATTTTGTTTTGATCTGGCGCGAACATAGCTTCAACCACATGCTTTGCCGGCGAAAGCCGGCCCAGTCGCGCGCAATGGATAGTCGATGGTGAAAAGGTCCGAAACTTCTGGTCGTCTCGATGACGCGGCGCGCGCCGGCTGGCTCTATTACGTGGCCGGGCGCACGCAGGACGAGATCGCCTCGTCCATGGGGATTTCGCGACAATCGGCGCAGCGGCTGGTGTCGCTTGCCGTGGCCGAGCGACTGATCAAGGTGCGGCTCGATCACCCGATCGCCGCCTGTCTGGAGCTAGCCAATGCCGTGCGCAACAAATACGGGCTGCGGCAGGTGGATATCGTGCCGAGCGATCCGGGCGCCGGTGCCGCGACCGTCGGCATCGCCGAGGCGGCGGCGGCCGAGATCGAGCGCTGGCTGAAGAAGGCCGACCCGATCGTGCTCGCCGTCGGAACCGGACGAACGCTGAAGGCCGCGGTCGATCAGCTGCCGGCGATCGAATGCATCAACCACCGCATCGTCTCGCTCACCGGCAACATCGCGCCTGATGGTTCGGCCGCCTATTACAACGTCATTTTCAGCATGGCCGACGCCGTCAAAGCACGGCATTTTCCGATGCCGCTGCCGGTTCTGGTCACCTCGGCGGAAGAGCGCGAGACATTGCATGCCCAGCAACTGGTGCGCTCGACGCTCGACATGAGCGCGCAGGCCGACGTGACCTTCGTCGGTATCGGCGAACTCGGCATCGACGGACCGCTCTGCGTCGACGGCTTCCTCGAGAAGGGCGAGATGATGGAGCTGATGGACAATGGCGCCGTCGGCGAGATCTGCGGCTGGATTTTCGACAGCGAAGGCAAGCTGCTCGACAACCCGATCAACGAGCGCGTCGCGTCCGCTCCGATCCCCTCGCGCGAGACCTCGGTGGTCATCGGAATCGGCAAGGGCAAGCGCAAGATGAAGGCAATCAAGGCGGCCGTTACCGGTCATCAGATCAACGGTTTGATCACCGATGAAGAGGTGGCCGAGTATTTGCTCACCTAGTGGGCAAAAATTTATTTCCTTTTGAATCAGCAGGATAGCTCATCGTTTCGCGGCTGCAGCAACGATTGGAGCTTGACATTTGTCGTCTGCCATTGAGTAATTGCCCATGAGCAAAGCGAATGCTCGCTAACATCTTCTGGGAGGAAGATCATGACATTTAAAACTTTTCTGCTCGGCGCCTGCTCCGTCCTGGCGTTCGCGGGCATGGCTTCGGCTGAAACGCTGACGATCGCGACCGTCAACAACGGCGACATGGTCCGCATGCAGAAGCTCACGGATGACTTCAAGGCAAAGAACCCCGGCATCGATCTCGAGTGGGTAACGCTCGAAGAAAACGTGCTGCGCCAGAAGGTCACGACCGATATCGCGACCAAGGGCGGCCAGTACGACGTTCTGACGATCGGCAACTACGAAGTGCCGATCTGGGCCAAGCAGGGCTGGCTTCTGCCGCTCGACAACCTCGGCGACAAGTATGACGCCAAGGATCTGCTGCCCGCGATCAGCGCTGCGCTGACCGTCGACAGCAAGCTCTACGCCGTGCCGTTCTACGGCGAAAGCGCGATGATCATGTATCGCACCGACCTCTTCGAAAAGGCCGGTCTGAAGATGCCCGACGCGCCGACCTGGGACTTCATCGCCGATGCGGCGAAGAAGATCACCGACAAGAGCGGCGAAGTCTACGGCATGTGCCTTCGCGGCAAGGCCGGCTGGGGTGAGAACATGGCGTTCATCACCGCGCTCGACAACTCCTTCGGCGGCCGCTGGTTCGACGAAAACTGGAAGCCCCAGTTCGACAGCCCCGAGTGGAAGGAAGCGCTTGGCTTCTACGTCAACCTGATGAAGGAAGCCGGCCCTCCCGGTGCATCCTCGAACGGCTTCAACGAAAACCTGGCGCTCTTCCAGACCGGCAAGTGCGGCATGTGGATCGACGCGACGGTCGCCGCTTCGTTCGTTTCCAACCCGAAGGAATCGAAGGTTGCCGACAAGGTCGGTTACGCCCTGTTCCCGACCAAGGGCGAGATGAAGAACCACGGCAACTGGCTGTGGTCTTGGAACCTCGCGATCCCGGCAACGTCGACCAAGGCTGAAGCCGCGCAGAAGTTCGTCGCCTGGGCGACCGACAAGGCTTACGGCGATCTGGTTGCAAGCAAGGAAGGCTGGGCAAACGTTCCTCCGGGCACGCGCACCTCGCTCTACGAAAACGCCGACTACCAGAAGGCCGCTCCGTTCGCCGCCAAGACGCTTGATGCGATGAAGGCAGCCGACACGCAGAAGCCGACCGTCAAGCCGGTGCCTTACACCGGTGGCCAGTTCGTCGCGATCCCTGAATTCCAGGGCATCGGTACGGCCGTCGGCCAGCAGTTCTCGGCAGCTGTCGCCGGTCAGATCTCCGTCGATCAGGCCCTGCAGAGCGCTCAGCAGCTGACGACCCGCGAAATGACGAAGGCGGGTTACCCCAAGTAAGCCTCCCGAGACATGCGGCGTGCGCCTGCACGCCGCACCCCTAGGCCGCCGAATTGCCCGAACTGCATCGGCGGCCCTTTTTGTCCCTAAGGCCTTGCAGCCATCCGCTTTCAGAAAAGACGGTGAACCATGGCAACGTTACACACCCGCTCCGCGGCGCGCATGATGATGGCACCTTCGGTGCTCCTGCTCTTCGCGTGGATGATCGTCCCGCTCGTGATGACGATCTACTTCTCGTTCATCGACTACAATCTGTTGATGCCGAGCGACAATCGCTTCCTCGGCTTCCTCAATTACGAATTCTTCCTGACGGACCCGGCCTTCTTCGACGCGTTGATCAATACGCTCGTGCTGGTCTTGAGCGTCCTCGTCATCACCATCGTCGGCGGCATCGCGCTGGCGCTTCTGCTCGACCAGCCGATGTTCGGCCAGGGGATCGTGCGCATTCTCGTGATCGCGCCGTTCTTCATCATGCCGACCGTTGCAGCGCTGGTGTGGAAGAACATGTTCATGAACCCGGTCAACGGGTTGTTCGCCTATATCTGGCGCGTCTTCGGCGCGCAGCCGGTCGATTGGCTCGCCAACATGCCGCTGTTTTCGATCATCCTGATCGTCGCCTGGCAGTGGCTTCCCTTCGCCACGCTGATCCTCTTGACCGCGCTGCAGTCGCTGTCGGAAGAGCAGAAGGAAGCGGCCGAGATGGATGGCGCGGGCTTCTTCTCGCAGTTCGTCTACATCATCCTGCCGCACATGGCGCGCGCGATCACCGTCGTCATCCTGATCGAGACGATCTTCCTGCTGTCGGTCTTCGCCGAAATCCTCGTCACCACCAATGGCGGCCCGGGCACGAGCAGCACGAACCTGACCTACCTCGTCTATAACAGGGCACTCCTGCAGTTCGACATCGGCGGCGCTTCGGCGGGCGGTATCATCGCGGTCATCCTCGCCAATATCGTTGCTATCTTCCTCGTCCGCATCGTCGGCAAGAACCTGGAGACTTGAGATGGCCAGACGCATCACAACCCAGCGCAAGGTGATCGTCACGGCGGTCGCCTGGACCATCGGCATCGTGCTCTTCTTCCCGATCCTTTGGACCTTTCTGACAAGCTTCAAGTCGGAAGCCGACGCCATCGCATCGCCGCCGCAGTTCCTGCTCTTCCACTGGACGACGGAGAACTATCTGGAGGTGCAGAGCCGATCGAACTACTTCAGCCACTTCCTGAACTCGGTGATCATCTCCTTCGGCTCGACGCTGCTCGGCCTGATCATCGCGGTACCTTCCGCCTGGGCGATGGCGTTCTCGCCGACCAAGCGGACCAAGGACGTCTTGATGTGGATGCTGTCGACGAAGATGATGCCGGCAGTCGGCGCGTTGATCCCGATTTATCTCATGTTCCGCAACACCGGCCTGCTCGACAGCCGCATCGGCCTCGTCGTGGTGCTGATGCTGATCAACCTGCCGATCATCATCTGGATGCTCTACACCTACTTCAAGGAAATCCCCGGTGAGATCCTTGAGGCGGCGCGCATGGATGGCGCCTCGCTCAGCAAGGAAATCATCTACGTGCTGACGCCGATGGCGGTGCCGGGCATCGCCTCGACGCTTCTTCTCAACATCATCCTGTCCTGGAACGAAGCCTTCTGGACGCTCAACCTCACGGCCTCCAAGGCTGCGCCGCTGACGACGTTCATCGCTTCCTATTCCAGCCCGGAAGGACTTTTCTACGCCAAGCTTTCGGCAGCATCGACCATGGCAATCGCCCCGATCCTGATCCTCGGCTGGTTCAGCCAGAAACAACTCGTCCGCGGCCTGACGTTCGGCGCGGTGAAATAAGAAACAAGGGAGAGAAACATGGGCAGCATTACCCTTCAGACAGTTTCGAAGGTCTTCGGCGAAGCCAAGGTCATCCCTTCGATCGATCTCGAAATCAAGGACGGCGAATTCGTCGTCTTCGTCGGCCCGTCGGGCTGCGGCAAGTCCACGCTCTTGCGTCTGATCGCAGGGCTTGAGGATGTCAGCGGCGGCAAGATCGTGATCGACGGCAAGGACGCCACCGAGAGCGCGCCATCCGAACGCCGGCTCGCCATGGTGTTCCAGTCCTACGCGCTCTACCCGCATATGAGCGTGCGCAGCAACATCGCCTTCCCGCTGAAGATGGCGGGCATGGCAAAGCCCGAGATCGACAAGAAGGTGGCGGACGCAGCCCGCGTCCTCAACCTTACCGACTATCTCGACCGCAAGCCGCGCGCGCTCTCGGGCGGCCAGCGCCAGCGTGTCGCGATTGGTCGCGCCATCGTGCGCCAGCCCTCGGCCTTCCTGTTCGACGAACCGCTGTCGAACCTCGATGCGGCGCTGCGCGTCAACATGCGTCTCGAGATCAGCGAGCTGCACCAGCAGCTGAAGACGACGATGATCTACGTCACCCACGACCAGGTCGAAGCCATGACCATGGCAGACAAGATCGTGGTGCTGAACCGCGGCAATATCGAGCAGGTCGGCTCGCCGATGGAGCTCTACTCCAAGCCGCGCAATCTCTTCGTCGCCGGCTTCATCGGCTCACCGAAGATGAACTTCGTGCCGCAGGGCTCGCAGACGCTGGGTGTGCGCCCCGAACATATCCAGCTTTCGATGGAGAGCGGCGAATGGAAGGGCAAGGTCGTGGTCGCCGAACACCTCGGCTCCGACACCTTCCTGCATGTCAACGTCGAGGGCATTGGCCAGATGACGGCGCGCGGCGACGGCAGCTTCCCGGCCAAGGCCGGCGACACCGTTTACCTGACCGCAGACAAGGCCCGCATTCACAGGTTCAACGAGCAGGGCCTCGCCATCTAACGAGGCATCCGGGGTGGGGAAGAGTGCGCGTGCCGGACGAGGTGCCCGGCGCGCCAGTACCGGGGTCTTTAGACCCTGAAGACCTTCAAGAGGACTGAGACATGACGTGCAAACTATCGCTGGCAACGCTTTCCGACGCGGCTAAGACAGCCGCCGTACCGGCCTATGAGCGGGCGTCGCTGAAGGCGGGCATCGTGCACTTCGGCGTCGGCAACTTCCACCGCGCCCACCAGGCAATCTATCTCGACGACCTGTTCAACAAGGGCGAAGCTCACGACTGGGCAATCATCGGCGCCGGCATCCTGCCGTCCGATGCCGCCATGCGCGACAAGCTCGCTGCCCAGGACTTCCTGACGACTGTCGTCGAGCAGGACAACAACAAGACCTCGGCGCGTGTGACCGCGCCGATGATCGACATCCTGCCCGTTGGCGATGCAAAGACCATCATCGCAAAGCTCGCCGATCCGGAGATCCGCATCGTCTCGATGACGATCACCGAGGGTGGCTATTTCATCGACGCCTCCGGCAAGTTCAATCCTGATCATCCGGCAATCGCGGCCGACGGCAAGAACCCCGCCGATCCGAAGACCGTCTTCGGCCTGATCGTTGCGGGTCTCAAGGCGCGCAAGGACAAGGGCCTCGTGCCGTTCACCGTCATGTCGTGCGATAATATTCCGCACAACGGTGTCGTCACCCGCAACGCCGTGGTCGGCACGGCGGCGCTGTCGGATCCCGCCTTCGCAGAGTGGATCAAGGCCAATGTCGCCTTCCCGAACGCCATGGTCGACCGCATCACGCCGGCCACCGGCCAGCGCGAGATCGACCTCTTGAAGGACGTCTTCGATATCGAGGACAACTGGCCCGTCTATTGCGAAGAGTTCAAGCAGTGGGTGCTGGAAGACAAGTTCACTGCCGGTCGTCCGGCGCTGGAGAATGTCGGCGTCACCTTCGTGCCCGATGTTACGCCCTACGAGCACATGAAGATCCGCATCCTCAACGGCGGCCATGCGGCGATCGCTTATCCGGCGGCGCTGATGGACATCCACTTCGTGCACGACTCGATGGAAGATCCGCTGATCCGCGCCTTCCTCGCCAAGCTCGAGAAGGACGAGATCATCCCGATCGTGCCGCCGGTGCCGAACACCTCGCTGACGGACTATTTCGCGCTGATCGAGCATCGCCTTCTCAACCCGAAGATCGCCGACACCATCCCGCGCTTGGCGCAGGACGGCTCCAACCGCCAGCCGAAGTTCATCCTGCCGTCCACGCTCGACAACCTGAACCAGGGTCGCGACGTGATCGGCCTGTCGCTGGTTTCGGCTCTCTGGTGCCGCTACTTCGCCGGCAAGACCGATACCGGCCAGGACATCGTCTTCAACGATGCCAGCGCCGACCGGCTGCATGCCGCGGCGATCAAGGCCAAGGACGACCCGATGGCGTTCCTCGCCTTCGACGACATCTTCGGCGAGGTCGCCAAGTCGGAGCTCTTCCGCAAGCGCTTCGCGCATGCGCTGAAGACGCTGTGGGAAAAGGGTACGCGCGAGACGCTGCAGCTTTACCTCGACAACAAGCTCGCGGCATAAGCATCAAGCGGCGGGCGTTCCCCGCCGCTATCCACCCACCTCTGCCTGCAATGTCTTGAACCCTGATTGGATGTGTCATGGCTGATGCTGAAACACGGCTTGTGATCTTCGACTGCGACGGCGTCCTCGTCGACAGCGAGCCGATCTCTGTCACCGTTCTCGTCAAGGCCATGAACGATCTCAACGTGCCGATCACCGAGGACGAGGTGTATGGCCGCTTTCTCGGACGCAGCCTCGCGACCGTGATCGAGACGATGAAGACGGAATATAACGTCCATCCCGGCGAAGCCTTTCTGGAGCAGATCCGCACCGATCTCTACGCGCGCTTCCGCACCGAGCTGAAGCCAATCGCAGGCATCGCGGATACGATCGACGCGCTCGACATTCCCTGCTGCGTCGCCTCGTCGAGCCAAGTCGAGCGTATCCGTCTGTCGCTGACCGTCACCGGGCTGATCGACCGGCTGCCCAATATCTTCAGCGCCTCGATGGTGAAGAACGGCAAGCCGGCGCCGGATCTCTTTCTGCATGCGGCAAGCCAGATGCAGGTCGATCCCGCCAACTGCGTGGTGATCGAGGACAGCCCCGCCGGCATCGAGGCCGCCAAGGCCGCCGGCATGACCGTCTTTGCCTTCACCGGCGGCTCGCATGCCAACTTCGCCGGCTATCGCGACGAACTTGACCGCCTTTCCCCCGACGCTACGTTTGACGTCATGCCGGATTTGATCCACCTTATCAAAAAACATCAGCGGGACGGGAACGACCTTTAATGCCTCAGCATGTGGTTGCTGTTGATATCGGCACGGGCAGCGCACGCGCCGGCGTCTTCGATGCGCACGGCCAGCTGCTGGGCAAGGCCGATCATCCGATCATCATGAACCGGCCCCGCGAAAACCACGCCGAGCACGATTCCGAGGATATATGGTCGGCGGTGTGCATCGCCGTGCGCCGCGCGATGGAGCAATCGGGCGCCGCACCCGAGAGCATCGGCGCGATCGGTTTCGATGGTACCTGTTCGCTCGTGGTCCGGGATATCGATGGCGGGCAGATCAGCGTGTCGACGGGCGGCGAGCGTCGGTTCGACACCATCGTCTGGCTCGATCACCGGGCTTTGAAGGAAGCGGATTTCTGCACGGCGACCGGCCACGAGGTGCTGGAGCATTCCGGGCATTTCATGTCGCCCGAGATGGAAATGCCGAAGCTGATGTGGCTGAAGAAGAAGCTGCCCGGCACATGGGCGAATACCGGCTATCTCTTCGACCTCGCCGATTTCATGACCTGGAAATCCACCGGCTCGCTGGCGCGGTCGCGCTGCACGCTGACCTCCAAGTGGAACTATCTGGCCCATCTCAAGGATGGCTGGCGCAAGGATTTTCTCGAGCAGATCGGCCTCGACGACCTGCAGGCGCGCGGGCAGCTGCCCGACGACACGATCGAGGTCGGCGGCAGCGTCGGCACGCTGACGAAGGAGGCGGCCTCGGCGCTAGGGCTCACCACGGCCTGTCACGTCTCCTCCGGCATGATCGACGCCTATGCCGGCGCGCTCGGAACGCTCGGCGGCGACGCGCATGATCCGGAACGGCTGGAACGACAGCTGGCGCTGATCGCCGGCACGTCGAGCTGCATCGTTTCGTTTTCGCGCAAGCGACGCCCAAGCCACGGCATGTGGGGACCCTATTACGAAGCCGTATTCCCCGGCACCTGGCTCGTCGAGGCCGGGCAGTCTGCGACGGGGGCTCTGCTCGACCATGTCGTCCGGATGCATGCGGCCGGCGGCGAGCCGACGGCGGCACTGCACCAGAAGATCGTGTCGCGGATATCGCAGTTGCGTTCGGAGGAGGGCGATGCCTTCGGCGCCAGGATTTTCGTGCTGCCCGATTTCCACGGCAACCGATCGCCGCTTGCCGACCCGCACGCGGTCGGCGCCGTCAGCGGTCTGACGCTCGACACATCGTTCGACGGGCTCTGCGCGCTCTACTGGCGCACCGGCGTGGCGATAGCGCTCGGCATCCGTCATATCCTCGAGCGCATGAAGGAATATGGCTACGCGCCCGACACGCTGCATGTGGCCGGCGGGCATGTGAAGAACCCTGTGCTGATGGAGCTCTATTCGGATGCGACCGGCTGCAAGGTGGTGGTTCCAAAGATGAACGAGGCGGTGCTTCTGGGAACCGCGATGGCGGCCTCCGTCGCCTGCGGCCTGCACGCGGACCTCGCCACGGCGGGTTCGGCCATGTATCCCGGCGGCGACGTGCATGTGCCCGACGAGAGCAAGCGCGCGCTTTACGACCGCGATTACCGCCGGCTGCTCGCCATGTATCGCCATCGCGCCGAGCTCGAGGCGATGGAATAGATTTCGGATCGCTACCGGTTGGGCTCTTCGCCCAGCATGACGCTGAATTCGGTCATGCGGCTGGCGCGCGCGACGGCTTCGTCACCGACAGCGCTGACAACAGCCGAGGACAGGCAATCGAGCAGCGCGATCACCGGCGGCAGGTTGTCCAGTTCGCCCGGCCGGGTCGGAGGGAGCGGCAGGATGAGATTGGCCTGGTCGAGCACCCAGTTGGCGCTCTGGGCGCTGATGAGCACGACCTTGTATCCGTAGCGCCGGGCGATACGGGCTAGCAGACGGGCCTTCTTGAAGCGCTGACTGTCGATGATCACAAGCAGCGCGCCTTCGCCGCTGACACGCGCGAAGAGCTCGGCGAAGCGGTTTCCGCTGCCGTCGAGCGCATGCACGCCATCGCGCGCTTGCGTCAGCCGCTGGCTGAAATGCGTGGCGAAACTTGCTTGCGAGACATGGGTGGCGATGAACACCTCGCTTGCCGCGCGGATCATCGCCACCGCGTCGCTCCAGTGCTGCTGTCCGGTGAGATGATAAATGTGGTGGAGCGCCTGGATCTGCTCGGCAACCAGCACGGCGAGCGGCTTGCCATCGGCGGCATCGACCTGCAGTTCCGACATCGAGGCCTGCATCTGCGTGGCCGAGACACCGGCGACGTCGCGGATCTGCACCTTGACGCTATCGAGCCCCTGATAGCCCAGCGCCCGCAGGAAGCGGCCGACGGTCATCGGGCTCAAGTCCAGCCGGTCGGCCACCGAGGCTGCCGTTTCGAACGGAAGATCACTCAAGTGTTCGGTGAAATATTTTGCGATGCGACGTTCGGCGGGCGTGCCGGATTTCGCGTATTGGCGGAGCTTCTGAACAAAGTCTTCCACGGCAGCTGTCCCGATTTTGGGTGATGTTTCCTGTCTGCTTGAAACAAATCCTTGCGTCCGCAAATATTCGGAGCGCCCTGCAAGTAATCTTAGATGCTGATTTAAATATATATTATGAAAGGCTTTTGAACAACAATTCCCTCAATCCGGCGAAATAATTTCAGCCTTGCCGTTCAAAGATCAGATTCCTACATCATCGCCACAACCGGAGACGTCACCATGATCCTCGAAGCGGCGCGCCTTTCCATCACCAATCTTTTCGCCCCGGAAACGCGGTCGGTGTTCTGGAAGGTGCTCGGGCTCACCGTGCTCGCGCTGATCGGCCTGTGGCTGGCACTGCGCAGCGCTTTCATGGCTTTCGTCTTTCCCTGGATCGCCAGCTTCTTTCCCGCAATGCCTGATTGGGCAGGCTGGCTGGGCTTCGTCTTCGCCATCATGGCGGGGATCGGGCTGGCGTTGGGGCTGGCACTTCTGCTGTCGCCGGTCACCGCGCTGATCGCTGGATTGTTTCTCGACGATGTCGCCGACGTGGTGGAAAAGCGCGATTATCCTGAAGACGTGCCGGGCACTGCCATGCCGCTCGGACCGGCCATGCTGAGCTCGATCAAGTTCCTCGGCGTCGTCATCGTCGGCAACATCGTGGCGCTGTTCCTGCTGTTCATCCCCGGCGTCAATCTCGTCGCCTTCTTCCTGGTCAACGGCTACCTGCTCGGGCGGGAATTCTTCGAGTTCGCCGCCATGCGTTTCCGCCCCCCCGCCGAGGCGCGGCTCTTCCGCCAGAAACATGCGCCGACGGTGTTTCTCGCCGGCCTCGTGATCACCGCTTTCCTGGCCATCCCGATCGTCAACCTGCTGACGCCGCTCTTTGCCGCGGGCATGATGGTGCATCTGCACAAGCTGCTCTCGCGCAGGGAACTCGGCGTGCGGGTCTGACCTTACTCGACGGCCTCGCCGATCACCTGCGGCGGCAGCTCGACCAGCGGCGCAGGCACGTCGCAGCTTTTTTCGGGCGAGCGACAGAGATCGGCGATGACGCAGTGCTCGCATTCGGCACGACGGGCCTTGCAGGTGTAGCGGCCGTGCAGGATGAGCCAGTGATGGGCGTGGTAGAGGTAGTGCTTGGGCACCACCTTCATCAGCCGCTCCTCCACCTCGTCCGGCGTCTTGCCCGGCGCCAGCTTGATGCGGTTGGCGATGCGGAAGATATGCGTGTCGACAGCCATGGTCGCCTGGCCGAAGGCCATGGAGAGCACGACATTGGCGGTCTTGCGGCCGACGCCTGGGAGCATCACCAGCTCGTCGCGCGTCTGAGGCACCACGCCGCCGAACACATCGACCAGCATGCGCGACAGGGCAATCACGTTCTTCGCCTTGTTGCGATAGAGGCCGATCGTCTTGATGTAATCACGCACTTTCTCCTCGCCGAGATCCAGCATCTTCTGCGGGGTATCGGCCACCTTGAAGAGCGCGCGCGTCGCCTTGTTGACGCCGGCATCGGTTGCCTGCGCCGAAAGCGCCACGGCAACAACAAGCGTGAACGGGTTGGAGTGCTCCAGCTCGCCCTTCGGCTCCGGCCGCTGCACGGAGAAGCGGCGGAACATCTCCTCGCGCTCGGCCTCGCTATAGACGGAGCGGACGCTCGCCTTCTTCTTGCGGCGAACGACAGGTTTTTCGGGCTGCGACGATGTGGCGGAGGATTTGAGTTTCGGACTGGACATGGACAATCTATACTCGGCAGCCATGATGGAAAGCAACGCCGACAGCGCTGGTCAGCAGGCGGTTTTGGACCAGCCCGTGTTTTCAGCCGAGCTCTTTCCCCACCGGTCTCTCGGCCGCAAGGGGTTCAGGGTGCTCCTGCTGCTGTCGGGTGGCGTTTGCCTGCTCTACGGCCTGTTCTTCATCGCTACCGGCGCCTGGCCGATCGGCTTCTTCTTCGGCCTCGATTTCCTGCTGCTCTACAGCGCCTTCCGGCTGAACTATCGCTCGGCCAGGGCGCGCGAGATGGTGACCGTGTCGCGTACCGATATCGCGGTGCGCAAGATCGCGCCCTCGGGGCGCACGGTCGAGCATCACTTCAATCCGTTCTGGACGCGCTTTTCCGTGCGCCGCCACGACGAGATCGGCATCCTCTCCATGCATATCTATGGACAGGGGCGGGCGACGGATATCGGCGGCTTTCTCAATCCCGATGACCGCGAGAGCTTCGCCAAGGCGTTCAAGCGGGCGCTGGCGACGGTCAAGCAGCGTATCTGATAATCATCTAATTCAGGCGCAAGAATCGGGTGGCTTCAACGATGCCGCTTGACTATCTCCTTGTGACAAGGAGAAAGATCATGAACATGGTAGCCAAGCTGAACCAAGACATCACGCCCGATGGTCCCGACTACGAGACCGTCCGCCAGGTGATCGAGCTGATCACCGAGGATTACCGTGAGCAGCCGTCGCTGGAAGCGATCGCCATGCGCCTCAACCAATCGCCGACGCAGCTGCAAAAG
This sequence comes from Rhizobium sp. 2MFCol3.1, assembly GCF_000377565.1. Lineage (GTDB taxonomy): Bacteria > Pseudomonadota > Alphaproteobacteria > Rhizobiales > Rhizobiaceae > Rhizobium. The sequence goes on along the minus strand of NZ_KB898381.1, from coordinate 1,126 downwards.
ACCTTCACCCGCTGGGCCGGCCTTTCGCCCAAGGCCTTCCTGCAGGCGGTGACGCTCGATCATGCCAAGCGGTTGCTGCGCAAGGAAGAGCTGCCGTTGCTGGAGACCTCCTTCGAGGTCGGCCTCTCCGGCCCCGGGCGGCTGCACGATCTCTTCGTGACGCACGAGGCGATGTCTCCCGGCGAATGGAAGGCGCGCGGCGGTGGTCTCACGATCCGCTACGGTTTTCACCCGTCGCCCTTCGGCATCGCGCTGGTCATGGCGACCGACCGCGGCCTAGCCGGCCTTGCCTTCGCCGACATCGGCGGCGAGGCGGCCTGCCTCAAGGACATGACCTGCCGCTGGCCAAACGCCGACTATGTCGAGGATCGCGAGGCGACGGCACCTTACGCCGCGCGCATCTTCGAGCCAGGCCGCTGGACGTCCGAGCAGCCGTTGCGCGTGGTGCTGATCGGCACTGATTTCCAGGTTCAGGTCTGGGAGAGCCTCCTGAAGATTCCGTTCGGCAAGGCGGTCACCTATAGCGACATCGCCAGCGATATCGGCCGACCGACGGCGATGCGGGCGGTGGGGGCGGCGGTGGGCGCCAACCCGATCTCGTTCGTTGTGCCGTGTCACCGGGCGCTCGGCAAGAGCGGGGCGCTGACGGGCTATCACTGGGGGCTGACGCGCAAGCGGGCGATGCTGGGGTGGGAGTCGGCGCACGCTTGAGTGGGGCTAGGGGAGCGCGCGGCTATCGATAGGTCAGTGGGTGCGGCCCCCTCATCCGACCCTTCGGGCCACCTTCTCCCCGCTGGGGAGAAGGGGAGGTTGGCGCGAGCGGCGAACCCCGAGTCTCTTCTCCCCAGCGGGGAGCAACCATGTCTCATCCATTCACATATTTCGGCGTCCATTCGGTCTGCCTGGTGAGGATGGTGTTGGCGAGAATGACGAGTTTTCTGGCGACCGCGATGACCGCGCACAGGTGCTCCTTGCCGTTGCCGCGCAACCGCTTGTAGAAGGCCGCCAGATCCGGATTGTGCCGGCTGGCGGTGAAAGCGCACATGAACAGGCTCTTGCGCAGCCTTTCGCGACCGCCCTGGATCCTGCGCCTGCCGCGATGCTTGCCGCTGTCGTCATCATAGGG
>NZ_KB898380.1 GCF_000377565.1 Rhizobium sp. 2MFCol3.1 | reverse complement strand
GCCTTGGCGATCTCCGGCCTGCGCTGCTCGCTTGCCTTGAGGCTTTATGGAATGGCCCGCCCTTGTCCCCCTCGTCTGCTATAATGCTGTAGCATCTAAGAGAGAAAGGAACGAGCCAATGACTATAAGGATCCTTGGAATTGATCTGGGCAAGAACTCTTGCAGCTTAGTCGGTGTCGATATATCCGGCGCGGTAGTTGCTCGCCGGACAATGCGTCGTCAAACACTGATTGATTACGTGGCAAAGCTTCCCGGTTGCGTGGTGGCGATGGAAGCATGCTGCGGTGCCCATCATCTGGGTCGCCAATTTGCTGCGCAAGGCCACGAGGTCCGGTTGATGTCACCGGAATACGTTCGTCCGTATATTAAAGCCCAGAAGAATGATGACCGGGATGCTGAAGGGATCGCAGAAGCTGCATCTCGGCCGACCATGCGCTTCGTTGAACTTAAAAGCCAGGAGCAGCTTGATATTCAAACACTACATCGAGTGCGCTCTCGCCTTGTGGCCGAACGAACGAATTTGATCAATCAGCTTCGAGCCATCTTGCTGGAGCGCGGGTTGATATTCGCTGTTGGACGACGAAAACTTGAACTCGCATTGGACGGGTTGCTTGCAGAAGACAATAAGACATTGTCTCCGCGTATGCTTCATTTGGTTGGCGAGTTGCGAGCTGAATGGAGAGAACTCGACACAAAGATCGGCGACCTGAATACGGAGTTTGTCCAGCTGGCACGCGATGATGCCGCCATGCGCAGGCTGACTTCCATTCCCGGTATAGGCGTGCTCAATGCGACGGCCCTGGTGGCCGCTGTGGGTGATGCGAGCAGCTTTGCAAAAGCGCGTGATCTAGGTGCATGGCTCGGACTCGTACCTAGACAATACACCACCGGCGGTAAGCCCCGGCTGTTTGGGATATCAAAACGTGGCAATACCTATTTGCGCACGCTGCTCATTCATGGCGCTCGAGCGGCGCTACCATCCCTTTCAACAACTGACACGCCTCTAGGACGATGGCTAAAAGCCATGATCGAGCGGGGTGTACACCGTAATGCGGTGGTTGTAGCTCTGGCTAACAAACTGGCGCGTATCGCCTGGGCTGCACTGCGAAAAGAAACTCGCTTTGATAGCAGCTATCCAGCAGCTGCGTAATTGGATCGGCTACGCAATGTCAATCAGCTAGCCCACTAGGTTTTGCAGGAAGGATTGCGCAGATGGCCTGACAGTCGAACGGCGTTTGGAAAGCCCGGCTAAAAAAATGGCACTAGATGCCGAAGTGCTTTATTGGGGCCCTGAACGTGCGGATGTCCATCTTGGCCGTGGGAATTATCCCACGAGACCGTATACGTTGACGCAGACTGATCACCACACCGTAAAATCTCCTTGCAAACGGGGCGGGCCATACGTTTTTATTGCTTAGTCCGAGCCGGTGCAAAAACCGCCCGACCGTAGCGCGATGGATTTCAATGCCGCGCTCCGCGAGTGCAACGCACAGCTCATCCAAAGTCGTTTCGCCATGCGCGGACATCCGCTCGCGAACCCAATCAGCATGAGCCATAAGCTTCGCGCCACCAGGCGGGTGGCCCTGCTTGGCGGCGGCGAGAGAACCGGATGACCGATGCAGGATCATCATGTTATTGACGAACCGAGGCGAAACCCGGAAATGCCGAGCGGCTTCACGGTTGCTATGCCCTTCATTTACAAACGCAACGACACGCTCACGCAACTCGATCGGATGCGGCTTGCCCATGGTGTGGCTCCTTCCATGGGCTAAAAGAATCACGGATCAACTGATTTGGAAATCCCGAATCTGGTTTTGCGCGACACGCTTTAAATACTTCGACATGCACGGAGAAGCCAATCCGTCTTTAGTGCAGCTTGCCCATCCTTAGGTGGGCAGAAAGCGATCGTTTTTATGCCAGGGGAGGTGTAGACCCTAGGCCGATCTGGATACGTGCGAGTGGCGCTGCGAACTTCCAAACGACCAGTCCGCCGTCAACACTCCAGGTCGCCTGACCTGAGAGAGCCGATGGCACCACCTTTGAGAGGACAAGAGCACCGTAGCCTTCATCCTGCGCCAGTAAATCTGCATAGGGCACGGCTTGCTCAGACCAGATAAGCTCGAACATGTCGACGCCCTCATCACTGGCCACTCGCCACGTGATGGATATGCCGCCGACATCCGTAACGCCGAAGCGCATCGCATTCATGATCAATTCGTGAAAGGCCATGCCAAGATTGAGAACGGCGTTTGCGTCAAGAACGATTTGCGGGCCGATAATCTGGACCGGCTGCACAGCTTCGAAAGGTTTGAGCTGATGAGCCACCAGATCGGCAAGGCTGACGCCGGCCCAATCGACCTGCGAGAGAAGATCATGCGAATGCGATAGCGCCATGATGCGCTCACGAACCCGCCTCTCGAACTCTTCGATTGAGCGGGAGCGTGTTGCCGTCTGCCGGATGACGGCAAGCACAATGGCGTATTGATTTTTGACGCGATGATTGATTTCTCGCATCAAAAGGCGAAGCCGGCGGTCACTCTCGCGCGTCTCCGAGATATCCCGAGCGATGCTGGACGCCCCTATTAGCTCGCCGCCGCGGCTTTTGATGGGGGATATGGTGATCGAGATAGGGACTATCCGCCCATCTCGATGGCGGCGGGTCGTCTGCAGAGGTTCGATCCGCTCCCCTAACTTCAGCCGCCGTAGGATATCGGCCTCCTCATCACGTTTGTCGTCTGGAATGATCAGATAGATCGGCTTTCCGACTGCCTCGCTTTCCGCAAAACCGAACATGCGCTCGGCCGCATTGTTCCAGCTGACGATCGTCCCGGTGAGGTCTTTGCTGATGATCGCGTCGAAGGAAGACTCTACGATGGCTGCGAGGCGTTCTGCGCTATGCTCTTCCATGTATGACCGCTTGGCTCATTGCTGCTTCGCTGGGTTGATCTAGGCAGAGGCCCGACAGATCAACCCCGCACAGGGTTGGAAAGTTCAAGAAGCGCAATTTTTTTGACAGCCAACGGCTCAGATGAGAATCGACCGGATCAGGCACGGTCGTAGGTGAACGAGGTCAGCAAAGTCGTCACGAAATTGCAAGCCCTCTCCTTTACCAGCACCTCCGTCCACTCGTCAGTTCCGCGAAGCCTCAAGTCAGTCTGGATGCTGTCCACGGCCGCTTCTTCTATTCGCTCAATGTGGGAACTAAAGCCCGCTTCACCCGCACCATGGTACATGTCGCGGATGACCATGCGCAGGATTTCCTGAATCGCTATCTGCCAGGCCGTATTGATTGCCTGCAGCTCGTTGGTGTCCGGTGCCATCAAAGGCTCCTAAGGAATGAGTAAGTTCGAGCGCGACTGTATATCACGCCCTGGTCTATTCCACGGCCGCATCCCATACGAGGCGGGAGTGGACGTTAAGCCTGCCGGGCCTTTCGGGCGGCGTAACGCCTGTCCCGCTCGGCTTTGCGGGCGGCCTCGTCTTGAACAACCCGTGCTATCCGGGCATTCTGGGCCGACTGCCGAGCCTCGATCTCGGCCGCGGCTGCTGCCTCTGTGGCCGCCCGTTCTTGAGCCGCAAGGGTCTCGATCCGGGCGCGCTCCTCGACTTTCAGTCGTTCCCGTTGCGCGCGGCGCGCTTCACGAGCCTCCACAAGGGAGACGCGCTCGGCCTGTCTGGCGGCTTGTGACGGCTCAGCCGCCGTCTTTGCAGCGCGGTAGGCCATAAGGAGAGCTGCCTTGGCGTCCGCAGCAGCTGAGCGTCGGTCGGTAAGGTCGTTGTTTCTGGAGTGTCTCAAATTCTTATCCTGACATTCGTCGTTGGGATGATCAGCCGGCCTTGGTTCGTTTGGCAAGCAGCGCGGATGTTGCAGACATCCGGTCGGCTTGCTCCTTGGCTAGACGCGCTTCGCGCAGCCTGAACGTCCTGGCGTCGCGTGCCTGGACCAGAGATTGGAGCTCTTCCGTCGCATTGTTCTTGGCGAAGAACTCTGTCTGGAGACTGCCGAACGCGGTCTCGGCCTGCTGGCGGTATTTGCTATATGTCACTGTCATTGAATGTCCTCGATGTTGGCTAAAACGCCAAAACGAAAAAGGCCAGGCGAACTGCCTGGCCTCAAACTGATAATTGCTTCCGGCAGTGCCAGTACATCCGTGGTCAAAGGGAAGCAGATATCGATTAAGCGGACTGCAGATTGCAGGCCGACATCTTGCCCGACTTCATGTCGCGCTCGAGTTCGAAGCCGATCTTCTGGCCTTCGACGAGCTCGCGCATTCCGGCGCGCTCGACAGCCGAGATATGAACGAAGGCGTCAGCACCGCCGTTGTCAGGCTGAATGAAGCCAAAGCCCTTGGTGGAATTAAACCATTTTACTGTGCCGGTGGTCATGATGAACCTTTTCAAAGCATAGATTGATGAACCGCGAACCAGCTGCTCCGCAGGCGAAAACCGACTATTTTTGAAAGAAAAGTTCGCTTAGAGCACGGTGCCAATCGCGCGGTGAACAAAGCTCGGCAAGCAAAAGATCGATAAACTATACATAATGGAATGACAGCCAGGGGTCAACGATTAGTTTTGAATTTTTCGAGATCTTATCTTCTGGTTGTATTTCTCTGAGTACAATCGGTGACTTCCTACCGCTTTCGAACCGGGCCAACGGAGCCAAAGGGTGCACCATGGAAGAAAGTCACGAAGCTGAGGGGCTTGCCGAACTTCAGGCGGTCCTGCCCGAACCGAAATGCGTCTGAAGTGGCATGTCTGACGAACGCAGCACAGGTCAGCAAGTGGCGGAGATGAACCACTCGAAGCAGGACATGAGTGCCAATGGACGGTCCGACCCGCCGCCCGTCACCCCTAGGCTCAGCTTTGCCGATCGAGTTCTCTCAGCGCTGCCTGAACTTCATCGATTGAGACGGGTTCGATCGTGCCCGGCAACTTACGAAGAGCCGGTTGCGAAACTACCGCATTTAGATCGGACGCCCACGCGGCCAGGATCGCGCGCTTGTCGTCCTGCGAGAGTGATGACGCTCTCACGACATCGCTCGGCCGCCTAAGCCACCGGCCGTGCATCAACGCCGCCGGCCCCACGGTGACTGCCCGCTCGACCACCTGCTGCAGTATCGGATTATCCATGAAATCACCTCATTGCACGTGGGAATCGCGGTCTCGTCGCATACGAGAGGCAGCAATCGCGGCCGTTTCGGGAGCCAGCAGATCATGCCTGGCGGCGAATGCCGCGAAGAGGCCGCGCGCCGTCTCTGCTTCGATTTCACCACGAAGTGCGGCCTGACACGCTTTCATAGCCACGCAGTGCGCCGTGTCTCTGAATGATGTCGGCCATTCGGCAAGGTGTCGGTAAGCGTCCATCACGCTGCGAACTTGCGCGGGGAAGCCCAGGCCAACTAAAATTGTGACAGGGTCTTTGAACATATCGGGTTTCATCGCTGTCTCCTTCCCAACCCGGAATGTTGACGGGCGCCAGCGCGTGGCGCCCTCGCCTATGATTGCATATGGAAATTAAGCAGCCTTCTGCGCTTCGATTTGCGCCGCGGCGGCCTGTTTTGCGAGGGCCGGCGTGCTCTGGATGTCGATCTTCCTCGGCTTGAGGGCTTCCGGGATTTCACGGACAAGATTAATCGACAGCAGACCATTCCTCAAATCGGCTCCGTTCACACGCACGTGGTCGGCAAGTTCGAACCGGTGCTCGAACGGACGGCCGGCTATGCCACGATGCAAATAGCCCTCATTCGTGGCCTCTTGCTTCTTGCCGGTGACGGTCAGCAGGTTGGACTGAAAGGTAATATCGAGATCGTCTTCGGCGAAGCCTGCGACTGCGATCGAAATTCGGTAGCTGTCGTCACCGCTCTTGACGATATCATAGGGTGGCCAGTCGCTGATCGAGCGTGCGCGCTGGGCATTTTCAAGCAGGTTGAAGATCCGGTCAAAGCCAACGCTCGAGCGGAAAAGGGGTGCATAATCGTAAGATGTTGCCATAGCCATATTCTCCTTGAAGCAACATGGGTACGGGAATGCCAAAAGCGGCGCTCCCGGCGAAGCCAACCCTGTCTCAGCGGCTGGCGCCAAACGACCTCGTTTTTGAGAGATTTGGATCCAAGACCCGTGCCGCGAAAAAATTCGCCCTCGTAAGAAGATTTTCGACTTCATCCGCTCGCATCTGTGCCGGGGAGTGCCCGTCTTTCTATGCGCCGACGTCTGCCTTATCGCCCATTCAGTGGACGGATCGACTGATCAGCCTATGGGGATATGCGGCCTTGAACTGCGTCATCATCGCGCTGGCCTGCTGCAGCACACGTTCGGTATTTTCTGGATTATCACGAGCAAGTTCGTCCGCATTGATACGCATTGCTTGTGCCATGCTGGCGGACATCATTGCGAACTTCCCTTCTCCGTAGACTAGCGCTTCTTTAGAGGCGGTCTCAAGCCACCGGGCAAAATCCACGATGATCTCTTCGCGTTCATAGATGCCAACAGTCTTGATGATGCTGATGTTCTCTTCCATCCAGGTTTCACTCCATACACAATCAACGCACGCCGAGTTCAACGTCTCGGGCGGTCGATGAGTTGGGAAGCAGAAACATCAAAATCAAGACGTCAATGAAGCTTGAACTCGCCATCGACGCACCACCTTCGGTTCAGCCTGATCACGTGCTGGTGGCTGTAGCGAACCAAGTGAAGTGGCCGATCGCGAGTGGCCCTCCAAAAGTCTCGAAGCTTTAGCATCTGAGCAAACCCCGGGCGAGATCGTAGCCCTGCTGGACGTAGGTTTGGTGGAGGGATCTAAAGTCCAGGCTGCGATAGAAGAATATGGGCGGTGGTTAATCCGTAGCCGTTCCTTTGCCGTGCGAGATCCGTTGCGAATTGCATGCGTCATCTTGGTTTCGTGACACGATGATGGTGACGCAAGATCTTGAAGCCTTCAAGCACGCAGCACCGGCCCTGCCAGCAGTTGCTGGAAAGGACTTCTAAGCAATAGTCGGTGAGACCGGCCATTTCCGCCGGGGTGAAGCTTTCAGAGACGGAAAAATGATAGAGCCATTTCAAGTTATGGCTCGCGCCTAAGCGCGTCTGTGGTTAAGGAAGTCTACTCTCCAAAAGGGCCTCACCCATGACCCCGCTGTAATCGGGAAACTGACGACAGCGTTAAGGTGAAAACGACCTACTCCGGTAGGATCCGACCTGCGCACTTGAACCTATCGATCACCGGTCAGACGCATCGCGGGCGCAATCCCATCCAGCAGTGCGGAACGATAAGCCAGACGGCGCATTGTTTAGACGAGCGGGTCGTTAAGCTACCCAAGATGGACTTCCCCGGCATTTGACCGGGTAGCGACTCGAAGGTCGTGCGTACCGCTCTCAAAAGGAGAACCGAAGATGGGTTCGACAGCCGATAAAGTATCCGGCAAGGCGAATGAACTGACTGGCAAAGCAAAGCAAGTTGTCGGTGACGCCACCGACAACAAAAGTATGCAAGCCAAGGGCGCCGCTCAGGAAGCAAAGGGCGACGCCCAGCAGGTAAAAGGTCATGCGAAAGATGCTGTGAAAGGCGTCGTCGACAAAGCCTGAATAGGCTCTTAGCGACTGCAAGATGAGGTCGGAGCGATTTCGCTTCGACCTCGCCCTCTTAAAGCTGCGCTTGCGGGCTTGCTCGACGAGCGGGCCGGCAAAGAGGAGTATGACGCTCCAACCTCGGCCAACCTGTCCCTGACATAGCCGATCCGTTGGAACCAAACGAGACCGAGACGTCGAATTCAAAGATCGCAACTGAGTACTGGCAGCCGGCGGTCGGTCAAGATGGCCGACGACGTCAGCACCCGATATCGGGAAGGCGACCCCTTAGAGCCGGACGCGTTCTGGCAAATTTTCGCAGCGCCTCTGACGCATCATGATCCGCCTACCCTCTATGACCGATCGATCATCAAAAAGGTTCTACAGATGACAAAAGACAAAGATCTCGGCAGCGATGCTGCGCGAAGCGATCCTGAAACCGCCGACCAAGATCGCGAGGCACTGAAGCGAAGCGCGCAGGAAAATGTCGATCGGTCAAAGAAGAGAGACGTTGACCCGGATGGTCATGACGAAAAGCTAGACAATCCAACGCCCGGCTCCGACGCGGCTGAACCATCCCCGCAGTGAAGCGCAGAGCTATCTCAGTTGTCCGAGCATATGGAAGCGGAGTGAGCCGAACACCTCGTGACGACCTCGCAGCGCACGCATATCCGGATGCATGTCAGACCACCACCTATGCCTCATCCAATGCGTCGTTACTCTGAACGCGATCCAAATCTGCTCTCGTGAATTTCCCAATCCCGGCTTTCGCAATGGCTTCGGCGAGTTTTTCGGCGTCGTAGGGCTTGGCGACCACAATGGCATCCGTTTCATCGCGAACGGAGGACGGGTCACCGGTCGCATATATGATCAGCGCAGCAGGCCTTAAAGCCCTAGCCTCAGCAGCCAGCTGTGAGCCTGATGCGCCGGGGAGATTAACGTCGGTGACAAGGACATCGACCGCCATTGTTTGTAAGACAGCTTTCGCGTCTTCAGCGCTTCCCGCTTCGACGACGATCAGTCCGGCATCCTGGAGCATTTCAGCTGTGTTGATACGAATAAGGGCATCGTCCTCAACCAGCAAAACGGTCGCGCGACCGACTTTCAACTTGTTTGGCTCAACTTTGCTTTGTTCCACATTGATGGCGGAAGGCGCTGGAGATTGCTTCAGCTTCTGCACTGAGTCCGCCAGGCGGTCCTTGGTTTTCGTATTCGCCCGCTGGGCCTGGTTTGCCAAGACATGACGGAACTTACGCGCCAGCGCCTCACGGGTATAGGGCTTGGACAACAGCTCGACGCCTGCATCGAGCCTGCCGCCGTGCACGATCGAATTTTCTGTGTAGCCTGACGTGAAGAGCACGGCGATATTCGGCAGCCGTTCTTTTGCCTTTCGGGCGAGTTCGGGACTTTTGAGCGTGCCTGGCATCACGACGTCGGTGAACAGGATGTCGATGGGGATGCCGCTATCGATCACGGACAGCGCGTTCGATGCATCGACCGCCTTCAGCGTGCGATATCCAAGGTCGGTCAGCATCGAGATGACGGTTTCGCGGACCTCCGCATCATCCTCAACGACGAGGACAGTTTCCGTCCCCCCGACAATTGGCCCGTTATCGACAGCGACCTCGACATCTTCGGCCTCGTTCGCACGCGGCAGATAAAGCTTGATGGTCGTGCCGTGGCCGACTTCCGAATAGACTTTGACATGGCCACCGGATTGTTTGACGAAGCCGTAAACCATCGACAGACCAAGACCGGAGCCCTTGCCTTCGGCTTTCGTGGAAAAGAACGGCTCGAAAACCTTTTCGATGATCTCGGGCGGCATGCCGGACCCGGTATCTGTCACCGCCATCATCACATACTGGCCGGCACTGACCTCATCATGCGTGCGGGCATAGGCATCATCGAGGTGAGCGTTCGACAGCTCGATCGTTAGTTTGCCCTGCCCTTCCATCGCATCGCGTGCATTGATGGCGAGGTTCAGCAGAGCATTCTCGATCTGCGTCGGATCGATGAAAGTGTTCCAGAGGCCTCCACCAAATACGGTTTCGACCTCGATGGCTTCCCCGATCGCCCGGCGGATCATGTCGTCCATGTCGCGGACGAAACGGCTTATATTGACCACTTTAGGTTCGAGCGCCTGACGGCGACCGAAGGCGAGCAACTGGCTGGCGAGTTTTGAACCTCGCGATACGCCGGCCATGGCGTTTGCGAGCTTTGCTTCGGCACGTTGGTTGCCCGCAACCTCCTTCGACAGAAGCTGAAGATTGCCGGACACAACCTGCAACAGGTTGTTGAAGTCGTGCGCGACCCCGCCGGTCAATTTCCCCACGGTTTCCATTTTTTGAGCCTGCGCCAGCTTCACTTCGGCCTGGCGGCGCTCGGTAATCTCCGTGATGACGCGCGCTTCCAGATTTTCGTTTAGCTGCTTGAGCTGCTCTTCGGCACGCTCCCGGTGACGAACCTGGCGCGCAAGCGCCTCTGCCTGCTCACGCAAAGCCGCCTCAGCGGCGCGCTGATGGGTGATATCAGTATGAACGCCTACCCATTCGACGATGTCACCTTTTGAGCCGATGATCGGCAGAGCGCGGATGGCGAACTGACGCCACGCGTCATCATGCCGGCGGACCCGGTGTTCATGCACATACATGGATTTCGCTTCGACTGCGGCATTCCAGGTCGCGACCGACGCGTCCATGTCATCCGGATGCACAGCTTGTGCCCAACCGAACCCTTGGTACTGCTCGAACGTCTGGCCGGTGAGCGCTGCCCAGCCCGGCTGCTCGCCGACCATTCTGCCGTCCGCACTGTTGGTCCACAGAACGCCATGCACTGCGTTCACGGCCGTACGAAAGCGTCTGTTGCTCATTTCCAGCTCGGCTTCGCGCACAGCGCGATCTTCGATATCGATGCCGAGAATGTAGGTACCGGGGACTGATCCATCCCCCGCCAAATGCGGCACGTATCGAATTTCGAGGCGGCGTGGCGCGCCGCCCTGCACCGGCATGTCGGCTTCGCCGGTCACGACTTCGCCAGCCAGTGCGCGGTCGATGTCTGGCCGCCGATTTTCGTATGGTCCCTCACCGATGACCGCGGCGATATGTTTTCCAACCATGTCGTCCGGCTTCATACCAAACCACGCTTCATAGGCATGATTTGCGAAGCGGTAGACGTGGCTGCGATCGACATAGGAGATCAGCATCGGCACGGCGTCGGTTACGCGGCGCAGTTCGTCTTCGCTTTCGCTCACACGTTTTTCCATGGCGACGCGATCACTGTTGTCAACGACCGTACACATCACGCCACCGATTTTGCCGTCGGCCTCGTATACCGGTGTGTAAAACAGATCGAAGATGAATAGCTCAGGCCGATCATCTCGCACAAGCGTCATGCTCTGATCGCGATAGGAACGAAGCTCGCCGCGAAGGCCGGCCTCGATCATGTCACGGTTCCAGTCCCAGATTTCTGGCCAGACTTCTGCAACGTTGCTGCCAAGTGCGCGAGGATGTTTTTGACCTGCGATCTTCGCATAGGTATCGTTGTAGATCATCACATGGTCCGGCCCCCACATCAGCACTTTCGCAACCGGCGAATTGACGATATTGGCGACCGTGGTACGGAGCTCGACGGACCATCCGCTCGTCGGCCCAAGGGCGGTTTTCGACCAGTCCTTTTCCCGGATGATGCTGCCGCAGGCACCGCCCCCGATTGGCCAAGCTGATGTGGGTGTTATCGCGGGCTTGGCACCGTCACGAAGCAGGCGCAGCCCCGATCGGACGACTTCACTGGCATTGCCATAGTTACCCGACGACAGGCACTCGGAAATGAACCCCTCAAGCTCCGGGGTCAGCGAGAAATTGCGTGTGGAACGTTTGGCCATAACTGGCTCGTCTCATGGAATTTCAAATGTGTCAACGTGTGGCACTGCAAAAGAGGTTTGCCGATGCGATAGGGCGTCGGCTTGGGCCCAATCTTTGCATCTCAACAGCCAAGAATGTTTAAAATGGGACGAGGACCTTTACGTGAAACCAAGCTTAACTTACGGCGACCGCCGTGCTTTCATCCAGCTTTCACTCCGGCTTTAGGCGGCGTCCGAGCACATATCCCTCGGACGTGCGGGGATTGCGAGGGATTTAAAGCTAGGCTTTGCCAGAAAGTAACCTTGGATGAGGGAGACGCCAAGGTCTTTCAGTGTCGCCATCTCGTCCGCAGTTTCCACCCCTTCGCACAAAGGAACAATTGCCAGATCCTCTAGCATTTCGAGCGTATGTTTTACAATTTTGCGCCGGACGGGGTCTGTGTCGATCCCCCGGATCAGGTCCATGTCCAATTTTACAATGTCGGGCTGGAAGTGGGTTAGAAGGCCGAGCCCGGAATGACCGGCTCCGAAATCATCGATTGCCGTCTTGAATCCCATATCCCTGTAGGTGCGAAGAATATGGAGAACATGTTTGGTATCGAGCTGCTCGTTTTCGGTGAACTCGAAAATGATGCGGTCAAGAGGAAAGCCGGTCTTCAAGGCGGTTGCGAGTGTCAGCCGAATGCAGGCCCGCGGTTCATAGACGGCGTTCGGCATGAAATTGATCGACAGCTTTACATCATCAGCAGGATCGTAAAGTTCAGAGGCCAACTCAATCGCCTTCACGCGACATTGCTGGTCGAACGCATAGCGATTGCCTTCCTTGACTTGGCTGAGAACGGAACCAGCGCCCTCGCCGTTCGGACCTCGCACCAACGCCTCATGAGCGAAGACAGCGCCCGTACTTATGTTGACGATCGGCTGAAACGCCATCGAAAAGGGAAGGTCGAAAGCGGCGCCATTGCGGCAGCCATTACAGTGCGTCGGCATATAGAGCCCTCCATCAAGGGGCAAGCCTTACAGGATCAGCGATTAATCTTCCGTTGCTTCGCAACCCGATAAGTCGCTGTTCGTTCTAGGCAGCGAAATATCCCCCAAGGCGGCTATCTTTACCTCATGCAGCCTATAATTTGAGTGTATGTTTAAGCAATTTTCGCGCGAAGAGATCACAATGAATGGATTTCCAGCCTTCCCGCTTTAAACGAAAACACAAAGTGCCTTACCGAGCAGGCCCGTGATTTTGTGAACAGATTACGAACACACCCGCAAGACGAGGAAATGGGTTTTCACGCCTTCGAGGGATCCAAAACACTTATGCCCCAGCCATTCAACCGGTAAGACATTGGAAGGGCGCGTCACTGCGTAATGACACTACCTCTCCCAAGACCCCCGACATCCAGACAGTATCCACCTGCATCTCCGGACTTCAAGCGGCTTAAATTCAAGGCCGCAGACAAATGTGATCCACCAGACGGACAAGTAGCGCAATACAGATAACCAAATGCTGGCTTGGGAAGCTCACATTGGCTCCGTACCTTTTTATGCCTCGCGTATGGCGACAAGCTAATGCCGCACGGGACGCTCGACGAACTGGCGATTGGTTGAGGTTCGATGTTATTTTTCCTGCGAGTTTAGACGCATGAGAACTTAATTCCAATTCGCCAAGCAGAACGCAATTTCCATTTCTTCATTATCTATGTATTTAATAGATTATAAGGTCTTCTAGCAAAGGAGGTTTCATGCCAAAGACGGTATCCAATTCAATAGAGCTCGGCACCAAGGCGGCGGACTTCATCCTCAGCGACGCAAAGGGTGCCCCGCACAAGCTTTCTGACTTTGACGCTGCTACGGCAGTGCTCGTTGCCTTCATCTCCAATCGCTGTCCCTTCGTGCAGCTCATCCGCGACGAGTTTGCATCTTTCGCTCGCGAATATCAGGCGAAAGGTCTGCAGGTCATCGCGATCAACAGCAACGATGCCGATGCGCATCCAGAGGAGAGCATTGACGCCATCGGCCGCGAAGTCGAAGCGATCGGCTACTCCTTTCCTTACCTGAAGGATGAAAATCAGGCCGTCGCGAAGGCCTATGGCGCTGCATGTACGCCGGACCTTTTCCTTTTCGATGGCAGCCGCAAGCTCGTCTATCACGGCCAGTTTGATGCTTCGCGCCCCGGCAACGGCAAGGTCGCCACGGGCGAGGACCTCCGCGCTGCGGTCAATGCAGTCCTTGCCGGCGGCAAGCCTGCCACGGAACAGACGCCCTCGATCGGCTGCAACATCAAATGGACCGCCGGAAACGAGCCGTCTTGGTTCTCCAACGCCGCGTGAGGGCACGGCGGCCTAACGGCCGCCCTTCTGCACTGTTTTTCCGGGGATATTGATGTCGCTGAAGCGAAAAGACCTGGCAGGCGGTAATGCGCTGCATTTGCAAACCGACGTGCTTGTTGTGGGAGGCGGTCCCGCGGGCGCGTGGGCCGCGTTGTCTGCGGCGCAGAACGGCGCGCGGGTGGTGCTTGCCGATAAGGGCTATTTTGGCACCAGCGGAGCCACCGCACCGTCCAACACCGGTACCTGGCTGGTGCCGCCAGGTGAAAACCGGGCGCAAATCGTCGAGCGGCGCTGGCAGCGCACCGGTAATCTTGCCGATCAGCGCTGGATGCTACGCACTGTCGATCAGGCCTATGAAAACCTGCTGAAACTGGCCGAATGGGGCTATCCCTTTCCCGACGACGAAGACGGCAAGCTCTACATCGCCAATCTGCGCGGGCCCGATTATATGGCCTTCATGCGCCGCCGCGTCCTCAAAGCCGGCATCACCGTTCTCGATCACCACCCCGCCCTCGAACTCTATTTCGACGGCGAAGCGGTTACGGGAGCTGCGGGCATGGATCGTCAGCGCAACCGAGACTGGCGGGTCGATGCCGGCGCTGTCGTGCTGGCGACGGGCGGCTGCGCCTTTCATGAGCGGATCATGGGGGCTGCGGCCCTAACAGGCGACGGCCTTCTGATGGCGGCAGAAGCCGGCGCAAGCCTCTCCGGAATGGAGTTCACCGGCAAATATACACTCGCCCCCTTTGGCTCTTCCCTCAACAAGGGATTGCCATTCCGCTGGGCTTCGTTCTTCCGTGAGGATAGTACGCCCATTCTCGATAGCGATGGCAACCATCTGCGTAACGGTATCGGCGAGCGCGAGAGGGAAATCGCCAAGGCGATGATCGAAGCTCCGGTTTACGCGGTCCTCGATCAGGCGGAGCCGGCGCTGCAGGATTGGCTGCGCCGCGGCCAGCCGAACTGTTTTCTGCCCTATGACAGGACACCCGTCGATCCCTTTCGCGAGATCTTCCGAGTCACGTTCCGCGCTGAGGGCACCGTTCGCGGCACTGGCGGCATCCGTATTGCCGCACCGGATTGCGCCACCGATGTCACCGGTCTCTATGTCGCCGGGGATGCAGCAAGCCGCGAGCTGGTCGCCGGCGCGACGTCAGGCGGTGGCGGGCCGAACTCCTCATGGGCAATCGCCAGCGGCTGGTGGTCCGGTCAGGGAGCCGCTTCGCATGCCAAGCGGCGTGGCAACAAGGCCTTTAGAGCCAATTCCACCCCGCTCGGCCAGGCCGGCCTGCGCCCGGGATCGACATCAAAGGCGTCGCTTACGCCCAAGGACGTCATCGACAGCGTGCGTGCGGAAGTGACGCCGCTGGAGAAGAACTATTTTCGCGAAGGCGGCCGGCTGCGGGCCAGCAGCGAGAAGCTCGATGCTGTCTGGAGTGACGTCAGGAACCACCTTTCGGCCTCCGGCCTCGATCGCCTGAAGGCGCGCGAGGCGGCCGCAATCGCTGCTTCCGGCCGCTGGTCGGTGATGGCGGCACTTGCCCGGAAGGAGAGCCGCGGCATGCATCGCCGTAGCGATTGCAAAGATAGCGTTGCGGCTTTCGCACATCCGATCACATTGCGTGGCCTGGGCGAAATCAGCGTGTCGGCAGCGGCGGACAGCCGCCAGGAGATCGCGTCATGATCGAGCTCGTTTCGGAAAGCCGCTGCGTGGAGTGCGATATCTGCGTGAAAGTCTGCCCAGCCAATGTCTTCGATATGACCGAAGGCGTTCCGGTCATCGCTCGGCAAGATGACTGCCAGACCTGTTTCCTCTGTGAAATCTACTGCCCGACGGACGCTCTTTATGTCGCTGCGCGCGCCGACGGCCCGCTTGCGATAAGCGAGGCTGAAGTTGAACAACGAAACCTCTTCGGAAGCTATTCTCGCGCGCTCGGATGGAAGCGCGGCAAGGCGGGCGGATCGCAACTCGATCCGACCCACCGCATCCGCGTCGCGCAAGTATGACATTGGAGAACCGTATGGACCGCATCACCGTCACCGACGTCCACAAGACCTTTCAGCTCAAGCCCGGCCAGTCGGTGCTGATCGATGGTCGACCTTCCGAACACGTCACCGTCCTTAATGGCGTCGATCTTGCCATCCGCAAGGGCGAGTTCATTACGTTGGTAGGCCCGAGCGGCAGCGGTAAATCGGTGCTGCTCGACATCATCGGCGGATTGACGGACGCCTCCGACGGCATTGTCAGGATAGACGGCAAGCGGATCGTCAAGCCGGATCCGAAGACCGGCTACGTCTTCCAGCAATATGCGCTGTTTCCGTGGCGTACCGCGCTCTCCAACATCGAATATGCACTGGAAGTGCATGGCGTTGCGAAAAGCGAGCGGACAGAGAAGGCGCGCTATTTCTTATCGCTGTTCGGGCTTTCAGGCTTCGAGGATCGCTACCCGAACCAACTCTCAGGCGGCATGCAACAGCGCGTTGCAATCGCCAGGGCCCTCGCGACCGATCCCGAGGTGCTTTTGATGGACGAACCGTTCGCCGCACTCGACGCGCAAACACGCGAGATCCTGCAGACAGAGCTTCTGCGCATCTGGGAGAAGATCAACACAACGGTCGTCTTCGTCACCCACTCCATCGATGAGGCCATCTATCTCGCCGACCGGATCGTCGTCATGACCGCGCGTCCCGGGACGATCAAGGAGATCATCGACATCGACCTGCCCCGTCCGCGCGACGGCGACATACGCGCCAGTTCGCAGTTCAATGCGCATCGCGGCCGCGTCTGGCAGGCGCTGCGCGATGAAGTCAACAAGGCGCAAAAAGACTGGGCGCTATCGCCCGCCTATGCTCACTGAAGGAACGAGCGTTTATGGCCTATGTAACCGATAAGACCGCGTTCAGTGCACGCCTTACTTCCAGGAGCAAGACGAAGCGAGCGCCAAAACCCCGGCGGCGCCTGGAATTTGGCACGTTCATCTGTGGCCTGCCGCTGATGGTGGCCTTCCTTGCTCTGTGGGAGATCGCGCCGCGCCTCGGCTGGCTGAACCGGATTTTCTTTCCGCCGATGAGCGAGGTCTGCGAGGCTTGGTATGCGATGCTCCTCGCCGGAACTTTGACGGCCAATATCGGCATCAGTCTCCAGCGCGCCGCGATCGGTTTCGTTCTCGCAGTCATTGTCGCGGTACCACTCGGCTTCTTGATGGGCCGCTATACACTGTTCGAAAAGGTCTCAGATCTGCTGGTGCAGACATTGCGTAACACCTCGCAGTTCGCTCTGCTGCCCGTCTTCATTCTACTGCTCGGTATCGGCGAAGCATCGAAGATCGCGATAACCTTCTACTCGTCGATTTTCTTTCTGCTGATCAACACGATCTCGGGCGTCAAATCCGTCGACCCCCTGCTTCTGAAGGCGGCACGCTCCATGGGCACGTCGGATATAGACACGTTCCGCAAGGTGATTTTGCCGGCCAGCATCCCGTCGATCGTCTCCGGAATGCGGCTTGCCGTCAAATCCTCGATCTTTGCCGTGATCGGCGCTGAAATGCTGGCGGCGAAATCTGGCCTTGGGTTCCTGATCCAACAGTCGCAGCTGATGATGGAGACCGCCGATATGTATGCCGGGATCATCACGATGACTGCGATCGGCCTCCTGGTGAATTACCTGCTCGTCTGGTTCGAGCGCTGGGCTACCGCCTGGAAGGGCAATTCCGACATATCGCACGCTTGAATTCGCACCCGCTTTCGACCTGGTTTCAATGGGGACACCAAATGACCGCTCTCAATTCATCCATACTGCGCCGTGCCGTGCTTGGCGGCCTTGCAGCACTCGCCTTCGGCAGCGTCACGCTGGCATCGCCGGCCTTCGCAGAAGACAAGCCGAGCGTTATCCGCATCGGTAGCACAGCACCCGGCCACCTGAAATTCATCCTTGAAAGGCACAACGGAACCCTTGCTAAGGAATTCGAGAAGGACGGCATAAAAGTCGAATTCATCGCCTTTACCAATGGCGGCTCCGAGGCGACGACGGCGCTCGCCACGGGCGCAGTCGAATTCATCTACACCGGCAACAACCCGGCATTACGCGTCGCGGCAGCCGGTGCTGACGTCAAGGCGATCGGCCTTTCTAGCTTCGTCAAAGAGAACGGTTCCGCCATCATCGTCAAATCGGATTCGCCGATCGAGACGCTGCAGGACCTGAAAGACAAGAGGGTAGCTTACTTAACGGGGACAGTGCGCCACTCGACTTTCGCCAAGGCCCTGAAGTCTGCTGGTCTCTCGCTCAACGACGTGGAATCGCTCAACCTTGCCTTCGATGCTTCGGGTCCGGCACTAATGCGCGGTCACGTCGATGCGGTCGTGGAAAGCGGTGATGTCGCCGCCAAGCTCGTTGATACAGGCCAGGCTCGCGTTATCCTTGATGCCTCTTCGCATCCGGAATGGTCGGCCCCCTTCCTGATCTCGGCCAATGGCGAATTCGTTCGCAAGTATCCGGACCTCGTTAAGCGCCTGCTGAAGGTCGATATCGAGACCGCGCGCTGGGCTGATGCTCATCCCGAGGACACGATCAAGATTTTCGTCGATGAGACCAAATCGTCAGAGAAATCTGTCCGGAAAACCTACAAAGAAAATGTCTTCTACCAGGATCCTAAGATTACGCCCGAGGCACTCGCATCCTTGAAGAGCGAAGAGCAGTTCATGGCTGACGCCAAGCTTCTCAAAGGGTCGGTCGATTATGACAAGTGGATCGACACCAGCTTCCTGGATGCCGCCTACAAGGACGTAGATCAGAAGCAGTCCAATTAAAGGAAAGTGGGCGTACCCTACCGCTTGGGGTGCGCCCTAGAGGATGTCGCGATGCTCACAATCAAGCGCTGCCGAAAAATTATAGAAAGTCTGCGTGCCGTCGAGCGCTTGCGTGGGGAGCGTGCGTTCTGGGAACGCCAGGAAGCCGAACGCTACGAGAAGTTGGTCACCGTCTGTCTGCTGCTTGGGATAAGCGATACTGAAGAGATCGACGCAACGGCCATGACAGTGCTCGCTTCTGGCTTAACTCCCTAGCTGCCTAACACCTCCTCGAAACTTGCCGGCAATTCGACGTTGCCCCCTTTGCTTGATCTGCGGCCCAATTTGCTGATGTCCCGTCTTCGCCAAACAAGGCCAGCTGGAATTGTTTTCCCGAAATTGCGGTTGGGCTTCGGATCACCACCCTTGTCCGCGAGACGACGGAACGTGCTTGGGCTGATGCAGAGGCGCGTGTTGCCAAGTTGGCTGAAGGCCAAAGCGGTAGCTGGAACGATCACAAAGCAGGTGCGGTCGGCCAGCAGCAATTACTCGACCTGCACAAACGCGGAGATGTGCTCGACAGCAATCTTTACACTGCTCCGGGCCAGTTCGGTGGCGGTGGTGCCGGCACGACTTGGCTCGTCGGTTCAGCACAGGACGTTGCAGCTTCTCTACGCAAATACCAGGAGCTTGGCATCACCTATTTTATCCTCTCCGATACTCCGTATCTGGAGGAGATCAAGCGCCAGGGCGATCAACTGCTGACGCTCCTTCGATAACCTTACGGCATTAACTCCTTGGGCAGGGCCGGCACTGACAGTGATAGTTTCGAAGGGGGTTGAGCCTGAATCCGCGCCATCAAAATGCTTAGACATCGTCGCCAGCCTCGTGAAAACGGCTCGCGGCACCTCGCCCTACGAATTCGGATACGGTGCTGCCTAGCTAACTCTAGCGGCGCGACTGATGGCGGCACATCGATGTCTAGGTTAGATGCATTCCCATTTCCCGTGGCGCTATCGGATTATCTCGTTAACCACCTTCCTTGCCAGCAATTACGGCGGCGACGTCGCCTGCGACGGCTTGAGCCTGGATGCGAATATCCGGAACGGCCGTGATCTCCCAGAACTGGCCCGCGGTCAGCGCGCCGACGGCATAGAGCCGCACGCTGCTCGCAGCATCGCCAATCACTCTGGATTGCGGATTGACAACGATGCCTAGACCCTGAGGATCTGCCTTGATCAGCGCCAGGCGCTTCATTTCCGCAAGCAACGGCGAATGCGCCATGCCTGCCCTTTCGACACCGGTGCAATTGATCAGCCAATCGACGTCGAGCTGTCTGCTACCTCTTGCTTCCCTGGCGCGGTAGTGGATGGCGAGGCTATTCCCTGTCTGCTCCACACTTAAGAGAAAGCCCGCATGCACGACGACTTGGCCGCTCTCCATCAGGTCGCGAAAGCGCGCATGTACATCCGGTGCCACCCGATGGCGGTGAATGTTCCACCACGGCAAGGCGTGACGAAGAAAGCGGACGCGCTCCGCCGCCGGCAGACGTGCCCAGAGCGCTTGTGTCTGCGGACGCAAGCGGTCCATGACCGAGCGCCAGTCGCCTGCAACCTTACTCTCCTCGCGCAACCGGTGAAGCAGCGCGCTCATGGTGACCGGCAGGGTCTGCGGGTCGAAATCGGCTGGCGGCTTTGGCGCCACATGCCCATGAGGGACGAGCCCGCGTCGCGAGAGTACATCGATCATGCCGCGGAAGCCGCGAGCGTGAAGCGCCAGAACCTGATCGATCATCGTCAGACCGGAGCCGAGAATGCAGACGTCGTCATCGCGCCCAACACGCCTCAGCCAAGAAAGGCGCCACGGGTTTTCGATGATCCGCTCTTTGGCGGAAGCGGCCAATCTGGAGACATCGACAGGCAGCGGCGCGTTGCCGACGCCAAGACACAGCACGACATTTCGCCCTGCGATCTCCCCGCCGTTTTTTAGGAGAAAGCCGAGCGTTGCGTTGTAGCGCTCGACGCAACCTGTCGCTTTAGCCCGGATAAGATCCACCTTACATCTATTCTTCTTGTTGCGCAGCAGCGCCGCCAGGCTGTCGCGAACGTAAAGGCCATAATCCTGTCGTGATGCAAAATCGCCGTCCCTCAAGGGCCGCTTGCGCTCCGCAAGCCAATCGACGAAGCCATTCGGTCTGTCTGGAAACAGGCTCATCCGCCCAGCCGGGACATTGAGCCGGTGAAGATAGAGCTCAGACCGGTAGGCGGTGCCGCGTCCAAAACCGGGGTCGTCGCCGATAACGGCCACCGTCGCCGTCGCGGGAAGCCGTTCGATGAGATTGCAAAGCGTCGCGATTGCTGAGAACCCAGACCCGACCAGTACCGCATCATAGATCATTCGTATCCCTCACATTCGCACGGCAAACGCGCCCCGACAAGATTGGGTTCCCGCGGCGTGACGGGCGCCTCAGGCGCAGCGGCTCTTTTGTCGGGGAGCAGCCCGAGATTGTTACACAGCGATGCTCCTCATAGTCCGTGCTGAAGAGCCGCCGCTCTGGAGCTTCGGACCAGCCGTCCGAAAACGCATCGGACCTTAGCAGATAGCGGAAGACGACATTGATACCAACCGATCCCTCCGCCGCGGCCTTTTTGCCATCGCGCGACAGTAGTAGCAAGGGCCACAAGATGTGCCAGCGAGATCGCTGCCGGAACGGCGACGTCCGAAGTGGACATCGAGGTAAGCCCGTCGGTGATGGCTTATACGGCACGGAAGAGGGCTGCCATGCGGCTGAGTCAGAGAGCGCGCTGGTCTTCGTCAGCTTTAACGAAGCTGACGCATATCTGTCTCAGGCAGCCTGGCTGGCAAGGAAATTTCCGGGCGCTTACGTGGCGTTTTGGGCCAAAGACCAGTATCTTCATTCCCTTGCGGCGCGGACGGGCGCAGGGCTTGCGTTCCTCCCCTCTGCATGGCCGCAGCGATCCTTCATTGAGGGTTTGTGATTTTGGTTCAGCGCCTGCGAGCAAGGACGTTTTCAAGTGGTCGGGATGTTCCAACAGGCACGCGATTTGTTCGTGTAAAGCTAACGTCGCCTAAACATCCATTGACGCTGCGGGTTAAGGCCAGCGATTTGAACGCTTGGCCTGATCCTTCGCCTTGAACCAAATCGAACTTACGACAGCGTTGTCGTTTTACGTTGATCTCATCCGGACTCTTCAGGTTCTCAGAGACTCAGAAATCCTAGTTCTTAATCGCGTTCGACAGTGCCTCGTCAAATCATAGGAGGACCGCCATATCGGAATGCTTGTGTCCTCGCACATCTTCTCTCGTCTCGCTGCAAAAATATGGGTCTGCTCACAATGAAAACACCATTGTGGTGGTTCGCGATCAACCCGCCGATCTAACAAGCTCCACCGTGAAAATTGGATGGAAATGGATGGATAAATGGCGCAAAACGGCGCTTAAAGAATTGGATGGAAATAGATGGAAAACCTTCGGGGACCTTCTTCTGCCTAAGCCAGGCCTGCGGTACCGCCGTCGACAACCAGCTCCGGGCTATGGATTTGATGAGTGCGATCCAAAGCGAGGAAGGCGATTGCTTAGGCGACTCATATGGCTCGGCTCCACGTCCGATCGGGATCCCTCCGATCCGGCGCATGCGGCGTGCCGCGGCTCCTCGTACGTTCCATCATTTGGAGCCTGCAGGTTTCTCACCTGTTCGAGGGCGCCCTGCGTCATGATCCACCCGGGACACACAACATTGACCCGAATACCCTTTGGACCCAGTTCTTTGGAAATGGTTGCTGTGTGTCCTCAACGCCGCCTTGGCTGCGGCGTAAGCAGTCGTTGACCCAGGCAGGGGCAGCACTGACTGGGTCAAGGTGACGTGCACTACCGCGCCATTGCCTCGTTCTCTCATCTGCGGGATCAGGAGGCGATCGAGACGAACCATCGCAAGAAGATTGAGGTTGAGTTCCGAAAGCCAGATGTCATCTGCGAGCGCTGGGTGGACTGCACCTGCCTGCTCTGCGCGAACATTTGATGGCGAGATCAAGCCGTCGGAGTCGTCCCGACGTCGATCACGTGTTCGGTCCCTGTGATGGACGACGCGCCGTCTGGTGCCAGGAATGCGATGAGGTCGGCGACCTCCCCTGGTTCCTCAAGACTTGCCTCCTCTACAATATCTTGCCGAGCACCGAAGCCAGCTGATCCTGGGAATACGGCTTTGCCAGCCTAGCGGCGTCGATCTCCACGCCCGAGGGCAGATCGGCATAGCCGGAAGCTAATAAGATCGGAAGTCCTGGCACACGTTCGCGGGCAGCTTGCGCCAGCTCCGCGCCCGTCATGCCTGGCATCGAGTAATCCGTGATCAGAAGGTCAAAGACGGCACCCCCGTCCAGCAACTCCAGCGCCTCTCTTCCGGAATGGGCTTCCACCACCTCGTGGCCAAGGTCCGTCAGCATGTCCGCCGAACTCATGGCGATCAGGGCGTCATCGTCGACCAAAAGGATTCGTTTAGGCCCAGCGGCGGCGGGACTTTCGGCCAACGAGACATCCTCCGGTTTTTGCTCGATCTTGGAGGTTGAAATGGGGATCCACAGTTCCGCCGTGGTTCCCTTGCCCAAGGCACTTTTCAATATCAACCGACCCTTTAACTGCAATGCCAGCCCATGGATCATCGACAGGCCGAGACCGGTGCCCTTGCCGAGCTCCTTGGTGGAAAAGAACGGCTCTATGGCCTTGTCAAGCGTCGCCGCGTCCATGCCCATGCCCTGGTCGATGACCGCCAGGACGACATAGCTACCCGGCGCGAATGAATCCGATCGCGCCGTCTGCTCTGCTTGTTTGAGCTCTATTTGTATCGCTCCGCCGTCCGGCATGGCGTCGCGGGCGTTGATGACGAGATTGAGGAGAGCCAGTTCCACTTGGTTGGCATCTGCCGACACCGGCGGCAGGTACTCGCTAACGATCAACTCTACCGCAATCCGCGAGCCGACGGAGCGCTGCAAGAGATCCTTCATATCCGCAACGAGTCCAACCAGGTCTACCGGCCGGACCTGAAGATCCTGTCGCCGGGCGAAGGCAAGCAGACGTTGGGTGAGCGAAGCGCCGCGCTGCGCACCCTGCAGTGCGCCGTCGATCAAACGCGTCGCCTTCGCATCGCCGGCCACATGCTTGCGCAGAAGTTCAAGGTTGCCGAGCACGGCCATCAGGAGGTTGTTGAAATCATGGGCGACCCCGCCGGTGAGTTGCCCGATCGCTTCCATCTTCTGAGCCTGTCGGAGCTGCTCCTCCGCTCTCTCCCGCTGACCGACCTCGGCTAGCACAAGCCGGTGCGCCTCTTCTAACTCGCGCGTACGCTCCGCTACGCGCTGCTCAAGCATCTCGTTGAGACGACGCTGCTGCTCTTCGGCCAGAAGCCGGTCCGTGATGTCGGCCGCCACTCCCACAAGTTTGAGAGCACGGCCCATGCGATCGCGGTGGAGTTGGGCGCGGATTTCTACCCCATGGATGGAGCCGCCGGGCCAGGCCACCCGGTATGTAATTGCATAATCGACCCCGGTTTCGAGTGCATTGCGCATCGCTTCCCGCATGCGCATCACATCGTCGGGATGAATGGCCTTCATCAAATGGTCATAGGTTAACTCCTCTTCGGAGCCGCGGCCGAAAATTCCCCTGAAGGTCGATGACGTCGTCAGCACGTTCGTGCCGAGATCCAGCTCCCACGTTCCGAGCCGGCCGGCCTCCAGTGCCGTCTGAAGCCGGCGCTCCCCTTCGTCCAGCGCCTCCATGCGGGCGCTGGCCTCATATTGGCGACGTCGGGCACGCATTGCGGACCGGGCTACGCTGATGAATGTCGTAGGGTGGAAGGGCCTCTCGATAAAACTGACATTACCGAGTACTTCAGAAAGCCGGGCAGCGGTCGGATTGCGCTCGGGGCCGCCGCCGCGCGCTGTTAGAATGATGAATGGAAGGTCTGACCAGCTTGGCTGGGTCTCGATCCAGGCTACCAGTGGACGCAGGTCTGCCGACCGGAGGGCCTCTTCGGTGATCACTGCAAATGCGATGTTTTCGCCCAATTCCGCGACGAGTGTACCGAGCGAAGGGGCAACTTTTGCAGTCATTCCCGCATCCTGCAACAGGGCCGACGCGATCTTCGCGTCGCGGCCCAGCGGGGCGTGGATCAAACCAATGACATCACGATCAGGAATTGGTGCCATCCTCGTTAAGAAGTTGCAACAGGGCGTGTCCTCCTCCGACCAAAACAGGAACGCCACGCAGGATACCCTGGAACCCAGATAGTGGCTCTCCCAGCGTTAGTCCGTTACTGCCGATCTTGTATTCACGGATCGTATCTTCATGCGGACCGGTTCGCTTCTTAATGACCGAAATCGCCCTGCGAACGCGACCTTCCGCCTCGAAGTACCGCAGCAAAATGACAGTGTCCGCAAGGTACGTCACGTCCACAGGTGATTTCATATCGCCCACGAGGCCATGCTGCGCGACGGTGATGCATGTGTTGGCGCCCTGTCTGTTGAGATACTGTAACAATTCGTGCATGTGCAGGATCAGTGCATTTTCCTCAGGCATGGCAGCCTGATATCCGTTGATGCTGTCGATGACGACAGTAGTGGCGTCGAAACTCGCGACCCTGTCTCTGACGCGCTGTGCAAACTCGCCCGGGGAGAGTTCTGCGGCATCGACCTGCTCGATGTGGATGAGTTTTTGATCGCGCAACGCCTCAAGGTCGAGCCCCATCGCCTTGGTGCGGGCGAATAGCACCCCTAGTTCCTCGTCGAATACAAACACGGCCGCCCGCTCGCCGCGTCGGATCGCCGCTTCGACAAACTGCAGAGCGACAAGGCTTTTACCGGTGCCGGCGGGTCCAATCAGTAGTGTACTGGAGCCCCGCGTAATGCCGCCTCCAAGAAGATCGTCGAACGTGCTGATGCCAGTCGTCAAAAGAGACCGTTCAAATCCCGACTTGTGCTCGATAGCGCGCAACCGCGGGAAAACGGCGACGCCGCCGGTTTTGATAACGAAGTCATGGTACCCGCCACGAAAGGCCTGGCCGCGATATTTCAGGATCCGAAGCCGACGACGTTCAGATCCGTAATCCGGGGCAAGCTGCTCCAGGTGGATCACGCCATGCACGACGCTGTGGACGGTCTTATCCATTGCGTCGGATGTCATGTCGTCCAGGAGCAAGACCGTCGCGTGGGACCGCGAGAAAAAGTGCTTCAGTGCAAGGATCTGACGGCGGTAGCGTAGCGAACTCTGCGCCAAAAGCCGGATTTCAGAGAGACTATCGATCACCACTCGATGTGGCTTGACCCGCTCAAACACTTCGAAGATGAGCTTTGTCGTCTCCCCAAGCTCCAGGTCCGAGGAATAAAGGAGGCTTTGTTGCTGATCGGCGTCCAGGAGGCTCTCTGGCGGAACGAGCTCAAAGATCTCCACTTGATCGCCGATGTCTTTCCCGTGTGAAAGAGCGCTGTCACGAAGTTCTTCCTCGGTTTCAGAAAGGGTGATGTAAAGACATCGCTCGCCGATGTTGGCGCCCTCCAATAAAAACTGAAGAGCGATCGTAGTTTTGCCCGATCCGGGAGCGCCTTCCAGCAGAAAGACGTGACGGCGCGACAGTCCACCGGACAGGATATCGTCGAGTCCCTCCACCCCTGTCTTTGCTTTTGCTCCTAAACTATCCGTCATACATCCTCCATCGTGCCGTTTGATATAGGATAAGTGCGCCGATCTGCCAGAAGGCAGACGTTGCAACCAATAGATTCGTTCCCCCGCCAGGTGCCGCCCGGACCGTCGGAATGTTGAGCACCAGCTGTCTGCGGGGCAAGCGTAATTAGTTGATGATTGCATCCGGTCGAGGCGGTGCTGAAACCAATGCGATCATCGCGGTAAAGGCTGTCCGCCGTGGTCAGCGTCGCTGCTCGCCAATATGACGGAGTTCGGACGATCTTCAACAATGACGGCGGAGAAACTGCAATCGCTCGAACATCGCATGGCGATCTGGCCTGATTCCCCTCTGAGGGTCGCGAACAAGGCACAGCAATACCTTTATGATGAAATTGCGCGCACTGGATCGACAGCCGGTAAGCAAGGTCGCATGCAGACACGTGCTGCCCTGTATGACCTTATCGATCTTGCGAGCTGCGACGAGCTCGATTCAAGCATCGTTGCCAGTCGTCTTTCCATCTAGGGCTATTTTACAGAGCTTGGAGCACACTAAGGTTTGAAAAAGCTTGGAATGGCGCCCCAGGCAGGCGCCAATTGTTTTGAAACCAGGCAGGTTCCGGCTTGCAACGCGATGACGACAAAGTCCTGTTCAGTTCATTGCGCCCAGCGCGAGGGATTGACTACCGCCGCGTCGGATTGAGGCCGGCGTCGACCAGGCCCGGCCGGCCGTAAAGCTTCAGATGCGAGACTTTCGGCTCTGTGCGGGCAATGACCCGGCCGCGCCGGATAACGGCGAGGCGGGTCGGCTTCAACCGCAGTGCTTCGATCACGTCTTCCGCCTGCAGCATGACAAGGTCGGCATTGCAGCCGACCGACAAGCCGTAATTCTCCAGCCCCATCGTTTTTGCCGAATTGACCGTCAGCGCGTCAAAAATCTTCTTCTTGTCCTCGACGCCCGACATCTGCGCCACATGGATTGCCATGTGCCCGACTTCTAGCATGTCGCCGGAACCCATCGAGTACCAGGGGTCCATCACGCAGTCATGGCCGAAGGAAACGTTGAGGCCTGCTGCCATCAGTTCGCGCACCCGCGTCATGCCGCGGCGCTTGGGATAGCTGTCATGGCGTCCCTGCAACATGATGTTGATCAGCGGGTTTGGAATGACGTTGATCTCGGCTTCCGCCATCAGCGGGATCAGCTTCGAGACGTAATAATTGTCCATCGAATGCATCGATGTCAGGTGCGAGCCGGCAACGCGCCCCTGCAGTCCGAACCGCACGGTCTGCGCCGACAGGGTCTCGACATGCCGCGACAGCGGATCGTCGGTCTCGTCGCAATGCATGTCGACCGGCAGGCCGCGATCGGCAGCGATGCGGCAGAGTGCTTCAACGGAGGCAGCGCCGTCCTGCATGGTGCGCTCGAAATGCGGAATGCCGCCGACGATATCGACGCCCATGTCGAGCGCCCGCTCTAACGACTTCACGCCATCGGCCGCGCGATAATAACCGTCCTGTGGGAAAGCGACGAGTTGCAGGTCGATATAGGGCGCCACGCGCTCCTTCACTTCCAGCATCGCTTCCGCCGTCACCAACCGCGGATCGGACGTGTCGACATGGGTGCGGATATGCAGAAGGCCCTGAGAGACGGCGAGATCGCAATAGGCGAGCGCCCGCTCGACCAGCGCTTCCTTGGTCAAGAGCGGCCGAAGCTCGCCCCAGAGCGTGATGCCTTCCAGCAGCGTGCCCGACGTGTTCATCCGCGGCAGGCCGAGCGACAGCGTGGCGTCCATGTGGAAATGCGGATCGACGAAGGAGGTGCTGACAAGCCGGTTCGTCGCATCGATCGTTTCGCGCGCTTCACCAGCAATGTCGGCCTCGATCGAAGCGATTTTCCCGCCCGAAACGGCTATATCGACGCCCTTGCGGCCGTCCGGCAGGTTGGCGTTTTTGATGATGAGATCGAACATTTAAAGACTCCTCAGAATTAATGTCAGCGCTCGCCGCGGCGATAAGGCTGCATCAGCGCCTGCGGCACACGGGCGCGCCGTGCCATGACGGCAAGCGCTGCTATCGACAGCAGATAGGGGATCATCAGAAAGATCTGGTAGGGCACGACGCCGCTCAAAACCGTCTGCAGGCGAAGCTGGAAGGCATCGAACAGCGCAAACAGGATCGCGCCGAGCAGCGCCCGCTCCGGCTTCCACGAGGCGAAGACGACAAGCGCAATACAGATCCAGCCACGCCCCTGAACCATCGTGGGGAAGAAACTATTGAACGCCGAAAGCGTCAGGAAGGCACCGCCGACGCCCATCAGCGCGCTGCCGAAAATCACCGCGCCATAACGGATCGCCATCGGGTTTAGCCCCTGCGCTTCCGCCGCGTGCGGGTTTTCGCCCGTCATGCGGATAGCAAGTCCCACCGGCGTGCGGGCAATCAGATAGGCAAGCGCAATCCCCAGCCCGATCGCCAGATAGGTCGGCGCGGTCTGGTTGAAAAATGCCGGACCAAAGAAAGGCAGATCAGAAAGAGTAGGAATGTCGAGTGGCTGGAACGGCGTAATCGTCGGCGGCGTACCTGCCACCGGCACCATCAGCCGGAACACGTAATAGGCAAAGCTCGAGGCGAACAGCGTCACACCGAGACCCGAGACATGCTGCGACAGGCCGAGCGTCACCGTCAGCACCGAATGCAACATCCCGAACATCGCCCCGCCGAGTGCCGCCACGAGCAACCCAACCCAGAGATCAGCGCCATTATAAACGGCCAACCAGCCAGACATCGCCCCAAAAGTCATGATCCCCTCGATGCCGAGGTTCAGCACACCCGCGCGTTCGGAAATCAGCGCACCGAGCGTCGCAAGGATCAGCGGTGTCGCGATCCGCAGCACGGCGGCCCAGAGGCCGGCAGAGGCGAGGATGTCGAAAAGCGCGCTCATCGGCGTATCCTGTATTGCGTGAAGAACACCGCGACCAGCATGGAAAGCAGCGACAGCGCCACCGTCACGTCGGCAATATAGGTTGGAATGCCCATGCTGCGGCTCATCCCGTCCGCCCCCACAAACATCGTGGCGGTAAACAGCGCCGCCAGCACGACGCCGAGCGGATTGAGATTGGCGAGCATGGCGACGACGATGCCGGAATAACCGTAACCGGGCGAAAGATCGGTCGTCACATAACCCTTGACGCCCAGAACCTCGATTGTGCCTGCAAGACCGGCGAGACCACCGGAGATCATCGCGACGATCATCAGCGTCCGCCCGAGCGGCACACCGGCGAAAACGGCACCGGAAGGATTCAAGCCCGCAGCGCGCGACTGCACGCCGAACACCGTGCGTGTCTGAACGAAATAGATCAGGAAGGCGATCACCACGGCAATGCCGAGGCCGATATGCAGCCGTGAACGGGCAAGCAGTTTCGGCAGGCGGGCGGCGGCATCCACCGCCTCCGACTGAGGCCAGCCGAAGGCGGCCGGGTCCTTCAGCACACCGTCGATCAGCATCGAGACGAACAGAAGTGCCACGAAATTGAGAAGCAGTGTCGTCACGACTTCATCGACGGAAAAGCGCAGCCGCAGCCACAACGGCAAAAGCAGCAGAACCATGCCGGCAAATGCTCCGACGATGAAGAGAAGCGGGATCTGCAAAAGCGATGGCAAGCCCGCAAACAGATGCGCGCTTGCGGCAGCGGCAGCAATTGCGCCGAGATAGAACTGCCCCTCCCCGCCGATATTCCAGAGCCGCGCCCTAAAGGCGACGGCTGCGGCAAGTCCGGTCAGGATCAGCGGCGAAGCGCGTGTCAGCGTCTCGGTGGCGGAAAGCCGCGAGCCGAAGGCACTCGTCAGGATCTTCCAATAGGCCGCGAAAATCGGCGCACCGGCAGCGGCGATCAGCACGCCGGCAATGGCAAGCGCCGCAATCACGGCGAGGATTGGGGTTGCGATTACCAGCAATGTCGAGCGATGTTCGCGCCTCTCAAACCGCATCGGACGCACCTCCCCATTCACCGGCCATCATCAGCCCGAGCCTTCGCGCATCGACATCCTCGGCATTGACGGAGGGCGACAGCCGCCCGCCGACGATTGCCTGGATTCGGTCTGCCAGCGCCATCACTTCGTCGAGATCCTCGGAAATCAGAAGCACCGCCGTGCCTGCCTTGCGTGCGTCAAGAATACGTTCATGCACGGCCGCCACGGCACCCTCGTCCAGTCCACGCGCCGGCTGCGCCGAAAGCAGGATTTTCGGGTGCTCGATCAGGTTACGGCCCAGGATCAGCTTCTGCATATTGCCGCCGGATAAGAGCCGGATACGGCTGGTAGGCGTCCCACCACGCACGTCAAAACCCTCGATGATCCTTCTTGCAAAGGCGATCCCCGTTTTGCGATCGACCAGCCCGGCCTTCGAAAATTCCGGCAGCCGTTCCAGCACCGCATTTTCCCAGATCGACATCTCGCCGATCGCGCCGTCGCGGTTGCGATCCTCGGGAATGCGCCCGATACCGGAAGACACGGCGTCCGCCACCGTCAGGTCGCCGACACCCTTGCCGAACAGAACCAGATCGCCGGCGCTGCGGCCGATCGTGCCGCTCAGAAGCTGGGCCAGCACCGCCTGCCCGTTGCCGGAAACCCCGATAATGCCGAGCACTTCACCAGCCCTCAGCCGGAAATTGACGGATTTCAGCCGCTCCACGCCGCCAGAGCGCACGGTGATACCAGCGGCTTCCAGCACAATCTCTCCCGGAGTCGAAGCCTCGCGTACCGGCCGCGTCACCTTGCGGCCTACCATCAGTTCGGCAAGTTCGGCCTTGCTGGTCTCGTCCACCTTGCGCTCGGCGACTTGTCTGCCGCCGCGCAGCACGACGATCCGATCGGCCGTCGCCATCACCTCGTCCAGTTTGTGGGAGATGAAGATCAGCGACAGGCCCTGCCGTGCCATATCCTTCAGGGTCGAAAACAGCGTCTCGGCTTCCAGCTTGGTCAGAACCGCCGTCGGCTCGTCGAGCACCAGAATGCGCGCATCGTTATAAAGCGCCTTCAAAATTTCGACGCGCTGCTGCTCGCCGACCGAAAGATCGCCGAGCCGCGCATCCGGATCGACCTTCAAGCCGAAACGCTGCGAAATATCGAAAAGCTTTTTCCGACCGGCAGAGACATTGGAGCCGAGGGACCAGAGGCTTTCCGTCCCAGTCATGACGTTTTCGAGCACGGTCAGGTTTGGCGCCAGCGAAAAATGCTGGTGCACCATGCCGACACCGGCGCGGATCGCGGCGCGCGGTTTGCCCGGCGGCAGCGCCTGCCCCATCACCGAAACGGACCCCGTGTCCGGCACATAATGGCCGAAGAGAATGCTCATCAGCGTCGTCTTGCCGGCACCGTTTTCGCCGAGCAGCGCAACGATCTCGCCCTTTGCGAGCGACAGCGAAATATCGTCATTGGCAAGATTATCGCCAAAACGCTTGCTGACATTTCTGATGTCGAGAACGGTATCCGTCATCGGTCGAGGCCTGTGATTGGGAAAGGGTGCGACCAGCGTTGTTCGCCCTCAAGCCTTGCGGCAAGGTCCAGAAGCAGCGCCTCCTGCCCCATAGGAGCTATCATCTGCACCGGCAAGGGCAGACCGGCCTTATCCACCCCGAAAGGCAGGGTGATCGCCGGGAAACCAGATATGTTGGCAATTGCCGCGAGCGGGGCAAAGGATCCCATACGGGCAAAATGCAGGTCGGTATCGCGGTTATCGCTCGGGAAAGACCCGATCGGCCTTGGCGCAGAGGCGAGCATCGGCGTCAGCAAGCAGTCAAAACGGTCGAACAGCGAATGCAGATCGCGGCTGACATACACCATCGCCTGCACCAGATCCCAGACCGCAACGCCGCTAATCCGGCCGCCCTCTTCGGTAACGGCCTGCGTCATCGGTTCCCACAGGGATGCATCGATACCAGGCAGCTTCGCAAGACTTGCGAGATTGATCGCAATCACATCGCGAAATGCCCTGCCCGATGCTTCAATGACCGCGCGAATATCGCGCCATGCCAGCGAAACGATCTCGTGCCCCTTGTCCTCCAAGACACGGGCAGCATCCGTAACGGCCTCGGCTCGAACCGGATCGATCGCAAAATCCGATCCAAGCTCCGTCAGCAGCCCGATCTTAAGCTTCCCGGCCTTGGCCACGGCCTGCTCGACCGGCGGATAGGGCCCGCGCGCTGAGCCTGAGAGCACCGAAAATGCCCGCTCCCCATCGCGAACCGAGCGGCATACGGCAAGTTCGCTGGCAATGCCGCCTAGATGGTTGGTAAACAACGGCCCCGCCGCCATCGCCCCGCGTCCGGGTTTCAGCCCGACCAGACCACAGCAGGCCGCCGGAACACGGATCGACCCACCGGCATCGGTCGCATGCGCAATCGAAACAATGCCGGCCGCAACAGCCGCAGCGGCTCCGCCGGAAGATCCGCCGGATGTCAGCGACGGATCAAGCGGGTTGCGCGATATCGGACCAATCAGGGGCTCGCTTGCCAGCGACAGGCCGAACTCCGGCGTCGTGGTGATCCCGAGCAGACAGAAACCGGCATTGCGATAACGGGCCGCGAGATCGGAATCCGCCTCGCCGCCCTGCCTCGGTAGGGACCTCGATCCGGCACTGACCGGAAATCCCCTGAACGGCCCACCAAGATCCTTGGCAAGCGTCGGCACACCGCCGAACGGCCTGAATTCGCGTTGCTCGACAGGCAGCGCATCAAACGCATTAGCCGATGCCAGCCCCTGTTGTGCATCGAGATAACATATGGCGCCAAGCGCCTCGTGTTTTTCGGCTGCGGCAAGCGATCTTTCCATCGCCTGCCGCGCCGTCAGTTGTCCGCGGCCGATCGCTTCGGCAAGTGCTGTCGCGTCGGCCTGCATCGATCCGGCTTACTTCGGCTCGTTCATGTTGCGCGGCACTTCGAACGTACCAGCCTTGATCTCGGCGCGCTTGGCTTCCATCGCAGCTTCTGCATCCGCCGGGGCAACACCCTTCGTATAGGCGATGTCGCTGCCACCTTCCTTCAGGAGGCCGAAAGGAGTGTAATCCTTGCCGACCGGCTTGCCGGCCGCAACATCGGCGATCGCCGCGTTGAGGATCGGGCGGAAACCCCAAAGCGCGTTGGCAAATACGGTTTGCGGATAACGTGGCGTGTAGTCGATCAGCGAACCGACAGCCTTGATGCCGCGCTCCTTGGCCGCATCCGCCGTGCCGATACGCTCGCCGAACAGGATGTCCGCACCGGCATCGATCTGGGCAAGACCTGCCTCGCGTGCCTTCGGCGGATCGAAGAAAGTGCCGATGAAGGAGACGAGCACCTTGGCATCCGGATTGACGGCCTTCACGCCTTCGCCGAAGGCGTTGATCAGCATGTTGACTTCCGGGATCGGCATGGCGCCGACGGCACCGACCGTGTTGCTCTTGGTCATCTTGCCGGCAAGCATGCCGGCGAGATAGGCGCCGTCATGGTTCCAGGTGCCGAAGACGCCAAAGTTATCGCCGGCCTGCTTGCCGCTGGAGCCGAGAACGAAGGCGGTTTCCGGATATTCGCCCGCCACATCACGGGCTTCGCTTTCGACAGCATAGGCTTCACCGATGATCAGCTTGTTGCCCTGTTCGGCATATTCGCGCATCGCGCGGCCGTAATCGGTGCCCGAAACGCCTTCAGAGAAGACATATTCGATAACGCCTTCTCTAGCGGCTTCCTGCAGGGCTGCATGCAGAACCGAGTTCCAAGCATTTTCGACCGGGGAGCCATGAATGCCGGCCACCTTCAGCGGC
Source organism: Rhizobium sp. 2MFCol3.1 (assembly GCF_000377565.1). Lineage (GTDB taxonomy): Bacteria > Pseudomonadota > Alphaproteobacteria > Rhizobiales > Rhizobiaceae > Rhizobium. The sequence continues at coordinate 14,635 of NZ_KB898380.1, read as the reverse complement.
GCTGCCGCGCGAGCCGCCGGAATGAACGCGCTGGCACCGACTGCTGCTGCGGATGCGATCAGAGCACGGCGCGAGAGCTTGAAATCATTGATCATGGACGAGAACCCCCTGTTTTATCATTTGGTCAAGTTTTGTAGGCAGTGCCCAAAACAGTGTCAAGCGACGGATGTGCTCGCTGATTGGGCAGCCACAATATTTTGGTACGAGCGCGGATGCATATTCACCGACGGCAACCAGGGCTGACGGTTAAGTTGACCACGGCCTGCGCCTCGCTCTCGACCTCATAGTCGCCAGCCAGATTGCCTGCTTGAATGGGCGTATTGGCAAGCAGGATTTCGCCGGAGAAACGGCCATGCGCGCGCGATACCGGCTCCCATTTTCAGGCACCCCTTAAATAGATGCCCGTGCGGATCACATCTTCCATCTTGCCGCCGGGCGTGCAAGCGAGGCCGCAATTTTTGTCGAGGATGTAGGTGACCTGAGCGCCTGGATCACCGGGCGCAATGCAGGGATCGCTGCGATGGGTGGCGGTCGTGCCCGAGACAAGGATGCGATTGCCGATGCGAACCGCGCGACTGCATCCGGCTGTCGGCTCTCAAACGCTGCCCGAGGATACGCGCATCCGACCGGGCCGACCGGGCACCGTCTTCGCCAGATAGATCGAGGGGATGGCATCAAGGTGATGGCTGAGGTCGCCGGAAGCCGTCAGGAAGGGCGGTTTGCGATATTCGTCGCCGCAGCAACGGCGTTGTGCTGGACGAAAAGCCCAATCGCACTGCTCTCAGCAAATACGAGAGAGCCGATGCGGCTGACGAGTTATTGAAGGTGTCCAACATGACCCCAGCTGAACGTAATTGCTATTTCGTCTTGAAAGATCGCGAGCTGAATGAAGACAAGCTGGTAGCAATGAGCCAAAAGGATCGAGAGAAGATAGAACAGCAAATCACAGAGACTATTCTGCAGCAACCCGGGTTGGAAAACGAAGACGGTAAGCCCGACGATGCGCCTGCGCCTGCTCCAGAGGGGCCTCCCACACCTTTGTATGCGACCGAGTAAGACAATCGCTCGCCTTTCGATGGCCGATCGTAGCGAACGTCAATCGCTTCTCGCCGCATGCAAAGAGGCGCCGACGCTGAGAGTATGAGGCCAAGGACGGCTGCTTGCGTTGGATTAGACTTAAAGATCAACAGACACCAATCCGCTGTGATAGCCTTGTCGAACGCGGTTCCCACGGGGTTCCGCTTCAAGCTCATTTTGTGTCTTCGCATCCAGCCGGTGCTAACCGCGATCAGCTCCTCGTACGATCAAGCCCCCGCGAATTTTCGCGAGGGCCTTTCCCGATCATAAGATCGAGCGAACATCCGGGTAGCACAGGATGCCGAGTACTGAACAAGGGGCAATTAAATTAGTTCCCCTCACTCGTTTCACATTTGCCGGTCAGTTGGGAGGAAGGACATTAACTCAAGCGCCACAGCCGACAACCTCAACGGAAAAAACAAATGGAACAGGCAGGCATTGGCTGGATAGCGGCAATAATCATCGGTGGGATCGCTGGTTGGCTCGCCGAGAAGTTCATGAGATCCGACATGGGCGTGATCATGAACATCGTTATAGGTATCGTCGGCGCAATTGTCGCGAATACCATCCTTTCCGTCTTCGGTGTGGTGCTTGGAGGTTGACTGGGTTACCTCATTGCAGGCTTCATTGGCGCTTGTATACTTATCGCGATCGCACGAATGTTTCGACGTTGAAGTAAATCAAGGCAGCAGGGACAAGACAGCCTCCGAGAAACCATGGGCGTCAGCTTGCCAGCCTCTTTAGTGTTGGCACCCTATCGACCCTTGGTCTGTCGATGGTCGCGACGAGGCTCAACTCGGGGATGTGCCTAAAGCAGATTGAAGGATGCCCCCGACTGCGAGTTCAGGCAACTTAGCGGTGGTTTGCCCTCACTCCAGAAGGCCGCAGACAGAAATCTGTCATCCGCAGTCCATTCATTGCGTTCGGGTACCCAATGGCGACCTCTACCCCTGGCCGTGGCAACGCGGCATTAAGCCCGCGCAGTCCCTTAAGGCTACTCTACAGGCAAAATACCGCGCGCTTATCACGCAACGGTGCCGATATCGCAACAATTGAGTAACTCAAGCGATATCTCCTGGAACCCAAAAATCAGGGAGATCGACGATGACTTTCGAGGAACTTGCATCCAAAACAAAGAAAATCGATTTCTGCATGCTGTCATCAAATGACGGCGCGGGAAAGATCTCCAGCCGGCCCATGAGCAACAACCGTGACGTCGATTATGATGGAGACTTCTGGTTCTTTTCCCACGCTGGTACACGAAAAGTTGCCGAAATTAGCAACGTGGATGATGTGTTGCTGACGTTCACGGAGGCGCCAAGCCTTTTTGGAACTCCAGGAATGTTCATTACGGTTCAAGGAAAAGCGACGATCATTCAAGACAGGGCCGCCTTCGAGGAGCATTGGATTTCGGGGCTTGAGCGCTGGTTTCCTCAAGGCGTCTTGACGTCAGATCTCGTACTAATCCGGATCGTAAGCTCATCGCTACACTACTGGGATGGCGAGGAAAATGGCGAAGTCGCCGTTTCCAGAAACATGTGATCCGAGCATACACGCGAATTAGGAAGGACTTTATGTCCGTCGACGTAGTGCGCTCAGCACGAGGCGGTGGCACGTGCGTGACGTCCGCTCACTGTAGATATGGCCGCCCATGCATGGAACTCAGCGTCCAGTTTCCTTATAAACTCGCCTTGATAGTATCCCGTTCTCTCCAACTACGTCTGGTCCCAAATTCCACGGTTACAGCCGGACGGACAGGAGCGCTCAATCCGAGCGAAGCTCTTGCTAGGAGATGCAGAAAAAGAGGAGGAAATGGGCGCTTGCTATCCATCAATCCAATCAGCCAATTCCGGTAAAACATGGAACAAACAGTCTATTTCTAGGTTTGGTCATCGCAAATCGAGGAGACACCAATGAAAAAGATCACAACGCTTTCAGCCGCAATTATGCTTTCGGCAACATGTGCGTTTGCGCAGAGCGAGGCGCCTTCAACCTCGCAGACTACCCCGGCCGTAAACACGCAACACAACCCGGCCGCGCCGGTCGCCGGCAAGAACAGTTTCACCGAAGATCAGGCTAAATCACGCATCGAGGGCGCTGGCTACAGCGACGTCACAGGCTTGAAGCTCGACGACCAAGGCGTTTGGCGTGCGAACGCAAAGAAGGATGGAGCAGACGCCAAGGTCTCCCTGGACTTCCAGGGCAACGTGACGCTGGCCAAGTAACGACGAAACGAGGAGAAATGAGATGCGAACAGTCACTCAACTATATGATAGCTACGACGATGCCCGTTCCGCTGTGAAAGCGCTTGAAAACGCTGGTGTCCCGTCTGACGACATCAGTATTGTCACGAGCAACGCAAGTGGCATCGATGTCGAAGGACAGGGGTCCCGCGCGGCAGAAGGGGCCGGAACCGGGGCCGGCGTCGGGGCCGTCGCTGGCGGCGCAGGAGGTCTTTTGACTGGCCTCGGGATGTTAGCGATTCCAGGCGTCGGCCCGGTCGTCGCGGCCGGATGGTTGGCAGCCACAGCCGCTGGCGCTGTCGCCGGTGCGGTCGCGGGAGGCGCGGTTGGCGGGATTGTCGGCGCTATGGTAAGCGAAGGGGTTCCCGAGGACGAAGCTAACTTCTACGCCGAGGGTATTCGCCGCGGCGGTTCGGTGGTTACCGCGAGGGTCGAGGAGAGCAAGATTGCATCCGCTCAGTCCATTCTCTCTCAGTCTCATCCGGTCGATTATGCATCGCGACGCGCCAACTATGAGGAACAGGGCTGGAACAGCTTCGACGAGAATGCTGAGCCTTATTCCGCGGACCAGATTGAGGCAGAACGTTCGCGTTACCGTCGCGGTTGATCCACCGTGTGCAATACCTTGTCGAGCGGTCCTTGAGGGGCCGCTCGAAGCGCATCGTGCGGGACCAAGAAGACATCATCCCGCAAGACGAACGTCCTGCGGCAGGATATAGGTGATTAAAGTCGCGGCCGCATTTCATCGGAGTGACAACATTGGACAGCGCCGAGCGAGCGGGTAACTCACGACATTTTCCATTGACCAGTGTGACAAGACTGCTACCGCTGATGGGGGGCCTGGCTCCACACAGAGGGCTCTGCGTCATGCAGCGGGCGCGCAGGCTCCGTGCAGTTTACACCGCGCAGAGATACGATCGAAAAAGGCAAACGCCACGGTATTTAGCTTTTTACAATCTGATAAAGACCCCGTTCGCATTGATTAGTTTCGAGACGACAAACTCGGCGCAACTCGACCCTTGATTCTTTTTTCTGTTCACGCACGACGGCGCTTGTCGGCGCAGATCATTTCGCCGACCATCGACACAATACCTGTCACACTGTAAGGCTTTGGCACGAATACCGCGCCTACCGGCATATCATCCTGACGCAGTTGATGACCACCAGAGGCAACAATAACTGGAACGTTCGCGTGATTTGTCGACATCATTCGCAGAAGATCCAGGCCACTAAAGCCCCCCGGCATGTCAACGTCGGTGATCACGGCATCGACCCGCTTTTGCCCGATGATCGCGACAGCCTCAATCACGTTCCCCGCTTCCAGCACATCATAACCCTGGTCAAACAATGCGTCGGCGAGCACCATCCGGATTAAAAGCTCGTCTTCTACGATAAGTACGGTACGCTCGTACATGGCCGTCTCCCTTCCGTGGATACGAGATGAACTCGCCCACCCAGATTTCGATCGCCCTCGGACGAGAGTATTCGCAGACATATTTAATAAAATGCGAACGATCCGCCAAAACCTGGTTCCTCCCGGCGTGGAAACTCGCATCTTAAGCAGTCATTTTCACCCAACAACATCACCTTTGCCGTGAGCGTCGGAGGCACCGGCAGCGGGTGAGCATTTCAGGAGAGCGGAACCAAGACCAGCTTTCTCGTTGGCGCTTTTGAAGTAATTACGAGCTTCAGCTAGAGCGATAGATGAACCGACAGCATAGGCCTGACCAAATGCGCCTTGATGGCAACCCTCGGCACAGGACATGCCGGGAAAGCAATGGAAAGCCGACCTGCGACGGCAAAAAACACGCAACGCTGATGTTTTATCCAGGGGGATTGCAAAGCCTCGAAAAAGAACCATGTCAGCTCCATGGCAAAATGAACCATCGATCTTGACCCACCCGCCAACCTCTTCCAATGAACGGCAGTACTCTTGCGAGCAAAAGGCTAGCTGCTTCTCACCGAGCCTTGCTGTGCAGCCGGCCGATGCAGTTACGAAGACCATCTTTAGGAAGCAGTTAATCCGTTTCAGGCTCGCTTTACGCATGCAAAGCCACAAGACGGCCTTTGCAGACGTCGTTCGCAAAGTCTGTGCTTATCTACCGCCACAAGCGACAAAGGGTTTTGGCTGATGAGAATCGCAACCTACAACGTGAACGGAATTAACGCGCGGCTGAACATACTGCTTCGATGGCTCAAAGAGGACAAACCCGATGCTGTTTGCGTTCAAGAGCTAAAGTGTGCAGACAGCGCGTTCCCCAGCCGGGAATTGGAAAAGGCCGGATACGGCGCGGTGTGGCAGGGCCAAAAAAGTTGGAACGGGGTCGCTATCCTTGCGAGAGGCCAACAACCCCATGTGACCCGACGGGGACTACCTGGCGATCCCAAAGACAGCCAAAGCCGCTATGTCGAAGCGGCTGTCAGCGGGGTGCTTATTGGCTGTCTATATGTCCCGAACGGCAATCCGGCACCTGGCCCAAAATTCAACTACAAGATTCGATGGTTCAATCGTCTGAAAAACTATGCCTCAGAATTGCTGGAGCTGGACGTACCAACCGTTCTTGTCGGGGACTTCAATGTCATTCCCACGGTACTCGACGTGTACAAGCCGGAACGATGGATGGACGACGCACTGTTCCGGCCGGAAGTTCGAAAGGCCTATGCCGATCTTATCACGCAGGGCTGGACGGACGCGGTTAGACATCTACATCCCGACGAACGGATCTACACATTTTGGAAGTATTGGAGGAATTCGTTTGCTCGGGACGCCGGACTTCGAATCGACCACCTATTGCTCAGCCCAGCCATGGCGCGCGGGCTAAAAACGGCGTCCGTGCGACGAGGACCGCGATCATGGGAACACACGAGCGACCACGCGCCTGTCATGATCGAAATAGACAACCCGATGGAGGGCAACTCAGATGACTGATGACCTGTGCTCAGACGCCAAGGATACAAGCAAGCCCGGTGCGTTCACCCAAGTTGTCGCAATCGCATCCATTCACGAAAGTAAGCCGAGCGCTCATTCTACTGCATAGTTTCCAGAGTTGGGTACCACTTGTCTACGCCCAGCACCAGCGACGTCCCATTGTCGGTGCTGGGTCTAGGGAGCAAGATGACCTCTTTTAATTTCAGAGTACTGACAGGCGGAGGATCGTCGCGTGCAGAAGCAACCCCTGCAGCGGGTTCTTCAACGTTGCGAGGGCTATCAGGACGTCTTCACGATGGAGTATTGAGTACAATCTTCGCAAGAGGGCAAAGCGTCAATATCGATCAGTTCAATGTTCTGGACATTGAGATTGTCGCCCTGAAACAATTTTGTTGCGCTCTCTGTACCAGGGTGAGATCGCGGCACAACCCTATCTTCAACGAAGCCTATTGACCTTCGCGTCGATGTTCAAGGGTTCACGGATGCGTCACTCACGCAGCATCAGCGGACCAGCTCGAGCAATTGAAGTGCCGAAAATCTGCCTACTTTGGACCATCGGCTGAGCCTGTGCAATCCGAAGAAGCAGCACGCGATTGGGAACACCCTGGCGTCCTGACAGTTTAGTTATCGGTAACTGAGGAGATAATCGGAAATGGAAAATAGCTCAAAGCAGTTGGCAGACGAGTACATTCGTTTGGGGGGGCGTCGGGTCGCGGTGATCGATGACAACCTTGGCTCGTCTCGCGATTGGGAAGGCGATCCACCGGAGGCGGCAAAGTTCTGGAAAGAAAGGGTCGCATCACTTTCCGATCGCAAACGACGCGATGTGGAAACTTTCCTACCATCGCTCAATGATGAACGCCAAGAACCTCATGGCAGATAGAGCCGCTCGCGGACCCGAAATCGGCCGCAACATGTTAACCGTTGCAGACGGGGACCCAGCTAAGAGCCAGGGGTTTGTGATCGTATCACCGGTATGCGCTTCAGCAGAATGTCCTCTTGCCATGTATTGTCGATGAGGGCGAATACGGGCAGCGCGAATTCAATTGATCCATCCTCGGCAAATAACAGGTCGGTCTTCTGAATGAGCGGCCCTGCTCGATTGTGTGCAATGAATTGGTCGAGATTTTACCTCCGGGCGTACTTTGGCAGACAAGCTCAGCGGATCCAACCGTACGCGGTGTCGACGTGCATCTCGCGATTATAGCTAAACATTTGAGCGTTGAGACGATGGGCGCAGCGGTTTTTGAGCTTCCGATGTGCTCGAACTCGAGCTTGGCGTTGGTGCCTCGATTGGGCTTGAGCGGTCGCATTTCTACTTTTCCAGTTTTCCCGCTCCTCGCAACGGTGAACGGACACTGCATCATGGAACGATCAGTCGAGCTCTAGGTTAACCCGGCGCTTTGTTCACCTGATTGGAGTATCACACGATGAAAACCATCCTCACCGCTGTCGGGGTAGCGATTGCCTTATCGTCTCCCGTACTTGCTCAGTCGGCCGCCGAGAAAACTGGCGTCAATTCCGTGATGGGCGTTGCGCCGAAGACCGAGGACTTTGTCACCGAAGCGGCTAGTTCAGACATGTTCGAGATCGAGGCGAGCAAGCTTGCTCTTGAGCGCTCGCAAGATACGGCTACTCGGGGTTTTGCTCAGCAGATGATCACCGATCATACCAAGACCTCGGAAGAGTTGAAGGCCATGATTACGAGTGGAAAGATCAAGGCCACTGTCCCCGCCTCAATGACCTCGGGGCAGCAGAACATGCTCGACGATCTCAAGAAAGTTAAGGGTGACGACTTTGCCAAGCTATATCATTCAGAGCAGGAAGATACGCATGAAGATGCGGTCGATCTGTTCAAAAGATATAGTGATGGAGGTGAGAACGCCGATCTCAAGGCGTGGGCAGCGAAGACACGGCCCGCATTGGAGCACCATCTCATGATGGCGAAAGACCTGAATAAATAAGGTGTGACGTGCGAATCGCGTCCCCTGCGAATACGCGCAAGATGTTCGTAAGGGTCGACACCGTAAGGTCGAAGTTGGCGTGGCCGATTGCGATCCGGATGACTGTGTGTTCAAGCGCGTCAATGTGCCAATGGTGATAACTCATGGCAAAACTCCCCCGGAACCAAATACAAGCTTGGACATTTTTCGGCCGTAAACAGCCCCGTTGAGAACAGTGCCGATTACTGCTCCCAATCACGCACCTTAACTTGCTACGACCGCGAGCGACGATCATGGATGAGAACAGAGACGATTGGACAGCAGCTCGAGCTTATTCTCTTTGGGAACAGGCAGGACGACCATTCGGCCAAGACGAAAGGCATTGGGCGCAGGCGGTACTTGAACGGAATCTTCTCGAGCGCACCCGCGCTTCGAGCGATGGCGCCGAGGTGATAACGCGCGCGCGGCAAATCGCCCGTTCTGGCCTCGGCGCGAAACGCAGCATTTTAATTGTGGAGGATGAGCCACAGCTCCGCTATAACTTCGTCGATTTCTTTGACGAAGCCGGACACAAAACGTTCGAAGCGGGCAATGCGGACGAAGCGCTGGTACACCTCAGGAATAACGTGATCGACATTCTGTTCACCGATGTCGACATGCCTGGCAGCCTGGACGGCCTCGGGTTGGCGGCGCAGACCCGAGTTAAGTGGCCAGAAATCAAGATCATTGTGACGTCCGGTCTAATTGCACTTCCGCACTTTGATGAGGCGCTGGGTATTTCGTTTATCGCCAAACCTGCCTCGGCTTTTGAGTTGCTCGACTTGTTTACCACTGACAAATAGAAAGTCCGGACCGCGCCTTAGCGTCGGGGGGTCACTACAGGCGCTGTCGCGCGTGTAAGCCGGGTACTTCGACCAAAGCAAGCTCTCTACATACCCCGTCATTCGTCCGCTATCAGACAGGAACAAACCTGTCACAGCCAAGTTTGCTCTCGTCTTCCTATCAAATAGCGCCAGTGCACGAGGAGTATTTGCCGCCGTCAGGGAGACAGCAAACCAACTGCCGCGGTAGGCAGGCTCTTTTTCTCAATTGCACGATTATCACCAGGGGACATTATCATGGCCAAACGTCCATCGAAATCCGCATCTATGACCGATGATACCATTGCTATTCACGACCAGCAGCTTCAGCGTGGTCCTGGAGGTGAACTCCATCAGTTTGCCGAAAATGGTCAGGATGTGCTCACCACTTCACAGGGCGCACCAGTCGCTGACGATCAAAACTCACTTCGTATTGGTCCTCGCGGGCCCCTTTTGATGGACGATTTCCATTTTCGGGAGAAGATTTTCCACTTTGATCATGAGCGTATTCCCGAGCGTGTGGTCCATGCTCGTGGCTACGGCGCACATGGCTTCTTCGAAACCTACGAATCTTTGTCAGACATCACACGTGCAGACGTGTTCCAGCGTGCGGGCGAAAAAACGCCGGTATTCGTGCGGTTTTCAACGGTGGCCGGCAACAAAGGCTCGGCCGATCTAGCACGTGACGTCCGCGGCTTTGCCGTCAAGATGTATACAAAGGAAGGCAACTGGGACCTCGTTGGCAATAACATTCCAGTTTTCTTTATTCAAGACGCGATCAAGTTTCCCGACCTAGTTCACGCCGCCAAGCAGGAGCCGGACCGAGCTTTCCCGCAAGCCCAAACTGCTCACGATAACTTTTGGGATTTTATCAGTTTAACGCCAGAAAGCATGCACATGGTAATGTGGATCATGTCGGATCGAACGATCCCCCGATCCCTCCGCTTCATGGAGGGTTTTGGAGTCCACACCTTCCGCTTTGTCAATGCGCAAGGCAGATCTACATTTGTTAAATTCCACTGGAAACCAAAGCTGGGCCTGCAGTCGGTTGTATGGAACGAGGCCGTGAAAATCAACGGTGCAGACCCGGACTTTCATCGCCGCGACCTCTGGAACTCAATTCAGTCTGGCAGCTTTCCAGAATGGGAGCTCGCGGTTCAGCTTTTTGATCAGGACTTCGCCGACAAGTTCGACTTCGACGTACTCGATCCGACGAAAATCATTCCGGAGGAAGTTTTGCCAGTGCGTCGGATCGGCCGCTTGGTCCTCGACCGCATGCCCGATAACTTTTTTGCCGAGACCGAGCAGGTCGCGTTCATGACGCAGAACGTGCCACCTGGCATCGATTTCAGCAACGATCCACTTCTTCAAGGCCGCAACTTCTCTTATCTTGACACTCAGCTCAAACGCCTCGGAGGCCCTAACTTCACCCACCTTCCGATCAACGCGCCGAAGTGTCCGATGCACAACTTCCAGCAGGACGGGCATATGGCTATGCGCAACCCCGTGGGCCGCGCCAATTACCAGCCGAACTCACATGGCGACGGCCCGCGCGAAGCTCCGACGCGGGGTTATCGGCACTTCACGGCGGAAGAACAGGGGCAGAAGGTGCAGGCGAGGCCAGAAAGCTTCGCGGATCACTATAGCCAGGCCCGGCAGTTCTTTATCAGCCAGACCCCTGCGGAACAGCGTCACATTGCTGCGGCGCTGACGTTTGAGTTGAGCAAGGTCGAAATATTAGCGATTCGAGAGAGGATGGTAGCGCACCTGCTTAATATCGACGAGACGCTTGCAACCACGGTTGCGCAAAAGCTGGGTTTTCAGTCGATGCCCAATCCTGCTGACGCGGCAATTCCGACCCGCCAAGATTTAGATGTCTCCCCCGCACTTAGCATCGTCGAAGGGGGACCGAAACGTTTCGAAGGACGCAAGCTTGGCATCCTTGTTTCTGACGGCGTCGATCGAAAGCTGCTCAATACGCTGATCAAGGCGGTCGTGGCCGAAAAAGCCAGCGTCGAGCTGATCGCGCCCAAGGTTGGCGGTGTCACAGCCGACGACGGAACTCTCATCGAAGCCAATCATATGATTGATGGCGGGCCGTCGATTTTGTTCGACGCAATTGTCCTTTTGACGTCCCATCAAGCAATTGATGATCTTGTTAAGGAAGCGACTGCGCGCGACTTCGTCGCGGACGCCTTTCAGCACTGCAAGTTCATAGGTTTTGAGCAGTCCGCCATGCCGCTCCTGGAAAAAGCGGGCGTTGCCGGTCAGCTCGATGAGGGTACGATTGAATTGGCAGCCGGCAAAACTGTTGCAGCCTTCGTCAAGGAACTCGGTAAACTTCGTGTCTGGGGCCGCGAACCTTCGGTGAAACTTGGGAAAGCTTCATCGCCAATCTCATGAGGGAGCGCGGGTGCGGAGCGATCCGCGCCCTCCTCTGGGTTGAATGGAGCTCGATGCAATTTCGAATTGTTAGATCTGGACGCACGACTGCTGGCCTTGCTAATGAGCGACCTAAAGCGTGTCGACCAGATTCGGGATTTCAAACAGTCTATCCGTGAATGCTCCCTTCGGGAAATGGAAGACGCAGACCTTCATTGCCTGTCTACGCTGCCATGGCCTGACTGCACCATGGATTGTGGATGCTCCAATGAACAGTCGCATTTCGAAACCTGGATCGAGACATAACTTATGCCGACACTGTCGGCCTGGCGATGTCGTCATCCTCGACAATGTCGACGTCCACAAAAGCAAAAGGGCAGAACAGTCGCTGAAGACAAAAGGCGCAAGACTTCTCTTCCTGCCACCCTGTCGCCGGAGCTGAACCCCATCGAAATGGCACTCTCGAAACTCAAGCTACTCCTGCGAAAGCGGGCCGCTCGAAGCTTCGATACAATTGATCTCGTCTTGGCTGACCTGATTTCCTCTTAATTCAACCGATAGAAGAGCGCGGCTGACTTTCGGATGCGGATTTCAATGAATCGGGACAGCGATTTCAGCAAGTCGCGGACAAGCATTTCGCTAAGTCGCGGACAGCGTGCTCGATCGAGTTCCGCCAGCCTGGTTGCTGTTATGGGTGATTGATTTCGTTTATTTCGGCGCCGGTCAAGAGCGTTGGTGTTTTCCGCTTCCGCATGCTGTCGCCTTCGAGCGTTATACGGTGGGCATTGTGAACAATACGGTCCAGGATCGCGTCCGCTAGAGTTGCCTCGCCGATCATCTCATGCCATGCGGCCACAGGAAGCTGGGCCGTGATCAGAGTGGATTTCCGACGGTATCTTTCTTCAAAGATTTCCAGCAGATCGAGGCGCTGCCGATCGTTCAGGGTATGGGTTCCCCAGTCATCAAGCACCAGCAGATGAACGCGTGCAAGCTTGTCGATGAGGCGCGGAAAGCGTCCGTCCAGTCTGGCAAGCGCGAGGTCCTCAAATAACCGTGGCATGCGAACGTAAAGAACGGAGTGGTCGAGGCGGGCCGCCTGGCGTGCAAAGGCACACGCGATCCACGTCTTTCCGGTGCCCGTCTGGCCTGTCAGGATCAAGTTTTCATTTGCCTTGAGCCATGCACCCTGCGCCAGAGACAGGACGTTTCGGCGATCCAGTCCCCGGTGCGCTCCAAAATCGATGTCTTCAATGGAAGCATTGGCAAAACGGAGTTTGGCGGTGGCGAGCCGGTTTGTCAGTCTACGGTCCGTTCTGAGAGCGATCTCGCGGTCAAGCATCAACCCCAGTCGTTCGTCGAAGCTCAGATCATTTCCATGAGCCTGCTCCAGGAGCTCGCGATAGGCCGTTGCCATACCGGCCAGACCAAGCGCACTCATTTGCTCAAGTGTTGGATGTGTCAGCATCTGATGTCCTCTTATTGATAGTAGGTTTTGCCGCGGATATTGCCGTGCGGCGGGGCCGGCTTCACAGCCTCGGTCATGGCCGGAGCCTGATCGAGACCAGATCTGAGAATGTTGGCGACAGACGAATAGCTCAGCGCGTTGATCACCAGCGCCCGTTCGCAAGCCAACTCCAACCGATCGGATTGGTAGCGACGCGCCAGGGAAAGAACGCCTTGAGCAGATCGGTAGCCCTGTTCCGGGTGGGGGCGATCACTGAGGAGACGCTCGATGAACGTCGCCGTATTAACCCCGACCTTTGCTGCTTCGCTGCGCAACGAGTGGGGTGTCGTGTTTGCATAGCGCTGGTGCGCCTTAGGCATGTGTTCATTGACGGTGACGTGGCCTGAACGCTGCGAGCTCCGGATGTGACTTGCGACACGTTTGTGGTCGAAGAAGATCTCAACCGCCCGGTACGTCAGCCTGACATCGACCCGTCGTCCGATCAGCCCATGCGGTACGGAATAAAAGGTCTTGTCGACTTCGATATGGTAGTCGGGATGGACTTTTGCGGTTTTCCATTCCGAATACTCAAACGGCGTTGACGGCAAAGGTTTGAGTTGAGAGCGTTCGACTTCGTCGAACAATGCGCGGCGAGATTTTCCATATCGCCGCATGGTTCGGGTATTGAGGTCCTCGATCAAAGCGCTGATGCGGATATTAAGATCGACAAGGCTGAAGAAGCGCTCGTTGCGAAGCCTCGCTAGAACCCACCGTTCCACGATCAAGACCGTCCCTTCAGCAGACGGCTTATCGCGAGGATGTCGCGGGCGTGCCGGAACAACGGTTGTGTCGTAATGCTCGGCGAAAGCGGCGAACGTCGAATTCAGTGTGGGTTCGAACCAAAGAGCCTTGGCAACAGCCGATCTGAGGTTGTCGCAGATCGTCGTCTTCGTAACGCCACCAAAGTAACTAAAGGCCCGCTGATTGGCCTCAATCCAGTCGGGCAGCTTTTGGCTGAAGCTGGCATAGGCGAACGTCAGTTGCGACGCGCTCAGAACCGCGACATAGATCTGAGCTGCGCGGATCTCGCCAGTCGATGGATCGATGATCGGGATCGTATGGCCAGCATAGTCGCATTCCATCGCGACACCAGCAACGTGACGGCTGCGGTAGGTGGGCCTGGCTCGGCTTTCATGATCGGCAAACCGGCCGCAAAACCACGTATAGCCATAGCCATCCGGATGAGCTTCCCGATATTCCTGCCAAAGCAAATGGAGCGTGACGCCTTTGCGCTTCAGCTCGCTGGCCATCTTTGGCCAGTTTGGCTCGACGGTATCGCGTGGAGGCCGTCCCATACGCCGGAATAGTCGACGCTCGAGAACGTCGTCCTCGTCCAGGCCCGCAGGTAGAGGCCAGACCGCAAGCCCAGCTTCCCTTGCCCGCAGTAGGTACGTCGAAACCGATGTCTTGCTGATCTTCAGCCGCTCGGAAACGGCACGTATCGATAATCCCTGCTCGAAGGTAAGCCGCAGGATCGATCGGATATCCTTCACGTCAGTATGTCTCGCTTGCTTCCGCCTGGGCATCATGTCCTCGCTCAAACCACGAGGGGAATGTGCCAGATCGGCGCTCACGAAAATCGATCAAAATCCGCCGCAAGAACTGTCCGCGACTTACTGAAATCACTGTCCCGTACTTAGTGAAATCGGTGTCCGCGACTTACTGAAATGCCTGTCCGCGACTTTGTGAAACCCGCA
>NZ_KB898379.1 GCF_000377565.1 Rhizobium sp. 2MFCol3.1 | reverse complement strand
GAGGTGACAGCGCGGCGACATCGACGTCACCCTGCAGCTTGATTTCCGGAAGCATCGTGCAGCTTTGATCCTTACCCGCTCTATTCAGATAAAAGCGAGTATCAGCCGACGACGAAACAATTGCCACAGAGAAAGCTAAAGCCGAAAGGGAGCGTCATCACCCGCCCCCGCTCCGCCCTTTCAACCCGGCCCAGCCGGTCGGATCGGGGGCTGATCCGAGCAGCCAGTGTCGCGTTTCTAAATGGCTGACAACGTCGCAGCCCTATTCAGCTTTGACATTTTCCACGGATGGGGCAGATTCCATTTCCAAGTGCGACATGCCAATGACTTCAGAGCCCTCCTCGATAGATCGCATATCGGTTGTTACCAGCAATTGACCCTCGCCGTTTGTCATGAGCTCATAACAGCCTTGCGGATACGGATGTGCCGTTCCGTCTGCGTAGACGTTGAAGGATAAGCGCGTGTCGTCACCCATCATCGATTTGTCGAAACTGAGAGATATCGGCTGGTCGCTCTGGGATCCGATCGGCCTCATGCCCGAAGGATGGACATGGCGCGACGATGACGCAGCCGGTTTCGAAGACGAATATGACAGCTACCTTCAGAACGCCGCCGCACAGCTTCTCCAAGGCGCGCCGGCGGCTGAAGTCGTCAACTACCTGGTGAAGGTCGAAACCGTCCTCATGAGCCTCTCTCAAAGACCCGACACGATGCTCAGGGCGCAGGCCGTGGTTCACGCAATCCTTGCAGAGGCTTAGCGAGCGTCGTTCACCCGAGAAGGAAAAACGCCCCGCCCGCCCTCGTATCACCACCACATAAGTTGACATCTTCAGTGAACTTTTGCACTTACATCCGTGCGATCCGGATGTCTGGCGTCGCACCACATGCAGACGGAGATGCCACTATGCCCGCCGAATTCCTAACCCTGTCGCAGATCCACTACGAGGCCAGCAAGAAGCATATCTTGCGCGGTGTCGATCTGACGCTTGAGGCGGGCCGCGTCTATGGGCTGGTCGGGCCAAACGGTTCGGGCAAGAGCTCGTTGTTGAAGACGATCGCCCGCCAGGTCGATCCGACGTCGGGCGCCGTCGAGCTACAGGGAAAGCCGGCAGCCAGCTGGGGCGGGCGCGCTTTCGCTCGCGAGATCGCCTATATGCCGCAGTTTACCCCCGCCACCGATGGCATGACAGTGCGCGAGCTTGTCGCGCTCGGCCGCTTTCCCTGGCACGGCACGCTCGGCCGCTTCACCCAGGCCGATCGCGATCTGGTCGAGGATGCCATCCGGCGCACCGATCTCGAGCGCTTCGCCGATAGCCTCGTCGCCAACATGTCAGGCGGCGAGCGCCAGCGCGCCTGGATCGCCATGATGCTGGCGCAGAACGCCAGCTTCTTGCTGCTCGATGAACCCACCTCCGCGCTCGACCTCGCCCACCAGGCGGGTGTGCTATCGCTGCTGCGTGAGCTAAGCCACGAGCGTGGCCTGACGATCGTCGTCGTCCTCCACGACATCAACCTCGCCGCGCGCTACTGCGACGAGCTGGTGGCGCTGAACGATGGCAGGATTTCGGCGCGCGGCAAGCCTGCGGAGATAGTTCAGTCGGACGTGCTGAAGTCGGTCTTCGGCGTCGAGATGGGCGTCTTCCCGCACCCCGTCAGCAACGAGCCGGTCAGCTATCTGCTCTAGTCAAGACCGCTCGGCTGGCCGGCCTTGCAACAACATAGCCGACCAAGCATCGGATTGAATGAGATAATTGCAATCCTCACCTAAGGTGAGGATTTCAGCCGCTTAACGCTACGCCAGCTTCTTCGTATCCGGCGCCCCATCATCATCGGGCGCGCTCGTCTGTTGCGCCATATGCAGCCGCCGATAGGGCCCCGCGCGCCGGAGCAGGTCGCGGTGGCTGCCCTCTTCGACCACCCTACCCTTGTCAATCACGCAAATCCGGTCCGCCTCGGTGATCGTCGCCAGCCGATGCGCGATGACGAGCGTCGTACGGCCTTGAGACAGCTCGGCCAAAGATTGCTGGATCGCCCGTTCGGTCTCCGTGTCCAGCGCCGACGTCGCCTCGTCGAGAATGAGGATCGGCGGGTTTTTCAGGAAGATGCGGGCAATCGCTAGACGCTGCTTCTGGCCGCCGGAAAGCTTGACGCCGCGCTCGCCGATGATGGTGTCCAGTCCAGCCGGCAGGCCGGCGATCACCTCGTCGAGACGAGCTCGGCGGGCCGCATCGAGAATGTCGGCTTCACCCGCGCCCAGTCTGCCGTAAGCGATATTCTCGCGCATGGTGCCGGCAAACAGGAACACGTCCTGCTGCACGATGCCGATGCTCGAGCGCAGCGAAGCGAGCGTCATCTGTCTAATGTCTACGCCATCGATGGAAATCGCGCCGCTGGTGACGTCATAGAAGCGCGGCAGCAGCGAACAGACGGTCGTCTTGCCGGCCCCCGATGGCCCCACGAAGGCGATCGTCTCGCCCGCCTTGATCGTCAGGTCGAGCCCGTCAAGGATTGGCTTTCCTTCCTGATAGGCGAAGCGCACGTCGCTGTAGCGAATGTCGCCCGTCAGGCGCGGCATGTTGCGGGCGTCCTTGATATCGGCGATATCGGGGTCGGTATCGAGAAACGCCGTATAGCGCTGGAAGCCGGCGATCCCCTTCGGATAGGTCTCGATCACGGAATTGATCTTGTCTATCGGCCGGAAGAAGACGCCGACGAGAAGCAGGAAGCCGACGAAGCCGCCGGCCGAGAGTTCGCCTCTCGTCACGTACCAGGCGCCGACAAGCATCACGACCACCTGCACGAAGCGCATCGAGAGATAGGAGAGCGACGTCGAGGCCGCCATCGCCCAATAGGCCTGCAGCTTGGTCGAGAGATAGCCGGCATTGTTGACGGCGAAGAGCTTGCGCTCGTGGTCCTCATTGGCGAAGGCCTGGACGACGCGAATGCCACCGACCGTCTCCTCGATGCGAGCGTTGAAATCCGCAACACGGCCGTAGAGCGAATGCCAGGTCTTCGTCATCCGGCGACCATAGCGCGTCGTTACAAAGGCGGTCAGAGGCACGATCAGCGCGGTTACGATCGCCAGCGGCGGATGTTCCCACCACATCAGAATGAAGGCGCCGACCAGCGTCATCACGGCGATGAAGATGTCTTCGGGCCCGTGGTGGGCAACCTCACCGATCTCTTCGAGATCCTTGGTCAGCCGCGCCACGAGGTGGCCTGTCTTCTGGTTGTCGAAATAGGAGAAGGAGAGCTTTTGCAGATGATCAAACGCCCTCGCCCGCATCTCCGTTTCTATCTTCAGGCCAAGCATATGGCCCCAATAGGTGACGATCACCTGCAGACCGGCGTTGACGACATAGATCGCAAGCAAGCCGATGGCCGCCAGTCCGATCAGCCCGAGCTGGCCGGTCGGCAACAGCCTGTCGATGAACATTGTCACGGCCACGGGAAAGGCAAGCTCCAGCAGGCCCGCCGTCACCGCGCTGCCGAAGTCGAGCACGAAAAGTCCCCGGTGCGGCTTGTAATAGCCGGCGAAGCGTTTCAGCAGCGACGATGTGCTCATCCGCGAGCCCTCCCCAATCGATGAAAATGCTTGCGGTGCGCGGTCGGGCGCTGAATGCAACTGTGTGGAAGACAGTGCGCCCTGGCAAAAGCCAGCCGCTTCAAGGATTTGCCCGATATCCAAATCCGGCGTCAAAAAGTCAAGTTACTTCTTGGTGAGACCACGCCCCGAGGTTGCGGGGCGATATTGGCAACGCCTGGATCTGCGGAATATTCAGGCATGATCGAGAGAGGCTAAAAATTTGAGCAGCAATGTCTGCTTTTTCGGCAGGAAATTTATCGTTCGGTAAAAAATTGACCAAACGATAAATAAATTACGCTTGGCCATATCGCATCACGCTGATTTTATTGACGTTTATCAATCTGGCACGCCACCTGCATTGAAAATACCGAACCAGATCCTTTGCCGCATTGCCTCAAGAGGAGAGCAGATATGGCAGTCGGTGTTTTCATCCCGATCGGAAACAATGGTTGGCTGCTGTCGGAAAACGCGCCGCAGTACAAGCCGAGCTTCGAGCTCAACAAGGAAATCACGCTGAAGGCCGAGAAATACGGCTTCGATTTTGCCTTGTCGATGATCAAGCTGCGCGGCTTCGGCGGCAAGACGGAGTTCTGGGACTACAATCTGGAATCCTTCACGCTGATGGCCGGCCTTGCCGCCGTCACGTCGAAGATCAAACTCTTCGGCACGGCCGCGACGTTGGTCATGCCGCCGGCGATCGTCGCGCGCATGGCGACCACGATCGACAGCATTTCCGGTGGCCGCTTCGGCGTCAACCTCGTCACCGGCTGGCAGCGGCCGGAATACAGCCAGATGGGCCTGTGGCCGGGCGACGACTATTTCGGCGACCGCTACGAATATCTCGGCGAATACACGGCCGTCCTCAAGGACCTCTTGACGACGGGCCAGTCCGATCTCAAGGGCAAGTTCTTCCAGATGGACGATTGCCGGATGAAGCCGGTGCCCGAAAACGTGAAGCTGATCTGCGCCGGCTCTTCCGACAAGGGCATGGCATTCTCCGCCGCCTATGCCGATTACAGCTTTTGCTTCGGCGTCGGCGTCAACACGCCCACGGCCTTTGCCTCGACCAACCAGCGCCTTCTCAACGCAACCGCAAAGACCGGACGCGACGTGCGCTCCTTCGTGCTGACGATGGTGCTTGCCGAGGAAAAGTCGGAGGACGCCTGGGCGAAGTGGGAGCATTACAAGGCAGGCGCTGACGAGGAAGCGATCAAGTGGCTCGGCCTGCAGAGTGCCGCCGATACCAAGTCCGGCTCCGACACCAATGTTCGCCACATGTCGAACCCGGTCTCGGCGGTCAATATCAACATGGGCACGCTGATCGGCTCCTATGAGGAGGTCGCTGCCATGCTCGACGAGATGGCTGCTGTGCCCGGCACGGGCGGCGTCATGCTGACCTTCGACGATTTCGTCGAAGGCGTTGAGAAGTTCGGCAAATACGTCCAGCCGCTGATGAAGAGCCGCCGTCGCGTCACCGAAATGCTGGAGGCCGCCGAATGAGCGTCGCACCCGTTGGATACGAGGCGCCGCGCGAGCGCACGCAAAGCGTCACCCTCCCCGCCCGCCCCGAGCCAATCACGCTGAAGCCGAGCGAAACAGCCGTCGTCGTCGTCGACATGCAGAACGCCTATTCGACCGAAGGCGGCTATGTCGATCTCGCCGGCTTCGATATCGCCGGCGCCAAGGGCACGATCGCCAACATCAAGAATACGCTCGACGCCGCGCGTGCCGCGGGCGTCCAGGTCATCTATTTCCAGAATGGCTGGGACAAGGATTATGTCGAGGCCGGCGGACCGGGCTCGCCCAATTATCACAAGTCGAATGCGCTGAAGACCATGCGCCAGCGGCCGGAGCTGCAGGGCCAGCTCTTGGCAAAGGGCACATGGGACTATGCGATCGTCGACGAGTTGCAGCCGCAGCCGGGCGACATTCTGGTGCCGAAGACCCGCTACAGTGGCTTCTTCAACACCAACATGGACAGCGTGCTGCGCGCCCGCGGCATCCGCAATCTCGTCTTTGTCGGCATTGCCACCAATGTCTGCGTCGAGAGCTCGCTGCGCGATGCCTTCCACCTCGAATATTTCGGCGTGATGCTTGAGGACGCGACCCATCACCTGGGGCCTGATTTCATCCAGCAGGCGACCGTCTACAACGTCGAGAAATTCTTCGGCTGGGTCTCAACCGTCAACGATTTCTGCGGCGTCATTAGCCAAGCAGCACCCACCGAAGCCTGATCACGAGCAAAGAAGAGGACACATCATGCCAAAATCGATCATCGTCCCCGAGGGAACCCAGAAGCCGATCGCGCCCTATTCGCCGGGCACGCTTGCCGACGGCATCGTCTATGTCTCCGGCACCCTGCCCTTCGACAAGAACAACGATGTCGTCCATGTCGGCGATGCCGGCGCCCAGACCCGCCATGTGCTCGAGACTATCAAGTCGGTAATCGAAACGGCTGGCGGCACGATGGAAGACGTCACGATGAACCACATCTTCGTCACCGACTGGGCCAACTACCAGGCCGTCAACGCCGTCTATGCCGAATATTTCCCCGGCGACAAGCCGGCCCGTTACTGCGTCCAGTGCGGCCTGGTGAAACCTGACGCGCTCGTCGAGATCGCGACCGTCGCTCATATCGGCAAGAAGTGACGAGCATGCATTACGACATACATGGCCAGACCCATGCCGATGCCAGGACCATCATCCTGTCATCCGGCCTTGGCGGCGCAGCGGGTTACTGGGCGCCGCAGATCGAGGCGCTCTCAGCCGATTTCCGCGTCGTCACCTACGATCATCGCGGCACCGGTCGCACCGGTGGTGAGGTCCCCGAAGCGGGCGGCATCGCCGCCATGGCCGATGATGTGCTGGAGATCGCGCTGGAACTCGGCATCGACCGTTTCGATTTCATGGGCCACGCGCTCGGCGGCCTGATTGGTCTGGATATAGCACTCCGCCGCCCCGATATGATCGGCCAGCTCATCCTCGTCAACGCCTGGAGCAAGGCGGATCCGCATTCCGGCCGTTGCTTCGATGTCAGGATCGAGCTGCTGGAGCGGTCGGGCGTCGAGATGTTCGTCAAGGCGCAGCCGCTCTTCCTCTACCCCTCGGTCTGGATGTCCGACAATGCCGAGCGTCTCGATACAGAGCAGCGGCACGCCATCGCCCATTTTCAGGGCAAGACCAATATCCTGCGTCGTATCGCGGCTCTCCGGGCCTTCGATCTTGACGACCGCCTGTCAGAGATTGCTGCCCACACGCTGGTCATGGCAACTCGCGACGACCTCCTCGTCCCCTACACCCGATCGGTGCGCCTCGCCGAGGGACTGCCGCATGCCGAACTGGCTCTCACGGACTTCGGCGCCCACGCCGTCAACGTGACAGAGGCGAAGAGCTTCAACGACACCATGCTGCGCTTCCTTCGTGACGCGAGATCCGAAATCCGCTAGGACCCCGATATGCAAGCATCAGCCAAATTGATCCCGGACGTAACCGCAACGGCCACAGGCGCCGATACGACGGACCAGCGCAAGCAGGATTACCGCAACGCGATGGCCCGCCTCGGCGCCGCCGTCAACGTCGTCACATCGGATGGCCCGGCGGGCCTCGCGGGCTTCGCCGCAACCGCCGTCTGCAGCGTCACCGACGATCCGCCCACGCTTCTGGTCTGCATTAATCGCGGCTCCTCCGCCTATCCGGCCGTGAACGCAAACCGCGTGCTCTGCGTCAACACCCTGTCGCACGCCCACGAGGATCTGAGCCGCCGTTTCGGTGGCAAGACCCCGGTGCAGGAACGGTTCGAAGGCGCCAGCTGGTCGGTGCTCGAAACAGGTGCGCCCGCCCTTGACGACGCGCTGATCTCGCTCGACTGCAAGGTGAAGTCGGTCTCCGATGGTGGCACCCACGACATCCTGATCTGCGAGGTGGTGGCGATCAAGGAGAATGAAGGCGGCCAAGCGCTGATCTATTTCGATCGTCGCTACCATACGATCTGATCCCTCATACGGAACAAGAGCTTAGGTCAACGCGTTCCTGCCGGAATTCTGGTTCATCCCGTAGCGTGGCGTGACGTCGCGCCGCCAGGATGACCATCTTGGAGACGCCGATGCCCTGGATCGCCTTTATCGTTCACTTCTTTGCCGCCGCCATCATGACCAACGGCATTCCGCACTTCGTCAACGGCGTCTGTGGCCGGCCGTTCCGCACGCCGTTCGTGCGGATGTCAGGTGCCGGCGAGAGTTCGGCGGAGCTTAATGTCGTCTGGGGCTGGGCGAACTTCGTCGTCGCCTTCCTGCTCTTCGCCAATGTCGGGCCGCTCTATATCGGCACTCCCATCGACACCATCTTCATCGCCGCCGGTGTGCTCGTCGCGGGTCTGATCCTGTCGCGAATATTCGCACGCGGCCGGCTCTGATTGCCTCTTTCCTTGCGCGCTGAAAGCCCTACAATTCAAGGGGTGGCGGCTATTGCCACGGGATAGTGGGAGATATGCCGATGCGCGCCTTCTTCGCAGTCCTCATCCTCAGTCTCACAGCGATTTTCACGCTGTCGCCGGCGCGCGCGGAAGACCCGCTGGATACAACGCGGTCGATGATCGAGGCGCAAATCAAGGCCTTCCTGCAGGACGATCCCGAGGCGGCCTATTCCTACGCCGCCCCCGGCATTAAGGCGGTCTATCCCGACAAGAACGTCTTCTTCGCCATGGTCAAGAAGAGCTATGAGCCGGTCTATCACCCCGGAAATTACGCCTTCGGCCGCAGCCGCTCGATCGACAACGGAGCGATGATCTACCACGAGGTGCTGATTTCCGGCCGCGACGGCAAGGACTGGACGGCGATCTACCAGGTCATCCGTCAGCCGGATGGCAGCTACAAGATCGGCGGCGTCCAGATCCTGCCTGACACGGCGAGCAAAGGCATCTGAGCCTTAGACCGGGTCGATATCGCCCTTAGCCCATTCGGCTTCGGTCTCCGCCATGAAGTCAGCAAAGCGACCTTCGGCGATCGCCTTGCGGATACCCTGCATCAGTTCCTGATAGTAGGAGAGGTTGTTCCACGAGAGCAGCATACCGCCCAGCGCCTCGTTCGAGCGCACGAGGTGGTGCAGATAGGCGCGTGAATAGTCGCGCGTCGCCGGGCAGCTCGACTGCTCGTCGAGCGGGCGCATGTCCTCGGCATGGCGGGCATTGCGGATGTTGACCTTGCCGCGGCGGGTGAAGGCCAGGCCGTGACGGCCGGAACGGGTCGGCATCACGCAGTCGAACATGTCGATCCCGCGCGCCACCGAGCGCAGCATGTCCTCGGGCGTGCCGACGCCCATCAGATAGCGCGGCTTCTCGGTTGGCAGGACCGGCAGCGTCTCCTCGAGCATCTTCAGCATCACCGCCTGCGGCTCGCCGACGGCAAGGCCGCCGACCGCGTAGCCCTTGAGGTCGAGATCGGCAAGCGCTGCTGCGGAGCGTACGCGCAGCGCCGGAATATCGCCGCCCTGCACGATGCCGAACATAGCCTTGCCCGGCTGGTTGCCGAAGGCGACCTTGCAGCGTTCGGCCCAGCGCAGCGACATCTCCATGGCGCGTTCGATCTCGCGCGGCTCGGCCGGAAGTGCCACGCACTCGTCGAGCTGCATCTGGATATCGCTGTCGAGCAGCCCCTGGATCTCGATCGAGCGCTCCGGCGACATGTGGTGCAGGCTGCCATCGACATGGCTCTTGAAGGTAACGCCCTGCTCGTCGAGCTTGCGCAGACCGGACAGCGACATGACCTGGAAGCCGCCGCTATCGGTCAGGATAGGCCCATCCCAGCGGATCAGCTTGTGCAGGCCGCCAAGTCGCGCCACGCGCTCTGCCGTCGGCCGCAGCATCAGATGATAGGTATTGCCGAGAATGATATCGGCGCCGCCTTCGCGCACCTGGTCGAGATACATCGCCTTGACGGTGCCGACGGTGCCGACGGGCATAAACGCCGGCGTGCGGATCGTGCCGCGCGGCATGGAAACTTCGCCGAGACGGGCGCCGCCATCGGTCTTCTTGAGGGTGAACTGGAAGTTCTCGGTCATCTAGTCTTTCCGGAAAAGAAGGCTGGAATCGCCATAGGAATAGAAGCGGTAGCCTGTGGAAATGGCATGTTCATAGGCAGCGTGCATGGTCTCCAGGCCGGCAAAGGCCGAGACCAGCATGAACAGCGTCGAGCGTGGCAGGTGGAAGTTGGTCATCAGCACATCCACCGCCTTGAAGCGGTAACCCGGCGTAATGAAAATGCCCGTGGCGCCCGCCCAGCCGCGGATCTCGCCGCTATCCTGCGCAGCGCTTTCGATTAGCCGCAGCGAGGTGGTGCCGACGCAGACGACCCGCCCGCCCCTCGCCTTCACGGCATTGAGCTTGGCGGCCGTCTCGCCGCTGACATAGCCGCTTTCGAGATGCATCTTGTGGTCGTCGGTATCGTCGACCTTCATCGGTAGGAATGTGCCGGCACCGACATGAAGCGTCACGAAATGCCGCTCGATGCCGGCCTTGTCGAGTGCTGCGAAAAGTTCGGGCGTAAAATGCAGTCCGGCGGTGGGTGCTGCGACAGCGCCGTCCTCGCGGGCGTAGATGGTCTGGTAGTCAGCGCGGTCGCGTTCGTCTTCGGCGCGCTTGGCGGCGATATAGGGCGGCAGCGGAATATGGCCGACGGAATGGATCACTTCGTCGAGCGCAGGACCCGACAGATCGAAGGCCAGCGTCACCTCGCCGCCCTCGCCCTTTTCTTCTACGGTGCAGTCGAGCGAGCCGAGAAGGCAGCTTTCGCCACCGTGGCCAAAGGCGATCCGGTCGCCGACCTTGATACGTTTGCCGGGCTTGGCAAACGCCTTCCAGCGATTGGCGCCCACCCGCATGTGCAGCGTCGCCGAAACCTGCTGGCCGCCCGCACCCTCGCGGTGGCGGATGCCTTCGAGCTGCGCCGGAATGACCTTGGTGTCGTTGAACACCAGCGCATCCCCCGCCTTCAGGAAGGACGGCAGGTCCGAAACACGGTGATCGGAGAGCTTCGTTTCGCCATTGGGATCGACGACAAGCAGGCGCGCGCTGTCGCGCGGCTCGGCGGGCCGCAGAGCGATCCGCTCATCGGGAAGCTCGAAATCGAAAAGGTCTACGCGCATAGGGCAGTTCCGGGAAGGCTGGTCCAGGCAAAGCGAAACCCGCCCCGCGCTTTCGCGCAAGGGCGGGTTCCAGCAAACATCACAATCAGACGTCGGCGGCAACCCGCATCGAGACGATCGAATCCGGATCGACGACCGGTTCGCCCTTCTTGATCTTGTCGACGTTGTCCATGCCTTCGATGACCTGGCCCCAGACGGAATACTGCTTATTCAGCCAGGGAGCATCCGTGAAGCAGATGAAGAACTGCGAGTTGGCGGAGTTCGGGTTCTGCGAACGAGCCATCGAGCAGGTGCCGCGGATATGGCTGACGGCCGAGAATTCAGCCTTCAGATCAGGCTTCTCGGAACCGCCCATGCCGGCACGACCAGGGTTGAAGCTCTCGCCACCCTTCTTGCCGAACTTCACGTCGCCGGTCTGCGCCATGAAGTCGTTGATGACGCGGTGGAACACGACGCCGTCATAGGCCTTCTCGCGTGCGAGTTCCTTGATGCGGGCCACGTGTTCAGGCGCCACTTCAGGCAGAAGCTGGATGACGACATTACCCTTGGTGGTTTCCAGGATGATGGTGTTTTCCGGATCCTTGATCTCAGCCATTGTTATTCTCCTACTGGTCTTGAAACTTACTTCTTGGCGATTGTGACCTTGACCATGCGGTCAGGATTGCTGACTTCGCCGTTCTGGCCTTCGCCCTTCTGGATCTTGTCGACGTTCTCCATGCCGGAGATCACCTTGCCGACGACCGTGTATTGGCCGTTCAGGAAGGAGCCGTCAGCGAACATGATGAAGAACTGCGAGTTGGCCGAATTCGGGTCCTGCGAGCGCGCCATGCCGACCGTGCCGCGCACGAACGGGGTCTTGGAGAACTCGGCCGGAATGTTCGGCATGTCCGAACCGCCAGTGCCGACCTGGTTCTTGTCGAAGCCCTTTTCCATGTTGCCGTACTGCACGTCGCCGGTCTGCGCCATGAAGCCGTCGATCACGCGGTGGAAGGCAACGTTGTCGTAGGCGCCCTTCTTGGCGAGCGCCTCGATCTGGGCGACATGCTTCGGCGCGACATCAGGCGCAAGCTCGATCACGACGGGGCCGCTCTTCAGCTGGATCGTCATCGTGTCGGCGGCGAAAACGTCGCCAACGAACGAAGCGAGATAAAGCACGCCGGCAAATGCAATATAGAAAAGTTTCATGATAGCTCCGTTGCGGCGAATTCGCCTAGGATTTGCGCTTTGATTGAAGGGCTTTCAAGACGGCGGCAGGTACGAATGCACTGACATCGCCTCCCATGCCTGCGATTTGACGGACCAATGTGGCGGTTATGGGCCGCGAGGCCGTGCCGGCCGGCAGAAAAACGGTCTGGATATCCGGCGCCATCTGCCGGTTCATGCCCGCCATCTGCATTTCGTAGTCGAGATCGGTACCATCTCTCAGGCCCCGGATCAGAAGCGTCGCGCCATGCGCACGGGCCGCATCGACCACCAGATTGTCGAAGGATACGACCGAAATATCCGACGCCCGCTCCGGCAAAACCTCCGCCAGCGACTGGCGGATCAGCTCGCCCTTCTCCTCGAACGAGAAGAGCGGCGTCTTGCCGGGATGAATGCCGATCGCGACGATCACTTTCGACGCAACGTTCAGCGCCTGGACGAGCACGTCAACATGTCCGTTCGTGATCGGGTCGAAAGACCCCGGATAGAAAGCTGTCGTCATTGGCCCCGGCCATTTGTTTCGACGCCTTTTGTCACGGATAAAGCCTTGCCGCAAGTCATTTGCCCCAAGCGCCGCCCAGTGGCGATAGGGGCGCAACCGGTGCTCGCCGGGCGACTGAATGCCGGATGAACGGCCCATTCAAGGCTGCTTCAGCCGCGATCTCTATAACAGGATGCATCAACGCCGCCGATGCCGACAGGGATCGGTTCACTCCTGGAAACCCACGATGCTCATCCTGCTTGTCATCACCTCGGTCGCCCTCTCCCTCGCCTTCGAATTTGTCTACGCCTACGTCCTGGAAGTGCGTGACGCCGCATGGGTGCGCAGCGACGTGAGGGAACATCACGAGATCGTGCGCGTTATGGGTCGCGTCTCCTTTAAACCGATTAGAGAAGACGCATAAACCGATTTAGGAAGATGAACGCCAGATGAACGAGGCATTCAAAGAGGCTTCAGATCGGCGTTGGTAAACGACTTGTCAATGTCCTGCGGAACCAATTCCAAACGGACGCGTTCTTTCAATCGAAGCGTTGCGCAAATAGGCGCTACAAGGAAGATGAATATGCCAAACAAGATTACCATGATTAACGCAGTATGGATGGTAATGATGACGGGTATGCTTGCAGCAACTGTTGCGCTTTATGATCAGAAGGTAGATGCGTCCAAAGTATACGGCCCTTATGCGTCGGCTCGTACGACCGTTGTGAGCCAATACTAACGGACGTGAAAGCAAAATCCTGGAGGATTGCTTATGTTCACGATCTTGACTGTGCTTACTGCCCTTATCAGCATCATGTTTATCGTATCTGTGGCATCGACCGTGACCGCCCTGCGGCGCGAAACCGAAGAAGATAAGAGACTACATGGCAAGCATAGCGTCTTTTGATCGGCTCTGAGCAGCCCGACAGCTGAAATACGAAAAGGCCGAGCGGCTCCCAGCGCTCGGCCTTTTCGCGTGTTGAGCAATATGAACGGAACGTCAGTCGACGATCCGCCTGACCATGATGACGTCATCGACCTCACGGGCGCCTTCCAGCACACCACCCGGTATCAGCCCGGCCTGGATAAATCCCGCATTCCGATAAAAGCCGATCGCTCCGGGATTTTCAGCGCTGGCCGTCAGTTCGAGCTGACGAATGCCGTGTTGCCGGGCATAGTCCACGACATGGTCGAGCAAGTCGCGCGCGAGACCAGTCCCGCGTTTCTCACCGCGCACATAGACCATGATAACAGTCGCACGATGCGCCATCTTTCCGGCCCGCTGCCGGAGCAGCCCCATGATCGCCACGGGCTCGTCGCCGTCGAAAGCAAGAAAGACGGGGTCGGCAAGCAATCGTCGACGCCATTCATCGTCGGGAAGCTTTGCCCATTCATCGAAGCTGCTGGCAAAGGCGGATGGCTCCAGGCGCAGCGCCTCGAGCCGGATGCGCTTGAACGCTTCCACATCGTCAGCGCCCAAAATCCTGATCATCGTGGCCTCCAAGCCAGCGTCCCGATCGATCAGATCGACTTCAGCGTCCAATCGACGATCTCGCTGGTGACGCCGGCGAATGCGCGGTCGAGCGCCTTGACGAAGGCCTCATTGGAGCCACCGCCCGCAGGTACCGTTTGCGAGAACACCTTCTGCGCCCGCACCGATCCGTTGCGATCGTTGAGGATCTTGGCCGAAATCTCGACCACCGCCTGGCTGCCGCCACCGGTGCGGATCTCGAAGGCGCGGATGTCGGTGACCACCTGATAGTCGATCGCCAGCCCCTGCCCGGGAACGCCGACGCCGCCGAGCTTGCCGGAATTCTCATAGGCCTCGACGAGCTTCGCCTGAACCATGCGCGGAAGCTTGTCGCTCCACTGCGCCTTGGCAAGATACTGGATCTCCGAAGATGAGACCTTGATGACGATCTGCTCGCTGTTCAGCGCCTGCAAAGCCGTCGGCTGCTGCACCAGAATCTGGCGCCCCTTCGCCGAAGGTCCGCTGCCGCTCACAGGCGCGGAGAGATCATAGGTATCGTTCTTGGCCGCCGTCCCGCATCCCGACAATGCCAGGGCAAGAAGCGGCAGAGCGAGCATGGTCTTCATAAGACGCGAACGACGCATATCCGACACAGCCATATGTTGACTTCCCCTGTTAACGCCTGGTCCGGCCATCATATTGTTTCACCGTGTCCCCGCCGAAGATCAGTCGCTGCGGGTCCTTGTCGAAATTGCTGATCGCATCGTTCAAATTCTGCACCGTCAGACGCGCATCGTTGATCAGCGCCTGAACGTTCTGCAGGCCGCCGCTCGAGAACTTCTGCAGGTTGTCGGCGATCGGTCCGATGCGGCTGTTTAGATTGTCCGCGACCTTCTTGAACGAATCCAGCGTCTCGCGCGCCTGCGTCAACATCGACTGCGTGCTGTCGTCTCCAAGCAGCGTATCGAGTTTCGCCAGGATGCCGTCGACGCGGGTCGATGCGGCATTCAGCTTGTTGGCCATCTGCGTGACGTTCTGGATCGTCGAATCGATGTCCTTCTGGTGCGAATTCACCGTGTTGGCGACATCCTTGATGGAGGCCACCGCCGCGCGCGCATCCTTGGTCGTCTGCGCGATGTCGTCGACGGAACCCTTCACCTTGGCCGGGTCGATCTGCGCGACGAGCGTGTCGACCTTGTCGAGCGTCGCCTGCGCCTTCTTGCCGAAGTCGTTATAGGTGGTGGCCGTCTCCTGGAACTTCTGGATGGCGTCCTTCAGGCCGCCAGAGGCGTCGGCGACATTGCGGCTCACGGTTTCGGCATTGGAGAGGATCGTGTCGATCTTCTTGGCGTCGACCGTCTTCACCAGCGATTCGATCGCAGCCAGCGTCGAGTCGACACGGCCGGACACGTTGCGCACGGTGTCGGAAAGCTGGCCCACGCTCTGCAGGAAGCTGTCGATATTGCCGGAATTCTTGGCCAGCGCATCCGAGAATGTCTCGGCGTTCTGCAGCGTCTTCGTCAGCGGTCCACGGGCATCCTTGACGAAGCCCTGAACCTGGCCGACGGCGTCGTTGGCGCGGTCTAGGATCTTGTCGGCGGTGGCAAGCAGGTTGGTGACGCTCGACTGGTCGGCGACGATGACCGCGCGCTTACCCGTCTCCGCCGCCGTCTGCAGGATGTTCTTTTCGCCGACGCGACCGCCGGAAAGCTCGACATAGGCAGCGCCCGTCAGACCCTGGATCTCGAGGATCGCCTTGGTGGTCGGATAGATCGGCGCATCGACGCGCACTTCGGTGAAGGCCAGCGAGAATTGCGGATCGTCGGCGTCGATCGACAGCGATTGCACCGAACCCACCTGAATACCGTTGAAACGCACCGGCGAGCCGACGCTCAATCCGTTGGCCGAGCCCGGAATGCGCACGATGAGCTCCGCCATCGGTCCGCCACGGCCATATTCGGCCATCCAGTAAACGAAGCCGAAGGCAGCCGCGATGACCAGAACCGTAAAGAAGCCGACGATTGTGTAGTTCGCTTTGGTTTCCATCTTATCCGCTCACTTCCCGCGGCTATCTTGCGCCAGCCTGATGTCGGCTGAAGCGTGGCCATCCTGCGGCACGATCGAACGCGCGCGCTTGCCCTTGAAATAAGCCTGAACCCAGGGGTCGTCATAGGCCAGCATGTCTTCGATCGTCCCCTCGACCATAACCTTTTTCTTGCCCAGCACCGCGATGCGGTCGCAGACGGAAAACAGGCTGTCGAGGTCGTGGGTCACCATGTAGACGGTGAGACCGAGCGTATCGCGAAGCTTGGCGATCAACTCGTCGAATTCCGCCGCACCGATCGGATCGAGGCCCGAGGTCGGCTCGTCGAGAAAAACCAGTTCCGGATCGAGCGCCAGCGCACGCGCCAGTGCGGCACGCTTGATCATCCCGCCCGAGAGTTCCGAAGGATATTTGTCCGCCGCATCGGCCGCCAGACCCACCAGCCGGATCTTCAGATGCGCCAGCTCGTCCATCAGCGCCGGCGGTAAGTCGAGATACTCGCGCATCGGAACCTGGATGTTCTCCTTCACCGTCAGCGACGAGAACAGCGCGCCCTGCTGGAAGAGAACGCCAAGGCGCATGTCGAGCGCGTTGCGCT
This sequence comes from Rhizobium sp. 2MFCol3.1, assembly GCF_000377565.1. Taxonomy (GTDB): domain Bacteria; phylum Pseudomonadota; class Alphaproteobacteria; order Rhizobiales; family Rhizobiaceae; genus Rhizobium. Next base: position 45,565 of record NZ_KB898379.1, on the reverse strand, counting down.
GCGGCTCGTTTAGTTCGTCGAAGTCCTGGCCGAGGATCTTGATCTGGCCGGAGCGGCGCGGCAGCAGGCGCAGCACCGTGCGCATGAGCACCGACTTGCCGGTACCGGACGCGCCGACGAAGCCTAGGATCTCACCCTTGTAGATATTGAGGTTGAGATTATCGAGAACGATCTTCGACCCGAAACCAACAGTGACGTCGCGCGCTGAAAGCACGATATCCCGCCCTGCCTCGTCCTTGGTCGTTGTCTGCTGCTCGTCCACGCAAAATCCCTAAAAATTAATAGCTGCATAGAACATGGCGAATAGCCCGTCCATGAGAATGACCACGAAGATCGCCTTCACCACCGACGAGGTCACGTGCTGGCCGAGCGATTCGGCGCTGCCACCTACCTTTAAGCCCTCGACGGCGGCGACGATACCGATAACCAGCGCCATGAACGGCGCCTTGATCATCCCCGACAGCACGGTCGACAGCGTGATCGCCTCGTGCAGACGGGCGATGAAGTTGGCAAACGTGATTCCCGAGTAGCCCCAGGCAACGACGGCTGCGCCGAACAGCGAGGCGAAGTTGGCAAGCACGGTCAGAAGCGGCAACGCTACGGTCAGCGCCACCAGGCGCGGAAAGATCAGCACGCCGATCGGGTTCAGGCCCATGACCTTCAGCGCATCGACCTCTTCGCGCATCTTCATCGAGCCGATCTCGGCCGTGATCGCGCTGCCGGAACGACCGGCGATCATGATGGCGGTCAAGAGCACGCCGATTTCGCGCAATTGCAGAATGCCGACGAGGTCGACGACGAACACTTCGGCGCCGAAATAACGCAGCTGGAAGGCGCCCTGCTGCGCGATGATGGCGCCGATCAGGAACGACATCAAGAGGATGATCGGCGTGGCGCGAACGCCCATGTGATCGATCTGGTTGATGATCGACGCCGGCGAAACGCCGCTGCCGCGGCCGAATTTCATCTGCGCGCCGCGCACCGCCGATCCGAGGATATACATCGCCGCGGAAACATTGTTCCACAGATCGTACATCATCCGGCCGATGGGAGCGAAAATCCGCTCCTGCAGCGAACGTGGAGGAACCTCTTCGGCCTCGGGCTTCGGACGTTCCTCGGAAAACGATTCGAGCAGCTCGTCGATATGCTGGTTGCTGCCCTCGATGTGGACAGTGCCGCCGGCATCCTCGACCTGCTTCTTCAGCCGGCAGAGCAGCCAGACGCCGGCCGTGTCGATATCGGTGATCCCGGAGAGATCGAGCGTCAGGTTCCCGCCCTTGTGGGCAGAAAGCTTGTCGAAATCCTTTAGAACGAGATGTATGTTGGCGCTTCGCCAATTGCCTTCGAGATGCACGAGCGTATCCGAACCATGAGCTTGGTCGTCCACGTGCAGTGAGGCGGCGTTACGGTTCTCGGACTTCAAAATGCTTGTGTCTCTCAAGGCTTACGGCGACATTGCCGACTCGCGAACATAGCGTCGCGGCGTTGAGGCAATATAACGATGCCGCACCAGATTTCCATGCTTGCAGGATTGCATTTATGCCACGGTCACTTGAAATTCAGACGGACTCTTTTCCGATTGCGGGCACCTTCACCATCTCGCGCGGCACCAAGACAAGCGCGGAGGTGATCCTCTGCACGGTGAGCGAGAATGGCGTCTCCGGCCGCGGCGAATGTGTCCCCTATCGCCGCTACGGCGAGACGATGGAAAGCGTCGGCGCGCAGATCGAAGCCGCCCGCCCGCTGATCGAGGCCGGCCTCTCCCGCGCCGACCTGCAACAGGCGATGCCGCCGGGGGCTGCCCGCAACGCCGTCGATTGCGCCCTCTGGGACCTCGAGGCCAAGCAGAGCGGAACGTCGGTCGCCGCCATGCTCGGCCTCACCGCCCCGCATTCGCTGACGACAGCCTACACGATTTCGCTCGGAGAACCCGAGGTCATGGCCGAGCACGCCCGCGCCAACGCGGCCCGAGCGCTCCTCAAGGTCAAAGTCGGCACAGGTGACGACGAGAGCCGCATCCGCGCGGTGCGTGCTGCAGCCCCCAACGCCGCAATCATTCTCGACGCCAACGAAGGCTGGCCGGAAGACCGCCTCGCCCACCATCTGCGGGTTGCCGCCGAATGCGGCGTGGCGCTGGTCGAACAGCCGCTGCCGGCAGGCAAGGACGAGCTGCTTGCGGAGATCGATCGCCCAATCCTCGTCTGCGCGGATGAAAGCGTCCATCACACCGGCGATCTCGCCAGTCTTCGCGACCGCTACGACGCCATCAACATCAAGCTCGACAAGACGGGCGGCCTGACCGAAGCCCTGGCGATGAAGCGCGAAGCTGAGCGGCTGGAGTTTCAGATCATGCTTGGCTGCATGGTCGGCACATCGCTCGCCATGGCGCCTGCCGTACTTCTGGCCCAGGACGTGGCCTTCGTCGATCTCGACGGACCGCTGCTTCTCGCCCGCGACCGCGAACCGGGCTTGCGTTACGCTGGCTCGCTCGTCTTCCCGCCGGAACCGGCACTCTGGGGCTGAAGGTAGTAGGCGACGATGATGAGGCCTAGCCCCAGAACCGCCGTCAGCGCCATGATGTAATAGCTCGCCATGCCGAGTGCTGCGTAGATGTAGCCCGACGCGATGGTCATCAGCCCCATGAACATCCCGTTGTAGAAGAAATAGGCGCCCTGCGCCGACGATTCCTGCGTCGCCTGCACCGAGGCAAGGATCCGCCTTTGCACGCCTGTGTGGACGAAGGCGTAGCTGAAGGCATGCAGGCACTGCAGCAGGAAGAAGCCGACGAAGCCCCACTGCATGGGAAACAACAGCCACCGGCAGACGCAAACGGCGGCGCCGACACGGATCAGAGTCCAAGAATCGAAATGACGGCTGATCCGCCTCGACTGGAAGAACACCGTCACCTCGGCTGCGACGCCAGCACTCCACAACAACGCGATTTCCGTGCCGGAAAAGCCGAGATCCCGCCAATAGATCGTCGCAAAGGCCTGCAGCAGCGCGTGGCTCGATTGCTGGATGGCGACGCCGATAAGCAGCATCAACAGATGCGGCTGCCTCAACGAACTGCCGGTCGCCTGCTGCAGATCGACAGGCGTGCCGCGCCGGCGCGTCGGTCCGATGCGCGGACAATAGAGCGCCATCACCATCGTCATGACGAAACCGAAGATCATGACAGGCAGAACCATCTGCCCGCCCCAGTTCCCGATCAGTCGCCCGCCGACGAGCGTTGAGGCGATAAAGGCGACAGAGCCCCACACCCGCATAGAGCCGTAATCGAATCCCCAGCGCCGCACACCGGAGATGACAATCGATTCGACCACAGGCACATAGGGAGAAAACGTGGCGCCCTGGAGCGTGTAAACAATCAGCACCGGCCAGAACGTGTCGGTCCAGTAGAGCGCGATCGCCGTCAACAGCGACAGACCGCCGGAAAACACCAGCACATCAGCGCGTTCCTTCATCCGGTCCGCGTACATCGCCACGATCGGTGCCACGAGCACGCGCACCACCATCGGTACGGCGAGAATGATGCCGATCTCGTGGTCGCTGAACTTGTGCATCGCCAGCCAGACGGGAAAGAACGGCAGCGCGACACCGTTTACAAGCAGTGGCGCGCAATAGGACAGAGCGCTCAGCAGCCGGAAATGGGCGGGCGCGACCTCTGTGAAAGAGGCATTCGTGGCGGGAATCATCGGTGTGACCTGAAAGGAACCTGCAAGTTGCCTAACACGTCACCTTAATGGCAACCAAGGCGAGATAAGGTCGCCCCAAACCGATTTCAAAAATAAGCCAAAACTGTCGCGAAACGGCAACGGCAGCAGCTGCACAATGCCATTTCGCAACAGCGAAACAACTGGCGGTATTAAGCTGCCTGCTGTGCCGGCTCGCGCTTGCGGTGATCTTCGAGCGCCAGCGGAGCGGGAGCGGCAGCGCCGCCCATGGTACGCCATTCGATCAGCTCGAACGTGCCGTCTTCATGCTCGGCGATCGCCGTGCAGCTTTCGACCCAGTCGCCGGTGTTGATGTAGCGCACGCCATCCATGTCTTCCATGACGGCATGGTGGATGTGGCCGCAGATCACGCCGTCGGCGCCGCTCTTGCGGGCTTCGTCGGCAACGACCTTCTGGAACTCGCCGATGAAGTTGACCGCATGCTTGACCTGAAGCTTCGCCCAGGCCGAGAACGACCAGTAAGGCATGCCGAGCTTGCGGCGAATGGCGGCGAGCCCGATGTTGATCATGATCGCCATATCGTAGGCCCAGTCGCCGAGATAGGCGAGCAGGCGGGCGTTGCGCACCACGACGTCGAACTCGTCGCCATGCAGCACCAGATACTTCTTGCCGTCGGCCGCCTCATGCATCATCCGCTCGGCCACTTCGATGCCACCGAAGTGCATGCCGGGGAAGTCGCGCAGGAATTCGTCGTGATTGCCGGGGATATAGACGATACGCGTTCCCTTGCGCGCCTTGCGCAGCAGCTTCTGGATCACGTCGTTGCATTCCTGCGGCCAGTACCAGCTGCGCTTCAGGCGCCAGCCGTCGACGATGTCTCCCACCAGGAAGATCGTGTCGGCTTCATGGTACTTCAGAAAGTCGATCAGGAAGTCGGCTTTCGCGGCTTTCGAGCCGAGATGGACGTCGGAAATAAAGAGCGTACGGAAGTGGCGCGTATCCATATTGTCCTTCACAAGCATACTGCCCGTGCCCCATGCTTCATCTGTGCCTCTGAAAACCAGACTCGTGTTTCAGGAAGATGACACGGCGCGGATGTCAGGCCCTGATCACAGGCCCTTCCGTCGCAAATACCCGGTATCTCGCGGGCGCTGTTGCACATTTGCGTTGTTTTTGGGAACCGGAACCGAAATTCCCGCTGTTACCGTCTTTCGATTGATGTATTGAAAGCGCTCCAATGAAAGCATGTGCGACAGCCTGGAGCATTACGATGGATCACAGCGACAAACCGAAGACGGACAACAAAGCGGCAGGCGGCAGCCTCGATGAACAGGCCTTGTTCTTCCACCGCTATCCCCGTCCCGGCAAGATCGAGATCCAGGCCATCAAGCCGCTCGGCAACCAGCGCGACCTCGCGCTCGCCTATTCGCCCGGCGTCGCCGCCCCCTGTCTCGCCATCCGCGACAATCCGGAAACCGCCGCCGACTACACCTCGCGCGCCAACCTGGTTGCCGTGATTTCCAACGGCACCGCCGTTCTCGGCCTCGGCAATATCGGCCCGCTGGCCTCCAAGCCGGTCATGGAAGGCAAGGCAGTTCTTTTCAAGAAGTTCGCCAACATCGACGTCTTCGATATCGAGGTCGACGCAACGACCGTCGATCACATGGTCTCGACCGTCGCCGCGCTCGAGCCGACCTTCGGCGGTATCAACCTTGAAGACATCAAGGCGCCGGAGTGTTTCGAGATCGAGCGTCAGCTGCGCGAGAAGATGAAGATCCCGGTTTTCCATGACGACCAGCATGGCACCGCCATCATCGTCGCCGCCGCGATCCTGAACGGCCTGGAACTGGCCGGCAAGAAGATCGAAGAGGTCAAGATCGTCGCCTCCGGCGCCGGTGCCGCAGCCCTTGCCTGCCTCAACCTTCTCGTCACGCTCGGCGCCAAGCGCGAAAACATCTGGGTCCACGACCTCGAAGGCCTCGTCTATGAGGGCCGCGTCGAGCTGATGGACGAATGGAAGAGCATCTACGCCCAGAAGAGCGACACGCGCACGCTGGCTGAAAACATCGGCGGCGCCGATGTCTTCCTCGGCCTGTCGGCCGCCGGCGTCCTGAAGCCTGAACTCCTGGCGCAGATGGCCGAAAAGCCGCTCATCATGGCGCTCGCCAACCCGAACCCGGAAATCATGCCGGATCTCGCCCGCGCCGCTCGCCCGGACGCAATGATCTGCACCGGCCGCTCGGATTTCCCGAACCAGGTCAACAACGTCCTCTGCTTCCCGTATATCTTCCGCGGCGCGCTCGATTGCGGTGCCGTCACGATCAACGAGGAAATGAAGATGGCGGCCGTGCGCGCCATCGCGGCTCTCGCCCGCGAGGAGCCGTCCGATGTCGCCGCCCGCGCCTATTCGGATGAAACGCCGATCTTCGGCCCCAACTATCTCATCCCCTCGCCGTTTGATCCGCGCCTCATCCTGCGCATCGCGCCGGCTGTCGCGAAGGCCGCGGCCGATAGCGGCGTGGCGCTTCGCCCGATCGCCGATTTCGACGCCTATCTCGACCAGCTGAACCGCTTCGTCTTCCGCTCCGGCTTTGTCATGAAGCCGATCTTCGCGGCCGCCAAGAATGCCGACAAGAAGCGCGTCATCTTCTCCGAAGGCGAAGACGAGCGCGTGCTGCGCGCCGCCCAGGTCCTGCTCGAGGAAGGCATTGCCAAGCCGATCCTGATCGGTCGTCCGCAGGTCATCGAAACGCGCCTGAAGCGCTACGGCCTGCGCATCCGTCCGCTGTCCGATTTCGACGTCATCAATCCTGAGGACGATCCGCGCTTCCGCGAATATGTCGAGCTCTATCTGTCGCTGGTCGGTCGCCGCGGTGTCATCCCGGAAGCGGCCCGCACCATCGTTCGTACCAACACCACGGTTATCGGTGCGCTGGCGCTGAAGCGTGGCGAGGCCGATGCGCTGATCTGCGGTCTCGAAGGCCGCTATGAGAAGCACCTGCGCGATGTCCGCCAGATCGTCGGCAAGCGCCCGAATGTCCGCGATTTCTCCGCACTCAGCCTGCTGATCTCGCAGCGCGGCGCCACCTTCTTCACCGACACATATGTCACGTTCAACCCGACAGCCGAGGAAGTGGCGGAATCCGCGGTTCTCGCGGCCGAGGAAATCAAGCGCTTCGGCATCACGCCGCGCGCAGCCCTCGTGTCGCACTCGAACTTCGGCTCGCGTGAATCGGAAAGCGCCACCAAGATGCGCAACGCCCTGCAGCTCGTGCGCGACACCGCGCCCGATCTCGAAGTCGATGGCGAAATGCATGGCGAGAGCGCGATCTCCGAAACGCTGCGCAAGCGCGTCATGCCGAACACGACGCTGCACGACGAAGCCAACCTGCTGGTCTTCCCGAACCTCGATGCGGCCAACATCACGCTCGGCGTCGTCAAGTCGATGACGGATGGCCTGCATGTTGGCCCGATCCTGCTCGGCGCGGCCATGCCAGCCCACATCCTGGCGCCGTCGGTCACCTCGCGCGGCGTCGTCAACATGGCGGCCCTCGCGGTCGTGGAAGCATCACAACCCGCTTGATTTGCCTTGGACGCTGAAAATGCGTTAGGCTCTGGGCGGCAGCTTGTTAAGACAAGCAATGTATATCGAAGGGCGGGCCATGGTCCGCCCTTCGCCATTTGGTATTTGCTCACTGACGGGACGATGCCTTGAAACGCCTCACGCTGGCCGCAGCACTCCTGATTGCCCTTTCCGCCCCTGCCTACGCGCAGATGGCGCCGATCTGCGGTCAGCTGCGCGCCCGTCTGGCCACCGTCCCCGAGACGATCGGCGGTGGCATGTCGCCCGAAATACGCCGCTTCGCCAGCGCCATCACCGAACAGAATCTGGAACTGCGCAAGCTGCGAAGCGACCAGCGCCGCAACGGCTGCAGCAGCGGCAGCATGGTGGTCATCGGCGGCGACAATGCAGGCTATTGCGGTGAACTTGAGCAGGCCGAAGCGAAGATGCTCGACAACATCGCCGACCTGCAGATGCGCCGTGACGAGTTGCGCGCGCAAAGCCCTGACGCCCGCCTGCGCAACGAACTCTTCGCCGCACTCGACGAGAACAACTGCAACGCGCCCGTGCAGCAATATGAAGAGCCGCAATATGCGAACCCGCCCAGCATCGACGATCAGGCGATGCGCAGCGATACCTTCATTCCGCTCGGCGGCGAGCGACAGCGCTCCTACGAGTTCTCGCCCGGCGGCCAGCCGCTGACGCATCTGAACACGATCTGCGTGCGCAGCTGCGACGGCGGCTTCTTCCCCATCCGCTCGAACGCCACTTCCTTCGATTTCGCCCGCGACGCCAACACCTGCCAGCAGATGTGCCCCGGCATCGAAACCGAGCTCTACTATCACGACGTCTCCAGCGGCGAGACGGAGAACATGATCTCTGCCTCCACAGGCGCGCCCTACAGCGCCATGCCGAACGCGTTCGCCTACAAGAACCGCAAGCCCGGCGAAAAATCCTCCTGCAGCTGCAACCTGCCTGCCTATTATGAACAGATGCGCCGCAACCAATCTGTAAGCGCCCCGCCGCCGCAGAGCTCGATCACCACGATCGAAACCCCGAACAACGCCGCCGCCAAGCCCGAAACCCAACCCACGCCTCAGCAGCCCGCACCCCAGGCGCAGGTCCCCGATCGCCCCTATGATCCAAGCGCCGGCAAGGTGCGCCAGGTGGGGCCGCAGTTCCTCGCCGGCGATCAGGGATCGATCGACCTCAAGCACCCAGCCATGCCCGGCGCTCAGCCACAGCAACCGCCGGCGCAGAAGCAATAGCAGGCGTCGCGGGTTAAGCGCCCTCGCCCCAGCGATCCGTAAACACCAGCTCCTCCAGCGGCAATCGCTGCCGCCAGCCCTTCACCGCGAGCTCCGGCTCCTCGTAGAGCTGATCGACATAACCGACACAGAGCCAGGCGACGATCTCGATCCGATCAGGCACGCCGAGCGCCCGCTTCAGATCGGTTTCGTGGAAAATGCTGACCCAGCCGACGCCGACGCCCTCGGCGCGCGCCGCGAGCCACAAGTTCTGCACGGCGCAGACGGTGGAGTACGAATCCATCCGCCTATTATGCGTGCGCCCCAGCACCACGTCGCCGCAGCGATCCGGATCGCAGGTCACGCAGATGCCGACTGGTGCTGTGCGAATGCCCTCGAGTTTCAGGGCGCGGTAGGCCTGCTGCCGCTCGCCGGAAAACATCTCCGCCGCCTCGGCATTGGCCTTGGCAAAGGCTTCCCACACAGTGGTTCGTACGACCTGATCGCGCACCACAATGAAATTCCACGGCTGCATGAAGCCGACAGACGGCGCGTGATGGGCGGCAGCCAATAGCCGTCCAATCACATCATCAGGCACCGGATCCGGCAGGAACTCCGATCGCACGTCGCGTCTGGTCTCGATGGCTCTGTAAACGGCGTCGCGCTCGCTCGCCGAAAAGGCACCGGCTCTCGCAAGAGAGCCAGATTGGTCTGGTCGCATCGTCAATCCCCAACAACACAACCGGCCGCTGTCCAGGCGGTCAGTCTATGATTGTCGGGCCGGTCTTCTGACTTGGCGTCATCCGTGTGCCGCACCTTCCCGGCTAAGAGCGCCAGTGGCATAAAGCGGCAGACGTCGGCCTTACAGCGTTGGGCACGTTCCGGTCTTGCACCGAATTCCCGATTCTCCCGCAAGCCTGCGGGCACCCGACGTGCCACCTATGCCGACAAACCGCGCCTTATGCAATCGCTCAAGCTTCGACCGGGAAATATCGGACATAGGCAAACTCGTCTCCATCTGGTGACCAGTTCGGAACATTGATCGATCCCTGTCCGCCGAACAGCTCGAACAGCGTCGTCAGATTGCCGCCGTCCATATCCATGATCCGCATCCGCACATGCTTGTCGCGCGGATGATCGAAGACATCGGGGTCGTAGGAGATCAGCACGACCTTGTCGTTCGTGGGCGATGGATGCGCGAACCAGTTGCCGTAGTTGTCGTGCGTCACCTGCTCCACGCCGGTCCCGTCGGGATGGATACGCCAGATCTGCATCAGGCCGGTGCGGCTAGAGTTGAAATAGATCCAGCGGCCATCGGCCGAATAATCCGGCCCGTCATTGCGGCCCTCGCCGTTGGTCAGCCGCCGCTCTTCGCCGCCGGTCACGTCGATCGTGTAGATGTCGAACAGGTCGCCGCGAATGCCGCAATAGGCGAGCTCCTTCCCGTCAGGCGACCAGCCATGCCAGTAGGACGGATGATTGGTGGTCACCAGCTGCGGCGCCCCACCCTCGATCGGCAGCGTGTAGATTGCCGACTTGCCGAACTCGACCTTGTCGGAGATGACGATGCGGGTGCCATCCGGCGAAATCCCGTGGTCGTTGTTGCAAGCGGTCGCAAAGCCGGTATCGACATGCTCGACCTTCGCCGACCCGTCGAGCGCCAGCCGATAGAGCAGTCCTTCGTCGTTGAGCAGGAGATAACTGCCGTCAGGGGCGTAATTGGGGGCTTCGACCAGCCTCTCGGTTTGCCAGATGATGCGGGCCTCGCCCGTCTTGACGTTGTAGATCTCGACGGAACTGCGCATGCAAACTCTCCTCTGACGCGAACATATCCATGACCTACGACAGCTAAATAAGGCACGCAAGGATCGCCTCCGCACCGCAATGGCAGGCTCCGTCCCGGGCCCACGCGAAATGAGGCAACCGGCTACTGAAAAGTTTGTGATCAAAAAAGCGTTAAGACGAGGAAACCACTACGGTTCATCTAGCGTTCATGACGAAGATGTGACAGTTCGATGACGTTATGATGACGCTGGAGTTCCGCCATTGATCGCGCAAGTTTTTAAGTCCGGAGCGGCAATGCGCGAAGCGGCGCTCTATGGTGGCGTTGGCGCGGATACCCGCCCTTCCATCTTGCGCGGCGCAATTGCAGTCGCCTTGACGGCGGTGATGGCGCTTTTGGCAACCTTCTCAGTCGAAGTGATCGCGCGCGGCGGCGCAACCGACGTGGGCGCCTTTCTGTCTTCCACGGCCCGCCCCGGCATGACCACGGTCGTCATGCTCACCATCGTGATGCTATGCGTCGATGCGATCCTCGGCCGCCGTTTCCTGTCTGCACTCGTCGTGCTGCCGCTCGTCCTCGTGCCGGCGCTCGTCTCCAATCAGAAACAGCACTACCTCTCCGATCCGCTCTATCCCTCGGATATGCTGTTCGGCCGCCAGATTTTCGAGCTGTTGCCCGTCATGGTCCGCGACCGCCCGATGACGGCTATCGCGGTTGCCGTCGGCATCCTGCTCTCCGTCACCGGCCTCGTTCTGGCATGGCGCTACGCCTGGCGCCGCCTGCCGAAGATGGCGCGCCGCAACCGTATCCGTAATCTCTGCCTGACGGTTCCCGTCATCGCCGCCTTCGGCTCGCTCATGGATTACTCGCAATATTCCTATATCCGCGACCGCCTGCAGGTGGTGCCGATGATGTGGGACCAGAAAGAGAACTACCGCAGCAACGGCTTCATCCTCGCCTTCATCTTCAATATCCCGATGGCCGACGTCGCCTCGCCCGCCGGCCTCAATGCGCAGGCGCTCGACGCCATTCCGTCACGCAATTACGGCTATCTCAGCGGCCCGAGCGACAAGCCTGACGTCATCATGCTGATGAGCGAATCCTTCTGGGATCCGACGCGCCTGAAGACGCTGAAATTCTCCGAAGACCCGATGCCGACGATCCGCGCGGCCCAATCCGGCCACGTCTTCTCGCCGGAGTTCGGCGGCATGACCGCCAATGTCGAATTCGAGGCGTTGACCGGTTTCTCGAATGCCTTCCTGCCCTATGGCAGCATCCCCTACCAGCAGTATATCCGCAACGACATCCCCTCGCTCGCCACCTTCTTCCGCGGCGAAGGCTATGCGGCCCGTGCACTGCATCCGTTCAGCGGCTGGTTCTGGAACCGCAACGAGGTCTACAAGGATTTCGGCTTCGAGGAATTCCGCACCGAAGAAACCATGCCGACCATGGAAAAGCGCGGCATCTTCGCCTCCGACGACAGCCTGATGAAGGAGATCATGCAGGAAGCCGACGGGCTCGACCGGCCCTTCTTCTTCTTCGCTGTCACCCTGCAGGGACATGGCCCCTACGAGGCCAACCGCTACGCCAACAACACGGTCGACTTCACCGGCAATCTGACCGACGCCGACCGCGCCACGCTCGCAACCTACACGCAGGGCGTCAAGGAGGCCGACGAGAGCTTCAAGATGCTGACCGAATGGGCCTCCAAGCGTGACCGCGAGACGATCATCGTTCTCTGGGGCGACCACCTGCCGCCGCTCGGCAGCGTCTACACGAATACCGGCTACATGCCCGACCAGGTCGCCACCCGCCGCGCCTCCGTCAGCGTGATGAAGCAGGAGCACGAAACGCCGCTGGTCATCTGGTCGAACCGCAAGGGCGTCAAGCAGAACGTCGGCACCATCAGCCCGTCGCAGCTGCCCTATCACGTGCTGAAATTCGCCGGCTATGAGCACCCCTTCTATACCGGCTTCCTCGGCCGCGTGCAGAAGAAGTACCCGATCGTCGACCGCTACCAGCTGATCACCCGCGACAACACGGCCTCGCCGGACTGGGTTCGCGACGCCAAGACCATCGATCCGCTGGTCCGCGACTATCGCTATCTCCAGCACGATGTGATGTTCGGCAAGGCGCAGACCGTCGAGCGCTTTTTCCCGCAGCACTCCTGGCTGCGAGCCGAGGGCTCCTGAGCACGGCAGGCATGCACGTTGCCGCATTGCATTCCTGGCGCAGAACGGAATACTCCCCGCCAACATAAGTTGATCGGGAGTCGCGCCATGAACAATCTCTCCAGTTTCGTCCACCTGCATTTCGACAAGTCCGCCAATGAACTCGGCGACATCGAAAAGCGCGTGCTGGAAAAGGCGCATGCGCGCAAGATCATCTCGACGGATATCAATGCCGCGCTGAAAGCCGAATCGTCCTTCGGCGAGCGGATGGCGGATAGCATTGCCCGCGTCGGCGGCTCCTGGGCCTTCATCACCACCTTCCTGGTCTTCCTGGCGGTCTGGTGCGTGATCAACACGATCATCCTGTCGACCCGCGCCTTCGACCCCTACCCCTTCATCTTCCTCAATCTCGTCCTCTCCATGATCGCCGCCATCCAGGCGCCGATCATCATGATGTCCCAAAACCGGCAGGCCGAGCGCGACCGCTTCGAGGCTGCCAAGGACTACGAAGTCAACCTGAAGGCCGAGCTGGAAGTGCTGTCTCTGCACCAGAAGATCGACATGCAGGTGATGACCGAAATCGCCGCGCTGCGCGAGGATATCGCCAGACTGACCCAGAAGCTCGGCAACTGATCCCAGGCCGGCGCACAGATTAGCCGGCCACAGGAATAGCGCGCCATTTCCGTACACCCTGATATCTTGCAGGTACACGCATGGGGTTTATTAGGTAAGCAAAAATTAAGACGGTTAAATGTATCCTTCGGTTGTCTTCGCTGCGGCGTTGGCCATTGCAAGGAGTGCAGTGCATGAGGAATGCCCGACGTCTTCTCGCCAACCGGCAGGGTGCGGCCGCGATAGAGTTCGCAATCGTTGCACCAGTCTTCCTGCTCGTTCTTCTCACCCTGATCGCCTATGGCATCTACCTGAGCGCCGCGCATGCGCTGCAGCAATTGACGGCGGATGCGGCACGCACAGCGGTGGCCGGCCTTTCCGAGCAGGAACGCGCCCAGCTCGTCAACAACTACATCGCGCTCTCGACCCTCAACGACCCGCTGATCGACCGCAAGAAACTCCAGGTCACCGTCGCCACCGACCCCACGAACGCCAATCAGTTCACGGTCACGACAGAGTATGACGCCAGCGCGCTACCGATCTGGAATCTTTACACATTCCCGCTTCCGGACACCAAGATCCGCCGCTTCGCCACGATCCGCATGGGTGGTATATGAAAGCAGGCATGAGGCGATATCTGGCGGGTTTCAGCACCCGCCGGGATGGCAACATCGCGATCATGGCGGCGCTCTCGGCGCCATTGATCATTTCCACGCTTGCGCTCGGCGTGGACTATGGGGCGATGACGCTGCAGCAGCGCCGCCTGCAGCAATTGAGCGATATCGGCGCCATCGTCGCCGCCTCCGACATCAACAACGCCGCCAGCAACCTGGTCACGAACTACCAGCAGAACGGCTTGAACGTCGCCGTAAAGTCAGGCGTGGCTTACGCAACATCGTCTGGAACCAAGCTGCTGAACGCCGCCCAGCTCGACACTTACGATGCCGTCGTCCAATACACGCCAGGGATTTATCTGGCCGACCCCGCCGTGCCGCTGGCACAGCGCTTCGTGGCCGGCACCCAGCCTTATGATGCCGTCAAGGTTGCGATTCAGCAGAAGGCGCAGTTGACCTTCGCAGCCTCCATCATCCCACCTCCGACACTCGGCGCAACGGGAACCGCATCCGCCTCCAAGCTCGCCGCCTTCTCCGTCGGCTCGCGTCTGGCGAGTCTCAACGGCGGCATCCTCAATGCCGTTCTCGGCGGCTTGCTCGGCACGACAGTCTCGCTGAAGGTGGCAGATTACGACGCACTCGCCGCCGCCAATATCGACCTCCTGTCCTATCTCGACCTTCTCGCGACCAAGCTGAACCTCACCGCCGGTACCTATGACGACCTGCTGGCAACCGACATTTCCTATCCGCGCCTGCTCGACACGCTGGCCGCCACGCAAGGCCTGACGCCAACCGTCAGCAAGGCCATCACCTCGCTGTCGAAGGGGCTCGGCACCACGCAGATCAAGGTCAAGCTGCAGAACCTGCTCAGCCTCGGCTCTGTCGGCGAGCGCATGATCGGCTCCGGCTCGCACCTGTTGCTTGAGGCAAGCGCTCTCGACATCATCTCGGCAAGCGCCTTCGCCGCCAACCAGGGCAAGCAGGTCGGCGTCAATCTCGCCGGCACGGTTCCCGGGCTGACCAGCGTCACGCTGAAGATCGCGATCGGCGAGCGCCCCAAGGGCATCGCCTCCAACGCGATCGGCACCACGGGATCGGCGGTGCGCACCGCGCAGATCCGCATTGCCATAGAAGCCGGCGTAACAGGGCTCAGCACCATCGCCGGCATCAAGGTTCGCGTACCGCTCTATGTCGAGGCCGCCTATGCCGAAGCCAAGCTCGCAAGCTTCGCCTGCCTCGGCGGCGGCCCGAAAAGCGCCAGCATCGGCGTCGATGTCGTGCCTGGGGTCGCCGAGATCGCGCTTGGCGATGTCGATCCGACCGCCATGGCCAATTTCGGCACCAAGCCCCGCGTCACATCAGCCAGCATCATCGACGCCCTGCTCCTCAAGGTGAACGCGCTGGCCGACATCAACCTCACCAACACCAGCAAGACGCGCCTGACATTCCAGCCGAACGACATCACCAACAAGGCGATCAAGAATGTCTCGACAAGGGACACTTTGACCTCCGCCGTGCAGTCGCTGATCGCCGGCACCGATATCCAGATCCAGTTGCTGATCCTGACGCTCGGGACCAACAAGGCGGTGATGCAGGCGATCGCCGATACGCTGTCGAGCGTCACCGCACCACTCGACGACGTGCTCTACAACACGCTGCTGATGCTCGGGATCAAGATCGGCGAGGCCGATGTGCGTTTCACCGATGCGCGCTGCCAGCAATCCGTGCTGGTGCAATGAAAAAGCCCGGCGCGATGGCCGGGCTCCTTCAATTCAGTATCATCGGGCGGTCAGCCTTCAGCCGTTGACGGCCATCCGCTTCTCGTCGCGGCCGCTCTTCATCCGCTCGGAGAGCAGGAAGGCGAGCTCGAGCGCCTGGTCGGCATTGAGACGCGGGTCGCAATGCGTGTGGTAGCGGTCGTGCAAGTCTTCTGCCGTCACGGCGCGCGCGCCACCCGTGCATTCGGTCACGTCCTTGCCGGTCATCTCGATGTGGATGCCGCCGGGATGCGAGCCTTCCGCGCGATGGATCTGGAAGAAGCTTTCGACTTCCGACAGGATCCGCTCGAACGGGCGGGTCTTGTAGTGGTTGAGCGTGATCGTGTTGCCGTGCATCGGATCGCAAGACCAGACGACCTTGCGGCCTTCCTTCTCGACGGCGCGAATGAGGCGCGGCAGATGCTCTGCGACCTTGTCGTGGCCGAAACGGCAGATCAGCGTCAGACGACCGGCTTCGTTCTGAGGGTTCAGAACGTCGATCAGGTTCAGCAGATCGTCCGCCTGCAGCGTCGGGCCGCACTTCAGACCGATCGGGTTCTTGATCCCACGGCAGTATTCCACATGCGCGTGATCGAGCTGGCGCGTACGGTCGCCGATCCAGATCATGTGGCCAGACGTGGCGTACCAGTCGCCCGAGGTTGAATCGACGCGCGTAAGCGCTTCTTCATAGCCGAGAAGCAGCGCTTCGTGGCTGGTGAAGAAATCGGTCTCGCGCAGGCTCGGCTGGTTTTCGGCGGTGATGCCGATCGCCTTCATGAAATCCATCGTCTCGCTGATGCGATCCGCCAGCTTGCGATAGCGCTCCCCCTGCGGGCTGTCCTTGATGAAGCCGAGCATCCACTGGTGCACGTTCTCGAGGTTGGCGTAGCCACCCATCGCGAACGCGCGCAGAAGGTTCAGCGTCGCGGCCGACTGGCGGTAAGCCATGGCCTGGCGTTCCGGGTTCGGAATACGCGCTTCCTCGGTGAACTCGATGCCGTTGATGATATCGCCGCGGTAGCTCGGCAGCGACACGCCATCGAGCGTTTCGATGCCCGAGGAGCGCGGCTTGGCGAACTGACCGGCGATACGGCCAACCTTGACGACGGGCAGCTGCGCACCATAGGTCAACAC
Organism: Rhizobium sp. 2MFCol3.1; assembly: GCF_000377565.1. Lineage (GTDB taxonomy): Bacteria > Pseudomonadota > Alphaproteobacteria > Rhizobiales > Rhizobiaceae > Rhizobium. Next base: position 29,011 of record NZ_KB898379.1, on the reverse strand, counting down.
GACAGCCATCTGCAGGAAAGCACGGAAGAAGTCGCGGATATTGTCCGCGCCATGTTCCGCGAAGCTCTCGGCGCAATCGCCACCCTGCAAGAGGAAGCCGTTACCTTCGGCCACATTGGCAAGATGCTTTTTCAGACGACGCGCCTCGCCTGCGAAAACGAGCGGAGGATACGACGCCAGCTGGGCTTCCGTCGCCGCAACTGCTGCCTGATCCGGATAATCCGGAACCTGCTGGATCGGTTTTTGCCGCCAACTGTTCGGAGTCCAATTCTGTGCCATCTCGTTCACCTGTCTCAGTATCCGGTACCGGCCGGATATCCCGTCTTTAAAATACTGGCGGCTTATAGCCGTTTAGCTTCATCTTGCATAGCGGGGTTCGGCGCGCTTTTGTCCGCCTCATCGCGCCATGCAATGACGCCCTATAAAGGTATTCGCGGCCGCGTTTTCAAACGCCGGCAGCGCGCTTAACGTTCGATATACCAAGACGCTTTGTATCTAATTCATGCTTGGACGCTAAGGATCGTCCTGTTTTGACACGGCGAGGCATGATGCTTCGGTTTTTTGACGCATGAATTTTCAATTCCCAGGATACTCCCCAGGCTTCTCCCATGCGCATATTCGGTCGTTTCGTCGCGGATCGTTCAGGCAATGTCGGCATGATAACCGCCCTGCTCACTGTTCCGCTGGTCGGTGCCGCGGGCCTTTCGGTTGATTTCTCACATGCGCTCAGCGTCCGCGCCCAGCTTCAGGCGGCAGCCGACGCTGCCGCCGTGGGCGCCATCGCCCAAAGTTCGGACGCCGTCGCCACCGCCATGACGATGACAGGCAACGGCCCGATCCCGATCGCCAAGACGGATGCACACAACATCTTCTTTTCCCAGATGTCGGGTGAAACCGGCAACCTGCCGGTCGACCTCACGATCGACGTGACCAAGACGTCCAATACGCTGAACTCGACAGTCTCCTTCAGCGCAGCCGTATCGACGAGCTTCATGCAGATCCTGGGCCAGACATCGATGAAGATTTCGGGCACCGCGACGGCTCAGTATCAGACCGCGTCGTTCATGGATTTCTACATGCTCCTCGACAACACACCGTCCATGGGCGTGGGCGCGACGGCTGACGATGTCTCGAAGCTGCAGGCCAAGACCGGCTGCGCCTTTGCCTGCCATCAGATGGACCAGGCCAGCAACAACTATACGGCTGCCAAAAGCCTTGGCGTCAACATGCGTATCGACGTCGTGCGTCAGGCGACACAAGCATTGACCGATACGGCAAAGAACGAGCGTGTCACGTCGGACCAGTTTCGCATGGGCGTCTACACCTTCGGCACCAAAGCCGAAGACGCCAAGCTGACGACGATTTCCAGCCTGAATTCCAACCTGACCCAAGTGAAGGCCTATACCGACGCAGTCGATCTGATGACCATCCCCTATCAGAACTACAATTCCGACCAGCTCACCAGCTTCGACAGCGCTCTCACGCAGATGAATACGATCATCGAGCCGGCCGGCAGCGGCAACTCGAATACCGATCGCCAGAAAATATTGTTCTTCGTTTCCGATGGCGTCGCCGACGCCTACAAGCCGTCGAGCTGCACCAAGAAGACGACAGGTGGTCGCTGCCAGGAACCGATCGACACGTCCTTCTGCAAGCCGCTGAAGGATCGAGGCGTAAAGATTGCCATCCTCTACACGACCTACCTGCCACTGCCGAGCAACAGCTGGTATAATAGCTGGATCAAGCCCTTCCAGAGCGAAATCCCGACGCGCATGTCGGATTGCGCATCGCCGGGCCTCTACTTCGAGGTTTCGCCGACCGAAGGCATCTCCGCAGCGATGAAGGCCCTCTTCCTGAAGACCATCAGCTCGCCCCGTATTACCAGCTAAGAGGTAATATCACCTGACGCGCGTCAGACCCGCACGCCATCCTTCAACCTGTAGCTCGGCGCATACATGGTGACGAGCTCCTCGGCGGCGGTCGGGTGCACGGCCATCGTCCGGTCGAAATCGTCCTTGGTGCAGCCGGCCTTCAGCGTGATGCCGAGCAGCTGCGCCATCTCGCCGGCGTCATGGCCGAGAATATGGGCGCCGATGACCTTGCGGCTCGCCGCATCGACGATCAGCTTCATGATCATCTTCTCGGTACGCCCCGAAAGCGTCGCCTTCATCGGCCGGAACTGCGCGCGATAGACCTCGACGTCGCTGTAGCGCTTGCCGGCCTCTTCCTCGGTCAGCCCCACGGTGCCGATCTCGGGCTGCGAGAAAACAGCGGTCGCGATCGTGTCGTGATCAGGCTTCGTCGGGTTGTTCTTGTATTCGGTCTCGATGAAGCACATCGCCTCGTGGATCGCCACCGGCGTCAGCTGTACCCGGTCGGTGACATCGCCCAGCGCATAGATGTTCTCGACGCTGGTGCGAGAGTAGTCATCGACCACGATGGCGCCCTGCGCATTCGTCTCGACGCCGGCCGCCTCGAGCCCGAGCCCATGCGTGTTCGGCACACGACCGATGGCCAGCATCACCACGTCGGCATTCATCGTTCCGTTGTTCAGCGTCTCGACGACCAGTCCGTCCTCGCCCTTCGCCACGCTCTTCAGCATGTCGTGGCACTGGATCTTGATGCCCTTGGCCACCATCGCCTCGTGCAGGCCGCGGCGCAGATCGTGGTCGAAGCGCGACAGGATTTCCGCCCCGCGATAGACGAGCGTCGTCTCGACTCCGAGCCCATGGAAGATATTGGCGAATTCCACCGCGATATACCCGCCGCCGACAATCACGATCGAGCGTGGCAGCTCTTCGAGATGAAACGCCTCGTTGGAGGTGATGCAGAGATCGTGGCCGGGCAGCGCGCCGTGCAGGTTCGGGGTCCCGCCGGTCGCGATCACGATCGTCTTCGCCGTTACCGTCTTGCCGGTGTTGACCAGCCGCACCGTGTGCCGATCGACGAGTTCGGCGCGCGTGTCTAGGATTTCGGCATTGGCGCCCGACAGACCCTTCTTGTAGAGCCCCTCGAGCCGGGTGATCTCGGCATCCTTTGCCGCGATCAGCTTCTTCCAGTCGAACGTGCTTTCGCCGACGGTCCAGCCGAAGCCGGCCGCATCCTCGAAATGCTCATGATATTGCGAGGCGTAGACAAACAGCTTCTTCGGCACGCAGCCGCGAATGACGCAGGTGCCGCCGTAGCGATATTCCTCGGCGATCGCCACCTTCTTGCCGAGTGCGGCCGCCACGCGCGCGCTGCGCACCCCACCCGAGCCGCCACCGATGACAAAGAGGTCGTAATCATAGGCTGTCATGGGGATCTCCGGCACAAAACATCAGAAGGAAGGAATCGTCAGATGGAAGGAAGGCTTGATATAGTACCGATATCGCCAAAAACAAAAGCCCCGGCGAACCGGGGCTTCGTATTGAGCGATGATGCGAGCCTTACGGCTTGGCAGCAGGCTTTGCAGCCGGAGCTGCCGGATCGGTGCCGGCGGCCGGGGCCGGCTTGATCACCTTGGCAAGCTCGGTGCTGGTCGACTTCTGGAGGTCGCGGGAGATGCCCTGCGCCCAGATGTCAGCGGCCTTGACGGTTTCGCGCGAAGCGATCGGGCCGTCCTTCAGGAGCTTCTGGCCAACCGGCGAGCCGTAGAAGGCGGCGATGGCGTTGAGTTCCTCGACCGTGAACGCCTTGGCGTAGGTGACCGCCGCTTCCTTTTCGAGATCGGCGCGACGCGGTGCAAGCGCCAGCGCCTGTTTGTCGACTTCGGCTGTGATCTGGTCCTGGTAGTTCGGCGAATCCTGGATCAGGTCGGCCTTCAGGCGCTCTGCGAGGCCCGGCAGGATATTGTCGAACTGTGTGGTGGCGCCGATTGCGTCGATAGCCGCGCGGGCTGCCTTCAGCTGTTCCGGCGATGCTTCCTGCGCGTGGGCTACAGAGCCCAGGACAACACCCGAGAGAATGACGGTCGCAGCAGCAAAACGGCCAAAACCTGCAAATTTATTCATGAGTTCCAACTCCTGTTACCTTGTTGCCCGCAGCTCGCGCGCGCCCGCCGGACCGGCGATGATCGCCAGCGCGGCCATATTGAGAAAGAGCCCGTGCTCCACGACGCCGGGGATCGCATTCAACTGAGTTGAAAGCGCCTCTGCATCAGGAATACGGCCAAAAGATGCATCGATAATGTAGTGTCCACCATCCGTGGTGAAATTGCCGTCGCCGGATTGGCGCAGCGACAACGCACCCGAAAGGCCAAGCCTCGAAGCCGTCTTTTCGATCGCGATGCGCGTCGAAACGAGGCCGAACATGTTGACTTCGATCGGCAGCGGGAACGCGCCAAGTGTCTCCACCAGCTTGCTCTCGTCGGCGATGACGATCATGCGGCCGGATGTGGCGGCAACGATCTTCTCGCGCAGCAAGGCTCCACCGCCGCCCTTGATCAGCCCGAGCGCGGCATCGACCTCGTCGGCGCCGTCGATCGTCAGATCGAGTTCCGGCAGTTCGTCGAGCGATTTCAGGGGAACGCCGAGCTCGACACAAAGCCGTGCCGTGCGCTCCGATGTCGGAACGCCCTCGACCTTGAAACCGTCGGCGACCTTCTCGGCAAGCAACCGTACGAATTCCTCGGCCGTGCTTCCGGTTCCGATCCCGAGACGCATCCCATGCTCGACATGGGCGAGTGCCGCAGCCGCGGCCTTGATCTTCATTTCGCGGGCGTCCATGCGCCGCTTACTCCCAGTGTTACGTTACGCATTGTTACGTTGGTTGCGTTGTTTACACGGCCAGCCAGTCAAACGAAAGCCAAAATAACGTCAGACTTTCGAAATCCAAAGCACATGCGGGAGGCCTGCCAGGCCGGGCCAAAGCGTTGCTTTTGCGGCCTTCATCGCTTAACTCGGATGCATCCCAACTGAACAGGCGAAAACTCCATTGACCCCTGCCCTTGTCGTCTTCGATCTCGACGGAACCCTCCTCGACACCCATGTCGACCTTGTCGACAGCCTCAATTACACGATCGCAGCACTTGATCTTGCGCCGGTCACCTACGACGACCTGACGCATCTGGTCGGCCACGGCGCCAAGGTGATGATCGAAAGAGCCTGCAAGCTGCAGGGGCATCCGCTGGAGCCCGAGCAATTTCCTGCACTGCTCGAACGCTTCATCACGCACTACACGGATAACATGCCGGGCGCGACGGTCCCCTATCCCGGACTGATCGACGCGATGGATCAGTTGAAGGCCAAGGGATACAAACTCGCCGTCTGCACCAACAAGCTGGAAGGTCTTGCCCGCACCCTGCTGGAGCGCCTGCAGCTCACCCATTATTTCGACGCCATCACCGGCGGCGACACATTCGCGGTGCGCAAGCCCGATGCCGGCCATCTGCTCGGCACGATCGAAAAGGCTGGCGGCGACCCCAAGCGCACGATCATGATCGGCGACAGCGCCAACGATATCCTCGTCGCGCGCAATGCCGCGATCCCCTCGATCGCCGTGCCCTTCGGCTATTCCGACGTTCCGATCGAAAGCCTGCAGCCGACGCACATCATCAAGAGCTTCAGCGAGCTCACGCCGGAACTGGTGGACGAGCTGATCGACACGGCGGACCTGCGCAACGTTGTCTAACATTTTCGGTCAAAACGGGGTTGTTTTGGCCGAAAACATCATCTCATGATTGCCGAGATGGCGCCGCGTCACTCGCTGGTTTAGCGAATCGCAAGGCCAATCAAATAGCGATCAAACGCAGTCGCGGCGCCGTGATTTCATGTGAAAAAACGTGCGCGCGACTGTCAGATCCCCTTCACAATCCGGCCTCAATTGAGGCGCGAACTTGCTCTTGCCGAGGGTAATGGACGTCACATTGTGTGCAACAATGGATTGAGGAGATCTGATATGCGCATTCAATTTGCAGCCGCCGCAGCCGTGCTTACCCTCTGCCTTTCCGGCGCCGCCTTCGCCCAGCCGATGTATTCCAACGACTACACCAACGATAGCGACGGCTTCGCTCCCGTCAAAGTTGCTCCACCGAAGCCCGTCCACTACACGCAGCACAAGGCGCCGGAATATTCCGACGACTACACCAACGACAGCGATGGTTTCGCTCCCGTTCGCGTCGCACCGCCGGTCGACAAGATGTCGACGGCAAGCATCAAGCCACTCCCCCCATGCGCTGACTCGCCAAAAGGTCACGGCCTGCATACGGCAGGTGGTGACAGCGGCGCCTCGCACACCGATGCCTGCCGCGACGTCGGCACCAAGTAGACGTGAAAAAGCGAAAGGGCCGACGAAACGCCGGCCCTTTCTCAATATCAGTACCGTCTGATTCCGCGCTCAGCCGTTCACCGTCTCGCCGAAGACCGATTCGAACGATTCTCGCAGCAGCACATCCACATCATCCATCGTCACCGGCAGGCCGAGATCGACGAGGCTCGTGACCCCATAGGCCGAGATCCCGCAGGGAACGATTCCTCCGAAATGATCGAGATCGGGTTCGACATTGAGCGACAGCCCGTGAAACGTCACCCATTTGCGCAAGCGGATGCCGAGTGCGGCGATCTTGTCTTCCGCCACCGTTCCATCGGGCAGCGGCGGCCTGTCGGGGCGACAGACCCATACGCCGACGCGATCCTCGCGCCGCTCGCCGCGCACGTTCATCTCACCCAGCGTGCGAATGATCACCTCCTCCAGCGCCGCCACGAAGGCGCGAACATCCTGGCGGCGGCGTTTCAGGTCGAGCATCACATAGGCGACCCGCTGGCCGGGCCCATGATAGGTGTACTCCCCGCCCCGCCCGGTGGCGTGAACAGGAAAGCGGTCGGGCTGCACGAGATCGCGTGCATCTGCGCTGGTTCCGGCAGTATAGAGCGGCGGATGCTCAAGCAGCCACACCAGCTCGTCGCCCCCCTCGGCAATCGCTGCCACTTCCTGTTCCATGATATCCACAGCCTCCTGATAGGGCACCAGCCCATTGGAGATCCGCCAGCGCACCGGGCGCGAGCCGGCCTGTGGAAACATGGAAAAATCGAGGTCCGTTCGTAACATAGCCATTCCTTGCGGCCCGCAGCGCCTTTGATCGCGGGCTTTTTCGAGCATCTATATGGCTCCGAATTGCTGCCTTTACAAACGCTGTCACCTTCTTTGAAAAAATCTGTCACATGGCCCTTGTGTCCCGAAAAACCTTTTGCTACATGCTGCGTCGCCGGCACAAACCGGCACCTACCACGATGCGGTCGTGGCGGAATTGGTAGACGCGCAGCGTTGAGGTCGCTGTGGGGCAACCCGTGGAAGTTCGAGTCTTCTCGACCGCACCATCTCTCTCCTGAGGAGTGAGACAAGCCAGGGCAACTGGCTCCCGACGACGCGATATGTCGTCTGCGGCATCTCTTAACGAGAGATTTTATTGTTTATAACGGCTGGATCTCAGCCCAATGAAATTTCTCGAAGATGTCCGATAAAACCGACCTGCACAATCCCCTGCAAGGCATGGCGCTGATGGCCGGCGCGATGATCGTCCTCCCCGCCATGGATGCGATCGCCAAGTACATGGCGACGTTCGAGGGCATGTCGCCCGGCCAGGTCACTTTCTACCGATTCTTTTTCCAGCTTGTCTGCACGCTGCCGATTCTCTTCATGATATTCGGCTGGGGCGCGCTGTCGGCAAAGCGCCCCTGGATGAATCTGCTGCGCGGCGCGCTGCATGGGGCAGCGAGCCTCCTGTTTTTCGTCGCTGTCAAATACATGCCGCTCGCCGATGTCTTTGCCATCTATTTCGTCGAACCCTTCATGCTTGCCGGCCTTTCGGCGCTTTTCCTCGGCGACAAGGTCGGCTGGCGGCGTTGGACGGCGATCGTGGTTGGATTCGGCGGCGCGATGATCGTCATCCAGCCGAGCTATGAAGTCTTCGGCCTGAAAGCGCTGCTACCCGTCTGCTGCGCCTTCCTCTTCTCTCTCTATCTTTTCCTCAACCGCGCCATCGGCAATGCCGATTCGCCTTTGACGATGCAGACCATGGCCGGCATCGGCGGCACGCTTTTCATGTCCGGTGCGCTCATCGTCGGAAACGGCATGGGCGTCAGCGATTTCGACGTCTCGCTCCCGACATCGATTCTCGGCCTCGTGCTTCTGCTGATTCTCGGCTCGCTCTCCGGCTATGTGCACATGATCGTCGTCCGGGCCTTCCGCATGGCGCCGCTCTCGCTTCTGGCGCCGTTCCAGTATTTCGAGATCATCTCCGCCACCATCTTGGGCTACGCCCTGTTCGGCGATTTCCCGAACTTCTCCAAATGGATCGGAATCATGATCATCGTCGCCTCCGGCCTCTTCATCATCTGGCGCGAACGGGTGCAGGCGCGGGCCGCCAAACAGGCCTGAGCCGTAAACACCTTGTTAACTCCGCCTATTGAGAGAACATCAATTCGCTGGCGCTAGAAGAATCTTCGGCTTCATGATGAGGCCTGGAGAGAAAAGATGAGCGAAATTCGACTCGCTTTTCCGGCATGTGTCATCGCCGGAAAGCATCGACTTGGCGTGGAGGATATCGATCTTCTGCGCAGACACAGTTTTCCCGAGGGAATCAGAACTGCCGACGACGTCGTCGTCATGCTGGCACTGAACAATTCCTGCCCCGAGAAATGCCCCGAATGGAATAGCTATTTCGTGGAGCAGCTCGCGGCCTTCATCGTCCAATATAACTATCCGCAAGGCTCTCTCGACGAAATCAACGTCGCTTGGCTGATGCGCATGGTCGCGACCGACGGTGTCATTCATTCGGCGGTTGAGCTGGAGCTTGTGCTCCACGTCATCGAGATTTCCGCCTATGTGCCCGACGAGCTGCGCGCGTTTGCGCTCGATCAGCTGCGCCTGGCGCTATCGGACAATCGCGGCGCCTATCACAAGAGCCGCGCCATCGATCGCCGGGGAATCACCAGGCAGGATGTGGATTACATTATGCGCATCCTGCGCGCGCTCAGCGACGGCGGTACCATAACGGTACAGGCGCTCACCTGGGCGGTTATGATGCAGATCGGCGAAGAGACGCTTCCGGCGTCGAACCATCCGCGCTGGTCGCAGATCGTCTCGGCGCTTGCGCTCACCGATTACGCCGAGGCACCGCGTCGCACCCGCTGGCTCCGGATCGTCGACGACAGGCTCGGGACAGAGGCGGCCGTCGCCTGATCGCGACGCTTCTCTCCGTGCCCTATCCGTGCGTGTCCTATCCGTGATTGTGCGTTCCAGTCTTTATGCTTAAGACTCGGAACGCAGGTCACGGGTGGAGTCTTCATGTTCACGAAAATTCTGATCGCCAATCGCGGCGAGATCGCTTGCCGCGTCATCAAGACGGCGCGCCGCATGGGGATATCGACCGTCGCCGTCTATTCCGACGCCGACCGCGATGCGCTCCATGTCGAGATGGCCGATGAGGCCGTCCACATCGGCCCGGCGGCCGCCGCCGAAAGCTATCTCGTCGCCGAGAAGATCATCGACGCCTGCAAAAAGACCGGCGCTCAGGCCGTCCACCCCGGCTACGGCTTCCTCTCCGAGCGCGCCTCCTTCTGCGAAGCGCTGGAGAAGGAAGGCATCGTCTTCATCGGCCCGAAGCCCAAGGCGATCAATGCCATGGGCGACAAGATCGAATCGAAGAAATTCGCCAGCGCCGCCAATGTCTCCACCGTCCCCGGCTATCTCGGCGTCATCGAAAATGCCGAGCATGCCGAAAAGATCGCCGCCGAGATCGGCTATCCCGTGATGATCAAGGCGTCCGCCGGCGGCGGCGGCAAGGGCATGCGCATCGCCTGGACCGAGGCGGAAGTGCGCGACGGCTTTGACCGCGCCCGCTCCGAGGCCAAAAGCTCCTTCGGCGACGACCGCGTCTTCATCGAGAAATACGTCGTCGATCCCCGTCATATCGAGATCCAGGTGCTGGCCGACGCCCACGGCAATGTCATCTATCTCGGCGAACGCGAATGCTCCATCCAGCGCCGCAATCAGAAGGTTGCCGAAGAGGCGCCCTCGCCCTTCCTCGATGAGGCCACCCGCGCCGCCATGGGCGAGCAGTCGGTGGCGCTCGCCAGGGCCGTGGATTACCAGAGTGCCGGCACCGTCGAATTCATCGTCGATCGCGACCGCAATTTCTACTTCCTCGAAATGAACACCCGCCTGCAGGTCGAACACCCCGTCACTGAACTCGTCACCGGCATCGATCTCGTCGAGCAGATGATCCGCGTCGCTGCAGGCGAGAAACTCCCCTTCGCCCAGAAAGACATCGAGCTCAACGGCTGGGCCGTCGAAAGCCGCATCTACGCCGAGGATCCCTACCGCAACTTCCTGCCCTCGATCGGCCGCCTGACGCGCTACCGTCCACCGCAGGAAGGCAAGACCGGCAACGCGGTCGTCCGCAACGACACCGGCGTCTTCGAAGGCGCCGAGATTTCGATGTACTACGATCCGATGATCGCCAAACTCTGCACCTGGGCGCCGACCCGCGCTGAGGCCGTCGAGGCCATGGGCGAGGCGCTAGATGGCTTCGTGGTCGATGGCATCGAACACAACGTTCCTTTCCTTTCCGCCCTGATGAAGCACCCGCGCTGGCGCGAGGGCCGCCTGTCCACCGGCTTCATCGCCGAGGAATATCCCGATGGCTTCGCGCCCGTGATGCCCGATGAGAGCCAACGCGGCACCCTTGCCGCCATCGCTCTTTCCGCCTCGCTGATCGAAGCCAACCGCCGCGAAACCTTCGCCGACCGACTGCGCAGCGCTACCGATCCGCTGCGCGATCACTGGTGCGTCCGGCTCGGCGACGACTATATCGACGTGCGCCTGCTCGACGGTCTCGTAACCGTGCCCTTCGAGATGGACATGGAGGTCGCCGGGCAAACCTTGAGCGTCGTCACTGACTGGAGACCAGGCGAGCCGGTCTGGCGCGGCAAGGTCGGCAGGCAGCCGGTCACCGCGCAGCTGCGCCCGATCCTCAACGGCGTCAGGCTCGATTGGCAGGGCCTGTCGGTGAAATCCAAGGTGTTGACGCCGCGTCACGCTGAACTCGACCGCCTGATGCCGGTCAAGCTGCCGCCGGATACCTCCAAGCTCCTGCTCTGCCCGATGCCGGGACTGGTCGTCTCGATCGCAGTCACCGAGGGGCAGGAAGTGAAAGCCGGCGAAACGCTCGCGGTCGTCGAGGCCATGAAGATGGAGAACGTGCTGCGCGCTGAGCGCGACCTCGTGGTCGGCGTCGTCAACGCCAAGCCGGGCGAGAGCCTGGCGGTGGACGCCGTCATCATGGAGTTCGCCTGACCCGTTCCGGCACACCAGACCGTCACGTTCCGCTCCGCATTTATTAACGCGTCGCCGCTAGTCTTTAACCCATCCGGATCCCTGCCGGGTGGAGTAAGTGATGAGTGTCATGCAATCCGCGCTGCTACTGCTGTCTATCAATCTCGGCATGCTGTGGCTCCTGATGCGAATGCCCCTGGGGCTGAGAACGCTGCATGTCAGCCGCTCGTTCGATTGCACGCCGGAAACGCTGTGGACCGCCATGAACCCGATGGGTTCGAATGCCAGTTGGCACCATCAGGTGATATCGAGCCGGCAGATGGAGGTGGGCGGCAATGTCGTGGAGCAGACCTACCGCTATCAGGACAGAAACGATGCCCCCACACGCCGCCTGCTCGCGATTGAGCCTCTGGCGGCCCTTGCCTCTAATGCGCAGGGCTTTCAGTCATCCATCGTCGATGACAGCACCCTCGATGCCTCCTTCTGGAAGGACTATCGCGAGCGCCGCATCATCCGGCCCACCGCCGATGGCCGTGCCGTCTTGGAAGTCGACCAGACGGATCGCTATCGCGGCCTCGCCTTCCTGATCTTCCGCTACGTCGCGCTCCACCGCGAAATGAAGGCGCTTGATGGCTGGCTGAAGACCGGCATCTCGCAGCCGCAGGGCTATTTCGAACATCCGCTCGTGCAGGTGGCGCTCGCGATCCTCTCGACCCTGCTTCTCTGGCCCTTCCTCGGCCTCACGCAGCGCGGCCTGATGATATCGACCTTCCTGACGGTCGTCATCGCGCTGCACGAACTGGGCCACATGGCCGCCTACCGCATGTTCGGCCACACCTCTGTCCGCATGGTCTTCATTCCCTTCCTCGGCGGCATCGCCATCGGCAGCCGCCCGTACCGCTCGCTCTTCGAGGTCGCGACCTGCGCGCTGATGGGATCCGGCATGTCGGCATTTCTGGTGCCGATTCTCGTCCTTGGCCATAGCCTCGCCGATCACGGCATCCTTCCCGCCGCCGCCGATCCGCCCATCCTTGTCTTCCTGTTGATCCTCGGCGCCTTCAACCTGCTTAATCTTCTACCCATGCATCGTTTCGATGGCGGCCAGGTGCTGCGGCAGATATTCAGGACCAAGCGCTCACAGATCCTGGCGAGCTTTCTGGTGACGCTCTGCATCCTCGCTGTCGGCGCCGAAATCGGGCTTTCGGCTCGCTATCTCGGCATCGGCCTGCTGGTCTTCACCCTCGTCAGCATCATCGGCGGCGGCTCCTTCAAGCCGCGCGAGAAGCTTGATGAGATGAACGGCGGCGAGCGCATGCTTGTCTCCTTCGGTCTCTACGCCGCGATCGCCATGCACGGCTACGCCGTCATCACCGCCATCGACAGGCTGTTTTGACGCAGACGTTATAAAGGCGGGCGCTGCTCTTTTTCCTTGAGCCGCGCTCCTTACGCGTGCAAAAGTCCGCCCGATCAAATCAGCATATTGGAGACTAAAATGGACGTTCGCGCCGCTGTTGCCGTACAGGCAGGTAAACCACTCGAAGTGATGACCGTGCAGCTCGAAGGCCCCAAGGCCGGCGAAGTGCTGATCGAGGTGAAGGCGACGGGCATCTGCCACACCGACGACTTCACGCTCTCGGGCGCCGACCCGGAAGGTCTGTTCCCGGCGATCCTCGGCCATGAAGGCGCCGGCATCGTTGTCGACGTCGGCCCAGGCGTTACCTCGCTGAAGAAGGGTGACCACGTCATTCCGCTCTACACGCCGGAATGCCGCGAATGCTATTCCTGCACCTCGCGCAAGACCAACCTCTGCACCTCGATCCGCTCGACCCAGGGCCAGGGCGTCATGCCTGACGGCACCTCGCGCTTCTCGATCGGCAAGGACAAGATCCACCATTATATGGGCTGCTCGACCTTCGCGAACTTCACCGTTCTGCCTGAGATCGCGCTCGCCAAGATCAACCCCGACGCCCCCTTCGACAAGGTCTGCTACATCGGCTGCGGCGTCACCACGGGCATCGGCGCTGTCATCAACACCGCCAAGGTCGAGATCGGCTCCACCGCGATCGTGTTCGGCCTCGGCGGCATTGGCCTGAACGTGCTGCAGGGCCTGCGCCTTGCCGGCGCCGACATGATCATCGGCGTCGACATCAACAACGACCGCAAGGCCTGGGGCGAGAAGTTCGGCATGACCCACTTCGTTAACCCGAAGGAAGTCGGCGATGACATCGTGCCTTATCTCGTCAACATGACCAAGCGCCATGGCGACCTCATCGGCGGCGCCGACTACACCTTTGACTGCACCGGCAACACCAAGGTCATGCGCCAGGCGCTCGAATCCTCGCATCGCGGCTGGGGCAAATCCGTCATCATCGGCGTCGCCGGCGCCGGCCAGGAAATCTCCACGCGTCCGTTCCAGTTGGTCACCGGCCGCAACTGGATGGGCACCGCGTTTGGCGGCGCGCGTGGCCGCACCGACGTTCCGAAGATCGTCGACTGGTACATGGAAGGCAAGATCCAGATCGACCCGATGATCACCCACACCATGCCGCTCGAAGACATCAACAAGGGCTTCGACCTGATGCACAAGGGTGAATCGATCCGCGGCGTGGTGGTCTATTGATCACCCAGCCGAACTACACGGTCGACGCGCGGAGGCTCGATGAGCTCTCCGCCGTCGAGCTGTACGCGCTTCTTAAGATGCGCGTCGACGTCTTCGTCGTCGAGCAGAACTGCCCCTATCCGGAACTCGACGGCAAGGATGCGGACGCCCTGCATCTGCGCCTGCTGCAGGACGGCGAGCTCCTTGCCGCCGCCCGCATCTTCGCCCCGGCGGACAAGGGCGCGCCCGCCAAGATCGGCCGCGTCGTCGTCTCTCCTGATCATCGCGGCAAACGCCTCGGCGAGGCCGTCATGCGCGAGGCCATATCCGTCTGCGAAGAGCGCTATCCGCAAGCCCCGATCTACCTCTCCGCCCAAAGCCACCTCTCCCGCTTCTACGGCAGCTTCGGCTTCGAGACCACCTCCGAGGAATATCTCGAGGACGGCATCCCGCACGTCGATATGGTCAGGGCGGTACGCTGACCTGACGACCCAAACCAGCGAACCCCACCCTGCGGATTCGCTGGTTTTCACAAGGCCGGTTTGTTAGATTTGCATCCGACGTCCGACCCTGCCCGACAGGACTCAGGGAGCGCCAAGACACACCCACCACGCAATGCGGCACGACTTTGAAATGGCCGGCGGCTTTTTCACAAATCGGTCCTGATTTGGGAGCCATCGGCAGCTGAGGAGGAGAAGCTGAGCATGGCATATCAGGTATCGATCCACCCCGCGCTCGATGGCGGGGTCAAGAAAGGCCAGGCGAATTTCGGTGGCGGCACGCTCGTCTGCGCATGCGCCAGCCGCCCGGTCAAGGTAGCGGTCAAGGGCACGGTCGCCCATAACCATGCCTGCGGCTGCACCAAGTGCTGGAAGCCCAAGGGAGCCGCGTTCTCGGTTGTCGCGGTCGCTTCGACCGACAACGTCACCGTTCTCGAAAATGGCGACAAGCTCGCGGTCGTCGACAAGGACGCGCTGATCCAGCGCCACGCCTGCAAGGAGTGCGGCGTCCACATGTACGGCCCCGTCGAGCGCGACCATGCCTTCAAGGGCCTGTCCTTCGTTCACCCCGAACGCTTCCAGGAACCCGGCTGGCCCGAACCGACCTTCGCCGCCTTCGTCTCCTCGATCATCGAGAGCGGCACCCCACCCTCGGCAATGTCAGGCGTTCGCAGCCGCCTCGGCGAACTCGGCCTTCCGCCCTACGACTGCCTGAACCCTACGCTGATGGATGTGCTCGCGACCTTCGCCGCCAAGAAGGCCGGCACGCTGAAGGAGGCGTGAGGATCGACCTCACGGTCAAACCCGCTGCGCGTCGGCCGCGCGCAGCGACGAGGGCCAAGGTTCCCCGGTAGCGCCTTCGTACGCGCATCCATATATTTTTAGGAAGCGCCGACTGTGTCGATTTGATAAGCTGCAGCCAACGACAAACCAAGGGATCACGCATGTCCGCAACATCCGCCTTGTCTCTAACAAAACAGCAGCAGGATCTCATTGATCGTTTGGTCGAGACCGGCCGTTTCGACGGCGCGAACGACGTTGTGTCGACGGGCCTTCGCTTGGTCGAAGAACGTGAACGGGAAGCGGCGGCATTTATTGCCGGGCTCGAGGCCGAGATCGAAAAAGGGCTAGCCAGTGGCCCTTCGGAGCCGATGGAGCCGATGAAGGACCTCCTCGTCAAGTTCCGCACCGGAAAGATATGAGCCGCGGCGCGATACGTCGTCGACGGCTGTTCCTTTTGGATGCCCTTGATGCCTGGAACTTCATTGCCAAGGATAGCGAATCTCGCGCGGATGACTTCGCGCTGAAACTCGAAGACCGGGCACAGATATTTGCCGACAATCCGCTTCTTGGCGTAACCCGTTTTCCGAAGTTCCCCAACCTCCGGCTTTTTACTTTCAGGCAATATATCGTGATCTATGAACCCATTTCCGACGGATCGGGTATAGACCTCGTCCGCCTCATACATGCGGCACGAGACTATCACCGCTTCTTTGAAGACTGACACCACGGACACCGACAAAAACCCATGCACCATATCTACGTTGACGCAGACGCCTGCCCGGTCAAGCCCGAGGTCCTCAAGGTCGCCGAACGGCTCGGCATCGAGGTGACCTTCGTCGCCAACTCCGGCCTGCGCCCCTCGCGCGATCCGATGGTGCACAACGTCATCGTCTCCAACGGCTTCGACGCCGCCGACAACTGGATCGCCGAACATTGCGGATCGGGCGACGTGGTCGTCACCGCCGACGTGCCGCTCGCGGTGCGTTGCGTCGCGGCGGGCGCATTCGTCACCGGCCCCACCGGCCGCGTCTTCGACGACACCAATATCGGCATGGCGAGCGCTATGCGCGATCTCGGCGCGCATCTGCGCGAAACAGGCGAAAGCAAGGGCTACAACGCCGCCTTCGGTCCGAAGGACCGTTCCCGTTTTCTCGAAACATTCGATCGGCTGTGCCGCCGCGCCAAGGCCGTCACGCCACCACCAGGAGAGTAGAATGAACATCCTATCCCAGGCGACCGCCTTTGGCGGCATGCAGGGCGTTTTCACGCATACGTCCGAGGCTCTGAAGTGCGACATGACCTTTGCGGTCTTCGTGCCGCCGCAGGCTATCGAAAAGCCCTGCCCTGTCCTCTGGTATCTCTCGGGCCTCACCTGCACCCACGCCAACGTCATGGAAAAGGGCGAGTATCGCCGCATGGCGGCCGAACTCGGCCTGATCATCGTCTGCCCGGATGTCAGCCCGCGCGGCAACGACGTACCGGATGAACTGACCAACTGGCAGATGGGCAAGGGCGCGGGCTTCTATCTGAACGCCACCGAAGAGCCCTGGGCCGAAAACTATCAGATGTATACCTATATCACCGAGGAATTGCCCGCTTTCGTCAGCCAGCACTTCCGCATGGACATGGATCGCCAGGGCATCTTCGGCCATTCCATGGGAGGCCACGGGGCCATGACCATCGCGCTGAAGAACCCCGGCCGCTTCAAGAGCTGCTCTGCCTTCGCGCCGATCGTCGAGCCCTCGACGGCCGATTGGTCCGCTCCCGCCTTCGAAAAATATCTCGGCGCCGACCGCGCCGCATGGCGCCAGTACGATGCCTGCGCCTTGGTCAAGGATGGCGCACGCTTCCCGGAGTTCCTGATCGACCAGGGAAAGGCCGACGGCTTCCTTGAGAACGGGCTGCGCCCCTGGCTGTTCGAAGAAGCGATCAAGGGCACCGACATCAAGCTGAAGCTGCGCATGCACGAGCGCTACGACCACTCCTACTACTTCATCTCGACCTTCATGGACGATCACCTGAAGTGGCACGCCGAGCGTCTCGGCTGACAACACCCAGAAACACGATCGGCCCCGAAAGGGGCCGATCGGTTGATGCGCTCGTCCCCGACGCATCGCTTATGTTGCGTGATCAGACCGCGCCGCGGGATAGGCCCACGGCCGTCAGATCACGCCTTGTTCTTGTCGATCGCGAACGCGCCGGCGCCGGTGAACACCAGGGCCAGGAAGATGAAGCAATACAGGATTGCAGCTTCGCCGCCGTTCTCGGCCGGGAAGAAGCCACGCGGCTGGTGCGCCATGAAGTAGGCGACCGCCATCTGGCCCGACAGGATGAAGGCAACAGGGCGGGTGAAGAAGCCGACGAGGATCGCCAGACCGCCGATGGTCTCGAGCAGAGCGGCGAAGAGCATCAGCGGCGGCAGCGGACCGCCGGCACCCTGGGGGATCGGGAAGGCGAAAAGCTTCATCGTGCCGTGCTCGATGAAGAGCAGAGCGGTGATGATACGGAGCGCGGCAATCGCGTAGGGCTGATACGCGTTGAGGCGTTCGAAACTGGGCATAAGTCTCTCCTTAGGTCATAAGACAGAGGAGCGTTAGCGATCTGGTTGAAAACAGAGAAGTCACGATATCAGCCATTCCCATCACATCCGCTTGATTTTCATTGATTTTCCACGACTTCTTCACCTTAGAGGGGAATATTGTCGTGTTTCTTCCAGGGATTGGTGAGATCCTTGTTGCGCAGCATCTTCAACCCGCGCGCCAGCCGACGCCGCGTCGAGTGCGGCATGATCACCTCGTCGACATAGCCGCGCTCGGCCGCCACGAAGGGCGAAAGGAACCGCTCCTCGTACATCCGGGTATGCTCGGCGATCTTTTCCGGATCTGATATGTCCTTGCGGAAAATGATCTCGACCGCGCCCTTGGCGCCCATCACGGCGATCTGCGCCGTCGGCCAGGCATAGTTGAGATCCCCGCGCAGGTGCTTCGACGCCATCACATCGTAGGCCCCGCCGAACGCCTTGCGGGTGATCACCGTCAGCTTCGGCACGGTCGCCTCGGCATAGGCGAAGAGCAGCTTCGCCCCGTGCTTGATCAGCCCGCCATATTCCTGCGCCGTGCCCGGAAGGAAGCCCGGCACGTCCACGAAGGTGACGATCGGGATGTTGAAGCAGTCGCAGAAGCGCACGAAGCGCGCCGCCTTGCGTGACGCATCGCTGTCGAGAACGCCGGCCAGCACCATCGGTTGGTTGGCGACGAAGCCGACGGTCGAACCCTCGATCCGGCCGAAGCCGCAGACGATGTTCTTGGCGAAGCTCGCCTGGATCTCAAAGAAATCCCCCTCGTCCGCCGTCTTCAGGATCAGTTCCTTGATGTCGTAGGGCTTGTTGGCGTTGGCAGGCACAAGCGTATCCAGCGACGCATCCGTCTCGGTCACCGACTGGTAACATTCGATCTCGGGCACCGCAGACGTGTTCGATTGCGGCAAGAGATCGATCAGCCGGCGCACCTGCAGCAGCGCCTCGACATCATTGTCATAAGCGCCATCGGCGATCGAGGATTTCGTGGTGTGCACCGAAGCGCCGCCGAGTTCCTCGGCCGTCACCGTCTCGTTGGTCACGGTCTTCACGACATCAGGACCGGTCACGAACATGTACGAGGTGTCGCGCACCATGAAGATGAAATCGGTCATCGCGGGCGAATAGACATCGCCGCCGGCGCACGGCCCCATGATCACCGAGATCTGCGGAATGACACCCGAGGCCAGCACGTTGCGCTGGAACACCTCGGCATAGCCGCCGAGCGCTGCCACACCCTCCTGGATGCGCGCGCCGCCGGCGTCATAGATCCCGATGATCGGCGCCCGGTTCTTCAGCGCCATGTCCTGGACTTTGATGATCTTCTCGGCATGCGCTTCCGAAAGCGACCCGCCGAAGACCGTGAAATCCTTGGCGAAGACGAAGACCGCGCGGCCGTTGACCGTGCCCCATCCCGTCACCACGCCGTCGCCGGCGATCCGGCTCTTCTCCATGCCGAAATCGTTGGAGCGGTGTTCGACGAACATGCCGAACTCCTCGAAGGAACCCTCGTCGAGAATGAGGTCGATACGTTCGCGCGCCGTTAGCTTGCCGCGCTTGTGCTGCGCCTCGATCCTGCCCTCGCCGCCGCCCTTGCGGGCGATCTCACGGCGACGTTCAAGCTCTTCGAGAATTTCCTTCAAGGTGACCTCCCGTTACGGCGCGATTACTCCGAACCATGGTTGAGCGTAAAGATCGACCGGATACGCGCTGCGATGTTTTCAGCAAGAATTTCGTCGGATGCGTCCGAGACGTTCGAGCGGCTGAGCACGTCGAAGTTCGATACGGCGATGACGGTACCGTCCTCGACCGAAGCCGCATCGACCGTCACCTTCGCCGAACTCTGGCTATTGTCGTATCCCTGGTCCTTAGCGACGGACACGACGCGGATGGTCAGGACCACACGCGGATAGACCTCGGTGCGAACGGTGGCGTTGATCGCCTTGTTGACACGATCACCAACGCCCGCAAGCACCGCCGGCGGCACCTTCGGGCCGGATACGACCACGGCGCTGCGAACGTCGTAGATCGGTCCCGGCGGTTCCTTCGGCATCAGCGAGCCGCAGGAAACCAGCGCCAAAGCCGAAACGAGCGCGAGAAACGATAGTACAATTTTGGAAATAACCGACTGAAACATATTCATGACGAAAAACCGCATCCACCCCATTAAGAGTCGCGATCTTCGCCATAAAGACGGTCATGGCAATCTATTTCAGCCCTTCAGTGCCAAAAAAGCGCGCGTCGCGGACAGAAAATCGATGAAACGCAGCGCACGGCGCTCTTCCGCCTCTTCGTCGCTACCCCAGTGCTCGATCGTCCAGTCCTCTTCGAGATGCGCCAGCGACCACACCTCGGTTTCATCGAGCTCGCCTTCGGCAAAAGCCAGCGCCAGAAGTGCGGATCCCGTCAGCGTCGTGATCGTGTGCAGCACGGCAAGCGCAATCGCATTGTCGTGCTTGCGCAGCGCCGCCGAAAATGCGGCAATCGCGCTCTGCGGCTGCTGCTGGTGCACGATGCCCTCGGCGAGAATGAAGCGCGCACCGAGCGTATTCGACGCCCAATCAAGCACCGGATCCCAGAGCTTGGTCTGCCGCGCCACCAGCTCTTCCGGCCCCTCGGCGCGGTAGCAGAGCATGTCGGTGCCGGAAAAGCGCAAGATGTCTTCGAAGACGGCCTGCGTGTCGGTCGAAACACCATCGATCGCCGTGTTGATCAGCTTGGTCAACGGCATGGAGCCTGGATCGATCTCGTCGCCTTGAGCCTTCCACTCGTCCGCCATCAGCTCGGCAAGCTTGCGCGTCGGCGCAGCCAGGAGATTGCGGGCCGGCGTGCGCACAGCCTTGCCGTCGAGCTCAACGACGAAGCCAACGTCGGTGCCTTGCGGGCCGGCGCCTTGGGCCTCGCTCACCGAGACGTCCTTATAAAAACGCTTCGGCAGCGGCTTCTTCATCTGGATCTGCGCGCGGCGGATCGGATCGGGATGGCTCAGCCCCTCGGACAGGTCGTTCAACAGATCACGCATGGCTCACCTCAGGAAAAATGCTTCAGAATGTCGGCCGGATGGTAGGCGATCGTATCGGCACCGGCAGCAACCAGGTCTTCGACGCTGGCATAACCCCAGGACACGCCGATCGCCGTGGCGCCCGCTGCCTTTGCCATCTGCATATCGTAAATCGCGTCGCCGATGACAATGGTATCGGCGGGATTCATCCCCGTTTCGCTGCAGCATTCCGTCACCATGGCCGGATGCGGCTTCGACGGACAATCGTCTGCGGTGCGCGACACGATGAAATCGCCGGAAAAACCGTGCGTCTCCAGAATATGCACCAGCCCGCGGCGCGACTTGCCGGTGACGGCGCCGATCAGCACCTCGTCCTTTGCAGCCAGCGTACGGATCAGCTCGCTGATGCCGTCGAACAGCGGCACGTCGACACCGGCTTCAGCGCGCACATCGGCGTAGATCGCCTTGTAATGCGCCGTCATCGCCACGGCCTCGTCATCCACATGCGGCTTGCCCTGCATGCGCGCGATCGCGATGTCGAGCGTCAGCCCGATGATCGCCTTCGTCTGCGAGAGTTCGGGCTGGTCATGGCCAAAATGCACGAAGGTCCGCGCCATCACCTCATGGATCAGCGCGGCGCTATCAACGAGCGTGCCGTCGCAATCGAACAATGCCAGTTTCATTCGAAATCTTCCCGATCCGCCTCAGCCAGATCGAGGCCGAGCAGGTTCCAGGTCTGGACCATGTGCGGCGGCAGCGGCGCGGTCACACGCAGGCGCCCGCCGTTCGGATGCGGAATGTCGATCTTGCGGGCATGCAGGTGCAGCCGCTTCTGGATACCGCCAGGAAAATCCCAGTTGTGGTCGTCGTCAAAATACTTGGGATCGCCGATAATCGGATGACCGATATGCAGCGCGTGGACGCGCAGCTGGTGCGTTCGGCCGGTATAGGGCTCCATTTCCAGCCAGGCGAGGTTCTGCGCCGCCGTCTCGCGCACTTTGTAATAGGAGATCGCGTGATCGGCGCCCTCCTCGCCATGCTTGCAGACCCGCATCCGGTCGCCATCCGGCGTCTGTTCCTTCACCAGCCAGGTCGAGATCTTGTCCTCGTGCTTGCGCGGCACGCCCTTCACCAGCGACCAGTAGGTCTTCTTGGTGTCGCGCTCGCGAAACGCCGCCGTCAGCTTCTGCGCGGCACCGCGCGTGCGGGCGATGACGAGCACGCCCGAGGTGTCGCGGTCGAGACGGTGCACCAGCCGTGGCTTCTCGCCCTTCGGGCTCGTCCAGGCCTCCAGCATCTTGTCGATGTTGCGCGTCACACCGGACCCGCCCTGCACGGCAAGGCCGGCCGGCTTGTTGAGCACGATCACCTTGTCGTCCTCATGCAGCACCATGCGCTGCAACAGTTCGTAGTCGCCGCCATGCTTCAGATCGTGGCTGGCGATCGGCCCGGCCTTCTTGGCGTCGACATCCAGCGGCGGCACGCGCACCACCTGCCCCGGCTGTACGCGCGCATCGGTCTTCACGCGACCACCATCGACACGCACCTGGCCGGAGCGCATCAGCTTCTGCAGCGGACCGAATCCGAGGCCGGGATAGTGGATCTTGAACCAACGATCGAGGCGCATGCCCGCCTCGTCGGCTTCGACGGTAATATGTTCAATGCCAGCCATGTCTGTACTTTCGGAAAGAGTTGCCGGCACCAGGCGCGGCCTTTGCCGCTGGCTTTAGAGCATTTTACGCAAAAACGGAAACCTGAATCTCAGAGGACGTCAGATCCCCCTCTCAGATCAACGCCCGCATGATCGCAAGCCCGGCAAAAACAGCCGCCATCGACAGCCCGACACTTGCCACCATATAGACCGCCGCCGACGCCATCGCCCCGCGCTCGATCAGCGAGATGGCATCCAGCGAGAAGGCCGAGAACGTCGTGAAGCCGCCGAGAAACCCGGTGATCAGCAAAAGCCGCAATTCGTTCGACGCATTGAAACGCCGTGCGATCAGCTCCGCGAAGACGCCGATGACGAAACAACCGACAACATTGACAACAAGCGTCCCCCACGGAAAATTCGGGCCCATCAGCCGCAACGACCACTGGCCGACATAATAGCGAAGCACGGAACCGATGGCGCCGCCGACGGCGACGAGAAGAGCCTGGATCATAGGCTTTGTGTAGCGCAGGCCGGATGCGTTGCCAATTGACCGCTATCGATACAGTTCACCGCCACCTCAATAGCTGCACGGCCGGTCATTGTCGAAGCCATAGGCGCAGGCCGAGTTCAGCGGCATGCGGGGATTGCGGCTTTGCTCCGTCGAGGTGCAGGCCGTGGTGACGAATGCAGTGACGACAAGCGCCCCAGCCAGGGCAAGCGAGTGAAAACGGCGCATCTGAACTCCTCCTTTGAAGGACCGGCACTATTCTGTTGTTGAGTAATGCAAGAAGTAACGAGGCAATGAGACAGATATAGAGGCGCACTACATTTGCACTATAGCTTAAAAACTCAAATCCAGCACAAGAACCATCACAAAAGGTAATATTTTAGCGATATTCTTAGCGCCACGGGAAGGTCCGCTGTCCTAAATCTGTCACATGACAGTTCTGGTTGGTTCCATTTCGGCAAGTACGGCGGCCGCGGCGTTTGAAGCGCTGCGCATCCCCCCGCGCGTCTCCGCCAGCACCGCCGCCAAGGATGCCCGCAAGGTCGCCGACATCAAGCGCCGAACCGATGCCGGCCAGGATACCGATGAATCGGCCGCCGTCATCAACTCCACCGAAGTCGCGCTCGACCTGATGACCATGGGCCAGCGCCAGCCGCAGGCGGCCCTGCAGCAGGCGCTCAAGCTTTACGAAGAAGACTAAGACCACCCGTCCCGATCAATCCGAAATTCGACCGGCGAAGAAGACCGCGACAAAAAATTGCGCGCCGGCGACATTCCCCCTTGCCAAGCACCGCCATCGCCAGATAATTGCGCTCAACCTTGTTGGGAGAAGCCGGCTCGTCGCAGCCGGTGCCGAAGGAGCAACCGCCCCGGAAACTCTCAGGCAAAAGGACCAGCAAGGGGCAGACGGAACTCTGGAGAGACGCGTTCTTAGAAACGCGCGCCGAAGGGATAACAATCTCAGGCAAACAGACAGAGGGGGCTCGAAACAAGGCGCAACCGCGCCCGAATATTTGAGCTCGCGCATGGAACCCACGCGCAAACACCGGAGGCGTCCTTGGACGATACTGCTGCCCTGAAGAAAACCCCGCTGCATGACCTGCATCTGTCGCTCGGCGCCCGCATGGTGCCCTTCGCGGGCTATGACATGCCGGTGCAATATCCGGCCGGCGTCATGAAGGAACATCTGCAGACCCGCGCAGCCGCCGGTCTCTTCGATGTCTCCCACATGGGCCAGGTCGTCATCAAGGCGAAGTCGGGCAAGTATGAGGACGTCGCACTCGCGCTCGAAAGCCTCGTTCCCGTCGATATTCTCGGTCTTGCCGAGGGACGCCAGCGCTACGGTTTCTTCACCGATGAAAACGGCGGCATCCTCGACGACCTGATGATCACCCATCTCGACGACCACCTCTTCGTCGTCGTCAACGCCGCCTGCAAGGATGCCGACGTCGCGCATCTGAAGAAGCACCTTTCCGACACCTGCGACATCACGGTGCTAGACCGCGCGCTGATCGCGCTGCAGGGTCCGCGCGCCGTCGAAGCGCTGGCCGAACTCTGGGCCGATGTCGCCGCCATGAAATTCATGGACGTGCGCCACTGCCGCCTGCACGACGTCTCCTGTCTCGTCTCGCGCTCAGGCTACAGCGGCGAGGATGGCTACGAGATCTCGATCCCTTCGGACATGGCCGTCGATGTCACCAAGCGGTTGCTCGAGCATCCCGACGTCGAGCCGATCGGCCTCGGCGCCCGCGACAGCCTGCGCCTCGAAGCCGGCCTCTGCCTCTACGGCAACGACATCGACACCACCACGACCCCCGTCGAGGCAGCCCTCGTCTGGGCCATCCAGAAAGCCCGCAAATCGGGCGGCGCCCGCGCCGGCGGCTTCCCCGGCGCCGAACGCATCCTCTCCGAACTCGACAACGGCGCAACCCGCCGCCGCGTCGGCCTGAAGCCCGACGGCAAGGCCCCGGTGCGCGGCCACGCCAAGCTCTATGCCGACCAGGAAGGCAAGACCGTCATCGGCGAAGTGACCTCAGGCGGCTTCGGCCCCAGCGCCGAAGGCCCCGTTGCCATGGGTTACGTGCCGGTCGCCTCTGCCGACGTCGGAACGGTCGTCTACGCCGAGGTTCGCGGCAAGTACCTGCCGGTGACAGTCGCGGCCCTGCCCTTCGTCACGCCGACTTACAAGCGATAAGACCATGAGCGCGGCGGCGATCCATATCGTTGCAATGCCTGTTCAGGCGCACTGTTCGCAGGCCGCCGTCGCTGGCGATGCGCGAGGATTACCCCCCTCTGCCCTGCCGGGCATCTCCCCCACAGGTGGGGAGATTGGCTGGACGCACCCGCTCGCTCGACCTTCATTGTTTGACGTAGGCCTCCCCACTCGCCGATCTCCCCCCTTGTGGGGGAGATGTCCGGCAGGACAGAGGGGGGTAACGCTGGGCACAACGTCCAATATCGACACAACCAAATTCCACCAAACACCCCATTCCCCAGAGAGGACCATCCCATGCTGAAATTCACCGAAGAACACGAATGGCTGCAGATCGAAGCAGGTGTCGCCACCGTCGGCATCACCACCTATGCCGTCGAGCAGCTCGGCGATCTGGTGTTCGTGGAACTGCCTGAAGTCGGCGCCACCTTCGGCAAGAACGACAACGCGGCCACCGTCGAATCCGTCAAGGCCGCCTCGGATGTCTACTGCCCGCTGGAAGGCGAGATCACCGAAGTGAACCCCGCCATCGTCGCCGATCCGTCGCTGGTCAATTCAGACCCTCAAGGGTCTGGCTGGTTCTTCAAGCTGAAGCTCGCCAACGCCGCCGATGCCGATGGCCTCCTCGACGAAGCGGCCTACAAGGAGCTCACCGCGTAATGACGACGCCGACGGAATTTCAGTTTACCGACTACCAGCCCTACGACTTCGCCAATCGTCGTCACATCGGCCCCTCGCCGGCTGAAATGACCGATATGCTCAAGGTCATCGGCTATAACAGCCTCGACGGGCTGATCGACGCGACCGTGCCGCCCTCCATCCGCCAGAAGGCGCCGCTCCTCTGGGGCGCGCCGATGACGGAGCGCGAGGCGCTCGACAAGCTGCGCGAAACCGCCAACAAGAACAAGGTCCTGACCTCGCTGATCGGCCAGGGCTATTACGGCACGATCACGCCGCCGGTCATCCAGCGCAACATCCTGGAAAACCCGGCCTGGTACACGGCCTATACGCCCTACCAGCCGGAAATCTCCCAGGGCCGCCTCGAGGCGCTCCTGAACTACCAGACGATGATCTGCGACCTGACCGGCCTCGACATCGCCAACGCCTCGCTGCTCGACGAAGCGACGGCCGCTGCCGAAGGCATGGCCATGGCCGAGCGCGTCTCCAAGTCGAAGGCCAAGGCCTTCTTCGTCGACGCCGCCTGCCATCCGCAGACCATCGAGCTGATCAAGACCCGCGCCGAGCCGCTCGGCTGGAGCGTCGTCATCGGCAACCCCTTCACCGATCTCGACCCGGTCGACGTCTTCGGCGCCATCTTCCAGTATCCGGGTACGCACGGCCATGTGCATGATTTCACCGGCCTGATCTCGCGCCTGCACCAGACCGGCGCCATCGCCATCGTCGCCGCCGACATCCTGGCGCTGACGCTTCTGAAGTCGCCTGGCGAAATGGGCGCCGACATCGCCATCGGCTCGTCGCAGCGCTTCGGCGTTCCCGTCGGCTACGGCGGCCCGCACGCGGCCTACATGTCGGTCAAGGATGCCCACAAGCGCTCCATGCCCGGCCGTCTGGTCGGCGTCTCGGTCGATGCCCGCGGCAACCGCGCCTATCGCCTGTCGCTGCAGACCCGCGAACAGCACATCCGCCGCGAAAAGGCGACGTCGAACATCTGCACCGCGCAGGTTCTGCTCGCCGTCATGGCCTCGATGTACGCCGTCTTCCATGGACCCAAGGGCATCAAGGCGATCGCCCAGCAGGTCCACCAGAAGGCCGTGCTGATGGCCAAGGGCCTGGAAAAGCTCGGCTACACCATCGAGCCGGAGACCTTCTTCGACACCATCACCGTCGATGTCGGCCACATGCAGGGCGTCATCCTGCGCGCGGCGGTCGCCGAAGGTGTCAACTTGCGCAAGGTCGGCGCCACCAAGATCGGCATGAGCCTCGACGAGCGCACCCGCCCGGCGACGCTGGAAGCCGTCTGGCGCGCCTTCGGCGGCAACTTCGCCGTCGCCGATTTCGAGCCGAGCTATCGCCTGCCCAAGGGTCTCGCCCGTATCAGCGAGTACCTGACGCATCCGATCTTCCACATGAACCGCGCCGAAAGCGAGATGACGCGTTACATCCGTCGTCTGTCGGACCGCGATCTGGCGCTCGACCGCTCGATGATCCCGCTCGGTTCCTGCACGATGAAACTCAACGCCACGGCCGAAATGCTGCCGATCACATGGCCGGAATTTTCGGATATTCATCCCTTCGTGCCGGCTGACCAGGCGCTCGGCTATCGCGAGATGATCGACGATCTCACCGAAAAGCTCTGCGCCGTCACCGGCTACGATGCCTTCTCCATGCAGCCGAACTCCGGCGCGCAGGGCGAATATGCAGGCCTCTTGACGATCCGCAACTACCACATCGCCAACGGCAACGGTCATCGCGACGTCTGCCTGATCCCGACATCCGCGCACGGCACCAACCCCGCATCCGCCCAGATGGTCGGCATGAAGGTCGTGGTCGTCAAGGTTCGCGAAAACGGCGACATCGACCTCGACGACTTCCGCGCCAAGGCCGAGCAGCATTCGGAGAACCTCTCCTGCTGCATGATCACCTACCCCTCGACGCATGGCGTGTTCGAGGAAACGGTGAAGGAGATCTGCGATCTCGTGCACAAGCATGGCGGCCAGGTCTATCTCGACGGCGCCAACATGAACGCCATGGTCGGCCTATCCCGCCCTGGTGACATCGGCTCCGACGTCAGCCACCTCAACCTGCACAAGACCTTCTGCATCCCGCATGGCGGCGGCGGACCCGGCATGGGCCCGATCGGCGTCAAGTCGCATCTCGCTCAGCATCTCCCCGGCCATCCTGAAACCGACGGTCGTTCGGGTGCCGTATCGGCGGCAGCCTTCGGCTCGGCATCCATCCTGCCGATCTCCTGGAGCTACTGCCTGATGATGGGCGGCGAAGGCCTGACGCAGGCAACCAAGGTGGCGATCCTCAACGCCAACTACATCGCCGCGCGGCTGAAGGGCGCCTACGACGTGCTCTACAAGTCCGAGGCTGGCCGCGTGGCGCATGAGTGCATCATCGACACCCGTCCGCTGGTCGACAGCGCAGGCGTCACCGTCGATGACGTCGCAAAGCGCCTGATCGACTGCGGCTTCCACGCCCCGACCATGAGCTGGCCGGTTGCCGGCACGCTGATGATCGAGCCGACGGAATCGGAGACCAAGGCCGAACTCGACCGCTTCTGCGAGGCCATGCTGGCGATCCGCCAGGAAGCCCGCGACATCGAGGAAGGCCGCTCGGACAAGACCAACAACCCGCTGAAGAACGCCCCGCACACGGTCGAAGACCTCGTCGGCGAATGGGACCGCCCCTATTCGCGCGAACAGGCCTGCTTCCCCCCCGGCGCCTTCCGCGTGGACAAATACTGGTCCCCGGTCAACCGCGTCGACAACGTCTTCGGCGACCGCAACCTGATCTGCACCTGCCCACCGCTGGAAGCCTACGCCGAAGCGGCCGAGTAAGGATACGACATCGAAACGCCCGGCTTTGTCCGGGCGTTTTGGTGTTTGGGGGATGGTTGATCCGGTCGGGGACTGACGGATGAGGAGCGTGATACCCATCATCGCCAACCCATTGATCGAGCGCCACAATCCTCGCTCGACCGTCATCCTCGGGCTTAGTTGTACAGCCTTGATACATACCTGACAGATGTTCGGAGACATGCCTGACACTTTTCGGATTTGGATCCGGGAGGTTTCGATGGCTTGGCGGGCGAGGTCGGTTGTGGACGAGCGTTTGGAATTCTGTCGGCTGGCGGGGCTTGAGGGGGCGAACGTGTCGGCCCTTTGCGAGCGCTTCGGCATCAGCCGCCAGACGGGCTATGTCTGGTTGAAGCGGTTTGCCGCCGGCGAGGCGGTCGATGACCG
>NZ_KB898378.1 GCF_000377565.1 Rhizobium sp. 2MFCol3.1 | reverse complement strand
ATGTCGAGATGGCTTTTGCCGACATCGATTCCGGCACAGATCATGCTATTATCGGTCATCTTCGTCGTCCCTGTCTTGGATACGAACCCCAAGGTTCCTGCAACCACACGGGCCTGATGAAGAGCCGGTTGCGATCCTGCTCCCCACAGCCCCGAATGGCTGAGAAGGTGACGATCCGACAACCAGCTGCCGGGCGGGTGGCCACCCGCCCGGCAGAAACAACTATCTCATATTTTGATCATCCAAGAAGGTGCCGGCAGGCGGATGAGGGGGCTACAAACTCGGCGGTTGCCCAAAAGTCCCCTCCCCAACCCCTCCCCACAAGGGGGAGGGGCTTCCGTGCGGCAATCGCTCGGCAGAAGGACATCCTATCAATTGATGCGAAGGTAGAAGGCGAACGCTCAGCGTCGCCACAGGCTAGCCCCTCCCCCTTGTGGGGAGGGGTTGGGGAGGGGTCTTTGCCCCACCCACCAATCACATATGGATCGGCTTGAAGAACGCCGCCAGCGCCGCTTCCTTTACCGCTTCCGACATGGTCGGGTGGGCGTGGCAGGTGCGGCCGAGGTCTTCGGCGGAGCCGCCGAATTCCATCAGGACGGCGATCTCGTGGATCATTTCGCCGGCGCCGAAGCCGACGATGTGGCCGCCGAGGACGCGGTCGGTGGTCTTGTCCGAGAGGATCTTCACGAAACCATCGGTCGCCAGCATGGCGCGCGCGCGGCCGTTTGCCGTGAACGGGAACTTGCCGACCTTGTAGGCGACGCCTGCAGCCTTCAGCTCTTCCTCGGTCTTGCCGACGGAGGCGACTTCGGGCTGCGTGTAGACGACGCTCGGGATGACGTCGTAATTCACGTGGCCATGCTGGCCGGCGAGGATTTCAGCGAGCGCTACGCCTTCGTCTTCAGCCTTGTGCGCCAGCATCGGGCCCTTCACCACGTCGCCGATCGCGTAGATGCCGGCAACGTTGGTGCAGAAGTGACCGTCGATCTCGACGCGGCCGCGATTGTCGAGCGCAACGCCCGCTTCTTCGAGACCGAGGCCAGCCGTGTAGGGAATGCGGCCGGTGGAGATCAGCACGACATCGGCTTCGACCGTCTGCGCGGCGCCGCCGGCGACCGGCTCGAAGGTCACCTTCGCGCCCTTGCCACCCTTTTCGACGCCGGTGACCTTGGAGCTCAGGTTGATGTCGACGCCCTGCTTAGCGAGCATGCGCTGGAACTGCTTGGAGACGTCGGCATCCATCGCGCCGAGAATCTTGTCGAGATATTCGATGACGGTGACCTTGGCGCCGAGGCGCGACCACACAGAGCCGAGCTCGAGGCCGATAACGCCGCCGCCGACGACGATCATCGTCTCAGGCACCTTGTCGAGCGCGATCGCGCCGGTGGAGGACACGATCACCTTCTCGTCGATGTCGACCTTCACGCCAGGGATGCCGGCAACGTCGGAGCCGGTGGCGATGACGATGTTCTTGCCTTCGATCTCCTGGACCTTGCCGTCCTCGGCCGTAACCGCGACCTTACCAGCCGAGACGATCTTGCCGGTGCCGATGAAGCTGTCGATCTTGTTCTTCTTGAACAGGAAGGCGACGCCGTCGACGTTCGACTTCACGGTGGCGTCCTTATGGGCCATCATCTTGTCGAGGTTCAGCTTCGGCGCCGCGACCTCGATGCCGAGCGCGTCCATGCCGTGGCCGGCCTGATGGAACATTTCCGACGCGTGCAGCAGCGCCTTGGAGGGAATGCAGCCGACATTGAGGCAGGTGCCGCCGAAGGTGGCGCGCTTTTCGACAACGGCGACCTTGAGGCCGAGCTGGGCCGCCTTGATGGCAGCGACATAGCCGCCGGGGCCGGTTCCGATAACGATCACATCATAGGACATTGTTGCTTTTCCTTTTCGTTATTTGCTTAGTCCGCCGCGCGGGCGAGCGCGAGACGGAAGCCGAAGCCGACCAGAGCGGCGCCGGTAATGCGGTTGAACCATTTGCCGCTGGCGATGAAACGATCGCGCACGGCCTTGACGGTGAAGAAGGTGGAGACGGCGGCAAACCAGGCGACCAGCGCGGTCGCCATGCCGATGCCGTAGCTGAACTGGATGAGGCCGGGCGTGTCGTGATGAACGAGCGTCGAAAACAGCGACAGGAAGAACAGCACCGGCTTCGGGTTCAGCGCATTGGTGATGAAGCCCATGCCGAGGCAGCGCAGCGCCGAGATCGGCTTGCGATCCTCTTCGCTTACATTGATGTCGGCCACGTTGAAGCCCGGCGCGCGAAACGACTTGATGCCGAGATAGACGAGGTAGGCGACACCCGCCCACTTGATCATCGCAAACAGCATCAGCGACTGCGACACGATCAGCCCCAGGCCGAGGATCGTGTAGCTGATGTGAAAGAGCAGCGAGAAGCCCATGCCGATGCCGGTCATGATCGCGGCGCGGCGGCCATGCACGATGCTCTGGCGCAGGATCACCGCAAAATCGGCGCCCGGCACGACGATGAAGATAGAGAAGACGGCCATCAGGCCGAGAAATTCGAGAACATACTGCATGCTCATACCGCCCTTGAAATGATGAACCCGATCATCGGCCGCCACTTACATTGAGGATCGCGCCGGTGACATAGGATGCCTCTTTGGATAGCAGATAAAGCACCGCGTCGGCGATCTCTTCCGCCGTGCCGGCGCGCTGCATCGGAATGCTCGGCGCCATGTCGCGCGCTCTGTCAGGCAGGCCGCCGGAAGCGTGGATTTCGGTGTCGATGACCCCAGGCCGCACCGCGTTGACGCGCACGCCCTCGGTCGCCACTTCGCGGGCGAGGCCGATGGTGAAGGTGTCGATCGCGGCCTTGGAGGCGGCGTAGTCGACATATTGCGACGGCGAGCCGATGATCGCGGCCATCGAGGAGATATTGACGATCGCCCCGCCCTTGCCGCCATGTTTGGTCGACATGCGGCGCACGGCTTCGGCCGCGCAAAGGATCGAGCCGGTAATGTTGATGCGCATCATCCGTTCGATGCGCGCCACCGACATCTCGTCGATACGCGCCGGCGCATCGACGATGCCGGCATTGTTGGCAAGCCCGTCCAGCCGACCGAAGTGGCGGTCGATGGCTTCGAACATCTGCGTGATATCGGAGGCCTCGCCGACATCGCCCTTGATCGCGATGGCATCCCCGCCGCCGGCCTTGATCCTGGCCACGACCTCATCGGCCGCAGCCTTGTTGGCGGCATAGTTCACGGCGACGCGCCAGCCCTTGGCGGCGGCCAGCAATGAGATCGCAGCCCCGATGCCGCGGCTGCCGCCGGTCACGAGAAGAACGGGTTGGTCACTCATGACGCACATTCCTTGAAGTCGAGCACATCCCAGGGCGCGACCGATGCCTTGCCCTTGCCCCAGATCGACGAGGCGCGAATGGCTGGGCCGATGCCGGGGAAGACGATCTTGTCGGCCGCCTGCCCGGCTTCCGGCTGCAGGTTGTCGAGCGTGCCCTTGGCATCGATGCTGTAGACCATGCCCTGCCAGATCGTGCAGGCCTCGAGATCGGCCCCCGTCGCATCGCCGTCAGGGCACTTGAACATGACCATCGCAAGCGACCGCGCCGGATCCTCCGACGGCATGACATAGCCGTCGAGCGTAAGCGGCGTCTTCAAAACCGTGACCGTGAAGCGATTGCTGGCGGCGGCCGCGGCTGACGCGATCGGCGTGAAGCGCAGCTCATAAGCGCCGTCGCGATCGGTATAGACCGCATTGGCCTGCTTGCACTCCGCCGCCATCAGCGGCTGGGCGCCAAGGGTGGAGGCGAGCAGGAGCGCAGCCGCACGCGCCACGGAGCGGCCGGAAGCGGACGTAGCATTCGATGAGCGGAAGGCGGGTTTCAGCGACATCAGGTGTTCCGGTGCTGAGGCGAAAAGGGCCGCTCGCGCGGCCCTGTCGGTCTCTTAGAGATCGAGAACGAGGCGTTCCGGATCTTCCAGGCTTTCCTTGACGCGCACGAGGAAGGTAACGGCTTCCTTGCCGTCGACGATACGGTGGTCGTAGGAGAGCGCGAGATACATCATCGGACGGATGACGATCTGGCCGCCGACGACGACGGGACGGTCCTGGATCTTGTGCATGCCGAGAATGCCCGACTGCGGCGCGTTCAGGATCGGCGAGGACATCAGCGAACCGTAGACGCCACCATTGGTGATGGTGAACGTGCCGCCCTGCATGTCTGCCATCGACAGCGAACCGTCGCGAGCCGACTTGGCGAGACGGCCGAGGTCCTTTTCGATCTCGGCGATCGACATCTGGTCGGCATCGCGGATGATCGGAACGACCAGGCCCTTGTCGGTGCCGACGGCCATGCCGACGTGGCAGTAGTTCTTGTAGATGATGTCGGTGCCGTCGATTTCGGCGTTGACAGCCGGCAGTTCCTTCAGCGCGTGGGTGACGGCCTTGGTGAAGAAGCCCATGAAGCCGAGCTTCACGCCGTGCTTCTTTTCAAACACGTCCTTGTACTTGGCGCGCAGCGCCATCACGGCGCTCATGTCCACCTCGTTGTAGGTGGTGAGCATGGCGGCGGTGTTCTGGGCGTCCTTCAGGCGCTTGGCGATCGTCTGGCGCAGGCGCGTCATCTTCACGCGCTCTTCGCGGCCGGCATCCTCGACCGTCGACGGGCCGCGTGCGGCGGCAGGGGCTGCCGGAGCAGCAGCGGCAGGAGCCGCAATGCCCTTGGCGACGGCGGCGATCACGTCGCCCTTCAGAACCTGGCCGCGCTTGCCGGAACCATCGACCTGATCGGCCGAGAGGTTGTTTTCAGCGAGCATCTTCGAAGCGGCCGGTGCCGGCGGCATCGAGGAAGCGGCAGCGGCAACCGGTGCGGCAGCGGCAGGAGCCGGCTCGGCGGCCTTGGCGGGGGCGGCAGCGGCAGCCGGAGCAGCAGCGGCGGCACCAGCGCTTGCAGCGATCTGGCCGAGCAGCGCGTCAAGACCGACGGTTTCGCCTGCCTGTGCGACGATTTCGGAGAGTACGCCGGCAGCCGGTGCCGGAACTTCGATGGTCACCTTGTCGGTTTCAAGCTCCACCAGCGGCTCGTCGGCCTTGATGACATCGCCGACCTTCTTGAACCAGGTGCCGACGGTTGCCTCGCTGACGGATTCACCGAGAGTTGGAACGCGGATTTCTGTGGCCATTGTTCAAATCCTGAATTTTGATCTTTGTGATGTTTGACGGCGTTCCGGCGCGAGCGGCCGGGATCTGAATTAATGCGGAGAGGAAACGCGGCGCGCTCCCTCCCCGATCTCATTCTCGTTAGCCGCCGAGCGCGTCCTCGAGGAACGCGGCGAGCTGTGCCAGATGCTTGGACATCAGGCCGGTTGCGGGCGATGCCGCGGCCGGACGTCCGGTGTAGCGAACGCGCTGGTACTTCGCATCGATATGGGCAAGCACCCATTCCAGATACGGGTCGATGAACGACCATGCACCCATGTTCTTCGGCTCTTCCTGGCACCAGACCATTTCCGCGTTGCGGAAGCGGGAGAGCTCGTTGATGAGCGCCTTGGCCGGGAACGGATAGAGCTGCTCGACGCGCAGCAGGTAGACATCGTCGATCCCGCGCTTTTCGCGCTCTTCGAGCAGGTCGTAATAGACCTTGCCGGTGCAGAGCACGACGCGACGGATCTTGGCGTCCTTCTGCAGCTTGATCGGACCGTCCTTGATGACCTCGGCATCGTCCCAGAGGAGACGGTGGAACGAGGTCTCGCCGGCCATTTCGGCCAGGCCCGATACGGCGCGCTTGTGGCGCAGCAGCGACTTCGGCGTCATCAGGATCAGCGGCTTGCGGAAGTCGCGCTTCACCTGGCGGCGCAGGATGTGGAAGTAGTTCGCCGGCGTCGTGACGTTGGCGACCTGCATGTTGTCTTCCGCGCAAAGCTGCAGGAATCGCTCGAGGCGGGCCGAAGAGTGCTCCGGACCCTGACCTTCATAGCCGTGCGGCAGCAGGCAGACGAGGCCGGACATGCGCAGCCACTTGCGTTCGCCCGACGAGATGAACTGGTCGAACACGACCTGCGCACCGTTGGCGAAGTCGCCGAACTGGGCTTCCCAGAGCGTCAGCGCGTTCGGGCGGGCCAGCGAGTAGCCGTATTCGAAGCCGAGAACGGCTTCTTCCGACAGCATCGAGTTGATGACTTCGTAGCGCGACTGGGTCGCCGACAGGTTGGCGAGCGGGATATAGCGCTCTTCCGTTTCCTGATCGTAGAGAACCGAGTGACGCTGCGAGAAGGTGCCGCGTTCGCAATCCTGGCCCGAGAGACGGATCTTGTGGCCTTCGGTGACGAGCCCGCCGAACGCCAGCGCTTCCGCCGTTGCCCAGTCGATGCCTTCGCCAGTCGAGATCATGTTGGCGCGGTTTTCCATGAAGCGCTGGATCGTGCGGTGCGCATGGAAGCCTTCCGGGATTTCGGACAGCTTGCGGCCGATTTCCTTCAGCTGCTTCATCGGCACGGCGGTCTTGCCGCGACGCTGCTCGTCGGCATTATCTGCCGTGCGCAGGCCCGACCACTCGCCGTCAAGCCAGTCGGCCTTGTTCGGCTTGTAGTGCTGGCCGGCCTCGAACTCCTGCTCGAGATGCGCGCGCCAGTCGGCCTTCATCTTCTCGACTTCGCCTTCGGTCAGCACGCCCTCGGAAACGAGGCGCTCGCTGTAGAGCTGCAGAACGCTCTTGTGGGCGCGGATGACCTTGTACATCTTCGGCTGCGTGAAGGACGGCTCGTCGCCTTCATTGTGGCCGTAGCGGCGGTAGCAGAACATGTCGAGCACGACAGGCTTGTGGAACTTCATGCGAAATTCCATGGCAACCTTGGCGCCGTAAACCACAGCTTCCGGATCGTCGCCGTTGACGTGCAGGATCGGCGCTTCGATCATCTTGGCGACGTCGGACGGATAGGGCGACGAACGCGAGAAGGCCGGGTTCGTGGTGAAGCCGATCTGGTTGTTGATGATGACGTGCATCGTGCCGGCAACGCGGTGGCCGCGCAGACCGGAGAGGCCGAGAATTTCGGCAATCACGCCCTGGCCGGCGAAAGCGGCATCGCCGTGGATGAGAAGCGGCAGAACCTTGGCGCGCTCCGACAGCGGAATGATGTCGCCGTCCCAGACGGTGGCGCTCATGTCCTGCTTGGCGCGGGCCTTGCCCATGACGACCGGGTCGACGATTTCAAGGTGCGACGGGTTGGCCGTCAGCGACACGTGAACCTTGTTGCCGTCGAACTCGCGGTCCGAGGAGGCGCCGAGGTGGTACTTCACGTCGCCGGAACCTTCGACTTCGTCAGGCGCGTAGGAGCCGCCCTTGAACTCGTGGAAGATGGCGCGGTGCGGTTTGCCCATGACCTGGGAAAGCACGTTCAGGCGGCCGCGGTGGGCCATGCCGAACACGGCTTCCTTGAGGCCGAGATGGCCGCCGCGCTTCAGGATCTGCTCGAGCGCCGGGATCAGCGATTCACCGCCGTCGAGGCCGAAACGCTTGGTGCCCTTGAATTTGACGTCGAGGAACTGCTCGTAGCCTTCGGCTTCGATGATCTTCGACAGGATCGCCTTCTTGCCTTCGTTGGTGAAGGCAACGCCCTTATCAGGACCTTCGATCCGTTCCTGGATCCAGGCCTTTTCCTCGGGGTTCGAAATGTGCATGAACTCGACGCCGATCGTCGAGCAGTAGGTGCGCTCGAGAATCTCGATCATCTCGCGAACGGTGGCGTATTCCAGGCCGAGCACGTTATCGATGAAGATCTTGCGGTCGTAGTCGGCTTCGGAGAAACCGTAGTTTTCCGGCGACAGTTCCTTGTAGTCTTCAACGGGAGCCGCGATGCCGAGCGGGTCGAGCTTGGCGTGCAGGTGGCCGCGCATCCGGTAGGCGCGGATCATCATGATGGCGCGTACGCTGTCGCGCGTCGCCTGCAGGATGTCTGCGCCTTCGGTCGGCTTGCCGGCCGCTTCAGCCTTGGCCTTGACCTTGGTCTCAACGACCTTCTCGATCACGCCCCAGTCGCCGTCGAGCGCCGAAACGAGGTCGCCGCTGGCCTGCATCGGCCAGTTTTTCTTGCGCCAGGATGCGCCCTTGGCGGCCCGCTTCACATCATCAGGATTGTCTTCCAGCGCCTTGAAGAAGGCGCGCCATTCTTCGTTGACCGATGCCGGGTCGTCCTCGTAGCGCGCATAGAGCTGCTCGATGTAAGCAGCGTTGGCGCCATCCAGGAACGAGGTGATCTGAAACTGCTCGTTGGCTTCTTGCCGTGCCATGGTGTTACGCGGACGCTTCCGCCCGCCTCCTGACTTTGTGATTTGCCGATCCCATCGACCGGCTGCCGCATCTTCATGTTCAGCCGCCTGTCCGCGGCTCAGTCTTGGTTCGAACCGGGCAGCACGCAAAGCGCATCCTGCCCGGTGTATAGATTGGCTTAGCCCTTGAGGACTTCAACCAGCGTCGTGCCGAGGCGTGCCGGCGAAGGCGAAACCTTGATGCCGGCTGCTTCCATGGCAGCGATCTTGGATTCCGCATCGCCCTTGCCGCCGGAAACGACAGCGCCGGCGTGGCCCATGGTGCGGCCCTTCGGAGCCGTACGGCCCGCGATGAAGCCGGCCATCGGCTTCTTGCGGCCCTTCTTGGCTTCGTCGATCAGGAACTGTGCTGCGTCTTCTTCAGCCGAACCGCCGATTTCGCCGATCATGATGATCGAGGTCGTGGCTTCGTCGGCCAGGAACATCTCGAGCACGTCAATGAACTCGGTGCCCTTGACCGGGTCGCCGCCGATGCCGACAGCCGTCGTCTGGCCGAGGCCTTCGTTCGACGTCTGGAAAACGGCTTCGTAGGTCAGCGTGCCGGAGCGCGAAACGATACCGACCGAACCCTTGCGGAAGATCGAGCCCGGCATGATGCCGATCTTGCATTCTTCCGGCGTCAGGATACCCGGGCAGTTGGGCCCAAGCAGGCGCGACTTGGAGCGGTCGAGGCGAGCCTTGACGCGAACCATGTCCATGACAGGGATACCCTCGGTGATGCAGGTGATGAACGGGATCTCAGCGTCGATCGCCTCGATGATCGCATCAGCGGCACCAGCCGGCGGAACGTAGATGACCGAAGCGTCGGCACCGGTGCGTTCCTTGGCTTCGGCGACCGAAGCGAAGATCGGCAGGCTTTCGCCCTTCGAGCCGGTCCAGGTTTCGCCACCCTTCTTCGGGTGGATACCGCCGACCATCTGCGTACCGTAATAGGCGAGCGCCTGTTCGGTGTGGAAAGTACCGGTCTTGCCGGTCAGGCCCTGAACGAGAACCTTGGTATTCTTGTTTACGAGAATAGACATCTATCAGGTCCTCAAATTAGGCGTTGATCGCCGCGACGATCTTCTTGGCGGCATCGTCGAGATCGTCAGCTGCCGTGATCGCGAGACCGGATTCGTTGAGGATCTTCTTGCCGAGTTCGACATTGGTGCCTTCGAGGCGAACGACGAGCGGAACCTTGAGACCGACTTCCTGAACCGCAGCGACAACGCCTTCGGCGATGACGTCGCACTTCATGATGCCGCCGAAGATGTTGACGAGGATGCCCTCGACCTTCGGGTCAGCCGTGATGATCTTGAAGGCAGCCGCGACCTTCTCCTTGCCGGCGCCACCGCCGACGTCGCAGAAGTTAGCCGGCTCCTTGCCGTAGAGCTTGATGATATCCATCGTCGCCATGGCGAGACCGGCGCCGTTGACCATGCAGCCGATGTTGCCGTCGAGAGCAACGTAGGCGAGGTCCCACTTGGAGGCTTCGATTTCCTTGGCGTCTTCTTCGGTCTCGTCGCGCAGCGCCTTGACGTCGTCATGGCGGAACAGCGCGTTGCCGTCGAAAGACATCTTGGCGTCGAGAACGCGCAGATGACCGTCCTTCATGACGATCAGCGGGTTGACTTCGAGGAGCGCCATGTCCTTTTCGCCGAACGCCTTGTAGAGCGCCGGGAACAGCGACTTGGCGTCTTCGGCGGCAGCGCCGGAAAGTTCCAGAGCCTTGACGATCTTGGCGACGTCGTCAGCCGTTACACCCGTTTCCGGGTTGATGGCGATGGTGTGGATCTTCTCGGGCGTGTCGTGGGCAACAGCTTCGATGTCCATGCCGCCTTCGGTCGAAACCACGAAGGCAACCTGACCGACCGAACGGTCGACCAGCAGCGAGCAATAGAGTTCGCGCTCGATGTCGGCACCGTCTTCGATGTAGAGACGGTTGACCTGCTTGCCGGCTTCGCCCGTCTGCGCTGTTACCAGCGTGTTGCCGAGCATTTCCTTGGCGTGAGCGACGACTTCGTCGATCGACTTGGCAAGGCGAACGCCGCCCTTTGCGTCGGGGCCGAGTTCCTTGAACTTGCCCTTGCCGCGGCCGCCAGCGTGGATCTGGCTCTTGACCACGTAGAGCGGGCCCGGCAGCGACTTGGCAGCGGCTTCGGCCTCCTCAACCTTGAGGATCGGCACGCCCTTGGCGACCGGCGCACCATAGCCCTTGAGCAGAGCCTTGGCCTGATATTCATGAATGTTCATGGATCTATTCCTGTTTGGATTGCGTCAGCGGTCGGTCGGCTTATTTCAGCGACGGCGCGATGTTGATGCAGGCTTCGCACAGGCCGGCGACAGCGGCGACGGACTTGTCGAAGGCTTCCTTTTCGGCCTTGTTCAGGTCGATCTCGATGATGCGCTCGACGCCACCGGCACCGATGATGGTGGGAACGCCGACATACATGTCCTTGACGCCGTA
Organism: Rhizobium sp. 2MFCol3.1; assembly: GCF_000377565.1. GTDB lineage: Bacteria > Pseudomonadota > Alphaproteobacteria > Rhizobiales > Rhizobiaceae > Rhizobium. The sequence goes on along the minus strand of NZ_KB898378.1, from coordinate 62,977 downwards.
CTGGCCGGAGAGCTGCGCTGCGCAAGGCAGGACGCGCTTCTTGTCCTTGAGGTAGGATTCAGCCATTTCGATCGCCGAAGCGGCCGGTGCGTAGTAGGCCGAGCCGGTCTTGAGCAGACCAACGATTTCGGCGCCGCCATCACGGGTGCGCTGGATGATTTCTTCGAGGCGCTCCTTGGTGACCCAACCCATGGTGACGAGGTCGGTGAGCGGGATGCCGCCAACGGTGGAGTAACGTGCGAGCGGCACCATCGTGTCGCCGTGGCCGCCGAGAACGAAAGCGGTGACATCCTGTACGGAAACGTTGAATTCCTTGGAGAGGAACAGGCGGAAGCGCGAACTGTCCAGAACGCCGGCCATGCCGACGACCTTGTTGGCCGGAAGGCCGGAAAACTTCTGCAGCGCCCAGACCATGGCGTCGAGCGGGTTGGTGATGCAGATCACGAAGGCGTTCGGGGCATACTTCTTGATGCCGGCGCCGACCTGTTCCATGACCTTGAGGTTGATGCCGAGCAGGTCGTCGCGGCTCATGCCCGGCTTGCGGGCGACGCCGGCGGTGACGATGCAGACGTCTGCGCCTTCGATTGCGGAGTAGTCGCTTGCGCCGGTCAGGTTGGCATCGAAGCCTTCAACCGGCGAGGACTGCGCGATGTCGAGGCCCTTACCCTGCGGGATGCCGTCGGCGATATCGAAGAGAACGATGTCACCCAGCTCCTTGAGGCCGGCGAGATGCGCCAGCGTGCCACCAATCATGCCAGAACCAATGAGAGCGATTTTGTTACGCGCCATTTCGGTGTTTCCTTTGCGACCAAAATTCGTCGGGCGACGCACTGAGGGGCTGCGCCCAATTGCCGCAATCGGATAGACCTTAAGGCTGAAATTGGCAACCTATTATTTTTGGTGGAGGAATTTCAATCGTTTAGAAGACAAATTACTTACGTAAACGTAAGAGTTTTTGTCATGAAACCGCTATTCGGCGGCTCGTTTTTCATGATGCAGAGCCAGATATTCCGCACTCCGCATCTCGAAAAGGCGCGATGCCGTCCGGTCGAACTCGAAACCTTCGGTACCACGCGCTTGTGTCAACAAGTTCTCAGGCATGGCCGCAGCCGAGATATAGAGCCTCACCGCATGGTCGTAGAGCGTATCGACCAAAATGATGAAGCGCTTCGTCTGGTTCCGCTTCTCGGGTCCGAGCATGGGAACGTGATCGACAAATATGGCATCAAAGCGTTCGGAGATGACAAGGAAGTCGGCCGCACCCAGCGGCTTGTCGCAGAGATCGGAGAAGGTGAACCGCGCCAGCCGGTCGACGGCCAGCGGCACATGGATCGAGCGCCCCTTCATCGGCAGCTCGATCGGCTGCGCCTTGCGCCCGTGCAGCGCCTGGTTCCAGGCGGCGTCCATGGCCATGTCGGCATGGCGGTCGAGGGGCGTGATGTAGACCGGCAGGCTGTCGATCTTCTCCATCCGGTAATCCGTCGGAGAATCCAGCGTCACCGTCTCGACGTGCTTGTTGAGGAGATCGATGAACGGCAGGAAGAGACCACGGTTGAGGCCGTCACGATAGAGATTGACCGGCTCGACGTTGGAGGTGGCGACCAGCACGCAGCCGCGACCGAAGAGGTCGGAAAACAGCCGCGACAGGATCATCGCATCGGCGATATCGGTCACCGTGAATTCGTCGAAGCACAGAAGCTCGGCTTCGTCATAGAGTGCGGCACCGACGACCGGGATAGGATCGGCCTGCTTGGTCTCGCCGTTCTTCAGCCGCAGCCGGTGAGCGGCGATGCGGTTGTGAACATCGGCCATGAACTCGTGGAAATGCGCGCGTCTCTTCTTCGAGCAGGGCGCCATGTCGAAGAACATGTCCATCAGCATCGTCTTGCCGCGGCCGACGCTGCCGTGAATGTAGAGACCCTTGACCGGCTCGGAGGATTTCTTCTTGGCCGCAAACAGCCAGCCGAGTGCACTTGATTTCGCCGCCGGACGCTTCTGCTTGAGTTCCGACAGTACCCGATCCAGGCATTTCGCCACATGCATCTGGGCGGAGTCGAGTTGAAGCGAGCCTGAGGCCGTCAGCGACTTCAATTGTTCGCTGACGCTCAAGCTGTAGTCTGGCATCGGTTGCATTTAAATATCCGCCTGAAAAAGATCGGCGGAGCGAGCCGCCCGCTCGCTTATCGGCTGAGCGCGATCGGCTGGCCGCTGTTGGTCTGGCCGCTGAAGGCGTTGTCGGCGGTCTTGTAGACGCTGCCGATCTGGTTGCCGTTGCGGTCCTTGAGCAGGACCTGCTTGCCCGACACTTCCCAGGAGCCCATCGCCGTCAGCTCGCCGACGCAGCCGCGCGTACCGCCGCGCGAACCGCTGCCGAGGTTGGTGAGCGTCAGGAACATGTCGCAGGAGCCGTTGACCCGCCAGCTGCCGACCAGGGATTCCTTGGTGACGTCGAGGCCGCCGCCATTGGCCGCCATTGCGCCGCCGCCCTGCACGCCGCCCATCGGCGCCGTCGTGGCCGGAGCGGCCGGAAACTGCGAGGAACCACCGGGAGGAGGCAGCTGACCGCCCTGCACCTGAGGCACGGGCTGCGCCGTCAAAGGTGCCGGCGCTGCGCTGTAGCTAGCGTCGTTATAGGCTGTACGCTGGCAACCGGCGAGTGACAGAACGACCGCCATACCTGTCATCGCATATCGCAACTGCATCTGAATGCTCCCGAATGTCCGCTTTTGTCGCATGAAAATAGTAATTAGCTTATTTTCGAATGAACGTGTTTCACTTTGGTTAATCAAGCCGTAATGGCCGTGAATTGCCTGACGGAGCTAGGCCTGTGACAGCGCAATTCAACCTTTACGGCTGAGAACTTCCTGAAGATAGAATTTGTCAGCAAGGTGATGACCAGTCATTTCTTCTGGAAATGCTGTCGCCTGTTTCACGATTGAACGATGGTCATCTCGCACCGGCAGGCATCGGCGGCCCGACAAGGGCCGCCGGATGGATGGCATCGCGTCAGACGCGGCGCTCGACCATCATCTTCTTGATTTCGGCGATCGCCTTGGCCGGGTTCAGGCCCTTCGGGCAGGTCTGCGCGCAGTTCATGATCGTGTGGCAGCGATAGAGGCGGAACGGATCCTCGAGGTTATCGAGGCGCTCACCCTTGGCTTCGTCGCGGCTGTCGATCAGCCAGCGATAGGCCTGCAGCAGCACGGCCGGACCGAGATAGCGGTCGCCGTTCCACCAGTAGCTCGGACAGGAGGTCGAGCAGCAGGCGCACAGAATGCACTCGTAGAGGCCGTCGAGCTTCTGGCGGTCTTCGTGGCTCTGCTTCCACTCGGTCGCCGGCGCCGGCGACACCGTCTTCAGCCAGGGCTCGATCGAGCGGTGCTGGGCGTAGAAGTTGGTGAGATCAGGGACGAGGTCCTTGACGACGGGCATATGCGGCAGCGGATAGATCTTCACCGAGCCCTTGATGTCGTCGAGACCCTTGGTGCAGGCCAGCGTATTGGTGCCGTCGATGTTCATCGCGCAGGAACCGCAGATGCCCTCGCGACAGGAACGGCGCAGCGTCAGCGTCGGGTCGATCTTGTTCTTGATGTAGAGCAGACCATCGAGCACCATCGGGCCGCAATCGTCGACGTCGATATAGAACGTGTCGATCGACGGGTTCTGGCCATCGTCAGGGCTCCAGCGATAGACGCGGAATTCGCGTGTATTGGTGGCACCGGCCGGTTTCGGCCACACCTTGCCTTCGCGTATCTGGGAATTCTTGGGAAGTGCGAGTTCAACCATGTTTGTTTTCCTGCTCAGAGACGAACAGCGCCTGCGCCGTTTCGAGGGTCCGTATCCGGCCACCCTCGCCGGCGGCATTTGCCTTGGTTAGAAATTTCTTGTCGGCAGTCACCATGAAGCTGCCGTCGGTCGAATGCGTTGCCGCCAGATACATGCAGTCGTAGACGGAGTGATCGAGCTTACGCGACAACTCGAACCCCAATTTCACCAGCGCCTGAGATGGCAAGACGACATCGATGCTCTCGTCCAGCGTCGTCAATCCATCCACCGCCTGCTGAGGCGTGATTTGACCAAGCCGAATTTTGCGCTGCAGAACATTGGCGACTTCCGAGAAGATCAGATCCGGAGCAACTCTCCGGATCGAATCGCCAAGCAAGAAATCGGCGTTGATATGGTCCGGCTCCGGCACGAACCATGCGATGGCAGCCGATGCATCGACAACGTAGATCAACGATCCCGATCCTCTCGCAACATCTCCACAGCAGCCGTCTGCTTGACGCCCTTCGGCGTCATCGCGCGAATTCTGGCAGCGATCGCCGGAAGATCTTCGCGTCGGTGGCGAGCCGGCACCGCTGCCTGCAGCAGCGCTTCCACCTCTTCCTCGACGGAGCGGTTGTTCAACCGCGCCCGATCGGAAATACGCGTCAGCAGCGCTTCATCAGCGATTTTGATTTGCATTTCACCCATGGCAGTGCCTCCGGCAACGATCCTTTGCCTATTCTCTCACATTCCCCATCAGTAAACACGCGCCTTGGGCGCGATCTTCTGCGGGTCGATCCCTTCCGCGATCAGCTCGGTATGCACGGGGCGGTAGTCGAGCTTGACGTCACCTGTCTCGTTGACCCAGGCCAGCGTGTGCTTGCGCCAGTTGACGTCGTCGCGGCCGGCGAATGCGCCTTCCGTGTAGTCCTCGCGGGCGTGCGAACCACGGCTCTCCTTGCGCGCTTCGGCGCCGTAGATCGTGGTGATGGCGTTGGCCATCAGGTTCTGCAGCTCGAGCGTCTCGACGAGGTCGGAATTCCAGACCATCGAGCGGTCGGTGACCTTGATGTCGCGCATTTCCTGCCAGATGGCCGAGATGCGCTGGCAGCCCGATTCCAGCGATTCCTGCGTACGGAACACGGCGGCGTCTTCCTGCATGGCGCGCTGCATCTTCTCGCGAAGATTGGCCGTCGGCGTAGAGCCAGAGGCATGACGCAGGCCGTCGAAACGGTCCATGATCTTGTCGCAGGCGGCGACGTTGAGATGCGGCACCGGTGCCGCGCGGTCGATGACTTCACCGGCGCGAATGGCGGCGGCGCGGCCGAAGACCACGAGGTCGATCAGCGAGTTGGAGCCGAGACGGTTTGCCCCGTGCACCGAGGCGCAGCCGGCTTCGCCGACGGCCATCAGGCCCGGAATGATGCGCTCCGGATTGGAGCTGTCGGCGTTCAGCACCTCGCCCCAGTAGTTCGTCGGAATGCCGCCCATGTTGTAGTGAACGGTCGGCAGGACCGGGATCGGCTCGCGCGTCACGTCGACGCCGGCGAAGATCTTGGCGCTCTCGGAAATCCCCGGCAGGCGCTCATGCAGAACGGCCGGATCGAGATGGTCGAGATGCAGGAAGATGTGGTCCTTGTTCTTGCCGACGCCGCGACCTTCGCGAATTTCCAGCGTCATGCAGCGCGAAACGACGTCGCGCGAGGCAAGGTCCTTGGCCGACGGCGCATAGCGTTCCATGAAGCGCTCGCCCTCGGAATTGACGAGGTAGCCGCCTTCGCCGCGCGCACCCTCGGTGATCAGACAGCCGGAGCCGTAGATGCCGGTCGGGTGGAACTGCACGAACTCCATGTCCTGCAGCGGCAGGCCGGCGCGGGCAACCATGCCGCCGCCGTCGCCGGTGCAGGTATGCGCCGAGGTCGCCGAGAAATAGGCGCGGCCGTAGCCGCCGGTCGCCAGCACCACCATCTTGGCGGCGAAGCGATGGATCGTACCGTCGTCGAGGCACCAGGCGACGACGCCGGTGCAGCGGCTGCCGTCATCCGACATGATCAGGTCGAGCGCGAAATACTCGATGAAGAATTCCGCGTTGTGGCGCAGCGACTGGCCGTAAAGCGTGTGCAGGATGGCGTGGCCGGTACGGTCGGCAACGGCGCAGGTGCGCTGTACCGGCGGACCTTCGCCGTAGTTCTGCATGTGGCCGCCGAACGGGCGCTGGTAGATCTTGCCTTCTTCGTTGCGCGAGAAGGGAACACCGTAGTGCTCGAGCTCATAGACCGCCTTCGGCGCTTCCATGGTGAGGTACTGCATGGCGTCGACGTCGCCGAGCCAGTCGGAGCCCTTGACGGTGTCGTAGAGGTGCCACTGCCAGCTGTCGGGCGTCATGTTGCGCAGCGAAGCGGCGATGCCGCCCTGCGCCGCAACGGTGTGCGAGCGGGTCGGGAACACCTTGGTGATGCAGGCGGTCTTGAAGCCCTGTTCGGCCATGCCGAGCGTGGCGCGCAGGCCGGCGCCGCCGGCGCCGACGACGATCACGTCATAGGAGTGATCGATGTACTTGTAGGCCTTCCCGTTCTGAGCGGGGCCATTCTGAGCGGATGAATTCGATGCCATGATATCAATTATCCTACGAAGGCGATCTTCAGAATGGCGAAGAGACAGAGCCCCGCCATCAGGATCGAAAAGAAGGTGTTGAGCATCACGAGCGCGATCTTGGTGACTTCATGGTGCACGTAGTCTTCGATGATGACCTGCATGCCGAGCTTCATGTGGATAACGCCCGACACGACCATCAGGCCCATGACGACGGCGACGAAGGGGTTCGACAGCGCGTGAACCACCTGCGCATAGGGCTGGCCGGCATGGATGATCATGAAGATGATGAAGAAGAGGAAGAGCGGCACGTTGGCAACGGCCGTCACGCGCTGGCGCCAGAAGTGTTCGGTGCCGTCCTTGGCCGAACCGAGGCCGCGAACCTTACCCAAGGGGGTACGCATATCCATGTGATCAACCTTTAGAAGCGAATGAGGAAGCCGATCACCCAGACCAGCAAGGTCAGACAGAGCGAGGCGATGATGTTGGCGATGGCGAGCTTGGTCGAGAACTGCTTGTCGAAGCCGTGACCGAGGTCCCACATGAAGTGGCGGAAGCCGCCGAGCATGTGATGGATGAGCGCCCAGGTGTAGCCTAGCAGCACGAGCTTGCCGATGATGCTGCCGAGCACCCAGTTGGCCCAGTCATAGGCGCCGACGCCGGTTGCGGCCGCGATCAGCCACCAGGCGACCAGAAGCGTACCGACATAGAGCGCCCCACCGGTGATACGGTGGACGATCGACATAACCATGGTGGGGATTGGTTTATAAATCTGCAAATGCGGCGACAGGGGCCGATTATTTGTCACGTTCGCCATCAGAACCTCGCGGCGGTCTTTCTGCGCCTCCCGGGATCCGGAAAGCATCCAAGCATCCACACGATGGTCACAAAGCTGTGCGTGCGTTGCATCATTGGCGACGTTTAATCACCGAAACACCTAACGACAAGTATAATTGACGCACCCACCGAATTTAATCGATTTGCGTCTTGACGTCGCAGTTGACATAGGTCAACCGGCCCGCCCCGCTACCCCTTGCGGATGAATTTTCAAGCTTTGGTGGACAAGCCTGCGCTTTTGGCGCATTTTCGCGTTAACGCTTTGTTAAGCATTCCGTTTCCGGAGACCAACGCGATGTTCAAGACATCCTCGAAACTCGTTCCGCTTGCCGCAGCGGCGCTGATCGCGCTGCCCGCCGCAGCCGGCGATTTCGGCGGCAATTTCGCCCCGCGCCACCACGATCGCGGCCATGCCGGCGGCATCGGATATGGCAACATCGGACAAGGCATGGGCCATCGCGGCATCGCAAACGGCTTCGCATCCGGCTCGGTCATCCGCCACCGCGGCACGTCGATCATCGGCAATTATGGCGGCTGGAACAACGGCCCGCGGCAGATCGCCGGCGGCTACGACGGCTATCGCCCGCATCCGGGCCGAGGCCGCTTCATCCAGCGCTTCGCCTCACCCTCGTCCAATTTTGCCCGAAGCAACATCGTCATCATCGACCGGCGCGGCGAAGCGCGCGCGCCGTCAGGCACCTATGCCGGCTCATCCTATGCCTATGAGACGGATGGCGGCACCTATGTCGGCGGTTACGGCTATGCCGGTTATGGATATCAGCCGACGGTCCGTCTGGCGCCGATGGCGAAGGTCATCCACGTCAACAATCGTCGCAATGCCTGCTCCTACGAACAGGGCGTCTGCGTCATCCGCCCCTGATAGAGCCCATCAGCCGTTGAAGCGCCAGACCGTGGTCTTCTTGACCTCGCTGTCCTCAAGCGCCCGCGTCACCGGCACCTGATAAACCGCGCAGGCCGACAGCCGATCCTTCGGCAGATAGGCCCGCCCGGGATCGCCGACGAGCACGATCACCCCGCCGGCCGCAAGTCGCTCGAACCACGGCACCAGCGCCATGGCAAAGTCGCGATCATAGAACACGTCGCCCGCAAGCAGCACATCGGCATCGACCTCCGAGCCGATCAGGTTCTCGCCGGTAAAGCCGATCTCGACCCCGTTCAGCTCGGCATTGAGCGCCACCGCTGTCTTCGTCCAAGGATCGATATCGGCGGCGAGCACGCTGTCCGCGCCAGCCATCTTCGCCGCGATCGCCACCAGCCCGGAGCCGCTGGCGAAATCGACGACGCGCTTGCCATCAACCGTTTCGGGATGATCGAGCACATAGCGCGCCAGCCCCTGCCCGCCCGCCCAGGCGAAAGCCCAGAACGGCGGCGGCAGACCGATTTCGGCGAGCTCTTCTTCCGTCTTCAGCCACAGCTCATGTGCTTCGCTCGCCAGGTTGAGCCGGATCTCCGGCACATGCGGCGGCGTCATCGGGCTGGTATTGTCGCGGATGAAGAGCGCGGGGTCGGTCTTCACGATATCAGCGCGGCGGGTTGTCGAGCCCGCCCATGCGGCAGACCTCGGCCCATTCCTCGTCGGTCACCGGCTGCACGGAAAGCCGCATCGACGTCACCAGCGACATCTTCGACAGCGCCTCGCTCGCCTTCACATCCTTCAGCGTCACCGGCTTCGGCATGTCACGGACGGCGCGGATATCGACGCAGTCCCACTTGGGATCGCCTTTGGCGGTCGAATCGGGATGCGACAGCGCGCAGACCTCGACGATGCCGACGATCTCCAGCCCGTCATTGGAGTGGTAGAAGAAGCCCTTGTCGCCGATCTGCATCGCCCGCATGTTGTTGCGCGCCAGATAGTTGCGAACGCCGGTCCACTCCGTGCCCTTTTCGCCGGCAGCCTTCTGCTGTTCCCAGGACCATGCGGACGGTTCGGATTTGTAAAGCCAGTGCGCCACTTGCTTACGCCTCCGGCTTGTTGAAGACCCAGTTGAAGGGCTTCACCTCGACGCTCTCGAACAGGCCGGCCTTGGCATAGGGATCGGCATTGGCGATCTCCGTAGCCGCCTCGATGGTCTCGGCCTCGACGATCACGAGGCTGCCGCAAGGCTTGCCCTCGGCATCGAGAAACGGACCAGCCATCTTCAGCGTGCCGGCAGCGTTGAGCGCATTGAGATGCTCGACATGCGAGGGGCGCGTGTCCATGCGGACATTGAGGTGGCCAGGCTTATCCTTGCAGACAAAGGCGAAAAGCATGTGGGTTCTCCTATTCGGTCGTGATCGGACGCGTCATCAGCTGGTCGATGGCGGAGGCAATGCCGAGCTTGCCCTCGATGATTGCGGACACCGCGTCGGTGACAGGCATGTCGATATCAAGCGACTTGGCGAGCCGCGACACGACGGCGGCGGCAAACGCCCCCTCGACGAGTTCGCCATGCGCGGGGTCGCGCGTCTCGCCGCGCCCGAGCGCGATGCCGAAACGCAGGTTGCGCGATTGATGGCTGGTGGCGGTCAAGACGAGGTCGCCGAGACCGGATAGACCCGGCACCGTATCCGCCTGCCCGCCCTTGGCGACGACGAAGCGCGACATCTCGGCCAGCCCGCGCGCAATCAGCGCCGCCCGCGCCGAATCGCCGATGCCGGCGCCCTCGACGATACCGCAGGCAATCGCCAGCACGTTCTTCAAGGCGCCGCCCAGCTGCACGCCGATCCTGTCGGACGACGGATAGAGCCGGAAGGTGCGCCCGGAGATCGCCTGCGCCAGCCGCTCGGCGATCTCGCCATCTTCGGCGGCAACCACCATCGCGGTCGGCAGCCCCTTGGCGATATCGGCCGCAAAGCCCGGCCCGGACAGGACCGCGATCGCATGCCCCGGCAACGCCTTGGCCAGCATGTCGGTCAACAGATTGCCCGTGGTCTTCTCGATGCCTTTGGCGCAGGTGACGACGACGGCATCATTAGCCAGGTAAGGTTCGTATTGCCGCGCCGCATCGGCCTGCGCCTGCGAGGGCATGGCAAAGAGCACGATGCCGGCATCGCCGATCGCATCCGGCTCGGCGGAAAATTGCAGCGTCTCGGGCAACGGAATGCCGGGAAGCGCCGCGTCGTGCAGATGCTCGGCCGCGAGATCGGCCATCAGCTGCGGATCGCGGCCAATCAGCGTCACCTTGTGCCGCCCCGTCAGCGCGATCACGGCCGCCAGTGCCGTCCCAAAGGCGCCGGCGCCGATGACGGCGATCGTTTCGCTTTCTCCGCTCATGCCTTTGCTCCCCGCTTGCCGAAGCCCAGCAATGTCTCGGCGCTCGAATCGAGCGGCCAGCGCGAGCGCGGCTGCACGTCGAGATCATCGGGCGCAACGCCCGTTGCCATCCGCTCCAGCCCGGCCCAGGCGATCATGACGGCGTTGTCGGTGCACAGATGCAGCGGCGGCGCCACGAAGCGAAAACGGTTCTTGTCGCACAGCGCCTGCAGCGTGCCGCGCACGACGAGATTGGCGGCAACGCCGCCCGCCACCACCAGCGCCGGCTGCTCGACATCGGGATAGAGCGCCTTGAACCGCTCGAGCCCGCGCCCGATCCGGTCCTTCAGCGTCCGCGACACGGCATCCTGGAACGAGGCGCAGATATCGGCCACGTCCTGGTCGGTCAGCGGCGCGATCTCGGTCGCCGCCTGCCGCACGGCCGTCTTCAAGCCGGAGAAGGAGAAATTCAGCTTCGCCTCGCCGACCAGCGGCCGTGGAAACTTGAAACGTTGGGGATTGCCCGACTTCGCCGCCCGCTCGACGGCCGGCCCGCCCGGATAGGGCAGGCTGAGCAACTTCGCCGTCTTGTCGAAGGCCTCGCCCAGCGCGTCGTCGATCGTCGTGCCCCAGCGCTCGTACTCGCCGACCCCGCGCACCAGGATCAGCTGCGTATGCCCGCCGGAAACCAGCAGCATCAGATAGGGAAAAGAAAGCCCGTCCGTCAGCCGCGCCGTCAGCGCATGGCCCTCGAGATGGTTGACTGCATAGAGCGGCTTGCCGGATGCCTTTGCAATCGCCTTGCCGGTCATCAGCCCGACAAGCAGCCCGCCGATCAGCCCCGGACCCGAGGTCGCGGCAATCGCATCGATGTCGGACAGCGACACATTGGCGCGTTTCAAAGCCTCGTCGATCAGCGTATCGAGTGCCTCGACATGGGCGCGCGCGGCGATTTCTGGCACCACGCCGCCATAGGCGCTATGCTCTTCGAGCTGGCTCAGCACCACGTCGGAGCGCACGGTCGGCACACCCTTCGCATCCCGCTCGACAACGGCGGCGGCGGTTTCGTCGCAGCTTGTTTCGATACCGAGGATGCGCAGAAAGGGAGCCATGGTGCCTGATCGTTGATTGCGATGGGTCTGAAACCTGTTTACGAGAAACTCCGGTAACAACGGATCAATGCGGATGCAAACAAAACCTTTCCGGATCGGCACCAGAGGCAGCCCGCTGGCGCTCGCCCAGGCAAACGAAGCCCGCGACAGGCTGATGGCCGCCCACGGCCTTCCAGAGGAGATGTTCGAGATCGTCGTGCTCTCGACCAAGGGCGACCGCATCACCGATCGCTCGCTCTCCGAGATCGGCGGCAAGGGCCTGTTCACCGAGGAACTGGAAGAGAAGCTCTCGAGCGGCGACCTCGACATCGCCGTGCACTCCTCGAAAGACATGCCGACGACGCTGCCCGAAGGGCTCTGTCTCTCCGCCTACCTGCCGCGCGAAGACATTCGCGATGCTGTCGTAGGCCGCACCGCCCCGAAGCTGATCGACCTGCCGCATGGCGCCACCGTCGGTTCCTCGTCGCTGCGCCGCCAGGCGCTGATCCGCCGCATGCGCCCCGATATATCAGTCATCACCTTCCGCGGCCTCGTCGACACCCGTTTGCGCAAGCTGAACGAGGGTCAGGTCGACGCGACGCTCTTGGCGCTCGCCGGCTTGAAGCGGCTCGGCAAGGTCGAGGTCATCACCGACATCCTCGACCCCGACACTTTCCCCCCGGCGCCTGCCCAGGGCGCGATCTGCATCGAAAGCCGCATCGGCGACACCGTGACGGACGCGCTGCTGGCACCTATCAACGACATCAGGACCTACGACACCGTCTCCTGCGAGCGCGCCTTTTTGGGCGCACTCGACGGCTCCTGCCGCACGCCGATCGGCGGCTATGCCGTCTGCGAGGGCGACCAGATCCGCCTGCACGGACTGATCATCACCCCCGATGGCCGCAGCCAGCATGCGATCACCATCGACGGCCACCGCCGCGACGCGGTAGCGCTCGGCACCCGCGCCGGCCAGGATATCCGCGCCCGCGCCGGCACCTCGTTCTTCGACAGCTGGAGCTGACGGCGCATGCGCGTGCTCGTCACCCGTCCACCGCATCCGGGCGAGCGCACCGCAAAACGGCTGGCGGAGATGGGACACGAGCCGATCATGCTGCCGCTATCGGCCCCCGCCCACGACCCGGACGCCGCCTTCACGGCGCTCGCCAACTCCGGCGGCCCGATATCAGTCACCAGCGCCGAGGCGATCCGCGTCCTCACCGAACGCCCCGATGACCTCGCCCCATATCTCTCCCGCCCCCTCTTCGCCGTCGGCGACGCCACCGCGGACGAAGCAAGGGCAGCCGGCTTCCGAGACGTCACCGCCTCCACCGGCGACGGTGCCGACCTCGCCGATCGCATCGCGCAACGCGACACCGCGCGATCGGACAAGACCAACCTCCTCTATCTCGCCGGCTTCCCCCGCGCCGAAACTTTCGAGACCCGCGCCGCAGACCTTGGCCTGACCGTCACCACCGTCGAATGCTACCGCATGCGCCGCCTAGACATTCCCGACCAGTTGCTCCGCGAACTCTTCTCGGCCCACGAACCCGACGCGATCCTCTTCTATTCCCGCCGCACCGCCGAGGATTTCTTCGCCCTCAAGGAAATCTCCGCCAACCTCGACGCCCTCATCGGCGTCCGCCTCCTCTGCCTCAGCCCGGCCATCGCCGACGCGATTCCCCCGACCCTGCAAGGCCAATCCGCCACACCCGATAGCCCCGACGAGACAGCCCTGTTGTCGCTTCTGTGAGCGATGGAGCCGTCATTTCATAAGTTGGGTTTCCGCCCAGGCAACAAACTCCTCAAGCCGAACAAGCGCCCGCGCCGCATCGTCCCGCGACTTCGCGCGCCCCCCGTATTGCACCTCGTCCTTCTGCTCCAGAAGCGCCCGAAGGTTTGTCTCCTGGTGCTTCGGAAATGCATTGCCGAGTGCCGCGCGAAGCAGCTTGATCACCGCGCCATGATCCCCCTGATTGATCTCGCCGCGATACCTGGCGGTGATGGCATCGGCATAGGCAATGGCGCAATTGATTGACGTCGCAATGGACGGGTTTCCGAGATCGCCGGGGTCCGCCCACGCATTGCTGTTCTGGGCGTCCTTCAAATAGGCCCTCGCCACAGCGAGCCGCGCCGAAACATAAGCCACATCCGTCTTCTTGCCCGGCCTCGACCTAACCATCGGCATCGGCCCCAACCGAGGCGGCAAGCTCCTCCGGCCGCCTGCCCGACAGCACGATCGCATCCGCAACCGCATTGGCCCACCAGGGGTCACGATCACGTGCGAGCCGCTCGACATCGGACATATCGAGACCGACGACGCTTGCGGTGAAACCGAGCCGCTCGGCATGCGCGGCCAGGCTGTCCCGGATCGTCTCGACCACTGCCGCGAGGTCTCCAGCGCCGGCCACGACAGCGACATCCAGGTCGCTGCGAAGCCGATCCTCGCCGCGCGCGACACTGCCGTAGATCCATAGGCTTTTGACCAGCGGCGCCTTGCTGCCGGCGCTATCCTTCACGGCCTCGACGATATCGGCAAACCGCCGATCTTCGACGTCGAAAAGGCTTCGTATCTGATCAGCAAGACAATACTCGGGATACAGCCGGTATAGCCGGTTGTATCCCGTCCCTTCGGCGAAGATGACGCCAATCTCCTCCAGCGAGAGCAGCCCAAGGCGCGTACTGCTCTTCGACAAGGCCGCGCGCTGGCTGATATCGGCGGCGGACAGTAGCCCGCCATGGCGCGCCAACACCCGCAGGACACGCACATTCGAATCCACCCCGAAAATGAGGTCGACAGGGTTCCTGATTGCACTCTGCGAAATGGTTCGTGCCATCGCACACAATCCTCAGCGGTTCACTGATTGGTCTAATAACAAACCAATCAGTCTAATATTAAATCAATTGGTTCATTATTAAACCTTTTGCGTTGTCCGGGCAATGCCACCCCGACAGCCTCCCGAACCAATCCAATTTCAGCCAAGGTCGCGACCTAATTTCGCAAATTTCATCTGGCCTCTTTCCTTCACCGGCCTCACTGACTACTTTCGAACCACTGTAAGAATTATGAGGGTCTCATGGCACCAGGAAATCCGCCCCGCCATTCGAAGAGCACCGACGAGCCGGTCACGATCGACTTGGATGCGCAGGAGATTGCCTCGGAGGAGAGTGCCAGCAAGGACGCGCAACACGATATCGGCAAGACGGCCGACGAGGTAGCCGAAGCGCCGTCGGAGACCAGCGAATCGATCGTTCCCGATGAAGGTATCGACGAGAGCGACGCCTCGAGGGCCAAGGCGGAAACTCCTGCTGAAGAGACGGCGGAGCCCTTCGCCTATGACAAGGCTCCCGATCCCGAACTGCCGCCCTATAACCATGCGCCCGAACCCGTGGAGCCCCCCAAGAGCGAGCCACAGCGGCAACCCGGCGGCACGTCCGGGCTGATCGCCGCCGGCATCGTCGGCGGGCTGATCGCGTTGATCGGTGCCGGCGCCATCCAGTATGCCGGCTTCCTGCCCGGCTCCTCGGCGCCTGAGACGGCTTCGCCCGAAATCGCCAACCTCTCCGGCGAAATCGACGGCCTCAAGCAGTCCGTCGCCAACCTCGCCGCCGCACCGCAGGCAGCGCCGGTCAATGATGCGCTCGAAAGCCGCATCGCAGCACTTGAGACCGCCGCCAAGGCGCCTCAGGCAGCCGGCTCTGGTACCGACAGCGCCACCGTCGATGCGCTGAACCAGAAGATATCGGATCTCACCGCGGAGCTCGACCAGCTACGCGGCGCCGTCAGCCAGGCGACCGAGCAGCGTGCCAACAACGGCGCCGAGCTCGAACAGCGCCTCACCGCCGCCGAACAGAAGCTCAATGAGCCGCGCCAGGACGTCGCCGTCGCCAAGGCGATCGCCGCAGCCGGCCTGAAGGCGGCGATCGATCGTGGCGGTCCTTTCGTCGCCGAGCTCGACACCTATGCCGGCGTTTCGCCCGATGACCCCGTCGTCGCCGACCTCAAGAGTTTCGCCGAAACAGGCGTGCCCTCGCGCGCCGAGCTGATCCGCCAGGCGCCCGATGTCGCGACCGCGATTGTCGGCAGCGTCAACAAGGCCGATCCGAACGAGAGCTGGTCCGACCGGCTGATGGCTGGCGCCAAGTCGCTGGTCAGCGTGCGCCCGGTCGGCAATATTGAGGGCGAAAGCGTCGAGGCGATTGCCGCGCGCATGGAAGACAAGGTGAAGAACGGCGACTTGCCGGGTGCGGCCAACGAGTGGACCACGCTGCCGGCAGATGCCAAGCAGGCGTCCGCCGCCTTCAAACAATCGCTGGACGCCCGCATCCGCGTCGAGGAGCTTGTCGGCAGCGCGCTGTCGAAGGCTGTCTCCGGTACTGGCCCAAGCACCGGCAAGGAGGGCTGAGGATATGATCAGGCTCGTCGTCTTCGCGCTTCTCGTGCTTGTTCTCGGCTACGGCTTCTCCTGGCTTGCCGATCGCCCCGGCGATCTTTCGCTCATCTGGGAAGGCCAGCTCTATCAGACCCGGCTGATCGTCGCCGCAACCGCGATCATCGCGCTGATCGCGGTCGTCATGGTCGCCTGGTGGCTGGTGCGCGTCATCTGGACCTCGCCGCACTCCGTGACCCGCTATTTCCGCGCCCGCAAGCGCGACCGTGGCTACCAGGCGCTCTCGACCGGCCTGATCGCCGCCGGCGCCGGCAATGCGCTGATGGCTCGCAAGATGGCCGCCCGTTCGCGCGGCCTTATCCGCGCCGACCAGGAGCCGCTGATCGCGCTGCTCGAAGCCCAGGCAGCCCTGATCGAGGGCCGGCATGACGAGGCCCGCGCCAAGTTCGAGGCGATGGTCGAGGATCCCGAAACCCGCGAGCTCGGCCTGCGCGGCCTTTATCTCGAAGCCAAGCGCCTCGGCGCCAACGAGGCCGCCCGGCAATACGCCGAAAAGGCCGCCGACAACGCGCCCTACCTTCCCTGGGCCGCCCAGGCGACGCTTGAATACCGCAGCCAGTCCGGCCGCTGGGATGATGCGATCCGCCTGCTCGAGCAGCAGAAGGCCGCCCGCGTCATCGAAAAGGCCGAGGCCGACCGCCTGCGCGCCGTGCTTCTGACTGCGCGCGCCGACGAGAAGCTGGAGAACGATCCTTCAGGCGCCCGCGACGACGCCACGCATGCGCTGAAACTCTCGGCCGATTTCGAGCCGGCCGCGATCATCGCCGCCAAGGCGCTGTTTCGCGAAGACAAGCTGCGCAAGGCAGCCTCCATTCTCGAACAGGCCTGGAAGACCAACCCGCATCCCGAGATCGGCGCCACCTATGTGCGCGCCCGCAGCGGCGATTCGCTCGCCGACCGGCTGAAGCGCGCCGAAAAGCTGGAGGCGCTCCGCCCCAACAACATCGAATCGCTGTTGATCGTTGCCCAGGCAGCACTCGACATCAGGGATTTCGCCAAGGCCCGCGCCAAGGCCGAGGCAGCCGCCCGCATCGAGCCGCGCGAGGCAGCCTTCCTGCTGCTCGCCGATATCGAGGAAGCCGAGACCGGCGACCAAGGCCGCATCCGCCACTGGCTCGCCCAGGCGCTGAAGGCGCCGCGCGATCCGGCATGGGTGGCTGACGGCTACGTCTCCGACAAATGGCTGCCGCTCTCGCCGGTCACGGGCAAGCTCGACGCCTTCGTCTGGAAGGCACCGTTCGGCCAGGTCGAAGGCCCGGTCGAAGAAGGCTCCGTCATCTCCATCGACAGCGCGCTGAAGAGCCTGCCGCCGGTGCGCGATGTCAGGCCCGAAAGTGCCGCCGGCGATCACCGCATCATCGAGCTCGAACGCGCCGCCACCATCGCCAAGGCCGCCCGCCCGGTGGCCGAGACGCCCGCAGCACCCGCGCCCGCCAAGCCGAAACCGGCCCCGAAGGAGCCGGCAACCGCGAGCAAACCTGCCGACACTCCCGAACCGCGCCCCTTCTTCGGCGGCCTGCCGGATGATCCGGGTGTGCGCAATCCATCGGCCGAGCCAGAACCCAAGACACGGCTTCGCCTCTTCTAGCCAAACAGGACCCGTATGTTCGAACGCTTCCAGGCATTTTTTCAGAACCTGACCGCAGACACCCAAAAGAGCAGCTTCGCGCCCGATGATCCCCGCATCGCGGTGGCCGCACTCTGCATGCAGGTCATGGAGGCCGACGGCCAGATCAAGGACAGCGAGAAGAAGCGTCTACGCACGCTCCTGAAGGACCAGTACTGTCTCGACGGCAAGCAGCTCGACGCGCTGATTGCCGCCGGCCGGGAAGCCGAAAGCGACGCTGTCGACTATTACCGCTTCACCTCCGACCTGAAGCGCCATCTGGACACCGAACAGCGCCTGGAGCTGATCGGCATTCTCTGGGACATCGTCTATGCCGATGGCGAGCGCAGCGAGATGGAGGACGACGCCATCTGGCGCATCGCCGAGCTTCTCGGCGTGTCGGCCCGCGAGCGCATCCAGAAGCGTCAGGAGGCAGCGAAACGGGTCACCGGCATCGATGTGGTGCAAGACGATGCCGACTGACAGTACAGGCGCGGCGGGCACCGGCATTGCCGGCCCCAACGACCCGGGCTCAAGCCTCGAAGGCAAACGCCCGGTCCTGATCGTGCTGCATCAGGAGAGCTCCAGCCCCGGCCGCGTCGGCCAGCTGCTCGCCGAGAAGGGCTATCCGCTCGACATCCGCCGCCCGGTGCTAGGCCAGAAGCTGCCGATAACGCTTGCCGAGCATGCCGGCGCCGTCGTCTTCGGCGGCCCGATGAGCGCCAACGATCCCGACGACTTCGTCAAGGCCGAGATCAGCTGGCTCGATGTGCCGCTGAAGGAGAAGAGGCCGCTGCTTGGCATCTGTCTCGGCGCGCAGATGCTGGTGCGCCATCTCGGCGGCAAGGTCGCGGCCAATGCCGACGAGACCACCGAGATCGGCTGGTACCCGCTGCGCGCGACCGAAAAGGGCCGGCAGCTAATGCACTGGCCGCGCATGGTCTACCACTTCCACCGCGAAGGTTTCGATCTGCCGCGCGGCGCCGATCTTCTTGCTGAAGGTGACGTCTACCCGAACCAGGCCTTCCGCTACAACGGCCACGCCTGGGCCCTGCAATTCCACGCCGAACTGACCCGGGCGATGATGCACCGCTGGGTCGTCCACGGCGCCCATCGCTTCATCCTCCCCAACGCCCAGCAGGGCCGCGAGCATCTCGAAGGCCGCATGCTGTTCGACGCGCCGCTCAAGGCCTGGCTCAACGAATTCCTCGATCTCGTCTTCGAGGGCAAGAAGCCGAGATCGGCCCCCTCGGCGAAGGCCACGCTGACGGCCTGATGCGGAGCACCCCGCGTCGTGCTATGGTGTGCGACGTCACTTCGACGGCATTTTAGTAGCAGAAACAGGTTCCGATCCACGATCCGGCCGATTGGTCGCGCCAGGCGCGCCATGACCGCAGCCATGTCAGGGGAACAGCATGTCGAACTACGAACAGAAGCTTGTCTCGCTGGGCCTCGTCCTGCCCCAGCCGCTGAAACTGCCCTCGCACATGACGCTGCCCTTTCCCTGGGTCAACGTGCGAGGGAATAGGGCCTTCATCTCTGGCCACGGCCCGCAGAACCCCGACGGCTCCCCATCAGGCCCCTTCGGCATCGTCGGCGACACGGTGACGATCGAGGAGGCCCACGCCTCGGCCCGCAAGGTCGGGCTCGCCATGCTGGGAAGCCTGAAGCGCGAACTCGGCAGCCTCGACCGCATCACCGGCTGGTGCCGCGTTCTCGGCATGGTCAACTGCGCCCCCCACTTCTCCAACCCGCCCGCCGTCATCAACGGCTTCACCGAGCTGATCAACGACGTCTTCGGCCAGGACGTCGGCCGCCACGCCCGCTCCGCCATCGGCGTCGCCGGCCTGCCGCTGAATTTTCCGGTCGAGATCGAGGCGGAGGTGATGATTTCTGGGTGAGGGATTATGGGTGAATGTTGGCGGGCGTGGCCCCCTCATCCGCCTGCCGGCACCTTCTCCCCGATGGGGAGAAGAGACTCGGGGTGAGCCACTCGCGCCAACCTCCCCTTCGCCCCAACGGGGAGAAGGTGGCCCGAAGGGTCGGATGAGGGGGCCGCGCACGCGACGCTAGCCACCCCCCGAAAACTACCCCCGCGTCACATGCTCCGGCGCATCCAGCGTATCGATCTTCCGCAACTGCGGAAACCCGCTAGCCCACAACGCCGCCACAACCAGCGTCCCGATCCCGCCAATGACCACCGCCGGCACCGCGCCAAACACCGAAGCCATCGTGCCTGCACGAAACTCGCCGAGCTCGTTCGACGCCCCGACAAACACCATGTTGACGGCGTTGACGCGGCCGCGCAGTTGGTCGGGCGTCCAGAGCGCGATCAGGCTCTCGCGCACATAGACCGACACCATGTCGGCCGCGCCCATCAGCGCCAGCGCCGCGATCGACAGCTCGACATTATCAGATAGGCCGAAAGCGATCGTGCCCAGCCCGAACAGCGCCACGCCGACGAACATGTAGACCCCGGCGCGGTGCTTCAGCGGATAGGTCGCAAGCAGCACAGCCATGATGATGGCACCTACACCCGGTGCCGAGCGCAGCAGGCCGAGACCCCAGGGGCCGAGCGTCAGGATATCGCGCGCAAAGATCGGCATCAGCGCCGTGGCGCCACCCAAGAGCACCGCGAAGAGATCGAGCGAGATCGCGCCCAGCACCACCTTCTCGGTGCGGATGAACTTGAAGCCGCCGAGGATCATGTCCCAGCTCTTCGCCTCGCCCGTGGTCTTCTGCGCCGGCTTCGGGATCAGGAAGAGCAGCCCCGCCCCAAGGCCCGCGAACACCACGGCCACCGTGTAGGCCGTATGCGCATTGATGCCGTAGAGCAGGCCGCCGATGACGGGGCCGGTGATCGAGGCGAGCTGCCAGGAAGACGAGTTCCAGGCGATCGCGTTCGAGAGATCGTCGGCGGGCACCAGATTGGGCGCCAAGGACTGCACCGCCGGCGACATGAAGGCGCGCTCGATGCCGAAGACCAGAAGCACCGCGAAAACAGGGATGGGCGAGAAGGTGCCGGTCATGGTCATGCCAAGCAGCGTCAGCGTGCAAAGGGCGGCCACCAGCGAGCACAGCGAGGCGATGGCGCGTCTGTTATAGCGGTCGGCCACCGAGCCGGTAACGAGGATGAGCAGCAGCGAAGGGAGGAACTGCACCAGCCCGATCAGGCCGAGATAGATGGCGCTGCCCGTCTGGTCGTACATCTGCCAACCGACCGCGACGCTGACGATCTGCTGCGAAAACGACAAGAGAAAGCGCGCGAAGAAGAAGCGGGTGTAGGAGGAGTGCCGGAAGGCCGCGAAGCGGTCGCCGTGAGCCGAGATGGACATGATGTCTTTCCAACAAACGGACGAAATATCGTTCCCCGACGCGCCCGTTAAACATGAATTGCCGCGGCATTGCACACGGCTCTTGCCGGTTTAGTCGCCAATGTCTACATGTCTGTCAACAACGAACTGGAGATTGCGATGCTTGCGCTTTTTCAAACCATTGATTTGGCTTTGAATCTTTACACCTGGATTTTGATCGCCAGCGCCATTTTCTCCTGGCTCTACGCGTTCAACGTGATCAATTCCAGCAATCAGTTCGTCAATTCGGTCGGCATGTTCCTCTACAACGTCACCGAACCGGTGCTGCGGCCGATCCGTCGCGTGCTGCCGAACCTCGGCGGTATCGACATCTCGCCGATCATCCTGCTGCTCATCATCTTCTTCATCCGCTCGTTCATGTGGAACACCATCGTGCCGATGGTGTTGCGATAAGGCCCTGGCAGGCCTTTGACGATCATCTCGTCCTCGCCATCAGGCTGACGCCGAATGGCGGGCGGGATCAGCTCGATGGAATTGAGCTGGATGCCGACGGCAGGGCCCATCTGAAGGCCCGCGTCTCGGTCGTTCCCGAGAAGGGCAAGGCCAACAAGGCGCTGATCGCGCTTGTCGCGAAGCAGCTCGGCGCCCCCAAGTCGGCCATCGATCTCGTCTCAGGCGACACGTCGCGTAAAAAAATCCTCCGGATCGATGCCGAGCCGGAGGATCTGATCAAAAAGCTGGAAGCTTTACTAGGCCTGTAATCAGGCCTTTTCCTTCTTGGCGCGTTCGATCGCCTCGAGGATCAGCTGGCCGGCTTCCTTGGCGTCGCCCCAGCCGTAGATCTTCACCCACTTGCCGGGTTCCAGATCCTTGTAGTGCTCGAAGAAGTGCTCGATCTGCTTGAGCGTGATCTCGGGCATATCCGTGTAGTCCTTGACCTTGTCGTAGCGCATGGTCAGCTTCGGCGACGGAACGGCGATGATCTTCTCGTCCTTGCCGGAATTGTCTTCCATCTTCAGAACGCCGATCGGGCGCACGTTGATGACGCAGCCCGGAACCAGCGGGCGGGTGCTGGCGATCAGGACGTCGATCGGGTCGCCATCTTCCGACAGCGTGTGCGGTACGAAGCCGTAGTTACCCGGGTAGGTCATCGGCGTGTAGAGGAAACGGTCGACAACCAGCGTGCCGGCGTCCTTGTCCATCTCGTACTTGATCGGGTGGCCACCGACGGGAACTTCAACGATGACGTTGACGTCCTCAGGTGGGTTCTTGCCAATGGCAATGGCGTCGATGCGCATGCGATTACTCCCGCGACGTGAAATCTTCGCAGCCAGATAATCGGATTCATGCCGCGAAGCAACATGGCACGACCGCGCAGGCACATGATTGTTTTATGATCTGGCCTTCAAAATGCCGGAAAACTGGGCAGAGGCCAAAACTTGGCTCCCCCGCACCTTGTCGTTGAGCAGATCGCTCAGTTCCAGATGAAGCCGATCTTCTTCAAGGGCTTCTCGTCGAAGGTTTCGGTACCCTCGCAATAATCGATGCCGCCATGGCCGCGATAGAACTCCGCGCCGCCCTCGTTCTCTTCGAGGCACCAGACCACCATGCCCTTGCAGCCGAGCGACTTCAAAAGCCGCCGCGCTTCGGAAAACAGCATGTGGCCGAGGCCGATGCCCTGATATTCGGGGCGGAGATAAAGTTCGTAGATCTCGCCTTCCTGCGGCAGCGCGCGGGCGCGGTTGAGACCGAGCGTTGCATAGCCGGCAACCGTTCCGGCGACATCGAGCACGAGCAGCGTCGCCGGTCCGCGTGTCGCCTTGCGCCACCAGCTCTCGCCGCGGCGTTCCACCATCTGCGTCAGCGCCTTGTGCGGAATGATGCCGGCATAGGTATGTTTCCACGCAAGCCGGTGCACCTCCGAGATAGCTCGGGAATCATGCGGCTCGGCCCGCCGAACATCGATCGACAACGTCTTCATAACGCTTACTCTGGCCCGGTCGCGGACAATTAACCATATGCGCTAACGCATTCAGCCGGATTGCCCACAGGGTTAACATGTGGACGACGGCTGAAATTTAACGCTTTTTTAACTATTGCGACAAGAAGGATTCGGCGAACCGCACAAAATAAAAACCCCGGCGCGATGGCCGGGGTTTCGAAGTCTCTTGTGAGCCTGTTCGACTTAGGCGGTCTTCGCCTTGGCGAAGCGCTTGCGGTCGTTGGCATCGAGATACATCTTGCGCAGACGGATCGACTTCGGCGTCACTTCCATCAGCTCGTCGTCCTGGATCCAGGAGAGAGCGCGGTCGAGCGTCATGCGGATCGGCGGCGTCAGCTTGACGGCTTCGTCCTTGCCAGCGGCGCGGATGTTGGTCAGCTGCTTGCCCTTGAGGACGTTGACTTCGAGGTCGTTGTCACGGGAGTGAATGCCGATGATCATGCCCATGTAGACCTTTTCGCCGGGCTCGATCATCATCGGGCCGCGATCTTCCAGGTTGAACATGGCGTAGGCCACGGCTTCGCCGGCAGCGTTCGCGAGGAGAACGCCGTTCGTGCGGCCACCGATTTCACCCTTGTAGGGCTGGTAGTCCTTGAACAGACGGTTCATCACGGCGGTGCCGCGCGTGTCGGTCAGGAGTTCCGACTGGTAGCCGATCAGGCCGCGGGTCGGAGCGTGGAACACCAGGCGAACGCGGTTGCCGCCCGAAGGACGCAGCTCGGTCATTTCAGCCTTGCGCTCGGACATCTTCTGAACGACGACGCCGGAATGTTCTTCATCGACGTCGATGACGACTTCTTCGATCGGCTCCATGGTCTGGCCGCTCTCGTCCTTGTGCATGACGACGCGCGGACGCGACACGGCAAGCTCGAAGCCTTCGCGGCGCATGGTTTCGATCAGAACGGCGAGCTGCAATTCGCCGCGGCCGGAAACGTAGAACGAATCCTTGCCTTCGGCTTCTTCGATCTTCAGCGCGACGTTGCCTTCGGCTTCCTTGAACAGGCGGTCACGGATGACGCGCGAGGTAACCTTGTCGCCTTCGGTGCCGGCGAGCGGGCTGTCGTTGACGATGAAGGACATGGTGACGGTCGGCGGGTCGATCGGCTGCGCGGTCAGCGCTTCGTTGACAGCCGGATCGCAGAAGGTGTCGGCAACCGTGCCCTTGGAGAGGCCGGCGATGGCGACGATGTCGCCTGCATGTGCTTCTTCGATCGAGGTGCGCTCGATGCCGCGGAATGCGAGGATCTTGGAGATACGACCGGTTTCGATCGTCTTGCCATCCTGGCTGAGAACCTTGACGGCCTGGTTCGGCTTGATCGAACCGGAATTGATGCGGCCGGTGATGATGCGACCGAGGAAGTTGTTGGCTTCCAGGATGGTGCCGATCATCGTGAACGGGCCTTCGGCAACCTTCGGCTCCGGAACGTGCTTGAGCACGAGGTCGAGCAGCGGCGCCAGGCCTTCATCCTTCGGACCTTCAGGATTGAAGTTCATCCAGCCATCGCGACCGGAACCGTAGAGGATCGGGAAGTCGAGCTGTTCGTCGGTGGCGTCGAGGCTGGCGAAGAGGTCGAACACTTCGTTGATGACTTCCTCGTGGCGGCCATCGGGACGGTCGATCTTGTTGATCGCGACGATCGGACGGAGGCCGACCTTCAGCGCCTTGGAGACGACGAACTTCGTCTGCGGCATCGGGCCTTCAGAGGAGTCAACGAGAACGATCGCGCCATCCACCATCGACAGGATACGCTCGACTTCACCGCCGAAGTCGGCGTGGCCGGGGGTGTCGACGATGTTAATGCGAACACCCTTCCACTCGACCGAGGTCGCCTTGGCAAGGATCGTGATACCGCGTTCCTTTTCCAGGTCGTTCGAGTCCATCACGCGTTCCGCAACGCGCTGGTTTTCGCGGAACGAGCCGGACTGTTTCAGGAGCTCGTCGACCAGTGTCGTCTTGCCATGGTCAACGTGCGCGATAATCGCGATGTTGCGAAGTGCCATATGTCTATATCTCTGAGGCTGGGGCGCCACGCTGGGAGGGCGCCAATTGCATTGGGGCGGCTCTTACAGTGTTTTTCGCGAATGCGAAAGGGGGGAGCCTGGAATGAGAGGAATGCACGTATAGCACGGATCGCATCAGCTCGTCCTTTCGGGGTCGAGCACCACCCGCCAGAGCTCCTGGTCGTTGCGATCCATCAGCCGCACCGTCAACTGCTCGCTGGCGCCATCGATATCGACAAGCCCGAAGAATTGCATCCCTGCTGATGGCGGCAGGTTCTGCTCGGCACCGCCGGGAGCAGCCTTCATGAACTTCACTTCAGGCCCGAAGGTCATGTCGAGCTCCTGCGGCCCGTAGGTGCCCGAATGCAGCGGCCCGGCCACGAACTCCCAGAACGGCAGGAACTCGCGGAATTTCGCCCGCTCGGGACTGTAGTGATGCGCCGCCGCGTAATGCACGTCGGCCGTCAGCCAGATCATGTTTGATATCCCGGCATCGCGGATGAAGCGCAGGAGGTCGGCGAATTCGAGCTCGCGACCAAGCGGTGCGCCGTTGTCGCCATTGGAGATCGATTCCGATCCGCGCCGATTGCCGTAATCGTCCCAGATCACGAGCCCGATCGGCAGATCGCAGGCGATCACCTTCCACGTCGCCGTCGAGCGCACCAATTCACGCTTCAGCCACGCCACCTGCCGCTCGCCGAATATCCGCGACTGCGGCGAAAGCTTTTCGTCCAGCCCATGGCTGTTCGGCCCGCGATAGGAGCGCAGATCGACGAAAAACACATCGAGCAGCGGCCCATAGGAAACCTTGCGATAGATCCGCCCCGGCTCGGCCGCGACATGGCGCGTCGGTGTCATCTCGTGAAAGGCTTGTGCCGCCCGCGCCGAAAGCACCGCGACCGACTTCTCCTTATAGCGGTCGTCATGGCTGAGATCGGTCGACGGCGACCAGTTGTTCAGCACCTCGTGATCGTCCCACTGGTAGAAGATCGGGCAGACGGCGTTGAGCGACTTTACGTGCTCATCGAGCAGATTATAGGTCCATTGCCCGCGAAACTGCTCGAGCGTCTGGGCGATCTCGCGCTTGGCCTCGGTGACAACACGGTTTTTCCAGACCCCGCCGCCGCGCAGCGAGATCTCGTCTGGAACGGGATTGTCGGCATAGATCGTGTCGCCGGAATGGATCATGAAATCCGGCCGGTGATAGGCGATCGTCGAATAGGTCCGCATCCCCTCCTCATCGATCCCCCACCCCTGCCCCACCGTATCGCCCGACCAGACGAAACGGATGTCGCGGCGGGCAACGGGTGCCGTGCGAAACTGCCCGAGGATCGGCTCCGACCGGCTGTTGATGTCCTGGAGATCCGCCGCGCGGAAGCGGTAGAACACCTCCTGGTCGGCAGGCAGATCGGTAAGCAACAGCTTCGCGGTCAGATCGCTATCGGGCGTGACGTCGATCGGCGGCAGCCTCACGGCATTGGAGAATTTGTCTGATGTCGAATATTCCACGAAGAGCCGCGACGGCCGATCCACCCGCGTCCAGATCATCCCCGAGGTCTGATCGACATCGCCGGATTGCACGCCCGAGGTAAACACCGGCCGGCTGGACGATCCGCGCGCATAATAGGGCATCGCCAGCCCCGCCACGGCAAATCCGCCAACCGCTCCCATCGAGGATAAAAAACGGCGGCGGGTCGGTTCCGTCAGTGTCATCAGGTGGCGCATCCGGCTTGGCAATCGGGACGATCTCCCGCACCCCGCCTATGCCCACCCCACATGTCACCCACTTGACGCCGCCATGACGGTTTTCCGAAGGTTTGGCGACAGTTTTGTGTTGGGATGGGTGGGATTCGCGCCTCGCTTGGCTATCCGAGCAGCCGTCGCTTGCTAACGCTGCGGCAAGCATCACCCCCCTCTGTCCTGCCGGACATCTCCCCCACAAGGGGGGAGATCGACTCGTGGTTAAGCTCTACGCCAAACAATTGAAGTCGGAGCGAGCGGCTGCGTCTAGCCGATCTCCCCACCTGTGGGGGAGATGCCCGGCAGGGCAGAGGGGGGTATCCCACCCACAAAGGCCAAACGGCTATCAACTCAACCGCAAGAGCCCCCCACCCCCTCAGGCATCACTCCCCGCCAACTCCTCGAACGTCGCCAGCCCACGCTTCACCAGCATCGCATCCGGGCTCGGCAGCTTGCCACGGAATGCCCGGTAGGTATCCTCCGGATCGACCGACCCGCCCACCGAATAAACGTGATCGCGCAATTTCCTAGCTATTTCGCCATTGAACGCATCACCCGTCTCCTCGAAGGCCGAAAACGCATCGGCGTCGAGCACTTCCGACCACATGTAGGAGTAATAACCGGCCGAATAACCGCCGGCGAAGATGTGCTGGAAGTGCGGTGAGGCATGGCGCATCACCATCGACTTCGGCATACCGAGCTCCTTCAGCACCGCACCCTGCACCGCCATCGGATCGTCCACCTCGTCCCGCGTATGGAACGCCATGTCGACAAGCGCCGACGAGGTGAATTCCACCGTGTTGAACCCGGCATTGAAGCTGCGCGCCGCCAGCACCTTGTCGAGCAGGACCTGCGGCATCGGCTTGCCGGTCTCGAAATGCACGGCGTACTGCTTGAGGATTTCAGGCACCGTCAGCCAGTGCTCGTAAAGCTGCGACGGCAGCTCGACAAAATCGCGCGACACGCCAGTGCCAGACACCGAGGGATACGTCACGTTGGAGAGCATGCCATGCAGCGCATGGCCGAACTCGTGGAACAGCGTGCGGGCGTCATCAAGCGAAAGCAGCGCCGGCTTGCCCTCGGCCGGCTTGGCGAAGTTGCAGACATTGTAGATGATCGGCAGCTCGCCCTCGGCGCCATTCTTCAGCGGCAGCTTGTGCTGCGACTGGAACGCGCTCATCCAGGCGCCCGAGCGCTTCGACGAGCGGGCGAAATAATCGCCGAGGAACATCGCCACCAGCTTCTCGTCGCGATCGCGGATCTCGAAGACGCGGACATCGGGGTGATAGGCGGCAACGCCCTTTTTCTCCACCGCGTGAATATCGAACAGCCGCCCCGCCACGTCGAAGCAGGCGTCGATGATCTTTTCCAACTGCAGATAGGGCTTCAGCTCCGCCTCTGAGAAATTGAACTTTTGGGCCCGGATCTTTTCGGCGTAGAATCGCCAGTCCCAGGGCATGACCTCGTGGTTCTTGCCCTCGTCGGCGATCAGCCTCGCGATATCCGCCTCTTCCTCGCCGGCCCGCTTCACCGCCTTCACCCAGACCTTCTTCAGAAGATCGTTCACCGCATCCGGCGTCTTCGCCATGGTGTTGTCGAGCTTCAGCTCGGCGAAATTGCCGTAGCCGAGCAGCTTCGCCACCTCACCGCGGAGTTGAAGCGTGTCGCGGATGATGCCGCGATTGTCCGACGGGCCGTCATTCTCGCCACGCGCCACCCAGGCCTTGAACGCCTGTTCGCGCAGCTCGCGGCGCTCGGAGAAGGTCAGGAACGGCTCGATGATCGAGCGCGACAGCGTCACCGCGAACTTGCCGTCCTCGCCGCGCTCGCGCGCCGCCGCCGCCATCGCGTCCTTGAGAAATTCGGGAATGCCTGCGAGATCGTCGCCATCATCCAGGATCAGCGCCCAGCCCTTCTCGTCGGCGAGCACATTCTGGCCGAACTGCGTACCGAGGCCAGCAAGCTTCTCGTTGATGCCGGCGAGCTTTTCCTGCTCGGCCTTCTCAAGCTTGGCGCCCGACTTGACGAAGCCCTTCCAGTGCCGCTCCAGCACCCGCGTCTGCTCCAGCGTCAGCCCGAGCGTTTCGCGCGCTTCCCACAGCGTGTCGATGCGCGCAAAGAGCGCCGCATTCATGCCGATCTTCGAATAATGCCGCGACATCTTCGGCGAGATATCCCGCTCCAGCGCCTGGATCGTGTCATTGGTATGCGCGCCGGCGCGGTTCCAGAACAGGGCCGACACCCGCGAGAGATCGTCACCCGCAAGCTCCAGCGCCACGATCGTATTGTCGAAGGTGGGCGCTTCGGGATTGCCGGCGATCGCATCGATCTCCTCTTCGTGCCGGGCAAGGGCCGCATCGAAAGCCGGCGCGAAATCGCCGTCATTCAGCGCCTCGAAGCGCGGCAGACCATTGAGGCCGTTCCAGTCGGTGAGAGCGGGGTTGGTGGCGGGCATACGGACATCCTTGTTTGGCGGGCTTGTTTGGCGGGCGTGTTGTCTCGGAGACCAATATAGGAAGGCAGCACGGCGATTGGTATCGCCACCTTGAGCGAGCGGCCGCGCCACCTATACGAGAAGTTGATCCCTAAAAATGCTATATAAGAATTAACTATTTGTTAACGATTGACGATTGTGCGGCGCACACGGTATTTTCGCTTAATCTTTTTTAATCGTGGATGCAGGCAATGGAAATCACATCACTGCGGTTTTCGCCGAATTTATCGTTCCGAAAATATTCCGATAATTCGCAATTTAACAACAGCTTGACCGAAACTTTCAGCTCGGCTTCGAATGCGTCATCGACCTTCAGGATCGACGAGGCGACAGCAGCGCAACCCGATTTCTCGTCTATTACCGCCGCCGATCTGCGCAACCACGCGCGCCAGAATTTCGACAACGGCACGCTCGACCAGGACACCTATGCGGCGATCTCCGAACCGCTGCCGATGCATACCATCGACCCGTCAGGCAACATTCTCGATCTCTCCGACGTCACCGACGGCACCAGCTTCAACTTCCGGGACTATTACAAGGACCAGCTGCAGATCGCCATGTCGATCGGTGATCCCGAGACGGTGAAGACCCTGAAATCGGTCGTCAGCTTCCTCGACGTCTGACGCGATAGCGATTGCGCACTGCGCAGGCCGATCAGGCCTTGCGCCACCCCATCAGCCCCGGCGTCGCATGCAGCAGAGCCTGCACGGCAAACCCCATGAATAGCACGCCCGAGCAGCGCACGATCAATCGCTCATGCGCGCGATAGAACCGTCGCACCGCGCCCGTGCCGACAATCGCGATCAGGATCATGTCGGCGACGATGAAGCCGAGGAACGACACGGCAAGCAGTACCGGCAGCGTCTGAAACTGCAGGGCGCTCGCCGAGCCCGCCACCAGCGCCGTGAATGTCGCCAGCGCCACCGGATAGCCCTTCGGATTGGTAACACCGAAGATCAGCCCGCGCCGGAACGGCCGCTCGACAACCATCAGCGCCTGCCCCTCGCCCTTCGGCTTGGCGCGAAACGCGTTCCAGCCGATCCAGGCGAGATAGAAGCCGCAGGCGAGCCCCAGCGCATCGAACACGAAGGTCCCGATCGTCTTGGCGCCGATGATCGCCACCAACGCCAGCGACGCCCACAGCGTATCGCCGACCAGATGCCCACAGACAAACTGCGCCCCCGCCTTCCGCCCCTGCCCGGCCCCGATCCCGAGCAGCGCCAGAAACGCCGGCCCGGGAATGAGCACGTAAAGAAGTGCAGCCAGAAAGGCGCCCGCGAGCAGCGATTGCGTCATGAAGAATCCCCCGTGAAAAGACCGAGATTATGCGGTGTGGCGGGGACGTCAAGCGGGCGCGATAGGAGCGGCACAATTTCGGCAGGCGACACGCGGAAACGATTTGTGCGAAGCGCCGACGACGATATGCTTCGACCTATAGCACGTGCCGATTGAGGATATCATGACCGCAATGCCACCGTCGCCACCTGAGGGAGAAGCCACCATTCCAGGGGACGAATGGGAGCAAGCGCCACCCAATCCTGAGGGCTGGTCGAAAGAGCATCTCGCCGGCCTTTCCGAAGACCTCGCCGATGGGCGCACGACTGCGCTCATGGTCGTTGAAGCCGGCAACCTCGTCTTTCAGTGGGGCGATGTCGAGCAGACATCCAGCATAGCATCCGTTCGAAAGAGCCTGATCAGCATGCTGTACGGAATGTTCATCGCGGAGAACAAGATCGATCCGGGCGCAACCTTGGGTGAGCTGAACATCGACGACACGGTGGGCCTGACAGCCACGGAGAAAACAGCCACGGTGCTCGACCTTCTGAAAGCCCAATCAGGGGTTTACCTGCCTTCGGTCTACGACACCGAACAGGGCCGCCCGCCGCGCGGACATTACCGGCCGGGAAGCCACTGGTTCTATAACAACTGGGATTTCAATGTCCTTGGAACCATCCTGAAACAGCAGACCGGCCAAACCGTATTCGAGGCGTTCGAATCGCGCGTCGCCCGGCCTTTGCGCATGCAGGACTACAGGCAGGAAGACTGCCGCTTTCACGAGGGTCCCGAGTCCCGCCATCCGGTCTACAAGATGCGTCTGTCGGCCCGCGATCTTGCGCGGGTCGGCCTGCTTTATCTTCGAGAAGGGCGATGGGGCTCGACGCAAGTCGTGCCTCGAAACTGGGTCCGCGACAGTATGCGTCCTCATTCGCAAATCGGCGGCGGACGCGGCTACGGCTATCTGTGGTGGACGACCGAGGCCAATGCTCCCAGCGACGACATCAGCACGAATGTGCCGATCTTCTATGCCAGCGGAGCAGGAGGACAGTATATCATTGTTCTCCCCGCGCTCGATCTCGTCGTCGTCCATAGATCGGCCAAGGTGGATCACGGCATCAGCCATGCGCGCATGGGACATATCCTGCGCCAGATCCTCGCAGCCAAAGAGATGCGGCGCTAGTTCGGCCTTGCTGACGGTGGCGGCATCGAAGACCTGGCCGAGCCCCCTCCGCGACACAACAGGCGAGACGACAGGCAGCATTTTCGGCATTGCGACATCCCGTCGCTTGCGCCAAAACAGCAGCTGCCACCTTCCGCCACCAGCCAATCGAGTACCCGCATGCCCCCATTCCGGATGAGCGCAAGGCGAACGAGCATGCTCGGCGCGCTGCTTGCCACCCTCGGCCCGATCTCCATGTCGATCTACACGCCGGCCATGCCGGAGCTGGTGGGCGCCTTTCACACGACGGATTCAGCGATCAAGCTGACGCTGTCGCTTTATTTCGCCGGCTTCTCGATCGCCCAACTGCTCGCCGGCCCGCTGTCGGATGCCTTCGGCCGCCGCGCCGCGACGCTCCTCTTCGTCGGCATCTA
Source organism: Rhizobium sp. 2MFCol3.1 (assembly GCF_000377565.1). Taxonomy (GTDB): domain Bacteria; phylum Pseudomonadota; class Alphaproteobacteria; order Rhizobiales; family Rhizobiaceae; genus Rhizobium. The sequence goes on along the minus strand of NZ_KB898378.1, from coordinate 30,960 downwards.
CATGGTCGGAAGCCTTCTCTCGGCGTTTGCGCCCGGCATCGAATGGCTGCTCGCCGGCCGCCTGATCCAGGGGATCGGCGCCTCGGTCGGGATTACCGTGGCGCGCGCCATCGTCCGCGACCAGTTCACCGGCGCCGACGCCTCCAGGATCATGAACCTGATCGGCATCATGATCGCCATCGGCCCTGCCATTGCGCCGACCGTGGGGGGCCTCGCGCTCGCCGCCTTCGGCTGGCAATCGGTCTTCTTCCTGCTCATCGGCTTCGGCCTGATGATCTGCCTCTCGGTCCTCGTCTTCATGCGCGAGACCAGCACGCCAGACCGCCGCCGCGCTTTGCCCGGCCCGTTGCTGCAGGCCTATGCCGAACTCGCCCGCGAACCGCGCTTCATCTCCGCCTCGCTGGTGCTCGGCGGCTCGATCGGCGCGCTCTACGCCCAGGCGACGATGCTCCCCTTCATCCTGATCAAGGTCGTCGGCCTCTCGCCGACCGCCTTCGGCCTCGGCATGCTGATGCAATCCGGATCCTATTTCCTGGGCTCCGTCGTCCTCAGGATGACCTCGGCAAGGCTCGGCGGCGACGGCTCCGTCCGCGCTGGCCTTGCCCTGCTCGGCCTCTCCGGCATCATGATCGCGCTCTCGGTAGCGCTGGTGACACCGAGCTACCTCTCGATCATGGGCCCGGTCGCCTTTCTGGCCTTCGGCCTCGCCTTCCTCACCCCGCACATGACGACATCGGGCCTCTACCCCTTCCCGCACATCGCCGGCTCCGCCTCGGCGATGATGGGCTTCATCCAGATGGGCGGCGGCTTCACCGGCGGCCTGATCGCCTCGTTGATCGGTGCGCCCCTGATGGCCTTCGGCACCATCATCCCGGTGATGGCTCTGATCGCGATTGCAAGCTACCTCTGGTTCCTGAAGGCCACCCGCCGCGCAGCGAGGGTGTCGCATTCCAGTCTGGGGGAGTGAAGGCGAGGAGCTAGCCGCCGATAAACCATTGAAGTAAAAGCGCAAACACCTCCACTGGCGTCATCCTCGGCCTTGTGCCGAGGATCTAACCACGCCTCCACGAGTTCAAGGTGAGTGGACACTTGGCACTCCCCTCCACAATGCCGCTCCTCGTCGCCAAACATCCATTGACGTCGCGTTCCGGGCAACGTGCTTAGATCCTCGGGACGAGCCCGAGGATGACGGCGGAGGGTGGGGCGATCACCGGCAACCTATTGAATAAGCGATAAAATATACCCGCCGCCCCCAAATACAAAAAGGCCCGCACGAGGCGGGCCTTTCGAAACCAAACCGGCAGATGCCGCTTACTTGCCCAGATTACGCTTGCCGAGCGTGCGCAGGCGCAGCGCGTTGAGCTTGATGAAGCCGGCGGCGTCCTTCTGGTCGTAGGCGCCCTGGTCGTCCTCGAAGGTGACGAGCGTGTCGGAGTAGAGCGACTTGTCGCTTTCGCGGCCGATGACCATGACGTTGCCCTTGTAGAGCTTCAGCGTCACTTCGCCCTCGACATGCTCCTGGCTCTTGTCGATCAGCGCCTGCAGCATTTCGCGTTCTGGCGAGAACCAGAAGCCGTAATAGATCAGCTCGGCGTAGCGCGGCATGATCTCGTCCTTGAGGTGCGCCGCGCCACGGTCGAGCGTGATGCTTTCGATCGCGCGGTGAGCGGACAGCAGGATCGTGCCGCCGGGGGTCTCGTAGACGCCGCGCGACTTCATGCCGACATAGCGGTTCTCGACGAGGTCGAGACGGCCGATGCCGTTGTCGCGGCCGTAGGTGTTCAGCGCTGCGAGCAGCGTCGCCGGGCTCATGCGCACGCCGTTGATCGAGACGGCATCACCCTTTTCGAAGCCGACCTTGATAATGGTGGCCTTGTCGGGTGCGGCTTCCGGCGAAATCGTGCGCATGTGCACGTATTCGGGAGCCTCGACAGCAGGATCTTCCAGAACCTTGCCCTCGGAAGAGGAGTGCAGCAGGTTGGCGTCGACGGAGAACGGCGCTTCGCCCTTCTTGTCCTTGGCAACCGGGATCTGGTGGGCTTCGGCGAAGGCGAGCAGGTCGGTACGCGACTTGAACGACCAGTCGCGCCAGGGAGCGATGATCTTGATGTCGGGGTTCAGCGCGTAGGCCGAAAGCTCGAAGCGAACCTGGTCGTTGCCCTTGCCGGTGGCGCCGTGGGCAATCGCGTCTGCGCCGGTCTTCTTGGCGATGTCGATCAGGTGCTTGGAGATCAGCGGGCGGGCGATCGAGGTGCCGAGCAGATAGACGCCTTCATAGACTGCATTGGCGCGGAACATCGGGAAGACGAAATCGCGCACGAATTCCTCGCGCACGTCCTCGATGTAGATCTCCTTGATGCCGAGCATCTCGGCCTTCTTGCGCGCCGGCTCGAGCTCTTCGCCCTGTCCGAGGTCGGCCGTGAAGGTGACGACTTCGGCGTTAAGCTCGGTCTGCAGCCACTTCAGGATGATCGAGGTGTCGAGACCGCCGGAATAGGCGAGGACGACTTTCTTTACGTCTTTGTGCGATGCCATGATGATGAGATCCGTTGTGCCAGGAGGGTCGCGGCCAGCCGCAAGACCCGGTATCGCCGGGCACTTTTAGCGAGATTGACGCCGGACGCAAGGGCAAGGACGTCGCGGAAGTTCCCGCCGGTTCGGCTTTGCCCGTGGTTTGACTTGCCCTTCGAGATTACCATATCTGGCTGCGAGCGAACAATCCCAGGCGAAAGGCCAAGCCGTGACCGATCTCACCAACATCATCAAGCCCTCCAACGTCGCCGTCATCACCGGTGGCGCCTCGGGCATTGGCCTGGCGGCCGCCAAGCACTTCGCAAGCAAGGGCATGAACGTCGTCATCGCCGATCTCGGCACCGACCGTCTGGCGACAGCGGCAAAGGCGATCGCGGCCGTTTCGAGCGACGACCATGTCTTGGCCGTCGAGACCGACGTCTCCGACAAGGCGGCGCTGCAGGCTCTCGAGCGTCAGGTCACGAAACGCTTCGGAAAGGTGCATGTGCTGATGAACAATGCCGGCATCGGCCCGGAAACCTCGATCTTCAGCGACGACAGCGGCTGGGACGCGATCCTTGGCGTCAACCTCATGGGCGTGGTCAACGGTACCCGCGCCTTCGGCCCCAAGATGCTCGCCCATGGCGAACCGGGCCTGATCATCAACACCGGCTCCAAGCAGGGCATCACCACGCCTCCCGGCAACCCGGCCTACAATGTCTCCAAAGCGGGCGTGAAGGTCTTCACCGAGGCGCTGGAGCACGAGTTGCGCAACACCGAGGGCGGCAAGCTTTCCGCTCACCTCCTGATCCCCGGCTTCGTCTTCACCGGCCTTTCCAAGGGTTTTGGCGGTGAGAAGCCGGCCGCTGCCTGGACGGCCGAGCAGACCGTCGACTTCATGATCGAGAGCCTCGAGAAGGGTGATTTCTATATCCTCTGCCCCGATAACGACGTCGCCCGCCCGGTCGACGAGCGCCGCATGGCCTGGGCCGTCGGCGACATCATCGAGAATCGCCCGCCGCTGTCGCGCTGGCATCCCGATTATGCCGATCGTTTCAAGGCGTTTTTGGAAGCCAAGTAAGAACTGAAGCGATCGGGCCTATTAGAAGGTTTGATTGGTGCATTCCTGGAAAGCCGGATATGAGACATTGCTTTCATATCCGGCTTTACGAGTGTGCCATGGATTTTCTGCCGAGCCTGCCGACGCTTCTCGCCTTCGCCGCCGCCACGCTTTTGCTGGCCGCCACGCCCGGCCCCGACATGACGCTGTCGATCAGCCGATCGCTGGCACAGGGAACCAAGGCTGCGCTCTTCGTGGTGCTCGGCACCAGCCTCGGCATCGTCGTCCACACCATGCTCGTCGCTTTCGGTATCTCGGCGCTGATCACCGCCTCGCCCACCGCCTTCCTGATCCTGAAGACGGGCGGCGCCGGTTATCTCCTCTGGCTTGCCATCCAGGCGGTGCGCTACGGCTCGAAGCTGTCGATCAAGAAGGTTGACGAGGCCAAGGCTACGCCGCTGGCCAACATCTCCTCCGGCTTCTGGGTCAACCTTCTGAACCCCAAGGTCATCATCTTCTTCATGACCTTCCTGCCGCAGTTCGTCAGCGCCGGTGATCCCACGGTGACGCAAAAGCTGATCTTCTTCGGATTCTGCTTCATCCTGATCGGCATGCCCGTCAACGCCGCCGTCGTCTTCGCCGCCGATTGGCTGGCCGGCTGGCTGCAGAACAACAGGAAGGTGCTGCGCGGGATGGACTACACCTTCGCCGGCGTCTTCTCCGTCTTCGCCGCGAAGATCCTGCTCACCCAGGCACGCTGACATCAATAATAAAACCCCGGGAGCGCTTGGCGGTCCCGAGGTCGAAGTAATGCCTGATATCAGCCGATCAGCAGCGCGTCGTCGTCGAGCGTCTGGCCGCGCATCTTGCGGAACATGTCGATCAGGTCCTCGACCTGCAGGTCCTTGCGGTTGTCGCCGGAGACGTCGAGCATTATCTCGCCGCCGTGCAGCATGATGGTGCGGTGGCCATAGTCCAGCGCCTGGCGCATGGAGTGGGTGACCATCAGCGTCGTCAGCTTGCGCTCCGAGACCACGCGGTCGGTGAGGCCCATCACGAACTCGGCCATCCCGGGATCGAGGGCCGCCGTATGCTCGTCGAGCAACAACACCTCGGAGCCGGCAAGCGTCGCCATCACAAGCGAGATCGCCTGGCGCTGACCGCCGGAGAGAAGATCCATGCGGTCCTTCATGCGCGTTTCGAGCCCGAGATTAAGCTCGGCGATGCGTTCGCGGAAATGCTCGCGCCGGCGTGGCCCGAGCGCCGAGGTCAGCCCGCGCCGCTCGCCGCGACGTGCCGCCAGCGCCAGGTTCTCCTCGATCGACAAGGCGCCGCAGCTTCCCGTCAGCGGGTCCTGGAACACGCGGGCGACGAGGCCGGCGCGCGCCGCGGTCGGCTTGCGGGTCACGTCGGTGTGGCCGATCATCACCTGTCCTTCGCTCGCCAGCACATCGCCGGCGAGCACGCCAAGCAGCGTCGACTTGCCGGCGCCGTTGGAGCCGATGACGGTGACGAACGAGCCTTCCTCGATCGTCAGGTTGACGCCATTCAGCGCCTGCTTCTGCAGCGGCGTTCCCTTGCCGAAGACGACCTTGATATCCTTGAGCGAGATCATGACGAGGCACCTCCGCGACGCAGGCGGGGAAGGATGAGCGCCACCGTGACCAGGACGGCGGTGACGAAATTGAGGTCGGAGGCCTGCAGGCCGATCACGTCGCTGGAAAGCGCCAGCTGGATGGCGATGCGGTAGAGGATCGAGCCGATGACGCAGCCGATCAGCGCGATCAAGAGGCCGCGCTTCCCAAGCAGCGTCTCGCCGATGATGACGGCGGCCAGACCGACGACGATGGTGCCGACACCCGAGGTCACGTCGGCGAAGCCGTTGGTCTGCGCAAACAGCGCGCCGCCGAGCGCCACCAGCGCATTGGAGATCGCCATGCCGAGATAGATCTGGCGGTTGGTATCGACGCCCTGGGCGCGGGCCATGCGGGCGTTCGCGCCGGTCGCGCGCATCGCCAGACCGGAATCACTTTCGAGATAGCGCCAGACGACGATGACGGCGATGACAACAAGCACGCCGACGAAGAGCGGACGCACGTAGAAATCACGCAGGCCATGGCCGAAGAACGGGCTGATCATCGTATCGGCATTGATCAGCGCCACGTTCGGCTTGCCCATGACGCGCAGGTTCACGGAAAACAGCGCGATCATCGTCAGGATGGATGCAAGAAGGTTGAGGATCTTGAAGCGCACGTTGAGCATGGCGGTGACCATGCCGGCAGCAGCCCCCGCCGCCATGGCGATCAGCGCCGCCAGCCAGGCATTGACGCCGGCAATGATCAGCACCGCGGTGACGGCGGCGCCGAGCGGAAACGAGCCGTCGACGGTCAGATCCGGAAAATCGAGCACACGGAATGCGAGGTAAACGCCGAGCGCGACGAAGGCATAGACCAACCCCAGCTCCACGGCTCCCCAGAATGCGATCTGACTCAAGGCTTTTGCCCTTTCTTGTGCTGTTTCCGTGGCGAAAGACCCCTCCCAACCCTCCCCACAAGGGGGAGGGCTTAACCCAGCCGATCCGCTCTACCACGATTGGGGCAGGCGGGTGCCACGGGTCTTCTCCCCCCTTGTGGGGGAGATGGCCAGCAGGCCAGAGAGGGTCTTCATCTCTATGCGATCAGCCGCCCCCGTGCAAACGGGAGCGGCTGATCATTCAGGTCTCTATAGTTGACTGTATCAGTCGATCGTCTTCGTCGCGCGCTTCAGCACGCTCTCAGGCAGTGTCACGCCCATCTTGGCGGCCGCGCCCTTGTTGATGACGAGATCGCTGCCGGCGGCGACCTTGACCGGGATATCGCCGGGGTTCTCGCCCTTCAGGATGCGAACGACGATTTCGCCGGTCTGCTTGCCGACGTCGTAGTAGTTGAAGCCGAGAGCGGCGACCGAGCCGCGCGAGACGGAATCCGTATCAGCGGTGAAGAGCGGCAGCTTGGCTTCTTCGGCAACGGCCACGGCACCCTCGAGCGCAGAAATGATCGTGTTGTCCGTGGGCACGTAGATCGCATCGGCGCGGCCGACGAGCGCGCGGGCCGCACCCTGCACTTCGGCGGACTTGGTGGCGGCGGATTCGACGACCTTGAGGCCGGCCTTTTCAGCCTCGACCTTCAGCACGGCGAGCAGCGACACGGAGTTCGCTTCACCGGAATTGTAGAGGTAGCCGATCGTCTTGGCGTTCGGCAGGATTTCCTTGATCAGCGCCACATGCTCGGCAACCGGCGACATGTCGGAAAGGCCGGTGACGTTGCCGCCGGGCTTGTCCATGTTCTTGACCAGCTGCGCGCCGAGCGGATCGGACACGGCGGTGAAGACGACGGGGATGTCGCGGGTGGAGGAAACCACGGCCTGCGCCGAAGGGGTCGAGATCGGAACGATGACGTTGGGGCCGTCACCGGCGAACTGGCGGGCGATCTGGGCTGCGGTCGCGGGGTTGCCCTGCGCCGACTGGAACACGAACTTCAGGTTCTCGCCCTCCTTGTAGCCGGCAGCCGTCAGCATGTCGAGAACGCCCTTGCGGGCAGCGTCGAGCGCCGGATGTTCGACGATCGCGGTAACCGCAACGGTCACGTCTTCGGCTTTTGCGGGAAGGGAAAGGGCAAGGGTCGCAGCCACGGCAGCGAGCAGTACAGAACGCATGGGTATCCTCCAATTATGATTTTGGGCCGCTTGTAGAAAAAGCGGCCCTTAAAATCAATCATTAGAAGATGCTGAGAGGATCAAACTTGCTGATCACTCGCGCAAACATCAGTCATCCGAGCCGTGGTTGGCGATCATCATCGCTTCGAAGGCCAGTCGTTCGGTCTTGCGCATGCGCTCCGATTCCGACTTCAGCTGGCCGCAGGCGGCGAGAATGTCGCGGCCGCGCGGCGTGCGGATCGGCGAGGCATAGCCGGCCGAGTTGATGAAATCGGCGAATTTCTCGATCTGCGCCCAGTCGGAGCACTGGTAGTTGGTGCCCGGCCAGGGGTTGAACGGAATGAGGTTGATCTTCGCCGGCACGCCCTTGAGCAGCTGGATCAGCCCCTTGGCGTCCTCCAGGCTGTCGTTGACATCCTTCAGCATCACATATTCGAAGGTGATGCGGCGGGCGTTGGAGAGCCCCGGATACTTGCGGCAGGCGTCGATCAGCTCCTTCAGCGGATACTTCTTGTTGATCGGCACCAGGATGTCGCGCAGGTCGTCGCGCACCGCATGCAGCGAGATCGCCAGCATGACGCCGATCTCGTCGCCGGTGCGGAAGATTTCCGGCACGACGCCCGAGGTCGAGAGCGTGACGCGACGCTTGGAGAGCGACAATCCGTCACCGTCGGTGGCGATCAGGAGTGCCTGCTTGACGCTGTCGAAATTGTAGAGCGGCTCGCCCATGCCCATCATCACGATGTTACTGACCTTGCGGCCCTCGGCCGGCATGATCGTGCCCTGCGGCGCTTCGCGATCGGGGAAGTCGCCGAGCCGGTCGCGGGCGAGCAAGAGCTGCGACAGGATTTCTTCCGCCGTCAGGTTGCGCACCAGGCGCTGCGTGCCGGTGTGACAGAAGGAACAGGTGAGCGTGCAGCCGACCTGGCTGGAAATGCAGAGCGTGCCGCGGCCTTCTTCGGGAATATAGACCGCCTCGATCTCGACGGGACGACCAGCGCCGCGCGCCGGGAAGCGCAGCAGCCACTTGCGGGTACCGTCGTTGGAGACCTGCTCCTCGACGATCTCGGGCCGAGCGATCGTGAAATGCGTCTTCAGCGTCTCGCGCATGTCCTTGGAGATATTGGCCATGTGGTCGAAGTCGGAGACCCCGCGCACATAGATCCAGTTCCAGAGCTGCGCCACGCGCATCTTGATCTGCTTTTCCGGCACGCCCTTTTCGCGCAGCGCGGCGCCCATCTCCTCGCGGGTGAGGCCGATCAGCGACGGCTTCGGCAATGCTTCGCCGCGCGCCGGCTGGTTGCCTGCGGGCTTGAGAACGGTCATCGCATCCATGACGGACATTTAATCTAATCCCGAATTCAACATGCGATCCTCCCGATAGTCCGAATGACTGGCGGGCGGAGCGGGCATGAAGGCAGAAAGTGAATGCGGAACTTGGCGGCCAAGCCGCGATCCATCCGCTGTTGTGCGCGCCTTTAGCATCATTTTTGCCATCCGTCACTATAGATGGAAACGACGAAGGCCGGCGCAAGGGGATGGGGTGTGGGGGAATACATGTTTAGCGGCATGCCGGGTGGCCCCCTCATCCGCCTGCCGGCACCTTCTCCCCGCTGGGGAGAAGAGACTTGGGAGCCGGCCACTCGCTCCATCTTCCCTTCGCCCCAGCGGGGAGAAGGTGGCCCGAAGGGTCGGATGAGGGGGCTCCGGGCGCGACCTAACCGATCGCAAAGCACCACCTCTCCACCCAAAATCAGACCTTACTTGCAGCTTTCGATCTGCTTCAGCGAAGCGGAAATGCCGGCCAGCGAATAGCTGTAGGACGTTGCCGTGCCCTTGCGCGAGGTGGCGTTGACGGTCATCGAGTGGCCGCCCTTCATGGCGGCGACCAGTGCCGGCTCCTGCGCGGCGTTCTCGACCCAGCCGGCCTTGTCCTTGGTGAACATCACGAAGGTCTTGTTGTCGATGACGACGTTGATCTTCGAGGCGTCCTTGACGGTGTAGCCCATCATCGCCTGCGGCTCGTAGGAGATGTTCTGGCCCGGGCGCTGCGAGACGATGAAGAAGTTCTCGCCATGGTCGATGCCGGCGGGCTTCTTTTCGGTCGGCACCGAGAGGACGTAGCAGACGGTGCTGTTGCCCTGCTTGTAGGAATAGGCGCCCCATGCCTGGAACTGCTGAATGCGGGTCGGCGCGGTGGAAGCGGCGGCGGCTGGCTGCTGCGCGGCGGCTGCGGGCTTCTTGGACTGTGCGGATGCGATGCCGGCGCCGGCGAGAACGAGGGAAAGGGCGAGTACGGTACTTTTTACAAACATGGATATTCCTGCCGGTTCTTGCGATTCGAGCCCGAGCGAGCGGGCGGCGCATAATCACGATCTGCTTTATTTTGACTTAATTCAGGTTACCAAAGCGTCAACGCAGGCCGCGAGAAGTCCGTGCCTGTGCCATTTCCACCCGGGTGTCAATGTTGAGCGCCGGATTAACGCTCGGGATGATGTAGTCCGGAAATGATCTGAAACCATCGCTCTTAAGGAATTTAAGACATAAAGATAACGGCAAGAGTTTGACGTTTCGAAAAACCGATGTACGTGAATAAGGAGTGGAAATCCGTCAAGGATTTCATCGAGCCAGGGGGCTTTCGAACGGAATGGACGCCGAGGACAAACAGCGCTTCGCTGCCCTAGCTGGGGCTGTGGCGGAACGCCGCGACCAGCAGGCGTTCGCCATCCTGTTCGACTATTTCGCCCCACGCCTGAAATCCTGGCTTCTCAGGCAGAAAATGACCGCAAGCGAGGCCGAAGAGCTCGTACAGGAGGTCATGATCGTGCTCTGGCACAAGGCCGATCTCTATGACGCCACGCGCTCGTCGCTCTCCACCTGGCTCTTCCGCATTGCCCGCAATCGCCGCATCGACCTGCAGCGCCGCGCCCGCGCCCGCATCCTCGACGAGGACGATCCGGCGCTGCAGCCGACCGCCGAGATCGGCGCCGACGAGCTAGTCGCCAATGGCGATCGCGATGCACAAGTTCGTGAAGCGGTGAGCCAACTGCCCGAAGAGCAACGCGAAATGCTCCGCGCCGCCTTCTTCCTCGGCCAATCCCACTCCGAAATCGCCGAATCGACCGGCCTGCCGCTCGGCACCGTCAAATCCCGCATCCGGCTCGCCTTCGGCAAGCTGAAGAAGGTGCTGGAAGCGGAAAACGCGTGAGCGCGATCTCTCTTAGGTAAAACAGGTGCGGTCCAAAGCCACGCCCAGACCAAACAGCCGGCCTACTACACCGTCTTCATATCCTCGGGCCGCACGCGATCGGGCGCGTCTTGCAGCGCCTTGTCGGCGGCTTCGTAGTGGTTGGGGCGGATGTGGCGGTTGACCATGGCGAAGGCGGCCGAGAGGACGGCGATGTCGTCGGTGAAGCCGATGCCGACAAGCACGTCGGGGATCATGTCGACGGGGAGCACGAAATAGGCGAGTGCGGCGAGCAGCGTGCCGCGCACCTTGAGCGGCGTCTCACGGTCGAGCGCGCAGTAATAGGCGGCTACGACATCGCGCGAGAACGGGATCTTGCGCGCCGCCTTGCGGAAGGTCGGCCAGAATTTCTGCCGAACGCTCTTCTCCCGCCGCTCCTGCGTTTCTTCATCGCCCGGCAGCAGGATTTCACCGTATTTGACGTCGTCCATGTCCACTTGGCCCTTTGTGCTCCAGTTGGCCCCTTTCAGGTCAGCCCGAATATGGGGGGTCTTCGGCTGCGATTCAATCGATCCGCCGCGCCGCCGCCTTCTCCATCAGGCCCGCCAGCTTGAAATCGAGCTCCGTCAGCCCGTCGGCCGAATGGGTGCTCAGCGTCACATCGACCTTGGAATAGACGTTGAACCATTCCGGATGATGATCGAGCTTTTCGGCTGCAAGGGCTACCTCCGTCATGAAGCCGAAGGCCTCGACGAAGTTCTTGAACTTGTAGCTCTTGGTGATCGACTTGCCGCCGTCGCCAAGCGACCAGCCGTCGAGTTTCGCCAGTTCATCGCTGATCGCCTGGCGTTCCAGTTTGTCCCGTTTCATGCGATTGTCCTTTGCGTTCACCATGGGTCTCTTATGAAACGCACCAGTATCCTGTTTGTTTGCATGGGCAATATCTGCCGTTCGCCGCTGGCCGAAGGCGTCTTCAGCCACCTCGTCGCCGAAGCCGGCCTCTCCGACCGCTTTCTCGTCGATTCCGCCGGTACCGGCAGCTGGCATGAGGGCGATGAGCCCGACAGACGGTCGATCGCGACTGCCCGCCATCACGACATAGACATATCAGCTCAGCGCGCGCGGCGCATCCGCGAGCATGATTTTGCCGATTTCGACCTGATCATCGCCATGGACCGAAACAACGTCGCGGCCTTGAAGGCGCTCGATCCCGAGGCAGGGAACATCCATCTGTTCGGCGATCTAGCGCTCGGGAGCGGAGAGGATATCCCCGATCCCTATTATGGCGGCGGCGACGGCTTCGAGGCCGTTTATGCCAGGCTCTTGGCCGGCTGCAGGAAGCTGTTGTCGACGCTCGGCGCCGACAGCGCCTCGCGCAGCGGGAACACCTCTTCCGTCAGATAGGGCCCGCCGCCCACCGAATCGCGCGACGAGAGAAGCACGAAGCGCGGCACGGTGAAGGATGCGGTCTGGAAATTGCCGCGTCCGGCGAGATAGTGCACCACATCGTCGACGCGCGAGGATTTCAGCCGCGCCAGCGTTACATGCGGGGTGAACTTGCGCGGATCAGGAGAAAGGCCGATCCGCTGGCAGATCCGCTCGATTTCGGCCTGCAGCGCATACATTTCGGGATTTTGCGTCACGCCGGCCCAAACCGAATGCGGCTTCTTGGAACCGAAAGCGCCGATACCGTCGAGCTTGATCTGGAACTCCGGCCTGTCGATGCGGTCGAGCCGGTCGACGATCTCGTCTGCCGTGCGATTATCGACATCGCCGATGAAGCGCAGGGTGATGTGGTAATTTTCCACATCGATCCATCGGGCGCCAGGGAGACCACCGCGCAACAATGACAGGCTCATCGCCGCATTGCGCGGAATTTCGAGGGCGGTAAACAGTCTCGGCATAACGAGCACTCCCCGAATCTTTTGCAGGTGCTCACACGGAATCACGCATTGATCACGTGCGCAAGTCCCTAATTCTTCACAGTCGGCAACGTTCCAATGAATTGTGTGATTGCCGGTTCCATCTTTTGAACCATGGTATCCACGCCTTTGGAATTGGGGTGCATGCCGTCTTCCAGCTTCAGCGACGCATCGAGAACGACGCCGTCGAGGAAGAACGGATAGAGCGTAAGCCCATGTTTTTTAGCGAGTTTCTCGTAGATCGGGTTGAACCGCGCCGCGTAGTCGCCGCCCATGTTCGGCGGCGCCATCATGCCGGCGAGAAAGACCGCGATCCCGCGTTCCTTGAGCCGGGTAATCATTTGGTCGAGGTTCTTCTGACTTTGTTCGGGCGCGATACCCCGGAGCGCATCGTTGGCGCCGAGCTCCAGAATGACCCCATCGGTGCCATCGGGCACCGACCAGTCGATGCGCGAAAGCCCGCCGGTCGTGGTGTCGCCGGAGACACCTGCGTTCGCCACCGTAACATCGAGGCCCTTGGCCTTGAGCGCCGCCTGCAGTTTCTCCGGAAAGCCGTCGCCGGGCGGCAACTGGTATCCCGCCATCAGGCTGTCGCCGAAGCCGACGAGATTGATCGTGCGCGCCTGCGCTGAAACCGAAAGCATCATCGAAAAGACGATGACAGCGATGTGAAGACCCGCAACTTTAAATCTCATTCCATTGTCCCTAAATTGGCGGCAGCTGGGCTTTCATATAGGTAGGGCATTTACCGTTGGCAAAAACCATCATCGATCTGAAACGGGCCGATCTGACGCTCGGCAGTGCCGCCGCCTCCGTGCATGTGCTGAAGGGCATAGACCTTGAGATCACCGCCGGTGAATCGGTCGGCATCGTCGGCCCTTCCGGTTCCGGCAAGTCGACGTTGCTGATGGTGCTGGCCGGGCTCGAGCGGCTCGACAGCGGCGAGATCAACATCAACGAAGCCCCCCTGCACACGATGAGCGAGGATCAGGTCGCCGATTTCCGTGGCCGCAACATCGGCATCGTCTTCCAGTCCTTCCACCTGATCGCCAACATGACGGCGCTCGAAAACGTCGCCGTGCCGCTCGAGCTCGCCAATGTCGCCAATCCCTTCGAGATCGCCCGTCGCGAGCTGAAATCCGTTGGCCTCGGCGACCGGCTGAACCACTATCCCGGCCAGCTTTCCGGCGGCGAGCAGCAGCGCGTGGCGATCGCCCGCGCGCTTGCGCCCTCTCCGGCACTTCTGATCGCGGATGAACCGACCGGCAATCTCGACACCGATACCGGCCGCCAGATCGCCGACCTTCTGTTTTCCAAGCAGGCCGAGCGCGGCATGACGCTGGTGCTCGTCACCCACGACAACGCGCTCGCCAAGCGCTGCTCGCGCCAGATCCGCGTCCGCTCCGGCAAGATAGAAGGCGACAGCGCCGCGATTGAAGCCGAAGTGGCCATTGCATGACGCTGATCACCCCGCGTATCGCGCTCGCCTTCCGTCTTGCCCTTCGTGAGCTGCGCGGCGGCCTCAGAGGCTTCTACATCTTCCTCGCCTGCATCGCGCTCGGCACCGGGGCGATCGCCGCCGTCAACTCGGTCTCGCAGTCGATCACCGACACGATTGCCACGCGCGGCCAGGAGATTCTGGCCGGCGACGTGCGCTTCGAGCTCAACAACCGCGAGGCGGCCGCCAACGAACTCGATTTCCTGCGCTCGCTCGGCAAGGTCTCGGTCTCGACAGGCCTGCGTTCCATGGCTCGCAAGCCGGATGGATCCGACCAGGCACTGGTCGAGGTCAAGGCCGTCGATGATGCCTATCCGCTCTACGGCAGCTTCGAGGCCGAGCCCAACTACCCCCTGCATACGCTTCTTGCCGATCAGGATGGCACCTATGGCGCGCTGGCCGCGCCGCTGCTTCTGGAACGTCTCGGCCTCAAGATCGGCGACGAGCTGCTGCTCGGCAACGTCATCGTCAACATCACCGGCACGGTGAAGACCGAGCCGGACGCGGTCTCCGAAGGCTTCGGCTTCGCGCCGCGCCTGATGGTGAGCCGTCAGGCGCTGCAGGCCTCGGGCCTGATCCAGACCGGCAGCCTCGTCGAGCACAGCTACAAGGTCAGGCTGAACGACCGATCGGACATGGCGGGCATCCGCGACCGCGCCACCAAGGATTTCCCCTCGGCCGGCTGGTCGATCCGCACAAGCGACCGCGCCGCGCCCTCGCTTACCGAAAACATCGAGCGTTTCTCGCAGTTCCTGACACTGGTTGGCCTGACCGCGCTGATCGTCGGCGGCGTCGGCGTGGCCAATGCCGTGCGCGCCTTCCTCGACGCCAAGCGCACGACGATCGCCACCTTCAAGTGCCTTGGCGCGCCGGCCTCGACGGTTGTCCTCATCTACCTCTTCCAGATCGGCCTGATCGCGCTTGGCGGCATCGCCATCGGCCTCGTCATCGGGGCGGCCGCGCCCATTCTGGCGGCCCAGTTCCTGGCGCAGTTCCTGCCGGTCTCGACCGCGCCGACGCTCTATCCGGTGGCGCTGTCGCTCGCCGTTCTCTTCGGTGTGCTGACGACGCTCGCCTTTGCCATCATGCCGCTCGGCCATGCCCGCGAAGTGCCGCCGACGGCGCTGTTTCGCGAGCAGGGCTTCGAGGCCCGCCGCCTGCCTTCCTGGCCCTATATCCTGATGGCCGCCGTCTTCCTTGCGGCACTTGCCGCCCTTGCGGTGGCGACCGCCCATGATCGTTTCATCGCCGTGGTCTTCATCGGCGCCATCGCCTTTGCCTTCGTCGTCCTGCGCCTTGTCGCCGCCGGCATCGCCTGGCTGGCCCGCCGCAGCCCGCGCGTCAATTCGCCGGCGCTGAGGCTGGCGATCGGCAATATTCACCGCCCCGGGGCGCTCACCCCCTCGGTCGTGCTCTCGCTTGGCCTCGGCCTGGCGCTGCTCGTCACGCTGACGCTGATCGACGGCAATCTCAGACAGCAGCTCACCGGCCGCATGGCCGATGGCGCGCCCAACTTCTTCTTCGTCGATATCCAGGGCGCCGAACTCGACGGCTTCCGCAATCTGGTGAAGACCGACGCACCCGAGGGCAAGCTCGTCGAGGTGCCGATGCTGCGCGGCCGCATCCTTGCCTTCAACGGCGAGGACGTGACCAAGCGCAAGGTGCCGCCATCGGGCCAATGGGTGCTGCGCGGCGACCGTGGCATCACCTACTCCGAAACGCTTCCCGAAAACGCTGTTCTGACCGAAGGCACATGGTGGGACAAGGATTACAGCGGCGAGCCGCTGGTCTCGTTTTCGGCGGAAGAGGCCGGCGAACTCGGCCTCAAGGTCGGCGATACCGTCACCGTCAACGTGCTCGGCCGCAACATGACGGCGAAGATCGCCAATCTGCGCAAGGTGCAGTGGGAGAGCCTGTCGATCAACTTCGTCATGGTCTTCTCGCCCAACACCTTCAAGGGCGCCCCGCATGCCTGGCTGGCGACACTCACCGATCCCAAGGCGACATCCTCGCAGGAAGCCGCGATCCTGAAATCAGTGACCAACACCTATCCGACGATCACGAGCGTGCGCGTCAAGGATGCGATCGACATCGTCAATTCGCTGGTGGCGCAGCTGGCGACCGCGATCCGCGCCGCAGCCTCCGTCGCCCTCATCGCCTCGGTGCTGGTGCTCGCAGGCGCGCTCGCCGCCGGCAACCGCGCCCGCACGCATGATGCCGTGGTGCTGAAGACGCTTGGCGCCACAAGACGCATGCTGATGCGGGCCTTCTGCTACGAGTATCTGATCCTCGGGCTCGCGACCGCGGTCTTCGCGCTGCTTTCGGGCGGCGTCGCTGCCTGGTTCATCGTCGCCCGCATCATGAAAATCCCCTCGCAGTTCCTGCCTGACGTCGCCGGCATGACGATCGTCACGGCCTTGGTGCTGACCGTCGGCATCGGCCTGATCGGCACTTGGCGCATTCTAGGCCAGAAGGCGGCACCCGTTTTGCGCGAGCTCTGAGTGGCCGGGTTGAAATAATTCCGGCACCTTACGGCGATTTAACCCGATCGCGGGTTGCAAGGCTCTTGTTTGCAAAGGGCGAAAGGCTCATATTATCCGCAGGCATGCTGAAGCTCCGCAGCGGCGCCCGGGCAAGAAAACCCGACACCGTGTTCATTCGGAGCTGACAAGAGGAAATCATGGCTGACCTAAGAAATTACCAGGGCCGCGTTCAGAGCGGTGTCCAGACCGGCGAGATCGATCAGGGCCTTCGCAGCTATATGCTGAAGGTTTACAACCTGATGGCTATCGGCCTGGCGATCACCGGCCTGGCCGCCTATTTCGCATTCACATTCGCCGTCTCCGACGGCCAGCTGACCGCATTCGGCGCCGCGATCTACACCAGCCCGCTCAAGTGGGTGGTGATCTTCGCTCCGCTGGCGCTGGTCTTCTTCCTGAGCTTCAGGATCAATTCGATGAGCGTATCGGCCGCGCAGACGACCTTCGCGATCTATGCAGCGCTTGTGGGCCTGTCGCTGTCGTCGATCTTCCTGATCTACACCGGCCAGAGCGTCGTGCAGACCTTCTTCGTGACGGCCGCCTCGTTCGGCGCGCTCTCGCTCTACGGCTACACGACCCGTCGTGACCTGTCGGCCATGGGCTCGTTCCTGATGATGGGTCTGTTCGGCCTGATCATCGCCTCGATCGTCAACATCTTCCTGGCCTCCTCGGCCATGCAGTTCGCGATCTCGGTGATCGGCGTGCTGATCTTCGCGGGCCTGACGGCCTACGACACGCAGCGCATCAAGGAAATGTACTACGCCGCCGACGACGCCACCATGGCCGGCCGCAAGGCGATCATGGGCGCCCTGACGCTCTACCTCGACTTCATCAACCTCTTCATGTTCCTGCTGCAGTTCATGGGCAACCGCAAGTAAGACGGAACGGAAATCGGAAAAAGGCGCTCTTCGGGGCGCCTTTTTTTGTTTGCGTGATCCGGGGTCGCGGAGGGAGGAAGCGACGGCTGCTGCAGACGACGTCGGTGATCTTATTCCTGTTGTTGCAACTGGTTACGGGCGGCATCCTCCCACTCCGCCGTCATTCTCGGGCTCGTCCCGAGAATCTAAGCACGCTTCCACATATACAACGCCAATGGACAACCTGGCCCGCCCGCAACCATCGCAGCTAGTCCGCTTTCCCCTTGCCAACTGCCGCCACGAATGCTCTTGAAGCCGACAAGCACGACCCCTCCAGACACCGGCCCGCCCCATGCCCGTTCTCATCCGCGACGCCTCTCTTTCCGACATCGACGCCATCACCGCCATCTACCGTGACTCCGTACTGAAAGGCGTTGCCAGCTACGAGATCGCCCCACCGGATCGCGACGAGATGGCGGCGCGATACCAAGTCATTGTCGACAAGGGCTACCCCTATATCGCCGCCGTGGACGAGACCGGCGCGCTCATCGGCTATGCCTACGCGTCGGCCTTCCGCACGCGCCCGGCCTCTCGCTTCATGGTCGAGGATTCGATCTATCTGGCGCCGGAGGCGCGCGGCAAGGGTGTCGGCAAGCGGTTGCTGGAGGAGCTGATAGCGCGCTCGACGGCGCTCGGTTTCCGCCAGATGATCGCCGTGATCGCCGTGATCGGCGGTGCGCACCCGGCCTCGATCGCGCTGCATGCAAGCCATGGCTTCGAGGAAATCGGCCGCATCAAGGGTTCCGGCTTCAAGCATGGGCGCTGGCTGGACACGATGCTGATGCAGCGGGTGCTCGGCGACGGCACCTCGACCGATCCTGATCCGAGCACCCATCCGGCCACGCTATTCGCAGGCTGACGCGATCTACTTCTCGACGAGCTTAAGCGACTTGTTGAACACCTTCAGCACCTGCTGCAGGTCGTGGCCGCGCTTCAGGATCTGGCCGTGGGTGTTGACGACGGAATAGGCGCCCTGCTTGGCGGCGAGCTTGGGATTCTTTTCAATACGGAAGAGCGGCATTTCGCCGGAGCGCTTGAAGACGGAGAAGACGGCAAGGTCCTTCAGGTGGTCGATCGCGTAGTCCCGCCACTCGCCTTCGCCGACCATGCGCCCGTAGATCCAAAGGATCGCATCCAGCTCTCGCCGGTGAAACGTCACCGGCAACGGGTCCTTGCTCTGCTTGTAGTCCCTGATATCCACGACGACGGGGGAATCGCTGTCGGTGGCCCGATTATTCCCACGCCGCAAATCCGGCTGATCTGTCATCAGTCTCGAATGCCTCCGTTCGTGACACGCGGGTGACAGTTTGCCTTAGCCTTTACAAATTGCAAGCGCGGCCTCGCGCGCATTAAGCATAGTCTGTGCAATCTGCCGCGTGCCGCATTTCAGTCAAAACAGCGCCTCAATTAAAAGTGAAATTCGCTCGCACTTGACCGGCGCATCCTCAGCGGATTCGCCGACACTGAATTCTGCGCATCGTCTTTCGGCACTTTGGAGGAGATGTGACTGTTTGGCGCCAGCGCGCCAAAGGGCCCGGCTGACCGTATCGACCTTAACCCCAGCCCCGAATACGATCAGTCGGGCCGCCCCGCTTCCACCTGAAAAGACAGATGAAATCCGAGAACTATGGCGGCTCAGATGTTCTTGCCGGCCATGACCACGGTGGCGCCAAGGATCGCCGATGGCGTTCCGTCGGTCGTCGACGACTGCAGCAGCACCGCGCATCCCTCGAGATCGGGCTTATGCAGCACGGTGGCGGGGAGCGTCAGTTTTGTTTCCTTGCCGTCCCACATGCCAACCGTTTCGACATCCGAGACGCTGTGCGTATAGGCGATCTTCTGGCCGCTGTTTTCGCCCTTTTGCACTTCGATCGTCTTTTCGCGATCGAAATAGACCATGACGACACTGGCCTTGCCCTGGCCCGGCGCGACGTTGATCTCGAGCTGATCGCCCTTGACCTCGGCCTTGATCGGAACGGTCAGCCCTTCGCCACCGGTCAGAAAGCCGTCGACCTTCTTCTCGATGCCGCCGATATCCGAGCCCATGACATGATCGCGGCCGTTCACCACCACTTGCGGCGTGTAGACATTGGCGCGACCCATGGTCTTCGCATAGCCGTACTGGCGCTCGGTGTTTTCCTTCGAGCTCAGCGTATCGGCCCAGCCCATGTAGTTCCAGTAATCGACATGATAGGCGAGAGCGATGACGTCGCCGCGCTCAACGAGCTTGCGAAAGGCCGCGTCAGCGGGAGGGCACGAGGCGCAACCCTGGGAGGTGAACAGTTCGACAACGCCTTTGGGCGCCTCCTCGGCGAGCAAAGGGCCCGCCAGAGCCACACCTGCAATCAGCGAAATCAAAAACCGCGGCGACATTGCACCTCTACCTCTTTTCCTCTCCACCTTGCCGAAACGCCGGCTCAACTCGCTGGCCAGACACGCACGCAAGGGCTCCGTCTCTTCAACCTAGAGATAATCGCTCCCGATCCAAACGAAAAATCACGAACGGGTGAGACAGAGCCCGCGTGGGACAACTCCGCAACACTTCGCCGTGAGCCGGACCCTTCGCAGCCCTCCCGAACACGAAAAAGCCGCCGGAAATCGTTTTCCGGCGGCCATTATCAGGCAGGTCTTAAAAATCAGGGCCGATCAGGCTGCGAGATCTCGCAACACCGTCTGCAGGATGCCGCCATTGTTGAGGTAGATCACCTCATCGAGCGTATCGACGCGCGAGAGCAGCGGAACGTCTTTCACGGTGCCGTCGCCATAGGTGATTTTCGCGATCTTCTTCTCGCGCGGCTTGATGTTCTCAAGCCCCTCGATGGTGACGGTCTCGTCGCCCTTCAGCCCCAGCGTCGCCCAGGTCGTGCCCTCCTCGAAGACGAAGGGAATGACGCCCATGCCGACGAGGTTCGAGCGGTGGATGCGCTCGAAGCTCTGCGCGATCACGGCCTTGACGCCGAGCAGGTTCGTACCCTTCGCCGCCCAGTCGCGCGACGAGCCGTTGCCATATTCGACACCGGCGAAGATGACGAGCGGAACGCCCTCGGCCTTGTACTGCATGGCCGCGTCGTAGATCGATTCCTCTTCCTTCGACGGATAGTGGATGGTGTAGCCACCTTCCTTGCCGTTCGGGCCGAGCATGTGGTTGCGGATGCGGATGTTGGCGAAGGTACCGCGCATCATCACTTCATGATTGCCGCGACGCGTGCCGTACTGGTTGAAATCGGCGACGCCTACATTGTGCTCCAGCAGATAGGCGCCGGCCGGCGAGGCCGCCTTGATCGAACCGGCCGGAGAAATGTGGTCGGTGGTGATCTTGTCGCCGAAGAGGCCGAGGACGCGCGCACCCTTGATGTCGGAGACACCGGAGCCGGTCTTGCCCATGCCGACGAAGTAGGGCGGGTTCTGAACGTAGGTCGAGTTGTCGTCCCAGGCATAGGTCTGGCCCGGGGGCACCTGCACGGCCTGCCAGTTGGCATCACCCTTGAAAACGTCGGCATACTTCGTCTCGTAGAGTTCGCGGGTGACGTATTTCTGGATGAAGCTCTGCACTTCGTGCGAGGTCGGCCAGATATCCTTCAGATAGACGGGGTTGCCGCTCTGGTCCTCGCCGATCGGCTCCTTGGTCAGGTCCTTCTGGACAGTACCCGCCAGCGCATAGGCGACGACGAGTGGCGGCGAGGCGAGATAATTCGCCTGCACGTCGGGCGAGATACGGCCTTCGAAGTTGCGGTTGCCCGACAGAACGCCTGACACGATCAGGCCCTTGTCGTTGATCGTCTTCGAGATCGGCGCCGGCAGTGGGCCGGAATTGCCGATGCAGGTCGTGCAGCCGAAGCCGACGAGGTTGAAGCCGAGCTTGTCGAGGTCGGCCTGCAGGCCGGATTTCGCCAGATACTCGCCGACCACCTGCGATCCCGGCGCCAGCGAGGTCTTCACCCACGGCTTGGTCTTCAGGCCCTTGGCAACGGCATTGCGGGCAAGCAGGCCGGCAGCGATCAGGACTGATGGGTTTGACGTGTTGGTGCAGGAGGTGATCGCGGCGATCGCCACGTCGCCATGGCCGAGATCGAAATCGGTGCCTTCGACCGCATAGCGGTTGGAAAGCTGGCCGGGCTTCTTGTAGTCGGCATCCATCGAGCCGGCGAAGCCGGAAGCGATGTTTTCCAGTGGGATACGGCCTTCCGGACGCTTCGGGCCGGCCATGGCGGGCACGACGTCGCCGAGATCGAGCTCCAGCGTATCGGTGAAGACAAGATCGGAGCCATCGCCCTCGCGCCACATGCCCTGCGCCTTCGAATAGGCTTCGACCAGCGCGATGCGGTCATGCGAGCGGCCGGACATGGTGAGGTAGTTGATGGTCTCGCCATCGACGGGGAAGAAGCCGCAGGTGGCGCCGTATTCCGGGCCCATGTTGCCGATCGTCGCGCGGTCGGCGAGCGGCATGTTGTCCATACCGGGGCCGAAGAATTCGACGAACTTCGAGACCACGCCCTTCTTGCGCAGCATCTGCACGACCATCAGCACCAGGTCAGTCGCGGTCACGCCTTCCTTGAGCTTGCCCGTCAGCTTGAAGCCGATGACTTCAGGCAGCAGCATCGATACCGGCTGGCCGAGCATGGCTGCTTCCGCCTCGATACCGCCCACGCCCCAGCCGAGAACGCCGAGACCGTTGATCATCGTCGTGTGGCTGTCGGTGCCGACGCAAGTGTCGGGATAGGCGATCGTCTCGCCGTCCTCTTCCTTGGTCCAGACGGTCTGGCCGAGATATTCGAGATTGACCTGGTGACAGATGCCGGTGCCCGGAGGCACGACGCGGAAATTCTGGAAGGCCTGCTGGCCCCACTTCAGGAAGCGGTAGCGCTCGCCGTTACGCTGATATTCGAGCTCGACATTCCTGGAGAATGCCTGCGGCGTGCCGAATTCGTCGACGATAACGGAGTGGTCGATGACGAGATCGACGGGCACCAGCGGGTTGATCTTTTCCGGATCGCCGCCGAGAGACACCATCGCGTCGCGCATCGCCGCAAGGTCGACCACGGCGGGAACGCCGGTGAAGTCCTGCATCAGAACGCGCGCCGGGCGATAGGCGATTTCGTTTTCGACCGTGCCCTTATTATTTAGCCATTCGGCAACACCAAGGATGTGCTCCTTGGTCACGGACTGGCCGTCCTCGAAGCGCAACAGGTTCTCGAGCAGAACCTTCATCGAATAGGGAAGCTTGGAAACGCCGGGCAGGCCGTTTGCTTCGGCCTTCGGCAGGCTGAAATAGACATAGTCCTTACCATCGACGGTAAGGACGGAACGACAGTTAAAGCTATCAAGTGATTTAGACACGAGAGACCCCGTTTCTGATCGCGAACACAATTGTGCGGACGCCTATGCACTAAAGGCACATCAGGATGCGGGTACGGCCATTTCCGCGGTCCGCACATGAAGTCAGACCTCATGTTCGGCGCTAGGATGAAATTCACGCCGACCGCTGGCGTGGTGATCAACATATAGATAGTTTCGGCGAAAGCTGCCAGAGAGGCGCCCACCATTTTTGATTTTTTTGCATCGCATGACTGAAAACGTGAACCCCGGAACCCCCATGCATCTCCAAGCCTCCGATCTCGCTGCCTTGAGAGGCGAAGAGCTGATTTTTGAAGGCGTCTCCTTTGGCCTGACATCGGGCGAAGCCCTGGTTTTGACTGGCAAAAACGGCTCCGGTAAGTCGACCCTGCTGCGCGTGCTGGCAGGCCTGCTGCGGCAGGAAACGGGCACGATCACTGTCACGAACGCGAACGGCGACACCGACATCCGGCTCCCCGAGATCAGCCACTATCTCGGCCACCGCAACGCCATGAAGAGCGAGCTGACGGTGGACGAGAACCTCGCTTTCTGGCGCCGCTATCTGGGCGACATGGGCGGCGGAACCGGCATGTCGATCGAAGACGCCGCCGACGCGGTGGGGCTGTCAGGCATCACTCATCTCCCCTTCGACTACCTCTCCGCCGGCCAACAACGCCGCTTCGCCTTCGCCAAGCTGCTCGTCTCCCACCGCCCCGTCTGGATCCTCGACGAACCGACGGCAGCACTCGACGCCAGCGCTGATCAGCTTTTCGCCGGGTTGATCGAGGCGCACCGTGGGGCTGGCGGCATCGTGATTGCGGCGACGCATCAGCCGCTGGGGTTGAGCGATGCCAGGGAGCTGCGGATGGCGGGGTTTGCAGGCGTGAGTGCGGGGGTGTGGGGGTGATGGCGATGCTTGCAACAAAAACCCCTCCCCAACCCCTCCCCACAAGGGGGAGGGGCTTGCCTGCCGCAACCGCCCGGCAGAACACCAACCTATCAACCAGTACGAAGATGAAATGCGGGAATTCTACAGCGCCCCGGCTTAGCCCCTCCCCCTTGTGGGGAGGGGTTGGGGAGGGGACTTCAGCCGCACCCACCGAGCTTGCGTCGCCCCCTCATCCGCCTGCCGGCACCTTCTCCCCGTTGGGGAGAAGAGACTCGTGGTTGGCCGCTCGCGCCGACCTCCCCTTCTCCCCCACGGGGAGAAGGTGGCCCGAAGGGTCGGATGAGGGGGCCGCGGGCGCTGAGGTCACCTATAGCCGCCCTGCAGAGGCTCCACGCCACGGTGGCGCCAGGATTACCCCCCTCTGCCCTGCCGGGCATCTCCCCCACAAGGGGGGAGATTGGCTGGGCGCAACCGCTCGTTCCACTTCTATTGGTTGGCTGAGAGCAAGCCACGAGTCGATCTTCCCCCTTGTGGGGGAGATGCCCGGCAGGGCAGAGGGGGGTACCCCAACCACCAACCTCTCCATACCCCACCCCACCCCACCGAGGGCCCACCCATGACCGCCCTCCTCTTCCGCGACCTCAAGCTCTCCATCCGCGCCGGCGGCGGCGCTCTTGTCGGCGTGCTGTTCTTCCTCACCGTCGTCGCCGTCATCCCCTTCGGCGTCGGCCCGGATCTTGCCCTGCTCGCCCGCATCGGCCCGGCCATCGTCTGGATCGGCGCGCTCCTCGCTGCCCTTCTCGGCCTCGACCGCCTCTTCCAGGCGGAGCGTGACGATGGCGCGCTCGATCTGATGCTGATGCAGGAAACGCCGCTGGTCTTGACCGTGCTCGTCAAGTGCCTCGCCCACTGGCTCGCCACCAGCCTGCCGCTGGTGATCGCCTCGCCGCTGCTCGGGCTCTTCATGAACATGAGCGAGAAAGCGATCGGCGCGACCATGCTGACGCTCCTGGTCGGCACGCCCGCCATCACGTTGATCGGCGCCGTCGGCGCAGCCGTCGCCGTGGCCCTTCCGCGCGGCGGGTTGCTGGTGTCGATCCTAGTGCTTCCGCTCACCATCCCGGTGCTGATCTTCGGCGTCAGCGCCACTTACGCGGCCGTCGAGGGA
Organism: Rhizobium sp. 2MFCol3.1; assembly: GCF_000377565.1. Taxonomy (GTDB): domain Bacteria; phylum Pseudomonadota; class Alphaproteobacteria; order Rhizobiales; family Rhizobiaceae; genus Rhizobium. Next base: position 6,241 of record NZ_KB898378.1, on the reverse strand, counting down.
CCCGCCCCCTTCCTGCCGCCTTTCCTGATCCTGATCGCGCTCACCCTCTTCTTCGCCGTCATCGGCCCGGCCGCGGCGGCGCTGGCGCTGCGCAACACATCGGATTGATCATCGGCTTGATTGCCCGTGGCGGCGGATCGCGCTAAGGAGACGGCATGACCGAGAATAGCCTTGCCATCACCAAATTCAGCGATCTCGCCAACCCCACGCGGTTCCTGGCGCTCGCCAATCGCCTCATCCCGTGGATGGCCGGGTTCACCGCGCTCTGTTTCATCGTGGGGCTGTATCTCAGCTTCACGACCGAGGGCGATTACCAGCAGGGCGAAACCGTCCGCATCATGTATATCCACGTGCCGGCAGCCTGGCTGTCGATGATGGGCTACACCATCATGAGCTTGTCGGCGATCGGCACCCTCGTCTGGCGCCACCCGCTGGCCGATGTCTCGGCCAAGGCCGCAGCCCCCTTGGGCGCCGCCTTCACGCTGATCGCGCTCGTCACCGGCTCGCTCTGGGGCAAGCCGATGTGGGGCACATGGTGGGTCTGGGATGCGCGGCTCACCTCCGTCTTCATTCTCTTCCTGATGTATCTCGGGCTGATTGCGCTCAACCGCGCCATGGAAGACCCGAGCAAGGCCGCCCGCCTCTCGGCCGTGCTGATCCTCGTCGGCTTCGTCAACATCCCGATCATCAAATTCTCCGTCGACTGGTGGAACACGCTGCATCAATCCGCGAGTGTGCTGCGCCTGGACGGCCCGGCGATCGACCCGGAATTCCTGCGTCCGCTGCTGGTCATGGCGATTGCCTTCACCATGCTCTTCCTGACGCTGCATGTGATGGCGATCCGCAACGAGATCTGGCGCCGCCGCATCGCCGCCCAGCGCCGCCTCGCCGCGCGCCTGGCAAGCCGCGAGGGTTAAAGAGATGACACAGTCCTACGCCTTCTACGTCTACGGTTCCTACCTTTTTGCCGGTCTGATCACGATCGCCGTGACGCTCTGGACATGGCTCGACGGCCGCGCCCGCCGCCGCGAACTCAAAGCGCTCGAAGCCTCCGGCATCCGCCGCCGCTCCGCCCGCGCCAAGGATGCGCCCGACGCGAAGGCCAACGCATGACCGACGCGCCGAACACCGAGCCGACGCAGTCCGCCGCGCCCCAGGGGACACAGCCAGGCACGCCGAAGCAAAAGCGCGGCATAGGCCGCTACGTTTTCGCGCTGATCCCGCTTCTCGTCTTCGCCGGCATTGCCGGCACGGCGGGCAAGATGCTCTACGACCAGGATGTGCACGGCAAGAACATCTCCGAGATCCCCTCGGCGCTGCTTGGCACCAAGGCCCCGTCGCTCGACCTGCCGCCGCTCGAGGGCGCCAACCTGCCGGCGCTCACCGATGCCGCCGTCAAGGGCAAGCTGACGCTGGTCAACGTCTTCGCCTCCTGGTGCATTCCCTGCCGCGAGGAGCATCCGATCTTGAAGGAACTGGCGAAAGATAGCCGGCTTAATATTGTCGCGATCAACTACAAGGACAAGAACGACAACGCGCTGGGCTTCCTCGGCGAACTCGGCAACCCCTACAAGGCGATCGGCATCGACCCCAAGGGCCAGGCCGCCATCGACTGGGGCGTCTACGGCATCCCCGAAAGCTACCTCGTCGGCCCGGATGGGACGATCCTCTACAAGCGGGTTGGACCATTCGACGATATCAGTTTGAAAGAGGGGCTTTACCCGGCGATGGAGAAGGCTTTGGGGAAGGCGGGGTCGTAGGGGAGCGGCTTTAGCCGGTAGGTTTTGCCATGCGGCCCTGCGGGTGGTGAGCTTTGCGCCCGGAGCCCCCTCATCCGACCCTTCGGGCCACCTTCTCCCCTATGGGGCGAAGGGGAGGTTGAGCGAGCGGCCCGCTCCCAAGTCTCTTCTCCCCAGCGGGGAGAAGGTGCCGGCAGGCGGATGAGGGGGCTCCGGACGCCAACGCCAGCCACGGCAAAACGCGCCGACGCCAACCACACCCCACCCCCCGATCACCCCACCAAAGACCGCGGCACCACAAACCTCTCCAACACCCCACTCCCAGCGGCCACATCCCCCCAGGCCACAGCGAAATCAATCACCGCCAAAGCCCCCGTCGGAAACTTCTCCCTGACCCCGGCCAGCCTCTCCCCATCCGAAACGAGATCGATCGCCAGTTCCTGCAACCCCGGATTATGCCCAACCACCAGCAGCGTCCGAATAGCAGCATCGACACCGCGGATAACCCCCGCGATCCGCTCCGCCGCCGCCTCGTAAATCTCCCCCACATCCCGCCGCTCGACATCATCACGCAGTTCGGCACCAACCAGCACCCAGCTCTCCTGCGTGCGCCGCGCCGTGGACACCAGCGCCAGATCGGGAACCAACCCCTCGCGGGCCATATAGCGCCCCATCAGCGGCGCAGTCTTCAAACCACGACCGCCGAGCGGACGATCATGGTCGTCGACGCCAGCGGGCCAGGCGGATTTGGCGTGGCGCAGCAGAAGCAGACGATATCGCGGGAGCGGGGTGGCTGGTGTCATGATGCTCTCCGGATGAGGAATGGGAAATTGTAACCCCATGAACGAAAAAGGACAGGCCAAGCCTGTCCTTTCGCAATTCATGCAATCCAACCCCTCCCGTCACTGGGAGAGGCCGAAAGCTCTCAGTTCCACTCGCGGATATCGACGAAGTGGCCGGCGATGGCCGCGGCCGCTGCCATGGCGGGCGACACCAGGTGGGTGCGGCCCTTGAAGCCCTGGCGGCCTTCGAAGTTGCGGTTGGAGGTCGAGGCGCAACGCTCGCCCGGCTTCAGGCGATCGTCGTTCATGGCCAGACACATGGAACAGCCAGGCTCGCGCCAGTCGAAGCCCGCGGCCTTGAAGATCTTGTCGAGGCCTTCGGCTTCCGCCTGTTCCTTGACGAGGCCGGAGCCCGGAACGATCATGGCGCTGACGGTGCCGGCAACGGTCTTGCCTTCGACGACCTTGGCGGCGGCGCGCAGATCCTCGATGCGGCCGTTGGTGCACGAGCCGATGAAGACGCGGTCGACAGCGATGTCGGTGATCTTCGTGCCCGGCTTCAGGCCCATGTAATCAAGCGCGCGCCACTTCGACGTACGCTTGTTTTCGTCGGCGATTTCATCCGGGTTCGGAACGATGCCCTGCACCGAGATGACGTCCTCGGGCGAGGAGCCCCAGGAGACGATCGGCGGCAGCTCGGCGGCGTTGAGCGTGACGACGCGGTCGTAATGGGCGCCTTCGTCCGACTTCAGCGTGTTCCAGTAGGCGATCGCCTGATCAAGCGTTTCGCCCTTCGGCGCGCGCGGCTTGCCCTTGATGTACTCGTAGGTCACGTCATCCGGCGCGATCAGGCCGGCGCGGGCGCCGCCTTCGATCGACATGTTGCAGATCGTCATGCGGCCTTCCATCGACAGCGCGCGAATGGCTTCGCCGGCATATTCGATGACGTAGCCGGTGCCGCCCGCGGTGCCGATTTCGCCGATGATGGCGAGCACGATGTCCTTGGCGGTGACGCCAGCGGGCAGCACGCCGTCGACCTGCACCAGCATGTTCTTCGCCTTCTTCTGGATCAGCGTCTGGGTGGCCAGAACGTGTTCCACTTCGGACGTGCCGATGCCATGCGCCAGCGAGCCGAAGGCGCCGTGCGTCGAGGTGTGGCTGTCGCCGCAGACGATCGTCATGCCGGGCAGCGTGAAGCCCTGTTCCGGTCCGATGATGTGGACGATGCCCTGGCGCTTGTCGCTCGCCGAATAATATTCGACGCCGAACTCGGCCGCGTTGATCGCCAGCTGCTCGACCTGGATGCGGCTTTCCTCGTTCTTGATGCCGAGATGGCGATCGGGCGAGGTCGGCACGTTGTGGTCGACGACCGCGAGCGTCTTTTCAGGCGCGCGAACCTTGCGGCCCGTCATGCGCAGCCCTTCGAAGGCCTGCGGCGAGGTGACTTCGTGGACCAGGTGGCGGTCGATGTAGAGAAGACAGGTGCCGTCGTCCTGTTGATCGACCAGGTGGTCGTCCCAGATCTTGTCGTAGAGGGTACGAGGTGCGCTCATGGCGATACATCCGTTATTATGCAAAGGGCGTTTGCTTGCAGTGGGGGTATGGAGCTTGGTGGCGCATAGGCCACCGGCCGTCGGTCGATCAGAAAGGGATCAACGAAGTCGGCTGTTGAGCGCACCGGAAACGGTCGCAAAGAAGCGTGCCGGCAGGCGGTAGTGATCCTGCAGCACGAAAATATGCGCCCCAATGCAACTGAACTTGGATTCCATGAGCAGTCACTTACCAATTTTTCCGATGCTCGGCAATTCGATTCATTAGCGCTTTATCGCCGTCCGTCTCTGCCGCGCATCCGTTTCTCGATCTGCCTGAGGCCAAGCGACAGGCCGATCGTCAGGATCAGGTAAATATAGGTGACGATCGAATAGGTTTCAAAGAAGCGGAAGGAGCCGGAGGCGTAGATCTTGCCCATCTGCGTGATGTCGGAAACCCCGAGCACCGAGACCAGCGAACTATCCTTCACCATCGCCACGAAATCGTTCGACAGCGGCGGAAAGATCACCTTGATCGCCTGCGGGAAGACGACCAGGCGAAAGCGATTATAGCGCGACAGGCCAAGCGCCTTGGCGGCCTCGATCTGCCCCTGGTCGACCGACTGGATGCCGGCCCGGAAGACTTCGGCGATGAAGGAGGAATAGCCGATCATCAGCGCGATGATCGCCCGCCACATCAAAGAGAAATCGCGCACCAGCACCGGTTCGGTCAGCCCGGCATTCACCAGCGGCGCGGTCAGGAAATTATAGGCGGCGACGAAGGCCGGCGCGCCGACGAAGGCGACGTAGAACAGAAGCACCAGCATCGGGATGCCTCTGACAACCTCGACATAGAAGCGGGCGATCTGGCGCAGCGCGACGCTGTCCGACAGCCCGAGCAAGGCTATGCCAAGCCCGAGCAGCGTCGCCAGCGCAAAGCCGACGAGCGTCACGAAAATGGTGATGCCGACGCCGTTGAACACGGTGCGGAACACCTGCGCATAGACGTCGTTGGCGATGATGACGGCGGCGAGCGTAAGGCCGATCACGACGAGGGCGACCAGCCACCAGGGATAGTCGCCCCTCTCCTGGCCCCGCGGGTTTGGCTGCGGAGCCATCATGCTTCAGTCCGGGCGCGGTAGACGGTTACGAAAGACGGGATCATTGACCCATCTTGTAGTCGAGGAACCATGTCTTGTTGAGCTTGTCGAAGGTGCCGTCGGCCTTGAGGCTCGCAATGGCGGCATTGACCGGCCCCACCAGATCGGAGCCCTTGGGGAAGATGAAGCCGAAATCCTCGGTGCCGAGCGGCCCGCCGATCACCTTCAGCCCGCCATTCGACGCATCGACATAACCCTGCGCCGCGACGCTGTCGGTCAGGACCACGTCGACATCGCCGGCCTTGAGCGCCTGCACCGTGGCGCCGAAGGTCTCGAACAGCTTGATTCGCGGGTTCTGCTCGTTGCCGTCGAGGATCTCGTAGACGGCGGCATAGAAGGGCGAGGTGCCCGGCTGCGCGCCGACGAGGCCGTCATTGAAGGCACCGAAGGTCTTGGCATCGGTAAAGCGCGTCTCGTCGCCCCGCACCAGCATGAACTGCTGCGAGCGCATGTAGGGGTCGGAGAAGTCGACCTTGGCCTTGCGGTCGTCCTTGATGGTGATCCCGGTCATGCCGATATTGTACTGATTGTCAGACACCGCCTGGATCATCGCGTCCCAGCTGGTGTTCTGGTACTCGACCTTGAAGTTCAGCCGCTTGGCGATCTCGTTCATCGCATCATATTCCCAACCGATCTGCTTGCCCGTCTTCGGATCGACGAACTGCAGCGGCGGATAGGCGTTTTCGGTGACGACCACGACCGTCTTGCCCTTGAGATCGGGAAGCTCGGCGGCGGAGGCAGCAAGCGGCGAAAGAGCGAGTGCGGTCAGTCCGGCAAGGACGGTGCGACGAAACAGCATGAAATATCTCCCCAAAATAGCGCTCGCGGAAACTGTCATGTTTGCAAAGCCGCTGGCAAGGGGATTGGCGTGCGGGGATGGGGGAAATCGGGAATGGTGGTTTAAAAATGGGGGTGTTTGGAGCATGATAGGCGTAACGGCACGATCAGCGCCCGCAGCCCCCTCATCCGCCTGCCGGCACCTTCTTGGATGATCAAAATATGAGATAGTTGTTTCTGCCGGGCGGGTGGCC
>NZ_KB898377.1 GCF_000377565.1 Rhizobium sp. 2MFCol3.1 | reverse complement strand
TCCCTTCGCCGAGACCTTTTCCCAAGCACCTGCCGGAACCCGTCTACGACAGCGGCGAGATCGTCCGTCGCATCAGCACGACCAAGGGCTACATCGTGTTCAAGGGGCAGGCCTGGCGCGTGCCCGGCGCCTTCAAGGGCGAATGCCTGGCCATCCGTCCGCTCGACCGCGACGGCCTATACGGCGTCTTCTTCGGCGCAACCAAGGTCGCCAAAATCGACCTCACGAACACGCCGTGAGTGTCAGGCATGTCTCCGAACACCTGTCAGGGATGTCTCCGGGCTTTACACTTGTCCCGAGGATCTGCCAACGCCCATCAAAACCGTTACGGTCATGGACAAAACCACCGCTGGCACCCACGCCAATTCATCCGCACCGTTGCATTCCGGGCAACGTGCTTAGATCCTCGGGACAAGCCCGAGGAAGACGCCGTGGGGATACTAACGGCCGGGAGACGTCGAACAAAGGGCCCACCCGCAACGGTCATGGACCAAAACGCCAACCGATAACAGGAAGCCAATACCCAATGCCCGACCTCGAAGGCTTCCACTACCGCACAGCGTCAACCACCGACACCCGCCCGTCGCTCCTCCTCCTGCATGGCAGCAGTCGTGACGAGACGGAACTCCCGCCGCTGGCAGAGACCGCCGCCCCCGGTTGGCCATACCTGTCGCTGCGCGGCCCGATCCCCTGGGAGAACGGCTACGCCTTCTTCCGCCGCAACCCCGACCGCACGCTCGATCAGGCCGATCTCGCGCTCCAGACCGAACGTCTCCGCATCTTCATCCAGGCGGCCATTAAGACCGGCCTGATCACCCGTCCGCCCGTCCTCTTCGGCTTCTCGAACGGCGCCATCATTGCTGCCGCCCTGATGAGCCACTATCCCGATGCAGCAGCCGGCGCCATCCTCATCCGCCCGCTCTCGCCCGATCCCGACGCGATCATCCCGACCATGCCCGCCAAGCCCGTCCTCATCCTCTCCGGCGACCGCGACGACCGCCGCTCCCCCGAGGACGCAGTCACAATCACCAGGCAATTCCAAGAAGCCGGCGCCGACGTCACCAGCCATTCGTCACCCACCGATCACTATCTCCACGACGACGAGCCCGCCATCATCGGCCAATGGCTGACATTCCGCTTCTTTCCGCTTGCCCACACCCTCCCGCGGCTTTAAGCAGGCCGCCACGCGACAACAGACAACAGGCGACCAGTCAATGGCAAAATCCGACGGCGATCTCACCCAGCAGCGCTGGCCTAAGCCCGTTATGCTGGCGCTCGAAGAACCCGGCCAGTATGTGACGATCGACACGACCCAGGCTGCTTCCTGGGCGATGATCGAGGACTGGCCGACGGAAGACGGACCCGCGCTCGACAAGGCGCTTCTCGTCTGCGCCGACGTCATCAAGGGCAAGCGCAGCAACGACGACGCCCGCAAGGCCTTCATCGCCGCTGCCATCGAAGCCGGCATCGATATCAAGAAGGACTGAGCTCGGCGGTCCTACTCAGCCGGCACCGTCAACGGCGGCCCGAGAAACTCCACGTCCCACTTTCCGGCGAAGACATTGAGCGCAGCCGTATCCGGCCGCCCGTTGCGCATCACATCGGCAAGCCCGAGGAAGAAGGCTCGAGCATCGAGCCCGGGCGCGATCAGGATATACTGCCGCGCCGGCTTGTCGGTGACGTTGACGAAGGCATGCGCCGCACCACCCGGCACGGTCACGACATCGCCCTCCTCAGCGTAGAACTGCACGCCATCCACCTCGAACAGATACCGGCCCTCCATCACCCGGAAGACTTCGGTCTCCTTGTGCCGATGGCGCGGCGGCCCGAATCCGGGGGCGTTCACCGTGTCGATGAAACAGAACGCGCCGTCCGTCGTGGACGGATCGACCCGCACGCCGAGCTCCAGCCCGATCGCCGGTATCTTGATGACCTCTTCGGTCGATTTGGAATGAGACGTCTGGATGGCCATTACAGATTATCCTCGGGCGAATTGAGACATGTGGCGGAGCAGATTGCAGCTGGAAGGCCTACCAAGCCGCCGCCCGCGCCGCCAGCCTCCACAGCAAAAACATGCACGCACCGCGCGCCAAGCGCCATGCTGCAAACGCTTGATACCCGCTGAGATTGCTCTAATCTTTCCTCTATCCGCATGTTCACGGCGCCGTTAATACCGCCGAGGGAGCACCGCATGTCGCCTGTCATCCGCATGATCGCCCAGGAAACAGCGCTTTCCGCCCTGATATCCGCCGTCGCCGTCATCGGCCTGCCGAAGCTCTTCGACGCCGCCGCGCCGGTCAATTATCCGCTGGCAATCGGCGTCTTCGCACTGATGTCGCTCGCCTTTGCCGCCTACGAACTCCTCGTGCGTCGCCGTTAGTCACCACCTGAAGACATGTCAACCACCGGGACTGTTCGAGTGAGCCCGTCATCCCCCAACAGACCCGAGAGCCGATGTCGATTTCAGATGTGATCTACCGCCCCTTCGAGCGCCTGATCCGGCCGCTCGACATCCCCTACCGGCCACTGCCGTCAAAGGGACCGGTCGCCGTCCTCCTGCACTTCATCATGATGTTCCGAGGCGTGCTGGTCGCGCTGGCGCTCTCATCCATGGCCATCGAGGCGATGAACCTCACCATGGTCTGGGGCCTGTCCGTCATCGTCGACGGCGTAACCCAGAAGGGCGCGGCGCCATTTCTGCACGACGAATGGCCGTTCCTGACCTTCCTCGGGCTGCTTATCTTCCCGGCCATGCCGATCGCCTCCTTTCTGGTCAACACGCTGACCTCGCACACGCTCGGCGTCGGCATGCCCGCCGCCATCCAGTGGCAGGGTCACAAGGCGGTGGAGCGGCAGGACCTCGCCTTCTTCCACGATCTCTATGCCGGCCAGGTCGCCTCGCGGCTGCAGCAGGTGTCGTCTGCCGTGCAGCAGCAGATCATCGCGGCATTCCAGTCGATCCCGCGTTTCCTGCTTCAGATGGTTGGCTCGGTGGTGTTGCTCAGCGCACTCTCCTGGCAGCTTGCCCTGCCCGCCGCCATCTGGATGGCGCTCAACGTCGCGCTCGCGGTCAAGATGGCGCCCGTCTTCACCGAGCGGTCGCGCAGCACCGCCAAGCAGCGCAGCCTGGTCGCCGGCGCCATCACCGATCTCTACACCAACATGCAGATGATCAAGCAGTTCGCCGCCGAAGACAGCGAGGCCGGCGCCATCCGCCGCGTCATCGGCAAATCGGTCAGCACCCAGCACAGCGAGCAGCGCATATACCGCACCTCCGAGCTCATCGTCGTGGCGCTGAACATGCTGCTCTGGCTGGCGATGGTCTCGATCGGCTTCACCGGTCTCGTGCATCAGTTCCTGACTATCGGCGAGTTCGTCGGCGCCATCTACGTGCTCCACCGCCTCTCCGGCCACACCTTCACCTTCCTGCAGATGGGCCAGCAGATCTTCCAGGCGATCGGCACGATCAAGGACGCCATGCCCGTCATGACGACCCCACCCACCATCACCGACCGCGAAGGCGCCGTCGATCTCTCCGTCGCCACAGGCGAAATCCGCTTCGATGACGTGAGTTTCGCCTACAAGACCGGCAAGTCAGTCATCGAAAACCTCCATCTCACCGTCAGTCCCGGCGAAAAAGTCGGCCTCGTCGGCCTCTCGGGCGCCGGCAAGACGACGCTGGTGAGCCTGCTGCTGCGCTTCTACGACATCAGCTCGGGCACTATCCGCATCGATGGCCAGGATATCCGCGACATCACCCAGGCAAGCCTGCGCCGCAACATCGGCGTCATCGCGCAGGACGTGGCGATGCTGCACCGCTCGGTCGGCGACAACATCCGCTACGGCCGGCCGGAGGCAGCGCGCGCCGAGATCGAGGAGGCGGCGGAGACCGCGAGCGCCGACGCCTTCATCGCCGAATTGCGCGACGCGGACGGCCGCAAGGGCTACGACGCCTATGTCGGCGACCGCGGCATCAAGCTCTCCGGCGGCCAGCGGCAGCGCGTGGCAATCGCCCGCGTGCTGTTGAAGGACGCGCCGATCCTCGTTCTCGACGAAGCGACCTCGGCGCTCGACAGCCAATCCGAAGCCGCCATCCAGGAAAAGCTCGATCTGGTGATGCGCGGCAAGACGGTGATCGCCATCGCTCACCGCCTCTCCACCATCGCCATGATGGACCGCATCGTCGTGCTCGATCAGGGCCGCATCGTCGAACAAGGCACTCCGGCGGAACTGGCGGAGAGCGACGGCCTTTTCGCCCGCCTATGGAAACGCCAGACCGGCGGCTTCATCCCCGAGGAGATCGGCTAGATCGCTCCCCACTCACGCCACAAGGATCAATCGCCATCCCGCAGCGCCACGTATTCCGGAAAAGCCGCAGCGCCCTGGCTCAGCGCCTTCGCCATCAGGATACCGTCGTCGAAGAAGCCGTATCGAGTGTAGAATCGTTTTGCATCCAGGTTGGAAAGAACCGCCGCGATCCGAAACAGCGCACATGCTTCACGTTCGCCCTCGGCCTCGATCCAGGTCATCAACCGCGCGCCGACCCCCATGCCGCGAACATCCGCATCGACCACGACATGGTCGGCCTCGACATATTTGCCGCACCAGAGCTGCGTGCCGATCCAGAAGCCGGCCACACCGACCATCCGGTCATCCATATAGGCGGCAATGCAGCGATAATTGCCCTGCGCGCACATGGCCGAAAGCCGCGCCCGAAACGACACCTCGTCGAGCGTGTGAACCTGCCGAAACAGAGGATAGATCGCCACGATCTCCTCAAGCCCGAAAAGTTCGCCTATCTCGATGTCCGAAGCCACAACACTTTCTCCCACTGTCACCCACCCAGCGCCACGGCAATGCCGACCATCACAAGCCCAAGGCACGTCATGGTCACCCCCGCATAAAGCGGCCGCCCGCCGGAAAAGCGCGCCCAGGCATAGCCGGTGAAAAACAGTAGCCCAATCAGCAGCAGATTGCTCACCCTCAGCGCGCGGTCGGCATCACCGATCACAAAGAACGGGATCACCGCAGGAATAGCCGTGGCCGCGACCAGAAAGAATACCGCCACCGCCGCACGCAGATCGCTTCCCGTCAACGAAACCCTCGACGGCTCGGAGCGGACAGCAAGCGCCAGCAGTGACCGATAGAGCGCCTCCGCATCGGCATCATCGACGGCAAGCGCCGTCCCCTCCGTCGGAAACTCATTACGAATGACAGCAAGTGCCGTGGTCTCATCCCTTGCGCTCCTGATCTGCCGGAACAGATGCAACCGCCTGCTCCTGAAAAACGTCGTGCCCAATATGCGCAAGACCGCATCGATAATGCCCCAGGCGACATTGCATCCAAGCGTGGAGATGATCAGACCACGAACATCGAGCCCCTCCTCCCGCATCACCAGCCGCGACCCCACCGTCCAGGTCAGCGCCATGATCAGCCCGAAGAGCACTTCGGCAAGCGCGTCGCCGGGATCGAGATCGTCGAAGATGGATAAGATCGTCTTGAGCGCCACGGCATCGTTCCAACCGGCAACCTCCACCCGTCGCCCTGCCGGAATGCGACGGCGCACTATGGTCGAAATGAGCGATCTCTTCATTGAGTGGGATCAAGGAACGAGCCCGAAGGATGATGGTCGAGAGCGGGAACAGCGCTCGCAACCTATTGAAGTGGCCAAGCTTTCCTCTTGCTCGGCGTCATCCTCGGCCTTTGTGCCGAGGATCTAAGCACGTCTCCAGGAATGCAACGGTCATGGATCATCCACAGCAGCCAAAATCCATGCACGTACAGCCCAGACCACCCCTCGGCAGATCCTCAGGACGAGCCCGAGGATGACGTTGAGACTGTGGATTATGACCTTAAATCAACACGTTAATGATTTTCAATCCCCCCACGATGCTCGCCGCCTCGGCTGCCCATCGCGTCTCCTCGCCCTTCCAGCATAAAACGCAAAACGCCCGAACCAAAGGTCCGGGCGCCCACTTATTCAGCCTGAGAAGCCGTTCCTCAGAACTCTTCCCACTCGTTGTTGGCAACCGCTGCGTTGCCGTGGCTGGCATACGCGGGAGCTGCAGCGCGCGGAGCCCGCGTCGGGGCAGGCGCAGCTGCCCGTGGCGGGGCGGCCGGTTCCTGCATGCGGCGGGCGACGTCGCGCAGTTGCGCGGTGCGGCCGCCGAGCTGGAAGGCGCCGATCAGCGTGCTGAGGTTGGTACTTTCCTGCGCCAGGCCGGCGCCCGCCGCATTCATCTCCTCGACCATCGCGGCGTTCTTCTGCGTTGCCTGGTCCATGTGGTTGACGGCGGTGTTGACCTCGCCGAGACCGACCGACTGCTCCTGTGCGGCGGTGGCGATCGCATCCATATGCGCGTTGACGTGCTGCACCAGCTGCTCGATCGCCGTCAGCCCCTCGCCTGTTTCGTTGACCAACCGCACACCCTCGGAGACGGCGACGGCGGAGTTGCCGATCAGGCCCTTGATCTCCTTGGCGGCGTTTGCAGAACGCTGCGCCAGTTCGCGCACTTCCTGGGCAACCACCGCAAAACCCTTGCCGGCTTCACCAGCGCGTGCCGCCTCGACGCCCGCGTTCAGCGCGAGAAGGTTGGTCTGGAAAGCGATCTCGTCGATCACGCCGATGATCTTGCTGATCTGCTGCGCGGAATCCTCGATCCGGCGCATGGCTTCGACGGCATTGCGCACGACCGAGCCGGAGTGCTCGGCGCGGCTGCGGGTTTCGCGCACAGCGTCGCGCGCCTCGCCGGTCCGCTTGGAGGTGGCGACGACGTTCGAGGTGATCTCCTCGAGCGCGGCGGCCGTTTCCTCCAGCGAGGCTGCCTGCTGTTCGGTGCGCTTGGCCAGATCGTCGGACGCGCCGGAGATCTCGCTGCTGCCGTTACGCACCATGTCGACCGCGCTGCCGACGCCGACAAGCGCCTGGCGAAGCTGGATCACCGAGGTGTTGAAGTCGTGGCGGAGCGCTTCGAACTGCGGCGCGAACGCCGTGTTGAGCTCGCAGGTCATGTCGCCTGCGGCCAGCAGCTTCAGGCCCGAGGCAAGCGCGCCGGTTGCCTGGTTGAGGCGGATTTCGGCCTCTTCCTCGGCGCGGCGCTGCACTTCGACGCGCTCGCGCTCGGACTGCTGGCGATTGACCTCGGCTTCGGCTTCCAGCTCGTTGTTGCGGATGGCGGCCAGACGGAACACTTCGACCGAGCGGGCCATGTTGCCGATCTCGTCGCCGCGCTCGGCGTAGGGCACCAGGATGTTGGTGTGGCCGTCGGAGAGAACGCTCATCGCCGTCGTCAGCCGTCCGATCGGACGAACGACGCGGAAGACGACGATCACGAAGGCCGCAACTGTCACTGCGATCGTGGCAACCAGCATCAGGCTGTAGAAGATGAGCGTGGCAAGGGCGGACTGGCGCGTTGCTTCGGCCTTGGCGGCCAGGCTGTCCATCGCCAGCGAAGCGACATTGCCGATCGTGCCGAGTGCCGTCGTCGCTTCCGTGCGCCACTGGTCGATTCCCATCGTCGACGGACGGCCATTGGTGAGGTCGGCGACGATGCCGGCGCGCTTTTCAGCGAACGAGCCGGAGAAGTAGCTGGAATCAGCCGTCGCGACCGCGCTCTTGATCGCATCGGGAACGGAAGGGTGATCGGCCAGGATCTTGGTGGATGCCCAGGCAAAAGCGATGCGCACGTCACCGGCGACAAGCTCGGAGGCTTCCTTGGGCGTCAGCGCGCGGTTGCCGGAGATCGCGCCGTTGACAGCAACCGTCGCCGAACCGCCGGCGGCGCGCGCCGACCATGCGAAATAGCGCAGCTGCACAAGATCCATCAGCGAATTGTCGAGCGTGCGGATCACCGCTTCCGTGGCGGCCGACGTCGTCTCGAGCTTGGCAAGGAATTCGTTGCCGAACGAAAGCACGCGAGGCGCAAGCGACGCGTCGCGCTGATCGACAGGCTTTGCAAGCTCGGCATCGATCGACGAGCGCAGCGAAACCAAAGAGGCATAGCCGGAATTGAGATCTGCAAGCACAGCATTGAGCGTGTCGGCGCTCAGCCCGGACGAAATGGTCTTGACCTCGGCCAGCGCCCCATCGACGATCGCACGCTGCTTGCGCACGCTCTCCATGCTGCCCGCGGCATCGGCGGCGGAAAGCGTAAGCGCGGTCGCGCTGTCGCCTCGCTCGCTGCGGAAGGCCAGAAGCGCCTGGAACAGCGCCTTGTCGAGCTGCGCATTGGCGGCGACCTGGCCGTTATTGGCATAGGTGGCCTGGGACGTCAGAAGCTTGCTGGTAACCAGGGCAGTGAGCCCGGCTGAAATAACAAGAACGACAGCAATCAAAACATTACGGATCGAAAACAATTCAGCCTCCAATGAGCGAAGTATCGATCGTCGATATCCCGTTTGGACGGTTAAATTTGAACTAACTTTTAGTATTCGGATTCACCTGCAAGAAACCACAGGATGAATGCTTTAAAGCAACATTGAATATGGAAAACGGAAAGAAATGGAGCAGACCGCCGGCTGCATCACATAATGATTAGTATGATAATACACTCCAATACTATGACGAATGGCCGCCACACTTCAAACGTCGTCTTCCGGCCGGCGCCCCATTGGCGATGGCATCTCTCCTGAATCTGGCCGATCCCGCGCAAAGCATGCGAAGACCAACGAATGCGAGCGGTCGCCGGGACGGTGCACGCGGTGATGAAAACGAGCGCGGCCGCAACGAAATCAGCGACTTGGTCGCTTTTTCATCCCCGCGCTTTTGGCCTGCGCCACACTTACCCCGTCCCGTCTTCGGATACACCGGTTGCGTTGCCGGCGAGGCGGGACCGGCGCTTTCGGGAAGCCCCTGACGCAGGGTGAAACGAAGGGCGTCGCGGATTGGTCCCGCCAGTGAAGAGCTGGTGTGCGGGTGCATAGGTCGGTTCGCCGATACCACGCGCCTATGCACATAAGGGACGGCGACTGGCCGACCGTTGAGCCCGAAAGGGTTTTGCGGAACGGCGCCGGGGTGCCGCGGGCGACAGGTCCGTGGAGGCCCACCCGGCGTCGATCAAGACGGCCCTTCGGGATGCCCGGGGAGCGAAAGCCTCAAGAACAAGAACAATCCCGCGAGCATATCTCTGAAAAGATGCCGATCACCCGGTAAAGGAACCACGACACGATAGCAGACCGCCGAACGGGGCGCCGGAAGGTGTCAATAAAACTAAACTACTTACGAGGCAGCTTTTGGCGCCCCGTCCGATCAGATGCCATATCAGCCGGGGGTAATGCCCGCCGGGGGTAGAGGCATGTCTTTTATGGGTGGGAGTTTTGAAAGTGGCTAACGTCAGCGCCAGCGGCCCCCTCATCCGGCTGCCGCCACCTTCTCCCCGAGGGGGAGAAGAGACTCGTGGCAAGCCGCTCGCGCCGACCTCCCTTCTCCCCAACGGGGAGAAGGTGCCCGAAGGGCGGATGAGGGGGCCACCGGCACAACGCCAGCCACCTCTAATCCACAAACCCCTCACCCAAGCAACGTATATGCCGCCGAACCGAGCGCCACGATACCGAACACAATCAGAAGCCAGCTCGTGGCCCGCATGACCTTGGTCGTGAAATTCTCCGACAACCGCTCGCGCGCCAGGCTGACCGCGCCGCTCAAGCAAAACCACCAGGCGAGCGAACCGGCAAACACGCCACCGACGATCGCAACCGAGCTGAAGCGCCTCGTCTCGTCGAGCAGGCCGAAACCGGCGAAAAGCGTTCCGAAGGAAAGGATCGTCGCCGGATTGGAAATGGTGAGCAGAAAGGTCGCGACCGTGGTGGCGAGCAGCCCTCCTGCCCTGATCTCGGCCGCCTCGACCGGATCATGCGTCAGCCCGCGCCAGCCGAGAAACAAGAGCAGCAATCCGCCGCCGATCGCCAAAGGCAAGGTCGCCATCGACATGGTCTCGGCGAAGACGGCAATCCCCGTCACCGCCACCAGCGCATAGCTGGCGTCCCCGATCGCCGTGCCGAAGCCGCAGGAAAAGCCCGCGAGAAAGCCGCGCTCCAGCGTGCGGTTGATGCACAGCATGCCGATAGGCCCAAGCGGCGCGGTAATGATGACACCCAGCACGGCGCCCTTGAGAAACAGCAGAAGCATGGCATGCGGTCTTAAACACTCTGGCGCGCACCGCAACGAAAAAAGCCGCCGAAACCGGCGGCCTGTGACGAAATGCTCAAGACAAAATGCCCGTGAGACAAAGCCGATATAAAATACCGGCAGAGATTGAATGGCGGCAATGAGCGACCGCATTCGCCCTGTTTACCGCGCCGGCACCACGGCATCGCCACGCGCGGCAAGAGCGGCCAGATCGGCAGGCTTGAGCTCGACCGATTCGCCACAGCCGCAAGCAGACGTCTGGTTCGGATTGGTGAAGGTGAAGCCAGAGCGCAGCGTCGTCTGCTCGAAGCCCATCTCGGTGCCGAGCAGATAGAGAACCGCCGAAGGTTCGATCCACACACTCGCACCATCGCGCACGATCAGGTCGTCCTTGGCGTTGGGTTCGGTGACGAGGTCGATGGTGTACTCCATCCCCGCACAGCCGCCCTTCTTGATCCCGACGCGAATTCCCTTCGCCTCCGGTCCCGAATTCTCAACGATCGCCTTCACCCGCGAAGCCGCGGTGTCGGTCATGCTCATGACTGCAAAGCCCATAGGCCCATTCTCCTTCCGCAACCGGGGTCAAGGTCCGGTGCTTGTGCTCATCAATTTAAGCGGCGATGATCAATGCTTCAATATCGAATGCCGAGATCATTGCAATTCCATGCCTTTTCATCGATCGATGTACTCTGCAGGATACATTTTTCATGCTAACTGTGTTGCGAACGGCGACTTTCGCCAAATGGCTGTCACGGCTGAAAGATCGCCGCGCCGTCGCACGGATCGCGTCCCGCCTGTTACGGGTCGAAACCCGGCACCTTGGTGACATCAAGGCGATCGGTGAAGGCGTCAGCGAATTGCGCGTCGACTACGGTCCGGGGCTATCGAATCTACGTCACGATGGCTGGCTCGACGCTGATCGTGCTGCTCTGCGGTGGCGACAAGTCGACGCAAGCCCGCGATATCATCGAGGCGAAACGCCTCGCCCGGGAATGGAAGGACTAATGATGACAATCGAAACCCAGCCCTTCGATGCGGCCGAATTTCTCGACAGCGACGAAGCGATCGAGGAATTCATTGTCGCCGCCTTCGAAACCCAGGACCCGGCCTTCATTGCCAAGAGCCTCGGCGTTGTCGCCCGGGCCCGCAACATGAGCGAACTGGCACGCGAGATCGGCATGAGCCGCGCAGCGCTCTACAAGGCGCTGAGCGGCCAAGGCAACCCAGAATTCGCCACGATCATGAAGGTGATGAAAGCGCTCGGCATTGGCCTTGCGCCCGTCATGCCCGACGGCAGATCGGCGGCCTGAGCCTCAACACCAGCCGACTTCACCGCATCTGCTTCGGCCAATCGCGGGCAGCATGGATGACGCGAAGTATCACCACGTCGCTATCCCGCACTCTATAGACCACCACGTAATTTCCACGTGGTACGAAGCGAATGCTATACTTGTCCGTCGCATATGGAGCACCCGAATGCGGATGAGTTGCCAGGAGTTCGAACAGTTCCGTCATGCCGGCCTGCCAAGTCAGCGCGGCGTGAGGATTGTGTTGTCCGATATAGGACACGATCGCGCGGATATCGGCTCTTGCCTTGGGCTGAAGGCGATAGCTCATCAGTCCTTGAGCCCGAATTCTTTCTCGAATTCCGCGCGTATCTCACGCATCGCCTCGGGCCCATCGATCGGGTCCCCGCTGGCTTCCCCTTCTTCGATCAGCCGCTCGAATTCCTCGGGCGTGTAACCATGGACCAGCCGGTCGGAGTGCCACTGATCGAGCGCGGTTAACACGACATCAGCTGTCGAACCGAACCGGCCGGAGCGGACAGCTGCATCAACGGCATCCGCCATCTCAGGCGTCAACTCAATGCTGATCGTCTCAAGGCGGCCCATCGCGTGCACCTCATTGCCAGGAAGCACCATGCTAGTCGAAACGGCCGATCAATACCAGCCGACAGCCACCTGCGCCTCTTCCGACATACGATCAGGCGTCCACGGCGGATCGAAGGTCATCGCCACCTCGACGCCCGAGACGCCCTCGACGGAACCGACGGCGTTTTCGACCCAGCCGGGCATCTCGCCGGCAACAGGGCAGCCGGGGGCCGTCAGCGTCATCATGATCTTGACCATGCGGTCGTCCTCGATGTCGATCTTGTAGATCAGCCCGAGTTCGAAGATGTCGGCGGGAATTTCGGGGTCGTAGACCGTCTTCAGCGCCATGATGACGTCGTCGCTGAGGCGCGCCAGTTCATCTTCTGGAATGCTGGAATGCACGATGCCTTCGCGCACGTCGATCTTCTGTTCGCTGTCGTCGAGGCTCATGTGGCCCACTCCTTATGCAAAGAACTTGCGCGCATACTCAAGCGCGTCGGCCAGGGCATCCACCTCGGCGCGGGTATTGTACATGCCGAAGGATGCACGGCATGTGGAGGTGACGCCGAAGCGTTTCAAGAGCGGCATGGCGCAATGCGTACCCGCCCGAACAGCAACGCCGCGCCGGTCGATCACGGTCGAGACGTCGTGGGCGTGCAATCCCTCGATCTCGAAGGAGAAGATGCCGCCCTTGCCCGGCGCATTGCCGATGACACGCAGCGAATTGATGTCGCGCAGCCGCTCGGTGGCGTAGGCCGCCAGATCAGCCTCATGCCTTGCGATCGCCTCGCGGCCGACCTTGTCCATGTAGTCGAGCGCGTAGCCGAGCCCGATCGCCTGGACGATCGGCGGCGTGCCGGCCTCGAAGCGGTGCGGCGGGTCGTTGTAGGTGACGGCCTCCTCGGTGACCTCGAAGATCATCTCGCCGCCGCCCTGGAACGGCCGCATCGCCTTCAATCTATCCTTCTTGCCGTAGAGCACGCCGATACCCGAGGGACCGTAGAGCTTGTGGCCGGTCATCACATACCAGTCGCAGTCGATATCCTGCACATCGACGGGCATGTGGACGGCGCCCTGCGAACCATCGACGAGCACGGGAATGCCGCGCTCATGAGCGATCCGGCAGATCTCCTTGACCGGAACGACAGTGCCCAGCGCATTCGACATATGGGTGATGGCGACGAGCTTGGTGCGCTCGGTGAGGCTCTTTTCGAACGCCTCGATGTGGAAGGCGCCCTCGTCGTCGACGGGGACCCAGACCAGCTTGGCGCCCTGCCGCTCGCGGATGAAATGCCAGGGCACGATGTTGGAGTGGTGCTCCATGATCGAGATGACGATCTCGTCGCCCTCGCCGATATTCGGCATGCCCCAGCCATAGGCGACCGTATTGATCGCCTCGGTCGAGGACTTGGTGAAAACGATATCGTCAACCGAAGGCGCGTTCAGGAAGCGGCGCACCTTTTCGCGCGCGGCTTCATAGGCTTCGGTGGCGGCGTTGGACAGGAAGTGCAGGCCGCGATGCACATTGGCGTATTCGTTGGAATAGGCATGGCTGATCGCATCGATCACCACCTGCGGCTTCTGGGCCGACGCGCCGTTGTCGAGATAGACCAGCGGCTTGCCGTACACTTCCTTTGCAAGGATCGGAAAATCCCTGCGAATGGCTTCGACGTCATAGGCGGTTGCGGGCACTATCTTGTCCATCATCTCGTCCGATCAGGCGTGCTTTTCGAGCCAGGCCGAGATCACGCCTTCCAGCGCCTCGACCAGAGCTTCGTCTTCCAGTTCCTCGACGATCTCGGCAACGAAGGCGTTGACCAGCATGGCGCGCGCCTTGTTTTCCGGGATACCACGCGCCATCAGGTAGTAGAGATGGTTGTGGTCGATATCGGCAACGGTGGCGCCATGGCCGCACTGCACGTCGTCGGCGAAGATTTCCAGCTCCGGCTTCACCGAGAACTCGGCGTCGTCGGACATGAGCAGCGTGTTGCACGCCATCTTCGCGTCGGTCTTCTGCGCGTCCGGCGCCACCCGGATCATGCCCTGGAACACGCCCTTGGCGCGGTCGAAGACGACGTTGCGGATGATCTCTGTCGAGCCCGTATGCGGCACGTTGTGGCCGAGCACCATGGTCACGTCGGTATGCGTCTCGGCGCCGAGCAGGTTGATCCCGCGCAGCGTCAGATCGGCGCCCTCGCCCGTCACCTTGATGTGCAGTTCCTGGCGCACCAGCTGGCCGCCGGCATTGATGACGAACAGCTTAAGCTTGGCGTTTGCGCCGAGATCGATGCGGATCTGGCCGAGATGCGTGTCATCGGCGCCCTGCTGCTGCACGATGATCCAGGTCACCTCGCTGCCTTCGCCAACGGTCACGTCGCTGACATGCGAGACCAGCGCCGCATCCGATGCCACCGACAGGTGACGTTCGATCACGGTCGCCTTGACGGCGGAACCGATGCTGACGGGAAGGCGCGTATGCGTCTGGCCGCCGGCATGCACGAACTGGATTTCCAGCGGCTCTTCAAGCACGGTCTCGGCGGGCACGTCGATGACGTAGCCGTCCCGCACGAAGCTGCCGTTGATGCGGCCGACAGCGTCGTCCTTGTCGAGCGCGCCAAGGCCATTGGCGGCCGAACCGTTCGACAGCTGCTCGGCATAGCTCGAAAGCACGAGATCGCCGGCGCGTGCCTTGTGATCAGGACGTCCCTGGATCACCGAGAGCACGGCCGAACCCTCGACCAGCGGATCGCGGGCGTCGGAGCCGGCATCGCCCGCCTGGGCCGGCACGGCGCGCAAAAGTGTCTTCAGGTCCGTGTAGTGCCAGGCCTCGACGCGGCGCGTCGGAAGGCCCGATGTCTTCAGGTCGTCGAGCAGCCGGTCGCGAATGGCGATCACGGCGCCGTCGCCCGGCAGTTCGCCGATCTGGTTGTTGAACGCCTCGGTCAGCGCCGCTTCCGCGGCGGTCAGGCGGGTCGTCGTCTGCATGTTCATGCGACCAGTTCCTTTCCGCCTAAATCAGGCCGCCGCTCCGATGATGTCGGCATAACCGTTGGCTTCCAGATCGTGTGCCAGCGTCTTGTCGCCGCTCTTGATGATCTGGCCCTTGTAGAGCACGTGAACGGTATCCGGCACGATATAGTCGAGCAGGCGCTGGTAGTGGGTGATGACGATGGTGGCCCGATCGGGCGAGCGCAGCGCGTTGACGCCGTCGGCCACGATCTTCAGCGCGTCGATGTCGAGACCGCTATCGGTTTCGTCGAGGATGCAAAGCTGCGGCTCGAGCAGCGCCATCTGCAGGATCTCGGCGCGCTTCTTCTCGCCGCCGGAAAAGCCGACGTTGAGAGGACGCTTCAGCATCTCGGTGTTGATCTGCAGCTTTGCGGCCGCATCCTTCACGAGGCGCATGAAATCAGGCGTCTTCAGCTCTTCCTCGCCACGCGCCTTGCGCTGCTCGTTCATCGCGACCTTCAGGAACTGCATGGTGGCGACGCCGGGGATTTCGACCGGATACTGGAAGGCCAGGAAGATGCCCTTGGAGGCGCGCTCGGCCGGATCGAGTTCGAGAATGCTCTCGCCGTTATAGAGAATCTCGCCCTCGGTGACTTCGTAATCATCGCGGCCGGACAGGATGTAGGACAGCGTCGACTTGCCGGAGCCGTTCGGCCCCATGATGGCAGCCACTTCGCCGGCCTTCACGGTGAGGTTCAGCCCCTTGATGATCTCGGTGCCGTCTTCGGCGATGCGGGCGTGCAGGTTCTTGATTTCAAGCATTCTCTTTGTCCTTCAGGTCTCAGTCGACGGTCCGCGAGCTTATTCGCTCAGCTCAAGCCGCTTTTCCATTCGCTCTATGCGGACTTTAAGGCCCGCGATTTCCGTGTCTTGAACGAGTTGGGCGCTCATAAGCCCGCCCATGTGCTGGCGCATTGCGAACATTTCGCCGCGCATGCCAGCCATTTCTTCTTTCATCGAACTGATATCCGCGCGCACTGCGCGCAAATGTTCGAGAATGAGATGTTCGACCTTCTCGTTCATAGTTGCCGTCCTTCAAACGACCGTTTCTTGGATCCTCGGGACAAGCCCGAGGTGACGCCTGCCCCAGCTTACCCCACGCTACCCTCGAGCGAGATGCTGATCAGCTTCTGCGCTTCGACGGCGAATTCCATCGGCAATTCCTGCAGGACTTCCTTGACGAAGCCGTTGACGATCAGGGCGATCGCCTCTTCCTCGGGAATGCCGCGCTGCAGGCAGTAGAACTTCTGGTCCTCGGAGATCTTCGAGGTGGTAGCCTCGTGTTCGAACTGCGCGGTCGAGTTCTTTGCCTCGATGTAGGGCACCGTGTGGGCGCCGCACTTGTCGCCGATCAGAAGCGAATCGCACTGCGTGAAGTTGCGCGCGTTCGATGCCTTGCGGTGAGCCGAGACCTGGCCGCGATAGGTGTTCTGCGACACGCCGGCGGCGATGCCCTTGGAGACGATACGGCTCGACGTATTCTTGCCGAGGTGGATCATCTTAGTGCCCGAATCGATCTGCTGATGGCCGTTCGAAACGGCGATCGAGTAGAACTCGCCACGCGAGTCATCGCCGCGCAGGATGCAGGACGGGTACTTCCAGGTGATCGCCGAGCCGGTTTCGACCTGCGTCCACGAGATCTTCGAACGCGCGCCACGGCAATCGCCGCGCTTGGTCACGAAGTTGTAGATGCCGCCCTTGCCCTGCGCGTCGCCGGGATACCAGTTCTGGACCGTCGAATACTTGATCTCGGCGTCATCGAGAGCGACGAGTTCGACAACGGCCGCGTGCAGCTGGTTTTCATCGCGCTGCGGCGCAGTGCAGCCTTCGAGATAGGACACGTAGGCGCCCTCTTCGGCGATGATCAGCGTGCGCTCGAACTGGCCGGTGTTCTTCTCGTTGATGCGGAAGTAGGTGGACAGCTCCATCGGGCAGCGAACGCCCTTCGGAATGAACACGAAGGAACCATCGGTGAACACGGCCGAGTTCAGCGTCGCATAGTAATTGTCGGAGGTCGGAACGACCGAGCCGAGATACTTCTTCACCAAATCGGGATGCTCGCGGATGGCTTCCGAGATCGACATGAAGATCACGCCGGCCTTCTTCAGCTCTTCCTTGAAGGTGGTGACGACCGAAACGCTGTCGAAAACCGCGTCGACGGCGATTTTCGGCCGTTCGACGCCGGCCAGAATTTCCTGTTCCTTCAGCGGAATACCGAGCTTCTCATAGACCTTGAGAATCTCAGGATCGACCTCGTCAAGCGACTTCGGGCCCGGCGTCGACTTCGGCGCGGCGTAGTAGTGAATGTCGTTGAAATCGATCTTCGGATAATCGACGCGAGCCCAGCTCGGCTCTTCCAGCGTCAGCCAGCGCTTGTAGGCTTCCAGACGCCACTCGAGCATCCATTCCGGCTCCTGCTTCTTGGCAGAGATGAAACGGATGATATCCTCGGACAGGCCCTTGGGCGCCTTGTCCATCTCGATGATCGTCTCGAAACCGTATTTGTACTGATCGACGTCAATCTCGCGGACGCGATCGACCGTTTCCTGGACGGCGGGCATATCGTTCTCCAATCTCGCCGGAGAAAAGGTCCGGCAGCTTGTCGTTCGGGCAATTTTTGTTGCCCCTTATGTAAGTGGCCAAAGGGGACTTTTCAGCCCGAATGGCAAGTGGAAATTTGCGTTTCCGCAAATTTATCAGGCGGTCGTGATGCTTTATCAGGCAATCACGCCGCCTCTCCCGCCGGCTTGCGCCGCGCGGCTATCTTCGTGAACGTGGCGACGGCCTTGGCGATATCCTCTTCCGTCGTCGAAAAACCGAGCGACATCCTGAGCGCGCCAAGCTTGGGATCACGCCCCATCGCCACCAGCACATGGCTCTCGCCGACCTTGCCGGACGAGCAGGCAGCGCCCGCAGACAGCGCCACGCCTTCGAGATCGAATGCGATCTGCCCGGTCTCGGCCTTCAGCCCCGGCAGGGTGAAGAAGGTGGTGTTGGAGACACGCTGTTGATCCGCGCCGTAGATGACGACATCGGGTGCGGCGTTGCGCATTCCGTCTTCCAGCTGCTGCCGCAGAACGGAGATGCGGGCATTGCGCTCGCCGAACTCCCGGACAGCCACCTCTGTAGCCGCGCCGAAGCCGATGACGGCAAGCGAATTCTCGGTCCCCGAGCGGTGACCCTTCTCCTGGCCGCCGCCGTGGATCAGCGCCCTCGGCATCAGCACTTCGCCGCGCGACACCAGCGCACCGGCGCCTTTCGGACCACCGATCTTGTGCGAGGAGACGATGATGAAATCCGCACCGAGCGCATTGATATCAAGCGCGATCCGGCCCGCCGCCTGCACGGCATCGACCACGAGCAAACCGCCGTGCGCCTGCACGATCTTCGCGACTTCGGCCACCGGCTGCACCACGCCCGTCTCGTTGTTGACGAGCATGACCGCGACCATCGGCAGGCCTGTCGATTTATCGTGGCCAGCCAGAAGGCTCTGCAGGTGATCGAGATCGACGACGCCGTCAGCGGTCACCGCGATCTCGCTTGTCCGATCCTTCCCGAAACGTCCGCCCTCGCGGATCGCCGGATGCTCGATCGCTGAGTGATAGAGATGGCCGATCGCCATCGGCGTGCGGCCCATCCGGAAATCCGGCGTCAGCACCATGTTGGCAGCCTCGGTGGCGCCGCTGGTAAAAATCACATGCGCGGGATCGGCGCCAACCAGGGCCGCCACTTGGCGGCGGGCGCCTTCGATCGCGGCGCGCACCGCGCGTCCCTCGCCATGAACCGAACTCGGATTGCCGAACATATCCAGCGCCCGCAGAACCGCGTCGCGCGCTGCGGGATGCAGCGGCGCCGTCGCGTTCCAATCGAGATAGAGCCGGGCCGGCGCCATGATCTTTTCGTCCTGCGCTTGGTTCTTGCGTGGCAAGCCGGTGCATTTTCCTTGAAAAGTCAGCCGGGCTTGCCTTATGACACATCCAACACTGCGTGGATTGCCATGCAAGTTTCGAATTGTTCTAAACTGCGTTTTAGAAAAGCTGACAACGTCCGTCAAGTCTGCGCAGCGCGAACGCGAGAAATAAAAGCCGGAGTACCGATGCCCGAAGTCATTTTCAACGGCCCCGCAGGCCGCCTTGAAGGCCGCTACCAGCCCTCCAAGGAAAAGAGCGCGCCGATTGCCCTCATCCTGCACCCGCACCCGCAGTTCGGCGGCACGATGAACAACCAGATCGTCTACCAGCTCTTCTACATGTTCCAGAAGCGCGGGTTCACGACATTGCGCTTCAACTTCCGGGGCATCGGCCGCAGCCAGGGCGAATTCGACCACGGCGCCGGCGAACTCTCGGATGCCGCGTCGGCACTCGACTGGGTGCAGAGCCTGCATCCTGATTCGAAGACCTGTTGGGTCGCCGGCTATTCCTTCGGCTCGTGGATCGGCATGCAGCTCCTGATGCGCCGTCCGGAGATCGAAGGCTTCATGTCGATCGCGCCGCAGCCGAACACCTACGACTTCTCCTTCCTCGCTCCCTGCCCGTCGTCGGGCCTGATCATCAACGGCGACGCCGACAAGGTTGCACCGGAGAAGGACGTTAATGGCCTCGTCGAGAAGCTGAAGACCCAGAAGGGCATCCTGATCACCCACCGCACGGTGCCGGGTGCAAACCACTTCTTCAACGGCCAGGTGGAAACGCTGATGGGCGAATGCGAGGACTACCTCGACCGCCGCCTCAACGGCGAACTGGTGCCGGAACCGGCCGCCAAGCGCATCCGCTGACGATGCGGATCGTTGTCGATACCGATGTGCTTGTCAGCGCTTGTATCGGCAACGGCCATAGACTCAGCGTCGTTTTCGAAGAGCGAAATTCATGACGATGCTGAGTTTTCAGGTTTCCAAAGACGTTGAAAAGAAGGTGGCCGACATCGCGGCCGAGAGCGGCAGAACCGTCGAGGATCTGCTGAGCGACATGACGGCGCGCATGGTGCGGGACTTCGAAGCGCGCCAGACGTTCGAAACGATGGCGCAACGCGGACGCGGTGAAGTCGACAAGGCGCTGGACCTGCTTCGCAAGCCCGACGCCAACGGCTGACCTAAGCTAACGATCTGCTAGGCTTGGCGCATCTCGGCGGTCAGTTCGAACGTCGGGCACGACATGTTATCGATGATCATCGGCATGCGGCCCCGCATGCCGATTTTCGTGAGAACACGCTGCGACGCGATATTGTCGGGATGCGTGAATGCGATGAACTGGTCAGCGAATCGCTTGTCGAAAAACCAGTCCGCCAACCCCTTCCCCAGTTCTGTCGCATAGCCCTTGCCCCACTCCTCGTGGCGGAGCGAATAGCCGAGCTCGAACTCGCCGCGATCTCCGCCATAGCGGGAAAAGCCGGCGCGGCCGATGAAGCGCCCATCGTCGAGGCTGGTGACCTTGTATTTGGTCACGCCATCGCGCGCCTGCTCGCCGAAAAAGCTCATGAATCGCTCCTGTGCCTTGGCAGCGCTCCAAGGTGCGGCACCCGAGAGATAGCGGGTCGTCTCGATCGTCGAATGCAGCAATTGCAGCAGATGGACATCGTACTGCCCCCACATGGACAAGACGAGCCGGGGTGTCTTCAGGATAACAGTGTCGGTCATGGCTTCCTCGCAATCACGCCGCCAGTCACAGCCGCCGAAACGCCTGTCGTGCCTGGAAAGGTCAGCGGTAGTCCGTTAACGGAGCGCACCGCCAGATAAGCCCAGGCCTCCGCCTCCATGGCGCCGCCGTCGAAGCGAGCCGCCTCCGCCGAGACGACCCGGGCGCCCTTTGCCGCAGCCAAGTCGGCAAACTCGCCCATGATCACGGGATTGAGCCGCCCGCCGCCGCAGACGACATAGGTCGTGGGCGGTTGCGGCAGGTGATCGGCGAGCTTGACGATCGAGGCGGCGGTGACATGCGCCAGCGTCCTTGCGCCGTCCTCCAGCGACACCTCGCCCTTCTCCGGCGGTAGGAAATCGCCGCGATCGAGCGAGCGCCTGATATTGCCGGAGAAGAACGGGCTCGACAGATAGCGCCGCGCCAGATCGGGCACCACCGCGCCACGGCTCGCCGTCTCGCCGTTGCGGTCGTAGGCCCGGCCGGTATGCGCCTCCACCCACTGGTCGATCAGCATGTTTCCCGGCCCGCTGTCGAAAGCCGAAAGCACGCCGTCGGCGCCGACATAGGTGAGGTTCGAAATGCCGCCGATATTGACGAAGACAACGGGCGCCTCGAAACCATCAGGCAGGTTGGCCGAAAGGGCTGCGTGATAGACAGGGATCAACGGCGCGCCCTGCCCGCCATGCACCATGTCGTTGGCCCGCATGTCGTAGACAACGTCGATGCCCGTCTCTGACGCGAGCAGCGGCCCGTCGCCAATCTGCACGGTGACACCCGCATCCGGCCGATGCAGCACGGTCTGGCCATGAAAGCCGATGAGGTCGATATCCTCAGGCTTGAGGCCATGGCGCGTCAGGAAGGACTTGATCACGGCGGCATGGCAGAGCGTCAGCACGCGTTCGGCGTCAGCAAGGTCGCCCGGCCGGTCACCGCGCTCAACCACGGCCTTGGCCGTCTGCAGCGCTTGCTTCCAGCGGCCGCGCAGATCGTCGTCATAGGGCACGTAGAGGCTCGGGCCACGGCGGATGATGTTTTCGCCGTCCGTTTCGAGAAGCGCCGCGTCGATCCCGTCCATCGAGGTGCCGCTCATCAGGCCGATCGCTGTCAGGATTTTCCCCATTGTCCCTCGATAATCTACAAATAAACGAGCCAATCAACCAAATGGTGACTGTGCGAGAAAACAGTGCTAAACGCCCCGCGTTGCTTCAACAATAGCCAATCCGAAAATCCTGATCCGAAAGCAAAAGGTCATGACCGAGTTCAAATCCGATTTCCTCCGCACGCTGAAAGAGCGTGGCTTCATTCATCAGATCTCCGATGAATCCGGCCTCGACGCCCTGCTCGCCAAGGAAACCGTGACCGCCTATATCGGCTATGACCCGACGGCATCGAGCCTGCATGTCGGCCACCTCACCCAGATCATGATGCTGCACTGGTTCCAGCAGACGGGCCATCGCCCGATCTCGCTGATGGGCGGCGGCACCGGCATGGTCGGCGACCCCTCCTTCAAGGACGAGGCCCGCAAGCTGATGACGGTCGACACGATCGAGGAGAACATTGCCTCGATCAAGAGCTGCTTTGCCAACTACCTCGACTACGACAAGTCGGGCAATCCGGCGCTGATGATCAACAACGCCGAGTGGCTGCGCTCGCTGAACTACCTCGAATTCCTGCGCGATGTCGGCCGCCATTTCTCGGTCAACCGCATGCTCTCCTTCGACAGCGTCAAGACGCGCCTCGACCGCGAACATTCGCTGTCCTTCCTCGAATTCAACTACATGATCCTGCAAGCCTACGACTTCGTCGAGCTCGCCAAGCGCTACGATTGCCGGCTGCAGATGGGCGGCTCCGACCAGTGGGGCAACATCATCAACGGCATCGACCTCGGTCACCGCATGGGGACCGATCAGCTCTACGCGCTGACCTCGCCGCTCTTGACCACGTCGTCGGGCGCCAAGATGGGCAAGTCGGCTTCGGGTGCGGTATGGCTCAACGCCGACCTGCTGCCGGTCTATGACTTCTGGCAGTACTGGCGCAACACCGAAGACGCCGACGTGCCGCGCTTCCTGAAGCTCTTCACGACGCTGCCGATGGACGAGATCGCCCGCCTGTCGGCCATCGCCGGCTCCGAGCTCAACGAGGTCAAGAAGATCCTGGCGACCGAGGTTACCGCGATCCTGCACGGCCGCACTGCTGCCGAACAGGCAGCCGAAACCGCCCGCAAGACCTTCGAGGAAGGCGCGCTTTCCGACAACCTCCCCTCGATCGACGTGCCCGCGGCCGAACTCGACGCCGGCATAGGCCTCCTCGCCCTCATCGTCCGCGCCGGCCTCGCTACCTCCAATGGCGAAGCCCGCCGCCACGTCCAGGGCGGCGCCGTGCGCATCAACGACCAGGCCGTCAGCGACGAGCGCAAGCTCATCGGCGGCGGTGAAGTGACCGCCGACGGCGTGATCAAGCTGTCGCTCGGCAAGAAGAAACACATCCTGATCCGCCCGGCTGCGTAAGGGCGTTAGGTGCTAAGATTGCAAAAAGGCCGGCGCGATGCCGGCCTTTTTTTTGTGTTGATGTGCCTGGATTGCGAATATTCACCGGCGCCAACCGGTCACCTCACTGAAACTCGAAAATATTCCGGAACACCCCAGGCGCGATGATCGAGAGCGGGTTGATCGTCAGGTTCGGCGCATCGAGCTTTCCGGTCAGCTTGAAGGTGATGCCGATCAGACCGCGGTCGGTGCCGTTGCCGAGGATGATGCCGATGATCGGGAGTTCGGCGAAGAGCCGGTTCAGACCGTAGGCCGGCATGAAGGTGCCGTTCATGTCCATGTTGCCGCGAACGTCGCGCAGAGTACCCTGGAACACCGCGCCGACCTGATCGCCGCGCACCACGCCGTTCTCGATGCTGACGACGCCATCTCTTGAAAAGATGCGCGCGAAGCCGCGCTGGAAGCGCTGCGCCGAGGTGTCGATGTCGCGCTTGACGGCCGCGTTCAGGCTGCGCTGCTCCTGGCCGACGGGCGTCGACACGATCGAGTGGAGGCGCTGTTCGTTGACGATCGAGAAGCGGCGGACGTCGATGGACCCATCCCAATTGTCGCCGGCGCCGAGCCGGATCGAAAGGTTGAGCAGGCCGCCGCGCATATGCTGGTAGAGGTCGGCGAAGCGCGAGACCGCGCCGGCATCGCCGCTGGTAATGTTGATGACACCGTTGCCTTGCGTCTGCGCCACAACGGCCTCGCCGCTGCCGGTGACGCCGGAGAGGTTGAGAGACTGGATGCGGCTGCCCTGCGCGGCATAAGTCAACTGCACATTCTGCAGTTTTTCGTCGTTGAAGCCGACGACGCTGTCGAGCTTGGCCTTCAGTGAAATGCCACCGTCGTTCTTCGACCCGCCGTCACCCTTGTCTCCGCTGCCCGACTTGATCCGCGCAAGAACCGGCCGCACATCGGCGCTGCTGCCGGAGACCGAGACGTCCATGCCGCCTTTCGAACGACGAAGAGAGATGGCGAAATTGTCGAGCGACGAGAGCTTCACGCTATCGAAATCGGCCTTCTGCAGATTGCCCTTGCTCAGCGACAGCGCGCCAGTCGCGCCAAATCCGTCACCCTTCAGCACGAAATTTTTGATCTGCAGGTTGTCGTCGGGACCGGAAATCTCGAAATCGGCGGTGGCGCCGATGCCGCTCCCCTTGGACCAGCCGATCCAGGGCAGATCGAGCCGCGCCTTGCCGAGATCGAGCGAGACCGATTGGCGATCCTTGTCGATGCGATCGAGCTCGACACTGATCGGCCCATCGATGATATCGGAGAGACCAGGCAGGATCTTCTCGCGCTGATCGTTGCTCAGCGTCGCCGTCACGCTTTGCTGCGGCTGTATGTCGGAGGACTTGTCGGTCGGCTCCACCAGCTTGACCGTCGCCGGCACGCCGTCGATCTCGCCCTTGCCGTCGAGAACCACCTGTTTCGGGTCGGCCGTCAGCACGCCATCGAGATTGGTGATCTTGCGCCCCGATATCGCCTTGGCGACGTCGAGGTCCTGCAGCTGCAGCGTCGCTTTCCATTCGACCGGCGGCGGGTTCTGAGAGGCGATCAACCCGATACGCGCCTGCACCGAAGCCGTCACATTGCCCTTCAGGTCTTCAGGCACGAAGCCCGCGCGCTGCAGCACCTGGATCGGCTTGAAGGTCAGCAACTCGCCGATGGCGTCGGCAGCCCCCGAGATCGGCAGGTTGAGCTCCGCCATCAGCGGCTTTTCATAGGTCGACGGCAGGATGAAGGTGCCCTCGCCGACATCGACCGTCCGCCCTGACGGGAAAAACGACTTGCCGCTCTTGATCGAGATCGTCGCCTTCGGCCCAGCCAGCTGGAAATGCGCGCTGGTATCGCGGATCGGCGGAATGTCACCGGTGACGTTCATGCGGGTGCCGGCAATGTCGAAGGCGATCTTGATCTGGTTCTCGTCCAGCTTCAGCCCCTTGCCGATGGCCTCTTCCAGCCGGTCGAAAGGAATGAAGACATCGATCGAGGCATTGGTGACCACGCCGCCATAGAGATTGCGCTCGACCCACTCGCGCCCCTTCGACGCCATCCAGAACGGCCAAAGCTGCTTCACCGCCGTGGTCTGCAGCTGCTGCGACTGCCCGGAGAAGCTGATCTCAGGCGACTTGCCGCCGAAGCGGACATGCAGCGAACCGTAGAGCGATCCGGCCGGGCTCGACACCGCCATGTTGGGGAATTGCAATTCGCGGGCGCCGACGAAATAGCGGCCCGTCGCCTGGATATCGAAGGGAAGCGGCTGCTCGCCCGAGGTGACGGGTGCGGCGGTGCCGCCGCTGACGAGAAGATCGACGCCAAAACCCTTTTCGGCGGCCGGGTCGATCTTGTCGAGATCGATCAGCGCGCCGTTGAAAGGCACGATCGTCGGCCCGAACTGCAACTGCGAGCGCGCGATCTCAAGCGATTGCTTGGTGAAATCATAGGCGAGATTGATGCGTCCGCCGGTCAGCGGCTGCGCCTCGCCGTCCATGTAGAAATTGCCAGGCTGCAGATTGACCGTGGCGGCAAGCGACGGCTTGGACGTCTCTCCACCGCGCTCTGCTGAAATGATCGTGTCGGCGAGACTGTCGACGCCCTGGCGGATTTCGCCGATCGCATTGCGCTTGAGGGTGAACGGCGCAAGGTCGGCGCCGGCAAGTTCGCCCGTCAGTCGCGATGTGCGGCCGTCGGTCTTCTCGGTGCCGATATGCAGCGTCGTGACGCGGCCGTTGATCGCGACCTCGCCATCGAGCTGTAGCGCGCTCTGCGCGTTTCTGGAGAAGACCAGGCTGTTGACGACGATGGAGAGCGGCCCGTTGTCGGTGTCCGCAAGCTTGATGTCGAGCCCTTCGAGCTTGATCGACTTGGTGCCGCCGCGATCGACGAAGCCGTCGAGAATATCCAGCTGATCGAAGGCCTTCTCCATCGCCGCCGGGATCTGGTCAATCCTGAGATTATCCAGCTTGACCGGATCGCCCGAGGGCAGAAGCGCGGTGTCGAGCGCGATATCCTGCGCTTCCACCTGCGCGATCGCGATGCGTCCGCGGAAAAGCTGCAGCGGATCAAGCGCCATGCGCATGGCGCCCGTCGTCGACATGTGCTGGCCGCTCTTCTCGTCGATCAGGTTGACGTCGCGCGCCTCGAGCGCCAGCCGCATGTTGGAGGTGAAGCGAATGACCGTGGAGCCGACCTCGGCCCGGTAGCGTGGCCCGATCGCGGAATTCAGCGCCGACTGCGCCTGCCGCGACAAGGGTTCGTCGAAAATGCCGCTTTCGACCGTGAAGATGATGGCGGCGATGATGAAAATCAGCACGCCGATGCAGCCGCCGGCAAGCCCCGCGGTCCGGCGCATGCGCGAGCGCATGGGCGGGCAATGCACGATCAGCGGATCTTCCGTTCGCGCCGAGGGGAGATCGTGCAGCGCGACGATATCTTTCTTGCGGAATCTAACCTTCTCGCCGCGGATCGCCGACATGCGCCTCGCCTGTCTCCCTGTTCTGTGATTGGACCAGACTGGCTGGACGGTGATTTGTCCAATATATATCTGGCAAATCACCTCTTATCCACAAACCCGGCAAAAGAAAGGTTTCCCCATGGCGGAACTCAGCATCGGCTCCAGCGCGCCCGACTTCGATCTCCCGCGCGATAGCGGCGGACGCGTGAAGCTGACGGATTTCCGCGGCAAGGCATTGGTTCTTTTCTTTTATCCGAAGGACGACACCTCAGGCTGCACGACCGAATCGATTGCCTTCACCGCCCTTGCAGACGAATTCGAAAAGGCCGGCGCGGCGGTTATCGGCATGTCACCGGATTCGGCTGCCTGCCATGATCGCTTCATCAAGAAGCACAAGCTCGGTGTGACGCTCGCGGCCGACGAGGAGAAGACCACGCTCGAAGCCTACGGCGTCTGGAAACAGAAGAGCATGTACGGCCGCACCTACATGGGCGTGGAGCGCACGACATTCCTGATCCGTCCCGATGGCACGATCGCCACGATCTGGCAGAAGGTCAAGGTCGCGGGCCACGCCGAAACCGTGCTGACGGCGGTCAAGAATCTCGCCTCCTGAGTGTGGCGAGAGTAAATCCCAAAAATTCGCCCATGCGTTGAATAAGGCCAAATCTAAGGCTTTATTAACCTTAACAGTATGTAATCGACCCAATTCAGGCAGGTCCGTGAGTTGGGAGAGTCTCCGTGACGCACACACAGCAGAACCGCGTATTCGGCAAGCAAAAACAGGAGCATATCCTGATCCTTGCCAGCGGCGATCGGGTTCGTCACCTGACCGTCAAGCCTTGGATGGCAGCAATCGCGGTCTGCTTCGTCGGCGTTTTCGCCATCGGCTACCTGCTCGCCACCTCCTATCTCGTGCTGCGCGACGACCTGATCGGCGCAACCATGGCGCGCCAGGCGCGCATGCAGCATGACTACGAGGATCGCATCGCGGCACTGCGCGCCCAGGTCGATCGTGTCACCTCCCGCCAGCTGCTCGACCAGCAGGTCGTGGAAGACAAGGTCGACAAGCTGATGGAGCAGCAGCAGGCGCTGACCTCGCGCCGCGGCAAGCTCGGCCAGTTGCTCGACCGCGCCGAAAGTTCCGGCCTCGACGCCAAGACCGAAACGCCCGCCTCCGCCTATGCGCCCGAAACCAAAGGCAAGCGCGCCGAACTGCCCGCCGCCATGCAGGCGATCGAGCGGCAGCTCGCCGGCGACGCAACGCCGGCTGACGTGACGCCTGATAACTCGACGCTCTCCTACGTGCCGGCCCGTGAGACCATGGGCGACCGCGCCGACCGCGTCTTCTCCAAGGTGACACTGTCGCTCAAGGGGATCGAGCAGCGCCAGCGCGATCGTGTCAGCCAGCTGACGACGGATGCGACTGACGCATCGGCTGCGATCTCCAACGTGCTGACCCGCTTCCAGATCCGCGTCCCCTCGGAGACGGCGAGCGCAAAGCAGGATGAAGACAGCGCCGTCGGCGGCCCCTATGTCGAGCCCGAGAGCGGCGACGACTTCGACAATTCGCTGGCACAGCTCGACACCGCCCTCACCCGGCTCGAAACCGTGCGCAACACCGCCTCGTCGCTTCCCTTCCAGAACCCCGCCATCGGCAAGGAAATCACCAGCCCCTTTGGCAACCGCCGCGATCCATTCCTCGGTCGGCTGGCGCTGCATTCCGGCGTCGATTTCCGCTTCGCACCCGGCGAAAAGGTGCGCCCAACCGCGCCCGGCAAGGTGGTCACGGCCGGCTGGACCGGCGGTTATGGCAACATGGTCGAGATCGACCACGGCAACGGCATCTCCACCCGCTACGGCCACATGTCCGAAATTCTGGTCAAGGTCGGCGACACCGTCGGCCGTGAGGATACGATCGGTCTCGCCGGCAGCACCGGGCGCTCCACGGGCACGCATCTGCATTATGAAGTGCGCCAGAATGGGCGTGCCGTCGACCCGATCTACTTCATCAGCGCCGGCACGAAACTCGCCAGCTATATAAACTGAACGATCCCGCTAACCGTGGTTTTACCTCAACAACCCTGAGACCGCGTCGGTTCCTTGACTTCTCAACCGTTTCAGCCTATGTGGCGCTGCATTGCGGCATGCAATCCCGCCGACTCAAGCCTGAGCCTGGCCGAACCGGAACGGAAACAGTTTTCCCTTTGACGACATTTGCTGATCTTGGCTTGAGCCAAAAAGTGCTTTCCGCTGTCACCGACGCGGGCTACACGGTGCCAACACCTATTCAGGCTGGCGCGATTCCGTTTGCGCTTCAGCGCCGCGACATTTGCGGCATCGCACAGACGGGCACCGGCAAGACCGCCTCCTTCGTTCTGCCGATGCTGTCGCTGCTTGAGAAGGGCCGCGCCCGCGCTCGCATGCCGCGCACGCTGATCCTCGAGCCGACCCGCGAACTCGCCGCCCAGGTGGCTGAGAACTTCGAGAAGTACGGCAAGAACCACCGCCTCAACGTCGCGCTTCTGATCGGCGGCGTTTCGTTCGAAGAGCAGGATCGCAAGCTCGAGCGCGGCGCCGATGTTCTCATCTGCACCCCCGGCCGCCTGCTTGACCATTTCGAGCGCGGCAAGCTCCTGATGAGCGGCGTCGAGATCTTCGTCATCGACGAAGCCGACCGCATGCTCGACATGGGCTTCATTCCCGATATCGAACGCATCGCCAAGATGATCCCGTTCACCCGCCAGACGCTGTTCTTCTCGGCCACCATGCCGCCGGAAATCCAGAAGCTGGCCGACCGCTTCCTTCAGAACCCGGAACGCGTCGAAGTCGCCAAGCCCGCCTCGGCATCCAAGACCATCACGCAGCGCTTCGTCGCGGCGCATGGCAAGGATTACGAAAAGCGTTCGACGCTGCGCGACCTCATCCGTGCCCAGGAAGAGCTGAAGAACGCCATCATCTTCTGCAACCGCAAGAAGGACGTCGCCGATCTGTTCCGCTCGCTGGAACGTCACGGCTTCTCCGTCGGCGCGCTGCATGGCGACATGGACCAGCGTTCGCGCACGACCATGCTGCAGAATTTCCGCGACGGCCAGCTCCAGCTTCTGGTGGCCTCCGACGTCGCGGCCCGTGGTCTCGACATCCCCGATGTCAGCCACGTCTTCAATTTCGATGTGCCCATCCACGCGGATGACTACGTGCATCGCATCGGCCGTACCGGCCGCGCAGGCCGTGCAGGCTCTGCTTTTACCATCGTCACCAGCCGCGACCAGAAGTTCACCGACGCGATCGAAAAGCTGATCGGTGAGAAGATCGAATGGCACAATGGCGATCTCTCGTCGTTGCCGCCGGCCGAGCCGAGCCGCGACGACGATCGCTCGCGCCGCAAGGGCGGCCGTGAGCGGGATAAGGACCGTGGCCGCGGCAGAAATCGTTCGGGTCATAAATCTGATATCGCCGCCGAGGATAATGGCGTCGAGACGATCGAAACAGCAGCCGCACCGGTACAAGCCGCACCAGCAAGGGTCGAAAGCGTGAAGCAAGAGCGCAAAGCAGAAAACAACAGACAGAACAACAATGCGCGCGACCGTCGCCCTTATCCGGCTAACGATGACAATCGCGACCGCCGCCGCTACCGCGACCACGATGACGGCCCGACGCCAGTTGGCTTCGGCGACGACATCCCCGCCTTCATGCTGATCACGGCAAACGCCAAGATCTGATAGGATGGGCAGCCCCGGCATTGATTTTCCGGGTCTCGGCGTAGGATTGGTAATCCTGCGCCACAGAAAGATCCTCCTCTACAAGCGCGTCAAGGCGCCCGAAGCCGGCCACTGGAGCATCGTGGGCGGCAAGGTGGATCATATGGAGCCGGCCGAACAGGCGGCGAAACGCGAGGCCGAGGAAGAAAGCGGCCTTGAAATCGGTCGGGTCAGCCTTCTTGGCCAGACCGAAGTGATCAGCGACGCCGACCGCCAGCACTGGATCTCGCTTCTCTACATCGCAGAAGACTATACCGGAGAACCGGCCTTGACCGAGCCCGAAAAGCTGTCGGACTTCGGCTGGTTCTCGCGTAACGATCTGCCGCAGCCGCTCTCGGCCTTCGCTGAGGCAGCCATCGGCCATCTCGGCCCGGAACAGTTCTAGAATTGAAGTTTGAAAGCGCGGCCGATCACTCCGCCCGCATCGCCGCCTCGTAAGCCAGCCGCACCCATCCCGCCATCAGATCGGGATCGTCATAGGCATCCTCGGGGATCGACCAGTACGGCATCTTCACCGGCTTGCCGCTCTTGCCCTCATAGGTCCACTGGCTGGCGCCGGCCTCGGCGAAGGCGGGCGAACTGACGTCATCGGCCTTCAAAAGCATGTCGCCGCGAAACTCTAGCGCGATGATCCGGCCGAGGTGATAAATCCCCTTGCCGCCGAACATGCGCTTGATGGTAACAGGACCAAGCCCCTGAAACATCTCTTCGATTTCGGCCGCGTCCATGAAAAGCTCGCTCTACAGGCTGTAATAATCGCGGTTCATGTAAAACAGCGCCGGCTTCGCCTCGTCGAACCGCACCGCCATGACTTCGCCGAAGATGATGTGATGCGTCGTCATCTCCTTGATCTCCGTCACGCGGCAATCGAAGGAGGCGAGCGCGTCCATGAGCACTGGCGCACCGGTGACGAGCTTGTCGAAACGCCCCGTGGAGAAACGATCGCCGTCCTCCATCTTCGTGCGCCCGGAAAACGCGTCGGCCAGCGCCTGATGATGCGCGCCGAGCGTATTCAGCGCGAAGATGCCGCTGCGGAAGAAGATCTCGTTCTTCGGGTTGCTGTTGTTGAGGCACACCAGCACCGTCGCCGGGCTGTCCGAGACCGAACAAGCCGCCGTGATCGTCACCCCGCGCCGCTGGTCGCCGACCGCGGTCGTCACCAACTGAACGTGCCCGCCGAAGCGGCTCATCGCGTCCCTGTAAAGGCCGGGATCGATCGGTTGCTTGCTCAACAAAATTTCACTCCACGAACACACGCATTTCGCGCGCATTATGACGGTCATAGGTTATCTTTTCTACAAACCGATGCCGAAAAGCGACCAATCCGCGCGTTTTTCTTTGACGATCCATTCCGGACGGATAAAAGAGCAGGAATAAACGGTTGGGGCGTGCATCTTTCATGACTATCTCGCGTTGCTTAGGTCTTCTGCCGCTGCTGCTTGTCGCAGCCGGAGAATGCCATGCAGCCGGCGTGACGATTGGCGTCGTCGCTCCGCAGACGGGTAGTTTCGCGCCGCTGGGCGCTGAGATCGCCGCCGGCGCCGAGGCGAAGATCCGCCAGGATGGCGACACCATCGTCACCGTCAACGAACCCTGCGAGGACAATAGCGGCGGCGCCGTCGCCGATGCGCTGATCGCGGCCAAGGTCCAGGTCGCCATCGGCTTCCTCTGCAGCCAGACGCTCGACGGCGCGCTCCCGAAGCTCAAGGACGCCAACATCCCGGCCATCACCGTCTCCGTGCGCTCCCGCATTCTCATGGAAGATGCGCTGAAAAACGGCTGGCCGCTCTTTCGCCTTGCGCCCGCCGATGGCGCCGAGGCCGCGAAGATCATCGAAGTCATCCTGCGCGACTGGGCGTCGAGCCCCATCGCCCTTGTCGAGGACGGCACGATCCACGGCCGCGAGCTCACCGAAGCGGTGCGCAACGCGCTGGAGCAGAACGGCCTGAAGCCCGTCTTCACCGACACATACCGCCCCGGCCAGGAGCAGCAGATCGCACTCGTTCGCCGGCTCAAGAGAGCGGGCGCGACCAAGGTCTTCATCGGCGGCGACCGCAGCGATGTCTCGATTATCGCCCGCGATGCCAAGGCCGAAAAGATCGCGCTTGACCTGATGGGCGGCGACGGAATGCGCGCGGCCGACCAGCCGCTGCCACTCGCCGATGGCGTGCTGGCCGTAACACTGCCCGATTATACCGCCCGCGCCGATGCATCGCCCGCTGGCGTGGCGCTCCGCGCCGCAGGCATTGAGCCGGAAGGCTATGTGCTGCCGGCCTATGCCGCGGT
This sequence comes from Rhizobium sp. 2MFCol3.1, assembly GCF_000377565.1. GTDB lineage: Bacteria > Pseudomonadota > Alphaproteobacteria > Rhizobiales > Rhizobiaceae > Rhizobium. Next base: position 43,358 of record NZ_KB898377.1, on the reverse strand, counting down.
CGAGATCGCGATCAAGGCGGTGCAGGCCGCAGCAAGCGACGAGCGGCCCGTCGCCCAGCATCTCGGCGGCATGCCGTTCGACACCGTGCTCGGCCAGATCACCTTCGACGCCGGCCACGAGCTGTCGCAAAACCCTTACCAGCTGATGCAATGGCGCTCCGGGGCATTCGTCCCCTTCAGCGCGCCCGCGCAATAACGCCTGCTTGATCCCAGGCGACTTCAACGGAGAGAGACAATGACCCAGCCCATCCGCATCGCGCCATCCGTTCTGGCCGCCGACTTCGCCAAGCTCGGCCAGGAGGTGCGCGACGTGACCGCGGCCGGCGCCGACTGGATCCACCTTGACGTCATGGACGGTCACTTCGTTCCCAATATCTCCTTCGGCCCCGATGTCATCAAGTCGCTGCGCTCCTACACCGACGCGACCTTCGATTGCCACCTGATGATCGCGCCCGTCGACGACTATCTCGAAGCCTTCGCCAAGGCCGGCTGCGACCGGATCACCATCCACGCCGAGGCCGGACCGCATCTGCACCGCTCGCTGCAGACCGTGCGCAATCTCGGCAAGAAGGTCGGCGTCACCCTCAATCCGGCAACACCGCTCTCCGTTTTCGAAAACGTGCTGGATGATATCGACCTGATCCTCATCATGTCGGTCAATCCCGGTTTCGGCGGCCAGAAGTTCATTCCCGCCATGGCCGACAAGATCGCCGCCGCCAAGTCACTGATCGGTGACCGGCCGATCGACCTCGAGGTCGACGGTGGCGTGACGATCGAAACCGCACCTGTTATCGGCAAGGCGGGCGCCAACGTGCTGGTCGCCGGCTCCGCCATCTTCAAGGGCGGCTCGGTCGAGGCCTACAAGCAGGCGATTTCGGCGCTCCGGACGGCGGCTGAAGGGCAGTCTAAGTAATATCGGGAGCGGCGTGTCGCTGATGGGAGACCGGCTACGGGCTGCGTACCCGCCCTACTCCGCCGTGCTCATCGGCGCGCCGCTCTGGGCTCTCCAGATGCTGGCTGCGGCAATGAGCACGCTCTATCTGCGCAACGGCCTGGAGACCAGCCACCTCAGCGATCTCGCGATCCTCTATTTCGCCGGCGGCCTGCTTGCCTGGCCGTTCGCGCTGATGCTCGGCCGCTTCTTCGCCCACAAGCGCCGGATCGAAACGCGGTTCGCCGCCTTCTTCGTGGCGCTAGCGGCCTGCACCATCCTGATGACGGCGTTTCTCTTCGCCATGGACTACCGGGTTTTCTACTCGCGCTGGCATGCACCGGGAGGATCTGTGATCTGGTTTTTCCAGCTCATCTTCACCGGCGCGAGCTCCGTCTACCAGTTCATGGTGCTCGGTTTACGGCTCTTCGTCCCCCTCGGGCTCGTCTGCCTGCTGGCAACGAGTTTCGCGCTTGCGAAACGCATGCGTTGAGATTGCCGCGCGTCTTTGCTACACGGGCGCCAACATTCCCCTTTAGAACGCCAACATTCCTTACGAACGAAAGCAGGAAGCCATGATCCCGCGCTACTCCCGACCTGAAATGGTCGCCATCTGGTCGCCCGAAACCAAGTTCCGTATCTGGTTCGAGATCGAGGCTCATGCCTGCACCGCGCTCGCCAACCTCGGCGTCATCCCGCAGGAATCCGCACGCACCATCTGGGAAAAGGGTTCGGTCGCCGAATTCAACGTCGCCCGCATCGACGAGATCGAAGCCGTCACCAAGCACGACGTCATCGCCTTCCTGACCCACCTCGCCGAATTCATCGGCCCCGACAGCCGCTTCGTCCACCAGGGCATGACCTCTTCCGACGTGCTGGACACCACCTTCAACATCCAGCTGGTCCGCGCAGCCGATCTTCTGCTTGCAGACATGGACCGCGTTCTCACAGCCCTGAAGACCCGCGCCTTCGAGCACAAGGATACGGTCCGCATCGGCCGCAGCCACGGCATCCACGCCGAGCCGACGACGATGGGCCTGACCTTCGCCCGCTTCTACGCTGAAATGAAGCGCAACCGCGATCGTCTGGTGGCCGCGCGTGCCGAAGTCGCGACCGGCGCGATCTCGGGCGCCGTCGGCACCTTCGCCAATATCGACCCGAGCGTCGAGGAATATGTCTGCGAACAGCTCGGCCTTGCCGCCGAGCCGATCTCGACCCAGGTGATCCCGCGCGACCGCCACGCGATGTTCTTCGCCACGCTTGGCGTCATCGCCTCGTCGATCGAAAACGTCGCCATCGAAATCCGCCACATGCAGCGCACCGAAGTGCTCGAAGCCGAAGAGTTCTTCTCGCCCGGCCAGAAGGGTTCGTCGGCCATGCCGCACAAGCGCAACCCGGTGCTCACTGAAAACCTGACGGGTCTCTCCCGCCTCGTGCGCATGTCGGTTGTTCCGGCCATGGAAAATGTCGCTCTCTGGCATGAGCGCGACATCAGCCATTCGAGCGTCGAGCGTGCCATCGGCCCCGACACGACGATCACGCTCGATTTCGCGCTGAATCGTCTGGCCGGCGTTATCGAGAAGCTGGTGATCTATCCTGAAAACATGCTGCGCAACATGAACCAGTTCAAGGGACTGGTCATGAGCCAGCGCGTGCTTCTGGCATTGACCCAGGCCGGCGTGTCCCGCGAGGACAGCTACCGTCTGGTCCAGCGCAACGCCATGAAGGTCTGGGAAAAGGGCGCCGACTTCCTCGAGGAACTGCTCGGCGACGCCGAAGTGCGCGCTGCATTGTCGGAAGAGGAAATCCGCGAGAAGTTCGACCTCGGCTATCACACCAAGCACGTCGACACGATCTTCAACCGGGTCTTCGCCAACAGCTGATCGACCTGATCAACTCTTCTGCGGCGCCTTTCGGGGCGCCGTTTTTCGTTTGTCCTTCTGCGAACGCGCGGCATCTATCTTCTTGCGCACGGCGGTTGCCGTCTTCGTGGATTTCGGCGCGGCATCGGCCGCCGCCTGTTTCTCCGCCTGCCCGCCCTTCGCAGCCTTTGCCACCAGCCGGTCCAGATGCTTCAGGTCGTCCTCGTCGAGGTTTTCGATACCGATGAAACGGTTCTCCGCATGGCTGGTCAGGATCAGCTCGTCGAGCTTCGCCTGGATGGCGCGCGTATCGCGCGTCTGGGCGTTCTGCAGCACGAAAACCATGAGGAACGTGATGATGGTTGTGCCGGTGTTGATCACCAGCTGCCACGTCTCGGAATAATCGAAGAACGGCCCCGTCACGGCCCAGAGGATCACCAGGATCAGAGCAAGGACGAAGGTCACGGGCTTGCCCGCCCATTCCGACGTCTTCGCCGAAAAGCGCATGAAGATATGCTGCGTGTCTGCCATGTTTGCCTCCCTCAAAGCCTGCACCAGTCAAACTCCGAGGAAGGCATTGGGTTCCTGAGTGAACCAGATGGCGATCAAACGATCGGCGGCGCCACCAGCTTGCGATAGAGGTGCCAGGTCGAATGACCGAGGATCGGCATCACCAGCGCCAGCCCGACGAAGAGCGGGATCGTGGCGACGGCAAGCGAAACCGCAACGATCAGGCCCCAGCACAGAACTGGAACCGGGTTGGCAAACGTGGCCCGCAGCGACGTCTCCATGGCGGCCACGAGGCCTATGTCGCGGTCGAGCAGGATCGGGAAGGTGACGACGGTCGTGGCCAGCACGATCAGCGCGAAGCCGAACCCGATCAGGTTGCCCCAGATGATCAACTGCATGCCTTCCGTTGTGCCGAAGATCTCGGAGAAGAAGGCTGACATCGACCGCGGAAACACGTCGCTCAGCACATTGAGATAGAGCGTCTGCGCGGCCACCAGCCAGACGACGAAGAAGGCGAAGAGCATAAGCCCGCCGGTGACGATCGACGGAAAGGCCGGCGACCGCGTCACTTCCATCGCATGCCGCCAGGAACTGTCCATCCCAGCCTCCCGCCGCCTGCTGATCTCGTAGAGACCAATGGCGGCCAGCGGCCCGATCAGCGCGAAGCCCGCGATCAGCGGAAAGATCATCGGCAATAGGTTGGCGCTCGACGTAGCGACCGCAAGAAAAATGCCCGCGATCGGATACATCAGGCACAGGAACACGTAATGCGATGGTTTTTCCCTGAAATCCATCATCCCGAGCCGAATGGCATCGAAGACGTCGGCAAGGCCAATTTTGTTGATGACCGGGCGCGAATAGACATCGTCCGCGCCGGACATGACGTGAAATGCCGTCATGGCTTTCTCCTCCTCAGCCATTGAGGCCAGCGGCGAAAGCATCGGCAGTGCCGACATCGAACGCGACCGGCAGTGCGCTAACATAACAAAAATTGACCGAGCTGTCCTGCTTTCCCTTGACTTTGTCGCCGCGCCTTCTCACATCGGCGGCACCATGAAAGCTTCAGACGCCGAAATCCTCATCATCCCCGGTTACACCAATTCCGGCCCCGACCACTGGCAGAGCCGCTGGGAGGCGAAACTCAGCACCGCGCGCCGCGTCGAGCAAGCGGAGTGGTCCAAGCCCGTGCGCGAGGATTGGGCAGCGCGGATTGCCGAGGAAGTCAATAAATCGACCCGTCCGGTGGTGCTTGTCGCCCACTCGCTCGGCGTGCCGTCGCTTCTGCATGCGATCCCGCAGTTCGAGAAACCGGTCGCCGGCGCTTTTCTGGTGGCGCCGCCTGATGTCACCAACCCCGACATCCGCCCGAAGCACCTGATGACTTTCGGCCCCTACCCGCGCGAGCCCTTGCCGTTTCCGAGCGTCACGGTCGCCAGCCGCAACGACCCCTTCGGCACCTACGAGCATGCCGACGAGATCGCCGCAAGCTGGGGCTCGTTGCTGGTCGATGCGGGAGAGTCCGGCCACATCAACGCCGATTCTGGTCACGGCCCTTGGCCCGAGGGCACGATGGTCTTCGCGCAGTTCCTCAGCCGTCTCAAGGGCTAGGCCGCGCCCGCATTCCCACGCGCACAATACTCAGTCGCCCTCGCCGCGCACGAAAAACACGCTCGCGAAGCCGGCAAGCACGACGCATTGCATGATGAACATTGGCCAATCCTGAGCCATGGCTTTTCCTCCATACCCATCATATAGGGCGGAAAACACCGAACAGGTATTTTGAGGGCGTTGCAGCGCTGTTGCAAATGACATCGGCGCGATTGCTCCGCCGGATGCATGTGACCGAGAGCACGACTTTGGGAGCACTGGACAGCGCGATAAGTTTGCTCCGATATTAAGCTCGGCTTAATTCAATATAAGCAAATTGACACACGCCAGACGAGCGAGTGCGAGCATTGACCAAGAAGAGGCCTGATCAAGAGGTTGGTTCCACAAAGAGCGATGAGATTATCGCTTCAGCGAATGCTTCCGAACGCGAGACCGACGCGCTGGTCGAGCGCGAAAGCCGCTGGAACTACGCCCTAGTCGGCTCAGATCTTGGCGTATGGGATCACAACCTCAAGCTTGGAACGCGCTATTATTCCGAAACGTGGAAGACCATGCGCGGCATGGCGCCCGACGAAGAGGCGGATGGCGATTACGACGCTTGGATCGCGCTGATCCATCCCGACGACCGCGCCTTCGTCATCGAGGCGATCGACCGGCAGAATGCCGGCGACCCCAATTTCCGTGTCTTCGAATATCGCGAGCGCCACCGAGACGGCCACTGGATCTGGATCGAATGCCGCGGCGCCTGCGTCGAATGGGACGAAAACGGCGCCCCTGCCCGCCTCGTCGGCACCGACACCGATATCACCGCCCGCAAGGAGGCTGAAGAGCGGCTGGCGCACATGTCGCGGCGGCTTGATCTTGCGCTCGACATTTCAGGGATCGGCGTGTTCGAATCCGATCTCGATGCCGGCACCGTCGAATGGGACGCACGCCTGTTGTGGATCTACGGCATCACGAACCCGACACGCGCCTCGCAGGGCGACGTTTGGACCGAAACGCTGCATCCCGACGACCGTGACAGGGTGCAGGCAACGGTGGCGGAGAACATCGAGCGCCAGTCGGGCTTTCAGCACGAATTCAGGATCATCCGCGGCGACGGCGCCGAGCGCGTCATCCGCGCCAAGGCCGCCTTCTTCATCGACGGCAATGGTCACCGCAAGCTGATTGGCGCCAATTGGGACGTGACCGAGGAAGTGGCGCTCAACGCCGAGCTCCAGCGCGCCAAGGACCTCGCCGAGGCCCACAACCGCGAACTCGAGGCGGCCAAGGAAAGCATCGAGCATCTCGCCCTCCATGATTTTTTGACCGGACTGCCGAACCGCCGCTATCTCGACCGCAAGCTGGAAGAATATTCGACAAGAGCAAGCACCGCCGACGATACGCTCGCAGTGCTGCACATCGACCTCGACCGCTTCAAGCAGATCAACGACACACTCGGCCACCGCGCCGGTGACGCCATGCTGAAGCACGCGGCCGCGGTGCTGACCGAGACCGTCCGGCCGGGCGATTTCGTGGCCCGCATCGGCGGCGACGAATTCGTGGTGCTCTGCGCGCTCGATGTCACGCCGAAGAAGATATCCAACATGGCCGAGCGCATCGTGCGCGAGCTCAGCCGCCCGATCCGCTACGAGCATCACGAATGCCGCTTCGGCGCCAGCGTCGGCATCGCCACCGACAGCGGCCCGATGCTCGACGGAAAGCAGCTCCTGCTCAACGCCGACATCGCGCTCTATCGCGCCAAGAGCGGCGGCCGAAACCGGCACGAGTTCTTCTCAAAGGATGCCCGCCGCCAGGTGATCGCCAGCAAGCGATTGGCCGACGATATCCTGATCGGCCTCGAGCGGCGCGAATTCGTGCCCTTCTACCAGCCGCAGTTCGATGCCCGCACACTCGACGTGACCGGCGTCGAAACGCTCGCCCGCTGGCAACACCGCGAACATGGCCTGCTGGCTCCCGATCGCTTCCTCGACATCGCCGAGGACATCAACGTCGTGGCGACCATCGACGGCGTCATTCTCGAGCAAGCGCTTGTCGATCGCGCCGCCTGGGAGAGCGAAGGCATCGTCATTCCGAAGATCGCGGTCAATGTCTCCTCCCGGAGACTTGACGACCCGGCGCTCGGCAAGAAGCTGCGGGCGCTGAAGATCGTGCCGGGAACCATCGCCTTTGAGCTTCTGGAGTCCATTTCGCTCGATGATTGCGACGACGCGGTCATCGCCAATCTCCGCCAGTTCCGCCGCCTCGGCATCGACATCGAGATCGACGACTTCGGCACCGGCCACGCCTCGATCGTCAGCCTGCTCAGGCTGAGCCCGAAGACGCTGAAGATCGACCGCGAGCTGATCCGCATGCTCCCGACCTCGTCGGAACAGCGCAAGCTCGTCCGCTCGATCATCGAGATCGGCCGCTCCTTGAGCATTCTGGTGACCGCCGAAGGCGTCGAGACCATGGAGCACGCGCGTATCCTGGGCGACCTCGGCTGCGACGTGCTGCAGGGCTATGCGCTGGCCCGCCCGATGCCGGCAATGCAGATCCCCTCCTTCATTCGCGCCGCCAGCTGGCGCCAGGCGGCAGCAGCCGCCCATACGCCGACGCCCCGCAAGCCGAGTAAGGCGACCGCCGCCAAATAAAACACTGCACAACCCCTGCATAAACCTGAGGTCGTTTTGTTAAGCCGGGAAACGGGGTAGAATGGATTTCTTAGACATTCGATTCTCGCATCGGTGCTCCGGAAGACCGGAATCCGGGGAAGGAGTGACAGGCGGATTGTGAAACCCTCGCTTTTCCTTTATGGGGACGCCACGAGATCGATCCACTCGCGCTAATCCCAAGAGCGCCAACGACAAGAGAACAATCGCAATGAACCGTCGCCGCCGTATTTACGAGGGCAAGGCCAAGATTCTGTATGAGGGACCCGAGCCAGGCACGCTGATCCAGTTCTTCAAGGACGACGCCACCGCCTTCAACAAGAAGAAGCACGAAGTCATCGATGGCAAGGGCGTTCTGAACAACCGCATCTGCGAGTTCATCTTCAACCATCTGAACAAGATCGGCATTCCCACGCACTTCATCCGCCGCCTCAACATGCGCGAGCAGTTGATCCGCGAAGTCGAGATGATCCCGCTTGAGATCGTCGTGCGCAATGTCGCCGCCGGCTCGCTGGCCAAGCGCCTGGGCATCGAAGAAGGCGTCGTCCTGCCGCGCTCGATCATCGAGTTCTACTACAAGTCGGACGCGCTCGAAGACCCGATGGTCTCCGAAGAGCACATCACCGCCTTCGGCTGGGCCAATCCCGCCGAACTCGACGACATCATGGCGCTGGCGATCCGCGTCAACGACTTCATGACCGGCCTGTTCTTGGGCGTCGGCATCCAGCTCGTCGACTTCAAGATCGAATGCGGCCGCCTTTATGAAGGCGACATGATGCGCATCATCCTCGCCGACGAAATCTCGCCCGACAGCTGCCGTCTCTGGGACATCGACACCCAGGAAAAGATGGACAAGGACCGCTTCCGTCGCGACATGGGTGGCCTCCTCGAAGCCTATTCGGAAGTGGCGCGCCGCCTCGGCATCATCAACGAGAACGAGCCTGTGCGCGGCACCGGTCCGGTTCTCGTCAAGTAACTAGCAAGACAGGGAAGACAAAGTGATCAAGGCTCGTGTAACCGTCACGCTGAAAAACGGCGTTCTCGATCCGCAGGGCAAGGCCATCGAAGGCGCGCTCGGCGCTCTCGGTTTCGACGGCGTCGGCCATGTCCGCCAGGGCAAGGTATTCGACGTCGAAGTCGAAGGCACCGACAAGGCCAAGGCCGAAGGCGACATCAAGGCCATGTGCGAAAAACTCCTCGCCAACACCGTTATCGAGAACTATACTATTTCTCTCGACTAGCGGTTGCGGAGATTGTCCGATGGCTGAAGTGACACAAGAATTTATGTTTGAGTTCTTTAAGCGCATTCAGGCCGAAATTTCGGGGCTGAAACACACTCAGAACGAAATGAGAAGCGAGTTGAACTCCATGCGAGGGATACTCGTTTCAGTGAATCACGACATCCACAACATCTACAGCGTGCTCGACCGTCACGACCAACGTCTCGAACGCATCGAAAACCGTCTCGAACTTCGAGAACTCGCAGAAGCACAAGCAAGGTTTGAACCACACCCATGAAATCCGCCGTCGTTCAGCTTCCGGGCCTCAATCGCGATCGTGACATGATCGCCGCTCTCACCAAGATTTCCGGCCAGGCGCCGGTGACGATCTGGCAGACGGAGACCGATATCCCAGATGTCGATCTGATCGTCATTCCTGGTGGATTCTCCTATGGCGACTATCTGCGCTGCGGCGCGATCGCCGCGCGCATGCCGGTCATGCAGGCGATCATCGAGAAGGCCAACAAGGGCGTGAAGGTTCTGGGCGTCTGCAACGGCTTCCAGATCCTTGTTGAATCCGGCCTGCTTCCGGGCGCGCTGATGCGCAATTCCTCGCTGAAGTTCGTCTGCCGCGAGATCAAGCTCGAAGTGGCGAATGCCGAAACGGATTTCACCCGCGCCTACGCCAAGGGCCAGGTCATCCGCTGCCCGGTCGCCCACCACGACGGCAACTACTTCGCCGACGCCGAGACGCTGGCGAAGATCGAAGGCAACGGCCAGGTGGTCTTCCGTTACGCCGAGGGCACCAACCCGAACGGCTCGCTGAACGACATCGCAGCCGTCATGAACGAGGGCGGCAACGTGCTCGGCATGATGCCGCACCCGGAAAACCTGATCGAAGCAGCCCATGGTGGTTCCGACGGCCGGGCGTTGTTCGCTTCCGCGCTCGACGTAATCGCTGCTTAACCTTAAACGGATATGAGGCCATTCATCCGGTCCACTGGAGCAAGATCGATGCGCCCTCACCTTCCCCTGACACATGTCCTCGCCATTGCCGCGACCGCGGCACTGGTTGCGTCGTGCCAATCCAAGACACCGGCGCCCAGCCAGGATCGCAGCGCGCTGTCGACCATGGAACGCGTGGCGGTAGCGGCCAACAATTGCTGGTTCAAGTCGGGCGACGCGACATTTGCCGCCTACAAGCTGGCGCCGGAGCTCAATTCCTTCTCCGGCCGCCCGCGTATTCTCGTCGTCCACAAGGGCAGCCCGGAAAGCCGGCCGCTGCTGGTCGTCCAGGCGGAAGGCAACCCCTCCAAGCTCGACGCTTTCGGCCCGATGATGGATAGCCCTGCACGCCCTCGCATTGCCGGCGACGTCACGCGCTGGGCCGGCGGCAACAAGAGCTGCAGCTAAGCCAGCATTCCGCTCACAGAGCCTCAATCCCAGAAGAACGACTTGCCGACCTCCTTGCCGGCATCGGCCCTGCTGATGCCGATATCGAGGAGTTCCGTGTCCGTCAGATCCCTGAGCACGCGCCGGCTGGCCCGCTTCTGCTGCCAGAGCGCGATCTTGCCCCACACGCTCCCAAGAGCGGCCCACACATCGTGCCGGTTGAACCTCGGCGTATCGCGGAATTGTTCGGCTTGGTGGAGCCGATTGTCTCTCCTGAAGTCAGGCGCTACTGACATGTCACTATCCGATCGCTGATTGTATGCGTTCACCCTGATAGACTTGACAGGGAAAGGGTGACAATCTAGGAAATTGTCATCATGACAAATTGGCTCCCTGATCTCTCGCGCGGTTCCGGCCCGGTCTATCTGCGTCTCGCGGACAATATCGAATCCGCCATCGCCAGCGGCGCCCTGCCCGCAGGCAGTAAGCTGCCGCCGCAGCGCAATCTTGCTTATGATATCGGCGTGACAATCGGCACAATCGGCCGCGCCTACGCGCTGGTGCACGAGCGCGGCCTGGTGGCGGGCGAAGTCGGACGCGGCACCTATGTGCTGGACCGGGCGGAGACGGCGCCAGGCAATCAGCCCGATCCGCTGACGATCGCGCTCGGCGGCACCAGGACAATCGACGCGCCATCAGGAAAAATCCGCTTCGACACGACGGCGGCTCCCGATCTCGGCCAAGGGAAAACCATCGGCCGCATCCTCGCCGATATCGGCGAGCAGCAGCTTGCCGAGATTTCCTCCTATTCGCGCGTCTTCCCGAAAAACTGGTACGAAGCCGGGCGCCGTTGGCTGTCGCGCAACGATTGGGCGCCCGACACTGAAAACATCGTCCCCACGCTCGGCGCGCACGCGGCCGCCATCGCGGTCATCTCGGCCATATCCTCGCCCGGCGACAAGATTGTCTTCGAGAACCTCAGCTATACGCAGGTGAGCCGCAGCGCCCGCATCCTTGGTCGGCGCACCATCACCGTCGATTCCGACGAGCACGGCGTCATTCCCGATGATTTCGAGCGCCTCTGCTCCCAGCAGCACCCGAAGCTCGCCTTCCTGATGCCGACGGCCCACAACCCGACGCTATCAACCATGCCGCATGAGCGGCGCGCCAAGATCGCCGAAATCGCGCGGCGGCATGGGGTGTGGCTGATCGAGGACGATCTCTATGGCGGCATGACCGGCGACGAAAACCCGCTGCTGGCCTCGCTGGCGCCCGATCGCACCTTCCTGATCAGCGGTCTCTCGAAATCGGTGGCCGCCGGTATCCGCGGCGGCTGGGTCGCATGCCCGCCGCATTTCGCGCAGCGCATCAAGGTCACCCACAAGATGATCACCGGCGGCCTGCCCTTCATTCTGGCCGAAGCCTGCGCCCGCCTTGTCGAGAGCGGCGAGGCGCACGAAATCCGTAAGAACTGCATCACGGAGCTTTCGGGGCGCGAGCGGCTGGCGCGCGAAACGCTTCAGGGTTTCGACTTCGTCTCGCATCCGCATGTGCCGTTCATCTGGCTGAAGCTTCCCGATCCCTGGCTCTCCGGCACCTTCAAGAACGCCGCCTTCCGCGACGGCGTGCTGATCGACGACGAAGACGAGTTCAAGGCGGCGCGCACAGATAAGGTCTATCACCGCGTGCGCATCAGCTTCTCCTCCCCCAAGGATAGAGGGGAAATGGTTGCAGGTTTGATGACAGTTCGACGCCTGCTTGAAAGCGGCGGCGCCGGATACGACGGAGAGGTCTAAAGCTGTTGCAGATCAGCCGCACCCGCTAAAATCTAGGGCTTTCAGCGCCTGTCCGCTTTACCGAATCGATTTGCATGCTACCAATTGCGGTGAGGACGGCGATGTGCGCCGGCACCAAAGGCGGCGCATGACAATGAAAAGCATGGCATCTGCATCGACTGGCCGCGGACTACTCCTCGCGGCGCTCCTTGCAAACATCTCGCTCCTGCCGGTCTCGGCTCATGCGGATGAGAAGATCTTTGACGAATTGCGCTTTGGCGCCTCGGCGTCGATCCAAGGCGGCCACAGCCACGAAGATGGCGTCTTCCCTGAGGTCACGGTTTTCTTCGACCCGTTCGGCCAGGATACCGCAACGGACTGGAAGCAGACGCTGGCGCGTCCGCGCCTGAACCTCGGCACCTCGATCGGCACCTCGGGCGAAGCGACGCAGATTTTCGGTGGCCTCGCCTGGACTGTTAATTTCAACGAGAAGGTCTTCGCCGAAGCCGGTTTCGGTGGCGTCTGGCACAATGGCGATCTCGATAACAGCGCCGATGGTCCCGATCTCGGCTGTCGTTTCCTCTTCCACGAATATGTCGGCGCCGGTTATCGCTTCGACGCGCACTGGAATGTCATGGCGCAAGTCGCCCATTCCTCGCACGCAAATCTATGCGACGGACCGAACAACGGCATGACACGCGCCGGCATCCAGGTCGGCTACAAGTTCTAAACTTCCCGATATTGAACTCCGAAGCCCGCTCTCTGTGAACAGCGGGCTTTTTTCTGTCGCGCGCCGCACCCACTTAGGCTAAAGACACCGAAATCGCGCAACGGCAGGGACTTCGCAGAGCTCATGACCATTTCCAATACCCGCCCGATCACTCCAGAATTGATCGCCGCCCACGGCTTGAAGCCGGACGAATACCAGCGGATTCTGGATCTGATCGGCAGGGAGCCGACCTTCACCGAGCTCGGCATCTTCTCGGCCATGTGGAACGAGCACTGCTCCTACAAATCCTCCAAGAAGTGGCTCCGCACGCTCCCCACCAAGGGTCCGCGCGTTGTGCAGGGCCCGGGCGAAAACGCCGGTGTCGTCGATATCGATGACGGCGACGTTGTTGTCTTCAAGATGGAGAGCCACAACCACCCATCCTACATCGAGCCCTACCAGGGTGCCGCGACCGGCGTTGGCGGCATTCTGCGCGACGTCTTCACCATGGGCGCCCGGCCGATCGCCGCCATGAACGCCCTGCGTTTCGGCTCTCCTGATCACCCGAAGACGAAGCATCTCGTTTCCGGCGTCGTCTCCGGCGTTGGCGGCTACGGCAATTCCTTCGGCGTTCCGACGGTCGGCGGCGAAGTCGAGTTCGACGCACGCTACAACGGCAACATCCTGGTCAACGCGTTCGCGGCCGGCCTTGCCAAGTCCGACGGCATCTTCCTCTCCGAAGCCAAGGGCGTCGGCCTGCCCGTCGTCTATCTCGGCGCCAAGACCGGCCGTGATGGCGTCGGCGGCGCGACCATGGCATCGGCGGAATTCGACGAATCGATCGAAGAGAAACGCCCGACCGTTCAGGTCGGCGACCCCTTCACCGAAAAGTGCCTGCTCGAAGCCTGCCTCGAGCTGATGCAGACGGGCGCCGTCATCGCCATCCAGGACATGGGTGCGGCCGGCCTCACCTGTTCGGCTGTCGAAATGGGCGCCAAGGGCGACCTCGGCATCCTGCTCGACCTCGACACCGTTCCGGTGCGCGAGGACCAGATGACCGCTTACGAGATGATGCTGTCGGAAAGCCAGGAGCGCATGCTCATGGTTCTCGAGCCAGCCAAGGAAGAGGTCGCCAAGGCGATCTTCGTCAAGTGGGGCCTCGATTTCGCGATCGTCGGCAAGACCACCGACGACCTGCGCTTCCGCGTCATGCACCAGGGCGTCGAAGTCGCCGACCTGCCGATCAAGGATCTGGGCGATCAGGCACCGGAATATGACCGCCCCTGGCGCGAGGCAGACAAGCGCGCGCCGCTTCCGGCCAATCTGGTGGCAGCCCCTGAGGATTACGGCCAGACGCTGCTCCAGCTCGTCGGCTCGCCGAACGAATCCAGCCGCCGCTGGGTCTACGAACAGTACGACACGCTGATCCAGGGCAACTCGCTGCAGCTGCCGGGCGGCGATGCCGGCGTCGTGCGCGTCGACACGCACCCGACCAAGGCGCTTGCCTTCTCCTCCGACGTGACGCCGCGCTATGTCGAGGCCGATCCGTTCGAGGGCGGCAAGCAGGCTGTGGCCGAATGCTGGCGCAACATCACCGCAACCGGCGCCGAGCCGCTGGCGGCGACCGACAACCTCAACTTCGGCAATCCCGAAAAGCCCGAGATCATGGGCCAGCTGGTGCAGGCCGTGAAGGGCATCGGCGAAGCCTGCCGCGCGCTCGACTTCCCGATCGTCTCGGGCAACGTCTCGCTCTACAACGAGACCAACGGCGTCGCGATCCTTCCCACCCCCACCATCGCCGGCGTCGGCCTTCTCGGCGACTGGAAGAAGATGGCGCGCATCGGCAGCGCATCGGATGGTGACAAGGTCATCATGATCGGCACCGACGGCAGCCACCTCGGCTCGTCCATCTATCTCCGCGACATTCTCGGCAGCACCGACGGCCCGCCGCCGGAAGTCGATCTCTTCGCCGAACGTCGCAACGGCAACTTCGTCCGCTCCGTCATCCGCAACGGCCAGGCAACCGCCTGCCACGACATTTCCTCGGGCGGCCTGGCGCTGGCTCTGGCGGAAATGGCGATGTCCTCGGGCAAGGGCCTGAAGATCAGCCTCAGCGAAGGTCGCGGCGAAACCCACGGGCTTCTCTTCGGTGAAGACCAGGCACGCTATGTGCTGACCGTCCCGGCCGATGTCGCCAGCTTCGTCTGCGCCAACGCCGAAGGTGCGGGCGTTCCGTTCCGCCGCCTCGGCACGGTCGAGGGCGACGCGCTTGTCGTCGATGATCTGCTGTCGCTGCCGATTCAGCAATTGCGCCACGCCCATGAATCATGGTTCCCTGAGTTCATGGATGGCAGCGGCACGCTCGCTGCCGCGGAATGATGCGCAAGGAGTAATCGACCATGGCCATGAAACCCGGTGACATCGAAGACATGATCAAGGCCGGCATCCCCGGCGCAAAGGTGGTCATCCGTGATCTGGCGGGCGACGGCGATCATTACGCCGCCGAAGTCGTAGCCGAAGCCTTCCGCGGCAAGAGCCGTGTGCAGCAGCACAAGATGGTCTACGACGCGCTGAAGGGCAACATGGGCGGCGTTCTGCACGCTCTGGCGCTGCAGACCTCGGCGCCGGAATAAGGCCTGCCGTCATAGCCTGTTAAAAGATGCCCGGTTCCACCGGGCATTTTTGTTTCTCATTCTTCCGTGAACACGTGCCGTCAATTCAATCGTCCCTCGACTGCCTACGGCGGCACGTCCCCACTCTCGACTCCACATTCCAATCGACTTCAATCGGCCAATCGCCGGTCGCTCGCCACGCGTTGTCGGCGCCGCGCGGCTGAAACGAGACGATCCGGATGACATCCGTGATCAGACGATAGACTTCGCTCCACATGGTCTTTCCTCGCGGGTTTGATCGCGATGGCCATTGAATTCCGGTTGCCCAAGGTCTTCAAACGAGCTTATCGTCCACTTCGCATGACTTGAGGTTATCCATGAAACGTGGTCGCCTACCTTTGACCGCCCTACGCAGTTTCGAGGTCGCGGCGCGTCTGCGGAGCTTCACCCGGGCGGCCGACGAACTGCTGATTTCACAGTCCGCGGTTAGCCGGCAGGTGCGCGAACTGGAGCGGCAGCTTGGCCAACCGCTGTTCGAGCGGCACCACCGCATGGTCGTTCTCACCAGCTCGGGCGAGACGTTGCTGGCCGTCCTTACGGCGAGTTTCGATGCGATCGGCACATCTCTCGACCGTCTGAAGGCCAACAAGCCCGCCTCGTCATTATCGATCAGCGTCGAGCCGTCCTTCGCGGCGGGCTGGCTGGCGCCGCGCCTGGCCTCATTTCGTCGCTTGCAGCCCGATATCGACCTGTTGCTTGACGTGGACCCGCGCCCCGTAGAATTCAGGGCGGGCCGCGTGGAGATCGCCGTTCGCCACAGCGCGACGAGAACGGAGTGGCCGAGGGTGGAATGCCAATGGCTCGCCGACGTGACAATGATCCCGGTGATCGCGCCCGATTTGCTGAGTGCGCGCGGCCCCGTGACCAAGCCGACGGATCTGCTGCAATTCCCGTTGCTTCATGAAGACAATCGGGACCTTTGGCATCGCTGGTTTACGGCCGCCGGTGCACAGGCCGGCGAAACACGCGGCTCGGTCTATCCCGATGGCGCGCTCATCCTGCAAGCGACGCTGCGCGGAGAGGGTATCGCATTGATGGACAGGATGTTTATCCGCGATGAACTCATGGCGGGAGAACTTGTGCAGCCGTTCGATACCACCATTCCGCATGGCGCATACTGGCTTGTTGCCAGGAGTTTCGATGATCTCTCGCCTCAGGCCTCTGTCTTCGTGGATTGGCTTAAAACCTCCGTAAATTCTCAGGAGGCTTCAAAAGGCGATGGCCAGGCGTAACGCTTCGGCAACAGCGGGAACATCAGACCGATAGGGCCCTCCTTTTTTTGTTCCCACCTGCTGGAATTCCGGTCGTCACATGCTATCTAAGCTTAACGATTGAAACGGCGGGCCTTTAACTCGCCTGTTGAAAGGATTAGGTCCCATGAGCGGCATCAACGAATTCATCGACAACGAAATCAAGACCAACGACGTCGTCCTTTTCATGAAGGGCACGCCGCAGTTTCCCCAGTGTGGTTTCTCCGGCCAGGTCGTGCAGATTCTCGATTACATCGGCGTCGACTACAAGAGCGTCAACGTGCTCGCCGATTCGGAAATCCGCCAGGGCATCAAGGATTACTCCAACTGGCCGACCATTCCCCAGCTCTACGTCAAGGGTGAATTCATCGGCGGCTGCGACATCGTCAAGGAAATGTTCCAGGCTGGCGAATTGCAGCAGCACTTCCAGGAAAACGGCGTAACCGTTCGCGGCGCCGCTTGACCTGACCGGTCACCGGGCGTCCGCCCGGTTTCCATTTTTGTATTTTGAGTCCGAGGCGCTGTGCTGAACAGCGCCTTGGCCTGTTTTGGGAATTACATTGTGACAGATTCATCACAAACCGCGCACGTGGGTCGCATCCCCATGGGCAAGGGTGAGTTCATCGCGCTGGCCGCCTTCCTGATGGCGATCAACTCGCTGGCGATCGATATCATGCTACCGGCGCTGCAGCAGATCGGCGCCAGTCTGAACGTCGAAAGCGAGAACCATCGCCAGTTCGTCGTCTCCAGCTACCTTCTCGGCTTCGGTTTTGCCCAGCTCATCTATGGCCCGCTGTCCGATCGCTTCGGTCGCCGCCTGCCGCTTCTGGCCGGCATCGGCATCTATATCTGTTCCTCGCTCGGCAGCGCGCTGGTTCCGACCTTCGAAGGCCTGCTGATCCTGCGCTTCATCCAGGGCCTCGGCTCCGCGGCCACCCGTGTCATCACGATCTCGATCGTTCGCGACATTTACGGCGGCCGCCAGATGGCCGAGGTCATGTCGCTGATCATGATGGTCTTCATGATCGTTCCCGTCATCGCGCCCGGTAGTGGCCAGATCATCATGCTCTTTGGCAGCTGGCATCTGATCTTCCTGTTCATCGCCGTGATGGCGGCGATCATCGCCGGCTGGGCCTATATCCGCCTGCCCGAAACGCTGCGTCCGGAGAACGTTCGCCCCTTTACCGCGAAATCGGTGCTGGGCGGCTTCAAGCTTGTTCTGACCAACCGCATCGCTCTCTGCTACACGATCGCCAGCACCTTCATCTTCGGCTCGCTGTTCGGCTTCATCAACTCGGCGCAGCAGATCTATGTCGGCATCTACGGCCTCGGCGTCTATTTCCCCTTCGCCTTTGCAGGTGTCGCGGTCTTCATGTCGGTGTCGTCCTTCCTGAATTCCCGTCTCGTCGGCAAGTTCGGCATGCGTCGTCTGTCGCATGGCGCGCTGCTCGGCTTCATCACCATCAACACCATCTGGCTGTTGGCGCTCATATTCGGCCCGCACCCGATGCCCTTCTTCCTGTTCATCGGCTTCTTCGGTCTGTCGATGTTCCAGTTCGGCTGGATCGGCTCGAACTTCAATTCGCTGGCCATGGAGCCGCTTGGCCACGTCGCCGGCACCGCCTCCTCGGTTCTCGGTTTCATGAGCACCGTCGGCGGTGCGCTGATCGGTGCCGGCATCGGCCAAGCCTTCAACGGCACGGCGCTTCCGATGGTCGCCGGTTATTTCACGGTCTCGATCATCGGCCTCGTTTTCGTGCTGATCGCCGAGAAGGGAAAGCTCTTCCAGCCGCATAATCCGGCTGTTTGAGCATGCATGCGACGATTGAGACATATCTATATTCCAGGACAATCATATGACGCCGCCCCATAAGCCGCATACCGAAAACCAGGGATCCAGCCGCATCGGCATGGGCTTCCTCGAATTCGTCATCACCATCGCCATCATGACGGCAAGCGTCGCCATGGCGATCGACAGCATGCTGCCTGCCTTGCCCGCCATGGGCCATGCACTCAATGTCGCCAACGCCAACGACGCGCAGCTCGTCATCGGCGTCTTCTTCCTCGGCTTCGGCGTATCGCAGATCATCTTCGGCAGCCTGTCCGACACGTTCGGCCGCCGCAACATCATGCTCGGAGGCCTCGCGGTCTATGTGCTCGCCATGTTCGGCGCCGCCGCCACCGGCAGCTTCGAGATGCTGCTCGTCATGCGCTTCATCCAGGGCCTCGGCGGCGCGGCCGTGCGCATCACCACTATGGCCGTCGTTCGTGATTGCTTCGGTGGCCGCGAGATGGCGCGCGTCATGTCCTATGTCATGATCGTCTTCATGATCGTGCCGATCGTCGCGCCCTCGGTGGGGCAGCTGATCATCACCTATGCCAACTGGCACTGGATCTTCATCCTGCTCGGCATCGTCGGCGCCATCCTGTTCATCTGGGCATCTCTTCGCCTGAAAGAATCGCTGCCGCGCGAAGAGCGCATCCCGCTCTCCTTCGGCAACATTGTCGACGGCTTCAAGACGGTTCTGACCAACAAGATCACCTGTGGCTACATGATTGGCCTGACCATGTTTACCGCCGTCATCAGCGCCTATGTGATCTCGGTTCAGCAGGTCTTCGGCGAGGTCTACGGCCTTGGCGACTGGCTTCCGATCGCCTTTGCCGCCACTGCCGGCGGCATCGCGGTCGCCAACTTCGCCAACGGCTTCTTCGTGCGCAAGTTTGGCATGCGCCGCATCTCGCATGTCGCGATGATCCTCTTCACCATCATCTCGGCGATCGGCTTCTTCAAGGCGCTCGGCGGCACGCCAAGCTTCACGCTGGCCTATACGCTGTTCACGATCCTGCTGATGATGTTCGCCGTGATCGCCACCAACTTCACGGCGATCAGCCTGGAGCCGATGGGCAACCTCGCCGGCACCGCGACCTCGATCACCGGCTTCGTCTCGACCACCTTCGGCGCCATCCTCGGCGGTGCGGTCGGCCAGCTGTTCAACGGCACGGTGCAACCGCTCTTCGGCGGCTTCGCCCTGTTCGGCCTGATCAGCATTGTGGCCACGCTCTGGGCCGAAGGCGGCAAGCTCTTCACCCACCCGGGCGACGATCCGCAGCTCGATCCGGGCGCTGGACATTTCTGAACATCAAAAGGCCCCGGCAACGGGGCCTTTTCAATTCCGGCACGGCGGTCTAGCGCGTTACCTCGGTAGCCAGCTTCAATCCCAAAAAGGCGAAGGAGGCCGCGAAGGCTCGGCGCATCCAGTTCATCGCACGACGGCTCTGCAACAGTCTCTCCCGTCCGGTTGCCGCAGCGACCGCGTATCCCATGAACACCGCAAAGGTCATCATGGTGAAACCAAAGCCGAGCTCGACCAGAACGCCGATCGAGCTACCCGCTGGAACGAATTGCGGAATGAATGCAATGAAAAACAGCGGCAGCTTGGGGTTCAGGATGTTCAGCAGAATTCCGCGCCACACGAGCCGCCCTGCAGATGCTGGCGCGCTCGGCCGAACCGACAGCCCCTCATGATCGTTGAGAACCGCCCAGGCCATCCAGATCAGGTATGCAACACCGGCAAACTTGACCATCTGGAACAGGATCGCGCTGGTGTAGAGCACGGCGGCGAGCCCGGCCATGGCGACTGCCAGATGAAGAACGGTAGCGACAGTGCAGCCGATTGCCGCCCAGAAGCCGGCGCGAATTCCCCCACCCAGAGTGGAGGAAAGCGTATAGATCACACCGATCCCCGGCGTCACACATATGATGAAGGCAGTCAGAAGATACTCGAAGCTCATTGGTGTTCCTCCCCGAAGACGTCGGCAAGCACAACATGCTTCAAGAAGGGTTCCCGCTCAAGCCGGACGCGGCCACACATTTCGTGCGGCCGCATCTCGAGCGAGCATTCCCTTAAACGGTAAACACCTCGCGCCGCAGCAGCTCCCAGCTCTCCTTGTCCGGCGCGATCAGCAGGCCGCCATCCACATGCTGCGGCAGATAGGCCGAACCGTCGAAGCGCGCCGCGTAGCCGCCGGCTTCGACGCAGGCGAGCGTGCCGCCGAGGTGGTCCCAGGGCATCAGCTTGTTGTACATGAGGTAATGCACATGGCCGCCGGCGAACGCCCGGTGTTCGTGCGCGGCGCAGCGGTAGTTGCAGATGAAGCGGACCTTGGCGAGGTTGGCGAGCACTTCGGCGCGTTTGCCGGGCGCCAGGAAGCCCGTCGAGGCCATGCCGACCATCTGGTCGAGCGCGACAGGCTTGGCGACCGAGAGCCGTTCGGAGCTGCCATCTGGGCGCTTCAGCCATGCGCCGGCGCCCTTTTCGGCGATAACCCAGTCGTCGCCCATCGGATCGTAGATGATGCCGGCAATGCATTCGCCATTCGCGACCACCGAGGCCATGACACCGAAGGCGGGAATTCCCGAGGCGAAATTGAAGGTGCCGTCGACGGGATCGACGATGATCGACAGCGACGCATCCTTCAGCTTGCCAAGCAACGCGGGGTCGGCCGCGACGGATTCCTCACCGATGAACAGCGCTTCCGGCCACAGCGTCGCGACCTCGGCCTTGATCATCCGCTCGGCTTCAAGATCGGCTTCCGTCAACAGATCGGTCGCCTCCGTCTTGGCGCGCACGTCGTCGCTGCCCAGCCGGCGGAAGCGCGGCAATATTTCCGCCTTCGCCGCCCGCCGCAAGAGATCGGCAAGCGTGGTGACATCTATCTTGGAAACCATGGTTCATCCTTCCTGGCGTTGTGACATGCCGAAAGACTATGCCGCAATTTTGCGACAACGACATGTGTCAAAACAAGAGCTTACGCCCGCAACGAAATCAGGTTTTCGGCGCGGCATCACCTGCCATCAGGCCGGCGAAGTCGAAAAGCTTGGGATCGAGCAGATGCGACGGGTTCACATGCGAGAGCGCGCGCAACATCGTGTCCTTGCGGCCGGGCATGCGGCGCTCGATATCAGCGAGCATGTCCTTCATGGCATTGCGCTGCAGCCCGTCCTGCGAACCGCAGAGATCGCAAGGGATGATCGGAAACTGCATGGCGGCGGCGAATTTTGCCATGTCGTCCTCGGCGCAATAGGCCAGCGGCCGCAGCACCATCAGGTCGCCCTCGTCGTTTAGCAGCTTTGCCGGCATCGAGGCCAGGCGGCCGCCGTGGAAGAAGTTCATGAAGAAGGTTTCGAGAATATCCTCGCGGTGGTGGCCGAGCACCAGCGCGTCGCAGCCTTCCTCGCGGGCGATGCGATAGAGATTACCACGGCGCAGGCGCGAACAGAGCGAGCAGTAGGTGCCGCCAGCCGGGACCTTCTCCTTCACGATCGAATAGGTGTCGCGATACTCGATCCGGTGCTTGACGCCGATCTTCGCCAGATACTCCGGCAGGATATGCTTCGGAAAGTTCGGCTGACCCTGATCGAGATTGCAGGCGACGAGCTCGACCGGCAGCAGGCCGCGCCATTGCAGGTCGAGCAGCAGCGCCAACAAGCCGTAGGAATCCTTGCCGCCGGAAAGTCCGATCAGCCAGCGCTTCTGGCCCTTCAGCATGCCGAAATCGTCGAAGGCCTGGCGCACCTGGCGCAGCAGCCGCTTGCGCAGCTTGTTGAACGAGACGGAGCTTGGCGCATCGGCAAACAGCGCATGCGCGATCGCGCCCTCGGTCTCAGGCGTTTCAAGCTCATCCCCGATGCTTGGCGCGATATTGGCTGCGATATTCATTGTCTCATCCGTTCAGGCCCCAGGTCGAAACCAAACCCCGTCTAGCAGAAAGCCGCGCCACAACCCAGCATCAATCGCCGAAAACCGACCATCCCGTGCGCGCCGCCAGCATTTCCAGCGCAACGGCACCGAGCTGCGAATTGCCGACCTTGTTCAGCCCCGGCGACCAGACCGCGATCGAGGCGATACCCGGCGCCACCGCGAAGATGCCGCCGCCGACGCCGCTCTTGCCGGGCAGGCCGACGTGATAGGCGAAATCGCCAGATCCGTCGTAATGGCCGCAAGTCAGCATCAGCGCATTGATGCGGCGCGCGCGTTTGGGCGAGACGACCGAATGGCCGGTCATCGGGTTCGCACCACGGGCGGCGAGGAAGAGACCGGCGCGGGCCAGCTGCTCGCAGGTCATCGACAGCGCGCACTGGTGGAAATAGACGCCGAGCACATGCTCGACCGGATGATCGATGTTCTTGTAGGCGCGCATGAAATTGGCGAGTGCGAAATTACGGTAGCCCGTCTGAGTCTCGGATTTGGCGACCTTGTCGTCGATCGTCACGGTTTCATCATCGGCCAAATAGCGCACGAAGCGCAGGACTTCGCCGATCGCCTCGCGCGGCTCGTGTCCGGCAAGCACCACGTCGGCAACGGCAATCGCGCCGGCATTGATGAAGGGATTGCGGGGAATGCCGGCTTCCTGCTCGAGCTGGACGATCGAGTTGAAGGAGTTGCCTGACGGCTCGCGCCCGACCCGCTTCCACAGCCCTTCGCCGACCTTGCCGAGCGCGAGCGTCAGCATGAACACCTTGGAGATACTCTGGATCGAGAACGGCACGGCAGCATCGCCGACGCTATAGACCTTGCCATCGACAGTGACGACCGAAAGCCCGAACTGGGCGGGATCGATCTTGGCAAGCTCAGGAATATAGTCCGCGACCTTGCCCTCGCTGATGCGCGGCTGGAGTTCGGTGTAGATACTGTCGAGGATTGCCTGCAAATCCGTCATCACGACCCCTCTCAAGATAACAAAAAAGCCGCCCCGAGAGGCGGCTTTTCCGTATGCGAAAACGCCTCGCGCCTACTGCGCCGCGCGTCGGAGACGCGTGAAGAGCGCAGTAGCTCTTTAAGAGACGCATAAGCCTTTCCGGCAATCGAAATTCGATTGCCGGGGTTATGCGTTAACGCGAATAGAATTCGACCACCAGGTGCGGTTCCATGACAACAGCGTACGGTACGTCGCTGAGAGCCGGTACACGAGCGAAGGTAGCAACCATCTTGTTGTGGTCGACTTCGATGTACTCAGGAACGTCGCGTTCAGCCAGGCTGATAGCTTCGAGAACCGAAACCAGCTGCTTGGACTTCTGACGAACTTCGATGACGTCGCCGGCCTTGCAACGGTAGGAACCGATGTTGACGCGAACGCCGTTCACGGTCACGTGGCCGTGGTTGACGAACTGACGGGCAGCGAAGACGGTCGGAACGAACTTGGCGCGATAAACGATCGCATCCAGGCGGGATTCCAACAGACCGATGAGGTTTTCAGAAGTGTCGCCCTTGCGGCGAGCTGCTTCGGCGAAGATCGCGCGGAACTGCTTCTCGCGCAGGTCACCGTAGTAACCCTTGAGCTTCTGCTTGGCGCGCAGCTGCACACCGAAGTCCGAGAGCTTGCCCTTGCGGCGCTGGCCGTGCTGGCCCGGGCCGTATTCGCGGCGGTTCACCGGGGACTTAGGACGGCCCCAGATGTTTTCGCCCATACGGCGGTCAATTTTGTACTTGGACGATTCGCGCTTGCTCATCGTATTTCCTTTCAGAATGTTACGGCGGTCTGTTTCCAAACCGCTCGAAGGAAACACGCCCTCCTTTGGCCTCTTTGAGGGAGGCCCGACAGGATTTTCCGGTTACGCGAACTGGAAACTCCACGGGACATGTCAAATGAAACACGGGACATTGCTGCCCCGTGCTGGCGCGGTCTTTAGGGTGAAGTCACTGGAATGTCAATCACAATCCATGGCCACACCGGCAAAACCGTATGATCCCAAGTAAGCCGGAACGGATTGCTTCCGAGAAAGCCGGAACGGCTTGCTTCCAAGGAAGCCGGAACGGCTTACTTCCAAGAATGCCCGGCGGGCTTACTTCATCGCTGCCTTCTGGGCTTTCAGGCCGAGCGCGTCGCTGATCGTGTAAAACAGGTCGGTCTGGTCGGTCAAACCGCTGACGTTGGCCGCGCGCGGACCATAGGCGGCAATACGCAGCTGCGAGCCGGTGTGGCCTTGGTCGTCAACTTCGTCCGAGTTGCCGTAGCTGACCGCCATCACGGCGCCGTCCTTGGTCATCAGCGCTTCCGTCAGGCCCGGAGCCTTGGCGCTGGCGTCGATGATCTGGCTGGCATGGGCGTGGTCGGCGGTGACGATGACGAGCGTATCGCCCTTCTGCTCCGCAAACTTTAGCGCTTCCTGGACGGCTTCATCGAGATCGACGGTCTCGCCGATCTGGCCGCAAGGGTTGGCCGCATGGTCCTGCTTGTCGATCGAGGCGCCCTCAACCTGCAGGAAGAAGCCCTTCTCGTTGGTGCTCAGAAGCTCGATCGCCTTCGACGTCATCTGCGCCAGCGTCGGCGTGGCGGCCGTGCGCTTCTCGTTCGGCTTGCAGACGACAGGCTCCTTCTCGACATTGCCGTAGTGGCTCGCCTGCGGGCCCTGCCAGCGGATCGGCATGTTGCCCTCGGCGAAGAGACCGAGAACGGGTGCGCTGTCATTGGCCTGCTTGACGGCGGCAAGCTCGTCGGCATTCGTGACGATCTTGTAGCCGCGCTCTTCGGCCTGCTGGCGCAGCGTCTTGCCCTTCCATTCGCCGGCCTTCGCCGTCTCGCCGAAGCTCTTGGCGCCGCCGCCGAGCGTCACGTCGGCGCGGGCGTTGATCAGTTGCTCGGTGATCGAGCCCTTGCCACCGTTTTCGAGCGCATTGCTGGCGCACTTCTCGGTCGTCGCTTCAGGACCGTAGCACTTGCGCTGCGTCACATGAGCGATCTGCACGGCAGGCGTCGCGTCCTGCAGTTCGGCGGTCGAAACGTTGCCCGTTGCCAGACCGGCGGCCTTGGCCTTCTCCAGCAGCGTCTCGTGCGCCTCTTCGCGGATATCGACGCCGATCGCGCCGTTATAGCTCTTCACGCCCGTCGCCCATGCGGTGCCCGATGCGGCGGAGTCGGTCACATAGGTCGGCTTGCCGGTTTTCTTGTCGAGAGAATAATGAGTGTACTGGCCGGTGACGGGCAGCGCGTCGATGCCCTTGAAATACTGGCCGGCGCCGACGGCGTAGTTGCGCGCGATGGTGATTTCGGAATCACCCATGCCGTCGCCGATCAGAAGGATGACGTTCTTCGGGCGGCCGTCGACGATCGCGGCGCGGTAGGCTTCGGTGATGTCGCCGGAGATGCGGCGTGCGCCGCCGGGCGTGCTCAGGTCCTCGCTGGCGCCGCGCTCCATGAGCTTGGTCGCAGCCGCATCGGCGGCATGAACAGGCTGAATGGCAACGGTGGCAAGCAGCGCTGCTGCAAATGCTGTGATCGCACGGGAACGAGTGGAATTCGACATGGCCAACATCTCCTCTGGGCAAAAGGGACAAACTTGATGCCCACAAGGGGCACGTCGGCGTTATCTCCCCATGAGATGAACTCGATATGACAAAAGCAACCCTATCGTGTGCGAATGCCATCAGGAGACGAGAAAAGGCGGAAAACACGCCGATCGCCAGCAGCGAATAACGCGTGCCTGTGGATTACTCGGCCGCCGAGCGTACACCATCGACATCGGGCGCATTGGCATCGCCAGGCGCCGTCTGGCAGTTGATGTCAGGGAAGGCGACGATGCGCTTGCCGGAGAAATCGGTGTGGACGACCACCGTCCCCTGCTCCTCGAAATAACCGAGAAGACGCCGCGCGCGACGGGCAGAATGCGTGCCATAGGCGCGCGCGATGCGGGCGTCTGACGGGCAAGGCTCGCCGCAAACGGCCGCCTTGGCAAGCATCAGGAAGACGCCCTGCAGATCATCGGTCACGCCTGAGGACAGCGACAGCGCCGTCGCCCAGGCCTCCGTTCCGGCGGTCTCGGGATCGACGCCCGAGCGCGATACGGCGACGCGGCGGCGGAACTCCGGCAGCGACATCGGCGACCCCGGCACGCGGCGCATGCGAAGGCGCACGAGGAATTCCTGATAGAGCACCGAATCCGTGCGGAAGCCCGAACCCGGATCGTCGAGGATCTCGCTGAGCACGGCAGAGACGCGCTCCTCACGGTCTTCCGCCGACATCTCCGGCTGGCTGGCGCGGCCTTCGGCAGGCTGCGGCGCAGTGGCGGCTGGCGCGGAGCGTGAAAGCTCAGCCAGGATATCCGTGGTCGGGCGCGGTGCCGGTGCTGCGCGGCGCACGATCGGCCGCTGGAACTCTTCCGGATCCGGCGTGAAAATCAGGTCTTCGACATCCTGTGGAGAGTCCGGCAGCGGCATCAGCTTCGGGCTCGACGAACGCGCCGAGGTCTCGACATTGCCGATCTGGATCGGCAGCGGCCGGCGCGACAGAGCCGGACCGAGAGCAACGAAATTACCGCGCTTCAGGTCGCGGAACATTTCAGCCTGGCGGCGGTCCATGCCGAGCAGGTCGGCGGCGCGCGCCATGTCGATATCGAGGAAGGTGCGGCCCATCAAGAAGTTGGAGGCTTCGGCGGCGACGTTCTTGGCGAGCTTCGCCAGACGCTGCGTGGCGATGACGCCGGCCAGACCGCGCTTACGGCCACGGCACATCAGGTTGGTCATCGCGCCGAGCGACATCTTGCGCGCATCGTCCGAGACTTCGCCGGCCACCGACGGCGCAAACATCTGCGCTTCGTCGACGACGACAAGAACGGGATACCAGAACTCGCGGTCTGCATCGAACATGCCGTTGAGGAAGGCGGCGGCGGCGCGCATCTGCTGCTCGATCTCGAGCCCTTCGAGCGTAAGCACGCAGGAGACGCGGTGCTGGCGAATACGGTTGGCGATACCGGCGAGCTCCGCCTCGGTGCGCTCGCCATCGACGACCACATGACCGAACTTGTCGCTCAGCGTGACGAAATCGCCCTCAGGGTCGATGATGACCTGCTGCACCCATGGCGCGGATTGCTCGAGCAGGCGCCGCAAAAGGTGCGACTTGCCGGAGCCGGAATTGCCCTGAACAAGGAGACGGGTCGCCAGAAGCTCCTCGATATCGAGCGTGGCCGGATTGCCTCCCGACGCCGATCCCATATCGATACCAACCTGCAAGTCCCGTTCCCCTTCTGAAATCAACGCCACTCTTTAGCAGATTCGCGGCGGAATGCTCGGCCTACCGAACAAAACCCACAAGCAATCGCGTCTTTTCGAATCAGGCCGCCTTGTCCGCCACGACCGCGCTTGCATGGCTCTCGGCACGCGGGATCAGCATGCGGGTGAAGAGCAGGCTGATGGCAAGCGGAATGAGCAGGATGCCCAGCCCGACACGCAGCCCGAAGGCCTCGGCGACGAAACCGATCGCCGGAGGGCCGACGAGGAAGCCGCTGAGCGCGATAAAGGTGAGGATGGCGACGCTTGCGGCCGCCGGTCGGTCCGTCAGGCTGGCCGATGCCGTCACCGCCAGCGGGAAACCGACGGAGACGCCGACGCCGATCGCCGCGAAACCGATCAACGCCACCGCCGTGTTCGGAGCGAGCAGCACGATCACCATGCCGGCAAGCGACGCGCAGCCGCAGACCCGCGCGATGGCAACGGCGCCGAAGCGGCTCTTCATGTAATCGCCGCCGAAGCGCCCTGTTGCCACGAGGCAGGCGAAGACGGAGTAGCCGAGACCAGTCAGTGCGCCGGTTGCAAACAGCACGTCGCGCAGATAGACCGCCGACCAGTCGGCGATCGCACCCTCGGTCATGGTGATGCCGAAGGTGAAGGCGCAGATGCCGAGAAGGGCCGCGCTCGGCAGCTTGAACGGCGCGCTTTGCGCATGCGACGCCTCGGATGCTGGATCAGGCCCGAGCGGCAGCCGTACGCTGACGAGGAGCGCGATCGGCAGCACCAGCAGCGCGATCAGGGCGATCGACCAATTCGCCGGCAGATGCAGCGCTGCCGCCCCCACGCCAAGCAGGCTGCCCGCCATGATGCCGAGGCTCCAGAAGCCATGGCAGCGGCTCATGATCATGAGGCCGGTCGTCTTCTCCGCCCGGTCGGCCTCGACGTTGAGCCCAAGCTCAAGCGTCGAAAGTGTGACGCCGAGGATCATCAACGCGAAGAACAGCGTCGTGATATTGTCGGCGAAGGCCGGCAGGGACACGACCGCGAGAAAGGCGACGAAACCATAGATGATCGTCGCGCGCCCGCCGATTTTCGCAACCAGCCGGCCGGCGAAGGGCAAGGTCATCAGCGTGCCGATCGGCAGCCCGAGCAGCGCGATGGCGAGATCGGCCGGCCCCATGCCGAGCTTTGCCTGCACATCGGGAATGCGCGGCAGCCAGCTGCCGAAGGCGATCGGCTGCAGAAAGAAGATCAGCATCACAAGTCTTTGAAACGACATAAGACATTCCCCTGTTCGCGTCAGGGAGCCGAAGCCCGCGAACGATTCTCCATCTCAGAGCTTGCGATATCGGCATCGCGAAGGAAAGCGCCCACGGCGCGAAAGATCGCCACAATGGAACGATGTCACCGGACGGTGAGACCAAATCCCTGCATCAGCCGTTTCGTCGAAAAATCCGGATTGCCCGACGTGAAGACCGCGAAGTCGAAATTGTCGGGATGCACGGCATCGGCCACTTCGGGAACGAGGCTGCGCGCCCGCCGGGCAATCGCCTCGGCCGGATCGAGCCAGTCGACCGGCCACGGCGCCAGTCTCCGGAAGATGTTGGCCATGAACGGATAGTGCGTGCAGGCAAGCACGACGATATCCGTCTTCCTGCCGTCTTTCTCGACGAAGCACTGGGCGATTTCGTCCATGACCGCCTCGTCGGAGAGCGTATCGCCGCGGATATAGGCCTCCGCCATGCGGGCGAGATTTTCCGAGCCGACGAGGCGAACATGGCACTGCTGCGCGAAGGACTGGATGAGATCGCGGGTATAGGCGCGCTTGACGGTTCCGGGTGTCGCCAGCACCGAAACGAGGCCCGAGCGCGTCCGCTCCGCCGCCGGCTTGATCGCCGGCACGGTGCCGACGAAGGTCATGCCGGGGAATGCGGCGCGCAGATCGGCGCCGGCAAGCGTGAAGGCCGTGTTGCAGGCGATGATGCAGACTTCTGGGTCATGCTCGCGAAGCAGCTTCGCGAAGAGATCGATGATCCGCTCCCTCAGCGCCTGCTCTTCCCAGCCGCCATAGGGAAAGCCGGCATCGTCGGCGACATAGATGAAGCCGCGCTCTGGCATCAGCACGCGCGCCTCGCGCAGCACCGTCAGCCCGCCTATGCCTGAATCGAAGACCAGGACGGGTTTCAGCTCATGCGTCGCTGCTGTCATCTTCCTGATGTTCCTTGACGTCTGCGGGCGCCCGGCTTCCGCGCGGATATTTCCGCGAGAAACGGTCGAGGGAGGAGATCACGCCGCGCATCACGCTGATTTCCTGCTCCGTGAAGGCGCGGCGGGAAAGGACTGCCCGGAGATTGTCGATCATTTTCGGCTTTTTCGCGGGCGGATGGAAATAATTGCGCGAATCCAGCGCTTCTTCCAACTGGTCGTAGAGCCCGTGCAATTGTTCCTTCGTCGATGGCGTCTGCTCCATCGCCTGGAAGGGAACGCTGCCGAGATCCTCCATGCCCGATTTCATCCACTCGTAGGACATCAGGAGCACGGCCTGCGCGATGTTGAGCGAAGCGAAGGCGGGATTGACGGGGAAGGTCACGATCTCGTCGGCCAGCGCTACCTCTTCGTTCGACAGGCCCCAGCGCTCGCGCCCGAAAAGGATGCCGGTCCCCTCACCCGCCGTAAACCGCGCACGCAGCGTCTGAGCCGCCACCACGGGCGAACGCACCGGCTTGAAGCCGTCCCGCTCGCGCGCCGTCGTCGCATAGACGAAGTTGAGGTCGGCGATGGCCTCTTCCAACGTCTCGAACACCTTCGTGCCCTCGATCACATGGTCGGCCTTCGACGCGGCAGCCTGCGCCTTCTCGTTCGGCCATCCGTCGCGCGGATTGACGAGGCGCAGTTCGGAGAGCCCGAAATTCGCCATGGCCCGCGCCACCATCCCGATATTCTCGCCCATCTGCGGTTCGACCAGAATGATGACGGGACCTTCCGTCAGAAGAAGACGCTCGCTGTTCGTGCCTGCCATGAAGTCAAAATCCTTTTGCTAGGCGCGGAAATAGCCAAGACGGGCTGAAACGGCAAGGCTTATGCGTCCGGATACAGCCGCTCGAGCGTCAAGCCGATCATCTCAAGCCCCTGCCGCCAACCCTTGCTGGCATGCGGATGGTGGCGCGCGCTCGATATGGGGATCTTGCGATCGACAAAGAAACACTCCGAGCGGCGCGCCGATGCAGACGTGACGCGAGCGAGACTGGTTTCGATCAGTTGGCGCGCGTCGTCGCTGGTGATCGAAGCCTCCCGGTTCTTCGCCATCATCCGCGCCCAATAGGTGGCGGCGAGGAAGACGGCCAGCGTCTGCCGCACCTGTCCCGGCTTGGTGACAACCGACCATGACGAGCCGAGCGGCCGCGCCGTCGTCGCCAGATCCTTGTAGGCGGCGTCCAAGGTCTGTGAGAGGCCAATCAGCCTGTGTCGCGGTTCGCCGGCAGCGGTGGCCTTCAGCAGGGCGTCCAGCGCCGCGAACCACTTGTCGAGCACAAGATCGAGTGCGCCGCGGGTGCGCGCCGGAAAGACGACGAAGGCGACCAGCGTACCGACCGCCGCGCCGAGTGCGGTTTCCTCGACACGCAGCAGAAGCAGGTCGAGCGTCAGCGATCCGATCATCCCGTAAACGAGGCAAAGCGCGATCGAGACGAAGAATGTCATCGTCGCATAACTTGTCTGCAGGAAGTAGAAGGCGAGGAAAATGGACAGGCTCGTGATTGCGAGCGCTGGAGCCAGATGGCCGCTCAACAGCGTCGCAAGCAGAAGCCCGATGGCGATGCCGAACAGCGTCCCCACCGAACGTTGCAGCGCCTTCATCGCCGTATCGCCGCGCGAATTGGTGTTGGTGAAGACGAGGAAGGACGCGAGCACCGCCCAGAACCAGCGCTCGCGCGACAGACCGAGACCGAGCGTCATGGCGATCGCCGCGGCGACCGTGATCTGCAGCGCCGAGCGCATGAGTGGATTGCTCAACGAGAAATCCGGAAGCGATGCTTGAACCGGCGCCTCGGCCACGGCGGCGATATCGGCAAAGCCCGTGCGATTGCCCTCGTCGATGGTCTCGACAAGCTCAGCCCGCGCATTGCCGAGCCTGATCAGAGCGCGTCTAGCCTCTGCCGAGGGGCCCTCGTCATCCTCATGCGGCGGACGCACCGAATGCCCCTCGATGATCCGATGCACCAGTTCGAAGGGCGGCAGCGATTGCGAGCAGAGCATGATCGCGCCTTCGGCGGCCAGATGCGCGTCGAAGAGACGGATCGCCAGCTCGCCCGCCGGCTCGGTGCCGGGATCGAACACGCCGCTTGGAGGGCGCGGAATGAAGCTCTCCGCCATCAGCACCACGTCTTTCAGCCGCTCCTCCAGCTGATTGAGTTCCTGCCGGTCGGCATCCGAAACGTGCCCCTCCGCCGCCAGTGCCGCGATCTTGAAGAGGATCTGGTTGATCCGCCCCTGCACGCTCTCGAGCGAGCGTAAGAGATCGCGCCGCCAGTCGTCGGGCAGCACGACGGAGCGCACCGCATGCGCGATCAGCGAGGAGACGATCGGGCCGATCGCCACGAAAGGCAGCTCGGCAAGCGGCGGCTGGAAATAGGCGCCGAGGAAATACGACATGAAGGCGAACATGCCGATCGCATGGCCGCGCGGCCCGAAAACACGTGCGGACGCCGCAAGAAAGATGATCAGAAGAAAGGCGGCATCGGAGATCAGCCGGTGTCCTTCCAGCCCGGCCGCTATGACCACGACCACCAGACTGGCGGCGCAGCCGAGAAGCCGGGTCACCAGCTGCCGCCCGCCGCCCTTGTCGCGCACCGCGACGCCGCCCTCGATCGCCAGCACGATCCCAAGCCCATAGGAGGCAATCGGCAGCGGAAACAGCAGCGAATGGATGACCAGCAGAAGACCGAAAGAGAGCGCCACCGACTGCGTAACGCGCAGAGCCATCCTCAGCCGCGACAGAGCCGGATCGTTGGCAAGCAGCCAATCTCGGAAATCAAAACCGGAAAACAAAGAGTTCAGGCCCCGGAGCGGAGGAATGGTGTTTCACCGCTCACATATCGCCAAGGCTCTTAAAAGCAAATCAATCTTGCCGTCCAAAGCGTCCCGAGCGAGAGCTTGTTATTGTCCCTTGGCGATCTGCACCATGGTGTTCTTCAGCGAGTTCGCCGGCTGGCCCGGATCGCCTTCGGTAAACACGTCGTCGACGACAGCCTTGCCGCCCTCTTCCAGCACCTCGAAGCGCACGGTGGTCAGCGCCTGCTTGTCGTCGATCCCGTCCATGCAGGTCTGCTTCTTGAACGTCACCACCACTTCCGTCGCGCCGTTTTCGCCGGGCTTCGGCGTATAGGTCATGTCCTGCAGCGGGCATGCATCCTCGCCGTTGACGATGACATCGTAGTCGAAGGGCGAAACCCCATCCTCGTCGGCCGCCGGGTTCTGCATCGCGGCGCGGTACTTGGTGACGAAATCCTTGCTGTAGATCCGCGTCAGCCTGCTCTCGTCGAAGATGTCCTGCCAGTCCTCGTCGGCGCCCGACCAGTTCTTGGTCGTGGCTTCCATGATCTCCTTGACCGGCGCCGTCGCGTCAGCGGCGAATACCGTGGCGGTGAGGCCGAGCAAGGCGGCAAAGGCAAGTGAAATCGTCTTCATGATCAAATGTCCGAGGCAATGGTTTTGCGCGGAGACTAGCCATTTTCCGTGTCTTGGCAATGGCGCAAAAACACACAAATCTGCCCTGCTTGCGGCTTTGCACTCCGGGCGCACAATGCTATAGCCCACGGGATTTTATATCACCCACCAGGGACGCATGTCCCTCAAAAGCTTAACGAGGCAGATACATGAAGAAGATCAAGGTCGCCAACCCCGTCGCCGATCTCGACGGCGATGAAATGACGCGCATCATCTGGCAGCTTATCAAGGACAAGCTGATCCATCCGTATCTCGACCTCGACATCGACTATTTCGACCTCTCCGTCGAAAACCGCGACGCCACCAACGACCAGGTGACCATCGACGCCGCCAACGCCATCAAGAAGCACGGCGTCGGCATCAAGTGCGCGACGATCACGCCGGATGAAGACCGCGTCAAGGAATTCAACCTCAAGCAGATGTGGAAGAGCCCGAACGGCACGATCCGCAACATCCTCGGCGGCGTCATCTTCCGCGAGCCGATCATCTGCCAGAACGTGCCGCGCCTCGTTCCCGGCTGGACCAAGCCGATCGTCGTCGGCCGCCACGCTTTCGGCGACCAGTACCGCGCCACCGATTTCAAGTTCCCGGGCAAGGGCAAGCTGACCATCAAGTTCGTCGGTGAAGACGGCCAGGTCATTGAGAAGGAAGTGTTCGACGCTCCTGGCGCCGGCGTTGCCATGGCCATGTATAACCTCGATGAGTCGATCCGCGAATTCGCCCGCGCCTCGATGATGTACGGCCTGATGCGCAAGTGGCCGGTTTATCTGTCGACCAAGAACACCATCCTCAAGGCCTATGACGGCCGCTTCAAGGACATCTTCCAGGAAGTCTACGAGGCTGAATTCCAGGATCAGTTCAAGGAAATCGGCATCACCTACGAGCACCGCCTGATCGACGACATGGTCGCATCCGCTCTGAAGTGGTCCGGCGGCTACGTCTGGGCCTGCAAGAACTATGACGGCGACGTTCAGTCCGACACGGTTGCCCAGGGCTTCGGTTCGCTCGGCCTGATGACCTCCGTTCTCCTCACCCCCGATGGCAAGACCGTCGAGGCCGAAGCCGCTCACGGCACAGTGACGCGTCACTACCGCCAGCACCAGAAGGGCCAGGAAACCTCGACGAACTCGATCGCTTCGATCTTCGCCTGGACCCGTGGCCTCGCGCACCGCGCCAAGCTCGACGACAACGCCGAACTGGCGAAGTTCGCGGCCACACTCGAAAAGGTCTGCGTCGACACGGTTGAAGCCGGCTTCATGACCAAGGATCTGGCGCTGCTGATCGGCCCGGATCAGCCTTGGCTCTCGACCACGGCTTTCCTCGACAAGATCGACGAAAACCTGCAGAAGGCCATGGCATAAGCCATCTGGAATATGCGAACGATGCGGCGGGGTTTTCCCCGCCGTTTTCGTTTCAGGGACATCAGGAGGGGAATAACAAGATGACCACGACCATCCGCCCGCTAAAGGCATCGGACCGCAGCGCCTGGGAGCCGCTATGGGCAGGCTATCAGCGCTTCTACGAAGTCGCGATCCACGAGGAGACGACGGACCTGACCTGGGGCCGCTTCCATGATCCCGCGGAGCCGATGCACGCACTCGGCGCCTTCGATGAAGACAGCAGGCTGGTTGGCATCGTGCACGCGATCTTTCACCGCTCCACCTGGCTTCCCAAATGGACCTGCTACCTGCAGGATCTCTATGTCGACGACAGCCAGCGGGGGCTCGGAACCGGCGCGGCATTGATCGAGGCCGTCGCCGATCTTGCGCGCGAGCATGGCGCCGGCCGGCTCTACTGGATGACCCACGAGACCAACGCCACGGCCCGCAAGCTTTACGACCGGATCGCCGAGCGCTCCGGTTTCATCCAGTATCGCAAGGCGCTCTGACCGGCGCCGCTACTGCCAAAATCTGACATCGCCATGCCATAGACGTTGCCTCGCCGCTGACCCGCGCCAGTTATCAAGCGAAACGAGGAGAACACCATGGCCGACGAACTGATCTTCTACACCAACCCGATGTCGCGCGGACGGATCGCCCGCTGGATGTTGGAGGAAACCGGCGCCCCCTACACGACCGAGATCCTCGGCTTCGAAAGCAGCATGAAGGCGCCGGATTATCTTGCCATCAACCCGATGGGCAAGGTGCCGGCGATCCGCCACGGCAAGACTGTCGTCACCGAATGCGCCGCCATCTGCGCCTATCTGGCCGAAGCCTTTCCGGAAGCAGGCCTTGCGCCGACAGCCGAAGAGCGCGGCAGTTATTATCGCTGGATGTTCTTCGCCGCCGGACCGCTGGAAGCAGCCACCACCAACCGCGCCCTCGGCTTCCACACGCCTGCCGACAAGAGCCGGATGGCGGGCTATGGCAGCTATGCCGACGTGATGGACACGCTCGAAAAGGCCGTCAGCGCCTCGCCCTATATCGCCGGCAACCGGTTTACAGCCGCCGACGTCTATGTCGGCTCCCATGTCGGCTGGGGCCTCGGCTTCGGCACCTTCGAGAAGCGCCAGGCCTTTGCCGATTACGTCGCCCGCGTCACCGACCGCGCCGCCTACAAGCGGGCGAACGCGATCGACGACGAAGCCACCAAGGCGCTGCAGAAAAGCGCCTGATCAGGCTCAGATGAGCGGCATGTAGATCTCGGTGACCAACTCCGTCGGCGGCACGTCGCGCGGATTGTTGAGATAGTCCTCGAACATCAGCCCGTCGCGCAACTGCCGGCCCGAGGTCGGCAGCCATTCGGAAAACAGCCACTGATAGGCCTTGTGCATATCGGCATAGGGCCCCTTGTGGCTGAGCACCGCATACTCCCCGCCGTCGAGCGTGATGGGCTCGAGCGGTGCTTCGACCGCCATCTCGCCTTCGACCGAGACGCAGGCGATGGAGCGAAGCTCATCGGCCGGCACGAGATCGGGATCGTCGAAATAGACGCCGATCATCCGCATATCGGGCTTTGCCAGCCCGCGCGCGTGGAGCGTGCCGAAGAGAACCTCGAACGCCTTGCTGATCTGCATATAGGAGCCCTTATGGCGCACGCCGACAAGCGCGATCGGCTCGATCTTCCGTAAGGTAACGTTGAACATGGCTTTGGTCCTTCCGTTAGGTGAGGGTTGGAACTCCGTGTGGCTTCCCTCTTTCCGATAACGGGCCGGCGGCATGCCGTAGACCGATTTGAAAATGCGGTTGAAAGACTGGAGGTTGGGATAGCCGGATCGCCTGGCAATCTCCCCGATACCGAGATCCGAACGGACGATATCGCCCGCCGCTCGATGCAATCGCAGCCGCTTGACGGTCGCCGCCAGCGTCTCTC
Organism: Rhizobium sp. 2MFCol3.1; assembly: GCF_000377565.1. Lineage (GTDB taxonomy): Bacteria > Pseudomonadota > Alphaproteobacteria > Rhizobiales > Rhizobiaceae > Rhizobium. The sequence goes on along the minus strand of NZ_KB898377.1, from coordinate 6,739 downwards.
CATGAACCGCGCGATAGATCCGGTGCCAGTGATAGCTCGACATGCAGGCGATCTCGGCGAGCTTGTCCATATCCAGCTCTTCGTCGAGATGATCATGGATATAGGCCGAAACCCGCCTCAGGCGGCTTTCGTATAGTGCCCATGCCGTGGTGCCGTTCATGTCGAAACCTCATGCCAGTTGACCGGCTGCAGACAAACATAACGCGATTTGACAAATCCTGCTGAATTGCCGGCGCAAAAGAAAAAGGCGGGCACTCGAAGCACCCGCCTTTCGCAATTCAATCAAGAACCGGCCGTTCAGCCGGCCAGCGCAGCCGCCACGGCCTCGAGCGCCTCGTCAGCCTTCGATCCATCCGGACCGCCGGCCTGCGCCATGTCGGGACGGCCGCCACCACCCTTGCCGCCGAGAGCGGCAGAGGCGATGCGGACCAGATCGACGGCGCTGAAGCGGCCGACGAGATCAGCAGTGACCGCGACCACGGCGCTGGCCTTGCCGTCTTCGGAGACGCCGATCAGCGTCACGACGCCGGAGCCGAGGCTGGCCTTGCCGTCGTCGGCGAGACCCTTGAGATCCTTCGGATCGACACCGGAAATGGCCTTGCCGAGGAACTTGACGCCGGCGATGTCACGCACGGCCTCTTCCGAGGCACCCTGCCCGCCACCCATGGCGAGCTTGCGCTTGGCGTCCGCCAGTTCCTTCTCAAGCTTGCGGCGCTCGTCCATCAGCGCCTCGACGCGCGTCAGCACGTCGGCCGGCTGTACCTTGAGCGAAGTCGCAAGCGCCTTCACGCGCTCGTCCTGCTCGGCGAGATAGGCGCGGGCCGCTTCGCCGGTGACGGCTTCCAGACGGCGAACGCCGGAGCTGACAGCGCTGTCGCCGAGAATGCGCACGAGACCGATGTCACCGGTCGCGGACACATGCGTGCCGCCGCAAAGTTCGATCGAGTAAGGCTTGCCCGTCTTCGCCCCATGCAGCCCCTGGCCCATGGAGACGACGCGAACCTCGTCGCCGTATTTTTCGCCGAACAGCGCCATCGCGCCCTCGGCGCGGGCGTCGTCGACGCTCATCAGGCGGGTCGTGACCGGCGAATTCTGCAGAATGATCTCGTTGGCCATATCCTCGACCACCTTGAGCTCTTCCGCCGTCATCGGCTTCGGATGCGAGACGTCGAAGCGCAGGCGATCCGGCGTGACCAGCGAGCCCTTCTGGGCGACATGGGTGCCGAGCACCTCGCGCAGCGCCTCATGCAGCAGGTGGGTCGCCGAGTGGTTGGCGCGGATATGCGAACGGCGGGCGTGATCGACCGTCAATGCCACGGCATCGCCGGCCTTGACCGAGCCGTCCACGACGGTGCCCGTGTGCACGAACAGGCCCTCGCCGCGCTTTTGCGTATCTGATATTTCGATCTTGGCGTTATCGGACGAAATGACGCCCGCATCGCCCATCTGGCCACCGGATTCACCGTAGAACGGCGTCTGGTTGACGACGATCTGCACCTTGTCGCCCTTGGCAGCTTCGCCGACAGAGGCACCGTCCTTGACGATCGCCTGGACCACGCCTTCGGCGGTCTCGGTGTCGTAGCCGAGGAATTCGGTGGCGCCGTGCTTGTCGCGCAGCTCGAACCAGATCGTCTCGGTCGCCTTGTCGCCGGAGCCTGCCCAATGCGAGCGTGCCTCGGCCTTCTGGCGCTCCATGGCGTCGGTGAAGCCGGCGAGATCGACGTTGATTTCGCGGGCACGCAGCGCGTCCTGCGTCAGGTCGAGCGGGAAGCCGTAGGTGTCGTAGAGCTTGAAGGCGGTCTCGCCGTCGAGCATGTCGCCCTTGCCGAGCGTCGTCGTGGCATCCGACAGAAGCGACAGGCCGCGCTTCAGCGTCGTGCGGAACTTGGTCTCTTCGAGCTTCAGCGTCTCGGTGATCAAGGCTTCCGCGCGCACCAGTTCCGGATAGGCGCGGCCCATCTGCTGGATCAGGGCCGGGAGCAGCTTCCACATCAGCGGCTCGCGGGCGCCGAGCAGTTCGGCATGGCGCATGGCGCGGCGCATGATGCGGCGAAGAACATAGCCTCGGCCTTCGGCGGATGGCAGAACGCCGTCCGCGATCAGGAAGGCGGACGAGCGCAGGTGATCGGCGATGACGCGATGGCTGGCGCGCTGCTCACCCTCGGCCTTGACGCCGGTTGCTTCCTCGGATGCCGAGATCAGCGCGCGGAACAGGTCGATGTCGTAATTGTCGTGCTTGCCCTGCAACAGGGCTGCGATACGCTCGAGACCCATGCCGGTGTCGATCGACGGACGCGGCAGGTCGACGCGCTCTTCCTTGGTGATCTGCTCGTACTGCATGAAAACGAGGTTCCAGATCTCGATGAAGCGATCACCGTCTTCTTCCGGCGAGCCGGGAGGGCCGCCCCAGATGTGATCGCCGTGATCGTAGAATATCTCGGAACAGGGACCGCAGGGGCCGGTGTCACCCATCGCCCAGAAATTGTCGCTGGTCGGGATGCGGATGATCTTGTCGTCGGAGAGGCCGGCGATCTTCTTCCAGAGATTAAAGGCCTCGTCGTCGGTGTGATAGACGGTGACCAAAAGGCGCTTGGCGTCGATGCCGAATTCCTTGGTGATCAGCGTCCAGGCATGCTCGATCGCCTGCTCCTTGAAGTAGTCGCCGAAGGAGAAATTGCCGAGCATTTCGAAGAAGGTATGGTGGCGCGCGGTATAGCCGACATTGTCGAGGTCGTTGTGCTTGCCGCCGGCGCGCACGCACTTCTGCGCGGTCGACGCCGTCTTGTAGGGGCGCTGCTCGAGACCGGTGAAAACGTTCTTGAACTGCACCATGCCGGCGTTCGTGAACATCAGCGTCGGGTCGTTGCGCGGCACCAGCGGGCTCGATGAAACGATCTCGTGGCCGTTCTTCTTGAAGTAGTCGAGGAAGGTCGACCGGATTTCGTTCACACCGCTCATGCTATGCCCTTCAGTGCTGCCCAAGGCAGGTCAAATCTTAAAAATTCAGTGGCTTTTATCGCTGACGTTAACCACTGTCCAGCAGACAAACAAAACCGGCTGCATTCTGATCAAGGAATGCAGCCGGCTTTGAACTATTCAGTCGTGGATCGAGGCTTATTCGCCGTCGGAATCGTTGGCGTCGGGACCGCCATTCTGCAGCTGATCGGCGATCAGGCCGGCGTTCTGGCGGATCGAGGTTTCGATCTCGCGCATCAGCTCGGGATTGTCGCGCAGGAACGTCTTGGCGTTCTCGCGGCCCTGGCCGAGACGCTGGCTGTTATAGGAGAACCAGGCCCCCGACTTCTCGACGATCCCGGCCTTGACGCCGAGGTCGACCAGCTCGCCGGTCTTCGACACGCCTTCGCCATACATGATGTCGAATTCGACCTGCTTGAAGGGAGGCGCCATCTTGTTCTTGACGACCTTGACGCGCGTCTGGTTGCCGATCACCTCTTCGCGCTCCTTGACGGCGCCGATGCGGCGGATGTCGAGGCGAACCGAGGCGTAGAACTTCAGCGCGTTACCACCCGTCGTCGTTTCCGGCGAACCGAACATGACGCCGATCTTCATGCGGATCTGGTTGATGAAGATGACCATGGTCTTCGACTTCGAGATCGAGGCCGTCAGCTTGCGCAGCGCCTGGCTCATCAGTCGCGCCTGCAGACCAGGAAGGCTGTCGCCCATTTCGCCTTCGATTTCGGCCCGCGGCGTCAGTGCCGCGACCGAGTCGACGACCAGCACGTCGACGGCGCCGGAGCGCACCAGCGTGTCGGTGATTTCGAGTGCCTGCTCGCCCGTATCCGGCTGCGAGATCAGGAGGTTGTGCAGATCGACGCCCAGCTTGCGGGCATAGACGGGATCGAGCGCGTGTTCAGCGTCGACGAAGGCGCAGATGCCGCCCTTCTTCTGGGCTTCCGCGATCGTCTGCAGCGCCAGTGTCGTCTTACCCGAGCTTTCCGGCCCGTAAACCTCGATGATACGTCCCTTCGGAAGACCGCCGATCCCGAGTGCGATATCCAGTCCGAGAGAGCCCGTCGAAACGGTCTCGATCTCGACCACGCCCTCGTTCGAGCCGAGCTTCATGATAGAGCCCTTGCCGAACGACCGCTCGATCTGTGAGAGTGCCGCTTCAAGTGCCTTGCTTTTGTCCACCGATTTGTCCTCTACAAGCCGCAATGTATTCTGTGACATTCGATCCACCTTTAGGTTATTGAAGCCGCTCAAGCAATGTCGCCGCCGATGTCGATTTTGTACCGCATTTGTTCTCATTACGCAAGTGCCGTTCAAAGCATTGAAAGAAAGAGGTAAAACGGCCTGTGTTCTACATTTGTTTTATCCATGCAAAGCAAGAGCTTACAGCACCTGGACGGCGGCTGACCGCGCTTCCGGAGGCCGCACGATTCGCACATGACGGCATTTCGGAGCGATGAGATGAGCAAGAAGATTCTCGTGCTTGGCGGCGCCCATGTCGATCGCCGCGGCCGCATATCGGGCGCGACGGCAGATGGCGCCAGTAACCCCGGCTCCTGGTTCGAGGAGGCCGGCGGCGGCGGCTTCAACGCGGCCCGCAACCTCGCCCGCCTCGGCTTCGACGTCACCATGATCTCGCCACGCGGCGGCGACCCGACTGGAGAGATGGTGAGCGAAGCCGCCGATCTCGCCGGCGTCAACGACCGCCCCTTCATCTTCCTCGACCGCAAGACGCCGAGCTATACCGCCATCATCGAGCGCGACGGCAATCTGGTGATCGCGCTGGCCGACATGGATCTCTACCGCATGTTCGTGCCGCGCCGCCTGTCGATCCGCTCGGTGCGCGACGCGTTTTCGGCGACCGACATGATCCTCTTCGATGCCAACCTGCCGGAGGAGACGCTGGTCTCGATCACCGCTCGCGCCAAGACGCTCGGCAAGCCGGTCGCGGCGATCGCCATCTCGCCGGCAAAGGCTGTGAAGCTGAAGGCCTGCATTGATGGCATCGACTATCTCTTCCTGAACGAAGCCGAGGCCACCGCGCTGACCGGCGAGCGGCCCGAAAACCCCGTCCACTGGCCGTCACTGCTCGGCGATATCGGTCTCAGGGGCGGTGTCGTCACCCGGGGACAGCGCGAGCTGATCGCCTTTTCCGCCGGCCACGTGGCGGCGCTGCAGCCGGCCAATGTCGAGCATGTGTCCGACGTGACCGGTGCGGGCGATTCTCTCGCCTCGGGCGTTATCGGAGCACTTTTGCGCGGACTACCGATGAGCGAGGCCATCCGCGAGGGGGCCGCTGCGGCAGCGCTGACGGTCCAGTCGCCCAATGCGGTCAACGAAAATCTTTCCGCCGATCTGCTGAAACAGGCTCTGGCTCTTGTCCCGCCGGCGAGAATTCTGCATTGAAACCCAATCAGACGAAATGGAAGATCCGATGACGAACACTCTCTCCTCCAAGCTGCCGATCACCTATTCCAAGGAAGTGGCGAGCGCCAAGCAGCGTGGCGCGCCGATCGTGGCGCTCGAATCGACGATCATCACCCACGGCATGCCCTACCCCGGGAATATCGAGATGGCCCGCAGTGTCGAATCGATCATCCGTGAGCAGGGTGCCGTCCCCGCAACCATCGCCGTCATCCACGGCACGCTCCACATCGGCCTTGAAGCCGAAGAGCTCGAGCAGCTGGCCAAGGCCAAGGATGTGCTGAAAGTCTCGCGCGCCGACCTCGCCTTCGCCATCGCCGAGCGCCGCCATGGCGCCACCACGGTCGCCGCCACGATGATCGCCGCCGAACGCGCCGGCATCAAGGTCTTCGCCACCGGCGGCATCGGCGGCGTGCATCGCGGTGCGGAAGAGAGCTTCGACATCTCCGCCGACCTCGAAGAACTCGCCCGCACCGGCGTCATCGTCGTCTGCGCCGGCGCCAAGGCGATCCTCGACGTGCCGAAGACGCTGGAAGTGCTGGAAACTGCTGGCGTTCCCGTTGTCACCTACGAGAGCGAAGAATTCCCGGCCTTCTGGTCGCGTTCTTCCGGCCTGCGCAGCCCGCTGACGCTGAACAGCCCGGCGGCCATCGCCAATTTCCAGACGGTGCGCGAACAGCTCGGCATCGACGGCGGCATGCTGATCGCCAACCCGGTGCCCGAGGCCGACGAGATTCCGGCCGAAGAAATGGAAATCTACATCCAGCGCGCGCTCGACAGCGCCGAACGCGACGAGATCTCCGGCAAGGCGGTCACGCCCTATCTGCTGAGCACCATCTTCGACCTGACCGATGGCCAGAGCCTGAAGACCAATATCGCACTGGTGGAAAACAACGCGCGGCTTGCCGGCGAGATCGCGGTTGCGCTCAACGCCTGAAGATAAACGACCGGGGGCGGCGCCAGGCTGCCCTCTTCCTCTGCTACATCTTTCTTTGGTGCGGTCACGCGTCTCGTGAACCTTGTACCGCGCAGCCCCCTCATCCGCCCTTCGGGCACCTTCTTGGATGATCAAAATATGAGATAGTTGTTTCTGCCGGGCGGGTGGCCACCCGCCCGGCAGCTGGTTGTCGGATCGTCACCTTCTCAGCCATTCGGGGCTGTGGGGAGCAGGATCGCAACCGGCTCTTCATCAGGCCCGTGTGGTTGCAGGAACCTTGGGGTTCGTATCCAAGACAGGGACGACGAAGATGACCGATAATAGCATGATCTGTGCCGGAATCGATGTCGGCAAAAGCCATCTCGACATCGCCATCCATCCCGGTGACGCGCGGCTGCGGGTCGCCTA
>NZ_KB898376.1 GCF_000377565.1 Rhizobium sp. 2MFCol3.1 | reverse complement strand
TGCCGACACTATCGCCCGGCGACGTCGTCATCCTCGACAATGTCGGCTTCCACAAAAGCGAAAGGGCAGAACAGTTGCTCAAGACAAAAGGCGCAAGGCTTCTCTTCCTGCCGCCCTATTCGCCGGACCTGAACCCTATCGAAATGGCATTCTCGAAACTCAAGTCACTCCTGCGAAAGCGGGCCGCTCGAAGCTTCGATACAATAACCAAAGCGCTCGGCGACATCATCACACTCTTCTCCGTCACCGAATGCCGAAACTTCTTCAAGGCAGCAGGATATGAGGCTGAATAGATGCGACACGCTTTAGCACACCATTCTGATCGAAAAGAGGAGCAGTGCACGATTTACGTTGCTTGCCCCGTCTTGCCTGGGTGTTCAGGTGCTCTACGCGGTTGCCCTTCATTGACGCCAGTCGTCAATCGGAGAGGGCTCATGCTTGTAATGTGCGATTCGAGCAGTCACTGCCAAGCGGAGCTAGACCATTGATTCCGCTTGTCCAGCCCGCTAGTTCTGATCAGGGTCATCTTTTTTGATTTGGCGGAAGAGAATTGAACATGAGCCAAATAGGGTCACAGCCCGAATGGAATGCAAACGAGCTTAGGCAGGCCATCAAGTCAGCCGGCGTCGCCCTCTGGACCTGGATCGTCGATGACGACACGTTCGTGATGGATGCGAAGGCCTACGAGCTTTGGGATATTCCCGTCGAACAAGACCTCACTTTTGAGCATCTTTCCGCCAAGGTTCATCCCGCCGACCGGGATCGGGTCAGAGCCGCGTTCGTTGCAACGCGGGCCATCGACGGACCTTTTGAAATCGACTTCCGCATTTTGACCACCACGTCTGACGTTCGGTGGATCTCTGCGAGAGGACAGGGCAACGAAGGTGACGCAGCTACAAAGAAAATGACGGGCATCTTCCTTGACGTGACGGGCCGAAAACAGGCCGAGGAAGGGCATGAGCTGCTCGCCGGCGAAATGAGCCACCGCGTCAAGAACTTGCTGGCGCTTGCGGCCGGTCTTACGAACATCACATCGCGCTCTACCGAGACGAAGGAGGAAATGGCAAAGCAACTGACGCAGCGCTTGACCGCACTTGGCCGTGCCCATGAGTTGGTCCGGCCCCTTCCGGATGGTCAGGGGAATGCGGCACTGCTGGGAGACATGTTTACCGTGCTTCTCGCGCCCTACGACGATGTCGGTGCCTTTGCGGGGCGTATCCGCGTAGCGGTCCCCAGGATGGGCCTCGGTGATAAGGCCGCTACGAGCCTTGCGCTGGTCATTCATGAGCTGGCGACCAACTCACTCAAATACGGCGCGCTGTCGAATGATACCGGGTTACTCGACATCTCAGGCAAGGTCGTGGAGGACGATATCGAAATTGTCTGGAGCGAGCAAGGCGGCCATACAGTCGAACCTACGCGCTCGGCGGAAGGATATGGCAGCAAGCTCCTGCAGCGGACCGTTTCCGGGCAACTCAAAGGTTCAATCGACGTCAGCTGGGTCGAGGGTGGTGTGGTTGTGACGCTGAGGTTGAAAGAAAGCCAACTCGCGGCCTAAGGGGATATTCTCAACACCGTGGCATAGCCTCTGGCGCTTGACGTCCGCAGCACTGCTTGATGATCGCTGAAGGCATATCGAGCGAAACTTCCAGCCGTCCCGCATAAACCATCGCTTGATCGTTCCCGTGCACTCTGCTTAGACGGTCCTGGCCACCATCCTTGTCGCAAAGCCTTTTTCCGCTTCGCGTTTCGGTGATCGGTGGGCCGCCAACTGCCCCATACCATTCGTGAATATTTCGCCGTCACAGCAAGCACTGCTCGAGTTTCATATGGCCATCGCCCTAATTGCGAATGGTCACCAAGGAGCATGGCTGTGGCGCTTTATCTAAGACCCGTCGAGCAAACTGTTAAGGACGCCATGTTGGACACGTGAGTCTTGCTGATCGTTAGGCCCCGGCAATCCGGGAAGACGATGCTCCCGAAGACGTTCGCCACCCAAGCCACGAAGAATTACACTCTTGATGTCGGCTACGCCGAGATCCCAAACCGCAGGATCATCTATTTGCGCGACAAGTCATCTGCCTCGCCATAAAACTGTCGTTGCGCAGCTAAGACCTCGTCGCGATGTTCATCTGCCCAGTTCAGGATTGCTTGCAAGTGTGGTTCGAGTGAGCGCCCTAGCCGGGATATCTCGTAGACGACGGCAACGGGCGCGGTGCTGACGACCGAGCGGGTTACAAAGCCGTTGGCCTCCAGCCGACGAAGGCACTGCGTCAAGGCCTTTTGGGAGATGCCATCGTTTGCCCGTCGAAGCGCATTAAATCTCATTGGCCCGCTGCACAGGCATCCCAGCACGAGCAACGACCACTTTGTCGTAATCTCCTCTAAGACAAGCCTGTTCAGTTCGAGAGTTTCCGGCGGCATTGCAGCCATAACTGGGATACTCCTGTAAACCTGGTAGTGTTCAGGTGCGTAATTGCATTCACGTATAATAAGTATACCTAGATGGCCTTCAGCAGCAAGGAGGCTCGAATGACATCCAGCAATCATCAAGATATTGGCACGGCGGCGTCGGAGTTCAGTTCCGGAAAAACTGTCCTCGTCTTCGGCGCGACAGGCCAACAGGGCGGGGCCGTCGCATCGGCTCTCCGGGCCGATGGCTGGTCCGTCAGGGCACTTGTCCGCGATCCGGATGCCCAAAGAGGTCTGGATTTGGCATCGCTCGGTGTTGAGGTGGCTCAAGGGGATTTTGCGGACGAAGCCTCAATCAGATCTGCCATGGCAGGGGTCTACGGCGTGTTCAGTGTTCAGCCGAGTTCAGGGCAGGCGGCAGTCTACGGTGTTTCGGACGACGATGAGGTCAGGTATGGCAAAGTGATCGCCGATATTGCCATGCAATCCGGCATCGGTCACTTCGTCTATACCTCGGTAAATGCCGCCGGGCCGGAAAAGACGGGCATGGGACATTTCGACAGCAAATCGGAGATCGAGGCCCATGTCAGGGCGCTGGATATCCCCAGCACCATCATACGTCCGGCGGGCTTCATGGAACTGCTGATGCTGCCTGGGATGGGTCTGGATCAGGATGCTTACGTCTCATTTCTTCGGCCGACACAGATCGGACAAGTCATCGCCGTTCGAGATATCGGCAAGATCGTGGCGCGCATCTTCTCCTATCCGGGCCGGTTTGTCGGTCGCACGATTGAGATCGCCGGCGATGAATTGACGGGAGACGGCTTGCAGCGAAGCCTCAGCCGCGCCGCTGGCCGGCCGATCAGCTACAGCCGGTTTCCGGATGTTCTTCTGAATGAGAACGACTTCCTGCGGCGATTGACTGAGTTGTTCGATGACGGACGACTGGCAGGCCACGCAGATATCGGAAGTCTTCGCGAAGAGTTTGGCCATCTGCTGAGCTTTGATGAATGGCTTGACGGCCCTGGAAAAAGCCTGTTTGAAGCAGCACAGAACGCCAGTAGCTCATCGATTGTCCTGCGCTAGAGCCTGCATTTGCGTGGAAGATGCCATGTGCTTCCGAGCCGCAGCCTTGGTCGATCCGCGGTAATGTCTTGCGCGATGCACGCAAGACGTCCACTTCACGCCGGAGTTCATTCCCCGGGCGACGCGGGCTGGATTGCAGCTTTGGGATGGCGCGGCGGCCGGATGCTAGAGCCGGCGCCGACATTAGGCTGTTTCCAGCGCTGATGCTAAAAGGGTCGCGACAGCGGCTACGTTACTGGCGTTGGCCCGGTCCTGGTTCCGGCGCACCTCGTCAAGCTGCTGCAACCAAGAGCCCGGATCATCGAGGGCGAATTTTTCCGAACCGACCGATCTGGTGCAAATCTACGACCTCGCCATTGGCTAGCAAGAGGTAGTGCAAACTCAGGGTGTCCGATTCAACTTGATGCCTGACGTGGCACTTTGGTGCCGATGAGGTGCCGATCTATCAATCCATGGGGCTAAACGAGGCCGCACCACCGCATGTATATTATCGGTGTAGTGCCAGATACTGCTGGAACCGCCCACGCAACATGGCATTCGCCTGTCCGGCCAGCAAAGTTCGACGAGCAGCCGGAGCAAAAGCTTGCCTGGGACCCTGCGCCCTTTAATCTTACTGCAAAGAGAACGGAACCGCATGGATCAAATTCAGGCCTGTCCTGGAACCGTAGCCACATCCTGGGCATTTCGATAGTGATCGATTGCGAGAAAAGCCATGGCCGTCAACCTCTCCAAATACCGTGCTAAGCGCGACTTCAAGAAAACCGCTGAGCCGAGCGGGGAGGCGCAGGTAAAATCCTCGAACCGTCGACGCTTTATCATCCAGAAGCACGACGCCACTCGCCTCCACTACGACCTCAGGCTAGAACTGGACGGTGTCTTCAAATCCTGGGCGGTCACCAAAGGGCCATCGCTGGATCCGCAAGACAAGCGTCTCGCGGTGGAGGTCGAGGATCATCCGCTGGATTACGGCGATTTCGAGGGCACTATTCCTAAGGGCCAGTATGGTGGGGGCACGGTTATGCTCTGGGATCGGGGGTACTGGGAGCCAGAGGGCAACAAGACGCCGGAGCATGCGCTCGCCAAAGGCGATTTCAAATTCACGCTTGAAGGCCAACGGCTTCATGGGAGTTTCGTCCTCGTGCGAATGCGTGGACGAGAAGGCGAGACGCGAAACAACTGGCTTTTGATCAAACACCATGATGATTTCGCCGTCGACAAAGACGGCGCTGCGGTACTCGAAGAGAATGCTACGTCTGTTGCTTCTGGGCGGACGATGGATGCCATTGCATCCGGAAAAGGCCGAAAGCCAAAGCCGTTCATGACATCAGGTGGTTCCGTCGAGGCGGATGCGGTCTGGGACAGTAGCGAAGGCCTTGCCGCCGACGAACGAAAGGCAGCATCGAAGAAAAGGACCAATCCGCGCGATAAGACTGTGTCTTCTGTAATGCCGTCGTTCATCGCACCTCAACTGTGCGAAGCACTGGAACGACCGCCATCCGCAAACGGCTGGGTGCACGAGATCAAGTTTGACGGCTACCGCATACAGATGCGCATCCAAGGTGGTGAGGTCACCCTCAAAACGCGCAAAGGCCTCGATTGGACCAAGAAATACCCTGCTATCGCCCGTTCTTGCGAAAGACTTCCAGACGCGATCATCGACGGCGAGATATGCGCCCTTGATGAGAACGGTGCACCGGATTTTGCAGCGCTGCAAGCATCGTTGTCGGAAGGGAAGACCGACGATCTCGTCTTCTTCGCCTTTGATCTGATGTTTGCTGGCGGTGAAGACCTTCGCGATTTGCCGCTGAGAGAGCGAAAGGAGCGGTTAGTTGCTCTTCTGCGCAAGGCGGGGGACGACCCGCGTCTACGCTTTGTCGAACACTTCGAGACAGGCGGGGATGCTGTTTTAAAGTCGGCCTGCAAATTGTCGCTCGAAGGCATCGTTTCGAAAAAGGCCGATGCAACCTATGTGTCCGGCCGAACGAAGACGTGGGCGAAATCCAAATGCCGAGCGGGACACGAAGTGGTGATAGGTGCCTACGCCACCACCAACGGGAAATTTCGCTCGCTCCTAGTCGGTGTCAATCGCGGTGACCACTTTGTTTATGTCGGCCGCGTTGGGACTGGCTACCCGGCGAACGTGATCGACAAGTTGTTGCCGCGATTGAAGGAGGTCGAAACCACGAAATCTCCGTTCACCGGCATCGGCGCTCCGAAGAAGACACCAGAAATTTTTTGGCTGAAGCCCGAGCTGGTTGCCGAAATCGAGTTTGCGGGATGGACAGCGGACGGCCAGGTCCGACAAGCCGCGTTCAAAGGCTTACGCGAGGACAAGCCTGCGGCAGAGGTTGAGGCAGATCAGCCCGCAAGCCCGGACGAAAAGGATGTTCCCGACCCTGAGACCGAGGCACCGAAACCGCGCACGGCATCGAAATTTCGCAAGGGAGCGAAGGTCGATGTCATGGGCGTTCTGATATCCAGCCCTGAGAAACCCATGTGGCCCAATGCCTCGGACGCAGAGCCGGTCACCAAGCTTGATCTGGCTCACTACTACGAGGCCGTGGGGCCATGGCTGATCGATCACATAAAGGGACGGCCTTGTTCGATTATCCGGACGCCAGACGGTATCGGGAGCGAGCAGTTCTTTCAGCGGCATGCGATGCAGGGAACTTCAAACCTCATCGAGCAGGTCAAAGTGTCGGGCGATAAACAGCCCTATCTGCAAATCGACCGCGTCGAGGGATTGGCCGCCATCGCCCAAATTGGGGGAACAGAGCTACATCCTTGGAACTGCGAACCCAATCTTCCGGAGGTGCCGGGGCGCTTGGTGTTCGATCTTGACCCCGGTCCGGATGTCGATTTCAACAGAGTCATAGAAGGCGCCCGCGAGATACGAGATCGATTGGAGGAGCTCGGCCTTGTCAGCTTCTGTAAGACAACCGGGGGCAAGGGGCTGCATGTGGTGACGCCGTTGTCTGTGCCGAAAGGCAAGACGCTGACGTGGGACCAAGGCAAGGCCTTCGCGCACGATATCTGCCAAGAAATGGCCAGAGACAACCCGGACCGCTACTTGATCAAGATGACGAAAAGTCTCCGCAGTGGGCGCATTTTCTTGGATTACTTGCGCAATGATCGTACCGCGACTGCAGTCGCGCCGCTTTCACCGAGGGCCCGAGCAGGAGCGACGGTGTCGATGCCGCTCAACTGGACGCAGGTCAAGGCAGGGCTCGACCCAAGGCGGTTCACGATCAGATCGGTGCCCGCTCTCCTCAAGCAGACCACTGCCTGGCAGGATTATTGCGACGGCGAGCGGTCCCTGGAACAGGCAATCAGGCGATTGAACAAATCGAAAAAGCGGGCTGCCTGACGAGCAAAGAATTGCCAATCGTTTGTACGGCGACGCACGAAACACTGCCAATCAGCAGATGACCAAGATTTGAGCTATGTTCGACAGCATTGATGAACTGGCGTCCAAACGAGCTCATAGCCCAACAAAGTCGTGACCGTTTTGAAGCAACCCAAAAGCGCTGTGGCCACGATAGCGTCACAAGTCGCTGACCAAAAACAATTGGAATGACGAACTGTTGCACGCGAGGCAGCCGCGCCGAAGTGATGCATTGCTCCTTCAGCCAGCTTTGCGGGAATTCAGTTCTTTTTGGACTGATTTCTTCAGCGCATCCATGATGTTAACGACGTTGCTCTGCTTGCCGTCATTCCCCGTTCTCTTTTTGGACGCCTGCTTCTTTGAGGGCTTATGGGCCCTTTTTTTCGAAGCGATAAGCTTCAGTAAGCTATCCTGGATCGGATCGGACGCCATGGCTGGCGACCATTTTTGAGTACGCTTCTTGATGATCTTTTCGAGTGCGGCGACGCCCTTTGTGTCCGACGTCTTGTCTATGCCGGCGAAATACTCACTTTCCGGCCGGACTTCGTCACCAAACCTGAGCGCCCACACGAGAATGCCGTTGTCGCGAGGCTCGAGGATCACGGCGCGTTCTCGACGGCCAAGGACGACCCGAGCGACGCCCACGACGTCCTTAGCATTCATTGCCTCCCGAATGACAGCAAAGGCTTCGTCACCGATTTTCTGATTGGCGGTGAGGTAAAACGGGGTGTCGAAATAAATCCACTCGATCTTCTCCCTAGACACAAACCGTTCAATGTCGATGGTGCGAACGCTCTCCAGCTCTACGGACTCTAGTTCGTCATCGGTGAGAATAACGTAGTCGTCTTCACCGCGCTCATACCCCTTGGCCTCGTCCTCGTCTTTGACAGGCTTGCCGGTTACACTGTCGATGTACTGTGAAACAACCCGATTGCCGGTCTTTTCGTTAAGAGTATGAAACCGCACTTTCTCGCTCTCCGAGGTCGCTGGGACCATCGCTACGGGGCAGGTGACCAGCGAAAGCTTCAAATAACCTCTCCAGTACGGACGTCGTGGGGCCATGGTCAGCTTGCCTTCTTCTGAGTGGTCTTGGACGGCGCCTTTGCATCAGCTTTCGTTTTCTTTTTCCCGGCATTGGCGTTCGCGGCCTTTGGCTTCCTGGAGGAAGGCTTGCTCAATCCAGCGCTTTCTCGCAGTGCCTTCAGAAGATCATTCGGTTTAGAAATCTTCACCGGCTTAGGTTTCGGAAGTGCCTTTCCTTCAGCCTTTGCCTTTACCAGTGCAGCAAGGGCGGTTTCATATCGGTCATCAGTCTTTGCGGGATCGAAGTCCCCGATTTTCGTATCGATAATGTGCTTGGCCAAGTCGAGCATCTCGTTTTCGACCTCAACCTTCGCAACGCCCTTGAACGCTTCCTTTGAAGACCGCACCTCGTAATCGAAGTTGAGTGTCGTCGCGATCAGGCCCCTGCCGTGTGGTCTGATCAAAACGGTCCGCAGTCGCCGGAACAGAACGGTCCGCGCAATAGCCACCACGCGCGTGCTGGCCAGTGCGTCGCGGATGCAGTTGAAAGGATCGTTAGCTTCGTCATCAACAGGCACGAGGTAATAAGGCTTGTCGAAATAGACATCATCGACTTCGCCGCGAGCGATGAAAGCCTCTGCCTCAAGCATCTTATCTGAATCTGGGATGACGGCCGCAACCTCTTGCGGATCGATCATGATGTATTCGCCGCTTCCCGTCTCGAAACCCTTCACTTGTTGCTCTCGCGCGACAACCTCTTCAGTTTCACTGTCGATCAACTCCCGCTGTAAACGGTTTCCGGTTTTCTGGTTTAACATATGGAAGCTTATACGGTCGGAAGTTGATGTGGCGGTATACAGGCCGACGGCGCAACTAAGATCGCCAATCTTCAGGTGTCCCTTCCATTGAGCGCGGTGAGCGGTCATTCCACGTGCCTCCAAAGATGTCGAAAGGTAACTATGTCTGATCCAAAATGGTTCCCGAGGCTGAGCGAGCGCAGTTGCAAGACGATCGCTTGATGGGCGCCCTTAGGATCCGTTCCTCGATCGCGTTGTAATCTGGTTGCGTTTGTGAAGCGCCAGAATGGAGCGCATCGCCTTGTCATCTGGGTCGAAGGCGATGGATCCAACTTTATCGATCCCGACAGCTTCAACCCGAGACTTAACCGGCTTCTTAATTTCCTGAGCGCTCATTGGAGGCCCATCCGATGATATGCCTATGCGATCGCAAGATAGTCCACGAGCCGCCTGGCGTGAACAGGCAGGGCCGCGAAATTTCGTGCAGACGAGAAGGTGACGCAATGCCCAGGCGTCAGCGAGGGGAACGACACCGAGTCTGAGCGGATGCTGATATCGCCTCGCGTAAAGCTCTGGCACGATTGCCAGCCCAACGCCGCTTGCGACGATAGCGCAGATGTCCTCGAACGCGTCTAAACGGATGCGGAGCTTGAACTGCCTGCCCTCGCGCGAGGCGTGGGTCGAAAGGTGCCCCTGCAGCGCACTATCGGCAGGCAGACCCACGAACGGTTGGTCAAGCACCTCGCGGAATGGAACGGTGCTCCGTTTTGCCAAGGGATTTTCGGCAGGGGTAATCAATAAGAGCCTGTCGGTCTTGAACGGCCGAGTTTCTAACGATCCGATGTTCCACGGATTCGGGCACTGGCAGATGCCAAAGCCATACCCGCCCGTTCGGCCCCGTAAGTGATGCTCTCGGCCTCCACCACATGGAGAAACAAGCGAAGGTCAGTGATGTCGAACCGCATGCATCCTCCCCAATTTGGATCCTTCGGATAAACCGAAGGCTTCCCTTGTATCTTACACATTGTGCCATGTCGCCTGGCGAGGTTTACATCAAAGTCGGACAAGGAAGGAAATGCGATGGACACCACAGAGAAGCTCCTGCGGGCTTTCATATTCAGATTGGCGCTTCTTCTGCTTGCCGTACTGGCAGCGAGGCACATTGGCGATCAAGCTCAGCGAGCCATCGCTGGCGCGCCTGCGACGATCGCTGCGTTCGACGCGAGCATCGACGGTTCCTCGGGATCTTCACTCGCAAACGTTGGTCTGCAAGATTAGCTAGCCTCGAAATCGACGCTCTCAATGAGTTCATGAGGCACTATCCGAATTTCCCCCGGTTGTGGGTGCGCCGCTCGGCGATCATCGGGTCACGTGTCAGCAGACATGACGAGCGTAGGACATGCCACGCAGGCTTTCCCGGCACGGGATGGCGTTTTTGGCGATGTCGGTCAATGCACTGAGCGTCATTCGAGCAACGCAGGATTGCTTGATGGTGACGACAAAATCCGCAGCGTCCTGTTCTGATCAAAGCTGCCATAAGCTTTTCATTTCGACCTATGCGTGCCTGTAAGAACTTGCACTAGCTGAAGAGTCGAAGGCATCTTTTAACGTATTCAGCGTTAACTCCAAGTATCGAAAACATATTTTGCCTGTAATGGCAAAAGCGCATGGAGATCCGCATGTTTCAGACGGCGACAAACCTAAACATATTTCGCGATGCGTTAGCGGCGCACATGGATCTCGCCGAATACTTCCTCGGTATCCACGCCTTTTTCGATGGTGAGGTCATTTTTCTGCGGGATGTTGTTCACGTGAATATGGACCTAGCACCATTTCCGGTCGACTTCTCAAATCTGTGGGAGTGGTTCAGGGAACAGCTTAAGGGAGGGACTGGCCAGGAAACCTTCGCTTATGAGCTACACTTCGTTGTTGACGCACAGGAGGATCCTGCCATGGAAAAGCTCCTCGAAATCACGCGAGGCACCGCAATGACAATCTGGATGTTCGACTTGGCCCATCAAGAGGCCGATGGAAAAGGCCGCCGCTTTGTGATCGTGACCTCACCTCACAAGAAAGGCGCGAAAGCGTTAAGAGAGCTGTTTCACGGGCGAGATCTTGGGTCAGACTGAGCGCGAAAGGTTGCCATTCTTCACCAGAAAACTTCAAAATCAATCAATGCCAATCAGAGCAAAAAGCGCAATTGCTCTGTCTGGAGGTGCTGCCCTACGCTCTCGAGCGATGAAAGTGTAACTCCCAGCAGCCTCACACCTCTTGGCGGAGGAAACATAGGCTTGAGCAACAATGCGATCGTCCGCTCGATTTCGCCCATTGATTCGAATGGCTGCTCGATCGTCTTTGCGCGCGTGATCTGTGTGAAATCCGAGTACTTCAACTTCAACGTGACGGTCTTTGCGCGTATGGCGTTGGCCTCGCAATAGCGCCAGACCTTGGCGATCAACGGCTGCATGCCTTCAAGTGCCGGGTCATACGAATGGATGTCCTGGGCGAAGGTGTCCTCGGCGCCGACTGATTTGCGAACCCTGTCCGGCTTGACGCGTCGCTCGTCGATGCCGCGGGCGATGCCATAGAAATATGGCCCCGATTTTCCAAAGTGCTCGACAAGGAAAGGCAGGTCCTTTTGTCTGAGATCGGCGCCGTTTTGGATCCCGAGACGGTGCATCTTCTCTGCTGTAGCCGGGCCGACACCGTGGAATTTCTTGACCGGAAGCGTTTCGACGAACCGCGGGCCGACCTTCGGCGTGAGGACCGCCTGACCGTTTGGTTTGTTCAGGTCGCTCGCCATCTTGGCCAAGAACTTGTTGTAGCTGATCCCGGCAGACGCGTTTAGCCCGGTGGCGTCCTTGATCCTGGTGCGGATCTCGAGCGCGATCTGTGTGGCGATCTCGATGCCCTTTAGATTTTCCGTCACGTCGAGATAGGCCTCGTCCAATGACAACGGCTCGATCAGAGGCGTGTAATCGGCGAAGATCTCCCGGATCTGCGCAGAGATGGCCTTGTAGACCTCGAACCGCGGCTTGACGAAGATGAGGTCGGGGCATTTCCGCTTGGCCGTCACCGATGCCATTGCCGAGTGGACACCATATATGCGGGCCTCGTAACTGGCTGCCGCGACGACACCGCGCGCCTCTGACCCCCCGACCGCCACGGGCTTGCCGCGCAGCTCCGGATTGTCGCGCTGCTCGACCGACGCATAGAAGGCATCCATGTCGACATGGATGATCTTTCGCACGGGGGCTGGTGTTACGCTGTCGGGGGTTGCGGTCAAGACGTCTTCCATGTCATGCGCCCGCATCCATCACGGGATCGATCTTCAGCAAGTCGTCTGGCAGCGGGCGCTGCAACGCTTTGGCTTCGTCCCATGAGGCGGTGAGCCAGGTTTCGACCTCGTCTTGCGTCGTCAGTATCACTGGCATCGCCTTTTGGTGGATCGGGGCGACGATGCCATTCGGCTCGGTCGTCAGGAAGGCAAACAGGTCGATGGTGACGAGACCATCCTTGACCTTGCGCACGCTGGTCCAGTCCTTCACCCACAGTCCGGCAAAGAACATGAGCGGGTCGTCGCTTGTGCTGGCGAACCAAGCATTCGGCGTGCGTCCACCTTCGACCTTGCTGGCCGGATCGGGTTCTGCAAACCGGGTGAACGGAACCACACAACGGTTCTGCACGCCAAGCCATCGTTTCCAATGTTGGCTGGAGGTGTTCCGGATGTTGGTCGTGCCACCGTCTGGTTCCATCTTCAGGAGTTCGTTGAAGTCGAACTCCTTGCCTTTTGCGCGCAGCTTGTCGGCCCGTTTGCTGGCAGCATCGAGCAGTGCCTTGCTGGACGAGGGCATGCCCCAGCGGACCATAGTCAGTTCGCGGCGGTCTTCGTTGTTGCGAACGATGGGAGCCAAGCGATCAGGATAGACATCGATGGAGTCCTCCATGTTGCCGATATGGTCGTGGGTGATCGACACGAACGACCGGATCGCTTGCTGATTGGTAGTGACGTTATAGGCATTGCACATACGGGAGCCTCCTCAATCCTGATAGGGACCGTGAAGCCTTTCCGTCTCGACTTCAAGCCTGCCGATTTCGATGGACAGCATGTGGTCGTATCCGGACAGAAGGTCGAGAAGTTGGGCCAGCGGCAAAGGCGAGGGGGCACTGCCGTCGTCCGGATGCAGCATGATCTCTCCTGTTTCCAAACGCTCGATGTAGTCGCGAACGGTATCGCGCTCCCTGATCCGTGCCTTAAGGCTCTCGATGGTGCTCGCGATCATGACTTCTTCATCGCTGCGGTAAAACGCGTGCCGTCCAACCTAGCGAGACGACGATCTTCGAATGGAACGATATCTCGATCATGTTCAGTCCTCCTTGTCGGGTTTCGCGGAAATGGTGAGTTGGCATCGGTCAATGCCGTCAACGGCATTCATCCAGTCGCATCCGAGGCCGATCCTACGGCGCAGCTTGTGCATTGGGATTGATGCGCCGTGCCGTTTTACGACGGCTTTCCGATCGAGATCGTCGCAGCGGTCACACGTCCGACAGTCGACGTGCAGGATGTGACCGCGTAACTGTCGAAGAATAATGTCCTCGTCAGAGGAATTTTTTCTTATTTTTTCGATTGTGCTCATCTGTGGATGGATGCTCGTTAGATTGTTGAATTCGTTTCCTGATCGCTCGCAGCGCCGCTGTGGACTGGCACTGGATGGTCGATTTCTGCCTGAACATCACGATTGACTCACATGCCGATCAGGAACAAAAAGAGAACCTACTCGCTTTGGAGCGAAATTGAAACCCGGTTTTAGACAGAGGTCGCGATGGCGCAGGGTGCCACAAATCTTGTGATCTCGGAGCTGCGGGAGCGCATCCAGCATCTCGAAGGCACGTCCGCGCGCAACAAGCAGGTGCTGCCCTTCGGTATTCCGGAGATCGATGACCGCTTGCCTGGCGGCGGACTCGCCTTCGGTGCTCTTCATGAATTTGCGGGCGGTGGAGCAGGGACCGTCGACGGAGCAGCCGCCGCGCTGATGGTGGCTGGGATCGCAGCGCAGACAAAGGGCCAGGTCGTCTGGTGCCTCACGCGACCTGATCTCTTTTTCCCAGCTCTGGCACAGGCAGGTCTCCATCCGAAACGCGTCATCTTCGTCGAAAGCGACAAGGAGGAGGACGTCTTGACCTCGATGGAGGAAGCGCTGGCCTTTGGCGGGCTAGGCGCGGTGGTCGGCGAGCTGGTGAGGCTGCCAATGACGACGTCGAGACGGCTACAGCTTGCCGCCGAAAAGACTGGGACCATGGGCCTGGCCGTCCGACGATGGCGACGACAAACCGAGGCCAGTGATTACGGCCAGCCGACGGCTGCGAGCACGCGGTGGCGTGTCAGTGTGCTTCCAAGCGAGCCTCTTCCGGTGCCCGGTATCGGTCGGGCGCGCTGGCTGCTGGAATTGATAAGAGTGAAAGCGGGCGAGTGCGCAGATTTTATTGTTGGAGCGTGTGATGCCACGGGTCGTCTCGATTTATCTACCGAACCTGGCGACGGACAGGATCAGGCGAGCCGATCCGTCTATTCCCGTTGAGCAGGCCATTGCCGTTATCGCACGCAGCGGGGCCAAGCGCTGGGTGTCGGCAGTCGATGCGGCCGCCAAGAAATCCGGCGTCCGTGTCGGCATGCCCGCAGCCAAAGCGCAGGCCATCTTTCAGGGTCTAATACTGGCCGATGCTGACCCGGTTGCGGATGCGGCCGCACTTGAGCGCATCACGCTGTGGGCGCTTGGCCAGTATTCCCCAATCGTGGCGATGGATGCGCCTGACGGGATCGTCATGGACACCGAGGGTGCAGATCATCTGCAAGGCGGCGAACTGCCGATGTTGACCGGGATCGCCAACCGTTTTCGCGCGAAAAAGCTATCGGCGCGTGTCGCGATCGCTGACACCTGGGGCGCTGCCCATGCGTGTGCCCGCGCAATCCGAAGAGAGACTGTCATCGTGCCTGTTGGCGAAACGGTGCGAGCTGTAGACAGCTTGCCGTTGTCCCTTCTGCGGCTTCCGCCAAAGATTGCCAGCGATCTCCGCACACTCGGCTTCAGGACGATCGGGGAGCTGGCGGCGAAGCCTCGAGCGCCACTAGCGCTTCGCTTCGGCCCAGAGCTAGGCCGACGGCTGGACCAGATGTTCGGCCGGATGGCGGAGCCAATCGATCCCATCCGGACCCCAGACCTGATTGAGGTCAGCCGGGCATTTGCTGAACCCATTGGCGCTGCGGAGACGATCGACAAGTATGTCGGCCGACTGGTCAAGGAGCTGGTGACGGAGCTTCAGCGCAAAGGCTTAGGCGTGCGCCGGACCGATTTGCTTGTCGAGAAGGTGGATGGCACCCGACAGGCCATCCGCGCTGGTACCGCGAAGCCCGCGCGCGACATAGCTTGGCTGGCCAAGTTGTTCCGCGATCGCACGGAAAAGATCGAACCCGGCTACGGCATCGAGAAGCTGACACTGGTGGCGGTAATGACGGAGCCGCTTGACGCGCTGCAGACAGCGTCGGCGCTCGTCGAAGACGAGGTGACCGATGTCACGCCGCTGATCGACGTGTTTGGCAATCGAGGGCAACGGGTTTACAGGATTGGCCCAGTCGCATCTGACGTGCCTGAACGCAGTGTTCAGCGGATTGCTGCCGTCGCCGCGGTTGCCGACGACACCTGGTCGCTTCACTGGCCACGTCCTGTGCGCCTGCTGGCTCGACCGGATCGCATCGACGCAATCGCCCTGATGCCTGACTATCCTCCGGCCAGTATTGTCTGGCGTGGGCGACGGATAAAGGTCAAACGCGCCGACGGTCCCGAGCGCGTGTTCGGAGAATGGTGGCGACGCGATGCCGAGCTTGAGGCCGTCCGCGACTATTTTGTCATCGAGGGTGATGGCGGAGAGCGCCTTTGGATTTTTCGCCAAGGCGACGGCGTCGATCCTGAGACCGGATCGCATCGGTGGTTCGTGCATGGAATATTCGCATGACCTACGCCGAGCTACAGGTCACGAGCCACTTCAGCTTTTTGCGGGGTGCGTCATCTGCCGACGAGCTGTTCGCCACGGCCAAGGCGATGGGCATCGAGGGGCTGGGGATCGTCGACCGCAACTCCCTTGCCGGGATCGTTCGCGCCTTGGAAGCATCGCGCGCTACCGGGGTTCGGCTTGTCGTCGGCTGTCGGCTGGACCTCCAGGATGGTATGTCACTTCTGGTCTACCCAACGGATCGCGCGGCCTATTCCAGGCTTACGCGCCTGCTGACACTCGGCAAGGAGCGCGGCGGCAAGGCGAACTGCACCCTGACGTTAAGTGACGTTGCGCTCTTTGCCGACGGTCTAATTGGCATCCTGGTTCCTGACCTTGCGGACGAAGTGTGCGCGGTCCAGCTCAGGAAGACGGCGGACATCTTCCGCGACCGGGCATATGTGTCCCTCAGCCTGCGTCGCCGCCCGAATGATCAGCTTCGGCTGCACGAGATTTCGAACATGGCGACGAAGTTCCGGGTGAAGACCGTGGTCACCAACGATGTCTTGTTCCACGAGCCTGGCCGCCGGCAGCTCCAGGATGTCGTGACCTGCATTCGCAACAGGACAACCATTGACGAAGTAGGCTTTGAGCGCGAGCGCCACGCGGACCGTTACCTGAAGCCTCCCGAGGAGATGGCCAGACTGTTTCCACGATATAAGGAGGCACTCGCCCGGACGATGGAGATCGTCAACCGCTGCCGCTTTAGCCTCGACGAACTGACATACCAGTATCCGCTTGAAGCCATTGTTGAGGGCATGGATGCGCAGCAGTCGCTCGAGCATTATGTCCGCGAGTGCCTCCCGAACCGCTATCCGGAGGGCGTGCCCCAAAAGGTGGTGAAGGCGATCCGCCACGAACTCGACCTGATCAAGGAGATGCAGTATGCCCCCTATTTTTTGACGGTCTTCTCGATTGTCCGGTTCGCCAGGAGCCAGGGCATCATTTGCCAGGGTAGGGGATCGGCGGCAAATAGCGCGATCTGCTACATCCTCGGCGTCACTTCGATCGATCCGGAGACCAATGACCTGCTGTTCGAGAGATTTGTATCGAAAGAGCGTGACGAGCCGCCGGACATCGATGTCGACTTCGAGCACGAGCGACGAGAGGAAGTCATCCAGTGGATTTACAAGACCTATGGCAAGGACAAGGCGGCCCTTTGCGCCACCGTGAATCGCTATCGAGCCAAGGGGGCAATCCGTGATGTCGGCAAGGCGCTAGGCCTGCCTGAGGATGTCATCAAGGCTTTGTCGTCAGGAATGTGGCATTGGTCGGAAGAACTGGTTACGGATCAGAGACTCGAGACGCGAGGCCTCAATCCGAATGATCGTCGCCTGGCCCTTACGCTCAAGCTCGCGCAGCAGCTAATGGGGGCACCCCGCCATCTGGGCCAGCATCCGGGTGGATTTGTTCTCACGCATGACCGTCTTGACAATCTTGTTCCGATCGAGCCTGCAACCATGGCCGATCGTCAGGTCATCGAATGGGACAAGGATGACATCGAGGCTTTGAAGTTCATGAAGGTGGACGTGCTCGCCATCGGTATGCTCACTTGCATGGCTAAAGCATTCGAACTGCTAAAGCAGCATAAGGATATCCCGCTTGATCTCGCCAGCATACCGCAGGAGGATCCCGCGACTTATGCCATGATCCGACGAGCCGACACCTTGGGGACTTTCCAAGTGGAAAGCAGGGCGCAGATGGCGATGTTACCGCGTTTGAAGCCGCAGACGTTCTACGACCTGGTCATCCAGGTTGCAATTGTCAGGCCTGGTCCGATACAAGGCGACATGGTCCATCCTTATCTGCGCCGCCGTGAGGGTAAGGAAAAGGTTGAGTATCCGACGCCTGAGCTTGAAGCGGTTCTCGGCAAGACGCTGGGCGTCCCACTTTTTCAGGAAAGTGCGATGAAGGTGGCGATGGTCTGCGCCGGATTTACCGGCGGCGAGGCAGACCAGCTCCGAAAGAGTATGGCCACGTTCAAATTCACCGGCGGCGTTTCTAAGTTCAAGGCAAAGCTCGTCGACGGGATGGTGCGCAATGGATACAGTCCCGAATTCGCCGAAAAGACCTTCAGCCAGCTCGAGGGGTTCGGGTCCTACGGCTTTCCAGAGAGCCATGCCGCATCCTTCGCGCTGATTGCCTACGCGTCCAACTGGATGAAATGCCATCATCCTGAGGTCTTCTGTGCCGCCCTGGTGAACAGTCAACCAATGGGTTTTTACGCTGTTGCCCAGATTGTCGCAGATGCCCGAAGCCATGGCGTTGAAATCCGACCTGTCTGCGTCAACCGATCGCGTTGGGACTGCACGCTTGAGGAAATTGAAGGCTCCCATCGTCACGCTGTTCGTCTAGGAATGAGGCTCATCAAAGGGCTGCCGAATGCCAGTGCCGCTCGGATCGTCTCGGCCCGTATGAACCGCGCGTTCGAGACTGTTGATGACATGTGGCGTCGGGCGAATGTGCCGGCGGACTCTCTTGTCGAACTGGCCGAGGCTGATGCGTTCCGGCCGTCGCTGGGTCTCCAACGGCGCGACGCTCTATGGGCGATCAAAGCGTTGCGCGACGAGCCGCTGCCATTGTTCGCGGCTGCGGCCGAGCGTGAGGATCGCGCGGTCTCCGAACAGCAGGAGCCAACGGTCGAGCTCCGCCAGATGACTGAAGGCCATAACGTTGTGGAGGACTACAGCCATGTCGGCTTGACGCTGCGAGAACATCCGATCGCCTTCCTTCGCAGGGATTTGAGTGGGCGCCGGATCGTCACTTGCGCCGAAGCCATGAGCGCTCGCGACGGCCGCTGGGTGATGACGGCGGGCCTTGTATTGGTGCGACAGAAGCCGGGGAGCGCCAAGGGCGTCATGTTCATCACCATCGAAGACGAGACCGGACCCGCCAACATTGTTGTCTGGCCATCGTTGTTCGAGCGTCGACGCCAAGTCGTACTTGGGGCATCGATGATGGCGATCAACGGTCGCATCCAGCGGGAAGGAGAGGTTGTTCATCTCGTCGCCCAGCAATTGTTCGACTTGACCGCGGACCTATCCGGCTTGGCGGACCGAGACGCTGGCTTCGTACTGCCAAGCGGGCGAGGTGATGAATTCGCTCACGGGGGCCCCGCCGGTCATGACAGCCGAGATCCAATCAAGCCGCGGAATATCTTCATTCCTGACCTCCATATCGACAGACTCAAGATCAAGAGCCGGAATTTTCACTAAGACCCGCGGTCTAAACCACAAAAGGCCCGAAACGCCAGCTGGATAAAATATCAAGCGTTGGCCAGTCAGTCGTATGAGTTTGCCACGAACAGGGTCGTAAGATACGCAGATCATGCAAATAAGGGTCTGATGCATGGATCGCGCCCGGTCGCGTTCGTCACCTTGAAGAAGCCGGCATTGGGATCAGCCATGTTTTTCGCCGTCAAATAGCATATCATCAAGGCAGGAAAAGAGATAGCAAACGGTGCTAGGTTCAGGTGGCCCGATGATCGCGGTCTTCATCCCTACGGTCTTCTGGGCGGCGCTTTTTTATCCTTGCGGACAGCAAAACGCTCGGTTTGGACTTGAGCCTTCCCGCACACGGATGTGCTTGGGCTCGGAGTGGGACGCTATTGGTTCAAGCTTCACTACTGACGCGCATGTTTGCCGTCGCTCAATTCGTAAATGATCCAAGACGGCGACTTATCGCAGCAAACCGTCATTCCCGAATTCGGCCCACCCGCTAAGACCTGTAGCATCCTCGCCAACGGTCACATTGGCTGTCTGTCCTGGCGCCTGCTTCCTCA
This sequence comes from Rhizobium sp. 2MFCol3.1, assembly GCF_000377565.1. Lineage (GTDB taxonomy): Bacteria > Pseudomonadota > Alphaproteobacteria > Rhizobiales > Rhizobiaceae > Rhizobium. The sequence goes on along the minus strand of NZ_KB898376.1, from coordinate 58,937 downwards.
GCGACCGGGTAAGCTTTGCCTGGTAAGCCGCACGCCTGCGGTTCTCAGCCTTGAGGGCGGCATCCGCTTCGCGCCACTCATCAACCGAGCCACGATTGAGAAGATCCTCAACGCGTGGATCGAACACATGAAAAGTGATCTGTCGCGCTCTACCTTGCAACCTCACGGTCCTGGTACCGGCGCTTTTTAGCCGACCATCTTCGAGCCAGCGTTTCCGCTCAGAGGTCGTGATAGCCAGAATGTCTTCGATCTCGCGAGGTATGATGGGAAGCCTCGCAATGTTCTTAAGCGCCTGCGACACAGCCGATGACGTCGTGCGAAACGCCGTCTTCGAGGTCTCAGGCATGATCAGGATGAGGGCACCTGTTTGCATATCGAGAGACTTCCTGACCGCGGGCGGCAAGCGAGCGCGCAATTCCTGCAAGATTCCCTTAACCCGGACAGCGGATCCAAGCGTTGCTTCCACCGGAAGGGTCCATTCCCTCATCAGTTCGGGCTCGTCCGCTTCTTTGTTTTTAGTCTTCGATTTGTTCATACTAAACAGATGGTGTCATGACGCCGCCGCGTCAACGCAGAAGGTGCCGCCTAAAAGGCGCTACCAGAAACAGTTTGAAATGGTAGCATCAGCTCGAACTTTGATTTAGGCTCGGACCGATACCGGCGATGGAGCGCGACGGATGCTTGCGGCCAAGTTGGGATTACAGATTCCATGTAGATGCCTGGAACAAGGACGCAGGTTTCTCGTTAAGCGTCCAAATTCCCTAGCGCGAATGCGGAGCTCTGCCATGTCCAACGCACTTGAGTTTAAAGCCGATCTCGAGGATGTCGATTCCGATAAATCCAAGCTGCAATTTGCACAGGGCGGCAACCCTGACCTATTGAAGCCGATGAAACAGTCCGATGCTCACTTGGTCGTTCAAGACACTGATGATCGCACGTTGATGATGTTGCAGGCGTTCGAAGGGCGAGCGTAGCCCCGATCGGGCACCGTCGATGGAACCTCCGTCGAAGCTTTATCCTTTTGCGAGTTTCAGCGTCCTTTGGCGCAATCGAGGAAACATATCTTTGACCGAGAATTTGGCGAAACTGGGCGTAGTATCAACGAGATTGCGTACTGAAAGTCCCCAGCTCAAGCAGCAATCTGCAACAGATTACCTGGCCAATGAGAGACTTCGACGCGAAGCCGATGCCGACAGATTACGTGTCAGGCGGCTGCAAGCCGAAGATCAAGGACGTCAGTTATAGCCGCTCTGGCGATCAACCGTCGACAAGCGGTCGGACAGACCGCTTCTCTATAGGATGGGATCGGGAATCAGAGCGTATCGATTACCCCGCCGTCCACTCGCACGGAGGCACCTGTCGTGGCGGATGCCAGCGGTGAAGACAGATAGGTGACGAGATTAGCGATCTCGTCGACGCTCGCCGCTCGCTGGATGATCGATGTGCTGCGGTGTTGCTTGACGAAATCGGCAGCGACCGCTTCAATCGGTTTGCCCGTCTTGCTACGCTCATCGGCAAGCATTGCATCCACGCCTTGTGAAAGTGTCGGTCCAGGAAGGACGGAATTTACGGTGACGCCAGTCCCGGCCATGCGCTTGGCCAGACCGCGGGCAACCGCGATGTCGGCTGTCTTGCTGACACCGTAGTGGATCATCTCGACCGGGATGTTGAAGCCCGATTCCGACGCTATAAAGATGACCCTTCCCCAGTTTCGTTTCTGCATCCCGGGGAGATAGGCACGCGACAATCTGACGGCTGACATGACGTTGACCTGCCAGTGCCGGTCCCAGACTTCGTCGCTGGCCTCGAAAAAATCGAGGGGCTGGAAAATGCCAGCGTTGTTGATGAGAATATCAACCTGCGGGACCTTGGAGAACAAAGCTGTGCAGCCTTCAGCGGTGGCTATGTCAGCAGGAGCGGCCAAAACATTGCCCTTGGCACCTTCGCCTCGCAGACGCTCAGCTGCTGCCGCAGTCTTGCCGTCCGAACGGCCATTCACAATGAGTCCGCACCAGCCCTTGCGAGCTGTCGCGCGATCGCATAACCGATGCCTTCGGTTGACCCGCTTATGAGTGCTTTTTTGCCTGTAAGATCAATTCAACATATCAGCGCTTACTGGCATCCCCAAGTGGGATCCCTGAAAAAGCGCTAATGCCTGCCCGCGAGCTCGCTGCGATGGCGTTCTCGGGTCAGCGCTTTTTGCGAGCTGGTCTTCGCGCGAGCGCGCATTGGCGCTGTTCTGGAGCGCGCTCAATCCGCTGGTACCCAGAAGTGGTTCTGCTGCGAGACACTTATCGCGTGCGACATTAGGCGGAAATCCCTCCTACTTTGCGATCGCCTTAGCCGCGTCTCGTGGCCTAGGCCTTTGGCCCGTCATCGAGAGGACAAATGACCTATGTTCAGGAACGAATCAGTCCAGTCGCTCGTTCAGCAATGACGATCTGTTTTGACGGCGATGCGCTTAAGGTGGTGCCGCTCAAACCGCCTTCTGCCCACCTGTCGACCCGGAGCTTGCCATGCGAACCACCAAGCAACTTGAAATCTCTCGACGAGACTTATTTATCACGTCCGCTGCAACTTTGGCAGCGACCAGCGTCGTCGCACCGCTTGCGGCGGCAGCACAATCTTCGGGGAGTACGATGGACCTCACCACCTCTGTGGCATTTTCGGTGAACGGCGCGCAACAGACATTGGTTGTCGACAACCGAACAACCTTGCTTGACGCCTTGCGCGAACACCTGCATTTGACCGGCACGAAAAAGGGCTGCGACCACGGGCAATGCGGCGCCTGCACGGTCATGGTCGACGGCCGTCGCATTAATTCCTGTCTGACGCTTGCCGTCATGCACGACGGCGCCTCAATCACGACGATCGAGGGGCTCGGCCAGCCTGGCAATCTGCATCCAATGCAAGCCGCCTTCGTCAAACATGACGGCTTCCAATGCGGCTACTGTACACCCGGACAGATCTGTTCGTCCGTGGCTGTGCTCGAGGAGATCAAAGCCAACATTCCGAGCCATGTAACCGAAGATCTGACCGAGCAGGCGGCCCTTACATCCGCCGAAATCCGCGAGCGCATGAGCGGCAATATCTGTCGATGCGGGGCATACTCCAACATTCTCGATGCGATCAATGAAGTTGCAGGAGTGCCGGCATGAAGGCCTTTACATATGAACGCGCCTCCTCTGCGGAGGCCGCGGCCAAGGCGGCCGCAAATAATCCCGAAGCCAAGTTCATCGCCGGAGGTACGAATCTTCTCGACCTGATGAAGTTGGAAATTGAGAAGCCGACGCATCTCATCGACGTCAATGATCTCGGACTGGACAAGATTGAGAAAACCACCGAAGGGGGCCTACGCATCGGCGCCCTGGTGCGCAATACCGACCTGGCTGCAGACCAAGTGATCCGTCGTGATTACGGCCTTCTCTCTCGAGCTCTTCTGGCAGGCGCTTCGGGACAGCTGCGCAACAAAGCGACGACCGCGGGCAATCTTCTACAGCGGACGCGCTGTCCGTATTTCTACGACACTGCCCAGCCTTGCAATAAGCGGTCGCCGGGAAGCGGCTGTTCCGCCATTGGCGGCTTTAGCCGCCAACACGCGGTGGTGGGCGTCAGCGACGCTTGCATTGCCACGCATCCAAGCGACATGGCGATCGCGATGCGCGTGCTCGACGCGGTCGTCGAGACAGTCAAGCGGGACGGGACCCACCGCTCGATCCCGATCGCCGACTTCCACCGGCTGCCTGGCGATACGCCACATATCGAGACGGTTCTAGACCAAGGAGAGTTCATTACCGCAGTCGTGCTGCCACCTCCAGTCGGCGGCAAGCATATCTACCGCAAGGTCCGCGACCGCGCGTCATACGCGTTTGCCTTGGTTTCTGTTGGCGCCGTCATTCAGTCTGACGGAACGGGGAGGGTGGCGGTTGGAGGCGTTGCCCACAAGCCGTGGCGCGTCGACGCGGCGGACGCAGAACTCGGTAAGGGAGCAAGAGCGGCCGCCGGGATCCTCCTCGCCGACGCCCGTCCGACCGAAGAGAACAAGTTCAAAGTCGATCTCGTCGAGCGCACGCTCGGTGCCGTGATCGCCGAAGCGAGAGGCTGATCGCCATGAAGTTCGACACACCAGTAACCACCAATCCGATCGATCAGCTCAAGGTGGTTGGCAAGCCGATCCACCGTATCGACGGCGAGCTCAAGACCACCGGCAAGGCGATGTATGCCTATGAATGGCATGATCCGAACACGCCCTATGTCTATGGCTATCCTGTGGGGTCAACCATCGCCAAGGGACGCATCAAGACGATGAACGTCGATGCCGCAAAGCGCGCCCCCGGCGTTCTTGCCGTCGTCACCACCCTCGACGTCGGCAAGCGGGAGAAAGGCAAGTTCAACACCGCTAGCCTGTTCGGCGGTGACGAGATCCAACATTACCATCAGGCAATCGCGGTGGTCGTCGCAGAAACCTTCGAGCAGGCCCGTGCTGCGGCAAATCTTGTGAAAGTCGATTACGCCGAAGACAAGGGCGTCTATGACCTCGCCGAGGCTATGAAGTCAGCGGTGAAGCCGAAGGACGCGGGCGGCGCTCCGCCCGATACGGCGGTGGGCGATTTTGAAGGGGCCTTCAAGTCCGCCCCGGTCGCCTTGGACGAGACCTATTCGACGCCGGACCAGTCGCATTCGATGATGGAACCGCATGCGTCGATTGCCGCATGGGACGGAGAAGAAATCACTGTCTGGACGTCTAGCCAGATGATCGACTGGTGGCGGTCCGATCTTGCAACCACGCTGGGCATCGATAAGGAGAAGATCCATCTGATGTCGCCGTTCATCGGCGGCGGCTTCGGCGGCAAGTTGTTCCTACGAGTTGATGCCGTTCTTGCAGCTTTTGGTGCCAAGGCCGCAAAGCGTCCAGTCAAGGTCGCTTTACCTCGTCCCTTCATCCCCAATAACACGACGCATCGTCCAGCTACGATCCAGCGGCTCAGGATCGGTGCGAGCCGCGATGGAAAGATCACTGCAATCGCGCACGAGAGCTGGTCAGGCGACCAACCCGGCGGCCAGCTTGAGACGGCGGCGATGCAAACCCGCCTTCTGTACGCTGGCGAAAACCGCATGACCGCGATGCGCCTGGCTACGCTGGACCTTCCCGAAGGCAACGCTATGCGTGCGCCCGGCGAGGCGCCGGGCCTTATGGCTCTCGAAATTGCCATGGACGAGATGGCGGAAAAGCTCGGCATGGATCCTGTGCATTTCCGCATCCTCAACGATACTCAGGTCGATCCGGAGAAACCGGAACGTCCATTCTCTCATCGCGATCTTGTCGGTTGTCTCAAGCTGGGCGCTGAACGCTTCGGTTGGGGCGGCCGCGGCCGCCCTGGGACACGTCGCGAAGGGAAATGGATGATCGGCACCGGCGTTGCCGCTGCCTTCCGTAATAATCTGTTGATCCCGTCCGGCGCGCGGGTACGTTTGGACCGGCAAGGCATCGTCACCGTCGAGACCGACATGACGGACATCGGCACTGGCAGCTATACGATTATCGCTCAGACCGCAGCGGAGATGATGGGCCTGCCGATCGACAAGGTCGCTGTGCAACTTGGCGATTCCCGCTTTCCGGTCTCCGCGGGCTCTGGCGGACAGTTCGGTGCAAACTGTTCGACCTCGGGTGTCTATGCCGCCTGTGTTAAGCTGCGCGAGGCAGTCATCGAGAGGCTTGGGCTCAACGCAAGCGACGTTGCCTTCGAAAACGGTGCCGTCCGCTCCGGGACCAGATCGGTCTCGCTGGGTGAAGCTGCCGGTCCAGACGGACTTGTCGGCGAAGACAAAATCGAATGGGAGAAGCTGTCTGAAAGCCATCAGCAATCGACCTTTGGGGCGCATTTCGTCGAGGTTGGCGTCGATGTTGCCACCGGTGAGACCCGTATCCGCCGCATGCTCGCCGTCTGCGCCGCAGGCCGTATTCTCAATCCGATCACGGCGCGAAGCCAAGTGATCGGCGCGATGACGATGGGTGCAGGTCTGGCTTTATCGGAAGAACTCGCGGTCGACACCAGCCTTGGCTTTTTCGTCAACCACGACCTTGCCGGGTACGAGGTGCCAGTGCATGCCGACATACCTTATCAGGAAGTGATCTTCATGAATGAGACCGACCCGATGTCTTCGCCGATGAAGGCGAAGGGTATAGGTGAGCTTGGCCTGTGCGGCGTTTCGGCAGCGATCGCCAACGCGATCTATAATGCGACGGGAGTTCGCCTTCGGAATTACCCGATGACCCTCGACAAGCTGATCGGCGGGTTGCCGGACGTCGCCTGATCAGAGCGGTGGCCCGGTTGGCCACCGCAACCCTTCGAGGACCCGACTTGAACAAGCCTTTAGTCACGACAATACCAGTCCCCGTCAGGGCGAGCTCGATCGACGATCCCGCTTACATCCTTGGCTTTGCAGTCAAGGCCGCGGGATGCGGTGGCGCGGCTCTTGCAACCCTGGTGGAGATCAGAGGCGGAGCCGCTCGGGCTCTTGGCGCGCATGTTGCCGTTGCGGCAGATGGTCGATTTTGCGGATATGTTTCGGGCGGATGTGTCGAGGCGGCAGTGGCGGCCGAAGCTTTACAAGCCATTTCGGAAGGCCGCGATCGGACTGTCAGGTTCGGTGAGGGCTCGCCGTTCTTCGATATCGAACTTCCCTGTGGTGGGGGCATCACCGTTGCTATTCATGTCATCCGCGACACAAGGATTTTGGCTGATGCGCTTGTTGATCTGGCCAACCGTTGCTCAGCCGCTCTAGCTTACACACCCGTATCGCAAACGCTATCTCGGGCTGACACGGTTCCTCGACGATCGAAGTGGTTTGAAGGTACGTTCGTGTCGGTCTATCGTCCCCGGACGCGGCTCGTCATATCCGGTCAAACGGGTGAAGCCGAGGCAGTTTGTCGTCTTGCAGACGTGTCAGGCTACGATGTTCAAGTGGCAGAAAGCACTCGGCTTCGAGTGGATAAGGGCGCTATTCTTATGGATGCGTTTACGGCTGTCGCACTCCTCCATCATGACTTGGATTTGGAAGCAAATGTGCTGAGCGAAGCCTTGGCATCTCCGGCATTCTATATTGGTGCTCTTGGAAGCACTCGGACACATCGCAGCCGCATCGAGCGGCTGCGGTCGCGCGGTACCCCTTCAAAATCCCTCGATCGGATCAAGGCTCCGATCGGGCTATTTGGCCCGACCAGGGACGCCACTTCGTTAGCGCTCTCGGTTCTCGCCGACGTTGCCGCTGCCCGGCTAGAGGTGTTCGGATGACCGTGACACTTTCGCAGAAGTTGCACTAGAATCCTATCCGGTTTTACCTCGATAAAAAGTAGCTCCTATGGTCGACCCGTTCGGGCGCGCGGTGACTTAGCTGCGCGTCTTGAAAGGATTAATCCCGTCATCCCTAACTTCGGTTGCCAGCAACCACCGGCATCTCGGTGTTGGACGGGTTAAGCCCTGCGTAGGGACCGCGCGCCTCCCTGTCACACAGCAGGTGTTACCCGGATGAGGAGATGAGGCGCGAAGATTCCGCCCAAACGGGGAGGGGGCGGTTCGAAGCGCGTTTTAATGGGTTCAAGGACAAGCCGCGCTAGTCATCAGCGGTTCTTGAGACAGTCGCGGCTTCGTGGTCGCGGCGATATAGTTGCGGATGGACTCCATCAGGCTGCGGACCGGCTCGGAGCTTTTGAGCCGCTTGTGGCATACGATCCAGAGCTCAAACTCTGGTACCGGAAGTGCCAAAGGAGCGGCCACCAAGGTATCGTCTCGATCGCAGAGGAATTGCGGCAGAACAGATATCCCAAGGCCGCTACGCACCGCACTCAAGGTGCTGGCGAGCGTGTCCGGCTGGAGAACAATCCGATGTCTCGGCACGTTGCGTTGAAACCAATCGCCGAGCACTTCCGAGAGATTGCTGGTCAAGCTTACAAAATCATGATTGGCGAACTCTGCTTCTGTTGCTGGAAGTCGATGGCTCTCGACGTATTTCTTGCTGGCAGCCAGCATCGGCCGCTCGTAGGCAACCCGCCGGCCGAACAGCGAGGCGTCTGTCCACAAAGGGTTTGTTCGCAAGGCGATGTCGGCCTCGCCCGCCGCCAGATCTAACTTCCTGTCTGAAGCGATCAGCTCGACTTGGGCTTCTGGGTGCTTCTCACGAAACGTGCCCATGATTGTGGGCAGCAGAAATTCCATCGTCACGTCGGGCGCGGAAAACCGGATGACCGTCGTCTGTCGTCTGCGTTCACTCGCCGCAGCCTGGCCAAAGATACCCATGGCCGCTGCAGCTTCCTGAGCAAGTGGCAGCAGTTTGATCCCCACCGAGGTCAACCGATAGCCGGACGCATGCCGATCAAAGAGAGTGACGCCCGTAGACTGTTCCAGCGATGCGATCCGGCGAAACACCGTGCTCTGGCTGGTTTGGCAGACAACGCTTGCCGCCAGTGTGCTGCCGTGCTCCGCCACAGCCAGAAAAAACCGCAGATCGTTCCAATCTTGCATGTGCCCCTTATCCATTTGTGGATAGCCCGCGAGCAAACTTAGTGTTTTTTGCAGGAGAAGCTAGCTGGTAAATCACGCAGCATCAAAGCGTGCAGACCATCACGAAGCGCCGACGGCCGGGTTTGGTGCCGGCTGCCAACGAAAAGGAACCTGAAACAATGTGCCCGTTTCCTGCATGTGTCGAGTTTCTGACGGGCATATTGGCTGGCGTCTTTGTTGGCTCTGCGATGATGGAGCATGCAGCGCGAAAAATGGATGCGACGGCATGGATCTCCTACAACCAGGCCAAGGACGCCGTCTACGGACCAGTAATGCCGGTCTTCTTCGGTGTTACCCTTGTTGTCGTTCTGGTTGGCGCTGTGCTCAGCGGAGGTCAAGTCGAGCAGGTGTGCGCCGCTCTAAGTCTGTTTTTTGCTGGCGTGATCACCGGGCGTATTCACTTGCCGCTCAATAAGGTTTTCGCCGGGTGGTCGGCATCTGCGCACCCACACGGTTGGTCTGCGCCACGTCATCGTTGGCGAGCCTGGAACTTGGTTCGAACGACCTTTGCCATTATTGCCTTCGCGCTGACGATTGTAGGGCGCTTCTGTGCGTAACGGGGTGACCAAGGCCAAATCGGCGAGACCAGTTGAGCGCAGCTTTGTAACATTGGAGTTAGCTGCTGCGCCGCCCATATTCTGACCCAATCATAAGCGGCTTCTTATCCAGGCCCTTTTTCATGAGCACACCCGTGTCTGGTCCGAACATCGAATAAATGGGAAGTAGGCTCGCACCGAGGGCGGACCCACGAGCGCCAAGTGCGCCTGCAGTAATCTTCGGTGGAATAAGTCCAGGCGGTAACATTTCCGAGAAACGCAGCCTTACTCGCTCAACCGTGTCTAAAAGCAGTGGCTCTGGCAGCAGCCCATCTATGACGACGGTCTCAAGGTCGACGACAGCAATGGTTCCGATAATCGCCTGCGCGAGAGCATCTGCGCAATCATCCTGCCACTCTGCAACGAGCAGGCGCGCCGCCTCTGGCATGGGATCGAGATCACGTACCCTGATTATCGGGAATCCGTTATGCCGCAAATGGTGAACCAACGTGTAGATAGAGGCGCGATGAAGCAGCACCTCGAACCTGCCGGCTGGTTTGGGAACCGAATTTAAGTTCGAATGTGTGACGGGGAACGGGCCGTAGGCTGCCGTGTTTCCGTTTGGCCCCGTTTGTAGCGTGCCATCGAGGACGAGGCCTGCACCGACAAATGTTGTCAATGAGACGTGCAGGAAATCGGAAAACTCTTTACCTAAGCCGTAAACCAGCTCAGCCACAGCCGCGGCTGACGCGTCGTTTTCGATGAAGACCGGCAAACCTAAGGTTTCTGAGAAATGCGACCTCAGATCAAAGTTGCGCCAAGCCATCTGAACGTCGGATGGAAAGCCCAACTCCGCATCCCAACCGCCTATGAAGTAAGGTGCGGAGATTCCAATGCCCACAAGGCGGGTCAATTTTTCCTCTCCTAACAGACTCTTAAATCGAGAAATCGTGCCCTCCCCGAGATCTCTAATGCTCTTTGGATCGGGGTGGTCGTACTCATGAGTTTCGAACGCCACAGTGCCACCAGAAAAGTTTATCAAGATGGCATCCATCGCGCGGCGACCGATGTGAACTCCTATTGCATACGCACCGTCGTCAGCCAGTCTATAGAGAGCGGAAGGCTGGCCCCGCTCGCCGAACCGCTTTCCGTTTTCGCTCAGGTAGCCCGCAGCAACGAGAGAATCGACGATGCCCGCGACAGCTGGCGGGGTGAGATGAGCGAACCGGGCGATCTCTGCCTTTGATGCCTCTCCGAAACGACGGACCGCATCTAACACTACACGCTCGTTATAGTGGCGTAGTTGAACAGAATTGCTTCCCTTTCCCGCCATCCCCTCGCTCCGATCTACACGTAATCCTAAAAGTTCCGCTCTTTTACGCGGCCCTCGTTGATTGTCAAAACCATGAATATTACCCCGCTTGACGAGCCGCAAGATAAATTATAGTAAACTGCTTTAATTAATCGCGTGCCAGTGGCGGTTGGTTTCGGGTGAGGAGGCTCCCAAATGAACTATGCAGCGTCGTGCGGAGCCAAATGCTCCGCAGCAATTGGGATCAATCACCATGCCTGATGCTGCTTCCATTTCGCCCGGTGCCGTTCCGGCTAGCAACGATGTTGTCGCGACGTTGTCGAACGTGACGAAGGTTTTTGGTGGAACTGTCGCTGTGTCTGATGTGACAGTCGAGCTAAGGGCAGGGGAGGTTCTGGCGCTTCTGGGAGAAAATGGTGCAGGCAAGAGCACCTGTGTGAAGTTGCTCGCCGGAGTTTATCGTCCCGACAATGGTGCGGTCATTATTGGCGATCAGCCAATTCGCCTCACCTCACCGCTAGAAGCACAGCACGCTGGCATCGCCGTGATGCATCAGCATCCTGGCCTGTTTCCCGATCTTAGCATCGCGGAGAATATCTTCATCGGCCAGACAGGGACGAAATGGAAGCTCGATCACGCAGGGATGCAGTCTGAGGCTAGGCGCCTTTTGAAGACCGTTGGCCTCAACGCCGACGTGAGCATGCCCTTGGGCAAGCTTCGGACCTCAGAACAGCAATTGGTCGAGGTGGCTCGGGCGCTATCGCTGAATGCCCGTGTTCTTATCATGGACGAGCCGACCGCGGCTCTCTCTCAGAGAGAGGTTGAACGGCTGTTTTCGGTGGTCGAGCAGCTGAAGAAGCAGGGCGTGGCCATGATGTTTGTCGGCCATCGAATGGATGAGATTTATCGCGTCGCAGATCGGATAACCGTTTTGAGAGACGGCCGGTTAGTCGGAACCGAGTTGACGGCAAATCTGTCCGGAGAACGTGCGATCCAAATGATGGTCGGTCGTGCTCTGGAGAACCTCTATCCGCGTCACACCAACGTACCTGGTAATGTCGTCCTTGAGGTCCAAGACTTGTCGCTTGAAGGGGTGTTTGAGAACATCTCGTTCCAGCTGCGCGGCGGTGAAATCCTGGGGTTTGGTGGTCTTGTCGGTAGCGGGCGCACAGAGATCGCTCGGGTGTTGTTCGGGATCGATCAGCCCACAACAGGGACAATTGTTTTGGATGGTGAGGAGGTTAAGTTCTCATCTCCACGCGACGCAATGGACCAAGGCATCGCCTACGTTTCCGAGGACCGGCTTGGCCAGAGCCTCGTCATGGACTTCTCCATATTGAACAACGCTTGCCTGACCGTACTCAGTGATGCAACTCGAAATGGTTTGATGTCGCGAACGAAGGAGCTTCAGCTGGCCGAGCCGTCACTGGACCGGCTTCGTCTCCGCTTCAGCTCATACGACCAACCGGTCAGTTCTCTGTCTGGCGGAAACCAACAGAAGGTCGTCTTGTCAAAGTGGCTGGCAACCAAGCCACGCGTGCTCATTTTAGACGAGCCGACCCAGGGCATCGACGTGCAGTCCAAAGCTGGTGTCCACGAAATGATGGCAGACCTTGCAAACCAGGGAATGGCCATCATTCTGATCTCGTCGGAGCTTCCAGAGTTGCTTGGCATGGCCGATCGAATGATCGTCCTTCGCGAGGGTAAAGCCTCGGCTCATTTTGACAGGTCGGATGCGACGCAGGAAAAGATCATTGAGGCCGCCACGGACGCCATTGTGCGCGAGGTCGACGGACAGGTCGTTCCAAAGCCAGCACATCCTCTTGATGGGCAAACAGTGGAATTGCCCGACAAGAGCCCTATAAGAAAGGTCTTCGCTCGCCGTGAGTTCGGGCTCCTTGCGGCGATGCTGGCCGTGATTGTGCCGATCTCGCTCATAAATGTTCGAATGTTAAGCGGATCGAACCTTTCGGCGCTGGCAATGGATGCTGGATTGCTGATGATCGTCGCCGTTGCCCAGATGCTCGTTCTTGTGACCCGAAGCATAGATTTGTCGGTCGCCGCAATTATTGGGCTCGCGGCCTACGGCGCGGCGTCCACGCTGCACTCGCATCCGGAAATCGGAGTGATCGGCGGAGTGTTGCTGGCCGGTGGAATTGGACTGACCGCCGGATTGCTAAACGGCGCAATCATCACTTACGGTCGAGTTCCCGCGATTGTTGTAACGCTTGGCACGATGTCGATTTTCCGGGGGCTTAACAGCCTCTGGGCCGGAGGTACCCAAGTCAGCGCTGACCAGGTGCCACAAGCTTGGCTGGATATGACGAGCGCAAATGTCCTTGGCGCCCCCGCTATTATTCTCATTGCAATCGTTACCCTCTCGGTCGCTGCATATTTCCTTCGATACACGACGCTTGGCCGTGAGCTTTACGCGATCGGGTCTAATCCTGACGGAGCTCGGCTGGTCGGAATTCCAGCTAGGTCGCGGATCCTTCTGGCTTTCGGCGCTGCTGGGTTGTTGGCTGGCTTTGACGGCGCACTGTGGGCCTCACGCTACGCAACTGTTGACGCGCGAGTTGCATATGGCTTTGAGCTGACGGTCATCGCTGCCGTGGTGGTAGGGGGGGTAGCAGTGCGGGGTGGCTCGGGAACCATTCTCGGTGTGGCAGCCGGGGCACTGCTCCTGCTTGTCATCAATAATGGTCTGACCTTGGTTCGAATTGACCCGCTCTGGCTTCAAGGCGTGTACGGGTTGGTCATTCTCGCAGCTATCGCGATCGATGCCTATGTCGCTCGTCGCGCATCCGCTGGAGGAGCAAAGCGATGACATCTAAGCCCAAGCAAACGAAAGACTTTGTCGCGCGGATTGGCAACTGGGATAATTTTCTCGCAGCCATCACCATCGCGGTGATCCTATATGCCGTGTTCGCAGTGCCAAACTTCGCATCGCCCTTCAATATTTCGCAGGCCGTCGCGGGCATATCGGAACGTGCACTGATCGTCTTGCCGATGGTGTTCCTTATCATCGCACGGGAAATCGACCTTTCTGTTGGAAGCATTTTGGCGCTGACGAGTGTGGTCTTCGGCCTCTTAGTCCAAGCGGGAATTCCACTTTCCCTCGCTATACCGCTTACGCTTATAGCTGGCGCGGTGTGTGGGGCGTTCAATGGAATCCTGGTGACAAGGTTGGGTCTTCCGTCTCTCGTCGTCACTTTGGGAACGATGGCGCTTTACCGAGGTGTAGGTTACATCCTTCTCGGCTCCGACTCGATCAACGATTTTCCAGATAGCTTCCTAGATTTCGGCATCGATACCGTTGGCGCAACCCCTATTCCCTGGACAATCGTACCCTTTATTTTCCTTGCGCCGATGTTTGCAGTTGCTCTGCAACGGATGCCGCTTGGACGCCGAATATACGCCATAGGCGGGAGCCCGGAAGCGGCAAGGTACTCCGGGATTGGTTTGGCCCGAACGGTGTTCGGCTTATTCGTCATGTCAGGGGTCGTTTGTGCTGGGGCTGGCATGGTCTACGCTGCACGCCTTGCGAATGCCAGAGCAAACAACGCCCTTGGGATTGAACTTGACGTTATCACAATCGCGCTGCTTGGGGGCATCAGTGTTTTCGGTGGCAAGGGAAAACTGACTGGTGTGCTCTGGGCACTGCTCTTGTTTGCGACGCTTCGCAATGTTTTGGGCCTTCTACAGATCGGGGGCGACGCACAGGGGACTGTCATCGGTCTACTTCTGATCGTCTCACTTCTCATCAGCAACGCGGCCGAGCGCATCTTCGCAGGCGTCAGGATGCGCTACTTTCAACGCAAAACAAACGAGTAGCCCGGCGCCTCGTTTGTCATTGAAGCCGGGTCTTTGGAGGAGAAAATCAATGAGAATAGCTATTCTGACATCAATGCTTCTTGCGACGACACTCTCGGTAGGCGTTGCGGCGGCAAGGGCGGCCGAAGAGTGCGCGAAAGCCCCTGTGACTGTCGGCTTTCTTCCGAAGCTCGACACCGACCCCTACTTCCAGGTAGCTCAGACCGGCGCTGAAGAAGCGGCGGGCGAAGTTGGCGGCAAAGCGATCAAGCAGGCTCCGTCGCAAGCAACCGCTGAAGCCCAGATCGACTTCATCAATAATCTCGTTTCGCAGAAGGTCGGCGTGATAGCGATTTCGGCAAACGATTCTAACGCCGTTGCTCCAGCGTTGCGTCGGGCGCAGAAGCAGGGTGTGAAAGTCGTCTCATACGACTCTGACGTTGCGACGAACGCTCGAGCAGTCTTTCTCAATCAAGCGGCAGGCGACAGCCTCGCTGAGATGATGCTGGAATCCATGGGGCAGCTTATCAATTACGAGGGAGAGTTCGCAATTCTCTCTTCGACCCCAACAGCTACCAACCAGAATGCCTGGATCGACTTCATGAAGAAGAAGATGGCCTCGGAGTCAAAATACTCGAAAATGAAGCTTGTTCAGGTCGCCTACGGACAAGAAAGCGAGCAGGTCAACCAGCAGCAGGCTCTTGGACTTGCGCAGGCCTTTCCGAACCTGAAAGGCATCATCATTCCCGCCGGTATTGGCCTACCGGCCGCCGCTCGCGCTATGGATCAGGCTGGCCTCCTAGGCAAAATCAAACTGACTGGTCTGGCTCCCGCGACCCTGATCAAGAAGTACATCCAGAACGGTTCCGTCCAGGATATCTGGTGGAATGTTAAGGACCTTGGGTACCTGACCTATTACGCAGCCCAAGCGGTCGCCGAGTGCAAGTTAACCGGTAAAGAAGGCGAAACCTTCAAAGCTGGTCGACTTGGCGATTTCAAGGTTGGGCCGAAGGGTGAGGTTCTTCTTGGACCAGCGAAGATCGTAACTCCTGCGAACGTTGAAGAATTCAAGTTCTAAATCTTTCGGGCAACGCTGTCGGCGTTGCCCATCCACCCCAGGAAACGGAACCATGAAACCGGTCTTACTCGCAGGTGAAACTTTCCATGTGACGTCTTTCGCCTCAAAGGGGCATGAGGTAGGTGCGTCTTCCCGCTACTCCAATGGCGCGACGCGCTTTATTCAAGCGCTTGCCGACCACGGTATCGAGGTCACGCAAATTGGCGGTGAGCGTTGTGAAGCAGATTTCCGAAGTCGCTAGAGGCACTGTCTAACTATTCCGCCGTTATCCTCTCAGATGTCGGTGCTTTGTCGCTCCTATACACGCCCGAAACTCGCGCGGGGAAGCGTTCGGTCAATCGCCTTGAGCTTCTTCGAAAATGGGTTGAGGCGGGCGGCGCATTAATGATGGCTGGTGGCTACACCAGTTTCCAAGGGATCGATGGAGCCGCGATGTTTCATGGGACCCCCATCGAAGACTGTCTTCCGGTCCAGATTCAGTACACTCCGGATGGTCTAGAAGCGCCTGAGGGTCTCGATCCGGTGACCTTAAACACGGATCATCCCGTGTTGGCGGGACTAACCACCGCCATGCCCTATGTGCTCGGAATGAACCGTGTCATTCAAAGGACCGATCCGTCATCACAAACCTTGGTTGCGTGCAACCACCGGCAAGCGCAGTTTCCTCTGCTCAGTGTGCGCGAATATGGCGCCGGTAGAACACTCGCATGGATGACAGACATTGGACCTCATTGGCTATCAAGCGATTTCATGGCCTGGGAGGGCTATGATTTGCTGATGGTCAACATGGTCCGGTGGCTTCGATCGAGGTCTTGAGGCGCTCGGAACGGGAATTCATCACGCGAGCTGCTCTCAAGGATTGGCTTACTGGAGGGCGAACGGTTCATCGTCGCAATTGCGAGGCCTGCTAAGCGTTATTGGCCGAATAGACTGAGAAGACTTCTGGGCGAGCTATTTGCGATCGAAAGTGATTGGATCGCTAGCTGCTGCTGCGTCTGTTTAGCAGTTAGTTTTGACGACTCTTGTTCCATATCTGCGTCCACCAACCGCCCAACGCCAGAAGACAGCGCGTCCTGGAGGTCAGCAGCGAAGTCCGCTTGCATGCTTATGCGTGATGATAGCGATCCTAGACGGGAGCCCACCTGGACCATCTTTGACGTCATTGCTTCCGCGACGAGCAGCATCTCCTGGATCTCGGCGTCTGTCGTGTCTGCCGACAAGGCCATTTAGCGATGGGATTGGTGCCTCGCACCGTTGAACAGGACCCAATCGCTTGTGGTCCCAAGCCTGTCGGCAAAAGCCGAATTTGTTGTGATCCCGGAGTCCCCACTCTCATCGTCGATCAGAAAGGAAACGTCGGGCGTGTCCCATAGGGAATATAGCTCAAAGGAAATCGTTTGGACTGCGACCCCGCCATCTTCGTCACGAGTAAACCCAGCGGCTATGGAACGGTCGACGTTGTCTTCGTCGGAGTTCATGTACAGCCAGTTTTGCCCGGAGAACGATCCGGAAACGGCGATACTGCGTAGCTGTTGCTTGCGTTGTGTTAGCTCATCGTTGACCTTAACCTTGTCAACGCCGCTTTCGGTAGCCGCAACGAACTTCGCCTTGATATCTGACATGATGTCGATCGCCTGGCTCATTCCCGAGTAGGCAGTGTCGACCATGGCGGCGCCCAGGCCGAGAGCGTCGCTGGCAGCGGAAAGCGCCTTGTTGTCCGAGCGCATTGTTGTGGCGATCGACCAATAGGCTGCGTTGTCCGCGGCTTGCTCAACACGTAGGCCGGTTGAAAGCCTTTGCTGCGTGCCGGTAAGGTTGGCCCCAGCTTTTCTAAGTGTCTGGAGAGCAACAGTGGCAGACGTGTTTGTAATGATGGATGACATCCGAAGCCCTGATGAAAAAATTGAAATCTTGCGGGGAAGGATGATGCTTCATGCACCTTTGCGGTGAATCTTATCGCGGTTAGTTGCTTAACGTATTCCTACCTGATTAAGCAAAAAATCATGAAAATTTTAAATTAGTAGCTTGAGCTTGCTCATGGCCTTGACCGAGAGTGTCTCGTACACTGACGTCCATACACGGGAGCTCTTCCAGCAGCGTCCTGGGACAGTTTTCCTTACACCCACCCTTGGCGCCGTTGAGGAAGAAGGTATGAAAGGGAGGGTCAAAACTGATGATGGCAGCGCCATCACGCTATTCCCATAAATAATGGATCGCTGGAGACAGCGATTGAGCTGCGGAGGTGATGGCGCAAGCAGGCGCGCCGTGCAGGCCGGTCTTGATTTTGGATACCTCTCTTACCTAGTCGGAATTGGCCGCTCGCGGGACCCGCGTGGTGTCTTCCGCTTCATCGTTCGTGGCATGGGAAATGGTCTTGCGCCCACTTCTGCTTCCGCCATCAGACGGCCGAGGCGAAATCTTCGTCGTCCGCCTGCAGCTCGTCAGTGTTCAAATGTTCTTGGCGTTCGTTCATCGCCTTCAGTCTCGGTTCGCGGTCTGAGGAGCCGGGATATGGCCCTTTGCGTCAGCGCGACCTGTTTCAGGGTCGGCATCGGTTATGTCATCGCCGGCCTCGCGACTACCACCCATGTTGACCGGCGGAGCGCGCCGGTCGTCGATATTGCTTTCGGGAAGCTCGTCATCTTGGGCGTCTTCATTGAGGGACTTCGGAGGAAGCTTTGCCGAACTCGGAATGGTATTGGATGTCATTTGTGTTCTCCTTTTGAAAAAGGGAACTCGCAGCTGCCGCAGCGGTTCCCACACGCTAGAGGGCGTTTGCCAGTTTTAGGGCCGCCCCGTTTCTACCCGTGTTGCAATATACCGATACACATCGATGCGAAGAGCGCGGCACCCCAACAGAAGATTGAAAGCCCTCTCGATTGCGCCACGCTTCATGCAACGGCCCAAGCGAACGCATTCGTGATACCAGTTCGCGTACTGCGTCGTCATCTTGCCATATGGCGCTTGAGGTCGGGCGCTTCGTCCGTCCGCCAAACCGCGCCCATCGGCGTTTCCAGTGTCGCACCGCTCAAGGTCTGGCCTTCTCATCTGGAGCATCCACGCGCCGAAGCCGAAAGAAATACCGCCGCTGGTCGCCTTCGACGACCATCATGCCAGCAATTTCGTCGTCTCCGATCCGCCGAAAGAAGTCGGCGATCGGCTGCCGGTCGTAGACCATGGCCGCCGTCTGATCTTCACCGAACGACCTTAGTGTGACAAAGGCGGTGGTGTCGCGGGCGCGCACAAGCTTGCTCAAATGGGAAAACAACTGTCGAGCGACCGACGTCCTGCCGAAGGCCGCAAAGCGGATCACGGTCCGGATCGGAAAAAAGGACGGCTCGGCGGGTACGAGGCGTCGCGGACGCCATTGAAATAACAGCGCGTCCGCCCTGAAATCGGGGTGAAATTTCTTGCCAAACCACTGCAGGTTTTCCAGCACGCCATCTAACGGATGTCCCGATGGAATGCCTTCGCCGCACCACACGCCAATCAACTCGTCCGGCATGACGGGCGGCAGCGAGGCAAACCAGGCGATCTTTTCAGACTGCAGGCCTCCCGACATGGCAACTCCTGCTGTTGATAGGTGAGGGCGAAGCCGAACAGGTGGTCGCTCGTCTGCCGTTTCATTGGCCATCGCGAGAAATCGGAAAAAACCGCGATGTTCGTCATCCCTGTTGCGTCCGATCGACACGGAGCGCGCCAAAAAACAAATGTCGAACGTTCAAGATGGTTCCCGCAACCGCCCAAGGAACAACGGCGCACTCTCAAGGTTAATCTAAATCAAGAGGAGAATCGATCATGGGTATAGACAAGCCGAAGGACGGTGCGCCAGGCACCACCGACCAGTCGCCAAGATGGGAAGGCCCGCAAGAGAATATACCACCGGGCTACTTGCCTGCTAAGGACGACCCGGACCGGGCGAAGGACGCCAACGGCGAAACCAATAGCGATCCCGAGGTGAAAAAGGTCTCGGATGGCCGCAAGCAAAAGGGTGAGAAAGGGTGAGTGAGATGTCAGATGTTAAAAAGGATGCCAAAGGACAGTTTGCCAAATCGGTAGCGGATAGAAGATCGAGCGGCGTCCACAGTGCCAAGCCGACAGTGATAACCGGGTCGGAAGATGCGACCGAACACAAGACGCCGCCAGGGAAGAAGCCCGTCAAGGATTGGGACATAAATTATGATCCGGCGGATGAAAACGAAGGACAGATGCGATAGCATCCATCGAGTTGAGCCGCGCGATCAGGCGCGGCTCCGGATTGCCTCGGTCGCTCAGCGGCTGCCAGGCAGCATCTGGCTTTGTCGCAGGTCGTCAATAGATTGCTCCTGAAAGGCCCGTTCGTCTAGGGGGCGATCCCCTTCGGACACATCGCGCTGATGCCCAGTCGGGACAACGTCGTCTACGATATCGTCGGGAAGGTTTCCGACCAGATCGTACGCACGCACGCGCGGCGACGTCGCCTGCGAGCTTCTCGCATAGCGTCCAACGCCTGTAGCGCTCACGGCAGCCTCGTCAGCCTGGAAGACGTCCTCCTTCGACGCGCTGGCCTGCTGGTTGCTTCCCGTCGCCCAGCCTTCCTCTCGCCAACGATCCGCACGCTCGTCCATGTCGATCGAGCCTTCAGCATCGAGGATGTCATGCGCCTCGTCGTAGCGCGCCTGGTCAACGGAAACGCAAACGAGAAAACCACCGCGGCGGAGACCTTCCGCGTAGACATCGCGATCCTCGTCCGGGAAGAACCAGTCGCTAAGACCGGACCAGAATCCTGTTTTTTCTGCCGCGGCCGCAGGGCCGTCACCGTTGGCTTCGTATCCTGGCATCAGGCGAACGTCGGAAACACCGGCCGACTTTAGCTTGTCGATGGCCGCCTCGGCATCGCTTCGGCTGTCGAAAAACGCGGTGAGTGTGCTCTTGGCGAGGCCTCTGGCAGCGGTTGGCACGCCTTCATTGTAGATGTTGGTCATCATGCTCCTCCTGTGTCTGGTGAGCAGCCAACGGCTGTCGAAGCTGAATGTTCCGGCAGGCTATATCGCTCGATCATGCTCCTTTGCAGACCATATAGGTCAGGCGCGAAGCGTCGGCAAAAGCTCCACAACCTGTAATCGTCCAGCACGTGCCGGCCGATCTCGTCGAAGGTCGATGAGGCAGGATTTTCCTACCTTCCCAGCTTCCCTGGGCGCCGGAAGCGGCTTCAAACGTTCTCCGGAGCTTAGAGGGTCTTCAGCAACCTCAGAAGGGCTACGATCTCCAAAGGGGTTCTCCGTTTGGAAGCGATATAGGTGGGAATTTCATCGCCATGAAAGCGGCGTTTGAACGCGGCTTGGCCTTTCAAATTGAAGATGTGGGCATTCACCCTCTCCGACTGAAACGCCCGTTGGAAAAGTCCACGCCATATGCGGCTCTCTGTGAACCCGCTGGCCGAAATGGCAGCAAGAGGAGACAGGCCGAGCGTTACGCGTGCGCGGCCTTCTTCTCGAAACCTGTCCGCCGCGAATTTCGTCAAGCCGATTTCTGCATGCGGGGTGGTGCCGGGAAGCTTTCGTTTGAAGGCCGCGGTGTAGCCCGTCACAATGCCACCTTCGAAGATGGGGTCGAAATCCAAAAGCGCGATGGCAGCCCCTTCTGGGCTAAGGATTACAAAGCGTCGCATGTGGGGCGACAGGTCCGGAAAGAAAGGCCGGTTCAAGAAACACATTTCGCGACGGCTGACGATGCGGCCCGATCGCCAGCCGTCGGAAATTGACTTGATCTGGTCCGCTTGTGTCTTCGTGCCATCGCATTCGATGATCGCGTAACCCTGCTTTATCAGCCAGCGCTCCGAGTATCGCACCGTCTCGTTCCGTTTGCCGGAAAAGCTGTGTCGGTCAAACGTAATATGGGTATCCACACCCATGTGATTGACGCGATAACCGAGGGTAGATAGGACGGCTGCGGTCTCTTTGCTGACCTGGACGAAACACGGGCTCGCCGCAGCCTCGATGAACTGGCGAATGTACCGCTCCCGCTCGGCCTTCGGTGCGACTGGATCGCCAAGGACGAATGCGTGTCCCATTTTTGTCGCGTATGCCAAATAACCTGTATCATCCCCAAAGTACTTGAGGTTTGCCTGGACAGCGGTGGAATAGGCAACAGCGAAGTCTCCATGTTGGCGACAAAGGTCGAGCTTTTGATCCGAGGTAGCTTCGAGCGCGGGGATGTGCGCGATCCGACGCTCCATAAAGCTATCGAAAATCCGTCTGATCTTTGGCATCTATGATTCCCCACCTGCATGGGACACTTGCACATGGTTTGCGAAGATGGCACAGCGAAAAGCACGATTTGGCGAGCGCTTGTGTAAGGTTCGTCGGCAGGTGTTGCCATCGGGCATTGTTTTGCCCATGGTCCACCCATGGAAAGATCGAATCCCGAAAAGGCAGTCATTATCGGTGCCGGCCTCTCAGGTCTGTCAGTCGCATATCAGTTGGTCAGGAGAGGAATAAGTCCGCTCCTGCTGGATCAGGGGGTGTCTGTGGGCGACACATGGCGAAGCCGACATCCCCAGCTCTCTTTGAACACCCACCGCAGTGTCTCTCACATGCCGGGCTTTACCTATCCCGACAAGACCCCAGCGTTTCCGAGGCGGGATGACGTCGTGCGCCATCTCGGCGACTTTGCGCGAAAACACGAATTCCGCGTACGAAACGGCGTGGAAGTTGTTTCCGTTGCGCAAGATGGCGTGTTTTCTGTACAGACGATGGAAGAGACGGTCTTTGCAAGGAACGTGATTGTCGCTACCGGACGCGACAGACGTCCGGTCGAACCAGCCATCGATGGCTTCGACACTTTTTCGGGACAGAAGAACCATTCGTCGGCATTTGGTGATGCCACTGCCTATGCCGGTAAGCGCGTGCTCGTGATTGGAGGCGGGAATTCAGGATTCGATATCGTCAACCACCTGGCGCGGGTCCCGGGGACGCGAATATGGCTATCCGTCCGGTCTGGGTCGGCGATCCTGCCCAAGCGCTTTAACGGCCTGGCAGTCCATCGTTTCTCGCCTCTCATGGACATCTTTCCGGCGGTCCTGTCTGACTTAGCGATAAACCTGATCCAGAAGATGGCCTTTGGCAATGTCTCAGAACTAGGCCTTCCAAGGGAAACGAGGGGCGCAGCCACCAGGTTGCGTAACGAGCAGATCGCCATTCCTGTCGATGACGGTGCGATCAGATCGATCAAAGAGGGAAAAACACTGGTCGTTTCCCCGGTATCCCGCATCGACGGTAAGTACGTTAAACTTCGTGATGGGACGCTAATCGAGCCCGATATCATCATTTCTGCTACTGGGTACTCCGCTGGCCTTGAAAGCTTGCTTGGCGGTCTAGGCGTGGTTGACGCAGTGGGAAATGCCGTTCGCCGTGGCAACGGCAGTGGCAGCTCAATTCCCGGTCTTTTCTTCGCCGGCATGACGCCTGGGCTGGTGAGCTATTTTCACAACGCGGGAAAAGAAGGCCGCGATATTGCTAGGGTGATCTCGGCGCGTTGACGAAATGCCCGCTGCTGGCTTCAAAGGCCCATGAAACATCCGCTAAGAGGTCGGCATCTAAAATTTCGTGAGAGGGATGGTGGACGATTCTAGCAAGTGGAAATCACGGTATGAGAGCCGTTACTACTGACATAAATATACCGTTTTGCATAGATGGAATGAGCATTGGAGCAAGAAGCAGAGCTGTGCGGCCCGAGACGAAGATGGTGATCTCGCCTTGCACATGCCGAGACCTCAAGGTTCTTGCAGGTCCGTTACAATATTAAAGCCTGCATGAGGTCAGCCCATTGTATTTTGTCGCCGCACACCGGCGTTTACAGTTTCTAGAGACAGGCCAGTAGGCTGATTGGGTGGAGCAATGTCATGGAACAGCATCTCGGTCGATTGATAGACCATGTCCACATCAGGACTAGAAAGTTTGCTGAGTCCCAAGCATTTTATGAAGCTGTCCTTGGGGCCTTGGGCAGGCGGATTACCAGCAAGGGCGACGGGTATTTCTGCTCGGACGAGCTTTATGTAGACAGGTCAGATGACTACGAGAGCCGAATTTATCTCGCCTTCCAAGCTGAGGATCGTGCTGCAGTTCAGCGTTTCCATGCTGCTGGACTTGCAAGCGGGGGGCGAGACAACGGGCCTCCAGGGGAGCGTCCCTACCACTCGGGCTACTACGCCTCCTTTCTACTGGACCCAAGCGGAAACAACATCGAGGCGGTTTACCATGGTCCGCAGACCCGATCTGCCAGCGATGTAGTCACAATTCGCTCGTGAGTCGCTTGCTGCCTTCCGTGCAAGATCAATAAGGATCAACGTGCACGCTGAGGCACGTCGCTTTAAGTTCGGCAACAGCACAAGGGCAGCCCGCCTTAGAGCCTGCCCGATGTCTTCGCTCATGACCACCACCTGTCAGAACGTCAAACCGTCCGTGAATATCGTGGCCCTGGCCAAGCTGCGCCTTAGTTGGATCAACTTTCGCCTCGATGCGGCAGTCACATAGTAAGCCTAGGCGTCAAAATCTGTCCGGCTATCTTTTTGAAGACCTCCACCAGCTTGGCCGAGTCTTCAATGTTGAAAGCCTTGCCATTGTCGTTCGCACATGTGGCAAGCCCTTCCGCAGTCGATCCGCTGACACCGACAGCAACGGTGTAGATTGTCAGGCCTGCGTTTTTCGCATTGCTACATACAGTCGTCATGAGGCTGTCGGCCTTGGCTGTGTCGGTCCCTGTGTGAAGCATGTAGTTCGATTTATTCGGCGACAGAGTATTGGTGCCATCTGTCATGATGATCAAGAACTTGCTGATGCCAGTTGCCTTCGGCTCTCCCTCTGTGAAGGGTTGCGTCGGCGACAGCATGTTCCAGCCCCACAAGACGCCGGCGGGAATGTAGGTTTCATTGTTCGCGACCATCTTCGAAATGGCGGTCCGTAGGGTTGAATAGTTCGTCGTCAGTGGAACCACCGCTGACCCACAGCTTGTATTGAGTAGTCCTGTGTAGCGAATTGTTGGCTCCGTATCGCTGACGTCAAGCGGGCTGTTTCGTGACCCCACGCATCCAGTCCACGTGTAGGTGCTGGTCTTGTCACTGCACGACGTCACTGGTTCGCCGTAGGTGTAACTATCGCATTGCTCTTTGGTAGACGTCGTCTTCACGCCATCGTTGGTGCCGGTCGTCGTGATAGTCTTGCAGCCGGACTTTGAAACCACCGGCTTCGAGGTGGTGCAGGAATTTTTTGTCGTGGAATAATCGTCCGGAACCGTGAGCCAAAGCTGATTGCGGTTCGCGGTGCCGACATTCACATAGCGGGAGAACGGGACAAGCGCGAACCTGACGTTCGGGTTCTTGCTCTTCTCGAATACGTCGAGAAGGGCGTTGGCCGCGGTCTTGAGGTCTGCAAGCTTTTGCCCTGTCATCGAGTACGTGTTGTCGAGCACCATGGCGACCTCGACCTTCTGGTAATCGGACCGGACCGCTTGTGCGGCTACCTTCAACTGCCAGGAATCCTTAAAAAAGAAAGCCCCGAGCGTCAATGGAATGGAGCTCTGCGCGTTGATCGTGATGTAGTTATCAGCGGAGATATTGATGTCTTCAACGGACGCCGATCCGGCCAAGGCTGGTGAAAGGTTACCCTTGAAAACCTTCGTCAGCTCGGCTCTCATGGTGTCGTTTGACGTCTTTGCCATCGATACCGCGGACAAAACGGCGGAATCAGCGGCGCTTTGAAGCTCGGCTTTACTCACCATGGCTTTAGAAAAGTCGACAGCCAGTCCAGCACATGCGAACAACGGGACGACCAGCAGCGCCGTCATTACTCCAAAGTTACCTGACTTGTCTTTCCACAACACTGAGGAACCCCCATGATTTTAGGGGAATGTGGTGGATAATAATTAAGTAAGCATGAAATCTTTAAAGATTTAATCAAAATATTAATATCAGTATACGTAAATATACTTTAGGTTGCTTGGTGCTAATGGTTCGCTTGGTTGCTTAGCAGCTGCTCGTTCAAGCATTAACCGAGACGTTTGGCGAGGAATCTATAATGGGGCTAAGGGCGTTTTCAGCAGACTAGGTAGCGCGATCATTTCGGGCGGACTTCCTCGGTGAAACCAATGTAGGTCGGCACTGCGTGGCCATGGCAACGACGCTTGAAGTACGCTTGAAGTACGCTTGGCGCTAAAAATTGAAGATATCTCTGTTGACCCGTTCGGAATGGAACGCGCGTTGGACATGCCTCGCCATAGTCGGCTTCCGGCAAACCACTTGTCGCGATGGCGCGGCGAAGAGATACAGCTAGCGTGACCCAACCCAGCAAAAAGCGGTTCTTGCAGCTATAGACGGCCGCCTAAGATTGCTTTCCATGCAAGTCGGATGGCTTGAAGGCGCGTATGGACACGCTTCTGCGTCGGGATCCCGATGCCATTGCGGAAATCAGCGAGAGCTTGAGCTTCCAACCGAGTGGCCCGCTCACCTGAATCACCCCGGAGCGCTAGCCCCGTGTTTTTATCGATGACCACCCATCGGTCGTCCGACATCTCGACTTCGTAACGGGGCATCTCAACTCTCTGCTGTGACTTCGAGGAAGGGCTTAACAGCTTCACATGACAGGAAACTTAATATGCATCGCAGCTCGTTCGGTTCGGTCCAGTCGTGGTGAACAAACCGCTAAAATGCAACGCCAACGTAATGCGTGACCTCGATGCTTTCCCGCTCCATCGGCCTTGGCTCACGTGGGGTGCGAGAATGGGAGCATGTCCTAATGACGCTCGGTAAATTCTGGTGTCGTGAAGCCTTGCAATGCGGATGCCGCAAGTTCGATGCTCGCGGTGGCCATCAGCGAGCGCCGCGCCCGCCATTGAGGGCTGCCGAGGAGCCGCCTTGCAGCTTTCCGCTTGACGCTGCGGCGTGTCCCCGTGTCAACTACACGGAACTGTCGCGAACCACCCCGCGTTATAGACAGCAGCCAATAAATCCCTTCGCAGGTCAAGCACATTCCCATGAGACATACTGTATTGCCGGAAGATCGCGTCCGGGCACTGATCCTTGAACGCAATCGCAAGATGGCAGAATCGGCGCATGCCTACGTGCGCGGGAGCACGAAGCGTTTCTATGAGTGGCTTTCACAAAGTGACCGCGCTGAAATTCCGATCGGGCCTGCGATCTGGATATGCGGGGACTGCCACTCTGGGAACCTTGGTCCTGTAGCGAATGGGGACGGGGCACTTGCGATCCAAATTCGCGACCTCGATCAGACAGTCATCGGAAACCCGGCACACGACTTGATCCGGCTGGCGCTTTCTCTTGCCATGGCGGCTCGTTCATCAGACCTGCCGGGGGTGACCACGGCGCTGATGCTCGAGCGCATGATTGACGGCTATACGAAGGCCTTTCTCATCGACGCCGATAATGCTTCCAGCGTGATGCCAGAAACGGTGAAATCGCTGATGCGGCACGCGGCAAAGCGATCGTGGAAACATCTCGCTGATGAGAGGATCGAAGGCGAGGTTCGACAACTGCCCATTGGTCCAAGGTTCTGGCCGCTGACCCGTTTTGAACGTGAATCTGTAGATGCGATGTTCGCCGAACAGCGCGTGGAGGACCTCGTCTCCGCACTGCCCGATATTCGGACAAGTGGTAAAGTAAGGGTTGTTGATGCTGCTTTCTGGAAGAAGGGGTGCAGTTCACTCGGGAGGCTCAGGGTGGCGGCACTTCTGGTCATCGGCGAAGGCAAGAACGAAGTGTACCGGCTCATGGATATCAAGGAGGCTGTCGCGCCGAGTGCCCCCCGGGCCACTGACGTCGCGATGCCTGTCGATAGCGCAGAGCGGGTCGTCGAAGGAGCGAGGAACTTGTCTCCATACTTGGGCACTCGGATGGTGGCGACAGACCTTCTCGGGAAGTCGATATTTGTGCGCGAACTGTTGCCTCAAGATTTGAAAATCGAGATCGACAAGCTAACAAGGGAAGAAGCACTGACCGTTGCAGAGTATCTTGCGCACACCGTTGGGCTGGCTCACGCACTGCAGATGGATGCAAACGACAGGAAATCCTGGCTGGCCGAGTTAAAAAGCGGCCCAATCCGGAAAATCGACGCACCGTCCTGGCTTTGGGCAAGCGTGGTAGATTTAGTCGCGACCCATGAGGCAGCGTATCTGGAGCACTGTCGCAGGTATGCCTTGGTAGAGCCTGCTTAACGTCTTCCATCGCGTCGGGTACCCGTGATTGTCTTTTGGGCGCCTTTTCCGCGGCCGCAACGCTTCTTATTCCAAGATTCATAGGCCCTAATGGAAGCGTGTGCCAGATCGTGTGCCATGGGCGAGGTGACGCGGGGATGAAGCAAACCGCAGGTTGGCCCGCAAATTTAGGGTTCGCGGTTGCAATTTCATTTGGTTCCGTTGGGGCAAAAAAGATGGCGGCATCGTCCACTTGCAACGGCGGACAAAAACGGAGCCTAACCCATTCTTCGCCATGGCGCTTCGCTCCCTCCAGTTGACCGCAGACCGCATTCTGGTTCAGTGAACGATTCTGGGAATATCTTCGAATGCGCCCATTCCCTCCTCCTCAACGGTCGCCATGAATTCGGCGAAAGCGTCGGCATCCGATTCAAACGGATCCTCCCAGACGGTCGACGTGTTCATCTCGTTGACGACTTCCAAATGCCAGGTTGTCTCAGACTCCATGCGAAAAATGGTCACCTGAACGGTGCGATTGTCCCTTTCGTACGTTGTGCACAACGGCGAATAGATGATTTCGGGGTCTTTTTCCAAACGAGCCACCTTTTTTCTGATGTGCCATGGGATGGGCGCTTTGATCGCACACCTGATGAGAACCTTCAACCAAGCCAGCGCGCTGCTGGTGCAGTATGACACATAGCGGATGTCTTGTTGTTAGCGCCCCTGCATTGCCTTTTGCGTAGTTCCGATGCCCTAAGGCAGCACGAGGCGGAGCAAGGCGACATTACCTGGACATCTTGCTAGGCGCCACTTTTGCGCCGTAGAGGCATACCGCCGCAGACAAGAGCATGAAGCCCATGCCGACGAGGTTGGTAGCGGTCAACGGCTCCTGTGCCAACACTGTCCCGACTGCGACCGCAATAGCTGGTGATACAAAGGCAAACATGCCTGCGCGTGTCGGCCCCGCATCCCTCAGGAGCTGGATGTAAAGCCGGTAGCCAATCAGAGAGCCGAAGATCACTAGGAACAACCAGCCACCGAACGCCTTCATGGTCCAGTTGGAAGCCGCCAAGTCGGTGAAGTCTTCGCCGGAGATTGGGGCCGCAGCAGCGAGCAGCAATCCGCCCAAGAATGTCGTCGCACCGGCGACGGCGGTGCTACCGTGCTTCGCAATCATCGGCTTTGCCAATACCGAGCCAAGTGCTGATGATGCGGCAGCCCAGCATACGGCAATGATGCCGATCCATGCTCCCTCGTCGTAGCTTACGCGATTTCCTCCAACGAATAGAAGATATAGCCCAATCGAACCGACGGCCAGGCCAAAGGCTGCTGGCCAACTCCATGCTTCCTGCCGCATAAAGATCCCAAACACGAACAAGCAGATGGGCGTCAAAGACATTTCCAAGACGGCAGCGGTGCCGGACGGAACCTTTGTCATTCCCCAGAACAGCGGCCCATAGCACAGGGCGATCATCAGCAAGCTGGCGATACAGATTGGCAGCCAGTCCGCGGCCAGTGCCCGCATCGAGGAACGGTGCCAGATCGCTATCGTGAGAAAGACAGCCCCTGCTGTCACAAAGCGTAGGGCCGCAAATAACATGGGTGGCAAGGTCGTCACGCCGATTTTGACAGCGATCCAAGTCAGACCCCATATGGCGCAAAGTATCGCGAATTTCCCGTAGTTTGAAGCTGACATGGTGTGGACCCGATCGGTGTAACGAGTATAATCCGTTTATACCGTTACAACTCACGCAACTGTATCCTGTTCCATATGGCAAATTCAGTAGAAGATATGCGACTGAGCGGCGGCCATCCCGCGCTCGACTTTGTGAACACCGTCGACAGCCGACGAAATCGATGGGGTCCGGATTTCCTTGGCGATTACATTGACGTGATCGCTTTCGGTAGAAGGGTCGATCTCGTTTCGGACGTGCAAGCAGCTGGTTTGAAGCAGATGGCGAAAAAAAATCCTGCTGCGGCAACGAAGGCTCTGGAAGCTGCGGTAGAACTGCGCGAATGTCTCCACCGTGTCTTTCTGCGTGAGGAGATGGTCGGGAAACCAAACATGCATGACGTCGCCTATATCGGCGCAGTGGCAACAGAAGCTCGCGGCCGCCAAGCGCTCGTGAACCGCTCCGGAGACTGGACTTGGGCGCATAGGATCGAAGCACCTAGCGACCTTGTGCACGTTCTTGCCTCATCCGCCGCAGAGCTTTTGACAACACGATCCGAGCGGCGACCTGTGAGGGAATGCAAGGGTGATAACTGCGGCTGGCTGTTCCTCGATAGATCAAAGGGAGGGCGGCGGATTTGGTGCTCAGAAGAGAGCTGTGGCGTCCACAGCCGGGTCAGGAAATTCCGAAGCCATTGAGACGCTGACGCGGATATCCATCCAGTGATAGAGATGCCGCGCAAGAAAGCGTTTGCTGGTTCTAAGCTGGACCAACCGCCTTCTTATATCGGCATCTCGCGGGTGCGGGTTGAATATGCGTCCAGTCCGGCTTACGGAATAATTTGTCTCGACGTCACCTTCTAACTCTCCGTCGACCAATGAAAAAAAGTGTCGTGCTGCTTCCAACCGACTTGCAAGTCTGCGAGCAAGCCAGAACGGCGCAACGAGTCATATTTACTGGGTGAACATTTCGCTTATGACGAGAGACCATCGAACATGATGACTTCTGCACAGATGCCGGCCTTTGCGCAAGAGGTCCGAATTTCCGCAGCGATATTATTGCCGTAACCGGCGGTCGAGAATGCCTTTCGGCGCTACCGCGGGAACCCAACCCGTCACGCCAGCAGAGCTCACTTTGGCGTTGCGCCGGTAGCGCTTTCTGATGGGGACGGTGATATCGTCTGGGTTGGCGATCGCGGGCTGCCCTTGCTGCGGCCCGCGATAGTCGTCAAATGGGGCGCGTCTTCTTCCATGACACAGCCCGCAGCGGTCAGACTGCCTCCTTCAAGCCAATCTGGTTTACGCGACAACTTGCTTGAGTGAACAATCTTGCAGTGCTCGACTGCTGACGCCAAAAAAATTGCCTGTCTAGAAACACGGTTCGAGACTTCGATTGATCGGCATTTTCGGCAAAAGACAGTCAACTGACCGCTAAATCATGATTTCGCCGCCCGTAACGGGAACGACGGCACCCGTCATGTAGCTGCCAAGGTCGGAGGCAAGCAGTACGTAAGCCCCTGCCAACTCTGCCGGCTGCCCAGCGCGTCCGATCAACGTGTTTTGACCAAACTTTGCCGCTTTTTCCGAAGGCATTGTCGATGGTATCAACGGTGTCCAGATCGGGCCGGGCGCGACAGCGTTTACCCGAATTCCTCTTTCGGCCACCATTTCCGCAAGCCCCGCGGTGAAGTTCGATATCGCGCCCTTTGTCGACGCATAGGCGAGCAATTGAGGCGAGGGTTGGCGCGACTGGATAGAGGTCGTGTTGATGATCGCGCTGCCCGATCGCATGTATGGAATGGCAGCTTTTGAGAGGAAGAAAGGCGCGTAAATGTTCGTGCGGAACGTCCGATCCCACTCTTCGACAGAAATGTCGCCGATGTCGGCATATGTCCGCTGAAACGCTGCATTGTTAACAAGGATATCGATGCGGCCGAGCTCTCGGACCGTCCGCTGGATCACCTCGTTGCAGTGGGTCTCCGTTGTCAGGTCTCCTGGGATAAGAACGGCCTTACGACCGGCTTCTCCTACCCACTTTGCTGTGTCCTCGGCATCGTCATCTTCGTTAAGATAGGCAATCGCAACATCAGCACCCTCGCGCGCGAAGGCGATCGCTACAGCTTTGCCGATCCCGGAGTCGCCACCTGTCACCAAAGCAACTTTTCCCTCGAGCCTACCGTTGCCGCGGTAGGACTGCTCGCCGTGATCGGGAGTGGGTTGCATTTGTGCCGTATAGCCGGGCGGCTCTTGCTGCTGCTCGGGGTAGGGAGGGATTGGATATCTGTCATCGCTCATGGAAGCCTCCTGGATTGGTCATGACTTAACAAACATGCAAGGTAACGGTTCCTTGAAAACGCCCCACTGCGGCGGGTAAAGTTTGCTGGGGGCGAATACCCCTGCCGCGGAGAACGTCGTTGCCGTGCCATGCCCTGAAGAACCAAGTTGCTATATTGTCGAGAAGCTTAACCAATGGGTGGACCGACCTTGAAGGAAAGACAATGTCCAAGACCAGACTATTTTCACCCGTCAGTGTCGGTTCTCTTGAGCTTCGCAATCGCATCGTGATAGCGCCGATGTGCCAGTACTCCGCAGTTGACGGCGAGATGAGTGACTGGCATCAAATCCATTTGGGCAACCTTGCACTCTCGGGGGCGGGCATTCTGACTGTCGAGGCAACGGCGGTCTCGCCGGAGGGAAGAATCTCATACGGCGACGTCGGTCTCTATTCGGACGGTTGCCAGGCAGCGATGGCACGCGTGCTAACTAGCGTGCGCAGGTGGTCGGACATCCCGATCGCCATCCAGCTTGGTCATGCCGGGCGCAAGGCCTCGACAGAAAAGCCGTGGCTTGGAGGCCATCAGATCAGTCCGGGTAGCGATAACGGCTGGAAGACCGTAGCGCCAAGCGCTATCCCGTTCAAGGACGAGTACGATCACCCGGAAAGCCTCGACAAAGAAGGACTTGCGCGCGTCAGAAACGCGTTCGTCGACGCCACGAGGAGGGCTTCTGAGTTGGGTATCGACGCCGTACAGCTACACGGCGCACATGGCTACCTCCTTCATCAATTCCTTTCGCCTCTGTCCAACAGGCGCACCGACGAGTATGGCGGTTCTCTCGAAAATCGCATGCGGTTCCCGCTCGAAGTGTTCGATGCGGTCAGGGAGACGTTCCCATCCGGCAAGCCTTTGACGATGCGAGTGTCGGCGACCGACTGGGCCGAAGGTGGCTGGGACACCGATCAGACAGTTGTCTTTGCAAAGGCGCTCGAGTCGAGAGGTTGTTCGGCGGTCCACGTTTCCACAGGCGGGCTGGCATCACATCAGCAGATTGCTCTCGGGCCCAACTATCAGGTGCCGTTCGCTCGCGCCGTTAAGCAGGCCGTCGACATTCCGGTCATTGCTGTCGGTTTGATCACAGAGTTCGAGCAAGCGGAAGGCGTTCTGACGACCGGCGATGCTGACCTCGTCGCTATCGCCCGGGCAATCCTTTATGATCCGCGATGGCCTTGGCATGCCGCGGCCCATTTCGGGGAGACCGTGCGAGCTCCCGATCAATATCTCAGGAGCCAACCAAGGCAGTATCGGGACCTATTCGGTTCACCGGTCAGGTGATGCTTCAGCAAAAACACGACCCAGGCGGCCTAAGCGAAGCTAAAGAAAATCTCATCCCCGCCGAAACAGGGGAAGATGGTCAGACATCACAATGGCCGGAAAAACGAAACCCGCTTTCTTCGGCGCGCCTGCGCGATCGGTTGATGCCATAGTCTTCGAGGCAGAGCACCAAGCTGCCAGTGCCGCCTTCGTGGCGGTGAGGTCGTTAGAGCAAAGCATGTCGTGACGACCAGTATCTAGGCTAATCGCATTCCCTGCAGTAGGTGAACCTAAGGGCTCTTTCGGCGTTAACAACCAAACAGGAGATCACCAATGCATGAGCGCGAAGATATGACGTCGGGTTTCAATGTAGGTTCATTGAATGGAGAGCTCCTGAAAGCTCAGAGTGTAGACGCCGGACCGATTGACCTCCCTACTGGAACGTTTGACGAGGTACCCCAGGAGATCACCGAGGAAGTAGAGCGTAGCGCTCCTCTGGATTACCTTCCCGCGAGCGTGGAGATGCATCTTCGCTACAGCGACACACGTGCGGAACTCGAGATCTTGCGGGGCCGACTTGAGCGCATAAAAGACGACGTCGCGGGTATCGTCAAGGCTCGCATGGAGTGGGCGGACGCGAGTGCACATGCTCAGCTTGGCGATTATCCCTGGGCGAAGCTGGCGGCTGCCATGGCCGCGAGTTTCGTAGCAACGAAAGCCCTGCGCGCCCTCCCACTGGCGGCAGCAGGGTCTGCCGTTTTGCCGCTAATTATTTCGGCTATGCAGCGAAAAGCGCGGAGCAGATCCTGAATGCTTTTGGAGGATGTCGGCTCGGAAAAGGCATAGCGTCATAGTCGGTCAGCCTCGCGGCACCGCAAGGTGACGAACCCTTCATCTGGCTTTGTGAGCATTAATCGATGCCAAGGATGCTGGTCATCGTGGTGAAACGGGTTACCAGTTGAATGAACTCGACCTTAGGCGGCTCTGCCAGCGCCGTTGGGTCTAGATACTAAAGTCTGATCGGACCGATCTAAGTCTTGGAAGTTGCAGTCACCGTCGGATGTGGCAACACAAAATTGCGACCGAAGGGGTTGACGTCGAACAGAACGGCAAACAAAAGTCTGCGGCCGGCCCGAAGGGGTCGAACACTGCCTTGGGATTCAGAACGCATTCAAGCGCTGGGCCACGTGCTTACAGCCTGCCTTGCGATGGCCGTCAATTTTTCCCGCGAAAAGCCGGCTTTTGCCTGAACGGCAATGCCATGGGCGACCGCAAGGATATAGGCAGCAAGAACGGCGGGATCGGCATCAGACGGCAGATCGCCTTCGCGTCTCGCTTTTTCGAAGCGCTCCCTTAAGACGGCCTCACCGTCGGCGCGCCATTTGATCAGAGCCTGGCGGCTGGCCTCGGATTCGTCCGAGCCCGCAAGCCCGCCATTGATGCCGAAACACCCGGCGCGATCTGCATAGCGCGTGTTGAGTTCCACGGCGCCTTCGAGCACCTGCCACGCGACGTCGCGCGATCTGTCATGGCTGACGGCCTCCCAGACGTAATTGCCGTAATGCGATCCGTACCGCTCCAGCGCTCGGAGGAAAAGCATGTCCTTGTTGCCGAAGGCTGAATAAAGCGCGGGCCGCTCGACACCGGTTGCGGCCACGAGGTCGGAATAAGACGTGCCTTCAAAACCTTTGCGCCAGAAAACGGCCAGCGTCGCTTCCAGCGCGTCCTCCACATCAAATGTCCTCGGACGTCCCATGGCCCTGTCGTCCCGTTGCCGATCGTCGTTTTACAATGATCGCTATGTAATGCGCTTGACAGCGCATGTCCAGTTTCATAATTGTCATTACGTAACAACCATTATGAAATGTTGATGAGATACTGAGGACGATGATGGCCGATCATTCCAATCGCCAATTCACGCTTGCAGCCCGCCCCGATGGTCCGGCAAAACTGGCTGATTTCAAGCTCGTGCGGACGCGCATTCCGAAGATAAGCGAAGGGCAGGTGCTCTTCCGCAACGCGCTGTTTTCGATCGATCCATATCAGCGCAACCTGATGGGCAACGGCTCTTCCGAATGGCCCACCATCGCTATCGGCGACCCCATGGGCGGCCCGACAGTCGCCGTGGTCGAGAAAAGCAGGCACCCGGATTTCGCCGCCGGCGATACCATCCAGACCTGGTCCGGCTGGCAGGACTATGCGGTGTCGGATGGCTCGGATATTCGCAAGCTTGATGAAGCAGTCGCACCGCTGTCGACAGCCCTTGGACCGCTTGGCCTGACCGGCTTCACCGCCTGGTACGGGATGACCAAGGTCCATGATTTCAACCCGGGCGGTACGCTTGTCGTGACCGGAGCGGCAGGCGCAGTGGGCTCGACCGCAGCACAGCTCGGTAAATTGCGTGGCCTTCGCGTCGTCGGCGTCGCTGGCGGACCGGCCAAGACCGCTTACCTCAAGGACGTGCTCGGTCTGGACGATGCGATCGACTACAAAGCTGCGGATTTCGAAGAGCAGATTAAACGTGCGTTACCCGATGGCATCGACGCCTTCTATGAAAATGTCGGTGGCCCGATGTTCCCAGTGCTGATGGAATATTTCAATCCGCATGCCAAGATGGTTATCTGCGGCACGATCTCGGATTATAGCGACACAGAGATGCCCAGGGGAATCAACTATCTGCCGCGCCTGATCACGCTGATCCACTACCGTTTCATCGCCATCATGGCCTTCGCCACACCTTATGTCATGGACACGTTCCCGGAGTTTCTGGCCGAGATGACGCCCTTGGTGACCAGCGGCAAGATCCGCTACGGCGAGGAATTCGTCGACGGTTTCGAAAAGCTGCCCGCGACGCTTCTGATGCTGTTCGACGGCAGCCACAGCGGCAAGAAACTGATTGTCAAGGCCGAATGATCTTGTGCCGCCGCTCGGCGGCGGTGCCTTCCCTTGGGAGCAGAGAGATCACTGATCGCTCCTCGCGTTCTTCCCGAAGAGCGCCTCGCCCCACACAATTACGACACGGCCCTGAAAGAGCGAAAGGACACCTTCATGACTGATCTTGCAGGCAAGCATGCGCTTGTCACTGGCGGTTCGCGCGGCATCGGCGCCGCCATCGCCTTGGCCCTTGCCGACCAGGACGCGGATCGCCATCAGCTACGAACGCGCCGAGGATCGTGCCCGGCAGATGGTCCAGGCGATTGAGCCAAAGGCCGACGCAATCAAGGCCGACAGTGCCGAGCGGTGCGGGATATCTCAGAGGCGATGCTCTTTTCTTCCACTGGCCTCTTTAGCGATAAAATGGGGATCAAATAAAGGTCAGATGGGGACTACGAAGCGGTGGCAGATAGGATTCCCGCCCCAACCGCTTCATTATCGAGGCCAGCCAACTTTGCCAGAACGTCTTTGAGGTCGATGGGTGTGAATGGCACTTCCTTTTCGGGCTCTACGCGCGCAGGGCCTTCCGAACTTTGCAATCCGGCTTTAGTGACCTCGTTCACGAGACAGACGGACAGTAGCGAAAAGAAATGGTGGGCCTTTTTTAAGACAGCGGCGCTTGCGATTGGCAAATCTATCACCGGCTCAAGCGTCTTGACCACTCGCCGCGCGCCGCGTCGCAACTCCTTTGGCGCGGTGTTATCTGAGACGATCGCGGTGGCAAGCGCAAACATCGCGCGGTAGCTTCGCGCCACTTGGGCTTTTTCCAGCCAATCGAGGTAACGGTAGGTCATTCACGGATAACGTTCGGTCTGCCGGAAAGTGTCGCCCTCGAGAGCAGTGACGGCGGCGACCGTTAACCGAGCGTTAATGCTGTTTTAGGCGTTGCTCATGTGCGGCGGTTCGCTTGACTTCTGCCTTTTGATTTTGGCGCTTACACCGGCATTTTTTGTCTTTCGGATCTTGTCGATCGCGGATGTTGCATATGTTTTGCATTTCAATTCGATAGTGCCCTTGGCAGCGATGATGCAGATTCTTCTGCTTTCGACGAGCGGCATTGGCATCTTGCCCAAACGCTGATGGCGCGTTGTCGGCAGCGACGCTACTGACCAGTGCCTTCGACAGGCGTCCAAATGGAGTAATGTAAATGATCGAAGTCGAACTGTGGGATTGGCGGCAAACTGTCACAAATCTCTATTTCCAGATACGGCAACTCGAAAACCCTGAAGCAGCATGGCGGATGTGGTGCGACACACGAAGAGCGTTGTTTCGATCCCATCCGCAATCACCTATCGAGCCAGACACTAAGGACACGTACCTGGGCCCCGCAGTATTTCCGTACGATCCGACGCTGCGTCTGACAGTCGGGTTAACTACCCCTCGCGAAGAACGGTTCGCTGTCGCGACGGGCGACGACGGACAGATAAGTTTGCACGCATTCGCCCGAACCAACGGCCTCGCGGATAAAGTCGGCAGCGAATTGACCCTTTATTGGATTGAAGGCTATGGCGGCGGTGTTTTTCTGCCGTTCGCTGATGCCACCTCAGGAACCGAGACATACGGCGGTGGCCGCTACCTGCTCGACACCATTAAAGGTGCGGATCTCGGTTCAATACGCCCAGATCACACCATGGTCCTCGATTTCAATTTCGCTTATTTCCCGTCGTGCGCTTATTCCGCACGTTATGTTTGCCCGCTCGCACCGTCGGGCAATCGGCTGAAAGGAGCCGTGCGGGCCGGTGAGCGAATACCGGCGACGAGTAGATAGACTGCGACTCGTTGGCTGGAATCAAGTTTCTCGCCTTAGAAAAGTGCCCTTCTATCTACCTGGTGCTGCCAAACCGAGATTCCTGCTCCAGTTCATAGATCTACCCGGTTTCTGGCCGTTACTCCTCTCGATCAAGTGCAAGCGTGGACGTCTGCGAGGCATCAGGGCGTCCGTTAGTTTTAGACGGCGCGAGAGACGCGCCGATCTCCGGGATGTCGAACACGCCTGCGTCGGAGCGGCGTGCATGATCGGCCGAACCGCCCGAATTGTCCTTGTATTCGCCCTTTCTACTGAACTCGTGACTTGGGACGAGACCGGAACCATAAGGGCGGGGCTTTCGGCAACCATCGCGTCAAGGTCGGCGGACGGCAGTCCGCTATGATGTCGGGGTGGCGAACGGTGCTCGCCCGCGTCTGGGCGGATGTGTCGCTTGAGATCGTTCGAAGCAAGACTCTGACGGCGGCGCCAGCGAGGAAACAATGCTTAAAAAGGCGAGTCGTAGCCCTGCCTGGCACCAGGTATCATTTCGATGACACAACCGTTTTGCCGCTGATCAATTCAGCTGTGAAGCAACGATCTAACCGGCAGTGGGGGAGCATCAAAGGACAAAGGTCCGGCCACTTGTGTGCTTGTCGTCCGAACCGGGTCAAATAGGATCCAATGGTTCTGACGTAGCGAAAGTAGCATCTCCAGCTAACTCTTTCAGCGCTTTTCGCCAAGATGAACGCAGGATGAACAAAATTCTGAGCTATGCGTTTCTTTTCCAGTCGAGAGGAAATGTCAGATGTTTCAGGCAAATGCATCAAGCTTCGTCAGCCCCTTATCCGGTCTCGCCGGGGCAGCGGCCACACTGTCGTCCGCTTTGGCGTATGCTGTTGAACTCACCGATGCCAGGATATCGGTTGTCGATGATTGTGGTGTCATCGTTCTGGAGGGAGAAGCGCCCTCGAATTGTTTGGGTCGTATCTCAGACATCGCGGCAAGCGTTGTGGGTTCGAGATACTGTAGTCTGATCAAACCGATCTAGGTCCTGGGAGCAGCTATCTCCATCCGATGTGGCAACACCAAGTTGCGCGCGAGAGGTTGGTGGCGACCATGGTGGCGAGCACCGTGGCGAGCGCGGCTACGAGCCTGACGGTGACGACCACCAGGATCTGCGCCTCCATCGAAGATCTGCTGAATCCCGGCCAATGGTGTCTGCTCATAACACTCGGGTCGCTTTGCGGACCGATCTTTAAGGGGATTGACCAAATCATCGGGGAACAATCGGCGTCATATACGATTGTTAGTGCGTAACAGACCAAGGAGATCGTTATGGACCACACCAACCACGTCCGTCTTACCGCTTCCGAACTGACCGCAGACAACCTCGAAGGGGCGACCGTTTACGGTGCGGACGACCATAAGGTCGGCTCCGTCGACCATGTTCACGGCACCAATAGCGTAGTGATCGATGTCGGCGGTTTCCTTGGCATCGGCGCGAAGCCCGTTGCCGTTCCGTTTGCAGACCTCGATTGGATGCGGGACGAAAGTGGCGACGTACACGCGGTAACGTCTTGGACTAAGGATCAGCTGAAAGCAATGCCTGAACACAAAGACTAAGGGTCAGCCATCAGTCGATAGTGACAAGCGTGGCTCGGCATCTGTCGGGCCACGGTTTATTTTCCATACGCTGTCACAGCTCTTTGGGCAGCAGAGCCGTCTTGGGATTGCGAGCGTCGCGTTGAGAGTTGATGATATCGATCGCGATCTCGTCCTAATCTGAATCGATCTCGGCGCTCGGCTTGCGTCATGGAGTGTTTCAGTTAGAAATTACTTGTCCTGTTGCGGCCGCGAACGAGAGTTCAGCTCCATCCTGCCTGGACTGGACGAGACTGATCGCAGCGGTGAGGGCGCACGGCCGTCGCTACTGTCGACCAAGCATCGCACGGCCTGTGTGAACGGTTCGATTTGGTCGTCGGATAGGGACATCAAGCATTGCAACCTGACGAGCCTCCTGCCTTCGATTGTGTTCCCTTTTTGCCGGTGCAGCCTTTACGCTGCCGTACCGACCTGGTGCGGTCGCCAAGTCCAACGAAAACGACAGCGGCGGCCAGCCCCAACCGCGACGTGTCCCGGAGCCGCCGTGACAAAGGGGCCCTGTCGCGTCATACGTCGCGCCCTGCTTTACGAGCGCCGTTACCCCCGCGCCCGAACAAAACTCGAATTGAGCGAGCGACCGGTTATCAAATCCCGTTCGCTCGCTATTGAATCAGGGTGAACGCACGCTAAGTACTTGCGATGAAAGCGTTTCCGACACCAACGAAGAAAGTCGGGTTGTGGTTGTTGAGGCAGTGAAGGGGTCGGGTGCCAGCAGCCACCCCAACCCTTTTGTGTTAGTTAAGCATCATGGAAGACAATGTTGTCGGGAAATTCCCGCGTTCGGGCGTTTACGAGCAGGCAGACCTTCGAAGGCGCTTGAAATCGCTTCAGGAAGAGAAACTAAGATGCCGACCTGCGTACTAAATACGAGCGGGTAACCGAGATTAACCCCGCAGTTCGGAGTAGCAGCGTGCTGAAAGCAATCTCTTGTGGACGCGAGCCAACAGACGTTGAGCTTGCTTCGGTGAGCCTTCCCGAGGGCACGGTTTGGATCGATTTGCTCGATCCCACTAGCGAAGAAATCGGTTGGACTGAAAGGAACCTCGGCGTCCGAATACCCTCTCGTCATGACCTTAGCGAAATCGAGCTGTCTAGCCGATTGGCCAAAGAAGGGGAGAATATGTATTTGAGTGCTCCGGTAATCGGAGCAGCGACGATCGAGCATGCAGACCTCACACCTGCTGGCTTCATCGTCACGCCGCATGTACTGATCACCGTTCGGTTCGAAACCTTGCCAACCTTCGATATTGTTGCCCAACGGCTGGAGCACGACAAAACTTTGACCACCAGCATGGCGGTCTTCGTCGCATTGATGGAGGCTATCGTTGACGTGGTGCCGACGTACTTGAGCACCTGGCTTCTGCCGTAGATGAGGTCTCTAAGGCGGTGTTTCGCGGCAACTTGAGGGGTTCGGGTTCCTCCAAGAGATCCGACTTCACATTGCGGCATGCCCTTTCGAAGCTCGGAAAGTTGGCAGACCGATCCTCTAAGGCCAGAGACGTCCTACTTGGTGTGGGAAGGATGGCCGCCTTCACCTTGGATATGTGCCATAATCAGTTGTCCGATGGCTTTCACGATCAGCTTCACGCGGTTTCCAAGGACATCTCATCGCTCAGCGACTATGAGGGACACCTTTCAGACAAGGCCCAATTTCTTTTGGATGCCGTCCTCGGCTTCATCACGATCGAGCAGAACGACATATTCAAGGTCCTAACCATCGCCTCCGTCGTAGGCGTCCCGCCAACTCTGATGGCAGGAATATGGGGTATGAACTTCAAAGTCATGCCGGAGCTCAACTGGACGTTTGGCTATCCGTTTGCTTGGGCCGTGATCGTAGCGAGCGGTGTTGTTCCACTGATATGGTTTTGGAAACGCGGCTGGTTTTGAACAAGACGCCTGACACACATTAACCGTGGTCAGCGATTAAATCAGCAAACGGCTGTTCCTACTGGACGGCCTACAACCTGTGGGGTAGGCATTGCGCATTAAGATAATCGCAACCATGTTTCCGACGAGGACGCCTTGCCGTTTGAAGCACTGAACAGACTCTGGTCGGGCGTTCGCGAATCCAGCCACGATTTCCGTGCCTCGACGGAGATCTTCCCACAGCTCGATACCGAGAAGCTTATCCAGACGTTGGACGTCCGTGGAAAGGGTGAAGAGAATGGCCGGGTCAATCGTCCGGCAACCTCGGCTCAGTCCTTGGATGAAGTCGAGCAGCGGATTGTTGCTCGTATCGAACAAGAGAAGGCATCGGCGTACCAAATTCTCGAGGACCAGTCACAGACATTCGATGCCAGATTGCGGAACCTGGATTTCGAGGGGCAGTTTGGACTGATCCGTCAGGCCAATGCGTCCAGTCTCTCGGACTTCAAGGCCGAAATTGCCAGCGGGGTCGACGAACTGCATGGGCTGCGACGCGATCTCAAGATCGCGGAGGACGAGATGACGTCGTTCAAGCGAAAGCATAGGCTCGATCGTGCGGCGAAGGTTCCTAGTGCGGGCTCAACAAGTGTCAAAATCGCCTTGCTTGTGGTTCTCGTCCTCGTTGAAATCGTCATGAACGGTACCTTCCTCGCCAAGGGCAGCGAACAGGGTATTATCGGTGGCATCACCGAGGCCGTCGTCTTCGCTGTCCTCAATATCGGCGCAGCACTGCTGTTCGCCATCTTCTGCGTCCGTAATCTTGTGCATCGATCCTGGCTGATGAAGCTGTTCGGTTTGGTGGGCTTGGCTGCCTATGTTGCTGTCGCTCTTGCCGTGAATCTTGCCTTGGCTCACTATCGCGAGGTGTCGGCAACCATACTCGAGGGTGCAGGGACAGAGGTCATCCGCCGCATTCGGGAAACTCCGCTCGGATTGATAGAGATCAATTCCTGGATGCTTTTTGCCATCGGGATTTTCTTCTCGATTTTGGCGTTCATCGACGGCTGTATGTTGACCGACCCATATCCTGGTTTCGCTGGGGTTCAACGGCGATTGGACGAGGCGCGGCAAAATTACATATCCGGAAAACTCGATTTGATCGACAACCTTCGCGAAATCCGCGACGAGCACAATAGTAAGATAGAGGAGATCGTTAGGGACCTGAGCTCACGTCGCCAGGAAACTGCCGCAATCATCGCGCACCGAACGCGGACCATGGGGCTTTTCGCCGAATATCAAAGTCACCTCGAACGGACCGCCAATTCCGTACTCACGGCGTATCGAGAGGCCAACCGTGCCGCGAGAACTGACGCTGAGCCCGCATATTTCGCGGTCGCTTACAAGCTTGAGCGCATCACCCCGGTGGTGAAGACTAGCGATGACTGGGACGATCGCGTTCTCTCCGAACGAATTCAAGTCGCCCAGGCGGAACTGAGCGATCAAATCAACAAAATCGGCTCCGCCTTCGAGGCCGCTGTCGCGCAATATCATAAGCTCGACCATTTATTCCCGGAGGCAGGCGTTGGCTCGCAGCAGGCGGCGTAGCAGTCGGTCAAGAAGACGCGGCTTCTCGGCCGGCGCTGTAATCGGAACGATCGCTCTTTCGACCGTGGCCG
This sequence comes from Rhizobium sp. 2MFCol3.1, assembly GCF_000377565.1. Lineage (GTDB taxonomy): Bacteria > Pseudomonadota > Alphaproteobacteria > Rhizobiales > Rhizobiaceae > Rhizobium. The sequence goes on along the minus strand of NZ_KB898376.1, from coordinate 16,307 downwards.
TTGCAATGATCGGGGCGTTTGGGTGGATCAAATATCAAGCGATGTCGACGATCTCGTTAGACAAGACTTCTCTTTGCCCGACAACCGGAGCAACGAGCGAGACAGCGATCTTGCTTGATGTGACGGATCCGATCTCCGAAGCTACGTCGATCGATCTCAAAAACCAATTTCAGAGGTTGGTTTCCAGTATCCCAGTTAACGGCGCAATCGACGTTTTCGCTTTGACCGCTGAAGAGGGCAAGCTCGAGCGGACTTTTCATGGTTGCAATCCTGGCAGTGGCGCTCTCGCCAACGAATGGACGAGCAATCCCAAGCTCGTGCAGCAACGTTGGGAAAAGGGTTTCCAGAAACCCTTGGACAATATCGCGGGCAAGCTCGGCTCCGGCGCTTCTGGCGAGTTCTCTCCGATCATGGCGGGCATCCAGCGGATAAACCTCGAGGCGTTTCAGCCCTTGCCTGCGGGTATAAGCAAAACCTTGTACATAGCCTCGGACATGGTCGAGCATACGACGGACTTTTCCAGCTACCGTGATGGGGTTTCGATCACCAAGTTCGAAGCCAGCCCCGCGCGGGAAAAGTTCCGAACGTCCTTAGATGGAGTGCAGGTCAAAATCCTTGCTTTCCAACGGCCGGGCCAGAAGTTCAAGATGGAAGACCTTGCTACGTTCTGGAAATCCTGGGTGGAAAAGAACAACGGGGACTTCGCAGGCTTCACCCGCTTGGAGGGGTTGCAGTGATGGCGACAAGCGATACTGGAAGGACTGCATTTCGAGACTGGGCTCCGATCATGCTGTTCGCAGCTGTGACGATGGGTGGGATGGCGTTTATCTGGTCGGCCAAGCTGGCAGCTTGGTCCACTTTTGTCGTGACCGCAGTTCCGCTGACGCTGATGGCCATCTACTTCCTGGCCTCTATCGCGCTCGCGGGCTTCCGGCTCCACAATGAGCAGGCGGGCGACAACCTATACTACATGGGGTTCCTTTTTACTCTTTCTAGTCTTGGTGTCTCCCTCTACCTGTTTGCGGGAGAGACCTCGATCGAGACGATCGTTCGCAACTTCGGCATCGCGGTGACATCGACAATCGCTGGCGTGACGTTGCGCATCCTGTTCAACCAGATGCGCCGCGATCCGATCGACATCGAACGCAGCGCCCGCCACGAGCTGGCCGAGATGACGAGACGCGTGCGCACCGAACTCGATACCTCGGCCCGCGAGTTCTCGAACTACCGTCGCGTCAGCAACCAGATGCTGACGGAAGGCTTCGAGGAAATCGGTCGTCAAGCCGAAAAAAACGGCGAGGAAATCCGCAAAGTGATCGAGGCGATCTCCAAGGAGGCGATTATCCCGATCCAGGAAGCTGCAACCAAACTCTCGTCCATTATCGAGGACCATAGCAAGTCAGTCACCGACCAGGCAGCGGCAGCCACTAGGAAGCTTACCGAAACGACAGATAAGCTCACCACGATCATCGACAAGTTCGGTGTAGCTGTCGAGGGCGTCGGGACACGCCTTGGTGAAATCAGGAAACCGGAGGACGTGATCCGGTTCGAGCTCACCCCAGCAATCGACGCAATCAAGGACATGACGGACGTGCATTTGCGCAGGATGGAGGAGGGGGCCGCTGAGACCCGTTCCCAGGCAGCGAAGCTAGACGAGACACTCGGGCCACTCGCCAACATTAACGGCAAACTGGATCGAATTGCGCAAGCCATCGAACGCCACAGCCCAACGCTGTCCCCAGCTATGACAGCATCGACTATCGACATTATCGGCCCCACCGTGAGGGAAGACACGGCGGCGGAAGCCACGAGCGACACATCGCAGGAGGCCCGGCCGGGGCCAACGGGTTCGGGCCCTGAGCCGAAACGGCGGCTGTTTAAATGGTGACGAAAGCGGAAACCAGCCCAAGACTTGAACACAAGGGCTACAACCGCGGGCTCATTCTCGGCCTCACGATGGCAGAATCTATGCTGTTGTTGGTGTTCTGTCTGCTTTTGGTTGCTGCCGCAATGATTACCGCCGAGCGAAAGCATCGCTTGGACGCGGAACAGCGGCTGGTGAGGTTTGAGCAACAAAACCAGAAATTGTCGGCACAGCTTGTCGAGGCGCAGGCGAAGCTCGGCGGTCCCTTGACGCCGGCGGACCGGGCAAAATTCGAGAGCGAATGGCGCGAACTTGTCTCCGCTCGCCAGATCATAGACGGGCTCAAAATGAACGACGCGAGCCCCACTGATCTGGAAAAGCTTGCCGCTGTTTCGAAAGTCCTCGCCAACAATAACGTTCCACTAGACCAGGCAGCGCGCAAACTCGAAGAGATGCTCAAGGGCGACATCCAACCGCACGAGTGGCCTCCGATCATCAATCTCTCCGAAGCTGGAGGCTACTACTTTACCTCAGGCAGCGCGGCGTTGACACCCGCGTTCGAGGGGAAGCTCGAAACTTCGATCGCAGAACAGATTTCCGATAACCTCGAACGCTATAAGGTCGACGTAGTCGAGGTGATCGGTCACACTGATGAGCAACGCGTCGCAAGAAGCACCTCCAACCTCGACGACGCGTCGATCGGTGTGATCGACGGCCGGCTCCCGGTCGACGCTCTCCAGCCGGCGGATAATGCTGGGCTCGGGCTTGCCCGAGCAATCGCGGTTGCGAACGTCTTGAAGGCCAATCCAAAACTCAAGGGCGTCACCGTGTTACCGATGTCAGCGGCCCAGCTTGTCGTGCCAGGTGATAAGCTCACCGCGGGACAAGCAGGGGATGTTCAAGAGCGTCGACGCATCGAAATCCGGATCCGCAGACGTGCGCAGTCCCTCCAGCCCTGACTTTAGCGCGAACCCATTCAACTCGCTATTCTCGGCAGGCTAACTCTGCGGCAATCCAGCTGGTGCAACGTAAGCCGAGCAACCGCAATAGCCCGCTATATGACGTCGCCGCTGGGCAACGGTGTCCAACTTCGTCGCCTACGATCTCAAGTTCAATCATCTGTGACGAATACCCAAAGAACTTAGAAGCGATAGATCGGTACGAGGTCCACAGCATCGCTGACACCCGGCGCAAGCCACGTCCAAGTGTTTATTCTCTCTGTTCGACTGGTATCGTCAGGTCCACAAAGCCGCAATTGCGGGCTACCTGATAGACCTGCCGGATTGACTTTAACCGCCGTGCCATCGAGTCCGTGGCCGTTGTGACACGAAAGAGCTGCTTGTTGCTGTCAAATGCGAGCAGCAGCCACACGGGCGCGAACGCCGTCGACTCTGGAGCGAGGACGAAGAGTGGCTTTCCGCCGTCAGCTAGAAAACGTCTAAACTGATACATGTCGCAGGTCGACAGAGACAGAAGCCATTTCTCGTCTGCGTTGTCCGGTATGACGCCCCTCCGATGGGCGATTATCGAATGCTTTTCATTCATTTCCGATTAAATGGCCGACTTTTCAGAATGTTCCAAAGAGGGGGCCGCCGCCACAGTTTTGATTTTGGAAGGGTAATCATCCGAATACAGTCCTATTTAACCGCCACCTGGCGCAGTAGTCAAAGAGGGCGCATTCACGCAAGCGCTTAGAACGTCACATCGGGAGCGGAATCATCGAGCCTGTTTGTTGCGCGTAAAGCCGTCAACGAGCGCTCGCGTGAAGTTCGTCGTCAGCAAAAACCATTTAGCTTGAGGATTTTATAGGCTTCGATCGTCGCGTGGAGCCGGTCCTCTGATTGACGATTACCGCTGTTAACGTCGGGATGGTGTAGCTTCAGCCGCTCTTTGTATCGTCGTCTGATGTCCTCAGGTGTCGCTACCTGCTGAAGCCCAAGCGTTTCAAACGCCTTAGCCTCAAGTGGCTTGAGCGTCCGGCACGATGTTGTCACGCTCGGTTGGCTGGCCTTGCCTCGTGCTTTAAGTGATTTCGCTGATCCCGACGGAACCGACGATGGCAATGGCGCCTCGAATTTTGGCTGGTCCGTCCTTACTCCGCGCGTGGCGATCTTCCCCGCAGCCGCGTTGAGCTGGTACTTCGCAACGACGGGATCCGAATGGCTAGGATAGTAGCTGTAGCCACGACCGTAGGCCTTTGAATGCTCCAGCCAGAAGGTGAGATACAGTCCCTCGGCGGCACTGCCTACTGGCGCTCTTTGGGTTCCCGAATTTTCGCAGCTGTCCCATTGGCACTTAGGCCCGCTCGGCTGGGTGGGCTTGTCACGGCTGCTGCGGATTGGCCTTAGGCCAACGAAGATCTTCGAATCATTCATCGACGTCGTATATGGCGGACAAAGTGTCCTCAGCAAGGTCCGAGCTTGTTAAGATCCCCAAAGCTTCCATGATGGAGCACCAAGCCACGCATGCTGTCCGACCGCCGTCTGTTTTCGTGGGCGCGCATACTTTGTCATTCCTGTCCAGCTTTGTTCGGGGTCGCTTTTCATATCGGTTTTAACAAGCTCAAACCCTGTTACCTCCATCGTCACCTCAATCGCCTAGATGCCTTAATGGACCGGCGCTTCCGAGATTGTAGCCAGATTGATGGGTGTCCCTCAGCATGACGATATTGAAACGGGGTTGGAACGTGTCTGCCCCAAAAATCAAGCGAGGAACAGCCGTAGATTACTTTGCCTGAATCGCCGTTTCTTTGGAGCAAGCAGTGTTTGTTTGGTGGGTTCGGCAGGCAAGATCATCCGCAAGACGAAGGTGGCGAGCGAACCGGAAGCGCTCATTGAACCCTAACATCGCTGGGTTGCTTGTAAGCGGATCGGCGTGGAAGCGGGAACGTGGCGCACCCGCCGATAGAACGCAATAGAGGGCTGCTTGCGCTCCAACCCATCGGTTCAAGTTGGAACCTTTCCCGCACGCAAGCCTTCCGTGAGCAACGTGTTCTGCGGGAGTGAAACTTTGATCAACGACCTTTGGTACAAAAACGCCGTCGTCTATTGCCTTTCGGTTGAAACCTTCATGGACTCCAACGGCGACGGCGTTGGGGATTTCCAAGGCTTACAGCGACGGCTCGATTATCTGGCCGGGCTGGGAGTGACGGCCGTTTGGCTCATGCCCTTCCAGACGTCTCCCGGGCGAGATGACGGCTATGATGTCTCCGACTATTACAACGTCGATCCCCGGTACGGCACTCTCGGCGACTTCGTTGAGTTCACGCACGGTGCCAAGCAACGCGGGATACGGGTATTGATCGACCTCGTGGTCAACCACACATCCGACGAACACCCTTGGTTCAAACAGGCCTGTGCCGATCCGAATTCTCGATACCGCGATTGGTACGTTTGGTCCAAAACCAAACCCGCCAACGCCGACCAAGGGATGGTCTTCCCAGGAGTTCAGAAATCCACCTGGACCCGTGATAGGCAGTCAGGTGAATACTACTTCCACCGTTTTTATGACTTCCAGCCCGACCTCAACACTGGAAACCCGCTCGTGCAGGCTGAAATCCTGAAGATTATGGGCTTTTGGATCCAGCTTGGCGTGTCGGGCTTCAGGATGGACGCAGTGCCATTCGTCATTGCCGAGAAGGGTGCCGACGTAACCAAGCCGAAAGAGCAGTTCGATATGCTGCGTACCTTCCGCGAGTTTCTGCAGTGGAGGAAGGGGGACAGCATCATCTTGGCCGAAGCCAACGTGGTTCCCAAGGAGAACCTCGAATACTTCGGTGATGATGGCGACCGCATGCAGATGATGTTCAACTTCCACGTCAATCAAGCATTGTTCTATGCGATGGCGAGCGTGGACACCCGACCGCTCGCAAAGGCCATGCGCGATACTGAGCAACGGCCAGAAACGGGGCAATGGGGTGTTTTCCTTCGAAACCACGATGAATTGGATCTTGGACGCCTGACCGAGAGCCAGAGACAGACGGTCTTCTCTGCCTTCGGTCCGGACAAGAACATGCAGCTCTATGATCGCGGCATCCGGCGGCGCTTGGCACCCATGCTGGGGGGAGACATCCGGCGCCTGAAGCTTGCTTACAGCTTGATGTACTCGTTGCCGGGAACGCCAGTTTTGCGATATGGCGACGAGATCGGGATGGGTGATGACTTATCATTGCCGGAACGAAATTGTGCGCGGACGCCGATGCAGTGGTCAGACGAACCGCAAGGCGGCTTCACCAAGAGCGAGAAGCCCGTTCTTCCTGTTATATCGGAGGGACCGTACGGCTTTGACCACGTCAACGTCGCGTTTCAGCGCCGAGACCTGGGCTCGATGCTGAACTGGACTGAGCGGATGATCCGGGCGCGTAAGGAAGCGCCGGAGATCGGATGGGGAGGCTTCAAAGTTCTCACCTGCGGTGATCCTGGCGTTCTCATCATGCGATACGAGTGGCGGAAGAACGTCGTCATCACCATCCATAGCTTTCACGACAAACCCTTGGAAGTCTCGTTTGCGGCAAATGTTGATCAAGACGCAGGCGTGCTGATCGACATTCTAGATGGACACGACAGCTGTGCCAAAGACGGGAAACACCACATGGTCCTCGAACCCTATGGCTTCCGTTGGTACCGGGCAGGGGGCTTGGACTATCTGCTGAAGCGAAGCGAGGTCTGACGACAATTCTTGCCGTCGGTACCAACATTTGCGGAATTGCGCAGCAACTGCCACCTGTCTCTATGGCACTAAACTCTCGGATGTAAGCGGCAAGGAGACCCCATCTGGCACGGCTGATGTTGAGTAGGGTATGTCGGGCATAAGAGTTCTTTGAATGTGAGGATCTATGTCTAGACTTGCGGCTAGCCTTGGGTTGATGCGAATGATCGAGGCGGTGCCCGATCGCCTTGACGGGTCGCCGCGACAGTTGCGGCGGTTCTGGTCCGACGAATTCAAGGCCACAGCGGTTGAGCAGGCCTGTCAGCCCGGTGTGAATATGTCTGTAGTGGCGCGGCAGATCGGTATCTTGCCGTCTCAACTCTACCGCTGGCGTAGAGAGCTGTTGGGCAGTGATGAGGCTGGATTAGTAGCGGCAGTTGATCCGCAGAGCCTCGCACCTGACCCCGACCCCGTCGTCGAAATCGACATTGACGGTATCGTCGTGCGGGTTGGCCGGCATGTTGAAGAAGCGCATCTGCAGCGTGTCATCCGCGCGGTTCGCTCAGCATGATCCCCGCAGGTGTAAAGGTCTTCCTGGCCAGCCATCCCATCGACTTCCGCAAAGGGCCGGACAGCCTGCTGTCGCTGGTGCGGGATGCTGGCAGTGATCCATTCAACGGCTCGCTTTATGTCTTCCGGGCCAAACGGGCCGACCGGATCAAGATCGTCTGGTGGGATGGATCCGGGGTTTGCCTTTACGCCAAGCGGCTGGAGAAGGCGCAGTTTTGCTGGCCGCGGATAGGCCACAACCGAGTCCAGCTCAACCCTGCCCAGCTCATGGCGCTCGTTGACGGCATGGACTGGAAACGGGTGCGCTCGGTGGCGGTGAAGCCGCCGGAGCTTGTTGGGTAAATGCCTGCGGCAAAGTGAATCAACCGCCTGAAAGGGCAGGAAAATCGGAGCGAAATATGCTCTAGTAGACGTCATGACGCCGCCCGATCTGCAGCTCCCGGATGCCGCGGCCGCGCAAAGGCTTCGCACCGCATCTGGAACGGGTCGAAGTGGTGATCGAGCCGGATGAACTGCCCGAACACCTCGGCAAACAGAAGGTGCTGATCGGAGAAGACGTCTCGGAGCGACTTGACGTCGTGCCGGCGAAGTTCCGCGTCATCGTCACACGCCGACCAAAGTATGCCTTCAAAAATGAAGACGGCGTCATTAAGGCCGCCGCACCCGCGCACGTTATCGAGGCGGGCATTCCGACGGAAGCGCTTCTCGCCCAGATCGCCGTCTCGAAGTATGCCGATGGCCTTCCGCTCTATCGGCAGGAGGCAATCTATGCCCGCGACAAGGTCGAGCTTGACCGGAAGCTGATGGCTCAATGGATGGGTAAGCTCGGCTTTGAACTTGATATCCTGGCCGACTACATCCTCGCCGAGGTCAAGAAGGCTGAGCGTATCTTCGCTGACGAGACGACGTTGCCCACACTCGCGCCCGGATCCGGATCGGCCAAGACGGCCTGGCTTTGGGCTTATGCCCGCGATGATAGACCCTTCGGTGGCAGTAGCCCGCCGATGGTTGCCTATCGCTTCGAAGATAGCCGTGCTGGCGATCGGGTCGCCCGGCATCTGAGTGGCTATCGCGGTATTCTGCAGGTTGACGGACATGGTGCCTATAACAAGCTTGCCAGATCTGACGGAGGCAATGACGGCGTGATGCTGGCCTACTGCTGGTCCCATAGCAGGCGCAGGTTCTACGAGCTCCACGCCTCAGACAGCTCCAAGATCGCCACCGAGACGGTGGAACTGATGGCGAAGCTCTGGCAGGTGGAAGAAACAGCTCGCGGGCGAAGTCCTGACGCCCGTGTCGCCGCGCGCCAGGCGACATCTGCTGGGGTTGTCACGGAGCTCTTCGCCCTCTGGGAGACGACCCTACCGCGGATCTCTGGCAAGTCGAAGCTGGCCGAGGCGATCCGCTATGCCACCTCGCGTCGCTCCATCTTCGAGCGCTTTCTCACCGACGGCCGCATCGAACTCGACAACAACATAGTCGAGCGTGCAATCCGGCCACAGACAATTACCAGGAAGAATAGCCTCTTCGCCGGCAGCGATGGCGGTGGAAGGACTTGGGCAACAATCGCCACGCTCCTTCAAACAGCGAAAATGAACAATATCGATCCGCAGGCCTGGCTCACCCAGACGCTCGAGCGCATAGCCAATGGTTGGCCCAGCAGCGATCTCGATGCACTCATGCCGTGGAATTACACGCGCTGAACGGTCTCAGCTTGCCGCTTACTCTCGGATCAGCGTGTATTCGTATGATCCTGAATACGTCACAGACCATGCAGGGGCAGCATCTAGGAGTCGATGGGTTTTGTTGTGATACGTTCCTGGTGGTGAATCGGACTGAAATTTCTGCTTTTCACCACAGACATAGATACTTGATGAGTATCCGGGATACGCCTATATTGTCCGCATGTAGGAGTTGTAACCATGTCTGCCAAAGAACGCATCAAGAAGTACCGGGAGACTGGAGGAGCATCTGATCTTGTTAGGGTGGAGGTTCTCGTTCCGAAAGCACGCAGAGATGAGATCGTGAGTGCAGCGGCTAAATTGCGCTCCGCGCATCGGGATGAAAAGAGTCGTTTTGCGGAATTTATCAGGATTGCGACCGAGAGGTATGGACTAAGAGTTTTCGATAACATCGAGCTCGAAAAGCTGAATGATCTACAGCAGAAGGTGCGAGTTGTCGCCAATGCCCTTATGGAGCGCGGCGATGCGAGAGCTTATGCGATGGGACGAAGAATGATCGTTCAGCTAGGAGACGAGCGCTGATGGCACTAACGCGGATCCAGAAAGAAATCATGGCCTCCATCGCCGGAAACAGGTCTGACACCAGTTACGTTGCTGGCGGCTTGGTCTTGAACATGGATTGGCCACGGATGTCCGATGACATTGACATCTTTCATGATACCGACGAGGAAATTGGCGTCTCGGCGGGTACTGACATCGCGAAATTAGAGGCTGATGGCTTCGTAGTATCGATTGAAGTCAACATTTACGGTTGCGTTGAGGCGAGTGTAGTTCGCGACGGAGAACGCACCCTTGTTCAATGGATGAGCGAGACCCGGACACGCTTCTTCCCGCTGGTCAGGGATGATGAGTGGGGATCGCGCCTACACCCGTCGGATCTTGCAGTGAACAAGGTGATTGCCGCGTCTACGCGGACGAAGGCTCGGGACTATGTCGATCTGCTGATGATCGAAAACCACATGTGCCCGTTGGGGCCAGTAATCATGGCCGCAGCAGGTAAGCCTCCCTACTTCTCGCCACTGCGTATAGTCGATGAGATTCGTCGTAAAGCGTTGTCCGTCACGAATGAGGACTACACGACGGTTCGTGGCCTACCTTCTGATTGGACTGCCGCGATGATCCGCGACGAGCTTATTATTGCTCTTGATCACGCGGAGAACTACCTGCGCAATGCGCCCCCAGAACTCGTAGGGATTTTGGCCACAGACATTTCCGGCGTTCCGTTGGAGGTCTATGACCTCAGCGCCCCTGGGGTCGGATATCGAAAAGCAACTTCCGAGCCTGAAGTGATGCTAGATTTGCCTGAAGCAGGCAGTCGCTGGGGGGATCAAGCTTAACCTAGCGCACGAGTGGGGCAGGGTGTGGTCCGCACATCTGTAGGCAGGTGGCCGTTGCTACCTAATTCCGAACATTTGCCGTGTCGTGCCGACTTGTCCAGCGGACTTCGCTTGAGCTGGGAAGAGCAATTGAGTTCTGCAGACGGCTTATGCGTTGCGCCAGAAGCCACTCTGTGTCGTTCGAGGACCGTCACCTACAACGTCCACCGCGTCGCGACCAGGAGCGCTATTGTGGGGAATGGTTTGATCTCATGGAGTGAGGAAAGGGAGTTCACTGGAATCGGTGGTAAAAAGGCAAATATCAAAAGGTAGCGATAGGGTCCGTTCGTTGACGTCTGCGCGGCGGTGTGATTTTCAGTCCATCCATGATGAAGGTTGGGAAGTAAGACCCTTTACGCAGCTTTGGGAACGCAGCTCTACCGTACCTGCACGCGTCTCCCAGTCACGGTCGCGATAACCGTTGCGCTGAGCCAATCGCGATGGACTCTTCTCACCGTGGGCCGCGCCAGTTGCAGCGCTAACTTCCAATTCCATCAGTCGCTCAACAGCAAAACCGATCATGTCGCGCAGAATATCCGCGTCCGGGGTCTTCTCCACAAGCTCGCGTAGGTCCATTATGTCATTGGTCATCGATGTATCCTTCGTATCTGGTTGAGTGTCAGCAACCCAACCATACCGGAGATTATCGATGACCGCCCGCAAAGCCCGCTCACTCGCTACCGCGCGCTGAGGGCACGCTCGCGAGCGGCTTCGCTACCGTCGACCTACACCACGCTACGGGGCACGATCAACGTGATCGTCTTTGACCAAATCGATTATAGGCCTACTTCTAAGAGAGGGGCCATCGACCTGCCATCACCAGCCTTCCTCACAAGTACTGCAACGGTTCGCCAACAACCGGCGCAAAGCCGTTATCAAGCGTTGTCGGGGGACGTCACCAACGATTTCGCCCTTGCGAAGACAGGAAACCTGCTAACGTGTACTGCCAGACGTATGGCTTGATTAACCTCGTGGTGAGAGCACCTGCTGGCAATTAGGCCGATAGGTTGGAGGGTCGCCGCGTCCACGCCAATGCCGCCGCCGGCCACCACCTGCATATATGATTGGAATTAGGCCGCGGCGGCGAAAACCTTGCAAAAGGCCGGCCGCCGCAATCGCTCAAACCAATAATGCCGTCCGGTGATTGCCGCCAAGCCTTGAGGCAACAAGCCAATAGGATATAGAAGCGCGCGCATTTGCCTGTACGCCTTGAAGACGCACACCGTTGACGCCGAGAGGAGTTTCGCTTATATTCGATTGATAGATGGAGGGCGACATGCCGAGTATAGCGAACGAGAACAGTGAGCGTATGAGTTTGAGGGTTCCTGCCACGGCCAAGGCTAAGCTCGTGCGCGCAGCAGCACTTCGTAATACCGATCTGACGAATTTCGTAACCGAATCCGCACTGCGAGAAGCGGAGGCTGTGATCGAAGAGGCCGAAACGATCAAAGTGTCAAAGCGCGATCATCTTCGCATTCTTGAGCTTCTGGAAAATCCGCCCAAACCCAACGCCAAGCTGCGCGCGGCGATTGCCGGTTTGCCTGACAGCCTATGAGTTTACCTGCATGGCATGAGGAGCCGATCGCCAAGTCTCACGGTCGGGCGGAGTTCGATTGCGGCGACGCTCAGATGAACGAGTTCCTGCTCCGTTTTGCCCGACAAAGCCATGAGCAGAATGCCTCAAAGACCTTCTGTGCCATCGATGACGCAGTACCCGACCGCATTTTTGGGTTCTATACAATCGCGCCTTCAGCAGTTGAGCACGCAGCTGTGCCCGATGCAATGACACGCGGTCTTGCCCGCCATGAGGTGCCGGGCTTCAAGCTTGCACGACTGGCTGCCGACCGCGCGGTTGCCGGGCAGGGACTGGGAGGCCTGCTCCTAGCCGCCGCAGCGCTCCGCTGCCTCAGACTTGCAGGAGAGGGCGGGGGACTTCTACTGATCATCGATGCCAAAGGCGAGCGCGCAGCCAACTGGTACGCCTCCTATGGCGCCGAACCGCTGAAGGACAAGCCGCTGACTCTCGTGATGCCGCTCATCACCTTCGCGGCCGGTTTGCGGGCGAAGGGTCTTCTTTAATCCCAGGACACCGGCACTTCTGTGACTCGCCATCGGACATCGTCAAGGGTGGTGCGCCTGGAAGCGACCGAAGCGGTACATTCTTGAGATATGCTATCCGTCGTCCAGTTCAATCCAGACCGGAGCATGGTCGGTGGTGTGGTACCATTCACGCGGGACCTTGTCGACGCCGCCGGTCTGTTATAGGCACAACACCTCCGAGACCGACGCGTCATGGAAGTCGGGCCGCACAAAGCTCCAGGGACATTTCGGAAGCGAAACGACAACCGGTTCTTCGATCTCTGGCGGGGATGGTATAGCGACGAACTCGGGTGGTGACACTTTGGTCTCGGCGTCGAAGCTGCAGGCCGGCGATGACAACCACAGTGCCGACCTGAGCATGACGACCGGTGGCGATCTTCTGATCGCATCCGGCCATGATACCGCGACAACCGACGTTGATAGCCAGAAGAAGGGCTTTCTCTCCAAGAAAACGTCCCATCAAGAAAGCTATGATGAGACAACCGTCGCCTCGGAACTCTCCGCATCGGGCAACATCAAGCTAAACGCAGGCGGCAATGCTGCCATCGTCGTTCGCCCGAGCGAATGAGCGGCATCAGATCATCGTGAAACGTGCCGCGCTCATCGGGCGCCATGAAGAACTCGACGCCTGGCGGAATACTCTCGTCTGGCTTGAGCCCAACGACATTCCTGGCAAATCCGTTGAGGTAAGAAACGTAGCCTTGCGTGTCGACAATCGCGATAAAGCCCGGAGCTTGGGTGATCAGCTGCTCGAACTTCCTCATGAGAAGCCTGCTCTGCCTTACCTCCGCCAACTCGTTCTCCAAACCTTCGTTCGCTCGTTGGCGCTCGAGCAGTCTCATTGTCTGGTTGGCAAGGAACCCAAGCAATTCTAGCTGCGCCTCGGTGAAATCGCGAGCCTGATGGTCAAATACACAGAGAGTGCCGATCGGCATTCCGTCCGGCGCCCTCAATACGACACCAGCGTAAGATCGCAGACCCGGCTCTTTGCTCAAGATGGGAGTGAAATCAAATCTGGAATCATTGGACACGTCCGGAATGACGATGTCGCCCGCCAGTAGAGCACTTACGTGGTCCGATTTCACTGCAGTTGGTCTGGCTGAGACGCCGAAGGCCGCTTTAAAAACCTGCCGATCGTATTCGAAAAGTATGATGGCAGATACTGGTGCTTTGAAGGACTCGGTGGCGAAACGAGCAATCTCTTCCAGGTCTGCGTCTACACCATCACGATTGGAGCCGTAACCGCGCAGAGTTTGAAGCCGCTCTTGCTCAGTCCAGACGGTGGACGCGGAACCTGTCTTCTTCGCTGCAACTGCCATTGGACTTTGCTTCATCGATACCGACCATCCGAAGAAATATCCTGGCGGCGGTCTCGCACGCGCTCGCAGGCTCTGACAACGAGGAATCTAGCTCCGGAGCTGCAGAGTTCGCGGAAGGGTTACCGGAAGGTTGTGTCTTTCAAGCGCACCAGAAAAGCTCAGCTGGTCACGAAGGATGGAGCAAATGAGAGCTTTCTATACCAATGACGACGCATTGAGGATTTTCGAGGCCCATGATCGAGCTATGGATTTGGGCTACTTCATCCTGGCAAGCGACAAGGCGGAGTACACCCGAGATCGGCTCCGCGGTCTGGCAGCGCGCTTTGACTGGCCGGAGGAGATCGCAAACCTGGTCGAGGAGGCTCCGGACCTGGAAATTGATGCACTGGAGCAACGTCTCGCGGAAACAGCCGCGAGTGGACGATGGGACGACCTCATCGAGAGTGCGACCTGGCTTTCACAGGGTCCCTCGCTCCGGTGAGGGTTCCTCACCACTCAACGGTACTTCCGTCATAAGCGATGAACGTACCGGTTTCCCTGACCCCGTCTAGTGCACTCAGGATCGAAGATGCGGCATCCTGCGGGCTCATAGTGAGGTGACCCGCCGAGTAGGGGGCTGAGAGCGTTGTTCTGACGGTTCCGGGATGCACCGCGGCGACAACAGCCTCGGGGTGTGTCCTAGCAACCTCAATCGAAGCCGTCCGGACGATCTGGTTGAGGGCCGCTTTCGAGGCCCTGTACGAAATCCAGCCCCCCAGGCGATTGTCGCTGATCGAACCCACGCGCGCGGAAAGAAAAGCGGCCACCGCCCTAGACTTGCGATCTAGCAGTGGAAGGAAATGTTTGGCGACCAACGCCGGGCCGACCGCATTGACCCGGAACTGCGAAAGCATGATCTCCGGATCTATCTGTCGAAGCGACTTCTCTGGCGGATGCCCGTCGGTCGTGAGCATTCCGGTCGCACATATCAGCAGGTGAACTGGTTTTTGAGAGAAACGTCTTGCTCTGTCGACAATGCTGCTTTCATCGAGAAGATCAAAGCTGTCGCCACTGCGGGACAACGCCAGCAGTTCGCCGAGGTTGGGATCCTGCTCCAAGCGAGAACATAGAGCGCCGCCAATTCCTCCGCTCGCGCCAATGACGACCGCTCGGAAACCATGGGGCAGGGATCGGAGGTGAGGGGACCCCCGCTCGGCTTCGATGGTTCTACCCTCCGACATCGCTTGTACCTCTCCGACGAATTCTTCAGGGGCCGAAGCTTCGGATGCCTCAAACTGGCAGCGCGCGTTTGACATCACCGACCGATGGCCCTCGCACGATCCGGTATCGGGCCTCAACAAGATTGTAGATGCCGAAAGCCGCCAAGCCAACTGCGACGACCACATAGAGGATAGATCCGAACGGTAGCTGCCTCAGCCATGACAAGGCCTCTGAGATGCTCCCGGCCTGCTCGGGATCGACTGTGAAGCCAGCATACGCGAAAAGCACACCAGTGATCGCGAAGACGACGCCACGCGCCACCAGGCCATAGATGCAGACCATACCTACGACACCTTTGGCATCCGGCAGCCGCAGGTACTTCTCGAATTTTCGCGTCAGGCCCTTAGCCGATGTCACCACGCCACCAACGATGAAGCCGATGCCGATCAAGATGGCGATATAGGATCCGAACGGCTGCGACATGACCCATTGGGCGAGGCCTTTCTCACCGGAGCCTTCGCTACCGCCTGCGCCGCCAATTGCGTGGCCAAGCGCGTAGCCAGCGAGCCCGAGATAAGTGATGGCGCTGCCGAGCATCGCCGCTCTGATCACGATGGCTTTCCGATCCGTGCCGTGACCGTCGCTGTCCGCGAGTGACTGCGCCAAGCGCCAGGCAACGAAGCCGAGAAGTCCAAGACCTATGAGACCGACCCAGACACGACCGAACGGTTGCTCGAGCAATGTGGAAACCGCCGACTTCGTGTCTGCCTTACCTCCGGCTACTCCCGATAGAAGCGCGAGCCCGGCAACAAGGAGAAAGACGATCCCGCGAGCGGCGTAGCCTGACCGGGCGAGAAGTTCGAAGTTGGGTTTGCGGGGCATGAGGGCATCCTGATGGGTCGTGTCTCAGGAAACGCGCGGTATCGGAAAAGGTTGTCGGTCGCGATGAAATGTGTGTGCCATCGAACGTCAAGCGGCTGGAAGATGATCAACGACGCGGCGTCGATGACATCATCATTGCAATGACTTGATGCAGAAATCTGTCACCGAAGATAAAGAACTCGGGCGAGCATTGGCTGGACGAATCCAATCAATCGTTCGCCCGTAGCTTGTTCCGTTGGACGCGACAGTTACGATAACATCCAGGCCGAAACGCAACAGCCCGCAAACTGCATGTTAGTTCCATAATGTTGATTATGCGATTTTTGATTGTAAGGGCTATTTAGTAATGCGACAGTTGGGCCAGTTAGAGATGCGACAGTCTCGCCTCTCGACGCACTGGTCAAAGCCAACGTTGGGAGCAAGGATGACGATCTTCAGTCTGGTCGAGACCATGAGCGGTCGGAGTCGTCATGTCCTTTTTGATCACCATGTCGCAGAAAGAATTGCATCGCCTCGAATTCATCCAGAAGATCCGTGACGAACGTCTGAGCGTCGTCCAGGCAGCCGAACGGCTCGACCTCAGTCGAAGCCAGGTCCATCGACTGCT
>NZ_KB898375.1 GCF_000377565.1 Rhizobium sp. 2MFCol3.1 | reverse complement strand
CAGCGGCAAGCATCGCGGCAGGCGCAGGATCCAGGGCGGTCGCGAAAGGCTGCGCAAGAGCCTGTTCATGTGCGCTTTCACCGCCAGCCGGCACAATCCGGATCTGGCGGCCTTCTATAAGCGGTTGCGCGGCAACGGCAAGGAGCACCTGTGCGCGGTCATCGCGGTCGCCAGAAAACTCGTCATTCTCGCCAACACCATCCTCACCAGGCAGACCGAATGGACGCCGAAATATGTGAATGGATGAGACATGGTTGCTCCCCGCAGGGGAGAAGGGAAGGTTGGCGCGAGCGGCCCACCCCGAGTCTCTTCTCCCCCGCGGGGAGAAGATGCCGGCAGGCAGATGAGGGGGCCACGCCCGCGAACCTCTCCATCCTGCACCACCCACCAACCTCTCCATCGTACACCCACACCACCCCACCATCCCGCTTGACCCACCATCCCCCACGTCGCTAGATGGCCGCATGCAACAGATCGACGGAATCAACGGGCGCGTTGCGGATGCGCCGTCCAACAACTGGGTTTACCGGGTGCTGCCGCCATGGCTCTGGCCATACGCGCAGCTGGCGCGCTGGGATCGGCCGATCGGCTGGCAGCTTCTGCTGTGGCCGTGCTTCTGGTCGGCGGCGATGGCGGCCAATGCGGCTGCCCATGTCGGCCTCTTTTCCGGCGCTCAATTGATCTGGCATCTGGTGCTCTATTTCGTCGGCTCCGTCGCCATGCGCGGCGCCGGCTGCACCTATAACGATCTCGTCGATCACAAGATCGACATGGAAGTCGCGCGCACCCGCTCGCGCCCGCTGCCGTCTGGCCGCGTCACCCGCATGCAGGCGAAGATTTTCATTCTATTGCAAGCTCTGGTCGGCCTGATTGTCGTACTCCAGCTCAACTGGTTCTCCGTCATTCTCGGCGTCGCGTCGCTTGGCATCGTGGCGCTCTATCCCTTCGCCAAGCGCTTCACCGACTGGCCGCAATTCTTCCTCGGGCTCGCTTTCTCCTGGGGCGCGCTGATGGGCTGGGCCGCGATCTTCGGCAGTCTCTCGCTGGCGCCGGTGCTGCTCTATATCGGCGCGGTCGTCTGGACGATCGGTTACGACACCATCTACGCCCACCAGGACAAGGAAGACGACGAGCTGATCGGCGTCCGCTCGACCGCGCGTCTCTTCGGCGACAACACCAAGCCATGGCTGGTCGGTCTCTATGGCCTGATGCTGATCCTCACCTTCGCGGCCTTCCTGCTCGCGGGCGTCGGCATCATCGCCTATCTCGGCTTGGTTGTCGCAGCTGGCATGTTCGCCTGGCAGATCATCACGCTCGATATCAACGATGCCGATCAGTGCCTGGTGCTGTTCAAATCGAACAACCGCGTCGGCATGATCATCTTCGCAGGTCTGTTCCTGTCGCTGCTGTTCGTGCTTCCGTAGGTCGATAACAAGCCTACGGAACGTGCTGCATGATGATCTGCGTGTGCAGCATTGGCGCATCGGCGCCGAAATAGGTGTCGAGCACCGCCAGAAAATCGTCGGACAGATAGAAATCCGTCAACGCGCGATCGGCAAGCAGCCTAAAATCGGCGTCGTTCCGGGGCAGGGCGATCGCATAGGGCTCATGCGTGAAGAGCCGATTGCCGACCTCGAGCAAGGATGGTTCCCGCGCCCGGGTGGCGAGGCTGGTCAGCAGCACCTGATCGCCGATATAGGCGTCGATCTTGCGATCCTCGAGCGCCTTCAAGCCCTCTTCATGTGTCTTGAAATCGGCGATCGTGGTCGTCGATGCCTGTCCCTTCATGGCCTCATGCAGAGCCGCCCCCGTCGTCGAATTCGCCCGCGCGCCGATCACGCTTGCCGAAGCGGCACGCTGGCTGACGGCGCTGACAGCCGGCTTGTCGAAAAAGAACGATTGCAGATAGTCGGGCGAATCCTTGCGAAGCAGGGCGCTTGCCCCTGTTAGGAAGATCGGCTGCGAGAAATCGACGATTTCCCGTCGCTCGAGATTGACGGTGATCGCGCCGCAAAGCAGATCGACCTCGCCATCCTTCACCGCATCGAAGCCATTGGCGAGCGTCTTCTGGACGTATTCGCGTTTCAACTCCGGCACTTGATGCTCGATGTCGTCTGCGATCCTGTTGCAGAGGTCGATCGCATAACCCGTCGGCTCTGCCCCGGCCTTGGCCGCGGAGAAGGGCGCTTCGTCATCGATATAGCCGATGCGCACGGTCCCGCGCTCAATGATGCCGTCGAGGGTGGCCGCACTTGCCGTCAGGGCTGAAAGGGAAAGGGCGATAATCGCCAGCGGGAGCCGTCTCATGCACTTTGTTGCCACCGGCATGACGCTCATCTCCGAAAGACGGTTGCGATCTCAAAGCTTTGCACGCAGCTTATGGCCAGCCGGGCATTTGTCAACCGAGGTCCAAAAACGAAAAACCCGGCGCGCCGGCCGGGTGTTTCCATCTAGTCTTGTGCATCGCCCTTAGCTGCGGGCGATGATTTCCTTGCCTTCGATCTTCATGGCGACGCCGAGCGTGCCGGTCGAGCGGCGCACGAGGAAGCGTGGGCGGCGGTTGGCGAAGTAGGAGTGGCGGCGGCGCGGCTTCAGGTGGCTGGTGCGCAGTTCGCCGAGATGTTCTTCCAGCGGGCGGGCAACGCCGTCGGCTTCGACCATCAGCATGGGAATACGGAAGGCCTCGGACCATCCGCGCCAGTCGGCGGCGATGTCGGCGAGGTCGTGCGCGACCAGAAGCGGCACACAGAGATCGGGGTCTTCGTGGTGCAGTTCGAGCGTCACGGTCACTTCGCCATTGCCATGGTCGATGGCGCGGGCGGCGACGCCCTTGAAGGCGCGCTTCGGCAGTGCGATGGAGAGTGGAAGGCCGCTGGAGGGCAGGATCTTGCGCAGGATGGCGCCGCGTTCGTCGATCGTTATGCTGACATCGCTTGTGGAGTCGTGGATGGCGTAGCTTACCTGCTGCGGAAAGCGCGACGGATCAAGACGAAGTGTCGCTCCAGCCCATGCGGGCTTCATAACCGTGTTGTTCATGTTCATTCTCACCCTTGTCTTACCTGAGAGCCGGTTTCCGGTCTTCTCCTCGGGACTTTTCGTCCTCTGTGGCTGACAATAGGCGCCGCCTGTTCGAGACAGCTTAAAAATCGCGGTTAAGAAGACCTTGCCTCCCCGGATGGTTATCAAAACCAAACGTGGCAGGGTTTCCGAGAGGTGAACGGCCGGTTGTGCCAGGTTGCGACAGGGCGCGGGTAAGTCTCGGGTAAGCTTTTCATAGCAAAATGGAGCGGAAACCGTGTGTCATTCATCTAAGACTTTGCCGGAATAGAACGCTCATGATCTCCGCTTCGATGGCCTATACGATATTGTCAGGCGATATGCAGAAGAGCCTTGACCGCGTTGCGTCGCAGTCGACGGTCAAGCGTGATGCCCAATATTACGAAGAAAACATCAATAAAGTCAAAGACGTAGACGACTTCCTCGGCAATTATAAGCTCTACAGCCATGCGATGAAGGCTTATGGTCTCGAGGATATGACCTACGCCAAGGCCTTCATGAAGAAGGTTCTGGAGAGCGATCTTACGGATACCAACAGCTTCGCCAACAAGCTTTCGGACACCCGCTACAAGGATTTCGCAGCCGCATTCAATTTCGGCACGACGGCGACCGACCCGCAAAGCGACGGCCAGGAAACCGACATGCTGGGGCTCTACACCCAGTCCTATGCCGATGAAGGCGCCAATGCCGCCACGGAATCGGCCTATTACAGCACGGCGATCGACAAGGTGCAGACAGTCACCGGCCTGACGTCGAACGCGCGCCTTCGCACTTATGTGCTGAGCGCCTTCGGCATCGACCCGACCTATATCTCCAGCAGTTACCTCCAGCAGGTGCTGACCAGCGACGTCAACGATCCGAACAGCTTCGTCAACACCACCGGTAACGCAAAATACAAGGCGCTGGCCGCCCAGTTCAGCTTCAACGCCGACGGCACGGTCAACGGCACGGCGCAGACCGCCGATCAGAAGAACGCAGTCATAGAGCAGTACAATCTGACGGTCCCGTCGATCGTTACCTCCAAGGCGGCCGACTACAACAAGGCCTATTTCGATGCCAATATCGGCTCGATCACCAGTGTCGATCAGCTGATTGCCGACAAGCGGCTCACCTCTTATATCAAAGCCGCCTTCGGCACCGGCGCGGATTTCAGCGATGCCGGCCTGAAGCGGGTGCTGACCGATTCCAGCTATGCCAGCATGCTCGGCTATAGCGCGATCCAGGCCGCATTCAATTTCAATGCGGATGGCACGGTCGACACGACCAAGGCGGGATACGCGGCGCAAACATCGGCCCAGATCGGCGCGACGGCGAAGGCTGCCAACAACATAGCGAGCAGCTACACGATCAAGATCGCCGACATCAAGACGGTCGACGACCTGATCGCCGACACGAAGATGACGACTTACCTCAAGGATGCTTACGGCGTTCCGCAAAGTCTGAGCGACGCGGACCTCAAGAGCGTCCTGACAGATTCCAGCTATGCCGGACTGCTCGGCCTCCAAAGCCTGCATGACGCCTTCAATTTCAATGCGGATGGCAGCGCCAAGTCGGACGGCGCGCAGACGCCGAGCCAGATCCGCAACATCGGCTACAACGCGAGCGATAATCTCAATTATTACCGCAGCAAGATCAGCACGCTCTCCAATGTCGACGATCTGATCGCCGACACGAAGCTGACGAGCTTCCTGAAGAGCACTTATTCGCTGCCCGCGAACATGAGCGATGCCGATCTGAAAAGCATCCTCACCGATCCGAACTTCGCCGCCACGAGTGGCTTCAGCAACGTCAACGAGGCCTTCAACTTTGCCGCCGATGGCTCCGCCGCCGCGATGTCCGGCCCGCAGAGCACGCAGCAGACGACTAGCGTCGACACGCTCTACGCGGCCCATTACGGCGATGAGCAGCAGGCCGAGATCGACAGTTCGGTCGCCAACTACAAGGCGCGCATGGCCGATGGAAAGGTGACCGATGTCACCGATTTCCTACGCACCAACACGACCGCCGACACCGATCGCAGCAATGACAGCCTTCCCGACCTTTACCAGATGGCGCTTCGCTCCTATGGCCTGACGGAGCAGGATGTGCCGCGCAGCATGATGCGCAAGCTTCTGCAGAGCGATCCCTACGATCCCAAGGGCTATGTCGCCTCGCTGAAGGATGAGCGCATCACCAACATGGTGCGCGCGTTCAATTTCGGCACGGACGGCAAGGCCACCTCAGAGGTGCAGCCGCTATCGACGGCTGTGCTTGCGAAATATGGAACGACCTACAGTTCGCTTGCTACCTTGGGCATGGCGAGCGGCCCGTTGAGAGACAAGGCGTCCAAGGATGCGACGACCGAGGTCGATGACTTCGTCAAGAAGATCGCGACGGTGAAGTCGCTCGACGACTTCCTGGCCGACAGCAAGCTCACCGACTTCGTGCTGAAGGCCAACGGTCTTGATCCGAAGGACTACGACAAGGCGACCTTGAAGAAGATCTTCACCTCCGATCCGACGGATAACAACAGCTATCTGAACAAGACGGCGCCGACGAAGTTCAAGGAAATCGTCGCCGACTTCAATTTCGACACGTCGGGCAACCTGACGCGCACGAAGATCGGCGCGATCCAGAACGTCGGTGCCGAGGAGCGCACGCAGCAGGGCTACCTGCAGATGACGCTGGAGACCCAGGAAGGTCAGACGAACGACGGTGTTCGCCTGGCGCTCTACTTCGCACGCAAGGCGCCGAGCATCACCTCGATCTATTCGCTGATCGGCGACCAGGCGCTGTTCCAGGTCATCACCACGGCCTACAGCCTGCCCTCTGGCATGTCCAATATGGACGTCGACAAGCAGGCGACCCTGTTGAAGAAGTTCATCGACATCAGCGATTTCCAGGACCCGAAGAAGGTCAACAAGCTGATGAACCGGTTTACGGCCATGTATGATCTGAAGAACAACACGACCACGTCGCCAGCGCTGACGATCATGAACTCCTACGCCTCGAACGCGGCGACCATCAACAGCAACAACAAGCGCTAAAAAGCGCTTGCACAGTGAGGTATAAAAGCGGCCATCCGGCCGCTTTTCTCGTCAGTCGATGTTGACGACCTTGCCGGGGTTCATGATGCCTTCAGGATCGAAAGCCTTCTTGATGCGGCGCATCAGGTCGATTTCGATCGCAGGACGGATCGCGGCGAGCTCGTCGCGCTTCAGCTGACCGATGCCGTGTTCCGCCGAAATCGATCCGCCATGCGAGAGCACCAGCCCGTGCACGATCTCGTTCATCTCGTGCCAGCGCGCGAGAAACGCCTGTTTGTCGGCGCCCACGGGCTGCGAGATGTTGTAGTGGATATTGCCGTCGCCCATGTGGCCGAAGGCGCAGATGCGCGCGCCGGGCATCGCCGCCATCACCGCCTGCTCGGCCTCTTGCATGAACTGCGGTACGGTCGAGACCGGCACCGAGACGTCGTGCTTGATCGATCCGCCCTCCGGCTTCTGCGCTTCCGACATGCTCTCGCGCATGTGCCAGAGCGCCGTCTGCTGCGCAACGGAAGAGGCGATGGCCGCGTCCTGCACCAGGCCGGCCTCGAAACCCTGTTCCAGGAGCGCCGTCATCATCCGCTCGGCGGTTTCGGCCGAATCCGAGGTCGAGATGTCGATCAGCACATACCAGGCATGTTCGCTCTCCAGCGGATCACGCACGCCCTCGATATTGCGGGCGGTGATCTCCACGCCGAAGCGCGGCATCAGCTCGAAACCGGTCAGCGAAGTGCCGCACAGGCTGGAAGCGAGGTTGAAGAGCGATAGCGCATCCTCCACCGAGTTCAGTCCGGCGAAGGCAACCTGCTTGCCGAGCGGCTGCGGAAAGAGCTTCAGCACCGCCCCGGTGATGACACCCAGCGTGCCCTCGGCGCCGATGAAGAGATCGCGCAGATCGTAGCCGGTATTGTCTTTCTTCAGGCGGCGCAGCCCGTCCCAGATCTCGCCGGTCGGAAGCACGACCTCAAGCCCGAGGCAGAGCTGACGCATGTTGCCATAGGCGAGCACGGCCGTGCCGCCGGCATTGGTAGCAAGATTGCCGCCGATGCGGCAGGAGCCTTCCGAGCCGAGCGACAGCGGAAACAGCCGCCCATGCGCCTCGGCCGCCTTCTGCACGTCAGCGAGGATCGCGCCGCCATCGGCCACGAGAACATTGGCAACGGGATCGACGTCGCGGATCTTGTTCATCCGCTCCAGCGACAGGATGATGTCTGACTTGCCCTCGCGCGGCGTCTGTCCGCCGACAAGCCCGGTATTGCCAGTCTGCGGCACCACGGATGTGCCGGTCTCGCTGGCGAGCTTGAGGATCGCGGAGACTTCTTGAACGTTGGCGGGCTTCAGAAGCATGGGCGAGGAGCCGTGATAAAGCCCGCGGTTTTCGATCAGGTGCGGCGCTAGGTCCGCCTCGCTGCGCAGCGCATACTTGTCGCCGACGATGGCTGCGAAACGGTCGAGTAGCTCAGGTGAAACGCTGCTCATCGGGTTTTATCCTCTGTTATTCCCGTGGGGCCGCGGCGCGCCGCAGCCGGTCGTTGATGGCTTCGCCGAGACCCACGTCGGGAATGGCGCTGAAGGCGATCGTCGCAGCACCACTGGCATCGGCGCGCTTCATGTAGTCGAAAAGATTGGTGGCCGCTTCGGCAAGATCGCCGCTCTCGCTGAGATTGAGCGCGACCTTGGCCTTGTCGGCATTCGCAATGGGCGAGGGGCCGAAGGCGATCAACGCCTCGCCATCTCTCACCTCGATCGCATCGAGCCGCACGGCTGCACCCGGCGCATAGTGCGAGACCATCATGCCCGGCGCCTCGATCGCGGCGGACGCCACTTTCGGGCGCACCAGCTTTACTCCTGCCACGCGCTCGATCTCGTCTGCTGGAAGCCCGCCGGGCCGCAGCAGCCTGAGCTTCCCATCCTCGACTTTGACGATGGTGGATTCCACACCGACATCGCTCGCCCCCGCATCGAGGATCAGCTTGATCTTGTCCCCGAGATCGGCCTGCACATGCGCGGCGCTAGTCGCGCTGATCTTGCCCGACGTATTGGCGCTCGGCGCCGCCAGCGGATGGCCGAAGGCGCGAATGAGTTCTCCGGCAAATCCCTTGGGCACGCGGATACCGACGGTGTCGAGGCCGGCCGTAGCCAGCGCATGGATGCCGCTCGTAGCCTTCAGGGCCACGACGATCGTCAGCGGACCGGGCCAGAAGGCCTCCGCCAGCGCCCGCGACAGCGGATCGAAATCGGCATAGGTCTCCGCCATGTCGAGATCCGCCATGTGACAGATCAGCGGATTGAACTGCGGCCGGCCCTTGGTCTCGTAGATACGGGCGATGGCGGCCGGATTGGTGGCGTCGGCGGCAAGGCCGTAGACCGTCTCGGTCGGAATGGCGATCGGCAGGCCGTCACCCAGCACCTTGCACGCAGCGTCGATCGCCTGCTGCCTGTTCTCGGTGATGTCGATGATCTCTGCCATATGCCGCCCGGATAGTCTGTCCGGCAGTCCTTATGCCGTTGCGGCCCCGCGATCAATATCAGAGCTCGCGAATGGCCTCAAAGCTGGCGAATGATCCCGGTCAAAGCCTGCGCATGGCCTCAAAGCTGGCGAATGATCTCGCGAAGCTGCTGGTTGCGGGCGCCGAGCAGCAGCACGTTCTTGATCGCAACCTGCGGATCGTCGGTGCGGAATAGCAGGCCGTTGCCGCGGATATTCCGGTCGATCGTCATCTTCTCCGGCGTATGCTCGCCGGGCCGGATGGCGACGGCGAAGTACATGCGCGAGTAACGCACGTCGATCTTCTCGAAGACATTGTCGTTGTCGCCGATATCGGCGTAGAAATTGGCGATGTAGAAGGCCCAGCTGACCGCGTCATATTGCGCGAACTTGGTGCGCGCCGCCGTCACATGGCAGTAGCCGAGATGTGGGCTGTCTTCCAGCGTGCGGTGAAACACCATCTTCGGAAACTGGATGGAGCGGTGAAAGCCGTTGATATGCTGGTGCGTCTTCTCGCCGGCGGTCTGCAGCTTGCGGCCCGTCTTCTCGGCCACTTCGTCGTGGGTGAGATAGCGGCGCTCGGCGGCCAGCCAATGCGACTGGTGGCGGGTGATCTTGCCCGTGCGCAGGAATTCGGAATGCGGCGCGACCGGCGCGGTGGGCTGGTCGACGCTCGCTCTGGCGTCGAAGTAACGAAGTTTCGCCATGGTCTCGGATCCGGCTGCCTGTCTCTTTGGCCGAAGGATAGGCAATCATGCTTAATGCGATGTTAAATTGGGCCGACTGCCATTGCGGCTGCTACAAACGGCCACAGGCGCTGTCGCAAACAGAATATCGCTGGCCAGGCCGGTCTCACGTCCCTTGATCTCTGGTAATTTCGCAAAAGTCGCAAATAATCCTATTTGTTTGAAGCGACGCGGAAATGCGCCTTTTTGGTCGTGGCGTGATCGCCCGAATGCAACTGTCGTCATTTTCGAAGCCGATGTCGCTTTGCAACCACGCGGGCGGCGTAGGCAGTGGTTAAATGCATCACATGGACAATATCTCCTTCGGGAGAGGGGGCGAGCGCTTCCCGCGGCTTTCGCCATCCGTTATGTGGCAGCCCGAATAGACGAGGATATGAGATGGATATTCGCAGCAACGTTTTACGGCAGCTCAAGAACCGCCGCGAGGGCTTCAGCCTCGAGCAACCCTTCTATATCGACGAGGATTACTTCAAGCTCGATATGGAGCTGATCTATTATCGAGACTGGCTGTTCATGGGCCATGACTGCGAGCTGCCAAAGGCCGGCGCCTATTTCACGGTGCAGATCGGCGATTACCCCGTCGTCATCGTTCGCGGCCGCGACAATGTCATCCGCGCCTTCCACAACAGCTGTCGCCATCGCGGCTCGCGCGTCTGCACCAAGGATCACGGCTCCTCGGTCCGTCTTGTCTGTCCCTATCACCAGTGGGCCTATGATCTCGACGGAAAGCTCGCCTTCGCCCGCCACATGGGCGATGATTTCGACAAGTCCGGCTTCGGCCTGAAGCCTGTGCATTGCGAAAGCTTCGGCGGCTATATCTTCATCTGCCTCGCCGACAAGGCGCCGGACTTCCAGCCGGTCCGCGACATGGTCGCCCCCTACATGATGCCGCATCACCTGAAGGACGCGAAGATCGCCTTCCAGAGCACGATCATCGAGAAGGGCAACTGGAAGCTCGTCTGGGAAAACAACCGCGAGTGCTACCACTGCGCCGCAAACCATCCCGAACTCTGCCGCACCTATCCCGAGGCGCCGAGCGTCACCGGCACCGATGGCGGCGCCGATGATCCGGAGATCGCGGGCCACTGGGCGCGCTGCGAGGCCGCAGGCCTTCCGAGCAAGTTCCAGATCTCGCCTGATGGACAGTTCCGCGCCGCCCGCATGCCGCTGATCGAGGATGCCGAGAGCTACACCATGTCCGGCAAGCGTGCCGTCGCCCGTCCGCTGTCGGATGACGTGACGATCGACCGGATCGGCACCATGCTGCTCTTCCATTATCCGACGACCTGGAACCACATCCTCGGCGATCACGCCATCTCCTTCCGCGTCCTGCCGCTCAGCGCCAATGAGACGGCCGTGACCACCAAGTGGCTGGTCCACAAGGACGCCGTCGAGGGTGTCGATTACAATCTCGAGGAACTGACGCACGTCTGGACCGAGACCAACGACCAGGACCGCCGCATCGTCGAGGAAAACGCCTTCGGCATCCACTCGCCGGCCTATGAGCCCGGCCCCTACTCGATGCTGCACGAGGGCGGCGTCATGCAGTTCCTCGAATGGTACGCGCTGTTCATGACCAACCGCCTGCAGGGCGATCAGGCCAAGCTCTCCGTCGTCGCCTGACGCTAGCCTCGCACGAAAAAATCGGCCCCGCGCTTCACCGAAGCCGGGGCCGTTTTCGTTCTGGGCGTTCAGAAATCCTGGTAGTTCAGCGCGTTGATTTCGCGCGGCGGCACCGATGAGGTGACGAGCCCATCCCGCGCGGCCACCGTCACCCCCGTCGCGGCTGCAGACACTTGTGTGGCGGCGGGCAATTGCGCGATCGGCGGCAGGCCCGGCGTTGCGGCCACTAGTGGTGGCAGCGGTTGGCGCGGTTCCATCTCGATCTTGGCGAGGATCAGCGGCGGATCCGGCTCGCGCGCAGGCAGAAGGTTGCCCTGCGCCCAGATCTTCGCAAGGTCGGCCTTGTCCATGGCGGCGACATTGACGTCGATATCGGTGAGCGTGCCGGGCACCCGATAGGGGCAGCGCCGCTTGCTGCAATTGGCGCCGGCCGAGAACTGCCAGAGTAGGTAGTTGTCCCAATTGCCCATCGGGAACACGCCTTTGACGTCGGGCTTGTAGCGCGCATACCAGATCGGCAGCCGCGCCAGCACCGGATAGTCGTTGCGATAGGCGGCGATGTAGCGGGCCGTGTCGTGGTTGGTATAGAGCACCGGATAGCGCCCGGTCCGCGTCTTGATATGGCCGACGAAGATCTGCGCATCCTCGAGCGACATGAATTTCGTGGGGTCGATACCCTCAAGATCGAGGATCATCATCTCGTCCGGCTTGGGTGTCGCGTAGTCGAGAAAGTGGTTGGCCTGGTCGATCGGGTTTCCCGGGCGGGCGAGGTGATAGGCGCCCCACAAAAGCCCGGCCGCCCGCGCCACCAGCCGCCGTGTCTGGAATAGCTCGCGGCTGACCGCGTATTTGCGCCACATCGTCTTGCAGTGCCCCACCGTGTCACCGGCATGGTCGCCATCGCACGAAAAACTCTCGGGCAATCCGTCCGACGCCTTGGAGATGAAGCCGGCGATCCGCTTGTCTGATGTCAGCGCCTCCCAGTCGATCGTGTTCAGCTCGTAGCCGTCGACGACGAGCGCGTTATCGGTCTTTTTCCAGGGGAGGGTGTCGGCGGCCGTGGCGTAATGAGACAGTCCGGCCGCGATCGCCAGAAGCAGAATACGGAGAGTGGCTCTTCCATGCCGTTGCTTCATGTAACAAGAGTGATGAAAACTGGTTAACGGATTGCTTATCAGATTTTACGAATAAACAAAAAACCGTGAGCGGTCGCGAAAAAAGATGCGCTCAGGAACATCTTCCCCATCAATGCGTTACATCTCGGGTTCATTTATGGTGAGATTGGAGTGTTCATGCCCAGGTCGTTCAAGCAACTCGTCGTCGCGGCCATTTCCTCATTGATGCTGGTGACAAGCTTTGCGCCGTCGCAGGCCGTGCAGATGCCTGCCGCGCCGCAGGTGGAAAAAT
This sequence comes from Rhizobium sp. 2MFCol3.1, assembly GCF_000377565.1. GTDB lineage: Bacteria > Pseudomonadota > Alphaproteobacteria > Rhizobiales > Rhizobiaceae > Rhizobium. Next base: position 68,006 of record NZ_KB898375.1, on the reverse strand, counting down.
CGGCGGATGTTCAAAACGTGCAATATTGCCGCTATGGTCGTTGCGGCCCGCGTCCGGGCTATTACGGCCGGCCGGGTGGCTACTATTCCGGTTATCGCCCCGCTTACCGCCCGGCCTATCGTCCCGGCTGGTACGGCGGCTATCGCGGCTACACCTATGCACGCCCCGGCTATCGCCACTATAACGGCTACTGGTACCCGCTCGCCGCCTTCGGCGCCGGCGCCATCATCGGCGGCGCAATCGCCAGCCAGCCGCGCTATGCACCCGCACCGCGCTACGTCGCCCCGGCCGGATCGAGGCATGTCGCCTGGTGCGAGCAGCGCTACCGCTCTTACCGCGCCTACGACAATACCTTCCAGCCGTATAACGGCCCACGCCAGCAGTGCGTTTCGCCTTATTGAGGGTTAGAGGGGGTATTCGCTAGCTCAGCGCCCGGAGCCCCCTCATCCGACCCTTCGGGCCACCTTCTCCCCGTTGGGGAGAAGGGAAGATGGAGCAAGCGGCTCGCCCCGAGTCTCTTCTCCCCAACGGGGAGAAGGTGCCGGCAGGCGGATGAGGGGGCTCCGCGCTCCACCTTCACCGACGACGTACCCACCCACCTCACAAAATATTCACCCGCTTCAACAGCCACCACGCGAGCGCGATCGACGCGATGATCATCCCGATCGCATACTCCGTCCCCGTCGACCCCTGCGTGAACGGCAGGTTGGCCGTGTTCATGCCGAAGAAGCCGGTGACCAGCGTCGGCGGCAGCAGGAAGGCGGTCATGATCGACAGGATGTAGAGGTGCCGGTTGGTCTCCGACGAGAGCTTGGAATCAATTTCTTCGTGCAGCAGCCGCGCCCGGTCCTGCAGCGCGTAGATGTCGTGGTCGACCGTCTCCAGCCGCGCCGTCAGCCGCCCGGCGACATCCTCGAAGCCGAAGGGCATCTCGTCGTCATCGGAAGCAGCCGCCCGGCGCATCAGGCCGAGCACGGTCCTCAGGTGCCGGTGGATGCGCACGACGGTGCGCCGCACCGGTGCCAGCCGCCGCCGCTCGTCGCGCGGCGCGGTGTCGTAGACGAAGTCCTCGATGATATTAAGCTCTTCCGTCAGATCCATCACGATCGAAATCAGCGTGCGCTGGAATTCGGTGACCAGCAGCTCGAACAGATCCACCGGCCGGGTGAACTTCGCCGGGTTCTTCTCCATCAACAGCCGCGCCCGCTCGACGCTGCGCAGCGGCTGCAGCCGGGTGGTGATGATGAAGCGGTCGGAGATCGCGAAGTGCAGCCAGCCGAGATCGGCGGTCTCGTGGTCGAATTCGCGCTGGCAATCGACCAGCGTGCCGTAGAGCATCTGCTCGTCGACCGTGATGGCCGAATGCGTGTCATGCGTGGTGAGCGCCGCCTTGGCGTCGTCGGTCAGCCCGGACAGCGCATCGATAAGCGCGGGCACGCGGGCGTCTGCGAGGTTGAGATGCAGCCAGTAGAAACCGCCATCGGCGGTGAGGTCCGCCGGCAGCGCGTTGTTGGAAAGCCGTATTGGCTTGCCGCCGCCATCGGGGAAGCGATAACCCCAGACGAAACCCGGCATGCTCACAGGCAGTGTATCCATTCTTTGCCGGTCCTCTTGCATTGGCGGTGCGCTCCACGCTGGCGTCTGGGTCTTGGCGACCAGCAGCACCGGATCGGCAGCTCATAGGAGAGCATGAGCATGGCGCCGCACCCGATGGCAAGACCCTTTCAAGCGATGCCTCCCTATGACAACGACACCACAGTTTCATGACAATGATGCCCGCAAGTTTGAAATTGACGTTTACGTAAAAATCAATTAGCTTCGCCGTCGGAGGAGCGGGTAGGGGAGAGCTATCCCGCGCCATCAGGCTTACGAGGAGAGCAGCATGTACAAGGCGCCCGTCGAGGAGATCGCATTCACCCTCAAGCATGTGGCCGGTCTCGCCCAGGCGATCGACAACGGCCTGCTTGGCGATCTCGGCGAAGATCTGGTCGATGCGATCCTTCATGAAGCCGGCCGCTTCGCATCCGATGAGATCGCCCCGCTCGCCGAGATCGGCGACCGCCAGGGCGCACGCATATCGGACGGCAAGGTAACAACGCCGGATGGCTGGCGCGATCTCTACCGCAACTGGATATCAGGCGGCTGGAACGGCCTGACGGCATCCGAAGACTTCGGCGGCCAGGCGCTGCCGTATATGCTGAATGTCGCGGCACTCGAAATGTGGAACTCCGGCTCCATGGCCTTCGCGCTCTGCCCGACGCTGACCATGGGCGCCATCGAGGCCATCGCCGCCCACGGCAGCGACGCGCTGAAGGCGACCTACCTCCCGAAACTCGTCTCCGGCGAATGGACCGGCACGATGAACCTGACGGAACCGCATGCCGGTTCCGATCTCGGCGTGCTCAAGGCCCGCGCCGAACGCCGCGACGACGGCAGCTACCGCATATCAGGCCAGAAGATCTTCATCACCTGGGGCGAACACGACGCCGCCGACAACATCATCCACCTTGTTCTCGCCCGCCTGCCGGATGCGCCCTCGGGTACGCGCGGCATCTCGCTTTTCCTCGTGCCGAAATTTCTCGTCAACGACGATGGCTCGCTCGGCGCTCGCAACGATCTCTTTTGCCACGCGCTGGAGCACAAGCTCGGCATCCACGGCTCGCCCACCTGCACGATGATCTATGGCGACGGCCGTTTCGGTGGGGAGAAGGGCGCCATCGGCTGGCTGGTCGGCGAGGAGAACAAGGGCCTCGCCTGCATGTTCACGATGATGAACAACGCCCGCCTCGCGGTCGGCATGCAGGGCGTGGCGATTGCCGAAGCCGCCACGCAGAAGGCCGTCGCCTATGCCCGCGAGCGCACCCAAGGCAAGGCGCCCGGCTGGACCGGTACGGGCCAAACAGGGGCCATGAGCCCAATCATCGAACACCCGGATGTCATCAGAATGCTGCTGACGATGAAGGCGCTGACCCAGGGCGCCCGCGCCATCGCCTATAGCTGCGCCCACGCCACCGACATGGCGCACCGCGCCGGCGATGACAAAAGACACTGGCAGGAGCGTGCCGCCCTGCTGACCCCGGTCGCCAAGTCCTTCGCCACCGATATCGGCGTCGACGTCGCCTCGCTCGGCATCCAGGTGCATGGCGGCATGGGCTTCATCGAGGAGACGGGCGCCGCGCGTTATCTCAGGGACGCCCGCATCGCCCCGATCTACGAAGGCACCAACGGCATCCAGGCGATCGACCTCGTCACCCGCAAGCTGCCGCTGTCCGATGGGGGCGAAGTGAAAAGCCTGATCGCCGAACTGCAAGAGATCGCCGACCGCGTCGGAGCCTCCAACGCCAAAAACTTCGGCGCCACCGCAAACCGCCTGAACGCCGCCATCACCGATCTCGAGGAAGCGACCGACTGGCTCCTGGCGCAACTGTCAGCCGGCGACGTGGCCGACGCGCTTTCCGGCGCCACGCCCTATCAGCGCCTGTTCGGCCTGACGCTCACCGGCTGCTACCTCGCCAAGGGCGCGCTCGCCGATGCTGATGATGGCAAGGCCGCCGATCGCATCGCGCTCTGCCGCTTCGCCGCCGAAAACCTTCTCGCCGAGACCACGGCGCTGAAGGACAGCGTCGTCAACGGCGCCGCCAGCCTTGCCGCCGCCAGATCCATTTTCGCCTGAGGGACCTGATATGACCGACCACATTCTCGTCGAGCGCCCGGCTGCTCATCCCGGCGTCCAGATCATCCGCTTCAACCGCCCCGACAAGAAGAACGCCATCACCCGCGCCATGTACCACGCGATGACCGAGGCGCTGACCGCGGCAGACAGCAACCCTGATGTCCGCGCCACAGCCTTCCTCGGCACCGAGGGCTGCTTTTCCGCTGGCAACGATCTCGGCGACTTCCTGGCGGTTGCCATGGGCGGCGGCATGCCGCGTGAGGTCATCGATTTCCTCTACGCGCTGGTGCGCTCGGCAAAGCCCATCGTCTCGGGCGTCGATGGCCTGGCGATCGGCATCGGCACCACCATGCATCTGCATTGCGACCTGACGATCGCTTCCGCCCGCAGCCAGTTCCGCACCCCCTTCGTCGATCTCGCTCTGGTACCGGAAGCCGCCTCCAGCCTGCTCGCGCCGCGCATCATGGGCGCCCAGCGCGCCTTCGCCATGCTCGCCGCCGGCGAACCCTTCTCCGGCGGGGAGGCGAGGGATGCCGGCCTGGTCTTCAAGCTTGCGGAGCCGAACCAGGTCGAGGCGGAAACGCTCAGCCTCGCCGCAAAGCTCGCCGCCAAGCCGCCCGAAGCGTTGCGCCTCTCGCGCGATCTCATCCGCGGCGACCGCGAAGAGACCATTGCCCGCATCGACGAGGAAGCCCGCCACTTCGCCGCCCGGCTGCAAAGTGCTGAGGCTCGCGCCGCATTCGAAGCTTTCATGCGCCGTTAAGGCTGTGGGAACGCCATATCCAATAGTATGAATTTATGCTTTTTGGCGGGTGAATTTGCGAAAGTAAAAATTTACTACAATTTAACGTACCGCATCAATTCTCGCGTCAAAACGAGGGTTATGCTGTGAAACTATTTAAAAGTGCATTGTCGTTCAGGCAGGAAATCTCCGATTTTATTTTCATGCGCTCGCCGGATGCGTATTACGTACTGGAAGATGAGCACATCGTCGATTGCAACCATGCGATGGAAGTGATGCTCGACTTGCCGCGAGACAAGATCATCGGCATCCACCCGGCCAAGCTTTCACCATCAGTGCAATCAGATGGCCGCCCGACCAGCGAAGCCGCCGTCGCCATTTTTGCCGAGATCAAGAAGAACGGCATGGCCCGTTTCGAATGGGATCACCAGCGCCTCGATGGCACGCCGCTGCCGGTTCTGGCGACGATCCTGCAGGCCAACATCGCCGGCCGCAACGCGCAGGTCGTCTTCTGGCAGGACATTCGCGACGTGGTGAAGATGCGCCGCCAGGAAGCCGAAGCCCGCAAGCGCGACGAGGCCAAGGCTGCAGAGCAGGCCGACGTCGTGCGCACCCTTGCATCGTCTCTCAGAAAGCTCGCCGCCGGCGATCTCGACTGTCTTCTCGATAAGCGCTTCCCGGATGAATATGAAGGGCTGCGCCAGGACTTCAACGGCACCGTCGATCAGCTGGCCGGCATCCTCGGCAAGCTCGCCGTGAACGCCGAAACGATCCGCGCCACCACCGCCGAACTCAGCCGCGCCACCGACGATACGGCGCGCCGCACCGAAAAGCAGGCGGCCAGCGTCGAGGAAACCGCAGCTGCCCTCAACCAGATGACAGCAGCCGTCAAGAGCACCGCCGAAAGTGCCGCAACCGCCGCCAGCTTCTCGGCCAAGGCCAAGCAGGACGCCGAGGAATCGGAGAAGATCTCCAACCAGACGGTTGCCGCGATCGATGAGATCGCCCAGTCCTCGAAGGCGATCAACCAGATCATCGGCGTCATCGACGAGATCGCCTTCCAGACCAACCTTCTCGCCTTGAACGCCGGCGTCGAGGCGGCGCGCGCCGGCGAGGCTGGACGCGGTTTTGCCGTCGTTGCCCAGGAAGTGCGCGAACTCGCGCAGCGTTCCGCCAAGGCGGCGAAAGAGATCAAGACGCTGATCGTCAATTCTGGCACGCAGGTCGAGCGCGGCGTCGCGCTGGTGAGCGATTCCGGCAAGGCGCTGGGCGATATCATCGGCCACCTCTCGCATATATCGCAGCTGGCGACGACGATCGCCGATTCCGCACGCGAGCAATCCTCCGGGCTGACGGAGATCAATGCGGCGATCAACCAGATGGACGGCGCCACGCAGCAGAATGCTGCCATCGTCGAGGAGACGGCCGCTGCCGTGTACGGTCTGTCGGAGCAGGCCGCTGCCCTGAACGGCCTGGCCTCGACCTTCCGCCAACGCCGGGATGCGCCCGCGAAGATGCGCGCCGCCGCCTGATATCTCCGGCCGCCGGCCGATATCATATTCGAGCAAAACGAGAGCCGCCACGCCCAGCGTGAGCGGCTCTTTTATCGTGGTGTTGCGGCCGGAATGTTCAAAAAGTATTACTTTTAATCAAATTTTACCAATTGCCTTGTTTAGTGATCGGCAATGCATGACGCAGCACGGGCATGAGCGCCCGGCCCCTTTTCCGGCACAATCAAAGGCGCAGACGCCAGCGGATCGACCCCCCGATCGCTGTGGCATGTCGGTCGGCCGCATTCGAGACAATGCTATGTTCAAAATGAAGATCAAGACGCTGCTTCCGGTGCTCTTTCTGTCCCTCGTCGCCATTTCCCTCGTGCAGGGCGCTATCGCCGCCGTCGCGTTGACCAGTCTCGAAGCCAATACGCGTGAGATCGGCGCCCGAAACATTCCGAACACCGAGCGCCTGCATGCCATCGTCACGACGCTGAACGACGTGCGCCGCAGCTATGCGGACTATCTGCTGGCCTCCGGCAAGACCGATTTCCGCAACGCCGAGACCACGCTGAAGACCCGCCGCCAGCGGCTCGCGGCCGCCATCGATGCTTTCGACAAGCAGCCGAAGAGCGATTACATGAGCCAGAACTTCGCGCGGCTGCAGAAGGCGCTCGCTAACGACACGGCGGTAGCCGACAAGATCATCGCGCTCGCGCTCGACAACAAGCGCAGCCAGGCCAATTCGCTCTATCGCGGCGAGCTGTCCATGTCGGCTAACAACATCCAGACGCTGATCGACGGCATGATCGCCAAGGATCGTCAGTCGACCGATGCAGGCCTCGTCTCGGCTGCCGGCAACTATTACGCCGGCACGGTCTCGATTGTCGCCGGTCTTGCTGTCGCGCTCGTTGCCGCCATCGCCGCCGCCTATCTCGCCTGGAAGCGCATCTCGCGGCCGATCACGACGATCGCCTCGCGCATGGCAGGCCTTGCCGATGGCGATCTCGAAGCCGCCGTTCCCTATACCAACCGCCATGACGAGATCGGCGACATGGCCGCCGCCGTCTCCGTCTTCCGCGACAACGCCTTTGCCCGCCTCGATCTCGAACGCAGCGCCGAGGACAACCGCGCGCATGCCCGCGACGAGCGCGCCCGCAACGAAGCCGTCAAGGCGCGCGAGGCGGCCGAGATCAATCATGCCGTCGAAGCGCTGGCGGGTGCCCTCGGCGCATTGTCTGAAGGCGATCTCGCCCATCGCATCGAGCAGCCTTTCGCCGATCACCTCGATCGCCTGCGCAACGATTTCAACGCCTCGGTCGCCAAGCTCAGCGAAGCGCTGGAAGAGGTCGGTCATAACGCCCACGCCATCGACGCCGGCGCCGGCGAGATCCGCAACGCCGCCGATGGTCTTGCGCGGCGCACCGAGCAGCAGGCCGCCTCGATCGAGGAAACGGCTGCTGCACTCGAAGAGATCACCACCACGGTGAAGGACACCGCCCGCCGCGCCGAGGAGGCCGGTAGCCTCGTGTCGCGCACCCGTGGTGGCGCCGAGGAATCCGGCAACATCGTCCGCAAGGCCGTCTCCGCCATGACCGAGATCGAGCAATCCTCACAGAAGATCGCCAACATCATCAGCGTCATCGACGACATCGCCTTCCAGACCAATCTCCTGGCGCTCAACGCAGGCGTCGAAGCCGCGCGCGCTGGCGAAGCCGGCAAGGGTTTTGCCGTCGTCGCCCAGGAAGTGCGCGAGCTCGCACAGCGTTCGGCCACAGCCGCCAAGGAGATCGAGAGCCTGATCTCGGCCTCCAACGCCCAGGTTCGCTCCGGCGTCAGCCTCGTCGGCGAAACCGGCAAGTCGCTGGAGACGATTGTCGGCCAGGTGCAGGATATCAGCCGCCATGTCGACGCAATCGTCACCGCCACCCGCGAACAGTCGACCGGCCTTGCCGAGATCAACACCGCCGTCAACACCATGGACCAGGGCACCCAGCAGAACGCCGCCATGGTCGAGGAGCAGACGGCCGCAAGTCACGGTCTCGCCCAGGAAGCCGCCAAGCTGATGCATCTGCTCGGCCAGTTCAACCTGCAGCCGGGAAACCATGGCATGGTGCGCCGCTACGCCGCCGCCTGATCGATCGGTGTCATAAACGACAAAACGCCCGCGCATGTCGCGGGCGTTCTTTTACGGACTTGGAAAGATCGGGGAAACCCGTTATCCGTGCATCCGCTGGCGCTCGGGCTGCTCCGCGATGAAACGGTTGTTGCGGGCCGAAAGCGGCTCCACCGGTAGAATATCGATGACATCGGCAGCATCGAATTTGCGCTTCATGCCGCATATCGTGGCAATCACGACGCCCCGATCAATATTGAAGGATGTCGCCAGGAAATTCCGTTCGTCGCCATGATCATCAATGGAAATAACAAACATATTATCCTCCGTGTATTATCCATTGATACACGCAGATTATTTATCATAGATGAATTTATAGATGAATTATATTCTGCCGAGCTGGATGATCATTAGGAAATTCTGTTGAATTCCCGCTGCACTCACGCTCCGCGCAGGTGCAGCGGAAGCCAAGAGGATCAGCTCGCCTGCGGGATGCGGGCGATCACCTTGATCTCGAAATCGAAGCCCGCCAGCCAGTTGACGCCGACGGCAGTCCAGTTCGGATAGGGCGCTTCGCCGAAGGCTTTCAAGCGGACTTCGTTGATCGCCGCGAACTGGTTTTCGGGATCGGTGTGAAACGTCGTCACGTCGATGATGTCGTCGAAGTCGGCGCCGGCAGCCTTAAGCACGGCCGCGAGATTGTCGAAGGCGCGTTGCACCTGTTTCGAGAACTCCGGCTCGGGCGATCCATCCTCGCGGCTGCCCACCTGGCCGGAGACGAAGAGAAGGTCGCCGGAGCGGATCGCCGCCGAATAGCGGTTGATCTCATAAAGCGCCTGTCGGCCGGCGGGGAAGATTGCGTCGCGTTTGGTCATGTCATGCTCCTGTTTCAACAAGGCAAGGTCCAGGCGTCCGCCGTCGCGCCAAGGGGCACGACACGTTGTAACGCGTCACCAGGATCTCTGCTCTTCACTCCCGGGTGCGCAAATGATATACGCCCCGTATGTGAATATATGCTGGCATACGCCGCGTATGTCAATACGCATACGTCGCGTATGCTAATTTATGGAGGCAAGGGTGACGGCAAGAACGCGCGCGCAGATGGTCGAGGAAACCCGGGCAAAGCTCATCGCGGCCGGCCGAAAGGCTTTTGCCACAAAGGGTTACGCTGCCTCGTCGATGGATGATTTCACCGCCGAAGCGGGCCTGACGCGCGGCGCGCTCTATCACAATTTCGGCGACAAGAAGGGGCTGCTGCAGGCCGTCATCGACCAGATCGACGCCGAGATGCTGGTGCGCCAGCGCGCAGCGCAGGCACAGGGCCGGACGCCGTGGGAGGGTTTCCTCAACGAAGGCATCGCCTATATCGAGATGGCGCTCGAGCCCGAGATTCAGCGGATCATGCTGCTCGATGGCCCCGCCGTGCTCGGCGATCCCTCGCAATGGCCGAACCAGACCGCCTGCCTGCGCACAAGCACTGAGACCATCGAGGCGCTGATTGCAGACGGTATCGTCAAGCCCGTGGATGCCGAAGCCGCCGCGCGGCTGATCAACGGCGCGGCGCTCAACGCAGCACTCTGGATCGCCGCGGCCGATGATCCCCATGCGGTTCTGGAAAAGGTGGTCGATGCCTTCAAGCACTTGGCCGGCGGCCTGTTGCGGACCGCTAGCTGATCTCTATCCGGAAGCGGAAGGACGCCGGGTTTACTTCTCCAGCGTTGCCACCACCTCGACATGCGAGGTCCAGAGGAACTGGTCGATCGGCGTCACCGAGGTGATGCGATAGCCGCCCTCGACGAGAATGGCGAGGTCGCGTGCAAGCGTCAGCGGGTTGCAGCTGACGGCGGCGATCTTCTTGACCGTCGAGCGGGCAAGCTCCTTGCATTGGAACTCGGCACCCGCGCGCGGCGGGTCGAAGACAACGGCATCGTAGACCTTGAGTTCCGAGGTCATCAGCGGCCGGCGAAACAGGTCGCGGCGCTCGACGCTGACGGGCTTGATCCCCTGCGTGTTGCGCGCGGCGTGGTCGAGTGCCGCAAGCGGCTTGTCTTCGCTTTCAACCGCATGCACCCGGCCGATCCGTGCCAGCCTGAGCGAGAAGGTTCCGGTGCCCGCGAAGAGGTCGGCGATGCGCTTGGATTTGCCGACATGGGCAAGCACCAGCTCGGACATCGCTTCTTCCGCCGGCTTTGTCGCCTGCGTGAAGCTTCCCGCCGGTGGCGATACCTGGACGCCGCCGAAATCGAGCATCGGCTTCACCGGTTCGATCAGGATCTCGCCATTGACGGAGACGCGGGCGATCCCGCGCATCGAAAGCACGGTCTCGGTCGCCTTGCGCCGCTGCTGGTCCGAAAGCTTCTTCAGGCCGTCGGCGGCGATGTCGAGGCCGGTCGCCGTTTCCAGCACGGTGATGCGGAACGCCTCGGCGTTGACGGCAAGGGCTGCGCCGATCGCCTTGATCGCCGGCAGCCGCGCAATGAGGCTTGCCGACGAGATGGGACATTCCTCGATATTGACGAGGTGATGGCTTTCGGCCTGGTTGAAGCCGATGAGCATCTCTTTCTCGGTCTTGCGCGCGGCGAATGTCACGCGGCGGCGCTCGCCGGGATGAGCGACGACGAGTTCGCCGACTTCAGGTGTGAGACCCTTGGATTTCAGCGCATCGATGACCAGCTGGCGCTTGAAGCCGCGATAGACCGCATCACCTGCGTGCTGCAGCGTGCAGCCGCCGCAGGTGCCGTTGACGCCATCGGGCCCGAAGTGCCGACAGTGCGGCTCCTGCCGGTCCGGCGAGGGCGTGGTGATCGACATCACCGTGCCCTGGCTCTTGACGCGCGCAATGGCGACCGTCTCGCCCGGCAGCGTGAAGGGCACGTAGACGGGGCCATCAGTGCCGTTGGCGATGCCGTCGCCCTGGGCGCCGAGCTTCTGGATGGTGACTGTTTCGGTGCTCACGGCTTCGTTCCTGCGAGTAGATATTCCTGGTTACCATCCCCGCCCGAAATCGGCGAGGGGATCAGCCCGAGGCTGGTCCAGCCCATGTCTTCGACGAACCAGCGCTCCAGTTCGGCGGCAACGGCGGGCGCGGTCGAAGGGTCCTTCAGCATGCCGCCCTTGCCGATCGCCTCGCGGCCAGCCTCGAACTGCGGCTTGACCAGCAGCACGGCCGTAGCACCCGGCTCAGCGAGATCGAGCGCCGGCGCCAGCGCCAGCTTCAGCGTGATGAAGGAAACGTCGGAGACGATGAAGGTGAGGGGATGGCCGATATCCTCGGCCTCCAGATTGCGCGCGTTCAGGCCCTCGATATTGGTTACATCGGGATTTTCGGCAAGCCGTGGGTGCATCTGGCCGTGGCCGACGTCGATCGCGGTCACATGCGCGGCGCCGCGTTCGAGCAGCACTTCGGTAAAGCCGCCGGTGGAGGCGCCGACATCGAGACAGTGATGGCCCGTCGGATCGAGCTTGAAGTGATCGAGCGCGGCCGCAAGCTTCAGCGCCGCGCGCGAGACGTATTCCTGCGCGGGATCATCGATCTCGATCGAGACATCTTCGCCGAAGACGGCGCCGGCCTTGGTGACGACCTTGCCGTCGACCTTGACGGTGCCGCGGCTGACCGCGTCGCGGGCGCGCGAACGGCTGGCAAAAAGACCCAGGCTGACGAGGAGCTGGTCGATGCGTTGTGTATTTTGATCGGACATGGCCTGTCCATGCCGGGCAATGCGGCCCGTTGCAAGCCTTTTGTTGGTTTGGGGTGTTTGTCCGCCACCGCGCCCCGATCGCCGCGCGGCAGGCGTAATAGCTTCCATCACGGCGGATCTATCCAAGCAACGACGAAATTAGCCTGTCCTGTGTGAGTTTGAAGAGAGCTACAACCTGCGCGGTTGTTCAGTGGTTGATGTTGCTCTCAAGTAGGCTGCTCACCCTGCTGCACAGCGGTTTTCCAAGATAAACTGCGACCAGTTGCCGCGCCGACTTAAACAATTTTAAATTTTCCGTGGCTAGTGTCGCCGTCGATTGCAGCGGCCGAAAACCGCGTTCGCCATGATGGCTTAAAATCCTACCGCCGATCATGTTTTCCCTCGTTGATAGTTTCCCCGCACGCGCTGACGCGTGCCCGATTTGCCATGGCGCCAGGCGCCCAGGAAAGACCGACTGATGTTTGCTAGAAACATGTCCCTGAACGGTAAGCTCGCCGCGACCTTCGCGGCTCTCATTCTCATTTTTGTATCCGTCTCCGCCTTCGTCTATTCGAAGGCCGGCGCCGTGGCGGAAGCTGCCGTCGAGGAAAAGCGGTCGGAGCTGCTGGTCAACCAGATCGACGACGCGCTGCAGGCCATGCTGGAGCAGGCCGTGAACCTGCGCGGCTTCCTGCTCTTCAAGAGCGACAGCACCTATGGCGATCTCTTCAACAACCGCGACCGCATGCTGAACGCGATTGCCGCCGCCAAGCAGACGGCCGCGGGCAAGACCGAGTTCCTGGGCCAGATCGACGCCATGCAGAAGGCTGCCGACCTCTACTTCAACCAGCTCGCCGTGCCGCAGAGCAAGGCGCGCAAGGAAACCGACATGCCGATCGACCAGATCGTCAAGATCGGCGTCAACGAGACCAAGGGCCAGCTCGATGGCTTCCGCCAGGCCTCGGCCAAGATCAAGCAAGCCGCGCGTGATGAATCCGCAGCCCTTTCCGCCATCAAGGCCGATGCAAGTGCCGCGCTCAACATGACGCTGCTCTTCGGCGGCATCTTCGCGGCCCTTGCTGCCGTCGTTCTTGCCTGGATGCTGTCGCGCAGCATCGTTCGCCCGATCGTCGGCATGACATCCGCCATGGGCCGTCTGGCCGGTGGCCAGAACGATATCGAGGTTCCGGCACTTGATCGCCAGGACGAAGTCGGCCGCATGGCGCAGTCGGTGCTGGTGTTCAAGAACGCGGCGATCGAGAAGCTGCGCCTGGCCGGCGAAACCGATCGCATGCGTGGAGACGCCGAACGCCAGCGCCAGATGGGCGACGAGCAGAAGGCGCGCGAGGAAAGCGAACTGCGCTTCGCCATCGACAACCTCGCCGATGGTCTCTCCGGCCTTGCCAACGGCAATGTCGCGATCCGCATCACCACCGCCTTTGCGCCCCAGTTCGACCGCCTGCGCAACGACTTCAACCATGCCGTCGAAAAGCTGCAGGCAGCCCTGCAGTCGGTCGGCCACAACGCGTCTGCCATCAATGCCGGCGCCGGCGAGATCCGCACCGCAGCCGACGATCTGGCCCGCCGCACCGAGCAGCAGGCCGCAGCCGTCGAGGAAACGGCAGCAGCGCTTGAAGAAGTCACCACCACGGTCCGCGACAGCGCCAAGCGCGCCGAGGATGTCGGCCAGCTGGTCGAGCGCACCCGTCTCGGCGCCGAGCGCTCCGGTGAGGTCGTCCGCAAGGCCGTCACCGCCATGCAGGAAATCGAGAAGTCGTCGGGCGAGATCTCCAACATCATCGGTGTCATCGACGACATCGCCTTCCAGACCAACCTGCTGGCGCTGAACGCCGGCGTCGAGGCCGCACGCGCCGGTGAAGCCGGCAAGGGCTTCGCGGTCGTCGCCCAGGAAGTGCGCGAGCTCGCCCAGCGCTCGGCCAATGCCGCCAAGGAAATCAAGGCGCTGATCAATACGTCTGGCACGCAGGTCAATTCCGGCGTCTCGCTGGTCGGCGAAACCGGCAAGGCTCTGTCGGAGATCGTCGGCGCCGTGCAGGAGATCAACCGCCATGTCGGCGCCATCGTCACCGCCACGCGCGAGCAGTCGATCGGCCTGCAGGAGATCAACACCGCCGTCAACAACATGGACCAGGGCACACAGCAGAACGCCGCCATGGTCGAGGAACAGACGGCCGCCAGCCACTCGCTCGCCCAGGAAGCCATGGCGCTGGACGATCTGCTGCGCCAGTTCAACCTCGGCAACGACCGCGCCGCACCGCGCGCCGCAACCGCCACTCCCGCCTCGCGCCCGGTCGCTTCGCCGGCCAATGCGCTGAAGCGCAGCGTTGCCCGCGCCTTCGGTGGCGGCGGCGCAAGTGCCGCGGCCGTCAAGGAGGAATGGTCGGAGTTCTGATCGAACGCCTGATCATCGACAGGAAAGGAAAGGGGCTGCGCATCGCGCGGCCCCTTTCGCGTTGAGGATCCAACTGGCCGAAAACCTCAGCTGGCCAGCGCCAGCCCGCCATAGCGGCTGATCTCGCTTTCGATCTCCGCCACCAGCGTATCGAGCGCCGCGTTGCGCACCTTGCGGCCGCGACGGACCACGTAGACGAGATCGGGAGGGACCGGGAAGCGGTCGGTGATGATCTGCATCTCCGGCCTGAGATGCCGCTCGTTGAGTAGCGCCACGCCCATGCCGGAGCTGACGGCGGCGATAATGCCCGCAGCGCTCGCGCATTCGAACACCGTCTCCAGCATGATCCCGCCATCCTGCCCGATATCGAGCGCCCAGTGGCGATAGAAGCAATCGTCGTGGAAGGAGAGGAACGGCACGGACGCCGTTTGCGGCAGGAGCAGGCTCGGATGCTTCACCCAGTGCAGCGTCTCTCGAAACAGGATGACATCGGTCGGGCGCACCTCGTGGGCGAAGACCTGCACGATCGCCGCGTCGAGTTCGCCCTGCTCGAGCATTGCCCGCAGCACCAGGCTCATGCGCACCTGCGTGCGCACGGACACATCGGGATGCAGCCGGCGAAAGCGGCCGAGAATATGGGCGAGCGCCGAGCAGGTCGTATCCTCCGTGAGGCCCAGCGCGATCCGTCCGGCCAGCGTCGTCTTCGACAGGCTGAGCAGCGCCTCGTCGTGCAGCCCGAGAATGCGGCCGGCATAATCCAGCAGCTCCTCGCCCTCGGTGGTGAAGGCGGTGGCGCCGGCCTTGCGATTCAGGAGCTCGCAGCCGAGGCTCGTTTCCAGCCGCTTGATCTTGTGGCTGACGGCCGATTGCGACAGGCCGAGCGCTTCCGCCGCCCGCGTGATGCCGCCGTGATGACGGATCGCCCAGATGGCGCGCAGCGCATCGATCTCCAGCCGCCGGTTGTTCAGGTCGCTCATTTCGTGCTGCTCTCTTCGTTAGCTGCCGGTCAAAGGATGCAACGAAGAGCCGGCATTTGCAAACTTCCATGACTGAATTCGTTTGAAAGTCATGCCACGATCGAAATTTGTCATGTGCTTGGCTGGCGACCATGGCTTAAGCGGTCGATTGCAGACGCATGACAGGGATCACCAATGACGGACCACGCATTGACCGCCACGACCAAGCAGCAGCACCGCCTTCTCTGGCCGCTGATGGCCACCTTGCTGATCATCGGCTGGAGTTCCGGCTTCGTCGGCATCCGCTATGCCAGCGAGGAGGCGAGCGTCGTGCTCGTGCTCTTCTGGCGCACGCTTTTGTCCGGCCTTATCCTGCTGCCCTTCGCCCTGACCATCGGCCCGCGCATGCAGCGGAAGGCGATCGTCGGGCAAATGTGGTTCGGCGTCATGTCGGTCTTCCTCTATCTCGGCGGCTTCGCGCTGGCGATCGAGCAGCGGGTACCCACCGGCCTCGTGGCGCTGATCTCGGACTTGCTGCCGCTCGCCATCGCCACCCTGTCGCAGCCGGTGCTTGGCGAGCGCCTGAGCGGCCGTCAGTGGCTTGGCACGGCGATCGCCGTCGCCGGCGTGCTGATCGTCTCCCTAGATAGCCTGAGCTTCGGCTCGGCTCCGCTCTGGGCTTACGGCTTGACCGTCGGCTCGATGCTGATCTTTGCGCTCGCCTCCGTGCTCCACAAGCGCCGGCGCGTCGGCCACATGCCGGTACACCAGAGCCTCTGCATCCACACGCTGACCGGCTCGGCGCTTTTCGGTATCTGCGCCCTGATCCAGGGCGACATCGCGCCACCGATGACCCAGAACTTTGCCATCGGCATGGTCTGGCTGGTGCTGATCGCCACCTTCGCCGCCTATTCGGTCTATTACACCAGCCTGCGGCTCTTCCCGGTCGCCAAGGTCAGCGCCGCGATCTATCTGAGCCCACCGGTCACCATGCTCTGGGCCTGGGCGCTGTTTTCCGAGCCGCTGACGCCGACGATGTTCGTCGGTCTCGGCGTCACGCTGGTCGGCGTCTTCATGACCTCGCGAAGCTGACACCTCACGCGTCGTTCGCCTTGCCGTCCCGGAAATACAGGCGCTGGATCACCGCCATGATCAGCGCCGTCGCCCAGCCGAAGATGATCCAGCCGTTGACCGCCTCGAAAGCCGAAATCTGCCGCCACTCCTTGCCAAGCACGACATCGCCAAAGCCGACGGTCGTGAAGGTCGCGGTGGAGAAATAGATGGCGTCGTCAAGCGATGGCAGCGCGCCGATCAGATAGTAGAGGAGCGCCCAAAGGCAGATATCGAGACTGATCGGGATCAGCAGATAGCTGACCCAGGCGACGGTCGCGATCGTGGCATGGCGGCCGAGATATCCAGGCTCCGCGTGCCGGATGGCGCGAAGCCCGATCTCCATGAAGACGGCCTGTATGGCGACTGTGGCCGCGATCAGCGCGGTGGCGAGGAGAAAATTGACGGGCACCGGACCTCCAATGGATGTGGGTCAATATCAATACTGCGCAACGATCTCCGCCGCGCTCCGCCCACGCGCGAGCCGGCAGACCGGCACGCTTCAAGCGGCGCGCGATGAACACTCGCCAGCGTCGTTGCTTTCGGCGCGCGCCCGACTGCCTTCAGCATGCGCTCGAATGCCTTCTGCATGCGCCCGACGCAGCAGCCACCGCACAAGTTCCCTCGCTTCGTGCGGTTCAAGCAGCACAGCCGTCACCCCGGCCTCGACAGGCAGGCCCGTCGCCCGGTCGATGACGTTAACAAGCCCAAGGCGGCTCGGCACAACGATGTACCGCACGCCGCTCACTGCTCCTGACTGCATTCCAACCACACCCCTCGCTTTCATCCCGGCCAAACTAGCAGGCACGTCACGTTCCGCATTGCGCAGGATCAATCCTTCGGGGGAAAGGCAGCCATATCGGCGCAGCGTTGATCACACGCAATGCAGGCCGACGGCCAAGCCCCTATGCTCATCCGCGCGAAAATCCGGATGGAGCCCGCCGTGCAGAATGTTCAGCGCAAACATGGGCCTTCGGGGTTGATCGAGGCGGCAATGGCGGAGCTTCGCGCCGCGCCGCTCCTGACACTCCTCGTCTTCGTGCCAGTGGTGATCCTGACCGATATGGCGGCGCCAGAGTCCCACACGCTGCTCTTCATCCTCTCGGTGTTGGCGATCATCCCACTCGCGGCCCTGCTCAGCCGCGCAACGGAAGCCGTCTCCGCCCGTACGGGTGACGCCGTCGGCGGCCTGTTGAACGCCACGCTTGGCAACCTCACCGAACTCGTCATCTCGCTCGCCGCCCTCCAGGCCGGGCAATATCTGCTGGTCAAGGCCTCGATCGCCGGCGCCATCGTCACCAACACGCTGTTCATGCTCGGCGGCTCCTTCCTGCTTGGCGGCCTCAAGCATCACCTGCAGGAATTCAATCGCGTCAGCGCCCGCTTCCAGGCGTCGCTGCTCTTTCTGGCAACCGTCGCCCTGTTCGTCCCCTCGCTTGTCAGCCGTGCCGATCAGGGGCCGGAGATGGTGCAGGCGCTCAGCCTCGGCCTCGCCGTGATCCTGATCGCCGTCTACGCCATGGGCATGCTGTTTTCGCTGAAGACCCACCGCGAACTCTTCGCCAGCGTCGGCGAGGCCGAGGAGCACCATGGCGGCTGGGGGCTTTCGACCAGCATCATCATCCTCGTCGTGGTGACGCTCTTCGTGGCGCTGATCAGCGAAGTCTTCGTCGGCTCGGTGCAGGCGGCGGCCAAGAAGATGGGCATGACGCCCGCCTTCGTCGGCTTCATCGTCGTGGCGCTCGTGGGTGCCGCGGCGGAAATGACCGCGGCCTTCTCGGCCGCCCGCGCCAACCGGCTCGATCTCAGCGTCGGCATCGCGCTCGGTAGCGCCTCGCAGATCGCGCTCTTCGTCGCCCCCGTCCTCGTGATAGTCAGCTATTTCATCGGCCCCGAGCCCATGTCGCTGCAGTTCTGGCCGGGCGCGGTGGCCATGATGTTCCTCGCCATGATGGCCGCGGCACTGCTCTCCAATGGCGGGCGCGGCGCTTGGTATGTCGGCGTGCTGGCGCTCGCCGTCTACGCCATATTCGGCCTGACACTGTTCCTGCTGCCGCCCGCCGCGTCCTAGTATCCGGACAGGTCCTAGTATCCGGAAAGGCTCGGAGACGTGCGCATCCGCGCCACATCCCGCTTCGGCGTCTCCTTGTGCACCCGGACATAATCGCGGTTGAACTGCGAGGGGCTGTCATATCCGACGCGAAACCCCGCCTCGGCCGCCGTCATGCCCTCTACGATCATCAGCCGCCGCGCTTCCTGCAGGCGGATCTGGGTGCGGAATTGCAGCGGGCTCATCGCCATCGCGGCGCGAAAATGCTCGTAGAAGGATGACGAGCTCATGCCGGCGATATCGGCCAGTTCCTCGATCGCGAACGGGCTCCCGAAATTGCGGCAGACATAATCCACCGCGCGGCCGATCTGGTTCAGCCGGCTCTCGCCGCTGGCGATCTGCCGGATCAGCCCGCCCTGCGGTCCCGATATCAGCCGATGCAGGACCTCACGCTCGATAAGCGGCGCCAGGACCGGCGCATCCTCGGGCGCATCGAGGAGACCAAGCAGACGCGCCGCCGCATCGATCAGCCTTGGCGTCGTCTCGCTGACCCGCGCCGCCGCCGGGTTCTCGTCGCGAGCTGGTGCACCCGCGATCATCTCGTTCAGAACCGTGCGGTCGAACTCCAGCCGCAGGCAGAGATAGGGCGCGTCAGGACTGGCCTCTATCACCGCGCCAATGACCGGCAGGTCGACGCCAACCACGAGATAATGCGCGGCATCATAGATATAGCTGGTATCGCCGATCGTCGCCCGCTTGCGCCCCTGCGCGACGATGCAGCAGGAAGGTTTGTAGAGCGTATGGAGCGGCTCTGTGGTCGCCGAGGATCGTATAACGCCGACGCGCGGCAGCACGGTGTCGAAGTTTCCATCCATGCCGGCATGGCGATCGATCAGGGCGGCGAGATTGGTGATTGTTTCCATGATGCCAGCATCGGCCGTCGCGCGCGCTTTGCCAAGGGGCAACATTCCATTTCGGAGGATCGTGCAAGAATTCCGGAAAAGCCGTCTACCGCAACTGGTCCCGTCGGCGCGATCCTGTCTCGGTCAACAGATCGCTTGAGGAGCAAGACATGACCGATATGAACAACAAGGTAGTGCTGATCACAGGCGCCAGCAGCGGCATCGGTGCCGCAACGGCCCGCGAATTGGGCCTCGCCGGCGCAAAGCTGGTCATCGGCGCGCGCCGAACCGACCGCCTGGACGCTTTGAGCGAGGAAATCCGTGCCGCTGGTGGTGTCGTGATATCGAGAGCGCTCGACGTCACCGACCGCGCCGACATGCAGGCCTTCGTCGATGCCACTATTGCCGAGTTCGGCCGCGTCGATGTGCTCGTCAACAATGCCGGCGTCATGCCGCTGTCGCTGATGTCCTCGCTGAAGGTCGAGGAATGGGACCGGATGATCGACGTCAACATCAAGGGCGTGCTCTATGGCATCGCCGCCGTGCTGCCCGTCATGAACGCCCAGCAATCCGGCCAGATCATCAACGTCTCCTCCGTCGGCGGCCTCGCCGTCTCGCCGACAGCGGCGGTCTATTGCGCGACGAAGTACGCGGTGCGGGCGATCTCGGATGGCCTCAGGCAGGAAAACAAGATCTTGCGCGTCACCTGCGTCTACCCCGGCGTGGTCGAATCCGAACTCGCCGACACCATCACCGAACCCTTCGCCGCCGAAGCCATGGTCGCCTACCGCGCCGTTGCGCTGAAACCCGACGCCATCGCCCGCGCCATCCTCTACGCCATCGACCAACCCGCTGACGTCGACGTCAACGACATCGTCGTGCGCCCGACGGCCAATGCGGGGTTGTGATCATGGTCATCCGCCAATCCCTCGCGGCAGCGCTGATCACCCTTGCCGCCGCCAACGCTTTCGCCAAGGATATCAAGATGCAAACATCTCCCGACTCGACCCATCCCTATGTCGGCATGTGGATCACCGCCGACGGCCGCATCAGACAGGAACTGCTGCCCAACGGCCGCTACGACGAAGCGCGCGGCACGGTCAAGAGTGCCTATCAGGGCCGCTACGAGGTGAGGGGCCGCCACATCGACTACTGGGACGACACCGGCTTCACCGCCGACGGCGAGTTCGTCGACGACGTGCTCCATCATGGCGGCATGGTGTTTTATCGCGATGGGTGCGGAAGGATTGATGGGGTGACGGTTGGTGTGAGCCATGGTTGGTGCTGAGCCCGTGGCACCCCCCTCTGTCCTGCCGGACATCTCCCCCACAGGTGGGGAGATTGACTGGGCTTACCCGCTCGCTCCACTCTCACTGTAGGGCTTTGAGCAAGCCGCGAGTCGATCTCCCCCCTTGTGGGGGAGATGCCCGGCAGGGCAGAGGGGGGTAATGCTGGCGCGAAGCTAGCCTAGTGAGCAAACCCGCAAAGGCCGAGCGTTCACTCAACCCATCAACCAACCCGCTTACCCAGCAAACCCAACAGCCGCCGGCCGGCCAAGAGCCTTGAACACGGTGCCGACAATCCCGGCCCGGTCGAGCCCCGCCTGCGCGTTCATCACCTCGGGCTTCGCCTGCTCCACCCAGAGATCGGGCATCACGAGCGAGCGCAGCTTCAGCCCGTTGTCGAGCAGACCCTCGGTCGCCAGGAACTGCAGCACATGGCTGCCGAAGCCGCCGACGGCGCCTTCTTCAACCGTGATCAGCATCTCGTGGTGACGCGCCAGCTGGCGGATCAGGTCGTGGTCGAGCGGCTTGGCGAAGCGAGCATCGGCAACCGTGGTCGAAAGGCCCGCAGCATCGAGGTCTTCGGCGGCGAGCATGCAGTCCGCCAGGCGCGTGCCGAAGGAGAGCAGCGCCACCTTGGTGCCTTCCTTGACGATACGGCCCTTGCCGATCTGCAGGATTTCGCCACGAACCGGCATCTCGACGCCCACGCCTTCACCGCGAGGATAGCGGAAGGAGATCGGGCCGGCGTCATAGGCGGCCGCGGTCCGCACCATATGCTTTAGTTCCGCCTCGTCGGCGGCGGCCATGACGACGAAGCCAGGCAACGTCGCCAGGAAAGTCGTGTCGAACGAGCCCGCATGCGTCGGCCCGTCGGCGCCGACGAAGCCGGCGCGGTCGATCGGGAAGCGTACCGGCAGGCCCTGGATCGCCACGTCGTGCACCACCTGGTCGAAGGCGCGCTGCAGGAAGGTCGAATAAAGTGCTGTAAACGGCTTGTAGCCCTCTGCGGCAAGCCCGGCTGCGAAGGTCACGGCATGCTGCTCGGCGATGCCGACATCGAAACAGCGCGACGGAAATACGCTTGCCAGCTTGTCCAGTCCTGTGCCGCTCGGCATGGCGGCGGTGATGCCGACGATCTTGTCGTCCAGCTCGGCTTCCTGCACCAGCGCTTCGGCAAATACATTGGTGTAGCTCGGCGCGTTCGGCTTCACCTTCGCCTGCGCGCCGGTGATGACATCGAACTTGTTGACGCCGTGATACTTGTCTGCGGCGGCTTCCGCCGGCGCATAGCCCTTGCCCTTCTGCGTGACGACATGGATCAGCACCGGTCCATGTGCATTATCGCGCACATTGCGCAGCACGGGCAGCAGGTGCTCGAAGGAATGACCGTCGATCGGGCCGATATGATAGAAACCCATCTCCTCGAACATGGTGCCGCCGGTCACGTAACCGCGCGCATGCTCGACGGCGCGGGTAATGGCGCGATCGACCGATTTGCCGAGATAGCTGGTCAGCTTCTTGCCGACTTCGCGCATGCCCATGTAGGTGCGGCCGGAGGCGAGACGCGCCAGATAGGCGCTCATGGCGCCCGTCGGCGGCGCGATCGACATGTCGTTGTCGTTGAGGATGACGATCAGCCGCGCATCGAGCGCGCCCGCATTGTTGAGCGCCTCATAGGCCATGCCCGCCGACATCGCGCCGTCGCCGATCACTGCGATCACGTTGCGCTTCGAGCCGGAAAGGTCCGCCGCAACGGCCATACCGAGGCCGGCCGAGATCGAGGTCGAGGAGTGCGCTGCGCCAAAGGGGTCGTATTCGCTTTCGGCGCGGCGGGTAAAGCCCGAGAGCCCGCCTTCCTGGCGCAGCGTGCGGATGCGGTCGCGCCGGCCGGTCAGGATCTTGTGCGGATAACACTGGTGGCCGACATCGAAGATCAGCTTGTCGTCGGGCGTGTTGAACACATTGTGGATGGCGATCGTCAGTTCGACGACGCCGAGGCCCGCGCCCAGATGTCCGCCCGTCTTCGACACCGCGTCGATCATCTCGTCTCGCACCTCGCGCGCAAGCTGCGGCAGGTCGCGATCCTCCAGCTTTCGGAGGTCGGCCGGATAAATGACCTTGTCCAGCAGCGGCGTCTTCGGCGGTTGTGTCACGAGAGGCACTCTTTCTTGTCGTTCTTGTTCTTGTCGTCTTTTCCAGGCGTTTTGGGGCACATAGCCTTTAGGCCATAAGTTGCGGTGAAAGAAGTCGATTTCAAGAACCGCAAGGATCCTTTCTAGAGGAGAACGCTACTCCGGCAAAGGGACGAATTCCTCTTCATCCCCCGGAACGATGTCGAAACGCCCGGTGCGCCACTCTTCCTTGGCCTTTTCGATCCGCTCTTTCGACGAGGAAACGAAGTTCCACCAGATGTAGCGCTTCGAGTTCAGCGCCGCCCCGCCGAACAGCATGAGATGACATCCTTGGGCACCGCCCTCCAACGTGATCGCGTCACCCGGACGGAACACCAGCAGCTGATCGGGCGCGAATCGGTCGCCCGCGATCACCACCTCGCCCGACAGCACATAGATTGCCCGCTCCTCATGCGCGGCGCCGAACGGGAACTTCGCGCCGGCATCGAGATTGATATCGGCATAGAGCGTGTCGGAAAACACGCTCACCGGCGAAGTCATGCCCTCGAACGCGCCGATCACCACCCGCCCGCGCACCCCGCGTTCGTCGATGACCGGCATCTCGCTCTTTTCCGTATGCGCGAAGGAGGGATCGATCTCCTCCTTGTCATCGGGCAGCGCCAGCCACGTCTGCAGCCCGGACATCAACAGCGGATGGCCGCGCAGATTATCCGGCGTCCGCTCGGAATGTACGATGCCGCGCCCCGCCGTCATCAGGTTGATATCACCAGGCCGGATCACCTTCTCGGTGCCGAGGCTGTCGAGATGCCGGATTTCACCGTCAAACAGATAGGTGACCGTCGACAACCCGATATGCGGATGCGGCTTCACATCGAGCGCCTCATCCGGCTTCAAGATCGCCGGCCCCATCCGATCGAAAAAGATAAACGGCCCCACCAGCCGCCGCTGCCGGGTCGGCAGCGCCCGCCTGACCTGAAACCCGCCGATATCGCTGGTGCGCGGGATGATCAGGTTCTCGATGGCGTCGCAGGCAAAGGCATCGCCGGGGAGGGGGTCTTTGCCGGGGAAGAAGGACATGGGGTGTCTCCGTTGGCGAAAGTGGTGAGCTTATTTGTCGGCCGCTTCGTGAGCTTCGATCGCCAATTCTATATCTCTGAGAAGTGGGCGGATATTCTTTTCAATCAGCTCCCAGATACGCGGCAGCATGACGTCTTCATAGTCGTGGCGAAGGATATTGCCGATGCCGCGTATCGCTTGCCAGTCGTGGCCGGGAAGCAGCTCTTCGGCGAAGCTGCCGAGTTTGACCGCAGCCTCCGAAATGCGCGAGATACAGCGCTCGCTCGCGTCCGCAGCCATCTCGTTGGCAACGAACTCAGCGTAGGTCATGCCTTCGGTATAGGCCAATATCTTTCGACCATTGTCGGTGATGTCGGCCAGACGGAGCCATGGTTTGCTAGAAGGCAACTTGGCGGTCTCTTTCGATCTCTTTGGCGAGGCGAGGTTTCTCGATCGGTTCCGAGATGACGTCGACAGGCCGGCCGGTGATATCTTCAAGTCTTTCTTTGAGACGATAGAGCGTCCCGAAATATCCGAAGCCGGAATGCAGCACTTCGTCCGTAAGCTCAACGATGACATCGATGTCGGACTCCGCTGTCGCTTCGCCGCGGGCGACCGAGCCAAACAGCGAAAGCCCGAGAACGCCCTCAGCCCTGAGCGCGTCCTCATGCTTGCGAATGATCGCTATGACCTGATCCTTGTCCATGTCGCCAATATAATCGACCTCTGCGACTTGGTCGAGACGCAGCCACCGGCCGCCCATCAAGCGCCGCCGCCCCAGCAATCACATCGCCGTAAACCCGTTATCGACGAACAGATGCGCGCCGTTGACGAAGCTCGACTCATCGCTCGCCAAATAAAGTGCCGCCCGCGCCACATCCTCCGGCTCGCCGATCCGTCCCTGCTGCGCGGCGATCGCGGCATCCGAGACGTCGACGCCGAGTTTTTGCAGGTCGGCCACCTCACGAAGGCCGTGTGGCGTGCGGATGAAGCCGGGGCAGACTGCGTTGCAGCGGATGTTGCGGTCGCGGAACTCGACGGCGATGGCACGCGCGAACATGTGCACGGCCCCCTTGGTCGTGTCGTAGAGCACCTCCATCGGCGTCGCGGCGACAGCCGAGATCGACGAGGTGCAGACGATCGAGCCGCCACCTGCCGCAATCATCTTCGGCAGCACCGCCTTGGTCATCAGGAACATCGAGCGCACGTTGACGGCATGCAGCCAGTCCCACTCCTCAAGCGTCGTCTCAAGGAACGGCTTGATGACGATCGTGCCGGCATGGTTGAAGAGCACGGTCACCGCGCCGTAGCGCGCCTCGATGTCCGCTACGGCTGTGTTCACCGCCGTCTCGTCGGACACATCCGCCGTCCAGAAATCGGCCTCGCCACCTGCTGCGCGGATGTCACGCACCGTCTCAGCCGCCGCCTCGCCATTGCGATCGATGATCGCGACCTTCGCGCCCTCCGCCGCAAACAACCGCGACGCCGCTCCGCCCATGCCGGTCGCTCCGCCCGAGATAATCGCGATCTTGCCCTTCAACCTGTCCGTCATGCCGTCTCGTCCCCTCTGGTGTTTCGGGGATGATAGACCGCCATTTGACGGATGGCCAAGGGGTTTGATGGGGGAGGGCAGCGCTTTGCCAATCGGCGGTCAGACCTGAAGCTTTGAATGGTGACGGGATCCAAAAGTTACAATCTCGCTGTGGCCATTAACGGCGGTTTTACCGCACGCGCACTTCGCCGCTCGCTGGCGTTGGTGTGACCTTGTCTCATTCCGGGATTGATGCAACCAAGGGGCGCATTTAAATCTGAAAGCCATTCGTACATGCAGTATAAGAAACATGGGCGGCTCGGAAAGCTGGCGAAAAGCGCCGCTCTTCTGGCCGCATTCGCCACCTTGGCCTCCTGCGCCACCAATCCAAACTCAACAAAAATGGGCGCCGACGGCAAGGATGCCGCCAGGCAGGCGGATGCCATGGTTGCGGACAAGGGCGCCGCTGCCGTCGTGCGCGTTTCGCTCAATGGCAGCTATTGCGTGCGCGGCACCGTCCGCCTGCAGAAAGTCGTCGACGGCAAGATCGGCTCGGGGCCATTTACCGAAATCGGGCAGCCCAACGGGCTTTATGGTGGCGACGCGATCATCAAGAATCTTGCCAAGACGACCGCGCAAATGCTGACGCTGAACGTGCCGGCGCTGATCAAGGAGAATGGCGTACGCGATATCCGCACGTCCTTCCGCCCGATCGAGCCGGGCCGCTATGCCGTGACCATGATCACCTGTCAGAACGGCAACAGCATCGCATCCATGGGGACAGGCAATGCCGGGTTTTGGGGAGTTCAGGGGAAGGAGCCACAGTACACGCTGCTTGGCGACAATACGATCACGATCGGCAAGGGGCAGATCGTCGATGCCGGCGTGATCGACATTGTCCAAATGAGCAGCGGCGGGTTCTTCTCCGGTGCCGCGCGGGGCCGCCTTGTCGGGTCTCAGGCACCGCAGACATTCAAGGATGCAATCCGGTTGAACGTTCCGGAAATCTATTCCCGCATCACCTACACGAAGTTCACGGCAGATTACGAACTGCTGTTGTCGAGCATAACATCGAAGGCCAAGGCAAAGTAAATCTATGAAGACGATCCCCACAGACCGCATTTCCCGTCGCGCCGCACAGTTCGGCGTCGCATTGGCTCTCTCAGCTTGCCTGATCGTGCCGCAAACCGCGTCAGCCGCGCCAAAGAGCAGCAAGGGTAATGACATCGCCGTTGCCGCGTTCAAGGATGTCTGCCTTGCATCGGCGCCCACATTCGCCACCGCGGCGGCCAAGGCGAAGCGCTATGGCGTAAAGGACGCCGAACAGCAGTTCGGCGGCATGACCGACGACCACTCGATGTCCGTTCAGATCAAGCCCAAGAGGGAATGCGCGGTCACCAGCGAAAATCGCTCGGACCCGACGCTGCATCCACAGTTCCTTCGTGTGATCGAGGCTTCCGGTGCGGAGGTGCCGAAAGACGCTAAGGCAGGCAAGCCTTTCGTCGCGACGATCAAGGGAAAACGCTTTATCTTCCAGCACGACAGGCGAGGTGGCGAAGCCTACGTGATGCTCAGCCTCGACAAATAAGGCTGGTTCGCAATCGGACGGGGCGAACCACTTAGGCCCCGTCCAAGGGCTCCACGCCCTGCGGCTTGCCCGCGCGATCGAGCCTGATCTTCTCGATCCGGTTTTCAGCGGCCGAGAGCAGCGTCTCGCAATGCTTTTTCAGCGCTTCGCCGCGCTCGTAGATCTCGATGGACTCGTCCAGCGCCACGTCGCCGCGTTCCAGCCGGGCGACTATGCTTTCGAGTTCGGCGACCGCCTTTTCGAAAGAGAGGCCGGAAACCTCCGGCTTGGCGTTGTCGGACATGCTCAACCCTTCATCATTCTCAAAACATGCAGCCCGGCCGATTCGGCGAGCCCTTCCAGATCATAGCCGCCTTCCAGAAGGCTGACGACCCGGTTGCCGGCACTTTTGTCGGCCACTTCGAGCAGCCGCCCGGTCGCCCAGTCGAAGTCCTCGCCGACGAGGTTGATCTGCGCCAGCGGGTCGCGGTGATGCGCGTCGAACCCGGCCGAGATGATGATCAGGTCGGGGCGGAAGTCGTTCAGCGCCGGCAGCACGCGGGATTTGAACGCCTCGCGGAAATGCTCGCTGCCGACATTGGGCGAAAGCGGTGCGTTGACGATCGTGTCGTGTGCGCCGGTTTCGTTCTTGGCGCCGCTGCCGGGATAGAGCGGCATCTGGTGCGTCGAGCAGAACAACACGGACGGATCGTCCCAGAAGATGTCCTGCGTGCCGTTGCCGTGGTGCACATCCCAATCGACGATCGCCACGCGCTCAGCGCCGTGCCTGCGTTGGGCGTGGCGGGCGGCGATGGCGGCGTTGTTGAAGAAGCAGAAGCCCATCGCCTTGGATTTTTCGGCGTGGTGGCCGGGTGGCCGCGAGGCGACGAAGACATTGTCCGCCTTGCCGGTGAAGACGTCGTCGACAGCCGCCATCGCGCCGCCGATCCCCGTCAGCGCCGCCTGCAGGCTCTTCGGGCTGGCATAGGTGTCGGCCTCGAGCTGGTTGATCTCACCTTCTTCCTCCGGCACCTGCCGCATGACGGAAAAGAGATGCTCTTCCGGATGCGCCAGAAGCACGGCATCTTCCGATGCTTGCGGTGCCTGCTGGCGGTCCAGCCGGTCGAAATGCGGATGCCCGAGCGCCACGTTCAGCGCCCGCAGCCGGTCGGATCGCTCGGGGTGTCCCTCGGGCGTGATGTGTTCCAGAAAGATCGGATGTTCGTAAAGGCGGGTGCTCATAAGAGCCTTTCCTGGTTAGATTGAAGCATTCTGTTGGCTCAAACGGAGTCGAATGATCGTCCGGCCGGCGCGCGTCGTAGCCCAAGCATACGGCCAAGCCGGCCGGACGATCAGGCGGCCCGTTTCAGCCAACCCCGGTGGTTTGCTTCGCAAACCAGCTAGGGCCGGGCATCTTTCCGCCAGGATCAAAGGCGATCTGCTCGACCGTACCTGGGGTATGCCCTTCGCCAATCGCCTTTGCCCTGACGAAAACCTGCTCCGGCAGAATGCTTCAAGCTAACCAGGAAAGGCTCTAAATCACTCTATTTGCCTGCCTCGTCATGTTCCACAGCAGATGGGGTAGGGGCTCGCGATTTCAACAATCGTGCGCTGTCATACGCCTTTCGCCTTCATTTACATAATATTAGCAGGCGATTATTCTTGGGGACTAAAGCAATTCCAGCAAAAGTGCAGCGCGGTTTTGCGTCCGGAATTGCGCAATAGCAAAGGCTGAGACTGGGGGAAATCGATGAATGCTGCGATGCGCTCCAACATTGTGCAGATCCACGTGCCGTTCCGCGATGTGGACATGAACGGCCAGATGTTCCTCGGCTCCTACATCTCCTATGCCGAATCTGCGCTGGCGAAATTCTGGTCCGAGCGACCTGACTTGGCGGACGAGCCGCTCTATGTGGCGAGCAAGATCACCTGCATCCTGCATCGGCCACTGCGCTATGACGAAATGGTGTTGTTTACCACCGCCGTCGACAAGATCGGCGTGCGTTCCGTCGGCTTCATCATTGCGGTGGACACAGGCGATGAGCGCGCCGCCGAGGTCGAGATCGTCTGGCAGGCGCAGACGCGCGAGGACAAGGCACCGGTCCCGCTGCCTGAAGTGACGCGGGACTGGCTCTACGGTTTCATGAACTAGCTTTAGTTCTTGACGGGCAGCAGCGGATAGCCGGCCATGACCGCGCGGCCGACCAGCGCCGCAACGAAGGCCTTGATCACATCGCCGGGAATGAAGGCCATCGAGCCGGTAAACGCGGCCTTGAGGCCGATCTGCGCGGCAAAGGCGAGATAGACGATGCCGAAGGCGTAGAGCACGACGATCCCGCCCATCATCGCCGCGAAGAAGAAGCCGGTCAGCTGCATGCCGGCCGCCTGGCCGTGCTTCACCAGCCGCTCGCTGATATAGCCGGTCGTGAAGGCGGCGAAGACCCAGCCGATCAGAAAGCCGGTGGTGGGTGCCGCGAAAGCCGCGAGCCCCCCGCGACCACCGGAGAGAACAGGCAGGCCGATCGCCACAAGCACAAGCACGATCAGCACCGCCACCGTGCCGCGCCGGGCGCCGAGCACCACGCCGGCCATCATCACGCCGAGCGACTGCGCCGTGATCGGCACCGGAATGAAGCCGAGCGTGATCGGCGGCAGAATGCCGAGCGCGACGATGATGGCGGCAAACAGGGCGGACAGAACGAGGTCTCGGGTGCTCATGATGGCTCCGTGGTTCAATAGGTGCTAAATCACATGCCGCCGAATACCGCGCGCGTCAATCGCAGCCGCGATGTTATCAGCATCCTTCAGCGTCAGGATGATCAACGGCACCAGCACGGTCGCCGGCCGCACCTTCAGCCCGCGCGCATGGTGCGCCTCGGCAATCGCGTGGTAACGGCCGATGATTTCAGGCACGAAGCGCACCACCAGCCCGACGGCAAGCCCGACATCGTCGGCTCGTACGAGGCCAAGCCGCTCCAGCGGCCGGGCGGCCAGCGTGATCTCCTCCATGAAGGCGGCAATCGTGGTTGTCGCGGTGACGCTCGCGGCAAACAGCATCAGCGCCGTCAGCCGAAGCAGCGCGACGACGGCGCCATGCCATGGATTGAAAGCGAGGCTGAAGACGGCGACGATCAGAATGGTGAGAAGGATCGGCTTCAAGCGCGCAAGGGCAGCACGAACCGGCATGCCGATGCCGAAGTAGACGGCGCCGGTGGCGACGACGGCAAAGCCGAGCAGCGCGATGTTGGCGGTGGCAAACAGCGCGATGCCGAGCACGGCGAGCACGATGAGCTTCACCCGCGCCGAGATCAGGTGCAGCCGGCTATTGCCCTCGACATAGAGCGATTGCATCAGGCCGCGAGCTCCCGGTAGCGGGGGATCGCCTCGGCGGCCGGCGCATCGGCTGCCAGTTGCCCCTGGTGAAACACTAGCACGCGCGGATAATCGGCGATCAGCTCCAGATCGTGGGTGATGACGATGGCGCTCTCGTGCAGGCTCTCGATCAGCCCCTGCACGAGGCCGCGGTTGCGCAGATCGAGCTGGTTGGTCGGCTCGTCGAGAATGAGAATATCGGGACCGGTAGCGAGCACCGAGCAGAGCGCCGCCATCTGCAGTTCGCCGCCGGAGAGCTCGTGCGCGCGCCGCTCGGCCAGATGCCCGGCATTGAAGCGGTCGAGCACCTCGGCCACCCTGGCCTCGATCGCGGCCTTCGCAAGTCCGCGGCTCTTCAGCCCGAAGGCGATATCATCTCGCACGACAGGCAGGATGATCTGGTTCTGCGGCGATTGGAAGATGAAGCCGACATCGCCGAGCGCTGCCTTCTCATCCGATGTGTCGCGCCCGTTGACGATGACGCGGCCGGACGTCGGCTTGGTCAGGCCGTTGATCAGCCGCGCGAAGGTCGTTTTGCCGGAGCCGTTCAGCCCGATGATGGCGATGCGCTTTTCGGTGAGCTCGAGCGTCAGCGGCTGCAGCGCAGTCCGCGACCCGTAGCTGACGCCGGCGCTTTCGAAACGGATATTCACTGCGTCCCCCTGAGGTGAAGCGCCGTTCTATAAATGAATGCGGCCGGAGGGAAGATCAAAACGCGACGCGACCTGACCCCATTGCATCCTCGCCCGAACCCGCCATATTCGGGTGGCTAGGAACATTTTCCGGATTATCATCGCTGCCATGACGAAGCTGATCTCCAATGCCGACGCCCGCCGCATCTTTCTGGCCAAGCAGGGCCTGAGCGCTCCGCCCAATCGCGTGCTCACCAAATCCGGCCTGCTGCAGCTGATCCACGATCTCGGCTTCGTGCAGATCGACAGCATCCAGTGGGTGGAGCGCGCCCATCACCAGATCCTTTTCTCGCGCAACCAGACCTACAAGCGCGAGCACCTGACGGCGCTGCTCGAAAAGGACGGCGCGCTGTTCGAGCACTGGACGCACGACGCCTCCATCCTGCCGAGCAGCTACTTCCGCTATTGGAAGCACAAGTTCCGGCGGGAGGAGGAAGTCCTGGTGGATCGCTGGCGCAAATGGCGCGGCGAGGGCTTCGAGGATGCCTTCGACGAGACCTACGAGCGGGTGAGCCGCGACGGCGCCATCATGGCGCGCGAGATCAAGGCCGACGGCCACGTCTCCGGCGGCTGGTGGAACTGGCATCCCAACAAGACGGCGCTCGAATATTTCTGGCGCACCGGCAAGTTCGCCATCTCGGGCCGCTCGAATTTCCAGAAGGTCTATGATCTGGTCGAGCGCGTCATCCCGGCCGAGTTCCATGAGCCCGAGGTCAGCCGTGAGGAATTCGTGGACTGGGCCTGCCGCAGCGCGCTGACGAGGCTGGGCTTTGCCACCCATGGCGAGATAGCGGCCTTCTGGGCGCTGGTCTCGCCCGATGAGGCCAAGGGCTGGGTCACCGCCCATCGTGATGAACTGACCGAGATACTGATCGAGCCGTCGCTAGGCGGCAAGCCGCGCCCCTCATGGGCGTTTACGGATTTCCTCGATACGCTCGACGATTATCCCGCCGCACCACCGCGCATCCGCGTGCTGAGCCCCTTCGATCCGATGATTCGTGATCGCAACCGCACCGAACGCCTCTTCGGCTTCTTCTATCGCATCGAGATCTTCGTGCCCGAGCCCAAGCGCGAATATGGCTATTACATTTTTCCGCTTTTGGAAGGCGATCGCCTGATCGGCCGCATCGACATGAAGGCGGACCGCAAGAAGGGCTCGCTCGACGTCAAGCGCCTGTGGCTGGAGCCGGGCGTAAAGCCCTCCGCCGGTCGCCTTGAAAAGCTCGCCGCCGAGCTTGATCGCGTCGCCCGCTTCGCCGGTGTCGAGCGGGTCGAGATGCTGGAAGGTTGGCGCGGCTAAGCGATTGTCATCGTTGAGATAGTTCGCATTTTAGATGATTACCGCCTGTTAATCTTGACGGGGGTTTACCATGCTTCTTCGCGAACTTCTTAAGGACCGTTCGCCTACGATTACAGCATGAAAACACGAGCGATCAGATACGCCGCATGGACGGCATGGAACAGCCTCGCCCGCAGGGTCAGAGCACTGATGCGTAACCGTCGCGACGCCCGCGCCGCGGCGACAGGTTCGATCGTTTCGTTGAGCGAGCAGCGTGCGCGGATGAAACCCGTCACCGTCAAGTCCGCCCTGATCGACGCGGTCTATTTCAGCCAGGAAGACGGCAGGTTGCGCGTCTGCCTGAACAATGGCGAGGAGCGCATGTTCGAAGGCGTGGCCGAAGCTCATGTCATCGCCATGGTCACGTCTGAATCGCCGGGCAAATATTACATGCAGAACGTCAGGACCCGCTTCAAGCGCATCGCCGCCTGACGAAGGTCGAAACCGGCGGGCCTTACCCGCCGGCTGATCATCTCACCGGCCTTAGCCGATCTCTGTCTCCGCGATCTTGATGCCGAAGCCTTCGAGGCCGACATAGTGGCGCTCGCTGCGGGTCAGTAGCTTGATCGAGGTGACGCCGAGATCCTTCAGGATCTGCGCGCCGAGACCGATTTCCAGCCATTCGCTTTCACGGTTCTGCGCTTCCGCATGCGCTTCGCGGCCCTGGCCCAAAGCCTTGCGGCCGTTGTCCTGGTGGCCGACGCCAACAGAACCCTCGCGCAGATAGACGATGACGCCACGGCCCTTCTCGGCGATCTTCTTCATGTAGTGATCGACGGAGCGCTTGCCGAACAGGTCGTCCACGACGCTTTCGGTATGCAGGCGCACTGGAATGTCGATGCCATCGCGGATGTCGCCGAAGACGACGGCGAGATGCTGCATCGGATCCCACGGCAGGGAGTAGCTGTGGGCCTTGGCCTTGCCGAACGGCGTGTCGACATCGAAGCTCGCCTGCAGCTGGATCAGCGTTTCCTTGCGCTGGCGATAGGCGATGAGGTCGGCGACGGAGACCAGTTTCAGGCCGTGCTCTTCGGCAAAGCTCGATACCTGCGGGCCGCGCATGACGCTGCCGGTGTCGTTGACCAGCTCGCAGATCACGCCGATCGGCGGCAGCCCGGCGAGCTTGCAGAGATCGACTGCGGCCTCGGTATGACCCGAGCGCATCAGGACGCCACCCTCGCGGGCGACCAGCGGGAAGATGTGGCCGGGGCGCACGAAGTCGGAGGCGCCGACATTCGGGTTGGCGAGGTTGCGCACCGTCAGCGTGCGGTCGTCGGCGGAGATGCCCGTCGTCGTGCCGTGCTTGAAGTCGACGGTGACGGTGAAGGCCGTCGTGTGCGCGCTGTCGTTTTCCGCGACCATGGCGTTGAGGCCGAGGCGCTTGGCTTCTTCCTTCGGCATCGGCGTGCAGACGATGCCCGAGGTATGGCGCACGATGAAGGCCATCTTTTCCGGCGTACAGTGGACGGCGGCAACGATGAGATCGCCTTCGTTCTCGCGGCCATCGTCATCGACAACCACAACGATTTCGCCGGCCTCGAAGGCCCGGATAGCGTCTACGACGCGCTTCTGATCGTAAGCCATGGGAACGTTCCTATTTCAGCCGGCCGGTCTGGCCGCGGTCTCGAAGGTAGTGGTCGGCGATGGCGCAGGCGATCATCGCCTCGCCGATCGGCACGGCGCGGATGCCGACGCAGGGGTCGTGGCGGCCCTTGGTGCGGATATCGACATTCTTGCCGTCGGCATCGATCGACTGGCGCTCGGTCAGGATCGACGAGGTCGGCTTGATCGCGAAACGGGCGATGACAGGCTGACCCGTCGAAATGCCGCCAAGGATGCCGCCGGCATGATTGGACAGGAAGATCGGCTGGCCGTCATTGCCCATGCGCATTTCGTCGGCGTTTTCTTCGCCGGTGATTTCCGCCGCCTCGAAGCCATTGCCGATCTCCACGCCCTTGACGGCGTTGATCGACATCAGCAGCGAGGCGATATCCTGGTCGAGCTTGGAATAGATCGGCGCACCCAAGCCGGCCGGAACGCCATCGGCGACCACCTCGACCACGGCGCCGATCGACGAGCCCTTCTTGCGGATACCGTCGAGATACTCTTCCCAGACGGGCACGATCTCGGGATCCGGCGCGAAGAACGGGTTCTGATCGACCAGGCCCCAATCCCAGTTGTCGCGATTGATCTTGTGCTTGCCGATCTGCACCAGCGCGCCGCGCACGCGAACGCCGGGAACGACCAGCCGCGCGATACCGCCGGCCGCCACGCGTGCCGCCGTCTCGCGCGCCGAAGAGCGCCCGCCGCCGCGATAGTCGCGGATGCCGTATTTCAGATCGTAGGTGTAATCGGCATGGCCCGGCCGGTACTGGCGGGCGATCTCGCCGTAGTCCTTCGAACGCTGGTCGGTATTCTCGATCAGCATCGAGATCGGCGTGCCGGTCGAGATCATCGTCTCGCCGTCGGCGTCAAACATCACGCCGGAGAGAACCTTGACGAGGTCATCCTCGCGGCGCTGCGTCACGAAGCGCGACTGGCCGGGCTTGCGCTTGTCGAGCCACACCTGAAGGTCGGCGAGCTTGAAACGCAGGCCGGGAGGGCAGCCGTCGACGACGCAGCCAAGCGCCGGTCCGTGGCTTTCGCCCCAGGTGGTTACGCGGAAGAGGTGACCGAATGTATTGTGTGACATATGCTCCGACCGGATCGCGCCGCCGGGCGTCCCCGGGCCGCGCCATTCTTTAAAAAGGCGCGACACTCATAGGCCAAAAGCCGAAAGGGCAAAAGGCTTTCTTTGCGCCAAACCGTCTCCATTGGGAAACGGTGTTTCCTCAAATCCGAGAACAACCGCGCAAAGCCATCCTACGAAGCGATGCGCCAGGCCGTATGGGTGGCCGCTTCGGTGAAATCGTCGAAGGAGAGGGGGCGCGAGAAGGCGTAGCCCTGCAGCAGGTCGCAGCCGAGTTCGAGAAGCAGGCTGGCATGCGCCACGGTCTCGACACCCTCGGCCACGGTCTCGACGCCGAGCGAGCGGGCGATGTCGATGATCGAGCGCACCAGCGCACGTTCTTGCGCCGAGGTGATGATCGGCTGCACCAGCTGCCGATCGATCTTCAGCCGCTTCGGCTTCAGCTTGAGAAGGCTGACGATGGAGGTGTGGCCCGTGCCGAAGTCGTCGATCTCGATGTCGATGCCGAGCGCCTTGATCTTGTCGAGGTTCTCGGCGGCGACGTCCTCGCTCTCGTCGAGGAAGATCGACTCCACCAGTTCGAACGAGATCTCGCCCGGCCGGATCTGCAGCATGCGCAGCGAATCGGCCAGCGCATCGTCGTGCAGGCGCCGGGCAGACACGTTGACGGAGACCTTGGGAACGGAAACGCCAAGCGCCGCCCACCGCATCTTGTCCTTCAGCGCGGTCTCAAGAACGATGCGGTCGAGCGTTTGCACGACGTTGATCTCCTCGGCGATCTTCAGGAACTTGTCCGGCGTCAGCAGTCCCCGGGAAGGATGCTGCCAGCGCACGAGCGCCTCGACGCCGGTCAGTTGCATGGTGCGGGCGCTGAATTGCGGCTGGTACCAGGTGGTAAACTCGCCGTTCTCGATGCCCGACAATATCTCGTCGGCCAGCCGCTTGTTGTTGATGATGTCGGCCTGCAGATTGTGATTGAAGAACTGGAACCGATTGCGGCCCTGGCTCTTGGCGCGGTAGAGCGCGATGTCGGCGTTGATCAACACCTTGCGGGCATCGACGCGCATGCCGCTCGCCAGCGCAATCCCGATCGACACGCCGCAGCGGCAGGCAAAACCCTGGAAGTCGATGGGCTGGCGCATCTCCTCGACGATCCGGCCCGAAAGCGCCGACATTTCGGCATCGTTGGCATTGAGCGCCAGGATGACGAATTCGTCGCCGCCGATGCGCGCCACGATATCGCTCGGCCGAATGCTGCGCGAGAGCACGCGGGAGGCATGGACGAGCATGGCGTCGCCCGCGGCGTGGCCCAGCGTGTCGTTGATCTCCTTGAAGCGGTCGAGGTCGATGTGCAGGATCGCGAACTTCTGCCTGGCGTGCTGCCCGGCATCGGTCAGCTGCTCCAGCGCCTTGTCGAGCTTGCGGCGGTTGGCGAGCCCCGTCAGCGGATCATGCAGCGAATTGTGCTCGATGCGGTTGTTGGCGAGTTCGAGCTCGATGTTCTTGCCGATCGCCTCGTCCTTCGCCGCTTTCAGCTCCGCCGTCATCAGAGCGTCTTCGGTGATGTCGAAGGCAACGCCGATGATCTTCAGCTGGCCGTTCGAGGTCGCGTGCACCTTTCCGGTCGAGCGCACATAGCGCATCGTACCGTCCTCGGTCGGTACGCGACAGACGACGGTATGGGTATCGCCGACCTTCTTGAAATACCGCGCGCTTTCGACCGCAAGCGGGCGGTCTTCCTCAAGCACGCAGGAGAGCCACGTCTCCTCGTCCATGAAGCCGGCGCGGGGTTCCAGCCCGTAAAGCTCATGCATCCGGTCGTCCCAGAACGAGCCGGCCTTCCCGAGCGTGGCTTCCCAGATGCCGCACTGATAGGAATCGAGCGCCAGATCGAGTTTGCCGGAGAGCTCGGCGAGTTCGGCCTCGCGGTGCGAGAGCTCGTCGAGCGCAAGCTCCAGTTCGGCATTCTTGATGTCGCTGCTGTCTTTTGCCCGACGCAGCGTCTCGGCTGCAACCGCGTCGGCGGTCACGTCCCAGACGATGCCGATTGTGCGGATGGTGCCGGCGGCGTCGTTATAGACCGAACCCACCGATCGCAGATAGCGCGTGCCGCCGTCCGAAAGCTCAATCCGGTATTGCGTCGTGTAGGAGGAGCCGGACCGGCCATCTTTCAGCAGGTGGATCTTCGCCACCCGGCGATCGTCGGGAACGATCGTTTCCAGCCAGTCGTCGAGCGAGTAGCTGCCCTCGATCGCTTGCTTGCCGTGAAGTGCCGCGGCGCGCCCATCCCAGAACAGGCTCTGGCCGCCATTCCTCAGTTCCCAGATGCCGATATTGGAGGTTTCCAGCGCCAGGTTGAGACGCTGCGACAGCTCCAGCAGCGTCTCCTCGCGCTTCTCCAGCTGCCGGATGTTCTTGTTGCGCTCGCCAAGCAGAAGGGTCGCGAAGAACACGGGAATGATCGTCAGGCAGGCGGCGGCCAAGATGATGAACCGCAGCGTCTGCTGATTCTCTGGAGGGGCGGCCCAGCCGGTCTTCGGCGCCGCCGCGATCTCCCAGCGCCCGCCGGCGAATGTGATCTTGCGCGTCAACGGCCGCTGCCCCAGCACCTCCGGCGAACCGAAAAACGGCGAGACGGCGGCACCCGTCGTTCCAAGATCGCGCAGCGCGATGGAGAGGTGGTCGAGATGCGGATATTTCTCGCGGTTCTCGCTGTCGCGCGCCGGCTTCAGGCCGGTGTTCTCATAGAACATGTCGGCGTCAATGACTGCCTCGACCGCGCCCCAGACCCGGCGCTGGCCGTTCTCCTTGACGAAGACGGGGAAGAAGATCGCGAAAGTGTCCTTGCCGTCGAGCGTGCGGATCGGGCCGTAGAAGCGCGCCTGCTGGTTGCCGGTGGTGCGCGCAACCGACTGGCGATCCATCAGGAATTCGCGCACGTCGTGGCCAAGCCGATCCTTGCCCTCCGTCGCCGGAAATACCGACTGCACGATGAAATCGGGCGCAACCGCGATATGCACGAAATGCGGGTTCTGGATGAGCAGCCAGTTGATCTGTCGCTCCATCTCCTCGGTGCCCACCTTCGAGCTGATCGCGACCATGTTGGAGAGGTCGCGCACGATGGTGATGTCCATGTTGATCTGGGCGGTCACACGGGCGCGAATAAGGCTGGTCTCGTTTTCCGTGCGGATCGTCAATTCGCGAAGATTAGTCGCCGTATTGGCGCGATCCAGGCTGAAACCGACGATGATGACGACCACGGCGACCAGGCAGGAAACTAGAAACGAGATATGGGTATTCCGCAAAGAACTCCGCGTTGCCTCGTTATGTTTCCTGCGGAATAGCAAAACCCCAGTCTCCTTGTTTCCCTATGACTGTAAGTAGCGGGGGTTAATTTACGATTTCTTACAGGTAGTATTGGGAACACGTTTTAAGTGTATGGCTATATTAACGAACCCTCTTGATTGTTGTTAAAATGCGCTTCATCAATTGGGCGGGAATGGTCACGGTTCAGGGCAAATTTCGCCATATTCGGGAGGCTATCTATGCACAATTGGATGTTTGAGTCGTGTTTTCGAAGGAATGCCGTTATGCGCTTCGTAGTTGCTACACTTTTGGCCACAGCGAGTTTTCTGTCGCCGATCAGCGGCTTTGCCGAGAGCGCGGACGTGGAAGCGACGATCAAGAACATCGACATGAGCAATCTCAGCCTCACGCTCGATGACGGCAAGACCTATCAGGCGTCGGAAGAATTCAATTTCGAAGGCTTGAAGGCAGGCGTGAAGGTCATCGTCTTCTACACGGAAGTCGACGGAAAGCGCGTCATCAACGATCTCGATATCGTACAGTAATTCGGCTGGCGCGAAGCCTAGCCTCTCCTGATTAAATCCAGGCGATCTGCTTCGTGTCGGTCTCGATCTTGAGAATCCGGTCCTGCGGAATCTCGCCCTCGGCCGCTTCATCCTTCGGCACGTTGGCAATCGTCCTGAACAGGCTGCGAATGACGCCGCCATGCGTGACGCAGACCGTCGGCCGGTCCACCTCGTTCAGCCAGGAAGCCACCCGCCACGACATGATCTCGTAGCTCTCGGCATCGGCACCCGGCGGAATGAAATCCCACTTGTTGAGATTGCGTTCGACGATCCGGTCCTTGGCTGTCGCCTTCAGTTCCTTGACCGTAAAGCCTTCCCAGTCACCGAATGACACTTCGACCAGGCGCTCGTCGGTCCGGTAGTCCTTGGGCGGGAGGTTCATTGCTTCGCGGGCGATCTCCATCGTCGCGCGCGTGCGGCCAAGCGGGCTTGCGATGAAATCGAACTCGATGCCTTCGACCTTCAGGATTTCCGCGAGATTGATGCCGTTCTGGCGCGCCTGCTCACGACCGATGGCGTTGAGCGGGATGTCCTTTTGCCCCTGCAGGCGACGTTCCGCGTTCCAGTCTGTCTGGCCGTGACGAATGACGTAGATAAGCAATGATCGGCTCCATATTGCAAACGGCCCCTTATCGCTTCCGCGAGGAGGGGCCGCGAGCATGACTCATAAGAGAGTACGATCAGTCTTTTA
Organism: Rhizobium sp. 2MFCol3.1; assembly: GCF_000377565.1. Lineage (GTDB taxonomy): Bacteria > Pseudomonadota > Alphaproteobacteria > Rhizobiales > Rhizobiaceae > Rhizobium. Next base: position 28,647 of record NZ_KB898375.1, on the reverse strand, counting down.
TGACGGAAATATCCGGCGCGTCCACAGCCTTCATGCCGATAACATGATAACCGCTGTCGGCGTGATGCACTTCGCCCGTGACCGAGCGCGACAGGTCCGAAAGCATGTAGAGGCCGACATCGCCGACTTCTTCGATGGTGACGGTGCGGCGCAGCGGCGCGTTGTATTCGTTCCACTTCAGAATGTAGCGGAAGTCGCCGATACCGGACGCTGCCAGCGTCTTGATCGGGCCGGCCGAGATCGCGTTGACGCGGATGTTCTTCGGTCCGAGATCGACCGCCAGATACTTCACGCTGGCTTCAAGAGCTGCCTTGGCAACGCCCATGACGTTGTAGTTCGGCATGACCTTTTCGGCGCCGTAATAAGTCAGCGTCAGCATCGAGCCGCCATCCGTCATCAGCTTCTCGGCGCGACGTGCGACCGAGGTGAACGAATAGACGGAGATCTGCATCGTCTTGGCGAAGTTGTCCGCCGAGGTGTCGACGTAACGGCCGGTGAGTTCGTCCTTGTCCGAAAAGCCGATCGCATGCACGATGAAGTCGATCTTGCCCCAGGTCTTCTCGATGTTGTCGAAAACCTCGTCGATCGATGCTTCGTCGCTGACATCACAGTGTCCGGCAAGAATGCCGCCGAGTTCAGCTGCCAGCGGCTCGACCCGCTTCTTCAGCGCATCACCCTGATAAGTAAAGGCAACCTCGCCGCCCTGTGCATGAATAGCTTTGGCAATGCCCCACGCAATCGAACGATTGTTGGCAACGCCCATGATGACGCCGCGCTTGCCTGACATGAGGCCTTGTGCCTGAGCCATGTTTCGCCCCTTAAGTAAATTGATCGATCCTGCCTATGGCATAGCCGGCCAGCCGGTTCAAGATTGGCAGCAATCATCAACTGTTAGGGAACGTAACAAAGGGTGCTAATGTCACCTAAAATTCACAAAAACAGGCCGTTCTTCATAATTCTCATCAAATCCGTGACCTTATCGTCGGGCTTTTCCCACAGGATAATGCGCAGTTCGACCACCAGATCGCCCTTTCCGCCATCCGATTTGGGCAATCCCTGACCTTCGAACCGGATTGATTTGTCCGATCCCGACCATGCCGGCACGGTCACCGTCAGCGGGCCGTTCGGTCCGTCGATGCGCGCGTCGGTGCCGAGCACGGCGTTTTCGATGGTGACGGGAAGCACGGTGTGCAGGTCGAAACCGTCGACGGTAAAGTCGGCATGTGGGGCGATGTGAATATTGACCACCGCGTCGCCGCGCTGCATGCCCGTCAATTTGTGGCCCTGGCCCTTGAGGCGCACCGTCTGGCCCTCGGTGGTCCCCGGCGTCAGCGCGAAACCGGCATCGCGGCCATCGCCGAGATCGACGTTCACCCAGGCGCCCTTCAGAATATCCTCGATGGTGACAGTGGCGATCGCCAGCTGGTCCGGCGCCTTCTCAGGCGCGGGGGCCGCACCGCCGGTGAAGCGGCGGACGAAGGAGGTGAGGAGGCTCAGCGGCTGCAGGACGGAAGCGCTCGCCGCCGCGGTCTCGTCCGCGCCGTGCTCGTCGTCTACTGTCGTGCCGGCGTCGCCGGCCTTGGCGCCCTCGCTAGCCTTATCCGTCTGCTTGTCGGCCTCGGCGCTCTCGGGTTCCGGCCGCTTGGCTCGGCCGGAAGCAAAACCGCGCGTCCGTCCGCCACCGCTTGCCGCGCGCGCCTGATTGCCGAAGATCCGCTCGATCATCTCTTCGGCGGGCTCGGCAGCACCTGCCTGCTGCTGTTGTTGCGGCTGTGGCTGCTTGGCGGCCTCGGCGGCCGCCTTCTGCGCCGCTGCCCGCGCCAGCTCTTCCATCACTCGCTCGGCGTTTTCCTGCGCCTGCTTGGCGCGGATCGCGGCTTCGCGCGCCGCCTGGCGCTGCGCCATGATGGTGTTTTCGTTTTGCTTCTCGTTCTGCTTGGCTTCGGCTGCCCGTGCGGCGCTGTCGAAAAGACTGCGCTTCTTCGGGTCCTTCAGCGTGTCGTAGGCGCGGCCGATCTCGGCGAAGCGCGCACCGGCCAGCGGGTCGCCCTGATTGTGGTCAGGGTGCACCACCTTGGCCATGTTGCGCCAGGCTGCCTTGATCTCGTCCTGCCCCGCATCGCGCCTGACGCCCAATATCTTATACGGATCGCGCATGTTCCAAACCGCCCGGTGTCCAAATGCGAGATGCCCTGTCCGGCACCTCGAAGCCCCGATTAAACTCATTTGGTGCGCCGAAGTTCGCTTCGCGGGCAGAAAATCTGCGCACATATGCGAACCACAGTCCCGTAAACTTGCTAATCAGTCCTTATTTGGCGTCAGGACACGCCACGGTTTTATGCGGAATGGTTATCTTTTGCTAAATCCGGAAACGAAGCCGGGTGCAGTTGTTAACGACTGCCTGGAAAGGCCGCTCAGCTCTCGGGCTGGAAGCTCAGAAGCTGCCAGTTGCCGCCGCCGACGAGGCAGGTCTTGCCGTAGAATTTCGAGATGCCGACATAGGAGTGGCGCGTCGTCTTGAACTGACGGCAGACCTGGCCGGTGTCGTTGTTTTCGACGATCGTGTCGATCACGCCGGCGCTGCCGGTGGAAGCGTTCGCCCAGGGAAGGGGGCGTCCCTGCAGGCCGTTGATGTCGGCCGAGGTCACGGCATTGCCCACGGTCATTTCGTCGGAGATGCTGTCGCTCGTCGGCGCCGGCTGCGGCACGGTGCCGGTCGCGACCGAACGGTCGACCTTGTTGCTGCTGAACATATCAAGCCCGCCGGCCATGCAGCCGGAGAGGGAAAGCACTGCCATTCCGACAACGCAGATGGCCGCGCATTGGCGCATGAGGCCCTTTGTATGACGAACTGACTTTGCTATGACTTCCACCCTGTGTCCTGTCCAGTGGTTTTGGGCTGGGCAATTATCGAATAAACCCGGGGCATTTGAGCTAATATGTCGGAAAATGAGTTAACAACCAGTGACTTCACCGAGCAAAACGAGCCGTTCCAGCTCTTTGCTGATTGGCTGAAGGAAGCCGAAGCTTCCGAGATCAATGACCCGAATGCGGTGGCGCTTGCGACGGTCGATGAAGACGGCCTTCCCAATGTCCGCATGGTTCTCCTTAAGGGATTCGATCAAGACGGATTTGTGTTCTACACGAATTTCGAGAGTCAGAAAGGCCGCGAAGTCCTCGGCCAGAAAAAAGCGGCCATGTGCTTCCACTGGAAGACGCTGCGCCGCCAGGTTCGGCTGCGCGGCCCGGTTGAAGTGGTGAGCGACGAAGAGGCCGACGCCTATTACAAGACCCGCGCCCGCGGCAGCCGCATCGGCGCCTGGGCCTCCAAGCAGTCGCGCCCGCTCGAAAGCCGCTTCGCGCTGGAAAAAGCCGTCGCCGAATACACGGCCCGCTATGCGATCGGCGAGATTCCCCGCCCGCAGCACTGGTCCGGCTTCCGCATTAAGCCGACCTCGATCGAGTTCTGGAAAGACCAGAAGTTCCGGCTCCACGACCGCATCGAGTTCCGCCGCGCCACGCCCGAGGGCGGCTGGGACAAGGTGCGGATGTATCCGTAAGCATCGCCTCGGTGGCGTCTGCGAAGACTTGCGCAAGAGAGCAACGAACTTGTCGCCGCTGACATCAAAAGGGAGCGCCGCGCAACCACGGCGCTCCTCGCTCGAATTTTCATCCTAGGTTGAAAAGATCGTGCCGCTGAAGGGGCGGCATCGCCCGTCGATGGTGTGCCGCCTCAAAAGAAAGTGATCGGTGGATAATCTGGCGGGGAGGGGCTGACCCTCAGCCGCGGTTGCCCATCAGCTTCAAGGGAATCCCCGAAGCAAGGCCTGAGACATAGCGCGGCTTCTGATAGAGCCCATTGATCGACAGACGCGGCAGATAGGTGGCGCGCTCGAGCGATTGCCGGCCGATCACGCCGGGCTGCGTGGTCACCGCCAGAGAAAAGCCGAGATCCCTAGCGATCGCCGCCTGCTGCTGCGTCACCGCCTCGCGTGTTCCATAAGGATAGGCAAATGCATCAGGCCGGTGGCCGCTGATCACCTCGACATAATCCTGTGAGTGCGTCATCTCATCGCGAACCTCGGCGTCGGAAAGCCGCGCGACGGCACGGTGGCTGACCGTGTGAGCGCCGAGCGAGGCGAGCGGGCTGGCGTCCAGCAGGTTGAGCTCCGGGGCGCCCATCACCAGATCGTCGACGATCTCGACGGGGTCGATCCCGTGAGACCGCGCCAGCGCATCCACGGCCTCTACAGCAGACGTCTCCTCACGCGCATGAATATAGCGTGCGAAACGGGCAAACGCGCGATGCTTATCAGCGGGTGCCGCGGTGTCGATCGTCTCGGTCCCATTGCCGAAATCGAAGCTCAGCCTGTCCTCGCGCCGCAAGAGTACCGTCAGTGTCTCCCACCAGATCGTATGCGTCCGCTCCACCAGCCCCTTGGCCACGAAGATCGTGAAAGGCGCCTCATGTCGCTCGAACACCGGCATGGCGTAGACGAGATTGTTGCGATAGCCGTCGTCGAGCGTAAAGGCCGCGAAGGGCTGCGACGGCTTGGGCTCCAAGAGCGCACCGGGCACGTCAGCTAGCGACACGAATCGGTAGCCGTCGCTCTTCAGCCGCGTCAGCACCGCGTCGAGAAAGTCCGGTGTGATCTCCAGATGCGCGTTCGGCGAAAAGGCGGAGGGCTCGTGGGGGCGAACGTGATGCAGCGTGAAGATCGCGCCCATGCCGCGTGCGCCGCGCATCAGCCCGACCGAGCGCAGGAGGTTGGCCACCTCCAGCCCGCCAGTTATCGCGATCCGCTTTGCCAGCGTTCTGGCGTTCATCATCTCCGCTCCGTTTGCGGGGGGTCGTGAGGAGAGCGACCCTAGCAAGCGCGAGGTTAAGCCTTGCTGAATGCCGATTTTGCCTGAATTCTAATATTGCAGGGCGTGTTTTACGGTTTTTTCACCATAAAGGGTAAAATTTGACAAAAATGGTCCACGTTGCCGCAAAGTCGCGCCATATTGTGTCCTTCTGTACAAGAACGGGACAAAATTCGGGCGACGAGGGTCGGCCGTTCATCGAGGGGAAGTGCATGAGAAAGCTGTTGGCCGCGATTATAACCGCGACGTTGGTCGTTGCGGCGCCGTTGTCGGCGATGGCTGGCAGCGCCTCCCTCATCCTCGATGCGAGAACCGGCAAGGTTCTGTCGTCGGAAAACGCCGATGTCCTCAATCATCCCGCGTCTCTCACGAAGATGATGACGATCTACATGGCTTTCGAGGCCATCAATCGCGGCAAGATGAACTGGGATACCCCGATCGTCATGTCGAAATACGCGGCCTCCCGCCCGCCGACCAAGCTCGGCGCCAAGGCAGGAACGTCGATCACCGTGCGCGAAGCGATCCTCGGCATGATCACCAAGTCGGCCAACGACGCCGCTGCTGCCATGGGCGAAAAGCTCGGTGGCTCGGAAAGCAATTTCGCCCGGCTGATGACGCAGAAGGCGCGCCAGCTCGGCATGAGCCGCACCACCTTCGTCAACGCGTCCGGTCTGCCTGATGGCCGCCAGATCACTACCGCCCGTGATATGTCGACGCTCGCCGTCGCCCTGATGAAGAATTATCCCCGCGAATATCGCCTGTTCTCGACCGCGAGCTTCAATTTCCGCGGCCGCCAGATTCGCGGTCACAACAACCTCATGTACCGCTACCAGGGCATGGACGGCATCAAGACCGGCTATACCAACGCTTCGGGCTTCAACCTCGTCAGCGCCGTCAAGGATGGCAACCGTCGCGTCGTCGGCGTGGTCCTCGGCGGCCGCACCGCCCGCAGCCGCGACGACAAGATGGCGGCCCTGCTCGACAAGGCCATGGGCCGCGCATCCTCCTCGGGTGGCGCCCGTCTGGTTGCCAGTGTCAATTCGCGCGAGCCTGTTGAAGTTGCCTCCGCGGCTGATGCCAGCGACCTGCCGGTTCCCGCATCCGCACCGCGCGTCGAGGATGTCGCCCCGGTCGCAGCACCCGAAATCGCCCGCAGCGAACTTGCTCCCAAGGCGCTCGGCTATCTGAGCGACACCGTTCCGCAGGAGCGTCCGTCGGCGCTCGACGCCGTAACGCCGTCAGCGAAAATCGGCTCTGCAAAGCCGCTCGCATCCGTCGCCTCGACCGGCGACTGGTCGATCCAGATCTCGGCTGCCCCGAGCGACGAAGCCGCCCGTGCGCTTCTCGCCCAGGCCAAGTCCGAAGGCGGCGCCGCGCTGAAGTCGGCCAACCCCTATACGGAAGCCGTCGGCAAGGGCGCCAACAAGGTCTATCGCGCCCGCTTCGTCGGCTTCGAAAGCCGCGACGCAGCGACATCAGCCTGCGACGCGCTGAAGAAGCGCTCCTACGATTGCATGCTGCTCGGCGACCGCGGCTGATCCGCCAGCCATTCCGACTAGACATTGCCGCTGAATCAGAGTTCTCCTACGCAAACGAAAGGAGAACATGATGCTGGATGATCTTGCCCTGAAGTTCGAGCGGGCCTCGAGTGCCTATGCCGGAGAAAACGGCATCACCCGCGATGCCGACTGGTTCCTGCTGAAGCTCCAGGAAGAGATGGGCGAACTGACCCAGGCCTGGAACCGCGTGAGCGGGCGAGGGCGCCCCAAGGGGCGCTCCGGTGAGGACATGGCCCGCGACCTCGAAGACGAAGCCGCCGACGTGCTCGGCCACATCCTGCTCTTCGCGCACCAAAACGATCTCGACCTCGCTGCCGCGATCAAGCGCAAGTGGCTGTTTTCACTGGATGAAGCTCTTTGAGCGTCAGGCGGCGCTGAGGCTCAGCCTGTAGAACTTGCTGGCGACGGCCATGACCGAGAAGCTTGATGGCAGTACAAGGTTGCAAGGCTTGACAGGTGCCCTTTTATCGCGAAAAATTGATGTTTTAAAGCCAGACTACCGGCGCAATCTATAATCCAGCTCATTGGTGAATGGGTCCAGATCGTGAGAGCTGTCTTGCCGCTTCGGGTTCCCGCGCCTCATGACGACTATCAATGACTCATTTCCAACAATCGATCATGCGCGACGTAGGTTCACGTTCGAGCACCTTGTGCCTACCTCTGTATGCCTTGCTGGACAAGGGGCTGGAGGTGCCGACATCGACATCCGCATCTCCTATCAGACACATGTATTTTCTCGGCGCCATGAAGGCGGTTCCGCAGCCTTTACCTTGCGAGATGAGGCTGGCCTTTTGAGACAGTTTTGCGAGGAGCGTTACGAAAATTCTCTGACGCTGCCAGATATCTGCAGGAGGATGGTCGAGGATAACTATCTGACATGGCAGTCTCTCGACAAAAACAAGGCAAGCAATCTTGCCGTTTCAGGTCCTGTCCTGATCTCTGGCCTCAATGATCTTGTTGTCTATTATCTCTTTCCGAGCAGATCCGACCAACACAACGTCGAGCTTGTAGTCAAAAGCGCTTACCAGAAAGACATCGATTTCAATCACATCAAGCGGAAGTATAACGTCCGTCAGCTCGTGAAAAAGGTCCACTTCCAGCAGATAAGGGTGCCTTAGAAACAAAAAAGGCCCCCAAAAGGAGCCTTTCCCATGGCGTTTCCGCCGAACGAGTGTGCCTTACCGTGGTGTACCGACCTCTAAAGGTGCACTTGCAACAGCGTCCTTTCGGAAGCCTCGTTGTCTGCTGCTGATAGTTATATAACTCTCGCAGTCGCCTATTTCAAGCCATTCGTGTGGGGCGGGGAAGAGCCTACGCCTGCGTGCCGCCGACGGTGACTTGATCCATTCTCAGATGCGGCTGGCCGACGCCGACGGGAACCCACTGGCCGGCTTTGCCGCAATTGCCAATGCCTGTGTCGAGCTTCATGTCGTTGCCGACCATGGAGATCCGCTGCATCGCATCCGGACCGTTGCCGATCAGCATGGCGCCCTTGACGGCGGGACCGATCTTGCCGTTCTCGATCAGATAGGCCTCGGTGCAGCCGAACACGAACTTGCCGGAAGTGATGTCGACCTGGCCGCCGCCGAAGGAGACGGCATAGATGCCCTTCTTCACCGAGGAGATGATTTCTTCCGGCGTCTTGTCGCCACCCAGCATATAGGTGTTGGTCATGCGCGGCATCGGCACATGCGCGTAGCCCTGTCGGCGGCCGTTGCCTGTCGGTTTCATGCCCATCAGCCGGGCGTTCTGCCGGTCCTGCATATAGCCGACCAGTTTGCCGTTTTCGATCAGCACGTTGTAGCCCGAAGGCGTGCCTTCGTCGTCGATGGTGATCGAGCCGCGGCGGCTGTCGATCGTGCCGTCATCGACGACGGTCACGCCAGGGGCGGCGACCATCTGGCCGAGCAGGCCAGCGAAGGCCGACGTCTTCTTGCGGTTGAAATCGCCTTCCAGCCCGTGGCCGACGGCCTCGTGCAGCATCACGCCCGGCCAGCCGGAGGAGAGCACGACGTCCATGGTGCCGGCAGGCGCCTCGATCGCCTCGAGATTGACGAGCGCCTGGCGCAGCGCCTCGTCGGCGCCATACTGCCAGTTGCCCTCGGCGATGAAGTCGCCGAAGCCGATGCGTCCGCCGCTACCATAGGAGCCGCTTTCCTGCCGGTCGCCCTGGCCGACCATGACGGAGATGTTGATGCGCGTCATCGGTCGGATGTCGCGGACCCGGTGACCGTCGGCGCGCAGGATGTCGACCACCTGCCAGCTGGCGGCGACCGAAGCCGTCACCTGCCGGACCTTGTCGTCCTTGCCGCGGAGATAGGCGTCGATGTCCTGCAGAACCTTGACCTTCTCCTCGAAGGTGGGCGAGCCGATCGGGTTTTCGTCGCTATAGAGCTTCTTGTTGGTGCCCTGCGGGGCCGCTGCATAGTTGCCGGTGTAGCCGCGCGTCACCGCGCTCACCGCGTCGGCAGCCCGCTTCAGCGCCGAAACCGAGAGATCGCCCGCATGCGCGTAACCGACGGCTTCACCCGCCACCGCGCGCAGGCCAAAACCCTGCTCGGTGTTGAAGCTGCCGCCCTTGAGGCGGCCATTGTCGAACATCAGCGATTCGGCCTGCGCGTGCTCGATATAGAGCTCCCCGTCGTCGGCGCCGGAAAGGGCTTCGGCGACAAGCGAACGCATCTTCGCTTCGTCGGCGTCGAAAAGCGTCAGGAGATCGGTATTCATGTCATTATGCTCCGCTGCGGCAGGAAATGCTTCCTGCCGATGTAGGTCCCGGGGACGGTTCGAGCAAGTGTCGAATTCGTAAGGATCGCAAAAGCGATCAGACGCGGAGGTCAGGCCCAGCTATTAAGCGCCCTTGTCAGGCCCCTGATATCAGGGAAGCGCGTCGTAGCCTTCAGCGAAGCCCTTCAGGTCGACGGGAATGCCGATACCCTCTTCAGGCGTCTGGAAGACGATGAAGGTGGCGCTGGCGCCGCTGCGGAAGGTCTTGAGCAACTCGTCCTCGAGTACGACTTCGGCATAGCAGCCGTCGGCGAAGCAGCGAACGAAGTAGGCGCGGCCGATATCCTTGCCGTCGACGTTAAGGCCGAGACCGTTGGGCAGCAGCACGCCGAGCGGTGCGAGCACGCGCAGAATCTTCGACTTGCGGTCGGCGGTCTTCAGCACAACCACCGAGAGGCCCACTTCCGGGCGGTCCTCGGCGATGACGTTCTGCATCAGCGCGCATTGCTCGGCCGAAGCACCGGCCGGCTTGTCGCAGACCACGGACCACGCGCCGTGATTGGAGCGCACGGTGCCGGGCGCCTGCGGTTGCGTCTGTCCTGGTGTCGCCTGCGCGGCAGGGGCGCCGGGGGCGGGCTGTGCCGGCGCGGCCGGAGCTGGTGTCGGCGCCGGCGTCTGCGCGAAAGCCGGAGCGATCGCCGCGGCGGTAACACAAGCCGACAGCACGAACGGCCGCACTAGGGAACGGAAACCCATGAAAACCTCTGCAGTTCGAATCAGTGCCGCTAAGTTGGGGCGGGCCGTCCAAAATGAAAAGCCCCACCCGCTGAAAAGCCGGGGACTACGGCGGAAATGGGACGTTTCTTGATTATTCTTGGGAAGGGTGGCTGGCTCAAGCCAACATTTTCCGTATCATAAGGAAAATCATGGCATGTTTCGATGCGCCCGGAGGAGGGATCATCGGGGCGAAAATGCCGCACGGCCAAATGCTTTGGATTGTTGCGGCAAGTGCTAAACTGTGGTTTGAAGCGCATGAGGATGGCAAGGATTCTGCGTGCAGTGCACGCGGGTCAGCGCTCGAGGGAGATGAAACGTGATTAAGAAGGCCTATGCAGGCATGACCGCGATGGTCTGTCTGCTTTTTGCTTCCGGCAGTTATGCCGACCAACCGATGCCGTGGCAGGCCACTTTGCAGCCAGCCGCGACGCCGATCATGCGCGATATTCACTGGTTCGAACAATATACGCTGTGGTTTATTGTTCCCGTGACACTCTTCGTGCTCGCTCTTCTTATCATCGTCTGTCTTCGCTTCCGGGCCAGTGCGAACCCGGTTCCATCAAAGACGAGCCACAACACCGCAATCGAGATCGCCTGGACCGTGGGACCGGTTCTGGTGCTGCTCTTCCTGGCGGTTCCGTCGTTCAATCTTTTGACCGCGCAGCTGACGCTTCCGGAAAACCCTGATGTCACCATCAAGGCGACCGCGACGCAGTGGCAGTGGAACTATGAATACGAGGGCTCTGGCGACAATCCGCTCGCCTTCGACAGCTATCTCCTGAAGGATCAGGATCGCGCCGCCGCCGGCAAGGAAGATAAGGCCAAGTATCCGCGCCTTCTCGCCGTCGACAACGAACTCGTGCTGCCGGTCAACAAGACGGTGCGCGTTCTCGTGACAGCGGCTCCGACCGACGTCATTCACGCCTTCGCGATGCCGTCCTTCGGCGTCAAGATCGATGCCGTGCCCGGCCGCCTGAACGAAACCTGGTTCCGCGCCGAGCGCGAGGGCCTGTTCTACGGCCAGTGTTCCGAACTCTGCGGCAAGGACCACGCGTTCATGCCGATCGCAATTCGCGTCGTTTCCGAGGACAAGTACAAGCAGTGGATGGCGTCCGCCGCCTCCGACCTGCCCGGTGCTTACAAGAACCTCATGGCTGAAACCGATGGTCCCGCAAAGACCCTCGATGTCGCCGAAAACGTCGCTCAGTAAAGGAAAAGGAACGGGACATGGCTGGACCTTCCGCACACGATCATTCGCATGATCACGATCATGGCGCACACGCCCATGACGATCACCACCACGACCACTCGCACAAGCCGAGCTTCGTCAATCGCTGGCTCTTTTCGACCAACCACAAGGACATCGGCACGCTGTACCTGATCTTCGCGATCATGGCCGGCATCGTCGGCGGTGCGCTCTCCGTTGCCATGCGCATGGAGCTGCAGGAGCCTGGTATCCAGATTTTCCATGGCCTCGCCGCCATGGTCTACGGCTACGAGGGTGATGCCGCCATCGACGGCGCCAAGCAGATGTTCAACATGTTCACCACCGCGCACGCGCTGATCATGATCTTCTTCATGGTCATGCCGGCGATGATCGGCGGTTTCGCCAACTGGATGGTGCCGATCATGATCGGCGCGCCTGATATGGCCTTTCCGCGCCTGAACAACATCTCCTTCTGGCTGATCGTTCCGGCCTTCATCCTGCTCATCATGTCGATGTTCGTCGAAGGCCCGGCCGGCGCTTACGGTGCCGGCGGCGGCTGGACCATGTATCCGCCGCTTTCGAGCACGGGTACACCGGGTCCCGCAGTCGATCTTGCGATCTTCGCGCTCCACATTGCCGGTGCGTCGTCGATCCTCGGTGCCATCAACTTCATCACCACGATCCTGAACATGCGCGCTCCCGGCATGACGCTGCACAAGATGCCGCTCTTTGCCTGGTCGGTTCTGATCACCGCCTTCCTGCTTCTGCTGTCGCTCCCGGTTCTCGCCGGCGCCATCACCATGATGCTGACCGACCGCAACTTCGGCACTTCCTTCTTCGTGCCCGAGGGCGGCGGCGACCCGATCCTTTACCAGCACCTGTTCTGGTTCTTCGGTCACCCTGAAGTCTACATCCTGATCCTGCCCGGCTTCGGCATCGTCAGCCACATCATCTCGACCTTCTCCAAGAAGCCGATCTTCGGCTACCTCGGCATGGCCTACGCCATGGTCGCGATCGGCGCCGTCGGCTTCGTCGTCTGGGCCCACCACATGTACACGGTCGGTCTGTCGCTCGACGCGCAGCGCTACTTCGTCTTCGCAACGATGGTCATCGCCGTGCCCACGGGCGTGAAGATCTTCTCCTGGATCGCGACGATGTGGGGTGGCTCGATCACCTTCTCGACGCCGATGGTCTGGGCGATCGGCTTCATCTTCCTGTTCACGGTCGGTGGCGTCACCGGCGTGCAGCTGGCAAACGCCGGTCTCGACCGTTCGCTGCACGACACCTATTACGTCGTGGCGCACTTCCACTACGTTCTGTCGCTCGGCGCCGTCTTCGCCATCTTCGCCGGCTGGTACTACTGGTTCCCGAAGATGACCGGCTACATGTACAACGAGCTCATCGGCAAGCTGCACTTCTGGGTCATGTTCATCGGCGTCAACCTGGTGTTCTTCCCGCAGCACTTCCTCGGCCTCGCCGGCATGCCGCGCCGCTATATCGACTATCCGGATGCCTTCGCCGGCTGGAACTACGTGTCCTCGATCGGCTCCTACATTTCGGCCTTCGGCGTTCTGATCTTCCTCTTCGGCGTATTCGAAGCCTTCGCCAAGAAGCGCGTCGCCGGAGACAATCCGTGGGGTGAGGGTGCTACGACCCTCGAGTGGCAGCTTTCCTCGCCACCCCCTTATCACCAATGGGAACAGCTCCCGCGCATCAAGTAAATGGATGCGAGACATCGTGACCGCCGCCGGAGGAGCGCGGCGGTCACCGTTCAGTTTTCAGGACAATACCAATGACAGTCATCGACGATCGCAGCAGCCTAGGAGACGACAGCGAATTTCGCATGTCGGAAGCCAGCGCACGCGATTACTTCGAGCTTCTCAAGCCCCGCGTCATGTCGCTTGTGGTCTTCACCGCATTCGCCGGCCTGATCGTGGCGCCCGGCCACATCAACCCGATCATCGGCATCATCGCGGTGCTCTGCATCGCCGTTGGCGCTGGCGCCTCCGGTGCGCTCAACATGTGGTATGACGCCGATATCGATGCGGTGATGACCCGTACCGCCAAGCGTCCGATCCCCGATGGCCGCATCGCGCCCAACGAAGCGCTTGCCTTCGGCCTCGTGCTCTCCTGCTTTTCCGTCTCGATCCTCGGGCTCGCCGTCAATTGGCTTGCAGCCTCGATCCTCGCATTCACCATCTTCTTCTACGCCGTTGTTTACACGATGTGGCTGAAGCGCTCGACGCCGCAGAACATCGTCATCGGCGGTGCGGCCGGCGCTTTCCCCCCGATGATCGGCTGGGCCTGCGTGACCGATAGCGTCACCATCGAAAGCACGGTTCTCTTCCTCATCATCTTCCTCTGGACGCCGGCTCATTTCTGGGCGCTGGCGCTGTTCAAGATGCGCGACTACCAGTCCGTCGGCGTGCCGATGCTGCCGAATGTCTCGGGCGAGCGCACCACCAAGAACCAGATCGTCGTCTATGCCGTCCTGACCGCTTTCAGTGCCGTGGCGCCGACCTTCCTCGGCTTTGCCAGCACCGGCTATGGCGTCGTCGCCGGCCTGCTCAGCGCCGTCTTCGTCTACTGGTCCGTCATCTGCTGGCGCATGCCCGATGGCGATGAGAAGATGGTGCCGGCCAAGAAGCTTTTCGCCTATTCGATTTTCTATCTCTTCGCCATCTTCTCGGCGCTGATGTTCGACCGCCTGGCGTCGTTCCTAATGACGCATTTGGGAGCCGGCCTTTGATCGAGACCGTCAAGCTCACCGAGGCCCAGCGCAAGTCCCGCCGCAACCGCAACGTTGCGCTCGGCCTCGTGCTGGCCGCTCTGGTCGTCATTTTCTACGCCATAACCATCGTGAAATTCACTTGAGGGCATGAGATGAGCGAAGCGCAAAGCACGCCGAGAAAGCCGCGCAACAATGGCGCCGTCGTTTTCATGTGCCTTGCCTTCGTCTTCGGCATGGGCGCGGCAAGCTATGCCGCCGTGCCGCTCTATCGCATGTTCTGTCAGTTGACCGGCTATAACGGCACAACGCAGCGCGTCGAGCAGGCCTCCTCGGTCATCCTCGACCGCAAGATGCGGGTCACCTTCGATGCCAACGTCGCGCCCGGGCTGGAATGGGAGTTCAAGCCCGTCGAGCGCGAGGTTAATCCGCGCATCGGCGAAACGATCCAGGTGAATTTCACCGCCGTCAACAAGTCCGACAAACCCTCGCGCGGCCAGGCCGTGTTCAACGTCACGCCGGGCGAGGCGGGTGTCTATTTCAACAAGGTGCAGTGCTTCTGCTTCAACGAGACCGAGCTCAAGCCGGGCGAGAAGCTGGAGATGCCTGTCGTGTTCTACATCGACGCCGATATCGTCAAGGCCGTGGAATCCAAGGATATTCACACGGTCACCTTGTCTTACACGTTCTATCCGAAGGAAGGACCGAAGCCGGTGGCTTCGCGCGAGGATGGAACGCAAACGCTTGAAAAGAAACTTTGATACTGGGTTCGTTTCCGGCTAAGCCGGAGCGGAGAGGATAGGTCCGGGGGAGTCCAAATGGCCGAAGCGCATCAGAAACATCACGATTATCACATCATAGATCCGAGCCCGTGGCCGCTTCTGGCCTCGATCGGCGCCTTCATCATGGCCTTTGGCGGCGTCGGCTTCATGCGCTACATCAATGGCGGCTCGCTGCACATCTTCGGCATCGAATGGGCGCATCCCTGGCTGTTCTTCATCGGCCTTGCCGTCGTGCTCTACGTGATGTTCGGCTGGTGGGCCGACACCGTCAAGGAAGCCCATGACGGCGCCCACACCCGCGTCGTCTCGCTGCACCTGCGTTACGGCATGATCATGTTCATCGCCTCGGAGGTGATGTTCTTCGTGGCCTGGTTCTGGGCCTATTTCGACGCCAGCCTCTATCCGCACGAAGCCATCCAGGCCTCGCGTCTGGCCTTCACCGGTGGTCAGTGGCCGCCGAAGGGCATCGAGGTGCTCGACCCCTGGCACCTGCCGATCTACAACACCGTCATCCTGCTGCTCTCGGGCACCACGGTCACCTGGGCGCACCATGCGCTGCTGCACAACGACCGCAAGGGCCTCATCCAGGGTCTGACGCTGACGGTGCTGCTCGGCGTCCTGTTCTCCAGCGTCCAGGCCTACGAATACGCCCACGCGCCGTTTGCCTTCAAGAACTCGATCTACGGCGCCACCTTCTTCATGGCGACCGGCTTCCACGGCTTCCACGTGCTCGTCGGCACGATCTTCCTGATCGTCTGCCTGATCCGCGCCATGCGCGGCGATTTTACCCCGAAGCAACACTTCGGCTTCGAAGCCGCCGCCTGGTACTGGCACTTCGTCGACGTGGTCTGGCTCTTCCTGTTCTTCTCGATCTACGTCTGGGGTGGCTGGGGCGCACCGCTCGCGGCGGGGTGACGGCTGCGGAAAGACAGGTCGCAGAGACTGCTTGAAATGCAAGTGCGGAGCCATCGTGAGGTGGCTCCGCATTTTTTTTGTTTCAGAGGTTTTCGACCCTTAGCTTCGTCTCACCAGCGGGCCCCCTCACCCTACCCTCTCCCCGAGGGGAGAGGGGAAGAGACCGCAGAGGCGCCGCTTATCCCTTCTCCCCAGCGGGGAGAAGGTGCCCAAAGGGCGGATGAGGGGGCTCCGGATGCTGAGGTTAACCACGGGGCGTCCGCGAAGGCGTCGCAAACGCATCTGGCGCAAGATATTGGGCCAAGAGCCGGGTGCCGAGGGCCGGAAGGACCCCACAAATGCCGCTGATATATAGCATCGGGGATGAAAGTATTTCCGGCCCTCTAAACGTGCCCGGCCCCGGAATACGCCAATGCGCATGCTGCGCAGAGAGCAGTCGCGCATCCACCGCAAAAACCGGCGCAGCGAAATCCAGATCCAAAGCGATGGCGCAGTATGGAGAACAACACGCCGCCCACGACCGACGGCACGAGACCAAACACATATCCCATCGCCAGCAGAACCCCGGCTGCTTCCCAGCTCCTCAACCAGAATGGAACAACCAGCAGAAGCATGCCGAGTAGTGGCCCAACTGCAGCCGCAAAAAGAATGATCTGCCAGGCAGGTGGTTTCAATCGAGCAACCGTTTTCAACATTCACGTGTCGCCACAATAAGGTTCTCGCCGATAGCTAGCAATATCCACATCTGGCCCGAAGCGCTCATTGATCCTGACATCTGCGACAATTAGATTTGTGCCATGGGAAAATTGCACAAAGCAATTACGATCATTCTAAGCACAATCGGGCTGATCCTCGGTGGTTGGCTTGGCTATGAACTCGCAGGCCCTATTGGGGTGTTGGTATTCACACCGCTGGGCGCTCTGGCTGGGTTGGTTGTGAGCATTCTCAATTGGAGATTGCTCTATTTTCTAGGATGATCGCTTCTGGCCCAAAGCTGTCTTCCACTTTCACAAGTGACCGGCCGCAACCCCACCGCCCAATAAGCGTCCAATCACGCCAATTCCTTGAGAATCAAAATCCGGTTCGCGGTCGCGAAGGCAATGGCTCCGTCCTGCTCGAGCGCCCGCAACACAGCCTTGATCTCCCCTGGCGTGAACCCATCAACGCCCAGCCGGTCGATAACATCCAGCAGGTTGATCGTCACGTCAGGCTTGGCCTTGAGCGCGCGCAGCCGTCCGATCAAGGCGTTTTCGGTATCGTCAAATCGGCTCATCGGAGTACCTCAACCGGCAACCGGCGCAACGGCACCATTCCGCTTCTCGCGAAAATGGCTCGGCGAAGCACCGATCACGCGCTTGAACGCGCGGCTGAAGGACGCCTCCGAATCATACCCAAGCCGTTCGGCGACGGTCGCCACCCGCTGCCCCTCGCGCAGCCACTCATGGGCCTGGTGCATGCGCATCCGCGCCACGTAGCGCGCCGGGGTTTCGCCGACGACGCTGACGAAGCGCTGGGCGAAGCCAGAGCGCGAGGCGCCCATGTGGCGCGCCAGTTCGTTCACGCTCCAGTCGTGCGCGGGATCAAGGTGAATGGCGGCCAGCACCCGCCCGACTTCCGGGTTGCGCACGGCGGCAAGCCAGCCGCTTGCGTCGCCGCAGCCATGCTCCACCCATGTGCGGATGATCGTAGCCGTCAGCACGTCGGCAAGGCGCGACAGGATACCGCCGGCGCCCACCCGGTTCATCTCGACCTCGCGCATCATGGCGTCGAGAAGCGGCGGGATCGTCGGTTCGCTCTTGGCGAGATCGCTGGTGCGCATGACATCGGGCATCAGGTTGAGAAGCGGATGGCGCTTGTCGACATTGAAGCGCATGACCGCGAAAAAGATGAGGTTATTGCTGTCGGTGCATGGACATTGCAGGTCCACGATGCCATCGCAGAGCGGCTTGCGGGGGAGGCAGTCGACCGGGGTCGGCGAAATGCCCGGTTCGCTCGCGATCACATGCGCATCGCCGCGCGGCAGGAGAACGGCGTCGCCGGGGCGCATCTCGGTCCACGCGCCATCAGGCGCCTGCAGATAGGCGCTGCCCGCCGCGAGGAAGTGAAATCGCGCTTCCGCCTGGGCGGGATAGGCCGTGGCCCAGGGTGCTGACGGCTGGCAGCGACCATATTCGACGCCATCGAGCCGCAGCCCGCGCAGCATCTCGGTCAGTGGATCGGTCATCATGGTCTCCGGCAGGTTTGGACGAATTGTTATGCTTTATAGCTTTTCCAGCATGGAAACGCCAGATGCTTGAGCGTAGCGTCGCCGCAGAAATGACGGAGATGCATATGAACATTCACTCAGAGATCAACCATCCAGCCGCGAAGGGCGAGACACCTGCCGCATGGGCAGGCGTTGTTTCGCTGTCGCTTGGTGTATTTGGGCTCGTGACGGCGGAATTTCTACCCGCGAGCCTTCTGACGCCGATGTCGCATGACCTTGGCGTCAGCCTCGGCGCCGCCGGTCAATCGGTGACGGCGACAGCAGTGGTCGGCGCGCTGGCCGGGCCGGGCATCGTGCTCGGCACGGCCCGCTTCGACCGCCGCTACACGCTGCTCGCGCTCACAAGCCTGCTCATCATATCGAGCCTCATCGCCGCCACGGCAAACGGGCTGGTGACGCTGCTCCTCTCACGCGCGCTGCTCGGCGTCGGGCTTGGCGGTTTCTGGGCGATGTCGCTGGCGCTTGCCATGCGCCTCGTGCCGGAGCGGCTGATGCCGCGCGCCATGGCAATCGTCATGACCGGCGTGTCGGCGGCAACCGTCTGTGCCGCGCCTGTCGGCGCCTGGGTCGGCGAGGCCTTCGGCTGGCGCGCGGCCTTCTGGATCGCCTCGGGGCTTGGCGTCGTCGCATTCCTCGTCCAGGCGTTCACGCTTCCGGCCATGCCGCCGACAGGTTCGGGCGGTCTCGGCACGATGGCCCAGGTCTTGCGCCGTCCGGCCATCCGGCTCGGCCTCGTCACCATCCTCTTCGTCGTCTCCGGCCATTTCGCGGGCTTCACCTTCATCCGCCCGTTTCTTGAAACGGTGCCGCATTTCGGCGTCGAGGCGATTTCCGGCATTCTTCTCGCCTTCGGCGTCGGCGGCTTTATCGGCAATATCGCCGGCGGCCTGATCGCCGAGCGCAACACCACGCTTGCCATGACGCTTGCCGCCTCAGGCATTGCCGTCACCGCCTTCCTGCTTGCCTTCGCAGGCGAAGCACCGGCGCTGGCTGCGGTCGCCACAGCCCTGTGGGGCTTTGCCTTCGGCGCATTGCCGGTCAGCGTTCAGAGCTTCATCACCGAGGCTGCCGCAGACGAGGCCGAGAGCGCCGGGGCGCTGATGCTGACGACCTTTCAGGTCGCGATCTCGAGCGGCGCCGTGCTTGGCGGCTTGATCGTCGATGTCCAGGGGGCCTCAGGCGTCTTCGCCTTCGCCGGCATCGCAGCCCTTCTCGGCGCCACCCTGATCGGCGTCGCCAGCCGCCGCAGGATGGTTGCCGCGGGGTGATGAAGGCGATTGATTAAGGCGGGTCGGAAGGTTCGCGGCGAACACGGATATGGAGCCATCGAGAGGTGGCTCCATATTTTTGTCGTGAGAGCTCGCGGCTCGTTGCAGTCACCCGGCGAGATTCAGGCAGAGATTGCAAACTCACCCTGAATTGATAGTGTGAAGCCACGCGATGTTCGGGAGGCTCCATGACTTATTCAGATGTGGCCGGCGGCGACGAGCTTCTGAGATGGTTCGGGCAGGTTCCGACCTTTCACGATGCCGAAATCATCAGTCTTTCTCTGAATAGAACCGGGACCAGCGAACTGAGGATACATGGCTGGGTCATGACCGATGAGGTCGATTCGCGCGGTTACATCGTGCTGAAAAAGCATGCGGTCGTGACCTTCGCGATCACCGACATCATGGACCTCGAATTGGATGGCTTTAGCCGCCAGAACGTCATCGGTGGCCTCCACCTTCAACGTGCGACGGATAGAGGCCGCGCTGGTTGGTATGCCATGCCGGAAGAGGAGACGGACATGGAGATTGAATTGCTCCCCTGTTACGGATTGGACGGCTTCATCAGAGCGAAGAAGGTGATGATTTCCTTTGTGCCGGGGAGGCCCGAGAAGAAATAGTCGGCCTCTCGCGGTCGCCGTCTTGCGGCGCGAAGCGGTCCGCTTTCGGCCCGGCGGACATGAATATCGCGCCACATATCGGGAGCCATGCTTGTGTCATGCCCTCAAGATAAGCGAGAGTCGTGATCGATGTCGCCCGCGCGGTTTCCTTTGGTAACCTTCCTGGTCTTCGCTTTAGCAAGCAATGGCTTTGCCGAAACCATGGCAAAGTCAGCGGAGCCGTCGGTGGTGTGCCGTGAAGCGGATGTGAAACTGGCCATTTGGTCGAGCCAGAGTGCCGTGACAAATGTCGATTATGGGAGCCACCCAGCCACCATGCAGGTCGATTGGCAGCGCTGGATGGCCCTTCCTTTCAAATTTCAAGAGGACCTTGCCAAGGCAGCCTATTGTCGTGTCCAGTTTGATAATCCCGGCGCTACGCTGGAAGTGCGAAACGGCGACCGGCTCGTTGGATCGATCACGAATGGCGTATGGCACAACTATGTCTCCGGCGAGTAAGCGGGGCGATCGGAGCCAGTCCGCTCGCCGCCAAAGCGACCTTCGTCCCGCTTTTCTCGCCCAGCCCTACCGCGCTTCCGCGATCCGCTCGAACGCCGACGGCCGGGGTATCCCAAGGTCCAGCGTCTGCCGGATGATCTCGGCGCATTCCAGCGGCGTCAGAAGCGACGTGTCCACCTCAAGATCGTAGATCCCCGGCTGGTGCACGTGGTCCTGCCAGCGCTGCACGGAATCGGGGATCGGGTCTTCGGCGCTTGCCTGGTCGTAGAGCCCCTCGCGGCCCGGCATGCGGATCTCGCGGCGGCGCATGATGGTGTCGAGCGGACAATGAACGCCGACAAAGAGAACCGGAAAACCTTCAAGCCTGCGGGCGCAGTCGGTCAGGATGCCGAGCGGTTGCGAATAGAAATCGTGGTGCCCGAGATCGGCGACGACGTTGAGGCCGAGGCCGACATGGATGGCGATGGTCTCGTAGAGGGCGGCGTAGAAGAACGGCACCGCGTCTTCGAGATCGGGGCGTTCGCCGCCGGGCCGCAGGCCGATGCCGGGCAGATAGCGATCGGGCGTCATAGCGTTATAGGCATCGACGCCGATGTTCATCCACGGGCCGTCGAACTCGTCCTGGATCGCCTTGGCGATCGATGATTTTCCGCTGCGCGGTGCGCCGTTCAGAATAACGATCTGAGCGGCGGGGTTTTCCTCGGACATATATTTTCTTCTTTTGTTTGGCGCGAATCAGTGAGGCGAAATCGCGCAGGCATTTCACTTCGTATTGCGATTACATTATGGGTGACTTTAAGGCGGTGACTCACCGCGTCGGGAGGATAGCATGAACGAGGACAGCGCGCATTTCCCGCCTGTGGATTCTTTGAAAACAGGTCTGCGCGGCTGCTGCCCGCGCTGCGGCAATGGCAAGCTTTTCAATGGTTTGCTGGGCCTGAAGCCGCGTTGCGCCGCTTGCGGTCTCGATTATGCCTTTGCCGACGCCGGCGATGGCCCGGCCGTCTTCGTCATCCTGATCGTCGGCTTCATCGTCATCGGCTCGGTGCTGTGGCTGGAAGTGAACTATTCGCCGCCGATCTGGCTGCATATCCTGCTCTTCGCGCCGCTGACGATCATCCTCTCGCTGCTGGCGCTGCGTTGGTGCAAGGGCATCCTGATCGCCATGCAGTATCGCCACAATGCCCGTGAAGGACGTCTCTCCCGTGATTGATGCCACAGCCGCCGCCCCCCGTCGCACACGATCCGTCCTGACCGCCATCGCGGTTCTCGTAGCACTCGCCATCCTGATTGCGCTCGGCACCTGGCAGGTCGAGCGGCTGCACTGGAAGGAAGGCCTGCTCGCCGATATCGCCGCGCGCCTCGCAGCCCCCGTGGTCCCGCTCTCCGATATCGAGGCCATGGCCGCCAAGGGCGGGGATATCGAATACCGCCGTGTCACTTTGTCCGGCGTCTACGACAACAGCCGCGAACGCCACTTCTTCGCCACCTGGCGCGGCCAGACCGGCTTTTACGTCTACACGCCGCTGCGGCTTTCCGACGGCCGAGATGTCTTCGTCAATCGCGGCTTCGTGCCCTACGACAACAAGGAACCGGAAATGCGCATGCAGGGCCAGCTGACGGGTGAGCAGACCGTCAACGGTCTCGCCCGCAGCAAACTATCAGGCAAGCCCTCCTGGATCGTGCCTGATAACGACGTCGCCAAGAACATCTTCTACTGGAAGGACCTCGACGTCATGGCCTCGAGCACCGGGCTCGACAAGGCCGCGGTCGTGCCCTTCTTCGTCGATGCCGATGATACGCCCAATCCCAAGGGCATGCCGATCGGCGGCGTCACCGAGGTCGACCTGCCCAACAACCACCTGCAATACGCCTTCACCTGGTATGGTCTGGCCGCCACGCTGGTCGTGATCGTCGTCGTCGCGCGCTTCCGCAAGCGCGGCAATCCGCCGGCGCAATAGTATCGCTTCAATTCGTGCCTATATTGGGCTAGAGACGCACATCTGCATTAACCGGAAAAGACATGAATATTGCGGCGAAACCTCCACTGACGATCAGGCTCTGCGGGCCGCGCGGCTTTTGCGCCGGCGTCGACCGGGCAATCCAGATCGTCGTTCTGGCGCTGAAATCCTATGGCGCGCCCGTCTATGTCAGGCACGAGATCGTTCATAACCGCTATGTCGTCGAAGGCCTGGAAGCCAAGGGCGCCGTCTTCGTCGAGGAGCTGAACGAGATCCCGGAAGAGCATCGCGCCCAGCCGGTGGTCTTTTCCGCCCATGGCGTGCCGAAATCGGTGCCCGAGGATGCGACGTCTCGCAACCTCTTCTATCTCGACGCCACATGCCCGCTGGTCTCCAAGGTCCACAAGCAGGCCATGCGCCACAACAAGCTCGGCCGCCACGTCGTCCTGATCGGCCATGCCGGCCACCCCGAAGTGATCGGCACCATGGGCCAGCTGCCCGAAGGCGCCGTCTCGCTGGTCGAAACCATCGCCGACGTCGATCTCTACGAGCCCGTCGATCCCGACAATCTCGGCTATGTCACGCAGACCACGCTCTCGGTCGACGACACCGCCGGCGTCATCGCCCGCCTGCAGGAGCGTTTCCCGAACCTGACGGCGCCAGCGGCCGATTCGATCTGCTACGCCACGACCAACCGCCAGGAAGTCGTCAAACAGGCGGCCCCCGGCTGCGATCTCTTCATCATCGTCGGCGCGCCCAATTCGTCCAATTCCAAGCGCCTCGTCGAAGTGGCGCTGAGGGCAGGGGCGAAGAAATCGATCCTGGTACAGCGCGCCTCCGAGCTCGATTGGGACGATATCGGCCACGTCGGCACGCTCGGCCTGTCAGCCGGCGCCTCGGCCCCCGAGGTCATCGTCAACGAGATCATCGAAGCGTTTCGCGCCCGTTTCGATGCCCGCGTCGAGCTTGCCGAGACTGTTCAGGAAAACGAGCACTTCCTCGTCAACCGCGAACTGCGCGACATCGAGCTGACGACGGCGGACATGGCGTTCGTGAACGGGTAATCGTTGGGCTGGAGGGTGGGGCCACCCCCCTCTGTCCTGCCGGACATCTCCCCCACAAGGGGGGAGATCGGCCAGCCGCTTGCTCCCTGCGCCATCGCCAACGACAATTGTTTGGGGAAGACGCTCACCCCATCCAATCTCCCCCCTTGTGGGGGAGATGCCCGGCAGGGCAGAGGGGGGTATCATTTGCACCGCCCGAAGCCGACCGAAGCACCAAACTGAAAACGAGAGCCCGCCTTGGCAGTCTACACCGATATCTCCGAAGACGATCTGAAGTGGTTCCTGACGGAATATGATGCCGGCACGCTCTTGTCCTACAAGGGCATCGCCGAGGGCGTCGAAAACAGCAACTTCCTGCTGCACACGTCGAAGGACCCGCTGATCCTGACGCTCTACGAAAAGCGCGTCGAAAAGACCGACCTGCCGTTCTTCCTCGGCCTGATGCAGCATCTTTCCGCCCGCGGCCTGTCCTGCCCGCTGCCGCTGCCGCGCAAGGATGGCGCGCTGCTCGGCCAGCTGTCGGACCGCCCCGCGGCGCTGATCTCCTTCCTCGAAGGCATGTGGCTGCGCAAGCCGGAAGCCAGGCATTGCCGCGAAGTCGGAAGAGCGCTGGCCCGCATGCACATCGCCGGCGAAGGTTTTGAGCTCAAGCGCCCCAACGCGCTCTCCGTCGATGGCTGGCAGGTGCTGTGGGACAAGGCGCAAGCCCGTGCAGACGAAGTCGAGAAGGGCCTGCAGGCGGAAATCCGCGGCGAGCTCGACCATCTCGCGGCGCATTGGCCGAAGGATCTCCCCTCCGGCGTCATCCACGCCGATCTCTTCCCCGACAACGTCTTCTTCCTGGGCGACGATCTCTCGGGCCTGATCGATTTCTACTTCGCTTGCAACGATCTGCTCGCCTACGACGTCTCGATCATCCTCAACGCCTGGTGCTTCGAAAAGGACGGCGCCTATAACATCACCAAAGGCATGGCGATGCTCGAAGGCTATACCAGCGTGCGGCCGCTCAGCGACGCCGAACTGGCGGCGCTCCCGATCCTCTCGCGCGGCTCGGCGCTGCGCTTCTTCCTCACTCGCCTCTACGACTGGCTGATGACGCCGGAAGGCGCGATGGTGACGAAGAAGGACCCGCTCGAATACCTGCGCAAGCTGCGCTTCCACCGGCAGATCAAATCCGCCGCCGAATACGGGCTCACGCCATGAAGCACGTCGACATCTACACCGACGGCGCCTGCTCCGGAAATCCCGGCCCCGGCGGCTGGGGCGCGGTGCTGCGCTATGGCGAGGTCGAAAAGGAGCTCTGCGGCGGCGAGGCGGAAACCACCAACAACCGCATGGAGCTGCTTGCCGCCATCTCGGCGCTGACGGCGCTAAAGAGCGCCTGCGAGGTGGATCTCCACACCGACAGCAAATACGTCATGGACGGCATCTCCAAGTGGATCTTCGGCTGGAAGAAGAACGGCTGGAAAACCGCGGACAAGAAGCCGGTGAAGAACGGCGAACTCTGGCAGGCTCTCGACGCCGCCAACCAGCGCCACAAGGTCAAGTGGCACTGGGTCAAGGGCCACGCCGGCCACCCGGAAAACGAACGCGCCGATGAGTTGGCGCGCAAGGGCATGGAGCCGTTCAAGAAGCGGTAGGGCGGGGGCGTCTTCCCTTGCTCGACTTCCCCTTCTCCCCAGCGGGGAGAAGGTGGCCCAAAGGGTCGGATGAGGGGGCTCCAGGCTCCAACTTATCCATCAGAATCATTATCTTAGACCTGTCACCCGCACCCCCCTCATCTGCCTGCCGGCATCTTCTCCCCGCTGGGGAGAAGGGACTCGTGGCGGGCCGCTCGCCCCAATCATTCCTCACCCCGCCACCGCCAGATAAGCCGAAATCGTCCCAATCGACAGCACCGTCGAAGCCAGCACCACACGCCCGGTCAAACTCGCCTCGCGCCCATAAAACTCCGCCAGCATGAACGGCCCAGTCCCCGTCGGCAGCGCCGCGAGCAACACGCAGGTATGCACCGCAACCGGCGGCAAATGCAGCAGCGGCCCGGCTATGACCCATGTCACCAAAGGCTGCGCAACCAGCTTCAGCCCGACCAGAATCCCCGCAGTCGCCGCCCGCTCGGTCGCCGCCCCGGCCTTTGATCCCGCTAGAAACAACCCAAGCGCAATCAGCGCGCAGGGCGAGGCGGCCCCGCCGAGAAGTTTTAGAAACGCATGCACCGGCGCCGGCAGCGAAACGCCCGAGACCATGAACAGCGCCCCCAGCACCGGCGCGATCAAAAGCGGGTTTTTGGCGAGCGACAGGAATGTCTTCCGGGCAATATCGCGCCGCCGCGTCTCCGATTGCAGCCCGCCCTCGATCAAGACGATGGCGACGGCGAAGAGCACGCAGACGGTGACGATCGTCGCGATCAGCGTCGGCGCCATGCCGTTATCGCCGACGATCGAGAGCACCAGCGGAAAGCCCACGAACCCCGTATTGGCGTAGCTGGCGTTGAGGCTGTCGATCGCCGCATCCGCCAGATGCCGGCCCTTCGCCATCCGCCACCAGAGCGTCGCGCAAAAGATGATGGCGCAGCCCGAGGTGAAGGCGAGGATGAAACCCGGCTGCCAGATCTGCGATAGCTTCGCGTTGGCCATGATGTCGAAGAGCAGGGCCGGCAGCGCCAGATAGACCACCAGCCGGTTCACCTCGCGCGTCGCATTGGGGCCGAGCGCGTCGGTCTTGCGCGCGATCCATCCGGTCAGGATCAGCGCGAAGATCGGGAGCACGATGAGGAGATTGGTCAGCATTGGGGAGGGAACTCAGGTTGCAAAGACCATTGTCTAGCCCCTGATATCGATATAATCCAATGTCGATATCATCGCTGATCGATACCTCAGAGGTATGAAATGGACACGCGCCACATGCGCTACTTCGTGGCGCTCGCTGAGACCTTGCACTTCGGCCACGCGGCGGCCCGCATGAACATGAGCCAGCCTCCCTTCAGCCGGCAGATCGCCGCGATCGAGAAGACGCTCGGCGCCCGCCTTTTCGAGCGTAATTCCCGCAACGTCGCGCTGACGGCGGCGGGCCGGCATTTTCTCGAGGAGTGCCGCGCGGTGCTCGAGCGTTTTGACGCCGCCTGCCGCGATGTGCAGCTGGTCGCATCGGGCGTGAAGGGCGAATTGAAGCTCGGCTTCATGATGAACGCCGCCTACAGCGTCGTCCCGGCGCTGGTGCGATTGTATTCCGAAAAGCGCCCCGATGTCCGCCTCGTGCTCGAGGAGCGCATACCCACCGATATCGAGGAGATGCTGATCGAAGGCCGCCTCGACGCCGCCGTCACCTTCGGCGGCAGCCCGGCCACGCATCTGCGCACCACGCTTCTCGCCCGCGACCGCCTGCGCCTGATCGTGCCGCGAGATCACCGCCTGGCGAAACTCGAGATCGCCGGCCCAACGGACCTCGCAAGCGAACGCCTGATCGCCGCCCCCGCAAGCGTGACGCCGACGCTCCGCGACGCCATCCGCAACTACTGCGCCTCCCCAGGCGTCGTCCCGCACTTCGCCCTCGAACCCCGCCTGCAGCACACCATCATCCGCCTCGTCGCCGAAGGCCTGGGCATCGCACTGATTCCGCAGTCTTTGTGTGCGGATCTGGCGGAAGGGCTGGTCTCGCGGCCGATTTTGGATGCACCGGAGTTCGACATCGTTCTTTGTGCGTCGGCTGCGTCGAGCAATCCGGCGGTGCCGGCGCTGTTTGAGGTGGCGGAGAGGTTGGGCGGGGGGTAAACGCGCCGAGGAGGCTTGATCAAGCAGCCGACTGAGCGCCAGCCGCCCCCTCATCTGCCTACCGGCATCTTCTCCCCGAGGGGAGAAGGGAAGAGCGGCAGCCTCTGCGCCATCCCCCTCTCCCCTCGGGGAGAGGGTAGGGTGAGGGGGCCACACTTTAGAACCGACGATCAGTCAATCGGGCTCATTGTCATGGGCCTAATCCCAAGCAGCGTTTTGGAGAACAACTCTGTAGCCGTCTGGGTCTTCGAAGGTTTTCCCGTTTCGATCCCAATAGGGATTAAGCGCGGTAACAGGCGGGAACCCAGACGCGACCATACGGTCGACGGATGCATTCCATTCAATCGGATCAGGAATATAGAAGACGATCAAGTTGTCTTCGGTCGGGGCACGGCCGACAGGGTGCCCTACCTTCTTGGTGAACTCAAAGTGATACGGAACCCCACGCTGGCCGACCATCATGCCGTCAAAGCCATCGTGTCCTGCGAACTCGTAAAGCAACTCGAGGCCGAGACCGGCACAGTAGAACTGGCGAAGGGCTTCCAAATCATCACTTGGTCGCGCGACGCGGATTGTCAAAGGTTGCAAATCTCAGGTTCCTCGCATGTCATTGATCCCCAGCATTTAGAGATCGTGGCGGCTTGATCGTCAATGAATTGACGACCGCTTAGGCCCGGTAGTGATCATCACTAGTCGATCACGTCGCGCATGCCAGCGTTGCTCCTCGCAACCACACCCCCACATCCCAAATATCAACCACTTACACCACACATTTTCCCCATACCCACCGCCTGCGCCAAACTCACCCCGTCCCGTCTTCGGATACACCGGTTGCGTTACCGGCGAGATGGGACCGGCGCTTTCGGGAAACCCCTGACGCAGGGTGAAACGAGGGGCGTCGCGGAATGGTCCCGCCAGTGAAGAGCTGGTGTGCGGGTACGAAGGTCGGTTCGCCGACACCACGCGCCTATGCACATAAGGGACGGCGACTGGCCGACCGTGGAGCCTCAAAAGGGTTTTGCGGAACGGCGCCGGGGTGCTGCGGGCGACAGGTCCGCGGAGGCCCTCCCGGCGTCGATCAAGACGGCCCATTCGGGATGCCCGGGAAGCGAAAGCCTCAAGAACAAGAACAATCCCGCGAGCATATCTCTGAAAAGATGCCGATCACCCGGTAAAGGAACCAGGACACGATAGCAGACCGCCGAACGGGGCGCCGGAAGGTGTCAATAAAACTAAACTATTTACGAGGCAGCTTCTGGCGCCCCGTCCGAACCAGTGCCGTATCAACCGGGGGTAAAACCTGCCGGGGTAGAGGCATGTTGTTTTGTGGGGTGGGAGTTTTGAAAATGGCTAATGTCAGCGCCAGTGGCCCCCTCATCCGCCCTTCGGGCACCTTCTTGGATGATCAAAATATGAGATAGTTGTTTCTGCCGGGCGGGTGGCCACCCGCCCGGCAGCTGGTTGTCGGATCGTCACCTTCTCAGCCGTTCGGGGCTGTGGGGAGCAGGATCGCAACCGGCTCTTCATCAGGCCCGTGTGGTTGCAGGAACCTTGGGGTTCGTATCCAAGACAGGGACGACGAAGATGACCGATAATAGCATGATCTGTGCCGGAATCGATGTCGGCAAAAGCCATCTCG
>NZ_KB898374.1 GCF_000377565.1 Rhizobium sp. 2MFCol3.1 | reverse complement strand
TCGTCGTCCCTGTCTTGGATACGAACCCCAAGGTTCCTGCAACCACACGGGCCTGATGAAGAGCCGGTTGCGATCCTGCTCCCCACAGCCCCGAATGGCTGAGAAGGTGACGATCCGACAACCAGCTGCCGGGCGGGTGGCCACCCGCCCGGCAGAAACAACTATCTCATATTTTGATCATCCAAGAAGGTGCCGGCAGGCGGATGAGGGGGCCTCACCCGCCGACGTCTCTACATAATCAAAAACACCCCCGCCGACGCTTCCAATCAATACTTCGACGGAACGTACAACTCCGGCGG
Source organism: Rhizobium sp. 2MFCol3.1 (assembly GCF_000377565.1). Taxonomy (GTDB): domain Bacteria; phylum Pseudomonadota; class Alphaproteobacteria; order Rhizobiales; family Rhizobiaceae; genus Rhizobium. The sequence continues at coordinate 89,437 of NZ_KB898374.1, read as the reverse complement.
CAGGACCTTGCGTTCGTAATCCGGGTTGAACACGCGCTCGGGCAAGGCGATCTCCTCGTGCGGTACGTCCTCATAGGGGAACTGCGACAAGAGGTGGTCGATGCAGTTCAGGCGGGCGCGTTTCTTGTCGTTGCCTTCGACGATGTGCCACGGGGCTTCCGGGATGTTGGTGCGGGCGAAGGTTTCTTCCTTGGCCTTGGTGTAGGCTTCCCAGCGGATGCGCGACTGCAGGTCCATCGGCGACAGCTTCCACTGCTTCAGCGGATCGTGGATGCGCACGAGGAAGCGCAGCTGCTGTTCCTCGTCGGTGATCGAGAACCAGTATTTGACCAGACGGATGCCGGAGCGGACCAGCATGCGCTCGAATTCGGGCACGTCGTTGAAGAACTGCTCGACCTGATCCTCGTCGGCAAAGCCCATGACGCGTTCGACGCCGGAGCGGTTATACCAGGAGCGGTCGAAGAGCACGATCTCGCCGCCAGCAGGAAGATGCGGCACGTAGCGCTGGAAGTACCACTGCGACTTCTCGCGGTCCGATGGTGCTGGAAGCGCCACGACTCGGGCGACGCGCGGGTTGAGGCGCTGGGTGATGCGCTTGATGACGCCGCCCTTGCCGGCCGAATCGCGACCTTCGAAGATCACGACCACCTTTTCCTTGTGATAGGTGACCCAATCCTGCAGGCGGATCAGCTCGGACTGCAGCGCGATCAGCGAACGGAAATACTCGATGCGCGGCATCGATGGCGGGTGCGCCTTGCGGTAGATCTTGCGGATTTCCTCGGACAGCGCCGGCTCGGAGAGCTCGAGCTCATAGTCTTCATCCAGCGTATCGGCCAGTTCGGCCTCGAGCCAGTCGGTTGAAGGCGTGCCTCTCATGGTGGTCATCTCGATCCCTGTTCAGATTTGTCGCTTCGGACGCTTGCGGAGCTGCCTAGTTTTGCGCCGCATGACGATATCATGAAAGCACGCACGGCAAGGCCACTCATGGCGCCAAATAAGCAGCGTGTCATGAAGGATATATGACGCTTCGGCCGGGCGCGGAGATGTGCGCGCAAAGAGATCGGCAGGTGAGCGTGCTGTCGGGCTTTGGGATCAGCTCAGCGTGTCGGGGCGGTTGGCCTCTTTGACGTGGTCGTCGCTATGCTTGCTGCGAATGCGGCGCACGGTGAGCCAGACGCCGAGAACCACGAAGGGCACGGCGGCACCAGTCAGCGTCTCCGGCGGGATCTCGACGCCGACGCCATGCACGAGCTTGGCGAGGTAGCCGACGAGGCCGATGACGTAATAGGAGATGGCGGCGACCGACAGGCCTTCGACCGTCTGCTGCAGGCGCAGCTGCAGATGGGCGCGCTTGTCCATCGAGGCCAGAATCTCGGTGTTGAACTTTTCCAGCTCAACGTCGATCCAACTGCGTAGAAGGGCCGTTGCGCGGGCGAGCTTGCGCGACAGGTCCGCCTGCCGCTCCTCGACCGACTGGCATGTGCGCATGGCGGGCGCGAGGCGACGCTGCAGGAAGGCGCCCAGCGTCTCGTTGCCGGGGAGCGCCTTTTCGGCCAGCATGGCGACGCGCTCGAGCACGATGTTGTAATAGGCGCGGCTGGCGCCAAAGCGGTAGAGGCTGAGGGCAGCGTTGGCCTCGAGCTCGGCGGCGAGGCGGGTGATCTCCGAGAGCGTCGCGTCGGCTTCCGCGCGCGCATGCTGCTTCATGCCCTGCGTGATGGCGGTGAAGCTCGTTTCGATCTGGCGGATCTCGGGCGACAACGTTTGCGCCAACGGCAGGCCCATCATGGCGAGCGTCCTATAGGTCTCGATGTCGAGCAGGCGCTGGGCGAGCATGCCGCGGGCGCCATCCGTCATGCCATGGTCGAGCACCAGGAACTTGGTCAGCCCGTCGCCGTCCTGGCGGAAATCGGTAATGACGGTCGCCTGGCTGTCGGCCACCATGCTCTGACAGAGGCTGGTCGGATCGAAATTGGCGATGACGTCGGCGACATCCTCGCTGTCGGGGCGGATTTCGATGCGAACGCCCGAGATGAAGGGACCGGGTGCCGCGAAGCTGGCGCCGAAGGGATTGACCGGGATCTCTGCGCCGAATTCCGCCGGTGCTGGCGTGTCCCAGAAATAGGTCGAAAATTCCGTGTGGCGCTCCCAGCGCAGCGTACCGCTGCCCCAGCTCATCGTGTGATGGCTGGTGTCGGCGGCGGGTGCCGGAACACCCTGGGCGAGCGACAGCGCCTTCAGGATCGCCTGGTCGGCGGCGAAGTTGGCCTCGGTTAGGAAGGCGACCTGGAAGATGACGCGGGAGACGGGGATCAGCGTATAGGGGCGCGAATGGATTTCGCCGAGCGCGCGGGCCCGGACATCGGCTACGGGAAACGAAAAGCTACGCTTCGACAAATCTTGCCTCCTGACTGTGCCCCACGGCCAGTTCTTCCCTTGGCTATTATCAAATGGCCCGGCGCGTACGACGTGGCGGTTTGACGCAGAACGATCATGCGCCGGCCAATCACGCCATGTCGAGCGTTTCAGTTCCGCCCGGCCGGGCCGAGGTCAGTGCGATGCCGGCAATGGCCAGCGCGTCACCTTGCCGGCAAGCAGCGCCCACCAGACGATGACCGGCTGCAGGGCGAGGCGCGGCAGATGATACCACCAGCCCAAGGCGGTCGTGGTCGAGCCGAGATCGTCGATGGCGTGCTTGATGTTGGCCGGGAACACGCAGACGGCATAAAGCGCCAGACAGATGCCGGCCGAGCGGCGCAACCGTTCAGTCGTCAGGCCGATCGCGCCGGCAATTTCGCACAGGCCGGTGAGTGCGATCACCGTGGCCGGGAAGGGAACCCAATCCGGAGTGATCGACAGGAACGCGGCTGGAAAGAGCAGGTGCGCGCAGCCGGCGATCATGTAGAGGCCGGCCAGGATAAATCTGCCGGTTGGGCTTTCCGCGTGGTCGGTGGAAGCATTGTCTGCGGCTTTGGTCATGCACCGTTTACGCAAATGACCGGCGTCTGGATGATGCGACATATGTCGCCGATGCGACCGGTGTGTCAGCCGGCGTCGGCGAGCTCGATCAGGGCGCGGGCGGCGCTTTCGTCTGTGATCAGCGTGTTGCAGCCGATCCGCTTGATGGTGGCGCTGATGGCAACCGCGCGGTGGGCGCCGCCGGAGGAGAGCACGATGTGCTTGGCCTTCTTCAGCGTATCGAGATCGACGGACATGACCCGGCTGTTGATCGAATGATCGACCGTGTTGCCGTCCTTGTCGAGGAAATTGAACATGGTGTCGCAGACGCAGCCGGCATCGATCAGCTCCTGCAATTCGCCCTTGGAGATCCAGCCCTCCGACAGCGAGGTCGAATGCGGGCCGATATCGCCGCAGCTGACGATGGCGAGATCAAGCGTTTCGGCGAGCCGGTAGATGGTGTCGAGGCCGCATTTTTCGATGAGATTGCGCTTGGTCTCGGTGGAATCGACCAGAAGCGGCGCGAGGAACATGTAGCATTCGGCGCCGAGCTGGCTTGCGAGCCGCCAGGTGTAATCGATCGGGTTGGTCTGGTGGACGGCGACGATGCCGCCGAGCAGCGAGACGACCTTGCAATTGTCGCGGCGCGGCGGACGGAAGCTCGACAGCGAGGCCGTCATGGTGCGGCCCCAGCCGACGCCGATCGTGTAATTGTCGGGGATGGCTTCGGAGAGAAACTGGCCGAGCGCCAGGCCGACGCTTTTGGCCAGCGCATTCGGATCGGAGGTAACGGGTGCGGGCACCACAATCGCCTCGTCCAGGCCATAGGCGCGCTCCAGCTTCACCGACAGCTCGACGCAATCGCCGATCGAATCGTTGATCCAGATCTGCACCTCGCTGCGCTTCATCGCCTCGTCGAGCAGCCGGATGACGGTCGTGCGGCTGATGCCGAGCTGCTCGGCGACATCTTTTTGCGTCAATCCCTGGTTATAATAGAGCCAGGCAGCGCGCAGTCTGAGCGAGGAGGCTTCCGAATAGGCGGTGTGCGTGCCGCGTTTTAGCTTGACCACATCTCCTCCAAAAGCAAAGGCGCCCTAGATCCTGCTCGAGACAGGGCATGGTTTGTTGCCGCGATAATGACCGGTGTGACACTTATGTCAATTGAAATGCACAAATGTCCTTGACATTATGGCCCTGGAATAGCGATAGTCTTTGTAACTGGTCGTTCCGTCCATTGTAGGAGGCACTGTGCGGGCATATGGCAAATCGCAGCGGTCTTGCGCTGGGGCTGGATTGCCCTTGGACGTCCTCGTTGCGGCAGCCCGAGACGGGAACGATGGGATACTCGCCGACGTTTATGATGTAAGCCAGACGCGCGGGCACGATTTCACAGACAGCGACTTCAAAGACAGTACGGGCAATCCGTAGATCACCTCATTCGCCGGACCTCAAGTGCTCCGGCTCGCAGCTCAAGTCAAAAGGACACGCGACCATGACATCCAAGCTTGACCAACTCCGCGAGATCACCACCGTCGTCGCCGACACCGGTGACATCGAAGCCGTTGCCCGCCTGAAGCCGGTCGATTGCACGACCAACCCGAGCATCGTTTTGAAGGCACTCGGCACGCCGATGTTCGCCGATGCGATCAAGGAAGCCGTTTCCTGGGGCAAGAAGCAGGGCGGCAATTCCGAAGCCGTTGCTTCCGCCGTTGCCGACCGTCTCGCCGTTTCCGTCGGTGCAGCGCTCTCCAAGCTCGTTCCCGGCCGCGTCTCGACCGAAGTCGATGCCGACCTTTCCTTCGACACCAAGGCGTCGGTTGAAAAGGCACACGGCATCATCGCCGGCTACAAGGAACGCGGCATCGAGAAGGATCGCATCCTGATCAAGCTCGCTTCCACCTGGGAAGGCATTCGCGCCGCCGAAATCCTGCAGAAGGAAGGCATCGACTGCAACCTGACGCTCCTGTTCTCGCAGGCACAGGCAATCGCCTGCGCCGACGCCAAGGCATTCCTCATCTCGCCCTTCGTCGGCCGTATCCTCGACTGGTACAAGAAGTCGACCGGCAAGGACTTCACGCCTGAGGAAGATCCGGGCGTACTCTCCGTTCGCGAGATCTACAACTACTACAAGGCCAACGACATCAAGACGATCGTCATGGGCGCCTCGTTCCGCTCGGCTGGCGAGATCGAAGCATTGGCCGGTTGCGACCGCTTGACGATCGCGCCGAACCTGCTCGACGAACTCTCCAACGACCAGGGCAAGCTCGAGCGCAAGCTGTCGCCTGACGGTGCCAAGCCGATCTCCAAGATCGCCGTCGACGAAAAGACCTTCCGCTGGATGATGAACGAAGACGCCATGGCGACCGAAAAGCTCGCCGAAGGCATCCGCGCCTTCGCCAAGGACCTCGGCACGCTGCGCGCCATGGTCACCAAGGAACTGCAGCTCGCAGCCGCCTAAGGTTTTGCGGGTACTTGAATGAGGAAAGGGCGGTGCCGGTGGCGCCGCCCTTTTTGCGTTGTGGGGGATATCCAACCGCGTTCAGTCGATCGCCCAGATCCGCTTGGCATTCCCCTGATACAGCTTGTCGCGCTCTTCCGCGCTGCAGCCTGATGTCAGCGCGTGCGTGGCCGCCACCCAGGGCGTCAACCCGCCGCCGAGCGTGCAGACCGGCCAGTCGCTTCCCCAGACGACGCGGTCCCAGCCGAAGCTTTCGATCGTGTGCTCGACATAGGGGCGCAGGCTCTCGACCGACCAGCGTTCGAGATCGCCATAGGCGATGACGCCGGAGATTTTGGCGGTGACGTTGGGACGGCGGGAGAATTCGGTGATGCCGCGATGCCAGACGGTGCTCATGCCCGATTTGATCGGCGGATTGGCGCAGTGGTCGAGGATGAAGCGGACATCGGGGTTGAGGTCGACGAGATCGAGAATGCGTTCGAACTGATGCGGGAAGACGCAGAGATCGAAGGTTAGCCGGGTATTGGAGAGCCGGGCTACGTTCTCGCGAAACAGCGGGCGCTCGGAGGTGTCGTCGGGAGCCACATGCAGCACACGGCGAAAACCCTTGATGAAGGGGTCGGCGAGGCAGCGTTCGAGATAGGCGGCAAAGCCCTCTTCCTCCGGCCGGCAGGCGGCGATGGCGCCGCGCACGAGGCTTTTAGGCCTTTCGGCGATCTCCTTGATGAAGGTCGTTTCCTGTTCGATCGCATCACCTGATACATCGACCTCCATGTGCAGCACATTGCTGATGCCGCAGCGGAGCGCGTCGCGCGAATAGTGCTCATAGAGGCTGTCGCGGTCGAGATCCCGCACGTCGGGGAGCCAGGGATAGTGCAGGCGATTGCGGTCGATGACGTGCAGATGTGTGTCGAAGAGCATGCGGTTCCTCCCCCTTCATGCAGGCTGTCCTGTCGTCCTCTCGTCTTTCGCCGGATTTTTCGTTGCTGACGCGGGCCTCCTACCCATGTCAGCGTTCGGCGTCGGACAATGTGATTGACGACATAATGAATATAATGTTTGCATATGAATGAATGCGCCGCAAGCGCCACGCATAAGGGGAGGAATTATGAGCCACGGTCTGGAAGGCAAGAAGGTCGTCGTCACGGCGGCCGGTCAGGGGATCGGTCGCGCCAGCGCGGAGCGGTTCATTTCGCTTGGCGCCCATGTTTACGCCACCGACATCAACCAGGCATCGCTTTCGACGCTCGCGGGCGCGACGACCACGGTTCTCGACGTGCTCGACGGGAACGCGGTTCGCGCCTTCGCAGAGGAGATCGGGCCGATCGACGTGCTCTTCAATTGCGCCGGTTTCGTGCATGCCGGCTCGATCCTCGATTGCGAGGAGAAGGACTGGGACTTCTCCTTCAACCTCAACGCCAAGGCAATGTATACGACCTGCCGCACCTTCCTTCCCGGCATGCTCGACAAGGGCAAGGGCTCGATCGTCAACATGGCGTCGGTGGCATCGAGCGTGAAGGGCGTGCCGAACCGCTTTGCCTATAGCGCATCGAAAGCGGCCGTGATCGGGCTTACCAAGTCGATCGCATCCGATTTCGTCGCTAAGGGCATCCGCGCCAACGCCATCTGCCCGGGGACGGTCGACAGCCCCTCGCTGCACGAGCGGCTGCGCGCCACCGGCGATTACGACAAGGCGCTCAGCGACTTCATTGCCCGCCAGCCGATGGGCCGGATCGCCACCGCCGAGGAGATCGCGGCACTCGTGACCTATCTCGCCGGCGACGAGGCCGGGTTCACGACGGGCCAGATTCATGTGGTCGATGGCGGCTGGACCGGCTGAGGCCATATTGCTCTTGCCGGTATCAAGCTGATATCGTTGGTGATCTCGCAGCGGCGGAGCATTTGATGGCAGAGGTTACGTCAGGCGGCAGTGGTCGTCCCCTTCGGTTGCTGCGCAAGCATGCGATCTTCGTGATCGCCGTGCTCGTCGGCCTCGCGGTCTTCCTGCTTCTGACGACGCGTGAGGTGACGGCGCGCAACTTGTTGGCCGGCTGGAATGTGGCTGCGGTGATGTTCATCGTCGCCACATGGCGGCGGATGCTGAAGGCGAGCGTGGCGACGATCCGCAAGCGCTCGGCCGATCTCGATTTCTCGGACTCGCTTCTGATGTTCCTGTCAATCTCGGCGGCCCTTGCCAGCATCGCCGGCATCGGGCTCGAGCTGCATCAGGTCAAGGAGGCGGCGCCCAGCGTCGCGCTTGGCCGGGCGCTCGCCGCAATCGTCACCATCCTGATCTCTTGGGTCTTCCTGCACACGCTGTTTACCGTGCATTACGCGCACCGCTTCTATGGCGGGGACGATGATGGCGACGGCGTCAAGGGAGACGGGCTGAAGTTCCCCGAAGGGTTGGACGAGCCCGTCTACTGGGATTTCCTCTACTACTCCTTCACGATCGGCGTTGCCTCGCAAACCGCGGATGTGGCGACGAGCTCGACTGTCATGCGCAAGCTGACGCTGCTGCATTCCGTGCTGTCGTTTCTCTTCAACACGACCATCCTGGCGCTTGCCATCAATGTCGGCGCAAGCCTCCTTTAGAGGTAGGCGCGCGCGATAGAGCCGCTTGGCAATCTGGTGTAAGAGAGGTTTTCTTCACCTGGGGTTGTTTTGGGGGCTTCATGGGGTCGTTGTCGCGCGAGAGATTGGCGGCGCTTGCCGGTTGCGATGCGGAGCAGCTGGATGCCGTGGCGCGGCTTCAGATCATCGAGGCCGGGCCGGAGGGCTATGCGGCGAGCGATGTCAGCCGGCTGCGGCTGGTGCTGGCGCTGAACGCCGCCGGCATCGCGCTCGAGATGCTCGCCACCGGTCTCAGGCAACAGATCGTCTCGCTCGATTTCGCCAGCCAATTGATGTTCGAGCCGGTCACCATGTCGGACAAGTCGCTTGCGGACGCGCTTGCCGAAGCGTCGCTCGATCTTGGCCGCGTCAACGCACTGCATTCCAGCGCCGGGCTTTCGCCGATGTCGCCGAAGCGGGCGCTGCGGGAGGATGACGAGGAGTTCATCCGGCTGATCACCGAATGCACCAGGCTCGGCGCTTCCGACGAGGGCATGCAGCGGGTGCTGAGGGTGTTCGGCCAGTCGATGCGGCGCTGCGTGGATACGATGCGCGATCTCTTCCGCGCCGAGGTCGAAGAGCCGATGCTGGCGGCAGGCCTCAGCCATCGCGAGGTGCTCGCGGCGGGTGCGGCCACGCGGCTTTCGCTACAGCGCATCGGCATCCGCATGCTCTTCCTGCTGCAACGGCGGATGCTAGAAGAGGCTGTGTTCGACAATGTGGTCGGGCGGCTGCAGGATGCCTTGCGCGGGCTGGGTGCCGAGGCCGAAAGTGATCAGGCGCTGCCGGCCGTGGCTTTCGCCGATCTGACCGGCTTCACAGCGCTGACGCGCGATATCGGCGATGTCAGGGCGGCCGAGAAGGCGGCGAGCTTCGAGGCGCTGGCGCAGCGTCTCGCCAATCTCGCCGGCGGGCGGATCGTCAAGCCGCTGGGCGATGGGGTGATGATGCTATTTCCGGATGCGGAGGCCGCATTGAAGGCGTCACTGTCGCTCGTCGCCGAGAGTGCGGCGCATCAGTTGCCGGAGGTGAGAGTGGGCGTTGCGACCGGTCAAGTGGTGCCGCGCGATGGCGACATTTTCGGTCACACGGTCAATCTGGCGGCGCGGATCGCTTCGGTCGCCGCACCTTCGCAGGTGCTTGTCTGCGGCGGCACGCATGATGCCGCCACTGACGAGATTTCGGAGATGGATTTCGAGGCGCTGGAACCGATGTCGCTCAAGGGCGTCGCCGATCCCGTATCGCTGTTTTCGGTCAAGACCGGGCTATAGGATCGGCTTCCTAGAATATTGCCTGCCCGGCCAGGAGTGCGAGCACCAGGAAGATCACGAAGATGATCAGCGCGATACCGAAGAGAACGCGCGCGATCGTCGCCGTCGCCGCGGAAATCCCGGAAAAGCCGAAGAAGCCCGCGATCAGCGAAATCACGAAAAAGATAAGAGCCCATTTCAGCATGGAGGCGTTCCTTCTAGTTAATCGGATAGAAGACGCGCCAGAGCGAAAAAGGTTCCATATCCAATGAGATAGCGGTTCGATTTATCCGCTTAGGACAAAATGACGCCGGCGCAATTGCTCGCGCCGGCGTTGCTCTTTGAAACCGTGTCGCGCTTATCCGTGGTTGATCATCACGTGGCGGACGGCGGTGTAGTCTTCCAGTGCGTAGACGGACATGTCCTTGCCGTAGCCCGATTGCTTCAGGCCGCCATGCGGCATCTCGTTGGTGAGCATGAAGTGGGTGTTGATCCAGGTGCAGCCATATTGCAGGCGGGCGGCGGTCTTCATGCCGCGGCTGATGTCCTTGGTCCAGACCGACGAAGCCAGGCCATAGTCGCTGTCGTTGGCCCAGGTGACGGCATCCTCGACATCGGTGAAGCGGGTGACGGAAACGACCGGGCCGAAAACCTCGCGGCGGACGATCTCGTCTTCCTGCGTGGCGCCAGCAATCACCGTCGGCGTGTAGAAGAAACCCTTGTCGCCCGATGTCTTACCGCCTGTCGTGATCTCCATGTGCTTGTGCTCGCCGGCACGCGCCACGAAGCTCTCGACGCGGTCGCGCTGGCGCTTGGAGATCAGCGGGCCGATCTCGTTTTCGGCGTCGTCGGCAAGGTTGAACTTGATCGAGGAGACCGCCGAGGAGAGATCGGCCACGAACTTGTCGTAGACCTTGGCGTCGGCATAGATGCGGCAGGCAGCGGTGCAGTCCTGGCCGGCATTGTAATAGCCGAAGGTGCGGATGCCCGATACGACCGCGTCGATATCGGCGTCGTCGAAGACGATCACAGGGGCCTTGCCGCCGAGTTCCAGATGGGTGCGCTTGACTGTTTTGGCGGCTGCCTGCAGCACCTTCTTGCCGGTCGCGACGTCGCCGGTGATCGACAGCATCGAGATCTTCGGGTGGTTGATCAGCGCGTTGCCGACGCTTTCGCCGCGGCCGAGGATGACGTTGACCACGCCTTCGGGCAGGATGTCGGAGAGGAGCTTCGCCATCTTCAGCGCCGTCAGCGGCGTCTGTTCGGAAGGTTTGAAGACCACGGTGTTGCCGCCGGCGATGGCCGGCGCCAGCTTCCAGGCCATCATCATCAGCGGGTAGTTCCACGGCGCGATCGATCCGACGATGCCGACGGCGTCGCGGCGGATCATCGAGGTGTGGCCAGGCAGATATTCACCGGCGACCGGGCCGTGCAGGTTGCGCACCGCGCCTGCGAAGAAGCGGTAGCAATCGACGATGGCGGGGATCTCGTCGTTCAGCACCGCGTTGATCGGCTTGCCGCAGTTCAGCGCTTCCAGCGTTGCGAAGCCTTGGGCGTCCTTCTCGATTGCGTCGGCGATTTTCAGCAGATAGCCAGCGCGCTCGCCTGGAGTCGTCTGCGACCATGCCGAGAAGGCCTTCTCGGCGGCATCGACGGCGGCGTCGATCTGGCCGAGCGATGCCTCGGCAAGGCTCAGCACCGTTTCGCCGGTCTTCGGGTTCAGGATGTTTTCTTCGATCTCGGTGCCCGCTTCGAAGCGGGATCCAATCAGCATCGCGGTGTCCATGATGTTCTCCCTTGTTATCGATGGGGCGGGATGGGGGTATCCCGCGCTCCGGTTATTTTCCAGCTCCGGCGACCTGATCGCCGTCGCGCGTGAGGTAGTAGGCTGCCAGGATCGGCAGGAAGGTGACGAGCACGACGACCATGGCGACCACGTTGGTGACGGGGCGCTGGCGCGGACGGATCAGCTCTTCCAGCATCCAGATCGGCAGCGTCGATTGCTGGCCGCCGGTAAAGGTGGTGACGATGACCTCGTCGAAGGAGAGCGCGAAGGCAAGCATGCCGCCGGCCAGAAGCGCCGTGCCGATGTTCGGCAGGATGATGTGGCGGAAGGTCTGGAAGCCATCGGCGCCGAGATCCATCGAGGCCTCGATCAGCGATCCCTGGGTGCGGCGGAAGCGGGCGACGGCGTTATTGTAGACCACCACGACGCAGAAGGTGGCGTGGCCGAGCACGATCGTCCACACCGAGAAGGGAATATCGAACAGGCTGAAGGCCGAGCGCAGCGCGATGCCGGTGATGATACCAGGCAGCGCGATCGGCAGGATGACGAGCAGCGAGATCGCCTCGCGGCCGAAGAACTTCGTCTGGCTGACGGCGGCGGCGCAGAGCGTGCCGAGCACCAGTGCGATCGCGGTGGCGATGCAGGCGACCTGCACGGAAAGCCCGAGGGCGGCCCAGACATCCGGCCGGTTCCAGGCAATCCCGAACCACTGCAGCGTCAGCCCAGGCGGCGGCCACTGGTAGCTCTTTTCCTCCGTCGTGAAGGCGTAGACGAAGATCAAAAGGATCGGCAGGTGCAGGAAGAGCAACCCGCCGCCGGCGGCGATCTTGAGCGCGATCGGCGCGCGTTGGCCACGGTCAGAGCGCATCGAAGGCTCCCTGTTTCTTGGCCAGCCACAGGTAGACGGCCATGATCACGATGGGGACGACGGAGAAGGCGGCGGCGAGCGGCACGTTGCCGGCCGTTCCCTGCTGCGCATAGACTGCCTGGCCGATGAAGAGGCGCGAGGAGCCGATGATCTGCGGGATGATGTAATCGCCCAGCGTTAGCGAGAAGGTGAAGATCGAGCCGGCGACGATGCCGGGCAGAGCCAGCGGAAAGAGCACTGTGCGGAAGGTCTGGCCCGGCGTGGCGCCGAGATCCGAGGAGGCCTCGATCAGGTTGCCCTGCACACGCTCGAGGGCTGCCTGTGTCGGCAGGATCATGTAGGGCAGCCAGACATAGACGAAGACGAGGAAGGTGCCGATATAGCTCACCGATAGCGAGTTTCCGCCGATGACGGGCAGAGCCAGCACGCCATCGAGCAGCCAGGCGAGATGCAGCTTGGCGAAGAACCAGGTGAGGATGCCCTCCTTGGCGAGGATCAGCTTCCAGGCGTAGATCTTGACCAGATAGCTCGACCAGAGCGGCAGCATGACGCCGAGATAAAAGAGCGCCTTCCATTTCCCCTTGGCGTAGCGGGCCGCATAATAGGCGATCGGGAAGGCGACGATGGCCGATGCCAGCGTCACCAGCGCTGCCATCAGCACCGTCCTGACGATGATGTCGAAATTGGTCGGCGACAGCAGCTGGGCATAGGTTGCCAACGTGAACTCGTAATTCACCAGGCCGGAGAAATCGTTGATCGAAAAGAAGCTCTGCAGCAGAAGCGCCAGGAGCGAGCCGATATAGATGATGCCGAGCCAGAGCAGCGGCGGCGTCAGCATCAGGAAGAGCAGCAGCTTCGGGCGGCGCCAGAACATGTCGGAGAGCCGGCCGAAGAAACCGCCGCGTCCGGGCAGGATCGAGGTCGCCGCCTCCTCGTGGGTGAGCGCGATCGCGGTCATGCGGCGTCGTCCATGTAGTGCACGTCGACGGGCTGCCACGACAGGCGAACATCGGCGCCGACTTCGGGGACAGTGGCGCCAGCCGGCAGCATGACATGCAGGCGTGTGCCTCGGGCCGCGACGGTCAGCCTCGTCGCGGCGCCGAGGAAGCTGGCGTTCTCGACGCGGGATTCGACACCGTCGCCGGTGATACGGATCGCTTCGGGGCGCAGGCTTGCCCAGCGCTTCTCGCCGCCGAGCGCGGTCATCAGGTCGGGGGCGATGACATTGGAGGAGCCGACGAAATCGGCGACGAAGCGGGTTTTCGGGCGGTTATAGATATCCTGCGGCGTGCCCTCCTGCACGATGCCGCCATCGTTGAAGACGGCGACGCGGTCGGCCATGGAGAGTGCTTCGCCCTGGTCGTGGGTGACGAAGACGAAGGTGATCCCGAGTGCCCGCTGCAGGCCCTTCAGCTCCTCCTGCATCTGCTCGCGCAGCTTCAGGTCCAGCGCGCCAAGCGGTTCGTCGAGCAGCAGCACGCGGGGCTTGTTGACCAGCGCGCGGGCGAGCGCCACGCGCTGCCTCTGGCCGCCGGAGAGTTGCCCGGGCTTGCGGGTGCCGTAGCCGGGGAGTTTCACTAGTTCCAGCGCCTGTTCGGCGGCCTTGGCGCGCTCCGCCTTGCCGACGCCCTTGACCATCAGCCCGTAGGCGACGTTGTCGAGGATGTTGAGGTGCGGGAAGAGCGCGTAATCCTGGAAGACGGTGTTGACGTTGCGCCTATAGGGCGGCACCCCCTCGGCGGTCTCGCCGAAAATCTCGATATGCCCCGCCGTCGGCTGCTCGAAGCCGGCGATCAGGCGCAGGCAGGTGGTCTTGCCCGAACCCGACGGCCCCAGCATGGCGAAGAACTCGCCCGGCGCGATCTCGAGATCGACGCCATCGACGGCGCGAACGGCGCCGAAATGGCGGGAGACCTTCTGGAAACGGACGGCGGGGGTCATTTTGGGGGCTCCTCGGGATTCAGGGTGTTTTGGTCGGGAAGGGTATGCCGTGTGGCACCCCCCTCTGTCCTGCCGGACATCTCCCCCACAAGGGGGGAGATCGACTCGTGGGTTGCTCCCTGCCAAACAATGAGCGTGGAGCGAGCGCCTGCGCCCAGCCAATCTCCCCACCTGTGGGGGAGATGCCCGGCAGGGCAGAGGGGGGTAACCCGGGCTCAGAGGCCGAGGCTAACGCTAGAGCTAAAGCCTACCGCCCGCCAATCACGCCAATATAATCCGACACCCAGCGGTGATAGGGCACGCATTCGCCCTGTTCGCACTTGGCGGTCGGCGTGCGCCAGAACTTGATCTTGTCGAAGTGATCATAGCCATTGGTGGCGCAACCGGTGTCGGTCATCAGCTCGTTGCCCTTGCAGGCAGCCGGAACCGAGGGGACGGCGCCGAACCAGGCGGCGGCGTCGCCCTGGACCTTGGCGGACAGCGAATGCTCCATCCACATGTAGGCGCAGTTCGGGTGCTCACTGTCGGCGTGCAGCATGGTCGTGTCAGCCCAGCCGGTGACGCCCTCTTCGGGGAAGGTGGAGGCGATCTTCTGCTTGTCCGCCTGCATCAGGTTAACCTGGAAGGGCCAGGAGCCGGAGGCGACGACGCCTTCGTTCTTGAAGTCGTCGATCTGGATCATCGCATCGTGCCAGTAGCGGGAGACGAGCTTGCGCTGGCCGCGCAAGAGATCGAGGGCGGCCTTGTACTGGTCCTCGTTGAGCTCGTAGGGGTTCTTGATGTTGAGCTCCGGCTTGTGGGCCATGAGGTAGAGGGCGGCGTCGGCGATGTAGATCGGGCCGTCATAGGCCTGGACGCGGCCCTTGTTGGACTTGCCGTCGGGAAGCGTCTCTTCCTCGAACACGACCTTCCAGCTCTTCGGCGCCTCGCCCTTGAAGGCGTCGGTGTTGTACATCAGGACGTTCGGTCCCCAAAGATAGGGAACGCCGTAGTGGACGCCGCCAACTGTGTACCAGGGCGCGTCCTGCAGCCGCTTGTCGACGTTCTTGAAGCTCGGGATGAGATCGGTGTTGATCGGCTGGACGCGCTTGCCGGCCACGAGGCGCAGCGACGCGTCGCCCGAGGCGGTGACGAGGTCGAAGCCGCCTTCGTTCATCAGCGACACCATTTCATCGGAGGTGGCGGCGGTCTTGACCGAAACCTTGCAACCGGTCTCCTTCTCGAAGCCGGTGACCCAGTCGTAATTCTTGTCGCTTTCGCCGCGCTCGATATAGCCGGCCCAGGCCACGATGCTGACGGCGCCTTCGCCCTTGCCCAATTCCTTCAGCGGCTCGGCCGCCACCACCTGCGTCACGAAGCTCAGGGTCGCAAGCGCAGCCGTGCACGATTTCAGAAGATATTTCATCTGATGTCTCCCGGTTTTGGTGCCACTTCGTGGCGTTTTGTTCCCGCCGGAAAAGGTGACGCGAAAAAGCCGCTTTCGCAAATTCATTTATCAGAATGGCGATATCGGAATTTCCGATAACTACTGCTCAGGCTCACGCTTAGCGTGGTCGCCCGCTACGCATAGCCTCCGCGATGCCGACGAAATCCCTTGCCGCCTGCGGCAGGCTGGAGCCCTTGCGCCAGACCATGCCGACCTGCACGACCGGAAGGGAACCGGAGACGTCGCGGCTTTCGATGCGGTCGCCTTCCAGCGACCAGGGGCGGTAGACGAGATCGGGGAGCAGCGCGACACCCGCGCCTGTCGCGACCAGGCTGCGCACGGCCTCGACGGAGCGGGTGCGGAAGGCGACGTGGGGGCGGGCGCCGAGGGCGGAGAGCAGCTTGCCGGTGTTTTCCTCGATTTCGTCGACGGTCAGCATGATCAGCGGTTCGCGGGCGATATCGGCGATCGAGATGATGTCGGCCGAGACCAGCGGGTGGCCCATGGGGAGCCAGAGGCGATAGGGCGAGGTTTCAAGGATCTCGGCCTGCAGCGCCATGCGGTCGCGCAGGTTGGAGATGACCATGACCGCGACATCGAGCTCACCGCCGACAAGCAGATGTTCGAGATAGCCGCCATTGTCCTCGATCGCCGAGACCTCGACGCCGGGGCAGGCGCGGCGGTAGCGGGCGAGTAGGTCGGAGAGCACGTAGCCGGCGACCAGCGATGTCACGCCGATGTTGAGCGTGCCCGAGGGCTGATTGCTGGTGCCGGAAAAGCTGGCGCGGGCATCGGAGACGCTGGCCAGGATCTTGGTGGCATGGCGCAGGAACTGGTGGCCGTTATGGGTGATCGTCAGCCCGCGCGGATGGCGGTCGAAGAGCTCGACTCCGAGGTCGGTCTCCAGCTCCTTCAGTGCTTCCGTAACCGAGGATTGCGAGATCGACAGGTTCTGCGCGGCCCGCGTGATCGAGCCCTGCTCGGCCACTGCGATGAAGTATTGAATCTGGCGAAGCGTGAAGGCCATGGCATCTTAGAGCATGGCGCCCGAGGCCATTGCAAGCGTGCACCATGCTGGACCTTTTTTGGGATAAGTCTCTTTGTGGCACAAACTTCTTGCCCGCATTTAAGTATTCCGAAACGTCATTTCTCTAGCGTCCAGACCAGTTTATTGCGTTGGAGTGACTTGATGGCGGAGCAGTTGGCGTGAAGGCCTTACTGCGCATCTTCCGGCCTTCCCGGAAATTGGTGCTGATCATCGGCGGAATTGCCCTTCTCGGGGGCATTTCCGGCGGCGCAGCGCTGTATATCGGCAAGGACACCCTGCTCGGTCCTCCCGCGGAGACCGTGAACGGCGCCGCGTGCACCGACGTCAATCTCGTCACCATCAAGAAGCAGAAGCGGGTCTGGATCCGCAAATACATCAAGACCGAACCGACCGACGGCATGACCCGCGTCAAGACGGCGCTGAGAGTAGCCAAGGCCGTCTACGACGCGCAGAAGCCCGATCTGGTGCAGGTCGTGGTTCTCGACGCCAACGGCCCGACGCTGCGCTCCGATATCCGCGGCCGGGCGATCGGCGCCGACGTCGTCTATATCCCGCACCCCGATCCGATCGTCGAAAGCATCGAGGGCAACAAGACCTATACCGCCCGCTACTACGACGGCACGGCGGCGGCCAACGGCCTGTTCTTCGGCGAGCGCATCGACCTGCCCGAGGACGAGATCACCACGCTCAACGCATCCTTCAAGGACGTGTCCGACTGTATCGACCCGATTGCGGTTGCCGCGACCGAGGGCGGCGAGGGCAAGCCAGCCGCCAAGGGCGAAGGCGCGAAGCCGGCCGAGGGAGGACACGGCGCTGCACCGGCCGAAGGTGAGGCAGCCCCGGCGGCGGCGCCTTCAGGCGGGCATTGATTGATTGGTTGGTCGGCGGGGTTTCCCCGTCTGACAACGGCCAATAACGCGTCGGTATCTCGTTAGCGGAAACACAAAAAAAAAGGCGGCCAACCCTTTCGGGTTGCCGCCTTTTCTTGTGTCCGTAACCGATCTCAGTCAGCCTTGGCCTTGCGGGCCGGGAAGAGGATGACGTCGCGGATCGAGGGGGCGTTGGTCAAGAGCATGGTCAGGCGGTCGACGCCGATGCCGAGGCCGCCGGCGGGCGGCATGCCCTGGTCGATGGCGTCGAGGAATTCGTCGTCCAGCTGCTTGTCCTTCTCGCCGCGGGCATGGGCCTGCTCGAGCTGCTCGACCATGCGGCGGCGCTGCTCTTCCGGATCGTTGAGTTCCGAGAAGGCGTTACCCAGTTCCCAGGCGTTGCAATAGGTCTCGAAGCGCTCGACGAGGCGCGGCTCGCCCGGCACTTCCTTGGCGAAGGGCGAGATGTCCTTCGGGAAGTGGGTGACGTGGCTCGGCTGGATCAGCGTGCCCTCGACCTTCTCCTCGAAGATGAAGGCAAGGCACTCGCCCCAGGTCCAATCCTTCTCAACTTCGAAGCCGCCGGCCTTGGCGGCGGCGCGGGCTTCCTCGTCGGTCTTCATGGCGAGGAAGTCGATGCCGGTGGCTTCCTTGACGGCGTCAGGCATGGGGACGCGCTTGAACGGACCCTTGAACGAGATCTGCTTGTCGCCGAAGGGGAACTCCGTCGTGCCGTGAACCTGCAGCGCCAGCTTTTCGAACAGGCGCTCGACGAGGTCCATGATGTCCTCGTAATCGGCGTAGGCCCAGTAGCACTCCATCATGGTGAACTCGGGATTATGCCGGGTGGAGACGCCTTCGTTGCGGAAGTTGCGGTTGATCTCGAAGACCTTGTCGGTGAGGCCCGAGACCAGCGTGCGCTTCAGGAACAGTTCGGGCGCGATGCGCAGGTACATGTCCTGCTTCAGCGTGTTGTGGTGCGTCTTGAACGGATCGGCCGTCGCGCCGCCATAGACCGAGTGCAGCATCGGCGTCTCGACTTCCATGAAGCCGTCGTCTTCCATGAAACGGCGGATGCCGGAGAGGATCTTCGAGCGCTGCTGGAAGCGGAGCTTGGATTCGTCGTTGCTCATGATGTCGAGGTGGCGCTTGCGGTAGCGGATCTCAATATCGGCAATGCCGTTCCACTTCTCCGGCATGGGGAGAAGCGACTTGGTGAGCATGGTGATCTCTTGCGCGTTGATCGACAGTTCGCCGCGCTTGGTGCGGCGCACGGTGCCGGTCACGCCGATAATGTCGCCGATATCGATCATGGCGAGCATTTCGCGGGCGGCCTCGGGCGTCACGTCCTTGTGGCTGAAGATCTGGATCTTGCCGCCGGCGTCATGGATATCCATGAACATGCCGGAGTTGCGCGAGGAGTAGACACGGCCGGCGACGGTGACGACGTCCGTCGTCTCGATGTCGGATTCCAGATCCTTATACTTCTCGGCCAGCTCGGCATTGGTGATGGTGCGGTGGAAATGCGCCGGATAGACGTCACCGATCTTTTCGCGCAGCAGCTTCAGCTTCTGGGCGCGAACCTCAGTCGCGTCGGAGGAGAGGGTGGCGGTTTCGGTCTTTTCGGTCATGTCATTTGCCTTTTTCGGGCTGTGTTCGTTGCGGTTACCCCCCTCTGTCCTGCCGGACATCTCCCCCACAAGGGGGGAGATTGGCTGGGCTCACCCGATCGCCTACGCTCATTGTTTGGCGTAGGCCGTACCGCTGGTCGATCTCCCCACTTGTGGGGGAGATGCCCGGCAGGGCAGAGGGGGGTACTTCAGAATGCCGACGTCAACGCCGGCGCTTTCTTGTCAAATTATTTCGGTCCCACCAGCGAGGCCACGGCCTGGGCGGCCAGTTTCAGGCGCTGGCGGACGACCGAGCGGCCGAGGATGGCCATACTGTCAAACAGCGGCAGCGAGCGCGACGAGCCGGAGACGGCGACGAAGAGCGGGGCGACCATGACCTTGAGCTTCTTGCCCATGCGGTCGCCGATGGCGCGCAGTTCGGCTTCGATGGATTCGACGTTCCACTCGAGGATCTTTTCCAGATCCGGCTGCACCGTGTTCAGGATCTCGAGGATCTCTTCCGGTGGCGACTTGATCTTGGCGAAGGCGGACGGATCGAGGTTGAGGTCCGACTTCAGGAGGAAGCCCATCAGCTCCGGCAGTTCGCCGAGCTTGGAGATGCGCGACTGCGACAGCGCCATGCCGGCCTTCAGGCGGTCGTTTTCCATCGCCCAGGTGAGAACGCGGCTCTGGAACTCTTCTTCCGACATCTTCTCGCGAATCCACCGGCCGTTCAGCCAGTCGAGCTTCTGGATGTCGAAGATGGCGCCGGCCTTGGAGAGGTTTTCCGGGTCGAACTTGCCGGCCAGTTCCTCGATGTCGAGCAGTTCCTCGCCTTCGGCGATCTGCACGAAGAATAGGCCGAGGAAGTTCATCAGCGCTTCCGGGATATAGCCGAGCGCAGAGTAGTAAGAGATCGAGGTCGGGTTCTTGCGCTTCGACAGCTTCGACTTGTCGGCATTGCGCATCAGCGAGAGATGCATGAAGACAGGCTGTTCCCACTCGAAATAGCGATAGAGCAGTATGTGCTTCGGCACCGACGCCAGCCACTCCTCGCCGCGGGCGACGTGGGTGATCTTCATCAGATGGTCGTCGATGACGTTTGCCATGTGATAGGTCGGCATGCCGTCGCCCTTGATCAGGACCTGCATGTCGACCGAATCCCACGGGATCGAGACGTCGCCGTAGACGCCGTCGGTGAAGTCGCAGGAGCCCTCGGTCGGGATCTTCATGCGGATGACGGAGCTTTCGCCGGATGCCAGCTTGGCGGAGACTTCCTCGGCGGAGTACTTCAGGCAGAGACCGTCATACTTCGGCGGCTTGCCGGAGGCGCGCTGGGCCTCGCGCATTTCGGTCAGGCGCTCGGGCGTGCAGAAGCAGCGGAAGGCATGGCCCTTGTCCAGCAGTTCCTGGGCGTAGGGCTGGTACATCTCCTTGCGGTCGGACTGGCGGTAGGGGCCGTAGGGGCCGCCGATATCGGGGCCTTCCGACCATTCCAGGCCGCACCACTTCAGCGCGTCGAGCACCTTGGTTTCGAATTCGGGCGTCGAGCGCGTGGCATCGGTGTCTTCGATACGCAGGATGAACTCGCCGCCGTGCTTCTTGGCGAAGAGATAGTTGAAGAGTGCGATGTATGCGGTGCCGACATGCGGCTCGCCGGTTGGCGAGGGAGCAATGCGGACGCGGACGCCGGAAGCTGTCATTTTATGTGCCCGTCAAATAAATGCCGGACGGCTTTCTGAGGGAAAGCAACGCTCGGCCTGAAGAATGCAGATAACTGGATCAGGAAACCGGCCGGAAAAGGGCATTTCGCCCGCTTGCCCGGCCAATTGTCCGTTTGGCTGGCTTTAAGGCCATATTCGGCTGCACACGTCAAGGAAAATGCCGCCCGCGCCGTCGGTTGCGCTAGTTCGGCACGCCCATCCGGTCAAGTGTCAGGTGCCTTCTTAAGTTACTGGCCAGACCCATAACAGCAGCGGCACGCTGACGAGGATGATCAGGAAGGAGAGCGGCAAGCCGAGGCGGGGGTAATCGCTGAAGCGATAGCCGCCGGGGCCGAAGACCAGCGTGTTGCACTGGTGGCCGATCGGGGTCAGGAAATCGCAGCCGGCACCGATCGCCACCGCCATCAAGAAGGCGTCGGGCTTGTAGCCGAGCGTCTGGGCGAAGCTCGCGGCAATGGGCGCCATGACGAGCACGGTGGCGGCGTTGTTGAGGAAAGGCGTGACGGCCATCGCGGTGATCAGGATCAGCGCCAGCGCGCCGTAATGCGGCATCTGGGCAGCGAGATGGCCGAGCCAGCCGGCGATCAGCTCGCTTCCGCCGGTGGTCCTCAACGTGTCGGAAACGGGGATGAGCGTCGCAAGCATGATCAGGATCGGGGCGTCGAGCGCCTTGTAGACATCGACCAGCGGGATGACGCGGAAGACGACCATGGCGAGCGCCGCGCAGAAGAAAGAGGTAGCGACGGGCACGACGCCGGTCGCGGTCGCGGCCATGGCGGCGAGCAGGATCAGGAGCGGCAGATAGGCGCGGCGCGAGGTGCCGAGCATGATGTCACGCTGGGCAAGCGGCAGGCAGGCGAACTCCTGCAGGAAGGCAGGAAGGTTGCGGCGGTTGCCCTGCAACACCAGCACGTCGCCGGCGCGCAGCCTCACTTCGCTCAGGCGCTCGTTCAGCCGGTGGCCCTTGCGGGAGACGGCGAGAAGGTTGACGCTGCGGCGGTTCGAGAGCGATAGCTGCCGCGCCGACCAGCCGACCAGTTGCGATTCCGAGGCGACGATCGCCTCGATCGAGATTAGGTCGTTGCGCTCGGCGGGATCGGCGATCGGCTTGCCGGAGAGTTTCAGCTTGGCATTGGAGACGATGCGGTCGAGCGCGTCGGGGCTTCCCTCCAGCAGCAACGTGTCGCCGTTCCTGAGTTCCACATCGGGGAAGGGCGAGAGGCGGGTGTGGCCGCGCAGGATGGCGGTCGCCACGGCGTCGCCGTCGCCGAGTTTGATGAGATCACTGAGCGGCTTGCCCTCGACGGTCGATTCCTCGGCCACCGTGGCTTCGGAGAAGTAGGCCTTGGCGTCGAGCGCTTCCTCGAGGGACGGGTTTTCGTTCTTTCTTTCAGGCACCAGCCAGTGAAAGAAGATCAGGAAGACGACGCCAACCAGCGCCAGCGTGGCGCCGACCGGGGTGAAGTCGAACATGGTGAAGGGCGTGCCGGTGATCTCGCCGCGTAGGCGCGAGACGACGATGTTGGGCGAGGTGCCGATCTGCGTCATCAACCCGCCGAGCAGGGCCGCGAAGCTCATCGGCATCAGATAGAGCGAGGGCGACTTGCCGCTCTTGCGGGCGAACTGGAAGGCGACGGGGATCATGATCGCCAGCGCGCCGATGTTCTTAATGAAGGCGGAGAGGACGGCGACGACGATCAGCAGCAGCGCGAGCTGGGTGTGCAGCGTATCGAGATTGGGGAAGAAGCGCTTGATCGCGGTATCGACGATGCCCGAGCGGGCGACGCCGGCGCTGACGACGAGTGCGCTGCCGACGATGATGACGATATCGTCACTAAAGCCGGAGAAGGCCTTATCGAAGGGCACGAGGCCGACGGCGATCGCCAGCACCAGCGCGCAGCAGGCCACGAGATCGTAGCGAAAGCGGTCCCAGATGAAGACCGCCATCATCAGGCCAATGACGCCGAAGGCGAGAATCTGCTGTGTTGTCATGCGTTTCCGGGAACTGGATCGGAAGCCGGGAGATTTCCCGGCCTTCGCGGATAACTGTGCCGCGCGCGATGTACTTCAATGGCTTAGGGCGGGCAAAATTCATGCGGCGCGCAGCCGCCGGGTATCGCTCGCATTGAGATTTCGGTCGCGGCCGGTATATGGACGGTGATGGGCGGATGACGCCGCCGAGGAGTGAGCATGGGCAATGAGACGCGTAAGGGCGCAGCTAGCAACAAGCGTCCGGATGAGAAGGCGCCCGATACGCTCGCGCTCCTGAAGGCGATCGCGGACAGCCCGCGACGCGACAACTCCAGCTATCACGACGCCATGGCGCAGGCGCGCCAGGCATTCGAGGCGGCGGAAGCGGCCATCGGCGGTCCCGTCAGGGTCAAGACCAAGATCAAGACCAAGCGCAACGGCGACTATGTCGTGAAGTGGACCTTCAAGCCGGCTAAGTGATTGCCGTCAGGCCGATCCGGGCGTGAAGCCGAAATAATAGACCACGGCCATGACCACGGCGACGGTGAAGATGATGGCGACAAACCGCGTCATGCCGCGGCGGGCTTTCTTTTCTGTGCTCTTCATACGGACCAAACAGATCGAGCAGCGATATGGTTCCGCATCTGGTTGTCGTCAGCGCTGAAGTTCGGCCAGCGCCCGGCGCAGCGGCAGGTCGGAAATCTGGATGAGCCCGTTGAAGGGGATGTCCATGTCGAGCACCAGATAGATCGAGGCGGAGATCAGGAAGGCGGCGATGACGAACATCGAGACGACGATGATGTTTTTCGGTGCGCGATAGCCGAAGCTCGCGAAGATCAGGATCAGCCATGTCGCGAGCATGGCAATCAGCGGCCTCGGGATGACGCCTTCGGATTGCTCGACGAGAACCCAGCGCTGCTCGACGATCCGCTGGTACTGCTGGCGGGCATTGTTCAGGAGCGCGATATGGCCCGGATCGTCGGGGGTGAGCAGGGACAGGCTGTTGCCCACTTCATTCAGGGCGAACTCGGCGGCCGGGTCGCCCTTGACCAGCGGGTCGCTGGATGGGGGCACGTTGCCGAGCGCGATTTCGACATAGGTGGAAAGCCTGTGCTTGGTTTCATTGGCCTCCAGTCCGTAGGTTCGAAGCGTCTGGTCGAAGAGGATGATCTCGGTGGCGAAGGCGTGGACGTTGCTGTCGATGCCCTCGAAGGTATTCTTCGCCGAATTGATCATCAGACTGAAGACCAGCGAGGTCATGACCACGAAGATGTTGGCCACCAGCCGCACGACGGCATTGGTCTCTTCCTGCCGGTGGTGGCTCGGCAGCTTGTGATAGCTGAGCATGGTGCCGATAGAGGCGGCGATCAGGCAGGCGCAGATAAAGGCTGCCAAAAACACTTCCCGAGACATCCAGATCCTCCCGCCCGATCCTCTGCATGGGGCCGCGCCTTTCCGTCCAGACTAGATGGTTTGGGCGATTTTGCCAGCGGGCGATTTCCGCGCTGGACAAACGGGCGCGCGGGTATAGCTTCCGCGTCGGTATTTCATGTTGGAGATTGATGATGACCGATATCTTGAGCGTGCCGGTAAAGCTCGCCGATGGCCGCGAGACCACGCTGAACGAATACAAGGGCAAGGTCGTGCTTGTCGTCAACGTCGCCTCGAAATGCGGGCTGACGGCGCAGTATGAAGGGCTGGAGAAGCTTTATGAGGACAAGCGCGAACGCGGCTTCGTGATCGCCGCCTTTCCGGCCAACAACTTCAAGGGCCAGGAGCCGGGCACCGACGCCGAGATCGTCGAGTTCTGCACGCTGACCTATGACGTGAAGTTTCCGATCTTCTCGAAGATCTCGGTCAAGGGCGACGACCAGCATCCGCTCTACAAGCTGCTGACGGGCATGGACCTGCCGACGACGGGCGAGGGCCCGATGCGTGAGAAGCTGGTCGATCGTGGTCTCGCGGAAGCCGGCGACAAGGGCGTTCTCTGGAATTTCGAGAAGTTCCTGGTCGACCGCGACGGCAAGGTCGTCGCCCGCTTCGCACCTGACGTGACCGCCGACGACCAGCGGCTGGTACAGGCGATCGACAAGGAACTGGCGGCCGGTTGATCTGATCAGGCGCGACGGTGCCGGCGACGAAATTCGCTCGGCGAGCACCGTTCGCGATCCTGGAACAGCCGTGAGAAATAAAAGGCGTCGTCGAGACCGATCGCGCGCGAGATCGCCTCGATCGAAAGGTCTGACGTCGTCAGAAGCTGCTTGGCATGATCGATGCGCAGGCGCAGCTGGAAGGCCTTGGGCGAGAGCCCGGTCGCGGCCGCGAAGCGGCGGCGCAGCGTCGCCGGCGACAGGCCGAATTCCGAGGCGAGGGCGGTCATGTCAACCGGCTCGAACGCCCGCTGCTCCAGCGCTTCCACCACCTTTTCGATTGTCGCGTCCGTCTTGGCGCCTGCCGTCGCGCGGGATGCCTGGCGGGCCGCCTCGATGACGATCCGGTAAAGCGTCGCGGCCGACGCGGCGAGGCCGAGCGAATTGTCTTCCGCGAACTCGTCCTGCAGCGTGGTGAAGAGATGCCGCATCTCGCGTGGGTTTTCGAGCGGCACCATCGGCGCTGCCTCGTCGATCAGGCGCTGGCGGAGCCATTCGTCGGCGAGGGTGCCTGAAAACAGCGCCCAGCGCTCGTCCCAGCTTTCGCCCGGATCGGGGCCATACCCGTGCATCATTCCAGCAGGGAGCCAGAAGAGCGCCGGACCCGATATCTCGATCGTTCCTGCCTTGTCGCTCTGCAGCCAACCGTGCCCGCGTTCCACCATCACGACGGCATGTGTCGGCAACCGACGGTTCTTGAGCCGGCTGGTGACGCGCTGGCGGCCGAAGCCTGTGACGGCCAAGCTCGTGGCGCCTGATGGAGGCGAGCGATAGAGCGCGATTGTGGCGTCGCTCATGAGCGAAAAGTCCAGCCCGTTCTTCCGTCCATGGTCTTCCTCCTCGGTGCAGGCGATAAGGGACTACGATATTCGCTTGGGAGGTGATCGAAATGTCAAGTCTTGCTGTTCAATCCCGTGACGCGCCGGCGGTCGAGCTGTTCGCCGACGGCAAGCGCCTGTCCACCGCGCCGAACCGGATGGGGAGGCTGGAGGCGACGGATCCCGGTATCGGGCTTGAAGCGATCCGCGAGCGCTACGAGCGGGACGGCTATGTCTGGCTTAAAGGGTTCCTGAAACGGGATGACGTGCTGACGTTTCGCGGCTTTGTGTTCTCACACCTGGCGCGGTCCGGCCTGATCGAGGCGGGGTCCGATCCGGCACTCGGGCTGGTATCTGGCGCCGAGCCCGAGAAGCAGTTGGCCGATCGCATCCTGATGGCGCTGGTGCGCTCGGCGGCTTACGAGGGGTTTTGCGCGCAGCCTCGGTTGACGCGGTTCATGGACCAGTTGCTTTCCGGCATCTCCTATCTGCATAAGCGCAAGATCATGCGCTTCACCCGCCCCGGCACGCCGACGGCGACACCGGCGCACTACGATCTCGTCTATCTGCGCGGCGGAACGAGCCGGATCGTCACGGCCTGGATCCCGCTCGGCGATACGCCTGTCGACATGGGCGGGCTGGTCTATCTCGAGGGCTCGCATGCGATCGGCAAGCGGATGGAGGAGGCGTTTGCGGAAAAGAGCGTTGAGTTGAGCGCGGAAGAGCGGATCAGCGCCTATAACAGGAACATGAGCGAGGGCGGCTGGGTGTCGAAGGATCTGCCTGATATGGCCGAGCGCTTCGATACGCGCTGGCTGATCGCCGATTACGAGGCGGGCGACGTGGTTCTGCACAGCCCCTACATGATCCATGCCTCGACCACCAATCGCAGCGCCGAGGGCCGGATCCGGCTTTCGACCGATATCCGCTACCAGAATGTCGAGGACGAGATCGATGCGCGCTGGGCGAACCACTGGACGCTCGGCGACATGCTCTGACAGATGGCATTGATGCGAAACGGGCGCGGCCTGATGGTCGCGCCCGTTTTGTTTTTTAGTGCAGGGTGTTCTGCTTGTTTGCCTCGCGCTTTCGCTTCTTGGCGTTGCGGGCCAGCATGTTGAGCACCTCGACGAGGGCAGAGAAGGCCATGGCGGCGTAGACGTAGCCCTTGGGGACGTGGAAGCCCATGCCTTCGGCGATCAGCGTCGTGCCGATCATCATCAGGAAGCCGAGCGCCAGCATGACGATGGTCGGGTTCTTCTCGATGAAGTTGGCAAGCGGCGTCGCGGCAACCAGCATGACCGTGACGGCGGCGACAACCGCGATCACCATGATCGGCAGGTGCGGCGTCATGCCGACGGCGGTGATGATGCTGTCGACGGAGAAGACGAGGTCGAGCACCAGGATCTGGCCGATGACGGCGGTGAAGCTCGCGACGACGGCAGCGGATGCCGCATCGTTCTCATGGTCGACAGGGTCCACCGTGTGGTGGATTTCCTTGGTCGCCTTCCAGAGCAGGAAGAGACCGCCGGCGATCAGGATCATGTCCTTCCACGAGAAGCCGTGGCCGAAGACTTCGAAGACCGGCGTCGTCAACTTGACGATCCAGGCGACGGTGCCGAGCAGCGCCAGGCGCATGATCAGAGCCAGACCGATGCCGAGCTTGCGGGCCTTTTCGCGGGTTTCAGGTGGAAGCTTGTTGGTGAGGATGGAAATGAAGATGAGATTGTCGATCCCGAGGACCACTTCCATCACCACCAGGGTGACGAGGGCCACCCAGGCGGCCGGGTCCTGCACGAGCATCATGATGTCTTGCATCTATGTATATCCCTTTGCGCCACATTAGCGGTCGCTCGAATGTAATCGCGCGCCTTTGCTTAGCAAGTAGGTCTTGCCAGCCAAGTCTTGGAAAGCGCGCAAGGGAGTATACGAAAGCCGACGGGATTTTATTCCGCGATGTTTATATGCAAATCGTCGTTTGCGGGGACCGCTCCTGTGCCGGAACGGTCCTAATACTGGGGTCAGCCTTTGCTCGCGACGCCGTAGGTCGCCATAAACATGCGCACGGCGCCATTGATGACGCGCTCGGCTTCCTGTTTCGACGGCGGCTTTTCCATGCTGCCGAACAGGCGGAACTTGAAGAAGCTGCCGCTGGAGAGATCGAGGAACTGGGCGGCGGCGAGATCGATGTCGGAAATATCCAGCTTGCCCGCCTCGACATAGCGCACGAGATAATCGCGCAGGATGGTGCGCAGGTTTTCCGGGCCGTTGAAGAAGCGCTGACAGAGCGCCGGCATGCGATCGCGGACACCGAGCACGGTGCGCATGGCGCTGATGACCTTTTCGTCGGTCAGGTGGGCGATGAAATCCATGCCGAAATCATGGAGGCCGGTTTCCACGTCCTCGCGCTCGGCAAGCGTGGTGCGCATCGCGGCAACGAAGGCGGCGCGTTCGCTCTCGATCATCGCGGCGAACAGCTCTTCCTTGTTGGCGAAGTATACGTAGAGCGTACCCTTCGAAACGCCGGCCTCGCGCGTGATGTCGTTCATGCTGGCGGCGTCGAAGCCGTACTTCATGAACGCGCGGCGGGCACCGTCGAGAATTTGTTTGCGTTTTGCGGGATCTTCACCCGCTGCCCATCTGCCTCCTGCAGATGTCGATTCCTCCACGGACACGTCGGAAAAGTCTGTCATAGCTCCTTAACCATATTCGCACATGCGAATGTTTCGTTAACAAAATCGAACCGGGTGGTTCGATACATCTTGATATGAACGTAAAAAGGCTCTATGTCAACTAAACCGAACCGTTCAGTTCGATCAGTTTTACTCGATTTACCGGTATTCTCTCATGTCGTCTAGCCAGAACGCCAATGTCACCAGGATTGTCAGCAAGCCTGCCGAAGGTGAGGCCCAGGAAGCAGTCACCGCGGAAGCTCCGCGTACGCCGCAGACCGTGGCCGCCCCGGTCGAGACGGCACCTGAGCAGAAGAAAAAGAAGCGCAGCCCCGTGCTGCCGATCCTTGGGCTCGCCCTTCTCGCCGGCGCTGCCTATTTCGGCTACCAGTGGTTCACGGTTGGTCGCTTCATGATCTCGACCGATGACGCCTATATCGAAGGCGACATCGCCACGATCTCTCCGAAGGTCACCGGCTATGTCGCCAAGGTGAACGTCGTCGCCAACCAGCAGGTCAAGGTCGGCGATACGCTGGCAACGCTCGACGACGGCGACTACAAGCTGGCGCTGGAGCAGGCGCAGGCATCGCTCGACACCGAGAAGCTGTCGCTGCAGCGTATCGACGCGCAGATCGCCGGCGGCGAGGCGAGCCTCGACCAGGCCAAGGCGCAGAAGGTTGCGCTCGATGCCACTGTTCGCGGCGCACAGATCACCCAGACCCGCGCCAGCGAGTTGCAGGCGAAGTCGGTCGGTACCACCGCATCGCTCGATACCGCCAACATCGCGCTCGACCAGGCAAAGGCCAATCTCGTCGGCGGTGACGCCGCGATCGCATCGGCCGAAGCCAATGTGACGCTGCTGCACGCACAGCGCCGCGAAGCCGAAGGCACGATCCGTCAGCTCGAACTTGCCCGCGACAAGGCCGCGCGCGACCTGTCCTTCACGGTTCTCAAGGCGCCTTATGACGGCGTCGTCGGCAACCGCTCGGTTCAGGAAGGCGATCTGGTTTCGCCCGGCCAGCGCCTGATGGCGCTCGTTCCGGTCCGCCAGCTCTATATCGACGCGAACTTCAAGGAAACGCAGATCCAGCATCTGGTTCCCGGCTCCAAGGTCAATGTCCATGTCGACGCCTATGACGATCACGCGATCGTCGGCACGGTGGAATCGATCTCGCCGGCATCGGGCTCGGTGTTCTCGCTACTGCCGCCTGAAAACGCGACGGGCAACTTCACCAAGATCATCCAGCGCGTACCGGTTCGCATCGCCCTGCCGCAGGACGCGCTCGACACGGGTCGCCTGCGCGCCGGCCTCAGCGTCGTTGTCGACGTCGACACGCGCACGGCGCCGGATGCCGCCAAGTAAGGCGCTTCGCGCTTAACTTGGCCCGTAATATCGTCTGACGAGGTAGGCCGATGGCCGCGAGCACAACAGCAGGATCGATGCCGGCCGCGCCGGCAGCCGACACCATGGACCCCCGCAAACTCATCGCGTTCTTCGCGATGGTGGTGGGCATGTTCATGTCCATCCTGGACATTCAGATCGTGTCGGCGTCGCTGGCCGAAATCCAGGCCGGCCTCAGCGCCGGCACGGATGAAATCGGCTGGGTGCAGACGTCGTACCTGATCGCGGAAGTCATCATGATTCCGCTGTCGGGTACGCTCGCGCGCATCATCTCGACGCGCTATCTGTTCGCCTTCTCGGCGGCCGGCTTCACGGCTGCGAGCGCGCTTTGCGCCACCGCGACGAATATCGACCAGATGATCGTCTATCGTGCGATCCAGGGCTTCATCGGCGGCGGCATGATCCCGTCGGTGTTTGCGGCTGCCTTCACCATCTTTCCGCCGTCCAAGCGCAGCATCGTCTCGCCGATCATCGGCCTGATCGCGACGCTGGCGCCGACCATCGGCCCGACGGTCGGCGGCTATCTCAGCCATGCCTTCTCCTGGCACTGGCTGTTCCTCGTCAACATCATTCCCGGCATCATCGTCACGATCGTGACCTGGAACTTCATCGATTTCGACAAGCCGGAATTCTCGCTCTTCAAGAAGTTCGACTGGTGGGGCCTGGTCTCGATGGGCGTTTTCCTCGGCGCGCTGGAATATGTGCTCGAAGAGGGCAACTCGAACGACTGGTTCAACGACCGCAACATCCTTCTCGGCGCGATCGCATCGGCCATCGGCTGCGTGATCTTCTTCTATCGCGCCTTCAAGGTGGACTTCCCCGTCGTCGATCTCAGGGCCTTCAGCAACCGAAACTTCGCGGTCGGCTCGCTGTTTTCGTTCGTGATGGGTATCGGTCTCTACGGCCTGACCTATATCTACCCGCTCTATCTCGGACGCATTCGCGGCTACGATTCGCTGATGATCGGCGAAACCATGTTCGTCTCCGGTCTCGCCATGTTCTTCACCGCGCCGATCGCCGGCAAGCTGTCGACCAAGATGGACCTGCGCATGATGATGGTGCTCGGCTTCGCGAGCTTTGCCGCCGGCACCTGGATCATGACCGGCGTGACCACGGATTGGGACTTCTACGAGCTCTTCATCCCGCAGATCCTGCGCGGTTTCGGCCTGATGATGTGCATGGTGCCGATCAACAATATCGCGCTCGGCACGATGCCGCCGGCGCGTATGCGCGGCGCTTCGGGTCTCTTCAACCTGACGCGTAACCTCGGTGGCGCCGTCGGTCTCGCGGTCATCAATACCGTGCTGACGAACCGCCAGGACGTGCACTACCAGCGCATCCGCGAGCATCTCGACTGGGGCAACCCTGTCGCGACCGACCAGATCAACAATATGACGTCGAAGTTCGACACCTATGGCATGGATGGCGCGGCCGTCGCGATCAAGCAGATGGTCGGGATGGTGACCAAGCAGGCGATGGTGATGTCGTTCAGCGATATCTTCGTCATCCTCACCGGACTTTTCGTGGCGATGATCCTCGGCATCGTGCTGATCGACAAGCCGGCGCCGCCGCAAGGCGGTGGCGGGGGTGGCGGCGGCCACTGACGGTTCACGACAGCATTGACGAATTCTGGCGCCGGCTTGGGAAACCAAAGCCGGCGTTTTCGCGTATCTACAGCGATATCATCGGGATCGACCGCGCTTCATGTTCAAAGCTTCCGCCAGATTCGTTGCACTTCTCACCTTTATGCTGTCCGTTGCCGTGAACCATGTGTTCGCAGCCAGTCCGTTCGCCGATGAGACGCGTATCGATGTCGGCGGCTACAAGATGAACAGCCTCTATCTCAAGGCGCGGCGGCCGGATCTGCCGCCGATCGTGTTCATCCATGGCGCAAGCGCCAATCTCCACGATCCGGTGTTTTCGTTTCGCGACCGGCTGGAGGGGCGTGCCGATCTTCTGTTCGTCGATCGGCCCGGCCACGGGCGCTCGGATCGCGGCGATCAGGAAAATGCGTTTCCCGACGGGCAGGCCGATGCAATCGCTGATGTCATGACGAAACGCGGTATCAAGAAGGCGATCATCGTCAGCCATTCGTTCGGAGGCGCGGTGGCGGCGAGCTTCGCGCTCAGGCATCCCGACCGGGTACTCGGTCTCGTCTTTCTATCGCCTGCCGTCTACCCGTGGCCGGGCGGAATTGCCTGGTATTACGATGCCGCGAAGGTGCCGGTGACCGGCGCGCTGTTCAGCACCATCGTCGTGCCGCCTGTGGGGCTTGCGATGATAGACAGCGCCACGCGCTCGGTTTTCGCGCCCAATCCTCGGCCGCCCGGCTACATCAAAGAGACGCGGGCGCTGCAGGCGCTTGGGCCGAAGGCTTTCCGCGACAACGCCATCGATGTCGCCAATCTGCTGGAGTGGACGAAGCGCAATTCACAGCACTTCGGCCGCATCCATGCGCCGACGGTGATCATCTCCGGCGATACCGACAGCGTCGTCTCGCCTGATATCCACGCGCGCCATCTTGCCCGCGCCATTAAGGGCGCAAGGCTGCTGATGATCCATAACATGGGCCACAAGTCGGATTACGTCGCGCGGGATGTCGCGGTGGCGGCGATCGAAAGCGTCGCCGGCAGGCCGCGTGATTTGAAGCGTTTGTCGCGCAGGCTCGAAGCTGAAATCGCCAAGGACCACGAAAAATAGCAGTCATTTCAATACGCAGAACGCGTCGCCGAAAAATCTGATTTACGTACATCAAAAATGGCGTTAAAGGTCTCGTCAGGAGGAGCGATGAGACCTACGGTTCACGATATTGCCGCAGCTGCGGGCGTCAGCCTTGCGACTGTCGATCGGGTGCTGAACCAGCGCCCGGGCGTCCGGCACGTGACGCGGGAGAAGGTCGAAACCGCCATTCGCGAGATCGGTTATGTGCGCGACGTCGCCGCCGCCAATCTCGCGAAGGGGCGGACTTATTCGTTTGTGTTCATCGTTCCCGCCAGCGACAATTCCTTCATGCACGGGCTGAACGCCGAGGTGATGGCCGCCGTGGCGCGCTCGCCGGTGGAGCGCACCGATATCCGCACCTTGGAGGTTCCGGCCTTCGATCCCACGGCCCTTGCCGCGGCACTCGATACGCTGCGTATCGAGCGTCCCGCAGGCGTGGCGCTCGTCGCGACCGATGCGCCCGAGGTGCGTGATGCCGTCGACCGGCTGGTGCAGGACGGCATTCCCGTCGTCACCGTCGTCTCCGATCTCACCGGTTCGCAGCGCCATCATTATGCCGGCGTCGACAATATCGCGGCCGGCCGCACGGCTGCGCGGTTGCTCGGCCGTTTTCTCGGCGGTGCCAAGGGTGACGTCGCGGTTCTCGCCGGCTCAATGCTGGTGCGCGACCATCGCGAGCGGCTGGAGGGCTTCGCGGCTGTCATGGCCGAGGAGTTTCCCGGTCTCTCCATCCTGCCCGTCATCGAAGGGCGCGACGATCCTGACATGGCGCATATGCTGGTTTCTGATGCGCTGTCGAAGCGCGACGGCATCATCGGCGTCTACAGCCTCGGCGCCGGCAATCGCGGCCTGATCCGGGCGCTGAAGGAGAAATCCGTCGACCGGGCGCTGACCGTCATCGCGCACGAACTGACTGATCATACCCGCACGGCGCTTCTCGACGGTACGATCGACGCAATTTTGAACCAGGATGCGGGCCACGAGGTGCGCAGCGCCATCCGCGTGTTGAAGGCCAAGGCCGACGGGCTCTCGGTGATCGACGCGCAGGAGCGCATCCGTCTCGATATCTTTCTGAAAGACAATCTGCCGTAACGGCAAAGGGAGAAACACATGTATCTGGGTCTCGATCTCGGAACCTCCGGCGTCAAAGCGATGCTGATCGATGGCGATCAGAAGATCATCGGCTCGGCCAATGGTTCGCTCGATGTCTCGCGTCCGCATCACGGCTGGTCGGAGCAGGAGCCCTCGCACTGGGTGCGGGCGACCGAGGAGGCGATCGCTGGGCTGAAGGCGAAGCACCCGAAGGAGCTTGCCGCGGTCAAGGGCATCGGCCTTTCCGGCCAGATGCACGGCGCGACGCTGCTCGATGCCGGCGACAAGGTGCTGCGCCCCTGCATTCTCTGGAACGACACGCGCAGCTATATCGAGGCGGCGGCGCTCGATGCCGATCCGAAGTTCCGCAAGCTCACCGGCAACATCGTCTTCCCCGGCTTCACCGCGCCGAAGCTCGCCTGGGTCGCCAAGCACGAGCCGGAGATTTTCGCCAAGGTCGCCAAGGTGCTCTTGCCGAAGGATTATCTGCGCCTGTGGCTGACCGGCGAGCACATTTCCGAAATGTCGGATTCGGCCGGCACGTCCTGGCTCGATACCGGCAAGCGCAAGTGGTCGTCCGAGCTCCTGGCCGCGACCGGTCTCGATGAGAAGCACATGCCAACGCTGGTCGAAGGCACGGAAGAGGGCGGCAAGCTGCGCGGCGAGCTCGCCTCGCAGTGGGGCATCACGGGTTCCGTCGTCGTTGCCGGCGGGGCAGGCGACAATGCGGCATCCGCCTGCGGCATGGGCACCGTCAGCCATGGCGCGGCCTTCGTCTCGCTCGGCACATCGGGCGTGCTCTTCGCCGCCAACGGCTCCTATCTTCCGAAGCCCGAGAGCGCCGTTCACGCCTTCTGCCACGCGCTGCCCAATACCTGGCACCAGATGGGCGTCATTCTCTCGGCGACCGACGCGCTGAACTGGCATTCGCATGTGACGTCGAAGTCGGCGGCGGAGCTGACCGCCGAACTCGGCGAAACGCTGAAGGCGCCCTCCGGCGTCACCTTCCTTCCCTATCTCTCCGGCGAGCGCACGCCGCACAACGACGCCGTCATCCGCGGCGCCTTCATCGGGCTCGAGCATGAGAGCAGCCGCGTGGTGCTGACCCAGGCGGTGCTCGAAGGCGTATCCTTCGCGATCCGCGACAATCTTGAGGCGTTGCGCTCGGCCGGCACCGATATTTCCCGCGTCACCGCCATCGGCGGCGGCTCGCGCTCGCGCTACTGGCTGGCCTCGATCGCCACAGCACTCGGCGTCCCCGTCGACCTGCCCGCCGACGGCGACTTCGGCGCCGCCTTCGGTGCGGCGCGGCTTGGGCTGATCGCGGCGACCGGGGCTGATCCTGTGGCTGTGTGCACGCCGCCGGAAACGGATGGGACGATCGAGCCTGATGCTGCGCTGAGCGGGGCGTATGAGGAGGCTTATGGCCGGTATCGTGCGCTTTATCCGGCGATCAAGGCTTTGGCGCATTGAGAGAAAATTCACTGGGAGGTGTCGTAAGACCCCTCCCCAACCCCTCCCCACAAGGGGGAGGGGCTTCGTGCCCCGCGCGCCCGCCTTCCGAGGTGAGGGGCGGTGCCTCCAGCTTTCTCCCCCCTTGTGGGGGAGATGCCGGCAGGCAGAGGGGGTCTTGAGCCGCAGGCCACACGGAACACCATCACTATCGAACCACACCCAAGGAGGAGTACCCCATGAGCACCGGATTTTTCGGCGATATTCAGAAAATCAAATACGAAGGCCCGGACAGCACCAATCCGCTGGCCTTCCGCTATTACCAGCCGGACGAGATCGTTCTCGGCAAGCGGATGGAAGACCATCTGCGTTTCGCCGTCGCCTACTGGCACACGTTCACATGGCCGGGCGGTGACCCCTTTGGTGGGCAGACGTTCCTGCGTCCGTGGTTCGAAGACACGATGGAGGCTGCGAAGCTTAAAGCCGATGTTGCCTTCGAATTCTTCTCGCTGCTCGGCGCACCCTATTATTGCTTCCACGACGCCGACGTGCGCCCCGAAGGCAAGAACTTCGCCGAAAACACCAAGAACCTGAACGAGATCGTCGATTACTTCGCGGAGAAGCAGGCTGCCACCGGCACCAAGCTGCTCTGGGGCACGGCGAACCTCTTCTCCAACCGCCGCTTCATGTCGGGTGCCGCAACCAATCCCGACCCCGATGTCTTCGCCTTCTCCGCCGCGACCGTGAAGACCTGCATGGACGCCACGATGAAGCTCGGCGGCGAGAACTACGTTCTGTGGGGCGGGCGTGAGGGCTATGAGACGCTGCTCAACACCGACCTCAAGCGCGAGCTCGACCAGATGGGCCGCTTCCTCAACCTCGTGGTCGAGTACAAGCACAAGATCGGCTTCAAGGGCCAGATCCTCATCGAGCCGAAGCCGCAGGAGCCCACCAAGCACCAGTACGACTACGACGTCGCCACGGTCTACGGCTTCCTGAAGAAGAACGGCCTCGAAAACGAAGTGAAGCTCAACATCGAGCAGGGCCACGCGATCCTCGCCGGCCATTCCTTCGAGCACGAGCTGGCGCTCGCCAACGCGCTCGGCATCTTCGGCTCGATCGACATGAACCGCAACGACTACCAGTCCGGCTGGGATACCGACCAGTTCCCGAACAACGTTCCCGAGATGGCGCTCGCCTACTACCAGGTTCTGGCAGGCGGCGGCTTCACCTCCGGCGGCACCAACTTCGACGCCAAGCTGCGCCGCCAGTCGCTCGATCCGGCAGACCTTCTGATCGGTCACATCGGCGGCATGGATTGCTGCGCCCGTGGTCTGAAGGCTGCCGCCAAGATGATCGAGGACAAGGCGCTGTCGCAGCCGCTCGCCAACCGCTATGCCGGCTGGGATTCGGCCGAAAGCCAGAAGATGCTGCGCGGCGAATATTCGCTGGAGCAGATCGCGGCACGCGTCGAGAGCCAGGACATCAACCCGCAGCCGAAGTCTGGCCAGCAGGAACTGCTCGAAAACGTAGTCAACCGCTACGTCTGATCGGTAGTGGATTGCTGAAACAGAAAGGCCGGGGAGCATTCGCTTCCCGGCTTTTTCAATTGCGCTATCGGCTCACGCCTCAGAACACCTGGCGCAGGATGATGAAGAGCACGAAGGCGATGGCGATCGAGGCGGGCAGCGTCAGGATCCAGGCCATCAGCATGTTTCGCACCGTCGACCATTGCAGGCCGGAACCGTTCGCGGCCATCGTGCCGGCAACGCCCGATGACAGCACGTGGGTGGTCGAAACCGGCAGGCCGAGATGGTCGGCGGCGCCGATGGTGACCATGGCGACGACTTCGGCGGCTGCCCCCTGGCCATAGGTCAGGTGGGTCTTGCCGATCTTTTCGCCGACGGTGATGACGATGCGCTTCCAGCCGACCATGGTGCCGAGGCCGAGCGCGATGGCGACGGCGATCTTGACCCAGAGCGGGATGAACTTGGTCGCGTTGTCGACCGCCTTGTGATAGGCGCTCACCGCCTGCAGATCGGCCGGCTCCATGGTAAGCAGCTTCTGCTTGTCGATCAGCTTCAGAGCTTCGCCGATCAGGTAGATGTCGTTGCGGACGTTGCTGACCAGATGCGTCGGCACGGCCTCCAGCGTCGGGAAGGCGGCGACTTCGGCGCTCGTGGCGTGGATGAACTGCTGAAGCGCCGGCGTCGTTGCGTCCGTCCAGACCTTGTTCTTCACGGCGTTGCTCACCTCGACGCGGAAATCGCCGGCGGCAGCACCCGGCTTAACATATTTGCCGAGCGCGGTTTCCACCTGGGCGGACGCGCTCTTGTAGGCTTCGAGATAGTTGACGTCAGGGGTGCGGTTGAGCGCGAAGGCGGTGGGGACGAGGCCGATCAGGATGAGCATGATCAGGCCCATGCCCTTCTGCCCGTCGTTCGACCCGTGGGCGAAGCTGACGCCGGTGCAGGTGAAAATCAAAAGGCCACGGATCCAGAGCGGCGGCGGGTTGTTGCCCTTCGGCTCTTCGTAGAGCGCCTTGTTGCGCACCAGCAACTTCATGACCAGAAGCAGGACGGCGGAGAGGCCGAAGCCGATCAGTGGCGAGATCAGCAGCGACAGGCCGATATTGGTCGCCTGCGACCAGTCTACGCCGCTGGTGGCGCTGCCCGCCGGCGCCAGGAACTGGTTGGCGAGGCCCACGCCGATGATTGAGCCGACCAGCGTGTGCGAGCTCGAGGACGGCAGGCCGAGATACCAGGTGCCGAGGTTCCAGAGGATGGCGGCAATCAGCAGCGCGAAGACCATGGCGAGGCCGGAGCCGGAGCCGACCTGCAGGATGAGCTCGACCGGAAGCAGCGCCAGGATGCCGAAGGCGACCGCGCCGCTCGACATCATGACGCCGAGGAAATTGAAGAAGCCCGACCAGATGACGGCGAGTTCGGCCGGCATGGAGCGGGTGTAGATGACAGTGGCTACGGCGTTGGCGGTGTCGTGGAAACCGTTGACGAACTCGAAGCCGAGCGCAATCAGAAGCGCCAGGCCGAGCATGATCCAGGGAACGGCGGCAACGCTGGTGAGGTCGCGCCCGAGCGCGTAACCGACATAGCCGAGACCGGCGACAAGCAGGAGGATGATGACGGGAAGGAACCACTTTTTCGAAGCCGACCCGTGCAGCGGGTGGTTCTCGTGATCCCGGTGAATAGTCTCGTTGGTGATGTCAGCCATCTCAGTTCCTCTCTCAGAAGCCGTCCCTTCGAGTTATGCCTGCTGCGTGAACCTCTCATGACAATCGTCAATTCCATGTGCCGGCATGGCACGCGATGTCGCATTGCGGCTGACCGCGATCTCGGCTCTATTGCGAACAGAAATCAGCATGCATGATCGGGAGGATCACATGAACTTGCCTTTCCAACTTGCCGCCTGCGCCGAGATGATCTGGCGCGACCGACCGATCGAGTGGCGGGCCAGTCGCCTGAAGGAGATGGGCTTCGGTGTCGGGCTGTGGAACTGGCCGGAGCATGATCTCGCCAAGCTCGAGGCGACGGGCGCCACCTTCACCATCATGAACGGTTACCTCACCGGGCGGCTGACGGATGACGAGGGGGCGGCGGAGCTCTTGAAGACGGCGCGCGAGACGGCCAAGGTCGGCAAGCGGCTCGGCGTGCAGCGTCTCAACCTGCACGGAACCGGGCTTGGCGAAGGCGGCCTGCCGGTGCAGCCAATCGAGGTCGTGACCGGTGAGATGTGGCTGAAGGCGCGCGATACGCTCGCCCGCATCGTCGACATGGCGGAAGAAGAGAACGTGGTCTTCACGCTCGAAAACCTCAACCTTGATGTCGATCATCCGGGCGTCCCCTTCGGCCGCGCGGAGGACACCTTGGCACTGGTCTCGAGCATCGACCACCCGCGCCTGCGGCTCAATCTCGACCTCTATCATGCTCAGATCGGCGAGGGGAACCTGATCGAACTCTGCCGCAAGAGCCTGCCATGGATCGGCGAAATCCAGGTCGCCGACGTCCCCGGCCGCATGGAGCCGGGAACGGGTGAGGTCAACTGGAAGGGTATCGCGCGGGCGCTGAAGGCCATGGGCTATCAAGGGCCTGTTGGCATGGAGGCGTTCGCATCGGGTAATCCCGAGACGGCGCTTGCGGCGTTTCGCGAGGCGTTTACGGTTTAGCGGCGGCCTTTGCCTCTTGATCGGCGCGCGTCGGCACTTTTGCCGTCAGGCCGATGCCGAGCGCCTTCATGACGGATAGCGTCGTCTTCAGCGTCGGGTTGCCCTCGGCGCTGAAGGAACGATAGAGCTGCTCACGGGAGAGCCCAGTCTCACTGGCGATCTGGGGCATGCCCTTGGCGCGCGCTACGACGCCCAGCGCATGGGCGATATAGCCGGCGTCCTCGGTCTCGAACGCTTCTTCTATGAAGACGGCAATTGCTTCGTCCGATGTCAGGTCATCGGCCGGATCGTAGTGGGTGAATTTCTCAGCCATTGTTTTCATTCCATTCGCTGAACAGCCGTTTTGCCTCTGCGATATCACGCTTCTGGCTGCCTTTGTCGCCACCGCAAAGCAGGATGATCAGCGTCTTGCCATCCTGTCTGAAGTAGATGCGGTAACCTGGTCCGTAATGTATCCTCAGTTCGCTGATCCCGTCCCCGACCGGAGCGGCATCGCCGGCATGTCCAAAAGCCAGCCTATCCAGCCGTGAAGCGATCAACGCCCTGGCGCGCTCGTCTTTCAAGCGCGCCCGCCATTTTCGAAAGGTCTCGGACTGCCGCAGCTCGAACATGAGGCAATGTAGTTTTAGAACTACAATCCGTCAATGATCCGCGTTTGGCGAAGGCGGAGCCTACGGAATCAACCGGTCGGCCCGCAGCTGCTTGAACAGGTCGAAGAACGCGTCGTCGGTGGGCTGATAATCGAGGAAGCCCATGCGGCGGCTTTTCGACATGTCGGTGACCACCTCGATCGGCCGGCCGAGATCGGCGTCGGTGTGCCAGGGTGAGGACAGGCGGTTGAGATCCGGTTCGGCGAGGTTATGGCGCCTGGCGATCTCGCGCCAGAAGTCGGCGTCGTCGGCCATCTGCTGTTCCAGCGGACGGACCACGCCGTCGAAGGCTGCGGGTTCGATGCCGAACCACTCAGCGATCCGACCCCACATCCAACTCCAGCGGAAGACGTCGCCGTTGACGACGTTGAAGCCGTGGTTGGCGGCGGCTGGCGTCGTCGATGCCCATTCGATGTGGCGGGCGAGCAGGCGTGCGTCGGTCATGTCGGTGAGGCTGTCCCACTGCGCGGCAACGCCGGGGAAGCGGAAGGGGCGGCCGGTTTCCTTGCAGATGCTGGCATAGACGGCGAGCGTGGTGCCCATGTTCATGGCGTTGCCCACCGCCTTGCCGACGATGGTGTGCGGACGGTGAACGCTCCAGGTGAAGCCGTCGCGGGCAGCCGCCGCGAAGACCTCGTCTTCCTGTGCGTAATAGAAGTTATCGATGTCGAGACGGCCCTGCTCCTCGCGAAACGGCGTCTGCGGCAGGCTGCCCTTGCCATAGGCTTCGAAGGGGCCAAGATAGTGCTTGAGGCCGGTGACGAGCGCGACGTGGCGCACCGAGCCCGAGCGCCTGACGGCATCGAGCAGATTGCGGACCATGGCCGAATTCACGCGGATGTTCTCCGCTTCCGTCGGCTGCCGCAGCCAGGTGGAGATGACGATGTGCGTGGGGGCGACATCGGCAAGCACCGATTTCAGCGATGCGGGATCGAGCAGGTCGGCGGCAAGCGGCTGCACGCCGGGTGCTGCTTGCGGCTTGCGCGCGAGGCCGAAGACCTGCCAGCCCTTGCCACTCAGAAGTTCCGCCGTTGCGCTGCCGACGATGCCGC
This sequence comes from Rhizobium sp. 2MFCol3.1, assembly GCF_000377565.1. GTDB lineage: Bacteria > Pseudomonadota > Alphaproteobacteria > Rhizobiales > Rhizobiaceae > Rhizobium. Next base: position 48,723 of record NZ_KB898374.1, on the reverse strand, counting down.
TTGCGCCTGCGATCAATGCCTTGTTCAAATGCCTGTCTCCTGATGTCCATCCGGGTGTTTTTCCGGATGTAGCCATTTCGATCGTTTGTCGCTAGAAGGCACCCATTCGAGACATAGACACCCTGAGGTAACCACATGCGAGCCGGCTCACCTGATCACGAATGGCGCGAGGATTGCGCGCCGCGCCGCGTGCTGGAGATCTTTTCCAGCAAGTGGACGAGCATGATCCTGCATGTGCTGGACACGCGGCTTGACGGCTGCGCGCGCACCGGCGTGCTGCAGCGTAGCCTTCCCGGCATATCGAAGAAGATGCTCACGCAGACGCTGCGCGACATGGAGGCGGACGGGCTGGTGACGCGCCGGGTCTTTGGCACGGTGCCGCCCGCCGTGGATTACACGCTGACGACGCTCGGCAAGCGGTTCGTGGAGCCGATCGAACTGCTCTATGGCTGGGGGCGGGCCAATGCGGATGCGCTCGACAGCCTGGCTGAGCGGCGGGCGGAGAAGGACTGAATCTGTCCTCGCCGCGCATGGGCGCGTCCGCGCTCTATACCAACATATAGGGCATTTCATACCTCGGTTGCCTGTCGGTCCGTCGGGGCTCGCGTTAGCTTTCAGGGTGAGCTTCGCGCTCCCTTGCAACCGCCAATCGAGAGGCCTCCATGTCCGATGATACCAATCACCAACGCCGCCGCTTCCTTGGCGCCGCGGCCTTCGCTGCTGCCGCCGTCGGCGTCGCCGGCACTGTGCGTGCGCAGACGGCGGGAGCGGGAAGTGGCGCGCTTGCGTCGGTCAAGCCGGGTACGAATACGTCCTTTCCGGCACTGAAGCAGGTCAGGACCGGCGTGCTCGATATCGGTTACGCTGAGCTCGGTCCGGCCAATGGACCCGCCGTGTTGCTGCTGCATGGCTGGCCTTACGACATCTACAGCTTTGTCGATGTCGCGCCGGTTCTTGCCGATGCCGGCTATCGCGTGCTCATCCCCTATCTGCGCGGCTATGGGACGACGCGGTTCCTGTCTTCGAAGACACCGCGCAACGGACAGCAGGCGGCGATTGCCGTCGACATGATCGACTTCATGGATGCGCTGAAGATCGAGCGCGCGGTTATCGGCGGTTATGATTGGGGCGGGCGGACGGCGAATATCATGGCCGCGCTCTGGCCGGAGCGCTGCAAGGCCATGGTCTCAGTCAGTGGCTACCTGATCGGCAGCCAAGCGATCAACGAGAAGCCGCTGCCGCCGAAGGCGGAACTCTCCTGGTGGTATCAGTTCTATTTCGCGACCGAACGCGGACGTGCGGGCTATGATGCCAACAGGCACGATTTCGCCAAGCTCATCTGGACGCTTGCCTCGCCGCAATGGCACTTCGACGACGCCACCTTCGATCGCACGGCGAACGCCTTCGAAAATCCGGATCATGTCGCGATCACCATCCATAATTATCGCTGGCGGCTCGATCTCGCCAAGGGCGAGAAGAAATACGATGCGCTGGAGCGCAAGCTCGCGAAGCTGCCCGATATCGGCGTGCCTGCTATCACCATGGAGGGTGATGCCAACGGCGCACCGCATCCCGATCCTGCCTCCTACGCCAAGAAGTTCACCGGCAAATACGAGCATCGGACGATTACCGGCGGCATCGGGCACAATCTGCCGCAAGAGGCGCCGGCGGCCTTCGCCCAGGCGATTATCGATGCCGATAGGCTTGCGTGAGTGGCTGCCATGACAGGAAACATCATGCTGCTTGCCGCCGCCACCGCTGTCGGCGCCACTGTCTTTGCGATCGGCTCGCTCGCCGGCGAGACGCCTGCCGCCAGGCCGGTCTCGCCGATCTACGGCGTCTCCCTTCCGGAGGGCTACCGGCAGTGGGAGTTGATCGCGCCGGCGCTCGAGGATGCGCCGTTGAACGAGCTGCGCGTGGTCGTCGGCAACGACATCGCCGTCAAGGCCTATCGCAATGGCACGCTTCCGTTTCCTGATGGAAGCGTGCTCGTCAAGCTCGCCTGGAAGCGCACGCCATCGGCCGAGTTCGCGCCCGCCTCGGTCCCCGGAGCGGCAACGACGGTGCAGGTCATGGTCAAGGATGCGAAGAAATACGCCGCCTCCGGCGGTTGGGGATTTGGCCGGTTCATCAATGGCGTTCCAGCCGACCAGGCCCAGCATGAGACCTGTTTTGCCTGTCACGAGGCGCGCGTGAACAATCACGACTATGTCTTTACGCGCTACGCGCCGTAGCCGATATCGCGTTTTGTGCTAGCGCTTCGACCACTGCTTCGACGGCGCCGAGACCGAATTGCGGACGACGAGATCCGGCTGCAGCAGGATCTCGGTTTCCGCCGGATGGCCGTCGCCCAAAAACTCCAGCAGCAAGGCCATGGCCTGCTTGCCGATCGCGGTGCGCGGCTGGCGGACCGTCGTCAGCGGCGGCGACATGAAGACGGCCTGGGGCACGTCGTCGAAGCCGGTGACGGAGAAGTCGCGGGGGATGTCGTAGCCGCGGGCGTTGAGGCCGATCATCACGCCGATCGCCGTCTGGTCGTTGACGCACATGAAGGCCGTCGGCAGCGTGTCGCGCATGAAGAGCTGCTCAACGGCGTGGCGGCCGCTTTCGAGCGTGCCGTCGCCTTCGAGAATGATGCGCTGGCTTTTCGCGACACCGGCCGCGTCCAAGCCCTCGTCATAGCCCTGGCGGCGCCTGGAATAGGCAAGGCGCGTCTTGCTGTCGCCGATGAAGGCGATCTTTCGGTGACCTTCCGCCAGCAGCAGGTCGACCGCCTTGCGCGCGCCCTCGATATCGTCGACGCCGACATAGGGAATGCCGCCGTTGAAGACCGGCTCGAAGACGCCGACGCTGGGCGGGAGCCTCGCCGTCATCGTCTGGTGGCCGAAGGGCAGGATGCCGGTGAAGAGAATCAATCCGGCGGCTTGGTTTGAATTCAGGAATTTGAGATATTCGAGGCCGCGCTGGGCGTCGTTCTGCGTATGGCCGATGAGAATGCCGTAGCCATGGGCGCGGGCCTCGTTTTCCAGGCCGATCAGAATGTTGGAAAAGTTGGGGTCGCCGATGTCGGGAGCCACGACCAGGATCATGTTGGAACGGCCGAGACGCAGGCTGCGGGCCATGGCGTTCGTCGTGTATCCGGTGATCGCGATCGCTTGGTTCACCTTCAGCCGCGTCGAGTTGGCGACCTTCTCCGGCGTATGGATCGCCCGCGACACGGTCGCGATCGAAACCTCGGCGATCCGGGCGACATCCTCGATGGTTGCGGGCGTGGAATTCGACACTGCGTCCTGCCTTGGGGCTCAATTCGCGGCGACACTACACAGACTGAAGGATACGTCAAAGGGCGAAGCCAGGAGAACTTCGTGATACGATGATGTAAACCTTTACATCGCACATGTAAAGGTTTACACAAGGGTCAAGCGGGTGGGAGTCCGCAGGGGAGGGCATCATGAGTTTGGAGACTGTCGAGGCGGCGCCGGTGGTGTTGTCGGCCCGGCGCATATGCAAATCCTTCAATGGGGTGCAGGTCCTCTTCAGCGTCAATTTCGAGCTGCGCGCTGGCGAAATCCATGCGCTGATGGGCGAAAACGGCGCCGGAAAGTCGACGCTCGTCAAGGTGATGTCCGGCTTCGAACAGCCGACCTCGGGCGAGATCATTCTCGACGGCCAGCCGGTCGTGCTGCCGCCGAATGGCGCGGCCGAGGCGCTTGGCATCGTCATCATCCACCAGGAATTCAATCTCGCCGATCACCTGACCGTTGCCGAAAGCCTCTTTCTCGGCCGCGAGGTCACGCGTTTCGGCGTGCTCGATCGCAAGTTCATGCGGGCAGAGACCCGCAAGGCGCTCGATCTGCTCGGCTCGCATGTCGACGAGAACGCATTGATCAGCACGCTTTCCATAGCCGACAAGCAGATGGTGGAGATCGCCAAGGCGATCAGCCGTGATGCGCGCGTGGTATTCATGGACGAGCCAACGGCGGTGCTGTCGCGCGAAGAAACCAATTTCCTGTTCAAGCAGGTGCGCAAGCTGCGTGACAAGGGCACCAGCTTTGTCTTCGTCTCGCACAAGCTCGACGAGGTCATGGAACTGACCGACCGGGTCACGGTGCTGCGCGACGGGCAGTGGGTGAAGACGGCGCCGACGGCGATGCTCGACGGTGAATCGATCGCGCAGCTGATGGTCGGGCGTGAGCTTTCCAGCCTCTACCCGACCAAGAACGAGCCTGATGTCGACGAAGAGATCGTGCTGAAGGTTGAGGGCATCTCGACCGGCTATGTGCAGGATGCGAGCTTCGAGGTGCGCAAGGGCGAGATCATCGGCTTTTCCGGCATGATCGGCTCCGGCCGTACGGAGCTGATGGAGGCGATTGCGGGCTTGCGCGGCCGTACCGCCGGCGAGGTTGTCATCCGCGGCGAGAGTGTTGCCTCGGGCGATGTGCACGCGGCCAATCGCGCCGGGCTCGCCTACATGACCAAGGATCGCAAGCACAAGGGCCTGCTGCTCGGCTCCAACATGCTGGCAAACCTGACGCTGCAGTCGCTGGGCCAGCATTCGCGGCACGGCTATCTCAGCCCGAGCAGCGAGGCTGCGGCGCTGGCGAAAGCACGCCGGCGCTTCGATATCCGCGTGCGCGACGCCAATATCGTGGCGGGGCGCATGTCGGGCGGCAATCAGCAGAAGCTGCTGCTCGCCAAGGTTATGGAGACGGACCCGGAGATCATCATCATCGACGAGCCGACGCGCGGCATCGATGTCGGCACCAAGCAGCAGATCTATCATTTTATCTCCGCACTGGCGCGCGACGGGCGCTCTATCATCGTCGTCTCCTCGGAGATGCCCGAGGTGATCGGGCTTTGCACCCGGGTGGCGGTGATGCGCGAAGGGCGGATCGTCGGCGTGCTTGAGGGCGACGAGATCTCCGAGCAGGAGATCATGCGCTACGCGGCGGGCCTGAAGAAGAAGGCCGCCTGAGGCGGCCACAAGAGACAAACCGCCGACGCGGCGGATTATCAGACAAAATGCCTGCAGGCATGACGGGAGGATGGCTTTGGATATGAGTGCGAACGACGAGACCAGTCAGATCAGACGGCGTTCCTGGCGGGATATCGACCTCAGGGCGGTCGCGCCGTTCGCGGCCCTTGCGCTGCTGCTTGTCGTCGGCGCGCTGGTCAATCCGAATTTCATCGGCATCACCAACCTCGCCAATGTTGCGACGCGCAGTGCCTTCATCGCCATCATCGCCGTCGGCGCCACCTTCGTCATCTCGTCGGGGGATCTCGATCTCTCGGTGGGGTCGATGGTCGCCTTCGTCGCCAGCCTGATGATCCTGTTGATGAATTCCGGCCTTATTGCCGATCCGGCCTTGATGCTGGCGGTTGCCGTCGTCTTCACCATCGTTGCCGGTGCGCTTTGCGGTCTGGCGAACGGGCTGATCACCACCGTCGGCAAGATCGAGCCGTTCATCGCCACGCTCGGCACCATGGGCATCTATCGCGGCCTGACGACCTGGCTCTCACAGGGCGGCGCGATCACGCTGCGCTCGGCCGAGCAGCAGTCGCTTTACCGCCCCGTCTATTTCGGTTCGATCGCCGGCGTGCCGGTGCCTATTATCGTCATCCTCGCGGTGACCGCGGTCGCCGCCTTCATCCTCTATCGCACGCGCTATGGCCGCCATGTCACGGCCGTCGGCTCGAACCGCGACGTGGCGCGCTATTCCGGCATCGCCGTCAACAAGGTGCGCACCATCGCCTTCGTCATCCAGGGGCTGTGCGTCGCGATCGCCGTGCTGCTCTACGTGCCGCGTCTCGGCTCGACCTCTGCGACGACAGGCATCCTGTGGGAGCTGCAGGCGATCACCGCCGTCGTCGTCGGCGGCACGGCGCTGAAGGGCGGGGCAGGGCGCGTCTGGGGCACGATCTGCGGCGCCTTCATTCTGGAGCTCGTCGGCAACATCATGCTGCTCTCGAACTTCATCTCGGAATATCTGATCGGCGCCATCCAGGGCTCGATCATCATCATCGCCATGCTCGTGCAGCGGTCGCTGGCGCGCAGGTAGCAAGGGATTGGCCGGGTCGGCGGGGCGCCCGGTCTCAAGGTTCGCAAGCCCTGGGGTTTAATGGGAGGAAAACAGACATGCGTAAGACACTATTCAGCCTGGCGGTCGTGACGGCGGCGCTGCTCGCCGGCGTCGCTCACTCGGCGGACAAGAAGACCATCGGCGTATCGATCCCGGCGGCCGACCACGGCTGGACCTCCGGCGTGGTGTTCCATGCCGAGCGCGTCGCCAAGCTTTTGATGGCCGAGCACCCTGACCTCACCGTCATCGTCAAGACCTCGCCGGATGCCGCAAGCCAGGCAAACGCCGTGCAGGATCTGGCAACGCAGGGCATGGACGCGCTGGTCATCCTGCCGTCCGATCCGGATCCGCTGGTCAACGCCATCAAGGAAGTCAAGGACAAGGGCACCTTCGTGGCGCTGGTCGACCGCGCGCCGAGCACGAACGACGACAGCGTGCGTGACATCTACATCGCCGGCAACAACCCGGCGCTTGGCGAAGTCGCCGGCAAGTACATCAAGGAAACCACGCCGGACGCGCAGGTCGTCGTCATCCGCGGTCTGCCGATCCCGATCGACCAGCAGCGCCAGGACGGCTTCGACAAGGGCATCGCCGGCTCCAACGTCAAGGTTCTCGACCGCCAGTTCGGCAACTGGAACCGCGACGACGCCTTCAAGGTGATGCAGGACTACCTGACCAAGTACCCGAAGATCGACGTGGTCTGGTGCCAGGACGACGACATGGCCGTCGGCGTGCTGCAGGCGATCGAGCAGGCCAAGCGCACCGACATCCAGTATGTCGTGGCCGGCGCCGGCTCCAAGGACATGGTCAAGAAGGTCATGGACGGCGACAAGCTGATCCCGGTCGACGTTCTCTATCCGCCGGCAATGGTTGGCACCGCGATGGAACTGACGGCCGCGTCGCTCTACGACCAGGTCCCGGTTCGCGGCACCTACATCCTCGACGCCACGCTGGTGACGAAGGACAACGCCAAGGACTTCTACTTCCCGGATTCGCCGTTCTGATCCTTGTGAACACGAGGCGCCCGCTCGAAAGGGCGGGCGTCTTCACTCTGGCGGCAGGCCTGCCTTGGCGAGGTCGCCGACAAAGCGCTCGATGAAGGTTTCGCTCATCGCGGGCTTGAGGCCGAAGTAGAATTCACGCCTGGCATCATCGAGCGTCATGCCCGGTCGAAAATTGTAGAGCTCGTCGATCGTCCGGCGCGCCTCCTCGATCTTGCCCTGCCGTCCCTGGATCGCCACCAGCGCCATCGCCGGCCAGAAGGTGACGTTCGGCGAGCGCATCGATGCGCGGGCGGCATCGGCTGCCTCGTCGAGCTTGTCCATCTGGTAGTTCGCGAAGGCCATCATGCTGTGAAAGGTCCAGAGATGCGGGTCGCGCGGGCTGAGACGAAAGGCTTCGCTGAATTCGGGCATGCCCTCCTCAGGGCGGTCGGCGTAGCAGAGCGCCTGGCCGAGCGCGAAATGCGCCTGGGCAAAGCTGTGGTCCAGTTTCACCGCATGACGAAGATGAGCGATCCCAGCCTCCGTGGCGCCGTCGAGCGCAAGCGCCCGGCCGAGTGCCAGATGGGCAGCGGGCTCCTTCTGATCGAGCGTGATTGCCCGCTCGGCGAGCTCGATCGCCTCGCATATGCGCCCGGAACGCTCCTCCAGCGAGCCATACCAGCCGAGCTGGATGTGGACGTAAGCGAGCCGCGCCTGCGCCTGCGCGAAACTCGGATCGATGGCGATCGCCTGCTCGAACAGCTGTTTAGCGGTGTTCAATTCGTCGATGGTGAAGCGGTAGAGATGCCAGAGGCCCTTCAGATAGATTTCCCAGGCGGTCATGTCGACGATCGAGCGGCCGCGCAGGGCCGCGAATTCGATGGCGCTCAATTCGGGCTCGATGGTTCCGGTGATCTCGGAGGCGATCTCGTCCTGGAGGTCGAAGATATCGGCCAGCATGCGGTCATAGCGTTCGGCCCAGAGCAGCGTACCCTCGCTTCCATCCAGAAGCTGCGCGGTGATGCGGATGCGCGTGTCGGAGCGGCGGACGCTGCCTTCGAGCACGTATTTGACGCCGAGATCCTCGGCGACACGGCGGGCATCGACGGCGCGGCCCTTGAAGCTGAAGGACGAGTTGCGGGCGGCGACAAGCAGCCAGCGACAGCGCGCCAGGGTCGCGATCAGCTCGTCGGTGAAGCCGTCGGAAAAATGCTCCTGCCCCTCGATGCTAGACATGTTGGCAAAGGGAAGCACGGCGATCGACGGGCGCTTGCGCTCAGGCGGCTGGGTGGGGATCGCCCGGTCCGGGATTTCTTCGTCCGGACCGTCCGTCTGGCCGCCCGGCGGAAACCAGCGCCACACCCTGACGGTCTGCTCGATGTTCTTCAGCTTGCGATTGCCGAAGTCGGTGGCCTCGAAATCGAGCGCCGTGCCGATCTGGTCGCGCACCTGCTGCGAAAGGCAGATGCCGCCGGCCGGCGCCAGCGCCTGCAGCCGCGCGGCGATGTTGACGCTCTCGCCGAAGATGTCGCCATCCTCGGTCAGGACGTCGCCGACATGGATGCCGATGCGCCAGATCATCCGGCGATCGGGCACGACATCGTGATTGCCGGCGAGAATGGCCTGTTGGATCTCCATCGCGCAACGCAGCGCGTCGACCACGCTGGAAAATTCCGCCAGCGTGCCGTCTCCGACGAACTTCACGACATGTCCGCGATGCCTGGTGATGGTGGGGACGATGGTCTCGGTGTTGTGGCGTTTCAGCGCCGCGAAGGTCCCCGCTTCGTCGAGGCCCATCAGCCGGGAGAAGCCGACAACATCCGCATCCAAGATTGCCGCCAGCCGCCGCGTCATGGACCACCCTCCTGGTCGACCAAGAGTAGCACGCGGTGGCGGGAAGTCCACAAAGATGCGCTGCCGCAGAAGCGCCCGCAGAGCGGTGATCAAGAAATGCGGTACGTACGTCTTGCGGCCAGTTGCCCGACATGGTTTAGTCGCAACCGCTAAATCTGGCCCGGGAGGGGGAGATTTGCATTCTCGCCAAAATCGGCTTGCAGAGTGCAAATCAAGTGCTAGAACTGAACCAGAAACGTTTACGGTCATTATTCAGGGAGGAATTGACATGAAAACGATCAAGGGCCCAGGCTTGTTCCTCGGGCAGTTCGCGGGCGATGCCGCACCTTTCAACTCGTGGGATTCGATCACCAAGTGGGCAGCCGATATCGGCTACAAGGGCGTGCAGGTTCCGACCTGGGCGGGCCAGCTGATCGACCTCAAGAAGGCTGCATCATCCAAGGATTATTGCGACGAGTTCGCCGGCGTGGCGCGCCAGAACGGCGTCGAGATCACCGAGCTCTCCACCCACCTGCAGGGCCAGCTGGTTGCCGTGCATCCCGCCTATGACGAAGCCTTCGACGGTTTCGCGGCACCCGAAGTGCGCGGCAACCCTAGGGCGCGCCAGGAATGGGCCGTCGAGCAGGTGAAGATGGCGCTGACGGCGTCGAAGCACCTCGGCATTAAGGCGCATGCGACGTTTTCCGGCGCGCTCGCCTGGCCGTTCATCTATCCGTGGCCGCAGCGCCCGGCCGGTCTCGTCGAGACCGCTTTCGATGAACTTGCCAAGCGCTGGACGCCGATCCTCAATCATGCCGACGAAAACGGCGTCGACATCTGCTACGAAATCCATCCCGGCGAAGACCTGCATGATGGCGTCACCTTCGAGATGTTCCTGGAGCGCGTGAAGAACCACCCGCGCGCCAACATGCTCTACGACCCCTCGCACTACGTGCTGCAGTGCCTGGATTATCTCGATAACATCGACATCTACAAAGACCGGATCAAGATGTTCCACGTCAAGGATGCCGAATTCAACCCGACGGGCCGCCAGGGCGTCTATGGCGGTTACCAGGGCTGGGTCGAGCGCGCCGGCCGCTTCCGCTCGCTCGGCGACGGTCAGGTTGATTTCGGCGCGGTGTTCTCGAAGATGACGGCCAACAACTTCGATGGCTGGGCCGTTGTCGAATGGGAATGCGCGCTGAAGCATCCCGAGGACGGCGCGCGCGAGGGTGCCGAGTTCGTCAAGTCGCACATCATCCGCGTGACGGAGAAGGCCTTCGACGACTTCGCCGGCAGCGGTACGGACCAGGCGGCCAATCGGCGGATGTTGGGGATTTAACGAGGGCTTTGAGGGCGGCAGTAGGAGAGGTGGTGCCGAGTGGCCCCCTCATCCGCCTGCCGGCACCTTCTCCCCGTTGGGGAGAAGAGACCTGGAGTGGGCCGCTCGCGCCGACCTCCCCTTCTCCCCAACGGGGAGAAGGTGGCCCGAAGGGTCGGATGAGGGGGCCACCCGGCAGAACCTCAAATCGAGCGCACCCACACACACAATTTTGGAGGAACACATGGCAATCGAAGCATCAACGGAACACACGCGCGAGCCGCGCATCCGTCTCGGCATGGTCGGCGGTGGCGCCGGCGCTTTCATTGGCGCGGTGCACCGCATCGCTGCCCGCATCGATGATCAGTATGAGCTGATCGCCGGCGCGCTGTCGTCGACGCCGGAAAAGGCGAAGGCCTCGGGTGCCGATCTCGGGCTCGATCCGACCCGCACCTATTCCAGCTATCGCGAGATGGCGATCCGCGAGGCGAAGCTGAAGAACGGCATCGAGGCGGTGTCGATCGTGACGCCGAACCACGTGCACTATGACGCCGCCAAGGAGTTTCTCCGCCGCGGCATCCATGTCATCTGCGACAAGCCGCTGACCTCGAACCTCGCCGACGCCAAGAAACTGAAGAAGGTGGCCGACGAGAGCGGCGCGTTGTTCATCCTCACGCACAACTACACCGGCTATCCGATGGTGCGCCAGGCGCGCGAGATGATCGCCAATGGCGAACTCGGCGATATCCGCCTGGTGCAGGCCGAATATCCGCAGGATTGGCTGACCGAAGCCGTCGAGCAGCAGGGCGCCAAGCAGGCCGTGTGGCGCACCGATCCCGCGCAGTCAGGTGCCGGTGGTTCCACCGGCGATATCGGCACGCATGCCTATAACCTCGCCACCTTCGTCTCCGGCCTCGAGCTCGATAGCCTTGCCGCCGATCTCGACAGCTTCGTCGAAGGCCGCCGTCTCGACGACAACGCGCATGTGATGCTGCGCTTCAAGGCGAAGGGCTCGGAAAAGCCGGCTAAGGGCATGCTCTGGTGCAGCCAGGTGGCCCCCGGCCACGAGAACGGCCTGAAGGTCCGCGTCTATGGCACCAAGGGTGGTCTGGAATGGGTGCAGGCCGATCCGAACTATCTCTGGTTCACGCCCTTCGGCGAGCCGAAGCGCCTGATCACCCGCAACGGCGCCGGCTCCGGCGCAGCGGCAGCGCGCGTCTCGCGCATTCCGTCCGGTCACCCGGAAGGTTATCTCGAGGCTTTTGCGACGATCTACACGGAAGCGGCGCACGCCATCAACGCGCATAAGAAGGGTAAGGCGGTCGACAAGGCTGTGGTTTATCCGACGGTTGACGATGGCGTGAAGGGCGTTGCCTTCGTGGATGCCTGCGTGGCGTCGTCGAAGCGGAATGGGGCCTGGGTTAAGGTGTAAGATAAGCTCGGCCGGAGCCAGTCGCCCCCCTCATCCGCCTGCCGGCACCTTCTCCCCGCGGGGGAGAAGAGACTCGTTGCAGGCGGCTCCCTACCTCTCTTTCTCCAGAGAGAGTGGTGCGAGTAAAAGAGGACGGTGCGGCAAGTCCCTTCGCCCCAACGGGGAGAAGGTGCCGGCAGGCGGATGAGGGGGCGGCAGACGCTGTCGCCCGCTTCTCATCAACCAATCACGCCGCAACCACACCCTGCTTGCGCTTCATCATCGCATCGACGCTGAACGGACCAGCACCGGCGGCGACGATGTAGAGGAACACGAAGCAGAAGAGGATGGCGGCGACGCCGCCGTTCTGGGCGGGGAAGAAGCTCTTCGACGCGTGGCCGATGAAATAGGCGAAGGCCATCAGGCCGGAGAGGACGAAGGCGGCGGCGCGGGTCTGAAAGCCGATCAGCACCAGGAAGCCCAGCGTCAGTTCAAGCAGGCCGGCAATCCAGGACATCGACCCGACATCGGGCACGCGCTCGGCAGCGGGGAAATGCAGGATCTTCTGCGTGCCGTAGCTGAAGAGAACGAGCGCGGAGACGATGCGCAGCAGGCTGAGCAGGGCCGGCTGCAGGAGGTGGATCGAAGCGAACATGGATGACCTTTCTCGTGAGGGAAGACTGTTTCCAGCCTTTAGCCACGGTCCCGGCAATGACAATTCACGAGTTTTGACATCAGCGTTATCGGCTGGCTGCCAGCGTTCGGCGGCTCAGATGTAGAGTGCGGCCATCTTGCGCCAGGCGCTGGCGCGGTGGGCGCGGCCGTCCCAGACGTGCAGCTGGTGGCCGACCTGCTTGTCCGACAGAAGCCGGCTCAGATAGTGGTTGTTGTCGAGAAACGGATCGGCATTGCCGATCGTCATGACGATCTCGACCTCACGCAGCTTGTCCAGCTGCCAGCCGTGATGGAGCCCCGGCAGGACCCTCAGCGTCAGGTCGTAGCGCCCGGAGAAAGCGACGAGCTTGCGGAACAGATGCGGGTGGCGGAAGACGAGGCTGGCCGCCTGGAAGGCGCCGAGGCTGCAGCCATGCACGATGGTGCAGTCGTGCCCGTTTCTTGAGGCCATCAGCGGCAGGACTTCGTGGAGAATATAGTCCTCGAAGGCCTGATGCCGGTGGATGCGATCGGCCGGGTGACGGTCGAAGCCGTAGAAGGTCTCCGTGGCGAGACCCTCGATGCAATAGAGCTGCAACTGGCCGGCTTCGAGCTTGTGGGCGAGGCTGGCGACAAGGCCGATCCGTTCATATTCCCAGAAACGACCGTCGCGCGTCGGAAACATCAGCACCTTGGCGCCGGCATGGCCGAACACCAACAGCTCCATCTCGCGATGCAGGCGCGGGCTATGCCAGCGCAGATATTCCCGGTTCATGAACCTTCAAAAAACCTCGCAGCTTTTCGCGCAGAGCAAAATTCTGTTCCGTCATTCCAGGATAGTCGAAATGTCCGGCGTCGAGGATGAAGATTTCATTATATTTTGACGGCGGTATCGCGTTGGCCACGGCGAACTGGCAGGGCGGCGCGACGGCCGGATCGAACAGGGCTGCGGCCACCAGCATCGGCACCTTGATGCGGGTTGCTGCGGCTGCGGCATCGAACAGGCGCAGGTGATCGAGCACGTCGGGATGGGTCTTTTGATAGGTCTGCACGGAATCGGCGCTGCCCACTGTCGGTAGCGTGAGCCACTGCTTACGGTCGCCGAAGGTGGGAACGATCAGGTGGCCGCGATCGATGCGGCTGTCGAAGGGGATGGCCAGTGCCCCCAGCCCGCCGCCGAAGCTGCCGCCGATATAGCCGATCCGGTTTGCGAGCCATGGATAGAGCGCCTGCAGCGCCGAGACGGCGATCCAGAGATCCTCGACGCAACCGCCGATGACATAGTCGTCGGGGCTATCGATGTTGTGCAGCACGTGGCCGGGCGCATCGGGCGGGATCGGTGCCTGGGCGCTCAGCGACATGCCGCGGGCGCAGGGGAAGAGGATGGCGGTCTGTTCCACCGGCAGATCGAAATCCGGCGCATCGCGTCCGCCATAGCCATGGCCGACCACCAGCCCGCGTCGCACCGGCGCATCGCGCGGCAAGAGCAGCCAGCCGCCGATCGTGACGTCATCCGTCGAGGTGTAGGTGATATCGAGCACCTGCCAGGCGGGGTGGGTAAGACTGCTCTTTCTCAGCGTCGGCTGCGGGTCGATGGTGAGCGCCCGTTTGTACCGCTTCTGCCAGAAGGCGTCGAAGCCTGGCGGTGCCTCGGGCGGGACGATGGCGCGCAGCGTGTCGAGCGTCATGCCGTAGGTGGGGTCGAAGGGGAAGGGGTGCGTCTTGGGGATGGTCATGAGGGAGTTGTTTCGTGGAAATGGGGGGATTGCAAGGCGGGGTGCGTTTTCGTGTTGGCGGAAACGTCCTCTCCGCATGCTGCCAAAAGTCCCCTCCCCAACCCCTCCCCACAAGGGGGAGGGGCTTGCTGGGCGCACTCGCTTTGCCAAATCGAAGCCTCTCAACAAGCCGGAGATTATATGAGGAGCCACGGAGCATGCCACCTGTTAGCCCCTCCCCCTTGTGGGGAGGGGTTGGGGAGGGGACCTGTTAAAAGGCACGGGGTCTTTATCGCGATGGCTCTTAGCCCCGCCTTGATTTCACCTCACCACCTGCGTAGATTGCAGCCATCCGCAATACCAACAGGACGGTGCACCATGGATTTCAACCCGATCGCAATGCCGCTTTGCCTTGCCATCCGGGAAACCCATGTCCATGCCTGCATCCATTACCCTTTCCAATCTTTCGTGGTCCACGCCTGACGGGCGGCCGCTTTTTTCCAATCTTGATCTGAGCTTCGGGGCCGAACGCGCCGGGCTGGTCGGCCGCAATGGCGTCGGCAAGACGACGCTTTTGAAGCTGATCACCGGTGAGCTCGCGCCGCAGAGTGGCAACGTCGCTGTCAGCGGGCGGCTCGGTGTTCTGCGCCAGACGGTGCAGGTCGATGCCGATGCCACGGTGGCCGATCTCTTCGGTGTGCGCGAAGCACTCGATGTCGTCGCGCGCGCAGTCGCCGGCGAGGCGTCGGCCGAGGAGGTCGCTTCCGCTGATTGGACGCTCGAGTCACGGCTTGCCGATGCGCTCGAGCGGATGGGCTTCTCGGCGAAGCCCGATACGCTGCTCACCTCGCTCTCGGGCGGCCAGCGCACGCGGGTCGGGTTGGCGGCGTTGATCTTCAGTGAACCGGATTTCCTCATCCTCGATGAGCCGACGAACAATCTCGATCGCGATGGCCGCGAGGCGGTGATTTCACTGCTGCAGAGCTGGCGGGGCGGTGCGCTTGTCGTCAGCCATGATCGCGCGCTCTTGGAGCGGATGGATGCGATCGTCGAGCTGACGACGCTGGGTGCCAGGCGCTATGGCGGCAATTGGAGCGCGTTTCAGGCGCGCAAGGCGGTCGAGCTTGCGGCGGCCGAACACGATCTGGCGGACGCCGAAAAGCGGGTGGCGGATGTCGCCCGCAGCGCGCAACTCTCGGCCGAGCGGCAGGCGCGTAGCGACAAGGTCGGCGCCAAGAAGGCGGCGCGGGGCGACATGCCCCGTATCGTCGCCGGCGGCCTGAAGCGGGCGGCGGAGAACACGAAAGGGGACAAGGTCCGGCTCGGCGAGAAGCGGCGCGAGGAGGCGATGGAGGATGCCAGTGCGGCGCGCGAGCGCATCGAGATCCTGCAGCCGTTTTCCGCGAAGCTCGCCTCGACGCATCTGCCGTCGTCACGGGTGGTGCTACGGCTCGATGGCGTGACGGCTGGATATGAGCCGGATCAACCCGTGATCACCGATCTCTCCTTCGCCATGACGGGGCCGGAGCGGGTGGCGGTCGAGGGGCCGAATGGTTCGGGGAAGACGACGCTGCTGTCGCTCGTCACCGGGAGGATCGCGCCCTGGGCAGGAACGGTCTCGGTGCCCGTGCGACTTGCTGTCTTCGACCAGAGCGTCAGCCTGCTCGACCGGTCGCTATCGATCGCCGAGAATTTCCGCAGGCTCAATCCCGGTGCGAACGAGAATGCCTGCCGCGCGGCGCTGGCGCGGTTCATGTTCCGGGCCGATGCGGCGCTGCAAGAGGTTTCGACGCTGAGCGGCGGGCAGTTGTTGCGTGCCGGTTTGGCCTGCGTGCTTGGAGGAGCGGAGCCGCCGCCGCTGCTGGTGCTCGACGAGCCGACCAACCATCTCGACATCGATTCCATCGCCGCCGTCGAGGCCGGGCTTGCCGCCTATGACGGGGCGTTGCTCGTCGTCAGCCACGATGCGCTGTTTCTCGAGCGGATCGGCATCACGCGGCGGCTGTTGCTGCCATCGGGGGAGGATGTGCTTTGAGCGCGGCCGTATTCATCTGCAACGTTACAGATTTGACATTTCAAACCTATACGTAGAGTAGAGAGCTGCCGGAAGCGCGACGCAGCCACCGGCCGAGTTTGGAGGATTTCAGTTTGACGATTGATGCAAAAACGCTTGATGCCAGGGCCCTGGCCGCCCGCTTTCCCGGCGATTTCACCTTCGGCGTGGCGACGGCCGCTTTCCAGATCGAGGGCGCTTCGAAGGCCGATGGGCGCAAGCCGTCGATCTGGGATGCCTTCTGCAACATGCCGGGCCGGGTCTTCAATCGCGACAATGGCGACGTCGCCTGCGATCACTATAATCGCCTCGACGAGGATCTCGATCTCATCAAGTCGCTCGGCGTCGAGGCCTATCGCTTCTCCATCGCCTGGCCGCGCATCATTCCTGATGGCACCGGGCCGGTGAACGAGAAGGGGCTCGATTTCTACGATCGCCTCGTCGATGGCTGCAAGGCACGCGGGATCAAGACCTTCGCGACGCTCTATCACTGGGATCTGCCGCTGCTGCTCGCCGGCGATGGCGGCTGGACGGCGCGGTCGACGGCCTATGCCTATCAGCGCTACGCCAAGACAGTGATGGCGCGGCTCGGCGATCGCCTCGACAGCGTCGCAACCTTCAACGAGCCGTGGTGCATCGTCTGGCTCAGCCACCTCTACGGCATCCACGCGCCGGGCGAGCGCAACATGCAGGCGGCACTTCACGCCATGCACTACATGAACCTCGCCCATGGCCTCGGCGTCGAGGCGATCCGCTCGGAAGCGCCGAACGTGCCTGTCGGTCTGGTGCTGAACGCCATGTCGGTCATCCCGGGCTCCGACAGTGCCGCCGACCAGGCCGCCGGCGAGCGGGCGCATCAGTTCCACAACGGCGCCTTCTTCGATCCCGTCTTCAAGGGCGAGTATCCGCAGGAGTTCCTGGAGGCGCTCGGTGATCGCATGCCTGTTGTCGAGGAGGGTGATCTTACTGTTATCAGCCAGAAGCTCGACTGGTGGGGGCTCAATTATTACACGCCGCTGCGCGTTGCCGATGATCCCAAGAAGACCGGCGATTTTCCCTGGACGGTCGAGGCGCCGCGCGTCAGCGACGTCAAGACCGATATCGGCTGGGAGGTCTATGCGCCGGCGCTGAAGCATGTGGTGGAAGATCTCTACCGCCGCTACGATCTGCCGGAGTGCTACATCACCGAGAACGGCGCCTGCGACAATACCGGCATCGAAGCGGGCGTGGTCGAGGACGGGATGCGGCTCGATTACTATATCCAGCACCTCGATGTCGTCGCCGATCTCATCAAGGACGGCTATCCGATGCGCGGCTATTTCGCCTGGAGCCTGATGGACAATTTCGAGTGGGCGGAAGGCTATCGCATGCGCTTCGGGCTCGTGCATGTCGATTACGACACGCAGGTCCGCACGGTGAAGACGAGCGGCAAGTGGTATTCGGAGCTCGCCGCGCAGTTTCCCAGGGGTAATCACAAGAGCGCCTGATCGCCTCAGTTGGAATTGTCTATGCGGCAGGTAGATTTTTTCCTGCCGCATCGCACAAATAAAAAAACATCCCTGTCCGGTTTCAACCACCGGCGGCATAAGTTGCAGCAACAGGAAAGGCGAAACGTCTTTCCTTCCCGCCCGCAACGAAAGCCGCGTCCATGTCTCGCACCCGTGATTGTCTTCGAATGTGCCGCCCGATTGGCTAATCGGCGCGATAGCGGTTATAGAACCGCCAGTTTTTGAAGACCAACACACGTGAGCATGAAATGACACTCCAACACCAGGCCCAACAAGACGCTGCCCAGGGCGCGTCCGCGGGTGCGATCCCGATGGTCGCCTTTGAAGGCGCCGGCAAGCGCTACGGGCCATCGGGCGAGGGCGGCTTCACCGCGGTCGAAAAGGTCGATCTCACCGTTGCGCGCGGCGCCATCACCGGCATCATCGGCCGCTCCGGCGCCGGCAAGTCGACGCTGATCCGCATGGTCAACGGGCTGGAGACGGCAACCTCCGGCAAGGTGCTCGTCGATGGCGTGGATGTCGGCGCGCTCAGCGAAGACGGGCTTCGCGGCCTGCGCCGCCAGGTCGGCATGATCTTCCAGCACTTCAACCTGCTTTCCTCGCGCACCGCCTTCGACAATGTGGCGCTGCCGCTGGAGATCGCGGGTGTCGACAGGCAGACGATCCGCGCCAAGGTCGGGCCGCTGCTCGATCTCGTCGGTCTCGGCGACAAGGCGGGCAATTACCCCTCGGAGCTGTCGGGCGGCCAGAAGCAGCGTGTCGGCATCGCTCGCGCGCTGGCGACCGATCCGAAGCTGCTGCTTTCCGATGAAGCCACCTCGGCGCTCGATCCGGAGACGACGCAGTCGATCCTGGAACTCCTGAAGCGGATCAATGCCGAACTCGGGCTCACCGTTCTCCTCATCACCCATGAGATGGAGGTGGTGAAGACCATCGCCAGCCACGTCGCGGTAATCGACGCCGGTAAGATCGTCGAGGCCGGCCGCACCTTCGACGTCTACACCAATCCGCAGCACCAGACGACGCGCACGCTGCTTGCCTCGGCGCTGAAGCTGCCGGAATGGCTGCGTTCGGGCATCAAGGCGCAGCCATCAGCGGGCGACCGGGCGCTGGTGCGGCTGGTGTTCTTCGGCGAAACCGCCTTCAAGCCCTTGACCGGGCGGCTGGTCGCGGAGCTCGGCTCCGACGTCAACATTCTCGCCGGCGCGATCGAGGAGATCGGGGGCGAGCCCTTCGGTTCGCTCGTCGTTTCCTATTCCGCCGATCCTGATGTGATCGCGCGTGCCGACCGCTTCTATGCGGAAACCGGTCTCAAGACGGAGGTGCTCGGTTATGTCGCCTGATATGATCTACAATCTCCTCTCCAAGGCGCTGATGCAGACGCTGCAGATGGTGTTCGTGGCCGGTATCGTCGGCTCGATCATCGGCCTGCCGATCGGCGTGTTCCTGGCCACCTCGGGCAAGGGCGAGCTGTTTCCGGCGCCGAAGACCAACCGCGTGCTCGGGCTCGTCGTCAACGCCGCGCGCTCGACGCCCTTCATCATCCTCGTCGTCGCCATCGTGCCGCTGACGCGCCTTCTGACGGGAACGTCGATTGGCACCTGGGCGGCGATCGTGCCGCTTACCATTGCCACCATTCCCTTCTTCGCCCGCCTGGTCGAATCCGCCATCCGCGAGATCGACAAGGGGCTTATCGAGGCTGCCCGCGCCATGGGCGCCACGCCGTTCCAGATCGTCTTCAAGGTGCTGTTGCCGGAGGCGCGGCCGAGCATCCTGATGGCGCTGACGATGACCATTGTCAGCCTGATCGGCTACTCGGCCATGGTCGGCGCCGTCGGCGGCGGCGGGCTGGGCGATCTCGGCATCCGCTACGGCTACCAGCGCTTCAATCCCGAGATGATGGTGATTGTCGTGATCGTGCTGATCGTTCTCGTGCAGCTCGTTCAGAGCGCCGGCGACGGGCTTGCCCGCCGCTTTGACAAGCGCAACCGGAAAAACTGACGCTTTAACAACAACCATAATTCAACACAGGAGACACCCATGAAGAAGTTCATCATCGCAGCCGCGCTCGCTGCCTTCGCAGCCGGTTCGGCACTGGCCGAAGACATCAAGGTCGGCGTCACGCCGGGCGAGCACGCGCAGATCATGGAAAAGGTCGCCGAGATCGCCAAGACCAAGGGTCTCAACATCGAGATCGTCGAGTTCTCCGACTATGTCGTGCCGAACCAGGCGCTTAACGATGGCGATATCCAGGCCAACTCGTTCCAGCACCAGCCCTACCTCGACAACCAGATCGCCGACCGCAAGTTCGATCTCGTCAGCATCGGCACGACGATCACCACCCCGATGGGCGTCTATTCCAAGAAGGTGAAGAGCCTCGACGAACTGAAGAAAGGCGCAACCGTCGCTATCCCGAACGACCCGACCAATGGCGGCCGCGCGCTGCTCGTTCTCGCCTCCAAGGGCCTGATCAAGTTCAAGGACAATCCTGGCGTCAAGGTCACCGTTGCCGACATCATCGACAACCCGAAGAAGATCGACTTCGCTGAAATCGACGCCGCGCAGCTGCCGCGCTCGCTCGATGACGTCGATGCCGCCGTCATCAACACCAACTACGCCATGGAAGCCGGCCTGCACCCGAAGACCGACGCCATCGCCATCGAGAGCGAAAAGTCGCCTTACGCCAACGTGATCGTCGTCCGCACCGCCGACAAGGACGCACCGTGGGCCAAGACGCTGGTCGAATCCTACCACGACGAAAGCATCCGCAAGTTCATCAACGAACAGTTCAAGGGCGCGCTGATCGCGTCCTGGTAAGAGCTGCTCTTATCCTTATACGACATGAAGCGGTCCGGCCTTGCCGGGCCGCTTTTTCGTTGGGGCGAATCGTCTGATGCCGTAGACCAGTTGCATGGAAGCCAAGCCGCTCTTTCTCTATGCGCTCTGCGGCAGCCAGCGGAAGGTCTCGACCAATCGCCGGCTGCTCACGACCTTGCGCGATCACGCGCCTGATGGCGTGACGATCGAGATCTGCGATCTCATCGGCGATCTGCCGATCTTCAGTCCCGATCGCGAGGGCGAAAACACGCCTGACATCGTCGAGCGGCTGGGGGCGAAGATGCGCGCCGCCGATGGCGTTATCGTCGCCTGTCCGGAATATGCGCATGGTCTGCCGGGCGGGCTGAAGAACGCGCTGGACTGGCTGGTGTCGCGCGACGAGGTGCCGTTCAAGCCTGTGATGATCGCGCATGCATCGCATCGCGGCGACTTCGCGCTGGGCCAGTTGACCGAGGTCTTGAAGACCATGTCGTTCGATATCGTCGAGGAAGCGCATCTGCGGATAGGGCTGCTCGGGAAGGACGATGCGGCGCAGGCGGCGGTTCTCGATGCGGCCGTGCGAGACGGCGTTATTTTGAACGCGCTTGCAAAATTCTGCACGCACATTCGTGAGGGTGCGCTTTATAAGTAGAGTTGAATAATTTTATCCGATTGAAATACAAGGATTTTTGTCGCTCTTGCGTTCGTGCCGCAGATGCGAGAGTGCTTAATCGTTCAATCGTGTTTTAACCGTTTTTTGAAGGCTTCCCGGCAGTATTCCCCCACAGGGAGAATACATGTCGTCGATCTTCAGCAAACGAAGCGCGATTCTGGGAGCTGGTCGCCACACAACCGTGGCCGGCGTGCTGTTTTCGTTTGCCGTTGTTGTCGTCGTCGTGACGCTGATGGTGCTGAACGCGCTGGATCACGTGGCGCAGAAATCCAATGTGCTCGATGACGAGCGCTCGCGTGAGACCGTTTCCGGCGCGCTGCAGAATTTCGTAGCCCAACTCGGCGCCACCCTAAACGACTATGCCGCATGGGACGATGCCGCGACCAATGTCTATGCCACCGATGGCATGGACTGGACCGTGTCGAACTATGGCGAGATGTCCGTCAACAGCGCGCTGTTCGACATGGCGATCGTGATCGACGACGACAAGAAGCCGATCATGGTCTATCGCGACGGCAAGCCGATGGCCGACAGCTTGCAGGATTTCTTCTCGCCGGCGCTCTGGGCGCTGTTCGACAAGGTTAAGGCCGCAGGCGCGCAGGACCTTCCCGAGGCTTCCGGCTTCATCAGCACGAAGTCGGGAATTGCCGTCGGCGGCGTGGCGCTGGTGCGCGAAAAGTCCGGTGCGCTCGCAGCCGCGCCCGGCAAGCATCGCTATCTCATCTTCATCCGTCATCTCGACGCCACCAAGATCGACGATATCGGCAAGACCTATGTCATCGGCGGACTGCGGCTCGTCCCCGCCGACCGTGCCGCCACCTATTCCGTGCCGATCGAGGATGCGCTTGGCGCGTCGCTCGGCAAGCTGATCTGGACCTCGCGGGCGCCTGGCGATGTCGGCTATGCCGATGTGCGCAGCCAGGTGGTGCGGGCGATCTGCCTTGTCGGCCTGTTCTTCGTCGTGCTGCTGATCATCGGCTGGCTGGCCGGGCGCAGGCTGAAGAGCGAGGAGATCATCGCGCGCGAGGATGCGCTGCGCGACCGGCTGAGCGGACTTCTGAACCGCGACGGCCTGCGCGTCTCGGTCGATGCGATGGTGACGCTCGCTAGGCAGTCTCAGGATAATGTCCAGCTTCTCTATCTCGACCTCGACGGTTTCAAGGAGGTCAACGATTCCTACGGTCATGGCACCGGCGACCAGTTGATCCGGGCGGTCGCGGCCGGGCTGAAGGTGCTTATCCCCGAGGGGGCCGTGCTTGCCCGCATCGGCGGCGACGAATTCGCCATCGTCTTTGCCTCGCCGCAGGCGGATGCGGCTGCATTGCAGCTCTCCGAGCATATTCTCGACTTCCTGGCCGAACCGCTGGAAATCGGCCGCCGCGTGGTCGTAATCGGCGCCAGCATTGGCATCGCGGTTTCGCCTTCAGGCAGTGTCGATCGCGAGGAGCTGGTGCGGCGCGCGGATCTTGCCATGTATAAGGCCAAGGAAGCCGGCCGCGCGCGCATGACGCTCTACGATCCCGCCATGGATGCCGATCGCGAGGAGCGCAACGCGCTGGAACTCGATCTGCGCCAGGCGATCGAAGGCGGCGACCTGACGCTTGCCTACCAGCCGCTGATCGGCGCCGACAGCAACGAGATGGTCGGTGTCGAGGCCCTGGTGCGCTGGAACCGGCCGGGCCATGGGCCGGTGTCGCCCGATGTGTTCATCCCGGTGGCGGAGACCAGTGGTCTCATCGAGGCGCTCGGCCTGTTCGTGCTGCGCAAGGCCTGCGAGACCGCCAAGCAGTGGCCGGAGCTCAGGATCGCCGTCAACGTTTCGCCCGGCCAGTTCCGCAACCCCGCCTTTACCGATTATGTGCGCTACGTGCTGCGCCAGACGGAGATCGAGGCCAAGCGGGTGACGCTGGAGGTGACCGAGGGTTACATGATCCAGAACCCGAAGCGGACGCGCCAGGCGATCGAGCAGCTGAAGACTCTCGGCGTGAAGATCGCGCTCGACGACTTCGGCTCGGGCTTCTCGTCGATCGGTTATCTCCGCCAGTTCGGCTTCGACCGGATCAAGATCGACCGTTCGCTGATCATGGATATCGAGCACAGCGAGAGCCAGCGCGAGATGCTTAAGGCGACCGTGGCGCTTGCGAGCTCGCTTGATATTCCCGTGACCGCCGAGGGCATCGAGACGCCGGAGCAGGCCGACATCGCCTCGCAGTTCGGCTGCGATACGCTGCAGGGCTTCTACTTCAGCAAGCCCGTCTCCGCCGAGGATATCACCGAGCGGCTGATGGAAGCACGCGCCCGCAAGACCAGCGGACGGCGCGTCAGCGCCGCCTGATCAAGTCCCTATACCGCCCCTTGGACGATCTCAGGTACCGATATGCTTCTGGCCGCGCTTCTTGGCCAGCGCGATCTGCAGCTGCCGCTGGCGGTAGCGCAGCCGATCTTCCTCGGTGCGGCTGTCGTAGCAATGGCTGCAGGACACGCCTTCCTCGTATTTCTCCGAGGTGATTTCTTCCGCGGTGATCGGATTGCGGCAGGCGTGGCAGAGCTTGTGGTCGCCCTCCTTCAAGCCGTGCTCGACCGAAACGCGCTCGTCGAACACGAAGCAGGCGCCTTCCCAGAGGCTCTCTTCCTGCGGCACTTCCTCGAGATATTTCAGGATGCCGCCTTTGAGGTGGTAGACCTCGTCGAAGCCCTGCTCCTTCATGAAGGCGGTGGCCTTCTCGCAGCGTATGCCGCCGGTGCAGTACATGGCGATCTTCGGCTTGTTGTGCAGACCGGTGTTGTTCTTCACCCAGTCCGGAAACTCGCGGAAGGTCTTGGTGTTGGGGTCGACGGCGCCCTTGAAGATGCCGATCGCGGTCTCGTAGTCGTTACGGGTGTCGATGACGATCGTATCGGGATCGGAGATCAGCGCGTTCCAATCCTGCGGCGCGACATAGGTGCCGACGATCTTGTTGGGGTCGATGTTCTCGACGCCCATCGTCACGATCTCTTTCTTCAGCTTCACCTTCATGCGTACGAAGGGCATTTTCGACGCGCGGCTTTCCTTGTGCTCGAGGCGGGCGAATTCCGGCATGGCGCGCAGATAGCCAAGCACCGTCGCGATCCCCGCATCCGGCCCGGCGATCGTGCCGTTGATGCCCTCATGGGCGAGCAGCAGCGTGCCCTTGACGCCATTATCCTCGCACAGCTGTTGCAGCGGCGCGCGCAGGCTTTCGAAGTGCGGCACGGAAACGAAATGATAAAGGGCTGCGACGAGGAAAGGGCTCGTCGCCTGTTGGGTCGATGTGTCGGTCATGCGGCTGGAAATACAGCTTTCGGCGACCAAGCGCAATCGCCCGCAGCTGCGGCGAGAGCCTTTCCTGGTTAGCTTGAAGCATTCTGCCGGAGCAGGTTTTCATCAGGGCAAAGGCGATTGGCGAAGGGCATACCCCGGGGTACGGTCGAGCCGATCGCCTTTGATCCTGGCGGAAAGATGCCCGGCCCTGCGGGTTGGCTGAAACGGGCCGCCTGATCGTTCGGCCGGCTTGGCCGTATGCTTTGGCTACGACGCGCGCCGGCCGAACGACCATCCGACTCCGTTTGAGCCAACAGAATGCTTCAATCTAACCAGGAAAGGCTCTGATATTCAGCCGCCAAAGGCGATCCAGAGCATCTCGATGCGCATCGCCTCGTCATCCGCATCCGGGCCGAAGATGGTCTCGGCGCGATCCAGCGCGTCATGGCGACCCTGCTGCTGATGGAAGATGATGGCGTAGAGCAGGTGCGCGAGGTCGTCGGCATTCTCGAAGTGGTGATGCTCGGTCTCGACCAGCTCGCACAGCAGCTCAAGATCGTTGATGCGCCCGAGCAGGTCGACCAGCGTGCTCGCCGCGTCGTATTTCGCGTTCATGGCGGTCGGCCAGAGTGGATTGAGCAGCTTGTGATAGGCGCGGTAATCCTGCGTGCGCTTGCGCAGCGTGTGAAAGGCTTCGGCCGAGACATGCCCTTCGCAGGCGGCGAGCGCCTTGCGCGCCTTGCGCACCGTGGTGTCCCATCCATGCGCCAGAAGCCGCCCGTGCCTGCGGTGGCCACCCTTGAGGTTGACGTCCTGAACGGCCGCGATCGCCCGCTTCAGCGCCGAGATGGTGTCGGAGACGACCTTTTCGGGATCGCGCCTTGCGGCGATCAGCCGGTCGCGCCGGGCGGTGAGTGCCACGACGATGCGGCCGAGCGCCTCGGCCTCGTCGCTGTCGCGGGCGCGTTCGTGCAGATAGGTGGCGGTTTCGACGAGGGCGGCCGCATCGCGCAAAGAGGACAGCGAGCGGGCGATGCCGCGCAGGCGGATGTTCTCGCGGGCGGAAAATTTCGGCACGGCGCTCGCGACCAGGCGGTAGAGCGAGCGCACCCGCTTCAGCCGCTTGCGCGCCTCATGGATCGCGTGGTCGGTGCCTTGAGGCCGCGTTTCGAGCACATCGATCGCATGGCGCAGCTGGCGTCGCGCGAGCTTGTGAAACTGTGATTTGAAGGACCGGTCAGGCCGTATGCTGAAGGGCATGCCGGTCGTGCTCAAATTCGGTTGCCAATGCCTGATTTGAGTATCTGAAATCGCCGGTGACCTCGCGGCCGAGCCAGGCGGGAAGCGCCGGCCGTTCGGCTTCCGACCCCATCTCGACCTCGGCGATGACGAGGCCGCGGTGCTGGCCGGCGAAAACGTCGACCTCCCATACGTAGCCCTCATAGGGCACGCGGTAGCGGGTCTTTTCGATGACGATGCCGATCGCCGCATCGAGCAGCTCTTCGGCGTCGGTAACCGGGATTTCGTATTCGAATTCGTCGCGCGTCATCTTGCTGCGGCCGATCTTGGTGGTCAGCCGCGCGCTCTTCCTGTCGATGATGCGCACACGTACCGAGCGATCGTCCATCGACGCGATATAGCCCTGTCTGAGGACAGATTTCGCCTCCGCGCCGGAGCGCCAGCCATCGCTGCGTACCAGGAACTTCCGCTCGATCTCTTTTGCCATGACCGATGAACCTCTTTGACGACGGCGGGTACGCTAGCGCAAATTGGCTGAGGTTGATACCCATTCCGCTCCAAAGATGGTTGCGGTCTCGACAAACTTTAGCGGTAGGTCTATTCCGTTGCCGGAATTAAATCGTTTCAAAGGAACCACGGCCATGGGCGAAAAGACAGAGAAACTCCTTTCCATCCTGAAACTGCAGCCCGTCGTGCCTGTTCTGATCGTCGACGACGTCAAGTCGGGCGTTTCGCTGGCGCGTGCGCTGGTCGCGGGCGGTCTGAAGGCGATCGAAATCACCATGCGCACGCCTGCAGCGCTCGACACGGTTCGCGCCGTGGCCGACGAAGTCGAGGGTGCCGAGGTCGGTGCCGGCACCATTCTCAACGCCAAGCATTGGGAAGCCGCGGTTGCCGCCGGCTCCAAGTTCATCGTCAGCCCGGGCACCACGCAGGAGCTGCTCGACGCGGCCCGTGATTCCTCCGTGCCGCTTCTGCCGGGCGCCGCGACCGCCAGCGAAGTCATGGCGCTGCGCGAAGAAGGCTATCAGGTGCTAAAGTTCTTCCCGGCCGAGCAGGCGGGTGGCGCGGCCATGCTGAAGGCGTTCTCCTCGCCACTCGCTGGCACGCTGTTTTGCCCGACCGGCGGCATCTCGCTGAAGAACGCGATGGATTACCTGTCGCTGCCGAACGTCATCTGCGTCGGCGGCTCCTGGGTTGCGCCGAAGGAACTGATCGCATCAGGCGACTGGGCCGGCATCACCAAGCTCGCCGCCGAGGCGGCTGCGCTGAAGGGCTGATACGGCTTGTCCGGGGGCTTTCGCTTGTGGCGAAGACCCCTCCCCAACCCCTCCCCACAAGGGGGAGGGGCTTGATCGTGACACCGCCACGAGTCTCCTTCCCCCCTGTGGGGAAGGTGGCCGGCAGGCCGGAAGGGGTCTTTGCCCAACACATCTGCTACAGGCCAAGCGTTCTCCCCCTAACGCACCCGTTATTTGCAATCCCCCATCGCCGCTCCTATCTCCCCAACATCATCAAAAGGGAGACAATCAGGTATGTTCGACGCGAAGAAGCTTCTTGAGCAGTTTCTGGGATCGCAGATTCCAGGTGTCGGCGGCAGCGTTCGCGACCGGGCGGGCGGGGCGATCGAGATGGCCAAGAACAATCCGTGGAAGGCAGGGGCGCTTGCGACCGCCGTGCTCGGCACCAAGACCGGCCGCAACATCGCCGGCAATGTCGCGACGATCGGTGGGCTCGCAGCCGTCGCGGGGCTCGGTTATCTCGCCTACAAGAACTACCAGTCGGGCAAGTCGCCGGAGGCCACACCACAGCCTGCCGCCACGACCGGCCAGCCGATCGCGCTACCGCCGCCGGATTCGGCCTTCAGCCTGGAAGGGCCGCAGCTCTCCAATGATTTCGCCCTGACGCTGATCCGCGCGATGATCGCCGCTGCCAAGGCCGACGGTCATATCGACGATGCCGAGCGCGCCAACATCATGGAGAAGGTGCGCGAAGTCGATCTCGGTTCGGAAGCCGAGGCCTTCCTGCGCAACGAACTCGCCAATCCCGTCGATATCGACGATCTCGTGGCCGCCGCGCGCACGGAGGAGCAGAAGGTCGAGCTCTATACCGCGACACGGCTGACCATCAATCCCGATACCCGCGCCGAACGCGGCTATCTCGACCTGCTCGCCGGCCGCCTCGGCCTGCCGGACGCGCTGCTCGACCATATTGACGCGACCGTGTCGTCGGCCAAGGTCACGGCCTGAGCCGAATAAGGCTTGCCGTTTGACGATCGGCAAGCCTGCCATCAGGGCCAGTTGCCTTTCGCCGGCGGCTGGCCTAAGCCCTTCTCCTCACCCGCAGGAGATTTTCGCATGGCCGACCCCAAATCCGACCGCCGCTCGCCGGCGATTGCCGCCGCGATCATCCTCGTCTGCGCCGGGCTGGTCATCTATTTCCTGCCATCGGTGGTGCTGTGGATCGGCAATTATTCGCCGACGCTGGCGATTGTCGTCGGGGTTTGTCTGGTGATGGCGTTTTTTGCGGTGTTCTGGCTGCGGGCGCGGTATCAGCGTCGGCGGGGTGGGTGAGGGTTTAGGTTTAGGTTCTGCCGCGCGGCCCCCTCATCCGACCCTTCGGGCCACCTTCTCCCCGTTGGGGCGAAGGGAAGATGGAGCGAGCGGCCTGCTACGAGTCTCTTCTCCCCCGCGGGGAGAAGGTGCCGGCAGGCGGATGAGGGGGCCTCACGGCACACCCTCACCAATCAACCTACCACCAATCAACCCTACCCACCAAACCCCACACCCTGCAGCGATGCACCGAGCAACAGCGCACCCATCACGATGACAAGCAGCGCGCCCAAGAGCTCGATGCCATTGCCCACCCAGGTCGAAACGCGCGAGCCGTGGCCGGCAAGCCGCATGGCGGTGCCTTTGGCGGTGACGGCAAGGGTGGCGAGGATGGCGACTGTGATGGCGGTGCCGAGAGACATGGCGAAGACCGAGAGCACGCCGCCAAGATAGAGGCCGTTCAGCAAAGAGAAGGTCAGTACCAGTAGGGCGCCGGAGCAGGGGCGCAGGCCGACGGCGACGATCGCCGACCAGGCCTCGCGGATGCTGAACTTTTCCGCGCCGAGCATCGCGGGATCTGGCATGTGCGACTGGCCGCAGGTCTCGCAGGCCATGCCTGAAATGAACTTGTGGCCGGCCTTGGCGGCCTGGGTTTCGCCGAAGGCGTAGGAGCTGTTTTCGCCGCGCTGGTCTGCGTCCTGCCAGTCGAGCATCATGCTGACGGGGCCAGATGCCAGTGCTTCCTGCCTTGGCTGGAAGGCCGGGATGATGGTGCGCAGCTTGCGCAACAACAGCCACAGGCCGAAGAGAATGACCATGACGAAGCTTGCAATCTCCATCGCCTGCGTGGCCATGGTGAGCGTGATGCCCGAGCCGCGCAACACCAGCCAGGCGCCGCCGACAAGCAGGATCGCCACCACTCCCTGGACGAAGGCAGAGACGAAGGAGATGGCGACGCCGCGCTTCAGCTCGATCTCGTTGGCGATCATGTAGGAGGAGATGACGGCCTTGCCGTGGCCGGGGCCGGCGGCGTGGAAGACGCCATAGGCAAACGAAAGGCCGACCAGCGTGCCGAGCTGCCATGGATCCTCGCGCATCGCCTTCAGCGCATTGGTCAGTGCGCGGTAGAAGGCCTGCTGCTCGTGATTGATGTAGAGAAACAGCGGCGCCAGAGGGCCGCCGGAGGGCTGGAAGCTCGGCTCCGCCGTGCCGATGCCGAGCGGCGATTGCGCATGCGCGGCGGCAAAGCCGGTCACGAGCAGCAGGCCGGCGGCGTAGAGCAGCAGCGTGGGCTTGCGCCTCAGCATGTGACGTCCAGCTTGGTGGCGAAGAGCTTCGACATGTTGGTGCCGGTCGGATCGTTGAAGAAGGCGTCGGTCAGCGATTGCTTGTTCTGCGAGATAACCTGGTCGGCGTCGGGCCTGACCACCTGGTGCTTGCAGGCCTTGAAGGCGTCGCCGACGAGGATCATCTCCTTGTCGGTCGGAAAATCGATCGAGGTGTAGAGCGTCGGATCGTAGACGCCGAAGGTGAGGTTGCCCTTGAGCGGCATCTTCTCGACCGGCTTGACGGCGAAGAACATCAGGAGCTGGCCGTCGCGGTAATCGACATGGATGATGTCGGGCTTCTGAACGGTGATGTTCTTCCCGTTCATCGTCAGGTTCATGTAGTAATCATAGTCGGCCAGTGAATCGCGGACCGTCTTGCCGACTTCGGCGAGCTCGTTCGGCTCCAGCTTCAAATCGGTGTTCTTGTCGAAATCCATGACAACCGAGGAGGTGAAGACCTCGTCGAAGCGCCAGACGTTGCGGAACTCAGCGATATTGCCGTCATCTCCCGCGACCACCTCGAGGCGGGCCTCCACGAAGATATGCGGATGCGCGAAGGCTGCGGCGGGCACGAGCGTCAGAAAGCCGGCCGTCAGGAAAGTCGATATCTTCATGCGTCCGCTAACTTCATCTCTAGAGTTCGGGCCAAGTTCGGTTGCCGGAAAGGCGATAAATCCGGGTGGGGCGGCCCAAATCAGTTGCTGCGATCTTGCCGGAAAATGGGACCGAATTGGGACCGGATTTCCTTGGGTTCGGCTTAGGGGTGCTTCTTGAACCAATTGTGAAGATAGTCGACGAAAATGCGCACCTTGGCCGGCAGGTAGCGGCGGTGCGGATAGACCGCGTAGATACCGCGATCAGTGGCGATATAGTCGTTGAACAGCGTCACCAGCTCGCCGCTCTCGATCGGCTTGCGGGCGATGAAATCGGGAATGAAGGCGATGCCTATGCCTGACAGTGCTGCGCGCAGCGTCGCATGCGGGCTGTTGACCTCGATCGGGCCGGAGACGGCAACGGCAAACGAGGTGCC
This sequence comes from Rhizobium sp. 2MFCol3.1, assembly GCF_000377565.1. Taxonomy (GTDB): domain Bacteria; phylum Pseudomonadota; class Alphaproteobacteria; order Rhizobiales; family Rhizobiaceae; genus Rhizobium. The sequence continues at coordinate 18,246 of NZ_KB898374.1, read as the reverse complement.
GTCGGGGTTCTGGAAGCGGATGCTGCCCTGGCTGCGCGAGTTGGTGTCGATGATGAAGGGCACGTTGGAGAGATCGGCCGGGTTCTGCAATTGCGGATGACGCTCCAGAAACTCAGGCGTGGCGCAGAGATGAATGCGGAAATCCGAGATCTTGCGGGCGATCATGCCGGAATCCTCAAGCTTCGTCACGCGGATCGCGACGTCGAAGCCTTCCTCGATCAGGTCGACGAAACGGTCGTCGGCGGAGATTTCCAGCTGCAGGTCCGGGTTCTCGCGGGCGAAATCGATCAGCGACTGGCCGACATCGGCGTCGACATAGGTGCGCGGCACCGAGATCTTCAGCTTGCCCTTCAGCTGCGCGTTGTTCTCGCGCACGAGATCGGCAAGGTTGTCGATCTCCTTCAGGATGTCGGAGGCCGTGCGATAATAGGTATGGCCGGCCTCGGTCATCGAGAACTGGCGGGTGGTGCGGTTCAAGAGCAGCGCGCCGAGCTCATCCTCGAGTTCGCGGACATATTTCGACAGCAGCGCCTTGGACCGGCCGGTCTTGCGGGCAGCAGCGGAAAAACCCTCGGCTTCGACGACGTCGATGAAGGCGCGGATGCGGGTGAGGGTGTCCATGAGATAAAAGAATCCAATTGTAAGGGGTCAATCCACTAGTCCGAGGAGGAATGAAAGCGCGGCGTCCAGTTCCCGCATTTCGCTCTCGGCAAGCTGTCCGATAATCTTGCCGACCTTCTCGCGAGGTACTCCGATGATTTTGTCTGTCATGATTTGGGAGCGAATGCGCAAGCCCGTTCCTTGGCTTGCTTCGAGAACTGGCCGGAATTTCAAATCTATTATTGTTGAAGTGATCGGACAGACGACGGCTGAGGGGTAGTCTTGTGATAGGGCATCGGTCTGCACAACGACCGCCGGTCTTGGTTTCCCATAGTCGCCTTGAATGGCAACGACAACAACGTCGCCACGCCTCATTCTGGCCAGGTCCAGCCGCTCAGATCGGCAGCCTTTTCCGTCCAGTCGAGGATTTCTCGTTCCTCGTCCTTGTTGAGAGCCGCCACCTGTTCGGCGATTTGCTTGCGAACTTCCGGCGAGCGCGCGTCGAGGGCCACGATGCGTACCTCGCGCAAGTGGTTCGCCTTCCTGCGTTCCCTCAATGCCTTCATTCGTTCTGCGGCGGCCGTCACGCCATCCTCCTTGATGATCACGAAAGTGTAACGCGTTACGCTTCTGCCCGCAAGATTCGCTGATTTTCCCGATGGGCCAAGTTTTTTGGCGAGGGTCAAAAAAACTCTTGATTATGACCGCGAATATTCTTATCTCGACCTCAGCCCAAAGTCGCACGTGCCCATGGGTGTCCGCCGAACCCTCGAATTGGTGAGGAAATCGGTAAGGTACCTGGAATTAACCCCTCCAGTCGCTATTCCGGCCAACCGGAAAATGCGAGGACGCCTGAAGCAACGACGGTGCGGGCCTTTTTGTTCTCTCCCTGCTTTCCATCAGCGGGGGTTACTGAAGAGGCACACCTTCATTGCCGGAAGTGCGGTAGGGAACCCCCTCCAATCCATGGCAGACAAAGCCGGATCCATGTCGCTTTCGCGGCGTTGATTCATCATTTGCGCATTCGAGCGCTTGCTAAGGTTCCGGGGTCTCCACCGGCTGGTTCCTATGCGAGTGATCGGCTGCCCTTTGTCCTCCGGTTTTTCCGGAGCTCTGGAATTGAAAAGGGAATCGATATGACCACTCAGCGCATCCGCGACTTTCTCGCAACCCGACGTCCCGACGGTCCCTGCCTTGTGGTCGACCTCGACGTCGTGCGCGACAATTTCTCCGCTTTCCGTCACGCCATGCCTGACAGCGCCATCTACTACGCCGTCAAGGCAAACCCGGCTCCAGAAGTCCTGAAGCTGCTCGCCGACATGGGCTCCAACTTCGATTGCGCGTCCGTCGCTGAAATCGAAATGGCGCTCAACGCCGGTGCGACCGCTGCCCGTATCTCCTACGGCAACACGATCAAGAAGGAACGCGACGTTGCCCGTGCGCATGCGCTCGGCGTCAGCCTCTTTGCAGTCGACAGCCACGAGGAAGTCGAGAAGATCGCGCGTGCCGCTCCCGGCGCCCGCGTGTTCTGCCGTGTTCTGACCGATGGCGAAGGCGCCGAATGGCCGCTGTCGCGCAAGTTCGGCTGCGTGCCGCAGATGGCCGTCGACGTTCTCGTCTACGCGCATCAGCTCGGCCTCGAATCCTACGGCGTGTCGTTCCACGTCGGTTCGCAGATGACCAAGGTCGATGCCTGGGATTCGGCTCTTGCCGATGCCAAGCGCGTCTTCGTTCAGCTGGCCAAGCAGGGTATCCACCTGCAGATGGTCAACATGGGCGGCGGCTTCCCGACCAAGTACCTGCGCGACGTTCCGTCGGCTGAAGCTTACGGTCGTGCGATCTACCAGAGCCTTCGTGACCACTTCGGCAACAACCTGCCGAAGACGATCATCGAGCCGGGCCGCGGCATGGTCGGCAACGCCGGCGTGATCAAGACGGAAGTCGTGCTGATCTCGAAGAAGTCGGACAACGACGCCGCTCGCTGGGTGTTCCTCGACATCGGCAAGTTCGGCGGTCTGGCCGAAACCATGGACGAAGCCATTCGTTACCCGATCCGCACCGAGCGTGACGGCGACGAAATGGAGCCCTGCGTCATCGCCGGCCCGACCTGCGATTCCGCCGACGTGCTTTACGAGAAGAACCTCTACCCGCTGCCGCTCACTCTTTCGATCGGCGACGAGATCCTGATCGAAGGCACCGGCGCCTACACGACCACCTACTCGGCGGTCGCGTTCAACGGCTTTGAGCCGCTGAAGGCCTACATCATCTGATACCGCCGGCCCCGTAGCCAGCCGGGGCGGCACCTTCACAATTCATATTCACCGCCGCTGATAACGGTTTTGGGTACGGGAGGCCAAGATGGCCGCTGTTCTTGATTCTGTCCGCGCATTCTTTGCGCATTCCATTTTCACCATCGACGCCGAAAATGCCGGCGATGTCGTTGCGCGCGAGAATTTGCTCGATCGCGCCATGGGTCCGAACCGCCGCGGCAAGTCGTCGGAAAAGATCCGCCGTGGCCGCGTTCCGGCCGAAGGCCTGGCGCTGGTTGCGCGTGATCGCGACGGTCACGTCATCGGCACCGTGCGCCTGTGGAATGTCGAAGCCGGCGTCAATGCCGATGGCACGGCCATCGACGCGCTGCTGCTCGGACCGCTGGCGGTCGATTCCAGCTTCGAGGGCAAGGGTGTCGGCTCGGCTCTGATGCGTGCCGCCATGCTGGAAGCCAAGACCCGTGGTCACGGCGCCATCCTGCTTGTGGGCGATGCCCCCTATTACGAGCGTTTCGGCTTCTTCGCCGCAAAGGCTCAGCATCTCGTCATGCCTGGCCCGTTCGAACGCTCGCGCTTTCTGGCGCTCGAGCTTGTCGAGGGCTGGCTTGACGGCGCGGCCGGCATGATCGTCCCAACGGGGCGGATGCTGGCCAGCGCGCCGATCCGCAGGGCGGCCTGAATCAGGTTTTGTCCGAGGCCTTGTCCCGCAGAGCCTCTCCCCGAAAGGGAGGGGCTTTTTTGTTTCATTTCCAGTTTCAGGAAATCAGTTTGAAGGGGCGCCGGAAGAGCCGGCGGACTATCATCCCCTCTGTATTCGCTACGCCGGTCGTTTGAGGGCGCTTATTTCACGACGCTGGCGTCAACCAGCTGTGTCCCGGCAGTCTGTACGATATTGTCCGGTATGGCGGCGATGAAAAACATCGTGAAAGCATAGACCGCGAATATGGTCGCTGCGGCTGTGGCCTTAAGAATCATTCATGCACTCCTAGTTCTCTGGTATCTAATGTGAGCGCAAAAGTCGGCTTTCCCAAGAGTTTTCTGAACGCCAGATGAACAAAAAACTGTGACGGTAAATTTTAACGATATTTTAGCAACACCGCAGCTTCGCCTTTATGGGGAAGAAATTCACTTTTCGTTCTAATAAAATGCAGAAAAAACAATCATATGGATGAAAATATGGGCGAGAATCATCCCCATGGCGTAGGGTCGGAGCATCATGAACGCGTCATCGAGCAGGGAGCCGGGTTCATGAACCGGTTCGGTCTCCGTTCATAATTCGGCGCTCGATGACGGTCGCGAAAGGTCGAATCGGATGCCGTCAGGGCAGATGATTCGTTCGGGGACGCCAGATCGAGAGACGCTCCTGTCGATCTGATGAAGCCGGAAAGCCTGGAACGATCGGGCAGGCGGACCAGCCTGACATCCACTACCCCAAACCTCGACCGCCTGCCTTCTCCCTATTTCACCGCCGTGGGCAGTCCGCGCGCGGATATTCGTGCTGCTCGCCGATCGGATGACTTGCCGACGGCGCGATTCCGTAGGAATGTATTTTAGTGATCACTAAAACGTGAGGGCGAGCATATGATACGGTCTCTACTTTTTTCCCTTTCCGCCGCCTGCCTGCTGTCGTTGGCGGGCGCGTCGACTTGCTTTGCAGCAATCAAGACGGTGACGGCGAAGCCGACGGTCGATGCGATGGCGCCGGGCGAATCCGTGCTCTTCGACGACAAGAAATGTCCGGCGGGGATGATCGCGAAATTCACGAAAGCGCAAAAGCGACCCCAGATGAACCGAAAATGCGTGCATCAATGATCTCGCAGAAAGCGCGATCATAAGGTTTCACATCCATGTGAGTTTGAAGGGACGGCCGATGATTTGATCGGCCGCCCGTCATAGATAATGGCGCATGATCAAGCGCCTCGCACTTCTCTTCGTCCTGTCGCTCACGCCAGCCGCCGCCTTCGCGCAGCAGCCGAACGCGGTTGCCACGCTGCTTGATGGCGGCGCGTCACGAGAGGAGTTGCGGCCACTGAAGGCTGTCGTCGTCGCCAGGGATGGCGAGATCATCGCCGAGCATGGCTATCGCGGCCATTCGACCAAGGAATCCGTCAACATCAAGTCGGCCTCCAAGTCGATCATCTCAAGCCTCGTCGGCATAGCCATTGAGAAGGGCTTGCTCGAGGGGCCGGATCAGAAGATCGCGCCGATCCTCAAAGCCGACCTGCCAGACAATCCGGATCCAAGGCTCGGCGAGATCACCATCGGTAACCTGCTCTCCATGCAGGCCGGGCTTGGCCGTCTCTCCGGTCCCGACTACGGTCGTTTCGTGTCGTCGCGCAACTGGGTGCGGTTCGCGCTTGCGCAGCCGTTTGCCGATGAGCCGGGCGGGCAGATGCTCTATTCGACAGCCTCGACCCATCTGCTCTCGGCGATCCTGACCAAGGTCGGCGGGAAATCGACGCTCGCCTTGGCGCGGGAGTGGCTGGCGCCGGTCGATGGCTTTCGCATCGGCGCATGGGAGCGGGATCCGCAGGGGATCTATCTCGGCGGCAATCAGATGGCGATGACCGCGCGCTCGCTGCTTGCCTTCGGCGAGCTCTATCGCAATGGCGGCAAGGCTCGAGATGGCACGCAGGTCGTGCCCGCCGATTGGGTCGTTCAGTCCTGGCAGCACCGCACCAATTCGCGCTTCTCGGGCGATGACTACGGTTACGGCTGGTTCTCGCGAGAGATCGGCGGCGAGCAAGTTCATTTCGGCTGGGGCTATGGCGGCCAGATGCTTTATATCGTGCCGTCGCTGAAGCTCACCGTCGTGATGACTTCAGACGAAAACGGCCCCTCGGCGAGAACCGGTTACCGCGATGCGCTGCACGGGCTTCTCTCCGAGATCATCGCCGCCGCACGCCCTGTCTGAGCGGGGTTTTCGGCGCGTTGATTAAAATGCGACCGAGCGTTCCAATCAAAACGCAATAGCGATCTCGTAACGTGTCCGCGCCGGTGGATTGGAGGCGCGTACATGATTTTGGATCTGCGGACGATCTACGTCGTCTCCGCCATGACGCTGCTGGTTCTCGGAAGCGCGCATATGGTGAGCTATTGGACCGGGCGGTTCGGTCGCTGGCCGGCCTGGTGGGGCGCCAGCTATCTGGTGCTCGGCGTGGGTACGCTGCTCGTCTGCCTGCGCAATTACATCCCCTATGTGCTGTCGATCCAGCTGGGCAATGTGCTGACCATCGCCGGTTACCTGCTGTCGTTCTTCGCCATCCGCGTGCTCGCCGGCCGGCCGGTGTCGATGCTTGCCTGCGCGCTGGCGCTTGTCTGCATCAGCCTCCCGGTCGCGGCTCTGCCCTCCGGCGACATGTCTGTGTCGACGCGGCTGTTCTATGTCTCGGCCATCTGCTGCCTGTGCGATCTGGCGGTGCTACGCGAAGGTATCGGCATCTACAGGCGCGAGAAGCTTTTCTCGGCGGGGCTGCTCGCATGGCTCTATCTGCCGACGGCGGCGATCTTCCTGGTGCGTAGCGTCATGGCGGCAACGGGCGAGATCGCGGGCCCGGATCCCTACGGCGCCACCGTCGCCCATAGCTGGATGGCATCGACGGCGGTGATCTTTCTGGCGCTGCGCAGCATGCTGATCGTGCTGATGGCGGCCGAGCGCAACAGGAGCGAACTGATCGCGCTGGCGCATCATGATCCGCTGACGGGAGCGCTCAACCGCGGCGGACTGGCGCAACGGCTGCCGGTGCGCGATGCTCATGCTTTGGCGCTGCTGGTGGTCGATATTGATCACTTCAAGCAATTGAACGACCAGCACGGCCATCCCGTCGGAGACGATGTGCTTCGGCTGTTTTCAAGTGCGGCGCGCAGCGTGCTGCGGCCCGATGATCTCCTGTCTCGCCACGGCGGCGACGAGTTTCTCGTGGTGCTGAAGAATACCGCCGAGGACGGGGCGATCGCGGTCGCCGAGCGGATGCGGCTGGCGTTTTCGGAGCAGGTTTCGACGATGGCGGTGTTTGCGTCGCTTCCAACGTTGAGCATCGGCGTCGCCGCCTGCAGCGGTCCGGATATCGACTTCAAGAGGCTTTTGGAGCGGGCCGATACCGCGCTCTACGCTTCCAAGCGGCGGGGCCGCGACCGGGTCGAGGCATCGCCGGCGCAGGAGCAGGCGGCTTAGGCTCAGATGTTCTGGTCCATGCTCTCGGCGGGGATTTCGCTGGCGGGATGGATGCGCACCACAGCGGCCGGGACGCCCGCCACCGTGCAATGGGCCGGAACCGGCTTTACCACCACGCTGCCGGCCGCGACCTTGCTAAAGGCGCCGATCTCGATATTGCCGAGGATCTTGGCGCCGGCGCCGATCATCACGCCGCGGCGGATCTTCGGGTGGCGGTCTCCGGTTTCCTTGCCAGTACCGCCGAGCGTGACGCCCTGAAGGATGGAGACCTCGTCCTCGATGACAGCCGTTTCGCCGATGACGATACCGGAGCCGTGGTCGAGCATGATGCCCGAGCCGATCCTCGCGGCCGGGTGAATATCCGGGCCGAAGACCAGCGAGGCGAGATTGGACAGCCAGCTGGCGACCTCGACGCGGTCGTCGTTCCACAATTTATGAGCGGCGCGGTGGATCTGCAGGGCGTGGAAGCCCTTCAGATTGAGCAGCGCATGCAGATAGGTCGTGCAGGCCGGATCGCGCTTGCGCACCGCCATCAGGTCGGCCTGGATATCGGTGAGGATATCAGGGGTCAGCGTCTCCTGGAGAAGCGTCGTCAGAGCCGCCGTATCGACATCGGCGCGCGAGAGGCGCGCGGCGAGCACGCGGGCAACGATTGTCGCGCTATCCGCAGCCTCGATCACCTGCGATGTCAAAAGAGGCCGCAAGACTGGTTCGCGTTCGCAGAGCGCCAGGGCCTCGGCGCGGATCAACACCCATGCAGAGGCATCGTTGGCGGCTGCGGTTTCGGCGATGGCGTTTCCGGTCTGCGGCATCTGATCAGGCTCTCTGTTCGCGAACGTCTTTATTATGCGCCTCAGGCGGCGATATCGACCACGCCGCAATCGCCGGCTTCCGAGGCGAAGGCCAGCAGCTTGCCGTTCTTGCTCCAGCTCATAGCGGTGATCGCACCCTTGCCGGGGCGGCGGATCAGCGCTTCCTTGCTGTCGGCGAGGCGAACGGCGAGGATCATGCCGTCGATGAAGCCGATGGCGAGAATGTCTTCGGCCGGGTGGAACTTGACCGATGTCGCCATGATGTTGGCGCGCGTGCCGAGTTCGAGCGGCGCCTTGCCCATCGGGCCATCCTTGCCCGAGAACGGCCAGACGATGGCGGCGGGGGCGCCTGATGAGGCGAGCCACTTGCCCTTGGCCGACCACGAGAGCGACTTGACCTTGGCGGGGTAGCCGGTCATGCGCATGTGGCGGGCTTCAGAGCCGGGCTTGATGTCGAGCTTCCAGCCGTGCAGCGCGTTTTCCTGCATTGTCGTGACGAGGAAGTTGCCATCCGGCGAGAAGGTCACGCCTGTATGGGCGCCCTTCCATTCGAGATCGACGGGCTTGGCATCGCCCGCCACCCAATGCAGCGACACGCCATTATAGCGGGCGGCGGCGACGCGCATGCCCTTGGGTGCGAAGGCGAGGCCTTCGACGGTGCGTTCCTCGGTGAATTCGCGGGTGGTGCCATCGGCAAGGCGAACGATCGCGCTCTTGCCGTGGGAATAGGCTATGGCGCCCTGCGGGCCGGCGGCGAGCTGCGAGATCCACTTGCGCGGCGCATGCGCCAGCTCGGTGACGCTGCCATCGGCCGCAATCCGCAGCACCTTGCCGTCTTCGCCGCCAGAGATCAGGCTTTCGCTATAGGGATCGCGGATGCAGGTGAGCATGCCCTGATGGGCTTCGGTGACCTTTTCAGAACCATCCAGCCGGTGAAACGTGCCGGTGGCGCTGGCGAAGAAGGGGGTATCACCTAAAAATTCGACGGCCAAGATATGGCCGTCGATATCAAACGGGGCAACAGTCGGCATCAGGCAGAGGCCTCGCACGCCTTGAAGGAGGCTTCGAGCTTTTCGCGGTCAAGCTCGCGGCCGATGAAGACGAGACGCGTCTCGCGCTTCTCGCCGTCCTTCCAGGCGCGCTGGTGGTCACCTTCGATGATCATGTGCACGCCCTGAACGACATAGCGCTCGGCATCGTCCTTGAAGGCAATAATGCCCTTGAGACGCAGGATGTTTGGGCCCTGCGTCTGGGTGATCTTCTGGATCCAGGGGAAGAAACGGTCCGGATTCATCTCGCCGCCGCGCAGCGAAACCGACTGCACCGTCACGTCATGGATCGGGGAGACGGCGCCATGGTGATGGTGGTCGTGCCCGTGGTCGTGATGGTGATGGTCATGATCGTGGTGGTGATGATCGTGATCATGGTCGTGCGCATGGTGATGGTGGCCATGGTCGTGGCCGCAATCGGGACCGCAGACATGGTCGGGGTGATCGTGGTCGAGGAAGTGCGGGTCGTTTTCCAGCGCGCGTTCCAGATTGAAGGCGCCCTGGTCGAGCACGCGGGCGAGATCGACGCCGGAGCGGCTGGTCTTGTAGACGCGGGCCGACGGGTTGATCGCGCGCACGACGTCTTCGATCTGCGCCAGCTCTTCCGGCGTGACGAGGTCGGTCTTGTTGATCAGCACGACGTCGGCGAAGGCGATCTGGTCTTCGGCCTCGCGGCTGTCCTTCAGGCGCAGCGGCAGGTGCTTGGCGTCGACGAGGGCGACCACGGCATCGAGCTCGGTCTTGGCGCGAACGTCGTCATCCATGAAGAAGGTCTGGGCAACAGGCACCGGATCGGCAAGGCCCGTCGTCTCGACGATGATGCCGTCGAAACGGCCGGGGCGGCGCATCAGGCCTTCGACGACGCGGATCAGGTCGCCGCGCACCGTGCAGCAGACACAGCCATTGTTCATCTCGTAGATCTCTTCGTCGGATTCGACGATCAGATCATTGTCGATGCCGATCTCGCCGAACTCGTTGACGATGACGGCATACTTCTTGCCATGCGCTTCCGTCAGGATGCGGTTCAACAGCGTCGTCTTGCCGGCGCCGAGGTAGCCGGTGAGAACTGTGACGGGGATGGGCTTGGGTTGCGTCTGGAGAGCGTCGGTCATGAGAACCTCGATAGGTGGGGGCTTGCTCGGGTTTTTCTCCCGGGCCTTTCAAATTCGTCGTCTCATATAAGGGGTGCGGCGCGGCAGTTCAAAGGGATTCGTATGTTATAAGATCACATTAGGATGTGCCGCGCGGAATTGCCGATTTCACGTCGGTCTTCGAGAAGTCGTTGCCGATGTAGAGCAGCGGGCAATCGAACTCCCTGGCGGTGGCATAAGAGAAGCAATCGCCGAAGTTAAGATGGGCCGGGTGAAAGCCCTTTCCCCACGAGCGATAGGCGTCCGCTGCAAGTTCGGCGCGGATTGATGTCAGCTCCACGATCTCAGTGACTGATGTCTCGATGATATAGCGCATATCGGCTGAGATGCCTCGGCCTTCAGCCACGATCAGCGCCTCCGTCACGGTTGCCGCTGACATCAGTATTTCCCGCTCTCGCTCCAAGATAGCCTGGCATTGTTCTGCTGCGGGCTCGCTCGCGATGAAGGCCATGAGTGCTGATGTGTCGACCACAATCACTTTGGCAGACCGTACTCGTCATACAGAAAGTCCTGGCTGTGAGCGGCGTCGGGACCCGGTGGAAGATCCATCTTTCTGACGCGCTCCCTGACCTCATTGAAGATTCGTGACTTCTCTTCTGCGCTCAGGGGCTTTTTCAACGGTGTTATACGCGCGCTAGGCCGGCCATCCTGCGTCAACACGATCTCTTCGCCCTGATTGGCAAGGCGGACCAGTTCGGTCAGCTGTCCTTCAGCCTCTTTCACTGAAATGCGCATGCGGGCCTCCTGTGTCAGCCACTGCGATTGCAATCAATATGATGAAAAGCACCGGCCGATACAAGCGGCCCGCTATCTCAGCGTGCTCACGTCGAACGCGTCAACATCCTCCAGCAATTCCACCAGCCCCTTCACCGCGTGGGCGATCAGCGCCTCGCCTTTTTCGGCGGTCGCCTTGGCGGCATTGCCGGCGACGCCTTGGGTGCTCAGGTCGGACATCTTCCAGCCGAAGGCGTGAGGGCCGTAGGCGCGAAGGTGCTTGTAGCGGGCGGCGAGGTCGGATTGGCGGGAGGGGAAGTTTTCGGCTTTCGACATGTCCACCTTGTCCGGGTGCAGCGCCAGCATCACCGAGGTCTCGATGTCGCCGCCGTGGATGTCGATCGCCTTTTCTTCCGGCGAGATCACCCCATCGGGCAGGCCGAAGCGGGTCCAGCTGGTGGCGACGGCCAGCATGTTGAAGCGCACGCGGGCTTCAGTCGCGACAACAGTCATCAGCGGCGAGTTGCCGCCGTGGGCGTTGAGCATGACGAATTTGCGGATGCCCTGTCGTGCCAGTTTCTCGGCGATGCCGAGCCAGCGCTCGATCGCCTCGCCATAGGTCAGCGTTTGCGTTCCTGTCACATCCATATGCTCGATTGAGTAGCCGACTGATTCCGTCGGCAGGAAGGTTACCGGAAGCGTCTTGGGAAGCGCGGTTTTGAGCCTGCTAACGATGCCGTTGGCGATCAGCGTGTCGGTATCGAAGGGAAGGTGGGGGCCGTGTTGTTCATGGGCGCCGAGCGGCAGGACAACGATGTGCCGGTCGCGCTCCGCACCAGAAAATTGCGGATCGTGGTCGTCGAACTCGGTCGCTGGCGCGTTCATCCGGCTAAGGCCTCTTGTTTATGACGAGATCATGCGCAATGTCATAACGCAACGATCTCAATGCTTAATGCATAAGCCTTTAAATCAAAATGGATTTGGAGGAAGGCTTAGGCGCCAAATGAAACTGTTGCCGTCCCTCACAACCTCAATTGGGTGCAGGGCGCGGCAAGATCAAAGGGACGGCAATGGGTAAGAAGCACAAGGACGGCAAGAAGCAGAAGTCGAAGAAGAAGGACCAGACCGAGTATACGGTGGTCGATCTTTCGCCGGCTTTGACGCAGGCCGCCCGCTCCATGCGCACCGTGCTCTCCCGCAACCTCCTGGAGAGCGGGCTCTATGCCGGGCAGGATGGCGTCATCACGTCGCTCGCCGAAAGCGACGGCATGACGGCAGGGGCGCTGGCGCACAAGCTTGGCGTCAAGGCGCCGACCATGACGCGCACGATCGGTCGCATGGAGGCGCAGGGCTTTCTCGAGCGCAAGGCAGATGCCGACGACGCGCGCCTTACCAAGGTCTATCTCACCGATCTCGGCCGCGGCAGCGTTGCGGCCATCGAGCAGGCCGCGACAGCCTGCGACCGGCTGGCGACGCTCGATTTTTCCGAGAAGGAAATCCGCAATCTGGTGCGGCTTCTGAAGGCGATCGACGGCAATCTGCAGGCCGATGCCATCGTGCTCGACGAGCCGGATGAAATCTGACGGTTTTGTGAAATTAGAAATTGCCTGCTCCGGTTTAATCTTTTAATTAAACATTTTAAGGACGCTCGGCTCACAGCTGGCCGGGTGCATATGTTCATCGCGCGTCACAGTCCTTCCGCGCGATCCGGGAGGCACAGTGGCGCAGAAGATCAAGCTTTCGACGATCGCCGAAACGCTCGGCATTTCCACCGCAACCGTATCCCTGGCGCTTCGCGACAGCCCGCTGGTCGCCGGCGCCACCCGCGACAAGATCAAGGAACAGGCGCGCGCGCTCGGCTATATCTACAATCGCCGCGCGGCCAGCCTGCGCACCTCGCGCTCGGGCATCATCGGCGTTGTCGTGCACGACATCATGAACCCGTTCTACGGGGAAATCCTGAAGGCGATCGAAAGCGAGCTCGACCGCAGCCGGCACACCTTCATTCTCTCCAACCACTACGATTCCGTCGAAAAGCAGCGCACCTTCATCGAGACGCTGCTGCAGCTCGGCGGCGATGGCGTCATCATGTCGCCGGCGATCGGCACGCCGCCGGAGGACATGCAGCTTGCCGAGGATAACGGCATGCCGGCCATTCTCGTTGCCCGCTCCATGGACGGATCGGAGCTGCCGACCTATCGCGGCGACGACAGCTACGGCATCTCGCTTGCCACCAATCATCTGATCGGCCTCGGCCACCGCTCGATCGCCATGATCGGCGGCACCGACCAGACGTCCACCGGCCGCGACCGCTACCAGGGTTATGTGAACGCGCTGCGCAAGGCGGAGATCGAGGTCGATCCGGGCCTGCGCATTCCAGGCCCCCGCTCGATGCAGGGCGGCTTCGAGGCGGCGGTGCACTTCCTGTCTCTGCCGCAGAAGCCGACGGCCGCCGTCTGCTGGAACGATCTCGTCGCCATCGGCCTGATGAACGGCATCGCCCGCGCCGGCCTGGTGCCCGGCACCGATATTTCCGTTACCGGCTATGACGATCTTGAGGAGGCGTCGATCTCGATGCCGGCGCTGACAACCGTGTGGAACGGCCAGGCCGAAGTCGGCCGGCTCGCCGCCCGCGCGCTGCTCGATCGCCTCGCCGGCAGCCACGAACCCGACGGCATCCATCTCATCAAGCCCGAGATGCGCATCCGCCAATCGACCAGCCCCTTCCGGCCCCGGTCATAATCCCCGCCCTCTATCCCAAGTCATCAAGGGCGCGCGACAAATCGAAGAGGAAAAGCCATGTCCCGTACCGCTGTTCTCGTTCCGGGGAAAATGCACGAGCGCGTTCTGGCGCGCCTGAAGCAAGGTTTTGACGTCATCGAGGCTGACGCCAAGTCGCTCGACGCCGAGACCGCAGGCCGTATTCGCGGTGTCGCCGTATCCGGCACCTTCTCCGCCGCCGATATCGATGCGCTGCCCAATCTGGAGCTGATCTCCAGCTTCGGCGTCGGCTATGACAGCGTCGATGCCAAGCATGCCGCGACCAAGGGCGTGGTGGTCACCAACACCCCTGACGTCCTCAACGACGAAGTGGCCGACACGGCGATCGGGCTGCTGCTCAACACCATCCGCGAATTTCCGCGCGCCGAGAACTGGCTGCGCGCCGGCAACTGGAAGCCGGGGCAGAGCTATCCGCTGTCGCGCTTCTCGCTCAAGGGCCGCCATGTCGGCTTCTACGGCCTTGGCCGCATCGGCCAGGAGATCGCCAAGCGGCTGGAACCGTTCAAGGTCAAGATCAGCTACCACACCCGCTCGCGCAACGAGGCGCTGCCTTATGACCACTATCCGACGCTGGAAGGTCTCGCCGAAGCCGTCGATACAATGATCGCGATCGTCCCGAAGACGCCGCAGACGCACAAGACCGTCAATGCCGATATCCTGAAGGCGCTCGGGCCGGATGGCGTGTTCATCAATGTCGGGCGCGGCTGGACCGTCGATGAAGATGCGCTGATCGAGGCGCTGTCCTCGGGTGCCTTGGGTGCTGCCGGTCTCGACGTGTTTTATGACGAACCGACGGTGCCGGAGGCGCTGATGGCACTCCCCAACGCCGTGCTGTTGCCGCACATCGCCTCGGGCTCGGTTCCGACCCGCAATGCGATGGCCGATCTGGTGGTCGACAATCTGGTTGGGTGGTTCGATGCGCGCAAGCCGCTGACGCCGGTGGCCGAGACGCCCGTCAAGGGGTGATGGGTTTTGGGCGGTGCTTCCTGCGAGCCCGCTCACCCTCTCTGCCCTCATTCTCGCCCTTGTGGCGGGAATCCATCCGACGCGCGTCCGCGCGGCGAGAGACTCTTTTTCTGACACGGCATGGGTTGGCTATTCACGGCGCAGACGCGCCGTGGCTGGATCCCCACCACAAGGGTGAGGATGAGGGAGTTTGGGGTTGCCGTTTGCGCACAACGCTCGCCTCGGTCGTTCACCAAGCGCATCAAGAATGGGCTCCGAGCGCGTTTGCCTCCGGCTTGCCATGGTGTGTAAGATGCAGCGCTAGGATGCAACGCACGAGCTCATGCGAGAGGGAGCCGAGGTGGCGGATAGTTCGAGTGAGACGCAGCGCAAGCTGACGACGATCTTTTCAGCGGATGTGCAGGACTATACGCGGCTGATGGGCGTCGACGAGGAGGGGACGCTCGAGACGCTGAAGCGGTATCGCGACCGGATGTCCAGGTTGATTGAGTCGCATGGCGGACGGGTGGTGAATACCTGGGGCGACGGGCTGATCGCCGAGTTTCCAAGCGTGGTCGAGGCGGTGCGCGCCGCCGTCGACGTGCAGAACGAACTCGCGGGGCTGAATGCCGCTCGGCCCGCCGATGGCCGCATGCTGTTTCGCATCGGCATCAATCTTGGCGACGTGATCGTCGAGGGCAGCGATATTTATGGCGATGGCGTCAACATCGCCGCACGGCTACAGGCGCAGGCGCCGGCCGGCGGCGTGGTGATCTCGAACACGGTTTACGATCAGGTGCGCAACAAGGTGGCGGTCGGGTTCGATTTCCTCGGGCCGCTGAACGTGAAGAACGTGGCCGAGGCGGTGCCGAGCTATGCCGTCAGAATCGGCGAAGGTGCTGGCGACGCGGCGCCGCCGACGGCGGGGCCTACGCGTGCCGCCGGGATGCCGTCGGGCGCTGCGGCTCAATCGACGGGGCCGGGGCCGTTATCAGGTAGGCGACGGGGGCTCTTGGCCGGCGTGTTGTCAGGCCAGAACGCGGGGCAATCGCCGGATCAGCGGCGGAACCTTGAGGTGCTCGGCGTGATCGCCGCAGCGCTCGTCGTCATCAACACGCTGACATGGCACGGGGTCTTCTGGGCGGCGTGGCCGCTCTTGGCGCTGGCCTATGTCGCGGCGATGCGCTGGGCGCATCTGCAGCAGCGCTACGATGCGCGGCTTGTGGCGCTTGCCGTCTCGGCGCTCGGGCTGATCGGCATCAACCTTCTCTCCTGGCACGGCAACTTCTGGGCAATCTGGCCTCTTCTTGCCATCGCCGTGGTGGCTGGTCTGCGCTGGGCGCGGCGGGGCTAAAGCATGTCGCGCAAAAGTGTGTAGCGGTTTTGCGGCGACGACATGCGATAAAGCAAAGACGTAAGTCTTCGCCTACGCCACCACCTTCGTAGCCTTGGCCGGCAGCTTGGTCGCGGCATAGTCGCGGACGGCGTCGCCGAAGGCGGTGAAGAGCTGGTTGGAGGGCTTGTCGGTCTCGGCCCAGTATTCGGGATGCCACTGCACGCCGACGGCAAAGGCCTTGGCGTCGATGACGGAGACGGCCTCGACCGTGCCGTCCTCGGCGACCGCTTCGACCGTAAGGCGCGGCGCTGTCTCGGCGATCGCCTGGCGGTGCAGCGAGTTCACCTTGATCTCGCCGGCGCCGACGATGCCCGCGATGCAGGAACCCTCCCTGACGATCACGTTCTGGCGGATGGCGTACATGCCGTCGCGATCGACATTATCGGGTTTGCGGTGGTCCCAGATGCCGGGCTGGTCCTGGATCTCGCTGGCGAGCGTGCCGCCGAGCGCGACGTTCAGTTCCTGGATGCCGCGGCAGATGGCGAGCAGCGGGATGGCGCGGTCGATGGCGCGGCGGATGAGCGGCAGCGAGGTGGCGTCGCGGGCGGGGTCGAAGGGGCCGTCGGCTTCGGTCGCTTCCTTGCCGTAACGCGCGGGGTGGACGTTGCTGGCCGAGCCCGACACGAGGACGCCGTCGACACGGTCGAGAATGGCGTCGATGTCGTAGCCTTCCTCGAAGGCCGGGATGATGAAGGCCATGACGCCGGAGGCATTCAGCGCGGCGCGGACATATTGGTGCTGCACGGCATGCCAGGTGGCGCCGTCAAAGCTGCGGATATCGGCGGGAACGGCGACGATGGGCTTGGTCATTGTCTATCCTGAGGGCGATCATCTCTTGCCAATGAGAGAAACCAGAACGGCTTTCCTGTCAACGTGTGCCTGATGTGCCCGGCCAAATTGCGGCAAGGCCATGTGGCGGCGGCGCGACGAGACGACTAAGCCGCTGATTCCGATCGAAATGCCGTACTCGCCATATTGGTGTCGTGATCCCAAAGACTAATAGGCCGGCGCTTGAATCACCTGCGTCCGCATGCTTAGCTTCCCTCGTTCCGCGGGTGGGGAGAGTTTGGCCCCGCAGAACCAACAATGGGAGGTTTTTGATGGATCGTCGTTCATTCTTCAAGAAGGCAGGAACAGCGGGCGTCGGCGCCGTTGCTGCCTCGGCTCTGGCGGCCCCCGCCATCGCCCAGGAAAATCCGAAGATCGCCTGGCGCATGACATCGTCGTTTCCGAAGAGCCTGGACACGATCTATGGCGCGGCCGACGATATCGCCAAGCATCTGGCCGCATCGACCGACGGCAACTTCACCATCCAGCCCTTTGCCGCCGGCGAGATCATTCCCGGCCTGCAGGCGGCCGATGCCGTCAGCGCCGGAACGGTGGAAGCGGCGCACACCTGCTCCTATTACTTCGTCGGCAAGGACCCGACCTACGCGATCGGCACCGCCATTCCCTTTGGCCTCAACGGGCGCCTCACCAATGCCTGGTTCTACGAGGGCAACGGCAACACGCTGATGAACGAATTCTATGCCACACAGGGCATTTACGGCCTGCCGGCGGGCAATACCGGCGCCCAGATGGGCGGATGGTTCCGCAAGGAAATCAACACGCTGGATGATCTGAAGGGCGTAAAGATGCGCATCGCGGGCCTCGCCGGCCAGGTGATCAGCAAGCTCGGCGTCATCCCGCAGCAGATCGCCGGCGGCGATATCTATCCGGCGCTGGAAAAGGGCACGATCGACGCTTCCGAGTTCGTCGGCCCATACGACGACCTGAAGCTCGGCCTGCACAAGGTCGCCAAGTATTACTACTATCCCGGCTGGTGGGAGGGTGGCCCCACGGTGCATGCATTCTTCAACCTGGAAAAATGGAACAGCCTGCCGAAGCACTATCAGGCGGCACTCACCGATGCCTGCGCCTTTGCCAATACCAACATGATGGCGAAGTACGACATGAAGAACCCGCCGGCGCTGAAGCAGCTGGTCTCCGAGGGCGCGACGCTGCGTCCCTTCAGCCAGGAGATCATGGAAGCCTGCTTCCAGGCGTCGCTCGGGATCTATGCGGAGATTTCGGCGTCCAATCCTTATTTCAAGAAGATCTACGAGGACCAGACGGCGTTCAAGCGCGATGCGTATCTGTGGATGCAGCTGTCGGAATATACGTTCGACACGTTCATGATGATCCAGCAGCGGGCTGGGAAGATCTGAGGGTTTTGCTGTGAATTTGAGGGGGCTGGCGGTGTACCGTGTGGCCCCCTCATCCGCCTGCCGGCACCTTCTTGGATGATCAAAATATGAGATAGTTGTTTCTGCCGGGCGGGTGGCCACCCGCCCGGCAGCTGGTTGTCGGATCGT
>NZ_KB898373.1 GCF_000377565.1 Rhizobium sp. 2MFCol3.1 | reverse complement strand
CCCTATGATGACGACAGCGGCAAGCATCGCGGCAGGCGCAGGATCCAGGGCGGTCGCGAAAGGCTGCGCAAGAGCCTGTTCATGTGCGCTTTCACCGCCAGCCGGCACAATCCGGATCTGGCGGCCTTCTACAAGCGGTTGCGCGGCAACGGCAAGGAGCACCTGTGCGCGGTCATCGCGGTCGCCAGAAAACTCGTCATTCTCGCCAACACCATCCTCACCAGGCAGACCGAATGGACGCCGAAATATGTGAATGGATGAGACATGGTTGCTCCCCGCTGGGGAGAAGGGCAGATGTGGCACCGTCCCAGCCAAAACAAAACGCTATAGGCGTTGTGAGGGCGCACGACGCCAGCCACCAGCCCCTTCGCCCCAGCGGGGAGAAGTGCCGGAGCGCAGCGAGGCGATGAGGGGGCCACACGGTAAAACACTGGCCATCGTCCCCCCTTGAACAAATTCCCAATCGGATGTCGGATCATCCACCGCCCATCCGTCCTTAGGGTCCAACCATCGCATCAACTTCGGAGGAACATCCCATGCCAAGCACTATCCGCCTGCACCGCGTTCTCGCCACCAAGCCCGAGAAGGTCTACCGCGCCTTCATCGAAGCCGACGCGATGGCCAAGTGGCTGCCGCCGAACGGCTTTACCTGCAGCGTCCACCATTTCGAGCCGACCGTCGGCGGGACCTTCAAGATGTCGTTCCGCAACTTCACGACCGGCAACAGCCATTCCTTCGGCGGCGAATATCTCGAACTCGTGCCCGGCGAGCGCGTGCGCTATGTCGACCGCTTCGACGACCCCAATCTGCCGGGCGAGATGGAAGTCACGGTCGAATTGAAGAAGGTCTCCGTCGGTACCGAGATCAACATCACCCAGGCCGGCATCCCCGACCTCATCCCGCCGGAAGCATGCTACCTCGGCTGGCAGGAATCGCTGCGCAACATGGCGCGGCTGATCGAGCCGGAGATTGCGGAGTAGGGGGAAGACCACACCACCAAAACAAAAAAGGCGACCCGGAGGTCGCCTTTTCGTCAATCCTTGCGGATGAAGCTTATTCCGCTGCCGGCTCGGCCGCGGCGGCTGCTTCAGCTGCTGCTGCTTCGGCAGCTGCCTTTTCGGCGGCTTCCTGTGCTGCCTTTTCGGCTGCCAGAGCCTGAGCAGCTGCAACCTTTTCAGCTTCCAGACGTGCCTTTTCCTGGGCGAGAGCGGCGCGCTCGGCGTCGTTGAGCTTGCGGGCGCGAACGCCGGTGTCTTCAACGATACGGGCCGACTTGCCGCGACGGTCGCGCAGGTAGTAGAGCTTGGCGCGACGGACCTTACCGCGGCGAACGACTTCTACGCTTTCGATGGCAGGCGAGTAGACCGGGAATACGCGCTCGACGCCTTCGCCGTAGGAAATCTTGCGGACCGTGAAGTTTTCCTGCAGACCGCCGCCGGAGCGAGCGATGCAAACGCCTTCGTAGGCCTGTACGCGGGTACGCGTGCCTTCCGTGACCTTCACGTTGACGCGGACGGTATCACCAGGAGAAAATTCCGGGAGCGTGCGCTTGGCTTCGATCTTGGCGACCTGTTCGGCCTCAAGCTGCTGAATGATGTTCATGTGTCAACCTCATTGTTGGTTCGACAACCAGAGCGCCCTGCGATCGATCCTTGGGTCAAGCCTCGGGTCTATGCCTCTTCAGGCAGGGGCGAATGCGTCTGTCTTTCTTTGCTTGGTTGATGGGAGATTCCCATTCCGGGGGTGCGCATACTCTATCACGCGGGCTTTGTCACCCCTTGCGCGTGAGATTCATTGGCGGGAGGTCGTGATTGGGTCATTCCCAGGCCCGCGTTTAGTCCCCTCCCCAACCCCTCCCCACAAGGGGGAGGGGCTTGCTGGGCGCACCTTCCCCACCAAACTGAAGCCTTTCAACAAGCACCGAGAACACGAGCTGGCAGGGAGGTCGCCACAGGTTAGCCCCTCCCCCTCGTGGGGAGGGGTTGGGGAGGGGTCTTTATACCACGTGCAGAGGGGTCCTCGGTCCCCCTGTGCATTATTTGATTAAATATTTGTCAAATGCCCAAATCGGGAGCAAGTTCGATTGTGGCCATTTTGTGGCCCGCGAATCCTAGGAGGGGATTACATGACATCTGGCAATCCGTCGCCCTCGTTGTACAACGAGGATCTGGCGCCCGCTCGGGAGAGGAAGTGGGGCGCCTTCAGCATTTTCAACGTCTGGACCTCGGACGTTCACAGCCTGTGGGGCTATTATCTCGCCGCCAGTCTTTTTCTTCTGTGCGGCAGCTTCATCAATTTCGTCATCGCCATCGGTCTCGGCTCGCTTGTCATCTTCGTGCTGATGAGCCTCGTCGGCAATGCCGGCGTCAAGACGGGTGTGCCGTTCCCGGTGCTGGCCCGCGCCTCCTTCGGCACCTTTGGCGCCAATGCGCCGGCGCTGGTGCGCGCGGTCGTCGCCTGCTTCTGGTATGGCGCGCAGACGGCGGCCGCCTCGGGCGCCATCGTGGCGCTGCTGATCCGCAACGAGAGCATTCTCGCCTTTCACCAGAACAGCCATTTCCTCGGCCACTCGACGCTGGAGGTGATCTGCTACGTCATCGTCTGGGCGCTGCAACTCCTGATCATCCAGCGCGGCATGGAAACGGTGCGCAAGTTCCAGGATTGGGCCGGACCGGCCGTCTGGATCATGATGCTTGTCTTGGCCGTCTATCTCGTCGTCAAGGCCGGCACGTTCTCCTTCGGAGCCGAAATCCCGCGTGACGTGCTGATCGAAAAGACCAAGGATGCCGGCGTTCCCTATGAACCGGGCACCTTCCCTGCGCTCGCCGCTGTCGCCGCCACCTGGATCACCTATTTCGCCGCCCTCTACCTGAACTTCTGCGATTTCTCGCGCTACGCCAAGGATGTGAAGACGCTGCGAAAGGGCAATCTCTGGGGCCTGCCGATCAACCTGCTCGCCTTCTGCCTCGTGGCTGGTGTCACGACCACGGCGGCCTTCACCGTCTATGGCGAGGTGCTGCTGCATCCCGAAGCCATTTCGGCGAAGTTCGACAGCTGGTTCCTGGCGCTTCTGGCGGCCCTCACCTTCGCGGTGGCGACGCTCGGGATCAACGTCGTCGCCAACTTCGTCTCGCCGGCCTTCGACTTCTCCAACGTCTTCCCGCGCCACATCAGCTTCAAGCGCGGCGGCTATATCGCGGCGTTGATCGCGCTGGTGCTCTACCCATTCGCCCCCTGGGAGACGGGAGCCGCCCACTTCGTCAACTTCATCGGCTCGACCATGGGGCCGATCTTCGGGGTGATGATGGTGGACTACTACCTGATCCGGAAGGGCGAACTCGACGTCGCGGCCCTCTACCGCGAAGACGGCGAATTCCGCTTCCAGAGCGGCTGGCACGTCAACGCCTTCATCGCGTTCGCGATCGGCGCGCTCTTCTCCTCGATCCTGCCGACTTTCACGTCTGTTCTGCCGGAGTGGTGGGGCACATACGGCTGGTTCTTCGGCGTCGGCATCGGCGGCGGGGTCTACTATCTCCTGCGCATGACCACCCGCGGCTCCGCCGTCGGTGCTGCCTCGCGATAAATGGCGTGCCCGGCTTCGGCCGGGCATTCTTCTCTGCAGTCGAAGTGACTGCCCGCGTCTCAGGCACCACAAAATCCCGCGCGGAGCAAAGCTCGGCGACGGCAGCGGGCTGAAAAAGGGAACGGGCAGGCGGTATTGTATCAAGTGGTATGTGTGTCAGGCGTTTCCACCTGCCCGGTTGCTTCAAGGTTCCGGTTCGTCCGGACCGACAGGAGCGTCTCTCGGCCTTTCCTTGCCGGATGATCCCTTGGCCCTGACGGCCTTGGAACCACCTCTTCACAACCATCACCGAACGCCGGATGCCAACCTTGGCGTTACCGGTTCGCGAACCCGGCTCCCTGTCCAATGACGTCACCAGTGTGTGGCGATCGGGGGTGACGGGGATGAACAAGCGTCGTGAATTCGGCTATCATGCTGATAATGTCGCGATGTTTCTTGGTCGGGGTGCGAAATTTTCCCCGTCGCCACGGTGACGGAGCGAGCGGATGGGCCGATCACGCCGCCACTGGTAATTCCCGCGCATTTCCGCCATATACAGCCCAAACACACATGGACATGAGACAATGAGCGCAACGGTCGAATTCGCGAGGATGAACGGGCTTGGCAACAAGATCCTGGTTGTCGACATGCGCGGGCGCAAGGACAAGGTAACACCCGAAGCCGCGATCGCTCTCAATGCGGCCTCTGAGACCCAGTTCGACCAGATCATGGCGATCCACGATCCGAAGGCCGAGGGCACCGATGCCTGGATCGATATCCTCAACTGCGACGGCACCAAGGCGCAGGCCTGCGGCAACGGCACGCGCTGCGTGGTGCAGGCGCTGTCGGCCGAAACAGGCCAGAAGGTCTTCACCTTTCAGACCGTCGCCGGCATCCTGAATGCCGCCGAGCACGAGGACGGGACGATCTCGGTCGACATGGGCCGGCCGGTGTTCCAGTGGGAAAAGATCCCGCTGGCGGAAGAGTTCTTCGATACCAGCCGCATCGAGCTGCAGATCGGCCCGATCGACAATCCGGTGCTGCATTCGCCGTCGGCCATGTCGATCGGCAATCCGCATGCGATTTTCTGGGTCGACAGGGATCCGATGAGCTTCGATCTGGAGCGCTTCGGACCGCTGCTCGAAAACCATCCGATGTTTCCCGAGAAGGCCAACATCACGCTGGCGCAGGTGACGTCCGACGCAAGTCTGCGCACCCGTACCTGGGAGCGCGGCGCCGGCCTGACGCTTGCCTGCGGTTCGGCCGCCTGTGCCGCCGGCGTCTCGGCCGCGCGCACCGGGCGTACCGGCCGCAAGGTCACGATCGATGTCGCCACCGCGCCGAGCCGGCAGCCGCTGGTAATCGAATGGCGTGAGGACGACCATGTCGTCATGACCGGTCCCGCCGAATGGGAATGGTCCGGCACCGTCGATCCCACCACGGGCGTATGGCAGCGCGATGAGGCGGTCGAGGCTCCGGGGGCGGAAGCCAAGTGAGCGGGGTCGAGGTCATCACCTTCGGCTGTCGTCTGAATACCTACGAATCCGAAGTGATGCGGGCCGAGGCCGAAAAGGCCGGCTTGAACAACGCAATTCTGGTCAATACCTGCGCCGTGACGGGCGAGGCCGTGCGCCAGGCGCGCCAGGCGATCCGCCGTGCGCGTCGCGACAATCCACATGCCCGCATCATCGTCACCGGCTGCGCCGCGCAGACCGAGAAACACACCTTCGCCGAGATGGCCGAGGTCGACGCGGTGCTTGGCAACGAAGAGAAGCTTGCGAGCGCCAATTATCGCGCGCTGCCGGATTTCGGCGTCTCGGCCGAAGAGAAGCTGCGCGTCAACGACATCATGAGCGTCAAGGCGACCGCGCCGCAGATGGTCAAGCACATCGACGGCCACGTGCGCGCCTTCATCCAGGTGCAGAACGGCTGCGACCACCGCTGCACCTTCTGCATCATCCCCTATGGCCGCGGCAATTCGCGCTCGGTGCCGATGGGATCGGTGGTCGATCAGGCGCGCAAGCTCGTCGAAAGCGGTTATCGCGAGATCGTGCTGACGGGCGTCGACGCCACCAGCTACGGCGCCGACCTGCCGGGCGAGCCGACGCTCGGGTTGCTGGCGAAGACGCTTCTGAAGCAGGTTCCGGATATCCGGCGTCTCAGACTGTCGTCGATCGACAGCATCGAGGCGGACCGGCATCTCCTCGATCTCATCGCCGACGAAGCGCGTTTCATGCCGCACCTGCATCTGTCGCTGCAGCATGGCGACGACATGATCCTGAAGCGCATGAAGCGGCGGCATTCCAGCGCCGATGCGCTTCATTTCGTCAACGAGGTCAGACGGCTGCGGCCGGAGATCTCGATCGGCGCCGACATGATCGCCGGTTTCCCGACGGAGACGGAAGAGATGTTCGGCAATGCCGTGAGGCTCGCCGAGGACGCGCAAATCGCGCATCTGCACGTCTTCCCCTACAGCCCGCGACCGGGAACGCCGGCGGCACGGATGCCGCAGCTCGACCGGGCGCTCGTCAAGGAGCGGGCGGCACGGCTGCGCGCCACTGGACATATGCTGCATCAGTCCCATCTCGATCGCATGGTCGGCACGCGGCAATGGCTGCTGGTGGAAAACAACGGACTGGCGCATACGGAAAACTTCACGCTTGTCGCAGCGGCGGGGCTAAGCCCCCGCGCGCTGGTCGAGGTCGATATCATCGGCCACAACGGCAAGCACCTCGACATGCAACTGACGGCCGCCTCCGCGGCCTGACCTGACGGAATTCTCATGGCGTTCAGCTTCATCAAAAAGGTCTTCACCTTCGGCCCCGACAAGACGGCGGAAGAGCAGGCGCCGGATACGGTCGAGACCAAGGCCGCCGAGGTTGCGGTCGAGCCGGTTGCGGAGGCGCCTGTTGCTGCCGAGGTGACGGCGCCGGTGCCATCCGCACCGGTGGACGCGTTGCCTGTTGCCGTCGATCCGGTGTTGCCGGAGGAGATGGAGACTGCGGGTGGGCCTTCGGCGGATGGCGAGGATGTTGCCGAGGACGAGGTTTCCGAGGATCTGCCGACGGCGCTGGCGACCGATGATGTCGGGCTGGTGCCGTTGTCGTTGCTGGAAGCTGAGGCGGAGGCGGAGCCTGTTGAAAAGACCCCCCCTACCCTGCCGGGCATCCCCCCCACAGGTGGGGGGATTGAGCTGGAGCATGACCTTCGCCAACCAGCTGACGACAGCGCGGATGAACCCGATGCTGACCTCGCCAAGAGCGAAGACGCTATCGAGGCGCAAGACGCCGCCGCAAGTCTCCCCCCACCTGTGGGGGGGATGCCCGGCAGGGTAGGGGGGGAAGCCACGGACGGTGACGCCTCGGATCCGACCGACTCCGACGCCCCCATCCTCCCCAAGGGCTTCGCCACCGCCACCGCGGCCCCGGAACCCGTCACCATCGTCCCCCCGGCCAAGCTCAACTGGTTCCAGCGCCTGCGCGCCGGCCTCGCGCGCACCTCGTCGCAGCTGACGGGCCAGATCTCGGCGCTCTTCACCAAGCGCAAGCTCGACGACGACACGCTGCAGGATCTCGAGGACCTCCTGATCCAGGCCGATCTCGGCGTCGAGACGGCGTTGCGGGTCACCGATACGCTGGCGTCGGAACGCTACGGCAAGGACGTGTCGGGCGAGGATGTGAGCCGCATCATGGCGGCCGAGATCACCAAGGTGTTGAAGCCGGTGGCCAAGCCGCTGCAGCTCGATCTCAGCCACAAGCCGCATGTCATCCTTGTCGTCGGCGTCAACGGCACCGGCAAGACCACCACCATCGGCAAGCTCGCCGCCAAGCTTTCCGGCGCCGGGCTGAAGGTGATGGTCGCGGCCGGCGATACGTTCCGCGCGGCGGCGATCGAGCAGCTGAAGATCTGGGCCGACCGCACCAAGTCGGAATTCATCGGCACCAAGCTCGGCGCCGATGCGGCGGGACTTGCCTATGATGCTTTCGAACAGGCGAAGCAGAAGAAATGCGACGTGCTGATCATCGATACCGCCGGCCGCCTGCAGAACAAGATGGAGCTGATGGCCGAGCTCGAGAAGATCGTGCGCGTGCTTGGCAAGCTCGATCCGGACGCGCCGCACACCGTGCTGCAGACGCTCGACGCGACCACCGGCCAGAATGCGCTGAGCCAGGTCGAGATCTTCCGCAACGTCGCGGGCGTCAACGGCCTGATCATGACCAAGCTCGATGGCACCGCACGCGGCGGCATCCTCGTCGCCATCTCCGCCAAGCACAAGCTGCCGGTCTATTTCATCGGCGTCGGCGAAGGCGTGGATGATCTGGAGCCCTTCGAGGCCGAGGATTTTGCCCATGCGATCGCGGGCCTCGGAGACGCGCGGGGCTGATTGTGCGCACCATTGCCGCCGATCACGATTGATGCCACAGATATGCCCGCAAGGGCGCGCAAGCGTCCGAGACCAATACTGACGACGAAGACTGACGATAAAAACTGACTTGGGAACGGATTAGGGACCTCATGACGACCGAGAGCGATATCACCCCGTCGGCGACAGACAAGCATCACCCGATGCTCAAGCTGGCGCTGGAGCTCGGGCCGCTGCTGATCTTCTTCTTCGCCAATCTGCGCGGCCCCTGGCTGGTTGAGAAATTCCCGGTCCTGGGTTCCCTCGGCGGCCCGCTCTTCGTCGCGACCGCGCTGTTCATGGCGGCGACGGTCATTTCGCTCGTCATCTCGAAGGTCGTGCTCCGCCACCTGCCGATCATGCCCTTCGTCTCGGGCATCGTCGTTCTGATCTTCGGCTCGCTGTCGATCTACCTGCAGGACGAGACCTTCATCAAGATGAAGCCGACGATCATCAATTCGCTGTTCGGCCTCACGCTGCTCGGCGGACTGCTCTTCGGCAAGTCATTGCTCGGCTATGTCTTCAACGCCGCCTTCCAGCTCGATGCCGAAGGCTGGCGCAAGCTCACCGTTCGCTGGGGCGTGTTTTTCCTGTTTCTCGCGGTGCTCAACGAAGTCGTCTGGCGCAATTTCTCCGACGATACCTGGGTCGCCTTCAAGGTCTGGGGCACGATGCCGATCACCATCCTGTTCACGCTGGCGCAGATGCCGCTGATCATGAAGCACACGATCGCGCCCGAGGGCGAGGCCGGCCAGTGACGGCGCTTCAGGCGACTGACAGAGCCAGGCATCAGACCTACTGGTTCATCGCCTGCCTCGGCGTGCTCATCGCGCAGATCGTCGCCGAATATCTGATGGGGCGCACGCCGATCTGCACCTGCGGCTACGTCAAGCTGTGGGAGGGCACCGTCAATTCCAGCGGCAACTCGCAGCACATGTCGGACTGGTACACGCCATCCCACATCATCCACGGCTTCCTGTTCTACGGCCTTGCGCATCTGGTGCTGCGCGGCAAACCGATCGCGATGAAGCTGCTTCTGGCGCTGGTGATCGAATCCGGCTGGGAGCTGCTGGAGAACTCCCCCATCATCATCGACCGCTACCGCACGGCGACGATCTCGCTCGATTATTACGGCGACAGCATTCTGAACTCGGCGATGGACACGGTGTTCATGGTGATCGGCTTCTTCTTCGCCTGGCGCGCGCCGGTCTGGCTGACGGTTACGATCGCCATCTTCTTCGAGATCTTCACCGGCTACATGATCCGGGACAATCTGACGCTCAACGTGCTGATGCTGGTCTGGCCGCTGGAGGCGGTGAAGACCTGGCAGGGCGGGGCCTAGAGCTAAAAGCTCCAGGCCCGAACCCTAATTCACATCCTTAGAACGTCGCCGTCTTCGGGTCCGGGCCCATGCGCGCCGAGCTGCTGTCGAGCTTGGCGATCTCGGCCATGTCGTCGCCATCGAGCTTGAAGTCGAAGACCTGGAAGTTCTCGACGATACGCGACGGCGTTACCGATTTCGGGATGACGACGAGGCCGCTATCCATGTGCCAGCGAATGATCACCTGCGCCGGCGTCTTGCCGTGCCTCTCGGCAATCTTGGCAAGAGCAGGATGGGCGATCAGCTTGCCCTGGCCGAGCGGGCTCCAGGACTGCGTGGCGATGTTGAGCTTCTTGTGCGCTTCCTGTGCCACCTTCTGCTGAAAGTCCGGATGCAGCTCGATCTGGTTGATGACGGGCACGACGCCGGTCTCTGCAATCAGTCGCTCGATATGTTCAGGATAGAAATTCGAGACACCGATCGATTTCGCCCGGCCCTCTTCGCGCAGCTTGATGAAGGCTTTCCAGGTATCGACATAGGCGTCGCGGTTCGGCGCCGGCCAGTGGATAAGGTAGAGGTCGACATAATCGGTGCCGAGGCGCTTCAGGCTCTTGTCGAAGGCCTTCAGCGTCGTGTCGTAACCCTGGTCGGCGTTCCAGAGCTTGGTCGTCAGGAAGACGTCCTTGCGGTCGACGCCCGACGAGCGGATGCCCTCGCCGACGCCCTCTTCGTTTTCATAGACGGCGGCCGTATCGACATGGCGATAGCCGGCTTCGATAGCGGCGCGCACCGCGGGTGCCGCCATGTCGTTGGGTGTCTGCCAGACGCCAAGGCCGACCTGGGGAATGGAATGTCCGTCGTGAAACGTAATGATGGATTGCTGTGCCACAATAAATCTCCGCGAAAGCGATGAATGGAACGGGGCGTGTTGAACGGCGGGTATCCCGCCATTTCCCGAAACGCCTCTCAGCCCGGGCGTCGGTCGGATTGCATATAGGTCAGGCGGCGCGCGATATCACCCCTGCTCTATACGTCGGGCTTACAAAACCCTGACGACGGTGCCCTTGCGCAAATAAGGCAGGATCCGGTTCATATCGCGCGGGTGAATGGCGATGCAGCCCTCCGTCGGCTGGTAGCCGGGGCGGATGAGGTGGAAGAAGATCGCCGAGCCACGATTGCGGGCGCGTGAGCTGATGTTCCAGTCCATGACGAGGCAGACGTCATAGAGCCCGTCGTCGCGCTTCATCTTTTCGTGACTTTTGCTGAACGGCGCCTTGACTGGTCTGTTGTAGTTGGCGTCATCAGGCTGATCGCACCAGAGCATGTCCTCGCGGATAAGGCGAATCGGTAGCCGCGTTCGCAAACCGGAGGTTTTTTCGCCGCGCACGAAACCCGAAATCAGCCGCATTTCGGCGATCGGAGTGGCCCCATCACCCTCACGCTTGCGTGTGGTGCGCCCCGAACGACCAACCGCCGCGGGCACCACGACTGTGCCGAATTGCAGCAAAGCCCGGCTTTTCTGCCCCGGTGCGGGTCTAACCGTGATGATCGTTGGTTGTATAGACGGTTTCCGCCTTGTTTTTTCCATGTTTCTCACATGTTTTTGCAATTGCCGGGGCAATGATTGAAATCATATAGCACCATATACGACAACAGCTTGGTATCCTGATCTTTGCCAACACCCTCAAGTTGGCGTAGGAGTAAGGGGACCAGATGGCGAGGGACATAGCCGCATGACAGCACGCACCATTTTGTTGGTGGATGATGACGACGACCTCCGCGAAACCCTCACGGAGCAGCTCTCGCTCTATGACGAGTTCACGGTTCTCCAGGAATCCACGGCTGCCAAGGGTGTCGAACGCGCCCGCGCGACGGCCATCGATCTCCTGATCATGGATGTGGGCCTTCCCGACATGGATGGACGCGAAGCGGTGAAGCTTCTGCGCAAGGGCGGCCTCAAGGCGCCGATCATCATGCTGACGGGCCATGACACCGATTCAGATACCATTCTCGGCCTCGAGGCCGGCGCCAACGACTATGTGACGAAGCCGTTCCGCTTCGCGGTTCTGCTTGCACGCATCCGCGTGCAGCTGCGCCAGCACGAGCAGAGCGAGGACGCCACCTTCAGCGTCGGGCCTTATGTCTTCAAGCCGAGCCAGAAGTTGCTGACCACGGAAAACGGCCAGAAGATCCGCCTCACCGAAAAGGAAGCGGCGATCATCCGCTATCTCTACCGCGCCGAACAGAAGGTCGTGACCCGCGACGTGCTGCTCGAAGAGGTCTGGGGCTACAATTCCGGCGTCACCACCCACACGCTCGAAACCCACGTCTACCGCCTGCGCCAGAAGATCGAGCGCGATCCGTCGAACGCCGAAATCCTGGTCACGGAAAACGGCGGCTACAAGATCGTTCCGTAATCATGGCGCTGAATGACGATATCCAGCTGCTCGCGCAGCTTCCGCTCTTCAACGGAATGTCGGAGGATCAGCTGAGGCTGATCGCCTTCGGCGCGGATCGGCGCGTGATCTCGAACGGGCAGATGCTTTTTCGCGAAAGCTCTCCCGCCGACAGCGCCTACGTCATCGTCAGCGGCAGCGTCGAACTGAGCCACACCGGACGCGACAACAAGCCTGAGGTTCAGGCTGTGGTCGGGTCCGGCACGCTTTTGTCGGAGCTTGCGCTGGTCACGCTCGTCGAGCGCAAGTTCACGGCGATCGCCCGCGAGGACACGGCGATCATCCGCATCACCCGCGCGCTGTTTCACCGGCTGATCGAGGAGTATCCGGATGCGGCTTTGCTGATCCAGCAGCGCATCCGCGACAATATCGCGGCATTGGCGGCCAAGGCCGCCGCCGAGCTTCACCGCTTCGCCTGAGGCTCTTTTCCAAGCTGATCAGAGATCGAAATGCGCCGTCACCGGCACGTGGTCGGACGGCCGGTCCCAGCCACGCGCTTCCTTGAGAATCTCGATGCGCTGCAGGTGCGGCCCGAGATCGCGCGACGACCAGATGTGGTCGAGACGCCGGCCACGATCGGCCGCTTCCCAATCCTTGGCGCGGTAGCTCCACCACGTATAAAGCTTCTGCGTCTCCGGCACATTCTGGCGCATCAGGTCGAGCCACTGGCCGCGCTTCATGACATCAAGCAGGCCCTCGGTCTCGACAGGCGTGTGGCTGACGATCTTCAGCAGCTGCTTGTGCGACCAGACGTCGTGCTCCAGCGGCGCGATATTGAGATCGCCCACCAGGATCGCCGATGTGTTGGCCTCGCCATCGGCCTTCAAGAGCTTCATCTCCTCGATGAAGTCGAGCTTGTGGCCGAATTTCGGATTGATCGCCCGATCCGGCTCGTCGCCACCCGCCGGCACATAGAAATTATGGATGCGGATACGCTTGCCGCCGCGCTCGAACACGGCCGAGATATGCCGGGCATCGCCGACCTTGCAGTAGTCGGTGCTGTGGTCCTCGACCAGCGGAAACCGCGAAGCGATCGCCACCCCGTGATAGCCCTTCTGGCCATGGATGATCACATGCTCGTAGCCCATCGCCTTCAAGGGCGCCAACGGGAACAGCTCGTTCGGCACCTTGGTTTCCTGCAGGCAGATGATATCGGGGCGATGCTTGAGGAAGAGCTGCTCGACGATCGGCATGCGCAGCCGGACCGAATTGATGTTCCAGGTGGTGATCGAGAAGCCCATTGCGCTGCCTTTTCCAATTCTGTTGGAAGGGCTTTAGAGCAAAGGGCGTGTGGTGCCAAGTGTCCACTCACGTCGAGCAAACGGGACCGTGATTAGATCCTCGGGACGAGCCCGAGGATGACGCTGGCGCTTGTGGAGGCAGACATTAACCTATTGATATAAATAGACAAAAAAGATTCTCGGCGTCATCCTCGGGCTCGTCCCGAGGATCGAAACACGCCTCCCGGAACGCAACGGTGATGGCTGCAAGCGGCGAAGGCAGCCATTGACGCACCCGTCGCGGCAGGCGGTGGCCGTTGATGGCGGCATCACGCATGTTAACTGGCGCCAAGTGTCCACTAACGTCGGGCAAGCGGGACCGTGCTTAGATCCTCGGGACGAGCCCGAGGATGACGGTGGCGTTTGTGGTGGCGGACGGCAACCTATTGAATTGATGAGAAGAAAACACTCTCGACGTCATCCTCGGGCTTGTCCCGAGGATCTGAGCACGTCTCCCGGAATGCAACGGTCATGGATGCAAAAACGAACGAGGATTACCCCAGCGGCACATCGAACACCTCGCCGGCCCTAAGCGGCCGGAAGCGCTCAGGCGCCACGCCATGTTCGCGCAACGCGACTTCCAGCGCCTTCCCCGGCGCGTCCATCGCCTCGTCGGTCAGCTGAAACGTCGCGAAATGATGGCCAGCGACGTAAGCGGCGTTGGCGAGTTGCATGCCGCGGACGGCCTCGTCGGGGTTCTGGTGCTGGCCCTGCATGAACCAGCGCGGCTCGTAGGCGCCGAAGGGCAGGATAGCGAGGCGGAAGGGGCCGTGTTTCTCTCCAGCCGCGCGATAGTTGATACCGTCGTGGAAGCCGGTGTCGCCGACGTGGTAGATCTTGCCCGATGGCGTCGAGATGACGAAGGCGGCCCAGAGGGCCATGCTGCGGTCACCAGTGCCGCGCGCCGACCAGTGATGCGCCGGTTCAGCGTCGATGGCGATGCCATCAGAGATCGCGATGCGGTCGCCCCAGTCCATGACGGAGATCTTGGCATCGGGTGCGGCGCGGCGGATGATGGTGTCGTTGCCGAGGGGCGTGACGAAGTGGGGCCTGTGGGCCGCCTGCAGCCGCTTCAGCGTCGCGACGTCGAGATGGTCGTAGTGATTGTGCGAGACGATGACGAGGTCGATCTTGGGCAGGTCCTCGAAGCGAATGCCGGGGGCAGTCACCCGCTTCGGGCCGGCGAAAGAGAAGGGGCTGACGCGGTCGGACCAGACGGGGTCGGTCAGGATGTTGAGACCCGCCACCTGCACCAGCATCGAGGCGTGGCCGACCATGGTGACCCTCAGGCCGTCGCCTTCGATACGCTCTTCGGGCTTCGCCTGCGGGAAGGGGCTTGGCACCTGTTTTTGCCAGCTTTGCCGTTCGCCGTTGAACTGCCAGCGCAGCATGGCGCGAAAGCCAAGGGGTGCGATGCCGCCGGGATTGAAGAAGCGGGTGCCGTCGAAATGGTCGGTGACCGGGCCTTGATAGTAGGGATTTTTGGGTTTGGCGTTTGCCATGCGGTGGAAGCCTTGTCGCCGTGATATGCTGTTCGGGCATCTGCATTTGGGTTGCCGTGCCGGGTTTTGGAAGGCCGAAAACCGCTTATTTCCCCTGATTGCCTTGACTCTCCGGCCGTTTTCCTGTTTACCGCCGCTCAATCTGCGACGAGCTTCAAGACTCGAGCCACCGACCGGGACCCGCAAAGGTATAAATCGATCCCGGAGGTCCACACCCGACAGCGCGATGCGCCCTCGGGTGCTTTTTGGCTATGCGTCTTGTTTTCGTCAAGGAAAAGCACAAGGTTTCCCTATCCGGAAATCACAAGGAAGAGCCGATGTTTGAGAACCTCCAGGACCGTCTTGGATCCATTCTGAATGGACTGACAGGCCGTGGCGCGCTTTCGGAAAGCGATGTTTCCGCAGCGCTGCGCGAGGTTCGCCGTGCGCTTCTGGAGGCCGACGTCGCGCTCGACGTGGTGCGCGCCTTTACCGATCGCGTCCGTGAAAAGGCCGTCGGCGCCGAGATCCTGAAGTCGATCAAGCCCGGGCAGATGGTCGTCAAGATCGTCCATGACGAGCTGATCGAGATGCTCGGCGGCGAAGGCGTGGGCGTCGATCTGCATGCCGCTGCCCCGGTCGTCATCATGATGGTCGGTCTGCAGGGCTCGGGCAAGACGACGACGTCTGCGAAGATCGCCAAGCGGCTCACCGACCGCGAGAAGAAGAAGGTGCTGATGGCGTCGCTCGATACGCGACGCCCGGCCGCCCAGGAGCAGCTGCGCCAGCTCGGCGTGCAGACCAATGTCGACACGCTGCCCGTCATTGCCGGCCAGTCGCCCACCGATATCGCCGCGCGCGCCGTACAGGCAGCCCGGCTCGGCGGCCATGACGTCGTCATCCTCGACACCGCCGGCCGTACGCATATCGACGAGCCCTTGATGGTCGAAATGGCCGACATCAAGAAGAAGTCGAACCCGCATGAAATCCTGCTGGTCGCCGATAGCTTGACCGGTCAGGACGCTGTCAACCTGGCGCGCAACTTCGACGAACGCGTCGGCATCACCGGCCTCGTGCTCACCCGCATGGACGGCGACGGCCGTGGCGGCGCGGCGCTTTCGATGCGCGCGGTGACCGGCAAGCCGATCAAGCTCATCGGTGTCGGCGAGCGCATGGGCGAACTCGAGGAGTTCCACCCGCGCCGTATCGCCGACCGCATTCTCGGCATGGGCGACATCGTCTCGCTGGTCGAGCGCGCCGCCGAAAACATCGACGCCGAAAAGGCGGCCGCCATGGCCGCCAAGATGGCCAAGGGCAAGTTCGACCTCAACGACCTCGCCGACCAGCTGCGCCAGATGCAGAAGATGGGCGGCATGGGCGGCATCATGAGCATGATGCCCGGCATGGCCGGCATGAAGGACAAGATGGCTTCGGCCGGCCTCAACGACAGCCTGTTCGGTCGCCAGCTGGCGATCATCTCCTCGATGACCAAGGCCGAGCGCGCCAATCCCGACATGCTCAAGCATTCGCGCAAGAAGCGCATCGCGGCCGGCTCCGGCACCGATGCCTCCGACATCAACAAGCTTCTGAAAATGCACCGCCAGATGGCGGACATGATGAAGATGATGGGCGGCAAGGGCAAAGGCGGCATGATGAAGCAGATGATGGGCGGCCTTGCCGGCAAGATGGGCCTCGGTGGCCTTGGCGGCGGCATGGGCGGCATGCCCGATCTCTCCAACATCGATCCGAAGCAGCTCGAAGCCTTGCAGAAGCAGGCGGAAGCGGCCGGCCTCGGCAAGCCGGGCGGCGGCATGCCGGGTCTCGGTGGCGGTGGTTTGCCAGGTCTCGGCGGCGCCAAGCTGCCCGGCCTCGGCGGTGGTTTCCCGGGCCTTCCCGGCCTGCCAAAGAAGAAGTGAAGGGGTCGCCCAGACTATGATTGATCCTGAAATCAAAGCCCAGCTTTTGAGCTATCGCCAGTCGATCGACAATATCGACGCGGCGCTGGTCCATATCCTGGCCGAACGGTTCCGCTGCACCAAAGAGGTCGGCGTTCTCAAGGCCAAGTACAAGTTGCCGCCGGCAGACCCGGCGCGCGAGGAATACCAGATCGAACGCCTTCGCCACCTGGCCAAGGATGCCAATCTGGATCCGGATTTCGCCGAGAAGTTCCTGAACTTCGTCATCAAGGAAGTCATCCGGCATCATGAGCAGATCGCAGCGGACCACGCCGAAAACGGCGCTGCTGCAAAGTAACAAGGCCGCTTCAAGAAAAAGCGGTTCAGACACATCCAAGGAGTAAAGAAAATGGCACTGAAAATTCGTCTCGCACGCGGTGGTTCCAAGAAGCGCCCGTACTACCACATCGTTCTCGCTGACGCCCGTTCGCCGCGCGATGGCCGCTTCCTCGAGAACCTCGGTTCCTGGAACCCGATGCTCGCCAAGGACAACGATGCCCGCGTCAAGCTCGACGCCGAGCGCATCACCCACTGGATCGCACAGGGCGCACAGCCGACCGACCGCGTTCTGCGCTTCCTGAACGAAGCCGGCATCGCAAAGCGCGAAGCCAAGAACAACCCGGAAAAGGCAAAGCCCGGCAAGCGCGCTCAGGAGCGTGCAGCTGAAAAGGCTCAGAAGATCGCCGACGCTGCAGAAGCTGCTGCTTCCGCGGAATAATTCCGGGCTTCGGCCTTGATCGAACGGGCGGCATGGCGACATGCCGCCCGTTTTCGTTTCCATTCCCGTTCACTTCGGCTATGACGAACCAAACCTCCGGCTTCGACATTAGGGACGCCATGACAAAGCTAGAAAATCCGGTGCTGATGGCAACGATCGGTGGCGCGCAGGGGCTGCGCGGCGAAGTGCGCGCCAAGTCCTACAGCGCCGATCCGACCGCGCTCGGCGATTACGGCCACCTGCACAGCATGGATGGCCGCACCTTCGAGGTGCTTGAAATCCGCGAGATGAAGAATGTCGTCGTCGTCCGCTTCCGGGGGATCAACGACCGCAATGCCGCCGAGGCGCTGAACGGTCTCGAACTCTATATCGACCGCGACAACCTGCCTGACGACGAGCTCGAGGAAGACGAGTTCTTCTATGCCGATCTCGAGGGGCTCGAGGCCGTCGACGACCAAGGCGTCAGCTACGGCACCGTCACCGGCATCTTCGATTTCGGCGCCGGCGACCTGCTCGAGCTCAAGGGTCCTGGCAAGCGCCCGGTGCTGATCCCGTTTTCGGAAGCCTCGGTGCTGGAGATCGACCTCGAAGCGGGAAAGATCACCATCGATCCGCTGGCCTCAGGCCTCGTCGACAGCGACGACGACGGTCCGTCGTTTACGCCTGACGATTCCGGCGGCGACAAGCCGAAGAAAAAGAAGTGAGCGACAAGATGGCCTTCCGGGCGACGGTCCTGACACTCTACCCGGAGATGTTTCCCGGCCATCTCGGCTATTCGCTGGCCGGCAAGGCGATGGAGCGTGGCCAGTGGGCGCTTGAGCCCGTGCAGATCCGTGATTTCGCCACCGACAAGCATCGCACCGTCGACGACACGCCGGCCGGCGGCGGCGCCGGCATGGTGCTGAAGCCCGACGTGCTCGCCCGCGCCATCGATACGGTCTCCGAAAACGACACCCGCCCGCGCCTCCTGATGAGCCCGCGCGGCAAGCCGCTGACGCAAAAGCGCGTGCGCGAACTGGCAGCGGGCGAAGGCGTCATCATCGTCTGCGGCCGTTTCGAGGGCGTGGACCAGCGGGTGATCGACGCGCGAGAACTGGAAGAAGTGTCGATCGGCGACTACGTGCTGTCAGGCGGCGAACCGGCGGCACTCACCGTGCTCGACGCGATCGTCCGCATCCTCCCCGGCGTCATGGGCAACGACCTCTCCGGCCTGCACGAAAGCTTTGAGGGCGGGATGCTGGAGCATCCGCACTACACGCGTCCGCAGGAATGGGAAGGCCGCGAGATCCCCGCGGTGCTGACATCGGGCAATCACGGCGCGATCGAGAAATGGCGCCGCGAGCAGGCGGTGACGCTGACGCGCGCGCGGCGGCCGGATCTGCTGGACGAGTAGGCTTCCTGCCGCCAACGAAATAGTCGAGCAGCAGCTATAAGCCATTGAAACGAAAAGGCTCACACCCCTCGATCTGAGCACGCCTCCAGGACTGCAACGGTCAGGGAGGCGGAGGCGACGTCCTCAATCGCGATACGCCGCCGTCCCTGGGATGACCTCGTAAGGCACCTTGAACACCTTGTCGTCGAACTGCACGCCGGTCTTGACGTTGAACACCATGACCGAGGTATCCTTGCCCTGGTTGTCGGTGATCGTCCACTGGCGCAGGTCATAGGTCTTCGGGTCGAACATCATCGTGATGGTCGAATTGCCGAAGACAGTGTTGTTGCCGAGCGCGATGGTCGTCAGGTCGGACTCTTCCTTGACGCTCTTCACCGAGCCCGCCGACAGGTCGATCTTCTGTGCGAGAAGCAGGCTGAGCGGCGTTTTCGACAGCGGGTAGAGATCCCAGGTCTTCAGCTTCATGTTGCCGATCGCCACGTTCTTGCCATCGGCGATCACGCGGATCGGCGACGGGTCGTCGTAGTTGAAGCGCAGGCGGCCCGGCCGCTGGATGAAGAATTTGCCGCCGGTCTGCTCGCCCTTGGGGCCGAACTGCACGAACTCGCCCTGCATCGTGGCGACCGAGGAGAAGTGGTCGGCGATCGCCTGCGCGGTGCCGCTGTTGGACGCAGCCGCAGCCGCCTGGGCGAAGACGTTGAGCGGCAGCGCGGTGGACGCAGCCGCGACAGCAAGCGCACCCAGCATGTGGCGCCGTGTCAGCGTGAAGCGGTCCAGGAATGTGTCGGAGTGGTTCATGAAAGTCTCCTTTATGCAGTCTGCATGCTGCCGAAACGCGGCGTCTTCATGGCGTGTTCGCACGACCGGCCAAAGGTAACGTTTTCGCGCCGATCAGGTTTCCGTGAAGTTCAGGCCCATGCGACATAAATCGCGCTGAAAATGCCGGAATCAAGGGCGCGAGCGCCCTTACCGGTCGAGAATATCGCCTTCGGTGGGAACCAGGATCTCGCGCTTGCCGGCGTGGTTGGCCGGGCCGATGATGCCCTCCTGCTCCATGCGCTCGATAAGCGACGCCGCGCGGTTGTAGCCGATGCCGAGGCGGCGCTGGACGTAGGAGGTCGAGGCCTTTCCGTCGCGAAGGACGATCGCAACGGCCTGGTCGTAGGGATCGTCGGAATCCGCGAGATTGCCGGTGCCGGAGGGTCCGCCGCCGTAATCGCCATCCTCATCGTCATCGGCGGTAATTGCATCGAGATATTGCGGCGCACCCTGCGTCTTCAGATAGGCGACGATGTCTTCCACTTCGCCGTCGGCCACGAACGGACCGTGGACGCGCTGAATGCGGCCGCCGCCGGCCATGTAGAGCATGTCGCCCATGCCGAGAAGCTGTTCGGCGCCCTGCTCGCCCAGAATGGTGCGGCTGTCGATCTTCGACGTCACCTGGAAGGAGATGCGGGTCGGGAAGTTGGCCTTGATCGTGCCGGTGATGACGTCGACCGACGGACGCTGCGTCGCCATGATGACATGGATGCCGGCGGCGCGCGCCATCTGCGCCAGCCGCTGCACGGCGCCTTCGATATCCTTGCCGGCCACCATCATCAGGTCGGCCATTTCGTCGATGATGACGACGATATAGGGCAGCGGCTTCAGGTCGAACTCTTCCGTCTCGTACATCGCCTCGCCGGTCTCCCGGTCGAAGCCCGTCTGCACGGTGCGCGAGATCGCCTCGCCCTTGGCGAGCGCCTGCTCGACGCGCGAATTGAAGCCGTCGATGTTGCGCACACCGATCTTCGACATCTTCTTGTAGCGCTCTTCCATCTCGCGCACCGTCCACTTCAGCGCCACGACGGCCTTCTTCGGATCGGTGACGACGGGCGAGAGCAGATGCGGGATGCCGTCATAGACGGAGAGTTCGAGCATCTTCGGATCGATCATGATCAGGCGGCACTGCTCCGGCGTCATGCGGTAGAGCAGCGACAGGATCATGGTGTTGATGGCGACCGATTTACCCGAGCCGGTGGTGCCGGCAACGAGCAGATGCGGCATCTTGGCGAGGTCGGCGATGACGGCTTCGCCGCCGATCGTCTTGCCGAGCGCCATGGCGAGTTTGGCCTTGGAGGTCTCGAAATCTCTGGAGGCGATCATCTCGCGCAGATAGACGGTCTCGCGGATATTGTTCGGCAGTTCGATGCCGATGGCGTTGCGGCCGGGCACGACGGCGACGCGGGCGGCGATCGCGCTCATCGAGCGGGCGATGTCGTCGGCAAGGCCGATGACGCGCGACGACTTGATGCCGGGGGCCGGCTCCAGTTCGTAAAGCGTGACGACGGGGCCGGGGCGAACATGGATGATCTCGCCCTTGACGCCGAAATCCTCAAGCACGCCTTCCAGCATGCGGGCATTCTGTTCGAGCGCATCGGCCGACAGCGTCGAATCGCGCACGACGGCCTTGGGCTCGGCGAGAAGATGCATGGACGGCAGCTGGAAACCTTCTGGGCGGATGAAGGAGCCCTGCTGCTCGCGCTCGATACGGGCGCCGAGCTTGGGGCGCTGAGCGGCCTGCTGCACGCGCGGCTCGGCGCGGCCACCGGGCTGCTTGGCAGGCGCACGCATCATCCAGCCATTGTCGTCCTCGTCGTCGGGCAGGATGTCGGCCGGGCGCGGCGGCATGTCGCTGTCGTAGCCCATATCGTCGTCGTCATCGTCGTTGAGCGAGATCGACGGCGCCGACACCACGCGGCGCGGCGAACCGGCCCGGGGAGCGATCGACGGATCCATCGAGGGATCCATGCGCTCACCGCGTTGGGGCGCCTTGGCGCGCACCGGTTCGTTGAGCTTGCCGAACTCGTCATCGTTGAAATCGTAGGGCGCGTCGTAATCATCGAGCTTGCGCTTGCGCGGACCCATGCCGAGCATGCGGCGCATGCGGGCCTGGCTCATGTACCAGGCATGCGTCAGCGCGCCGAAGGCAAGCCAGCCGCCCTCGTCGTCTTCCTCGTCCTCATCGCCCACCGAGCGCAGCTTGGAACGGCTGGCGGCGTAGTTTTCTTCTTCCTCTTCGGCCTCTTCCTCTTCGGTGCGGCCGACGATGCCGGCGGCAAAGAGCATCATCCAGACGCAGGGGACCGCGAAGATGCAGCCGACGGCGGTGGCGAAGGTGCCGGTCGGATAGGCGCCGACAAACAGCGCCGGAAAGCGCAGGATCATGTCGCCGATGACGCCACCGATGCCGTTGGGGATCGGCCAGGTGAGCGGCGGCGGAAAGCAGCCGAGAACGGCGCAGGAGAGAACGGAGCCGAGGCCCCAGGCGGCGGCGCGCGCCGGAATGCGGGTGAAGCGGCGGCCGGAGATCAGCGCCAGCGCCCAGGCGACGACGGGCAGCAGCGCAACCACGCTCGCAAGCCCGAAGAATTGCATCAGGATATCGGCGAAGGCGGCACCGCTATAGCCGAGCACATTTGTGGGCTCGTTGCCGGTGGCGTAGGAATAGCTCGGATCGGCGACGTTCCAGGTTGCCAATGCCGCGACGGCCAGTGCCAGCGCAATGAAGATGGCAAACCCAAAAAGGGTCTGCGCCTGCCGGAAAATGAACCCCGAGAGGGAGAAACGGTCCGGCCGGCCATCCATTGCTGGCGATGTGCTTCTTGCCATGTGTTGTACCCGTCCAATGCCTGATGCGTGCGAATCGCCAATGCGCTTCGCGCCCAATGCGTCCGCTCCACCTAACCAAAGGACGGTTAAAGCGATGTTAACCATGCGAGGGTCTGGCCGATGCATCGGAAAATAAAAAGGCCCGAACCTTCGAAAGGTCCGGGCCAAAAGCGGCTCGAGTGTTGATCAAGCCGCGACGGGCTGTTCAGCGGCGCCTGTTTTCAGGCGCCGCAAGCCTTGATTAGGAGTGGTAAGCGGCTTCGCCGTGCGTTGCGAGGTCGAGGCCTTCGCGCTCGGCTTCGACAGGAACGCGCAGGCCGACGATGACGTCGACGATCTTGTAGAGGATCGCCGAACCGATGCCGCACCATACGATGGTGATGGCGATCGCCGTGATCTGCGTCATGACCTGGCCGCCCATCGTTACGCCTTCGGCATAGCCGACACCGCCGAGCGATGCGCTGGCGAAGATGCCGGTGAAGATCGCGCCGAACATGCCACCGATGCCGTGAACGCCGAAGACGTCAGCGGTATCGTCGTAGCCGAACTTGTTCTTCACCACGGAGACGAAGAAGTAGCACAGCGGCGAAACGATCAGACCCATGATGATCGCGCCCATCGGGCCGACGATGCCGGCAGCCGGCGTGATGGCGACCAGACCGGCAACCATACCGGAAGCACCACCGAGCATGGAGGCCTTGCCGCGGGTAAGCGTTTCAACGACAGCCCACGAAACGACGGCAGCAGCCGTGGCAACGAAGGTGTTGACGGTAGCGAGCATCGCGCCGCCGGAAGCTTCCAGGTTGGAGCCGGCGTTGAAGCCGAACCAGCCGAACCAGAGCATCGAGGCACCGACCATGGTCAGCGTCATCGAGTGAGGCGCCATCATGTCCTTGCCGAAGCCGATGCGCTTGCCGACCATGATCGCACCAACCAGACCGGCAACGCCGGCGTTGATGTGAACGACGGTACCGCCGGCGAAGTCGAGCGCGCCCATCTTGAAGAGCAGGCCGTTAGCGTCCCAGACCATGTGAGCGATCGGGAAGTAAACAAAAGTGGCCCACAGTGCGCAGAACAGAACCACGGCCGAGAACTTGATGCGCTCGGCAAACGCGCCGACGATCAGAGCAGGCGTGATGGCCGAGAAGGTCATCTGGAACATCGCGAAGATGAACTCAGGAATGACGACGCCTTCAGAGAAGGTCGCAGCGGTCGAATCCTTGGTGACGCCGGCGAGGAACATCTTCGCCGTACCGCCCCAATAGGCGCTCTCGGAGCCGCCGAAGGCGAAGGAGTAACCGTAGATGACCCAGATGAGCATCATGACGGCGGCAACCATCGTGCACTGCATCAGAACCGACAGCATGTTCTTGGCGCGAACGAGACCGCCGTAGAACAGCGCCAGGCCCGGCAAGATCATGAACAGCACCAGAAGCGTGGAGATGAACATGAAGGCGGTGTCGCCCTTATCAGGAACCGGAGCGGCAGCAGCAGCCGGAGCGGCCGTCGTGGCGGCATCCTGCGCGAAGGCGACGACCGGCGCGAGAAGCGCTGCGGACGCAGTGGCAAGGCGCGCCAGAGTGGGAGAAAACTTCGAAATTGACATAGAGAAAAGCTCCTTGGCTCTACCGTTACTTACAGCGCTTCTGCGTCGGTTTCGCCGGTACGGATGCGCACGGCATGGTCGATCGAGTAAACGAAGATCTTGCCGTCGCCGATCTGGCCGGTCTTGGCCGACGAGGCGATGGCTTCGACAGCCTTGTCGACGATCTCCGTTGCGACGGCGATCTCGATCTTGAGCTTCGGCAGGAAGCTGACCGCGTATTCGGTGCCGCGATAGATTTCGGTATGTCCCTTCTGGCGCCCGTAACCCTTCACTTCGGTCACGGTCAGGCCCTGAATGCCGATCGCGGTGAGGGCTTCACGCACCTCATCCAGCTTGAACGGCTTGATAATGGCCATCACAATTTTCATCTGGTTTCCCATCCTTCGTTACCCTCGGCACGGAGCCGACTCTCCTTGCCACTGCCGTTTGCGACCAGCGACCGTCCTCTTACATTCAAGGGCCGTGCCAGATTCGAAACGATTTGTTAAGGTATTGAAAAATAAGGGGTATATTTATGAGCGCCAATAAACAGGCAAATGATTGCCTAATAATCGCTCAAAAAATACACAAACCGACAAATTTGCACCCAAATTAGTCATTTGCCCTTTTACGAATCAAGCCCTCCTGCGCCACCGACGCAATCAGGACACCATCTCGCGTATAGAGGCTACCACGCGTCAAACCTCGCGCGCCGGATGCGGATGGGCTGTCTTGTGTATAAAGGAGCCAGTCGTCGAGCTTGACCGGGCGATGGAACCACATGGAGTGGTCGAGGCTGGCGACCTGGATCGTCTGGTCGAAAATCGAGGTGCCGTGTGGGTAGAGCGACGTGTCGAGCAGCGTCATGTCGGAAATATAGGCGAGCACCGCCGCCTGGGCGTGCCGGTCATCGGGCACCGGACCATTGGCGCGCACCCAGACATGCTGGAGCGGATCGAGCTTCTTGTCGGAGAAATAATGGGTGAGCGAGACCGGCCGGATCTCGATCGGCCGCTCGCGGCCCCAATACTTGCGGATCGCCTCGGGCGCATGCGCGAGATAGCGCTTGGCGATCTCGTTTTCGTCGATCAGCGTCTCGGGCATCGGCACGTCGGGCATGGCGACCTGGTGCTCGAAGCCGGGCTCTTCGATCTGGAACGACGCCGACAGCGCGAAGATCGCCTTGCCGTGCTGGATGGCGACGACGCGGCGGGTGTTGAAGCTCGACCCGTCGCGGATGCGCTCGACCTGGTAGACGATCGGCACCGAGGGGTCTCCCGGCCGCATGAAATACGCATGCAGCGAATGCACCAGTCGCTTGGCATCGACGGTGCGCTGCGCGGCCATCAGCGCCTGCGCGATCACCTGTCCGCCGAACACACGCTGCCAGCCCACCTGCGGGCTGGTGCCGCGAAAGATATCGACCTCGATCGGCTCAAGATCGAGTGTCGCGAGCAGGGTTTCCATCGCGGTCGGCTTTTCGGTGAGGCGCGTCATTTTGTATGGCTCCGGCAGGTAGGAAGTGTGGCGATGATGATCTATATAGATCAATAGGATATTCTAAAAGAACGGGACGGGCGTTATGCGTGACATGCTTGTGGTTGGCGGAGGTTATGTCGGGCTCTCCATGGCTGTCGCGGTCAAGCAGGCGGCGCCGCATCTCAATGTCGCGGTGGTCGAAGCAGCGCCCGCTGACGTCTGGCGCAAGGACCCGCGCGCATCCGCCATCATCGCCGCCGCCACCAAGATGCTCGACGTTTTCGGCATCTGGAACGAGATCGAGCCGACGGCGCAGCCGATCACCAAGATGATCGTCACCGATTCGAAAACCTCCGATCCCGTCCGCCCGGTCTTCCTGACTTTCGATGGCGAAGTCGAGGACGGTAAGCCGTTCGCCCACATGATCCCGAATGTCGCGATGGTCGGCGCGCTGCGCGGCGCCTGCGAACGGCTCGGCATCGAGATTACCCACGGCCTCGGTGCCACCGGCCTGAAGACGCTCGACACCCACGCCGAGATCACGCTCTCCGACGGCAGCACGATCGAGACCAAGCTGGTGGTCGCCTGCGACGGCGTGCGCTCCCACCTGCGCGATCTCGCGGGCATCAAGACAGTCCATTGGGAATACGGCCAGTCCGGCATCGTCACCACCGTCGAGCACGAGCGCCCGCACAATGGCTGCGCTGAGGAGCACTTCCTTCCCTCAGGCCCCTTCGCCATCCTGCCGCTGAAGGACAACCGCTCCTCGCTGGTCTGGACCGAAACGACGGCGGATGCCAACCGGCTGGTGCGCTCCGACGAGCTGATTTTCGAGGAAGAGCTGGAGCGCCGCTTCGGCCACAAGCTCGGCGCGCTGAAGGTGGTGGGCGACAAGCGCGCCTTCCCGCTCGGCCTGACGCTGGCGCGCGCCTTCGTCGCCCCGCGCCTGGCGCTCGCCGGCGACGCCGCCCACGGCATCCACCCGATCTCCGGCCAGGGCCTCAATCTCGGCTTCAAGGATGTGGCGGCGCTCGCCGAAACCATCGTCGAAGCCGATCGCCTCGGCCTCGACATCGGCTCGATCAAC
Organism: Rhizobium sp. 2MFCol3.1; assembly: GCF_000377565.1. Taxonomy (GTDB): domain Bacteria; phylum Pseudomonadota; class Alphaproteobacteria; order Rhizobiales; family Rhizobiaceae; genus Rhizobium. The sequence continues at coordinate 71,128 of NZ_KB898373.1, read as the reverse complement.
ATTCTCGAGCGCTACCAGGCCTGGCGCCGTTTCGACACCTTCCGCATGGGCGTGACCACCGATGTGCTGAACCGCCTGTTTTCCAACGACCTCGCGCCGATCCGCATCGCCCGCGACTTCGGCCTCGGCCTCGTCGACCGCCTGCCGGGTTTGAAATCCTACTTTATCGGCCAAGCCGCCGGCACGACGGCGGCGGGCAACCCGCGCTTGCTGGCGGGCGAGGCGATTTAGGACGTTGTGTCAGGCTAGTGGCGGTCGGGTGGCGAAGACAAATATGCCGACCAAAATCAGAGCCGTTGCGAACGCGGGAAACCAACCCCAATCTTCGCGCGTGGGAATGACTGCCTTGATACGACTGGAATCAAGCGTAGCGCTGCCTGACGCGCGAGCCACTCTAAGCCGCCTGCGGTAGCCAAGGTAAAGGCCGTGTCCGGCATAAAGAAGAAGACATGCCGCCGTAACGCCGAGCGGCACGAGATAAAACGACCAGTAGAGGCTGTCCGTCATGGTTGGCGTCTCAATCTCGAAAGAGTGGCATGACCGACTAAATGTAACACAATAGCGCAAAACACCCAAACGCCTGCGGTGGATGCCGGATTTCCTACGCTCGGCAATAGCTCAAGCCCGGCCGACGTAAAGAATGGCGTTATCACGCCGCCGACCAAAAGCGCGGTTGCCGCGCGGTCGATAAAGTTCGCGAGAAACTTCGTCGCTTCTATTTCCACCAGATCTGGCTCGAGCCTTTTCGTGCCCGCTGTTTCTTCACTGTCGCCCATGGAAAAGCCCGAGATTGCTTCAGCACGCATAATTGCAACCTTGATTTGCAGAAGCAACAGAATTTATCCGAAAGAGAAACGGGCCTGCTCTATTCCTCGATCTCGCGCGCTTCCGACACCAGCATGATCGGAATGCCGTCGCGGATCGGGTAGGCGAGCTTTGCCTTTTCGGAGACGAGCTCGTTGTGCTCGCGATCATAGGTCAGCCGCCCCTTTGTCAGCGGGCAGACCATCAGTTCCAGAAGCTTGGGATCGACGCGGCTCAGTTTTTCGTCCATGCGACCGCTTCTACTGCAAAATCGTATCCGAGTCACCGAAGACCCGGGCAAGGACGATCTCGGTGATGGCGATCAGCGTTTCCGCCCGCGTCTTCAGATCCGGCGCCTCGAGAAGCGCCTGCTTTTCCGCCGGGCCGAAGGGCGACATCATCGCCAGCGAATTGACCAGCGTCATGTTGCTGGCGCGCTCCACGCTCTCCCAATCCGCCTCCAGCTTGTTGGCCTCGAGATAGGCCTTGAAGGCGGCGAGAAGCGCCGCGCGATCGACCGCGTCCTCTTCGTTGCGCGCCGAAAGATCTGAGATGAACGGCGCGATGCGGAAGGTGCGGTAGGGCTGGTGCGTGTCCTTCTCGTCAAGCAGACGGAAGCGGCAGACGCCGGTCAGCGAGACGATGTAGCGACCGTCGCCGGTCTCCGCGAACGAGGTGATGCGCCCGACGCAGCCGACGGCGCTGAGATTGCCTTCGCTATTCTTGTCGTCGCTCTCGCCAAGCGCCGGCTGCACCATGCCGATCAGCCGGTTGCCTGAAATCGCCGCGTCGAACATGGCGAGATAGCGAGGTTCGAAGATGTTGAGCGGGAGCTGGCCGGTGGGAAGCAGCAGAGCGCCGGTCAAGGGGAAGACGGCGATCGTGTCAGGCACATCGCCGCTCTTCAGATATCGTGCATTCCCCACTTGCATCGGCACTCGTCCCGCATAATCGGCGGACCTAAACCACACATCCGCATCTAAACGAATGTGGGGTACGCCATCGAAAACGCAAGGGTCGATGGCGGCAAACAGGAAGGCGAAATGTCGCTGATGCTTAAGAGAACAGCAGCGCTGAAAGCTTGCGCCGTCCCGAAACGCTGGCCGGATCCTTAAAGCCCCAGACCTCGAAGAACTGCAACAGCTGGCGGCGCGCGCCGTCGTCGTCGAAGGTTCGATCCTTGCGCATGATGTAGAGGAGGTGATCGGCCGCTTCCTCGCGTGCACCCTCGACATTGCGGATCTTGGCGAGCTTCATGCGCGCTTCGTGATCGTCGGGGTTGGCGGCAAGCGCCTGCTCCAGCGCCACGGGATCGCCGAGCTTGCGGGCTTCCTCGATCTGTTCCAACTTCTTCACCACCGCCTGGATCGCCGGATCGGCGGCCATCTCGTCGGGAAGTTCCTTCAGCGCCTCGCGCGCCCGCTCATGCTGGTTGGCTGAAATCATGCACTGCGCCATGCCGGCGAGCGCCTTGGCATTATCGGGGTCGGCCTGCATGACGGCGCCGTAGAGCTGTGCTGCGCCATTGATGTCGCCGCTGGCGAGCAGCCCATCGGCCTCGACGAGCACGGCCTCGATCTCGGCCGCCTGATCGGCACCGGCAGGACCGGCGACGCGATCGATGAACTCACGGATCTGGCTTTCGGGCACCGCACCCATGAAGCCATCGGCCGGACGGCCACCGACGAAGGCGATGACGGCGGGGATCGACTGGATGCCGAGCTGGCCGGCGATCGACGGATGGTCGTCGATGTTCATCTTGACGAGCTTGACGCGCCCTTGAGCCTCGTTGACCACCTTTTCGATGACGGGTGTCAGCTGCTTGCAAGGGCCGCACCAGGGCGCCCAGAAATCGACGAGAACGGGCTGGTTGCGCGACTCCTCGATGACGTCCTTGCTGAAGGTCGCCGTCGTCGTATCCTTGATATAGCCGCCGGCGGCCGCCACCGGTGCCGGCGCCGCTGCCTGGGCCGGTGCTGCAGGCGCGCCGCCATAGCTCGCCGTTGCCGACATCTGGCCGAAGGAATTGCTGTAGGGATTGTCGTTGCCGCTCATGAGTATCTCCCGCCGCGCCGGTCAGCCGGCTTTTCTAGCGTTAAAATCGTATGTCAGGACGTCACTTTCAAGACAAGCGGCGTGTGACCGGTCGCTTCCATGAAGCGAACGAGGTCGGCGCTTGCGATCGACGTGGTCGCGTCATTGGATAGCGGATGGCAATTGATAATCTCGTCCTTCATGAGATCGGCATCAAGAACGAATGTGACCTTGTGGTCGGAATCGTTGATCGCGCCGAAGGCCGTGACCGAGCCCGGAATGACGCCCAGATACTCCATCAGCTTCTCCGGCTTGCCGAACGACACCTTGCTCGCGGCGCCGATCAGCGTGTGCACCGTCTTCAGATCGACCGAGGCATTCTCCTCGACGGTGAGCAGGAAGAACTGGTCCTTCTTGTCCTTCACGAACAGGTTCTTGGTGTGACCGCCGGGAATCTCGTCGCGCAGCGCCACCGATTCGGCCACCGTGAACACCGGCGCATGCGTCTTGGTGCTGTGCTTGATGCCGAGCCCGTCGAGAAAGGCGTAGAGTTCGGCTGCGGTCTTCGGCGTCTTCTCGGTCATGGCTCGTTCCAGCACTCTATTGGGATAAGGCGCCCCCTGATTACGTCTCCCTCCCCTTTTTTGCAACGTGCCTATTCGCCGCTTTTCCCTGCATTTGCGGCATTTTAGGTTGGGCGGGAAAAGCTCTTCAAATTTTTCTTCGCCTTTCCGTCATTTCCCTGTTGCATTTGAAAATCGTTTGGGCGATATAGCGCCCGTCGCCGCAAGGTGGCGCCCACGGTCCTCTCTAACTACCACAGGCCGTCGGGATTATGAGCGGGTGTAGCTCAGTGGTAGAGCACAACCTTGCCAAGGTTGGGGTCGAGGGTTCGAACCCCTTCGCCCGCTCCAAATCTTCCCAACCGACAGAAATATGATGCATCAGGCGCTCCAGAGCGCCTTGTTCGTATGTCGTCATCCCTATTGCCGACTGTTCACACCTCCCCTTCTGCTCCACCATCGCATCCATCGTTGCGCCGCGTACATTTTTGTGCGCATATCTGGAAACGGAGAGTGGATGAAGCGTGAGCAGTTGATCCGCGAGTTGCGCAAACTGGCCAGCGAAACCGGCAAGACCTTCGAGGTGTTCGAGAACAGGGGCAAAGGCTCGCACTACCGCATCATGTATGACGGCCGCTTCACCACCGTGAAGTCGGGCGAGCTGACGCCGGGTTACGTGCGGTTGATCAAGAAGCAGCTCGGTATCGCCTGATAGGCAATGGAGAACGGCATGAGATACGTATATTTGGCGGAGATCCGGCCCGATCCTGATGGCGGATATCTCGTCACCTTTACTGATGTTCCAGAAGCGATAACCCATGGCGGCGACCGCAATGAGGCCATCGCCAGCGCGCAAGAAGCGCTCGGCCTTGCACTTCGCGGCATCGTCCAGGACGGCCGCGCGATACCGCTCCCCTCCGCGAAAACAGGCGTTGCCATCGCCGTCGATCCCGAGGACGCGATCAAGCTCGCGGTGATCGAAGCCTTCAGACAAGCCGGCATCTCCAAGCGAGAACTGGCGCGACGCATGGGCAAGACGGAAAACGAAGCCCGCCGCATCCTCGATCCCGACCACCATTCGAAAATCGGCGCATTGCAGGAGGCGATGCAGGCGCTCGGCAAGACGATCGTGGTCTCCGTTCAGGAAGCTGCCTGAGCAACGACCCAACCCCCACCCCTCAAAAAACATTGATTTGCGCGTCGCACCTGCCCATGTTGAAGCAAGGGGCAGGATAAGCGATTGGGCGGGAGAAGATGCTGCAACGGACCGAGGAAACAGATGCCGCGCTGGTCGACAGACTGCAGCAGGCGGCGTTCAATTACTTCCTGAAACATTCCAACCCCGATAACGGGCTTGTCGCCGATACATCGGTCGCAAACGTGCCCTGCAGCATCGCGGCCGTCGGTTTCGCGCTGTCGTCCTACACCGTCGCCGTCGAGCGCGGCTGGATGACAAGGGCGGACGCGATATCACGCACCACGACGACGCTCTGCTTCTTCGCCAACGGCCATCAGGGCCGCGAGCGGCATGCGATCGGCTACAGGGGCTTCTTCTACCACTTCCTGCACATGGACACCGGCCACCGCGCCTGGAACAGCGAGCTCTCGACCATCGACACGACGCTGCTCGTCGCCGGCGTGCTGACGGCAGCCGCCTATTTCGATGGCGACGACGAGGCCGAGACGGAGATCCGTCGGCTCTCGACGCTGATCTACGAGCGCATCGACTGGCACTGGGCGCTGAACAAGGGCGAGACCATCTGCATGGGCTGGAAGCCATCAAGCGGCTTCCTGCGCTGGCGCTGGCAGGGCTATGACGAGGCTGTGCTGCTCTACACGCTGGCGCTCGCCTCGCCCACGCACCCGATCCCGCAATCGAGCTACGACGCCTTCACCTCGAGCTACTCGTGGATGCTCTTCGGCGAGAAGTGTTATCTCTATGCCGGGCCCTTCTTCATCCACCTCTTCTCGCATGCCTGGATCGATTTTCGCGGCATCCGCGACAGACCGATGGCGGCGCGCGACAGCGATTACTTCCGCAACACACAGATCTGCATCGAGGTGCAGCGCGACTACGCCGAGCGCAACCCCGGCCATTTCATCGGCTATTCCAGGGATGTCTGGGGCCTCTCCGCCTCCGACGGACCACCGCCGTCGCGCAGCCGCCATGGCGACCGGCGCCCGAGCGTGCTCGGCTACGCCGCCCGTGGCGCGCCGCTCGGCCCCGATGATGGCACGCTGGCCCCATGGTGCGCGCTCGCCGCTCTGCCCTATGACCGCGAGGCGGCGATCTCAGGGACGCGGGCGCTGCTGCAGGCCTATCCCGACCTCTGCTACGAAGGACGCTTCCCCGGCGGCTTCAACCCATCGGTCAAGACGGCGGGACCAGAGGGGTGGGTGGACGATCGCTGCGTCGGCATCGACCAGGGGCTGCTCGTCATGTCGATCGAAAACGATCGCTCCGATTTCATCTGGAGCCTGATGCGCAAGTCCGACGTCATCCGCACCGGCCTGGAACGGGCAGGCTTTACCGGCGGCTGGCTAGAAGATGAAGCAGAAGACGAAGAGCTCAAGATCGCCTGACGGCGTTTAACTGGCGGGCAAGCGCGGAGGGCGCCCCTCAGCGCACGAAAACATGCGCCTTGCCGGCGATCTCGAGCCGCACCCGGTCGCCGCGCGAAGGCAGTGCCACGCTCGAGGTCTTGATCAGGATCGGCGGCAGCGCCACGCCGTCGAGCGACACGGCGACCGTGCAGGTCGCGCCGCCGAAATCCACCTCGATCACGCGCCCGCCATAGGGCTTTTCGCTGCTGTCGGTGACGACGCGGATCTGCTCGGGTCGGAGCATGATCTCGACCTTGCCCTGATGCTGGCTGTCGACGGCGACATGGCCGAGCGCGCAATCGGCATGGCCGTTGCGGATGATCGCGGGCAGCATCACGGCGTCGCCGAGAAACAGCGCCGTCTCGCGATCACGCGGCGCGAGATAGAGCGATTGCGGCGATCCGGCCTGCACAAGCTTGCCATCGCGCAGAACGGCCACCTGATCGGCATAGGACAGCGCCTCGGCCTGGTCATGGGTAACGAGAATGCTGGTGATGCCGGCCGCCTGCAGCACGCGGGCCACCGCCTTGCGCATGTTTTCGCGCAGGCCCGTGTCGAGTGCCGAGAAGGGCTCGTCGAGTAGCATCAGGCGCGGTTCGCGGCCGAGCGCGCGCGCCAGCGCCACGCGCTGCTGCTGGCCGCCGGAAAGCTGGTGTGGGCGGCGGGTCAGCATGCCGCGATCGAGCTCGACCATATCGAGCAGGTCCAACACCCGCTTGTCGCGGTTATCAGTGCTGCGGGCAATACCGAAGCCGATATTGCCGGCAACGTCGAGATGCGGAAACAGCGCGCCTTCCTGCGAGACGATGCCGATGCCGCGCTTGTGCGCCGGCACCGCCGCCGGCCCATCGGCCAGCAATTCGCCATTGAGCGTGACGCGACCCTGATCGGGCTGTTCGAAACCGGCGATGATGCGAAGCAGCGTCGTCTTGCCGGAGCCGGACGGGCCGACCACCGCGGTGCGGCTGCCCGCCGTCACCTCCAGCGAGATGTTGTCGAGCGCCTGCACCTGACCGTAACGCTTGCTGGCACCCTCTATCGTAAGCAGCGTCATTGTCCGGCAGTCCGTTTCGATTGAGCATGGAGAAGAAGGGTCAGCGGCAGCGACAGCACGACCATCATGAAGGCGTAAGGGGCGGCGGCGACGTAATCGATCTCGCTGGTGAGCGACCAGAATTTCGTGGCCAGCGTCTCGACGCCGTTGGGCGAGAGCATCAGCGTTGCCGTCAGCTCGTTGGTGATCCCGAGCGCCACCAGCGCGATGCTGGCCGCAGCACCCGGCGCTGCAAGCCGCATGGTGATCTGCCGCACCGCCTGGCCCGGCGTGCGCCCGAGCGCCATCGCGGCGCGCTCCAATTCCACCGGCGCCTGTGCGATGCTGGCGCGAAGGCCGACCATGGCGCGCGGCAGGAAGAGCAGGATATAGGCAAGCAGCAGCGTCGCGAAGGTCTGGTAGAGGGGCAGCACGAGGCGCACGGTGATCGTCACCAGCGCCAGCGCCACGACCACACCCGGCAGCGAGCCGACATAATAATGGCAGGCTTCGAGCACGCGCTGCACGCGGCCCGGCGCGCGCACCGAGAGCCACGCCATCGGGGCCGCGGCGATCGTCGCCAGAATGCCGCCGGCAAACGCCAGCACGATCGACTGCACGAAGGCATTGCCGACTTCGACACGCCAGATGCCGGCGCCGCCGAGATAAAGCCAGCGCACCAGCGTGACGAAGGGAACACCGAGCGTCAGTGCCGCGACGATGAGGGGCAGGAGCACCGCCGGCACAGCGAACCAGCCGAGACGGCGGCGATCGGCCGGGCGCGCCGAGCCGGAACCGACGCGGGCATAGCGCTCGTTGCCGCGCACCAAAACCTCGATCGCGAGCAGAAGCAGGCAGCAGGCGACCAGCACGCCGCCGAGCATATTGGCAGCCGGGCTGTTATAGGCGGATTGGAACTGGTCGACGATCGCGGTCGCAAACGTGTCGAAGCGGATCATCACGAAGAGCCCGTATTCCGACAGCAGGTGCAGTGCGATCAGGAGCGAACCGCCGCAGATGGCGAGCCGAAGCTGCGGCAGGACGGTGCGGAAGAACACCGCCCAGGGCCCGAGCCCCAGCGAGGCAGCCGCATCCTCGATCGCCGGATCGAGCCGGCGAAGGGCCGCTGCAACGGGAAGATAAAGGAACGGATAATAGGCGAGCACCGAAACGAAGACGCCGCTCTGCAGCCCGCGCATCCCTGGCACCAGACTGACCCAGGCGTAGGAATGCACGAAGGCCGGCACGGCAAGCGGCGCCACGGCAAGCCAGGCCCATAGGCGCGCGAAGGGAACATCGGTGCGCTCGGTGATCCAGGCAAGCGTCACCGCCAGCACGATCGACAGCGGCACGGTGATGACTTCGAGAAACACGGTATTGACGAGCAGCTCGCCGACGCGCGGGCGAAACACCAGCTGCTTCACCGTTTCCCAGCCGACATCGACAGTGATCCAGGCAATAAAGCCGAGAGGAACGAGGCTGAAGAAGGCGACGATGGCGGCGAAGGCGACAACCGGCATATACGGCATGCGCCGACGCGGCGGCGCCAGCTTCAGTGCCGGCCGGGCTGCCGGCGCGTTCTGGCCGGAGTTGAGAAATCTGTTGTCCTGCAGCAAGACCGCCGCCTTTGACACGCTGAAAAAGGAAGGCAACCGCCGTTGGAAAGCAGTTGCCCTTTATCGTCCTGCCCTAAGGTTTTCTTGAGCCAAAAGCAATAGTTTTCGCCCGAAGCACCCGCGACCGATTGGCAGCCGCTAGATCAGGCCGGCGGCGGTGATCATCTCGACCACCTTCTTGCTGTTGAGCTGCGAGGCATCGACAACGGGCGCCTGCAGGTCAGCCATCGGCACCAGCTTTTCGTTGGAAGCCGCGCCCTTGCCGACGGCATATTCATAGGATGTGCCGGTCTTCAGGATCGCCTGGCCGGCCTTGCCGGTGATGAACTTCAGGAACGCCTGCGCCTCTTTCTGGTGCTGGCTCGACTTCAGGATGCCACCGCCCGACAGGCTGACGAAGGCGCCCGGATCTTGGTTCTTGAAATAATGCAGCGCGACGTTGCTGCTGTTTTCACCGGTCGCCGCCTGATCGCCGAACCAGTAGTAATGATAGATGAGCGCGCCTTCGACCTCACCAGCGTTCACGGCCTTCATGGCAACGGTGTTGCTCTTGTAGGAGGTGGCGTTTTCCTTTAGGCCCTTCAGCCATGCCGCCGTCGCCTCCTCGCCCTTCAGCTGCAAGAGCGCGCTGACAATCGCCTGGAAATCGGCGTTGACGGGGGATGCACCCCAACGGCCCTTCCAGGCCGGATCGGCGAGATCCATCATCGACTTCGGCAGCTTGTCCTCGGTGAGCTTGGTCTTGTCATAGGCAAACACGGTCGAGCGCGCCGCGATGCCGGCCCACATGCCGTCCTTCGGGCGAAACTCTTCCGGCAGCTGGTCGAGCGTTGCCTTGTCGATCGGCGCAAACAGCCCTGCGGCATCGACCAAGGTCATCGCCGGCGAATTCTCGGTCAGGAACACGTCGGCGGGCGACGCCTCGTCTTCCTGGATGATCTGGTTGGCGAACTGCATGTCGCCACCCTGGCGCATCGTCACCTTGATGCCGGTTTCCTTGGTGAAGGCGTCCACCCATTCCTGGCCGAGGCTCTGGTGCTGGGCATTGTAGACGACGATCCCTTCGGACTCATCTTCCTGCGCCTTGGCGCCCGAAGCGAGCGATGTCGCGGCAAGAAGCATGGCGCCGAACGCGGCGGCCTGCGAGAGGCGATTAAGGGAGACGGTCATGATGCCCTCCATGGCATTTCATCTGCGATATCCATGATATTGCAGCGGTATATTTTCCTTGGCACTCGATTTCAAGTTTAGGCGACCCGAAGGCCATCACAAAGGCTTGAAATAATTGGTATATTTTAGAATCGTTCTAGAGCGACCGGATAAGGGCGATCAGATCGTCCTCGACGTCGATGCCGTTTTCGATCGCCGCGCGGCGGGCATTCTGGCCGCGACGGCCGGGTAGCCGTACATCGGGATCGGACGTGATCTCCTCGGCGAGCCGGCCCATGCGCGCGGCGGCGACAGCGCCGCCGGTGGCATCGGGATTGATGACGATGAGCATGTGGCCGAGCGCCGGCGCATCGCCCTGATCGTCGAACAGCGATGAGGCCTCGAAGGAGAAGTTGGCGCCGGTGAGCGCGCCGGCCATGATCTCGACCATCATCGCCAGCGCCGCGCCCTTGGCCTCGCCCGATGGAATCATGGTGCCGGCCAATGCCTCGACGGCGTCGGTGGTCGGCTGGCCGTTGCGGTCGAAGGCCCAGTTGTCGCTGATCGGCACGCCCTTCTGCTTGGCCGCCATCACCTTCCCACGCGCGACCCGCGACAGCGCCATGTCGATGACAACAGGATCGGCATCCGGCACCGGTGCGGCAAAGGCGATCGGATTGGTGCCGAAGACAGGTTTGCGGCCACCCCAGGCTGCCATCGAGGCCGGCGCATTGGCGACCATCAGCGCCACCAGCCCCATCTCGGCGAAGCGCTCGACCGTCAGCGCCAGCACGCCTGCATGATGCGAGCGGCGGAAGGCGACGGCAACGATGCCTTGCTCGCGCGCGATATCGGGAACAACAGACAGTGCGAGATCAATAGCCGGGTAAGCGTATCCGTGATTGGCGTCGATCTGCACGACGGCGGGTAGCGGGCGCAGGAGCGATGGCGTCGCGAAGCCATCGACCTTGCCGGCCCTCGCCTGCTTCGAATAGGCCTCGACGCGCCTCAACCCGTGGCCACCCTGCCCGGCCGCTTCCGCCGCCACGAGCGCGCGGGCGACCGAACGGGCATTCGCCTCGCTCACCCGGTTTCTGGTCAACCCATCGAAAACCAGGGTCTCAGCGGCGGCGAGTGTCAGATGCATGAAGGACCTGCGAAATGAAAAAAGGCGATAACGCGGTTACGTTATCGCCCTTCCTGCAATGCAGCAATTGATCGCGACGCTTATTCGACGTCGAACTTCACGCCCTGCGCCAGAGGCAGCGTCTTGCCGTAGTTGATCGTGTTGGTGGTGCGGCGCATGTAGGCGCGCCATGCGTCGGAGCCCGACTCGCGGCCGCCGCCGGTTTCCTTCTCGCCGCCGAACGCGCCGCCGATCTCGGCACCCGATGGGCCGAGGTTGACGTTGGCGATGCCGCAATCCGACCCGCGCGCCGAGACGAAGGTTTCGGCTTCGCGCATGTCATTGGTGAAGATCGACGACGACAGGCCCTGCGGCACGGCGTTGTGGTCTTCCAGAACCGCGTCGAAATCGCTGTACTTCATGACGTAGAGGATCGGCGCGAAGGTCTCGTTCTCGACCGGACCCGTCTGCGCGGGCATTTCGACCAGCGCCGGGCGCACGTAGAAGGCGTCGGATGCACCATTCTCGACACGCTCGCCACCGGTGACCTTGCCGCCCGCGGCCTTCGCCTGCTCCAGCGCCGACTGCATGTTTTTGTAAGCCTGGCTGTCGATCAGCGGTCCCACAAGCGTGCCCGTCTCCAGCGGATTGCCGATGCTGACGGAGCCGTAGGCCTTCTGCAGGCGCGGAACCAGCGCGTCGTAGACGCTCTCATGCACGAACAGGCGGCGCAGCGTGGTGCAGCGCTGGCCGGCGGTGCCCATGGCCGAGAAGGCGACGCCGCGCAGTGTCAGGTCGAGATCGGCCGTCGGGCAGATGATCGCGGCGTTGTTGCCGCCGAGCTCGAGGATGGCGCGGGCAAAGCGCTGCGACAGGCGCGGACCGACGGCGCGGCCCATGGCCGTCGAGCCGGTGGCCGAAACCAGCGGCACTTTCGGATGATCGACCAGCGCCTCGCCGACATCGCGGCCGCCGATCAGCAGCGTCGAGAGATTGGCCGGCGCCGTGCCGCCTTCGGCCACGAAGCGCTTCAGCGCCTTTTCGAACAGCGCCTGCGTGGCAAGTGCGGTCAACGGTGTCTTTTCGGACGGCTTCCAGACGGTGGAATTGCCGCAGACCAGCGCCAGCGCCGCATTCCACGACCAGACGGCGACGGGGAAATTGAAGGCCGAGATGATGCCGACGACGCCAAGCGGGTGCCAGCTTTCCATCATCCGGTGCTCGGAGCGCTCGGTGGCGATCGTCAGGCCATAGAGCTGGCGCGACAGGCCGACGGCGAAATCGCAGATGTCGATCATTTCCTGCACTTCACCGAGGCCTTCGGACGTGATCTTGCCGACCTCGATCGATACCAGCCGGCCGAGCTCGGCCTTGGCCGCGCGCAGTTCCTCGCCGAGCAGGCGCACGAGCTCGCCGCGCTTAGGCGCCGGAACGGCGCGCCATTCGAGAAACGCCTTGTGGGCGTTGTCGATCGCGGTCTTGGCGTCGGCGACCGACACTTCCTTCAGCGCGCCGATTTCCTTGCCTGTCACGGGCGACGTCACCCGCAGCGTGCCGCCGGTGAAGCGGTCGGCGCTGACGCCGAGCTTGGCAAGCAGGGTCTTGGTTTCGGTGGCGAGATCGAGCGTTTCGATGGTCATTGTCGTGGTTCCAACCTTATTGTTCTTAGAAGCGGGCATCGGCGAAGTGGACGACCTGGGCGCCGGCTTCGTACCATAGTTCCTTGGCGGCGCGGAAGCGCGGCTCGGCGGGATCAGTCAGCGGCAACGGCAGCTCGGCCTCGCTCATCTCACCCAGGATGTGGCGGGCAAGCGTGCGGCCGAACACCGTTCCCGGCGCGATCCCTCGGCCATTATAGCCGGAAAAGCCGACGACATTGTCGGCGAACTTGTGAAAGCGCGGCAGCGCATTGTCGGTCATGCCGATCTTGCCGTACCACTCGCATTCGAACTCGACATCGCCGAGCTGCGGGAAGAGCTTCTTCAGCGCGCGCCGCGCCCAGCCCTTGTGGACGGAAAGCCCGGTATTGCGCAGTGCGCCCACGCTACCGAACACCAGCCGGCCGGCCTGGTCCATGCGGTAGGAGGAGAGAATTTCCTTGGTGTCCCATACGCCTTCGCGGCCAGCAAGGATCGACTTGCGCAGATTGTCGCCAAGCGGCCGGGTCGCGAGGTTGAAGTAGGGCAGATGCACCTGCTCGTTGCGCACCTGCTCCCAGGGGCCGGTGCTGTAAGCATCCGTTGCCACGATGATCCAGTCCGCGGTAACCGAGCCCTTCGCGGTTCTGACCGTCCAGCGATTGCCGTTTCTCTCGGTGGCGATGACGGGGCTCGACGTGTGCAGCGCCACGCCGGCGTTGACGGCGGCATGCGCCAGGCCGCGCGCATAGGCGAGCGGCTGCAGCGTGCCGGCGCGCATGTCGAGCAGCGATCCGGTGTAGGCGCTGGTACCCACGCGGCGCGCCGTCTCGGCGGCGTCGAGCAACCTCACATCGGCGCCGCGCGCCGCCCACTGGCTGGCACGATCGGTGATTTCCTTGAGGCCATCGGCGCCGACGGCGACATGCAGCGTGCCGTTGCGCTCAAGCTCGCAGGCGATCTTGTGCTTGTCGATCAGCTCCATCACCAGCTTCGGCGCATTGCCGAGCAGGTCGAGCAGGCGCTCGCCATAGACGGGGCCAAGCACACCGGGAAGATCGTCTGGCATCACCCACATGCCGGCATTGATCAGCCCGACATTGCGCCCCGCGCCGCCGAAGCCGACTTCGTTGGCCTCGAGCAGCACCACCGACTTGCCGGCCTCCGCCAGATGCAGGCTGGACGACAGCCCGGTATAGCCGCCGCCGACCACGACGATATCGGCCGCAACGGAGCCTGACAGCGGCACCGTTGCCGGCGGCTGCGGCGCGGTCTTTTCCCAGAGGCCGTGGGAGCGCGGATCATTCAGCATCGGAGAGCTCCGTTCGCGGATATCAGGCAACGTTGCTCAGGCGCAGGCTGGAAAGCCCGAGCAGATCGATCGCCGCCTCCAGCGAGCGTGCCTGACGTTCCGCGTAAAGGTCAAGCTCATCCGTGACGGTCGCGCCGAGCGCCTCCTCGAAGGCCGAGCGGTTGGAGCGGGTCGCGTAATTCTGCTGCTGATCCGTGCCGAGGTTCGACTGGAATATCCCGGCAGCACTGACAGGCAGGAAGTCCTCGTAGACGATTGGATCGAAGGTCAGATAGCCCATCTCGATCAGCGCCTCGGCATCATCGGGAAGCGCGCCATCGACGGCCGCGGCAACGCCCTTGGGCGTCGCGGAATAATGGAAGAAGGCCAACTGCTCGGCCCGGAGCGCCGCCCAGCTGTCCGGCAGTTCGCGGAACCGCTCGGCAAGCTCGCTGTCGTAATCGCCGGCCTTGGCGCCGGCGGCACCGACCTGCACCTCGCCGCGAACCGAGGCCAGCAGCCGGTCGTAAAGTGCGCGGCCCTTGGCCGTCAGCGCCACGCCACGCTGCTCGATCTCGCCGAAGCGCGCCGTATGCGTGCCCTTTGTGGCACCGGTCTCGCCGGCAAAGGCGATCGCCTCTTCCAGCGCCTTGAAGCTGGTCTGACGCAGCAGGATATCGCAATCGCGGCGCGGCGGCCCCTCGATGACGGCCTTCGGCGTGATGCCGCGCTCCGGCATGCGGGCCTGCACGGCGTCGATATCGAGCGTGCGCGGGGTCAGGTGATTGATATGCGGGCCCTTGAACGAGACGACGTCGGCGATCAGCCGGTGCGCGTCGTGCAGGCGCTTGTAGATCTCGGCGGTGACCGTCGCCTCGCCATGCCAGCGGAAGGTCTCCAGCGCCTCGGCGACGAACTCCTGCGCTTCCGTCTCCGTCAGCCCGCCGGCCTCTTCATGGCGCTCGATCAGCTGGATGGCGCGCTCGGTATAGATGCGGCGCTTCGCGAGAATATCGGCAGCCTCGGCGCGCAGAGCTTCGTCCTCGATCAGCTCGAGCCTGAGCAGCGAGGTGAAGACCCGGAACGGATTGACGCTGAGCGCCGCCTGGTCGACCGGGCGGAAGCAGGTGGAATGCACAGGCACGCCGGCCACCGAGAGATCGTAATAGCCGACCGACTGCATGCCCATGACGGCGAAGAGGCGGCGGATGGTGAAAAGCTCTTCGGGCGTGCCGAGACGAATGGCGCCATGGCGCTCGACATCGATGCGCTCCAGCTCGCCGGCCCGCGTCAGGCGCTCACGCAGCGCGTTGTCCTTGGCAAGCACCTCGGCATTGACGTCGGAAACTAGTTCCAGCAGCGTTCCGTATTGCGGCACCTCGGCGCGATACATCTGCGACATCGCTTCGGTAAACAGCGAGCGGATGCGGTCTGTGGAAACGAAGCCTGCCATGATAGAGATCCCCACGTTCATTCCGATTATGATTAGTGCAGCTATTTACAAGCGCCCGAAAGCCATAAATATCGACATTTCGGAAATAGCTCATTCTGAAATGGAATGACCCATGCTGACGTCAAGGCGTTTTCTACCCTCCACCGCGCTGCTTTCCGCCTTCGAGGCGGTATCGCGCACCGGCAGCGTAACGGCCGCCGCCAAGGAACTCGACCTGACGCAAAGCGCCGTCAGCCGCCAGATCAAGACGCTGGAGGAGCAACTCGGCGTCGAGCTCTTCATCCGCGAGCGCCAGACCGTGCGCCTGACGCTTGCCGGCGACGGCTATGCCCGCGAGATCCGCGAGGCGCTGCGGCGCATCTCCAGCGCCTCCTTGAACCTGCGCGCCAATCCGCACGGCGGCACGCTCAACCTCGCGATCTTGCCGACCTTCGGCACCCGCTGGCTGGCGCCGCGCCTCGGCCGTTTCCTCGCCGCCAATCCGGGCGTTACCATCAACCTCGTCACCCGTCTTTCCTCCTTCGATTTCCGGCTCGATTCGATCGACGCCGCCATCCATTTCGGCCATCCGCTCTGGCCGGGCGCCGAGCTTACCTTCCTGATGTCGGAAAAGACCGTGCCCGCCTGCAGCCCCGATTTCCGCGACCGGTACGGCATCAGCCAGCCATCCGATCTCGTCGACGTGCCGCTCCTGCATCTCACCACCCGCCCGGATGCCTGGGAGCAATGGTTCGCCGACAATGAGGTGCCGCCGCAGACTGTTCACGGCATGCTCTTTGACCAGTTCGCCACGGCCGCCCAAGCGGCGATCGCCGGCCTCGGCGTGGCGCTGTTGCCGACCTTCCTCATCCAAGACGAGCTGAAGCGCGGCGATCTCGTGGCATCAGTCAATCGCGAGATGGAAAGCAAGGAACGCTATTATCTGGCCTTTCCCGCCGAGCGCGCAGATTACGCCCCGCTTTCGGCCTTCCGCGACTGGATCGTCCGCGAGGCCGCCGGTTGACGGAACCGCTTGCGCCGCACCCGTCGTTTCGCGCATTATGCGCCGCAACAGAATTCGATGCAGGAAATTCCCATGAAGCCGATCTTCGTCCAGCTCCAATGCGCCCCCGGCAAGACCTACGAGGTCGCCGACGCCATCTACAAGACCGAACGCGTCTCGGAGCTCTATTCGACCAGCGGCGATTACGACCTGATGCTCAAGGTCTATATCCAGGAAGGCGAGGACATCGGGAAATTCGTTAACGATCAAATCGCCAGCATTCCGGGCATTGTCCGCTCGCTGACGACTCTAACCTTCCGCGCATTCTGACCTCGGGTCACGGTCGGTTAACTCTTCCCAAAAGCAAATCCCCGAAGCCGCGGACATTTAACGCCGCCTTAACGCAGGCGGTTGCCATGTGGCATCGATGAAAGCCGCGACCATCCCATCGCGGCCGAAGGAATGACCTATGTCCGCCGCCGAGCTCTATTCCCATGACGCCGAACCGGTCGCCGCCAGCGCGCCGCTGATCGTTCACGTCATTCGCCAATTCCTGCCCAATCGCGGCGGCCTCGAGGACGTGATCGCCAACCTCTCGCGCCAGACGCTGAAGCGCGGCTACCGCGTCCGCGTCGTCACGCTCGACAGCCTGTTTACCGCCCGCGACAAGAAGCTGCCTTCACGCGAGACCATCGACGGCATCGACATCGTCCGCATTCCCTGGTCAGGCAGCACGCGCTATCCGCTCGCGCCAGAAGTCTTCCGTCATCTCGGCGATGCAGACCTGATCCACGTGCATGCGATCGACTTCTTCTTCGATGCGCTCGCCTGGGGCCGCTTCCTGCATCGCAAGCCGATGGTGGTCACCACACATGGCGGCTTCTTCCACACGACGAAATTCGCGGCCATCAAGAAGGTCTGGTTCCAGACCATCACCCGCCTGTCGGCCATGGCCTACAAGCGGGTCATCGGCTGCAGCATGTCGGATCTCGCGCAGTTCGAGAAGATCGCGCCGAGCCGCAGCATTCTCATCGAAAACGGCGCCGACATCGGCAAGTTCGCCGACCGCGCATCCCGCACACCCAAGCGCCGGATCGTCACGATCGGCCGGTTCTCGGTCAACAAGCGTCTCGACAGGCTGATCGACGCCCTGGCGGTGCTGAGGGTGTGCAATCCGGATTGGCATCTCGATATCGCCGGCGTCGAATCCGATCTGACCCGGCAGGACCTGATGGCCCAGATCGACCGGCTGAAGCTCAACGACGCCGTCACCATCCATGTCGACGCCGACAACGGCGCGGTCGGGCGGATCATCGCCGACGCCTCGATCTTCGCTTCCGCATCATCCTATGAAGGTTTTGGGCTTGTGGCGCTGGAAGCCATGAGCGCCGGCCTGCTGCCGGTGCTCAACACCAACGAGGCCTTTAGAACGCTCGGCGCGCGGCACAAGGACGTCCTGCTCGCCGACTTCGCCGATACGGCCGCCGCAGCCCTCGCGCTGGAAACGGCCTACAAGCGCCTGGAAGCGCAAGGCCCGGCGGTGCGAGCCGCCCTCCTCTCCGACGCCTCGGCCTATTCCTGGGATGTCGTCGCGGAGCGCTATATCGGCGTCTACAAAGAGCTTATCGCCGGCTAACAAAAACCGGCGCAATCCTCGATAATCAGAGAAATCGACCACCCCGAAGCGGACAGGCGCATGCCTGTGCCCGCTCAGGCCTTCGCCAGCCGCGCGATCTCGGCGAACACCGTCCGGCGCGATTCCGGCGGCGTCAGATTGTGATCGGCATCGGGCAGCATCACCAGCCGGACGTTCGGATGGCGCTCGAACTTGCGGCCGCCAGGGCCGAAGTGGAAATACATGTGCTCCAGCCCGACATCGCCTTCGCTGTAGATTAGCGTCAGCGGCACCTTGCGCTTGCCGACGGTGACGAAGGACTTCTTCACCTCGCTCGCCGTGTGCCGGCGGCTCGGCAGATATTCGAGCAGCGGCGCGATGCGCACCGACATGCGGCGCGAGAAGGCGATGATGACATTGCGCGTCGCCGCCAGCACGTCGATATCGCCCTTCATGAGACGCTTGACTGTGGCGAAGCTGGAAAGCCGCTGGCCGTAATCCTCGAAGCTGCGCGGCACCGACACGACATGCTTGCGCTCGACCGGCTGGTTCGGATCCCAGTAATAGACGAAGGGATTGATCGACACGGCAGCCTTGACCCTGACATCGTCGACGGCCGAGCGGATGGCGACATAGCCGCCGCTGCAGCGCCCGGCGACCATCAGCGGGCCCGGCACCATGCCTTCGAGCAGATCGAGTGCGGCCTGCGCATCGGCGTTCTGGGTGGCGGAATAGAGGATCTGATCCGGTGCATCGGGACGCGGCGGGCTGTCACCGACATTGGCGGAATCGAAGCGGATCGACGCGACGCCCTCGCGGGCAAGCCCCCGGGCCATGTCGGTGATCGCCCGGCCCCAGCCGGACTGGCGGTCGTAGGCGGTCGACAGGAACACCACGCTGTTGCCGCGCGGCCTTCCGACCGGACGCGTGACGACGCCGACCAGATGATTGAACGCGCCAAAACGCACCGGCACTTCCTCGAAGCCATCGCCTGCGAGCGACTGGGCATCGACAGCGGAGGCGGAAGGCACGGCGGCCGGATCGACCGACGTTTGCTCGTCCACCCATCGCGCCAGCGTCTCGACGACCTCCATCGGCGTCCGCGAGAAGACCGGGTCGGAAATCAGCCTGTCATAGCCCTTGAACGTCTGCTGCTCGACCGTCGCGCCGAGCGCGGTCAGATTGTCGGCAAGCGTCGTGTCGTCGGCGCGCTCCGGGCGCTCGAGAATGAGGTAACGCTGTGCTGCCAGCGTTTCCGGCGCGGCGATGCGGACCTTCGAAAGCTCCGCGGCGATCCCATCGGGCATCTGCAGCCCGGCGATCATGTGCTTGCCCTCAGGAATGGCATCCTCGCCCAATCCCAGGTGATGATTGATGAACGTCGCCCATGCACGAAGCTCGCGCAGATAAGCGCGGCCATTGATGACGGGACCGAGCAGGACGATGGCATCGACGCCTTCGATCGACGGCGCGGTTCTCTGCGCCAGTGCCGCACCGAGCCCCTGCGCGACGATGATGATGCGGCTGCAGCCGCTCAACTGCTTCAACCGCTCGGCGGCGTCGCGGATCGCGTCTTCCCAGACCTTCAGGCCAACAGTGTCGTCGACATCGAGTGCATCGCCGGCGCCGGGATAATCGAAGCGCAGGCTGGGCACGCCGAGGCCCGCGAAATGCTCCGCCGTGACGCGGAAGAACCGCCGGCTGCACATTTCCTCAAGCCCCCAGGGATTGACGAAGAGCACCGCCGTGGAGCGCTTGGCAACGCCAGCGTTCTCCGGCTTGAACATCCCGATCGTGCCATCGAAAGCGAATGGCAGCGCGGCCTCGTTGCCGGCGCCCTCGGCAAGACCGGTCTCGACGGTGATCTCGATCGCCTCTTCGGCTTCCGCCGCCTTGGCGTTTGCCGGCGCGATGAAGGCGACGGCCTTGTGGGCGGACTTTCCTACCGAGCCGGGCAATTTTTCAACGATCGACAACATAACGTCGGCATCCTCTCGCGGAATTGCCTTTAAAAGCTTGAGCGCAACAATATAGCCAGCGCCCCCAAGAACGACTGCGAGAAGAAGTCCAATAGAACCATTGATATAGTGTAAAATTCCGATGGCTATAATTGCGCACAGAACCGACGCGGCAAGCGTCTTGAGCAGATTTACGTAAAGACCAGAGAGCTGAGAGCCGAAACCGGTCTGCCGCACCATGATTATACACATAATCGTGAACACTCCGATGCGCACCATCGCGGCACCCTCGGCGGCGAAGAACGGAACGACCGCAAGGCAACCAAGCGTCATCACGGCAGCGCCGACGAGGCTGACCTTCAGCCGGTCGCGGGCGCGGTCCATCGACAGCAGATAGAGGCTGAGCGTCTGCATGAAGGTGTAGGACGGGGCGGCAAGCGCCAGCAGCGCCACGACGGTTCCGCTGCGCGCGAATGCCTCACCGAACACCGCGCGCACCAACTCGCTCGATATGGCGGCAAGCCCGAAGCTCATCGGCAGGATGATATAGGCCATGCTGCGGGTCACGGCCGCGAATACCTCGACCGGCAGGGTGCGGTCGTCGCTCGAGTGGCGCCGCTCCGAATAATAGGGGAGCAGGCTGCCCGTCATCTGGATCGGCAGCTGCAGCGCGATATTGGCGACGGACAGGCCGACGGCATAGAAACCGACCATCTCGACCGACCAGAACTGCTGCAGGAACAAAAGCTCCAGCCTGTTGAGAAAGATGGAATCGATCAGGAACTGCGCCGAGAGCACGATCGAGGAGGCCGCCAGATATTTGAGCGGAACCCCGCAGCGGTCGCGCGGCGTCATCAGGATCGGGATGGTGGCGATGAAGAACACCATCTGCCCCAGCAGATAGCCGACCAGCACGCCCTCGACCCCATAAAGCACGGCGCCGGCGCCGACGCCGATCAGCTGCAGCAGGCACACACCCATGGCGAGCTTGAAGAAATCGGTCAGCCGGCGCTCACCGATGAGGTAGAATTTGACGAAGGATCCGATCGCCTGCACGAAGAACAGCGCGCCCGTGACGTAGGCGACTGAGGGGGCGGTCTTCGCCCAATGCATCTTCTCTGATGTCAGGAAGAAGACCGCGTAGAGGCCGAGCAAAAACAAGGTGGAGCACAGCATGACGGTGACGAGCAGCGAGGCGAAACCCAGTCGCCGGCGCGCGTCAAAACCTTCCGCCTGAAGCTGCGGCAGCGTCTTCGACATGGTGATGCTGGAGCCAAGCTCGGCGATCGACGCGCCTGTCACCACGAGCCAGAGCGAGAAGGCGACGATGCCGTTCGCCTCCGGCCCGAGCAGCCGGGCGGTGATGATGGAAGACAGGAACCCCGTTACCAGAAGCAGCATTCCCGCCGCGCCGTTCATCACAGAATTCGCGATAATTCCCTTAGACATACCGTATCCGCTTTAGGCCGTTCGAAGGGCCTATTTTAATAAGAAAGTCTTTCGAAATTGATTGCGCCTCATCTTTTGCGACGAGCGCCTCTAGAACGAAAAGGCGCGCGCGCCGCCTGGCGTCAGCACCTCGCCGGTCGGACGATCATCCGCTCCTCGCCCGGAAAGCGGCCGCAGGAGAACGCGCTTGGCGGCCCCCGGCGCCAGATGGAACCAGTCATCGTCGGGCCGGAAACCATCGACGCTAAGATGCACCGACTGTGCCAGCCTGTCGGTCGCGAGATCCGCAAACCACGCGCCGCCGTCTTCGACCAGCGACACCTGGATCTCGGCATCGTGCACGGCCCTCGAGCGCCCCTGCGGGAAATGGAAGGCATCGGCCACCACCGCGCCACCCTCGGGAAGCCTGAGGCGCGCCACCGTGACGTCATGCGCCGGCGGCCCGAAGCGGAACGCGTAGGTGGTGTCGAAGAAGGCGCCGAAGAGATCGGTCGCGGCAAACGTCTCGGCGCTGCGTGGCGCAAGCGTCAGGATGCGTCCGCCGCTTGCCACATTCTGCCGGCCGTTTCTGAAGCAGATGACCTCGAGATCCAGTTGCAGGCTGTGTTCGGTCTCGTTGATGACATGCACGTCGAGGCCATTGGTCCCCTCGTCGGTCATCAAGACCTGCACCGGCCGGAAGGCGCGGCGCAGCGCGTACCAGATCGGCTTCGGTGCGCCGGTTGAATCGATCACACCCCAGCCGGCGCCGGGCAACAAGTCCTGCAGCGTCCAGACCAGCGCGCCATTGCAGCTCGACCCCTTGCGCCGCCATTCCGCGAAGGTCTCCTCCGCCACCTCGCCGGTGACGGCGCGCGACAGGTCGAGATAGAGATCGCGGTTTTCGCGGCGCAGGCGCGCCGGATCGACGTCGTAGAGTGCGCCGAGATAGAAATCGCGCACATCCTCGAAATCCCAGGAGGCGCCGCGATCCCTTGGTACGCGGGATTTCCATAGCGGGCTGTGCACCGGCGGAACGTCAAGATGGCGCTGCAGCGTCTTCTGCTGCGGCACGTTGGCAAAGGCGAGGCTCTCGGCCGCGAAGCGCACATTGGCGCGGCGCGCATCGTCGAGCGGCCGCATATAGGCGCCTACACCGTAATAATGCGTCACGCCGGCATTCGGCGAAAACGCCATGTCGCCGCCGGAGGGCGAATTGGGAACGTACGGGATTTCGGGGCAGAGCCGCGCCGCGATCGCCGGAATGATCTCGTCGATGATCGGGCCGGACCAGAATTCCGGCGGCAGGCCGAGCATCGCCGCCTGCTGATAGATCTCGCTGCCGCCGCAGAGCACCGTAAGCGACGGCGAACCCTGCACGCCGTGCAGGAACTCCTCGACCTCGGCATGCACATGCGCGGTAAAGGCCTTGTCGTTCTTCGGATAGTCGAAATTGGCGAACATGAAGTCCTGCCAGACCATCAGCCCGAGCTCGTCGCAAAGCCGGAAGAATTCGGGCGTCTCATAAGCCATTGTGCCGCCGATGCGGATCATGTTCATGCCGGCCTCGGCCGCCAGCCGCAGGAACGGCTCATAATCCGCCCGCGCACCGGGAAGCTTCACGATATCGGCCGTGGTCCAGACCGCACCGCGGCAGAACACCCGCTCGCCGTTGATGAGAAGCGCGAAATCGCTGCCGTCAGTGCCGCGATCGGCCGCAACGCTCCGGAAGCCGGTCTTGCCCAGTGGATGTTCGGCACCATCGATGACGACGGCGTAGTCATAGAGACGCGGCGTTCCGTGCGTGTGTGGCCACCAGGGCTCCACGTCCTTCAGCCTCAGAATGGCCGAATAATGCCGCTCGCCCACCTTTTCGAACGCCTGCTCGATGCCGCCGCAGCGCAGCGACAATTCGGGCGCCTCTGCGTCGGTGCGGACCGACACGCTGAGCTTGCCCGAACCATCCGGCTCCAGCACCGCCCGCACGCTGACATCATCCAGCGAAACGACGTCGCGGCGCACCAGAGTGACCGGCCGCCAAGGGCCGGCGGCGTGGATCTCAGGGCACCAGCCGGGCATGCGGCCGAGCAGCGTGGTGCGGACGTTCTTCAAGCCCTGCGGCGTGATCATCTGCGGCCGCCAGCGAGCGCGCGGACCGCTTTCGGCGATGCGGGGCGCAAGCGCGCGGAAGCAAAGCGCCAGTTCGTCGCCGCCGGACAGCGTCACCGGCACCTCATGCATGGTGAACATGCTCTCGGACGAGAGGATCTCCTGACCGTTCATGAACACATGGCAAAGCGTCGCCAGCCCCTCGAAGCGCAGGATAGCGTCACCCGGCGCGGCGTCAAACAGGCGGCAGACATACCAGGCGTCCCTGGTGTCGAGCGGCACGGGATTTTCGCGATCGAACAAGCCCGCTCTCTCCAGCGCGGCAGCGACAGTGCCCGGCACCTCGGCGGGGATGAACTGGGCGGAAAGCGGCAGGTCGTGCGGATTGGCGCAGACGCCGGGTTCCGTCAGAACCAGGTTCCATCCCTCGCTGAGCGCAATCTCCTCCGCCGCGATGCTCGCCAGTCTCCCACGCATGATCAGGCCTCCGGCTTCAAAGACGTTTCTTGAGCGAAGCCATCATCGAATCCCACGCATCGGCCGCCGGATCAAGCGCGGTCGCAAGCGGCTCGAACTTCTTGCGCGTCACGGCGCGCGCCAGCTGGAACTGCACGGATTTCGCAGCCTCCGACAGCTTGCGCGCATGCTCGGCGGCCTCGCCGAATTCGGCCTCCGAATGCCAGACCAGATGATCGGCCATGAGCTCGAAATTGGCGCCGAACTGGCGCAGCGTGTTGAAGGCGTATTTGTGGAAGAAGCCGAAGGGTCGCTCGGCCACTGCCTCGACCTGCTCTGGAAACACGCCAGCGAAAGCTCGGATCGGGTTTTCACGCGGGCGGCGGGCGAAATGCGAGGACAGCAGCGCGCGCGAAACGCCACGCGTTGCCTGCGGATCGACAGGCACGTCGGGGAACTTGGCGAACTCGGTGTAGGGCAGGAACTGCGGATCCTCGTCGCGAAGATTGAGCTGAAACAGCCCGTCGAAATCCTCACCTTCGAGCGAAAAGAAGCCACCATTATGGAAGTAGTCGACCCGCTTATTCGCGACATCCAGCCGGTTGATAGCAACCGTCGTCTTGCCGTGCTCCTGCCGGTAGGCGGTGCCCTGCGTGTCGGGCATGTAGAAGCTATCCATCTCGATCAGGCAAAGACGCCCGCGCGCAATCTGCGTCGTGACGTGCCGCTCGACCTTGTCGAAGATCGCAAGCTCGGTGACCCTGATACCGTAGAGCGCTTCCAGATCCTCGAGCGGCACCTTGAAGAAGGTGAACTGGTCGCCCTCGAAATCCTGGCCGAGCGTGAAGCCGAGCATCGCCTGAGGCGCGAGCCCAAGCGTGTTCAGCACTTCGATCCAGAGGTCGATATAGCAATTGGTCTCCGGCCACATGCGCTCCATGGAATGCAGCGCATGTGGGGAATAGCTGTCCGGGCTGATCCCCGGGAAGACGGATGCCATCGTTCCCCTTAGCCCCAGAGCGCCTGACGCACGGAGGCCGGCCACAGCTTGACGTCGAGGCCATGGTGATGGAACAGCGCCAGCGCGATGCGTTCCAGACCGAAGCCGACGCAGGCGGTAAACGCGACGCTGCCGTCCTCGAGGTTCAGGCCCCACTTCTGGCCGAAGGAATCCTGATGGAAGTTGAAGCTCATGCAGGCCGTCGGATTGGCCGTCGAGGTGATCGGGATCAGAAGCTCGAACTTCAGGTTCTGGTCACGCTGGTTGTTGACCATCATCTTGCCGGCGCGGCCGAAGAACGGATCGTTGGCGACGTCGATGGTGACGTCGAGACCGACGAGCTTCATCATCTCAAGGCCGCGATCCATCCACTTCTGGCGGAAATCAGTGACGTGCAGCTCGGTGCCCATGCAGACATATTCGCGCATGCGGAACAGCTGCTGGCGGGCCGGATCGCGCGACGGCTCATGGCGGAAGCAGTAGGACTGCAGGTCGAACAGCGCGCCGTCCTTCGGCAGGTTGCCGCGGCGGGCGACCGTCGGGTAGAGCGGATAGCAGGCGGCCGGCGTCAGCACGATTTCGGTGGCTTCCTGGCCCTTGGTCCAGTCGTCGCCCACTTCCATGCACTGCAACAGGTTCATGTGGTCGAGCTCGTTGCCGCAGAAGCTGTGCACCGTACCGGCCAGCTGCGGGAAGCTCTTC
The DNA here is from genome assembly GCF_000377565.1 of Rhizobium sp. 2MFCol3.1. Classification (GTDB taxonomy): domain Bacteria; phylum Pseudomonadota; class Alphaproteobacteria; order Rhizobiales; family Rhizobiaceae; genus Rhizobium. Next base: position 45,568 of record NZ_KB898373.1, on the reverse strand, counting down.
ATGTAACCGCTCTTTTCGAAGATCTCGCGGTTCATGCCTGGCGGAAAGCGCATCGCTTCCGCGCCGTCCTCGCCGCCGAAGCGATCGATCAGGCGCTCGAAGGCGGCAATCACGTCCTCGAACTGGCCGCTGCGGCCATAGAGGCCATCGACGCCCATATCGATCAGAAGGCCGGATTCAAAGAGCCGGTCCAGAAAGGAGGTCTGCATATCCATGTCGTTCACCCCAGTAGGCTAGTGTCCTGCTTGTGGACAAGGAGCATGCTCGACGTGTTGCCAAGGATGCGGTCGTTGGAAATCATCAATTGAGCGGAATGCGCATCGCGAAGATGGCGGCCGAGGCTGAAGGGCGTACCGTTCTTGTAGCCCATGATGCCGCAGATCAGCATGGCGTGGTTGACGATCTCGAGGATCGTTTCCGACGATGCGATCTTGACGTTGTTCATCGCCACGGCGAAGGCCATGGACGACAGCTTGTCGGGATCGGCCTTGGCATCTTCGTAGGCCTTGAGGCCCGCGACGACGTTGGACTTCACCATCTGCAACAGGTTCGACACTTCGGCGAGACGCAGCGCGCCCGGAGGCGGCGCGCCCGGCGACTTGCGAGCGGCGGCGCGCACGAAGGCCTGCGCGCGCGAGAATGCATCGATGGCGATGCCGTACCACACACCGCTCCAGAGCAGGTGCGAGGACGCCAGCATCGACTGCGCGGCGATCTCGGCGAAAGGCTTCGGCAGGATCTGGCTCGCCGGCGCTTCACCCTTGAACAGGAAGCCGTCGGAGCAGGTGCCACGCATGCCAAGCGTGTTCCAGGCATGCGTCTTTTCGAGCGTATACTGATCCTTCAGAAACGCCGTCAGAACCTGATCGGAAGGCGCGGCATCCGCATGAGCGCGCGAGGTAATCAGGATCGCATCGGCGTGGGCGCCGTAAGAAATGACCGTCGCATCCTTTTCGAGACGGCAAACACCGCCCTCGACATGAATGGCGCAAATGCTGTTGCGCAGATTGCCGCCGATGCCGCCTTCGGTCGTTGCCGACCCGATCAATAGCTGTTCGGCAGCGATGCGGCGCATGAAGTCGGCGTGCCACGCGCTCTCCGCCCCATGCTCGACGAGGCTTGAGAGCTTGATATGGTGCATGGCGAAAACCATGGCGCTGGCGGCGCAGGCCTGGCCAAGCATAGAGCAAAGCTCGGCGATCTCGGTCGTCGTTGCGCTTTCGCCGCCGAGGCTGCGTGGAATCTGGATGCTAAGCAGGCGCTCCGCCTTCATCGCATCCACGGCTTCCTGAGGAAACCGGCCTTCAAAATCGACGGCGTCCGCGAATTTCGCCGCGATAGCGGCAACGCGGGCAGCCCTTGCTGCATAACTGTCTTCCGTGATTTTGACCGGGAAGTTCATCAGGCGACCTTCCGGCTATCCTTGATCAGATCAACGGTCCGGGCGATGGCCGAGATGCTGGCGAAGGACTTGCGATTGAGGAGATTGTCCGGGAACTCGATATCGAAGGCGTCCTCGATGCCGAGCATGAGCTGAACCGAAGCGAAGGAGGTGAGCCCCGCCGCGTACAAATCGGCATCGTCGGCCACGGTGTCGATGGCCACAGGCAGCTTGCCGAATTTCGCAAGCAGTTCGCGGATCGTCGTATTCATCCTCACATCTCCAAGCTGTCATAACCAGAGCGGGCGCTCATCGCCCTGTCATGGAGGTGCTTTTAAGGAGGAAAACCCAATATTCCGCTAAGGCATGTGGTTAAATCTGGCCATGATGAAAAGCTAAGAATTTAGCGTCTTCGGCTCATCAGTAGAGATAAAGCAAATCGGATCATTGCTTTGCGGGAAAAGCTTAAACAACGCTTTGCCCATGCAAGGATGATCGCAAGTGCTGAAATGAAACGAAGAACGGAACAGTTAACTCCCGCGCGGCGGGTAGATATGCTCTTGTCCGTTGTAGTCGGAAACCGAATAGCAACCCTCCGCGTTTCTGCGGATCGAGTTTTGGCCGATATCGGCTTTGCCGTATCCACCGGGAATATCCAGAATATAGGTCGGCTGGCACAATCCAGAGATGCGACCGCGCAATGAAGCGACGATCGCCTGTCCCTCTTCCACCGAGAGCCGGAAATGGCTGGTGCCGGGCGCCAGATCGGGGTGATGCAGATAATAGGGCTTCACCCGCGTCTCGACGAAGGCCTTCATCAGCTCCGCCAGGACATCGGGATCATCATTGACGCCCTTGAGCAGCACCGACTGGCTGACCATGACGATGCCGGCATCGATCAGCCGGGCGCAGGCGGCGCGCGCCTCGGTCGTGAGCTCGCGCGGGTGGTTGGCATGCAGCGCGACATAGGTGGTCTTGCCGCTCGCCTTCAGCGCCTCGATCAACGCCGCGTCGATCCTGTCAGGGTCGACGACAGGCACGCGGCTATGAAAGCGGACGATCTTGACGTGATCGATATCTTTGAGCTGTTCGAGGATATCCCGCAGCCGGCGCGGCGACAGCACCAGCGGATCGCCGCCGGTGAGGATGACCTCCCAGATCGCGTCATGGCCCCGGATATAATCGAAGGCCGCCGTCATCGCGGCCGGATCGAGCGTCCCCAGCCCCTGCGGCCCCACCATTTCGCGGCGGAAACAGAAGCGGCAGTAGACGGGACAGACATGCACCGCCTTCAGAAGCACGCGATCGGGGTAGCGGTGAACGATGCCTTCGACCGGGCTATGCGCGTGATCGCCGATCGGATCGGCCCGCTCTTCCGGCGTCATCACGAGCTCGGCGGCATCGGGCACGAACTGGCGCGCGATCGGATCATTGGCATCGTCATGGTCGATCAGCCGCGCCATATCAGGCGTGACCGCGATCGCATAACGCGCTGCGACCTCGTCCAGCGCCTCGCGGTCGCGATCGGCGATGAGCCCGGCATTGGCGAGCTCGTCCACCGTCTTGATCGGCCGGGTGATCGTCACTGCCCGTACTCCGCAACCGGCGCCCACAGCACCTGATCGATCCGCCGCGCGCCCGTTGCCAACATCACCAGCCGGTCGAAGCCGAGCGCGATGCCGCTGGCGTCAGGCATGATTGCCAACGCGTTGAGCAGGTCGTCGTCGATCGGATAGGTCTCGCCGTAAATCCGCTTCTTCTCTGCCATCTCGATCTCGAAGCGACGGCGCTGCTCGACGGGATCGGTCAGCTCGCCGAACCCGTTCGCCAGCTCGACGCCGCAGGCATAAACCTCGAAGCGCTCGGCCACACGGGGGTCGGCGGCCGACGGCCGCGCGAGCGCTGCTTCGCAGACCGGATATTCGTCAAGGATCGTCACGCGCCCCATGCCAAGATGCGGCTCGACCTTCTCGACCAAAACCCGACTGAAGAGATCGGCCCACTGGTCGTCCTCGGCAACGCGCATGCCATTGCGCCGCATCTCGGCCGCCAGATGCTCGCGGTCGGTCGAGCCATCGGCGCTGACCGAGGCCAGAAGATCGATATCAGCATGACGGCGGAACGCCTCGGCGACGCTCAGGCGCTCCGGCCCGGCGAAGGGATTGCAGGCCGCCTCACGGTAGCTGAGCATCGTCGTCTGCATCGTCTCGGCCGCCAGCGCTATGATGCGCACGCAGTCCATCATCAGGCTCTCGTAACTCTCGCCGGTGCGATACCATTCGAGCATGGTGAACTCGGGATGATGCAGCGGTCCGCGCTCGCGGTTACGATAGACATGCGCGAAGCAGGCAATGCGCTGTTCCCCGGCGGCAAGCAGCTTCTTGCAGGCGAACTCGGGCGAGGTGTGCAGATAAAAGGGTGCGGCATGACCGTCCGTGGTCAACGCCTCTGTGGCAAACGCATGCAGATGCGCCTCGTTGCCCGGCGACACCTGCAGCGTCGCCGTGTCCACCTCGATGAAATCCTCGCGAGCGAAATAGCCGCGCAGCGCTGCCTGAATCCGGTTGCGTCCGATCAGGAACGGCCGGCGGTCGGCATGCACACTGGGCGTCCACCAGGGCGACGCTTTGGCGATCGAGGGTTTCATCGAATGCTGTCCTGACCGGATCAACCAACGCAAGGGCTGGCTATTTGCCGGATTTTAGGTTAGTTGCGCCCCCAAAGAACACCTGATTGCGTCTCCGGGGCCATTTCGACAGTCCTCTACGACGCCAAAAGCCGAGTTACAAGGAACTCTTATGGTCAAGGTCATCGCCTCTTCCGTCCGCAAGGGCAACGTCCTCGATGTGGACGGCAAGCTCTACGTCGTTCTGACGGCCAACAACTTCCACCCGGGCAAGGGCACGCCGGTCACCCAGGTCGACATGCGTCGCATCGTCGACGGCGTGAAGGTCTCCGAGCGCTGGCGCACGACCGAGCAGGTCGAGCGCGCCTTCGTGGAAGACGTCAACCACCAGTTCCTCTACGAGGACGGCGAAGGCTTCCACTTCATGAACCCGGAATCCTATGACCAGGTTGTCGTCGATGTCGAAACCATGGGCGACCAGAAGGCCTACCTGCAGGAAGGCATGGTCTGCATCCTGTCGATGCACGAAGGTGTAGCGCTTGCCCTGCAGCTGCCGCGCCACGTGACGCTCGAAATCACCGAGACCGAGCCGGTCGTCAAGGGCCAGACGGCATCGTCTTCCTACAAGCCGGCTATGCTTTCCAACGGCGTCCGCACCTCGGTTCCCCCGCACATCGACGCCGGCACCCGCGTCGTCATCGCGACCGAAGACAACTCCTACGTCGAGCGCGCCAAGAACTAATCCGGCGCCGACCGAAGCTTCAAAGGCCGTATCGCTTCCGCGATGCGGCCTTTTTCTTTGACGGTTTTCCCCGGCTACAAGACACAAAAAAGGCGCCGGAAAACCGACGCCTTTTCTTATCCGTAGGCCTGATCGCTCAGGCCAAAGCCATTAGCGCGGGCAACGTGCTTCGTAGCGGCGGCCGTAGCGGTCGCGGTAGACGCAGTATCCGCGGCGTTCGACCGACTGGCCGATGAGCGCGCCGGCGAGACCACCGGCAACAGCGCCGACTGCCGCACCACCCCAGCTGTGGCTGACCGCGCCGCCGATGACGGCGCCGGTGCCGGCGCCGATCGCCGTGCCTTGTTCCGTGGCCGTGCAGGATGCGAGCGCGCCGACCAGAGCGCCGATGAGTACAATCTTCTTCATCATAACTATGTCTCCCAGGGTTTTTGGCGCGCTTTAGATGCGGCCCATGAGTACGAGAATGATAATAATCACAAGAACTAAGCCCAAACCGCCAGAAGGTCCATAGCCCCAGCTGCGACTATAACCCCAATTCGGTAGGGCTCCGAGCAAAAGCAGAATAAGGATAATGAGTAGTATCGTTCCAAGCATATCCCGTGACCTCAGCGCATTTCGAGTTTGAATGAGCCAGAAACACGTAAGCCGGCTTTTGGTTCCGTCTATTTTTCCAAGAGGACAATATTTTTCAGCAGGTAAGCCGACGTCACCTGGCATCATCGCGCTGACGCATGGCAGGCACGGCGCAAGAAGCGCATTTGCGCCTATGGTTAAAATTTCCATAAAATACAATAGGTTGTCGTGAACAAAGCAGGAAGTCGGCAAAGTCGCTGATTCGTCTGCTCTTTGTTCCGGATTTGATCGGGTCCGCTTCGAAACGGATTTTTTACATCTCGGGCGGGACCGAAGTCACGGCTGGGAGCCCCTTCCTTATCCGCCGAACAAAAACCTCGACACACGCCAAACGAGAATCTTCCGATTCAGCATCTGGTGGGAAAAAGTGATTCAAAATCAATACTTAGCAGTGAACAAACCCTGAATCATCGGGAGTCAGCGATTCGTCTCCGATTCGTTCTACAGCTGTTCCGAATCGTTATGCGAGCATTCCACAAGCTATTCGCGAGAGCTAAAATCCGCCGGTGAAATTGAAATCAGCCCTTGCGTTTGCGCCAGCGGCTGTCCATTTGTTTGTCTGCTTCGGATCAGGAGCTTGGTTTTACCCCCGGGGCACCCCCGCCCCGTCTGCAGGACAAAGACACTGACATCGCAGCCGATGATACTGAGTGGGCGCGGCGTGACCGCGGTGCTCGGTCCAACCAATACAGGCAAGACCCATTATGCCATCGAGCGGATGGTTGCCCACGGCACCGGCATCATCGGCCTGCCGCTGCGCCTGCTCGCGCGCGAGGTCTATACGCGTGTCTGCGAGAAAGTCGGTGTCCACAATGTAGCCCTGGTGACCGGCGAAGAGAAGATCTCGCCGCCGAATGCCCGCTACTCGGTCTGCACCGTCGAAGCCATGCCGCGCGAAACCAAGGCCGCCTTCGTCGCCATCGACGAAGTGCAGCTGGCCGGTGATCTTGAGCGCGGCCACATCTTCACCGACCGTATCCTGCATCTGCGCGGCCGCGACGAGACGCTGTTGCTCGGCGCCGGCACCATGCGGCCGATCCTCCAGCATCTGCTTCCCGGCATTACCGTCGTCGAGCGTCCGCGCCTGTCGCATCTGCTCTACGCCGGCCAGAAGAAGATCACCCGCCTGCCGCAGCGCTCGGCCATCGTCGCCTTTTCGGCCGACGAGGTCTATGCGATCGCCGAACTCATCCGCCGCCAGCGCGGTGGCGCAGCCGTCGTTCTCGGCGCGCTGAGCCCGCGCACCCGCAACTCCCAGGTGGCGCTCTACCAGGCAGGCGACGTCGAATATCTGGTGGCGACGGACGCGATCGGCATGGGGCTCAACCTCGATGTCGACCATGTGGCCTTTGCCCAGGACCGCAAGTTCGACGGCTACCAGTTCCGCAACCTCAATCCCGCCGAGCTCGCCCAGATCGCCGGCCGCGCCGGACGCCATCTGCGCGACGGCACATTCGGTGTCACGGGCCATGTCGATCCGTTCGACGAGGAGCTGGTGGGCCGCATCGAGGGCCACCACTTTGACAACGTCAAGGTGCTGCAGTGGCGCACCACGGACCTCGATTTCAAGTCGATACAGACGCTGCGCGCCAGCCTTGAAACCGGGCCCCGCGTGCCCGGGCTGACGCGCGCGCTGCCGGCAGTCGACCAGCAGGCGCTTGAGCAGCTGTCGCGCTATCCCGAGATTCGCGATCTGGCCGACACGCCGGCAAGGGTCGAAAAGCTGTGGGAGGCCTGCGCGCTGCCGGATTATCGGCGCATTACGCCGGCCCAGCACGCCGATCTGATCGCGACCCTCTTTTCCGATCTCGTGCGCTATGGCACGGTAAATGAGAATTTCCTTGCCGAACAAGTGCACCGCGCAGATCGAACTGACGGTGAAATTGACACGCTTTCGGCGCGAATCGCGCAGATAAGGACGTGGACCTATGTATCGAATCGGCCCAGCTGGCTTGCCGATCCGACACACTGGCAGGAAAAGACGCGGGAAATCGAAGATCGATTGTCCGATGCGTTACATGAAAGGTTGACGAAACGCTTTGTTGATCGCAGGACATCTGTGCTCATGAAGCGCCTGAGAGAGAATGCGATGCTGGAAGCTGAAATCAGTGTAAATGGCGATGTCTTCGTAGAAGGACATCATGTAGGGCAGTTGTCGGGTTTCCGGTTCACGCCTGTATCGGGAGCGGATGGTCCGGACGCGAAGGCTGTCCAGGCTGCTTCGCAAAAGGCGCTTGCTTTGGAATTCGAAGCCCGCGCAGCGCGTATTCACGCGTCTGGCAACGGCGATCTGGCGATCGGCTCCGACGGCTCGATCCGTTGGCTCGGCGATCCCGTGGCACGTCTGGCCGGCACCGAGCACATCATGCGTCCGCGCTTGATCCTGCTTGCCGACGAACAGCTGACCGGCAATGCGCGCGACCACGTCGCCGCCCGCCTGGAGCGCTTCGTCAATCACCACATCTCGACCGTGCTGAAGCCGCTCGACGATCTGTCGCGCGCTGAAGACCTGCAGGGCCTCGCCAAGGGTCTTGCTTTCCAGCTAGTGGAAAATCTCGGCGTGCTCTTCCGTCGCGACGTGACCGAAGAGGTCAAGTCGCTGGATCAGGACGCGCGCGCCTCGATGCGCCGTTACGGCGTTCGCTTCGGCGCCTACCACATCTTCGTTCCAGCGCTCCTGAAGCCGGCTCCGGCCGAGCTCATCACGCTGCTCTGGGCGCTGAAGAATGACGGTCTCGACAAGCCGGGTTACGGCGACCTCATTCCAGTTCTGGCCGCCGGCCGCACCTCTGTCGTCACCGATCCGAGCTATGAGCGCAATTTCTACAAGCTGGCGGGCTTCCGCTTCCTTGGAAAGCGCGCCGTTCGCGTCGACATCCTCGAGCGCCTGGCCGACATCATCCGTCCGCTGCTGCAGTGGAAGCCGGGTCAGCCGAACCGCCCCGAGGGTGCCTATGACGGCCGCCGCTTCACCACGACCACGGCGATGCTCTCCATTCTCGGCGCTACGCTCGAAGACATGGAAGAGATACTGAAGGGTCTCGGCTACCGCGCCGACGCCGTGAAGGCCGAGGAAGCAGCCACCTATCTGGCAGCACAGGACGCCGCCGCGACGCCTGCCGCAGCAGCTACGACGGAAGCAACCGCTGACGCCGCCGCTGAAACGGCCGAGCACGACGACGCCGACAGCGCCTCTGCTGACGAGACGGCTGCGGAAGCACCGGCCGCCGAAACCGCCGAAGCCCCCGTCGCTGAAGCAACCGCGACGGAAGCCTCTGCCGAAGCTGCGCCCGCAGCGGAAGCGCCGGCTGCCGAAGCCGAAGAGCCGAAGCCGGTTCTGCTCTGGCGCCTTGGCGGCCGCACCGACGGCAACCAGCGTCAGGCACGCGGCCATGGCGAGCGCCGTGGCGGCGAACGCCAGGGTGAGCGTCAGGAGCGCGGTGAGCGCCAGGGTGATCGCCAGGATCGTGGCCACGGCCATCGTCGCCAAGGCGGCGAAGGCGAGAACCGCGACGGCAACCGCCAGAACCGCGGCAAGGACGGCGGCAAGCCGCACCAGGGCCGCAACGACCAGCGCGGCGACCGTCAGGACCGCGGCGGCAAGGGTCGCGACGACCGCAACAACAACCGTGGCGGCTCCCAGCCGCTGCGCTTCGAGGCAAAGCCCCCGCGCAAGGAAAAGCCGGTCGATCCGGATTCGCCCTTCGCAAAGCTCGCTGCCTTGAAGGAGCAGATGAAGAAGTAATCGATGAGCGAGAAGACACAGCCATCAAGCGGTTCGCGCCAGCGCATCGACAAGTGGCTGTTCTTCACGCGCATGATCAAATCGCGCTCGCTGGCACAGGCCCATGTTCAATCGGGGCATGTGCGCATCAATGGCGAGCGCGTTTCCCAGCCAAGCCACCAGATCAAGACCGGGGACAGGATCGAGCTCTCGCTCGACCGTCGCGAGTTCGTTCTGATCGTCAAATCCGGTGGCGCGCGGCGCGGCCCTTTCGAGGAGGCCCGCCTCCTCTACGACGACATCTCACCCTCCGCGCAAGACCGCAAACAGCTGACGCCCTACGAGCAGGCGACCCGCGATACGGGCGCTGGACGACCGACCAAGAAAGAGCGCCGCGCAATCGACCGCCTGATGTCCGACGACGATTAGAAAATCCGTCTCCAAACTCGGCGCTTTCGCGCTTTCTTTATCCTTGAAATCCGGCACTAAAGCCGATACTTCACAAGCAACTTGCCGGATGGCGTGGCAGTTCCCAAGACTGGTCATGTCCGTCTCCGGCCAGGGGAAAGGCGCGACGTTCCAGGTTGCCCGGCCCCGTCTGCGTGAAAATCCTGGAGTTCTTCATGACCTATGTCGTGACCGACAACTGCATTCGCTGCAAATATACCGATTGCGTTGAAGTCTGCCCCGTTGATTGCTTCTATGAAGGCGAGAATTTCCTCGCGATCAATCCTGACGAATGCATCGACTGCGGCGTCTGCGAGCCGGAATGTCCCGCCGAGGCGATCAAGCCGGACACCGAACCGGGCCTCGACAAGTGGCTGAAGATCAATGCCGAGTTCGCCAGCATCTGGCCCAACATCACCGTCAAGAAGGACGCGATGGATGGCGCCAAGGACGTGGATGGCGAGACCGGAAAGTTCGAGAAATACTTCTCGGAAAAGCCCGGCGCCGGCGATTGATCGCCCGTTGATACTATAGTCTGAGACAGGGGCGGAATCTGCCCAATCTCACGGCGGATATGCATGACTTATGGGGGCGACATGTGTTGCCCGCATGACTCATACGCAGTAAATTATTGATTTCCTCATATTTTTGTGGTAACTTTCACACACTGTTCCTTTTGCGGCATCAAGGATGCCCCAAACCACCACGAAAGCAAACAAATCCAAGCGCGATTTCCGTGACATATCATAATCTTGAGCTGTCACGCCCCAAGATTGCGTGTCTGAATATGCTTGCTTCTTCCCGGTGGGACCAGAAGTAAAGTCACCCGACGGATCCGACCGTCTCATCCGGGCCTGACTGACCCGGCTCCGGCCTTGGCCGGAAGCGTAACAGGGAGTTTTTGACAAGAATGACGATCCAGCAGAAAAAGCCTTCAGCAGCCCGCCATGGTTTCAAGACCGGTGAATCGATCGTGTATCCCGCTCATGGCGTCGGTACCATCAGCGCCATCGAAGAGCAAGAAGTTGCCGGGATGAAGCTCGAACTTTTCGTTATCGATTTCGAGAAGGACAAGATGCGCCTGAAAGTGCCGGTCGCAAAGGCCATGAGCATTGGCATGCGCAAGCTTTCCGAGACGGATTTCGTCGAGCGTGCTTTGAAGGTCGTGCAGGGCAAGGCGCGCGTCAAGCGCACCATGTGGTCCCGTCGCGCGCAGGAATACGATGCCAAGATCAACTCCGGCGACCTGATCTCGATCGCTGAAGTCGTTCGCGACCTTTATCGTGCCGAAAACCAGCCGGAACAGTCCTATTCCGAACGCCAGCTTTACGAAGCAGCGCTTGACCGCATGGCGCGCGAAATCGCCGCCGTGAACAAGCTCTCGGAAACCGAAGCCGTCCGCCTCGTCGAGACGAACCTGAACAAGGGTCCGAAGCGCGGCAAGGCTGTGGAAGAAGACGAAGCAGAAGAGGAAGAAGCAGCCTGATCTAAGGCTTTCTTCTCACCAAAAAACCCGGCCATCGTGCCGGGTTTTTTTATTGGAACCTTTTCCACGGTCGCGCGTTTACACACTGTCACCACGGACTTCCGGGAGAAAGCAATTTCGCTGGAGGTCCGGTTTTCATGTCAGGATGCGACGAGGAGCGGATCATGCCTTCCACAAATTGCCGGTTTGGCAACGTGAAGAAAACGGTCTGGGCTCGCGGCATAACCAGCACATAGCAGTAACTAGGGCCTCTCTCTGAGACGTCCAGAGTTAGAGGCCTTCATATCTTCCAGCCATGAATTTGATCCGGCCCGCAATGTCCGGAAGCAAGCCTTGTTTGCCCTTTTTCCGGGCTAAAAGTCTGAACTCAGGAGACCGATATGAAGAACATGTCTGCAGACCGGCGCATGATCAAGATCGCCATGGCGGCTCCCTATCTTGCCCGCGAGGAAGAACACGACCTCGCCGTCCGTTGGAAGCACAACGACGACCGCGGGGCACGCAACCAGATCGCAATGGCGCATATGCGCCTCGTCATTTCCATGGCCGCGAAATTCCGCAACTTCGGACTTCCGATGAGCGACCTTGTCCAGGAAGGCTATGTCGGCCTTCTGGAGGCTGCCGCCCGCTTCGAGCCGGAGCGCGATGTCCGTTTCTCCACCTATGCAAGCTGGTGGATCCGCGCCTCGATCCAGGATTACATTCTCCGCAACTGGTCGATCGTGCGCGGCGGTACCAGTTCGGCGCAGAAAGCGCTGTTCTTCAATCTGCGCCGCCTGCGCGCCAAGCTCGCCAAGGGCGACACGCAGCTGACGCTGCAATCGATCCACCAGGAGATCGCCGCGGCACTCGGCGTCAGCCTCTCCGACGTTCAGACCATGGATGCACGCCTTTCCGGCAACGACGCCTCGCTCCAGGCACCTTCGGTGTCTGGCGATGCCGACAGCGCCGAGAAGATGGATTTCCTGGTCAGCAACGAACCGCTGCCCGATGAACAGGTCACCAACATGATCGACGGCGAACGCCGCCGGGTGTGGCTCGCTTCCGCGCTCACGCATCTCAACGAACGCGAGATGAAGATCATCAGTGCCCGCCGCCTTGCAGAAGATGGCGCGACGCTCGAAGAGCTGGGCGCCGACCTCGGCATCTCCAAGGAGCGCGTCCGCCAGATCGAAAGCCGCGCCATGGAAAAGCTCCGGACAGCGCTCGTCAGCGCCGATCCGTACATGGCCGCGCACTAACCCCGATTACTCCGAGATTACTCCCCAGTGATGCAACTGGCCCGGCGCAAGCCGGGCCTCTTTTTATTCCGAGATGATTTTCACGCGATCGCCGGGTGCCACCGAGGCACCGGTCGGCAGGGCGTTGATCAGCTTGAACAGATCGAGCTTGCGATCCGTCCCCATCATCCGTGCCGCAAGCGTGGTGATGTTATCGCCCGGCTGCACCGTCAGCACGCGCACCCGGAGCGGCTTCAGCGACGCGGCCTCGGCCGGCGTCATGCGCCGGAAGCTGGAGCGCAGCACGTCAGCCGTCGATTGCAGCGCGGTGCTTCCCTTCGGCACGGCCGTGAGGAAGCGGAAAATCTGCGAGTTGTTGCGCACGACAGTCACGTCGAAATCCCAGCGATCGGCACTGGCGCGTGCGGTGGCGGCCTCCATGCCGTTGACGGTGATCTGCTGGATGGTCGACGGATCGAGCCCGGTGACCCAGCCGCTCGAGATATAATTGGTCAGCGACTGGTTCTGGTTGTCGGCCACGCCATCGAAGCGGATGGCGATATCGCCGGGACCGGTCGCCATGACCGCCTCGACCTTATTGTCGATCTTGAAATCCGGCGGCACGTCGAAGCGAATGCCGAGACCACCATGCAGGAAGGTCTGGCCGCGAACATAGCCCTCTTCGGGGCTGTCGCCGTAGAGCAGGCCATCGATGCCGTCGAGATAATATCCGCGCCCGGTATCGCCGACCTTGCCCTCCTGGCCGAAGGCACGGGCGTGGTCGCGCGCAAGCTCTATGCGCTGCGCCGAGTTCGGATGGCTCGACAGGAAGTCCAGGCTCTGGTCGGCATCGGGATCGACCGACATGAAGCGGCTGTAGCCGGCCATGGAATCGAGGAAGCGGCTAGCCGCATAAGGATCATAGCCGGCTTCGCCGAGCATGCGTACGCCGATGACGTCGGCCTGCAATTCCTGCTGGCGCGAGAAGGCGGCAAGCCGCAGCTTGCCGCGCGCCAGCGCCTGCTTGCCCGCGATATCGCTCGAAAGCACCTCGGCGACGACGCGGCTGGCGATCACTTCCGCCTCTTCACGCTTCTGCCGCTCGATGCCGTGGTTGGCGGTGACGTGGCCCATTTCGTGCGACAGCACGGCGGCCACTTCCGACGCATCGTTTGCGAGCGCCAGAAGACCGCGGGTCACGTAGAGATAGCCGCCGGGCAGCGCGAACGCGTTGATCGCGGGCGAATTCAGTATGGTGATGCGGTAGGACTGGCTCGGATTTTCCGACACCGCCGTCAGCGCGCCGGCGATGCGCGCCACCAGCCGCTCGGTCTTGGCATCCTTGTACTCGCCACCATAGCTCGCGACGATGCGCGGATGCTCGCGCGCGCCCATGGCCGCACGCGGATCGTTCTTCTGCACTTCGTCGACGATCTGCGGATTGGACGAAGGGCCGACACTGGGCTGATAGGATTGTTCGAGCGCCGACTGACAGCCGTAGAGCGCCACGGTGGAGGCGGACAGGATCGACGCCCGTCGCGCCCAGCGGCACGCTGCGAAGAACACATCACTGGAAGGCGCGGGCAGTTTCCACGTCGTCATGCGGTCCAGTCTGGCTCTCCGAGTCATCGCGCTTCTCGGCCGGCTCGCCGTCATGGCGCCCCGGTCGTCTTCATCAAGGTTCAACAGGCGTACGCCCCCGTTTCCGCAGTGCACAATCGAGGACCCAAGTCTTTGCTTTAGCTGATTTCCGCATCGGTTGCATAGCGAGACTCTGCCTAAATATGGCGGCTTTATACTTTAGCAAGCCTAACGTGGTTAAGGAGTTCTCTGGGTCGCCGCAAATTATGGCGAAAGTGCCGTTGTCTTGTTAAGATTCGTCGATCCGCAGAAATTGCCGCAGCGCGGAATTGTTCTCGCCGGTCGAAAACCGCTCGATCGGCGCCGCCACCGCGACCCTGCCCTGATCGATGAAAATCGCATAGTCGGCAATCCGCCTGATCTCGTCGGCATCGTGCGACACGATCACGACGGTGTTGCCGCTGTCGCGATGCATGACCAGAAGCAACGCCGCCATGTCGCGCCGAAGGCTTGGATCAAGCGCGGCGAAGGGTTCGTCGAGCAAAAGGATGGGGCGTTGACGCACCAGCGCCCGGGCAAACGCCACCCGCTGCCGCTCGCCACCGGAAAGCGTCGCCGGCATCCGCTTTTCGAAGCCTGACAGCCCGACCTTCGCGAGCGCCGACGTAATCGCCCGCCGATCGGCATCGCCAAGTTTCAGCGCCGGATGAATGCCGAGCCCGATATTGGTGAAGACATTGAGGTGCGCAAAGAGATTGTTGTCCTGAAACACCAGCGACACGGGACGTTCGGCTGGATGCTGGTGGCCGATATCCTTTCCGTCAAACAGGATCTGTCCTCCATCCGCCGTATCGAAACCGGCCAGCAGATTGAGGAAGGTCGACTTGCCCGCGCCCGATGCGCCGGTGACGCCGATAACGGCGCCTTCGGGCAGCGCGCAATCGAACACGAATGAGTTCTGGCCCAGCCGCAGCGTCACGCCGCGCATCTCGATGGCATCAGTCATGCGATAGCGCCTCCCGCTTCGGTTCATCCGCCACCCCCGAGCCTATCGTGCCCGAAATCGTCAACAGCAGGCAGATCACCCCCAAGATCAGCGCCAGCCCATCCGCATCATTGGTGCGATAGCTCCCGAGACTGGAATAGACCAGCCACGGCAGCGTGACGAAACTATCCGAACCGAACAGCGCGACGGCGCCGAGATCGCCCAGCGACAGCGCCATGGCAAAGGACAGCGCCGTCAGCACCGGCTTGCGCAGATCCGGCCACGAGATGAGCCGCAGCTTGGCGAGGCCGGAGATGCCGAGGCTGGCGCTCAGCCGCTGCGTGCGGCGCTGGTGGATCGCATAGGCCGGCTCCAGCACCCTGACGACGAAAGGCATCGCCATCAGCGCATTGATGGCAACGACGAGCACCGGCGCCACGACATTGACGTCACCGACATCCCGCGCCGCCAGGAACCATCCCGTGGCGAGAACGATGGGCGGAAAGAGCAGCACGAGCGATGATGCCGCACCCATGGCAGCAAAGAAGGACCGCGTGCCGTACCGCGCTTTGCGCTCAAGCGAAAGCGTATGGCGCGCGCGCACGAGCGGCATCGACAGGGCGAACGACAGCAAGGCCGACGAGAGCGCCATCACACCGCTGGTGGCAAGCGCTCGCCAGAAGATCGCTTCACCGACGAGCTTCATCAGATCGGCGCGCAGGCCGGCGATGACGATGAAAAGCAGCGGCAGGCCGAGAAACAGCACCGCCAACGTGAGAAGCGCGCGATCGGCGACCCATGCACCGAGCAGCGCGCCATCAGGGCGCCGGATCGTGCGGCCCGCCGTCAGCCCCGCATCTCCGGATGCCGGCAGCAGCGATAGGATGCCGAGCACCACGGCCGTCAACGCGATCTGCAGTAGGGACAGGCCCACCGCGCGGCCAGGATCGAAATCGAAGCGCAGCGACTGGTAGATCGCCACCTCGATCGTGGTCGCTGCCGGTCCGCCGCCGAGCATCAGCACCAGCGTGAAGCTGGTGGCGCAAAGCATGAAGATCAGCCCGGCAACGCCAGGGATAACCGAACGCAGCACCGGCCACTCGATGAAGCGGAAGACGGACACCGGCCGCATGCCGAGACCGCTCGCCACCAGCCAGTATTCGCCCGGCACCCGCTCCAGCGCCGCCAGCATCAGTCGGCAGGCAAGCGGCAGGTTGAAGAACACATGCGCGAGCAGAATGCCCGACAGACCATAGATGCTGACGGGTTGATCGATACCCGCCCATGACAGCATCGTGTTGACGACGCCCTGCCGGCCCCAGATGCCGATCAGGCCGAGCGCGCCGATCAGCACCGGCAGCCCCATCGGTACCGCCATCAGCCGGATGATCCAGATGCGGCCGATAAACCGCGGCTGCCGCGCCAGCGCGCGCGCCACCGGGATGGCCAGCACGAGCGACAGCAACGTCGACAGCGTCGCCTGTAAAAGCGTGAAGCGCAAGACGCGCAGGATGTATGGATCAGAAACGATCGAACCGACAGGCATGCCGTCGGTGGAGATCAGCAGGGATAGCGTCGCGACCGTCACGAAGACGATGATGGCGGCGAGGCTGAGCGCCCCGCCGGCCAGCGCGTATCGTCTTTCGGACGGCGCAATAAGCATCAGTTCATGCTCATCAATTCATGCTCATGGCGGCCAGCCATTCGTCGATCCAGGCCTTGCGGTTCTTGGCGACCTCATCCGAGCTCATCAGGAAGGTCTTCGACGGATTGACGAGCTTGCCGAAAGCATCCGGCAGCGGCTCCGAAGTCTTGGACACCGGCATCATCCAGTTGTTGGTCGGGATCGTGTCCTGGAAGCCAGGCGTGACCATGAACTTCAGGAAGTCCTGCGCCAGCGCCTTGTCCGGCGCGTTCTTCAGCAGGCCCGCCACCTCGATCTGGATGTAGTGCCCCTCGGAGAATGCGGCTGCCTGATAGCGATCCGTGTTTTCCGAGACCATGTGATAGGCGGGCGACGTCGTATAGGAGAGCACCATCGGCGCCTCGCCCTTGGTGAAAAGGCCATAGGCCTCCGACCAGCCGGGCGTCACCGTCAGCACGCGCTTCTTGAGCTTGGCCCAGGCTTCCGGCGCCTTGTCGCCATAGACCGATTTCACCCAGAGCAGCAGGCCGAGGCCCGGCGTCGAAGTGCGGGGGTCCTCGATGACGATCTTCTGCGCGGGATCGCCGTCTACCAGTTCCTTCAGGCTCGCCGGCGGCGTCTTGATTGTCTGCGTGTCGTAGATCACGGCGAAATGGCCGTAGTCATAAGGCACGAAGACGTCGTCCTTGAAGCCGCCGGGGACCTGGAGCCCGCTGGTGTCGACGCCGCTGGCATCGAACAGGCCGGTGGCCTTGGCTTCGGTGATGAGGTTGGTATCGAGACCGAGCACGACATCGGCCTTGGTGCCTGCGCCTTCGAGCTTGAGACGCGACAACAGCGCCACGCCATCCGCGACGCTGACGAAATTGACCGTGCAGCCGCATGTCTTCTCGAACGCTGCCTTCACCTTGGGACCGGGGCCCCACTCGGAGGTGAAGCTCTCATAGGTGTAGATGGTGAGCGTCTTGTCGGCCGCATGTGCTGCCGTTGCCGAAAAGCCCGCCAACAGCATGGCGGCGCCGAGCGCATAGGTCTTGAAATGGGTCATGACACCTCTCCTCTAGGTTCAATGAAGGGGAAAAGGGCGGTGCCTGGTGTCACGCGTCTAATCCCTCCGCCGGTGTTAGCCGGATCAGGTTCCGCGGGTTGGCTTTTGCAAGCCTCTCAGCCAAGCATCTGGAAGACACAAGGCACCCCGTTAGAGCGTCGCAAGGTGTATATCCGTAGCCGGCGTCTGGCAAGAGCGGACGTCGGCCAGGTTCAGTCAGCCAGGTTCGTTGGCTATTCGGCAGCCTCGGCGGCCGCTTTCGCCGGCGCGCCACCTGTGCGCGGCAGTTGCACCGGCTT
Organism: Rhizobium sp. 2MFCol3.1; assembly: GCF_000377565.1. Taxonomy (GTDB): domain Bacteria; phylum Pseudomonadota; class Alphaproteobacteria; order Rhizobiales; family Rhizobiaceae; genus Rhizobium. The sequence continues at coordinate 27,748 of NZ_KB898373.1, read as the reverse complement.
CAGCATCAGTGCCGCCACAAGCCCGATCAGCGCGATACCGCAGGAGGTCATGAACAGCGGCACGAAGGCGTTGGCATAGGCCTCGGCAACCGCCTGGCGTGCGGCCTCCGGCAAGGCGGCCAGCATCTTCGGCGTCAGCTGCTCGATATCGGCCACGCCGGGAATGGAGGAACCGACGCGCGAGAGCTGCGAGCCGATGATCGCGCCGTAGATCGAGATCGCGATCGAGGCCCCGCCCATGCGCGACAGTGTCACCGAACCGGTCGCCGCACCGATATCGCGCACCGGCGCCGCGTTCTGCACGCCGATGATCGGCACCTGTTGTGCCAGGCCCACGCCGACACCCTGCAGTGTCATCACCGCGCCGATGAAGATGATCGGCGTGCCGGCATGAAACTGCGACAACAGCGCGAAGGCCAAGGCGTTGCAACTGAGGCTGGCGACGGCGAACGGCTTGTAGCGCCCAGTCACCGAGATGATCCGCCCGGCCGAGATCGACCCGCACATCAGGCCTCCGGTCAGCAGGATGAAGAGCAGCCCGGCCGCGGACGGAGAAAGCCCTGTCGTGGTCTGCAGGAAGAGCGCGAAATAGTTGACCATGCCGATGGCAATGCCGCCGCTCATGATTGACATGATCAGCAGCAGGCTGAAGGTCGAATTGCGAAACAGCGACAGCGGAATGATCGGTTCGGCGGCACGGCGCTCGACGAACACCCACGACACCAGGAAGACCACGCCGGCGGCGATGATTGCAAGGTTCAGCGGCGCGATTAGCGAACCGAACACCTGCGCGCCATCAGCGGCCAGAACGATGCTTGTCGTCGTCAGCGCCAGCAAAATGGCGCCGGCATAATCGATTGTCGGGCGGCGGTTCGGCTTGCGATAGGGAAGCATGAAAACCAGGCCGCCGAGCACGACAACACCGATCGGAATATTGACGAGGAAGATCGAGCGCCAGCCGAAAAGATCGCTCATCGTGCCGCCGAGCACGGGCCCGATAGCGCCCGACGCCATCAGCACAAGGCTGACATAGCTCTGATACTTGGCGCGCTCGCGCGGCTCGAAGAGATCGGCCGTTACCGCGAAGATCGACACCATGATGCCGCCGCCGCCGAGACCCTGCAGCAGGCGCGCGGCGATCAGCGTGTTCATCGAAACCGCCAGCCCGCAAACCGCCGAACCGACGGTGAAGATCAGGATCGCCGCCATCATCACATACTTGCGGCCGAAGAGATCGCCGAGCTTGCCGTAGAGCGGCATCACGGCGCTGACAGCCAGCAGATAGGCCAAGCCGACCCAGCTGAACCGCTCGAGATGCCCGAACTCCCCGACGATTGTCGGAAGCGCCGTGGCGACGATCTGGTTGTCGAGCATGGCCATGAACATGGCGGTCATCAGGAAAAGAAAGAGAATGAGCCGGCGACGGGGATCGGTCACCAGCGGCTGCGCGGCGATCTGTGGATTCATGGGGGCGATCTTTCTGGTTGCGGCGCAATTTATGTGCTATCAGCATATAAATGTCAACGTCATATAAATGACATCAGCATATTTTCCTCCCCGATCGCTTCTGTTATCCTCCACCCCATGACAGATAGTTTGCAAATCGACCCCGACACCACGCCGACCGAAGACGATATCGCCCATATCGGCCAAAGCATGAGCCGTATGCGCATGATCACGGGGCGACGGCTCATTGCTCGCCTGGCCATCGAAAAGGTGGCTCCGGATCTGGAGCTTTCGCATCTGGATGTTCTCGAAGCCGTCAAGCTCGCCCGCAGGAATGGCGAGGTGACCGTGGGGACGATTGCCGAGGCCATGCGCATCGATCCGTCCCGCGCAAGCCGCATTGTCGCCGATATGGTGGGCCGCGGTGTGCTCGAACGCGCAGCATCGCAGCAGGACGCCCGGCGGATCCTGGTGGTGATCACGCCATCCGGCTGGAGCCTGCTCACGGAACTGAAATCTCAGAAGCTCGCGATCATCAAGGATGTCGTCTCCGACTGGTCGTCCGAGGATGCCAAAAACTTCGCCGAGCTGTTTGATCGGTACATGACCGGCTTCGAGCGCGTTTTCGCCATGCCGGACAAACATTTGCCTGCGACACCAAAAGCCGGAAAATAGATCGAGAGATTGATCTGAATCAAACAGTTACCTTGCCGCGTTTCATAGAACTCCCCCTGACCATAAACTCAGGAGAGAATCGAATGAAACGCCGCCTGGCAAAACTAAAGGGCATGTTCGCTGCCGTCGTTCTGGTTGCCGCCGCCCATCCTGTTATGTCCGCCGACCTGACCCAGCCGACCGCGGCACAGGAAGCGACACAAAGCCAGAGCCCCTGGATGATCCGCCTGCGCGCGCTTGGCGTCATCACCCAGGATTCCGGCTACGTTGGCGGCGTCGCAGGATCGGATCTCTCCTATTCGGACACCGTCGTTCCTGAATTCGACGTCACCTACTTCTTCACCGACAACATCGCCGCCGAACTCATTCTCGGCACGACATTCGCCAACGTCACCGGCGAAGGCACGATCGACGGGCTCGGCAAGGTTGGCAAGACCTGGCTGCTGCCGCCGACGGTGACGCTGCAGTACCACTTCACCGACTTCGGCAACTTCAAGCCCTATGTCGGCGCCGGCCTGAACTACACCATCTTCTACAACGAGAAGGGCAAGAGTGCCCAGAGCCTCGACATCGACAACACCTTCGGCGTCGCGCTCCAGGCCGGCTTCGACTACATGTTCGACGAGCACTGGGGCCTCAACGTTGACGTCAAGAAGATCTTCCTGCGTCCCGATTTCAACGTGAACGTCGGCGGCACCGACATGACCGGCAAGGCCAAGCTCGATCCCTGGCTGATCGGCGCCGGCGTCACCTACCGTTTCTAAACCAGTCTTTCACGCAGAAACGCCAGAGGGCGCGGACAAACCATGTCCGCGCCCTTTCCCTTTTCCCCCGCTTTGCGCTATGGGCAATGCCCATGAGCCAATCCACCTTCACCATCCTGCTCGGCGGCGAGCTGCACATGACGGAGCGCCTTCGCGCCGCCGTCTCCGGCAGCCGTTTCATCGCGGCCGATGGCGGCATGCGGCACGCGCTGGCGCTCGACGTCAGGCCGGAGCTCTGGGTTGGCGATTTCGATTCCACGCCGGATGATTTGACGGCCGCTTTCTCAGATATCCCGAGAAAGCCCTACCCCGCCGCCAAGGCCGCCACCGATGGCGAGATCGCCGTATCGGAAGCGATTGCCCGCGGTGCAAAGCGGCTGATCCTTGTGGGCGCCCTTTCAGGCGACCGCTCCGACCACGCGCTGCAGCACCTGCTCTACGCCGTCAGCCTCGCCGAGACCGGCCTCGACGTGCTCCTCACCTCGGGCACGGAGGAAGCCGTGCCGCTGATCGCGGGCAGCATCACGCTCGATCTGCCGAAGAACAGCCTGTTTTCCGTGCCCGCCTTCAGCGAGCTCAACGGCCTCTTCATCGAAAACGCCCGCTATCCGCTCAGCGATTTCCATTTGCCCTTCGGCTCGTCACGCACCATTTCCAATGTCGCGGAAGGCCCCGTGCGCTTCTCGCTTGAAAGCGGCCGCGCCATCGTGCTCGCCCGCCCTTACGATCTTTCCGGAGTCTGATTTTTGGCGCCCCCTATCCTTAAACTCGACGATATCTTCCTGAGCTTCGGCGGCGCGCCGCTTCTGGCGGGCGCTGCCCTGCAGGTGGAGCCCGGCGACAAGATCTGCCTTGTCGGCCGCAACGGTTCCGGCAAATCGACGTTGCTGAAGATCGCCGCCGGCATGGTCGAGGCGCAGTCCGGCGAGGTGTTCCGCCATCCGTCGTCGACCGTACGCTATCTCGAACAGGCGCCCGATTTCGCCGGCTACAGCACCGTCCAGGCCTATGCGGAAGCAGGCCTTGGGCCGGGCGACGACCCTTACCGCGTCACCTACCTTCTCTCGCATCTCGGCCTCACCGGCGAGGAAGACCCGAAGAACCTCTCAGGCGGCGAAGCGCGCCGCGCGGCGCTTGCCCGCGTTCTGGCGCCCGAGCCCGATATCCTGCTCCTGGACGAGCCGACCAACCACCTCGACCTACCCACCATCGAATGGCTGGAAGGCGAACTGCAGAAGACCCGCAGCGCGCTGGTTCTGATCTCGCACGACCGTCGCTTCCTTGAAAAGGTCTCCACCGCCACCGTCTGGCTCGACCGCGGCACCTCGCGCCGCCTCGACCGCGGCTTCGCCCATTTCGAAGCCTGGCGCGACCAGGTGCTCGAGGCCGAGGAGATGGAACAGCACAAGCTCGGCAAGGCGATCGAGCGCGAGGAGCACTGGCTGCGCTACGGCGTCACCGCGCGCCGCAAGCGCAACATGCGCCGCCTCGGCGAGCTGCAGACGATGCGCGCCAGCTATCGCGGCCACAAGGGGCCGCAGGGCACCGTGCAGGCGACCGTCTCCGACGCGCAGGAATCCGGTAAGCTCGTTATCGAAGCCGACAAGATCACCAAGACCTATGGCGAACGCCCGATCGTCACGCCGTTTTCGATCCGCGTTCATCGCGGCGATTGCATCGGCCTCGTTGGCCCGAACGGCGCCGGCAAGACCACCCTCCTGAAGATGCTGACTGGCCAGCTGCCGCCCGACACCGGCATCATCAAGCTCGGCACCAATCTGGAGATCGCCACGCTCGACCAAAAGCGCGAGGATCTGAACCCAGAGGACACGCTGGCGCATTATCTGACCGATGGGCGCGGCGAAAATCTGCTTGTGAACGGCGAACAGCGCCATGTGACCGGCTACATGAAGGAATTCCTGTTCCAGCCGGAGCAGGCCCGCACGCCGATCAAGAACCTCTCTGGCGGCGAGCGCGCCCGCCTGATGCTCGCCCGCATGCTGGCGCGACCGTCCAACTTGCTGATCCTCGACGAACCGACCAACGACCTCGACATCGAGACGCTGGACCTGCTGCAGGAGGTCGTGGCCGGCTTCCCGGGCACCGTCATCCTCGTCAGCCACGATCGTGACTTCCTCGATCGCACCGTGACCTCGACCATCGCACCTGCCGTTCCCGATGCGCCCGATGGCCGCTGGATCGAATATGCCGGTGGCTATTCCGACATGCTGGCGCAGCGCAAGGGTGCCGCCGACGAGCGCAAGAAGGCGGAAAAAGCCGAAAAAGCGAAAACGCAGGAGGCAACCCCTGCCGCCGAAGCGCCGAAGGGCAAGGGAAAGCTCTCCTTCAAGCAGAAGTTCGCGCTCGAAAATCTCCCCAAGGAGATGGCAAAGGCCGAAGCCGAGATCGCCAAGCGCGAGGAAAAGATGGCCGACCCCAACCTCTTCTCCAAAGACCCCACGACCTTCAGCCGCCTGGCCGCCGAGATGGAGAAATTCCGCGACAGCCTAGTGAAGATGGAAGAAGAGTGGCTGGAACTCGAAATGCTCCGGGAAGAGCTGGAGGGCTGATCGCCCTCTATGCCGCTGAAAGCTGAGCCTCGATCGCCGCCTTGTCGACGATCGACCAAACGTTGGCGATCTTGCCGTCGGCAAACTCGTAAAACACGTTCTCGGAAAATGAAATCCGCCTGCCGTTAACGGGCACGCCGAGAAATGTGCCTTGCGGGCTGATGTTGAAATTCAGCCGGCTGGCGACTGTGGTGTCATCGGCGATCAGAATCTGGACGTCGAAATGGAGGTCGGGGATCGCGCGAAACTCGGCCTCACGCGCCTGCCGATAGCCATCCAGCCCAACAACCTGGCCGTTATAGCTCACATCCTGCCCGACATAGGTGCCGAGGTTTTCCCAATCCTGGGAATTCAGGCAGCCGATATAGGCGCGATATACAGCCGCAAGTCTCGTCTCCGGCATTCAAGCTCTCCCACCCATTGGCATACCCTGCCAGATAGTTCCCGTCTCGGAGCCGGAAACCCTCACATTTCATTGATTGGCCAGCGCTAAGACCTCGTGTCTAAGCTCCCGAAGGCTCCCGCCCCCGGAGCCAAGAGGAGAAAACCCATGTCTCGCTATCTGATTACCAGCCATGTCGCGGCGCTTGCCGTTGGCATTCTTCTGAGCACGTCGCAGATCACATTGGCGGCTGATGCGCAGCGCGTGCGCGTCCGTGGCGATATCGCTAGCCTCACCGGCGACACGCTTGTCGTCAAGACCCGCGAGGGCGCCGACCAGACCATTACGCTGAAGCCTGAATGGAAGGTTGGTGGCATCAAGAAGGCGTCGGTCGAGGACATCAAGCCCGGCGATTTCGTCGGCATCGCCTCGCTGCCCAAGCAGGATGGCGGCGATGGCGCGCTTGAGGTGCTGATCTTTCCGGCAGCCATGAAGGGCACCGGCGAAGGCAGCCGCCCCTGGGATCTGAAGCCCAACAGCAGCATGACCAACGCGACCGTCGCCAAGGCGGTCAAATCCGTCGATGGCCACACCGTGACGCTGACCTATCAGGGCAAGGAAAAGACCATCTCGATATCGAACGATACGCCGATTGTGACCTTCACCGCCGCGCAGAAGTCCGACCTGACGCCAGGCGCGCATGTCATCGTCATGGGCCAAAAGGCAGCCGACGGAACGGTCTCCGCGGCACAGGTCACGGTCGGCACCAACGGCGTCGTTCCGCCGATGTGATCCCGATCGAAGCGATCAGAGCGCAGGCGCCGGCGTGTTCGGCGCCTTATCGGCGATCTTGCTCTCATCGGGCTTGGCGGCAAGCGCTTCGAGATGCAGCACGCGCGGATGGAAGGCCTCGATATAGGCGTCGGAGCGGCCGATATAGATCATCGTCGCATCCGGCATCGCCTCAAGCACCTTCATCATCGTCGACTGCCATTCGGGCTCCATGCCCTCGAGCACTTCGTCGAAGACCATCCATTGCGGCCGCACCAGCAAGAGGCGCGCGAAGCCGATAGCCCGCTGTTCGTCGGCATCGAGCAGCTTGTCCCAGCGTGCGCGCGTATCCAGACGGGCAACGAGATTGTGCAGCCCCGCCTTTTCGAGCGCCGCCACCACATCGTCGTTCTTGTAGGTGTCGGCGGCCGCAGGAAACGCCAGCGCTTCGCGCAAGGTACCGCCGGGAATATAGGCCGATTGCGGCACGAACAGCATGTCGTCGGTGGGCGGCAGGCCGATCTTGCCGCTGCCGCAGGGCCACAGCTCCGACATCGCCAGGAACAGCAGCTTGCGATTGACGTTGTGATCGCCGTTGATCATTACCTTCTCGCCGGCCTTGATGGTGACGCTGCCCTCATGCAGCCGGAAGCCGCCGCACTGGTCGATCTCCTCGTCCATCTTGGTGGCGATGGTCACGTCCTCGAGCGTCAACGTGCCCGGCGCGCTGCGCTCGTAGGCGATCGTTTCCTTGAGATCGACATCGTCGCCCATAGTGGTGAGAGCCTGGCGGAAATCGGTGACGCGCATCAATGTCGCGCGCCATTCGGCGATCGGGCCGAAGTTCGACACGTACCAGCGCAGCGCCGTATTGACCTGGTTGAAGGCGCCGACCGACATCATCAGCTGACCGAAGGTGAGGCCACCGGAGAAATAGGCGGGTGCGGCCACGATGATCGGAATGACGACGACGAGCCAGCCGTAACCAGCCGACACCCAGGTCAGGTTGACGTTGGCCATAGCCAGCTTCTTGATGACGGCGAGAACGGCGCTGATATCGGTGTTGATCCGCCCCCGCTCGTTCTCCTCGCCACGCGCAGCCGTGATCGCCGGAATGTTCTCGTTGGCATGCATCAGCGCGAAACGCAGCTCGGCTTCCTTGGAGAAACGGTCGGCATTGAGCTTGACGAGCTTGCGCCCGACGAGCTGGCTGAGCACCGAGGCGGACGCGGCATAGAAGATCGCCGCCCAGACCATATAGCCCGGAATGGAAAAGGCGTATTCGCCGAAACGGAAGACGAACCCGCTCGACAGTTCCCAGAGAACGCCGATGAAGCTCACCAACAGGATCGTCGATTGCACCAGACCGATGACGAGCCCGGTGGTGCTTTCCGCCAGATTGCGCGCATCCTCATGCAGGCGCTGGTCCGGATTGACGCCGATCAGCCCGCTGGAGGCGAGCCTGAGCGCCCGCTTGCGCTGCAGCCACTGGTCGACGAGATCGCGCGTCAGCCCCTCGCGCATGTAAAGCGCCGTCATCTGGTTCAGCCAGGCCTGCACCACGTTGAGCAAAAGCAACATGCCGGCGATCAGCGCGAAGATCTTCAGCTGGTGGAAGAACCCCGGCAGGTCGCGGCGCGAGATGGCGTCATAGAATGGCGCGTTCCACTGGTTGAGGATGACGGTGGCATAGGCTGTCGCCAGAATGATCCCGATCAGCGCCGTCGAGAGAATGAGCACCGGCGCGCGCACCCTGGAGTGCCAGAATGCCGAAAACATCACCTTGAGGCGGAAGATCAGGCTGAGATCATATCCTACCCGGTCCTGCCCCTGGATGCTCGGTCTGCTTTTGACGTCCTCTGCCATCATGCTTCCTTACGCGTATGTAGCCCCTGAATAGCACCGTGAGTCAGCCTGTCCAGCAACAGTTTCTAGCATCAGGTAATGCGCGAGTTACCTCGGCAAATAAGCGACGCCACGTATCGGTCATTGATTCGCGGCCTGACTGGGTCTATTTAGAGCGCTCCGTGGTGATTTGGCCGGCCGGCTTGCAGCCACGTTAAAGAAGTTGCTAAAGGGCCGCGTGCGGACCGATAGCGATATTTTCGTTTTCTCATCGAGTGACCGCTATGCCGATCAAGATCCCCGATACCCTGCCCGCCTTTGAAACCCTGGTTCAGGAAGGTGTGCGCGTAATGACCGAGACGGCCGCGATCCGTCAGGACATTCGCCCCCTGCAGATCGGGCTTCTGAACCTCATGCCGAACAAGATCAAGACCGAGATCCAGATGGCGCGCCTGATCGGCGCCTCGCCGCTGCAGGTCGAGCTGTCGCTTGTTCGCGTCGGGAACCACAAGGCGAAGAACACCTCGGAAGATCATCTCTTCTCTTTCTACCAGACCTGGGAGGAGATCAAACACCGGAAGTTCGACGGCTTCATCATCACAGGCGCGCCGATCGAAACGCTTCCATACGAAGACGTTACTTATTGGGATGAAATGCAGCAGATTTTCGACTGGACGCGCACCAACGTGCACTCCGCGATGAATGTTTGCTGGGGCGCAATGGCCGCGATCTACCATTTCCACGATATTCCCAAGCACGCGCTGACGGAAAAGGCCTTTGGCGTCTATCGCCACAAGAACCTCAAGCCGTCTTCCGTCTATCTCAACGGTTTCTCCGACAATTTCGAGGTTCCGGTCTCGCGCTGGACGGAAGTGCGCCGCGCCGATATCGAAAAATCCGACACGCTGGAAATCCTGATGGAATCGAGCGAGATGGGCGTGTGCCTCGTGCACGAGAAGAAGGGCAACCGGCTCTATATCTTCAACCACGTCGAATATGATTCGACATCGCTCGGCGACGAGTATTTCCGCGACGTGAATGCCGGCGTTCCGATCAAGATGCCGCACAACTATTTCCCGCACAACGACCCGTCGATTCCGCCGCAGAACCGCTGGCGCAGCCATGCGCATCTGCTGTTCGGTAACTGGATCAACGAAATCTACCAGACGACGCCTTACAATCTGGAAGATATTGGCGAGGACGGCTGAGACCTTTTCGCTTTGCTTGATACGCCGCCGGACCTGACCGGCGGCGTTTGTTTTTTATATCGCGGCGGTTGCGATTTCATTCAATTGAGAGCAGGTTCTGGCCCGAAATTGCGGACGCGAACCGGGGAGGAAACAGGATGGCGGATGGATTGAAGCGGGACGTTTTTGGAACGACGAAGACGGGCGAAACCGTCCATCGCGTCGAGATCTCGGGCGGCGGCCTGACTGCCAAGGTGATCACCTGGGGCGCCGTCATCCAGGATCTCAGGCTCGAAGGCCATGACGCGCCGCTCACCCTCGGCTTCGATGATTTCGACAGCTATCCCGCCCATTCCGCCTATTTCGGCGCGACGCCCGGCCGCAACGCCAACCGCATCGGCGGCGGCAAGTTCACGATCGATGGCAAGAATTATCAGCTCGACCTCAACGAAAACGGCGTCAGCCACCTGCATGGCGGCTTCGAGAACATCGCGCTGCGCAACTGGACGATCGTCGAGCATGACAGCGACCGCGTCGTCCTGAAGATCGTCGATGCCGATGGCCGCGGCGGCTATCCCGGCAATTGCACCATCCTCGTCACCTACCGCGTGCATGGCGACGGCGAACTCTCGGTCGTCTACGAGACGACCAGCGACCAGCCGACCATCGCCAATGTCTGCCAGCACGCCTATTTCAATCTCGACGGCCGCGATGACACGCTTGGCCACGACATCATGATCGCGGCCGACAGCTATCTTCCGACCGACGAGCGCCAGATCCCGACCGGCGAGATCCGCCCAGTGCAAGGCACGGTGTTCGACTTCCGCGAAATGGCCTCGCTGAAGCGCTTCGAAGGCGACACCCAGGCGCTCTACGACCACAATTTCTGCCTCTCGTCCGAACGTGTCGCCAAGCGCTCCGTGGTGCTGGCGCGCAGCCTCTATTCCGGCGTCTCGATGGAAGTGCGAACGACCGAGCCCGGCGTCCAGTTCTACGCCGCCTTCAAGCTCGATGTACCGGTGCCTGGTATCGGCGGCCGCAAATACGGCCCCTTCGCCGGCTTCTGCCTGGAAACGCAGATTTGGCCCGACGCCATCAACCACGAGGGCTTCCCCAACGCGGTTCTGCGCCCCGGCGAAGTCCTGCGCCAGGAAACGGACTACATTTTCTCGAAGAACTGACGGCAGCAAGCCGACCGCTCCTGATGTCATCAAACCCTCGCAGACCTCTGCGAGGGTTTTTTCATACAAGTTAGCGCTTGCAATTGGTTCCAAAGAGGTTCTATTTTAATCTCATGGATAGAACCAGTCTGATAGCCGAGATCGAGGCACGCGGACTGCGCGACACAGCGCGCAGCGGGCCTCTCTATCGCCGTCTGGCACAGACACTGACCGGCCTGATCAATGAGGGCCTGCTGAAGCCAGGGGCAGCACTGCCGAGCGAGCGCGATCTGGCCGAATCCCTGAAGATCGGTCGCGTCACGGTGCGCACCGCCTATCGCGATCTCCTGAATTCAGGCACGCTGGAATCGCGCCATGGCAGCGGCACCTTCGTCTCGGCCAAGGTGGAGCGCATGGAGCAGTCGCTCTGGCGGCTTTCGTCCTTCTCGGAAGACATGCGCTCGCGCGGCCGCGTGCCGGCGGCAAGGATCCTGTCGCGCACCATCAACAAGCCCTCGCCGGAGGAGGCCTTCCTGCTGGGGCTCGGCGTCGACGAGCGTGTGTTGCGCCTCGATCGCCTGCGCCTTGCCGACGGGCTGCCGCTGGCGATCGATCGCTCCGTGGTTCCCGTGAAGTTTCTCGATGACACCGCCGGCGGCGAAGGCTCGCTCTACGACGCGCTGACGGCCAGCGGCCACCGCCCGGTGCGCGCGCTGCAGAAACTCTCTGCCGTCACGCTCGACGCGACCTCGGCGGCAGCGCTCGACGTCGCGGCCGGTGCGCCGGCCCTTCTGATCGAACGCGTATCGCGCCTGGAAGACCAGCGCGTCGTTGAATACACCCGCTCCCACTATCGTGGCGATGCATATGATTTTGTTGCAGAATTGAGAATTGGAGACGAGCTATGAGTGAAACCCAGTCGCTGATGTTGCAGGAAGCCGGCCAGTCCCCCGAGGTGGTCGCCACGTTGCTGCGCAAGGAAAAGCCTGTTTTCGACGAGATCGCCAAGCTCTTTTCCAAGAACGCGCCAAGCGTCGTCACCACCGCCGCGCGCGGCTCGTCCGACCATGCCGCCACCTTCTTCAAATATCTCTTCGAGATCACCTGCGGCATTCCGGTGGCCTCGGTCGGCCCATCGATCGCGTCGGTCTATGGCACGCCACTGCGCCTCAAGGGCGGCATTCACTTCACCGTATCGCAGTCGGGCGCGAGCCCCGATATCGTGGCGCTTCAGGAAGCGGCCAAGCGCGGCGGCGCGACCACCATCGCCGTCGTCAACGTCACCGACAGCCCGCTCGCGAAGCAGGCCGATCTCGTGCTCGACCTCAACGCCGGCGCCGAAAAGAGCGTCGCGGCAACCAAGTCCTTTATCGCCTCGGTCGCGGCCCTGTCGGGCGTCACGGCGGCAATCGGCGCCAGTGGCGACCTGCAGGCAGCGCTTGAAAAGCTTCCCGAAGCGCTAAGCGCCACATCGGGCATCGACACAGCTGCCGCCGAAGACGTGCTCTTCAACGCCACCTCGCTATACACCGGCGGCCGCGGCCCGGCCTTCGCCATCGCTCTCGAGGCAGCGTTGAAGGCCAAGGAGACCGCCGGCCTGCATGCCGAAGCGTTCTCGCTTGCCGAGCTCATGCACGGCCCGATGCGCCTCGTGCAGCCGGGTTTCCCGATCCTTGCCTTCACGCCCGATGACGCCGCCTATGCCAACAACGTCAAGGCGCTGGAGCGCCTGAGCAAGCTCGGCGCCACCACGGTACCCTTCTCGACCAAGGAACTCCCCGGCATCAACCTGCGCGTCCCCACGACAGGCAACGGCCTACTGGACCCGCTGGTTTCGCTGCTGGTCTACTACCGCATGATCGAGGCGGTCACCCGCCGCAAGGGCTTCGACCCCGACAAGCCGGCGAACCTCTTGAAGGTGACGGAGACCGTCTGATGTCGCGCAAGATCTTCACCGGCGCCCGCATGTTCGACGGCGAGCGCTTTCACGACGACAAGACGCTTGTCGTCGCCGACGGCCGCATCGAGACGATCGCCGGCCTGAACGACCTTCCTGATGGCGAGACGATCACGCTCGACGGCGGCATCCTCGCGCCCGGCTTCATCGACGCCCAGGTGAATGGCGGCGCCGGCCGGATGCTCAACGACGAACCATCGCCCGCCTCCATGTACCGCATCGCCGAGGGACATCGCCCCTATGGCACGACATCGCTGCTGCCGACGCTGATCACCGATACCGGCGAGGCGACGGCCGCCGCGATCGACGCCGCGAAAGAAGCGGTCAAGGCGAACCGCGGCGTGGCTGGCCTTCACCTCGAAGGTCCACATCTTGCCCCTGCCCGGAAGGGCGCGCATCTGGCCGAACTGATGCGCCCGGTTGAGGATCGCGACGTCAAGGCGCTTTCCGCCGCCGCCGAGGCGATCGGCACGCTTCTGGTCACGATGGCAGCCGAGCAGGTCACGGCACGACAGGTGCGCGAACTGAGCGAAGCCGGCGTCACCGTCAGCATCGGTCACTCCGATTGCACGAGCGAGGCCGCCGAGTCGCGCTTCGACGCCGGCGCCCGTGGCGTGACGCATCTGTTCAATGCCATGAGCCAGCTTGGCCATCGCACGCCCGGGCTGGTGGGCGCGGCAATCGATCATCCGTCCGTCTGGTGCGGCATCATCGCCGATGGCCACCACGTCGATCCCAAGGCACTGCGCACGGCGCTGAGAGCCAAGCGTGGCGAGGGCAAGCTGTTCTTCGTCACCGACGCCATGTCGCTGGTAGGTTCCGCAGAGAACAGCTTCACGCTGAACGGCCGCACGGTGCGGCGCGAGACGGGCGCCTTCTGCTCGAGGCTGGTTCTCTCCGACGGCACGCTCGCCGGCTCCGACGTGGATATGGCCTCGGCGATCCGCTATGGCCTCACCTATCTCGACCTCTCGCTCGCGGAAGCGTTGCGCATGGCCACGCTTTATCCGGCCCGCTTCCTGAAGCTCGATGACCGTGGTCGCCTCGCGCCCGGCCTGCGCGCCGATCTCGTGCATATGAGCGACGGCATCAAGATCAACCAGACCTGGATCAGCGGCGAGCCTGCGTGACCGCGAAATGCCGATTGTCAATTATGCGTTGACAATCGGTCGGTAAAGCCTGGTCTATCCGTTAACGGCGGGCAGGCTCATATTCCTCCCACGAAACGGCGGCGCATCAGATGCGCCACCCCTGTGAGAGGACAAAATCATGGCCCAGATCATCCTGAATTCGGCAACCGCCATCCTGATCGCGGCGGCATTTCTGGCAACGGCTGCAATGGCGCTCCGCACTGAAAACCAGGTGCGCGTCCGCGTGCCTGTGAAGGTCCGCGACCGGCACCATCCCAACGGTTGAATGACCGAATAATTCCTCGAATTCGCCCCAATATCGACACCGGTCGGGATCAGGAATGCCTCGACCGGCTTGGGAGGGAAAGACAATGACGAAGATCATCGGCGCTGCGGCAATCTTGACGATTGCGCTCGCCACTTATGCGGCCTCGCTCAACCCATACGACACGAGCAAGACCCCGCATAAGCCGTCGCACCAGACGACCGTCAGCGATACCGAACATACCGCCTCGATCCGCTAAGCATGCATCGCTAGAGCGCGATGCGCTTTAGACGAACAACTGCCCGCCATTGGCGCTGAGCGTCGAGCCGGTGATAAAGCCGGCATCATCCGAAGCCAGAAACACCACGCAGCGCGCGATCTCGTCGGGCGTGCCGAGACGTCCGACCGGGATCTGCGGAATGATGCGCTCGTTGAGCACCTTCTCCGGGATCGCCAGCACCATCTCCGTGCCGATATAGCCGGGGCAGATGGCGTTGACCGTGATGTTCTTCGCCGCGCCTTCCTGGGCAAGCGCCTTGGTGAAGCCGAGATCGCCGGCCTTCGCCGCCGAATAGTTCGCCTGCCCCATCTGGCCCTTCTGACCATTGATCGACGAGATGTTGACGATACGGCCGAAGCTGCGCTCGCGCATGCCGGCCCAGACCTGATGCGTCATGTTGAAGAGGCCGGTGAGGTTGGTGTTGATCACCTCGTGCCATTGCTGCGGCGTCATCTTGTGGAACATCGCGTCGCGCGTGATGCCGGCATTGTTGACCAGCACCTCGATCGAGCCGACCTCGGCCTCGATCCGCGCCAGACCTTCGGAACAGGCCTCGTAGCTCGACACGTCCCACTTGAAGACTGGAATGCCGGTCTCCGCGTGAAAAGCCTGCGCGGCCTCGTCATTGCCCGCATAGTTGGCCGCAACCCGATAGCCTGCACTCTTCAAGGCCAGTGAAATGGCGGCGCCAATACCGCGCGTACCGCCGGTGACAACAGCGACTCTGCTCATGTTCCGCTCCCCAAATGTAAGGCTCCGCTATGACCGGAGCTCAACCAAGACATGATGTAAAGCAGGCTATTAGAATGCTTCGAAGCACATGGCGACGCCCATTCCGCCGCCGATGCACAATGTCGCAAGTCCCTTCTTGGCGCCGCGGCGCTTCATTTCGAACAGAAGCGTGTTGAGCACGCGCGCGCCGGACGCACCGATCGGATGGCCGATGGCAATCGCCCCGCCATTGACGTTGACGATCTCGGGGTTCCAACCGAGGTCCTTGTTGACCGCGCAAGCTTGCGCGGCGAAGGCCTCGTTGGCCTCGACGAGGTCGAGATCGTTGATCGACCAGCCGGCCTTCTCCAGCGCCTTGCGCGAAGCCGGGATCGGCCCGGTGCCCATGATCTGCGGATCGACGCCGGCGGTGGCCCAGGAGACGATGCGCGCCAGCGGCTGGATGCCGCGACGCGATGCTTCCTGTTCGGTCATCAGCACGGCAGCGGCCGCGCCATCGTTGAGACCCGAAGCGTTGGCGGCCGTGACCGTGCCTTCCTTGTCGAACGCCGGGCGAAGCTTCGCCATCGCCTCCATGGTGGCGCCGTGGCGGATATATTCGTCCGCATCCACGGTGACGTCGCCCTTGCGGGTCTGAATGACGAAGGGAATGATCTCGTCGGCGAAACGTCCGGCCTTCTGCGCGGCCTCGGCCTTGTTCTGCGAGGCGACGGCGAACATGTCCTGCTCCTCACGCGTCAGCTGCCACTGGCGGGCGATGTTTTCGGCGGTCACGCCCATGTGGTAGCCGTAGAAGGCGTCGGTGAGGCCGTCCTTGATCATGGTGTCGACCATCTTCATGTCGCCCATCTTGGTACCGCTGCGCAGGTGTGCTGCATGCGGCGCCATCGACATGGATTCCTGGCCGCCGGCGACGATAATCTTCGCATCGCCGAGCGCGATCTGCTGCATACCGAGTGCGACCGCGCGCAGGCCGGAACCGCAAAGCTGGTTGAGGCCCCAGGCGGTCGCTTCCTTGGGAACGCCGGCTTTCATCGCCGCCTGGCGCGCCGGGTTCTGCCCCTCGCCCGCCGGCAGCACCTGCCCGAGGATCACTTCGTCGACTTCGGAGGCATCGACGCCTGCCCTATCGAGCGCGCCCTTGACGGCCGCGGCACCCAGTTCATGGGCGGCGACGGTGGCGAAAGCGCCGTTGAAAGAGCCGACAGCCGTACGGCCGGCGCTGGCGATGACGATAGACGGACTGGACATGAAGGTCTCCTCGTTTGCTCCACCACATATAGGTTGAAACTGACAAAGCTTCATCGCCAAGTCAAACGACAAGACAGCACATGCGAATTTTCGAAAGAACTTACGCTGCGTGAATTGTGTTGCACTAAAAGGGGCTTGCCGCATCGCACAAAGAGATTGTCACCGGCCCGATTTTGCGTCTACACTCCCAAGTGGAGGAATTTCAATGACAATAAGACGGGCTTTGGGAGATTCA
The DNA here is from genome assembly GCF_000377565.1 of Rhizobium sp. 2MFCol3.1. GTDB lineage: Bacteria > Pseudomonadota > Alphaproteobacteria > Rhizobiales > Rhizobiaceae > Rhizobium. Next base: position 11,098 of record NZ_KB898373.1, on the reverse strand, counting down.
TATGGCGAAGAATGAGGGCCAGGTAGCAATCAAGAAATACGCCAATCGCCGACTGTATAACACCGGCACCAGCACATACGTGACGCTGGAAGACCTGGCGGAGATGGTGAAGAAGGGAGAGGACTTCACCGTACAGGACGCCAAGAGCGGCGACGACATCACGCATTCCGTGTTGACGCAGATCATCTTCGAGCAGGAATCGAAGACCGGCAACACGCTGCTACCCATTTCCTTCCTGCGCCAGCTGATCACCTACTATGGCGACCAGATGCAGATGGTGGTTCCGAGCTTCCTGGAACACTCCATGCGCGCCTTTACCGAGCAGCAGACGCAGATGCGCGAGCAGGTGACGCGTGCCTTCGGCGAGACGCCGCTGACCAAGAACCTGCAGCTGCCCATGCAGATGGTCGAGGACCAGGTGCGCCGCAACACCGAGATGTTCCAGCAGGCCATGCAGATGTTCTCGCCCTTCAAGGCGCCGGCGACTGCCGCCAAGGAAAGCCGTAAGGCCGAAGCCAAGGATATCGACGAACTGAAGGAACAGCTGCGCGCGCTTCAGAGCAAGCTCGACAGTCTCTGATACCAGACCCCGATCGCTTCGCATCTCCTCAAGCCGAGAGCTCGGGGAGATGCCTAAACTCAAAGCCCGATAGAGACATCCCGCCCGGCGCTGCGGATCGATACCGCGAAGCCGCCGACGACATCGATCAGCGCGATCGTCAGAAGAATGAAGAACACCTGCGTCGCCGCATCGGAAACGAGCAGGAACTCCACCAGAAACGCGATGAAGACAAGCATGGACAGCATGTGGTTGGCCAGGCTGCCGCGCGCGTTGCGGGTTGCGCGCAAGATCTCGAAGAACAGGACGACGAGCGCCACGACGATGAACAGGTCGCCGAGCGACATGCTCCAGATCGCCCCTGAGATCATCGACAGTACGATGAGGTCATTGTGAAGCGCGGGAAGTCCGCCGCTGCCCATGAACCCGACCATCGCAAGATTATAGAGAATGAAAGGCACGACCATCAGCGGAATTGCAGTGAACATGTGGCGGTATTCTCCCTCGGTGGAAGAATAGTGCCGTAAATCACCGCGTCACTTCAAGTGATCATGCGATATATTATTGCCAAAACGCAAAAGGCCGGCACACGGCCGGCCTTGCGAATTCTGCTGAAGCAGAACGCATAATGAAATTATGCGCTTTCCTTCGGCGTCAGAACCTGACGGCCGCGGTACATACCGGTCTTCAGATCGATATGGTGCGGGCGACGCAGTTCGCCGGAGTTCTTGTCTTCAACGTAGGTCGGGGCCTTCAGCGCGTCAGCAGAGCGGCGCATACCGCGCTTGGACGGGCTTGTTTTTCTCTTAGGTACAGCCATTTTTCTTACTCCACTTCACAGGCGAACACATCCAACGGCCAGACTGGCGGCCGAAACGACATATCGCGATTTCGGAAATTTTGCGCGCTTATACATGCCTTGGAGGGGCTTGACCAGTCCCCAGCTTTATTTTTTGAGATTCACTTGAATCTCTCATCAGACCTCGTCTTCCTCGACGATCCAGGGCTCCGCGCGCGCCGCGTCCTCCCAGGCCTTCCAGGCCGGAAGGGCCTTCATCGCCGCCATATAGCTCAACGTGTCGCCCGACGCCACCAGATCGTAGATCTCGAAGCGATTGACGACAGGCGCGAACATCGCATCGGCGCCGGAGAACTCACCAAACAGGAAGGGACCGCCGGAATGGGCGCGCAGATCCCGCCAGATCGTCTCGATGCGCGCCACATCGGCCATGACACCGTCGGCGAGCGCGATCCGCCCCTTCGGGCGGCGCATGTTCATCGGACAGGCGTTGCGCAGCGCCCTGAAGCCCGAAAGCATCTCCATCGACACCGCGCGCGCCACGGCCCGCTTTTCGCGCGCCTTCGGCCACAGTCCGGCTTCGGGAAAAAGCTCGGCAACATATTCGATGATGGCGAGCGACTGCCACACGCGGGTGGCACCATGCTGCAGCACCGGCACCTGCCCGGTCGGCGAAAACGCCCGGAAGTGCGGATTGCCGGCCGCGTTGTCGAAGGGAACCAGAACCTCGTCGAACGGGATGCCGGCCGCCGTCAGCGCGATCCACGGACGAAACGACCACGAGGAATAGTTCTTGTTGCCGATATAGAGCGTCAGCCGGTCCAAAGATCTCTCCCTTGCAAGCAAGCGCGGCCGAGCCGCACACCATCCTTCATACGTGCGATCACGCATGCCAGATGACATCTGGGCTCACCAGCGACATCTTCTGATGTCAGTCATAAATGCATCTGATGTATTCGCCGGAACTGCGCGCCCGGCGCTCGATGACGCCGGCAAGACTGCGCAGGCCGCGGCCAGGTTTGCCGGCATTGCGGTCGATCGGGTTGGGCAGCGAGACGGCAAGCAGGGCCGCCTGCCGGCTGGTGAGCTTCGACGCCGGCACCTTGAAATGATAGCGCGCCGCCGCCTCGATGCCGTAGATACCCGGCCCCCATTCGGCGATGTTGAGATAGATCTCCATCAGCCGCCGCTTCGACCAGACGAAATCGGCGGTCACCGCCAGCGGCAACTCCATCGCCTTGCGCACGAAGGAGCGGCTGTTCCACAGGAACAGGTTCTTCGCCGTCTGCATTGGAATGGTGCTGCCGCCGCGCGTTGCTTCACCGCGCAGCGTGTCGGTCACCAGCATCCGCATTTCGCCCCAATCGACGCCGCCATGGAAACAGAACTGCCCGTCTTCCGACATCATCACCGATTGCACTAGAACCGGCGAGATCTGGTCGATCGACACCCATTGCCGGTCATAGCCGCGCAAAAGCACCAGATCGCGCAGCATCAAGGTCGAGACCGGATGGATGAAGGGCAGCACATAAAGGAAGATCAGCACATAGGGCAGAACAAGCAGCGCGGCGATCGCCAGAACAATACGCATCATAAGCGAACGACCCTTTAGCCAAACGAGGGCGCGCCGATGGATCGGCATGGCCATGCTGTCGTCTGTCTCCGGCGTGATGTCCAATTCCCCTGACCCAGTCTCGTTCCCCTCTTCTCCATACCGCCTGCAAACTGGCATGGCCAGACACAAAGGAAATCTTGGTCGCTCTGTCGACAATTCCGTTGCAAGCCCAAGCCCGCCCGTGCCAAACAACGCCGCATGAACGCGCATCTGAAGACATTCGAAAGCCGGCTCTCAGCCAACGCCCGTGAGATCGAAGGCGTGCTCGACGCGCTGCTCTCGCAGCAGGTTCTGAACGACGAGATCGCCCGCCCGGAAAACTTGCGCTCGGCCATGCACTACGCGGTGCTGAACGGCGGCAAGCGGCTGCGCCCGTTCCTGGTTGTCGAGACGGCAACGATGCTCGGCGGCAATCGCGACACCGCCTTGCGGATCGGCGCGGCGCTCGAATGCGTTCACTGTTACTCGCTCGTCCATGACGACCTTCCCGCGATGGACGACGACGACCTGCGCCGCGGCAAGCCGACGGTGCACATCGCCTATGACGAGGCGACCGCCATTCTCGCCGGCGACAGCCTGCTCACCTATGCCTTCGACATCATCGCCTCGACGCCTGACCTCGACGAGTCGCGCAAGGTCGCGCTGATCCTGGCGCTGTCGCGGGCCTCCGGTCTCGGCGGCATGGCCGGCGGACAGGCGCTCGATCTGGCCGCCGAAAAGCACGCGCCGGACGAACAGGGCATCATCATGCTGCAGGCGATGAAGACGGGCGCGCTCATCCGCTTCGCCTGCGAGGCGGGCGCCATCGTGGCCGGCCGCCCGGCTGAAGACCGCGCGACATTGCGCCGGTTCGGCGAACGCATCGGCCTCGCTTTCCAGCTGGCCGACGACATCCTCGACCTGACTGCCGACAGCGCTACCATGGGCAAGGCAACCGGCAAGGACGCCGGCCGCGGCAAGGGCACACTGGTGGGCCTGCACGGCATGGCCTGGGCCGAGGCGACACTCTCCGCCCATGTGAAGGAAGCCGAGGCCTTGCTGGCCCCCTATGGCGAGCGCGCCACGGCTCTCGTCGAAGCCGCCCGCTTCATCGCCGAGCGCAAGAGCTGAGGCGGACAAGCATCAGCAACTGCTGAAAAAGCGTCACCGAGACAAGATTCCGGCGCTCCCTCGGGCTCCGCTCTCTTGCCGAGCGACACGTGGCGCGCCTAAAACTTGGCGCAAGGCCGCAACGATGCGCGGCCGTTTCCAAGAGAAGCGCCATGCACGAGACCCTCAGCTACCTTCCGCAGATCCTGCCTGCCTATATCGCCTATATCGTCGCCGTCATCAGCCCCGGCCCGGCCATCATGGCGATCGTCTCGACATCCATGGTGCATGGCCGCAAGGCCGGCATGACGATCTCGCTCGGCATTTTCGCCGGCTCCTTCACCTGGGCCTGTGCGGCGGCACTCGGGCTTGCCACGATCCTCAATACCTATGCGGTGGCGCTCGAAATCCTGAAGATATTCGGTGGCCTTTATCTGCTCTACCTTGCCTATAAGGCCTTCAAGGCCGTGCGCGCCAACCCCGATATCCAGCAGGCCACGACGCCGAAGAACATGTCGACGCGCGCGCTGCTCCTGCGCGGCTACGGCATTCACGTCACCAATCCGAAGGCGATCTTCGCGTGGCTGGCGATCATCGCGCTCGGCATGCCGCAGGGCGCGCCGGCATCCGTTGCAGGCCTGATCGTCGGCATCTGCCTGACGACGGGCTTTATCGTTTTCATGGGCTATGCCGTGCTCTTCTCGACACCGCAGGCGCTGAAGATCTATTCAAGCCTGCGTCGCTGGATCGAAGGCGCGATGGCAGCCTTCTACTGCTTCGCAGGGCTGAAGCTGCTCACCAGCCGCATCTGATTTGGGTAAGGAAAGCGACGGCGCGGATTACTCCGCCGCCGTCCTGTTCTGGCCGAAACGCTTTTCGATGTAATCGGCGACCAACGCCTCGAAATCCGACGCGATATTCGGTCCGCGTAGCGTCATCGCCTTCTGCCCGTCGATATAGACGGGCGCCGACGGGCTTTCGCCGGTTCCGGGTAGCGAAATACCGATATCGGCATGCTTGCTCTCGCCCGGACCATTGACGATGCAGCCCATGACCGCGACGTTGAGCGCCTCGACACCCGGATACTTGTCGCGCCACACAGGCATGTTCTTGCGCAGGTCGTTCTGGATGTTCTGCGCCAACTCCTGGAAGACCGTCGACGTCGTACGGCCGCAGCCGGGACAAGCCGCGACGACAGGAATAAACTGGCGGAAGCCCATGACCTGCAGGATTTCCTGTGCCACCTGCACTTCGCGCGTGCGGTCGCCATTCGGCTCCGGCGTCAGCGACACGCGGATCGTGTCGCCGATCCCGTGCTGCAGCACATAGCCCATGGCAGCCGAGGAGGCGACGATGCCCTTGGTGCCCATACCTGCTTCGGTGAGGCCGAGATGCAGTGCGTGGTCGGAACGTTCAGACAGCATGGAATAGACGGCGATCAGGTCCTGCACCTGGCTGACCTTGGCCGACAGGATGATGCGGTTGCGCGGCAAGCCGATCTCTTCGGCAAGATTGGCCGAGATCAGTGCCGACTGCACGATCGCCTCGCGGGTGACCTGACGCGCCGAAAGCGGCGAACCCGCCGCCCAGTTCTGGTCCATCAGCGCGGTCAGCAGTTCCTGGTCGAGCGACCCCCAGTTGACGCCGATACGCACGGGCTTGTCGTAGCGGATCGCCATCTCGATGATGTCGCCGAACTGCTTGTCTTTCTTGTCCTTGAAGCCGACATTTCCAGGATTGATCCGGTACTTCGCCAGCGCCTCGGCGCAATCAGGATGATCGGCCAGCAGCTTGTGGCCGATATAATGGAAGTCGCCAACCAGCGGCACGTCCATGCCGAGACGCAGCAGCCGGTCGCGGATGCGCGGCACGGCGGCGGCACTTTCATCGCGATCGACGGTGATACGGACGAGCTCGGAGCCGGCCTTGTAGAGCGCGGCCACCTGGGCGACCGTGGCGTCGATATCGGCCGTATCCGTATTGGTCATCGACTGCACGACGACGGGCGCGCCGCCTCCGACGATGACGCCGCCGACATCGACGGCAACGGATGCGCGGCGCGGTTTCGGATCAAAATCCGTAGCTGAAGACATGGATAGAGCTCTTGAACCCTTAAATTTCGTGCCTTTCAGGTGGATCATGACCGCCCGCTTGTCAACCCGCGGCATCCATCACTTTGTTTGACGTCTCTTAGTGACCGCCACCGGAAATGCCGTCGGCGTAGCGCGCCAGACTGGAAAGCGCCAGCACGACGAGGAGCAGCACCGGCAGCGCCATGAACACCACGGAGAAGCCGACATGCTCGGCCACGAAGCCGATCGCCGACGGTGCCACCAGCATGCCGGAATAGCCCATGGTGGTAACAACGGAGATACCGATGCCTGCCTTCAGATGCGGAATATTGCCCGCTGCCGAGAAAGCGATTGGCACCATGTTGGAGATGCCGATACCGCAGAAGGCAAAGCCGAGGATGGCGATCTCCGCATTCGGCGCGAAACCTGCGAGAAGCATGCCCGCGATGGCGAACAGGGTGCAGATCCTGAGCGTCATGACGCCGCCCAGGCGATCACGAACGAGGTCGCCGGCAAAACGCATCGCCGCCATCGTCAGCGAGAAGGCCGCGAAACCGAAGCCCGAGAGCGCAACCGAAGCACCAAGTTCCTCGCGGAGATAAAGCGCGCCCCAATCGAGCACCGCCCCCTCAGGCATCATCGAAAACAGCGCGACGAGACCGAGCAGCCAGGGCAGCGGCACCATCGGCAGGCGTGTCTTCTCTTTCTTCGTATCGGGATGCGGCTGGTCGGCAAGGATCATGTTCCAGGCAATCGCAAGCGTAATGGCCGCGAGAGCCGTGGCGACGACGGCATGCGCGAACACGCCGAAATGCGCGATCAAAAGTCCACCAAGGCCGGCGCCGATCAAGCCGCCGAGGCTCCAGAAGGCATGACAGGACGACATGATCGCCCGCCGCATCGATTGCTCGACGGCAACCGCATTGGCATTCATGGCAACGTCCATGGCCCCCATGAAGCCGCCGAACAGAAAGATCGCGATCGCCGCCGTCACGATATTGGGCGCCAGCGTCAACGCCAGCAGGCCGGGCAGCAGGCAGACAGCCATGGCCAGCGATACGACCCGCGATCCATGCCGCGCGATCTGCGCGCCGGCGATCGGCATCAGCGTCAGCGAGCCGATCCCAAGCACCAGGATCATCAGCCCGAGATGAAACTTGCTGAGCTCCAGCCGCTCTGCGAATTCCGGAATCTTCGGCGCCCAGGAACCGACGGTGAAACCGTTGATCAGGAACAGCAGCGACACCGCTGTCCTGTTCTTGGTGACGTAGCCGCTTCTCACCGGAAGCGCTGTGTTGACGTGATTATCCATGTCTCTTCCCATATGCACTGGCGCCGGCACTCCTCGTCCGGCGCATCATTGAACGATATCTATTCGGTTTCGCCGGCAACCAGCGTCTTGCATCCAAGATCGCGGTAGCGCGCAAGCATCTGAGGATCGGCGTCGCGCTCGACCACGAGACAGCCGCAATCGGCGGCCGAGAGCACGCCATGTGGCGCGGCCGTGCCGAACTTGTCGGAAGTGACGGCGACGAGCACCTGCCGGCTTTTGGTTGCGACGAAGCGCTTGAACTCCGCGTCTTCGAAACCGAAGACGGTGACACCTGCCGCGATATCGACGCCGCAGGCGCCAAGAATGCAGAGATCCGGCGACAGTGGCTCCATGTCGCGCATCGCCTTTGCCCCCAGCGCGCCGCCCACCTGCCGGTCGATCAGTCCGCCGATCAGGATGACGTTGACGAGCGGCTTGTCGATCAGCGCCGCGGCGATCGACGGCGCGTTGGTCACCGCCGTCAGCGGCAGATCCATCGGCAGCGCCATGGCGATCGCCAGGTTCGTGCTGCCCGCATCGAAGAACACGGTCATATCGGTTGCGATCTGCGAAACGGCGGCCGCTGCCAGCGCCTGCTTGCGGTCGCGCGCAATACCGGCGCGGTGATTGAGGCTGCCGCCGGCAGGCGAAACCGGCAGCGCGCCGCCATAGACCCGCTCGCAGAGCCCTGCTGCCGCCATCTCGCGCAGGTCGCGGCGAACCGTATCCTCGGACACGCCGAATTCCGCCGCGAGCTCGGCGGCCAGCACGCGCCCATGCGTTTGCAGCTTGCGCGAAATTACGCTCTTGCGCTCCTGCAGCAGAAGTTCGTTCGTGTTCATGCCGGATTTAGCCTGACAAATCTCAAATCGATTGAATCATGCATAAACCGATACAAACGTGCAGACAAGCAGCAGCGAACAAATCATCTCTTCACATTGTGAAACACTGAACACCAAAACCGTGATAAATGAGAAAAATATTCGCAGTTGCCGATTTTATTCGCAGTTTTTGACGCATCGCAACATCGGCTTTTCTGCGATTTTCCAGCCATCGAACACACTGGTGAATTGGACAGACACATGAACCTCCTGAAGACCCTCGCCACCGCAGCCCTGATCCAGGCCGCCGCCCTGATGCCGGCACTGGCCGGCGAAAACCTCGCCGCCATCAAGCAGGCAGGCGTGCTGAAGATCGGCACCGAAGGCACCTACGCCCCGTTCACCTTCCATGATGCCAGCGGCAAGCTTGTCGGCTTCGACGTCGAGATCGGCGAAGCCGTCGCCGCCAAGCTCGGCGTCAAGGCCGAGTTCGTCGAAGGCAAGTGGGACGGCCTGATCGCCGGCATCGACGCCAAGCGCTACGACACCGTCATCAACCAGGTCGGCATCACCGATGCGCGCAAGCAGAAGTATAACTTCTCCGAGCCCTACATCGCCTCCAAGGCCGTCCTCATCGTTCGCGACGGCGACGACAGCATCAAGACCTTCGCCGATCTCAAGGGCAAGAAGTCGGCCCAGTCGCTGACCAGCAACTTCGGCAAGCTCGCCGAACAGTCCGGCGCCGAGCTCGTGGGTACCGATGGCTTCGACCAGTCGATCCAGCTGGTTCTGACCAAGCGCGCCGACGCCACCATCAACGACAGCCTGTCCTTCCTCGACTTCAAGAAGCACAAGCCCGACGCTCCGGTAAAGATCGCCGCACAGGAAGAAAATGCCGACCACTCCGGCATCATCATCCGCAAGGGCGAACCGGAACTGCTTGAGGCCATCAACAAGGCGCTCGTCGATATCAAGGCCGACGGCACCTACAAGACGATCTCCGACAAGTATTTCGGCCAGGACGTCTCGAAGTAAGTCTGATCGACAGCGCAGATCTCCTCCCAACCCCTCCCCGCAAGGCGGAGGGGCTTTTTATTGGGCGCTTTCAGACTAACTTTGCACGCACGGTGCCGCCTCTTCACCCCTCCCCCTTGTGGGAAGGGGTTGCGGAGGGGTATTCCACGTCGAACCGATAACCCCCGCGAAAGGGAACGCTCGTGCCGCACTGGCTTCAATTGATGGCGGATTCGCTTGTGCCCCTGTTGTGGGCCGGGCTGGTCTTCACCATTCCGCTGACATTGCTGTCCTTCACCTTCGGGCTCGTGCTCGGCCTTGCGACCGCCATTGCCCGGCTCTTCGGCGCCGCCCCCTTCGTGGCGATCGCCCGCTTCTACGTCTGGGTGATCCGCGGAACGCCGCTTCTGGTGCAGCTCTTCGTGATCTTCTACGGCCTGCCCAGCATCGGCATCCTGCTCGACGCCTTCCCGGCAGCCCTGATCGGCTTCACGCTCAACATCGGCGCCTACAGCTCCGAGATCATCCGCGCCGTCATCTCCTCGGTCCCCAAGGGCCAGTGGGAGGCCGCCTACTCGATCGGCATGAGCTGGCGCCAGGCGATGAGCCGCACCATCCTGCCGCAGGCCGGCCGCGTCGCCGTGCCGCCGCTGTCGAACACCTTCATTTCGCTGGTCAAGGATACGTCGCTCGCAGCCGCCATCACCGTGCCGGAACTCTTCCAGGCCGCCCAGCGCATCGTCGCCACCACCTATGAACCGCTGATCCTCTACATCGAGGCGGCCCTCATCTATCTCGCGCTGAGTTCCGTTCTCTCGGCCCTGCAGGTCAGGCTGGAACGCCGCTTCGCCCGCTATGGCGGCATGCTGGAGGCAAACGCATGATCGAGCTTGATAACATCGAAAAGCGCTTCGGCGACGCCGTCATCCTGAAGGACATCAGCATCCGCATTCCCGAAGGCAGCGTTACAGCACTCGTCGGCCCCTCGGGCGGCGGCAAGAGCACGCTTCTGCGCTGCATCAACCTCTTGGAGATCCCGACGGCGGGCACGATCCGCCTCGGCGAGGAAACCCTGACCTTCAAGCCCGGCCAGAAGACCAGCTGGCAGGCGATCCAGAAGATCCGCCGGCAGACCGGCATGGTGTTCCAGAACTTCCAGCTCTTCCCGCACCAGACGGCGATCGAAAACGTCATGGAAAGCCTGGTGACCGTGCTGAAATGGCCGAAGGAAAAGGCCCGCAACCGCGCCATGGAACTCCTGACCAAGGTCGGCATGGCCCACAAGGCCGACGCCTGGCCCTCGACACTCTCGGGCGGCCAGCAGCAGCGCGTGGCGATCGCCCGCGCGCTGGCTCCCTCACCCCGCGTCCTCCTCTGCGACGAGCCGACATCCGCGCTCGACCCGGAACTCTCCGCCGAAGTCGTCGACGTCCTTGGCCGCCTCGCCAGCGAGGGCACGACCATGGTCATGGCGACCCACGACCTGAGGCTAGCCTCGAAAATCGCCAACGATGTTGTCTTCCTCGAAGCGGGAAGCGTGGTCGAGACCGGCAGCGCGCGGAACATCTTCACCGCCCCGGAACGCGAACGCACCAAGCGCTTCATCTCGACGATCAACGCCGCGCATACCTACGATATTTGAGGGATGCTTACGAGATCACGGGGCAAAGTCAGGATTACGGCGAAACGGATGACGCCGGCCGTAACGCATTGAAACGCCGAGTCAAAAACTCGCTCGACGTCATCCTCGGGCTCGTTGTACAGCCTTGATACATACCTGACAGATGTTCGGAGACATGCCTGACACTTTTCGGATT
>NZ_KB898372.1 GCF_000377565.1 Rhizobium sp. 2MFCol3.1 | reverse complement strand
GTCACCCTGCAGCTTGATTTCCGGAAGCATCGTGCAGCTTTGATCCTTACCCGCTCTATTCAGATAAAAGCGAGTATCAGCCGACGACGAAACAATTGCCACAGAGAAAGCTAAAGCCGAAAGGGAGCGTCATCACCCGCCCCCGCTCCGCCCTTTCAACCCGGCCCAGCCGGTCGGATCGGGGGCTGATCCGAGCAGCCAGTGTCGCGTTTCTAAATGGCTGACAACGTCGCAGCCCTATTCAGCTTTGACAAGTATTTCTTTTCAGACACTTAGCGATCTGATCAACCTGTCGCCGGTTCGAGTTCTTTCAAGAACGGGGCATCAGGTGACTATCACGCCCTGCACTGCGTTAGCCTAATAAAAGTCTCAAGATGCTGCATCTTTTTGCAAGGTGGCACGTTCCGTTTTCGTTTAATTCACCTGAGGAACATAGGGATGACGGACACGCGGATGAGAGGGTTCAAAAGTCACGCGGAACTTGAAGAGCAACTCGCCGACATCGCCGATGAAGCGGCGGTTATCCACTCCGATGGCGATCAACAAGGCGATCTCCAAGACCTTGAACGGGAAGCTGCCTGGCTACGAAAGGAAATCTCAGATTTCCGTTCGCAGCTCCACGTCGCCCTCGGTGGTGATCAGACCGATCAGGTAGAGCGACTTGCTGGACGCCGCTATTGGCGATGGGCCGTAGGGTTTACCATCGCGGCAGCTCTGCTGCATTGCCGGACGCACTTGGGTGAACGAAGGCCTCGGTAGGCTGGATCAAGGCCTCAGCAAGGTGGTCGAGCGGCCTGGGAGCTGCCGGCGGGCAGAGCGTTGGGTCTGCGCACGGTAGTGGCTGATCCGCTCGATGCGCTGGAGCCTAGTCGCTGTAGTCTGCGGGCTGGCTCGCCCAATCTATATCGAGGGACGCTTGAATATGGCATTGGAGTCCTCCTGGCTTGTATGTAACGTCCACGCTGCCGCCCAGTTCGCCCGGACGAAGACCCTCGATCAAGCGGCTGCCAAAGCCTTTTCTAACGGGAGGGACGACCACGGGTCCACCGACCTCGATCCAGTTCAATAAAAGTTTGGGCGGGTGCATATCTTCAACTGACCACGATATATGAATACGGCCTGCTTCCGTCGAAAGCGCGCCGTACTTGGCAGCGTTCGTCGACAACTCGTGAAGGATGAGCGAAAGGGCGACGACGAGCTTGGGCGTCACTGGGGTGTCTGGGCCTAGAATGTCGATTCTATCGGCGGGGTATGGCGAGAGCGCCTCGCGAACGAGGCTGTTCAGGCTCGCGCTTTCCCAGCTTCCATGTGGGAGGAGGTCGTGGGCACGCGCCATCGACCGCAACCGAGCTTCGAATGTCTTGGTCGCAGAACCAATGTCGGTCGCGCGGGCGAAAGTTTGCCTGGCGATGGCAGTCACTGTCGCCAGCACATTTTTGACGCGATGGTTCAATTCTGCGATCAGCGTGGCTTGAATACGCTCGGCCTCTTTGCGCACGCTGATGTCGCGGGCGTTCTTCGATGCACCCACAATGCGGCCATTGCTGTCGTAGATAGGCGACACGGAAAGTGAGACTTCCACATCGCGGCCGTTCTTGTGGCGTCGGATGGTATCATGCGGCTCAACGCGGTCGCCGAACTTAATGCGGCCGATGATTTGCTTTTCTTCGTCTATTCGGTCAGGTGGGGTTGCGAACGTAGCGCTTCTCGAGCGTGTAGCTCTCACCGTCGTTGCCTAAGCTTCCTAGCGACGCCATGCTCGCGGGAAGGTCATCGGGGTGTGTCAGATCCCGGAGTGTCAAATGAGGCAGTTCATCGACCGAGTAACCTACGATCTCGCAGAAGCCGGGATTTACGAAGGACAGATGCCTCTCGAGGTCTGCCTGGAGAACCCCAACGGTCGTCTGATCAATCATCGAACGCAAACGTTCCTCGCTCTCGCGAAGCGCAGTCTCAGCCTTCACCTGCGCCGTCGTCTCGTTGACGATGCAAAAGACAGCCACAACCTCGCCGTTTGCGCCGAACACTGGAGAGTAGGAGATGTCAAAATAGACAGTCTCCGGGTCGGGGCGCTAAATTTAAAACTGCCTACCCTTAGCCGAAACGGGTTCGCCTGTTTCCACAACGCGTCGCAGAAGGGGTTCGAGGTCGTCCCAAAGTTCGCCCCAGTGCTCGCGCGCGGGGCGGCCGAGCGCGTCGGGATGTTTCGTCCCTATGCTGGGCGGGTAGGTGTCGTTATAGATCGCTACGAAGTCGGGGCCGCAAAACATCACGATTTGTGCATGGGAGGGCAACGCCAACTCGACGGCAAATTTCAACGCAGGCGGCCATTCAGACATGGCACCAAGGCTTGTCGACTCCCAGTCGTGGTCGCGTAAGAGTTCGGCCATTTCTCCAAAGGAGAGTGCGGTTTCGTTGAGCATTGAGTCTCCGCCGATCTCTTCACTCACTTGCCGATTATCCACGATGATTTCAACACAAATCAGAAAGCAAAATCAATGATTTCGCAGAGCCATCCAGCGACCTCGACAATATGGCGGAGACTCTCAGTCCTACAATGCCCGCAACAGGGGCAGAGAGCAGCAAACTGCTGATGTCGAGCGTTATAGCAACGATAGCGGCCAACTCGTCCCAACGGGCATGGCGAGCGTGTAGACGACGTTTGGCCGATCTGCCCAGCCATCGCGTATTTGTCACGCGTAACCTTGCGAAAATGCCATCTGAGGTTAACCTGCTTTAGGAATTCGAATCACACGATTGAGCGGGGAGCGCAATCATGGAGCATCAAAAGTGCGACTACTTTGTCGCAGACGAGCCAATCGAGTTCCTGTTGCTCGCCGCCGCATTGTCGGGCGTGACCATTTTCGCGGGCGCTGCGATGATCATTGCCGCGCTCTTTTGAGGTGCTGCGCACGATCTGCCCTGCGGTCATCGGTATGCGTGTCGGTACTGCATTTTTCCAACACCGATCGCGGACATCAGTCTGAGCCGTTGGAGGCGCACGCGACAAAATCAGCCGACTGTCATCCGACGTAGAACATTTGTCCGGAAATAGAAGTGCTGGACAAGCGCCCCAAAGACATGGGCCGCAATGACGGCCCACAGCACAACCTTCATGATATCGGCGTGGATCGAGCCGGCCGCATCGATTCCGAAGTAATATGCGGCAATCCCAGAAATCGGCATTAGGAAGATCAGTGCATAAAGCAGTAGGTGAGCCACCCTGGCTGCCAGTTGCAGTAGCGCTGGCTGACCGGCAGGCTCAGCCGGAACGCCAGTCTGCCATCGCATTGCGAGGCGTAGGATCGCAAGCAACAGGATGGCAATCCCGACATATGCATGAATGTTGGCGCTGGAGACATCGGCAGCCGTTGGTGTCTGGCTGTGTCGGATCAAGCGGTGCCAGGCGTTCATCCCATCCGGAAACAAAAGGTTGAAGAACACCAGAAGAGCAACCGTCCAGTGAAGGAAGCGTTGAACGATCGAATAGGAGTGCGGCTTCATGCAAAGGCTCCATTTGTTTGCATCGATCAGTTGCCGCAAGAGCTGACGCGCACCTGAATTCCAACATTGCCCGCGGAATATTCTTTGCAGTAGGCTATGCCGTTTGCCCGGTCAGGTACCTTTGCGTTTTCTCTTGGGTTTGAAATCCACAAGCAGCGACTTCAGCTCCAACTCGCGCACACGCCGCGCCGCTTCATCCGGTTCGACCCAGGCGATACGACGCTGCCCCTTTTCCTTGAATTCGTCTTGCTGCACAGTGACCTCGATCTGGACGAGGTCGACGATTGTCGGAACAACATCACCGTCATCGAGAAACGTGAGGTAGGTATATCGGCCGACCGCGGTTTTATGGACGGCGCCTTTCACCCCTGCCTCTTCCCAGGCCTCGATTGCCGCCGCCTCGAATCACACTTTCAGGTGCTTCCTGCGCCCGCAGATCTCGGCTTCCTTCCGGTCGAACTCATCTGACATGTCCGCTACCACAGCGATCCCGCACACCGTTGGCTGGCGTTAATCTTCTTCGATCTTGCCCACCAACATGGTCTTCCCAATCGAGAAGGATGTGCTGGTGGGCAACGATTTTCAGAGCGTCGGGTGCAGGACGCGCGTTGGACTGACCCTCTCCAGCAGCGAGGCGACGTGCAGGATGGTCGACTCCGCCTGCCATGCGCCGACGATCTGCACGTTGATTGGCAAACCTTCTTTGCTGGTGCCAAACCGCATTGAGACGCCAGGAAGGCCCGTCACGTTCAGAGGCACTGTCGCACCCTGCAGGTAGGTTGCATCGACTGTCTGCCCGTCGATCACGAATTCCTCGATGCCGTGCTTGTGGGCAGGGATCGGCAGGACATGGGTGATCAGTGCGTCGTAGCGGGAGAAGTAGTCGGCGTAGCCGTCACGCAGCCGCTCGGCCGCCTGCTCGGCCTCAACATAGTCTGCCATCGAGGTGTCGGGCAGCGACAGCATAGTCTTTGCCATCTTATAAAGCTCGTCCTCTCGACGTCCGGCGGTCGCCTCGCGAAAGGCGGGCTTCATCTCCATGACATGCAGACGGTTGAAGACGTCGAGGGCGAAATCCTTCTCCAGTGCCGTGATGCCAACATGCTCGACTGAGAGGCCGATGTCTTTCAGAGCCTCGGCCGCCGTTTTGACGGTTGTAGCAACTTCCGGATCGACCGGGCCGAACCCAGGGCCAACCATCCAGCCGACGCGGAGCTGCCGGAAGGGCTGTCGACCGATCCCGGCGTCGAACGGGACGGGGCTCGAAGAAAAGGCATCCTGTCCGTCAGAACCTGCGAGCTGTGAGAAGGCGAGGCCAACATCCCGCACAGACCGGGCCATCGGCCCGACGTGCCAGAAGCGACGCGGCGCCCGTGGCCAGATCCCGGTCATCGGGACGCGGCCGTGGGTCGCTTTCATCGAGGTGATCCCGGTCTGCGCCGCTGGCCCCCTCACGGAGATCGCAAGATCGGTCCCAAGACCGAGTGGCGACATGCCTGCGGCGATAGCGGCAGACTCCCCGCCGCTTGATCCGCCCGGCGTGCGTTCCAGATCCCACGGATTGTTTGAGCGCCCGGACAGTAGGTTGTCGCTCTCGATCCAGTAGGAGAACTCCGGCAGGTTCGTCTTGGCCAGCAGAATGCCGCCCGCCTTCTTCAGGCGCGCGACGCTGGTCGCGTCGCGGTCGGGCAAACGGCCTTTGAAGATCGGTGAGCCGCGCTGCGTCATCACGCCTTCTGTGTCGATGGAATCCTTGACAGTGAACGGCACGCCATGAAGCGGTCCGAGTTCTTCACCGGCCAAAACTGCCGCTTCTGCTCTCCGGGCGGCTTTCAGCGCGCCCTCCGCCACGGTGACGATCGCATTGACCTTGGGATCGACCGCTTCGATCCGATCGAGATGGGCCTGTACGACCTCGACGGGCGATATCGCCTTGCGGCGGATGAGTTCAGCGAGCCTGGTGGCATCGGCATAGATCAGTTCGTTGCTCATGGCGCTCTCTCTAACTAACAGTTGGTAGGTAGATAAGAGCTAGGCCTTTACAATCTCGTCGTCAACCCCTATCTAACATTTGTTAGGTAAAGCGGAAGGGGCATCGACATGAGCGGAAGTGCAAGGGAAGCCATTCTCGCGGCGGGACGTCTGAGCGCCCAGTCGCACGGATATGGTGGCCTAAACATGCGCGAGCTCGCAACAGAGGTCGGCATCAAGGCCGCCAGCATCTACCACCACTTTCCGAGCAAGGCGGATCTCGCTGCAGCCATCGCCGAGCGCTACTGGCAGGACACGAAGGCGTGGCTGGAAGAAGTTGCGAGGGACGAGGGCGATCCTAAAACCAGTCTGCGAAAGTATCCGCAGACGTTCCGGACGTCGCTGGAGAATGGCAACCGCCTTTGTCTCGGCAGCTTCCTCGGGGCGGAGTACGACGACCTGCCCGAACAAGTCCGTCAGCAGGTGCAGACCTTCGCCGACGTCAATATCGCCTGGCTCGCGGAGCAGCTGCTCGATGCCGGCCTGACGGATAAGAAGGGAAGCGAAGCGCGAGCGAGATCAATCTTTGCCGCGATCGCGGGAGCGCAGCTCCTGGCCCGCAGCAGGTCCGACATCTCGCTCTTCGACGTTATGATCGATAGCTACCAGACGGCAGGATTGCTGCCAGGTTGAGAGTATTCCACTTGAACGAATGAAGCCGATCTACGTTGAACGGCCGCTCGGCACGCCGCCCATCGGGGACATTGCGCTGGGATCTTGCTTCGCTACCGGCAAAGCCTACGACGCAAAAGAGAGGAACTTAGCCTTAGAGTCAGGCGGGTCGATGTTTCGTGCCCCTTCCCCTTGCCTACCGCTGCCAGGCGGGATGGGCCGAACTTCTACTTCTTCGGTAAGACGTAAGAGCGGCGCTGTCTAGCTTCCTCATGCATGTTGACGGGAGTAGCTGCGAGAACACGCGTAACTAAGGACGTCAGGAAACGGGCCGGAGAGAGCTCATCTGGTGTTCGCTCAACTAGGATCGAGACTTTCGGCAGGGCCTTGACGATGCGCTCGACCGTGCTTTCAGCAAGGTGCGCGATCTCACTCTCGGCCGGATCCGTTACCGGCTGCGGGCCTGGCTCTAAAATGCCGTCGACGGGTTCTTCCTCGTCGGCCGCCGGCAGGACTGGATCAGTCGAGTATTCCATCAATACAAGACATGTCGAGTGATATGCATCGTCCTCACGGCCGAGTTTGGCGAGAAGATCGAACAACCACTCTGCCGTCTTGGGTTCCTTCTCCAAGATGTCCGATCGAAGACCGAATAGGAAACCCAGTGCTGCAAGGGGATGGCGCAAGCGTAGGTTCTTGGCATCGCCGTAGGATTCCTCAATGCGGTTGGGCGCATTTTTTCCGTAGGAGGAGTCCATTCGCTTTGTCGAGATCAGCAGCTCTGGACCAGTGACCCAGTCCGTGATGATAACATCTACCTGCTTAAGATAGTTTTTACCCAGAATTGATGCGGACGAGGAGGTCACCCCCGGAATGGACGAGTTTGACGTCAAAAGGGATTGGGCCTTGGCTCTTAGCGCCGTCGGAAGCGATTTGACGAACGCGGAAACGGGCGCAGGAAGTACCCGCGGATTGGCGGGCCGCGGCCAAACCTGGTCCGTCCCAAACCCAGCCCGTCTAAGCTCATAGCTGAGCCAGACATCGAGTGCGAGAGCGGGCACGCCCGTCTGCGTCCCGACTTTGAGGTGCAGCGGAACGCCAAGCAATAGCGCAAGGGTATCGTAATCTGGATGAAAGAAAGGCTGGCCGTCCGGACCAAGCGCCCACGGATTGCTATGTTGCCCGCCAGGTGCAGCAGCTTCGACGATATGATCGAATATTTCCCAGGCTTCTGCTTTCGAACTTGGTTTAGCGACCACTTGCTGCCCTCAGATTGCGACGCTTCGCCAGCTCGGCGCGCGCATACCGGACCGCTTCGATTTGTGACGCCGAAACCTCGCAGTCAACTAGCAGTGTCTCATCGACAAGCTTGACGGCATCGAGCAGCCGCCCTTTGTCCAAGAGCTTTCCAATGTCTCGCTTGATCGCGCGAAGCGCATCGGCGCGCGACGTAACCAGGGTCGGCGAGGGCATAGCCCACACGTCCGCCTCTTTCGGCTCGATCTTCAGGATGCCGCCTCCATAGGCACGGCCAACCATTTCGGCATGCAACAGCGTGATTGAGTTCAAGCTCGCGACCGGCAGGAGTTCGCGGCCCAAAGCAGCATATGTCTCGTTCAGATAGACTCCATGCACCGAGTTTAGATGACGGGCCCTGGCGGCGTTTTCCGTAATGCGGGGGGTGTCCGCATTCATGCATGTCAGCAGGAGGTCTGCGGGTGAAACGAGCGGCACGCGGTACCAGGTCTTGCGGACGCGGCACTTATAGGCGGTGTCGACGCCCGTCCTGTGGCCGTCGGCAATATAGGCCGCAGCAGCTTTCGATGGCGGGTCTTTTGGATAGAATAGGTGGATCGCGTTCCCATCGTCACCGAGCTTCTTCAGCTGGGGTTTCGAGAGCAAAAGCCCGCGCAAGTGGGAGCTTCCGGGTGGCGAAAGGCTGAGCAACTCATCCGGACGTAGTCCGAGCTCGGCGACGCGCTGAGGGGAAAGCGTGAAGTATTTATTGTTTCCGGTCACCATTCCGAGCGTCGTATCGCCCCAGGTTTCCAGGTTCGTGTAGAGGCCAGCCGCCGAAACGGAGTGCAAGAGATGCACCGCGTCGACATCGACGAGACTGCCGGTCCACTTGCCCGCCGGATCGGCCGGTGTCCAGCTCAATCCTGGGCCCAGAGTGTCGAGTGTCGCAGCATTCTTCGTCTGGCGGATCGTTGCGAACTCCGCTGGCCCCTCAAGGTAGCCTTCAGCGAGGAGAAGCACGACATCCGCCTCCGCTTCCGGAAAGACTTGCTCATCGAACAGAACGAGCTGCACGTCGCGGAATCGACTGAATAAGAACTTGCGGACAGGAGCGGCATAGTTCACCGAGAGCAGTTCTGCTGGCAAGACAAAGGCCAGGCGGCCACCCTTCTTCAAAAACAATGCCGAGTGCACGGTGAATGCAGCCCAACTCGACGCAAGGCCTGTCAGCGAAATGCCGCCCCTGATGGCCGCTTCCCGGGCGCGGGCACGCGCTTCTCCGGAAAAGTCCTGATACCGGATAAAAGGAGGATTTCCGATGACAGTCTCGAACGTTGGATCCGGCGTGACAGTAAAGAAGTCGGAAAGTTCGATGTTTGCTTCGCCGCCAGCATCAGCGACCCGCTTTCGGGCAATCTCAGCACTGTGGGGGTGGATCTCGACGCCATGGACCTTCGGCCGCAATTTCCCGGGCGGAGCGAGTTCACGGAGGCGGTCGACCGCAGAAATCAGAAATGCAGCGTCTCCGGCGGCAGGCTCAAGCACGCGATCATCAGGCGCGCGAATGGCCCATTTGGAAATAAACCGGGTGATCGCCGCAGGTGTGAAAAACGCCCCTCTTTCCTTGCGAAGAATGGGAGTGTCGATAGGTTCGCGATGGGTAACGGAGGTCACGGCTATCTCCCGAATCGTGCACGGATGGGTTCGCTGTCTTGCTGCTTACCTATCCTACAGAGATGAATTTCTGTCTACTCTTTGTTCTCATTTCCAGTTTGCTAAGCCGGCGGAGAGTTTGTAGGAAGTTGGAGCTTTCCAAGCCTCTATGTCGCCCGATATCACGGAGCGACTTTCGGTTATCGATATCAGCGCTCGACGGAGTGACCGTAGCGGTCGATTACGACGAGGCGCTGCGTGACCTCGATCGCGGCGTCGAAGGGCTGGCGCCGTTGAGCGGTACAAATGACGAGGGCTTGGCCGGCGTCGGAAAGAGTATGGTGGTCATGCGTGGCGACGCCGTTAAGACGCATATCGTTTTGTCGGCGGGTCCGGTTGCCCGATTGTGCTCGAGGAGGCCGATCGCGACGAAGAGGATTTCCGTACGGCCATTGGCATCATCGCCCATGAATGCGCGCATGTCGAAGAAAACGCCTTTCGCGAGGACCAATATATCAATGTCCCTTTCACAGCGGATACGATGCCGGCAGGGTCTGCACAGGCCGATCTGTTGCGCATCCTGGTAATACGGATCTAGCCTCTGTAGCCACCCATATGAGCCTGCATCGTTGCGCCGATATATGATTATATATAAACGATCTGAGCGATGCGGTTCTGTATATCAATGTTGCACTCCTCTGCGGAGTATTCTATATATTATCCTGTATCGACGGTGACATGTGATGCAGGATAATGTTCGTGGCATACAAGACAGAGCATATAGCACAGCAATTACGCGCTGCCAGGGAAGGGCAGAAAGTAAGCCAGCGTGAGCTGAGCGCACGTTCGGGCCTGACGCAAAGCCATATTTCCCAGATCGAACGGGGCACGATGGAGCCCGGACTAGGCAGCCTGGTGGATGTGGCGCGTGCACTCGACCTCGAGATCGTACTTGCGCCAAAGAAGCTGATGCCGGCGATCCGCAATATCCTCGATAGCAGCTCGACGTCAAATGACGTCCTTACATCCGACCAGCGCAAACTTGTGGCTCGTCTCGAGCGATGGTTGGCGCAGTTCGGCGATGGGGCTGGAACAAGGGCCGACGCCGACATATTCAAGGATAGCCTGGCCCTCCTTCGGCATTTGCCTTTGACCCCTGACGAGCTGGACATGCTCAAGCGCGCAGCCGACCGCCTGGAGACTTCGCGGGCAGATAAGATGTCACGGCAAGAAATGGGTGCAATCGCGCGCGAGATAAGACAGCTGCGCAACGCCGCAGTGCATCGCGACCGCGATGACGCGGTCCCGCGCTCGGCCTACGCACTGGATGAGGAAGACGATGCCTAAAGTCACGGTGCTCGATGTCAAGCTAAACGGCGAACCAGTCGCCACCCTGACGAAACTGCAGGATGGCCGCTCGATCTTCGCATTCAACGAGGCCTATATCGAAGACGAGAAGCGGCCCACACTCAGCCTGTCATTCAAGGACCCGTTCGGCGCACTGGTTACGAAGTTCCGTCCGTATAACATGGTGGTCCCGCCGTTCCTTTCGAACCTGTTGCCGGAAGGCCCGTTGCGCAAATACCTCGCCGAGCGCGCCGGCGTAAAACAGACGCGGGAGTTTTTCCTGCTCTGGATGCTCGGCCGCGACCTGCCTGGTGCGGTAACGGTAC
Source organism: Rhizobium sp. 2MFCol3.1 (assembly GCF_000377565.1). GTDB lineage: Bacteria > Pseudomonadota > Alphaproteobacteria > Rhizobiales > Rhizobiaceae > Rhizobium. The sequence goes on along the minus strand of NZ_KB898372.1, from coordinate 106,479 downwards.
ACCCCTCCGACGGCGATGACCTGCCGCCTGATGATGAGCAGGCTTCTGTCGAAGCGCGGCCGAATGCGTTGCGCTTTTCGCTGGCCGGGGTGCAGCTGAAATTCTCGGCCTTCAAGAACACCACGAGGGGAGGTGGCCTGACTATTCCGGCCGAGGGTACAGGTGGATCATGGATCGTAAAGCTGCCCTCCCAGCAGTATAGCGGCGTGCCAGAAAACGAATTCTCAATGATGACCATCGCCGGCATGATGGGCATGGACGTGCCGGAGATCCAGTTGGTCGAGCTGGATGCAGTGAGCGGCTTGCCACAGGGCGTGGGCGAACTGCATGGGCAAGCGCTCGCTATTAGACGTTTCGACCGTACACCAGAGGGCCCGGTACACATCGAGGATTTTGCGCAAGTGTTCGGCGTGAAGCCGGATGACAAGTACAGCAAGGGCAATTACCGGATGATCGCCCGCGTCCTCGGCATCGAGACGAGCACGGCCGACGTGGCGGAGTTCATCCGCCGGTTGGTCTTCAGCGCGCTGATCGGCAATGGTGACATGCATCTGAAAAATTGGTCTCTGATCTACCCCGATCGCCGCACTCCTGCGCTCTCGCCGGCTTACGATTTGCTATCGACCATCCCCTATATCGAGGGAGAGGATACGGCGGCGCTTAACTTCTCACGCACGAAAAGAATGGCGGAGCTATCCAAGGATGAGCTTGCACATTTGGCAGCCAAGTCGGCGCTGTCCGAAAAGCTGGTCCTCGACACAGCACGCGAGACGGTCGAACGGTTTATGGATGTGTGGAAAAACGAGAAAAACAACTTGCCGATGGCCGCGAAAGTGCGCGAGACTATCGATGCACATCTGCCCACAATCGAGCTGTATCGGGAATTCAACGAAGCCACCTAGAAAAATGGCATCACCGGAAGATGATGCCCCACCGCCAAGGATGAAATAATAGATCTATGAAGGGTGCATTTCCGGAAATTTTCGCTACTGGAACAATGTGAATCCTGGAACGACTTCACCATCGGCAAGGTCATGGACCACCGCTACCGTATGCCTTGCGCGGTTTAGGGCAACATAGAGTTTTGCACGGGTTTCGGCTTTCAACGCCGATTGGGCGCCCTTCAGCCAGTCCATCATTTCTTTCGTCGGATAGATAATGACGCGGTCAAAACCGAGCCCCTTGGAGCGTCCGAACGTAAGCGACGGCAGTGCTGCAGATGCAACCTTAACGGCGGAACTCCATCGCAGCTGTACCGGTCGTAGGGTCTTGAGATAGCGTGGCAGATCGTTACGTCGGACGATGTAGAGACCCGCATCATCAGGGACCGGCTGCCTACAGTCGGCGCATTTACATGCAGTCGCTGCGATCGTCTCTTCGCTAACGGCACCAGTGGGCAGCTTCATCAGCATTACAACTTCAATTTATTGAATGCCACACATCACATAATTGGCCTTATCCCGCTCGCCAGCAGAGCGCACAGCCGGATTTTGTCGATCTGCTTTCAGTTAGCATTGCCGAAATGCCGCCGGTTTGCTTTTGGCGGCCAGAGTTTGCGTCCACCGTTTCGCGGCTTAGCGGATATCATCTGGCAAATAGAGCGTCGGACAGGCGACACCGGATCTCGTCTAATAACTGCCGCGGAGGCGCTGTGGCCCGCGCTCCAGACACCAGATCAACAGGATATCGCGGCTGTTACGGGATAGCACATCACCTAAGAGCACGCGCAACTTCTAGATGGAGGATTTGGGCTTCGGGGGTTTGCTACGTCATCTGGTTGAGGGAAAGCGCGTCGGGAAAGGTGGAAATCTCGTCCGCCGGACTTTGCTAACACAAGGCGAGGATAGGCTTTGTGCTAGTGACCGCGACTTTTTATTCGCTGATGAAATATCCTTCTGCCTCAACTGCCTTCGCGACGCGGTCGCGCTCTTGGCCGAAAATCTGCTTCTCGAGTTTCACTGCTTTCCAGGGAACCCATGATTTGCCAGCTGGATGCCCCGGACGAGGGGAATTCTGGTCGGGAACAATTAGATAGGGCCTGTGTGACCCTGCGTGGTCTGTTGAGAAGACGTACGCGTCCATCAATAGTCTCCCACTTTCATTCAATTAAGTGCCTGCTAAAACGTCACGCATGTATCCGGACAGGCACCGCTTTCGACGCGGGCGTTTTCGACAACTCATCATGATGGTCGATCGCGACGAGGACATTGGCCTCGGGATAATAGGCTCCAATCGTCCCGCGCGGAAGATTATGCTCTGACACTTTAAGACCATGAAGCTCGCGCGTGATCCCATCTTCGAAATCGCTCACAAGGGTTACGACTTGACCCTCTGACAGCCCCGCCGACCGAATATCGTCGGCGCACATCAGCACCACATCTCGGGTTCCCTCTATTCCGCGAAAGCGGTCCGAGTATCCGTAGATCGTCGTATTGAATTGGTCGTTTGAGCGCATAGTGATGAGGCGGTAGCGCCCCACGGCATCGCTAAACGCCAAGGCGTTCAACTGCTTAGGCGTGGTAAATACCGCTTTCTTTTCTTCGGTCTTCCAGACGCGCTCGTGTGCCGCGTTGCCGCGATAGAATCCTCCCGGCTGAAACATACGATCGTTATACCGCTCGAATTGATCGGGGTAGGTCGTCTCGATGAGGTCGCGGACAAGGCCGTAATCGCCTGTCCACTCATCCCATTTCAGCGTCGGGCTCGGGGAAACTGTTGCTTTTGCAATACCCGTCACGATCGCAAGCTCGCTTCGAAGGTGCTTGGAGGCTGGCGTACGTTTGCCGACAGATCCCGAGATGTGAGAAAAGCTGTCTTCCGTGGTGACGGACTGCGCGCCTGTCCGTTGCTCGTCGCGCTCCAAACGCGAAAGGCACGGAAGAATGTACGACTTCTTGCCGGGAAAAAGGTGGCTGCGATTAAGCTTCGTCGAGACGACAACGGTCAGTTCCTGCTCGGCCCAAGCGCTTTCCATTGCCTTCTGATCAGGAACGGCGCGGACTAGGTTGCCGCCAAGCGATATGGTCGCTTTGATTTTTCCTGCCATCATGCCCTTCACGGCATCGACGATCGTCACACCATCTTCGGTTGGTGGGTCAAAATCGAAGAGGGATTTCAGCTTGTCAATGGGAATGAGCTTTGCCTTTTCGGCAATACCGACAGTTCGTTGGCCTTGAACATTCGAGTGGCCACGCACCGGACAGCATCCAGCACCCTCGCGGCCAATATTGCCACGCAAAAGAAGGAGGTTGACGACCATCGCAACGTTCAGAGCGCCCTGGGAATGCTGCGTCAGCCCCATCCCGTAGACGCCAATCACGCGCTCCGCGTGAGCGTAGATCTCGCCTGCACGTCTAATCGCATTCTCAGTCAGGCCGCTTTCCGCCTCGATTGTGGTCCAGTCTGTCGATCGAATGAGATCGAGGAAGCTGTCGAAACCTACCGTGTGCTCATCGATGAAGGGAACGTCAAGAAGGCGCGATGCTCCGCTCGCCAAGGCCGCATCGTCCGCTTCGACGATGACCTTACAGAGACCGATGATGGCAGCGATGTCACCGCCAGCGCGAACTTGGAGATATTCATCGCTGATCTGGGTCTCGCGCCCCGTCAGCATATCGACAGGGCTCTGCGGGTTGACGAAGGACACCAGGCCCTGCTCCATGACGGGATTGAAGGTGACGATTTTTGCGCCGCGCTTTTTCGCCTCCTGCAGCGGATGCAGGAAGCGCGGGCTGTTAGACCCAGGATTCTGACCGAAGAAGAAAAAAGCGTCAGCCTTTTCAAGGTCATCCCATACGATGGTTCCGACCGGGGAACCGATCACCTTCTGCAGCCCAACCGACGTCGTCTCGTGACACATGTTCGAGCTTTGCGGTAGGTTATTGTTGCCGTAGGTCCGCGCGAGCAACGCGTAGAGGTAGGATGCCTCCAAGCCAGCATGTCCAGACGAATAGAACACAACGCTTTCGCGCGGGAGGGACTGCAAAGTTCTGCCAATATCTTCGAAGGCGTCTTCCCAAGCGACTTCGACATAGCGATCGGTTTCACGATCGTAATGCAGTGGGTGCGTCAGCCGGCCGGTCTGTTCGAGGTCGTAGTCTTTCCAGTCACGAAGCAACGTTACCGTGTGATCGGTAAAGAAGTCAGGCGTGCATCGCGTGCTCGTCAAGTCCGAGATAGTCGCTTTCGCCCCGTTCTCGCAAAACTCAAATGGATGGTAGTTTACCGGTTTGGGCCACGCGCAGGAAACGCACATCACGCCACCCGGCTTGTTCTGTCGAGCCAGTTCTTCAAGAACCATCGGGGACGGCCGCTCATCACCAACAATACGTGCAATTGATTTGACTGATCCCCATCCGCCAGAGGGGCCTTCGGATTCAGGATCGTGCAGGAGCTCGGTCATAGAAGCTTTCCCATTAGAAAGGACAAATGCGCTGCGTTCATCAAAACGCTCTGGGAGAAGAACCCAGGAGGGATCAGTGGGATGGCTCGTGAAACGGGCAACCGTTGAACTGGGCTCGGAATTCGGCCGAATGGCGGTACGGATCTTTCCGCGCCCGATTTATGTTGCCCAGGGGCTGGTGGGCCGCCAAGCCGGTCCAGACGCTGAAACGCATCTCTTCGTCGACCTTCTGGACGTTCGCATCGCTCCAGCTATCCTGTGGCATCGCAGTGACCGTCGCCACAGTAAAGAAAGGAGAATCTTTCTCTTTCCACTCAACCGTCGGATCCTCGATAGGCTGTTCGTTGATATTGCGACAGAGCTGGACCTGGAATTCCCATACCCCAGTCGTCTCGTGCATTTCTGCCTGAACCGTTTCTCGAATGGCATTGTCTCGGACGCTCGCGTCAATGATGGTGTCCGTCCGCTTTGTCAGGTCAGGCGAAACCGGCTTCAACCTGAATTTGGCAACATAATCACCGTAGCGGAAAGGTGTGACGCTGAAATAAGTCTCGCCCAGTGGATCAGAATTTGGCGCGCCGCCGAGCGATTGGATGGTAGGGCTTGCAACGCCGACTGCCTCAAGACCCTTGTTCATCGTCTGGAGCAAGCTCGACATAACGGTTTTGGTCCCCTCCATTCGGTCTGTCGTTTTGGCGAGAAGCTTCAGACCAGATAGGAATTTCTTGGCGTTTGGCGCCTGGAAGATAGGGCCGTTCACCATGATGAAATCTTGCGTCGAGCCTTCGGCGTCAGAAAGGCGCGGTCCTTCGACTTCCAGCACCTTCATGGCAACGCCTCGAGGCAGAGAAATTGCGTCAGGAAGAATGTCGCCGGCATTGGTCGAGAGGCGCATAAAGACCTTATAGGTTCCGGGTGCTGAAAACATACCTTGGGCGAGCTCAGGCGGCAGGCCGCCTGCGACGGTCATCTCCGCTTCGATGATGCCATGTGCCTTGGCATGCACTGAGCGCACGGCATGGCCATAGTCTTCTGCCGTCTTCTGCATGATGACGTCGAACTGTTCTTTGAGACCGGCAACTGTCTCGATCTCGTCGTCTTCGATGCTCTCGAGCTCAGGCAAATAGCGGATTGGCTGTGATATCGACATAAGATGCTCCACGAAAGACTGGAAACGTTATGAGCGCATCCAAGGTTCCGCATTTTGGCCAGGGGTTAACGATTGCGAGCATTTCTGTCGTTGCGACACCGTTCAGAACAGTATTTGACGTTCTCCCAGCTCTTTTCCCACTTCCTCCGCCATGAAAAGGGTCGTTTGCAAACAGGACAAATCTTCGAAGGCAAGTGGAGTTTTTCCCGACGTTTCGGCACTTTGAGGCTCTCTTGGCACCGGGAAAACGCTCGATGCCCGATCGGTGGGGGCTTTGACGTCCGCGCCGGCTATTTGTTGAAACTTGGCGTTAGCTAGACTCCGGTATCCTTCAGCACTAAAACAATCCAGAAACTGTGGTTGCGAAAGCGTTGTATGGCTCTGAAGGACAATGAACTGCCTGATTACGAGTCGATGAACACGATGCGCAGCGCCGACCCCTTCGTTTGTATGGTTGGCGCCACGCGAACACCGATGGTGATCACCAACCCAAATCTGCCTGATAATCCTATCATTTACGCCAATGCTGCTTTTGTGAAGATGACCGGATATGCAGAAAGCGAGATCTTGGGCAAGAATTGCCGCTTTTTGCAAGGGCTGGCAACCGACGAGTCATCGCTTGTAACCCTAAAAGCAGCGATTAACGCGAGGGCAGAAACCGAAGTCGATCTTTTGAACTATCGGAAGGACGGCACCAAATTTTGGAACAGGCTGCTCGTCACGCCGGTGTTCGATGAGCGAGGGCTCGCCTTTTTTGTAGCGTCTCAGCAGGATGTGACCCTTGAGGTGGAGCAGCTTGCAGCCATCGAGCAACGCAAAGCCGACCTTGAAGCCGAGGTCTTGAAGCGCGCTGAAGAGCTGGAAACCAGCGAGCAACGCCTGCGGCTGGCGCTGGAAGCTGGTAGGCTTGGCATATGGACCATAGACCTTGCCACCAGTGAATTGACAGCCTCAACGGAATGTAAGTCGATCTGCGGTCGAGCGCCAGAAGAACCGCTGACGCTCGCAGACCTGAGATCGTCAATTCATCCTGAGGATCGTCTGCTGCAGGTAGAGGCAATCGATCAAGCGATCGCTGACGGGACGCCGCTTGATGCGGAATACCGACTTGTGACCCCGGCCGGTGAGCTCAGGTGGGTCCAAATTCGTGGACGCGCAAATTACTCGCCGTGCGGCATCCCCTTGTCCATTACCGGTACGACACAGGACATCACATCCAGACGGATTGTACAGGGGCATCGCGCGCTTCTTGCGCGAGAATTGAGTCACCGTGTCAAGAACACGCTGACATCCTTGCAGGCTGTCGTGTCGCAGACAATTCGGCGGGCCGAAACACTCGATGAGGCTGGCTCGACCTTGTCGGCGCGGATCCGCGCGATGGCTGTCGCTAACGATCTTCTTGTCACCGAAGACTTCGGGAGTGCGTCTCTTCGGAACCTTGTGACACGAACTCTTGCTCCATTCGGTGTCGACGATGCAGCACGCTTCACGATTACGGGCGAGGACTTCGATTTGCCTTCTCATGTTGTTCCGGCTTACGCGCTCGTTTTGCATGAGCTTGCGACGAATGCCACCAAATATGGTGCGCTTTGCACTGACACAGGCCACATTGAAATTGAATGGCTCATCGACTCTTCATCGAATGGGCGTGAACTTAACCTTAAATGGCGAGAGAGCGGCGGGCCGCGGGTCACTGCACCCGTCAAGACCAGCTTCGGAACACAACTCATTCAACGTCTTTTGGCAAGCGAAGCCGGGGGCGTAGCGAAAATCTCTTACCTTCCGTCTGGTGTTTCCTTCACCGCGACAGTTCCGATGAGATAAAGAACCAAACGAAAGTGAAAAGAACATTGTGCAGTTGCTTGGAACTCTATCTATCCTGCCAGCATTATCGGTGACATCATCAAGGGAGTCACCATATGGCATTCGTCGAAGCAAAAGATGGCACGAAGCTGCACGTGAAGGACCTGGGCGAAGGCCGCCCGGTCATCCTTATCCACGGCTGGCCATTGACAGGGGATATGTTTGAGTACCAGACATTGGCTCTCCTGGAAGCAGGCTTCAGGGTCATAACTTACGACCGTCGGGGATTTGGGCAGTCAGGACATCCGTCGACCGGATATGACTACGATACATTTGCTGACGATCTAGCTGCCGTAATCGATGGCCTCGAACTGGGAAGTGTCAGTCTTGTCGGCTTCTCAATGGGCGGGGGCGAAATCGCTCGGTATCTCTCACGTCATGGAGCATCGAAAGTATCGAAAGCCGTTCTGGTTGCATCGGTAGCCGGTTACTTGCTTAAAGACGAAAGCAACCCCGACGGTGTCGACGCCAGCGTCTTCGAGGGCATGAAGAAGGACATTCGCAAGGACCGCTTCGACTTCCTGCATAGCTTTGCCAAGACATTCTATGGGGTCGGCTTCGTGAGCAGCCCCGTCAGCCAAGGCGTGCTAGACTGGTCCTTTATTCTTGGCGTCATGGCAAGCCCGAAGGCGACAATCGATTGCGTCGACGCATTTGGCAAGACAGACTTCCGTCCAGATTTCGCAGCCTTTACGATCCCCACTCTCGTCATCCACGGCACAGGCGACAAGACCGTACCGATTGACCCCACAGGCAGAGCGGCTGCAAACGCCATTTCAGGCGCAAAGCTTATCGAATATGAAGGCGAACCGCATGGCTTGTTTGCAACGGTGCCAGAACGCCTTAACGAGGACCTGATCCAGTTTCTGCGCTGAGATGAAAGCGACGGGCGCGTACCGTGTTGCGCCCAACTAAGGCATTCGAGGAGAAATTGCTGCCAGCTCCTAAGCTTTGGAGCTGGTGCGCCGAAACGGTGCATCCTTTGCGGTTCTTGGTCCTCTTCTGCTTGTGCGCTTCAGCTTTGCCTGTAGAGCCGCGCGATCTCGTTGCCCGGCCTTCGCCTCTGCGTCTTTAACGCGCTGTTCTTTTACAGCTGCGCTGTCGGGAAGCTCCTTAACTACCTTGAAATCGAAACCATGGACCGTGATCCGGAGGGCGCGTCCATTTAAATTGGCGAATCTCGTGCCAGCGCTTTTAAAGCGGCCGTCGGTGAGCCAGCGGTGACGTTCGCTAGTCGTCATCGCCAGGATGTCCTCGATTTCCATCGGACGACAGGAGCCGCGCGACTTGAGATACGGTTCTATTAGCAATAGCTGCGGCCGCCGTAACGGCGGTCTTCTCGCTGGCCGGCGTTCGCTGCACATTCCAAGCAATCCGCCCCACGATTCCAATGTCGCCCCCTTTTGAAGCATCTTTCAAGGTTGGTCTGCAGGTGTGAAGTTTCTTGCCTTGAGATCGAGAAGAAAGTAACGCAATGCCTGCGTAGAGAGTGGAGATGCGGCGTGTCCGCGAGATACTGAGATATCGGTTTGAGCAAGGACTTGGGCACAAGTCGATTGCGGTGCGGGTCGCGACTGCGCCGTCGACGGTGCGCGAGACGCTACGGCGTGAAGCGGTTGCTCGCCTGTCGTGGCCTCTTGGTGACGACGTCAGCGGCGCAGTCCTGGAAGCGTCGCTCTACAGGGGGCTAGGACGAAGATAGGCACCGTCTCGCGCCGGAACCAGATTGGGCGCAGGTCCACCGCGAGCCGAAGCGCAAGCATGTGACGCTGCAGATCCTATAGGACGAATACATCGGTCTTCATCCGGATGGTTATCGCTATAGCCGATAAATTGCGATCTTTATCGCGGCTGGGCGTTGAAGCTACCGGTGACGATGCGGCAGAATCATACAGCTGGCGGCTTATTCCAACTTTCCCTCCAAAAAGCAGGTTTCGGCAAGTCAGTGCTTGCCGCATCAATCAGCGCCTTGCCGTGCAAATGACGCCATACTGCGCGTTTTTTGCTGGATGGCGATTGAAATCCTGAGCGCCATCGGTCCATCTGACCGGTCCACGCTCACGCAGTGAACGTTCCCGGCGTCCACCTACTCTATTTTCGCCATTCAGGAGGATTTGCTGATGCGTGCCCGCCCCCCGCGGAGTGCTGACATCAAATCTTTGACGAGTGTCTAGTGTTTGATTTCGTCGATCGCAGGATGACTACACCGACAGCGTGTTCCCTTGATGACGAAGTATCGATCCTCCGGTGTTTTGCGATAGACCTCACTCATTTGAGCCAATGCGTTCCTCAAGCCCGAACTGAACAGACGGCAGGTTGTGCGGAGGCAAATTTGAAGTGTATCGTGCACACACCGCCTCCCCACATTTTAAGCAGGGAGGCGTTAACAGTAGAGATCACGTCACGCTAAACTTAGGGAGATGATCATGCAGTTTGCGGGCCGGCGTCTATTTCTTTTCGCTTTTTCCAAGTGACGACGTCGCGGGGATGCCTTGATATCCAGAAATTGATTGAGCGCTTGCCATTCCCGGACATTGCGAGGCGCCGCCGACGATATCACGGGTTGCCTTTTCGATCCTGTCCCCAATGTCTTTGTCGACATTGCGCCAATACTCGAATGCGCGGACCAAGATTGGCTCGCTGACGCCGTCGGCGAGGTGACCCGAAACATTTTGGACAAAGCGATCGCGTTGTGCGTCGTCCATCACTTCGCGCACCAGCGCGCCAGCCTGGCTCCAATCGTCATCGCCTTCTCGCAAGGTGTAGGCCGCGCGGACCATCTCGCCGTCGGCCAGCCATGTCGCTTCGCCGCCTGTCTGCGGCTGGGCGGCGGGACCTCCATAGGAGTTGGGAGCGTATACCGGATCAAGCGCATTGACCGTGCGGCCTTGTCCTGCTCGCGAATAGGAATGCACCTCGGCTGCTTTGGCCTGGTTAACGGGGATCTGTTTATAGTTCACGCCGAGGCGGGCACGATGTGCGTCAGCATATGAGAAGCCGCGAGCGAGAAGCATTTTGTCGGGGCTAAGGCCGATGCCCGGCACCATATTATTGGGTTCGAATGCCAATTGTTCAATCTGGGTGTCCCAGTCCATGGGATTCGTAGTGAGCGTAAGCTTGCCGACCTCCATGAGGGGGTAGTCACGGTGCGGCCATGTCTTGGTAAGGTCGAATGGATTAATTCTGTACGTCTTGGCTTCATCGAACGGCATCAATTGAAACTTTAGTGTCCAGCTCGGGAATTCGCCGTTGGCAATGTGATTGAACAAATCGCGTCGATGATAGTCGCCGTCCTGCCCTGCCATATTGTCAGCCTGATCCTGGGTTAGGTGAGCGTTGCCATCGCCCAGATCGGTGTGAAAGTGCCATTTTACCCAATACTTTTCGCCCGCTTCGTTGATGAGCATATAGGTATGGCTTCCATAGCCATTCATCTCGCGCCAGTTTTTCGGTACCCCACGGTCGCCCATCAGGTAGGTGACCTGATGGGCACTTTCAGGACTGAGGGTCCAGAAGTCCCACTGCATATCATGATCGCGCAGTCCATTGTCTGCCCGCCGCTTTTGGCTGCGGATGAAATGCTGGAACTTCATCGGGTCACGAATGAAGAAAATAGGCGTGTTGTTGCCTACCATGTCGAAATTACCGTCTTCCGTGTAAAACTTTACCGAGAAACCGCGAGGATCTCGCCAGGTGTCCGGGCTACCGCGCTCTCCGGCGACAGTGGAAAAGCGAACAGCCGTCTCCACCCTCACACCTGGCTGAAGGAATTTCGCTTTCGTAAATTTGGTAACGTCATTCGTCACTTCGAAATGGCCGAACGCCCCGCTGCCTTTGGCATGGGGTTGGCGTTCAGGAATACGCTCGCGATTGAAATTCGCCATTTGCTCGATCAAATAGTGATCGTTTAGTACAATAGGACCATTTGGCCCTATCGTCAGAGAATGCTCGTCACTTTGCACAGGGATGCCTGCATCGGTCGTCGTGCGGGAGGCGGACTTATTGTCGGTCATGATGGCCCTCGAAAGTTCGTGTTGCGCCTAAACTCTATAACGCCATGTCCGTCGTGCGGTTCCATACGACTTGGTCGGTCAGATAAAATACTTGATCCACACCGACTTAACGGTTTTAGGAGAGATAAGGATCCTAATTTACCACGCGAACAAACCCGTTTGTTGTTTCTTGTCGACGTCGGCGGAGACTTGTGAACCAAGAGCTTCGCGGAGATCTCGGTGAGAGACATGCATGGCTTCATGACCCGATATATTAGGCATCATTTTCGAGATGAGCCGGACGCGAGAGGGCTGCGACGTGACGTTGTGACCTCTCGCTGATAAGAAAAGCGCTGTCGGTAGAAATCGAAGGGGCGAAAAATTGGACTTCATGAAATTGCTGAAGTCGCTCGAAGAGCTGCTCTATGAGCTGGTTTCCTGGTTGCTGTTTTATCCGATCACCCTGTGGCGCTCGGTCTCGAGGCCACTCAACATGATGCGTTACGCCGATACCGAGCTCGCCGACAGGCTGGAAGACCAATACGAAGACACACTGAGCCCTCCACTGTTCCTGCTGATTACGCTTTTGCTCTCCCAGGGCCTGTCCGGATTGCTCCCATCAGTCTTTGATCCCACCGAGGCTGCTAGGCAGCTCGGCTCCGGATCGAACCTTCTGATCGCAAGAGGGGTGATCTTTGGCGTCTACCCGCTTTCGATGGCCGTCACGCTGCTTCGATGGAAGAAGGTCCGGATTACCAGAGATACGCTTCGGCCGCCGTTTTTTAGCCAATGCTATGTGGCTGCACCGTTTGCCCTCATCCTCGTACTTGGAATTGACTTGATCAGCATGCCGCGAGCGCAGGGCGTGTTGGCGGGCGCGGTGACTGTCGTTTTGGCTTTGCTTTGGTACGCACAGGCACAGATTCACTGGTTTGTTCAGGATTTGCACATCAGGCCCATCAAAGCGGCGGCTATTTTCACCGGGACGTTCGTGATCGCCACCATCGCCGCACTGGCGGTAGCTCTCATGATCAATGTCGATGCGAGTAGCTTCGGTTCCGCGAAGATTTGATCTAAAGGTTGCCAACTGTGGTGAGGCATTCGAGTTGCGTCAAAAGGCTAGTACTTTGCAAGCCTCAAATCCTGCCGTCACGAATCTAGGTGTTCGCGCTGCCGGAGCCGCGCTCGGAGGCAAAAGCTAGGCGTCTCCTACTTAGACGGGTTCGCGGCCGAACGATCAGCTTAGTCGGATCGCCGATATCCGACACCGCTTTTCTGCGCGCTGTTTTAATCCGCGGGTCCCGAGTTCATGACCCGGTTGACAGCAAATGGACAGGTTGTCGCTCTTATTCATGAGCTCGTCGCCCAAAGCGGGCATCCTAGAGGATTAAAGTCATGACGCTGAAACTTATCGCCGCTCTCGCAATCGCTTCCGCAACGCCGGCTCTGGCGTTCGCCAGCCCCAGCTGCACAACGGAACCAAAGTCCAAGTGGATGTCTGAGGCAGCCATGAAGGCGAAGATTGATACGCTTGGCTACAAGGTCAAGACCTTCGAGATTACCGGCAACTGCTATGAGATCTACGGTAAAGACAAGAACGGTGAGCGCGCCGAGGTCTATTTCAATCCGGTTTCCGGCGACATCGTCCAGAAGGGTGACTGATCCATGACAAAGATTGGCTCCAGTGCGGAGGGCGGATCGCCCTCCAACATAGCGCCGCGAACGATCAAGGTCTGGGACCCGATCGTTCGCATTTCCCATTGGACGATCGTCGCCGCTTGCACGCTCAACCTCTTCATTCTGGAAGAGGGTAAATACTGGCATCGCGTGACGGGATATGTGGTTGCCGGGGCAATCATCGTTCGGCTTATATGGGGATTTGTCGGCACGAAGCATGCGCGATTTAGCGATTTCCTGCCTACGCCTACCAAAGTCAAAAGGCAGCTCTTCGGAATAGTGACGCGCAACGAGAGCCGCTATATCGGCCATAACCCGCTTGCTTCCATCATGATGCTGGTGCTGATCGGGTTACTCGCCGCCACGGCGCTGACCGGTTGGATGACGACGCTCGACGCCTTTTGGGGCGAAAAGTGGCTCGAGCAATTGCATGGAACCATCGCCAACAGTATTATGGTACTGGTGTTCATTCACGCAGGCGCCGCCATCGTCGAGAGCTACAGACATCGGGAAAATCTGGTGTGGTCCATGGTAACAGGTCGAAAGAAGGCATGAGGATCCTGCTGATCGAGGATAGTACCCGACTCCGCGAGCTTATCAGCGAAACCGTAAGGGATATTGGCTGGAAGATCGATGCGTTTGCAACGGCTGAACTTGGCCGGTCGGCTCTAGAAGACCAGGATTATGACCTGGTCCTCCTTGATCTTGGTCTGCCGGATGAGGATGGCATAGATGTCCTGAAATCTTTGCGTGACGCAAAGGTGCAAACACCGGTGCTTGTCCTGACAGCGCGGGGCGCGGTCGACGAGCGTATCGTCGGGCTCGATGCGGGCGCCGACGATTATCTAACTAAGCCGTTTCACAATGGAGAACTGATCGCCCGAATTCGCGCCCTCATGCGTCGGGCGCCGGCAACCTTGATGCCTGTCCTTGAATACGGCTCTCTCCAGATGGATGTTGCATCGCGTCGCGTTATGTGTGCGGACACCGAAATTGGCCTCGCTCCCTCGGAAAAGGGGCTACTCGAGCTTTTGATGCGCAATGGCGGCAAGGTCGTTGCGAAAGCCAAGATCGAGCATGCCTTTTCGGAGTTCGGGGATGAAAGAAGCACCAATGCCGTCGAGCTTGCCGTCTCGCGGCTTCGCAAGAAATTGGATGGTCATCCGTCGGGGACGGCAATTGAAACCATCAGGGGCGTCGGATACATGATTCGCGAGTTGCTCGATTGAGCCGCAACCGTCCGACGCTCGGTGCCATCTTGACCAAACGCATCGCGTTCTTTGCTGTTCTCGCCATGCTCGTGCAGCTTGCGGTCGTCACCTCCGATTACTATTGGAATGTCGGTGAGCTATCTCGGCTCTACGTAGAGCAGGAGACCCAGCGGCTCTCTGAGGGCATTTCCGTTGTTAATGGAGATGTTCGCTACGAACTTCCAGACACGATGAGGGATCGCTATCGTCAGGACGGCGACGGATACCTCGCACGGATTCGTGCGGCCGACGGCACTCTCGTGTTTGAGTCCTGCGATGCGGCCTGCGAGGACCGGTTTCTTCCCAAAGACATCGACAGGCCGGATTTCTGGCTCCGGTCGCTGAAGTCTGGCAAGCCGCTTACATTGGTTGGTGGGCGGGCATTCGTCATCGGCGACGAACGGTTTCTGATTGATGTGGCAACTTTGGGCGACCCGCAGGAGGTTGTGACCCATGTCTTGTGGAACGAAATTATCGAACACCTCATCGTACCGATGAGCATCTTGCTGGTACTCGTGCTTGGCGCCACGTTGCTTTCGGTCCGCCAGGCACTCAGGCCGGTGCGGGCTGCCGCCGACGCAGCTGACCAGATCGACCCTATGGACGCTCGCTCGCATGTAAAATTCGACGAAATGCCGCGCGAGGTCGCTCATCTTGCTGTTGCCGTGAACCGGGCTTTCGATCGGGTTGCGGAGCTTATGAGGTCGCAGAAGACGCTAACATCAGGAATTGCGCATGAAATCCGCACGCCACTCGCTGCCATGAAGCTGGAGCTTGGCCATATCGATCATCCGCGCGCGCGTATGGTGGAAGCAGACCTCGATGATCTCGTGCGTTTCGTGTCCCAGTTGACGACGCTTGCCCGCCTTGAAAGCTTCGATCACGGCGCGTTTGAAACTGTCGATCTCGTTGCTCTTTCAGCATCTGCCGTCGAGCAAGTCGCACCGTGGGTTTACGAGAATCAGCATTCCGTTGAGTTGATCACCGCCGGCGAAACGGCAGTGGTCCAGGGAATTCCCGCGCTGCTGCGCGACGCCATCCGCAATCTGGTCGAAAACGCCGTCCGCCACACGCCGGATCAGTCCCATATCATCGTCCGGGTCGGACCTAATCTTATTGAAGTTCAAGATTGCCGGCCGGCCGCTGTTGGCCGGTCTGAGGCGAAGCCGAAGGCCGACAGTCTGGGGATCGGGTTGAAGATAATCGCGCGCATCGCTGAGATCCACCGCGGTGAACTGCAACGGTCGACGTCGGCAACTGGGTCTATTTTCGCAATGGCCTTCCAGTCTTGAGGGTTCGGGCCTTTTGTCCGTTTGTGCTCCGACGCAGCATTTCAGCGCGGTAGCGACTATCTTAGGTCCGCGAAGATGTCGGCAGCTTGGCGCCGGATCTCAGGACGGCTGTCATCGCCCATTCTCGGCCAGGTCGCAGCACGGGCTCGACCTCGCCGCTGGAGGAGCCAGCCTTATCAAGGTCGTTGATCTTTGTGTGTCGGACTTTGTAGACGGCGCCTCGTAATTCATCGGTAAAATGGCGCATCGCCGAGAAGATGAAGGCGATCTTCTTCTTGTGATGACCAACATAGTGCCTGGGCCATCACCTTACACATAAGAACGGTGTCGCGGCTTTGGCTGCGCCGACCAGCGCCGATGTACCCGGAGACAGCTGGTCTCCAGGGTGACAATCAGCCTCGACAAACTCTTTATTATGAGAATCTCTTGGCAGGCCGCCACGCGACGTGCGTGGGGTCAGATTGCCTTGCCGATCAGCGCGCCGACAAGGCCTGTGGTCACCATAGCCAACGCTCCCCAGAACGCTACCCGGATTGTCGGTTTGACAATGCCGGCGCCCCCCACCTTGGCACTTACGGCACCAAGCCCGGCGAGAAACAGCAGGGAAACGATCGGGATGGCGACCTGCATCGCATCCGGCGGCGCCAAAAGTGCCGTCAGCACAGGCACGATAGCGCCGGCCGAGAATGTGAGAGCAGATGTCAGGGCAGCTTGAACAGGCTGTGCTGTAGACGTGTCGTTGATGCCGAGTTCATCTCGTGCGTGAGCGGCTAGCGCGTCATGGGCCATCAGCTTCTTGGCGACTTCAAGTGCCAATTCTTTCGAGACGCCACGGGCTTCATAAATTTTGGCAAGTTCGATAAGCTCGCGCTCCGACTGTGTTTCGAGCTCCCGTCGTTCGCGGGTGAGGTCTGCAGCCTCGGTGTCAGCTTGCGAGCTTACTGAGACAAATTCTCCTGCTGCCATCGCCATGGCACCTGCGGCGAGCGAGGCAAACCCCGCAACAAGTACCTCAGACGTTGAGGTCGATGCTGATGCGACGCCGACCATGAGGCTGGCTGTCGAGATGATCCCGTCATTCGCGCCAAGGACGGCCGCCCTCAGCCAGCCAATCCTTTCGATCGCATGCCGTTCTATATGCCCGTGCATCGCCCACCGTGCCGCTTACATAGATTAGAAGTATTCTAATAATTTATAGCGCTAGCGGCAACAAGTCCAGGCGCACCGCTGCTTTCTTGCGCTAGGGCATCTCTCTGACCCGTCGCCGACGCATCGAGATTGCAAGCCTGATCGAGGCGCAAGAGCGGCTTGGAAGCCTCCTCACGGTTATGTTGGGGAACGCCGGGGCCGTCGACGTCAAACCCGATCGTCAGCCACTTGGCGCCGTGCTCGGCCTCGATGTTGAGGGTCTTGGCGTAGCGGCGTGCGTTCGCTGCAAGGGATGGAACGGCGAGAGGCAGCTGGCGATGGCTTCTGACTTCAAAAGCTACGCGTGCTATCCCCGGTTAGCTTGGCAGGCGGCCCGAATGAAAACCACAATCTTTCTTGCGCCAATATCTCCCGCGCGGTGCCGATTGCCGGCGCAGAGCCAGGCCAAGCTTAGTGCTATCGCGACGCAACTCAACGAACGGCCAAGGAGAAGCTTGCGCATTCAAACGCCAAGCCCGAGAGGTATGCAGAGTGCGCTGCAGGGGTCCGTTGAACCCACCACGCAATATGGGTATCGCTTGCAGACCACCCATGCGCGAAACCGGCGGCTTTGCAATCGTGAGACAAGTTCTCTCTGAACAGGGAGACCGCACTGAATGCCTCAGCGCGGTCTCGGCCATGCCATCAAAACGCGCGCTGAAGCCGGAAGAATCCCGTCGTCACTTCGCTGCCCTGATCTTGTTCCAGGCGGTTCACTGTTGCCTTAACATATAGATTCTCGACGAGTTCATAATCGATCGTGACGCCGACCTTCCACCCGTCGTTGTCGTCGTTGAAGTCACCACCGATGATGCCGTAGTGACCGTAGTACTGGAACCCTGGGGTGATCTTTATCTTTTCAGTCGCGGTAATGGCGTATTGGACTGCGGCGATCCATTCGGCCGTCTGGTAGTACGAATTCGGAGCGCTGGAATAAATTCCGGCCAAGCCAAGTGTTCCTGGCCCCATGGCTACGTTACCCATAACGCGAATTGCGCCGTCTTGGTTGTCAGTGTCGTAGCCACCCGTGATCTGGTAGCTCAGTGCACCGACCTTGCCGCCAACAGCGAAAGCAATGCCGACGTTATTGGGAGCCTCGCCCGCACTGTAATACCCATCTTCGAGTTCGTCGACGCTTACCCCGGTATAGAAGTTGTTGGACTCATACTGATAGCGCATTGCATTGTGGAGAGTGACCTTGCTCTTGATGTCGTCGGTATCGCCGGAGAGGTCATCGTCCCACCAACTATAGAACAGGCCTGCGCGCAGACCTGCGATGTCGACGTATGCAGAGTCGAGCTTCGTGGCCTGTCCAAAAGCGTTGTCTGCATTGATCTGGAATACGAGCACGCCAGTTAGCGCCCCGTACTCCGTGTCGCTTTTTGCAGTGACCTGGAGCTGACCGCGAGTGAAGACGTCCCAGTCCGAGGTGCCTGAAGTCGAAGCGTTCGCAGTCACCGCGTTTGGTCCGGCATTTGCCTGGAAACGAATATAGCCATGAATTTTCAGGCAGGTCTCAGTCCCAGGAATGTAGAAATACCCGCTCCCGTGCGCATCGCAGATGCGTACGTATTCAACAGTTTCGGGTTCAGCAACGACGATCGCGTCAGCGGCCTGTGCACTCGAAAGAGCGGCCAGTGCTGCGGTCCAACAAATCAGAGCTGTTGTGATTTTCATAGTGGTTCAATCTTCTTCCGAATGGGCACAGAGGATCATGGCAGAAATTGAATCCGCTATTCCCGTGCCGCTAGGTTTGTATCGAAGGCGTGCGCTCAGGCGCGCCGGGTAGATCTTCAGTGAAAAGATCTGGTCAGCTGCTGATTATGACGTGAGACATAAGCGGATCTCCCCTAATCCTTTGAGTTTGTCTATTGCAACATCGGTAATCGAGGCGGGGTCGTGCTCACGTGAGCATCATTACTTGCCGAACGTCACCGCTTCCCCAAGCTGACTAGCTGCATTTGCGCTGAATTCACAAATATGAAATCGCGCGAACTAATAAGCGTCAAATATAGAAACTAAGTCTGCCTCAAGCCGCAGTCAGCGCATGAAGATAGCCGTCTTCGGTAGACAACAACGACGACCCTCACGATGAATGACGCAATGAAGATGTACGCGGGCGCGTTGCGCCGAGCGTTGATCGTCTGACGCAATGGGCTCGCGTATAATCGAAAGTGCCGGCGTGTGGACGACCGCGGCGTGACGCGAAGTGCTGGTTGGAATTAAGACACGGCTGTCGAACGGCTACCATTGGCTTGTCCAAAACGTGCAAGCATTTGGCGCAATTCTATGAGATTTTTACTTTGCGAGGCATTGTCTCTAATAGAAATCCTACGCGATCAGGTCCACATGTCAGCTGTTGAACGACATGTGGAGACGAAGATGTATTTCGAACTCAAGGACGCGACCGCCGATATCCTTGCAAAAAGCCGCCGTCAAGGCGAGCTGTGCGATCTGCCTCTCGACCTAATTTCATCCGAAGCCGAAGCGTATGACATCCAGGCGGCCGCGCAGGACGCTCTCGGGTTTGAACGCAAGGGCTACGCGATTGTTGGGTCGAGCAATGGCTCGCGTAGAACGCTCGGCTTGGAAAAGCCAATCTTCTCCGAGATTCCCGGCTCATCGCTTCTGTCGAACACGAGAGAGTTCCATCTCCCCGAAGGCGTTATTGGCGTCCAGTGCGAATTTGTGTTCACCATGCTGCGTCAGTATCCTGACGCCGGAGAAGACATTGATCTATCAAACGTGGGCGACGCCGTACTGACCTGCCGCCCTGCGATCGGGGTTCTAGGCCGGAGAACGCGCCGGCCGTTCGCAGGCGATAACGTAGCCATCGCGGACTATGGTCTTCATGTTGCGACCCTTTGCGGAGATCATATGAAAGAATTCGCGCCCTCCAGTCTGTCCGAAATCGAGGTCACGACCTTTCTTTTTAAAGAGACTGTCCTGATGGGCAAGGCGTCGTCCGTCATGGGCAATCCGCTGCATGCGGTTGCCTGGCTTGCGGGTGAACTACAGGCGAGAGGACGCTGCCTCGAACCGAACGACATAGTTGCGACCGGCTCCTGCACCACGATCCTTCAAGTGTGGCCGCGACAGCACTTGGCCGCTGATTTTGGCCCGCTCGGCCAGATCGAATGTATCTTCAACTAAGGGAAACACGAACAACGTGATGCGTGCGCAACAAAAACCGTTCGTCATAGAGGTTCGAAGAAGGAGACCCTTGCCAGTCAAAAATCTCGCCTCGCCACCCGGCAAACCCAAACGACCCGTCGGCTTCTCTGCAAGCTACTTCGGCGCCCGTGAGGCGCAGCCGTCCGCATAGTACTTCTTACCAGACGTGAATTCGCGCTCAGGTCCGATTGTAGCTTTAGTCGACGGCAGGCCGGCTCGCGCGTCCGCCGCCGTAAGCTATGGACGTCGGTAGTCGTTCGCAGGCGTCCCACGGCGGTACGGAGCCGGCCGCCTCCCAAAGCGCTTCGCCCTTTTCCAATTGACGGCGTCAAGCCGACCGATCGCCATGTCTATCATGGGTTTTGGAGCAGTCAGTTGAAACCGCCTCTGTTTCCATGCTGGTCGGCCCGATCGCGCTCGTATGCTTTCTGGTCATGGACGTGGGGACTGTGGCACCTCGCTTACGTCAGACGATCTTTGCCGCCCTCAACTCATCCAATACCACGTCATCGACTTAATAACCCATGCCGGCTTCGCCGGTCTATTGATCTCGGCGCCGCATTTCTGACGGTGACATACACTGAAGCGCTTAGAGCCGATCCAAGGCATTTCAGCAGAAAGCCAGTTCAAGTAGCGTGATTGTTTGCAGGAGAGGCAATGTCCGCCAGCGATACATAAGCAACCGGTAGAGAGTACCCGCAACGCCTCTCTGGTCTCGAGTGTCGCCGTGACCCTTGTTGCCATCACGTCAACAATTGGAAGGATGAACGTCATGTTCAACCAGCATTCAGGACAATGCGCTAGTGTGAGTTCATTCCGGAGTGGCCTTGACGCGGTTTTGGTCCGACCCGGACTCGGAGCATGGCAATGTTGAAAAGATCCATCACTTTGGCACTTATTGCCGCTGCAATAGCCGTCCCCGTATCGCTTGCTGCAGGGACAGTTGAAGCACAGGAATACTATGGTCGAGGCTGGCAGGACAATCGTGGGTGGGGCGGCCCCCCGCCCGAATGGGGTCACTATCACCGCCATCACGATTACGGCGGCGTGATTGCCGGCGGCATTGCGGCCGGATTGATCGGTGGCCTTATCGGTAGCGCGATCGAAGACAGCGGCCAACGCAACTATGCACCGCCGCCCCCTGAGCCAGAGTGCTGGTATCAGCGCCAAACTGTGCAGGATCGCTATGACGACGGCTACCACGTAGAAAGGGTGCGAGTGTGCAACTGACGGCTTGACGCGTATTCAGCTCGCCGTGGCAGGGTGCCATAAGCCTTCGTCGGAGCGCCCAAAACGCCCGCCTCCTGTCAAGGGACGGGCTGCCGGCTGGGTAGTGTGCGTAAAACGCGAAGGGGATTGCAACATGCCGCACACGGCAGGCGTCTGGCTGTTGCCAATTCTATGCGTGCGATCTAAACGAGCAACCCTCCTCGTGTGATGTGCGACTCTACGATCTGAACCAGTTATCGCGCGTCCGTCACGATCGAACTATGTTACGCAAGTCACATCCCAGAAATTAGGCCTATCCTAGGCTTTGAGACCGGCTCTTCGATAGAATTGCGAGTCGACAGGGTTCGACTCTGCAAAAAGTGACGCGTTAACCTGGACGATTGTCACGCTGTAGGAGGTAGGAAATAGCACGCCGCCGCGAAGCGCTTTGCCGGGGCCGTACCCGACGGCGCGATTGGGGACCAGAATGTTGCAAGTGGCTTTGTTGCCCGCTTTTCTTCGACAATAGCAGGACCCACCACCTGTCGGTTTGAAAGGTCTGTGCTCTCGGCCGTTTGCGTGTGTGTACCCAAATGCTATGCGTTGACAGACCTCTGGAGAAGCTTCTCGGCGTGCCGCTCTTGGGGAATCTCCATCGGTGTGATGCTCTTGACGGAGCACATGTTGCCCGCCATTCTGCACCAGCTTCGGGATTGGCGGAGGCAGCGTGTGTGACGGAGACCAGTCTTGTCGAGATTCAAAGCCGGACGCACCGCAATGTTTGCCGTTGCTGCGGGAGTATGGTTGGCGGCGCCTGTCGCCGAAGCGGCGGACAGGCCGGCGCCTGATGGTAGTTCCAGGTGGATCGTCACACTCGGCGCCAGTGTCGAATACGGACCGACATTTCCCGGATCCAAACGTGGCGGCTTCAGCGCCATGCCTTCCTTCGATATCAGACGATTCGACGAGCCCGACGAGAAAGGCGCGCCCGACGACAATATCGATTATGGACTTTTCGATCTTGGCGAGGTGGAGATCGGCCCGGTGCTCGGGTTTCGCGACAGTCGTTCCCAATCCGACGACGGGAAACTGAAAGGCATTCACGCAGTCGACTGGGGCGTCGATGCCGGTCTCTTTGCGCAATATTGGGCGATCCCCGATCGCTTGCGCTTGCGCACGGAAATTCGCCAGGCAGTCTCGAATGGCAGTGGCCTTGTCGTCGATGTTGGCGCTGACTGGTTTCAGCCTGTCGCAGACAGGTGGCTTCTATCTGTTGGCCCGCGCGCCTCTTTCGGCAACGATACCTATATGCGCAAATATTTCGGTGTTTCCGAAAGCGAGGCGTCCCGCAACGGCAGCCTGCCTGCCTTCAGCGCCGGTGGTGGCCTGAAATCCGTCGGATTGACCGCTGCGGCTTCCTATGACCTGACCCCCACCTTGACGTTCCAGGTCTATGATCGCTTCGACCGCTTGACCGGCGATGCCGCCGACAGTCCTATCGCCTCGAAGATTGGAAGTAGGAACGAGAACATCGTCGGCATTTCGCTCAGCAAAGCCTTCAGCGTCAGCTTTTAGGTCTGTTTCGAGGCTGTGGCGATACACCAGACGCCGCCAAGGATCAGGCCGCTGCCGACCAGCTGGAGCAAAGGGGTGGGTTCGCCGAAGACGAACCAGGCAACAGCCATGATGCAGAGATAGCTGACGGCCGAGAGCGGAAAGGCCTTGCTGAGGTCGAGTTCCGACAGGACCGTCATCCAGATGGCAAAGCAGGCAATCTCGGCGGCGATGGCAGCCAGAAACCAATGCGAAGACAGGATCTGCAGCAGCCAGTTGCCGCCGCCTAGACTGCCCGCGTCGTCGGCGCTTTGTTTTAACAGGATCTGCTGCACGGCATTCAAGACCGGCACGGCAAGCCATATCGGCCGCATCGCCTTCATGGCATCGCCTCGGCACCGTCATCGGCGGCCAGGAGCGGCGATATCTTCCTTAGGATGAACTGAAGCAGGGGGGTGCGATGGCGGAAATACATGGCGTTGGCCGTCAACCGGCTGCCGAGGCGCACCTTGTTGCGATAGTAGGCTTGGCCGCTCTGATACCGCCTGAAGCCGTGACGCAGGCAATAGTCGAGATTGGTGAACCAACTGAGATAATAGAGATTGTGGGCCCGACCCTTTTCGGCATCCATGCAGAAAAACTTGTCGATCAGCGTGTCGCCGCGGTGGATCATCAGGTTGGCGGCAAGCAATTCGTCACCGGCAAAATACATCGCACAGAAGGAATTTTCCGGCATTCGTTTGAGGATGCCGTCGAAATAGTCCGGTGTCAGTTCTTCGAACTGCCATTCGCTGCGCTGGCGCGTGTCCAGATATAGCTGCATGACGCGCGGCAGAAGGTCGCCAAAGCTATCGCGATACTCGACACGGATTTTTTCCCTACTCCTGAGCTTGCGGCGCATGTCCTTGCGCGTTGCCGAAGAAAGCATCGCGAAATATTCGTCGATCGTTTTGAAATCGATATCGAGCCACGCCGTCGGCATGCCGCCGAGATCGGCATAAAGGCGCGCAGACAATGCGCTTGCGATACCAGGCGGCAGCGGCTGCACCAGATCCTTCAGCGCCATCAGCGAGCAGCGCTCCTTGCGGGCATGCGCTTCGAAAGCATCGAGAAGCAGGGAAAAGAGTGCCGGCCGGCGCGCTTCGTCAATACTCGGATGAAAACCGATAACGCCCGTCTCCGTGCAGGGCGATCCGAGGCAGGCAAGCCGCAGCGTCAGGAACCTTTTGAAGACACCGCGGACCTTCTCGACCGCCCTTCTGATGTAGCCGGCCCCCAGCGTCGTTTCGAGTCCATAGTCGCACAAGAAGGCGGGCATGGCGGCGATGATGTCCTTACCCTCTCGGACGACGACATAACGCCAGTCGAAGCCTGCGATGCCGGCTTCCTCGACGGCGAGCAGATAATCAAAGGTCTCGATTTCATCAGGAAAACAGGCATTCCATGCTTCGCGCCCAAACATGCAAATGCTGGAGAAAACCGTTGCGACCGGGCTTGTCTCCTCGGAGAGGTGAAGCTCAGGGACGGGCATTTTAAGCGCTTGCTGCTGCATGTTCCGCCTCGAAGAATTCTGCCGTCAAGTCGGCGACGTGCCGGTGCTGCCGGTCGACATGGATCATGTGATAGCTGTCGTCGAGCCAGCGTAGCTCCCGCCGTCCGCCGAGATGCGCGGCGATATATTGTGCGTGAGCGGGGCCGCTCAGATCGTCCTCGCGCGAATGCAGGATCAGCGTTGGTGTCTGCATCTCCGGCAACCGGGCTTTCAGCACGCGGCCGAGTTCGTGCATTTCGATCAGCCCACGTCCCGGAAAGGTTTCGAGCATGCCTTCACCGATCATGCCTGCGACCATGCGGCGCATGCGTTCATCCTTGATGCCGAGCGACGGCGTCTCGCGGAAATTCAGCCGGTCTATGAACGGGATCAGCGAGATCCACCGGATGTAAGGCGAAAACAGCGAATAGTAGCGCGGCACGTCCCATCCGTCATAGTGGAAGCAGGGCGAGTAGACGGCGACTGCACGGATCGACAGTGGGTTGCGATCGGCCGCCATCATCGCGAGCTTGCCGCCGACGCAGATGCCAGCAGCAAAGACATCCTTTGCGCGTTCGGAAAGCCAGTCTCTGGCGGCCTCGACGCTATCGAGCCAGTCTTCCCAGCGTGAGCGACGGAGTGTCGCTTCGTTTTCGCCGTGTCCGGCAAGAAGCGGTGCATAGACGCTGAAGCCGCGACGATGAAACTGCCGCGCCACCAGCCGCATTTCGGCTGGCGCGCCCGTCAGTCCGTGCACGAGCACGACGCCCTTGCCATTCGTGCCTTCGAGAAAGAAGGAAAGCCTGTCAGCCGGCATGCGGCAACTCCTCGTGTGGCCGGTTCTCTTTCGCCATGAAGCCGAGCGCGTGGCATGTGCTGATCACGTGCGTGCCGGCGGCTTCCTGCTCGAGCCGGATCTGCTCATGGAAATCCTTGAGCTTCGTCCAATGGGTCTTCGGCCGGTAGTGATGCTCGGCGTGATAGCCGTTGCCGAACCAGAGCCAGTTGTAGAAGCTGTTGTGACTGCTGACGCCCCAGGCGATGGGCTCGTCGGGATCGCCGTTCAGGTGCTCGTAATAGCCGTTGAGCGATGAGAGACAGTTGCCGAGATAGTAGAAGGGCAGGACGAAGAAGGCTGCCTTCCAATCATAAAGCAATGCCAGAGAGACGAAGGCGATAAAGCATATCAGCTCGATACGGCCCCACTTCGCCTCGAAAGGCCGCTTGCTGGCGATCGCCTGATGGATATCGCCGATGTCGTCGCGAAAGAAACTCAGGAATGTGTAGGATAAAACATTCTCCGGCTCGCCGTTCTTGCCATATTTGTAGATCGATAGAAGGTCGATCGTCTCGCCATTTTCATTCGGTCGGTCACTATTGCCCGAATGATGGCGCATGTGAACCCAATGATAATAGACCTGCGAAAAACCGATCGTCACGGATTCGAGCAGGCTGAAGGCATAGTTCATCCATTTCGGCTTGAAATAGGGGGTATGGATGAAGTTGTGCGAGATGCTGTTGATATTCCAGGATATCGAGAGGGCATAGACGGCGCCGAGCAGCGCCGAAACCCAGAGCGGCCTCGTTTCGAAGCCGGCGATCAGATAGATGTTGAAGGCCAGATGCGCGATGGCAGCAAGCACCGGCACGATATCCCATTTCGTATGCGCGAAGATTTTCATAGTCCCGTCGCTCCGACACAGACCACGCCGAGCGTCACCAGAAAGATGCCGAAGGCGTGGCGAAAGTTGATCGTTTCCTTGAAGATGGCCGCGCCGGCAAAGGCGATGACCGCATAGCTGAGCGCCATTAGCGGGAACGCCACCGACAGCGCCGCTTCCTCCAGTACACGCGTCCAGGTGACGAGCTCCACGCCCCAGAAGGCAATGCCGAGCCAGACGACCGGCTTTTGCAGCGTCTCGAAAACGACGCTCGTCGCACCGTGCTTGAAGCAGAGCTCACGGCCGGTTTCCGCCAGGATGCAGAACATGATCGTCGCAAGTGTCCAGCCGGTCAGCCCAACCATCACGGCATCAGCTCCGACAGCACCTCGAGAAGCGCGTGATTGGCGGCGCTGTTGATATTGCGCGTCGATGCGATGTCGCGGCGCCGATAGGGCTGTTCGATGAGAATCTCGGCCTTTTTCATAGCGCGCATGTAAAGATCGCCGCCGTAACTCGGCGCCGAATAGTCGCCGGTCACATCGGCGCCGATGACGCGGTGTCTCTCGCCGATCTCGCTCAGAAGCCAGAGCACGTAGGGTAGCCGCATGGAACCCTGGTCCCAATTGGTGACGGCGTCGGCATCCGAAAGCACATCTTTGTCGATGGTGATGTAGACCGCTTGGGTCTCAATCCTGCTGAGCAAGCGATCGAGGAAATTGCTTTCCCCCAGCACCGAGATCGACTGCCAATGCAAGGCGCCGGCGACCTGGCTGAAGCTCGCGCCCGAACCGTAACTCGACTTCACCCGGCTCGGCGGGTGCTCATAAGGATAGAGCTCTAGCCGTCCATCAGCCAAAGGCAAAAGATTGGCGCCCTTGCGCTCCGGCGACCTGAGGTCGTGGCTGCAGACGCCGAGCGTGATCACCTTCTTGACCAGCGGCTGTTCCAGCGCCTTGTTGACCCATGAGCCGCAATGCATGCCATTGTCGAAATGCACCCAGTCCGGATGATTGTCGATGTGAATGACGGTTACCGGCTGGCTACAGCCTTCGAGCGCAAGCTGAAGCAATAGAGCCGTCACATGGTGAAAATCGCCCGATCCCATGAAGCAAAGCCGCGATCCCTTGGCTGACAGCGGCGCGGTCTTTGCAAGATTGCGCCATAGGCAATCTAGTGCCTGTTTCCGCCCCCAGAGGCGGATTGAGCGCCCGCTTTCCTTGTCGCTGACTTCCTGCGCTCCTGCCATCATGGAGGAGTGCATGAAGTCGGGTTGCAACTCCAACGCATCATCGAGATGAAGAAGAAGGAGTTGCACCGGACTATCTCCGTTCCGCGCGGGTCAGCAACTGGCCGAGAAGCGAAATAGCAAGTTCGATCTCGTCATTGCTGATCATGAGGTTCGGGGCGAAGGTGATGACATTCTTGTGGTAGCCGCCGACATCGAGCACCAGCCCGTATTTTGTGCCGTTGACGACAAGATCACCCTTCATGCCCTCGTCGCACATCCAGTCTAGCGTCGCCTTGTCGGGGGTAAAGCCATCGGGCCTGCAGATTTCCATGCGAAGCGCGAGGCCGAGACCATCGACTTCACCGACGATGGCATGCTGCGCCTGCAGGTCTCTAAGACCTTCCAGGAAATGCGCGCCCTTGGCCATGACGCTGGCGCCGAAGTCGTTTTCGGAAACCATTTTCAGGGTTTCGAGCGCAACCGAAGTTCCCATCGGGTTGCTCGCAAAGGTCGAATGCGTTGAGCCCGGTGGGAAGATCGTCGGGTTGATCACCTCTTCCTTGGCCCAGATGCCGGAAAGCGGGTTGAGGCCGTTGGTGATCGCCTTGCCGAAGACAAGCACGTCGGGCGATACGCCGAAATGTTCGATCGACCAGAGTTTGCCCGTGCGATAGACGCCCATCTGAATCTCGTCAACGACGAGCAGAATGCCGTGATCGTCGAGAACTTTCTTCAGCTCGGTGAAAAAGTTCATCGGCGGAATGACATAGCCGCCGGTGCCTTGGATCGGCTCGACATAGAAGGCCGCAAATTCGGATTTTCCGGCTTTCGGGTCCCAGACGCCGTTATATTCGCTCTCGAACAGCCGGGCGAATTTCTGCACGCAATAATGTCCGTACTCCTCCTTCGACATGCCCTTCGGGCCGCGGAAGTGATAGGGAAACTCGATGAACTGCGCGCGCTCACCGAAATGGCCGTACCGCCGGCGATAGCGATAGCTCGAGGTGATTGAGGTGGCGCCGAGCGTGCGTCCGTGATAGCCGCCCTCGAAGGCGAACATCAGGCTCTTGCCGCCGCTATAATTGCGGACGATCTTCAGCGAATCCTCAACGGCCTGTGAGCCGCCGACATTGAAGTGCACGCGACCCTTCATGCCGAATTTCTGCTCGGCATCCCTGGCGATCAGCGTCGCCAGTTCGACTTTCTCGCGATGCAGATATTGCGATGCGACCTGCGGCAGGCGATCGAGCTGCCGATGGGCGATATTGTTCAGACGCTCGTTGCGGTAGCCGAAATTGACGGCCGAGTACCACATCTGCAGATCCAGAAACGGCGTTTCTGCCGCGTCGTAGACAAATGAACCCTCGCAGGATTCGAAGAATTTCGGCTTCTCCGAATAGTGGACCGTATCGCCATGAGAGCAATAGGTCTCTTCGAGCAGACGCAGTTCATCTTCTGACAGCACTGTCTCGGTGCTGTCGGCCAGTTTCAGATTGGAACGCATGAAGTCCTCTTCTTACGCAGATTTTGCCACGGAAAGCGCAAATGGCTGCCGGGGCGGGCTGGAAAGGATGCCTGCGACAGCGGCCTGGACATCGGCAAAGCTGCCATAGGGGATGAAGGGAATGCGGCGTTGATGGCAGTAGTCGGCCAGCTTCGCCTTGGCGAAGACCGTTACCGCCTCATTGGAGACGCAGAAATCGCTGCGGCCGTCGCCGACATAGATATCGTCACCGGATGGGGCGACGACATTGCATTTGCACACGCCGGAGCCGGCGGCGCAGGCGGCATTGATGAAAGGGAAGTCGAGGTCGAAGCACGCATCGTCCTTTGCAGGATCAATGACGAGTTTGTTTGCGACGACCGGAATGCCTGAAAGCCCAAGCCTGGCAAGCACGCGCTCTATGAAATGATCGACGCCATCGCTGACGACGGTGAGGTTCAGCCCCTTGCTGTCGCAGAAAGCCTTGAAGGCGATGAAGCTGTCGTCGATCTCGACCATGTCGAGAAACGCATCGAGCTCTTCACCTGTGGCCCTGATCAGCCGTACCTGGCGCTGCATGCACTGCGCCGAGGTGATCTTGCCCTTTGTCCACTGATCCTCGATCTCGTGCCATTCTGGAGGAGCAAATCGCTCAAGAACGAGATCGGTCACGTCCCTTTTCGATATTGTCCCATCGAAATCGCAAAACACCTGCATCGCATGCTCCGTCAAGAATATGACGAAGGCTCTAGCGTTGCGAACTGAAAGCAGGATGAGGCGAAGATGAAGCGAAACTGAATTCGCGCGAAAATCGCGGCCGATACGATCTTACGCGGCCGGAATATCCAGATCGACCCGTAGTCCATATCCCCAGGCCGGTATGCCGAGCTTGATCCCGATCTCGAGCCGGCTGCCGATATCGGCGACAATCGGCAGGCCGAGGCCCGATCCTTCGCCACTGTCCGCGCCCAGCCGATTGAAGCGCTGGAAGGCCGCATCGCGCTTTTCGGCGTGAATACCCGGGCCGCTATCCATGATGGAGAGCCGAAAGCCGCGCGCACTCGGCTCGATCCGCACTTCGATGCGGCTGGCATCGGGCGAATATTTGATGGCGTTGTCGAGAAGATTGTCGATCATCACATGCAGCAGGGCGCCATCGGTCAGCACCATGGCGTCCTCGTCGCCTCTTTCAAGGCTGACATCAAAGCTGCGGCTAGTGATGATGGCGCCGAAATCCGAGATTGCCGAGGCTGCGATCTCCTGCAATTCCAGAGGTTCCAGCTGCAGCGGCTGATGGCTCACGCGCGCCAGCCGCAGAAGCTGCTCGATCAGATGCATGGCGCGCTCGTTGCTGATGACGAGATCTTTCAGCAATGCCCGGCGTTCATCGTCGGTATCGGCCCTGTCAAGCAGCTGCAGCAGCAGCTTGATGCCCGCCTGCGGCGTGCGAAGCTGATGGGCGGCAAGATCTGAGAAACGCCGTTCCATGGTCAGCGACCGGCCGAGCTTGCGCAGGAGATTGTTAAGCGAATGCACAAGCGGGGTAAGATCCCGCGGCAAGGTCCTGGTGGCGATCATCGACAGATCGTCCGGCGTCCGCGCCCTGATCTGCGAAACCAGTTCTCTGATATTGGCAAGGCCGTTGTTGATCGCAAGCCAGATTATGAGTGCGATCACCGGCACGAGGACGAGAAGCGGAAAGGCGAGATTGAGGAGGATATTCTCGACGAGACCTTGTCTGAGATTGATCTTTTCGGCGACTTCGACCGTGACCTCGGTATTAGGGATCGACAGCGAATAGATCCGCCAGAGCTCGCCGTGAAAGGTCACGTCGGAGAAGCCCGCCGCAAAGCGCTTGACCTCGGCTGGAAAGGCGTTGCTGCTGGCAAAGGCAAGCGCTGCCCCCTTCCAGGCGCGAAACGAATGTGCATCGGCGTAGTCGTCGGCATCCTCGTTGAGCGCCAGCTGGTTGTCCATGTTGAAGTCTAGATCGGGAACCTGCACCGTGGGCCGCGACATCGGTCGGGTCAGCGGATGTTTCAACAACGACCACAGGACATTGGCGTCGTTGATGAGCTGGGCGTCATAGATATTGTCGATTTCGCGCGTCGCGCTGCGATAGGCGAAAAAACCGATGATCGCGATCGTGACGATCAGGGTCGGCAGGATGCGCAGGAAGAGGCGTTGGCTGAGTGTCACTGTCAGCGCTCGACCATATAGCCGACGCCGCGGATAGATCGGATGAAATCGGTACCGAGTTTTTTGCGTAGGTTATAGACCGTCACCTCAATCGTGTTGCTCTCGACGGAAACATCCGTGTCATATAGCGCGTATTCGATATCGCTTTTCGTCACATAGCGGCCACTGCGCTCCATCAGCAGCCGGAGGAGATGAAATTCCTTGGCGGGGATGTGGAGCTGCACGCCGTTGCGGCGCGCCACCATCGCTGCCGGGTCAATCTCGACATCTGCGCAGCGAATAACGGTTTCGTTGCGGCCCTGGCGGCGGCGCAGCAAGGCGCGCACACGGGCAAGCAATTCGTCGAGATCAAAGGGCTTGCTTAGATAGTCGTCTGCACCCTCGTCAAGACCGGTCACGCGATCCCGGACACTGTCGAGCGCCGTCAGCATCACGATCGGCACCTGATTGCCGCTTTGCCTGAGCTCCCTCACCACGTCGAAACCGCTGGCCTTCGGCAGATTGACGTCGAGAATGACGGTGTCATAGGCGTTGTCGCGCAAGGCCTCGAGCGCGGTTTCTGCATCGCGAAACCAGTCAACGCCATAGGCATGCTTCTCGAGGGCCTTTTTAAGCGAGGAACCAAGGATGAAATTGTCTTCGACCAAAACTATGCGCAATGCCCTATCCTCGCCATCTCAATCCCCGATGTGCTTCATCGGCCGAGATTGAGGCCGAAATCCGGCCATCTTAACGTTACCGCGAAGCCGGGTTATGACGAAGACGGTTACTCGCGAAAGCATTGCGCGCCACGCCCCAAAGCGGCGGGTCGGTTGCATGATTATCAACCTGGAGGGCGTAAGCGAAACTATCCGTGATGGTCGTGGACGAGTGTTGGATGAGGAAGCATTCTTCTTTCTCCTGACTGGTACTAACGATGTGCGTGGATGTCTACGTGTTGGATAAGCTCTTGCTAGGTTGGTCCATTGATGGCGGAGGCTCTTTCGACCTGCCTACAGGCGCCTAATGACCTTCCGCAAGCAATCGACGCACTCGATATGAGCCGGCTGCCGGATCTTTGGCGGTTCGGACTGAGTGCCGACGACCGCTCCGTATGTCCTCAGGAGAATCGGATTGCGGAGATGATGGCCGAAGTTTATCGGAACTGGAGAGGGGCATTGGTCAAAGGGGAGCTTTTCAACTGACACAAGAAGCTGATGGCAGGCAATCGACAATAGACGTGATCGGTGCTTAAAGCCGGCATGAAGACGCAACGCAGATCGTGGCGTCGACGGGACAAACGACGATCACTTCGAGGCGCCTGCATCTTGCCGGGTTGCCCTGGGAATGGAGTGTTTCATCACGTGGTTCAACCGATTGCAGCCAGTGGGCAGCTCTAACTGCCGGCATTGACGCGCGCATCAATCGAACATCTTTACTTCGAGAGAACACATCCTTCGGAGGTCGGCAACGGCAGGATCGGGCGCGCTCTCGCCTAGAAGTCACTCGGTCGACACTTCAATGGCAGCCTGTGAGTGAGACACCCGCGGAGATCGGGAACTCATTGCCTCGCTCACTGAGCTTGTCGTGCAGCTTGGAGCGGCAAAAACCAGCCCTAGATATCGGCTTGGAACGTTAAGGCGTTTCAGGAATCTAATCGAGCCTCCTGGTTGAGGTGAATTTGCATATGGGGGCATCGTGAGCGATACGCAAACCAACACGCTGACACTGAACGACGTCACTGTCATCGAGGATTCCAAGTTAAAGAGGGCGATCACCGCGGCCGCCCTCGGCAACGCGATGGAATGGTTCGATTTTGGCGTCTATGGGTTCGTCGCAGCCACGGTTGGCAAGGTATTCTTTCCCGAAGCTTCACCAGCGGTTCAGACTGTCGCCGCACTCGCAACCTTCTCCGTGCCATTTCTCGTGCGGCCATTGGGTGGCGTATTCTTCGGCTCGATGGGTGACAAGTTCGGCCGACAAAAGGTCCTTTCGCTGACGATCGTCATCATGGCGGTCAGCACGTTCTGTATCGGCCTGATACCAAGCTATGCCATGATCGGCCTGTGGGCGCCTATCCTGCTGCTTGTGTGCAAGCTCGTCCAAGGGTTCTCGGTTGGCGGTGAATACACGGGCGCCGCCATATTTGTCGCGGAATATTCGCCTGATCGCAGGCGCGGCTTTCTCGGAAGCTGGCTGGATTTCGGATCGATCGCCGGATTTGTTCTCGGCGCGGGACTGGTCGTCGTACTGACCGCGGCAATGAGCGAAGCGAATTTCCTCGCCTGGGGTTGGCGGCTGCCCTTCTTTCTCGCAGCTCCATTGGGTCTCATCGGTCTTTACCTTCGGCATGCCGCTGAGGAGACGCCGGCCTTCACCGAACGGCTGAAGCGAACTGAGAGCGAAGATAAGCAGGCGTTGTCCGAACGCCCCATGATCCCGATAGCGGAGATCATCCAGAGGCACCCAAGGTCCTTGGCAATATGCATCGGCATGGTGCTTGTCACCAACGTCACCTACTACATGCTCTTGACCTATATGCCGACCTATCTGGCGAAAACCCTCGGCTACACGGAGGACCATGGCGCTTTGATCATCATCGCGGTCATGGTGGGGATGTTGTTCGTGCAGCCGCTGGTCGGGTTTTTGAGTGACCGCATCGGCCGTCGGCCGTTTCTCGCGGTTGGAAGCTTGATCATCCTCGCCTTGTCGCTGCCGGCATTTCATCTGATAGCGAGCGGCAACACGATCGGCATCTTTTTCGGTCTGTTGATCCTCGCCATCGGTCTCAATTGCCTTGTCGGCATCATGGCCGCAA
The DNA here is from genome assembly GCF_000377565.1 of Rhizobium sp. 2MFCol3.1. Classification (GTDB taxonomy): domain Bacteria; phylum Pseudomonadota; class Alphaproteobacteria; order Rhizobiales; family Rhizobiaceae; genus Rhizobium. Next base: position 72,826 of record NZ_KB898372.1, on the reverse strand, counting down.
CTCTGCCCGCTTTGTTTCCTGCGCGAATTCGCTACAGCGCGCTCGCCATATCATTCAATATTTCGATTATCGTCGCCGGCCTCACACCCACCGTGGCGGCATGGTTGGTCGAAGCGACCGACAACATCTACATGCCGGCGTACTATCTCATGATTGCTGCAGCCGCGGGTCTTCTGACGACCTTTTTCCTCAAGGAGACGGCCAATCGGCCCCTCTATGGAGATACGCCGAACGCTTCCAGCCGCAAAGAGGCAAGAGCGCTTCTTGCGGAGCATTATCTATACATCGAGGAAAGCGTCGAAAAGATCGATGAAGCGATGGCGGAGTTGGCAGAGCAGATGCAACTTCTTCAGCAAAAGCGTGACAGGCTCGTGGGCCAACACCCGGAACTGGATTGACAAAGTCAGCTTCGAGAGGTCTGCCGCACGATATCAGGCAAGGTGCTTCAGGCAATTCGTCGAGCTCGGACGGCTTACTGATAGTCGTCTGCAGCTTCGCAAAACGGTCACCCGATCGCGAACGCTGTCGGGCCTTCAGCACCAGGATCGACAACTGTTCTCCGCCGTGTTGGAGAGCGCGTGCAACGTCGCTGGCTTTCGAAAGATTGACGCCGCGAGTGCGACGTCATGAACGTTGTCGCTCAAGAGTTCGACGTCTGTGGAGACGCTGGGTCATGTGAGGACAACCATCCGCCACCGCATTGCGCTCCACGGCCTAGAACGCGGCAAAGGACGGTCGCTTCGTTACTAGGGATTACGACGTAGCGACTTACCTCGCTCTAATCGGCTGACAGTTTGCGTCACCATGCTGTGGCGTTTGCACAGGATGAGAGCGTTCGAAGTCTCTGAAACGACGTGAGATCTGTATTCTCAGGCCTTCATCTTCCATTTCCCAACCGAACTTCCAAGCATCGTGCTGAATGGTGCGGTCTCCAATCAAATCGGGACCTGACTTAGCCAACTGCTGTGGAGGAACATAGGGATTACCATGCATCGGTACGCCTAACAAGCGAGCTCTCCCACCCGCCTCCTGTAGGTCAATCAATTCATCAATCGTCAAAATTTGCCCCCAAGATTTGCGAGGCAAATAGCTCGAATACACTCTACTTCAAGGTGGACGACAATCGATTTTTCGCCTGGTAACGCTCGTAGGTCAACGCTGCCGCGATGCTTTGCCAGAGCGACGGGTTCTGTACGCTAGCGGACAAGAGATATCGCTGCTTATCTATATTCATTCTTAACTGAAGCATGCCCTTATACCCGTATCAATTTAGGGGAAAGTGCATGTCGTTTGTTTCTCGTTGGGTTTTTCTAGCGGTTGTTCTCTTTTGCGCTCCAGCCCAGGCTGCCAGCAATGACTGGGTTGTCGTCAAGACGACAAGTCAGGTTAAGGTAACGGTCGACCAATCGACCTGGACCGACGTCCATGTTGGAGATGTCGTTCCAAACAAGGCATGGCTGTCGACTGGGCCTCGCGGGCGACTGCAGCTTACGCGAGGCGTCGAAGAAATCTCATTGCAACCAGGCACACTCGCTTCCATCACAACGTCTGGCTTCTTCTCTCGCAAGACAGAAGTCCTTCAGCAGGTAGGTTCGATTGACCTCGAGATTGAAAAGAGAAGCCAGCCTCATACGACTGTTCAGACGCCGTTTCTCGCTGCCGTCGTAAAGGGAACCATATTTCACGTGACGGTCGGCAAGACCAAGGCATCCGTTTCAGTCGATCGGGGACTTGTTGAGGTTACCTCATTTGCCAGCGGCCAGCGGTCCAACATTGGTCCCCGGCAGAGTGCGGCTGTTGATCGCAAGAAAGGGATGACGGTGTCGGGCCAAGTCGAGCCATCCATTGTTAGTGTGCCTCGTTCGGCTGCGCGCATTTCGGCAATTGGGCAAGTGAAGCCCGGCGAAGGACCGGTAACCGCCGGCCGCGCTTCGGCAGGTGAAGCCGCGTCTGACCCCAAAAGCAGCAAAGCCGGTGGAAATGGCAACAGCGGCCACAATGGTGGTGGAACCGGCAAGGGAAATAACGGGAACGGCAATGGCAACGGTGGTGCAAGCGGCAACGGCAGCGGTGGCGGCGACGGGCACAACGGCGGTGGAAATGGAAACGGCAACAGCGGCAATGGCAACGGTGGCGGGAACGGCAACGGCCACGGCAACGGCCACGGCAACGGTAACGGTAACGGTAACGGCAACGGTGGCGGGAACGGCAACAATAGTGGAGGAAATGGAAACGGCAACAACGGCAACGGACATGGTAACGGGGGCGCTAACGGGAATGGAAACAATGGCAATGGGAACGGCGGCAAGGGCAACAATAAGTGATTGCCAAATCCAAGGCTTTTTGGAGGTCGCTAGGTAGTCGATCTGGGTCCGTCGTCCTTCGACTTGCTCTAATTGCCACCATGTTAGCATTGCCGGTAGTCGCGCCCAGTATGTTTGTGGTGCAGAATTGGAACGACAACATCGTTGCGACACGATTTCAAATGGCTCCCCGTAGTGCCTCCGGGACGATCGCATTCATAGCCATAGATAAAACGAGTTTAGATGCGCTGGGCGTCTGGCCTTGGCCACGTGGCGTGTACGCTGAACTGATCGACCGGATTTCTGCTGCTGGCGCTGGAGACATTTTCATCGACGTTGACTTCAGCACACCTTCACAGAAGTCTGAAGATGATAAGCTTGCTGCAGGTCTGGACCGAGCTGGTGGAAGTGTCCTTCTCCCAGTTTTTCGCCAGCAAGTCACAGCTAAGGGCTCTGAAACCACTATCACCCGACCGATTGGCTTGCTCGCCGAGAAGTCATGGCCAGTGTTTGCAAATGTTGCCTTGGATTCGGATGGCAATGTTCGTCGCTTCGCGCTTGGCGAGCAATCTGATGCCGTTTCTATTCAATCTGCTGCGGCTACTTTGGCGAAAACAGACAATCATGTCGGGTCGTCTTTGATTGATTTTTCGATACGTCCGGATACCGTTCCGACGTTCTCTTTGTCCGATGTGCTCAACGGTCATGTGGGTGCTGAAGCGCTGACAGGGCGGTCGATTGTCGTTGGAGCCTCGGCTACTGAATTAAAGGACATTTTCCCGGTTCCGATTTATGGCGTATTGGCTGGTCCAATGATCCATGTTCTCGCAGCCGAAACTCTGTTGCAAAACAGGCACCTTCGTGCCTTCAACCAAATACCTCTCGAGTTGTTTTTTTCCGCGATGCTGATTGTGGTAGCTCTGACCTGGCGCTCGATCGGCATGGCAAGCGTAGCGATTATGACGGGATCGTTGGGGATACTGATCGAGATCGGCGCGTTTTTTCTCCAGAAAGATTTGGGTTTCATCATTGGAACGGCCGTGCCCTGGCTGATCTTGTCGCTTTCCTTTCTGATGTTCCTGAATGAACGGCTAGATTTCGGGCAAATCCTCCTCGTCGTCGCGAACGTTGAGAGGAGAAATACCCGCCTGTTGATGAAACGGATAATTCAAGACAGTTCCGACGGTGTCATCGCATTTGACAGTCATCTGAAAGTAATCGAAGCCAGCCAGTCTGCCAGGCAGCTATTCGATACAAAACTAGATAGCGATCTTTTCGAGCATGCCGATCCTACCATTGTCGAAGCAGTTCAGGTGCTCATCGATAGACATCGCGCCGACCCTTCAAAAATCCATTCGACAACTGTCGAGTTCTCGATGCAGGTCGGTGCGAAGACCGTTCACCTTGAGGCCGTCGCAACGATTTCTCCGAATGAGCGAACCGACGCTACTCAACATGATGACGGTTTTGCTGGCTGCGTCATTTTAAGAGACGTGACAGCTCGTCGACTATACCATGAGAAGCTTAGATACCTTGCAGAACACGATGAGCTCACTGGCCTTCTCAATCGTCGCGAGTTCGCAGCCCGCCTTGATGTGTCCAAGGAGACCTATCAAATCGCAGTGCTTGACGTCGAGCGATTTTCTGGGGTGTGCGCGACCCTTGGACGGGATACCGGCGACGACGTACTGAGAGCGATAGCCTCGCATTTGCGTTCAGAATTCGGCGACAGCCTCATTGCCCGATTGGCAGGAGATGTTTTCGCAGTCGCTTTAAGTTCCCCGAACCTTCACGAGGCGCAAGGCGTCGCTTTGAGGCTTCTTGATCTGTTTATGGATCCTATTGCCGTCGGGTTCACTTCGGTACCGGTCAGTATTCGGGTCGGCATCGCACAGGACGTCGATAACAATGCTGAAAGCCGCGTCCGCGAAGCTGAGTCCGCTTTGGATTTGGTACGCTCTGTGCCTGGCCGCCAATGGGCGCAATATGATCCCGCTTCGGCCGTTCGCCAAGCGCGAGCGCGGCGTCTCGAAACTGATATGCGAGAGGCTCTCGTGCAGCGTCAGTTCTTCTTGCTGTACCAGCCACAAATCGAGCTCTCAAGTGGTCGGCTGATTGGAGCTGAGGCTCTGATTAGATGGCAGCATCCGGAGTTTGGTTTGATTTCGCCTGTCGAATTCATCCCAATCGCAGAGTCGACAGGACTCATATGCGAAATGGGACGCTGGGCGCTGATTGAAGCATGCACAGCGGCGGCCGATTGGCCGGGAGACGCCACGGTAGCCGTCAACGTGTCTCCTGTTCAGTTTGCACAGTCCGACGTTGAGGAGATTGTTCGAGTAGCTATAGCCGTCTCCGGTTTGGCTGCGTCGCGTCTCTGTCTCGAGTTGACCGAGTCCACGTTTTTGGAGCAAGGCGGGCCAACGATCGAGAAAATGCGCAGATTGCGAGAAACAGGAATTTCCATAGCACTTGACGATTTCGGCACCGGTTACTCGTCAATGAGCTATCTGACCTCCCTTCCCCTTGATAAGCTAAAAATCGACCAGTCTTTCGTTCGGGTCATGAACGCCAATGATGGTGTTCTGGAGATTGTCAAAGCCGTTGTTTCCTTGGCGCATGGGCTGAAGCTCGGTGTCGTGGCGGAGGGAGTTGAAGGCAAGGCTGAGGTCGAAACCCTGCAACGGCTTGGATGCGAAACGGGGCAGGGCTATCTCTTCGGCAGGCCACAGCCGGCGCGGGAACTCTTCGAGAAAACCACCACGCTAGCGGCCGTTGCGACGTAACCTTGTCCGGAGAAGCGATCCGCACCTTCCAATGCAACGCGCTTACTCTTCGCCATCATTACGTTGGGTGGCTTAGCACATGTCGTGTCGGCTGATCCCATTGATCCGGCCCGGACGATATGACGGCGGGCGAACTTACTCTCACAACAAAGAATAAAGACGATGAACGGCTCGCAAGCGCGGCGATCGGAACGGCCAAGGTCGTGAGTACAATCACGCTCGCGGCCTCCGCGGCCCGGATCGGCATGGCCTAAAACATCGAGCTGGCATTGCCGGCCTTCCTACCTTGCCGAAGACAACACCTATCAACCCTGCGGTGGTGCGCGCATGAATTGCACGCCGATAGAACTGGATCAATCGGTCGCGGCAAACGAATAGTCGAGCCATATGCGACCAAAGCCCGTGTCGCCGGCAGGTTCGTCGTGGTTAGCTTCATCGATACGACAGGAGGGCGGGTAATGCCGTCAAGAATCACAGCCGAGATTCGGCACGCACAAAACGGCCTGCAGTGGATGAATTACGAGGAGCGGGTCGAATTGGTGTCGCGCATTTTGACAGAGTTGCGGGATATTAGGAAGGACGTGCTGGGACGAATCCGGGTTGACAAAAGGATTTGGCTCGACACGCTCATCGCACGAGTGTCTTCGGAGCTTATCCAGATCGCTGCCATGGGCGATATGGAATTTAAGCTGGTGCTGATTGAATTCGAGAAGCTGCTCGGAGTTTTTGATATACCAAACCCCGACCCTCACCAATTGTCGCCGACGATCCAGTAGGAATGATCATGCTTGTCCCGACCATAATAGACCAGCCGGCTTTCGCGCTGATGGTGGAGAACAATGCAATAGCCGAAGGCGATTAGATCGCGGGAATTGCCTCCAAGCGCGGCGGGCGGCCGCTGCTGCTTTCAACGTCTCGCCTGCCGCCGTTGTTCGGCTTCAGCAGCGCGCGGATCGATCGAGCTCGGTCGAGCGGTCCCGGTGCGGTCGGCCAGCGACAGCGGCAAATTGGGCCCGAGCCAAGATTCCATTGTCGCCGAGATAAAGCCGCAATTGCCTGGCTGGACGAACCCATTGAGTAGGCGCCAATCCGGTAAGCAAATCGCTGGAGTTTGCCACGTTTTGATATCCCAAACAGCTGGGGCTTACCGCCGGTGTTGCATTGTCTAGGTACGATCCCAGCCGTGCACTCAAATCACGCGCTTTTGCAAAGCCGCCCGCATTATCCACCGCCGCCTGAGCAAGCTTATACCGGGCATGGAAGTCAGCCTGCGAATGACGGCATCATCGCGTGCCAGCTGGACCAGCTGGTGTTCAGGTCGCCGATCTTTGTCTTGAACTCTCTCCATTCTGCTCGCAGCTCGCCAGCCAAATGAAGCCTATGCGGGGACCATACACTTAGGTTCACGAGAGCGCGTGGTCGGGCGAGATGCAGCTTCTGCAATCCCTTTGGAATCCCGGTCAACGTGGTAATTGACCTCGGTATACGGATGACCCTATGCCAGTGAAATCAACCGGACCTCGTTGCCTTGCGCAGCAAGTTGGCGACCCAGACGATGGGCCGCCGCAGCATGCTTCCACGTTCGCTAATCAACCGTGTTTTGAAACCGGAGCAACGACTGTGTCGACATGAACGCGATCTCTACCCTGAGCCTTGGCCTGATACAAAGCACGATCCGCTGCCTCCAGCAGCGCATCCTTACGTGCCTCGCGTTGATTCATAATCGACGCGACACCTACACTAACCGTCACGTGTCCCGTTGGGGTGGATTGATGCACTAGGGACATGCTGCGGACCGCGGCACAGATCAGCTTTCCAACGTTTGCCGCCTCGGCAACTGATGCAAATGGAATGACAACAGCAAACTCTTCACCACCATATCGGGCGACTGTCGCCCCAGGAAGACCCGACACCGCATTGTCAATCGAAGATGCTACCTTTTGCAAGGCCTCGTCTCCGGCGACGTGGCCATAGCAATCGTTATAGAGTTTGAAGTAGTCGACGTCGATCATCAGCAGCACAAGGTCTGTGTCGCTTACACCTGCCTGGAAAAGCGCTGCATCAAGCTGTCGATCGAACGCTCGCCGGTTTGGCAATGAAGTCAATTGGTCGGTATTCGCTCGAGATTCCAGCTTCTGGTTGAGCGCTTCCAGCTTCTGGGCAGTTTCCTTCGCTTCTGTTACATCGGTAAAAATGAGCAGGAAGCCCCCAAGTTTGGTCGATTGCGAACGTGTTTCAATCCAGCGGCCGTCTGCAACCTGGAGGAGGCGCACGAGTCCAGGTGTCTTGAGCTGGCTGATGATTTCGTCGATGTCGGTAGCGCCGCTCCCTGCGTCGGGCCGCACCTCTCCCCGCTCAAGTGAGGCTTGGACGATTGCCCGCAGGGGACTGCCCGGAATTCGGACATCGGCTGTGACAGGAAAAAGCGATTGGTACCTAGAGTTACAGAATACCAGGACGTCCTGCGCATCGAACATGGCGAGTCCATCTGCCATGCTGGAAATCGCGTCGGCAAGGTTGCGCCGGGTTTCGGCAAGCCGTAGTTCAAGGTGCTTCTGTAGGGTAATCTCGCGATTGTGGGTGATTACGCCAACCATGACACCCGACGCATCGCGAAGTGGGGCTTTCAGGGTGGACAGCCAGGCTTCCTTGCCATCCGGCCGTACAAATCTTTGTTCGACGGTCAGTGCGGCGTTGCTAGTCAGCTGTCGTCTTTCGTCCTTTCTAAATGATGTGGCAACAACCTCAGGATAATAGTCAAAGTCGGTTTTTCCGATCAGGTCATCGGCCTGGCGAGCACCCATAAGCGCTGCCGTTGCAGAGTTCGCGGCGATGAAACGGCCGTCAAGGTCCTTCGCATTGAGGCAGTCGGGCAGGGCCTCGAAAACAGCTCGATAAATCTGGTTTTGCTCGGCGAGGCGCTGACGCTTGAGCTCTTGCGAAATTGCAAAGCTTGCGAAAAACGTCGACACGAAGAGGATGGAGGAAAAAGGAGCGACCACCTTGCTTATCATCCCAGGCCACGCCGCGTATGGGACCATGACGAAGAAGCCCACAGTGCCGCTGAAGACCACGGCAAGCGACAAGAACAAGAGCGGGAGTGCGCGACATGTCCCTTTACCGCGATAAAATCCGAGGAGCCGTGACGCGACAGCAAGTGAGATATGAGGGAGGGCAACCCAGACCCCTGTTCCACCGTCATGCAGCCTCTTTGTGACGGCAACAATTGTCGGAAACACAACCGCTAAGGGGCCCCCGAAATATGCCGTGACGGCCAGAAGCGTGTAGCGCAGACCAAGGAAGACACCCGGCGTGAATTGAAATTGCACCGACATCACGATCAACGTCGCGCTGGCCATTAACACGCCAAATGCGATCCGCTGTCGTGTCAGGGAAATGGTGTCCATCCAGCTGTGTGCGGCCGTCCAGATCGACGTCGCCAGCGCCACAATTGCTAGGTTTGCAAGAAGTTCATTCCAGGGAAGCATTTTGAGATCTCGGTTGCGGTCGTCACCCTAGTGGCAATCTCTAAAAAAGCTGTGACTTGCTTAGAGGCTTCGTGAGGATTTATCCACATGTTGGCCTCGCGTGGAGGTTGCCCCACGTGACAATCATGTCGTCCAGGCCCCCTCACAATGGTTGAAGATCTTGTCACCGGCCTATTTAACACCCATTCATCTAGACATGGGAGCGCCGGTTGGAAGCCAAGATCGAGGACTATGCCCTGATTGGAGACTGCGAAACCGCAGCGCTTGTGTCTTGTCACGGATCAATCGATTGGCTTTGCTTTCCTCGGTTCGATTCCCCCGCCTGCTTCGCCGCGCTGCTGGGGAATGAAGAAAACGGCCGATGGTCGATCAGCCCGCGCCAAAAGTATCGGACAACGCGTCAGTATCAAAAGGATACCCTCATTCTTGAAACGACATTCGAAACCGACACCGGTGTCGCTGTTGTGCGCGACTTCATGCCGTTGCGAGATGGTGTCAACGACTTGGTCCGCATCGTGGAAGGCAAACGCGGTCGCGTCACGTTCGATTTTGAACTGGTCATTCGGTTCGACTACGGCCGCACGATACCATGGGTGACGCAGGCCGAGGATGGCATCCTCACGGCAATTGCCGGTCCAGACATGCTGATCCTTACCTCCCCCATCGAGCTGCAAGGTCAAGACATGCGCACGCGGGCATTTTTCGACATTTCGGAAGGCGAGCAGCTTGCTTTTACACTCACCTACTGCTCATCACATCTACCGGTTCCAACGCCACGAAAGATCGAGAAAGCCGCCCGCGAGACCTCAAAATTCTGGATCGACTTCGTCAGGAAGTGCCCAGATGTCGGACCTTGGACCGAACAGGTAAAGCGATCGCTGATCACGCTCAAAGCCCTGACGTACATGCCCACCGGCGGAATTGTCGCAGCCGCGACGACGTCTCTGCCCGAACAGCTGGGAGGTTCCCGCAACTGGGACTATCGCTACTGCTGGCTCCGCGACGCAACGCTGACCCTGCTCGCGTTCATGAAGCTCGGCTACTACGATGAAGCGGCCGCGTGGCGAGATTGGCTGCTGCGTGCTGTCGCGGGCTCACCTGAGCAGATGCAGATCATGTATGGCGTCGCTGGCGAACGAAACCTGCTGGAGTGGGAGGCCACTTGGCTTGTGGGCTACCGCTCATCTCGGCCCATTAGGATCGGGAATGCCGCAGCGGAACAGTTTCAGCTTGATGTCTATGGCGAGGTCGCCGACGCGATGACCCAGGCAGTGAAAGGTGGGCTTCCGTCACATCCACGCGGCAAGACGCTGAACTCCGCCCTCATTCCATTCCTAACAAAAGTATGGCGGGACCCTGACGAGGGTATCTGGGAGGTCAGAGGCGATCGGCAGCATTTTACATACTCTAAAGTGATGGCTTGGGTTGCGTTCGATCGTGGCGTGTGGATGGCGACGGAAGCTGGCGACACCGAGCGTGCAAAAGAACTACGCGCCATCGCAGACGAGATCCATCGTGAGGTTTGTGAGAAGGCCTACGATGAAAAGATGGGAAGCTTTGTGCAGGCCTACGGTTCGACCACTCTCGACGCCAGTCTCTTGCACATAGGCTTGGTCGGCTTCCTGCCGGAGGATGATCATCGCTACATTGGCACTGTCGCCGCGATCGAAAGCAAGCTCATGCGCGATGGGCTTGTCCTGCGCTACGAAACCCAGGACGTTGGAGATGGATTGCCGCCTGGCGAGGGCGCGTTTCTGGCATGCAGCTTCTGGTTGGTCGATGCGCTAAGTCTGATCGGCCGCGAAGAGGACGCCAAAACGCTTTTCAATCGACTGCTCGAACTTTGCAATGACGTCGGTCTGCTTTCCGAGGAATATGACCCCCAGCACGAGGTGATGCTTGGAAACTTCCCGCAAGCGTTTAGCCATGTGGGCCTGATCAATAGCGCTCTAAACCTTTCTCGATTGCATGGAGCTGCAGACGAGCGGTCGCAGGGCGCCGAGTGAGTGATCAGATCGCTGCTCCTTGCAATCAACGACGGCTCGCTCCAATTCTACACTGAGCCAAGATGACGGTGTGGACCCAAAACGCGCGGGCCCTAGGTTAAAAGTCCTTCACGCCGAGTTTCTTTAGACGCATTCTCTTTCCCGATAGGATTTCGATGCCCAACATAAATGCCGACACACAAGCCAGGCGCATCCTCGCGGTCGATATCGGCGGCAATCACATCAAGATATTGGCGGATGGAATCGAAGAACGGAAGGCAAAGTCTGGGCCAAAGACTTCGGCGAAGGACGCCGTCGCTGCCATTCAGGCACTAGCGCACGATGTTGACTATGACGTCCTTTCCATTGGCTATCCCGGCCCAGTGAAGGACAATCGGCCATCACTGGAACCTGTGAACCTAGGTCCGGGATGGAAAGACTTCGACTTTGACCGAGCCTTCGGCAAACCCGTCAAGATTGTCAACGACGCCTTGATGCAGGCTATTGGCAGTTATGATGGTGGCCGGCTGTTGTTCCTGGGGCTGGGCACCGGGTTGGGCGCAGCGATGGTGATCGAGAACGTCGCTCAGCCGCTTGAGCTTGCGCATTTGCCCTATAAAAAGCATGGCTCGTTCGAGGACTATGTGGGCCGCCGTGGTCTCGACGGTAGGGGACACAAGAAATGGAAAGCCTCGGTGTTCGATGTCGTTTCCCGCCTGCAGGCAGCGCTGCTTCCAGATTATCTCGTCATCGGTGGCGGTCAGGTGGACGAACTGGATGAACTGCCGCCAGGCTGCCGTCGTGGGGACAATAGATTGGCCTTTGTCGGAGCCAATCGGCTGTGGACCGATAAGGCGCTGATCATTTAGCCGCCTAACATAGGTTCACCAAGCCATCCACATCGTATCAAAGGAGGTTACCGTGAATATTCGCACCGCCACCGCGCAAGACGCGCCTGCGATCAGCGAGATGCTCCAGAAGCTTGTCGCCGCTGGAAAGCGGACCGCGCGAGCAGACATCGAATTTGTTCGTGAAAACTATACGGACAACCCGGTTGGCATCCGGTGCTGTCTTGCCGAGGACGAAAAAGGCAATCTTCTTGGGATACAGTCTCTTATCCGCGCAGCCGAGGGCAACCGGTACGAAACGCCGGTTGGATGGGGCATCATAGGAACGCACGTGTCCCCCGACGCTGCTCGCAGGGGAGTAGGCAGGCGACTGTTCAAATGCAGCCGCGAGGCAGCAATCGAAGCTGGACTGTCCAAGATCGAGGCGTTTATCGGCAAAGATAACCTTGTTGCACAATCATACTATGCGCGAATGGGGTTCGAAACCTTCCGTCACACAGACACTGCGGTGTGCAAAGTTTGGACAAGATAGAGCTGAACGCGCTGTAAGCGCTTCGTATAGACCCAACCTTGGGCCGGTCTGATGTTCCTCATGATGCATGCGAGATGGCGTTCGGTTGTACGCAGGGATGGCGTCCGTGGGGCAATGTCGAAGCATGGCAAAGGGAGAGACATCCTAAAGCACCGAATGCTGAGCGACCCATCGTTTAGCGCTATGACGGCGGGCTATTCGAGGTCTGCATCGATCCGTTCGATCAGTCCCGTGCTGTCCAATCTGACATCCAGCCGTCCGACCTCGTGACCGAAGTCGCCTGTGAAATCGACTCGAAGGCGCGCGCTGCGTGGGCCGAACGTCTCCACCGTCAGGAGACGTGTCACTGTCTTGTATCCTTTGAAGAACCGCTCGACGTAGTCGCGAATGCCGTCGTTCCCGTCGAAACGTTTTCCGGTGGACGGGTCGTCGATCACCGCGTCCGGAGTGAACAAAGCCGTCACCGCGTCGGTATCGAAAGCGTTCGTCGCATTGATAAGACGTGCGGCCACGGCGTGGAAGTCAGCCTTCTCCTCCATCATCGTCACCTTTCGTGCTGCCAGCTCTTGAAGACAAACTCTAGTGTAGCCATCAAGATCGCGCACCTGCGATGCAAAGTAGCGCGGGTCACAGTGATGCGGCGATCCCGGCGCGTAAATCGACATGGCGCCCGCGGCGATCGCTGCGTCGTAGGCGGCGGCAACCGACGCTTCTGAGCTCGCGACAAAGCCGACATGAACCGCCCCAGGCGAGGGTTCGCCTTGCCGCAGCCAAAAGAACATCCGTCCGCTTGCGCCGAAGCCTTTAAGGTCGGGATGGCCGACGGGGCCGTCCTTTCCATCGTAGTCGTGCCGCTCGGTGATCCCGATCGGCCGAAGGCTTCTGGAATAGAACTTGATGGAGCGTTCCGTATCCAGAACCGTCAGAAAGATATGATCAAGCATCGCTGTTTTCCTTTAGATCACGTAGCCGCCGGAAACTTCGATGTCCTGTGCGTTGATCCAGCAGTTCTCGTCAGACAGGAGACTGGCGACCACACTCCCAACCTCATCGGGCTCGCCAACGCGTCCCAGCGACGCCATAGCCGCAAGCTTTGCTTCGAATTCCTCGTTCAATCCGCCACCAAGGTCTGTTCGGATCGGCCCTGGAGAAACGGAGTTCGACCGGATCTGTCGTCCGCCGAGTTCCTTGGCCAAGTATCGGGTCATCACCGCGAGGCCGCCTTTGAAGGACGCGTATGGAGCCACTCCGGCGAAAGCGACGCGGGTGGTCGCGCTCGTCATGTTCACGATGTGCCCGCCATCGGCCATCAGAGGCAGAAGCGTTTGCGTCAGGAAGAACGGTCCCTTGAGGTGGACATTGAACAGACCATCGAACTGGTCCTCGGTTACGTCGGCGAGGGGCGTGAACAGCCCATATCCGGCATTGTTGACCAGGAAGTCAAAGTCGCCGCGGCCGAACGTTGCTTGGAGCACTTTCTCTAGGTTTTTTCGGAAGACCGCGAACGAATGGATCTGCGAGACATCCAGGTTTAGGGCGACCGCAAGGCCGCCGATCTCATTTACAGAAGCGACAACGTCGTTCGCGGCCTCAGCATTGCTGTTGTAGGTCAGGACGACTCCCATCCCTTTCGCTGCGCACATTCGCGCCGTGGCGGCGCCGATCCCGCGGCTCCCGCCGGTGACAATAACGATCTTCATGACAATTCTCCAATGTCCGATAAGGATGACGATTTGATATCCGCAGCAGCCGCGCAGCGCTCACCCGATCCTCCTCGATCATTGCCTATTTCTGCTTTCCTGTTGCTGAAACTTTCGGCGCGTGCAATCGTCCCTCCGATGGAACAACAGCTTGAAGAACTCCGACATCTGGCTGCGCGAGCGGAGAACCGCCGAACCGAAACCGGGATACCCCGTGTGGCGATGGTGCAAGGAGAGATCCCGGAGCATCAGTTAGCCGCCGTCTACGAACCGATGGTCAATCTGATCCTGACGGGATCGAAGTCCATGACGGTCGGCGACCGGACATTTCACTACGATCCGGCCACCTATTTCGTAATGTCGGTCGACCTGCCGGCCGTGGGCTCGGTCCATCCGGATGAACGTGGCCGACCATACCTCGCGATCAGTCTCACGCTAGATCCGGCCATCGTTGCGAACCTGATCGCTGACCTGCCAACGACTGCCGGCGGAACCCTCTACAGCTCGGGATTTTCGGTGGCTCCAATAACTCCCGAGCTGCTCGATGCCTGGGTGCGCATGCTTCGTTTGATTGACCGTCCTGACGATGTCGCCGCCCTGGCACCTGCCTACGAGCGTGAAATCCTGTTCCGTGTTCTGCGCGGGCCTCTCGGCTGGATGCTTCGCGACATTGCGATGCCGGAGACGCCTCTCGCACGCGTCGGCGGTGCTATTCGGTGGATCCGGGAAAACTTCGCGAAGCCTCTCCGCGTCGAGGAACTGGCGGAGATGACCGCACTTAGCGTGTCCGCGTTCCATCGCCACTTCAAAGCGGTAACAGCGCTCAGTCCTATCCAGTACCAGAAGCATGTTCGTCTCCTGCATGCGCGTTCCCTGCTGCTATCAGGGGAAGGCACCGCGACATCGGTGGCCTTCGGCGTAGGGTATGAAAGCCCCAATCAGTTTAGTCGGGAGTATGCTAGGCAGTTTGGCCTGCCGCCGCTCAAGGACGTCGCAAGACTGCGGGTGCGGGCAGTCTAACGCTGGGCGGCATGGGGCGGGTGGCGAGACCACCGCCCGTGACACGTATTGTCTCGCAGCCTTCGCAAAAGTGTCCGACGGCCGAACGGATTGTGCGGAGGGCGGCTGCGACGTTGATCGCGAGATCGTTCAGCACGTATGGCGGCATTGGATTTCACAGATTGTTTGAAACTCGACCCGCAAATCCGAACCGGCGACACGGACCGCCAAGCTTCTTAAATCCATGGTCCTCGCTCTATGAGCGCCTAACTTGAAGTGCGACGGCGACGGCACTGACCAGCCCGCCGACCGCGGCTACCGCGAGCCATCCGGCGTTGGTCCAGTCAGCAATGGCCACGTCCGATCCGATGGCGCCGCCAAGAAACATGGAGCCCATCAGGACCGTGTTGAGACGGGCACGCGCGTTGGGGTTTAGGGCATAGACCAGCGATTGGTTCGATACCAACGCGCTCTCCATTCCGAAGTCCAAGGCAATGACCCCGATGACGAGGCCAGCGATTGAGCCGCCAACTCGTGCTGGAACCAGGCCCTGTTGGTTTTGCCTGACGGGCCTGATCTAGCTTTGCGAGAATGCTTGCGACGTGAAATCAAAGCTGTCATCGTGATTACGATAGGCGCCGGTCGAGATCTGGATGAGCCGACGAACATTCAGTTCTTCCATAACGGAGATGATTGTGGCGACGCCGCGCATGATCGGCCGCTTCTCGGGGGATTTCAAACTCTTGGGTCCAAACGCACTGATGAAAGCGTCCGCACACGCGACGCATGCCATGATCGTGTAGCGGTTATTGAGGTCGCCACCGATGATCTTACCGTCGAATGTTGAAATTTCTGTGGCGTCACGGGTGTAGGCGGATAGCTCTTATCCGCACTGCAGCGCCTCTTCGATAATGCGCTTTCCGATTGGTCCGGTCCCTCCAAACAGAGTGATCTTCATAGTGTTGACCTGTTTGTCGATGCTTTAAGCGACCACACTGGCCGCTCAAAGCCTGGTAGTCACGGCCGCAGCGGTAAGCCGGTCGACCTTCAGGCCGCCTTTCCAAGACCCCGCGAACCTGAGTTTCGGCGGCTGCGATGGCAGCCTTGACGGCTTCGGGACCGAAAACGGTGCCCTCCACGCGAACAATTTCAACGTCGGTCAGGCCGATGAAGCCCAGCAGGTGGCGCAGATATCCGGTCTGGAAGTCAAAGGCGGACCAGTCGCCTCCGGAGAAGACGCCGCCGCTGGCAGTGACGAGATAGACCTTCTTGTCGGTCAGCAATCCCTGTGGGCCACCGGCTTCACTGTAGCCAAAGGTCTCACCTGGCCAGGTGATGTGATCGAACCAGGCTTTGAGCTGTGACGGCAGTCCGAAATTGATCATTCCCGAGCCGAGGACGAGCACGTCAGCTGCCTTCACCTCATCGACAAGTTCCTGGGCAAGGGCGACGGCCTTAGCCTGCTCGGTGTACGCGCCTCTGGAGCTGCGACGCGGCCCTGAATATAGGCCTGCTCTATTTGCGGCGGTGGGTTGGTCGTGAGATTGCGGGTCACGAGCGGTCCTCCCCTGCGAGCCTTCAGCCCTTCGGCAATCTCAGTTGCAAAGCGGGTGGAGAAACCTTCCGAGCTACGTGGGCTCGATGTAACGAGGAGGATGGTCATGAATGCTCCAATATGAACGGGGTGGTAAATTCTTGTGACTAACAATAATAAAATCACTGGAAATCACCCGCAAGAAGGCACTCGGATGACACTTGGTAACATCGATCTTCCTACCCCCCCAAGGTGGAGACTGTAGGGTGGTTCGCGCAATCCTCGACCTTGTCGGCGACAAGTGCACCTGTACATCATCGCAACCCTCAGGGACGGCCTGTTCGGTTTAACGAATTGAAGCGACAGATCGATGGGATCTCGCAACGGATGCTGACGATCAATTTGCGCGGACTGGAACGCGATGGGTTGGTCAAGCGGACTTTGTTTCCAACCATTCCGCCGCGGGTAGACTATGAGTTGACGGACATGGGGCGAACGCTTCTCGCCCCGGTTATGGCTCTCGTCATGTGGGCGGACAGCAATCGGGAGAACATTCAGCACGCACGCATCAAATATGACGCGAGCTAAGGAGCGTCCGGCGGGCGTGCATTTGGTGATAGGGAGATCAAGCGATACGAGAATGGCTGCGAGCACTTGGACAAAGATATCCGATAAGGTCATGCTCGCTTCTGTCGTCTGCACCTGTTTGGGCATACGCATTTGAAGGAACCCACGTACCCTTCGCAGACTATTGCCCCCTGGGCGTGCGGCCCATGGTCCGTTTAAACGCTTGCGCAAAAGCGCTTTGGGAGGCATAGCCAACAAGTTCGGCGACTTCTGGAACCCCACGTCCCCGAGCCAGTTCCCGCTGTGCCAGGATCATACGCCACCGCGTCAGGTAGTCGAGGGGTGGCCGGCCCACGCGCCGGGAGAAGCGCAACGTGAGTGCCGAGCGCGACATTCCAACTTCCCGCGCCAGGGCTTCAATGGTCCAACGACGCGCCACATCCTCGTGCATGAGCCTGATTACCTTGGCGAGACGTGGATCGGCCAGCGCCGAGATCCAGCCCAGCTTGTCTTCGGGATGGGTCGCGACATAAGCCCTGATGGCCTCCACAACGAGTATGTCGGCGAGCCTGGCAGCGACAAGGCTGCCGCCGAGCCTCTCGGCGTCTGCTTCATCCTTAAGTGCGGCGAGCGTCGAGGCAATGCTCCGGGCGCTCGGCGATCGAGGCTGTATTTTCAGGAACTTGGGGAGTGCGTCGAGAACGAACGATCCACAGCCGGCTGCGAACCCGCTGCCGCCGCCGATCATAACAGTGTCGCACTGTTTTCCGATCCGCACCGTGTTGTGGCCCGGAAACGCGTAAAGCTCCATGCCATCTGACGCATCAAGGCCAGGATCGCTCGTCACCGTGTAGGATGTATCGCTGAGAAGGATCACGTCTCCCTCGTTCAGCGCTTCAGGAGGCCGATCGGAAAGCACGAGCCAGCATTGGCCCTTGACGACCGCGACAAATTTCAGCCGCTCCCTTCCGTCGAAGCTTAGTGCCCACGCGCCGCCTGCTTCCAGGCTGGTTCCGCGGACACTGCTGGTGCCAAGAGCCGTTAGAACGTCTGAGAAGGTGTCATTCATGAGGTTTGGCCGATCTCGACAAAGAATGAGCCATCCAAGCATGGATGGTCCAGCTTTGCCACGGTATATTGTTAGCAACTTTAAAGGAGCATTCCATGACCATCGAAAATAAGGTCATCGTCATCAGCGGCGCTGGCCGGGGAATAGGGCGCGCGACAGCGCTGCACCTGGCGGCGCGTGGCGCTTGTATCGTTCTCGGCGCTCGCAGCGAGGTCGAGCTTGCCGACGTGGCGAACGCAATCGTTAGGGCAGGTGGCAAGGCCATATTTTGCGTGACCGATGTTACGAAGCGGTCTGACCTCGACATGCTGGTTGGCCGCGCCTGCCAAGCATTCGGTCGCTTGGACGTGATCGTCAACAATGCAGGCATTGGTCCGATTTCTCGTTTTGATGCGCTGCGTGTCGATGACTGGGACGCCATGATCGACGTCAATCTTCGCGGCACGCTCTATGGTATTGCAGCAGCACTTTCGGTTTTCGCGCGGCAGGGTGGAGGCCATGTGATCAACGTCCTGTCGACCGCCGGCCTCAAGATCGTCCCGACGATGGGGGTCTATGCCGCCACCAAGAACGCGCTTCGCACCGCTACCGAAGCCCTTCGTCAGGAAGCAGGTCCAAACCTGAGGGTGACCGAAGTGTCTCCGGGCTTCATCGACACCACCTTCACCGATTCATCGATTACCGACGAAACCGTGAGGGCTAGGATCAATACGCAGAAAGAGCAGCTGGCAATCTCGCCGGACGCTATCGCACGCGCCATCGCCTTTGCGATCGAACAGCCCGGCGATGTCGAGGTTGGAAGCATCGTTGTTCGTCCGACAGCGCAGGACTGAAGTCGCGTCCGCGCGCCGTCGGATGTTGGTCCTGGTTTTTGCTCACCACGACGCCGTGCAGCCAGTGAGGGTGTCGCCATTCCCGTGACCACGCGGCTTAAGTCGGCTTCATACCTCTGTTGCCCAAGCCAACCGAGGGTGCGTGTCAGATCTGTGCCATGCCGCCATCGACAGCTAGTTCTGCGCCTGTCGTAAAGCTGCTCTCGTCACTTGCAAGGAAGAGCGTTGCTGCCGCCACCTCTTCAGGCCGACCCATGCGACCAAGCGGGATCATGCTGGACAAGGCATCTCGAACCTCCTTCGAGGCGCTTGCCATCATTGCCGTATCGGTTGGTCCGGGGCTGACAACGTTGACGCGGATTCCTTTCGAAGCGAGCTCATTGGCCCATGTGCGGGTAAACGAACGAACTGCCGCCTTCGTCGCACCATAGACGCCGTATCCCTTCGTGCCGATATCGCCGGCGATCGAGCCTATCAGCACGATCGTTCCACCAGCCTTCATGAGGTCGAGCGCGCCCTGTGCCGCAAAGACGAGAGACCGCACATTCAGGCCAAATGTCCGATCGAAATGATCCTCCGAAATGTCTTCCAACGGCGCATATTCCGACAGGCCTGCATTGATCACGAGGACGTCGATCCGGCCATGTTCTGACCTGATCTGTTCTAGAACAAGCTGAAGATCGGCCTTCTCGCTGGCGTTTGCTTGAATGACCCGGATGCTGCCGGAGCCTCCTGTTTCCAGCAAACTCTCTCCACCTTTGCGGCTAGTTGCATAGACCTGCGCGCCTT
The DNA here is from genome assembly GCF_000377565.1 of Rhizobium sp. 2MFCol3.1. GTDB lineage: Bacteria > Pseudomonadota > Alphaproteobacteria > Rhizobiales > Rhizobiaceae > Rhizobium. Next base: position 53,393 of record NZ_KB898372.1, on the reverse strand, counting down.
CGCGGCCGAAGCGTTGAGAAATCGCTCCACCGATGCCACCGACTCCGCCAATCACGAGGGCGACCTTGTTTGCCAATCTGCTCATGTGAACTCCATCATCGTTGATGAAGCCTAGATATACGCTCTATACCTACGGTCAATTACGCACTAAAGGTAAAGCAGATATCGAGGAGTATACCTATGACTGCACCGGATGAAGGTCCTTTTCTCAAAGTAGACCCCTCCCGCCGGCCCAAAGCTGTGTCTACTGAGGCCTTGCTGGATGTGGAGAAAGCGCGTCCGGTGCTGGAGCAGATCGCCAACAAGTGGTCAGTGCTGATCCTGACGGTCCTGTGCTCCAGGCCATCCAGGTTCAACGAAATCATGCGGCGCCTCGACGGGATTACGCACAAGGCCCTTTCCGAAGCCTTGAAGCGGCTGGAACGCAATGGGCTCATTTACCGCGAAGTTCTGACGACAACGACACCGGTTGGCGTTGAATATACGATTACTCCGCTCGGCCGCTCACTCCAGCAACCGTTCGAGGCGCTTTATGCATGGTCGATGGCTTACGGTCCGGAGCTTGAGGCCGCCCGTCGGCAATACGATCGCGTTCGAGACTAATTCGCTGTCACGGGGCAGAGTTTTATCTCCAGCCTGACACTCTGACGATCTGCATGCCAAAATTCTTGCCTTGTAGGAGCATTCTCAAGACCGCGAACGAAGTCTTCTGCCCACTTGAAGCTGCCATCGCAATCCACGCTGCAAATGGATCGTTGTCGCCCCTGAGGGGCGACAACGGTTGGTCAGATCGCGTTCGCCAGCTTGTTGTCGATATACAGTTGCCGAAGCTTGAGCGTCTGCAGGCCCGGCTTGCCGTCTCCAACCGGTTGCCCATCGATCTTGGTGACCGGTAGAACGAAGTTGGTGGCCGAGGTGATGAAGGCTTCCGCAGCGTTTTTCGCTTCCTCGGGAGTAAATGCACGTTCTTCGACGCCGAGGCCGGCGTTGCGGGCGATGTCGAGAACGCTCAAGCGCGTGATGCCGTGCAAGATCGCGTTCGACAGGCCGCGCGTGATCAGCTTGCCGTCCTTGCTGATGATATGCGCCGTCGCGGCGCTCGCCTCGGTAACGAAACCGTCCTCCACCAGCCAGGCATCATCGGCGCCCATGGATGCTGCCTGCATCTTCGCCATCGAGGGGTAAAGCAGCTGAACCGTCTTGATGTCGCGCCGAGCCCAGCGCTGATCGGGAACCAGGGCGACGGAAATTCCGGTCCTTACCTTCGGATTGTCAAGTACAGACTTTGCTTGCGTGAACAGAACCAACGTCGGCGTCACATTTTCAGGAAAAGCGAAGTCGCGGTCGGCCGCGCCGCGGGAAATCTGTAAATAGATAAGCCCTTCTTGAAGACCGTTCTTCAGGACGATCTCGCGATGAACAGACAGAAGTTCCTCTTCCGTCAGCGGGCAGTCGATGCCGAGCTCGGCCATCGAGCGATGCAGGCGAGCTGAATGCCCGGCATATTCAAGCAGCTTACCATCGACAACGCCAGTAACCTCGTAGATCGCGTCGGCGAACAGGAAGCCGCGGTCGAAGACGGAGATTTTTGCGTCAGCTTCGGCGAGCCAGCTGCCGTTCAAATATACGGTACGGGTCAAGATCATTCCTCGTTCAGATTTCAGGCTTGGAAAAGGGGGCTATGTCGATTCCGGCGGCGATGAGTTTGTCACGCAACGCACGCGCCGTCACCGCAGCGCCCGGCGTGTCGCCGTGAATGCAGACGGTGGCCGCGTCGACGGCAAGGCTTGCGCCGCCGACCGTCGGGATTTTGTTGTTGCAGACCATCGAGAGCACCTGGTCGACGCTCTGCTCGACATCATGAATGACAGCGCCCTCCATCTGTCTAGGCGCCAGCATGCCATTGTCGCGATAGCGGCGATCGGCATAGACCTCGCACGCGACGCTGAGGCCGGCGCTATCCGCGGCGCGCATGGTCTGCGAGTAGGGGAGGGTGATGAAGACGAGGTTCGGATCGACCGCACGGATGGCGCGCACGCAAACCGCAGCCAGTTCCGCATCCTCGGCCGCCATGTTTCCGAGCGAGCCGTGCGTCTTCACGTGGGTGATCGGCCAGCCGAGTGCTGTTGCCATGCCCTGGATCGCGGCGATCTGATAAACGATCTGTGCCTCGATATCTTCAGGCCGTTCGCCCGAAATTCTGCGTCGGCCGAAGCCATAGAGATCCATGAAGGAGGGATGGGCGCCGACGGCGACCCCATGCTTCTTTGCGCTCAGGATCGTGTCGCGCATGACAACGGGATCGCCGGCATGGAAACCGCAGGCGACGTTGGCCGTGGTGATGATCTCCATCATGGCCGCGTCGTCGCCGATCTTGTAGGCGCCGAAGCTCTCGCCCATGTCGCAGTTCAAATCTACGGATACCATGGTCGAACTCCTTGTTTGCGAGGGTGCTGCCGGTCGTTCTTCAATTGCCGGCGCATGTAGGATAACGCTTGACATACAGTTGGTGTACTGAAATGACAAGTGCATTGTCGATTGAGAATCTTGCTTGTCGAGACGTGTTTGATGGTGATGGTGGAAATATCTCTCGCTCTAAGTTTGCGCTCGGCACTCCCGCCTGAGCGGCATTCTACTGCGCCCAAAGCCCTCGTAAAGGTGAAGTCCCGGATATGGTGATGACCCAGTCGGTAAAGCACAAATATCCGCGCATCATCGCCTGTGGCGACAGCGCGCTCGTCGTCGAATTCTCCGACCAGATCGATGAAGAAACGAATCAGCGGGTGATTGCGCTTGCAGATATGCTGGCGACACAGCCAATCACAGGTATCGTCGAAACCGTTCCGACCTACCGCTCGCTTCTCGTCGCCTATGACCCAACCGTCATCCGCGCGAAGAACCTCTCGACTTCGCTCGAAGCACGGCTCGGCCAGCTGTCGGCGGCTAGCGCTACCGCGCGCCGGATCACCGTGCCCGTTCTCTATGGCCACGAGGTCGGGATCGATCTCGATGAATTGGCGGAAATGAAGCAGATGTCGCGCGAGGAATTGATCGCGTTGCATGTTTCTGCGGATTATCGCGTTTACATGATCGGCTTCGCGCCGGGCTTTTCCTATCTTGGCGGCCTGCCGCAGCCGTTGCACACGCCGCGCCTGGCCGTTCCGCGCCAGCGGATCGAGGCGAGCGCGATCGGCATCGGCGGCAGGCAGGCCAGCATCAATTCCGTTCCCGGCCCGAGCGGCTGGCGGTTCATCGGGCGCACGCCGCTCAAACTGTTCGATCCCTCTCGCGCCGAGCCATTCCTGTTGCGCGCCGGCGATCGCGTGCGGTTCCGCCATGTTGATGTCGATGAGGCCGAAAGCCTCGATGCCGCCATCAGCCGAGGCAAGGCGGTGGAGGAGTGGGAGACGCCATGACCGTGCTCCATATCAAACAGGCCGGCCCGATGCTGACGGTCCAGGATTTCGGCCGCGCCGGGCTTATGCACCTCGGTGTCTCCGGGGCCGGCGCGATGGATCGCGCATCGATGCTGATCGCCAGCCGGCTGGTCGGCAACGCTGATGGCGACGCGGCGTTGGAATTCGCGCATGTCGGCGGGGCCTTCGTGGTTGAGAAGCCGGTGCGTTTCGCTGTGACCGGCGGCGCTGTCGACATCACGGTAGATGGTGAGGTCAGACACGGCTGGGAAAGCCACTGGCTGATGCCGGGCGAGGTCCTGAAGATCGGTGCATTGCGACAGGCGGTGTGGGGTTACCTTGCGATCTCGGGCGGCATAGAGACGCCGATGGTTCTGGAGGCGCGCTCGACGCATCTTCGCTCCGGTCTCGGTGGCATCGAGGGTCGGCGGCTTGCGATCGGCGACCATCTGCCGCTCGGCGAGACGAAACCGGCGCCGCTGCTGGCGCTGCGTAAACCGTTCTCCCGCTCCGGTGGGCCGGTGCGGGTCGTTCCGGGGCCGCAGGCGGATCATTTCGACGCGAAGGCCTGGAAGAATTTTCTGCAGCAACCCTTCGGCGTCACGCCAACTCGAGACCGCATGGCGCAGGTTCTCGACGGGCCGGCGATCCATGCCTTTACAGGGCACGATATTGTTTCCGATGGCACAGTGGCAGGCTCGATCCAGGTGCCTTCATCCGGCCGGCCGATCGTGCTGATGGCGGAGCGCCAGACGACGGGCGGCTACCCCAAGATCGCGACGGTTGCCTCGGTCGACCTGCCACGGTTGGCGCAGACCGCGACGGGCAGCACCATTCGCTTCAAATCCATATCCCAGGATGAGGCTGAAGATCTGCTGATTGCGCGCAACGAGGCGCTCGCGGATATCCTTGCATCTCTCGAAGAAAAACCAGAGGCCGCGACAAAGGCGGAGGAACAACAATCATGAGCCAACCGCTTGCCAAGCAGGCCTATGCGAAAATCATCGAGATGATCCTCGCCGGTGGCCTCAAGCCCGGCGACGTCCTGCAGGAGGCGAAGCTCGGCGAGGAGCTTGCCATGTCGCGTACCCCGGTGCGCGAGGCGATCAAGCGCATCGAGGCAGAGGGCCTTGCCATCCAGGAAGGGCGCTTTCTCAAGGTTCGTACGCTGACGCCGGGCGAGGTGAACGAGATCTTCTTTCTGAGAAGCGTCATCGAAGGCTATTGCGCTCGCCATGCGACGGCGGTCGCACCATCAGTTCTCGACAGTCTCGAACGGCGCGTGGCTGCTCTGATGACGGAAGGGCCGGGCGAAGAGGACGAACAGCGCCGGGTCGACGACGATTTCCACCTGACGCTGGCCAGCTCCACGTCCAACCAGATGATGGTGCGGACGATCAGCGACCTCAGGCGCCGGACCTGCATGTTCGACCACAGCCTTGTACCCGCACGCTATCTGAAGGGCTGCGAGGAGCATCTCGAAATCATCGCGGCGCTGCGCGCAAAGGATGGCGAGCAGGCTGGAAAGCTGATGAGCCAGCATGTCCTCAACGCCCGCGACGCGATTGTCGGGCGGCTGGAAACCAACGAGCGGAAAGCAACGCGATGAAGTGCCTGATCGTTCAGCCCATTCACAAGGATGGCCTTGATCTTCTGCAGCAGGCCGGCGTGGAACCCGTGCTGTGCCCATCGCCGGACGCTGAGACCGTATCGACAATGATCATGGGCTGCGACGCCGCCATCACCCGCGATGCGGGCCTCTCGGCTGCGCCCATCCTCGCAAGCGATCGCCTGAAGGTCGTTGTCGTTCACGGCGCGGGCCACGATGCCGTCGACAAGCGCGCGGCGCATCAAAAGGGCGTGCTGGTGTGCAACACACCCGGCGCGAACGCGCAATCGGTTTCGGAACTCGCCTTGGGGCTCACGCTCGCCGCGGCCCGGCTTGTTCCGGCCGCGGATCGTGCGGTGCGCTCCGGCGAGCGCGGCTTTCGCGAAGCCCATACGTTTCATGAATTGTCCGCCAAGACGGCGCTTGTCGTCGGGTGGGGCGCGACCGGCGCCGGCTTGGGGCGGATGCTTTATGCAGCGCTCGGCATGCGGGTTCTCGTCTTTTCGCCGCGAAGCACAGACATCGGCTCGTTCCAGCGGGTGAGCACGCTCGCCGAAGGTCTGGCGCAGGCCGATGTCGTCTCGCTCCACACACCCATGCGCGACGAAACCCGGGGCATGATCGGCGCCAGCGCTTTTTCGGCCATGAAACCGGGTGCCATTCTCGTCAACACTGCGCGTGCCGGTTTGATCGACGAGACGGCACTTTGCGACGCGCTCGCGAACGGCGTCGTTGCCGCTGCCGCACTGGATGTCTATTCGCCGCAAGCGCCGAGCGGTCCGCTGGGCGCCACCGAGCGCGTCATCTTCACCCCGCATCTTGGCGGCACGACGCCCGAGGCGCTGCAGCGCGTCGCTGTTGGTGCTGCCCGCAATGCGCTTTTGGCGCTTTCCGGCGAGAAGCCGGCCACAACCATTGATTTCCTACCGGAGGTAGCCTTATGAGCGCAATCATCAGGGACACGATCGATCGCCTGCTTGATCGCATCAACGCCATTTCCGATCCCGGTCCAGGCTTCACCCGCCCATCCTACAGCCCCCTCGAAAGCCGCGCGTATGATGTGGTAGCCGAGGAGGTCGAGCGGCTGGGCATGGCGGTATCGCGGGATGCGGCCCTCAATCTCTTCGCGCGCCTACCAGGCCGCGATCGCAATGCACCCCCGATCTATATCGGCTCGCACGTCGATACTGTTGCAATGGGCGGCGCTTATGACGGCGCGGCCGGTGTCGCCGGCGCCGTTGCGCTTGCGGCGGCCTTCGTGGACAGCGGGCAGGTGCCGCCGGTCGATCTTGTCGTTACCGTGACGCGCGCAGAGGAAAGCGTGTGGTTCCCCGTCTCCTATGCCGGCTCGCGGGCCGCCCTCGGACGCCTGACCGCGCCTGAGCTGCAGGCGAAACGGGCCGATAACGGCCGCACCCTCAGCGACCATATCCGCGCGGAAGGCGGTGATCCCGATGCCATATTGAGCGGTCCGGGCCTTTCGCCCGCACGCTTCATCGAACTGCATATCGAGCAGGGGCCGGTGCTTGACGACGCGAAGGAAGCCTTCGGCATCGTCGATGGGGTGCGCGGCGGATTGCGCTATCGTGAGGCGCGCATCGGCGGCACCTGGGCGCATTCCGGCGGCGCGGCGCGTGCGGCACGCTCGGACGCGGTCTTCGCGCTCGCCGATCTGATTGTCGCAATGGACAAGCACTGGGGTAACATCCTCGAAGGCGGCGACGATCTCGCTGTGACCTTCGGTCGGGTCGATGCGGCGAGTTCTGAACACGCCTTCGCGAAGGTGCCGGGCCGGGTCGATTTCTGCGTCGATCTGCGCAGCGACGATGTCGCGGTTCTCGAACGCGCCGATGCGCTGCTGCAGGCCGAGGCGGCATCCATCGCCGCGTCGCGCGGCGTGCGCTTCGACTTCGGGCAACAGTCGCGCAGCCAGCCGACGCGGCTGTCGGCTGGTCTCGGCAACATGATTGCCGATGCGGCGCAACGTCTCGGCCATTCCCCGCGCCGGATGTTGTCGGGAGGCGGCCATGATGCGGCAGCCTTCGCGCAGGCGGGCTGGGACTCCGTCATGGTGTTCCTGCGCAACTGGAACGGCAGCCACAATCCCGATGAAGCCATGGACAATGCGGATTTGGCTGCCGCGGTCGAAACCTTGTATGTCGCTATTGCCGGCGAAACGGGCGGTCACGATGAGTGAAAGGGAAAACCTGACACAACAGGTCTATCGCGATCTGAAGCAGCGCATCCTCGAGGGGCAATTTTCCTCCGGGGACATGCTGACCGAACGTTCGCTCGCGCAGGACTCGGGCATATCACGCACGCCGCTGCGCGCGGCGATCTCGCGCTTGGAGAAAGAGGACGTAATCTCAAGGCTGCCGAACGGCGCGCTCATGGTGCGCCAAGTGACCGTCGAGCAGTTGCTCGAGATCGTCCAGCTCAGACGCTTGCTTGAAGGAGCCGCGGCCGAGACGGCAGCGACCCGGCCCCTCACGTCCGATCTCATCCGCTCGCGCGAACTCATGCGTGCCTACGCCAGTGGTGGCGACATCGCTTTCGATCACTTCTGGCTCGACGACGATGCATTTCACAACGCCGTTGCCTATGCAGCCGACCTTCCCTTGCTCGCGGCCATGCTGACCGAGATGCGCGGCGTTGCGCGCCGCTGCACCATTACTCGCACCCACGACCGTTTCGACCAGCAGGCGCTTGAACACATCGCGGTCATCGACGCTATCGAAGTCGGGGACAGCGCGGCGGCGCGAATGGCGATGGAGACCCATTTCGACAGCGTGCGTGCCCGCTTCCTCGGCTGGCTAGCGCGGAGTTAGATATTGAACATGCAATCCAAGATACTGAATGAAAGCATCGATACGCTCCGCGCAAGCGAGGCAGCGTTTTCGCGCGACGAGTTCTCGCGGCGCCAGGCACGTGCGGTGTCGGCGCTTGCCGCCAGCGGCCATGAGGCGCTTGTCGTCACGGGGCCGGAGACGATCTACTGGCTGACCGGGCGCCAGACCGCCGGATATTTCGCGTTTCAGGCCTTGATCATGACGGCATCGGGGGACTTGACGCTGCTTGTTCGGCAGTTGGAGTTCTACGGCACGGTGGCCAACACCTGGCTCTCCGATATCGTCGTCTACCAAGATGGCGAGAGCCCGGTCTCGACGCTTATGGCGCTGTTGCGGGACCGAAAAATCGCGCGGCCGGCGATCGAGCTCGGTGGCTGGTTCCTTCCCCCACGAGTGGCCGAGGAGATCTCCAGGGAGCTCGGGCAAGAGCGTCTTGCCGATGGCTCGGATATCCTGCCGCCGCTGCGCATGGTCAAATCGGCCGATGAGCTCGCCGCCATCCGCGCTGCCGCGGGCTATGCCGAGGCGGGCATGATCGCGGCCATCGACGCCTGCCGGGACGGGGCCAGCGAAAACGACATCGCGGCGGCCATGCTGCAGGCGGCGACACAGGCCGGTTCCGAGGCCATGGCGATGGAGCCGCTCGTCTCATCGGGACCGCGTAGCGGCCTGCCGCACATGACTTGGCGCCGGCGCCTGTTGGAGGCGGGCGATCCGGTGTTCCTCGAACTCGCGGGCAGCCATGCTCGTTATCATTCCGCGCTCATGCGCAGCGTCTGGATCGGCGGCCCGCCCGATGCCGCACAGCGTATGATGGATTGCTCGCTACGCGCCCTCGACGGCGCGCTTGCGGCGATCCAGCCGGGTGCGTCGTGTTCGGCGCCACATGAAGCCGCACAGCGCATCATCGACGAGGCCGGCTACACCGCCGCGTTTCGCAAGCGTATCGGCTACTCGATGGGCGTCGCCTTCGCGCCCGATTGGGGCGAGGGGGGTATCCTCAGCCTGTTCACCGGCGTCTCGCGCCTGATCGAGCCGGGCATGGTGTTCCACCTGCCGGCGACGCTGCGCAGCTACGGCCACTGGACGGTCGGTGCGTCGGAGACGGTGATCGTTACCGAACACGGGGCCGAGCCGCTGTCGAGCCTACCCAGAACCCTCACCATTCGCTGATCAAGACCATTTCGCCATCACAAAGGAGACCACCGTGCGCTCACTCTTCCATCTCGCCTACCATGTCACCGATCTCGACGCGGCAAGACGCTTCTACGGCGACGTCCTCGGCTGCGCCGAAGGCCGCTCGACCGATACCTGGGTCGATTTCGACTTCTTCGGTCACCAGATCTCGCTGCACCTCGGCAAGCCGTTCGAAGTCACGCGTACCGGCAAGGTTGGCGATCACATGGTGATGATGCCGCATCTCGGCGTCGTGCTGCCCCTTGAAGATTGGTTCGCTCTCGCCGAACGCCTGCAAAAGGGCGGTATCGCCTTCGATATTCCGCCGGTCGTCCGCTTCGAGGGTGAGCCGGGCGAGCAGCGGACCATGTTCTTCTTCGACCCGAGCGGCAACCCGATCGAGGTCAAGGGCTTCAAGGATTTCGACAGCGTCTTCGCGCACTAAAAAGAAAAGGACCGGGCGATTATCTCGCCCGGTCCTTTGTTATCGCGGTTACCGCCGCCTGACCTAGAAGACGCTCGGCGACTTCGTCAGCAGCTCGTTGCCATCCTTGCCGATGATGATGATGTCCTCGAAGAAGGCAGCACCAACGCCGTCGAGCGACAAGAACGCCTCGACGCCGAAGACCATGTCCTCTTCCACGACGTCCTCTGGCATCGACATGGTCGTCGAGATGCGCGGCAGCTCGAAGCCGAGACCAATGCCGTGGCCGAAAAAGGGGAAGTTCTTCATGATCGAAGAGATCGAGCCGCCGAACGCGGCCGTCATGCGATCGCCTTCCGCCGCAACATCGAGCAATTTTGTCCCCGGCCTCATCATATCCGACAGGCGATGCACGATATCGCCGGCGGCTTCGATCAGCCGCAGTTGTTCGCTGTTAGCCTTGCCACGCACCGCTGTCCGGCCCGGATCGAGGTAATATCCCTGAAACAGGGGACCATGCAGCGTGCCGGTGACGAGATCGCCGACAGCAGGCACATCGGCGCTGTAGCCTGTCAACGGGAAGCGCTGGTCGAAGCCCAGCGTGTCGCCATGGTTGGTGCCGATCATCTGGATCCGGCCACCGCGGCGCACGACCTCACGCGCCGCCTCGCCGGCCGCTTCGCGCTCCGACATGCCGCTGATCAGGCTTTCCATCAGGATTGTCATTCCCGCCGTCGCCGTCTCTCCCGCGACACGATAACAGTCGAGTTCGCGTTTGCTCTTGATGCGCCGGACCGATCTGACGAGATCGTCGGCCGCGACCCATTCGATCTCGGACGCGATCGCTTCCAGCTGCCGGTAATATTTCACCGGGATCAGGTTGGTGCCGACGAGCGCGACCGGACCCGTAACTCCGCGTTCGACGAGCGAGCGGGCAACGCTTTCAAATGGATGGTTGCTGCTCAGCACGTCATCGATCGAAACCAGATCGCGACGCACTTCCGGCTCATCGATATGCAGCTGCGGCGCCCGCCCTTCCTGGAGGATGACGCCCGCGAAGGAGCGTGCTGTCCAGATCAGCGAGTCCATGCCGCTGCTGATTGCATAGTGGTTGGAGAGGTAGAGGATGTCGCCGCAATTGTCGGTCGTTCCGCCGCCGCGCCCGAAGACGACAGTCGTGGCGAAGCCGCGCAGTTTCATCTCGTTTTGAACGCGAGCCCAGCGGGCCTCGTATTCGTCCAGCGGAAAATAGCGCTCCATCATGTCACTCCGTATGCACTCATTTGTTAAGGCCTTTATTTTCGGTACACCACGAGTATCCGAACGTCAATCGAGCCTGTTGCCCTTCTGCTGATTAATGCGCCAACCGGTCTAATATGCTTACGCGATAAGCATTTCGTGTCTAAATTATATACAAGAAGGCGATTATATAGGCTATAATTTATTGAAATTGCTACTTGAACTCCACTGGTATACTGAATAGGGTTGCCAGGACTTGATCGATCGGACCATCCCAGCACCGATCGCATCGAAGAAAGACGAGTTTGAAATGAGCCTAGACGCAGACATCGTGCCCGCCTCCAGAGGGCGCTCCTTCAGGATGAAGGCGGGGCAATTTGCCCTCGTGACGAACACCCACGGCAACCAGGTCGTCGATGCCTGGGCACTTGCCGACAGTGATCACTTCGAGACGTCTTCGCTCGATCACACGCGTTCAATGAACAGCAATATCTTCTTCACCGAGGGTATGGCGCTGATGAGCTCCCGCCGCCGCCCGATGCTGACGATGGTCGCAGATAGCGCCAAGGTGAGGCACGACACATTGCTCTGCCCATGCAATCGCGAGCTCTATCAGCAACTCGGATGCCAGGAATATCACCGCAGCTGCACCGACAATTTCCACGAGGCGCTCTCCGACGTGGGTATCGAAATGCCCTTCACGCCAGCCTCGCTGAACCTCTTCATGAATGTGCCGGTCACTTCCGATGGCACCGTCGATCGCGTCCCGCCGGATACCGCTGCCGGCGACTACGTCGTCATGCGCGCCGAGATGGATCTGATCTTCGTTCTCTCCGCCTGTCCGCAAGACATCACGCCGATCAACGGCGCCGCGCGCACCCCGCGCGACGTGGCGGTGAACATTCTCGATGCCTATCCGTCGGAGGTGCCAGCATGAGCGAACCGCTTCTAAAACTGCGCGAAATCCGCAAGAGCTTCGGCGAGAACGAAGTGCTGAAAGGCGTTTCACTGGACGTCAAGGCAGGCGAGGTGGTTTCCATCATCGGCGCCAGCGGCTCCGGCAAGAGCACCTTCCTGCGATCGATCAACGCGCTGGAAATGCCGCAGTCGGGCTTCATGGACTTTGAAGGCCTTTCCTTCGATTTCCGTCCGGCCTCGCGCTTCTTCCCCACGCCGTCGCAGCTGCAGTCCTTGCGGGCGCGCGTCGGCATGGTGTTCCAGAGCTACAATCTCTGGCCGCACATGACGGTGCTCGAAAACGTCACGCATGCGCCGATCCGTCTCTTGAAGCTGCCGCGTGCGCAGGCAATCGAGGAGGCGGAGGCACTTCTGTCGCGCATCGGCCTGTTCGAAAAGCGCCATAGCTATCCGTCGCGCCTGTCGGGCGGCCAACAGCAGCGCGTGGCGATCGCCCGTGCGCTTGCCATGAAGCCGCGCCTGATGCTGTTCGACGAGGTCACCTCGGCGCTCGATCCCGAGCTCGTCCACGAAGTTCTGGTTTTGATGGCATCTCTGGCGTCCGAGGGCATGACCATGCTGCTCGTTACCCACGAGATCGCCTTCGCGCGCGACGTCTCTTCGCGCGTCCTGTTTTTCGACAAGGGCGTGATCGCCGAAGAGGGGCCGCCGGATATTCTGAGGCATCCCGAAAGCGACCGCCTGAAGCAGTTCCTTCATCGCATCCTGCATGACGACGTTGGTCATTCCTTCTCGAACGATCAAGGTCAGGGAGCGCAGGCGTAATGAGCGGTTTTATCGAAGAAGTTCAGCTTTATGGTCCAGGCTTTCTTGAAGCCGCATGGACGGTATTCGGCCTGACGATCCTGACGATCGTCGTCAGCTGGGCATGCGGCCTTCTGGCAGCGCTGGCGCAGCGTTCCAAATGGAAATCCGCGCGCGTGGCGGCGGGCTTCTATATCTGGTTCATTCGCGGCACGCCGACGCTGATCCAGGTCTTCATCATCTATTTCGGCCTGCCGCAGATAGGCATCCGGCTTTCGCCGTTTACCGCCGGTGTCATCGCGCTCGGTATCAACAGCGGCGCCTATGTTGCCGAAATCATCCGCGGTGGCCTGAACGCCATCCCGCGCGGCCAGAATGAATCGGCCCTGGCGCTTGGCTTCAGCCCGAGCGAGACGATGCGCACGATCATCCTGCCGCAGGTCTTCCGCATCGTTCTGCCCGCCGTCACCAACGAGGCGATTTCGACGCTGAAGAACACCTCGCTTCTCTCGACCATCACCGTCGTCGAGCTGACGCTTTACGCACAGACGTTGATCGCGGCGACCTTCCGTCCCTTCGAATTCTACATCGCCGTGGCGGTCATCTATCTCGTCCTGACCACGATCCTCACATTCGTCGCCTCCTGGCTTGAGCGACGCTACGCGAACCTGGGTTGAGGTGAGCCATGAGTGTCCTTCCGATCGACTCGCTTGAAACACCACGGTTCTGCGGCGTTCCGACCTTCATGCGCCTGCCGCAGGCGACGACGCTGAGCGGGCTGGATGCGGCCGTGATCGGGCTCCCCTCCGATTCCGGCGGTCCGTATCGCACCGGCGCGCGCTTCGCACCGAACGCGGTGCGCGCCATGTCGGTGATGCTGCGTCCGATCAACCCGTATCGCGGCAACATCAACGTCTTCGAAGAGCTTGTTGTGGCCGATGTCGGCGATGCCAACGTCGTGCCGGGATACGAGATCGAATCCCTGGAGCGCATCGGGGAGTCGGTCGCGGCTCTGGTCAATGCCGGCATCGTCCCCTTCGCGATCGGCGGCGATCACTCGATCACGCTTGCCGAGATCCGGGCGCTCGCCAAGGTTCATGGCCCGATCGCGCTTGTTCATTTCGATTCCCACACGGACACCTGGGACAAGTATTTCGCCGGCAAGAAATACAGCGCGGGAACGCCGTTTCGTCGTGGCGCCGAGGAAGCGATCATCGATCCCGCGCACTCGATCCAGATCGGCATGCGCGGCTCGCTGTTCCAGAGGGACGATATCAGCCAATCGATCGATCTCGGCTACGAGGTGCTGACGACTGACGATGCACTCGATCTCGGTCCTCGTGGTCTAGCACAGCGGATCGCCGATCGCGTCGGTGGGCGCCCGACCTTCATATCCTTCGACATGGATTTCATCGATCCGTCTGCGGCACCCGCGGTCCAGACCCCCGAGGCGGGTGGACCGACGGCGCGCGAGACGCTTCAAATCCTGCGCGCCCTTAACGACCTCAACCTCGTCGGCTGCGACGTGGTTGAGGCCAATCCGCTTTACGACGGGCCAGGACAGATCACCGCCTTGATGGCCGCCACCGTGACGGCGGAGCTGATGGCTTTGCTTGCTTCCCAACGCGCTCACGCGGAGGGCTGACGAAAACCGGCGGCGCGACGCCGAGTGAATGCACCGAAACAACATAAAAGGGAACTGACCATGAAATTGAAGTCTCTGATCATCACCGCCGCCGCACTTGCGGGCATGGCCGTGAGCTCCATCGCCCACGCTGCCGACCTTGAACTCCTGCAGCCTGGCAAGCTGATGGTCGCCACGGAAGGCACCTACGCGCCGTTCAGCATGCGCGCACCTGACGGCAAGCTCGATGGCCTCGAAATCCGCGTCATGACGGAAGTCGCAAAGCGCCTCAACCTCGAATACACGCCCGTCCTGATCAAATGGGATTCGCTGCTCGTCGGCCTTCAGGCGGACCAGTACGATGTCATCAGCGCCGCCATGGACATCACCGAGGCCCGTCAGCAGCAGGTCACCTTCTCGAACGGATGGCTGGAATCCGGTGGCCGTATCGTCGTGCCCAATGGTTCCGCAATCAAGAGTGCTGCCGATCTCAAAGGCAAGACGGTCGGTGCCCTTGTCGCCTCGAGCTGGACGAAGATCGCCGAAGAGAAGGGCGCGACCGCCAAGGGCTACAAGGCCGAATCCGATGCCATGCAGGACCTCGTCAACGGCAATGTCGACGCTGTCATCACCGATGCGATCGCCGCTGCATACGCCATCAAGTCCGCGAAAATGCCGCTGACCATGACCGACGATTATGTCAGCCATGTCCAGAAGGGCTTCGCCTTCAAGAAGGGCAAGCCGCATCTGGTCGAGGCAGTCAATAAGGCACTGGCCGACATGGTTGCCGACGGCACCTACGCCAAGCTGACCACCGATCTGGTCGGATTTGATCCGACACCCAAGGACCCGATCAAGACCATTCAGTAATGATCGCCTGGCCGGGCACAAAAAGTGCCCGGCCTTCCTTCTTAGTACCCCCCGGCGTCCACAACGGGCAACCCATGCAGAGCATATCGATGTCGTCTCGCGTCGCGCTTATCACGCGCTTATCCAAAGCAGCCGAAGACAACTGGCTCACAGTCCTCAGTGCGGCTATGCCACGTGAAACCATCCGTCCCATTCATGCGCTGTCGACCGAAGAGCTTGACCGCGTCGATATCGCGATCGTCGCCAATCCCGATCCTGTCGATCTCGGGCGGCTGCCGAACCTGAAATGGGTTCATAGCCTTTGGGCGGGCGTCGAGCGGCTGGTTCTGGAACTCAAAGGTTTCTCGCATCCGATCGTGCGCCTCATCGACCCGGATCTTGCGCGAACCATGGCCGAGGCTGTGCTCGCCTGGACGCTTTATCTCTCCCGCGACATGCCGGCCTATGGCCTGCAGCAACGCCAAGGTCTTTGGCAGCAACTCCCCTACCGATCGGCACCCGACACCCGGGTCGGCCTATTGGGACTGGGGGCTCTTGGTCGCGCCGCCGCCCAGCAGTTGCAGCTAGCGGGTTTTGCGGTCAGTGGCTGGAGCCGGACCGAGAAGAAGGTCGAGGGTGTGACGACCTACTTCGGCCCGGGGGGCTTGGAAGCCATGCTAAAGGCATCCGACATCGTGGTTTGCTTGTTGCCGCTGACGGCCGAAACGACCGCTCTCCTCGGCACGCGCGAGTTTGAGCTGCTGCCCGCGAATGCTGGCTTCATTAATTTTGGGCGTGGCCGCATTATTAAAACGCTTGATCTCGTTGCCGCACTCGACACCGGCGCCTTGAAGCACGCAGTGCTTGACGTCTTCGAGAACGAACCCCTCGATGGGAAGAGCTCTCTATGGGGGCACCGCGGGGTGACCGTACTGCCACACATTTCGGCTCCCACCAATCCGTCAACTGCCGCGCAGATTGTCGCTGACAGGATTGTTCAGTACCGCGCAGATGGTCTTCTGCCCGATGGGATCGATTTCAATCGCGGCTATTAGTCTTCGATCGATATCCTTTGCAAGGTCGAACACGCCGTTGCGACGAATTCCCGACTGCTTGACCCGTTGATTGCAGTGGATGTTTTATGGAGGCGTCGGCAGGCCATTCGGCCGAATCCTAGTCCATCCGCAGTGCACCGCGCGGTGGAGCGTATAAGAAGCGCTCGGCCGGTTATCAGCCAGGCGCTTCCTGTCAGGTGCCGGCCTTCATGGCGGCTATCAGTTGTTCGAAGCTGCGGACGCCCCTGTTATAATTGCGGGCAACTGCACTCATGAGTTCCGCGACCGCCGCCGGGTCCTTGGCTGTTCCGCGTTCACGTGCGATCGTCTTAACGACATCGACGCAGATGCGCAGATCTTCCTTTGTAAGATTGTTTGCCATCTGATCCTTAGCCTGGAATGCCCGCCAATTTTTGGCGGGCAATCCTGCTTAATAGTCCATTCCGGCACCGGTCGGCAGAGCCGGTGCGGCGTCCTTCTTCGGCTTTTCGGCGATCATCGCTTCCGTGGTCACAAGGAGACCAGCGACGGATGCGGCATCCTGAAGCGCGGTCCGCACGACCTTGGCGGGGTCGATGACGCCTTGAGCATAAAGATCACCGTATTCGCCCGTCTGGGCATTCCAGCCGAAAGAGAAGTCGGTTTTCTCCCGCAACTTGCCCACGATAACCGAGCCTTCCGCACCGGCATTTTCTGCGATCTGCCGCACGGGTGCCTCGATGGCACGCCGGACGATGTCGATGCCGACCTTTTGATCCTGGTTGGGCGTGGCGAGATTGTCGAGAGACTTGACCGCGCGAAGCAGAGCAACACCACCGCCGGGCAGTATGCCTTCCTCGACGGCCGCGCGAGTTGCATGAAGCGCGTCGTCGACGCGGTCCTTCTTCTCCTTGACCTCGATTTCCGTCGAACCGCCAACCCGGATGACCGCGACGCCGCCGGCGAGCTTGGCAAGCCGTTCTTGCAGTTTTTCGCGGTCGTAGTCGGAGGTCGTTTCCTCAATCTGAGCACGGATCTGCGCGACGCGGCCGTCGATCTCGGCCTTCGAGCCGATGCCATCGATGATGGTCGTGTTCTCCTTCTCGATGGCCACCTTCTTTGCCCGGCCGAGCATGTTCAGTGTCACGCTCTCGAGCTTGATACCGAGATCCTCGGAGATAACAGTGCCACCCGTAAGGATAGCGATGTCTTCCAGCATGGCCTTACGGCGGTCACCGAAGCCCGGAGCCTTGACGGCGGCAATCTTCAGACCGCCGCGCAGCTTATTGACCACGAGGGTGGCCAGCGCTTCGCCTTCGACATCTTCGGCGATGATTAGGAGCGGTTTGCCGGACTGAACGACCGCTTCCAGAACCGGAAGCATGGCCTGCAGGTTCGAAAGCTTCTTTTCGTGGATAAGGATATAGGGGTCTTCCAGTTCGACCCGCATTTTATCTTGGTTGGTGACGAAGTAAGGGCTGAGGTAACCTCGATCAAACTGCATGCCCTCGACAACTTCGAGCTCGGTTTCTGCGGTCTTGGCTTCCTCGACTGTGATGACACCTTCGTTGCCGACCTTCTCCATGGCTTCGGCGAGGTACTTACCAATTTCCTCATCACCATTGGCCGAGATCGTGCCCACCTGGGCGATTTCCGAATTGCTGGTAATCTTACGGGCGTTGGTCTTCAGCTCCTTGACGATAGCGTCCACGGCGATATCGATGCCACGCTTCAGGTCCATCGGGTTCATGCCTGAGGCAACCGCTTTGGCACCCTCCTTGACGATTGCCTGGGCTAGAACGGTCGCCGTCGTGGTGCCGTCGCCGGCAAGATCGTTGGTCTTCGACGCCACTTCGCGCAGCATCTGGGCACCCATGTTTTCGAACTTGTCCTCGAGTTCGATTTCCTTGGCGACCGATACACCGTCCTTGGTGATGCGCGGCGCGCCGAAGGACTTGTCGACCACCACGTTGCGGCCCTTCGGACCAAGCGTTACCTTCACAGCGTTGGCGAGAACGTCGACCCCGCGCAGCATGCGTTCACGGGCGTCAGTGTGGAATTTGACTTCTTTTGCAGCCATTTATCTAACTCCTCTATAGGCAGCTATTTGACTGATGGTTGGCGGTAGGACGGATTAGGCCGCTTTTTTCTGCTCGGCCTGGGCTTCGATGATACCCAATACGTCGCTTTCCTTCATGATCAGCAAGTCTTCACCGTTGATCTTGATCTCGGTGCCGGACCATTTGCCGAACAAGATGCGGTCGCCGGGCTTGACGTCGAGCGCCTGGATCTGGCCTGCCTCGTTACGAGCGCCAGTGCCAACTGCGACGACCTCGCCCTCGGACGGCTTTTCCTTGGCAGTATCGGGAATGATGATGCCGCCCTTGGTTTTCTCCTGGGATTCAACCCGGCGGACAAGAATGCGGTCATGAAGCGGTCGGAACGACATGTTTTCCTCCGTTGAGCAAAAATGATGACGTTGAATGCCCTGGCCGGACCGGATGACCAGTCCGGGCAGGTGCGAACCTCATCGAGCGTTCGCGCGAAAAATTTATTTTCGGGATTTTCCAATTTCAAGAGGGGCGCTGCGAAAAATTAGCACTCAGCTATGATTGCTGCTAACATGCTGAAAAAGCGCAGAAAATCGACGCGGGGTTCCTCGATTCTGTTGATCGGGGCAACGTTTTGGATCACCATCATCGCGTTACGAAACGGAGATGAAGCATGCAATTCTCAACGGACCTCGAACGCCAACTGAACGGCTACGGCTTGACCACCGCCCATATTCTCTATCGCATCCCGGACTTTGGATCCGTCCTGCAGACCTACGTCTGGCAGGACTACGATCTCGCCCCGGATTTTCCTCAGATGCACAAGTTTCTGGACTTTTGGAAAGCCACCCTCGATGGTCCTCTTCACTCGGTTCGCTATAGCCACCAGCACTTGATCGGGCCGAACCAATGGCGCCGTGTCGATGGCGAATTCAAGATGCACTAACTCTTGAAACTGAGATTTCCACCTCCTCACTATCCCTACCGATCGGCCTTGACCAGGGGCGATCGCCTTCAACGTCTGTGAGGAATGGAAGAACGAGAAGCGGAGTGTCTAAAATCATTTGGATGCCAAGATCGCCCGCAGGGAAGAGGTCATGGTCGATGTGATGCTGTGATTGCAAAGCGCCGCAGGCCGGCTCTCGTCTGGGGTGGGGCCGGGTCTCGACGATGTCTGCGACTATGCGGAAGTGATCCAATTAAATGTCGAGGAACTGGAAGGCGAAAGACCCCAAATGCTGAGCGGGTATTTAGCGAGGATGCCGCTTACCGACATTGCGTTGTCAGCCGATAGGTGCATTGACGATACCAAACTTGCGGTCGGCAAAAAATTTTTGAAGCGGATCTTGAAAGGGATAGCCGTTCAAACCAGATCGTTTGGCGCCAGCCGCTGAGACAGGGTTGGCTTCGCCGGGAGCGCCGCTTTTGGCATTCCCGTATCCATGTTGCTTCAAGGAGGATATGGCTATGGCAACATCTTACGATTATGCACCACTTTTCCGCTCGAGCGTTGGCTTCGACCGGATCTTCAACCTACTTGAAAATGCCCAGCGCGCACGCTCGATCAGCGACTGGCCACCCTATGATATCGTCAAGAGCGGTGACGACAGCTACCGAATTTCGATCGCAGTCGCAGGCTTCGCCGAAGACGATCTCGACATTACCTTCCAGTCCAATCTGCTGATCGTCACCGGCAAGAAGCAGGAGGCCACGAATGAGGGCTATCTGCATCGTGGCATAGCCGGCCGTCCGTTCGAGCACCGGTTCGAGCTTGCCGACCACGTGCGTGTGAACGGAGCCGATTTGAGGAATGGTCTGCTCTCGATTGATCTTGTCCGTGAAATCCCGGAAGCCCTCAAGCCGAGGAAGATCCACATCCAGAGCACGCCGACCCTCGCAAAACCGGCCGCCGCGGCGCAAATCGAAGCGCAGAAGGCTGCTTAATTTTCAGATGCAATCATAGGCGAGGGCGCCAAGCGCTGGCGCCCATCAACATTCCGGGTTGGGAAGGAGACAGGCATGAAACCCGATATGTTCAAAAACCCTGTCACAATTCTAGTTGGCCTGGGCTTTCCCGCGCAAGTTCGCAGCGTGATGGACGCTTACCGACACCTTGCCGAATGGCCGACATCATTCAGAGACACGGCGCACTGCGTGGCTATGAAAGCGTGTCAAGCCGCACTTCGCGGTGAAATCGAAGCAGAGACGGCGCGCGGCCTCTTCGCAGCATTCGCCGCCAAGCATGATCTACTGGCTCCCGAAACAGCCGCGATTGCTGCCTCTCGCATGCGACGAGACCGCGATCCACACGTGCAATGAGAAGCATGCGGTCGATCACCAAGTATAACGGGGCCGGCGATATTGATGAGATCGGTCTCGGCGGCCGATCGGCGCCGTCAGATCCTGCTTTCTGTCGGTAGATGACAAGCGGAACGTCCTAGCCGCATGGGCATCGAACTTTTTATGCCGTCAATTCAACGCTTGATTTCCGGCATTGCCCGGGACGAGCGAGCAACCTCGATCGACGAAGTTCAACGGGTGTTCCGGGAGTTCGAAAGTCGGTAAGGCTAGCAATCAACGAGACCATCGGCTGATGCCGTAATTTCGGCGGGACAAGGCTGGCGTGCGCTGCCAGCCTTTCAGGTTGGCGGCGTGAGCTGGCTTTGCGCAGGTCGTCATCGTCATGTCTTTAATGTCGCGGCAATCCGGCTCGCACCGTGCCTGCCACGCCGCCAAACCAGGCTGCGACCGCCCCGATCGAAAGCGCAACGAATGCTAAGATCGCGCCCTTTGACAGCACCTCGCTGGCCGACTGAGCCGCCTCAATCGCCTTTTGCTTTGCTATCTGGATCGAATGCCTGTATTGGGCTTCGTAGTCCGCAACCTGTGTCTTGGCTTGATCGGCCGGAATATTCTGCGCGCGAGCGAGCGCGGCCGCCGCCTTGTTACGGGCGTCATCCAGTGTCGCCTGATCCCCGGAGATCACTGCCCGCAGGGCAGTAACGGCAGTGTCGCGTAGCGCCTGGGGATCATTGCCGCCGGTTGCAGATCTGATCTGCTGTTCGATGCTTGAAAACTGATCCCCGTTGGTTGCCAATGCCGGCACCGCAACAGTTGCCGCCGATGTCGCTGTCTGGCCGACACCGCCAAGTATGCCCGAAACGCCGCTGAATGCGCCACCGACAATCGCACCAAGAGATGTGGTCAGCAGATAGAGAACCAGCAAGGTCGTGACAGCCCATGCCGTCAGGCCTTGATAACCACCAGTCGCTCTACTGGGACGGGCAGACAGGCGGCTGGCGATGTAGCCGCCGACGAAGGACGCGCCAACGCCTGAGGCAAGGAACCACGCAGCGCTAGCTGTCGAGACATTTCCGGCTGCGGGGTTGCCAAACGACGATGGATCGAAAACCGCTAAACCGATCCCAAGGCCAAGTAGGTTCGACAGGGCTTGAACGGAGAGTGCAAGTGCAACACCGGCAAAGACAGCGCCCCAGGAAACCTTGTTCAAAATTGCCGTCTCCGGCACATAATCTTCTCTGTCATCTCGACGATTTACACCAATCGGCTCAGTCATGAGCGTGTCCTTTCGAATTTGGCGCATGTGAGTTCGGAGCGAGAGCACGGGGCTTTAGGGCGCCCCGATGCTTGGCACATCCAAAGATTTGGGGTCCTTCAAGCTAAAATCAGCTCGCTTTGCGCAGTTGTAGGCGCGAAACGCCGGCCGCAACATTAAGACCTGTGCCCGCTTCCGCGCTCAGCGGCTGAAGGCCAAAATTCTTGGCGTTGCCGCCAACGAGCGCATTCGCTCCGAGACCGACGCCAAGAGATGCGCCAGCGGATGCTCCGACATAGGTCCCGGCAAGGCTGCCTTCTCCAACTGTCGTCGGCGTCGTGTTGACGACGATCCAGCTTAGATATGATTTTCCGGTAACGCCCACATCGAGACCGAGCTTGCCAATTGTGCCGGTATAGCGTTCGACCTTGCCAGTGCGCTGTTTGAACTGGCAATCGACAGTGCGGCTGGAACCGATGAGCAAACCGACCCCACCAGCGACTTCGCACGACAGTGTTCCAAGTCGCTCTCTAGGTTGCGAAGCAACTTGCTGGTGATGCGGTTTCTTGCTGTGATGGGTGCCGGCCGCCGAAGCGACCGATGCCAAAGCAACTGTGCCCGAAAGCGCGAGGATGAGCATCTTTTTCATGGTTGGCTCCTTGTTTGATGTAGCTTTTAGGTCTGCCCTGGCGCCTGTCAGGCGGGCTGCGAAACAGAAGCGATCCGCAGGTTGCAGATCACCGGCATCGACGTGAAGTCCGCGGCAAGCGAGATCGCATTGCGTGCGGCTTGCTGCGATGACGCCGTTCCCGTGAGCATGACGACGCCCTGTGCTATCTCGACGTCAATCAGGCAGTCCTCAAATCCATGGGTATAAGCCAGGAGGCATTTGATCGCAGCACCTGCCGCGATGGAGTTCGCAGCAGTTGCTGCGCTCGTGAACAGCGGAAATAGCATCGGGAATGACCTCGGCTGGGAGATTTCGGCTCGCCAATTTTGGCGAGCCAGTCGGTTGCAAGACACTCACTTCAACGCATCTTTTATGGCGTCCTTGCCCTTGCCGATGGTGCTCTGAGCCTGGCCGGCAGCCTTGTCAACCTTGCCTTCGGTTTCCAGTTCCTTGTTACCGGTGACCTTGCCCGCCACCTCCTTGATCGTGCCCTTCAGTTCCTTTGCGGCACCTTCGATACGGTTCTTATCCATAATGCAGCCTTCCTTAGATAGCGTTTCGATCATCAGACACCGGCGACTGCGGTGTCATGACATTGGAAATAGAACCGTTCCCGATGAAAGTTGAGAGTGGAAAGTACTATCGCAATTAGTATCAAATGACCTTTTTGTGGGCTCCACGTCACTTTCCGCGCGCTTTTTTACCCCCGCGCGTTGATGATCTTCCGTCGGTGCCGCCCGTAAAGCCGCGTTCCCGCGCCCAGATGACAGCAGCCGCACGCCGGTTAACGCCGATCTTCCCGTAAAGGGAGGCGATGTGGTTGCGGATGGTGTTCTTTGAAAGATGGAGCGTCTGTCCCATCTCCGCATCGCTTTGCCCATTGCAGATCAGGCCGAGGATCTCACGCTCCCGCTCGCTAAGCTCCAGCAGTCCGGCTGTCGACCTTGTCGTCGAGGCTTGCTTCAAGGTCGCGAGACGCTCAACAATGGAGCGACTGAACCAGGACGTATCGGCCATGACACTTTCGATCGCCTCGACGAGTTGCGCTTCGCTGCGCCGGCGTTCTGTTACGTCCTGAAAAGCCCAAATGATGCATTGTTCGTCATTGATCTCCACGCGTTCTGCCGAAACAAGGCAGTCGGCCGTGTCACCGTCCCTTTGTTTCAACCGCATCGGTTCGTCTCGCACGAAGATGTTGTCGCGCAGCTTCTGCTCCACTCCGCGTCTGGACGCAATGTCCTCCCAAAGACGAAGCTCGCCGGCAGTGTGGCCGACCACTTCAGTCAGCCCGTAACCTGAGATCTGCAGGAAAGCGTCGTTCGCTTCTGTAAAAACGAAGTCATCGAGCCGGGAGATGGCGGCTGGCGCGGGAGAGAGCCTGAAAGACTTTGAGAACCGCTCTTCGCTTTGACGAAGGGCGTTCTGGGCCTTTCGTCTGGCGTCAAGGTCGGCAAACGTGAAAAGCATGCAAGGCTCTTCGACGACGGAGATCGGCTCACCGGCAACGATGACGAGCCGGTCGCCACCATCGGGAAGAGGCACTAAGGCCTCTCGATGGCGGATCACCCGGCCTTCGTTCAGTTTCGAAAGGGCGTCGTCTCCGGTTTCGCAGTTCGAAAATAGTCCGATCGCCTCGACGGTTCTGCCGATGACGTCTTCCTTTGAGAAGCCTGTCATTTCAAGGAAGCCTTCATTGACACGGATGAAACGCTGATCATCGAGCCGACAAATCAGACCTGGGGCCGGATTGGCATTAAATGACCGCTCAAACCGCTCCTCTGCTTCAAAGCGCGGCGTCTCATCTTTGATAATCAGAGCCAGTGCGTCAGGCTTGTCGCCAGCATCGGTGATGAACATTGTGCGAACAGTGTGCACCCAAACCAAGTCAAGATCGGCTGCCGGCGATACTTCGACTGTCACGTCGTCGATTGTCTCGCCAGCGAGGAGCCGCTCCATAGGGTACTGGCCTTCCTCCAGAGGATGATTGTTGCGATACCGCAGAGTAAACGTTCGCCGATATCCCGCTGCGTCGCCCCCGAGCTCCTCGATGCTACTCGCTCGATGCATGGCGATGGCTGCGGCATTGGCCCAAACGATACGTCCAGCCTGCTCAACAAGGATAATGCCGTCACTCAGGCCCCCAATCAGCTCTTGAAGGCTGCCCTTGTTGATCTTTGGCGGCTCAGGATTTTCGCTCATGTCGTCCCTCAGATTCAGTGGCGGACCAATAGGTTGCGTCCCTGGAAGCGATGTAAAGGGTCGGTGTTCATCGTTTCTTTGATTTCTCGGCAATGGAACGTCAATCACGAGACGTATGTCTGTAGCCGCGCAGCTTTGGCCGACTGTCCAATTTTGTGAGTGCGGGTATTGCGACCGTAGTTTTGCAAAGTAGCCAAGACTGACGAGAAAAAAATCAAGTGAGGGCAGGCACACAAAGACACAACAAAAATTTTATGAGACGGGCAGTTGTGGCCAAAGGTCTCACACGCAATTATGCCAACGCCAGTGAAGTCGTCCGAGTAGCGGCCCGCGTTGCCA
This sequence comes from Rhizobium sp. 2MFCol3.1, assembly GCF_000377565.1. Taxonomy (GTDB): domain Bacteria; phylum Pseudomonadota; class Alphaproteobacteria; order Rhizobiales; family Rhizobiaceae; genus Rhizobium. Next base: position 28,636 of record NZ_KB898372.1, on the reverse strand, counting down.
AAGTGCTGATGCGGGGCCGGGGCATGTGATGGTGTATATGGATAGCGACGCGACGATCGCATAGGAAAGCCATCCTCGCGCCCTGGGCAATAGCCCTGCAGAACTGTGGCGGCATATCTGGAACTGCAACCAAGCGCTGACTGAGGTCGGCCTTTGCGGTTAGGTCAGCCTGCGGCGTTTAGTTCACAGCCGGTTGCGAGTGTCGGGATCATTTTCCGTCTGAGCGACAGGTAAGTGCCACGCCTTCGAGAGGTATCAAGCAGGTATAAAGCATTTCGTTCATCAGGAGCCTGACTGGCGTCGCTCGGCCCGAGGGCAAAACTCCGTCTGACACTGGAGCCTAACGTCTGCGTGTCGTAGATGTTTGCACAGATTGCATCCAGGATCGAACTTGGAACAACACAAGAGAGCGCGAAAATCGAACATCTCCGTCCTAACACAAGCGCCGATGAATGGTGGCCATCACATAGACCCGTTCGACCGTGAAACGTAAGATGAAGCCGAGCCACGCCGGTGCCGGCTGATGTCTCCACTTTGCAGCTTACCTCGGTTGGATCAGAACGATTACTAGCCGCACGGAGTGCGTCAGACAACGATTTTTTTCGGCCTAGAGTCTGAAGAGACGTACTTGGTTCGTATCGTATCAAGAGCTTGCGGTGGATTGCCCGTCGCCGAGCCCGGCATCCAAAATTGAGCAGGCTTTGGCCTTTCGACGCTTTGTCTAGCTGGGTGTCGCGCTGCTCAACACCAGCGAAGAGCGATTTCTCTGGAGGTAGGTGCCGCATCCCTTCCGCTGGGCAAGCACCCCGTCCTTCATGATCGTCTCGCCACGCAAGAGCAGCTGGACAGGCCAACCACGCACCTCCTGCCCTTCATAAGGTGTATAGTCAGCGCCGTGCTGGAGGATGTCATTCGTCACAATGACCCTTTTATCCGGATCCCATAGGGCAATGTCGGCATCGGCACCAATCGCAATCGTGCCTTTGCGCGGATAAAGACCGTATAGCTTGGCATGGTTGGTAGAGGTGACTGCAACGAACTGGTTGATGTCGATCCGGCCTTTCATGACACCTTCCGAGAAAAGAATCGGCAAGCGTGTGGCAACGCCGGGAATGCCGTTCGGGATCCAACGGAAATGCCGCTTGCCTTTCTCGTTCAATTTTCCTTCGGGATCATCGAAACGGAAAGGGCAATGATCGGAGGAAAACAGATCAAACACGCCCTGTTTCAAACCCTCCCAGCAGGCATCCTGGCTTGCCTTGTCACGCGGTGGTGGAGAGCAGACGTATTTGGCGCCCTCCATCTCGGTCTGATCTAGATCACCGGCGGTCAACATAAGATATTGCGGGCACGTTTCGCCTACAATCTTCTGGCCGCGCTGGCGGGCACGGCGTATTTCCTCCATCGCCTCGCGGTTCGAAACGTGGACGATCACGACCGGCACATCCACGATTTCGGCAAGAGAAAGTGCGCGGTGGGTGGCTTCTCGTTCGGCTGCAACGGGCCTCGTCGTGGCATGGAATTTCGGCGCGAACTTGCCCTCTTCTTCATGCCGGCCGATAAGGTAGCGGATCGCATCCTCGTTTTCGCAGTGCACCATAACGAGAGCGCCGGTGCGGCGTGCCGTATCCAGCGTCGCAAGGATTTCGTCGTCGCGCAACCGTAGTCCTTCATAGGTCATGAAGACTTTCAACGAGGTATAGCCATCCTGCACCAATGCTGGGAGTTCCTGGCCGAGGACTTCTGGGGTCGGATCGGTGATGACGAGATGGAAGGCAACGTCTACGTGACATTTCCCTTCTGCCTTGGCATGATAGACCTTCAATGCCTCCCGAAGCGTCTGCCCCTTTTCCTGCATGCAGAAGGCCAGAACTGTGCTGTTGCCACCAATGGCGGCGGAGCGGGTGCCGCTGTCGAAGTCATCGGCCATGACGATGCCATCACCGGAGGGCTGGTCAAGATGAACATGGCTGTCGATACCACCGGGCATCACGAACAGTCCGGTGGCGTCTATTATCTCGTCGGCATCGGTCAGGTCAGCGGCAAGTGCAGCGATACGACCATCCTTGATGCCGACATCACTGACGAACGTGTCGCTTGCCGTCACCACTGTTCCGTGCCTGATCACCGTATCGAAACGCATCATTCCCTATCCTTCTTGTCGTCATTGCTCAGCTTGCTTTCGCAAATCCCGCATCTCCCGCCAGAATACGGTCAAGTGCTGCCGTGAAGCGATCGACCTCTTCCAGCGTATTATAATGGACCATGGACACCCTCAGCATGCCGCCATGGTCGGTGAGCCCAAGATATTCGGCAAGCCGTTTCGAATGGAAATCCCCAAAACGCATGGCGATGTTTTCGCTGTCCATTGCTTTGCACAACGCGCCAGCCTGACGGCCATCGAAGCGGAAGGCAATAGTAGGCACGCGCTTCTCGTCTTGATTGGCCTGTCCAACAATCCGGCAGTCGTTTCGAGAGCGAAGGTAGCCCAGGAGCCTCTCCGTCAGAAGATTTTCCTGTTCGGTGATTGCTGCAAAGGCTGCCTCTATTTTCTGGCGCACCGGTCCAGTCTCGCCTGCCTGTTCGCCAAGTGCGGCCAGATAATCGACGATGCCGCATGTGGAATAGGCCAGTTCATAGTTGGGATTACCCGGCTCCAGCTTTCCTGGCACTTTGTCCTTGCCGTAGAAATAATGATATAGGGTGTCGAGTTCGAGCAGATAATCATATTTGCCATACATCAGCGCGTAATGTGGGCCGTAGGTCTTGTAGAGGCTGAAAACGTAATAATCGACGTCTAAGGCCTGTACGTCGACGGCACGGTGCGGGGCAAAGGCCACGGCATCGACGCATATTCTTGCACCACGCGCATGCACGAAATCGGCGATCTCGCGGATCGGATTGATCGATCCAAGGATGTTGGAGACGTGGGTCACGCAGACGAGTTTGGTGCGACCGCTCATCAGCGGCGCCAGGTCTGCGAGATCGAGCATCAAGGTGTCTTTGTTGAGCGGCCAGATCTTCAGCGTGATGCCGGCCTCTTTCAGCCGGTCCCAGGGGCCGATGTTGGATTCGTGATCGCTGACCGTAACGACGATCTCGTCGCCTGGCGAAAGCTGGCTTTGCATCGCACGGGCTAGGTTCTGCAGCAACGCTGTGGTGGAATTGCCGAACACGATCTCTCCCGGATGCGAAGCGTTGACCAAGTGCATGGCTGCGGTCCGCGCTTCGTAGAGCGCTTCGGCGGCCGCCTGCGATACGGCGTAGGAGCCGCCGATCTGCACGTTTTTTTCGATCAGGAATTTATTGATGCGCTCCAGTGCGCCCTTGAGGATTTGAGATCCACCCGCATTGTCGAAATAGGTCCAGCCGCGGTGAAGGCCTGGGAACTGGCTGCGCACGTAGTCGAGGTCGAGCGGTGATGAGGTAATCATTCCTAGTGTCTCCCTAATGGTCTTTTATTCAGTGGTCGCGGACGGCACGAAGGAACTCACGCGTCCTTGCCTCTTTAGGATTGTCGAAGATGTCGGAAGGTGTGCCAGTTTCGACGAGGCGCCCGCCATCCATGAAGATGACGCGGTCTGCCACCTGACGTGCAAAACCCATCTCGTGCGTGACAATCACCATGGTCACTCCGGTGCCGGCCAGTGTGCGCATGACATCCAGCACTTCGCCGACCATTTCCGGATCGAGAGCCGATGTTGGCTCGTCAAACAGAAGAACTCGTGGCTCCATGGCCAGCGCCCGGGCGATTGCCACACGCTGCTGCTGGCCGCCAGAGAGTTGACCTGGAAATTTCGCAGCCTGCTCGGCAATGCCGACGCGGGCTAGAAGCTCGCGCGCCTTGCGTCCAGCTTCCACCTCTGGTGTCTTTCGAACCCTCATGGGAGCGATCATGACGTTTCTCAAAACGGTCATATGCGGAAACAGATTGAACGACTGGAAAACCATGCCGACTTCCGCACGCACTTTGGCAAGTGCCGGGCCAGGCGCCACGCGAATGCCATCTACCGTGATGCTGCTATCTGGCTGAAAGGCCTCCAGATGATTGATGCAGCGAATGAGCGTCGATTTTCCGGAGCCGGAAGGACCGATTACGCAGACGACCTCGCCTTCAGCCACATCGAGGTCAATGCTATGCAAAACGGTGTATAACCCATACGCTTTGGTCAGCCCGCGGATGGAAATCAGTGGGGTTGTGGTCTTTCCCATCAACGTTTCCCCCGATTGAAGTGTCTTTCAAGCCGCGCAACCAGAGCAACCATTGGCCAAAGCAGTGCGATGTAGATCACGGCCGCACCGATCAGCGGCGTCGGGTTGGCGTTGAGCGCCTGCGCTTGTGTTGCCTGTTTCAACAAGTCCGGCATGGCGACGACCGACGCAAGGGCGGTGTCTTTCATGACATTGATGCAGTTGTTGGTGAGCGGTGGAATAACGATCCGGATGGCCTGCGGAAGGATGATATCCACCATGGTGTTGCGGTTGGAGAAGCCAAGCGCTGCGGATGCTTCAAATTGACCGTGGGGAACAGCCTCGATGCCAGCGCGAAAGATTTCCGCGGTATAGGCGGCAGACACCAGCGACAGCGCGGTGACAGCAGAAAAGAATGGAGACAGCCGGATCCCGACGAATGGGAGCGCGTAATAGATAATGATCAACAGCACCAGCAAAGGGATCGACCGGAAGATGTCGATGTAGATTCGGATCAGCAGCGTGAAAATGGCCGGGGCGTAAAGACGTGCTATCGCCAGAAATAGACCCCCGACCAGACCGCAAAGGATGCTGGCAACGCCGATCTGAACGGTGACAACAAGTCCCCAAAGCAATTGCGGCAGGCTATTAAGAAAGACCGGAATATTGAAGAAGGTCGTTATGAGGTTCATGCCGGATAGGCTCCCTTGGCAACCTGGCGGGACACGAGCGGCCCCGCCAGACGCAGTGTAAGCCCTACTTGGCCTTGGGCATATCGAGTACAGCAACGGTCGATGTCGTGTCCTCGGCCTTTGCGCCGAACCAAGTTTCGTGCAACTTAGCGATGAAGCCCTCGCCCTTTAGCTTGGTGATGACTGCGTTGACCTCTGCAGCCAACGGATCGCCCTTGTTGAACATGATCGAGTATTTTTCGCCTGTCGGAATACGCTCGACGACCTTCAGCTCCGGCTTGTCCTTGGCGTAGTAGAGCAGTGCGGGAATGTCGGAGATATAGCCATCGACCCGTCCTGCAACGAGATCGAGCATGGCGGGCTGCAATCCTTCGAACTTGCGGATTTCGCCAAGCTTGTAATCACCCTTATGGGCTTCCGCCCACATATCACCCGTCGATCCGGTATCTACGCCAACGACCTTGCCACTCATGTCCTTCAGCCCGGTAATGCCGGAAGCTGCTGTCACTGTTAGAGACTGATCGCTGTCATAGTATGGTTGGGCGAAGCTAACCGACGCCAGGCGTTTCTCTGTGATGGTAATCGATGAAATCGCCATATTGATACGGCCGGACTGAACAGCGGAAAAGAGACCGTTGAACGGCGTATTGACGAACTCTACCGACTTGCCCAGGCGCTTTGCGATTTCGTTGACGAGATCGACTTCGAAGCCAACGGTCTTTCCGCTGGCATCTTGAAACTCCCACGGCACGTTACCAATGTTGGCACCAACCGTCAGATCAGCGGCTTGGGCGCTGAACACGCCGAGCGCCGACACCAGCCCGGCTAGAAAAGTAGTTTTCATGCGCGAAACGTGAAGCATTTGAGAACCCCTTGTTTTATGATTCAAGCCAATCTACGTTGGTCTAACTGGTCAGACCAGTATGACCAGACAAGCACGTGCATTAATCCTTTGCAAGATCCCAATTGAAAAATGTATCGAAAGCGGCAGTGCGGGTTTAAGGGAGCTAGGATCGGATGCTGAATAAAACGCTTTTGCCACAATCGGTTGCCCGCGAAATCCAGGCCATGATTCAGTCTGGGGAATTGAAAGCAGGTGAGAAAGTCCCCTCTCAACGTGAGTTCTCCCAAAGATTTGGCATCAGCCGGGCGTCGTTACGCGAGGCACTTTTAACGCTCGAGACATTGGGCTTGCTGAAGACGGAAGCTGGGAGAGGGACATTCGTGGCCGCCGGTGATGGGACGGCCGGCCCAAGTGGCAACATGGCGCCGTGGCGTTATTCCGAAAGCTATTCTGTTTTTGACGTCTTCCAGACCCGGATCCTGCTCGAGGGCGAGATCGCACGCCTCGCGGCTGGGCGATTGTCGCAGGCACAGCTCGATTTGATGGAAAAAGCAACCAAGACCATGGAGGAGTGCTGGGCTAGTCAGGACCTGCTCGCCAATGTCGATGCCGATCTGGAGTTTCACGGTATCATCGTGTCCGCTTGCTCCAACACCATGTTAAAGGCGCTTTATAAGACGGTGCGCGATCAGGTCACCGAAACCCAGCGTCAGCCTATCCCCATCACGGATCCGGAACGAATGCGTCAATCAATCGCGGAACACCGCCGCATTATCGCAGCTCTAAAGTCCAATGCCGGAGATACGGCTTGCGTTGAGATGGAAACGCACATTCGAAATACCGCGCGCTGCGCCGGGTTGCAGCCGTAGAAAAGTGATCGAGGAAGACGTGAACGTGAAACTGGGATGACAGAGCGAACTGGACTTTGCCAGCTCGGTTCGGCTGTATGAAGTTGGCGTCAGCGTCGACGGTCATTTGGTTCCATCTGAAGGTCGTTTCAGGCCGGCCCAGCCAGCTCGCGCCGAATTCCGCCTCGAATTGGACGATGATGCTATGTCGGAGCCGGCAAGACGAAAAACCGACCGCTAGTCGTCGACTGACAAGATCGCCAAAAATGGCCTTTCGGGCTCTCGTGCCTTGACCAAATCGGCAGGATGGGGCTCTCACGGGGCTCCTCTGCCAAGCGATTGGCGTTATAGATCATGGCATAGAAGCCGATGCCTTTCTCGTCGTCCAACTACGCAGCGTCAGCTGCGGAAACTTGTCAAAGTTCCGTCGCAAACCTTCTGGCACGCTTCTTGCCGTGAGAAGAGCTTGCGCCCTCAAGAAGCATTTCCAAAGTCACATCGCCAGTACGCAAAAACTTGGCCTAGAGCTGAGGAGAGGCAATCCGTCTTTGGCCTTGGCCGATTTCGTCGTGCATGTGTCGCGAGACGCTTCACTCCCTCTAAGCTCTCGCGCTTTCGGCCGCTCGCACGCTCGATTTCGCGCGCATTGGTCGATCGCCGACGGGATCGGTTTTCGGCAGATGAGCGCCCACCGAAAAAAAGTTTCGAGAGCTGAAAAAACGTGTTGACACACAAATTGATCAAAAATACTGTACCGATCAGTAAACAGTTTACTGAATAGTACAAACTAACGATTTGCAAAGGAAACGCAAAATGACACGTCCTCCTCTCCCACCGTTCACACGCGAAACCGCAATCGAAAAGGTCCGTCTGGCTGAAGATGGCTGGAACAGCCGCGACCCAGCCAAGGTGGCGCTTGCCTACACTCTCGACACCCGCTGGCGAAACCGCGTCGAATTCGCCACCAACCGCCAGGAAGCCCAGGCGTTTTTGGAGCGCAAATGGAACAAGGAACATGAGTACCGCCTCATCAAGGAGCTCTGGGCCTTCACCGGCAATCGCATTGCTGTGCGTTACGCCTATGAATATCGCGACGACAGTGGTCATTGGTTCCGTGCCTATGGTAACGAGAACTGGGAATTCGCAGAGGACGGCCTGATGGCGCACCGCCACGCATGCATCAATGAAATGCCAATTGCTGAAGCTGATCGCCTTTTTCACTGGCCGCTCGGTCGTCGTCCGGACGACCATCCCAGCCTCAGCGATCTTGGTCTCTGATCATGGCCCGCATGGTCGCTGAAAGATCCGATGCCATTGCCTCCCTGGCCGAGGTTTTTCGCGAGCATGGATACGAAGGTGCGAGCCTTGCCCTGATCGGCAAGGCGACAGGTCTTGGCAAGGGTAGCCTGTATCACTTCTTCCCAAACGGGAAGGAGGAGATGGTCCGGGCCGTGCTCGCCGATATCGAGCAATGGTTTGAAGATTCCGTCTATTCTCCGCTGAGAGACGGAGAGGATGCCGATGCTGCCATCGCGACGATGCTCAAGGAAACCACGAAATACTTCAGGTCGGGCGGGCGCGTTTGTCTCGTTGGTGCGCTCGCTGTCGCCAACACCCGAGACCTCTTCGCCCAGGCCATCCGAGGTTACTTCGTCGGCTGGGTAGACGCTCTGCAAGCGGCGCTCGTTCGGCAAGGTCGTGACGTCGAGCAGGCGCGCATCCTCTCGGAAGACGCCGTTCTCGCCATCCAAGGCGCGATCGTTTTGTCCAGGGCACTCGACGATCCCGCCGTTTTCCAACGCGCTATCGATCAGCTTCATGGTCGATTGGCGTTTGACGGGACGGCACTCGACAATTCCTCGGGTAAAAGGTCGTTTTGACCCCTCGCCGCTGCCTGGCCTAAGATTTTGCTTGCGGAGACATGCCCCGTGGCCTTCGCGAGCTGGAGAGGCAGCTTATCATCATAACGTCATCCTCTTTGCGATAACCTCGCTGATTTTTCCGAAGCCGATGTCCACGGCAACGTGTTCGCCTCAACGCGCGTCATCGGAAGCGGTTGACACCATGAGGATCTTCTTCGTTAACGTCCGTGACCCATAAAAGCGGTGCGTTTGCGGCTAACGCTCGTTATTCTTCTGATCAAAGGAGATGGCTACGGGATGATCCACTGGAAGCAGGCTGTCGACCGTTTTGCCGATTTCGGGATGACCTTCGGTAGTCGTCGACCCTGAACAATGGGTTCGCGATCGGCAACGTGCATCTTGTCGAAGGTCCAATCGACTATGCCAAGCACACGCGCGTGCTGGTGCGAGATTTAGCGGCGAGGCTGCCGATCGTGCAGGCGGCTCGGTAATTCTACCGATTCCACTCCGTGGCGACGCGAATTCACCTGATCATGGCTTCCAGTAAGCTGAGAATTATCGACAACCGAAAGAAAGTTACCAAAGTGAAGATCCTCCTGATCACCCTGGCCACCAGCGCGCTGGTTGCGACCTCCTCTTATGCTCAAGACACCTTGCAGCAGACAAGCATCGCAACCACCCTCGCGGTTGATATCGCCCAGGCCGCCGTCTCGGCATGCAGCGCTGATGGTTACAACGTCTCGGCAGCCGTAACGGATCGGTCGGGTGTCCTTCTTGCCTTGGTGCGCGCCGACAAAGCAGGCCCGCATTTCACCAACGCCTCCACGCAGAAGGCCTTCACGTCGGCGTCGTCGCGTAACCCCACCAGCGCGATCGCCGAGAACGTGTCAAAGAGCCCGGTTGCCGCCGGCATGGTCGATATCCCAGGCTTTCTCGTGTTGGCGGGTGGCGTACCGATCAAGGTCGGTGCGGATACGATCGGCGCGATCGGCGTAGCTGGTGCACCAGGCGGCAATCTGGATGAAGCATGCGCGAACCAGGCGATCGAAAAAGTCGGCGCACGCATCAAATAGGAAAGCGATGTCACGCGGCGTCGATCGAAGCGATCGACGCCCTCGGCTGTGAAAGTCTCAGATATGAACTGGGTTCCTGTAGTCTTTGCAACGTTCAAGCTTACCGCATTGGCTGTCGCGATGTATTTCGCTGTCAAATGGCATTACGACCGAGGCGAGAAGCGGACGACACGCGCGTTGCTGCAAACGGGCACAAAAGTGGTCGCATTGTTTCTGGTTGCGCTAGCCGGCGTTGGGCTCGTCGCGCTTTTTGCGAGCCGGATGCTTGGACTAGACCTAAACCTGCCTTGATATCGTCGCATTCACTGCGAGGTGCCAAGCAGGGCTTACGCTGACCTGAGGTCGGCGCCGTAACATGGAGTGTCTTTGGTGGCGCACCTCGCAGTGCTTTAGGAGAAGCTCTGGACGAAGCTGCGCAGGCGTGATCTCCTGGCCGCTGGATGCCTATCGATCGCATTTTCAAGCAAAAGGACGCACCCGTCGTGGCGAAACAATTCCAGAGCATAGACAATCGTCTCAAGGATTTTATCGACCGGCAGCATATTTTCTTCACCGCCTCGGCAACGGATGGTTCACGGGTGAATGTTTCGCCTCGTGAGGCGGGTTGTCTGCGCGTAATCGATGGGAATACGGTGGTCTACCTGGATAGAACGGGCAGTGGCAACGAGACTGCGGCCCACTTGCGCGCAGATGGCCGGCTAACGATCATGTTTTGTGCGGTTGACGGGCCACCGATGATCTTGCGCCTTTACGGCCGCGGGCGATCCATCCCCCGCGGCAGCCAGGAATATAACAATATCCTGATCTGTCATTACGACGGTGCGGAACCTTCAGGAGCCCGGCAGGTCATTTTGCTGGACATTGACCTCGTGCAGACTTCTTGCGGCTTCGGCGTTCCTCTTTTCCACTACAAGGCCGAGCGGCCGAGCCTCGATCAATGGACCGACGCAAAGGGACCGGATGGTATCGAGATCTATCGGCGGGAAAAAAACGCCTACAGCATGGACGGCCTGCCGACGGGCATGTTCGATGACGCCTAGCCGGGTTGCGAACAAATTTAGTGTTGCAGGCTCACCTTAGTCTCAATGGCAGTTTCGCATGCCTGTCATACGCCATGAGCCAGATGCGGGTCTGCTCCGCGACTGCGGGTGTTCCGAGTTTTGTTGCGATGCTCGCCCGATGACTGTCAACGGTTCGCGCCGACACATTAAGTGCTGAGGCGATCTCCTTGCTTCCAAAGCCCTTTGATACGAGTTCGATCACTTCCCGCTCGCGGGAGGTGAGGTGGTCCAATAGTCTGTTGCTTTCATTGCAGACGAGAAGATCGTCGAGTGCGCTCTCGAAGGCTGCAATGGATTCCATCAGCACATGTTCATCGATAGGCTTTGCAAGAAAGTCGACGACACCGGCCTTAAACGCGCGGCGGCATGCTTCGACGTCACCGTGCCCCGTGATCATGACGACTGGCCAGCGGATGCCGAGATCCTCTAGCTTCTTCAAAAGCTGCGGTCCACTGACGACCGGCATCCTGAGATCGAGAAGTATGATCCCCGGCTGCACGTTTCCCAGATTATTGAGCAGGTGCTCGGCATCACAGAAGGTGCTCACCTCCTTGGCGTAGGTGGCGAGCAGTAGCGTCATTGCTTCTCGCACCGCGAGATTGTCGTCGACAAGGTAGATCACGAGGGTTCTCCCGGTGGCAGGCGGATAATGAAGGTGGCGCCGCAGTCATTAAATGCTTCGAGACTACCATCCATGCGCTCGATCAGCCGCGACGACAAAGGCAGCCCAAGGCCCATGCCCTCAGCTTTTGTGGTGAAGAACGGTTCAAAGATCCGATGAAGTGAAGCGGTTTCTATGCGTGGCCCATTGTCTGCCACTACGATGGCAACCCCGCTTTCTTCGCGCCGAGCCCTTAGTGTAATGAGAGGTGACGGGCATTCGGCGAGCGCATTTGCGGCATTACGCACGAGATTATGAATGACCTGCTGAAATGAAACCACGTCGATCGGCACAATGGGCAGACCCGAGGGAACCTCGACATTCAAGGCGATTGACCGCGCCTTGATATCCGCCTGGATCAGGCCGATGGCGGCCCTAACTGCCTCATCAAGAGGGACCAATTAGATATCGGCCGGCGCACCTGAGATATAGGCCCTCATGCGTTCCAGGATATCACCCGCACGCTTTGCTTCGCGAATATTTGCGTCGAGTGCCTTTGCGAGGATGTCCTGGCGGCCGATTGCCAGCGCGCGCTTTGCGGCCTGGCTCTGGCTGAGCACCGCTGTCACCGGTTGAGCCAGTTCGTGGGCAATTCCGGAGGCCATCTCACCGAGAGCGTTGACCCGGCCAGCATGCGCGAGCATCGCTTCCTGCTTCAGCATCGCTGCCTTCGTCTCATGGCGCCGCCGTTCGGCCCGGGTTTGCCTATGGGACATGGCCAACCAGATGACCGCGGCCCAGCCGACAATCAGCGGTACGGCCAACCGAAGCGGGACGAGTTCATCGATGCCGAGATTCCGGCTGATTTCCAGCTCGAGGGGCTGAGTATGGCTCATCATCGCGATGCTTGTCGTAGCCGAAAGGAGCGTTTTGTCGCCGGGGCCATGTTTCGCGAGTGTCTCGCCATTCAGTGTCAGCTTGGTGGAGTAGTTAAGGGGCGCTATATCGCGGCCCAGCAACGCATTGGCGTCGATACGCAGACGCAAGAGGCGGCCGGGCTAGACAAGCTTGAAGATATGGTAGGCCTGCCCGCCGGGCAGGGCGCGGCTCACGATATCGCCGACATTGGAGAGCTGTGGTAATTCGCTGAGCGAGCGGCCATCTTCCTCTGTGGCTCCAAGCGGCTGGCCATACAAGAATGCCCGCGGGGCAGCGGTATCGAGCCGGAATGTGGTGATTTGGACAATACGGGGGGATACCGGACCAGAATGTTTTCCGAGAGGCCTTGAATGATCGGCGACGGCTCAACTGGTGACATGCGAACGATCGCGCCGAGTGCGCTTAGATGGGCATCGTGTTGCGCCAGTTTTTCAGCAGGTAGCGTTTCGGTGTTACCTGATCTTTCAACAAGCTCCTGCTGACCCGCTCTATAGTTGGCAACGGCGAGGACCAGAACAGACAGCGCACTGACTGCGACCCATGCAAGTGCGGTTTTTGCGGGAACTCGGCGCTCGTTTAGAAATCGTCGCATGACACAGGATGCTGCTAAGCATCCACTCCGTGTGTGAGTGGCGATGGTCAAATCAATACCCATCGGGCGCAAAGCGGCAATCGGTAATCCTACCGGGACAGGATCGCAATGCCGGCTTTCACGTGATCAATTGTTGGTGTGGAGGAGGCTCTCGAACAGGAACCAGATACGTTTCTCGGTCTCGTCGCTCCAGCTTCAAGCAGGCTGACGATCGCGCCATCGTTAGATTTCTCAGAGGATGGACGAAGTTGGCATCATGAGCAGCGATGCATTGCTTGCAAGAGATATCCGGATCGTAGGGCGTCGCCGCCGATCCGCTTGGCAAGCGGATCTTTCATCGCCAACAACTCGTAGCCGTGCTCGTCGAGCAGCAGATGGTAATCGCGGGAATGCGACGCGGACATGCCACAGTAAATTCTTGGTATTGAGTTAGAGCCGAAATACATCTGCCAGTAGTGCGGCGGCGCCGGCGCGCCGATCGGGCGTGCGGCCGCACGCAACTTGCCAAATGCTGGTCGCCAAGGAGGGGCGCTGACGCCCCTCTGTTTTTCGATCGGCCCAAAGCGCCGCGGCGTCAATCGCCCACACCGGATAGGCGTCAGCCCTTGATGAAGGCCAGCAGGTCGGCGTTCAGCACTTCGGCATTGAGGGTGAGCATGCCGTGCGAGAAGCCCGGATAGGTCTTGATCTGGCCGTTCTTCAGCAGCTTGATCGATTTCCTGGCGGCATCCGCGATCGGTACGATCTGGTCGTCTTCGCCGTGCAGGACAAGCGTCGGAACGGTGATCGCCTTCAAGTCTTCCGTCTGGTCGGTTTCGGAGAAGGCCTTGATGCCATCATAGTGCGCCTTGGCGCCGCCCATCATGCCCTGGCGCCACCAATTCTGGATAACGCCCTCCTGCACCTTGGCGCCATCCCGGTTGAAGCCGTAGAAGGGACCGGCCGGAACATCGCGAAAGAACTGTGCGCGGTTGGCGGCAAGTGCCGAACGGAAGCCGTCGAACACTTCGATTGGCAGGCCCTCAGGGTTGTTTTCGGTCTGCAGCATCAGCGGCGGAACGGCCGACACCAGAACCGCCTTGGCGACGCGCCCGGCCGGTTGGCCGAACTTGGCAACGTAGCGAGCAACTTCACCGCCACCGGTGGAATGGCCGATATGCACGGCGTTCTTCAGATCCAGCGCTTCCACGACGGCAAAAGCGTCAGCGGAATAGTGGTCCATATCGTGACCGTCGGCAACCTGCGCGGAACGGCCGTGGCCACGGCGATCATGGGCAACGACGCGATAACCCTTCGAGAGAAAGAACAGCATCTGCGCGTCCCAGTCGTCCGAAGACAGCGGCCAGCCGTGGTGGAAGACGATCGGCTGAGCGTCCTTCGGACCCCAGTCCTTGTAAAAGATTTCCGTGCCGTCCTTGGTTGTTACGAAGCCCATGTCGATATCTCCTTGTGAAAAGTTGCCGGTTGAAGAATTCTGTGAGAACGCGAGCCCCGGGATGGTCACGCTGGCAAGTGCGATGCTGCCGAGCAGTACGCTGCGTCTCGACACGAAGAAGCGATTTGTCTCGGATGTCATTGCATTCTCCTGTCGCGCTATGTGTGCGCATTCCTTATTTGACAAGCAGAAGATATCGCCATCTTATGTCGAACGCGCGTGGCGCAAATGACTTTATCCGAGGCATAAGTGGCAAATCGAAACAACGTTGATTTCATAGAGGTGGGTTTGCTGATCTATCCGGATTGCCAGTTGGCTGCCGTCTACGGGTTGACCGATCTGTTTCGCATCGCCAGCGACTGGTCGACGGATCTGCAGGCCCCGACAAGCCTTCGCAGCATCCGCGTCAGTCACTGGAAGATGGAGAATGGGGATGTATCCTGTACATGGGATTCACATCCTGGAATCCCCCACTCGCTGACCTACGTTATCGCGCCACCGAGCATCATCATGCCGGAGAAAATGCAGACCATGAGCCCCGCGTCGCAATGGCTTGCGTTTCAGCATGCGCGTGGCGTGACCGTCTGCTCAATTTGCGCCGGAGCCTTTGTCCTTGCAGAGACAGGGCTCATTGACGGGCGGCGCGCCACAACGCACTGGGCCTTTGCCGAAAGGCTTGCCGAACGGTTTCCCAATATCGACGTTTCGCCCGACAACATGATTATCGACGATGGGGACGTGATCACCGCCGGCGGTATTCTCGCCTGGGCCGATCTCGGTCTTCTGCTTGTCGAGAAACTGCTTGGGCAGGCCGTGATGCTGGAGACGGCACGTTTTCTTGTCGTAGACCCGCCGCGTCGCAGCCAGAGCCAGTACAAGGCTTTTCTTCCGCGCTTCGATCACGGCGACAAGGAGGTCCTGCAGGTCCAGCATCAGTTTCATGCGAAGCCGGAGTTGCAGAAATCGATCGGCGAACTGGCAGACAGCGTGCGTCTTTCAGAACGGACGCTGCAGCGCCGCTTTATTCGCGCGACGCGGCTTAAGCTGACCGAATATCTACAGAACGTGCGCATCATGAAGGCGCGACAGTTGCTTGAGACGACGAATGCTTCTGTCGAGAGCATTGCCTGGGCAGTAGGCTATTCGGATCCTGCAGCATTTCGCAAGGTATTCGGCCGGCTTACGGGCGCGAAACCGAATGTCTATCGCGGTGATGCGCGGACTTGATCGCCGGGGATATGCGGGTCTTGATCTCGCCGACCGGGACGATAAGCTTAAATAAAATGTCCTGCAGCGGATTGCGATATCCTCACGCCACGAGGAAGCCGGACCGGGGTCAGTGAAACGGTAGGAAGTCACAAGACCTACCTGTCAAGCAATTGCCTGTAGAGACGGGGCGGGAGAGGGGGCATTGGCGCGCTGCTTGGAAATAATCGCCATTACCGTGGCGCGCCACCAGGCGATCCGAGCTGTCTGCACATCAGCTCGGATCAGAACTCGCGCCTGTGGAAAGTCACGTCGGTGCTCGCGGTTGCGGCCATGCTAGCTGCGATGCGTACCCTTGCGACCGGCAAGCCGCAGCCCGAGCGCTCTATTCGCACTCCCGCCCATAAGCGTTGTCAAAACGGCTTGGTCGGAAGATACTTGCCGTCGAGCGTGATGACTGCTCGGGAGCCACCTTCTGGATCGTCGACCTTCTCGATGCTCAGCTTGAAATTGATGGCGCTGATGATGCCGTCGCCGAACTTTTCGTGGACCAGAGCCTTCAGTGTGGTCCCATAGACCTGCACGATTTCGTAGAAGCGGTAGATGGTCGGGTCACTCGGCACACCTTCTCCGATGCTGCCGCGGACCGGAACGGTCTGAAGCAGGGCAACAGCGTCGTTATCGAGATCGAGCGTCTTGCCCACTGTCTTGGCTGCATTCGCCGGCAGCGGATGCTGGCCGAGAAGGGCAGCAGTGACGAACGCCTCCGACAGGCCCGTGCCCTCAGTAATCTTTGCGAAGCTCAAGTCCTTCTTGAGTTTCGATGCGAGGATGGCGTTGGTCAGGTCCTGGCGAGTGGTCTTTGTGGCTTGGGACTGCAACATTGGTATTGTCTCCATATTGGGAATGTGGCTGTTAATGTGGTCGGGCTCAAGCGACGCGCCTGGCCTGATATCTAATGGCCTGGACGTCAGGATTGTCGGCGAGGGAAACGAAGGCGCTCCTGCTGCCATCGAAAGCTTCGATAAGGCCGCTCGCAATATCGTAAATCCAGCCATGGAGGGTGATGCGCCCTTCTTCGAGAGCGAGCCGCACCGACGGGTGGGTCTGGATATTGGCGAGCTGGGCGATGACATTTTCACGCACCATGGATGCGACCTTGGCGGGCTCGTCCTTGTGCTGGCGGGCCTCGTTCACCACACGGGCGGAGTCGGCGTAGCGCAGCCAGCTGCCCACAGCAGGCATGTGGTCCAGGCACTTACAGGTCGCGATGGCGGTCATCGCGCCGCAGTCGGAATGGCCGCAGATCACGATGTCAGAGACCTGCAGCGCCGCGACCGCGTATTCGACCGAGGCGGAAACGCCGCCCGGCTCCGGGCCGTAGGACGGGACGATGTTGCCGGCGTTGCGGATAACAAAGAGGTCGCCCGGTTCGCGTTGGGTAACCAGTTCAGGCACCAGGCGGCTGTCCGAGCAGGAAATGAACAGAGCCCGCGGGTTCTGCTGATTTGCCAAGTCCTTGAAGAGCTTAACCCGCTCAGGAAAGGCTTCCTTCTGGAACTTCAGAAAGCCGTCAATAATGTCTTTCATCGCTGCAATCTCCGTTTCGCGATCTGTTGAGGTGAAAGCTACGGGCCGCATGGAATAATGTAAAAGTCTCGTTTATTATGCGATGGATTAGATAATCTTATAGGTTTGAATATGCTTTCTCGACAGGTTCGCTATTTCCTTGCAGTGGCGGAGCACCAAAGCTTCACGCGGGCCGCGGAGGCCCTGCATGTCTCGCAGCCGGCGCTTTCGCAGCAGGTCAGGCTGATGGAGGAAAGCCTTGGCGTGCAGTTGTTCGACAGATCAGGGCGCACGACACGATTGACGGATTCCGGGGAGGTGTATCTCCAATATGTGCGCCGTGCTTCGCAGGAGTTCCGGGAAGCCAAGCGCGCCCTCCACGATGTGAACGACCTCAGCCGTGGAGCGCTGCGGGTGGCAGTGACGCCAACGTTCACGACCTATCTGGTCGGCCCCCTCGTCGAGGCGTTCCATAGTCGCTACCCGAACATCTCCCTCAACCTGCGGGAGATTTCGCAAGAGCACATGGAGGATCTGCTTCTGTCTGACGAGATCGATGTCGGGATTGCGTTTTCCGGCACGTCGACAGCAGACCTCGATCTTGAGCCCCTGCTGGTGGAAACACTGGCCCTGGTGGTCAGAACCGGACATCCCTTGGCGGGTGAAGCATCAGTCGGACTTGAGGCCCTGAGTGCGGCGTCCTTGGTGCTGCTCAGCGCAGAGTTCGCCACGCGCGAGCAGATCGATCGTTTCTGCCGTCAGCACAACATTCAACCGCAGGTCCGGATAGAGGCCAACTCCATCAGCGCAGTGATCGAGATTGTCCGCAGGACGTCTCTCTCGACACTCCTGCCCGCAACGATCGCCTTCGCCCATCAGGACCTGAAAGCAATTGCCCTCGATCCGGTGCGCCTGCAGCGCACCGCCGTGTTGATGCAGCGCCGGGACGCCTACCGAAGCGCTGCGGCCAAGACATTTGTTGCCCTGGCAAGGGAGGTCGCGGCCGGGTTGGAAGGGTTTCAGGCTGCGTGACGCCACCGCGCCGGTGATCAGCCGCAGAAGGCGACGTCCACACTCACTTTGCGGATCATCTGCGCCACTTGCGGTAAGGCCCGCACCACCGCGCCCTTGTTGGTCCCGATGAACACGTCCTGCATGGGGAGGCGGGAGTGGGTCCTCAGCAAATGTACCGTTCCCGCTTTCAGCTGGGTATGAAGCAATCTGCCTGGCAGGATACTGATGCCCGTGCCTGCCTCAACCAGGTTGAGGATGGCGCCAAGGCTGTTGCAGACGTTGAGGCGAAGGCCAAGCTCGCGGTTGCCGCTCAGGGCATTGGTCGTCAAAGTGTGGAGATTGGATGGGGCGGGGGTTGAGAATATTCTCTGTCGGAGAAGCATCGCTTCCGAGACGAATTCGCGCGGCATCTCAAGTTTGGGGCTCGCAAACCACTCCACCGTCTGACGGCCGAGCAGTTCCAGCGCAACATTGTCGTGCTCCGGTGGTGTCGACAGGACGGCGATGTCGAGGAGCCCCTCAGAAAGTTGTCGGGCGAGGTTATGGCTCGTGTCGACGGTGGCTGCAACGCGGGTGTCGGCAAAGCGACCGTCGAGTTCGTCCAGCAATGCGGGAAGGCATACGACTGCGAAACTGTCCATTACACCCACTCTGAGCGTCGGCAGGCGGGTATTGCGCGTTTTGATGTTGGATTCGATGTCCCGGGCAATGCCGATCATAGCCTCGGCATAGTGCTTGAGAGCCTCCCCCTCGCTGGTCAGCTGCAGCTGGCGTTTCTGCCTGATGAACAGCGGTACGCCGAGTTGCTCCTCCAATTCCTTGATCCGATAGGACACGGTCGGCTGGGTGATGCTCAGCTTCTCCGCTGCCGCATTGAAGCTGCGCAGTTGCGAGGCCCAATAGAATGCCTCGACCGCCGAAAAGCTGAGAGCCATGTCAACCTATAGAAAAATTCGATCGATACCTGGCAATATCCTAATTGGATTTTGAATTCAATCACTCCTAAGCTCACTCAATAAGCAGTTCAGCTAGGTGGTCAAAAAATGTACAAAACCATTTCCCGCGCGCATATCCTCGAAGATCTGCCAGAGATTGCGGATATCGAGTCAGCCGAATTGCGAGAGAAGGTTATCGACGCCTGGGTGTTCGCTCTCGAACGCTCGTCCTTCGATCGCGTCACCGACATTCAGGGCGAGGGCAGCCCGAACATCTTTTCGCTGAAGCGGGGTACTCAGGATGCGCATCTGCGTGGCGTCACCCGTCTGGCTCTGTCGATCTATGAAGAATTCAAGGCAACCTATCCCGAGGCCAAGGTCGATCGCGACATCATTCTGGCCGGCGGTCTTTGCCACGACATCGGCAAGACCTGGGAATTCGATCCGGTCAAGCTGAAGCGCTCGGCCGAGCGCGGCGATCGCTACGGCGACCCGACCTACCGTCATTCCGCCTATGGCGCACATGTCTGCCTGTCCGTCGGCCTTCCCGACGAAATCGGCCATATCTGCATGGGCCACGCAATGGAATTCGGTCAGATCGGCCATAGCACGGAATGCTTCATCATCCGACAGGCCGATCACACCTGGTGGTTGGTCGCGGCAGCGCTCGATCTTTGCCATCCCAATACGATCGCGCAAGCGGGCAAGAATATCCGCGTGCGACCGCTCGGGACCGAGTGACGACTGTAACTGTAAGGCGCGAAAGCCGAGGTTAGCATGGATTACACCTTCCAATTCGGCCCACTGGTAAACTACCTACCGCAGTTCATCAGCGGCTTTTGGCTAACGATGCTGCTGGCGTTCGTGGGAATTTTCGGGGGCATTGCGCTCGGCGTCGGCTGTGCCGTCGCCTCCACCTTACCGGGCTTTTTGCCGCGTTTTCTCGTCCGGTGCTACGTGGAGGCGATGCGCAACACGCCGCTTCTGGTGCAGATCTTTGTGATCTTCTTCGGACTTCCGAATCTCGGCGTGCGGATGTCGCCATTGACGTCGGTCGTCATCGCGCTGGTTCTCAACAATGGCGGCTATATCGCGGAGATCGTCCGCGGTGGCATCCAGTCGACGCATCGCAGCCAGGTTGAGGCGGCCGAGAGCCTCGGGATGACCTATTTCCAGACGCTTCGCTTCGTCATCCTGCCGCCGGCGCTCGAGAAGGTGTTCACGCCCGTCGTGTCGCAATGCGTGCTGCTCATGCTGTCTACCAGTCTCGTGTCGGCGATCGGCGTCGAAGATCTGACAGGGGCTGCGATGATCGCCAGTTCGGAAACCTTCCGCACGATGGAGGTCTATCTCGTGATTGCCGCGGTATACGTCCTGATGAATTTCGTCTTCCGCGCCATCCTGAACCTTGCCGGGTTGCTGATCTTCCGCCGCTCGCGCCGCAATCTTTTCCGGGGAATCTGACATGCGTACTTTTGGCTCGCCGGAATTCCTTTTCATCTTTTACGCGCTGCGCTGGACATTGACGCTGACTGTCATCGCTTTCGTGGGCGGGGGCCTGGTCGGCATCGCGCTCGCCGTGATGCGCATCTCGTCTTCAAAGGCTCTGCGCGTCGCGACCTCCGCCTATATGCAGTTCGTCCAGGGTCTGCCGCTGCTTATCCTGATGTTCATCTGCTACTACGCCCCATCGCTGTTCGGCTTCGAAGTCAGCGCGATTGCAGCTGCCGCCGTGGCACTGACCATCAATTCCAGCGCGTTTCTCGGCGCCATATGGGAAAGCGCGCTTCGGGCCATTCCGAAGGCGCAGTGGGAAAGTGCGGACGCCTTGGCACTGCACCCCTACAAGGTCCTTCGCTATGTGATTGCACCGCAGGCCATCCGGCTGGCAATGCCCTCGACGGTCGGCTTTCTCGTGCAGATAATCAAACAAACCTCGATCGCCTCCATTATCGGCTTCGTCGAGATTACCCGTGCCGGCCAGCTCGTCAGCAATGCGACATTCGAGCCACTGAAATCCTTCCTGGCCGTAGCCGCCTTTTATTTTGCTGTGTGTTTCCCGCTCACCCAGCTCAGCCTCTGGCTCGAGAGCCGCGCCGCAAAGCGGGGAGCCCGCGCCTGAACCACCTCATCATCAACGACACGAAGAAGGTCGCTGATCATAACCGGAACCCAAAACTGAGAGGATACAACATGCGCCTGAAATCCCTATTCATGCCCCTGATCGGTCTCGCCATCGCTCTGGGCGCCACTGCGGCCTCCGCCGCCTCTCTCGACGAAATCATCGCCCGCAAGAAGGTCATGATCGGCGTTGATCTCTCGGTCCCGCCCTTCGGCATCACGAACGCCGAAATGCAGCCTGATGGTCTCGACGTCGATGTCGCCAAGCTGCTCGCCAAGGATCTGGGCGTCCAGCTGGAGCTCGTGCCGGTCACCGGCCAGAGCCGCATTCCGTCGCTGCAGACAGGCAAGGTTGACTTCGTCGTCGCAAGCTTCGGCATCTACACCGAGCGCGCGCTGTCGGTCGCCTTTTCCAACCCCTATGGTGGCCATAAGTCGGTGATCATCGCGCCGAAGGGCACCGAGATTAAGAGCCTCGCAGACCTGAAGGGCAAGAAGGTCGGTGTGCCGCGCGGAACTGCGCATGAGAAGGTGCTGTCGGCTGCCAATATTCCTGGAATGGAGCTGATCCGCTTCGACGATGACAGCACGACGCTGAACGCGCTCGTCGCCGGTCAGGTGGATGCGATCGGGACCGTAAACTACATCGGCGCCCAGCTGCAGGAGCGCTATCCCGACAAGTTCGAGGAAAAGACGACCTATCTGCAGAGCTTTTATGGTGTGGGCCTGCGTCGGGGCGATCCGGACCTCCTGCACTGGCTGAACACGGTTCTCTTCGTTCACAAGCAGAGCGGCGAGCTCGGCCAGATCTACGAAAAGTGGATGAAGACGCCGATGCCTGAACTGCCGTCCTTCTGACCCCAATGGCCGCAGAGGGCAGCCTATGCCGCTGCCCTCGCATTTCCATCGAGAGGTAAACATGTCTGTCGTAGTCGCAAATAATATCCGCAAGAGCTTTGGGCCGCTCGAAGTGCTCAAGGGCGTTTCCCTGAATGTAGATGCCGGCGAGGTTATCGCGTTGATCGGGCGGAGCGGCTCCGGCAAGAGCACGTTCCTGCGTTGTCTCAACGGGCTGGAGACGGTTGATAGCGGCCTCATCCAGATTGCAGGCCATGCCATGTCACGCAAGCCGGCGGCCCTGCGGGAACTCCGGCGCGACGTCGGCATCGTTTTCCAAAGCTACAATCTCTTCCCGCATCTGACGGCGGGCGAAAACATCATGCTTGCCCCCGTTCAGGTGAAAGGCGAGACCAAGACTGCTGCTCGGGACGAAGCGCAGCGCTGCCTGTCCATGGTCGGGCTCGGCGATCGCTTCGATGCCTATCCGGACATGCTTTCGGGCGGCCAGCAGCAGCGCGTGGCAATCGCTCGCTCGCTTGCCATGCGCCCCAAGGTCTTGTTGTTCGACGAGGTGACCTCGGCTCTTGATCCGGAACTCACCGGCGAAGTGCTCGCCGTCATAGAGGATCTAGCGCGCCAGGGCATGACCATGCTGCTCGTGACCCATGAAATGGGATTCGCGCGCCGCGTCGCCAACCGCACGATTTTCATGAAGGACGGGATCATCCACGAGGAAGGGCCCTCCGCCGAATTTTTCACAAATCCCAGAACGCCCGAGCTGCAAGCCTTCCTCAGATCAGAGATCGGCTGACCGCACAAAACGCATTTTGGCTATCACATGGAGCCCCCGGTCGGGAGGAGAGGAACAGCTGTGTCAAAAAAACGGAAAATCGCACTGATCGGTTGTGGCGTCATGGGTCACGCAATTGGCTCACGGCTTCTGAAAAGCGGTCATACCGTCATCGCCTTTGACGTCGATCCGTCCAAGGTAGCGCAGATGACGGCCCAAGGCGCGGAGGCAGCCGCGTCCGCATCGGAGGCGGCGTCGCGTTCAAACGCCGTGGTTCTCAGCCTCAATTCCGCAGCGATCGTTCGCGACGCTGTGTTCGGGGCTACCGGCGTCGTCAAAGGTGCTGCAGCCGGAACGGTGATGATCGACATGTCATCGATCGACCCGATCCTGACCAGGCAATTCAGCGCGGATGCCGCAGCGGTGGGCCTGAAGTGGCTGGATTGCCCGCTCTCCGGCGGGGCGCCAAAGGCTTACGAAGGCAAGTTGACGGTGATGGCCGGTGGCAATCCCTCCGATTTCGCCGAGGCTAAGCCGATCCTCGACGACCTTTGCCAGAACCTGACCCTGATGGGCCCAAGCGGCGCTGGCCAGACGACCAAGCTGATCAATCAGGTCCTGTGTGCGCTCAATTTCGTCGCCGTGGCCGAAGCCACCAAACTGGCGATCGACTCCGGTGTCGATGCGCAGCGAATCCCCGCGGCGCTGAGCGGCGGACGTGCCGACAGCGCCATCCTGCAGGAGTTCATGGGCAAGATGGCGCGTAACGATTACTCGCCGACCGGCCGCATCGACAACATGGTCAAGGACCTTTCCGCCGTGCAGTCGCTGGCCGTCCACACAGGCACCGCGATGCCCATGACGTCGCTTTGCATGGAGATCCATCGGCTGATGGTGTCCGCAGGGCTTGGCGCGGCCGACAATGCCGCGCTGATGAAGTTTTACGATGGCCCGAAGGCCTAAAGGAGGAATGACATGCTGATCCGCTACGCCGAATTCGTCGGAACGATCAAAGCCGGCAAACAGGAAGAGTTCTACGATTTCGTAGAGACCACGCTGACGCCACTATGGACAAAATTTGACGGTGCAGTGAGCGTTTCCGTCTGCCGCGAGCTCGAACGCGACGAGGGCGCGCCCTCCATGCCCCTGCTTCTGGCCATCACCTATCCGGACCAGGCCGCGCTTGAGCGCGCCATGGCGTGCGATGCACGCTTCCAGTCGCGCGAACAGACGCAGCATCTCCTGACCATGTTCGAGGGCAAGGTTTATCACCGCGTTACCAGCGCCGCGATCCACGATTTCGTGGCACAGGCGTGAGTGCAATGACGTTCCCGCTTTTCGACCTTACAGGTCTGCGAGCGCTCGTCACGGGTTCGTCGCAGGGGATCGGGCTCGCGCTTGCGCGCGGGCTCGCCGAGCACGGTGCTGAGGTCGTGCTCAACGGCCGCGATCGCAGCAAGCTGGACGCCGCGATGCGCGAGCTGGCGGGTGCCGGCGCCCGGGTTTCGGCCAGTGACTTCGATGTGACGGATGCCGACGCGGTCAAGCGCGGCGTCAATGCGATCGAAAGCGATGTTGGTCCAATCGATATCCTGGTCAACAATGCCGGGATGCAGTTCCGCAGTCCACTGGAAGAGTTTCCGGCCGACCGCTGGGAGCAGTTGCTGAAGACCAATATCTCCAGTGCCTTCTATGTCGGGCAGGCGGTCGCCAAACACATGATAGGCCGCGGCCGCGGGAAAATCGTCAACATCGCATCGGTGCAAAGCGAACTCGCCCGTCCCGGCATTGCGCCCTATACGGCGACGAAGGGTGCGGTGAAAAATCTGACCCGTGGCATGGCGACGGATTGGGCGAAATACGGGCTGCAGATCAACGCGCTGGCGCCCGGCTACTTCAGGACGCCGCTCAATCAGGCGCTGGTCGACAATCCGGAATTTGCCGCGTGGCTGGAAAAACGCACGCCAGCCGGTCGCTGGGGCGATGTCGAGGAACTGGTCGGCGCAGCCGTCTTCCTGGGGTCCCGAGCCTCATCTTTTGTGAATGGACACACGCTTTATGTCGACGGCGGTATCACAATCAGCCTTTGATCCGGTGGCATTGGTCGGGCCTGTTGTGGTCATGGGCGTCTCGGGCTGCGGTAAAACCTCGGTAGGGGACGGCCTTGCCCGCCGCATCGGCGCCGATTTCATCGAAGGTGACAGCCTTCATCCCGCGGCGAATGTCGAAAAGATGCGGGCGGGCTCACCACTCGATGATGCCGACCGCTGGCCCTGGCTCGATGCGCTCGGTCGGGCGCTGGGTGGCGACGGCAATGTCGTCGTCTCCTGTTCTGCGCTGAAGCGGACATATCGCGATCGGCTTCGGGTGCTGGCCGGCAGGCCTGTGGTCTTCATCTATCTGCATGGCGACCGCGACGTCCTGGCCGCACGGATGGCCGCGCGCAGTCACGACTACATGCCGTTGTCGCTCCTCGACAGCCAACTCGCGACGCTTGAACCTCCTCACGCAGAGGACCGGGTCGTTGCGATCGAGATCAATCAACCGCTGGAGGCGATCGTCTGCTCGGCGCTCGAATATCTGGCGTCGCCAAACGGTCCTTGAGACCGGATACAAAACAAATGGAGGAAACCATGAGCAAGCCGAACATCCTGATGATCGGACCCTATCCGGAATGGGATATGGTCGAGTTGGAAGCGCAGTTTGAAGTACACAAGCTTTATGAAGCCCCCGACCGCGAGGCGTTTCTCGCGCAGCGTGGCGCCGATATCAGCGGCATCGCCACTCGCGGCGAACTGGGCGCCTCGGCCGATCTCATCGGCCAGTTGCCGAAGCTGGAAATAATCTCGGTCTATGGTGTCGGTTACGATGCGGTCAATCTGGATGCGGCTCGCGCCCGGGGCATCCGCGTCACCAACACGCCAGATGTCCTGACCAACGACGTTGCTGATCTCGGCGTCGCCATGATGCTGGTCCAGTCGCGCGGCATGATCGGCGCCGAAACCTGGGTCAAGGATGGGAGCTGGACGGCGAAGGGCCTCTATCCTTTAAAACGTCGCGTCTGGGGCCGCAAAGCCGGCGTGCTCGGCCTCGGCCGTATCGGCTTCGAGGTCGCCAAGCGCCTCAAAGGATTCGACATGGATATCGCCTATAGCGATGTCTCGGCGAAAGATTTTGCCAAGGATATGACCTTCATCGCCGACCCCATCGAATTGGCAAGGCATTCCGACTTCCTCTTCGTGACACTCGCCGCATCGGCCGTGACCCGCCACATCGTCTCCAAACCGGTGATCGAGGCGCTCGGCCGCGAGGGCATGCTGATCAATATCTCGCGCGCCTCCAATATCGACGAGGAGGCCTTGCTGGAGGCGCTGGAAAGCGGCAAGCTCGGCTCGGCAGCGCTCGATGTCTTCGAGGGTGAGCCGAAGCTAAACTCGCGTTTCCTGGCGCTGGACAATGTTCTTCTGCAGCCGCATCACGCGTCAGGTACAATCGAGACACGAAAGGCGATGGGTAAGCTGGTGCGCGATAACCTCGCCGCTCATTTTGCGGGTGTCGCCCTTCCGACCCCGGTATTGTAAGGAAATCGCCATGAAAGCCGTCGTCATCCATGCCGCCAAGGACCTGCGCATCGAGGATCGCGAGGTCGAAGCGCTTCGGCCGGGACAGGTCGAGGTTGCGATCGAAGCCGGTGGTATCTGCGGTTCCGACCTGCACTATTATCAACACGGCGGCTTCGGAGCGATCCGTTTGCGCGAACCGATGATCCTTGGCCATGAAGTGGCGGGCAAGATCAAAGCGTTAGGCGGGGGGGTATCGGCCCTCGCTATCGGTGACCGGGTCGCAGTCTCGCCCTCCCGCCCCTGCCATGCCTGCGAATACTGCCTCACTGGCCAACAGCACCATTGCCTGAACATGCGCTTTTACGGCTCTGCCATGCCCATGCCCCATGTTCAGGGTGCATTCCGGCAGAGGCTGGTGGCCGAGGCCGATCAGTGTTATAAGATCGCCGAAGGGGTATCGATCAACGAGGCGGCTATGGCCGAGCCCTTCGCGGTCGCCCTGCATGGCGTCAACCGCGCCGGTGCGCTGACCGGCAAGCGGGTTCTGGTGACTGGTTGCGGCCCGATCGGGGCGCTCGCCATTATCGCCGCTCGGGCCCATGGCGCTCGCGAAATCGTTGCCACGGATGTAATGAACACGGTTCTCAATAAGGCTCTGGAGATCGGCGCCGACCGGGTCATCAATGTTGCCGATAACCCGGAGCAGTTGTCGGCTTATTCGGTAAGCAAGGGTTATTTCGACGTGCAATTCGAGGCTTCAGGCAATGAGCGCGCTGTGCGATCCGGTCTCGAAGTGCTTCGCCCGCGCTCGACCCTTGTGCAACTCGGCCTTGGCGGCGATGTATCCATTCCCCAGAACACGATCGTGTCCAAGGAAATCGAGATGAAGGGCACTTTCCGCTTTCATGAAGAATTCGGCTTGGCCGTTGCACTGATCAACAAGCGGCGCGTTGACCTGAAGCCGTTGATGACGGGGACCTTTCCAATGGAGGAGGCAATCACCGCATTCGAAACTGCCGGCGACAGGAGCAGATCGATGAAGGTTCAACTGTCGTTTTGACCGCGGTAGCAGGTTAAAGATCGCGCAGACATCGGGATGCGAAGGCGCTGCAATTTGGAAACAGGAAACCTAGACGGCAGCAAACCGAACATAGCCGGCGCTACGGCTTAAGCCGCCAAGTCTTCTTAGGCTGGTCGCTTCGTTGCTTCTAGCCGCCTAGCCATCAATTGTTCTTGATTGAGATAATGGCGCATCGCCGAGGAGCTGGAGAGAAAGCAAAGCTATTCTTTGCCATCGAGCCGGCACATGCCGGGCCGCCGAGGCGCAGCGTTGGCTTCTGGGATTGAAAATCATAGGAGAAACGGTATCGGTCATTGGTTCCGAGCGAGAGCCCACATCAAGAGGCTCTTCGAGATGACGCGCCTTGGCCTACCGTGTTCAGCCGGTGCTGGCCCGGCCACAATAGCGATGCCACTCAATTTCGGTTTCGCGGGCAACGCAGAGAGCAACAACAACCCATTTGAAGCGTACGATCGTCAGCACCATCAACACCACTTTCTCTAGCCCCTTACTGAGGATCTAGGGACTGGAACTTATGGGCGTGTGAAGCATTCTGACGCAATGAAACTCAATATAGCAATCATGACGATGTTAGCCGCTGGCTTGACTGCGTGCAGCCCGGCAGGTCCCTCAGGCAATCTATCCGTACCTCAGCCTAAAAAACCGATCGAACTAAACCGGTACTTAGGCCACTGGTTCGAGTTGGCGCGCTACGAGAACCAGTTTGAGCGCGGTTGCGAGGCGGTTACTGCCGACTACACACTTCGCACAGATGGCATGGTCCGCGTGCTGAACACCTGCCGCGAAGGCGGCATAAACGGCAAGCGAACAGAAGCCGAAGGCAAAGCAAAAATTGTCCCGGACAGCCGCAACGCCAAGCTCAAAGTCTCGTTCTTCGGCCCGTTTTACGCAGATTACTGGATCCTCGATCGTGCACCTGATTATTCATGGTCGATTGTTGGGGAAGCCTCGGGTCGATATTTGTGGATCCTGACACGGTCGCCTAAAGCCTCAGAAAAGACTCGTAAGATGCTCGTCGAGAAGGCACGGGCTCTCGGTTACGACATTGCTATGCTGCGCTGGACGAAGCACTAAAGCGTGTCGCATCTATTCAGCCTCATATCCTGCTGCCTTGAAGAAGTTTCGGCATTCGGTGACGGAGAAGAGTGTGATGATGTCGCCGAGCGCTTTGGTTATTGTATCGAAGCTTCGAGCGGCCCGCTTTCGCAGGAGTGACTTGAGTTTCGAGAATGCCATTTCGATAGGGTTCAGGTCCGGCGAATAGGGCGGCAGGAAGAGAAGCCTTGCGCCTTTTGTCTTGAGCAACTGTTCTGCCCTTTCGCTTTTGTGGAAGCCGACATTGTCGAGGATGACGACGTCGCCGGGCGATAGTGTCGGCA
>NZ_KB898371.1 GCF_000377565.1 Rhizobium sp. 2MFCol3.1 | reverse complement strand
GCCGCGAAGAAGAGGTGACAGCGCGGCGACATCGACGTCACCCTGCAGCTTGATTTCCGGAAGCATCGTGCAGCTTTGATCCTTACCCGCTCTATTCAGATAAAAGCGAGTATCAGCCGACGACGAAACAATTGCCACAGAGAAAGCTAAAGCCGAAAGGGAGCGTCATCACCCGCCCCCGCTCCGCCCTTTCAACCCGGCCCAGCCGGTCGGATCGGGGGCTGATCCGAGCAGCCAGTGTCGCGTTTCTAAATGGCTGACAACGTCGCAGCCCTATTCAGCTTTGACATACATGTGTAGCCGGGTGGGTTCAAGGATGAAGTGCGACTTGCAAATGATACCAATGGGTTGTCACTCGCAAGGAAGCTGCAATGAAACGCACCTACTCCCACATCGCAAGCCGCGGTTCAACATGAACTCACACGCCAATCAATCTCCAACGGCGCCACCGCATCGTCTCACGGATCCACCGCAGCCTTCTGCCCAGCGGTCCTTGCCATGTCATCGGACCATGCGCGCGGTTCGTTGCCGAAGCCACCTCAAGTTCCTGCGATATGCGGACATATTCCGCAATTGTGTCTGCAGGCGTATCTCGGTCACGTTCTATGCGCGCGGCCAGCACAATGCGCGAATCCCTCGCCAGGGCTCTCAAGGCCAACCGGCCATAGAGACGCGTGTTATCTGGCGACTCCGTCAAAAATAGCCTTGTAGCGTCAACTCGCGCGCGGAGATCCGAGAGAAGCAGGTCTTTTGCGGAGCGCTGAAGACTGAGCGCGTGAATGCGATAGAGACCCTGAATACATCCGCCGACATAACCGACGCGCCAACGCGATGCCAGGCGGAGCCACAGGTGGTAATCCTCCGCCCACGGAAGCTTGAGGCTGTACCCTTCGCCTACGTCGATCAGCGCTTGTCGTCGTATCATCACCTCCGGCTGCGCTATCACGTTATGCGCGCGGCGCAGCACCATCCTCAGCCAGGCATGTCCCGACCAGACCGCCCAATAACGCGTTTGAGAGTCGGAGATCGTTGGCGTCGCGCCTCTTAGATCCTGCGCGTAGCCATACACAAAGCCGATCTTGGAATCCGCCATGAGCAATGCTGCGGATCGCGCTAGCGATCCCGGTGTCAGGAGGTCGTCGGCGTCTAGTTTGACAAGATAGTCACCGGTCGCCGATTGAAGTGCTTCGTTGGCCGTGCGCAGATGCCCTAGGTTCGCTTCGTGCCGCACGAGCCGGACACGTGGATCGCGATCACAGATGCGTTGCGCCACCACCGCGCTGTCGTCGGTAGAGGCATCGTCGATGATCGTGACGTCAATGTCGACGTCGCGCTGGCTCAAAGCCGACTCAACGCAATCCTCCAAGTATACACCGTAATTATAGCATGGAATGACCACGGAAATCCGTGGACGGGAAGGCAGAACCGCTACCGGCAGACGGAACATTCAGCCCCCCTCTCTCGCTGAAAATGCGCGCGCCTTGCTTGAAAAGATCGATTGCGCTGCCGCTGTCACAACGACCTACCTGTCAAATGCCGGGATGCAGTTCGAATCCATGGCATTTTGATTGCGGTGTTGTACTTGGCCATCTCACCGGCCAATTTCATGATGTTGACGGACCCCTGCCCTTTCGAGATGGTCGGCATCGACAGCACGTCCCTGTAGATTGTCATCAGATGTTCGGCTGCGACATCCAGACTGTATTCCCGCTGAACCAAATCCCGGCCGAAGCTTCGCAATTCGTCCGACCGTGCACGCGAAGCGGTGATCAGTTCGCGCAATTGCGATGCGCAACGCTCGACGGATTGCTCGCCGTCTCCGATCCCATACCATCCCTGACTGCGGAACATCTGAGACGAGCTCTCGTCTGCAATGCGCCAAAACCCCTTCTCGCCTTGAACCAGCAACGGCTTTCCCACCGCCATCGCCCGCAGGGCCGAGCTGCCCATGCCAACGACTAGATCGGCCGCCGCATAGTAAGGCAACGGGTCGTGCTTGGCCCCCAGCATACAAACAACCTGCCGGTTTGCGTATCGGTTGGCCTGCGCCGCAACCTCTTCAGCGT
Organism: Rhizobium sp. 2MFCol3.1; assembly: GCF_000377565.1. Taxonomy (GTDB): domain Bacteria; phylum Pseudomonadota; class Alphaproteobacteria; order Rhizobiales; family Rhizobiaceae; genus Rhizobium. The sequence goes on along the minus strand of NZ_KB898371.1, from coordinate 116,238 downwards.
GACCACGCGCCGGGCCGTCGCCGACTACTGCAAGTTTGACAGGGTAATCGCGAGACAGGTTTCCGACGGCTTGGATCAGGGCTAACAGGCCGTCAAGTTTGAGTATTTGGGCAAGGCGGCCGACAACCGTAATCAGAATGTCTCCATCTTCCGCCATGCATTCTGCCCGGATCTTCGCCGCCTCGGCCGGCGAGATCGCATCCGGGTGAAACAGGCTGGTATCGACAGGCGGCTCCAGCAAGAATGCCTTCCTGCCTTCGTTCTGGGCAGCCCGCCACATCTCCCGCGTGCCAAGGATCGTTGGCACGTCCCTCGGGAGGAAATAGGGATAATCCATCGAAAGGATTGTCGAAAGCACAGGGACGCCGCGAGCCCACGCTACACCGATGGCAGCATCGATTGTAGGCGCCCACTCGTATGCGTGAACCAAATCCACACCACATTGTCCAACAAGCTGATAGAATTCACGAAGGCGCAGGAGCGATGGCGCGGCCTCTCTCAGCGAACTCAGATGGAGTTCGAGCCCGGTGCGCCTTGCCCGATCAGATAATTCGCCATCCGGCGCGTATAGAACGACTTCGAAATCGGGATTGCGGCTGACCGCGCACGCGAGTTCGAGGGCATTGATCTGGCTGCCACCGATCTCAAAATTATGCGGGGCGACCAAAACCCTTGTCTTGGATTTTGTCTTGGATTTTGAATGCGACATTAGCCGGCCGCCCCCAATCGCTTCGCTCGCGGCACGAGCCTGAAGTAATCGGCGCGGATTATGCCAATTCGAGGAACTGTATTGACCACCTATTCCCCTCAACCCAAAAATGGAATGCCCAATGCCAAGACAAGCTATAATCAAGGAAGAACAGCCACAATATGTACTTTAGATGTCGCCGATTTGATCTTTCGTTGTAAGCGGCCCGACCCAATCTTGCTGTTAGGCGCCGCAGCTCTTCGGAAAGCACACCGTCCGCTCGGAACCACCCCGTTTACGCGCCGCTTACACCGCCATTTACCGTTACGTACTTACGCCCGCGCGCATAAAGCGAAAGGCTCCCCTCGCGTCGGCTGACGACGATCGAGATCCGGCGGCATCGGCCGCCCGGCACAAGGGAGACCGCAATGTTGAACGATCCATCGGTGAGGAGCGCGTCATGACGAACTCACTCCCCAAGAAACTGTTTTCGGCAACGGTCGCGGTCGCGATGGCGCTGACGTCGACCACGTTCCTATCTCCGGCCAGAGCCCAGCAGGCAGCGCCGGCAGCCCCTGCTCCAACGACAGAGTCGGCTGCCACGCAGGACACATCCAAGCCCAACATTCTCGTCATCTTCGGCGACGATATCGGCCAGACCAATATCAGCGCCTACTCCTTCGGCTTGGTGGGTTACAAGACGCCGAATATCGACCGCATCGCCAAGGAAGGCATGATGTTCACGGACTATTACGCCGAGAACAGCTGCACAGCGGGGCGTTCGACCTTCATCACCGGGCAGGTTTGCCTGCGCACCGGCCTTTGCAAGGTCGGCATCCCCGGCGCGACGGTCGGCCTGCAGCCGCGTGACATCACCATCGCGCAGGCGCTCAAGCCGCTCGGCTACGCCACCGGCCAGTTCGGCAAGAACCATCTCGGCGACCGCGACGAGTTCCTGCCGACGAAACACGGCTTCGACGAATTCTACGGCAACCTCTATCACCTGAATGCCGAGGAGGAGCCGGAGCGACCCTACTATCCGAAGGGTGACGAGGAATTCGTGCGGTCCAATGCGCCACGCGGCGTCCTGAAGGCGTCGGCGGACGGCAAGATCGAGGATACGGGTGCGCTCACCACCAAGCGCATGGAAACCATCGACGACGAGACGACGTCTGCGGCCATCGATTTCATGGACCGGCAGGTCAAGGCCGGCAAGCCCTTCTTCACCTGGATGAACACGACCCGCATGCATGTCTTCACGCACGTCAGAGACTCGATGAAGGGCCAGAGCGGCATGCCGGGCAACGAGTATGCCGATGGCATGGTCGAGCATGACGGCGACGTGGGCAAGCTGCTGCAGGCGCTCGACGACCTGAAGGTCGCCGACAACACGATCGTCGTCTACACGACCGATAACGGCCCCAACCAGTTCTCCTGGCCGGATGCGGCAACCACCGCCTTCCGCAGCGAGAAGGACACGAACTGGGAAGGCGCCTTCCGTGTTCCCGCGATGATCCGCTGGCCCGGCAAGATCAAGGCCGGCGAAGTGTCGAACGAGATGATGTCGGGTCTCGACTGGTTCCCGACCCTGCTCGCGGCTGCCGGCGATGGCGACATCAAGGAGAAGCTTGCAAAAGGCACCTCGATCAGCGGCAACCAGTTCAAGGTCCATCTCGACGGCTTCAACCAGCTTCCCTACCTCAAGGGAGAGCAACCGAAGTCCGCGCGTGACGAGTTCTTCTACTTCAACGACGATGGCGAACTCGTCGCCTATCGCTACGACAATTGGAAGATCGTCTTCTGCGAACAGCGGCAGCCGGGCGGCTTCGTGGTATGGGCGAACCCGTTCACCTGCCTGCGTGTGCCGAAGGTGTTCAACCTCAGGATGGACCCCTACGAACGCGCGGATGTCGTGTCGGATCAATATTACGATTGGGTGATGAAGAACGCCTATCTCGTGCAGTACGGCGTCTACAAGGTCGCTCCGTTCCTGCAGACGTTCCGCGAATACCCACCGAGCCAACGGCCGGCAAGCTTCAGCGTCGACCAGATGATTTCGGCGTTGATGAACTCGATCGACCAGGGTCCGGGCGCGAAATAGCGGAAAGCCGAAATTGCCGGGCGCGGGAAAATCGCGCCCGGTACATCCCGCCTCTCGCGCGCATTTACGGCCCCACAGCGTAAACGCGACCGACATTTACCGTTGCGTACTTACCTCGCGCGCGCGCCTGCGCGATGCTGTGCCCTCACAATCGGGAGACAGCGATGGCGCTTGCGTTCGAGAAGATCGGAACTTCGGAAGCAGCACCGGAAGGAATGCGCTGGATCGAGGGCGGCACTTTCACCATGGGCTCGGACCAGCACTATCCCGAGGAAGCGCCGGCGCATCCGGTGACGGTGGATGGCTTCTGGATCGATGAAACGCCTGTCACCAACCGCAAGTTCATGGAGTTCGTCAAGGCGACCGGCCATGTGACGATGGCGGAGAAGGCGCCGGACGCGCGCGACTATCCCGGCGCGCTGCCGCACATGCTGCGCGCCGGCTCCCTGCTCTTCACGCAGCCGAAGACGGTCAATGGCACCGACATCTCGCAGTGGTGGAGCTTCAAGTTCGGCGCCAACTGGCGGCGCCCGCTCGGCGGCATCAGCGACCTGCGCGGCAGGCTCGACCACCCCGTCGTCCACGTGGCATGGTCGGATGCGAAAGCCTACGCCGACTGGGCGGGCCTCGAGCTTGCGACCGAAGCCGAGTGGGAGTTCGCCGCGCGCGGTGGATCGGAGAGCGAATATGCCTGGGGCGACGAACTCTCGCCCGATGGCAAGGCGATGGCGAATACCTGGCAGGGCATCTTCCCGACACAGACGACCAAGCCGAAGGGCGAGGAGCGGACATCGGCGGTCCGCTCCTTCCCGCCCAACGGCTACGGCCTGTACGACATGATCGGCAATGTCTGGGAGTGGACATCGGACTACTGGACGACACGCCATCCGGAGCCCGCCAGGCATTCCTGCTGCATCCCTAGCAACCCGCGCGGCGGCGATGCGGAGGCGAGCTACGATCCGCGCCTGCCCGATATCCGCATTCCGCGTCGCGTGCTGAAGGGCGGCTCGCATCTCTGCGCCCCCAATTACTGCCGCCGCTACCGCCCCGCCGCCCGCCATGCCGAGCCCGAGGACACATCGACGAGCCATGTCGGCTTCCGCTGTATCAAGAGAGTTGGCCGCAAGGGAGACGCGCGATGACCGCGATGGGACAATTGCTGACCGCCGCCCGCACCTGCCTGCTCGCCATCACCTTGCTCGCCGCACCTGCGGTCGCGCTTGCGCAGGAGCCCTTGGCCTCGTGGAACGACACCCCTGCCCGGCAACGGATCATCGACTTCGTCAAAGCCACGACGACCGAGGGCGGCGACGGCTTCGTTGCTCCGGATGATCGCATCGCCGTCTTCGACAATGACGGCACGCTGTGGACCGAACAGCCCTTCTATATCCAGCTCGGCTTCATGCTCGATCGGGTGAAGACGCTGGCGCCGGAGCATCCCGAATGGAAGACCAAGGAGCCCTTTGCCAGCATCCTGAACGGCGACGTCAAGGGCATCGCCAAGGGCGGCGAGATGGGGATGGTCGAGCTCGGCATGGCAACGCATGCCGGGATGACGACGGACGAGTTCGAAAAGATCGTGACCGATTGGTTCGCGACCGCGAAACACCCGAAATCCGGCCGCCCCTATACCGAGATGACCTTTGTGCCGATGCGCGAGCTTCTGGACTATCTGCGCGCCAACGGCTTCACCACCTATATCGTCTCCGGCGGCGGCGTCGAATTCATGCGGCCGGTGACGGAAAAGCTCTATGGCATCCCGCCGCAACAGGTCGTCGGCAGCACCATCGCCACCCAATACGCGATCGTCGACGATGTGCCGGTATTGAAGCGCCTGCCGAAGATCGATTTCATAGATGACGGCCCCGGCAAGCCTACCGGGATCAACAAGTTCATCGGTCGCAAGCCGATCTTCGTGGCCGGCAATTCCGATGGCGACTATGAGATGCTGCGCTGGGTCACGGCCAGGAAGCCCGGCTTCGCGCTCATCGTCCACCACACCGATGGCGCGCGCGAATATGCCTATGACCGCCAATCCGCCTTCGGCAAGCTCGACAAGGCCTTGGACGAGGCCGAACGCCGCAACTGGCTTGTCGTCGACATGAAGAACGACTGGAAGAAGGTCTTCGCCTTCGACCAGTGAGCCAGATAGTGTCGCGCGGTCTACTGCACCGCCACCGGCTTGGTGATCGACAGCGGCATCGAGATCGTCAGAAACACCGAGTCTCCTTCTGCGCGGTTCTCGGCGGCGAACTCGTGGTAATATTTGATCCGCGCCGAGATTGGCAACTCGCCGGCCTTGAAGTTCCAGCCGATCGTCGCACCGATCGCCGCAACCCGTCCCTTGAACGGACCGAATGCGCCCTCGCCGCTATCTCCCGTCAGCTGGTCGTAATAGTAGCCGACCAGACCGGCGTCGAACTGCTCGTTGAAATGCTGCACTGCAGCCCATTCGAAGTGAAACTCGGTGCCGGTGCGATAGTTCGTGTCGGGGTTCTCGCCGTTGAAGGTCACGCCGATCGCCGCCGAGAGGTCGAGGCCGATTTCCGGATCGAGCCATGTTCCGGCAGCGCTGACATCGGCACCCCAGCGGTGAAACGCGATGTTCGAGATCTCGCCATCCTGATAATCGCCGATCGGGACGTTGACGAGAACGCCCGTGGTCCAGTGGAAATTGCCGGCATCCCAGCCGAGCGTGCCGCTGACGAGCGGATCGCCGACGGTGAAGATCGTGTCCTTGGTGGCGCCGGACAGCACGCCGCCGCGAGGACCTGAGAGCGTCAGGTCGGCGATCGTCTCTTGCCAGCCGACAGGGATCGTCGCGCCAAGCCCGAGCCGGCCGCCCATCACTTCCTCAGGAATGACCCACATGACGGTCGGCGCCGCGAGCGCCGCCTTGCCCTCGACGCCGACGGCGACGCGGCCACCGGTCGGAAGCTGCGTGCCACCGCCGAGATCGCCCTTGTAGAGCCAGATATCGTTTTGAAGGTAGACGCCCGGTGGCGGAAGGATACCCGCAGCCGGCCCTTTCGAACCGAGCAGATAGAAGCCGGCGCCGCGTTCGGCGGCGGCAGCCATGTGCGCGCAGGCAAGCATCGATGCGCCGGCAAGAAGCGCTCCGGTCAGAAATCTCAGTTTCATGCTCTTCCCCTCATTCGTCCCATGGCCCTGCCTTTCGGCTGCCCCGGACCTGCAACAAACCTTCAGTCCCCCCATTCGCCGTCGCAAGTACGCAACGGTAAATGCACCCGTAAATCACTGCCCCGAAATGCTCGCGACGGCCTCGAAGCTCGCGCCCGCTTTCCCAAGCCCCGTCTCCAGGCTTGTGACGAGCTCCGGCCGAAGTTGCGCCATTTTCGCCGCCTGCCGGAAAGCAGCAACGAACGCCGCCCGATCCGGCGCTGCCTCGCCAAGACGCTGCCCAGCGCTCTCCGCCCCGAGTTCGCCAAGAGCTGCCACGCGAATGGCGCGCGTCAGGATGTCGTTGCCGACGGCCTGCTCGGCAGCAAGCGACGCCGCCGACCACCGGCCGTTCCGGTAGGCATCAAGCGCCAGCACCAGCGAGGCATCGCGCGGCGGCGTTTCCTCCATCGCGACGGCTTCCTGGGCCAGATCGTTCGCCGCCTTGAAATAGCCGGCGGCAAACAGCACGAGGCTGAGCGACGCGGCATTCGCCGAATTGTTGGGATTGAGCGCCATCGCCCTGTTTCCGGCATCGATTGCCGCGTCCAGCCGTCCGCTGGCGAAACGCGTCACCATCAGCGCGCCCTGCGCGCGATCGGAAAGGGGTGCGATGGACGTCGCGGCCTTTGCGAGCTCCAGTCCCTGCGGAATGGTCGCGACATCGCGGGCGTAGAGCCGCGCCAGCATCGCGGACGTGTCGGGATCATCGGGGTCACCCGCCAGCGTCCGTTCCAAACATCCTAGAAGACCCTGCCCGCCGCCGCTCTCGCTGCCATCGAGCATGACTTCAGCCCTGGCAACGCAGGCATTTCCCAAGGCATCGGCAGGCGCCTCCCTCGCCTCAAGTGCGTTGATCACGCCACGCGACGATGCGATCTGACGCGCTACCGCGCCGGCAATCTCGAGCCGGATCGTCGTCGGCTCCTTGCCTTCGGTCTCGATCCGCTCCAGCCCCGACTTGAGCAATGCTCCGCTTGCGGTATCGACAACCTGCCACCACACAGAGCGATCGTCGCTGTCGGCATAATATTTGAGGTCGACCTCGTAGCCCCGGCGGGCCGGCTGCGTCGGCGACCCCGGCCTCGTGACCACGATCGTGTCGAAGGCGGAGAGCGCGGTCAGCAGTGTGTCACGGGCCACACTCGCCTCACCCGCCATGTCAGGCGAGGCGGCGCTCATCAGGATCGTCACGGCAGGCTTCAGTGTAACCACGGGACGATCGATCGCTTTCCACCCCGCCATGCCCGCGAGCGCGAGCAGCCCGACGCAAAGCGCCGCCGGCATCCATCGCGACATTCGCGATGGTAGCGCCGCCACCGGCGTCACCGCGCCATCCGGTGCGGCATCCGCCAGCGCGGAGTTCGGACGATGCGTTAGCAGCGACGGCGCAACCTGAGCGCTGGCGCTCACATCGGCCTGCGGAAACAGCGCGACGTAACTGCCCTTCGGAATATGAACGGAGACGCCCAGTTCGGCGCCGAACGCGGCATAATAGCCGTCGAGCGCGGCTCTGAGACGGCTGATCTCGATCCGCACGATCGGATCGATGGAGGCATCGAAATTGCTGGAGCGCCCAAGCACGTCGAGCGCGATGGGATAGGCTTTCACACCCTCGGTGCATCCGGCGAACCGGCGCTCGGCAAGGTAGCGCAATATGTCCCGCTGCCGGTCCGACACCCGGAAGCGTCCATCCGCAAGGAGCCGTTCCAGCTCCGCCTCGGCCTCTTCGAGGCTGACTTCACATGCCCTCTCACCGTGTACTTCAGCACTCATGGGCTGCCCCCCGATACGCACTGATCACTAAAGCAGAACATGCAAACTATCGCGCACTTAACATTAAGTTGCAATACGAAACGCTAACAAGTCCAATAAATGATACAGTTCGCGGCAAATCCGTCTCATTTCGGCATATGCGAATTCGTGCGTAGGATGTGCTGGGTTACATCCTCCTCGATGCCGGAACAGAGCCCTTCATATTCGCTGGTGCGCGCGAGGTCCCCGCTTCTGCGAAATGTCTCGAGCGCCACGGCGGCGATTTCGTAGGCTTCGAAGAGCTCATCGAGATCATGCGAAAGCGATGCGACAGCCTGCAGCCCCGCACGCAAGCCGGGCAGCTTCAACATCAGGCGCGCGAGGCCCCGCCGCGCCGTGTCGCTGGTCGTTCCGCCTGTCCCTCCCTGCCTGCTCATCGTCGTGAAGGCCTCCCCGCAAGGGTAATCGAGCCAGACTAGAGACAGTGCCGCGGCGTCGGAAGTACGCAACGGTAAACAACGCGACGTTACGCCAGGACGAGCGCGTTTACGCCGCCGTTTACCGTTGCGTACTCCCGCGCACGCGGCCCGCATGCTTCGATGGAGGCTCATTTCGGGAGAACGGCATGAGAAGCTTGATCGTCACCGCCCTCGTGCTCGCTGCGGGCGCCGCATTCGCGCAGGAACACCAGGAGGTCAACGACGCCAACAATCCGCTGACGCCGAAAGTCACGCTCAATCTCCACGACTATTACATCCCGAGCTTCATCGACACGCCGGGCAACCCCCACTCCAACCAGTTCCTGCTGCGCGGCCTGATCCCATCCGACATGTTCGGCCTCCCGGAGCTGTTTCGCTTCACGCTGCCGATCGCCACCGCGCCCGATATACCGAGCGGTTATGTCACGGGGCTCGGCGACCTGACGCTGATGGATATCTTCATCCTGCCCAAGCACGGCGATGTCACCCTCGGCGCCGGCCCGCTTGTGGTACTGCCGACCGCGACCGACACCTCGCTCGGTGCGGGCAAATGGCAGGTGGGTGCCGCGGGCGTTGTTGTCGCGCCACAGGATTGGGGCCTCCTCGGCGGCCTCCTCACTTACCAGACGTCGTTTGCCGGCGTCAGCGACCGCCCGGATGTCAGCCTTCTGACCCTGCAGCCGATCGTCAATCTCAACCTGTCGGATGGCTGGTACCTGCGGTCGTCGGCGACCTGGAACTTCAATCTCGAAAACGGCGCCAAATACATCCCCGTCGGCTTCGGCGTCGGTAAGGTGATCCCGCTCGAAAAGGGCATCACCATGAACGCCTTCATCGAACCGCAATACACCGTCTGGCACGACGGGCCCGGCGCGCCGCGCTGGCAGATCTTTGCGGGCATGAACTTCCAGTTCCCGATCAGGAAGCCGACGGAGTAAGTCCTGTCGGCCTGATGCATCCATCCGCGGATTCCGCGTCGCTCAGTCGCTATCGGGAAACTCCGCCTTCCAGAAATCCGTCGCCTGGAAGGTCCACTCGAACGTCGGCGTAAACCTTTTATCCGGCGTGCTCGCGACCGCCTCGATCAGCCGTTCGGCATCGCGAAGCTTGAGGTTGACGGCATGCTGGCGCAGCTGCGCCAGCACCGCCTCTGCACGCACGCCATCGCCTAGCGCCTTTCGCACGACAGACCGGCAGGTGCGGTTCTTGAAGAACATGTCGCGCGCCGCCGCCTGCAACAGATCGTGCTCCTCGGCGGTGATCAGCGACAGATCCAGGCACCGCGCAAGCGTCGCGCGGACGTTGACGAGCGGCTCGCTCAATGGACGAAAGCCCATCTCCGCCGGCGCGTGCGATTGCGCGACATCCGAATCATCCTCCAGCGCGCCCGAGGCATAGCCCTCGTAGATTTCGCCGATCCCCACCATGCCGAAGGTTGCACACTCGGCTGCCCGCAAGGCGCCCATGCTCGCGGCTCCGTAGATGTGCACGCCGTGCGAAAGGCCGAACAGTATCTCCTTGTGCCATATGGCCGGAACATGTTCGTAGATGCCGTCGATCAGCCCAACGACATTGGCGCCTTGCAGTACGGCCCGATAGAGATCGCCCTGCCGCGCCGGCGGGCGCAGTTCGTAGTCCCCGCTTCGTGGCAGATCCGCACTAAAGAGCGTCGGTCCGGCAAAGATCACTCGCATCTCGATCCCGATCTCATGTTGCACGCCCGAAAGACCATACGTTGTTTCGCGCATTCACTTGCAACCGCCGGCGTGTGACAAGCTGTAGGCGAACGCTTCCGAGCGCGAGGATATTGCAACCTTTGCGTCTCGCAAGTGCGAATGCAGCTGTTGAATGTCGGCGCGCATCGTGACAAACTGCTTGTTGGGACGAGGCGGCGCCCAATAAAAACGGGCTGATCAGGGGTGAAATGACGTTCGTTCTGGAGACCTTTGGAAAGCTGCGGTTGGCCGGCGAGGATGGCAATCCCATCGCCTTGCCCGAGAAGGGGCTTTTGCTGCTTGCCTACCTGCTGACCCTCGACGAGGGATCGGCATATCGAACCACGATTGCCCGCTTTCTATGGGGCGAAACGGATAACGGCGCTTCCGACACGACCTTGCGAAAGCTGCTGTCGCGGTTGAAGGCCTACCAGAGCGAGCTCGGTTCCAGCTTCGTGTCCTTCGAGGGCAGCACGATCGCGATCGACCGTGCTGTGCTGACGTCGGACATCCAGCTTGTCCGGGAAGACGAGGCCGCGGCGCCATTCGCGCGGCTGCGGCGGCTGGTCAAGCTGCTCGATCAGCCCTTCCTAGGCCCGGTCAAGATCCAGAGCCGGGAGTTCAAGAGCTGGGTCGTCGACGAGGGAAACCGGCATGTCGAGCTTCTCGAACGGACGCTGAGGGCAGCCCATGGCGATGCGCAGACCCGCGACGACGCGGAAGTGCTGCGCAAGGCAGCGGTCATTCTCTTCCGTTCCGAGCCGCAGGATCCGGAGACGCTGCAGCTATTGCTGAAGATCTTCAACGCCGAGCAAGACGTTGAATCGCTTCAAAATTATTTCGCGAAACGACGTGGCTCGATCGAGCGCGGCGCCAAATTCTCGGCATCCGACAAGGGTAACGGCGCCACGAAGGTCGCGGCCGAAGCGAAAGCGCCTTCCCGCAATGGTGCGGCCGCCGGCTTGGCCGCCGAAGCGGGCAGCATCGCCCGTGCGATCCCGCGTCTCGTGCTGCTTCCACCGAGCAACCAGACGGTGAGCCCGGATGCGGGCCTCATCGCCTCGTCGCTGATCGAGGACATCACCATCGGCTTTTGCGCCTTCAACAGCCTGCGAGTGATCGCGCCCTACTCCGCGGTCCAGGTCGGCCACAATGTAGAAACGCAGGCCGCCTTCTTCGAGCGCCAAGCTGTCAACTATGTGCTGGAGACGCGCATCAGCGGCAGCGGCGACGACGTGACGCTGTTTGCCCAGCTGATCTTCGTCGACGACGCGCAGGTTCTGTGGGCCGAACGCTTCGGGCTGCGCCGTCTCGATCTGCTGCGCGACAAGCGTGCGATCTCGCGACAGATCGCGCTCTCCGTCTCGCGCGAAATCGCCCGCCATGAAGAGCAGCGCGCCGATATCGAACTCAATCCCGCGGCCTATCACCGCTATCTCGCCGGCAAACGCGACATGGCCAGGATGACGCTTCCCAATCTCCGGCGCGCGCGCAAGGAGATGAAGGCAGCGCTTGCCGCGAGCCCCGATTTCGCGCCGGCGCTGAGCGCCATGGGACGCACCTATTCCAAGGAGTGGCTGCTCACCGCGCGCGGCGATATCGAGCTCCTGAAGCAGGCGGAGAACCTCTCCCGGCAGGCGATCGAGAAGCGCTCGGACTTCGCCGATGGCTACCGCGAATTCGGGGTCGCCAAGCTGCTGCAGGGCGACTTCGACGAGAGCGCCGAGGCGATGGAAGTCGCCGAAGCGCTGGCGCCGCATTATGCCGACGTCATCGCCGACCACGCCGACACGCTGGTACACTGCTCGCGACCCAGCATGGCGCTGCAGAAGATCGAGCGGGCGATCGAGCTGAACCCGCTGACCCCTGACATGTATCTCTGGACGGCGGCCGGCGCCAACTACGCGCTCGGTGAATTCGGCTCGTCGATCGACTACATCGGCCAGATGTCCGACCCGAGCCTGGCGGATCGCCTGGCGGCAGCCAGCTGGGCGATGATGGGGCATGCCGACAAGGCACGCATTCTCGTGCGCCGCGTGCGCGAGGCAAACCCGAATTTCGACGTCGATACCTGGCTGGCGGCAGTCCCCAGCAAGGAGCAATGGCATAAGGACCTCTACCGAGAGGGCCTCAAGAAGGCAGGCTTTTAACAGTTCATCTTAGAGGGAAAGAGAACATGAGCGCAGTCGTTGTCATCAGCATCACCGGCGAAGAAGGTCTTTGGGTCGCCGATCTCCGCGCGGGAACCGTCACCCCGCTCGATCCGCCGGCGGGCAGCAAGCTCAAGGAGGTCGCCGATCTCCGCAAGAGCGGCACGTCGATCACGAAGGACGTCAATTTTGCCGTCGTCGTGAAGTCCGCCAAGGAAGCCGCGTCCGGGCATTACGAAGGCTAATCCGGGCAGGAATATCCAAGTTCGCCAGTTGGTCGGCGCCTTGTCTTGCGCAAGGCGTCGGCTTTGTCGTGCGCGTTGTTTGCGGGGGTGCTCCGTCCCGTTTCCGGCAATCCGTCATCCTGAATCGCCGCCGTTTCCGCTTAGCCAAATCGAGGCCATTGGCTTAGTCATATCAAAATAAGCGCATATCCTCTCGGATTAGATCATTTGATCTAACTTCAGCCAATTCTGCCTAAAATCAGGTGAGTTTGCTCGGCCCGTTCCAGATTACAATCCACGTCGCCATCCCCAGCAAGGAGAACGCCCGTGGAAACCCCTCGCCTCGCCCCATCGCAGACAGCGACAGCATTGTCGAAATTCCGCGACGGTCTCGGAGGCGCCGATGTCATCGCCGCTCTTCGCGACGGGCTGGTCGGAGCGAAAGCGAAGATATCCGGTCCCTACGGCGATAAGAACCTCGTCTACGCCGACTATGTCGCGTCGGGCCGGGCGTTGCACCAGGTCGAGCGTTTCGTTCTCGAAGAGGTTCTCCCCTATTACGCCAACAGCCACACCGAGGCCTCCTATTGCGGTGGCTTCATGACCCGCATGCGGCGCGAAGCCCGCGGATTGATCGGCGGGTTCTGCGGCGCAAGTGCTGATCATGCCGTCATCTTCACGGGCTCCGGCGCGACAGCGGGGATCAATCGGCTGGTCTCGCTGTTCGGCGTGACGGACGCGATTGCGGCGGGCAAGTCCGTTCGCGTCGTGATCGGCCCCTACGAGCATCACTCCAACATCCTGCCCTGGCGCGAGAGCGGCGCGGAGGTCGTCGAGATCGCCGAGCAGGCATCGGGCGGCCCTGACATTGCTCTGCTCGAAGCAGCACTACGCGATGGCGACGCGGATATCACGATCTGCACCCTCTCCGCTGCCTCCAACATCACCGGCATCACCAGCGACGTCGCGAAGATCACCGGCATCGTCAAGGCCGCCGGCGCCAGGATGATCTGGGACTACGCCGGCGCCGGCCCCTATGTGCCGATCGCCATGTCACCGGCGCCTGATGCTGAGATCGACGCCATCGTCGTCTCACCACACAAGTTCATCGGCGGCCCCGGCGCTTCCGGTATCCTGATCGTGCGGCGGGACGCTGTCTCGGCGACCAAGCCATCATGGCCGGGTGGTGGCACGGTGAAGTTCGTGTCGCCCACGACGCATGACTATAGCGACAGCCTCGAGGCCCGCGAGGAAGCCGGCACGCCGAATGTCGTCGGCGACATCAGGGCGGCACTCGCCTTCATCGTCAAGGACGCAATCGGCACGCAGGCGATGGCCGAGCGCAATAATGCGCTTGCGGCGCGTGCTTTCAGCGCCTGGAGAGATATCGAGCGACTGGAAATCCTTGGCCTGCCAGGCCCGGACCGTCTGCCCATCTTCTCGTTCCGCGTTAAGGACGGCAAGGGCGGCTATGTCCATCAGCAGCTGATCACGCGCATGCTGAGCGACCGCTTCGGCATCCAGGCGCGCGGCGGCTGCGCCTGCGCCGGGCCTTATGTCCACCGGCTGCTCTCGATCGACGATCAGCAGTCGGAGGCGATCCGGCAGGCCATTCTGTCCGGCGACGAGATCATGAAGCCCGGCTTCATCAGGTTGAATTTCAGCGTCCTGCTCGATGACGTGAAGGTCCGTTTCATTCTCGATTCCGTCGCCCAGATCGCCGCTGACGCGACCGCTTTCGCAGCGGATTACGATTTCGATCCGAGCCGGGCGATCTTCTTCCCGCGCGCGGCGGCCACGGAGAGCACGGTCTATGCAGCAGCCTGAGGTCGCCGGCTTTCACGATGTGCGCACGGGCAGCATCCAGTATGTGGTGTCCTGCCCGACCACACGCAAATGCGCCATCATCGACCCCGTGCTCGATTTCGACGAGAAGTCGGGCTCGACGGCAACAACGAATGCCGACCGCCTGCTTGATCATATCGCGCGCCATGACCTGACGCTTGAGTGGATCCTCGACACGCATCCGCATGCCGACCATTTCTCCGCCGCCTCCTACCTCAAGAAACGCACCGGCGTACCGACGGCGATCGGCGAGCATGTCGTGCAGGTGCAGAAGATCTGGAGGGAGATTTACAACTGGCCCGACCTCGCCTGCGACGGATCGCAATGGGACCGGCTGTTTTCTGAAGGCGACACCTTCAGGATCGGCGATCTCGAAGCCCGCGTGATGCATTCGCCCGGTCACACGCTGGCGTCGATCAGCTATATCATCGGCGACGCCGCCTTTATCCACGACACGCTCTTCATGCCCGATAGCGGCTCGGCGCGGGCGGATTTTCCAGGCGGCAGCGCCGATAGCCTGTGGACGTCGATCGAGCGCATCCTGGTTCTCCCCGACCAGACCCGGCTTTTCACCGGCCACGACTACATGCCCGGCGGACGCGCGGCCTTGTGGGAAAGCTCGGTGGCCGAACAGAAGCAAAAGAACCCGCATGTCGCCGGTCGTTCGCGCGCCGCGTTCATCGAGATCCGGGAGGCCCGCGACAGAACCCTGCCGATGCCGAAGCTCATCTTGCATGCGCTGCAGGTCAATATCCGCGGCGGCGCGCTGCCGGAGCCCGAGGCCGACGGCCGGCGCTATCTGAAGATCCCGCTCGACGCCCTGCCCGGATCGGTCTGGGGGAGATGACGCCGTGGATGGATCGCTCCAGCATGTCCTTTTCGCGCTCGGCTCCGGCTCGCTGGTCGGCTGCACGCTGGGCCTGATCGGCGGCGGCGGATCGATCCTCGCCACCCCGCTTCTGATGTATGCCGTCGGCCTGCGCGACGTGCACACCGCGATCGGAACCGGCGCGCTTGCCGTCTCCGCCAATGCCTATCTCAACCTCGCCGGCCACGCCGCCAAGGGCCACGTCTGGTGGCGCTGCGCGCTGATTTTCGCGGCCGCCGGCGCGCTCGGCGCCTATCTGGGGTCGAGCCTCGGCAAGCTCGTCGACGGCCAGAGACTGCTCTTCATGTTCGGCTTGCTGATGATGTTCGTCAGCTTCGCCATGCGCAAGACCCGCACCGCTTCCGAGGTCACCGCCCACTCGCTGACCATGGCGGTGCATGGCAAGACGACCGCCATCGCGTTGCTGACGGGCATGTTTTCAGGTTTCTTCGGGATCGGCGGCGGCTTCCTGATCGTGCCGGCGCTGCTGCTCGCAACAGGCATGCCGCTCATCAACGCCGTCGGCACCTCGCTTATGGCCGTCGGCACCTTCGGTCTGACCACCGCCGCCAACTACGCCACATCAGGTTTGGTCGATTGGGCGACCGCCGGCTATTTTATCGCGGGCGGCATTGGCGGCGGTATCATCGGGACGATCGCCGCGACGCGGCTTGCCGACCGGCGCAACACGCTGGCGACGATCTTCCGCGGCGTGATCTTCGCCGTCAGCCTTTATGTGCTGTGGCGCAGCTACATGGCACTTTAGCCGTTCAGGGCCGCTCGGCGATCCCCGAGCCGGAGGCCGGATTGTTCTTTGACTGCGCGCGGTGCTCCCGCCACATGGTGAAGAGACCGGCGCCGACGACGATCGCCGAGCCGAGCAGCATGTTCCAGCTCAACGTCTCCCCGAAGAACATCACCGCGATCACCGCGCCCACCACGAGCTGAAGATAGGCGAGCGGCTGCACCTCGGAGGCCTGCAAAGAGTCATAGGCGCGGATCAGGCAATAGTGGCTGACCGTGCCGCAAACGCAGAGTGCTGCGACCATCGGCCAGTCCGAGACGGCGATCGGCGTCCAGTAGAAAGGACCGAGCAGCGAGATCGCGACCGCGCCACCGACGGCGGTATAGGCGAGGCTCGTGAAAGTCGAATCGTTGCTGCTGACTGCTCTCGTCGCCACGCTATAGGCCGCGAACATGGTGGCGCAGGCGAGCGGCAGCAGAAGATAGAGGCTGAAGGCGCCACCGGTCGGGTTGATGATCATCAGCACGCCGAACAGCCCGGCGACAACGGCAAGCCACCGCCGCCAGCCGACATGCTCGCCCAGAAACGGGATCGACAGGATGGTCACGATCAACGGCGTCGACTGGAAGATCGCCTGGGTGATCGCAAGCCCGGTATGCGCCAGGCCGAACACGAACAGCGCGATCTCCGCGACCAGCAGCACGCCGCGCATCACCTGCATCAGCGGATGCTTCGTGACGAAAGCGCCACGCACGCCGCCGGGCTTGCGCATCGCCAGCAGCATCACGAAGGCCGCGAAAGCCCAGAAGCGGATCATCGTGATCAGGATCGGCGAATAGCGTTCGCCGAGATATTTCGAGAAGCTGTCCTGGACGGCGAAGATGAAAACCGCAGCCAAGGTGAATAGGTAACCCTGCAGCTTGGGGCTGCTACTTTTAATGTTCATCGTCTCCGGCACCGCGTCTGCTCGCTATGGCCCTGGACTAGTCCAGCCCGTGCCGTCGCTCAAGCCACGAAACCCGCCAAATCGGGCACATGTTCATGTTTATTTTGCACTGCGGCATGGCCAGACAAACACTCACCGCACGAAGGTCGAAGATGGCGGCAAGAGGCGTTGATGACCTGCGGGTTCAATGACATAGTGCGGCCCACGCATCCATTTTCCGAGCAAAGACATTAGCATGACCAATCCCTCCGCCTCGCCTTCCCAAAAAACATCGCAGCCCTCTCGCCCACTGGCGAAGATCAGCCTGAAATGGTCGATGATCGAGGAGGACAGCCTGTCCATTCTCGAAAAATTCCAGCTGCTGCGCGACCTTGGCTTCGATGGCGTCGAGCTCGATTCCCCCAACGACTTGCCGTCCCGCGAAGTGCTGGATGCACGCGACAAGACCGGCGTCGCCATTCCGGGTCTCGTCAACTCCATGCACTGGAAGAGCCCGCTGACCGATGCCGATCCCGCTGTCCGTCAGGCCTGCGTGGACTCGATGATCACGGCGCTTGATGATGCCAAGCTCTACGGCGCCGATACCGTGCTCTTGGTGCCCGGCGTCGTTCGCAACAGCCCGACGACCTACAAAACGGCCTATAGCCGCGCGCTGGAGGAAATCGCCAAGATCACCCCTTACGCAGAAAAGACGGGGGTCTCCATCGCGCTCGAAAACGTGTGGAACGACTTCCTGCTCAGCCCGCTCGAAGCCGCCGCTTTCGTCGACGCCTGCGACCATCCGAAAATCGGCTGGTATTTCGATGTCGGCAATGTGCTCCGCTATGGCCGCCCCGCCGATTGGATCGAGGCGCTGGGTCACCGCATCCTGAAGATCGACGTCAAGGAATACAGCCTCGACAAGATGAACAGCGAGGGTCCGTGGAAGGGCTTCGAGGTCGAGATCGGCGATGGCGACTGCGATTGGGCGGCGGTCAACCGCGCGCTCGCCGAAGTCGGCTATTCCGGCTGGGCCTCCATCGAAGTGCCCGGCGGCGATCGCCACCGGCTGGCCGCGATCAAGGAGCGGGTCGATCGCATATCCACGTTGATGGCATCGGCCTAATTTTGCTAGCGCTTGGCGAAAGCCACCCGGCCCCTCTTCATCGTCTCATGAAGCTTGGCCTTAATCAGATCGAAGAGTTCAGGCGGGATCATTCCATAATGATAGCGGTTGGGATCGGACGGTAGCGTCCTGAGATGGATGCCAGGCCACTCGAACCGATTGACCTCGCTGACGCGAATCCAGTTGGCGTCGTCATCGAGGCCGAGTTGGCTGCGCAGGTCCGCCGGAACCTCGATCGAGAGGTCTTCCTCGCCAAGTTCGGGTGGCGAATGCGTGATCGGCACGACAATCGTGTCATTGGTCCGGGAGTGATACACGACAATGGCACAAGGCCGATCCTTGCTACCCAAAGCGAAGCCTTCGCTCTTTTCCTTGTCCCACAGATAATTGTATCGGATGACAAGGCCCGCAACCGGCGTCGGGTAACTCACTCGGAAACTTTTCCGTATTCGGAGTTCATGATCAACGCCATGGTTTCGTCATCCATGTCGCTGACCCGTATCACCTCGCGCTCACGCCTTATCATGTCGTGATAGTGGCTAAGTTCCGCGGCGGACAGAAAGCCTCCGATCGTGCGGTCATGAGCGGTGATCTCAATGACCCCCTCCGACTGCACGCGCTCCCTGAAGGTCGTGAATTTGCGAGCGAATTCCGTCGCAGACACTTTCAAAGCTTGAGTCATGACACATCGGCCTCCATGCAAATGTGTAAAATACGTATTTTACACATTTCGTCAAGAAGGCCGCCGATCGCAGCCCGCAATCTCAGCCCTTGAGTTCGGCAAACAACCTGCGAGCGTTGGCAAGGCCAGTCTGGCAGCCATAGAGCGTTGGCTCGTTCCCTTCATATTCCAGCGAGACGAAGCCGTCGTAACCCGAATCTACCACGCTCTTCAGAAGCGACTTCACCGGCACGTCGCCGAAGCCGAAGACGGAGCCGCGGATAAACTGCCCGTTCAGCGTCTCCAGCCAGCCCGGCCCCGGGCTCTCGGCGCGCACGTAGAAATCCTTGATGTGCACGAAGCTCGCATGCGCGATCGACGCGCGCGTGCCGGTCACCGGGTTTTCGTCGACGCAGAGGAAGTTGCCGACATCGAGCGTCATCTTGAAGTTCGGACTGTCGACGGCGTTCAGCAGGCGCTTGACGCGCTCGCTGGAGTTCATGAAGAAACCGTGGTCCTCGACGCTGGCGATGACGCCAAGGCGCTCCGCATGGTCGGCCACCTCGCGGCAGGCATCGACAATCATTGGGAAGGCCGTCTCGAACTGCGCGGCATTCGTCGCCCGCAGCGACCACGGCACGACATCGTGGCGCAGGAAGCGGACGTCGAGGCGGTCGCAAAGCTCGACATAGCGCTTCACCCGGTCGATCTGCGCCCGTCGGTCGTCGCCGATGAAGTTTCCGGCGATGCAGAGGCCGGAGAGCGGAATGCCGGTCTCGGCGGATGCCTTGCGCAGGCGCTCGATGCTCTCGTCATCCTTGATCAGCTCGTAGTTCAGGTCGTCGCCACCTGGCGCGATCGACAGCGTCGCCAGCTCGAGGTGCTCGCCGCCATTGTCCCTGAGCCAGGTGAACAGGTCCTCGATCTGCATCGAACCATCCAACATCAGCGGGCGGAAACTGTAGGAACTCAAACCGAACTTCATGGGGACTCCTCGCGATCTGTGGCGTCACCATCGGAAACGCGGTTGAGACTGTCAATATCGAGATTGACAATCACCGCGATACATCCTTGTTTGTTATCAAAGAGATGAAGTGCATGGAGCATGCGGGAATGGCAATAAAGTCTGCAGACGTCGTCATTGTGGGAACCGGTCCGACTGGCTCGGCCTATGCCCGGGTCATTCGTAACGAGTGGCCCGAAGCGCGCATCGTGATGGTGGAGGCCGGGCCTCAGATCCTGCCGAAGACAGGCGCACATCTCGACAACGTCGCCGATCTCGACGAGCGCGGCGCGCTTGAGGTTCTCGCCCAGGGCGGCGACCGCAGCCCGCGCATGCCGATTAACAAGGAAGAATGGGAAGCCCGCCGCGCCGGTGGTTTCGACGGCTCGCTGCTGCGCCGCTCTGGCCTGTTCATCGCCAATGACGGTGACCCGCAGGACGAAAACCTGTTCGCCGGCTTCTCGGCCGCCAATGTCGGCGGCATGGGCACAAAATGGTCGACCGGCACGCCGGTGCCGTCCGAGATCGAGCTCGTACCCTTCATCCCAGCCGGCGAGATGCAGGCGGCGCTAGCGACTTCCGCCAAGCTTCTCGGCACCAACACCGATCCGAATGCCGGCGACCCTGCCGCCATTGCACTGCGCGAACGGCTCGGCGCCGTCTTCAATGCGGGCCGCACGCCCGACCGCTTCGTTCAGCCGATGCCGCTCGCGGCCACGCCCGGCCCCGACGGCCTGCATTATCACGGCACCGACGTCGTCCTCGGCGATCTCGTCGATGAGCCGGCCGAGCGCTTCTCCATCCTGAAGGAGACCGCCTGCCGCCGCGTCATCCATGATGGCAAGACCGTCACCGGCGTCGAGCTTGCCGGCACGGGTTCCGGCGACACTTTCGTGGTCAACGCCGGCACCGTCGTCGTCGCCTGCGATGCGCTCCATTCTCCTCAGCTTCTCTATGCATCCGGCATCCGCCCGGAAGCGCTCGGCCGCAACATCAACGACCACTACATCGTCTCGCAAATTTCCGAGATGGACACCGATGTGCCGATGAAGGCGATGAACTGGATTCCGGCCACCAAGGAGCTCCCCTACTCGGTGACAATCGCGCCAGCCAGCCTGCACAGCATGCCGCGTTCGGGCGATATTCTGGGACAGCCGATCGGAATGGGCGTCTTCGTCTCTTCCGATATCAGCCCCGACAACCGCGTCACCTTCGACGACACCCGCACCGATTGGCTCGGCCTGCCCGCCATATCGATCCAGTGGCGTCAGTCGGAAGGCGACAAGGCGCGCCTCGAAGACGCGAAGAGCCTCGCGGTGAAGATTTCCAACATCATCGGCCGGCCCGCTCCTGGCTTTGCCACCTTCGTGCAGCCGGTGGGCTCGTCGCTCCACTTCCAGGGCACCATCCGCATGGGTGAGGCCGACGATGACACCAGCGTCTGCGACAAGACGTCGAAGGTCTGGGGCTTCGATAACCTCTATGTCGCCGGCAACGGCGTCATCCCCACCGCAACCGCGACCAATCCCACCCTGTTCTCGGTCGCCCTTGCCAGCATCGGCGCCCGCGCGATTGCCGAAGCGCGCCGGACGGCGGCCTGATAAACGAGGCGAATGTCATGACAAATCCAAAGCTTAAAGTCCTTGTGGTCGGCCTCGGCCAGATGGGCAAGAGCCACGCGCTCGCTTACCACGCGCATCCCGGCTTCGAGATCGTCGGCCTCGTCAACCGCTCAACGCCGACGCTACCGGAAGAGCTCTCCGGCTATCCGCTGCGTAACGACTATGCCGCCGCGCTCGCCGAGTTCTCGCCAGACGTCGTCTCCGTCGCCACGCATACTAACACACATGCCGACATGGCGGTCGCAGCCCTTGAAAGCGGCGCCCACGTATTCGTCGAAAAGCCGCTGGCCGCCAATGTCGCGGATGCGGAGCGCGTCGCCGCCGCCGCCAAGGCCAATAGCCGCAAGCTCGTCATCGGCTATATCCTGCGTCACCATCCATCGTGGATGCGCATGATCGCCGAATCGCGCAGCCTCGGCGGTCCCTACGTGTTCCGCATGAACCTCAATCAGCAATCGAGCGGCGCTGCATGGGACATTCACCGTTCCATCATGCAGACGACCTCGCCGATCGTCGATTGCGGCGTGCATTATGTCGACGTCATGTGCCAGATCACCGATTCCAAGCCGGTAGAAGTGCGCGGCATGGGCGTCGGTCTGGCGCAGGGCCTTCCCAAGGGCATGTATAATTACGGTCACTTCCAGGTGCTGTTCGAGGATGGCAGCGTCGGCTGGTACGAGGCGGGCTGGGGACCGATGATGTCGGAGACGGCCTTCTTCGTCAAAGACGTGATCTCGCCCAACGGCTCGGTCTCGATCGTCATGGACGAAGGCGCAAGCTCCGCCAGCCTGGACGCCCACACCAAGACGTCGCGCCTGCGCGTCCACCACGCGGGAACCGATGCTGCGGGGGCGTTCACCCGATCGGACGACTGGCTCGACATGCACGACGAGCCCGATCACCAGATGCTGTGCGACCGCGAGCAGGATTTCGTCTATCGCGCCATCACGGAAGATCTCGACCTCGCCCGCCATATGGACGACGCCGTCACCTCGCTGAAGATCTGCCTTGCGGCCGATGAAAGCGTGCGCACCGGCCAGGCCATCAAGCTCTGACGCCTTAGAGCCTTTCCTGGTTAGACGGACGGCCGGCTCACATAGTTTTGACTTGATGAACCGGCCAGAAGGCCCGATGCGGTGGTGGGGAATAAACACGCCAGACACCGGATCGTCTCAATGGTCATCAGCCGCCGTCACTTGCTGCAACTCGCGGGCGTGAGCTCGCTCGCAGCCGCATTCAATCATGCCGTCAAGGCCGAAGCGGGCGCGATGCCGGCGTCAGCCGACTTGCCTTATGGCGTGACCACCGCCGCGCATATCAAGAGCGCAGCACTTCGCGTGCGCGACCTCCCCGGCATGAGCCGTTTTTATCAAGACACGCTGCGCCTCAAGGTGCTCGCAGAAAGCGCCGACGAGATCATGCTCGGCGTGGAGAACGAACCGCTGCTCTACCTGACCAGCGTGCCGGACGCCGGCTTCGAGGATCCGACCTCCGCCGGCCTCTTCCACATCGCCTATCTCATGCCGACGCGGCTCGATCTCGCGCGCTGGCTGGTGCATGCCGCTTTCGCCAAGATCCCGCTCGACGGCTTCGCCGATCACAGCGTCAGCGAGGCGATCTACCTGACCGACCCTGAAGGCAATGGCATCGAGGTCTATTCGGACCGGCCGCGAGACAAGTGGCAATGGAAAGACGGTATCGTCACCATGGGCACCAACGAGCTCGATATCGATGCGATCGCCGCGCTGACCGATATGTCGAAGGACACATATGACGCGGCACCCGAGGGGCTGCGCATCGGCCACATCCATCTGCGCGTCGGCGACGTTGACGAGGCAAACGGCTTCTACCGGGATCTGCTCTGCCTTGACACCACCAGCGCCGAGCGCGACAACGCCGCCTTCCTCTCGTCGGGCGGCTATCACCATCACGTGGCGGTCAACACATGGCGCAGCGCCGGCGCCGGCGGCCGCGACAGCTCCAAGACCGGCCTCAGCTGGTTTTCGCTGACGGTGTCGGAACCCCTGCTCTATGAAAAGCAGATCAAGCGCTTCAACACGGCCGGCATCGGCGGCCATGTTCCCGGCGGCTATATCGCAACGGATCCCTGGGGAACCGAGGTCCGGCTGATCAAGGCCTGACGCCGCTTCGCTGCGGCGCGTCTACCTGATCGCCTCAGCCGGCCATCAGGTGTTCGTAGAGAATGGTCGAGCCGAGAATGATCAGCGCGACGCCGGCCACACCCTCGGCATAACGACCGAAACGCTCGCCGATCAGGCGTCCGACCAGCATCCCGCCCGACGCCATCAGGAAAGTGGCGGCGCCGATCGCCACCGCGATGACAAGAATGTTGACCTCCAGGAAGGCCAGCGAGACGCCCACGGCCATGGCATCGAGGCTGGTGCCGATCGCGGTTGCGATCAGCATCGCAAAGGACATGCCTGGCTTCTTTTCTTCTTCCTGCTCCTTGCTCATCGCGGCCCGAAGCATGTTGATGCCGACCGCGGCAAGCAGGCCGAAGGCGATCCAGTGGTCGACCGCCGTCACGAAGCGGGCAGCGGCGACACCCGCCGCCCACCCGATCAACGGCGTGATCGCCTCGACGACACCGAAGACGACGCCGGTGCGCAGCGTCTCGCTGAAGCGCGGGCGACCAAGCGCTGCACCCCGGCCGACGGAGACGGCGAACGCGTCCATGGACATGCTGAACGCCAGCACGATGATCGATAGCAATGACATGGTTGAACCCTTCAGGAGATTCGTAGCTGAGCCAATTCACCCTGTTTTGGCCAGGTGATGTCCGCCACGGTCTTGCCGAGCCGATCTCGTCGGCCGAACGCGCCACGTGCTCTCGCACGAGTATGTTGACACGCTCCCGCCCTCAGGCGGTGGCTACTCCCCGATGACCGCTGGGTAGGCGACCCGCCTCTTTCTGTCAACAATCAAAGCGGAAAAGAAAACAGAAAAAATCGCTGCTTAACAATGACTTGCAAGTGCATCTTCCAGTTTTTAATGCAGTTGCGAAGCATTCGCAGAATGGGTGCGTTCATCTGCATAGTGGCGGCAGCCCAGACAGGGGCAGCTCACCGCTCGGGCAGGCCAGCCTTGCGCAATCCCTCAGCCATCTCATCCGCCCACCTTGGCACAGCGCGAAAGACCGGCCGGGTGAGATAGCGCTCGATCGTGAAATCCGGCTCTGCAATCAGCAACTTCGCAGCCGCCCAGCGCGCCGTCTCCTCATCCCCCTGCATCGACGCCCAGGCCGTCATCATCCGGTACGGCCACGTCACATCGGGATGCCTGGTGACGACCTCCCGGGCGATCGACACCGCTTCGGAGAGAGAGCCTGCAAGAGCCAGCGCCAGCGCGAAGCCCATCCGCATGTTGAAGGCAAGCGGATCGGCCGGGCTAAGCGTCATCGCGCGCTCGAAGCGCTCCTTGGCGCGATCGGGCTCTCCCCTGTAGCTTGCGACCCAGCCAAATCTCGCCCACGCCCAGGAGTTATTCGGATCGAGCGACAGCGCCCTCTCCAGATAGACCGCCGCGCGCGGCTGATCGCCACAATGGCTGATTGCTCCGCCGACCGCGGTCAGGGCCGTCGGGTCATCGTCGATCGCGCGCGACGCGGCATCGATGGCGGCAAGCGAGAGCGCGAGCTCCCGTTCCGGGTCATCGGTCCAGATGTAGCCGAGGTTCTGGGCGTGACACCATGCCAGAAACGCGTGCGCGCGACCGTAGGCCGGATCGACCGCGATGGCATCCCGAAGAAGCGGAATGGCACGCGCGATGCCGTCCTTGTTGTGGCCCCAGAGGTAGGGACAGGCGCGCATGACAAGGTCGTAGGCACGCAGGCTGCTCGGTGGCTTGCGCTTCGCCAGCTCGATTTCAGCGCTGCGGATGGCCGGATGGATCGCGCCCGCGACTTGCGCCGCAATCCGGTCCTGGAACTCGAAGAGGTCCTTGGTCATGCCCTCGTAGCGCTCCGACCAGAGCTGGGTCCGCCTTTCTGCATCGACCAGCTGGACGGAAATGCGCAACCGGTCTCCGCCGCGGCGAACCGTGCCCTCGACAACGTAGGCGACCCCGAGCTCCCTTCCGACATCACGGACATCGATGAACTTGCCCTTGTAGGTGAAGGCGGACTGGCGGGCGATGACGAAGAAGTCCCGGACACGCGATAGCGCCGCCGTGATCTCCTCAACGACGCCATCCACGAAGTATCCGTCGCTTGGCCCGCTGAGATTGTCGAAGGGCATGACAACAAGCGACGGCTGATCTTTGTCGAGGCGATTGGCGGACCAGGCCGAAGCCACGACCTGATCGTCGCCGGCCTCTTGCGACCAGTCCACGCGAAAGACGGAAATCGGCCGCGGTATGTTCTTCAGGACACGCTCGCCGAGGCTGGCAAGCGCAAACGGAACCTTGCCGTCGAGATGCTCGCGAACGGAGCCGGAGATTGAGATGCCCGACGGGCCGGCTATCTCCTGCAGGCGCGCCGCGATATTGACGCCGTCGCCGAGGAGATCGTCGCCTGCAACCACCACGTCGCCGAGGTTGATCCCGATGCGGAACTCGAGGCGCCGATCGGCAGGCAGGCCTTCGAAATGGCGGTGAAGCTGGCGCTGGATTTCCACCGCGCACCTTGTGGCTTGAACCGCGCTGGGGAACTCCGCGACCAGCCCATCGCCGGCGCTGCCGAAGACGCGTCCGCCGTGCTCGACTACCAAGTCCGCGATATGCCCATGGCACACATGGAGCGACTGGAGGGTGCGCTCCTCGTCAAGCGCGGCAAGCCTGCTGAAGCCGACGACGTCGGTGCACAGGATGGCTGCAAGCTTTCGATCCATCGCGACGGCCGCTCCTGCAAGGACAAGATTGTTGCATGGATATGCGCGCATTCCCTGCAACAACCCTACATCCGCTCGCAGCCGAAATCCATCGTGGCGCCTTGGAGGCCGGCGGCGCGTCCCCCCAGCCGTCTTCTTGCCGCTCAGTAGTCCGCCAGCAGATACTCCGCATCCGGGCTTCCGAAGCGTGGCGCGACGCCGAGCAGTGGCCCGGCGCGGCCGATGATGGACTTGATCATCGGGGCGGCCGTCGAGGCCGCCGTCCGGCCGCCATGCTCGCCCGTCTCAGGCGCATCGATAATCGTCAGCACGATGTATTTCGGCCGGTCCATCGGAAATGCGGCGACGAACGCGTTGAAGTTCTTGTCGCTCGCGTATCGACCATCGACGACCTTGTCGGCCGTGCCCGTCTTGCCGCCAATGTTGAAGCCTTCGACCTGCGCGCTGCGGCCGGAGCCCTTGATGCCGTTCCAGGTGTAGAGGTAGCGCATATCCTGGCTCGTCTTGTCGCTCAGAACGAGCTTGGCAATGTCGCCCGCCTGCTGGTAGCTGCGCGGCAGGAAGGTCGGGGGGAGAAGCTTGCCGCCGTTGATCAGCGAGGCGGCGGCGACGGCCGTCTGAAGCGGCGTCGTCGCGACACCGTGGCCGAAAGAGATCGTCACCGAGTTGATCTTCTTCCAGGTTCGCGGCTGCGTCGGCGTCGCAACGCCCGGCATTTCCGTCTCCATCTTGGAGAGGAGCCCCAGCTTGGTCAGGAACTCCCGGTGCCGGTCGATACCGACCATGTCGGCAACGGCGGCGGTGCCGATGTTCGAGGAATACTGGAAGACCTCGGGGATCGAGAGAACGCGGTTCTTGCCCTTGAAGTCCTTGATGATGAAGCCGCCCATGCGGATCGGCCGGGTGGCGTCGACCATCGAGTTCAGGTTGATCTTGCCTTCATCCAGGCCCATCGCCAGCGTGAAGCTCTTGAAGGTCGAGCCCATCTCGAATGTCGCGTTGCTGATGCGGTTGAACCAGCCCTTCTCGTATTCCTTGTCGACCTTGCCGTTCGCAAGCGTTCGCGACGGCTGGTTGGGATCGAAATCGGGAACCGACGCCATCGCCAGAACCTCGCCCGTCTCCACGTCGAGAATGACGGCGCCGGCGGCCTCGGCCCGGTATTTGACCATGGCTTCGGCGGCCACCTCGCGCACGATGTTCTGCACCCGCAGGTCGATGGAGAGCTTCACCGGCTCCAGCGGCATGTCGCTCGTCAGCCCGGCGGCGCGAAGGTCGAGCAGCCCCTGCTGGTCGAGATATCGTTCCATCCCCGCAACACCACGATTGTCGATATCGACATAGCCGAGAACGTGGGCGGCCGTATTCCCACCCGGATAGAACCGCTTCTTCTCCGGTCGGAATCCGACACCCGGGATGCCCAGCTCGAGGATCTGGCTCTGCTGGCGCGGCGTGATCTGCCGGCGCAGCCATGCAAACCGTGACGATTTCACGGAAAGCTTGGCATAGGTCCCCCGCCGATCGAGATCGGGAAAGATCGTGGCGAGCTTTTCCACGGCATCATCGACATCGACGATCTTGTTGGGCTCGGCGAACATCGAGACGGTGCGAACGTCGGTTGCCAGCAATTGCCCGTGCCGGTCGAGAATGTCGGGCCGCGAGGCCAGCAGCTTGTCGGATGGCAGGATGCCGGATGTCGCCTCTGGATCGCGAGCCCCGTATTCGACGAGCCGAGCGGCACTGGCCGTAAAGCCCATGACGAGCGCCAGCGCGACCAGAAGAACGCGCGTCTTGCCCTGCCTGTAGAGATCGACCTTCTTACGGCGTCCCTTGTTGAGCGCCGAGACGTTGAGATGGCCGCGGCGTTTCGCGAGGATGATTTTCGATACGAGGGTCATCGTGCGCGCGCTCCTGGTATCCGGAGATATCGCGGCGAGGCAGACAGGCTCTTGGGTGCGTTGACGGCTAACAACATCGGGGCTCTCTCTCGAGCAGCCCTGATATCGTCAGGAGATCGTCAGGCTGCTCTGGCTAGTGAATCGGGACGGGAAAGAGCGCCGCCGGCGATCGGCGGCCGATACATGGGATCGAGCGTCCGGCCTTCGAGATGGATCGGGAGATTGGGGTGGTAGCTTATGTCGGCGAGTTCCCAGGCGCTGGGCCAGGCATCGACAGGCGGCCGCCGCGTCCAGTGCTCGGCGTCATGGATATGGCTGACGTCGCGGCTGTCGTCACCGGAGAGCGCATCGCCTTCGGTGATGACTTCGGTCTGACAGGGTGCTGCGAAGGAAGCGCTCGGAAGGCAAAGCTGCGCACTGCCGATCGTGGTCAGCATGATCATCACCACAATGAGGATGCGCCGAATCATCTTCTACCGAGTAAGGCTTCGTTAACGCTAACAAGCCTAGCGCCAGAACCTTACCCAATTCTCAATATTTCAGACGACGCGCATGCAGTCGGGGCCAGTCGTTGGCAGTCGGGGTCGGCAAATCGATGCCGACCCCGTTCATTTTATTCCTGCAGGCTCTCGCGCAGCTTGGCGACATCGCTTTCGGAAACCGCCGGAGCGGCGTTACCCCAGTCGTTTCGGACATAGGTCACGACGTTGGCGATATCCTTGTCGGATAGGTTCCACGCGAAGGATGGCATGGAAGGCCCGGTCGGAGCCGCATGCGTCCCGCCCGACTGGCTGCCGGCCAGTACGGCCCGAATAAGGTTGGTCGCGTCGTCGCCATTGACGAGCGGCGCCTTGGCAAGCTGCGGGAACAGCTTCGGTATGCCCGCCCCATTAGGCGTGTGGCATGCTGAGCAACGGTCGGCATAGATCGCGGCGCCCGCGACCATCCGTCCGTCCGTGGCCGGGATAGGCTGCGGCACGGCCGCCGACTTCGCATCGGTGTCCTTCAGATAGTTCGCCACGGCCTTCAGGTCGGCATCGGTCCAATGCTGGCTCGATTTCTCGACTTCCTCTGCCATCGGCCCGGATGCGATGTCGAAGCGGTTGGCGCCGGTCTTCAGATAAGCGACGATGTCGTCTTCCGACCACGAGCCGATACCCTTGTGGTTATCCGCCGTGATATCCGGCGCATACCAGTTGTCGAGGACACCGCCCTTCAGGAACTCACCGCCATTGTCGCCACCAAGCATGTTCTTCGGCGTGTGGCAGGTGCCGCAATGCGCCAGACCCTGAACGATATAGGCGCCACGGTTCCATTCCTCGGACTTGGACGCGTCTGGCTTGTAGACGCCCTTGTCGAAATTCATCGCGTTCCAGACCGAAAGGCTTGCGCGAACGTTGAACGGGAACGGCAGGAGATTGGTCTCGACCTTGTTATGGACCGGTTCCAGGCTCTGAAGATAGGCGAAGATCGCCTCGTTGTCCTCTTTCGTCACCTTCGTATAGGCCGTGTAGGGCATGGCTCCGTAAAGGTGATAGCCACCCCTGCCCTCGCCTTCGGACATCACCTTCTGGAACTCCTCGGGCGTCATCCGTCCGATACCCGTATCAGGGTCAGGCGTGATGTTGGCGCCGACAAGATCCCCAAACGGGGTCTTCAGCGTCACGCCCCCGGCAAAAGGCTTGCCTCCGGGAGCGGTATGACAGGCGGAACAGTCTCCGAGCGTCGCGAGGTAGCGGCCCTTCTGGATCTGCTCGAAGGAATCTTCGCGGGGGGACTGCGCCCCGGCGGATTGGGCGGCAAGTGTCAGAGCACTTGCTGCAATCAGAAGAACTTTTCTCATGCTTGCACCAGGGGGCCAGGGTTTTTCAGATACTGGTTGCGGATGGCATCGGCCGCCTTGAAGGCGAGCGCGCCGACCGTACCGGTCGGGTTGTAGCCGGGGTTCTGCGGGAATGCGGATGCACCGACGACGAAGAGGTTCGGGACGTCCCATGTCTGCAGGTACTTGTTGACCGAACTGGTCTTCGGATCCGCCCCCATGACGAAGCCGCCGACGACGTGCGACGACTGGTACGGCGCCGTGTTCCAATGTCCCTTCATCGGGTTTTTGACGATCTGCTTGGCACCCATCGCCTGCGCGATCTCGCCGACCTTGTCCGTGCAGTAAGCCGCCATCTTCAGGTCATTCTCGGGGAAGTCGAAGGTGATGCGCAGCAGTGGTCGGCCGAGATGGTCGGTATAGGTCGGATCGAGCGACAGGTAGTTGTTGCGCGTCGTGTAACTCGATGCCTCGCAGCCGACGCCGGCCGTCGAAAGATAGTTGTCGACGGTCGCCTTCTTCCATTCCGAGCCCCATTTCGGCGTGCCTGGTGGCGTTGGACGGTAGCCGATGGGAGCCGCTCCGATCGGCGTGATGCGGATGCTGCCGCCGCCGAAGAAGCCGAGGCCCGAGTGGTCGAAGTTGTCGTTGTTGAACTCGTCGATCCCCATGCCGACGGCGCCGCCGCCGATGAAGGGATTGAAGTTCTTGTCGTCGAAGAACATCTGGACGCCGTTCGCCGTCTGGTAGGCATAGTTGCGGCCGGTGGTCCCGACATTGGTGTTCGGATCATAGGGCGTGCCGACGCCCGAAAGCAGCATCAGACGAACGTTCTCGAAGGTGAAGGCCGTGACGACCACCAGATCGGCCGGCTGTTCCCACTCTTCGCCGGACGAATCCACGAAGACGACGCCCGTCGCCTTCTTGCCCGTCGAATCGAGCGTGATCTTCAGCACCTCGGAATTGGTGCGCGCCGTGAAGTTGGACTTGCGCACCAGGGCCGGAAGGATGGTGGTGATCGCGCTCGCCTTGGAATAGTTGGCGCAGCCGTAGTTCGTGCAGAAGCCGCAGAAGGTGCACGGACCCATCGTGACACCGAGCGGGTTGGTATAGGCCTCGGAGATCAGCGCGGAGGGTACCGGGAACGGATTATAGCCGAGTTCCTTCGCCGCCTTGGCGAACAGCGTCGGGCCATAGGGCTGCCGCATCGGTCCGGTCGGATACTCGTTGGAACGCGGCCCCTCGAACGGATTGCCGCCCTCCTTGATCTCGCCGCGCAGATTTCCGGCTTTTCCGGAGATGCCGGCGATCTTGTCGAAGGCGTCGTAGAACGGCTCCATTTCGTCCCAGTCGGTACCCCAGTCCTGGAGAACCAGTTCTTCGGGTATGGCGTTCGCGCCGTATTTCTCCGTCAGGTGGCTCTTCAGCCGGAATTCGTCGGGCTGGAAGCGGAAGGTGATGCCTGCCCAGTGGTTGCCGGCGCCGCCAGTGCCGTTGCCGGGGTGAAAGGATCCCCAGTTGCGCATCGGCAGCGCCGTCTGCGAGGGATTGTTGCGCGCAGTGATGGTGTTCTGCGCCGTGCGCAGCATCAGTTCCTGACGCTGTGCGTAGCGAAGTTCGTCGGCAACCGACGCGACATTGAAGTCGGCCGCGGTGTCGCGCCATGGGCCACGTTCGAGCGCCACGACCTCGAGGCCCTGGTCGGTCAGTTCGTTGGCGATGATCGCGCCGGCCCAGCCGAGACCGATGACCACGACATCTGTGGAAGGAAGTTTGCGAGCCATGTTCTAGTTCCTTGCTGTCCATTCCGGCCGTCCAGCAATGCTGAGCGGCGGCAGGTCGATCTTCTCGTTGTGACGTTCGACATAGTCGCGATAGTCGTAGCGGGCGCCGGGGAAGCCGATCATCCGCCAGGAAACCATGTCGCGATTGCCGCCGTAGATCGGATCGCCAAAGAAACCTTCCATGGTGTTGGACAAGAGCTGGCCGAAGAACATCTTGGAATCGATACCGTCGAGCTTGATCTCGCCGCTCTCTAGGCCCTTGAGAACGGCGTCCTGGTCGGCCTCGCTGAGCTCAGCAAAGGCCTTCCCATTCGCGCTTCGACAGTGTGCGTTGATTGCCGCGAGACCGATCCGGTAGCGCTGCTGCGGCACGAGTTCGGACTGATCGCCCTGCTCCGGCGTTCCCGCCATGAACGGACCCTTCATGTAGAGGCGCTCAAACGTGCCGTAGGAGCCAGCCAGCTGCCGATCGATGAACACCGCACAGCCCGCATCCTTGCCGGAAACGCTCAAGTTGTCGGCGGGGATGATGCGCGACACCATCGCTTCGACGGCGGTCGCTTCTTCGGCCGTGAAGAAATACCAGCCGCCCGGTCCGAGCGTCTCGGGCGGATTGTAGTCAAAGGGCTTGAAGGGCGCCGCGCCGCGAATGATGGTTGCCCCCGCAGTGCCCGCCGCCGCGACGAAGAACGCCGCCGCGCTGCTTAATAGGAGCTTCCGGCGGCTAATTCCGGTGTGAGCCTTGTCAGTCATCGAACGACCTCTCTGTTACAAATTCAGGCGTGAATTGACAGGATCTGCGTGCAGACCCTGGAGATATGGCGTTCGCGCGCGCGGGGTCGATAGGTCGCGCAGGTGCCACCGGTCGAGATGCGCGCGCGGGCGCACTATTCAGAAAAGGATGATGAGCGGAGGGGAGCCGGCGAAGGCTCTCGCGCTTTTGCGAGGGTTTGTCGCGTCACATTTGCCTTTCAAATTGAAAGATAGTTTGCTAGCTGAATTTCAGCTATGACAGCATTTGAGTAATGTCAACTTCTGGGAGGATGAAGAATGACAATTTCCTACGAGGACATCCGTGAAGCGCCGGGCTTCCTGATCCGTCGATGCCACCAGATTTCAAACGCGATCTTCCTTGAAGAGATTGGCGCAGCAGACCTTTCGCCGACACAATTCTCGGCGCTCGCCACCATCAACTCATCGCCCGGCATCGACCAGACGACGCTCGGCGACGCGATCGCGCTCGATCGGTCGTCCGTGACAAAATGCGTGGAAAGGCTTCAGAAGCGCGGCCTGATTCGGCGCACCGTCAACAAGTCCGACAGACGAGCCCGGAAACTCTCTTCGACTCAAGAGGGCGCAAGCCTTATCCAGCAAGCCGGACCTGCCGCCATACGCGCTGGTGATCGTCTCCTTACGGCGCTGGATCCGGAGAAGGCGGCGATACTGTTGTCGCTGCTGAAGGAGTTGAGCGACAAGCTCAACGCTTCGAGCAGGTCGCCGCTCGACCAGGCATGACACGCTCCGATCGCGCGACCATCTCATCTGCCACTGGGACGAAAGACGTATGCGCAACTTGGGATCGCGCGGCCATTGGTCCTTCTTCTGCTTAGGCGGAAAGATCGATATGCTACCGCGATGAATGTCGTTTCAGTCAAACCGCCCCGTAGGATGTTGCGCCAAAGGCTTACTTTGGCGTGGCAATTCGGCATTGCGGGTGGTCTGGTGCTGGTGCTCGGCATGACGCTCATCGGATTATGGGTGACAAGCCGCATCGAAAGCGCGGCGGTGCGCAACACCGCCAACGCCACAGCACTCTATGTCGACAGCATCATCGCACCCCTCACGCAGGAACTCGCCTCGGGCACCTCGCTCGGCGAGGGCGCCAAGCTGGCGCTGACCGAGACACTGCAGCAGGGTGTGCTGCGCGGCAGGCTCTATTCGTTCAAGATTTGGCGGCCCGATGGGACGGTGCTTTTCAGCAGCGAGCCCAGCCTTGTCGGCAAGCACTTCGAGATGACCGAGGGGCTCGCGACGGCGCTCGCCGGCTCGGTGCATGCCGAGTTCGACGACCTCAGGGGCGAGGAAAACAAGCTCGAGCAAAAAAGCGGCCAGCCGCTTCTAGAAATCTACAGCCCGATCCGCGAGCCCTGGTCGGGCGACATCATTGCTGTTGCCGAATTCTACGAGATCGCCAGCGACCTGCGCTCCGAACTCGCCGTCGCCCGGCTGCAGAGCTGGCTCGTCGTCGGCACCGTCACGGCCGGCATGCTCGCGCTGCTCTTCATCATCGTCGCTCGAGGTAGCCACCTGATCGACGTCCAGCGGCGGTCGCTCGACGCACAGGTCATCGAGCTGTCGCGGATGCTCGACCTAAACCGGGCGCTGCGCCAGCGCGCCGACAAGGCCAACCAGCGCACGGCGACGCTGAACGAGCGCTATCTCCGCCGCATCTCCGCCGAACTGCACGACGGCCCCGCACAGCTGCTCGGCTTTGCCGCGTTGAGATTGGAGGCGATCGCCAAGGGTACGGCCAAGGGCGACGATGAATCGTTGGTCAGCAGTTCGATCACCGAGGCCATCCAGGAAATCCGCAACATCTGCCGCGGCCTCACGCTGCCGGAGCTGGAACAGCTCTCGGGCGACGATGTCGTTCGCCGCGCCATCCAGGCGCACGAGACGCATTCGCGCAGCAAGATCGTCTCGAATGTCGGGCCGCTCGATATCCCGGCGCAGGCCGCCAAGATTTGCGCCTACCGCTTTATCCAGGAGGCGCTGAGCAACGCCACCCGGCATGCCGGCGCGTCGAAAATCTCGGTGACGGCATCCGAGGACGACCACCATGTCACGATCACGGTCGAGGACAACGGAACCGGCTTTGTCAGGTCTGGAGACGAACATGGACTTGGGCTTGCCGGGCTGGAGGAACGGCTGGCCGGGCTCGGCGGGCGCCTCGACATCACGTCGGACGCCAGCGCCGGAACCACTTTGCGGATGATGCTACCGAGGAGACCATCGGAATGACTGCGAACACGCTGAGAGTGGCGATCGTCGACGACCACCCGATCTTCCGTAATGGCCTGGCACGAAGCCTTTCCGACGAGCCGGGTTTCGAAGTGGTCGGCGAAGGCGCCAGCGCTGCCGATGCGATAGCGCTGTTCAGCCAGCATCGGCCCGATGCGCTGCTTCTCGATCTCTCGATGCCCGGCGGCGGGCATCATGCCCTGCGCGCGATCATCAAGGATGACGCGGCCGCGACCGTCATCGTGCTGACGGCTTCCGAGGAGGACAGCGATCTCTTCGACGCGCTCAAGGAGGGCGCGAAGGGTTACATCCTCAAGGGGGTCAACGCCTCCACGCTGGTATCGGCGGTCCGCAACGTGGTGGCGGGCGAAAGCTATGTGTCTCCGAGCCTTGCCGCGCGCATCCTGACGGAAATGAAGGGCGATGGCGCCCAGCCTCACCCAGCCCCGGCGCGCAATCCGCAAGAGGATGCCTTGGCCTTGCTGACGCCACGCGAGGAGCAGATTCTTGGATTGGTCGCCGACGGCAACAGCAACAAGGAGGTTGCCCGCCAGCTCAGCCTCCAGGAAAAGACGATCAAGCACAACATGACGCGCATCCTTCAGAAGCTGAAGGCGCGCAATCGCACGGAAGCCGCGATGTTCCTGCGCGACGCGCGATCACGGTCCTGATCAGTCCCGGTTACAATTAGCGGAAACGGTCGATATCGGTTTTCTTGGCGTCGCGACGGATGACGAGGCGGCCTTCGGGATCGAACAGCTCATAGCGGCCGTTCCTTATGCGCTCGCGCCAGCCGCCATCGAAGGCGCGATCCTCGCGCGGGGATATAGAGCCGGTGCGATCATCCCGGCCGCCATGCCGGCCACTTCCCGAGCGGCTGCCGCCATCGTCGTCCGACGAGTGAGATCCGGATGAGCCTGAGCCCGAGGAGCCGGAAGACCCCGAACCGGAGGATCCGGAATGGTCGGAACCGGACGATCCTGAACCGGATCCCGATCCGCCGCCGCCCGAGCTGCCGCTGCCACTACCGCCCGAGCTCCCGCTTCCGCCCGAACCACCGCCACCGCTTCCCTTGTCCGCCCATGCGGAGACCGGGCCCGCCACGACTGAAATCGTGCAGAGAATGACGGTACAGGCGATTTTCGGCCAGGTGTTCACGATCGATCTCCTTGAGCGGTAGCCCCGGCCCTCAAAGGACCGGGACATGACTGACATCGCGATCAGCGGCGTCCGCCATGATCGTCGCTACCGCCACCGCCGTGGTGATCTCCACCGTGGTCGTCGCCGCCATGATGCTCGTGGCTTGCGGAATCATCCGAGCCGCGTCCACGGGATGAGGAAGAGGATGCCGACGACGCGGACGAGCTGTGGCGGACGTGGTCGGGGCCGTCATCGAGCCCGCGACCGTGGCGCTTGTGCTTGACGAGATCGTCGGCGCCCTGCCGCACGAGTATTGCCACCGGCGGATTGAGCGCGGTGATGCCGGCATTCGGCGACAGAGGTGCGGCGCCGGCCGAGCCAAGCGCCAGAAGTAGCGATCCGGCGGTAACGCAAGTGTGAACGATGATCTTCTTCATGCCTACTCTCCCATGTTTTCCGGCCGGAACGGTTGCGATCTCGTGAAATGCTGCCGGTCGGGTCCCACCAATTCTTACTGATTTCGCGGCCTTTCCTAGCGGCCCCGGCCCTCTACGGCGGCCAATAGGGACTTTAGTCCCCATGGTCAGGACCAACGGCACACGATAAGTGGAGTACGTCAGAATAGTTTTAGCCGGAAGCGCCGGCCGGAGCATTCAGACGCATTGCTAACCAATTCATAGCGACCGAAAACTTGAGCCGATCCGGGCCTGGTTTCGCTCCAATCAGGAGTTTGACATGAAGAAATCCATCAGCCTGAAGCTGGCTTCCGCCGCCGCGCTTCTCGCCGCGACAGCCTTCGTAAACGGCGCGTTCGCGCAGGATGCCGAAGGCATCGTCGTGTACAACGCCCAGCACGAGGGCCTCGGCACTGAGTGGGCCGAAGGCTTCACCAAGGATACCGGCATCAAGGTCACCGTCCGCAAGGGCAGCGACATGCAGTTCGCCAACCAGATCGTACAGGAAGGCGACGCGTCGCCGGCCGACGTGTTCCTGACCGAAAACTCCCCGGCCATGGCGCTGGTCGCCTCCGCCGGCCTCTTCGCACCGGTCGACAAGGAAACGCTGGCCCAGGTTCCCTCGCAGTTCCACCCGGCCGACGGCACCTGGACGGGCATCGCCGCTCGCTCGACCGTTTTCGCCTACGACAAGACCAAGCTCACGGAAGACAAGCTGCCGAAGTCGATGATGGATCTCGCCGATCCGGCCTGGAAGGGTCGTTGGGGCGCATCTCCTGGTGGCGCTGACTTCCAGGCCATCGTTGGCGCGCTGCTGCAGCTGAAGGGCGAGGAAGCGACCGCTTCCTGGCTGAAGGCCATGAAGGAAAACGCAACGCCTTATAAGGGCAACAGCGTTGCCATGAAGGCCGTCAATGCCGGCGAAGTCGAAGGCGCGATCATCTATCACTACTACTACTTCGGTGATCAAGCCAAGACCGGCGAAAACAGCAAGAACGTCAACCTCCACTACTTCAAGAACGAAGATCCGGGCGCGTTCCTCAGCGTTTCCGGCGGTGGCGTGCTGAAGTCCAGCAAGCATCCGAAGGAAGCCCAGGCTCTGCTGAAGTGGATCACGTCCAAGGCTGGCCAGGACGTTCTCAAGAACGGCGATTCCTTTGAATACTCGGTTGCCGGCGATTCCAACGCCAAGCTGGTTCCGATCGCCGACCTGAAGGCACCGAAGGTCGAAGCCTCCAAGCTCGACAACAAGAAGGTCGTCGAACTGATGACCGCAGCCGGCCTGCTCTAAGGTTTTTGAGCCTCCCAAGGCTTTAGAGCCGCGCGTCGAAAGGCGCGCGGCTTTTTCGTGTCTTTGCGTCGCGTGTATTCGTCAAATCAACGGCTTACGCGAATCTTCCGCTTCAGTTTTCCCCGCTCGAAAAACCTTGACCTAGAATGGCGTCGTCCCGTCATCGGATACACCGGCAGGCGTGCCGGCGAGGCGGGATCGGCGCGGAGCGTGAGGGTAAGACGCAAAACCTCATGACCCGGGTCTGCGGAAAATGGTCTCCCTCCGGTGACGGCGGTTTCCCTCGCAAGAGGGTGCCGAGTTGAGCCCGGACGTGCCTGTGAGGCACACATGGTTCCGCCACGAAGTTGGGCGGAAAGGCAGAGAGGTCGAAGTCGCGGATAAAAACCGCCGAACGGGGCGCTGGGAAGCGCCATATTCTACTTACTCAATCGAGGTGATTTCCAGCGCCCCGTCCGAGTGAAGTGCATGGTTGAGACACGGGTGAGAGCCGCGTGGGGATTTGGTGTGTCGGCGGGATACGAGGTTATGGTCGAAAGGTTTTGCCGTGTGTTACCCCCCTCTGCCCTGCCGGGCATCTCCCCCACAGGTGGGGAGATTGGCTGGGCGCAGCCGCTCGCTCCTACCTCGATGTTTGATTGGGGAGCAAGCCGCGAGTCGATCTCCCCCCTTGTGGGGGAGATGTCCGGCAGGACAGAGGGGGGTATCACACGGCAAGACGTCCAAGGGTCATCCAACTACGCCCCCACCGAGCGCTCAAGACGCCGGCGTAAACCGCGCCAACAACGCATGCTTGTCGCCGGGATAGGTAAATCGCACATGGGTAACCGGGCCGACATTGCTCCAGGTCCGACGCTCGACCACGAGGCAAGCCGTATTCCGGGGAATATCGAGCAACGTCGCCGCTTCACTTCCGGCTGCGACCGCGTGGATCCGGTGCTCGGCGCTCGACCAGGGGATCTGATTGATCAGCCAACTGCCCGGCGGAACCGTCGAAAAGTCGGCGTCCTCCACCTCGGGCACGGTGGCAAGGCTGATCAGGCGCTCCTCGAGACAGAAGGGCCGACCGCCGGCCAAATGGATGCAGACCACCTCGATGACCGACGAACCCGGCTGCAGCTCGAGGCGCCTGTTATCGTCGGCATCCGCCTTGCGCCTGGCGCGTCTCGCGACCGAAAACGAATAGGCGAGGTTCAGCGATTTCACCTCGGCGGCGATGTCGTGAATTTCCAACACAGCGGACTGCGCCTGCGGTTGGGTGACGAAGCTGCCGGACTTCTTGCGGCGCTCGATCAGGCCCGCCTTGGCGAGTTGGGTCAGCGCCTTGTTCACCGTCATCCGCGAGCAGTCGTATTCCTTGGTGAGCTCGAGCTCGAACGGAATGCGATGACCCGGCGGCCACTCGCCCGAGACGATGCGGCCTTCGATGTCGTTCACGATCCGCTGATGCAAGGTGATGTCCCTGCCCTGATCCATCGTCGCGCTCCGCTTTTCTCTCGGTCTACCGGCAATACCCGAGTCGGGAAAGGCCGTCAGGCCGCCAGCAATTCGTTCATCGCCTTGAGGAAGCGCCGGTTGATCGCCTCGCGGCCGACATGCCGGCCACTCTCGACCGTCTTCTCGCCCAGCGCCCAGACGCTGTCGACCGCAACACCGCCGGCAAACATCCAGTGGTCGAGCAGCTGGTCGCCTGCGAGATAGGGAACGGCCGATATGTCGAGCGCGACGATATCGGCGTGATGCCCGACCGCCAGCCCGCCCGGCGCCTTCAGCGCCGCGCCGCCGCCCGTGATCGCATGGTCGAAGAGGCTGCGCGCCGTCGAGCCGCCCGATGCGGCAATGACGTTGCGGGCTCGAAGCGCCAGACGCTGAGAATATTCGAGCTGCCGTAGCTCGCCGGGCAGCGAGATCAGCACGTTGGAATCGGAGCCGACGCCATAACGCCCACCCTCTTCGAGAAACAGCGGCGCCGGGAAGGTGCCGTCGCCGAGATTGGCCTCGGTGATCGGGCAGAGACCGGCAATCGCGCCACGCCGCGCCATCTCGCGTGTCTCGCTGTCGGTCATGTGGGTGGCGTGGATCAGGCACCAGCGACCATCGACATCGGCATTGTCGAGCAGCCATTCGACCGGCCGGGCGCCAGACCAAGCGATGCAATCCTCGACTTCCTTCACCTGCTCGGCGACGTGGATATGAACCGGCCCCTCGCCCGCCATCGGCACGACCTTGATGAGCTCTTCCGGCGTCGCCGCCCGCAGGCTGTGTGGCGCGAGCCCGAGCTCGGCGCCGCTGAGTTGCGACGTCACCGTGCGGCAGCCGTCCATCAACGCCGCGAAGCTGTCGAGCGAATTGATGAACCGGCGCTGCCCCTCGATCGGCTCGGCGCCGCCGAAGCCGGAATGGGCGTAGAAGACAGGCAGCAGGGTCAGCCCGATGCCAGCAGTGGCACTCGCCGCGCCAATTCGCTCGGCCAGCTCCGCGATATTGGCATAAGGCCGCCCGTCCTTGTCATGGTGCAGATAGTGGAACTCGCCGACGCGGGAGAAGCCGGCCTCCAGCATCTCCATGTAGAGCTGCGCGGCCACGGCCTCGACATGTTCAGGCGTCATCGACAGGGCGAACTTGTACATGACGGTGCGCCAGCTCCAGAAGCTGTCATTAGCCGGGCCTCTCACCTCGGCAAGACCCGCCATGGCGCGCTGGAAAGCATGGCTGTGAAGGTTCCCCATGGCCGGAACGAGCGTATGATGACGTTCGTCGGCAGGTTCTGCCTGAACCGATGTCTCGATGCGCGATATGCGTCCGCCCGCGAGCGTCAGCCGGACATTCTCCCGCCAACCCTCAGGCAGAAGTGCTGCGCGTGCGTGGAGTGTCGTCGCAACGGTTTGTGCCATGACCGATTTCTCTCCTTCTGGCGGAAGCGTCTCTTTCTTTTCCAGAGATACGCCCAAATTTTCCCTTGTCACCCGTTTATTATGTATATACATGTTGAGGCATAAGGAAAGGCGCAAAGCTGATGAACGGGAACAATTTTTCAGACGAGCAAGCCTCTGCAGAGGTCCGCCCGCACCTGTGGCGCAACGCCCGCCTGGCAACGCTCGACCCGAGCAAGGCCGGCCTCGGCGTCATCGAAAAGGGTGCTGTTGTCGTCGATTCCGGCCGCATCACCTATGTCGGCCCGGAAAGCGAATTGCCGGTTCTGGCGATCGAGCGCGCCGAGATCACCGATCTCGAAGGCCGCTGGGTGACACCAGGGCTCGTCGATTGCCACACCCACATCGTCTATGGCGGCAACCGCGCCCGCGAGTTCGAGATGCGCCTGGAAGGCGCCACCTATGAAGAGGTCGCTCGCGCCGGCGGGGGCATCGTCTCCTCGGTCAAGGCCACCAACGCACTTTCCGTCGACGGCCTCGTCGCCGCCTCGCTTCCACGTCTCGACACGCTGCTGTCGGAGGGGATGACGACGATCGAGATCAAGTCCGGCTATGGGCTCAACATCGAAGCCGAGCTGAAGATGCTGCGCGCCGCCCGCGCGCTGGGCAATATTCGCCCGGTCCGCGTCGTCACGTCCTATCTCGGCGCCCATGCCACGCCGGTCGAGTACAAGGGCCGCAACGGCGATTACATCACCGATGTCGTGCTGCCGGGCCTCGAACAGGCGCATGCCGAAGGTCTGGTCGATGCCGTCGACGGCTTCTGCGAGGGCATTGCGTTTTCCGTCGAGGAGATGCGCCGCGTCTTCGATCGAGCCCAGCAGTTGGGCCTCCCGGTCAAGCTCCACGCCGAGCAACTCTCCAACCTCGGCGGCGCCCGCTTCGCGGCATCCTATCTGGCGCTCTCGGCCGACCATCTCGAATACCTCACCGCCGACGATGCCGTCGTCATGGCCGCGGCCGGCACCGTCGCCGTGCTCCTGCCCGGCGCCTTCTACGCCATCAACGAAAAGCAGAAGCCGCCGGTCAAGGCGCTGCGCGAGGCCGGCGCCCGCATCGCCATCGCCACCGATTGCAACCCCGGCACCTCGCCGCTGACGTCGCTGCTCTTGACCATGAACATGTCCGCCACCCTGTTCGGCCTCACCGTCGAGGAATGCATTGCCGGCGCCACCCGTGAAGGTGCTCGCGCCCTGGGCCTCGTCGACGAAACCGGCACACTCGAAGCCGGCAAGTCGGCCGACTTCGCGATCTGGGATGTCGAGAGCCTCGCCGAACTCGTCTACCGCATCGGCTTCAACCCGCTTCACGCACACGTCTTCAAGGGCGAAAGGATCGACCGTTGACCATCACTCTTCATCCCGGCTCCGTATCGCTGAAGCATCTGGAAACGATCTACTGGACCGGCGAACCTGCTGTGCTCGACCGCTCCTTCGACGCCGGCATCAACAAGGCCGCCGCGCGCATCGCGGAGATTGCCGCCGGCAATGCGCCCGTCTATGGCATTAACACCGGCTTCGGAAAGCTTGCCTCGATCAAGATCGACAGCGCCGATGTGGCGACGCTGCAGCGCAATCTCATCCTGTCGCATTGCTGCGGCGTCGGCGCGCCGCTGCCTGAAAACATCGTCCGCCTCATCATGGCGCTAAAACTCGTCTCGCTCGGCCGCGGCGCCTCCGGCGTGCGGCTTGAGCTGGTGCGGCTGATCGAGGGCATGCTGGAAAAGGGTGTCATCCCCGTCATTCCGGAAAAGGGCTCCGTCGGCGCCTCCGGCGACCTCGCGCCGCTGGCGCATATGGCGGCCGTGATGATGGGCGAGGCCGAAGCCTTCTATAAGGGCGAGCGCCTGACCGGCGCCGCAGCGCTCGACAAGGCTGGCCTGACACCCGTCGTACTGGCCGCCAAGGAAGGCCTGGCGCTGATCAACGGCACGCAGACCTCCA
Source organism: Rhizobium sp. 2MFCol3.1 (assembly GCF_000377565.1). GTDB lineage: Bacteria > Pseudomonadota > Alphaproteobacteria > Rhizobiales > Rhizobiaceae > Rhizobium. The sequence continues at coordinate 74,017 of NZ_KB898371.1, read as the reverse complement.
CCGCGCTGGCGCTCGCCGGCCTCTTCCGCGCTCATCGTGCAGCACAGGCAGCGCTGATCACCGGCGCCATGTCGACCGACGCCGCCATGGGCTCGTCCGCTCCGTTCCATCCCGACATTCACACGCTGCGCGGCCACAAGGGCCAGATCGACACGGCGGCTGCGCTGCGCGCACTTCTCGACAACTCCGTCATCCGCCAGAGCCATATCGAGGGCGACGAGCGCGTCCAGGACCCCTACTGCATCCGCTGCCAGCCGCAGGTGGATGGCGCCTGCCTCGACCTGTTGCGTTCGGTCGCCCGCACGCTGGAGATCGAAGCCAACGCGGTCACCGACAACCCGCTGGTGCTGTCTGACAATTCCGTCGTCTCCGGCGGCAATTTCCACGCTGAACCGGTGGCATTCGCCGCCGACCAGATCGCCATCGCGGTCTGCGAGATCGGCGCCATCTCGCAACGCCGCATCGCCCTGCTTGTCGATCCCGCCCTCTCCTACGGCCTGCCCGCCTTCCTCGCCAAGAAGCCCGGCCTCAACTCCGGCCTGATGATCGCGGAAGTGACCTCCGCGGCGCTGATGTCGGAAAACAAGCAGATGTCGCACCCGGCCTCGGTCGACTCGACGCCGACCTCGGCCAACCAGGAAGACCACGTCTCCATGGCCTGCCACGGCGCCCGCCGCCTGTTGCAGATGACCGACAACCTGTTCTCGATCATCGGCATCGAGGCGCTGACGGCAGCCCAGGGCGTCGAATTCCGCGCCCCGCTCGCGACCAGCCCGGAACTTTCGAGCGCGATCGCGGCAATCCGCGCCGTGGTGCCGACGCTGGAGGTCGACCGCTACATGGCGGGTGATCTGCAAGCGGCCAACGATCTGGTGGCCTCGGGTGGGCTCAATGCGGCGGTGTCTTCGGGCATTCTGCCTGGGTTGGAGGGGTGATGGTGATGTCGGCACTCGTTGCGTCCCCCTCTGCCCTGCCGGGAATCTCCCCCACAGGTGGGGAGATTGGCTGGACTTACCCGCTCGCTCCAAAGTCAACCGTTCTGCAAGGCGACAACAAAGAGTCGACTTCCCCCCTTGTGGGGGAGATGTCCGGCAGGACAGAGGGGGGTAACTCACCCGCAACCCGTGGAGCATTCAACCCATGACCACCCACGAAACCCGCCAGGGCACATCCGCCCTTATCCTCGGCCTCCCCCACACCGGCACCGACGTGCCGCCTGCCATCTGGGGCCGCCTGAACGACAACGGCAAGCTGCTCGCCGACACCGACTGGCACATCCACAATCTCTATGACGGCCTCATCGATGGCGCGACCACCGTACGCGCCACCTTCCACCGTTACGTCATCGACGCCAACCGCGATCCATCCGGCACCAGCCTTTACCCCGGCCAGAACACCACCGGCCTCGTGCCTGAAACGGATTTCGACGGCCTGTCGATCTGGAAGGATGGCGCCGCACCCAACGAAGCCGATATCGCCGAGCGACTGCGCGATTTCCACGCTCCCTATCACGCGGCGCTTGCAGCTGAGATCGAGCGGGTGAAGGCGATCCATGGCGTCGCCATCCTCTACGACTGCCACTCGATCCGCTCGCACATCCCCTTCCTCTTCGAAGGCAAGCTGCCGGACTTCAATATCGGCACCGACATGGGCAAGACCTGCGACGGCGCCATCGAGCAAGCGGTTGTCGCCGCGACTGCCTCGGCCACCGGTTACGACAGCATCCTCAACGGTCGCTTCAAGGGCGGCTGGACGACGCGGCATTACGGACGGCCAGAGACCGGCGTGCATGCGATCCAGATGGAGCTCGCGCAATCCACGCATCTTCAGACCGAAAAGCCGCCCTTTGCCTACGACACCGCCAAGGCCTACCGCCTGCGCGTCCATCTGAAAGACATCCTGGAGCGCATCGCCGCGATCGCGCCGAACCTCAAGAAATAAGCCTGAAACAACAAGCCATCCAACCCGGATAAGGGGAACCGCAATGACCAGCAATCCACGCCACAACATTCGCGATATCAGAAGCCCTGTTGGCCCCGAGCTCAACGCCAAGAGCTGGATGACCGAAGCGCCTCTGCGCATGCTGATGAACAATCTCGACCCAGACGTCGCCGAAAACCCACACGAGCTGGTGGTTTATGGCGGCATCGGCCGCGCTGCCCGCACCTGGGCCGATTTCGACCAGATCGTCGCGACGCTGAAGACGCTGACGGAAGAAGAGACGCTGCTGGTCCAATCCGGCAAGCCGGTCGGCGTGTTCCGCACCCACAAGGATGCGCCGCGCGTCTTGATCGCCAATTCCAACCTCGTGCCGCACTGGGCGACCTGGGATCATTTCAACGAGCTGGATAAGAAGGGTCTTGCCATGTACGGCCAGATGACCGCCGGCTCGTGGATCTACATCGGCACGCAGGGCATCGTGCAGGGCACCTACGAGACCTTCGTCGAAGCCGGCCGCCAGCACTATAATGGCGACCTCAAGGGCAAGTGGATCCTCACCGGCGGCCTCGGCGGCATGGGCGGCGCGCAGCCGTTGGCGGCCGTCATGGCCGGCGCCTGCTGCCTCGCGGTCGAAAGCGACGAAACCCGCATCGATTTCCGCCTGCGCACCCGCTATGTCGACGCCAAGGCCAAGTCGCTGGATGAAGCGCTTGCCATGATCGCCGAGTGGACGGCGAAGGGCGAAGCCAAGTCGGTCGGCCTGCTCGGCAACGCCGCCGAAATCTTCCCGGAACTCGTGGCCCGCATGAAATCAGGCGGCCCGTGTCCCGATATCGTCACCGACCAGACCTCGGCTCACGATCCGCTCAACGGTTATCTCCCGATCGGCTGGACCGTTGCCGAACACAAGGCCAAGCGCGAGAGCGATCCGAAGGCCGTCGAGGCTGCCGCCCGCGCCTCGATGAAGAAGCACGTTGAAGCCATGGTCGCTTTCTGGGATGCCGGCGTGCCGACGCTCGACTACGGCAACAACATCCGCCAGGTCGCCAAGGATGAGGGCCTGGAAAACGCCTTCGCCTTCCCGGGCTTCGTGCCGGCCTATATCCGCCCGCTGTTTTGCCGCGGCATCGGCCCGTTCCGCTGGGCGGCCCTCTCCGGCGATCCCGAGGATATCTACAAGACCGACGCCAAGGTGAAGGAGCTGCTGCCTGACAACAAGCACCTGCACAATTGGCTCGACATGGCCCGCGAGCGCATCTCCTTCCAGGGCCTGCCGGCGCGTATCTGCTGGGTCGGCTTGGGCGATCGCCACCGCCTGGCGCTGGCCTTCAACGAGATGGTCAAGAACGGCGAACTCTCGGCGCCCGTCGTTATTGGCCGCGACCACCTCGACAGCGGCTCGGTCGCCTCGCCGAACCGCGAGACGGAAGCGATGAAGGACGGCTCGGACGCCGTGTCCGACTGGCCGCTCCTCAACGCGCTCCTCAACACCGCATCCGGCGCCACCTGGGTGTCGCTACATCACGGCGGCGGCGTCGGCATGGGCTTCAGCCAGCACTCTGGCGTGGTCATCTGCGCCGACGGCTCCGACGATGCGGCCAAGCGCCTGGAACGCGTGCTCTGGAACGACCCGGCCACCGGCGTCATGCGCCATGCCGATGCGGGTTATGACATCGCGCTGGACTGCGCCAAGGAGAAGGGCCTGCGCCTGCCGGGGATTTTGGGGAACTGATAGAGCGAGACACCGGGCCTCAGAATGGTATGAGGCCCGGATATTGAAGGATGGTCGAGAGGCGACGATCGGCGTCGCCTCGAACGTCCCCGCTCATTCCTTGTCTGTTACGATCGGCTTGTCATCGAACGGCGTTCCACTCCCCTCCCATTTGCAACCTCCGAAGATCCCATGTCCCGCGCCACAATCCTGACCGCCAACAGCTACCGCCGCATGCCGTGGAAGAACGGTGGTGGGGAGACGGTGGAGATTGCGATTTCGCCGGAGGGGGCGGCACTTTCTGAGTTCGATTGGCGGATCAGCATGGCGACGGTCGCAACCGATGGGCCGTTCTCGATTTTCCCCGGCATCGACCGGACCTTGTCGATCCTCGACGGCGAAGGCATGTCGCTTGCGATCGACGGCCGCGCGCCCTTGCTGTTGACGCAGGAAAGTGCGCCCCTCGCCTTCCCCGCTGACGTTGCGGTGTCCGCGGCGCTCAAATCCGGGCCGATCACCGACCTTAACGTCATGACGCGTCGCGGTGGGCTGTGGCACCGGGTCGAGCGCGTCGTGGTCGATGGCGAGGTGACGTTCGGCGGCGCGGCCGGCACGCTGCTGGTGTTCTGCCATCGCGGCACGCTTAATCTAACCTGGGCGGACGGCCAGGCGTCGCTTGGCGAAGGCGATACGTTGTTGCTGCAGGACGCGGCAGGCATCTCGCTCGAGATGGATGGCCAGGCGCTCTGCTACCTCATCACCATGGATGCCGCCTGACGCGGCAACCACCGACAAGCCGCAATTGTCCGCCCGGCAAATCAGACGCAAAACAATATTGTCGCTATACTCTATAAAATAGATAGTTTTATCTGTGTGCCGCCCATGGCCCGCCGTAGTGTTTTCCCGTCGAAACAAGTTGAGCCGACGCACAAGCGCGGCATTCGGGGGCGAAACATGAATATCAAGGGCATTATCGCAGGACTTACACTTGGCGTGGCAGCCGTGGCAGCGCCGTTCTTGGCGAAGGCAGCCGACAAGAAGGTCGTCGTTGCCTACCAGACGGATGCACTGCCGTCTTCGGTGGCGATCGCAAATGGTGAGTTCGCCAAGGCGACGGGCTACGACATCGATTTCCGCAAGTTCAATTCCGGCGCCGAGATCTTCGCGGCGATCGCCTCGGGCGACGTGCAGGTCGGCTATGTCGGCTCCAGCCCGTTTGCGGCGGCCACCTCGCGCGGGCTTGCCGTCAAGGCCTTCTACCTCTCCTCAATCTCGGGCATCGACGAGGCACTTGTCGTCCGCGACGGTTCGGGCATCAACTCGCTCAACGACCTCAAGGGCAAGAAGCTGGCGGCAGCGCCCGTCTCCACCGATCATTACCAGCTCCTGGCGCTGATCAAGTCGCTCGGCCTCAGCGAGAAGGACGTGCAGGTCTTCGCGATCCCGCAGCCTGAAATCGTCGCCAGCTACAATCGCGGCGATATCGACGGTGGCTTCGTCTGGGATCCGGCGCTGACGGAACTGAAGAAGAAGGGCAAGGTGCTCGTCACCTCGAAGGATGTCGCCGACAAGGGCGCGCCGACCTTCTCCGCCTGGGTCGCAGCCTCGAAATTCGCCGATGAAAACCCTGAATTCCTGAAGGGCTTTGCCGGTGTCATCAACACCTATTACGCCTCCTTCGCCAAGGACAAGAAGGCCTGGGAAGCCGATAGCGAGAACGCCAAGCTGCTCGCCAAGACGCTGGGCGGCACGCCCGAACAGCAGGCGGCGGCGCTGAAGAACCTGACGCTTCTGACGCCCGACGTCCAGGCTTCCGATGCATGGCTCGGCGGCGACGAAAAGGCAGGTGCTGCCAAGATCCTCAAGGACACCGCCACCTTCCTGAAGGAGCAGGGCAAGGTCAGCGAAGTGCTGCCGAGCTACGCCGCCTTCGTCACCGCTGACGCGCTGACCAATCCAAGCAACTAAACCAACTTCGGCAGAAACGCTGGCGCGACACCGCGCCAGCGTCCTCATTTTCAAAGAGACCTGACATGCTCAAAGTCGACCACGCGAGCGTCTATTTCCAGACACGAGACGGCCGAACGGTCCATGCGCTCGACCGCGTCTCGCTCGCCATTCCCGAAAACAGCTTCGTCGTCGCGCTCGGCGCTTCCGGCTGCGGCAAGTCCACCCTGCTCAACGCCATCGCCGGCTTCCTGCCGTTGTCGGAAGGCGCGATCACGCTGGACGGGCGGCCCGTTGCCTCGCCGGGTGCGGATCGCGGCGTCGTGTTCCAGAAGGACACGCTGCTGCCCTGGAAGACCGTGATCGACAACGTCGCCCTCGGCCTGAAGTTCGCCGGCGTGCCGAAAAGCGCCCGCCGCGAGCGCGCCGAACGATTGCTGCACGTAGTCGGCCTCAAGGATTTCGCAGCCGCCTTCCCGTATGAACTCTCCGGCGGCATGCGCCAGCGCGTCGGCATCGCCAGGGCGCTCGCCACCGAACCGGCCGTTCTGCTGATGGATGAGCCCTTCGGCGCGCTCGACAGCCTCACCCGAGAGCAGATGCAGGAGCTGCTGGTCTCGATCTGGAAGGAGACGCATACCCGCATCTTCTTCATCACCCACTCGATCGAGGAAGCGCTGTTTCTCGGCACGCAGGTCGTGGTGATGTCGCCGCGCCCGGGCCGTATCGTCGCCCGCTTCGACCTCGATTTCGTCCGCCGCTTCGCCGAGACGGGGGACGCCAGGGCGGTGAAGACATCGCCTGAATTCGCCAATCTGCGTGAGGAAATCCGCGACATCCTGCATGGATCGGAAGAGCTGAGGAGTGCCGCCGAATGAGCGATTTCACCGAAACCGGCCGCGTCGTCATCGGCTCGCCCGCAGAACAGCCGAAGCTCGTCAAGATGAAGGGCTTCGGCGCCGGCGAAAAGCCGACCGTTCTGATCAGCATCGCGACAGCACTCGTGCTTCTCACCGCCTGGTGGCTGGTCGCAAAACTGGCGCTGGTGCCGCATCTCTTCCTGCCAACGCCGCAGGAGGTCTGGACGCAGGTGGGCGCGATCTACAATGACGGCTACGCCGGCGCCTCGCTCTATGAGCACGTTTCCGCGAGCCTGTTCCGCATCGTCACCGCCGCCGCGATTGCCACAGTCGTCGGCATTCCGGTCGGGCTGCTGATGGGGCTGAACCGCTGGGTCAAGGGCGTGCTCGATACGCCCATCGAATTCTACTGGCCGCTGCCGCCGCTCGCCTATCTGCCGCTGATGATCATCTGGCTCGGCATCGGCGAGACCTCGAAGGTGACGCTCCTGGTGCTCGCCATGTTCGCGCCTATCTGCCTTTCGGCGCAGGCCGGCGTCCGCTCGCTGCCGATCGAACGCGTCAATGCCGCACGCTCGCTTGGCGCCCGGCCCTGGCAAATCCTCGTCAGCATCGTGCTCCCCTCGGCGCTGCCGGAGATCCTGACCGGTCTCAGGATCGCGCTCGGCATCGGCTGGGGCACGCTGGTCGCCGCCGAGCTGATCGCCTCGACGCGAGGGATCGGCTACATGATCATGTCGGCGTCGCAGTTCCTGGCGACCGACGTGGTCTTCGTCGGCATCGGCATCATTGCCGCCTGCGCCTTCTCCTTCAGCGCCGCCATCCGCATCCTGGAAGCCGTGCTGGTGCCGTGGAAGGGGAAGAGCTAGCATCTGCAACAGTTCATCCCCCCTTCGCGGGGATCGGGTACTCTACCCGTGAGCAAGCCTCGGCCGCCGTTGCCAGACGGCCGGCCGATGCCTAGATTGCGATGCCGCAGAACAGACCGAATGGACCGCAGATCGTGAATGTCGACGATACTTTCCCCTCCCCGGCGGAACTGAGCGGCGCTCGCCGCCGGCCGCTGGTTGCCATTATCGGCGGCGGCATTTCGGGCGCGGGGGTTGCCTATCACCTGGCGCTCGCGGGGCGGGATCGACCGCCTGCCATCACCGTCTTCGAGCCGCGCGCCGAGCTTGGCCGTGGCCTCGCCTACGACACGAACGACCCCGCCCACCGTATCAATGTGCCGGCAGCCAGAATGAGCCTTCTGCCGGAGCATCCCGGAGATTTCCTCGAATGGATCGAGCTCAACGATGCGATCGCCGACGACCTCGCCGCACGCCGCGCAGGCGGGGCGATCTTTCCGCGCCGTGAGCTGTTCGGCCGATACGTGGCATCAGCGCTGCGGCCGCTGGTCGAGACCGGGTCCGTTAGGCACCGGCGTGCAATCGTTACCGATGTCGAGCGCGACGGCGCCTTCTGGCGGATCTCAGACAGCCAGGGCGGCCAGACCTTTGCCGACTATCTCGTCATCGCGACAAGCCACCCCTCGCCCTCCCCGCCTTCAGCGTTGATGGCGCTCGCCGGTCATCCGAAGTTCGTTGCTGATTCCACCGTGCCGGGCGCGCTCGACGCCATCAGCCCAGACGATCGTCTCCTCGTCGTCGGCAACGGGCTGACGGCCGCCGATGTCGTGGCGTCGCTCGATAGCACCGGACATCGCGGCCCGGTGACGTCGATCTCTCGACGTGGCTTGAGATCGCGGGGCCATCCGGCGGTCGTGCAGGATTCGTTTGGCGCGTTCGAGACGGTGCCGGTCGAGAGCGCCACCCAGCTCTTGCGCCTTGTCCGCCGTACCATCCGCGAGGCAGAACAAGCGGGGCTCACATGGCATGCGGTGCTGGATCAGGTGCGCGGTCACGGGCATGCGATCTGGCGGGCGCTGCCTGTGTCGGAGCGCCGCCGCATCGTCCGCCACCTTCGCCCCTTCTGGGACGTGCATCGCTTCCGCATCGCGCCGCAGGTGGAGGAGGTTCTGGACCGCGCGGTCGCCAACGGCCGCATGGAAGTGCTGGCCGCCTCCGTTGTGAGCATCAGGCGCGAGGGCGATGACATCAGGGTCTTGCTGCGACAGCGCAACGGCGGGCTGCTGGAACGGGCCTACGATGCGGTAGTCGTAACGACCGGCCCGGCCCATGGCGGCATCCTGAACAGTCAGCCGTGGCTCGCAAAGCTACGCGATCTCGGCCACCTGCAGCTGGACCCGACCGGGCTGGGCATCGCCTGCAATCTCTCATCCGAAGCCCTTGCCGGCGATGGGCGACCGGATCCGACATTGCTGATCTCGGGCCCCTTGGCGCGCGGCACGTTCGGTGAGCTGATGGGCCTGCCACAGATCACCGAACACGCGGTCTTCGTTGCGAGTGAGCTCGATCGAAAAGTCGAGAAAGATCTCGAACAGGATTGATATCGCTTGATAAACGATATCTCCGCTATCGAGCGGCGCCCTCGGCGAATGCCTCAAGCTCCGGATCGAAATCGATCTCGACGACATTGTTGAAGACGGCGGTCGCGATCATGATGCCGGCGAAGGCGACAAGATCGACCAGCGTCTTGGCATCGTAGCGTTGCTTCAACCCGACCCAGATCTCACTCGGGATGGCGTTGGAATCAGCGACGATCGCCTTGCCGAACGCGTCGAGCAGCACCTCCTCCTCGGAGAGCTCAAGCGCATCCGGATCGAAGCCGTTGTTGATCAGCGCGCGGCGGAAGAAGGTGATAGCGATCTTCGATTTGCAGGCTTTCGAAATCGCGTGAGAGAAGATCCAGATCGGCCGGTCGCTAATCGCGGCCAGCTCGGCGCGCAGCGTGAACCATTCCGCATAGATGCGATGCGCCTGAGGCGAATGCAGCAGCGTCCGCTTCATGTTGGTCATCCGACCGCGAACCCTGACTTCCTCGTCGTGGGCCGAGCGGATCCCCTCGGAAGCGGTGTCGTAGTCAATCTGCGGAATATGGCTCATGTCTCGGTGCTCGTTTGATCATGTCGGTGCCAAGCTGTTAGCCCAAAAGCGCATGCCGTGGAAAGCGACAAGCAGCCGCGCATGATCACACATTCAGGAGAAAATTGCCCGTGCCCTAAGCCGCGTGGGTCTGCGACGCAAACGACGGATGCGCTACGCTGAAGCGGTTGCGGCCTCCGCTCTTGGCGGCGTAGAGCGCGCCGTCGGCGGCCGCGAAGATGTCCTTCGGCGCAAGATAGCCGGCGGCTAGCGCCACGCCGACCGAGCCGCCGATGCCGATATGGCGACCATCCTCGTCGCAGGATGCCGCAAGCGCGCTGACGATGGAACTGGCGATGCGGGCCGCCTCGTCGCTCGACCCACAGCGATGGAGCACCGCGAATTCGTCGCCACCGATGCGCGCCACGAGTTCAGCCCCTCCGAGCACGGAGCGCAGGCAATTGGCCGCCACGCGCAGGCATTGGTCTCCGGCCTGGTGGCCGAGCCGGTCGTTGACCTGCTTGAAGCCATCGAGATCGATGAGGAACAGGGCCACGCTCTGTTTCGAGACTTCGGTCGTGCACAGCCTCTCGAAGGTGGATTGGAACTGGACGCGGTTCGGCAGGCTGGTCAGGAGATCGAATTCGGCGAGATAGCGGATCTCGTCGAAGAGCTTCTTCTCGGCCGTGATGTCCTGCTTCATTCCGAAGATGCGGACCGGCTGGTCGCCCTCGCATTCGACCGTGGCGGTGATGCGGATCCAGCGGTGATTGCCCTTGGCCGTGATGATCTCGGCGTCGAGGCTGAAGCCGGATCGCTCCTTGATGGCCCGATCGCGCAGCATGGTCAGCTCGATGCGCGACCGCTCGGTATAGAGCTTGACCGTCTCGTTGCGGCTGAGCGGGTGGCCGATGGGGAGGTCGAACAGCTCGTAGACCATGTCGGTCCATGCCAGCGTCTCGTCCGGGAGATTGCATTCCCACACGCCAATGCGGGCGGCGCGCGACGAGTGATCGAACAGCTTCTTCAGGTGGACGAGTTCGGTGGACTTATCGGCGGAAAACGCGTCGGCGCCGATCTCGGGGCGATCAGGACGAGCGGATAGACGTCCAGTAAGCCGTGACCTGACTTCGCGTACAATCGATGAAAACATTCGCCGCCTCTGCCATGCAAGAAGGCGATCATGCCTTCGACTTTGCATATTCTTCAGCAAAGGTTGACGTTGTACTCCAGCGATCGCTTTCCCACTAAATTATAATGGAAACAGATGATTATGCCTAAAGAAGCCTTAATTCGCGGCTTCGCCGAATGACGACTTCGTGCCGTGGCGGGTCATCTTGCCGAACGGCGCGAGGAAGATGATTTTTCCGGTGTGTCGGACCGATCGTCATGGTCCGCTTCGCGCATGATCCGGCCCATCGTTTTCAAGCGCTCGATCAGGTCGCTGCCATCGGCGGAGGCGCGCGTCCGCTCCAGCAACTGGTACTCGCGGGCCGCCTGTTGCCAATGCTCGCCGCCGCGCCCGTCGGGCCGGCCTTCCGCTTCCCACAGCGCATAGGCACGCTGGTTGATCCAATCGTCTTTACTCAAAAACATGAAAGACCTCGAACAACGGATTATGAAAATCAATGGATCCGAGGCTGACAAATGGAGCTTAGCAAGTCGTTACTTCGGCGCGACTTTCATCGTCCCCGTCGCAATATTATCGGTTAAGCTTGATCGCTATCATCTCTCCTTGCTAACGGGCCTCTTCCGGTAGCCAGGAGCGGTAGAGCGGGTGGTCGGGAAGTATCGGCAGGGAGGTCGGAAGTCCGGTGCGTTGCGAGTGGTAGGCGGCGGTGACCAGTTCCAGCGAGTTGCGCGCGTCGGCAAGCGTCACCGGCGGTTCTTCGTTGCGGACCAGCGACTGATGGAAGAGCTCGAACTGGCGGGTATAGCCGTCCTCCTTGGCCTCGTAGCGGGCGAGCGCCGCATCCACCTTCTCTTGGTGCTCCTCGTTGCCCGCCTTGAAGGTCCAGGGATCGCGACCCATCGTGTAGGGCTCGATGATGCTTTCCGCCACCAGATCGCGGAAGCAAAAGCGCAGGCGCGAGATCTCCTCGCGCGAGCCGAGCGTCATCGACAGGCTGGCGAGCGATCCGTTTTTCATCTTCACCGACAGTGCCGCCGTATCCTCGACCTCGATCGGGTTGACCAGCGTGGCGCCGAAGGAGAAGAGTTCGGCGCAGGGGCCGTGTATGTAGTTCAGCATGTCATGGGCATGGATCGCGTGCCCGAGCAGGCCGCCGCCAAGCTCGGTTGCCCATTTGCCGCGCCAGGGCACCGCGTAATAATCGGGCCCGCGCCACCAGTGGGTTTCGATCGTCGTGAGGAACGCGTCGCCGGTAAGCCCGAGTTCGATCAGCATCTTCAGCTTCTGAAGGCCGGAGCCATAGCGATACTGGAAGATCGGCATCAGCTGCGGCCCGTTCGCCTTGCCGACAATGCCCGCCATCTCGTCCACTTCGGCAATCGAACCGAACAACGGCTTCTCGCAGATCACGTGTTTGCCCGCCTCGATCGCCCTGCGGCAGAGCTCGAAATGCGAGCTCGGCGGCGTGCAGATGTCGATGATATCGAGATCGGCGCGAGCGATCATCGCCTCGGCATCCTGCGTGTATTCAGGGATGCCGAACTCCTCGCAAAGCGCCTTGCCGCGATCGGCGTCGAGCGAGCAAAGAACCACGACGTCGAACAGGTCCTTGTTCCAGCTGAAGCCGGACAGATGGCGCGCGGCGATGCCGGCGCCGATCACGCCGACGCGAAACTTCCTGCTCATCTCAGCGCCCTCCAGCCGGAGCTTGACCTTGGCCGATCCTCACCGCGTTTGCCTGCGCCTCGAGCGACAGCCGGCAGACCTCGTAGACATGCGCCTGCGGCATCGCCGTCTCCGTGCGGTCGCGCACGTCGGCCAGGAACGCCTCGAAGTAGTCGAGCTTCTCGTCGCTGCAATCGATGTGCGTCATCTCCTTGCCGTTGACCAGGAAGAGGTGATCCTTGCCGGGACGGCCGGAGATGTCGATGTACTTGCGTAGCTCGATATAGCCTTCGGTCCCCAAAATGGTCAGGCGACCGTCGCCCCATGTCGGCAGGGCCTCGGGCGTGAACCAATCGACGCGGATGTAGCCGGAGCCCTTGTCGGAGCGCAGGAGCACCTCGCCGAAATCCTGGAAAGCCGGTCGGTCGGGCATGCCGAAATTGCCGATCGAGCTCGCAGCGACGGTGGCCGATGTCGAGCCGGTGTAGAACAGGAACTGATCGACCTGGTGCGAGGCGATATCGACGATGATGCCGCCGAATTTTTCCGGGTCGAAGAACCAGTCGGGCCGTGTCGGCAGCTGCAGCCGGTGTGGTCCCATGCCGAGCGTCTGGATGACCGTGCCGATGGCGCCCGATTGGACGAGCTTACCGGCCTTGACGGCCGATCGCACGCAATGGCGTTCGGAAAAGCAGATGGAGAAGATGCGGCCCGTCTCGGCCACCGCGTCCTTCACCGCCTGCAGCTGCGCCGATGTCGTCACGCCGGGCTTGTCGGTCATCACGTCCTTGCCAGATTTCATGGCGCGGATGGCGAGGTCAGCGCGGTCGGCCGGGATCGCCGCAATGCAGATCACGTCGATAGAGGGATCGGCGAGCAGCTGCTCCCGATCGATCTGTGGCGCATCGGGATAGGTCTTCTCGAACATCTCGCGAATGGCGGGAACGGATGTCTTCGGGCAATAGCCGACGAATTCGGCGCCGGCGGCCAGCAGTCCCTTCACGTGATCGAAGGTATGCCCATGGTCGATCCCGACAACGGCAAATCTCAACATAGAAACGCGTCCTCCTCACTTGCAGCGCGAAGCCCAAATCTATCAGGCTTCACCGCACTCCTCGTGACAAGACAGACAGCGAAAGCGATTTCCTGTCAAGATCGGGGCATGGCGCCGAGTTGATGGAAATGCACCTATGCCAATGATTCCGTTATCTAATATTTTGTATCTAAATAGTTATTTACTCCGCCGAACTTTAGAGGAAATCATCCCGCCTCGGCGTGAAGGTGTCGATCAACAATCCCTTCTCGATGGCAACGACCCCATGCACCAGGTTGGGCGCCACGATGAAGCTGGAGCCGGCGTCGAGCCTTGTAGTGACGCCATCGATGGTGACGTCGAAAGCGCCCTCGGCGACGTAACTCACTTGGGTATGCGGATGCGAATGCAGCGCGCCGATCGCGCCGGGCTCGAAGCGGAAGGCGACCAGCATCGCCTCGGGGCGATGGGACAGCACGGCGCGGCGATTGCCGGGCGCGACTTCGGTCCAGGTGATGTTGTCGGGAAGCGTGTAGTGATCGGCCATTATCATCTCCTATCGGGCAAGCCAGCCGCCATCGACCGGCAGCACCGTGCCATGAACATAATCGGAAGCGCGCGACGCCAAATAGACCGCCGTGCCCACCATATCCTCGGCCTTGGCCCAGCGGGCGGCCGGAATGCGTTTGAGGATATCCGCGCTGCGCTCCGCGTCGGCGCGAAGCGCCTCTGTGTTGTTGGTTTCGACATAGCCCGGGGCGATGGCGTTCACATTGATGCCCTTCGAAGCCCACTCGTTCGCCATCAGCCTGGTGATCCCGGCAAGCCCGCTTTTTGCAGCCGTATAGGACGGAATACGGATACCGCCCTGGAAGGAGAGGAGCGAGGCAATGTTGGTGATCTTCGCCGGCGCTTGGCGCGCGACCGCGGCTTTCGCGAAGGCCTGGCAGAGGAAGAAAACGGATTTCAGGTTGGTGTCGAGCACCGCGTCCCAATCTTCCTCCGTGAATTCCAGCGCGTCGGCGCGGCGGATGATGCCGGCATTGTTGACGAGGATATCGGGCGAGGCGCCGGCGGCAAGGGCGCGTTCGACAACGGCCTTTGCTTCCCCGGTATCGGACAGGTCCGCCTTGAGCGATACGAACCGGCGCCCCGTCGATGTAACCGCATCCGCCGTCTCGTCCATCGCCGAGCGGCCGACGCCGACGATATCAGCGCCCGCTTCAGCCAAGCCAACCGCGATGGCCTGGCCGATGCCGGTATTGGCGCCGGTGACGATGGCCCAGCGGCCGGTGAGATCGAAAAGGCTCATCGCAGGTCTTCCATCGGCACCTTATCCATGTCGGTGAAGCTCATATTATCGCCAGCCATGGCCCAGATGAAGGCGTAGCGGCCGGTTCCGGCACCCGAATGGATCGACCAGCCGGGGGATAGCACCGCATCGTGGTTCTTCAGCACGACATGCCGCGTTTCGCTGGGTTCGCCCATGAAATGGAAGATACGCGTCTGCTCCTGCATGCCGAAGTAGAGATAGACCTCCATTCGGCGATCGTGAACATGCGCCGGCATGGTGTTCCAGACGGAGCCGGGCTCGAACATCGTCAGCCCCACAAGCAACTGGCAGCTGTCGCAGACATCGGGGTGGACATACTGATTGATGGTGCGGGCATTGGATTCCTCCGCGGAGCCCACAACCACCTTCCTCGCCATCTCGCGGGTGATATGCACCGTAGGGCAGGTCCGATGCGCTGGCGCGCTGAGCAGATAGAAGAGCGCAGGCTCGCCTTGATCGCGGCTAGCGAAGCTCAAAGCCCCCTCGCCCATTCCGATATACAGCGCCTCCTGGAAGCCGAGTTCGTAAGCCTTACCTCCTACGCTGACGGTGCCTGCGCCGCCGATATTGACGATGGCAGCCTCGCGCCGGTCGAGAAAGCGCTCCGTGCCGGTCTCGGCGATCGCGGCGATCTCCAGAGGCTTCGCGGTCGGCATGACACCGCCGACGATCATGCGATCGAGATGGCTGTAGGTGAGGTTGGCTTCGCCTGAGCGAAACAGGTTCTCGATCACGAAACCGTCGCGCAGGCCCTGCGTGTCGCGCCTCGCGGCATCCTCAGGTCCGACGACCTGGCGTACTGATACTGAAATGGTCACGGGCTATGCCCCTTCTGTCTGTTGGGTGGGATCAGGTGAGCACGACATATTCGGTCAGCTGGTTGATCGTCGTGTCCGCCTTGTCGACATCGAACACCTTGGTGCCGTGGCTCATGATCACGAAGCGGTCGCAGACCTGATAGGCGTGGTAGATGTTGTGGGTCACAAGCACGCTGGAGACGTTCTCCGCCTTGAGCTTCAGCACCTGGTTCAGGAGCGCTTCGGTCTCGCGCACCGACAGCGCAGACGTCGGCTCGTCGAGAAGCAACACGCGCTTCTTGAAATAGACCGCGCGGGCGATGGCGACGGCCTGCTTCTGGCCGCCGGAGAGATTGCCGACAAGCGTATCTGGGCTGTCGATGCCGGAGATGTGGACCGCGTTCTGTAGCACTTCCATGGCGATCTCGCGCATTTCGCGCTGCCGCAGGAAGCCGAAGCGATCGGTGAGTTCGCGGCCCATGAAGATGTTGCGGGTGATCGAAAGCGAATCCACCAGCGCCGTATGCTGATAGATGGTTTCGATACCGGCATCGGCGGAGTCCGACCGGCAGGTGAACGCCGTCTTCTTGCCGTCGACGCTGAGATAGCCGTCCGTCGGCTTGTGGATGCCTGATATCAGGTTGACGGTTGTCGACTTGCCGGCGCCGTTGTCGCCGAGCAGCCCCACCACTTCGCCTTCGCCGATATGAAAGCTCAGATTGCGCAGCGCGGTCAGCGCGCCGAAGCTTTTCGAGATGTTGTGCAGTTCAAGAAGATTGGGGGCCGACATCACGCAAGACCTCGCCGCTCGATAAGATGGTTGAAGATGGCGGCCAGCACGATCAGCGTCGCGATGAACATGTCGAGATAGAAGCCCGGCGCACGCAAGAGAAGCAGCACGTCGGTGATGGTGTGGATGAGGAGCACACCGAGGAAGATGCCGATGATCGAGCCGCGGCCGCCGCGCAGCGACAGTCCGCCGATGACGCAGGCGGCGATCGCCTGAAGTTCCAGTCCGGCGCCCTGCCCCGGCTGCACGCTGCCGACGCGGGCGGTTGCAATGATGCCGGCCACAGCCGCCATGCCGCCGGCGATCGCGAAGGCCACCAGCTTGACGCGGTTGGTGTTGATGCCGATCGCTTCCGCCGCACCGCGATTGCCGCCGGTGGCGAACACATGGTTGCCGAAGCGGTGACGATGGACGAGGTAGTGGAAGCCGACGACGAAGAGAACGATCCAGATGAAGGCGGCGTTGATGCCGAGCAGCGTGCCTGAGAACAGGCTGGTGAAAATCGGCTCCGGATCGAAACGAACCTGGACAGCGCCGTTATAGAGCAGCACCGCGCCACGCCAGAACAACAGCCCGCCCAGGGTCACGATGAAGGATGGCAGCCCGAAGCGCAGCGTGATGTGGCCGTTGAGCAGGCCGATCATGATGCCGGCCAAGACGCCGAGCGGGGCGGCTATGAAGGCGCTCATTCCGGCGCCGACAAGGCTTGCCATCAGGATGGCGGTAAAGGTGTAGACGGAGCCGATGGAGAGGTCGAATTCCCCCGCGATCATCAGCACGCCGGCGCCAAGCGCCAGGCAGCCAAGCACGGGGATCGCCTTCATCAGGATCGTCAGGTTCTGCGGCGAGAGGTAGCGGAACTGATCGGGATAGAGAAGCGCGCCTGCGATGCAGACGATCTGCAGCGTCATGAAGACGAGGAAGATCGCGCCTGCCGGCATCGCCATGATCTGCCGGATCATTGGTTGTTTCTGCGTCCGCGACCGGGGCGCGGCACTTGTATCAAGAATTGGTGTCACGGTCTGGTACTCGATCGATTGGAGACGGAGAACCTGCCGACATCGTCGGCAGGCTCCCACGAAACGCGGTTAGCGGAAGCTGCCGATCAGCGGCTTGACCGAGCTGATGCGCGACTTGTCGAG
This sequence comes from Rhizobium sp. 2MFCol3.1, assembly GCF_000377565.1. GTDB lineage: Bacteria > Pseudomonadota > Alphaproteobacteria > Rhizobiales > Rhizobiaceae > Rhizobium. The sequence goes on along the minus strand of NZ_KB898371.1, from coordinate 56,682 downwards.
GAAGGCGCCCTGCCCTGTGTCGACGTCGGTCGGGGTCAGCCCGTACTTCTTCGAGAGCGCGATCTGGGCGATCGGGTAGTAGCCCTGGAGATAGGGCTGCTGGTCCATGGTCGCGAACATCGCACCGGACTCAACCGCATTGACGATCTCGACCGCGAGGTCGAATCCGCCGAACGGAACCTTGATGCCCGCATCCTTGATGGCGCCCGCGCCGACCGTCGAGGTGACCGAGCCGGTGCCGAACACCGCCTTGACGTTGGGGTTGGCGATCAGGAACTGCGCCATGATGTTCTGGGCCTCGGCCGGATCAAGCCCGGCGCGAACCGTCTCGACCTTGATGCCGTTCTCCTTCATCGCCTTCTCGATGCCGCCGCCGCGCGCGACCGCGAAGCTCGCCTCGGGGATTTCGCGCGGGTTGAAGACAACGTCGCCGGACTTCAGGCCGAATTCCTTGATCATCCGGTTGCCGAGCTCGTAGCCGGAGGAGAATTCGTTCATGCCGACATAGGCTTGGCGGCAATTGCCCTTGGCGCCTTCCAGGTCGTCATTGTTGAAGCCGATGACCACGATGCCGGCCTTCACGGCCGCGCAGATGCTTTCGTCGAAGGCATCCGACGAGGAGATGGCAACGGCTATGCCATCGACGCCTGCTGCCGTGGCGCTTTCGATCAGATCGTTCTGGCGAACCGGATCGTTGTTTGCGTATTGCACGTCGAGATCGACGCCGAACTGTGCCGCCGCGTCCTTGGCGCCCTTCACCACGGGGTTGAAGAACTGGACACTCGGATCGAGATAGATGATCATCGTTGCCTTGACGTCGGCGGCCAATGCCGTAGATGTCATCATCGTGGCGATACCCGCGGCGAGTGCTGCGGTTTTCAACCTGGTCAATTTCATTTGCGTATCCTCCCTTATGGATGTGCAATGTGGGTCGAAAGACCCAAGTCTCGGCTGGCGGGCTCCGACCAAAGATCACGCCGGCCGAGATTTTCCTCCCAGACGCCCCGCCTTCTCCCAAAAGCGGAAACGCCCTATCCGTCACTCCCCTGTCAGCCGAACCACGGCGCCGGTCGCCCGAACGTCACGTGCACGCCCTTGAACTGGGAATATTCATCAAAGCCGTAGCGGCCGAGCTCGCGGCCGAGGCCGCTTTTCTTGTAGCCGCCGATCGGCAGCTCCGGCGTGCCGTCGATGACGCTGTTGATCCAGCAGCGGCCGGCGCGAATGCGGCGGATGCTCTGCATGGCGTTTTCGAGATTGGTGGACCAGACCGAGGCGGACAGGCCGAACTCGCTGGCATTGGCGAGCGCGACGGCCTCGTCCGCGGTCTTGAAGGTCAAGGTCGAAAGCACCGGTCCGAAAATCTCCTCGCGGGCGATCGACATCTCCGGCTTCACGCCGGCAAACACGGTGGGTGCGTAATAGATGCCCGCGTCCTTGCCGACGCGCTCGCCGCCGAGCAACAGTTCGGCACCCGACGCGATGCCGGCTTCCACGTAGGAATGGACTTTGCCGACATGGGCCTCCGAGATCATCGCGCCGATCTTGGTGCGGTCGTTCAGCGGATCGCCGAAGGTCACCTTGCGCGAGATGTCGAGCAGGCGCTCCATCAATGCGTCGCGGATGCCTTCCTGAACCAGGAGCCGGCTGCCTGAAATGCAGCATTGGCCGCCGTTGTGATAGACGCCGTAGGCGATGCCATCGGCGGCAGCCTCGAGGTCGGCATCGGCAAAGACGATCTGCGGACCCTTGCCGCCGAGCTCCAGCCCGACGCGCTTGACGCTGCGCGCGGCGATCTCGCCAAGCTTGGTGCCGACGCGGACGGAGCCGGTGAAGGCAACCATGTCGACGCCGGGGTCTTCGGCGAGCACCTGTCCGGCCGGATCACCATAGCCGGTGACGACGTTGAAGACGCCATCGGGAATGCCGGCCTCACGCGCCAGTTCCGCCATGCGGATGGATGTTCCCGAGGTGAATTCGGACGGTTTGAGGACGACGGTGCAGCCGGCGCCGATCGCCCACGGCACTCGCTCGGAAGCGATGATGAAGGGAAAGTTCCAGGGCGTGATGATGCCGACGACACCGACGGCTTCGCGCAGCACGAGCCCTAAGCGATCGTCGCCGATATTGTTGTGCGCCTGGCCTTCCAACGCGCGCGCCTGGCCGGCGGCATAGGACCAGAGGTCGGCGCAGAAACCGATCTCGCCGCGCGCCTGGGCGATCGGCTTGCCGACTTCGAGGCTTTCGGCCAGGGCGAGCTCTTCCTGATGCTTGAGGATCAGCTCGGCCACCTTGAACATCAGGCGCGAGCGCTCGGCGCCCGACATGCGGGGCCACGGGCCGGTATCGAAGGCCCGGCGGGCGGCGGCAACGGCCAAACGCACATCATCGGCCGAAGCTTCCGGCCAGGTGCCGACCACAACGCCCGCGTGACCGGGGCTGACACGATCAATCGTGCGGCCGGATGCGGCATCCACCGACTTGCCATCGACAAGCATCTGGTAGCGGGATTTAATGTTCAGCCGCGGATCACTGGAATCAGGCGCAATGAAATTGGACAGCACGTTTCCCTTAAAGCCGACACATCGTGCCGGCCCTCCCTTTTTACCCGGTTTCGGACCACCGGATTTATGTTGCGTTTGAATTGTATGGTACTGTATGGTGGTTTAAATTGGATGTCAACGCATGACGGCGACGAAAGACATGAACCTCGAATCCTTGAAGATTGAGACCGGCGAAACCGCTGCGGCCCAGGTGGAACGCGACCTGCGCGAGCAGATCATCAAGCTGGAACTGGCGCCGGGAACACGGCTTTCCGAGCAGGAGATCGCCACGCGCATGGGCGTCTCGCGCCAGCCGGTGCGCGAGGCGCTGATCGCGCTCGGTAGATCGAAGCTGGTCGATGTGCGTCCCAACAGGGGCACGGTCGTCGTCCGGATCTCGGCGCGGCAGATGATGGAGGCGCGCTTCGTGCGCGAGGCGCTGGAGACCGCCGTTGCACGGCGCGCCAGCGAGAGCTTCGACAGCTGGACGCGCCGCCGGATCGACACGATTATCGGCAAGCAGCGGATGGCGATGGAGGCGCACGATCACAACGCATTCCGGCGCGAGGACGAGCAGTTTCATATCGCGATTGCCGAAGGCGCCGGCTGCAGTCTCGCCTGGAGCGCGATCGCCGACATCAAGGCGCATATGGACCGCGTCTGCAATCTGCAGCTCCGCCATCCCGATTCCATGATGCGGCTGATCACCGAGCACGAGGCGATCATCACGGCGATCGACGGACGCGATGCGGATGCCGCGGTTGCCGCCATGCGCGCGCACCTCAATGGGATATTGTCGGATTTGCCGCAAATCGAGGCGGATCATCCCGACCTGTTCGAGTAAACAGTGAACGCGGAAAGGGCGCCAAATCGGCGCCCTTTATGATTTCGGAAAGATCAGCGGCTTGCCATCACCATCTTGCAAAGGCTGACGAGGCCTGCCTCGAAGCCGCCGGAGCGTACAACGTCCTTGCAGCTTGCCTTGGCCTTGGCGCGGTCCCTGGCGGACATGTCGTTGATCATCGCCAGGTTACGGCTGTTGCTGCCACCCGTGTCGCCATTGGCGTTATCGCCGGGATCGGTGCCGGCGCCTGGGCCACCGGGGTTTCCAGGAGTTCCGGGAGCACCAGGGACGCCGGGTGTGCCGGGATCCGTGCCGCCCGATCCGGTGCCGGGGATAGCGAGGCTGATTTCGGCCAGCGTGTTATCACCCAACCCGACATTGGCCATGGCCGCTACACTTGGGCCGGAACCGCCAACCGTCGCGCCAACATCGGCGTTCACGCCGCCCGTACCGCCGATGCTGGCGGTCACGTCAGCGTCGACGAGCCCACCGCCTGCCGAGCCGCTACCGGTGGAGCCACTGCCGATCCCCACGTTGGCATTGACGTCGGCGAGCGTATTGTCGCCCGCGCCAACATTCGCAACGGCACCGACTGTCGCAAGGTTCGAACCGCCGACGGTCGCGCCGACATCCGCGTTGACGCCATTCGTGCCGCCGATGCTGGCGGTCGTGCCGAGGTCGACAATGCTGCCAGTGCCGCTACCGCCGGAGGTGCCGCCGATACCGAGATTGGCGTTGACGTCCGCGAGAGTGTTGTCGCCACCGCCGACATTGACCACGGCGTCCACGTTCGCGAGGTTGGAGCCGCCGACAGTCGCGCCGACATCGGCATTGACGCCATTCGTGCCACCGAGGTTCACGCTCGTGCCGAGATCGACGAGGTTGGGCTGGCTGGTGCTGGAACCGGTCGAGGCTCCGCCGACCGCCAGATTGGCGTTGATGTCGGCAAGCGTATTGTCACCTGCGCCGACATTGGCGATGGCTCCGACGGTCGCAAGGTTCGAAGAGCCGCCAACGGTTGCGCCGACATCGGCGTTGACGCCGCTCGCTCCGCCAATCGTCGCGGTCGTCCCGACACCGAGACCGCCCGACGAATTGCTGCCGCCGACCGCGGTGGCGCTATTGATACCACTGGCGCCGCCCACCGTCGCATTCACGCCAAGGCCGCCGGTCGAATTGCCGCCGACATCGGCATTTACGCCGCCGGTCCCGCCGACGGAGACATTGGCGAGGTTCGAGCCGCCACCGACCGTGGCGTTGACGCCGTTGGCGCCGCCGATAGACACGTTCAGTCCGCCGCCATTGCTGTTGACGCTAATGCCGTTCGATCCTCCGATATCAAACGCCGATGCCTGCGGCGGAACAAGCACACTGGCGCAGCCGGCAGCGAGGATCGCAATTGTCGATTTCAAGTACATCGTCTTTTCCTCCGTTATGTCCTTAAAGGGCATGAGCCCCGGGGCCAAAAGGCCCAGGTCAAGAGCGGAAGTGCGCACTTCAGATCGTTTTGGACGAGATCAAGCGTGATCTACAACCTTCCAACAACCATGTCGTGATAAAGGTCCAAGCTGCCAGTCGGTTCCTAGAACCGGTGCCACACTATCGAATCTGACTAACGAAAGACTAACGGGCCGACATCTGCTGTGCCGATTCAGATGCCGCCGATCCGCGCGTAAACCGCCGCGCCAAAGTTGGCACGAGATATGCATCGTCATCTTCGGGTTCTTTGCTTGGAGGGAAGAATGACGGCTTTGGTCACTGACATCGTGAGTGCCACCGGACAGCTTGAAACCGCCATCCTGAACGCTACGATTGCGTCGCCGGATATATGGATCGGTTCCAAATCCATGAAAACGAAAGCAAAACTGCTTCCGCACGTGCTTGTGCAGCAATATCCCGAACTGTCCGAGATCGAATGCGAGCTGCGCGGACTGTTCGAGACATGCTCAAAGGCGATTGATCGGAATTCGATCAACCCCGTGGTTGCAAAAGCGGCAATCTCGCTCGCTCACGAATATCAGGCAGTCATCGAGGGACTGCGGCGCTAACTTAGAGGCGCGTCCAGATCAGCGAGCGGCAGATGACCTTCATCGTGCAGCCGCGCATCTTCACCGTGTCGCCGGAGACGGTCAGCACGCCGTCAAACGTCTTCTTGCTGTCGGGCTCGATGATCGTGCCGGTGAAATTGCCGTTCTCGCCGGTAAACGAACCGATCTTCTGGCCGGCATGATCGCCGGTCTTCATGGTGATGCAATAGCCGTTGCCGCATTCCGCGATCGTCGCCGTCGTTCCGACCTGCGTCTTCCACACACCGACCACCGGCTCCTGCGCCAACGCGATCGGCGTCAACGCCAGCTGCGTCACGAGCGCCAGGGGCGCTGCGATTGAAAAGAGCGGTTTCATGGGATGCTCCTGTATCGTTCATGCCTAAGCGCGGGGTCGCCAAACAGCTGATCGCGCGAAATTGCGCCCATCCGAGCGCTGCTCCAACCCTTCGTCGGAGCGCTGAGACCGATATAGGTCGAATGGCGGCGAACGCCAGAAAAAAAAGCGGGAATCCGGAGCCCGAATTCCCGCTTTCTCACATCATCCTGGAAGACGATGTATTATGCCTCGAGCCACTTCACCTGTTCCGGTGTCAGCTTGATATCGAGCGCCGAAAGGCTGTCTTCCAGCTCGGCGATCGTGCGTGGTCCGATCAGCGGAATGACCGGGAACGGCTGGGCGATCACATAGGCGAGCGCGATGTGGATCGGGCTGCGGCCGAGCTTGCCCGCCAGCTCGATCGCACGGTCGCGGCGCACGAAGTTGCGGTCGGAATACCAGCAACGAACGATTTCCTCGTCGTCATGCTTGTCGCGACCGGCACGGTCGGTGAAGAAGCCGCGGCCCTGGCTGGACCATGCGAAGTTCGGCACCTGCCGCTCGTTGAGCCATGTCTTCCATTCGTCGGTCGACGACGTCACGCAACCGGCCCAGATCGGGTCGAGCATTTCGGCGAGCGAGTAGTTGTTCGACAGCGCAGCCGGCGCCAGTTTGCCGTTCTTCGCGGCATAGGCCGCTGCCTCATCCATGCGCTCGCGGGTCCAGTTGGAGCCGCCGAATATGCCCCGGATGCGGCCACGCTTGACCTCTGCGTCCATGGCATCGACGAACTCGCCAACAGGCACATCGGTGTTGTCGCGGTGCATGAAGTAGATGTCGACATAATCAGTCTTCAGACGATTGAGCGACTGGTCGAGCTGCTTTGCGATGACATCGGGGTAGACCAGCGGCGAGTGCGCGCCCTTGCCGATCAGCACGATCCCTTCGCGGTTGACATTGCGGCTGGTGTGCCAGTCGCCGAAGATGCTCTCGGTCTTGCCGCCGCCATAGATAAAGGCGGTGTCGAAGACATTGCCGCCGGCTTCATAGAAGGCATCAAGCGTCAGCGAGGCGGCGGCGAAGTTCGGGAAGAACTCGAAGCCGAGCGTGACGACCGAGGCGGGCTTGGAGATGCCCGGGATGGCGCGCTTGGGAATGCTGTTGCCGAGCGTGACCTTGTCGCCGGCAAGATTGTTCACCCGCTTTGCCGCCTTCTCGACGCTGTATTCCAGGCCGATCGACGCGCGCCACTGGTCGAGCACCCGCAGATTGCCGACGGAATCGGCCCAGCCCATGCCGGGAGATGTAAATTCTTGCTGGCCGGCACGGATGGCATCGCCCGCCGCGTCGACTTCGAACGAATAGAGCCAGCGATCTTCCTTGACCTCGATCGTTTGCTGCTCGTTGCCCTTGAAGAGCTCGATCTTGCCGACGCCGCCCTTGTGGCCCGACGCGAACCAGAAGTCCTTGACCTCGATGCGGCCTTCCGAGCCGATGATGCGCAGCGTGTTGTCCTGGTTGGCCATGATCGAGCACGAGACCTCGGCAATGACGCCGCCCGGGAACTGCAGCACGGCGGACGCCCACTCATCGACGCCCGACTGGCCGAGATGGCCGACGCCCGCGACCTTTTCCGGCTCGAGGAACGGCTTGCCTTCGGCAGCACCCGCGATCAGCCGGGCCATGGAGACAGGATAGCCGCCGACATCGAGAATGCCGCCGCCGGCGGTCTCGTTGGCAAACAGGCGGTGTTCCGGGCGGAACGTGCCCATGTTGAAACCGAAGCTGGTGCGGATGACGCGCAGCGCGCCGATGGCGCCGGACTTTACCAGCTCGACGATCTTCGCGGTCTGCGGATGGACGCGGTACATGAAGGCCTCGCCCGCGAAGACGCCGGCCTTCTTGGCTTCATGATAGATGGCGTCGGCATCGTATGAAGTGAGCGCGATCGGCTTTTCGACCAGCACATGCTTGCCTGCCCGGATCGCCTTGATCGCCCATTCGGCATGGCCGGTGTGCGGCACGGCGATGTAGACGGCGTCGATCTCGCTATCTTCAAGCAGCGCCTCGTAGCCCTTGACGATGCGGGCGCCGGGGAAGTTCTCAGCGAGACCCGGCTTTTCGGGATTGCGGGTGGCGATGGCGACGAGCTTGCCGGTGCGCGAATGCGCGATGCCATCGGCGAAGGTGCGCGCAATGGTGCCCGGGCCGATGATACCCCAGCGGATCGGTTGATCTGAGCTCATGGGAAAGTCCTCTTCTTTCATGTCAGTCAGTTGCAAGTCTTGGGATTGAAGTCTTGGGATGGAAAAGATTGGTCAGCGCAGGCGTTTGCCGGCGCTGTCGAACAGGAAGACGCGTTTTGCGGTGAGCCCGACGGTCAGCGTGTCGCGCTCCGCGGCGGTGCGTGATTCCGGGCGCTCGATGATCATCTGCTCGCCGCCTTTCGTGGTGGCGTAGATGTAGCTGGTGTTGCCGAGGTGTTCGGCGACGTCGATGGAGACGGTGAGATCCGTGTCCCCCTGCCCGGCATCGCTGAAATGCTCCGGCCGGATGCCAACCGTGACGTCAGCCCCCTTCTCGACCACCGAGGTGATCGGCAGCGACAGGCGCACGTTCTGCTCGCCGGCGATGGCGACGGTGGCCGCTCCGCCCCCCGTCTCGACCACCTTGGCTTTCAGGAAATTCATCTTCGGCGATCCGACGAAGCCGGCGACGAACTGGTTGGCGGGGTCGTCGTAGAGATCGAGCGGCGCGCCCACCTGTTCGATGTTGCCGGACCGGAGAACTACGATCTTGTCGGCGAGTGTCATCGCCTCCGTCTGGTCGTGGGTGACGTAGATCATCGTGGTGCCGAGCTGCTTGTGCAGTCGCGAGATCTCGACACGCATCTGCACGCGCAGCTCCGCATCGAGGTTGGATAGCGGCTCGTCGAACAGGAAGACCTGCGGCTCACGCACGATGGCGCGGCCGATGGCCACGCGCTGGCGCTGGCCGCCGGAGAGCTGCTTTGGACGCCGCTGCATCAGCTCGTTGATCTGCAGGATGTTGGCGGCATGCTTCACGCGCTTTTCGGTATCCGCTTTGGGATTGCCGTTCATGCGCAGGCCGAAGCTCAGATTCTCCTCGACCGTCATATGCGGGTAGAGCGCATAGGACTGGAAGACCATGGCGATACCACGGTCGGCCGGCTCGACGTCGTTGACGACCCTGCCGCCGATGTTGATCTCGCCGCCGGAGATATCCTCCAGCCCGGCGATCATGCGCAGCAGCGTGGACTTGCCGCAGCCCGAAGGGCCGACGAAGACGACGAACTCGCCATCCTTCACGTCGAGATCGGCGCCATGGATGATCTCGAGCGCGCCGAAGCGCTTGACCACGTTTTTCAAAGAAAGTTCAGACATCAGGCGTTCCCCGACTATTTGACTGCGCCGGCCGAAATGCCGGCGATGAAGTGACGTTGCAGGAACACGAAGACCACGAGGATCGGCGCGGTGAGCAGCATGGCGCCGGCCATGATGCCGCCCCATGAAACCTTGGTGAGACCGATCAGCGATCCGAGCGCCACCGGCGCGGTCATCATTCCGGGCTTGGAATTGATGAGCAGCGGCCAGAGGTAGTTGTTCCACGACGCCAGGAAGAGGATGATTGCGAGCGCCGCCATCGTCGGGCGTGCCAGCGGCAAGGCGATCCGCAGGAAGATCTGCCGCTCCTTGACCCCTTCGACACGCGCGGCATCGAAGAGTTCCGCCGGCATCATCGAGAAGGCCTGACGCATGAACAACACGCCGAGCGAGTTGAACAGCGGCGGGACGATCAGCGCCACCCAGGTGTTGGCGAGCTTGAACTCACGGGCCACCATGATGAACTGCGGGATGACGACGACGGCGAAGGGCAGCGTGATGGTGCCGAGAATGATGGCGACGACCATCGACTTTCCGACGAAGCGGTAGCGCGCCAGCGCCCAGCCCGCCATCGAGGTCAGCAGAACCGACAGGAAGGTATAGACCGAGGCGACCACGACCGAGATGAACATGGCACGCACGAAGTCTGTATCTGCCTGCAGGTTCTTGAAGTTCTCGACGAAGTTCGTCGACGGCCAGAGCACGATGTCAGGGCTGAAGATGCCGTAGTCGGGCATGGTCGAGAAGACGAACATCATCCAGATCGGAAAAAGCCAGACGATGGCGAGCGGCGTCAGCACGACATGCAGCAGCACGGTCTGCAGCATCTTGGATTGGGACTTGGACTTCATTTCTGTTCCCTCCCGACCCAGAGATTGAGCAGCGAGATGGTGATGGCGAGAATGGCCATGGTGTAGGCGATCGCCGACGCGTAGCCGAAGTTCAGCGACAGGAAGCCCTGGCGATAGAGCAGCAGGCCGAGCGTCTCGGTGCCGCCGCCGGGACCACCGCGATTGGTGATCAGGAAGGGTTCCGCGAAGAGCTGCATCGTGCCGATGACAGACAGGATGACGCAGAACAGGATGATCGGCTTCAACAGCGGCAGGGTGATATGGATGAACTGCTTGGTCTTCGACACCTTGTCGAGGGTTGCCGCCTCATAGACATCGTCGGGGATCGATTGCAGACCGGCGAGCAAGATGATGGCGTTATAGCCCGCCCAGCGCCAGGTGACGGCGATGATGACAAGCGCCATCGCGGCATTGGCATTGTCGAACCAAGAGACGGGAGACAGGCCGACCGAGGTGATCAGCTTGTTGACGATGCCGAAATCTATGCTGAACATCAGCCGGAAGACGGCGGCATAGGCCACCTCGCCGACGACGACGGGTGCGAAGAAGGCAAAGCGATAGAGCGGGCGCGCCTTCAGGAGCGGCGAGTTCAAAAGCACTGCCATGAGCGTCGCAAGCGCGATCATGACGGGCACCTGGATCACCAGGATGATCAGCGTGTTATAGAGCGCATTGTAGAAGGCGGGATCGCCGATCAGGCGACCCCAATTCACGGAAGCGCTGAATTTCCAGGGATTTACGCGCGTGTTCTGAAACGAGATCAGAAACGAGCTGATGATGGGCCATAGCCAGAAAGTGGCGAAGACGAGCAGATAGGGCGCAAGAAAAAAATATGCGCTCCGGTTCCGGATCGGCATTTCATTCTCCTCAAAGTCGAAGCGAGAGATGGAAGCCGGGCACCGAAGGGGTGCCCGGCATCGTCACTCATTCCGCAATGGGAAGGCCGGTAGCGGTCTCGATCTGCTTGGCGGCATCGTCGAGCGCCGTCTTCGCATCGGGGTAGCCGCCGGCGAAGTACTTGGTCTGCGTGGCCTTGTAGATGGCGTCAGCATCCGTCTGGAACTGCGTGCCGCGGCTCGGCTTGATCTTCGGCAGGGTCGAGAGAATATCGGCCCAGACCTTCTGGCCGCCCCAATAGGGCTGCGCCTCGTTGACGAAGGGATCCTGCACAGCCGACAGCAGCGACGGCACGAGACCGAAGGACTTCAGCATCGCGACCTGGCCTTCATTGGTGCCGAGCGCGTAGTCGACATAGGTCCAGGCGGCTTCCTTGTTGGCCGAGTTGGCGGCGATCGCCAGCGACGAGCCGCCGAGGTTGGCCGCATGCGGTCCGTCCGGCGTCAGGCTCGGCATCATGTAGACGCCCCACTTGCCCGACAGATCGGGCGAGCCCGAGCGCACGGTGCCTTCATACCAGCCGCCATACATCTGGCTGGCAGCCTTGCCGGCGGTGTTGGCCTGGATCTTTTCGTCCCAGATGGCGGCCGTCAGCGTACCGGCGTCCTTCATCTCCTTGACCTTCTCAAGGGTGGCGACGCAGGCGGGCTGGTTGATGGTGATGTTCTGGCCATCGGTCGAGAAGTAGCCGCAGCCCTGCTCGTTGGAGATCATGCGGAACCATTCGCTGTCGCCGTTGAAGTCAGCCTGCGCCATGACGACGCCTGGATTGGCGGCCGAGATTTTCTTGCCGGCGGCGATGAAATCGTCCCAGGTCTTGATCGATGCCGGATCGACGCCAGCCTTTTCATAGAAGTCGCGACGATAGAAGACGGCGACCGGGCCGGAATCCCAGGGCATGGCATAGGCGACATCGCCCACTTCAAGCTCGGTGCGCTTGAATTCGGGGAATTTCGCTTGAATTTCAGCCGTATAGCCGAGGTCCTTCAAGTTGGCGAAGCAATCCGGGAAGCGATTCCAGAAGATTTCGGCCTCGAAATTTTCGACGGTGACGATGTCAGGAAGACCCTCGCCGCCGGCAGCGCAGGCCGCAAGCATCTTGTCGAAAACCTGTTGGTTTCCAAGGTCTTCCACCGTGACCTTGATATCCGGGTGGAGCTTGTTGAAGCCCTCGAGCGTGGACTTCAGCGCCGATGCGGCGACGTTCCAGCTCCAGATGGTGAGATTGGCGGACTGCGCGAATGCGGAGCCGGATGCAAGAAGTGCAACAGCAGCGGTTGCACCGATAAGTTTGAAGCGCATTGAAAATCCTCCCTTTTCAATTGCCGTCCCTTAGCGAACGTGACTACACTAACCGCAAGGGAGCCGCTGTCTCCTAAAAAGGGAATATGGATTTGGCGGAAAGTAAGATTGAACAGAGGGCTGTCTATCAGCCGGGGGCGAGCAGCATCGAGGGATTGCCGACGGCACTCCAGATGTTTCACAACCATCCGCCGCCAATGCTCATGCCGCATTGGCATGTGCAGGTGGAGCTGAACTACATCATGCGTGGTGAGGTGCACTACCGCATGAACGGCCACGACATCAGCATGAAGGCCGGCGACATGTGCCTGTTCTGGGGCGGACAACCGCACCAGATGGACGAGAGCAGCGATGATTCGATCTATGCCGGCGGGCATCTGCCGCTGGTCTATTTCTTCCGTATGCGCGTGCCGATCAACATTTCGAGCCGGTTGATGAAGGGCGAGATTCTCTTCACGTCCGCCACCGATGCCGCCGACATCGAGAACTTTCCGCGCTGGGTGGCCTATGCGAAATCCGGGGATGCCGCCAAGGCGCAGCATGCCGTGGAGGAGATGCTTCTGCGCATCGAGCGCATCGTGCTCGAGCCCTATTCGATGCTGGCGCCAAACGGCTTGTCGGCGACCGATGATGTCGAGCAGGCCTATCCGCAATCCTCGCGCAGCGTCGCGCGCATGTGCGATTTCATCGCCTTGAACTTCCTGCACGAGATCGATTCGGTCGATATCGCCCGCGCAGCGGACCTGCATCCGAAGTATGCGATGAACCTCTTCAAGAAGACGACGGGCATGACGCTCAGCAAATACGTCAACCTGCTCAGGCTTTCGCGCGCGCAGGCGATGCTGATGAACGAAGAGGCGAATGTGCTGCAGGTAGCGATGGATAGCGGATTTGGCTCGATCAGCGCCTTCAACAAATCCTTCCGCCATATCGCCGGCATGTCGCCATCCGATTTCCGTCGCGACTCGCGCTTCATCTCGCAATATGTTCCGGCCTGAGGAAGCAACACCGTAAACGTTGCCGGAGTAATGTGAGCCGTTTCGCGCGCCGACAATCCGCCATGTTGCCGATGATACTTGGAGGTACCGATCGGCTAACCGCATGACAATACCGCAGCAAAACCAAGGAAAATGATCGTGGTCGAGAAAACACCCGCCTCATCCAGTGACACTGCAATCGACGAGAACGGGGCGCCGCAGCTTCGCTCCCGCGCCTGGTTCGACAACCTCGCCAATCCCGACATGACGGCGCTCTACCTTGAGCGCTACATGAATTTCGGCCTCAGCCAGGAAGAACTGCAATCGGGCCGGCCGATCATCGGCATTGCGCAGACGGGCTCGGACCTGTCTCCCTGCAACCGACACCATATCGAGCTGGCCAAGCGCGTGCGCGAAGGCATCCGCGATGCGGGTGGGATCGCCATCGAGTTCCCGGTCCATCCGATCCAGGAAACCGGCAAGCGCCCGACCGCCGGCCTCGACCGCAACCTCTCCTATCTCGGCCTCGTCGAGGTGCTCTACGGCTATCCGCTCGATGGCGTGGTGCTGACGATCGGCTGCGACAAGACCACGCCGGCCTGTCTCATGGCCGCGGCAACCGTGAACATCCCCGCGATCGCGTTGTCCGTCGGCCCGATGTTGAACGGCTGGTTCCGTGGAGAGCGCACGGGCTCAGGCACGATCGTCTGGAAGGCGCGCGAGATGATGGCGCGTGGCGAGATCGACTATCAGGGCTTCGTCAAGCTCGTCGCCTCCTCCGCACCTTCGACCGGCTACTGCAACACGATGGGCACGGCAACCACCATGAACTCGCTTGCCGAAGCGCTCGGCATGCAGCTGCCGGGTGCCGCAGCCATCCCCGCCCCCTACCGTGACCGCCAGGAAATCTCCTACGAAACGGGCCTGCGGATCGTCGAGATGGTGCGCGAGGATCTGAAGCCATCCGACATCCTGACCAGGGAAGCCTTCATCAACGCGATCAAGGTAAACTCCGCGATCGGCGGCTCCACCAACGCGCCGATCCACCTGAACGCCCTTGCCCGCCATGTCGGCGTCGAACTCTCGGTCGACGACTGGCAGACCCATGGCGAGGAGATCCCGCTGCTCGTCAACCTGCAGCCGGCAGGTGAATATCTGGGCGAGGATTATTACCACGCCGGCGGCGTCCCCGCCGTGATGGGCGAACTGATCAAGCATGGCCATCTCGACACCAAGGCGATGACGGTCAACGGCAAGACGGTCGGCGAGAACTACACGGCCTCGATGATCGAGGACGAGAAGGTCATCCGTCCCTTCGACCGGCCGCTGAAGGAGCGCGCCGGCTTCCGCGTGCTGAAGGGCAATCTCTTCTCCTCGGCGATCATGAAGACCAGCGTCATCTCGCCGGAGTTCCGCGACCGCTATCTCTCCAATCCCGAAGACCCGGAAGCCTTCACCGGCCGCGCCGTCGTGTTCGATGGGCCGGAGGATTATCACCACCGTATCGACGATCCGTCGCTTGCCATCGACGCCGCGACCATCCTCTTCATGCGCGGCGCCGGCCCGATCGGCTATCCGGGCGCTGCCGAAGTGGTGAACATGCGCGCACCGGACTACCTGTTGAAGCAGGGCATCTCGTCGCTCCCCTGCGTCGGCGATGGCCGCCAGTCGGGCACATCAGGCTCGCCGTCGATCCTCAACGCTTCGCCGGAAGCGGCCGCCGGTGGTGGTCTTGCGATCCTGCAGACGGGCGATCAGGTGCGCATCGACCTCAAGAAGGGAACCGCCAACATCCTGATCAGCGACGAGGAGATCGCCAAGCGGCGCGCGGAACTGGTCGCGGCCGGCGGCTATGTCTATCCGGAAAGCCAGACGCCGTGGCAGGAAATCCAGCGTTCCTATGTCGGGCAGATGGAAACCGGCGCAGTGCTGGAGCCGGCGGTGAAGTATCAGCGGATCGCCCAGACCAAGGGCATCCCGCGCGACAACCACTAAGCGGCGACGTATATCATGGGCCGGTGTCTGGACAGGCGCCGGCCCATGAGCATTTTCGGAAATAGGCGATCATTCCCCAGCATTCCGGCCTTGCCCGTCGCAGGCGAATGTGATCGATTTTGCTGCCGCTGGGTTGGAGGGCGGCGCATCCCCTGGATCATAGAGCGCGTCCATCGCTCGCGTGACGGAATATTATCATGCCTCATACCCTTCTCGACGCCGCCGCCTCGGGTGGTCTTTTCGTTGGCCGTGTCTGGAACCCTGCCGCCGAAGGCCCCAGCCTCGTGACAATCCGCGATCAACAGGTGATCGATATCACCTCGAAGGACGTGGCGACGATGAGCGCGCTTTTGGAGCGACCTGATCTCGTCGCCTTCGTCCGCTCGGCTAACGGCAAGTCGCTCGGAACGCTCGAGGATATCGCCGCAAACAGCACCGGCAAGCCGGATGCCTCGCGCCCCTACCTGCTGGCGCCGGTCGATCTGCAGGCGGTCAAGGCCTGCGGCGTCACCTTCGCGCAGTCGATGATCGAACGCGTGATCGAGGAGAAGGCGGCGGGCAATCCTGACCGGGCGGCCGCGATCCGTGAACGCGTCAGCACGCTGATCGGCGGCAGCCTCAACAATCTGAAGGCCGGATCTCCTGAAGCCGCCACGGTCAAGCAGGCGTTGATCGAGGAAGGCATGTGGTCGCAATATCTGGAGGTCGGCATCGGCCCGGATGCGGAAGTCTTCACCAAGGCGCCGGTGCTCTCCTCCGTCGGCTGGGGTGCCGATGTCGGCCTGCATCCCGTCTCGACCTGGAACAATCCGGAGCCGGAAATCGTGCTCGCGGTCAACAGCCGTGGCGAAATCCGGGGCGCCGCGCTCGGCAACGACGTCAACCTGCGCGAAGTCGAGGGGCGTTCGGCGCTGCTGCTCGGCAAGGCCAAGGACAACAACGCCTCGTGCTCGATCGGCCCGTTCATCCGCCTGCTCGATGACAGCTTCGATCTCGATGCGGTACGCAGCGCCGAGCTTGACCTGAAGGTCACCGGCCAAGATGGCTTCGTGCTTCACGGCAAGAGCTCGATGTCGAAGATCAGCCGCGATCCGACCGATCTCGTGCGCCAGACCTGCGGTGCGCATCACCAGTATCCCGATGGCTTCATGCTGTTTCTCGGAACGCTGTTTGCCCCGACGCAGGACCGCGACGCGCCGAACCAGGGTTTCACGCACAAAATCGGCGATGTCGTGGAGATTTCCTCGGCCGGCCTCGGCTCGCTCGTCAACACGGTGCGCCGCTCGAACGACTGCCTGCCCTGGACCTTCGGCATCAGCGCGCTGATGGCCAATCTGGCAAAACGCGGGATGCTTTAGGCGCGCGGCGCAAGCAGCGTTTGATGGCGGTGTAGGCCGCCATCAAAAAACATCCGGGATAAGCCGGTTTCTCCTGTCCATTCCAGGCCGCGACCATATATGCACAGCTCAAGCGAAGCGAAGATGTGAGGGTGCGGTGAAACGGACTGTGGTTGGGATTGTCGCCCTGGTTCTTCTGGCAGGATGCACGACCGGAAAGAACTATTCCGCACCCGGCCTGACGCCGATTCCCGGCAGCATCATCTATAGTGGCCAGCCCCGGACGAAGCTCACCAAGTCGCCGATCGGTTCGACCTTCCCGCACGACTTCATCGACCAGTATGGGCAGCAGGTCGAGGAGACCTACATGATCCAGCCCGACCGTACGTTGAAGATTGTCGACCGTGTGGTCCGGCCGATTCGCTTCGGCGGTAGAGATTGAACTATCCGCACGTATAGAGGGTATCTAAACGCTTTTTAATGACAGATCACCTTATCGTCATAATCCTGAGGTTGAATTTGATCGCTTGCTAAGACAAACTGTTGTTGCTGGATGGAGCCGGTTTGCCGGGGACTGTTTCGCTTTGATTCCGGCATAGGAAATACAGGATGAATGCAAAGACACCGAATGCAATCGATAGCTATGTGGGTTCCCAAGTCAGGATGCGCAGGCAGTTGCTGGGACTAAGCCAGGAAAGGTTGGCCGAACAGATCGGCGTGACGTTCCAGCAGGTGCAGAAGTACGAAAAGGGAATGAACCGGATCGGCGCCAGCCGGCTGCAGCGTATCGCTGAGGTTTTGAACACCACGCCAAGTTTCTTCTTTCAGCAGGATCCGTCGGAGCCTTTGTCGCTCGCCGGTCTCGATCTGACGGCAACGACCGATCCGGTCGCGGAATTCCTGCATTCCAAGGAAGGGCTCGCGCTCAACAAGGCGTTCATCAAGATCACGGACACGCAGCTGCGCGAAAAGATCGTGGCGCTCGTGAAGGCGATGGCGCAGACGCAGGTTGCCGCGGACAAATCCGCCGCCTCATCCAACCAATAGTGGAATTTCGGCCGCCGGCGCATCTGCGCCGCGGCCCGCATCATATAAAAGTCTGCATGACATGAAAGAAGGGGCGCCTGTTGCGGGCGCCCCTTCTTCGTTTCTTGGGAGAATTCGATGCCGAACGACTACTCGTCGAGGTAGCGTTCCGTGAGGCGTGCCCACATTGCAGCACCTGCCGTCAGGCTGTCGTCGGCGAAGTCGTACTTGGCGCTGTGCAGGATCGCCGAGTTCATGCCGTTGCCGAGGCGCAGGAAGCTGCCAGGCTTGTGCTGGAGGAAGTGCGAGAAGTCCTCGCTACCAGGGATCAGCGGGCAAAGCGCGACATTGCCTTCGCCGACCAGCTCCTCGGCCACCATGCGGGCGAACTCGGTTTCCTTCTCGGAGTTGACGACGACGGGGTTGCCGTAGGCGTAGTCGATCTCGACGGTCGCACCGAAGCCTTCGACCAGCGAGGTCGTCAGCGCCCGAATGCGCTTTTCGAGGATCTCGCGGACCTTCGGGTCGAACGAGCGCACCGTCAGAAGCATGCTCGCGCTTTCCGGGATGACGTTGGCCACTTCGCCGGCATGGATCGCGCCGACCGTGACGACAGCCGTCTGCGTCGGATCGACATTGCGCGAGATGACCGTCTGCAGCGAGACGACGAGGTTGCAGGCGACGACGACGGGATCGATCGTCAAATGCGGACGCGATGCGTGGCCGCCCTTGCCCGTGATCTTGATCTCGACCGTGTCGGCCGCCGCCATCAGCGGGCCCGAGCGCATGAGCCAGCTGCCTTCGGGCGCGCCGGGGTGGTTATGCAGGCCGAAGATGGCGTCGAACGGGAAGCGCTCGAACAGGCCGTCGTCGATCATCGCCTGGGCGCCGCTGAAGCCGCCGGCCTCTTCGGCGGGCTGGAAGATCAGGTTGACCGTGCCGTTGAACTTGCGGGTGCGCGCCAGATATTCGGCAGCGCCGAGAAGCACCGTCGTGTGGCCGTCGTGGCCGCAGGCATGCATCTTGCCGGGAACCTGGCTGGCATAGGGCTTGCCGGTCTGCTCGGTGATCGGAAGCGCGTCCATGTCGGCGCGGATCGCGATGCTCTTCTTGCCGGCGCCCTGCGTCATGCGGGCGACGACGCCGTTGCCACCGACGTTGCGGGTCACTTCATAGCCCCAGCCCTCGAGCTTTTCGGCGACGAAGCGTGCGGTTTCCGTTTCTTCAAACGACAGTTCGGGATGGGCGTGCAGATGCTGGCGGATGGCGCGCAGTTCGGCGTCCATGGGCTCGAAATCCGAAAGGCGGGCGAAATCGTTGTCGATGGTCATGTCCGTTCCAATTCTTTGCATGCGTGGTCCGCTACCGGCCCCATGTGAGGGCCGGCCGGGTCTTCGATTGCATCATGAGCGGCGCTCGGCCGGATGAGCTGGACGTTAGAGAAAGCGCGACAGGAAGGCCTGCGTGCGCGGATGCTGCGGATTGCCGATCACATCCTCGGGCTTGCCCTGCTCGACCACGACACCACCGTCCATGAACACCACTCGGTCGGCCGCCTCACGGGCAAAGCCGATCTCGTGGGTGACCACAATCATCGTCAGGCCCTGCTTGGCGAGATCGCGCATCGTCGAAAGCACTTCGCCGACGAGTTCGGGATCGAGTGCCGAAGTCGGCTCGTCGAAGAGCATCAGCTTGGGCTTGATCGCCAGTGCTCGGGCGATCGCCACGCGCTGCTGCTGGCCGCCTGAAAGCTGGCGGGGATAGGCATTCGCCTTCTCCGACAGGCCGACACGCTGCAGAAGCTGCTTGGCGTTTTCGATCGCGTCCTTGCGGTTCTCACCATGGACGCCGACCGGCGCCTCGATGATGTTCTGCAGCACCGTCATGTGCGGGTAGAGGTTGAACTGCTGGAACACCATGCCGATCTTGCGGCGCTGGCGGGCGATCCCGTTGGGCGAAAGTCGCTCCAGCCGATCCTTGCGCACCCGGTAGCCGATCTGCTCGCCATCCACCTCGATGTATCCCTTTTGAATGGACTCGAGGTGGTTGATACAGCGCAGGAAGGTGGACTTGCCCGAACCCGACGGACCGAGAACGACGACGACTTCGCCCGGCATGATGTCGAGGTCGATGCCCTTCAGCACTTCGAGATGATCGAAGGACTTGTGGACATTGCGCGCCTGAACCAGCGGCTTTGAGTTGGAGACGGCGGTCAATGGCTTGCCTCCTCTGCAGCGGCGACAGTGGCCGGCTTGGCGGTCGCGCCGTTGCGGCGTTCGCTACGGCCGTAATAGGCTTCGATGTAGCTCTGGCCGATATTGAGCACCGAGGTGATGAGCAGGTACCAGATGACGGCGACCAGCAGCATCGGAACGATCTCGAAGGTGCGGTTATAGATCGACTGCACGGAGTAGAGCAGATCGGCCATGGCGATGACGCTGACGAGCGAAGTCGCCTTGATCATGCTGATCAGCTGATTGCCCGTCGGCGGAACGATCGAGCGCATCGCCTGCGGGATGATGATCCGCCACAGCGCCCTGCCCTTGGTCATGCCGAAGGCTTCGGCGGTTTCGGCTTGGCCGCGATCGACCGACAGGAGGCCGCCGCGAATGATCTCGGCCATATAGGCCGCTTCGTTGAGCGCGAGGCCGACGATGGCAGCCGTCATCGGCGTGATCACCGCATTGGTGTCCCAGCTGATCAGCGATGGGCCGAAGGGAACTGATATCGACAGCTGCGGAAACAGCGTCGACATGTTGTACCAGAAGATCAGCTGCACCAGCAGCGGCGTGCCGCGGAAGAACCAGATGAACAGCGAGGCAAAGCCTTTCGCCAACCGGTCGTTCGACATGCGCATGATCGCGATGATCAGGCCGAGTGCGACGCCGAGGATCATCGCGATGACGGTCAGGCCAAGGCTGACATAGAGGCCGCTGATGACGGTCGGATCGAAGAAGTATTGGGCAACGACCGGCCAGCCGAAATTCTCGTTGTTGGCGACGATCCAGACGAAATCGATGACGACGATGGCGATGATCGCCCAAAGAACGAGGCGTCCCGTTCTGAACGGCGTATGCGCGGTAACGACGTCGCGGAAGTCAGCACCGCCCGAAGGCGGTGCATTGGTCGTGGTGTTGGTGCTCATTTGGGAAGCTGTCCGCCGAGGTTGAGGCCGGGTTCCTTGATCATGTTGTTCTCAAGGCCCCACTTTTTCATGATCGCGGCATAGCTGCCGTCAGCCATCAGTACCTTGATGGCGTCGATCAGGATAGGTCCGAGCGGCGAACCCTTGGGAACGACGGCGCCCTGGAAGATGTCTTCAAAGCCGTTCTTCTGGCCAACGCCGGTCAGTTCGAGCTGGCCGTTTGCCTGGCTGACGAAATAGGTGAGCGGCGCCTGCGAGGAGAAGAAGGCGTCGGCGCGCTTGGAGCGCACGGCGAGGATCGAGCTCGGCTGATCGGTGTAGGACTGGACTTCGACGCCGCTCTTGCCGTCGGCCTTGCACTTGTCCGACTGGGTCTTGATCACGCGCTCGGCGGAACCGCCGGCCATGACCGAGATGCGCTGGCCACAGGCCGTGTCGAGCGAGGTGATGCCCTTCGGGTTGCCCTTCACGGTCGCGAAGACGACGAACTCCTGAACCCAGTCGACGAAGTCGTTGGACGCTTCGCGATCCTTGTAGTCGCCAACGGGGCCGAAAGCGAACTGATAGCGGCCGGAGTTGACGCCGGCGAGCAGTGCCGGCAGGCCGCCGACCGTCTCATGCTCGATCTTGACGCCGAGGACGGCGCCCAGCGCTTCTGTCAGGTCGGCGCTGGCGCCGGTCATGACGGTGCCGGTGACGATTTCATAGGGAGGGAACGAACCGTTGTTGACGGAGATCATCTTGCCCGAGGTTTTGATGGCATCAGGCAGCTTGTCGTGCAGCGCGGCGTTGAGCGCCGGCTTCGGCAAGGCCGCGTCCTCTGCCATCGCAGCACTGGTGGCCACGGCGCTTGCCAGGACGAGGTAGGTCATTTTCTTCAGCAACATGTTCATTCCCCTTATTAATGCTGTCGTGGTTGCATGCGGTTAGGCGGTGGTACCCGTGCGGCTGCCGTCGGTATCGAACGGGAAGAGTTCCAGAGGGGTCATCTCGCGAGCGAGAATGCCCTGAGCGTGCAGCTCGGCCGAGAAATCGGCGATCATCTTCTCGTTGGCGGCAAGGCCGTTTTCATCCCAGTTCGCAGGGAGTTCGAGGGAGGTCTTCAGGAGCTCGTCGAACATCCACGGCGACGTGTCTGCATATTTGCGGCGCTTGTTCAGCCACATGCGCTGCGATTCCTCGATCAGCTGGCTGAGCTCGGCAATGATCCAGGGGTTCTCTTCCACGATCTCAGCCTTGATGCCGATGAGGTGCATGCCGGGTACATATCCCACCTCGTCGAAATATCGACGCTCGGCGCCACGGAAATCGGACAGAACCTGCCGGAAAGGTGAACCATTGGCAAAATAGCCATCCGGCATGAACGGGGTGAAGATCGCGTCGAGCTGGCCTTCGCGCAGCAGGTCGACCATCGGGCGTTCGCCGGGGGCGGCTTCGATCAGGCCGGGGCGACCGAAGCCGTCAAGCCGATCTACGATCGGATGCGCTTCCGTCAGGCGGCCAGCATACCACATCGCGTCCTCGACCTGAACGCCTTCGCGGCGCACGGCGGCGCGCGTCCAGGTGTTGCCCGAGTCGCGCCAGCCGGTGACGCCGATGCGCTTGCCTGCAAGCTGCGACAGCTCGGTGATCGGGCTGTCCTTCATGGTGATGACGCAGCGATGGCGGAAGCCGCGCATGATGAAGTTCGGAATGCCGACAACGCTGTGGTCGCCGTCGTAACGCAGCTGCGTGTAGCGGCTGAAGGACATTTCGGCTGCATCACAGGTGTCGCTCTTGCCGACATGCGAGACGAGTGTGCCGACGCGCTCGACCTTGACGTCGAGCTTCGACGACGCGACGTCGCCGAGAATGAGAGGGGTCATGTAGTCCCAGTCGCGAAGGGCAAGGCGAAGTGTGATCGGCATATGCATTCACTCTCATTAAAACTTGTCTGGCGCATCGTTAAATGTTCAAATAAGACTGATCAAATGTTATTACGTTATTGAACATTAAATATGGTGCGAAAATGAGCGATAGTCGGGATGCGGCGTGGTTTGCCCAAAAAATAACCGATCGGACGATTCGCGGGATCGCGCTCGAAACGAGCGCCCTGATCCGCGGCGGTGCGCTGCCCGTTGGCACCAAGCTGCCGGCCATTCGCGACCTGGCCTTTGCGCTTGGTATCAGCCCGGCCACGATCTCCGAGGCCTGGAGCGAATTGCGCCGCCAGAAGATCATCAGCGGCCGGGGCCGCAATGGAACATGGGTGAGCGGCGACCGCTTCGTCGCCAAGCCGGAGCGGCTGGCGAGCTCCGGCAATTACGGCGCGGAGGTGCTGAACCTGACGGCTGCTGTGCCCGATGTCACGCTTCTGCCGAGGCTCGAGCAAGCCATGGTCTACGGCGCATCGGCCGAGAATCTCAACAGTTATGAGCGCAACCGCATTCTGCCCGAGCTCGAGGCGGCGGTGAGAGAGACATGGCCCTATGAGCCCGAGGCGTTTCTCGCCACCAACGGCGGCTACAACGCCGTCTACACGCTGATGCATGCACTTGTCATGCCCGGCGCGGCGGTCGCGATCGAGAACCCCACGGCCATGCGTCTGCTTGATATTCTCGAAGATCGCGGCGCGCGCATCATTCCAGTCGAGTGCGACCACGAAGGTCCCCTGCCCTCGTCACTGCGCCAGGCGATGGCCTATCGTCCCGTCGCCTTCATATTCCAACCGCGCATCCATTCAGTCACCGGCCAGACCGTGACGAGCGCCCGCATGCAAAGCCTGGCCGACGTCCTGCGCGGTGCCGATACGCTGATCGTGGAAGATGACGGCGTCGGCGATATCTCCGATGCACCGAGGCAATCGATGGGGAATATATTCCCGGATCGGGTGATCCACATATTCTCCCTGTCGAAGACCCATGGGCCGGATCTGCGTCTGGCCGCTCTCTCCAGCTCGCGAGCGATCGTGGAGCAGATCCAGTCGTTCCGCAGTTTCAGCGCCGGCTGGACGAGCCGTATCCTGCAGGCGGCGGGCGCGTGGCTGATCCGCGATCTCGCCACGCAAGAGACCGTGCGCAAGGCCCGCGCGATCTATGCCCAGCGGCGCTACGACCTGGTGCAGGCGCTGCGCGATCGAAACATCGACGCCGCGCATGGCGCCGGCCTTTCCGCCTGGGTGCCGGTCTCTTCGGAGCCCTTCGCGATGGTGACGCTTGCTGCACGCGGCATCGCCGTGCACCCGGGCGCGAAGTTCTCGCTGGTGCCGGGAAACTACCTGCGGGTGGCGACCGCCACTTTGTCCGATCGTTGTATCGAAGTCGCGGATTCGATCGCGCTTGCGGCATCGCATGATTGAATTGACTATCAGGTCCGGCGTCAGGCGAGTTCGCGGCGCGCTCGCCGCCGCTGGCGCAGAAATTTCTTCGCGTAGTGGCCTATACAGGCATAGGTACCGACGATCGCCATGTTGCGCGCGAGGAAGCCGAGCGTATCCGCCTCGAAGTCCCAATAGAAATCGAGGGATATCCGGGCGCTGAGACGGGTGCCCATGGCCATGACGAACGAGCTTTCGACGCCATAGCAAAAGACGGCTAAGGCCAGGATGCGTAGAACGAACGTTCGCACCGCGCTGTCCCGCGTGATGCCAAGCAGGCGGCGCACCGCGTTGAGCACGGTCGTCCACTGCAGGCCGACGTGAAGGCCGACAATCACCAATGCCCAGTAGGCGACGAGGATGTGAACATCTCTGGCGATGGTTCCGCCTGCTTGCGGCACGAAGGTGGAGAGGCTTTGCGAGATCATCACGCTGGTGACCAGCAGTATGATCATCAACAGCAGAAGCGAGAGGTTCAGCGCCTTGCCGCCAAGGCCGCGCCGCAGCCTTATGCTGGTTGCGATCGTGCCATACCAGGCTCGATTGAAAATGTTGTGCGTGATCAAGAGCAGGAACATGCCGGCACCCATCAGCTCGTGCGCCAGATTGCCGGTGCCCCAATAGGCCAGCCCTGCGATCAGAAGCACGGCCGCCAGCAGATCAAGCGTCAGGCGCATGAAAAAGATCGGTCTCATCGCTTATTTCCGCGCTGAACCGGGATTGCATCCGTCATTCGATCGCCGTGCCGTTGAAGGACTGTACGCTACCGTGGCTGAACATGAACTCCTCGTCGGCGCGCGAGCTGTGACAGGACTGACAGCGAGCGGTGTTCTCGGCGAGATTGATCGTCCGATCCGGCTTGAACCACTGGAACTGCCAGTCGCCGGTCCGCCGGCTCTCAGGAAAATCAGCGCCCCAGTTCTCGCCTTTCTCCATCACGAAATAGCGAAACACCTCGCCGCCACGGTAGTCGACCAGCACCACATGGGTGCCGAGCGGCACGGACTGGCCCGATTTGATGGCATCGATGGCTGCCTGGCTGGTCAAAAGGTGCTCGGTTACCTCGCCCCGACGAACCGTTGCGTAATGCACGAGCTCATCGATATTCTCGGGAAAGGTCGTCTTGTTGGCTTCGGCATGTACCTGCCATCCAACAAAAATAGTCGTCGCCATAATGAAGGCGGCGGCTGCCGCAATGATCCCACGTGACATCGTCTTCCCCTACCGGCCGATATTCTTGCGCAGGAAGCTAGGACGCCGTGCATGGATTGATTACGACGCCACGACAGATAGCACCTATATCCCTCATTCATGAATACGATAGACGCGAGAATAGCACTTTGAATCAACTATTTATGCGAGTTTGCAGGACGCGGGTCGGCTGTTCAGCGAGTATAAAAACAATGTGATTGCGCCGCCGCGGCCGCAGCGAGCGTGCTTAAGCCTCGCATTCTTCGTCCACGATCACCTGTATATGGTTTCGCGAACAAGTCTCGACACGCGCGTCGACACCATACACGCGGCGAAGCATATCGGCGGTAACAACATCTGCGGGCTTCCCAAAACCATGAAGACCGCCCTCCGACAGAACCGCGACATGATCGGCATGCCGCGCGGCCAGCCCGACATCATGCAGCACAGCGACTGTGATCAGCCCTTGCGCAACGGTCAAATCGCGCACCTTGCGCATGATGCGTGTCTGGTAGCGCAGGTCCAGCGCGCTGGTCGGCTCGTCGAGCAGCAGAACAGCCGGGCGCCGCGCAATCAGCTGCGCAAGGCCGGCGAGTTGCCGCTGGCCGCCGGAAAGCTCCGACAGCGGTCGGTTGGCGATGTCCGCGATGGCAATCGCGTCGAGCGCTGCATAGGCTTCGAGCATGATCTCGTTGCCCGACAGACGGGGAAGCCCATGCGGGGCGGACGCGCGCAGCGTCGCGATAACGGAATCGAGAACCGTCAGCTCGATCGGCGGCGGCAGGGTTTGGGGCAAATAACCAAAGGTCGATGATCGGTCGGCGATGGCCATCGTAGCGGCATCGGCACCATCGAGCGTAACCTTGCCCGTCAAAGAACCCAGGCCGGCAAGCGCGCGCAACAATGTGGACTTGCCCGCGCCGTTGGGGCCGATGAGGGCCGTGACCGTGCCGCGCCTCAGGCTGGGCAGCGTGAAATCGCTCACGACCTGGCGGCGGCGATAGCCGACATTGACGCCGGTCAGGCGCAGTCCATCCATTTCAAACGTGCTCATGCCCGCCCCCGACGCAATACAAGCACGACGAACAGCGGCACGCCCACGAGAGCGGTCACGATCCCAACCGGTATCGTCACGCCCGGAATGATCGACTTGCTGGTGACCGATGCAAGCGACAGGATGAGCGCTCCGATCAGAGCGCTGACCGGAAGCAGAAAGCGCTGATCCTCTCCGACACATAGACGAGCAATATGCGGACCGACAAGACCGACGAAACCGATCGGTCCGACGCAGGCCACGGAAATGGAAGCCAGCAAGCTGATGCGGATGAGCGACAGAAAGCGCAACCGCCGTACATCGACACCCGAGCTCGCCGCCCTGTCCTCACCGAGACGCAGGACCGTCAGCTTCCAAGCGGAGCCTATCGAAAATGGCGTCACCACGGCGAGTGTCAACGCCAACAGGCCGACCTTTTCCCAATCGGCGCGCGCGATGCTGCCCAGCGTCCAGAATACGAGCTGCTGCAGAACGTCTTCGGGGGCGACAAGCTGCAGCAAGGCAACGATGGCATTGCAGGTGAAGACCAGCGCAATACCGAGAAGGATGATCGTTTCGCGCCCGCCCGCCGCCAGTTTCGACACCGCCTGTAGCAGAAGGACCGATCCGAACGAAAAGACGAAGGCCATGAGCGAGACGATCCAATTGGCCGAAAGCCCGGGCATAACCAGATTGAAGCTGATCGCGAGCGATGCTCCGACGGCTGCCGCCGACGAGACGCCGAGCGTGAAGGGGCTTGCAAGCGGATTGTCGAGCACGGTCTGCATCTCCGCGCCGGCAAGAGCAAGTGCTGCGCCGACCATAACCGCCATGACCGCATAAGGAAGCCTGACGTTCCACACGATCACCCGCGTGACCGCGTCCAGCGATGCCGGATCGATGATCCCTTGCAGGAGATCGGAAACTGGCAGGTTGGAGGCGCCGGTCACGAGATCGATGGCAGCAGCGGCGGCCACACAGAGGGCCGCGACCGCTACGACCAGCGCGCGGCGCAGCAGCAGCCGGCGATAGACCGCGACGGCAAGTGCCCTATCGACGGTGATCTCGGCAGGCGATTGCCTGCCGAGATGCGACCGATCGATGGCCTCAGGCAAGCGTAGCTCGCTCAACGCTTGGCTGCCGTATCGATCCAGTAGGTACCGGTCTCGTCCAGCGGCAGGAAACTCTTGTAGAGTTCGTGCTTGGTGGCTTCAGGATCCAGATCCTTGAAGAGGTCGGGATGGGTCCACTTAGCCAGCGCCTCGATGGCGAGGATGTTGTAGGGGGTGTTGTAGAATTCGTGCCAGAGGCCGTGGCTGCGTCCCTCGCGGATCGCGCGCAGGCTGGAGAATTCCGGACGCGTCATAAGGTCCGTCATCGTCTTTTCCGCAAGAGGCCGGTCGATCTGCGCACCGAGCTGCACGCCCGGCGCCCTGTTTCCGGTGGCGACATAGATGTCGGGATCGGATTGCAGCGCGTATTCGACGCTGATGTCGCCGATCGCGCCCGGCACGACGCCCTCGGCGATGTTGCGGCCGCCGGCTGCTGTGATCATCTCGCCGAGACCACCATTGCCAGTGGTGTGGCCAGGCGTCTTCCAGATGCCGGCGAGAAGCTCGAGAAACACCTTCGGACGTCCCTCGGGCGGCAGATCCTTCACGGCATCTGAAATGCGTGCCAGATGCGCATTGTAGAAATCAAGGAAGGCCGTCGCTTCCTTTTCACGCCCCAGCGCGGTCCCGAGCGCCTGAATGCTGGTGCGGGTGCCGGCGATCGGATGGACGCGAAAATCGACGAAGATGACGGGGATACCCGCCTTGGCGAGCACGTCGGCGATCGGGCTGTGTTCGCCCGGACCGTGTCCTGCAATGCTGAAGACCGCGAGATCGGGCTTCAGCGACAGGATCTTCTCGACGCTGACGCTTGCTTCGGAGGTTTCGCCGATGAGCGGGATATCCTTCGCCTGCGGATACTTCTGCAGATACCCTTCGAAGGTCTTTTCGTCGAGCTTGCGCAGATCGTTCTGCCATCCGACGATCCGGCCGAACGGGGCATTGTGATCCAGAAGCGCCATCGCATAGAACAGCCGGCCTTCGCCCAGAACGACGCGTTGGACGTGATCGGGGACATTGACCTTGCGCGACAGGACATCGGTGACCTCGGCGGCCCGAAGCGGCAGTGCGAGAGTGAAAAAGGCCGATGCCAGCGCTGCGGCGCGCAAGAGGCGTGAAACTGGGCGGGCAATATGCATGTCGTAAGATGCTCCTGATCAAATGTCCACGAGGGGTCCGAAGCCGCGCAGCCGATGGAACCGGCCTTCTCGATACTTGAGTGCAACAATCAGATTAATTCGTAATGCCGGAAGCGATCGTTGAACGGAACTGATAATTGGACATCTTGATATGCATCAAGGACATACTGTAGGTGCCTTATGTTAATCCTACACATATCGCTGCTTACGTACCGGACCTTCCATGCTTCGACCGAGCATCAACAATCTCGATCTCAATCTGCTCAGAGTTTTCGACGCGATCTATCACGAGGGTAATATCCTGCGCGCGGCGCAGCGCCTGGGGATGAGTCAACCGACGGCAAGCCACGCGCTGGCGCGGCTTCGTCATGCACTCAGGGATGACCTCTTCGTGCGTTCGGCGACGGGCATGATGCCGACTGCGCACGCCGAGCGGCTGGCCGAGCCGGTGCGCCAAGCCCTGACCCTACTGGAAGTCGGCCTTCGGGCGGATACGTTCGATGCCGCCGTATCGGAACAAACCTTCCGCGTGGCCTTCGACAATCTCTGCGCGATCGCGATCACGGAAAGCCTGCTGGAGGAGGTCGAGCGCGTCGCGCCGCATGTGCGGCTTGAGGTCTGGCCTAGTGGAACGATGGACATCGATCGCGCGATCGATTCGTCCGAGATCGATCTTTTCGTCGGCAAGAACGCGGAGAAGAGAGAACGTTTCGCATCCGAGGAAATCGCGCGAGCGGACTTCGTCGTCGTCGAAAAGGCAGGGCTCGACGCTGTCGAGACCGCCATGTCACCGGACGAATTTGTCGCGCGGCCGCACCTGCACATCTCGTCGACCGGCGACGATATGGCATTCATCGATCGTTGGCTTTCCCAGCAGGGCCTGAGCCGCACGGTTCGTCACAGCGTGCCGTTGCTCGGATGCGTCCGCCTTGTCGGGCGTCTGGATGCGCTCATCGTCTTGCGCCGGCCGATTGCCGAAGCGCTGGCGACGATCGCGCCGCTCACGATCCGGGAGCTTCCCTTCGCCTCGCCCATGAACTCGATCTGCATGCGTTGGCACCGGCGCCTTGACGCGCAGCCGGCACAGGTCTGGCTTCGAGGCTGCGTGCGCTCGGCATTTGCCCGCCTGCGGGCAACTGCCGGCGGTCGCGATCAGTCGGGTATCTTGCGCTCATAGAGTTCGTCGGGCAGGTTATCGGGATCCGGGCCTCCTCTTTCCCCGCGATCAAGCGCATCGATCGCCGCACGATCTTCCGCCGACAATTGAAAATCGAAGATGGCGAAATTTTCCGCGATACGATCGGGATTTGACGAGCGCGGAATGACCGAATTGCCGATCTCGATCTGCCAGCGCAGGATGACCTGTGCGGGCGTCCTGCCGTATTTCGCGGCAAGCTGCAGGATCAACGGATGGGTCAGCGGATCGTCAGAGGGGGCCTTGTCGTCTCCCCAGTAGCGCATCACGCCGCCGATGGGCGACCACGCCTGCGTCAGGACATTGTGCCTGGCGTCATGCTCTCGAATGGCCTGCTGCGTAAAGAAGGGATGCAGTTCGACCTGGTTGATCTGCGGCGCCATGCGCGCGCCGCCAAGCAAGACATCGAGATGGTTCGGGCCGAAGTTGCAGACACCGATCGCACCGACTTCCTTGTCAGCGACCATCTGCTCCATCTCGCGCCAGGCTTCGATCATTGCGGCCGGGTCTCGCACACCCGGTTGGTGCATCAGGAAGACATCGACCGTCGTCCCGAGCTTGCGCTTGCTGCGCTCAAGCGCGTGGCGAATGCCCTGCTTGCTGTAGTCGCTAACCCAGGCCTTGGTCTGAATGACGATCTCGTCGCGCGGGATGCCACTTTCAAGAACAGCCCGGCCGACCTGCTCCTCGTTGAAATAGGCCGCCGCCGTGTCGATCATCCGATAGCCGACATCGAGCGCGGTTTTGACGGCCTCGGCCGTTGCTTCCGGCTTGATGCGGTACACGCCATATCCGAGCAGCGGCAGCTGCAGTCCCGACGCCAGACGAGTGGTTTCTTGCGCTTGCTTCATCGGAAGCTCCAAGGCTTGAGTGATGTTTCACCTGAAGCTAAGCCGTTGAGATTTGCACAACAATATCCTAAAACTTTCACAGGCTGTTCGAAAGTCTTCATCAATGGCGCTGTATGATCTCGCATCCCTGAAAGTTTTCATGACGATCGCCGAACTCGGTAGCTTTCGTGCCGCGGCGCGCAAGCTCGGCATGTCGCCATCGGCGCTCAGCCACTCCGTTCGCGAGCTTGAGGCGAAACTGGCGGTGCGCCTTTTCAACCGCACCACACGCTCGGTTGCATTGACGGAAGCGGGGCAAAGGCTCGTGCACAGCGCCGCGCCGGCCATTTCCTCGCTCGACGATGCCATCCAGGATATCGTCAGCGGCGGAACGCGACCTTCCGGCCGACTGCGTATCACCTCGCCGGATGGCGCGGCGAGCTTCCTCGTCAGGGAGGTTTTGCCCGATTTCCAGCACGACTACCCCGATATCCAGATCGAAATCGTCACAGACAAGCGGATGGTCGATATCGTCAGCGAAGGCTTTGATGCCGGCATTCGGTTTCGCGATGCGATACCGAAGGACATGATCGCGATCAGACTGGGTCCCGTCGCCCGGGCTGCCGTTGTGGGCGCTCCTGATTACGTCAAGAGCCACCCGCTGCCCGAGGAGCCGATGGACCTGATGGCGCATAACTGCATCTGCCTCAAGTTCGATAACGGCCGCCCTTACAAGTGGGAGCTATCGAAGGGGAACGAGGCGGTTGAGCTCGACGTTTCAGGCCAGTTGACCGTGACGGATATGTCCGTTGCGGTGGACGCGGCCCTGGCCGGCCTCGGCCTCGCCTTCGTTCCGGAAGCTCTTGTAACGGATCATATCGCCAGCGGTCGCCTTATCAGGGTGCTTGCGGAATGGACACCGGCGATTGATGGGTTCTGGATGTATTACCCGCAAAACCGGCATCCCCCTTCAGCACTTCGCGCGTTTGTACAAGCTGTCCAGCTACACTCGCGCGGTTCCGAGGGATTTGTCTAGCATCGATTTGACTGGCATCTGAACAGCCCTCCTACCCATCCCTATGGATTGAACGCCTGCGCTTTCGCACGTGTCGCCAAGCGTGCAACCGCGCGCGCCGTTCGACTTGCTTGACACAAAAGAAAAGTGACTTAATCTAGTCGACGGATCGGAGGAGGCCCGTTGTTGTGGAGGCAGCGGCTCGGAATGGGATCCTGAATCGGGAGGAAATACTGGTGAAGAACAAGGCAATCATGCTCGCCCTTCTGGCGGGTTCGTTCCTGGCCGCGCCTGTTATCGCGGCGGCTCAGGATCTGATCACGGGCGACATCGTCGGCAAAGCCGACGCGCCCAACAAGCTCATTTTCCGCATGACGACAGACGGGCCGCGCAACAACGAGCCTGTTTACGCCGAGGGTTACAGCAAGCTCTTCAACGACTTCATCGCCAAGCGCCCTGACTGGCAGATCGAGCTGCAGATGATGTCTGGTGATATCGGCCAGGAGCAGGCGCGCATGCTCGAGCAGGCCAAGTCCGGTTCCGCGCCCGACTGCGCTGCGGTCGATTCCTTCGTGCTGCCGCTCTTCAAGAAATCCGGCGTGCTGCAATCCTTCTCGCCCTACTTCAGCAAGGAAGAGATCGGCCAGCTGTTTCCCTTCATTCGAGAGGGCATCACCGGTGACGACGGCAACATCTATGCCTGGTGGTGGTCGACCGACCTGCGCGTCCTCTACCGCAACAAGGAGATCGTCCCCGACGCGCCCCAAACCTGGGACGACCTGAAGAAAGCCGCCCTGCACTCCGTCGACGAGGGCATGGAGGGCATTCTCTTCAACGGCAGCCGCTACGAGGGCACGACCTTCGACTGGCTCGCCAACTTCTGGGGCCAGGGCGGCAAGCTGGTCGACGACCAGGGTAAGCCGATCTTCGGTGAGGGCGAAAACCGCGAGAAATTCATCAAGGCGGTGAACTACTATCGTGATCTGGTGGAATCGGGTGCTGCGCCCAAGCGCGTCGCGACGCTCGGCAGCTATGACGACTTCAATGCCGCTGCGGCAGCCGGAACGACGGCGCTCTTCGTTGGCGGCAACTGGCAGTATGCGCAGCTGAAGACCGCGCTCGACGAGGAGGAGTTCGCCAAGTGGACCTTCTCTCCCCTTCCCGGCCCGACCACCAATGAGCGCTCGACCGGCACCGGCGGCTGGACCGTCGCGGCCTTCAGCAAGGATGCCGCCAAGGTGAAGGTCTGCGCCGACCTTGCCCGCGAAGTCTATATGGGGCCGGCCAACGCGCTGCAGGAACAGCTGCCGACGCGCGCAGACCTCTACGACAAGTACGAAGTCTTCTCGACGCCGGCAAACAAGACCTTCGCCGAAGCCCTCAAGGTCGGGCAGGCGCGGCCGGGGGCTGCCGTCTATCCCGAAATATCCAACCAGATCCAGATCATGATGGGCAAGGTGCTGACAGGCACGCAGGCGACGGAAGCCGCCGTCGACGAGGCCTTCACCGCTTCGCTCAGCGCCTTCAAACGGAGCTGAGCTGATGATCGGTGGCGCGGGGTAACCTCACCCGCGCCACCGATACCGACTGCCTGATCTCAATGACACATGACCGGACGGATCGATGACCAATCTCAGCATTGCGGCCGAGACTGCGCCTACCGGAAGCAGGCTTGCCGCGCGAAAATTCTACCCCTCGCCCGCGCCCTGGCTGATGCCGCTGATCCTGGTTCTCGGGGTCTTCTATCTCTATCCGCTGATTGACGTTTTCCGCTTTGCCTTCACCAACATTTCGCTCGTCGGCAATGACGAGGAATACACGCTGCGAACGATCGCCAACACGCTTTCAAAGCCCGAGCTGCTGGAGATCCTTTGGGTGACGCTTGTCTTCACCGCCTCCAGCGTCGTTGCCCAACAGGTGCTCGGCTTGTTCATTGCGCAGGTCGTCGTGCGCAGTGAAAAGCGCGGCCTGTTCGGCTCGACCATCGTGCGCACCACGGCGCTGGTCGCCTGGGTGGTGCCGGGGATCGCCGGCGGCATCATCTGGAAGATGCTGTTCAATGAGGCGCCCTTCGGCGGCCTCAACAGCCTGCTCCGAATGCTAGGCGCCTCGCCCGTTCAGTGGTTGTCCGATCCGAACATGGTCATGTGGTCGGTCGTGATCTCCAACGTCTGGCGCGGAACGGCCTTTTCGATGGTCGTCATGTACGCCGCCATCAAGGCGATCGATCCGGAGCTCTACGAAGCCGCCGAGATGGATGGCGCCAATCCCTGGCAGCGGATGATCTACATCACGCTGCCACAACTACGCGCGGCGATCCTCGTCAACATGATCCTGATCACCATTCAGACACTGAACACTTTCGATGCGATCATCTCGCTGACCGGTGGCGGACCTGGCCGGGCGACCGAGGTTCTGTCGCTCTACACGTTCAACGTCGTCTTCAGGAACTACGATCTGGCGGCCGGGGCGGTGCTGTCTATCCTGATGCTCGTCATCAGCCTCAGTCTGGCGCTCGTCTATGCCCGCTTCCTGCCGAAGGGAGAACCCCAATGATCAATTCGAGACAGGAACGCATCGGCGATCTTTTCAGCTATCTCTTCATGCTGATCACCTTCCTTTTCTTCGCATGGCCGCTGGTCTGGCTGCTGTCGCTGGCGCTGCGCACCCGCAAGGAAGTGTTTCTCGGCGTATCCAGGCTGATCCCCAAGTCGCCGACACTCGACAATTTCATCGCCATCCTCTCCTCCGACAAGTTCGCGGGCTATCTCTGGAACGCGCTCATCCTGTCGACCTCAAGCGCGATCGGCTGCCTGATCGTGGCATTGCCGGCGGCCTACGCCTTCTCGCGCTTTCCGTTCCGCGGCAGGGGCCCGTGGATGATGGTGCTGCTCGCGTTCCAGATGATCTCGCCGCTCGTCATCATGGTGCCGCTATACCGCTACATGGCGAAGATCGGTCTTACCGACAGCCATTTCGGCGCGACGATGGTCTATATCGCGCTTGCCGTGCCGATGGTGACGTGGATCCTCAAGGGCTTCATCGACGGCATTCCGCGCAGCCTCGACGAGGCGGCGCTGATCGACGGATGCAGCCATTTCGGCGTCTTCTGGCGGATCATTCTGCCGCTCTCGACGCCGGGGATCGCATCCGCCTTCATCATCTCCGTCATCGCCGGCTGGTCGCAATTCCTCGTGCCCTTCCTGCTGATCAGCAAGGAGGCGCTGATGCCGATCGGCGTCGGCATCTTCCAGTATGCCGGCACTCAGAACGATAGTTCCATCCAGCTGCTGGCGGCCGCCTGCCTCGTGTCTGTCGTGCCCGCTATCGTCGCATTTCTTTCGCTCCAACGCCTCATTCTCGGCGCCATGACGGCCGGTGCTGTCAAGGGCTGATGTCTTTTCAAACCTCAGGATATGATCATGTCGCTTACGCTTGCCCAACGCCTCGACCGCATCCGCGTCCGCATGTCGGAACTCGAATACTGGCGCGCCCGTGAAACCGTTCAGATCAGCGATTGGACCTTCGACGGCGAGCCGATCGCGATCGGCGCCGCATGGCCGCGCAAGGACGGCACGGTGAGCTTCACCGCCTCGGCGCGCGTGCCGGAACATTGGCCGGTCGGGGAGGCACGGCTCAGTCTCAATCTCGGCGGCGAAAGCCTGATCACCATCACCGACGAGGCCGGCAACGAAACGCGGCTCGGGCTCGACCCCTATCACCAGGAATTCCGCCTGACGTCGCCCCGGATCAAAATCTCCTCGGAAACGGTCGCACGCCTGCCGTTCGGCGAGCCGGTCCGCGCGCCCCGGCTCGAGCGGGCGAACCTCTTGTGGCTGGACGGGCCGGTCGACCGGCTGTGGCTCCTCCTGCGCCAGATCTCGGAGGCGGTCGACACGCTGGAGGGCCATGAGGTCATTCCGCATCTGATCGATATCGCCGAGGCCGCCATGCGCGGGCTCGACTGGCCCTCGTCGACGGCAGCCTATATAGCGCGCATGTCGCCATCGGTCGGCCAGCAGAAGATCTGGCAGCTGCCGGAACTCGAAAGCGCTCCCGAAGGCCTCAACCAAGGGCAGCGCGCCAGCGTGGTCGCGGCTTACGACACGCTGATCAAGGAGCTGAAGCAGCTGCGCGAACGCTTCCCGCCGCAGGGCGAGATCGCGCTCACCGGTCACGCGCATATCGACCTTGCCTGGCTGTGGCCGTACCGCGAGACCCGCCGCAAGATGCGCCGCACCTTCCACACGGCACTCTCGCTGATGGAGCAGTCCTCCGACTTCCGCTTCAACCAGTCGACGGCGCATTATTACAACCAGATCGCGGAGGACGATCCCGAGCTCCTGAAGCGCATCGTCGAGCGCGTGAAGGAAGGGCAATGGGAAACGCTCGGCGGCATGTGGGTCGAGCCCGACACCAACATGCCGACGGGCGAGAGCCTCAGCCGGCAAATTCTCTACGGCCAGCGCTACTTCGAAAAGACCTTCGGCGTTTGCCACACCGTCTGCTGGCTGCCGGATTGCTTCGGCTTCTCCGGTGCCCTGCCCCAGCTTCTGCGCCAGGGCGGGATGAAGAGCTTTTTCACGATCAAGGTGAACTGGTCGGAGACCAACAAATTCCCGGCCGACCTCTTCTGGTGGGAAGGCCTCGACGGCAGCCGGGTGCTGACGCACACCTTCGATAATCCGATGCATGGCTATAACGGCTTCGTGCAGCCGGATTGCTTCGTGCCCACATGGAGGAACTTCCAGCAGAAGGACAAGCACGAGACGACGCTTCTGGCCGTCGGCTATGGTGATGGCGGCGGCGGCGTGACGCCGGAAATGATTGCCCGCGAAGAGCAGCTGCGCGCCTTCCCGGCACTGCCGGCCGCACGCTGGACAAAGGTGCACGACTTCTTCGAGGGGGCGCACAAGAGTGCCGCCGAAAAGGAGCTCACGACGTGGCAGGGCGAGATCTATCTCGAGCTGCACCGCGCGACGCTGACCAGCCAAAGCGTCGTCAAGCGCCTGCACCGCAAGGCCGAACGCAGCCTGATCACCGCGGAAACCCTTGCCGGGCTGGCGCACCTCATGGGCGGCGAGAAGCCGGCATCGCTGGAGAACGAATGGCGCGTCGTGCTGAAGAACGAGTTCCACGACATTCTGCCGGGTTCCTCGATCGCCGAGGTCTATGCCGACAGTGCTGAAGAACTCGACGGCGTGATCGCCGATGGCCAGGCCGCGCAGGCTAGCGCCCTCGCGGCCATCGCCAAGCAGTTGCCGTCGGGAAGCGGCAGCAACGTGCTGGTGGTCAACCCGTCGCTGGATGAACGGCCCGTGCGGCTGACGCTCGCCGATGGCAGCCACGTCGCTTCACGCGACAGCATCGCCCCGCTCGCCATCGCCGTCATCGACATTGCCTCGCTGAAGGCGCAGCCGGGCCTTTCGGCGAGCAGCAGCCACCTTGAGAACGACACGCTGAAGGTGACGCTGGCCAAGGACGGCTCGATTGCGAGCATTCTGCACAGGCCGAGCGGCCGCGAGGCGCTGGAAGGCGCCGGCAACCGGCTGTTCGTCTACCCGGCCGACAAGCCGCGCAACTGGGACGCCTGGGACGTCGAGGAGGACTATGCCGCGCGCGGCGAGGAGATCACCGCGCTTGACAGTATCGAGCTGATCGAAAACACCGCGCACCGCGCGGCGATCAAGATCGTGCGCACCTGGCGCCACTCGCGCATCACGCAGATCCTGTCGCTCGGCGCCAATGCCCGCCGGCTTGACATCCAAACCGAGCTCGACTGGCACGATCGTCGCGCGTTCCTCAGAACGCTGACAGCGGTTGCCGTGCGCAATGCGCGCGCCACCTGCGAATGCGCCTATGGCGTCGTCGAGCGGCCTACGCATTCTAATACGTCATGGGACGCGGCGATGTTCGAGGCGCCGGCGCATCGCTTCGCCGATCTGTCGGAGCCGGGCTTCGGCGTCGCGATCCTCAACGACGCGAAGTATGGGCATAGCATCCGCGGCAACGTGCTCGGCCTCTCGCTGCTGCGCTCGCCCATCTATCCCGACCCATTGGCCGATGAGGGGTTGCAGAGCTTCACCTACTCGCTGATGCCGCATGAGGGTTCGTGGTACGAGGGCGGCGTGCGCGAGGAAGCCGACGACCTCAACCAGCCACTGCTGGCGATGGCCGTGTCGGACCGCGCCGTCGGGGCGTGGCAGCCGATCAAGGCTGAGGGTATCGATGCCGCTCTCTCGGCGATCAAGCCGTGCGAGGATGGCGACGGCCTGATCCTGCGCGTCTACGAGCCTGCCGGCCGTCGCGGCGCCTTCGGCCTGACGCTGCCGCAGGGATGGCGCAACGAGGGAACGGTGAGCATTCTGGAAGAGCCGATGCGCGATGTGCCGGTCGAGGGATTGATGCCGTTCCAGGTCAAGAGCTGGCGCATTTCGCGCTAGCCGACTTCAGCGGATGGTCGAAGCCCAGCCACCGAGCGGCTGGGCTCTTTCCGTTTACAGCACAATGACTTAGACTCGATAGGTCTTGTGGCGGTTCAACATATGCGACACCTAAGAGGAGAAGACGGAAGTTGCAGGTTTCGGGCTCCAATCCTGAGCAGGCGGCGGCGGCCAATCGGGCCATGATCCTGAGCGCGATCCATCGCGGCGGGCCGATTTCGCGCACCGAGTTGGCAGCGCGATCGCGGCTGACCAAGCAAGCCGTGACGCGTATCGTCGAGCGCCTGCTCGATGAAAGCCTCGTCATGGAGGCGCGGCGCCGGCACGGGTTGCGCGGGCAGCCGGCGATCGAGCTGGAGATCGATCCGGAAGGCGTGTTTTCGATCGGCGCCAATATCGACCGCGATCACCTGACCATTGTCGCCGTCGACGCCGTCGGTACGGTGCGCGGCCGCATTCATCACGAGGCGCGCTTTCTGTTGCCGGATGATTTCGTGGCGCTGATGGCCGATGCGCTGTCTTCGTTCCGAAGGCGCAAGGTCATCGAGGAAAGCCGGCTGGCCGGGATCGGACTCGCTATCCCGGACTGGCTAGGCGAAGTGCCCGTTATCGGCTTTCCGCCGGAATACCGACGCTGGAGCGGCTATGATATGCGCGGCGCGCTCGAAGCGATCTCCGATCACCCTGTTTTCATCGACAATGACGCCAACGCCGCGGCTCTGGGCGAAATCGAATACGGGCTTGGCACCGAGATCGGCAGCTTCTTTTATATCCTGGCGAATGCCTGTCTGGGTGGCAGTCTTGTGATCGATGGCATCCGCCACAAGGGCGCCAGCGGGATCGGCGGCGAGATCGGTTGGTTGCCGGTGCTGTTCGACGACGGCCCATTTGCCGGCAGCACCCAGCCGCTTGGAGAGATGTTTTCACTGTTCATCCTGCTCGATCACCTGAAGCGGAGTGGTGTCGAGGCTTCCACGCCGGCCGACCTCTTGACGCTGGATGCAAGCGGGCGCGCGATCATCAGCGCATGGCTGCGCAAGGTCAGCGTCAAGATCGCCCAGGCGATCGTTCATATCGGTATGATCGTCGATCCCGAGGGTGTTCTCATCGGCGGGCGCTTTCCCGTCCGCATCATCGATGAGCTGCTGCTCTACGTTCACGAGGAGATCGGCCGCCTCGGCGCCAAGGCGCCGTCGCTGCATCGCGCGGCCGGCTCGGAGGATGCAGCAGCACTCGGCGCGGCGGCCATTCCGCTCGCGCATCGTCTCGGCCTGCCATCGGCCGAACCGGCGCAGCGGTTCCGCAATCCGATCGGTGGTCTCACGAACAGTCTGGAGAGATGGCCTGCGGCAGCGCCAGCGGTCGCGGCCGGGTAACACGGTCAGGCGGGAAACAGCGTCTCGTTGAAAGGCCGAAGGGCAGCGCCCAGCACCACGCCGTCTTTTGGATGGGTCGCCGGTTGCACCACCGGGATCCAGGGAGCGATCACCAGATCGCGAATTTTCTCTTCCCGCTCCCGCGCCATGCTCGATATCACCGAGGCTAGGATTTCGTCAGGCAATGATCCGCCGATGAGAATCGCGCCTGGCGCGATGAAGCCGGAGATCGCCAGAACCGCTTCGTGAAGGTGGCGTGCGGCCACCGTGATCCAGGCATCCGCTGAGGCGTTTCTGGCCGCCATGTGACGCTCAAGCGAGGGCAGTGTAGCGACCTCATTCAGCGTCGCGCCATCCACGCCCGACCGCATGTCACCGATCTGGCCGGCAAGCCCATGAATGCCGCGAAACGGTCGGCCGCCGATGAGAAGCCCCGCGCGAACCGTATCGTCGATCAGGATCGTGACCAGTC
The DNA here is from genome assembly GCF_000377565.1 of Rhizobium sp. 2MFCol3.1. GTDB lineage: Bacteria > Pseudomonadota > Alphaproteobacteria > Rhizobiales > Rhizobiaceae > Rhizobium. The sequence goes on along the minus strand of NZ_KB898371.1, from coordinate 16,836 downwards.
CGCCCTCCGGATCGCCGATCCCCAGCGCGCGTTCCGCGCCGATCGCGGCTTCGCTGTCATCGAGCACGTGAAGCGCCCCCACCATCTCGCTGATGCAGTCCTCAAGCGTTGTGCGATCAATGGCCGTCCCGGGCGCGAGTGCGACACCGCAGCCGACGAGCTTGCCTGAGGCGACATGCCGGATGCTCTCGATAGCCTCACCGATCTCCTTGACATCGGTGAAGCCGATGCGCGCGCGGATCGCGCAGGAAAGGTCGATGAGAACGATTTCGCCTCCCTCCGGAGCAATGGAGATTCCGAGCGAGAAGGCCGCGTCGGGACAGAGCGCGAACTCCAGCGCCGCGTAGCGCGTCGTGCTGGCGCGCTTGCGCCCGGCGACCAGGCCTGAAGTCGCCAGGCGCTGTACGATCCCGGCAATCGCCGGTTCCGTCAGCCCGAGGCGTCTCGACAATTCCTGCCGTGTCAGCGGGCCGAAGCGGCGCAGAAGGCCGAGCGTCGTTCGCGAGTTGTGATCGGCGATATCCACGGGGCTGATGCCGGGACGTGCGTCCGACGGATCACGCGCCCTGGGAGAACCGGAAACTGAAAGCCGCCGCGCCGTCTTCAACCGCGATATCCTTGAACCATGTTCTTGGCGCAGGTCACCAACAGCCTCCCTCGTGTGCGCAATCCAGTCCGTTGAAATATCGCGCAATTTTCGATGCGCAGCAAGAAAGCCGCCATCGATATGCCACCCGACGCCCGAAAAATGTCGAGCAAAGCGCGGCAAGTCGCCGCTTTTGACGAAAAGAAATGTGACAGGCCTTGTTGTTTCCATAGTCGGCTCATAGATGAGCCTCCGAAACGACCACTCATTTTTTAAGGGTTTTCTGGTTTAGTCTTTGCGACTGGACTGGTGCGCACCCCGAGAATGTCAATGGTCTACCGCCCACCATCGTCCGTAGAGATCGACATGGCCCATCGATAAGGGCCGGTCGTCGCATTTCGATTTTCCGCCAGGGTCACGAACATTGAGTCAAAGAGCTGCCATCAACCCCGTGGCCAACCCGCTGGTGGAAAAACGCGTCGTTCTGCATTTCCCCGGTTTCGAGCCACTCGATTCAAAGGCCCACCATGCGCGCTATGCACGGTCCGCCAAGCTGAGCGCCAAGGCCTGGGACCTCGATCTCCATGTCGGCGCCTTCAAGGATGGCGGTTCGTTCGACGTCAACTGCGGCTCGCAGGGGGAGAGAACGTCGAGCCGCGTTTTCGTCTTCGACCACAACGAGCTCGTCCGCAAATATAGCGACAAGAGCCTTCTACAGCGTCTCGCCTCCGGCTATGCCAGCGCCGCCAGCGTCATTTTCCAGGGCGGTTTTGTCGGCTATTTCCGGCATGCCTGGCGCTTCGGCCTGTTCTTCGTGTTTCCGTTCGCGCTGGTTCTGCTGGCACTTCTTCTCAGCGCCACGATCGCGGCCGCTCCTTATCTTCTCGGCCTTCAGCGCTGGAACTTCCTCTGGAGCGTGCTGCTTGGGGTGATGTTCTTCCGCTTCGTCTTCCTGCCCTTCGCCGCAAGGTTCCATACGCTGCATCTCTTCGCGGACTGGGATCTAGCCGTGGCGCTGGCAAAGCTCGACGACCCCGCCATCGTGCAGTGGCTCGACCGATGCAAGGCGCGGGTGCGCGAGGCGCTGCGCGAGGATGCCGACGAATATCTGATCACCTCGCACAGCATGGGATCGAGCGTCGCCAGCCATGTCATCGGCATGCTGGTCGAGGAGGAGCCCGCGCTTTTCGCCAATAAGCAAGTGGTCTTCGTCACACTCGGCGGCGCCATTCTGCAATGCGCCCTGCTGCGACCGGCAAAGAGCCTGCGGGCACGGGTTGGCGCGATTGCGCGCTCACGCCAGATTTTCTGGCTGGAGATCCACTGTCTGACAGACGTGATCCATTTCTACAAGTCGCGCGTCGTAGCGCTTTGCGGGCACACCGATGCGCCGCAGGCCTCGATCGCAACGATCCGCATGCGCCACATGCTAACGGGCGAGCACTATCGCAAGATCCGTCGCGATTTCCTGCGCGTGCATCGGCAGTACGTGCTGGGCTCCGATCTGCGCTCCGCCTTCGACTTCACGCTGATGACCGCCGGCCCGCTTCCCGCCGCCTCCTTCGCCGATTTCGACCAGAATTCGATGCCGAAGGCTTAAGCGCTTGCCCTGAAAGAGAAATGCGCGGCCGACACTTTGTCCGACCGCGCATGCTTCAAGCTCATTGCAGCACTGTTTTCCCGCCGATCACGGGATCGCCGACATCGCCTCGGCCACGGCCGCAGGCGATGTCGCTTGCGATGTGCCCGGCTCCTGACCGACGAGGCAGCGGATCAGCTCGCCCATGCTGACGCTGCCGATCTCCTGACCGTCACCAGACACGACTGAGGCAGAGGATGCGTTGGCGGCCGATAGCTGCCGCAGGGCTTCCTCGACGGTCGTCCCAGTGGGAATGCGAACGCCGGACTTCACCGACGCTGACGGCGGCGCCATGACGGCGTCGACATGGATCACCCTGGCGCGGTTCACTTCCTTGACGAAGGCGGTGATGTACTCGTCGGCGGGCCTGAGCACGATATCGGCCGAGGTGCCCTGCTGGATCACCTCGCCGTCCCTGAGGATGGCGATCCGGTCGCCAAGCCGCAATGCTTCGTCGAGGTCGTGCGTGATGAAGACCACGGTCTTCTTCAGCTCCTTCTGCAGGTCGAGCAGCACCGTCTGCATGTCGACGCGGATCAATGGATCGAGCGCCGAATAGGCCTCGTCCATCAGCAGGATTTCGGCATCGTTGGTCAGCGCGCGGGCAAGGCCGACACGCTGCTGCATGCCGCCCGAGAGCTGATTGGGGTAGTGGTTGGAAAAGCCGTCGAGGCCGACGCGCTTGATCCAATGCTGCGCGCGCTCCTCGCGCTCGCCCTTGCCCACGCCTTGAATTTCAAGACCGTAGACGGCGTTCTGCAACACGTTTCGATGCGGTAGCAAGCCGAACTTCTGGAAGACCATCGCGGTCTTCTTCTGGCGGAATTGGCGGAGCTGCTCCTTGTCCATGCGACAGACGTCGACATCGCCATAGCGAACCTCGCCCGAAGTCGGGTCGATCAGGCGGTTGATGTGGCGGATCAGCGTGGATTTGCCCGAGCCCGACAGCCCCATGATGACGGTGATGCCGCCGCCGGGGATGGTGATGTTGATGTCCTTCAGGCCGAGGACATGACCGTGCTCCCTGTTGAGCTCGGCCTTCGACATTCCCCGCATGACGGGTTCGACGAAATCGCGAGCGCGTGGGCCGAAGATCTTGTAAAGGCTGCGAATATCGATCGACTGGCTAGCCATGGACGACCTCCCGGTGCTTCTGCAGACGCAGACCGTAAGCCTGGCTGATGCGGTCGAAGATGATGGCGATGCCAACGATGGCGAGACCATTGAAGACGCCGAGCGTGAAATACTGGTTGGCGATGGCCTTCAACACCGGCTGGCCGAGACCCTGCACGCCGATCATCGACGCGATGACCACCATGGCGAGCGCCATCATGATCGTCTGGTTGATGCCGGCCATGATCGTCGGCAACGCCAGCGGTAGCTGGACATTGCGCAGCTTCTGCCAGCTCGACGACCCGAAGGCGTCGGCTGCCTCGAGTACATCGCGATCGACCATGCGAATGCCGAGATTGGTGAGCCTGATCATCGGCGGCAGCGCATAGATGACGACAGCAATGACGCCGGGCACGCGGCCGATACCAAGCAGCATGACGACGGGAATGAGATAGACGAAGCTCGGCATCGTCTGCATGACGTCGAGGATCGGATTGACGATCTTCTGCAGCCGGTCCGAGCGCGACATGGCGATACCGATCGGGATGCCGATCGCGATCGAAAGCACGGTGCAAACGAAGATCATCGAGACCGTCTTCATCGTGTCTTCCCACATGTCGAAATAGCCGATGAGCAGTAGCGTGACGATACAGCCGACGACGATCCGCCAGCTGCGCGTCGCCAGCCACGCGATTGCGCCGATGAGCGCGATCACCAGCGGCCATGGCATGCCCGTCATCAGGCGTTCAGCCCAGATCAGAAAGCTTTGCAGCGGGCTGAACAGATTTTCGATGCCGCTGCCATAGCCGCGCGTGAAGGCGCGAAAGCCTTCGTCCACGCTCTTTTTCAAGGCGCGCAGCATATCCTCGTCCATCGACGGAAATTTCCAGAGCCAATCCATGTCGGTTCCCCATGACCAAATCGGCGGCGGCGTTGATTATTGTTGGCCGTCTCGCCGGTGTGTAAGCGGGCGGCCATCCCGTAAGGGCCGCCCGCTGTCGATGCGGCGCTTAGAGCGAAGCCTTGATCTTGGCGGCAACCTCGGGCGAAACCCAGGCTGTCCACATTGCTTCGTTGTTCTTCAGGAAGTACTTCGCACCTTCTTCGCCGCTGGCCTGGTTGTCCGACATCCAGGCGATCAGCTTGTTGACGGTGTCGTTGGTCCAGGCGCGCTTGTTGAGGTAGCCGACGACATCAGGACCGGCGCGATCGGCGAAGGTCTTGGTGACCAGCGTCTCGACATTGTCGGCCGGCCACGCATTTTCCTTCGGATCGGCGCAATCGGCAACCGAGGTGCAACGCTTCCATTCGGCGGCGTCATATTCGGCGCCGTAGCCGAGCTTCACCATCTCGTACTTGCCGAGGAGTGCTGTCGGCGCCCAGTAGTAGCCGACCCATGGCTGCTTGGCTTCATAAGCCTTGGCGATCGAGCCATCGAGACCAGCGGCAGAGCCGGTATCGACGAGCGTGAAGCCGGCCTTTTCGCCGCCGTAAGCCTTGAAGAGCTGCGCGGTCACGACCGTGCCGCCCCAGCCCTGCGGACCGTTGAAGACGGCGCCCTTGCTCTTGTCTTCAGGCGCCGGGAAAAGCTCCGGATGCTTCATCAGGTCGGGGATCGTCTTCACGTCAGGATGCGCGTCGGCGAAATACTTCGGAATCCACCAGCCCTGGATGGCGCCATCGGAGAGAATCTTCGCGGCCTTGATAAACTTGCCGTCGGTCAGGCCGCGGTTAACGATCTCGGGCTGCAGGCTGACCCAGGCCTCGGGCGCGATGTCGGGCTGGCCCTTTTCTGCCATGGAGGTAAGCGTCGGGACGGTGTCGCCGACAACCAGTTCGGCCTTGCAGCCATAGCCTGCCTCAAGGATCAGCTTGTCGATGTTTGCCGCCACTTCAGCGGATTGCCAATTCATGTTGGCAATGGTGACATCACCACATTCGGCGGCGGATGCCGCACCGCCAAGGCCAAGCAGGCCGGCGGCGAGGACGGTGGAAGCCAAAAGCATTTTCATTTTCTTGTTCCCTCTGGTCGCGGTGCAACGTGAACCCGGGCGCCGGCAGCACCGCGTCCGCCAGCCTCCCCATTGAGCCGTCATTGGCCCGGCATGCGCCATTCCGATTGCGTCAAAAAATGGCGCATTGGAGCTTTCTTTCAATGTTCTCATGTAACGACAGTCGCAATAAGATCATCCTTGTCGCACCTGATCTCAAAGAAGTGATGCGAAGCGGAAGGCTTCGTAGATCGCAGCGTGGATATTGCGGCTCGCCACCGCGTCACCGATTCGAATAAGATCGAAGCGGCCCTCCGGATTACGCTGCCGCAAGGGCGCTCGCCTCGCGATCAGGGCGCCGTAATCGACCGCCCCCAGATTGCGCGACAGCGGCTTCAGCTCGAAGTAGAGATCGGCATTGGCCATGGTGCCGTGCTCGACGACCACCTGCGACACCCGGCGCTCCCACGCGCTCGCTTCGGCGTAGTCGGAACCGAGGACGGCGACCAGCTGGTTGCCATCGCGGCGCACGGACTTCAGCCGCGTGTTGATCGTGACCTTGACGTTCTTCTCGGCGAAAACCTTGGCGTAGGGCACATGGTTCATGCCGCCGATCTCGGGCGCGAAGAAGCGCTCCGGCGACACCAGTTCCAGATCGGCGCCGGCACTCGCGATCACTTCGGCCGCCGACATGCCGGGATGGGCGCCGTTGTCGTCGAACAAAAGCACGGTCTCGCCCGGCTTCGTCGAGCCGGCCAGGATATCCCATGTCGAGGTGACCAGTTCATCGCCAGCATCGAGCGCCGGCGACTGCGCGACGCCGCCAGTCGCCACCACCACCAGATCAGGCTCGAAGACCAAAACGTCGTCACCACCAGCAAAGACGTTGTAGTGGATCGTGACACCGAGCCGTTCAAGCTCCTCCAGGCGCCAGTCGATGATCCCGACCATCTCGCGCCGCCTTGGATTGCGGACCAGCAGATTGATCTGACCGCCCGCCTCGCCACTCGCCTCCAGAATGTCGACCGTGTGCCCACGCTCGGCCAGAACACGCGCGGCTTCGAGCCCGGCCGGCCCTGCCCCCACGACCACCGCACGGCGCGGCGACGCGGCCGGGGCAATCTCGTGCGACAGTTCCGTTTCGCGGCCCGTCACCGCATTGTGAATACAGAGCGCCTCGCCACCCTCATAGATGCGATCGAGACAGTAGGTCGCGCCGACACAAGGGCGGATGCGCGCCTCCTCGCCGGCTTCGATCTTTCTGACGATGTGCGGATCGGCGATATGGGGACGCGTCATGCCGACCATGTCGAGCTTGCCCTCGGCGATTGCGTGACGGGCCGTCGCGACGTCGGAGATACGGGCGGCATGGAAGACCGGAAATTTCGTTGCGGCCCTGATATCGCCGGCGAAATCCAGATGCGGGGCCGACGGCATGCCCTGGATGGGGATGACGTTGTTGAGCGCCGCATCGCTGTCGATATGGCCACGGATGACATTCAGAAAATCGATCGCCCCGCCGGCCACGAGCCTTTTCGCGATCTCCACGCCCTCCTCGCGCGACAGTCCCTTGTCCCACTGCTCGTCTGCGACAAGACGGATGCCGACGATGAAATCGGGACCGACCGCCTTGCGCACAGCCTCCGTGACCATCGTCGAAAAGCGCATGCGGTTCTCGAGCCCGCCACCGAACTCGTCCTCGCGGAGGTTTGTGGCCGGCGACCAGAAGCCGTCCATCAGGTGGCCGTAGGCCTCGAACTCGATGCCATCGAGGCCGGCGGCCTGCATGCGTTGCGCAGCCGAGACATAATCGTCGACGATCCGCTCGATATCCCACTCTTCCGCCTCCTTGGGAAAGGCGCGGTGGGCCGGTTCGCGAATGGGGCTTGGCGCCAGCACCGGCAGCCAGTCGCCCTTGTTCCAGCCGGTGCGGCGGCCGAGATGGGTGAGCTGGATCATCACGGCCGTGCCGTGCTCGTGACAGTCGTCGGAAAGCCGCTTCAGCCACGGCACGATCTCGTCGCGGTAGGCGTGCAGGTTGCCGAATGCCGGCGGTGAATCCGGCGAGACGACCGCTGAACCGGCCGTCATGGTCAGCGCGATGCCGCCCTTGGCCTTTTCGAGATGATAAAGCCGGTAGCGATCGGTCGGCATGCCGTCTTCCGAATAAGCCGGCTCATGCGCGGTCGACATCAGCCGGTTCTTCAGCGTGAGGTGTTTCAATTGGAATGGTTGAAGTAGGGGATCCTGCGAAGCCATCGATCTGCACCACCAATAAGAGAAAGGCCGATCTTCACCCAAAACGATGCCGGGTGCGATGAACAAAAACGCCATGAAACGCCCCCAATGCGTCGCGCGGTGATTTTTGCGCGACACGATGCTCGCCGACCGGTCGCTATATGAGCATCACCTCATCTGACATTGGCATCGGAACCAAATCCTTCGGCCCGCGTTTAGGCCGCCGATGAGGTGATGCATGACTGATGAAAAGCTCTGGAAGAGACCACTCACAATCGCGATTGGCTCTGTGAAATACGTGGTGAAAAGCGCGCGCGACGCGGCCTGGCTGCTAGCCGACAAATGGCCGGTTTTGACCGGTGAATCCTTTGTTCGCGCACTCAGGGCCTGCGCCGCTGTGCTCGAAGGAAAGCGTGGCGGCGGGCACGCGAGGCAGGCGCTGATCGCTGCAGCGCGAGATGCCAACCTTCAGATCGAAGGCTGATTTTCACGTTTAATTGAATCGAAGGCGCCAGCCGAAAACACGGCTGGCGCTTTTTCTTTGCGCATTAAGATCTCGGCTAGCGGTGTCCCGCCGTCGTTGGCTGTGCTCGATGATCGAGCAGCCTGACGCCGAGCGACACGATGGCGAGCAGTCCACCGAGAACGGTCACGGCAGGCCATGCACCATAGCCCCATGCAAGGGTCGCAAGTGCTGATCCGGCGGCACCGCCGAGAAACATGCCGGTCATGAAGATGGTGTTCAGGCGGCTGCGGGCCTCGGGGTCCAGCGCGTAAATGATATGCTGGTTCGACACCAGCGCGCTCTGGATGCCGAAATCAAGCACAATGACTCCGATGATCAGAGCGGCGATCGACCACCAGACGCCGAAGACGATCCAGGCCACAAGCGTCAAGAGAGCGCCGAGCCACACCACGAAATGCGGGCCGCGTTTGTCCGCGATGCGACCCGCCACCGGCGCCGCGAAGACGCCGACCGCGCCAACGATACCGAACAGACCTGCGACATCAGCACCTAGACCGAAACGCGGGCCTTGCAGGTAGAGCGCAAGGATCGTCCAGAAGCTGGTGAACGACGCGAAAAGCGCTGCCTGTACGAAGGTCGCCGTGCGCAGCGCCGGATGCTGCTTCCACAGGTGAGCGAGCGAACGGATCGCGTTGTGATAGCGCATGCGCGAGGTCGGGCGATGGTTCGGCAGGGCGGCGAACATCATGGCTGCGGCCACGAGCGCCATAGGGACGCCGATCCAGAACATCGCGCGCCAGCCGGCATGCTCGCCGACAAAGCCGGACAGGGTGCGGCTGAACAGGATGCCTGAGAGCACGCCGGCCATCACCGTACCGATCGTGGCACCTCGCTTTTCAGGCAATGCCAGCGATGCCGCGAAGGGCACGATCTGCTGGGCGACGGTTGAGCTCGCGCCGACGACGAGAGACGCCGCAACCAGTGTCCACGCCGTGGGCGCGATCGCCGCTAGCGCCAGCGCGACGGCGAGTATCAGGAACTGACCGATGATCAGACGCCGACGGTGGACGAGATCGCCAAGCGGCAGCAACAGGAACAGGCCGAGCGCGTAGCCAAGTTGGGTCGCGGTCGGGATCAGCCCGGTCGCGGACTGGCCGGGAAAATCGGCTTCGATGATCCCTAGCATCGGCTGGTTATAATAGATGTTGGCGACGGCGATGCCGCTGGCTGCTGCCATGGCGAGAAGGCCGATCTGGCCTATGCCGGCCGATGTGGCAGCCCCCGGCGTTTCGATTGTGGTGACGGTGGTCATGCTGTTTGCCTTTCTGGCTTCAGAAGATGAGATCTATCTATTATTTTCTCGTATCTCGCGGTACTGATCTAAAATGTTCAGCCTGAATATCGAAAGTCGATATAATGAATACCGAGGACATCAGGGTTTTCGTCGTTGCGTCAGCCGCGGGCAGTCTCTCGGAAGCAGCGCGGCGCCTTGGGATCGCGCCGATGGTGGCGACCCGCCGTCTCGCCTCGCTTGAGGCGGCGCTCGACGTACGGCTGATGCACCGCACCACGCGATCCCTTTCGCTGACGCCGGAGGGCGAGACCTTCCTGCCGTTTGCACAGGCGCTGGTGGAAAACGAGGATGAGGCCAGAGCCCGTCTGCGAACTGATGGTAAGGGCGCGGCGGGGTTGCTGCGCGTCTCGGTCCCCATTGCCTTCGGCCTGAAACTCGTCATGCCGCTGGTGCCGAAGCTGCTGGACGACAATCCGGATCTCAGGATTTCCGTAGACATGAATGACGGATTGCCTGACCTCGTTGCCTCGGGCACCGATCTCGCGCTCCGGATCGCGCGACTGAAGGACAGCAGCCTGATCGCCCAGAAGCTCGCCGACAACACGCGGTCGCTGGTGGCCGCACCCGCTTACCTCGAGCGGCGCGGCGCCCCGGTGAACACGCACGATCTGCTTGAGCACGATTGCCTTCCGATGACCGGCATCACGCACTGGACATTCATGCGTGGGGGCATGCAAGGCGATGAGGAAGCGCATGTGCGATTGAATTCCCGCTTCTCGTCGAGCAGCATAGCCGGTTGCCACGCCGCCTGCCTTGCCGGCGGCGGCATCACGCTTCTGTCCGACTGGAATGTCGAAGACGATATCCGCGCCGGCCGCCTGGTTCGCATCACGCTTGAGGATGCCGTGCCGGAGACCAACGCGATTTGGGCGGTTTACCCGACGACCCGGCTGATCCTGCCAAAGGTGCGGGTCTTCATCTCCGCAATCCGATCGGCGCTTGCCGAACAGGCCGCCTGATCTCGCTGCCGGATGCCCCGGCACCGGTGGCAATGGTGTCGAGTGCATCATTGGTCGCCGCCCCGTGCGTTAGAGACCGCGGTCAGACAGGCAGCGCAACCTCATATTCCACAGCTTCGCGTCTGGCGGCAGGGCGAAGGCGGAAGCGGCGCCAGGCGCTGGGGGTCGTGCCGGTTGCGCGGCGGAAAATCCGCGAGAGGTGGGCCTGATCGGCAAGGCCGCAATCGAGCGCGATCTCGCATAGGGGCGCATCGGTGGAAAGCATCAGCTGTTTGGCACGCTCGACGCGCTGGGCGATGACGTAGCTGTGCGGAGACAGACCGAAACTCGTCTTGAAGGCGGCCGAGAAATAGCTGGTGCTGAGCCGTGCCAGTTCCGCCAGTTCGTCGATCGCAACGGTCCGCGACATATTCTCGGAAACGTAGCGCTTGACCCGCGCCACCTGCCACGGCGCCAACCCGCCCGATGCCGCCCTTTCGCGCGATACCGCATTAGCCGAGACGGCAGGGGTTGGCTTCAGCAGCATGGAGGCGCGTTTGACCAGATCGATGGCGATCGCCTCGTCCTGATCGACGCAATGGATGGCGCGTGCGAGCAGCCGCGATACTTCGGAAGACGCTTGCTGAATGACGCCGAGAGCGCCGATGTTCGGCTCATGGTGGTCCATCGTAATCATCGCGGTCGCCTGCATCGTCAATCTCCGTCCTGAAACCGTTGAAGTGTGATTTGCTGGGTTCATTCTGGTGACGGGACCGCGCCGGCGGAATCCTACTATGATCAAGTTTGCATAGACCTGGGTCTTGTGGGGGCATACCTGGGTATAGTTGCCCGCGCACGGAACGACTGCATAAGTCTTGTGAGGACGCATCGAATCCCCCATGCCATGCGCGGGAAGCCCCTGATCGCGGGCTCGCAGGAAGCGATTGCCAACAGCCGAAGTCGCCCGCATAAATTGAGGTAACGAGAGGAAGAACCATGTCGCATACTTGCAAGCATGTTCGCCTGGTCCGCGATGTCCGCCCAAGGACGCGCGGTTGTGAAGAGTGCCTGGCGATCGGTCAGGCCTGGGTGCATCTGCGGCTGTGCCGTGAATGCGGCCATGTCGGCTGCTGCGACCAGTCGATCGGCCGACACGCCACCGGCCATTTCCATGAAACCGGTCATCCCGTCATGGAGGGCTATGATCCGCCGGAGGGGTGGGGATGGTGCTATGTGGATGAAATCATGGTTGACTTGCCGGATCAAACCGAACAGGTAGGGCCGATCCCGCACTTCTACTAGGTCTTGCCAAGGCCCTTGTTGATCCCGCGCTCTTCAGACCGATCCGGCCCTGGATCTCACGCATTCCGAATTCAGATGGGAGCCCATACATGGCCAAGGTGCTCGTGCTCTTCGCCCACCCCGGACAGCGCCATTCGCGCGTCAATATCCTGATGGCCAAGATCGCCGGCAGCATTGAAGGCGTGACGTTCGTCGATCTCTACGCCGAGTATCCCAAGCTCGACATCGACATCGACGTCGAACAAGCCCGGCTGCTGAAGCACGACGTCATCATCTTCCAGTTTCCGATCTACTGGTACTCGACGCCATCAATCCTGAAGGAGTGGCAGGACCTAGTGCTGGAATATGGCTTCGCCTATGGCCACACCGGCGACAAGCTTGCGGGCAAGCTGTTCCTGCCTGTCATCACCGCCGGCGGCCCGGATCATGCCTATACCGAGGAGGGCCGCAACCATTTCCGTCTTCGGGCGCTGCTGTCGCCGCTGGAGCAGACGGCCAATCTCTGCCGGATGCGCTTCGTTGCGCCGTACGCGCTGTTTGCCGCGCACGAGGCACGCGGCGATGGCCGGGCCGAGCCGCATCTGGAGGGCTACCGCCGGCTGCTGGAGGCTCTGCGCGACGAAACCTTCGACATCGACGCCGCCACCGGTATGGAATTGCTGAGTGCCGAGACGCTTCCGCTTCGTGAGAGCACGCCCCATGAATAGCTTCATCTTCCAGGCCTTCATCTATCTGCTGGCCGCCGTCGTCTCCGTGCTGATCGCAAAGCGACTGGGGCTCGGCTCCGTGCTCGGCTATCTCATCGCCGGCATCGTCATTGGCCCGGCCCTGCATCTTGTTGGTAACGAGACGCAGGATCTGCAGCATTTTGCCGAGTTCGGCGTGGTGATGATGCTGTTTCTCGTCGGCCTCGAACTACAGCCGCGCGCGCTGTGGGAGATGCGCTCCAAGCTGCTCGGGCTTGGCGGGCTGCAGGTGATCGTCACCTCGCTGGTGGTGATGGGCTGCGCCATGCTGCTCGGCCAGGTCTGGAGCGTCGCGCTGACGATCGGCTTCATCTTCTCGCTGTCTTCGACCGCGATCGTCCTGCAAACGCTGGGTGAAAAGGGTCTGCTGCGCTCGTCCGGCGGGCAGGCGAGCTTCTCGGTGTTGCTGTTCCAGGATATCGCCGTCATTCCCATGCTGGCCTTCATTCCGCTGCTGGCGCTGCCGGAGCTTGTGCGCCATCCGCTCGGCAGCAATGCCGAGAGTGGCGGCCACCACTCCTTCAGCCTCGTCGAGGGATTGCCGGGCTGGCAGGTGACGCTGGTGACGATCGTTGCCGTCGCCTTCGTCATCGCTGCCGGCCACTATCTGTCGCGCCCGATCTTCCGGCTCATCGCCCGCTCGAAGCTGCGCGAGATCTTCACCGCCGCGGCCCTCCTCCTGATCATCGGTATCGCGCTGCTGATGACCGTGGTCGGCCTGTCGCCGGCGCTGGGCACGTTCTTGGCCGGCGTCGTGCTCGCCAACAGCGAATTCCGCCACGAGCTCGAAAGCGATATCGAGCCGTTCAAAGGATTGCTGCTCGGCCTGTTCTTCATCACCGTCGGCGCCAGCATCGATTTCTCGCTGCTCTACGCACAGGTCTGGTCCGTGCTCGGGATTACGCTGGGCGTGATGGTGCTGAAGGCGATCGTGCTGTTGGCGCTCGCCTTCGTGTTCAAGCTGCGCGGCACCGACCGCTGGCTTTTCGCTCTGGGGCTGGCGCAGGCGGGCGAGTTCGGCTTCGTGCTGATCTCGTTCACCGTCCAGAGCGCCGTGCTGCCGCCCGATCTGGCGGCGATCCTGTTGTTGGTCGTCGCCGTTTCGATGTTGTTTACTCCGGCGCTTTTCATCATCTTCGACAGGCTGATCGTGCCGCGCTTCGATCGCCGGCAGGAGGAAGACGCCGACGAGATCCCCGAGCCGGGCTCCGTCATCATCGCCGGCCTCGGCCGTTTCGGGCAGATCGTCAACCGCATGCTTCTCGCCAATGGCTACAAGACCATCGTGCTCGACCACCAGGCCGATGTCATCGACGGCCTGCGCAAGTTCGGCGTCCGCTCCTTCTTCGGCGACGCCAGCCGGCCGGACCTTTTGCATTCGGCAGGGCTTCACGAGGCGAAGGTCCTTGTCGTCGCGATCGACGATCCGGAGCGGGCGATCGAGATCGTCAAGCATGCGCGGCGGGAGAACCCGCATATCCACATCATCGCCCGCGCGTTCGACCGCACCACCGTCTACCGGCTCTATGAGGCCGGCGCGCACGATATCGTTCGCGAGGTGTTCGACAGCTCCGTGCGCGCAGCCGGCTACGCGCTGAAGGGGCTCGGCATGCATCCTTACGATGTGGAAAAGAGCAAGGCCGTGTTCGTTCGCCAGGACGTCCGGGGCCTTCGCAAACTCGCGCCGCTGTGGCGGGAAGAGGTCGCGGTGTTCGACAACAAGGAATATATCGCCAAGGCCAAGGAAATCGCCGACCTGCTCGAGCAGGCGATGATGGGCGACCGCAGCGCGCTCGGCGAAAAGGCCGAACGCGGCTGGACGCCGCCCGATATCGCGGCGGAGCAGCTGGAAAAGAATATCGACTGAGCGATCAGTGAGCCGGCGTTCGCGCCGGGCTCGCTGCGCTTATCGCGCAGCCGTGGCGTTGAGTTCCGGCTCCTCATGCTCGGCGTGGCGCTGGCGCTCCAGGAACTGGTGGATCGCGGCGATCACCACAGACCCTTCGCCGACAGCCGAAGCAACGCGCTTGACCGAACCGGCGCGGACATCGCCGACCGCGAAGATGCCGTCCTTCGAGGTCGCATAGGGCGAAGGCGGGGTGTCGCCCACGGCGGTCATGCCGCTCTTGACGAAGCCGTGCTGGTCAAGATCGAGGCAGCCGTCGAGCCAGCCTGTGTTCGGGGACGCGCCGATCATGACGAAGATGCTGGTAACAGGCAGTTCGTGGCTCTCGCCGGTGCGGTGATCGATCCAGGTCACGCCATTCAGCGTCTTGTCGCCATGGAGCGCGGTGATCTCAGCCTGCTGGTAGAGGCTGATGCGCGGCGATCTTTGAATGCGCTGGACCAGATAGTCGGACATTGTCGAGGCGATACCGCTGCGCATCAGCATATGCACGTGCTTGACCGTTCGCGACAGAAAGACGGCGGCCTGTCCCGCTGAATTGCCGCCGCCGACCACCACGATGGTTTCATCCGAGCAAACCTGCGCCTCCATGGCAGTCGCCGCGTAGTGGATGCCCTGCCCTTCGAACTTGTCGTAGTTCAGCACATCGAGCTTTCGATAGCGCGCGCCTGTCGCGATCACGATGGAGCGGGCTCGCAACGATGTCTCGTCGTCGAGAAGGAGGCGGTAGGGGTGCGAGGAGCAATCGAGCTTCATGACCTCATGGGACACCGAAATTCTGGCGCCGAACTTCTGCGCCTGTATATGGGCCCGGCCGGCGAGCGCCTGGCCGGAGATACCCGTGGGGAAGCCGAGGTAATTCTCGATCTTGGACGAGGTTCCGGCCTGCCCACCCGGCGCCAGAGTTTCCAAGACGATGGTGCTCAGGCCCTCTGAGGCGCCATAGACCGATGCGGCGAGACCGGCCGGCCCGGCGCCGACAACGGCGACGTCGTAGATCGTATCTCTCTCCGGCGACTCGTTGATCCCAAGCAGATCGGCAAGCGCGGCGTTGGACGGGCGCGACCAGACTTTCCGGTCAGGCGTTATCACGACGGGAAGCGCATCCGCTGTCACTGCCAGGCTCTGCATCAACGGCACAACCGGCGGCTCGGTCGCGGGATCGACGACGGCAACAGGATAGAGATTGCGCGTCAGGAAACGTTGAATCCGGAGGACGTCGGCATGGTGCCGGTCTCCGATCAACACGACGCCACCCTCGGAATGGCGCACGAAACCGGCGCGGCGCAGGATATAGGCGCGAATGATCGTCTCGCCGATATCGGGCTCGCCGGTGATGAAGGCATGAAAATCCCGGTTGGTGATCCGCAGCAGACGGGAGCCGGATTTAGCAAGGCCCGACAAGAGCATGGGCCGCTTGGTGAAGATGTTCTGTTCGCCGGAAAACTGGCCGGGATGATAGGTGAAGACCAGACGCCGACCGCGCCTGACATCGTCGATGAACAGCTCTATCTCTCCTTCCAGCACCAGGAAGAAATCGATCCCGCGCTGGCCGCGTTCGAACACGAAAGTGTCCTCCGCCATCACCTCTTCGCGACCATATGTCTTCGCGCGCTCGATCATCTCGGCCGAAAGAACCGGGAATGTCTGCGCCTGGCGCAGCCATGGATCAGTCGGGTCGATGGGCGTGGCAATCATCATCCGTCTCCGTCGCGATGGACATCCCTGTTTCCGGGATGCCGCGGCTTCCATTCAGGCGGTCGGTCACCGACCGCCGCCACGCAGCATAAAGCGATTGCCGGCGCAGGATTGTACGAATGGATCGTGTTTGCATGGATCGGGACAATGACGCGCCATCGCACGCCGGCAGACGATGCCAACGCATATTCCGCAATCAGCCCTTGTCGTCGCCTTTCTGCTCCATCGATTCCCACCGGCGCTGCTTGCTTGACTTGGGTTTCAAGCTCTTCCAGGTCCGATCCAGGAAGCGAAGGAAGCGGGTGACATCCATCAGGCGATCGACGATCGAACTCAGGTTGCCGAGCCGCTCGTCGATGATCTCGTTGGCGGTGAGCTCGATATCAGCGGGTGTGAATTCGGGAAAGTGCGCGGAGAGATCCGCATAGGGGTTGGACGCGTCGCGCCCGACAATGTTGATCTTGCCCTTGCGAAACATCAGGCGCAGCAGCACCTGTTCGAACGTCCAGTCGTGAACATCGAGAACCTTATAGCGCTCGCTGCGCTTCGACGAGAAGCCGGCAAGCGTTATCCTGGTGCCAAGATTGAGCGTTGTCAGCCAGAAGCAGAGCGCAAATCCCGTCGTCGGCACGCTGGCGCGAGGGTAGAACGGCGTGAAGACATCAGTCAGATCGAGGTGCCGGACATGAACATCGCCGAAGTCGGACGCCGGGCTGAGCTGCTCGTCGGGCCCGGCTTTGATGTTCACGACACCGTGGAAGGTGCGCGTGTCGAAATAGGGCAGAACCTTATCGACCTTGCCGCTCTTGACGAGATTGGCGCCCAGCGTTCCGCTTCTCGAAAACAGCATGGAATGGCG
>NZ_KB898370.1 GCF_000377565.1 Rhizobium sp. 2MFCol3.1 | reverse complement strand
ACCAATCAGCATCGCAGCCAATCAAAGAAATCCAGAGCGAAAGTCACCGTCGCCAGCAGCGCCGCCGCCCTCGTTCTGTGAAGCGGCTTATAAGGCCCCTAACCCAAACAAGTCAACAAGCCTTTTTCAAAAAATCGCAGTTTCTGCCAACTGACTGATTTGGCTAGGGAATTTCCAGAAGGCTCGTTAGGGCGCTGGAAACCCGCCCCTTTGGCGCAGGCTTGCGGCAAGCATCCACCTCTATATAGGACTGCAAAAGCATGAGACGAGGCCGTCTGCCCTCACATTTTCACAATCAGGTGGTCTCAAGGGCAGCGTGAACGTCGTGGCCGGTCCATTCGGGTCCGCTCATTTGACTCGCATATGTAAACTATGCACTTTTCCGGCCACCCAAATGCCCCCTGGGCCTGGTTGACCCGATCAGCTGAAAGGATGCGGACGCCTTTGCCATGGTGACTGAGAAGATGATGATCCGCTCGTTCGGCAACGAGCCAGCCCTTCTCGCCGATGGCAGACGTGCGCCCGACCGCCGCGAAGTTTCGCTGCGCTGGCTGTCCGGCACCTTCCTGACCGGTATCACCTCGAGCGTATTGATGGGCGTCGCGCTGTTTGCCGCCCTCGACGGCCGCCAGCAGCTGGCGATCCCCGCCGAGGCCTATGCCAGCATCGCCGGCACGGCCAATCCCGACGCCGACGTGACCCGTGGCGGTCGCCTGATCGCGCCTGCGATTGCCGCCAAACCCTCCGACCGCAAGATCATGGAAGTCTCGACCGTCGTCCATGAAGGCGACAAGGAAGTGGTGCGCCGCCAGCCCTTCGCGCGCGTGAAGATGACGCTGGCCGCCAATCACGTCGCCACCGAGGACTACCCGGCCTTCAACCCTCTCTCGATCTTCTCGGCCGACGAGCCGGAACCGCAGCCGGGCGTGCGCACCGGCCAGATCTACGGTTCCGACGTCGAATCCGAAGTCAGCCTGAAGACCGAAGCCTATCCGGCATCGGGCTCCAACCTGAAGATCGCCGCCGGCATGTCGCTCGACGAGATCGAGGAAAACGTCCGCTCCAACGGCTCCGTCTTGACCGACGGCGCCTCGCAGGTCGCCGCCCTCTATTATGTCGACCCGCAGCGCTTTTCCACCGACGACAACGACGTCGACCTGGCATCGGGCCTGACCGCCCGCGTGCTCGAGCAGAACATGACGGTGTCGGCGCCGGAATCCATCACGCCGCAGACCGAGGAATTCGCCGACGATATCGTGCCGGTTCGCCAGGACACGCCGATCGTCAAGGCCATGATGGACCAGGGCTATCCGGAGCCGCAGGCAAAGGGTCTTTCCACCTATCTGTCGCCCTTGTTCGGCTCGGAGAACCTGTCCAAGGGCGACGTGCTGCGTATCGGTATCCTGCAGAAGGGCGAGCAGGCGAAGATCATCCGCGCCAGCGTCTATCGCGGTTCCCGGCACGTCGTCACTGTGGCACTCGACGACACCGACCATTACGTGGCCGGCAGCGAGCCGCCGAAGCTCGATGCGATCGCCACCGCCTTCGACGACAGCGCCATGACCGCGCCGTCGAACCAGAATCTTCCGCGCGTCTATGACGGCATTTATCGCGCCGCCCTCTCCTATGGCATGACCAAGGACATGACGGCGCTGATCATCAAGCTTCTGGCCAGCAGCGTCGACTTTCAGGCCGAACTGCGCCCGACCGATACGCTCGAGGCCTTCTTCTCGGTGGCCGATGCCAGCGGCCAGGCGACGGATCAGTCCGAACTGCTCTATGTCAACGCCCGCTTCGGCGACACCCAGACGCGTTTCTACCGCTTCCAGGATCCGGAAGACGGCTCGATCGATTATTTCGATCAGGACGGCAAGAGCATTCGCCAATTCCTACTGCGCAACCCGGTCCCGAACGGCATATTCCGCTCCGGCTTCGGCATGCGCCGCCATCCGATCCTGGGCTTCGCCCGCATGCACACCGGCGTCGACTGGGCCGCCCCGCGCGGCACGGCGATCATAGCCGTCGGCAACGGCACGGTGGAAAAGGCCGGATGGGACAGTGGCGGCTACGGCAACCAGACGATCGTGCGCCACGCCAATGGCTACGAATCCTCCTATAATCACCAGAGCGCCATTGCCAAGGGCGTCGTTCCGGGCGCCAAGGTGCGCCAGGGCCAGGTGATCGGCTGGGTCGGCACGACAGGTGAATCGACCGGTCCGCATCTGCATTACGAGATGATCGTCAACGGCACCAAGGTCGACCCGCTGCGCGTACGTCTGCCGGGCGGCAAGTCGCTTGCGGGTCCGGCGCTCGCCAAGTTCGAGGACGAGCGCAAGCGGATCGATACGCTGCTGGGCAATCAGCCGCCGCCGCAGGTGGCGAGCAAGTAGTTCTCGGGTTGGTCCGGGGTTGGCTCGGTGATGAGTCGGTCGCTGTAAGCAACGTTTTTCCGTGTGTTACCCCCCTCTGCCCTGCCGGGCATCTCCCCCACAGGTGGGGAGATTGGCTGGGGGCGCCCGCTCGATCCTACCTCAACGTTTGGCGAAACCCTCTCAACGAGTCGATCTCCCCCCTTGTGGGGGAGATGTCCGGCAGGACAGAGGGGGGTGCCACAGACGCCAACGTCAACGATGCACCCAAACACCAAAAAACAAAAACGGCGGCCCGAAGCCGCCGTCTCTCATCTCACACACCAGTCCGCTTACGCCGCTTCGCTGACCCCAGCACTCCTAGTGCGGAACAGCAGCCGATCGGTCCCGCCGGTGATCTTCACCGTCGATCCATCCGGCACCTGTCCGCCGAGGATCTGCTCGGCGAGCGGATCCTGGACGTACTTCTGGATCACCCGCTTCAGCGGCCGCGCGCCGTAGACAGGATCGTAGCCCTTGTTGGCGAGCCAATGCGTGGCCTCGTCGTCGAGTTCGATGGTGATCTTGCGCTCTGCCAAGAGCTTCACCAGACGCTGCAGCTGGATGTCGACGATCGCGCCCATCTCGTCCCGCTTCAGGCGGTGGAAGAGGATGATCTCGTCGATGCGGTTCAGGAACTCCGGCCGGAAGTGGCCGCGCACCATCTCCATCACCTGCTCGCGCACCAGATCGCTGTCGTCGCCGTCCTTCAGCTGCGTCAGATATTCCGCACCTAGGTTCGACGTCATGATGATCATCGTGTTGCGGAAATCGACGGTGCGGCCCTGACCATCGGTCAGGCGGCCATCGTCGAGCACCTGCAAGAGCACGTTGAAGACGTCAGGATGCGCCTTTTCGATCTCGTCGAACAGCACGACCTGGTAGGGCCGGCGACGTACCGCTTCCGTCAGCGAACCGCCTTCCTCATAGCCGACATAGCCGGGAGGGGCGCCGATCAGCCGGGCCACGGAGTGCTTCTCCATGTACTCGGACATATCCATGCGCACCATCGCCGTCTCGTCGTCGAAGAGGAAGCGGGCCAATGCCTTGGTCAGTTCCGTCTTGCCGACGCCGGTCGGGCCGAGGAAGATGAACGAGCCGAGCGGCCGGTTCGGATCCTGCAGGCCGGCGCGCGCACGACGCACCGCCCGCGACACGGCCTGCACCGCGTCGCCCTGGCCGATCACCGACTTCGCCAGCTCGTCTTCCATCCGCAACAGCTTCTCGCGGTCGCCTTCCAGCATCTTCTCGACCGGAATGCCGGTCCAGCGGGAAACGACATGCGCGATGTTATCAGGGGTCACGACCTCCTGCACCATGGCGCTGCGATCATTGTCCTGCGCTTCGGCTTCAGACAGCTTCTTTTCAAGCTCCGGAATGACGCCGTAGGTCAACTCGCCGGCACGCTGGAATTCACCCTTGCGCTGGGCGATCGCCAGATCGTTGCGCGCATCGTCGAGTTCCTTCTTCAGGTCCGCGGCAAGGCCGAGCTTCTGCTTTTCCGCCTGCCAGCGGGCCGTCAGCGCATCGGCGCTCTCTTCCAGATCGGTGAGCTCGGTCTCCAGCCGGACAAGCCGGTCGGCCGAGGCGACGTCGGTTTCCTTCTTCAGCGCTTCGCGCTCGATCTTCAGCTGCATGATGCGGCGATCGAGTTCGTCGAGCTCTTCCGGCTTGGAATCGACCTGCATGCGCAGGCGCGCAGCCGCCTCGTCCATCAGGTCGATCGCTTTGTCGGGGAGAAAACGGTCGGTGATGTAGCGGTTCGACAGCGTAGCGGCCGCCACAAGCGACGAATCCGAGATGCGGACTTTGTGGTGCTGCTCGTACTTCTCCTTCAGGCCGCGCAGGATCGAGATCGTGTCCTCGACCGTCGGCTCTTCGACGACGATCGGCTGGAAACGACGGGCGAGCGCCGGGTCCTTCTCGACATGCTTGCGGTATTCGTCGAGCGTGGTCGCGCCGACGCAATGCAACTCGCCGCGGGCAAGCGCCGGCTTCAGCAGGTTCGATGCATCCATCGCGCCGTCACCCTTGCCGGCACCGACGAGCGTATGCATCTCGTCGATGAACAGGATGATCTCGCCGTTTTCGGCCTGCACCTCGTTGAGCACGCTCTTCAGCCGCTCTTCGAACTCGCCGCGATATTTCGCGCCGGCAATCAGAGCGCCCATGTCGAGCGCCATCAGCTTTTTGTCCTTCAGAGACTCAGGCACGTCGCCATTGACGATGCGCAGCGCCAGACCTTCGGCGATCGCCGTCTTGCCGACGCCGGGTTCACCGATGAGAACGGGGTTGTTCTTGGTACGGCGCGAGAGCACCTGGATGGTGCGGCGGATTTCGTCGTCGCGGCCGATCACGGGATCGAGCCGGCCATCGCGGGCTTCCGCCGTCAGGTCGCGGGCGAATTTCTTCAGCGCGTCAAAGCCCTGTTCGGCATTGGCGCTATCGGCCGTGCGGCCCTTGCGGATTTCGTTGATGACCTGGTTGAGTGTCACCGCCGTCACGCCGGCATTCTTCAGCGTGATCGCGGTGGACGATTCCATCGCCAGCGCCTGCAACAGACGCTCGACCGTAACGAAGCTGTCGCCGGCCTTCTTCGATGCCTCCTCGGCGGTCGAGAGAACCTTGGCGAGCGGTGCGGCAAGATAGATCTGGCCGTTGCCACCGGAGACCTTCGGCAGCTTGGCAAGGGCGGCATCATTGGCAAGGCGGGCGGCCTTGGCGTCGCCGCCGGCGCGCTCGATGAGAGACGCGGCCATGCCCTGGTCGTCGTCGAGCAGCACCTTCAGCACATGCTCGGGCGAGAACTGCTGGTGACCCTGGGCCAACGCATAGGTCTGCGCCGACTGGATGAAACCGCGCACCCGCTCGGAGTATTTTTCAATATTCATCAATAGACCTCCTTAAATCGCCCTGCCCTCATAAGGCACAGGCCGATGACTGAGATTGAGCTCCCTCAAGAGGCGAGCCATGCCTCTTCGCCGGCGGCCGAAACCGCGACGAAGAACTTGCTCAGGATATGGTGGGAAGCCGCGAAAGTTTAAAGAGGTGGCGCGCCCAAAAAACCACGCCTGCGAGCAAGCCGCAGCCGGCGCGCGGACGGCCACCGAGGAGCCAAAACGAGATCGCCCCGCCGGAGGGCTGCTCGGGCGGGGCGGGATCGGATTGTATCGAATGGCGCTTAGGCGGCGACCAGATCGTCCGTCTCGTTTTCCTTGAACATCTTGGCGAGGTTCAGGAAGCAGATCATGCCGTTTTCGGACGCGATGATGCCCTCGCAGAAGGCGCGGTCGAAGGATGCGGTAACTTCGGGAACCGGCTGCACCTGGCTCGAGGAAATCGTCAGGATGTCGGAGACGCGGTCAACAAGCATGCCGATGACCATGTTGTGCACTTCGGCAACGACGATGGCGCTGCGCTCATTGGCGACGGTGCTCTTCATGCCGAGCTTGAAGGCGAGGTCGATGATCGGAATGACCGAGCCGCGCAGGTTCATGACGCCGATGACATCGGCCGGCGAATGCGGGATCGGCGTCGAAGGCGCCCAGCCGCGGATTTCGCGAATGGTCGTCGTCTTCACGCAGAATTCCTGGTCGTGCAGGCGGAAGGCAATGATCTCAAGCGTATCGCCACTGAAGCTCGGAGAATTGATCGTCGTCATTAAAAATGTCCCAACTGTCGAAAGCCAGGGCAGAAGCAACCACGCCACCATTGGCGTCGATGCACTTTGCCTTCAAGCCGCCAGTTCTCTGAATATGAAGAGTACCGTTACGGTTATTGAGGACTGTAAAGAAAGAGTGTTTCCCAAATCTAAACCGACCGGCAGGATTTTTCGCCCGGTGAGAAGGGAAAGGCGTTGAACGGATCACGGACCCGTTCAACGCATGCAAGTCTCAGACGATCGTCTTTTCGATCTGCTCCACCGCCCACTCGACCTGGTCCTTGGTGATCACGAGCGGTGGCGCCAGGCGGATGGTGTTTTCATGAGTATCCTTGGCGAGTAGGCCGAGGTCCTTCAGCGCGTAGCAATATTGCCGGGCACCACCGGCTTCCGGCACCAGCTCGATCGCCATCATCAGCCCGCGACCGCGCACCTCTTTCACGATGTTCGAGCGGATCGACCGCAGCCCCTCGATGAAGTAATTGCCCATCCGCTCGGCATTGCCGATCATGTCTTCTTCCGTCAGCACCTTCAAAGCCGCGCGCGCCACGGCGCAGGCAAGCGGATTGCCGCCGAAGGTCGAGCCGTGCTGGCCGGGCTTCAGAACACCCAGCACCTCGGAGTTCGAAAGTACAGCCGAAACCGGATAGAAGCCGCCCGACAGCGCCTTGCCGATCAGCGTCACGTCGGCCTCGATGCCCTCATGCTCCTCGGCCAGCAGCTTGCCGGTGCGACCGAGCCCGGTCTGGATCTCGTCGAGGATGAGCGTCACCTTGTTGTCGGTGCAGAGCTGCCGCACCGTCTTAAAATAGCCCGGCTGCGGAATGATGACGCCCGCCTCGCCCTGGATCGGCTCGATCAGCGCGGCCACAGTGTTCTCGTTGATCGCCGCGGCGAACGCTTCCGCATCACCGAAGGGAACGGTGCGGAAGCCCGGCGTATAGGGGCCGAAGCCCGAGCGCGCATCCGGATCGGTGGAGAAGCTGATGATGCTCAGCGTGCGGCCATGGAAATTGTCGGAGCAGACGATGATCTCGGCCTTGCCCTCCGGCACGCCCTTCACCTCGTATCCCCATTTGCGCACCGCCTTGATCGCGGTCTCGACAGCCTCGGCGCCGGAGTTCATCGGCAGGATCTTGTGCGATCCCGTCAGTGCCGCGAGCTCCTCGTAGAGATGCGCCAGCTGGTCGTTGCGGAAGGCGCGCGAGGTTAGCGTCAGCTTGCCCGCCTGCTCGACCATGGCCGAAAGGATCTTCGGGTGGCAATGCCCCTGGTTGACGGCCGAATAGGCAGAGAGGCAATCGAGATAGCGCTTGCCATCAGTATCCCAGACATACACCCCCTCGCCGCGCGTCAGGACGACGTCGAGCGGCTTGTAGTTATGGGCGCCCAGGCGCTGCTCGGTATCGATCAATCTGGCTGAAGTGCTCATGGTCGTCCCCTTTTTGTAATGCGGCTTGTTATGCGGCGCGCGTCGGGCGGTCGAAGATGCGGCGGCCGAACAGGCTGGCCGTCAGCTCGACGAGAACGCGGGCGCTCTTGCCGCGATCGTCTAGAAACGGGTTGAGCTCGACCAGATCGAGAGAGGAGACGAGCCCGCTGTCGCAGAGCATCTCCATGATCAGATGCGCCTCGCGGAAGGTCGCTCCCCCAGGCACCGTCGTGCCGACGCCGGGCGCGACATCAGGATCGAGGAAATCGACGTCGAGACTGACATGAAACAGCGCATTCGCCGCTTCGACCTTAGAGAGAATGTCGCGCATGATCGCCGCGACCCCCTGCTCGTCGATCGAGCGCATGTCGAAGACGTTGACGCCGTGCTCCTTGATCAGCTCGCGCTCCGGCGCGTCGACCGAACGGATCCCGACCTGGAAGACATTCTTCGGATCGACCAGCGGCCGGTCGCGCGGCAGGATGTCGGAGAGATCGGCCTGGCCGCAATAATAGGCGACGGGCATACCGTGAATATTGCCAGACGGCGATGTCTCCGGCGTGTTGAAATCCGAATGCGCGTCGAGCCAGAGCACGAAAAGCGGCCGCTTCTGCTTGGCGGCATAGCGCGCCATGCCCGATACCGTGCCCATCGACAGGCTGTGGTCGCCGCCGAGAATGATCGGGAAACGGCCGGCATCGGCGATCTCGTAAACGCCGGCTTCAAGCGCCCGCGTGAACGCACCGACGGTGCGCAGATTATGCGCCTTCGGATTGGTCGGCAGGTCGCGAGCAGGCACGATCTGCACGTCTCCGGCGTCAGTGACATCGTGGCCGAGATCGATCAAGGCCCGGTCGACACCGGCGATACGAAGCGCCGTCGGACCCATCGCGGCCCCCCTGCGGCCGGAGCCCTCTTCCAAAGGCGCACCGATAAGGGTGACCGATCGCGACTGTGCCTGCATCTTGTTCTCCTGCTCACTGCTTCGGTTGAATATCTGACATCGCCGCGGCGACAAAAAGATGAAAAAGTGCCAGTTTCACAGCATGATTTGACAGTTTGCCAAGTCTAACCATACAAAGTGAAACCCCGCTCCTACGAAATAAGACCATGGACGACCTCGATCAGGAACTTCTGAGCGCCCTGCGCCACAATGCCCGCGCGCCCGTCTCCTCGCTTGCCGCCATGACCGGCGCCTCACGCGCCACCGTCGCCGCGCGCATCGACAGACTGGTCGCCAACGGCACCATCGCCGCCTTCACCATCCGCACCGGCCACGAAACCCGCGCCGCCGGCGTGCGCGCCATCGTCATGATCGAGGTGCTCGGCAAACTCGCCGACAAGGTCGCCGATCAACTGCGCGGCCTGCCACAGGTGCGCGCGCTCCACAGCACCAACGGCAAATGGGATTTCATCGCCGAACTCGAAGACCGCGACCTCGTCTCCTTCGACGAAACGCTGCGCCGCATAAGACTGATCGACGGCATCAACACCACCGAGACAAACATATTGCTGAAGACGCGGAAGACCAGCTTTTAGGGTGAAAGCGGGAGAGGCGGCCGGGGCGGCGGCCTTGCGCCGGAAGCGATTATTTCACGACTGCTGCCGCTATGGTTTCATCGCTCGTAGGCAACGAACGAGATCACGTTCCCATCCGGGTCACGGACATGGAAGTCCGTTCCACCCCAGGGCTGGCTGGTTGGCTCCTGCGCAAACTCCACGCCGCGCTCCCGCAGTTCCTCAAACAACCCGTGCACGTCCGAAACCTCAATTGCCGCGAGAATAAGCGAGACCTCGCGTGCTACCAGATCGGCAAAATTCGGTTTGCTGACACATCGAAGATGCAGGCAGGCCGCGCCGCGCGACACGGCGCCGTAAAACGGCGGCGTACCGTGGAGGAAATCGACGTCAAATCCGAGTTTCTCGTTGAAGAATTGGGCGCTCGCCGGCACATCACGCACAAATAGGATCGGGACGATGGACGTCAGGGCAATTTTGCTCATGCCAGTCTCCGCTACGTCGATACCCACTGGGTGACTTTACAGGTCGATCCATGTGTCTGCAAAGGGGCCGAGCCAAACGAGAGCGCCTCGTCAGCAAGCGCCACAAGCAGACATAACACTACGTCAGAAACGATGGTCCAAGGGCACTTTGATGCCATGACTCGTTGGTTGCTGACAAACGGGTGTGGGGAAAATGATCTCTGCCCTTTTGATAGGAAGGCTCGGAGAGAAATTTGTGGCTTTTCCAAAGCTCAGTTAGCAGCATGCCGACCAAACGCCGTCTTTTAAGTCGCGTTGTCATCACTAGGCGACCGGCTACATGTGCATCAAAACCTGCCAACTGCGGCGCGATTTCATATACCGACAAGATCACGGTATGCTGTTGTTTTGTATCAGGTGTCACTTCTACGACTACACCGCCCGGTTCATCGCATAAGGCGACTCGCGTAGCCGAGTTCATTAAGACTGCGTCGCAAAGGTCTAAAAGCGCGGCCGGAGCATCCGTAAATACCCCGCTGATACGAAAACCCGAAATTTGCCTTCCGCGAACAAAGATTAGCTCGCTCCAACCGTGACGGTCAAAGTCGAAATATAGCTGAATTCTGTCATCGGGTTTGCTGACATCGCCGCACATGCACACCAGTTAGCGTTTTTGCGCCGAATGCACCAGTGGTTCCGCTTCGGGCCGAAAGTAGACTTCGTACACGGTGACCCGTGGACGCGGCTAACTCAGCATCCGGAGCCCCCTCATCCGCCCTTCGGGCACCTTCTCCCCGCGGGGGAGAAGGGGAAAGCGGCACCCGCTGCGGTCTCTTCCCCTCTCCCCTCGGGGAGAGGGTAGGGTGAGGGGGCCACACGGCGACACGTTGCCACTGAAGACGTCCGCAACGGGCCGACTGGGGTCAACGGGGGCAACGGCTAGGCACGAATAGCTTGTCTCATATGCGTCAACATGGCTGATGTTGCATGCATCAATTTCGCGGTAATGCTCCCAGCCATAGATAACAGCCTGGAAATGACCAAAGCGATGGATTGGTTCCTTATCGTCTTCCTTCCGTTCAAGATCCTCGTGCTGGGCACGGGAATGTTCTTCGCGATCAAGTGGCATCACGATCAAGAGAAGAACAAGAAGTAACGACATCAGCGGGCGCCAGGCGCCCGCTGGCTGTGCCCTAGCCAACCGCGCGCGCCAGATCGTTCACGGTTGCCAAGACCACGTTTCCACGACCAGTTCCCTTTGCCTGATACAAGGCCTGATCCGCGCGCCGCAAAGCCTCATCGCAGGTCTCGCCGCCTCCGATTGTCACGTCTGCAATTCCGAAGGATGCACCGATCACCACTTTGCCAGCCGATAATGGATACGGCTGAGACAGGATCGAGGACAGTCGGCGGCAGTGCCATTCGGCGTCGGCGAGCGAGATATGCGGCATAAGGACGGCAAATTCGTCTCCGCCCAATCGGAACACGATGTCGTCTTCCTTGCATCCGCCCTGAAGACGAGCAGCAACCTGCTGCAGCAACTCGTCGCCGGCCGCATGCCCGTGTCTGTCGTTCACGGATTTGAAGCCGTCGAGATCGATACAGACCACCGTCAACGGGCGAGCCGAACCTAGTCTGGCGAATTCCGGCGCAAGCAGCGACCTGTTCGCCAACCCGGTCAGGAAATCATGCGTCGCGGCATGGCGCATCTGTTGCTCGGATTCCAGGATCGAAGAAATCGCCTTCCTCGAGAGCCGCAGCGAAAACAGACCGCCGAAAATGAGAACCACGGTCACCACCACCGCCAGCGGCAGCGATTGCCGAAGCAGGTCCTTGGCCGGCGTGGGCGATCTCCATGAGAGCACCTCGGTCTCACCATCAGGTCGCGTCGCTATTTCCACGCGCGCCCGGTCGGCGCCAACCGTATTGAGCGGACCAACGGTCGCATCGTCGAGAACGAAACGATTGCCCAGGAATTCGGGCAGGCTGCCGGCGATCGGCACGGCTGATACGAGGATCGGCGCCCGGCGCCCGCGCGGTACGGATGTCTTGAAGTCCGATTGGAAAAGGCTTGCGGTGAGCAGAACCGCATCATTGTTGACAACCTCGACCCTGCTGAAGGCGATGGGGTTCGGAATTCCCTCGGGCCGCGGCTTTGCCTCCTCGGACCTGACGCGTTCGACAAGGGTGCGAGCATCGCCGACGATGACCTCAGGCCCGCGCACGAAGAATGCCCGATCCTTCATCTCGTCGGCGGTTCTCGAATAGATGAGAGTGTCGTCGGGGTTGAGGATCGCGGCAAAACGCGTCCTCGATGTTCCGATCAGCGACTGGCCGATATTCCGGTCGGCCCATTCGAAATCGAATGTGTTGTCGAGTTTGGCGATTGATTCATCCCAGATCGTCCAGGCTGTCAGCGCGAATTCGAGGTCGGATGTCCAGACCGCGATGTTGCGCTTGACCAAGGTCTCCTGGCGCTGGCGGCTCTCGGCATCCAGCCGGGCAACGCCGAACGACGGGATTGCCGCCAACCCCGCGATGACGATCGCCGTGAGAATGAGAGCCGGTCCTACCAGCTTGAGATGGGTGAAGCGTGTGGTCACTTTGGCGTCCTGGTCTTTTGTCGACACAGGTAGCTTCCGCCAGTTTCGGTTGCGTTATCGCAAATCTCTTTTTGGTGAGCGCGGTTAATATCCCGTTTGCATCAGCCGACAGGCCTGGAAGGGGCTTAGGGCGCCCCCACCCTCAATATTCCTTCTCGTACACCACGCCCGCCTCGCCGGCACCATTGGCGCCGGCCGCACCGCGCAGTTTCACGCCGCGCCCGACATCGAGGTTGATGATCGCCTTGGCGCCGTCCTTGGTGTTCTGCTGCAGCTCGATATAGGTGCGCTCGTTGAGATAGCGGCCGACGCCGACATTGGTCTGGCCGTTGGCATCGGTGCTGATATCGAAATCGTCGACGCCCAGCTGATTGCGCAATCCCTGGAACAGCGAGGTGGAGCGACCGCCCGCAAGCTGGCTGACGGCATCGGCGAGCTGGGCGATCTGGATCGCCGAGAGTTTCGACATCGACTGCCCGAAGATCAGCTGCGCCAAAACTTCGTCCTGCGGCAACGCCGGCGAGGAGGAGAAGGTGATGGCCGGATCGGTCGCCAGTCCCGCCACATCGACGGTCAGCGTCGTCGTGCCCGACGTCGAGGTTGCCGCCATCTGCAGCGCCGGCGTCAGATCGCCGGCAAAGGTGATCCGGCTCTTGTCGGAGAAATCGAGACGACGGTTGAGGATGGTGAGACGGCCGCGGCGCATGGTGAAGCCGCCGGAAACCACAGGCACGGATGCCGTGCCCCGGATCGTCACGCTGCCACCGAGCTCGGCGTCGATCCCGCGTCCGCGCACGAAGATCTGCGAGGGCGCATCGACCTGGATATCGAGATTGAGCGTGCTCGACTTGCCCCTCGCGCCTTCCTGCGTCGTGTCGCGCATCTGGGCTAGAACGGCCTTCGGCGCGTTCTTGTGGCGGATATCGATCTCGCGCAGCGATGTCGGCAGCTTCTCCGGAACGGTGATCGAGGCCTTCTCGAGGGTGAGCTTGCCGTTCAGCGTCGGATTGGCAAGAAGCGGCCCGCGCAGCCCGATCGTGCCGTCAACCGTGGCAACGACAAGCGTGCCGTCGACATAGACGGCCTTGTTGAGCCTGACATCGATATTGGCGGGGAAATTCGCCGCCGGCTGTATACCGACATCGCCGGTCACCGCGATGTTGCCGCCGCTCGCAAGCTGCCCGGTCAGGCGCGAGATCACCGCGCGCTGCCCGTCGAAGCGGATATCGGCCGTCAGGCTGTTGATCTCCAGATTGCGCCGGACGTCGATGACCTTGGCGCCGCTGGTGGCGACTGTCCCGTTGATCACGGGTGCAGCGGCCGTGCCGCCGACCTGCAGATTGAAATTGGCGTTGCCCTCCGCCACGAACCCTTGCGCCGCGAGCTGCGCGCCGAGAACGGCAAACGGCAGGTTGCCGGAAAAGCGCATGTCGAGCGCCCGGTTCCCTGAAATGGCAAGGTTGCCGCCGCCTCGCAGCGACAGGCCGGCATCGCCGGTAACTGTCGTGTCGATGGTGAGCCGGCCCGAAGCGAGCTTGCCGTTCGCGCCGATCGCAAGCGGCGAGACGCCGGCGCCGCGCGTCTGGCTGGTCGCGGCATTGCGCCAATCGAGCTTGAAGTCGACATCCGGCATCGGCAGCTTGCCAGAGGCCGCGACCGTGCCCGAGATATTGCCCTCGGCTGCCAGCCCCGGAACGAAGGCGTTGGCCAGCCCCGCCGGCAGGTTCGATATGTCGGCCTTCACGGCAAGGGATTGCGCATTGGCGCCCGCGACCACGAAGTTGCCCGCCGCCTTCAGCGCCACGTTGTTGCCGGTGAGATTGGTGGTGAAGTCGAGCTTGTTGTCGGCAAGCTTGCCATTGGCATTCGCCGACAGCGAACCGACGCCCGCGGCTCGCGTCTGCATCGTCGCCGCGTTCTTCCAATCGAGATTGAAGTCGATGACGGGATTGGTCGGCGTCCCCGATGTCTTCGCCCGACCCGAAATCGTGCCCTCGGCGCCAAGGCCGGGCACGAAGCCGTTGGCGAGGCTCGCCGGCAGATCGGTGATATCGGCGTCGACGGAAAGCCCCTGGATGTTGGCGCCAACCAGCGCCGCCGTCCCCTTGGCCTGCAGCAATGTCTTGCTGTTGCTGGCCAGATTGGCGTCGAAATTGATCTTGTTGTCGGCGAACTTGCCCGTCGCGTCGAGGCTCAGCGCCGAAAGGTTGGCGCTCTTGGTCTGCCGCGTCGTCGCATTCGCCCAGTTGAGCTTGAAATCGACGGATGGCAGCGGCAGTGCGCCGGAAACCTTGGCGGTGCCCGAGATCATGCCGCCGGCATCGAGATCGGGCACGAAGCTGCTGACAAGGGCTGCCGGCAGGTTGTTGAGCGTCGCATTGGCCTCGATCGTCGTCGGCTTGGTCCCCTCGATCCCGACCTTGCCCGCCGCCTCGAGCGCCGCACCGTCCTGACCGTCGAGCTTCGTGGTGAAATCGAGCGCCTTGTCCTGGAGGGTGCCTTTGAGCGCCAGCGCCATGGCGGGCAGCTTCGCCGCCTTCGTCTGGCTGGTCGCGACATCGGCCCAATTAAGATCGAAGCTGGCCTTCGGCTGCTGCAGCGTGCCGGCTGCCGAAGCCGTGCCGGAAATCGTGCCGCTGGCGCCGAGCCCATCGACGAAGCCATTGGCGAGCCCGGCCGGAACTCCGCTCAACGTCGCATCGACCTTGAGATCGCCGATCGCCGAATCTTGAAGCTTGAGATTGCCCGCCGCCTTCACCGACATGCCGCCGGTGGCCGAAACGTTGCTGTCGAAAGTGAGCGTATTGTCGGCGAACGTCCCGTTCACGGAAGCGCCGACACCCGAAAGGCCGGCCGCCTTGATCTGGCTGGTCGAGGCGTTCTTCCAATCCAGCTGGAACTGCGCGGCCGGCATCGGCAGCTTGCCGGATGCGCCGAAGCTGCCCGATATCATGCCCTGCGCGGCCAGATCGGGCCTGAAGGCATTGGCGAGTGCCGCCGGAATATTGGCAAGCGTGCCGTCCACCTTCAGCGTCTGCGCGTCATTGCCGGTGACGACGAAGCTGCCGTCGGCCTTGATGGCAAACCCGCCGCTGCCGCCGGCATTCGCATTGAAATTGAGAATGCTGTTTTCGAGCTTGCCGCTTGCCGTCAGCCCGAGCGAGGAAAGCTTGGCGACCTTCGTCTGGCTGGTGGCCGCGTTCTTCCAGTTCAGCTTGAAATCGAGCGCCGGCGCGGGCAGCATGCCCGAAGCGGTGACGCTGCCGGTGATGGCGCCTTCGGCGTTCAGCCCGGGCACGAAGGCGTTGGCCAATCCGGCCGGAATGTTGACGATATCGGCATCGACCTGCAGCGACTGCGCATTCGGCCCCGCCGTGACGAAATTGCCGGCAGCCTTCAGCGAAACGCCGCCCTTGCCGCTCAGATCCGTTTTGAAATCGAGCTTGTTGTCCGCGAACTTGCCATCCGCACCGATCGAAAGCGCGGAAAGCCCGGCGCCCTTCGTCTGGCTGGTCGCGGCGTTCTTCCAATCGAGCGTGAAATCGGCCACGGGTGCGGCCGGCGTACCCGACACCGCGACCTTGCCCGAGATCGCGCCCGCGGCATCGAGATCGGGCACGAAGCTGTTGGCAAGGCTCGCCGGCAGTTGCTTGACCACGGCATTGATATCGAGCGCTTGGCCCGCCGAGCCGGTCACGTTGATCGCGCCGTCACCGGTCTTGATCTCGAGACCATCGAGCGTAACCGTGCCATCCGTGATCGACAGCTGCGATGGCGCGGCGAGGTCCACCGCAATGTCGTGTGGCTTGGCCGAGAAGCGGTCGAGCTGAACGAGCGTCGTGCCGGCATTGGTTTCGACACCGCCGCCCGCCACCAGCGGGTGGTTGTCGTAGTAACCGTCGAGGCTGAAATTCGTGCGGTTTCCGAGCTGCGTGAAGTTCACCGCAAGGCTGTCGATCTTGTTGGTGCCGGAGGCGACCTCGTCGGCCTTGATCGCTCCCGTTGCCGCAAACGCCGAGAGATCGGTAACGGTGACATCGACATTGGGGCTGACGATCGCGAAATTGCCCTGCTTCAGGCCACTGCCCGTCGCATCAACCTTCAGGCCGATCCTGCCGGCATCGTTGCTGATGTCGACCGATCCCTTGAGATCGCCCTCCGCCTTCTGGCCGGCCAGCGCCGCAATGAGGCTGAGATCGGGCAGGTCGAATGTCAGTGCGCCGGTCGGCGCGAAGCTTTCGGACAGCGCGACGTGACCCGTCAGGCTGTTGTTGCCGACATTGGCCTTGATCGACGGCAGCGTCGTCTGCCCGCCCTCGGACAATACGTCGGTGCTGATATCGATCGCCTGGCCATCGATCTTGCCGGTCGCCTTGACCTGCGCCTTGGGCGCCTTCGGATCAGCGGTCGCGGTCAATGCCACAGCGAGATCGCTCAGCCCACGGCCGGCCATGTCGATCGCCGGAGCGTTGAGATTGGCCGAAAGCGCCAGCGCCGAAAGATCGCCGCCGGCCTTCAGGCTGTAGGTCACGGCGCCCGAGGCCGTGTCGAGCAGCGGCTTGATGTCAGGCACGCGGCCGGCAAGCGTCGCATCGAGCGTCGTGCCGTCGAGGACGATATTGCCCGTGGCGACCGTGAGGTCCGACTTGATGCTGAGGTTCGACAGATTGATCTTGTCGGGAATGGTGCCGGCCACTTGGCCTTCGATCGTGACAGGCGTCTTGAACCGCGCAGCGATGGCCGGGGGCATTGCCGGCGGCTCGACGGTCAGCTTGGCATTACCGGTCAGCGAATTGTCGGTGAGCTGATACGCACCATTGAGGCTGGCATTCGCCGACGCGCTTTCGATCGTCGCGCCATTGAAGCCGATCGCGGCCGGCGAAATCTGCAGCGGCAGCACGATCGTCACAGGCCCCTGAACCGCCCGGTTGATATCGGGGTTGGCGAAGGTCATGTCGCCGGCCACAAGGCGGATTTGCACCGCGCCGGAGCGGCCGCTGAGATTGAAGTTGTCGCTCTTGGCGGTCAGCTTCACATTACCGATCGTCGCCTGCGGCAGCACGGCGGTATCGAGCGAGGCGCTGGCATTCAGCCGCGACGCCTTGGCATCCCCCGTCAGCGCCAAGTTGACGCCCGTGATCATGAAGCGTGCTTCGCCTTCCGCCAGCGGCCAGCGGAAATCGACCGGCCCGGATGTGCCGAGCAGATTGGCGTTGAGGCTGTTCTTGCCCTTCGGATCCAGCGTGCCGGAGGCGGCGATCACGACGGCGCCCGTCGCCACGTTGCCGGTCTGGATATCGATCTTGCCGGCATTGTCGAAATTGGCGGCCAGGTCGATGTTCGTCTGCCCCGCGAAAAGCGGCCGGAACGCCGCCGGCATCAGCGAGCTCAGATCGCCGCCGCCCTTGATCTCGACATGATGCAGAGCTTGGTCCGGCGTCAGCGTGTGATGCGCTTCGATCGCGGCGCGCTGCTGGCCATCGAGCGAGGCCTGCAATTTGGCTTTCCAGTCGGAGATCGGGCCATCGCCATTGAGGCTGATCTCGACGGCCGGATTGTTCGGCAAGGCGAGCACGCCGGCAAGCAACCCGCCCTTGGGTTCGTTGAGCTTGGCCTTGACCGTCAGCTGGCTGTTTTCAGGCAGAAAGGCGACGTCGGCCGTCAGCTTGGCATCCGGCACGTCGTGGCGGTGAACCGTGATATTTGCATCGCCACCCTTTGAATCGGCGCGTACGCTGCCATCGGCCGAGAGCGTGAAGGCGCGCCCGATCAGGGGCTGCGACAGGCTGATCTTCGGCAGCGAGATTTGATCGATATCGATCTTGATCGGAAGCGAGAACCCGCCGCCGGCTTCCCCTTCCGCGGCCGGCCGCGACGGCAATGTGCGGACAGGCTTACGCAGAACGCGGATGGCATCAGCCTCGAGCCGCGTCGCGTGGAAGCGCCCGGTAAACAGCGCCAGCGGATTCCAGTTGATCGACAGGCCGTCGACATCGGCAAATGTGCCGCGCGTATCCGAAAGCACGATGCGGGTCGCGCCGAGGCCGCCGGTCAGCAACCCCTGCGGGTCCATCACCCGGATGGTCATGTCGCGATTGGAGATGGTCGACGTCACCTTGTCGACGAGAATGCGGGCGCCGAAGCCGGTGAAGCCGAAGATGCCGATGGCCACGGCAAGCAGGATGGCGAGAACGCCGGCTCCGTAACCGAGCAGTCGTGCAATCCACTTGAAGATGTTCGTCAGCGTAAGCATGGACCCGGAGCTATCCCGTTTTCTGCGCGGCTATCGCAATCTCGTTGCGAGCCTGAACCTGGTTAGAACGACTGGCCGATGCCAGCGTAAATGCCGTAATCCGTCCCACCCTCGAACTTGTTGAGGGGAACGGCGAAATCAAGCCGGATCGGCCCGAATGGGGTGGCGTAGCGCAGGCCAATACCGGCACCGGCCCTGATATCCGAAAAATCGGGCGCAACATCGGCGGAGACCACCCCGACATCGATAAACGGCACGATCCCGATCGTATCGGTGATCTTCAAGCGCGTCTCGAACGATGCGGTCATGAAGGAAGCCCCGCCCGTCGCCTCATTGGCGGCGTTATAGGGAGAGATCTCCTGATAGCCGTAACCGCGCACCGACCCACCACCGCCGGCAAAGAAGCGGCGGGTGGCGGGAATGTTCACGAGATCGTCGGCCCCAAGCAGGAAGCCTGCCGACAGCTTGCCGGCCAGCACGATCCGGTCTTCG
Organism: Rhizobium sp. 2MFCol3.1; assembly: GCF_000377565.1. Classification (GTDB taxonomy): domain Bacteria; phylum Pseudomonadota; class Alphaproteobacteria; order Rhizobiales; family Rhizobiaceae; genus Rhizobium. The sequence goes on along the minus strand of NZ_KB898370.1, from coordinate 121,790 downwards.
GCGCCAAGGCCGTAATAACCGGACACCGACCCCTCGAAGGCGGAGAAGAACGTGCCGTTATAGGCCTCATAGCTCGGCGTCACCTTGCCCATCAGCCGGTAGCCCGATGTCGGGTCGAGCTTGTTGTCGCGCGCGTCGCGATCGAACTGGAGGGGGGCAGCGAAGGTGAGGTAGGTATTGTTCCCGAACGCGTCGTCATCCTTTTCCCAGCTGACTTCGCCCGCACCGGTAAACGTGTCGGTATCGTTGAGTTCGTAGGAATAGCCGAGCGATGCCGTCACCAGCTTGGCGCTATAGGCATCGGGATTTTCAGTCTTGGCGAGAATGCTGGCGATCAACGTACCCGATGGAACGAAGGCCCCGGGCTTGGTGAAGGTGATGCCCGCCGAGAAATCGAGATCGCCCAGAGCCGTCGCATCCCCGAGACGGCCGACCGCACCCTCGACGCGCAACCCTTCCGCGCCTCCGAACAGATTGCGATGGCCCCAGTAGCCGTTGACCCCGAAACCGTCGATCGTCGAATACTGCGCGCCGACGCCGAAATAGCGCTGCTTGCCCTCCGACACCTCGATGATCATCGGCAGGCTGCCGTCGCCGGCCAGCTGGTCGCCCGCATGAATGGTGACGCTTGAGAACACGCCGAGCGCCCGCAACCGCTCGCCGGCCTTCTTCAGCGCCTCCGGAGAATAGCGATCGCCCTTGTTGATCCGCGAATAGCGCTCGATGAAATCGGACCGCACGGCCTTGGCGCCGGTGACGCCGACCGTTCCGATCGGCGCGACCGGCCCGCCCTCGGCGGCAAGCACGACGTCGACGGTATCGGTCTTGTGGTCGGCCACCACCTTGCGCGTGGTCAGCTTCGCCAGCGGCCGCCCCTCGCTCTTCAACTGCTCGACGATCTTGTCGCCGGCCTTGATGATCGTCAGCGACCCGGCCGAAGCACCGGACCCGAGATCGTAATCGGCGGGATTGCGGTTTGCCGCATCGCCGCCGAATTGCACTTCGCGCACATGAAACACCGGCCCGGCCGCAACGCTGACATTGACGGGAACCGGGCGCGAGCGATTGAAAGTGGGGTTAGGCGGCAGGTCGTCGATATTGCGTCCATCGACAGTGATGGTCACGACGCCGCCATAGCGCGCCTTTTCATAGAGAGCCGCGATCAGCCGTTCGCGATCGTCGCGCGCCTTGACGACGACACCGAGATCGCCCGAAACCGGCTGCTCCTTGTCTCCGACCAAGCGCGAGCTGTTCTCGAGCGCCTCCTTGAGGTCGGGATCATCGGCGTCCGATGTCAGCGTTACCTCATAGCGAACAGGGTCGGGCACCTGGTTGGCGTCCGTATCGTCCTTACCGAAGAAGTTGATCCCGAAAAGCTTGAAGGCGTAAGCATTCGACACGAGTGCCGGTGACAACGCAGTCGCCACCGCGACCATTGTCACGATGCTTGCTCGCCGATACGCAATACCCGGTTTCGGTGCCTTCCGTCTAATCTGCATCCGCCGCTTTTTGGTTACACTGGATTTAAGCTCTGCGCCCCCCGGCCTGATGCGACCTTAGCGGCAAAATTCATTTTGTTGTACCGTTTTAAACCGCATGATTGCTGATTTAGCGGAAAAAAACGAAAATCCCGGGCCAGAGACCCGGGATTTGAAAGGTTTTGACGAAGGATCAGCCGCGGCAATCGTCGATATAGCGGCGACCATATTCGTCGCGGTAGTAGCACTGGCCGGGCTGTTCGGACACGCGGCCGATCAGCGCGCCGGACACGCCGCCGACGGCAGCACCCACAGCCGCACCGCGAACATTGCCCGTAACCGCGCCGCCGATGACGGCGCCGGATGCCGCACCGATGCCGGCACCCTGTTGCGTAGGCGTGCAGCTTGCAATCGATAGACCGATGAAGGCGAGCGCAATAATCTTTTTCATCAATAACTCCTGATTGGTCGCCCGAGCGGGCGGTGGCCGTCCCTGATTCCTGTCTTTTTTGTAACCTAGACTGCAAACTATGGCGCAAAAAGGGGCAAGCAACCGCTCCAATCGATTTCAATTGGTAAGCAGCCACGAAAATCGACTGGCAAATCGGTCACTAAGAACCATGCGAAGCACCGCGCGCAGAGCTGCAATGCGCGATTGATCTGGCCAAGGACGCCAATTTCAAATTAAAGTAATTCGAAACTAGGGGCCAATTGACGCACATGGTGCTAAATCGGACCAAATGGGTTGACGTGCAGGCGTCATTGGGCGGAGAACGCCTGCACGATACTGGAGCATGAGATGGATTTCGAAGCATTCTTCAAGAACGAGCTGGAAGGCCTTCACAACGAAGGTCGTTACCGCGTGTTCGCCGATCTTGAGCGTCACCGCGGCAATTTCCCGCGTGCCACGCGCCACACCCCCGAGGGGCCGAAGGATGTGACCGTCTGGTGTTCCAACGACTATCTCGGCATGGGCCAGAACCCCAAGGTGATCGAGGCGATGAAGAACGCCATTGATCACTGTGGCGCGGGTGCGGGAGGCACCCGGAATATTTCTGGCACCACGCACTACCACGTTCTGCTCGAGCGCGAGCTCGCGGATCTGCACGGCAAGGAATCGGCCCTGGTATTCACCTCGGGCTACGTCTCCAACTGGGCGGCGCTGGGCACGCTCGGCGCCAAGATTCCCGGCATGATCATTTTCTCGGATGCGCTGAACCACGCATCGATGATCGAGGGCATTCGCTACGCAAAGTGCGACCGCGTCATCTGGAAGCACAACGACCTGCAGGATCTGGAAGCCAAGCTCGCCGCCGCCGATCCGAAGGCGCCGAAGATGATCGCCTTCGAGAGCGTCTACTCGATGGATGGCGATATCGCGCCGATCAAGGAAATCTGCGACCTCGCCGACAAGTACGGCGCCATGACCTATCTCGACGAAGTCCACGCTGTCGGCATGTACGGCCCGCGCGGCGGCGGCATCGCCGAACGCGAAGGCCTGATGGACCGTCTGACAGTTATCGAAGGCACGCTCGGCAAGGCCTTCGGCGTCATGGGCGGCTATATCGCGGCATCCACAGCACTCTGCGATTTCATCCGCTCCTTCGCATCCGGCTTCATCTTCACCACGGCGCTGCCCCCGACGCTCGCCGCCGGCGCGGTCGCCTCGATCCAGCACCTGAAGGTCAGCCCCTTCGAGCGCGCCCGTCACCAGGACCGCGTTCGCCTGCTCCGCGCCCAGCTCGACAAGGCCGGCATCCCGCACATGCCGAACCCGAGCCACATCGTGCCGGTCATGGTCGGCGACGCCGCCAAGTGCAAGTGGATCTCGGATCTTCTGCTCGACAACTGCAACGTCTACGTCCAGCCGATCAATTACCCGACGGTCCCGGTAAAGACCGAACGCCTGCGCATCACGCCCACGCCGCTGCACACCGATGCCGACATCGAGCACCTGGTGGAAGCGCTGCATTCGCTTTGGTCGCGCTGCGCACTGGCCCGGCACGTCGCCTGACCAAAATCAAAAATATCTCTGCTTAGTTGATAAGCCCGGCAGCCCGCTGCCGGGCTTCTTTGTCGACGGAAAACACATCGTCCATCGTCGTGGCCTCGGGCAGATGCGCCAGCTGGTCCATCACCGTCTCTGTCACATCGGCCATGGCGAGGAATGACAGGCGACCGGCGATGAAGGCTTCCAGCGCCACTTCCTTGGCGGCATTCAAAACAGCGCCCTGGACGCCGCCGCGCGTCATCGCAAGACGAGCGAGTCGCAGCGCCGGGAAGCGCGTCTCGTCGGGCGCTTCGAAATCCAGCCGTGCCAGCTTGGCGAAATCGAGCCGCTCGATCGGCAGGTTCGGCCGGCGCGGATGCGCCAGCGCGTACCCGATCGCAGTGCGCATATCGGGAGCGCCGAGCTGCGCCAGGACCGAACCGTCGGTATAGCCCACCATCGAATGGATCACCGATTGCGGATGCACGATGACCTCGATCTGCTCCGGCGTTAGCCCGAACAGATGCTTGGCCTCGATCATCTCGAGCGCCTTGTTGAACATCGACGCGCTGTCGATCGAAATCTTCAGCCCCATCGACCAAATCGGATGCGCGCGCGCCGTCTCCACGGTCACACCGGCCATCTCCTCGAGCGAGGCATTGCGGAACGGTCCGCCAGACGCCGTCAGGATGATGCGTTCCACGGCGTGGCGCTGGTTTTCCTCCAGCACCTGGAAGATCGCATTGTGCTCGCTGTCGACGGGCAAAAGCTTGCCGCCGCCGCGACGCACGGACTGCACGAAGAGATCGCCGGCGGAAACCAGGCATTCCTTGTTGGCAAGCGCGATATCGGCGCCCTTGCGGGCCGCGGCCAGCGTCGGCGCAAGGCCTGCCGTCCCGACGATAGCCGCCATCACCCATTCGGCTTCGAGGTCGGCGGCTTCCATTAGCCCGGATTGACCGGCGGCAACCGCGATCCCGCTTCCATCAAGCGCGCTCTTCAGCGCCTCGTAATGGCTGTCACTCGCCGTCACCGCGAGTTTGGCGCCGGCCGCGCGCGCCTGCTGCGCCAAAAGATCGACGTTCTCGTTGCCCGTCAGCACGGAGATTTCGAAGTTTTCCAGACCGCCCAGATGTTTCACCACGTCGAGCGTGTTCTGCCCGATCGAGCCGGTCGAACCGAAGATGGAGAGGCGCCGAGGCCCGTTTCTGCCCGTGATCATGCGCGATTTTGCCTGCGTTCCGTCATTTCCCTCGGCTCTACAGGGGATTGGAATGAGCGGCAAGTGTGCAGTGCAGCAGATTTTTGGGCCCGAGGGGTTTACATCCCCGCCGGTCGATGTGATCCTGACAACGATCCTGAGGGATAGGAGCATTGGCAATCGTATCGGTTGCAATTTTCAAGCTCCGGCGGCGCAAATTTCGCGCCCGCTTTCGTATCCGCGCCAAAGGCCGGACGCGATAAAAACCAGAACGAGATGTCGGGTTTGCAAGGCGAAATCCTGCGCGCTTCCGTGCGTTTCCGCTTCAAGCCCGCATCGACCAGAAGACCCTCATCGTTACGAAGGGACAAATGGCCATGAAAGCGACAAGCAGTTTATTGCTTCTGCCCGCCGCGCTCATTTCATTCGCACCGCGCGTCCACGCAGAAAACCTCGTCATCTGGACACCCGTGAAAGTGTCCGAACGATCCTACAAGGCGACGATGGGCTTTCGCCTGCCCGCCGAATGGGAAACCAGCGCCGGCGCCGATATCGGCCTTGCGGCATCGAAGGGCGGCGTGCTGCTCGGCGGCTCCGAACAGGCCTCGCTCTGGGGCAAGATCACCAAGGTCAGCGTCACGCCCGCGGCCCGCGCCGAGCGCTCGGCCAGCGTGCGCGTCGATACGTTGAGGGGCAGCGGCGCGCTGATGCTCAGCCGCTCCCGCAGCTGGATCTTCTCGGATTCGCTGGACATGGTCTCGACCCGCTTCGTGCAGGTCCGTTACGACGCCATCGACACGCGCCAGACATCCGTGGATACCTCGCAGGCGCTGAAGCTGATCCAGCCCTGGACCGGCACCTCGCTCTCTGCGGCCGCCACCGTGTCGGGCTTCAACGGCGATGTGACGAGTTCGCTGGCGCTGAACCAGTTGATCCTCCCCGACCTTAATTTGAGCGCAACAATCAGCAATCCTGGATCCTCCACCCGCTCGGGAAGCATCAACCTGAACTACCGGGTCAGCTGGTGACCGTGCACGCGGCATCGGCAACACATGATTTCGCAATCGGATGGGAGGAAGGAAGGCATGACATGGCAAGTTACGAGATATCACCGTCCGCACGAAAGACGGACATCAGCGAAGAGGCAGCCCTGAAGGCCGATGTGTCCACCGCATTGGCAACTGCGAGCGGCTTCGATGCCTCGCACATCGCGGTGACGGTCGAGCAAGACGAGATCGTCCTCACCGGATTGGTCGCGACCAAGGCAGACCTCGCGAGCGCCATCATCGTCGCCGAGACGACGGCGAGCGATCACACGGTTCGCAACCGGATCGTCGTCGCGCAAACCGTGCTCGACAACCTCGGCGAAGCCGTCTGAGCATCAACCGGCGAAGCGTTCCATCAGGAAGCCCGAGGCGACGCGATCAGTCTTCTGCGTCGTGACGGGGCCGCTCGGCTGGTAGCTGACGGCGATGAGAAGGCCGCCGATCAAGAGATAGGCAACCGCGAGCATCGAGAGTTTCATGGTCATGAGCTTGGTCTCCTTTGACCAGAACAACGCGGTGCTCGACTGGAGGTTCCCTTCCCGAAATGGCACGCTGCAAGGCATGCACACAACGAAAAAGCCGCCCCTGACGGGACGGCTTTTCTATTGAAATCATATGATAAAATTAGCCGGCTGGCGTAAGCGTGACCGAGGTGCCGGTTGCAGCGACGTTGAGGCCAAGCTGGCCGGTGACGCTGATGGTCTGCAGCTGGATCGATCCGGCGGTACCGCCGAACAGCACGTTGGCGCCGACGCCGCCGGCAAGCGTGGCTTCAGCGGTGATGCCCTGGTAGAGGCCGCCGAGCGAACCGCGGTGATAGCCGGCGGTCGGAGCGAAGACGGCCCAGACGAGGCGGCCGCGCGTGGTGAAGCCGAGGTCGACGCCCATCTTGCGGATGGTGCCGCTGTAATGATCGACGGAGCCGCGCGTACCGTTGAAGACGCAATCGACGGACTTCGCCGAACCCAAGACGTAGCCGACACCGCCGCCGACGTCGCAGGTCAGAACGCCGATCTTGACGCCATCGCGCTGATCCGGCTCTTCATAAGTCGTCACAAGATCCGCTGCCGCCACCGAAGTAGCGAAGACTTGAGCCAGCGAGGCTGCTGCGACGATCGATGCGATTGTCTTGTTCATTGTGGTCTCCTTAGTATCCTGACGAAAAACATAGTGCCTTGTTATAACTTACCAACCCCGGCTGTATGAACAAAATTAACAAATGCTCAAAAGCAAATGTGTGGGGTTTGATTCGCTACATGCATCCCGATTTCTGGCTGATTTCGGGCGTCAATCAGGCGGCGCCTGAATAAATCCCTGTCATCGCTCGTTGTTCCACCGTCATCACGCGTTCTTGTCTTCTGAAGCACGACGAGTTGGTGGTGTCCGCGCACAAAAAAGGACCCCGGACTGAACCCGGGATCCATGATCGCAATGCGATGATTACTTGAAGTCAGGGCATGCCTCGCTCTCGGAAGCGCCGCTATTGCCGCCCTGGGCGGCCGTCGTCCCCGGCGCCGGCTGTGCCGGGCAGCGCGTGCGGTCGACGGTCCCTGTCGTATTGGTGTTCGGCCCCGCGCTCATCGTGCCGGGCGTGGTGCTGTAGGTGGCGTTCGGATCGACCACCATTGGCGATGTTCCCGTCGTGTTCGGAGCATCCGCGTTCGCGTCACCGCCGCTATCGACCGTGCTGTTGCCGATCGTCGATCCAGCCGGGCTCGGGTTGGACTGGGCCATCGCCCCGCCAGTTGCCAGACCAAGTGCCAGGATCGATGCTGCGATCAGTTTCGCTTTCATGATGCTTCTCCTTCGCTGTTGTCTACCCGTGGTCAACGAAGGAGAATCGTCATCGTTCCATTAAAAATCGAGCTGCCTTTTATGAACCTCAAGCTGCGAGATCGTCATCGACGGGCCGGTTGTCCTGCGTGCTAAGGGGGGCGCAGCTTTTCCGCCGGCCGACCAACGAGGCCAGACGATAGGCCGCCAGCCGCGATGCCCGATGCGCGACACGCGCGATCTCCAGGCCTGCGCGATAGACGTAGACGGGGTAGCGTTGCCCGAGCGGAAGCCGGAAGCGCCGCCCCTGCTGGATGTCGGACGGAAAGCCCGCTTCCTGCGAGATCGGCACCGGCGAAACGAACATGCCGCGCAATCCATCGAAGAATTCGAGATCGAAGGCGATATCGTAGGGCAGCTTCATCGGCACGAGGTCGTTGCAGATCCACTCCGCGGCTTTCCGGTTGATGAGGTAGGCGCCGGACCCCTTTTCTCGCGTCAGCGCGATCGCCAGGGAACGTGTCTGCGATAGCGGAACCACGGGAAACTTGCGTCCGTCATTGACGCTCGAAAGACGCAGCACGTCCCAATGCCGATGCTCAGCCAAAGCCTCGCCGATCACCACGGCGAGATTGTCGGGCAGCACGAGGTCGTCTTCCAGGATCAACGCATAGTCATGCGTCGTTTCCAGAAGGCGCCTGGCGCAAGCCACATGGCTCAGATAGCAGCCGACCTCTCCCGGATTGGTCATGCGGCCATGCCGGCGCCGGAAACCGGCCTCGTCGTAGTCTGCGATCGGAAAATCGAGTGCCCGGCCATCGACCGCGGCAATGCGCTCGAATGGCAGGCCAAGCGTATTCATCTGCTCCACCATCGACTGGAGCCGCGCTTCCGCCCGGTCGAGATTGATCAGCAATGTCAGAAAAGACCGTTCCTGCTTGAAATCAGCGCGAACGAACGCATTCGTGCCATCGAGCACTCTACCCATGCATTATCCCCAAGACCGCATCGAGCCAATTCAATGTCACTTACGGCTTAGGACAACATCGACTTCATTCGCCTCAGGTGTACGGCCAGTGCGCGCCGTGCTTGCCGTGCTTTCCTGTCATATTCAAGCGCAAATGCGAATTTACAACCTGAGAAATACTTAAAAAATACTGCAAAACCAAAGATTTATATTAGCTCCTGAATATGCAGCACAGTTTTATGACAAGATGCGAAAATTCCGAACCGAAGCCCGGAATTTTCAGCTTGATCTTGGTGCCTTTCGGCCACCTTGAGCTTAGGTCTGCCAGTCGTCCGTCGCGGTATGCGCGGTGGCGGAAACCGGGCTGTCGGCCAGCGAATAGGCGTGGATGTAGTCGATCTTCATTTCTGATCCGTTGGGCAGGCCATTCGTCGGAGAACCGGCAATCCCTCCGACGGCGAGGTTGACGATCATGTACATCGGATCGTGCATGTCATCGGGCGTGTCGGCATGGGCGACAGCAACGTCGTCGAAATACCAGACGATCTGGTCCTGATCCCAGAGCACCCCATAAGTGTGGAAGCCCTCGGTGCTTGCGACGCTGACGGCCGTGTGGTCCTTCGTATGGCTGCCGCTCGCCGCCGAATGCGCCGTCACGTGAACGGTGTTGGGATCCTGCCCGCGCATTTCCACCACGTCGAGTTCCGGCGGCCAGGAGCCGTCCTCAGGCAACAACCAGAAGGCCGGCCAGACGCCCTGGTCCGTCGGCATGTCGGCGCGGATCTCGAAGTACCCGTAGGTCTGGGCGAAGGTCGAGTGTGTGTTGAGCATCCCCGACGTATAGTCGAAGCCTTCGAGCTGGCCTGCCAGCGCCGCCGGCGTTTGCGCCGCCGTGATCGTCAGCACCCCGTCATGCACGGAGAACGGATTGACCGACGCCGTACCGGCATAAGACGGGTTGATGTACCACTGCTCCTCGGCATTGTCGGGCAGCGTGCTCCCCTTCTCGGCCGCCCACCAGAACTTGGCATCCCATGTTCCCTGGCCACCGCTATGGAGCGACAGGCTGTCGAACTCGTCGGCGAAGGTCATCGTCAGCGCCGAGCGATCGAGCGTCAGCTGGAACTGGTCGGCGTGCAGCGCCGAGGCCGTGGTGTTGGCGAGCACGAGGCTTTCGCCACCGCCGAGATCGATCCTGAGATTGGCGCCCTCCTGTGTCGAATGGCTGACGACCTGATCGAAACTCGTCAGCGAGTAGCCGTTGAAGCGGATCGTGTCGTCGCTGCTGAAATCGACGATGAGGTCGCTGCCGTTGCCGCGCGTGATGAGGAAGGTATCGGCCCCACCGCCGCCGATCAGCACATCGTTGCCCGCGCCGCCATCGATCGTCTGGCTGCCCGCGGCACCGGAGATGATGTTGTCGGCGCTGTTGCCGAAGGCATAACGCCCGGCGCCCGTCACCGTCAGGTTCTCGAAGTTTTCAGGCAGCGTATAGCTCATCCAGGTGTTGATCGTATCGATCCCGCCACCCGGCTCTTCGACCGCGCGGTTGATGGCGGAGTAGAGATAATAGATATCGTCACCCGTACCGCCATGCATGGTCACGTTGACCGAGCTGTCACCCCATATGCTGTCATTGCCGGCGGTGCCGTTGAGCACCGGTCCGGATCCTGTCGCCGACAGCCAGGCGGTTGAAGCGCCGCTGTAGAACAGGCTTGTGCCGACTGCGTTCTGAATCGACTGTGGCATGGTTCATCTCCTAGGGTTTTCGTGATTGAAACATTGCCAAGGGCATCCACACGATGCCCTGATGGCCGAACGCTCCTCCCTTGCCCGACGCGCCTCCTCCCAGGCGCCATCAGGCACAGGCCCCTTATTCCTCCCTGAAGGCCCTTATTCCTCCCTAAAAGCACGGGCCGCCTGATCGGTGAACGGCTTGGCGAGATAGGCCAGCGCCGTTCGTTCCGCCGTTTCGATGAAAGCCTCCACCGGCATGCCGGCCACCGGCGTCAGCTTTCCAAGCCTGTGCCATTCGCCGTCCTCGATATGAACGCGCACGCCGTAGTAGCTCTGGCCGGTTTTCTGATCGGTGGTGAGATCGGCCGCGATGCGCTCCACCCGGCCATTGAGCTCCATGGTGGTGCGCTGGTTGAAGGCGGACAGCCGCAACACCACCGCCTGCCCCACCGCGACCTGATCGATATCCTGCGGCGACAGCCGGAGATCGGGCGTCAGCGCATCGCCATCCGGCACGATCTCCATGATCGCCGCTCCCACCTGCACCACGGCACCGGATGCATGCACCGACAACTGATGAACGATGCCCGCCTGCGGCGCGCGGATGTCGATATGCTTGAGATCGTCCTCGACCGCGACCAGCCGCTCGGCATACTCGCCGGTATCGCTTTGAGCCTGCCGCAACTGATCGGAGACTTCGCTTCGCCTGTCGTCGCCAAGCTGGATGATCTGCAATTCGGTCTCCGCGATCTTGCCCTTCACCTCGGCTGCCGATGCCACGAGATTGCCGAGCTCGCCGGTCAGATCGGCCGCGTCGCGCTGAAGCGCATAGACCCGCGTTGCCGGAATGATGCCCTGTTTCAACAGCGGCTCGAGGCTCGCCAGCTCCTGGCCGATGATCTCGATCGCCTGCCGCTTCCCGTCCTGTTGTGCCACCAGCCCACTCGCCTGCTGGCCGAGCTGGCGGATGCGCTCGCGCAGCTGCGCCACCTGTCCGCTGAGCGAAGCCCGCCGGTCCTCGAACAGCCGCTGCTCGCCCTTCATCAGCGTCTCCCGCTCCTCCGGTGGGGCCTGTTTCACCAAATCCGGAAACGTAAACGCCTCCCGCCCATCCCGCTCAGCCGAAAGCCGTGCCGTTCGTGCCGCAAGCTGCCGCAAGCGCCGCGAGACGATCGAAACCGTCGCTTGCGCCTGCGTATCGTCGAGCCGCAGCAGCACCTGCCCCGCCTCCACCTTGTCGCCATTGCGAACGAGAATCTCGCCGACCGTCCCGCCCTTCAGATGCTGGATCGGTTTCACATAGCTGTCGACGACGAGCGTGCCCGAGGCGATCACCGCGCCGTTGAGATGGATGGTCGCCGCGAGACTGCCGAGCACGCCGACAAGAACGAGAACAGCCGCCAGCGCCACAAGCGCCAGCCGCCGGATGGCCCGTTCGGCGATCGGTGCGCCCGCACCATTTGCAAGAGGCTTCATCGCGCCGCCCTCCCCTCGCTCACCCGCCCGAAGCGCACCGGCGAGAATGCAGCCGACACGGCCGCCACCGGTCTCCCGAGCACCTCTTCCTTCGGCCCGAAGCCACGCACCTGGCCGTCCGCCAGCACCAGCACCTTGTCGATACCGGCAAGCGCGCTCGGCCGGTGCGCGATGACGATCGCGATCCCGCCGCGCTCACGCACGCCCTCGATCGCGCGGGTCAGCGCCGCATCGCCCTCGGCATCGAGATTGGCATTCGGCTCGTCGAGCACGACCAGGAAGGGATCGCCGTAAAGCGCGCGCGCCAATGCCAGCCGCTGCCGCTGGCCGGCGGAAAGCACTGCCCCCTCATCGCCGATCTCGGTATCGAAGCCATCGGGCATCCGCACGATCATCTCATAGATGCCGGCCGCCCTCGCCGCCGCGATCACCGCATCCGACGACGCCGTCGGATCGAAGCGGGCGATGTTGTCGGCAATCGTTCCATCGAAGAGCCCGATCTCCTGCGGCAGGTAGCCGATATGTCGCCCCAGCGCTTCCGGCTCCCATTGCGACAACGACGCATCGTCGAGCCGCACGGCCCCCATGCGCGCCGCCCATATCCCGACCAGCCCGCGCGCCAGCGACGACTTGCCGGATGCACTCGGCCCGACGATCCCGATCGCCTCACCCGCCTTGGCTTCGAACGAGATGCCGCGCAGCAGCGGCACGGCCGAACCGGGTGCCGAAAGATGCAGGTTCTCCACCTTCAGACCCTTGACCGGCGCAGGCAGCCGCACATCCGGATCGCTCACCTCATCCGCCTCGCTCAACCGAAGCAACCGCGCCCAGCTCTGGCGCGCTGCGGCAAAGCCCCGCCACTGCCCGATCGCCAGCTCGACCGGCGCCAGCGCCCGGCTGATCAGGATCGAGCTCGCGATCATGATCCCGCCCGTCGCCTCCTGGCGAATGACGAGAACGGCCCCGACAGCCAGCACACCCGACTGCAGCACCAGCCGCACGACGCGCGACAGTGTCGACAGCGACACGGTGATACCGGTCGCCTTGAACTGCGTGTCGCGATAGCGCAGATTGATCGCCGACCAGCGCTCCTCCAGCCGCCGCGCGAAACCCATCGACGCCACCGTCTCGGCATTGCGGCGGGTGGCTTCGGCAAGCGCCGTCCGCTCCAGCCCGATCCTGGCCGCGGCCTGCGTCGGCGCCCGCGTGCGGATTTCGGCAATGATGGTCAGGCCAACGAGAACAAGCGCGCCCGCCAGCGCCACCGCCCCGATCCAGACATGAAACAGGAAGCAGAGGCCGAGATAGAACGGCATCCACGGAAGATCGAACAGCGCCGTCGGCCCCGGCCCGGAGAGAAAGCCGCGCACCATGTCGATATCGCGCATCGGCTGCAGCCCGTTTTCCTCGACGCTGCGCCGCGACGGCGCGGTGGCGAAGGAGCGGAAGACGATCGGCCCGAAACGCTCGTCCACCGACTGCCCCAGCCGCGCCAGCACCAGCGAGCGCAAAAGTTCGAGCAGCCCCAGGAAGGCGAAGAGCGTCAGCGTGATGATGCCGAGCCCGACCAGCGTCGGAAGGCTGCGGGCGGGAATGACGCGGTCATAGACCTGCAGCATGAAGAACGAGCCTGTCAGCGCCAGGATATTGATGAAGCAGCTCGTCATTCCGATCCCGATCAGCGTGCCCCGCACGGACGAGACGGCGGAAATCAGGAACGGCGCGGATGTTTTCGCCTCGAATTGGGACACATGGCCTCGCGATCGCATGAAACTGGGGCAGTGATGTCCCGAACATGGATCACAACAGCGACGAGAGCTTGCTCTTTCTATGGTTGTGCAAAACTAATAAATCTCACTGTTAACGCGAGTTTTGCATCGCAACATGACCCTGTGCCGCCATGACGCAACACCGTGCCCCTATGAGACAGCTGCCCAAAATTTGCGTTTGCCTGACATCGCTCGTGTCCATGACACCGAACGGACCGGCGCGGGATTGAACAGGTGGGTCATGGCGAAGAGGAGAATGTCGTCAAAAGCTTATTGATCGACACGGGCAGTCAAGCTATGCAGGGGACGTTGTCCACGTAGCTCAGCAGGATAGAGCACAGGATTCCTAATCCTGGGGTCGGAGGTTCGAATCCTCTCGTGGACACCATTTTCCTGCACATTCGATCGTTTGCCACGGCCCTGGCCGGGTTCCATCGCGTCACGCGCGATGCGGGAGAAGACCCGGGTAGCCCGGGTCTCCGATATCAGCCGATCACTCGCCCAGCCGTTGCTCGGCGAGCCGCACCCAGTAGGAGATGCCGTGGCTGATGACGTCGTCGTTGAAGTCGTAGGCCGGATTGTGCAGGCCGGCGGTATCGCCATTGCCGATGAAGATGAAGGCGCCGGGCCGCGCGTTCAGCATGTAGGAGAAATCCTCGCCGCCCATCATGGGATCGATATCGGGGTTGACGTTGCCGGCACCCGCGATATCGGTCGCCACCGCCGTCGCATGCTCCGTCTCACTCGCATGATTGGATGTGACGGGATAGTTGCGGTTGAACTGGATCTCCGCCTCCGCGTCATGCGCCTCGGCTACGCCGGCAACGATCTGCCGGAAACGCTTCTCCGCGAGATCGCGCACCGCCTCGTCGAGCGTGCGCACGGTTCCGGCAAACGTCGCCTCGTTGGGGATGACGTTATGCGCGAAACCGGCATTGAACTTGGTGACCGACACCACGACCGAGCGCAGCGGGTCGACATTGCGGGATGCGATCATCTGCAAGTTGGTGATGATCTGGGTGCCGATCGCGATCGGATCGATCGTGCGGTTCGGCTGCGCCGCGTGCCCGCCGCGCCCCTTGACCGTGACGGTGAACTCGTCGGTCGCGGCCATGATCGGCCCCTTGCGGATGGCGAAATGGCCGACGGGAAGGCCGGGCATGTTGTGCATGCCATAGACCTCCTGGATGCCGAAGCGCTCCATCATGCCGTCCTTGACCATCAGGTCGCCCCCGGCGCCACCTTCTTCCGCAGGCTGGAAGATGACCGCGACATTGCCGTTGAAATTGCGGGTTTCGGCAAGATACTTCGCGGCACCCAGCAGCATCGCCGTGTGCCCGTCATGGCCGCAGGCGTGCATCTTGCCCTCTATCTTCGATGCCCATGGCTTGCCCGAGATTTCGGTGAGCGGCAGTGCGTCCATGTCGGCGCGCAGGCCGATCGTGCGCGATCCCGCGCCATTGCCCTTGATCAGGCCGACCACGCCGGTACGGCCGATGCCGGTAACGATCTCGTCGACGCCGAATTCCTTGAGCTTCTCGGCCACGAAGGCGGCCGTCTCTTCCACCGCATAGAGCAGGCCCGGCCGCTCATGGATGTGCCGGCGCCACTCGGTCACTTCGTCCTGAAGTTCGGCGGCTCTGTTCAAAATCGGCATGCTTGCTTCCCTGCTGAAAATCGAAAACGGCGGCAATAACGGGATTGATACCACGGCTCGCAAATAAGTTAGACAATGACCTTTGCCATGTCATGGCCATATACGTTAAATAGGGGAAACTTTCGAGACATCAGGACATCTTTAAGGACAAACCGTGTCGACGCGCCAGAAACGCCTGCTTGCCGCCTTGCGGCCGATCACCATCGCCGCTTCCGCAGCCGCCATCGCCTTCTCCGCGACGTCGCAGGCCTATGCCAATCCGCATATCCTGGTCGATGTGCAGAGCGGCCGCGTGCTCGAGCATGAGGATGCCTTCCGCAAGTGGTATCCGGCCTCGCTCACCAAGCTGATGACCATCTACACCACCTTCGACGCGATCCGCTCCGGCCAGATCAGCGTCGATACGCCGATCGTCATGAGCAAGACCGCCGCCGCCCAGCCGCCGGCCAAGATGTATTTCAAGCCGGGCCAGAAGCTGACGCTCGACAGCGCGCTGAAGATCCTGATCGTCAAATCCGCCAATGATATCGCGGTCGCCGTCGCCGAAGCAGTCGGCGGCACGCAGGATGCCTTCGTTCTCAGGATGAACGCCGAAGCCGCCAAGCTCGGCATGAACGACACGCACTTCGTCAATCCGAACGGCCTGCCCGGCAAGGGCCAGTACACGACGGCGCGCGATCTCGCGATCCTGTCGGTCGCGCTGCGCCGCGATTTCCCGCAATATGCCAGCTACTTCTCGCTGGAGGGGATCACCACGGGCAAGCAGAACATTCCCGCCATCAACATGCTGATCGGCCGCTTCGCCGGCGCCGATGGCATGAAGACCGGCTTCATCTGCGCATCGGGCTTCAACCAGATCAGCTCGGCGACGCGCAACGGCCGCACGCTGGTTTCCGTCGTGCTAGGCACCGATAGCCTCGCCGCCCGCGCGGACGCCTCGGCCGACATGCTGCAGCGCGGTTTCACCACGCAGCCGACAGGCACCGACACGCTGGGCTCGCTGAAGCCCTATGGCGAAACGCAGGAAGTCGCCGACCTCACCGCCGAAATCTGCAGCGCCAAGGGCGCCAAGATCCGCAGCGAAACGCGCGACGAGGTGGGCCGCATGAAGATCCATTCTCCCTATATCCAGGAAATGGATCACGAGCCGAACTTCGTCTATGCCGGCCTGATCCCCGGCCAGAACGACCCGCAGCCCGACAAGCTGGCGACGGCTGATGGCGTCGGCGATATCGCCAACGTGCCGATCCCGACCCCGCGACCCACTTCCGGCTTCTAAGGCTTACAGACCTCTACGGCATAAATACATCCAAGGCATACAGGCATGAGCGCAGTTGTGGATCGCATTCCGGTCACCATCCTCACCGGCTTTCTCGGCGCAGGCAAATCGACCCTTCTGAACCGCATCCTCAAGGATCCGGCCATGAAGGACGCCGCCGTGATCATCAACGAGTTCGGCGATGTCGGCATCGACCATTTGCTCGTCGAAAGCTCCGGCGACGCGATCATCGAGCTGTCGGATGGCTGCCTGTGCTGCACCGTACGCGGTGAACTGGTGGATACGCTCGCCAACCTGATGGACGCCATCCAGACCGGCCGCGTCAAGCCGGTGAAGCGCGTCGTCGTCGAGACCACGGGCCTTGCCGATCCGGCGCCGGTCATGCAGGCGATCATGGGCAATCCGATCATTGCCGAAAGCTTTTCGCTCGATGGCGTCGTCACCGTCGTCGATGCCGCCAACGGGCTGCAGACGCTCGACAACCACGTGGAAGCCGTCAAGCAGGCCGCCGTTGCCGATCGCCTGATCATATCGAAGAAGACGCTTGCTTCCCCCGCCATACTGGAAAAGCTTGAAGCCCGCCTGCGCGCGCTCAACCCGCGCGCCGCCCTGATGGACGCCGACGACGCCGCCACCGGCACCGCCGCCACCCTCGTGAACGGCATTTACGATCCCGCCACCAAGAGCGCCGATGTCGGCCGCTGGCTGCGTGACGAAGACGCCCACGATCATGATCATGACCACCATGGGCACAATCACGAGCATCATCATCACGGCCATGACGGTCACGGCCACCACGATCATGAGCATCATAACCATGATCATGATGACCATCACCACGACCACCAGCACGCGCACGACGTGAACCGTCACGACGCCTCGATCCGTTCCTTCTCGATCGTCGAGGAGAAGCCGATCGACCCGATGGCGCTCGACATGTTCGTCGATCTCCTGCGCTCGGCGCACGGCGAAAAGCTGCTGCGGATGAAGGCCATCGTCGCGATGTCCGATCGTCCCGACCGGCCGCTGGTGCTGCATGGTGTGCAGAGCATCTTCCACCCGCCGATCCGCCTGCCGGCATGGCCGGATCCTCAGGACCGGCGCACCCGCATGATGCTGATCACCAAGGATCTGCCGGAAGCCTTCGTCAAGGACCTGTTCGACGCCTTCCTCGGCAAGCCGCGCATTGACACTGCCGACCGCACGGCCCTCAACGACAACCCGCTAGCGATACCGGGAATGCGCTTTTAGGGATAAGCCGACGCTCGCTATCGCTTGCGGATCAGAAAGCGGTGACCGCTCTCGGTCTTCTCGGTCTCGATCAGCTCGTGACCATCCTCATGGCAGAAATGCGGAATATCGATCCCCGCCAGGGGATCGGTCGTCTCGACACGGATCGTCGCGCCTGATGGCAGCGACGACATCTTCTTGCGTGTCTTGATGACGGGCAGCGGGCATTTCAGCCCGCGCAGATCATAGGAGATAGCGCTCACGCGCGATTAATCCCGGCCCCAGAACTTCCAGAACGGCTTCTTGGAGGCCACCTCGACAGATTCAGGCTGCTCGACAGGCGCGAAAGCCGTCGCGGTGGTCGGAGCCGATTCCATCGGGTTCGGCGTCGGCACCGGCACGGATGCCGGGTTGACGATCGCCGCATCGGCCGTCTTCACGCCAGCGGTGGCGTCGGCAGGTGTCGAGCCGGTCACCGTGTTGGCCGCAACCGTGGTCGCGGTCTTGGCGGCCGCCATGCCTTCGAGATCGGCGACCTTCATCATCTTGCCGGCTTCGAGCGACGTGCCGGTCGGCGCATAGGCGAGCTCGCGGCCCTTGCGCTGCTTGGCAACGACGGCCTTGCGCTCGGCTTCCGAAGGATCGTACCACGCCATGCCGTCGAATTCCTTCGACGCCTTGGTGTAGGCCAGCTCATAGGTCTTGTCGTAGGAGGCGAGCGCTGCGGTCAGCGCCGGCGGCGTCGACATCTCGGGGCACTTGCCGCCGGGATTGAACGCGCCCGAAGACTGTTGGTTGAAGACGTATCTCTTCTCGCAGAAGTTCACTTCCGGCGGACGCTTGGTGACTTCGAAATTGTCGTAGCCGACCTTCAGCATCTTCCAGAAATCGAAGTTCTCGTTCATCCGGTGCTTGAACATGTTCTCGGCCGTCATCCGGAACGGAAAGGCCTGCAGCTGCACACCGGTCTGGCCGCCCTTGAAGGCGTCGCGCGCGAAAGCATAAATCTCGAGCACCTGCTCGTCCGTCATCGAATAGCAGCCCGACGACGAGCAAGCGCCGTGGATCATCAGATCCGTGCCGGTGCGGCCGTTGACGGCATCGTAGCGGTTCGGAAAGCCGGTATTGATGGCGAGATAATATTTCGAGTTCGGGTTCAGGTTCGCCTTGGTCAGGTTGTAGAAACCTTCCGGCGCCTGCCGATCACCCTGTTTCACCTTGGGACCGAGACGGCCCGACCACGCGCAGATCTTGTAGCTGGCGATCTTGTCGTAGCGGTTGTCCGTCTTCGCCTTCCAGATCTCGAGCTGGCCTTCTTCCTTGAAGATGCGGATCAGGATCGGCGAATTGCGATCCATGCTCTTCGCGGCCATTTCGTTGAGGATGCGCGGCGGAAGCGGCTGTTCGACCTTGTTCTTGACCTTGGACAGGTCGATCTGCGTGGTTTCCAACGCGTCGTTGCAGCCGGCCAAGGCCAGCGCCATCAGGGAAACATAGGCAAAATGACGAAAGCGCATTCAATCTAGCCCAATTACGAGATGCGACCCAATCCGTTGAACGGGTTCGAAGTGAAGCGAATCATTGGCCCAATCTGGTTTATAAAACCTTAATGACCATGCCGCGCACCCACGACCCCCGCAAGCACAAAAGCTATTGATAACACTAATGTGGCCAAGGTTTGGCCGCAATCCGCGGCCTCCCCCAAGCCTGCTTCGCAACCCCCTTAGAGGTTGCGGCCCATGTTCAGGAACTTCTGGCGGCGATCGTTGCGGATCTGCTCGCCGGTGCGGCTCGCCATTTCGCCGAGCGCATTGGCGATGACATCGCCGGTCGACGCGATCACGCTATCAGGATCGCGATGCGCGCCGCCGAGCGGTTCACCAATGATGCCGTCGATGATGCCGAGCGCCTTCAGGTCGTCCGAGGTGATCTTCATGTTGGTGGCCGCTTCCTTGGCGCGCGCGGAATCGCGCCACAGGATGGAGGCCGCACCTTCAGGTGAGATCACGCTGTAGATCGCATGCTCGAGCATGTAGACCCGGTTGCCGGTGGCGATCGCGATCGCGCCGCCCGAACCGCCTTCGCCAATGACGACGGAGATGATCGGAACCTTGAGGCCGAGGCACATTTCCGTCGAACGGGCGATGGCTTCCGCCTGCCCGCGCTCTTCGGCGCCGACGCCGGGATAGGCACCAGCCGTATCGACCAGCGTGATCACGGGCAGACCGAAGCGGTCGGCCATCTCAAGCACACGGATCGCCTTGCGGTAGCCCTCGGGGCGCGCGCTGCCGAAATTGTGCTTCAGGCGGCTCTTCGTGTCGTTGCCCTTTTCCTGGCCGATGACGGCAACAGGCTGGCCGCGGAAGCGCGCCAGACCCGCCTGGATGGCGGCATCCTCGGAAAACTTGCGGTCGCCGGCGAGCGGCGTGAATTCCTGGAACAGCGTCTTGGCGTAGTCGACGAAGTGCGGCCGCTGCGGATGACGCGCGACCTGGGTCTTCTGCCAGGCGTTGAGCTTCGAATAGATTTCGACCGTCGCTTCGCGAACACGAACTTCGAGCCTGCCGATTTCATCGGATGTGTCGATGCTCTCGTCTTCCGAGGCAATCTTCTTCAGTTCGATGATCTTGCCTTCGAGGTCGGAGATCGGCTTTTCGAAGTCGAGATAATTGTGCATGAGGTGCGTTTCCGTTCCTTGTGCCCGGGGCATTTGTCTTTTGGCTGCCCTTGTCGCCGGTCCTAATCCTGCTTTTTCGCCTGTTTGGCAAGGGGGTGATGCGTTTGGACCAGTTGCTGGAGCCTTTCTTCCAGCACATGCGTGTAGATTTGCGTGGTGGAAATGTCCGAATGGCCAAGCAGTTCCTGCACCACGCGCAGATCGGCGCCGTTGGCCAGCAGATGGCTGGCAAAGGCGTGCCGCATCACGTGCGGCGAGATCATCGATGGGGTAAGCCCCGCCCGGATCGCCAGGTTCTTGAGGTCGCGGGCAAAGACCTGTCGGGCGAGATACCCCTCTTTCGAGGCCGCCGGAAACAGCCAAGGGCTTTCCTGTGGATTTTCGGCTTTTGCCGCCTCGGCGGCCAGCATCCGGCCATAAAGCTTCAGCGCTGCGATCGCCGATTGCGACAGCGGCACCAGCCGCTCCTTGTTGCCCTTGCCGCGGATGATCAGGAAACGCCCTTCCTGGTCGAGCACGCGGGCGGGAAGCGACACCAGCTCACTGACGCGCATGCCGGTGGCGTAAAGCAGCTCCAGCAGCGCCAGCATGCGCAGCCGCTGCAATTGCCCGGGCGCCTCGTCCTGCGCCTCCTCCTCGGCCTTCTCCAAAAGCCGGCCGACTTCGTCGACGCCCATCGTCTTAGGCAGCGCCCGCCCCTTCTTCGGCGCGTCGAGAATGCCGGTCGGATCGTCGGTGCGCAGCCCCTCGGCATAGAGGAACTTGTAGAACTGCCGCATCGCCGCCAGCCGCCTCGCCTGCGACGAAGGCTTGAAGCCCTGCGCGGCAAGTGAAGCCAGATAGGCCGAGAGATCGGCGGACGCGGCCTCGGTCAGCCGCACGCTTCTGCCGTTCAGGAAGGAATGCAGGTCGTCGAGATCGCGCTCGTAGGAGGAAAGCGTATTGGCAGCGGCACCCCGCTCGGCGCTCATCATTTCGAGAAAGGACTCGACCTGAACGCGGCTGAGATCCCTCATCGCGTCACTTCTTCGCCGGGCTGATCGCGCCGGTGGCGGGCGGATTGATCCGCTCGGATGGAATGCGGATCGTCACGTCGCGCTCCTTCGGCTCGACGAAAGTCACGAGCGCCCACATCGTTCCGTATATCGCTCCGGCGATGACCGCCAATATGGCGAGAAATCGGAACAGGCTCGGCATTCAACAACTCCATGGCTTTGCTTCTTTATGAAGAAGCGCGTTTGCAAGTGCAAGAAGCAGCTTTTGAACCATGATTCCCTTACCTCTGACTTGACGCTACACCTGCATTTGTTGATACCGTTCGCAAACAAAGTGTGAATGGACCAATGAACGACCCAGTTCTGATCGTTGCCGATAGCCTGAGGGACAGAGCTCGTGCTGCGCTCGGTTCGCGCAATCTGATCCTCGTTGGTCTGATGGGCGCCGGCAAGTCGTCGGTGGGCCGTATCGTCGCCACCCAGCTGGGCATCCCCTTCATCGATAGCGATGCCGAAATCGAGCGCGTGTCGCGCATGTCGATCAGCGAGCTTTTCGCAGCCTACGGCGAAGACGAATTCCGCGCGCTTGAGGGACGGGTGATGAAGCGGCTGCTGAAGGGCGGCCCGCGCCTCGTCTCCACGGGCGGCGGCGCCTTCATCAACGACCGCACCCGCAAGCATATCAAGCGAGGCGGCCTGTCGGTTTGGCTGAAGGCCGATCTCGACGTGCTCTGGGAACGCGTAAACAAACGCGACACCCGCCCGCTGCTGAAGACCGAAAATCCCAAGCAGACGCTCGAAAACCTGATGAACGCAAGATACCCGATCTACGAGCAGGCCGACCTCACCGTTCTCTCGCGCGATGTGCGCAAGGAAGTAATGGCCGACGAAGTGCTGAAAGCCGTGATCGACAGCAGAACCGAAAGTGCAGCCTGATGAATGCGATTGCCGCCTCTGCCGAATGCAAGGTTCACGTGCCGCTGGGCGACCGCGCCTACGACATCCTGATCGGTCCCGGCCTGATCGCGCGTGCCGGCGCCGAGATCGCCGCCCGCCTCAAGGGCCGCAAGGCCGCCATCATCACCGACGAGAACGTCGCGCCGCTCTATCTCAACGCCCTCGTCGAGAGCCTGACGGCCTCCGGCATCGCCTCGTCTTCGCTGATCTTGCCGGCCGGCGAAAAGACCAAGAGCTTCGAGCATCTGATCACCGCCTGCGACAAGGTTCTGGAAGCCCGCGTCGAGCGTAACGATTACGTGATCGCGCTCGGCGGCGGCGTCATCGGCGACCTCTCCGGCTTCGTTGCCGGCATTATCAGACGCGGCGTGCGCTTCGTGCAGATCCCGACATCGCTGCTGTCGCAGGTTGATTCCTCCGTCGGCGGCAAGACCGGCATCAACAGCCGCCACGGCAAGAACCTGATCGGCGTCTTCCACCAGCCGGACCTCGTACTGGCCGATAGCGATGTTCTGAACACGCTCTCCGAACGCGAATTCCGCGCCGGCTACGCCGAAGTCGCCAAATACGGGCTGATCGACAAGCCCGATTTCTTCACCTGGCTGGAAAACAACTGGCAGTCCGTCTTCTCCGGCGGCGCCGCCCGCATCGAGGCGATCGCCGCAAGCTGTCAGGCGAAATCGGACGTGGTCGTCGCCGACGAGCATGAAAACGGTCAGCGCGCCCTGCTCAATCTCGGCCACACCTTCGGCCACGCGCTGGAAGCCGCAACCGCTTACGACAGCAGCCGTCTCGTCCATGGCGAAGGCGTTGCGATCGGCATGGTGCTCGCCCACGAATTCTCGGCCCGCATGAACCTTGCAAGCCCTGACGACGCAAAGCGCGTCGAGCACCACCTGAAGGAAGTCGGCCTTCCGACCCGCATGTCGCAAATCCCGGGCACGCTGCCGCCGGCCGAAGTGCTGATGGACGCGATCGCGCAGGACAAGAAGGTCAAGAGCGGCAAGCTCACCTTCATCCTCACCCGCGGCATCGGCCAGTCCTTCGTCGCAAACGACGTCCCGGCATCCGAAGTGTTGAGCTTCCTCAAGGAAAAACACCCGCAATGACCCTCGAAGGCACGCTGGCATTTCTTTCCGCATATTGGCCGGAAATCGTTTCCATCGTGGCCCTCGTCCTCATGTCCGCCTTCTTCTCCGGCTCCGAGACGGCGCTGACCGCCGTATCGCGCAGCCGCATCCATACGCTTGAGGCCAACGGCGAAGAGCGCGCCGGCATCGTGCGCGAACTGATCGAGCGCCGCGACCGGCTGATCGGCGCGCTCCTGATCGGCAACAACCTCGCCAACATCCTCTCGTCCTCGATCGCCACCAGCGTCTTCCTCGGCCTGTTTGGCAACTCGGGCGTGGCGCTGGCGACACTCGCCATGACGGTCATCCTCGTCATCTTCGCCGAAGTGCTGCCGAAGAGCTGGGCGATCTCGATCCCCGAACGTTTCGCGCTCGCAGTCGCCAAGGCCGTCAAGGCCTTCGTCTTCATCGTCGGCCCGGTCTCCTCCTTCGTAAACCTCATCGTCCGCTGGATTCTCGCCCGCTTCGGCATCAACCTGTCGCGCGAAGTCTCCATGCTGTCGGCGCACGAAGAGCTGCGCGGCGCCGTCGATCTCTTGCATCGCGAGGGATCGGTGGTGAAGGCCGATCGCGACCGCCTCGGCGGCGTGCTCGATCTCGGCGAACTCGAACTGTCCGATATCATGGTCCACCGCATGGCCATGCGCTGCATCAACGCCGACGATCCGCCGGAGGTTGTCGTGCGCACCATTCTCGACAGCCCGTTTACCCGCATGCCGCTCTGGCGCGGCACGACCGACAACATCATCGGCGTCGTGCACTCCAAGGACCTGCTGAGGGCGCTCGCCGAGCGCAACGCCGAGCCCGAACAGCTCGACATCATCAAGATCGCCCAAAAGCCCTGGTTCGTGCCCGACAGCACCAATCTCGAGGCGCAGCTCAACGCCTTCCTGCGCCGCAAGCAGCATTTCGCCGTCGTGGTCGACGAATATGGCGAGGTGCAGGGCATCGTCACGCTGGAAGACATCCTCGAGGAGATCGTCGGCGACATCTCCGACGAGCACGACATCGAAATGCAGGGCGTGCGCCAGGAGGCGGACGGCTCGGTGGTGGTCGATGGCAACGTGCCGATCCGCGATCTCAACCGCGCGCTCGACTGGCAACTCCCCGACGAGGAGGCGACGACGATCGCCGGTCTCGTCATCCACGAATCCATGACCATTCCCGAGGAGCGCCAGGCCTTCACATTCTACGGCAAGCGCTTCATCGTCATGAAACGCGACAAGAACCGCATCACCAGACTGCGTATCCGCCCGGCGGAGGAGAACGAAAACAACCCCGCCTGATCTCCCGTCATCCCCTTGTCACCCATTGCGCGCTGCGGGAGGAGCCCGGCGAGCAGCATCATTATGGATTTGATATGTTTGATCTTCTCTGGCGCTCGATCGCCATCGGCATCGGCGCCACCATCCTCATGGACATCTGGTCTATCGCTCTTGCCAAGGGCGCGATACCCAATTGGGGACCGCCCGGCCGCTGGCTCTGGCATCTCTTCGCCAAGGGCACCGTCTTCCACGACGATATCGGCAAGGCCGAACCCTATAAGCATGAAGTGGCGCTCGGCTGGGTCTTCCATTACGCCGTCGGCATCATCTACGGCATCATGCTGGTGATCCTGACCGGCCCTTACTGGCTGATCGCGCCGACCTTCCTGCCCGCCTGGATCTGGGGCATCGTCACCATCGCCGGCGGCTGGTTCCTGCTGCAGCCGGGCCTCGGCATCGGCTGGGCGGCATCGAAGACGCCGAACCCCAACAAGGTTCGCTTCCTCGGCCTCGTCGCCCACACCGTCTTCGGCTTCGGCCTCTACGCGACGGCACTTCTGATTCGTTAGAGGCGCCCGCCATCCTTGCGAAACCGCCGCACCGCGCCCATATGACGCGGTGTCGGCTTACCAGCGCACCGGCTCTCCGGGCGCCGCCGGCTCCACTGCCAGCGCATGCAACCCCGTATCCAGTTCAGGTTTCAGAAGCTCCGTGATCGCCCGGTGACGCGCCAGCCGTGTCATGCCGGCAAACGATGCGGAGATGATCCTGACCCGCATATGGGTCTCGCCTTCCCCTGTAACGTCAGGGTGATGGCCCGCATGCAGGTGGCTTTCGTTGATGACATCAAGCCGCTCCGGCGCGAATGCCGCGGTGAGCTTCTCTTCGATGGAGGATTGAACTGTCATGAGCCGATCTTGCTGCCTTGAGAAAAAGGTTCCCACCAAGCCAGCAACATTCCCGTTTGTCAATTCTTGTCCTCACCCATTCTGAGCCCCATAATTAGCGCCGTCATGAGACTTGATTCCAAATATTTCGATCGCATCCGCACCCGCCGCAAACGCGAGCAGGAACCCGAACAGGCTCCCCCGTCCTGTCAGTGGGACGGCTGCGACAAGAAAGGCGTGCATCGCGCTCCCGTCGGACGCAATGCCGAGGGGCAGTTCTTTCTCTTCTGCTTCGAGCACGTCAAAGAGTACAACAAGGGCTACAACTATTTCTCCGGCCTCTCGGACGGCGAGATCGCGCGCTACCAGAAGGAAGCGATCACGGGCCATCGCCCGACCTGGACCGTCGGCGTCAACAAGTCGGCCAAGGATAGCCCGATCCAGTCGGATATCCGCTCCGGCGCCTATACGCGGGTTCGCGATCCCTTCGGCTTCGTCAAGGAAAACAAGAGCAGCGGCCCGCGCTTTCCCGAGCAGCGCAAGCTGAAGAGCCTGGAAGCCAAGGCCTTCGACACCATGAACCTTGCGGCCAACGCCACATCGTCAGAGATCAAGAGCCGCTACAAGGAACTGGTGAAGAAGCACCATCCCGACGCGAACGGCGGCGACCGTGGTTCCGAGGAGCGCTTCCGCGCCGTGATCCAGGCCTATCAATTATTGAAGCAGAACGGTTTTTGTTAATTCCCGTCCTTGCTCTTGGTCTTCAATCGGGTATGGTCCAAATCGGCTGAGGCCGCAGGCAACCGCGGCACCTTTTCCGCGTTTGTCTCACAGGCGCCTCGGCCACTTCCGGACGCGGCGTTTCTTGTCCGGGACTATCGTCAAGAATGCTCGCAGGCGGTGATTTGATCGTCCCCGAGGTTTCGTTTCAGTCCCGGAGAAGCATCGCCGACGTTCAGACATGAGCGCGTGGGATACCACAACGCCATGATCGCGAAACGAGCTGAGACAGTATGGCAGGGTGTCGGCCACCCGCCTTGGAGACATGATGAGCAAGATTGACCTTGATATCTCGGAACTTCCGGACACCACCGTTTCGGTCAGGGAGGTCTTCGGCATCGATTCTGACATCCGCGTTCCGGCCTACAGCCAGGGCAGCGCCTATGTTCCGGATCTCGATCCCGACTATCTCTTCGATCGCGAAACCACGCTCGCCATCATTGCCGGCTTCGCTCATAACCGACGCGTGATGATCTCCGGCTACCACGGCACCGGCAAGTCCTCGCATATCGAGCAGGTCGCCGCCCGCCTCAACTGGCCTTGCGTGCGCATCAACCTCGACAGCCATGTCAGCCGTATCGATCTCGTCGGCAAGGACGCCATCGTCGTCAAGGACGGCCTGCAGGTCACCGAATTCAAGGACGGCATCCTGCCCTGGGCCTACCAGCACAACGTCGCGCTCGTCTTCGACGAATACGATGCCGGCCGCCCCGACGTCATGTTCGTCATCCAGCGCGTTCTGGAATCCTCCGGCCGCCTGACGCTGCTCGACCAGAGCCGCGTTATCCGCCCGCACCCGGCCTTCCGCCTGTTCGCGACCGCCAACACCATCGGCCTCGGCGATACCACCGGCCTCTATCACGGCACGCAGCAGATCAACCAGGCGCAGATGGACCGCTGGTCGATCATCTCGACGCTGAACTACCTGCCGCACGAGCACGAAGTGAACATCGTCGCCGCCAAGGTGAAGAGCTTCGGCAAGGACAAGAACGGCCGCGATACCGTCTCCAAGATGGTCCGCGTCGCCGATCTCACTCGCGCCTCCTTCATGAACGGCGATCTCTCGACCGTCATGAGCCCGCGTACCGTCATCACCTGGGCCGAGAATGCCGAGATCTTCGGCGATCTCGCCTTCGCCTTCCGTGTCACCTTCCTCAACAAGTGCGACGAACTGGAGCGTCCGCTGGTTGCCGAGCACTATCAGCGCGCCTTCGGCGTCGAGCTGAAGGAAAGCGCCGCCAACATCGTCCTGGAGGCCTGAGGCTAACGGATCATGGCAGCGCGTGGTGACAATTCGAAAGCAAAGCCCGGTGCACCCGTCGACGTGGAGCCGCTGCGCCGGGCGATAACCGGCAGCGTGCGCGCGATCGCCGGCGACGGCGAGGTCGAGGTGACCTTCGCCAACGAGCGGCCGGGCATGACCGCCGAGCGCATCCGCCTGCCGGAACTGTCCAAGCGCCCGACGATGCACGAGCTTGCGGTGACCCGCGGGCTCGGCGATTCGATGGCGCTGCGACTTGCCTGCCATGACGAGAAGGTGCACGCGACGATGGCGCCGCAGGGCTCCGACGCCCGTGCCATCTTCGATGCCGTCGAGCAGGCGCGCGTGGAATCGATCGGCGCGCTGCGCATGGAAGGCGTCGCCAGCAATCTGCGCTCGATGACGACGGAAAAATACGCCAAGGCCAATTTCTCCGGCATCGAACGCCAGGAAGACGCGCCCGTCGGCGAAGCCGTGGCCATGATGGTGCGCGAAAAGCTGACCGGCGAGAAGCCGCCGGAATCGGCCGGCAAGGTGCTCGATCTCTGGCGCTCTTTCATCGAGGACAAGGCCGGCAAGGATCTTGAGAACCTGACCGGCGTCATCAACGATCAGCAGGCCTTCTCCAAGGTCATCCGCAACATGCTCACGGCCATGGAAATGGCCGAGGAATATGGCGACGACGACAGCGATCCTGACTCTGACGACCAGCAGGACGAGGAAGACAAGCCGAGCGGCGAAGACCAGAACGACGACGATGTCGAGGACGATGCCGGCTCGGATGCAGCCCCCGTCGAAGACAGCGAAGTCGCCGACGAGCAGATGGAGGACGGCGAGACCGAAGGCGCCGAGATCTCCGACGACGACATGCAGGAAGAGGGCGAGGACGACAGTGAGACGCCGGGCGAAACCCGCCGTCCGAACACGCCCTTCGACGATTTCAACGAAAAGGTCGACTACCACGTCTTCACCGAGGAGTTCGACGAGACGATCACCGCCGAAGAGCTGTGCGACGCCGCCGAGCTGGAGCGCCTGCGCGCCTTCCTCGACAAGCAGCTCGCCCATCTCCAGGGCGCCGTCGGCCGTCTTGCCAACCGCCTGCAGCGCCGCCTGATGGCGCAGCAGAACCGCTCCTGGGATTTCGACCTGGAAGAAGGCTATCTCGATCCGGCCCGCCTGACGCGCCTGATCATCGATCCCACCCAGGCGCTCTCCTTCAAGAAGGAGCGCGACACGCAGTTCCGCGATACGGTCGTGACGCTGCTGATCGACAATTCCGGCTCCATGCGCGGCCGCCCGATCACCGTTGCCGCGACCTGCGCCGACATTCTCGCCCGCACGCTGGAGCGCTGCGGCGTAAAGGTCGAAATCTTGGGCTTCACTACCAAGGCCTGGAAGGGCGGACAGGCGCGCGAACAGTGGCTCGCCAATGGCAAGCCGCAGACGCCGGGCCGCCTCAACGACCTGCGCCACATCATCTACAAGTCAGCCGACGCGCCATGGCGCCGCTCGCGCACCAATCTCGGCCTGATGATGCGCGAAGGCCTGCTCAAGGAAAACATCGACGGCGAAGCGCTGATGTGGGCGCATAACCGCCTGATCGCGCGGCGCGAGCAGCGCAAGATCCTGATGATGATCTCCGACGGCGCGCCGGTCGACGATTCGACACTCTCGGTCAATCCGGGCAACTACCTAGAGCGCCACCTGCGCGCGGTCATCGAACGCATCGAGACCCGCTCTCCGGTCGAGCTCCTCGCCATCGGCATCGGCCACGACGTCACGCGATACTATCGCCGCGCCGTCACCATCGTCGATGCCGACGAGCTCGCAGGCGCCATGACCGAACAGCTGGCCTCGCTCTTCGAGGATCAGGCGGCGCAACCGCGCGGCGGACGCGCCCGCCGCGCCGGCTGATCGCTTATGAAGCAATCGGCTCCGGCGTTCCGAACCCGTTTCGCTGGAGCCCTCTTGCTGGCCGCCTCACTTGCGGCCGGCACATCCGCCCTGGCCGAAACGCCGGCGGCGGAGGTGAGAAGCAGCATCATCTCGAACTTCAAGATCGGCTCCGACGAGAAGCGCTTCGGGCCTTTCGAATTCGTCGGCGGCCTGGAAATGGTCTCCCCGAACCGCCTCTTCGGCTCGCTGTCCTCAATCCGTTTCCGCGATGACCAGAAGCATTTCGTCGGCGTCCTCGATACCGGCCACTGGATGACCGGCCGCATCGAGCGCGGCGCGGACGGCAGCCTGAGCGGGCTTGCCGATGTCGAGATCACCCCGATGCGCGACCGCGTCGGTAAAATCCTCGAAGGCAAGGCATTGATGGACGCCGAGGGTGTGGCGCTGAAGGACGGCAAGGTTATGGTCTCATATGAGCAATTCCACCGCGTCGACCTCTATCCCGATCCCGGTTTCGAGACCTCGCGCGCGCTCGACACGCTCCCCATCCCCTTCGAGAAGAAGCAGCTTCGCGCCAATCGCGGCTTCGAGACGATCGCCGTCTCGCCGTCATCGAGCCCGCTCAAAGGCGGCACGCTGATCGTCGCCGAGCGCAGCCTTGACGACGACGGAAATGCTTATGCCGCGATCCTGGACGGGCCGCTGAAAGGTAAGCTGGCGCTTGCCCATTAC
Source organism: Rhizobium sp. 2MFCol3.1 (assembly GCF_000377565.1). GTDB lineage: Bacteria > Pseudomonadota > Alphaproteobacteria > Rhizobiales > Rhizobiaceae > Rhizobium. Next base: position 91,607 of record NZ_KB898370.1, on the reverse strand, counting down.
GGCGACTTCGACGCCACCGACGGCGCCTTCCTGCCGAATGGCGATCTCCTGCTGCTGGAGCGCCGCTTCAACATGGCCGAAGGCATTGGCATGCGCATCCGCCGCATCAAGTCGACCGATATCAAGCCCGGCAGTGTCATGGACGGCGAGATCCTCATCCAGGGCGATTTCGGCTACCAGATCGACAACATGGAAGGTCTCGACACCTTTACCGCCGCCGACGGCAGCACCCATGTCATTCTCGTCTCCGACGACAACCACTCGATCCTCCAGCGCAACCTGATGCTGGAGTTCAAGCTGGACGAGCGGCGGCCCGACCCATCGGCCGACACCGCCGCCTCGCATTGACAGGGCACGTCAGCCCTCGAAGTAAGCATGTCGGTCGAGATCGGCGATCAGCCCCTGATGCCTGGGCTCCCAGCCGAGCGTTTCCCGCGTCCAGGCGCTGGACGCCCGGTTGTTGATCGACGCGAAATGCGTGAACCAGCCGAAATGCTCCGCCGCCTCTTCAGTCGACTTTGAGACGACAGGCAGACCAAGCCGCTTGCCGATGACGCCGGCGATCTCGCGAAACGGGATCCCCTCCTCCGCCACGCCATGGTAGCGCGCACCCGCCTGCGCCTTCTCCAGTGCCAGCCGGTAGAGACTGCCGGTATCGAGACGATGCACCGCCGGCCAATGGTTCATGCCCTCGCCGATATGGGCCGAGGCGCCTTTCTCGCGCGCGAGGCCGATGACGATGGGCACGAAGCCATGGTCGCCATCGCCATGCACGGAAGGCGGAAGACGCACCACCGAGGCGCTGAGGCCATGCGGCACCATGGAAAGCGCGGCCTTCTCCGAGACCCGCGGAATGGCCGACGACGAGGGTGCCGCCATCTCCTCCGTGGCGACCGCGCCCGGCGCCAGCAGACCCGTGCCCGAGGTCACGACCATGTGCCGGCCGGTGCCCGAGAGCACCTTGCCCATCGCCTCGATGGCGCGCCCGTCGATCTCGCAATTCTCCTTGAACTTGGAGAAGTCGTGGATGAAGCCCGTGTGGATCACGCCGTCGCAGGCATCAGCCCCTCGGCGCAGACTGTCGAGATCCTCTAGATCGCCGCGATGAACCTTTGCCCCCGCAGCCTCCAGCGACGCGGCCGAAGCATCCGAGCGGGCGAGACCGAGCACCTGATGGCCGGCCTGAATGAGATCCTGAACGACGGCCGAACCGACAAAGCCGGTGGCACCGGTAACGAAAACGCGCATGGTCATCTCCTTGCTTGCTGCGACGCGCCCGCCGATGCGGACGTGTCGAGGAGAAGCTAGGGCCTTGAGGCGATACGGTCCATGTTATATTGTCCGGAATATCTTCGCGATCGTCCGGAGTTTCCAATGGACCCTCTGTCAAATGTGCTCTCGCTTCTGAAGCCGCAAAACTACCTCTCCGCCGGCATGGAGGCAGGCGGAGATTGGGCGATCCAGTTTCCAGACCAGCAAGGCGGCATCAAGTGCGGCGCCATCGTATCAGGCACCTGCTGGCTCAGCGTCGAGGGTATTGAGGATCCGGTACATCTGCGCGCCGGAGACAGCTTTCTGCTCCCACGCGGCCGGCCGTTCAGGCTGGCGACCGATCTCGCGCTCGAACCGACCCCGGCCGCCACGATCTTCCTCGGCCCGCGCAAGGATGGCATCGTCTCGCTGAACGATGGCCGCGACTTCTCGATCGTTAGCTGCCGCTTCGGCCTTGCCGGCAGTCACGCCGATATCCTGCTCAAGATGCTGCCGCCGATCGTGCTCCTGCGCGACGAGCAAAGCCAGGCGGCGCTGCGCTTTGCTGTCGAGCAGATGATGCAGGAACTGCGCGCACCGCAGCCGGGCGGCTTCCTGATCGTCGAGCACCTCGCTCACATGATCCTCGTACAGGCCTTGCGGCTGCATCTGGCCGATCGCTCGAACACCGGCGTCGGCTGGCTCTTCGCGCTGGCCGACAGGCAGATGAGTGCTGCGATATCCGCGATCCACGACAGCCCTGCCGAACGCTGGACGCTGCAGGCGCTTGCCTCGCGCGCCGGCATGTCGCGCTCCACTTTCGCGCAGAAATTCAGGGAAACGGTCGGCACCTCGCCGATGGAGTATCTGGCGCAATGGCGCATGCTGCTGGCAGGCAACCGGCTGGAGAACTCCCGCGACCCGATCTCGGTCATCGCGCCCTCGCTCGGCTACGAGTCCGAGGCAGCCTTCAGCACGGCTTTCAAGCGGATCATGGGCTGCTCGCCCCGGCAATATGTTCGCGACCGCCCCAAAATGGCGACGGCGCTTTCATGATGAAGCGCCGCCGTTGGATTGTATCGAGGATCAGCTGGCCGCGCGTGCGCCCTGCATCGGCCTGAGCACGCTCATCAGCGCGCCGTAGGGCAGAAGCATCACGAGGCCGACCAGCAGCTTCACCCAGAAATCGCCGATCGCCCAGGAAATCCAGCGCGGCGCCTCGGCGGCGAAAACGCCAAGAATGGGCGACGCCTCGAGCGCGAACGGCTCGTTCGGACCGAGGAAGACGAAGAAGGCAGCAAAGGACAGCGAGAAGAAGATCACCGTGTCGAGCATGGAGCCGAGCACCGAGCCGACCAGCGGCGCGCGCCACCAGGCCTGCCGGCGCAGCCGGTTGAACAGCGCGATATCGAGCAACTGGCCAGCCAGATACGCCGTACCGGAAGCGATCGCGATGCGCGGCACCGATGTGAAGAAGGACAGCGCTACGCCGACGAGGAAGCCGGCGAACACCACCTTGCGCGCCGCCTGCGGCCCGAACTGACGGTTGGTGAGATCGGTGATCAGGAAGGCGACCGGATAGGTGAAGGCACCCCAGGTGAGCAGATCGGCGAGATTGACGCCTGCGAACGTGACGTTCAGCGGGAACTGCACGAGGAAGTTCGACGAGACGACGACAAGCGTCATCAAGGCGACGTAGATAAGGGTATAGCGCGTCTGAAGCATTTTTTTATCCTGGGGTATGCCACCAGTTGGAGGAACAGTCCGGCAAAGCAAAAGGCTTGAACGGGATTACCGTGCAAGCCTTTTGAAGCCGTATAGCTAAATGTCGGTTATTGCTTAGGCAGCAACAGCCGTTTCAGCGGTCTTCTTGACGATCTGGCGGCGCAGCAGACGAGCGCGCATCGACAGTTCGTTTTCGCTTGCCTTGATCAGGAAAGCATCGAGACCACCGCGATGCTCGACGGTACGCAGAGCAGCAGCCGAAACGCGAAGACGGTAACGCTGGCCGAGCGCGTCGGAGATCAGCGTAACCTGGCACAGGTTCGGGAGGAACCGGCGCTTGGTCTTGTTGTTGGCATGGCTGACATTGTTGCCAACGAGGACTGCCTTGCCGGTCAATTCGCACATGCGGGACATGGGACACCTATTCTTGTTTTTCTCGGCCATCGATTGCCGACCCGCGCAAAGTCGAGCTTGCAATCCATCAGGCCATGATTGGAAAGTTGCGGTTCTATAATCAGACAGACCGTGCACGTCAAGCCAAACCTTGGCCTTTCCGGCGATTCAGTCCAAAAGCCTCGCAATTCCGTCAAAAAGCTTTTGTTCTCTAAAGGCCACGACAGGCGTATAGACCGTATCTCGCGACCTGACCAGCGCACCGAACAAGGTTCAATTCATGGCTCATTGGGGCAAACGCATTTTCATTTCCGCCTTGGCGGGCCTGATGGCCATTCCGGCAGGCGCGGCTGAAGTCGTGCATCATACCGAATACAAGGTCGCGCTCGGCATCATCACCATCGCCCGCGCCGCCTTCATGACCCGCATCGAGGACGACAAGACCTATCGCGTCTCCGGCGATATCAGTTCGGCCGGCCTCGCCGACCTCGTCACCACCATCTCGGCCAAGACCAGCGTCGATGGCCGGCTGCGCGGCAACCGCATGCAGGCGGACCACTATCTGCTCTACTACAAGAGCGGCAAGCGCGCCCGCACCTATGATGTCCGCTACTCCAACGGCAACATCACCTCGACGACGGTGAAGCCCCCGCGCAAGCCGCCGCAGAATTGGGTCGATGTTCCCGCCTCGGACATGCGCGCCGTGCTCGACCCCATTTCCGGCCTGATCTTCCCCGCCGACACCAATGTCTGCGCGCAGAAACTGCCGATCTACGACGGCGAGATGCGCATGGACCTCGTGCTGTCGCCGAGCGGATCGAAGGACTTTTCCACGCAGGGCTTCAACGGCAAGGCCACAGTCTGCAACGTGCGCTTCGTACCGCGCTCGGGCTACAAGAAGGGCCGCAGCGACATCGAGTATCTGAGCAAGAGCAGCCGCATGGAAATCTGGTTTGCCAAGGCCGATGCGGCCAACGTCATAGCCCCTGTCTTCGTTCGCATCCCGACCCAATACGGGCCGGTGACCATCACGGCGGTGAAGTACAGCGCAAGCTGACGGAGCGGCTTGGACCTTATCACGAGGCCGCGCCCCACAAATGAAAAGTGCGGCAATCATGCCGCACCTCTGTTTCTGACCTTGATCCCGACGATCCCGGGCTTCAAGAGCCCAGCAGGCGTATCGCGCACGCCTGCCTGTTGGTGATAAGGCGGCGCGATACTCGCTGCTTGGGAGACATCTCGCAACCGGATCGCTGGGCGAGCGCCGCTCAGCGCATCGCGATGACCATCTTGCAGAGCTTGACGAGGCTGCCGTCGAAGCCGCCGCCGCCGCCAGCCAGGATATCCTTGCAGCGAACCTTCATCTTCGCCCGGTCACCTGATGACATGTCGTTGAAGGCCTGGAGCTGCCTGTTGTTGAGGCCGTTGCGTCCGTTGCTGCCGTTGTTGCCCGTGTTCGTGCCGTTCGGGTTGGACGGGTTATTCGGATTGGTCGGGTTGGTCGGGTTCCGCGGATCATCGGGATCGATACCGGGGACGCCGAGGCCGAGATTGAGCAACGTGCGGCCGCCGAGGCCAACATTGGCCTTGGCCGTCGCCAGACCGCCGGAGCCGCCAACCGTGGCGCCGACATTGCTGTTGAGACCTCTGGATCCACCGACGCTCGCGGTATTTCCAACGCTCAGCCCGCCGCCGGAACCACTACCGACAGATGTGTTCGTATTGACGCCGCCGGAGCCGCCGACCGAGGCAGAGACACCGAGACTACCACTTGAACTGGTACCGACGTTCGCATTGACGCCGCTGGCGCCGCCGACCGATGCGGTTGCAACATTGCCGTTTCCGCCGACATTCGCATTGACGCCATTGGCGCCGCCGAGCGATACGCTGAGCCCGTTGCTGGTCCCGATGCTGAGACCGTTGCTGCCGCCGACGTCAAAGGCGCTCGCGGGCAGCGGAGCCAGCAAAGCGGCGCAACTTACGGCCAGAACAGCGTATTTCGATGCATTAAAGTTCATTCCAACCTCCACGAGATGCTGCCGGGCCCAATGCCCAGGCAGTCGAAACCAATGAAGGGAAGCGCGCATTCCCGAAGCGGCGGGCTGTAACCAAGGGTGGAAGACTACCCGCCTCTACATGAAAACAAGAATATGCGTAAATTCTAACATTTCAATGTGTTTCGCGCATAGGTTTTGTAAGCCTCGCAAGACGGATAACATATTATGAACAGCTAATGGAGAATGTTGGCACAACCGCAGACATATGAAGCCACAAATGGGACGGATTGCAGCAGGATGAGACGGCGAGGTGGAATGAGGCGAAACAGGGGCGTGCGATGTGTACCCGTTCTGGAATATAAGCGTCGATTTATACAATCAATGATACACATTCCATCATTTACCTCGCGCGCCAAAATGAAACGGCCGGCACCGCTTTTTAAGCGATGCCGGCCGTCTCGTTTATTCTGATATGACGATCAGAATTCTTCCCAGCTGTCCGCTACTGGCGCCGCCATGCCATGGGCTCTGGCCACGCGCGAAACCAGATGCAGTGCCGGCGAGCTCTGCGCCGCCCTGGACGGCGGCCTGATGGCGTAGGCCTCGCTCAGCTTGAACTGTGCGATCAGCCCGCGCAGCGCCTCGGCCTCGGCCGCCAGCTTGTGGCTTGCCGCCGTGCTCTCTTCGACCATCGCCGCGTTCTGCTGCGTGGATTGGTCGAGCTGGTTGACCGCCTGATTGATCTCCTTCAGCCCCGTCGCCTGCTCCTTCGAACCTTCGACGATCGCCACGACATTGACATTGATGTCGTTGACCTGGCTGACGATGGTCTCCAGCGCCTTGCCAGTCTGCCCGACCAGATCGACCCCGTTGCGCACCAGCTCGCTGGACTTGGTGATCAGAGACTTGATCTCCTTTGCCGCACTTGCGGAGCGCTGCGCCAGTTCGCGCACCTCCTGCGCCACGACCGCGAAGCCCTTGCCCGCCTCGCCCGCCCGCGCCGCCTCGACACCGGCGTTGAGAGCAAGGAGATTGGTCTGGAACGCGATGTCGTCGATCACGCCGATGATATTGGTGATCTCGCGCGACGACTGCTCGATCTGGTCCATCGCCGCCACGGCGCTGCGAACGACTTGGCCGGATTGCTCGGCCCCCTTCTTGGTCTGGGAAACCAGCTTGCCGGCCTCGTCGGCGCGGTGGCTGGAATCGTTGACCGTCGTGGTGATCTCCTCCAGCGCCGCCGCCGTCTCCTCGACGGAAGCCGCCTGCTGCTCCGTGCGCTTCGAGAAGGAATCGGCCGTCGAGCCGATCTCGCGGGAACCGGCGGCGATCGCATGCGCGTTCTCGCCGACGGTCTTCATCGTCTCCGAGAGCCGGGCGATCGTCGCGTTGAAGTCATGCCGCAGCTGCTCCATCGAGGGTACGAAGGCGGTCTCCACCGTCTTGGTCAGATCGCCCTCGGAAAGCCCACGCAGCGCCTGCCCAAGCAGGCTGATGGCGCTCATGCGCTGCGTTACGTCGGTGGCGAACTTCACCACCTTGTAGACCCGGCCATTGGCATCCGTGATCGGGTTATAGGCTGCCTGGATCCAGATCTCCTTGCCGCCCTTGCCGTAGCGAACGAACTCGTTGGCAATGAACTCGCCCGCCGCCAGCCGACGCCAGAAGTTGGCATATTCCTCGGTGCGCGCGTAGGACGGCTCGCAGAACATGCTGTGATGCTTGCCGACGATCTCATTCAGCGAATAGCCGAGGCCGTTGCAGAAGTTCTCGTTGGCCGTGATGATCTCGCCTGTCGGCTTGAACTCGATAACCGCCTGCGAACGCGAGATCGCGTCCAGCTTGCCGGCATCCTCGACCGCCTTGTTCTTGGCATCCGTGATGTCGGACGCGAGCTTCACCACCTTGAACGGCTTGCCGTGCTTGAAAACCGGATTGTAGGAGGCCTGGATCCAGATCTCACGACCACCCTTCGCCAGCCGCTTGTAGGCGCCGGCATCATATTCGCCGCGGCCAAGCCGGGCCCAGAAATCGCGATACTCCTGAGATGCCGCCAGCGCCGGCTCGCAGAACATGCTGTGGTGCTTGCCGACAATGTCGGAAAGGCTGTAGCCGAGAGCATTGCAGAAATTCTCGTTCGCCTTCAGCACATTGCCTTTCAGATCGAACTCGATGATTGCTTGCGATTTTGCAATCGCACCGAGGATATATCCCGCATCAGATGCCAGACCGAACATTCCCATCCCCTTGCCTGCGACGCCATCCATTGGCGTTGCGCGTTGTTAGGAGAGGCATCGGGAACGCGTTCCTTCGAAGATCTATGGGGCAAATCCTGACAGCGAATAACAACTATCTCAGATCGCATCCACCGAAGCTCTCACAACCGATGATCATGCCGCGAGAGTTAACGCCCGGTATACAACCAATATCTAATTTAATGTCGCAACCCTGCAAAAACTCATAGTGTATTTCTTATATTTCAGGGACCGCGCGACCGCCCAATGAAAAAGGGCGCCCCGAGGGACGCCCTTTTACACATGTCTTCTTTCAAGCCGTAACGGCTTATTCCGAAGCCGCATCAGCCATGGCAGGCGCTTCGCCCGCGCCGGCATCGCCTTCAGCTGCCGCTTCGCCTTCGGCGCGGCGCGGACGGCGCGGACGCGGGGTGGCTGCACGACGGCGCGGCTGGCGGGTCGTTGCCGCACCGCTTTCCTCGTCCATCGACACCTCGGCCGGAATGCCTTCGATCTCCGGCTGCGGGCCGGTACCGTCGATCACTTCGGGCTGGGCTGCGGCGGCAACCGGTGCCGGACGCTCTTCGCGACGGCGCGGCTGGCGAGCCGGGCGCTCTTCGCGAGGCTGCTCCTCGGCGCGCGGCTGCGGCTGGGGCTGTTCTTCGCTGCGCGGCTGCTCGTCGTTCTGACGGCGCGGCTGCTCTTCGTCGCGGCGCTGGCGCTGCTCGTTGTTGAAGCGGCGCTCGTCCGAACGGCGGCCCTGCTGCTCGTCATTCTGACGGCGCGGCTGCTCATCGTTGTTGCGGCGCTGCTGGTGTTCCTGCTGCTGGCGCGGAGGCTGAACGACCACGACGTCGTCATTGTCGCCGCCATCCATATCATCGCCGTCGCGCTCACTGCCGTCGCGGTCGAATTCGCCGCGGTCGTCGCGCTGGAAGCGTTCCTGCATCTGCGCCTGTGCGGCGGCAATGATGCGGTAGTAGTGTTCGGCGTGCTGCAGGTAGTTTTCAGCCATGACACGGTCGCCGGAGCTCTGCGCGTCGCGACCGAGCTGCGAGTATTTTTCAGCGATGTGCTGCGCGGTGCCGCGGATCTTCACGTCTGGGCCGGAGCTGTCGTAGGTCCGCGTCAGCGGATTGCCACCCTTGCGGTTGAAATTGTTGTTATTGTTATTGTTATTTCCGCCGCCGCCGCCGTTATTGTTGGTACGCCCGCGACCGCGTTTGTTCTGCTGTCCTGGCCTCATCGATCGTTCACCTGAATTCTCTGTTTGTGTGGAGTGATGGCACCGTCAACCGTGGTCGTTCGTCCGACTCAGGGTATTCGTGCCGCAAGCATAATGCGCCTTTGCGCCAACCTGCCGCTTGTTCTCAAGTCAGTTTGACTGATTCACGCATTGGGTCGTCTTCAACCTTTGAAACTCTCGTTTAAGAGAGTGGACCCCCGAGGCCGAGCTAGCTTCGAACGAACAATCGTTCTGACCTATCTCTCCAATACGTGGGGGCAACCTATATTGCTTCCCGTTTAAATCCAAGCCTTTTCTTCGCAATGACACCAATGGACTAGTCTATTCAGCCGCTTGTTGCCGATCAGCTACGGGCGAACACGAGCACACGGTCGTTGTGGCCGTAATCCTTCACCGATTCCAAGCATTTGAAGCCTTCAGCCTCAAAAACTTCGGTTACTTCCGTTCGCTGATCGTAGCCTATCTCGAGCCCTATAACACCGTCTGGATGCATGAACCTTGCGGCATCCTTGGCAATGGAACGGTAGGCGTCAAGCCCATCCATGCCGCCATCCAGTGCGGCGGCCGGATCAAATTTTGTCACTTCGGGAGCAAGAGTGTCAACGACACTGGACGCTATATAGGGCGGATTTGAGACAATAGCGTGAAACTTCCCGTCTATGGCCTGAAACCAGCTGGATCGCACCGCCTTGAAGCGCTGCTGCAGCCCGTTTCTTTCCGCGTTGGATTGCGCCGTCTTCAGCGCGTCGAGCGAGATATCGCTGCCGATGCCCGATGCCTCGGGACATTCCTTGAGCAGCGCGAGGCATATCGCCCCGGTTCCCGTTCCCATATCCAGTATATGGAGATTACCATGCTTACCCGCAAGGTCTCTCATATAAGGAAGCATGGTATCGACGAGGATTTCCGTATCCGGCCTCGGCTCCAGCGTCTCCGCCGAAAGCGACAAAGGCAGGCCGTAGAACTCCCGCTCGCCCAGAATGCGATGCACCGGCTCATGCGCCAGTCTGCGGGTGATCGCGTCCTCTATCCGTGCGGCGGCCGCATCCTCGACCACATCACCACCCCGCGTCAGCATCTCGGTCGTCGTAAGCCTGAGCAGCCCCGAGATCAAAACGCGTGCGTCGGCGGCCGGATCGGCCACGCCGGCCTCGGTGAAGCGTCGCCGCGCCTCGGCCAGAAGCTGGGAAACCGTCGCGCCGACCTGTTTCCCTTGATCGCTCATGGCTGCTGCTCGCCGAGCTGCGACAGCTGGCTCGCCTGGTAGTCGGCCATCAGCGCATCGACGATCTCGTCGATTTCGCCCACCATCATCCGGTCGAGCTTGTAGAGCGTCAGGTTGATGCGGTGGTCGGTCACGCGGCCCTGTGGGAAATTATAGGTGCGGATGCGCTCGGAGCGGTCGCCGGAGCCGACCTGGCTCTTGCGATCGGCGGAGCGCTCGCTGTCGGCGCGCTGGCGCTCGGCGTCGTAGAGACGCGACCGCAGAACCTGCATCGCCTTGGCGCGGTTCTGGTGCTGCGACTTCTCGGAGCTGGTGACGACGATACCCGTCGGCAAGTGGGTGATACGCACCGCCGAGTCCGTTGTATTGACGTGCTGGCCGCCGGCGCCCGACGAACGCATCGTGTCGATGCGGATGTCTTCGGCGCGGATCTCGATGTCGATCTCCTCGGCCTCGGGCAGCACGGCAACCGTCGCCGCCGACGTATGGATACGCCCGCCCGCTTCCGTCTCCGGCACGCGCTGAACGCGGTGCACGCCGGATTCGAACTTCAGTTTGGCGAACACACCCTTGCCGGTGATCGTCGCGATGATTTCCTTGAAACCGCCGGCTTCACCCTCGCTCGAAGAGAGAACCTCGACCTTCCAGCCATGCGCCGCCGCATAGCGCTCGTACATGCGAAACAGATCGCCCGCGAATAGCGCAGCCTCCGAGCCGCCGGTGCCGGCGCGGATTTCGAGGATGGCGCTCTTCTCGTCGGCCGCGTCCTTGGGCAGAAGCAGGATCTGAATTTCCTGCTCCAGCGCCTCGATCCGCTCCTTGACCTCGGGAAGCTCCATCTCGGCCATATCGCGCATTTCGCGGTCGGTGGATTTGTCGTCGAGCAGCGTCTCGAGATCGGCAAGCTCGGACAACGCCTTTTCATAGGCGCGGATCTTGGTCACGACGGGCTGCAGCTCGGCATATTCGGAGGCAAGCTTGACGTAGACGTCGGCCGAAGGGCCGGCCGACATGCGCGCTTCGATCTCGCCGAAGCGGCGTTCCAGCTCGCGCATCTTTTCAACGGGAAGCTTCGCCACCCTCACTCCAATTCTGTTTGTCTCTGGCTACAGAGGGATGTTGTGTGTTTCGGCGAAATGGGCAAGCAGTTCGCGCATCGATGTCGGCGTCGTCGTATCGTCGAGCGCCTCGTGCATCGCCTTGGACAGTGCGCCTACGTCGAGGCCGAGCAGCATTGCCTTGACCGGACCGATGGAGGCCGGCGACATCGACACCGAGCGGAAGCCGATGCCTAAGAGCGCCATCGCCGAAATCGGCTTGCCCGCCAGTTCGCCGCAGAGCGTCACCGGCGTGTTGTTGCGCTCGCCGGCGCGCACGATATCGCGCAGGATACGCAGGAACGGCTTGTCCAGCGTGTCGAAACGATCGGAGACCCGCGCATTGCCACGGTCGACGGCCATCGAGAACTGGAACAGGTCGTTGGAACCGACCGACACGAAGTCGACCGCCGCCATCAGCTCATCCAGCTGCCACAGCAGAGCCGGCACTTCCAGCATGGCGCCGAACTGCAGCTTGCGCGGCAGCCCGTGGCCGAAGCGCGACAAGCGCTGCACTTCCTTCTGCAGCAGTTCGCGCACCGCGGTGATCTCAGACACCTCGGTCACCATCGGCACCATCAGCTTCAGCTCCATGCCGGCGGCTGCCTTCAGCATGGCGCGTAGCTGCGTGCGCAGAAGACCAGGGCGGTCGAGCGACAGACGGATCGCCCGCCAGCCAAGCGCGGGGTTCTCTTCCTCGTGACCGCGGAAGTAGGGCACGACCTTGTCGCCGCCGATATCGAGCGTGCGGAAGGTCACCGACCGGCCGGCGGCCTGCTTCAAGACGTTGCGGTAAAACTGCTCCTGCTCTTCCGCCTTCGGAAGCGTGGAGGCGATCATGAACTGCAGCTCGGTGCGGAAGAGCCCGATGCCCTCGGCGCCCGATTCCGACAGTTGCGGCAGGTCGACGAGCAGGCCGGCATTCATCTGCAGCGACACGCGCTGTCCGTCCTTGGAGAGCGGCTCGACCGCGCGCAAGGCCCGGAACTGCTCCTGCCGGCGGGCGCGGAACCGCACCTTTTCCTCGTAGGAACGCTGATGCTCCGGCAGCGGCCGCAGATGCACATGGCCGCCATCGCTGTCGATGATGACGGCGTCGCCATTATCGGCCAGCGCCACGATCCCGGCCGCCTGGCCGATGACGGGAATGCCCATGGCGCGTGCCACGATGACGACATGGCTGGTGACGGCGCCCTCTTCGAGCACCAGGCCGCGCACATTGGCGCGCGGATAATCGAGCAGTTCGGCGGCACCCATGGCGCGCGCAAGAATGATCGCGTCTGCAGGGAAGCCATCGCCCGAGGTACGGCCGGTATAGCCGGTCAGCTGGCGCAGCAGTCGGTTCGCCAGATCCTCGAAATCATGCATCCGCTCGCGCAGATAAGGATCCGTCAGGCGCATCATCCGCGCCTTGGTGTCGCTCTGCACCTTCTCGACCGCGGCTTCCGCCGTCAGGCCGTTGCGGATCGCCTCTTCGAGCTTGCGCACCCATCCCTGGTCGTGCGCGAACATGCGGTAGGTCTCGAGCACCTCGCGATGCTCGCCCTCCATCGAGACGTCGCGCTGCGACAAGAGATCATCGATCGAGATGCGCAGCGAACCCAGCGCTTCGGCAAGCCGGCGGATTTCCTTGTCGGCATCGTCGTTGAGAAGATTGGTGACGACGATGCGCGGCTCGTGCAGCACGACATAGCCGAGGCCGATGCCTTCATTATAGGTGTCGCCGTCGATGGTGACGGAGCGGGTGAGATCGAGCTCGAGCCCCGGCTTGGTGAGCTTCTTCAGCTCGCCGGTGGCGATCATCTCGGCCAGCACCATCGCCGTCGTTTCGAGCGCTTCCAGCTCTTCATCGCGATAGTTGCGGCTGGCCTTGTTCTGCACGACGAGAACGCCGAGCGAGCGGCCGGCGCGCAGGATCGGCACACCGAGGAAGGAATGATAGATCTCTTCGCCCGTCTCCGGCAGGTAGCGGAAGGCGGGGTGCGATTGCGCGTCGGAGAGATTGAGAGGGGCGGCCGATGCGGCGATCGTGCCGACGAGGCCTTGCCCCATTTTCAGCTGCGCCAAGTGGACAGCTTCGCGGTTCAGACCTTCGGTTGCATAGAGTTCGAGCACGCCGTCGGAACGCAGCACGTAGACGGAGCAAACCTCCGCCACCATGTTGCTGGCGATCTGGCGAACGATCCGGTCAAGACGCTCTTGTGGCTCCAGCGGCTCCGCCATCAACTCGCGCAGCCGCTTGAGCAGCACGCGCGGACCGCCGGAAAGGTCTCTCATTGCGTCTCAAGCTCCAAAAACAGAAGGCAAAGTGGCCCGGCAGATCGCCGCGCCACTAATCAACTTGTACGCGCGGCGGCCCTGCTGGGAATCAATTCTTATCCAGACCGTAGCAGGAATGCAAAGTCCTGACAGCGAGTTCCGCATAAGGACCATCAATCAGGATGGAAATCTTGATTTCCGAGGTGGTGATCGCCTTGATGTTGATGCCTTTATCGGCAAGTGCCTTGAAAGCGGTCGCCGCGACGCCGGCGTGGCTGCGCATGCCGATGCCGATGACCGACACCTTCACCAGGCCCGATTCGTTCTGCACGACGTCGTAACCGATCGTATCCTTGTGCTCGCCGAGCACCTTGATGGCCTTGTCCACGTCGCCCGACGGCACGGTGAAGGTCATGTCGGTCTTCGAGCCATCTTCCGAGATGTTCTGGACGATCATGTCGACATTGATGTGGTTCTCGGCCAGCGGTCCGAAGATCGCGGCGGAGACGCCCGGACGGTCGGCGAGACGACGAAGCGAGATCTGCGCTTCATCCTTGGCATAGGCGATGCCGGTGACTACTTCCTGTTCCACGATTTCTTCCTCGTCACAAATCAGCGTTCCGGGCGGATTCAAGAAATCACCCATGCCCGGAGCATCGGGATCTTCAAAAGACGAACGCACGAAGGTGCGCACCTTGTGCACCATGGCAAGCTCGACCGAGCGAACCTGCAGCACCTTGGCGCCGAGCGATGCCATTTCGAGCATTTCCTCGAACGCGATCTTCTTCAGGCGGCGCGCCTGCGGCACGATGCGCGGATCGGTCGTGTAGACGCCGTCGACGTCGGTATAGATGTCGCAGCGATCAGCCTTGACGGCGGCGGCGATTGCGACCGCCGACGTATCCGAACCGCCACGGCCGAGCGTCGCGATGCGGTTGTCGGGGCCGAGACCCTGGAAGCCGGCGACGACGGCCACCTGGCCCTCGCCCATGCGCTTGATCATTTCCGAGCCGTCGATCTCGAGGATACGGGCGGCGCCATGCGCGTTGTCGGTGCGGATCGGGATCTGCCAGCCCTGCCAGGAGCGGGCGTTGACGTCCATGGCCTGCAGCGCGATCGCCAGAAGACCGGATGTGACCTGCTCGCCGGAAGCGACGATGGCGTCATATTCGCGGGCATCATAGAAAGGCGAGCTTGCGCCGACGACCTTCGGCGTGTTCTGCACCCAACCGACCAGCTCGTTTGTCTTGCCCGACATGGCGGAAACGACGACGGCCACTTCATGGCCGGCATCGACCTCGCGTTTGACGTGGCGGGCAACGTTCTTGATACGGTCCAGGTCAGCGACGGATGTTCCGCCGAACTTCATTACGATGCGTGCCATAAGCCTCTACCACAGCAAACCGCCGGGAGAGACGAACGCCAGACCCGGCACGACGAAGCCTTGGAAGCCACGGGCCGAAGAGCCGGAATTGGGAGGTTCTGGAACCCTTCTAAAGCCCTGCGCCCAAGGGCCCAAGTTGCGGCGTCTCTTAACGAGTTTGTGAGGGGGTGGCAAGGTGGGGAAAGGAGAATGACAGCCTCAATTGCGCGTGTAATTTGCAGGCCGCGCGGGCCAGCGCCGAACCGCATGTGACATGACTATGACAATCCCGCGAGGCGCTGGGCCACCAAAGCGCGCTGCCCCGTCCCCGCACATTTTTCGGCGTAAAGATTAGATTCAGCTTTTTTTGGTAATTTCCCGTTAGCAATACCCTTTGATGTTCCTGGCGCCACCTGAGTTCGGCGTCCGGCCTGTAATGAGTAACGGGTTCCCAATGCGTTTTTCGGCTGTGCCAGCAATCTTCCTTGCCTGTCTGACCCTTGCGGGTTGCACGTCGACGTCTGGCCCCGACGTGCTGGCATCAGCCGCTCCCTCACGGGAAACGACAAGCTCGGTGGCCCCGCCCGCGGCCGTTCCATCAGCACCCGTTCCGGCGTCGAATGTCGGCATGTCAGCCGGGCAGGCCGCACCGCACCAGGAAGTGCTGGCATGGGCCGGCCCGATCCCGGAATCGAAGGCCTTCGAGTCCGCCGACCGCGCTGTCGGCGCACCGCTTCCCGCCGAGCGCCCGATGGCAGCTACGGAGGTCGCGATGATGACGCCGCCGGCGCGTCCGCCCGTTGTCACGCCGGTCGTCGCCCCGATCATGCAGCGCCCCGATCTTCCCGATATGGAAGAGACGGCGCAGCCGCGCACCCGCAGCAAACTCTACAGCCGCCAGTTCCGCGACGCCAAGCCGATCAACTTCGGCCGCTCCTCGCCGCACAAGCTCGCCGTTCACGGCGTCGACGTCTCGCGCTGGCAGGGCGATATCGACTGGCCAAGACTGCGCACCCAGGGCGCCAACTTCGCCTACATCAAGGCGACAGACGGCGGCGACCATCTCGATCCGATGTTCCGCACCAACTGGCGCAAGGCCAAGGAAGCCGGCCTGAAGCGCGGCGCCTATCACTTCTTCTACTGGTGCCGCACCGCCGGCGAGCAGGCGGACTGGTTCATCCGCAACGTGCCGCGCGATCCCGATGCGCTTCCGCCCGTCATCGACGTCGAGTGGAACGGCGAATCCGCCTGCAAGCGTCGCCCCTCGACCGAAAACGTGCTCGAGAAAATGCAGGTCTTCATGGACAAGCTCGAGCGCTACTACGGCAAGCGTCCGGTGATCTACACGGCGCCAGACTTCTACGCCGACAACCTGCAGGGCGCCTTCCAGAACTATCCCTTCTGGCTGCGCTCCGTCGCCGCCCATCCGTCCAAGCGCTATCCTGGTCGCAAGTGGCTCTTCTGGCAGTATTCCGGCTCGGGCCTGTCGCACGGCGTCGAAGGCAGGATCGACCTCAACGTCTTCAACGGCAGCCCGGATCAATGGATGCGCTGGTCCTCGGGACGCCCCAGCGACCGGATGATGGCCGCCAACGACTGACGATCCGACAGCGATCAACCTGCACTGATATCGATTGGGCATAGGCACAACCGTGGCGCGGCACACCCGCTGCCACGGCGAAACAATTTTGTCACACCACTAGAATTCGGGTGTCGCGTATATTTCCAAGCATAGGTAACTGTGATTCTTCTTCAATCGTAAGTATGCGGCGTAGATTGATTCGCGAATGTCTTTGATGCTGAATGATTTGGCGGAGATTCCGAATGGGAAATCTTGATATCGAAACCTGGGCACTGGCCCGCGCCCATCACATTGTGTTGAACGAGGGACTTAACCTTGCGAAGGCGGCGCAGGACCTGGATCGCAAGCGCTCCAGATCGCTGGTCTACGAACTGCGCAAGGTGATCGCGGCGGCAATACTCGAAGCCCATGCGGCCTCAAGCAAGAACGACGCGATGCCGCAGGGCTGAGCATCGCGCAATGATGGCGAGCTGAACGCCATCACAATTATTTGTTGCAACACTGTAAAATGCAACTAATCTTCCCGCTTGCGGCTGCGCATCGTGGGGAGATGTCATCATGCCATTCACAATAACGAAATCCATACCGGCCAGAGAACGCTGGACGCGCGTCTGCGATGTCAAGCAGGGCGCGACCTACGCCTTCACGGCATCGGGCCGATGGCAAGATTGGAAGATCAATGAGGACGCGAACGGCTACGACCGGACGTGGCTGCGACCGTTTGCCGGATTGAGAACCATGCCCAAGGCGCAGTGGTTTGCCCTCATCGGATCAATCGATCAGGACACGGATACGGCGTTTCTGATCGGCGCGTCCTATCCGTCCTGGACTGCGCCGAAAACCGGCGTCCTCTACTGCTGCGCCAATGACATTCCCATCATGTACTGGAACAACTCCGGCGCGGTCGAGCTGACATGCACTGAACTCTAGCAACGCCGAACGCCCGAAAGACGCAGTTGCGTCACGCCCAGGAAACGGGCAGCCTAGAGCATGTCGCGCGAAAGTGTGAAGCGGTTGCAGGCTCGGGGGCCGGCCGATCATGACACGCATGCAGAAAATCGGCGTGGTTCTCGGCCTTGCGCTCGTCGCGAGCTTCACGCTGCTGCGCGCCACCGATCCGCCGCTCTTGCGCCAGATCCGCGACATCACCTTCGACGAATACCAGCGCATCACCCCGCGCAAGTTCGAAAACACACCGGTCCGCGTCATCGATATCGACGAGGCGTCGCTCAGGGAATTCGGCCAGTGGCCATGGCCGCGCGACCGGCTGGCGCTTCTGGTGCAGCGCCTGTCCGACATGGGAGCGGCGGCCATCGCCTTCGACGTGCTCTTCGCCGAGGCCGACCGCCTGTCGCCGCGCTCCATCATGCGCGATGTCGCCGGCATTGATCCGACGCTTCTTAGCCGCCTACCAGATAACGACCAGCTGTTCGCGCAAGCCATCGCCGACAAGCCCGTGGTCCTCGGCTTCGGCCTCTCCATGGACGGCAGCTACAAGCCGCCCGTCAAAGCGGGCTTCGCCTTTACCGGCGAGAGCCCGTTCAACGCTCCACCGCGCATGACGGCGGCAACGCCGGTGCGCCCGCAATTGCAGATCAACGCCACCGGCCTCGGCCATATCAGCCTCAACCCCGGCACCTATTCCGCAACAGTCCGCCGCGTGCCGCTGCTGCTCAGCGATGGTCAGCAGCTCTATCCCAACCTCGCGCTGGAAGCGCTTCGCGTCGCCCAGGGCGCCTCGACCTATATCGTCGCGGCCGCCCCCGATATCCCCGACACGCTGACCTCGATCAAGGTCGGCGACTTCGTCGTGCCCGTCACCTCGTCCGGCGAGCTCTGGCTCTACACCAGCCCCGATATCGCCGATCGCTACATCTCCGCCGGCAAGGTGCTGGCGCCCGACGGGCCCGCGCCCGAAGTCGCCGCAGCCGTGCAGGGCAGCATCCTCTTCGTCGGCACCTCGTCTGCCGGCCTGCAGGATATCCGCACCACCGCGCTCGGCGAAAACGTGCCCGGCGTCTCCATCCATGCGCAGACCGTCGAGCAGATACTCTCTGGCCACTTCCTCTCGCGGCCGGATTGGGCCGATGGCATGGAGATCCTGCTGATCGCGGTGTTTGGCACCTGCCTCGTCATCGTCACCACCTTCGTCAGCCCCGCCGTCGGCCTCGCCTGGGGCCTGATCGTCACCGCGCTCGCCTTCGCGAGCTCGTGGTTCGCCTTTTCCCGATGGGGTCTGCTGTTCGATCCGCTCGCCCCGATCGTCGCCGCGTCGATCATCCATTTCGCCGCCACCTCCTTCCGCATCCTGGTCATCGACCGCGAGCGGCGCGAGGTGCGCAAGGCATTCGGCCAATATCTATCGCCCTCGCTGCTCCACCGCATCGAGCACAATCCGGATGCGCTGCGCCTCGGTGGCGACGATCGCGAGCTGACGGTCATGTTCGTCGACGTCAGGGGGTTCACGACGCTGAGCGAGCGCCTGCAGCCGGCCGAGGTCGTCCGCTTCCTCAACACGCTGCTCGATGCGCTGAGCCGCCATGTGGTGGCCAATGAGGGCACGCTCGACAAGTTCATCGGCGACAGCATCATGGCCTTCTGGAACGCGCCCGTCGATGTCGCCGACCATCCCGTCAAGGCCGTGCGCGCCGCCATTGCCATGCGCGAGACGCTGGCGACGCTGAACGCGACCGACGCCT
Source organism: Rhizobium sp. 2MFCol3.1 (assembly GCF_000377565.1). Taxonomy (GTDB): domain Bacteria; phylum Pseudomonadota; class Alphaproteobacteria; order Rhizobiales; family Rhizobiaceae; genus Rhizobium. The sequence continues at coordinate 72,536 of NZ_KB898370.1, read as the reverse complement.
TCGGCTTCGGCGACGAATACCAGGTGGGGATCGGCATCGGCATCCACACGGGGCTCGCCTGCGTCGGCAACATGGGCGCCGAAAGCCGCTTCAATTATTCCGCCGTCGGCGACGCGGTGAATGTCTCGGCCCGCATCGAGGGCTGCTGCAAGGAAGTCGGCTTCGATATCCTGGTGTCCGAGACGACAGCCGCAGCCCTGCCGCACTTCGCCTTGCTCGATGCCGGCTCGCTCGGCCTCAAGGGCAAGAGCACCCGCACCCGGCTCTACGCCACGCTGGGCGACGAGACCGTCGGCCTGTCCGCGACCTTCGCGCTGCTTGAGACCGCGCATCAGGCCTTGGTCGAAGCCTTCGCCACCCGCTCAACGGACAGCCGCAAGCTGCTCGCCCGTGTCCGGCAGCGGGCGCAGCCCTACCCGGCAACACTGCCGGAATTCTACCGCCGCCTCGCCCGCCGCGGCGATCATTTCAGGGAAACACCGACCGAAGACCCCGCCCCGCTATCGGAGCAGGCGTCGTGAAGATCGCAATTGTCAGGAAGAACTCGGCCTAGTCGCCGCTATCACCGTTGTCGTGATTACCGCCGCCGCTGCGGTCGCGCATATGGCGCCCACCTCCGCCCTGCCAGCCACCACCTTGGTCGCCGTTGCGGCCATGCCAGCCGCCACGATGCCCGCCCGAGCCGGCCCCATCGCCGCTCCCGGCGCCATTGCCAGCCCCGGTCCCTGCACCGCCCTGGCCACCATCACCGGCAGCGGGCTCTGCCCCGCCGGCCTGCGTCTGACCACCATTCGCCGACGAAGCACCACCCTGTGGCCCGTCGTGATGCCCGCCATGCCCGTTGCGCTCGCCATTGCCGCCATCGGAACGGCCCCCACGATCCCGACCTCCATGATCCCGGCCGCCATTGTCCCGACTTCCGCGATCTCGATCGGCATGATCGCGACCTCCATCACGAGTGGCACTGCCGCGATCGGCGTGATCCCGCGCACCGTGATTGTCGCCACCACGATCGCGCGACCCTTCATGCCGGTTACTCCAACCGTCGCGCGGTCCATGCCCATTTTGGCCGTCGTGATTCCCGCTGCGCTGACCCCAGCCACCGCCGTCGTTGCCCCGGTCGTGATGCCCATCGCGATCCCCTCCGCGTCCGCCCCAATGGCCGTAATCCCTGTCGCGGTCATTGTCGCGGTCATGGTGGTGATGATTGTCGTCCCTGTCATGGTGATGCTTGTCGGGGCGATGATGCGGCTTGTCCGGTTTATCCGGTTTTCCCGGCTTTTGCGGTTTGTCCGGCTTCTGTGGCCGGTCCGGTGTCTTTGGCGGCGCCTGCTGCGGCACGGGCTCCCGGGGCGGAAACAGCGTCGGCACCGGCGTGCTTTCTTGCGGCCGATCCTGCCGGTCGGCGCGGATGCTGCGCAGGCCGCAAGTAGTGCGAATATTGCCGAGCGGGCCCGACAGTTGCTGGTTTCCCGAAAGGAACGGCAGCGCTTTGTTGTTCCTCAGCGTCCGCAATGTCGTCTCGTCGACCTTGCGCGGATCCGACACGCCGCCGCCGCGCGAGGCGATCACGCAGTCGCACTGCTCGCGCAGCTGCTTGCATCCACCGGCGCCGCAAAACTGCGCCGAGCCGTTGAGAAGCACCATCGCCGTCGTGCCGTTCGGCGCGACATAGACGTCGAACGCCGTACCGCGCACGCCGATCGTTCCGGCTGGCGTCACGATCGAATAGGCCGACGAGGAGGAATTGCCGCTGATCCAGCGAAACGTGCCCTTCGCCGCCTTGATCGTCAGCTTCTTGACCGAGTTGGCATCGTCATAGACGTAGCTGTCGATCACCACCGACGACCCGGCGCCGACGGCAAGCTTGGTCCCATCCCTAAAGACGAATTGACCAAGCCCGCCGATCGAGGTGCGGATGCGTTCGTCGCGATGAACAGGGTCCTTGACCACCAGAGGCCCGTTTCCCCCAGCCACCTCTGTCTTGATGAGAGTCGCCTCGCCGACCGCAACCTCCGCGTACGCCGGAAACGGGAAACACAACGGAAAACACATGGACAGGCCGAGCATGGCGGCCAATGCATTACGCGCACGCAACATCGCCCTTACCCTCAACAATACATTAACTATATCACAATGTGTTGATGTATGTCGCCTTATCCACTTGTAGTAGCCAAGCGCGAAAGCCGGGCACTACCGCGACCACGCGACACCGCCTCTGGCTCTTGACTTCCCGCACCGTTCGTCCGACTTCACTCTTGATCAATCAAGGAGCATGACCATGACGGAAGCGGCGAAGAGCACCATCGACCAGAGCGAAGTGGACCGCTTTTCGGCCATGGCCGCCGAGTGGTGGAGCCCGACCGGCAAGTTCAAGCCGCTGCACAAGTTCAACCCCGTTCGCCTCGCCTATATCAGGGACAAGGCAGCCGAGAACTTCGGCCGCGATCCGCGCTCGGCCCGCCCGCTGGAAGGCCTGCGGGTGCTCGATATCGGCTGCGGCGGCGGCCTGTTGTCGGAGCCGGTCGCCCGCATGGGCGCGACCGTTATCGGCGCCGACCCGTCCGAAAAGAACATCGGCATCGCCTCGACCCATGCAAAGGCGTCGGGCGTGCCGGTCGATTACCGCGCGGTGACGGCCGAACAGCTGGCCGAGGCCGGCGAGACCTTCGATATCGTGCTGAACATGGAAGTGGTGGAACACGTCGCCGACGTCGATTTCTTCATGACCACCTGCGCGAAAATGGTCCGCCCAGGCGGCCTGATGTTCGTCGCCACCATCAACCGCACCATGAAGGCCGCGGCGCTGGCCATCTTCGCCGCCGAAAACGTCCTGCGCTGGCTGCCGCGCGGCACCCACCAGTATGAGAAGCTGGTGCGTCCGGAAGAGATCGAAAAGCCTGTCACATCGGATGGCCTGACGATCATCGACCGCACCGGCGTGTTCTTCAATCCGCTGTCCAACCAGTGGAACCTGTCGCGGGATATGGACGTGAACTACATGCTGCTCGCCAAGCGCGAGGCATAAGCGCACCCGCCAGCATTTCGCCTAGACTTTCAAGGTCCTGACATGCGCAAGCAGATCGGCTTGCGTCTCGGCGTTGCGCGCCGCTAGTTCCTTGACGCGGCCGCGGTCGATCTCCACAGCCGCCCCATCAGGCCCAAAGGGTATCTTGAATGTGAAGGCCCGCGCGCTCGGCCCGTGATCGGCCAGATGCTCGAAGCGCTCGACGGCCTCGGCCCAATCAGGCCGATGATGCGGCCCCACCCACCAGAGAACGAGCGGCGGCCATGATGGTTTGACGTTCCAGTTGCGCGCGTGCTTCAGCGCATCGGCATGCACGCCGTCATAGCTGAACGCCATCAGCGATTCGATATCGGCCCAGAGCGACAGGGACGATGGCGCGCTATCGAAACCGCTACCCTCGATGAAACGCGGAAAGACCTGCGGCCCCCAGCTTCGTGCGCCCGGCTCGCCGGCATAGCCGGAACGGCCGACAAAGCCGCAGGCGCGCCGCGCGGCCTCGAAATTGGCGGGTTCGCGCAGGCGAAAACCCTCGACGGCGTCGCTCTCGAAGGGCGCCACGTGCAAACCGAAGTTATACATCGCAAGGCGCGCTTCAGAACTCATTCTAGAGCCTTTCCTGGTTAGATTGCAGCATTCTGTTGCCTCAAACGGAGTCGGATGGTCGTCCGGCCGGCGCGCGTCGTAGCCCACGCATACGGCCAAGCCGGCCGGTCGATCAGGCGGCCCGTTTCAGGCAACCCGCAGGGCCGGGCATCTTTCCGCCAGGATCAAAGGCGATCGGCTCGACCGTACCTAGGGGTATGCCCTTCGCCAATCGCCTTTGCCCTTACGAAAATCTGCTCCGGCAGAATGCTACAATCTAACCAGGAAAGGCTCTAGTGCACGTCGTCGGGAAGCACGGGAAGCGCTGCGATCTCGATGCCTTCGTCGAGAAGCGCCTGCGCCTCATCCGGCGTCGTCTGGCCGATGATCCCGCGCGCATCGGCTTCGCCGTAATGTATCTTGCGCGCCTCCTCGGGGAAGCGTTCGCCCACATCCTCGGAGTTGGCCTTGATCGCGGTCACCGCCTCCTTCAGCTTCTGGAACGCCTCGCGACGCACGGCATCCATGGCAACCGTCTGCATCTGGTCCTTCTTGCGCGCGGTCGAGACCGACGGCGCCATCAGCACCTTGGAGACGGCGGCAGAATTGCAGGTGGGACAGGTGAGAAAGCCGGACGCGACCTGGCGGTCGAAATCGGCGCTTTCGGAAAACCAGCCTTCGAACTCATGGGCATTGTCACAACGCAGCGAATAACGGATCAAGCGGCCACGCCTCCGGACACATCGCCGCCAACCGTCTCGATCGAGAACTCGCGGGCATTCTTCAAATTCGGGATCTTGTCGCGCGCGGCCTTCACGGCGGCTGGATCGATCTCGGCGATCACGATCGCCTCACCGGTGCCGCCAGCGGATGCCAGGATCTTGCCCCAGGGATCAATGATCATCGAGTGCCCGAAGGTCTCGCGCCCATCCTCATGCACGCCGGCCTGGGCGGCGGCGATCACGAACATGCCGTTTTCGATCGCACGGGCGCGCAGCAGGATTTCCCAATGCGCCTCGCCGGTCTGACGCGTGAAGGCGGCGGGCACCGTCATCACCTGCGCTCCGGCAACCGCCTGGGCGCGAAACAGCGCCGGGAAGCGAACGTCGTAGCAGATCGCAAAGCCCATCTCGGCAAACGGCAGCGACACCACGCGCGCCTCCTGCCCCGGCCGATAGGCAGCGCTCTCGCGCCAGCTCTCGCCATTGTCGAGATCGACATCGAACATGTGGATCTTGTCGTAGCGGTTGAGAATCTCACCGTCGGGACCGAAGAGATAGCCGCGATTGGCAAGCTTGCCGTCCTCGAGCGCGATCGCGGTGGAGCCGACATGCACGTAAATCTGCAGTTCGCCGGCGAGCTCGCGCGCGGTGCGAACGATGATGTCGTTGGCCTCGTCGCGCAGGTGCAGCTTGCCGGCGGCGCGGTCGCGCTGCAGCATCCCGGTCATTTCGGGCGTCTGCACGTAGGTGGCGCCCGAGGCGGCAGCCTCGCGCACCAGCCGCGCCATGGCGGCCGCGTTGCGCTGCGGATCGATACCCGAACACATCTGAATGGCGGCGGCCTTGAAGGTCATCGGCTTGTCCTAAGCGGCCAGCAGCAGGTCGAGCTTGCCCGCACGCTCCAGCGCATAGAGATCATCGCACCCGCCGACATGCTTGTCGCCTATGAAAATCTGCGGGAAAGTCGAGCCGCCATTGGCGCGCGCGATCATCTCGGCGCGGAAGGCCGGGGTGGACGTCGCATTGTGCTCGACGAAATCGACACCCTTCTCGGAAAGAAGAGACTTGGCGCGAACGCAAAAACCGCAGCCATCGCGCGTATAGATCGTAACCGGTACCATCGTAACTCCAGACAAGGCAGTAATCTCCCTGTCATATAGTTTCGGATAGCGCCCTTGCAAAGGTCAAAACCGTGATATCGGCCGCACCCGCGCGGCGGAGCACCTTGGCAGCCGCCGCCACCGTCGCGCCGGTCGTATAGACATCGTCGACCAGCACCAGCCGTTTTCCGAACACATCGCCCTCGCGTCCCTTGGCGATCGCAAAGGCCCCGCGCACATTCTCCTGCCGCGCTTTAGCACCGAGGCCGACCTGCTGGCGCGTGCGGCGAACGCGCAGCAGCGTCGCGGACAGCAGCGGGCGCCCGGCCTGCTTCGCCATGTGGCGCGCCAGCTCCGCCGCCTGATTGAACCGGCGCGACAGGATGCGTGTGCGATGCAGCGGCACCGGCAGGATCGCGTCGCAGCGCTCGACGGCGCCATCGGATGCCCTGAGCATCCACGCCGCCATCATCGGCGCCAGATCGGTACGGTCTCGGTATTTCAGCCCATGCACGAGATTGCGCACCGCCTCGTCGTGAAAGGCCGCCGTGCGCAGGCGGTCGAAAGGCGGCGGGTCGGCGATGGCGGCCGCACTCAAAATGCCCGGGCCGAGATCATGCGAGAACGGAATGCCGAGAACCTCGCAATAGGGCCGCTCGATGAAGCGCAACGCCGACCAGCATTTTGGGCAGACGCCGCGATGCTGTCCCGTCGATACCCCACAGACGGCGCAGGCGGGCGGATAGATCAGGTCGACCATAGCCGAGAGCGGACGCCTCAGCGCCCGGTCGATCCCCGCCAAACCTTGCCACCCGCGCAACCCCATGGCGAAACGATAGCGCATTTCGCGCAACAGGAAAATCGCCTTGCCGCCCCGGCCTGGCAGGATTATTGACGTCGGCATGGACATCATCTTCGACACGACAAGGATCGCGGCGAACCGGCATCGCGCGCTTCGCAACAACGATCCGAAGGCAAGCTTCCTGCTCGATATCGCAGCCGACGAACTGGGCGAACGCCTTGCCGTCGTCGAGCGCACCTTCGAGCATGCCGTCGAACTGCACGGCGCAACCGGCTCGGCCGCCCGCGCCGCCAAGGCCACCGGCAAGGTCGGCAGCCTCACCCGCGTCGAAAGCGAACAGGCCTATGCCACGTCCGACGATGCCTTTATCGAGGCGCCGCTGGAGATGGTGCCGCTGGAGCCGCAATCGGCCAATCTGGTGATCGCGCCCTTAAGCCTGCACCTGACCAACGACACGCCCGGCGTCTTCATCCAGATCCGCCGCGCGCTGCGCCCCGACGGGCTGTTCCTCGCCGCCATTCCAGGCTCCGGCACGCTGCAGGAACTGCGCGAGGTCCTGCTCGCCACCGAGATCGAGATGACCGGCGGTGCCAGCCCGCGTGTCATTCCCTTTGCCGATGTCCGCGATGTCGGCGGCCTGATGCAGCGCGCCGGTTTCGCGCTGCCGGTCATCGACGCCGAGACCTATACGGTGCGCTACGATTCCATCTTTCCGTTGATGCGCGATCTGCGCGCCATGGGCATGACCAACCCGCTTGCCGAGCGCAGCAGCAAGCCTTTGACGCGCGCCTTCTTCATGCGCGCCGCCGAGCTATACGCGGAGCGCTATTCCGATCCGGATGGCCGCATCCGCGCGACCTTCTCGATCATCTATGTCTCGGGATGGGCGCCGCATGAGAGCCAGCAGAAACCGCTGCGGCCGGGCTCGGCGAAGGTCAGGCTCGCCGACGCATTGAAGGTCGAGGAGCACAAGCTCAAGCAGTAGGGCTGCTCGCCAGCCCTAGCGCAGCTCAGGTCAGCGACGGGATCTTGCTTGCGATGTAGGTAAAGACGTTGTTCAGCGATCCGCTAAGCGCGCCGACGCCGGTGATGATCGCGGTGGCGATCAGGGCGGCGATCAGGCCGTATTCGATGGCGGTGGCGCCATTGCGGTCAGTGACAAATGCTTTCAGAAGTCTCGTCATTCGTCCCTCGTCGCTCGACATCACAGTCGATTTCTTTGCTTCGCCTCAGGCCCCAGGCCCTCAGCAGCCAACACCGCTTCCATAGCCCTGCACCACGCAGACGGAGCCCGGCGTATCCTGCAGCACGCTGCGACGGATCGTGTAGCGCTTGCCGTTTTCGCTCTTCGGGATAGAACCCGTCGTGATGGAATCGAATTCAGACGGCGCGCTGGCGAAGACGCTCGACTTCGACTTGTCGGCGAGCATTGGTGTCAGGATCAGCGTCAGGGCCACGACGGCCGTGCCGAACAGCAAGGCGATGTTCAGCGCCCCCGTCTTGCGCGAGGAAACCGAAGCCTGCTCTTTCTCCCGAACTGCTTTCCAGAAATCGTCGTCCATGCGTCAAGCCTTCTACACACACGCCAGTTGCTTGATTGAGGCCGATCTTTGCCAGAATCTGTTAAACGATCGATTAATATCCACAGCCAGATTGGCACAGAAAAAGTTATAAAATAGAAATTTCTAAAGTAAGTCTTGCAGGATGGGGATCAGCGGCTCATCGGCCGGCGGCATGGGGTAATCGCGCAGCGCTTGCGGCTTCACCCACTTGATCGCCTGCCCTTCGCGGCCAACAGGAATGCCCTCGAAACGACGGCAGACGTAAAGCGGCATCAGCAGGTGGAATTTCTCGTAGGTGTGGCTGGCGAAGGTGAGCGGTGCCAGGCACGCGAGCTTAGTCGTGATCCCGAGCTCTTCGTGGAGCTCGCGCACCAGCGTCTCTTCCGGCGTCTCGCCCGGCTCCATCTTGCCACCGGGAAACTCCCAGAGGCCGGCGAGCGACTTGCCTTCAGGCCGCTGCGCCAGAAGGATCCGGCCATCCGTGTCGATCAACGCGCAGGCGACGACGAGGAGAATGCTGTGGCCAGTACCGCTCATCGGCAAATATCCCGCCGCCAGTAGGAATAGCGATAGGCTTCGACGAAACCGAGCCGTTCGTAGAGCGTGATCGCAGGCACATTGCCGGTCTTGACCTGCAGCCAGGCCGAGCGGGCGCTGCGCATCCGCGCCCAGCGCAGAGCGGAAGTCAAAATCTCAAGCCCGAGCCCCTCGCGGCGACGCGACGGCGTGACGGAGAGCGACATGATGCCGGCCAGATCGTTGTCCTGCACGCAGAGCACGGTCGCCAGCGGCCCCGTTTCCGGATCTTCCACCATGAACAGGCCGGATGGCGGCTTGATCGCGTTGATGACTTCGGCGAGTGCCGGCTTCAGCTTCGTCGACACCTGGTCGGTCGCCAGATTGGCGTCCACGAAGCGGCTGATGTCATGCGTCGGCAAATGATCGAGCGTATCCGGCAGGTCGGCATTGGCGAGATCGCAGGTCATGACGATGGTTTCGTCGAACGGCGTCCAGCCCTCGGCCTTCACCAGATCGACCAGCACAGGCGAGGCCAGCGGCGTCTGCCTGAGCACGGCCGGGCGGCCATAGGCCTCGAACTTGCGGCTCGCTTTGGCCAGCCTGATCTCGACGTCGCGATGGTCGGACGGATCGAGCGGCACGATCGAGTTCAGCCGGTTCGACGGATGCCCCGCCGTCAGCCGCACCTGCCAGCTGCCGTCGTAGACAACCGACGAGGCAGGCCAGGCCCGGAAACCGACGGCTTCCAGCCTGCGCACGAGCGGCAGATTTGCCTTCTTGGGGAATGCTTCAGTCAATGAAAAATCAGCTCCGGTAGTCACCGTTGATGGCGACATACTCCTTTGTGAGGTCGCACGTCCAGACCGTTGCCGTACCGTTTCCGAGGCCGATTTCGACCTTCACCGGAATGTCCTGCTTTTTCATGACGTTGGAGGCGGCCTCCTCCGAGTAGCCGGCATCACGTTCACCGTTGACGGCAACGCGCACGTCGCCGAACCAGATGGCGAGGCGATCGCGATCGGCCATTTCGCCTGATTTGCCGACGGCCATGACGATACGGCCCCAGTTGGCGTCCTCGCCGGCGGCGGCGGTCTTGACCAGCGGCGAATTGGCGATGGAGAGCGCGATCACCTTCGCGGCGGCATCGCTTTCGGCGCCCGTCACGGTGATCTCGAGCATCTTGGTGGCGCCTTCGCCGTCGCGCACGACCTGCAGTGCCAGATCCTTGAGGAGATCGTTGAGCGCGGCGCGGAACGACGAGAGGCGCGGATCGTCAGCCGTCTCGACGCGAACCTGGCCGTCTTCGGCGGCCGCACCCGTTGCAAACAGCATCAGCGTGTCCGAGGTCGAGGTGTCGCTGTCGACGGTCATCGAGTTGAAGGTCGGATCGACACCGGCGGACAGCATGGATTGGAGCGCTGCCGGCGCGATGTCGGCGTCGGTGACGACGAAGGAGAGCATCGTCGCCATATCAGGCGCGATCATGCCGGCGCCCTTGGCGATGCCGTTGATCGAGACCGAAACGCCGCCGATCTCGGCCGTGCGGGTCGCGACCTTCGGATAGGTGTCGGTGGTCATGATCGCCTTGGCGGCCTCGAACCAGAAATCGCCGGTAGCGTCGGAATAGAGCGTGTCGAGCACGCCGGAAAACTTGGTGGCGTCGAGCGGCTCGCCGATGACGCCGGTGGAGGCGAGGAAGATCTCGCTCTCGCTGCAGCCGACGGCAGCGGCCGCAGACTTGGCGGTGAGCGCGGTCGCTTCACGACCCTTGACGCCGGTAAAGGCGTTGGCATTGCCGGAATTGACGACCACGGCGCGCGCAATGCCGCCGCTCAGGTTGGCGCGGCAGAAATCGACAGGGGCCGACGGGCACTTGGAACGGGTGAAGACACCGGCGACGGCCGCCGGCTTGTCAAACACCATCATCAGGACGTCGGTGCGGTTCTTGTACTTGATCCCCGCCGAGGCGGTCGCCATGCGAACACCGCGTAGTGCTGGCATGGACACGAAGGTTTTGGGAGCGAGCGGGGAAACGGAACCGGACATGATCATCGACCTGGCATGAAAGGGGATACGGAAGGGCCCGGAAAAACCGGGCCCTCGATGGATATTGTTACTGCTGAGCCGGCGCTGCTGCGGGCGCGTCACCCGGCTGCGGCTGCTTGTTGGCGTCGTCATAGCCCTTGCGCAGCGCCTCGTCCGTGATGTCGATCTTGGACTTTTCCTTGGCGGAGGCGAGAAGCGCAAGATACTTGTCGCGCATGACGAGCTGACGAACCTGATCCTTGACCTGGTCGTAAGCCGGAGGAGCGGCGTCGCGCTTATCCTCGACGAGGATGACGTGGTAGCCGAAATCGGTCTTCACCGGGGTCTTGGTGTAGGCACCCTTGTCGAGCGCGAAAGCCGCGTCTTCGAATTCCTTGACCATGCGGCCCTTGGTGAAATAGCCGAGATCGCCGCCGTCAGCCTTGTTCGGGTCGGTGGACTTTTCCTTGGCGAGGTCGGCGAAGTTCTTGCCGGCGTCGAGCTGCTTGATGACGTCCTTGGCTTCGTCTTCCGTCTTCACCAGGATGTGGCGGGCGTGAACTTCTTCCTGCTTCGGAAGAGCCGCTACTTCCTTGTCGTAGCGTGCCTTGACTTCAGCGTCGGTCACGGTGTCGACAACGTGCTTCTTGAAGTAGGCGTTGTGCAGTTCGCGATCGGCGAGGTACTGCATGCGCTTTTTGAACTCAGCCGACTGGTCGAGCTTCTCAGCGGCCGCGTCCTTGGCGAGCAGCTTCACGTCGATGGCAGCGGAAAGAGCTGCGACCTTCTTCTGGTCGTCAGGCAGCTGCGCCAGCTGCGGATCGAGGTTGGCGATCGCCAGGTCGAGTTCCGACTGGTGGATCTCGACATCGCCGACCTTGGCAACGACGGCGTCAGCGCCATCCTGTGCCCGCGCCGGCGCCTGGAAGGCGACGAACGTGGCGAGTGCCATCACGGCGATTCTGTTGTAGTTCAACATCAAACATTCCTTCACAGTTAACCCACCGGCTTCAACTTCTTGAATCCTGCCCTGAACAGGCATCAACACTGGAATGTGGCCTTTCTATATCAGCCAAATCCGTTGACATCATTCGACCCCCCTCTTATCTGTCACGCAACCTCGCGTCCAGAAAAGTTTCCTGGCGTTTCGATACGTGCGCCCGAAATTCGGCCGGGCCGCCCTTACGAGAAGCCCGGGATGAATATTCAGAAAGGACCAGTCGTATGGTCAGCTTTGGCGGCATCGCCCGCAAACTATTTGGCTCCGCCAATGATCGCCGCGTGCGGTCCTTCCAGCCGAACGTCGCCGCAATCAATGCGATTGAGGAAAAGACCAAGGCGCTGTCCGACGAACAGCTCGCCGCACAGACGGTGGAGTTCCGCAAGCTGCTCGCCGAAGGCAAGACGCTCGACGACATCCTCGTCCCGGCCTTCGCCGTCGTGCGCGAAGCATCGCGCCGCGTGCTCGGCATGCGCCCCTTCGACGTCCAGCTGATCGGCGGCATGATCCTTCATTCCAACGCCATCGCGGAAATGAAGACGGGTGAAGGCAAGACGCTGGTCGGAACGCTTCCCGTCTATCTGAACGCGCTGTCGGGCAAGGGCGTCCACGTCGTTACCGTCAACGACTACCTCGCCCAGCGCGACGCGGCCACCATGTCGCGCCTTTACAGCTTCCTCGGCCTGACCACGGGCGTCATCGTCCACGGCCTGTCGGACGAGGAACGCGCGGCGGCCTATGGCTGCGACATCACCTACGCGACCAACAACGAACTCGGCTTCGATTATCTGCGCGATAACATGAAGTACGAGAAGGGCCAGATGGTTCAGCGCGGCCACAACTACGCCATCGTCGACGAAGTGGACTCGATCCTCGTCGACGAAGCGCGCACGCCGCTGATCATCTCGGGTCCGCTCGACGACCGCTCCGATCTCTACAACACGATCGACACCTTCATCCCGCTGCTCGTCGAGAGCGACTACGAAATCGACGAAAAGCAGCGCTCGGCCAACTTCTCCGAAGAAGGCACCGAGAAGCTCGAAAATCTTCTGCGTGAAGCCGGCCTCTTGAAGGGCGCCAGCCTCTACGACATCGAGAACGTCGCGATCGTCCACCACGTCAACAACGCGCTGAAGGCCCACAAGCTCTTCACCCGCGACAAGGACTACATCGTCCGCAACGACGAGATCGTCATCATCGACGAATTCACCGGCCGCATGATGCCGGGCCGCCGTTATTCGGAAGGCCAGCACCAGGCGCTGGAAGCCAAGGAACATGTGAAGATCCAGCCTGAGAACCAGACGCTGGCGCAGATCACCTTCCAGAACTACTTCCGCATGTACGACAAGCTCGGCGGCATGACCGGTACCGCGCAGACGGAAGCGGAAGAATTCGGCAACATCTACGGTCTCGACGTCGTCGAAGTACCGACCAACCTGCCGATCCAGCGTATCGACGAAGACGACGAGGTCTACCGGACCTTCGAGGAGAAGTACAAGGCGATCATCGCCGAGATCGCGGATGCGCAGAAGCGCGGCCAGCCGGTTCTCGTTGGCACGACCTCGATCGAAAAGTCCGAACTGCTCGCCGAACTCATGCGCAAGCAGGGCTTCAACAACTTCCAGGTTCTGAACGCCCGCTACCACGAGCAGGAAGCCTATATCGTCGCCCAGGCCGGCGTGCCCGGCGCCGTCACCATCGCCACCAACATGGCGGGTCGCGGTACCGACATCCAGCTCGGCGGCAACCTCGACATGCGTGTCGAGCGTGAGCTCGGCGAAGTCGAGGAAGGTCCGGAGCGCGACGCCAAGATTGAGGCGATCCGCGAAGAGATCAAGCAGCTCAAGGAAAAGGCGCTGGCCGCCGGCGGCCTCTACGTTATCGCCACCGAACGCCACGAAAGCCGCCGTATCGACAACCAGCTCCGCGGCCGTTCCGGCCGTCAGGGCGACCCGGGCCGCTCGAAGTTCTACCTCTCGCTTCAGGACGACCTGATGCGCATCTTCGGCTCGGACCGCATGGATTCGATGCTGACCAAGCTCGGCCTCAAGGAAGGCGAAGCGATCGTCCATCCCTGGATCAACAAGGCTCTGGAACGCGCGCAGAAGAAGGTCGAAGCCCGCAACTTCGACATTCGTAAGAATCTGCTCAAGTACGACGACGTTCTGAACGACCAGCGCAAGGTGGTCTTCGAACAGCGCCTCGAGCTGATGGAAGCAACCAACATCTCCGAGACCGTTTCCGACATGCGTCGCGAAGTGATCGAGGACCTGGTTCAGAAGCACATTCCCGAGCGCGCCTATGCCGAACAGTGGGATGCCGTCGGCCTCAAGGAGCAGGCCAACGCGCTGCTTAACCTCGATCTGCCGATCGAGGACTGGGTCAAGGAAGAAGGCATCGGCGAAGACGATATCCGCGAACGCCTGACGGAAGCGGCCAACGCCGTCTTCACCGAAAAGGCCGAGCGCTTCGGCGACGACATCATGCACTACGTCGAGCGTTCGATCGTCATGCAGACGCTGGACGCGCTGTGGCGCGAGCACATCGTCAATCTCGACCACCTGCGTTCCGTCGTCGGTTTCCGTGGCTACGCCCAGCGTGACCCGCTGCAGGAATACAAGTCGGAAGCTTTCGAGCTCTTCAACACGTTGCTCAACAGCCTCCGCCAGGCCGTCACCGCCCAGCTGATGCGTGTCGAACTGGTGCAGCAGGAGCAGCCGGAACCGCCGGCCATGCAGGCGCACCACATCGACCCCAATACCGGCGAAGACGAGTTCGGCTCGGTCTACCAGGCATCGGAAGTCATCGTTGCGCCCGAAAACCGCAACCCCGACGACCCCGCAACCTGGGGCAAGGTCGGCCGCAACGAGGTTTGCCCCTGCGGTTCGGGCAAGAAGTACAAGCACTGCCACGGTGCCTTCGAACAGGCCTGAGACCTGATCGAGACCTGAGATCGAAGCCCTCGCGACCTGGACGTCGCGAGGGCTTTTTCATGCGTGCCGCTCACAACTTCCAATTTCATGATCCGCTCGAAATTCAGCCGCAAAACAGTCGCTTTGTTCGCCGAGCTTGCGCCGATATCAGAATTGATTTCAGGGACACGCGATGAACCGCACCGCTAATAAGGCCCCCTATTTCAGCCAGTGGGAAACGGCGTCGATGACGCTCTCCGTGCTGGAGCGCGGCGCTTCCGCCTTGCTCGATGATCCGCTCTGGCAGCGATCCGGCGCCGACAGCGTCGAGGAATATGCGCGCTGGTCCGTCAACATCTGCGGCATGGCCTGCCTGAAGATGATCCTCGCCGCCAGGGGTGAACACCACCGCATCATCGATCTCGCGCGCGGCTGCACCCGCTTTGGCGGCTATGTCGTCAACGCGGAAGACCAGTCGATCAAGGGGCTGATCTACGCGCCCTTCGTCACCTATGTCGGCGAAACCTTCGGCCTCGACGCGAAAACCATCACCGGCCTGCCGACGGCAGACATCGCCGATGTCCTCAAGGACAACGCCTTCTTCATCGCCTCGGTCAACAGCCAGATCCGCTGGCCGGACCGCCAGCCGCCCTCGAAGGGCGGCCACCTCGTGCTGGTGACGGCCGCAGGCGCCGATACCATCCGCTTCCACAACCCATCCGGCCACGACGAAGCCAGCCAGGCCGACGTCGAGCTGCCGATCGAGATCTTCGACCGCTTCTTCGCCAATCGCGGCGTCGCGATCCGGCTCGACCAATAACAACGATCCAAGGGGACCCATCCGCCATGCCGACACAGCCCGCCCGCCCAACATCGTCGCGCCCGCGCATCGCCATCCTCTTCGGCGGCCGCTCGCCGGAGCACGACGTCTCCATCCTCTCGGCGACCAATGTCGTCGCAGCACTCGCCGCCGAGCGCTACGACGTCCTGCCGATCTTCGTGACCAGGGAAGGACAATGGCAGCTTCTGCCCAAGGGCACCGCGCTGTCGGCTGCCGCCAAGGTCGAGGAAGCCGTCGAGGTCAGCCTTCTGCCCGGCGGCCAGGGCCGCATGCTCGCCATCCCGCAAGGCGCGCAGCCCTATGAAGTCCCCGCGATCGACGTCCTCTTTCCCGTTCTGCATGGGATGCACGGCGAGGACGGCTCGATCCAGGGTCTGGCATCCGTTGCCCGCGTGCCGCTCGCCGGCTGCGGCCTGCTCGGATCGGTGACCGCGATCGACAAGGACATCGCCAAGCGCCTGCTCCGGGAAGCCAGCCTGCCCGTCGCGAAAGCGCTCTGCATCGAGGAAGACAGCGTACCGTCCTTCGATATGGCCGCACGCCAACTCGGCCTCCCTCTCTTCATCAAGCCCGCCCGCCAGGGCTCCTCGGTCGGTGTCAGCAAGGTCAGGACACCAGAAGATTTCGCCGCCGCGCTTGCCGAGGGCTTCCGGCACGACAGCAAGCTTCTCGCCGAGGAATTCATCGCCGGCCGCGAGATCGAGTTCAGCGTGCTCGAGCACGCGAATGGCGAAATCACCGTCTCGCTGCCAGGCGAGATCGCGCCGGCCGAAAGCCACGGTTTTTACAGCTACGAAGCGAAATATATCGACGAAGCAGGTGCAGCGCTCCGCGTGCCCGCGCAGCTGCCGAAGGAGACCGAGGACGAACTGCGCAAGACCGCGCGCCAGGCCTTCAAGGCGCTCGGCTGCGACGGCATGGCCCGCGTCGATTTCTTCCTGATGCAGGACATGTCCTTCGTGGTCAACGAGCTCAACACCATCCCCGGCTTCACCAATATCAGCATGTACGCCAAGGCGATGGCGGCATCGGGCGTCAGCTACGCCGAGGTGCTGGATGTCCTGATAGACAGGGCGTTCACGCGCGGCGGCGGCTGACGCTCTGAGTTGGGGACAGGTTAAGCCGAAGAACCCGGTCACAACCGTTTCTTAACCGTGTCATGCCACTACTCTAGGCACGATTTGCCAGAGAGTTTTGCGTGTCCATTATGGCGGTCATCGAGACGGCGGAGAAGATGCTACCGGCGAGCCTGCGTCCTGCGGGCGGTCGCCTTCTTCGCATGCTCAGCGATATCATGACGAAGCGCGGCGAAAAGGCCGCCGCACAGCGCATGGCGCTGACTGCCTTCGCCATCCGCGTCATCAGCGCCGCCCTCGCCTTTCTCTCGCAGATCATCCTGGCCCGCCTGATGGGCGAGTACGAATACGGCATCTTCGTCTTCGTCTGGGTGCTGATCGTCCTCTTCGGCGATCTCTCCTGCCTCGGCTTCCACACAGCAATCGTCCGCTTCCTGCCACAGTACAAGGCATCGGGCGCCTTCGAGGAAATCCGCGGCCTGACCGGCACTGCCAGGATCTTCGGCCTGCTGTCGGGCACCGCGGTGCTCGCCATCGGCATGATCGGCCTGCATCTCTTCGGCGATCGCATCCAGAGCTATTACGTCGTACCGATCTTCCTCGGCCTGCTCGCCATGCCGATGATCGCGCTGGGCGACATATTGGAAGGCACCTCGCGCGCCAACCACTGGCCCGTCATGGCGCTGAGCCCCGTCTATATCATTCGCCCGATCCTGATCATCACCTGCATGCTGGTCGCGATCGGCCTCGGCGCGCCGCATACGGCGGTCACCGCCATGCAGGCTGCGCTGGTCGCAACCTACCTCACCGCGCTCGGCCAGTATGTCGCGACCCTCATCCGCCTGCGCCGGCACTATCACCAGGGTCCGAGCAAGATCGATTTCCTGAGCTGGCTAAGCGTTGCCTTCCCGATCTTCCTGATCGAGGGCGTCAGCTTCCTGCTCACCAATTCCGATGTCGTCGTCGTCGGCATTTTCCTGGAACCGCACGAGGTCGCCATCTACTTCGCCGCCGCAAAAACCATGGCGCTGGTCCACTTCATCAACTTCTCGGTCAAGGCCGCCTCCGGCCCGCGCTTTTCCAGCATCATCGCCGAAGGCACCCGCGCCGAACTCGCCGCTGCCGCCTTCGATGCCGCCAGATGGACCTTCTGGCCAGCGCTGGCGGTCGGCCTCGTCGTGCTCGCGGCCGGGCACCTGCTGCTGTCGCTCTTCGGCGGCGCCTTCACGGCAGGCTATGTGCTGATGGCGATCTTGCTCGCCGGCATTCTCGCCAAGGCGCTGGTCGGTCCCGCCGAAACGCTGCTGATGATGGCCGGAAAGCAGAATATCTGCGTCGCGCTCTATGCCAGCGCGCTGACGGCAAACGTCGCCCTCAACATTCTCCTCATCCCCCATTTCGGCATCGAGGGCGCGGCGATCGCCACGGCCTCCGCCATGGGCGTCGAGGCGGTGCTCTTGCATCTCGCAGTCCGCCGCACGCTCGGCATCGCCCTCTTCGCCTTCGCCAGACCGGCCAGCGCCGGCAACGATATGGAAGCCTGACAGTATGGTGCGCAATCCTCCCGGAACCCAGACCACAGACTCGACCGCCAACCGCATGGTCCACGAGCTGGCATCGCTGGAATTCGATGCACCGCAGGCCGAAGCCCGCGTCGAGATCGGCCGGCCCGGCCGCGAACTCTGCGTCTATTCCGGCAAGCTCGGCTACGATCTTCAAGACGAACTGGATTTCCTCTCCAACCGCGCGCTGGAGCCCAATGTCTTCTTCACCGGCCGCTTCCTGGCGCCCGCCATGCCGCGCCTCGATGACCGCGAGGTCAACTTCGCGCTGCTGCGCGACCAGAACGAGACCCGAAGCCGCCTGCGCGTGCTGATGCCGTTTTCGGTCGAAAAGCCGGGCTTCGCCGTCGGCCCCTCGATCATCCGCGTCTGGGCCAACAGCTTCGCGCCGCTCGGCACGCCGCTGCTCGACGGCGAGGATGCCGCCGAAACCCTCGACAATTTCCTCGAAGGTCTCACCGCCCGCGACCTGCGCATGCCCGGCATCCTGGTGCTGCCGGATCTGCGCCTGAACGGCATCTTCGCCCGCATGATCCGCGCCGTCGCCATCGGCCGCAACCTGCCGATCACGACCACCAACCCCTATCTGCGCCCGATGCTGCAGAGCGACGAGGACGCCGTCGCCTATCTGCGCCAGTCGGTCTCCTCCTCCCACATGCGCGAGATGCGCCGGCAATGGCGACTGCTGGAGGAGAAGGGCACCGTCGTCTACAACGTCGCCCGCCAGCCGCGCGACATCCATATGCGCTTCGAGGAGTTCCTGGCGCTCGAGGCCGGCGGCTGGAAGGGCAAGAAGCGCAGCGCGCTGGTCACCGACCGCCTGCACATGGCCTTTGCCCGCGAGGCGATCTCCAACCTTGCCGCCGTCGACGCCGTGCGTATCCACTCGATCGACTTCAACGGCAAATCGATCGCCTCCACCGTCGTCCTGATGATGGGCGGCGAGGCCTATACGTGGAAGACCGCCTATGACGAGACCTACGCCCGCTACTCGCCGGGCAAGCTCTTGATGGGCGAACTCACCGAATGGCACCTCGACGACGCCAACATCGTCCGCTCTGACTCTTGCGCCGTCCCCGACCATCCGATCATGAGCCGCTTCTGGCAGGAACGCGAAGAGATGGGCACCGTCGTCATCGGCCTCAACCAGAACGCCGACCGCGACGTCCGCCAGGTCGCCACACAGTTGCATCTCTACAGCAGCACCCGCAACGTGGCGAAGATGCTGCGGCAGAAGATCATGTCGCTGGCTGGGCGGGGGTGAAGTGTGTGGGCCTCGAGAGCGGCCCCATTTGATGCCGACGGTAAGCCGTCGTTGAAGTCGTGCCGTGTGATACCCCCCTCTGCCCTGCCGGGCATCTCCCCCACAGGTGGGGAGATTGGCTGGCCGCGCCCGCTCGCTCCTGCCTCAACGTTTGGCGACGACCTCACCACGAGTCGATCTCCCCCCTTGTGGGGGAGATGCCCGGCAGGGCAGAGGGGGGTATCACGCGGTAAAAGCTGAATGAAAGGCAGCGGCAACACGGAGTGCCAACCACACACCACAAATCCCCGCGCCGGAGACCTCTCCGCGACGGCATGACAGACTGGGAATGGGCAGGCAACGTTTGGTATAGAGTATGATTGTCAGGCAATACCGCCTGCCCAGATCATATCAAGGCTTCCGGATATCCAGGCCGACAGGAGCGTCTCTCGGCCTTTCGCTTCCGGATGGATGCGAGGTCCTGACGACCCGATCATCCACCTTTCAACAACCATCACCGGACGCCGGGCTTGCGCCCTGATGTGTCAGATCCGGTTCGCGGCCCGGCTCCCTGTCCAATGACGCCATCAGTATCGGCCGGACAGATTCAGCGGGGATGAATGGGGAAAACCAAATAAGCAAGTGGCTGATATCGCGCCGTTTTCTTACACCTCGCAAGATTATTATCCCCGCCCTACCCCTCACCCACCGCCCGCTCCCGCAGCATCCGCCGGATCACCTTGCCCGATGTCGTCAGCGGCAGCGCGTCGACGAACGCCACCTCGCGCGGATATTCGTGCATCGACAGCCGCATCTTCACCCAGTCGCGGATATCCGCCGCCAGCGCGTCGCTTGCCTTAAACCCCGGCGCCAAGACCACATAGGCCTTGACGATCTCGGTGCGCAGCGCGTCGGGCTTGCCGACCGCCGCTGCCATCTGCACGGCCGGATGGCCGGTCAGGCAGTCCTCGATCTCGGCCGGGCCGATGCGGTAGCCGGATGAGGTGATGACGTCGTCGTCGCGGCCGAGAAAGGTGACGTAACCGTCTTCGTCCTGCCGGCCGAGATCGCCGGTCAGCAGCCAGTCTCCGGCGAATTTGCGCGCGGTCGCATCCGCGTCGTTCCAATAGCCTAGAAACATTACCGGATCAGGCCGCGCGATGGCGATCTGGCCGACCGCGCCCGGCGCCAGCACCGCGCCGGCCTCATCGACGATCGCCACCTTATGGCCCGGCACAGCCTTGCCGATCGCCCCCGGCTTGCTCACGCCAAGCGCGGCATTCGAGGAGAGCACGAAATTGCACTCCGTCTGCCCGTAGAATTCGTTGACATTGATGCCAAGCGTGCGGCTCGCCCAATCATGCGTCTCCGCCCCCAGCGCCTCGCCGGCAGCACCGATGGTGCGGAGCGTGAGATCGTATCGCTCACGCGGATCGGGTACCGATTTCATCAGTCGCAAGGCCGTCGGCGGAATGAAGCCGTTGCGCACCCTCATCTCGGCCATGATCCTGTAGGCCATGTCGGCATCGAATTTCTGCGCCGGCGACGAGACCACGGGCACGCCGAGCATCAGGCTGGGCAGCAGCGCGTTCAGCAGCCCACCCGCCCAGGCCCAGTCGGATGGCGTCCACATCCGGTCACCCGGTTGCGGAAAATTCTCATGCGCGAACTGGATGCCCGGAATATGGCCGGCCAGCACCCTGTGCCCATGCAGCGCCCCCTTCGGCGCGCCTGTTGTGCCCGAGGTGAAGATCATCAGCGCCGGCTCGTCCGGCCCGGTCGGCGGCACGTCGAAACGGGGCGCATGGCGCTCGACAAGGCTGGTGAAGGAGACGACATCATCGCCATCTTCTGCGGCATCGACGCTGATCACCGTCTTGAGCTCCGGCAGCCGGTCGCGGATCTCGTGGATCCGCTCAAGCCCGAAGCCGTTGGTCACCACGGCTGCCGCGCCCGATGTCTTCAGCCGATATTCCAGCGCTTCGACGCCGAAGAGCAGCGCCAGCGGCACCGCGATCGCGCCCATCTTGTAGATCGCCATATGGGCGATCACGGTCTCGAAGGATTGCGGCAGAAGCAGCGCCACCCGATCGCCTTTTGTCAGACCGAGCGCGACGAGCCCATTGGCAAGCGAGGCGGAACGTGCCGCAACCGCGCCATAGCTCATCGACAGGTGATTGCCATCCGGGCTGAAATGCTGAAGACAGATCCGCTCCGGCTCGCGCGCCGCCCAATCGTCCGAGCACACCCGGCCGATGTTGAAATCCTCGGGGATCGTCCAGGCGAAATCGCGGTAGAGATCGTCATAGCGAGCGCGCGGCGGCAGCTTCATGGGCGCAGGATCATCGATGGGGTCTCGGTCTCGGGGCAAAAGTCCGTTTATGCTGCAGCAGCTAACACCGTGGGCGCGGCTCACGCAAGCGTGAAGCCCGGATCACCCTTCCCACCCCGGGGAACGCATGGTTGTTTGCTGCAGCCGCTGCCAATCTGGCGGGTACCGCCCTAGATAGGGGTAGCGCCAGGGTTTCTTTTCTCATCACGGAGCGATTTCATGGAATACGTCAAATTCGGCGGCACCGGCCTCGAAGTCTCGAAGATCTGCCTGGGCTGCATGACCTTCGGCGAGCCCGGCCGCGGTAATCACAGCTGGACGCAGGCCGAGGAGCCGAGCCGCGCGCTGATAAGGCAGGCGCTCGAAGCCGGCATCAATTTCCTCGACACCGCCAACACCTATTCCGACGGTTCGTCCGAGGAAATCGTCGGCCGAGCGATCAGGGATTTTTCGCGCCGCGACGAGATCGTGCTCGCCACCAAGGTGTTCAACCGCATGCGCCCCGGACCGAACGGCGCCGGCCTGTCGCGCAAGGCGATCTTCGACGAGATCGACAACAGCCTGAAGCGCCTCGGCACCGACTATGTCGACCTCTATCAGATCCACCGCTTCGACCCGACGACGCCGATCGAGGAGACGCTGGAAGCGCTGCATGATGTCGTGAAGGCGGGCAAGGCGCGCTATATCGGCGCGTCGTCCATGCATGCCTGGCAGTTCGCCAAGATGATCTACACCTCAAGAGCCAATGGCTGGACGCCCTTCGTCAGCATGCAGGACCACCTGAACCTGCTCTACCGCGAGGAAGAGCGCGAGATGCTGCCCTTCTGCCAGGATCAGAAGATCGCCGTCATCCCTTGGAGCCCGCTGGCGCGCGGCCGCCTGACCCGCGACTACGACGAGAAGACCGCCCGCAGCGAGACCGACGAATTCGGCAAGACGCTCTACCAGCAGGCCGAGGATGCGGACCGCACGATCATCGGCAAGGTCGGCGATCTCGCCAAGAAACACGGCGTCTCCCGCGCCCAGATCGCCACCGCCTGGATCCTGCAAAAGAGCGCCGTCACCGCCCCGATCATCGGCGCCTCAAAATCCGGTCATATCGACGACGCCGTCGGCGCTCTCTCGGTCAAGCTCTCGGCCGAGGATATCGCGGCGCTGGAAGAGCCCTACGTGCCGCACCGCGTCGAGGGCTTCAAGTAAGGCTGCCGGACACCGGCCTGCCTCACTCAGGCAGGCCGACGACCCTTCCCAAGATATCGCCCCTTGAGGATATCACCATGACCGTCATCCCCTTCGAGGCCCGCCGCTTCCGCTCGACGGCCGCCTATTACACCCGCTACCGCGTGCCCTATCCGGACGAGCTGATTGCCCGCGTCGCCGAGCGCGCCGGCCTGCAAGCTGGCGAGCGCCTGCTCGACCTCGGCTGCGGCCCCGGCCAGCTTGGCATCGCCTTCGCCCGCATGGCAGGCGCAAAGGTCACGGGCATCGATCCCGAACCGGAGATGCTGGAGACGGCACGCGCCGATGCCGATTTGGCCGGCGTCGCCGTCGATTTCATCCACGGCTCGTCCTACGATCTCGACCCATCGCTCGCACCGCTGAAGATGACGGTCATGGGCCGCTCCTTCCACTGGATGGACCGTCCGGCGACGCTCAAGGCACTCGACGCCATCACCGTCGACGACGGTTGCGTCGTGCTCTTCGGCGATCGCCACATAGCCTCCACGCCGGATTGGCGCGCCGCCGTCAACGCGCTGTCGGAAACCTTCGCGCCGGAGCGCAACGCCGACCGCGAGCGCCGCAAGGGCCCGGACTGGGTCGCGCATGAAACGGTCCTGCTGCAATCGCCCTTCAACCATCTCGAGCGGATCGGCATTATCAGCGAACGCCAGCTGACCGCGGACGACATCATCGGCCGCGCCTTCTCGACCTCGGTCACCTCGCCGGAAACGCTGGGAGACAAGGCTGAAGCCTTCGAAGCCGAACTGCGAGCAGCGCTTGCAAGGTTATCGCCGGATGGCCGCTTTGCCGAGACCGTCGAGATCAGCGGCCTGATCGCCCGTCGCGGCTAACTCTTAGCCGGCGAAAGAGCGTCACGCGTCGTGAACAGGAAATTGTCGGACAGCTCCCGGCTCTCAACCGCACGCGCCAGAATGACGGCACCCATCATCGCCGATAGCGTCGTGAAACCCTTGGCGCGGCGCTCTTGCGCGCTGTCGCCGGGCACGATCTCTGAGAGGATATCGACTAGCGCCGAGAGCCCGTCATTGAAGGTCGAGCGCACGGCACCCTGGCTGCGACTGACCTCCTGAACCAGCGAGGCGAAGACACAGCTGCCGCCGGGATCGTCGACGCTGCAACGCGAGAGATAATGATTGAGGAGCGCATCGAGCGGCGCGTCTGGCGCACTTGTTATAATCTCGTTCCAGCGGATCTTCACCCGATCGATCAGCGCCCGGCTGACTTCGAGCGCCAGATCTTCCTTCGACTGGAAATGGCCATAGAAGCCGCCATGGGTCAGACCCGCGGCCTTCATGATCTCGGCCACGCCCGTGGATTCGAACCCCTTCTCGCGAAACAGCACGCCCGCGACACCGAGGATCTTCTCCCGGTTCTCCGCGAATTTCTCCCGGCTGACGCGCATAACAAGGCTCCTAAAAAACACCGCTTGACAATTTATATGACGCGCATCATCAATAATCAACAATGATGATGACCATCATCTAAATATTTGCATTAGCCTTCCGGCAACCCCCGAACGGAACAGCCCCATGGTCTCCACTGCACTTGCCTCCACGCTGGCGCGGCGCAACATCCACTACGGATGGGTCGTCGTCGCCACCACCTTTCTCACCATGCTGGTCACCGCAGGCGCCATGGGCGCACCGGGCGTGCTGATCAAGCCGCTGCAGGACGAGTTCGGCTGGGAGACATCGCAGATCTCGTCGGCGCTTGCCGTCCGCCTGCTGCTCTTCGGTCTGATGGGACCCTTCTCCGCCGCCTTCATGAATTACTTCGGCGTCCGCAAGGTCATCGTCTTCGCCATGATCCTGATCTCCAGCGGCTTCGTCGGCTCGCTATTCATGACCGAAATCTGGCAGTTGCTGCTGCTCTGGGGCATCGTCGTCGGCCTCGGCACCGGGCTGACCGCCATGGTGCTCGCCGCCACCGTCTCGGCCCGCTGGTTCACCAAGCATCGCGGCCTCGTCGTCGGCATGCTGTCGGCGAGCTCCGCCACTGGCCAGCTGGTCTTCCTGCCCCTGATGGCGCAGCTGACCGAGAGCTACGGCTGGCGCGCCACCGTCTTCTTCGTCTGCGGCATGATCCTTTTCGCCGCTCTCGTCGTGCTCGCCTTCATGCGCGACCGCCCCTCCGATCTCAACCTCCCCTCCTTCGGCGAGGACCGCATCACCCCGCCGCCCGTACAGACCGGCGGCCTGCTCACCATGCTCGCAGCCCCGATCGTCGTTCTCAAGGAAGTCTCGAAGACCTCGACCTTCTGGATCCTGTTCGCCACCTTCTTCATCTGCGGCCTGAGCACCAACGGCCTGATCCAGACGCATTTCGTCACGCTCTGCGGCGATTTCGGCATCCTGCCGGTAGCAGCCGCCAGCGTGCTCGCCGTCATGGGCATCTTCGATTTCTTCGGCACGATCGGCTCCGGCTGGCTGTCGGACCGTTTCGACAATCGCTGGCTGCTCTTCTGGTATTACGGCCTGCGCGGCCTCTCCCTGCTCTTCCTGCCGTTCAGCGATTTCTCCTTCTACGGCCTGTCGATCTTCGCCGTCTTCTACGGGCTGGACTGGATCGCCACCGTGCCGCCGACGGTGAAGCTCGCCGCCGAACGTTTCGGCAAGGAAAAGGTCGGCATCGTCTTCGGCTGGGTCTTCACCGGCCACCAGCTGGGCGCGGCCACAGCCGCTTATGGCGCCGGCCTGTCGCGCACCGAGCTGCAAAGCTATCTCCCCGCCTTCTTCATCGCCGGCGCCTTCTGCCTGCTCGCCTCCATCCTGGCGATCACGATCAAGAAATCCGGCCTAGCAACCCCGGCCGTCTCCGCCGCTCACTGACAAACCCTTCCGGCCGAAGCCATTCGGCCGGAAGCCCCACGAAATCAGCCCGATACCCGCATCCCCGTCTTGCGCCATCAGTCAAACGCATGCTAGACACCCGCCTCGTCGGTATCCGTTGCCCCATTGGCGGAATTGGTAGACGCGCTCGACTCAAAATCGAGTTTCGAAAGAAGTGCTGGTTCGACTCCGGCATGGGGCACCACTGGACTGCTGCAGACCCGACGTCTGCATCAACCGCCATCTTCTCTTTTGTGTTTTCAAGCCGCGCGCTTGAACGTTTCGATCGCGGCATCCAGCTGGATGATCTTCGCCGTCCGTCCAAGCAGCGGCAGATGCGGCGTGTTCTCGCTGTCGGTGATAACAGCAACACGTACCGGCGATTGTTCGCCGAGATCCTTGATGTCGAGGAATTTCGACACTGCGGCATGCACGGACGACGCATGAGGCACGACCAGATCGAACAACGACGCGTGTCCGCCGATCTCAATCATCGCATCGAAATTCCAGGGCGAACTCGCACCTTGAACCACAACCTCGCGTTCGACATGCGCCTGAGGAAAGGCCACAGTCAACCGCGACCAAAGCTCATATCGCTGGTCCATCGCACGCTTCTCGGATATCCGCGCCGCTGTGTGATCGACGGCTTCCTTTGACGCGTTGGCAACCGCGATTGCCGCGGAAACCAGCGCTTCGCGGGGAACCTCGATATCGAAGACCATATCGCTGTCGAATCTGACACCAAAGCGCTCTGCGGCGGCCTTGGCTATTCTCGTGAAAACAGTGCTTCCGTCCATAAGGTCGGCTTCGCGCCGTCCCGCCCCCAGGTCCGAGACGAAGTATCCATCTTCACTTTCCTGGAAACGCAGCACGACGCGCGCGCCGCCTGGATATAGCAGCGGCGTGACCACCATTGCCCCCTCGTTTCCGCCACGGGAATAGGAGAGCGCGCGGGACACCTCTTCGGCAATCGCGTTTATCGAGATTCTATCGATCATATCGCAGGCTCCCATTCCATTCAGGTGCAGGCAAATCATCAAGGCCGGAAATGTTGAAATGCGCCCCGATCACTGCCCAGATTTCCCGGAAAGACTGTGGTTCCTTATCCAGCGCCCGAGCATTTGGCAAATTGCTTACCGGAACGAATGCATCGGCTCCGATCCTGGCATTATCCTCGCACGTGTGGATATGAGAACCGTTAATTTCCGGCGATAGATGAAATCGTCGCCAGTGTCTGTTCGTATGCGGCGCGGTCGGTGCAAAGTCGATCCGGCTGACGCACACCCACCGAACTGCGTCATATATCTCAAAAGTTGCCGTGACATCTTCCATAGGTCGATTACGCCACACGCCGATCCGAATGCGAATGTCTTCCAGCGCAATATCGTTGCTATCGGAAACCGTGATGATCATCTCGGATCGCGACGCCATATCGGAGATCAAAGGAAGCCTTCCGGCGTCAGTCGCTTGTTTCCGGCTTTCACGATACATGGCCCCATCGGACCATGCAGGCCAACCGAATATGTTCTTTGGTTCGGCGACGATTGCCTGCCAAGCTTCCAATTTGGGCGGACGAGAAGAACTCACCAAACCTCCCGGACAGCAACGATTTACACGCCTTCGTTTAGAACCAAATCTCCGTTACTCGCGATATTGGTGTCAAGAGTGCCGCTTCACGATATTTGGACCTTGGCATGGTGGTGGTAGCCATCACCGCCGATATTGCCGTCTCAATTTAAATCAGCAGTTTAATTTCCCCCGCACATCGGTCAAAGTGCCGGCTCCCAAAAGGAGAACACATAAGCGTGCATCACGACGTCCCCCTCATTGCCACCATTGCCGTCAGTTTCGGGTTCGCGGCGATCCTTGGC
Source organism: Rhizobium sp. 2MFCol3.1 (assembly GCF_000377565.1). GTDB lineage: Bacteria > Pseudomonadota > Alphaproteobacteria > Rhizobiales > Rhizobiaceae > Rhizobium. The sequence continues at coordinate 45,289 of NZ_KB898370.1, read as the reverse complement.
TATCTTGCCGATCGCCTGCAGCTGCCGCCGCTGGTGGGCTATCTGCTGGCCGGGATTTTGATGGGGCCGATCACGCCGGGGTTCGTGGCCGATACCGGGCTTGCGAGCCAGCTGGCCGAGATCGGGGTTATCCTCCTGATGTTCGGCGTCGGGTTGCATTTCTCGGCGCGTGACCTGCTTGCCGTGCGCGGCGTCGCCATTCCGGGCGCGATCGTGCAGATCCTGGTCGCGACGCTGCTCGGCGTCGGGCTGGCGGAATGGTGGGGGTGGAGCCTCGGCGCCGGCATCGTCTTCGGGCTGAGCCTGTCGGTCGCGAGCACCGTGGTGCTCCTGAAGGCGCTGGAGGAGCGAAATCTGGTGAATGCCGCGAGCGGCCGCGTCGCCGTCGGCTGGCTGATCGTCGAGGATCTGGCCATGGTGCTGGCGCTGGTGCTGCTGCCTGCTTTGGCCGAGCTGCTCGGCGGCCACGCGCCATCAGGCGCACATGGCGCCGCCATGCCGCTGCCGCTGACCATCGCGCTGACGCTGCTGCAGGTCGGCGCCTTCGCCGCCATGGCGATCTTCCTCGGCCCGAAAGTCGTGCCGTGGCTTTTGATCCGCGCCGCCCGCACCGGCTCGCGCGAACTCTTCACTCTAACGGTTCTGGCATTGGCGCTCGGCATCGCCTTCGGCTCGGCGCAGATCTTCGGCGTGTCCTTCGCGCTCGGCGCCTTCTTCGCCGGCGTGGTCATGAGTGAATCCAGCCTCAGCCACCGCGCCGCTGCCGATTCCCTGCCGTTGCAGAACGCATTCTCGGTGCTGTTCTTCGTGTCTGTCGGCATGCTGTTTGATCCGTCGATCCTCCTGCGCCAGCCGCTCGGCGTTCTCTCCGCCTTGCTCCTGATCATCGTCGGCAAGGGGGTGATTTCCTTCGTCGTCGTCACGCTGCTGCGCTATCCGATCGGCATGGGCCTGACGGTGGCCGGCGGCCTGGCGCAGATCGGCGAATTCTCGTTTATCCTCGCCGGCCTCGGCGTGACGCTCGGCCTGCTGCCGACCGACGGGCAGGACATCATTCTTGCCAGCGCCATCATCTCGATCACGCTCAACCCCATCGTCTGCGCCGGCGCAGAAGCGCTGCATGGCTATATCCAGCGCCGCTGGCCGCAAAGCGCCCGCCACGGCCACGCCAATTTCGACCTGCTGAACGACGAGCTCGACAAGATCCGCGCCATCACCGAAGCGCGCGAACACCAGCACCAGCTGGAAATGCGCGAGCTCAGCGAGACCTTCCCGCTCTTCGCCAATGTCGACGAGAACTCGCAGGAAGAGCTGCTCCTGCTGTTCCGCCCGAAATCCGCGCTTCCCGGCGAGCGCGTCATGCGCAAGGGCGATCGCGGCGGCGGCATGTATTTCCTGTCGGCCGGCGCCGTCGAAGTGCAGCTGCCGGATGATGCGATAAGGCTCGAGCCCGGCGCCTTCTTTGGCGAGATGGCACTTTTGAGCGGCGGGCGCCGCAACGCCGACGTGGTCGCTGTCGATTTCTGCCATTTCTTCGTGCTGGAACGGCGTGATTTCAACATGTTCACGGCGAAACATCCGGCGCTCCGCCAGATGGTCAGCGAGATGGCGCGCGAACGCACCGAGATGAATGTCATGCGCCAGAAGCGCGTCCCTTCATCAGGTATCGCCTCCTGATCCCGCGCCATCACGGCACAATCCCCTTGTACGATCACGAAGAGTTTTTTACCGCACTGCCGCATGACTGACACAGCAGCCATTTACAGGCCGATATCAGGCCCATAAAGCTCATGCACGCAACCTGAAAGGACCGGAATGCTTCGCAGATTGTACGACTGGACCATGTCGCTGGCATCTCGCAAATCGGCCGAAGTCTGGCTTGCCGTTATCGCCTTCGTCGAAAGCTCCGTCTTTCTCGTTCCGGCCGATGTCCTTTATTTGCCCATGGCGCTTGCCAAGCCCGAGCGCGCCTATCGCTATGCGCTGGTGGCAACCGTCGCCTCCGTTCTCGGCGGCATCGCCGGCTGGGCGCTCGGCTATTACGCCTATGATACGATCGCCCGCCCTGTCCTTGAATTCTACGGCAAGCTCGATGCCTTCGAGCAGATGCGAACCTATATCCACGACGAATGGGAAATCCTGCTGCTGTTGCTGGTGACCTCGGGTCTCGCGCATCTGCCGCCGATCAAGATCGTCACCATTCTCGCCGGCGTCATTCACATGAACCTCGGCTTCTTCATCATCTCGGCGATCATCGCCCGTGGCGCGCGCTTCCTGTTTCTCGCCTGGCTGCTGCGCCGCTATGGCGAACCGATCCGCCACTTCATCGAAAAGCGCCTCGGCCAGATCACCGCGATCGTTGCCGGCGTGCTGATCGTGGCAGGCGTCGGCTACAAGCTGCTTGCCCACTGATGATCCGCTAATCCCCATGCGCCATTTGCCCGGAGCCCCCGCATGACCTTCTCTGTCCGCCGTCCCACTTTCATCTATTCCATCGTGCTGGCGATCGGCATGGCCGTGGTCATCGGCTCCGCGCTCGGTTTCCAGTATATCGGCGGCTATATTCCCTGCGAGCTCTGCCTGATGCAGCGCCAGCCCTATTATTACGGCATCCCGCTGGTCATCATAGGCGCCATAACATCGGCGCTCGGCCTGCCCAACTGGATCGGCCGCACCTTCCTGCTGGCCGGTGGCCTGCTGATGATCGTCGGAGCCGGCATGGGCGTCTATCACGCCGGTGTCGAATGGCACTTCTGGGCAGGCCCCACCGCCTGCTCGACCAGCGCCAGCAGCATGACGCAGAATGCTGGCGATCTCCTGACCGAACTCAACACCATCAAGGGCCCCTCCTGCACCGAAGCCGCACTGCGCGTCGCTGGCCTCTCCATGGCTGGCTGGAACGTGATCGCAAGCCTGATCCTCGCCGCCTTCGCCTTTATCGGCGTGCGCAAGTCTGCCTGACCAAGTCTGCCTGATCCATCGAAGCGTGAAGCAGTCCTGCCCGGAAACGGGCCGGACTGGGGATCAGGGCTGCAGTTCGCTATCCCAGTAGAGATAGTCGAGCCAGCTATCGTGCAGATAGTTCGGCGGGAAGAGCCGGCCATTGTTGTGCAGGTCCTGCACGGTCGGCTGGTAGGGCTTCTGGTGCGGGAACATGCCTGCCTGCTTCGGGAGCTTGCTGCCCTTCCTGAGATTGCAGGGAGAGCAGGCCGCCACGACATTCTGCCACGTCGTCTCGCCGCCATGGGCGCGCGGAATGACGTGATCGAAGGTCAGGTCGTTATGATCGCCGCAATACTGGCACTCGAACTTGTCGCGAAGGAACACGTTGAAGCGCGTGAAAGCCGGATTGCGCGAAGGCTGCACATAGGTTTTCAGGCACACGACGCTCGGAAGCCGCATCGAATAGCTCGGCGAGGAGACCGAATGTTCGTATTCCGCGATGATATTCACACGGTCAAGAAAGACCGCCTTGATCGCGTCCTGCCAGGACCAGAGCGACAAGGGATAATAACTCAGCGGCCGATAGTCAGCGTTCAGAACGAGCGCTGGCAGGGCCTGAGGTGAAACAGCAATCGTCAAGGCACTCTCCTGATCGATTCGGCATCTGCACTCTTATATTAGGCCGGTTGTGACGGCATTGTGAAGTCCAATAAATTCAAGCCACACAATGGCATTTGTATGTGTTGCCGTTCAGCCGACCGGAACCAGGCCGCGGCCCAGTTTCGCTGCATAATACGCCCAGAAAAGCCGCGCCGCCACCGATCTCCACGGTGCCCAGTCCGCCGCCATTGTGGCCAGCTGTCGCGCGCCGGGCCGCGCATCCAGGCCGAAGGCCGCCGCCACCGCGTTCTGCAGCGCCACGTCGCCGGATGGAAAGACGTCGGCATGGCCGCCGCAAAACATCAGATAGACCTCCGCCGTCCATGGCCCGACGCCCTTCAGCGCCGTCAGCGCCGCCAACGCCTCCTCCGGCGGCAGGCCTGACAGAGCCTGCAGGTCGAGCCCGCCGGAGGCGACAGCCTCGGCGATCCGTGTCAGCGTCTCCGCCTTGGCGCGCGACAGACCGACCTCGCGCCACGCCTCGGGGTGCAGGCCGGCATAAGCCTCGGCCGTCAACACGGCATCCTCAGGCCGCATCCGCCGCCAGATCGCCTCGGCACTCGCCCGCGACACCATCTGCGACACGATGATATGCGCCAGTCCCTCGAAGCCGGGTTCCCGCAATCGCAGCGGCAGCGGACCGGCATCGGCCGCGATGGGAACCAGACGCGGGTCGATGATGATGAGTTCGGCCAATCCCTGGGCCACATCCCCGTCGTTGCGAATGATATGCACGCTTCCTCGCGATATTCCAAAATCCGTGGCAGAAGAAAGCATGATCGCGATTCCCCGTCAAAAGCCCGTCTTCCGTTTTGCCCCGAGCCCCAACGGCCCGCTGCATCTCGGCCACGCGCTCTCGGCCTTCCTGAACCGCGACATGGCCGACGCCGCCGATGGCCGCTTCCTGCTGCGCATCGAAGACATAGATCTCACCCGCTGCACACCCGAATTCGAAGCGGGCATTTACACCGATCTCGAATGGCTCGGTATCGACTGGGAAGAGCCGGCGCGCCGACAGTCGGAGCATTTCGACGCCTATCAATCGGCATTGGCCGACCTGATCGACCGCGGCCTCGCCTACCCCGCCTTCCTCACCCGCGGCGAGGTCAAGGCCAAGGTCGCGGCATCCGAGGCACAAGGCGGCGCATGGCCGCGCGATCCCGATGGCTCGCCGCTCTACCCCACTGACGATCGCGACCGCCCCTTAGGCGAGCGGCAGGCGATGCTGTCCTCCGGCCTGAAACACGCCTGGCGGCTGGACATGGCAAAGGCGCTCGAACTCATCGGCGAACCGCTCACATGGCAGGAGACCGGCGACGCCGAACAAGGCTTGATCCCTGCCGACCCATCATCCTGGGGCGATGTCGTGCTGTCGCGCTCGGATGCACCGTCGAGCTATCATCTTTCCGTGGTGGTCGACGACGCGCGGCAAGCGGTCACCCATGCCGTGCGCGGTCTCGATCTCTTCCACGCGACTTCGGTGCACCGCGTCCTGCAGACGCTGCTTGATCTTCCGGCACCCACCTATCACCACCATCGCCTCGTCACCGACGTTGCCGGCCGAAAGCTCTCGAAAAGCAGCGGCGATACCGGTCTCTCGGACCTACGAGCCCGAGGCGTCCCGTCGCACGATATTCGCCACCTCGTCGGGCTTTGACGGCTTCTGGCCCTGGCCGCTCAGGAAGTTGTGCGAGAAGATCGCCCGCACCCGGAACTTCAGCAGTGCCGCGTTGAGCTCGGCGCCGATGATGAAGATCACCCCGATCATGTAGAGAAAGATCAGAACGATCATCACCGAAGCCAGACCGGCATAGGTGGCGGCGTAATTGGCGAAGGTCGCGAGATAATAGGCGAAGATCAGCGCGCCGATGAACCACAGGATCAGCGTCAGAAGCACGCCCGGCACGACATCGAACACGCGCCGCCGGCCGGCCGGAAGCCACAGATGCACGACCAGCAGGCCAACCGTCAGCACGAACAGCGTGCCGTAGATACGCCAGTTGAAGACGATGTCGAGCGTATCGGCAAACAGCGGAAACCATTGCCGGGCATAATCGAGCGCCAGCGGCACGGCCACGAGCAGGATGCTGATCGCCGCGAAGATCGTCACCGCGATCATCACGAAGCCGAGGCTGGCGAGACGGGTGAAATACCACGGCCGCGTTTCCTGCACGCGATACGCGCGGTTGAGCGAGATGCGCAGCGCCTCGACACCGTTGGAGGCGAAGTATGCGGCCGCCAGCACCGAGATCGTCAACAGCCCGCCGCGCGGCACGGTCAGGACCAGAAGAACCTGGTCGGCGAGCGGCTTGGCGATCGCCTCCGGCCACGTATCGAAGACGAGGTGAACGGCGGTCATCGAGAACTGGTCGGCGCCGAGGAAATTGGCAAGCGCGGTGCCGAAAATCAGGAAGGGGAAGACGGCGAGAAGCGTGGAAAGCGCGACATGGCTTGCCATGGCGAAGCCGTCATCTTCAAGGAAATGCCAGATCGCATCGTAAAGCACATCATACAAGATGCGAAAAAGTTTCAGCATTCCGGCTCCCGGCATTCCTCATTGTGTCGCCCGATCGAATATGGGAAACGAGTCCTAGTTTGTACAGGAATCATTCCATGTCGGATCAACGCACTATCATCATTACCGGATGTTCGTCCGGGATCGGTGCTTATTGTGCCCGTGCGTTGAAGGCCGACGGCTGGCGCGTCCTTGCGACCGTCAGAAAGTTCGACGATCTGGCGCCGCTTCAGGCCGACGGCATCGAAACCTTCCGCATGGATTACACCAGCACCGATTCGATCGCCGACTTCGTCCGCGAGGTCACGGAGCTCAGCGGCGGACGCATCGACGCCCTCTTCAACAACGGCGCCTATGGCCAGCCGGGCGCCGTCGAAGACCTGCCGACGGACGTGCTGCGCGAGCAGTTCGAGACCAACTTCTTCGGCTGGCACGAGCTGACGCGGCAGATCATTCCGCTGATGCGCAAGCGCGGCCGCGGCCGCATCGTCCAGTGCTCTTCGATCCTGGGCGTCGTGCCCTACCGCTATCGCGGCGCCTACACCGCCTCGAAATTTGCGCTCGAAGGCTTGAGCATCACGCTCCGCATGGAGCTCGAAGGCAGTGGCATTCATGTCAGCCTGATCGAGCCCGGCCCGATCGCCTCACGTTTCGTTACCAATTCGCTTGCGAAGATCAACGAGCATATCGATGTCAGGGGCTCAGCGCATGCCGTGGATTATCGCCGCCAGCTGGCAAGGCTCGATGGCTCCGGCCCGGCCAACCGCCACAAGCTCGGCCCCGAGGCCGTCTACGATGTCCTGAAGCACGCATTGAACGCCCCGCGCCCGCGACCACATTACCCAGTGACGCGGCCGGCCAAGCAGGGCATGTTCTTGAAAAAGCTCTTGCCCGCGGACCTCTTCTACCGGCTGCTGCGCAGGTTCGATTGAGGAGGAGGAAAACCAATGTCTACTGTCGTCTACGTTCTCGCCATCATCGTGATGGGCCTTGTCGCCATCGTTCTGATCCGTGGCCTGTTCAACATGATGAAAGGCGGCGATGCCAACCTGTCCAACAAGCTGATGCAGCTGCGCGTGCTGCTGCAGGCCGTCGCCGTGCTCCTGATCATGCTGACGCTGTGGCTGACCGGCGGCGGTCGCCCCAGCTGATAGACGCGGAGGAGATAAAGCATGGTCAAGCTCAACAAGATCTACACCAAGACCGGCGACGACGGCACGACCGGGCTGGTCGCCGGCCCGCGCCGGCTGAAGGACAATCTGCGCGTCGAGGCCTTCGGCACCATCGACGAAGCCAATTCGGCGATCGGCATCGCGAGATTGCACATGCAGGGCATGCCCGAACTCGATGCGATGCTGATGTCGATCCAGAACGATCTCTTCGATCTCGGCGCCGATCTCGCCACGCCCGACACCGGCACGCCGCCGGAATACGAGCCGCTGCGCATCGTTGAAAGCCAGGTGACGCGGATCGAAAACGACATCGACAAGCTGAACGCCGATCTGCAGCCGCTGAAATCCTTCGTGCTGCCGGGCGGCCACTCCGCCGCAGCCCACCTGCATCTGGCGCGCACGATCACCCGCAGGGCCGAACGGCTGATGGTGACGTTATCGCGCAGCGAGGGAGAGATCGTCAGCGAAGCGGCGCTGAAATACGTCAATCGCCTGTCCGATTTCCTCTTCGTCGCCGCCCGCCATGCCAATGATCGCGGCCACGCGGATGTGCTTTGGGTTCCCGGAAAAAACCGCTAGACTTGACTGATATCAAGCAACTGGACCGCCGGCCCATATGTTCATACCGCTGCACGATGCCAACACGCTGAAGCATATCAAGCTGCAATGGGTGACGATGGGGCTGATCGCGGTCAACATCGTCGTCTGGCTGTTTACCGGCGTCATCGCCACGGAATCGGTCGCGCAGGCGGCCTTCGTCGGCCTCGGCTATATCCCGGCCGTCGCCTTCCACTACGCTCACCTCGAACCGGCGCTCGCAATCACGCCCGAGCCGCTGACCTATGTCAGCTACTCCTTCGTTCATTCCGGCTTCTGGCATCTCGCCTCCAACATGCTCTTTCTCTGGGTCTTCGGCGACAATGTCGAGGATGCGATGGGCCATCTGCGCTTCCTCGTCTTCTATCTCCTTTGCGCCATATCGGGCGCGCTGGTGCACGGCCTGATCGGCATGACCTCGCAGGCGCCGCTGATCGGCGCGTCCGGCGCCATATCGGGCGTCGTCGCCGCCTATCTGATGCTGCATCCGCGCGTGAAGGTCTGGGTGCTGGTGTTCATGCGCGTGCCGCTGCCGCTTCCCGCCTTCGTGCCGCTGATCCTCTGGACCGGCCAGCAATTCGTCATGCTGGCGCTTGAGCCTGACGGTAACGTCTCCTGGGGCGCCCATGTCGGCGGCATTATCGCTGGCGCTCTTCTGGTACTCGTCATGCGCCGGCGCGGGGTGCCGCTCTTCGACAGCGAGGTGGTGACGCCCAAGGCCGTGCGCGACCGCCCGACCCCCAATCCCGCCATGATCACCGTCCCCGGCCAGCCACCGCGCCCGCGCTTGCCCTGGGACAAATGAAGCCGAAAATATTGACGTGAACGTAAAGGTAATATAATCCCCATGGAATTTGCCTGTCTGCGTCATGGAAGCGTTGTCTTTGGAGGAAAAACGCGTATCCATGTCGCCATTCGACAATCGGAGCAGCGCGGAAACGCGCATTTTCTTGGCGAAAGAGTTGAAGGAAGGACCACATGAAGATTCTCGTCCCAGTAAAGCGGGTGGTTGATTACAACGTGAAGATCCGCGTGAAGCCGGATGGCACGGGCGTCGAACTGGCCAACATCAAGATGTCGATGAACCCCTTCGACGAAATCTCGGTGGAAGAGGCGCTTCGCCTGAAGGAAGCCGGCAAGGCCGAGGAAGTGATCGTGGTCTCGATCGGTCCAGCCAAGGCTGAAGAGACGCTGCGCACCGCGCTCGCCATGGGCGCCGACCGCGCCATTCTCGTCGAGACCGACGACCAGGTAGAGCCGCTCGCCGTCGCCAAGATCCTGAAGGGCGTCGCCGACGCCGAACAGCCGGGCCTTGTTATCGTCGGCAAGCAGGCGATCGATGACGACTCGAACCAGACCGGCCAGATGCTGGCTGCCCTCTTGGGCACCGCGCAGGCAACCTTCGCCTCGAAGATCGAGATCGGTGACAACAAGGCAACCGTGACCCGCGAAGTCGACGGCGGCCTGCAGACGATCGAGGTCAAGTTGCCTGCAGTCGTCACCACCGACCTGCGTCTCAACGAGCCGCGCTACGCTTCGCTGCCCAACATCATGAAGGCGAAGAAGAAGCCGCTCGACAAGAAGGCGCCGGCCGATTTCGGCGTTTCCACCGCGCCGAAGCTCAAGGTGCTGAAGACCGAAGAACCCTCCGGCCGCAAGGCAGGCGTCAAGGTCGCATCGGTTTCTGAGCTCGTCGAAAAGCTCAAGTCCGCTGGCGTCCTCTAAGGTTCGAGAAAGGAGATATCATCATGGCCATTCTTCTTCTGGCTGATCACGACAACGCAACCCTTTCCGACCAGACCGCCAAGACGCTTGCGGCAGCCGCGAAAATCGGCGGCGATGTGCATGTGCTGGTCGCCGGCAAGGGCGCCAAGCCCGCAGCCGATGCCGCCGCCAAGCTGTCGGGCGTCTCCAAGGTCCTGCTCGCCGAAAGCGACGAGCTCGCCAACAATCTGGCCGAGCCGCTGGCCGACCTGATCGTTTCGCTGGCCGCAAGCTACGACACCATCATCTCGGCCGCCACCTCGGTCGGCAAGAACGTCCTGCCGCGCGTCGCCGCCCTGCTCGACGTCGCCCAGGTCTCCGAGATCATCGAAGTTGTCTCGGCCGACACCTTCAAGCGCCCGATCTACGCCGGCAACGCCATCCAGACGGTGCAGTCGACCGACGCCAAGAAGGTCATCACCGTGCGTACCGCGTCCTTCGCCGCTGCCCCTGAGGGCGGCTCGGCTTCGGTCGAGGCGATCCCCGCCGTATCCGATCCGGGTCTCTCGACCTTCGTCAAGGACGCACTGTCGACCTCCGACCGTCCGGAACTGACATCGGCCAAGATCATCATCTCCGGCGGTCGTGCACTGGGTTCCTCGGAGAAGTTCCAGGAGGTCATCCTGCCGGTTGCCGACAAGCTCGGTGCCGCCGTCGGTGCCTCGCGCGCCGCCGTCGATGCCGGCTACGCGCCGAACGACTGGCAGGTTGGCCAGACCGGCAAGGTCGTTGCTCCTGATCTCTACATCGCCTGCGGCATCTCCGGCGCCATCCAGCATCTGGCCGGCATGAAGGATTCGAAGGTCATCGTCGCGATCAACAAGGACGAGGAAGCACCGATCTTCCAGGTCGCCGATTTCGGTCTCGTCGCCGATCTCTTCGACGCCCTGCCCGAGCTGCAGAAGGCTCTCTAAGTCGGTGGATGCCCGGTTTCGCATGCGGCGCCGGGCTTCCATGATCGCGCGTCATCTTTCGCACATGCGAGCGACTGGAAAATTATCTTTTTAGGGGCTACTACTGCTGCCGGGCGATCATTCGTCCGGCAGTTTTGTTGAATAGGTACGGCAATCGCGGGGGCGAAGGCCGAGCAGGGGTGTGGAGATGACTGCGGTGTTCAAGACAATCGGAATTATCGGCGCGGGCCAGATGGGTTGCGGCATCGCGCAGGTTTCGGCTAGCGCAGGCTACAAGGTCCACATCTACGATCTCACCCAGGATCGCATCGAGCGCGGCCTCGCCACCATCAACGGCAACCTCGCCCGCCACGTCACCAGCGGCAAGATGACCGACGAGGAGCGCTCAAGCACGCTCTCCTTGATATCGGGCTCCGCCGACATCAACGACCTCGCCTCCTCCGATCTCGTCATCGAGGCCGCGACCGAGGACGAGAGCGTCAAGCGCAAGATCTACGCTACGGTCTGTCCTGTCCTGAAGCCGGAAGCGATCATCGCCACCAACACATCGTCTCTTTCTATCACCCGCCTGGCCTCCGCCACCGATCGCCCCGAGCGCTTCATGGGCATCCACTTCATGAACCCGGTGCCTGTCATGAAGCTGGTCGAACTGGTGCGCGGGATCGCCACCGAAGAGACCACCTTCAAGAAGGCCCGCGAATTCGTCGCCTCGCTGGAAAAGACCGTCACCGTCGCCGAGGACTTCCCGGCCTTCATCGTCAACCGCATCCTGCTGCCGATGATCAACGAGGCGATCTACACGCTCTACGAAGGCGTCGGCACCGTCGATGCCATCGACACCGCCATGAAACTCGGCGCCAACCACCCCATGGGCCCGCTGCAACTCGCCGACTTCATCGGCCTCGACACCTGCCTGTCGATCATGCAGGTGCTGCATGACGGCCTGGCGGACAGCAAGTACCGCCCGTGCCCGTTGCTGGTGAAATATGTTGAGGCCGGCTGGCTTGGACGGAAGTCCGGCCGTGGGTTCTATGATTATCGTGGTGAGGTTCCGGTTCCGACGCGGTAGCGTTTGCTCCGAGCCAGCAGCCCCCTCATCCGCCTGCCGGCACCTTCTCCCCGTTGGGGAGAAGAGACTTTGGGGCGGGCCGCTCGCCTCGCAACTTAGCTAAAGAAATTTCTTATCCAAGGCTTCAGCAGGGCAGAACGCCCACCACCTGCCCTTCTCCCCAACGGGGAGAAGTGCCGGAGCGCAGCGAGGCGATGAGGGGGCCACGGGCGCAGACGTTGCGGCTACCAAACCCAACCGCCCACCACCCCCAAAACACTAAATCCCCACAGCCCCCTTGATCAGCGCCTTGGCATCCGCGCTATCCCAGGCCGCCGGCCCGTTCATCGCCGAGATCAGGCACCCCTTGTCGTCGATCAGCAACGTCACCGGCAGACCGAACGCCAGCCCCTGCTTCTTCAGCCCGTTAAACACCGCGATCGTATCGTCGCGGTAGAGCTTCAGCGCATCGACGCCCGTCTCCGACAGAAACGTCTTCGGCTTCTCGTCGTCGCCGGTGTCGATATTGACGGGCACCACCTGGAACTTGTCGCTGCCGAGTTCCTTCTCCAGCGCGTTCAAGGCCGGCATTTCCTCGCGGCAGGGGACGCACCATGTCGCCCAGAGATTGAAGAGCACCGTCTTGCCGGCGAAGTGGTCGAGCGTCATCGGCTTGCCCTCGGCATCCTTGAAGGCAATCGATGTCATCAGGACCGGCTGTTCGGGCGCGACCATGGCGGCCACCTCGCCCTTCAGGAAGGGCTTGATGCGGGTCGCGATGTCCTTCGTGGCCTTGCATTCGCCCGCCGCCATATCGGCGCCGCCATTGCCAGACCCCGTCTCCTTAATGTAAACCGCTGCCGCACCGGCAATGATGCCTGCGACGACCGCGATCCCGATCAGTTTCAGGGATGGCAGGCGCAAGGGCGTTCTTGTTGTCATTTCATTCTCCCGGACACGCGTTCTTCAAGGCAGGCATCTTTCATGGCCGACAGCACGGACACCAAATCCTCCAACCAGATGTGGGGCGGACGTTTCGCTTCCGGCCCAGATGCGATCATGGAGGAGATAAATGCCTCGATCGGTTTCGACAAGAAGCTGTTTGCGCAGGATATTCGCGGATCGATCGCCCACGCCACCATGCTCGCCCACCAGGCTATCATTTCGGCCGATGATAAGGACAAGATCGTCGAAGGGCTAAACACGATCCTGTCAGAGATCGAGAGCGGCAACTTCGAATTCTCCCGCAAGCTCGAGGACATTCACATGAATGTCGAGGCGCGCCTTGCGACCCTGATCGGCCCGGCCGCCGGCCGCTTGCACACCGCCCGCTCGCGCAACGACCAGGTGGCGCTCGATTTCCGCCTCTGGGTGAAGGAAGAGCTGCAGAAGACCGAACAGCTGCTGACCAGCCTGATCGCAGCCTTCCTCGACCGCGCCGAAGAGCATGCCGATACCGTCATGCCCGGCTTCACGCACCTGCAGACCGCCCAGCCCGTCACCTTCGGCCATCATTGCATGGCCTATGTCGAGATGTTCGGCCGCGACCGCTCGCGCGTGCGCCACGCCATCGAGCATCTGGACGAGAGCCCGATCGGCTCGGCGGCGCTCGCCGGCACCGGCTATCCGATCGACCGCCACATGACGGCCAAGGCGCTCGGCTTCCGCGAGCCGACCCGCAATTCGATCGACACCGTCTCCGACCGCGATTTCGCCATCGAGTTCCTGGCGCTGGCCGCCATCTGCGCCATGCACCTGTCGCGTCTGGCCGAAGAGATCGTCATCTGGTCGACGCCGCAGTTCGGCTTCGTTCGCCTGTCGGATGCGTTTTCCACCGGCTCCTCGATCATGCCGCAGAAGAAGAACCCGGATGCCGCCGAACTCGTGCGCGCCAAGACCGGCCGCATCAACGGCTCGCTGATCGCGCTTTTGACCATCATGAAGGGCCTGCCGCTCGCCTATTCCAAGGACATGCAGGAAGACAAGGAACAGGTCTTCGACGCCGCCGAAAGCCTGGAGCTCGCGATCGCCGCGATGACCGGCATGGTCCGCGACCTGACCATCAACACTGAGCGCATGAAGGCTGCCGCCGGCACCGGTTATTCGACCGCGACCGACCTCGCCGACTGGCTGGTGCGCGAGGCGGGCCTCCCCTTCCGCGACGCCCACCATGTGACCGGCCGCGCCGTCGCGCTTGCCGAAAGCAAGGGCTGCGATCTCTCCGACCTGCCGCTCGCCGATCTGCAGGCGATCAACGCCGCCATTACGGACAAGGTCTATGACGTCTTGACCGTCGAGGCCTCGGTCGCCAGCCGCAAGAGCTTCGGCGGCACGGCGCCGTCGGAAGTGAGAAAGCAGATCGCCTACTGGCGCGCCCGCAACTGATCCCGAAAAGGGCGGAGCGTAACCCGCTTCGCCCCTTCGATTTCGCAAAGCGCGAGACCGCAACAATCAGGGTGCACAAGGCGGATAAACTTCGCTATGAAGGTGTCCATCCGTGACGCTTCCCAAGAGGAATTCCATGCAGACCAGCTTCCCGCAGATCATCCGCCTGACGGTCGTTTTCGCCGTGATCGGCCTTGCCGTCGCCGGATGCGGGCGCAAGGGCGACCTCGATCCGCCGAGCGTGCAGGCAACGAAGGAGGGCGACTCGTCCAAACCGACGCAGCAGCCCGGTGTCAAGGACCGCCACTTCTTCCTCGATCCTCTTCTGTAACAGGCGACTAAAGTGAACCATTTCGAGTATCGCGACGGCATCCTCTACGCCGAGAACGTTCCCGTTCCCGAGATTGCCAAGGCCGTCGGCACGCCCTTCTACGTCTATTCCACGGCAACGCTCGAGCGCCACTACAAGGTTTTCTCGCAGGCCTTCAGCGATGTCGACTCCATGGTCTGCTACGCCATGAAGGCCAATTCGAACCAGGCCGTCCTGAAGACGCTCGGCAATCTCGGCGCCGGCATCGACGTCGTCTCCGAGGGAGAGCTGCGCCGCGCGCTGGCAGCCGGCATCCCGGCCAACCGCATCATGTTCTCCGGCGTCGGCAAGACCGCGCATGAGATGGACTATGCGCTCGAAGCCGGCATCTACTGCTTCAACGTCGAATCCGAGCCTGAGCTCGAGATCCTCAACCAGCGCGCCGTCAAGGCCGGCAAGAAGGCGCCCGTCTCCTTCCGCATCAATCCCGATGTCGACGCCCGCACGCACGCCAAGATCTCGACCGGCAAGAAGGAAAACAAGTTCGGCATCTCCTGGGAACGCGCCCGCGCCGTCTACGCCCGCGCCGCCACCTTGCCCGGCATCGAAGCCACCGGCATCGACATGCATATCGGCAGCCAGATCACCGAGCTGCAGCCCTTCGACGACGCCTTCAAGCTGCTGCGCGAGCTGGTCAGCACACTGCGCGCCGATGGCCACGACATCCACCATGTCGATATCGGCGGCGGCCTCGGCATTCCCTACAAGGACGACAACAACCCGCCACCGCTGCCCGACGCCTATGCCGCGATCGTCAAGAACCAGCTGCGCGAGCTCGGCTGCAAGATCGTCATGGAGCCCGGCCGCCTGATCGTCGGCAATGCCGGCATTCTGGTCACCGAAGTGCTCTACGTGAAGGACGGCGGCGAGAAGACCTTCGTCATCGTCGACGGCGCCATGAATGACCTCATCCGCCCGACGCTTTACGAGGCCTATCACGAGATCCGCCCCGTGGTGATCTCGGCCGCCAACGCGCCGCGCATCAAGGCCGATGTCGTCGGCCCCGTTTGCGAGACCGGCGACTACCTGGCGCTCGACCGCGAAATGGCGATGCCGAAATCGGGCGACCTCTTCGCCGTCAGCTCCGCCGGAGCCTATGGCGCGGTACAGGCCGGCACCTATAACAGCCGCCTTCTGGTGCCCGAAGTGCTGGTCAAGGGCAGCGATTTCCACGTCATCCGCCCGCGCCGGACCTATGAAGAGCTGATCGCGCTCGATAGCGTCCCCGCCTGGCTCGACTGATCAACGGCAATCACTTTTTGGCGAAGACGCGGGAAAAACCGGCATTGACCGGCCCCTGCCCTCGTCTTCGCCACAAAGAGTGTTATCCTTTCCGCACATCAACTTGCCCGGTCGCCGCCGCGCAAGCCCTCTCTGCCCCCTAAACGCCAGATCGCGGAGACCGGATTGAAGAACAGCACCAAGAGCGAAAAGAAAGGTGCCTTTGCCCTGAAGCCGTCGCTCGCACGGCTGGTGACGGCAAAGCGTCTGACCGCCCAATGCGTGTTGCTGTTCGAGCAGGTGCTGCCTCTCACCCTGCCCATCCTGTCGCTCGCGGCACTTTATCTGGCCGCATCCTGGTTCGGCGTCTTCCGCATCGTTCCCGATTGGCTGCGCATCGTACTGCTGATCGCCTTCGGCCTCGGGCTGCTGGCAACGCTCTATCCCTTCCGCAAGCTGCACTGGCCGGGCTCGGCCGCCGCCGACCGGCTGCTGGAAGAACGCAACGGCCTGCCGCATCAGCCGGTCGCCGTGCAAGAAGACGAGCCGGCCTTCGACACGCCCTTCGCCCGCGCGCTGTGGCGCGAGCACCAGACCCGCATGGCCGAGAAGATCGCCTCGCTCGACGCCGGCTTCCCGCAGCCCGATATCGCCTCGCACGACCGCTGGGCGCTGCGCGCCATCCCGGCCCTCCTGATCGTCGTCGCCTTCGGCTATTCGCTGTCGACGAACGGCGGCTCGATCAGCGACGCGCTGCAGCCACGCCCGCAGGCGCAGGCAACCGACCCGGCAGTCCGCATCGACGCCTGGATCACCCCGCCCGCCTATACCGGCCGCGCCCCCGTCTATCTCACCGCGACCGGCAGCGAGCAGGGCGCGATCAAGATCCCGCAATCGTCGAACCTCACCGTGCGCGTCTCCGGCGGCAAGGCCGACGAGAAGGTAGTCTTCGCCCGGGAGGACGGCCAGCGCATCGAGATCGCCGCAGCCGAGAACCCCGCCGCCACGCCGAACGCCCCCGCTTCGGGGACGCCCGCGACACCCCCGCCAGCAACGGCCGAGGGTCAGCAGCCGGCAACGGCAACGCCACAGCAGCAGACCGCCTCCACGCATCTGATGAAGCTCGAGGAAAACGGCACGCTTGAGGTCAACGGCCGCAAATGGGCCTTCGACGTCATCCCCGACAAGGCCCCCGAGATCGCCTTCAACGGCCTGCCGAAACCGACGGTCAACGGCGCGCTGGAGATCGGCTATACCATCAAGGACGACTACGGCGTCCAGGAAGCAACGGCCGAAATCGTGCCTGTCGAGACGGACACGAGCGCCACGCCGCTCTATCCGCTGCCCGAATACAAGCTCGACATTCCGCGCCGCAATGCCCGCGACGCCAAGGGTGTGGCCAGCAAGAACCTCACCGAGCATCCGCTCGCGGGCAAGCGCGTGCGCATCACGCTGATCGCCAAGGACGCCGCCGGCCAGACGGGCCGCAGCCCGCCGCACGAGATGACGCTGCCCGCCCGCCCCTTCAGCGAGCCGCTCGCCGCAGCCGTCGCCGAGCAGCGCCAGACCTTCGCGCTCGACACCCGCAAGATGCCCGAGGCGATCGCACTCAACGAGGCGCTGACGCTGCGCCCGGAAGAGACGATCCCCAATCTCACCAATTACCTGCTGATCGAATCCGCCCGCCAGCGCATGAAGCTCGCCAAGGGCGACGAGGCGCTGAAGGACACGGCCGACTATCTCTGGGACATCGCCATCGGCATGGAGGACGGCAATCTCTCTGAGGCCGAGCGCAACCTGCGCAACGCCCAGCAGAACCTCGCCGACGCCCTGCAGCGCAACGCGCCCGACGCCGAGGTCAAGAAGCTCATGGACGAGCTGCGCAAGGCGATGCAGGACTACATGAAGGAGCTGGCGCAGCGCATGCAGAATGCGCCGATGCAGCCCAACCAGAACGCCCAGAACGTCATTCGCCAGCAGGATCTGGAGCGAATGATGGACCAGATCGAAAACCTGGCCCGCTCCGGCAACCGCGACGCCGCCCAGCAGATGCTGTCGGAGCTGCAGCGGATGATGAACAACATGCAGGCCGGACGGCCGCAGCGTGGCCAGCAGCAGCAGGGCCAGGACAACAGCCAGATGCGCCAGCAGATGGACAAGCTCGGCCAGATCCTGCGCGACCAGCAGAAGCTGATGGAAGAGACCTTCAAGCTCGACCAGCAGCTGAAGGACCGCATGCAGCGCGGCGACCCCAACAACATGAACCCCGACCTCGGGATGAACGACCCGCTTCTGAACGACATGCCGATGGACAATGACGGCATGCCGCAGGATCAGCAGCAACAACAGGGCCAGCAAGGCCAGGGCCAGCAGCAACAGGGTCAACAAGGCCAGCAGGGACAGAACCCGTCGGACGAGATGACGGCCGAACAGCTGCGCGAGGCGCTGAAGCAGCTGCGCGAGCGCCAGGACCAGCTCGGCAAGCAGCTCGGCGAAATGCAGAAGAGCCTCGGCGACATGGGCATGAAGCCCGGCCAGGGCTTCGGTCAGGCGCAGCGCGAAATGGAAGGCGCCGGCCGCGAGCTCGGCCAGGGCCGCGGCGAGCCGGCCATCCAGGGCCAGGGCCGCGCGCTGGAGGCACTACGCCAGGGCGCCCGCGACATGATGAACCAGATGATGCAGGCGCAGCAGGGTCAGCAAGGCCAGGGCCAGGGACCGCAGGGCCAGGTCGGCCAGGGCAACCAGAACGGCCGCGATCCGCTCGGCCGTCCGCGCCGCGCCGACGGACCCGACTTCGGCGACCAGGTGAAGGTGCCCGACGAGATCGACGTGCAGCGCGCCCGCGAAATCCTCGATGCCATCAGAGAAAAGCTGGGCAACAACCCTTCACAGGAGATGGAACGGCGCTATCTTGAACGCCTGCTCGATATTCAATAAGACGCAGGATATATTCTTGATTTCAAACCTGCCCCGAACAGCGGCTTTTCACCCGTATGGGGCTATTCCAAAACCGCGGAAGCTTCGTAATGTCGCGGCGGCAGGCGACGAACGATAGCGATTCGATGGCAATTCTCTTCAAGACGGTAATCGACGAAAACACGGCATTCGAGATGATCGGCAGTGCCCTGTCCGAGCACGGCAACGACTATGACGGCTATCTGAACGTCGTCGCCGACGAAGGTGAGCAGACGCTCACCTGGGGCCCGAACATGCATGCCGAGCAGTTCCAGGCCGAAATGACGGAGATCTTCCGCGCCACCTGGGACATCTGCCCTTTCTGGGTGGTCTACGAACGCCGCGACGATCGCAAGGATCCCGACGCCAACGATATCCGCAACGCCGCCTTCAGGCTGACCCGCGCCTATGACG
The DNA here is from genome assembly GCF_000377565.1 of Rhizobium sp. 2MFCol3.1. GTDB lineage: Bacteria > Pseudomonadota > Alphaproteobacteria > Rhizobiales > Rhizobiaceae > Rhizobium. The sequence continues at coordinate 26,331 of NZ_KB898370.1, read as the reverse complement.
GCGTGCTCGTCGTGACCCTCAGCCTGCTCGACAAGCGCGACCATGCCGAAGATATCGAACTGATCTTCGTCTGCTTCAAGGAAGACCCGCAGCGCCGGAATTTTCGCGTGCGCTTCGAGGGCAAGTTCATTCAGCCCCAAAACTGAAAAAGCCGGCGAAGACGCCGGCCTTGGTACGATAAATTTGCCTTAGCCAGCCCTCAGGCCGCCAGAGCGCGCGCGACCGCCTTGCGGATATCGGGAAGCGCAAACGGCTTCGACACAACATCGACGATCTTCTCAGCGAGGTCGTCAGCGCGTTCGCGCTGTTCGGCATAGCCGGTCATCAAAAGGATCTTCAGCGCCGGAAAGGCCGACTTCGCCTGGTGTGCGAGTTCGATGCCGTCCATCACGGGCATGCGGATATCCGACAGCAGCAGATCGTAACCGCCGATGTTGAGCTTCTCCAGCCCTTCCGCACCGTCAGCCGCTTCTTCGGTCTCATGACCGTCGAGGCGCAAAGCGCGGGCTACGAAAGAACGCAGGGAATCTTCGTCTTCCGTAATCAGAATTCTTGCCATGGTGTGCATTGCTCCGTTTCATGCCCTACCCGCAAATCACACGACTTTCCTTTGCGAGTGGTAAACGGCCGAAGGCAATGATCCGGGCGATCGACGGGATGGTTAACAACCCGTCTTGAAATGACACGTTTAGAGCATGTCGCGCAAAAGTGTGCAGCGGTTTTGCGGCAACGACATGCGACAAGAAAAAGAGGTGACTACGCGTCGCCGGTGACGACGCCGACGAAGGGAAGCTCGCGGAAGGCATAGGCCACGTCCATGCCGTATCCGACGACGAAATAGTCGGGGCATTCGAAGCCGACATAATCCGCTTCCAGCTTTTCCTTGCGCTTGACGCTCTTGTCGAGCAGCACGGCGATGGTGACGTTGCGGGCGCCGCGCTCGTAGAGCAGCTCCTTGGCGAACTTCAGCGTACGGCCGGATTCGAGAATGTCGTCGATCAGGAGAACGTCGCGGTCCTTCACCTCGCTGTCGATATCCTTGACGATCCGCACACCCTGCGAAACCGTGCCGGTGCCGTAGCTCGACAGCGTGATGAACTCGACCTCGGGCGCAAGCCCGCTGTCATGCAGCGCGCGGATGAGGTCGGCCGCGAAGATGAACGAGCCCTTGAGGACGGCGATGACGAGCAGGTCCTTGGTCGGTCCCTTGGCGATCTCCCGGGCGATGGCATGATTGCGCTCGGCAATCATCTCGGCCGTAAAAAGAGGATCGATATTCTTACCGCGCACCACAGGCATGAAGGCTTGCTCCCTGAAAACAAGCACAAGCCGTTAGCACAAACCGCGCGGCGAAACACCCCATAAAGCATGTCGCGCAAAAGTGTGACGCGGTTTTGCGCTGCTGACATGCGCTAGAACAGAGATCTAAAGCGTGAAGAGCGAATCCGTAGGATTCGCGACACGCTTTAGGGCATGAAAGCGAGCCGAACCTCGGGCGTTTTTCCACCGGGATACTGTATCCTGGAGGAGAAGCCGCGGCTCTGGCCGCCATAGATCACGTCGGCGGGCGCGTTGATCACAACGCTGGCGACCAGCTTTTCGTCGGCGTAGAGGTTGGCGCGGATCGGCCGCACCATCTGCGTCGTGCCGCTGACATTGTCGATGATGCCGTTGATCAGAAGCACCCGCATCCCGTTGGCATCGCGCGGCGTCGCCGTCACATGGGTGAAGTGCAGCGGATCGGTATCGACCGCCGCATTGGAAGCAGACAGACCGGAGAAGCCACCGGAGAGACCGAAGACGAGGACACAGAGCGCGACGACAAGCACGGAGAAATGCTTGAGCGAGGCCTGCTGCAGCCACGCCTCGGCGGCTTGTACGAAGGATGGCGCCTGAACCGGCGCTGCTCGCTCTGTACGCGGCGACGGACGAGCGCCGGCACTGCGGCTGTTGTCGTTGAAGCTGCGGCCCTTGAAGCTGCGATCGTTGAAATCAGGCGCGCGCTGCTTGCCGATGACGACGAACTCGGCGTCGGCGATATCGGCGGGACGGCTTTGCCGGTGCTCGCGCTTCACGGTATCAGGCGGCAGGAAATCATAGGCCCGCCCGGGTGCCTGGCGCTTGAACGAGGAGGATGTCATGACGACCGCCTTTCCGGTATCCACTGCTTTCACGCCCAACCTCGGAGGCGGGCATTGAAACGAATCCTCTCTACTCGTAAATTTTATTGGTTAATGCTTCGCAAAGACCGCCATCAAACAGGCGTCTTTCCGGCGAAATTTACCCGTTGTTAACGGATCTGGTTAACAAGTCATGCGGTGAAACAACAAGAAACTGAGCGGCCCGTTGATCCACTTCGAGAATGTCGGTTTGCGCTATGGAATGGGACCGGAAATCCTCCGGGACCTGACCTTCGACATCCCGAAGAAATCCTTCCAGTTCCTGACCGGCCCTTCCGGCGCCGGCAAGACCACGCTGCTTCGGCTTCTGTTTCTTTCGTTGCAGCCGACACGCGGCCTGATCCGCATGTTCGGTCGCGACATCACCGATATACCCCGCACCGAACTGCCGCTGCTGCGCCGCCGCGTCGGCATCATCTTCCAGGAATTCCGCCTGCTCGATCATCTCACCACCTATGAGAACGTGGCGCTGCCGTTGCGCGTGCGCGGCAAGGATGAGAGCTCCTACAAGACCGACGTGCTGGAACTGCTGAAATGGGTCGGCCTCGGCGAGCGCATCAACGTGCTGCCGCCAGTGCTTTCGGGCGGCGAGAAGCAGCGCGCCGCGATCGCCCGCGCCCTCATCGACCGCCCCGAAATCCTGCTCGCCGACGAGCCGACCGCCAACGTCGATCCGCCGATGGCGCGCCGCCTGCTCAACCTCTTCCTCGAACTCAACCGCCTGGGAACCGCCGTCGTGATCGCCACCCACGATCTGACGCTGATGGACCAGGTGGACGCCCGCCGGATGATCCTCTCGGAAGGGCACCTCGACATCCATGACTGAGCCAACCGCCCGCCCCGCAGCGCCTGCAGCCTCCAAGGGTCAGAAACGCCCGGAGATGAAGGTGCGCCCGACCGCACCGATCCTGCCGTCCGCCAACATCCAGGGCAACGCGCTGATGGTCGTGATCGCGATCATGGCCTTTCTCGCCTGCCTGACGCTTGGCGGCGTCTCGATGGTGCGCTCGACGGCCGCAAGCTGGGAAAGCCAGATCTCCCGCGAGATCACCATCCAGATCAAGCCCGACGACGGGCTCGACATCGACAAGGCGCTGAATGACGCCCGCCGCATCGCGCTCACCTTCGTCGGCACCAAGGATGGCCAGATCGTCGACGAGGCCGCCACCGCGCGCCTGCTCGAACCCTGGCTCGGCACCGGCCTCGACATCAAGGAACTGCCCGTTCCCCGCCTCGTCATCATCACCATCGACGAGAGCAACCCGCCCGATTTCGATGCGATGCGCGCCATGCTGAAGGAGAGCATTCCGCAATCCTCGCTCGACGATCACCGCACCTGGGTCGACCGCCTGGTCTCGATGGCGCACACGACTGTCATGATCGGCACCGGCGTGCTGCTGCTGGTCTTCTCCGCCATGGTGCTGACAGTCGTCTTCGCCACCCGTGGCGCATTGTCCGGCAACCGTCACATCGTCGAAGTCCTGCACTTCGTCGGCGCAGAGAGCTCATTCGTTGCCAACGAGTTCCAGAAGCATTTCCTGAAGATCAGCCTCAAGGGCTCGGCGGTCGGCTCAGCACTTGCCGCCCTCTTCTTCATGAGCGCCGGCTTTTTGCAGAGCCGCACGCTGGCGACGCCGCAGACCGACCAGGCGACAGCATTGTTCGGCACCTTCTCGGTCGGCGCGCTCGGCTATGCCGGCATCTTCGCGACGATGATCGTCATCGCCCTCCTGACCACCTTCACTGCCCGGCTAACGGTCATGCGCACCATCTACGAAATCGACACGCTGCGCTCCGATCCCACCCGCGCCGACGGCCTTCCGAATTAAGATTACGGGCTGCATTTTGCCATGAAAGCGTCTGTTCGCCGCCCTAATCTGCGTATATTTTTTGATTCATGAGCATGAGCCGCATGTCGCACGACCCGATTCGCCCGAAAACGGAGCTTTCCCGCTCCGAGAGCGAGCCCGCGCGCCGTGGCCCCGTGCGCCGCATGCTGCGCTGGGGCGGCGTTGCCTTCGTGCTCGCTATCGCCTTGGTTTTCGGTGGCTTTCTGCTCTTCGCGGATTCAGTCACGACGCTCAAGCCGCCGCTCGATCCGCATGCGGACGCCATCGTCGTGCTGACCGGCGGCTACCAGCGCATCGACCAGGCAGTGGAACTCCTGCAGAAGGGCGCCGGCAAGCGCCTGTTGATCTCTGGCGTCCACCCGACCACCACCCGTAACCAGATCCGCAAGATGACACAGGCAGCGCCCGATCTCTTCGATTGCTGCGTCGACATCGGCTACGACGCGCTCGACACGATCGGCAATGCCGAGGAAGCGACCAACTGGATCCACGCCAAGGGCTACAAGAGCGTGTTGATCGTCACCAACAACTACCACATGCCGCGCAGCCTCGCCGAACTCGCCTATGTCGATCCCGAAACCCAGTTCGTGCCCTATCCTGTCGTCAACACCGATCTGAAGAACAGCAACTGGTTCACTGATCCCAACGCCATGCGCGTCATGCTGGCCGAATACGGCAAGCTGCTGTTTGCCGGCGCCCGCAACCTGACCGGCCTCTTCCGCCACCCGGGCCTGCGCTCGGCCGAAGGCGATACCTGAGCCGATCAGCGCTTTTTCTGCCGTAAAATATCGTGTAGGACGGCTGTGCCGCCCGTCTGGCGGATCTAGGCCTCGGGAAACTTCATGATCGCCCTGCGTTCCTTTCTCTTCAACACGATCTTCTACGCCAATCTCATCCTCAGGATGATCGTGTTCTCGCCCTATTACTTCCTGGCGCCGCGCCGGAGCGCCTATCGCATCCCGAAGAACTGGGCGCTCTCCAATCACTGGCTGATGGAAAAGATCGTCGGCACCACCTTCGAGATCGAGGGCCTGGAGAACCTGCCCGAGGGCGGCTACATCCTTGCCCCCAAGCACCAGTCCTTCTGGGACACCTATGCGCTGCTCCCGTGGCTGAAGGATCCGGTCTATATCCTCAAGCGCGAGCTCATGTGGATCCCGCTCTTCGGCTGGTACGCCAAGAAGCAGCGGATGATCCCGATCAATCGCGGCGCTCGCGGCAAGGTCATGGTCGAGGCGCTGCGCCGCACCAAGGAAGAACTCGCCACCGGCCGCCAGCTGATCATCTATCCCGAGGGCACCCGCCGCCCACCGGGCGCCGAACCGGTCTACAAATATGGCATCGCCCGCATGTATCGCGACCTGCAGTTGCCGGTGGTGCCTGTCGCCATGCAGCCCGGCCTCTTCTGGCCGCGCCGCTCGACCATGCGCTATCCCGGCCACTACAAGGTCCGCATCCTGAAGCCGATCGAACCCGGCATGGACCCGGACGCCTTCTTCGCGCATCTGATCGAGGTCACCGAGCGCGCCAGCGACGAAATCCTGATTGAAGATGCCGCGCGCAACCCCAACCTGCCCCTGCCGCCCATGGCACTCCAGCGCTTGGAAGAACTGCGCAAAGAGAACGCCGCAACGGCCAGCTAAGGCGTGCAGCGCCTTGGCCCGGCTAAGGCGTGCAGCGCCTTCGCCTACACCACTCAAGCCGCCCGCAGCCGCTCCACCTCGTCGACCACGTCTTCCAGCCAGTGGTCGCGAATGCCCATCTCTTTCAGATGCGCCAGCGTGTTGAAGACATAGGCGTCGTTCGGCCCGGATTTCCCCTGCGCCTGATGCACGATGCGGGCCGCAGCCAACGTGTCCAGCGAGCCGGCATATTGGGTGTGGTCGCGGTCGACGACATAGGCGACGCCCCTGACCCCGCGCCCGCCTGCAAGCTGCAGCGGAACCTGACGCTCCAGATAAACGTTGGTCACCAGTTCGCGTTCTCTGAGATAAGTAATGACCTCGTCCCAATCCTCCCCCGCGACGCGAAACGCCATGCCGCGGCACGATCCTCCGCGATCGAGCCCCAGCACCAACCCCGGATTTTGCTCGGTGCCCCGATGCACCCACGAGCGAACGCAGAGAGATCGCCGATAACCATGAATAAGCGCTTGTGACCGCTCGACAAACGCGAAGCCCGGATTCCACATCAGCGATCCGTAGCCAAACACCCAAAATTCGTCCATATCCCAAGCCAGACCGAGATTCTAATTTTGCGGACAACCATTGGAGAACATCATGGCAGCGTCAAGCCAATCTCGTAGCGGCAGGAAATTCTGGTTGCTGGGGGCAGGCATCGTTCTCGTGGTCGCACTCTATACCGGCGGCTGGTTCTATGCCGCCTCGACGCTGAAGAGCACGGTTCTGGCGGCGATCGGCCCCGGCAACAAGGCCGGCGTATCAGGCGAATGCACCGATATCGACTTCCGCGGCTTCCCTTTCCGCATCGGCCTCTTCTGCTCGAAGGTGGATGTCGACGACAACGTCAACGGCGTATCGGCAAGTTTCGGCGCCCTGCGTTCGGCAGCCCAGGTCTACGCCCCCGGCCATATCGTCTGGGAACTTGATTCGCCCGCCGAGATCCGCACGGCGCACGGCCTGTCCGTCAACGCCGAGTGGACGAACCTGCAGTCGAGCCTCGTCACCAAGCTCAAGGGCATCGACCACTCCTCGACCATCATCGATGGCCTCAAGGCCACCGCCGTCTCCTCCGCCACCGGCCAGACCATCAACTTCGACGCCGCCCATACAGAGCTGCACCTGCGCCAGAACGGCGCCGATCTCGACGGCGCGATCTCGCTGACCGACGCGCAGACGGTGATCAAGGATTGGCCGCAGGTCTTGCCCAAACTCTCGACCAGCGCGGATGTCACACTGGCGGGCAAGGCCGGCATGATCGACGGCAGCGACGAGAAGGGCCTCTATGGCGCCAGCGGCGAGCTCCGCAAGGCGGTGGCCGATATGGGCAACGGCAAGGTGATGACGTTGTCAGGCCCCTTCTCCTTCGACGAGGAGGGCTATCTGACTGCCCAGTTCAAGCTGCAGATCGAGGATGTGAACGCCTGGCGCGACAGCATCAAGCAGGGCTTCCCCGATATCGCCAAGACCGTCGACACCGCCGCCAAGCTCCTGAAGGCGATGGCCGGTGGCGGCGGCACCGTCTCCGTCGACCTTGTCGTCCAGCGCGGCAACGCCACCGTCAGCGGCTTCATCCCGCTCGGCCAGATCCCGCCGATCTGAGGTTTATGCTGGGGCGCGCGTGGCGCGGTGCTGCGTACGCAGCGCAATGCGGCATGAAGGTACGCGGCGCCCTCCTCACACTCCCTCATTCCTGTGCTTGTCACAGGAATCCAGCCGACGCGCGTCCGCGCGTCGAAGAGAGTCTATTGCGATCAATGACTTGATCGCGCTGGATCTCGACACAAGGCCGGGATGAGGGGGGAGATGGCGGTCCGCCTCGGACCTCACCCCTTCTTATCAAGCGTATGCGGCCGCCCGAAGTCCGGCGCATCGACATCCTGGCCGGCCTCGATGATCGAGCGGCGGATGGCGCGGGTGCGGGTGAAGAGGTCGAAAATCTTGTCGCCCTCGCCCCAGCGGATCGCCCGCTGCAGATAGGCAAGGTCTTCCGAAAACCGCGCCAGCATCTCCAGGATCGCATCCTTGTTGTGCAGGCACACATCCCGCCACATGGTGGGATCGGAGGAGGCCAGACGCGTGAAATCGCGGAAGCCGGAGGCGGAATACTTGATCACTTCCGATTCCGTCACCGTGCCCAGATCATCGGCCGTGCCGACGATGTTGAAGGCGATCAGGTGCGGCAGGTGCGAGACGATGGCGAGCACCTTGTCGTGATGTTCAGGGTCCATCACGTCGATCTTCGAGCCCAGCGTCTCCCAGAAGCGGCTGAGCGCCTTGAGCGCCGTCTCATCCGTCCCCGCGAGCGGCGTGAAGATGCACCAGCGGCCGGCAAACAGGCCGGGGAAGCCGGCGTCGGGGCCGGACTTTTCCGTGCCCGCCAGCGGGTGGCCGGGAATGAAGTGGACGTTGCCAGGCATATGCGGCTGCATCTGCGCGATGACGGATGCCTTGGTCGAGCCGACATCGGTGACGATGGCGCCCGGCTTCAGGCTACCGGCGATCTCCTTGGCGACCGCCTCCGACGCGCCGACAGGCACCGAGACGATGACGAGGTCCGCATCCTTGACCGCTTCGGCCGACGACGTCGTGTAGCGATCGCCGAGCTCAAGCTCTTCCGCCCGCTTCAGCGTCTCGGCGCTGCGGGTGGCGATGACCACCTCTTTCGCCAGCCCCAGCCGCTTGATGTCATGCGCCAGCGACGAGCCGATCAGGCCGATGCCGATAAGCGCGATGCGATCGAACTGGACCGTCATGCCTTCCGTCCCATAAACTCGCCGAGCGCCTCGATGACGCCGCGGTTGGCCTCTTCGGGGCCGACGCTCATGCGCAGTGAATTCTTGAAGCCGTAGCCCTTCACGGCACGCAGGATATAGCCGCGGCTGGTGAGGAACTCATCGGCCTCGTCGGCGCGCTTGCCGTCCAGATCGGGGAAGTGGATCAGCACGAAATTGGTGACTGATGGCGTGACCTTCAGGCCGATCGCCTCGAAGGCGCCGGTCAGCTTGTCGATCCACATCTGGTTGAAGGCGACGGCTTCCTGCATGAAGGACTGGTCGCGGATGGCAGCAGCACCGGCCGAGATCGCCGCCATGTTCATGTTGAACGGCCCACGCACGCGGTTCAGCGCATCGACGATATCGGCGGGCGCATACATCCAGCCGACGCGCAGCGCCGCCAGACCGTAAACCTTGGAGAAGGTGCGGGTCATGACCACGTTCGGGTTCGACGACACGATCTCGATACCGGATTCATAATCGTTGCGGCGCACATATTCGGCATAGGCCGCATCGAGCACCAGCACGACATTCTTCGGCAGGGCGGCATGCAGGCGGCGGATTTCGCTGACGGGAACATAGGTGCCCGTCGGATTGCCGGGGTTGGCGATGAACACCATCTTGGTCTTCTCGGTCACGGCGGCGATGATCGCGTCGACATCGACGGTCGCTTCCTTCTCCTTGACCGTGACGACGGTGGCGCCGGCGCCCATGATCTGGATCTTGTAGACCAGGAAGCCGTGCTCGGTGATGATCGCCTCGTCGCCGGGCGCCAGATAGACATGGCAGAGCAGGCCGAGCAGCTCGTCCGAGCCGTTGCCGCAGAGAATGTTAGCCGGGTTAAGCCCATGCACCGCCGCGATCGCCTCCCGCAGCTCGACGGCCTGTCCGTCCGGATAGCGCTCGAGATTGTCGGCCGCGGCCCGATAGGCGGCAATCGCCTTCGGGCTGGCGCCGAGCGGCGTTTCGTTCGACGAGAGCTTGTAGACGCGCGAGACACCCGGCGCATGTTCCTTGCCGGGCACATAGGCCGCGATATCAAGAATACCGGCACGGGGAACAGGCTTGCTCGTCTCTACGCTCATGGGATCAACCTTGGAAAAGGCCGGGGTGTCCGGCTGGAAATTGCCTTGAGGCAATAGAACGGAAATGGGGCGTTGTCGAGTGGTGGGGGGAGATAGGGCGAGCGCCCACCACGAGTCTCTTCCCCCCAACGGGGGGAAGGTGCCGGCAGGCGGATGAGGGGGCCAAGCAGCACAACCTTCACTAATTGCCGGCAACAAAACGACGAGGTAGCCTCCGAGCCCGGAGCCCCCTCAACCGACCCTTCGGGCCACCTTCTCCCCGAGGGGAGAAGGGAAGAACTACCGCGTCCGCGTCGTCGGCACGCCATGCGGCGACAGCACCGGCACGAAGACGCGCCTGGAAGCCCGCACCGCCACCGGCAGCCCCTGATAGAGCCGCTTCTGCGCCTCGACGATGATGACGCCCGAAAAGGCCGGCCAGAGCGCCCGCCCGACATATTCGAACGCACCACGCAGCCGCATCATCGTCCGTAGCTTCGACGGCGGAAACAGCAGCGCCTCGGCAGACGCCCCCGGCGTAAAATTCGTCTCGCGCAGCAGATGCGTCAGCTGCCCCCGCGAATACGGCCGCCCGGAGCCGAAAGGCGTGTGCTCCAACCGCGCCCAGACGCCGCGCCGGTTGGGCACCACGATCACCAGCCGCCCGCCCGGCGCCAGCACCCGCCAGAGTTCCTTCAGCGTCTCGCGCGGGTTCTCCGCGAACTCCAGCGAGTGCACCATCAGCACCCGGTCGATGGAGGAATCCGGCAGCGGCAGTTCCTCGTCGAAGATCAGCGCCGTCGACGACAACGATCCCATCGGCCAGTTCACGGCGCCCTGCCCCGCCGGCATGAAGGCAAAGGTGCGTTCGGTATCGGCCTGGAAACGATCGAGGAACGGCACGGCATAGCCGATGCCCACCAGCCGCTCCTGCGGCAGCCGCACCCAGAGAGAGGAGAGCGCCATGGCGATCGACTGCTCGGCGATGCGGCCGAGGTCGGAATGATAGAACTGGCGTAGGTCGACGATATCTGCGTGCATTGCGATAAATGTTATCAGTGAGCGGTTGGACTTCAAGGCCGCAGCCTCTACATTCGGGGTCAGTCCGAGATAAAGAGGCACTTTAGATTATGAAACCTTTGGATTTAGACGTTTTTCTCTGCCGCACCGATAATTTCGGCGTGCTTGTTCATGATCCCGAGACCGGCCACACCGCCTCCATCGACGCCCCCGATGCCGACGCCGTCATTGCCGCCGCGAACCGTCGCGGCTGGACGATCAGCCACATCTTCACCACCCACCACCACACCGACCACGTCGAGGGCAACCTGGCGCTGAAGGAGAAGTATGGCTGCGAGATCATCGGCCCGATCAACGAGGCGGTGGCGATCCCCGGCCTCGACATGACGATGTCCGACGACGATACCTTCCTGTTCGGAGAACACCCCGTCCGCGTCATCGAGACCCCCGGCCACACCGCCGGCCATATCTGCTACCACTTCACCGACGACAAGCTGCTCTTTGCCGCCGACACGCTGTTCGCGCTCGGCTGTGGCCGGCTGTTCGAACGCCCGCCGGCTGATATGTGGCACTCGCTGCAGAAGCTTGCCGTGCTTCCCGATGAGACCGCGATCTATTTCGGCCACGAATACACGCTCTCCAACGCCCGCTTCGCGCTGACCATCGACCCGGATAACGAACGGCTCAAGGCGCGCGCCGCCGAGATCGAGGCCTTGCGCGCCGAGGGCAAATTCACCATCCCGACGACGCTCGCGCTCGAGAAGGAAACCAACCCGTTCCTCCGCGCCGGCGACCCCGCCATCCGCCGCAATCTGTTGATGGAAACCAAGACCAACGAAGAGGTCTTCGCCGAGATCCGCAAGCGCAAGGATAATTTCTGATGGCGCCGGCGCCGATCTCCGCCGACGACATCATCCGCGAACTCGACCTGCAGCCGCACCCCGAGGGCGGCTTCTACATCCAGACCTTCCGCGACAGCGAAGGTCAGGAGCGCGGCCATTCGACGGCGATCTATTATTTGCTGAAATCCGGCCAGCGCTCGCATTGGCACCGGGTCCACGACGCAGCCGAGGTCTGGCACTATTATGCCGGCGCACCGCTGGCGCTGCACCGCGCTGAAGACGGCGGCCGGAGCGAGACGCTGATGCTCGGCCCCAATATCCTCGACGGTCATCGCCCGCAGGCAATCATCCCCGCCAACTGGTGGCAATCGGCCGAGACGCTTGGCGACTATACGCTGGTGGGATGCACGGTTTCGCCCGGCTTCGAATTCTCGAGCTTCGAGATGGCGCCACCGGGCTGGTCGCCGGACGCCTGAAAGGCTCAGCTAAAAGCCCTTACCCCTGCTGCTCGACCACCTCTGGCAGCATCACGAACAGCGATTTGAGCAGCGACACCGTGCCGGAGTGGCCGACGCTGTAGTAGATCATGCGTCCCTCGCGGCGGGTATTGACCAGGCCCTCGAGACGCAGGCGGGCCAGCTGTTGCGAGACCATGGCCTGCTGCATGCCGAGAATGTCCTCGATCTGGCCGACGGTCTTCTCCTCTTCCGCGAGAATGCACAGGATGAGCAACCGCGTATGATGAGCCAGCGCTTTCAGAAGTTCACTTGCTGCCCGAGCTTTGGTCGAAAACCCCTGCAATTCGTGATCGGCCATACCCGATCGAGGTGTCGGCAAGTGCATGTTATGTCTCTGCTTGCATATATATCAAAAATGACAAGTGCTCATAACACGTACGCAACGCCGGATAATTTGGATCTCCTAAAGTGCCAAAAAAAGTCACTTAATCAGCAGATAAGCTGGCCGCCGTTAACCTCCAGCACCTGACCGGTCACATAACCAGACAACGACGGCGCCGCCATGAAGAGATAGGCCGGCGCGCAATCCTCGGCAGTCCCCAGCCGCTGCAGCGGTATGCCCTTACGGGTCTGCTCGAGCTTTTCGGCGGAGGAATAGCGCTGGTGGAAATCGGTTTCGATGGTGCCCGGCGAGATGCAGTTGACGCGAATGCCATCCGGCGCGAGCTCGCGCGCAAGCGCTTTCGAATAAGTCGAGACGAACGCTTTCGAGGCCGAGTAGATCGCAGAACCCGGGCTGCCGCCCGTCAACGCCGAGATCGAAACCGTGTTGACGATCGCAGCCTCGCCGGCAGCCCTCAGCGCCGGCAGCAGCGCGCGTGTGACCTCGACGACCGACGTCTGGTTCAGCTGCACCACCTGGCCATACTGCTCGTCGGTGAGCGTACCCGCCGGAAACCGGCCGAACATTGTTCCCGCATTGTTGACGAGCGCGTGGATCGTCTTGAAATGGCCGAGCACCTTGTTCGCGAAAACCTGGCACCCCTCGCCCGTCGAAAAATCGCCGGCGATCAGGATGGCGCGGCGATCTTCTTCCGCTGTCAGCAGGAAATCCGGCAAGCTCCGCTCGCCGTCGCGGCCGGTGTGAACCAGCACCCGCGCGCCGCAATCGAGAAATTGTCTGGCGACCTCAAGCCCGATCCCGCGACCGGCACCCGTGACCACCACATTGCGGTTTTCGAACAACTTCGGATGAAACATCAAACCCTCCCCATCAGCGGCCGAACCGATCCGGATCCGACATGGCGAGAAGATAGCCTCTGCATCCGCCAATGATCAACCGCTACCGGTCTCAGATGGCGGAGAAGAGCCTCGACCGGGCAACAAAAAAGCGGCCTTGCGGCCGCTTCGATGACAGTCAGAGCTTAAAGGCTCAGTCCTTGTTGACGACACCCTGCAGGTGCGTCATTTCCATGATGAAGTGTTCCAGCTTGGACTTGTGCTCGTGATGCTGGGCATCCTCGAGCTCAGACTTGGCGGCGTCGATGCGACGGTCGAGTTCGTCCTTGGAGACGTCTTCGACGGGGATCGCGGATTCCGCGAGCAGCGTGCAGCCGGTCGGCAGGATGTCGGCGAAGCCGCCGAACACTACGAAGTCCTTCTTGACACCGCTGGCGGAGCGAACGCTCACGACGCCCGGCTTGATTGTTGTCATCGTCGGCGCGTGGTTCGCCATGACGGTCATCTCGCCCTCGGTTGCCGGAATGACAACTTCGGTCACCATCTCGGACAAGAGCAGGCGCTCCGGAGATACGAGTTCAAAATTGAAATTGTCAGCCATGACGTTTCACTTCTTGATTGTCTTTGAAACGAGAGACGGCGCGCGGGGACGGTCCCTGCGCGCCGTAAGTGAATGCATCAAGCGGCTGCGGAGAGCTTCTTGGCCTTTTCGATGGCTTCTTCCATCGAGCCGACCATGTAGAAGGCTGCTTCCGGCAGGTGATCGTATTCGCCGTTGACGAGGCCCTTGAAGCCCTTGATCGTGTCTTCGAGCGCAACGAGCTTGCCCGGCGAACCGGTGAAGACTTCGGCGACGAAGAACGGCTGCGACAGGAAGCGCTCGATCTTGCGGGCGCGGGCAACAGCCAGACGGTCTTCTTCCGACAGTTCGTCCATGCCCAGGATGGCGATGATGTCCTGCAGAGCCTTGTAGCGCTGCAGCGTCGTCTGAACCTTACGAGCCACTTCGTAGTGCTCTTCGCCGACAACCATCGGGTCGAGCATGCGCGAGGTGGAGTCGAGCGGGTCAACGGCCGGGTAGATACCCTTTTCGGCGATCGAGCGCGACAGAACCGTCGTTGCGTCCAAGTGGGCGAACGAGGTTGCCGGAGCCGGGTCGGTCAAGTCGTCGGCGGGAACGTAAATGGCCTGAACCGAGGTGATCGAGCCCTTCGTCGTGGTGGTGATGCGTTCCTGCATCGCGCCCATGTCCGTGGCGAGCGTCGGCTGATAGCCAACGGCCGAAGGAATACGGCCGAGCAGAGCCGACACTTCGGAACCTGCCTGCGTGAAGCGGAAGATGTTGTCGACGAAGAACAGAACGTCCTGGCCCTTGTCGCGGAAGTCTTCAGCGATCGTCAGACCGGTGAGAGCAACGCGAGCGCGTGCGCCCGGCGGTTCGTTCATCTGGCCGTAAACCAGCGCAGCCTTGGAGCCTTCGCCGCCGCCGTGCTTGTTGACGCCCGATTCGATCATTTCGTGGTAAAGGTCGTTGCCTTCGCGGGTACGTTCACCCACGCCTGCGAATACCGAGTAACCACCGTGCGCCTTGGCGACGTTGTTGATCAGTTCCATGATCAGAACGGTCTTGCCGACGCCGGCGCCGCCGAACAGGCCGATCTTGCCGCCCTTTGCGTAAGGAGCGAGCAGGTCGACGACCTTGATGCCGGTGACGAGGATCTGGCCTTCGGTCGACTGGTCGACGTAGGAAGGAGCGTCCTGGTGGATGGCGCGCTTGCCCGAAGTGACCAGCGGGCCGGCTTCGTCAACCGGTTCGCCGATGACGTTCATGATACGGCCGAGCGTTTCCGGGCCGACCGGAACCGTGATCGGCTCACCCGTGTCGGAGACCGGCTGACCGCGAACCAGACCTTCGGTCGAGTCCATGGCGATCGTGCGAACTTCGTTTTCACCCAGGTGCTGAGCGACTTCGAGCACGAGTCGGTTGCCGCCGTTCGTGGTTTCGAGTGCGTTCAGGATCGCCGGCAGTTCGCCTTCGAAGGCAACGTCCACGACGGCGCCGATAACCTGCGTAACCTTGCCGGCGGAGCCTGCCGCGGCCTTCTTGGGGGTAGCTGCCTTAGCCATCTTCTTACCCTCTTTCCCTTACCTCAGAGCGCTTCCGCGCCCGAAATGATTTCAATGAGTTCCTTGGTGATCTGAGCCTGGCGCTGACGGTTGTAGGAAAGCGTCAGCTTGTTGATCATTTCACCAGCGTTACGCGTCGCATTGTCCATCGCGCTCATCTTGGCGCCCATTTCGCCGGCGACGTTCTCGAGGAGCGCGCGGAAAATCTGGACCGAGATGTTGCGTGGAATCAGATCCTCGAGGATCGATGCCGGATCTGGCTCGTATTCGTAGACCGCGCCCGCATGTGCCGCGTCCTCGGCAACCGCCTCGCCAGCCGAAGCCGGGATGAGCTGCTGTGCCGTCGGAACCTGCGAGATCACCGACTTGAACTCGGAATAGAAGAGCGTGCAGACGTCGAATTCACCGGCTTCGTACATCTCGATGATGCGCTTGCCGATGCTGTCGGCGTTTTCGAAGGCGACACGCTTGACGTCGCGGAGTTCCTTGCGCTCGACGATGAGCGGCAGGAATTCGCGGCGCAGGCTGTCGTAGCCCTTCTTGCCGACAGTGAAGATCTTTACCGTCTTGCCTTCTGCGGTCAGCTTGCGGGCATGATCGCGGGCAAAACGGGAAATCTGCGAGTTGAAACCGCCGCAGAGGCCGCGATCAGCCGTGCAGACAACGAGCAGGTGAACCTGATCCTTGCCTGTACCGGTCATGAGAGCCGGCGCACCATCCGCATCGGTGACGGCATTGGCGATGTTCGCCAAAACCGCACTCATCCGCTGCGAATAGGGCCGGGCGGCCTCGGCCGCCTCCTGCGCACGCCGAAGCTTCGCCGCGGCGACCATTTTCATCGCCTTGGTGATCTTCTGCGTCGCCTTGACGGAGGCGATCCGGTTTTTCAGATCCTTAAGTGAAGGCATCCGTGATCCGTCCTAACTGGGTCCGATTACGAGAAAGACTTCGCGAAGCTGTCGATGGCAGCGGTGAGCTTGCCCTTCGTATCGTCGCTGATGGCCTTTTCGCTACGGATCGTGTCGAGGATCGCCGAACCTTCGGAACGGAGGTACGACAGCAGGCCCTGCTCGAACTTGCCGACCTGGTTGACCGCGACCTTGTCGAGGTAACCGTTGACGCCGGCGAAGATCACCGCGACCTGTTCTTCCGTCTTCAGCGGCGAGAACTGCGGCTGCTTCAGGAGTTCGGTCAGGCGTGCGCCGCGGTTCAGCAGGCGCTGCGTCGAGGCATCGAGGTCGGAGCCGAACTGGGCGAAGGCGGCCATTTCGCGATACTGGGCGAGTTCGCCCTTGATCGAGCCGGCAACCTGCTTCATGGCCTTGATCTGAGCGGCGGAACCAACGCGCGAAACCGACAGACCGACGTTAACGGCCGGACGAATGCCCTGGTAGAACAGGTCGGTTTCGAGGAAGATCTGGCCGTCGGTGATCGAGATCACGTTGGTCGGAATGAACGCCGAAACGTCGTTACCCTGGGTTTCGATGACTGGCAGAGCCGTCAGCGAGCCAGCGCCCATTTCGTCGGAGAGCTTAGCAGCGCGCTCGAGGAGACGCGAATGCAGGTAGAAAACGTCGCCCGGGTAAGCTTCGCGGCCCGGCGGGCGGCGCAGCAGAAGCGACATCTGGCGATAGGCGACAGCCTGCTTCGAAAGGTCGTCGTAACCGATCAGGGCGTGCTGGCCGTTGTCGCGGAAGTATTCGCCCATGGCGCAACCGGCGAACGGTGCCAGGTACTGCATCGGAGCAGCGTCCGAAGCGGTCGCGGCAACGACGATCGAGTACTTCATTGCGCCGCGTTCTTCGAGAACCTTGACGAACTGGGCAACGGTAGAACGCTTCTGGCCGATAGCGACGTAGACGCAGTACAGCTTTTCGCTGTCCGGGCCGTTATCGTGGATGGCCTTCTGGTTCAGGATCGCGTCGAGAATGATCGCGGTCTTGCCGGTCTGGCGGTCGCCGATGACGAGCTCGCGCTGGCCACGGCCAACCGGGATGAGCGCGTCGATGGCCTTGAGGCCGGTCGACATCGGCTCATGAACCGACTTGCGCGGAATGATGCCAGGAGCCTTGACGTCGACGCGCGCACGGCGGGTCGCGTTGATCGGGCCCTTGCCGTCGATCGGGTTGCCGAGAGCGTCGACAACGCGGCCGAGCAGTTCCGGACCAACCGGAACGTCAACGATGGCGCCCGTACGCTTGACGGTATCGCCTTCCTTGATGGCGCGGTCGGAACCGAAAATAACGACACCAACGTTGTCGGCTTCAAGGTTCAGCGCCATGCCGCGGATGCCGCCCGGGAACTCGACCATCTCGCCGGCCTGGACGTTGTCCAGACCGTATACGCGAGCGATACCGTCACCGACGGAGAGCACCTGACCGACTTCCGAGACCTGTGCCTCTTTGCCGAAGTTTTTAATCTGATCTTTGAGAATTGCGGAAATTTCCGCGGCGCGGATATCCATCAGCCAACCTCTTTCAATGCAAGCTTAAGGGTAGAGAGTTTGGTACGAAGAGACGTATCAATCTGACGGGACCCGACCTTCACGATCAGACCACCAAGAATTGACGGATCAACCGTGACGTTGACCGCCACGTCTTTGCCGGTGACGCCCTTCAGCGCCGCCTTCAATTCAGTTTCCTGCGCTGCGTCGAGCGCATGGGCCGAGGTAACCTCGGCGGTAATTTCGCCACGCTGCTTGGCAGCGATGACACGGAAGGCCTTGATCATGCCCGGGAGAGCAAACAGGCGGCGATTGCGCGCCACGACCTTCAGGAAGTTTGCAACGAACCCGCTGATGCCAGCCTTTTCGCTGATCGCGATGATCGTCTTCAGCTGATCTTCAGCCGAGAAAACCGGGCTGGAGATGAAGCGCTTCAGATCGTCGCTCTCGTCCAACATCGCCTGAAAACGGTCGAGATCGGCGGTCACGTTCGCGACTGCACCCTCCTCGAGCGCCAGTTCGAACAGCGACGAGGCATATCGCTCTGCAACACCAGATGTAAGCTGGGACGTGTCTGCCACGGGCACAAATTTCCCTGATTTCAACCCAAGAATCCGGCCTCCGGCGGGCGCCTGATTTAAATTCTTGAATTCGTTATGATTTCCCCCAGAAATCGCAAGAGAAGCCTCTTGCTTCTTCCGAAATTCGGGGTCCGTCTAACATAGGATATCGGGACTCGCAACACGCGTAACGCCGTAATCCTATTTTAGCATCGATTTCTGCCGCAAAAATGCCGAAACCGTTCACGGTCCAGAGACCGTCACTCCAAAATCGACGTGTTTCAGGCGGAAAAGAAACCGAAGACATAGCCGAGCGGAAGCGCCGCCAAAACCACCTGCACAACCAGAAGTACATAATTCATGATGGTGCCTCCCCGGTCGGAAAGCAGCGAGATGATGCGCGCGAATGCGGCCATCGCAAACGCCGCGCCGAGCGCCAGGTATGTGAAGTTCTGCGCCAGCATGATCGCCGAAAGCCCGGTGCCGAGATAGAAGCCGCCCATCGAGCGCAGCTCGGCATAACCGTCGCGGCGCCCCTCGCGCACCTGCATCCCGAAGAGCCGCATCGCATAGCCCGGCGCAAACATGATGATGAAGCCCGCAAGCGCGGTAAACGCGGCGGCACCGAAGGCAAGCTGCTCGCCCAGCTCCGTCGGAAAGTAGAATTCCATGATGTGACCCCAAATCACTGTGATTTGCAGCCCTTATGCCATGATATCGGCAGGCCGCAAACGCCCGAGATGAGCGGGCTCTAAAGGAAGCTCTGCGGATCGATATCGAGCTGCACATGGATGGAGCCGCGCTCTTTCGGCGATTGCGCCAGCATGGTGCGCAGGTAGGCCTGCATGTCGGAGTTCCGGCGACCATGCACGAGGAGCCGGAAGCGATGGCGTCCGCGCACCAGCGCCAGCGGCGCCTCGGCCGGCCCAAGCACGGAAATGCCGGTCACCTGCGGCGCTGCGTTGCGCATGCTGCGCGCATGCCCCTCCGCATCCTGCCTTGTTTCGGCCGAAACGATGATCGACGCCAGCCGGCCGAACGGCGGCAGGATCGCCCGCTCGCGCTCTGCGATCTCTCGCTCGTAGAACGCCCCCGCGTCCCCCGAGACGATCGCCTGCATCACGGGGTGCTGCGGCTGGTAGGTCTGCAGCAGGCCGTGGCTCTTCAGACCCGTACGCCCAGCGCGACCCGTCACCTGCGACAGCAACTGGAATGTGCGCTCGGCAGCGCGCGGATCGCCGTTCGCCAAGCCGAGATCGGCGTCGATGATGCCAACAAGCGTCATCAGCGGGAAGTTATGCCCCTTGGCCACCAGCTGCGTTCCGATGACGATATCCGCCTCGCCCTTGGCGATGGCGTCGAGCTCCAGCCGCAGTCGCTTCACCCCGCCCATGATGTCGGAGGAGAGCACGATCGTCCGCGCCTCGGGAAAATGCCGCTCCACCTCTTCCGCGATCCGCTCGACCCCAGGCCCGCAGGCAACGAGATGGTCGAACGTGCCGCATTCCGGGCAGGCCTCGGGCGTGTGCTGGTGGTAGCCGCACTGGTGGCATTGCAGCTGCCGCTTGAACCGGTGCTCGACCAGCCAGCTGGAGCATTGCGGGCACTGGAAGCGATGGCCGCAGACCCTGCAAAGCGTCAGCGGCGCATAGCCGCGCCGGTTCAGGAACAACAGCGCCTGCTGCTTCTTCTCCACCGTCTTGCCGATCGCCCGCAAAAGCACCGGCGACAGGAACCCCCCGCGCTCCGGCGCATGTCTTCTCATGTCGACCAGATGCAGATCGGGCAGGGCCGCGTCGCCGAAGCGTGTCGGCAGATGAATGGTGGTGTAGCGCCCGCTCTGGCCGTTGACCTGGCTCTCCACCGATGGCGTGGCCGAGACCAGCACGAGCGGAAAATCGCCGATCCGGGCGCGCACCACAGCCATGTCGCGCGCATTGTAGTAGACGCGGTCTTCCTGCTTGTAGGCAGGATCGTGCTCTTCATCGACGATGATCAGCCCGAGATCCTCGAACGGCAGGAACAGCGCCGAACGCGCCCCCGCCACGACCCGGACCTCCCCCGTCACCGCCTGCCGCCAGACCTTCTCGCGCGTCTTCGGCGCCAGATCGGAATGCCACTCGGCGGGCTTGGCCCCGAAGCGATCCTGGAAGCGCTCGAGGAAACTTGCCGTCAGCGCGATCTCCGGCAACAGGATCAGCACCTGCTTGCCGCGCTTCAGCGTCTCGGCGATCGCCTCGAAATAGACTTCCGTCTTGCCGGAACCGGTGACGCCATCGATCAGCGACACCGCGAACTGGCCGTTGCGGACCTCTTCGAGGATTTCGTCTGCCGCCTCCTTCTGCGGACCGGCGAGCCGCGATGGTGCGAAATCCGGGTCCGGCTTCGCCACGATCGGCGGCGGCGGCAAAAAGATCGTCTCGAAAATCCCCTGTGCGATCAACCCGTCGACGACGCTGGTCGAAACGCCGGCCGCATGCGCGAGGCCAATGCGCGTCCACGACAGCCCGTCGCCGGCGGCATCGAGCACGCGGGCGCGCGCCGGCGTCATCCGCTCTGGCTCGCCGCCCAAGAAGCGCAACCCCTCGACCATCGGTTCCGGATCGAAGGCGTTCGGAACTCGCAGCGCCATCCGCGCCACCAGTCCCGGCGGCGAGAGCGTGTAGCTCGCCACCCAATCGACGAAATCGCGCATGTCCTTGGAGAGCGGCGGGCAATCGAACACCTTGGTGATCGGCCGAAGCTTCTTCGGATCGACGCCCTCGTCACCCCCCTCCCAGACCGCGCCCATCACCTGGCGTGGCCCAAGCGGCACCTGCACCACGGAGCCGGGCTCCACCGCCATGCCCTCGGGCACCGAGTAGGAATAGGGCCTGGGCGCCGGCATGGGTACGAGCACCGACACCGTGCGCACGGCGGGCGGCGGCTCGATCGGGCCAAAGAGGTCGGACGAATCTATGCTCATCGGGCGCGACCATGCCCGCAACGAGACCAAAATGAAACCCGCGACATCGCGCTATCAATCGTCATCATCGTCCTCGCCGGCAATCGTGCCGGTAAGCCGCATGCCTTCGATCCAGGTGGCGCCGTTCTCGCGGATCACCTTGCGCGGCCGGACGCCACAACGCTCGCGCACGGCTTCCGCCAGCTGCGCCGAATGGGTGACGATCCACACCTGACTGCTCTTCGAAGCGGTCGCGATCATGTCCGCCAGCGGCTCCAGCATGTCAGGATGCAGGCTTGCTTCCGGCTCGTTAAGCGCGATCAGCGGCGGCAGGCGATAAGACAGCAGCGCCGCCGCCAGCCCGAGAAAGCGGATCTGCCCATCGGAAAGCTCACGCGGCTGGAAAACCCGATGCGGAAAGTCGGGAAAGGCGAGCCCGAAAGACGCTGTCTCCTCCGGCTCCGGCACCACGAGCCGCGCGCCGGCGAAAGCCGAGGCGACCACACGGTCGAGATCGACCGTATCCTGTCGCGTATGCCTCAGCGTCGCGAACACCGCCGCCAGATTGGCGCCATCCTCATCCAGCATCGGCCCGGTCACGGCAAGGCAGGGCTGGCGCAGAGGCGAGGCGCGATCGGTGCGGAAGCCGTGAAAGAAGCGCCAGTTGGCCACCACTCGGCGAAAGGCGGCAATCTCGGGAAAATGCCCGGCATCGCCAAGCAGCGCCATCGCCGTCTCCGACGTCAGCGCCTGATCCGGATAATCCTGCATCCGCCCGGAGCCATCGCGCACCTGGATCGAAGGCCCCGCCCGCTTCATCATGACAACCGGCCGCCCGTGATCGACGATCAACTCCTCGGCCTTCACCTGCGGCTCCAGCGGAAAGCCGGCAGCCGCCTCTGGCGGACGCAGTCCGACCTCGACCCTGTAGCGAAAAGTAACCGCGCGCTCCTCGTCCAGAAGCTCGACCTCGAGCCGCACCCGCGCCGGCCCTTCATTCTGCTTGCGCGTGCCCGACCACAGCACCGAGAACATGCCGCCCTCGGCCGCAAGCTCGCGCACCAGCCGCCCGGTAACGGCCGCCTGCACCAGCTGCAGCGCACGATAGAGATTGGATTTGCCGACACCGTTCTCGCCGAGAAACAGCGAGGTCTCCGACAGATCCATGCGGATCGAGCGGAGCGACCGGTAATTCTGGGCGAACATGGAGCGGAGTTGCATGCCCCGCTTTACCCCATCCGCTCAGCGAAATGAATGGGCATCGGCCATCTCGGGCAGGCTCGGCTCGACGAGCGGCTGGAACCGCGCGTCGCCATCGCGCTTCAGCGCCTCGACGGTGTGCGTCTCAAGCGCCCTTGTGACGTCGTTGATATCGCCATCAAGATGCTCGACCGGGATCATGTCGCCGATGATGAAATCGAAGCGGTCGCCGCGCTTGTTGAGGAGCTCGTGGAACACCGTCATGTCGCGCAGCTCCGTCGACCACTTGGCGAACCAGTAGAACAGCCCGGAATTGCGCGCCGTCATGTGGACGGGCAGGATCGGCAGATTGTACTTGCGCGCCAGCCCGACGGCCGACGTCTTCCACGGCCGCTCGTTGAGCCGGCCGTTCGCCCAGTAGGCGATGCGCCCGGAGGGAAACAGCACCGTCGCCTTGCCCTCGCGCACCGCGTGATTAGTCAGCTGCAGCGTCTCGCGCGCCTTCAGCTTGCTCTTGTGCTCGTCGCGCCATTCGACCGGAATGATCATCTCGGCAAAGCGCGGATTGACGCGCACCGCATCGCGGTTGGCAAACACCATCATGTCGGGCCGCCGCGTCTTCAGGAGGTCGAACACCGCGACGCCATCGGCGATCCCGGTCGGATGGTTGCTGACCAGAATGAAGCCGCCCTTGTCAGGAATCCGCTCGGCATTGGTCACGCCGATATCAAGATCGAGCAAATTGCTCATGTATTCGAAGCACTGGAAGCCCGGCATGTTGGCGATGTCGTTGGCGAAGGTCATCGCCTTGTTGTAGCGCAGCAGCGTATAGAGAAACGGCCGCATGACGGGCCACAGCGGGTGGCCGACGATGCGTTGTCCGCGTTCGGCGATCAGCGTGTCGACGATATGTCCGGGTCTGCCTTGGGAAACGAGCGCGATCGTTTCTGCGAATTGTCCGAATGCCGTCGTGGGTTGGCGCCGTGCCATGCAAGATCCTGCCTCGTTGGGAAACCAGTTATCGCGATTATTATGATCGAAGCATGACAGGCACTTGGCCGATGTTAGCGATTCCATAACCGTCCCTCAGGCAAAATTGGCGGTCTGGCTGGCAAATTCAAGAGGCGGAAACGTGAATGAACTCCTGATCATGGCCGACGCGCGGCTGATGGCGGAACGCGCCACATGGCTGCAAAGCCTAGCCGGCGAACGACGCCTCTCGCAGCACACGCTCGACGCATACGAGCGCGACACCCGCCAGTTCCTGACCTTCATGACCGGCCATCTCGCCGGCCCGACGACGTTGAAGGATATCGAGGCGCTGCGGCCCGCCGATTTCCGTGCCTTCCTGGCCGCCCGCCGCCGCGACGGCACCGGCGCCCGCTCGCTCGGCCGCAATCTCGCCGGCCTGCGCTCGCTGCTGCGCCATCTGGAAAAGAAGGGTCTGGTGAACGCCGCCGGCGCCGGCGCCATCCGCTCGCCGAAGCAGCCGAAATCGCTCCCCAAGCCGCTCTCCGACACCCAGGCCGTCACCGTCGTCAGCAACGAGGCGCAGCTGCACGAGGAACCCTGGATCGCCGCCCGCGACGCCGCCGTCATGACCCTGCTCTACGGCTGCGGCCTGCGCATCTCCGAGGCGCTCGATCTGCTGCCCGGTGACATAACCCCAGGCGCCACGACGCTGCGCATAACAGGCAAGGGCAACAAGACCCGCCTGGTGCCGCTGCTTCCGGTCGTCTTCGAGGCGGTCGACAAATACCGAAAGCTCTGCCCCTATCATCTCACTGCTGATCAGCCGCTGTTTCGCGGCGCCCGTGGCGGCAAGCTGCAGCAGGCGATCATCCAGCGCACCATGCGCACGATGCGAAGTGCCTTCGGCCTGCCGGAGACCGCCACGCCACACGCGCTGCGCCACTCCTTCGCCACCCATCTTCTCGCCGGCGGCGGCGATCTCCGCACCATTCAGGAACTGCTCGGCCATGCCAGCCTGTCGACCACCCAGGTCTACACGGGTGTGGACGCCTCGCGCCTTCTCGACGTTTACTATCGCGCCCACCCCCGGGCGTAATCCTTTGTTAACCTGTTCCCTTAAAGGAATATGGAAGGCCCAGCGCGTAAAGCTTGTGGCAAATCCTTTGTGACCGGAACACCATCATGACGATCTCCCTCGGCCACCGCAGCCTCTCCATCGCCTTGCCGGCTCGTTTCGGCAACATCGTGCTCTGGCTGATCGCTGCCGTCCATGTGCTGGCCGCAGCACTCCTGATCGCCACCCTCGTCTCCATCTCGCCGGCGTCAGCCGCGGATGACGCAAGCTGCACCGGCCGCAACATTCTCGATGACCTGAAGGTGAGCGATCCCGCGCGTTACGAGCAGGCGGTGAAGGAAGCCGACGCCGTGCCGAACGGCAAGGGCATCTTCTGGAAGATCGAAAAACCTGGGATCAAACCGTCCTGGCTGCTCGGCAGCATGCACGTCACCGATCCGCGCGTCCTCGACCTGCCGCCGCGCACGAAGGCCGCCCACGATGCCGCCGATACCATCGTCATTGAATCCGACGAGATCCTCGACGAGAAGAAGGCCTCGGCGGCTCTGATGATGAAGCCCGACCTGATGATGTTCACCGACGGCACGACCATCGACAAGCTTTTGTCGCCCGAGGATTACACACGCCTCGAGGCCGGCCTGAAGACGCGCGGCATTCCGCTCTCCGCCGTCTCGCGCATGCGCCCTTGGATGATCTCGAGCGTTGTCGCACTACCCGCCTGCGAAATGGCACGCAAGGCAAAGGGCGTTCAGTTCCTCGACCAGAAGATCGCCACCGACGCGGCCGCCCAAGGCAAGCAGGTCAAGGGCCTCGAGACGCTCGCCGAGCAGCTGCAGGCCATGGCCGAACTCCCTACCGAATTCCACATGAAGTCGCTGATCGAGACGCTGGAACTCGGGTCGAAGATGAACGACGTGGTCGAGACCATGACCGATCTCTACCTCTCCGGCGATATCGGCATGACCATGCCGATGCTGAAAACGGTAACGCCCGAGGGCGCCGACGACAGCAGCGACTACGCCGCCTTCGAACAGCGCATCATCCTCGACCGCAACAAGATCATGGCCGAACGCGCCGCCCCGATCCTGGCCACCGGTAACGTCTTCATGGCCGTCGGCGCGCTGCATCTTCCCGGCGAAGGTGGCGTGATCGAGCTACTGCGCAAGCAGGGCTTTACGGTGACGGCGGTGAATTGAGGGCGCTGAGGCGCCTGCCCATGTGGGTGATCATCGCCTTTACGATGAGATTGTGGAACGGCGTGATCACCGCGATATAGATCCGCCCGATCAGGATCTTGCGATGGACCAAAGTCGTCGCCTTCACCCGTTTCATCCCGCCATCGGCTAAATCCTCGACGTCGATGACGATGCGAAAGTCGAGATGCTTGTCATCGAAGCCGACGACGACCTGCCGCTCCGTCTTTGAAAGCACCGGAAATATCCCGATCTTTTCTGTTGCTTCCGGCAGATCATGCGCATCCGTCCGCAACCCGAAAAGCGAACCGACGATCAGGTTACGCAACCGCATCAGACCGCTGATCCAGAACGGCGCGTAGCCCAGCATCAGCCGGGCAGCCTCGATCGCATCGAATGACGCAGCCGGTACTGAAAGCTGATAGCAGTCGGCCCAGTCCGCCGAGGGCAGCGCCGGATGCGGCAGGCGTGGCGAAATCTTCGAAGGTTTGGCTGGCATCAACGACATTGATCACGCGTCTCCGGCAATATCCTCCGGCAACACATAGCACATCCCGCAACACTGAACCGCCCTCTGCATCGCCCTGCGGCAATACGCGCCGATGGTGGAGCGAGCGGCCCGCCACTGGTCTCTTCTCCCCTGCGGGGAGCAACCATGTCTCATCCATTCACATATTTCGGCGTCCATTCGGTCTGCCTGGTGAGGAT
>NZ_KB898369.1 GCF_000377565.1 Rhizobium sp. 2MFCol3.1 | reverse complement strand
CGCCATTCCATGCTGTTTTCGAGAAGCGGAACGCTGGGCGCCAATCTCGTCAAGAGCGGCAAGGTCGATAAGGTTCTGCCCTATTTCGACACGCGCACCTTCCACGGTGTCGTGAACATCAAGGCCGGGCCCGACGAGCAGCTCAGCCCGGCGTCCGACTTCGGCGATGTTCATGTCCGGCACCTCGATCTGACTGATGTCTTCACGCCGTTCTACCCTCGCGCCAGCGTGCCGACGACGGGATTTGCGCTCTGCTTCTGGCTGACAACGCTCAATCTTGGCACCAGGATAACGCTTGCCGGCTTCTCGTCGAAGCGCAGCGAGCGCTATAAGGTTCTCGATGTTCACGACTGGACGTTCGAACAGGTGCTGCTGCGCCTGATGTTTCGCAAGGGCAAGATCAACATTGTCGGGCGCGACGCGTCCAACCCCTATGCGGATCTCTCCGCGCACTTTCCCGAGTACGGGCCTGCCGAAGTCGCGCTCACCGCCAATGAGATTATCAACGAACGGCTCGGCAATCTAAGTTCGATCGTCGATCGCCTGATGGATGTCACCCGGTTTCTGCGCTTCCTGGATCGGACCTGGAAGAGCTTGAAACCCAAGTCTCGCAAGCAACGGCGGTGGGATGCGCTGGAAAACAAGCGCCGCTGATCGGTCGGCTTGAAGCCGGCAATCGTTCGTGACGTGGCTTCAGGCAAGCTGGCAGGACCGACAACGCGCCTCGGAAGCGATCACCGCCCTAAAGTCGACGTGTGCGAGATAATCTCTTCCGGCAAAGCGCGCCGCAATGAAGAAACGGATGACCGTGGAATACAGCGCGCCGGCAATAACGGAGACCGCCGCGGCGCCAAGCCGGGCGGTGGTGGTACATGCTCAGCCGTCGCGGTCTGCGTTGCCCTTGTCCGTTTCCCCAGCTATCGTTACGCAGCAACTTCACCGCACCGATTCCATGGCCATCCTTTTTAAAAGCACGATCTCCGAAAACGCTGCATTCGAGGTCATCGAGCAGGCGATTACATCCGGCCGCCCGTGTGACGGCTACTTCAACGCTGTGAGTGACGCGGGAGAGACAACATTGGTCTGGTCGCCCTCGATGAGTGCAAAAGAGTTTTTAGCCACGGTTACAGACATGCTGCGCCTCACTTGGGATGTAGCCCGTTTCTGGATCGTATACGAACGACGCGAGGATCGCCAAGATCCAGAATCAACAGCGGTGCGTAATGCCGCCTTCCGTCTCACCCGTGGCTACAACGGGGTCATTGTGGCGTCACTGAGCATCCTGGGAAAGCGAGATGCCGACCATGATCTGGAGTTGATCTTCGTCTGCTTCGCGGAGGACTTCCAGCGCCGAAACTTCCGCGTCCGGTACGAAGGCAAATCCATCTCGACCTGAGCAAGCGGGCAGAAGGCCCTGCGCGTTTGCTCGCATCGTGGACAACGTCGTGCAACCAGACCGCAACTGTGGTGCCGACGCTTATGAGAGCATGCTCACTATTCATCAATTGACCAACATGGGAGCGACGACGGTGGCGGCGATCGGCCCATCCATCGATGACAAGCCACGACCGCTTCGCCTAGCAAGCGGCTGAGATTGCCCGAGGCAAGGGCGAGGCTCCTAGACCACAAAATCCGCCCCCGAAATGCTGAGCAAGATCGTGCGCGAGCCGCTCGCCGCAATCGATTTCGGCTGCAAGCTCCTTTACAGGACGTGCCCGGCATCCCTCATGAGCAAGTAAAATGCCTCGATGAAGTTACTCTCATCGCCGGAGCTCTGGAACCACAAAGGCTTGTCCATTGCCTGATCGCAACCAACGGTGTTGAAGTAGCCGCACGCCCTGCCACTGCGTCGGTCAAAAGCAATATCGAACGAGCCAATCGGTCCGCCCGAACCCATGTCATATGCCTCTACCGACACCACAGACCATTCCTGGCGCCCCGGCAGCATAAGGAGAACCGCCATGAGTAGCGGATGGACCTCCGCAAGAGATGCCTCGCTCGGGGTGGTCCAATACGTGCCTATTTCATCGTCAGCCCGTGGCTGCCCGATCGGCGTTCTAGCCATCGCTATCATCCTCAGTTTGCTTTTATGTTCCTACTATGTTCCCTTTCTTGCCGGAGTCAACAGCTCGACAAAGTCTCGCAAGTGACGACCCTTCTAGAGGGTTCCGTCTGGGACCGTACCGAGGGGAACAGGCTCCTGTTCCAAGTCGATCATCACCCTAGATACTGTCGCAGATGTGTACAGCGTCACTAGGAGGATCGAATGCCGAATAATACTTGGAATGCACCAGTTTCTGTCGATTTCCCACATCAGGAACAGAAGGTGATTGGGGGTCCGTTCGAGGCAATGACCTGCCTCACCGACCGATGGCCCAATATGAGTGGTCTCAAGTTCCTACGTGCTCGGATGGCATGCAAGGCTGCTCTGGACGGCCGAATGAGCGCCGATGACGCTCGGGTTATTTTTGTCGAAGCTGTTGGCGAGGCAGGCGGTAAGGCGCACTGAATTATAGACGTCCAGACCGCTACAATTCTTCCGAAGGTTGAAGTCGTGGTCGCCCGCTTGTTGACCAAGGAGGCGGACATTGAGAGCGTCCGCCTCGCAACGCGAAAGCCGCCACAATATCAGACCCTCCTTAGCCCACAAGCCGCGGCACTTTGGCGCGAACCACATAGGAACAGTCCTGTCTGGCTTTTTTGCCGGCGACATGGCGGTCGGCAAGGCCTGCGCGATCAAGCTAAAGGTATGGGCGCTGGCAGACCTGAAAGCGCCGACGGTTGCCTTTGCATTGGCGGCACGGTAGCCCCATATCGTGCGCCGTGACGGTACCTTGCGGTTGATGCCGCCCACGTTCGATGGGACACCCAAGTCGACGCATCCCAAATTTCAGAGCGCCGCGGCGACCCGGGCGTTTTTTAGCCATAAGCTGAACGAGCATGTCGGTGGCCAGCTGTCTATTGCGCTAGCGTTAAATCCGTGAAGCGCTTGCACCAGTGTTTAAAGGCTACGGACTGGCTAGGTCAGGCGGTAATGGTTGTTCAACGACCATGCTCGTGCCGCCGAAGCTGGTCAAAATGCTCGAGTAATGTCGGGGAAGGGTGAGGCTTATGCGTTGCTGAAGACCCTATGCAAACGGTTAAGCGTTGGCGTCGCTCCATCGGCACAGGACGTCAGCCAGGCCCGAAGTCATTTAGCCATTGATTTTCCAGTGGTTGTTCCCCGAGGGACAAGCGACGCCGTCGAGAGTTGAACTCCCAGTGATCGTCTGATGTGTGCTGATGAATTGCCTGCATCCTTGGCCTCCATCGAGGACAGGTCCAATTTGCTGAATGACGCCGGCGCTGCCTGTTGAAGGGTTCGCCCAGGCCAGGGGGCGCATGCCCTCGTCAGAACGCCCCACGGTCTCGGCGATCACAGCTTGATCGGTTTGGCGTGGAGTTTCGGGCAGGCCTGTGGAGGCTGTCACAAGAGGCTCGGTTGTGGTGCAAGCGCTCAGCAAAGTAAGAACCGGGAAACTCAGGCCATGCCAAACTCGAAGCATATTTAATCCATTCGCCATCACACTGCCCGTCATCATAGCAGCGTGCCATTACTTAAAGGTTATTGAGGCGTAAATGTCCGTTGACAGGCTCCACACACCCCGCGACCGATACCGATCGCGAGGAAGCCCATGAGGCACGCGAGATTGGCCCTCTGCCCCTCGTAGGACGATGTCATTAATGACCCAAGATTTATCCAGGCGGCGCGTGTCGTTAATGTGTGGCGGCCCGCGATAGAACCCCGAAATGGCACGCGTCGCAACCGAGGAAGATTGTCGCCGGCTTGAATTCCCGACGCTGCGCGCTAGGTCATCCATTGAATTGTTTCCGACGACTTCCAAGGAGGTCAGGAGGTTGTTGTCGAGGCAAGGGAAAGGTCGGGCGCGAGAAATCCGCCCGACCTTTCCATTTTAAATCAAGCGCTTTGAGAGAGCTGCGAGGATGTCCGACAATCTAAAGCCATTCTTTATGACGTCTCGTGAGATCACTGCCGTCCTTATTAAGTTCGGCACATTACTCGAGGAGTTCGCGTATCAACTTCCCAGTGAGAAGAATGCGCTAATCACGCTGGTGAGGAACGCCGCTGCCTCCATCAAAGAACTTGCGTACGACGTGGGAAGCGGCGATCCGGAGATCGCGGCCGAAATTGTGAAATCGAGCGCAAGGTTGGTAGCGTCAATACGCGAGCAAGTCAAAACGTCGCCCGTGGGCGCGACAATTCATTGAGGCTTGATCAGCGACATTGGTGCTCGTCGTCTCCGGCGTCTTTGCTCAAGCGACTATCACCAGCCTCACTCACTATGTCGATGAGCGCCTGAGTGTCTTCAGGATCATATTCGGCAGACATAATCACCGTCAAAAATGCCGCGCGCGCTATGTCCTTCTTGGAGGCGTTGGGGTGTTTTGCCTTGACCGCGTCGATCAGCGCTTTGGGCTTCATGACCGGAACGGCCAATTTTCTTATCGTCTCAGCGACACGTTCTCTTTCTCGAACCTCTTCTCGGCCATCTTTCCCTCCTCGGTTTCACACCGATACTAGGGGAGGGTCATGAGGGTTTTTTGACGTTCCGTGCGCTAGACATGGCGCAGATCCGCTAAGCGACGTGGGCAGTCCTAGCCTTGCCGAGGCCCCCGATGATCGCCATCTATGTCAACGAGAACCCATGCGTTGACGAATCGATCCCACATCAGAAACGAGATCATCTGCAATCGCTAGGACTGCGGCGGTGGATCGGCTGGTCGCCAAAGGCGAGGAGAGTGAGGCGAGGCGGCGCGCCCCATCACGATGACGCTCACACAGCAAGACCTGGAGGAGTACCATGCCTTTTGAACCGCGGATGGGCGACGTTTGCGTTTTTGAAAATGAAAAAGCCGGACATGATAGTGCACCTGACCACCGAGGCTATTTCGTGGCCCACCGCGACATAAAAGCGGGAGAGAAAATCCAGTTCGCTCTCTGGTCAGGGCGACCGGGCAGCGCTCGATCATTCGGCGGGCGGATCGACGAACCGCTGTCGCGCGCGCCAAAAGAGAGCCCCCCGACTGATCTTTTCGGTAACCCGCTGGACGAGTAAATCCACCCGGAGATCTTCGTTGAGGGGTGGGAGCGCCGGCAGCGCAACGAATTCCTGACGAAGAAAAGCGTCCGTCGAGCAGACGGCAGTCAAGGGATGAGCGCGCGAGGCGTCTCGACAGGCTCAACATTTGCGACACGCGTTGGCTCGTGCGCTCGTTGTCATTTGCCCCGTAATCTCATTGTAGAAGTGTTCTTTATAAAGGTACCGGAAAAAAACGGCCTTTGCCCGAAACCGATCGCGTCATCGCCCGCATCAGCAGTCTTACCACCGACGGGTAGGAGGAGACTCGTGACCTGCTCTTGATGCTTCGGTGGCCGGCTGGACGCGCAAGCGCAGCAACGCAGAACTGTCGAAGGCTGTTCACGTCATTGAGGAGAGAAAGGCCCCGCAGAGGCTCGCTACGCCGAAAGAAACAAACAGGCATCCGATGCAAATGCGATGCATGTGCAAACAGTTGCAGTGATACTGGCGAAAAACCTTTTACCGACAACCCGTGTCTCCGGTGGTGTTACATAAGGCAGGCTTAAACGGGACAAAGTGATCATTGTGGTGATTTGCATAGGGCGATCAGCACATCAGGCCGCCTCCGGGCCGCCTTTCTGTTTCATACGCTCGCACAGTGTCCAAGCTACGAGGCGGTTCGCTTTCGTCTAGGCTTAACTGGCTTCACCTCTTCGCTCGCGGCCCTCTCCGCGTCGCGAGCCAAGCGTAGCTCCCGCAACTGCGATGTCTTCTTATCGCGCGCGGCATCCTGCGCAGCGATAATCGACATGGATTCTATGTGGGTGATGTGCGCTTTGGTCTCTGATTTGTTCATCAGCCATAAGTGGTGCGAAAAATGAAAATCTCAATGGCTGGTAGCCCTCCGCAGCCGTCCGCTAACAACTGGAGAGCCATTTCGAGCGTATAGCCCCGCCTTCCAGCGGGGCAACTCTACGCCATTCAGACTGTTATCGGCAGACTTTGACCGTCTTAACAATCCACCGGCCGTGGTGTTTCACCTTGTGGCGCTCAGTGTGGCAGACTTGCTTGTGCGGATGAGCATGCTTCCAATCACGGTGATTGCTTGCTGCCTGAGCATACATGGGAGCGGCTAGAGAAGCCAAAGCGAGTGCGGCTGCGACTGAGCTTGCGAGAATTTTCACGTTCATGGTCCTCGTTGTTGACACGAAGAAGACCGTAGGACTGGCGCAATTAACTGAATATGAATGCTTGGTTAAGATTTTGTAATGTATGATGTTTCGGTCTCCGAAAACCCAGATGCCCGGAACGAAAAAGGGGAGTGTCACAGCATCGAAGACCGAATGTTCAACGGTGACTTTGCCCGTGGCGCCGCATTCCAGACACCTAATTTCATGTTACTCCCTCCCAGGTTAGCGTGAAACAGGCGCTGGCGCTCGCCAAGTAATAAACGCCCTCGCTTGCGCTTACGTGTAATCAGCTCATCGGGTACAGGCGTATGTTTGCAGGCTGACAGACAGTGCTGCAAAAAATGCTCCTGCAGCATCAAGCGCCGACCCGAGCTTTAGACGCTTAATCAGACCTGCGGGAGCCCCGTCCCAAAAAGTCTCGCTCAGAACAGGTGATATCACTGCAGATCCCAGCCACGCAGCCGCCGAAAAAGCTCCTAGAATTATCGAATCCCAGATCATGGTGTCTCCTGAGGTAAACTTATTACCAGTTCTAAAAAATGCACGGCATCGGCAGTTGGCGCAAGAGTGGCAGAAGGCAAGACAGCCGATGACGCATATGCTGCTGGCTTTAAACCTGACGGCGGGAATTCATCTTGCTTACAACATAAAGACGACATCGCACAACGCGTCTCCAGCTTTTGGAGAGGGAGAATGTTTTGCCGCAAGGCTACCGAGAAAGCCATCGACAGCTCGCCATCACAAATCGGCTTTGCTGACATCCGGGTTATGAAGTGGCAAGGCATGCTTGTGACCGAGGGAGAAAATCCCGATGGTGGTCAAACGCTGGTCATCAAGACTGTCGTCGCCAACAATCTGCAGCTGATCGCTATCGGTGAAAAACTTGGCATGTGCGGCGAGCGGCGCGAGCGCACCGGCAAGCGCACCCATACATGCCGAGACGGGAACATCGCTGGAATTGCTGCTCAGCGAAAGGAGCTAGACGCTACCACCCAGCTGACCGACCCAGAGCTCGAAGACGAGATACACGGCTTATCAAAAGGTCAGCTGGTCGGCTTGGTCGATCTCGTCGACGTCCGGATACGCGTTCTCCGCATTCGCCGCATCCAAGCAACATTTACGATTCGGGCTAGACTGACCGGAAGTGGGCGGTTGCTCCCCTCGGGCGTGAGGTTGCCTACGACGTACAGAAGACGACGATCATCCACCGGGCGACCGGATCAGAGTTCATACGGCATCGAGCGAAACCTCGAGGACATCAAGCGCACGTCCGACCTCGACATCCTCATTTCAGGCAGGCCCTCCGAACTCATATCCGTTGCAACCATCAATCACCGATAGACCGTAGCTATCGCTCAGTAAACGACGCAGCTTTCATTGCATATCAGAGAGTAGAATGAACCGATCGCGTTTCTTCGCGAGCGTTCGAACCTCCTTGTTCGGCGGCTCGTTCACTGTGTCTCAAGTACAGTTGAGAGGGAATATTTGAGATCCGGTCGTTTTCCTCGTGGGTCCGCTCACCGGATCTCGTGCGCCGCAGCAATGAGGGGTGTGCGGGGCGCTCTTAGCCAAATCACCCATTTTAATCGCCGTCGAGCGGTCAGGCCCGACATGGTTAGCGCATCGTTACTATCCACACCTGTCAGTGGCTAAAGCCAGTCGAAGGCCATCAGTGGCGTGGATAAGATTGCCAAGGTTATCAGGGACGATAGCGCCAGCTTGATGCGCCGAATGCGCCGAGTGCGGACGCCTTTCCAGTCGTATGCCATCGAAGATCCTCATGATCACCCGCGAGAATGCTCGCGTCATTCAACTTGGGATGCCCGTAGCATCTCGAAACTTGCGTGAAGCTTGTCGAGGCTCATTTCCCGGCATATCGATTGCAACCCTCACTGAAATCATTGGAGATCACAGTGCTCGTAAAAAGCTGGCGCGCCGTGCTCGTCCGCGGCTGTTTGTTGCCGCTATTGAGTTTGCGCGTTCCTGGTGGGCCCAGCAGGAAGCCTGTTCGTTTTCGGAGACTGGATTTCTGGCCATGCCGATGCTGCCGATGGAGAGTCGACCTCAAACACGGCAACGCCGACTAGCGCGATCACGGCGACTGCCAACGCAATTTTGCAGATCAAGGCAATCTCCATGAGGGCCATCACATCCGATCGTTAGCTGCCTAGCGGTAAACGATTCCCTAATTCACATCAAACAGCGAAGTTTCCATGACCGTGCTCGTAACTGCCGCGCATCTGAGCGAGGGCGAAGGGGCCGTGAACGCCTGAACATGAACTCTGCCTTCAGGGCTCTCCATCGCTACGGCGCCCGGTATGGCCTCGACCGAACGCACCGATCGGTCCGGTACCTTGCCCAGCTATTGCACGAGAGCGCCGAATTCCGCTTCGACCGAGAGGTCTGGGGCCGACAGGCGCCCAGAAACGCTGCGACACATGAACAAATCTTGGCAACGCTACCCAGGTTGACGGAGATGGCAAGCTCTATATGGGGCGCTCTTCTGGCTAGCCGACAAGGCAGGGGAATTACCAGGCATTTCACGGCTGGTGCCTCGCCCAAGGGTTCAACCCCTCCTGACTTTGTCGCGAAGCCAGATCTTGTAAACACCGATCCGAGAGTAGGTCTCGCGCCACTGGTATTGGCAGAGCCGCAACCCCGATCGTTGAGCCCACCAGGGCGACATCGAAACGATCACTAAGAGGTGGAACGGCGGCATGAACGGCTTCGCTCACCGCGTCTACCGCTTCGTTCGCCTGTCGTTGGTTCTTCCGGCTATGCGCCGAACGCCGTTACCCAGTTTCAGCAGAGCGCGTGGCCTGACGCGGACTGCGATGCCGACCCGAAGACGCGAAGCGCTTTGCACAAGGCGCTGTCAGCAGGCGACGAAAAAGAGTGCGTGCGCCGGGTTTGAGAAGCTGCCGGCCGACCATGGAAACGACGGTGACAATCTTCAAGAACGACGACCGCGCTGATCACATCTCATCTCGAAATCGCCTCGACACCTCTTAAGCCGCTGGTGGCGGCAAGGGCCCGACCCTCCACTAAGGCCGGACCCTCCCGTTGCCGCCTAGATGGGACAGGAAGCACGGCGGCGGGGATTTAGTCGATTGAATAACACCGGTCAACCATGGAATTCGATCGAAAAGGCATCTGGGGTTGCTAGGAAGCATTGATTTGACGAAACGCAAGATAGCCCGATCCACGTTGTTTCGCCGCCGTCGAGTTCATCATCACGTCTTCCGATCCGGCTAGCCAGTCACGCCTTGAAGTGACGGCTAGAAAGGCGAAGGTATCTTTGGGAGAACGCCCTTCGCCTGTCGCTCAGGCGTCTCAACAAACCCCTAAGCGACAGTCCAACTAAGCTGATCTGATCACCAGGGCAAGTTCAGCAGCTCCGCATCAAAAAGAAACCCCGCACAAGGGCGAGGTGAATTGGAGAGGGATAACAACCGCGCGGGAATCGGGGGACGAGCGCGGCTGCCTTAATAACCCCTGACCCGCCCCAACGTTCCCATGTGTTATGATTTTTCTCGTCCAAGGTAATCGTCGAGCAGCATTGACGGCTTCAAGCGGAGGGTTTTACAGATAGTCAGAAACGTTGGAACAGACATGGTATTCTTGCCGCTCTCATACTTTCCTATCTGCTGAAATGAAACTCCGAGAGCATTCCCAAGATTGGTCTGACTCAACCCAAGCGACTTGCGAGCCATCTTGATACGCCGTCCCAACTGATAGTTGACTTCAATCTCGTCTTTCTTCTGATCCGCCGAATTCATCTTTCAACCCGTTTTTGATCACAGCGATCTATTTACACGTTGAAAGCGACTTGGCGGATTTCATGTGATCGAAAAAAATACAACTTCGGTTATAGGTCGGTTCAGAGCTGTGTCATGGTAGCGGTCAACTCGTCTGTCGATCGGATGATGCCGGCCTATGGAAATAAATTTCTGCCCGATTTCAAGCAAGAGCCGATCTCGAAAGTCATACCGGTCTCGGATTTCCCGAAATTTCGGTCTGGCGGCCGCGCGTTCTTTCACAGTGAGTTCGCCATCCCCGATAATGTGTACGCCGCTTCCCGATATCGGCGGTATGGCGCCCGATATCGATGAAATCTCGAACGAAATTGGATTTTGGTGTCTAGGCCCCATTCATGCATGAATGATGCGACGAGGCACACCTTTTTGACAAGCCCTTGATTTGATTCGGAACGAATCACTTAGGCGACAGTTGATGTGGATCCACCGTCACCTGAGGTAGCGCGTTATGGCCAGCTTTTCCCTTACACCGATCGAGCCGCTCGAAGTCGAGATCCGCGGCGCCGGGCAGCATGCTCGCGTCGAGACCGTTGAGGAAATGATCGCGTTTCTCACGTCGGAATGGCCGGATAAGACAAAGCCGGGATTTCACAGTGCTCTCGCACGGTCGATCGATGCCATGGTGATGGCGGCAGAGCCGGCTGCGGCCCGTGCTGCTTTTGTCGACGCTGCCCACGCTACCGGCATGCACATTTTCCCCGACGACATGGCCGAGATCCGGAATGCGAGCTGATCGCCATCTATTGCTTGCTCCCCCTCATAGCAGCCATCTGCCGCAACTCGACCACGCTGAGGCCGATTAGCGCCTCATATTGTTCTCCCATAATCTGGGAGAACTGCTGTCGCAGGCTAATGTCGGCAGACATATCAAGGCGGTTCATCGTTTCCAGCGTTCGATGGATATGCTCTCTAACTTGTGTGCTTTCGAGTGCCATGGCAAAGTGACCTCTGGTTGCCTCCTCAATGTACCGGCTAGGGGCACAGTAGTCACCTTACCAAATAGGCTTGGCCATGGGTTAAACTTGGCGAGGGACGGAAGCTGCGCCATGAACCCTATGATGGGCTTCGCAAGGTGCAGGACCAGAGTGCGGTCTGCGCTATCTGATCCGTTGGCAAACAGCCCGGGAACCCTTCGAGCTTCTCCGCGCAGACAAAAACAGACGTTCGATGCAAGCGAACTGGACGTGCGTTCGTCCAGTTCACGAAACAGGCCTTGATCCCGAACTTACGATGCCAAACCACTAAGGGTGCGAACGAAGCGCGTTTGCATGAAACCCACCCGTTGCTGCAAGTCCAGTGGCCGTAACCGTCTTCGGTTTGAAGCCCGCCTCAAGGCAGGCGGCGAAAAAGTACTCACGCGCTACGGCGGGAGGCGTCATTTTCTTTAGAGCGTTACGGCAGGCAACAACCGCTGAATTGTGATATGCGCCACGCTTAGATGGCCATTCGAACTCCAGAAAGTCCAGGGCATCCGAGATGCTGCTGAATGATTTCTCCAGGCCAGTTGTCAGCCTGATCGTCACAGGGCTTTCCCACAGAACATCAACAGGGCTCATAACATCCTCCATCGCTGTCAAGTCGTGGTCTATAGCGAAAATCTAATATGTGATTTTCGAGGTTTCAAGTGGTTCAGGATCGCTATCTTGGAGAGGTTGCGGCTGCAGACATGGCCTGTTCGTCGCCGAGATTTTCCGTGGCTTGTAACAGCATCAGGCATTGCGGTCTTCTGCTGCCACGTCCTGCGATCCTAGTCGAAAGGGTATGGGTTCGCCTTGCGGTGAGCGAGACCAGCTGCCGTCAGCCGACACAACGGGAACCGCGAGCTATCGCGGACGTCGACAAACCCGGCTTTATCCGCAGCGTTCACCGTTTTTCGCCCCAAACCCGGCGGGAGAGGCATGAATTCGTCGGTGTTCAGGTGGTGCAACAGTAAGGCAAGGCGAAGGGTGGGGCCGTATCCTGACACGCAGGTGCTCCTGTCACGCATTTCCAGTGCGAAGTGGGGAGCCCCAGTAAGGCTCCCCACCCTTTAACCGCGTCAGGGCAAAGCCGGCAAGCTGGCAAGCGCGGTCGGACTTAAAAACGTGCTAAACGACTGTATGTTCCGAGAGGATGAGTGTGGAGAGCCGAGAGAGTTACAGGGGCTCAAGGCCCTCCACTGCCGAGCAAGACGTTGGGAGACTATCTCGGCGGAGTAAAATTCCTGTCGCGACGAAATGTTCCCGCAGTTGCAACATCGTAGACCTCGATTGCCTATCGCTGCATAATGACCGTCGTAGCCTCGGGATTCGGATTCACCTTCCCAGCGAAGAGCACGCCGGCGACAATAATAACGCCAGTAAGTAGCAAGCCACCCACGTAAATCGCAGTCTGATTTCGACTATTCGTATCCATTTTTTGACCTTTTGGCAGCATCTGCGAATCTTCGGATAAATAAGCGGCGAAGAGCCGATCGCTTTGAGCGGAACCAGCTCTTCACCATATCGCCATACAACGCGTCTAACTTTGCATGACGATATCCATAAACCTCGATAGCACCGTTGTGTTCCTCGCGTCAGTAGCGATATTCGAAGCGGGCGGACATACCAAGCTACTGAGCGCAGTCAATTCAGTGATTTTAAAACTTTGCCGCTTTCGCTTTCTCGCCGTTCATATCCTGTCTCGGATAGCCCCGAAAAATACCACCTCCGGCTCATATCTCTCCTGCCGATCCACGTTGTCGCCGGCGCAGGGGTAGGAAGGCGCGTCATCCTTCGTAAATTCCGGATATGTTGAACGGCCTCACTCTCGATCGCGTCGATCAAAGGCCGGCAACGCAGTTGCGCATCCTCACCCTTCGGTCCGACCAAAGGGACTGTCAAAGCAAAAAGATTTCTGGATGGTCTTCTACGTTGCAATGGAGGCGTTTCGCTCGTGTTGTACGACGCAAACATAGGCTCCGAGACACGGATGACACCAGTCTCAGCCTCTGACTCATCTTGTTCGCGTGGGGGAGTGCGTTGCGCGGCCGGAAGGTGGTCAGAAGGATCAGAGACTGCAATGAAAATCTAGGTGGCTGACAGCCCTAAGAACAATTATCAACCCACTTTGATGGGATGAATAATTTGAGAAACTGCGTTATTTGATCCATTAAAAGGGTCAATTAGTGCGCCTGACGTTGCAGACACACTTTGACGGTGAGTGGCATCACGCCGCGACATTGGAACGGTGCGGCCGGCGTTCAGGGCGCGTCAATCGTAGATTACGATCTCGACTATTTCGTCACCGTGGCATCGGCGGAGCTTTCTGCTGGAAGAACCGTCCAGGACCACCGCGCCTTGTCAGTTCGCTATCCCGTCGATCTCGAAAATCGGTATAGCCAAAGCTGGCCGCCCTTCCTTTTGGATCTTATGCCCCAGGGGCATGCACGGCGAAAGCTTACCGAGCACTTCGGCATCACTGAAGGCTCGCGCGCTTCTGACTTGGCACTGCTTCTCCGGTCGGCGACTGGCGGCATCGGCAATCTTCGCATCAAAGAAGCGGCCGACGACGAAGCGCAACGGCTGAGTGGTGTTGAGCGCCAAGGAGTTACCGAGGTAGAAATCCTGGAGCGGTCGGACCGCTTCATGGAAGTAGCCGACCGCTTCGGAATGCTGGCCTCCGACTCAAGCGGCCTGCAAGGCGAATGGCCTAAGCTCTCTATGACGCAGGCCCATGACGCTCTTTTTTACCCCGACAGCTTCGTAACCGATGATGAGGCCATTCGCCAACCATCGACCTATGCCGAAGGCGTCCTGATCATTCCCCGTTTCGACCGAAATAAGAAAGAAGGCGTCGCGACGGTCCGGTTTGGAGAAGAAAGCCTGGTGTCGGCGATCGGCGTTGCCCATTTTTGGCCATCTCGGCACGCATGAGGCCTTTGTTGATGTTCTGCGCGAATGTTCGGCCGATCCCTTCGCGGACGTCGCTGAATACTTAAAGCGCGACAGCGCCAATCTGGCGCTCGGTAATCCCGACAGTCACGGTCGAAATTCTGCACTTAGTGAGCTTCAGGACGGAGCGATACGCCTTTCTCCGCTCTTTGATTTTGCGCCCATGCGGCTCGCGAGGCAGGCCATTGTTCGTGCCACCCGATGGGCGATGATGCGTGACGGCGGTCGTGATCATCTTTTCGACTGGAAGGATATTTGCGGCGAACTGATACCTGATCCTGCTACGCATAGTGCGCTCAAAGCTACGCTTACCAAGTTTGCCGGACATCTGCGTCAAGCTCCCGCCATAGCGAGAGATATGGGTGCGGCTTCGGACATTTTGGAGCGGGCAATGGGGCGCTGCATAGAGATTACGGATAGCGTTCTGGCGGCGTGCCAGCGATGACGAGGGGCAGCTAAATGGCTCGCTGGAAGAAACCGACTAAAGACGAGATTCTTGACCATCGGCGAACGCTGGCCGAGCGCGCTCGAACCGGGAATTTAAGGGTGCCTCAGGCCGTTGCGGATATCCGTAAAGGGTTTGGCATGACCCGGGAGGAGTTCGCCAGAGCCCTATCGCTTAGACGCCAAGTTGCAGAGATCGAGGCTGGCACAGCAAACCCGACGCTCGAAACATTGGAAAAAATAGGGCGCTTGTTCGGGTTTGGCCTTGGCTTCATTCCAAAGCAATCGAATCGAAATTGATAAGCATGCAATCAACAGTCGACAATTCCTCCACACCCAAGACAGCTACGGTTCATTCATCTCGAGTTTAAGACATTCAGCCTAAACACCGCATGGCAAGAGAGCTTGTGCGTGACGATACCCGCGAAGCTCGATATGGCCTGAATTCCTCGTGTCATTTGCGATATTCGAACTAAGCGGCCATATAACGTCATTTTGGCGCGGAAGATCATAAGCGCAACCAGTCAGCGCATGCTGAAGAGTTTCTTCCGTTTCGTCGCCGTTGATGTCCTGTCTTAGTGAGACCGGAAAGGCTACCTCTGGCTGATAGCTCTCTTGCCGATCGATTCAGCCGCCGGCGCCGGGGGGCGCGTCATTCTCCATGAACTCCGGATACTGAACGACCTCGCTCTCGATCGTGTCGATGGATCTTTGCGGATGGTCATTGGCAACGTGGAATGTCGAGCCACTTTCATCCATAACGTCGAACCGTTCTGGCGGAGACTTCGAGAGCAGCTCCGATGCTTGTTGTGCAGCTGCTTGGGGCGTCTCGGCAACAACTGTCACGGACGTGCTGACCGTGAATTTCTGCTTCTGCATATCTGCGGCCCTCGCTCATTGTTCCGGGCGGGCAAGCCCCGTTAGAAGTTCCCAAACTCCGGCTGCGGTGCTTGAGATTGCTCGGAAATGAGCCACCGCACAACCTCCCGGATAACGCCCATGGAGAGGCCCCGTTCCGCAACCTAACTAAAATCCTGCCGATTTTGCCCAGCCAGATAGCTCACAACGCCGTCTTCGATCTCCCTCAAAACCTCTTCATAGTAAGCAGTCCACTGCGCGGGAGCGTGTTTTTGAGAACGAATCCTATCCTGATGAGCGACGGCCCTCTCGTAGGCCATAAAGAGCGCTCCAATCTGTTCGCCGGAAGCGTTTCGAAGTTGGTCTCGCAACGCCGGTAACCGCATCATCAACTTTTTGCGGCCGAGCTCTTTTTCTATTTCCTCGTCCCGGTTCACCATCTGCGGTCCAGAAAATTACAGGTTTTTCAGCAGCACCAGTCGATTACCGCCTGGCAAATCAATCATTCCCTCGTTTTTGAGGGCGTACAGCGCGTTTACGATGGCGTCCTGACTTATTTCTTGGTCGACGAGCGGCGGGCCGATCTCATAGAGACTAAGTGACACCCCTGGCTTGAGCTTTATAACTTTCAGCAGCTTGAGAAGCGCAGATTTTGCATCGAT
Source organism: Rhizobium sp. 2MFCol3.1 (assembly GCF_000377565.1). GTDB lineage: Bacteria > Pseudomonadota > Alphaproteobacteria > Rhizobiales > Rhizobiaceae > Rhizobium. The sequence continues at coordinate 128,970 of NZ_KB898369.1, read as the reverse complement.
ATCGGTCATCAATGAAGTCTGCTCCCGGCTCTATCTTTTGGCAAGTCCGTAAGCTTCGTGTGGAGCTATAGGTAGAGGGGTTGATAGCGATCGGGCATAGAAATTATCTGCGTCTAAGTAGGATCGGAAACCCATTGTCCCGCACCCAAAGTCTAGCTGCGGGATGAGTTGACATACCGAACTCAATATACTTGCTTAGAAAATAGATGGCGGGCCTGGAGGGGAAGTGACGACTTCCGAAACGACGAAACACATGCGCTCTTCCGGAAGAGACGGTCACAAACACTCAGGATGCCATCATCGAGTGGATCTATGCTGCGCGCGCGAGGACTTAATGTCCAGCTCCGGGAAGCCCGGCTGCGCGGGAGCGCGATGAGAAGGAGAGACTGACCAGGACTCTCAAATCAGTTGCGGAAGACGTGGGTCACACAGATAGCCGTATGATAGAGCTCGAGCGGACTGTTCGGAAGATCGAAAACGCCGACGCTTGGTCGCGGTTCGCATATTTGACGGGGATGCCCGGAGCTCCTCACACGGAAGGCAACAAGCTTCCTTTTTAGTCACACCTGTCAGTGCGGTGTCCCGGTCTCCACATGCTGGCAAACCCTTTCTTTAGCAGGATTTGCCCACTTAAATGGGAGCATCCTGCGAAAGCATACCATTCCCTGTATTCACGATCAATGCTCTGGCGATGATAGGAGCGGTGGTCGCTTCGCGGCGCAAGAAAACGTTCAGGTGGCTACCATATGCTCTGTTGATGGCGTGGTTGCTAACCTCCATTTTCGTCCTGGATCATTGCCAAGCGAACCGCTGCCCGATTGGCGCGCAGCGGAGGATTTGGCTGATCATTCCGAAGGAGACAGCTAGTCGCTGAAGAAAGAACTGCGGCTGAGAAGAGGATTGACAACCTGTTAGCAAGCCGATCCCTTGGTACAATAACCCAAGAAATTGTTCGTCGGTGCCCACTGTTCGGTGCCACCGTTGATGTGCTGAAGTTCGCGTATATCGCTCCTTGCGTCAAAGGAGACGAGGTTTGTCAACTGATGTGGAGAGCCGAGAGAGTTACAGGGACCTCAAGGCCCTCCACGTGCCGAGGAAGTGCTGTTTGGAGACTATCTCGGCGGGAAGAACTCATCTCAGCGCTCTAGGTTCCAAGGCCTTGCGCGCGGGGCAGCTTTCATGCCGGTGAGAATGGTGGCGCTTGCTCGCTGTCAAGGCGCCGGCCGAGACGATCCTTCGGCTCTTAGAAAATCGACAAGGCTGCGCATGCCCGAACCGAGATGGCGGTGTCGAGGGTAGTAAAGGCAAAGGCCGGGGTAGGGGGGCGTCCATTCCTCTAGCACCTGCCGCAGTTTTCCGTCGGCGAGAGCATCGGCCGCCATCCACCGTGTCAAGTAAGCAAGACCGATACCATCAAGTGCCGCTGCCAGTAGAAGTCTGGACTGGTCGACCACGAGATTGCCGGGCGTTGCGATGACGACGTCCTCGCCGCGGCGCCGGAACTCCCAGCGATAGATCGACCCGCCTGCCATGCGAAGCTGAACGCACTGGTGAAGCGAAAGATCGGACGGTGTCTTGATGTCGGGCGCGCCATCAAGATAGGCAGGCGAGGCCACGACGATGTGCTGCTGGTCTGGACCGATCGCGATCGCAACCATCTCGTCGGGTACAAGTTCGGCCGCCCGGACCCCACAGTCGTATCCTCCTTCGGCGATATCGACCAGTCTTCCCTCGGAGCGGATTTCGAAACGCATGGTGGGCTGAAGCTTCATGAAGCGGGTCAGAAGTGGCATGAGGACCTGCTCGGCGGCATTGGCCTCGCAGTTGATCCGCACGAGCGCCGACAGTGAGGTCGCCTGCTCATGCAACTCCTCGACCGCGAGGCCAATTTCGCCAAGCGCAGGCATCAGTCGCTCCGCAAGTCTTCGCCCCGGATCCGTCAGCGATACGTTGCGGGTCGAACGATGGAAAAGCTTTACCTTCAGTCTTCTCTCTAGTCCGGCGACCGCGTGGCTCACTGCCGACGGCGTCTGGCCGAGCATTCGGGACGCGGCCCGAAATCCGCCGTGCTCGCACACGGCAAGAAAGGCCGCAAGCTCGCCGGGCGGAAGCGAGCTAACTGTTCGAATTATCTCATCATTGCGTAAAGCGTCAGCCATCTAGTTCACGAATGCCACGCGCTTATCTTCCGGGCAAGTCGAATGTTCGAAGGAGTAAGACCATGGCTTCATCCATCCCATTTGGGTTCTCGTCCACTGCCGCCGAGGTCTTGGAAGGCGTCGACCTTTCCGGACAAAATGTCATTGTGACGGGAGGCGCCGCGGGCATCGGATTTGAAACAAGCCGCGCTCTCGCTGCCGCAGGCGCGGCCGTGACGATCGCGGCCCGCCGTCCGCACGACGCCGAGAGAGCTGTCGCGAAGATGAGGCAAGCCATGCCCGCCGCTCGGCTGAGCGTTCGTCGCCTCGACCTCGCCGATTTTTCTTCCATCAGGGAGTTCACAGAAAGCTGGGACGATCCCCTGCACGTCCTCATCAACAACGCTGGCGTTATGGCCATTCCGGAGCTTCAAAGGAGTGGGCAGGGACAGGAGATGCAGTTCGCCACGAACTATCTGGGGCATTTCGCGCTCGCGCTCGGCCTGCGCCAGTATCTGGCCAGCGCGAACGGCGCCCGCATCGTTTCCGTCGCCTCGACCGGCAACTTGTTTGCGCCGGTGTTCTGGGATGATCCAGACTTCCGTTTCATTCCCTACGATCCGCTACTTGCCTATGGGCAATCGAAGACGGCCTGCATTTTGATGTCCTTGGGGATAACCAATAATTGGGCCAGCGATGGCATCACGTCGAACGCTCTCAACCCCGGAGCAATCGCAACCGGGCTTCAAAAGTACACTGGCGGCCTTCGAACGCCCGAGCATCTCCGCAAGACGATAGAGCAGGGAGCATCCACGTCGGTGCTACTCGCGGGCTCGCCGCTTGTGGGGGGAGTTTCCGGCAGATATTTCGACGATTGCCAGGAAGCTCCTGTCGTCGACAAGCGCGGAGCCGGGCCATTCAAGGGCGTGGCAAGGTACGCGGTCGATCCGCAGAACGCTTTCCGTCTTTGGGAAATGGGGACGCGGATGATCTCATCGCCGCTTTAGTTGGCGTGGCCTGCCGGACCTTTGCGGGAGCTGGCAGGCTGCCTCCTTCACGAGGTTGCGAGCCTGATTAAGCCTTTGCCGCCACCGGAAGACGGAACGGCGCTCCATCGGCGGTTCATACCTATCTCCAGGGTTGATGAACGGCGCGACAACCTGGAGCAAATCGAAAGTTCCCTAGCAGAGCGCGTGCTCGATGCGTTCCACATGATGAGTGTTAGTCGACGTTCCGTCCTCGATGGCCGAGATCTCCGCTTCAGTCAGGCCGGTGGCAATCGCGAGATCCTCGAGGCTGTATTCTCTCGCAATGCGTGCTTCGCGAAGGCGTGAGCCGAGCTTCTGCCGAGTATCGTCCAAAAACGTTTCGATATTGATGTGATCCATACTTTACTCCGAGTGCTGCGAGGATGGGTTTGTTACTTCAGCGTTTCCACATTGGTTCATTGTGAAGATCTGTTGGCGGCCGCAATCCGCAGCTTGCGGAGGCGCTCGTTTTTCTCTTCACGAAGTCGGCGCTCTCCAACTGCGACGTCGGCCGCAATCTTGTTCGTGTGTTCGAAGGCCGCCATGCGCTGTTGCACGGTCAGGGTCTTCCTGATCCTGCTTACCATGATATTCATCCTCTTAGGTTTCTTCATATATGGGAGGATTGAAAAGGTGTTTCAACGACTTCAGGCCGCGTGTCTACTAGCGTACAGCCGGTCGTCCTCCTTGCGGAGGCGCCTGCTCCACATCGATTATGGTAAGCTCGCCGTTTACTGGAATAGGCCGAGCTTTTCGCGCGCCTCCTTCAGAAAAAAGTTCGTCGTCATCACCCCGCACAAGCCAGACATCGCTATGCTCTTACCTGGGAGCCCGTCGAGCCCTGACAGAAGTAAGATGCGCAGCTGGTGGTGTTCGACAACCAGGACGCCGAAGGTAAGCTCAACGACCAAAGTCGTGGTCGACGCACGCTGATACAAACGTCGGCGCCACAAGGTACTCTATTGAGGTCGCCGGCATTGCGGGCTTGATTTCTTTGGGAACGTGGATCGACATCGCGCGGCTCACGGCGGAAGTGTTGCAGCGGTGAGAGCGGCAGCACCCGCTGAAAATCGCGGTGAGACGAACTGAGTTCTCAGTCGATCGGCACGGTCGCCAGCAGCTTGCCGCTGCCGTCCATGATTTCGAAGAGCTTCCGGCCAGACCCGCCGCCCTGCGAAGGAGCCCGTTGCAGCTGCGCGCAGAGCAGGGCCTCCGCGATCGCGTCTCCAATATCGGGAAGCAGTACGCCATCGCGATCAATCAGCAAATTGCCGTTCTTACGGATATTGAAGTGAAAACGTTGGAGGCGGGAGGGTTTGGGCATCGCCTAACCGCCAGATTTCCTAACCGCTTCCGCGTCGACTTCGACAGCCTCGTGTCGCAATTCGCGCAAGGTCGAGGCGACCAGCCCAAGGAACATGGCTGCGATAAGGGCGGTCAGGATCGTAAGAAGGGCAAACATCCGGTTTCTCCAGCGTGTATCAAGAAAATGACGGGTCGATGGAAAAGTTCCGCAGCTCTGAGCCGTCGAGTGCTTGTCGGAAATGTCTTCGTCTGTCGATGTGGCGCGTCGAAACAAAGGGCTCGGTCGCCGTCCACGATTAATGGCACAACCAGAAACATCGCGGTCGTCTCCCAATCGGCCTCGCGGTCTTCGGCTTGGTCTCGTCAAACCTCAAGCCTCTGTCGTGTATTGCAAGAGTTTGAAGGCCTTAACTTTGATTCCTTGGGCCTCTTCCTTGGTATCGAGGCAGGCCAACGATTGGCGCTGATGCGATTTGCAGATTGTCCGTACCCAACCTCCACGGCGATAGATCAGCAATTGAGGAGAGACGACCGTGGCAGCCATCGGGAGGCTCGACGTCTGTGTGCACGAAATCAGCCAGGGGGCGATAAGCTATTTTTGGGATATTCCGTCTAAACAGGGCAAGGCTGATTGACGTTAAATTGCAGGCCTCGTCTACAGAGCGCTTGCGGCGCTGCGCCGGTTCCGTTCGCAGGGTTGTGGCACGGTTCAAGTCGTGCGATCGACGGCGAGGCCGCCTGCATTGCAAAACACCTTGCAGTCATAAAGGCGAGCGTCCTTACGAAACTCCGATGGTGTTCGTGAACAGCGTGAGAACAAGGAGGACCGCAATCGTAATGGACAAGTCATCTCCCATCATCGCCTGCTGAGTGATCTCCGAGATGGCGAGAGCGATCTCCGGATCAAAAGGGGGGCATTGCCGCAAGGTGCCCGGCGGTGGCACAGGCGCATGGTGACGAGCAGGGTGAAGTATCGCAAGCCCGCGGACTACGGCGTCCATGACGGCTCCGAATGATGGTGGAATGCTCGTCGACCTCGTTTCCGATACCGATCACGAAGGACAGGCCGGCTCCCAAATCTGCAGACGGAACACGAGTTTCGAGGGGCAAGACGCACCCGACCCGAAGACGTCACCGATGCGACCGTTCTTTTTGCAGAGCGCCTTTTTGAGGAGGGTCGATACCTTCGCGAGAAAACGCATCCAGAAAACTCGCGTCTACAAGTACTGTTTGCATCACTGTCCCGGCAGCGAGCGTCACCTGCATCTCATCTGAAGTATTCCAGCTGGAATGGACGGCAATTCGATCTTACCGCCAGAAACGAAACCCTGCTCTTTAAGTAAATGCCGCCCCGAGCGAAAAGGCGCAGCACGCAGGCGACAGGAAGAGCGTGAGTACGATCCACTCTATACCCCTGTGTTATCCACAACCCACGCTGAAGACGCCATGGACCTGGACGCCTTCGGGGGGCGAGGACCTCCTGCTTGGTTTCAATGAATTCTTCCCGCCCGGCATGATGTCAGGCCATCGTCGTGGAACCATTATCGGAAGTTGCACCTGCGGCTTTTAACGATGCTTCGTCTGCATCCGGAACCCGGCCGTCGGGTGTGAGGTCATCGACGGCCTTCGGGAGATCGCGGCTGAGCCGATCGACGATCTCCTCATGCGACATCCCTGTCTTGGCGGCGAGCTCGTTCAAGATGTCTGGGCCAAGGGCCTCGGAGAGCTGGCCGCTGTCGATTTCCGTGTTCGGTCCAGGTTTGATCCACGATTCAGCCTTGTCCGCGTGGCCGTTTTGCTGGAAGGTTTTCAGGAGGTCACCCAGACCGCCGCTAAGGATGCCGCCAGTCGTCAGGCCACCGAGAAGATCGCCGAAGCCGCCGGGTCCGCTAAAAAGACCGCCGAGCCCGCCGGCCTGTTGGCCCTGGCTTTCGCTCTGGGGCGCTCGCGAACCGTTGTGAGGGTGGTTCTGGATACCGCGGAGGAATTCCGCAATCTTGTCGCGGTTCTGATAGCCAGCAACGGCGATCACGCCCAACAGGGCTTTCAATGGTCCACTCATCATCTTGTATCTCCTTCATTAACAGGCGGCTATTGTCACTCGATCTGGTCGCCACGCCGAACAACAAGCCGACCAGTAAGCTGACGAACCGGACGCTCGTTAAATCTAATCGAGCAGGTCGGCGGGAACCTTCCCGCCATTTTCCGCGAGCTTCTTCATCAACGCTTTGTGCAGGAACATGTTCATCTTGGCGCTGTCGTGGGCGTCGCCGGAATAGCCAAGTTCGTGGGCGAGTTCCTTGCGCTCTTCGAGGCTGGCGTCCATTCCAAGGGCCTTCATCAGGTCGACGATCGAATGACGCCAGTCCAGCTTGTGGCCGGACTTCTGGACCGCAGCGTCGAGGATGGGCTCGATGTCGACCGAAGGTCGCGGCGTTGTGTCGGCCTGCTGCGGCGAGCGCTCCTGCGATGGCGCGGGCGAAGCCATCTGCTCCGCGGACGCAGACGTGTTCCCCGCCGTGGCGGCGGGCGCGGGCGCCGAGGAGGCGGGCCGAACCTGCGGGGCAGGTGAGGTATCAGTCGTCCCGCCTGTCGACGGCTGCGGAACGGAGGCGGCGTGCGCCTCGCCGAAGATGGCGTGCTTGATACGGTCGAAAATGCTCATTGTTCGTCCCTTCGTCGTAGCAGGGAGCCGGATGGCTCCCGGTTTTGGCTAAGTTCAACGCGCGATGTACATGTCGTCGTCGCGGCCGACGTGCGTCGTGCCAACCGAACCGCCAACCCATGCCGCAATAGCGCCGACCGCGAGAGCGATGAACGCCAGGATTGCGCCTGCCGAGAAGGCTGTGGCCGCGGTCTTGGCCGCTTCAGTTGCCTGCTCCTTCGCCTTGGCGACCGCGTCCTTGTACTGCTGTTCGTACTGTGCGACCTGCTGCTTAGCCTGGTCGACCGGAATGCTTTGCGCCTTGGCGATGGCGTCAGCTGCGCGGTTGCGCGCTTCTTCCGCCTTCGCCTGATCGCCGGTTACAGCGGCTCGCACGGAAGTGACTGCGGCGTCGCGGAGCGCGGCGGGGTCGTTGCCCCCGGAAGCATCACGGATGTTCTGCTCGATACCCGCCATCGGATCACTTGCAGTAGCCAGCGCCGGCGCAGCGGTGGTTGCCGCCGTCGCTACACTCGAACCTGCAGCGGAGACAATACCGCCAAGCCCGGAAAAGACACCGCCGACGAGAGCGCCAACCGATGTCGTCAGGAGATAAACGACAACCAGCGTGGTGACGGCCCAGGTGGTGAGGCCATGAAGCGCGCCGGTCGAGCCGACCGGACGGCCGCAAAGACGGCTTGCAACATATCCTCCGCCGAAAGAGGCAATGAGACCGGAGACGACAAACCACACCGCGGTGCTGACGGAGAGGGTGGCGGCGCTCGGATTGTCGGTGGTGCCAGGATCGATGACTGCAGCGCCGATGCCAGCACCGAGCAAGTTCAGAAGCAGCTGAACCACGAGGGCAACGGCGACGCCGGCAAAAATCGCTCCCCACGAGGCCTTGGTCAGCGCGATATAGGGATTGGCGTCGCGGGTGTGGACATGCGCGACTGTTGAAACGGGTTCGGTCATGACTTTACCTCCATCACGGAACTGTGAGTGGCACCAAAACCTTCGAGGAAGCCTTTTGTTCCAACGTGCTGATCTCCTTTGAAAATCAGCCCAGAAAAAGTCCGCTGGAACCGCCAGGATCGTGCAGTCAAACAACGGCGATCATTGCCCTTAAAAGCTCCGAGCCGTTTTCCGGTAGGGCTGAACGCTGCTTGGATGCGGCCGTTTCGTCGAACGCTCGGTTGTAATCCGTTGCAACCGAGACGTCGCAGGCAAGTCGCGTTCTATAGAATGGCTTTGATGCAGATTACGGCATGTAGTGCAAATTCTGCAGGTCAAGAACGAGCCGCTTCTACTGCTCGCTATTGACCTTGCAGAGGGTGCAGGTTTTGCGCCTTTGGAAGCGGGCGACGATAACGAGGCGGTCGTCTTACCCGAAACGCGACGTGCATCCACGTCGTCCTTACCGACATCGCTCCGCTCGGCTGGTGCAGGTGTTCTTTCGACCGCTAAAGAGCTTGCAACAAGCCAAATCGCCTTTGCTGAGGACATCGCATTGCGCGCCGTCGGCCTTACCACCACCTTATATCATAGGCATCCGCGAGAGGCACTTTAGCCGACCCTTCAATGACAGACACGGGTGCGCTGCAACCTTCCCCCGCCTTCTATGTTCTTGTGATTGCAGACGATAGCAGGAGTAATTTTAGGTGACGCTTCACAGTGGAATTGACAATGAACCGAACTTGCAGCGCTACGCGAGTATTCGGTTCGCGACCAAAGAAGACATGAACATCCTCGGTCGGTTTGGCGCTGATCTTATGCAGCTTCATCACGACTGGGACAGCTCGCGCTTCATCTCGCCGGGCCCCTACACCCCCAGCATGTATGCGAACCACCTGTGCAGCCAGCTCGGCAAGTCGGACGTGATGGTTCTTGTGGCGGAGGTAGAGGGTACTGCGGTTGGATACGCCTATGCGGCCGTCGAAGGGCACGACTACATGGCTTTGCGCGGTCCGGCGGGCGTGATACACGACGTCTTCGTCGACGCCGGTCAGCGGCGAAAGGGCGTTGGGCGCATGCTTCTCGCTGCAGCGGTAAGAACGCTTGGGGCGATGGGTGCGACCCAGGTGGTTTTGTCGACGGCACATCGCAATGGCGCCGCGCAGCGATTGTTCGCATCACAAGGCTTCGAGCCAACGATGATCGAGATGACGAAGCAGCTCGCACGGTAGTTGACAAGGTCACAGCAGATAGTCAGGCGCCTCGGATGAGGTGGGGCGATCTGCGTTGTACAATGAAAGAGTGCCTTTCGCAGATGAGTTCCGGAAGGGGGTTCGTGCCCATAACACGGTCACAAACGACCTGACATCAGGCGCTTTTAGCCAGGCGCTGATTCAAGACGCCAGAAATTATTAGTCGTTCGAAGTGTGCCTGTCCCGAAACTGCTCTATCTGCTCCGGTTCTTTCTCGTCGAGCTTGGTGATCTCGTTGCGGGCCTCGCCATGCGCGTGAAGGAGTTCGTCGAGCTTGGCATGGATCGCCTGCGTGTCGCGATGCTCGGCCCGCTGGATAAACAGGGTCATACACCATGTGGCGAGCGTGGCAAACCCGTGCCATTCTAGCGTCTCCGGGCTGAAGAGGAACCACGAAAGCGCGTAGATCAGCACGATGCCAAATGCAATCGGACTTGCCGTCCAGGTGCCGAGGACTGTGAGCCAAGAACGCCACCGCATTCGCATCTCTCTTCGTTGTTCGTAAATAAGACTTTCCACTGCGATCCGGTTCTCGCTGGAGACGCTCGCTAACATTTGGCTAAAAGAAAGCTCTCCCAGGCTACCGGGAGGGCTTTCTATCGCCGCATGGGAGGGAGGCGGCTGAACGACGGGTAGCATGGTCGTCGGCCTGAAAACTTGGGCGACAAACCGAAGTTCCCGGCGATACCAGAAATTCATCCGTTGCGTACTCCTTGTTTAAGCGGCCCCTTCATAGAATCTGTTGATCTGGCGCCCGTGTTGCGCACGCGTGCTACACACCTGCGACTTTCCGATAAGGGTGAACACTTCGAACATCGAGAGGCGGCGCGCGGGATCGTGCGAAAGTCGCCGCTGGCCAGCACTCTGCACTCCGCTGCAAGGCTTAAAGGAAAAACCTATCGCCACGTGTGGCAACGACGGTACGCCGCACCGTCCGGTAGCGTACCGTATCGATCAGGCCGTTCGTGCGTTTACGAGAAAATCGCAATGATGGCGGATGTCGAGACCAAAGATCAGAAAGCTGAGGCCGTCGCATGAGCGCCAAAGGCACGACGCCAAACCCGAATGCCTGAGCACTGGTGTCTCAAAAGGCTAAAGATCAGGCACGCCAGCTCTAACCAAGGAGACGATCATGGACGAGGAAATCCGTAAGGCGGCATACAATCGGTGGGAGGAAGAAGGTCGTCCTGAAGGGCAGCACGAACGCCATTGGCGCGAAGCGGAAGAAGCTCACCGTTCAAATTCAGCCGTCGACCAAAATCGGCCGTCGGATCATGGTGGCGTCGTTCCGCCGGACGAAAGCGAGACATCCTCCGACGCGGTCCCTTCGAACCGACAGGGAAGCTTCAAGCCCGGCGAACTCGCTTCCGAAAACAAGTGATCCTGCGCGGCCAACTCACAAGTCACGATGATAGATCCTCCAACCACTAGCCTGAACACAGTGGAACGCAAAGTCGAGCTCGATCAGACGGTCGACGACGCGATCCAGCTCCTCGTCGAAGAGGCCCATCTCGTCGGTTGGACGCGCGTCGAGTTCCTTACGGCTGTACTCGACGCGGCAAACGCCCGGCTGTCTGTTATCGAGGAGGAGCGCGAACTCGATGAGGGAAGCGCTTGAAGATCGCGACGTACACGTCCTCGCACTTGTGTCGCACGACGCGGCCAAACCGAAATTCGGCAAGCTCATGACGTGCAAAAAGCTTCGTACCGAGCCAAGAAGACTGCAGCGGCGAAGGACGCTCAAAGAGCGGGAGGCCCTTCGCCAAGCTGGAACGGGTACTTACGCGACCGCGCCAGCTAGAACAAAAAAACTGCGTGAGGACGGTGCTTTTGCTCCCGACACTCACGTCTGATGAGCTTTCATTTGTACGCTCTTGATAAGCTGCTTCAGCGAACTGGATTGAACGATCAAACTGGGTGAACCCCAGGCTGCCATTTCGCAACGATTGATGCAAACCGGATCCGCCTTTGCTGGCGCCCATCGTGCTGGAACATGCCATCCGGTCGCACAACGGCGCTGCGACCACATCACGACCGAAGCGCCCCAACGTCCAAGTCTCGTCGCCGAGAACCTAGGCTTATGCCGCTTACTAGGCGGGCAAAAGCGCGCTTTGCGCAGATCATCCGATATCATTTCGATTATAGAATGCTGGCTTCCTTCCAGCCAAATGTATGCACGTGATACCGCGCTGCATGTTGAGGAACAACCGTACCGCCCGCAAGTTTCTAAAGCTCAGTCTAAGGAAATGGCGCGAGCGGCGCCCGCTTTGGAGACAACATCGATGACAACTCCGAGACGCGCGGACAGCCCAGGACCTCGTATTTATTACGTTAATCCGCTGGACCTGCCCCATGCGATGAGCTGGCTTGCCGTGTTCGATCATGCCGCTTCCCTAAACTTTGACACGGTTCTGACGGCTCCTTTCTTCCGAAGGCAGGATCAGGAAGGAAGCATTTTTGCGTCGTCAGATTACGGCTTTGTCGATCCCGCATTGAAACTTTCCAGCGGAATTGAAGAATGCGCCGCGTTTTTATGCGATGCCGCGCGCTTGCGGGGCATCTCTCTTATGATGGATGTCGCATTTTCCGGTGAGGGATCAGCCGGGGGCGATTGCTCCGGCTCGCTCGATCCCAGACGCTCACCATCCGCTCCTTGGCGACATAGTGGTCAAAGTGGCGATTTAGACCGCCTTCTAGGCGTCGTTTCGCGGTTGTCTGCAGCCGGCATCTCTGGGTTTCGTTACTTGGGTCTTGACGAGTTGAGCGAGGCAGATCTGAAGCTCGTTGCTAGTCCGATAGCAGCCAGAAACCAGCCGTTGCGGCTGGTTTATACGCCTGGCACCGATTTCGCCTTTCGCAAAAAGTTACAAGGCCTCGGCTTCGACGGAACGTTTTCCTCACTTGCTTGGTGGAACATGCGCGATGGTTGGCTTCTTGAAGAACACCGCTTGCAAAGACAGTTGGGTCAGCAAGTCGCTTTTCCGGAAGCGCCGTTTGCAAGACGGCTCGCACATGGGACTGAGAGCCGTGAGATACGCCAGCGGAAATGCCTTCGCTCGCTCAGGCTCTCCGCGGAACTTGGCGATGGTATCCTGATCCCTATGGGGTTTGAATACGGGGCCGTCTTACCGCAAGATTCCACGAGGGGTTCGGGCCAAGACTTGCGTATGATGGCCTCAAGCGGTGAGTTCGATATTTCTGCAGCGGTCCGAGAGGTCAACGGCGGGATGGCATCGCGCAAAACCGTCTCGCCGTATGACTGTCAGACCTCCGACCGGGTCAGCGTCATCACCTTCTCGGACGCTCCCGATCTGCGTATCGCAAGCGAGGTCACGTTCCTCGCGATTAACAGAGATCTTCGCAATCCTTCGCCGTACCCACAGGACATCATATCGACGGCGGCGCCGCCATTTTTTCCTGATCTAAAAGCTACACTTGGCCGCCTTTTGCCTGGCGAGGTGGGGAAGCTGCCTGCGGCTGCGCGTCCCGCGATCGCCCTTGAGATCTTGACCTCACCGGAAAAGGCCACCGCGCAATCGCAGCGGATCGCGATAGAAAACATCGAGCCTCAAGTCGACGGGGGACGTTTTCCGGTAAAGCGGGTCGTGGGCGATCTGGTCTGCGTCCAAGCCGACATTTTTTCCGACGGCCACGATCACCTTGCAGCGTCCCTGCTGCACCGCGGTGTAGGCGATGATGTTTGGCACGAATCGCCGCTGCAACTCGATAATAACGATCGCTGGGTTGGAGCATTTCGTCCCGATCGGCTCGGCCGGTTTGAATTTTGCGTTGAGGCCTGGAAAAATCCGTTCGCCATCTACCGGTACGAGCTTTCCAAGAAAGCTGAAGCAGGCCTCGATCTAACGTTGGAACTGATCGAGGGAGAGGCGCTGGTCGGCAAGGCTGTCGCTTCAACGGCGGGTGAGGCAAACGCCACACTACACGCCAAGCTTATCGAGATTGCAGACAGTCTGGCGAAAGCTGACCCGACGGCGAAGACGAGACTGCTGTTATCCTCTCATGTGTCGGATCTGATGTCTGACGCAGATCAGCGACCCTTTCGAGTTCGATCACCGCCCTATTTCGTCGATGCTGAGCGCGTCGAGGCATCATTTGCTAGCTGGTACCAGGTGTTTCCGCGATCGCAGAGCGGAGAGGTGGAACGGCACGGGACTTTCGACGACGTCATCGGTCGTTTGCCGGCAATTCGAGAGATGGGATTCGACGTCCTTTATTTTCCTCCGATCCATCCAATCGGTAGCACCAACAGGAAAGGTCGAAACAACAGCCTTACGTCCACGCCCAATGACCCGGGAAGCCCTTACGCGATCGGCTCGTCCGATGGCGGCCATGATGCCATCCATCCTCAACTTGGCGGGTTTGAATCCTTTCGGCGGTTGATCGCGGCGACAAGAAAGGAGGGTCTGGAACTGGCGTTGGATCTTGCAATTCAAGCATCTCCGGACCACCCTTGGCTGATAGAGCATCCCGGCTGGTTCGAATGGCGGCCAAACGGGACGATCCGCTTTGCCGAAAACCCGCCGAAAAAATACGAGGACATCGTCAACGTCGACTTCTACGCGCAAGACGCAGTACCTGCGCTTTGGGAAGAGTTGCGAGATATCGTTCAGCTTTGGGTCAACGAGGGCGTTAAGCTTTTTCGCGTCGACAATCCGCATACCAAGCCGTTCCCCTTCTGGGAATGGCTGATCGGAGACATCCGCGCGCGACATCCTGAGGTCGTGTTTCTATCCGAAGCGTTCACCAGACCGAAAGTGATGTATCGGCTAGCTAAGGTGGGCTTTTCTCAGTCGTACACGTATTTCACATGGCGCAACACCAGGTGGGAGCTCGAACAGTACATGAGCGAGATCACCCAGACCGAGGCTAAGGAATTCTTTCGGCCTCATTTCTTCGTCAATACGCACGACATCAACCCAGACTTTCTCCAAAACGCGCCTCGGCCAGCGTTTGTCATTCGGGCCAGCCTCGCTGCTACCCTTTCGGGGCTTTGGGGCGTTTACAACGGATTTGAGCTTTGCGAGGGGCGCCCAGACGCCAAACGCAAGGAATACGCTGACAGCGAGAAGTATGAGATCCGCGCGTGGGACTATGACCGCCCCGGCAACATTAAATCAGAAATAACGACGTTGAACCGGATCCGCCGGGAGAATCCTGCTCTTCATTCTCATCTTGGCCTCACTCTTCTCAACTCATCAAATCCGAATGTGATGTTCTTCGAAAAGGCGGCGCCCGGCCGCCATAACGTTCTGCTCATCGCAATCTGCCTCAATCCACACGCGGTAGAAGAAAGCACTGTCGAAATCCCCTTATGGAAGTCCGGTCAGGACGACGGCGGAACGATCGAGGTGGACGACTTGGTCAGCGGCAGCCGGTTCTCGCTTACGGGGAAGTGGCAGACGCTGAGGCTCGATCCATCATATTTGCCATTCGCCATCTGGCGCGTCAGGACAGGAGAAATTTGATATGGACGACGTGTCAATGGGCGAAAGCGCCACGAAGACCGCCAGCGACACCTTGTGGTACAAGGACGCTATCATCTATCAATTGCATATAAAGTCCTTTTACGACGCCAATGGCGACGGGATAGGGGACTTCGAAGGTCTCTTCGAGAAGCTCGATCATATCGCAGCGCTGGGCGTGACGGCGATATGGCTTCTGCCTTTCTTTCCCTCACCCAGGCGCGACGACGGGTATGACATTGCAGATTACGGCAGCGTAAGTCCCGATTATGGGACGATCGACGACTTCCGTAAGTTCGTTGCCGCGGCCCATGATCGCAACATTCGCGTGATAATGGAGCTGGTGATTAATCACACCTCCGACCAGCATCCATGGTTTCAAAGAGCAAGGCTCGCCCCTGCGGATAGTCCGGAGCGCAATTTCTATGTTTGGTCGGACACGGACCAAAAGTTTCCCGAGACCCGCATCATTTTCATAGACACCGAAAAGTCCAACTGGACGTGGGACCAGACGGCCGGGGCGTACTATTGGCACCGTTTCTATTCGCATCAGCCTGACCTGAATTTCGACAATCCGCTCGTCATGAAGGAGCTCCTGTCTGTAATGCGCTTCTGGCTTGAGACGGGTATTGATGGCTTTCGTTTGGATGCGATCCCTTACCTCGTCGAAAGGGAGGGAACGATCAATGAGAATCTGCCGGAAACACACGCGATCTTGAAGCGTATTCGAGCGGCGCTCGATGAAACCCACCCAGGGGTCATGTTGCTCGCCGAAGCCAACCAGTGGCCTGAAGACACCCGTGAATATTTTGGGGAGGGAGACGAGTGCCACATGGCGTTCCATTTCCCACTTATGCCCCGGATGTATATGGCTATCGCTAAGGAAGACCGCTTCCCGATTACCGACATCATGCGGCAGACGCCAGATATTCCTGACACTTGCCAGTGGGCGATATTCCTTAGAAATCACGATGAGCTCACGCTCGAGATGGTGACGGATGCAGAACGCGACTATCTCTGGGATACCTATGCGTCTGACAAGAGGGCACGTATCAATCTGGGCATCCGTCGCCGCCTCGCACCGCTGATGGAGCGTGACCGCAGACGGATTGAGCTAATGAACGCGCTTTTGCTGTCGATGCCCGGCACGCCCGTTCTTTACTATGGTGACGAGATCGGAATGGGTGACAACATCTATCTCGGCGATCGCGACGGCGTTCGCACACCGATGCAGTGGTCTCCCGACCGCAACGGCGGCTTTTCGAAAGCCAATCCTGCGCGGCTCGTCTTACCGCCTGTATCGGACGCTCAATACGGCTATGAGGCTCTCAACGTCGAATCCCAGACCTCTGACGCCCACTCATTGTTGAACTGGACCCGCCGCATGCTAGCGCTGCGCGGCCGCCACCCGGCCTTCGGCAGAGGATCGCTACGCTTTCTCACGCCTGAGAACCGACGCATCCTTGCTTACCTTCGTGAGCACGAAGGGGAGGTCATCTTATGCGTCGCTAATCTATCAAGAGTACCGCAAGCCGTCGAACTCGACCTTTCAGCCTATGAGGGGCGGGTCCCAGTCGAGCTAACGGGAATGTCACCTTTTCCGCCGATCGGACAGCTCACCTACCTTCTTACATTGCCGCCATACGGGTTTTTCTGGTTCCAGCTCACCGATCAATCGGACGGTCCAGCGTGGCGCACAGCTCCGCCCGAGCAACTTCCAGATTTTCACACAGTTGTTATTCGCCGCAGCCTGATGGAGCTCGTGGATGAACCCCAGCACGAGCGGGTGTTGAGTGGCGATATCCTACCAGCATATCTGTCAAGGCGGCGCTGGTTCGGTGCCAAGGACCAAGCACTTCAATCGGCAAGACTGATTTCAGCCACCCCGATCCCCTTTGCCGACGGCGTGGTGTTAGGCGAGCTTGAAGCGACCCTACCTGACCACGTCGAGAGCTATCAGCTCCCGCTTGCCGTCGAATGGGACGACACCACGACCAATATCCTTGGCCAGCAGCTTGCCTTGGCAAGAATCAGACAGGGGCGGCGGGTCGGGTTCCTAACGGACGGCTTTACTGTGGATTCGATGGGACGGGGGATCGTTGAGGGCCTGAAAAACCGGTCGATGATTACCGGTCGCTCCGGCACGATCGAATATATTGGCACCGACCATCTGGACCGCCTTGATATCACCGACCAAATGGAAATCAGGTGGCTCTCGGCCGAACAGTCCAACAGTTCGCTCATTATCGGCGACGTCGCGATGATCAAGCTTATCAGGCACGTGTTCGAGGGTATCCACCCCGAAGTTGAGATGACGCGCTTTCTCACCGAACAAGGATATGAGCATACTGCGCCCCTGCTCGGCGAAATAGCGCGCACCGATGGCGAAGGTCGCCGCTCGACCCTCATCGTCGTTCAAGGAGCTGTCCGCAATCAAGGTGACGCGTGGAACTGGATGCTGGCCAATCTGCGGCGCGTCGCAGACGAAATTGTAACGACGGAAGCCGACCTTGAGCTAGCCGACGACCAACTAGACCCTCTCTTAAATTTCGTTGCCATGGTCGGCCAACGCCTCGGAGAGCTGCATGTCCTCCTGGCCAAGCCGACTGATGATCAATCCTTCGCCCCACGGCATGCCGAGCCGGCTGACGTCGCCGCGATCAAAAAGGCGGTGACCGGCGAGATCGTGTATGCCTTTTCAAAATTAGAGGAACTGAACGACACGGGTGATGACGCGGTCGACGAAGGCGTTCGTAGCTTGCTTGCCCAGAAGGACCAGATACACGAGCTTGCTGCCCAGTGTTCCGAAAAATCTGCGGGGACGTTGCTGACACGTGCACATGGTGATTTTCACCTCGGCCAGATCTTGGTATCGGAAGGCGACGCTGTCATTATCGACTTCGAAGGCGAACCCGCACGAAATCTTGCGGAGCGTCGTGCCAAGACGTCTCCGCTGAGAGACGCGGCAGGCTTGCTTCGCTCGCTTGACTACCTCGTAGCGACAGCAAGCCTTGAGAACGACGCCGTGTCAGATCATCAAGACGAGCGTCGGCGGCTGGTCATCCGCCGGTTCGGCAGCGCCGCTGAGAAGTCGTTTCTCGAAAACTATACCAAGGCGCTTTCGGACTCACGCGACCTGCCAAGCGATCCGGAAACCGTCAGCGAACTTATCGACATTTTCCTCTTAGAAAAGGCGGCTTATGAAATCGCCTACGAAGCGCGAAATAGGCCCAAATGGCTGCCAATTCCGCTTTTCGGATTTTCGAAAATCGTTTCACGTTTGCAGGAAGGTCGCGCATGATGGAGCCGTTGGTGGAAGTAACATCGGATCTCGATCCAAGCGAACTTGCTGCAATCGTAAAGGGCGCGCACGGGGACCCTTTCGCAGTTCTCGGTCCCCACTTGGCATCAGATGGCAGGGTAAAAATCCGTACCTTTGCGCCTGGAGCGATCGGGGTTGAAGTGATCGACCGTGGAGATGGATCGGTTTTGGGGGTGTCCTCGCTTGCTCACGCGCAGGGAATGTTTGAGGCGGCTCTGTTGGGAGAGGCGCCATACAGACTAAGGGTCCTTTGGCCTAACGGCCCCCAAGAGACGGACGACCCATACCGCTTTGCTCCGCTGTTGGGTGACCTCGATCTGCATCTGATATCACAAGGAACTCATTACCGCCTTTCGTCTGCACTCGGCGCCAACCCGCTTGTCGTTGAGGGGGTCACAGGCGTTCGTTTCGCAGTCTGGGCGCCTAACGCGCGTAGGGTTTCTGTGGTCGGAGACTTCAACAGTTGGGATGGTCGACGACATCCAATGCGACTGAGGCGTGACGCCGGAGTCTGGGAACTTTTTATTCCGGACCTGACGGTTGGGGATCGTTACAAGTTTGAGATCCTCGATAGTCAGGGCAACCTACTCGCTCAGAAAGCCGACCCTGTGGCACGGAGTGCCGAAGCTGCGCCATCGACTGCTTCTGTCGTGGCCTCACCTGAGCCCGTCAGATGGCAAGATGCTTCCTGGATGGAAAAACGCGCGACGACTGATGTCATGGACCGACCAATGTCCATCTATGAGGTTCATCCGGGATCGTGGCTGCGGGAGATGTCTGACGGCGGAAGGTCGCTTGATTGGTTCGAGCTTTCGCAGCGACTGGTGCCATATGTCAAAGAGATGGGCTTTACCCATATCGAGTTGATGCCGATCATGGAGTACCCGTTTGGCGGATCGTGGGGATATCAGCCCTTGGGACTTTTCGCGCCGACCGGAAGGTACGGCACTCCCGAGGACTTCGGATATTTCGTCAACCGCTGTCACGAAAACGATATAGGCGTTATTCTAGACTGGGTTCCGGCCCATTTCCCAAGTGACGTTTGGGGCTTGGCTCGCTTTGACGGCACCGCACTGTACGAGCATGAGGACCCACGAGAAGGGTATCACCATGATTGGAATACTCTGATCTATAATCTCGGGCGATCCGAGGTTAAGAACTTCCTGATTGCTAGCGCTCTCGAATGGCTGGAACGGTATCATGTCGACGGTCTGCGGGTCGATGCAGTAGCCTCAATGCTGTACAGGGACTACAGCCGTCCGGAAGGGGAGTGGATTCCCAACCGATTTGGCGGTCGAGAGAACCTGGAAGCGATTGAGTTCTTCAAGCACCTCAACAGCATCGTCCATGAACGCCATCCGGGCGTGTTGATGATTGCCGAAGAATCGACAGCCTTTCCAAAAGTAACCGGTTCGCCTGCTTATGGAGGATTGGGTTTCGACATGAAGTGGAACATGGGGTGGATGCACGACACACTTCATTACATGTCGGATGACCCGGTCTATCGGAAGTATCACCATGGCTCCATGGTGTTCGGGATGGTCTACGCCTATGATGAGCGGTTTGTCCTACCGTTCTCACACGACGAGGTGGTGCACGGCAAGGGCTCGATGCTGGGGAAGATGCCCGGTGACGACTGGCAAAAGTTTGCAAACTTAAGAGCCCTTTTCGCCTTCATGTGGGGCCATCCAGGCAAAAAGCTGCTGTTCATGGGTTGCGAGATCGGTCAGCGAAGCGAATGGAACCATGACGGTTCGGTCGAATGGGATTTGCTTGACGATCCTCGTCATCGAGGGCTCCAGAGATTAGTCAGAGATCTCAACCGAGTGTATTCGCATTTTCCGAGCCTTCAGCACGGTGATCTGCATTCAGATGGGTTCGAGTGGGCGGTCGTCGACGATTCTGAGCAATCAGTTGTAGCTATGATCCGGTATGATGAGACGCGAAGCACCGCTTGCCTGGTTGTTTCGAACTTTACCCCCGTGCCTCGCCACGCCTATAGGATAGGCGTGCCGTTCGAGGGCCTATGGCGCAGACTTTTGAGCACCGACGATAGCGTCTACGGTGGGTCGGGAGTGGATACGCTGGACGCCACCGGCCAACCCGTTCCCGCTCACGGTCGTGCAGCTTCAATCGAGACCGATTTACCGCCGTTATCAACGCTTATCTTTATCAGAGAGTGATAACTGCTGCTTGCGCCGAGGTAGACGGTCCAGTGATTTCCTTGCGCGCAGGGCCATTCGCTTCAGCTTCGTCTGTCGCATCCTGCGATCTCATCGTTACAACAGGTGCGTCCTCGTATTCAGGTCATGGTTGTGAGGCTTCCAATCTAATCGTGCCCCAAATAGTGAAGTCATTGGCCGCCATGCTGCAGCCTTGGACTTTGGATGTGCATGCTAAAGCGGCGGGCGGCGGCTTTCAGGCTTTGCTCATGTCCGTTTACGAGGAAACTTCGAAAGTGGTTGTTGGTCGCCATTTACTGGATCGGGGGTACCTGACGCCAGTGCGTCACACGAACAATCAAGGAGAGGGCCGAAGAACCGACGCCCAGCATCGGCTCTCGGCGCCTGGATAAGTGACGACTAAAACGTTTGCTCAACGTGGTCAAAGGCGTAGTCGCCAGTGCTACCCATATGTCGGCAAACCTTGGTGGCGTCACCGGCTTGCCCGGCGTCTTAGATCGTCAGGCGCGCTCAGTTGAGTGTCGCTAAGTACACGGCGGCTTTCGTTTTGGAACTCAAGTCTATTTTAGAGGTTGTTAGCAACCATTCACCCGTTGGAGACTGCCAATGACACCGTCCGTAGCGCTTTTCGATGGAGCCATATCACGGATCGATAGGGCCGCGGCGTTGGCACTTGCCGCGGAGTTCAGGGTCGCAGCACTCGGGCGCATCAGAGGTGAGATATCTTCAACGTTCGATGCAATCGCAAAAGCTAGGCGCCAACCGTTGCCCAGCACGCAGACATTTCCAACGAGCATCTCCAGCGCCGCCGTCGGGTGAAGTTGTCTTTTAACTCGGTTCGGTAGCAACGATGTCCTTCGGCCTTGCTGCGTCGCGGCCGTAATTGGTTTTCGCTGCCATTTGAGGCGCGACGACACATTTGGCAGAAAGAGAAAACCATGAGATCGAAACTTGACCGGCTTGCGGACGCACACGGGATCGGCCTCACAAGGCCAGACCCCGAGAACGCGGAGGTGGCAATCACTGAGGCTACCAAGCGGAAAATTCTTGCAGCGTTGGGGGTGGATATTGACCGCGGCGGCTGCGAAGCGGCGTCAAACACGGCACCCGTGCAATCGATGGCCAAGCCTACACCCAAGTCCTTTTTACCTGCTTGCTTGAGACGAAACCGTCTTTGGGGGATAAGCCTGCAGCTCTACGAGCTTCGTTCAGCGCGCAACTGGGGCATAGGCGACTTCGAAGATCTTGTGCAAATGATCACACTAGCCGGTTCCCTTGGCGCTGACTTCGTCGGTCTTAATCCACTGCATGCACCGTTTCTGGCCGACCCAAATCGATGCAGCCCTTATGAACCGTCGAACCGGCAAATGCTGAACCCACTTTATATAGCAGTGGATAAGGTCCCAGGTTTTGAGAGCGACCCAGAGCTAGATGCGCGATTGGGAGAGTTGAGGCGAACCGACCTCGTAGACTATGTAGGCGTCACCGAAACGAAGATCACGGCATTGCTTGATTTGTGGAAGAAATTTCGAGCATTGAGGGGAAAATTGACGAGTGAATGGAAGAAATTCAACGCTTTCGTTGAAGATGGAGGTGAAGTTCTTCGACGGCACGCTTTGTTCGAAACCTTGTCGTCGCACATGGGCACGCTGGGAAGAGGCACGGGCTGGCAATCATGGCCACTCGAATACCAGCGCGCCGATTGCCCAGAGATTGTCGTGTTTGCCAAAGAACATGCAGAAACGATCGACTTTCATATGTGGCTGCAATGGCTTTCTCATCAGCAATTGACCAGTGCCGCAGACGCTGCTCGCAAACATGGCCTCCGGATTGGCCTATATCTTGACCTAGCTGTTGGCGAAGCGGTCGACGGGTCAGCCACCTGGAGCGAACGTGAAGCGTACATCGCCGATGCTACTATAGGGAGCCCCCCTGACCCGTTCGCAACAAAAGGACAGGACTGGCGCTTGGCAGCCCTTCATCCCGCGGCAATAGCGGCAGGAGAGCGTGCACCTTTCCGGCGCATGCTTTGCACAGCCATGCGTTATGCGGGGGCCATCAGGATCGATCACGCAGCGGCTCTGCGACGACTTTTCCTCGTTCCAGTCGAATGCACGCCGGATCAAGGGGCTTATGTCGACTATCCGCAGAACGAACTGTTGCAGATCTTGTCCGAGACCTCCAAAAAGTTTCGGTGTCTCGTCATCGGGGAGGACCTGGGGATCCTTCCCGACGGCTTGCAAGAAAATCTGGCCGCGGCTCAAGTTTTGTCCTACCGCATTTTATCCTACGAGCGTGACGAGCACGGGTTCAAGCCCGCGGATACGTATCCTCGGCTGTCGATTGCGTGCATTTCCACTCATGATCATCAAACGTTGGCTGGCTGGTGGCGTGGCGCGGATATCAAGGCCCGACTGCAACATGGGATTGTGCCCCCAGATTTGACCAAGACCCACCTTGAAGAAAGGCGTCACGAACGCGAGGATCTCTGGAATGCACTCGACGATGCTGGCACACATCCATCTGCTGAACCGCCACCACCGACCGCCAGCGACAGCAAGTTGGACGATTTGGTCGTGCGTGCTCACAAATTTATTGCCAAGACTTCATCATCGCTCGTTTCCGTTCGGTTAGCCGACATGACTGCCGAAAGGCGTCCTACGAACATTCCCGGCACGAGCAACAGTTACCCGAACTGGAAACCAAAGTTGTCTCTCGACTTGGATCATCTAACCGGCCAACCGCTGCTGTTAAGGATCTGCGATGCGATGCGCGAGGAGCGATCGACGTCTTAAGTTGGTAAACGCTTCTGAGCAGATCGGCTGGCCGAGCTCTGCGATAAACTCGATGGTGCTCGACCGGCGTCCCCGAGACAGGGCTCCGGGGCGGCCAGCCGCTTCACGTGCCCGAGTTCCTTGACGTTCATTATGCCCTGAACTGCGTTCTCCTTGACGAATATCCCGGAGCCAGCAGTCGAGAGTCTGGTGAGAATAACGCCCCGTGGACGCAATGTCGTGAACCAGAAGGCCACCGCGCACAAGCCGGCGAAGCATGCAATCGCAGTCAAAGAACCAACTGATCTTATTCTCGGCAGGCAAACGTCCTACAGTCGTGACTTTGCAGCCCGAGGCTGGTTAACAGTCTCGAGCGCATTCGCTATTGTCCAGGCAGTTCTTCGGTATGCGTCGGACCGGCCGGGAGCTTTTCTTCGGAATGCTCCCTGTCCGCAGCACGGATGGGTGCTGTCGCGAAGGATGACACGTAAAGCGATACCCCAACGGCAACTGCCGCAAAGAGGAAAGCCGCGCCGATCGAAAATGCGGCACGCTTCGGATCCTCTTTCATCATTCCAAAAGCCAGTGCAAATCCCAGCAGGGCGGCACCGCCTACAACAGCGACAAGCCAGATATAATTCAAGGCCATTCTCCACTTTGTGCGACACCAGGGGCCCAGAGCACTTCGATCGGAGCCAATGCGCTCATCGCTACTGGCGTGGATTTGACGGGCTGCATTGTTGCCCTCTCAACGCGAAGGGTTGCTCGGGCTTGGGCAATCTCACCGGCCGGGCAGCGACTGCTAGCGAGCGCGCGACGTCACGGACGAGCCGGCCTTGCCACCGCCGTCCGCTCCGGCTTCCCCGTTGACGTTCCTCCTTTGCTCGAAGTCGGAAATTGCCTGCTCCCAATGATCAGCATGTCGGCCTTCGGGGCGACCTGCTTGCTCCCACAACGAGTAAGCACGCTGGCTGATCCACTCGTGACGTTCGCGCTCAAGGTCAGACACTGTTTGACCATGGCTTAAGGAAAGGCCAGTTCCGCCGGCTTGCCTCGTCGTCTCTTCGTCAAGACCAGGGGCTGTGCCTGGCTCTTCGCCCGAGGACTTTTCCGCTCGTTCCAGGTGCGAATGCTTTTTTGGTGTGTTCACGGGATTTCGAACCTTTTTCATTGGCATTCCTGTCCATTTCTTGGTGTACGTTAGAAAAGTGACCCACAGCAATCGGGCGGACGTCCCAGCGGGATCGTGCTCAATGGGGTCCGCCCCTTTGGAAAAGGGGGCCGATTTCCGTTCGTTGTTGAACCAATCAACCTCGATAGGTCCCTGTTGTTCCCAAGAAAAGCGCCTACGACGTTAACGTGTCCGGCTTTGAACCTGAAGCTATCCTGGGTCTTACATAAGCAACATCTTCACGAGCGATCCATTTGTGCGCCCTTACTGGAATTTGGCCTTCGTTTGGCTCAAGCAAGGGTTTGATTGGCCCAGAACTCAGCTTGCAAATGCAGTGGATCGTGGAGGCGGGGCTCCTGCACGGGCGCAACTTGTGCAATCCAATTAATCTGGCCGTCGCCGCTTTTTACCGCAATTGTGGGGCGGATCCAGCAACTGCGGCTGACGGAACAATTACTTGCCGGTGCGGTTTGCAATGCATCCGTTCTCAAACGACGAGAGATTTCAAGATGAGTGGATCGAAACAGCCCGGAACCGATGATAGCCGCGTCTCAGATGGTGCGGACAAGCGACGTGAAGAACTCGCGGGACAAGCCGCCAAAGGACTACGCACGGCATTGCGCGACCAGGTTTCAAGCCCGGACGCGCAGTCAGCCACGGATAAGTTGAAGAAAAGCCCGTCGTCTGAAGCGCTGGGCTCTTCTGCAGAAGAAGCAGTTGAAGACGGGGAAGGTGCAGGCAAGCAATAACCCTTTGCCAAGCGGAAAGGCAGCTGCAAACAAAATCCGGATCGGCTTGGTTTCGCAGCTGGCATGCTCGCGGGATGGACCGTCATTGTCGTTAGCAACGTCCCGCCGCCAAGCGCGTGAGGTACGGCCGACCTGCGCTTGGACCGCTGCTTGCCTTTCAGTTGTTAATCCCTTCGCGTTGAGACGGCACACTCGGCAAGGGAAAAACAGTTCCCGCTTTCAAGCGGAAGAAAATTGTAAAACGGAGGTCGACGCGCGCAAGACGTCGGATCCGCGTGAAGAAGGGTTACCGACCTGATTGCTGGGCCGGCGTTCATGTTAACGCCACGGTAACGGACAGCCGACCCAGCACCAAGCGGCGAAGGGCCGCTGCAACATAAGACCCTTCGCCATGCCGACGGGGTTGAACCGGAAGTCTCCCGCGCCGACCTGACTAAAACCTTGATGAAAGACCAGAGTTCCAAGTCTCTTTCGCCAATCTGATGCGCCGGCCACCTGCGCATCGCGCCTCTGCGGCCGTCGGCAACGAAAGCCTTTCGCCGCTCTCCGTCGGCGAGCAGCTTACGCACGCAGTCGACACCCGGGAATTTTATGCCGGCCGGAAGCTCCCCTAGTGGAACAAATGCACTAGCTCTTGGTTGGCATTAGACACTGCTAAAGAAGGAGAAGAAGATGCCTCCGATGTCTCTCAACACCCGGATCGAGAAAAGACCGGCAACTTCGAATAAGCTGACTCCCCGCTCGAAACCAAATGCTTTGCGGAACGCACAGGTGATACCTCCCTATCGAGTTGACCTGACGTTGATGCCAACCACGCTCGATCAAATAATTACCCGACCTCTCGTTGGTCGGGACCACTGATCGCTTTACATGGCAAAGCCCAGCATAAACCGCGTGTCACACAGGTACGTCTATTGCTCGATCTCGATCCCCACGAACTGGGGCGAACCGGAGCACCAGATATGACGGAAGTTCTAGGACGAGTATCATTCGCCCTCCCGCTCAGCATGACTTCGCGGTTCCGTAGCTCGGAAGCCAGTTGAACATTAAATGCCATTTGTAGACGTCTGCAAAAACGATGCCCTCGGGATAACCCGCAACTCTACGATCGAAAATTGTTCAGGCGGTGTTCGACGCGCTGGCGATTGCCCGAGGTCAGTCGGTTATGCCACGGGCAAGTTTCTGCCGTCGTATGGATTATTCGACATGCCCATTCGCCACCAGGGTGTCGCCAGCGCTTTTATCGGGCCGATGACGGACTTCCTAGCGATCTGGTTCGCAAGTTTGGTAGAGCTCCTTCGAGACGGATGCTTTTAGACGACACGATCATGCTCTCGATGGAGAGCCACCTCGGGCGAAGCGCCAACTGCAAGGCCATCTACTTCCAAGAAGCGCGGCGGGCGTTGTGCCGAGATTTGTGACTATCCGTTTAAGGCCTGCGGCTCGTTGTAGCGGCACAACTCTTTCTCAGGCGCTACTCCCCGACAGAACGCTGGATTGATGCCGAACCTAAAAACACCTTTTTCGTTTCGCCTCGTTGGCCGCCACTTTTCAAGGAGAATGATTTGCCCATCATTGCCACCGCGGGCTGGTCCATTCCAAAAAATATCGCTGACCGATTTGCAACGGGAGGAAGCAGTCTCACCAGATATGCCTCGGTACTCAATGGGGTCGAGATAAACTCGACCTTTTATCGCAGGCACAAGAGGTCCACCTTTGCCCGATGGGCGGACGCTGTCCCGGACAGCTTTCAGTTCGCGGTTAAGATGCCGAAAGACATCACCCACGCCCACGCGATGAAATGCGTTGCTGGCGCCTTCAGCACCTTCATTGAAGATATTGAGCCGCTCGGGAAAAAGCGGGGGCCGCTACTTTGCCAAATGCCGCCATCTCTCGCATTCGACGCTGGAATCGAAAGCGCGTTCCAGGCAATGCGAGACTGCGATGATGGCCCGATCGTCGTCGAGGCCAGGCATGAGAGCTGGACGTCGGCCGATGCATTGAAGCTGCTGAATACCTACGCTCTTGATCGAGTTTTCGCAGATCCTTCCCCCGTCTGGAAAGCGGATGAATTTGAAACCCCGCCAAAATACTTACGACTGCATGGCAGGCCAAAGATCTACTATTCCAGCTACACCGCAGATGAAATCAGATCGTTCTCCGACATGGTGGCGTCCGACGGCTGGTGCGTGTTCGACAACACTGCCGCGGGCGCGGCGATCGATAATGCTCTCACCGTGCTTGAAGACCTCTGACGATCGAGCGCGTCCGCATGGTACTTCCACCTCCTAAACTTCCTGGGATGCCTCCTTGCGGCCCGCCATGAAACGCGGTGGCGTCCAGTCGTCGTAAAGGTTAGAGGTCACTAGCGTAACCGGCACCCGAGATACACAGAGCTTTGAACAAGCCGACGGTTGGACTCGGTCTACGAGAGCGGCACGCTTCTAATGAAAGATAAGTGTGGCCGGTAAATCCTGTCTCGACGATCAGAGCGTCAAATCCTTTGAGTTCCAGCCAGCGGGCTGGCGCGTAGAGGTCGCCACTTCTTGGCGCTGTGTCCTTGGCCATGCCGTAAAACGGTAAGAGGACCAAAGGCCGCCGTCATCGTGATGGGCGGCCTTCGCTGTGAACCCTCAGTTGTTGTGGGCTGCGCAGGCTTCGTCTTCCGGCGTGGCGTTGCTCTTGCCACCCTGTGTCTGAAGCTTCCCGGATCCCGCGCTGCTGGCCGGATTGGCACACTTCGTTTTGTCCATCTTCATTGTGCTTCCGGTGGACGTCTTATCCACAGCCTTAGGTTTTTTCATGTCGGTGGTCGCGCCACCGCCAGTATCACCGTGGTTCTTGTCAATTGTCGAGCCAGCCGGCGCGGGGTTGGACTGAGCGAAAGCGGTGGTCGACATGCCAGCCACCAAGAGTGCCGTGGCGATGATCTTAATACGCATTGCAATTCCTCCTCAGGATTTTGCGTTTTCGACCTCAGCTTAACAACGGCTCGTTTACGTTGTTCCCAGTTTCAAAGGAAAATCTCGGAATGCTGGAATGACTAGGCTCAGCCTGGGGTTTGGCGTAGACGTGGAAGCATGGAAGGACGTTGAGCCGACATTGGGCGACGTGAGGTCATCTATAACTTATCCAAAGTGATTGCTTTCAATCGCGTCGCTCGCGGTGTGACCTCATCTAGATATGAAAACCGCGGATCGTTCGGTTCATCCATATAGACCACGGTGATATCTCGATTGACGGTTCGCTGTCGAACACAGCTCTGCCTTTTTCACCTGCCGACGTCAGTGACCGAAGCGTTATGTCGGTTCCAATTCACTGCGATCAGGTTGCCGTCCGCCGCGGTACCGCAATGAAAACGATCGCCGATACAAAAAGAACCCCGCATAAAGCGGGGTCAGGGGTGCTGCAGGAGCAGCGGACATTTTGATCATAGCACCGACCTTTTCCACTTCAAGGACTTTTCGCGTCTCTTATCGCCAAACGCCATTAACGCGGACACCGACTTGGAAAAAAACGTATCATGCCGTTAGCATGTTGAGCCGGGCCGACAATATTCCCGTTAAGTTCCCTCGGGATTTGGCCCGACGGGTTGGTGCCTGCCTTTGGCGTAATCGGTAATCACAGTCATCACGACAGTTGCTTCTGAGAGGCTACCTGTAGAGCGCCACTCGCGTGGTTGGAAGGAGGGAAGGGAGAGCCGACGAGCGCTTAGCCCTCCAGATGGTGCTTTGCTCTGCGGAGGATCGCAATAGCGCAGCTCAGCGTGACGGCTCGCTGTTCCTCTAGCCTATAGCCAGCCTACAACGGTTCATGTCCAGTTCATAGCCAAAGCGCCATGGTACTAACATTACCACTGGAAAGGCATAACCATGAATAGAATCTTTTCCCGTATCAATACAGCCGTGGTTGCGGTTGTCATGACGGCTTCGAGCTTTGGCTTGGCTGCTGCCGCTCCGCTTTCCGCGCAACACACGCAGGTGACATCGGCGGTGGAACTCGTCCAGTACCGCGATCACCATCGACGTGACTGGCGCCGACACCACCACCCGCGCGACCGCTACGAGCGTCGGCACGGCCGCCCCGGCTACTGGAACGGGCATAGAGGGTACCGTGAATACCGCAGGGGCTACCGTCGACATAGTGATGGCTATTACTACCCGCGGTCGGTATTCCAGCTTTATATCCGATGAGACGGTCTTGATATTCGCCGAATGCTTAGCCCCGTCAGCAATGGCGGGGTTTTTCGTTGGTTCATTTCAGTCGGAGAGGCTACAATGAAAGCCTTTGTCATCGTTGCTGTAGTTGTCGCTGGCGCATCCTTCACGGTCACTGCCATCGGTTGCGCGCACTACGAGCCTGCGGGCCGAGCGCTCTGGTGGGCGCCGTAGCGTTTGGCTTTCATAGCGCACGGTTTCGCCAGAACACTCGCTTTTGGGGCGCTATTTTTGTCGCTCGCTTTGCCCATCGAACGCGCTACCGAACTTCTTGTTCATGGAAAGTTTCTCACCTGAGGCTTTGACTTGAAACCTGCTCGCAACTGTTCGTCATTGCGAGAGGCGGTTGCACGACCTAAAAGCTGGATGCCAAGGCATCGACATCCTCGCGAGGCCGAATCCTTTTTTGCCGCCTGTCCCAGGAAGTGGACGGTGGCTCGATTAGTCGATTGGATTTTTTCGGTCAAGCCATGTGCTTAGACTTCCGCGCAGGGCGACACGCAAGCGGCAGCATTGAAAAAAATTCCCCCGGTGCGAGCCGGGGGATAAAGGGAGGCGACCACGGGGACACTTGACGCGGTCAATGTAAGAACCTTTCAAAGATGAAGAAGTTCCGACGCTCCTGAGGTTCTGGAGCCGCCTGTCTTTGCGCATGTTGTCACGTTTGCCGCTGAGGCCGCTCGGATCAATCAGCATGTTTTTTCGAAGCCGCAACTCTAAGTGTTCTGGTGGATCCGATCATTTCATGCGGCGCATGCCGCACCAGCCATTGCCTGACGGACCTTGTCCTACTTCGCGTCTTGGGTGAGAGCGATCGGCTCGAAGCCGTCGTGTTGCAACGGCCTTCAGGCTCTTCCGGAGTTTTTTTAACGCGGATATCGGGCTGAGAAGCTGTGGCCTCATCGCCTTTTCGTGATCGCTCACCTGTTGGATGGGCGCACATCTCCGCCCGCGTGACGACCCCGGCGACGCTCTTGCTAAGCATCGCGCGGCTGGCGCAGTGTTGAAGAGACGGTAAAAAAATCCCCCAGTCGAAACCAGGGGCTAATGGGGGAAGAGAGCCACGAAGGAAAGGCGTTCACGCGGCCCCACGCTACAACGATCGGTCGATGACAAAGTTCCCTCTCCAATAGGAAAATTGAGTGATGTCACGAAAGGGCCGGTTCCACTTGAAAAGGCAGGCCAGTTGCACTTGATCAATTGCTTCCCATGGTCCGTTCAGAGATAAGTTCAGGGGAGATTCCGATCGAGACGGTCCCAGCTATTGGCCCCGCTGTTGACATCTTGCAGTCTGGTTGGGCCGCTCACAAGATCTCACGTCGCAAGCGTTAAGGGTGGCAGCGCCAGGATCCTCGCCGATTGTAGTCGAGCACCGAGGTGCAACATAATAAAAGGGGCAGTTATCAATTACAGAAAAGCCCGCCGGGGGTGTCGGCGGGCATTTGGCATGACAGGGACCGTTTCAGTTTCTGTCAGGTAGATCACATCTGCCCGTAATGTGCATTTAGCGGAAAGGAGTAGGCCCCAGTCGTGATAGCATAGCGCCTCCCGCAATTCTTGATCACATAATCGCGCCGGCGGGTCCGGCGTGGCCAGTTCGTCGTCGGTTGCAAGCGACAATTATCGCGCTAGTTCCGCGAAACAACGTCAATCGAGAGCCCCTTAAAGGCGCTCGCCATTATCCGGGTGGTCTGGGCTGGCGTCACTTTGGACTTTAGAACTTATACCCGACCTGCACTCCAGCGCGTGTCATGCCGTTGTTGGGTCCGTCGCAGAGATTGGCGTGCGAGGAATGAGCAACTTGCGCCATGAGGTTCCAGTGGGCATCGAGGCGATAACCAACGCCGAGATATTCGTGGAAGAGGAACCGGCAGCCAAGGTTGGGACCGTCCACGCTGTTTTTGAGATCGCCATTGTGCCAGACCCCGCCAAATCCGGCCTCGGCAAACAACTTCTCGTTGAAGTTCACAGTCCAGGCCAGGCCGCCGAAGATCTGCGTCGCCTCACCGGAGGTGCCGATAGAGGTGCCGAGGTTCAACCGTGGGCGAGCCAGCGTCTGCTTCCAGTCTGTTGCCGTGTCCTGGCCGAACGGATCGAAGAAGACCGTGACTTCCGGAAAGACACCTTCTTCGTGGCTGTGACCGTCCTGGATCGACGCCGAGGCGCCAAATCGCAGTTCGTCGAAGATCTTCTCATCCGCGTGCGCGTATACGGGCAAAAGCGAGGTATTCACGACAATTGCCGCATACAGCAAGCCGTGACCGATAGATGCTTTCATATTTGTCCCCATGCGAAGCGCTCGATGTCGGCGAATCTCGCCTACCAACCCTTTGGTAGCACCGTTAAAGTTGCGGTAAACCAGCCTTTGTTCTCGACACGAGATTTCTCATCCCCTGCGGCTAATACGCAACATGTGAATAGCCGCCCTCAGGCGACCGAGACGTGCAATGTTGGTGAGAAATCCAGTTGACGCGTGCCTCGTAGTGGCCGTCGCATCAATGTATTGCGAAAATGCGCCGCACCTTAAAAGTGGTATTCCCGTGGTCTTGAATTTCGAACCGGTAGGAGTTGGCTATCTGTGCGCGAGCCCAGCTTTCGTGAGGCGCCACATGAGCGCCCGTGATCGATCGCCGACTTCAGCAGGTCCGGCTCCCTTCGCCAAGGTGACCGTCTTTCAATTAACGCCTGACCGCGGCGACTTGAACTCGTCGCTCGTCGGGCTGTGAAGCAATAGCGCAATGCTAAGACTTGGACCACGGACCATCATGCTTGGTCCTCTCAAGTCCTTAGCGGACGGGCGGTTCACCAATTGATCAGAGAAGATTGCTTTTCATCGCTGCCCAACGGGTATCGACGACGAGTTGTTGCGAAAGGGATGTGGAGAGCCGACAAGCGTTGAGGGACTTTTGGCCCTCCACACGCCGAGGAAGCATGGAAAACCTGCTCGGCGGGACAGTAACTCGCCATAGGGCGACATGTTCCGTCGCCAGCTAAAGAAGACGGCTTTAGCGGAAACAAAGCCCGTCGCCCTGTCTCGACTTTTGAGCGACACGGAGATTACGTCGACCACTCAATCCATTGGAAACTCAGACGAGGTTTCATAAGCGACTATCACTGTGCCGCCATGGCATCAGGTGGCAGTTTTGCCAGCATATCGAACCACGCGTTTTCGGCGGAGCCATAGAAATCTCCGGCAGCCGCTTCAAGGCCAGGGCGATCCACAATTTCGACATACCCACGCTTAGACCGGATCCAATGCTCACCTTCGAATACATGCAGCCATTCGGTCACGCTCGCGCGCCTGACGTTGATATAGCTACCAAGCTCGTCGTGTGTCGCCACGATCTTATCCCCATCGATCCGGTCATGCAGCATGAGCAGCTCGCGCGCGAGGTTCTGCTCGATGTTACCGGCGCGCCCGCTCGCGGCGATCATGGCGGACTGGACGTTGCGCCATGCGTCATACCGTGCAAGCCTAAACGCCAACTCTTCGTCTTGTCGCACCAGCGCCTTTAGCGCATCCGGCAGAATCTCGAGTGCCCAACCGTCGGTGCGCGCCTCAGCAACGAAACGCGCTGGCGAGGCGTCGGTGAGGAGACTGATGCCAGTCATTCCTTCTCGCCCTATCATACCGACCTCGACGTTGACGGCAGGCGACAAGGGGAAAATAACGGAAATCACGCCCTCTTCAACGAAAAGCGCGCTATGGATCATGTGAGGAGGTTGCTCGATCTTTTCTCCGCGATGAAATGATCGTCGCTTCAAAAAAGGCTGCAGCGACCGTCTCACATCCGACGACAGAACGCTCAGCAAGCGGTTGCGATATAACAGCATGATGAGTGGATATAGCGCGTTGCGCGAAAAGAAATTTTTCCGTACGCTAACGTACAAAATGCATCTTGTCTCTCTGTGTAGCGCTGAGGAGGAACGTGAGATGCCGTTTGCACTCGCATGCATATCTGAAAGCGCCCCCAGAAATACTGCTGCGTTCACCTTTCACGCCGCGATCTCTCATCGTCATACAGTCATTTTCGATCTACAAGTTCGGCCGAGCAGGTGTTAGGAAGTCAACCTCTCAAGATGCCCGCTTCCCTTGCCGCATGCACAAAAGCAAGTTTCGCCTTCGCGGTGGCCATCTTTCCGTCAAGCGCTTGTAGACAGGCTCGCCGGGCCACGGAAAACGATTTTCCACCTTTCGTCGGCCAGGACGTCATCAAAAACGCGACAGCTTCCCTGTTGCTCCCAACACAGCGGAAGTGATCGGCATTGTCCATCATGAGTTCAATAGGTTTGTCCCAGAGATCTACGCTCATCTTGGTTCCTTTTTGTTTACTCGAGAGGAAATGCATTCGGCGTGGGAGCGTTCCCCCTCTCGGACCGAAGTCCTACTCCCGGTTGCGACCAAGGACGGACGCTGCGGCGCGCTGAGGGCTTGATGACCACTGTCTTTGGCCACACCGCGCCTTGAAAGCGCATTCGACGAAATTGTTGTCGCGCGCCGGCGCCTTCTGCTTTTCCGGGCCTGCAGATTGCGCTAAAAAGGAGGGGGTTGAAATACTAATTTCACTTCCCAAATCGTGCGCCGTCAAACGCGTCTAAGAAAGGAGATGACGATGGCAAACACATTGTTTGACGCACCACTGTTTATGAAAAAACGCCACTACATTCAAGAACTGGCCAGTCTTGAGGACGTCTTCGATTTCTTGGAGGAACTCCCGGAAGAGGCGAGAGATACAAGATATAACCTGCTCGACAAGGCCTGTCGTATGGCCGCGCAAGGTATTGTCCCCCTGCCTGCGATCCGTGAAGGCGTCCGTCGGTTCTTGATTAGGCGTCATTTGCTGGCAAATATCGAGGAAGTTCCGTTGGTTGCGAAACGTCGCTCCGATCGTAACGTGGGTTCCTAAGGACCCATCACGAGCTCAATCGAATTCTTGCCCGTTCGGGGCTGACCGAGCGGGCTCGATCGTATCGACATTTGTTCTTAATCGGCGATCCATGAGCCCTTTGAGCCGGGTTCGTCAAGATAGGCTTGCTTGAACTTCTCCGCGCGGGACACTGAAACCCGCGGACTGGGGCCTATCCGTTCGGGCCCTGCGGTTCTTCCGCTATTGTCATCGTGCAAAAGGTTGCCTGCCGCTGCCCGATCGATGAAGCAATTCAAGCGACTATTCTATGCCGCCAGAACCTATCCGAAGCCAAGGTAGCAGATGAAAGATCCCTGGCGTCAGGGGAATGTAGCTTCTTGAACGAGCCACCAAACCGGCAGGAAAGCAACCGTTATCGCAATGGCCCATGCCGAAACGAATTTGATTATATACTGGCGACGAAACCGTAACTCGTTCCACTCGTAATACATTAGCATCT
The DNA here is from genome assembly GCF_000377565.1 of Rhizobium sp. 2MFCol3.1. Lineage (GTDB taxonomy): Bacteria > Pseudomonadota > Alphaproteobacteria > Rhizobiales > Rhizobiaceae > Rhizobium. Next base: position 94,382 of record NZ_KB898369.1, on the reverse strand, counting down.
CCCCATTCAATCGCACACAACTGCGCTTTCGATGTAGAGTCGAGTGCTAGAATGCCACACTGCTTCACGAAGTGCGTTCGAGTGGAACGCGAGCCTTCGACCTGAAGGCTTTGGACACATTGAAAAAGAGCACCATTTCCCGGAGGAGAGACCGGAAATGATGCATGGGGGCGGCGGCTCTATTGCACACGGATCTTCGGCCGGCCACACACAAACGTCAGAACACGCGGTGGCATAAACCGACACTCTAGTTGGCCTGACACGCTAGTCGTGAGGGCGATTGAACGGCGTGGCACTCGGCACTGGTCTGAGACCAAACCAATACAGGACACCCACGCCCGCTGCTCGTTTACTCAGGCGTTTACTGTTGATTGAAACCAGGGGTTAAGATCGGGGACAAGTCACCCGCCATCTTATCGCCAGGAGCGTCGTTTCGATTCCTGATATACTCCGCTATATCGCCGCCACAGGCAGTGTTCAGTTCATCAAAAGAGTAGCCTGCGGCTTCCGCTTCCGCTCGCAGAAACTCGGCTTGTTGTTCAACGGCCGCGCTGTCGCTGGGATTCAGCTCGCGTCCCAGATTGTGGTCAAGCCATTCGTTGATAGTTTTCATCACATCCTCCTAGACAGATGGGCGAGCCCCGTGGCGCGCCTCTAGCTGTAACGTTGGACGAAGGAGGAGGTTGCGCATATTTCGCCTTTGTATTCAGCTTCGGAGGGCTTGTGGCTATTAGGACGTCTGGCTGCTTTCGCGGCTGAACACCGAATGTGGCCCCCGTGCTCGTTGCCCTTGGTCGCCCACGGCGGCCACGGTGCTTACTGTCTGAGCCTGAGCTTGCGTCTTACATGGCCCGCGGTTTGCCAGGAGCTGCGCGACTAATGCTGTGCTCAAGCATCGTAATTGTCGTCGATGCCTTCCAAAAGCTGCCGTGCAACGCACGCCGCATATGGTGCCCGCGCGAAATCGCCCAGGGACTTTGAGCTCCGCCCAACAGGTTTTGGAAAAGCGCAAAATCCAAGCAGCCGAGAAACTCACGACGCGGCCGCAGCTGAATATGAGCTCGCGTTCCTCGAACCAACGACGCTCTCAAGTTAGGCTTGCCTTCGCTCTGGTTGGCACTTTTGGAGCTGCCAGTAAACTTGCCGCCACAAACATTGAAATTGGCGTTCGCATTGCCATCACCGCGGATCCTTTGCTATACTATCGTTTTCGGGCATGAGTTTCTTCAAGGAGGCAGCTATGCAGAGCAGACTTGAAGATGACTATGTTGCCTTGACGACACGACTTCGGTCGGTCGAGGCCTTTTGTGAATTCCTCAGCCATGGCGGCATCGTTCGTGTCGCGGAAACCGAGGGCGCACCTTTCACAGAGGTGACGAAAATCATGCTCGCTCGGCACCGTCGGGAAGCCGACGCGATCCGCAAGATGAGACGGACCCTCTACCCCGATCGCGCGGATGAAGACTTTCCCCCTTTGTGCAGCCGTCACTAATGTGTGAAACCCGCGCCGGTGAGCTAGCTAGACCACCGATGGCGCTCAACTGCTCACAAGGCGATTGCGTGATGGGCGGGAGTGTTCATGGGTTTGGAGGCAAAGGTTAGTCTCGTTCTTAAACGACGCCGCCGCGTGAGGCTCCGAACCATATTCCAAGCTTCGACACCAAGCTCTTTTTAAGCAAAGGCTGCCGTCCGCCGCGCGATCGTCATCAATGGCGGCCTGGCAGCGGCAGAACCGCCTCGATTTGACTGTTGGCGCACATGGCGACCGTCGCTCCCATCACCGAGATGGAAACAAGCGTTGCGCCGGTTTTCTGCTTCTGGACTACCGATATTGTGGCAGTGCTGAACGCTTGTCCCCCGACGAGATATCTGTCGAGCAATCGTCGCTGCAACGCCAGATCCTGTGCGTCCTGGATCCTCGTCCACAACGACGCGGCCTTACCCGACCTGGGTCACATTCTAGAAAAAGCTCGATATGGCGGGCAGCCAGTGGCCAAGAGGTCCGAGGCTCCGATTATGTTTCAATCGCGTTAAGGCGGGCTCCACCGCTCTGAAGTGTCAGGTCGCTTGCTCTCGCTTGTGGCAACCGCACCTACCATTCAATCGGGCTGCCATCGTATGCGATGAACTTGCCCGTCTCAGTCTGTCTGTCCAGCGCGCGAAGGATTGAGGTGGCCGCTTCTTCGGGACTGACCGTCGGATGACCCTTTGAGTAGGGAGCAGAGAGGGGCGTTCGGACCGTTCCCGGATGCATAGCCGTGACGACGGCATTTGGATGCGTTCGCGCCAACTCGATGGAGGCGGTTCGAACAATCTGATTGAGCGCCGCCTTGGACGCGCGATACGAGATCCAGCCGCCCTTTTTGTTATCTGTAATGGAGCCAACGCGTGCGGACAGAAACACCGCCGCCGTCCGAGACCTGCGATCTAGCTGCGGCAGAAAATGCTTTGCCACCAACGCTGGGCCGATCGCATTGACGCGAAACTGCGAAAGCATGATCTCGGGATCGATTTGACGAAGAGATTTCTCCGGTGACTGACCGTGCGTCGTAAGCACGCCCGTCGCGCATATCAGCAAATGGATAGGGCCGTTCGAGATGCGACCCGCGCGATCGGCGATGTTCACCTCCAATAGCAGATCGAACCCGTCAGACCCGCGCGCAACCTCAGCCAGCTCGCCAAGCTGTTCATCGCTTCTTAAACGATCACGAAGCGCACGCCCGATCCCTCCGCTCGCACCTATGACAACGGCGCGGTAGCCTTGTGGCAGGGATCATAGATGTGAACCTGCTTCGCAACCAATGGGTCAAAATCCATTACTTGCCCTCCATTCGATTGCACCGCCGGAGTGAAGGTGTTTCGAACGCAAAGCGGCGTCACTTGAGCATTCCTACGATCCAGGCTTGGTATCAGATTACGGGAAAAGACGTTGGAATGGAATTTTGCGCCGCGGGCTCCCTCAGCGAAATCGCGAGAGGCACGATTGCTTCAGTCATCGGAAGGCCGGCCAACCAAAAGCGGAGAGGGTTGCGCCATCAAACTCGCTCTGCGAGGTTGGACGCCCGGAAAGGCTGAACCAATGGCGTTTGCATATCGATTTCGCTATCGCACGCAACCAACTCTCACAAGCTGAGCTTGAACGCACCAGTCGCAAGCCGGCTCGATTAGAATGGAACCATATGATCATCGAGAGCTTTCATATGCGCCAGCGAGATGTATGTCGCGTCGACAATATGAGGAACGTTTCAGATGCGCCTTTTGGGCCTGAATGTAGCGAGAACGACCGAGGGTACGATTACGGTAGAGTATCATGGGGAGGGCAACGAGCTCATTACCGTGCGCATGTCCGTGGATAGTGCCGTCAATGACGAACAAGCTGTCATTTTCGCTGAGAAAATGATGGACGACATGAGTGCAGCTCGGCGTGCATCAAGATCAACACAGGGCGGCCAAGACGTTATTCTCGACGGAACGCTAGCATCCGAGGCCCGTTAGCAACCCATCGCGTCAGCCTCGGTGGGTTCTCACCAGATCTATGCCAACAACTGTGTTTGCGACTGGCCCGGCAAAATCCGAAGAGCCGTAAAGGCGCTTATCCAAACGATCTGACAGTGGTTACGACAGAGAGGGTCTGCCGAAGGCGTTCCGCGATCGCGCACTCACCGGCAAACTCGCTGATCCCGGAAGGTTCATCGAGATGGCCGGCCGACTTATCGCCGTCGCGACCAATCGTGATATGGGCGCCCACTATGGTCCTCTGGGCACCGGCGTTGAACAGGCTCGCGGGGCCAAGAAAAGGCCTCGAGCCACGGACAACAATCGGTGAGCTAATCGACGGTTGGTCGCCTATCCGCCCTCTTGCGTTAGGGAAATCTTAAGGCGGTGATCACATCATCGCGGGATCGAAGGTGACTGCCTTGGCTCCTTTTAATAGAACATGGCTGCCAGGCTTGTGCGTTGTGAGGCCTAACGAGCCAATTCTCTTCCCGTCCGCAATATGCTCAGGTTTGCATGATGGCCCACTCCCTCGACGATCTGGCGAAGCTATCTCAAAGAGAGCGGCGACGCCTGATATTTCGAAAGACGGCATCGAAGTACCGAGATCTTGGGGTGCCTATCGACGGAAATTCGCGTTTCAGGGAGCTGATTGAACGATGGATCGACGGCGGAATCGAAATGAAGGACGTAGCAGCCGGCGCTAGAGAGCCGGTTTCGAACGCACCGCCTCCCTCACTTCCAGGCGTAAACCCTACATCGAACGTTGTCCAAACTTGGGACCATGGCGACGTCGAGCTTGCAAACGACGCTACCAAGGGCCAGATCTCCAAACAAGAACCGCGAGCTGTACAGGATGACCTTCCCAGGAAAATCGACGAGCTAGCACAACGCGGCTTCACTGATCACAAATAACTGCGTCAGCGTCGCTCTCTGCGGCGCGTTGCTGGATGCCCCTCGCCAAACCATTCAGCATTTTGAACGGGTAAACTCGCAAACAGCTGTTTCATGTCTGACTTCTCGAAAGTCGCCAGCCAAGCGTGGCTCCTGGGCTCAAACGCAACGAAAGGCCAAAGGTTATTACACCCTAAGCCGTACTCGTCCCGCGGCCGAAATTTGGTAGTCGGGGCAGGGATTCGAACCCCGCGTCACAGCGCGAAGGCTGGAAGCGACCTCGGTTTTCCGAGGGTAGGGAGAGCACCGCGCTCCAATTACGCTTACGCCCGACTACACCACTAACACCCGTCATGGCAAGGAGTTCCGCCACCCCAGCATATCGAACGTCTGGCATGGGCATTTTGTGTGAAGTTACAGCACAGGAGCAGCGGGAGTCAGCGATGACAATAGTTACCGCGGCTTGATAAGTTGCAAGCGCGCCAAGAGAGATCGATCTCACTCCATTCAGTATCCAGGGGTCGCGTTCGCAAATTATTCCGACAAGCGTCTTGCCGTCAGGGTGATGCAATCGACACTTTCGAAATTATGTTCGGAAACGCTGCTCAAGCGCAACCAGATTGTCTGATACCGTACGGTCATGTCGACATATTGCCCTGTTCATATGCGTGCGTGATAGTGCAGGGGCTGACTGGGTGATACGTTTCGGCCCTAAAACCAGGCATGCACATCACATCATTCAGTCAGCACCACGGGGGACCATTGTCAATTTTCAACTCAAAGCACTTTTGTGCCATACCGTACAAAGGTTGTTAAAAGTTTCAATCTCTCGAAATGAGAGTACACTACCTTTCGTCGGCGTCGAGTTGAAATGGTGGACGTCGCTTGGGAGTTGCTACTTGCTCTTGCCGAACTATCGGAGGAGTCCCGCCCATGTTGATATCCCTCATATCACTAACCGACGACCAGATCGAAACCGTTACTGCCGCCGTTCGCGAATGGTGCGCTTTGAACCACTGTGCGATCGATTCCGAGAAAGGCCAGCGAGCGATCACCGCCAGCGTCGACCTCGTTCAAATCAACTCAAGCGGCGCTTCTTGACCAACTGGTCCGGGCGCTGGGACCGTTTGAAAGCCGACCGGAGAAATTCAATGGGATTAGTCAGGCAATCGATAACGCAAGAAGGCCGACGCAAACTTGCCGCTGATACCGACAGTATCGCTCGTTCAATCGTCGAGCGAGAACGCGTAGTGCGTCATGCCAAGACCGCTCGTCTCCGTGATGCGCGTTTGAAAATGGAAGCCGAGGGTACCGAGCCTTCTATAACCGAGAGACATTGAACTTCGCAAAGGTCGTAAAAAGAGGCGTGGGCAGGCCCCTCAATCTGCATTCCCACGCTCAGGCTCATTTGGTCGAATTCCCCGGCTGTTAAGCCCCGAGGTAACCAGGTAAGTCAGACGGGTACTGCTTGCGAGAAGGCGCTCTTCTCGCCGCTTACAATCTGGCAAAGTCACGGGAAATGATCAGCACGGCCGAACCCAATTCGGACCCTTGCTGCTGGCCGAGCATCAGTTAGGAAACTTAACCGTCACCCCACGCTGGCGGAAATATGCCTTCATTCGCTTTCTGCCTCGCGATTTCCCTGCACAAGCTTGACGGGGTCGAATACGGCCTCCTTCAAACCCTCAAGCGCCAGAGCCGCCTTGAGATCTGCAATGCGCTTATCGATATCGACATTGTCCGCCTGAAGGTATTCGTAGATCCGCTTCGTCGCATCGTCGACTGTGAATTCACCCATTGTCATGCTCCTGCTTTTTGCACTGTCCTTGGCGTCAACGCGCTATTTTCAGTTCAAGCTTCCAACTATCCTCAGGATTATGGCTAGACTCGTGGATCGAAAGACCGCTGCCTTCCATGTCGATTTGCATCGTCGCCAGGAGCCAATCGGCGGGCATCACAGATGGCAGAGCTTCCCCATTGAGTATATCTAGAAGCTCATTTTCAGTCGCGAGGCCGTTACGGGACTGCTGACCAAAACGGTCTAGCGTCCATAGGTAGCGCGTGGTCAAAGTCTGTCAGTCCATATGTTTATCTAGGGCCTCTCTAAAGCCAGAGGCCGCCAAGATCAAGTTTGGCGCGTTATGAGCAATGGTAAGCTCAGATGAAGACAGAAGCGATAGAGCGCCTTCGTATGACCCGAGAACCACCGCTCGACCATCCCGAAATCGAAATGGCGTTGGAGAAGACGTCGAAAGAGACGTCCTCTCCAAGTCGCCCATTTCATGCGGTAGGCCTGTGGCGTTGGCAAACGAGATGACTAGGGTTTCAGGTGCCGCATGGCCTCCTCCAATGGGCCACCATGTGGGCGGGGGCCGGGCGGTGGGCGAAGCGCATCCGTTTTTCCGTCGCCATGCACAATATAGCTTGCGCGAAGGAACCCATCGTCAAACCTTCCCTGAACGGTGACAGGCTCGTCTAGCGCGACAAGCTTTCCATCATCTCCAGCAGGGCCGGTCTCGATCAGCGCTCGGCCGCTAGCATCCTGCACGATGAACTTGTTTCCATAGATCTCTGCAACGTTGCCCTTGATCGTCACGATGGCGTTGCTGTCTTTCAGGCTCGTGATCACGACAGGGGTCAACGGCGCCATTTCCACGTTAGGCCTGGTGAGCTTCATTGCCGTTGCGCCGCCTGCTGCACCGACTGCTAGGACAACGAACGCCGAGATGGCGAACGCCGCAAAGTGCTTGGTGGGGCGCCCGGGGGACGTGTTCTTCTCGTTCTCGCGGGGATTTGGCGAGCTATCTTCGATGGACATCACAGTGTCTCCTGTTGGTTTTGACAGGGTGACGATACGATTTTCGGTCCCCACGCAGACTGAATGACACGGTTCAGTTTCAGTTAAGCGAATTCGCCCTAGTTCATAGTGAGACTATAAACAGCTTCCGGGTATTCATGCGAATTCTCCTTGTAGAGGACGATGCCGACCTCTCCCACCAAATTGCAGCCGCCCTACGGTCGCAGAACTTCGTCGTTGATCTCGCTCGAAACGGCGAAGACGGCGAGCACGCCGGGCTCACAGAGATATTCGACGCAGCCGTCCTGGATCTTGGCCTTCCGAAGATCGATGGTGTCGCGGTTTTAAAATCATGGCGGGACGCGGGGCGTACGCTTCCTGTTGTAGTGCTGACGGCCCGTGACGGCTGGCCGGACAAAGTCGCTGCATTCAAGGCTGGAGCGGACGATTTCCTGACAAAGCCTTTTCGGGTCGAGGAGCTCGTCCTTCGGCTGCGCGCCCTCGTTCGGCGCTCGGCGGGCCACGCTGCGTCCGTCATCACCTGTGGCGACCTGTCGTTCGATGCCCAGCTCGGCACATTTGAGCTCGCAGGACTACCGTTGAAGCTAACGGCCTTCGAGTGGCGTGTACTCTCATGCCTGATGTTGCGAAAGGAGGTCATCGTGGATCGGAGAGAACTCATCGAGCGGGTCTATGAAGGCGACGCGGATGTTGATTCCAACTCAATCGAAGTCATCGTCGCGCGGGTTCGACGAAAGATTGGTACCGACAGGATCGAGACAGAACGCGGACGCGGCTACATGCTGACGGCAAACAGCAAATGATCGCGTCGCGTTTGCGAAATCCGCAAACAATTGCGGGACGCCTCATCGTTTTTTCGATATTCTATGCCCTTGCAGCACTGGTAGTTGCTTGCGTCGTCCTCGCCCTTATCGTTGCCAATGTGGTCAGGGATCAGGTCGACCAGCGGCTGAGCGTGCAGATCGAAGCTGTCAGGGGCAGTATAAAGATTGGCCTCGATGGTTCGCTTGCGGTTGACGGTAACCTTGACGGCCCGCCGTTCGATCGGCCCGGGTCTGGATGGTATTGGCAGGTGAGCACTGCTGGAAAGCGTTTGACCTCCAGTTCTCTTTCTGGAGCGAACTTGTCGAACCCTCCGCAGCCCGTTGATTGGCGCAACCTGCTGACTGGAACCCCACGAGCGGGCGCCGGACGGGACAACCGCGGGCAAAACCTGCATTTCCTGACCTCGCAGTCGTTCACGGCAGGAGGCGGGGTCGAGATCATCGCCACCGCACCGCGCTCGGCTCTTGTCATGCCCGTACTACGGGCACTGTTATTTCTCGTCCCGGCAATGCTCGTGTTGGGTGGGCTGCTCGTTGTCGGCATCCTGCTTCAGGTCCGTTACGGTCTTTCGCCTCTTCGAACGCTGGCTGAGAAGGTTGCCGACGTTTCGTCCGGTCAATCAAGGGGACTTGATGAGCCTCAGGCGGAGGAGTTGCGCCCGCTCGTTGGGGAGATCAATCGCTTGGTAGAGCGGAACCAGCTGCGGATTGCCGAAACACGGCTCCAATTTGCAAACATGGCGCATGGTCTCAAAACCCCCGTGGCGAGTCTCTATCTCGCTTTGAACGATGACGCTGATCCGACCGGAGAGGCGCGTCTGCAAGTCGAAAGGATCGACCGTCAGATCAAACATCACCTGGCAAGGGCCAGGGCAGGGGTGTCAGCGGCAGGTTTCGCTCCCACTACCCAGCTTCGCTCGCATGTCGATGATATCGTGGCGATGATGCAGAAACTGTATGTAGACAGGCAGCTGACTATCTCAAACCAGCTGGATGAGACCCTAAGTGTCGCGTGCGCCCCCGAAGACGTCGACGAGATACTGGGGGCAATAATCGATAACGCGTGCAAGTGGGCGAACTCGTCCGTTCGAATAGCCGGCGCGCAAGATCGCGGCGAAATCGCAATTGTCGTCGCCGACGACGGTCCCGGCATTAACAGCGACGACTTGACTGACGTTTTGAGCCCAGGTGTTCGCTTAGACGAGACCGTGCCGGGGGACGGCTTCGGTCTATCGATAGCCAAGGAAGTTTCGGGTCTTTACGGCGGCCGTCTCGTGCTGCAGGACATGCCCGAGGGAGGTCTGTCGGCTACGGTCGTGCTGCCGAAACCGACAAGCTGAGTCCTAGCAAGATCAGGGGTTGATCTCTCGCGCATCCACCAATTCGCTACCGGATCCATATAAAAACATCGCCCGCCGATTGCCACCGCGCTTCAATTGAAACCAATCAAGTTGAAAAGCCTGAAATACGATCACTCCAAAGACAAACTTTCCTTCTTTGCCACCAGCACTGGCCGTCTCAAGCTCAACGTCGGCCGATGACTCTCCCGGAGGGCCACCAGTGTAGGTCGATCGCGTCCATGGCGACAGCCTATCCCACGCGTCTGCCGCTTTGGGGCTCCCTCGCCCATGGCGTTCCGCCTTGCCGCGCAATCGAAGTTGCTGACCACGCGCCGCGTCAAACGCCAACACCGTCACTGCTGGATTGGCGCTCACTTCGCGCCATTTCGCGGAGCGAATATCCGTGTGGATCTCGATCGTGCGGTCTTCACGGTTCGCGGCCCGAAGGACCACCAGGCGAGCCTGCGGATGTCCGTCGCGATCGACCGTACAAAAGTTCAGGTAGCGCAAGGCTGAGCCGGAGTCCGTACCTGCTCGTTCGAGATTGATCCAAGCGGCTTTATCAAGTTCAATCAGGGTCAACTTCAACCTCCAATGAAATGGCGCGATAGTAGAACCTACGCACGACCAGCGAGCGTGAACATCGCGATCATCAGCTCGAAAAATGCTAGGTATCGATACGGTCCTCCAAGTCAATCTCGTAAGTTTCAGCCTTGTCGACGCAGTTGGTCCCGTAAGAAACTGCCACATTCGCGGCAGCCAATTTGATCGGAGCGCAGGCGCATAGTGGCTCACCCGACGGTCCAGGCTATAGGGCCCCATGCTCCAGCAAGATGGAGGGGACGGCCAGGCGAGTGATTGGCGAAGGCCAGCACGTTGTCGTCTCAGAAAGAAGGCCGGCCGGGAACTTACTTGTTTGCTGACAATTCTATTCCTGTCAAAGGAGTGGAAAATGTCAGACAGCAAGACCAAGACCGTTACAGCAACTTTCGAAACGCGGGAAGCTGCGGACCTCGCGATCGAGCACCTGGTGCAAAAAATCGGTATTGAAAGGACAGATGTGTTCGTTCGTGCCGCTGGTCGTCATAATTCCTCGGGTGTTGACGTCAGCGGTGGCGACGCTCCCTCAGCCACTGAACATGGACGAGACGATGCCAAGCTCAGCGGCGAGATCGAAGTATCAGCAGACATAACTGCGGACAATATCACCGCACTCCACCGAACATTCGGCGATCTAGGAGCGCTGCGCGTCACCGCAAAGTGACGGGTAAGCCCGAATATTTTTCAGTGTTGCACGGAGGAAATTGTGAGCAAAGACCTGAAAAAGGGTGACCATGTCACCTGGAAAACCAGCCAGGGCGAAACGACGGGCACCGTCGTCAAGAAACAAACCAGCCCAACGAAGATCAAGGGTCACGACGTCAAAGCGTCCCAAGCAGATCCGCAGATCATCGTTGAGAGTTCGAAGACCGGCGCCAAGGCAGCTCATAAGCCCAGCGCACTCAAGAAGAAGCCATAGGCCAGCCGGCCCAAATGACTAACTCTCAGGCATCTGGTGAATGAGGCGTCTTTAGTTCCACGTGGCGACTGACGACACCGCGTACAATTAGGTGAGAGGCTCTGGATAGGGAGCGCCCATTTCTTGGTCTTGGACGTCGGCCGAGGAACGCTGCTGTGCGTCGGTGTCGTGGCCGGCTGATACCGCCTCAGGGTATTCAGGCGCTGAGGGAGTGCTGGCAGGCCTATAGGTGCCTTTTTGCAAGCACTGGAGGTCCTAAATGGGCGTCAGCGCGCACGAGTAACGGATAAGCGTTCCATTTACGCGTCCATATGGCTTCCGTCTTCCTCTCCTCGGGGGCGGTTCTCGGGCAGGGGCAGCAGCTGCCTAATTGGCAGGCTCGCTAGATTCTGGTCGCCTCTGGTGAAAAAGCACATTGAGTTCGCCTGAATAAGCCAGCTGCTAGGCCAGCACTCGGATCCATCACCAAGGCAAAGCACTGAAACCATGTTTCTCAGGCGCGACATGGCTCATTTGTCGCGCGTGCATCTCATCAGAGCGAATTATCAGGGATGATGAAGTTTCCGTCCAGCCGGTCGACGTTCTCACAAAAGAGGACCGGGCATGACCGGTCTCGCGTAGGGATCCGCTTCCATTCGGCATATTCGTTTGCGTCGCAATATCGGCTATTACGCACGAACCGATCATAGAGTGGTAGGCCACGCGGCGAGGTCCAGCGAAATATTACCGCACCCTGGTCATGGACCGCGGCACGCGCCTGATCACATGTTATCTTCAGCGGGCTCAGGCGATAGATCGCTGCTGCAGGTGAGGCTGCCAACAAGATGGCAATAACGATGACTGACTTCTTGTGCATGATTGGACCTCGATTGTTTTATCTGAAACGACACCGAGGCTCAACGGTTCCAGAGACAAGATGTTTCGCCTATTCCCTCTACCTGGAGGGTAGAAATCCCCGAGCCGCTCTTGTCCCCAAGAGACCGTAGGTCGTCCGGGGCGTGGTTTGCCCCCGTCATCCCGGAGGGGTAAACGTGGTTGGCCTCTGCTTGGCTCATCGTTCCTGAAGAGTTCAACACTCCCGCCACCACAATGCCACACATTAAGAGGCGAAAAGCGTATCAAAGGGCGCGGCGGGACGACCTCCTGTTCGTGATCATCAAGTTCGAACGACTGGGCCGCCTATCGACTTTGTGACGGGCGGGTGTGATCAACAACTGCGCTTTCGCTGCCACCTTCTTCGGTGTTGGGACGCGCCGCCAAGCTATGCTTGAGGGCCGCGGTGGTCATCTTGCCTTGCTTGTAAACTTCAATCATTTCCGCGTGTCGTTCGGTGGCAGCAGCGATTGAAACTGGATCGACAATACCCAGCTCCGCCATGACTGCATGTATCAAATCTGACGTTGTTTTCGTAGGCTCTGCCATTGAGGCCTCCTTGTTGCTGAACGGTCGCAAACGACGATGTCACTTCATCCACAACGACCAGTCGGCTCCATCGTTCCGATACTTGCTCCGTCCGCGGTCGCGGTGTTCGGTCCGAGAAACCGATGAAGGTCAGGAGGCCGCGCGGCGGATGCAGTTGGGCCACCCGAAGTGGCCGTGCGATGGATCCGCGTTGCTGGGATACATGCTGCACTCCGTCGCTTCCATCATGCTTTCTGGCTGTCGATCTGGAAGATCGCTGCGTTATCCTGGACCTCACGCAAGCCCTTGTACGACGCGTGACGAAGATTGCCATCGTCCGTCCATCCACGAAAATTGATCTCGGCAATGAGCGTCGGCTGTGCGAAGACCAAATTCTTCCCCCTGATCGGAACCGCCGGCCTTTTGGTCTTCAACCTGTCGAGGGTCTGCTTGAGATAGAAGGCTTCAGCTTCCTTGAAACCAGTCCCAACCGAACCGACGGACTTCCATCCTTCTCCATCACGAGCCGCGAGGAGCAAGCTGCCGATACCACCTCGCGCGGCGCTGCTCTGCTCATACCCGATTACAACGAAACTTTCACTTTGAACGCATTTGATTTTAAGCCAGTCGCCGGTACGCCCAGAACGATACTTGCTCTCTCGATGTTTGGCGATAAGGCCTTCGAGCCCGTGTGCGCAGGCGGCTTGACGCAGCGTCTCACCGTCGCCCTCGAGTTCTTCCGAGAGCTGTACCGCGCCGTTACTTCTGGCAAGCAGGTCGGCCAGTAAGTGACGCCGGACGGACAGCTCAGTGTTTGTCAGGATATGTCCATCAAAATACAACAGATCGAAGGCAAAAAACACGGCTTCCTCCGACGCTCGCTTGCCTCCCCGGCCGCCCAGTGAACGCTGGAGGGCTCCGAAATCCGATCGACCTCTGTTGTCCAGAACAACCGCCTCGCCGTCAAGTATCGCCGTGCCGACCCCGAGTTTTCTGGCTGAGGCAGCGATGGCCGGGAACCGATGCGTCCAGTCATGGCCTCCGCGCGTCAAAATGCGGACACCACTGGGCTCGATGTGCACCGACACCCGATAGCCATCAAATTTCACCTCGAAAGCCCAGTCGGGGCCGACGGGCGCTTTCGATTTGAGAAGTGCTAGAGCCGGTTCAATCCGGGAGGGCATTTCATCAAACGGAAGGTTTGGTTGCGCAGGGTCGCGCGGCCGCTTGGGCCTGGATTTCGCGACCTGATCATCGCGAAGGAGCGGCTTCGATCGACTACGCATAAGAATGATCCCTGTCGAAGACTTACCCTACTGCGACTCAATCATTTCGGAGGTGATTCGTTCCGCAGCGCGAAGTCTGCTGGGAGGCGTCGTTTCCAGTCCATCCCTTTCGATCTGCAAGCATTCTTACGCTGGCTTGCTCGGGCGACCCAATGTTGCCCAGAGCTCGGTGCATGCAAATCCGCCAACACAGAGCTCGAACCGGCTTGACCGATGCTGGCTTCCGCCTCCTTTTATGACGACCATTGCTGTCACGAATTTGTCACGCAGCATGAAAGTTGCCGCCGCCCAAAGTCGAACGTCTTGCCAGGAATCGCAGTTTTCTCTGAGATAGGCGGACAAAAATCAGGGCACTTGGAATGTTGAAGTTGATCGAAGGTGGATTAAGCCAATCCAAAACTCAGGCTGCAGGTGAGAAGGAGCAAATCCAGGCCGAAGGTCAAAGGCGCATGCGGCAGGCGGGCGTGGACCGTTTTTTGGCACGCGAGAAACTGACGGGCATCGCTATGCCCAGCACAATCCGGGTGTTCATGCTGCAAGTGGAGTTTGCGGTCGAAGCTTTATCCAGACTATCTCCCATCCCGAGCAACATAATGGACGATGGGTACTGGCCTACATGCAATAGGGCTGCCCCGTTCGAGGCAGCCCTGATCAGGCGTTAGGCTGCTTTGGCGCCCTTCGCGTTCGCTGCCGTCTCGGCAAGCTGCGTCAATTTCTGATCCGTCGCTTCCTCTTCTTCGAGGTTTGCCTGGAGGAGCGGGACTGCGTCCTTCAAGCCAAGCTGGGTGGCCCAGGCGATCAGAGTGCCGTAACGCGCGATCTCGTAGTGCTCTACCGCCTGAGCCGAGGAAATCAAACCAGCGTCCAGGGCAGGGGAGCCCTTGAACTCTTCCATGATTTCCTCGCCCTCGGAGATGATCCCCTGGATCGCTTCGCAAGTCTTGCCACGGGCAGGCTTGCCAAGAAGTTCGAAAACCTGTTCCAGGCGTTCGATCTGACCCTGGGTCTCATCGCGATGCTGAAGGAAACCCGCCTTGCCTTCTTCGGACTGCGCAGCGCGGGCCATCTTTGGCAATGCCTTCAAAATCTGCTTCTCGGCGAAGTAGATGTCCTTGAGCGTATCAAGAAACAGATCATCAAGCGTTTTCGTGTTGGTCTTGGTGGTAGCCATCATGTCCTCCTTTGAAATGACGTTGGAAAACACGTTTGGCGAGAAGCGGTTCCAATGCTACCGCCAAATCCAGCGCGTATTCTCGCCTCTGTACCTTAGCGTACATAAGGTTACAGCTCGCAGATGACCGTCCCTGATGCTCGAATTGCGCCTTCGATCGCGCACAAAGACTGGCCGTAACAACGGCATCCACAACCTTGGGTAATCTACACCTGACGCATATCAACATTCCCTCAGGTATTTAGTCTGGTCGAGAGTTCGAATTTCTTTTGATTAACTCCGGTCATGCATTACCTAGTTTCGAAACCGGAATCTGATCGGATCACTAACTTGACAGACATTGAAGTTGACCGCCCTCTTATCAACTTTTTCGAGAATTCCTCGATCGCACTCGCTCTTGCGGAGGCAAGCGAGGATAACCTGCTCCTTTTGGTAAACGATCGCTTTTCCGAGCTTACAGGATACGGCGCTGACGAGGTGCTGGGCAGAAACTGTCGCTTTCTCCAGACCAATCCAGACGGTCGGCAAGGAGACAATCTGGAGGCCAAGGCGAAAATCCGGCAATTTCTTTCCGGCGAGGGCACGTCTGTTAGGACGCCGATCGTCAACTTTCGAAAAGATGGAAGACCGTTTGTGAACCTCCTGTTCATGTCCCGTCTAACGACGTCAGGCGAGGTGACCCGTTACATTTTCGCATCGCAGTTCGATATCAGCAGATCGAGTCCACATTTGCTAGATCAATACGACCATGAGCTGGGGGGCGCGCTTTTGCGGATAAGGCCATTGCTCGAAGGACACAACGTGATGCTGGAAGGTACCCTGTCTACTGTCGCAAATTCCACAAACGCCATCGCACAGGCAAAGGTCACCCTCGCCGAGCTTGATCGCAATCCCAGCCACTAAAGGTCAACTGTGCTGCACGTAGAAATGAACGACCAAACAAGCGCCGACGGGTTTGTACCAGTCGTCGGGATCGGGTCCTCCGCTGGTGGTCTCGAGGCTCTGCGCGACCTGTTCTCCACTGCGGTCTTGCCAACTGGATTGGCCTTTGTCGTGGTCCAACATCTGGACCCTCACCATGAAAGCATGCTCGCACAGCTGATAGCACGGCATACCAGCCTAAAAGTGCTTCAGTGCGAGGGCGGTGAGCGGCTGGAGGCGGAGTGTGTCTACATTATTCCCCCAGGTCAGGGTCTCTCAATCCGAGAGAGCCGCCTGGAGTTGGCGTCGTTTACGCAACCTCGAGGTCTCCGTCGCCCAATTGACGACTTCTTCATCTCCTTGGCGAACGATCAGCATGCGAATGCCGCATGCGTCATCCTGTCCGGGACTGGCGCCGACGGAACAACGGGCCTGCGGGCGGTGAAAGAAAATGGAGGACTGTGCGTTGTCCAGGAACCGGAGACCGCGAAGTATGATGGGATGCCGACATCTGCGGTCAGCACGGGCTTGGTCGATTACATAAGAGCGCCATCCGAGATCCTGGACTGCCTGAACCAGTTCTTCTTCAGGCGGCCGGCCGGGACCAGTGCTGGCCAGGTCATTGCAGATCATATTGACGATTTATGTCGCGTCCTACGTTCGGCCATCGGACACGATTTTTCCAATTACAAAAGGTCGACCGTCATACGTCGGGTCGAACGCCGAATGCACGTCCTAGGCATTGATAAGGCGGCCGCTTATCTGCAGCGGATTAAGGGCGACAATGATGAATGCGAAGCTCTTTTCCGAGACCTTCTCATCAACGTCACCAATTTTTTCCGCGACAAAGCCGCTTTTGATGTTCTCGTCGATAAGGCAGTGGTCCCTCTATTGCGCGAGGCAGAGAGAAGCGACGACGAAATTCGGGTGTGGGTGCCTGGATGTTCAAGCGGTGAAGAAGCCTATTCAATCGCAATGCTTTTCGCAGACGCTGCGAACGTTCTCGGGTTGAAATGCAATGTCCAGATTTTCGCGACCGACATTGACGAAAGCATGCTGCAGATTGCCAGAGAAGGAATTTACCCGCTTGCCGGGCTCGCGGATATTCCCTTGAATTTCCAAGAGCAGTTCGTCGTCCCGCAAAAGGATCGGTTTACATTCAATTCAGCAATTCGAAGCATGATCCGCTTCTCGGCTCACAGCTTGATCAAAGACCCGCCATTTTCGAAGGTCGACCTCGTCTCCTGCCGCAACTTGCTGATCTATTTCGACGACAAACTGCAGCAGACGGTGATGCCGCTTCTCCATTATTCGTTGAGGCCAGGCGGGTTCTTATTTCTGGGGACGTCGGAGAGCGTTGGACGTTTCGAAAAGCTGTTTTCTGCCGTTGATCAAAAAACCCGCCTTTTCGAGCGCATGCCAGGCTCACCTGCGTACCCAATTCCGTTGCCAGCGGGCAACCGGCGCGAATCCACCAGACGAGAAACGCCCTCGGCCGTTCCTACGAGGACGCGCGCCGACGACAGCCTTGCGGTCACTAAAATTGTCGACCGTTATGTTCCGGCCTGCCTGGTGCTCGATACAGATGGCCAGATCGTAGCAGCCTACGGGCCTCTCAGTCGCTTTTTCGAATTTCCCGTGTCTCGTTCGAATGAAAGCAGTGCAACTGCGTTGGCGCGGCCGGGGATTAAAGAGAATATAGGACCGCTTCTTAGGCAAGCTGGAAAGGCGGGCAGGCGGGTCATTGCTCGGGACGTCGAAGCTGTCACGGACTTTGGTACCCTCACGGTTGACATCATTTGCGATCCTTTGAGCGACGGCACACTGCTCTTCGTGTTCCAAGAGAAGGGCAAGCTCACTGTGCCTGTCGATAGCGATCTGATCGAACTCGAGCCGGGTGACGGTCATGTGGAGGCATTGGAGAGCGAGCTTCGCTTTACGAAGCATCGACTACGAACGGCCATTGAGGAGCTTGAAACCGCGAACGAGGAATTGAAAAGTTCCAACGAAGAAATGATGTCGATGAATGAAGAGCTTCAATCGACAAACGAGGAACTGACAACAGTCAATGACGAGCTGAAAGGCAAGATCGACCAAGTTACGACGGCAAACTCCGACCTCAAGAACTTTTTCGATTCGACCAGTCTGGCCGTCGTGGTTCTTGACAAAGATCTTCGCATCAGGTCCTTCACACAAGCCGCAACGGGTTTATTTCCGCTGCAACCTAGCGATAAGGGGAGACCCTTTTCGGATGTCGCCAGCCATGTTCTCGATTTTGACTACGTGGCCAACGTTCGAAAGGTCATGGCGGAAGGCCGCGATGCCTTCGAAACCGTTCCCGATCGCACGCACGCACGCACGTTCACGTTGCGCATTCTTCCGTACCGCACGTCAGACGGAACGATTGACGGCGCCACCATTGTTCTGACTGACATAACCCAAGCACTGGATGTGCAAAACGAGCTTGCTGCCGAGCAGGAGCGTCTCGATCTGGCCGTTCACTCCGCCGGGATCGGCGTGTGGGAGTTTCTGCCTGACGATGACAGCATCGCGTTGAACAGCACCATGCGCGATTTCTTCGGCTTTAGGGCCGAGAACGTGAAGTTTCAGGAATTCCTCAGCGCCATCCCAGAGCCGAGAAGAGAAGAGGTCGCTGAAGCAATCAGAATGGCCTCCAACACGCACAAGGGCTTTGATCTCACGCTTAAACTGGAGCCCACATCATCGATAACCCGTTGGCTAAAGGTTTTCGCCAGACCGGTTACCCATCGCAGGCGCGGGCGTGTCATGGGCGTTTGCGTGGACGTGACGGCTGAAAATGATCGTGCCGAAGCACGTGACCTCATGCTCGGGGAAATGAACCACCGTGTGAAGAACCTGTTTGCGATGATCGCCGGGATCATGCGCGTCGCCTCGCGTAACCACACTTCCGTCCCATCTTTTGTAGCCAACATGGAAGGGCGCATCTTAGCATTGGGGCAGGCACACTCGCTTGCGACCCGTCAGGATCGAGAAAACGGAGTTCCCCTCGATGAATTGCTGAATGTCATGCTCTCCCCATATTCACAGCAAAGTTCAATGTCGGTTCACGGGCCGAATCTCACTATTCGCCAGGAGTTTATCACGCCTTTAACCCTTATCCTCCATGAATGGGCGACCAACGCCGTCAAGCACGGCGTGCTGGGCGCCGTCGACGGACAGCTATCCGTTCGATGGGATTTTGATGAAGCCTTTCTGGTGATGACCTGGGAGGAGCATAGAGAAATTGAAGTGGGCCAACTGGATCGGCAAGGGTTTGGCACTGTTCTTCTTTCGACGGCCGCTCGCCAGCTGAGGGCAACGCTCGTAACAGATGGAGACGGACATATCCTTCGTCACCAATTAAAAATGCCAATTTCCGTAGGTGCAAATGAATAAAACGGTTTTGCTTGTTGAAGACGAGATGTTTGTTGCGCTCGATTTGCAGATGATTTTCGAGGATGAGGGCTGGGATGTGGCTGGACCCTATCCCTCTACGCAGGAGGCTCTCGAATATCTGGCAAATAACCGTCCAGATTGCGCGGTTCTCGATGTCAGACTCGTAGACGGCGATGTTTTCCCTGTCGCGGACGCACTGACCAACATCCAGGTACCGTTTGTTTTTCACTCCGGTCACGCTGACCACGCCCAGCTGAATAAAAGATATCCGGCCTCCAAGCTCTATTCAAAGCCATGCAGGCCTTTGGATCTTCTTCAGGAAGCGCAGCGTATGGCAGCCTAGTCGCTCATGGCGGCAAAGCGGCCCGGTCCACGCCTAAATACCCCATCAGGGACATCGCTCTATCTTATGCGGCGCGCAATACAAGAATTGGATATCCTATGCACGGATGCATCGGCCGCCCCGTAAATTGAAATCGGCACGCCAGCGTAGGAGCGACCTGAACGGCTAAACAGGCGGCTGCATCAACTCGATGGTGATACCATCCGGACCGGAGATGTAGGCTACCATTGTGCCGCATCGCGGACCGGCTGGTATCGACTGCGGCGAGCCCTTTATTGCCCACCCCGCCGTCTCCACCCGCGAGATGGCCGTGTGGATATGCGTAACCACGAGAGCAATGTGCGCGGCGCCGATCGCACCCGCGCTACGAGGTGTCTGGCCCAGCGTACCGCCCGTGGAATATTCGAGAAGCTCGATCGGGTAGCCATTTGGAGCCGTCACCACCGCCATTCGGCAGCGCGGATCGTCAACCCCTGTGGCCTCCCGTAGGAACTCACCACCCATCTCGCCTTGGCGAGTAAGGTCGAAACCCATCGCCTCAGTCCAGAACTGGATCGCCTCCTCCAACGAGGTGACCGAGAATCCCGTATGGTCTACAGCTATCACGCCAGCGTCTTCGGCCATTTTTGTCCTTTCATATCGACCAGCTAGCATTCTTCACGAGCTATTGATGGCTTTGCGGCCTTCACCGTCCGCCTGTGACTGGATGGCAGTCACTGATGCGGATGGTCCGAAACCCCTGATTTGATGCGATGGGGGGACCACTCGCAAAGCCGCCGTGGAAACGGCAAAATTTCGCAAATACTCGTGAGGGGAGCTTTAGCCGATAAACTCTTCGGCGTCTAAGTTAATGTGAACGGGCAGCGCCGATGCTGATTTCTCGCTTCCAAGCTGGTGCACTAACTTTTTTCGCGAGTTGCTTCACGGCTTCAGCCCAGCGACACCGAGAGCCTCTAACAGCGCTTTCTGCGATATCGGCTTCAACAAGAATTGCGCCCCTTGTGGGAGGGAGCCTTGAGCGGGATGGTAGCGACCAGAAATAACCATTATCTGGCAATCGCTGTAACTTGAAGCGACGTAATGTGCTAGCGCGATTCCATTCATGCTTCCTGGCATGTCGATGTCTGTGAGCAGAGCCGCAAATTGTCGGTTTTTGCCAAGAGCAATAAGCGCTTCGTCAGCGTTCCCGGCCTCGGCGACCTCAAAGCCAAGATCCGTTAATGTGTCGGCGAGGTCCATTCTGATGAGGCCATCATCTTCGACGACAAGAAGGGATCGCGTCATTAGTGTTCTTTCTGAAAAGTTTGAAGATCGGCTTCGATACGAAATCTTAGGCCAGTTGGCGCATAGTCAAATTCGACTGCGCTATCCAATGCGCCGTTCAGTCCTGCCGAGATTAGTCGCGTGCCAGAACCGCTAGCCATCGGTTTTACGACGGGAGGCCCTCCTGTTTCCCGCCAGGTCATTTCGAAGCGGTCTCGCTCCACCCCGGATACACACCACTCTATTTCCACCCGGCCAGCTGGTTCTGAAAGCGCCCCGTGCTTGAGAGCGTTCGTTGCCAGCTCGTGCAAGATGAGGGCGATTGACAATGATGGTCTTGACCCAACCCGCAACTCGGGACCCTTGATGATAAACCGAGGATTGTCCGGATCATCGTGAAGCGCGATCATCTGCTTCACCAGACGCCGGACTTTTGACGTTCCGGTGCCGCCTTCTAAAATAGTGTCGTGTGCGGCGCTCAAAACAGCGATACGATCCGAAAGGCGTTGTCGCGCTGTCACGATGTCAGGCGCATTGCGAAGGGTTTGAGATGCGATAGCTTGAAACATGGCCAGCTGGTTCTTCAGTCGGTGGCCCAGCTCATGAGAGAGCAACTCCTGGCGGGCTTCCTCGGCTCTAACGTCCGTGACATCACGCGACTGAACAAGGATACCGGTTATCGCGCCAGCGTCATCCCTCATCGGCTGATACACCAGGTCAATCAATCGCGACTGCTTCTCCCCGTCTGGGCCACGATTGAGTTCTACGGCGAGACCTTTGGCGACGAAGGGCTCTCCGGTCACATACACCCTGTCTAAAATATCTATGAAACCCTGCCTTACGACCTCGGACACGGCCTCACGAACAGGCTTGCCAATGATATTCCGTCCAGCTCCCACCATCGACTGATATTCGAGGTTGGCATACTCGAATTCATGAGACGGACCCACGAGCATGGCAATTCCCCCCGGGCTGAGTTCAAACACCTGAAGCATGCGTTCCCGCTGCGTCTTCTCAGCCTTTCTCATTGCAACTTGGGCGGTGATTTCCGTGCAAGCACAAAACATACCGAGAACGGTGCCCCAAGGATCTCGGACAGGGGTGTACGAGAACGCAAAATGGGTTTCTTCTGGAAAGCCGTTACGGTGCATGAGGAATTCGATGTCGTCCATCGCTGTTCCATGACCGGCGTACGCGGCTGTTATGATCGGCTCTACCTGATCCCAGATATCGTGCCACAGATCTTGAAAGCTGGCGCCGAATGCAGCCGGATGCCTTGCCCCACACATTTGCGCGTAGCCGTCGTTGTAGATGGTGATCTGGGCGGGGCCCCATACAAGCAACATCGGCTGCAGCGAACCCATCATCACATTGACAAGTGTGCGAAGCTCCACCGGCCATTGCTGGACCGCTCCTAAAGACGAAGAGGTCCAGTCATAATCATTGAGAAGCTTCGAACACTCAGGGTTGGGCAGATGCATACAGTTGAAGTTCCCGCTGATTTGAAAACGTTAAAGTAGCGGGCAAGGAAAAGTTTCAAATACCGTCAGGTATTTTTGTTTTCGTCGCGTCAGTGCCTGTCAGTTCTTGGCGTCGCCAACCCTACCTTGTGTGGCGCTGGTTCCTCACCGTCGTCGCTGTGGACCTAAATCAGTTTGGCCAGATCAACCAAAAACCGGTTCCGAAAATCACGATAAACGCGACCACCAACAACAACAGGCGGCCGATTCCAGCATTGACGTTCCCTTTCCCGACGATTGTTTCGAAGAAACCCTCACCGCGTGCAATCTCGTCATCTTTCATGTTGATTCTCCGCCATGTTGCCTTGCCAAACAGACCGTCGACCAAACTCCGGACTGCGACGATCGTTCGATACTAATTCCGCAATCGTATCAGTTAGGATTATCACTATTCATTCGGATAAACCTGACGGGGCGCACCTTCCTTGATGCGGAACGTGTTCACCGATGTTACTTCGAATTGCGATCCGGCCTTGCCACACCTCCGGTTGCGGCTGTGTGCCGATGCTGATCTCGACATGACTGCCCGCGTAGACCACGAAATGTGCGTTTGCGGGCCGTAGATTTCGGCTTGGAACGCGCTCTCTGCACGTAGGTTGTACCCTAAGCCGTGAGAAAGGGATCGCTGATTTTAGTGGTTATAGACGTCGACTTAAACCTTCGATGGGCGTCAATGCAAGGGCGCACGATCGACAGGCACCGCGTCCAGATCGACGAGCGATCGGCGGCCTCGATGATCATGCGATGCTGCGAGCCCTTAAACGAAGGACCGAAACTCCGCTTGGCGACAGAAAGCTACGCCAAGGCCATCCAAGGAGATGGCATTGAAACCCACCCTTGGGAGGGCTCCGTCGGCGTCGCAGTCTATGCAAGGGTGCCCGCATGACCCTCTCCTCGGCTTTTACTCTAAACTCGGCAATCATCCTTGGGGCGGTCGCGTTGCTTTGTTGGATGGCAGCGGGGTTCACAGCTGTCTTAGGAACGAAAAGCGAAATCAGGCATGGGGATGCAGGTCGATCCTCGAATTACGTTACGACCGGATTAGCAGTCACTGGTTTGACCGCCCTCGTTGCGATGAGCGCCGTGCTAGGCCTAGCTCAATAACTCGCGGTGCCAGGCTCCAGCCTAAAGGAGAGTTCTATAAAGCTGCCGGCAGGGCGGCCTAGAGGGGCCAGTCTTGACCAGATCACCTTGGCTGGATGTACCGACTATCGCGATTGAACCGTACCGGTAATCCGACCGTCGATGTTCTGGCCGAAGGGATTGATCGCGACGAGGACTGTCAGCGTGACGATAAGGGCTGATAAAGCCGCTAACTGATACTTCATTCGATGCCGATCCCTGGATACGCGAACGCAATACCTGTCGCGCGGCCACAGACTGCCATCCGAAGCTCAATAAATTATGAATTATCGAATGCTGGATATCGACAAATGTGAGCCAGATCGGCCGGTTCGCCTTAATGATCTTGGTTGCCGTTGATGCTGCGGGACCACACGCAGGCCGTAACGAAGAATAACGACGCAGCGACTTTCATGTCATGAGTGAGACGGACACACCGACCAGTGGTCGTGCGGTCACTGTGGACACGGCATCTCCTCCACGACTTGATGAACTGGCTACCCGGAGATTATCGACGGTGGCATCGTCTTTTGAAACGAATCTGGAAAAAAATCCTCCGGTAGCAGCGAACCCCGGAAAAACTGCGCGCGATATTTCGCCCGTGGGGGACCCTCCAAGGATAAGCGCTTTAGCTCGCCGCGAATTTTTTGGCGACACTCGCCGGCTTAACCGCCTTGCTACCTTGTAGAAGAGGTAAAGAGTTCAAAGGATCCTCAGTCCGCAGCGATCAGCCAACCCGTTATTGTCGCCAGCATACCTGCCAAGAATGGCCGCAGCGCACCGGAAATTCTTGCCGAGACGCGCGGCGATCGAACTAAGGCGGGAGATGTCGCGAGCCGTCTCAGCAAGTTCGAGGACGTCGCGGGCAGCTCTATAACCGCGCGAGCCGCAACGACCCCCGATCCTTTTAGACGGTGCGGAGTGTCCGCAGCGGAGCCGCCCGGAGCAAGCGGGACAAGGTGGCGCGGGCGGCCCTGCAGCTTACCGCAGCGGTGTAAGGTCAGCGCCTCCACCAACACCGGGCGATCAATGAGATCGCTGGCAGCCGTAACCACTGGCGATTGCGTCCTTACCGAAAAGACGGGATGAAGTTTCCGTCGGATCGAGTTGCTCGATGAGCTTTCAACTCGACCTGAGGGCGATAACGCGCTCGACTGAATAACCCAAGATCGATTGTGGGGAGATCCTGATCATCCGTCGCGAGGCCCGGGCTCCATACGACAGCGCAAGCAAGGTGTGTTTGCCTGAGAAAATGAATAGGATTTTCTAGAAAAGGAGCAGGCAGCGTCCGGCTCCTCTGTTAAAGGTTCAAACAGGCGAACGGTGTTTGGGTGCGGCTTACCGAGACAGAAAATTCGACACCGTAAGATCAACGAGTTTATCGCCGCGCCCGTTCATCACTGCTTGGATCGCCCACAGTCCAAACCCTTTCACTTGAGCGGCCTCTATTTTCGGCGGTATCGAAAGTTCTTGGGTGTTGGTCACCACGTCCAGCAAAGCAGGGCCTGGATGAGACAGGATTTCCCGGATCGCCTCTTCGAGTTCTGCCGGGTCTTCGACCCGGATACCATGAACACCGGCGGCGCGCGCAACTGCTGAGAAGTCCGGATTTTTTAGATCAGTGCCCGTCTCCAGGAAGCCCGAGGCCTTCATTTCCATCGCAACGAAGCCAAGTGTTGAATTGTTGAAGATCACCACCTTAACCGGCAAGTCCTGCTGGACGAGCGTTAAAAAATCTCCCATCAGCATTGCAAAGCCGCCATCGCCGGACATGCTGATGATCTGCCGATCGGGGTATGCCGCCTGGGCGCCGATCGCCTGGGGCAAAGCATTGGCCATCGATCCATGGACCAACGATCCGATCAAGCGCCGCTTCCCATTCATTTTCAGATAACGCGCGGCCCAGATGGTCGGTGTCCCAACGTCGAACGTGAACACAGCATCGTCGGAGGCTTGCTCGCTGAGGAGGCGGGTAACATATTGTGGATGTATCTTTCCACCACGTTTGCCAGAAGCCAGATCGTCGAGACCCTCCCGCGCCTTCTTGTAGGCTGCTAGGCAATCTCTGAGATGCCCATCTTCTGACCGATCCCTGAGCATCGGCCAAAGTGACGTGATCGTCGATTTGACGTCACCGACAACGGCAAGATCCAGCGGCGTCCGCCGACCGAGGTTCTCGGGCCGGATATCAACCTGAATAATTTTAGCGTTGGTGGGATAAAACTGTCGGTACGGGAAGTCGGTTCCCAGCATCAACAGCGTATCGCATTCGAGCATGGCCTTGTAGCCGGATGAGAATCCGATCAGTCCGGTCATTCCGACATCGAAGGGGTTTTCCCACTCGACGAATTCTTTGCCGCCCAGAGCATGGACGATCGGTGCCTTCAACTTGTCGGCGAGAACGATCAGCTCATCATGGACGCCCTCGCATCCACGACCGCAAAGCAACGTCACTTTCGCGCTGCCGTCGAGAAGCTGTACCATCTGTTCGATCTGCTCTTCGGCTGGCACCACAGTCGGCTGAGGCAGAGCAAGAGCAATAGATTGTGAGATTTTAGCATCAAGTTCACTCAATGCGACATCGCCCGGAATGACCACGACGGCCACGCCGCGCTTGCCCACAGCCGCTCGGATCGCGGACTCCAGGACGGCGGGCAGCTGCTCTGGACGACTCACTAGCTCGCAGTAGTGGCTACATTCGCGAAATAGGTGATCCGGGTGGGTTTCCTGGAAGTAGCCTCTGCCGATCTCGGCCGACGGTATCTGGGCAGCTATGGCAAGGACCGGCACGCGTGAGCGATGGCAGTCGAACAATCCGTTGATGAGATGGAGATTTCCAGGGCCACAGCTTCCGGCGCAGACAGCGAGCTTTCCAGTGAGATGTGCCTCGGCGCCCGCTGCGAACGCCGCCGTCTCTTCATGGCGCGTATGGATCCATTCGATGTCGCCACGTCGACGCAGCGATTCCGTCAGCCCGTGAAGACTGTCACCGACGACGCCATAGATCCTTTCGACGCCAGCTGAATGCAGCACCTGGGTGAGGACATCGGCAACTTTGTTCTTCATGAAAAACTCCCGGTTTGGTGACTTTGAGACCACATTGCGAAAAGTAGGCCGCTTTGCTGTGATCTCAACAGTAGCGTCAGTCAGTGACGGCCCGCGCGGCAAATGACCCCGCCGAGCAGTCCTTCCGCGAACGACACGCTCCTAATGATCTGAGATATATGGGCTTGGATGTTGGCCCAAACTGCTGGAAAGCCGCATCGTCTGCCCTTCCATGGGTTACTTCGTGAAATATAAATGACTTGGCCGAGCCGACGATGAAACTGTATCTAGATATTGAGGTTAGATACGCGGGTATGAGACCTCAGGGACGGGAGCGCTTTTTTGGCGTCCCATTCCGCAATCCTTACCCACTCGCCCATTGTCGGTAGCGCTCTACTTGATGGTAGCGAGCACAGTTTCAGATCTCACATTCAACGTCGGAGTGGTCACCATGGAATATCGCCGCCTAGGAAAGTCCGGACTGAAAGTCAGCGAGTTTTCGTTTGGCTCCTGGGTCACCTTTGGCAGACAGGTTGATGGGGGCAGCGCCGTCGAGTTGATGAAATACGCGTATGACAACGGTGTGAACTTCTTCGACAATGCCGAGGGCTATGAAAAGGGCAATTCCGAAGTGGTCATGGGCGAGGCACTCAGAACTCTTGGTTGGAGCCGCGATAGCTATATCGTATCGAGCAAAGTCTTCTGGGGCGGAGAAAAGCCCACTCAACGCGGGTTATCGCGCAAGCACGTGACCGATGCGGCCCATGCAGCGCTGAAGCGGTTGCAGGTCGAGTATCTGGACCTTTACTTCTGCCACCGCCCGGATAGCGACACTCCCATTGAAGAGACTGTCCGTGCGATGAACGACCTGATCGCCCAGGGCAAGATCCTATACTGGGGCACCTCGGAATGGTCCGCCCAACAGCTGACGGAAGCCTACGCCGTCGCGAAGGATTTGCGCCTAGCGCCGCCGACGATGGAACAGCCTCAATACAACATCTTCGAGCGACAGAAAGTGGAGTCCGAATACCTGCCGCTCTACGACCTCATCGGACTTGGCACCACAATCTGGTCACCGCTCGCATCAGGGATGCTCACTGGCAAGTATAACGACCAAGTTCCGGCCGATAGCCGCATGAACCTCCCCGGCTACGAGTGGCTAAAGGAGCGGCTCAACAGCGACGGTGGCAAAACCCAGGTTGAGCAGGTACGTCAGCTGTCTGAGCTTGCCAGAGAGCTTGGGATGTCCATGACCCATTTTGCGCTGGCATGGTGCTTGGCGTGCAAGCACGTTTCAACCGTCATCCTCGGAGCGTCGCGCCTCTCCCAACTTCAGGACAATCTTGCAGCGCTCGATCAGCGGTCGAAGCTCACGCCAGATGTGCTTGAGCGTGTCGACCAAATCGTTGGCAACAGGCCGTTGGAGCCTCGACGCTTCTAAAAACACCTGAGGAGCCCCGCCTCGGCCTTCCCATGAATCCAGCAGATGGGAAGCGGATGGAACAGTTCGGTCGACCGGGAGATGTGTAGCGATAACAGTTACGGTTTGGACGACTATCGCGACGCTGGCGCGGTTATAAAGGGTCCATTTTGTCGTGCCATGAGACGCGGACCCGACCCGGTGCTCGTCATGACAGCATCTGCCTGATTGTTTCCACGATCTGTTCCTCCCGGTAAGGTTTGGAGAAAAACACCGTCTCAGCCGGGATCACGTCTCCGGGATCCTCGACGTGGCCGGAGACCACGATCACTTTGATTGGCGGCCATCTGTCTCGGATGATTGCAGCCAGACGCATTCCGTCGACACCGCGCGGCATATCGACATCTGTGAAGACGATACGGATGTCATTTCGGGATTCGAGTATTGCGACCGCTTCGGTTGCGTCCGACGCCGCTACCGCCTGATATCCTGCAGCTTCGATGAGGTCTATGCCGGCGAGGCGAAGGAGCGGCTCATCTTCAACGACCAGAACAATCGCGACGTCCTTGGAGATATCACTCATGGTCATTACGACTGCCTCAACTGGGAAATCAGCCCGCGCATCTTAACCTTCAGCCCGTCAGGGGCATAATCCACGTCGACACCGCCGGTTCCCGTCAAGCCTAGGCGTATGAGCCTCGATCCGAATCCCTTGCCCGATGGGGTGGCCACTGGGGGGCCTCCATGCTCGTTCCACACAAGAACGAGCGCACTGTCTTCGCCTCCGCCTTCCATCGTCCACGAAACGATGACCTTGCCTGCCTCGTTCGACCAGGCTCCATATTTGAGCGCGTTGGTCCCCAGTTCATGCATCAGCAGCGCCAGGGACAGCGCCGAGCGCGGTCCAAGTTCGAGGTCCGGACCTGAGATCGAATAACGGTCCGGCAATGAGAGCTGACCGAGTACGGAATCGATCACGGCGATCATACGCGCCGACGACCAGTCCTGGCCGAGCAAAACCTCGTGTGCTTTCGAAAGAGCGTGAAGTCGGCTGGTAAAAGCTTCCACAGGTGCCCGATCGGTGACAGGGCGCAGCGTCTGCGTGGCGATCGCCTGAACCATCGCCATCGTGTTTTTCAGGCGGTGACTGATCTCATGGTTGAGCACCTGCTGTTCCTGCTCCGCACGAATTCTTGAGATCGCCTCACGTGTGCGATCTGCGATCGTTCGCACGAAGTCGCGTTCCTCCACGGAGAAATCATGAGGTCTGTCGTAGTGGACGAACATGACCCCTACAAACGCACCGTGCTCGATGATCGGCACGTTCACCAGCACGGAAATTCCGATCGAATGGAAGAGGTCGGCTGACGCAGATGTCCGAGGATCCTTGGCCACGTCTGGAATGATGACCGTCTCCCCGCGTTTGAGATCTTCGATATAGCAGCCGTAATCTCGGAATTGATGTGAGCCGGCGACAGTCGAGATTCCTTCGGCGCACCAATCGGGTAGCATCTGCACGGTCTCGGCGATCGGATCGACGACGCCATAGCCCGCTCTTGTCGCGCCCTCCAGGTTGCGGGCCATGATCTCTGCTGCGGCAAATGCAACATCTTTGACATCGTCGAGTTCTCGAATTCTGTCGCCGAGCTCGAGGAATGCCATTTGCCGATTTTCGGCGATCTTCTGAGATGTCGCGTTCCTGGCGACCTTGATGAAGCCGGGCACCTCCGAGCCAGACTGGCCAGGAAACGGGCGTATCGTCCCGTCTAGGAAAACCCGTGTTCCGTCGGCCGCCTGGTGCCACCTTCGATCAAGTGCAACACCTTCCGCTGCAGCTTTGCGGACTTCGGTTTCTGGGACGCCGGCCGCGCGGTCTTCCTTCGTGAATATCTCCGCGAACCCGCGCCCAAGCATTTCGGCCTCCGTCCAGCCAAAAGTCTCCTCCGCTCCGCCAAACCAGCTCGTGATACGCTGTTCGTCGTCAATGGTCACGATGACATAGTCTTTCGCACCCTCGACGATCAGCCGCAGCTTTGTCTCGCTGCCCCGAAGGGCTTCGACAGCCTCCATTCGGTCTGTCACATCGACAAAAATGATGATGAACTTGTCATTGCCTGTCGCCTGCACGTAGCCGTCGACCCAGCGTCCGAGGGCGGAGATATGCCGAGTAAAACGCCTGCTCTGTCCGCTTTCGACAACGAGCGCGACGTCCGATACCCACTCCTCTCCAAAATTCGGAAAGATCTCTCGCATGGTGCGACCGGTGGCGTCCTCGACTGGGTGGTCTAAGAGATTGCTCCAAGCCGGATTGACGCTGTCATGGCGCCAATCGACGATGGTCCCGTCGAGGTCGCGAATGACCGAACCGACGATAATCCCTTCCTCGAGCTGCTCGAAAAGCGAACTCCACCGGCGTTCTGATAGAAAAGTGGCGATCTGGTTCGAGGCGACCTTGCCGATGCGGCTCAGCAGGTCGAGCTCTTGTCTTGTCCAGGTTCTGGGTTCCCCGTCGATCGCGGCCAACGCTCCGATGACCAGACCATCCGGCATTGTGACGGGTACGCCCATGTAGGAGATCACGCCCAGATCCGGGATGGCCAGGTTATCTTTGACGAGATCATGGATCGTCGCGTCTCCAATGATCAGGGGCTGCTTGTCCCGAACCACGTGTTGGCAGAAGGAATGGGTAAGCGGGGTCTCGGCAGCCTCGGCCCATTTCTCCGGAAGACCGAGATGAGCAATGAAGACCTGCCTGTCCTCATCGAGAATGGAGACGAGCGCGACGGGGCAGTTAAGCCCGGCCTTCACGACCTCGATAATGTCCTGAAATTCCGACTGGCCTTGAACGTCAAGCAGACCAGAATTCCGAACAGCGCCGATGCGCTTTGATGGTGAACTCACTGAGGTTCCTTCACGCGAGATCGCGCAGTTGATCATGCCGCAAGGTTGGCGCGTGCGGCAGGGGAGAGGACAAGGCTAGGGGGCGCGACGAGCGCACCATGGCCGCCATCGACGATGGTCTGCAGAAACTGCAAGGCGTTCTGCAGACCGTTGACCGTATAGGGCTTCTCGATCGCCCCGAGCGCACCAGCAAAATCGTCCGGTATGCGCTTGAGATTTCCCGATACGAACACGAACGGAATTGCCTTGGCCGAAAGGTAGCGTCCGACGTCGATACCCGTTGGGCCATCCAGCAATTGAATGTCGACGAAGGCAAATTGCGGCGAGGTCGCATCAATGATCTCTATCGCCTCGCGACTATCGGCTGCCGTCCCAACAACGAGATGACCGGCGCCTTCCACTTCGCTTTCCAGCTCCATGGCAAGAAGGACTTCATCTTCCACAATCAGAATATTCAAATCGGATCCTTTCAGTCCTTAACGGACAGCGTGACTGTAACGTCTGTCCGGTGGCCCTGCACAACTCGGTCGATCTTGGCTCGAAGTTGCTTTAGGCAAGCCTCGAGCATGGCCTGGCTAAACGCAGCCTCCTCTTTGTCCACGTCAACCGGCATGACAGTATCCGCGACCCGAATGAGGAAGTGCCCGTTCAGCCGTCTGATCTCCAGATGGATCTCGCCACCGCCGTCGCTCAGCCCCCGCCTTATCGCATCGCCGACCAGTTCGTTGATAATGAGAGCCAACGGCGATGCCTTGGTAGCAGGCACCACGACCTCGTGCAGATCGGTTGTCAGCTGTATGTCCGAACGCTTCAATGCGCCGATTTTATCGATCATGAGGGTGTTTGCGAAATCGGCTACGTCGAATTGTCCCACTTCCTCGTCGT
Organism: Rhizobium sp. 2MFCol3.1; assembly: GCF_000377565.1. GTDB lineage: Bacteria > Pseudomonadota > Alphaproteobacteria > Rhizobiales > Rhizobiaceae > Rhizobium. The sequence continues at coordinate 62,797 of NZ_KB898369.1, read as the reverse complement.
TCAAGAGTTTGCGCTGTACGGTGCTGAGCGCTTCGACGCGATTGAGAACAGACGTCAGTGTACGCTCGACAACGTCGTTTTCGGTCATTCGAGCCTGCAGTTTGACGATGGATGCGATCGTAAGCAGGTTGTTCTTGACCCTATGATCGACCTCGTGGACCAGCGTTGTCTTTGCACGCAGGGCGTCGGTCAGGTCTGCCGTTCGCATCGCCACTTCTTCCTCGGCGAGGTGACGCGCGCGCGCCAGTTCCGCTTCCTTGCTTTTGATGTTTGTAAAGTCGAGCTGAGAGGCAAAAAAGTAGATCACCGCGCCTGAGGCATCCCGCACCGGGCTGACGAAGAGCGCGTTCCAGAAGGCCGACCCGTCTTTTCGGTAATTGAGAATGTCGATCGCGAGATCTTTCTGGGCAGCAATGGCGTCACGAAGCCTTGAAACGGCATCCGGATCGGTTTCCCGCCCCTGAAGGAGGCGACAGTTTTTGCCAATGAGCTCTTCGTTGGTGTAGCCCGTGAGCTTACAAAACGCTGCGTTACAGAAGATGATCGGATTGTCCGCTTGACGTGGATCGGTGATCAGCATCGGCATGCGTGTGGCTTTAAACGCTGCCGCAAAGGGGTCTTCCGAAGCGTGAGCAGCAACCAGACGCTCACCGGCGTCCCTGGCGTCCTGCATGCTATTATTGTCTTCTGTCATCGATATTCCCGGATGCTAACGCAATGAAATGCGCGAGCAGCGATTTCGTTCCACTAGCAACTATGTTTCTAACATCAGGCGCCTTTCGCGGTCTTCGCTATGCTTCAGAGATTATCTCCGTGCTGGCGCCGACTTCCTTTCGATGAACGATTTCGTCGAGCGAAACGGGCCGGAGTTCCTGTGCATCGACGCCGACATCGAACTGCCGGGGGAGTGGCTTCAGGCGGCCATGGGAGTGGCCATGCAGATTGATCGACTTCTTGCCCATCTGGTTCCAGGTCCTGAACGCGTAGTGGCACAAAATGAGGTGATATCCGTCTTCTCGAAGCTCGACATAGTGATGAACGCTATCCCATCCCTTCGAAGCGGTCGTTGCTTGCGTGTCGTTGTTGCCGACGATCAGGTGCTTGCGCCCGTTCAGCTGTGCCAGCAGCTCAGTACAGTCGCCGGCCCTTGCCGACATCACGTCGCCGAGATGCCAGACTTCGTCAACCCGGCCCACTGTTTCGTTCCAGTTTCGGATCAGCGCAGCGTCATGTTCGGCCATGCTGGAAAAAGGTCGCCGATCGAGGCTGAGAACGCGCCGATCGCCGAAATGTGTGTCGCCAGTAAAGTAGATCATCGGCGATATCTGGGGCTCCTTGCTCCAACGTCCACCCGTGAGGAACGCGCATTGAGACGCTGAGCGAGAAGGCGCGGAAGTTTCGATAGACAGGCGCTCTTGGACACTGCCCACAGGCGCACTAGATACCGCCGACCGAAAGACGGGACCACGAACTGAATGTCGAGAACCAGCCGCCTCCTTGAAATGCTTGGCATGCTTCGAGCAAGACGAACGCCGGTTACCGCGTTGCAGCTGTCGCAGGAACTGGGTGTCTCCGAAAGAAGCGTTTATCGAGACATCGAGACGCTTCGCATGCTCGGAGCGCCGCTTGACGGGCAGGCGGGGGTCGGTTTTGTGCTGCGCGACGGCTTCTTCCTGCCGAACTTCGCATTTTCGGCCGAAGAAGTGGAGGCTGTCATTCTCGGCCTGACCTGGGTGAAGCAGAGGGCCGATCCGGCTCTGTCTCACAGCAGCGACAGCGCTTTAGCCAAAATACTGTCGAGCCGGACCGACCGGCTGCACGACGAGAATGCGCCGGCACTCGTGTCGGCGGCGTCCTTGTCACAGCGTTCCGATCCGCCGCAGGTCGGAGCCCTTCGCGATGCGATCCGTCGTCTAAGGAAAGTCAGGATGGCATATGAGGACGCTGTGGGCGCTGCGTCCGAACGCACCGTCTGGCCGATCACGATCGTCTATTTCGACGATGTTCGCGTCCTTGCTGCGTGGTGCGAAAGCAAGTCGGCGTTCCGTCACTTCCGCGTCGACCGTGTACGGTCCGCGTCTGTCCTCGACGAGCGGTATCCAGAGCGCCGGTCCCTGCTTATGCGGCGTTGGCGCGAGCAGGATCGGGACTGGCGTTCCTTCCTGACAGTTTCTGACGGAGCGCCGGGCTAAACTTTCTGAAGGCGTCGCAAGGACGCCAATATGAAAGGAGAGCTTAATGGTCGCGTTTTCACCCGATGTTTTTGCCAGGTTCATGGCTGAAGAGGACGACGCTCCCGTCGTGATGTTGAACCTTTTAAGGTTCGTCCCCGAGGGCGGGCGAGAACGACATCTGGAATACCTGAAGATGGCGGAACCTATTCTTGTCCGCTTCGGCGCACGGATCCTATTTCGTGGCGACGGCCTCGACGTCCTTACCACCGGGCAGGTGGAAGGGTGGGACGCGGTGCTGCTCGTACAGTATCCGCGGCGGACGGCAATCCGTGAGATGGTGGAAGACGCCGAGTACAAGAAGGCGTTTGAAGTGGGAAAGTCGGCGCTTGCAGATATCATCCTGCAGCCTTTGCAGATCGCGAAAGGACTTTGATTGCAGCACGACCGGCTGGCGCGCGTTGATGACGCGGCAGCCGCCCCCCCCCGGTGGATAGCTTCATGTCGATTGCCCGATGTTGGGCATAATCTTTCGGTCGTTTACGCGCACTCTATCAACGATCCGGTCGCCGGGACCGGTTGCCAGCCGAAGCGTCGACACAGAACCGCATTTGGTCTATTTGTTGAGCGGCTCGGTCATCGCTGGTGGTATGAGCCGCGTGACCACTTTCAGCGTCCGGTGCGCTATCGTACAGCTCCCCGAACTCCTTGTGCGGCTAGACCAGCCACCCCATATATTGCCTGCCACCCCACCATCGCGTGAGCATGCGCAGCGGCATCCGCCGGCTTCTGCGTGAGGGCTTGCGCGCGGGGTGAGACGGCCGCTCCCTTCCTCAAAGGTCGAGCGCCGTCTGGCCAATTTGAAACCTTCAGGATCATCATGTCATCTCACGACCACCTCGTCATCTTCCTGCATGGCATCGGCGCGTCGGGCGCCCAGCTCATGCCGCTTGCCTCGTCCTGGCGCGCCGGGTTACCCAACACCCGGTTCACCGCCCCGGACGCTCCCATGAACCACCGGTACGGGCATCAATGGTTTTCGACAGAAGGAAACCCACTTGATCCGGCAAACGTCTTGGCCGCTCGCAGAGCATTCGACGAACTGATGGACGACGTCCTTCGACGCGAAGGTTTTGCAGACACGCACGACAGGATTGCCTTCGTCGGCGTCTCGCAGGGCGCGATCGTTGCCCTCGACGCCGTGGCTTCCGGCCGCTGGAAGGTCGGCGCGCTCGTGTCCTTCGCGGGGCTCCTCCCGCCGCAGCCCATCTCGTCATCAAGCAAGGGGACGCCGGTCCTCCTCGTGCATGGTCAGGCCGACACGACGATCCCCGCCGCCGCCTCGACGCTGGCCGCAGCAACGCTCCGGGCGGCTGGTTTTACCGTTAAGCTCGATGTCGAGCCGGGCGTCGGACATACGATTTCGAGCGCCGGTGCTGCCAAAGCGTTGTCCTTCCTCAAAACGTCTCTCCTATAGGCGAAACCACACGACCTCCCGACCGTTTTCCTGCCATGACCGATGATCGCAACGAAGACAAGCAGGCAGTCGACCCGCCCCAAGAGACGGTCTCGTTCGCCTTCGACCGGATGACTGTGGCGCGGATACGGCAAGTGTTTCCCAATGCGCGATGGTCAGACACGCTCCAGGCCTGGACGGTTCCCGGCAAGACGGCGCGCAAACGCATCGACCGTTGGCTCGCCTGCGAGGCGGACCGCAGGACACCCTACGAGGAGGACCGCGGCCGCGACGCCTACCAGTTCGAGCCCATCCTCAGCCCCTATCTGCAGGTCTACGACCGTGGCTTGCGCATCAATACGCCGTTCTCTCGGACGGTCGTCGACGAGCTGCGGCAGATACCCTTTTCCCGGTGGAACGGCGCCGACAAGGTCTGGGAGATCCCGTACGCCTCCTATGACGATCTCCAGCGCCACTGGAGCGCCATCGAGGAGGCGGCGAAGCGGGCGGAGCCGGACGAGCGGCGCAAGCGCGCAGAGGCGCGCAAGGGCACCGACGAAGAAGCAAAGGCCAAGCGCAGGATCTCCGAGCGTCGGAAGAAACGGCTGCCCGTGCCGAGCGACGATCTTCCACCACTCGATCGGCCTGTGGCGACAACCGCATTCGGTATCGTCGTCATCACCGAGATCACCGGCGAACTCGTCGTCGCGAATGCGATCGCCGAACACCATCCGGATGCCGATGGCGAGCATGTCTGGGCCGGTTGGCGGGCCGCGACACTCGAGGAGCTCGTCCACACGTGGCCGGCCCCAAAAGATCGGGGCGAGTATGGGAGGCTGCGAGGATGGTGGCAGCCGACACTCGAGGAGCTGAGAGCCGCCAGACGCGCCGCAAAGGGACGCGAAAGGCGCAGACAACGCTCAGCAGACAATGAGACCAAGAGTTCATCAAGTCTGAAGTAACCGTTGCCTGGTGTCTCAGAAATGTGAGATTTCGCTTGCATTAGGAACCATATGGTTCCATATTAACTCTATGGCAAAGCGTACTGAGACATCACCATCAGTTGGACGGCCACGCGAATTTGAACTCGATGACGCTGTTCGCAAGGCGATGAGCGTTTTCTGGGACCGTGGATACCACGATGCATCGCTTCCCGACCTGCTCGAAGGCATGGAGCTGTCGCGAGGGAGCTTCTACAAGGCTTTCGTAGACAAGCGAGGCGTCTATCTCCGCGCGCTTGATGTCTATATAGGAGACGCCATTCGCAAGACGGGCGAAATCCTGCATGCCAACCCATCGCCCAAATCTGCAATCAAGGAAGCCTTTTCGCGTCACATTGAAGAGTCCTCTGGCACGGAAGGACTGCGTGGATGTTTTGTCGTGTTGTCGGCTGTCGAAATGCTTCCTGCGGACGACCACGTCTCCCAACGTATCGCTCGCCTGTTTCGACGTCTGCAGGATCTTTATGCGGCCGCGATTATTCGAGCTCAAGCCCTGGGCGAGATCGATCCTGCGGCAGACGAGCGAACACTCGCGAAATTCCTCGTATGCCAGATCCAGGGAATGAGAGTGCTCGGGAAGGCAGGAGCTGATCGCGACGCCACCAAGGCAATGGTCGACTTCGCCCTGAAATCGCTTGACTGAGCTTAATTAGGAACCAAAAGGTTCCTAAATTATTATCGGCTGATCGCTCGGTTCTGCCGATCGACATGGAGAGACATATGGACTTTGTCCCCACCCTTGAACAAACCCCTGATCCGCGCAGATGGATCGCGCTGGCTATCCTGTTGACAGGCGCATTCCTCCCACCACTTGATTTCTTCATCGTCAACGTGGCACTTCCTTCCATACGCGAGGACTTCCATGCCTCCGCCTCAACGATGCAACTGATCATCTCCGGCTACGCCACCACCTACGCGGTCATGCTCATCACCGGTGGGAGGCTTGGAGACCTATACGGTCGACGAAATGTCTTCCTTGCTGGGATGATGGGGTTTGCCGCCGCCTCCGCCCTTTGCGGCTTCGCCTGGTCTCCATTGGTTCTGGTCGTCGGCCGGGTACTTCAGGGCCTCGCCGCCGCGATCATGGCGCCGCAGGCTCTGGCGTCGATAAACGCCATCTTTCCCGATGGGGAAAAATCGAAGGCGCTGAGCTTTTACGCCCTCACATTCGGGGTGGCGTCGATGGCCGGGCTGTTCCTGGGCGGAGCGCTGATCGCGCTCAATGTCCTTGGTCTCGGGTGGAGAGCCATATTTCTTATAAATCTCCCAGTGATCGCCGTAGCCGCACCATTCGCGATGGTGATCCTGCGCGAAACACGCTCAGACCATCCTAGCAGGCTGGATCTGGGGGGCGCCGCGCTGATCGCCGTTGCGCTTTTTGCGCTGATAGCGCCGCTCATCGAGGGGCGCGAGCAAGGGTGGCCGATCTGGTCACTTTTAATGCTTGCCGCATCACTGCCACTTCTCCTCCTGTTCTGGAAACATGAGCAGAAACTGGAGGCGGCCGGAAGAGACCCGATCCTGGCACCGCGCCTCTTGCGGGCGCCCGGATTGAAGCGTGGCCTGCTCGCTGCCTTGTTCTTTTACGCCTTTGCAGCATTCTGGCTGACGTTTTCGGTCTTTCAGCAAGCAGGCCTCGGCCGCACACCTTTTGAAGCCGGACTAGCAGTGCTTCCCGCAGCCGTCGGCTTCGTCCTCGGCCCCTTCGCAAGCGGACACATATTCCGGGTTTTTGGCAGATACTCCACTGCCGCGGGAATGTCCCTTGAAGCGGCAGGTCTATTCGGGACGGCGGCTTTGATCTCACTCGAGGCGTCGACGCTCCTGCCAATCGCATTGTTCTTCGTCGGCGCAGGGCAGGGCATCGCGTTGCCGAATCTTGTTCGTACAGTCGTGCAGCGCGTCGACCCGACGCAATCTGGTTTGGCCTCCGGGCTGGTGAATTCGATGCTACAGATCGGTGGAGCCTTGGCGACAGCTCTGATCGCTGGATTGTTCTTCTCGATCCTGGGTGCGTCCACCGACGCGACATCCATCGGCCACGCCTACTCCATCTCAGCGATAGCCATTGCTATCTGTCTACTTGTCGCAGCATGGCTTTCCGTCATCCACCCAATGAACGACGACGCTCGCCGCCCGAGCGATACACGCCTCGCGGGCAAGACATCGTGAGAGATACCCTGAAGGTCCAGCACAGATTGAGGGACACAACAATGCACAAGATAGATAACACTCCACTCGCCGGTAGCGAGCGCTCGTAACCGGGGCCGCCCGTGGGATCGGTGCTGCCGTGGCGCTGAAACTTGCCGAAGATGGCGCCGACGTCGCGATAACTTACGAGACGTCAGCCGAAAAGGCCAATGCCGTTGTCGCTAAGATCCGCGCGGTGGGCCGCAAGGCTATTGCCATTCAAGCAGACGCCGCGCTCGCCAAATCTGCGACGGCCGCCGTCAAGCAGGCAGCCGAAGAACTTGGCGGGCTCGACATCCTGGTCAACAATGCCGGCGTCCTGTTTGCAGGCGATTTCTCGACGCAGCCACTGCAAGAGATCGACGCGCAACTGAACGTCAATCTTCGTGGCGTCCTCCTGACCACACAGGCGGCGCTCAGATACATCCCAAACGGCGGGCGCATCATCAGCACCGGAAGCAATGCAGGATTGGCGGTTCCCTTTGCCGGCATCGCGGTCTACGCGGCGACGAAGTCAGCACTCGAAAGCTTCACGCGTGGTCTTGCACGTGAGCTCGGGCCTCGGGAGATTACTGTCAATCTGGTTCGCCCTGGCCCGATCGACACCGACATGAACCCTGCCGATGGCGCTCTCGCCCCCGCTATCCTGCCGAGCTTGTCGATCGGACGCTACGGCCGACCTAGGGAAGTGGCCGAGCCGGTCGCCTTTCTCGCTGGACCCGGTGCAAGCTACATAACCGGATCGGGCATCCTGGTCGACGGCGGCATAAGCGCCTAGTGCGACTTTGGCAGCGCTACCGCCAGACGCCGACGTGCAAAAGTCGTCGTCAACGAACGAGACAACTGCAGGGCTGATGGATGATGAAGCGGCGGTACCGCTTCGTCAAAGAGCAATCAGAGAGGACCATCCACATCGATGGCATATGTCAGCGGTGGCCGTGTTCGCTGGAGCGGTCACTTTCAGCGTTGCTAGGGAGGCAACGACTGCCAAGCAGAAACGCTCGAAATGCCGCTGCGTTGCGTTTCCCGCAACGCCGTGTGTCGTGGTCGACATCTTCTTTGTCGTAGAGGGGTGTGACAGGTTCCGCGAGAAAGACCTGCGACAGGACGGGTCCCAACCTCGCGGAACAGCATATGATAAAGAAGCTACTCATCGCATCCTTTGCGATCGCGACCATCTCCGTTTGTCGGGCAGAGACGAACCAGGGTTCTCCAGGGGCCGATCTCATCGTTTTCAACGCAAAGATATTCACTGGAAACGTCGGGCAGCCGGAAGCCTCGGCGCTCGCTGTGACGAAGGGACGGATCTATTCGGTCGGGTCTAATGCAGACATTCTGAGCCTCAAAAACGCCGGTACGAAAGTCATCGACGCGGGTAACCGGCGCCTCATCCCCGGCATCATCGACGCCCATACCCATGTGCTTAACGATAGCGGTTTCAACTTCAACATCCGGTGGGATGGCGTGCCGACGCTCGCCAGGGCGCTCGCGATGTTGAGTGAGCAAGCCTCGCGTACGCCTGACGGACAGTGGGTCAAGGTAATAGGAGGCTGGTCACCCTACCAGTTCACGGAAAACCGCCTTCCTACAATGGAAGAACTTGAACGGGCCGTGCCCGAAAAGCCGTTGATCGTTCAGTATGCTTACAATCAGGCCTTCTTGAACAAGCGGGCGATGGAAAAGCTCGGCGTCGGGACCGATCGGTTTCCAAAATTGGCCGACACCCAATTCGAACGGGATGGCTCCGGCAGATATACAGGCGTCGTTTTTGGCAACACGTGGACGTTCGTTGCTCTCGAGACCATGGTGCCGCAACTCTCCTTCGACGAAGAAGTAAGCTCGTTGACGTCGAGCATCAACGGGTTGAACCGCTTCGGTGTGACCTCGATCATCGATGCTGGCAGCAGGTGGGGATATCCGAAAGCGCAGGCAATGGTCGACGTTCTCTCGCGCGAGAAGCGATTGAATGTGCGCATGCCTTTCATCGTTTTGCAGCTGGGTAGTGGTTCCGGCGTCAGCATGACGGACTTGCAGCTTGAGGCAATCACCAAGACAGCGCCGATCAGTCCAGGGCAGAATCTGGATCCGTCGCTCGCCCACGGCCACGAGTATCGCGGCGCAGGCGAGGTCCTCGAGGCCGAAGTGCACGATCATGAGAACTTCGAGCGTCCGGCCATGATCATTCCGCCGGAGCAAATGCATCGGCTTGTGGACCACGAAATCAGGAAGCTCGTCCAAAGGCGAATGCCGTTCAGAGAGCATATCAGCTACGACGAGAACATCACTCCGTTCCTCGACGCACTGGAAGCGCTCAATCGGGAGGTTCCCTTCAATGGTTTGCGGTGGAGCCTCGAGCATGCCGAGACGGTCAGTCCGGAAAATATCGAACGGGTGAAAAAGCTCGGCGGAGGGATCGCGCTGGATCACAAGATGGCGCTTCATGGCGACGCTTTCATCAAGAGCCATGGACGAGATCAGGCCCTGCGGACGCCGCGCCTGCGCCAGCTTGTCGATAGCGGCATTCCGCTTGCAATGAGCACCGATGCATTTCGCGCCGCCACGTTCAATCCTTGGATCGGTGTGAGCTGGATGGTCACCGGGCGGTCGGTGTCTGGATCCGAAGTGCTTGCTCCGGAAAACAGGCTCACCCGCGAGGAAGCACTGATACTCTTCACCAAGGGGGGCGCCTGGTTCATGAACACGGAATCGGAGATGGGATTGATTGCGCCCGGCAATCTCGCTGATTTCGCCATACTGGACCGGGATTACTTCTCGGTTGCGGACGATCAGATCAAATTGGTCTCTTCAGTGCTGACCGTCATGGACGGCAGGGTCGTCTTCGGTGCGCAGGACTACGCCGCCCTTTCGCCGACCCTCCCAGCAATTTTGCCTGCCTGGTCGCCGGTCAAGTATTTCGGAACGTACTTTGGCGAGAAATGAGAGCTCGGATCCTCCAAGAATTCCTCACCCGGCGGCTGCCGCGCAGGTCATCTACGTCGCATGTTACGAGAACGCTTCCGCCCTGGCATTGCGACACATCCTCAACCCACGGAGAAAGACGATATGAAACCCTCACTCAGGCCTTCCGATGAAGACGAAGCCGCCACCTCGGCGCGGCAGCAAATAGAAAATGCGCTCGCGCAATACGAAGCCGCCTTGAATGCCTCGGACACGACCGCTGTCGCCAAAATGTTTGTCGCCGACGGCGTGTTCATGGCACCGAACAATCCGTCCGTCATAGGCACAGATGCGATCCAAAGGGCGTATGACGGAATATTCGAGACAATAAGCTTTGGTACGGAATTGACCGTGGCAGAGGTCGTGCAGACGGCATCAAACTGGGCGTTCGCGCGTACCAACTCGAAGGGCTTTGTCACCCTCAAAGCTCTCGAACAACGCGTGCCAGACGCAAATCACGAGCTGTTCATATTCCAGATGGATGCAAACGATCAGTGGAAAATAGCTCGCTACTCCTTTGCGACAACGAATCCGTTGCCGCGCTGATTTAGAGTTACGCAGTCGACGGCGCCCGAAGTGGCGCCAGCGGCCCTTCCTTGATGTGAGAGCGACATCAGATACTGCCGCTCTCGTCCCAAGGATGCCTGTCGTCGCACGGGCGACCGACATAGTCGATGAGCATCTGTGTGAGGATCTTCACTTTTTCCGTCGGGTAGGGATTGGGCGCCCGCACGACAAAAATCCCTGCCGGGGGCACGGGGTATCGGTTCATGACAGCGATCAGCGCCCCTGAAGCGATGTGATCTGCAACAAGTGGTTCCGGAAGATAAGCGAGCCCCACCCCCTCCAGGGCGGCTGCGACAAGTGACAGCGCATTGTCGGCGATGAAGCGTCCATTGGGGCGCACGGCAATGACATCTTCCCCATCCATGAATTTCCAAATCTCTGCCTCTCGCATGGCAACCCGATGGGTCACGATCTCCTGAGGCGTCTTTGGGACACCCTCAGCATCAATGTAGCTCGGGCTGGCTACAAGCTTGCCAACCATGGGTCCGATGCGCTTCGCAACGAGATTGGAATCTGGAAGATGTCCCACCCGGATTGCACAGTCGAAGCCTTCTCCTACGAGGTCTACGAAGCGATCAGTATATGATGAAATCACCATGAGCTTCGGATATCGTCGCGCCAGGGCGGCCAGAACCGGAGCGAAATGTGTAGGTCCAAACGATAGCGGAACGGCAATTCTCATTCGCCCCTGCAAATCGCCTGCCGGCGAAACCGCTTCCCGAGCCATGTCCACTTCGGCGCAGATGCGGGCGGCATACCCTCTAAACGTCGATCCGGTTTCGGTGACGATCATGCCGCGTGTTGTCCTTGCAAGCAGTTGCGCGCCCAGATCCGCTTCCAACTGGGTAATCCGTCGACTGATTATCGTTTTCGAGATGCCAAGACGGAGCGCCGCCGCCGAGACCCCACCCGCCTCAGCAACGTCCAGGAAAATCCTCAGATCTTCTATTTCCAAGGTGGATCCTTTCTTGACAGGAGACGGCGCAGGTTCGGGCTTTGTCGGATGCGCTCCTTGGCCCTTTGAGCAATGCGACACAGGACGGCCCGTCGTCCACCAGGGCCGTCCTTGAAATGAAGATGGCTCAGGCGATCGCGCCGCCATCCGCGGTAAGCGTTGCGCCCGTGATGACGCTTGCAGCCGAGCTTGCCAGGAACACCACGGCATTCGCGATCTCCTTCGGCTCGCCAAAGCGCCCGAGCGACGTCAGGCTTCGCTGAAAATCTGCTGCCCCGCCGTCGGCCGGGTTGGCATCCGTGTCCGTCGCACCAGGCTGCACGAGGTTCACGGTTATGCCGCTTGGTCCAAGTTCGCGAGACAGGCCGCGCGTGAAGGACGTCAGGGCTGCCTTCGACATTGCGTACGGCGTGAGCCCCGGGAAGGGCACCCGCTCACCGAGCGCGGAGCCAATCGTGACGATACGGCCGCCGTCGCGCAGATGCGGGATGACTGCTTTCGCAAAGAGCACCGGCGCACGCACGTTGACGTCCATCAAGGTTTGATAATCGTCGAGGTCCAGATCGGCGATGTTTCCTGAATGGCCGATCGCTGCGCTATTGACAAGGATGTCAAGCCCGCCCAACGCAGCCACGGCCGCTTCGACAGCCCGCGCGATCGCCTGCGGATCGGCGCTGTCGGCCTGGATGGCGACGGCTCGACGGCCGCGGCTTTCGACGGACCGGGCAACCGCCGCAGCCTTCTCGTTAGAATTTTGATAGGTGAACGCCACATCGGCACCATTTTGCGCAAGTGCTTCGACAATGGCCGCTCCGATGCCGCGCGAGCCGCCAGTTACCAAGGCGCGCTTTCCACTCAAATCGATCATAGGATTGGGTTCCTTTCTTCGTAGTCGTGAATTCGGGAGGGCCTCATCCTTGCGTTTGCTCCCGACGGATGTCGCCCATGTCGTGGATCTGTCGTTGCGATTGAAGTGGCGATGAATGCGACAGCCTGTTGCGCGGTGGGGAACGGCGCGCTCCATCCCGCTTGTTGCAAGTCGCGCAACACATCGTTGCCGATCGCAAACCCTTTCTCGGGATCACATAAAACCTACATGCCCCTACAAATTGCTCGAAACATGGAGTGAAGATGAAGGCCGCCGTCTACGACAATCCAGGACCACCGTCTGTCCTCAAATACGTCGATGTGGCTGATCCGGTCTGCGGGGCGGACGACATCCTCATAAGGGTGGAAGCAATCTCCATAGAAGGCGGAGATCTGATCAATCGCAGATCGACATCCCAGGTACCTCGGTGGGTGGTCGGATATGCAGCTGCCGGCACGGTCGTGAGTGTCGGCAAGGACGTGACCAACCGTGCCGTCGGCGACAAGGTCGCGGCTTTCAGCATGCAGGGATCGCACGCTGAGCTCTGGGCTGTCGCTGCTTCGCGAACATGGCTTGTTCCCGCAGGGCTGGAGATCGCAAAGGCGGCCGGCCTACCCATCTCATTCGGCTCGGCCTATCACAGCGTGATCACCCGAGGCGGTATCGGCAAGGGCGAAACCGTCCTCATCCACGCCGCGGCCGGAGGCGTAGGGCTCGCGGCAGTACAGCTTGCCAATAAGGCAGGAGCGACGGTCATCGCCGTCTTAAGTGGGCGCGAAAGGCAGGCGCGTCTGAGCGAACTCGGCGCCACCTTCGTTGTGGACCGAATGCAGCACGACGTCGCACGCGAAGCACGCCGCCTGACCAATGGGAGAGGCGTTGATCTGGTCATCGACCCGGTCGGCTCCACATTGCAGGCTTCACTTTCTGCGCTCGCACCGGAAGGGCGTCTGGTCTTCCTTGGCAACGCCGGCGGCGGAAAGCTTAATGTCGATTTGTGGCAACCAATGCAGAACAATCAGACGCTCCACGGCGTGTTCATGGGATCCATCTTCGAACGGCCATCTGTGCATGCAACCGTTGACGATCTCCTTGCCGCCGCCGCAGCCGGCAGGATCGAGTTGGTTATCGACCGATCCTTTATGCTCGAAGACGCCGCGCGGGCGCATCTCTATGCCGAGAGCGCCAAGCCGCTCGGGCGGGTCATCATGGTGCCATGAAATCGGAAGGTCCAACACATGCTGAAACGGGTTTCGTTCAAGAACAGAGGTATCGAAGTCGTCGGGAACATTCACCTGCCACCGAATTTTGACGAGGGTCGCGCGTATCCCGCGATCGTTCTTTCGACGCCCGGTAGCAGCGTCAAGGAGCAGATCGGCGCTATCTACGCCGAAAAGCTCTCAGGCCTGGGGTTCGTAGCGCTTGCCTTTGACCCGTCTTTCCAAGGCGAGAGCGGCGGCGAACCGCGTGATCTTGAAGATCCAGCCGCACGGGTCGAGGACATCCGTTGCGCGGTCGATCACCTGACGACGCTCGCCTATGTTGACGAGGATCGGATCGGACTTCTGGGGATCTGTGCGGGCGGTGGCTACGCGATAAAGGCAGCCCAGATCGAGCCGCGCGTCAAGGCAGTGGGCACCGTCGTTGCCAACGACATTGGCGAAGCGATGCGGCGGCTGCTTCCCGACTACCGTCAGACCCTCCGGGACGTCGCAGCCGAGCGAACCGCGCAGGCCCGCGGTGCCCCACCACGCAGAGATCCCTGGATTCCTGACAGCCTCGCGCAGGCCAAGTCCGCTGGGATCACCGATGCCGAATTGCTGGAAGCGGTCACGTTCTACCGGGAATCGCAGTATCGGCATCCGAATTCGACGAACCGCCTGCTATTCATTAGCTATGGCGGTTTGCTTGGTTTCGACGCATTCAGCCTTGTGCCGGACTTACTCACCCAGCCGCTGCAGGTCGTCGTTGGTGGACGCCGCGGGCCGACCGGTCAATACGAAACGGGCAGGCGGTTGTTCGACCTGTCTCCGTCGAAGGTGAAGCACTTCCTCGAAGTCGAAGGTGCGGGACATTACGACTTGTACTACAAGCCGGAATATGTAGATCCGGCAGTCGCACGGTTGGCCAATTTCTATTCAGAGCATCTGGCATCCTAGGATTTGAAGGCTTGCTAGGAGGCGCCGGAATCGAAACACTCGATCAACATCTCGGTCAGCACGCGGACCTTCTTGGCAGGATGCTGTCCAGGAGGCCTGACCACGAAGATGCCAGCGGTGGGAGGCGGATGGTTGGGCATCACTTCCACGAGTGTCCCGGAGGCGATGTGCTGGTCCGTCAGACCATTTGGAAGTCTCGCAATGCCTAGCCCTTCCAGGGCGGCAGCAAGCAATGCAACTGCGTTGTCGGCCTTGAAGCGGCCTTGCGGGCGCATGTTGACCACCTCATCGCCATCTGTGACCGGCCACACTTCCGTTCCCACCATGAGCGCTTCATGCTTGAGAAGTTCGTCCGGCCTTTCGGGCGAGCCGTTACGGGTAACGTAGTCGGGGCTGGCGACGAACTTCGCATAAAGCGGTCCAACGCGCCTCGCAACGAGATTGGAATCTGGCAGGTAGCCGATCCTGATCGCACAGTCGAACCCCTCGCTGATGAGATCGACGAAGCGGTCGGTGTAGCACGACGTGACCTGGAGTTGCGGATGTCGGCGCGCCATCTGAGACAAGACAGGGGCGAGGTGGGTCGGCCCGAACGACAAGGGAGCAGCGACCCTGATGCGCCCGCGAAGCTCGCCAGCAGGCAAGACGGTCTCGCGAGCCGCGTCAATGTCAGACGATATCCTCGCCGCGTAATCGCGAAACGTCTCGCCTTCTTCCGTCAATGCGATGCCGCGCGTCGTTCGTGAAACGAGCTGTACCCCAAGATCCGCCTCGAGACGCGCGATGCGCCGGCTGACCATGGACTTGGAGACGCCAAGCCGTTGCGCGGCAGGCGTGACGCCTCCAGCATCCGCGACTTCCACGAAGGTTCTGAGATCGTCAATGTCCATCCAGCGTTCCCCCTTCTGCAACACAGCTCGCGTTTTTAAGGGCTACCGCATCAGGGGGAGCGATGACAAGGTTTTCGTGGAGCGCTCGGTTGTGGGCGTTCAAACCCATATCGCCGAACTTTTAGCAACAAGGATGCTCCATGACCTTTCGTAACGGCCTCGCCTCGCTTCTGCGCCCCGAAGATTCCGTGCTCGTCCTCATTGACCACCAGCCGTATCAGCTTGCGAACGTCAACAGCCACGAGCCGACGATGGTGGTCAACAACACGGTCGGCCTGGCGAAGGCGGCAAAGGCCTTCAACGTTCCTACTATCCTGACGACCGTGATCGCGGAACGCGGCGGCAACCTGTTCCCGCAGATCGCCGACGTCTTCCCCGGCCAGGAAATCATCGACCGGACGCTCATCAACACCTGGCAGGACCCCAAGGTCGTCGACGTCGTGAAGGCGACGGGCCGCAAGCAATTGATCATCGCCGGCCTCTGGACTGAGGTGTGTGTCGCTATGCCGGCAATACAGGCCGCTGGCGAAGGCTGGGATGTAACCGTTATCACGGACGCCTCGGGAGCGGTTTCGCACGAAGCGCATCAGCTTGCAATCCAGCGAATGATTGCAGCCGGTGTCAACATGATGACGTGGCTGGCACTCGCAGCCGAGTGGCAGCGCGACTGGGCCCGTGCCGAACAGGCTGCGAAGATCACCGACGTCATCGTCCAGCATTCTGGTGGTAGCGGCATTGCCTATCTGTGGGAGCAGCAGCTGCTGAACACTCCCGCGCCCAAGGCTGGTGCTGGAGCCTAAGCACGTTTAAAAAGAGGAGTTGGTGCGACACGCGTCACCGCTCCCCGCCGTGAAGGGATGGTCATCGGCCGAAGAAAAGGAGTTTGATATGAGCTGGAATCCCGCGATCGAACCAGGATGCCCCGATGAGGTCGGCGTGGAGGCGATCGAGACCTTGATCGTTCCTCGCGCCCGCGACCTAGGCGGCTTCGAAGTCCGACGGGCATTGCCTGCGCCGAACCGACAGATGGTCGGCCCGTTCATATTCTTCGACCAGGCCGGTCCCGCCGAACTCCTAACAGGGCAGGGAGTCGACGTTCGACCCCATCCGCATATCGGTCTCGGCACAGTGACCTACCTATACCAGGGAGACTTCCATCACCGCGACAGCACCGGTGCCGACCAAATCATCAGGCCAGGCGAGTTGAACTGGATGGTCGCAGGCAAAGGCGTGTCGCATTCGGAGCGAACGAGTGTGGCGGCAAGAAGCGGCCCGAACAGCCTGTTCGGAATACAGACGTGGCTTGCTCTTCCTGATAGTCACGAGGATGTGGCGCCTTCCTTCGAGCACCACGGCAGGAACGCGCTTCCAATGATTGAAGACCAGGGCGTCTCGGCGAGGCTCATCCTCGGAAACGCCTACGGTGCGCGCGCTCCCGCCAGGATGTTCTCCGAGACCTTCTATGCCGACGTCAAACTGGATCCACAGGCCCGTCTTCCTATGCCGGACGATCATGAAGACCGCGCCATCTACGTCGTCGAAGGTTCGATCTCGGTCGCCGGCCAGGAATTCGCTAAAATGCAGATGATGGTCTTCCGTCCGGGTGACAGGATAACAGTGGCAGCCGGCGAACGGGGAGCCCGGATCATGATACTCGGAGGCGCTACCTTTTCCGGCTCGAGATACATCTGGTGGAACTTCGTAGCGTCGTCGATGGAACGTATCGAAGAGGCAAAGGAGCAATGGCGGGCCGGTAAGTGGGGCGAGGGCCGCTTTGACCTTCCTGCCGACGACCGCGGTGAATTCATACCCTTGCCCGATTGATGCCTAATGTAACATTTGGATGCGAGAGCCCGGCCTAATGCCGGGTAACAAACGGCGCTAATTCGTGGGAGAGGCTCATGCCGGCAACAATGGACGAAGTGCATCAGGCGGACGAGGCGTTGTTTCGGGCTGTTGATGCCGCGATCGACGCGGCCGTCCTTGCTACCGGCGACAAGCTCCGTTCCCTCGGTGTGCCTGCTTCGCCGCACGACTACTTCAGCGACGCTGCTCTTCGTCACCTCTTCCTTCGGCTGTGCGGCGCTGATCGCCGAACATTCCAGGACGGCGATCCCGAAGTCGCCTGGAAGATCCTCTACGCCGGCAGCAACGTCGCTAGACGGTGGGAGCGGCAGCAACGCCGGACGGCAACTGTTCGAAAGAGGCCGGACGGCCCAGAAGACATCGCGAAGGATCAGAGCGAAGAACAGGAGTTGGCAAGATCGGCGGAATCCTTTGCCCTAAGAGCCGTCCTTCGCACATTGATTGAGCACGCGCGTACCACCGATGCCCAGATCGACGCTCGGCTACGGGCGATGGTTGAAGCCCATGCCGCTGAGCCGACCGAAGGCTCCCAAGCAGAGCGAGTGTTTATAGAAACTGCGCGAAACTACATGTCGACCTTCACCAAGACGCCGGACTAGAGAAGCGCATTTCGCTGAAGGATAATAGCATGAAGAAACGAGGTGCTGTCGGCAGTGCCGCCGACAAGGAAATCGCCGATGTCATCACGGGCGCGGATCAGATGTTGGCCAAAGCCATTTCCGCCGCTCTACGAGAAGTGAGCGATAAAGTTGCCGAGAACATGGCGGCGATCGGACACCAGGCATCAACACCCGCGCTCGAATATTTCGCTGCGGTCGTTCATCAGCGCATGTATTGCCTCATGTGCGGCGCCGATCCGGACACATTGGCGGGAGGCGATCCTGAAATCGCATACCACGTCATTCGCAACAGTCAGAATATAGCGGTGCACCATTGGGGGGCTGAGATCGCGGTCTATCCGGCCAAATAATCGGATATGGATCGCTGAACAAGCGGAGAGGCGCCGAAAGAATTCGACCTATTTGCGAATTCGCTTTTGACTGTCCCTTGTCAGCTTGACTTGAGCGCTAGAGATAGCGCGTACCTTTCAGGTGGGCGTCAGTATCGATCGGTAGCTGCGGGTGGCTGGATCAAAGAGGAGATTCGATCACATGTCTCGACACAAAGGCATTCTTGTAGGGCTTGGATTGCTATGCATGGCAACTCCATCGCTCGCCGCCACCACGGTTCAGGTGACTGAAGGAGGAGAGGGCGGCGGACCGATGACATTGACGGTGGACCAGTCGACCGTGAAGGCTGGGGAAGTGATATTCAAAGTCCACAACGATGCGATGACGGAAGAACATGAAATGGTGCTGGTCAAGCTAAAGGCTGCAGACCAGCAGATCCCAATTATTCAGTCCAAACACCGGGTTGATGAGAAGCAGCTTAAGAGCCTTGGCGAGGTTTCCGACCTCAAGCCGGGAGCGGACGGCACCCTAAAGGCAAAGTTGGCACCAGGATCTTATCTCCTGCTTTGTAATATCAAGGGACACTACGAAGCGGGGATGCATGCCGTGCTGACAGCGGTTAAGTGATACTGCGCCGGCAGCGCCTTGCTGCCGGAACGCACTCTCGGCTGAGGAAAGCAGTCCACAGCACGGGGTGGGCGATGCGTGGTTGAAAACTCTACAACGGACCGACCTCCGCGACGTTGTCGAATCACTGTCGGTTTTGCGGCGTCCAGTGGTCAAAGCACTGCTGTCAGCGAGTCGTTCCAGCTGTTCAGCCCTAAGGCTCCGACACCAATCATGTGGTTCCCCGCTTCGCTCGACAGGCGTGTTCATCGACCTCGACGTGGCGCCACAACTCACGGTCCCGGCTGAGCTGCATCATTAAGAGCAGGAAAAGCTAAAGTAGCGTACCGCGCATTGCCGACAAAAAATGCCATTCTATTGACCCCTAGCAGGCTGTTAAGATAGGCGCTGGCAAATACGCTGTTGTCGTGTTTCACTCGTTTTATGGCGATTTGGAGATGACGGATGCGTGACTGCGATGTGAGGGCAGGCGAACTCTTCAGCTATGTGGATCTGGAGGCTTGTGTTCGAAAGGATCATCCTCTACAGGGCATCCGGCAGATCGTGAACGAGGCGCTCGTTTCCTTGCAACGCGAGTTCGCGGCACTCTATTCTCCGATTGGACGGCCCTTGATCGCGCCTGAGAAGCTTCTGCGGGCAAAGCTTCTGCAAGCCTTCTATTGGATCCGTTCCGAACGGCTTTTGATGGAACGGCTGAAATACGACCTTCTGTTCCGCTGGTTCGTCGAAATTGCTGACGATCCAGCATGGGATCATTCGGTGTTTTCAAAGAACCGCGACCGGTTGCTGGAAGGCGACATCTCCGCGAAGTTCCTGGGCGCGATCCTTTCCCAACCTAAGGTAAAACGGCTACTGTCCACAGACCATTTCTCTGTCGATGGCACGCCGATCGAAGCCTGGGCGTCGATCAAGAGTTTCAGGCCAAGGAATGGCTCAGGCGACCGACCATCCGACGGTGGCGGTCGAATGTGGAAGCAGGCTCATGGCGAAAGGCGTTCCAACGAGACGCATGCTTTAAAGACGGATCCAATTGCAAGGCTTTATAAGAAAGGCAAAGGCACGGAGGCCAAGCTGTGCTTCATGGAGCACGAACTGATGGGAAACCGCCGTTGCCTGGTGGTCGATGCCCATCTGACAGAGGCCAGCGGAAATGCTGAACGGGTAGCGGCGCTGCACATGATCGGGCCCTTCACCGACGGGACACAAGCGATCACGCTGGGTGCCGACAATGCCACCTATGACACAAACGACTTCGTTAAAGATCTACGGTCGATGAAGGTGACACCGCATGTGGCGCAGAACGTCAATGGTCGCCGCTCGGCTACCGAAGGACGCACAACACGCCATCCTGGCGACGGGGTTAGCCGCCGCATTCGCAAGCGCATTGAGGAGGCGTTTGGTTGGATCAAAACCGTCGCGGGACAGGGCAAGACGAAGTTGCGCGGACGCGACCGTGTCGGATGGGCTTTCACATTCGCGGCCGCCGCCTACACTCTTGTGCGGCTGCCGAAGCTCATGACGGAGACAGGCTGATGGCGAGAGTTCCTGCTTTCGCCAAGGCCTTCGCCGGTCGCTGGCGCATCGTCGAGATGGACAACTGGGACAATGACGCTCTCGATCTCGTAGAAGAGGCGCATCTGACATTCCAGGGCACGGCCGCCGGCGAAATCGCGTTCGTTGCTCTCAAGGGCTTTCTCGATGTCCGCTACGGCGCGCGCAGTGTATCAGCCTGTGCGGAGTTCTCGTGGGAAGGACAAGACGGGAATGACCGGGTCTGTGGTCGCGGATGGGCAGCACTTGGCTCTGCTGGACGCCTTGTCGGTCATATCTATATCCACAACGGAGACGATTTCGGCTTCGTGTGCGAACGCGACTGACGTCTTCAACACCCTGCAAGGGCACAGCCGACTGCGCATCAGAAAAGGACGTAATGCGGCACCGGCAAGCACCAACCGATGCCCCGCCAGCCGGAGACGGGTGGTAGTGCGTGGCGAACGATAATGCGCTTCTGTGAAGCCGCCATGCTTTCCGGAGCTCGCTCAAGCCGACGCGTGTCATGCGTCGGTGGGCGGCAGCAGCATTTCTTGGGCGCTGTTTCCATCGGGCTGCATCGCGTGACATCGGCATCCCGCGGGAACCGATTAAATCCTCGTGAGTTTCACGATGGTAAAATCAGGAGAAAACAAGATGTCAACTACACCGAGAGGCCGTTCGCAGGATCGCGCTCGCGTCGCAGCAGGCCAGGACCACGAAGTGAGATACGAAGCAAAGAAAGAAGAAGTCTCCAAGGAGGCCGTAAAAGGAGTCGTAAGGAAGGCGGGCAATTCCCGCAAAAAGGTAGAAGCTGAACTCGGTCGAAAATGAACATCGTCTCGGACCTTAGAACACTTCCACCACTCGAACGGCGCGCCGTTCTTGAGCGACTTGCAACCACGCTCTCTGACACCGCAGCACTTGCAGCCTCCGAAGGCGAAGACGCGCTCGAGTTGGTGATGCGCTCGGTTGGCTTGGCGTTGCGCGAAGTGGCAGCTGATTTGGCGACGGTCGACGTCGTTCTCGCTGAGGACGTCGCCGTGCGCGCGATGAGCCTCATTATGACATTCCACGCCCGACACCCTCATTTACTGGCCGGGCCGACGCTGCACTAAAATCGGTATCGTTTTATCGGCGCCCCGTCACCTCCGTCCGCAGACCATGTCCTTCGAACCTGGCAGCATAGCCATCAGGAGAATCAAAATGTCGATCAAAGTTGAAGGTAGCCAACACAGCATCGACGACGCATCACAGTGCGTCACACTCGTGGAGGTGGCGGTCATCTCCGCTGGTCAGCGTGTACCGATGGGCTTGATGAACAAGGACCAGGCCCTTGCGCTTCCGGATGAAATCGAGGTCGAGGTCTCTCATCCCGAACACGAAGCGGGTTCGACAGACACCTACATAAGCCGCGACGAACTCAAGGAGCATGTCGAGGTGAACGGAGGATGATTGCCTGGTCGCAGACCGATCCATGAGCATTTGCCCGACTGGCCGTGAACGACAAATCGGACCACTGTGGCCCACGCTCTCGGCACCTTTCTTCGACAAGCGGACAACGCTCCCGGCGGTTGAAGTTGCCGCGAATAGCGGTTTGGGTGCTTGTCAAGGTGGGATCGGTCTTCGTCGCACATTGACGAACACCGATCATCTCCTACCTCCTCTTTTCATGGAGGTTCCCATGCGCAAAGACAACGAAATTCCTCTGATGCATCCTGAGCTCAAAAATCGGCTTGGAGATTGTCGAGGGATTGTGCAAGACGCCAGCTCCGCTCCAACGTGCTGTGGCGGCCATCGTTGAAAATCTCAAGGTGAAGGACCACTAAAGGCCGCTGCCTAGTTCGCTACCTCCTTCGGCGATGATCTTCTGACGCTCCCTGGAATTGCAAAACCCGCGTTGTGACCTATCTCAAATGCTGCATTGCACAAGGAGAAAGAGATGGGTCCCGATCTGGCGATGGCTTGCGGCTGATGTTCCGATTTCCAAAGTCATTATCGAAGGTGCTGCGCACGCAGAGGAAGATTAGCAAGCTCTTCGAAGTCAAGGTGCGGGCGCCAAGGCGCAAAGCCGTGCGTACCACAAACGCCATATTCGAGATGACGTCAAAATTTGGCTCCAACCCTGGAAGGCTCCTCATGAAGTCCTTCGCAGCCCAGGACTTGCTGCCGAAATCGCCGCTCGTGGTCGTGCTGCACGGATGCCGCCAGACGCCGGAGAGCTTCGATGCCGCAAGCGGCATCACCCGGCTTGCGAAGGCGAGGGGCTTCGCCGTCCTGTTTCCGCAGCAGACGGCAAGCAACAATCCACACCGCTGCTTCAACTGGTTTCGGCCCAGCGCCGTCGCTCGTGACCGCGGCGAGCTGCTATCGATCAAGCAAATGATAGCGCATGCATGCTCCAAGCATCGCTGCAACCGCTCGCGGGTCTTCATCGTCGGCTTGTCGGCGGGCGGGGCTATGGCCGCGGCGCTCGTCGCCAATTATCCCGACACCTTCGCCGGTGCCGCCTTTGTTGCAGGAATGCCGGTCGGCTCGGCACGCGACGCCCTTTCGGCATTGGGGGCAATGAACAGGGGAGCGACTGCGCCTTCGTCAGGGTGGGGGAGCAACGTGACAGGGTTGTCCGACCTTAAGAGATCCTATCCACCGATTAGTGTCTGGCAGGGCACGCTCGACACCGTGGTCAATCCCAAGAACGCGGATGCCATGCTCGAGCAATGGCTGCAGGCCAGCAATGTGGATCCGCTTATACAGCGAACGGAAACGAAATCGTGGGGCACGCGCCGAACATGGGGCGCCAAGGGTAGCAACCCGATCGTATCTTATTCCATAAAAGGGATGGGACACGGGTTTCCGGTGAAGCGCACCTCGAGGAAAAGCTCGGGTGCAGGTGATCCGTATGTCTTGGCGGCAGGGGTGTCAGCGCCACTGGAATTGATGCATCTGTGGGGCATCTGAGTGAAACTCGAGATGCTCAGCGTCGATCAACGTAACAGGCTATCGCCCACTAACAGCTTCTCTTCGACTTCAGTACGGAAGATCCCGACCCCAGTCGTTGAGGTTTATCTAAACTGCGTCGTATGCGCGCGCGAGACGTTTCGATCAGCCGCGTTTTAAACCTGTGTTGAAAGCCTCGATGAAGGCAAGCGAGCGATGTCTGCATCTGGCGCTGAACCCTGGAGGTTTTGACGGACCGCGATCGAAATCTCGAACTCAAGCCGGGGGCGGTAGCGTTTGCAAACAAGGAATTCTTTCGTGGACGGCCAGGCCGATAAGACGCACCCTCGCGCTGCGTCAGCCTCCTGGCGTTGCAGTTGAGGGTCGTCGGGCAGATTGAACTGGAGACGATCAAGGTGCCGAACCTGCGATTTAAAGCCCCGGTGCGCCGGAGGCGCTGGCCTCTTTGCGGAACTCGCTCGTCTGGGCAGACCAGTTCGGCGCATCTCTGGCAACCACCAGAAGACGATTGATCCGCCGGTCTAGGCGTTGAGATGACCGAGCCGCCAACTCGAGGGGAAGAAACACCATCCTCGACAGGGGTGCTTGGCTACCGGTTGGCAAGCCCACAAGCCACCTCAAGAAATATCGATCGCGACGGCCGATTGTTCGCATTTTATTAAACATGTCGGCAAATACTCCGCGTCGAGGGGCAATCTAATTGTGGGCACGCGAGTTTATCTTGCGACGACCATCTAGCGGAGACTGCCATGTACCAGCGTACGGTTCTCATCGTCGAAGATGAAATCCTGATCCGAATGATGCTTGCCGACACCCTCCTTGAAGAAGGCTATGATGTCGTCGAGGCTGCGAACGTCCTTGAAGCCGTGGCTGTCCTTGGGCAGCGGAAAATAGACGCTGTCATAACGGACATCGATATGCCGGGCGGCCTAAGTGGCCTTGATCTAGCACGGATGATTTCCACCGCTCACGTGAAGGTTCCGGTCATCATCGCATCTGGCAGACATCGCCTTGGGCCCGCCGAACTGCCCGGAGACGCCGTGTTCGTCCCCAAGCCGTACGGACTGGATTTCATTGCAGAAATGGTTGCAAGCATGACTGAAAGCGAGGGCCGTCGGCTCGCGAGCTAAAGCGTGTCGCATCTATTCAGCCTCATATCCTGCTGCCTTGAAGAAGTTTCGGCATTCGGTGACGGAGAAGAGGGTGATGATGTCGCCGAGCGCTTTGGTGATTGTATCGAAGCTTCGAGCGGCCGCTTTCGCAGGAGTAACTTAAGTTTCGAGAATGCCATTTCGATGGGGTTCAGGTCCGGCGAACAGGGCGGCAGGAAGGGAAGCCTTGCGCCTTTTGTCTTGAGCAACTGTTCTGCCCTTTCGCTTGTGTGGAAGCCGACATTGTCGAGGATGACGACGTCGCCGGGCGATAGTGTCGGCACAAGTTGTGTCTCGATCCAGGTTTCGAAGATGCGACTGTTCATTGGAGCATCGACGATCCATGGTGCGGTCAGGCCATGGCAGCGTAGACCGGCAATGAAGGTCTGCGTCTTCCATTTCCCGAAGGGAGCATAGGCGGCAAAGCGACTGCCTTTGGCAGACCACCCAGTGCGTTTTGTCAGGCGGTGTTGGTCGACGTCTCATCGATAAAGATGAGCCGCGACAAGGCCTTGTTGAAGAACCGCTTTCGGCGGTTGATCCAAAGGTCACGAGCCTTGGCGATCTCCGGCCTGCGCTGCTCGCTTGCCTTGAGACTCTTTTTTATTGCTTAGCCCAAGCCGGTGCGAAAACCGCCCGACCGTAGCGCGATGGATTTCAATGCCGCGCTCCGCGAGTGCAACGCACAGCTCATCTAAAGTCGTTTCGCCATGCGCGGACATCCGCTCGCGAACCCAATCAGCATGAGCCATAAGCTTCGCGCCACCAGGAGGGTGGCCCTGCTTTGCGGCGGCGAGAGAACCGGATGACCGATGCAGGATTATCATGTTATTGACGAACCGAGGCGAAACCCGGAAATGCCGAGCGGCTTCACGGTTGCTATGCCCTTCATTTACAAACGCAACGACACGCTCACGCAACTCGATCGGATGCGGCTTGCCCATGGTGTGGCTCCTTCCATGGGCAAAAAGAATCACGGATCAACTGATTTGGAAATCCCGAAGCTGGTTTGGCGCGACACGCTTTAGAAAAGCGCCCGATCAAGTTGGGTGGGAAGCTCCGGATGATCGCGGTCAATCTCGTTCCATGTCCCTGCGACCGACTGTGGTCGCAGGGATCGGCGTCAGTCCCTGACTGTCGCGTCGGGCATGCTTAAGAGCCTGTCGAAAGCAGCACGAGGCTGCGGGGCGCCAGCCCGTAGATTTGCGCGTCCCCGACATCTTGGTTTTCCGTATCAGGATCGGCTGTCGTCAGCTTCACGACCCAGCCCTGTCCTGGAGGTTCAGGCAGACTGAAGTCAACGACGCCGTCGTGAGGATTGAATAAGATCAATACGTCGCTCATGCCTTCTGTCGAGGAACCCGCCGCCGTCAGGCGCAGGCCGATCGTCGTACTCCCCTGGTCGGCCCACTGCTCTTGTGTCTGCTCACCGCCGCCCGGATTAAGCCAGGTCACCGTGGTGCCGTCGCGCCAGCTATCGCGCCGAAGAATTGAGTTTGTCTGACGCAGTTCTATAAGCCTAGCAACGAAGTGGCGAAGGTGATCTGCCGATGCTGGCAGGTTCTCCCAATGCACCCAGCTCAACTCGCTGTCCTGGCAGTAGCCGTTGTTGTTGCCCATCTGGCTCCGGCCGAATTCATCTCCGGCGAGCAGCATGGGCGTGCCGTGCGACAGAAACAGAGTTGAGAGGAAATTTCGTTTCTGCCGGTCACGGACATCATTGATGCCCGGATCTTCTGTAGGACCCTCGACGCCATAATTGTAGCTACGGTTGTCGCTGTGGCCGTCCTTATTGTCTTCACCGTTGGCGTCGTTGTGCTTTTGGTCGTAGGAGACGACGTCGTTCAACGTGAAACCGTCATGCGCGGTTATGAAGTTCACCCCTGCCCATGGCCTGCGGCCACGAAGATCGTACACGTCGCCGGAGCCTAAAACACGCGCCGCAAAGTCGCCGGTAGTGCCGTCGGTGTTTTTCCAATAATCGCGCACGGTGTCACGGTACTTGTCGTTCCACTCGGCCCAACCTGGCGGAAAGCCACCGACCTGGTATCCTCCAGGGCCGATATCCCAGGGCTCCCCGACCAGCTTCAGGCGCGACAGCACAGGGTCTTGTCCAACGGCGTCAAAGAAACCGCCACGTTGGTCGAATCCCTCCGGCTCGCGGCCAAGGATGGTTCCCAGATCAAAACGGAAGCCGTCGACATGCATCTCCTGCGCCCAATAGCGCAAACTGTCCGTCACCATCTGCAGGACGCGCGGGTGGGAGGTGTTTACCGTGTTTCCGGTTCCAGTATCATTGATGTAGTAGCGCGGCTGGTCGGGCATCGTTCGGTAGTAGGAGAAGTTGTCGATGCCTTTGAAAGACAAGGTTGGTCCAAGCTCGTTTCCTTCGGCCGTGTGGTTATAGACCACATCGAGGATGACTTCGATCCCGCCGTCATGGAACGCGCGAACCATGTCGCGGAAGCCGTTGACGCCCTTTGGCCCGCAGTAGCGCGATGCCGGAGCAAAAAAGGCGAGGGAGTTGTATCCCCAGTAGTTCTTCAGTCCCTTGTCGAGCAGATGTGCGTCGTCCGGGAACCAGTGGATCGGCAGGAGCTCGACGGACGTCACGCCCAGGCTGCGGATATACTCGACGATCTTTGCGTGTCCCAATCCTTCGAAGGATCCACGCAGTTCCTCCGGAATGGCCGGATGAAGTTTGGTGAAACCCTTGACGTGTGTCTCGTAGAAGATCGTTTTTGACCAAGGAACTTGCGGTTTTGCATCGCTTTTCCAATCGTAACCTGCCGGATCGATCACGCGGCATTTTGGCATCGATTGCGCGCTGTCCGTCTCGTCGAAGGAAAGGTCTTTTTCCTCGCTGTCTAACTTATATGCAAACTGCGGCTGGCCCCAGTCGATGTCGCCGTCGAGTTCGCGCGCGTATGGATCGACAAGCAACTTGTTCGGATTGAATCGGTGGCCTCTTTCGGGATCGTACGGTCCGTGAACGCGGTAGCCGTAGAGTGTCCCAGGCTGAAGGCCGGGTACGTAACCGTGCCAGATCTCGTTGGTGAATTCCGGAAGTGTGATCCGGTCGGTCTCGGTCTTACCCGTCTCGTCGAAGAGGCAGAGCTCGACACGCTCGGCGTGCGCGCTGAAAATCGCAAAATTAACGCCATCGCCGTCGAAATTCGCGCCGAGGCGCGTCCAGTCGCCTGCAAGCACCTGTCTACTTCCGTGGTAATCTGTCATGGGAGTCCTCAAAGAGATTTGGCGCCTTGAAAACTCGGAGACTTAGAATTCGTTCCGCAACCTTTTCCAAGGCGGGGACGGGAACCTAATGAATGGAACGAAGTTGCGCAGACCAGGGTATCTGCCAAGGATTGAAGCCACGTGACACAGCTATCGTTCGGCCCTCTTTTCGAAGACGAAAACATCACTTTCCGGTTCTGGGCACCGAAGCACAAGTCCATCATTCTACGGCTGGCCGGTATGCCAGATCTGGCAATGGAGGCTCACGACAACGGTTGGTTCACTCGACGCGTGGACGGCGTCGCCCCCGGCTCGCGTTACAGCTTCGTCCTGAGCAACGGCCTCGTCGTTCCGGATCCGGCGTCGCGCTATCAGCCTGACGACGTCCATGGCGCCAGCGAGCTTGTGGGAGGAAAGGAATTTCCTTGGAGCCGGCCACAGTGGAAAGGCAGGCCGTGGAATGAGATGGTCATCTACGAACTGCATGTCGGCACTTTCACCGAGGCGGGAACGTTCACCGCCGCGATCGAGCGACTGGACCATCTTCGGCAACTCGGCGTGACTGCACTGCAGCTCATGCCTGTCGCCGACTTTCGAGGCGGGCGAGGCTGGGGTTACGACGGCGTTCTGCCCTACGCGCCAGAGAGCAGCTACGGGCGACCGGAAGATTTAAAAGCGCTGATCGACGCCGCCCATGAGCGCGAGATCTGCTGCTTCCTTGACGTCGTCTATAATCACTTCGGACCTGACGGGAACTACATCCCGGCATACGCTCCGCTGTTTTCGGACAAGCATTCCTCTCCTTGGGGCGACGGCATGAACTACGACGACGAGGGATCCAGCGAGGTTCGCAAGTTCGTCGTCGAAAACGTTGCCTACTGGATCAACGAGTTCCGCTTCGATGGGCTTCGGTTCGACGCCGTCCACGCAATCAAGGACGATAGCGATCAGCATCTGCTAGCGCTTATCGCTTCGACGGCCAAGGAAGCCGCGGGTGACCGCCATGTCCACCTCATCGTCGAGAACGAGGACAATTCGAGTGATCTGCTTGAGAGGGACGCGAATGGCATTCCCAAGCTCTACACCGCACAATGGAACGATGACATCCATCACGTCCTGCACTCGGCAGCCACCGGGGAGGACTTCGGCTACTATGCAGACTACGCTCACGACCCCGACAAAATAGCTCGGGCCTTATCGGAGGGCTTCGTCTTTCAGGGCGAGCAAATGCCATACCGAGGTTCGCGCCGCGGTCAACCCAGCAGACATCTTCCCCCTACAGCCTTTATCTCGTTCATTCAAAACCACGACCAGGTGGGCAACCGCGCGTTCGGCGACCGCTTGTCGAACGTAGCTTCCTTGCAGGCGATAAAAGCACTGGCCGGCGTCTATCTCTTGGCCCCTCAGATCCCCATGATCTTCCAAGGCGAGGAATGGAATGCGCGAACGCCGTTTCCGTATTTTTGCGACTTTGACGAAGAGCTGAACGAAAATGTTCGCAAAGGCAGGCGTGAAGAACTGTCTCGACTTCCCGGTTTCGACGACGAGAGTGCGAAATTGACCCCGGATCCGACCAGTCTTGAGACATTCTTGAGCGCGAAGCTGAACTGGCAAGAGCCAGCGCAGGCAGACAACGCGGCAATGCTCCATACTTATCGGGAACTCATGGCGCTGCGACATAGGGAGATCGTTCCCCATCTTGACGCCTGTCACACCGAGTACGCCAGAACATCGGGTCAAATCGTCGAAGTTTGCTGGTCGCTCGGTATCGATCGCCGACTCCGACTGGTCGCTAACCTTTCTTCAGAAGTCCAAAGACAACAGGGAGTTCCGGCGGGGCGATCGATATGGTCGACAGGCTTGATAGACACGCGCGCAATCGGAGCGTGGTCGGTTGTGTGGACCATCGACGGATAGGCTCGTCGATCCTGACGGCATTTACGCCCACGCCTCGCAAGTCAGGCACGCACAACGTGCGGATTAGCCTCGCAGAAGACGTCGCCACACCGCATTCTCAATCTATCGCGGGAACCCAGCCTAATCCTGCGAGTTGTGCGGTTTGGATGAGACGATGGGAACGGCCGACATGAGGCGATAGCTCCCAAAGTGGAAGGTACTCCATCCCGGCAACAGGTCGGGATCTGCGTTGTTGAACAATTTGAAAGGAGTTCGAAGTGGATAGTCGGAACGTCTGGATTATTAATCGCGCCTACGCATTGTGGGAGCAGGCGGGGCGTCCCTTTGGACAAGACGAACAGCAGTGGAGCCGAGCAGCAATGGAGTACGACTTGCGCGACGCGACGAGCGGGTCCAGCGACGGCGCGGAAGTCATCGAAGTGCCAAGCGACCAGCCTGCCTTGGCCGGCGATGTCAACCCAAACGTTTTGATCGTCGAAGACGAGCCACAGCTCAGATTTGATACCGTGGACTTCCTGGAACGGGCGGGCTTGCGCACTTTGGAAGCCTCGAATGCCGACGAGGCGATGGTACACATGAAGAATAATGACATCGCCATCCTTGTCACAGACATCAACATGCCGGGATCCATGGACGGGCTAGGTCTCGTTGCAACCGTACGCAGGCGCTGGCCCGCGACCCGGATCATCGTGACCTCCGGTCTGATCAGGCTCTCACAACGCGACCTGGACGATGGAGTGGCTTTCGTGCCAAAGCCTGCCGGCGGCCTTGAACTTCTCAACCTGGTTGCTCGGTCAGCATAGCCACAACTTACTTTGAGCGATCTCAGCTCCGCCGCCTACGGCGGAGCGACCTTGAAATTCACCAGATTGCGTAAGGTGCACAGCTATCCCAAGGCTCCAAAGGCAGCCCTTTTTTTGTGCAGTAGCGATGCTGTGTGCCGTCCAATGCCAGACGCCGTGAGGGTATAGCGCAACGTTACGACCCACCAGTCTTCGAAATCGGAACCAAGCGCCGGTCTAAACATTGCGGTTTCTAAAAGGAGTTGTACCACATGGAGCTTCGGGGAAAAACCGCACTCGTCACCGGTGCCGGATCCGGGATCGGTAAGGCGGCCGCAACGAGGCTAGCAGCGGAAGGCGCCCGCGTCGCGGTGCTTAGCCGCACGGCAGAAGAGATCGAGAAGACCTGCGCAGAAATCCGCTCGGCGGGCGGTGAAGCTATTGCATTGACCGCCGACACCAGCGATGAGGCGGTAATGCGCAATGCTGTCAGTGAGCTTGTGGGCCGGTTCGGCGGCATCGACATCGTCGTTGCCAATGCCGGCATCAACGGTGTTTGGGCGCCGATCGACGACCTTAAGCCGCAAGAGTGGGACAAGACGATAGCGATCAATCTGCGCGGCACCTATCTGACCTTGCATCTCACCGTGCCGCATCTGAAGGCGGCCGGCGGCGGCTCGATCATTGTCGTTTCATCGATCAACGGCACCCGCACCTTCACCACACCGGGCGCCACTGCCTATTCTGCGACCAAGGCAGCGCAGGTTGCGATGGTCCAGCAACTGGCGCTCGAACTCGGCAAGCATCGCATCCGCGTTAATGCCGTCTGCCCCGGCGCGATCGACACGAGTATCAGCGACAATACGGCCAGCCGAAACAAGCAGGAGACCGAAGTCCCGGTCATCTGGCCGGAAGGCGAAATACCAGTGACGGGCGGCAAAGCGGGAAAGGCCGCGGATGTCGCCGAGACGATCGCGTTCCTTGCCAGCGATCGGTCCCGTCACATTACCGGCACGCCGATTTGGATCGATGGCGGTCAGAGCTTGTTGCGCTAAGGAAGGTCCAATCCTTGGCTTCTTGAACTTGGATTTCTCTGTGCCGCCAGATGCCACGATGACATGATTTTTTCCCACCTTCGGACGGCAATCGTCGGGATCAAGGTTAGTCATCGCGGAACAAAAGATCGCTGGAAGGCATATCCGTGGCATATTTCATTTTTCGCGACCAGTGAAAGGAGCATCCGATGGCAACCGAAAAGGAAAACAAGACCTCAGCAGAAAATAGCGCAAAGATTGGCAGTCCCATTCCGCGCGCGGGGGTCGATAAGAGCGCGACATTGGGCGGCGTGCAGTCCCATGGCGACTTCGACGCGCAGGAAGAAATTAGTGCTCTGCGCAGAGAACTTGAGATCGTAAGACAGCAGTTCGTCACCGCTGCCGACGCGGTCAAGGGGGGCGCGCGACAGGTGGCACGCCAGACCGAGGCGACGGTCAAGCTATACCCGGTGTCGACGCTGGTGACCGTTGCCGCTCTCGCGGGAGCGTTCGCTTTTGCTGTCGCAGGTCTCAGGGCCACCCCCTCGCGCTCACGCTACGAGCGGACGCTAGACGATCTCCGCGACATGTTCGACAAAGTGCGAGACCGCTTCTAACCAAATGTCGCGATCGACGCCTATCCCGACGGCTTCACCATGAAGCCTCGGGGCACCGCTTGGCAAGTTTAACGTCCGGCCGCACGTGGCGTCCGCCTCACGCTGACGTAATCGGGCGTCGAGCGGTAAACCCGTCAGCGTCAAATGGAGTGCCATATGCAAGACGACGTTTGCTACACGGCCTGCCTGACGTTCTTAAAGCCCGAGACCGAGGTCGAAGCGGAGCGCTACAATCAGGCTCAGGCGCAAGTGCGGGCTGCCCTGGACAAACTTCTCGAAGCGGCAACCGATGCGGGCTGGGGCGCGCAAGAAATCGTGGTGGCGATCGTCGAGGGTGGAGCCTTCCTGAAGGAGACGCACATCGCAGCCTCCACCGGTCAACCGTCGGACTGATCGCTAGCACGGTACGCCATCGGACATTGGGCACGGGGTGCTCGCGACGACCGGAACCGTATCGCCAGCCACACGTTTCTATCGCTCGGTGTTACAACGTTTGCAGATTTCCCTCACAGAGTTCTCCGCAACGAGGTGGTCGCATCAAGACACAAGACCGTCTGATCCAAAGGCGTTGCATCCACGTAGCTTCTCCATTCCCAGCATTCCTCCCGGCGAAAGTTTCCATGACACGTATTGCCATCATAGGTTCAGGCCCCACGGGCATCTACACTCTCAAAGGACTGGTGAGCTCGCCGCGACCGATGTCGATTACTGTCTTCGAAGAGACGCCGGACGCAGGGAAAGGGACGCCGTACCATCCGGCCGTAAACGACCGGGCAATGCTCGCCAACATCGCAAGTATTGAACTGCCGCCGATCGTAGAAAGTCTTGTCGACTGGCTTCGCTCCCATCCTCTCGAGCGTCTCCAGGAACTGGGCATCGGAACGGACGACATCGGCGAGCGCGAATTTTATCCGCGCGTCGTTCTTGGCGAATATCTCGCCGACCAGTTCTGGAAGTTGGCGAAGAAGGGTCTTGAGGCCGGCCACTCGATAGATGTGAGGGCGAGCCATCGGATCTTGGACATCAAGCTCAATGCGACCGACATCGACCTGACCTACAGAAGCGGGCGCGGCGAGGAGGGGCGGGCGACCTTCGATCATGTCGTCATGGCGACCGGGCACGACTGGCCGGAAGACACGGAGATTTCTCCAGGATATTTCTCTTCTCCCTGGCCGGCTGCGGCGATCAAACGCATCGGCCCGGTAGCGGTTGGCGTTCTGGGGACCTCCTTGAGCGGTATTGACGCCGTCGTCTCCGTGGCGACCTCTCACGGGATGTTCCTGCGCGACGACGCCGGATCACTGAGGTTCGAGGCCGATCCGGATGCTTCCGGTTTTCATCTCACGATGATGTCGCGAAAGGGACTGCTTCCGGAAGCAGACTTCTACTGCCCGATCCCGTACCTGCCACTGACGATATGTACCGAAGAGGCTGTTCGCCGTCTTATCCGTGAAAAACCGGCCAGTCTTCTGGACGACGTGTTCGAACTCTTTAGGCAGGAAATCGCCTACGCGGACCCGGATTACGCTGCGTCTGTCGGACTAGGGCTTGCAACCGTCGAAACCTTCGCGGAGCGGTATTTCAAGGCCAGACAGGAGGCTGATCCATTCGTTTGGGCAGCCCGCAACCTCGCCGAGGCCAAGCACAACAAGGAGCATCGGATCACCGTCGAATGGCGCTACGCCATTTTGCGCATGCACGAAGTCGTTGCCATTGCTGTGCCGCACTTCAATGTTGACGATCTGAAACGCTTTCACAAGCACTTCAAGACGGTCTTTGTCGACGATTACGCGACCGTCCCGCATGCGTCTGTCGAGCGACTTCTCGCGCTCCACGTCGCGGGTCGACTTGAGGTCGTTGTGCTGGGTGAAGACTACGAGATCAAGCGACCTGCGCACGAAAGCGGGGCCGTGGTCGAGATCGCTGGCAGCGAGAAGAGGTTCGACGCCTTCATCGATGCGACCGGCCAGCATGCCCTTTCGGCTTCCGACCTCCCATTCCCCAGCCTTCGAAAGCCAAATGCGCTGAAGAAGGCCCAGACCATGGCCACCACCGTCGACGGTGATCAGACGCTGAAACGAACTGGTGGCATTGATATCGACGACGACTTCCGTCCCCGCGTCGACCCCGGCGTTTCGAACAAACTCTACTGCGTGTCGGTACCATTCCTCTTGCACAAGCTCCCGTTCGTGCAGGGCATCACGAGCGCACACGAAATGGGCCTGAAGGTGGCTTCTGCAATCACGGCTTCGCTGGACACCGGTTCAATGTTGCTTCAGTCCGGATCAACAAAGCAAAATTTGTCCCCAACGGAAATCGTCGCGGGTTCCGACACCGTCGCGTAGACCCCGAAACACCGGGCGCGCTTCCTGACAATGGTCCGTAGGATTTCCGGATCCTCCGGCAGCCCTATTTGCGGGATCATGGTCATCCCGCATCTTCTCGTTGCCTCGGTCATGGTCCCTTTCAAAACGCCGGCGGTGAAAGGCCTGCCAAGTACCTCATCGTCACGGAAAACTTCGTCGACGACGATATTCGGCCGAAACCTGCGCACATCAAGGTTGGCGCCGGGAACGGATGTCTGCAGTTCTTCGATGGCGGCTGAAGAGACAATGTGAAGGGGACTGACGTCGTAGCGTGATTGGATCATCACAGGCCCCGATTCAATTTCGATGACAGCGCCCAGTCGTCGGATCCCACACGGAAATCCGAAATGCGTGGACAGAGCGTCGTCAAGCGCCGGATCCGATAAATTGGCCGACCACGCTGGACCCGCCAGTACACCGCCGTCCCTGTGCGAGGCGACAAGTTCAAGGGCGGGTCGCCATCTTGCCAGTTTCTCCGGGGCAGCTATCTCCCCAGAGACGAGGTCCACGAGCATATACTCGCGATCACCGTCGACCCCTTTCGCACCGACCATGATCTCGTCGACGCTTTCACCTCCGACAGAGGCAACCGGATAGCGCCACAGTTCTCTGATCCTGGTCAATCAATCGTCTCACTGAGCTTGAACGGTCTCCGGCGGCTGACGCACGCCGGAGACCCTTTAGGATGCCTTAGCGCCGGATAAGCCTGCCAAGTGCGATCAGGATGCAAGCTCCGATGAAACCAGCGATGAGATAGCCCAGCCAGCCACCGAGCGCGATCCCGAACAGAGACAGGATCGCATTCGCGACGATAGCCCCGACGATGCCGAGGATGATGTTCATGAACACGCCCATGTTCGACTTCATGAACTGCTCTGCGAGCCACCCCGCGATGCCACCGATGATAATCGCTGCGATCCAGCCGACGCCTGCCTGTTCCATTTCGTGCTCCATGATCTTGAGTTGCAATGTCGAATTAGCGCGGCAGCGGTTCTGTTCAACGCTGCTCACTGCAAAAATTGAGGCGACACGAGGGCCCGCGGGCAATCTCATTAGGGCCGGATGGCAAAAAACGCCAAGCGCGGATCCAGAGCCCGGCACCGCGATTAGCGCGCGTAATCGAAAGCTCGACCGTCGATGAAATGTCGCGATATAAGAAATCAGAGTGTGGGCAGTGAGATTGGATCGCTCTGGACCGACATTCGGACAGGCGACTTCACCATTTAAACTCAATCTCGGAGGAGGGCCGGCCACGGAGATGAATGAGGACGCACGGACGGAACATTCTTTGTCGAGCAACGTATAACCAAACGGCCAAGATGCCGCAGTCCACGCCAGATAATTGAAGTAGCCGGATGAACTACCTAATCGATCGCCTCAGTGCTGCAGACCGCGACCACCTAATGAGCTTTCTCGAACCCGTGCGATTGCCTAAGGGGATGGTTCTATCCCGGCCGAATGAAAGCCCGTCATTGGTGTACTTCCCGTCGTCTGGAATCGCTTCTGTCGTCGTCGTTTCGCCCGAGGGACACCAGTCAGAAACCGGCGTGGTGGGTCGCGAGGGTTTCACACCATTGTCGGCGGTTCTTAAAACCGGATCTCTGCCATTCGAGATCTTCATGCAGGTCGATGGAGATGGTATGGCAATCTCGCCGGAGCGCCTGTCGGCTGTTCTAGACGCGCGGCCGACCATCTTGGCCCACCTGCTGCGATATTCCCAAGCCTTCTTCGTTCAAAGCGCGTTCACGTCGCTGTCAAACGCCAAGCACACCGTCGAAGAGCGTTTGGCACGATGGCTGCTCATGTGTCACGACAGGGTCGACGGGGACCGTATGTCCCTCACCCACGAATTTATCGCGTTGATGTTGTCAGTGCGACGCCCGAGCGTCACCACGGCCTTGCATGTCCTCGAAGGAAACCGGTTCATTACATCAAGTCGGGGTCTCGTCACCGTGCGTGATCGAACAGCATTGGAAGAATTTGCGTCAGACTCATACGGACTTTCGGAACGAGAGTACGAACGTTTGCTCGGACCACTCACAAAGGGAGCACGTCCCTGAATTTGACAGTAGCAACGACGGTGCCGTGAGCGTCGCTGATCTCAAAACTCTGACCGTTGATAGGCTCGCCGGCGCGAAGTTTCTCTGCCATCAAATCCCTGGCGCTCGCTTTAGCTTCTTCGATCGCAAGTTCGACGGTTTCGAACTCAGATCCGTCCGGATCAACAAGCAGGTCTTCGCCGTCTCGGATGTTTAAGAAATACCGCATGCCTATCGCCTTAAATGTATAAGGCCCGCGGGTTGGCGCGGGCCTTAGTTTTAATGGCTGTTCTTATGGCTTTGCTGGCCCGCCTTGACGTGCTGCTCATGCGACCCGCCCTGCTTGCCAGCAGACTTGCCGTCGGAAGACGCTGACTTAGCCGTCGAGGACTTGCCAGAAGAAGCCTGCTTCGAACTCGACTTGCTCTGACCAGCCTTCACGTGCTGCTCATGCGATCCGCCTTGATTTGCCATAGTGTTTCCTCCGTTTGTTCGAGACCTTCATGGTCCCTTTCTTCAAACTTCGTCATCTCGACCTTGTTCCGCGACTGATCCCAGTTTCGGCCGGACGAATGCACATGGGACTTCGATCGTAACCGGCCTGCGCCTGGCGGATCGCTCGCCTGGAGCGTCGTCTAAGCACTCACCTCGAACCTTTAAGACGCCTCACGAATGTGGCGGTGAAGACGTCGCTGGCAGTTTGAACCGGGCGAACTCTCGCCCTAATGGCGCCTGCGAGACTGAGGGGCACTATATTGCGGGTCTTCATCCCCGTTTTCCGCCATCGATGGTGGAACCTCGCTTCCATCATGGCGTTTCTCGTCGAAATCGTTTCGGAGATTATCATGGCTGAGCGAACAACCCGAACTCAAGGTGTCACACCAACCGTAGAAGACTTTATATCCGCCACGTCAGAAGTCAGTGGAGAGACGGACGAGGAAAAGATCGAACGCATTCGTTCGCGCGCCTACGAAATCTGGGAATCCGAAGGCAGCTTAGATGGCCGTCACGAGGACCACTGGCGGCAGGCCGAGCATGAAATAATGAATGATAACGGTCCTCTTCATGGCGACGACGTGCCGAACCTCGCCGCCTTGCGCGAGGCAGCGCGCCAGCATACCGACACCTTCTTGGTTGCCAGTGATCTTGAAGATGCAGATCAACGGGAAGCCACTCCAGGTGTTCGAGAGCAGAGCTAAGAAA
This sequence comes from Rhizobium sp. 2MFCol3.1, assembly GCF_000377565.1. Lineage (GTDB taxonomy): Bacteria > Pseudomonadota > Alphaproteobacteria > Rhizobiales > Rhizobiaceae > Rhizobium. The sequence continues at coordinate 25,302 of NZ_KB898369.1, read as the reverse complement.
TCATCTGGCTTAGGGCCGGCAGAGAGCGCCAATGACCGCAAAACGAGTTCTCACATATAGCGTGCTCATTGTAGGCTTCGGTGCCGCAGGCTATCTCCTTTATCACACCTTCCGAGAATATTCGCTAAGCGACGTCATCGGATCTGTGAAAGAGATTCCTGCCCGAAATCTGGCCACTGCACTAGTCTTTGCTTTTTGTTCCTACTTTTGTCTTACCGGCTTCGATTGGGTTGGAGTTCGATACGTGAAGAACGATCTCGCCTATCCGAAGATCTCACTTGCTTCGTTCATCGCACTATCGATCGGTCAAAGCGTTGGGCTGGCTGGGCTAAGCAGCGGCGCATTGAGATACCGGTATTACGCCCATTGGGGGCTGAGTGCCGAAGATGTTGCGAAGATCGTGTTATTGTCGGGCGTGACCGTTGGCATCGGTTTAGGGACCCTATGTGGCATCGTTATGATCCTAAATCCTTCCGACGCTGCCAAGGTCCTGAGACTTAGTGAGGGCACTGTGACAGCAGCTGGTGTCGCCTGCGTTGCGTTTAGTGTGGCCTACCTTGGGTTGGCTGCCTTCGTCCGAACGCCTCTTCGAATTCGATCTTGGACGTTTCAGATGCCAACTCTTCGGCTTGCCGTCGCGCAGCTCATCGTAGGGACTGTGAATTTCGCGTTTGTGTCTGCCTGCTTGAGGGACGTAATGGCGGTCGGTTCGGATGTGACTTTCCTGAAAGCGGCGACAGCCTTTTCCATGGCGAACGTGGCTATCCTTGTTACGCATGCGCCCGGAGGCTTGGGCGTCCTTGAGGCGACGGTGCGCCACGTGATGGGCGATCAGGCGTCAATCGGTTCGCTAGTCGCATTCCGCGTAATCTACTTTTTCATCCCGTTTTTTATTGGCCTTCCGCTCGCTCTTATAGCGGAGGCTACATTCGGAGCACGAAAGGCGAGGGCTGGCGCGTCTGCGTCTCCTGGATGAAGGGGCTTCCACTCTCCTTGCTGGAAGAAAAAAATCGGCCCTGGCTGTCTTGCGGCCGCCATCCGAAGCAGCGATTTAATGATCTGACTATGGCAATGTCGGAGATCGTACGCATGACCGCAATCGGGCAGCTTTGACGGAGTTTAAGCGTTAGCCTCTGGCAAATGATCAGAGCCCTCATGAAAGCGTCAACGGCAGACATCAGGTAGATGACGATATCCGAGCGACAGGCAACGATCGAGCTGCTGGCCACAGCATTGCAGCGGAATGCGAAGCTGGCAATGGACGACGCGGATGATGCGCTGGGAATGATCCTGTACTCTGTCAGCATGGTGATGATGGCGACTGCAAACGATCTTACTGAGCAGGACATCGTTCTCGCCGAGAGTGTTGTTCTTCGAGCCCTTGGCCACCTCACTGCTTTTCTTTGCCGCCACCCGCACCACCCAGTCGGACCCATGCTCCATTGACCATACTCTGTGTGTGGAAAGCTGATGCACGACTGATAACCTTGGCTGGCAATTCGCCCAACGGCAGGGTATTTTCGTTTGGCTACCTCGACGCCCCTTAAGCTTTTTACTTTTCGTTAGCCATGTCTGGAGCCGTCTTGCGTGCGAAGGAAAACTCTCGTCTGTCGGGAACCTTCGACCGAGAACTGAGTTAACAAGTCGAATAGACCTGTTGAACTCGGGGATCTGTTCACTCTGCTAGCCCCTCAACAGCAGAGATCTGAAAAGCCCACGCCTCCACGTCGTGGGCTTTTCTTTTGCGTAAAATCGGGCGTAGGGTGCTGTCGAGGTGAGGGAAAAGGCCGCCCTATGCACATGCGTGAAACAAGGTGCCAGCGCCCTTCGCCTTTGTCGTGCTGGGGACGGTTTCGCCTAAGACGTGTAGATCTTCTGCCCAAGAGACTCTGGCATGACCGGCGCCGACAACCGCCGCGCCCTCCAAGCCCACCATGCGTAAACCGTCATCGTTTTAGTCAGTCTCTGTTTTGGCTCAGCCGTAACCTTCCAAACACCGAGGCCGTACGTGAGGCCAGTCCAGGATTTCAAAATTGCAGCGCAATCCAATCGCAATTCCACTGATAAAGAGCGTGGCATCGCCATCTGGTTTTGATCGGTCAAAGAGCGCTACGGCTCGAGCTTTTTGGTGCTATGCAATGTCTACGCGGCTACACCTTCACCATGTCGTCAAACGCGTCCTTCTCTATCCACGCGACCGTTCTTCAAGAATCCGCTTCCCGTCTTCGGTCAAAATGAGCGTTGGTTCGCCGTTGAACGCAACCTCGCGTAGGAGGGATCTCTGCTCAAGTGTAGCAATGGAGGCTGACGGGATACGCTTGTTGCCAACAAGCCAGCCCCGATTTGACCGGTGCTGACGGCGAAATCTCGCAATGGCACCCAAGTTGTCGATAGCAGTTTTCGAAATGGATCCACCTTTGACCATAAAATAGCTCCTGATCACGTTCTTCTAATGTTCATGTGCGCATGCGAGTGATTGTTTTCAAGTGGCTGGATATGGACGGGCCTGAGAGCAACGGCCTTGGAACTCCGAGGGGTCGCAGATGTTTGAGACTACCACGACATGCTCATGGCCGCCTCCCGCGTGAGCCTCGCAAGTCGTTCAGACCGGCCCTCGGGGAGCTAGGCGAGCGGGCCCTGAAATCAACCTGTTGCGGCCCTTGTGCGAATGCCGCTTCCTGCATAGGTCATTCAAATCGACTTCTCCTTGAAAGTGGGCCAGAGCGAACAATGATCCTCACCTTCGACGCCGTTCGCAAATCATACACATCCACGCAGGGATCGATTGAGATCCTGAGAGGAATCGATCTGAGCGTATCGGCCCGCGAGAGCGTCGCTCTTACAGGAGAGTCTGGAAGCGGCAAAAGCACGCTCCTTCACCTGGCTGGGTGCCTCGATCGGGCAGACAGTGGCTCTGTTGTCATTGACGGCGACGATCTGAGCCAGTTCTCCGAAGAACAACGGGCTCGATATCGAAGAAACAAAGTCGGCCTTGTGTTCCAGCAGTTCAATCTCATTCCGTCGTTGACGGTCGCGGCCAATATTTCCTTCCATGCGAAATTGGCGAAGCGACAAGACAGCACCTGGGAAACGACGCTGATCCAGGCTTTGGGATTGGAGCAGTACACCGCGAGGTATCCAGAACAGCTATCTGGAGGGCAACAACAGCGCGTCGCGATAGGTCGAACCCTCGCTGCCAAGCCTCGGCTCATCCTCGCCGATGAACCGACCGGGAATCTGGACGAACAAACCGGTGACGCCGTACTTGATTTGATGCTTGATCTGGCGAGAAGCACGGGAGCGGCGCTGCTGCTTGTTACGCACTCAACCCGCTTAGCGGCTCGACTGGATCGAACCGTACTCCTTCGTGATGGGAAGATTGTCGAATGAGCGTTGAAGCGTTCACCGCCCTTGTTTCGCATTGGCGCCGCAAACCCCTGCAGCTCCTTACGCTGGTGATGGGTATCGCACTCGCAACAGCGTTGTGGTCGGGTGTGCAAGCGATCAATGCCGACGCAAGGGCAAGTTATGCTCGGGCCGCTTCGGTTTTGCAGCAGGCAGGGTTAGCGCAGATCGTGGCTGAGGATGGTACCGGCATCTCAACCGACATCTATGGAAAGCTTCGGCGCTCCGGTCTTAAAGTCTCGCCGGTTATTGAAGGGATGGCGCGCCTCGGGACAGCCCGCATCCGCTTGATCGGCATAGATCTGTTGACCATGCCCCGAGATAGCCAACCGCTCACCATTGAAAGCGGAACCGACCTTACGAGCTTCTTCCACCCGGGAGGGCAGCTTTTGGTGTCCAGGGCCACAGCTGAACAGCTCCGTGGCAAAACGGATATGAACATGCGGATTGGCGAGAACGTGCCGGAGGGCGCAGCCTTCGTGGACATCGCTGTCGCAGATCGGTTGCTAGACAAGCACGGTCAGATCGATCGTCTGGTTGTGGCCCCGACAGAACGCCTAGCTGCGATTTCTCTCGATGAGCTCGCGCCTGGGCTTGTTGTTCGCAGACCGGCCGAGCAACCGGATGTCGCGCGATTGACCGACAGTTTTCATCTGAACCTAACCGCGTTCGGTTTCCTGTCGTTTGTTGTCGGTCTCTTCATTGTCTACTCGGCGACCGGTCTTACCTTCGAACAGCGACGTGGCACATTTAGAACCCTGCGATCGCTCGGCGTTTCGCTCCGTCAACTAACAGTAACGCTTATTGTTGAGCTTTCGATCATCGCTCTGGCATCCGGCATCATCGGGGTCATACTCGGATACGTGATTGCGTCGATCCTGATGCCGGGTGTCGCGGCGACCCTTCGCGGGCTTTACGGGGCCAATGTCTCCGGGTCACTCTCAATCCGCCCAGAGTGGTGGCTCGCGGGATTGGGGATAGCGCTTGCCGGGATGGCGATTTCTTCCGGTCAAAGTCTATACCGGGTCTGGACACTTCCTATTCTCGCCGCCGCGCAGCCAAGAGCTTGGGCGCGAGCGTCCGCACGGGGACTGATCATCCAAGCAGGGATTGGGGGTATGCTTGTGTTGCTTGGTGGCGCGTTGGCGCTGGCGGCTTCGGGCTTGGTGGCTGGTTTCGCGGTGCTTGGATGCCTGTTGCTGGGAGCAGCACTGATGCTTCCCTCGGTTCTAGCATCCATATTGATCGGCATGCAGCGTTTGTCACGCGGCGCCATAAGTGAATGGTTTTGGGCAGACACGCGAATTCAACTCCCCGGGTTGTCGCTGGCCCTTATGGCGCTTTTGTTGGCGCTGTCGGCTAACATTGGGGTTGGCACGATGGTTTCCAGTTTCCGGCTGACGTTCAACGCGTGGCTCGATCAGCGCCTTGCCGCGGAGCTCTACGTCACCGCCAAGGATGAAGCCCAGGTGGCGAGGCTAAGGGCCTGGCTTGCCTCACGCTCGATCTCCGTCCTGCCAATCTGGAGCACGGACGGCGATGTCGCAGGCGAGCAAGTTCAGGTTTTCGGGGTCGCGGACGACCCAACCTACCGCGAGCATTGGCCTCTGATCGCATCACAGGGTCACGTTTGGGACACGGTCGCACAAGGTGAGGGCGCCCTCATCAACGAGCAGATGTGGCGGCGCGGAGCAGCGAAAATAGGTGACCGAGTAACCATGCCCGGCGGCTGGAATGCAAAAGTCGTTGGGGTGTTTTCTGACTACGGAAACCCAAACGGACAGGTCATTATCGGGATTGACGCTTTGATTGCTCATTACCCGCAGGTCGCCAAACTCCGATATGGCGTGCGTGTCGATCCTGAAAAATCAGCTGATCTGAAGCGGCAATTGATCGAGGACTTCGGTCTCCCGGAGACTGGTGTTATAGATCAAGCCTCCTTGAAGAGACAATCGCGAGCGATTTTCGACCAGACCTTCAAGATCACGGGTGCGCTGAACGTCCTTACCTTGGCGGTAGCCGGGTTCGCCATGTTCTCCAGTCTCCTAACGCTCTCCGGAATCCGACTTCCCCAACTGGCGCCAGTTTGGGCAATGGGAGTACGGCGGCGTGATTTGGCTTTGTATGAGGTTGCCCGAACGCTGGCCCTGTGGCTAGCTACGTTTTTCGCAGCGATACCCGTCGGTCTGATATTGGCTTGGGTGCTGCTGGTGATCGTGAATGTTGAAGCCTTTGGATGGCGGCTTCCCATGTATATGTTTCCCATGGACTGGCTGTTGCTCGGTGCAATTGCCCTCCTTGCGGCTCTCGCTTCTGTGTTTCTTCCTGTCCGTCGTCTTTCAACGATCAATCCGTCCGACCTGCTTAGGATTTTTGCAAATGAACGGTAGATCAGCAGCTTTGATTTTGGTGGTCGCCATGATGGGTTCAGCGGGAGAAACGCGAGGGCAAGGCTTTGCCGGATTGGGATCGGACGCCCAAGGCTTCGCTATTCCAGAGCGCGTCCATGAACTAACTTTCCCGAAAGATCATGAAGCACATCCGGAGTTTCGCATCGAATGGTGGTACGTGACCGCCAATCTCAAGGGGCAGGACGGGAAGCTATACGGAGCGCAGTGGACGCTTTTCCGATCAGCACTTGCCCCGGCAAGCAAGGCTGGCTTCGCGGACCCCCAGATCTGGATCGGACATGCCGCTATCACGACCCGCGAACGCCAATACGTCGGGGAGCGACTAGGCCGTGGCGGCGTGGGCCAAGCGGGGGTCGAGGCTGCGCCGTTCCGCGCCTGGATAGATGAGTGGACAATGTCGGCCGACGACAATTCCACCTCCGATCCTATCGCCAACCTCTCACTCAAAGCCAGCGGGCTGAGCTTCAGCTACGCTTTGGACCTGAAAGCGAACGGCCCACTGGTACTCCAAGGCGATAGCGGGTATTCGGTGAAGTCGGCAAGCGGGCAAGCGAGCTACTACTATTCCCAGCCGTTTTACGAAGTCTCCGGAACAATCGAGGTGTCGGGGAAGCCCATCACGGTGAGTGGCAATGCGTGGCTTGACAGAGAGTGGTCCTCGCAACCACTGGCTTCAAACCAGAGCGGGTGGGATTGGTTTTCGCTGCACTTTGCCAGCGGCGAGAAGCTGATGGCTTTTCGTCTGCGCGATGACAAGGACGGCTATATCTCGGCAAACTGGATCTCTCCTGATGGACGCACAACACCGCTGACTGCAGACCAAGTTCATCTCACGCCACTGCGGACCACGACGGTCGATGGGAAGCAGGTCCCGGTCTCCTGGCGGATTGAAATCCCTTCGAAATCACTCGATGTGCAAACTCAGGCAATAAACGATCAGTCTTGGATGACTACATCCACGCCGTACTGGGAAGGTCCTATCTCGTTTAATGGCTCTACCACCGGCGTAGGTTATCTCGAAATGACGGGATACAGGTAAGCACCGCAAATAGTGGTTGAACATCGACCACCTCCGTTGCGTTGTGATTTTTAGATCGTCAACCGAAAGTCCGTTCTGACCATGCAGTGCGACAGGCCAAAAGACGAGATCCCATCAACGCGGCTCTGGCGTGCGCCATTATTCTTGCCAGTACTGTCCGCCGTTCTGCTCGCAATGGTGGCCGAAGCAATGGCTGGTAGCTATATGGCGCTTCTTGCTGTTCAAAAGATCGGGATGTCGCCCCTGGAGCTTAGTGCTTTCCTGACGGTGCCTGCAGTAACGGGTATTGCGGTCACCACACTGTTTGGCCATCTCCAGGATCGCAAGCCGGTCGTCTGGCCGTTGCTCCTGTCGCTTTTTGCAAAAGTTGTCGGCCTTGGTGCTTGTGCATACATCATGCAGACCTGGCTGCTGATACTCGGTGCAGGGATTTTCTTCGGTCTCAGCGCCGCTTCTTTCGCGCTATTATTCGCGGTTGCGAAGGCCAAACTTGATCAGCTCGGAGAGCCGGCTGTTTTGCGTGGAATGGCGCTATTAAGGCTCGTAGCTTCGCTTAGCTGGACCATTGGCCCTGCGCTTGGCGCAGTCTTGATCTTTGCGACGGGATATGAGGGCGTCTACCTAGGAGCGGCATCTTTGGCAGCTTCCGCTTTAGCCATAGTGACTTTCGCGCGTATGAGAGTGTTGCCGTCTGCCGACGAAAATAAAGCGCAACTGTCGGGAAGCACGCTACTGTGTGCCGCCCCAGCGCTACTTGCGCTCGCAGCGTTCCACACGGCGATGTTCATGGGATCAAACGCCATGTCGATCGTGGTTGCGCAAGACCTTGGTACACAGAGCGACGTTGGGATACTGTTTAGCTTATGCGCCGGTTTGGAAGTGATCGTGATGGGAGCTTTCGTTGCGTGGCCCTCTCTGTCGAGCAAGCATTGGCTTCTCTTGGTCGGCTTCCTGCTGTTCGGCGGATATTTTCTAATGGCAATCGCCTGGCCCACCATGTTGTCTCTCTACATCGGGCAGTTGCCAAGGGCAGGGGGAATCGGCATCATCAGCATCGTTGGCATGGAAATGGTGCAGGCCATGCTACCTGGCAGGCCGGGAACAGCATCAGCCCTTTTCGGGAACACTATTAGTGTCGGTTTTCTGCTGTCGGGTCTGGGCACCGGCACATATGCTGATGCCTTTGGATACTGGTCTCTGTTCACGCTTTGCGCAGCCCTTTGTGTGTTCGGGGCGATGGTCCTCGTGTTCCATGATGTTCGAACCTGGCGGCGGGACGGCGACGTTGCGCGGCAGTCGAATAGGGACGATCGGAAGTGACAGCATCTCACCATTTTTCGTTGCAAGTCGCCGTCGGTGGCCTTGGAAATTTGTCATGATACACCTCGCCTGCGGAATTTTCATGAGGGATGGCCATCTGCTTTTAGTTCGCCGATCAGCTTAAAGATTGGTACCCAAACCGATGGGACATCGTAGGCGGCCACGTCGAAAAAAATGAAACCGTCAAGGATGCACTCGTCCGGGAATGCGTAGAGGAGGTTGGTCTTAGCCCAACCAGCTATGCCTCTCTCGCCCAGTTGCCTGAACCAAAAGAAACGAAGCACGAGAAGGCCCGTTACCACGTGTTTCTAATAACTAAGTGGGAGGGCGGCGAACCAAGGCTGTTGGGCGACGAACATACCGAAATGCGCTGGATTGCCCCAAACGCAGCGGCTGCGCTTCCAGATCTTTCCCCCCGCAGTATGCCAGCGTTTTCCGAGCTTTGTCAGTACGAAACTGACCCCTACGACGTCAGCTGACCCATCGTCCGACAAGAATTTTCAGTTTTTAAGGGCACAATACCGGGAGGACGGACACAACGGTCTCTGCTGCAAGCGCGACTTCACTGCTTTCGCGGTGGCAGCACTATCGCCATGATATCGTTCCAGGCTTGGTCTCATCGTCGGGCGAAGTCCGCGCGCTCAAGACAGCCTGCAGTAGCAGGTCAGACAAATCCGAAACTGACCTAATTGAGAGCAGAGGCGTTGGCTTGCCGCCAGTGAGGATAGAACGTTTCGTCGCCGATGATTGGTCAGGAAAACAATCAACACGACAGATCGCAGAGCGGAATGCGACAAGCTCCAACAAGGCGTCGCCTAATCATCGACCAGGACGCTCCGATCATTGAGGAGATCAAGCCGGCCCGTCAACAATCTGAGCATCAAGCTCCACCGCTGAAAGCCAGCCGCAACTGCAGCAGGGCAGATTTTCCCGCGGCAAGGTCGACGAGAAAAATCCCTGCGATCTCCTTTAAGGTTACGAACCGTGATGCTGAACGTCGATCCCCGCGCAGAGAACTGACTACAGAGCGCCAAAGCGCCTGCACCAATGCCGCGCCTTTATCGGGTGGCTCCCCAGAACCATGCTACCGCAGCGACGATACCGACCGCGGTAAGCGGGCGTTCCTTGACGATGTCTTCAACACTCTTGAGGATTGACTTTGCTTCAGCCTTCCCAACAGCCACTGCACCGCTAGCAACTTCGGAAGCTTGGTCCGACAGGCGCTGAGCGTCACGGCGAAGAGCGCGGACGCCTCCATGATGCTCAAGCCCGCCGAGCTCACCGGTCGACCTCAAAGCTTCGTCTACAAGCGGAGCACCATCACGAGCATCAGTGGACTTTCCACCGACGGTGGAGGCGACTGACGGCTGGACCGCCGAAACGGGATCAGACGCAGGGAAGCTGTCTTCTAGGCCCTGTTCGATAGTATCGGGGTTTGCAGTGCGCCGCCGGGACTTCTCTGCATTGTACGACTGGACTGCGGGGGATTTGGTCGGATCTGCCATTTTCTGTTCCTTTTCTATTATGACTTTTATAACATCCGGCTGCGATTTAGGTTCCGGTGCAGACTCATTCCACGAGCAAGGCTTGGAGAGCCACAAGCAAAGCTTGGCGGGTGTAACGGCTCCGTCCTACGATCTCTTTTCGATCTGGTCGAACGTAAGTCTCAGTTCCACAATCGGTCTCCTTTCAGCGTCGAAAATCTCGATACTCATCATGTCTGCGAACTCATCGGGCGATCCTTTTGCCACCAACTCGCGGAGCAACGTCCTACCCTCGGAACGAGCTTCATCAAGAGTGTCGATCTCGTGCTGGATCTCAGTGACGTCGCCTACGCTCCCGTCTACAAGCTGAAAGATGAATGTGGGCATCAGTTTGGCTCACAGACTGATGTCGGCGACGATGACCTGAAACAACGGCTTACGGCGCTTGGCCGCCATCAAGAGGTCGAGCTCCACTGATGACGGCCCGAAGCGTTGGAACAGATCTTCGGCATCGTGCTGATCCAAGGCGTATTTCGCGCGAAACTCTTCGAGTGAATATGGCTTGCCTCGTAGAGCTCTCCCACGCTCTGAAACCTTTTCTTTCATTTTCAGCCTCCTTCGTTTGGCGGGCAAATGCCGATGAGAAGGATTTGTTCCGCTTGCAAAGCGTTGAAAGGGATTGGGATCGCACAAGCCAAGTCGCATCGCGCGGGCTGGCGTCTCGAATTTACGTTCAATGACCGGCGGTGGGAACGAAATCCGGTTCTAGAGGTTACCGCGAGATGAACCAGACCCTTACTGACATCGATACAATTGCCGTTGAGGCCAAGCTCGCGTCGGGCCTTGTCTACGTTCCTGGATTGGAGACAGGGATCACCCGAAAAATGGGAGCGAGGGGATTTCTGTATTACCAGCCGGATGGTCGTCGGATTACCCAGGCTGCCGAAATAGCGCGACTGAACGCGCTCGCCATTCCGCCTGCCTACACCGACGTCGTCATTTCCACGAACCCGTTCTCGCACCTGCAAGCTATCGGAAAAGATGCGCGAGGACGACGCCAGTATCGTTATCATGCTGACTGGCATGCTGAACGAGGCAAAGCGAAATTTGAGCGATTAGCAGACTTCGCGCACCATCTGCCAGATCTTCGTGAAAGGGTCGACAACGATTTGCGGTCGCGCGGGCTGAATATGAGTAAGGCGCTAGCAACAGTGGTCTGGATGCTGGATAACCTCTACATCCGCATTGGCAACGCCGCATATGCGCAGACAAACAAATCGTTCGGCCTCACCACCTTGCGAAACCGCCATGTGCAAGTCGAAGGCGGGAGTGTGAAGTTCCGCTTCAAAGGCAAATCCGGCAAGGAATGGAATTTGGCCCATAGTGACCGCCGGATAGCCAACGTCGTTCGCAAACTACAAGAATTGCCTGGCCAGCATTTATTCCAGTACGTCTGCGACGAGGGCGGCTGTCGTCAGATTGCCTCCAGTGATGTGAATGCGTACATCCAGGAAGTGACCGGCGAGGAATTCAGCTCTAGGCAGTTTCGGACCTGGGGTGCGACTTGCATGGCAGTGGAAGCATTAGCCTCGGCCGAGGTAGCGGACACAAAAAGAGCGCTCGCACGCCAGCTCAATGAGGCGGTAGATCAGGTCGCCGCCAAGCTCGTCAATACGCGATCCGTATGCCGGTCGTCCTACATACATCCAGCTGTCTTTGAGGATTTTGAAGCTGGCACTCTCAGAGAAGTGCTCAAGTTCAAAACGCGAAGCGAACGGCTCCTTCAGTGGATGGACGAAGAAGAAATTCGGGTCATCAAATGGCTGAAAGCGAGAAAGCTTAGCGACGTCGCTGAAGGTCCGCAGCCGGAAAAACGACCTTAGGTTTATTTGGTGTGCATGCCTCAGCGATTAAAGGGCGTCACGCCGGACCCAGACACTGACACTTCCGCCATTTGTGGGGAAATTGGCACGACCTTGTTCGTCGACAGTCACTTCAGCCTCATGATGACCCAAGAAGTCTATGAATAACGCATTAGACTGGTTTGGACCGAGATCAACCGAGATCTCTGCGGCCGCACCATTGGACATGACAACCACGCAGCCAGGCTCGGTTTCGGTTCCATGACGAGTGAAGCCAATCACGCTGGGATCATCGAATTGATCGAGCTGCGGCCCGTTAGCGAACCGCTGACGCGCCTCGATTAATTTGGGCAAGCAACCGATTGCTGGCATCTTTACCAGGTGCTGGCTCTCGTCGTTGCCCTTGTCGCTGTATTCCGCACCGTACAGATCCGGATAGAAAACGCATGGCGTTCCTTGTTCGCGAAGCAGGATCAGTGCGTAGGCCAGCGGCTTGAACCAAGGCTCAACAGTAGCTTCCAGCGACTGCAGTGGCTGTGTGTCATGGTTGTCGACAAGCGTCACGGCATGCTGGGGGTTGGCCGATACAAGCGACCCGTCGAAAATGGTCCGCATGTCGAAATCTCCACCCGCCTTGGAGGCATCATGGAAACGATGATGGAGCGCGACGTCAAAAAGCATAAGCTGCTTGTCGACGAGTTCCAGATAGTTCGTGAGCGTTCCCATATCGGGATGCCAATATTCGGCGACGACGAATAAGTCGTCGCCGACAGTGTCGCGCATATGGCCGACCCAGTCCTTGAAAAACCAAGCTGGAATATGCTTCGCCGCATCCAATCGGAAGCCCCCAACCGGAACCTGGTCGGAAAACCAGCGTCCCCAGTATTTCAGCTCTTCATAGACGGCCTTGTTGCGGAACTCGACATCAGCACCCATCAAGTAGTCGAAGTTTCCAAGCTCATCATCAACTTCGTCGTTCCACTGGCCTTCGCCATACTCATTCATCAGTCGGAACACACCACTTTCATTGGGCTCTTCGATCAGGTCGACGCCGCTGAAGCACTGTTTGTCCCAGATGAACTCTGAGTATTTTCCGCCGCGACCGGGGAAGGTGAAGCGCGTGTAGGCGAGAGCCTCCACGTCGTCTTCCGCGATTTGCCTACGATCGCCTGCATCGACGCGTCGAACGACCACCGGTTCTTTTTCGTCGGCACCCATCTTGTGGTTCAGTACGACATCGTGGATCGGACGAATGCCTTGATCCACAAGGGCCCGGCAGCTAGCCTCAAAGGCGGCCCTGTCACCATACTTGGTCGCCCTGCTCCCTTTTTGATCGAATTCCCCAAGGTCGAAGAGATCATAGGTATCGTATCCTACAGAGTACGCTCCTGATGCACCCTTGTAGGCGGGTGGCAACCACACGTCAGTTATCCCCAGCTCCGCGAGATCTGAAGCCTTCTCGGCAACCTCTTTCCAGAGACGGCTCTCGCCGAGCGAGTACCAGTGGAAGAATTGGAAGAGCGTCCGCTTGATCATCATTGCCCCTGAATGAAATTTGTTATGCGGTGGAATGACTTGGCCTCAAGGCACCATCTGCGGGAACGACTTACCGGACTTTGCCGGGCAGACGGCAGTTTGTCAGCAGCTCCTGGAGGGTTGCAAATTCTCCGAACAGCTTCAAAAGATCGCGTTTCTGCTTGTCGTCCAACCCCTGGTGGTCGGCAAACTCGACCACCCTCAGCACCTTGCGAACTCGGTCCGTTGTAAAGCCTGTAGTTTGAAAATGATTACTCACATTGCCCCCTCAAATTATGCGCGGAAGAAATGTGTTTCGCGGCAATTGGTTCCACAGGCATCGAGCGGAAAATGAGGAATGAAGCTTTTTTTGAGAAGCTAACCCAAGTTTATCATGGCCGCCTTGCTGGAAGGGGGTAGCGACTTTCGCGCAGCTCAAATTGAACCACTGTCAAGGACTTCTGGAATTGCGCTCGCAGCACCGCAATAATCTATTCTGCGATGATCAACGGTGATGATGGCAGTCGTCTAGGACGGATGCGACCACCAAAACCACCCTCAATTCAATCCAGGGCACCGTTGAAGTGGTTTCGGCTGGTCTAGCCTAAGTCACGGCGTGGGCCACAAAGCCGACAGGTCTATCGTCTTCTGTTTAATCGACGGAGTGGGCGTGGATTACCTACCGGGGTTGGCAGTTGCTCGACTGCGGCTTACGTTACGTCAGATCCCGCTGCCACAGATGCCACAGTCCGCCACCGAAAACGATGAGCACGACGGCTGCGAGTAGAAAGGCTGTGACTGGGGACGGCAGATACAGGTAAATGCATATCATAGCCATAATTGCGATCCCCCCAAGGGCGATAACGGTTCCACGTCCCATGTCAGCTCCCCTGGTCGTTGGTCTAAAAACGCTCCTTGAGACGCCAAGTTCCCTCTCTCCGATCGTCCGCTCGGCATCACTAGAACGCTTCCACACCCAGGTGGCAACTTAATCTCGTGAATGTCAGGCTTCACGCCAGTCATGTTAAATCCAAGTTTAGCGACCAAAGTTTAGAGGAAAGCTTTTACGGCCGAACGCGTTGAGATCGCACAACAATGCACGTTGTAGGTGGTGCGGGCGCAGCAGCCCGATATCAGAGGCGATCTCCTGGAACCATCCTTGCAAACGAAGCTTCTTTCCGCCCTGGTCATTGCGCTGACGAAGTGGCCGGCAGAAACTTCCGCCTTCTTCAAGCCAGGAGAGTATATCGGAGGCTCGAGTGCATCGCTCAGGCGAGGGACACAATCACCGAGATCCTGAACCTTTGGAACCGCCTCCATATCAGTCCGATCCACGACGACAAATATCGTAAACGCGGCTTGTCGGGATCCCAGGGTTCTGTCGTCAGCCGAGATCGTCTGCATTCAATAACACGTGAAAGCACTCGAACTGCCTGAGATCCGATCTAGATATTTGCTTTTTTGGAGAAATGAATGCGGGTTCTGATTGTCGAGGATGAAGCGCTTATCGCCTTAGAGCTTGAGCGGATTGTCACAGAAGCTGGGCACACAGCAGTTGGGCCAGTCGCCACCGTAGAGCAAGCGCTCGCTCACGCGCCTCGTGTGGATGTGGCACTAGTGGATTTGGGGCTATCCGATGGCATGAGTGGGGCAGTTCTGGCCCGTCGTCTCACGGACCGTTATGGGATCAGCGTGGTATTTGTCACGGGATCCCCGGGTGACGTCGGACACGGCCTTGATGGGGCAGTCGACGTAATCGGGAAGCCATTTTCGGATGATCGAATTAGGCAGGGGCTCGAAAAGGCCGACTCTGCATCGAAAGGACGAGCTTGGAACTCTTCCATACGTTGGTGATATCACGGATCATATCAATGATAGGGTTTTGCCTTGTATTTTCGGTGCGCGGCACGGCACCGGTGCCAAACGCGTATCACCAGAGCAGGTGCACCAAAGCGATGCGATCGATCTCCATCAGATTATTTCCCCGAAATGCCGTGCGAGTGTATGGAAGCTAGATCAAGCCTTAGAGGATGGATAGCAGTTGCTTCCCGAGGATCAAGCTTTACATATCGATCATCTCACAATGAGGAGTACGCCGATATGAATGCTTCGTCTGGCGACCGGTCCCAGCCTCTTGCACCGGCGCATGTCGCCATGATTCAGAAACTTGTTGCCGATTACTGTCTGGTATCCAAGGTGCAACCTGGCGGCGCTGAGGCGAGGGATGCCGCAAAAGAGCTGCTAAAATGGTTTCAGGCAGGAGAAACGGACGCTACCCGGCTTAGGGAGCTGCTGTATTCGCGAGGTCCTTCAGATGAGCATTCGAGACTTTAACTGTTGTCTCTCAGTAGCTCTAGCCGGATTTGAATCAGCGCACAGGATCGGTCGCCTATCTCACGTCACCCTTGCTCACGAGCTTAATTGGCAGGAAGGGGACCAACGCATTTCGTTACGCCCGCAGAGCATCAACAGGACATGACGATGCTCACTGACTACCCGAAAAAGCTAAAGAGGCGCTGCTACTGCTGACACATTACAAAATCACAGGCCCTACAAGGGTGCCGTGCTTGTTGTTTGACCTGTCGGCAGTGATCACAGACAAAACGGTTCACCTCTGTCGCGCAATTCAAAGATTGCAGTCCACGCGATGCCTCGAACCGCCGTCAACCTAAAATATTGGAAGCTCTATCTCTATTTAGAGCTGCGATGCTGCCGTAATCACCAAAGCGACATAGGCGGCTACATAAAGCTCGTTCGCAAAGCCCTCACCTATCATCCCTCCTGTGCTCGGCCCAGATCTGGCACGAGCACATTCCTGACGGCGACTATGCCCGAACCTTAGGCCCTAATGCAAAATGGAATGCAGAAACTAATTCGCCGTCATGCGCCTAATTTCTGAGAAGATATCTTCTGGGCGGTACGGTTTGCTGAAAAAAGGCGCGTTCACGGGTAAGAAAGCAGGATCAGGACTGCTATGGCCCGACGTCACGATGATATGGATAGGGGGCCAGCGGTCTCGAACGAATGCGGCCAAGCGCAAACCGTCCATCGTTCCGGGCATATCGACGTCTGTAAAGACGAGCTGGATCTCTAAATTCGCTTCGAGTACGGTGATCGCATCGTCGGCGTTGGCGGCTTCGAACACGATGAAGCCTTCATCTTCAAGGCCGGCGACAATTGACAAACGCGATAGGGGTTCGTCTTCGACCACGAGGACGGTAACAGGATCAGACATGGCAGCTCGCTGTTTCGGAGGAAGCTCCCGAACAGTTCGCGAGCATTTGTACGATATCGTACATAGGTGCCCTTATTAGTCGATATTGCAAGGTCTCAAAACTAAAAAATCCTTTCGACTTAGGGACTTCCGAATACCCCGCGCGATGAAATCTATCCGAAGTGGCTGCGTATGGTTTCTAGAGCGAGCTTTGGGTTTCACCTTAATGTTCCGCTTAAGTTCCCATCCATCTTTCATATCGCTCTGGAGTATGCGAAGTTCCCCTCCCGTATCTGAGGTAATATTCATGCATTCGAAAGGACCGCGGTGGCACTGTTAACCGATACCACCGAGTTCAGGAGTTCGCTCGCCAATTTGACGAGAGCGACGGCTGCTATTTCGCGCGCGCGCACGCTTGACGATGTAGTTGCGACGATCCGTGCAAGTGCGCGTTCCCTCGTGGGCTGCGAAGGGATCGCCGTTATTCGGCGCGAAGGCGACCTCTGTCACTGCGTCGAAGAAGACGCCATCGGGCCGTTGTGGAAAGGTGCGAAGTTTCCTGCGTCCGCATGCATCTCGGGCTGGTCGATGATCAACCGGCAGACTGTGGTCGTTCCCGACGTCCAGCAAGATGAACGTATTCCGCACGAGCTATACGCCGACACGTTTGTCCGGTCTGTTGCCATGGCGCCAATTGGCCTCGCTGACCCCGTCGGCGCGCCTACTGGTCGCAGCCCTACGAGCCGACACGCTGGGAAGTCGAAACACTAGAGGCCCTGGCCGAGGCGGCCGCTACTGCCGTTGATAACATCGGCTTTGCGGCAGGGTTGAAGTTAGACAGATCTCCAACGTCCCTATCTCCACGTTCAGCGGGCGACTACCGAGCCGACATCGAGGCAATCGCTGGGATAGCGGCTGTTCCGACGATGCTGGACGTCGCGCTTCGGACGACCAAGATGGGCTTTGCGGCGATCGCTCGGGTCACGGAGACGCGTTGGATCACCTGCAGCTCCCTGGACAACGTGGGCTTTGGGCTGAAGCCTGGCGACGAATTGCCTATCGAGAGCACGCTTTGCAACGAAATCCGTGATCACCGGCAGCCGATCGTCTTCGACGACGCCTCTGTGGATGGTCGCTACAGAGATCATCACACGCCCCGGATCTACGGCTTGAGAAGCTACATCTCCATGCCTATCATCCGCGAGGATGGCACCTTCTGGGGCACGTTGTGCGCGATTGACCCGAACCCGGCGAAGGTCAACGACCCGCAGGTCATCGGCACATTCAAGCTGTTTGCGGAATTGATCGCGCATCATCTGGACGCTGGCGACCGCCTCCGTGCTACTGAGGCATCTCTTGATTTGGAGCGGGAGCTCTCAGATCTGCGAGAGCAGTTCATCGCCGTTCTCGGCCACGACCTTCGCAATCCGCTCGCCGCAATCGACGCGGGAACCAGCCGCCTTCTCAAGGAAGGCTGGACTGAACGGAGCCCGCTCGTCCTAAGCCTGATGAAGGCAAGCATCTGCCGGATGACCGGCCTTGTAGACAACATCATGGACCTCGCCCGCGCGCGGCTGGGGGGCGGCATCTCACTGGACCTGAAGGAGGCTGATCTGGGCGAGACGTTGCAGATCGTGGCCGACGAAATTCGTTCCGCCCACCCCGCCCGTGCAATTCATCTCGAACTGGATTTCCAGCGGCCGGTAGTGGTCGACAGTCTCCGGATCGCACAATTGTTCTCGAATTTGGTGTCGAATGCCGTCACTCACGGGTTGCACGAGCATCCTGTCAAGATCGTGGGGCGGCATGGCCCTGACGGCGTTGAGGTCAGCGTGCGAAACGCGGGCCCAGCCATCGGCAAGGACGACATGGAAAAGCTGTTCCTCCCGTTTAAGCGCGGCGGTGCCTCTCGTGGAGGACAGGGCCTGGGTCTCGGCCTCTATATCGCTATGGAGATTGCGAAGGCTCACGGCGGAACGATCGACGTCTCGTCCGATGAGACAGCAACGGGTTTCACTTTCAAAATGCCGAACGGCCGCTAGAAAGCACGATGTCCGGAAGCGTGCGTGTAAGAATTGAAAGAGTGTTGTTCGATGCGCGGTCAACGACCGGATCACGCTCGATTTCAGTCGCTCTGCTCGAACCCGGCGATCGGACCCAGCATACGCTGCATCCTTGATCGTCAAAATTTCGGCGGGCTTCTTGCCAGAGAAACGGCTCGGTGTTCTCTCCGGGCAAGCCTGGGTCACCGGCACGCTTGAGAAAAGCCTCCTTGACGAACTGCGGCTTAAGGGGAGGGCGGTCTGTGACATAAGAATGTTACATTGTATCGCCTGCGGATACCTCGAGTCCTACGCCAGCGAGGCAAGCTCTCGCTAGCGATAGCCGCAGTCAACCGGCTTGTTTCGCGTCGAGCGTCAGACCATCGTTACCGCAAAGCCGGGGGTCGGATCGCTTCTGGAAAGTCCTGATAGGACTCCGGTCGCAGAAACCGATAGCTTGCAAGCCTCTTCCATCGGCTGTGGCTGGATATGCACCACCATGAACCATAGGAGGCGATACCTCGACCCCCGTGCCGAAGCCGTTCACGAGCAACCGGCCGGCAAGCATCTCCAGTCTCGGGATGAGGGGCGAGCGTCGTCCAGATCGTTATTGTCAACGTGAAGCGCGACGGTGAGCTGGCCTTCGGAGGGCGCCGACACCTGTTCCAGCTTGTCGAAATCCTTGCAGCGTACGACAAGCCCCGCCGCGCCCTTCTTGCAGCTCATGATGCGCGAGTAGCGAGGCGGCCGACGTTTGAAACAGTGCCACAACCCCGTCGTACGCGCCACCAGTCTTTCCCTTGGCGAGCATGCAAACCTCGGCATGTCGTTCGAGACGGCCGACGCCCTCGCCAAACGCCTTGGCGATCGAAGGCGTCAGCATCGTCTGTGCACTGGTCTCAGGAAGCATCTCCCTAGCTCTTGCAATGACGGTTTCTAGCCCTTTGCCGTCAACGGCCAGGATCAACCCAGGATTGGTGCGGAACTGGCCTGCTCCGAGTGCTAAGGATGCTGCGATATCCTCGGCACGGCTAGCCAGCGCGACCGGAAACACCATGACGGAATTGATGCTGCTCATTTCAGCGTAAACGGGGATCGGATGCTTGCGTTCGGACGCGATCTTCATCAGCGCCGTCCCGCCTCTTTGCGAGCCTGTGAAGCCGACTGCGCGGATCCTTGGGTCGGCGACGAGCTGCTGCCCGACATCAAAGCCGGTGTCGAATAGGAGCGCGAACGTACCCGCGGGAAGCCCTGCCAACAACAGCTCGTGTTACGAGCCTTCGGTGAAGAGTTTGTCGCCATAAAGAGATCTGGCCTTCCTGTGAGAACGCGCGCCGCCAGCGAGCTTAATGCTGGCGGCCAATGCTCCACGGTCGCGCTGCTAAAGCCTTCAGGCGGCGCGACTTTCTTCCTTTTCGGGGCGGAACGCCGCGTCCTTCGTCATCTTAATCAGATAGGCCACGAAAGTCATTTTGTTCAATTCGGCAAGTTTCAATGCGGCATCGAGATGATCGAGAAGATGCAACTTTGTCATGGTGCTTCCAGAATTTTAAACATATTTATGTTCGCAACTAAAACTTAACTGAAGCTTACGCTTAGGTTGTAAAATATAGCGGCCGCTGAAACAGGAAGCTGCAAGCATTGAACCAAGTCGGCATCTGCGCGGGTTAACGCATGACTAGCGAGGCTAGCAGATAATACTTCAATTCTACACACACGCTCGACCCTCCGACGGCCAGTTGTCTGGCTGTTATACGGCCAGTATGACGGCATCATTGCAGCCGCGCTTGCTGAGCATCGTTCAATCCGCAGAAACCTTAAGGTTTCCATGCTTGGTGCGAACGTGATAATTGAAGGCTACACAACCAGCCTCGAGGAGGAGTCCTTCGCTTTGGAGCTAGCCCGCTCGATCACGACCTCATGCCAAGTAGTGTCCCGGATGCTCGTTCATCCCGCAACCTAGCTTGTAGGAATGGCTGCCCAAATCCAGCTTTTGGCGGCGGCGTACGACGGCTGCCATCACGCTTTACTGTTTCTACCCAAGATGTAACCGTCTCGCTGTTCGTCGATATCCACGCGGGTCAGACGGGAGTTTGTCTGCGCTTGTGCCTGTCCAGCGCGTTCATGACGATGCAAAGCGAGGTCGATCCGTCCTCGAGCATAAGGGTGGTTGGTCGCCCGCAATATTCAGCCGGAAAACCAGTGAACTTATCGAAGATCGTCCAAGTTCCGTCGGGCTCCATACGGGTCGAATATCGGTCAGTGACGTAGGATCGCATCGTTATCTTCCGTTTGTAGATCGCACGCTAGACGCCCCTCGATGACGCAGAATTAACACAATCGAGCCGTTGGCTTGCGCATTCGTCTCAATTCTGCCTCACCGAAAGCACGGTCTCAATCTATTTTAAGGTGCAGTCTCTGCAAAAGGAAACTTACTGTGACCGAATTGTTTCGGTGGAGTGCCCATGCTCGCAGAACCGGATCGCCCTCCAGCCAAGTTCCTTGAGGTGTGCATTCACGCGCATATCCCTTGCCCGATTGCGCTCGATCTTGGTGATCCAGAAGTCAGTGGTCTTCTTACTCAACGGCAGATGAACTTCGCACCCCTGCCACAACAGCCCTCAAGAAATACGGCGATCTTCAAGCCCGGAAGCGCGAAATCGCAGGTTACCCGCTTCATGCCTGGGATTGGATAGTGAATTCGATATCGGAGCCTGTAGACGTGAACCCGAGACCGGACCGCGCGCTCGAGGCGTTGTCCTAGCGCGGTGTTCGTTGCATCCGGCAGCGAAGTACTTCGTTGGCTTGGAGGTCTACGCACATGTCGATGGCTTACTGGCGACCTGCGGCAAGAGCACGAGGTGAACGCCGCAACATCTTTTCGCCCACACCGGAAACAAGAACTTTTTTTTAATAGGTTATCCGCGTTTGTTGGCATATTGAGTCCGGGAGACTTAGGCTCAGAAAGAATTCGCCGCCCTATGGCGTAAGGTCACCGACGCAACAAATTGGAATCTCGCACGTTTCTGCGTCTGACCCAGATGGAGAACACCCATGTCAAAGCGCGAACTTCTCGATACCGCAACTGACAAGCTCTACGTGCGGCGCGATGAAAAGGGACAGTTCAAGGAGTCGACGGACGTCGGCCGCTCGCTGTCGGCAGACCAACGCCAAAAGTCCAAGACGGTCGCAAAGCCTGGCGAAGGTGACCGCGGCGATCATCAAGGCAAGCACTGAACCTCCGAACGCGAATGGCACGCACCGTTCTTATCTCAGGTGCCAGCATCGCTGGTTGCGCTGCAGCCTGGTGGCTAGGCAGAAACGGCTTCGACGTCACCGTCATCGAGAAGGCTTCAGAGTTCCGCGACGGCGGGCAGAACGTCGACGTGCGCGGCGAGGGCCGCAAAGTCCTACGACTGATGGGCTTGGAAGACGCAGCGCTCGCTCTCGGCACCGGCGAGACGGGGATAGCCTGGGTCGACGAAAACGATGACGTGGTCGCGAAGATCGTCACCGAAAAACTCGGCGCAGACGGTCCGACGGCCGAGATGGAAATCCTGCGAGGCGACCTATCGGGTCTCCTCTACGAGCCGGCTCGCGCGCGGGCGGACTTCCGTTTCGGCGAGACAATCAAGTCAGTCTCCCCCGCCAGCGGGGGCATCTCCGTTAGCTTCGAGAGCGGTACGAATGAGGAGTATGACATCGTCCTCGTAGCGGAAGGCGTCGGCTCCTCGACGCGCGATCTGGTTTTCAGCGGCCAGAACAATCCGCGCTGGATGGACATGACGATGGCCTATTTCACAATCCCGCGGGAAGAAGGTGACGACCAGCTATGGCGCTGGTTCAACGCCCCCGGCTGCCGAAGCGTCTCGATCCGTCCCGACATGCACGGAACGATGCGGGCGAACCTCGCGATCCATAGGAAGAACGGTGACGAAGCAAGCTGGGATCAGAGCCGCCAGAAGGCGTGGCTTCGCAACGAGTTCCGCGATGCCGGTTGGCAGACGGCGCGTGTCCTTGATGCAATGGGGACGACGCAGCACTTCTATCTTGACGTCCTGAGGCAGGTTCAGATGCCGAGGTGGTCGCGGGGCAGGGTGGTGCTGCTCGGAGACGCGGCGTGGTGCGTCACGCCTTTGGGCGGCGTCGGGGCGACGCTCGCTATCTGCGGCGCCTACGTGCTGGCCGGCGAACTTGCGACAAACGGTGATGTCGAGGACGCATTCCGTAAATACGAGAACGTCATGCGGCCGTTCGTCAAGAAAGCCCAAGGAATTCCAAAGATCGTGCCGAGGCTGGTGCATCCGCGCACCCGAATGGGCATTGCCGCGCTTCACGGAGTCCTTCGCATCATGGCTTCGCAATCTCTGCAAAAGGTGTCAGGCGGCCTCTTTGCGGGCAATGCGGAAGCGGCAGACCTGCCTCAGTATCCGGCCCTCTCAATTTGAGCGAGATTGATGTCGGTCCCGTCTCCAATCGCTCGCCGCGCGCTCCGCTTCCGAAGACCGGCGTATTCGATACCATGTTGTGGGAGGTACGTCATGAGCAGCGGTGAAAGCTCCGAGGAACTCGACACCGAGCGTCCAGAAAAGAAACGGTCGTTCGACCTGGTCGAGGCGACCGCTCACGTCGCGGTCGACCATCACTCGTTCGAGCGGGTCCCACCCGCCGCGACCGTTGGCTCGCATCTGCCGTTCGATCTTGACCCGATACCAAAGGTCATCACTTTCGATTGCTACGGCACTCTGGTGCGGTGGTACGAGGTCCTGCTGCGGGAGATAGCCTCGACGCTGACCGAGTACGGACGAACTGACACCGACGCAAAGGTGGTTCTCGACGACTTCTCCGCTATCGCCAAACAAATGACGGCGGACAAGCCCCATAGGCTCTACAAAGAAATCCTCCGCTCAGGGTTCGACACCGCCTTTCGAAATCACGACGTCGAGCTCAGCTCGGACAATATCGAACGTATCGCCAACGCGCCCATGATGATGGGTCCGCATTCAGACGTTCCGGATGCCCTGCGGCGGCTCCGGGAACGCTACAAGCTCGCGATCTTCACGAACTCCGACGATGACCTCATCGCACCGACGGTCGAGCGTATCGGCGTTGCCTTCGACTACGTCATCACTGCGGAGCAAGCGCAGGCCTACAAACCGTCGCGCGAATTCTTCGAGCACGCCTATCGAACGATGGGCGTCAGTGCCGACGAAACCGTTCATGTCGCAATGGGAATGTACTGGGACATGAAGGCGCGCCACGAAGCGGTGGCCCGGCCTCGAGCGGCAAGCGCTTGACATTGCCAAAAAACCTGCTAGGGTGAAAGGTGAAGAAATGTGTGAACTTGCCCTCAAAAAACTGACCCCGCTGGGTCGAATTACCGGCTTGTGCGTCCTCGCATTCGCCGCAGCGTCCATGGTTGCCATGGCGTCGGACGTGAAGCTGGACCTGTCCATGCGGATCGCGCGCCACGGAGACCACGCCGAGGTTGCACTTGCGGCCTAGGTGCCTGTCGTCGCGGCTCTGCCGAGCTGGGCTTGCGTGGCGTCTGGGTCAACCGGCGTGGGGAGCAGGGAAACCCGGACTGGCGGCCTTATGCCGAAGTTCCAGACGTCGGCAAGGCGGCCGAATTACTGTTGGCTCCATGAAAACGCGTCCCTCCGCGCGCTGTCAGAACGACGCTGTTTGCCCATGGAGGTCGAAGGAACGTCGCGAAAGTGATGAAGCGCCGAACGAATCCGACGCTTCCAATGTTCGATCAGGCGCTGCGCGCCTGTTCCGGGTGTCGACCTTCGCCGAATTCCTCAACGATTTTTGCGCAGAACGCTGTAAGGTCATCAGGCTTCCGGCTCGTGACTAATCCCTGATCGGTCACGACCTCCTGATTGACCCAGGTGGCCCCTGCGTTCTCAATGTCTTTGCGAATCGACGAGTAGGACGTGACCGTGCGTCCCTTTAGAACGTCCGCTTGCACCAGGAGCCAAGGCCCGTGGCAGATCACGCCGACAGGCTTGCCCTGCTCGAAAAAGGATCGCACGAACGAAACGATATGATCGTCCGCCCGCAGCTTGTCGGCGCCGACGGTACCGCCAGGAATTACAAGTCCGTCGAAATCGCTTGCCGAAACATCCTTTACGGCCTTGTCCACGGCGTATCTGCCGCCCGGATCGAGATCGCCGTTGTTGGTCTTGGCCTCGCCGGCCTCGATCCCGACGACCGTGACCGTCGCGCCGGCAGCTTCGACTGCTACCTTGGGCTGCTTGAATTCGGGTTCCTCGGTGCCGCGCGGTGCGATCAGGACGGCGATCTTCTTCCCTTCGAGGGTCATGGCTATCTCCAGTTTGAAATGAGGTTGGGACGGGAGTGTCGAAGTTGAAACACGCCTGTATGTTCGAAGTTCCGTCCGAGCATGCCCTAAATTCAAGTACGGTAGAGATCGTAGAAAGTCTTCACGGGTTGCAGGTAGCGGGCGTCGCCGAATTCGATCAACGGTGGACGTTCGACCCTTTCTCGGCGATGACGCCAACAGCAGCCCCGCCATGCGCCGGCGGGCGATCTTGCGCCGTTCATCCATATCGATGTGGGAGTAGGTGTGTTTCACTGCAGCTTCCTTGCGAGGGACAACCCATTGGTGTCATTCGTAGGTCGCACTTCATCCTTGAACCCACCCGGTTTGGCATGTCGCACTTGGAAATAGAATGTACCCGGCTACAATCAATGTCAAAGCTGAATAGGGCTGCGACGTTGTCAGCCATTTAGAAACGCGACACTGGCTGCTCGGATCAGCCCCCGATCCGACCGGCTGGGCCGGGTTGAAAGGGCGGAGCGGGGGCGGGTGATGACGCTCCCTTTCGGCTTTAGCTTTCTCTGTGGCAATTGTTTCGTCGTCGGCTGATACTCGCTTTTATCTGAATAGAGCGGGTAAGGATCAAAGCTGCACGATGCTTCCGGAAATCAAGCTGCAGGGTGACGTCGATGTCGCCGCGCTGTCACCTCTTCTTCGCGGCATG
>NZ_KB898368.1 GCF_000377565.1 Rhizobium sp. 2MFCol3.1 | reverse complement strand
AAGCCGGCAAGCGTTATCCTGGTGCCAAGATTGAGCGTTGTCAGCCAGAAGCAGAGCGCAAATCCCGTCGTCGGCACGCTGGCGCGAGGGTAGAACGGCGTGAAGACATCAGTCAGATCGAGGTGCCGGACATGAACATCGCCGAAGTCGGACGCCGGGCTGAGCTGCTCGTCGGGCCCGGCCTTGATGTTCACGACACCGTGGAAGGTGCGCGTGTCGAAATAGGGCAGAACCTTATCGACCTTGCCGCTCTTGACGAGATTGGCGCCCAGCGTTCCGCTTCTCGAAAACAGCATGGAATGGCGGGGGAAGGGTTCGCTCAGAACCTTGAAGACCTTGTTGAAGAAAATGAAGAGCGTTGTGTCGGGAAAGCGCCTTTTCAGCTCCTCGATATCCACCTCATCGCTGTTTGCGACCAGAACGACATCGCTATAGTCAGCCAGCAGCGACCTCCACTCCTCCGCGGCAGCCGCAGCAGGGTTGGTCGTCCTGAAGCCGGTGTCTCCATCCCTGTCGATCATCGTTCCCTCCCTGTCGTGTCGGGCGCTTTCATATCGGGCAAGGCGCGCTTTTTGACTAAGCGCGCGGGCGAGCCCACATAGACACCAAACGGCTCTGTCGCCCCCTTGACGACGCTATTCGCACCGATGACGCAGCCGTCTGCGATGTTGCTGCCGGCAAGCACCTTGGCACCCGCGCCGATCCAGACGTCCCTGCCGATCTCCACCCTGCCCTTTTTGATCGGCTGATCCCTGATGAGAACAGTGGAGTCCTCGTAGCTGTGCTCGAACGAGACGATGACGACATGTGCCGCGATCCTGGTACTGTCTCCGATCCTGACACCGCCATGTCCCAGCACGATCGAGTAATCGTTGAGCGAGACATTGTTTCCGATCTCGATCTTACCGCTCTGCGCATCGAGGACCACACCACATTCAGTGAAGAGCCGGTCACCGATTTCGATCTTGCCGTGCCGATAGCGAAGCTTCGGCAGATACGGCATATTCGGGCGATACCCGATCCGCAGCGCTCCGCCTGACAAGGCGGCGCGGAGGCGCGCCAGAAATCCGAGGTTCACCGGTCACACAGGTGCGAAATGCGGGTCGAGCGCGCGTGCCTTTTCAAGCCAGACATCCGCGTATTCGACGTCCTGCCAATTGTGAAACCACGGGCCGCCATTGGTGTAGTGGACGGCCTTCGGAAGGCCTTGGGTTGGCTTGGTGCTCCAGCCTTCCAGCCAGTTCCATTCTTCCGGTATCTCGCCGATCTCGCTGTCATCCGCCCACTGAAGGCGGTGAAGATAGGCGCCGGTCTGCGAATTGACGAGCTCGGGCGTCAGCTGGCGGGTGGAAGGGTGCTCGCAATTGAACAGCATGAACGAGGACCAGTTCTTGCGGGGGTAATTGGTCTGCACCTTGCCATCCATCTTCACGCCCTCCTTGGGGGTGTAATCGTGATGGACGCAGGCAACCGCCTTGCTGTCGTCCTTGTAGCGCAGGAGGTCGGCGACATCGCCGAAGAAGAGGAAGTCGCAGTCGCAAAACAGCGCCCAGCCCTTGTAACCGGCAAGCCAGGGCGTGAAGAAACGGGAATAGGTAAACTCGGTCGATGCGAGAGGGTCTACTTCGCGGGTGTACACACCCCGATCAACAAGCTCCTGCAGCTTGATGGGGTGTACCTCGACACCAATCGATGCGTTCTTGAGCAACGTGGCCTTGGCAACCTGGTAGGCAATATCTTCGCGGGAATCCCATCCAATATAAACTGTCAAATCCGCCATGCATTTCCTCCAAACGTCAGCGCGAAACAGTCGAAGTTAAGGATCTGGAATGCTGAATGCTAAAGTCAACATCGGAACGCGATCATATCCGCGCGCTCGCCCTACTTGCATTCGGGGATGTACGTAGCGCGCTTTTGATTCACCCGTAGGCTGTGTCACGTCGAAGTCACAACATCTGCAGGCATGCTTATGTTTTATTGTGCCGGTTAACGCAAAAGAGCATCGGTCGGTAGCAGGTTCGTATGACGTTCAGCGTAAGACGAATTGATCAGGCAGAGGCGCTGGCCAGCGCGGACATCATCGTCAAGGCATATGCCGCTCCCCCCTGGGAGGAGCGCTGGGATCTGGACAATGCCAGGCGACGCCTGGCCGAATTGTGTTCATCAGCCGGCACTATAGCCTTGGCGGCCTTCGACAGCGATCAGATCGTTGGTTTCGTGTTCGCCTCGCCATATACATCGGCGATCGGCACGGGCCTATACATTGCCGAGATCGCCATCTCGCCATCGCATCAGAGGATGGGAATCGGCACCATGCTTCTCTCGCATATCGAGCGCGAAGCGGTGCGGTTGCGCTACAAGCAAATATGGCTGGTGTCCCGCCAGGCCGGCGGCGTTGCGGACTACTACCGCGCCAATGGCTTCGATCAGTCGAAAAACCTGTGCGTCTATGCGAAAGCCGTCGAACAACCGGCGGCTTCACACGTAGCCTAGAGCCTTTCCTGGTTAGATTGAAGCATTCTGCCGGAGCAGGTTTTCGTCAGGGCAAAGGCGATTGGCGAAGGGCATACCTCGGGTACGGTCGAGCCGATCGCCTTTGCCCTGGCGGAAAGATGCCCGGCCCCTGCGGGGTTGGCTGAAACGGGCCGCCTGATCGTCCGGCCGGCTTGGCCGTATGCGTTGGCTACGACGCGCGCCGGCCGGGCGGCCATCCGACTCCGTTTGAGCCAACAGAATGCTTCAATCTAACCAGGAAAGGCTCTAGGAGGGCCGAGCCTGTTCGTCAGTGGGTGTTGCGACGGTCTGTCGTTGTGTCGAGGTAAGGGGCGATCATCTCGACGTTCGGGGATGCAAGTATCTCGCGGTTGACCGCCTGCATGGCAAGTTCAAGCCAATGCATGGCGCCGACAAGCTCGACATCCTCAGCAGCGCATCGCGCATAGCCGATCAGACGCGAGAGCGCCGCGAGTTCCTTCATCTCTTCAACCGATCGGACATTACCGCGTCGATCTTCCCCGTCGCTTTTGGGTACAGCACTCATATTTCTTCTCCGCCAACTGGGAGCAGCATAAGATAGCCGGGTGCGTCGCGCCCGTGAATAAAGCGTGAAACAACTTGAAGGTGCTGAAACCTATCAGCTTTCCGCGCCAGTCACGATCAGACCGTCACGACAGAAAGGCTTTCGAGAGAGCCCGGCTACCAAATCGCCGCTTCCTCCTGCCCTCGGGATTTTCCAGTTCCGGTACGAAGACCTTCACGACACTGAAGGGGAGATCGGGTTCACCCAAGGTCAACGCCGCCACCGTCGTGATACCCGCATCGCGCAAGGCATCCAGCGTGAAAGCAAGGCACTGCTGGAGCGAAAGCCCAATGAGAGGCGCACTTACCGGCGTCTTGACCGGCGCGGCCAGAAAACTCCGGCGCAGCTGGTCCGGCAATGCCGCCAGAAACATGTCAGGCGAGATGTCGTCGCGCGCACCGCTGATAAAGGTCAGCCGCGATTGGACCGCCTCGGTCACGGCGCGGATGATGGCTCTCACCGGCGAAGGATGGGCGCCGCTGCCACCCGTAACCTCGGTGAAACGCACCTCCGCACCTGATAGAACCGACTTTGGTCCCAACAACGCGGTGAAACACGGAACCGCTATATCGCTGCCAATGTCGAACACCTTCAGCACCAGGCCAGCGGTCTCGACCTTTCGCACCAGTCCGTTCAGAACCTCATCGCCGAACGCGGTTGGATCGACGCACGTCGCATGCCGATGATCGCTATCGCCGATCTGCCAGAGAACGAACGCATCGCGCTCGATACGCTCGAGCGTCCCATGCAGCACTGCCTCATCAAGGCTGTTTCCTGAGGCAAGACCATCCGACGACACCCAGAAACGGCTATCATGCCGCCGGTCCAAAACGGCGGCTTCCAGCGGGATATG
Source organism: Rhizobium sp. 2MFCol3.1 (assembly GCF_000377565.1). GTDB lineage: Bacteria > Pseudomonadota > Alphaproteobacteria > Rhizobiales > Rhizobiaceae > Rhizobium. The sequence goes on along the minus strand of NZ_KB898368.1, from coordinate 147,469 downwards.
AATGGGCGTGCCGGATAGCAACTCCCGCGCGGTCGCCCATTCCACGATGTTATCCAAGCCGATATCGGCCTTGCGCAAGCCGATCAGGCCATCAAGCGTCGCCAGCCGATGCCCCCGCTCCTGAAGCTGCCTCGCTGTTGCATCAAAGGATGGGACTGCGGGACGGCTGGCAACGGCCCTTTCCAGCGCCTCCATGACCGCCGACACCTTGGCGTCTTCGTCCGACAACCCCTTGCCTTGGGCGATCACGGCCGACCGTGCATTTGGCGCATAGGCGCACCAAACGGGTACTCCGATGTGATCCAGTCCTGTGTGGCGCGCAATGCGCGTAATCCCGAAACGCTGAAGCAGGGGCATCACGCGCAGGAGCGTCTCGGACGCGGGCATGGTCCGATCGGAATAGCTCGGGATCGGAGAGAAATCAGTCAGGACCGCTCACCCGTTGGTCGCGACCGACGGGAAGGCATTGCCGGAGACCAGCCAAAACGCATCATCGCCGGCACCTACATCAATCTTAAGTCTGATCGGCGCCGTCGCGGTCGGCGATGACGATACCCGAGGAGCCAAGGCTGCGCGTCAGCGCTAGCAATTTCTGGCGCACATTCGGGTCTTCTATCGCGATGAAGGCCTTGCCGAGCGCTATGCCTTCCTTCGAGGCCATGAAGGCGGCGACGGCGTCCGTTTCCGGCCGCACGCTGTCATCCCCCGTTGCCCCAACGCCATCCTCGAAGAAATAGCCAACGGTGACACCGAAAATTTCGGCCATCCGCAAAAGCCGGCTCGCGCCGATACGGTTTATGCCTTTTTCGTATTTCTGAATCTGCTGAAAAGTTATGCCCAGGGCTTCGGCGAGGCTGGCCTGGCTCATGCCGAGCATCTTGCGGCGCAGCCTTACCCGTTCCCCGACATAGCCGTCGATCGCGTTCGTCGATTTCGCCTTCATGGCGTCCCTCGCCTACAATATTAGGAATATTGGCGCATAATGAAGCCGTCGCCAAAAAATGCAACTAAAAGTAAAGAACCGCCGGAAAATCTTTTTGCTTCATCTTGAATGTTGCAGAAACAGGCGGCACACGCCCTGCGAGGTAGGCAACACTCTTCTATCTTTTAAGGTTAAGTAATTTAAAAGAACCACTTTAAATGGTGTCACATCGATTTCACGCAATTCACGGGACTTACGCTCTATACTGGCAAGTGAAGATCGGGGCATGCGTGTGGCCATGGTCGCGTTTGCGGCTATCAGCGCCGGAGCAATCTGGACACGGAACTTCGTTTCAGGCGCAGCACATTGGGGACAAACGCCATGCAGATACCTGCCATTGAAATTAGTCACGCCGACCGATTGTTGGCCTGCCGTCAGCAGATTGAGGAAGCCGTTCATCAGATGATCTTCGGCGAAAAGCAGGTGGAATTTTCGCCTGCAGAAATCGCGATGGCCATCGCCGATATTGCCGACGATTATATCCTCACTCTCGCCAAGCAGAACCGCGCAACCCACTAGTGGACGTGGCCGGACCATCGCTCAGGATTTCCAGTGACGATGATGTCGCGCCCATGTTGTTTTGCGACAACGGCCATTTTTTTGGGCTGGACGACGCAGATGGCAGACTTGTCGGCCATACTATTTTCGTAAATATGGTTTTCATCAAACAACCGTGCCGTGCTCGTGAAGAGATGCGGCATTCGTCATGTCGGTGATGAGAGCGGCCGTCGACATTGACGCATGGAAAAGCGCGCGAACAGAAGTACAAAGTGTTGGATAATTCGTTCCGCGCATCCAGCGCAGCCATGAGCCTGCCCCTTCGACTGTTCGGCTGCCTTCTGTGGCTGCTCTCGCCCTCCGCTTTGCTGGTCGAAAGCGACACCTATCGTTACGCCTCGGCCATATTGGCCATCATCGCGCTGGTCTACTATATGAAGGAGCCCTCGCGCCCACGCACGAACTGGCTGGGCTGGCTTTGTATGGGATGGGGAGCTTTTGTTATCCTGCGTTTCGGCTATATTTACGCGACCACGGAACACCATGATTACGGCGGGTCAGACTGGCTCTTTGCGTTCCCGCTGTTCTTCCCGATCCTGGGTATTGCGTTCGCGCTCTACGAAAGCCAGATGGAGAAGATCATCGCCGCCTTTTTCGTCGTGGCCTCGATCATGCTTGCGGTCACCGTAGCCCTCACCATCAGCACGATCACGACCGGCGTCGCCGTCATCCCACTCATTATGAACAATCAGATCCATGGAGCCGTCGCCTGCGGCCTGATCTTCGTATCGACGACCTTCTGGCTGCTGCACTACGTGACCACGCCGAACGCCGATCCGCGTTTCGCGCGCCTGGCGCAGGTAATCGCGCCGATCATTCTCGTTCTCTGTCTCATCGCCATCTATGGCGCGAAATCCAAGGGTGTGTGGCTGGCCATGGCGTTCACGCTGCCCGTCATCGCCGTGCTCGGCCTGCGCTATATCAGGATACGCGCCCGCAGCGGATTGCTGATCGCCTGCGCCGCAATCCTGTTCGTCGGCGGTATCTATGTCGTCCGTCACAACCTCGACAAGACGGCGGGACCGACGGTGCGTGCGACCGCGTCGATGATCGTCGGCATTATCGGCAGTTCGAATAGTGGCGATGCGGTCACGCAGGCGATCCAGTCTGGCGAAACGCCCACAGCGATGGATGAGCGGCTGCAGCTATGGTCGAACGGCTGGGAGCTTTTCTCATCAGCGCCCGTCTTTGGTTGGGGCAATGAATGGCTGGAGCGCTGGCAGCACACGCGCTACTCGCACGTGGCCTACACGCTGCTGCACAATGGCTATCTGGAGATACTGGTCCGGTTCGGTCTCTTCGGCGCCTTCGTCATGGCGTTTATTCTGGCAAGCTTCATCGTTTCGGTTCGCAAAGCGTATCGCCAGGGCCTCATTCCCCGCGCTGCGATGCACACCTATCTCGTCTGCATTTTCTTCTTCGCGCTGACGCTTCTCAGCAATTCCAACAACCGGCTGGCGATCGGCGAGAGCCTGGCGCTCGTCACATCGGCCTTCGCCTGCTGGTGCAATCTGCGCTTGCGCCCGGCCGCAGCGGAAGCATCCCACCTGCCGGCAGCGGCGTAGGCGTCGAGTAAAGCGCCGCGAATTACTTTCGCGCGGCGTCGCCCTTGCCCTTGCCCATGACGGAGCCGAGGATCATCGCGATATCGTTCCAGAGGCTGGCGGTTTTGACATATTCGGCGTCGGCCGTGGCGAGCTTTTCGGGCGTTGACATGTCGATGCCCGCAATCTGCGCGAGGCCGGTGATGCCGGGGCGAACAGCAAATACGCCCTTGGCCCTGCGGGCAGCGATGACATCCGGCTGGCTCGGCAGGCACGGACGCGGACCGACGAGGCTCATCTCACCCTTCAGCACATTCACCAGCTGTGGAAGCTCATCGAGCTTGTAGGCGCGAAGCGTCTTGCCGATCGGCGTGATCCAGGATTCCGCCGCATCGTGCGAGCCGACATTCGGCGTTCCGGCCGCCATTGTCCTGAACTTCAGGCAGGTGAACGGCACTTCGTCTCGGCCCACTCTCAACTGGCGGAAGAACGCGCCGCCGGGCGAGGAGCGCCGGACCATGATGGTCAGCACAAGCAACACGGGTGACAGGACGACCAGCCCACCCAAGGCGGCGCAGAAATCGAAGGCCCGTTTTATCCCCTGGTTCAGCGTCGATGTCATCTCAGTCCTTCGCGGGTTGTGTGGTGCCGAGCGTGCGCGACAGCCCGTCGCTCATGTCGAATGGCGGAACCCAGCCAAGACGACGGCTGGTTTCGGAGATGTCTACTTCGAGCGACCGCGTCAGGCGATTGACCAGTTCCCGCTTACCCGTGATGCCGCCAGCAAGCTCCAGGAGCGCCGGTGGAAATGGCAGCAGCAGGGTCGATGATCCGGTCGCCGACGCGATGAGGCGTATCAGCTCTGGCGTCGATGGGCTTTTGCGGTCGGCAGCCATGAACGTGCCGCCTGCGGCATCCGGGTGGGTTGCGGCGGTCACGATCAGATCGGTCAGGTTCTCGAGATAGACCATCGAGCGGCGATTTTTGATCGAGGCAAAGGGCAACGGCAAGCCTCGCTGAGCGAGCCGCACCAGAGCCTGGAAACTCCCCTTCATACCGGGGCCGTAGACGAGGGGAGACCTGACAATGACGACCTCCATTGTCGTGCTCGCGGAGAGCGCGCGCAGCCCCTGCTCGGCCTCCAGCTTCGTCCGGCCGTAGTCGGTTTCCGGCGCGGGCGCATCAGCACTTGCGAAGGGCTTGCCCTTCGCCGTCGCCTCGCCGTTCACCTTGATAGAGCTGACGAACACGAACCGCTTGACGCCGGCGATTGCGGCCTGACGTGCCAGATTGAGCGTTCCCTCGACGTTCACCGACCGATATTCCGCGAGAACGGCTGGGGAACCCTCGACGACGTTCTGATTGACCGCCGCCAGATGGACGACGGTATCGATGCCGGCAAGAGCGGCCGACCAGTCGGTGCTACCGCCTATATCGCCGACAGCAAAGAGCTCGCCGCCGCCCTGTCTGCTGGTTGCCCGAAACGGCATGCCGCGCTGACGCAAGGTCTTCATGAGACCCCGTCCGACGAAGCCCGAGGCGCCGGTTACGAGAAACATGTGGGGCTCCGCTTGAAGGCGCCTTTTGGCGGAACGCATATCGTCATTGCGATACTTCCTGCCTGAGCGCCACGAGATCCACGACGCCCTCCATCGGGCTATATCCCGGCACAAGATCGCTCAACGCCGCCTTGAGACGTCTTGCGTCGCCATCGCGCGCGAGATCAGCAAGTCGGTCGAGCTTGGCCGACAGTTGCGCCCAGCCAAGGAATTGCTCGCGCGCGCGTCGAATTTTCGAATGGTCGGTGACCTCGGGATTATCGTTGATCAGCAGCTCTTCGTAGAGCTTCTCTCCCGGGCGCAGACCCGTCGTCACGATGCTGATATCGCCGCTGGGGTTCTGCTCGTCCTGGACAGTGAGGCCCGACAGTTCGACCATGCGGCGCGCGAGGTCGATGATCTTCACCGGCTCGCCCATGTCGAGCAGGTACACATCGCCACCGGTCGCCATAGCACCTGCCTGGATGACGAGCTGGGCTGCTTCCGGCACGGTCATGAAGAAGCGCGTGATATCCTCATGCGTCAGCGTAATCGGACCGCCGCGGCTGATCTGCTGGCGAAAGAGCGGAACAACAGAGCCCGATGAGCCAAGTACGTTACCGAAGCGGACCATGGAGAAGGTCGTGTTCCTCCGTTCTTCGGCGAGCGCCTGCAGGATCATTTCGGCCAGCCGCTTCGTGGCACCCATGACATTGGTTGGGCGAACCGCCTTGTCGGTGCTGACGAGAATCATGCGCTCGACGCCGGCGGCCAAGGCGGCCTTGGAGACAGTCAGCGTTCCGAAGACATTCGTCTTCACACCTTCGGCCGGATTTTGCTCGACGAGTGGTACATGCTTATAGGCGGCGGCATGATAGACGGTCGCAGGTTTCCAGGTCTGGAGGATCGTGCTGATGCGGTGTTCGTCGCAAACGTCCGCCAGCAGCGGAACGATCGGAAACGGTGGCTCCTCACTATCACCAGCCAATTCGCCCTGGAGCGAATAAATGCCGAACTCGTTCTGGTCCAAAAGCAGCAGTGCCTTGGGGCCAAGCTTTGCGATTTCGCGGCACAACTGGCTTCCGATCGAGCCGGCCGCCCCGGTCACCAAGACGATCCGATCTCGGACGTTCTGCTCCAGCAATGCCTTGTTCGGCAGCACCGCCGTGCGGCCCAGAAGGTCTTCGACATCAAGGTCCTGAAGGTCAGTCAGCTGTGCCTGTCCGGTGGCAATCGCGCTGATATCGGGAACCGTGCGAACGGCGACCTTGGCGGAACGCAGGCGCTCGATAATCTCGTTGCGTCGACCGCGATCGATTTGCGGGAGCGCGAGGAGAACGGTTTTGACCTCGAGATCCGCGCACACCTTCTCGATGTTGAGAGGGCTGTAGATCTTTACGCCGTTCAGCGACATGCCCTTGAGGCCGCGATCGTCATCGAGAAAGCCGACGACCTTGAACTCGGCCGAGTGGCCCAGGGCGCTTACCAGCTGACGTCCCTGCGTGCCGGCGCCATAGACCAGGGTGCGGATCGGTGCGGCCTCGCCCAGAATCTCGCTGTAGGCATCGTAGAGGAAATAGCGCGCCACGAAACGCGACAGGCCAACGGCGAGAAGGAGCAGCATCGGCTGCAGGATGCCGACGGTGCGCGGGATGCTCGGCACGCTGATGACCGTGAAGATCACCATGTAGACGGCGCCGTAGATCAGCACGCACTTGATGACCGTCGAAAAGGCAGCCCAGCCCATGAAGCGGAAGATGGCGCGGTAAAGACCGAAGGTGATGAACAAAGGCAGCGCGATGACGAGCGAAACGGGGATCGTCCAGAACTGCACACCCGTCATCAGGTACCAGTCGTTGAAGCGAAAGCAGAAGGCGATCCAGACCGTGATGATGCACAGGCAGGCATCGAATAGCAGCGCGATGACCCGCTTCGCTGGCCGCGGCAATGCAAGAACTCGCTGAACGTAGTTGTCAAACATGGCGCTGGCTCAATCGTGACGGATTTAGCAATAGCGGCCGACACGCGATGCTATAGCAATAAATGGCTCGGAACAGATGGCTCATGAGACTGCGTACCGCACCCGGCGAAAGAGTTCCACCATGCGCCAGATATGGGTTGGAATTTTACGGAAGCCGCGCAGCTTGATCGAGCGATACCGCGCGCGATCGGCGATCTGGCTCTCTTTCGACCGAACCGACAAGGTGATCAGATCGTCCTTCAGCGTATAGACCTTGACGCCGGTCGCCCAACCACGCTCAAGCGCAACGTCGTAGGGGCATGTGATCACCTTGAGGGCATCAACAAGCTTGCGCGCGCCGGCGCGGGTGACGAGGTAGCAGGCAGCCGACCCCTGCGGCCCGAACAGACACTTTCCGATCACATCGCCACCGACCGACCGCGCGATTGGCCGGAACCAGACGACGCGGTGGTTCAGCAGCTTGATGACTTCGGCGAATGGTGCAGCCTGGTGCGCGCTGTAAGCGCGCGAGACGAGGTCGGCGCTGAGATTGACGTCATCCTCCATGATGACGGCGCACTCGGCCTCGCTTTCCAGAAACGCGTTGAGCGCTCTGACATGGGCGAGATAGCAGCCGTACTCCTGCGGCAGCATAGGACGACTGCTGCCGCGCATGAAGGCCGCACGGTCATAATCGGGCCATTGCGCAGCGTTCGCGGCATCGATCTCGACGCCAGGGATGCGCTGGACATCAAGGCCGAATTCTTCGGCCTGGCTATCGATATGGTGCCAGCGGTCGATGGAGCGATCGAGGTTGATCACATAGGACACGATTTCCCGCCGAGACAGGGCCTCGCCCGTTCCAGATCGGCGCGCATTGCTGATTTCAGCCGCGCTCTCTGTCTGCTGGCGTTCACGCACAGTGGTCTCCTGGGGCATCCATCGGGCGCCAAATTGCTACAGGTTTCTTCGCTGGACACACGTCTTAGCCAACCGCGACAGCCATTAATATGTATGCGAGGCGCGTGCAAGAACTACCCAAGCGGGCAAAGCGTTTTCACCGGGAGAGTGGCTCAAACGCCAGCCTGCGCCCGCCAACACACTGAATGGCGTCTCGCCGAAGGATAGCAATCCAGCGATCTTTCCGCATCCGCGACAGTTGTTTTCGCCTGTAGTCACACTGCGCGGCGGCAATTTTCCTCAACTGTCATCGCTTCCTCCGACCTATCAATCCGACACGTTCGCGCCAAACAGGCGTTGCAACCTAGAGGCACCATCCGGATCAGCCCTTTCGTGGTCCCCGCTTGAGCACGTCCCTGATCGAAAAGCTCGAATGGATACGTGCGACGCCAGGCAAGGTCGACAGGATATCCTTGTGGATTCGCTCGAAATCGCGTGCGCTTTCGACCTCGACCTTAAGAATATAGTCCGATCCGCCGGTCATCAGGAAGCATTCCTGGATCTCCGGATATCGGCGGATGGCCGCCTCGAACCTGTTCAGATGCTCCTCGGTCTGCCGATCGAGCGTGATGTTGACGATAACTGCAAGCGCATCATCGCTATCCGAGGTGCCGATCAAGGCCGTGTAGCCCCTGATATGGCCCGATTTTTCGAGCCTCGCTATGCGTCGAAGGCAGGCCGACGGTGAAAGGCCGACTTCCGCCGCGAGTGCCGTGTTGGCGATGCGCGCATTCAATCGGAGTTGCCGGACAATGTTACGATCGATCGCATCCAGGATCATGCGCAATAATTCCTCTTTTGACGCTCGATAATTTCGTAATCATCGATCGATTGCAATATTGCAAAGCTGATCACCAAGAAATTGCTCGATTATTTCGCTATCTTCATGACAACAATCAAAGGGGATCATGATGGACGCTGCCGTCGCAAATATTCTCAGTGATGACGCGTTGTCGGGCGTTCTCACGATCGATCTCGACGCAATCAGGGCGAATTACCGGCTCCTCGCAAATCACGTCGCGCCATCGATTTGCGGCGCTGTCGTCAAGGCAGATGCTTATGGCCTGGGCGCAGATCGCGTCGCCGGTGCTCTGGCTCTGGAGGGCTGCCGCCACTTCTTCGTGGCACACCTCGTCGAAGCCAGAAACCTCAAGCGATATTTGCCAACAGACGCCAAGCTCTTTGTTCTGAACGGTTTAATGCCCGGTGGTGAAGAATTTGCCGCCGCCAACGGGATCATCCCGGTTCTCAACTCGATGGCGCAGCTTCATAACTGGTCTCTTGCCGCCGAACGGCGCGGCGTCCGCCTTCCCGCCGTGCTTCAGTTCGACACCGGCATGTCGCGCCTTGGCCTGAGCGTGGCGGACGCATCGGTTCTCGCGGAAGATCATACGCTGCTACGAGATATCGACTTGCAGTTCATCATGAGCCACCTGGCCAGCGCGGATGAGAGCGACAACCCGCAGAACGCTGCGCAGCTTGCCGTCATGCAGGATCTCGCGACCTCCTTTCCGCAGGCCAAGCTGTGCTTCGCCAATTCGGGCGGCATTCTGCTCAGCTCTGACTTTCATGGCGACATGGTGCGGCCGGGGATCGCGCTTTATGGCGGCGCGGCAAGCGATCGCATCGCCAATCCGATGAAACCGGTTGTTCAACTCAGTGTCCGCGTCGTCCAGACGCACACCGTGCCCGAAGGCGCACTGGTGGGTTATGCCGGTATTTACCTGGCCCCGTCGGAGATGCGGCTTGCGACGCTCGCCGCTGGCTATGCCGATGGCTTGCCGAGAAGCCTTAGCGGACGTGGCGCGGCCTATCTTGAGGGCCAGCGCCTGCCGATCGTTGGCCGCGTGTCCATGGACAGCATGACGATCGACATTTCATCTCTTCCGGCCGATGCGATTGGTCTTGGCAGCCTCGTCGAACTGATCGGCGCCGATCAAAGCCTTGAGGACATCGCACGCGATGCCGGCACCATTTCGTATGAGATACTCACGGGCCTCGGCCAGCGCTATCATCGCCAATACATCTGATAAAAAAGCATACATAAGAGGGGCAAACATGAAAGTCACAGTTCTCGGCGCCGGCGTCATCGGGGTCACCAGCGCCTACTATCTGGCCAAGGCGGGGCATCAGGTCACCGTTATCGACCGGCAGTCCGGCCCGGCTCTCGAAACCAGCTTCGCCAATGCCGGCGAAGTGTCTTTCGGATATTGCTCTCCGTGGGCAGCGCCGGGTATTCCGCAAAAGGCACTGAAGTGGCTGTTCATGGAGCATGCGCCGCTCGTCCTCCGTCCGAAGGTGGACTACGCGATGATCTCCTGGATGATCAGGATGCTCGCCAACTGCACATCCGAACGCTACGCGATCAACAAGTCGCGCATGCTGCGCCTTGCCGATTACAGCCGCCTGTCGCTGGCCGAGCTGCGCGCCGAGACCGATATCGCCTATGACGAGCGCATGCAGGGCACGCTACAGCTTTTCCGCACGCAGGCGCAGCTCGATGCGTCGGCCAAGGATGTGAAGGCGCTGGCGGCTGACGGCATTCCCTACGAAGTGCTGGACCGTGAGGGTTGCATCCGCATGGAGCCAGCGTTGCGCCACGTCGGCGACAAGATCGTCGGCGGCCTGCTGACGCCCAAGGACGAGACCGGCGATTGCTTCAAGTTCACCAATGCGCTCGCCGCCAAATGCGTGTCGATGGGTGTGACCTTCGACTATGGACGCCAGATCAAGGGGCTTGTGATCGAGGCCGGACAAGCGAAGGGCGTCGTCACCGACACCGGTAAGGTTCTCTCTGATGCCGTCGTCGTTGCGCTCGGCAGCTACTCGCCGCTGCTGTTGAAACCGTCAGGCATCAAGCTTCCGGTTTACCCGGTAAAGGGCTATTCGCTGACCATCCCGATCACCGATGCGTCGCGCGCACCTGAGTCCACGGTCATGGACGAGACCTACAAGATCGCCATCACGCGCCTCGGCGACCGCATCCGTGTCGGCGGCATGGCGGAGATTTCCGGCTATACGAACGACCTCGGCCCCGCGCGCCGGAGAACGCTGGAGCATTCGGTCAGCGATCTCTTCCCCGGCGGCGATCTGAAGGCCGCCAATTATTGGTCCGGACTACGTCCCATGACGCCGGATGGCACGCCGGTCATCGGTGCGACCAACATCCGCAATCTTTTCCTCAACACCGGGCACGGAACGCTTGGCTGGACGATGAGCACCGGCTCCGCACGGGTGCTGACGGATGTCGTCAGTGGCCGAAAGGCGGATATCGACGTCAGCGACCTGTCGCTCGCCCGCTACGGCCGATAAGGGGCGGAATCGCCGGACGATGAAGCTGGATTCGGGGCGCAACCCGGTCCAGCAGCGCGGCTGAGCCGCGCCGCAACGATCGGTCTGACACAGCCATGCATCCGGCAACTTCGTTGCCCGCTGCGGATAAACATCGCAACAATTTGCCATCGCTTTCAACGAAGAGCGCGCATAGACTTTGCATTGTCTTGATTGCCTGAAGTGCCGCTGGAGGTTGATGCGGCGAAGTGCAATCCACGAGATGATGCATGGGAGGAGAACCGTGCAGCTTGACGATGTTTGTTCTTCCCGGTCGCGGGAGGGGCAATTGCGTGATGCCCTAAGGCAGATCCCGATGCCGGCTTCGAGGAGGAGGTCGCGATGACGATGCAGGATCCGATTGTGATCACAGGCGCCGCCCGCACGCCGATTGGTGGCTTTCAGGGAACTTTTTCGTCCTTGGCCGCACCGCAGCTGGGTGGATCGGCAATCGCAGCGGCGCTCTCGCAAAGCCAAGTCCCCGCCGAGAATGTCGACGAGGTCATCATGGGCTGCGTGCTAGCCGCTGGCCAGGGTCAGGCACCGGCACGACAGGCGGCGATTGGTGCTGGCCTCCCCTTTTCCACTGCCGCCAGCACCGTGAACAAGATGTGCGGATCCGGCATGAAAGCCGTAATGATCGGCCATGATCTGCTCGGCGCCGGCAGCGCCTCGGTGGTGATCGCGGGCGGCATGGAAAGCATGACGAATGCGCCCTATCTACTTGATCGTGCTCGTGGCGGCTACCGGCTGGGCCATGGACGCGTGATCGATCATATGTTCCTCGATGGGCTCGAGGATGCCTATGACAAGGGGCGCTTGATGGGGACATTCGCGGAAGACTGTGCCGAGGCCTATCAATTCACGCGCGAGGCCCAGGACGCCTATGCCATCACATCGCTCACGCGGGCACAGAAGGCGATAGAAGCCGGCTATTTCGATCGCGAGATCGTGCCTGTATCGGTCGTCTCTGCGAAAAGCGAAGCGATCATCCGTGAGGACGAGCAGCCCGGCAAGGCCAGCATCGACAAGGTCCCCAGGCTGAAGCCGGCCTTCCGCGAAGGCGGCACCGTGACGGCCGCCAATGCGAGCTCGATTTCCGATGGCGCCGCCGCGCTGGTGCTGATGCGCCGCTCGCGGGCCGACCAACACGACCTTGCACCGCGCGCGACCATCGTCGGGCACGCCACGCACTCGCAGGCGCCCAGCGAATTCGCGACGGCGCCGATCGGCGCCTTGAGAAAGCTCTTCGAGCGCACGGGGTGGCCGCTATCGAGTGTCGACCTCTTCGAAATCAATGAAGCCTTCGCCGTCGTGCCGATGGCGGCGATGCGTGATCTCGATATCCCCCACGACAAGGTCAACGTCCACGGCGGCGCATGCGCGCTTGGGCATCCGATCGGTGCGTCTGGCGCCCGTGTCATCGTCACGCTGCTAGCGGCGCTGGAGCTGTACGGGTTGAAGCGCGGAATGGCGGCGCTCTGCATCGGTGGCGGCGAGGCGACCGCTATCGCCATCGAGCGGCAGTGAGCGGGAAAAGGAGGCGCGCTGATGATCTTGTCCGACACGCAGAGCCAAATCCGGGACCTCGCGCGAGATTTCGCACACGAACGACTGGCGCCGGGCGCCGCCGAGCGGGACCGCACACATAGCTTCCCGCGCGACGAACTGAATGAGATGGGTGAACTCGGCCTTCTCGGCATGCTGGTGCCGGAGGCCTATGGTGGTTCCGACACGGGAACGGTTGCCTATGCGGCGGCACTTGAAGAGATCGCCGCCGGCGATGGCCCCTGCTCGACAATCATGAGCGTTCATAGTTCTGTTGGCTGCGTCCCGATCCTCAAATTCGGAAACGAGGAGCAGAAACAGCGCTTCCTGCCGAAGCTCGCCACCGGCGAATGGATCGGCGGCTTCGCGCTGACGGAACCGCAGGCCGGCTCCGACGCCTCCAATCTGCGCACCCGCGCGCGACGCGACGGCGATCACTACGTGCTTGATGGCGCCAAGCAGTTCATCACCTCGGGCAAAAACGGTCAGGTGATCATCGTCTTCGCGGTGACGGACGCGGCGGCAGGCAAGAAGGGCATCACCGCCTTCATCGTGCCGACCGACACGCCGGGATACGAAGTCATTCGCGTCGAGCACAAGTTGGGCCTGCACGCCTCCGACACTTGCCAGATCGCCTTTAACGACATGCGCATCGCCGCGGATCTTCGCCTCGGCGAGGAAGGCGATGGCTACCGGATCGCGCTGGCCAATCTCGAAGGCGGCCGGATCGGGATCGCGGCGCAGGCGGTCGGCATGGCGCGCGCGGCTTTCGAGGCAGCGCGCGACTACGCCCGCGAGCGGACTGCTTTCGGCAAGCCGATCATCGAGCATCAGGCCGTCGCCTTTCGTCTTGCCGATATGGCGACACAAATCGAGGCGGCGCGGCAGCTGGTGTTCCATGCAGCAAGTCTGCGCGAGGCGGGTCTGCCATGTCTTTCCGAGGCGTCGATGGCCAAGCTCTTTGCCTCGGAGATGGCCGAGCGCGTCTGTTCCGACGCGATCCAGATCCACGGCGGCTATGGCTATATGAGCGATTACCCCGTCGAGCGCATCTACCGGGACGTCCGTATCTGCCAGATCTACGAGGGAACGAGTGACGTGCAACGCATGGTGATCGCCCGCAATCTATAGGGAGAATACGCCGCGTCGTTCCTGAGGAGAGGATCGACGCGAGCGGAGGAGGAACACAGGAAATGCCAGACAGTCAACGACTGAGCCTCTACGTCCCCGAACCCGCCGTTCGCCCTGGCGGTCTACCCGATTTCTCCAACGTCAAGATCGCCAAGGCCGGCGCCGTGCCGCGCCCGGAGGTGGATGTCGCATCCGAAGACATTCGCGATCTCGCCTATTCGATCATCCGCGTGCTCAACCAGGAGGGTGAAGCCGTCGGCCCCTGGGCGGGATTGCTCTCGGACGAGGCGCTTCTGACCGGGCTGCGCAACATGATGAAGCTGCGCGCCTTCGACGCACGCATGCTGATGGCGCAGCGCCAAGGCAAGACGTCCTTTTACATGCAGCATCTTGGTGAGGAGGCGGTCAGTTGCGCCGTGCGCAAGGCGCTGAACAAGGGGGACATGAATTTCCCGACCTATCGGCAGGCCGGCCTCCTGATCGCCGACGACTATCCGATGGTCGAGATGATGAACCAGATCTTCTCCAACGAGAACGATCCGCTGCGGGGACGGCAACTGCCGATCATGTACTCCTCCAAGGAGCACGGCTTCTTCACCATCTCGGGCAACCTTGCCACGCAGTATGTCCAGGCCGTCGGCTGGGCGATGGCGTCGGCGATCAAGAACGACACCCGCATCGCGGCTGCCTGGATCGGCGACGGCTCGACGGCAGAGTCCGATTTTCACTCGGCGCTCGTCTTCGCCTCGACCTACAGGGCGCCGGTCATCCTGAACATCGTCAACAATCAGTGGGCGATTTCCACCTTTCAAGGCATCGCGCGCGGCGGTTCCGGCACGTTTGCCGCTCGCGGGCTCGGCTTCGGCATCCCGGCACTGCGCGTCGATGGCAACGACTATCTGGCCGTCTATGCGGTGGCGCGCTGGGCGGCGGAACGGGCGCGGCGCAATCTGGGTCCGACGCTGATAGAATATGTCACCTATCGCGTCGGCGCCCACTCGACCTCTGACGATCCGAGCGCCTATCGCCCGAAGACCGAATCCGACGCATGGCCGCTCGGAGATCCCGTGCTGCGGCTGAAGAAGCATCTGATCCTCAAGGGTGTCTGGTCGGAGGAGCGTCACGTTCAGGCTGAGGCCGAGATCCTGGACGAGGTGATCGATGCGCAAAAGCGCGCCGAGGAACACGGAACGCTGCATGCCGGCGGCAAGCCCTCGGTGCGCGACATTTTCGAGGGCGTCTACGCCGAGATGCCGCCGCACATCCGCCGCCAGCGGCAGAAAGCGGGGTATTGATATGGCGCGCATGACCATGATCGAGGCGGTGCGCAGCGCCATGGATATCTCGATGGCCCGGGACGAGGACGTCGTCGTGTTCGGCGAGGATGTCGGCTATTTCGGCGGCGTGTTCCGCTGCACGCAGGGGCTTCAGGCGAAATACGGCAAGACACGCTGCTTCGACACGCCCATCAGCGAATCCGGTATCGTCGGCACGGCGATCGGCATGGCGGCTTATGGGCTGAAGCCCTGCGTCGAGATCCAGTTCGCCGATTACATGTATCCGGCCTATGACCAGATCACCCAGGAAGCGGCGCGCATTCGCTATCGCTCGAATGGCGATTTCACATGCCCGATCGTGCTCCGGATGCCGACGGGTGGCGGGATATTCGGCGGGCAGACGCATAGTCAAAGCCCGGAAGCGCTGTTCACCCATGTCTGCGGCCTGAAAGTGGTCGTTCCCTCCAACCCCTATGACGCCAAGGGGTTGCTTATCGCCGCGATCGAGGACCCGGACCCGGTGATGTTTCTCGAGCCGAAGCGGCTCTATAACGGTCCCTTCGATGGCCACCACGAGCGTCCGGTCACACCATGGTCAAAGCACGAGCTCGGTGAGGTGCCCGAAGACCACTATGCGATCCCGATCGGCAAGGCGGAAATCCGCCGTGCCGGAAGCGGGGTCACGGTCATTGCCTATGGCACGATGGTGCATGTAGCGCTCGCGGCGGCGGAAGATACCGGCGTTGATGCCGAAGTGATCGATCTGCGCAGTCTTTTGCCGCTCGACCTCGATACCATCGTGCAATCCGTGTCGAAGACCGGCCGCTGCGTCGTGGTCCATGAGGCAACGCTGACGTCGGGCTTCGGGGCCGAGATCGTGGCGCTGATACAGGAACATTGTTTCTACCATCTTGAGGCGCCGGTCGTGCGGGTCGCGGGCTGGGATACGCCTTATCCGCATGCGCAGGAGTGGGACTATTTCCCCGGCCCCGCGCGCGTCGGACGGGCGCTTGCCGAAGTCATGGAGGCGTGAGGATGGGCGAGTTCACGATTAAGATGCCGGATGTCGGTGAAGGCGTGGCCGAGGCGGAGCTGGTCGAATGGCATGTGAAGGCCGGCGATCCGGTTCGCGAGGACATGGTGATCGCGGCCGTGATGACTGACAAGGCAACCGTCGAGATCCCGTCGCCGGTCAGCGGCACGGTAACCTGGCTGGGCGCGGAAGTGGGCGACACCGTGGCTGTAAAGGCGCCGTTGGTGAGGATAGAGACAGTAGGTGGAGATGAGGCGCCGGCTCAATCCGCGCCCCTGGCGAGCGAGAAACCGTCCGCCGCTGCCAGTGAAAGCGAAGCGCCTGCTAGGCCGCAGCCGGCGCAGACCAAGCAAGCGCTGTCCCAGCTGACAAACACCGGACCGCAGGAGAAGTCGCTGGCATCGCCTTCCGTCCGCCTCTTCGCTCGTGAAAGCGGGGTCGACCTCAGACAAGTACCGCCAAACCGTCCGGACGGACGCATTCTGCGCGAAGATGTTGAGCAATATCTTGCACGCGGTACAACCTCGGTTGCAGCCCCTACCCCGTTCGCCAGAAATACGACGACCGAGGACGTCAAACTGACCGGTATGCGGCGGCGGATCGCCGAGAAGATGTCGCTCTCCACCTCGCGCATCCCGCATATCACCTATGTCGAGGAAATCGACATGACGGCGCTGGAGGATCTGCGGGCGACGATGAACCGGGACCGCAAGCCGGAGCATCCGAAACTGACGATCCTCCCTTTCCTGATGCGGGCAATCGTCAAGGCTGTTGCCGACCAGCCCGATATAAACGCCACCTTCAACGATGATGCCGGCATCCTCACCCGCTCCGGCGGCGTTCACGTCGGCATCGCGGCACAGACGCCTGCCGGCCTCGTGGTGCCGGTGGTGCGCCACGCCGAGGCCCGCACGATCTGGGACTGCGCCAGCGAGATGGCGCGCTTGGCGGAGGCGGCGCGCAACGGAACCGCGACGCGTGACGAACTCACGGGCTCGACCATCACCATTAGTTCGCTTGGCGCGCTTGGGGGCATCGTCTCGACGCCCGTGATCAACCATCCTGAGGTCGCGATCATCGGCGTCAACAAGATCGCCACCCGCCCCGCCTGGGATGGGACGCAATTCGTACCGCGCAAGATGATGAACCTTTCCTCCAGCTTCGACCATCGCATCATCGACGGCTGGGATGCGGCGACCTTCATCCAGCGCATCCGCGTGCTGCTTGAAACGCCGGCGCTGATTTTCATCGAAGGCTGAGGGCCATGAAAGAGATCGTCTGCAAATTGCTGGTCATCGGCGCTGGGCCCGGCGGCTACGTCTGCGCGATCCGCGCCGGTCAGTTGGGCATCGACACCGTGATCGTCGAAATGGAAAAGCCCGGCGGCACCTGCCTCAATATCGGCTGCATACCCTCCAAGGCGCTCATCCATGCCGCCGACGAATTCGATGCCGCGCGCCGGATGGCGAGCGGTCACCATCCCATTGGCATCCGTGCCGAAGGCGTGGCGATCGATCTCGCCAAGACGATCGCCTGGAAAGACGGGATTGTTGGCCGTCTCACCGGTGGCGTTGCAGCCTTGCTGCAGAAGGCAAGGGTGAAGCAGGTCCATGGGCGGGCGCGGTTTCGCGATGGAAAGACAGTCGAGGTCGACACGGAGACCGGCGCACAGCTCATCCGCGCGGAGAATATCGTGATCGCGGCAGGCTCCGAGCCGGTCGAACTGCCGGGGCTTCCATTCGGTGGAAGGGTGATCTCCTCGACGGAGGCGCTGGCGCTGCAGAGCGTGCCGGAAAGGCTGGTGGTTGTCGGCGCCGGCTATATCGGCCTAGAACTCGGCACGGCCTTCGCCAAGCTGGGCTCTTCAGTCACCATCGTCGAGGCGACGGGCCAGATCTTGCCGCAATACGATACCGAGCTTGTCCGGCCTGTTGCGAAGGCGCTGAAGGAGCGCGGCATCGAGCTTCATCTGACGGCCAAGGCAAAGGCGCTTTCCGATGCCGGCGAAAGCCTGATCATCGAGCAGGCCGATGGCCGCGAGGTCAAGCTGCCGGCTGACAGGATACTCGTCACCGTCGGGCGAAGGCCACGAACAACAGGCGTGGGATTGGAGGAACTCGATCTCGATCGCGCCGGGCCCTATCTGCGCATCGATGACCGGTGCCGCACGTCGATGCGCGGGGTTTACGCCATTGGTGACATCACCGGCGAACCGATGCTCGCGCACCGGGCGATGGCGCAAGGCGAGATGGTCGCGGAGCTCATCGCCGGCCGGACGCGCAGTTGGGACAAGCGCTGCATTCCCGCCGTCTGCTTCACGGACCCCGAGATCGTCAGCGCCGGACTGTCACCGGAAGAAGCCCGCGCGCAAGGCTATGAGATCAGGGTGGGCCAGTTCCCCTTCTCGGCCAATGGACGGGCCATGACCATGCAGTCCGAGGATGGCTTCGTGCGGGTGGTAGCGCGCGCCGACACCAAGCTCGTACTTGGCCTGCAGGCGGTCGGTCGCGGTGTTTCCGAACTGTCGGCGGCGTTTGCGCTGGCGATCGAGATGTGCGTTCGCCTCGAGGATATCGCCGGCACGATCCACGCTCATCCGACGCGCAGCGAAGCCGTTCAGGAAGCGGCGCTCAAGGCGCTTGGCCACGCATTGCATATGTGAGGCGCGACACGGCGGAAATTCGAGCCCGACTGCCTGTGTCTACGACCGTCGCTCGTCGAGCACGGTCTCGGCTTCATCGCGGCTCATGCCGAGAACGTTGCGTCCCAATTCGAAACCGAAGCCGTTGCGGGCGAAGGCCGACATTTCCTTGTTGTAGCGCTTCTCGTCGGCCTCCTCGCGCCGGAAGGGGCCAAAGCCACGTTTGCGGGCGAAGTTGATAGCGGCCACGAGATCGTCGCTCTCCTCGAGCGCGACGACGGCGGTCTCGCGGTCGATACCCTTCATCGCGAGCTTCTGCGCCATGATCCGTTTCGATCGGCCGCTACGCACGCCGGATCGCACGCTGATCTCGGCGTAGGCGACATCGTTCAATCCGCCCTGCTCGTGGCCGAACTTAACCGCGAGATCGGCGAGCGCCTTGATCTGAGCTTCGGATATGTCCTCGAATTTTTGTTTGGCCTTGCGCGAGATCGCGTCGGCCAACTGCTTCTCGGTCATCATCTGCCGGCCGAGGCGATAGATGGTCGAGTTGCGCGCCCAGCTCTGCATGCGGCTGGTCGGTGTGTCGGATTGCGTGTCTTCTTCGGCCATGACGTTCCGGATCGCGTCGAGAATCGCCTGGAGCAGGTCGTTTCAGCCAGTTAATAATGCCATCCGGCCGGGATTTCCAGCACTCTCCTGCCTCACCCCGCCTCAGGCGACATGCAGGACTTCCGCCGACAGAAGCAGAAGGAAGGTATCGTCATCCAGCCGCTCGGCGATCTCGCCGGTGTCGGTAACGTAATCGGTGCGCGGATGCGTTGCGACATCAAGCGCCAAACGCGATGTCAGGATCTGCTCGATAACAACGTAATGCGCGCCCGAGCTGCTCTCACAGTGAAAGCGGTTCGTCTCTTTGTACTGCGCCATGATCAAATTCCTCAAGAAATGACCGTCACGCCCACAATACTTGGCAGCCACCTGCCGATAGTCAAGAACACCCACCCTACTCAATAAGTTTTCTGTTAACAGAAGGACTAGTGCGGCGAGCGGCCCGGCTCAGTGCGCGGGCTGCTGCTTTGCCCTCGCCACGATCTGCGTCGGGTTGACGAACTGCAGCGCGATCACCAGCCAGAACAGCGTCGTCACCATATAGACCACTGCCATGGCATCGATCGACTGGCCAGCCCGCACGCCGGATGCAAACACCGCATAATAGAGCGACACGACGAGGGTCTGCGTGGTCGGCCCGGCAATGAGGAAGGTGAGCTCGAACATCGCGATGGTGCGAACCAGCACCAAGAGTAATGCCGCCAGCATGCCGGGCAGGAGCAATGGCAGCAGGATGCGCAGGAACAGGCTGGTGGTGCCTGCACCGAAGACACGGGCGGCGGCTTCGATGCGCGGATCGATCTGCTCAATGAAGGGGATCATCACAAGGACCACGAAGGGAAGCGACGGCACGACGTTGATCAAAACGACGCCCCAGAAGGTTCCGCCAAGTCCGAGCTGGTAGAGCACCGTAGCCAGCGGGATGCCGTAGGTGAGCGGCGGGATGAGCAGCGGCAGAAGGAAGAGCAGAATGACCACGCGCTTGCCGGCGAAATCGCGGCGCGCGAGCGCATAGGCAGTCATCACGCCGAGAATGCCGGAGATGATGACGACGGTGAAAACGATCTCGAAGGTGACGAGGACGACGCTGGAGAGCTGGAATTCCTTCCAGGCGCTGAGGTACCATTTCGTTGTCCAGCCAGCCGGCAGCCATGTGCCGAGCCATCGTGTCGCGAACGAGTTGACGACGACGGCGGCGATGACCGCAAGCAGATTGAGGACAAAGAGCGTGGCCAGCGCCCATATGGCGAAACGCCAAATCTTCGAGGTGAGGCCTTGGTCGCGGATCATGGTCAGCCTTTCGTGCCGCCGGCGGGGCCGCGGTAGAAGAACGAGCGTGCGCCGAGAACGGCCAGCACCACGGCCAGTTCGACGCCGCCCATGATTAGCGCGATCGCGGAGCCCAGCGAGTGATCATACTGCTCGAACGCGGCCTGATAGGCGGCAATCGAGATGACGCGGGTCGGGCCTGCCGGTGCACCCAGCAGTACGGCAGACGGGAACACCGCGAACGCCTGAACGAAAGCAAGGCAGAAGGTCACCGCAAGCCCCGGCACCAGCAACGGCAGGAACACGCGCAGAAAACGCTGCCTCGGCCCGGCCCCAAGCGTGGCGGCGGCCTGCTCGATCGCCGGATCGATGCCGGTGATGTACGAGAGCGTCAGCAGGAAGGCGAAGGGGAAGCCGGTGATGAGCAGCGACGCGAAGACGCCCCAGTAGTTGTTGGTCAGCTTGATCGGATTGTCGATAATGCCAATCATCAGAAGCGTGTGGTTGAACCAGCCGCGTGGTCCGAGGAACGTCAGCAAGCCATCGGCGACGAAAACCGTGCCGAGCGTGATTGGCAGTACCAGAATGGTCGTCAGCAGACGCTGGCGGTGCATAAGCCGAACACGGAAAGCGACCGGCACGGCGAAGGCGAGATTGATGATCGTCACCGGCAGTGCCAGCCAAAGCGTCGCGCCGATGGTGTTGTACTGGAAGGGATCGCTGAAGAACTTGGCGTAGTTGGCATACCATGTTCCATCCTTCGGCGTCAGCGAATCCACGACGCCGTAGAGAAACGGATAGACGAACAGCGCGATCATGAAGGCAAGGCCGGGGAGGATCAGCATAGTGGTGCCGTCGAAGCCCCGGGCAGCCAACCGTGTTCGAAGCGACGGCGCGCTCATCGTGCGCTATCCCCGAACACCAGCGCCCTGCCCGCGATCGGCTTCAGCCGCGTCGCCGTTCCGCGCGACAACGCGTCGTCGGCGCGGAAATAGAGGTCGGATCCATCCGCCGAGCGCGCCAGACCGAAGAAGGCGCGGCCGCGATATTCCATGCTTGATACGGTAGCGGCTATCCCCTCGTCGGCCGCGACCAGATCCTCGGGGCGCACGGAAAGGATAGCGGCGTCGCCGGGCTTGAGCGGCGTGCGCATCGTGCCGGTGATGCGCGCGCCGGCGACGTCGATCTCGGCCTCCTCGCCGGAAACCGAGACGACCTTGCCGGGCACGCGGGTCCGAAAGCCCATGAAGTCGGCAACGCCGACATTGACTGGGCGCTGATAGAGATCCTGCGGTGAGCCGATCTGCTCGATGTGTCCCTGGCTCATGACGACGATGCGGTCGGCAAGCGACAGGGCCTCGTCCTGGTCATGCGTGACGTAGATGGTCGTCGAGCCGATCTGGTCGTGGATGCCGCGGATTTCGGCGCGCATCTCCAGGCGCAGCTTGGCGTCGAGATTGGACAGGGGCTCGTCCATGAGCACGATAGGCGGGCGGATGACGATGGCGCGGGCGATCGCCACGCGCTGCTGCTGGCCGCCGGAGAGCTGCCCGGGCAGCTTGTCCGCCTGGCTTTCCAGACGCACCAGCGCCAAGGCGTCATTGATCCGCTTGTCGGCCTCCGGTCCCTTGATGCCCTGCATGGTGAGACCAAAGCCGACATTCTTGCGCACGCTCATATGCGGGAAAAGCGCGTAGCTCTGAAACACCATCCCGAACCCTCGACGCTCGGGCTCCAGCTGGTCGATGCGTTTGCCACCCAGACGGATTTCTCCGCCAGACAGTCCCAGAAGGCCCGCGATGCAGTTGAGCGCCGTGGATTTGCCGCAGCCAGACGGGCCAAGCAGAGCCACGAATTCGCCGGGCTCGATCGCAAGATCGATGCCATCGAGCGCGTTATAGGCGCCGAAGGAGCGGCTCAGCCCATCGAGTTCAAGACGCGCGGTGCCGCGCGAAGAGGCCACCGTATTCGCTACCGAGTTCAAACCACTCTCCATGTCACGACGGAAATGGCCGGCACCGGCTATTGCAGCCGGCGCCGGCGATATCAGCGATCAGCCCTTCTTGGCACCGATCTTTTCGTCCCAGATCCGGAAGGCTTCGACGAGCTGCTTTGGCTCGAGCGGCACTTCCAGCGGGTTGTTGGCAATCCAGTCGGCATATTCGGGCCGGCCGAACTCCTTGATCGTGTCCTGGCTTTCCTGCGGTGCCATCTCGATCGTCACGTCCTTGACGGCGGGGCCCGGATAGAAATAGCCGGCGTCATAGGCGATTGCCTGCTGCTTGGGCTGCAGAATGTAGTTCAAGACGTCGATCAGCACCGCGATCTTCTCGTCGGAGACGCCCTTGGGGATAACGGCGTAGTGCGCGTCCGTCACCCAGTGGAAACCTTCCAGCTTCTGCACCTTCGCTTCGGCGGGAACGATGCCGAGCGCACGCGGGTTGATGTCCCAGCCGGTGGTGGAAACGACGATGTCGCGCGTCCCCTCGCCAAGTTCCTTCATCACCTGGCCGGTGCCGGTCGGGTAATATTCGATGTGCTCGCCAAGTGCTGCCAGATATTCCCAGGTCTTGTCCCAACCCTTGACCGGATCGCGCGGATCGCTGTCGCCGAGCAGATAGGGCAGCCCCATGAGGAAGGTGCGGCCGGGGCCGGAATTGGCCGGGCGGGCGTAGATGAAGCGGTTCTTGTTGGCCTTTGCCCATTCCAGCAGTTCCGGCGCCGATTTCGGCGGCGTGGCGACCTTGTCGGGCATGTATTCGATCAGCGGGCCCGAGGGGTAGTAGGTGATGACGATGCCCTGATCCTTGGCGAGCGCCTGCATCTTGAATGCCTGCGGCTGCAGGATCTTTTCGATGTCGGGCAAATCCGCCTTGTGCGCGGAAAGGTCGAGCCAGAGGCCCTGGTCGAGACCGGCCGAGAGCGCGTCCGTGCCTGTCAGCACCAGATCGATATCGACCTTTCCGGCCGCCTGCTGCGCCTTGATCTTGCCGGGCAGTTCGGGGGCCGGCGCCTTGGTGAAGGCGAAGTTCGAAACCCAATCGGCTTTCTCGGCTGCATAGGCTTCAAACATCCCCTGCGTCAGCGCGAGGTTGCCGGCGACGTCGGCAATGGTGATGGTCACGGGGCTTGCGGGCTTCTTGGCCTGCGCCCACACCTTGACGGTAAGCATGGCGGCAACGGCAGCGCTGGCTGCGGTTCCGACGAATGTTCTGCGGGTAAATTTCATGCTGTTCTCTCCTCCTCTTTTGGCCGCACAAAGCACAACAAATCCGTGCACGTGCGTATCCTGATCCATTTATGCGGTCGGATTTTCTGGCCGGCTTTGTTTGGAACCTCCTGAATTTCTTGCCAGAAACACCGTTCCTCCGCAGTGTGTCTTGGCAGCCATGTAGAATTGATATACTAGTATGCACATTCAAGTCAACGTTAGGGCCCTACATGCATCCAGCCGCAGCCACCGCCATTCCCGAGCTTTCGGCGCAGGCCGAGCGGCCGGCAAAGCTGCGGCGAGTCACGACGGCGGACGCCATTTTCGACCGGCTCTATAACGACATCGTCTCGCTGAAGATGCCGCCGGGGATGGCGCTGCAGGAGAAGCGGATCGCTGAGGATTTCGCGGTCAGCCGGACACCCGTTCGAGAAGCGCTGCTGCGACTGTCGGAAGGCGGGCTCGTCGATATCTACCCGCAGTCGGGCACCGTCGTGTCGCGCGTTCCGGTGTCGGCGATCCCCGAGGCTGTCGTGGTGCGCAAGGCGTTGGAGGGAACGACGGTCGAGCGCGCGACTGAAATCGCCTCGGCGGCTGATCTCTCCCGCCTCGATGCCATCATTACACGCCAGCGGGCGCTCTCCATTCTGGGCGACACGTCGGGCTTCCACGAAGAGGACGAAGCCTTTCACGAGGCGATAGCGCAGATTGCGGGCTATCCGGGCATCTGGGGCATCCTCAAATCCGTCAAGGTTCAGATAGACCGCGCTCGACGGCTGACGCTACCGGTGCTCGGCCGCATGGAGAATGTGGTCGGCGAGCACGCGATCATCCGCGACGCGATCGCCGCGCATGATGTGGAGGCAGCGCGAGCCGCGATGACGCATCATCTGAGCGCCGTCATCCCCGATGTGGCGGAACTGCGCACGCGTTACCCCGATTATTTCTGCTGACGAACAGCGACACCAAAACAAAAGGCATTGAAGGAGGAAACAGATGCGGCAGGGTTGGAGATGGTTCGGACCGGATGCGCCGGTCGCGCTCGACGAGGTCAGGCAAACCGGAGCGACCAACATCGTGTCATCGCTGCACCAGGTGCCGATCGGCCGCGCGTGGACCGAGGCCGAGGTGCGCGAGCGCCAGGCGATGATCGAGACGACACCACCGGGGCGTTCGCAGCTCACCTGGTCGGTGGTCGAGAGCATTCCGATTCCCGATGCGGTGAAGCGCAAGGGTGGCCAGGCGAAGGCGGAGATCGAGGCGTGGATCGCAAGCCTTGAAGCGGTTGCGGCCTGCGGCATCCCGATCGTCTGCTACAACTTCATGCCGGTCGTCGATTGGACGCGCACCGATCTCGACCACGAGATCGACACCGGCGCGACGGCGATGCGTTTCGACCACGAAAAATTCGCCGCCTTCGATCTGTTCATTCTTCAGCGCGACGGCGCCGACGCGGCCTACTCCCAGGAGGACAAGGCTCGCGCCCGCGCCGCATTCGGGGCCATGTCGGAGAGCGACATTGCCGATATCACCCGCAACATCACCTCGGCCTTGCCGGGATCGACCACCGAGCCGCTGACCATTCCGGAGTTTCGAGACCGTCTCGCCGCCTATGCCGGCATCGATGCCGGCCGGCTGCGCCAGCATCTCATCGAGTTTCTTGAGGCCGTGGCGCCGGTCGCGGAAGCCCGTGGCGTCAAGCTCACGCTGCATCCCGACGACCCGCCGCGCTCGCTATTCGGCCTGCCGCGCATCGCCTCCACCGCCGAGGATTACGCGGCACTGTTTAATGCTGTCCCGTCGCCGGCGAACGGCATGTGCTACTGCACCGGCAGTCTCGGCGTACGCGCCGATAACGACCTGCCCGCCATTGCACGCCGGTTTGCCTCGCGCATTCACTTCGCGCATCTGCGGGCGACCAAACGCGAAGGCGATGGACGCAGCTTCCACGAAAGCGCCCACCTTGAGGGCGATGTCGACATGGTCGCCGTGCTGAAGGAGCTTGTCTCCGAGGATCGCAACCGCAAGGCCGACGAGACGATCGTTTTCCGCTCTGACCACGGCCACCGCATGCTCGACGACCTCACCAAGACCACCACGCCAGGCTATCCGGCGATCGGTCGCTTGAGAGGGCTTGCCGAGCTACGTGGCATCCTTCACGCACTTGGCGCACCGCCGACCTGATTGGCCGCATATCCGTGTCGCGAAAGCGCGACACGGATATGCCCAAAAGCATCAGAACGACAGATCGAGCGCCCTGCCCTCGAACAACCGATCACGAGAGCCTTCGAGATGCGATTGCATCAGGTCGCGTGCCTCTTCGGCCCGGCCTTCGGCAATCGCCTTGTAGATGGTGTTGTGCTCCTGGAAGACTTGTTCGAGTCCGGGTCTCGGCCCCAGCAGGGACAGCCCGTGGAGATGCATGCCGACCGCGATATGCGCTTTGAGCGCATCGATCGAGGCGGTGTAATAATGGTTGTTGGCGGCCTCTGTCACGGCGCGGTGGAAATTGAAATCCGCGTCGGTCCGGTGCAGCTGATGGCTCGTGGCTTCCCGGAGATCGGCAAGCGCCGAGGCAATCTTCTGGATCGCGGCCTCGTCGCGGCGCTTGGCGGCGAAATAGGCGGCGGCCGGCTCGATCGTCAGACGGAATTCGTAGCAGCGCTGGATATCAGCGATCGTCTTGACCGGCGAATAGGAAAGATGGGTCGTCGGCGAGCTGTTGGCGCTGACGAAGGTTCCGGCTCCCTGGCGGGCATAGACCATGCCCTGATCGCGCAGCTTGGCCAGCGCATCGCGAACGATCGGCCGGGAAACGCCAAGCATGGACGCCAGCTCGTGCTCGCCGGGCAGCCTTGAATCCGGCGGGTAGTTTCCGGCACGAATACGCTCCTGCAACTGATCGAACACGCGGTCCACCAGTTTCATAGGCTTGCCGCGCTCCGGCTTCGGCGCCGGGGTTGCCGGCGCACCGTTTGCTTCATCCACGTCCATTCTCCCCGCCGGCATTACTTTACGCCGCCTGATTCTGAGGAATCAGTCTTAGCAAACTATCGGAATTCCCAAAGCCCCCGGATTTTACCGCACAACGGAAATGGCGACCATCGACATCGGTCACGTCGAACCAGGGAATTCCCGCCTCTATTTCCCCCTTGGGCAGTAAGGTGCGAACACCGAGCGCCCGGAACACCGCCAGCGCCGTATCACCACCGCCGACCATCAGCATATCAGGTTGCGTCCGCTCGATCGCCGATCTCACGCCCTTGGCGAAACGATCGGCGACGGCTACCGCGTCCCCCGACATTTCCCCGGTGCAGCACAGCAGCGCCGGCAAGCCCAGCGCTTCTGTCTCATTTAGCGCGCCCATCGGGGCCGCAAGCGATGCACGCAAAGCGCCCGACGCCTCAAGCCTGGCCATCTGCGCGGCGGTGATCGGGTCGCGGGAGCCGAATGCGAACAGTGTGTTGCGGGCCGGTTCGAATACAGTCGTCGCATCGCGTCCACGGCGAAGGCGACGGGCAATGGCACTGCCGAGGCCGCGCGCGCCGACGGCAAGCGTCGTCTGCCAATCATGCCCGGGGACGAGCTGGTCCAGATCCGCATCGCTGTCGGCATCGACGACAACAACCTTGTCTTCACGACCCTCAAAAAGGGCGGCAATCGGCAACGGCCTTTCGACGCCGCGCCCGACGACATGGCCGTCGCGAGTGAAGCGTTCCTGGTCAGGAATGGCAGGCGCGATGGTGATCTCGCGATGGCCGAAGATGGCGGCAATAGCGGCACTTTCGGCAGCCACATTGCCCTTCAGCCGGGAATCGATCTTCTTCAGGACGATGTCGGGGTGTGCGGCAAGAAGAGCGCTGGCCGCGAGGCCGGCCCTTCTCGCCGCTTCCCCCTCCGGGAGGGCGCGCGAGGCGGTGTTGACCACCACCACCTCGCAACCAGTCGCCAGAGCGTCCTCGATAGCTTCGATCTCGATCGCCACGGCAACGGAAAGACCGGCGTCGACGAAGGGGGTTCCCGTGTCGAGCGCGCCGGTCAGATCGTCAGCGATGATCGCGACCTTCAGCGTCATGCAGCCTGTCCCGTGTTGACCGCGTGGCAGGCAACGAGATGGCCGGGCTTGGCTTCCTTCCACTCCGGCACGACCTTGCTGCACACATCCATGGCGATCGGGCAGCGCGAATGGAAGCGGCAGCCGCTCGGCGGGTTGAGCGGGCTCGGCACGTCGCCCTGCAGGATCTGCCGGGTGCGGGTGCGCTCGAGTTCCGGATCGGTTTCCGGGACGGCCGACAGCAACGCCTTGGTGTATGGGTGAAGCGGGTTTTCGAACAGCTCTTCGCGGGTCGCGAGTTCCGCCAGGCGTCCGAGATACATGACGCCGACGCGGGTGCTGATATGGCGCACGACGGCAAGGTCGTGGGCAATGAACAAGTAGGTCAGGCCGTATTTTTCCTGCAGGTCGAGCAGCAGGTTGATGATCTGCGCCTGGATCGAGACGTCGAGCGCCGAGATTGCCTCGTCGCAGACGATGAACTTCGGCTGACAGGCGAGCGCGCGGGCGATGACGACGCGCTGGCGCTGTCCGCCGGAAAGCTCATGCGGATAGCGCTGCGCGAAGCGGGTCGGCAGGCCGACATCGGTCAGAAGTGCCGCGACGCGGTCCTTCAGCTCGGCCTTGGTGCAGAGCTTGTGGAAGAGGATCGGCTCGCCAACAGCCTCGCCGATCGTCATACGCGGGTTGAGCGTCGAATAAGGATCCTGGAAGACGATCTGCAGGTCGCGGCGGAAGGGCCGCATCTGCTTTTCATCCAGCGTCGCCAGATCCTGGCCCTTGTAGACGACCTTTCCCGAGGTCGCCTTGTAGAGGTTGAGAATGGTGAAGCCGGTTGTCGACTTGCCGCAGCCGGATTCGCCGACGAGCGAGAGCGTCTCGCCCTCCATGATGTCGAGATTGACGTTATCGAGCGCATAGACCGTCGCCGAGCGTTCGCCGAAGGCGCCGAGCTTGACGTGGAAATGCTTGACGAGGTTTTCGACCTTGAGCAGCGGTTGGGCACCCATCACGCGGCCTCCTGCATTTTCTGGACGACGAAGCAGGCGGTGCGGTGGTTTCCGGCGCCTGAAATGGGCTCAAGTTTCGGCACGCGCTCGTGGCAGACGGCTTCCGCCAGCGGACAGCGCGGGGCAAAGGGGCAGCCCTTGGGGCGACGGCCGGGCTCCGGCGGCGTGCCGCCGATCGAGCTCAGACGGCTTGCCGGCGCGTCCGACAGCTTCGGGATCGAGGCCAGGAGGCCGCGCGTATAGGGATGGCTCGGGCGGGCATAGAGCTCGTCGACCGGCGCATCTTCGACCACAGTGCCGGCGTAGAGCACGGCGACGCGGTCGACGAGGCCGGCGATCAGCGCCAGGTCGTGGGTGATCCAGACGACCGACATGCCGAGCTTTGCGCGCAGGTCCTTCACCAGATCGACGATCTGCGCCTGGATGGTGACGTCAAGCGCCGTGGTCGGCTCGTCGGCGATCAGGAGCTTCGGATTGCAGGCAAGGCCGATCGCGATCATCACGCGCTGGCGCATGCCGCCGGAAAGCTCGTGCGGATAGGCCTGCAGTCGCTCCTCCGGGCCCGGAATGCCGACGAGGCGCAGAAGCTCGACAGCGCGGGTGCGCGCCTCGGCCTTCTTCATGCCGCGGTGGTAGATCAGCGGTTCGCAGATCTGGTCGCCGATGCGCATGACCGGGTTGAGCGAGGTCATCGGGTCCTGGAAGACGAAGCCGATATCGCCGCCGCGCACCTTGCGCAGTTCCTTGTTCGACATCTTCTGCAGGTCGTGGCCATCGAAGCTCGCCGAGCCCTTGGTGACCTTGATCTTGTTCGGCAAAAGCCGCATCAGGCTGAGCATGGTCAGGCTCTTGCCGCAGCCGGATTCGCCGACGACGCCGAGCGTCTCGCCCTTGTTGACGTGGAGGTCGATGCCATCGACCACGACCGCCGGGCCGTTCCTGCCGTCGATCTCGACGGTCAGGCCGCGGACGTCGAGCAGTTTCTCATTGGATCGCGTCGTGTTCATCACTTGGAACCCCGCGGATTGAGTGCGTCGTTGAGGCCATCGCCGAGGAAGCTGAAGGCGACCGAGGCAAGGCCGAGGACGGCAGCCGGAGCAGCCAGCAGGTGCGGATAGTGCTGCCAGACACGCAGGCCGTCGGAGATCATGTTGCCCCAGCTGGGCGTGGGCGGATTGACGCCGACGCCGAGGAAGCTGAAGGCGCTTTCCAGAACCATGGCCGTACCGAGACCGGCGCTGACCGAGACGATCAGCGGACCAAGCGCGTTCGGGATGACGTAGCGCTTCATGATGATCCAGTTCGACAGGCCGAGCGCCTGGGCGGCAGTGATATAGGGACGGCTGCGGATCGACAGGACCTGGGCGCGAACGAGGCGTGCATAAGGCGGCCAGGAGATCAAAGCCATCGAGCCGAAGACCAGCATGAAGTCGACCCAGATCGTCTGGCGGTAGAAGGGATTAAGGGTCGCCAGATACTGCGCTTCCATCCACTTGGTGATCGGCGACTTCAACGATGCGTTGATGACGACGACGAGCAGCAGGTTGGGCACCGACATGGTCATGTCGGTCAACCACATGATGACGCGATCGAACGGATTGCCGAAGAAGCCGGCGATTGCGCCGAGCAAGGTCCCGATGAAGACCGCGATGACGGTGACGATAACGGCCACCAGGAAGGCTGTGCGGGTGCCGAAGACGACGCGGCTGAAGACGTCGCGGCCGAGATCGTCGGTTCCGAAGAGATGCGTCAGCGACGGAACGGCATTGCGGGCCTGCAGGTCCTGGCTCAGATAGTCATAAGGCGTCAGATAGGGGCCGAAGATCGCGGCGAAAGCCAGAATGAGAACGACAGCGAGACCGAAGACGGCAAGCTTGTTGCGCTTCAGGCGATACCAGGCATCGCGCCACAGGCTGACGGGTGCCTCTTCTTGTTGGGCGACGGGAGAGAGAGGGATGGCGGACATGGTCAGCGGCTCCTTCTTGCATCGTTGGCACGCGGATCAAGCAGCGGGTAGAGAACATCGACCAGAAGGTTCGACATCATCACCAAGAAGGATCCGATAAGCGTGATCGCCAGAATGACGGGATAGTCGGAATTGGTGAGCGCCTGCACGGTCAGGCGGCCGAGGCCGGGCAGACCGAAGACGAGCTCCACGAAGATCGCGCCATTGACGATGGTGATCATGATCAGGCCGAGCTGGGTGACGACGGGTGTCAGCACCGGGCGCAGAATATGGCGCAGCGCCACGACCATTTCAGGCACGCCCTTCGCGCGGGCTGTGCGGACGAAATCCTCCGACAATACCTCGATGACGGCGGCGCGCGTTTGGCGCACGATGAGCGCGATCGGCTGGAAGGAGAGAACGATCAGCGGCAAGAGGATGCGCACGTCGAAGACGCCGCCCCAGCCATAGGGCACCTTGATCATCGGCATCAGCACGATGAGGCCGACCATCAGAAGCGGGCCGGCGACATAGGCCGGGATCGCCCAGAGGAAGAGCGCCGAGCCGAGGATTGTGTAATCGAGGCGGCTGTTCTGGTTCATCGCGGCGATCATGCCGAGCGGAATGGCAATGACCGTCGTGAGGATGATGGAACAGAGCGCCAGCTTGAAGGATACGGGCGCGGCGGCCGAGACCATGGCCCAGACCGAGCGGCCCGATGTCAGCGAATTGCCGAACTGACCATGCAGGAGGTTCCAGATGTAAAGGCCGAACTGCTCGATGAATGGCCTGTTCAGGCCGGCACTTTCGCGGATGGCTTCGATGCGCTGCGGGTTATAGGCGACATCGCCGGGTGCGCGCAGAAAGATCAGCTTGATCGGATCGCCAGCGCCATAGAAAGCCAGCGCATAGACGGCCAGCATGACAATGAGGACTGACGGAATCCAGATGGCAAACCGGGTTAGCACGTAGCGTAACAAGGTCACCTCCCACCGGTTGGTAGACACGTTTCCGCGCTCGCGCGGACATGCGATGTCTTCTTGAAACTTGCGCGAAGGCCTTGCGGTCTTCGCGCGGTTGCTAAGTTGCCCAAAATCCGATTGCGGACGGGCTATCTGTTCGTAGGCTTCTAACCGGCTCAGCCGATCGAAATGTCCCAGGGCGCCACGACCTGCCAGTCGAGGTTCTTCTCCATGCCCTTGACCTCCTTGGTGGCCCAGCGCGACATCGCCTGAGAGTACCACGGAATGAAGGCCCAATCCTCGCGGAATGCCTTCTGGGCATCCTGGGCGAGCTTGACGCGATCTGGATCGTCGGCCGCCTTGGTCGCGGCCTCAGCGAGTGCGGCATCGACCTTGTCGTTCTTGTAACCGCCGAGCTTGTTCTGGGCGTTGGACGAGGTCGAGGCGATGCAGCCGGCGAGATAGGAGACGGCGTCAGGAACACGAGTGCCGACGTCGTCGCGGAAGATCTGCACCGCGTTCTGGTCCGGACCGGCATAGGAGTCCTGCTGCGGCTTCATGTCGACGGCGGTGATGCCGAGGTTCTGACGCCACTGCTCGGCAATGTACTGCGCCGCTGCCTGGATGGCCGGGGCGGAGATGCCGACGAAGAGGATCTTCGGCAGGCGTTCAGGTCCACCATAGCTGGATTCGGCAAGCAGCTTCTTGGCGGCTGCCGGATCATAGGGGAAGGGCTCGAAGCCGGAATTGTCGGCGCCGGGAACCGAATTCAGGATCTGATCGGCCTTCTTGTGCGGACCATCGGGATAGGAGGCCTTGAAGAGACCGTCGCGATCGATCGCCATGATCAGCGCCTGGCGAACCTTCGGATCGTCCATCGGTGCGCGGGTGACGTTGAACCAGAAGTGTTGGCTGGTCGGGATCAGCGGACCGGCGGAGAATTCGGGGCCGAGATCCTGGATGATCGTCGAGGTGACGAGCTCGGTATGGGCATTGAACTCGCCGGACTTGATGAGAGACGTCGCGGTGACGTTGTCTTCGATCGAGGTGATTTCGATGCGCGCCAGCTTCGGCTTCGGGCCGAAGAAGTTCTCGTTCGGCTCGAATACCAGCTTGCCGGCGTCGATATCGATGCTGGTGAGCTTGAACGGGCCGGAATAGACGGCGCTGCTGTCTGGCTTGTACCAGTCCGCCACTTCCTCGCCATCGCTGCCACGAGACTGCGCGGCCTTGGTGATCGGCGCGATGTGGTTGGCAAGGCGCATAAAGAAGATCGGATCGGCTTCCGTCAGCGTGACGACGACGGTGCCTTCGTCAGGTGTCGCGACGCCCGTCAGCTCGTTGCCGGAACCGGCGCCGATTTCCTTGTAGCCCTGAACCTTGCTCAGCACCTGGTCGGCACGCTGGCTCTTGGTGTTAGGCATGGAAGCGACTTCCCAGGAGCCCTTGACGTCGGCCGAGGTGATCTTGCTGCCGTCGGAGAAGGTTGCCTTCGGGTCGATTTTGAAGGTCCAGACCTTGTTATCCGGCGATTCCCAGCTGGTGAAGACGTAAGGCTTGATCTTGCCTTCGCTGTCGAAATACATCGGCGAGGCCCACCAGATCGAGTTCCAGCGGAACGGAACGCCACCGCCGCGCAGCGGCGACCAATCCTGGTTGAACGCCGGATTGGCGACCTTCAGCACCTGGCCGTCATCGGCGAGCACGATCTTGGCATTGAGGCCGAAAACCGTCAGGCCAACGCCTGCGGCGAGGCCGAGCTTCAGCGCCTCGCGGCGCGACATTCCCTGCCCCTGCTGCTGGTCTCTATTTTCTTTAGTCCGATCAGTCATTCCATCCTCCCATGACAAAACCGATGACGCTTGACTCTTTCGCTCCATCCCGAAAGTGCGTCATGACATGGCGCAGACACTCGCTCGATAATGTAAATATGTCAACAAAAATTAATTCATCCACACTTCGACAAAATCGACAAAAATTTTCCTACATGATTTCAATGGCTTGAAAAATACGATCGATTGAAATGCTTATTGTCATATTGACAACATGCCAGACGAAGATGAAGAAAACCGCATCTTGCAGGCCGGGTTTCCCGCCTTTTGCCGCCATATGCGGCGTTCATCCGAGGAGGACGACATGAACAAGCACAAGATCACCGGTGTCTATAGCGCCGCCGCAACCCCACTCAATGCCGATGGAAGTCCGGATCTCGGCCTCTTCACCGAACATTGCCAGCGCCTGCTGTCAGAGGGATGCCACGGCGTGGCTCTGCTCGGCACAACGGGCGAGGCAAACTCGTTTTCGTCAAGCGAGCGCAAGGCGATCCTCGAGGCGGCGCTGAAGGCCGGCATTCCTGCCGACAAACTGCTGCCGGGCACCGGCGTCGTCGCCATCCAGGAAACGGTCGACCTCACCAAGCATGCCCTGTCGCTGGGCGTCACCAAGGTGGTGATGCTGCCACCCTTCTATTACAAGGGCGTTTCCGACGACGGCCTGTTTACCGTCTATTCGCAGATCCTGGAGACGATCGCCGACAGCAAGCTGCAGGTCATCCTCTATCACATTCCACAGGTTTCCGGCGTGCCGCTGTCGGTTCCGCTGATTGGCCGGCTGATCGAAGCCTTCCCCGACACGGTCGTCGGAATCAAGGAATCAGCAGGCGATTTCAACAACATGCAGGCAATCATCGCCGCCTACCCGGGCTTCTCGGTTCTCGCCGGTGCCGATCCGCTGCTGCTGCCGCTGCTGAAGGCCGGCGGCGCCGGCTGCATCACCGCCACGTCCAACCTAGTCGCGGATTCGCTGCGCACCGTCTATGACAAGGTGCACGACGAAAGCGGCGCTGAGGCGGTCGAGACCGCGCAGGCGCGCATCAACGCTTACCGCACGCTTTCCAACTCTTATGTGCAGATCCCGACGATCAAGGCGATGGTAGGCCTGAAGACCGGCAATCCGGCCTGGAAGCGCACGCGCGCCCCGCTGATGCCGATCAGCGACGCCGATTACGCATCGCTTGCCGAAGCCTACAAGACACTGCCCTAAAGGAGGACGACCATGGCCTTCACGGGTTTACAACCGGACGCCGTTCCGGCTCTTATGACCGGCAAAATCATCGCCAATCCCAGCGAGAGCGGGCGTTTCGACGCCTATCTCCCCTCCCCCTGCATCCAGAACCACGCCGCCAACCTGGCCTTCTTGCCGGATGGCACGCTGACCTGCGTCTGGTTCGGCGGCACGATGGAGGGCATGGGCGACATCTCGGTTTACATGTCGCGCCTGGCGCCCGGCGCAACGCAATGGTCGCAGCCGGAAAAAATGTCGGATGACCCGGCGAAATCCGAGCAGAACCCGTTGATTTTCAACGCGCCTGGCGGAGATGTCTGGCTGCTTTACACGTCGCAGACATCCGGCAACCAGGATGGCTCGGTTGTCAAATGTCGGATCTCCACGGATGGCGGCCGCACCTTTGGCGAGGTCCGCGTACTGTGCGATATTCCCGGCACTTTCGTGCGCCAACCGATCGTCGTGAATGACGCGGGCACCTGGCTGCTGCCGGTTTTTCGCTGCATCGGACTGCCGGGTGAACGCTGGACCGGTGACGCCGATACCGCGGGCGTACTGATCTCGCGCGACATCGGAAAGAGCTGGGCGATGGCGGAGGTGCCCGACAGCATCGGCGCGGTGCATATGAACATCGCGCCCCTGCCAGACGGTGAATTCGTCGCCTTCTATCGCAACCGTTTCGCCGAATCCGTACTGTCCAGCCGCTCGAGCGACGGCGAGAGCTGGAGCGCACCGGAGCCGATCGACCTACCGAACAACAACTCGTCCATTCAGGCGGTGAAGCTGGAAAGCGGTTCGGTAGCAATGGTTTACAACCACTGTAACGCCTCGATGTCTAACGCCCGGCGCCTGTCGCTCTACGACGAAATCGAGGGGGACGAGGCGCCCGCCCCCGTCACCAGTGAGCCGAGCCAGAGGCGCAAGGCGATCTGGGGCGTGCCGCGCGCGCCGCTCAGCCTCGCCTTTTCGACGGATGGCGGCCGCAGCTTTCCGCGCCGGATCGACCTCGATACCGGCGATGGCTACTGCCTGAGCAACAACTCGAAAGACGCCGTTAACCGGGAATTCTCCTACCCGTCGATCACCCAAGGGGCCGACGGCACGGTGCATATCGCCTACACCT
This sequence comes from Rhizobium sp. 2MFCol3.1, assembly GCF_000377565.1. GTDB lineage: Bacteria > Pseudomonadota > Alphaproteobacteria > Rhizobiales > Rhizobiaceae > Rhizobium. The sequence continues at coordinate 111,718 of NZ_KB898368.1, read as the reverse complement.
ACTATCGACGCGCAATCAAATATGTGCGGCTATCACAGGATGCGCTCGGCTGACGCCGGAATTGCGTTTCGCTTGTCAACTCGGCGTGCCAACGGATTCGTTTGGCGCGCCGACCTGGTAGTTTGTTGCTTTGAATTTACAAATTCGTTGCTCATGCTAGAGCGCGTCGCTTGAGGCGCGTCCGCAGGCGACACAATTCACCGTTTGCAAGTTAAATATGTAATATCAATTAGATAAATCGTCATAGGAGCCGGTGTAATGGCCGATTTTCCGCAGCATATTGCATTTTTCCAGCCAAACTTAATGTCCAAGCTTGCCAAGGCGACGTAGCTGGTATAACAAATTTACATCTTGGCGGCACCGAAAGATGCCGCGATACCGCAGGGGGAGGAGTAATCCGGTGGTCAGCTTGGATTCGCCTATCACAATCATCAGACCCGAAATCATCGAGTTCGGCGTCGGGACGGCGGAGCGCCTGGGGAAATGGGCGAGCGACAAGGGCTATGCCCGTATCCTGGTCATTTCCGACGCATTCAATGCCACGCGTGTCGACACGCTCGGCCTCAAGGGTGAAATCACGGTCTTCGCCGATGTGACGCCGGAGCCCGATACCGCCAATCTCGACAAGGTGCTTGCTGCCGCCAATGCGGCGGATGCGCAGCTGGTCGTCGGCTTCGGCGGCGGCAGCGCCATGGATCTTGCAAAGCTGGCAGCCGTGCTCGCCGGCTCATCGCAGACGCTGCGCGAAGTCGTCGGTCCGAACAAGGTTCACGGACCCCGCCGCGTCGCGCTGGCGCAAGTGCCGACCACGGCTGGAACCGGGAGCGAGGCGGGCATTCGCGCGCTGGTCACCGATCCGGATACGATGGCCAAGCTCGCCGTCGAAAGCATTCACATGCTGGCCGACATCGCCGTCATCGATCCGGCGCTGACCTTTACCGTTCCGGCCCGTACGACCGCGGCCACCGGCGTCGATGCCATGGCGCATTGCGTCGAGGCCTTCACCAACCGCAAGGCGCATCCGATGATCGACCTCTACGCGATAGAGGGAACGCGGCTGGTCGGCAAATATCTCGCCCGCGCCGTCAAGGATGGCGCCGACGCGGAAGCCCGCGCCGGGCTCGCGCTCGCCTCGCTTTACGGCGGCTTCTGTCTCGGGCCGGTCAACACGGCTGGTGGCCATGCGCTGGCCTATCCGCTCGGCACGCGCTGGCATATCGCCCATGGTGCCGCGAACGCGCTGATCTTCCCGCACGTGCTGGCCTTCAACACGCCATCGGTTCCCGAGAAGACACGCGCGGTGATGGACGCGCTTGGCCGCAAGACATCGGACGACGTACAGTCGGTCTTCGACGCCGCCTATAGCTTCTGCGCCGATCTCGGCATCGAGATGAAGCTTTCTGCGCTTGGTGTACCGGATAGCGATCTCGACGCCATGGCGGACGACGCCTTCGCCATTCGCCGTCTCCTCGACAACAACCCGCGCGATCTCGCGCGCGCCGACATACGTTCGATATACGAAGCCGCCTACTAGGTGCGTTTGATCCAATAAGGAATGTGACTGATGGACAGAAATGCAAAAGTCGCGGTGACGCTGGGTGACCCCGCTGGTGTCGGCCCCGAGGTGATCGTCAAGGCGCTGGCAACGTTGCCTGAGATCGAGCGCCGCGATTTCGTCATCGTCGGCAACACCGAAGCGCTTGAACGCGCCAATCGCTCGGCCGAGACGGGCCTGCACTTCGCGCCCGCCGGTTCCGCTGGTGAAGGCACGATCGCTGTCGACGAGGTAGACCTTGGCGCTGCCCTGCCGGAAATCGGCAAGGTCAGCCCGGTCGCCGGCGACGCTTCGGTTCGCTATATCACCCGTGCCGTGGAGCTTGCGATGTCCGGCGCGGCCGATGTCATCGTGACCGCGCCGATCAACAAGGAGGCAATGAACCTCGCCGGCCATCACTTCGACGGCCATACCGGGCTTCTGGCGCATCTGACCGGCTCGAAGAGCTCGTTCATGCTGCTCGCCTCCGAGCGTCTCAACACCATTCACGTCTCCACGCACATCTCGCTGAAGGGCGCGATCGAGCGGGCGCGCACAGAGCGTGTGCTGGCGACCATCGAAGCCGGGCACAAGCATTTCCTGCGGCTCGGCAAGAAGGCCCGCATTGCCGTTGCCGGTCTCAACCCGCATTGCGGTGAAAACGGCCTGTTCGGCACAGAGGACACGGAATTCCTGGCGCCCGCCGTCGAACTGGCGCAGGCCAAGGGTATCGACGTGGTCGGGCCGATCTCGGCCGACACCGTCTTCGCCCGCGCCTATAACGGCGCCTTCGATCTGGTGATCGCGCAGTATCATGACCAGGGGCATATCCCGATCAAGCTCGTAGCGTTCGAGACGGCCGTCAACGTCTCGCTCGGCCTGCCGATCGACCGCGTTTCGGTGGATCACGGCACGGCCTTCGACATCGCCGGCACCGGCAAGGCCAATCACGTCAACATGCTATCGGCCATCGCCTATGCCCGACTGATGGCCCGCTCGCCGCGCCGTCAGGCGGCCTGATCCGAACGGAGATTTCAAGCGTTCTGGCGCCATCGCGCCGGGCCCTGCCATTCTCTCGGGAGGAGATGAGCAATGGACAAGACGGTTATCGTTCTCGGCGGCCAGTTGGCGCCGGAGGGATTTTCTTTGCTGGTCGAAGCCGGCGCTACGGTCGTGACGACCGAGCCCTATATCGACAGACAGGCCGTGATCGACATCATGAAGGCCCACCGGCCGGATGCGGTCATCATCCGCCTGCTCGCCGACAAGCTGGGGCCTGAGGAAATGAAGGCCGGCGGGCGGCTCAAGCATATCGCCAAGCATGGCGTCGGGACCAACGATATCGACGTCGCAGCCGCCACCGAGCTCGGCATTCCGGTATCGATGACAACAGGCAGCAACGGCCACTCGGTCGCCGAACACGCACTCGCGATGATCATGACGCTCGCAAAGGATCTGCCGCGACAGGACGCGTTGATCCGTGACGGCATCTGGGACAAGAACCAGTACCAGGGCCGCGAGCTGCGCGGCCAGACGCTCGGCATTACCGGCTTCGGCTTTATCGGCCAGACGCTCGCGAAAATGGCCGGCGCCATCGGCATGGAGGTTATCGCCTTCGATCCGCATACGCCCGAAAGCGCCTTTGTCTCGGGTATCCGCCGCGAGACCGATCTGGATACGCTGCTTGCCTCGTCGGATATCGTCAGCCTGCACTGTCCGCTGACGCCTGAGACGAACAAGCTGATCGATGCACGCCGGATCGGGTTGATGAAACGCGGTTCTCTGCTGATCAATACGGCGCGCGGCGAAGTCGTCGATGAAGCAGCCCTTATCCGCGCGCTGCAGGACGGCCATCTCGCCGGCGCTGGCCTCGATAGCTTTGAGCAGGAACCGCCCGGCGTCGACAATCCGCTGTTTAAGCTGCCCAACACGCTTGTCTCGCCGCATGTGGCGGGCGTGACTGTTGATGCCAAGCGGGCGGTCTCGGTGATGGCGGCAAGAAATGTTCTGGATGCGCTGGATGGAAAGACGCTCGAGCCGCGCTTTCTCGCGCGCTGAGCACATCGCAGCTTCAACAACGACGGAGAGACTGGTGAACGACACCAACGATATCCGCTACGCGCCGGACGCGCTGCGCAGCTTTGCCAAGGACATGTACGCGGCCGCTGGCCTTCAGGACGACAAAGCCGATGCCGTGGCCCGCTATCTGGTCGAGGCGGATCTGATGGGGCATACGACCCATGGCCTTGCGCTCGCCGGCTGGTATCTGCAGAGCATCGCCGATGGCGTGATGACGCGCGCGGGCAGCCCCGACGTCATATCGGATCGTGGACCTGCGGTCGCCTGGGCCGGAAATCGCCTGCCCGGCGCATGGCTGACGTCGGAGGCCGTCAAGCTCGCCTGCGACCGAGCCGAGACCTACGGCACGGCGACGATCACCATTGCAAACAGCCACCATATCGGCTGTCTCGCCGCCTACCTGTCGATCGCAACCGACCGGGGCTACATGGTGAGCATCGCAAGCTCGAGCCCTTCCGGCGCACAGGTCGCCCCATTCGGCGGCCGCAAGGGCGTCTATACGCCAAACCCTGTGGCGCATGGCATCCCCACATCGGGCGATCCGATCCTGATCGATATCAGCGCCTCGATCACGACGGTCAACATGGCGCAGCGCCTGATTCGCGAAGGCCGTCAGTACGAACACGAATGGCTGATGGACGCAGACGGCAACCCCAGCCGCGACCCTAAGGTCATCGAAAACGGCGGGACGCTGCTACCGACCGGCGGGTTGGATCACGGCCAGAAGGGATACGGCATGGCGCTGCATGTCGAAGCCTTCACGCAGGCGCTTTCAGGCTATGGTCGCGCCGATGCGCCGAAGGGGACGAATGCTGCCGTCACGGTGCAAGTGTTCGATCCGGCCGCATTCGGCGGTCGCGAAGCCTTCCTGCGCCAGACCGGATGGCTCGTCGATGCCTGTCACGACAATCTGCCACGCCCCGGCGTCGAACGCGTCCGCCTGCCCGGTGAAAACGGGCTGGCGCGCAAGCGCAGCGCGCTTGCCGATGGCGTCCGCCTGTTCCCTGGGATTATCGATGGGCTACGCGGCCATGTCGAGCGGCTGGGCGTTGCAATGCCACCTGTGTTGCCTTGACGCTCACCGCCTGCGGGCGATGAGCCAGACGAGATAGGGCGCGCCGGCGAGCGCCGCGAACAGACCCAGCGGTAGCTCGTAGGGGAAGGTCGCCGTGCGGGCGCCGAGGTCGGCAATGATCATCAACAGCGCCCCGATCGCCGACGACGCCAGAAGCTGATGCGCCGGCTTTATAAAGCCCGCGCGGTGCGCAATATGCGGTCCCATCAGCCCGACGAAGCTCAAGGGCCCAACCAACAGCGACGCCGCGCCAGTCGCGAGCCCGGCCACGAAGATCATCGCGGTGCGCGCCGAGCGTACCGGCACGCCGAGCGCAACCGGCACCGCGCTGCCGAGCGGCAGGATCGTCAGCCAGCGCGTGAAGAAAAGTACGATGCCGGTGCAGGCGATTGCCAGAACTGCAAGGACGATCGACGATGCCGGCGTTGCCGTATTGGACGAACCGCCGAGCCAGGACAGGATCTGCCATGAGCGCTGATCGCCGATCGCAAGCAGCGCCGACAGAATAGCCGACGTCAGCGAACTGACGGCGATGCCAGCGAGCAGCAGCCGTTCGGGCGAGAGCTGACGCCGGCTGGCAAAGGCGATGACGATGATCATCACGATCATGGAGCCGATACCCGCGCCGGCGAAAAGCTCGGCGACGCCGGCCGCCGGCACGATGGTGATCGCCGCCGCGAAGCCGACACCGGCGCCGCCGCTGACGCCCAGGACCTCCGGGCTTGCCATCGGATTACCGGTCAACCGTTGCAAGATTGTACCCGCGATTGCGAGCAGGCTGCCCGCAGCGGCCGAGGCCAGCAGCCTTGGCCAGCGCATGGGCAAAAGATCAGTGAAGTCCTGCGCCGAAAGCAGTGTGAACCCTGCGGGCGTCCGCGCCAGGAAAAGAACCAGCAGAGCGACCGCCGGCAGGAAGGCGAGAAGCAGGATAAGCCACGTGCGCGGCGCCCTCGCCTCGGCCACATGCGCGCGCTCCTCGTGCAACTCGACCGGCTTCACCTTTGGGAGCAGCCACAGCAGCAGCGGGCCACCGATCAGGGCCGTCATCGCGCCGGTCGGAAACGTCTCGCTGGTGGTGGAGCCGAGGAATTGTACCAGGCCATCGCACAGCCAGAGCAACAAGCCACCCGCGATGGGCGATGCGAGAATGATGGCATGCGGTTTTCGGACGCCCAGGCCACGCACCAGGGCGGGCCCGGCAAGGCCGACGAAGCTGACCAGACCTACGCTCGCCGCGACACCGGCCGCCAGGCCAACCGCGATCACTGCGACCGCCACGCGTATGCCGACGAGCCCGACGCCGAGCGACTTCGCGCCGCTATCGCCGAGGCCGAACAGCGCCAGCGGCCGCAGCAGCAGGATGCTGGCGGCAAGGCCCACGAGCAATTCGAGCGCCAGCGTCGAGGCGACCGACCAGTCCTGCTGGCCGAGCGCGCCGCCATTCCAGGTCACCAGCGACATGAGGTATTCGCCCTGCGAAAGCGTCATCGCGGCCGACAATGCGCCGCAGGTGATGCCGACGAGCAGCCCGGAGACGACCATGGTGACCGGATCGAAGCTGCGGCGCCAGCCGAGCAGAAAAACCAGCGCCGTTGCGCCGGCGGCACCAGCAAGCGCCACCAGCGCGCGGTAACCATCGAGGATCGCGGGATAAAAAAGCGTCGTCGCGACGATGGCGAGCTGGGCGCCGGCGGAGACGCCCAATGTCGAGGGATCGGCGATCGGGTTTCGGAGCAGCCGCTGCAGCAAGGCGCCTGCAAGACCGAGTGCGGCGCCGGCCAATATGGCGACGGCGGCTCTTGGAAAGACACCGTAAGCCAGGATGATCTGTTCGGTGGTCATCCCGTCAGGTGCGAGCGGCAGCGATGGCCAGGCGGCAAGCGGCAGGAAGGCGAGCGCCTGCTGCAGGAAGAGCAGGACCGCAAGCGCTGTCGCGGCGGCGAAGAAGATCCAGGTTGTGCGCGATGTCAAAGCGTCTCTCCGCCTTTGACGAGCGCTTCGCTCAAGAGCCGCGCGAAGCGAAGGCCGGCTGTGATGCCGCCATAGGGGTTGGCGTTGCCGATGTTGACGACACGGCCTTCTTTCACCGGCTTGAGCGACTTCCAGATCATGCTGTTGCGCAGGCTGCTACGCGCCTCGACGGGGATATCGGAGACGATGACGATACGCGCCTCGGGATTGGCGGCGAGGTTTTCCATTGGCACCGGTGCTGCGAAGGTGAAGCGCGATCGGTCCGTCCAGGCATTCGGCAGGCCGAGCCGCTGCAGGATGTCTCCGAACATGCTGTCGGCGCCGAAGGCGCGAAAGTGACGGGAATCGCCGATATTGATGATGTAGGTCGGCCGCGCCGCGAACGGAGCGAGCTGCTGGCGAAGGCCTGCCAGCAATGCGTCCTGATCGGCCAGCACTTTGACCGCGGCATCCGCGCGATCGAGCAGATCACCCAGTTGCGAGACCGCGTTGAGCGCCTTGGCATAGGGCGGTTCGCCCTGGACGTAGAAAGGCAGCGAGTAGACGGGGGCGATCGCCTCCAGCGCCGGCTGATGCCTGACATAAAAGGGCGAGATCAGGATGAGTTCAGGCCTCAGCAGGTGAAGCAGCTCGAAGTTGGGCGAGCCGCGCAAACCGAGATCGACGACCGAGGCCGGCATGTCCGGCTCGACGGAATCGATGCGAAACTGAAGAAGCTCGGTCGCCGCGATCGGGGTCACGCCGAGCGCCATCAGGGTTTCGAGCATCGCCCAGTCGATCGCCGCGATGCGGCTTGGCGTTATCGCCGCCTTCGCATCCCATGCAACGGCAAGGGCAGCGAGCAGGCCAAGAGCCTGCCGCCGCCCAATCAGAGCTGATTTATTGGAATTGTCTGAAATCATACGCCCACTTTATCTGCCGCCTACCAGGCAAAACTCAACCTGGCCATGACCGTGCGACCATCACCATAGGTGCAGCCGAACGAGGAGCAGCTTGAGACATAATTCTTGTCCGCAATGTTCTTGAGATTGAGCGACGCGGTAACACCATCCTTCTTGTAGCGGATCGCCGCATCGAGAAGCGCCACGCCACCGAGATCGAATGTATTGGCGGTATCGCCATAGCGCTGTCCCACATATCTCACGCCACCGCCGATGCCGAAGCCATCAAGATCGCTCCCCTCCTTGAAGGTGTAGTCGAGCCATAGGCTTGCCGCGTTTGCCGGAACGTTGTCCAGGCGCTTGCCATTGTCCGTTCGCCCCAGAATTTCCGTGTCCATGTACGTGTAGGCTGCGTGCAGGTCCAGCCCGTCGGTGAGACTTGCCACACCTTCGAGTTCGACGCCTCGCGCATGCACCTCACCGATCTGCGCGATCGTCGTTCCGCCGCCGGGAAGAGCGACCGTGTTGGACACATTATTCTGGCGGAGATCGAAGACGGCGGCGGAGAAGAAGCCGTTCCAGCCCTCGGGCTGATACTTGACGCCGATCTCCACCTGCTTGCCTGTCGTCGGGTCCAGCAGCTGGCCTGTCGTCGGCACCGGAACCGGCTCGAAGGAGGTGGCGTAGCTGACATAGGGCGCGATGCCGTTATCGAAAACGTAGCCCAGCCCGGCGCGGCCGGTCAGCTTTTGATCATCCTTGTCGAGCGACCGCTCGACATTAGTTCTTCCATTCAACGAAGTGCCACTTGTGCTCGCCCAATCCTGCCGGAGGCCAAGCGTCGCGCGCCAGTTGTTGTAGGACATCTCGTCCTGGATATAGATGCCGAGCTGCTGCAGGTCGGAGACGACATGCGCGTCCGTCGTCTTGGACGTCAGCCTGATCGGACCACCATAGACGGGATTGAACGCATCAAGCGGCGTCGCGCTCCAGAACTGTGTGCTGGCATCGTTCGAGAAGTACCGGTAGTCGAGGCCGACAAGCAGTTTGTGATCGACATCGCCGGTGTCGAATTCGGCCAGGAAGTTGTTGTCGATGTTGAAGGTGTTGAGGTTTTCGTCCTGGAAGGTCGCATTGCGATTGATGGTCCGGCCATCGGCTGCAAGACCTGAGGTGGCCATGCCGAGCGCCTGGTAATTCCAGTCGAAATTGGAATAGCGAACATTCTGGCGGAAGGTCCAGACGTCGTTCAGGCGATGTTCGAACTCGTAGCCGAGGTTTGTCAGCGTCCGCGACGAATGGTCGAAGCTCTCATCGCCGACGAAGAAGTCGCGAGAGAGGCGGTTGCCGGTTGCGTTGAGTGTCAGCTGGGCCGGCAGGCTGGATGGGGTGCTCGGATTGTCGTGCTGGACGCTGGTGAGGATCGTCAGCTTGGTGTCGTCATCGGGCTGCCATGTCAGCGCCGGCGCGATGAAGTAACGATCGTTATCGAGGTTATCCGTCTGGGCACCAGCGGCGCGCACGAGCCCCGTGACGCGATAGGCGAAGTCCGAGCCGTCGCTGAGCGGACCGCCCACATCGAAGAACGAGCCGTAGGTGTCATAGCTTCCGGCCTGCAGGCCAACTTCGCCGAAGCGCTCGAACACCGGCCGCTTGCTGATCAGATTGATCATGCCGCCGGGATTGCCCTGGCCGTACATGACCGATGCCGGTCCCCTCAGGACCTCGATGCGCTCCAGCTGGTAGGGATCGACCGCAGGCGCGCCGGCGGTGCGCATCATCTTCAGGCCATTCAGATATTGCGACTGGCGACCATCGAAACCCCGGATTCGCGGCGAATCGAAACGTGGGTCGGAGCCGTAGGGCGTGCCGGAAACGCCAGGTGTGTATTCGACCGCCTGCCCGACCGTTTCGGCGCCCTGTGCGCGGATCTGATCGGTGGTGACGACCGAAATGGATTGCTGGGTCTCAAGTAGCGGCGTCCCCGTCTTGGTCGCCGTCGAGCTGGTTTTCGCGACGAAACCCTTTACGGGGCCCTTTGGATCTTCCGCGCCCTTGGCTTGCACGGTGATCGGTGCAAGCGCTGTTGCGCTGTCGCCATCCTCGGCGCGCAACTGGCCCGGAGCCGATACCGATACGCCTACCACTGCCGTTGCTGCCAGCGCTTCCATGAAACTAAGGTGTCTTGCCACTCTGTCGCCCAATCCAGTCACGATCCGAAAACTGGACTTGTTTAGTCACCTTATCCTATTTCATCCAATAAATGACAGGGGGTATTTTCATCATTCTTGATTATGATATTTTTAGACACTCATAGTTTGTAATTATTCTGAAGCGGGCGTCACATGACCAACACGGACTCACGAAGGCCTGCCCGCTACCCTTCCTTTGAACTGCGGCACCTCAAATATTTCGTGGCGCTTGTCGAGGAGCGCAATTTCGAGCGCGCGGCCGCAAGGCTCGGCATCGCGCAGCCGGGCCTGAGCCAGCAGATCATGAGCCTCGAGGAGATCCTCGGAACATCGCTGCTCGATCGCACGAGACGATCCGTCCATCTCACCCAGTCCGGTCAGGTGCTCTACGACGAAGCGACCAAGATCCTTGCGCAGGCGGATGTGGCGATGGTGGCGGTCAACAGGGTCAGTCGCGGCGAGACGGGGCGGGTCTCCATCGGATATGTGGCCTCGGCCGCCTATTCCGGCGCGGTTGTGCAATCGATCAAGGCCTACAAGCGCGATCATTTCGGCGTGGAGATCGAACTGACGGAGATGGAGCTGCGCAAGCAGCTCGCCCGCATCGTCGAAGGACTGCTTGATTTCGCCTTCATCCGCGGCCCTGCCCCTATCCCGGATGGCCTTGCGACCCACATCATCCGCCGCGAGCCCATCGTCCTGATGGTGCCGGATGGACATCCGCTGACGCTGGAGCGAGGCGCCGCCAATCTAGCCGTTCTCGCTGGCGAAACTTTCCTGACGCCGCAGCAACCGCGCGACGTCGGCTTCCACGGCACGACCTTTGCTGCCTGCAAGGAAGAGGGCTTCGAGCCGAACATCAATTCCACGTCCTGGGACTTCACAGGTATCGGCAGCATGGTAGCGATCGGCGCGGGCGTGGCGATCGTGCCGAAATCGCTCGAATGCGTCAGGCTGCCGGGTATCCGGTATGTCCCGCTGCCGCATGCCAACGTAACGTCCGATCTCGTCGTCGCCTACAGAAAGACCGAAGCATCTCCGGCTGTGCGGGCGTTCATCGCCCACAGCAAACGCAACCTCTGACCCCAAAGATAGAGACCTCGCGCGAAACGCTCGGTTGATTTGAGCTTGAGGCCGGTCGAGGCCCGTGCTTTCATCATCTCAGGCGGAAACCTGCGGGGGAATTGCGACGTGACAGCTGATGCGGGAACGCTGCACCGCCCTCCCATTGGTAGCTTGCTGCAGCGGGAGTGGTTCCTTGCGATCAGCGCGCTCACCAGCCTTGCTTTCCTGTTTCACGGTCCGGCGCTGTTCGCGCTGCTTTCCAATCCCCTTTGGCTGACGCTCATCTTCATCTGGCTCTTCTCTGTCGTTCTCGGCTCGGCACTGGCAGTCGTGCGGCATGCAGATCACCTTGCCGAGCGCCTGGGGGAGCCTTACGGAACGCTGATACTGACGCTCGCGATCACCACGATCGAGGTCGTGGCGATCACCGCCGTGATGCAGCACGGCGAAAACAACCCGACGCTGGTGCGCGATACGCTCTTTGCTGTCGTCATGATCATCCTGAACGGAATGGTAGGGCTATCGCTGCTCCTCGGCGCCTGGCGGCGGCATGAGCAGCGGCATAATCTGCAGGGCGCGAACGCCTATCTCGGCGTGATCGTGCCTTTGGCGACGCTCAGCATGATCATGCCGAACTTTACCCATCCCAGCGGCGGACCGGGCTATTCGACCGTTCAGCAGACGGTGCTGGCGTTCATCTCGGTCGGGCTCTACGGCGTGTTCCTGATGCTACAGACAGGACGCCACCGGGGCTTTTTCATCGACGATGCCGAGGAAGCGATGCCGCAGAGCCATCACGCCGATCATCAGGGGCCGCTCTGGTGGCCGATTGTGATGCTCGCTCTCTATATGTCGCTGGTCGTGTTCCTGGTCGAGCAACTGGCGCCGCCGATCGATTACTTCATCGAAACGCTGCGAGCGCCGGCGGCCCTCGGCGGCGTAATCATGGCCGTTCTGGTGGCGACGCCCGAGGCGATCAGCGCGGTGCGCGCATCGGTCGCCAACCACCTGCAGCGATCGGTGAACATCTTTCTCGGCTCGGTGCTTTCGACCATCGGCCTCACCGTCCCCGCCATGCTTGTCATCAGCCATCTCACGGGAAACCCCGTCATTCTCGGCCTCGATCACAGCAGCCCAATCATGCTGGTGCTGACGCTCGCCTTGAGCATCATCACCTTTTCCAGCGGCCGCACGCATCTGATGCAGGGAGCAGTGCACCTCGTTCTCTTCGTCGCCTATGTCCTCTTGATCTTCGAGACGTAGAGCCGATCAGCTTGCGCGATCACCCTTCGCGTCGAAGACGTGAACATGCTGTGCGGGGAAGCTGATATTGACATCCGGCCCTGCCGCCAGCGCCGCCCGATCGAGCGTGAAGATCTTGAACGGCAGACCATGCAGCGAGAGATGAAGGATAATGCCGAAGCCCGTCGGCTCGATCAGCTCGACGCTGGCCTTCATGCCTGTTTCTTCCGACGTCATGACGACATGCTCGGGGCGAATGCCGAGCGTCACCTTGTCGCCGTCAGCAAGCTTGAGCGGATTGGAGAGCGCGACAACGGTGCCATCCTTCAGCTGCGCGCCGCCGTTTTTGTAGGTCGCGTCGAGGAAATTCATGCCCGGCGAACCGATGAAGCCGGCGACGAAGAGATTGGCGGGGCGATCATAGAGCTCGAGCGGGCTGCCAACCTGCTGCACCACCCCGCCATACATGGCGACAATCCGGTCCGCCAGCGTCATTGCCTCGATCTGGTCGTGGGTCACGTAGATCGAGGTCGCCTTCAGGTCGCCATGCAGTTTCTTGATTTCGGCACGCATCTGCTCGCGCAAGCGGGCATCGAGGTTGGACAGCGGCTCGTCGAACAGGAACGCCTTCGGTTGGCGCACGATGGCGCGGCCCATGGCGACGCGCTGGCGCTGGCCGCCGGATAGCGCTTTCGGTCGGCGTTCGAGCAGCGGATCGAGCCCAAGCTTGGAGGCGGCTGCGCCGACGACGCTTGCGATCTTGTCCTTTGCCGTTTTCCGGAGCTTCAGGCTGTAGCTCATGTTTCCGGCGACGTTCATGTGCGGATAGAGCGCGTAGGACTGGAACACCATGGCGATGTCGCGGTCCTTCGGATGCAGCTCGTTGACCCGGTTTCCGGCGATCCGGATCTCGCCCGAGGTCACGTCCTCAAGACCGGCGATCATCCTAAGCAATGTGGACTTGCCGCAGCCTGACGGCCCGACGAGCACGACGAACTCGCCATCCTCGATCTTCAGCTCGACGTCCTGCAGGACGTGCACATGGCCAAAGGATTTCTTGACGTTCTGGATATCGATCGATGCCATGTGATTAACCCTTGACCGCGCCGGCCGTCAGGCCCTGGACGAGGTAACGCTGGATGAGAAGGAAGAAGAGACCGGCCGGGATGAGCGCGAGAACACCCGCCGCCATCATCTGTCCGAAATCGACCGAGAATTTACCCACGAAGGTCAGCAGCCCGACCGGGAAGGTCGCGGCGTCGTTGCCGTTGATCAGCATCAGCGCGAAGAGCAACTCGCTCCACGCCGCGGTGAAGACGAAGCCGAGCGTGGCGGCGATGCCCGGCAATGTCAGCGGCAGGATGATCTGGCGAAACGCGGTGAATTGCGTCGCGCCGTCGATCATCGCGGCCTCCTCGAGATCCTTCGGAATGCCGTCGAAGAAGGACTGCATCAGGAACGTCGCGAAGGGGACGTTGAAGGCGGTGTAGACGACGACGAGGCCGGTGAGGCTGTTCGTGAGATGCAACGGCGTCAGGATCTTGAAGATCGGCGCGACCAGCATGACCAGCGGGAACATCTGGGTGAGCAGCATCAGCGCCACGATCCAGTATTTCGCCCGGAAATTGAACCGCGAGAGCGCGTAGCCCGAAAGCGAGGCACAGATGGTGACGACGACGGCGGTCGAGGCCGACACGATCAGGCTGTTCTTGAAGAATGTCGGAAACGCGCTGTGCTGGAGAACGAAGCTATAGTGCTCCCAGGTCGTGCGCGACGGCCACATCCGCACACCCTCGGAATAGAGAAGGTCGTTCGGCGTGACGGAAACCTTGAGCAGCCAGAACAGCGGAAACAGCGCGAAAACGATGTAACACAGGATGGCCAGACGGTGCGCGATGGTGGGGATGTGGGGTCGTCTCATGGCTCAATCCTTATTCAGCAGTGTCTGCCGCAGCAGGATGATCAGCATGGAATAGGCTAGCAGCAGGACCAAAAGCACAAGCGCGATCGCCGAGGCGTATCCGAAATCGAGCCGCTTGAACGCTTGGGTGAAGATATAGCTGGCAACGATCTGCGTCCTGTCGGCCGGGCCGCCACCGGTCATGACGACGATGAGATCGGCGAAGTTCGACACCCATACCGTGCGCAGGAGAACGGTGATCGCGATCGTTGGGGCGAGAAACGGCAGCGTGATCGAGCGGAACCGTTGAAACCACGTGGCGCCGTCGATAGAGGCTGCCTCGTAAAGGTCGCGCGGGATTGCTTGGAGCGCTGCAAGCAGCGTGATGGCGAAGAAGGGAATGCCCCACCAGACATTGGCGATGATCGGTCCCCACATGGCATATTGCGGGTCGGACAGGATGTTGCGCGGCTCGCTCATCAGGCCGAGCGCGTAGAGCCAGTGCGGGATTGGCCCGATGACCGGGTTGAACAGCCAGGCCCAGTTGAGGCCGGCGAGAAACGACGGGACCGCCCAGGGCAGGAACACCAGCGCCTGGACGAGGCCCCTGCCCCAGAACGGCTTGTCGAGCAAAAGCGCGAGGATGAGCCCGAAGATGAACTGCAGCACGACCGAGGCACCAGTCCACCAGAGCGTGTTCTTCAGCGCGCCATAGAAGGCGGCGTCCTTGGAGAGGTCGCGAAAATGCTCCAGCCCGACAAAGCCGCCGGAAAAGGGGTTCAGAAGCTGGATATCGCGGAACGCGTAGGACACGCCGATCACCAGCGGCACCAGCATCACGGCGATGATGAGGACGAGCGATGGGGCGCTGTAGAGATAGGGTTCCGAGGCATCGGCGACGCGCTTCAGCCACGACCTGCGGTCACGGCGACTGTCGAGCGTATCGGCGGTCATGGTCATCTTGGGCGGCTTTCATGGTTACGTTCGGTTTGCCCGCTGTAGTGCCCGCGGCCCCCTCATCCGGCCTTACCAGGCCACCTTCTCCCCGTTGGGGAGAAGGGAACGGAGAGGTTGCGACGGAACCCCTTCTCCCCAACGGGGAGAAGGTGCCGGCAGGCGGATGAGGGGGCTCCACTCTCTAAGCCCCACTCTGAGCCCGCTTACTTCTTCGCGAGGTACTTCTGCTGAGCCTTGGTCAGATAGTCCGCCCACTGGTCAGCCAGTTCCTTCGGCGTGATATCGCCCAGAAGCGCCTGCTGCGTCGTCTTGATGGCGAGCGAATCCTTGAAGAAGGCGAATTCCTCGAGGTAGGTCGGCATCACGGTCGGGACGATGTTCTTGTCGGCCAGCTCGTCGAACCAGCCCTTGAACTGCTCGCTCGCGTAGAAGGGGTCCTTCTCGGCCGAGGTGTGAACCGGCAGCGCGCCGGTGCGCTTGTTCCACTCGATATTGCCTTCGGGCGATTCAAGCGTTTCGATCAGCTTCCAGGACAGATCCTTGTTCTGGCTGGTGGTGAACATCGACCAGCCGGCGAAGCCGATCGTCGTAAAGCCCTTGCCGCTCGGACCGACCGGCATCTTGGTGACGCCGAAGTCTTCCGGCTTCATGCGCTGGGCAACCGCGATCAGGGCATCCGGATCCTGGTCGAGCATCGCGCAGGTGCCGGAATAGAAGCCGGCGACCGTCTCGTTGAAGCCCCAGTTGACGCTGTCCTTCGGCGCCAGGCCCTTCTTGTAGAGATCGACGACCCATTCGAGACCCTTCGTCCAGCCTTCGCTGTTCATGGTCGAGGTGCCGTCGTCGTTGAAGAACTTGTTGGAGCCGGCCATCGTCGCGCCGAACATCACCCAGCCGTTCAGGCCGCCCGGTCCGCCGCGCAGGCAGTAGCCGGACTTGCCGGGAAGCTTGGAGACTTTTTCGGAGGCGGCGACGAATTCGTCCATTGTCTTCGGCGGCTCGGAAACGCCGGCTTCCTTGAAGAGGTTCTTGTTGTAGAAGAGCGCGCGCAGGTAGAAGCCGTACGGTAGCATGTAGGCGGTGTTCTTGACGTCGCGGCCGAGTTCCAGCGCGCGCGGCGTCAGGCCCTTGGTGTATTCCCACTTTTCGAGGTAGGGCTCCAGGCTTTCCAGCATGCCGTTATTGGCGTAGAGCGAGAGCCAGGTATCCGGCATTTCCATGACGTCAGGGGTGTCGCCCGCCGATACCATCGTCGCGAACTTCTGGAACGCTTCGTTCCAGGGCAGCGAGATGATGTCGACCTTGGTGCCGGGATTGGCGGCTTCGAATTTGCCGACAAGCGATTTCAGGGTTTCGGTGCGCTCGGGGCTGGTGATCACCTCGACGAGCTTCAGCGTCGTGTCGGCCATCGCCGTACCCGCCATCATCGTGGCCAGCAGCGTTGCGGTTATCAGTCTTTTCATGCTCAGTTCCCCCTTCCAGGTTTTTCCTCTGTTTCTGGACTTTTACGAAGCGACGGAAAGCGCCTCCTCGATGTCTCTCCACAACGCCTCGGTTCCTTCGAGACCGACATGGAGGCGTACGGACCGCGCATGTATCCCGAAGGTATGCGCGGAATTGGGCTGTGCCTTCTGCTGAAGGACGACCTCGCCTGGTACGATCAGGCTTTCATGCCCACCCCAGCTCACTCCCAGTTTGAAGAGCTTGAGATGATCGGCGAAGGCGCGGATATCGACGCCTTTGCGGAATATGAACGAGAACAGCCCCGATGTGCCGTTGAGGCCTGCCGGCAGGCGGTTGGCCAGGCCCGGATGGCAGACCGTCTCGACAACATCGAGATCCTGCAGGCGCTTGGCGATCGTCATGCCGGCGGCCTCGTGCGCTTTCATGCGGATGGGCAAGGTGCGCATGCCGCGGATCAACAGCCAGGCATCGAAGGGCGACAGCTTGCCGCCGAGATAGGGATAGGATTCCGCCTTGACGCGGGCGACCATTTCCTTTGAGCCAGCCACGACGCCGGCGACCACATCGCTGTGGCCGCCGAGATATTTCGAAGCCGAGTGGATGACGAGATCGACGCCGAGCGTGATCGGCCGCTGGAACACCGGGCTCGCCCAGCTGTTGTCGATCATCGAGATCACACCATGCTGCTTCGCCAGAGCGGCGAGAGCGCCGACATCATGGGCTTCCATGACCCAGCTCGTCGGGCTTTCCATGTAGAACAGCTTGGCGCCGGGCAGCGCCTTGGCGACGGCTTCCTCGTCACGACCGTCGACATAGGTCACCTCGACCTTCATGCGCTTCAGCACCGTGCCGAACAGGCGGAAGGCATCGGGATAGACATGCTTGACGGCGACGATGCGGTCGCCCGGCTCAACAAAGGCCAGCACCGCCGACGAGATCGCCGCCATGCCGCTGGCAAACCCCAGCGCGTCTTCCGCACCTTCGAGCTTGGCCAGCATCTCCTCGAACATCCGCACCGTGGGGTTGAGGCCACGGGTGTAGATCGGGCGCACCTTTTCGCCGCGATAGGAGGCGATCATGTCGTCGTAGTCGGAGAAGGTGAACAACGACGTCTGGAAGATCGGCGGCACCACGGCTTCGGCGAAGTTTCCTTCGTCGTGCGCGGTGATGAGGGATGCGAATTCGAACGGGTCTGAACCGTTGCTCATTGGGACATTTCCTTGATGTCTTCCTCGACGACCGCGAGGATTTTCAGTGTCTCTTCGCGCGCCGCCTCGGGATCGCGCGCGGCGATCGCGTTGAAGAGCGTGCGGTGAAAGGGAAAGGAACGGCGGGCGAAATCCTGCCGTTCGAACGGGTGCTGCCAGAACTGCCAGAAGGTCTCGCGCATCTGCTCGAGAAGCTGGCGAAACAGCGGATTGTGGCTGGCATCGTAGATGGCGAGGTGGAAGGCCAGATCTTCCGGACCCGAGGTGCCCTTTTCCAGATGGACGCGCTCCATCTCGTTGAGCTTCTCTTCAATGACGACAAGATCCTGAGCGGTGCGCTTCTTCGCGGCCACCATGCCTGCCTCGCACTCGATGCCACGGCGCACTTCCAGCGTTTGCAGCAATGCGTTGCGCAGGTCCGTCGCATGCAGCGACAGCGGCATATGAATGGTCGCCTTGGTAATCGGCTTCAGCAGATAGGTCCCGCTGCCCTTGCGCGTCTCGATCACGCCGAGCGCCTGGAAATGCCGGATCGCCTCGCGAATGGTCGAGCGCCCGACCCTGAGGTCCGCCATCAGCTCGCGCTCGGCGGGCAGCCGGTCGCCGGCCTGCAGGCGCGCATCTTCCACATAGTCCGCAAGCGCATCCGTTACCTGACGCGCGCGATCCATCGCCGGAAGCGGCCGGATGACCGGCCTATCGCTGATTGGTGCCCTCATGGTTCCCCAATATTTTTATAGGCAGCCGACCTTTAAATTGGTCTGACATCTTAGCATTTCACATAGATTAGTGACTCGTCAAGATGCCGTAATCGGCGAAGCGCAAATGTTCTGATATCGAGCCGACCGACGCCCGGCCGGACATTGAAATTGGCTGCGCGAACCACGATCTACATGGCATCAGGAGGCTTCCAATGACGTCAATCATCATCGTGCTCTGCGCCGCCTTGTGCGCGTTTTCGGCCGCGCGATATTTCGCAGCGAGAACGCGCCTCGTTGAGAAGAAGATCGATGAGGCCATTGCCCGCAAGCTGCGCGCCTCTCCCGTCTTGGCCGAGATGCAGCAAATCCGGGAAACAAACGCCGTCATGCGCAATCTGCTGATCGATATGGTGGAGAACGAAGCATCCGCCGCGCCGACCGATATCCAAACAGCTGATCAGGAACGCGCCTACAAGCTTCGCCATCAAAGACGGCGTGAGATTTTCGGCGAGGCGGTCTTCGTTCTTCAGCGCACCGAAGGTGCTCGCGCTGGAAATTCTCAGAAAACAGTAGGCTGAGCGACTTGGCCGCCGACTGATCCATTCCGTACAACGAATAGTGAATTCGGTGGGATTGCAATTGTTAGCGCACCACCTAAATTGTGTCGGAAAGTGGACACATTTGGAGAAGCGCACATGTCACGATCCTACGGCAATATCGAGGATTCAAACGTTCCCACACCATTGACCATCGACCTTGGCGAAGCCGTGCGCTCAGCACGGACAGTGGCTGGCTACAGCATCGAACAAGTGGCCTTGACCTGCGGGCTGACCGAGATGGAAATCGCCAAGGTCGAAGCCGGGCATGAAGGAGATCGGCGGCTTGTGACGCGCATCGCCAAGGCGCTCGGAATAACCGCGACCGCACTGTTTCCGTCCGTCGCCGCCTAACTCAGCATATCGAATATCGGGCGAGACGCTGCCCGGCGGTTAGCCAACCAGTGCGGCCATCGGCACATTCAGCGTTTGGTTGACCTGTCGGCAGGTCGTGTCATTTGCCTCTATAACGCAAAACGCCCCTCAATGATCTGCATTGAGGGGCGTTTTTGTCAGGTCTAAACCTTAGTAGTGGACGGACCGGCTATCGATCGGCGTCGTCTTCGGCGGTGCGAACTTCGTCAGGTTGATACCTTCGACGGCGACGCGATATTCCTCGATACTCGGCGTACGGCCGAGGATCGCAGAGAGGACGACCAGCGGAGTCGAAGCGAGCAGCGACTCACCCTTCTTTTCCGCCGTGTCTTCAACGACGCGGCCCTGGAACAGGCGGGTCGAGGTGGCGAGGACGGTGTCGCCCTTCTCGGCCTTCTCCTGGTTGCCCATGCACAGGTTGCAGCCCGGGCGCTCGAGATAGAGGATGTTCTCGTACTCGGTGCGGTTGGAGGTCTTCGGCTTCACGTCGTCGAATTCGAAGCCCGAATACTTCTGGAGGATTTCCCAGTCGCCTTCGGCCTTCAGCTCGTCGATGATGTTGTAGGTCGGTGCGGCGACGACGAGCGGCGCCTTGAACTCGACCTTGCCTTCGTTCTTCTCGATGTTCTTCAGCATCTGAGCGACGATCTTCATGTCACCCTTGTGCACCATGCAGGAGCCGACGAAGCCGAGGTCCACCTTCTTGGTGCCGCCATAGTAGGAGACCGGGCGGATCGTGTCGTGGGTGTAGCGGCGCGAGACGTCGGCATTGTTGACGTCGGGGTCGGCGATCATCGGCTCGTCGATCAGGTCGAGATCGACGACGACTTCGGCGAAATACTTCGCGTTAGCGTCAGGCGTCAGCGCCGGCTTCTCGCCCGAGCGGATTTCTGCGATGCGGCGATCGGCCTTGGCGATCAGGCCCTTCAGGGTCTGCGCTTCGTTGTCCATGCCCTTGTCGATCATGATCTGCATGCGTGACTTGGCGATTTCCAAGCTCTCGATCAGCGTCTCGTCTTCGGAGATGCAGATGGAGGCCTTGGCCTTCATCTCGGCCGTCCAGTCGGTGAAGGTGAAGGCCTGGTCGGCGAGCAGCGTGCCGATATGGACTTCGATGATGCGGCCCTGGAAGACGTTGTCGCCATGCTGCTTGAGCATCTGCGCCTGGGTGGCGTGGACGACGTCGCGGAAGTCCATGTAGGGCTGCATCGTGCCCTTGAAGGTGACCTTGACCGACTGCGGGATCGGCATGGTGGCTTCGCCGGTGGCAAGCGCCAGCGCCACGGTGCCCGAGTCGGCGCCGAAGGCGACGCCCTTCGACATGCGGGTGTGGCTGTCGCCGCCGATGATGATGTCCCAGTCGTCGACGGTGATGTCGTTCAGCACCTTGTGGATGACGTCGGTCATCGCATGGTAGCTGCCCTTCGGATCGCGGGCGGTGATGACGCCGAAGTTGTTCATGAAGGACATGAGCTTCGGAATGTTGGCCTGGGCCTTTTTGTCCCAGACGGATGCCGTGTGGCAACCGGACTGGTAGGCGCCGTCGACCAACGGCGAAATGACGGTGGCCGCCATCGCTTCAAGTTCCTGCGCGGTCATCAGACCGGTGGTGTCCTGCGAGCCGACGATGTTGACCTTGACGCGAACGTCCGAGCCAGCATGCAGCACCTTGCCCGGCGTCACGCCAACAGCATTGCGGTTGAAGATTTTTTCGACCGCGGTCAGGCCCTGGCCGTCAATCGCGATTTCCTTGTTCGGTGCGAAGACCGGGGTCGCTTCGACGCCGAGTGTCTGGGCGGCGAAAGTCTGGAGCTTCTTGCCGAAGACGATGGCGTAGGACGAGCCGGCCTTCATGAACTCCATCTTCTGCGGCGTGAAGGAAGACGCGACATCGACCAACTCGTTGCCGGCCTCGTCGCGCAGCTTCTTGTTCTTCGCGTCGATCTTCAACACGGTGCCGGTTTCGACCGAGAACTTCTGCTCCAGGATCGGGTTGCCGTCGTTGTTGAGGATCGGCTTGCCGCTGTCGTCGAGCTTCTTGACCCAGTTCTTCAGGTTGAGACCGATGCCGCCGGTGACGTCGACCGTCGTCGCGAAGATCGGCGAGATGCCGTTGGTGCCGGCAACGACGGGGGCGAAGTTGACGAAGGGAACGTAGGGGCTGGCCTGCTTGCCGGTCCAGAGCGCCACGTTGTTGACGCCGGACATGCGCGAGGAGCCGACGCCCATCGTGCCCTTTTCGGCGATCATCATGACGCGCTTGTCAGGGTGCTGCTGCTGCAGGGCGATGATCTCGGCCTGTGCCTCAGGCGTGATCATGCACTGGCCGTGCAGCTGGCGGTCGGAGCGCGAGTGCGCCTGGTTGCCGGGCGACAGAAGGTCGGTCGAGATGTCGCCTTCCGCGGCGATGAAGGTCACAACCTTGATCTCGTCCTCGACATCGGGAAGCTTGGTGAAGAACTCAGCCTTGGCGTAGCTCTCGAGAACGTCCTTGGCGACGGCATTGCCGGCCTTGTAGGCATCGCGCAGGCGGAACATGTCGGCGTCGTAGAGGAAAACCTGGGTCTTCAGCACGTCGCCGGCCTGACAGGCAATTTCGGCATCATTGCCGAGTGCTACGTCGAGCAGCACTTCCACCGACGGGCCACCCTTCATGTGCGACAGCAGCTCAAGGGCGAATTTCGGAGTGATCTCGGGGACGATGGTCTCGCCGAGGATGATCTTCTTGAGGAAGGCGGCCTTGACGCCGGCGGCACTCGTCGTGCCCGGCAGCGTGTTGTAGATGAAGAATTTCAAAGCATCGGCGCGGTATTCGCTGCCGGCATCCTCGATGAGGGCAATGATTTCGCCGGTCAGCGCGCCGTCATCGATCGGCTTGGGGGCGAGCCCTTGAGTTTCTCTGCTTTTGATTTCGGCCAGGTATTCCAAGTACAGGTTCATCGCAATCCCAACGTCATGGTGTGTGGGGCGCTGACGCGCAGCGCCACCGAACGGCAGTGTTCATCAACCGAGGTCTTTACAGCTTTCATGCGCGTCAACCAAGGCCATCCGTGCAGATACCGCAATTCAGCAAAAAAAATATTACTTTAGATGGGCCAACACCGATTTTCGGCGACAGACGCGCTCGCGTTCCAGGCTGTGTTCCGTCACCGCATCGCAAGCCAATACGCGTTTGACCAACATCAAGAACTATAACTTTTCATAGGGTTGGAGCCCAGTCGTTAACCATCTTTTCAACACTGTGAACGATTGTGGCAGGGTAACTTCAACCGGGTGAACATGATGTCCACTATTCCATCACAGCATGGCCAGCCGCCCCTTATGGCGGAAAATGCGCTGTTGCCGCCACGGCTTCGTTCCGCCGGCTTCCACATTGGCTTCCAATCCATTCATCCGTCGCCCCGCGCGCGACTGCCCGCCGTATCGGGCTAGTCGTTCAATTTCGTGCTTAAACTCCGGGGACGGCGGACCGCGCGATATCGTGGACGACGCTTCCCGCCTATTTTATTGGGAAAATCATATGCAGGAAGACAATCAGAACCCGCAGAGCATTGCTGCTCTGGCGGAGCAGCTTGCGGTTCTCGGAAACGCCAACCGCCTCGCGATCCTGACCAACCTCGCCGAGGGCGAGATCCAGGTCAACGTGCTTGCCAAGAAACTCGGCCTCGGCCAATCGGCGCTCTCGCAGCACCTTGCCATCCTGCGGGCCTGCGAATTCGTCTCGACGCGGCGCGCCTCGCAATCCGTGTTCTACTCGCTACAGCCGCGCTCGATCGCAGCGACGCTGGCAAATGTTAGGGATCTGCTGGTTGGCTCCCGCGATGGCGAGGCGGAACGAGCGATCGGGTAGCTCCCGCCAGAGCTGAGTCGACGGGCGCGGGCGGTGGAAAGCTTCGGCGCGGGCAAAGCGAACGACCGTCGTTTCGCGAGCTATCCGGACGCAAGCCGATTTGAGGCGTGGCCAAGGCTGGCCTGAACATCATGCCTGGAAAGCGCCGCGTGCGTCACGAAATCGTCACGCGGCTCTGCCATGCGTGCTGGCCGTATTGCAGTTTCATTACCCGGGTTCCCAATGACATCCTCCCTCATCTCCTCGCGTCTTTCTCCGACCGCCTCCCCGCGCCTGATCACTCTCGCCTCGACGGTCGTGAAAGCCGGCGAAACGGCCCGTCGGTCGTTGCAGCGCCGGCGCATCAGCGATGTAGTGTCGAAGGGGCCGCGCGATTACCAGACAGAGATCGACGTTGCTGTCGAGCGGATCATCGTGACCGATATGATCGCGGCCTTCCCCTCCTACTCCATCAAGGGCGAGGAAGATGTCGGCAATCGGGTGGTGGGCGCGGATGCGCCGATCATCTACATCGATCCGATCGACGGAACGACCAATTTCGCCTGGGGCATTCCGCATTTCGGCATGACCATCGCGATCGCCGAAGGCGGACGGATCGTTGCCGGCGTGGTCTACGACCCGATGCTCGACGAACTGTTCAGCGCCGAACTCGGCGGCGGCGCCTATCTCAACGGCGAGCGCATTTCCTGCGTTGATAACGCCGATATCGAAAACGTCGTGGTCGGCGCCGGACTGCCCGTTCCCGGTCAGGTCAAGGCCGTTGCAACGGACGTCTATTTCGAGGCCTTGAAGAGATTGATGGGCAATACCGCCGGCGTGAGGCGGCTGGGCTCGGCGGCGCTGTCAATCGCCTATGTTGCAAGCGGCCGTCTGGACGGTTTCTTTGAGGATGGCTTATCGAAGCATGATTATGGCGCGGCGGCACTCTTGGTGACAGAAGCCGGTGGCACGGTTTCCGCCTTCAAGGGAGGCCCCGTGACGGCAAATGGCGATATTCTCGCCGCCAACACCGCCCTGCACCCCTGGCTCGTAGAAGGCTTCGAAGGCTAACAGCCCTAGCCGAGAAGCAATGCTTCCAGGCCGACCGGGTCATCGGTGGTGATCTGGTCGACCTTCAGCGCCAGAAGGCGGCGCACGACAGGCAATGCGGCCGGAATTGCCGAATTGATCGTGTAGGCGTCGATGCTGCGCCCGGCGCGATGGAAGGCCGCAACGAGGTCGTATCCGGCATCGTCGGCAAACAGCACAAGTTGATGGTGCAGGTAGATCATCCGCGCGCGCGGCGAGGCCGTTACGGCATCTGCGACGAAACCGTCGAAGTCACGGCTTTGCTTCAGGCGCTCGATCGCACCGTGATGGCACGGATCGTAGCCGATCGGCATGTCCGGCACGGCTTGGGACAGGCGTTCGACAGCCTCTGGATCTCCCGCCGAGAGAATGACCGATTTTGCGACCGGCGAGATCGCGGCGGCGAAAGCGGCGATATCCTCGTCGCGGATATCCGGGGAATCTTCCTTGAGATCGAGCTGCAGCACAGCGCCACCGTCGCGGCCGACGCGCTTCAGCAGCTGTCCAAGATCATCGATCAGCATGACCTTGTGAGCCGTCGGCTCACCAAAGGGGTCGCGCAGATGCAGATCGCGCAAGTCGCTCTCCGTCGCATCGATCACACGCCCCTCGCCCGTTGTCGCCTTGTTCAGCGTCTCGTCGTGCAGCACGGCGAAGCCGGCGCCATTGAAACGCACGAGATCGATCTCGATGCTGGCGCCCAGCGCCATCGCCTCGGCAATGCGTTGTCCCGTAAATGAGATATCGCCGGCATAGCGGTGCCCGCGATGCCATTTCAGCCAGGTCTTGTGGCCAGCCTGATCGATCGCGATGCCGTTGCGATCAAGCATTGCCGAGGATTCGATCATGATGTCGTTCGCCTGAGGTTGCCGATTGGTAGACCAGCTGGTTGTCGCGGAAGGCCCGGAATGCGGATGCCGTCGGCTCGATGCCCACGCCCTTCACCCAGTTGCTATCCGGTGCCGTCATCGCCTTCAAGCGCGTGCCATCGGCAAGGTCGATATCCACGATCTTGTGCGTGCCAAAATCGATGCTGCGATGGACGATGGCGGTCGAGAGCGTCTTCGATGGCTGCAGCGACAACGCCTCGGGACGGAACGCCAGCACGACGTCACCATCTTCGATCGGCACGGCAACGGGAAAGGCCGGATGCTGGCTGACGCCGCCACGAATGCTGGTCTTCACGAAATTCATCGAGCCGATGAAGCCTGCCACGAATTCCGTCTGCGGCTCACGGTAGACGATATCGGGTGGCGCGATCTGCTCGGTGCTGCCGTCGCGCATGACGACGATACGGTCGGCGAGCGCCAATGCCTCATCCTGGCCGTGGGTAACGAAGAGCGTGGTGATGCCGACGCGCTGCTGGATGTCGCGCACCTCCTCGCGCAGCCGTTCGCGCAGATGCTGGTCGAGGCTGGCGAACGGTTCGTCGAGCAACAGGATCTTCGGCTCCAGCACCAGCGAACGCGCAAGTGCCACGCGCTGCTGCTGGCCACCCGACAATTGCGTCGTCATGCGTCGACCGTAGTCCGCAAGCCCGACCAGCACCAGGGCGTTTTCGACGCGCTCGCGGATCTCGGCCTTCGGCAGGCGGCGAAGCTTGAGGCCGAAGGCGATGTTGTTGAAGACGTCCATATGGGTCCAGAGCGCGTGGCTCTGGAAGACCATGCCCGTCGGGCGCTTTTCCGGCGGAAGCGTCGTCACGTCCTTGGCGTCGATCAGGATCGAGCCGCCGCTCGGCTGCTCGAAGCCGCCGATCATGCGAAGCAGCGTCGACTTGCCGGATCCCGATGGACCAAGCAGGCAGACGAGCTCGCCGTCTTCCACATCGAGCGAGAAATCACGGACCGCGAACGAAGTGCCGAACGTCTTTGAGACGTTCTTGATCGTCAAGCGTGCCATATCAAGCCTTTCCTCGGGCAAAGCCCGATCCTAACGTCACGCGCCGAAGCCGCGAGCAAACGCACCCGTTCCGACGACACGGCGGGCAAACATCAGCGCGATGAACGACGGCACCCAGAGCATCACCGAGAGAACGGCGCCATATTGCACCACAATCTGGTTGTTGATGAAGGTAATCATCAACACCGGCATGGTGCGGATTTCAGGCGCGCCGATCAGCCATGCGCCTTCGGTTTCATAGAATGTGCCGACGAAGGTCAGCAGCAATGCGGCGAAGATCGTTGGCGCTGCCTGCGGCAGCGTGATCGACCAGAACACCCGCAACGGCCCGGCGCCTGCATCGCGTGCAGCCTCTTCCATCCGACGATCGATGTTCTGGAAGGCAGCCACCGGAATCCAGATCATCAACATCAACGTCCCGACGAGCTGGATCAGGACCACGCCCCAGAAGGTGCTGATCAACCCGAGCTTCAGGAAGATGCCGGCGATTGCCACCAGCAGGCCGAACTTCGGGAAGGCGTGCGATGCCAGGAAGGACAGGAAGAGCACGTTCTTTCCGGGAAACGACATGCGCGCGAAGGCGTAAGCCGCCGGCAGGCAGATGATGGCGGAGAGAAGCGTTACCGTCGTCGTCAGCCGCAGGCTCAGGAAGAGCGCGTCCCACACATCCGCGCGCGACAGCGTCTGTGACCAGAAGCGAAAGCCGAACTGCTGCGGAATGACCGATGGATAGCGCCACACTTCGGTGAATGCCCATGTGCCGACCACGATCAGCGGCACCGCGATGAAGAGCGTGAGCAGCACGGCAAACAGGATGCCTGCCCAATCGACGTTGGAACCGTTGACCTTGCTCATGATATTCATCGTGACGCCTCCCGATTTTTGGCGATCGAGCGCACATAGAAGATGCCGAAGACGAGGCAGAAGCCGAAGGAGATGACGGCCTGCGTCAGCGCATTCAGGGGATCATTCACATCGGAGAAGGTGCGCTGCATGAACGGCCCCATCATTTCCGGCGATGCCGGGCCGAGCACATAGGGCAAAGTGAAGGACGAGAAGATGCCAAGGATGGCAAAGGATGCTGTGACCAACAGCGAGTTGCCCATGCGCGGCAGGATGATCGAGATGAAAACGCGCAGCGGCGACGCGCCGACATCACGGGCAGCCTCGACCGAGCTCTTTGGAATATTGCCAAGCCCCGCCGTCAGCATCAGCACCGTCAAAGGAAGATTGTCCCAAACCAGCCCGATAACAGGGCCCCATGGGGTCAGATAGGGTGACGGGATTTTCGGCAGTCCGACAGCATTCAACAGCAGATCGACGGTACCATTGGGCCCGATCGTGCGGATTAGTGCGTAGGACAGGATGATCGATGGCACGAACATCGGGAAAATCGCCATACCCTGCACGTAGGCGGGAAGACGTCCCTGCGAAAAGCGCAGATAGAGCGCGATCGGCAAGCCGATCACCAGCAGCAGGACGCCACAGACGACAGTCGTCCACAACGTCACCCAGAGATTGGCGAGGCTGTAGGAATCGCTGAAGAAAAATGCGTACGAGGCCAGCGATACCGACCTTGTGCCGTCCGCCTGAGGGACAAACACGGTGGTGATCACGGCGGAAAAGATCGGGTAGACGATCAGCCACCCGAGCAGAAACACCGGCAGAGCGACCAGAAGAAGCCCCACCGGATTTTGCGCCTTGCCCGGCGCGGTTGCCCGCGCCGGCAGCGACAATGTCATGCCCTTACGCATCAGGTGCGGCTGATGCCCGGAGCAACGTTGCGGTACCAACCGTCGTTGATGTTGCTTTCCCAATCGCCGGCCGGGAAGGTCGGGATCGTTGTCGGGATGACATCGGCGTATTTCTGACGAAGTTCGTCGGAGATGTGATCCCAGGCAACGGCCGGGAAACCACCGAGTTCGGTGATGATCGCTTCCTGGATTTCCTTCGTCAGCATGAAGGCCGCGAGCTTGAGAGCGGCATCCTTGTTGGCGCCGTTCGTAAACACCGTCATGCGCGAGAAGTCGCCGCAAAGCGCCAGATCGGTGAGCTGGACAAGGCCGGTCGTCTCGGGCAACACGCCCTGCGACAGGGCCTGAAGCACCTGGTCGGACCAAACAGGCGTCATGGTGACGACGCCCTGGGCAAGCAGCTGGATCGACTGCGTGTTGCCGGAGGTGTAGGCACCCTTTTCGTAAAGCGAAGGCGCGATATCGTTGAGGATTGCCCAAGCCGGCGTCAGAGCCTGATTTGCGAAGTCGGCCGTGAAGTTGTCGATGGTGAACTTCTTCGGGTCACGACCATTGGCTTCGTGGATTGCGCGGCGAACGAAGTTGCCGCCGGAACCACCCTTGTCGGGGCGATTGTAGATGAACTGGCCGGGATTGGCCTTGATCCAGGCCGTCAGCTGTTCCCAGGTCTTCGGCGCGTCCTTGGGGTCGAGCTTGGTCTTGTCGTAGGCGAGCAGCACCTGCGAACCGCGGTAAGGCAGCGAATACTGGCTGTCGACGCTGAGCGGATTGACGGTCGCGAAGCCATCGATGTTCTCGGCCGAGAACTTGACCCAGAGGCCGGCATCGATACCACCCGTCGGCAGACGCGGGTTGAACGCTTCGAAGATATCCGACTGCGGATCCGTCTTCGACTTGAGCGCCGCAAGCGCACGGTCTGCAATCGCACGCAAGCCGGCGTTGTCGCCTGCATCGGTGACCTTTACGGCAGCTCCAGGGTTGGCCTTCTTGAAGGCCGGAAGCACGGTGTTGTTCCAGAAATCGATGATGTTGGCGTCGGAGCCACTATAGAGGTTGATCGTGCCATCTGCAGCCATTGCAAAGCGTGGCAGGGCCAGCAGACCGGCTGCCGCCGATGATGTGACAAGAAACTCGCGTCTGTTCATGACCGTCTCCATTCGGTTTTGGGGCACTGCCCTTAGGACTGTGGTTTTGCTATCGCCGACGCGTAACAGTGACATGACAAGATAGGGCCGGAATTCATTTTTTGCACACCCGTGCAATTTAATTTGCCGAATACGCCGGGGGCGCCGCGAAAGATCGCGGATGCGGCCGAGCGCAACGTCTCAATTCTTGAAAACCAGGCAGATCTGGTTGGTCTTGCGGATCTGCTTGCAGACATCATTGGCCTCCCCCCTCGTCTGCCGCGCAATGCGGGTCACATAGCGCGGCCGGAAGCCGAAGCTGCGGTCGCGCTGGCGCAGGATCAGCGGCTGCTCCTGATCAAGCGGCGCCGGAAACTGCGCGACGGCCTCGAAGAAGAGGCGACGGGCGACATCGGGATTGGCGCTCGCCGCGATCTGCACGCCCCATGGCGCCCAGTTTCCTTCTGGCCGCCAGACCGGCTCGACCATCTTGCGGCGATCGGCAAGCGCTACACAGCTCTCGATGAACGGCTGATCCTCGGCCAAGGGGCCAGCCGCCTTGTCGGGTGCCGAGGATTTCCACTCCTCGACGCTATGGGCGGTAATCGCCATCACGTAACTGCGGGTTTCCGTCGGCAGGCCGCCACCATTGAGGAAGTTGGACAGCCCGTTTTCACCGGCATTATACGCTGCCGCCGCGAGACCGAGATTGCCGAAGCGATCCCTGAGCTCGTCGAGATATTCGGCCGACTTCTGCAAGGCTTCCAGAACATCATAACTGTCCTGCAGTCCGCGCAGCTTGGCGGTGCCCGGCATGAACTGCGCGATACCCTGCGCACCCTTGTAGCTCAGCGCATCCGGCCTGAACCGGCTCTCGCGCCAGATCAGCCGGGCGAAGAAATCCGGCGGCAGGTCGTGCTCGGTCGCGGTCCGTTCGATCGCGCCGCAGAGATCGCGGTTGAAACTGTCCTTGCGAATGCAAAGCGTCTCCGCCGAGCCCGTCATCGAGCGCGTGTAAAGGCAGGCTGCCTCCGGCTGGGCCTCGGTGGGCTCGGCAGCATTGGCGGAGCCAATCAGCGTCATGCAAAGAGAGAGGCGGAAAGCCCACGACACGAATAGACCGATGCTGCGCCGCCTGATCGCGATCATTTGCTCTCGGCGCCACGCTGGCGACGCCGCCATTGGATGATGTCACGCGTGCATACCATTTGGTTTGGAGCCCGTAGTCAAGGTGCCGCCAAAACAGCGGCCTCTCCGCGCAGTGCCGACGGGCATGGCATCGGAGCGCGCCAATGGCTCCAGTTGCAAGTACCCGGCAATTCGGCCAATTTGATCTTGCCGGACGGGACACCACTTTATCCTGGACACCAGAAAGACGCTGACCCGATCAGTGCCGGCGGCCGTGCCGGTACCTTGTCAAAACAGGATGAATGCGATGCAGCTGAAAGACCCCTCCCTTTTTCGCCAGGCCGCTCTTGTTGGCGGAAAATGGATCGACGCCGATCCCGCCAATGCGATCGAGGTGAATAATCCGGCCACCGGCGAGATCATTGGCCGCGTGCCCAAGCTCGGCGGCGCCGAGACGAAGACGGCGATCGAGGCCGCGCGCGTCGCGCAGAAGGGCTGGGCCGCCCGCACCGCCAAGGAGCGCGCCGGCATCCTGCGCAAGTGGTTCGATCTGATGATCGAGAACAAGGACGACCTCGGGCGCATCCTGACGCTCGAGCAAGGCAAGCCGCTTGCCGAAGCCACCGGCGAGATCGTCTATGGCGCAAGCTTCATCGAATGGTTCGCGGAGGAAGCGCGGCGCATCTATGGCGACTTGATCCCCGGCCACCAGCCGGACAAGCGCATCATGGTGATGAAGCAGCCGATCGGTGTGGTCGCGGCGATCACGCCCTGGAATTTCCCGAACGCGATGATCACCCGCAAGGCCGGCCCGGCGCTTGCGGCAGGCTGCGCCATGGTGCTGAAGCCGGCGTCGCAGACGCCGTTCTCAGCGATCGCAATTGCGGTGCTTGCCGAGCGCGCCGGCCTGCCGGCCGGGCTTTTCTCGGTGCTGACGGGCTCTGCCGCCGCGATCGGCGCGGAGATGACGTCGAACCCGACCGTGCGCAAACTCACCTTTACCGGATCGACAGAAATCGGCGCCGAGCTCTACAAGCAGAGCGCACCCACGATCAAGAAGCTCGGGCTCGAGCTCGGCGGCAATGCGCCGTTCATCGTCTTCGACGACGCCGATCTCGACGCGGCTGTCGAGGGAGCCCTGATCGCCAAATTCCGCAACAACGGTCAGACCTGTGTGTGCGCCAACAGGCTGTACGTGCAGGACGGCGTCTATGACGCCTTCTCGAAGAAGCTGGCGGAAGCCGTCGGCAAGTTGAAGACCGGCAATGGTTTCGACGAGGGCGTCATTCTCGGTCCCTTGATCGACAAGCCGGCGCTTGAGAAGGTTGAGGAGCATGTCGCCGACGCGCTGGCGAAGGGCGCCAACATCATCCAGGGCGGCAAGCCGCATGCGCTGGGCGGCACCTTCTATGAGGCGACTGTTCTCGCCAACGTCACCAAGGACATGGCGGTCGCGCGTGAGGAGACGTTCGGCCCGCTTGCTCCCCTCTTCCGCTTCAAGGACGAGGCTGATGTGATCGAACAGGCCAACGACACCGAATTCGGCCTCGCCTCCTATTTCTACGCCAAGGACCTCGCGCGCGTGTTCCGCGTGGCCGAGGCGCTGGAATACGGAATGGTCGGCGTGAATACGGGCCTGATCTCGACGGCGGAAGCGCCGTTCGGTGGTGTGAAGCTCTCAGGTCTCGGCCGCGAAGGCTCGCGATACGGTATCGAGGAGTTCACCGAGATCAAATATGTCTGCCTCGGCGGCATCAGCTGACGCAAGAGCACCAAAGGCGCGCAAGCCGAATGGTTTGCGCGCTGACGCTACCGTTGATCCGGAAAATTGAAAGCTGAAGAACGCGTGCGCCAGAATCGAAAAAGCCTGCCGCGGGAGGAGGTGCGACAGGCTTTTCGAAAATAACCGAATGACAGCTGGGAGGAGGAGTGCTGTCATTTCCACAGGCGCCCTTGGGAGGAGGATAAGGCCACCTGCAACTCGAAGCTCTGCGGGAGGAGGTGCATCGCTTCGATGATTTGTTTATACAGCAAGCGCGCTCAAATCATAGGCACAATTTTGCAGAACAGCTATGCGTTATGCGCTTGACGCGTAGCTTCTGTCGCAGATCTGCGACATGCCGCCCTTGCCGTGCAGATCGCCGGCCCCCTTGGAATTTCTACGGTTTCTGTTACCACGCGCCAAAAGCCATGAGGAAACGCCGATGAGCGCCGCATCTTATCGTGACTATGTTGTCGACCTGAAGGCACGTATCGACGATCTGCATACCGACCCCAGCGCCTATCAGACCTACGATCTGACGATGGAGCTGCTCGCCCAGAAAAACTTGATCAGCTACGCCATGAGCCGTAAGCAGGGTCAGGTGGACAGCCTCTTCTATCGCCGCGACACGGCAAGCGGACAGGGTACGCAGATGTCGCAGGAGACGGCGTACCGGGTGTTTTCCGGCTTCTTCGGACTGGGCCAGTTCCTGGCGTCGACGGGCCGGGCGAACGGGCTCGGCGAGGAAGCGTTCGCGGAGACGCTGACGGCGGGATGGGAATATCCCACCTGCGCGGTCCAGTTCGCCTATCGGAAGAAGGGCCAGCCGCGCGGCGCTTCGATGAAGATGCTCTTTGTCGGGCTGAATGGAGACGCTGATGCCGCGACCTTCGAGGCCAAGCTGACGGAACCCGAGCTCTTGATCGGCGCACGGCCGTTCTCGACCAAGCTCCTGTGGGAATGGAAGTAACGTCGCCTTAGGCGGTCGGCTACCGTCGGATGTCGGCAAGCAGCTCCTGGGCAACGTCGCGCAGGAGACCGGCGATAGTTTCCAGAAAAGCGCCCATCGCTGAACCTGTGCGCCAGCACATGCCGATCCGCCGGTTCGGCGAGATGCCTTCGAAACGCAGCAGCCTTATATCGCCCGACGCCGGATGCAGCGCGGCGAGCTCGGGCAGAAGCGTGATCCCGACATTGGCGCCGACCATCTGGCGCAGCGTCTCCAGGCTGGTGGCGCGAAACGAGGTGCGCTCGCTCGCACCCGACAAGCGGCACACATCGAGCGCCTGGTCGCGCAGGCAATGCCCCTCTTCGAGCAGCATAAGGTCATAGCGATTGAGATCTCCGAGCACCAGAGACTGCCGCCTTGCCAGCGGATGCGCGGCGGGAACGGCGAGCAGAAAGTCTTCCTCGAAGAGAAACTCGGCCTTCAGGTGATCGTCGTTGACGGGAAGAGCGAGGATCGCGGCATCGAGATTGCCGCTTCTGAGCCGCGCCAGCAGCGCATCGCTCTTTTCCTCGATTAGCAGCGTCTCCAGCCGCGGGAACTGCCTGTGGATGCGTGGTACCGCATGCGGCAAAAAATAGGGAGCGAGCGTTGGGAAAATGCCGAGCCGCAGGGTGCCGACCTCGGGATTGAGGCTGCGCAAGGCCGACGACCTGATCTCGGCGACCTCCCGCATGATACGCCGCGCCCGCTCGACGGTATCCTCGCCGAATGGTGTCAGCATGACCGTGCGCGGCGTGCGCTCGATCAGCGGAGCGCCAAGCGTCTCCTCCAGTTTCCGGATTTGCGTCGACAGCGTCGGCTGGCTCACCAGGCACGCCTCGGCGGCCCGGCCAAAATGCCGGTGGTCCGCCAAGGCAATCAGGTATTCCAGCTCGCGAAGCGTCATTCCAGAACCGTGTCGATCAGCCTCAGGCCGCCTTCACCGCATCCTCGTCCGGGCTGGACGTGCGGATCAGGTGATCGAAGGCCGCAAGCGATGCCTTCGCGCCCTCACCGAGCGCAATCACGATCTGCTTGTAAGGCACCGTCGTGCAATCGCCGGCGGCAAAGACGCCGGGCACCGACGTCTGGCCGTGATGATCGACAATGATTTCGCCGCGCGGCGACAGATCAATGGCGCCCTTCAGCCATTCGGTGTTCGGAAGCAGGCCGATCTGTACGAAGATCCCTTCCAGATCAAGTGTGTGGCGCTGACCGGCAACGCGATTTTCGTAGACGAGCCCGGTCACCTTCTGGCCGTCGCCCAGCACTTCCGTCGTCTTGGCGGAAAGCAGGATATCGACGTTGGGAAGGCTGCGCAGCTTGCGCTGCAGGACATCGTCGGCACGCAGCTTGTTGTCGAACTCGATCAGCGTCACGTGGCTGACGATGTTGGCAAGATCGATCGCCGCCTCGACGCCGGAATTGCCACCGCCGATGACGGCAACGCGCTTGCCCTTGAAGAGCGGGCCATCGCAATGCGGGCAATAGGCAACACCCTTGTTGCGATAGTGATCCTCGCCGGGAACACCCATCTGCCGCCAGCGGGCGCCGGTCGACAGGATCACGGTCTTCGAGCGCAGCGTCGCGCCATTGGCGAGTTCGACCGCGATCATGTCTTTCCCCGGAACGAGCTTTTCGGCACGCTGCAGGTTCATGATGTCAACGTCGTATTGCTTCACATGCGCTTCCAGCGAAGCCGCGAACTGCGGGCCCTCGGTGTGCTGTACGGAGATAAAGTTTTCGATCGCCATCGTATCAAGAACCTGACCGCCGAAGCGCTCGGCGGCAACGCCGGTGCGGATGCCCTTGCGCGCGGCGTAGATGGCCGCCGCAGCGCCAGCCGGACCGCCACCGATGACGAGGACGTCATAGGCTTCGCGGCTATTGAGTTTCTCAGCGGCACGCGCCGCGGAATTGGTGTCGAGCTTGGAGACGATCTCCTCGACTTCCATTCGGCCCTGACCGAACAGCTGGCCGTTGAGATAGACTGTCGGCACCGACATGACCTGGCGGCTTTGAACTTCGGCCGGGAACACGCCGCCATCGATCGCCACATGCTTCACGCGCGGGTTCAAGACGGCCATCAGGTTCAGGGCCTGCACGACGTCGGGGCAATTCTGGCAGGTCAGCGAGAAATAGGTTTCGAAGAGGAAATCGCCATCGAGATCCTTGATCTGATCGATGATAGCCTGTTCCGTGCGCGGCGGGTGGCCGCCGACCTGCAGCAGAGCCAGCACCAGCGAGGTAAACTCATGGCCCATCGGAATGCCGGCGAAACGCAGGTTGATGTCGTGGCCCGGGCTGGTCAGCGCGAACGAGGGTGCACGCTCGCCGTCATCGCGCGTTTCCACGACCGAGATCTTGTCGGAAAGTGCGACCAGTTCGGCGAGGAGCTCCGACATCTCTTTCGACTTGGCGCTGTCATTGACCGAAGCGGTGATCGCGATCGGGCGAACGACCCGCTCCAGATAGCCCTTCAACTGGGATTTCAGATTGTCGTCGAGCATGGGACACTCCGCTAAAAATGGATGGCCGCGCCGCGTTTAAGGCGCTGAATATGGTATTGGGTGCCGCCCTCCAGTCTGGACCGGAAGGCGGCTCGTCATTTGAAGGTCAGATCTTGCCGACGAGGTGCAGCGACGGAGCGAGCGTCTTTTCGCCCTCTTCCCACTTGGCCGGGCAAACTTCACCCGGATGCGCGCGCACATACTGCGCTGCCTTGATGCGGCGCAGCAGGTCGACGGCGTTGCGACCGATGCCTTCGGCGGTGACTTCCATCGCCTGGATGACGCCATCGGGATCGACGACGAAGGTGCCGCGGTCGGCAAGGCCTTCGGATTCGCGCATGACTTCGAAGTTACGGCTGATCGTGCCCGTCGGGTCGCCGATCATCGTGTACTGGATCTTGCCGATCGTCTCGGAGCTGTCGTGCCAGGCCTTGTGGGTGAAGTGCGTGTCGGTCGAGACGGAATAGACCTCGACATCAAGGCGCTGCAGCTCGGCGTAGTGATCGGCGACATCGCCGAGTTCCGTCGGGCAAACGAAGGTAAAGTCAGCCGGATAGAAGAAGAATACCGCCCACTTGCCCTTGGTGTCGGCATCGGTCACTTCAATGAATTTGCCCTGCTTGAAGGCCTGCGCCTTGAAGGGCTTAATGGATGTGTTGATAAGGGACATGAAGGCTCCTGTGAAATTGCTGCGAAGCGAAAACCCGCTTTCGCGCCGCAACATAAGCAGGGGCCGGCGATAAATGAAATAGATAAAGAAAATTATTTCGATAGATAATCTCTATCGCTTGGCTTCTACGTGACGTTTATCAAGCGGCCGCGAAATAGCCGCTTGATTTGGGACGCATTGGCTTCTGCGATCACACCGATCGGCCAAGCCCGCCGTCCACCTTGATATTCTGCCCGGTGATATACCCCGCACCTTCCGACGCCAGAAACGCGACAGTCGCCGCGATCTCCTCGCTCGTGCCATAGCGCTTCATCGGCACCGATTCGCGACGCTCCTCGGTTGCCGGCAAGCTGTCGATCCAGCCCGGCAGGACGTTGTTCATGCGGATATTGTCCGCCGCATAAGTGTCGGCGAAGATCTTGGTGAAGGAGGCGAGACCGGCGCGGAAGACCGCAGAGGTCGGGAACATCGCCGACGGCTCGAAGGCCCAGGCGGTGGAGATATTGACGATCGCGCCAGATTTCTGCGCCTGCATGATCGGCGTCACGATCCGGGTCGGGCGGATGACGTTCATCAGGTAGACGTCCATGCCCTTGTGCCAATCCTCGTCGGTGATATCGAGGATCGGCGCGCGCGGGCCGTGTCCGGCGCTGTTGACGAGCACATCGATGCGGCCCCAGGCCTGCATGGCGAGATCGACAAGGCGCTTGATGTCGTCATTCGACTGGTTCGAGCCAGTGACGCCGACGCCACCGAGTTCCTTGGCCAGCGCCTCACCCTTTCCCGAGGACGAGAGGATGGCGAGCTTGAAGCCATCGGCCGCTAGACGCTTGGCGGCATCTGCCCCCATGCCGCTACCGCCTGCCGTCACTAGTGCCACTTTTTCTACTGTCATGACATCCACCCTTTCGTCGTTTCTCTTGCGCATCGCGCATGTTTTCAGCTTTGATGCAGGATGATACCATCGGCAAGACGTCGCTTCGAGCCAATTCGATTGGCGTAAATCAGTAGAAAAACTATCGCATGAACGACCCGCTTTTCCGCCTTCCGCCGCTGAATGGCCTGCGCGCCTTCGAAGTCGCCGCCCGCCATCTCAACTTTCGCGCCGCAGCCGAGGAACTGGGCGTTACCCAGGCGGCCGTGGCCCAGCAGGTCCGTGGATTGGAGAAGGAACTGAACCTCGCCTTGTTCGAGCGCCTGCCACGCAAGCTTGCTTTGACAGAGGCCGGACGTGGCTACGCCGAGAGCATCCGGCGTGCTTTCGAACTGATCTCCGATGCGACGGCTACTTTGAGACCGGAGCCCTTGCGGTTGACGATCAGCGTCACGCCGACTTTCGCATCAAGATGGCTGATTCCGAGGCTACCGGACTTCCTGGCCGCGCACCCGGATCTCGATATGCGCATTCTCGCCAGCGAGCGCGTCGCGAACTTCCAATCGGATGACGTTGATATCGCCGTCCGGTTGGCGCGACCGCCCTTTCCGGCGTCGCTGGAAGCGAATCTGCTTTTCGAGCAGGAGCTTGTCCCGGTTTGCAGCCCGGCGCTGATGCCAGCAACCGGGGCGCTCGACCCCGCCGATCTCGCGCGTTTCGTGTTGCTTCACGATACCCACAATCAGTGGCCTGAATTCATCGCCACGATCGCGGGCGCAAGGCCCGTCGCCACCTCGAAGGGCGTTCGCTTCAACCAGACATCCCACGCCATCGAGGCCGCGCTTGCCGGCCAGGGCATTGCGCTGGCAAGCGCGGTCTTCGTCAACGAGGATATCGCCGCCGGCCGGTTGATGCCGGCGTTCACGGAAACGATGCGTGCGCAATCGGACTTTTACGTCGTCTCGCTCCGTAAACCGAGGCACGCCCAATCCGTCGCCAAGGTCAGGGCGTGGTTGCTTCACCCATGCTAGCCTGAAAGGCACCCGCCTCTCGTGACCCAGGCCGGCATGCCTGGGCCGGTTCAGTGATAGTCGGGGATACCAGGCATCGTCAGGAAGCCCTTCACCGTGCGGACACGTCGGATCCAGCGGCGGAGCGCCGGATACTCGTCGTGATCGATCCCGTAGTCGCGGCTGAGCGCGAAAGACGGGAACAGAGCAAGATCGGCAAGGGTCGCGTCCTCGCCCACGAACCATTCCTTCCCGTCGAAATGGCGGATCGTCATGTGATCATCCATGATGCGGAAGGCGGCGCGCGCCGATTGGCGAAGCGCATCTGTGTCTCCCGGCAGGTCGAACAGCGCCTGCAACCGCGCCTCGGCGGCGGCTGCCAGCGACGTCTCGCAGAAGCTGAGCCAATGGCTGAGCGCGCCGAAAGTGGCGGCGTCATCAGGCAGCCAGCGCTTTGGCGGATCGTAGGCCTTGGCGAGATAGAGCATGATCGCGGTCGTGCCGGAGAGGACGAAATCCCCATCGCGCATCACCGGTAGCGTGCCCTGCGGATTGAGCGCCAGCATCGGCGGCTTCTGGTGCTCACCGCCCGGAAACATGTCGATCGCGACCGTCGACCACTCCAGTCCCAACGCGGACAGCGTCAGGCGCGCGCGGTAGCTCTGTTCGTCCAGTTCGTAATTGTAGAGCGTGATTGCGGACATCAGGCGACCTCTGCCGTGCGCGATTGCTCGAGCGCATAGCGAAGGCGTTCGGCCCATTGCGCATAATGCTTCTGCTTGTCGCCGCCATAGATTGCGGGAGCCCCGAGGATGACGATATGCGCGGCAGTCTTCGTATCATGCATCTCTTGAAGACCGATCAGCAAGACATCGTCTCCCAGGGCGAGCCTGCCCGGTTCCGCCGCCAACGCCGTCATTCCCGCACGCACAAAAGCATCCCGGACGTCTTCAACGGAGCGATCGACGTAGAGACTGCGAACGGGCGTGACCTCCGGGGCGTCCATATTCGGCATCACGCTCGCTTCATCGGTCGTCGCCCAGACAATCCCGTATTTCTCCTGGGCGAGATAGGTCGGGACCTTGATCGTCTGCGGCACGTCCAGCGTCGGGTGCGCGGGAATATAGCGACATTGACCGGCGGTGTCGTATTGCCACCCGTGGTACAGGCAGGCGATGTGATCGCCTCGTACGAAGCCAAAGCTCATGCGCATGCCGCGATGCGGACAGCGATCCTCCCAGACGTGGGCCTTGCCGCTGCTGTCGCGCCAAACGACGATCTCGCTGCCTTGGGCAATCGCGCCCGCCGACGTGCCCGCCTCGATAGACGACGACAGCGCAACCGGCACCCATCCTTCACTCAATTTCATATTTCACTCCTGTTGGCGCCGCCGCGCTCGATATCGAGTATGAGGCAATCATAGGGGCCAAGACTGCAGGCCATTTCGAAGGCATCCACGAGATCCTCCTGGCCTTTCACCAAAAGCGTCGCGGAGGCTGCGTCGCAAGTATCGACACTAATCGCGAGATCCAGGCGACGGGCGCGGTGAAGCGCGAATTCGATGAAGCTCTCGCGAACGAGCCGCCCTCGAAATATGAAGCGTGCGCATTCGATCACCCCCGACATTCTTCGCCTATCGCCCGCAACAGCCGCACCCTATGTTTAAAAATTAGCCGAAATGCACAATAAAATATCATGCCCTAGTTTTGTGCATTCTAGCCATTATCGCGCACGAAATTCAAGTCGGCTCAACTCTGTTCCTTGTTATTGAACTTTGCCGCCATTGAAAAAGCACGCCGAGAAATCGCCGGTTGGCCGCGCGATGCGCACACCACCACAGGGCGGCAGATTGGCATGTTTGTTGCGTCGAGAGAGTTCGGGCCAAGACAATTGCAGACAACGAGCGCGATCATTCGCGCCAAACAAATGAGGGGACCAAATGATCGACCTGCGCACACTCTCCCGCCGCGGATTTCTGAACATGGCAGCCGCCGGCGCCGCCGCGACCATACTGCCATCAGGCTTCGCACGCCAGGCACTTGCCGCTTCGGCGTTTCCCGCGATCAATGAAGAGGACGCGGTCGTTGGCTTCGGCCATGTTGGTCCGATCTCCGATGAGGGCTGGACCTGGGCGCACCATCAGGGCCTGCTGGCCATCAAGGAAGCCTATCCCAAGCTGAAGAAGGTCCTGGAAGTCGAAAACGTCCCCTATTCCGCCGACGCGACGCGCACCTACCGCCAGTTCGTCTCGGAAGGCGCGAACATGATCTTCGACACCTCGTCCAGCGGCGACTTCCTGCATGAGGTCGTCAAACGCGCGCCGGAGGTGGCGTTCCTGGAGTGCAACGGCCACGTCTCCATGGACAATCTCGGCTGGTACTACCTTGCGCACTGGTATCCGACCTATGTGCTCGGTGTTGCCGCCGGTCATCTCTCGAAAACCGGAAAGCTCGGCTACATCGCCTCCTTCCCCGTCGCCTCCGTCTATGCCTCGACGAACGCGTTCGTCATGGGCGCCCGCACCGTAAACCCGAACGCGACGGTGCAGACGATCGTCATCAATTCCTGGTTCGATCCGCAAGCGGCCACGCAGGCTGGCACGGCGCTGATCGATAATGGATGCGATTTCCTGTTCGGCATCATGGATGAGGCCGGATACCTGCAGGTCGCGGAAAAGCGTGGCGTGTGGGCGGCGATGTGGAACACCGATATCCGTCGCTACGGCCCGAACTCCTACGTCTCATCGATCCTGATCGACTTCGCGAAATTCTATGTCGATCAGGTCGGCAAGCGTCTCGCAGGCACATGGGCACCGAGCGAACAGTTGTTTGCCATGGGCGCCGGCGTCGATCGCGACAAGTGGGGCGAGAAGGTCCCGGCCGAGGCGGCAGCAGCGGCAGACGCGGTACGCGACAAGATCATGGGCGGCTGGTCGCCGTTCACCGGCGAGCTGAAGGATGCGACCGGCAAGGTGCGCGTCGCCGCCGGCCAGAGGATGACCGAAGTCGAACTCTACAACTGGGATTGGTCCGTTGAAGGGGTCACCGGCCTGTCCGCCTGATCCAAGAACGCCCAAGAAAATGAGCCCGGCCGCCAAGTGCAGGCCGGGCCAATAACCATCCATCTCGGTGCCATTGATGACTGAACACGCCACCCGCCATACCCCGGCCGCAGGCACGCCGCCTCTTGTGCAGCTAAAGGGTATCGCCAAGTATTTTCCCGGCGTGATCGCCAACGAGAATGTCGACCTGGAAGTGATGCCTGGCGAAATCCACGCACTCCTTGGCGAAAACGGGGCCGGCAAATCGACGCTAATGAATATTCTGACTGGCAT
Source organism: Rhizobium sp. 2MFCol3.1 (assembly GCF_000377565.1). Lineage (GTDB taxonomy): Bacteria > Pseudomonadota > Alphaproteobacteria > Rhizobiales > Rhizobiaceae > Rhizobium. Next base: position 70,504 of record NZ_KB898368.1, on the reverse strand, counting down.
CTACCGGCCGGATGCGGGCGAGATCATCATCGACGGCTACGCCCAGGAATTCAGCACGCCGGCACAGGCGATTGCATCAGGCATCGGCATGGTGCACCAGCATTTCAAGCTTGTTCAGGCATTCACCGTCGCCGAGAACATTCATCTCGGCTGGGCCGAGACGCCACGCCGCGCATCCGCCCAGGTGCTCGAACAGCGTACCGCCGCGCTGGCGTCCAAATTCAACCTGCAGACCCGCCCCGGCGCGCGCGTGAGCGACCTATCCACCGGCGAACAGCAGCGTGTCGAGATCCTGCGTGTTCTGGCGCGGCAAGCCCGCGTCCTGATCCTCGACGAACCGACCGCCGTCTTGACGCCCGTCGAAGCGCGCGAACTCTTCAAGGCGCTGCGCGAGTTCGTGGCCGCCGGCAACGCCGTCATCTTCATCAGCCACAAGCTCGACGAAGTGTTGGGAATTTCCGATCGCATCTCGATCCTGCGCGGCGGCAGAAAGATCGCCACCGAGGTCGCGGCCGAGTGCAATCCGCGCATGCTGGCCAAGCTGATGGTCGGCCGCGACATCGTGCTAGCCGACATGCGTGCACGCTCCGGCGATGCGGCGCCGATCTCCGATCGACCGGTACTGGCGCTCGAAAACGTCTCGGCGCTTGACGACAACGGCAACAAAGCCCTGCACGACGTATCGATCAGCGTCCGCGCCGGCGAGATCGTCGGTATTGCGGGTGTTGCCGGCAACGGCCAACGCGAACTCAGCCAGGTGCTGACCGGTATGCGTCCGGTCGCTAGCGGCCGGATTCTGATCGAGGGACAGCCGGCCGACAGAAGCGATGCCGCGGCCTTTGCCGAGAACGGCATCGGGCACATTCCCGAGGACCGGTTGCACAGCGGCCTTGCGCCGGCGCTCAGCATCTCCATCAATGCCGTGATGCGCGAATATGCAAAGCCGCCGGTCTCTTCGCACGGAAGCTACAAACCCGCTGCCGCAACCGCTCTCGCCAAGGAGATCGCGGCCGCCGCCGACGTCGCCATTCCCGACTTCGCAATGCCCATCCGCAACCTGTCCGGCGGCAATCAACAGCGCCTCGTCGCCCGTCGCGAAATGCGCATCGCCAAAAAAACGCTGATCGCCGCCTACCCAAGCCGAGGCCTCGATGTCGGCGCGATCAACACCATGCTGCGCTACATCGTCGAACTCAGGGACGCCGGCGCCGGCATTATCCTGATTTCCGAAGAGCTCGAGGAACTGCTCAATCTCTCCGATCGAATTGCCGTTCTTTATGAAGGCAAGATCGTTGGTATCGTTGAAAACGACAAGGCTGATCTGGATGAGATCGGCCTGTTGATGGGCGGCCGCGCCCCGGTTGGCGAGGTCGCTTGATATGACAGCCTTTCGTCTCCAGCGCCTCCCCTCGGCCTCTCCCGGCATCGCCTTCGCGGCGCGCGCCACTGCCATCATCCTCGCGCTTGTCTTTGCCGGCATCATTCTCGCATTGACGGGTGCCAACCCGCTCGACCTCGCCGCTCAGGTCATCGATGCGAGCTTCGGTTCGAGCTTCGGCATGGAAGATCTCGGCGTCCTCGTCACGCCACTCATCCTCACGGGCCTTTCGGTGGCCGTCGCGCAGCAGATCGGTGCCTGGAATATCGGCGCGGAGGGGCAATTCTACGCAGGCGCCTTCGCGTCAGCGGCCGTCGGCCTCTTCGTTCCCGGACCGCCGACATTGATCCTTGTGCTCATGTTCATCGCCGGCATTTTCGGCGGTGCCATCTGGATACTCGTCCCGACGCTTGCGCGCGCCTATGCCAACGTCAATGAGCTGATCACCACGCTGCTTCTGAATTTTGTGGCCATCCTGCTCGTCTATTACGTCTCGACCAACGCCTGGCGCGACCGCATGGCGAATTCGGCGACGCCGCGGCTTTCCGCCGAAATCCCGGAACTATGGGGCTCGATCCATTGTGGCCTGCCGATCGCGATCCTCATCGCGCTTCTGGTCGCCGGTCTGCTTGCCTATTCCCGCTGGGGCTATGAGGTTCGCCTCGTGGGCTCCAATCCAGCGGCGGCGAAATATGCCGGCATGCCGGTCCGCAGGCATCTGATCACCGTCATGCTTCTATCGGGCGCCATTGCCGGGCTCGCCGGCATGCTCGAGATCGCCGGCACCGTTCACCGGCTGCAAGGCGGGATTTCCAACAATTACGGCTATCTCGGCATCATGGTCGCGGTTCTCGCGCGCAGTTCGGCCGTCGGCGTGATCTTTTCCGCCGCGCTGATGGCGTTCATCCTGAACTCCGGCATCATTCTGCAAACGCAGGGGCTCACCACCTCCACCGTGTTGGCGATCACCGGCCTTATCCTCTTTCTCACTGCTATCGGCGACGAACTCGCCCATTACCGCATCGCCCGCGACAAGGCCTGAAGGAGAACGACATGGATCTTTTGACCGGCCTTTTCACCACAGCTTTCCTGGCAGGCGGTGTACTGTCGCTCGCCGCTCTCGGCGAAGTGCTCGCCGAACGTGTCGGCGTCGTCAATCTCGGCGTCGAGGGTTTGATGGCGCTCGGCGCATTGACGGCGATCGCAACCGTTGCCTCGATCCCCTCCCCGGCAATTGGCTTCATCTGCGCGCTGGCGGTCGGCGCCCTGTTCGGAGCAGTCTTCGCCTTCGCAACGGTCATACTGCGCGCCAACCAGGTTCTCTGCGGCCTGGCGCTGACGCTGATGGGTACCGGCATCGCATCGACCGTCGGCCGCGCCTATTCCGGAATGCCGGCGCGCGCGACCTTTGCACCGATCGAAGTGCCGCTGTTGAGCAAGATACCGGTCCTCGGACCGGCCTTCTTCTCGCAGAACATTCTGGTCTACCTGATCTTCATCATCCTGCCGGTTGGGCTGAGCTATCTGATGTTCCGCACCCGCCACGGCCTGAACTTGCGCGCCGTCGGCGAAAACCCGGCGGCAGCCGACGCGGCCGGTATCCCCGTCAATCTCATCCGCTTCGCCTACGTGACGGCAGGCTCCGCGCTCGCAGCCGGCGCAGGCGCCTATCTCACGCTCACCTTCGTGCCGTCCTGGTCGGACGGCGTGGTCGCCGGGCGCGGCTGGATCGCCGTGGCGCTGGTGATCTTTGCGGGATACCGCCCCATTCCAGCGGTTCTATCCGGTCTGCTCTTCGGCTTCATCACAGCGCTCGGCTTCGTTGGCCAGGCGCGCGGCTGGCCGGTTGCACCTGCATTTCTGTCCATGCTGCCTTATCTCGGCACCATGGCCTTTATCATCGTGCCGGTTCTTGCCTGGCAGCGCATGCGCCGCATCATGGCGGCACCCGCCGCCATCGGCCTGCCTTATTATCGAGACGTCAGATGACTTTGGTCGGCGACTTGCCAGCGCAAGATTGCCGACAGGCCACCGAACTGCAAAGAATTCGATCCATGAGTAATGAAAGCGAGCGCGTCATGAGATGTTCCGACAAAGCGGCCCTCGATCAGTGGTATCCGCTTGGCACAGAAAAAGAGATCGCCTTCGGCCGCACGAACACCCGCCTATTGGGAACAGCGTTGACGATCGATCGCGCCGTGGATGGCGCGCTTGTGGTCATGGCCGATGACAGCGATCAACCGCTGCCGATCATCAACCGCTTCGGCCTGGTCTGGACCACGCTTGGGGAGCCAGCCGGCGGGCTTTTCGCACTTCCCGAAGCAGACGAAGAGGACCGCCGCGTCGTCAATTGCGGTTCGGTCATGGTGCGGTCGTCGGGGTTGCGGATCGTCGAGAATTTTCTCGACATGGCGCACTTTCCGTTCGTCCACACGGACATTCTGGGCGCTGAGCCGCATACAGAGGTGATGCACTACAACGCTGAAATCCGTCGCGATGTCGATGAGGTCTGGGCCACCAATTGCCAGTTCTTCCAGCCCCAGGCGGCGCTATCGGCGACCGACGGGATCATGACCGACTATATTTACCGAGTGATGACGCCGTTCACGACGCTTCTTTACAAGACCTGTCCGAATTCGGCCAATCGCTGGGATGTCATCTGCCTCTTCGTCCAGCCGCTCGATCCCAACCGCTGCATTGCGCATCCCGTGATGTTCCTGATCGACGACGTCTCGACGACAACGGAGCTCGTCCACTTCCAACAGCTGATTTTCCTGCAGGACCGCATCATTCTGGAAAACCAGCGCCCGCTGCTTCTGCCCATGGAACCGCGCGCGGAAATTCCGACCCGCGCCGACGCGAGCTCGATCGCCTATCGCCGCTGGCTGAAGGAAAAGGGCATCACCTACGGCACGACGGCCATGGCCGCCTAAGGGCGGGCGATTTTCGCTCGCATTGCGAGCGTCCCATCATTGCAGGGCAGCCACCGTAAAAACGCAAGGCTCCGGCGATGGACGCGCTGACTATTCGCTATAGATTTAAATTCGCGCATATGTGTGCGCGGGTACTGACGCATTGATTGAATTGGAATACAGCATTGGACTTGCGGAATAAAACGCTCTGCGCCTCCGGATTTCACGCTCCGGAGCGCGGAAAGATCGATATTTTGGACGAAGTGCTGATCGATATAGGCGCGGATGGTGCGATTGCCGCCATGCATCGCCCGAGCGATCCGAACTACCGGACCATTCGCGAGGCCCGCGAGGAAGGCGGCGAGTTGGTCACGTTGCCTGTAGGCTCTTATCTCCTTCCGGGTTTCGTCGATCTTCACGTCCATGCGCCGCAATATCCCCAGCTTGGCAGCGCGCTCGATGTGCCGCTCGAGGTATGGCTGCAGAAATATACCTTCCCACTGGAAGCCCGCTACGAAGATCTTGCCTTCGCAAAGCGCAGCTACGGCCTGCTTGTCGACGACCTGCTCGCAAACGGCACGACCACGGCGCTCTATTTCGCCACCGTGCACCAGGATGCGACGCGATCGCTTGCGGACATATGTCTGGAGAAGGGCCAGCGCGCGCTGATCGGCAAAGTGGCGATGGACAACGCCGACGAGTGCCCGGATTACTACCGTGATGCCTCGCCGGACGAAGCCATTGAAGGCACGCGCGCACTGATTGATTACATCACCAATCATCCTGATAACGTTGAAAAGAAAGTACTTCCTGTCATCACGCCACGCTTCGTGCCATCCTGCACCGACGCGACGCTTGAGGGGCTGGGTGCTCTGGCCAAGGAATGCGGTTGCCACGTGCAGACCCACTGTTCGGAGAGCGACTGGGCGCATGGCTATGTGTTGTCCCGCTACGGCGTGACCGATACCGAGGCGCTCGATCGCTTCGGCCTGCTCGGCCGCCGCACGGTTCTGGCACACGCCAACTTCCTGACGGATGGTGACATGGACAAGGTGCGGGAGCGCGAAGCTGCTGTCGCCCACTGCCCGCTCTCCAACGTCTATTTCGCCAACGCCGTCTTCCCGCTCAAGGCTGCCCTCGACAAGGGCATGCACATCGGTCTCGGCACGGATATCTCCGGCGGACCGAGCGCCTCGATGCTCGAGAACTGCCGCGGCGCGATCCTTATGTCGCGCGCCCTTGAGAGCGGTGTCGATCCCAAGCGCGATGCCGAAGCGCGTGCCAGCTACGGACCGGCACAGATCGATTTTCGCGATGCCTTCTATATCGCGACGGCAGGCGGAGGCGTGGCGCTCGATCTGCCGATCGGCCAGTTCAAGCCAGGCTATTTCTTCGATGCGATCGTCATCGACACCAAGGCGCCGAAGGGCTCGGTGCGCCTGTTCGACGAATTCGATAGCGGCGAGCAGATCCTGCAGAAGATCATCAACACCGCCTCGAAACCCAATATCGCGACCGCCTGGGTCGGCGGCACGAACCTGCGCCTGCCGTAAGAAAGGCGTCAGCCGCGCAACATCTCGATGATCGCCGAGAAATCGCGGCCGCCATTGCCCTGCTTTTCGAAGAGCGCGAACAATTGCGCGGCTTCGGCGCCGAGCGGCGTCGAGGCGCCTGTTGCGAGCGCCGCCTCCTGCGAGAGGCGGAGGTCCTTGAGCATCAAGGCGGCTGCGAAGCCCGGTTTGTATTCGTTGTTGGCCGGCGATGTCGGCACCGGGCCGGGAACCGGGCAGTAGGTGTTGATCGACCAGCATTGGCCGGATGACGTCGAGGCGACATCGAACAAGGCTTGGTTCGAGAGGCCAAGCTTCTCGCCCAGCGCGAACGCCTCGCAGACGCCGATCATCGATATGCCGAGGATCATGTTGTTGCAGATCTTCGCCGCCTGCCCCGCGCCGGCCTCTCCGCAATGCACGATCTTCCGGCCCATTGCCTCGAGTATGGGTTTGGCCCTGTCGAAGCTCTCCGGCGTTCCTCCCGCCATGAAGGTCAGCGTCCCGGCCGCTGCCCCGCTCGTTCCGCCGGAGACCGGTGCATCGAGCGACGGGCAATCGGCGGCCTTCGCCATCTCATGCGCCTTGCGCGCGCTGGCGACGTCGATCGTCGAGCAATCAATGACAAGCGTTCCCGAGGGAATGGCGCCAATAATATCCGTCCACGCTGTCAGGACATGCCTGCCTTGAGGAAGCATGGTCACGACAACGTCCGCACCGCTCACAGCTTGGGAGATGTCGCTCGCCGGCTGCACCCCCGTTGCCACGGCAGCCTCAAGCAACGCCGGCACCAGATCAAAGCCGCTGACCGCGTGGCCAGCCTTGACCAGATTTGCCGCCATCGGCCCGCCCATATTGCCGAGGCCGATAAACGCGATTTTTGTCATGTCTTGCTCCCATCGTCAGACATTCCCATTCGGGCCCATTGAGGAATAGCTATGTCATGATCGCGCGCAGTCGAGAGCGACAGAGGCGGCGGCGTGTTGACGCTCCCTCGCCCCGGCAGTATCCCAATAGGGCCCGCGACACGCCGATGGATCGAGGAGGATGAACCATGCAGTACACCCGCGAGAGTTTCGACTGGTCCGATCCGTTCCGGCTTGTCGAGCAGTTGACGGACGAGGAGCGCATGGTGCTCGACACCGCGCACTCCTACGCGCAGGAAAAGCTTGCGCCGCGCGTACTCGAAGCCTTCCGCCATGAGAAGACCGATCCAAGCATCTTTCGCGAAATGGGTGAACTCGGCCTCCTCGGCCCGACGATATCGCCCGAATATGGCGGCGCGGGCCTCGGATACGTAGCCTACGGCTTGATCGCCCGCGAGGTCGAGCGAGTCGACAGCGGCTATCGCTCCATGATGAGCGTCCAGTCCTCGCTGGTGATGGTGCCGATCGATGCCTTCGGGTCGGAAGCGCAAAAGCAGAAATATCTGCCGAAACTCGCCACTGGCGAATGGATCGGCTGCTTCGGCCTTACCGAGCCGAACCATGGCTCCGATCCGGGATCGATGGCGACGCGTGCAAAAAAGGTCGATGGCGGCTACAGTCTTTCCGGTGCCAAGACGTGGATATCGAATGCGCCGATCGCCGATGTCTTCGTGGTCTGGGCGAAGACCGAGGATGGCGTGATCCGGGGCTTCATCCTTGAAAAGGGATGGAATGGCCTGACGGCGCCCGCCATTCACGGCAAGATCGGCTTGCGCGCCTCGATCACAGGCGAAGTGGTGATGGATAGCGTCTTCGTGCCGGAAGAGAACCTGTTGCTTAACGTCTCCGGCCTCAAGGGCCCTTTCACCTGCCTCAACTCGGCCCGTTTCGGAATCGCATGGGGCGCGCTCGGCGCCGCCGAGGATTGCTATGCGCGGGCGCGGCAATACACGCTCGACCGAAAGCAGTTCGACCGGCCGCTCGCCGCCAATCAGTTGATCCAGAGGAAGCTCGCCGACATGGCGACCGAAATCACGCTCGGGCTGCAGGGCTGCCTGCGCCTCGGCCGCATGAAGGAAGACGGCCACCCGCCGGTCGAGCTCACCTCCATCCTCAAGCGCAATTCCTGCGGCAAGGCGCTCGATATCGCCCGAATGGCGCGCGACATGCTTGGCGGCAACGGCATATCCGATGAGTTCGGCGTCGCCCGCCATCTCGTCAACCTCGAAGTGGTCAACACCTATGAGGGAACGCACGACATTCACGCGCTGATCCTCGGCCGCGCCATAACGGGAATAGCGGCGTTCTCGAACTGACCGAATTTCTTCGCCGCCAAATTGCAACGGACCCGACAATGTGCCAGCTTTCACTCGTCGCGGGGATGGCCTGCGTTGCGATGGGGGATTGCGCATGCTTCTGTTTTTCGCATTTCTGATTGGTATCATCGCCGGGTTGCGCGCGCTAACAGCGCCGGCAGCCGTTGCCTGGGGAGCGGCGCTCGGCTGGTTCGATGTGACTCAGACGCCGTTCGCCTTCATGGGCTATCGCTGGACCCCGTGGATTTTCACGCTGCTGGCGCTGGTCGAACTGGTGACGGATCAATTGCCATCCACGCCTTCAAGAAAAGTGCCGATGCAGTTCGGTGCGCGACTGATCATGGGCGCGCTGTCAGGCGCCACGATCGGCGCCGCCAGCGGTTCGCTGATCGGCGGCCTCATCGCCGGCATTCTCGGCGCGGCTGCGGGCACACTCGGCGGCGCTGCGGCACGCGCTAAGCTGGCGAGCGTGTTTCATCGAGATCCGCCGGCCGCCATTCTCGAGGACGCGGTCGCCATTGTCGGCGCGATCCTGATCGTGGCGTCGGTCTGATGCGTAGTTTCGACGCCATCGTTGTCGGCGCCGGCCAATCTGGCCCCTTCCTCGCCGCCCGGATGGCGGAGAAGGGCATGAAGGTCGCGCTGATCGAGCGCAAATATCTCGGCGGCACATGCGTCAACGCCGGCTGCATGCCAACCAAGACCCTCGTCGCCAGCGCCCGCGCCGCCTATGTGGCCCGCAACGCCGTCAGCTACGGCGTGACAATCCCGGGCGCGATCGGGATCGACATGACGATCGTGCGCAAGCGAGCCGAGACAGTGACCATGGACGCCCGCAACGGCCTGATCAGCTGGTTCGCGGGCATGGACGGCGTGACCGTGATCTACGGCCATGCGCGCTTCGAAAGCGAACGGACGATCAGTGTCAACGGCGAGCTGCTCACCGCGCCACGCATCTACCTCAACGTCGGCGCGCGACCGGCCATTCCCGACATGCCGGGTATCGACGACATCGATTACTTGACAAGCACATCGATCATCGCGCTGGACACGCTGCCCCGGCATCTGGTGGTCATTGGCGGAAGCTATATCGGCCTTGAGTTCGCCCAGATGTATCGGCGTTTCGGTGCGGAGGTAACGGTCGTGGAACGTGGCCCCAAGCTCGCCTCACGGGAGGATGAGGATATTTCGGACGCGATCGCCGATATTCTGCGCGCCGAGGGAATTACGGTCCGCACCGGCGCGGACCGCATCGCGTTCAAGAACGGAGCGGATGGGATAGAGGTCACGGTCGCCGATGGCATCGCCGAGATCAAAGCGAGCCACGTCCTTATCGCAACCGGCCGCGTGCCCAATACCGACGATCTCGGCCTCGATCGTGCTGGTGTGGCCACCGACAAGCGTGGCTACATCACCGTTGACGACAAGCTCGCGACCAACGTCGAGGGCATATGGGCGCTTGGCGACTGCAACGGCCACGGCGCCTTTACCCATACGTCCTACAACGACTTCGAGATCGCGGCCGCCAACCTGCTCGACGGCGAGGATCGCAAGCTCAGCGACCGCATCCTCGCCTATGCGCTTTATATCGACCCGCCGCTCGGCCGCGTCGGCATGTCGGAAAGACAGGCGCGTGCATCGGGCCGCGAGATCATGATCTCCACCCGGCCGATGGCCAAAGTCGGCCGCGCCAAGGAGCGGGGCGAGACGAAGGGCTTCATGAAGGTGATCGCCGACGCGCAAACCAAGCAGATCCTCGGCGCCGCTATCCTCGGCATAGAGGGCGACGAGGCGATCCATGGCTTCATCGACGCGATGAACGCCGGGACAACCTATCCCGAGCTGAAATGGGCCGTGCCGATCCATCCGACAGTGTCCGAATTGATCCCAACATTGCTTGGCGACCTGAAGAGCGTGTAGCCTGCACGGCGACAGGCCAAAACGCTGAGGGATCAATCGTGTCCATAGAACATCTTATCGAACACTATGGGATTGTCGCGATCTTCCTGGGCACCGCATTCGAGGGAGAGACCGCGGCCTTCCTCGGCGGCATCATCTCCCATCGCGGGCTGCTCACCTACTGGTCGGCCTCGCTGATGGCGTCGGCGGGCTCCTTCGCCGGAGACCAGATGTGGTTCTTCGCCGGTCGCTATGCATCACGCTGGCATGTCGTTCGCCGGTTGATGGAAACGCCGACGCTGGCGCAGGTGACGTCGCTTCTTGAGCGCTATCCGACAGGCTTCATCCTTGCATTCCGCTTTCTCGTCGGCTTAAGGACGATCAGTCCGATCGTGATCGGCACGACGCGAATCTCGACCGGAAAGTTCGTGATGTTGAATGCGATCGCGGCGCTTGTATGGGGACAGCTGTTTACGGCGCTCGGCTATCTCTTCGGGCACGGCATCGAACAGATCCTCGGTCGTCTTCCGCTGCACCATCACCTCTTCGTCGGGCTCGGGGCCGCGGCCATCGTGGCGGGCGCGGCCCTTGTCTTCAGAAGAGCTTTCAGAAAAGTGTCGGCTAGCGCGAGCTAGCCGACAGGCACCTAGTCCATCACGATCTGGAGCTTCACGTCGCTCGGGCGCGCTTCGACCGCGCGGTCAAAAGCCTTGACCGATTCTTCGAAGCCGAAGGTCTCGGAAATCAGAGGCTTCAGGTCGACGCGACCGGAACCGAGCAGCGCAATCGACCGCTCATACTGATGCGCGTAGCGGAACACCGTTTCGATGCGGATTTCCTTGGTCGAGGCAGTCGAGACGTCGAAGCCGATCGGGTTGACCGGCAGGCCGACAGCAACGATGACGCCGCCGGGACGCGCCAGATCCATGATCGTTTCCCAGGCCTTCGGTGAACCGGAGCATTCGAAGATCACATCGGCACCCCATCCGTCCGTCAGCCGCGAGACTTCCTCGACAAGGTTTGTTTCGCGGATATTGACCGGGATCACGCCCTGATATTGAGCGGCGATATCGAGCTTTGGCTGCGCGAGATCGGCAACGATCGCGCGGGCACAACCGCCGGCGAGTGCGGCGATGGCGACCATGGTGCCGATAGGACCGGCGCCAAGCACGACGGCGGTATCACCTGGCGCGATCTTCGCCTTGGTGGCCGCCTGCATGCCGACGGCGAAGGGCTCAACCATGGCGCCTTCGGCAAAGCTTACATTATCAGGCAGCTTGAACGTGTAGTTGGCGGGATGAACGACTTCGGGCGTGAGCACGCCGTGAACTGGCGGTGTCGCCCAGAAGGAAACGGCGGGATCGACATTGTACATGCCGAGCCGGCTTGCCTTGGAATTCGGATCGGGAATGCCCGGCTCCATGCAGACACGATCGCCGACCTTCAGATGTGTGACGCCGGCGCCAACCTCGACGACGGTACCAGCCGCCTCGTGCCCGAGCACCATCGGCTCGTTGACGACGAAGGGGCCGATCTTGCCGTGCGTGTAATAGTGAACGTCGGAGCCGCAGACGCCGACCGTGTGTATCTTGATCTTGACCTCGCCCGGCCCGGTTTCCATAGGCAGATCGATTTCGCGGATAGCGAGCTCATGCTGGCGTTCCAGCACCAGTGCGCGGACTTTGGTCATTGCATGTTCCTTCCCTTGTCTCCCCGCGCGAGTCGAGCGCGGCGTCGGCGGACTATAATCGCCGAACACGGCGGATTTCAATTCTGTCGCCGAGGCTTTTGCTCATGGCGCGATGGAATGCCCGCGTCTGCTCGCAGGTTGTTCTAAAAACGCGGCCATTCCTAAAGTGCGCGAGTCAAATCGCAGCCACCTGTCGCTCAGGTTCGACAGCACAATCATTTCAAAACAGCACACGAAATGGCACGCCATTCCGGAACCGCCGCATGGAACAGAAACAATCTTCGTTTCATTATACGACCAACTTGGTAGAGTTTGGATCACAAACGAAGGAGGTTCCCCATGCACGCACAACGGATTACCCGGCTTCTCGCAGCCGCGGTTTTGGCAGGCAGTTTCGCCATCGGCACTGTCGCACCAGCTTTTGCCGATCAGACGCTTCTCAACGTATCCTACGATCCGACACGGGAACTCTATAAGGATTTCAACGCCGCCTTCGCACAGAAGTGGCAGAAGGACACCGGCGAGACGGTAACGGTCCAGGCTTCGCATGGCGGTTCCGGCGCCCAGGCGCGCTCGGTCATCGACGGTCTCGACGCCGATGTTGTGACGCTCGCTCTCGAAGGCGACATCGACGCGATCGCCCAGAAGACCGGCAAGATCCCGGCGGACTGGAAGAGCAAGCTTCCCAACAACTCGACGCCCTACACTTCCACCATCGTGTTCCTGGTCCGCAAGGGCAATCCCAAGGGCATCAAGGACTGGGCCGACCTCGTGAAGGACGACGTCCAGGTGATCACGCCGAACCCGAAGACCTCGGGCGGTGCGCGCTGGAACTTCCTGGCTGCCTGGGCTTGGGCCAAGCAGGCAAACGGCGGCGATGAGGCGAAGGCGCAGGCCTATGTGACGAGCCTGCTGCAGCACGTTCCCGTTCTCGACACCGGCGCACGTGGCGCGACCACCACCTTCGTCCAGCGCGGACTGGGTGACGTGCTTCTTGCCTGGGAAAACGAAGCCTATCTCTCGCTCGAAGAACTCGGCCCCGATCAGTTCGAGATCGTAACGCCGAGCTTCTCGATCCGCGCCGACCCGCCGGTCGCCGTGGTCGACGGCAATGTCGACAAGAAGGGCACGCGCAAGGTCGCCGAGGCCTATCTGAACTACCTCTATTCCGACGAGGGCCAGAAGATCGCGGCCAAGCACTATTACCGCCCGATCAAGCCCGAAGCAGCCGACCCTGCCGATATCGCCCGCTTCCCGAAGCTGACGCTTGCAACGATCGACGATTTCGGCGGCTGGAAGGAAGCGCAGCCGAAGTTCTTCGGAGATGGCGGCGTGTTTGACCAAATCTACAAGCCGGCACAATAATACATCGCATGAGAGCACATAGCCCCACGCGGTGGCGGTTCAGGCGGCCGAGTGTCATTCCAGGATTTGGAATGGCACTCGGCTTTACCTTGATCTGGCTCACCCTTCTTATCCTCATCCCCCTCTCGGGCCTCGCATGGCGTTCGAGCGAACTTGGCTGGGAGAAATTCTGGTCGATCGCGATTGATGCCCGCACGGTGAACGCGCTGCGGATCAGCTTCGGCACCGCCTTCGCGGCTGCCTGCGTCAACGTCGTCTTCGGCATCGTGCTTGCCTGGGTGCTGGTGCGCTACCGCTTTCCCGGCAAACGCATCATCGACGCCATGGTCGACCTGCCCTTCGCGCTGCCGACCGCCGTCGCCGGCATTGCGCTTGCGACGCTCTATGCGCCCAACGGTTGGCTTGGCCAGTTCCTGACGCCGCTCGGCATCAAGATCGCCTTCACGCCTGTTGGCATCGTCGTGGCGCTGGTCTTCGTCGGCCTGCCTTTTGTCGTGCGCACAGTGCAGCCAGTCATGGAGGAGATCGACAAGGAGGTCGAGGAGGCCGCCGCCACGCTCGGCGCAAACCGTCTGCAGACGATCACCCGCGTTCTTTTGCCTGGCCTGGCGCCTGCGGTTCTCACGGGTTTCGCGCTGGCCTTTGCACGAGGCGTCGGCGAGTACGGATCGGTCATCTTCATCGCCGGCAACCTGCCGTTCAAATCGGAGATCGCCCCGCTGCTGATCGTCATCAAGCTCGAAGAGTATAACTACGCGGCCGCCACCGGTATCGCCGCCGTCATGCTGGTGCTGTCCTTCGCCATGCTTCTCGTCATCAACCTTATCCAGAGCTGGAGCAGACGGAGGTATGGCAATGGCGCATGAGACGCACGCTTCGCCCGTCACGAAAGTCCGCTCCGTCGTCACCGAGCACCGATGGGCGCGGCGGACGCTGATCGTCGCCTCGCTGGTGTTCCTGACACTGATCCTGATCCTGCCGCTCACAGCCGTGTTCGTCGAAGCATTCCGAAAAGGGCCGACAGCCTTCTTCACGGCCTTGCAGGATGCGGAAACCTTTTCGGCGATCCGGCTGACCCTGATCGTCGCGGGCATCAGCGTGCCGTTGAACGTCGTGTTCGGCGTGGCTGCCGCCTGGGCGATCGCCAAGTTCGAGTTCAAGGGCAAGGCCTTCCTGACAACGCTGATCGACCTGCCCTTCTCGGTCTCGCCGGTCATATCGGGTCTGGTCTTCGTTCTGCTGCTCGGCGCCAACACCTATCTCGGCCAATGGCTGAGCGCCCACAGTATCAAGATCCTCTTCGCGGTTCCGGGATTGATCCTGGCAACCATGTTCGTCACCTTTCCCTTCGTCGCCCGCGAGCTCATCCCGCTCATGCAGGAACAGGGAACCGGCGACGAAGAGGCCGCGATCTCGCTTGGCGCCAGCGGCTGGCAGACCTTCTGGCACGTGACCTTGCCTAACATCAAATGGGGCCTGCTTTACGGCGTGCTTCTCTGCAACGCCCGCGCAATGGGCGAGTTCGGCGCCGTCTCGGTCGTGTCCGGCCATATTCGCGGCCAGACCAACACGATGCCGCTGCAGGTGGAAATCCTCTACAACGAGTATAATTTCACCGGGGCTTTCGCCGTTGCCACCCTGCTGGCGCTGCTCGCGCTCGTCACCCTTGTTTTGAAGACCTTGCTGGAAATGCGATACAGCGATGAAATCGCCGCGAGCCGGCGGCACTGAGGAATTAGAATGGAAGTTCGTGTTCAAAACCTACGCAAGGAATTCGATCGGTTTCCGGCTCTGCATGACGTGTCGCTCGATATCCGCTCCGGCGAACTGATCGCGCTGCTTGGTCCGTCGGGCTCCGGCAAGACGACGCTCTTGCGCCTGATCGCCGGGCTCGAAAGCCCGACTGACGGCCTGATCTACTTCGGCGACGAAGACGCGTCTCGCAAGAGCGTTCAGGAGCGCAATATCGGTTTCGTGTTTCAGCATTACGCGCTGTTCCGCCACATGACGGTGCTCGACAATGTCGCCTTCGGGCTCAAGGTCCGTCATTCCTCGCGCCGTCCTCCGAAGGACGAAATACGCCGCAGAGCGCTGGAACTGCTTGATCTCGTCCAGCTCCCCGGCCTCGAAAAGCGCTACCCCGCGCAGCTCTCCGGCGGCCAGCGGCAGCGCGTGGCGCTGGCGCGCGCCATGGCGGTGGAGCCGAACGTGCTTCTGCTCGACGAGCCGTTCGGCGCGCTCGACGCGCAGGTCCGCAAGGATCTTCGCAAGTGGCTGCGCGAGATCCACGACCGGACGGGGCACACGACCATCTTCGTCACCCACGATCAGGACGAGGCGATGGAGCTAGCAGACCGCGTCGTGGTGATGAGCCAGGGCGCGATCGAGCAGGTCGGCACGCCCGACGATGTCTACGATCACCCGAATTCGCCCTTCGTCTTCGGCTTCGTCGGCCAATCCAACTGTCTGAAGGTCAAGATTTCCAGCGGCGACATCTGGTTCGACGGGCGCTCGCTCGGCATCCGCGCCGAGGGCGAGGCTGACGGTGAGGCGAGCCTCTACTTCCGTCCGCACGATATCGAAATTCGCAATGGCGCCGAAGGCATCGCCGGTATCGTGACCAGCAGCCGCCGCGTTGCCGGCACGCGTCACGTGGAGATCGACATCGGGCAAGGCCATCCGCCGATCGAGCTTGAACTGCCGCCGGCGGCGGCAGGGGCCATTGACCACAGCGGCATTGCGTTTCGGCCGACCCGCTGGAAGCTCTTCAGGTCCGCCTGAGGAGCGCCAGCGGCCGGCTCAGCCATGAGGCGCGAACGTGCCTTGTGGTGGCCGGGGCGAGAAATGCGCCGATCGAAACGCTTGCCGCGTCTACTGACGCGGTTTGTCGGCGAAATGCTGTAGCGCGAATTCGGCGGCACGCTGGTTGGATTTGCGGGCATCGTCGAGCCAGAACGGAAACAGCTGCCATTGGTGGATCATTCCCGGCAGCACCTCCGTCGTCACATCGACACCGGCCTCCTTGGCCTTGTCGGCAAGACGCAACGTGTCGTCGAGCGAAATCTCCTTGGAACCGACCTGCATCAAGAGCGGCGGAAAGCCCTTCATGTCGGCATAGAGCGGCGATACGCGCGGGTCCGTGGGCGAGCGATCTCCGAGATAGGCCTTGCGCGCCGTCTCGATCTGCAATGCATTGCCGAACGGATCGTTGGCGGCGTTCGTCTTGATCGATGCGCCTGTGGCTGCAAGGTCGGTGACGGCGCTGATGGTGATGACGGCAGCAGGTGGCGGCCCGCGCAGCTTGATCTGCCGCAGCACCGCCTCGATCGCGAGGTTGCCCCCGACGGAATCGCCGAGCATGACGATGTTGCTGCTCTCATATCCGGAATCGAGCAGCCAGAGATAAGCGGTCAACGTGTCGTCGATCTGCGAGGGATAGGGATATTCCGGCGCCAGCCGATAATCGATCAGCAGCACATCCGCCGATGCCGCCTTTGCAAAGGACGCGGCCGACGCGCGATGCGTATCCAGTGAACCGCTGTAGAAGCCGCCGCCATGGACATAGAGGATGGCGCGCTTACCGAGCGAATAATGAAGCCGCGCCGGCCATATCAATTCGGCGCCGACGCCACCTGCGTCGACTTCCTTGATCTGCACCCGTGACGGGCCCGGTGTCTTTTGCATCAACTGTTCGAAAGCATCGCGACGTTCGGAAAGCGTACTGGCCTTGGCGTAATGCTCGCCCATCTTGTCCAGGAGCTTCGCGACCTGCGCTCTCGACGCCTCCGTCTGTACGGGTTCGTCGGCTGCAAGCGAGGGAACTGCAAGACAGAGCGAAAACAGGGTAGCGGCCGCAGCAATACGCAGTGCAGCCGCTACCGACCGGCCGGCCGCATCTCCATGATGGCGTGCGCTTCGCATTCCCAGACCTCTCCGTGCCGGCCCTGTGCCGATCCGCGCAGACCCTCTCATGACTGGAGGCTGTGTCAAGGTGCGCGAGGCGCCTATGGTAAACCGGCCGCGGTTGCGGCGCCGCCCGTTATCAAGCGGACTTGGCGTTTTCCTGCAGATTGACGAAGGCCTTGATCGGTAGATGATCGGAGGCGACGCGCGACAATGGCGTATCGTGAGCCTCGACCGTGGTCAGCACGCCCTTGCGGTTTGCCATGATGCGATCGAGCGCAAGCACCGGCAAACGCGCGGGAAAGCTCGGCACGGCGAGCGGCTGCGGACCGAAGATCGACTGAAACGAGTGAAGCGACGAGCGGTCGCCCAGGCGCCATTCATTCAGGTCGCCCAGCAAGATGGTCGGCATATCGGACTTATCAGCCATCAATTCGAGCAGCACTTTCGCCTGCTGTGCCCTCGAATGCCTCAAAAGGCCGAAATGCGCGGCGATGATCCGCAGCGCGCCACCCCGCTCGAGATCGAGTTCCGCGACGAGCGCGCCGCGCGGCTCCAGGCCGGGAAGCTTGATCTGGTGAACGTCTCGGACCAGCCCCTTCTTGAAGAGCACCACATTGCCGTGCCAGCCATGCGCCTTGTTCACGCCGCTGATCGGCACGGGCACCAACCCGCTTTCCCTTTCCAGGCGCGGCAGATCGAGAATGCCCGTCCGTTCGCCGAAACGCGTGTCCGCCTCCTGAAGGGCGATGACGTCGGCGTCGATTTCATGGATGACGCGGCTGGTGCGATCAGGGTCGAAGCGTCTGTCGTTGCCGACGCATTTATGCACATTGTAGGACGCGATCAGCGTGCCTTCCGGGCGTGACATTGGACTGGCATGAGCCAGTTCGACGCGCTTCCTGTGGTTTCGGATGGAAGCAAGAATGCTTGCTGGCAGATTGTTGTTCCTGGCATGCATCGCTGTTTTCCGGTGCTCCATGAAGCGAATGGGTTCCCTGGCTTCAGTATAGGCGCTCCGTTTGAAGTTGCCATGTTAAAGCACGCAAAAATCGCTCAGAGATAGGGCGAGCCGAGCCAGAGAACCTTGTTCAGCAGGCGCACCGGAAACGGCGCGGACCGCAAGCCTTGCAGCGTGACCGGCGCTGCGGAGCGGATCGCCTCGTCGATATGTTCCTCGATCTCGTTGGCGAAGCCCTCGTTCAAAACTTCGAGATCGATCTCGAAGTTCAGCCGCAGCGAGCGCGGATCGAGATTGGACGAGCCGACATAGGACCAGACGCCATCGATCGACAACAATTTCGAATGGCTGAACGCGCCGCTGGCGCGCCAGATGCGGCAGTAGTTGCTGACGATCTGATCGAACTGCGCAGTCATCGCCCTGTCGACCAGAACGAGATTGTTGGCGGCGGGAACCACGATATCGACCTCGACGCCCCGGCGCGCCGCCGTCGCCAGCGCGCTGATCAGCTCCCGATCCGGCAGGAAATAAGGCGACATGATCTTGATCGACGTGCGGGCGACCGAAAAGGCCCCCATCAGCATCTTGTGGTTCGTCTCCACCCTTCTGTCCGGTCCGGAAGCAACCACGCGCATGAAGACGGGATCACCCGGCTCCCGCTCAGGTGCTGCGATCCGCCACTCGTCGCCGGTCAGCTCCTCGCCCGTCGTGAAACGCCAGTCTTCAGCTGCGATATCGAACAGGTCAGCGACAACGGGCCCAGTGACCATAAAATGCGTGTCGCGCGCGAAGTCCTCGCCGGCAAACTCGCGCGTGAAACCCGCCCGGATGTTCATGCCGCCGGTGAGCGCCACCCGGCCGTCGACGATTACGATCTTTCGGTGCGTTCTCAGGTTCGCATAGGGCAAGCGCAGGCCGATGATGACATTGCCGTTGAACACAGAGACGGAAACACCGCCATCCTCAAGGTAACCGAGGATGCTCGGCACCGAGTAGCGGGCGCCAACGGCGTCGATCAGCACGCGGACCTGCACGCCGCGCTTCGTCGCCGCGATCAGCGCATCGGCGATCCTGAGGCCGATCGGGTCGCGATCGAAAATATAGGTTTCGAGCAGAACGCTTCGCTCGGCACCATCGATCGACGCCTTCATCGCGGCGTAGCAATCATCGCCGGTTTCGAGCATGTCGATGGTGTTGCCGGTCGCGATCGGGCTGCGGGCCACACGGTCGCCGAGCGTCTGCAGGGCGGCGAAACGACGTCCGAAACCGCTGATGACCATCTCGGCTTCGGCGTCGAAGGTCTCCAGTTCATCGAGATCGGCCTGCGGCATTAGCGCGTCGCGGCGCAGGCTCAAGGACGCTCGCCTTATGCGGTTGATGCCGGCGATGGCATAAAGCACGGCGCCAACGATGGGCGACAGGACGATGACGCCGACCCAGCCGATCGCGGCACGCACCTCTTCCTTCGTCATGGTCGCGTGGATTGCCGCGGCAGCCCCCATGAGCAACGAAATAACGAACAGGATATGCGGCCAATAGGTCGATATGAGATAAAACATGTCACCAAGATATAGCGGCAATTCAGGACTGTTCAATCACGCCCTTGGGTGGCACATACGGAACGCTATCGGCCGGTCTTCGGCGTGGTCTGATGACAGTATAACCGCGCCAGCCACGGCAACGGAATGCCCGTATTTGGGGCAGATGCCGTGCCTTCGTTAAGCATCGTGCTGCAACGCCACATATATTTTTGCAGTGTGTCAGAAATTACTTGAAACAATCCGATTCGTCTGGAACTCTTCAATCAGTATCGCGTTTGAACGATGGCATCCGTGCAGTGGAGATCGGCGATGACGGAAACTCAAAGAGAGTGGGTTCAGAAGCGCGCGTATGCGCTTTGGGAAGAGGAAGGCCGCCCCAGCGGGCGTGATCATGAACATTGGCAACAGGCGATGAAAGAGCGCGCCGCGCTCGAAGGGTCCGCCGCGTCCGCCGATGGCAAGGAAGTCAAGAGCAGAACGAAACGCGCGGCTCCCGAGATCAAGGTGAGTAGCGCCGCCAAGGCGACCAAAGCCGCGCCTAAGAAATCCTCGCCGCGAAAGTCGGCGTGATCTCTGCAAATTATTGATTTAAAAGGGCGCTTAAAGGGCGCCCTGTTTTCATTTCAGTCACATCTCTGCATTAATTCAGTCGTATTGAATGAATGCCAGCAAGATCTCCAGTCTCAGCGCAATTTCGGCCTTATTTAAAAGCGCTGTGGCGGCGGTTCCCAATGGAACAAAAGTGACCTTCTGACGGTTCTCCTGCAAAACTGGGAGAATGGTCATGAACCGCAGCTACTTCGACGTAATTCTCGTTTCCCTCATTGTAGCAGGTTGCTACATGTTCATCGCTCCGGTGTAAGATAAAATGCCGACCCTGGTCCTTGCTGCAACGGCTTATCTGGCGCTCGCCATGCTGCTTGTCGTCGTCGTCGACAATCTCGTGGCCTTCTTCTTCCGAGAAAAGCCAGCCGCCATTTCGATGCGCCGATCGGCATTCGAACGCATCGCAGCCGTATCGCGCTGGTATGGCCGCAAGTAACGAATGGCGGCGATGCCAATCGCCGATAATCTAAACAGGCGCGTCTGCACGACGATCCAGCGACCAGGCGCCCTCAGGGAGGCGCGGATGGCCTATCAACTCTACTATTGGGACGGTATTCAGGGACGCGGCGAGTTCGTGCGCCTCGCGCTCGAGGAAGCGGGCGCCGATTACGTCGACGTCGTGAGACATGAGCAGCCGGGCATGGGCACCGATGCCATGCTGGAAATCCTTGATCACGGGTCGGATTCGACGACCGCGTTTGCTCCGCCTTTTCTAAAGGATGGCGACATTCTGGTTTCGCACGTCGCCAACATCCTCTTCTACCTCGGCCCGAAGCTCGGGCTCGCTCCCGCAGATGAAAAGCTGTGCTACACCGCGAACGGGCTTCAGCTGACGATCACCGATTTCGTCTCCGAGGTTCACGATACCCACCATCCAATATCGACAGGGCTCTACTACGAGGATCAGAAGGCAGAAGCGAAGGCGCGTTCGACGGCGTTCATCGATGAGCGTATCCCGAAATATCTCGGCTATTTCGAGCGCGCGCTGCGGCAGAACCCCAGCGGCCCACGGCATATCGTTGGTTCGGAGCTGTCCTATGTCGATCTGTCACTGTTCCAGGTGATCGAAGGCCTTTGCTACGCATTTCCGAATGCGATGAAGGGATACCAGGGCCGCTATCCCGCCTTGGCCGATCTGCATGTCACGGTTCGCGAGCGCCCCCGGATCGCCGCCTATCTCGCCTCCCCTCGCCGGCTTGCCTTCAGCGAAGACGGCATCTTCCGTCACTATCCGGAGCTTGACGCAGGCAACTGATCTCCAATCTAATCCCGGCGGGACATCATCTTGGCCGGACGCGCGTCGGCCTTTCGATAAAACTGGGAGATCGTTTTCATGGCACATCTTGCGCAATTGCTTGCGGCAATCAAAATTCCCGATCTGGCCGGCAAGGCCGTTCTGATCACCGGCGCTTCGACAGGCATTGGCGCGGCACTCGCCAGAGCGCTTGCAGCACAGGAAATGAAGGTCGGAATTCACTACAACTCAAGCCGAGAGCAGGCAGAAGCGCTGGCAGACGAGATCAAGGCGGCGGGCGGTCACGTCCATCTCGTCCATGGCGACGTGTCGAAAGAGGGCGAAACCGAGCGCGTGGTCGAAGAGACCGCCAAGACATTCGGCCATCTCGATGGCTTGGTGAACAATGCCGGCGGCATGCTAGGCCGCAAGCCGACCTCGGAATTCACCGACGAGCATTACGAGAAGGTAATGGACCTCAACGCCCGCTCCGTGCTGGCCGCAACCCGCGCGGCCCACCCATGGCTGAAGAAGCAGGGCGGCTTCATCATCAACACCACATCGATTGCCGCGCGAAACGGCGGCGGTGGCGGCGCCATTCTCTACGCAGCCGCCAAGGGCTTCGTTTCCACCATCACCCGCGGCCATGCGAAGGAATTCGTGCCCGACCGCATTCGCGTCAACGCGGTGGCGCCAGGCGTGATCGCCACGCCGTTTCACGAGCGTTATACCAACGACGAGCAGATGGAGATGCAGCGCAAGTCGATCCCGATGGGCTTCGTCGGCACGCCCGAGTATTGCGTCGGCGCTTATCTGTTCCTCGCATCGCCAACACTGTCAGGCTACGTGACCGGCCAGATCATCGAGGTCAATGGCGGACAGTTGATGCCCTGATCTTTAGTGGCGCAAATCGATACGCCCTAGCGGTAGTCCAAGGAACTTTTGCAGCGCAACAACGTTCCCTGCAGGCTAACAACCAAGCGGGGGCGTTCCATGAGCTTTTCGTTTTCAGAACTCGACTTTCTCAAGCCTGAACTGGGTGCTGAATACACCGGCCAGGGAACGCATTTCGCGGTGTTTTCTGCCCATGCCGAACAGATGGAGCTCTGCCTCTTCTCGCCCGATGGCAAGGAGGAGGTAGCACGCATGGCGCTGCCAAAGCGCGAGGGTGACATCTGGTCCGGCTACATCGCCGGCGTTGGCCCGGGCACCGTTTATGGCTATCGCGCCCACGGCCCCTACGATCCGCAGGCCGGTCACCGCTTTAACCCGAACAAGCTACTGCTCGACCCCTATGCCAAGCAGGTGCTCGGCGAGCTCAAATGGGACGACGCGCTCTACGGCTATACGATCGGCGCCAAGGACGACGACCTCTCTTTCGACGACCGCGACAGCGCTCCCTATATGGTCAAGGGGATCGTGCAGGATCCGGATTTCGACTGGGATGGCGACCAGGCCATCCGCCGAACCTGGACGGACACGATCATCTATGAAGCGCATGTGCGCGGGATGACGATGACGCATCCCGATGTACCCGAGGAGCTGCGCGGCACCTTTCTCGGCATGTGCAGCGAACCGATCATCGACCACCTGACCAAGCTCGGCATCTCGGCGATCGAGCTGCTGCCGATCCAGCATTTTCCAAACGACCGCTATCTCCTGGAAAAAGGCCTTACCAATTACTGGGGCTACCAGACGCTCGGCTTCTTCGCGCCGCAGCCGCGATATCTGTCGGGAAGCAAGATCACCGAGTTCAAGACGATGGTGAAGGCGTTCCACGCCGCTGGCATCGAAGTCATCATGGATGTGGTCTACAACCACACCGCAGAGGGCAGCGAACGCGGGCCGACGCTTTCCTTCCGCGGCCTCGACAATGCCAGCTACTATATCCTCTCGCCCGACGATCCGCGACACACCTACGACACGACAGGCACCGGCAATACGCTAAACGTTGCCCACCCCATGGTCATGCGCATGGTACTCGACAGCCTGCGCTACTGGGTCGGCGTCATGCACGTCGATGGCTTCCGCTTCGATCTCGCCAGCACGCTCGGGCGCCAGGACCTCGACTTCGACCGCCAGGGTATCTTCTTCGGCGCGATCCGCCAGGACCCTATCCTGTCGGGCGTGAAGCTGATCGCCGAACCCTGGGATGTCGGCGAAGGCGGTTACCAGGTCGGCGGCTTTCCGCATCCGTTCCGGGAGTGGAACGACAAATTCCGCGACGACACCAGGCGCTTCTGGAAGGGCGACGGCGGCATGGCGCCCGACATCGCGTCGCGTCTTACTGGCTCGCAGCTGCAGTTCAACCACTCCGACCGCGCGGCGACATCGTCGGTCAACCTTCTATCCGCTCATGACGGCTTCACGCTGATGGATACGGTCTCGTTCAACGACAAGCACAACGAGGCGAACGGCGAAGATAACCGCGACGGTCACTCGGACAATCACTCCGACAACATGGGCGCCGAGGGTGCCGCCGACGATGCCGGCATCCGCGATGCCCGCGCCCGCCGCCGCCGCAACATGATGGCGACGCTGCTTCTCAGCCAGGGCATTCCGATGATCGTCGCCGGCGACGAGGTCGGCAACAGCCAGGGCGGCAACAACAACGCCTATTGCCAGGACAACGAAATCGGCTGGGTCGACTGGTCCGGTCTCGACGATCCCTTCCTCGGCTTCTGCCAGAAGATGATCGCGCTGCGCAAAGACCACCCCGAGCTTCGCCAGGAACGCTTCCTGACCGGCGCCGTCAGCGAGGATGGGCGCACCGAAATCGCCTGGTATCGTCCTGATGGCGAGCAGATGGGTGAAGAGGACTGGAAGGATCCGGAGCTTCGCCTGCTCAGCGTCTACATGTCCTACAGCGCCAACACGCCTGAGGCTGACAAGAGCGCTGGTGTGTTCATGGTGTTCAACGCCGGCGGAGACTGCGAGGTCCGACTGCCTCAGGTCAACGGGATCGAGGACTGGAGCCGTGTGCTGGCGACTGGTGCGGACGATCCATTCACCAGACTTGATGTCAATGAACCGCTGACGGTCGAGCGCGAAAGCGTGGCGGTGTTCGTTCCGAGGAGCGGCTAGGTCAACGGCGGCGAAAACGAAAACAAACGACATTATCGGGCGGCGCCGGCAACGGCGGCGCCCGATGTGCATATCGCACCGCAGCCATGCGCGACTAAAGATCGGCACCGAAAACGCCTCGTAGCGTCGTCGATACCATCCGCTTTTCCAGCCTGAACCTTCGACTTAAGTGGGATCGGCAGCCATTTGCATTCCCGTATGCGAATTCCCATATATTTTTTAGGAAAATCAGGATTCGACACTGCAAGCTGGCCAAAAGCGCACCGCAATTTACGAAAATCGAACCATAAGCTGTTGCTTTCTGCGACAAAACCCGGTTGCTTAAGAAATTCCACCGGTTGGATTGATAGGGTGGATGCGGTACGTAAAACAAGACGGCTTGTGGAATGCCACGCTTGGCATCAAATGATGATCACGTTAGCGCGGTGGGGTCGGACCATTTTGAAAAAGCGATGAGTAAAGATCTCTTTCAAGTAAAGTTCTGGGGCGTTCGCGGCAGTATCCCGGTCTCCGGACCTGAGTTCGATCGCTATGGTGGCAACACCTCCTGCATCGAGATTCGCTGTGGCGAACACCGTATGATCTTCGACGCGGGCTCCGGCGCCCGCGAAGCCGGGCTCTGCATGCTCAACGAGCAGGTCCGCGACGTCGATCTGTTCTTCAGCCACTGTCACTATGACCACATCATCGGGCTGCCCTTCTTCAAGGCCATCTACTATCCGTCGATCGATCTGCGCATCTGGTCCGGCCATCTCGATGGCAAGATGACCACGCGCGAGATGATCGAGCAATTCATCAGCCCGCCATGGTTCCCTGTGAAGACCGACATCTGCCAGGCGACGATGAGCTTCCGCGACTTTCACGCCGGACAAATCCTGGAGCCGCATCCCGGCGTCAAGATCAAGACCTTCATGCTGAACCACCCTGGCGGCGCGATCGGCTATCGTGTTGAGTATCAGGGCCGTTCCATCGCGCTGGTCTACGACATCGAGCACACGCCAGGCAGCCATGATCCCGTCGCGCTGGAAATGATGCGGGACGTCGATCTCGCCGTCTACGACTGCACTTACAACGAAGACGAAATGCAGCGCTTCAAGGGCTTTGGCCACTCGACGTGGCAGCACGGCATCGAACTGGCGAAGATGGCAGGCACGAAACAATTCGCGCTCTTCCACCACGCGCCCTCGCGCACCGATGCGCAGCTGGAAGACATGGAAAAGCAGGCGCAGGCCGCCTTCCCGAGCTCGTTCGCAGCTCGCGACAACCAGGTTCTTGAACTCTAGGATTAGACCAATGACGCCGCCGATTTCCAGGCGACGGCGGGATGGGCGCTCGTCTCGGCCAGAAGGTGGGCGAGGAACGCCCAGGCGGTCTCATCATGCACGAGATGGTGCGTGAGAATGCCGATCGGCTCCGCATCATCATCGAAGCGCGCCCGCAGTTCCTTCACCACGTCAGCTACCAGCTCCTCATGCGGCCTGCCGCCACGGATGCCGTGCCAGTTCATGATATCGACGTGGGTATTCAGCAGCCGTATTGGGCTGCCCGCCTTGGCGACTCCGTAGACGGACAGGGTCTCAAGGCCAAGTGCCGGCAACTTCGCGATAAGCGCGCCGTTGATCCGGTTCCAGGGCGGCACCAGCATCGAGATCAAGCGCGAGCCGAACAGCCGCTGCAGAATGGCAAAGCCGTCGCGCAACTCGCCGAGCACGATTTCCGGCGCGCGATGGGCGCCGAGTTCCTGCTTCTTCTCGTCAGGCCCTGCGTGATTGGTATGCGACCATCCATGCAAGGCCACCAGTACATGCGGCTCGTCAGCCAGCCGCGCCGCGAGTGCCTCGCCGGTGGACGCCGGAATGACGGCGAGCGTCAATGGCACGTTGGCGTCGGCGGTCACCTTCAGCAGCTGCTCCAGCGCCGGCGTCGGCTCGATCGCATCGTCGTCGCGAAGCCAGAAGCGGGCGGTCTTGCCGGCGGCCTGCCAACGGTCGAGCTCCGCCCGCAATGGCGCCCAGATGTCATCAGCCGTCATCATTGTTTTCCTATATATCTGCATAAAATCTCGTCGATCGCCTTTGCCGCAATCGCAAGCGATCGTTCGGCCAGAACGAAGCGGCGTGCCGCGTTCGCCATCTCGGTGCGTTTCAAGGCATCATCGAGCAAATCGCTGATCGCCGAAGCGTAGGCGGCGATATCCCCCTCAGCCGTCAGCAATCCGGTCAAGCCAGACTGGACGACTTCTGGAACGCCCGCCGTGTTCTGAGCGACCACAGGCAAGCCGGCCGCCTGAGCCTCAAGATAGGCAAGCCCATAGGCCTCACCGCAGCCCGGCCATACGTAGATGCCTGATCTTCCAAGGTCCGCAACGATATCGTCAGCACCACGCTCCCCAAGCCAATCGAGCCTCCCCGGCTCGAACGTTGAGAAAAGGCGCTCGACCTCACCGCGCATCGGACCGTCACCGACGATCGCCAGCGTCCACGGCTTGTTGCTTATCTTGGTCAGCGCTTCGGCGAGCATCGCGTAGCTCTGCATCTTGTCGCCGGCGCGCATCATCGCGACGGTAATCAGCCGTGTCGGCTCCGGCACTGGCTGGCGGCCCTCAAATGGCGTCGTGTCGATGAAAGGGGCGAGTACCGCGATGTGCGCCTCGGGGATTGCCCTTTCGAGGCCCTCTCGGTCGCGTCGCGTGAAGCCGATGTTGACCGCAGCGTCCCTGACCATCGCGCCGATCCGCGCCTGATATGGCCCCCAATCGGTCTGATCGCGCTTGGGGGAGTAGGATGCTTCCGCAGTGACAAGAGGAATGCCGAATTCCGCGCAAAGTGCCGGTCCGAATGGATCGACGGATTTGTAATAGGGGTGATAGCAGAACCAGAGATCGGGCTCGCCTTCGCCCGCCCACGCGGCCCGCAACCGCTGCAACTCCAAGGCCGCTTCGCCTTCGACCTTTGCCGCCGCTTCCGCCGTCGATGCGAAGCTGCGGAATTCGGATGCGACCTCGACCGTATGGCCGCCCACCTGCAAGGCGCGGATCAGCAGCCGCGCCATCAGCCGGTCTCCCGAGGGCACCGGATGGTTGGGCGATTTCAGCGGTGCGTAGAATGCTATGCGCATGTGGTCACGCACTTTGAGATGCAGTGTTCAAGACCGGCCCTGTGCCCGCCAGGCGAAAGTTTGCTATGGTCTTCATCCTTACGGCTTGCTGACGAACATGTGACGTGCACGGACGGTCGAAAGGCGGCAATAAAACCTCAATTGCCCTATCACTAGTGCAAATGTGATTTGGGTTTCAAGAACGGTATTGAATGGCGAGCGGCGCAGTCAGCAGCATTTTTTCGGAACGCTCGATCAGGCGTGCTCGGCTCGGCTCCGGCCTTGTCATGTTCGCCTTCGCGTTCCTGCATTTTTCCAATCATGCGCTCGGCCTCATTTCCGTTTCGGCGGCGGAAGATGGTAGACGGTTTTTCACCGCACTTTGGCGAAATCCGGTCGGCACGCTCGCACTCTACGGCGCGATCTTCACCCATATCGCGCTGGTCTTGCGCTCGATCTACATCCGCCGCAGCCTCGTCATGCCCAAGGGGGAGCTTGCCCAGATCATTCTCGGTCTGGCAATTCCCATCTTGTTGATCGACCACGTGATCGGCACGCGTGTCGTTCACGCGCTCTACGGCTACCGCGACAATTACGAAACGATCATGCGCACGCTGTGGATCAACGCGCCCGGCAATGGGCTGCGCCAGGTGGTCGCGCTCGTGTTCGTCTGGTTCCACGGCTGCATCGGCCTGCACTACTGGCTGCGTTATCGCAACTGGTACACGGATATCGCGGCGTCGCTGCTGGTCGTTGCCATTCTCGTGCCGGTTCTCGCCATTCTCGGCTTCATCGAGATGGGCCGCACCATAGCCGAGCCGGCATACGAGGGGATTGCAGATAGCAGTCGCTACGAATCCAACCTCAATTCGCGCTACATGAAGGACCCGGAAGCGATCGCGGAAGTCAGGATGATCCGCACCGGGCTATACGGCTCGTTCGCAGGCGCCTTGTTCCTCGTCGTCGCGGCCAGAACGCATCGCCGCTGGAGGGAACGTGTCGACCAGATCACCGTGCATTATCAGGGCGGGGAAGTGGTGCGCGTACCGCGCGGCTTCACGGTTCTTGAAGCAAGCAGACTTGGTGGGATACCGCATTATTCCGTCTGCGGCGGCAAGGGGCAGTGCTCCACCTGCCGGGTACAGGTGCTGAGCAATCTCGAGGCACTTCCTGCTCCCGACCGGATGGAGCAATCGACGCTGAAGCGGATCAACGCCGCACCCGATGTCCGGCTTGCTTGCCAGCTGCGCCCAACGCAAGACGTGACCGTGGTGCCGCTTCTGCTTCGCGCGACGGAGACCGCCCTGCCCGCCAACACGCAGGAGACGACGCCCGGCCGCGAGCGCGAGATCGCCGTTCTCTTCTGCGACATACGCGACTTCACGGCGCTGACCGAGGACCGCCTGCCCTTCGATATTGTCTTCCTGCTGAATCGCTATTTCGCGCTGGTCGGCAATGCGGTCGAGAAGGCCGGCGGGCGGGTCGACAAGTTCATCGGCGACGGCGCCATGGCGCTCTTCGGCATCGGCACCTCGCCCGAGGAGGCCTGTCGGCAAGCGCTGACGGCAGCGGCATCGATCGCGCGCGACATTGAAAAGCTGAGCGAGGAACTGTCGGACGAACTGTCCATGCCGCTGCGCATCGCCATCGGCATCCATACCGGCCCGGCGGTGGTGGGAACGCTGGGCTTCGGTCGTGCCCGCAGCACGACGGCGATCGGCGACATGGTGAACGTCGCCAGCCGCCTGGAGGCCGCCGCGAAGGAGTTCGAGGTAGCGCTTGTCGTCTCCGAGCCGGTTGCAGCACTCGCCGGTGCCGACATGGGCGGGATAGAAAGTCGTGAAATCAGCGTCAGAGGCCGCGCGCTGCCCTTGAAAGTCTATGTCATTCCGCGAGACAAGGCGATCGAACTGCTCGAAGGACAGACCTGATGCCCGGCCAATCGCGGCTGACCGCCAAATACTGGATGAAGCGCTGGCGCAAGATGCGCAACGCGATCGCCCGCAAGCTCTTCGATACGCGTACCGGCCGCCGCATCCTGATCGAAAGCATCGGGCCGCGCGTCGTCTCTATGACCGTCGATGCCGGCGACCACCTGATGACCTTCTCGCCTTCCGACTACATCGGCCGCAAGGTGTTCCGCAAAGGGCATTTCGAGCGCGATCACGTCGATCGCTTGTTGACGATCCTGCGCCAACGCGGCCTGTTGCGAGGTGACAGCCATCTGCTGGAGATCGGCGGCAATATCGGCACGCAGACGGTCTATTTCGCGCTCAGCGGCGCTTATCAGCACATCGTCACGATCGAGCCGGATCCGCGCAATTTTCCGCTGCTGCAGCTCAATCTGCGGCAGAATCGGCTCGACGAGAAAGTAACCGCGGTCAATTGCGCAGCCGGCGACATGTCGGGCGAGATCGATTTCTTCATGAATGCCAATAATCACGGCAAGAGCAGCGCGATCCGGCAGAGCGCCAGCGACACGAAGATCAGCGTCCCCGTTCGGCTGGTGACGGAGATCTTGGCCGATCTTTCGATCGACCCCGCCGCAATCGGCCTCGTCTGGATGGATATCGAAGGATATGAGCCGGTGGCGTGCCGGTCCATGCTACCGCTCTTATCGCGCCGCGTGCCACTCTACATGGAGTTCACGCCAAGCTTTTACGGCCCGGCACAGACAGGCGACTTCATCGCCACGCTTGCCGGTTTCTACGATCGCTGCCTCGTATTCTTTGAAGACGGAGAGAAGGAAATGGCCGTGCAGGACCTGCCCGGCGACATCGACCAGTACGACGTGCTGTTCCTGCCCTGATCAGCGCCGGCGGTAGAGGTAGTAGCGGCCTTCCTTGATACCTGCTGGAAGCGGCAGCGGTTCGAGTTCGGGCTGCTCGATCGGCAGGCCGCTGACGGCGATCCCGCCCGTTGCCAGAACGCCAACCATCAGTTGCGGCAGCCACGTCAGCGTCACCGCATCGATCTCGTCATGGCCGGTACCGATATCGGCATGCGCGAGAGCGGCGCCGATGCCGAGGAAGGCTTGGCCCGATTCGCGGATCTCACCGGTCACCATGTTCTCGGCCGGCGGCGTCGAGGACGAATAGGAGCGCACGTCGCGGTCGAAGGCAATGATGCGGCGACCGGGGAAATGCTCGCGCAGATGATCGTAGGTCCGGCCGTTGCCGAGCCCGAATTCGAGCACGGGACCTTCTATCTTTTGAACGAGATCGACGATGGAGTTCAGAATATCACGCTGGGCCGTCAAACGGCGAATGAAGCTGTCGAGGCGGCTCATTTGCGACTGTGTCCGTTCGTAGTTCATGAGAGCGGATGCAAAGACATCACGCTTGTGGGATGGATGCATGCCTGCTGTTGGCGTTTGCCGCAAAACCGATATCTCGCGGTTTCGCAGCCACGCGTTGCAAGCATGGATGTTGGCGACAGAGCTAGCGGCAAAGGGTCAAGCGTGCAAGCCGACATGCGCGGCTGCCTGCCAAACTCACATGAAGGTTATCGTCTTCGCCCCCGCGTGACCGATTGGAATTGAGCAAGATCGGTCCGCGCCGAAAATGCCATTGCCGCAGATCGGCCTGTCTGTTCTAACTCTCATATGAACGACATTCCCGACGACAGCTTCTTTGCCAGCGTGCCGGTCTTCGACCAATTCGAGGGCGTGACAGATACGAACAATTATCGCCGCCTGCCTGATGATTGGGTGTTGGCGGTTGCCGATATCGTCGGGTCGACGCAGGCGATCATGGATGGTCGCTACAAGGACGTGAACATGGCCGGCGCGAGCGTCATCTCCGCCGTGCTCAACGCGCTCGGCAAGGGCGACTACCCCTTCGTTTTCGGCGGCGATGGCGCGATCGTCGCCCTGCCCGGCTCTATGGAAACAGCGGCGCGCGAAGCGCTTGGGGCGGCCCAGCGATGGGCCGAGGAGGATCTGCTGCTGACGCTGCGCGTTGCCCTGGTGCCGCTCAGCGACATCAGGCGAGAGGGGCTGGACGTGCGCGTCGCCCGATATTCGGCAAGCCCCTTCGTCAGCTACGCGATGTTCGCGGGCGGTGGCGGCAACTGGGCCGAGCGGCAGATGAAGGAAGGACGCTACGCCATCGAGCCGGCACCGGCGGGCGCGCGCCCGGATCTGACTGGCCTTTCCTGTCGCTGGAACCCGATCGAATCCCGCAATGGCGAGATCGCCTCGATCATCGCGGTGCCGGGCGACCGTGGCGTGACGCCGGAGTTCCGGCAGCTGGTGAGCGACGTGGTCGCCATCTCCGCCGAACAGAGCCGCGACGCGCATCCGGTTCCGGCCGATGGGCCGGCGCTTGGCTTCTCGCTGAAGGGCATCAACCGGGAGGTCCGGGCGACGGCGCCGCATGCGGGGCGGCTGCGGCAGCGAATCATCATCATGCTGCAGGTCGCGCTGACCGTGATCCTGCACAAGCTGAATTTGAAGTTCGGCACCTTCGACGCCCGGCTCTACAAGCGCGACGTCGCCGGCAATTCCGACTTTCGCAAATTCGACGATGGCCTGAAGATGACGCTCGACATCGATGCGCATCGCCTCGGCCTGATCCGGGCGCTTTTGGAGAAGGCGCAGGCTGACGGCATCGCGCGCTATGGCCTTCACAGCCAGACATCGGCACTGATGACGTGCTTCGTGCCGACGCCGCTATCGCGCGATCATATGCATTTCATCGATGGAGCAAGCGGCGGCTACGCTGTCGCCGCCAGCCAGATGACCGGCAAGACGCTGTCGATCGACGAAATCACGCCTTGATGATGGTCTCGGCGGTAATCCCGAGCCGCGCGAAGACGTTGCGCGTGTCGACGATCAGCGCGCCGCTTTCGGCAAGACGCTTGTAGTCGACGCCATCGTGATCCGTTGCGATCAGGATCGCGTCATAGCCTGCAAGCACCTCATCGGTGAGCTCTACGGACTGACGCCCCTTCAGCGCCTGATACTCACGCGTGGACGGGATCTCCGGCACATGCGGATCGTGATAATCCGCACGGCCACCACGTTCCTCGATCACCTCGATCAGCCGCAAGGACGGGCTCTCGCGAATATCCGCGACGTTTTTCTTGTAGGCGAGGCCGATCATGAGAACGCGCGAGCGGCTGAGCGCCTTGCCGACGCGGATATCCAGCGCTTCGGCAAGCTTGCCGACCACATAGCGCGGCATCGCCGAGTTGATCTCGCCGGCAAGCTCGATGAAACGCGTCGGCAGTTCGTATTCGCGTGACTTCCAGGTGAGGTAGAAGGGATCGATCGGGATGCAATGGCCGCCCAGCCCCGGCCCCGGATAGAACGGCATGTAGCCGAACGGCTTGGTCTTGGCCGCATCGATCACTTCCCAGACATCGATGCCCATGGCCGCGTAGACCGTCTTCAGCTCGTTGACGAGGGCGATATTGACGGACCGGAAGATGTTTTCCGTCAGCTTGACGGCTTCCGCAGTCGCATTTGACGACACCGGAACCACCGTCTTCACGGCAGCGCCATAGAAAGCCGACATCAGCGACAGGGCCTGAGCGCCGTCGCCGGCAACAACCTTCGGGATCGTGGCCGTGTTGAAGTGCTGGTTGCCGGGGTCTTCGCGTTCCGGCGAGAAGCCGACGAAGAAATCGGTTCCGGATTTCAGGCCGGTCTTCTCGAGGATGACCTTCACCACATCATCGGTCGTTCCAGGATATGTCGTCGATTCCAGCACGACGAGTTGGCCCTTGCGGAGATGCTCGGCAATCGTGCGCGATGTCGCTTCGACGAAAGATAGATCCGGATCGCGGTGCTTGGTGAGCGGCGTCGGCACACAGATGACGATAACATCGCAATCGGCAAGGCCGGAAAACTCGGTCGTCGCGGCAAACCGGCCGGCATCGATCTGAGCCTGCAGATCGGCGCTGGTGACCGCGTCGATATAGGAGCTGCGCGCATCGATGGCGACGATCTTCTTCGGGTCGACATCGAAGCCGGTGACCGCGAAGCCGCTACGGGCGATCGCCATGGCGAGCGGCAAGCCGACATAGCCGAGGCCGATGATGCCGGCGCGCGCCGTGCGGGTCTCGATCTTGTTGGAAAGATCGTCGAATACAGAGGTGCTTTGCAAAGCGGGTCTCGCCTGAAACAGAAAGGAACCCTGATCTAGTGTAAGATCGCGGCGAATTAAACCCGCCAAACGGCATATTGGGCAACTGACGCGAACGTGAACACGCGGTGTCGTCTGGCAGGCTGTTCGTCGCGGTGTTGCTGAAATGACTCGGCCTCCCGCAGACATTTGACGGAGCAGCGGAATTTGGTCCGCGCCCATTGTCTCGCGCGTATGGCGGACCTATCTAGAGTATATAACCAACCACCAAAAGGCAGCTTATCCGGCCGCATTCACCTGTGGCCTGACAGGTACCTCCGCCGCTGTGGCGGATCGTTGACACAATAATACTGCTCGTTCATCCTCATTTCGCCTGGCGCACATGGTGCGGCTGGACGATTATCCGACGTTTTTCGGGGGTGACGCGCCTTATGAGGATATTGGCAGGCATGGGCGCGATCGATACTCGGGTTTCTTCAATTCTACTGGACCGTGTTGCCGAGTGGCTGACGAATTCGTCGCTCGCTGGCGACGATCTCGAAAACATCGTCCGCGGCTTCTGCGAGCGCATCGCGGCCGCCGGCCTTCCGATCGCGCGCGTTCACCTCACCTTCTCGATGCTGCATCCCTTGTATGATGCGCTGAGCTTCACCTGGCGGCGGGCAAGCGGGGTGACGATCGAGGGGTATCGCCATGCGGCAGGGCAGAAGCCGGACCGGTTCCTGCAGAGCCCCTACTATTATCTCCTCGACAACAATCTGCAGCATATCCGTCGCCATATCCCGGCCGATGGGCCGGTGGAGTTTCCCGTGTTCGCCGATCTGCGCGCCGAGCGGGTCACCGACTATCTCGCTTTCGTGCAGCCTTTCGGCGATGGCTCTGTGCAGGGCATGATGGGTTCGTGGTCGACAGACAGCCATTCCGGCTTTTCCGACGACATGATCGACGCCCTGTTGCGCATGCAGAACCACCTCGCCGTTGCCGCCAAGATGGCGGTGCTCGGCAAGCTCGCCAACAACATGCTGACCACCTATCTCGGCGGCGATGCGGGCAAGCGCGTGTTGAACGGCCAGATCCGACGCGGCGATGGCGAAACCATCCGCGCAGCGCTCGTGATGGGCGACATGCGCCAGTCCACCGTTTATGCCGAGAAGGAAGGCCGCCAGAATTACATCGATACGCTGAACCAGTTCTTCGATGCGATCGCCGCACCTTTCAACCGCAATGGCGGCGAGATCCTGAGCTTCATCGGTGATGGATTCCTGGCCGTTTACCCCTGCGGCCGCCACAAGGACCCGTCGAAAATCGCTTGCCAGTCGGCCTTGTCTGCCGTTCACCAGGCGCAATCGCGGGTGGCCGAACTCAACAGCGAGCGGCAGGCGAATGGCCTCGGCAAGATTGCCTACGGGATAGGGCTGCATGTGGGCAACGTCATGTTCGGCAATGTCGGCTTGAAGGACAGGCTCACATTTTCGGCCTTCGGCTCAGCCGTCAACGAGGTCCAGCGGCTGCAATCGCTGACCAAGAAATATTCGCGCGAGGTCGTCGCGAGCCAGGCCTTCGCCGGCTATTGCGGCGGCGAATGGACGACGCTGGGCGAGGAAAAGCTGCGTGGGGTGCGCCAGAAGATCACGGTGCTGCAGCCGCATGCGCCGGCCCCGCATCCGCATGCCGAGCAAAGCTTCCACGACGTGCCCCAGGACGCACTGTCGGAGGCCGAGCAGGTTATCCTCCTGCACCGCGATGCGCGCAAGCATGCCAAGGCGCCAACGGCGGACAAGTTCATGCAATAGTCGCTCTAGGCAGAGTGCCTGGGTCAGGCTGGATAAAACTGCGGAAATCTCCCCAATTTCAATGTGTTCGTCATCAACTGGACACCCTGATTGCCGTACGCTAGTGTCTTCGTAACGGGAACGAAGAAAACTGGGGAATTTCATTGGTATGGCGTCCGCGTCCGATCTGCTGCGCATCGAAAATCTGGATATCTCCTTCTCGGTTTTCGGCGACAAGCTGCGTGTCGTAAAGAACGCAAATTTGCGCATTTTGCCCGGCAAGGTGACGGCGCTGGTTGGCGAGTCCGGTTCGGGCAAGTCGGTCATCAGCCAGAGCATCATGAGCATTCTGCCCAATCCTGCGCAGGCGTCGGGCAGCATTCTCTTCACCGACCCTCTCGATGGTAAAGCCACCGATATCCTGAAATATTCGCGCGACAGCGAAGAGATGCGCGATCTGCGCGGCCGCCGGATGGCGACCATCTTCCAGGAGCCTATGACGTCGCTGTCGCCGCTGCACACGGTGGGCAACCAGATCAGCGAGTCGCTGCTGATCCACACCGACGCGACGAAGAAGGAAGCGCGGCAGAAGACGGAGGAGATGCTCGGCCTCGTCGGCTTCGCCAATCCGAAGCGCACATTCGACATGTACCCCTTCGAGCTCTCAGGCGGCATGCGCCAGCGCGCCATGATCGCCATGGCGCTTATCTGCAACCCCGCTTTGCTGATCGCTGACGAGCCGACCACCGCGCTCGACGTGACGATCCAGGCGCAGATCCTCGAACTGCTGCGCGATCTGCAGCACAAGCTCGGCATGGCGATGCTGCTGATCACTCACGATCTCGGCGTCGTCGCCAACATGGCCGACGAAGTGGTTGTGATCTACCATGGCGAGATCATGGAAGCCGGGCCAGTGGAATCGATTTTCCGCAATCCGCAGCACCCCTATCTCAAGGGCCTGATGGCCGCCGTTCCGCACTTCGACATGAAGGAAGGCGAGCGGCTGAAAGCGCTGCGTGACGTTCCGGTCAATCTCGAATCTCTGGTCGGCAAGAAGAAGGCCAAGGTGGCGGCCGAGGGACCGGAAGTGTTGCTGTCGGTCAACAATCTGACCAAGACCTTCAAGACACGCAACCGCGGCCTGTTTGGCATGCGCGATCACGCGGGCGTCCGCGCTGTCGACGATGTCAGCTTCGATATTCGCCGTGGAGAGTGCCTTGGCCTCGTCGGCGAATCCGGCTGCGGCAAGACCACCGTCAGCAAGATCCTCATGCGGGCGATGTCGCCGGACAGCGGCTCGGTGATCTTCAACGACGGCAAGGATGTCGTCGATGTCCTGTCCGTCACAGGGGATGATCTGCAGGAGCTGCGCACCAATATCCAGATGGTCTTCCAGGACCCTGTATCGTCGCTGTCCCCGCGCATGACCGTGCGCAACATTCTCAGCGAGCCGCTCGAAATCCACGACCGTGGCGACAGCGCGGAGCGCAATCGCAAGGTCGAGGCGCTGATGGGCGCGATCGGGCTGGATAAGCGCTATCTCAACCGCTACCCGCACAGCTTCTCCGGCGGCCAACGCCAACGCATCGGGATCGCGCGTGCTCTGGCACTCGGACCGAAGCTCATCATTCTCGACGAGCCCGTCTCGGCACTCGACGTTTCGGTCCAGGCGCAGATCCTCAATCTCCTGAAAGATCTCCAGAAAGAACTCGGGCTGACCTATCTGTTCATTTCGCACAACCTCGCTGTGGTCGACTACATGGCCGATCGCATTGCGGTCATGTGCAAGGGCCGCATCGTCGAGATCGCGCCGCGCGAGATCATCCTGCGCGATCCCGTTCACCCCTACACCAAATCGCTTCTGGCAGCCGTCCCCTTCCCCGATCTCGACCGTCCGCTCGACTTCGAGGCGTTGCGCAAGAATGGCGCGGCTGACAAGCAGAATTGGGGCGTGACCTTTACCGCCGAGCACGACGACGCATCGGAACTCGATTATGCCGATCTCGGCAACGGGCATTTCGTGCGTGCGCGAAAAGGCGCCGATGCGAAGGAGTTGCGCGCATGGTAACGCGTCGTGGCTTCATCGGTGGACTGGTTGGCGCGGCGATTTCACCATCGCTGGCGCAAGCGGTGGGCGATCGGGATATCGAGCCTGAATTCCTGCGCGACTGGCTGCGTGCAGATCGCATCCCGCCGATGGTGGAGCGCCTGCCGACCCACCCGAGAATCATCAACATGAAGGCCACCGGACGGCAGCCCGGCGTCTATGGCGGCACCGTGCGCACGATCATCGGCAGCGCGAAAGACATCCGCTACATGACGGTCTACGGCTATTCCAGGCTGATCGGCTACGATACCAAGCTGCAGTTCCAGCCCGATATCCTGATGGGCTTCACCTCGGAAAACGATTCCGTCTTCACCTTCCATCTTCGCGAAGGCCATCGCTGGTCCGACGGATCGCCGTTTACGGTGGATGATTTCCGCTACTGGTGGGAAGACGTCATCCTCAACAAGGACCTGACGCCGGGAGGCGGCGCGCTGGAGCTTCGCCCGCATGGCAACCTGCCGCGCTTCGAGGTGATTGATCCGCTAACCGTGCGCTACACCTGGGATCGGCCGAACCCGAACTTCATGCCGGCGCTTGCCGGCCCGCTGCCGCTGGTCATCTACGGGCCGGCACACTATCTGAAGCAATTCCACAAGAAGTATCAAGACGATTTTCGTCTGTCCGCGCTGATGAAGCAGAACCGGGTCAAGAAATGGGCCGATCTGCACATCAAGATGTCGCGCGCCTCGCGCCCCGAGAATCCCGACCTGCCATCGCTCGACCCGTGGGTCAACACGACGCCGCCGCCGGCCGAACAGTTCGTCTTCGTGCGCAATCCATTCTTCCACCGGATCGATGAGAACGGCGTGCAACTGCCCTATGTCGATCGTTTCATCATGAGCGTCAGCTCGTCCTCGATCATTGCCGCCAAGGCGGGCGCGGGCGAATCCGACCTGCAGGCCACCGGCGTCGATTTCAACGACTACACCTATCTCAAGGACGCGGAAAAGCGCTTCCCAGTGAAGGTCAATCTCTGGAAGCAGGTGCGCGGCTCGCGAGTGGCCCTGCTGCCCAACCTCAACTGCGCCGACGATGTCTGGCGCAAGCTTTTCCGCGAGACGAGCTTCCGGCGCGCGCTTTCGCTGGCCGTCGATCGGCACGAGATCAACATGGTAGCCTTCTATGGCCTCGGCAAGCCGAGCGCCGACACCGTTTTGCCGGATAGCCCGCTGTTCAAGCAGGAATATGCCGACGCCTTCATCGCCCACGATCCTGATGAAGCCAACCGCCTGCTCGACGAACTGGGGCTGACCCAGCGCGACAGCGAAGACATCCGCCTGCTGCCGGACGGGCGCCGCGCCGAGATCACGGTGGAAACGGCGGGCGAGAGCAACCTCGACACCGACGTGCTCGAACTGGTGCGCGATCACTGGCGCGAGGTCGGCATTGCACTTTACACCCGCACCTCGCAGCGCGACGTCTTCCGTGACCGAGCCATGAGCGGACGCATCATGATGTCGATCTGGTTCGGCATCGATAACGGGGTGGCGACCGCCGACATGTCGCCGAGCCAACTTGCGCCGACCATGGACGACCAGCTGCAATGGCCTCTCTGGGGCATGTATCATTTGTCCGCCGGACAGGCTGGAACCGCGCCTGACCTGCCGGAAGCCGAGCAGCTCGTCAGCTTGCTCAGCCACTGGGGCGCGACCTCTCATTTCGAGGAGCGCCAAGCGATCTGGCACCAGATGCTGTCGCTCTATACGCAGCAGGTCTTCTCGATTGGATTGATCAACAGTACGCTGCAACCCATTCTAAAATCAGCGAAATTGCAAAACGTGCCGGAGCAAGGCCTCTATGGGTTCGATCCGACATCCTATCTCGGCATCTACATGCCTGACACCTTCTGGTTCAAGGAGGCCTGAGCGATGTTGAGATATATCCTCTGGCGCATCGCCGCCATGGTGCCCACGCTGTTCATCATCTCGGCGCTGGTCTTCACCATCATCGAACTGCCGCCTGGCGACTTTTTCGAAAGCCAGATCGCGGAATTGCGTGCGCAGGGTGAAAGCGCCAACCTGCAGGAAATCGAGGAACTCAGAAAGCAGTACGGTTTCGACAAACCGGCCGTGGTTCGCTATTTCTACTGGGTCGGCGGCATGCTGCATGGCGACTTCGGCTATTCGTTCGAATACCAGCTGCCGGTCTCGGAAGTCGTGGGCGACCGGTTGTGGCTGACCATTCTGGTCTCCTTTACGACGATCCTTCTGACCTGGCTGATCGCCTTTCCGATCGGCATCTATTCCGCCACCCATCAATACAGCTGGGGCGATTACGGCCTGACGCTGTTCGGCCTGCTCGGCATCGCCATTCCGAACTTCATGCTGGCGCTGATCCTCATGTATTTCGCGAACATCTGGTTCGGGGTTTCGATCGGCCACTTGATGGACCAGAAGTACCTCGCCGAGCCGATGAGCTGGGAAAAGGCGAGATCGATCCTCTCGCATCTGTGGATCCCCGTGATCATCGTCGGCACAGCGGGTACCGCAGGCATGATCCGGCGGCTGCGCGCCAATCTGCTCGATGAGATGCAGAAGCAGTATGTCGTGACGGCGCGCGCCAAGGGTCTTCATCCGCTGCGCGCGTTGCTCAAATATCCGCTGCGCATGGCGCTGAATTTCTTCGTGGCCGATATCGGCTCAATCCTGCCGTCGATCATCTCAGGCGCGGAAATCGTCGCGATCGTGCTGTCGCTTGAGACCACCGGCCCGATGCTGATCAAGGCGCTTCAGAGCCAGGACATGTATCTCGCCGGCTCCTTCCTGATGTTCCTGGCCTTCCTGAATGTCATCGGCGTGTTGATATCGGATATTGCCCTTGGCTTCCTCGACCCGCGTATTCGCCTGCAAGGCAGGAGCACCAAATAATGTCGCCCTTGCCCCCACCCGGCGCACCGATGCCGCACTATGTCTCGACCGCGCCTTTCGATCCGATGGCGACCGAAACCATGACGGCGGCACAATCGCGCATCCACTTGGCTTCGCAGAAGCAGCTGATGTGGTGGAAGTTCAAGCAGCACCGCCTGGCGCTGGCCTCGGCGGTCTTCCTGATCGCCGTCTACCTGATGATCATCGTCGTGGAATTCGTGGCGCCCTACGGGCTGCACACCAAGAACGTCGATTTCATCCACTCGCCGCCGCAGCGTGTGCACTTTTTCAATGACGGCAAGTTCGTCGGCCCATTCGTCTATGGTCGCACCATGTCGCTGGATATGGATACGCTGCACCGGCTCTACAGCGACAAACCCGGCGATGTGCAGCCGATCCGCTTCTTCTGCCGCGGCGACGCCTACAAGTTCTGGGGCGTGTTCGATTCCAACCTGCATATGGTCTGCCCCGCCGAGGGCGGCCAGATGTTTCTGCTCGGGACCGACCGGCTGGGCCGCGACGTGCTTTCGCGCATTCTCTACGGTGCCCGCATCTCGCTGACGATCGGCCTGATCGGCATCTCGATCAGCTTCTGCCTCGGCATCGTCATCGGCGGCCTTGCGGGCTATCGTGGCGGCGTGTTCGACCTGATCGTGCAACGCCTGATCGAAGTGCTACAATCGCTGCCGAGCCTGCCGCTATGGATGGCGCTGGCGGCGATCATGCCGGTGACGTGGAGCCCGCTCGTCATCTATTTCGGCATTACCATCATTCTCGGTATCATCGACTGGACAGGCTTGGCGCGCGCCGTGCGCTCGAAACTGCTGGCGTTGCGCGAGGAGGATTATGTGCAGGCCGCCCAGCTGATGGGCGCCAGCACCCCGCGCGTGATCGGGCGACACCTAGTGCCGGGCTTCATGTCCCACCTGATCGCCTCGGCGACGATCTCCATTCCCAGCATGATCCTGGGCGAGACCGCGTTGAGCTTCCTTGGGCTTGGTCTTCGCCCGCCGATCACCAGCTGGGGCATTTTGCTGACGGAAGCCAAGAGCGTAAGTGTTATTGCGTTCTATCCGTGGTTGCTTTTCCCGATTATACCTGTGGTCTTGGTGATTTTGGCGTTCAACTTTCTGGGAGACGGGTTGCGCGATGCGGCTGATCCCTACAAATAACGGCCGACGACTGATCTACCCCCGATCGGTCGCCAGCGCCGTTGAAAGCGGCGGTGCTAGATGATGTATAGCCCGGAAGGAATGTCCATGGCCCGGCGCCTGGAAGACGCACGCATCCTGATGTACAGTCACGACACGTTCGGGCTCGGCCATCTGCGCCGCTGTCGCACCATCGCGCATGCCTTGGTCGAGGACTATCGCGGCCTGAACATCCTGATCATCTCGGGTGCGACGATCGCCGGTGCGTTTGACTATCGCGCCCGCGTCGACTTCGTGAAGGTCCCAAGCGTCATCAAGCTTCGCAACGGCGAATATACGTCGATGGCAAGCCACATCGATCTTCAGGATACACTGAAGATGCGCGAATCGATCATCCGCCACACGGCCGAAACGTTCCAGCCCGACATCTTCATCGTCGACAAGGAGCCGATGGGACTGAAGGGCGAGGTCGAGGAGACGCTGAACTATCTGAAGGCACGCGGCACGACGCTTGTGCTTGGTCTGCGCGAGATCATGGATGCCCCTCACCTGCTCGACGCCGAGTGGAAGAAGAACGGCGTGATGCAGAAGATCGACCAATATTACGATTCGATCTGGGTCTATGGCCCGCCTGATT
Source organism: Rhizobium sp. 2MFCol3.1 (assembly GCF_000377565.1). GTDB lineage: Bacteria > Pseudomonadota > Alphaproteobacteria > Rhizobiales > Rhizobiaceae > Rhizobium. The sequence goes on along the minus strand of NZ_KB898368.1, from coordinate 28,420 downwards.
TCTATGACCCGCTTGTTGGTCTCGATGTGCCCGCGAGTGTTCGCCGCAAGATGGACTTCGTCGGTTTCCTGCAGCGCAGCGTCTCGGCCAACAAGACCTCGATCAATGCCCGCAGCGACGATTACATTCTCGTCACGACAGGCGGCGGCGGCGATGGCTCGGATCTCGTACACGACGTGATGAACGCCTATGAGCAGGACCCGACCTTGCAGCAGAAAGCACTGGTCGTGCTCGGTCCCTACATGCCGGTCGCCGAACGCACGACGCTGGTCCAGAAGGGATCGAAGATCCCCTATATCCAGGTGATCGAGTTCGACAATAACATGGAAGAGCTGATCGCCGGCGCCGCCGGCGTGGTGGCAATGGGTGGCTACAACACCTATTGCGAAATCCTCTCCTTCGACAAGCCGGCGCTGATCGTGCCCCGCGTCAAGCCGCGCGAAGAGCAACTGCTGCGCGCCCAGCGCGCCAGCGATCTTGGCCTTGTCGAGATGCTTCTGCCGGAAGCATCGGCCGACGCTGCCGTCATGGCCGATGCGCTGAAGCGCCTGCCGCACCGCCAGCCGCCCTCGATGAGCGGATCCAACATGCGGCTTGAGGGCCTCAACCATATTTCCGAGACAGTCGGCAGCTGGCTCGACAACCGTGGCCGCCACCTTTCCGTCGTCGGCGCCGAGTGAAAGTCACATCATTGCCGCCACGCCGGAAATTGCTTGTCGTCCTGAAGGGCTATCCACGCCTTTCGGAAACCTTCATCGCGCAGGAACTGCTGGGCCTCGAAAAGGCCGGTTTCGACCTGACCCTGATCTCCATGCGTCGCCCGACCGACAAGAAGCGCCATCCCGTCCATGACGAGATCAAGGCGCGTGTCGTCTACCTGCCGGAATATCTGCACGAAGAGCCGCTCAGGGTGTTGAAGGGGCTGTTTGCCAGCTTCAGGAAGCCAGGCTTCGGCGCGCTGATGAAGCGCTTTTTCAAGGACTTGCCACGCGACATCTCGCGCAATCGCTTCCGCAGGCTCGGTCAGGCCATGGTGCTTGCCCGGGAATGGCCGGATGGCGGAGAGTGGCTGCATGCGCATTTCATCCACACCCCCGCCTCCGTCACCGAATATGCGAGCCTCTTGACCGGCGTGCCGTGGACCTGTTCGGCGCATGCCAAGGACATCTGGACATCGCCCGACTGGGAGCTGACGGAAAAGCTTTCCAGCGCTCGATGGGCCGTGACCTGCACCCGCAACGGCTACCAACACATGCGCACGCTGACATCGCGCAAGGACGCGGTGCATCTGAGCTATCACGGCCTCGATCTCGCGCGCTTCGGCCATTTCCCCGGCGAGCGATCCGGCCAGGATGGTAGCGATCCGACGAAGCCCGTCTTTCTGCTCAGCGTCGGGCGCGCGGTGGAGAAAAAGGGCTATGACACCTTGCTGCGTGCGCTCGCGCTCCTGCCCAGCGATCTGAACTGGCGTTTCGAGCATATTGGCGGCGGTGACGAATTGGCGAAGCTGAAGGCGCTGGCGAGCGAACTCAAGCTCTCCGAGCGCATCACCTGGAAGGGCGCGCTCGCCCAGGAAGACGTGCTGGATCACTATCGCCGCGCCGATCTCTTCGCGCTTGCCTGCCGCATTGCCGCCAATGGCGATCGCGACGGATTGCCGAACGTTCTCGTCGAGGCTTCCAGCCAGCGATTGCCCTGCATCTCGACCTCGGTTTCCGGCGTGCCGGAGCTACTGGTCGACGGCGAGAATGGGCTGCTGGTCGAACCAGATGATCCCAAGGCGCTGGCGAAAGCGCTCGAGACAGCCATTCGCGATCCCGGCTTGCGGCAGAGGCTGGGCGACGCGGCCGAAATGCGCGTGCGCAGCCATTTCGACTACAATGCCAGCATCGATCAGCTCAGCCAGCTGTTCCAACAGGAGTGGCAGAAAGCATCATGAGCGCTCCGAGGGTCTTCTTCTACGTTCAGCACCTGCTCGGTATCGGCCATATCGCGCGCGCAAGCCGCATCGCCAATGCCCTGCAGAACGACGGCTTCGATGTCACGGTTGTGACCGGCGGCCTGCCCGTCACCGGCTTCCCGGCGGCGCGGCTGAAGACGGTGGCTTTGCCGCCGGTGGTGGCCAGCAATGCCGGATTCTCCGGGCTGGCCGATGAACGGGGCGTCGCGGTTGACCAGGATTTCCTCGAACGGCGCCGCGATCTGCTGCTTCAGGCGTTTCACGATGCGCGGCCTGACGTCGTCATTATCGAGGCTTTTCCGTTTGGACGCAGGCAGATGCGCTTCGAACTTCTGCCTTTGATCGAAGCCATCGAAGCATCGAACCCTCGACCGAAGCTCTTGAGCTCCGTGCGCGACATCTTGCAGGAGAACCGCAAGGCTGGGCGCGACGCCGAGACCGTCGGTCTGGTGCAGGCGCATTTCGATGGCGTGCTCGTTCATGGCGACCCCGACTTCGTCCGCCTCGAAGACACCTTCCCGCTGACAGCTGACATCGCCGACAAGGTCTCTTACACCGGGATCGTGGCGCCGCCTCCGCCGGAGCCTGCGTCGGAGACATTCGACATCATCGCATCCGCCGGCGGCGGCGCGGTTGGGATGGAGCTTTTGAACGCAGCCGGCCAAGCCGCGAAGGTGCTCCCGGCCGATCTGCGCTGGCTGTTGATCAGCGGCCCGAACCTGCCGGACGCGGATTTCGCGACGCTGTCGCAGGCTATCCCATCCAACGTCACGCTCGTCCGGTTCCGCAAGGATTTCCCCTCTCTGCTTGGCGCCGCGCGCGTGTCCATTTCGCAGGCCGGCTACAACACGGTTGGCGACCTCTTGCGGACCGATTGCCGTCCGATCCTCATCCCGTTCGTGGCGGGCGGAGAGACAGAGCAGACCGTCAGGGCCGAGCGCCTTGCCAAGCTGGGATTAGCCGAGTTGCTGCCTGAAAAAGGGTTGACGGCGGATCATGTGGCGGCGGCGGTGAGTGCAGCACTTGCGGCCCCAAAGCGTCGCACCACCGGCATTGATATCGACCTCGAAGGCGCCAGACGAACGGCCGAAATCATTCGCGCTATGCTCGCGTGAAACTCTCGCCCTTTATGAAAATCATGTGATATAAAACAGACTCTCGCGTGAATCGGCATCCAGTAATACACGCCGCTTCGCGTTGTTTTTATTAAGCGATCCGGTAGCATGATCCTGTTCTCGGTACCACCGCCCTCTCGTGCAGGATTGATGTCTCAAATTTTCCCGACAATCGACGGTTAGCAATGGAAAAAAGCCTCGCGCGATATATCTGGTCGAACACGCGGCTGCAGCAGCTTTGGATTCTGGCGGTCGTCGCGCTCTCCATGGTGCCCTACTTCCTGTCGTTCGACCTGCCCAAGCAGATCGTCAACGGACCTATTCAGGGCTCTGGCTTCGAGGGTGAAGGCGCCACGCAGACCTTCATGCATCTGTCCTACACCTTCCCGCTGATCGGAAAGGTGGAGTTCTTCCAGGGTGTTCAGCTCGGCCGCGAGCAGATGCTGATGGCGCTCAGCCTGGTTTTCCTCGCGCTCGTGGTACTCAATGGTCTCTTCAAGTTCTACATTAACACCTACAAGGGCCGGCTTGGCGAGCGCATGCTGCGGCGTATCCGCTTCCAGCTGATCGACCGTGTTCTGCGCTTCCCGCCCAATCACTTCAAGCGCGTGAAGTCCGCTGAAATCGCCACCATGATCAAGGACGAAGTCGAGCCCATGGGCGGCTTCACCGGGGACGCCTTCGTCTCGCCCGCCCTGCTCGGCGGTCAGGCGCTGACGGCGCTTGCCTTCATCATCGTGCAGAACTTCTGGCTGGGCATGATCGCCGCTGGGATCGTTGGTGTTCAGGCCGTGGTCATCCCCCGCATGCGCAAGCGCCTGTTGGAACTCGGGCGTCAGCGACAGTTGACGGCGCGCGAGCTTTCCGGCCGCGTCGGCGAGATCGTCGACGGTATCGGCACGATCCACGGCAACGACACGTCGAACCTCGAACGTGCCGACATCGCCGCGCGCCTCGGGCTCATCTTCTCGATCCGCTACGATCTCTATCAGTGGAAGTTCCTGGTCAAGTTCCTCAACAACTTCCTGGCGCAGGTAACGCCGTTCCTGTTCTACGCGATCGGCGGCTATCTGGCGCTTCAGGGCCGGCTCGATATCGGGCAGCTGGTGGCGGTCATCAGCGCCTACAAGGATCTTCCGGGCCCGCTGAAGGAACTGATCGACTGGGACCAGATGCGCCAGGACGTGCAGGTCAAGTACCAGCAGGTCTACGAGCAGTTCAATGTCGAGCCGCTGATCGACGACAGCATCCACAAGGTCGCGATCGAAGAGGTGGCGGCTTTGGCGGCACCCATCATCGTCACCAACCTTGCCGTCAGCGACGACAGCGGCGCCAAGCTGATCGATCACGTCTCGGTCGAAATCAAGCCGAACGAGACGGTGGCCGTCGTGGGCCCCAATTCGAGCGGTGCGGAAGCCTTCGCCGAAGCGCTCGGCCGCGTGGTTTGGCCCAACTCGGGCCGTATCACCATCGACGGAAAAGACCTGCTGGAATTGCCTGAATCTGTTTCCGGCCGCCGGATTTCCTATGCCTCGTCGGATCTCTATTTCTTCCAGGGGACGCTGCGCGACAACCTTCTCTATGGCCTGAAGCATGCGCCGCTAAAGGATCCCGAATACGACGAGCAGACGGCCCAGGAAGCCAAATGGCATGCCGCCGAAGCGATCAAGGCCGGCAACCCGACGCTCGATCCGAACAGCGACTGGGTGGACTACCGCGCCGCGGGCGCCACCGGCCCAGGCGATATCCTGACGGCCATGCGGCCGGCTCTCGATGCCGTGCTCATCACAGAGGACATTCTCGACCTCGCGCTGCGCTCGACTGTCGACACGCACGTCCACACCAAGCTTGCAGAGCATATCGTCGATCTGCGCGCAGCGCTGCGCGAGAAGATGCAGCAGTCGGAGCTCGGCAACATCGTCGTTCCCTTCGACTTCGATAGCTACAACGCACAGGCGACCGTCGGCGAGAACCTGCTTTTCGGCTCGATGAAGCGGCCGATCATGAACAACAGGCGTCTGGCGGCGCACCCCTATTTCCAGACGCTGTTCCGGGAAACAGGACTGAGCAACGACCTCTACGCCATGGGTCTGGAGATTGCCGAGAACGCGGTCGAACTCTTCCACGATCTGCCGCCGGACCACCCGTTCTTCCAGCAGCTGACCTTCATGACGGCGGACGACATTCCGACCTATCAGGCGCTGTTGCAGAAGCTGAGCAGCCGGAAGTTCGACGACGCGACGCCGGAAGAGCGCTCGGCCATCATCCGCTTGAGCTTCGCCTATATCGAACCCCGCCACCGCTTCGGTCTGCTGACTGACGAGTTGACCGCTAAGATCGTCAGCGCGCGCAAGCAGTTCCACGAGAATATTCCGGATGATCTGGCTGCCGTCATCGAGCGGTACGACCCCGAGCATTTCATCTCGTCGGCAAGCCTGATGGACAACGTGCTGTTCGGCCGTATCGCCTACCAGCGCGCCGACGCGTCCGAGAGCATCCGCTCGATCATGGTCGGTCTCTTCGAAACGCTCGATCTTTTCGACGACGTCCTGTCGATCGGCCTGGAGTTCGATGTCGGCTCCGGCGGCAAGCGGCTGACGATGGTCCAACGCCAGAAGCTGAACCTCGCAAGAACACTGCTCAGGCGTTCCGACTACATCATTCTAAACCGGCCGCTGTCGGCGCTGGATCAGCGCGTGCAGGACCAGATCACCAACAACCTCGTCAACGAGCTGCATCACGAGGGCGAGCGACCCGCGATCGTGTGGGTTCTGTCGAACGCCAGATTGGCCGCGCTTTTCGATCGAATCCTGCTTTTCGACCGCGGAAGCCTGGTCGAGGCCGGCAATTTTCCGGAACTTTCCGAACAGAACGGGATGTTCAAGGAACTGTTATCGTAATATTCTACAGGGGCTACAAAAGTGACGTCCTGCCAAAAAGGACGCACGTCATTCTAGCAAGCGCGCCGCGAGCGCGCAGGGAGAAAATAAGCTCATGCTGCTGAGAGACGAAGTCGAGATGCTGCGGCGCGTGCCGATCTTTTCGCGGATTGCGCCAGCCAAGCTCAAACTTTTGGCCTTCACCTCGGACCGCATGACGTATAGCGCCGGTCAGGATCTGTTCCGACAGGGAGATCCGGGGGACGCAGCCTATGTGGTGCTTTCGGGAACAGCCGATATTCTCGTTCGCTCTCCCGCCGGCGATATCAAGGTCGCCGATGTCGATCCCAATTCCATCGTCGGTGAGATCGCGATCCTCTGCGACGTCTCACGTACCGCAACCGTTCGCGCCACGTCGGCGCTTGAAGTGTTGCGCATCAGCAAGGAGCATTTCCTCAAGTTGTTGAGCGACTTTCCCGAGATGGCCGTCGAGATCATGCGCGTCCTCGCGGACCGCCTGAACCACACGACAGCCGAACTGACCGCTGCGCGCGCCGCAAAGAAGCCGGAACCGGTGAACTAGGTCGTCGCATCATCGTTTCCATGCGTGCTTAGGCGAGCATAACGGCTGCCAAGAAGCTTCTGGCAGTGTTCGCCCTCCCCTTTTTTACAGACCCGATTTCATTCAACATGGCATGGCTATTGTGGTTCAAATCTGGCCGCATCTCCCCTATATGATCGGGAGACAACGAAAGGCCATTTGCATGACGTCCCTCGATCAGATCATCGACGATTTCACCTTCCTAGACGACTGGGAAGATCGCTATCGCTATGTGATCGAACTCGGCAAGGCGCTGCCTGATCTCGCGGACGAGAAGAAGACCTCCGCCAATAAGGTCATGGGCTGCGCCAGCCAGGTGTGGCTGGTAACGCAAGTATCCGACGACAGCGACAATCCCGTGATGACCTTCGAGGGCGATTCCGACGCGCATATCGTGCGCGGGCTGGTGGCGATCGTGCTCGCCACCTATTCCGGCAAGACGGCTTCGGAGATCGCCGCACTCGACGCTTTCGAGGTGTTCGGCAAGATGGGTCTCGTCGAGAACCTGTCGGCGCAGCGTTCCAACGGGCTGCGCTCGATGGTCAACCGCATCCGCGAGGAAGCGCGGCTGCGGGCGGCGGCGTAAGGGCAGGCCTTTCTTTTCAAATTGAACGATCAGGACCAGAGTTCCGGGCGATAATCCGGCGCGCCCCAGTGCTCCATGCGCGGGCGGCGGGACGGCGGTTGCGGATTGTAGTGGCGCGAGAGGGCCATGAGTGCGGTTCGCAGCATCAGCTTGGCGGAGCGCACCGGCCATTGCCGCTCGCGCTCGACCGTCTCCAGCCCCTTCATGAAGCAGCAGACATCCAGCGCCACGCCGGACAGTTCCGGCCCCAGCGCCTCCAGCGCGCGGTTGACGGCAAGGCGGGCGGCGACGGCGCTGTCGGTCAGATCCGCCATGCCGCCGCGCCCGCTGCTGGCGCGGCTTGAAAGGCGCGGCTCCCAGGAGGCGGTGACGCGCGGCTGCAGCTGGGCGCGGGTGAAATCCAAATGCAGCCTCTCGCCGGCCTTGATCGCCGCCTCCGGCATGAAGGCAGCGCCATCCCGGTCCTTCAGACGCTCGAGGCTTGCGAGCGGCGATTCGTCCTTGTTGACCCGCAGCCGCCTGACGACGCCGTCTACCTCGCGCGCGCTCGTCTCGATATCCGCGTGCTGGGTGAGAAAGGCCTCATCGGCCTCGGCGGCCGCGCGGCGCAGATAGGCGCGGGCTTGATTGGATGCGCGCATCAATTCGCCCTGCTCGTCGATGAGGCCGGAGGCGAGAGCTTCGGCGATCAAGCTCAAGGGAAAGCCGGCGGTCGTTCCGTCGGCGAAGAGGAGGTTGATATCGCTCCCCTCGCCCTCAAGTCGCCGTGCCTCGCTGCGGATCAGCAGCTTCAGCAGTGTCACAAGCGGCTTTTGCGACGCGGCCGGCTTCGTCTTGGTCTTTGCCGATTTACTCATGGCTGTATCCTCCGCCGGACCGGAAGATGGAATTGACGGTGCGCTCGACGGCGGCGACGAATTCGTCATAGGCGGGGTCGTCGCGGCGATCCTCGACCACGTGGCAGGCATGGCTGACCGTGGTGCGATCGCGGCCGAAGCCGGTGCCGATCTCATGCAGCGGGATCTGCAGCGCGACATGGCAGACATACATGGCGATTTGCCTGATGTGGCAAAGCGTGCGGCGGCGGTCGCGGCGCATTTGCACGCGCTGCCCGGCGATCATCACCATCTCGGTCGTGACTTCCTGGCAGATGCGGCAGACGGTGCGCACGGCATCCGTCGCCGACGGCGGGCGATCACCCCTTGAGAGGACGGTCTGCTCTTCCCCGTAAAGCGGGGACAGCGGCGCATTCGCGGCGCCGGGCGGGGAAAAATGTCCAATCGGCATATGAATACTCCTATGAATAGGAATTAATTCATACACGCTATATAGGAACGGGGACAACCGAAAGCGCGCCTTGATCGATTTCGGCTGATTCCGCTCACGAATTTTAACAGGAGTCGAAATTTTCTGGGATTATTTTCCTCGTCGCTTTAACTCCTTCTTTGCTTGCCGCATGTCTTTATCCCGAAACCGGTGTCCACTTTCGGGAGACATGCGCAGACACGAAAAAGCCGGGCTCTCGCCCGGCTGATCGTGATCGTTCAATGCGACAAATCTATCAGCCGCGGCCGCGCTTGCGGCGCTGGCCGAGACCCATTTCCTTGGCAAGGCGCGAGCGCGCCTCGGCATAGGCAGGCGCTACCATCGGGTAGTCGACCGGCAGATCCCACTTTTCGCGATATTCTTCAGGCGAGAGGCTGTGGTGAGTCATCAGATGGCGCTTCAGCGACTTGAAGTTGCCGCCGCACTCGAGGCAGGTGATCTGCTCATCCTGGACGGACTTGCGCACAGAAACAGCAGGCTTCTGCTTTTCAACGACAGCCATGGCCGGTGTCGGCGTCGATGTGTTGCTCAACGCCGAATGCACGTCCGAAATAAGATTGGCGAGGTCGCCAACCGGCACGACGTGGTTGCTGACATACGCTGCGACGATATCCGCGGTAAGCTCGACCAGCAATTCTGGCCCGCTTCCGGCTGCAGTATCCGTCATATTTCGTTTCTCCTGTTTGCATGCTCAAAAGGTCTAGAGCCTCCTTGGCTCAGGACCGCTATCGTAGAGCGAACAGCAAAAAACTCAGTCTGCGGCTACATGTTTCGAAAAACTGAAATCCACCCCTAGATTCCTGAGGCCGAAACCCGTTCTTATACTGCCTGATCTTGCATTAGTACGCACACACCCGCACACGACCCTCAATTAAACATTGAAATTCAAAGCGACCGAGGAATTATGCAATGTGATTCTAATTCAATATCAGAACTCTACTTGAGCATCAATTATCACCGTTTTGCGAAAACGCCAATTAATATTTCATATATATCCGTCAAAAAACGCCTCTATCCCAAGAATTAGTATAGCGCGAAGGAAACATTAATCATCCTCACATCTGCTTAAAACTGCAAAAAACTGCTTAAAATCTTGAATATATAGCACTCTTACCTTTCAAGAAGATCGTCACGCACCGAAGGCGGTAACAGACGATAACCTGTCTTGTGTGCCGCCCTGGCCAAGAGATGAGCGGCGACCGGCGCCGTCAGTATAAAAAACACGAAACCAGCAAGCGAACGTGCAAATACGGCGATTTCTCCTGATTCGATCCCGGCCGCAAATAATAACAGACCCGAGCCCACCGTTCCGGCTTTCGACGCGGCGTGCATGCGCGTGTATAAATCCGGCAATCTGACTATACCAAGGGCTGCCACCAGCGCGAAAAGCGCGCCCGACAGGAGCAGCACGGAAACGACGATGGCGGTGATGTAATCCATCATGTCCTGTCCTTCTTCGTTTTGCGCGCGGGCGCGGTCTTGGGTTTCAGCTTGGCATCGCTCTTCACCTTCGCATCGGGCTTTTTCGAGGCCGGGCGGATGGTTTTATCCGCTTGCGCGGCCATGGGTCCAGCCGAACCCGGCCGCGGGCCGCGCGACAGAACGAAGCGGGCGAAGGCGACGGTGGCGAGAAAGCCGACGAGGCCGAGCGAGATGGCGATATCGATGTAGAGCGCAAAGCCGGTCTTGACGGCGACGACGGCGAGGAAGCCGATTGCCGTGCCTGACAGCGTGTCGAGCGCCAGGATGCGGTCCGGCAAAGTCGGCCCGACGATGACCCGCCAGGATGCGACGAGGAAGGTGACCGCGAGGATGACGAGGGCTGCGGATGCTGACATGGAGACGATCGCGTCGGGCGTCATCGGAAGGCCTCCATGATCTTGCGCTCGAAGCCATTGGCGATATCGCGCCTGATCGCGTCCGGATCGGCGCAATCCAGCGCATGGACGTAGAGCGTCTTATGGTCGTCGGAGACATCGACCGACAGCGTGCCCGGCGTCAGCGTGATCATGTTGGCGAGCAGCGTGATTTCGAAATCGCGGTCGACGGTCAGCGGAAAGGCGAAGATGCCGGGTTTCAGGTTCATCTCAGGGCTGAGCACCGTCGTCGCCACCTTGATGGCGGACAGTGCGAGTTCCTTGATGAACAGCAGCGCCAGCGACATGATCGCCCAGAGGCGCCAGAGGTAGGCCTTGGCTCCGAAGGGTTCGCGCACGAGGAAGAGCGCCAGCGCGCCGAGTGCGAAGCCCAAGACAAGGTTGTGGGCCGAGGTGCTGCCGCTGAGTGCGGCCCAGGCGATCGCGAGCAGGAGATTGAGAAGCACGGCGATCATGGCGCGACGCCTCCCGGGAAGACGGATTCGATATAGGGATAGGGATCGGTGAGCTCGGTGGCGACGGATTGCGTCAGCGCCAGCAGACGTTCCGGCAGCAGGCCGAAGCCGACGATGAAGACGGTGAGAAGCAGAAGCGGCAGTATCGTCCGCCAGCCGGTGGCGACATGGGTTTCGGCGCTTTCGGTGGCCGGGCGCCAATAGGCGAGCAGGAACACGCGGCCGAAACAGATCGTCGTCAGGAAGCCGCTGACGAGCACGGCGGCCGCCAGCCACCAGGCGCCGACATCGAGCGAGGATTTGACCAGAATGAGCTTCGGCCAGAAGCCGGAAAATGGCGGCAGGCCGCAGGCGGCGAAGAAGAGGATGAGCGAGATTGCGGCGAAGAGGCCATTGCGGCGATAGAGGCCACCCAGCCTCGTCAGAGAGAAACTGCCGCCGAGAAAGGCCATCTGGCCGGCCGCGAGATAGAGTGCCGTCATCAGCAGCATGGAATGCAGCGCGTAGAAGACGGTGCCGGACAGCGCCCCTGTCGTGCCGATGGCGATGCCGATCAGCATGTTGCCGATGCCTGATATGACGACATAGCCGAGCAGCTTTCTCACATCATCCTGCGCCAGCGCGCCGAGCGCGCCCAAAATGGCGGTGACGGCACCCGTGATCGCGATCAGCAGGCTGAGCTCCTCGCGCTCCAAGGGGAGCAGCACGACCAGCACGCGGATCAGCGCGTAGATGCCGACCTTGGTGAGCAGGCCGGCAAAGAGTGCCGACACGACGATGCGCGGGGTGTGATAGGAGGCAGGCAGCCAGAAATTGACCGGAAAGGCGGCAGCCTTCATGGCGAAGGCCAAGAGGAAGAGGGCTGCCAGTGTCGTCAGCGGCGCGGTTTCACTGAGTTCGCCGGCCTTGCTGGCGATATCGGCCATGTTGAGCGTGCCGAAGATGGCATAGAGGATGCCGACGGCGATCAGGAACAGCGTGGTGCCGAGGAGATTGAGGACGGCGTATTTCATCGCGCCGTCGATCTGCTTGCGCTCGGAGCCCAATATCAGCAGGCCGAAGGACGAGATCAGCAGCACCTCGAACCAGACATAGAGATTGAAGACGTCGCCGGTAAGAAACGCGCCTGTGACGCCGGCCATCAGCATGATCAGGAACGGGAAGAAGCCGTAGCGGCGGTTGTTGTCGTCGATATCGGAGAGCGCGTGGATGCCGCCCGCCAAGGCCGCAATCGCCGCGGTCAGCGCCATGACGGCGGAGAGCGTGTCGACGGTGAAGGCGATACCGAACGGTGGCAGCCAGCGGCCCATGACCATGGTGAGCGGGCCGTCGGCCATCACTTTGACGAGGAGTGCGGCGTCGAGGGCGACGAGCAGCGCGAGGCCGGGGATGGCGAGTGAGGCCTGAAGGCGCACAGAGCCGCGGGCCATCAGGAGGATGGCGCCGAGTGTAATGCAGAGCGCTACAGGGGCGATGACGAGCCAGTGAGCGATCGGCACGGGGGATGTGACGAGGGCTGCGGAGAGGTCGGGTATGGGTTGGGTGGGGGTGGCCATTTAGGGGGTGGCCTCGCATGGGTGCGGTGCGGATGCGCTTGGGCGTGGTGCGGGGATGCCCTGCTCTTTCCACGGTGCTGCCGCTGAACAGTGCGGTGCTGGCGGTCGGCGTGGTGCGGATACACCCCCCTCTGCCCTGCCGGACATCTCCCCCACAAGGGGGGAGATTGCCTGGGCTCGGCCGCTCGCTCCACGTTCATTGGTTGGCTGGGAGTCAGCCGCGAGTCGATCTCCCCCCTTGTGGGGGAGATGCCCGGCAGGGCAGAGGGGGGTAACCCGCGGCACAACACCCCTCATCATCAATAGCCCACCGGCGGCGACGTCGGCTGGTCGGGCTCGGCCACCCGCATCTCGTCGGTATTGTCAGTGCCGATGTCCTGATAGGCGCGGTAGGTCAGCACCAGCAGGAAGGCGAGCAGCGAAAAGGAGATGACGATCGCCGTCAGGATCAGCGCCTGCGGCAGCGGGTTGGCTGACCCCGATGGCAGCGCGTCGAGGCCGTCGGGGATGATCGGCGGCACTTCGCGGGTGAGCCGGCCCGATGTGAAGAGCAGGAGGTTGACGGCGTTGCCGAGGATGGCGATGCCCAGCATGATGCGGATCGAGAATTTCGACAGCATCAGATAGACGGCGGCGGTGAAGAACAGGCCGACGAGGATGGCGAAGAGCGGCTCCATCATTCGACCTCCCGTTCTTCCAGCGACAGCGCGATCGAGGTGACCGCACCGACCACGACGAGATAGACGCCGATATCGAACAGCATGACGGATGACAGCGGCACCTCGACGCCAGCAATCCTGGGATAGATCCAGAGGCCGGTCATGAAGGGCACGGCGAAAAGGATCGAGATGAGGCCGGCCAGAGAGGACATCAATAGGCCGGCGCCTGCGATCGACAGCGGGTGGAAGACGATGGCGCGGCGCACGGCACCGGTACCCCTGATGATGCCGAAGATCGCCAGCGCGGAGGCCGCGATCAGCCCGCCGATGAAGCCGCCGCCGGGCTCATTATGGCCGCGCAGCAGCACGAACACCGAGAAGAGCAGCATCAGCGCGGTCAGCACGGGGGCGATGGTGCGGGAGATCAACGTATTCATGGGCGCTCCACTCCGAGATCATCGGGCGCATCGGGGTCGTTTGCGGCAAGCTTGCGCTCGGCCCCTGCCCGGACGCGGATCAGCGCCAGGATGGCAAGGCCGGTCATGGAGACGACGGCGATCTCGCCGAGCGTGTCGGTGCCGCGGAAATCGACGATGATGACGTTCACGACATTGGCGCCGTGGGCGATGGTTTTCGAATAGGTGTTGAAGAAATCGCTGAGCGTGGCGCTGAATGGCGCCTCGGTCGCCTTCATCAACAGCAGCGTCAGGCCCACGCCGCAGGCGAGCGCCACCGCGCCGTCGAAGAGCATCTGGCGAAGAGGGCGTGGATCGGTGTGCGAGAGGCGCAGCCGCGTCATGACCAGCGCGAGGATGACGACCGAGAGTGTCTCGACCATGAACTGGGTGAAGGCGAGATCCGGCGCGCCGAAGAGCAGGAAGATCAGCGCCACGGCAAAGCCCTGGATGCCGAGCGAGACGATCGCCGTCAGCCGGTCGCGGGCAATGATCACGGCGACGAGCCCGATGACTGCGAGCAGGAAGACGCCCCATTCATGAATCTGCACGCCCGCCGGCCAGGCCGGCAGCGACGGCCCCTCGCCGAACAGCCAGAGCGGCAGGAGCAAGGTGGCCGCGACCGCGAGGAAGGTGCAGGTGACGTAGATCTCCAGCCGGCCGGGCTGCAGGATGCGGGTGACGCGCACGGAGAAGGAGACGAGGCCCGACATGGCGTTGTCGAAGCCCTGGTCCGGTCCCGGCCCCAATCTCTGCAACAGCGCCGCCATCAGCGCGCGGGCGCGATCGAGCTGCCAGTAGACGGCGATGCCGAGCGCGATGGTGAAGAGCGACAGCAGCAGCGGCAGCCCGATATGCGGCGCGAGCGAGCTCTCGATCGTGGTCGTCGCGCCCCTGATGGACGAGGCCATCGGCGAGGAGATGAAGCGGTGCGTGGTCGCTGAAAACAGCGCCGCGAGAAGGCCGAGCATGGCCAGCACGGCGGGGCCGAGCCAGAGAAGCGGCGGGGCTTCGTGCGGATGCTTCGGCGTTTCGACCGGGGCGCCGAGGAAGGGTTTCAGGGCGACGGCGAAGGCGATGGCGAACATCAGCACGTTGGCCGCAATCACCAGAATGGCAAAGAGGATCGAGCGCGGATCGCCATCGGCAAGGGCCGCATAGATCTCCTCCTTGGCGAGAAAGCCCGCGAATGGCGGCAGGCCGCCCATCGAGAGGGCGGCGGCGAGCGCGATTAGAAAGGTGAGCGGCATTGCCGTCCTCAACCCTCTGAGGCGGGTGACGTCGCGGGTGCCGGTCTCGTGGTCAATGATCCCCGACACCATGAACAGCGCGCCCTTGAACAGCGCGTGGGCGACCAGATAGAGCGCCGCCGCCTCGATGGCATAATCGGAGCCGAAGCCGGTCAAGAGAACCAAGAGGCCGAGCGAGGAGACGGTGGTGTAGGCGAGCTTCAGCTTCAGGTCGGTCTGGCGGATGGCGAGCAGCGCGCCGACGAGAAGCGTGACGCCGCCGAAGAGCGGCAGGATGAACATCCAAGGTGCCGTGCCGCCCATGACGGGATTGAGGCGCATCAGGAGATAGACGCCGGCTTTGACCATGGTCGCCGAATGCAGATAGGCAGAAACCGGCGTCGGCGCTTCCATGGCGTTGGGCAGCCAGGCGTGAAACGGATATTGCGCCGACTTGGTGAAGGCGCCGCCGAGGATGAGCAGCAGGATCGGCATGTAATAGGGGTTGGCGCGCAAGAGATCGCCCGATTGCAGCAGCACCGAGAGCTCGGACGCGCCTGTCGTGCTCCAGATCATCAACAGGCCGGCGAGCAGCAGCAATCCGCCGCCGCCGGTGATGACCAGCGCCTGCAACGCTGCGCGGCGCGAGGCCCCGCGGCGGTGATCGAAGCCGATCAGCAGGAAGGAGGTGATCGATGTCAGCTCCCAGAAGACGAAGAGCATCAGGAAATTGTCGGAGACGACAAGACCGAGCATCGCGCCCATGAACAGGAAGATGAAAGAGAAGAAGCGGCCGAGATCGGGATGGCCCTTCAGATAACCGCCGGCATACAGCACGACCAGGGTGCCGATGCCTGATATCAGCAGCGCGAAGGTGACCGACAGACCGTCGAGCATCCAGGCGAAATCGAGATTGAGGCTCGGCGCCCAGGCATAACCGCCGCGAATGACGGTTCCGGCCGCGATCTCCGGCAGAAGGCTTGCGAAGCGCAGGAAAGCAAGAAGCGGCGCGAGCGCCAGCAGCCAGGCGGCGTTGTGGCCGAATGCGCGGACGAGAAACGGTGCAAGGACGGCGCCAAGAAATGGCAGGCACAGAGCCGCAAACGTCAATGCCGTGCCATCGGCCATCCAGCCTCCCCTACCCCTCGAAATCCGCGAATCCGAAGCAAATCAGATGCCTCAAGGTTTAGAAGAAGAGCGCCGCCATCTCAAGCTTTGATCGGCCAAATGAGGGTTTGGACGCATCGCGCGCGGGGACGGATGGCGGCGCAAAGAGGATTGATCAGCCGGCTCTCGTCAGGCGCGGCATGCGTCTTGGCGCGAGCAGCGCATGCAGGAAAAACGCGGTCAGCAGCAACGGCCAGAGCGAACAGGCGGCAAGGCCGAAGCCGCGCGCCAGCGTCCATCCGCCCCTCATGGCCCAGCCTTCGAGCGCCGTCATCAGCATGAAGATGCTCGAGATCGCGCAATAGGCGCTGACAACAATTGTATCGCTCATCTCAGCACCCCCCGATGCTTTCCATTGCCCCGATGATTGGGCCCGATGCTTGCGTTTCATCAAGTATAGCCAGGATCAGGGGCGACATTAGCTGGCTCTTATGATGAGCCGGCGTTCATCCGAACGGGCGATGCGATGAAGGGCGCCGCAGCCGAGCTTGAGACGAGCGGCAGACGGCGTTTCGTGGTAGTCTCCTCGCGATAGCAAATGCCAATCATCAAGGGAGGATGAGGCGATGCTGGAAGCGGACAAGATCTTTGCCGGCTCCGTTCCGGCAAATTACGACCGCCACATGGTGCCCCTGATTTTCGCGTCCTATGCCGCCGACCTAGCGCGGCGGGCAGCCGCCCTCAAGCCAAAGGCGGTGCTCGAGATCGCGGCCGGCACCGGCGCCGTCACACGGGCGCTGGCGCCATTGCTCCCGCCTGGCGCGACCTATATCGCGACCGATCTCAACCAGGCCATGCTCGACTACGCCCGCTTGCACCAGCCGGCCGACGACCGTGTCGTCTGGCGACAGGCCGATGCCATGGCGCTACCCTTCCAGGATGCGAGTTTCGACCTCGTCTGCTGCCAGTTCGGGGCGATGTTCTTTCCGGATCGACCGGCCGCCTATCGCGAGGCACGGCGGGTGCTCAAGCCAAACGGCCGGCTTCTGTTCAGCGTCTGGGACCGGATCGAGACCAATGTGTTCGCCGACGACGTGACCAAGGCGCTCGCCACCGTGTTTCCTGACGACCCGCCGCGCTTCGCCGAGCGCACGCCGCACGGCTATCACGACCGCAACCAGATCCGCGACGATCTCGCGCGCGCCGGATTCCGCGAGATCGATATCGACACACGCGCCGATATCAGCCGCGCGCCGTCCGCCCGCCAGGTGGCGGTCGCCTATTGCCAGGGAACGCCCTTGCGCGGCGAGATCGAGGCGCGGAACCCCGCGAAGCTCGAGGCTGCCACCAGGGCGGCGGAGGCGGCGCTCGCGGGCAAGCACGGCAACGGCGAGATCGCCGCGAAGATCCAGGCGCATGTGATCCTGGCTTCGGGGTAGGTTTGTCTCATCCAGCCCATTGCGCGGCCCGGCCTCTCTGGCGCATAGGAAGATTCAAAACGGAATCAATCCTTTAGGGAATCGCAATGAACCTTATCGAAGAGCGCGTGGCGATGGCGCGAGCGGGTACAAACCCTTATGTCATTTGCCGCATGCGTTCCGGCTGGCTTGTGATCGGCGACGTGCAGCCGCTGCCAGGCTACTCTCTGCTGCTGGCGGATCCCATCGTGCCCAGCCTCAACGATCTCTCTCCCGAAGCACGCGCCGCCTTTCTCGGCGACATGGCGATCGCGGGCGACGCGCTGCTTTCCGCCACCGGTTGCGCCCGGGTGAACTACGAGATCTGGGGCAATGCGGAGCCTGCGCTGCACGCGCATATCATGCCGCGCTATCTGACCGAGCCCGAGGACAAGCGCCACCGCCCGGCCTGCATGGGCTATTCGTGGGCAGAGGCAGCGAAATCCGGCGATGGCGAGGCCGCGCTGGTCGCTAAGCTGCGAGAGTATATCGAGGCGCAGCGGGCTGTGATCTGATCGACACGGCGGCCGCGAACTCGACCTTCGGACGCGCGCGGTCCCTTGATCGTTCGCGTCAACAGCACCACATTGCCGAGGAAATCAAAAAACACTCGCCGCAAGCCACAGCTGCGTGAAAGGAGCACTCCATGGCCGATACGACGATCGCCAAGGTTCACAAGACCGATGCCGAGTGGAAGGAACAGCTCACCCCCGAGCAGTACCGCATCACCCGCCAGCACGGCACCGAACGGGCCTTTACCGGCCCCTACTGGGATTCATTCGAAACGGGGCTCTACAGCTGCGTTTGCTGCGACGCGCCGCTGTTTCGCTCCGACACCAAGTTCGACGCCGGCTGCGGCTGGCCGAGCTATTTCGAGGCGGTTTCGCCCGAGGCGGTGACTGAATATCGCGATACCAGCCACGGCATGGTGCGCACCGAAATCCGCTGCGGCAATTGCGAGGCCCATCTCGGCCACGTCTTCCCCGACGGCCCACCGCCCACAGGCCTGCGCTACTGCATCAACGGCCACTCGATGGTGTTTACGCCGGACAAGTGATGGCGATTCGGATTGATGACGCCCGCCGCGGGAGACCGTGGCGGGCGTTTTGCGTTTGTGTGGGAAAGCAGCCCTCTCCGCCGTGGTGCTCCGACTAACACCGCGTACGACGTCGCGAAGGAAACGATTTAGCTTCAATATGCTACATACGCTTCCCACATACCAGCCGTCATGCTCGGCCTTGTGCCGAGCATCTAAGCACGTCTCCCGGAATGCAACGGTGATGGTGCTTTCGAGGTCGCCCATGCGATGCCCGGCCCGTGCACTGAGTAATCCATTCACGTCCAGCCTGTTGCACCGTGGTTAGATCCTCGGGACGAGCCCGAGGATGACTCCGCGAGGGAGGAAACGCGGGCGTTTCAATGGGTTGCCGGGTCGAGGCTCCGCCGTTTCGATCATTTACTGACGCCGGCCACATACTCAGCCGTCATGCTCGGCCTTGTGCCGAGCATCTAAGCACGTCTCCCGGAATGCAACGGTGATGGTGCTTTCGACGGGCGCCCATGCGATGCCGGCGCGCGCACTGGGTGGTCCATTCACGTCCAACCCGTTGCACCGTGGTTAGATCCTCGGGACGAGCCCGAGGATGACGTCGCGAGGGAGGAAACGCTTGCGTTTCAATGGGTTGCCGAATTCATACCTCACCGTTTCAATGGCGTTCCCGCGCGCGCCTCACTCCGTCGTCAGCCCGGCACCCGCAACTCCATGAACGTCAGGTCCAGCCAGCGGCCGAACTTGGTGCCGACTTCGTGGAAGGTGCCGCCGTTGCGGAAGCCTAGTTTTTCGTGCAGCGCGATGGAGGCCTGGTTGCCGGCCTCGATGCCGGCGATCATGACGTGGATGCCGGTTTCGCCGGCGCGCTTGATCAGCGCCGTCATCAATTGCTTGCCGATGCCCACCCCTTGGTGATCCTTTTCGACATAGACGGAGTGCTCGACCGTGTGGCGGAAGCCCTCGAAGGCGCGCCAGTCGCCATAGGAGGCGTAGCCTGCGATCTTGCCGTCCCTCTCGGCGACCAGAACCGGGAAGCCGCGGGCGCGGCGCATGGCGAACCATTCCCGGCGGTTGTCGAGACCGACCACCGTTTCGTTCCAGATCGCCGTCGTGTGCTCCACCGCGTGGTTGTAGATATCGCGGATCGCGGCCAGATCGGCTTCGGTGGCGTCGCGGATGAGGGTGGCTTGCGTCATGATGGTCTATCCACTATAAATTCACTATGTCCACTATATCAGACAATTTCGATCGCTGTCTAGGCGATCGCGTCCGCGCCGAGCGGGAATTGCGAGGATGGTCGCTGAGCGACCTCTCGGACCACTCCGGCGTATCGCGGGCGATGATCCACAAGGTGGAGCGCGGCGAGAGCAGCCCGACGGCCTCGCTTTTGGGCAAGCTCTGCGGCGCCTTCGGGCTGACGGTATCGTCGCTGATCGCGCGCGCCGAGGCGGGCAGCCAGCGGCTACGCCGGCGCGAAGACCAGCCGCTGTGGACCGATCCGGAGACCGGCTATACGCGGCGTCATGTTTCGCCGGATGGCAGCCCGTTCGACATCGTCGAAGTCGAACTGCCCTCAGGTGCCCGCGTCGCCTACCCGGCCGCATCCTTCGTGTTTCTGCGGCAATGCATCTGGGTGACCGAGGGGGCGCTCACCTTCATCGAGGGCGAGATGGTGCATGCGCTGAAGACAGGCGACTGCCTGTTGCTCGGGCCGGCGGTGGATTGCGAGTTTCGCAACGATAGCGACGCGGCCTGCCGCTATGTGGTGACGCTGACGAAGACTGGATGAGGTTCCGTGAGCCTAGGCCGGGCTCATGCTGAAGCAGGTGAGCACCGCGGTGTAATGGACCGCGGCGGCGGCGACGACGAAGCCGTGCCAGATGGCGTTCTGGAAGCGAAGCTTTTCCCAGACGTGGAAGATCACGCCGAGCGAATAGATGATGCCGCCGATGACGATCAGGAGCATCGAGGCATAGGGGATGCGCTCGGCGACCGGGCCCGCGACCATCACGCCGCTCCAGCCCATGGCGAGATAGAGCAGGATCGCCAGACGATCATAGCGGCCGGGGAAGACGCATTTCAGGAACACGCCCATGAAGGCCACGGCCCAGATGCCGATGAGCATGCCGAGAAGTAGCGGATTGTCGGCGCCGCGCTCGAGGAACGGGGTGTAGGTGGCGGCGATCAGGATGAAGATCGAGGAATGGTCGAGCCGGCGCAGGAACCACTTGGTGCGCGAGACCGGCCAGGCGTTGTAGGAGAACGAAATGCCGAGCGTCAGCACCAGGCCGAGGCTGTAGATCCAGGCGGCGGCCAGTTCGCCATGCGAGGACCAGACGGTGGCGTAGAAGATCAGCACGGTGGCGCCGACCAGCGCGAGCGCCAGCCCGATGCCGTGGACGATGCCATCGGCGATCAGCTCATATTTGTCATAAGCCCAGCGGATGCCGTTGAACTCGCCCATGCAGACCATGCCCCATTCGTTACACCGGGATCGTCGCATCGAAATGGTTTGCGCGCAACACAAGCGCTGTGTGTCCGGTATAAATCTTCGTGAAGCCGGATGAGACGGGAGGCCGTGGCAGCCTCCCGCATCTCCGCCTCCCGTTTATGGCGTTGCCGCTACCCCTTGCGGCGGTCGACCAGCACCGAGCATTTGGCATGGCGCACGACGCGGTCGGCGGTGGCGCCGATGAAGTAATTGCTGAAATCGGGCATGTGCGAGGAGAGGATGATGAGGTCGGCCTGGTTGGCCTCGGCCGAGGCGATGATGCCGCTGGCGGGCCGGCCATGGCTGATCTCGACGCGGGCGGGAATGCCGGTGCTGACGATCAGCCCCTGCAGCTTCTCCTCAGCATCCTTGGCGGCGTTTTCGATCAGGTCGACGGGGATATCGACGCCGAGATAGGTCGGGATGTCCTCAACGACGTTGAGCAGGATGATCTCGCCGCCGCTGTCGAGCAGCGAGGCGGCCTTGCGGAAGGTCATGTCTCCATTGGCCAGCGCGCCGATTTCGACCGCGACGATGATCTTCCTGTACATGATGCAACTCCTCTGTGACTGCATGTAATGGTGACAATATCCTCCTGAAATACATATGGCGCTTTGATTGAGATCAAGCTGGAAGCTCGATCGGGACCAATCCAGTGCGCGGAAGTCGTCAATGGATATCGAACGCTTCATCGTCAAAAACGGGACTTCTGTGAACAATCGCGATGCGCCATATAGGATGCAAGTACAGCGGCCAGAGGACCCATCACACGCATGAACCGGCGAACCTTCCTTGGCATCGCTATGGGCAGCAGTTTGCTGCCCGAGGGCAGCATCTTTGCTGCCGGCGCCGGTACGCCCTCCTTATCCCGGGCAGGAGACCCTAAGATGACCACCACACAGACTTCCTACGCGCTGACGCGCCCTGCCTATGTCGATCACTCGCATCTGGTCGTGACCGACCTCCCGACCGTTTCGGCCTTCTACCAGTCGATGCTCGGGCTTAAGGTCATCGAGAAGACGGCGAGCGGCGAAGTGCTTGGCGTCGGCGAAACGCCGCTTTTGACGCTGACGACGGGCAAGGATGTGCGCACCGCGCCGCGCAACGCCGCAGGCCTCTTCCACACCGCTTTCCTGATGCCATCGCGCGTCGAGTTGGCCCGGTGGTTGCGCCATGCCGCGCATAACAATGTGGTTCTCGACGGCGCGTCCGACCATCTGGTCAGCGAGGCAATCTATCTCTCCGACCCCGAGGGCAACGGCATCGAGATCTATTCGGACCGCTCGCCCATGCAATGGAAATTCCACCAGGATGGCCAGGTGGAGATGGCGACCCACCGGCTCGACCTGCAGGCGCTCTATGAGAGCGCGCCACAGGATACTTGGACCGGCATGGCCGATGGCTCGGCGATCGGGCACATCCACCTGCAGGTCGGCAATATTCCCGAGGCCGACCAGTTCTATCGCGACGTTCTCGGCCTGAAGATCATGGCGCGCTATCCCGGCGCCAGCTTCTTTGCCACCGGCGACTACCACCACCATGTCGCCGCCAACATCTGGAACAGCCGCGGCGCGGGCGCCCGCACCGAGGCGATGACCGGGCTTTCCGACTACGCGCTGCGCTTCAACGACACCGCAGCGCTTGATAAGGCCGTCGCCAAGCTCGACGAACTCGAGATCAAGAGCGAGAAGCGCGACGGCGGCGTGTTCCTGCGCGACCCGTGGGGGATCGGGCTGACGCTGTCGGCTTGATCAGGGAATACGACACGTCTGGCGAATGACGCCAAACACTCCACCCTCATCCCGGCCTTGAGCCGGGATCCAGCAGCGTCGCGTCCGCGACGCGGAAGAGTCTTTTCAACCCAAGGACTTGGGTTGGCTGGATTCCTGTGACAAGCACAGGAATGAGGGAGAGATGATGACAACCCTCACGTCGGCCATGCCGGTGCGGCCGGGCTTTCGAGGTGGTCGGCGAAGAGGGTTTCGGTGAGGTAATCGACCAGCACGCGGACCTTGGGCGACAAATGCCGGTTCGAGGGCCAGAGCATGTGGAACTGGCCGGGGCCGTCGATATGATCGTCGAGCACGGTGCGCAGCCGGCCTTCCGCCAGCCGGCGCCTTGCCAGGAAATCAGGCATGCAGCCGATGCCGAGACCGGCCTCCACCGCGCCGCCCAACGCTTCCATATTGTTGCAGACGAGCAGGCTGCGGATTGCCAGTTCAGGCGCGCCTGATGGCATGGCAAGCGGCCAGTCCTGCAGCTTGCCGCTGTTGGGAAAGAGAAAGCGGATGGCGGCGTGGCCGGCGAGATCGGCCGGGGTCTTCGGCGTGCCGTGCGCCTCCAGATAATCGGGTGCTGCGCAGAGCAGCATGCGGAACGGCCGCAGCGCCCGCGACATCAGCCGGGAATCCTGCAGGTCGCCGCTGCGGATCGCCACATCGACGCCCTCGTCGATCAGATCGACGATGCGGTCGTTGAAATCGAGATCGAGTTCCACTTCCGGATAGAGGCGAACGAAGCCGGGGACGACGGGCAGCAGAAGATGATAGCTGACCAGCGGCAGACTGAGGCGTAGCCGGCCGCGCGGGGTGGCGACGGCAGCCGCAAGAGAGGCCTGCGCGTCCTCGAGATCGTCAAGCACGCGGCGGCAGCGCTCGTGGAACAGCCGCCCCTCCTCCGTCAGCCTTATGCTGCGCGTCGAGCGCTGGAAGAGCCGCACGCCGACCTGCCGTTCGAGCGTCGTCACCGCCTTGCCGACGGCGGACGCCGACAGGCCGAGCACGCGCCCGGCGGCGACGAAGCTGCCAAGATCGGCGGTTTTCACGAAGGCCGACAAGCCGCTGAGCTGATCCATATTGCGCTTTCCACGCTCTCTATTCGAGCAAATTTTTCCACGATGAACGGCACTATAGGCCACTTATCGCACGATTGAAGCGAATTTATCTTGTCTGTGCTTTCGGCGATAGGCCTCCCGCTGTCGCCGCGCTTCACCTTTCACACAGGCGGATTTCTCATGACACGACAACTCTCGACACCGCTTGGCGCCACCGGCGCAAGCCAAGCCGGCAACATCAGGAAGATCATGGCGCTGATCGGCATCTGCGCTGCCGCGGCCGCCATGCCGCTGACCTTCACCGGACCGGCGGTGGCGCTGCCGGCGATCAGCCGTGATCTCGGCGGCAGCCCGATCGCGCTCAACTGGGTGACCAATGCCTTCATGCTGACCTTCGGCAGCAGCCTGATGGCATCAGGCGCGCTCGCCGACAGCTATGGCCGCAAGCGCATCTTTCTCACGGGCCTCGTGGCCTTCCTGCTGTTTTCCGCAGGCCTCGCCTTCGCGCCCGATATCGTCTGGTTCGACGTGCTGAGAGCGTTGCAGGGCATGGGTGCCGCGGCCGCCTTTTCCGGCGGCATGGCGGCGCTGGCGCAGGAATTCGACGGCAATGCGCGGATGCGGGCCTTCAGCATCGTCGGCTCCAGCTTCGGCGTCGGCCTCGCCTTCGGACCGATCGCCTCCGGCTTTATGGTCGACAGCTTCGGCTGGCCGGCGATCTTCGCGCTGGTCGTGGGGCTCGCCACCATCGCCTTCATTCTCGGCTCCATCTTCCTGCACGAGACGCGCGATCCGGAGGCCACGGGGCTCGACTGGGCGGGTGCGGCAAGTTTCACGCTGGCATTGGCGTTGTTCACCTATGGCGTGCTACTGGCGCCGGAGAATGGCTGGGGCAGTCCTTCCGTCGTGGCGCTGCTTGTCGCCTCGGCCGCACTTTTGGCGGGCTTCTGGCTGATCGAGCGGAGAACGGCGCGGCCGATGCTCGACCTGACGCTGTTTCGCTATCCGCGCTTCGTCGGCGTGCAGCTCTTGGCCGCCGCACCGGCTTATGCCTTCGTGGTGCTGCTCATCCTGCTTCCCGTGCGCCTCGTCGGTATCGACGGCATGAGCGAGGTCGGCGCCGGACAGATGATGATCGCGCTATCCGGCCCGTTGCTGGTGCTGCCCATCGTCGCCGGCCTGTTGACGCGCTGGTTTACGGCGGCCGTTATCTGCGGCGTCGGGCTGCTGATCGCGGCGGGTGGACTGTTCTGGCTGTCGACCATTCCGGCGGGCGTACCGACCTCGCAGCCGATGCTTCTGATCGGGCCGCTTCTGACGATCGGCATCGGCATCAGCCTGCCCTGGGGCCTGATGGACGGACTTGCCGTGAGCGTCGTGCCGAAGGAACGGGCCGGCATGGCGACGGGGATTTTCAGCACGACCCGCGTTGCCGGCGAAGGCGTGGCGCTCGCCATCGTCAGCGCGGTGCTTTCGGCGCTGGTTGGCGCCCGGCTTGGGTCAGGTCTTGGTGGGTCAGGTGAAGAGGCGGCGCGTGCGGCGCAGCGGTTGGTGACCGGCGATCTTGGCGCCGCGGCGGCCGTGATGCCTCAGATGGGTCGCGAGGCGCTGGCGCTGAACTATGCGCAGGCCTTCAGCACGCTGCTGATCCTCTTGGCGAGCATCACCATTTTCACGGCGGTCGTGGTGGTGGCGTTTCTCGGCCGCAAGGAGCCGGAGACAGTCTCGGAAGCGGCCGTTTGTGACAGTCCGGCGAGCTAAAATATCGGATCTGGCAGGGCCGCGACGGTGCTCCGATCGGGCACGAAACGCAGCGGCCCTGCCTCCCCGCCGTTGCGTTCCTGATGATGCGCCTCAGATGAGGCGAGAATTCGGCATTCCCGCTTTGACACAGGCGGAACCGGAATGAGTTTCGCGGCGTTCTAGGTGCGAAGCACAGGGGCTTCCGGGGAACGACTATTCATGGGTATTGCCAACGGCATTCGCAAACAGGCGAGCAAGATCGCGATCGGAGAGCGGCGGGTCAGTTCATGGGCGAAAAACATGACCGACGCAGAGGAAGCCTTAATACAGGCGCCGGTGCGGCGTTTGGAGAAGGATGGCCTAGACATTTCAATGGCCTGGGCGATCATCGGCATCTTCGTGATCCTCGCTCTTTCGGCCGTCTATATGATGTCGCTGGTTCTGATCCCGCTGACGCTTGCCATTGTCGTCGGCATGATCCTCGGGATGCTCGCGGAGAAGCTGACGAAGCTCGGCGTGCCCCGCATCACCAACGCCGTGATCCTATCCTCGGCCGTGGCGCTCATCATCTTCCTCGTCGCCAATTCGCTTGCAGGCCCGCTGACGACGCTTGCCAACGAGGGCCCGGACTTTGCCGAGAAGACGGCGAACCGGCTGATGCCCTATCTTGAGCGCATCAAGTGGCTGCATATCACGCCCGAGACCTTCCAGAGCGGCCCGATGTCGGCAGAGAAGCTCCTGGAGAATACCGGCAACATCCTGCATCTCGTGACGGCGAACCTGACGCCGGCCCTGGTGCAGGCGCTGATCTTCTTCGCCGCACTTCTGCTCTTCCTGATGGGCCGCGTCAGCCTGCGCAAGTCGATCATCATGGTCTTTCGCGAGCGCTCGCAGCGGCTCGCCGCCATCCGCGTCATCAGTAGCGTCGAGCAGGTGCTCGGCTTCTATTTCGCCACCGCCTCCGTCATCTATGCATGCCTCGGCGTCGTCATGACCATCATCGCCTATGCCGGCGGCTTGCCGTCGCCGGTGCTCTGGGGCTTCTTCGCGTTTCTCTCGAGCTTCATCCCCTATCTCGGGATCACCATGATGACGCTCGCGATCGCGATTGCCGGCATCATCACGCATGATGCGCTCGTCGTCGGGCTGATCCCGGCAGCGGCCTTCTTCACCGTCCATCTTCTGATGGAAAACCTGATCTTCCCGGCGGTGATGGGACGGCGGCTGGAGATCAACGCCTTCGTGGTGTTCCTCGCCATTCTGTTCTGGACCTGGATGTGGGGCGCCGTCGGCGCTATGCTGGCGCTGCCTCTGTCGCTGATCGTCATGACCATCATCGACGAGCTGTTCATCGAAGAAAAGCAGCAGCCGCAACTGCCGAAGTGAGGCCGCCATGTCCGAGATAGAGCTGAAAAGCCTGAGCCAGGATCGATTGACGAGCGGCCGTTCGCCCTGGGGGAACGGTGTCAGCCGCCCGGTATTCGCACCGCTCACCGATCATCTCCAGGTCGATGCCCTCGTCATCGGCGGCGGCGTGACCGGGGCGCTGATGGGGCAGCACCTGGCCGAGCGCGGCCTGTCGGTTGCGATCGTCGACCGCGAAAATCCGGGGCTGGGAAGCACGGCCGCCAGCACCGCGATGCTGCAATGGGAGATCGACAAGACGCTGACGGAGCTCGAGCAATTCTACGGCTTCGAGCGCGCCGTCGGCATCTACAGGCGCAGTGCGGCGGCTGTATCCGGTCTCGCCAAGCTGATTGCCGCCTACCGCATCGACTGCGCCTTCCAGCCGCGCCGGTCGCTTTATCTCGCCAGGAACCACGAGGGCGCGCGCGATCTCGCGGTCGAGGCCGAACTCAGGCAGCGCGCCGGGCTTCCGAGCCGCTACCTCGAACATTGCGATCTCTTCACCGAATTCGAGATCGACCGCGACGCCGGCATCCTGTCGCGCGGCTCGGCGGAGGCCGATCCGCTGCTCCTCACATGGGCGCTACTGCGAATGGCTAACAAGGATGGCGCGCGGCTCATCGATGCCTCCGTGACGAGGCTGCACAGCGAGGGCAACCGCGTGACGGCGGAAACCGACGGCGGCTTCGTGATCGAGGCGAAGACGGCGGTGCTCGCCACCGGCTACAGCCTGCCAGATATCGCGATGCCGAAACTGCACCGCACGACGTCGAGCTGGGCGATGGCGACCGTGCCGCAGGAGCCGGGCACGCTGTGGCGCGACCAGGCGCTGATCTGGGAGGACAGCCACCCCTATCTCTACATGCGGACCACGCATGACGGCCGCATTGTGGTCGGCGGCGAGGATGACGACACGGTCGATCCGGCGGCGCGCGACGCCAAGGCGCCGGAGAAGATCATGACGATCCGCGAGAAGATGAAACTGATCTGGCCCCGCGCCGACACCCGCGTCGCCACCGCCTGGTGCGGGACCTTTGGCGAAACGGCGGATGGCCTGCCGCTGATCGGGCCGGTGCCTTCATTGCCGCATGTCTACGGGGCTTATGGTTATGGCGGGAACGGGATCACGTTCTCGTATCTGGCGACGCAGGTGATCGGGGCGATGATGTCGGGGACGTATCGCGATTGGTTCGATGATTTTGCGATGGATCGGGATGGGCCGGGCGGTGGTTCGCGGCGGGATGAGACGGCAAGGGTGGAGATGGTGGTGCGGTAGAGTGGGGTTGGTGGGTGTGGCCCTTGGTTGAGGTTGTGCCCGTGGCCCCCTCATCCGCCAGCCGGCACCTTCTTGGATGATCAAAATATGAGATAGTTGTTTCTGCCGGGCGGGTGGCCACCCGCCCGGCAGCTGGTTGTCGGATCGTCACCTTCTCAGCCGTTCGGGGCTGTGGGGAGCAGGATCGCAACCGGCTCTTCATCAGGCCCGTGTGGTTGCAGGAACCTTGGGGTTCGTATCCAAGACAGGGACGACGAAGATGACCGATAATAGCATGATCTGTGCCGGAATCGATGTCGGCAAAAGCCATCTCGACATCGCCATCCATCCCGGTGACGCGCGGCTGCGGGTCGCCTA
>NZ_KB898367.1 GCF_000377565.1 Rhizobium sp. 2MFCol3.1 | reverse complement strand
CAGTGTAACTTCTCTTGATAAACGTGACCGCCAAAGTCTCTTTCAAAGAACCGACATCTCTGTCGATCCCGCGAACTCCGCCGCCCACGTTTCTCTTTCTTCTCATCTTCAATTGTCAAATAACAGACCAGATCAAACCAGTCGAAATTCCCCGTCCCAAACCTTAAAGTCCGGGACCAATCAGCATCGCAGCCAATCAAAGAAATCCAGAGCGAAAGTCACCGTCGCCAGCAGCGCCGCCGCCCTCGTTCTGTGAAGCGGCTTATAAGGCCCACACACCGAACAAGTCAACAACCACACGCAAAGTTTTTTGACAGTTTTATAACATGTTGTTTTGACTGGGGGAATTTCACGCACATCGGATAGCGGCCAGATTGGCTGTGTGACAGCGCCGGCGTTTTTCGGGGCTGAATGCGCCGATACAGCCCAAAACCGGCAATATTCCTCCTTCACGCCGCATCGAACGCGCGTAATCGGCGTCATCACCGGTTTGCCGAACCGCCCTCGCCCTTTATAGAGTGCGCCTAATAGAGAGATGCGGAGCCGTTCCGCCCAGCCATATATATAGACAGAAGAGGACAGACGAGGCGTGATCGACCTGCGTGCCCTGCCGGAGCTCCCGGTCTCCCATGTTCTGCCCGAGATCGGCGCGGCACTAACCACCGCGCGGCGCGCCGTGCTTTCGGCACCGCCGGGGGCGGGCAAGACGACGCTGGTGCCGCTTTATCTTCTCAATGAGGCATGGCGCGGCGACGGCAGGATCATTCTGCTCGAGCCGCGACGGCTTGCGGCGCGCGCGGCGGCCGGGCGGATGGCGGCACTGCTCAATGAGAATGTCGGGGAGACCGTCGGCTATCGCATGCGGCTCGATACCCGGATTTCGGCGCGGACGCGGATCGAGGTGGTGACCGAGGGCGTGTTCGCGCGGATGATCCTCGACGATCCCGAGCTCTCGGGCGTATCGGCGGTGATCTTCGACGAATTTCACGAGCGATCGCTCGACGCCGATTTCGGACTGGCGCTGGCGCTCGACGTGCAATCGGCGCTGCGCGAGGATCTCAGGATCCTGGTCATGTCGGCGACGCTCGATGTGGCCGGCGTGGTGGCGCTGCTCGACAACCCGCCCTTGATCGAAAGCATGGGACGGAGCTTCCCGATCGATATTCGCTATCAGGACCGGCCGGGCGGGGAGCGGATCGAGGATACGATGACGCGCGCCATTGTCGACGCCCACAGAGCAGAGAGCGGATCGATCCTCGCCTTTCTGCCTGGACAGGCCGAGATCACCAGGACGGCCGAGCGGCTGCGGGAGCGGTTCGACGCGACGACGGTGATCGCGTCGCTTTATGGCAATCTCAGCCAGAAGGAACAGGACGCGGCGATCCGGCCGGCGGCGGCAGGCACGCGCAAGATCGTGCTGGCGACCTCGATCGCCGAGACCTCGATCACCATCGATGGTGTTAGGATCGTGATCGACAGCGGATTGCAGCGCCTGCCGGTGTTCGAGGCATCGACAGGGATCACCCGGCTGGAAACCGTCAAGGTGTCTCGCGCCTCGGCCGACCAGCGGGCCGGACGCGCAGGCCGAACGGAGCCGGGGATTGCCATCCGGCTCTGGCGTCAAGGACAGACGGCGGCGATGCCCGCCTTCACGCCTCCGCAGATTCTCTCGACCGATCTTTCCGGCCT
This sequence comes from Rhizobium sp. 2MFCol3.1, assembly GCF_000377565.1. Lineage (GTDB taxonomy): Bacteria > Pseudomonadota > Alphaproteobacteria > Rhizobiales > Rhizobiaceae > Rhizobium. The sequence goes on along the minus strand of NZ_KB898367.1, from coordinate 158,350 downwards.
CGTGCTCGATCTCGCCCATTGGGGCGTGCAGGATACGCGGGCGCTCGGCTTCATGGACCAGCCGCCGGAGACGACGCTTGCCGAGGCGCGCGCGCTGCTGCGCGAACTCGGCGCGCTCGACCGGGATGGTGGGCTGACCGCGCGCGGGCGGGAGATGCGCGACATGGCGCTGCCGCCACGGCTGGCGGCGATGGTGATCTCCTCGGGAGAGACCGGCCATGCGCGGGAGGCGGCGATGATGGCCGTGCTTCTGACGGAACAGGGATTGGGTGGGACGAGCATCGATCTCGAGGACCGGCTACGCCGGTTCAAATCCGAGCGCGGCGAGCGGGCCGAGGCGGCGCGGCAGTTGGCTATCCGGCTGGCGAAGGGGCGCGATAAGGCGGTAGCCGACGAGCCGGGACTTGCCGGCCGTCTCCTCATTCATGCCTTTCCCGATCGCATCGCGCTGCAGCGCGGCGGGCGCGGTCGGTTCGTGATGGCCAATGGGCGCGGTGCAGAGATTGCCGAGACCGAGCGGCTGGCGAGCAGCCCGATGCTTGTGATTGCCGACCTCACGGGCCGGGCGGCGCAGGCACGGATTCTCGCGGCGGCCGAGGTGACGCGCGGGGATGTCGAGGCGGAGTTGCCGGGCGCGATCCGCACCGACGACCAGACCTTCTTCGACCGGCAAAGCAAGCAGGTGCGCGCAAGGCGGGCGACGCGGCTCGGCGCCATCGTTTTTGACGAGACGCCGCTGCCTCGGCCATCCGGCGAGGCTGTCACCCGGGCGCTGGCCGAGGGGATCAAGGAGATCGGGCTGGATCAGCTGCCGTTTTCCAAGGAAGCGATGCAGCTGCGCGATCGAATCGGCTTTCTCTATAGAAGCATCGGTGCGCCATGGCCCGACATGAGCGAGGCGGCGCTGCTTTCCCGGATGGACGACTGGTTCATTCCCTATCAGGCGGATGCGCGCGGGCTTTCCGACATTTCGGCGGGCGGGCTTTCGAACGGATTGATGGCGCTGGTGCCGCACGAGCTGCAGCGCGACCTTTCGCGGCTGGCGCCGACGCATTTCGACGCGCCGACCGGGCAGCGGCATCCGATACAATATGACGGGGAAGAGCCGACGCTGACCATCCGGGTTCAAGAGCTGTTCGGGCTGAAGGCGCATCCTGCCATTGCCGGCGGGCGGCTTTCGCTGCTGCTCGAGCTGACATCGCCGGCGCATCGGCCGATCCAGACGACGCGTGATCTTCCGGGGTTCTGGGCCGGGAGCTGGAAGGATGTGCGCGCCGATATGCGCGGGCGCTATCCCCGACATCCCTGGCCGGAGAGGCCGGAGGAAGCACTGCCGACGACCCGGGCAAAACCACGAGGAACATGAGCCGCAATGCCGATCAAGAATAAAGAGATGGCCGACAAGGTCGAAAGCATGCCCGAGGAAGATAGGCAGAGCAGCCGTCGGCTGAGGCTGGAGACGCTGGTGCGTCTGCGCTGGCTTGCCGTCTGCGGACAGACGGCGACGGTGCTGATCGTTGCCCTCTGGCTGCAATTTCCGCTGCCGGTGCAGGCGTGCATCGCGCTGATCACGGCGCTGGCGATCGTCAACTTCTATCTGATGATCCGCTATCCTGCGACGCACCGCATCGACCCGGTTGCGGCGCTGGCGCTGCTCGGCTTCGATCTGTTGCAGCTCTGCGCGCTGCTCTTCATCACCGGCGGGCTGGTCAATCCATTCGCGGTGCTGGTGTGCGTTCCCGTTATCATCGCCTTCGCGTCGCAGCCGATCCGCTACAGCATGCCGCTGATCGTCGTGGCCTTGGTCTGCATCACCATACTGCCGTTCACGCCCTTTCCGCTTCCCTGGTTCGATGGGGCGGAGATCAACATTCCGAGCTTCATGCAGTTCGGGGTGTGGTGCGCGATCGCGTCCACCATGACGTTTGCCGCCTTTTATGCCTATCGCGTCTCCATGGAAGGACGGCAGCTGGCCGAAGCGCTGGCGGCGACTGAACTGGTGCTGCAGCGCGAGAAGCATCTGTCGCAGCTTGATGGTTTGGCTGCGGCGGCCGCACACGAATTGGGAACGCCGCTCGCCACCATCAGCGTCGTTGCCAAGGAGATGGAGCGGGAGCTGAAGGATGACGATCGCTTCCGCGAGGATGTGCAGCTGCTGCGCAGCCAGAGCGAGCGCTGCCGGGACATCCTGCGCCGGCTGACGACGCTCTCGGCCGAGGGCGATGCGCATCTGAGGCGACTGCCGCTTTCCTCGATGATGGAGGAGATCGTGGCGCCGCACCGCGAATTCGGCATCAAGCTCAACCTCGTGGAAAAAGCGCCGCGCAAGGGCGAGCCGGTGACGGAGCGCAATGCCGGGATGATGTACGGGCTCGGCAATCTGGTTGAGAACGCCGTCGATTATGCCCGCCAGGAAGTGACGGTCACGGTGGAGCACGACCAGGAAAAAGTGCGGATCACCATCGAGGACGACGGCGAAGGCTACTCGCCCGACGTCCTGCTCAGGATCGGCGAGCCCTATGTGACCAAGCGGCAGAAGGAGGACCGCGCCGGCGGGCTGGGGCTCGGGCTGTTCATCGCCAAGACGCTGCTGGAGCGCTCTGGCGCGGTGCTGACCTTCGAAAATCGGGGTCCTGACTATGTCGGCGCGCGCGTTCGCGTCGAATGGCCGCGGGTGCTGATCGATACGCATTCGACAAAATGAGCCGATGGGGCTAAAGAAAACGCAATGCAATAGGCCTATATCGGGCTGACAGCGCCAGGATTGAATAGATGAGCGAGCAGATTACCGACCCCTCCCCCGCCAGCGACGACTATATCGGCCCAGATGCGAGCCTCCTGATCGTCGATGACGACGGACCGTTCCTGCGCCGGCTGGCGCGCGCCATGGAGACGCGCGGCTTTCAGGTGGAGACAGCGGAATCGGTGGCGGAGGGTGTGGCCAAGTCTCACGCCAATCCGCCGAAATACGCGGTGCTCGACCTGCGGCTCGGCGATGGTAATGGTCTCGAAGTCATCGAGGCGATCCGCCAGAAGCGCGAAGATACCCGTATCGTCGTCCTCACGGGTTACGGCAATATCGCAACGGCGGTGACCGCGGTGAAGCTCGGCGCCGTCGACTATCTCGCCAAGCCGGCGGATGCCGACGATGTCTATGCGGCGCTGACGCAGCGCAGCGGCGAGAAGGTCGAGCTGCCTGAGAACCCGATGTCGGCCGACCGGGTTCGCTGGGAGCATATCCAGCGTGTCTACGAGATTTGCGAACGTAACGTTTCGGAGACGGCGCGCCGGCTCAACATGCATCGCCGCACATTGCAGCGCATTCTTGCCAAGCGGGCGCCCAAGTAAATTCAAGTTTAGATATCGTCGACGCCGAGCGGCTTGCCGGTGGCCCATTCGGCCATCAGCAAGCGCTGGGCGGCCGCGCGCGAAAAGTTCAGCGTGACGGATTTGCGGGTGGCGGGCGCGAGCTTATGCTCGGGCGCCTCGCGGATCATGTGGGCGCCATAACCATCCGAAAGAAACAGGCCGCAATCCTCCGGGAAGATATCGAGTGGCACATCCTTGTGTGTCGCGAAGAACAGCCGATCGCAATGCAGGCGGTATTCCGGCCATTTGCGGTCCACCCTGAAGTCTTCGATCGACGTCTTGATCTCGATGATCCAGATTTCGCCCTTGTCCGAGACGGTGATCAGATCGGCGCGCCGGCCGCTTGCGAGCGGCAGTTCCGGCAGCACGGCGTGACGCATCTCGTGAAGTAGAATTTGAGTGCCGCGGCGCACCAGCATGGCTCTGTCCGATTGCCGGCCATCGATTAACGGATTGTTATTGTAAACACTCAAAATCGTCATGGATAAGCTCGGGTCCGGCGCGCGCGTTGTTGCAAAAAAACCATGCGGTTCTAGTTTGCCGTTGCGTAATTGCTCCGCCGCATTGCAACAGCTTGCCAAGGCGAAGTTAATCGAAAATAAACCATAATCTAAGATGGTTCGAAAGAACGATCCTCCCTTGCCCCATTCTTAAGAGACATCCATGCGCATCCGCAATGCACTTCCTGTATTCGGCCTGATGGCGACGCTCGCTCTGGCCGGTTGCTCCACGACTTCCGAGAGCGCCTCTGTTGAAAACAAGGCTGCCATGCCGGGTCCGACCGTCCAGACCGCGCAGATCTTCGACGACGCTTACGGCGTCACCACGGATGCCGGATATTCGCTGCCGGCGATCCCGATCCAGAAGGTCAAGCCGCAGTTCCACAGGCAGGTTGTCTCCTACGAAACCACGGAACGTCCGGGCACGATCATCGTCAATACCCGCGAGCGCTTCCTTTACTACATCATGCCCGGCGGCAAGGCGATGCGCTACGGCATCGGCGTCGGCAAGCAGGGCTTCGCATGGGCCGGCACCGCATACGTCGCCTGGAAGCAGGAATGGCCGAACTGGCATCCCCCGAAGGAAATGGCCGTTCGCCGCCCCGAGATTGCCAAGTACGTCGAAGACGGCATGGGCCCCGGCCTTTCCAACCCGCTCGGCGCGCGGGCCATGTACCTCTTCAACGAAGAAGGCAAGGACACGCTGTTCCGCCTGCACGGCACGCCGGAATGGGCTTCGATCGGCACTGCCGCTTCTTCGGGCTGCATTCGTCTGATCAACCAGGACGTTATCGATCTCTACAGCCGCGTCCGTCCGGGCAAGACGACCTCCAAGGTCATCGTCATCCAGTAAGCTGGACCTGAAATTCGGTATAAAAAAGGCCGCCGGAACATTCGCTCCGGCGGCCTTTTTGTATTTGCTGTGTGGGGATCAGGCCGCTTGCGCGGCCTTCAACTCCAGGCGGCGGCGATGCAGGACCGGCTCGGTATAGCCGTTCGGCTGCGCCCTGCCCTTCAACACAAGCTCGAGAGCGGCCTGGAAGGCGATCGAGTGGTCGAAATCTTTAGCCATCGGATGATATGCCGCGTCGCCGGCGTTCTGGCCATCGACCACGGCGGCCATGCGCTTCATCGTCTCGACGATCTGATCTTCGGTGACGACCTTGTGGTGCAGCCAGTTCGCCATGTGCTGCGCCGAGATGCGCAGCGTCGCGCGGTCTTCCATCAGGCCGACATTGTTGATGTCGGGAACCTTGGAGCAGCCAACGCCCTGGTCGACCCAGCGCACGACGTAGCCCAGGATCCCCTGCGCGTTGTTGTCGAGTTCGCGCTGGATTTCCTCGGGCGTCCAGTTCGGACGGACGGCGACGGGCACGGAGAGGATATCGCTCAGCTTGGCGCGCGGGCGATCCTTCAGGCCGCGCTGGACATTGGCGACGTTGACGCGGTGATAATGGGTGGCGTGCAGCGTGGCGGCCGTCGGCGACGGGACCCAGGCGGTGTTGGCGCCGGCCTTCGGATGGGCGATCTTCTGCTCCAGCATGGCTGCCATCAGATCCGGCATAGCCCACATGCCCTTGCCGATCTGCGCATGGCCGGAGAGGCCGCATTCGAGACCGATGTCGACGTTCCAGTTCTCGTAAGCGGCGATCCAGGCGGCCTGCTTCATGTCGCCCTTGCGGATCATCGGGCCGGCTTCCATCGAGGTGTGCATCTCGTCGCCGGTGCGATCGAGGAAGCCGGTGTTGATGAAGACGACGCGCTCGCGGGCCGCACGGATGCATTCCTTGAGGTTGACGGTGGTGCGGCGCTCCTCGTCCATGATGCCCATCTTCATGGTGTTTTTCGCCATGCCGAGCGCATCCTCGACGCGGCCAAAGATTTCGACGGCGAAGGCGACTTCCTCGGGGCCGTGCATCTTAGGCTTGACGACATACATGGAGCCGGTGCGCGAATTCTTGCGGCGGCCGTTGGGGCCGATGTCGTAGAGCGCGATGGCGGCGGTGATCATCGCGTCCATGATGCCCTCGGGCACCTCATTGCCATCGCGATCAAGGATAGCCGGATTCGTCATGAGGTGGCCGACATTGCGGATCAGCATCAGCGAGCGGCGATGGACCTCGAAGCTGGCTCCACCAGGGCCGGTGTAATCGAGATCGGGATTGAGCTTGCGGATGAAGCTCTTGCCACCCTTCACGACCTCTTCCTGCAGATCGCCCTTCATCAGGCCGAGCCAGTTGCGATAGACCTCGGTCTTGTCGTCGGCATCGACGGCGGCGATGGAATCCTCGCAGTCCATGATCGTGGTGATGGCGGATTCGAGCCAGACATCGGAAATGTGGGCGGCGTCGCTCTTGCCGATCGCGGTTCCGGCATCGATGACGATGTCGATATGGATGCCGTTGTTCTTCAGGAGGATATTGGTGGGGGCCGCTGCATCGCCTCGATAGCCGGCGAAATGCGAAGCATCCTTCAGCACGACATGCTCGCCGTCAGTGGACGTGATAGCGAGCGCGCCGTCCTTGACGACGAGGCCGGCGACGGCCTTCCAGCTCCAATCGACAAGCGGAACGGCGTTGTCGAGGAAATCGCGGACCCAGGCGATGACCTTTTCGCCGCGTTTCGGGTTGTAGCCCTTGCCCTTCTCCGCGCCATCGGCCTCGGAAATCGCGTCGGTGCCGTAGAGCGCGTCATAGAGCGAGCCCCAGCGGGCATTGGCGGCATTCAGCGCGTAGCGGGCGTTCATGACCGGGACGACCAACTGCGGGCCGGCGATGGAAGCTATCTCCGGGTCGACATTGGTCGTCGTGACCTGGAAATCGGAGCCCTCGGGAAGGAGATAGCCGATCTCGCGCAGGAATGCCTGATAGGCGTCCATGTCGGTCGGCGCACCGTGCTGGCGATACCAATCGTCGATGCGCAGCTGCAGCGCGTCGCGCTTGGCGAGCAATTCGCGGTTCTTCGGCGCCAGATCGTGGACGATGGCCGAGAAGTCGGCGAAGAACTTGTCCGCATCGAGCCCGAGACCGGGAAGCGCCTCCTTGACCAGGAAATCATGAAGGACGGCTTCAATCGCAAGACCGTGTTTTTCGATGCGGCTCATAGACTATCTCCTCGGGCGGCGCGTTTTTCGCATGCTGCCACTTTGACCGGCTTTCATTCATAGTCAATCAGGCAATAGTTTGAAAGATTTATGCCTTTTCAGGCAAGAACTCTCGGCGTGACACGCATCGGCAGGCCGTTCTGCGGCTGGGTAGTCAGTTTCTGCACCGGCCAGGGATTGGTCTCATCCGTCATGTCGAAGCGGAAGCGGTGCATCATGACAGCGAGCGCGATCACCGCTTCCTGCAGCGCGAAGGTGGCGCCGATGCAGACGCGCGGGCCGGCGCCGAAGGGCAGGAACTGGAAGCGGCTGATCTTGGCGCGGCTTTCAGGCAGGAAGCGCTCCGGCATGTAGGCGCGGGGCTTGTCCCAATAGAGTTCGTGGCGATGCAGTGTCCAGGGCATGATCAGCACGGTGACGCCGGCCTCGATCTCGACAGTCTCACCTTTAGCATTCGTCCAGCGATCATCCGATATCGCGGCGCGGTTGATCGACGGGGCCGGCGGATAAAGGCGCAGGGCCTCTTCGAAGGCGGCGCGGGTATAGGGCATGAGATCGAGCCACTTCACCGGCTCGGCGCCCGTCGCGAGCACACGGTCGATCTCTTCCTCCATGGCGTCGCGGATATGCGGCGTGTTGGCGACGCAATAAAGCGTCCAGGCGAGTGCGCGGGCCGTGGTTTCGTGGCCGGCGCCGATGAAGGTGAGGATATTGTCCTCGATCTCGGCGTTGGTCAGCCCGCCAGACTTTGCCTGGTCGAGCAACAGCGTCAGGAAATCCTCGGGCGTCGTGTCGCGGTCCGCTTCCATGCGGGCCAAGCGCGCATCCATGGTCTCGCGGACGATGGTGCGAAATTTCTCGAGTACCTTCTGGCCGCCGATGCGGGTGACGCGGGGCACCCAGGAGGGCGCGCGCAACAGGTCCATCGGATCGACGCGGCCCATGCGATGCAGGAGAGCGTTGACGTCGTCGGCGAAACTGTCGGAGGAGGTGACGATCTCGCCTGAGAACAGCGTGTCGGCGAGGATGGCGAAGGTGAGTTCGGCCATGTCGCTGGCGATCTCGAAGGTCTTTCCGTCGCTGCCCGCTTCTTCGTACTTGCGGACATAGTCTTCGGACTGGCGCAGCATCTGGCCGGCGAAACCATTGGCGTGGCGCGGCGTGAAGACTGGTGCGACGGCCTTGCGTGAGCGCTTCCAGACCTCGCCTTCCGCAGTCAGCAAGCCATCGCGCAGGATCGGCCGCAGGATCAGCTGGCGGATATCCGACATGCGGTAGTTGGCCGCGTTATCAACAAGCACGTGCTTGATCAGGCCGGGATCGTTGACGATGATCGTGCGTTCGCGGAAGAACTTCGTCTTGATGAAGGGCAGCGTATATGAAGGCTCGCCCCACAGCTCCAGCGGATTGCGCAGGATGGTGCGGATGATCTCAAGCCGGCTCGGCGGCACGGTGCGTGGAACGGGCGCTGGCGGAACGAACGGATCTGGACGCATGTCCATCGAATACTGGCCTTTCGCGGAAGATTGCCCTCCCCGGCAAGGCTAAAAAACTAGAGCAGGCGCTCCAGATCGTCCAGCTTGTCGTTGATCAACCATCCGTAATAGTTCTCTTCCGGCCAGACCGTTTCGCCCGACGCGCGGTTCTTGGCGGCTAGCGCTGCCGCGCGCTGGCGGGAATTGCCGAGATTGTAGAGCGTTGCCGTCAGGCCCGGATTCTTCGAGATATCCATGCCGGCGATCTGCTTGTAGTCGTCGATCGAGCGGCGCACGGCGGCGGCCACGAAGGCAAGCGAGATATCCGGGTCCATGATCGCCTTGTAGACGCTGCCGGCATCCTTCTCGTTGAGCTTGCTGATGCCGGAGACCCTGCTGACGAGGTCGGAGAGCATCAGGGCGGTCAGCGGATTGATCTGGCCGAGGCCGAAAGTCTGACCGGCGTAGAAGGGCTGGAAGAACACGGCGCTGAAGCGATTGTTCGGGAAGTTCTTGCCGCCGACGGTCTTGCCGCGGAAATCGCTTTCCCAGACATCCTCGCGGCAGCTCCACAGCGTGTAGGAATCTGTCTTGCCGTTGCACTCTGCAAACTGCGGGCGCTTGATGAAATCGTCCACATCCTCGCCGTCATAGGCGAAACGGAAGCTCTGGCCGGCGTAGGACGCGGCCTTGACGTAGTAAGACTGCAGGCGGTCGTAGGCGTCGACATTGTAGGTGTGCTCGCCGACGATCGCGCCAATCACGTGGATCGGGTCGATGCCATAGGCCGCCGAGACCTTCTTGATCTTGCCCATCAGCTCATGGTCTGTCGCCAGGAGCTCGTGGACCTTGTCGTACTTGCGATCGAAGGTGGTCTTGGTGCCCTTGGTGCGGCGGACCGATGCGCCTGGAACGTTCGGCTGCTCGACGTTGCGATTGCCCGGAGGCACGAGCTGCATGGAAAAAGCGGGCGCGGCGGTCAAGACCGTGGCGGCGATTACAAGGCTCGTCAGAAGGCGTCGCACGATCAGCTTTCCCATCATTTCCAATAGAGGCATTTCCGGTATCGGTCGGCATTTCCAGCTTGGCTGGCGCGCTGACTGTACCAAAATCTTGGCCGAATAATGCTGGCGCCAACAACAAAGCGGGCCTTTCACTAAAAAGTAAAAGGCCCGTTGTCGAGAGTTCAGTCGGTCAAAGTTACGGCATCATACCAGTAAAGCCTGAGACCGGTGTTTGCGCATCACAGAATGAAGCGCGAGAGGTCGGTGTTCTGGGCGAGGTCGCCGACATGCTTGCGCACGTATTCGGCATCGATCGTGACCGAGGTGCCGCCGCGATCCGGCGCGTTGAAGGAGATTTCATCCAGCACGCGCTCCATGACAGTCTGCAGGCGACGCGCGCCGATGTTTTCGACCGAGGCGTTCAGGTGAACACCCACATCGGCAAGAGCATCGATGCCGTCATCTGTGAATTCGAGCGTCAGGCCTTCGGTTTCCATCAGCGCCTTGTACTGGCGGATCAGGCTGGCCTCGGTTTCCGTGAGAATACGGCGGAAGTCTTCCTTGGTCAGCGGGCGCAGCTCGACGCGGATCGGCAGACGGCCCTGCAATTCCGGCAGCAGGTCAGATGGCTTGGAGACGTGGAACGCGCCCGATGCGATGAAGAGCACGTGGTCAGTCTTCACCGGCCCGTACTTGGTCGACACGGTGGTGCCTTCGACCAGCGGCAGCAGGTCGCGCTGCACACCTTCGCGCGAGACGCCGGCGCCCATGCCGCCATCGCGGGCGGCGATCTTGTCGATCTCGTCGAGGAAGACGATGCCGTCGTTTTCGACGGAGCGCACGGCCTCGCGCTGGATGACTTCATTGTCGATCAGCTTGTCGGATTCGTCGCGGATCAGGTCGGTGTAGGAGGCCTTGACTGTGGTGCGCACCTTCTTGGTGCGGCCGCCCATGGCCTTGCCGAACATTTCCGACAGGTTGATCATGCCGATATTGCCGCCGCCGGGCATGCCGGGGATGTCGAAGCCGCCCATGCCGGTGCTGGTGTCGGCCACTTCGATATCGATTTCCTTGTCATCGAGCTCACCGGCACGCAGCTTCTTGCGGAAACTGTCACGCGTGGCCGGCGAGGCGGTCGATCCGACGAGCGCGTCAAGCACACGTTCCTCGGCGCTCATATGGGCCTTGGCCTCGACCTCGGCGCGCTTCTTTTCGCGCGCAAGGCCGATACCGACCTCGACCAGATCGCGGACGATCTGCTCGACGTCGCGGCCAACATAGCCGACTTCGGTGAACTTGGTGGCTTCGACCTTGATGAAGGGGGCGCCGGCGAGCTTGGCGAGGCGGCGGGAGATTTCCGTCTTGCCGACGCCGGTCGGGCCGATCATCAGGATGTTCTTGGGCATCACTTCGTCGCGCAGGCTCTCATCGAGCTGCTGGCGGCGCCAGCGGTTGCGCAGCGCAATGGCGACGGCGCGCTTGGCGTCATGCTGGCCGATGATGTGGCGGTCCAGCTCGGAGACGATTTCCCGGGGAGAAAAATTGGTCATGATATCCTCTTGGCTTTCCTGCTCCGGCCGGCCGTTCGCGGCCCGGCCCACAGGACCCATTGTGAACGATTGCCGTTATTCGGCGTCGAGCGTTTCGACCACGAGATTGTGGTTGGTGTAGACGCAGATATCAGCGGCGATATCGAGCGCCCGGCGGGCCACTTCTTCGGCCGACTTGTCGCTGTCCATCAGGGCGCGGGCGGCGGCGAAGGCGTAGTTGCCGCCGGAGCCGATGGCGATGGCGCCATGTTCGGGCTCAAGCACATCGCCGTTACCGGTGATCGCCAGCGTCACCGACTTGTCGGCGACCAGCATCATGGCTTCGAGGTTGCGCAGATACTTGTCGGTGCGCCAGTCCTTGGCGAGCTCGACGGCGGCGCGCATAAGCTGGCCGGGATATTGCTCGAGCTTCTTTTCAAGCCGCTCCAAGAGCGTGAAGGCATCCGCGGTGGCGCCGGCGAAACCGGCAATGACGTCGCCCTTGCCGATGCGGCGCACCTTGCGGGCATTGCCCTTCATGACGGTCTGGCCGAGGCTGACCTGTCCGTCGCCCGCCATGATGACCTTGCCGCCCTTTCGAACTGTAATAATGGTTGTCATCTATCATACCCTTGCCCGTCAGGCGGGCTCTTACCTCGGGCCGCACATCGGCCCTGTTGAGCCCTATGTAAGTTGGCAAATCGCGATTGCAATCGGCGTCGATTTCTCGACCCGCGCTTCTGGATATTTCCCGGCACGCCTGATAAGGAACCCCCGTATTTCCAAGTGGAGTAGCCATATGGCCGAGACCGCAGCAAGCCGCACGGGATCCGTATCCCGCAAGACCAACGAGACCTCGGTTTCCGTTTCCGTCAATCTCGACGGCACCGGGAAATCGACGATTTCGACCGGCGTCGGCTTCTTCGACCATATGCTCGACCAACTGTCGCGACATTCGCTGATCGACATGGAGATCGAGACCAAGGGCGATTTGCACGTCGACGACCACCATGCGGTGGAAGACACGGGCATCGCGATCGGCCAGGCCATCGCCAAGGCGCTCGGCGACCGTCGCGGCATCACCCGCTACGCCTCGATCGACCTTGCCATGGACGAGACGATGACGAAGGCCGCCGTCGATCTCTCCGGCCGCCCCTTCCTCGTCTGGAACGTATCGTTCAGCGCGCCGAAGATCGGCACGTTCGACACCGAACTCGTTCGCGAATTCTTCCAGGCACTCGCCCAGAACGCCGGGATCACCTTGCATATCCTGAACCATTATGGTGCCAACAACCACCATATTGCCGAGACATGCTTCAAGGCCGTCGCCCGCGCGCTGCGCACGGCGACAGAGATCGATCCTAGGCAGGCGGGCCGTGTACCCTCGACGAAGGGCACGCTCGTCTAAGCCCCTTCAGGGAGCTTGACGACATGACTTCCAGCTATCTGGTTCTGACCGCCCCCGGCGGCGCCGATATCAAGCACGAGAAGACGCGGTTCATTCGCGACGGCTTTACTGTGCTCGGCTTCCTGTTTCCCTGGATCTGGCTCGCCATCCACCGGCTCTGGCTTTACGCCGTCGCCGCCTTTCTGCTGCAGAGCATCGGCGGCGCGCTGATGGATCAACCCGGAATGTGGCTGGTCGGCTTTGCTGTCACCTTCGGCACCAGCCTGCTTGTCGGGTTCGAGGGACAGAACCTGCGGGTTCGCAACCTCGCCGCCAAAGGCTGGCAGGACGAGGCGCTGATTTCGGCCGATCGGCTCGATGTCGCCGAGGAAATCTACTTTTCTGAAATTCAGACCGATCTCCGTGACGACACGCGTATGCCGTCGCCGCAGTGGGATGGCGGGAGCCGCACTGAGCGCGGCACCGCAACATCCCTCGGTCTCTTTGGCTTTGATGGAGGACGCTGATGCGCGTCGCAATTATCGATTACGGTTCCGGCAATCTGCGTTCGGCGACGAAGGCCTTTGAACGGGCCGCCCGCGAGGCCGGCGTTGACGCAGTGATCGACCTCACCGACAAGGCCGAGGTCGTTGCCGCCGCCGATCGCGTCGTGCTGCCGGGTGTCGGCGCTTATGCCGATTGTCGCCGCGGATTGGATGCCGTGCCGGGGATGACCGAGGCGCTGATCGACGTCGTCGAGAAGAAGGCGCGGCCTTTCCTCGGCATCTGCGTCGGCATGCAGCTGATGTCCTCGCGCGGGCTGGAGAAGACCACGACCGAGGGTCTCGGCTGGATTCCCGGTGACGTCGTTGAAATGACGCCTGATGATCCCAATCTGAAGATACCGCAGATCGGCTGGAACACGCTGGACCTGAAGCGCCCTCACCCGCTGTTCGAGGGTATTGTGACCGGCACCGACGGGCTGCATGCCTATTTCGTGCATTCCTACCATCTGTCAGCTCGGAACCACGAGGATGTGATCGCGACCACGGGTTACGGCGGACCGCTGACGGCCTTTGTCGGTCGCGACAACATGGCGGGCGCGCAGTTTCATCCGGAGAAGAGCCAGAAGCTCGGTCTCGCCCTGATTGCCAATTTCCTGCGCTGGAAGCCCTGAGCTCGCGCCTTTGAAGGACTGACAGAATGATCCTATTTCCCGCCATCGACCTCAAGGACGGCCAGTGCGTTCGCCTCAAGCTGGGCGATATGGAGCAGGCCACCGTCTACAATCCCGACCCCGGCGCGCAGGCCAAGGCCTTCGAGGACCAGGGCTTTGAATGGCTGCACGTGGTCGATCTCAACGGCGCGTTTGCCGGCGAAAGCGTCAACGGCGCTGCGGTCGATGCGATCCTGAAAGCCACCAAGAACCCGGTGCAGCTCGGCGGCGGTATCCGTACGCTCGATCATATCGAGAGCTGGCTGTCGCGCGGGCTGTCACGGGTGATCCTGGGCACAGTTGCCGTGCGCGATCCGGCGCTTGTGATCGAGGCCTGCAAGAAATTTCCAGGCCATGTGGCCGTCGGCATCGATGCCAAGGGCGGCAAGGTGGCTGTGGAGGGCTGGGCGGAAGCGTCCGAGCTCGGCATCATCGAGCTCGCCAAAAAGTTCGAGGGCGCTGGTGTGGCGGCGATCATCTACACCGACATCGACCGTGACGGCATCCTGACCGGGATCAACTGGGATTCGACGCTGGAATTGGCGGATGCCGTCTCGATCCCCGTCATCGCGTCGGGCGGACTGGCCTCGATCGACGACATCAAGCGGATGCTGAAGCCGGATGCCGCCAAGCTCGAAGGCGCGATTTCCGGCCGTGCGCTCTATGACGGCCGTATCGATCCCACGGAAGCGCTGGCGCTGATTGCGGCGTCGCGCGCGAAGGAGACCGCGCAATGACCCTGAAGGCTCGCGTCATTCCCTGCCTCGACGTCAAGGACGGCCGTGTCGTCAAAGGCGTCAACTTCCTCAACCTCGTCGATGCCGGTGATCCCGTCGAGGCCGCCAAGGCCTATGATGCGGCCGGCGCCGACGAGCTCTGCTTCCTCGACATCACTGCCTCCTCCGACAACCGCGAAACGATCTTCGATGTTGTGTCGCGCACGGCCGACCAGTGCTTCATGCCGGTTACCGTCGGCGGCGGTGTTCGCACGATCGCAGACATTCGCAAGCTGCTCTTGTGCGGCGCCGACAAGGTATCGATCAATTCGGCCGCCGTCAGCAATCCTGATTTCGTGGCGGAAGCGGCCGACAAGTTCGGCGACCAGTGCATCGTCGTCTCGATCGATGCCAAGCGCCGGCAGACGCCAGCTGGCGGAGACGCCAGCGCTTGGGAGATCTACACCCATGGCGGCCGCAACGCGACGGGCATCGATGCGGTGGATTTCGCGCGCAAAATGGTCGAGCGCGGGGCCGGCGAATTGCTGGTGACCTCGATGGACCGAGACGGAACGAAAGCCGGCTACGATCTGGCGCTGACGAGGGCGATCGCCGACGCGGTGCGCGTTCCCGTCATCGCATCAGGCGGTGTTGGCGATCTCGACGATCTCGTGGCCGGCGTCAAGGAAGGCCATGCAACCGCGGTTCTCGCCGCCTCGATCTTCCACTTCGGCACCTATTCCGTCGGCGAAGCGAAGCGCTATATGTCTTCCTGCGGCATCGACATGCGTCTCGACTGAGACTGAAAGCGATATGATGAGCGAATTCACACTCAGCGACCTCGAAAAGATCGTCGACGCGCGGTCGAAGGCTTCACCGGACGAATCCTGGACGGCGAAGCTCGTTGCGGCCGGCCAGCCGAAGGCGGCGAAGAAGCTTGGCGAGGAGGCGATCGAAGCCGTGATGGCGGCTGTGACCGACGACCGCGAAAACCTCACCTATGAGGCGGCCGACGTGCTCTATCATCTCTTGGTCGTATTGAAGATCGCCGGTATTCCGCTACAAGATGTCATGGCGGAACTTGAGCGCCGTACCGCTCAATCCGGCCTCAGGGAGAAGGCCAGTCGGCAAAGCTGATGGGTATCGCAAGACAGATCACCGGAGCGCCCGAAGCGCACGATCATTTCCAGGCGAATGCCTATTCGCCCTATCACTTCTTTTCTTCCGAGGAATGGGCGAAGTTCAGGGCGGATACGCCGATGACGCTGACCTCGGACGAGGTTACGCGGCTGCGCTCGATGGGCGACCCGATCGATCTCGACGAAGTCCGGCGCATCTATCTCTCGGTGTCGCGCCTGCTTTCGGCGCATGTGGAATCATCGCTGCTGTTGTTCAAGCAGCGCAACCGGTTCCTTAGCCTGTCTAACGTGGCGAAGACACCGTTCGTGATCGGGATCGCCGGCTCGGTGGCGGTGGGGAAATCGACGACCGCGCGTATTCTGAAAGAGCTTCTGCGCCGCTGGCCGTCGAGCCCGAAGGTGGACCTCGTCACGACGGACGGTTTCCTCCATCCGAACGCCGTGCTGCAGCGGGAGAACCTGATGCAGCGCAAGGGTTTCCCCGAGAGTTACGATACCGGCGCGATCCTGCGGTTTCTGGCGGCGATCAAGGCCGGGCAGCCCGACGTCAAGGCGCCGTCCTACTCGCACCTCGTCTATGACGTGCTGCCGAACGAACACAAGATCATCGACCGCCCTGATATCCTTATCTTCGAGGGAATCAATGTGCTGCAATCGCGCGACCTGCCGGCGGGCGGCAAGATCGTGCCGATGGTCTCGGACTTCTTCGACTTCTCGATCTATATCGACGCGGACGAAAGCCGGATTCACGACTGGTATGTAACCCGCTTCATGGGACTGCGCGAGACGGCGTTCCGCGACCCGAACTCGTTCTTCCATCGCTATGCCTCGATCAGCGAGGAGGAAGCGCTGTCGATCGCCGAGGGGCTCTGGCAGAACATCAACCTGAAGAACCTGCGCGAAAACATCCTGCCCACGCGTCCGCGCGCGGATCTGATCTTGCGCAAGGGGCAGAATCACCTGATCGAGCAGGTGGCGCTCCGCAAGCTTTAGGGGTTCACGCGCCGAAGCGTGAGGTTGATGCGGCCGCCATTCTTCAGAAGCGTGGATGTCGACGGGTAAATGCGGTCGACGCCGTGGAAACACAGGCGCCCCTCGCCGCCCAGAATGACGACATCGCCGCTTGAGAGCTTGAAGGACATGGTCTTGTCCGTGCGATCGAGGCCGCCGACGCGAAAGAGGCAGGTGTTTCCGAGCGAAATGGACACGACGGGCGCTGAAAGGTCCTGCTCGTCCTTGTCCTGATGCAGGCCCATCTTGGCGTCGTCCGCGTAGAAATTCACGAGGCAGGCCTCGGGTGGCTTGTCGTAGCCGGACACATCATTCCAAATAGCGAGCAATTCGGCCGGGATTTGGGGCCACGGTTTTCCCGTGGCCGGATGGGTCGGCTGGTAGCGGTAGCCACGCTCCTTATCGGTGACCCAGCCGAGCGAGCCGCAATTGGTCATGCGCACCGACATGGGCTTGCCGGTTCCGGGCATGACCGGCGTGTAGAGCGGCGCCTGTGCGACGATGCTGCGGATGACATCGACCAGGGCTTCCTGGCGGGAGCGGCTGAGATAATCCGGGCTGTGGCGAATGCCGTTCGGCAGTTGCAGCATCGCGCCCTCCTCTGGCTTACTCGCCGCTCGGGCGGCTGCGCATCTTCTTGACGTCGGAGCGGCCGGATTTGGCCTTCAGTCGGCGTTCCACGGAGCCCTTGGTCGGCTTGGTCTTCTTGCGCGGCGGCGGCGGCGGCTTGGCGGCCTCGAGGATCAGCTCCTTCAGCCGCTCGCGCGCATCCTCGCGATTGCGCTCCTGGCTGCGAAAGCGACTCGCCTCGATCATCAGCACGCCTTCCTTGGACATGCGACGGCCTGCCAGTTTCACGGCGTTGATCTTCACACGCTCGTTCAGCGCCGGCGAATTCTGGATGTTGAAGAACAGCTGGACTGATGTCGAGACCTTGTTGACGTTCTGCCCGCCGGGACCGCCCGCCAGAACGAACTGTTCCGTCAGTTCCCATCCTGAAATGGTGATCCTGTCGTTGATATAGAGCGGGTCGCTGGCCATGTGATGTCTATCTCACATCGCCTCCCGCTTGGAAAGGCGCTTCAAAACGCGCAAAACCCGGCCATTCACGACCGGGTTTCACGTGAATCATCAATCAGTTGTCGCTGATTTACTCAGCGGCCACCCGAAAACCCGGGGCCGCATCGCGCACTCCGCCGTCGACGTGGCCTTCGAACTTGGCGAAATTGTCGATGAACATGGTCACCAGCTTGTTCGCCTGCGCGTCATAAGCAGCGACGTCGGCCCAGGTCGAGCGCGGGTCGAGAATGCCGCTTTCGACACCTTCGACCGCGACCGGAACGGCAAAGCCGAAGTTCGGATCGGCGCGGAAATCGGCCTTGCTCAGTTCACCCGAGAGCGCTGCGGCGAGCAGCGCGCGCGTCGCCTTGATCGGCATGCGCTTGCCGGTGCCATAAGCGCCGCCAGTCCAGCCGGTGTTGACGAGCCAGCATTCGACGCCGTGGCGACCGATCAGCTCCTTCAGCAGATTGCCGTATTCCGACGGGTGCCGGGGCATAAAGGGGGCGCCGAAGCAGGTCGAGAAGGTCGCTTCCGGCTCGGTCACGCCGCGCTCCGTGCCGGCCACCTTGGCGGTGTAGCCGGACAGGAAGTGGTACATAGCCTGATCCGGCGTCAGCTTGGCGATCGGCGGCATGACGCCGAAGGCATCGGCGGTCAGCATGATGATCGTCTTCGGATGGCCGGCGCGGCCGGTTTCCGAGGCGTTCGGGATGAAATCGAGCGGATATGCGCAACGGGTGTTTTCCGTGAGCGAACCGTCGTTGAAATCGGGAACGCGGTTTTCATCGAGCACGACGTTTTCAAGCACGGTGCCGAAGCGCTGCGTCGTCGCGTAGATCTCCGGCTCGGCTTCGGCCGATAGGCGGATGGTCTTGGCGTAGCAGCCGCCTTCGAAATTGAAGATGCCGTCTTCGCCCCAGCCGTGCTCGTCGTCGCCGATCAGCGTGCGAGCCGGATCGGCCGAAAGCGTCGTCTTTCCGGTGCCCGAGAGGCCGAAGAAGACCGCGGCATCGCCATCCGGGCCGACATTGGCCGAGCAGTGCATGGGCATGACGCCCTTGGCCGGCAGCAGGTAGTTCAGCGCCGTGAAGACCGACTTCTTCATTTCGCCGGCATAGAAGGTGCCGGCGATCAGGATTTCGCCGTTCGTCAGGTCACAGGCGATGACGGTTTCGGTGCGGCAGCCGTAGCGCTCCGGATCGGCCTTGAAGTTCGGCAGGTCGATGATCGTGAGCTTCGGCGCAAAGCTCTCCAGCGTGGAACGCCCCGGCCGGATCAGCAGGTTGCGGATGAACAGCGAGTGCCAGGCAAGCTCGGTAACGACGCGGGTCGGCAGCGCATTCGCCTCATCGGCACCGCCGATCAGGTCCTGCACGAAGAGCTCCTTGCCGGCGGCATGCGCCAGCATGTCCTGCTTCAACAGCGCGAAATGCTCCGGCGACATGGGCTTGTTGTTGTCCCACCAGATCTGGCCATCGGTATTCGCGTCGCGGACGACGAACTTGTCCTTGGGCGAGCGGCCGGTGTGCTGGCCGGTCAATGCCCGCAAGGCGCCGTGAGCGGTGAGTTCGGCTTCTCCCCGGCGAATCGACTCTTCGTAGAGGGCGGCGGCGGTGAAGTTATAGCGGACGCTCTTCGCGCCTGCAAAACCTGCCGTCGCCAGCTCTATCGCTGGGTTGTGTGTACCGAACTGCTCCATGGTCATTTCCTTCCCTTGGGGCTCAACGCCGTTAAGAACTGAGCGCGAACCTACGGAGAGGATTTTTAAAACGCAAGTGGCATAAATCGATATTATTTAATGATATCAGTTATTTAATCGATTTAAATTTGTGCCTCTTATTTTAAATCGTTTGAACCGTGACGGCAGCGTCAGTTTTTGTGCACGACTTTCGGTTGTCTTCAAAAATTTGCGACAGTGCCGCCCTTTATCTTTGCCACAATTTGTTCCACCTTTATCCCGCATAAGCGCATCCGGTTCATATGGCCGCCTGGGGACCTTCAAAAAACCTGGAGACGCGCATTAGATGACGGAGACGAATACAATGCCGACAATCGCGCTCGTTGATGACGACCGTAACATCCTGACCTCGGTGTCGATCGCGCTTGAGGCCGAAGGATACAAGGTTGAGACCTACACGGATGGCGCCTCGGCCCTTGACGGTCTTCTCGCCCGCCCGCCGCATCTGGCGATCTTCGATATCAAGATGCCGCGCATGGACGGAATGGAACTGCTGCGCCGCCTGCGCCAGAAATCCGACATGCCGGTGATTTTCCTCACCTCCAAGGATGAAGAGATCGACGAACTCTTCGGCCTGAAGATGGGCGCCGACGACTTCATCACCAAGCCGTTCTCGCAGCGACTGCTGGTCGAGCGCGTTCGCGCCGTCCTGCGCCGCGCCGCCGGCCGGGAAGCAGCGGCAGCTGCCGCGACAGGTGCAGCACCCAAGCCCGGTGCCGCACAGCTCGCGCGCTCTCTCGAGCGCGGCCAGCTTGTGATGGACCAGGAGCGCCACACCTGCACCTGGAAGAGCGAGCCGGTGACGCTGACGGTTACCGAATTCCTGATCCTGCACTCGCTGGCGCAGCGCCCCGGCGTCGTCAAAAGCCGTGACGCGCTGATGGATGCGGCCTATGACGAGCAGGTCTATGTCGACGACCGTACCATCGACAGCCACATCAAGCGGCTGCGCAAGAAATTCAAGATGGTCGACAACGACTTTGATATGATTGAAACGCTCTACGGAGTGGGGTACCGCTTCCGCGAAGCAGCCTGACGCCCAAGGGCGCGGCGGATAGGAATATATGAGAGCCGGCGCCGCGGACGCGGCCCGCTCTTCGAAAGGGCTGTCGTTGGCACAGTTGGTGCAGGAGAAGGATCTGGATGACGCAGACGGCGTAGGCCGACGCGTCAGGGGACGACGCTGGTCGCATCCCTTCACGATCATTCGCCGTATCTTCGGCAACGCCGTCTTTTCCAGCCTGACGCGCCGCATCCTCTTCTTCAATCTCGCAGCGCTCGTCGTTCTCGTCGGCGGCATTCTCTATCTCAACCAGTTTCGCGAGGGGCTGATCGACGCCCGCGTCGAGAGCCTTTTGACGCAAGGCGAGATCATCGCCGGCGCCGTCTCGGCTTCGGCCTCGGTCGATACCAACTCGATCACCATCGATCCCGAAAAGCTCTTGGAGCTGCAGGCCGGCCAGAGCATCACGCCGGTCCCGAACGACGAGGACCTGGAGTTTCCCATCGATCCGGAAAAGGTCGCGCCGGTTCTGCGCCGGCTGATCTCGCCGACCCGCACACGCGCGCGCATCTTCGATGCCGACGCGAACCTGTTGCTCGATTCGCGCCATCTCTACTCGCGTGGCCAGGTGCTGCGCTTCGACCTGCCGCCGGTTGCCGATGAAGAGCAGACCTGGGGCGAGTGGTTCACAACGATCTTCAACAAGGTTCTGCAGCCGGGCAACCTGCCGCTTTACAAGGAAGCGCCGGGTGGCGACGGTTCGATCTACCCTGAAGTCATGAACGCGCTGACCGGTGTACGCGGCGCTGTCGTCCGCACCACGGAAAAGGGCGAGCTGATCGTTTCCGTCGCGGTGCCGATCCAGCGTTTCCGTGCCGTGCTTGGCGTGCTGCTGCTATCGACGCAGGCCGGCGATATCGACAATATCGTTCATGCCGAGCGTCTCGGCATCATGCGCGTCTTCGGCGTGGCGACGCTGGTCAACGTGCTCCTGTCGCTGGTGCTGTCGTCGACGATCGCCAATCCGCTGCGCCGCCTTTCGGCCGCGGCGATCCGCGTGCGTCGCGGCTCCAAGGAGCGTGAGGAAATCCCCGATTTCTCCGTTCGCCAGGACGAGATCGGCAACCTCTCCATCGCGCTGCGCGACATGACGACCGCACTTTATGACCGGATCGACGCGATCGAGAGTTTCGCGGCCGACGTCAGCCACGAACTGAAAAACCCGCTGACCTCGCTGCGCAGCGCCGTCGAGACGCTGCCGCTGGCGAAATCCGACGATTCCAAGAAGCGGCTGATGGATGTCATCCAACACGACGTGCGCCGCCTCGACCGCCTGATCAGCGATATCTCCGACGCCTCGCGCCTCGACGCCGAGCTTGCCCGCGTCGATGCGGGATCGGTGGATCTGGAAGTTCTGCTTCGTGACCTCGTGGAGATCTCGCGGCAGATCCGCAACCGCAAGAAGGAAGTGCAGATCGAGTTCGCGATCGAGCGCAAGCCCGGCGTGAAGACGCGCTTCCTGGTCAACGGCCACGACCTGCGCATCGGCCAGATCGTCACCAACCTGATTGAGAACGCGCGCTCCTTCGTCTCCGACCAGGACGGGAAAATCACCGTTCGTCTGGTGCGCACCCGGTCGCGCTGCATCGTCTATATCGAGGATAACGGCCCCGGTATCCAGGCCGAGAATATCGACCGCATCTTCGAGCGCTTCTACACCGACCGGCCGGAGTCCGAAGGCTTTGGGCAGAATTCCGGCCTCGGCCTGTCCATCAGCCGGCAGATCGCCGAAGCGCATGGCGGCTCGCTGCGGGCCGAAAACATCATCGACGCCGAGACCGAAGAGGTGGTCGGCGCCCGCTTCACGCTAGCGCTGCCAGCAGATCCCAACGCATGACCACGGCCCCGGTCAATATTCACGCGACGGCGATCGTCGTCGGAAAGACCGGGCTTCTCTTCATGGGGCCATCGGGTTGGGGCAAGTCAATGCTGGCCTTTGCGTGCCTGACCGAGGCCCGGCGGATCGGCACCGATGCGGCTCTGGTCGCCGACGATCAGGTGATGATCTCGGCACGGGACAACATGGCGATCGCGACGTGCCTGCCTTCCATACAAGGACTGATCGAGCTGCGCGGAACCGGCATCGTCCGCATCCCCTTTATCCAGGAAGCGCCCATGCATTATGCGGTGCTCCCCGGCCACGCTTCGGGGGAAGACCGTGTGCCGCCGGAGGGTGAGACGACCGTGGTTTCAACGGGTATCACGCTGCCCGTCATTCGGTTGCTGGCTAATGTGCCGCTTCCACTGGCGGTATTGATGGCCAAAGCACCTGAAATAGGGCGCTAATGCCCACGAAACCGGCAGCTGGCGCGCGAAACCGTGCATTTTTGTCTTGCCATTCGGCTTTTCATAGCCAAGATGTGCCCCCACGGTGGACGCGATTGCTGCGTTGCGATATTGGGCCTACCGTTTGCATACGCCATTGGGAGCAGTAGTATCATGATCGGACTTGTGCTTGTCACTCACGGCAAGCTGGCTGAAGAGTTTCGTCATGCGGTCGAACATGTTGTCGGTCCTCAGAAATTCATCGAGACGGTCTGTATCGGCCCCGAAGACGACATGGATCAGCGACGCCAGGACATTCTGGGCGCTGTTGCAAACGCCGATGACGGCCATGGCGTGGTCATCCTGACCGACATGTTCGGTGGTACCCCTTCCAATCTGGCGATCTCCGTGATGAGCAGTGGACATACCGAAGTGATCGCCGGCATGAACCTGCCGATGCTGATCAAGCTCGCCGGCGTGCGCGGCGAGGACAATATGGAAAAGGCGCTCGCCGAGGCATCCGAAGCCGGCCGCAAATACATCAATGTCGCCAGCCGCGTCTTGAGCGGCAAGTAACGAGCCCCAGATGACCGTCCAGCTCTCCCGCGAAATTCTCATCATCAACAAGCGTGGCCTGCATGCGCGCGCTTCGGCGAAATTCGTGCAGACGGTCGAGACTTTCGACGCTTCGATCACCGTGTCGAAGGATGGGATGACCGTTGGCGGCAATTCGATCATGGGACTGATGATGCTGGCCGCGAGCCCGGGCTCCAGCGTCTTGGTCTCGGCCAGCGGCAACCAGGCCGAACAGGCGCTCGACGCGCTGGACCAGCTGATCCAGAACAAGTTCGGCGAAGATATGTAACGGTCCGCCGGACCATATAAACATATAAAGACTTCTTTATATCATTATTGCCTTCGTCATAGAAGCCTGCTAAACGGCTGGCATGACCGCGCCTGCGCGGAGCTTTTCGTCGCGCGACCTCGCTTCGCGCCTTCGCATCTGAGACGCTTTCAGCATGGAGAACCCAATGAGCACTGAAAAAGATTACGTCGTCGCCGATATCGGCCTCGCAGACTTCGGCCGCAAGGAAATCACGATCGCTGAAACCGAAATGCCGGGCCTGATGTCCTGCCGCGAAGAGTTCGGCGCATCGAAGCCGCTCAAGGGCGCGCGCATCACCGGCTCGCTGCACATGACGATCCAGACGGCCGTGCTCATCGAGACGCTGGTCGCTCTCGGCGCCGAAGTGCGCTGGGCATCGTGCAACATCTTCTCGACGCAGGACCATGCCGCTGCCGCGATCGCCGCTTCCGGCGTTCCCGTCTTCGCCGTCAAGGGCGAGTCGCTGCATGACTACTGGGTCTACACCGACCAGATCTTCCAGTGGGCTGACGGTGGCCTCTCCAACATGATCCTCGATGACGGCGGCGACGCCACCATGTACATCCTGCTCGGCGCCCGCGCCGAAGCCGGCGAAGATGTACTGTCGAACCCGCATTCGGAAGAAGAAGAAATCCTCTTCGCACAGATCAAGAAGCGCCTTGCGGCAACGCCCGGCTGGTTCACCAAGCAGCGCGACGCGATCAAGGGCGTAACCGAAGAAACCACCACTGGCGTCAACCGCCTTTACCAGCTCTCCCAGAAGGGCCTGCTGCCCTTCCCTGCCATCAACGTCAACGACTCGGTCACCAAGTCGAAGTTCGACAACAAGTACGGCTGCAAGGAATCGCTGGTTGACGGCATTCGCCGCGGCACCGACGTGATGATGGCCGGCAAGGTTGCCGTCGTTTGCGGTTACGGCGACGTCGGCAAGGGCTCGGCTGCTTCGCTGCTCGGCGCCGGCGCACGCGTCAAGGTCACGGAAGTCGACCCGATCTGCGCGCTGCAGGCCGCCATGGACGGTTTTGAAGTCGTCACGCTCGAAGACGTTGTCTCCACCGCCGACATCTTCATCACCACGACCGGCAACAAGGACGTCATCCGCATCGACCACATGCGCGCGATGAAGGACATGGCGATCGTCGGCAACATCGGCCACTTCGACAACGAAATCGAAGTCGCCGCGCTGCGTAACCTGAAGTGGACCAACATCAAGCCGCAGGTCGACCTGATCGAATTCCCGAAGGGCAACCGCATCATCCTGCTCTCGGAAGGCCGCCTGCTGAACCTCGGCAACGCAACGGGCCACCCGTCCTTCGTCATGTCGGCTTCGTTCACGAACCAGACGCTGGCGCAGATCGAGCTCTTCACCAAGCCCGGTCAGTACCAGAACCAGGTCTACATCCTGCCGAAGCACCTCGACGAGAAGGTCGCGCGCCTGCACCTCGCCAAGCTCGGCGTCAAGCTGACGCAGCTTTCGGAAGAACAGGCATCCTACATCGGCGTCACGCCGCAGGGTCCGTTCAAGGCTGACCACTACAGATACTAATAGCGGATCTGATATCCACAACATCTAGAGGGTGCGGCATTGACAAATGCCGCACCCTTATTTTTTGGCACACATCTTCCCGACGAATCCTATCCGAAGTATTGTTTTAACACTCGATTCGTGGAGACGGACGCGTCCGTTTGCTTCGAAAATGGGATGTCTTGTCGTAATGCGGCACAAAAGGACGGAGACATACCGCGCATGTCGGAAATGATGCACCGCCTGGTAAAACAGGCAGAAGACGGCGTTTACCCGTCTTGCTGCACTGGTCACCCGGGCAATGGAAAACCTGTCGATGCCCACAAGGCGTCGACGCAGCGATCAGGCTTGTTGGCTCAGGTGGCGAAAATCTTTGCCGCGGGGACTGCAATGGCGTCGATCGCCCATCCGGTTTTCGCACAGGCGGCAGAGGCTGCCGCGTCTCCGCATCTTTTCACCTCCACGCAGGTGGTCGGCTTCTCCGTCGTGATCGGCGTGATCTCGGCAGCCCTTCTTTCGACGCTCTGGGTCGTGCGCCAGCGCGGCAATCTCGAGAGCGAAGGCCGTGAGATCCGCTCCGCGCTATCGGATGCGCAGCAGCGCATTTCGCAATACCAGGCTCTGATCGCCGACAAGAACCGGCGCATCGTGATCTGGGACGGCGATGAGCGCCCCGAACTGCTGGGACAACTGCCGGCCGAGACCGGCGCACCGCAGGACAATGAATTTCTGGCATTCGGCCTCTGGCTGAAGCCCCGCTCGGCATCTGAACTCGACCGCGCCATCGACGGCTTGCGGCAGTCGGCCAAGAGCTTCGACATCGTCGTCGAGACGCACCGCGAAGAAGTGCTGGAAGCGCAGGGCCGGGTTTCCGGCGGCCGCGCCTTCGTTCGCTTCGTGGCGCTGAACAATCTGCGCGCCGAGCTTGCCGAACTGAAGATCGAGCGCGATCGTCTCATGTCGTCGATCTCGGCGTTTCAGGGCCTGCTTGATTCCATCGACCTGCCGGCTTGGCAGCGCGACACCGAGGGCCGGCTGACCTGGGTGAACCACGCCTATGGCGCGGCGGTCGACGCCGCATCGCCCGACGAGGCGATCTCCGAGGGCCGTGAAATTCTGACGACCATCGCGCGCGAGCGCATCCGCGCCGTCGCAACGCCGGAATCGCCATTCCACGACAAGATCTCGACCGTCATTCACGGCAACCGCACCTTCCTCGACGTTGTCGATGTGAAGGTTCCGAGCGGTTCGGCCGGGATCGCGCTCGACGTCTCCGGCGTCGAGACCGTTCGCGCCGAGCTGGAGCGGACGCTGAAGAGCCACGCCGAGACGCTTGACCACCTGGCGACGCCGGTCGCGATCTTCGACGGCGACCAGCGCCTGCAGTTCTACAATCAGGCTTTCGTGACGCTGTGGCAACTCGATATCGCATTCCTCGAGAGCAAGCCTGACAACGCCGAGCTTCTGGAGCGCCTGCGCGCCGCCAAGAAGCTGCCGGACCAGCTGAACTGGAAGACCTGGAAAGAGACCGCACTTTCGGTCTACCGGGCGCTCGATACGCAATCCGACCTCTGGCACCTGCCGAACGGCCAGACGCTGCGCGTCTTCGCGACCGCGCATCCGCAGGGCGGCGCCACCTGGGTGTTCGAGAACCTGACCGAACAGGTCGATCTCGAGACGCGCTACAACACGCTGGTGAAGGTTCAGGGCGAAACGATCGACCATCTGTCCGAAGGCGTGGCGGTGTTCGGCCCCGATGGGCGTATTCAGCTGTCGAACCCTGCTTTCCGCGCGCTCTGGGGCATTACCGAAGCGGAAGCAAAGCCGGGTACGCATATCCGGGCACTGGGCGATGCCTGCGCGCCATCCTATGACAAGCCCGACGGCTGGAAGACCTTCGCCGAGCTGATCACCAGCTTCGACGACGAGCGTCGCTCGAGCCAGGGAACGCTGGAGCTGTTCTCGGGCCTCGTGCTCGACTACGCCGTCATCCCGCTGCCGAACGCGCAGACGATGCTGACCTTCGTCAACATGACGGACAGCGTGCGCGCCGAACGGGCGCTGACGGAAAAGAACGACGCGCTGCGCAAGGCCGACGAGCTGAAGAACGATTTCGTCCAGCACGTGTCCTACGAGCTGCGCTCCCCGCTGACCAACATCATCGGCTTCACCGATCTGTTGCGCACGCCGGGGCTTGGCGATCTCAACGAGCGGCAGGCTGAATATATCGACCATATCTCCACCTCCTCGTCGGTGCTGCTGACGCTGGTGAACGACATTCTCGATCTCGCGACCGTCGATGCCGGCATTATGCGGCTGAACTATTCGGAGATCGACCTCGGCGACCTGCTCGACGACGTCTCGATCCAGATCGCCGACCGGCTGCAGGAAAGCGGCGTGACGCTGGAGATCACCGCGCCGGCGCGGCTCGGATCGATCATCGCCGATCCGCAGCGCCTGAAGCAGATTCTGGTCAAGCTTTTGTCCAACGCCGCGAATTTCTCACCGGAGGGTGCCTCGATATCGCTGGCCTGCCAGCGCGAGGGAACGGACTTCGTCTTCAGCGTGACCGATCAAGGCCCCGGCATCTCGCAAGAGATGATCTCGACCGTCTTCGACCGCTTCGCGACGGGCGCGAAAAGCGGCAAGCGCGGTGGTGCGGGCCTCGGTCTGTCGATCGTCGACAGCTTCGTCAACCTTCATAACGGGCAGGTCGTCATCGATAGCCAGCCGGGCAAGGGAACGACGGTCATTTGCCGGATTCCTTCGGCCAACCTCCCCTCCTACGCCGCCGCCGAATGACGACAAGCGCGCCTGTCATCTCGCTTTTCCTGGAAGACGAGGCAGCGACCGACCGTCTCGGCGAGGATCTGGCGCTGGCGCTGAAGCCGGGCGACTGCCTGGCACTGTCAGGTGATCTCGGTGCCGGGAAATCCTCGCTGTCGCGGGCGCTCATCCGCGCGATTGCCGACGACGCGGAGCTCGAAGTCCCGAGCCCGACCTTCACGCTCGTGCAAGCCTACGAGCTGCGTATTCCCGTCGCGCATTTCGATCTCTACCGGCTGGGTGACGCCGCGGAACTCACCGAACTCGGTTTCGACGAGGCGCTGCAGAGCGGCATCTGTCTGGTGGAATGGCCGGAGATGGCCGAGAGCGAGCTGCCGGATGACCGGATCGTGCTGACGCTGACGCATGAGGGCGCGGGCCGCCGGGCGATGATCGCCGCGCCCGAGAAGCAGGCGGCGCGGATCAACCGCGTGCTCGCCATTCGCGCCTTTCTCGCAGAGGCCGGTTACCCGCTTGCCAAGCGCCGGTTTCTCACCGG
This sequence comes from Rhizobium sp. 2MFCol3.1, assembly GCF_000377565.1. Lineage (GTDB taxonomy): Bacteria > Pseudomonadota > Alphaproteobacteria > Rhizobiales > Rhizobiaceae > Rhizobium. The sequence continues at coordinate 130,037 of NZ_KB898367.1, read as the reverse complement.
CGATGCATCACTGCGAGCCTATGAGGCAATCTATCCCGACGACGGTGTGCGCCGCATCCTGATGGACTGGCCGCCGCTGCCGGAAGGCCCGCCAGTGCTCGATGGCAAGCCCTATCCGAAGGTGGCGCATATTGCCGAGAACGCATATCCCTTCGTCGCCATCGCCGACATACTGCGCGAGCGCGGCTTCGCAACGCCGCTGATTCATGCGGTCGATTACGAGCAGGGAATCCTGCTGATCGAGGATCTCGGCAGCGATGGGGTTCTCGACGAGAACGGCCAGCCGATCGCCGAGCGCTACCTCGAGAGCGTCGCATGCCTGGCAGCCCTGCATGCGCAGGCGATCCCGCAGGATATCCGCGTCACCGACGCGCATATGCATCACATCCCGGATTTCGACCGTACCGCCATGAAGATGGAAGTGCGGTTGGTGCTAGACTGGCATCTGCCGTGGAAACGCGATGGGGCGCCGGTGACCGATGCGGAGCGCGACGAATATCTGGGGATCTGGGACACGCTGATCGACCAGCTCGATGCGGCCGAGAAAAACCTGCTGCTGCGCGATTTTCATTCGCCTAATATCATCTGGCGGGAAGACGAGACCGGCGTAAAGCGGGTCGGCCTGATCGATTTCCAAGACGCGATGATCGGGCCGACGGCGTATGATCTCGCCTCGATCGCCCAGGATGCGCGCGTGACCATCGAGCCCGATCTCTTCGATCGGCTGATGGAGCAGTATCTATCGCTGCGCCGCGCGCAGGGTGGTTTCGACGAGGCAGGCTTCCTGAAAAGCTGGGCGATCATGTCGGCGCAGCGCAATTGCAAGCTCGCCGGCCTATGGGTTCGGCTGATGCGGCGCGACGGAAAACCTGGCTATCTGAAGCACATGCCGCGCACCCTCTCCTATTTGAGCGTGGCGCTTCAGCATGAAACGCTTGCCCCCTTGCGCGAGTGGTGCGTAAGGACTGGAATAGTCACCAGCGAATCATAAGTTTCGGACGATATGACCATCAAACAAGCCATGGTGCTGGCTGCCGGTCTCGGCACCCGTATGCGCCCGATTACCGATACGATCCCCAAGCCGCTGGTGAAAATCGACGGCAAGGCGATGATCGACTATGCGCTGGATTCGCTGGCCGAAGCTGGTGTCGAGAAGGCGGTGGTCAACGTTCACCATCACGCCGACCAGATGCTCGACCATCTCAGCCGCTACAAGGCGCTTGAGATCATCATTTCCGACGAGCGCGCCGGCCTGATGAACAATGGTGGCGGCTTGGCGAAAGGGTTGAAGCTGCTCGATCGCGGTCCTGTATTCGTCACCAATGCCGATCTCTTCTGGATCGGCGAGCGGCCGGATCGACCGAGCAATCTGCGGCGCTTAGCCGGATTCTTCGATGCGGACCGGATGGACATGGCGATGCTGTGCGTCAACCTCGAGGACACGACCGGGCATAATGGCAAGAACGACTTCAACCGGGATGAAGCCGGCCGGCTTAGCCGTGTTCGCGCCGATGGTCCCAACCCCGTTGTCTATGCCGGCGCGATTGCCATGCAGACGGCGTTTCTGGATGACGCGCCTGATGACGCCTTCAATCTCAACATCTATTTCGACAAGGCGATCGCGCGTGGCCGGCTCTACGGCATGATGCTTGAGGGACACTGGCTGACCGTCGGCACGCCCGATGCGATCGGCGACGCGGAAGCGACGATCCGGCGTTACCGGGCGTTGGCATAGGCCATGAGCGAGCGGCACCAGCCCAGGGTTCTGACAATACCGGCAGGGCTGCCCTTTCTCGCGACCCTGGCCGAGACGCTCTGCGACGGACGGCTGACGCCGCTGTTTCGCCATGACCCCGCCGATCCGCTGTCGCTCTCCAAGGTGACGATCTATCTGCCGACGCGGCGCGCCGTGCGCGTGCTGCGCTCGGAGTTCGTCGATCTGCTCGGCGGGCGGTCCGCGATCCTGCCGATCATCCGGCCGCTTGGCGAGACGGATGACGACAGCGGCTATTTCGACGAAGTGCTGCCGGCAACGCTCGATCTCGCGCAGCCGCTTTCCAACACCGCACGCCTCCTGGAACTGGCGCGGCTGATCCTCGCCTGGCGCAACAAGCTGCCTGACATCGTTCGCAGCATCCACTCGGATTCGCCGCTCGTCGCGCCCGCCAGCCCGGCGGACGCGATCTGGCTTGCCAGAAACCTGGCCGAGCTGATCGATTCCATCGAGACCGAGGATCGTGACTGGAGCGAACTTGCGACGCTGAGCGCGAGGGATCATGCGCTGTGGTGGCAGCTGACGGCGGAGTTCCTGCAGATCGCCAGCGCCTTCTGGCCAGAGCGGCTGAACGAGCTTGGCAAATCCTCGCCGGCGCGGCACCGCAACGCGATCCTGAGAGCCGAAGCCAACCGCATCGCGACGATGCCGGAAAGCGGGCCGATCATCATCGCCGGCTCGACCGGCTCCGTGCCGGCAACGGCCGACCTGATCGCGGCGGTGGCAGCGCGGCGCGAGGGCGTCATCGTGCTGCCCGGCCTCGACGTCGGCATGCCGGACGAGCACTGGCGGATGGTCGCGCCCGATATCGCCGATGCAGCGAGCCGCAGCCATTCGCAATATGGCTTGGCGCAGCTCCTGAAGCGCCTGAGCCTGACGCGCGACGATGTTTCGACACTTGCGAGCGCACCAGACGCGCTTGCGGTGCGCGCGCAAATCCTCTCGCATGCGCTGTCTCCATCCGAGGCGACCAGCGACTGGAGCCGGTGGAAGGAAACGCTTTCGGAGAGCGATATCGCAGCGGCCTTTGCCGACGTATCGCTGATCGAAGCCGGCAATGAGCGCGAAGAGGCTACGGCGATCGCCATTGCGCTTCGGCTGGCATTGGAGCAGCCGGGTAAGGACGGCGAAAGCCGTGCGGCGCTGATTACGCCGGACCGCAACCTCGCTCGCCGCGTGATGGCAGAGCTGTCGCGCTTCGGCATCGTTGCCGACGATTCCGCCGGTACGCCGCTTTCGGCCATGCCGCAGGGCACCCTGCTGCAGTTGCTGCTCGAAGCGGCGCTGCGACCCGGCGATCCGGTGGCGATCGTCAGCCTGCTGAAGCATCCACTGGCGCGGTTCGGGCTGGAGCGCAACTCGCTTTCCGACGCCGTAGCCGCGCTCGAATTGCTGGCCTTGCGCGGTGGCGTGGCGGAGGTCGATATCAGCGCGCTTGGGCCGCTTCTCGAACACCAGCTTTCCGAACAGGCGCTCGACCGGCACGCGCCGCATTGGCGCAAGGCGCTTCCTGTCCACGCAATCGATCTGGCGCGCGACCTTGCCCGCCGGGTCGGCGAGGCAACAGAACCGCTCGCTTCAGCTCTGGTGCGCCACGACACCGCCAGTCGCGGCCTGACCACGTTCACGCTCTCAGACTGGGCCGATCGCACCGGCCGTGCCATCGAGGCCGTCGCGCGCGATGAGAAGGGCGATCTCTCCGGGCTTTGGTCCGGCGAGGCAGGCGACACGCTGGCGACCTTGCTTGGCGAGGTGATCGGGACCGACGGCCAGATCGAAGCGGACGGCGCGCAGTGGATCGATATCATGGCAGCGCTCTCGGCCGGACAGGCGGTGAAGCCGCAAGCGCTCAGCCATCCGCGGCTGTTCATTTTCGGCACGCTGGAAGCCCGCCTGCAGAGCGTCGATACGCTGATCCTCGGCGGCTTGAACGAGGGTTCATGGCCCGGCCAGACGGCCAACAATCCCTTCATCTCCCGGTCGATGAAAACAGAGATCGGCCTTGAACCGCCAGAGCGCCGTATCGGCCAGCTGGCGCACGACTTCGAGATGGCCAACGGGACGCGGCATCTCGTCTATACGCGCGCACTCCGCAAGGGCTCGACGCCTACCGTTGCCTCGCGCTGGCTGCAGAGGCTGATGGCCTTTTGCGGGAAAGGTTTCGAAGCCACGCTTAAGGATCGGGGAGAGCAGTTCGTGCACTGGGCTGGGCTGCTCGACGAGGGTCAGCGGCAAGCGCCGGCGCAACGACCCAGCCCGACGCCGCCGCGCGAGGTGCAGCCGAAATCCTACTCGTTCAGCGAGGTCGGCCGGCTTCGGCGTGACCCCTATGCGATCTATGCGCGCCGCGTTCTAAAGCTCGACGCCGTCGATGCCTTCAACCGCGACCCCGGGGCTGCCGAGCGCGGGACGCTCTATCACAAGATCATCGACCGGTTCATTCGCGAGGGCAACATCGCCGGCACGCCTGACGGAACGGCGGCCATGGAGCGCATCCTCACCGAGCTGTTCGACATGGAGCAGCTGCCCGCGCACATCGATGCCGTCTGGCGTCCGCGTTTCCGCGAGGTGGCGCGCTCGTTCCTCGCCTGGGAAGCAGAGCGGCGGCCGGGGCTTCAGCGGACGCTGACGGAAGTGCGCGGCGCCATGCAGCTCGAGCAGGTCGATATCCGGCTCAGCGGCGTTGCCGACCGGATCGACATCACCGGGCCGCACTCCGCCGATCTGATCGACTACAAGACGGGCTACAACCCCTCGCCCGCGCAGGCGCGCGCGTTGCTCGATCCGCAGCTGGCGCTGGAGGCCGAGGTGCTGAAGGCCGGTGGGTTCATGGATGCGGGCAAGTTGGTGCCACAGGACCTGCTCTATGTGCGGCTGCGGCCGGGAAGCCGGTTTCAGGTCGACACCGTCAACAACGAATTCTCGGCGCGCAGCGACAAGGCAAAATCGGCGATCGAACTTGCTGGCGATTCCATCGATCAGCTGGTGAAATTCGTGGCGCTGCTGCAATCCGGCGAGAAGGGTTTCACCTCGCGGCTTATTCCCGCCCAGCAATTCGAGTTCGGCGGCGATTACGATCACCTCGCCCGCGTCTCGGAGTGGTCGACGGCCGAAAGCGATGAGGCCAGCAATGATGAGTGACGAAACGGCACTGCCTGAGGGCGACGACCCGCACGACTGGACCAGCTGGACGACGGTGCAGCAATCGATCGCGTCCGACCCGCGCCGCTCGGCCTGGGTTTCGGCCAATGCCGGATCGGGAAAGACGCACGTCTTGACGCAGCGCGTGATCCGCCTTCTGCTATCAGGCGCCCGACCCTCGGCGATCCTGTGCCTGACCTATACGAAGGCAGCGGCCTCCGAAATGTCGAACCGTGTGTTCGATCGGCTGGCCGAGTGGGCTGTGCTTTCGGATGAGGAGCTCCGCAAGCGCATTGCCCAGATCGAGGGAACGCTGCCTGACTTTCTCAAGCTTGCGGAGGCGCGCAGGCTTTTCGCCAAGGCGCTGGAGACGCCGGGCGGGTTGAAGATCCAGACCATCCACGCCTTCTGCGAAGCGCTGCTGCATCAGTTTCCCTTAGAGGCGAACGTGGCCGGGCACTTTTCCGTGCTCGACGACCGCGCAGCCGCGACGCTGCTTGCCGACGCGCGCCGCTCGCTGCTGACGGCGACGACGCCGGAGGAAGACAAGGCGCTGGCGGATGTCTTCTCCTATGTTCTGAACCTTGGCGACGAATCCGGGCTGGAAACGCTGCTTGGTGAGATCGTCGCCAACCGCAATGCGATCAAGGCTTTCACCCAGGCCGCCGACCAGAGTGGCGGTCTCGACACTGTCTTGCGGGCGGAGCTCGGTCTTTCCGAAGACGACACCGAGCTTGCGATTGCCGGGCAATACTGGCCGCTGCCGGGTTTGGCTGGCGGCACGCTCAGCCTTTATCTGGAGCTCGCGGACAGCAAGGGCGGCGCCAAGGCGCAGGAAGTCGCCATGCGGCTGAAACAGGTGGTCAGTGAAGCCGATCCGGTCGCGCGCATCCCCCTGCTTGAGAAGATCTTCTTGAAAACGGATGGTGAACCGAAGACTGACGCGCAATTCACCGTGAAGGCGATGCTCGCACAGGCGCCGGAGCTTGCCGATGCCATTGCCGCGGCGCGCGCGCATGTGGTCTCGTGCCGCGACAGGTTGAAGATCGTGCGGATGTTCGACGCCACGCGCGCTGCCCTTGTGCTCGCCGACAGGCTCAATCGCGACTACGACGACCTCAAGAAGCAGCGAAGCCAGCTCGACTTCGAGGATCTGATCACCCGCACCGCTGATCTCCTGAACAAGAGCGATGTCGGGCCGTGGATCCATTACAAGCTTGATCAGGGTATCGACCACATTCTCGTCGACGAGGCGCAGGATACCAGCCCGATCCAGTGGAGCGTGATCCAATCGCTGGCGGAGGATTTCTTCTCAGGCGAAAGCGCGCGCGACGTGGTCCGCACGCTGTTTGCCGTGGGCGACGAGAAGCAGTCGATCTATTCGTTTCAGGGCGCTCGGCCCGAACGTTTCTCGGAAGAAAGCCGGCGCACGCGGCAGCGTGTTTCGCAGAGCGGCCGGGATTTCTCCTCGGTTCGACTGCCGCTCTCTTTCCGATCGACCTCCGACGTGCTTGCGGCCGTCGACCACATCTTCACGCCGCCTGACAATGCGCGCGGCTTGAGCGCCGGTGGCGAGCCGGTGGTGCATCGCTCCAATCGTATCGGCCACCCCGGCGCCGTCGACCTATGGGAGATGATCGCGCCTGAAGTCGCGATCAAGGACGAGGACTGGACGGCACCGTTCGATGCGACGCCGGAAAGCGCGCCCGCTGCCATTCTGGCGCGGCGCATGGCGCACACGATCGACATGATGGTCGGCAAGAAGACGGTCATCGAAAAGGGCAAGGAGCGGCTGATCGAGGCCGGCGACATTCTGGTCCTGGTGCGCAAGAGGGATGCCTTCGTCAACGCGCTCACGCGCGCTTTGAAGCGGCGCGGCAATATTCCGGTTGCCGGGGCCGACCGGTTGCGGCTGACCAGCCATATCGCGATCCAGGATCTGGTCGCGCTCGGCCGCTTTCTGCTCTTGCCGGAAGACGATCTTTCGCTGGCGGCCGTGATGAAGAGCCCGCTCTTCGATCTCAGCGAAGACGACATCTTCGCGGTGGCGGCGCTCCGCGGCGACGGCCAAAGCGTGTGGGCACATCTGCAGGCCTATGCGGCGGATGGCAATGAGCGTCTTGGCGCTGTCGTTACTCGGCTCCAGCTGTTTCTCGAGGAATCGAAAAGCCTTCCGGTTCACGACTTCTACGCCCGGGTGCTTGGTGTTCATGGCGGGCGGCGGCAGTTTCTGGCGCGGCTGGGAACCGAGGCGAGCGATATTCTGGACGAGTTTCTCACCTTCACGCTGGACCACGAGACGGCCGCCCTGCCCGGCCTGCAGTCCTTCATCTCGACGCTCGAGCTTGAGGCTCCCGTCGTCAAGCGCGAGCAGGACAAGGGCCGCAACGAAGTCCGGATCATGACCGTGCACGCCTCTAAGGGGCTTGAGGCGCCGATCGTGTTTCTGGTCGATGGCGGTTCCAAGGCGTTCACGCATTCGCATATGCCGAAGCTGCGGCTGCTGGAGCAGAGCGGCGAGCGGCCGCCGCTGCCGGTTTGGGTGCCGCTTGGCGATCTCAGCAATTCACTGACGCAGGCCGACGCGGCGCGCATTCAGGTGCTGGCGGAAGAGGAATATCGCCGGCTTCTCTACGTGGCGATGACGCGCGCGGCCGATCAGTTGATTGTCTGCGGCTATAGGGGCGTGCGGCTCAACACCGACACCTGGCATGCAATGATAACGGCCGCGATGGACGACAGCCATCCGCATGTCGAAGCCGCCACCTTCTCCGGGCCGGACGGCGACTGGCAGGGTGTCGAATGGCGCGTGCCGACGATGGAGCGGATGTTCGAGCGCGCCGACCATGTCGAGCAGACTGCCGCCCGCGACGCCTTGCCGTTCGACCTCAATCGCCCGCTGCCACCGCAAAAGAAGCTCCCTCGACCCCTTAGCCCTTCCGGAGCCGGAACGATCATCGACGAGGAGGCCGACAATCTTCTCGTGGCCTCGCCGCTGTTTACCGACAAGCCGAAATCCGACCGCGCGCTGCAAAAAGGCCGCCTGCTGCACCGGATGCTGCAGACCTTGCCCGAGATACCGCTGGCGGAACGCGCGGACGCGGCTAGGCGCTATGCGGAGCGCGCCGCCCGTTTCTGGCCGCAGGATGAGCGCGACAGGCTGATCGATTCGGTTCTGAAACTATTGGATGCGCCGGATCTGCAGCCAGTGTTCGAGGCCCATGCACAGGCCGAAGTGTCGATCATGGGGACGCTAACGCTGGATGGGCGCGACTATGCTGTCTCCGGCCGTGTCGACCGGCTGGCGGTGCTCGACGACCGGGTGGTCATCCTCGATTACAAGACCAATCGCGTGCCGCCGGAGACGGCCGCGGCCATTCCATTCGCGCATCGGGCGCAGCTTGCCATCTACCAGACGATCATGGCGCCGCTCTATCCCGGCAAGCGGATCGATTGCGTGCTCGTCTATACCGAGAACGGCTCCGTGCACACGCTGACGCCCGAGGCCATGGCATTGGCGCTTGCACAGCTCAAAACAAAGTGAAATACCGGTCATTGAAATCCCGCCGGCGCACCATCACATGTGCTTCAACAGGAATCCTTTAAAGGAGCGGCCTTATGGCTACCGTGAAAGTCGATATCAATAATTTCCAGGCTGAAGTTCTGGAATCCGCAGAACCCGTCGTTGTCGATTTCTGGGCTGAATGGTGCGGCCCGTGCAAGATGATCGCTCCGAGCCTCGAAGAACTCGCCGTCGAGTTCCAGGGCAAGGTGAAGGTCGCCAAGCTCAACATCGACGAAAATCCTGAGCTGGCCGCCCAGTTCGGCGTGCGCTCGATCCCGACGCTTGCCATGTTCAAGGCCGGCGAAGTGGCCGACATCAAGGTTGGCGCTGCTCCGAAGACCGCTCTTTCGAGCTGGATTTCCAGCGCGGCCTGATCGTTCAGGACAATAGAATGAAAAAAGCCCGGTCGATGCCGGGCTTTTTTCATTTGGGGGGTGTGCCGTTGTCGGCAAGCACGTCGCCGACCAGATACAGTGATCCACCAATCAGGATGCGTGGCGCCTGTTCCCGCTCGAAGGCGGTGTCCCGGATTGCTTCCAGCGCTTCGCCGACCGTGGACATCGGTTCGGCGACGAGACCGGCGTCATAGGCCGCGTTGGCGAGGATGACGGGGTCGATCATCGCGTCGCTGCCGCGAATGGGCACGCAATAGACCTTCTCCGCCAGGCCCTTGAAGGCGTTGAAATAGCCGATCGGGTCCTTGGTATTGATCATGCCGATGATCAGAAACAGCGGACGCGGCTGTTTTTCCTCGAAATTGGCCATGGCTTCGGCGATGACTTCGCCGGCACCGGGATTATGGCCGCCATCGACCCAGATCTCGGCACCCAAGGGGGCGCTCGCCATCAGATTGCCGTCGCTGAGCTTCTGCAGGCGGCCGGGCCATTCGACCGTGGCCATCGCCTTTTCCATCATCGCTTCGGTGACGGTGAAGCCCGCGGCCTTGACGGCGCGGATGGCTGCGGCAGCGTTGGCATATTGGTGGCGGCCGGGGAGCCGGGGCAGCGGCAGGTCGGCGAGGCCGAATTCGTCCTGATAGACAAGCCGGCCGTATTCCTCATGCGCCATGAAATCTTGGCCGAAGGCGGCGGTCGGGCAACCGAGACGCTCGGCTGTGGAGATCAGCACGTCGAGCGCCGCATCATATTCCTGCTTGCCGATGACGACAGGCCGCTTGCGCTTCATGATGCCGGCCTTTTCGGCGGCAATCAGTTCGACGCTATCGCCAAGATAGGGCTGGTGATCAAGCGAGATCGGCATGATGACCGATACGGCCGGATCGGAAATCACGTTGGTGGCATCGAAACGGCCGCCAAGGCCGACTTCGATGATGGCCGCGTCGGCCGGATGCTCAGAGAACAGGATGAAGGTGACCGCCGTCAGAATTTCAAAGACGGTGATCTTCTGGCCCGCATTGGCGGCAGCGACACGGCGCAACGCATCGGCAAAGACCGCGTCATCGACGAGCTCTCCGCGACCGCCCTCGACGCCGATGCGATAGCGCTCATGCCAGTTGACGAGGTGCGGCGAGGTGTGGACGTGGGCGCTATAGCCGCCCGCTTCCAGAAGCGCGCGGCAAAAGGCGGTGACGGAGCCCTTGCCGTTGGTGCCGGCCACATGAATGACCGGCGGCAACTTCTTTTGCGGATCGCCGAGAACGGCAAGCAGGCGGGTAATGCGATCCAGTGACAGATCGAAACCCTTGGGGTGCAACCCCATGAGCTTGTCAATTTCCTGTGCTGCTTCGCTCACCGCGGTCTGACCTCTGGGTATCATCGCTCAACCCGCCTGTGATGTTTGCGGTCAGGCGCTTGCGGCGATCGCAAGCGTGCCATTGTTTTCGTTTGCAACGGCAGCCGGCTTCTTCGTCAGGATCTTCAGGACACGCGCGAGCGTATCGGGAATGTCATGACGCTTGACGACCATGTCAACCATGCCGTGCTCGAGCAGGTATTCCGACGTCTGGAAGCCTTCCGGCAGCTTTTCGCGAATGGTCTGCTCGATGACGCGCTTGCCTGCAAAGCAGATTTCGGCGCCGGGCTCGGCCATGTGGATATCGCCGAGCATGGCGTAGGAGGCGGTGACGCCGCCGGTCGTCGGGTTTGTCAGCACGACGATGTAGGGCTGGCCGGCTTCCTTCAGCATGTCGACGGCAACGGTGGTGCGCGGCAGCTGCATCAGCGACAGGATGCCTTCCTGCATGCGGGCGCCGCCCGATGCCGGGAACATGACGAGCGGGCACTTCTCCGCGATGGCGCGTTCGAAGGCCTTGACGATCGCTTCACCGGCAGCAATGCCGAGCGAGCCACCCATGAAGTTGAACTCGTGCACGACGGCGACGAGCTTGAGGCCGCGAACCTTGCCGACGCCGGCAACGATCGTGTCTTCCTGGTCGGTCTTGATGCGGCTATCGCGCAGGCGGTCCGTATACTTCTTGGAATCGCGGAACTTCAGCGGATCCTGTGCGACCTTCGGCTGGACCAGCGCTTCATAGGCGCCGTCGTCGAAGAGATCGGTGAGACGAGCCTTGGCCGGCATCTTCATGTGATAGCCGGAAGCCGGGATGACCCACTTGTTGTCTTCGAGATCCTTATGGAAGACCATTTCGCCCGTTTCCGGGCACTTGATCCAGAGGTTCTCCGGCACTTCGCGGCGGCCCAGCATGGAATTGATGCGGGGGCGAACGTAGTTGGTGATCCAGTTCAAGTCGAAAACTCCTGATTAACTCTTGCCAATGTGGGAAAACTATTCGGCAGCAACAAGGCGCGCCGAACGTGTTCCCGATGACAGCCCGCGAACGAGCGTTGCGACAGCCTGTACGGTATCGGCTGTCGCCTTGCCGTCCTTGGTCAGGCTGAGGGCTACCTGATTGACGATTGCCGTGCCGACGACGACGCCATCGGCGGACGCGCCAATGACCTTCGCATGGTCGGCCGTCTTGACGCCGAAGCCGACGCAGACAGGCAGATCGGTGTGGTTCTTGATACGCTTGACGGCGCCGGCGACCAGCGTCGGATCCGGCAGCGCCGAGCCGGTGATGCCGTTCATCGAGACATAATAGACGAAGCCGGAGGTGTTCTTCAGAACGACCGGCAAGCGCTTTTCATCGGTGGTCGGGGTGGCGAGCCGAATGAAGTTGATACCCTTGCGCAGTGCCGGGATGCAGAGCTCGTCGTCCATTTCCGGCGGCAGGTCGACGACGATCAGGCCATCGATGCCCGCTTCCAGGGCGTCGTCGAGAAACTGTTCGACGCCGTGCACGTAGATCGGGTTGTAGTAACCCATCAGAACGATCGGCGTGTCGTTGTCGGTCTTGCGGAAGTCGGTGGCGAGCTGCAGCGTCTTCTTCAGCGTCTGACCGGCCTTCAGCGCGCGCTGGCCGGCCATCTGGATCGCCGGGCCATCGGCCATCGGATCGGAAAAGGGCATGCCGAGCTCGATGATATCGGAGCCCGCTTCCGGCAGCGCCTTCATGATGCCGAGCGAGGTGTCGTAATCGGGATCACCGCCCATGAAATAGGTGACTAGCGCCGGGCGGCCTTCTGCCTTCAGAGCGGCAAAGCGTTTGTCCATACGTGCGGTCATGACTTATGCACCCATTCCCAGAATCTTGCCGACGGTGAAGATGTCCTTGTCGCCGCGACCGGACAGGTTCATCAGGATGATCTCGTCCTTGCCCATCTTCGGCGCGCGCTTGATGACTTCGGCCAGCGCGTGCGAGGGCTCGAGCGCCGGGATGATGCCCTCGAGGCGCGTCAGCGTCTGGAAGGCTTCTAGCGCTTCGTGGTCCATGATCGGCACGTATTCGACGCGGCCGATATCGTTCAGATAGGAGTGCTCGGGGCCGATGCCGGGATAGTCGAGGCCGGCCGAAATCGAGTGACCTTCCTTGATCTGGCCGTCGCCATCCTGCAGCAGGTAGGTGCGGTTGCCATGGAGAACGCCGGGCGAGCCAGCGGTGATCGAGGCGCAATGCTCGTCGCCCTGCAGGCCCTTGCCGCCGGCTTCGACGCCGACGATCTTGACGCTGGCGTCGTCCAGGAAGGAATGGAAGATACCGATCGCGTTCGAGCCGCCACCGACGGCCGCAACCACGAGATCCGGCAGGCGGCCTTCGGCTTCGAGCATCTGTTCCTTGGCTTCCGCGCCGATGACGGCCTGGAAATCGCGGACCATCTCAGGATAGGGATGCGGGCCGGCGGCCGTGCCGATCAGATAATAGGTGTCGTCGACATTGGTGACCCAGTCACGCAGCGCCTCGTTCATGGCGTCCTTGAGCGTACCGTGGCCGGCGGTAACCGGCTTCACTTCGGCGCCCAGGAGCTTCATGCGGAACACGTTCGGCGCCTGGCGCTCGACATCGGTCGCGCCCATGTAGACGACGCAGGGGAGACCGAAACGGGCAGCGACGGTTGCCGAGGCAACGCCGTGCTGGCCGGCACCGGTTTCGGCGATGATGCGGGTCTTGCCCATGCGCTTGGCAAGCAGGATCTGGCCGATGCAGTTGTTGATCTTGTGCGAGCCAGTGTGGTTCAGCTCTTCACGCTTGAAATAGATCTTGGCGCCGCCGAGTTCGGCGGTCAGGCGCTCGGCAAAATAGAGCGGGCTCGGGCGGCCGATATAATGGGCGCCGAGATGCTTCAACTCCGCCTGGAATTCCGGATCGGTCTTGGCCTTGTCCCACTCGTCCTGCAGTTCCAGGATCAGCGGCATCAGCGTTTCGGCGACAAAGCGGCCGCCGTAAATGCCGAAACGGCCATCCTCATCGGGACCGGAGCGGAATGAATTGGGTTTTGGGGTCTCGTTCACTATCAACTCCCTGAGGCCATTTCAGGCCGGCAAGCCTGCTCGACCGCATCGAAAAACTCATCAATCAGTGCGACGCTTTTCACGCCGGGCGCGCTTTCCAGGCCCGAGGACGCATCGAGCCCTGGCGCCTTGGTGATGGCAAGGGCTTCGGCGATGTTGTCCTTGTTCAGGCCACCGGAAAGCATGTAATCCACGGTGCCGTCAAGCCAGCTGAGCAGCGTCCAGTCAAAGGACACGCCATTGCCGCCGGGCAATTCGGACCCCTTCGGCGGCTTCGCGTCGAAGAGGAAACGATCAGCGATACCAATATAGGCCTCGACGCGCTTCAGATCATCGGCGGTGCGGATCGAAAACGCCTTCATAACAGGCAAAGCGTACACGGCCTTTATGGTCAAAACGCGCTCTGGGCTTTCGTCGCCGTGAAGCTGAAGGATATCCGGCCTCAACGTGGCGACAATCTCGTCGAGATCATCATTGGTCGGATTGACGACCACGGCAACGATCTTGGCGCGGCCACGCACCCTGTCAGCCAGCTTGGCGGCATCGTCGGGCTCGATATAGCGCGGGCTCTTTTCGAAGAAGATGAAGCCGATATGGGTCGCGCCGCGCGTCACCGCGCGATCGATCGCTTCGGCCGTTTTCAGGCCGCAGATTTTGATATCCGGTTTCATGGCAGCGAAGTGACACGAAAAAGGCCGTGAGTCGAGCCAATTCCGAGTGCTGCGATATTTTGGACGGTGGTTTATAGGCGGGGGCTTGTCAGTCGAAGTCGATCGCGTGCAACAGGCTACCGTGTCGCTTCAGCCAGGATTTCGCATCTTCCATCCCAGGGCAGAGCTTCTTGCACAGCGCCCAGAAGTGGGGACCGTGGTTCATCTCCTTGAGATGGGCAACTTCGTGGGCGGCGAGATAATCGACAACAGCGGGCGGCGCCATGATGATGCGCCAAGAGAAGCTTAGGTTTCCCTCGGCCGAACAAGAGCCCCAGCGGCTGCGCGTATCCTTCATCGAGATCGACTTGATCGGCGCGCGGATCGAATGCGCATGGAACTTTGCCAGGCGCTCCAGATCGGCCCGCGCTTCCTTCTTGAGAAACGTCGCGATGCGGCGGCCGAGATGCTCCGGCATGCCGCTCACCCGCAGCACCGGCTTGCCATCAATGACGGTCGCCTCGGTCAGTCCGCGCAGGCTGCCAGTATACTGAATGCGGTGGGACACGCCGCGAAACAGGATCGTGCCGCCATCGTGCAGGCCGGTGTCGGTCGAGAATTTCGCGAGCTTGGTCATGAGCCAGCCCTGGTGCCGGTCGAGGAAGGCGTCAACGTCGCGTCGCGCCAAGCCGCTCGGGATCGTCATCTTCAGGGCACGGCCACCGGGCTCGATGCGCAGCGTTATACGGGTTGCGCGCTCGTGCTGCTTGATCGTCAGCGGCATCAGCCGTCCGGCAATGTCGAGCGTGCGCGTCTCCGGCGGAGCCGGTTTGCGGACACTGCGTCGTGGCTTGGACAAGAGCGGGAACATCGGCGTTTTCTATATGATTCGTCGCAATTCCGGTCAAAGAAAAACCGGCACCTGATGGTGCCGGCTGATGTTTTGATGCCGATCGCGGTTACGGCGCCTGATATTCGGCAACCGGGCCGTTATCATCGCGTCTGGTGTTCTTGCGATCGCGCATGTAGCGGTCGAACTCGTCCTGATCCTTGGCGCGGCGGAGCTCGCGCACATAGGTTTCGAAGTCCTCGCGCATTTCATCGAGCTTGCGGCGTTCTTCCTCGAGTCTGTCGAGCTCGGCCTTGCGCCAATCGTCGAAGGCGACATTGCCCGTGCTGAAGTGCGGGCGATAGCGGCCATGCGAGCGTCGGCAGCCGGCGAAGAATCCATCGGCGGCACTATTGGCGTCGCGCTTGAAGCCGCGCAGACGCTCCCCAAAGATGATGTAGGCGAGCATGGCGAGACCCAGAGGCCAGAAAACCACGAAGCCGAGGATCATCAGGGCAATGGTAGCCGGAGTCCAATCCGGGCGAAGCAATGCTGACTGGTTCATCGTGCGGTATCCTCGCATTTTCGCGCCCGGCGAAATGCCGAACGCTGGAAATCGATGTGGTTACCGTTTGACACCGCTTCAAGACGATTTCCGCTCAAATCGAACAAGGCCTTGAAAGCACAACACTAATTCAGATGATGCTAAATCAGGTTGATTTGCCGCCCTTGATCACGCGCTTGACCGCCCGCTTTCCGGCGCGACCATGCTCGCGGACGAAGTTGATGATGCGCGGCGCTATCTCACGGCGGAAACGCGAGCCGTTGAAGACGCCGTAGTGACCGACATCCGGCTGCAGGTAGTGCATGCGCATGTGGTCGGGGATGTTTGTGCAGATGGTCTGCGCGGCCTTGGTCTGGCCGACGCCGGAGATGTCGTCGTTCTCGCCCTCGACAGTCAGAAGCGCCACGTTGCGGATCGCCGTGGGGTCGACCAGCTTGCCGCGATGCTCAAGCTCGCCCTTCGGAAGCGCGTGCCTGATGAAGACCTGATCGACGGTCTGCAGATAGAACTCGGCGGTCAAATCCATGACGGCGAGATATTCGTCGTAGAAGTCGCGATGCTTTTCGGCCGGCTCGCCGTCATTCTTCACAAGATGCATGAAGAACTCCTTGTGGGCGACCAGGTGCC
This sequence comes from Rhizobium sp. 2MFCol3.1, assembly GCF_000377565.1. GTDB lineage: Bacteria > Pseudomonadota > Alphaproteobacteria > Rhizobiales > Rhizobiaceae > Rhizobium. The sequence goes on along the minus strand of NZ_KB898367.1, from coordinate 114,077 downwards.
GATCGAGGTTCATCGACATGAAGCCGGAGAGCTGCAGGAAACCCGGATAGACCGGCCGCATGAAGCCTGGCTGCGGCCAGGGGACGTTCATGATCACGTTTTCGGCGAACCATTCCAGCGGCTTGTCCTTGGCCAGCTGGTTGACGGCGGTCGGATTGATGCGGGTGTCGATCGGGCCGCCCATCAGCGTCATCGACGCCGGCGCCAGCGGATCATTGGCCTCTTCCATGACAGCTGCGGCAGCGAGCACCGGCACTGAGGGCTGACAGACCGCGATCACATGCGTGTCCGGCCCGAGGAAGTGCAGCATCTCGATGACGTAATCGACATAATCGTTGAAATCGAAGGTCCCGTCGGTCATCGGCACCATCCGGGCGTCGATCCAATCGGTGATGTAGACATCCGCGCTCGGCAGCAGCGCCTCGACCGTGCCGCGCAGAAGCGTCGCATAGTGCCCGGACATCGGGGCGACGATCAGGATGCGCGGGTCAGGAGCGTGAGCGGCCGGCAGATTGCGCGAGAAATGCAGCAGATTGCAGAAGGGTCGTGCCCAGACGACCTCTTCTCGAACCGCGACCTTCTTGTCGCCGACGACGGTCTCCGGCAGATCGAAGCACGGCTTGCCGTAGCGGCGCGTCGTGCGCTCGAACATCTCGAGCGCTGCGGCCATCGTCCGACCCCAGGGGGTCTGGGACAGCGGATTGAGCGGGTTAGCATAGGCAAGCCGCATGATATCGGCCACGGCGCGGTATGGCGCCATCGCGGCATGATTCATTTCATAAAGCTGGTAAAACATGAGATGCATCACCTTTCTTTCATCTGGAAGATGACGCCTGCTGAAAGGCATCGGACTCTTTCCAACGATGTGCTGGCATCTCAACGCACAGTAACAGGTTTTTGTTGCACAGCAACATGAGCGATCCGCACCGCAATAAAGAAATGCCGGGGATTCTCTCCCCGGCATGATGCTGCGCTCAAATGCTTAACACTCGTCAAACGCCTAGAGATCGGCCTGAAACGTCTGCTTCTGCGTGCCGAGACCCTCGATACCGAGCTCGACAACGTCGCCGGCGCGCAGGAAACGCTGCGGCTTCATGCCCATTCCGACACCAGGAGGGGTGCCGGTCGAGATGACATCGCCGGGATGCAGCGACATGAACTGGCTGAGATAGGAAACGACGAATGCGACGCCATAGACCATGGTCTTCGACGAGCCGTTCTGCATGGTTTCGCCATTGACCTTCAGCCACATGCCAAGGTTCTGCGGATCGGCGATCTCGTCCTTGGTTACCAGCCACGGGCCGATCGGGCCGAAGGTGTCGCAGGACTTACCCTTCGTCCACTGTCCGGCGCGCTCCGTCTGAAATGCGCGTTCGGAGACGTCGTGCGAGACGCAGTAGCCCGCTACGTAATCGAGAGCGTCCGCCTCGCTGACATATTTCGCGGTCTTGCCGATGACGACGCCAAGCTCGACTTCCCAATCGGTCTTTTCGGAGCCGCGCGGGATGAGAACATTGTCGTTCGGGCCGACGATGGCCGAGGTGGCCTTCATGAAGATGACGGGTTCGGGCGGCACTGCGGCGCCGGTTTCGGCGGCGTGGTCGGAGAAGTTCAGGCCGATGCAAATGAACTTGCCGGTGCCAGCAACGCAGGCGCCGATGCGGCCGGGCTGAAGCTCGGGAAGGGTTTTCGGATCGAGCGCCGCCAGCTTGGCCAAGCCCTCAGGCGAGATCGCCGCGCCCGCGATATCGGACACATGACCGGACAGATCCCTGATCTTGCCGTCCGCATCCAGCATTGCCGGCTTTTCCTGGCCGATCTCTCCAACGCGCATGAGCTTCATCGAATATCCTCCTCAGCGTGAGCCATGTTTCCATCACCTATGAACGAATTATTCACCGGTGTCATTACGGCTTTTCGTGCGAGCGGTACGCTCGTTTAAAATTCCGGCAAAAATCCGGGCCAGGGGCCACTGTCATTACGGCACGGGGTGCCCACATATCTTGACGGACGCATAAGAGTGACAAGACTGCGTTTGCCGAGGAGACCCCGGCACCGCGCCACCAACCATCGGAAAGATCATGACAAAGAGCAACAGCCGCGAATCCCAATATCCGATCGAGCCGATCTTTCTCGACCGCTGGTCGCCCCGCGCCTTCACCGGCGAGATCATCGATGAAGCCGATCTCATGACCGTGCTGGACGCCGCGCATTGGGCGCCCTCCTCCGCCAACCAGCAGCCGTGGCGTTTCATCTACACGCTGAAGGGCTCCGACGATTGGGACAAATTCGTATCGCTGCTGGTCGAGTCCAATCAGGAATGGGCGAAGAATGCGTCCGCGCTGATTTTCGTCGTGTCCAAGGGTTTCAGCGGCGACTTTTCCGAGGGGCGCAAGAGCTATACGCACTCCTTCGATGCCGGCACCGCCTGGGGCTATCTGGCGCTGCAGGCCAAGCTGTCGGGCTTCTATGCCCATGGGATGGGCGGCATCAAGCATGACGAGATCCGCGATACATTCGCCATCCCGGAAGGCTACCGCGTTGAGGCGGGCATCGCCTTTGGGCGCCTTGCCGACAAGAGCGTGCTGTCGGAGCGCAACCAGGAACGCGAGTTCCCCAGCCAGCGCAAGCCGCTCGCCGAGGTCGCCTTCAAAGGTAAATTCGTAGCCGGATAACGGTGCAACAAAAAACGGCCCCGCGGCTGGCGAGCCGCAGGGCCGTTTGTCGATAAATGCCAGTAATTAGATGTCGAGGTTGGCGACGTTCAGCGCGTTTTCCTGGATGAATTCGCGGCGCGGCTCGACCTCGTCGCCCATGAGGCGGGCGAAGAGACCATCGGCGTCCGTGGCATCGCTGACGCGCACCTGCAGCAGCGAGCGGACGTTCGGATCAAGCGTGGTTTCCCAGAGCTGCTCGGCGTTCATTTCGCCAAGGCCCTTGTAGCGCTGCATGGTCAAACCCTTGCGGCCGCTTGCGAAAACGGCTTCCAGGAGTTCGCGCGCACCTGACAGTTCCAGGTTACCGTCGCGTCGCGTCAGCTTCGGCGGCGTCTGGTAGATTTCCTTCAGGCGAGACGACATCTGGTCGATCAGGCGGGCATCCTGCGAACCGATGAGCGCCATGTCGAGAACCACGACTTCCTTGACGCCGCGAACCATGCGCTCGAGACGCAGGCCACCTTCACTCGTCAGGCCGCCTTCCCAGCCACGCTCGGTTTCCTCGGCGATAACGTCGAGGCGACGTGCCACTTCGGCCACCAGTTCCTGGGCGCGGGCGCCATCACTGATCGCTTCAGCGTTGAGTGCGCCGGCAATGGCCGCCTGCTCGACGACTGCGCGATTGTAGCGCGAATGCAGATTGTCGAGCAGCGCGCGCAGGCGCAGCGCATCGACGATGACTTCGCGCAGATCCTGCCCGACGCGGACTTCACCGCTGCCGAGCGTCAGCGCGGCGTCGTCGAGGCCCTGGGCGATGAGGTATTCCTCAAGCGCCTTTTCGTCCTTCAGATACTGGATCGACTTGCCGCGCGACACCTTATAGAGCGGCGGCTGGGCGATGTAGATGTGGCCGCGCTCAATCAGTTCCGGCATCTGGCGGAAGAAGAAGGTCAAGAGCAGCGTTCTGATGTGGGCGCCGTCAACGTCAGCGTCCGTCATGATGATGATCTTGTGGTAGCGCAGCTTGTCGGCGTTGAATTCGTCCTTGCCGATACCGGCGCCGAGCGCGGTGATCAGCGTGCCGATTTCCTGGCTCGACAGCATCTTGTCGAAGCGTGCGCGCTCGACGTTCAGGATCTTACCGCGCAGCGGCAGGATGGCCTGGTTTTCACGCGAGCGACCCTGCTTGGCCGAACCGCCTGCGGAGTCACCCTCGACGAGAAAGACTTCAGACTTGGACGGATCGCGCTCGGAGCAATCGGCGAGCTTGCCGGGAAGCGAGGCGATATCGAGCGCACCCTTGCGGCGCGTCAGTTCACGCGCCTTGCGGGCGGCTTCGCGCGCGGCGGCGGCTTCAACCACCTTGCCGACGAGGATCTTGGCGTCAGCCGGATGTTCTTCCAGCCACGTGCTCAGCGCTTCGCTGACTAGATTTTCAACGACCGGACGAACTTCTGATGAAACGAGCTTGTCCTTGGTCTGCGACGAGAACTTGGGGTCCGGCACCTTGACCGACAGAACAGCCGTCAGGCCTTCGCGGCAGTCATCACCCGTCAGAGAAACCTTCTCCTTCTTGGTGATGCCAGAGGTATCTGCATAGGAGGTGATCTGGCGGGTCAGCGCGGCGCGGAAGCCGGCCATATGGGTGCCGCCGTCGCGTTGCGGGATGTTGTTTGTGAAGCAGAGCACGTTCTCGTGGTAGCTGTCGTTCCACCACATCGCGACTTCGACGGTGATCCCATCCTTGTCACCGCGAATGGCGACCGGGCGCTCGACCAGCGGCTTCTTGGCGCGATCGAGGTAGGAGACGAAGGCTTCGAGGCCGCCATCATAAAGCAGCTCTTCCTGGCGCACGTCGGAATGGCGCTTGTCGGTCAGGAGGATGCGGACGCCGGAATTGAGGAAGGCAAGTTCGCGCAGGCGGTGTTCGAGCGTGTTGAAATCGAACTCGATCATCGTGAAGGTTTCGGAGCTCGGCATGAAACTGACTTCGGTGCCGGTGAGGCCGCCGGAATCGCCTGTTTCCTTGAGTGGGGCATCCGATACGCCGTGCGTGAAGCTCATCTCGTGGATCTTGCCCTGGCGACGGATCTTCAGCTTCAGCCAGACGGATAGCGCGTTGACGACGGAAACGCCGACGCCGTGTAGACCGCCGGACACCTTGTAGGAATTCTGGTCGAACTTACCGCCGGCATGCAGCTGGGTCATGATGACTTCGGCAGCCGAAATGCCTTCGCCGCTGTGAATGTCCGTCGGAATGCCGCGACCGTTGTCGGTGACGGTGACGGAACCATCGGCATTGAGCGTGACGGTGACGATGTCGGCATGACCGGCCAGGGCTTCGTCAATGGCGTTGTCGACGACTTCGTAGACCATGTGATGCAGGCCGGAGCCGTCATCGGTATCACCGATATACATGCCGGGGCGCTTGCGCACGGCGTCAAGACCTTTCAGGACCTTGATCGAGTCTGCGCCATACTCGGTGCTAACGCCGTTTTCCGTCGCGGGTGTATCGGTCATATTGTCGAGAATTCCCTGTTGTCGATGCCGTGGTGACACGCGGGCGAATCACCGGCCTTAATCACGTTGAATATAGGGTTTTTGCATGAAGTTCCCAATGCCAGCGGTCGCCAAGAGCGCATAAAACAGGGGATTATGACCGTTTTCCGTCGGCGTTTTCAGCATTTTCGAGAACCTCCGACAGTTTTGCCAGGGTCGCCTCATCCAGATGGCGAATAGACCCTGCCAAACGGTTGGCGAAGGTGGTGTATTCGGCCGCCAAACCCGAGGTATCGATGACAATTCGCGGATCGGAAAAGCGCGCGATCAGGAACAGATCGTCGGCCTCATCCCAGATGATGTTGAAGTAGCCGGCGATGCGCTGCAGAAGATCGAACGTCGGGACGCCGCGCTTTCCATGCTCAAGCGCCGAGAGATAGGCGGGAGAGACGTTCAACGCCTCTGCCATCTGCTTCTGCGACACGCCCTTGCGCTCTCTCAGCTTGCGGATCGCTTCCCCGAACGGCGTCATAGCCGATCGCCCACACGACGAGAGAGGCGGATGTAAAGCGCGCCCTCGCCGCCATGATGCTGCGCCGCCGCCTCGTAGGACGAGATGAGATAGCGAAATTCGGGCTTGGAGAACCACATCGGCACGGCACGCTTCAACGCGCCATCGCTGCCGAGCGAGCTGCCCTTGCCGGTGATCACCAGAACATGGCGCATGCCGCGATCGTGGGCCCGCATCAGGAACTCGAGCAGCATGATGTGCGCTTCGCTTTGAACTAGGCCATGGAGATCGATGCGGGCCTCGAGCGCGAGGCGGCCCTTTGCAATCTTGCGCTTGACCGGGCGCTCCAGTGGATGATGAATGCCACCAGCGGGCTTCGGCGCAGATGCAGGTTCCGGCTGCCCGCCGGCGCCGGCGACCGATTTTGGTGCGGCAGCGGTTTTTATGTTGGCGGCGTCCGCTTCCTTTTCGGCCTCCACTAGGAAGGCATCGAGCTCGTTCATTGCGCCGGCGTTGCCGGGCATGGGGCGCGTGCTGCGCGCTACCTTGCCCCAAAGGATGCGTTCATCGGAGCTGAGCTTGCGATCCTTGGCCATCACGCAAACCTCGCGGCGGCTTTGTTCGGGATCAGGATCGCGAAATCGGCATCGTGACGCACGGTGCCTGCAAGCTCGCCGGCCGCGTCGCCGGAGCCGGTGAAGATATCACCCCGCGCCGGGCCAACGATCGCCGAGCCGGTATCAAGCGCCAGCATCAGGCGCTGGAAGGGCTTTCCATTCTGCAGGTGCAGCAGGCCTTGCGACTGGATGTAGAACGGAAAGCCGAAGGTGTGGATCAGGCGATCGACGGCAAGCGATCGTCCTGCGATGAGCGGCACCTTGGCGGCCGCGATCGGGCCGGCGGCCTCGTTGTCGATCTCGACCTCGCGGAAGAAAATGTAGGACCGGTTGTGCGCGAGAATGTCATCGACACGGTCGGGGTTAGTCGCCAGCCAATGCCGGATCGATTGCATGGATATGCTTACCCGGTCGATCTCGCCGAGATCGATCAGCAGTTTGCCGATCGCCGAAAACGGATGGCCGGCCTTGGCCGCATAGGTGATACGCCCCGTGCGCCCATCGGGGTAACGCAGGCGTGCGGCGCCCTGGACATGCACGAAGAAGACGTCGACCTTGGATTTTGCCCAGCAAATCTCCAGCCCCTGCCCTTCCAGCGCCCCTCTGTCGATGGCGGCGCGGTCGAGATAAGGCTCGATCGTTCCCGCGCGCAGGCGAGCGAACATGTAGCTAGGATCCATTGCGGCGGGACGGTTGTGATCGTCGAGGTCGATCAGGTCGTCGGGGCGGCGGTAGAATGGGAAGCGGTATTCGCCGTCGGGAATATCTGAGACCGCTATCTCGGGCTCATAGAAGGCAGTGACGAAACCGGGTTGGCCGTCGGTTCGCTTGATCCGGAAAGGTCGACAGTGCGCTTCAAAGAAGGCTCTCGCCTCGCTTGCCGACATCGGCAGCGCATCGCGCGCGACCTGCAACAGTTCCAGGAGATCTGAGCTGGTTAGGCCCAACGATCCTGTGCGGTAGGGCTTGGTCTGCTCGATATGCTGGCGACAGGCTTCCATAGCCTCGAAAAGGCTGGAGGGATCATCATCCCGCCAGCCTTCCAAATCGTCAAAGCCTATCGCCTCGAGGGCAAAGCCTCGTTCATCATCACTCATGTTCCGATTCGGTGGCCACGAGTTTCCAGTTCGGATCGCGCGAGCGGGTGTCGCGTGCGAATGTCCAGAGGTCGTTGATTTCGGCAACGGTTTCCGCGTCACCGTCAACGAGGACATCGGCCTTGTCGTAGGTGGCGGAAATCATCTGGCTGATGATGCGCAAGGTGATCTGCGCTTCGCTGCCATTGACCTCGACATTTTTGATTTCAGCCTTGTCGATGCCGACGAAGGTGGACTTGACCTTCTCGCCCTTGCTTTCGCGATCGGCGATCGCCGCATCGAAGCCTTCGTAGACTTCCTTTGACAGCAGATTCTTGAGCGTCTTGCGATCGCCATCGGCAAAGGCCATCACGATCATTTCATAGGCCATGCGGGCGCCGTTCACGAATTCCTTCGGGTTGAAGGAAGGATCGGCCTTGTTCATCTCCCGCAGCGATTCATTGAGCGGCGTGCCCGCCGGCGCGAAGGCGTCGATTGCCGCGAAGCGGTCTTCTTCCTCGCCTGCCGCATCGCGGCGCGGCAGGGTTACGACCTTTCCGGCATCCGGCGTCTCGGGACCGGCGGCATCGCGCGGCGTATAGAGATCGCGTGGCGGCTTCTCATTTCCCGTGCGCCGACCAAGGACATTGCGCAGCTGCAAAAATATCAGCACCGCCGCCACGAGAAAAAACAAAGTGATGAAGTCGTTTGAACCCATATCCCGCCGCAATCTGTTAACATCTAGAATTTGTATACCCATATAGTCTGCATATACAGATGATTCAAATGGGTCCGGTACGTTGGGCCGATTTCAATGGAGACCGGTGAGAGCCGGAGAGAAATAATGCGCCTTACAATGCTGCCTGGTTTTCTGCTGCTCATGCCTTTGGCCGAGATCGCGGGCTTCGTGATTGTCGGCAAGGCGATCGGTCTTTGGGCGACGCTCGGACTTGTCATGCTGAGTTTCGTGGCCGGCATGATGCTGTTGCGCCGGCAGGGTATCGGCATTCTGCAGCGCATGTCGATGGAAGGACGTTCTGGCGCCGTGCCGGGCCGCGAGCTGCTGCGGCCGGCAATGTTCGTCATCGCCGCGCTGCTTCTGATCATTCCAGGCTTCATCAGCGATATCGTCGCGCTGCTCATCTTCATCCCCGCCGTTCGTGATCTTGCGTGGAATTATGTGAGCCGCCGTTTCGTGGTGGTGGGTGCATCCGGACCGTCCCGCACGTCGGCGCACTCGCCTTATCGGGATAACAACGCAACGGTCGTCGATCTGGATGCGGACGATTATCAGCGCGACCCGAGCGGCAAGTCGCCATGGTCCGGCAAAAGCCTAGGCGAATGAGGCCCTTGCTAGATTAGCGCTGGCTGGCCTAGGGTTGTAACGACATCGTCGAAATGATAGATGCGGCGAAATCCAATGCCCTCGAGGAAAAGCCAATGGACAGCGAAAACAGCAATAACGGCGCAACGAGCCCGAGCCTTACCATTCTAGCACAGTACACCAAGGACCTTTCCTTCGAAAATCCTGGTGCACCGCGTTCGCTGCAGGCCCGCGACAAGGCACCTGCCATCAACATCAATGTCAACGTCAACGCCAATCCGCTTTCCGACACGGACTTCGACGTCGTTCTCTCGTTGAACGCCGAAGCCAAGGAAGGCGACAAGACGGTATTCCACACAGAGCTGGTCTACGGCGGCGTTTTCCGGATCGCCGGCTTCCCGCAGGAACACATGCTGCCGGTTCTCTTCATCGAGTGCCCGCGCATGCTCTTCCCGTTCGCGCGCCAGATCATCGCTGACGTGACTCGCAACGGTGGCTTCCCGCCGCTGATGATCGACCCGATCGATTTCTCGCAGATGTTTGCCCAGCGCGTTGCCGAAGAGCAGGCCCGCGCAAAGGTTCAGGCGAACTAATTCCCGATCAAATGAAGATCGAGATGCCCGGGCCAGCGCCCGGGCATTTTAGTTTGGGCGATCGTATTTAGCCCAGATGCCTTTTTGCCCGAGCTTGGCAATCAGCGCATCATGCTGCTCGGCTTCGGTTTCGCTGAGGCGCGGTGCCAGCGGCCGCGGGCGCTCCAGCGCGACCAGGACAATATCGTCATCGCTGTCGTTGCGTTCCGAGGCGCCGTTGTTTTGCGCCACACCGAGACCAAGTGCTGTCTGGCGGCCACCGATCATCTCGATATAGACTTCGGCTAGCAGTTCGGAGTCGAGCAAGGCGCCGTGCTTGGCGCGATGAGAGTTATCGATCCCGTAGCGACGGCACAGCGCATCGAGCGAATTCGGGCCCATCGGATTCTTGCGCCGGGCCATCGACAACGTATCGATCACATTTTCGGGAGAGATCGGCGGCAGCGATAGCCGCGCCAGCTCGGCATTGATGAAGCCCATATCGAAGGTGGCGTTGTGGGCGATCCACTTGCCTTCGCCGAAGAAGTCCAGAATTTCCTGAACTACCGCCGCGAAGGGCTGCTTGTCCTTCAGGAACTCGTCGGTAATCCCGTGAACGGCGAGCGCGTCCGGGTGGACCTTCTGGTCACCCGGATTGATATAGATGTGCAGCGTCTTTCCCGTCGGGAAGTGATTGAAGAGTTCGATGCCGCCGATTTCGATGATGCGATCGGTGCGGTTATCAAGTCCGGTGGTTTCCGTGTCGAAAATGATTTCACGCATTCGGGAAATCTCCGTTCGCTATCCGCTGTTTCAGGTCCGCGATGATGACACCGACCTGCTCCCTCGCCTGGTCGATGCCGTGACCGGTATCGACTAAATAATCCGCGCGCCGGCGCTTTTCCGCATCGGGGGTCTGGCGCGAGAGAATCATATTGAATTTCTCTTCCGTCATGTTCGGACGCGCAAGTACCCGCTCACGCTGAATCTGTGGATCACAGCTGACGACGACGATGACATCGACGCGATCCGCGCCGCCACTCTCGAAAAGCAGCGGTATGTCGAGAAGCACCATCTGTGTGCCCTGCCCGCGTTGCTTTTCAAGGAACATCGCCTCATGTTCACGGACAAGAGGATGAACGATCTGCTCCAGCCGCTTGAAACCTTCGGGGCGCAACGCAAGCTGCCGGCCCAACTCCTGGCGATCGACCGTGCCATTTCTCACCGAGCCTGGAAAAGCCGCCTCGATCAGGGGCGCCGCGGCACCCGCATAGAGATCATGGACGACCGCGTCGGCATCATTGACCGGCAGACCGGCATCGGCAAACAGCTTTGCCGTGGTCGATTTACCCATCCCGATCGAGCCGGTCAGTCCGATTTTCAGCATCAATGCTTTTCCATATCCGCGATGATCAAAGCGCGAAGCGTCTCATCGACAACGGGCCGCTTGCCGAACCATTTCTCGAAACCGGGTACGGCCTGGTGCAACAACATACCCAAACCATCGACGGTCGGGAAACCCTGTTCCTCAGCCTGCGCGAGAATGGGCGTCTTCAGTGGTACGTAAACGATGTCGGTGACAACGGCGTTGGGCTGCAACGGCGAGAAATCGATATCGGGCGCGATCTCGCCTTCCATCCCCAGCGACGTGGTATTGATAAAGAGGCCGGCGCCTTTCATCACTTCGGAAAGAGCCGTCATCGGATGCGGATGCACGGCTGCTCCAAAGCGAGCCGCGAGCTCGACCGCGCGTGCGACGGTGCGATTGACAAGGTGGATCTCCTTGATCCCGCGATCGCGAATAGCCTGGATGACGGCACGGCTGGCGCCGCCGGCGCCCAGGATGACCGCCGATCGCACCTTGTCCCAGCCGGGATGGCGCTCATCAAGATTTGCGGTGAAGCCACGGCCATCGGTGTTCGTGGCCTTCAGCTTGCCGTCCTCGAGCCAGAGCGTGTTGGACGCGCCAAGCTCGCGCGAGAGGTCATCCGGCTCGTCAGCCAGCTTGAACGCCATCTCCTTGTGCGGGATCGTAACGTTGCCGCCAACAAAACCCGAGGCGCCTGATTTCAAGGATTGGACGAAAGCTGGAAAATCATCCGGAGCGACTTCATGGGTGCGGTAGCTTCCGTCGAGCGACAGCGATTTCAGCCAATATCCATGGATGATCGGCGAGCGCGAATGCTTGACGGGAAAGCCGGTGACGAAGGCGCGCGGGCCGATTGTTTCACGTGAATCATCCATCAATCGCACCCAATTCTCTCAGTTTTTCCAGGAGCGGCAGCATCGGCAACCCCAATATGGTGAAGTAGTCGCCATCGATTTTCGAGAAGAGCTGCAGTCCCTCCCCTTCCAGCTGGTAGGCGCCGACGCTGCTCAAGGCGCGCTCGCCGACCCGCTTCAAGTGCCGCTCGATGAAATCCTTGGTCAGTGGACGCATGGTCAGTTCAGCGCGCGAGACATGCTCCCAGATGATGTCGCCGTTATAGGCGAGCGCGACGGCGCTGTTCAGCCGGTGTGTCTGCGCGGACAGCGCGGCAAGATGACCGGCCGCATCTTCCATGCTCTTCGGCTTATGAAATGTGCGCTGCCCCAGCGACATGGTTTGATCGGAACCAATGACGATTGCGCCCGGCGAGCGATCGCTCACCTCCTTGGCTTTGGCCTTGGCCAGGACCAGCGCGATCGCATTCGGCGTTGCGCCATCCCGTTCGAGCGGTGCTTCGATGGCACGCTCGTCGACCTTCGCGGGATGAGCCTCAAAGGACAGGCCGGCATTTTCCATCAACATGCGACGGAAGGGGCTGGAGGAAGCGAGTATGAGTTTCGGTATCATCTGTGCTCTCGGCGCGGTTGGCTAGGGGCAGCGCTTAGCGCAGCTTGGGACGCAGGGCAACGATTGCCGCCGCCGTCTCTTCGATGGAACGGCGTGTCACGTCGATGAGCGGCCAGTTGTGGCGGGCGCAAAGCGAGCGGGCATATTTGAGTTCTTCCGATATGGCGGCGCGATCCGTGTAGTCGCCGCGATCGAAACCGGGCGTCGCGCCGAGGTCGCGATTTTCGCGGACCTGGGAGATGCGATCGGTGGTGGCGATGAGGCAGACGATGAGCGGCTTGCTCGCTTCGAAGAGACTTTCCGGCAGGGGCACGCCATAGACGATCGGTATGTTTGCGGTCTTGATGCCGCGGTTGGCGAGGTAGATGCTTGTCGGTGTCTTGGATGTTCGGCTGATACCGATGATGACGACGTCGGCGTCATTATAATCATCCGGCATCTGGCCGTCGTCATGATCCATCGTGAAGTTCAGCGCTTCGATGCGCGCGAAGTAGCCGGCGTTCATGACATGCTGGGCGCCCACCCGGCGGCGCGACGGTGCGCCGAGATAAATCTGAAACGCATTGAGAACCGGCTCGAGCACATTGACCGAGGCGACGCCCATTTCGAGGCAACGCTCGTCAATCAACGTGGCGAGCTCGCGATCCACGATCGTGTAGAGCACGATGCCCGGTTCGCCATCGATCGCCTGCAGGACTGTCAGCAGCTGCTTGCGATTGCGGATCAGCGGATAGACATGCTCGATCGGCTGCGCCGACTTGAATTGTGCCGATGCCGCGCGACCGGCCGAAATCAGCGTTTCGCCCGTCGAGTCAGAAATGAGATGCAGATGGAAGAAGTTCGTACGGTTCTCCACGCTATTTTCCGCTGCCTGTTGAAAACACTGGATGACGGAGAGCTACGAGACGCGCTGGGGGTTAGGCAAGGGAAAACATGCCTGGTTTTCCACATTTCGGATTCTTTGGAGGCCAAGAAAGATGGCCTGTTGGTTTTGTGGAAAGTTTGCGGCTGTTCGTTAGATAGCCACAGCTTGTCCACAGTTTGGCGAATTTCCGTGGAGGCTATATCTCATTGAAATTGTATTGAATTTCGCTCCCGTCCTGTTTCTGACATCGAATAGCGCGATTTTCATCCCGATCGGCCAGCGAGACAGTGACAATTGGTATCGGGCGTGGATGGATTTTAATCCTTGATAGTCACCGACTCTAAGAAATAGAAACCTTATAAATATCTTTGATTTTTTATAGGGAAGAAGCGCTTGAGTGAAATGCGCCGGAAGATCATGCGGGTTCTGGACGGGGAAACATTGAGCCCTCCCCCCATCTGGCTGATGCGGCAGGCGGGCCGATACCTGCCGGAGTATCGAGAGGTACGAGCTAAAGCTGGAAGCTTCCTCGATCTCTGTTACACCCCGGATCATGCAGTCGAAGTCACTCTGCAGCCGATCCGGCGCTATGGCTTTGATGCCGCCATTCTCTTTTCCGACATTCTCGTCATTCCCGATGCGATGAAGCGCAATGTTCGCTTCACCGAAGGGCATGGGCCGGAAATGGATCCGATAGACGTCGATGGCATCGATGGTCTGGATGGCAGCCGCGTAATGCAGCATCTGGAGCCGGTGCTGGAGACCGTTCGACGTCTTCGGAGTGATCTGCCAACCGAAACCACCCTGCTTGGCTTCTGTGGCGCTCCCTGGACCGTTGCGACCTATATGATCGCCGGACATGGCACGCCCGACCAGGCCCCTGCCCGTTTGTTTGCCTATCGGCATCCGAAGGCGTTTGAAAAGCTACTGATGCTGTTGGCGGATGTTTCGGCTGATTATCTCGTCGCGCAGATCGATGCCGGCGCCGATGCCGTGCAAATTTTCGATTCCTGGGCGGGCGTGCTCGGCGAGCGTGAGTTCGAGGCGTTTGCCGTGAAGCCGGTGGCGCGGATGATCGCATCGATCAAGGCGCGTCGGCCGAATGCGAAGATCATCGCTTTCGCGAAGGGCGCCGGCTATCTGCTGAAGACCTATCGCCAGAAGACGAAGGCTGATGCGATCGGCCTTGATTGGTCCGTCCCGCTCGACTTCGCGGCCGAACTGCAGAAAGATGGCCCGGTTCAGGGCAACCTCGATCCGATGCGGATGGTTGCCGGCGGCGCTGCGCTTGAAGAGGGTATCGACGATATCCTGCAGCGATTGGGCAATGGTCCCCTGATCTTCAACCTCGGGCATGGAATTACCCCACAGGCCGATCCTGAAAATGTTCGGCTGCTCGTCGAGCGTGTTCGCGGCGGAAGGGTTTGATCATGGAACGCCAGATCGACGAGAGACCCGGTTCCTATGCGCGCCGGCGCGCTTTTATCGCCATCGCGTTCTTCGTGGCGCTGGCGGTCGGTCTCTTCGTCTGGAATCCCGACACGCTCTATCTCTGGATCAAGGCGCTTCACATCATCGCCGTGATCTCGTGGATGGCCGGGCTATTCTACATGCCGCGATTGTTCATCTACCACACCGATGCCGAGCCCGGCTCTGTGCAGTCGGAAACCTTCAAGGTCATGGAACGGCGCCTGCTGAAGGTGATCATGAACCCGGCGATGATGCTGACCTGGATCTTCGGGCTGTATCTCTCGTGGTCGGTTTATGGCTTTCAGGGCGGATGGCTGCACGCAAAGATCGGGCTTGTCGTGCTGTTGACCGGCGTGCACGTGTTTTTCAGCCGCGCGGCCAAGGCTTTCGAGCGTGATGAGAACCGGCGCTCTGCCCGCTACTGGCGCTTCATGAACGAGGCGCCGACTGTTTTGATGATCGCAATCGTTATCCTTGTGGTCGTCAAGCCATTTTGACGCAGCCGGCTGACGGGTTAAATTTGCTTCATTTTAAGCAGCCCCCTTGCGGCGGCGGAGCTGACTCGCTATTTTCCGTCCACCTCATCCTTGTGGCATGTATGTAAAGTTCGATCGTCTGCGGGCTCCTCGCAGGACCGGTTACTGTCTCGACATCGCCTTTCCCCTCAAAATTATAGAGTAATGGACACTTCATGTCTGAAATGAAGCTTCAGGAACTTAAGAGTAAATCCCCGACCGATCTTCTGGCATTCGCCGAATCGCTCGAGGTCGAGAATGCCAGCACGATGCGCAAGCAGGAGCTGATGTTCGCAATACTCAAGGTTCTTGCCAGCCAGGACGTCGAAATTATCGGCGAAGGCGTGGTCGAAGTTCTGCAGGACGGCTTCGGCTTCCTGCGTTCCGCCAACGCCAACTACCTCCCCGGTCCCGACGACATCTACATCTCCCCCTCGCAGATTCGTCGCTTCTCGCTGAAGACTGGCGATACGGTTGAAGGCCCCATCCGCGGACCGAAGGAAGGCGAGCGCTATTTCGCGCTGCTGAAGGTCAACACGATCAACTTCGACGATCCGGAAAAGATCCGTCACAAGGTTCACTTCGACAACCTGACGCCGCTCTATCCGAACGAACGCTTCAAGATGGAACTCGAGATCCCCACCAACAAGGATCTCTCGTCGCGCGTGATCGATCTCGTCGCGCCGCTTGGTAAGGGCCAGCGTGGTCTGATCGTCGCGCCGCCGCGCACAGGTAAGACGGTTCTCCTGCAGAACATCGCGCATTCGATCACCGCCAATCACCCGGAATGCTATCTTATCGTTCTCCTGATCGACGAGCGTCCGGAAGAAGTGACGGATATGCAGCGCTCGGTTAAGGGCGAAGTCGTTTCTTCGACCTTCGACGAGCCGGCAACCCGCCACGTCCAGGTCGCCGAGATGGTCATCGAGAAGGCGAAGCGCCTTGTCGAACATGGTCGCGACGTTGTGATCCTTCTCGACTCGATCACACGCCTCGGCCGCGCCTACAACACGGTTGTTCCCTCTTCCGGTAAGGTTCTGACTGGTGGTGTCGACGCCAACGCGCTGCAGCGCCCGAAGCGCTTCTTCGGTGCTGCGCGTAACATCGAAGAAGGTGGTTCGCTGACCATTATCGCGACCGCGCTGATCGATACGGGCAGCCGTATGGACGAAGTCATCTTCGAAGAATTCAAGGGCACCGGTAACTCGGAAATCGTTCTCGACCGCAAGGTCGCCGACAAGCGCATCTTCCCGTCGATGGACATTCTCAAGTCCGGTACGCGTAAGGAAGACCTGCTTGTTCCACGCCAGGATCTGCAGAAGATCTTCGTTCTCCGCCGTATCCTCGCGCCGATGGGTACGACCGATGCGATCGAGTTCCTCATCGACAAGCTGAAGCAGACGAAGAGCAACTCCGATTTCTTCGAATCGATGAACACCTGATTTATCATTAGCCGGATTCAATCAACCAAAGCCGGCCGCTATATTGGCCGGCTTTTCTGTTTCTATGAGCCTGACTGAAGTAGACCGACGACACTCACTCAGGCGGATAATCGATCGATTCGGTATCGTATCAATTGGAGTGTGTCCGTGGCGGAATTCACAGAGACGATCTATGCGCTTTCCAGTGGCGCCGTTCCCGCCGGCCTGGCTGTGATCCGCATAAGCGGGCCAAGTGCTCGGGATGTGATGGACAGCATGGTCTCAGGCACTGTCCCTGCCCGCACCACTGCGTTGCGAACGATTCGAACCCGTAACGGTGAGGTGCTGGACAATGGCCTCGTGTTGTTCTTCCCGGGACCAAATTCCTTCACCGGTGAAGACGTCGTCGAATTCCACCTGCATGGCGGCCGCGCTGTCGTAAGTGCTGTCTATAGAGAGCTGAGCACGTTCGATGGATTGCGCCAGGCCCTGGCCGGCGAGTTTTCCCGACGCGCGTTCGAAAACGGGAAGCTTGACCTGCTGGAGATCGAAGGTCTCGCGGATTTGATCTCCGCAGAGACAGAGATGCAGCGTCGCCTCGCTCTTGAACAGAGCTCCGGCGGACTCTCGGCCGTCTATGAGGCTTGGGCACAGCGATTGACGCGCGGCCGTGCGCTGATCGAGGCCGAACTTGATTTCCCCGACGAGGATGACGTCCCAGGCTCGGTGTCGGACCAGGTCTGGTCGGACATGACCGAGCTTGCCAACGAGATCCGCCGGCATCTTGGTATGGCGAAGACAGGCGAGATCATCAGAGATGGCTTCAAGGTTGTTATTGCCGGACTGCCCAATGCGGGAAAATCGAGCCTGATGAATGCGCTTGTGAGGCGCGATATTGCGATCGTCACGGATATCGCCGGAACGACGCGCGATGTGCTATCCACCGATCTCGATATCGATGGATTTCTCGTCAAGCTCTACGATACCGCGGGACTGCGTGAGACCGAGGAGGTCGTTGAACGCGAAGGAATTCGCCGCGCGCGCACGGCAATGGAATCCGCCGATCTCGTCATCTACATCGAAGACATGTCCGTTCAACCAGATGACAGCATTGCCCCTTCATCCGCGTTGCGCGTCGGAACGAAGGCGGACTTGCGTGGCCTCTCATCGAATCCATACGATGTAAGGATTTCAGTAGAAACCGGCGCCGGCTTGGACCAACTGCGTCAGGCGATTGGAGATCGATTGCGCGAAATGGTACCACCGCACTCGCTGGCTATACCTACCCGCACACGCCACAACGATTCGCTAGCGGAATGTATTTCGGCTGTCGAACGAGCCATCGCTAACGATCATATTGACCTGGATATTAGAGCGGAAGAGCTCCGCATTGCCGGCGCCGCGCTTGGCCGCATCACGGGCCGGGTCGATGTCGAGAATCTGCTCGACGTGATTTTCGGTGAATTCTGCATTGGCAAGTGATTCACGTGAAACACTACGACGACGCTGAAAAGCGTGGTTTCACGTGAAACGTCTTGACTCGCGGGGCGGCTTGCCGCATCACCGAGCGATCTCAGGAGCATTGTTATGAATACCTCACGGTTCGATGTCATCGTCATTGGTGGCGGGCACGCTGGATGTGAAGCCGCTTCCGCGGCCGCACGCACTGGCGCCAAGACCGCGCTCGTGACCCACAAGCGCGATACGATCGGCGTCATGTCGTGCAATCCTGCCATCGGTGGCCTCGGGAAGGGTCATCTGGTCCGCGAGATCGATGCGTTGGACGGACTGATGGGTCGCGTGGCTGATGCCGGCGGCATCCAGTTTCGTATGCTCAATCGCAAGAAGGGTCCGGCCGTGCGCGGCCCCCGCACGCAGGCAGATCGCAAGCTCTATCGCCAGGCGATGCATGCCGAGATATCTTCGATCCCCAACCTGACGATTATCGAGGGTGATGCCTTCGATCTGTCCATTAAGGATGGACGCGTCTCTGGCGTCATTATGAAAGATAGCCGGATTCTGGATGCCGGCGCGGTGGTCCTGACGACTGGAACGTTCCTGCGTGGCCTAATCCATATTGGCGACAAGAAGATTCCGGCTGGCCGCGTCGGAGAAGAACCGTCGATGGGCCTGTCGAAGACCTTGTTGGGCATGGGTTTACAGCTCGGTCGCTTGAAGACCGGTACCCCCGCCCGACTGGACGGAAGAACCATCGACTGGGCGGGCGTTGGCCGACAGGGGGCCGATGACGATGCTGTCCCCTTCTCATTCATGACCGATCACATCGCGAACCCGCAAATCGACTGCGGCGTTACGCGTACGACGGAAGCGACACATCGCATCATCGTCGATAACCTCAAGCGTTCGGCAATGTATTCCGGTCAGATTGAAGGCGTCGGTCCGCGTTACTGCCCTTCCATCGAGGACAAGCTCGTTAAGTTTGGCGAGCGAGATGGCCACCAGGTGTTTCTGGAGCCTGAAGGTCTTGATGATGACACCGTCTATCCCAACGGGATATCGACATCACTTCCAGCCGAGGTTCAAGACGCCTTCATTCGTACGATACCCGGCTTGGAGCAAGTCACAATTTTGCAGCCGGGCTATGCGATTGAATACGACCACGTCGATCCGCGAGAGCTCAAGCCTTCGTTAGAAGTCAAGAAGCAGCCTGGTTTGTTCCTTGCTGGTCAGATTAATGGCACAACGGGATATGAAGAAGCGGCAGCCCAGGGTTTGGTTGCCGGTCTCAATGCCGCGCGTCTGGCTGGTCAGCAAGACGCCGTGCGTTTCAGCCGTACCGATTCTTACATTGGCGTTATGATCGATGATCTGACGTCGCGCGGCGTGGCCGAACCGTACCGTATGTTTACATCGAGAGCTGAGTACCGTCTTTCGCTCCGCGCAGACAATGCGGATGTTCGCCTGACCCCGCTTGCGATCTCGCTGGGGATTTCGTCTCGCGCCCGCTCTGATCGGTTTGAGCAGTATGCGTCGGCGATCGAAACAGGCCGGGCACTTTTGACCTCCCTTTCGGTCACACCAACCGAGGCGCGTCGATTTGGGCTTAAGCTCAACCTCGATGGCCAGCGCCGGACGGCTTATGAGTTGCTGGCGTTCCCTGATTTCGATCTTGAGACACTTCGGGCCGTGTGGCCGGAGTTGGATGCGATCGATTCCAAGGCGGGTGCTGCGCTTGAGATCGAGGCTAACTATGCGGTCTATATGGACCGGCAGCAGGCTGACGTGGCCCATATCAAGCGGGATGAAGAGCGGCTTATCCCTGCTGATTTTGACTTTGATCGCTTGTCCGGGCTATCCAACGAGCTTAAGCAGAAGTTGGCGAAGGCTCGCCCCTATGACGTCGCGCAGGCTTCGCGACTTGATGGGATGACGCCGGCGGCGATTTCACTCTTGCTCGTGCACTTGCGACGTGGCGACGTCGCGGCATAGACTGCAATCTACACTATTTGAGAGTCCTCATATGGAATTGAACGGCCGGCGTGTTTCACGTGAAACACAGGAACGACTTGAGCATTTTGTGGGTCTATTTCAGAAATGGAGCAAGGCTATCAACCTCTCCGCTCCCTCCACTCTCAAGGACGCGTGGGAAAGGCACATTGCTGATAGCGCTCAGATCTTCCAGCTTCAGCCGCGCGCGGGCAACTGGGTGGATCTCGGTAGTGGTGGCGGTTTTCCCGGTGTGGTGACGGCGATCTTCCTCGCGGAGCTCAATGACGGCTGGGTGCATCTGATTGAGAGCAACAACAAGAAGGCTGCCTTCTTACGCACGGCGCTGAGGGAAACGGGCGCCCGCGGCTCCGTGCATCCGGTGAGGATCGAGGATGCGGTCGCGGACCTGCCAACCTGCGATTTCGTGTCCGCGAGGGCGCTTGCGGACCTGGATAAGCTTCTGGAGTTTGTCGATCCATTCGCGATCCGTAACGAGAAAATCCGCGCGTATTTCCATAAAGGCCGGGATTACCGATCAGAAGTGGCAAATGCACATGGTCGCTGGGCATTTGATCTGGTAGAACACAAGAGTGCCGTCGAGATGGATTCAGTCGTTCTCGAAATTTCCAATTTACGGCATTTGGTCTAACAAATCGGGCGTTGCGACAATGGTTGCTGGACGGAATCGGATTATCACGATCGCAAATCAGAAGGGTGGTGTCGGCAAGACGACGACGGCTATCAATCTGGCAACCGCGCTAGCGGCGATTGGCGAGCGCGTTCTTATCGTGGATCTTGATCCCCAGGGCAACGCAAGCACCGGCTTGGGTATCGATCGCAAGAACCGCAGCCGGTCTTCCTACGATCTTCTGATCGGTGACCACGGTATTCTTGAGGTGGTACAAGAGACGGCTGTGCCGAACCTCTTTATCGTTCCCTCCACCATGGATTTGCTGGGAATCGAGATGGAGATCGCGCAGCAGAGCGATCGTGTCTTCAAGCTGAAGAAGGCGCTTGCCGAGCGCGATGCGTTTCAGTTTTCCTATATCCTCGTCGATTGCCCACCGTCCTTCAATCTGCTGACGATGAATGCAATGGCGGCCGCGCATTCGGTGCTGGTTCCCTTGCAGTGCGAGTTCTTCGCGCTTGAGGGGTTGAGCCAGTTGCTGGAGACCGTTGACCAGGTTCGCAGGAGCGTGAACCCGCAGCTCGATATCCAGGGTATCGTGCTGACGATGTTCGATTCGAGAAACAATCTTGCGCAGCAGGTCGTGAACGATGTGCGCACCCATCTCGGCGAAAAGGTTTACCATACGTTAATTCCGCGCAACGTGCGGGTGTCCGAGGCGCCATCCTACGGCAAGCCTGCCATTCTCTACGACCTCAAATGTGCTGGAAGCCAGGCCTATCTGCAGTTGGCTTCCGAAGTCATTCAGCGTGAACGCCAGCGTTTGGCTGCCTGAACAAGCTCTTGAATAAGTGGTGAGTACCGATATGAACGATGATGTCTCGAAGAGAAGACTGGGGCGCGGCCTCGCGGCGCTGATTGGCGAAATGGATCAGCCGGCGCCCGTCGACGCAAGTCAGCGCGCGGTCAGCGCCGATCGTTTGGTGCCTATCGAGTTCATCACGCGCAACCCACGCAACCCGCGCCGCTTCTTCGATGATGGCGAGCTTCATGATCTCGCAAGCTCGATCCGCCAGCATGGCATCGTTCAGCCGGTTGTCGTGCGCACACTTTCGACGAGCCAATATGAAATCATAGCCGGCGAAAGACGTTGGCGCGCCGCACAGTTGGCGGGCTTGGTCGAGATTCCTGTCATCGTTCGCGATGTCGATGACAAGACCGCACTCGAGATCGCGATCGTTGAAAACGTTCAACGATCGGATCTCAATGCGCTGGAAGAAGCGCTCGGTTACGAGCAGCTGATTGCGGATTACGGCTATACGCAGAACGATCTCGGCGAGATCATCGGCAAGAGCCGCAGCCATGTCGCCAATTCACTGCGACTTCTGAAGTTGCCGGAGCCCGTTCGGGATCTGCTTGCGGCCGGCAGCCTATCTGCGGGCCACGCGCGCGCGCTCGTGTCGACGTCTGACCCGACCGTCCTAGCGCGCACGATTGTTTCCAAGGGTATGTCTGTGCGCGATGCCGAGCGGCTTGCGCAGAACGATATCAAGGCGCAGTCGGAGCCGAAGCCAGCGGTCAATCCGCGTGACCAGAAGGATTCCGATACAATCGCGCTTGAGCGTACCCTTTCCGATACACTCGGATTGGACGTCGTCATCAATCACAAGGCGAATGGCGGACAGATCCGGATTTCTTATAAGTCATTGGATCAATTGGAAGAAATCTGCCGGCTTCTGGAGCGGCGCTGATCCGGCTTTATTTTCTGCCGGACTGAAGCGTGGTCGATAGAAGTGTCTGCATGGCGATCGTGTCCTCCAGAGAGGCGCGACGCCTGGTCTGCAGGATGGCCGCCTGCAGACGGCTCGTTTCACGGGCCAGCGCATCGGCCGACCATGTTCGCAAGGCCTGCTCGATGATCGGCTTCCGCTTGAAATGAAGATGGCGCCCAAGCGTCTGCATGACCTGGGACGCGGGCGTGCGCTTCTCGTCCATCTCGGCACGCATGGCATCCATCAACTGAAACTGCCGCAGGCATGCCTGTATGACCAGGAAGACGGACGTCTTTGACGCCGTGATCTTCTGCATGGCATGCAGGAAGTTTCCCGAATTTCCGGTCAGGATGGCATCGACGGCATCGTCGACGGAAATCGCGCTGGCGTCACCGATGATCTCCGTGACGTGATGTTCCTCGATAACCTCAAGATTGAGGCAGTAAAGCGCTAGCTTTCTGACCTCATTGCGCGAAGCTATTCGGTCGCCGCCTATCAACTCCAGCAACGCCTGGCGTGCTCCGCTTGTGATACGAAGGCTCGCGCCCGCGAGTTCGGCGTCTATCAGGCTATTGAGCGCACGCGCATCGTCGGCGTAGCATGGAATGGTCGCGACGCTGCGAGCGGCTTCGCTAGTCTTGCGCAGAAGCGATCCCTTCTTGAGATCGCCAGCCTCGATGATGATGGAGGTTGCTTCGGGAGGCTTCTGCGCCAGGACTTGCAGGGCGTCAACGAGGTACTTTTCGTTTGCGGCGCCACGGATCCAGATCAGCTTCTGGCCGCCGAATAGGCCGATCGCGCCTGCCTCGTCCAGTAGACGTCCTTGGTCTTTCTGGAGGTCGCCAATATCAAGTTTGATCAAGGAAAACGGGTCGGTTAGATCTACGCCGGTCTTGCCGGCGAGTAGGCTGGCGCGCTCAGACACCAGCCCGCGATCGGGGCCATAGATGACGAAAAGCTGGTAGTGGCGGGCGGATTTCTCCAGAAATCCCTCGAACTCATGCGACTTTATCTCCGCCACTTAGCCGCTCCTCAGCGGCCAAGCGCCGCGGCGATCTCGGCGGCCACGAATTCGGCCACCTGGCGTGCGGCGCGGTTTTCCGAGTCGCGAATGGCGCGCTGCTTGGCAAATTCCTGCGCCGGGAAGTCGACAAGTGCCGTGGCCGACTGATGGCCGGCACGGATCACGTGGCCGTCCTTGTTCGACTTCAGCGTATAGTCGACGCTGACGGTCGTACGGCCCGCGCGTGATTCATCAGAGGATGCGACCAGCAACGTATCGATGACGCTGGAGCGAGCGTTCATCTCGACCTTGTAATCAGCCTTGTCCGGCTCGCCGGCGCCGCGTGAGGACAGGAAGATCAGGTGATTGCGAACTTCCTGCTCTACGCGTGAATTCGCCTCGGAGAAGGCGATCGATGACAGCTTGCCGGCAACGCCTGACGTTTCGGAATAGAGTGGGCGAACCTGGCACGAGGCGAGAAGAACCGTGGTTGCCAGCACTGCGGCAATCCCCGCGCGGCTAGCTAGCCTGGAAGCGATATTAAACGACAATGTTCACAATCCTTTGCGGAACCACGATAATTTTTTTCGGCGCCTGGCCGCTGAGCACGCGCTTGACATCCTCCAACGCAAGTGCGGCATCGCTGACCGTATTTTGATCTGCGTCGCGAGAGATTGTCAATTCGGCGCGCTTCTTGCCGTTGATCTGAACGGGCAGAACAACGTCGTTCTCGACCACAAGCGCGTCATTGTATGTTGGCCAAGCTGTCTGCGAGAGCAGCGTGTCGTGACCGAGAACCGACCAGCACTCTTCGGCCAGATGCGGTGTCATTGGTGCCACGAGCTGTACGAGGATTTCGGCTGCATCTCGGACGGCGGCTCGATAGGCAGCATCGGCCTTGCCTGCTGCAACGGTCGTCAGCGGGCCGGCAATGGCGTTCACGAGCTCATAGATGCGCGCGACGGCCTTGTTGAACCACAGCTTGTCGTAATCGTTCTGGACGGCCTTCAGCGTCTTGTGTGCCAGCTGGGAGATGGCAAGGGCCTCCCCATCCTTAGCCGGAGTCGCGGACACATCGCTCAGAGCTTCAGCAGCTTCCGAGATGAGGCGCCACAGGCGCTGGGTGAAGCGGTGTGCGCCTTCGACGCCTGCTTCCGACCAAATCACATCGCGCTCGGGCGGGGAGTCGGACAGAACGAAGAAGCGTGCCGTGTCGGCGCCGTAGGAGGCAATGATGTCATCGGGATCGACGACGTTCTTCTTCGACTTCGACATCTTCTCGATCGAGCCGATCGCGATCTCTTCGTTGCTGGAGAGCAGGAACGCACGGCGTTTTCCGTCCAGTTCCTCGATCTTGATATCGGCCGGTGCGACCCACTCGCGGGTCATGCCGGAGCCACGGCTATAGGTCTCGTGCACCACCATGCCCTGCGTGAACAGCCCCTTGAACGGCTCCTTTACATCGACATGGCCGGTTTCGCGCATGGCGCGGGTGAAGAAGCGCGAATAGAGCAGATGCAGGATCGCATGCTCGATGCCGCCGATATACTGATCGACGGGCAGCCAGCGGTTCGCGGCCGCGAAATCCGTCGGCTTGCTCTCCCAAGGCGCGGTGAAGCGCGTGAAGTACCAGCTGGAATCGACGAAGGTGTCCATCGTGTCGGTTTCGCGACGGGCATCCTTGCCGCAATGCGGGCAGGCGACGTGGCGCCATGTCGGGTGCCGGTCGAGCGGATTGCCCGGCTGATCGAAGGTGACATCCTCCGGCAGCTTGACCGGGAGATCCTTCTTCGGCACCGGCACGACACCGCAATCCTGGCAGTGGATGACAGGGATGGGGCAGCCCCAGTAGCGCTGGCGGGAAATGCCCCAGTCACGCAGACGGAAGTTGACCTTGCGCTCGCCCTGCGGTGCATTGCCCAGAGACGCGGACGACAGACGATCGGCCACGATATTGAAGGCTTCGTCCGTCGACTTGCCGTCCAGGAAGCGCGAGTTGATCATGATGCCGTCGCCATCATAGGCGGTATCGCCGACGGCGAAGGTCGCGACATCACCGTCACTCGGCATGACAACGGGTATGACCGGAAGGCCATATTTGCGGGCGAAGTCGAGGTCGCGCTGATCGCCTGCCGGGCAGCCGAAAATGGCGCCCGTGCCGTAGTCCATCAGCACGAAATTGGCGATGTAAACAGGGAGCTCCCAGGAAGGGTCCAGCGGATGGCGGACACGGATGCCCGTGTCGATGCCCCGCTTTTCGGCGGTCTCAAGTGCGGCCA
This sequence comes from Rhizobium sp. 2MFCol3.1, assembly GCF_000377565.1. GTDB lineage: Bacteria > Pseudomonadota > Alphaproteobacteria > Rhizobiales > Rhizobiaceae > Rhizobium. Next base: position 88,582 of record NZ_KB898367.1, on the reverse strand, counting down.
GCGACGTGCCGGCGCGGCGGACGTCTTCGCAGAAGGCATCGATCTCGGCGTTCTTGGCCGCAGCGTCCTTGGCCAGCGGGTGATCGGCAGAAATGGCGAGGAAGGAGGCGCCAAACAATGTGTCCGGGCGCGTCGTGTATACCGTTACCTCGGTCTCGCCGGCAGGCGCGGTTTCGCCGACGATTTCCCAGCGGATCGTCATACCTTCGGAACGGCCGATCCAGTTCTTCTGCATCAAGCGGACCTTCTCAGGCCACTGATCGAGACCATCCAGGGCGTCTAGCAGATCCTGGCTGAAGTCGGTGATCTTGAAGAACCACTGGGTCAATTCGCGCTGCTCGACAAGCGCGCCGGAGCGCCAGCCGCGGCCGTCAATAACCTGCTCGTTGGCGAGAACGGTATTGTCGACCGGGTCCCAATTGACCTTCGACTGCTTGCGGTAGACGAGACCCTTTTCCAGGAAGTCCACAAACATATGCTGCTGATGCTGGTAGTATTCGACATCGCAGGTCGCGAATTCGCGGCTCCAGTCGAGCGACAGGCCCATCGCCTTCAGCTGCGACTTCATCGATGCGATATTCTGGTAGGTCCAGGCGGCCGGATGAACGTTGCGCTCCATGGCGGCGTTCTCAGCCGGCATGCCGAAAGCGTCCCAACCCATCGGGTGCAGCACGTTGAAGCCGCGGGCGCGCTTGTAGCGCGCGACGACGTCGCCCATCGCATAGTTGCGGACGTGGCCCATGTGGATGCGGCCGGACGGATACGGGAACATCTCCAGCACGTAGTATTTCTCGCGCGGATCAGCGTTGTCGGTCTCAAAGACCTTCGCTTCGTTCCATTTTTTCTGCCAGCGAGGCTCGGCATCGCGCGGATTATAACGTTCGGTAGCCATGGTATTCGTATTTCCGGAAAATCAAGGGAAGTTGGTGGTGACCTTCACCATGAAACCACCGTAGCGTCAAGTTTTGCCGACGTGGTTTGGGGCCAATCGGCGCCTAGCTGCGATAATTTCGAGGCTCCGGACCTTGGCAAGCCAAGATCGGGTGTTTAGTGCATTTTCATTGTTTTCGATGATGGACCGAGGCGCAACATGGAACTTCAAGAGCGACTGGAAGAGGTTCGCGGCCGGATCGCCGCGGCGGCCCGTGAAACGGGCAGAGCGGAAGACTCGGTGCAGCTCGTGGCCGTGTCCAAGACATTCGATGCGGATCAGATCCGCCCAGCCATTGAGGCTGGCCAGCGTGTGTTCGGTGAAAACCGCGTGCAGGAGAGCCAGGGCAAGTGGCCGGAACTCAAGAGCGAAACGGCTGGTATCGAGCTTCACCTCATCGGACCGCTGCAGTCGAACAAGGCTGGCGAAGCGGTCGCGCTCTTCGATGTCATCGAGACGGTCGATCGCGAGAAGATCGCGCGTGCGCTGGCCGATGAAATGAAGCGCCAGGGCAAGGCTCCTCGCCTTTATGTGCAGGTCAACACAGGCCTCGAGCCGCAGAAGGCCGGCATTTCGCCTGACGATACAGCGGCGTTCGTGGCGCTCTGCCGCGATGAGCTCGGTCTTTCCATCGAAGGGTTGATGTGCATTCCGCCGGCGGATGAAAATCCGGGACCGCATTTCGCTCTACTGGCGAAACTGGCGAAGGCCTGCGGTGTGGAGAGACTCTCGATGGGCATGTCGGGAGATTACGAGACAGCGGTCGCCTTCGGCGCTACCAGCGTACGGGTCGGGTCGGCCATTTTTGGCACCCGCTGATCATCGTCGCTTGCTCTCGTAGTCGGCGTGAATGTTTCACGGGAAACATTTGCGATCCGCGTTACGGCGCAATTGCGAACCGGTAATAAAAAACCCCGCCGAAGCGGGGTTCTAATCTCAGTCCGTCTAACCGCTTAGTAGCGATCGTCTTCGTCTTCATCCGGCGTCGAGGACTTCAGCGACTTCAGTTTCGCGAAGACGGCGTCGGCGTCGATTTCCTTCTCTTCCTCACGCTCGTAGCTCGGAGCCAGGCGTTCGGTTTCGTGCGCGGACTGCAGCGTTTCGCCGAGTTCGGCAGCGGTCGGCAGCGGACGGCCCTTGGCGGCCTTTTCGACTTCCATGTCGAGGTCGATCTGGCTGCAGAGGCCGAGGGTAACAGGATCCATCGGCGTCAGGTTGGCGGCGTTCCAGTGGGTGCGCTCGCGGATCTGTTCGATGGTCGACTTGGTCGTGCCGACGAGACGCGAAATCTGCGCGTCCTTCAGTTCCGGGTGATTGCGAACCAGCCACAGGATGGCGTTCGGACGGTCCTGGCGCTTGGAGACCGGGGTGTAGCGCGGGCCACGACGCTTGGATTCCGGAACGCGTACCTTCGGCTCGGAAAGCTTCAGCTTGTGGGCCGGGTTCTTCTCTGCGCGTTCGATTTCGTCCCGCGACAGCTGACCGGTGGAGATCGGATCCAGGCCCTTGATGCCCTGCGCAGCTTCGCCGTCGGCGATCGCCTTTACTTCCAGAGGGTGCAATTTGCAGAACTGAGCGATCTGGTCGAAAGACAGAGCTGTGTTGTCGACGAGCCAAATAGCGGTCGCCTTCGGCATAAGCAGTTGTTGAGCCATGGATATAGTCCTTCTGTCGTCCGCGCCGGTGTCGCGGTCCGTGGGTTGTCACCACTATGTCCGGGAAATTATGCCGCTATATAACCGGAGTGACGCATAATTGCAATTGATCACGAATGAAATGACCTTTGTCTAATTGCCGGGTCGATCTGACCTGTTATGAATGCACAAAACCGCCTGTGGCGTGCTTCTGCCGCCGGCGTCCGAGTGAGGAGGAAATCGATGTCGGAGAAGATCTACCCGGTGCAAAAGCCGGTTCAGAACCATGCGCTGATCGACAAGGCCAAGTACGAGAAATGGTACGAGGAGAGCGTTGAGAATCCGGATAAGTTCTGGGGCAAGCATGGCAAGCGGATCGACTGGTTCAAGCCTTATACGAAGGTGAAGAACACCTCTTTCACCGGCAATGTGAAAATCAAGTGGTATGAAGACGGCCAGACGAACGTCTCCTACAACTGTATCGACAGGCACCTGAAGACCAACGGCAACCAGGTCGCGATCATCTTTGAGGGTGACAACCCCTATATCGACAAGAAGATCACCTATAACGAGCTCTACGAGCATGTTTGCCGAATGGCGAACGTGCTGAAGAAGCATGGCGTCAAGAAGGGCGATCGCGTCACCATCTATATGCCGATGATCCCCGAGGCGGCCTATGCGATGCTCGCCTGCGCACGCATCGGCGCCGTCCATTCGATCGTCTTTGGCGGCTTTTCGCCGGAAGCGCTGGCGGGGCGGATCGTCGACTGCGAATCAACCTTCGTCATCACCTGCGATGAGGGCGTGCGTGGCGGCAAGCCGGTTCCGCTCAAGGAAAACACCGACACGGCGATCCATATCGCCGCGCGTCAGCATGTGATCGTCGACAAGGTGCTGGTGGTTCGCCGCACCGGCGGCAAGACGGGTTGGGCTCCGGGGCGCGACTTCTGGTATCATCAGGAAATGGCGACGGTGAAGCCGGAGTGCCCGCCAGCCAAGATGAAGGCCGAAGACCCGCTTTTCATCCTCTATACGTCTGGCTCCACCGGCAAGCCGAAGGGTGTGCTTCATACCACCGGCGGCTACCTCGTCTACGCAGCGATGACGCACGAATATGTGTTCGACTATCACCCCGGCGATATCTACTGGTGCACGGCCGATGTCGGCTGGGTCACCGGCCACTCCTATATCGTCTATGGCCCGCTTGCGAACTGCGCGACGACGCTGATGTTCGAGGGCGTTCCCAACTTTCCGGATCAGGGCCGCTTCTGGGAGGTTATCGACAAGCACAAGGTCAATATCTTCTACACAGCGCCGACGGCCATCCGCTCGCTAATGGGCGCCGGTGATCATTTCGTGACACGTTCGTCGCGGTCCAGCCTGCGGTTGCTCGGCACGGTGGGCGAGCCCATCAATCCCGAAGCCTGGGAATGGTACTACAATGTCGTCGGCGACAAGCGTTGCCCTGTCATCGATACCTGGTGGCAGACGGAAACGGGCGGCCACATGATCACGCCGCTGCCTGGTGCGACCGACCTGAAGCCGGGATCGGCGACCAAGCCGTTCTTCGGCGTGAAGCCGCAGCTGGTGGACAATGAAGGTAACGTGCTTGAGGGCGCCGCGGACGGTAATCTCTGCATCACCGACAGCTGGCCGGGGCAGATGCGCACGGTCTACGGCGACCACGAGCGCTTCATCCAGACCTATTTCTCTACCTACAAGGGCAAGTATTTCACCGGCGACGGCTGCCGGCGGGATGAGGACGGCTATTACTGGATTACCGGTCGCGTCGACGACGTGCTCAATGTCTCCGGCCATCGCCTCGGCACGGCCGAGGTCGAATCGGCGCTGGTGTCGCACAGCCTCGTCTCCGAGGCCGCGGTCGTCGGCTATCCGCATGCGATCAAGGGTCAGGGCATCTACTGTTATGTCACGCTGATGGCCGGCAACGAGGGTTCGGACGAACTCCGCCAGCAGCTTATCAAGCATGTGCGCAACGAGATCGGCCCGATCGCGGCACCGGACAAGATCCAGTTCTCGCCCGGGCTGCCGAAGACCCGATCCGGCAAGATCATGCGGCGCATTTTGCGCAAGATCGCTGAGGATGATTTCGGTTCACTGGGCGATACGTCGACGCTTGCCGATCCAGCGGTCGTGGATGATCTGATCGCCAACAGGCAGAACAAGGCGACTGCTTAGTATTGGCTGTCTGCTAATGAGAGGCCGCTTCGGGAAACCGGAGCGGCCTTAATCTTGATCGGGGCACGGCGTCTTCTGCTTCCGGCCACCGTCATAGGCAACAGCGATCCCCTCGCCCAACATATATTGAGCCGGATTCCGCCCATCGGAGAGCGTGACGTCGGCCAAGATGCGGCCGAAATATTTATCACCGGAAATTCGGGTCAGCTGAATTTGCGGTGAACCATCGGTCAAGTTTTCCAACACTTGGCGGGCATCTATTGCCGCGCGTCTGACCGCGTCGCATTTTGAGTGCATCTCAGGCGTATCGATGCCGCGAATGCGGACATAGACCTCCACGGTCTGCTGCGGCCACGGGCGAGCGGCGACCAACAAGGTGTCTCCATCGATCACGCGCAGAATTTCAGCCGACACCGGCCCGGCGATCTCATCGCGCGCGAAAGCAGGCACCGAAAGTGCCGCGATGGTCGCTAGTGATATGAGGACGAGCGTGAACATATAAGGAATAAATTCCGATATTCACGTGAATTCAATAGGAATATTTACTTAGAAGTCGATTGCGCGACCGTTGATTTCCCAGTCGCCAAAGCGGGCCGGATCGGCACCCCCTCGCCCACCGATCTCGGTCGGCATATCGGTCGGCTGTTCGTTGCGGCGACGCTCCTCGGCTTCAGCAAGCGCACGCTTGGCGGCGGGCGAGAGCATCTTGCGCGGACGCTCGGCGCCTTCTTCGGCCAGAGCCTCGATATTGTCGTTGTCCGCTTCCTGCATCACGCACGCCCGCTTGAAAATATTGAAAATGGCCGATGAATAACCAGATTATAGGACGCCGACGCGGCGATTGAAACCCTTTGAGCGCAAACGGCGCTCGCCTGAAATGGAGATGATGATGAACCTTGTCCGTACTGCCATGTTGCTTGCCTTCATGACGGCACTGTTCATGGTCGTCGGGTTCATGATCGGTGGCCGCAGCGGCATGATGATAGCGTTCCTGGTTGCGGCCGGCATGAACTTCTTCTCCTACTGGAATTCCGACCGCATGGTGCTTTCGGCCTACCGTGCTCAAGAGATCGATGAGCGCAACGCGCCGGAGTTCTTCAATATCATCCGCGATCTCTCGCATAATGCCGGTCTGCCGATGCCGAAGGTCTATCTCTACGACAGCCCGCAGCCGAACGCTTTCGCAACGGGCCGCAATCCCGAGAATGCCGCGGTGGCCGCGTCGACCGGTCTGTTGAGCGCGCTGTCGCCCGAAGAGGTCGCCGGCGTGATGGCGCATGAGCTCGCTCACGTGCAAAACCGCGACACGCTGACGATGACGATAACGGCAACGCTCGCCGGCGCCATTTCGATGCTCGGTAATTTCGCCTTCTTCTTCGGCGGCAACCGCGAGAACAACAACAATCCACTCGGTTTCGTCGGCGTTCTGCTGGCGATGATCGTCGCGCCGATGGCCGCCATGCTGGTGCAGATGGCGATCAGCCGTACGCGCGAATATTCGGCCGACCGGCGTGGCGCCGAGATTTGCGGCAACCCGCTGTGGTTGGCCTCCGCACTTGGCAAGATCGCCCGTGGTGCCTCGAATATTCCTAACTACGACGCGGAGCGTAATCCGGCGACGGCACACATGTTCATCATCAATCCGTTGACGGGTGCGGGCATGGACAACCTGTTTTCCACCCACCCGAATACGGAAAACCGCATTGCCGCGCTGCAGGAAATGGCACGAGGCGGCATGAATAACTCGACGCCGTCGGCTCGTGCTGCTAATCCCGTGCGCAAATCGCGCTCAGTTCCGGATGCCGGCCTTGGCCGCGGTGGCTCGCAACCGCCAAAGGGTCCCTGGTCTTGAGTTCAGACGGTAAGAAAAAGCCATTTCGCAAACAAAAGTCGTCGGCGCCGGCGGAATCTTCCGCTTCCGCCAAGCCGGGTCTGCAGGCGCGCGCCGCAGCCTCCAAGATTTTGGCTGCCGTTATCGACCGCAAGCTCTCGCTTGATGGCGCGCTTGACCATGAGCATGGCAATCCGGCTTACAAGGCGTTGGCTGACGACGACCGTGGCCTCGTCCGCGCGATCCTGAACACCACGCTCCGTCACCTGCCCCGCATCGAGGCGGCTGTGTCCTCCCTGTTGGAATCGCCTTTGCCGGAGGGTGCGCGCTCGCTGCAGCATGTGCTCTCGATCGCGGCGGCGCAGATCCTCTATCTCGACGTTCCAGATCATGCCGCGGTCGACATTGCCGTCGAGCAGGCCAATCTCGACCCGAGAAACCGGCGCTTCGCCAAGCTGGTCAATGCTGTGCTGCGTCGCCTTGGGCGCGAGAAGGAAGAGATCCTCCGCCAGATCGACGAGATTCCTTCGATGCCCGGTTGGTTTCTCGAACGGCTGGAGAAGGCCTATGGCCGTGAGGCGGCGCGGGCGATCTCGGATTCCCAGCTGCAGCCCGCTGCCATCGACCTGACTGTAAAATCCGATGCCCATGCCTGGGCCGAGAAGCTGAACGGCATCGTGCTGCCGACCGGCGGCGTCCGGCTTGCCGCATTCGACGGCGCCATCCCGTCTCTCGAAGGTTTCGACGAGGGGCTGTGGTGGGTGCAGGACGCGGCCGCGAGCATCCCGGCGCAGCTGTTCGGCGATCTCTCCGGCAAGCGTGTTGCCGATCTCTGCGCCGCGCCTGGCGGCAAGACCGCGCAGCTGATACTGGCGGGCGGCAACGTGACCGCCGTCGAGCAGTCCGAAAACCGCATCAAACGCCTGCGTTCAAACCTCGATCGTCTCCAGCTGTCGGCGGAAACGATGGCGCAGGATTTGACCAAGTTCACGCCTGACGAGCTCTTCGACGCGATTTTGCTCGACGCGCCCTGCTCTTCGACTGGGACCACGCGCCGACATCCCGACGTGCTCTGGACCAAGGGCCCGGAAGACATTGCGAAGCTCGCCGCTCTGCAGGAGCGCCTGTTACGCCATGCGCTGCAACTGTTGAAGCCCGGCGGCACGATCGTGTTCTCCAATTGCTCGCTTGATCCGAGCGAGGGTGAAGAAGTCGTTGTTCGGGTGCTCAAGGACACAAAAGGATTCGAGCGCGTGGCGATCGAGCCGAGCCGTTGGCCGGGACTGGAAGAGGCGATCAGTCCGCTTGGCGAGTTCCGCACCACACCCGACATGCTGAAGCTACCGGCCGGTTTCGCGCCGGGCCTTGACGGTTTTTATGCGGCCGTGTTGCGCCGTGTTGCCTGATCGAAGAGCAACTGGCATAGTTAAGCATTGTTGCAGAATCATCGACGGTCAGTGCCGTTTCCGGACTTGTCCATCCAATCCTAACGATATGGGTCAATAGACAATCGAAATGCGGTCCGGACGGTTTTCAGGTCTTTACCTGCGGGAGGCTTGGCGGCGGGTACTTTGCCGTGCTGCACTTCTGCGCCTCAAGTTGTTTCGCCACACGGTCTATGTGCCCGAGCGGCTGATCGTGGCGCCGACGGATCTTAGGCCTGTCGATTCGCATGTTGCCGAGGAAATCATCAATGGCCGTTTCCCGCTTGCCGGCCGCATGCTGGAGACCGGCGGAAAGTCGCCGTTTACGCTGAGCCTGCCCTCGCGCTCCTTCGCCATCAGGTTGCACGGCTTCGGCTGGCTGCGCCATATGCGCTCCAAGAAGAACGATCTGCATTCCAACGTCGCCCGCGCGATCGTCAATAGCTGGCTTTCCATTCACGGTGGACGGATGGAAGGCATTGCCTGGGAGATCGATGTTACGGCGACGCGCGTCATTGCGTGGCTGTCGCATTCGCCTGTGGTGCTGCAGAATGCCGATCGCGGCTTCTATCGCCGCTTCGTGCGCTCGCTGGCGTTTCAGGTCCGCTTCCTGCGCCGCATGGCACGCTATGCCCCGCCGGGAGAGGTCCGTTTTCGGGTGCGCCTTGCGCTTGCCATGGCCTCGATCTCCATGCCGGTGCGCGCCAGCGTGATCCGCAAATCTTCCGAAGCGCTCGATGTCGAGTTTGATAGCCAGATTCTGCCGGACGGGGGGCACGTGTCGCGCAATCCGCGCGTCGCGCTCGAGCTCCTGCTCGATCTGCTGCCATTACGGCAGACCTATATCAATCTCGGACACGATCTGCCGCAGAAGCTGATATCCGGCATCGATCGCATGTATCCGGCGCTGCGCTTCTTCCGTCACCAGGATGGCGATCTCGCTCTGTTCAACGGCGCGACGTCGACGTCGGCGAACGAGATCGTTTCGCTGCTGCGTTACGACGAGACGGCAGGCGAGCCGTTCAAGGCTATGCCGCATTCGCGGTATCAACGTCTGGCAGCCGGGCGCACCGTCGTTATCGCCGATACCGGCCTTCCGCCTGCTGGTAACCTCTCACGCACGGTTCATGCCGGATGCCTGTCCTTTGAGATGTCATCTGGACGGCACCGTTTTATCGTGAATTCGGGATCGCCGAAATTCGCCGGCAACCGTTATGTGCAGGTCGCCCGCACCACGGCTGCGCATACGACCGTGACGCTCAACGATACGTCCTCCAGCCGTTTCGCGTCTTCCGACTTCCTGGCGCACTTGATCACCGATCCGGTGAAGACGGTTCAGGTCGATCGCGTGGTCGCCGATGATGGCAGGGATGTCGTCAAGGCCAGCCACGACGGCTATCTGAAAGAGTTCGGTGTCCTGCACGAGCGTGAGCTCACGTTGAACGCCACGGGGTCGATCATGACCGGGCTCGATCGCCTTACTGTTTCCGAAGAGCGTAGAGGTGAAGGCGAACTCATGGCCGTCGCGCGTTTTCATGCCCATCCGTCTATCAATCTGAAGCAGATGGATCGGGAGTCCATCCTGATGACGGCGCCGGATGGCGAGAGTTGGCTGTTTTCCTCGCCGGGCAATACGGTCGAGATCGCCGAGGACGTGTTCTTTGCCGATGCCTCCGGTATCTGCGCCTCCGATCAGATGGAAATCAGCTTCGCCTATCCGGAAAAGCCGGAAATACGGTGGTTTTTGTCCCGCAGAAGCTAGCGGCTGTTTTCGCCGGCGCAAAGCTGTGCTAACGCGGCGCCATATTCCGCGCACCTCGCCGGATGTCTCCCGAAGATCGAACGGAGAAGCCACATGGCCGTTGTTTCCAAGAAAATCCCCGCCCCCGACAAGGTTGCCGTCAAGACCGCCTTGCTCTCCGTCTCCGACAAGACCGGCATCGTAGACCTCGCGCGCGCGCTTGCCGAAAAGGGCGTCCGGCTGCTGTCGACCGGCGGCACCCACAAGGCGATCGCAGCTGCTGGCCTCGATGTCACCGACGTTTCCGACGTCACGGGCTTTCCGGAGATCATGGACGGCCGCGTGAAGACGCTGCACCCCAAGGTTCACGGCGGTCTGCTGGCGATCCGCGACGATGCCGAGCATCAGGAAGCGATGAAGGCGCATGGGATCGATGGTATCGATCTCGCGGTCATCAACCTCTATCCGTTTGAGGATGTGCGCGCGGCGGGTGGCGATTATCCGACCACCGTCGAGAATATCGATATCGGCGGTCCGGCGATGATCCGCGCCTCGGCCAAGAACCATGCCTATGTGGCGATCCTGACCGATCCGGCCGACTATCCGGAGCTGCTCGAGCAGCTGTCGTCCGATGCCGGCCAGACCAGCTATGCCTTCCGCCAGCGCCTCGCCGCCAAGGCCTATGCGCGCACGGCCGCCTACGATGCGATGATCTCCAACTGGTTCGCCGAGGCGCTGTCGATCGACACGCCGCGTCACCGGGTCATCGGCGGCGTGCTGAAGGAAGAGATGCGCTACGGCGAAAACCCGCACCAGACGGCCGGCTTCTATGTGACCGGCGAAAACCGTCCGGGCGTTGCCACGGCTACGCTTCTGCAGGGCAAGCAGCTCTCCTACAACAACATCAACGACACGGACGGCGCCTTCGAGCTGATCGGCGAGTTTTCGCCCGAGAAGACCGGCCCGGCTTGCGCGATCATCAAGCACGCCAATCCGTGCGGCGTCGCCACCGGTCCGACGCTGAAGGACGCCTATCTCCGAGCACTCGCCTGCGACAGCACGTCCGCCTTCGGCGGTATCATCGCGCTTAACCAACTGCTCGATGCCGAGACGGCGGAAGAGATCGTCAAGCTTTTCACCGAAGTCATCATCGCGCCTGAGGTGACGGAAGAAGCCAAGGCCGTCATCGCGGCCAAGAAGAACCTGCGCCTGCTCGTGACCGGTGGCCTGCCCGACCCGCGCTCGCGCGGCCTCACGGCGAAGACCGTTGCCGGTGGCCTGCTGGTGCAAAGCCGTGACAACGGCATGATCGATGATATCGAGCTCAAGGTCGTTACCAATCGCCAGCCGACGGCGCAGGAACTGGTGGACCTGAAGTTCGCCTATACGGTTGCCAAGCACGTCAAGTCGAATGCCATCGTCTATGCCAAGGACGGCCAGACGGCCGGTATCGGTGCCGGCCAGATGAGCCGCATCGATTCCGCGCGCATCGCCGCGCTGAAGGCCGAGGATGCCGCCAAGGCGATGGGCTGGGCCGAGCCGATGACCAAGGGCTCCGCCGTTGCGTCGGAAGCCTTCTTCCCGTTCGCGGACGGCCTGCTGTCGGCGATTGCCGCCGGTGCCACGGCTGTCGTCCAGCCGGGCGGCTCGATGCGCGATCAGGAAGTGATCGACGCGGCGAACGAACACAATGTGGCGATGGTCTTCACCGGCATGCGCCACTTCCGCCACTAAGTTTCGATGAAAACGGCTACGCCCTATCCGCCGGATAGGGCGTCCGGACCAACAGGACCAGCCCGCCGGCCAGAAACAGGACCAGCGTGGCCATGCCGAGATGCGACGAGCCTGTCGCATAAGTCACGATCGAAAACAGAAGCGTCGCCATGAAGCTGGTTGCCCGGCCTGACAGCGCGTAGATGCCAAAATAGCGGCCAGCCTCATCAAGGCTGACGCTGCGCGCCAGATAAGAGCGCGAGGAGGCCTGCACAGGGCCGAATGCCAGGCCGATCAGCAGGCCGTAGCCGATATAGGCTTTCTCCGCCGCGGTGCCGAAAAGACCTCCCGAATCCGCCGTCGGAAGCGGCACCAGCCCAAAGAGCGTATAGCCGGGTTCGGTCGATACGATGCCGAACGTCGCGAGAAGCAGCATGGTCAGGCTGATTACGATGGTTGCCTTCGAGCCGATGCGCGCATCGATACGTCCAGCGATGATGCAGCCAAAAATCGCCACCACGTTGAGAATGATGCCGTAGATGCCGATCTCGATGGTTGCCCAGCCGAACATGCCGGCCGCGAAGGCGCCGCCGAGGATCAGCAGGCCGTTGACGCCGTCCTGGTAGATCATGCGGGCGATGAGGAAGCGCATGAGCGGGCGGCGCTCCCTCAGTTCAGCCAGCGTGTGCCTGACTTCACGCAGCCCGGAGCGCACGGCGGCGCCGAAGGGAAGGCCGCCTTTCACATCCGGCGTGAACAGAAACATCGGAAGTACGAAAATCAGATACCAGACGGCCGAGATCGGGCCGGTGATGCGCGCATCCTCGCCGGTGTGTGGATCAAGCCCGAAGAGCGGGTCGAGGCCAAGAATGGTCTTGCCGGTCTCGGGACTTCCGGCGAGCAGTGCCACCACTGCGATCAGCACGATCATCCCGCCAAGATAGCCGAGGCCCCAGGCGGTGTTGGACAGCCGCCCGACTTCATCCTTCCCGACGAGGCGCGGCATCATGGAATCGTTGAAGACGATCGAGAATTCCGCGGCGATCGACGCCAGGATCATGAAGATCACCGGATAGATGACCGGTGAACCGGGTGCCGCGAACCAGAGGCAGCAGAGGCTGGCAATCTTGATGACGGCGAAGAAGCCGATCCATGGTTTTCGTCCGCCGGACTGATCGGCAATCGAGCCGAGAATGGGCGAGAGAATGGCGATGATCACCGAAGAGATCGTCGCCATGTTGCTCCAGAGCGTTTGCGCGGAGACTGGATCGGCTGTCAGCCTGGCCACGAAGTAGGGGCCGAAGATGAAAGTGGTGACGACGGTGAAGAATGGCTGCGCCGCCCAGTCGAAGAACATCCAGCCCCAGATGCCCCTGCGCGTGGCCCGCTGGGGCTGTGTTCCCGTCCAGTCAATGCGATTCACCGGCCTGCTCCTGATTTGGGAGCGGACTGTCTCACCTCGTCCCGTCTCTGGCAAGATCGGTCAGCAGGCCGGCGGCGACGGTGATGCGGGCGAGATTCGGATCGCCACCCTCGCTGAGACCCGCCAGTTCCTCGGCGATGCGGTTGATCCTGATCCGGTCGCTTGCATGCCATGCCTGCACCGGCAGCTTTTCCTTGCCGTTGTTTGAGAGAGCGGAGCTGACGATATCGCGGCGCGCGGTCGCGATCTGGTCGAGGCTTCGCGCCAGAGCCAGGTTTTCGTAGTGATCCGAAGTGGTGATGCGGCTGCCGGCTGCCAGCAGTCGGCCGATACGGAAGGTCTGGCTGACCGCGAAATAACTCTCGGCGGCGCGGGTCAGCGGCTCGCCCGTGCGCTCCGCGATCTGCATGATCTCAGGCACGAGCGCGAAGCCGATCAGATGCGCGATCTCGCCTGCAAGCTTGTCCGGCACGCCGGCGGCCTGATATTCGACCTGGCGCGCTTCGAGTTCGGGAACGACCTGATTGGCGAAGACCGGCTGCAGCTTCTTGAAGGCCGCGCGAAGCCTGTCGATGGTTTCGGCGATATCACCCTTGGCCATCTGCATCTTCAACAGCAGCCGCGTCAGCACGGTGAAGATATGGCTGATCTCCTCGTAGATGCGGTTCTGCATCTGACCGGAAATCCTGCCGTCGAGCGCATCGGTCTCGCTCCAAAGCCGGCTCAGATCGAAGCCGTCGCGGGCGATGATGGCGGCGCGCACCACTTCGGGCGCCGAAGCGGCTGTCGCGTCCATCATGCTGACGGCAAAGCTCGGGCCGCCGCGGTTGATGGCCTCGTTGGCCAGCACTGTCGCCACGATCTCGCGCTTCAGGCGGTGGTTGGCGATATCCGACGCATTGGACTTGCGCATCTTGGCCGGGAAGTATTGCGAGAGCGTCGCCTCGAAATAGGGATCATCCGGCAAATCACTTGCCGCTAGCGCGTCGAAGAGAACGATCTTGGCGTAGGATAGCAGGACGCCGATCTCCGGCCGTGTGAGCGGTCTGTTGGCGGCGTAGCGTTCGGCCATCGCGGTGTCGTCGGGAAGTGTCTCGACCTTGCGGTTGAGCTGCTTGGCGGTCTCCAGCACGCCCATGAAGCGGGTGAGCTCGAGGCCGTTCGCGGTGCCCTTGCGCTCGGTCAGTGAGATGGCGAGCGACTGCAGGTAGTTGTTGCGGAGCACCAGCTTGCTGACTTCATCGGTCATCGAGGAGAGCAGCTGGTCGCGCTTCTGTCGCGTCAACCGGTCGTCGTGCATGGCGGCGGCGAGCGCGATCTTGATATTCACTTCGACGTCCGAGGTGTTGACGCCGGCCGAGTTGTCGATTGCATCCGAATTGCAGCGACCGCCCTTCAGCCCGTAGGCGATGCGGCCGCGCTGGGTGACGCCGAGGTTGGCGCCCTCGCCGATGACCTTGGCGCGTACTTCGTCGGCGCTGATGCGGATCGGATCGTTGGCTCTGTCGCCGACGTCAGTATCGGTTTCGGCAGTCGCCTTCACGTAGGTGCCGATGCCGCCGAACCAGAGCAGGTCGACAGGGCTTTTCAGGATCGCGGTCATGACTTCAAACGGCGTTGCGACCGTCTTGTCCATGCCGATCGCGGCGGCGGCCTGTGCGGTGAGCGTTACCGATTTCGCCGAGCGCGAGATGATCATGCCGCCCTTCGAGAGCAGGTTCTTGTCGAAGTCCTGCCAGCTCGAGCGCGGCAGGTTGAACAGCCGCTGACGCTCCGCCAAGGTCTTGGTCATGTCAGGATCGGGATCGATGAAGATGTCGCGGTGGTCGAAGGCGGCCAGAAGCCGGATCTTCGGCGAGAGCAGCATGCCGTTGCCGAAGACGTCGCCCGACATGTCGCCAACGCCCGCGACGGTGAACGGCGTTGTCTGGATGTCGATGTCCATTTCGCGGAAATGGCGCTTCACGGTCTCCCAGGCGCCGCGCGCGGTGATGCCCATTTTCTTGTGATCATAACCGGCGGAACCGCCCGATGCGAAGGCATCGTCGAGCCAGAAGCCGGCTTCTTGCGCCAGTGCATTCGCCGTGTCGGAGAAGGTTGCCGTGCCCTTGTCGGCGGCGACGACGAAGTAGGGGTCGTCACCATCGAGCCGCACCGTGTTTTCAGGCGGGATGATTTCGGTGCCGGAAATGTTGTCGGTGATCGAGAGCAGCGTGCGGATGTAGGTCTTGTAGGCTTCACGCCCGGCATTGAAGATCTCGTCGCGATTGCCGCCCACAGGTAGCTTCTTCGGATAGAAGCCGCCCTTGGCGCCGACAGGCACGATCACTGCGTTCTTGACCTGCTGTGCCTTCACGAGGCCGAGCACCTCGGTGCGATAATCCTCGGCGCGATCCGACCAGCGAAGCCCGCCGCGCGCCACCCGGCCGAAGCGCAGATGAACGCCCTCGACCTCGACGCCGTAAACGAACATTTCGCGGAACGGCTTCGGCGCCGGCAGTCCGTCGATCAAATGCGGATCGAGCTTGAAGGCCAGCATGGCCTTTGCGGAACCATCGGGATTGCGCTGGAAGTAGTTGGTGCGCAACGTCGAGTCGACCACGTTGACGTAACGGCGCAGGATGCGGTCGTCATCAAGGCTTGGAACGTCCGACAGCGCGGTCTCGATCTTGGCGTGAAGATCGGTCGCCTTCTTGATCCGGTTCTTCTCGGTCAGCTTCGGATCCAGGCCATCGTGGAACAGGCGGAAGATCAGCGACGAGATAGCCGGGTATTTATCCAGCGTCGTCGCGATGTAATCTTGCGAATAGGCGATGCCGGCCTGCCGGAGATAGCGCGAGTAGGCGCGCAACACGCTTGTCTCGCGGGCCGACAGACCAGCCGAGATGATCAGGCGATTGAAGTTGTCGTTGTCTATGACACCTGCAAAGGCGAAGAGGAAAGCTTCTTCCAGTGCGGCGCCATGCTGCTGCAGATCGATCTCGGCGCCGCTTTGGGCTTCGAGTTCCATGTCATGCAGCACGACCAGCTTCTCGCTGCCGTCGGCCAATGTCACGTTGATGTCGAAGGTGCCTTCGCTGATGACGCTGAAGCCAAGATTCTCAAGCAGCGGTACGCGGCGGGAGAGCGCAAGCTGACCATTGAAGTGGAAGATCTTGAGGCACAGCAGCGACACGCCATCCTTGATGCGCGTGTAGAATTCGATGCGGATCTGTTCGCCCGTTGCGCAGGCAACGATGTCGGCGAAGTCGGCGAAGGTTTCTTCCGGCGGGAAGAGATCCTGGAAGGCGTTGCTGACCTTGATCTTGGGCGCCTTGGGACCGGCAAGCATTTCGAAGCGGTCGTCCCAGCGGGCCGTGATGGAGCGGATCGCTTCTTCGAGCTTTGCCTGAGGGATACGCGGGGTCTTTCCGCCGGAGCGTCCGATAATGAAATGGACGCGGGCGACGCCGCCTTCGGGGAAAGCCGGGTAATAGGCCGAGACGCGGCCGTCATAGATGGTCTTGAGGTAGGTGCCGATCTTCTCGCGCACGATCGAATCATATTCCTCGCGCGGCACGTAGACGATGACGGAGACGAAACGATCGAAGTGATCGATACGCGGCAGCACCCGCACGCGCGGGCGGTCGGTGAGATCGTTGATCTGCTCGGCGAAGGTGGCGAGCAGCTGGGTGTCGATCTGGAAGAGATCGTCGCGCGGATAAGATTCAAGCGTGTTGTCGAGCATGCGGCCGGAATGGCTCATCGGATCGAAGCCGAAATGCTCCTTCACCTTCTCGACCTTTGAGCGCAGAAGCGGGATGTCTGTCGCTAGCGATGTGTAGGCGGTCGAGGTGAACAGACCAACGATACGCAGCTCGCCGGTGACATTGCCATTCTCGTCGAAGCGCTTCACGCCGACATAGTCCATATAGGCGCGGCGGTGGACGACGGATTTAACGTTGGCTTTGGTGACGATCAGGAAATCGGGGCCGTCGAGGAAGGCGAGGATTTCGGGCGTCGTGGTGACGGCGTCGCGGCCGGTCCGGAGCACAAGGACATCCGGGTTGGAAAGTATGCCGAGCCCCGTGCCCTTGTCGCGCTCGACCTTCGCATCCGAGCCCTTGCCGGAATAGACATATTCGCGCATGCCCAGAAGGGTGAAATTGGCATCGCGCAGCCAAGTCAGGAACGCGACCGCTTCGTCGCGATCCGCCTTACGGCGGCCGACATTGCGCGACGACAGCTCGTCGATGGCGGTGCCGAGCTTGTCCAGCATCGGCTTCCAGTCGGAAACCGACAGGCGCACCTGCTCGAGGACGATTTCGATCCGCTCGATGAGATCGGCGGACTGCGCCGGGGTGAGCGGGGCGAGGTGAAGCTGGATGTGGCTGACGCGGTTTGCAGGCTCGCCCGGCATATCCGGAGAATAGAGTTCCGGCGGGTGACCTGGCTGCATGACGAGAATGGGATGAACCGCCATGAAGAGATCGCGGTAGCTGCTCGTTACCTCGCCCATGACCGATTCGTAGAGGAACGGCATGTTGTGATCGGTCACCGACAGCACCGATACCGCCACGCCATCCGGCTCGACATTGTCGAGCGAGGTGACGGTGACGCGCGGTGCGTTGCCGTTCCAGGACGCGAGTTCGGCCGCGCAGTGGACGGCGGAAATCGCCAGCATTTCAGGCGTGTAGGATTCGAGGTCGTCGCCGCTGGCGCGTCCGAAGAGGATATCGGGCGCGAGATAGTGCTCGCCCATCGCTGTCGCGATCTTGTTCGCGCTCTCGATCTGCTTTTCCCGTTTCGGATTGTTTCGAGCAGCCATTGACTGTGTCCCCCATTTTCTCGATTGCGCGCAGGTTAGCAGAAGGTTTGACAGAAAAATTGCTAAAATAGGGACGTCGATCGCAGTTTTCGTGCGAATTTAGCCGGCATGTTGTCAATTCTGTAAAAAGTGATCCGAATATGATTTTTGTCGCCAGAACTTTGATCATGCTCGAATGAAGAGTTGTTGACAGTCGCGCAGCAAAAAGACGATCAACTGAGGATCGGAACCCGGATCGAATAAACATGTCGCAGAATGCAGCAGGCACGGTCATCGTCATATCGAGCCACGTCGTTCGTGGATCGGTCGGTAATCGGGCGGCGGTATTCGCGCTCGAGACGCTCGGCCACCAGGTATGGGCGCTGCCGACAATCGTGCTGCCCTGGCATCCGGGCCACGGCCGTTCGACGCGGCTGACCTTCGCGGAGGCCGATTTCGACGCGGCGATCGACGATCTCATTCGCGCGCCCTGGATCGGTGAGGTCAAGGCGGTGCTTTCGGGCTATTTCGGCAATGCCGCGCAGGCCCGCTCCGTCGGCCGGCTGATCACCGCGCTTCGTGAGCGCAATCCCGATCTGTTTTACGTTTGCGATCCCGTGATGGGCGATCTCGGCGGGCTTTATGTTCCCGAGGCGACGGCCGAGGCGATCCGCGACCATCTGATCCCGCTTGCGTCGCTGGCGACCCCCAATCGCTACGAACTCGCCTGGCTGTCCGGCGCGCCGCTGGAGAGCAATACCGAGATCATGGAGGCGGCACTCGCCCTTGGGCCCGCTCGTATGCTGGTGACCTCGGCGGTGCCGATGATGGCTGGTGGAACGGGCAACCTCTATCTCTCCGGGCGCCACGCGCTGCTTGCCGAGCACCGGCTCATCGACAATCCGCCAAACGGGTTGGGCGATCTTCTTGCCGCTCTCTTCCTGTCGCGGCTACAGTCCGGCATGGAAGATGAAAAGGCGCTGCAGCTGGCGACAGCCAGCGTTTACGAGGTGCTGGCCCGGGCTGTGAAGCGCGGCAGCGATGAGTTGACGTTGGCGAATGATGCCTCGAGCCTGTCCACGCCGATGGCGATGGTACAGATGCGGCATCTGATGCATCCGGCGCAGCGGCGAAAGAGCTAGCGGCCGCGCCGTTAACGCATTTGGCGCTGCGATATTGATCTTGCATCGCTCACGCTGTAATCGAAGATCATGCAGCGTTTTCCAGATACACTTCTCGACGGCTATCGCAACTTCATGAGCGGGCGTTATGCCGACGCTCGTGACCGATACAGGACGTTGGCGGAGCACGGGCAGAGCCCGAGCACGCTGGTCATTGCCTGTTCGGACTCTCGCGCGGCGCCGGAACTCATCTTCGATTCCGGGCCCGGCGAGCTCTTTGTCGTGCGCAACGTCGCCAACATGGTGCCGCCCTACGAGCCTGATAGTAATTTCCATGCGACCTCGGCGGCACTCGAGTTCGCGGTGCTGGCCCTGAAGGTCACTGATATCGTCGTCATGGGACACGGTCGCTGTGGCGGTATCCGCGCGGCGCTCGATCCCGATGCCGAGCCGTTGTCGCCTGGCGACTTCATCGGACGCTGGATGTCGCTGGTGCGGCCGGCTGCCGAGCAGATCCAGAGCAATGACGTGATGACACCCGGCGAACGCCAGACGGCGCTGGAGCGCGTGTCGATCCGCAACTCGATCGACAATCTCAGGACATTTCCGGAGATCAAGGCGCGCGAAGAGGCTGGTGACATCCAGCTGCACGGCGCCTGGTTCGATATTTCGACCGGCGAATTGTGGGTCATGGACGCAGAGACGCGCGACTTCATTCGCCCTGACGTCTGACACCATAATCCGAGACAAGCAAAAAGGCGCCGCGTTTTCCCGCGGCGCCTTTTTTATTTCATGATTAGATGCGGATCAGTTTGCGTCGATCTGCTGGCCGATGTAGGCGATTGCCTGCTGGTAGACTGTTGCCGCGTTCCAGCCGGAGATGGCTGCGAAGTTCGGCTCGCCCGGCTGATAGCCGGCACCCGGGCGCCAGCCGTGGCCCTTCAGGAAGTTTGCCGTCGAGGCCAGCGCGTCTGCGCGTGAGCCGACCATGTCAACCCGGCCGTCACCATCGCCATCTGCACCGTAGAGCACGACGTTGCGCGGGAGAAACTGTGTCTGACCGATTTCGCCGTGGGCGGCGCCGCGCGCCTGTGGGCTAAGGAAACCTTCGCCGACGAGCTGGAGGGCGGCGTACAGCTGGTCCGTGAAATAGGCGGTGCGGCGGCAATCGAAGGCGAGCGTGGAGACAGCGGACATGGTGTGCTGGGTGCCCATATAGCTGCCAAAACCGGTTTCCATGCCCCAGATCGCGATCAGCGGGCCGGCCGGAACGCCATACTTGCGCTCAATGTTGGCAAAGAGCGCGGCGTTTGCGCGCTTCATGCCCTTGCCGCGCGAGATGATGGCCTGGCCGCCGCGCTTCTGCATGAAGGCGTCGAAGGAGAGCTTGAAGCTCTTCTGGCCACGGTCGGCGGAGATGGTGGGTCTGTTATAGACGACGTTGGCGAAAGCCTTGTCGAGAACGGAACGGCTGACGCCGTTGGCCGCGGCTTCCTGCTTGAAGGCAACCACCCACTGGTCGAAGCCAGCGCTGGTGTTGCTGCACTGTGGTGCCGCTTCAGCCGTTGCCGGAAGTGCCTGGAACATGGCGAACACTGCCGCCGCTGCCAGCAAAAGTTTTGTCTTGCGCATCGAATACCCCGATCTCGATCAGCCTAGCCTTCAGCCGGACTGGAGCCCGCTATCGGCAACGTTGTCACGACCATTCATTTGATGAGCGCGAGATGCCGTCTGACATCCCGCGCCCCTGAATAAGCCTTAACTTAAGTAACGGGCTTAACAAGACATGGTTAAGAAAATATTCAAGCCGCCTGCTTGCGTGGCTTCACAAGTCCGCGATTGACGAGCAATTCGGCGATCTGGATCGCGTTCAATGCCGCGCCCTTGCGCAGGTTGTCGGAAACCACCCACATGTTGAGGCCGTTCTCGACGGTTGCGTCCTCGCGGATGCGCGAGATGAAGGTCGCGTCTTCACCGGCGGATTCGTAAGGCGTGATGTAGCCACCGTTCTCGTGCTTGTCGATCACCTGGCAGCCCGGCGCATCGCGCAGGATATCACGAGCCTGATCGGCGGTGATTTCCTTCTCGAACTCGATGTTGACCGATTCAGAGTGGCCGATGAAGACGGGAACGCGCACGGCCGTGCAGGTCACCTTGATCTTCGGGTCGAGCATCTTCTTGGTTTCGGCCAGAACCTTCCACTCTTCCTTCGTGTAGCCGTCTTCCATGAAGCTATCGATATGCGGAATGACGTTGAAGGCGATGCGCTTGGTGAACTTCTTGTTCTCGATCGGATCGGCGACGAAGACCGCGCGCGTCTGATTGAAGAGTTCGTCCATGCCGTCCTTGCCGGCGCCGGAAACGGACTGGTAGGTCGAGACGACGACGCGCTTGATGGTGGCGGCTTCGTGAAGCGGCTTCAGGGCCACGACGAGCTGGGCGGTCGAGCAATTCGGGTTGGCAATAATGTTGCGCTTGGTGAACTGCTCGATGGCGTCAGGGTTCACTTCCGGCACGATCAGCGGAACGTCCTGGTCGTAGCGCCATGCAGAGGAGTTGTCGATCACGACGCAGCCCTGCGCGCCGATCTTCGGCGACCACTTCTTCGATACGTCGCCGCCGGCAGACATCAGGCAGATATCGGTGTCGGAGAAATCGTAGTTTTCGAGATTCATGACCTTCAGCGTCTTGTCGCCGTAGGACACTTCAAGACCCTGCGAGCGCGCGGAGGCCAGCGCTACGACTTCGTCAGCGGGAAAACCGCGTTCGGAAAGGATGTTGAGCATCTCCCGGCCGACATTTCCGGTGGCTCCCGCAACTGCAACTTTAAAACCCATTTTCAAGCTCTCTTTCTCATCTCTCCTCTTGTTCGGTGAGGGGGAAAGCGCGCAACGATTGCGGCTTTCTGTCCCCAGCCGAGCCGGGGAGAGAGCGGCAGGCCAGAGACGTCAGACGGTTTTCGTCGTCGTTTTGGCCTTGGTTTTGGAAGAAACCGGAAAAATCATAACCATCCCGGCAACTCGTGCCCGGTCACTGCGTGCAGCAATGGCGTGTTCTTGGCGAACCATGGATATTCCTTTTCCACCGCTGCTCTTAAAAGGTTTTCCACAGGAGTCAAGGTTTTTGCTAGGGGCCGCGCTGTGCTGATAGCGCTGGCACGGCCCTTGCGATGTCACTTCCGATTGATGCCACGGCCGTTATCGGCGCGTACGGAGACTGTCTGCAGTGCCCGGCCCTGGGGCGCCTTCAGCTTGGCGGAAGCGGCGCGACCCAGCTTTCTCTTGCGCTCAAGATGATAGGCGTAGACGAACTGGATCACGATACCGAGAACCACGAAGATCGGGCCGACGATCTTGTCGCCATTGTTGATGTAGAGCAGCACCTGACCGACCATCGCCAGGATCGTGCCGGCGACGAAGATGTTCAGCGAATGGCGGCCGAAGATCACCAGCGGGTTGTCCTCGGGACGGCGTAGCAGGTCGGAGAGCGCGCCGATGTTGAGCACCAGGTAGGTGAGCGCCAGCACGTGCAGAAGACGCGGCAGCGACAGGAAGGTCTTGTCGAAGCCGGTGATGACTGGCGGCAGGCCGAGCGAGGCGAGCGCATTGCCGATGCCCCAGAGCTGACCGACGACCCATACGAAGGACAAGGCGACATAACCGGCGGCCAAGGCCATCAGCAGCGGGTGCTGGGGCAGCTTACCGCCACGGCGCACATGCATCATGCCGACGATGCCGATCGTGAACAGGAACTGCCAGGACAGCGGATTGAGGAACCAGTAGCCCTCGATCAGGGTGTTGTGAGGGGCGATCTCATATATCCCCGACAGCAGCCAGACCGACCCCGAAACGGCCAATGCCAGCAGCGGGCTTTTCGCTTCAAGCAGAAGGATGATGGGGACCATCAGCATCAACGCGCCATACATCGGCAGAATGTTGTTGTATCCGATCTGGTGTCCGAGCAGCATGAGCGCCGGAATCCCGGCCTGCGGGTTGGTGAGAACCGCAAGAATATTAATTTCGCAAAGAAGGCCCGCGCGATGGAACAGCCATGCACCCGCGATGAAAAGAGCGAGCGTCATGAATGTCGTGATCATGTGGGCGAGATAGAGCGTGAAGGCGCGCTTCGTCGATTTCTTGGCTGTTTCGAACCAGGCGGCGACCTTGAAGCGCGAGCCGTAGGCAATGCCCACGGCGATGCCCGAGATCAGCACGAAGGCCTCGGCGGCGTCAGAGAAGCCGTAATTCTTGGTGGTCAGATGCTCGAAGATCTGGCCGGGCACGTGATTGATGAAGATCGTGATGAGCGCGAGACCGCGCAGAACGTCCAATCGCGTGTCTCGTTTCGATGGCGCCGCAGTCGCAATCCTGCGTCCTGCACCGAACGTGTTTTCGGGCGTCGTTACCATTGACCTCTCCATGCTTCCATTTTGCAAACGCAGTTGAGGCCAAAAGGTTTCCCTCTTGGCCTCAACGAATCGCCGGATGGTTTGCATGAAAAGTGCGGTTATCCGACCGGATATCCCTCGTCGGGATCGGTGACTTGACGTCCGTTGATGGTCAAATCGTAGCCCCTCGGATGGGACGATTTTGAGACCGAAATGAGGTATTTAGCCCCCGCGTGCTCGATTTCCGCGGAGAAGCCTTCCCATGTTGTCGGCAGCGACGGCTTCACATGGATGCGGCCGTTCTTGAGCCGGATTCCGAGGATGCCCTCGACCGCTGCGCGGTAGAGCCAGCCGGCGGAACCGGTGTACCAGGTCCAGCCGCCACGACCCGTCAATGCGCCGTCGCCATAGACGTCGGCGGCGATGACATAGGGTTCCACGCGGTAGTGCTCGGCAGATGCTGGGTCCTTGGCGTGGCTGATCGGGTTCAAGAGGTCGAAACAACGCAGTGCGTCGTCGCCGCGATTGAGCTCGGCCAATGCCATGACGACCCAGGTGGCCGCGTGGGTGTACTGGCCGCCATTTTCGCGAACGCCGGGCGGATACGCCTTGATGTAACCGGGATCCTTGGCCGAGTTGGCGAAGGGCGGCGTGAACAGGCGGATGATGCGCGCATCCATGTCGACGAGCTTCGACAGTACCGAATCCATGGCCTTTGCGGCATGGGCCGGATCGCCCTCCCCTGACAGCACGCTCCAGGACTGCGCGATCGAATCGATCTGGCATTCCAGGCTTTCCTTCGAACCAAGCAGGCTGCCGTCGTCGAATGTGCCGCGGCGGTAGTGGGCGCCGTCCCAGGCAGCGGTTTCAAGCGCTGCCTTGAGTTCGGTGAGGTGCTTGCCCCAGCGTTCGACGCGGGCGGTGTCGCCACGTTCGGCTGCGAAGGCGCTGAAGGAGCGCAGCGCGCCGGCGAGGAACCAGCCGAGCCAGACGCTGGTGCCCTTGCCGCCGATGCCAACGCGGTTCATGCCGTCGTTCCAGTCGCCGCCCAGGAAGAGCGGCAGGCCGTTCGCTCCCTTGCGGGCGATGGCGAGATCGAGCGCGATGGCAGCGTGCTCGTAGACGCTCACCTTGTCCTCCGATTTTTCCGGGCGGTAGAACGAATCGTGCTGTCCCTGCAGAAGGGCCGGGCCCTCGATGAAGGCGAGCTCGTCGTCGAGAACGCTCTTGTCGCCAGTCACCGTGCAATAATGGTGGATGGCGTAGGCCAGCCAGACCACGTCGTCGGAGATCAGCGTGCGAACGCCGGCGCCCGTTCCCGGCAACCACCAATGCTGGACATCACCCTCGCGGAACTGACGCGAGGCGGCGTTGACGATCTGCTTGCGGGCGATCGACGGCTCATGCAGCACGAAAGCCAACGTATCCTGCAGCTGGTCGCGGAAGCCGAAGGCGCCACTGGCCTGATAGAAGGCCGTGCGTGCCATGATGCGGCAGCCGAGGCTCTGGTAGGGCAGCCAGGTGTTGATCAGAGTGTTCATGCCCTGGTCGGGGGTCGAGATCTGCAGCTTGCCAGTGAAGGCCTGCCAGAAATCCCGGTTTGCCTGAACCGCGCCGTCGAAGGACGACTTGCGGATATCGGCGATCAGCGCGCGGGCTTCTTCCTTCGTCGCGGTATCACCGAGATAGAGGATGACATCGCGCTCCTCGCCGGCGGCGAGGTCGATGTCGATAGCGAGAGCCGCTGCCGGATCGCCATCCAGATCGATGTTGCTCGATAGAACGGTAGTCGGATTCAAGGCTGCCGGAGCCTTGATGGTGCCAGCCTTGCCGATGAACTCGCGGCGGCTTGCCGTGTAGCCCGACAGTGCCTCGCTGGCGGCGAAGAAGGCCACGCGCGAGGAGTAGTCGATGCTGTAGTTGTTGCTCGCAAACATGGCGCCGGTCTCGGCGTCGTGCTCGGAGAGGATGAACGGCGCGGTTTTCTGCGGATTGTTGCCGAGTACCCACTCGACGTAGCCATAGAGACGCAGCTTGCGCTGGCTGCTGCCGTTGTTGCGCAGGCGCAAGCGCTGCAGCTTCACCGGTCGCTCGCGATCGACCGTCTGCGTCAGTTCCAGAGAAACGTCGTTCTGGACGCTGGAGAAGACAGAGTAGCCGAGGCCATGACGGGCTTCGAACTGGATGTCCTGGCGGTCGGACAGGGCAGCGAATGGCGTCATAATGGTTCCGCTGTCGCGATCCATTACATAGATCGCCTCGCCTGGCCGGTTGATGACCGCGTCGTTGGTCCATGGGGTCAGCTGGTAGTCACGCGAGTTGGTGCTCCAGGTGAAACCGGCGCCTTCTGCCGCGACGTGGAAACCGAACTTCTCGTTCGAGATCACGTTGATCCACGGCTGCGGGGTGGCGTGGCCGCCGGGGACGCGGACGACATATTCGCGTCCGTCGCCGGAGAAGCCGCCGATGCCGTTCCAGAAGTTCAGATCGCCATGCTCTTCAACCACCAGTGCCGGAACCTGCGCCTTGGCGACCGGTGCCGTGCGCTTGGCGCGCGATTTCGTGGCGTTGACCTTCTCGAGTTCCTGCTGCTCTTCCTTGGTCGGCGCGAAGAGCGCCACGGCACGATTGATCTGATCGATGATCTTGCCGTTCTTGGCATGGAAGGTGACGCGAGATGCCGAGATCAGCGCGTGATAGGTCGATTCCTCCATCAGGTCCTTGCGGACCGTGAAGATGTGCTGGCGCAGGCCGTCTGCCTGACCGAGACGACGGACGTTCTCGGCCATCTGGTCGACGGCGTGCTGCATGTCCTGTGCGTAGGAAGAGGCACGCTCGTTCATGATCACGAGATCAGCGGTGACGCCGCGCGAGCGCAGGTATTCCTGTGCCAGCAGGGCTTCCCTTGCGATATCCAGATCCATGTCGTCGTTGATGCGCAGGGTGAAGATCGGGAAATCGCCCGAAATCGCCAGCGGCCATAGTGAGGACTGCGACTGCATGCCTGCCTGAACCGCTGCCGTATCCGCACGCAGATACATGTCGGGGTAGACGAGGTGGCGGCCGAGATGCTGGAAGGCGGATGCCTGCTGCGAGGTCACGCCGACATGGCGCATCTGCACCTGCGTGCGCGTCCAGGCCTGGACGAGCTCGTGGTTGAAGGCATCGGCGTGGCGGTAGCGATCGACTGCCTGGTCCACTTCGTTGCGCGATGGCGCCGCGATGGTCCAGAAAATGACGCTCACCTTCTTGCCGGCAGGAACGCGGACGGTGCGGCGCAGCGACAGAACCGGATCGAGCGTGAAGCCGTCGGTGCCCGAGAGCGTGGCGCCCTGGTCGAAGGCGGCAGCGTTTGCGAGGCTGCGGCCGCGTCCGAGGAACTTGCGGCGGTCGGTTTCGAACTCGGTGTGGCGCGTCGCGCCGGCATTGTCGACGATCAGATGCGCGACCGCGATATTCGGCTCGTTGCCGTCGCGCTTGTTGCGCTCGACGCGGATGACGTCGCCGCGCTTGCCGATCTCCGTCTTCACGAACATGCGGGCGAAGGCCGGATGCGCGTTGTCGGTGTCGTCGTTGGTGAGCACCGGTTCGAGATAGGATGTCACTTCGATGAAGCGGTCTTCCGTGCCGGTGTTGAGCAGCGTCAGGCGGCGGCCTTCGGCATCGTGCTCGGTGGCGACGATGACCTCGACTTCGCTGGTGAGTTCGCCGACGGTCTTGGTGAACTCCGCCTTTTCATCGGCGAAGAGAACCTTGACCTGCTCGCCTTCGATGCTCTTCGGTTCCGCCGTTGCCGACCACCATTCGTTGGTAGTGGTGTCGCGCAGGAAGATGAAGGTGCCCCAGCGATCCTCGGTCGGATCGGGTTTCCAGCGGGAAACGGACTGGCCGTTCCAGCGCGAGTAGCCGGCGCCGGTGGCGGTCAGCATCATCGAGTAGTGGCCGTTGGAGAGGAAGACGAGTTCGCGGTCGCGTGCGGCCGGATCGTAGATCTTGCGGATCTCCGGGCGCAACAGGTCGTCCTGGATGCTGGCCGGGGTGTCAGACTCGTGCTTGCCGCTCATCACAGGGATATCGCGCGGCGCCTTTTCCTGCAGCATCAGTTCTGCCGCTTCGATGACGGGATCGGAGTGGAAGAGCTCGCGCAGGTGGCCGTTGAAAGCGACGTTGGCGACGGCCGCGATGGACATGCCATGGTGGTGGGCATAGTAGTTGTAGACGACGGCGCAGGTCTTGCCCTCGGGCACGCGGGTCGGCGTGAAGTCCACGGCGTCGTGGAAGCCGTATTTGCCGAGCGCGCCGAGCTTGCGCAGGCGCTCGAGGTTCTCGATAGCCGCCGGCGGATTGTACTGGCTGGCGAGGATCGAGGCGTAAGGGGCGATGACGGCGTTGTGGCCGAGACCGCGCTTCAGGCCGAGCGTCGGTACGCCGAAGTTCGTGTACTGGTAGTTGAGGTTATGGTCGCGGGCGTTGAAGGCCGCTTCCGAGATACCCCACGGAATGCCCAGCTTACGGGCGTAATTCATCTGCTCGACCACGACCAGATTGTTGGTCTGGTTTAGGATACCGCCGCCACGCTCCTGCATGACAAGAGGCGGCATCAGATATTCGAACATCGAGCCGGACCAGGAGACCAGCGCGCCGCGCGAGCCGACCGGCACGACCTGGCGGCCGAGGCGGTACCAGTGTTCGGTCGGCAGGTCGCCCTTGGCGATGCCGAAGAGGCTGGTCAGGCGGCATTCGGAAGCGAGAAGGTCGTAGCAGGCCTGATCGAGTTCGCCGCTTTCGACGCGGTAACCGATCGACAGAAGGCGACGTTCCGGACGGAAGAGGAAGCCGAAGTCCATCGAGAAGGCCAGATCGCGGGCCTTGTCGCGCAGCGCAATCAGGCGCGGGCGTAGAGCGTCGATATTGGCGAGGTCGAAGGTGCTGTCGGAGATATGCGCTTCGCAGACCTTGACCAGCGCCTCGGCCCACTGGGTAACCTCGGCACTGAGTGCCGACTTCACCTCGTGATCGAGGTTTGCGGCAAGCTTCTGGATGTCGCGGGCAAGAACCGAGAGATTGATGATGCGGATCGACGCGAATTCGTGCTCGCGTTTGACGGCTGCGAGCGCGTTCTGGAAGCCGATGATGCGTTCTTCCAGGCGGCGGCGCAGCGGACGCACGGTCTTGCGATCATCCGGCAGGTCGGCCAGCACTTCGGCCAGGATGCCGGCCGTGTCGCCGACGCCATCGAGGCTGCCCTGCATGTGCGCGGACGGGGCTTCGGCCCAGTTGCGGCAGGCGGACGAGATCGCGATCAGGTGACCGGCGAGATTGCCGCTGTCGACAGCGGAGACATAGCGCGGTCCAAGCGTTTCCAGCGTATCGGTGTGATACCAGTTGAACAGGTGGCCGCGGAATTTTTCCATCTTGTCGATGGTGGCGATCGTCTGTTCGAGACGTTCGATCGTTTCCTCGAAGGAGAACCAGCCGAACTGGCGGCCGGAGACCACGGACAGGAGGTAGACGCCGATGTTGGTCGGAGACGTGCGGGTCGCGACGATGACGTGCGGCGTCTCCTGGACGTTGTCAGGCGGCAGGTAATTCTGTTCGGCCGTGGTGAAGGTGTCGAAATAGCGCCAGGTGCGGCGCGCGATCTTGCGCAGATCGTTGGAGACGGATTCGGCGACTTCGAGGCGATCTTCGGTTTCCGCCGACTGGCTGACGTAATAGGCGACCAGCGGGGAAAGGATCCAGAGCGCAACGAAGGGGATGCCGACCAGATACGCCTTGTCGCCGGAGACGACGGCGAAGGCGAGACCGAGCACGGCCAGCACCGGTGCGTGCCACATGGCCTTGTAATAGGACCAGATCGTGCCCTGCTTGCCAGCCTGAACGCTGGCTGCGGTTTTCCATTGCAGCATCAGCTTGTGGCTGACGAAGAGGCGGTAGAGCGAACGGCCGATAGCGTCAGCCATCATGCAGGCGCCGTCGGCGATGAAGACGATGCGGAGCGCCACCTGCGCGTTGGCGGCGCGGATGTCGGACCAGACGGTATAGAGGTGGGCGCGCGCGACGATATCGCTGGTGCGGGGGATGATGCCGTTGATCAGCGACAGCGTCGGAGCGACGAACAGGCAGAAGATCAGCACGATCTGCCAGATCAGGGCGCCGAGCGGATCCATGAAGTACCAGCCAAGCACGGAGGCGAAGAACCAGGCGATCGGGGTCAGCGAGCGGCGCAGATTGTCGAACATCTTCCAGCGGCCGAGCGCGGTTACGCCGTGCTTGGTGCTGAACATGTAAGGCAACAACTGCCAGTCGCCACGCGCCCAGCGATGCTGGCGCGAGGTTTCGACTTCGTAACGGGTCGGGAAGTCCTCGACGAGTTCAAGGTCGGTTACCAGCGCGCAACGCGCCATCGAGCCTTCGAGAAGGTCGTGGCTGAGAACCGAGTTTTCCTCGATGCGCCCCTTCAGGGCCGCTTCGAAGGCATCGACGTGATAGAGGCCCTTGCCGGTGAATGTGCCCTCGCCCGCGAGGTCCTGATAGACGTCGGAGACGGTGAAGACATAGGGGTCCAGACCGCGGTTGATCGAGAAGACGCGCTGGAAAACCGATGCGTCCTTGCCCGTCGTCAGAGACGGCGTGACGCGCGGCTGCAAGACGCCATAGCCGCTTTCGACGCGGCCGGTCTCCGGGTTGATCACGGGGCGGTTGGTCGGGTGATAGAGCTTGCCGACGAGCTTGGTGACGGCGTCGCGCATCAGGCGCGTATCGGCATCGAGCGTCATCACGTACTGCACGTTTTCAGGCACGACATTGGCGCCCGGCAGATAGGTCGTGTCGCGGTCGCCGCGCAGGAGCAGGTTCAGCTCGTGCAGCTTGCCGCGCTTGCGCTCCCAGCCCATCCACGCGCCTTCCGACGGATTGTAGAGGCGGCGGCGGTGCAGGAGATAGAAGCGGGTCTTGCCGTCATAGGCATAACGCGCAGAAAGGTTTGCGACTTCACGGCGAGCGTAGTCGAGAACTTCGAGATCGGCGGCCGTCTCTTCGACCTGGCTGTCCGGCCAGTCGCTGAGAAGCGCGAAGTAGATCTCGCCGCGCGGGTTGGCGAGATAGTGAACCTCGATGTTGCGGACGAGTTCGTCGACGCTGTCGCGGTTCGAGATCAGGCAGGGGACGACCAGAAGCGTGCGTGCGTCCTCAGGAATGCCTTCCTTGAACTCGTAGCCGACGAGGCGCGCCGGCGTGACGAAGAAGGAGAGCACGGTATTGAAGAGACCCGTCGCGCCTTCCGATGCCGGCAGCGAGAACATGATCAGGAGCAGGATGATGGCGATCGGCGCCATGCCGGCGCTTGCCATGAAATGGCCGACGATGACCATCGCGAGAATGGTCAGGAGCAGCACCGGTACCGCGATCGACAGCCAGTTGAAACGGCGGACGGCGCGAACGAAATGCTGCACCAGCGTCGGGCTGTAGGTCGCTCTCGCTTCCAGCTTCGGACGCTGCGCGCCAGCGAGGAAGCTGCCGACATTGGGCTCGTGCGGATCGTCTTCGCCCGATTCCTTCGCCTCGTCCGTCATGTCGAGCGCGAGCTGCGCGATCTCCATTTCGGTCATGGTGGAGCGCTTGGCGAGCTTTTCGATCTGCTTGCGGTACTTGTTGCGCGAGCCGGAATCGAGGAGGCCGTAGTCGGAGTTGTCCCAGAGCAGCTTGTCGACGTGGCTGACCTGCTCGACCCAGACGGACCATTCGGTGTCGTCGATCTCGCGCAGGCTGCGGATGATGTTGCCCATCGTGACGTTGCCGGAGGAGAGACGACTATGCTCGGCCATCGTCGTCGCTTCGGTGTCACGGCCGAGCGCCTCGAGGCGCTCATCCAGCCAGGTGATGGCGAGGCTCGAGGTCTGCGAGCCGTCGCGCATGCGGTAGAGGAACTGCGTTGAGAACGTATTGTCCTCGGCAAGCGGCTCAAGCGTCTTCAGATACTCGGCTGCCTTTGCCGGATCGGTCAGGCGCACCAACTCGTCGGCGGCCTCGTTGGCGCGGCGGCGCATGCGGCGGCTGCGCTCGACGCGGATCGAGATGCGGCGCAGGTTTTCGACCAGAACGTAACGCACCAGCGAAGGCAGCGCCCAGAGCTCGCCGATCCGCAGTGTTTCATGTTCCTGGAAACCATCGACCAGCGCCGTCAGGCTTTCCTGCGAAATGGTGCTGTGTGTGTGGGCGACATAGAGCCAGGCCAGCGCCAGCGTGCGCGGGATCTTGGTGCCGTTCACATCGATCGTCGGCAGCTCGCGATAGAAGCGCTTGGGAAAGTCGCGGCGGACTTCCTGGATCGCTTCCTCGACGATGTAGTGGTTGTCCAGAAGCCACTCGGCGGCCGGGGTGATCGTCTCACCGGCCTCCACATCCGCCGCCGTCGTGCGGTAGACGCGCAGGATTTCCTTCTCATTCTCCTTATGCCGGGCGAAGAAGTCGAAGGGTGCGAAAGCGACCAGCGAGTTGACACCTGAGGTGGCTGCGGATGCACCCATCGCCCTGATGTCTTCGATCGACATATAGGTCGCGCGGATCGAGTCGTTGTGATCGATCTGCTTGGTTTCGGACTCGCGGGACGGGCTCGGAGACGTGGGGGAAATAGACATGGGTTCGGTTCTGGATCCAAACAAAGTTATGGTCGGTAGGGTTTGCGTTGTGCACTGCCAAATATGACTGCCGCATGAACAATACCGGTCTTTTGCGGCCACACTGAAAACATTGGCAGTGGCAATCGAACGGCAATGCGAATCGATTTAGATTTGATCTTGCGACCAGCCGGGCAAAGAGGTGGGTGAGATTGAACGACGCCTCCCCGCCAAGCCAATCGGGAAAGTTGGACACTATTGCGACAATTCAAGTCAAGAGGTTTCGGGAAGTGGAGAACGCACGAAAAATCCGGCGCCTTTTGGACGCCGGATTTCTTTGATTATGCTGGATTTAGACGCGGCGCATGAGCCGCGCGACAAGCGATACAACAAACAGCACCAGGAATATGAAGAACAGTACCTGGGCAATCGATGCTGACGCGCCTGCGATGCCGCCGAACCCCAAAACGCCGGCGATCAGGGCTACAACAAGAAATACGAGTGCGTAGTAAAGCATTGCCATCTCCATTTAGTCGTTGCTGACCAGATAACGATGGTGTGCCTTTTTGGTTCCGTGCCTGGTGAAAAAGGGTTTGTTTTCGGTGCTCTAACCGATAACGCCGCAGACTACGGCTGCGAGAAAGGTGAACGCGGCCACGACCAGTGCCGCATTGGCTGCCAGATGCAAACGACCACGCGTCGTTGCCGGCTTCTTGGAGCGTGCGGAACGATAGTGGTCCGCGTGAGTATGCGACATACCCAAGTTTGCCATGTGTTGCCTCCGCCTGTTTCTAGCTCTTATTGAGAGCTCAGTTTCTTATATAGTCTATCTGAATGGTAGAGATAAAATTCCACCAGATGTCGCTTGCTGAGAAAATCCGTCTTGTCTTGGACGGCCGAAAAGGGACGGTCTAACAGATGGTGTGCCAGGCCCAGATCAGGGAGCGCTCGACTGCGCTGTCCTTGTACGAGCTCTTCTTCTTCGCAACGATCTTTCGATCCCGCTTTGCCGTCTTGAACAGCGGAGCTGCCCGCTTGGCAGCCTTGGCTGGAGGTGCGAAGTAACCCATGGTCATGCCGCCGAGAAAGAACATCTTTATCTCCATGATCACGAAAACTAACAGCCGTTAACGCAATCATGACAGAAGCAAGGCAGCTGTCAATAGTCTAGTCGATTGGTCGTGTTTTAACGGACCGTTATTCTTAACGGTCCGCCGATTGTTAAAAATTTCAATTACTTGAAAAGATTGGGCTTCAGACTTTCACGAAGCCCTTGCTCGCGACCATCAAACTTTTCGTGTAGTCTTCATGAACCTCGGCCTTGGCGAGCTGGTCGGCCGTCAGACGTTCGACCACGGTGCCGCCGCGCATCACGGCGAGGTTTTCGCACATGTGGGTGATGACGCCGAGATCATGGCTGACCATGACGAAGGTCAATTTCCGATCGCGCCTGACCTGCTCCAAGAGGTTCAGCACTTCGGCCTGCACGGATGCGTCCAGCGCCGAAGTCGGCTCGTCGAGAAGCAGGATCGACGGCTCAACGATCAGGGCGCGGGCAATCGCGACGCGCTGGCGCTGACCGCCAGAGAGCTGATGCGGGTAACGGAACCGGAAGCCGTTGCCGAGGCCTACTTCATCGAGCGCGCGAGCGATACGCGTGTCGCTGTCCGAGATGCCATGGATCGCCAGCGGCTCGAGCAGCAGCCGGTCGATTGTCTGGCGTGGATGCAGCGAACCGTAGGGGTCCTGAAACACCATCTGGACCTTGCGGTAGAAGGCCTTGCTGCGTTTGGAACCCGAGAGCTGCTCGCCGTGGATTTTGATCGTGCCGTTCTTGACGGGTGCGAGCCCGGCGACAGCGCGCAGCAGAGTGGATTTTCCGGAGCCGGATTCGCCGACGAGACCGAAGGACTGGCCCTCGGCAATCTCGACGCTGACATCCTTCAGCGCGTGGAAATGGTCGTAGATGACGGTGACATTGTCGACGGAAAGGGCTGCTGTCATGCGGCCCACTCCGGCTTGCGGTCCAGCACCGGCAATGGATGCCGGTTTTCGCCGATCTGGGGCATGCAGTTCAAAAGTCCTTGCGTATAGGGATGCTGGGCGTTCTTGAGCTCGGAGGCCTTCAGCTCCTCGACGACCTTGCCGGCATACATGACGATGACACGGTCGCAGAATGAGGAGACGAGGCGCAGGTCGTGGGACACGAAGATCAGCCCCATACCGCGCTCGGACACCAGGCGGTCCATGATCCTGAGAACGTCGAGCTGCACGGTCACGTCGAGAGCCGAGGTCGGCTCGTCGGCGATCAGCAATTCGGGGTCGGCGATCAGCATCATGGCAATCATGGCGCGCTGGCCCATGCCACCCGATACTTCATGCGGATAGAGATTGAAGACGCGCTGCGGCTCGCGGATCTGCACGGCCTCCAGCATGGCGATCGCGCGGTCTCGCGCTTCGCCCTTGCCGATCTTCTCGTGCGTTCTCAGCGTCTCGCAGATCTGCTTGCCTATCGTCATGACCGGATCGAGCGAATACTTCGGATCTTGCAGCACCATGGCGATGCGCTTGCCGCGCAATTGCCGACGCTCCTTGGCCGAGGCCGAGAGGAGGTCGATGCCGTTGAAGTCGAGCGTATCGGCACTGACGATGCCGTGCGGCGGCGTCAGTCCCATGATGGCGCGGCCAGTCTGCGACTTGCCGGAGCCGGATTCACCGACGATGCCCAGGCGTTCCTTGCCGAGCGTGAAGGAGACGCCGCGCACGGCCTCGATGACGCCGGTGCGCGTGGGATAGCTGACCTTGAGGTTCTTGACGGTGAGGAGCGTACTCATTGGCCGCTCTCCTTCGGATCCAGCGCGTCGCGCAGGCCGTCTCCAAGCAGGTTGAAGCCGAGGCTGACAACGAGGATGGCGATCCCCGGCATGGCGGCAACCCACCATTGGTCTAGGATGAAGCGGCGGCCCGAGGCGATCATCGCGCCCCATTCCGGCAGCGGCGGCTGGGCGCCGAGGCCGAGGAAGCCAAGGCCGGCCGCCGTCAGGATGATGCCCGCCATGTCGAGCGTGACGCGCACGATCAGCGAGGAGATGCAGAGCGGCATGACATGGCGCACGACGATACGCAGCGGCGACGCGCCCATCAGGCGGACAGCCGAGATGTAATCGGAGCGCCGCACCGTCAGGGTCTCGGCGCGCGCGATACGGGCGTATGGCGGCCAGGAGGTGATGGCGATGGCGATGATGGCGTTCTGGATGCCCGGGCCGAGTGCTGCGACGAAGGCGAGCGCCAGGACGAGTTTCGGGAAGGCGAGGAAGATATCGGTGATGCGCATCAGGATGGCATCGACCCAGCCGCCGGCATAGCCGGAAACGGTGCCGACCAGGAGTCCGATCGGCGCCGAGATGATGGCGACGAGGACGACGACCATCAGCGTCAGGCGTGAACCGTAGATCAGGCGCGAATAGATATCGCGGCCCTGATCGTCGGTTCCGAGAAGATAGCCCTCGGCGCCTGGAGGCAGAAGGCGGGCGTTACGGAGATCGCCGACGACGGGCGAGTGCGTGGCCAGCACATCGGCGAAGGCGGCCATCACGAGCAGCGCGATGATGATGAAGAGACCAACGACCGCCAGGCGGTTGGCTGTAAACTGCCGCCAGGTGACGTAGGCGCGGCCGAGGCGGGCCTGAGTACGAGATTGCGGCCGGTCGGAGAGCAGCCACTCGCGGCGGGTCATCGCTCTGACATTGGTTGCGGTGTTGTTTGCTTGCATGCTCATCGGGTTCGGGTCCTGGGATCGAGGGTCCGATAAAGAAGATCAGACAAGAGGTTGATACCGATGAAGACGGTGCCGATGACGATCGTGCCGCCAAGCACGGCGTTCATATCGGCATTCTGCAGCGAATTGGTGATGTAGAGGCCGATGCCGGGCCAGGAGAAGACCGTTTCGGTCAGGACCGAACCTTCGAGCAGTCCGGCATAGGAGAGCGCGATGACGGTGACGAGCGGCACCGCAGCGTTGCGCAGCGCATGGCCCCAGATCACCCGGGTTTCCGACAGGCCCTTGGCGCGCGCGGCAACCACATATTCCTGGCTAAGCTCGTTCAGCATGAAGCTGCGGGTCATGCGGCTGATATAGGCGAGCGAGAAATAGCCGAGCAGCGAAGCGGGCAGGATGATGTGGCGGAAGACGTCATAGAAGACATCCCACTGCCCCTGCATGGCGCTGTCGAGCAGGTAGAAGCCGGTGACCGGCGTGAAGCTATATTCGAAAACGATGTCGATGCGGCCGGGGAAGGCGACCCAGCGCAGCTTGGCATAGAAGATCACCAGAGAGATCAGCGACAGCCAGAAGATGGGCACGGAATAGCCGATCAAGCCGATGACGCGCACGATCTGGTCGGCGAAGCTGCCGCGCTTGACGGCGGCAAGCACACCGAGCGGGACGCCGATCACCGAGCCGATGATGGTGCCGAGCGTGGCGAGTTCGATCGTCGCCGGAAAGACACGCTTGATATCGACCATGACGGGATTGGTCGTCAGCACCGAGGTGCCGAAATCGCCCGCCAGGATGCCTTTGAGGTAGATATAGAACTGCTGGTAGAGCGGCAGGTCGAAGCCCATTTCGCGCCGTACGCGCTCAACCACGTGGGCGGGCGCGCGGTCGCCGAGAATGGCGAGCACCGGATCGATGGGCACAACGCGGCCGATGAAAAAGGTCACGGCCAGAAGGCCGAGATAGGTGGTGACGGCGGCGACCAGAAAACGGCCCACAGCCTTCGCAAAAGGAAGAGCACGGCCGGGTTTCGGCCGTGCTTCCGTCTTTGTTTCGACGATGCTCAATCTATCAATCCTGCCGGATCATTCCTTGCCGATCATGCCGACATAGTTGGTGTCGAAGCTCGGGCCGAGTTTGAAGTTCGATACGCCCTTGCGGTAGCCCGCGACTTCGGTCTGCTGGAAGATGAAGACGAACGGGCTGTTCGCCAGATACTTCTTCTGGATATCCTGATACATCGCCGCGCGCTTGTCGTTATCGCGCTCGAGCAGGGCAGCCTTGGCTTCCTTGTCCAGCTCAGGTGCTTCAAACGTGTTGCGCCAAGCGAGCGTCTTCACGGTGCCGGCGTCGGAGTTATCCGGATTGCTGGTGAAGGTATCGGCGTTGGAGTTCGGGTCGAAGTAGTCGGAGCCCCACTGGCCGATGTAGATGTCGTGCGTGCGGGCGCGGAACTTGGTCAGCGTCTGCTTGCCGTCACCCGGGATGATTTCCATCTTGATGCCGGCCTGGGCGACCGACTGCTGGATGGATTCGGCGATACCGGTTACCGGCTGCGTGTTGCGCACGTCGATGGTGACCGAGAAGCCGTCCTTCAGGCCTGCCTTGGCGAGCAGTTCCTTGGCCTTGGCGACATCGAACTTATAGGGGTTCTCGTCGAGCGCACCGAGCTGGCCCTTCGGCAGGAAGGTCTGGTGGATTTCGCCGATGCCCTTGATCAGGGTGGCGCCGATC
The DNA here is from genome assembly GCF_000377565.1 of Rhizobium sp. 2MFCol3.1. Taxonomy (GTDB): domain Bacteria; phylum Pseudomonadota; class Alphaproteobacteria; order Rhizobiales; family Rhizobiaceae; genus Rhizobium. Next base: position 51,265 of record NZ_KB898367.1, on the reverse strand, counting down.
GCATCGTAGTCGACCAGGTACTTGAAGGCTTCCTGGACTTCCGGCTTCTTCAGGTTCTCGTTCTTGGAGTTGAGGCTGATGAAGTAGACGGTGCCCTTCGGCGCGCTCTCGCTGGCGAGATCGGCGTTCTTGGCGACGGCGTCGAGGTCGCCCGGCTCCAGGTTACGCGCGATGTCGATGTCACCGGCCTCAAGCGCCAGGCGCTGCGCCGAGCTTTCCTTCATGAAGCGATAGATGACGCGGGCGAGCTTGGCCTTTTCGCCGTAGTAGTTGTCGTTGCGCTCGAGCACGACCACTTCGTTGGCGCGCCATTCGCGCAGCTTGAAGGCGCCGGAGCCGGCATAGCCGGTCTTCAGCCACTCGTTGCCGAAGTCGTTGTCGTACTTGTAGTCGGCCGACGGGGTGACCGGCTTGACGTGGTCGAGAACCAGCTTCTTGTCGACGACGGAAGCGACCGTTGCAGTGAGGCAGTTCAGGACGAAGCTTGGTGCGTAGGGCTTGTCGACGGTGAAGGTGAAGGTGTTCTCGTCGGTCGCCTTGGCTTTTTCGGTGACGTTGTCACCCGTGATGCCGAACTGGGTGATGATGAAGGCGGGGCTCTTGTCGAGCTTGACGGCGCGCTCGAAGGACCATGCAACGTCTTCGGCGGTGATCGGGTTGCCGGAGGCGAACTTCATGCCGGGCTTCAGCTTGAACGTATAGGTCAGGCCGTCATCCGAAACGGTCCAGCTCTCGGCGAGGTCGCCCTTGACCTTGGACGTGTCGGCCATGTCGAGGCGCACGAGCAGGCTGTAGGTGTTGCTGGTCATCTCGGCGGTCGAGAGCTCGAAGGCTTCGCCCGGGTCCATGGTGATGATGTCGTCGATCGCGAAGCCCTCGACGAGGGTATCCTTCGGGGTCTCGGCGAAGGCAGCGGGCGCGGCCATCATCAGGATGGAAAGGGCGGCGCCGGCGGAAAGCGCACGGAAGCTGCGGTTCAATCTGGTCATCATCATAATTTTCGTCCCCTGTTCATTCTTGAATTCAGTCAAAGCACGTCAGCAGTCTCAGGCAGCCTCTTCTCCCCATGCCGAAGACAGAATTCGAAGCCAGTTTTCGCTGGCCATTTTCTTCAAATCCTCGCCACCATATCCAGCACGCTGAAGCGCATCAATCAGCTTCTGGTTGCCCGAGGCATCGCCGATTTCATCCGGTATGGTTGCGCCATCGAAGTCCGATCCGAGCGCCACGCAATCGATGCCGATGCGCTCGACGAGGTAGTCGATATGGCGAACCATGTCGCTGAGCGGCGTGTCGCCGTCCGAGCGGGCGTCGTCGCGCAGCATGGCGGTTGCATAGTTGAGGCCGACGAGGCCGCGGCTTTCCTTGATGGCGTCGAGCTGCCTGTCGGTCAGGTTGCGCGCGACCGGTGTCAGCGCATGGACGTTCGAGTGGCTGGCGACGAGCGGCTGGTCCGTCGTCTTCGCCACATCCCAGAAGCCCTTTTCGGTGATGTGGGCGAGATCGATCATGATGCCCAGGCGGTTGCACTCGCGAACCAGCTCGAAGCCGGCGTCGGTCAGGCCGAGGCCGGTATCTGGCGACATCGGGAAGGCAAACGGAACGCCGTGGCCGAAGATGTTGTGCCGGCTCCAGACCGGGCCGAGCGAACGCAGGCCTGCCGCGTAGAAGACTTCCAGCGCGGCCAGATCCGACCCGATCGCTTCGCAGCCTTCCATGTGCATGACCGCGGCGAAAACACCGTCGTCGATGGATTTGCGGATGTCCTTGACCGTGCGGCACAGGCGCCAGGCGCCGGCGCGATCGAGGCGAAGGGCGATCGCGGCCATTTCATTGGCGATCCGCAGCGATGGCAATGGATCGAGAGGCGCTGCAAGCGGGGTGACGTAGTGGCCATCCTTGTCGGGATCGGCGAAGACCAGATCGCCCGACGGGATATAAATGGCGCAAAGGCCGCCGGCGAGGCCGCCTGCCTTGGCGCGAGGCGCGTCGATGTGGCCGCTATCAGTTCCGTTGGCAAACTCGGCGACGGGGTCGCCGCCCTCCCGCTCATGCGTCCAGAGGCGGAGGAGAACGTCGTTGTGGCCGTCGAATACGAATTGCATGTCAGTTCCTGTAAGCCCAGCTCCAGAGCCAGGGCGGGCGATGCGAAGCGCGCAGAATAGAAAAGCTGGCGGAATACGCCACCCCTTTTTTGAGATTATTTTGACGCAACAACCCATGGTTAGGTGCAGCATTGCGGCCTCGATCGGGCTCTCCAAAAACACAGAGAATGCTGCGCCGGCCGATGAAAATCAGATGTTGCCCGACTATATGATATCGCGGAAACGGTGGCCGGTCGTCGGCCCCGGTGGAGAGCGCAATGTCTATTTCAATCTATCGCCTGACAGTGCCTGTATTTCAGCGCGGCCTGACAACCTTGACCAACTACCTCGACAAGGCTGAGGCCTTCGCCGGCGAGAAGGGCATCGATCCAGTGGAGCTCGTCGCGACGCGGCTGGCGCCGGACATGCTGCCGTTTTCTGGCCAATACCAGCGGGCCACCGATAGCGCCAAGCTCGCCATTGCACGGCTAACGGGTACGGATGCGCCGAAATTCGAGGACAACGAAACGACGATTGCCGAGCTCAGGGCGCGTGTCGCGAAAACGGAAGCCTATCTTGCGACCGTGTCACCGGATGCGCTCGATGGTGCTGAAACCCGCGAGGTCGTCATTTCTCCAGGCGGCAACAGAACGGTCTTCCGTGGCGACGACTACGTCTTGAGCTTCGCGCTGCCGAATTTCTATTTCCACATCTCGATGGCGCACGCGATCCTGCGCAACAAGGGTGCGCAGGTCGGCAAGCTCGATTATCTCGGACGCTTTTCTTGACGATCAATCAGGGCCGGTGTCGAACCGGCCCTTTCTCCGTCAGCTCTGTGTAGGCGAGCGTCTGGTCGAGGTGGCGGGCGCGCAGCGACAGCAGTTTTTCCGCGTAGGCGAGCCGTGTCGAAGCGTGCGCTGGGTCGGCCGCGATATTTCGTAGCTCCATCGGGTCGTTCCTGAGATCGAAGAGCAACGGCGCCAAGCCGGCGAAATGCACGTATTTGAAATTCTCGTCCCTGACGACGGCGAGATTGCATTCGTTTGATCGCAGGCCGAAATGCCGCTCGGCATGCTGGTGAGCGATGTCGCGGAAATCGAACTCCCAGAAGGCCGCATCCCGCCAGTTCACGGCGCCCTTCCCTTCGGTAAAGGGTAGCAGCGACTGCCCATCCAGGCCGTTTTCCGGCTCGACGTTCAAGCGGTCGCAAAGCGTCGGAAAGATATCGGCGGCGCTGGTGAATTGCTCGACCGTTTCGCCGCGGGTGCCCGATCGCGGATCACGGATGACCAACGGGATGTGATAGCTTCCATCAAAGAAGCCGCCCTTGCCGAAGGTCCAGTGATCGCCGGCCATCTCCGCATGATCCGACGTGAAGACGATCACCGTGTTTTCCCAGGCGCCGGCATCCTTGAGCGCGGCCCAGATATGGCCGAGCTGCGCGTCCACCTCGGCGATCATTCCATAGTAGATGGCACGGATGGCTGCGATATCCCCGGCGTTCCAGTCATCAACCGGGCCGGTTGCGCCGTGGATGAAGCTGCCCTTGTCGTTTCGCGGCATCGCGTAGGCGAGATAGGGGTGTGATGCCTCCTCGCTCTTTCGATCGGCCGCACGGGAAAAGGCGGGCCCGTCCTCGGGCGAGAACATGTCGTTGTACGGCGCCGGTGCTGAAAAGGGCGGATGGGGGCGCAGGAAGGATATGTGCGCGAACCAGGGCCTATTCTGTTCGCCCAGCCAGCGAATGAACTCGCCGGTTAGGAACGCCGTCTGCGTCTCGTCTTTCGAATAGGCGGTTGGCGCGTTGGAGATTTCGCCGGGTCGGGCTCCCAAGGGGACGTGAATGTCGCGGCTCGTTGCATCCTGATGGCCGCGCGATCGAAGCCAGGATAGCCATTGTTTCTCATGTTCCGGGAGGAGTTGCCGTGCGGTAAAGCCAGGCAGCAGGCCTTCATAGGTGGTCAGATGCGGGTCGTTGGCATCGACGCCGCGAGGGTCGGGCGCCGTATCCGTGTAGCCGAACAGGGTCGGCTCGTAGCCGGCGCGGCGTGCCGCTAGTGCCAGATTGTCGAACTTGCCATCGAGGGGCGAGCCGTTGCGGCAAACCCTATGGTTCATCTGGTAGAGACCGGTATAGAGCGTGGCGCGCGCCGGCGAACACGGCGCGGCACCAGCGAAATGACGGGCAAACAGCGTGCCTTCGGACGCTAGCGCATCGACATTCGGCGTCCTGACGCAGGCGTGATTGCGTGCCGAGAGGCAATCGCCGCGCCACTGGTCCGCGGTGATCAGCAGAATGTTCGGTTTGCCCGTCATCGATCTGGCCAATCAGTGATGGTTGGATTTCGAATGCCAGTTCCAGGCCGAACGGATGATCTGGGAGAGATCATGTTGCGGCACCCAGCCAAGCACTTCGCGCGCCTTGTCGTTGTTGGCAACCAGCGTGTGCGAATCGCCTTCGCGGCGGCCGACATATTCGACGGGGAATGGCTTGGCGGAGACGTCTTCGATCGCGCCGAGCAGTTCCTTGACCGTCGTGCCGGTGCCGGTGCCGAGATTGAGCGCAACCGATTCACCGCCACGCAGCAGATGCTCGACCGCACGGACATGCGCGTCGGCAAGATCGAGCACGTGGATGTAGTCACGTACGCATGTGCCGTCGCGGGTCTCGTAATCGCTTCCGAACACCTTGAAACCGTCGCGCCGTCCGAGTGCTGCGTCGATCGCGAGCGGGATCGCGTGGGTTTCCGGCTGATGCCACTCGCCGATACGGCCTTCGAAATCGGCGCCGGCGGCGTTGAAATAGCGCAGCACGACCGAGCGGAAGCCGGTGTACTTGTCGTAATCGGCAAGCGCCTGCTCGACGATGTATTTCGTCTGGCCATAGGGGTTGATCGGCACCTGCCGGTGAGTTTCATCGAGCGGTACGCTCTGCGGCAGACCATAGGTCGCGCAGGTGGAGGAGAAGACGAAAGCCTTGATGCCGGCCGCCTGGGCCGCCGCCAGCAAGGTCAGCGTGCCGATGACATTGTTCTCGTAGAAGGCGACCGGATCCTTGACTGATTCACCGACCTCGATCAGGGCCGCGAAGTGCAGGATGGCTGCGGGCTTGTGCTTGGCCAGAACCTCGTCGAGGCGCGCGCGATCCCTGATATCGCCTTCTTCGGCTGGGCCCCATTTAACGAACTCGCGGTGCCCGTTGGAGAAGTTGTCGTAAACGACGGGCTTGAAGCCCTTGTTGGCGAGATCGAGACATGTGTGGGAGCCGATATAGCCTGCACCACCAACGACCAGAACTGTTTCACCTGCCATGCACCACCTTCTGTGATTTGGAATCGGACCACACCAGAGTTAGGCCAACGACATGGCGATAAAAAGAACGAAGTGGGCTGCGCGCCGCTTTCGCCGCATCTTATGGCCAACGCGATTAGCGAATTTTGTCAGCCGAAATCGAAGACAGGTCGAATGAGGATTATTCGCCTGCGATGCATGATCAACACATGCCTAGCCGACAATATCACTGGAATTATTGGTAGTGACAGAAAATATTGCTACCTATGATACTGCCTTATTTTAGCTTTCATGCATGGTCTATGCTTTGTGCCCTGTTATGTCTGTTTAACTAGACTTCAAAGATATATGGAAAAACATCGCGCATGGATGCAGCTATTCGCAAGTTTATCTTTCATGATCTTCAAACGATCGAGGGTTACATCGATCCACCGGATGCGCTGGTGTTTCTGGCGATCCTACAGCATCAGGCTCTGGCCGGTTTTGAAGGGGCGATCGCCGAGATCGGCGTCTACTACGGGCGATCCTATTTCCTCTTTCGGCGCATTTGCGGTGACGAGCAACGAATCGTCGCCATCGATCTTTTCGATCTCGACAGTGCGACGAAGGGCAGCGCACAATATCTGCAGTTTGTCGAGAACGGCCGCCGGCTCGGCCTTCCTGTGTTGGAAGACTTGGTGATCAAGGGTGACAGCACGCTTCTAAAGCCTGCCGATATCTTCGCGAAAGTGGGGCCGGTCCGCTTCTTCAGCATCGATGGCGGGCACATGCTGCATCACGTGATATCAGACACGCATCTGGCGGCGGATACGTTGACCGATCATGGCATCATCGCCTTCGACGATACGTTCAACCCGACTTGGCCGGAGGTGACGGTTGGCGTTGCCGACTTCCTGCGCGAGCAGCAGGGCGAGTTCGCGGTCTTCTGCATTACCAAATACAAGACCTATGTCTGCCGCCGGGCATTTCACGCCGAGTATTCGAGGGCGATTGCCGCCTCTCCCGATCTTGCCGCTTTCGAACATGTCGAAACCGAGTTTCTCGGCTCCAAGGCTGCGCGGCTTGAAAATCCAATGCGCCGGCGGCTCGTGCATCAGCTTCTGGTGCGCAGCGGCATGAGCGTGTTTTCGGAGCGGGCCTATCGATAGCCGGCTTTGCTGTGAGCGGGCGATAGAAAGAAAAATGCCTCGCCGAAGCGAGGCTAGTCCAAGGCCGCTTCGGGGAAAACAGAAGCGACGCGGCTGTTTTATTGCTGCGCTAACTTTCCGCAAGCGCAGTTTCGCGAATTTCGGTACGCCCGGCGAAATGGTGTGGGGCGATGATCAGGACCGGTTACTGCCACTCTTCAAGCCCGCCACAAGCCGGCGACCGCGACGAAAAGCGGTGAATGCGGCGCCGATCGCGATCAGCCATAGCGCGGCAAGCAATACTTCGCTGGTGCCGTCCCAGAGCGGCTGAAACACCGACAGGATGGCGGCGCCAGATATCGTTGCCATGCGGTGCTGCTTGGCCATGGGGCCGGAGAAATCGCTTGGTTGGCCGGTGGCGCGGCCAAGCTCGCGAACATAGGCGGTGAGCACCGCAAACGCGGCCGCCGCCCAGCCGAGCCCCGGCGCCCCGATGCCCGCCCCTGCCCCGACGAGGATCAGGATGTCGGAAACCCGGTCCGGGAACTCGTTCCAGAACGGCCCATCGGCCGCCCCCTTCCCGCCTTCGACCGCGACCATGCCATCGAAGAGATTGCAGAGCAGCCGCAACTGGCAAAACAGCGCGGCGGCGACAAAAAAGGGAGCCTGCGCCCAGCCGGTCCGATATCCCGACAGAAAGAACGCGCCGCCGGCGAGTGCTGCCGCGATCATGCTCGCCTGCGAGATCTGGTTGGGCGTGACTGATTTCGACGCCAGCCATTGCGCAATCGAGCGCGCCCAGTGTGTGTCGCGGCTCGCCAGCGGCCTGCGGTCACCTGTGTCGGTCATGCCCGCTCCCCTTCCGGTACAGTGAATAATTGTAGATCGCCGCATAGCTGGTCGAGACTGCCAATGGCAGCGCGATCGTTTTCAGAATTTCGGGCGTGCCGCTCAGCGCGTGGATGGTCGCGAGAATGGCGCTGGATGCCAGGCAGGCGATTAGCGGCGGCGCCCAGAGAGCTGGCGTTCCATTCATCCGCCGTGACAGCTGCTCGACCGCGGTCTTGAGAAACAGCGTCAGGCAGGCTGACAATGCGCCCTGGACGAGACCGGCAAGGAGGAAGCGGCCGGGTGGATAGCCGCGGTTGGCAAACATCGCCCAGCCGCCCATGGCGCAAAAGGCGAATGCCACATGGGTGATGCTGTTGCCCGCGATGCGCCGCAGCCTAGTCGTCATGTGGCCGACCACCAGTAGCGGACGAGATGGAAGAAGATCGGTGCGGAAAAGACGACGGAATCGAGCCGGTCGATCAGGCCGCCATGGCCCTCGATCAGGTTGCCCCAATCCTTGACGCCGCGGTCGCGCTTGATCGCCGACATCACCAATCCGCCGAAGAAGCCCATCATGGTGATGACGAACGCCAGCAGCCCGGCCTGGAAGGGCGTGAACGGCGTGATCCACCAGAGACCGGCGCCGATCAGCGTGGCGCTGGCAACGCCGCCAACAAAGCCCTCGACGGTCTTGGAGGGCGACAGCTTCGGCGCGATCTTTGTGCGGCCGAAAAGCTTGCCCCAGACATATTGGAGCACATCGCTCAGCTGCACGATGATGACGAGGAAGGCGATGAGCAGCACATTGCGGCCCTCATAGCCTGGAATATCAAGCGTCAGCAGCGCCGGCACGTGGGAGGCGCAGAAGACGCAGATCATCAGCGCCCATTGCACCTCGGCGATCCGATCGAGAAAGCGCTCGGTATCGCCGCGCAGCACCGAGATGATCGGCATCAGCAGGAAGGCATAGACGGGAATGAAGATCGCGAAGATGCCGTATTGCTTCGTCCAGAGCAGGAAATATTGCAGCGGCAGCACGACGAAGAAGGCGGTCGCCAGCGCCCAGTGATCGGCGCGCTTGGTGTGCGTCAGCGTGATGAACTCGCGCAGCGCCGCAAAGGAGCAGAAGCCGAACAGAACAAGGATGCCGACCCGGCCGATCATGAAGGCAATGCCGATCAGGATCGCCATCACCCACCACGCCTTGATGCGCGCGTTGAGGTTCTCGATCGAGGCATTGGCGCCATCGGGCGAGAGGCGGCGCTGCAGCACATAGCCTATCGCGGATGCGACGACGAGCACCGCGAGGATGCCCAGCACGAGCGTGAGAAGGTCGGAATTCGCCGTGTTCATTCGCTACCGCCTGGCTGTTTTGGAGAGAGATCGAAAAGGGCCGTCCGTGCCCGATCGAGAAAGGCCTGCTTGTCCTCGGCCGGATGCAGTTGCATCGGCTCTCCGAAGGTGACGGTGCAGATCAAGGGGATCGGGACGATCTCGCCCTTCGGCATGACGCGGTTGAGATTGTTGATCCAGACGGGGACGAGGCGGATATCCGGACGTGCTGAGGCGAGATGGAAAAGCCCGCTCTTGAAAGGCAGCAGCGATGCGTCCGTCAGATTGCGGGTTCCCTCGGGAAAGAGAATGAGCGACGAGCCGGCATCCAGCGCATTGGCCATGACCTCGATTGGGTCGCTGGTCCGCTTGTCGCGCTCGCGCTCTATCAGCACGGCGTCGAAGACATCGCTGCCTATAAAGCGGGTGATCGCGGATTTCAGCCAGTATTCGGCGCCGGCCACAGGGCGCGTTGACCGCCGCAAGCGGGGCGGCAGAACGGCCCAGACCAGGATGAAATCGCCATGGCTCGAATGATTGGCGAAATAGATGCATGTGTCCGTTGTCGGGCCGTCGCTTGTCCAAATGGCGCGCACGGCCGTTATGGCGCGCGCAAACAGAACGATGGCCGTCGCCACCGGCCCCGCGATCATCTTCCGTACCAAATCGATCCCCCATCCACCTGACACATATAAGATGTGTAGCCGTGTTTAAGGCGGATCAAAAGCCCCCGGCTTCGCGCAACCGTCGGCGGTCGCGGTCATCCCGGCACAACGCGTCGGATGGTGGAGGAAAGCGTTAACCATGCTTCGGTAGGAATGGTGTCGAACACAACGGAACGAATCGATGTCGGTAAACACAAGCAAGAGTTTGAAGGCCATGACCACAAGTGAAATCGTCCTTTTTCCTGTGGCCTCGCGCGCCGGCGACATCGATCGCAGCGCCGCCGAACTTGAACGCCTGCATGGTGCCGATGCCGTTCAATACTGGAAGACGGAATGCCGGCGCCTGGCGAGCGAACTCGAATCGCTCGGCCTGCCAGAGGCGGAAGTTCGCCATCAGGTCATGGTTTTCCAGGCCGAGGTGCAGCAGGCCCTCGTGCAGCGCTCGCAGTCGCGCGCGATTTCGCAGAGCCGTAGCGGCCGCGCGCTGAAGCGGTAAGCGGGCGAGGCATAGACCTTGTTTTGCGGCATGGTGACATGGAACCGAAGCTGCTAGACGCAAGGCCAACCCGCCACGCGAAAAGGAACACGCGATGATCCAGCCCACGGCTTCGTTTAAGGACAATCTGCAACTGCTGCCCTCAGTCGAAGGCCTTGCTCGCATAGACCTTACCGACCCAGCCGGCGTGATTGTCGCGACGATCGAAAACCAGCCGGGCAAACAGGGATCGCTCGCGGTCTACCAATATCTGCAGCAATGTTTCGGCATGCTCGACAAGCAAGCCGCAACCTACGCCCTCGACCTCTTCGCCGAGCACACCGCCGACGCCAAAACCCGCCCCGGCGCCCATCCCAATATCGACCGCTTGCTTGATATCATCGGCGGCGCTGCGCCGCTGGGCATTCAGCTCGTTGCTCGGTGACAAACGCCGCACAGCGTAGGCTGCGAGTTTGACGACGACCTTGATGTGCCGATGAAGCACGCGGGGTCGATGACGTCGCCTGTGGCTTGCCAGCTTCCTCTGATTTGATCTCGGAAATATCGGCCTCGAACAGAGAGCATTGCAAACAATCGACAACCCGTTCGGCGCGAGGTTGTCATCTATGTCTCAGGTACGGATTGTTACCTATGTGTCCGGGTCGGACAAAGGAAATATGGCGGAGAGGGTGGGATTCGAACCCACGATACGGTTGCCCGTATGCCGCATTTCGAGTGCGGTGCTTTCGACCACTCAGCCACCTCTCCGCTTCGTTGGTCGGCGCTTGTTCGGCGCGGGCTGTCTCATAGCGAGAGTTTGGCAGGCTGGCAAGTCGTAATCTCAAGCCATTTCATCCTTTTGTCATCCTTTTACCTTGACAGTTTTTTTAGGCTCGCGTATCTGCGCAACCCAATAGGTGTGGATAAGTCCGCGCCTTGTCCGTCCCGCGCCCGCGTGGGGCATCACCGGCAGCCAGAATTCCTGGGCAAAAGCCCTGAAATCCCTGCTTAACATCGACTGATAAAAAGACGGCCACCTGTTTGATGCGGGTCGAGCCGGAACGAACATGAAAGGATAAAAAATGTTCGCAGTCATCAAGACCGGCGGTAAGCAGTACCGTGTGGCAGCAAACGACGTGCTGACCATCGAGAAGCTTGAAGTCACCGCTGGCGAATCTATCGAATTCACCGAAGTCCTCGTAATTGGCGAAGGCGCCGATGCCGCGATCGGTGCTCCCTTCGTCAAGGGCGCGTCCGTCAAGGCCGAAGTCGTCGAGCACAACCGCGGCAAGAAGGTCATCGCCTTCAAGAAGCGCCGTCGTCAGAACTCGAAGCGCTCGCGCGGCCATCGCCAGCACCATACCGTTGTCCGTATCACGGACATCGTGGCTGCTAAGTAAGATCACGGGACTTAAGGTTTAAAGGAGAACTCCAATGGCACACAAAAAAGCTGGCGGTTCGTCGCGCAACGGTCGCGATTCTGAATCCAAGCGCCTTGGCGTGAAGAAGTTCGGCGGCGAAGCCGTCATCGCAGGCAACATTATCGTGCGTCAGCGCGGTACGCAGTGGCACCCGGGTTCCAACGTCGGCCTCGGCAAGGATCACACGATCTTTGCTCTCACTGCCGGCAATGTGAACTACCGTACGAAGGCCAACGGCCGCGTATACGTATCCGTGATGCCGAAAGCGGAAGCAGCGGAATAAGCCGGTAGCGCTTTATAGCAGCCGGTGTCTCATCGACCCGGCTGAGCGTACAAGGTTCAGTCAAGACAAAAGGGGAGATGGGGCACCACCCATCTCCCCTTTTTCTTTACCCTCAAGGAGGACTGAACCATGCAAGGCGAATTGTTACGGAGAGACCAAAGGTCTCCCCGGGAAGACCAGCGGTCTTCCTTGGAGAGGCTGCGGCCGGAGCGGTTAAGGACCGATTGCCCTGTCTTACTGTCGGAAAGGCTCGTCATGCGCGCGCCCCACGAAGAAGACATCGACGCCCTTGCCCATCTCGCCAACAACGCCAAAGTCGCCACAATGGTGTCGCGCATGCCGCACCCGTATACGGCCAATGATGCCGCCGACTTCGTGCGACGCACGAAAAATGGCGAGATTGGCAAGTGCGTCTATGCGATCACCAAAGCCGAAAACGGCGCCTTTATCGGTTGCTGCGGGGTCGAACCGCATCTTGATGGTCGCACCGTCGAGATCGGTTACTGGCTGGGCGAGCCTTACTGGAACCAAGGTTTCATGACCGAGGCCTGCCATGCGCTTGTCGATATGGTGTTTCGCACCCGTGAGGATGTCGACCAGATCGACGCCCGTTGCCGGGTGATGAACATCGCTTCGCGCCGCGTCATCCAGAAGTGCGGTTTTCAGTTCCAGGGATCGGGGCTTGCCGCCTCGCTGGCGCTTGGAAGCAACGTGCCGGTCGAATGGTACAGGCTCGACCGCAAGACCTGGATGTCGCTGAGAAGCTGGGGGAGCGTATTATGAGCGCGCTCAGCCTGGAAAGGCCAAGACCTCAACTCGTCAACGCCGGTCCGCAGCCCGATATCGCAACCGAGCGGCTTTTGCTGCGGGCGCACCGGCTGAGTGACGCCGATGCAATCACGGAATCGCTGTCCGACTTCGCGGTAACGCGGATGCTGGCACGGGTGCCTGCACCCTATGACCGGCAGGATGCGCTCGACTGGCTGGTTCCGGTGACGGCGGGCCGGTTGCCGGACTGGCAGATGGCGATCACCAATGGCGATGACGCGCATATCGGCGTGGTGTCGATCGAGCTTCGCCATGGCCGCTGGCATCTCGGCTACTGGCTGAACCGCTACTACTGGCGGCGCGGCTATATGAGCGAGGCGGTTTCCGCCACGCTCGAGCGCTTCTCGCGGCGCATGCCCGAGACTGTCTTGCATTCCGGTGTCTTCGCCGACAATCCGGCATCGCTCAGGCTGCAGGAAAAGCTCGGCTTCCGCATGACCGGTTGCAGCGAGGTCTTCAGCTTCGCCCGCAACACGATGGTCACGCATGTCGAAACGATGCTGAAGCCCGGCGCGTTGCAGGAAAGCAAGAGCGCCTGATGAAAATTGGAGGCGCCCCACACTCGTCGGGGCGCCTTCTTCAATTGTCGATCTCGACCCAGACGGGGAAGTGATCCGACCCCATTGTCGAGGTATCGATCCGTGCGGATCTTAGCCGGCTTTCAAGGCCTGAACTGACGAAGACGTAATCGAGATGCATGCGCTTGCCATGATTTGCGGGATCCATCCAGCTGTAGCTGTCGGGCTGATAGGCGCGGAGCGCCTCGAAGGCGTCGACAGGTGTGCCGATGCGCGCCGTGCGTCCGTAATATCCGTCCTTTCGGCCCGCGAAAGCGCAGTATTCGGGCGATTCCGGCAGCATGTTGAAGTCGCCCATGACGAGATAGTCTTCGGGCAGCGGAAGCTCCTCGATCTCGAATTCGCGGGCGCCGGTCAGCGATCCGCCTTCATGGGTGAAGGCGTTGATGCGCTCATTGAGGTGAGCGAGTTGGCGGATGCGCTCGTCGCTGGAGACGTGATCGAGATGGACGGAATAGACGCGCACCGCGCCGCCGGGAAGGTCGATGACGGCCTCGGTGGCGCCGCGTTGCAGGTTGAGCTTGGTGAGCGTCCGGCTGCGCGGCAGAAGCAGCGTGCGGGTCGACAGGATCGGCCAGCGCGACAGCACCATGTTGCCGAACTGCATACGCATACCACGCGGCGCAGGTTTGCCGTCGATCTCCGCGACATGGAGGTCGCAGCCAGGTCCATAGACCCAGAAATGGTCGGGAAACAGAGCGCTAAGGTCGGCCACCATGTCGGCATATCGGTTTCGCGCGAAGCCGCGGGTGACTTCCTGGAGCGCGATGATGTCGGCGCCGGCAAGACTGTCGGCGATTCGTTTCAGATCGTACGTGCCGTCGAGACCGAAGCCGTACTGTATGTTATAGCTCGCAAACCTAACGATAATCTTTGACCTCCGGCTGAACGGCCTATATCGATCAGGCCAAGACGGGCGTCCAATGACACCGAATGATGGAAGTAAAATGAAATTTCTCGACGAAGCAAAGGTCTATATCAAATCCGGCAGCGGCGGCGCGGGTGCCGTGTCGTTCCGGCGCGAGAAGTTCATCGAGTTCGGCGGGCCTGACGGCGGTGACGGCGGACGCGGTGGTGATGTGTGGGTGGAGACCGTCAATGGTCTCAACACGCTGATCGATTTTCGTTTCCAGCAGCACTTCAAGGCGACGATCGGCACGCACGGCATGGGCCGCAACCGTACCGGCGCCAATGGCGAGCACGTGACGCTGAAGGTGCCCGTCGGCACACAGATCTTCGAGGAAGACCAGGAAACGCTTATCTGCGACCTGACGGAAGAGGGGCAGCGCTACTGCCTCGCCCGGGGCGGCAATGGCGGTTTCGGCAACGCGCACTTCAAGACCTCGGTCAATCAGGCGCCGGATTGGGCCAATCCTGGCCTTGAGGGCGAGGAAAAGACGATCTGGCTGCGCCTGAAGCTGATCGCAGACGCCGGTCTGGTCGGCCTGCCGAATGCCGGCAAGTCGACGTTTCTCGCAGCGGTTACCCGTGCGCGCCCGAAGATCGCCAATTATCCGTTCACGACGCTGCACCCCAATCTTGGCGTTGCGACGATCGATGAGCGCGAATTCATTCTCGCCGACATTCCCGGCCTGATCGAAGGCGCGCATGAAGGCGTCGGCATCGGCGACCGGTTCCTCGGCCATGTCGAGCGGACACGCGTTCTGCTGCATCTCGTTTCCGCGCAGGAAGAGAATGTCGGCAAGGCCTACAAGACGGTCAAGCACGAGCTCCGGGCCTATAGCGACGAGATCGGCGACAAGCCGGAGATCGTGGCGCTGTCGCAGATCGACGTTCTCGACAAGGCGACACTGACGAAGAAGACCAAGGAACTGGCCAAGGCCTGCGGCAGCACGCCCTACCAGATCTCGGCGGCAACGGGCATGGGCATGACCGAGGTGTTGCGTGCGCTTCGCGATATCATCGTCGAGGCCAATGCAGAGGCCAACATTGCCGAGAAGCCGGCCAAAGCTTTGAAGGTGCGTCATCGCGATGTGATCGCCGACGAGGACGAGGCCAATGACTAGGCAGAAGGCGCTGGGTAGCTACCGGCGCATCGTTATCAAGATCGGCTCCGCGCTGCTCGTCGACCGCAAGACTGGCCTCAAGAAGAGCTGGCTGGACGCGATGTGCGCCGATATCGCGAAGTTGAAAAACAAGGGCGTCGATGTGCTCGTGGTGTCCTCGGGCGCCATCGCGCTTGGGCGCTCGGTTCTCGATCTGCCCTCGGGCGCCTTGAAGCTCGAGGAAAGCCAGGCGGCAGCGGCGGTCGGCCAGATCGCGCTTGCGCGCGATTGGTCGGAGAGCCTGTCGCGCGACAGCATCGTCGCCGGCCAGATCCTGCTGACGCTTGGCGACACGGAAGAGCGCCGCCGCTATCTCAATGCGCGCGCCACGATCAATCAGCTCCTGAAAATCGGCGCTGTTCCCATCATCAACGAGAACGACACGGTTGCCACCAGCGAAATCCGCTATGGCGACAATGATCGCCTCGCCGCGCGCGTCGCGACGATGGCGGGTGCGGATCTCTTGATCCTGCTGTCGGATATCGATGGCCTCTACACCGCTCCTCCGCATCTCGATCCGGACGCGCAGTTCCTGGAGACGATCGCCGAGATCACGCCTGAAATCGAGGCGATGGCTGGTGGTGCTGCGTCCGAGCTGTCGCGTGGCGGCATGCGCACCAAGATCGATGCCGGCAAGATCGCGACGACCTCGGGCTGCGCGATGATCATCGCATCCGGCAAGACTGACAGCCCGCTGTCTGCGATTGAGAGTGGCGCGCGGTCGTCGTGGTTCGCGCCTTCGGGTACGCCCGTGACTGCACGCAAGACCTGGATCGCCGGTCAGCTGCAGCCGGCTGGCGAGCTTCATGTCGATGACGGCGCGGTGACGGCGCTGGGCGGTGGTAAGAGCCTGTTGCCCGCCGGTGTGCGCAAGGTTGTCGGCCTGTTCAGCCGTGGCGATACGGTGGCGATCATCGGCCCGAATGGCCGGGAAATCGCGCGCGGGTTGGCCGGCTATGATGCCGAGGAAGCGCGCCAGATCACCGGCCGCAAATCGAGCGAGATCGAGGCCATTCTCGGCTATGCCGGGCGCGCGGCGATGATCCATCGCGACGACATGGTCATGACCTCGCAAATCAATTCGAAATCGGAAAGGCAGAAGAAGGACGCCGCCCATGCTTGATACAGTCGTGCAAAGCCCTGACATTGACGCGCTGATGAATGACATCGGCCGCAAGGCCAAGGCTGCTGCGCGACCGTTGGCCTTCGCCTCGACCGACGCCAAGAATGCCGCCCTGAATGCCATGGCCGATGCGATCCTGGCGGACAAGGATCGTATCCTCGCTGAAAACGCGAGGGATCTCGAGGATGCGGCGGGCTCGGACATGTTGCCATCCTTCATCGACCGGCTGACACTCACCGACAAGCGCGTCGCGGAGATGGCCGATGGCATTCGCGCGATTGCCGCCCTCAAGGACCCCGTTGGTGAGGTGGTCAGCGCTTGGGATCGTCCCAACGGCCTGAAGATCGAGCGCGTGCGTACGCCGCTCGGCGTGATCGGCGTCATCTTCGAAAGCCGACCGAATGTGACGGCGGATGCCGGCGCGCTCTGCGTCAAGGCGGGCAATGCCGTCATCCTGCGCTGCGGCTCGGATTCGCGCGGTTCATCGCAGGCTATCTATGAGTGCATGGTGCGCGGCCTGAAGGCGGCCGGGCTCCCGGAGCATGCTATCCAGCTCGTTCCGACCACGGATCGCGCGGCCGTCGGTGCCATGTTGCGCGGATTGGATGGCGCGATCGACGTGATCATTCCGCGCGGCGGCAAAAGCCTTGTCGCGCGCGTGCAGAACGAAGCCCGGGTGCCCGTCTTCGCGCATCTGGAAGGGCTCTGCCATATCTATGTCGACGCATCGGCCGATCTCGACATGGCCAAGGAGATCGTCGTCAACGCGAAGATGCGCCGGACGGGGATTTGCGGCGCGGTCGAGACCATTCTGGTCGACAGCGCTGTCAGCGACACGCATCTCGTGCCGCTGCTCGATGTTCTTTCAGGTGCCGGCTGCGAAGTTCGCGGCTCCTCGAGCGTCGTCAAGGCGGCGCCGGGAACGAAGGCGGCAACCGAGGAAGACTGGTCCACGGAATATCTCGACGCGATCGTCTCGGTCGCTGTCGTCGATGGCATCGATGGTGCGATCAAGCATATCCAGACCTATTCGTCGAACCACACCGAAGCCGTGATCGCCGAAGACCCAACCGTGGTCGAACGCTTCTTCACCGAGGTCGATTCCGCCATCCTGCTGCACAATGCATCGACGCAGTTTGCCGATGGTGGCGAATTCGGCATGGGTGCGGAGATCGGCATCGCGACCGGCAAGATGCATGCACGAGGCCCCGTTGGCGTCGAGCAGCTGACCTCGTTCAAATACCGCGTGCATGGCACCGGCCAAGTCCGGACCTGATGTGATCAACGACGAATTGGACCGACGCTATCTTCGCGTGCCGCATGCCGAGCGGGGCATGGTGGTCGGTCTGTTCGGCGGTTCCTTCAATCCGCCGCACCAGGGCCACGCCCTTGTGGCGGAGATCGCCATCAAGCGGCTTGGTCTCGATCAGCTGTGGTGGATGGTCACTCCCGGCAATCCCTTGAAGGATCCGAGCCAGCTCCTGCCTCTGGCGGAGCGTGTGCGGCTCAGCGAAAAGCTTGCCAAGCATCCGGCGATCAAGGTCACCGCGTTCGAAAAGAAGTTCGGCACGACTTTTACCGCGGAAACGCTGGCGCGGATCAAAATCAGCAATCCCCATGTGCATTTCATCTGGATCATGGGCGCCGATAGTCTGAAGACGTTTCATCGGTGGCAGCGGTGGCAAGATATCGCCCGCATGTTCCCGATCGCGGTCATCGACCGGCCGGGTGCGACGCTGTCATTCCTGTCGTCGAAGATGGCGAAGACATTCGATTTCGCACGTGTCGATGAGGACGACTCGAGAGCGCTCTGGAAAAAGCCGGCGCCGGCCTGGACATTCATCCATGGCCCGAGATCGAGACTGAGCTCGACGGCGATCCGCGCGCAAAACGGCGCTTAGCTCATTTCTCTCAATAATACGCTGGAAAATGAAAAGCCCGACGGGGGAGGATCCGTCGGGCTTAAAACTCGACCGGCAACTGGGAGGAGGAGTGTTGCCGATCCGTTATCGAACAGCTTTGGGAGGAGGAGATCGCTGTTCGATGAGTTAGTTGTACTTGAAACTATTCAGAATGGAAGCGAAATTGGTGCATCGCAGCAATGCGTTTTTGGCATGTGTTTTAATGTCGCACCCTGCTTGATGCTCATTTTATCGGCAATGCTTGCGCTACGGCTTTATTTTACTGTCGTTCAAGCTCCATCGCCCCGCTTTCACTGACTAAGCTATCTCCATCAGTAGACGACTGCCTTATGTCAAAAGGGTATGTCGAAAACGCGAGGAAAGCGTTGCGTTTCGAAGAATATACCGCTGGCCAATGGCCGAGTTCCGTTATATCTCTCCAAATATCTCGAAGTGTTGGGGAGACAACATGCAAAATCGTCGTCAATGGGTGAAATTCGCAGCCGTCGCGGTCTCCGCGATCTGGCTTGGTGCGACCGCCGGCACGGCCTTCGCCGCTGAAAAGGTTACGGTATTCGCAGCCGCCAGCATGAAGAATGCGCTCGATGCGGCCAATGCGGAATGGGCGAAGGAAAGCGGCAAGGAAGCCGTTGTCTCCTATGCGGCGAGCTCCGCGCTTGCGAAGCAGATCGAAGGCGGTGCGCCGGCGGATGTGTTCATCTCGGCCGACCTCGACTGGATGGATTATCTCGCCAAGAAGAACCTGATCAAGGCGGACACCCGCTCCAACCTGCTCGGCAACAGCATCGTGCTCGTCGCCGCCAAGGACAAGGTCAAGCCTGTCGACATCAAGCAGGGCTTCGATCTCGCCGGCCTGCTCGGCGACGGGAAGCTCGCGA
This sequence comes from Rhizobium sp. 2MFCol3.1, assembly GCF_000377565.1. Lineage (GTDB taxonomy): Bacteria > Pseudomonadota > Alphaproteobacteria > Rhizobiales > Rhizobiaceae > Rhizobium. The sequence continues at coordinate 32,361 of NZ_KB898367.1, read as the reverse complement.
TGGGCGAAGTCAAGTCGGTACCGGCAGGCAAGTACGGCAAGGCGGCGCTTGAAAAGCTCGGCGTCTGGTCGTCGGTCGAAGGCAAGGTCGCGGGCGCTGAAAGCGTACGCGCGGCTCTGGCGCTGGTCTCGCGCGGCGAAGCGCCGTTCGGCATCGTCTACCAGACCGACGTGAACGCTGATCCGGGCGTTGCCGTTGCCGGCACCTTCCCCGCTGACTCGCACCCGCCGATCACCTACCCGATCGCGATCCTGTCCGAGAGCAAGAATGCCGATACGGCCGCCTATCTTGACTTCCTGAAGTCGGAGAAGGCCGCGCCCTTCTTTACCGAACAGGGCTTCACCATCCTGAAATAATTGCGGTTTTATACGCAGCTGCCTAGTCTGAAGGCCCGCCACGGTGGGCCTTCGTTTTTTCAGGAGCATCGCATTTGGAAGCACTTGGTCTGAGCAGTGACGAATGGACGGCGATCATGCTCAGCCTGCGGGTGTCGATCGTAGCGATGCTGGCAAGCCTGCCCTTCGGCATCGGTGTCGCGCTGCTTCTGGCGCGGGGGCGCTTCTGGGGCAAATCCGTTCTCAACGGCATCGTGCACTTGCCGCTCATCCTGCCGCCCGTCGTTACCGGTTTCATCCTTCTCGTGCTGTTTGGCCGGCGAGGGGTGATCGGCGCCTTTCTCGATCAGCATTTCGGCATCGTCTTCTCCTTCCGGTGGACGGGGGCAGCACTGGCCTGCGCAGTGATGGCCTTTCCGCTGATGGTGCGCAGCATCAGGCTTTCCATCGAGGCGATCGACCGCAAGCTTGAGGAAGCTGCCGGCACGCTCGGCGCCAGCCCGTTCTGGGTTTTCCTGACGGTGACGCTCCCCCTCACCCTACCCGGCATCATCGCCGGCATGATCCTGGCCTTCGCCAAGGCCATGGGCGAGTTCGGCGCGACGATCACCTTCGTTTCCAATATTCCCGGCGAGACGCAGACGCTGTCAGCCGCGATCTATTCCTTCACGCAAGTTCCGGGCGGGGATGCGGGCGCGCTGCGGCTGACCCTGGTGGCCGTGGTGATCTCCATGGCCGCGTTGCTAGCATCCGAATTCCTGTCACGTCTCATCGGGCGGAGGATCGATCCGCAATGACGCTCGTTGTCCAGGCAAAGCATCGGTTTGACGCGTTCTCGCTCGAGGCGGGGTTCACGTCGGAGCGCGGGATTACCGCGCTGTTCGGCCGTTCGGGCTCGGGAAAGACCTCGATGATCCGGATGATCGCCGGGCTGACGCGGCCCGACGAGGGGCGGATCAGCCTCGATGGCGAGATACTGACGGATACCGCCAAACGGATTTTCGTCGCCAAGCATCGGCGGCGGTTCGGCTATGTGTTTCAGGAAGCACGGCTCTTCCCGCATCTGACCGTGCGCCAGAACCTGACCTACGGTCGCTGGTTCGCGCCGAAGGGGGCGCCACGGGAGAGCTTTGAGCGGATCGTCGGCCTGCTCGATATCGAGAGGCTGCTCGGTCGCAGTCCTGAGCATCTGTCAGGCGGTGAAAAGCAGCGGGTGGCGATCGGCCGTGCGCTCCTGTCGTCGCCGCGTTTGCTTCTCATGGACGAGCCGCTTGCCGCTCTCGATGAAGCGCGCAAGGCCGAGGTCATGCCGTTCCTCCAGCGTTTGCGCGACGAGATGGATATTCCGATCGTCTATGTCAGCCATTCGGTGGCGGAGGTAGCGCGGCTTGCCGACCAGGTCGTCGTCATGCAGGACGGCCGGGTTAAGGTCGTTGGCGCGGCAACCGAGGTGCTCAGCCTGCCCGCTGCGTCGCTCGATCGGCGCGAGGCGGGCGCCTTGTTGCAGGGGCGGGTCGAGGCCGTGGACGAACGGCATCGCCTGGCCACCGTTGCGATGGCGACCGTGCGGTTGCATGTGCCCGATGCCAGCCTTGCTCCGGGCAAGGCGGTGCGTGTCCGTATTCCCTCTCGCGATGTGATGCTCGCCACCGAACGGCCGAATGGCCTCAGCGCGCTCAACGTGCTTGAAGGTACCATCCTGGCAGTGACACCGTCCGACGATGCGACCGTAGACGTGACGGTCGATTGCGGCGGTGACGCGATCCTGTCGCGGATCACCAGTTTCTCGGCGGAGCGCATGGCGTTGCGCGAGGGCATGCCGGTGTTCGCAATCATCAAGACGGTTGCGCTGGAGCCTTAGACAGCCGGCTCGGTGCCATCGATCAGGCGGTTGCTCTCCAGCCAGGCGAGGTCGTCGGCCAAGGTCACCCGGATCGTTTGCTCCATCTGCCGAAAGCGCGCCAGCAGTTCCTCGCCGAATTCAGTCAGCGCCGCGCCGCCACCCTTTTGGCCGCCGCGTTGCGATTCCACGACCGGATGCTTGAACATCCGGTTCATTTCGCTGACCAGCAGCCAGGCACGCCGGTAGGACATGTCCATCGCGCGGCCGCCGGCGGAAATCGAGCCAGTCTCCCTGATGTGCTCCAGCAATTCCATCTTGCCGTGCCCAAGGCGATCCTCATGCGGGAAGCTGATGCGAAGGACCGGGACAAGCGTGTTTTCTAAAGGGTTTTTCATTTGCAATCTTCGCACTGGGACGAAGCATCACTTTACTGAGGGCGACAGCAACTGTACACAGCCCCGCAGGATGCACTTGAGGCTGAGCCATCCGTTGCTGCCGCGCCAAATCCGGCATTCATGCTTTGTGATCGCGGGCGTCTTGAAACATTTATGGTTCGGTGCCTATCTTAACCATGATTTGGTTCGCCAAATCAGTGATGTGCATGCTTTGTCATTCCGAGAAAGGGAAAGCACTGACAACAGTACACGCAAAGGGAAGCACGAAAGTCGTTGTCCCGAAGAGCCCGGAACGTGGCGTTGATGCCGCTGCCCGCGCCCTGCACACCGTCCTCGTCAGCCTAGAGGACTCCAAAGCTGAGGATATCGTTTCCATCGACATTGCCGGAAAATCGGCGCTCGGCGACTTCATGGTTGTTGTCTCGGGCCGCTCGAGCCGCCATGTCATGGCGATTGCCGACCACCTGCTCAGCGACCTCAAGGATGAGGGCTTCGGCTCCGCCCGGGTCGAAGGCCAGGATGCCGGCGATTGGATCCTGATCGATACCGGCGATGTCATCGTGCATGTCTTCCGTCCCGAAATTCGCGAGTTCTACAACATCGAAAAGATGTGGCAGGCTCCCGATCTGGACGAGACGCTGCACTGATACTCCAGCTGGCAGGCTGTCTGGACGCTGCGTCCAGCGCCTGATAGATGGCTCTGATTGGGCCGGCGGTGCTTTAGCCCCGGCCTGCGGCACCTTTGAGCCGCGAAAAGCCTGATAGCAGGAGCGGACACATGCGCGTTGGTCTTTTTGCCGTGGGGCGGCTCAAATCCGGCCCGGAGAAGGATCTTGCGGCGCGTTATTTCGACCGCTTTGCGAAGGCCGGTCCCGCCATCGGCCTCGAATTCTCCCGCGTTGTCGAAGTCGCTGAAAGTCGCGCGTCCAATGCCGATACGCGCAAGCGCGAGGAAGCAGGCATGCTTCAGAAGTCGCTGGCGGACGGCAGTATTCTTATTCTCCTCGACGAGCGCGGCAAGGCGCTCGACAGCGAAGGCTTCGCCACTCTCCTCGGCAATTACCGCGATCAGGGAAAGCGCGAGATGACGATCGCGATCGGTGGCGCCGATGGACTTGATCCGGCGCTCTACGATCGGGCCGACGCTACGCTTTGTCTCGGCAAGATGACTTGGCCGCATCAACTCGTTCGCACGCTGATCGCCGAGCAGCTTTATCGCGCCGTGACGATCCTCTCCGGCCATCCCTATCATCGCGTCTGAGTGCTCACGATCATTCACGCAGGTGTGTCTTGCGCGATCGGGCGGCAGGCCTCAATCTTTCTGGCAAAGATGGTCAAATCAGCTTAATCTTCGCGCGGTTTAAGAGGATTTACCGATCGGCATGCCGACACCTGCATCCAAGCGAAACTATGTGATCTTGTCGGTTGCCGTGGCTGGTCTCGCCGCGTCGGTTCTCGGCGTGTCCGGGTGGGTTTCCGCTCTGGCGCAGGAGCAGCCGGCCGCTGCACAGCCGGACTCGCCGCCGCCGAGCGCGCCCGTTGCGGCCGCGGCACCTGATCCGGCCGTCGAACTGGAAAAGAAGCGTGACCAGACGCGCAGCGAACTGGATGCGTTGTCGAAGACCATCAATCTCTCTTCGGGCAAGGTCGCGGAACTGCAGAAGAGCATCGAGGATCTGGACAAGAGCACCAGCAGTGTTCGCCAGGCGCTGATCGATTCCGCCGCGCGGCGCAAGTCGCTGGAGAAGCAGATACTGGAGAGCGAGAAGAAGCTTGCCGATCTCGGCGTGAAGGAAGATGCGGTTCGCCACTCGCTGCACGAGCGACGGGGGCTACTAGCCGAGGTCCTTGCGGCACTGCAGCGGATGGGCCGCAACCCGCCGCCGGCGCTTCTGGTGACGCCTGATGACGCGCTTGCCTCGGTGCGCAGCGCCATCCTGCTCGGTGCCGTTGTTCCCGGCATCCGCAAGGAAACGGATAAACTCGCCGCCGATCTCGGCAACCTGGCCTCTCTGCAGGCCGCAAGTGCCGCCGAGAAGACCGGCTTGACGACGACGATGACCAACAGCCTCGAGGAAGAGCGGCGCATGGATTTGCTTCTCGCCGAGAACGAGAAATTGAGCCGCAGCAATACTGCCGAGCTCAATGCCGAGCGCCAGCGCTCCGAGGAACTCGCGGGCAAGGCCACGAGCCTGGAGAGCCTCGTGGCATCGATGGAAAGCGAGATTTCGTCCGTTCGCCAGGCGACGGCCGCGGCGCGTCAGGCGGAGGAAAATCGCAGGCTGCTGACGGATGAACAGCGCGCGCAGGCCAAGGCTTTGGCCGACAGCGGGGTGCCCGATAAAAACCGCATTGCGCCCGCATATCCGTTCGGAGAATTGAAGGCCAAGCTGGAGTTGCCCGTTGCCGGTGATATCCTGCGCCAGTTCGGCGATGCCGATGGAACAGGCCATGAGGCGATGGGTATGACGCTGGCGACCAACCCGGAAACGGTGGTCACCGCACCGGCGGATGGTCTGATCGTTTATGCCGGCGCGTTTCGCAGCTACGGGCAGATGATCATTCTCGATGCCGGCGACGGATATCACCTGGTTCTCTCCGGAATGGAGACCATGAACGCGCGGCAGGGCAAGTTTGTTTTCGCCGGCGAACCGCTTGCGGTGATGGGTGCGAAAAGAGTGGCTAGTGCGACTGCATTGGCGCTGGAAACAAACCGACCAACGCTTTACATTGAATTTCGAAAAGACGGAAAGCCGGTCGATTCCCGACCATGGTGGACCGCCAAAGACACCGGAAAGGCACGCAATGATTCGTAGGGCTTCTCTTGTTCTGGTTGGCGCATTGATGGGTGCGACGGCCATGAGCGTCATCTATTCCGCCGGTGTGCCCGCGGAAGCGGCGGGGGCGTCCACCTACAAGGAACTGTCCGTTTTCGGTGACGTATTCGAGCGCGTTCGCGCCCAGTATGTGACGCCGCCGGCCGAGGACAAGCTGATCGAAAATGCCATCAACGGCATGCTGTCGTCGCTTGATCCGCATTCGAGCTACATGAACGCCAAGGACGCGGCGGACATGCAGACCCAGACCAAGGGCGAGTTCGGCGGTCTCGGCATCGAAGTCACGATGGAAGACGAGCTGGTCAAGGTCATCACGCCGATCGACGATACGCCGGCGGCCAAGGCAGGTGTTCTCGCCGGCGACTATATCTCCGAGATCGACGGACAGTCCGTCCGTGGTCTGAAGCTCGAAGACGCTGTCGAGAAGATGCGCGGTGCCATCAACACCCCGATCAAGCTGACACTGATCCGCAAGGGCGCCGACAAGCCGATCGAACTGACGATCGTTCGCGATGTCGTGGCCGTGCAGGCAGTCAAGTCGCGTGTCGAGGATGATGTCGGGTATCTCCGCATCATCTCGTTCACCGAGAAGACCTATCCGGACATGGAAAAGGCGATCGAGAAGATCAAGAACACCGTTCCGGCCGACAAGCTCAAGGGCTATGTGCTCGACCTGCGCCTCAACCCGGGCGGTCTGCTCGACCAGGCAATCCAGGTGTCGGATGCGCTTCTGCAGCGCGGCGAGGTGGTTTCCACGCGCGGCCGCAATCCGGATGAAACCCGCCGCTTCAATGCCGGCCCGGGCGATCTGACGGATGGCAAGCCTGTGATCGTTCTGATCAACGGTGGCTCGGCTTCGGCATCGGAAATCGTCGCCGGCGCCCTGCAGGATCTGCGTCGCGCCACGGTTCTCGGCACGCGCTCCTTCGGCAAGGGATCGGTTCAGACCATCATCCCGCTCGGTGAGAACGGCGCACTTCGCCTGACGACGGCGCTCTACTACACGCCGTCGGGCCGCTCGATCCAGGGCACCGGCATCACGCCTGACATCAAGGTCGAAGAGCCGCTGCCGGATGATCTGAAGGGCAAGATGGTGACCGAGGGCGAATCCGCCCTGCGCGGTCACATCAAGGGCCAGAGCGAGACGGATGAGGGCTCGGGCTCCGTCGCCTACGTGCCGCCGGATCCCAAGGATGACGTGCAGCTCAACTACGCGCTCGACCTTCTGCGCGGCAAGAAGACGGACCCGTCTTTCCCGCCGAACCCTGAAAAGGCCGTCAGCGCCAAGTAACGATCAGATGAGGCGTCAGGCCGGATGAGGATCCGGCCTGACGCCTTTTTGCTGTCCTGATGATGGAAGCAGCCGAAGAATGAATACCGATCTGCACGCGCCCCTTGGACAGAACCGCAAGCCGGGCGGAAAGCGCCCTGGCGTCTTGCGCACGGGGCGGGTGGTTGCCGGGCTTTGCCTCGTGCTGATCGGCGGCTTTTCGGTCTATACCGCCTTTCGCGGCGATGGCCTGAAGCGCGAGACGCCGCCCGCTAAGGAGCAGGCCTCCGCCGTTCCCACCGATACCGCCCAACAGCCCACCACGCCTGATGCCGCGCCTCCCAATGGCATGCCGCGCAGCGAGCCGAATTCCGGCGCCAATGTCGAGAGGATGACGACGGGCGATGGCTCGGTGGTCACCAAATACAGCCCGAAGACCCGCGACGGAAACGGCCCCGTCCTGATCGACGCCATGCAGGTGGGGCAGGATCCCAGAATGGCTGCACTGCCGAATGATGCCTTGCTCGAGGCGTCGTCGTTCGGGCGGCTGCCGATCGTTGGCCCCGATGGCCGCCGGCCGATGGATCAATATGCACGGCCATGGTCGGGCGCGCATGGAACGCGGATCGCGATCGTCGTAAGCGGTCTTGGCCTCAGCCAAACGGGCACGCAGCGGGCGATCCAGCAGTTGCCCGAGGAGGTGACGCTTGCATTCGCCGCCAGCGGAAACAGCCTGCAGCGCTGGATGCAGGAGGCGCGTCGATCCGGCCACGAAATCTTGATCCAGGTGCCGCTCGAACCTTTTGATTACCCGGCGAACGATCCCGGTCCGGATACGCTGCTTACGTCGAAAAGCGTCGCAAAGAACATCGAGAGCCTTCACCGAGCGATGGGCGAGATCACCAACTATACCGGTGTGCTGAACTACCAGGGCGGACGTTTTCTCTCAGACGCGAATGCACTGGAGCCCGTCATGCGCGATATCGGCAAGCGCGGGCTGTTGTTTCTCGATGACGGCACCTCGGCGCAGTCGAAGACCGCCGCGATCGCCAAGGGCACGGAGACGCCATACGCCTTTGCGGACGTGCAGCTCGACGGGCAGGTGGATTTCAACGCGATCACCAACAAGCTGGATGAACTCGAGCGCGTGGCCAAGCGCAACGGCCAGGCGATTGGTGTTGCCTCGGCATTTGACGAGAGCATCGATGCCATTTCAAAATGGACGGAAGAAGCGGCGATGCGCGGCATCGAGATCGTCGGGATCGCCGCGCTGACCAACGATCCGAAGAAACCCTAGCAGAGACAACCATGAGCCAATCGACCGTTAAAGCCGAAGATCTGCCCTATCGCCCGTGCGTCGGCGTGATGATCCTCAATCGCGCCGGGCTCGTCTGGGCCGGCCGCCGAATCCCGGCGGAGAATTCGGAATATGACGGCTCACCGCAGCTGTGGCAGATGCCGCAGGGCGGCATCGACAAGGGCGAGGACCCGCTGACGGCAGCCTATCGCGAGCTTTATGAAGAGACCGGGATGAAGACGGTGACGCTGCTTGCCGAGGCGAAGGACTGGATCAACTATGATCTGCCGCCGCAGCTGATCGGCATCGGATTGAAGGGCAAGTTTCGCGGCCAAACGCAGCGCTGGTTCGCCTTCCGCTTCGACGGCGATGAGAGCGAGATCGCCATCAACCCGCCGCCGGGTGGGCATTCCGCTGAATTCGACGCATGGGACTGGAAGCCGATGGCGGAGTTGCCGGAGCTGATCGTGTCGTTCAAGCGCGGCGTCTACGAACAGGTGGTCAGCGAGTTCAGCCATCTCGCGGGATTGCCGGCTGCCTGATTGACGGCTGTGTGATCGGATGCCGGCCGCCTGAGCGGCCGGGTCCAGGGCTTGATTACTCGGCTTGGTCGGCTGAGTCGGCGTTCAGCTGGCCATACTTGGCTTCGCCGATCTTGCCGAGCAGTTCCAGCTGCGTCTCGAGGAAGTCGATGTGGCCTTCTTCGTCCATGAGGAGCTCTTCGAAGAGCTTCATGGAGACGTAGTCGCCTGCCTCGTGACAGATATCGCGGGATTTCTTGTAAGCGGTGCGGGCGTCGTATTCGCCGGCGAGATCCGCTTCCAGGACTTCCTTGACGTTCTGGCCGATGCGCAGCGGCGCAAGCGTCTGCAGGTTGGGGTGGCCTTCGAGGAAGATGATGCGTGCGACGAGCTTGTCGGCATGCTGCATTTCTTCGATCGATTCAGCGCGCTCCTTCTTGGCGAGCTTGGTGTAACCCCAATCTTCAAGGAGCCGGTAGTGAACCCAGTACTGGTTGACAGCACCTAGTTCCAAAAAGAGGGCCTCGTTAAGCCGCTCGATGACTTTTTTGTCGCCTTTCAATGTCCGCTCTCCTGTTTTCTTCATGGAAGTTTCTGAGGCGAGACATGAAATCAAATATTTCGGCATCCGTCGAGTGCCGACGGGCGTGATAGTCCTCGGTCGTCTGAATGATGATGTCGACCACATTCGGGAAACAGCCGCAGCAACGGCCTCGTTTTTCCATGGCGTGGTAGACTTTCGCAGGGACAATAAGCTGCCAACAGTCCTCATCGAGAAGGCTGTTGATAACCTCCCGGATTTCGGTGTCGGTTATGTAGTTGCAACTGCAGACAAGCACGTCTTCATTCCAAACATGACAATGACTATCGTCTTTTTGCTAAAGAAGACGCTCGTTGTCAAGAAAGATTCATATTCAGGCACTCCCGCTTCGCCCGCCTTCCGGCTCGTCTACGATCCAATCGAAGCGTACCGCTCCCCGCTTGCGACGATGCCCGATCGGACTCGATATTGAAAATCAATGAAAATTACGTCCCTTCGGCATGACCGACGCCGTGGCTTCGTCACGCCCGCGCTTGTCATGCGTGGTCATTCTTTTTTCCATCACCGCCTTCTCCAATGTATCGTTGAGCTTCTTCTGCCGTGGATCGGCGGTCGGTCGGCGTGCTTCGTCGGAGCGATCGCAGACGCCGAAGCGATTAGCCTCCTTCTGCAAGAGCCCCAGAGCGTGCGTCATGTCCTCGATGTGATCGACGACCGTATGGATCACCCCGCTCTGGCTCTGCAGCTTGCCGCGGATCTTGACGAGCCGGGCGCCCATGACGATGGCACGGTATTTCTCGAAGGTCTTCGGCCAGACGATGGCATTGGCGACGCCGGTCTCATCCTCCAGCGTCATGAAGATCACGCCCTTGGCCGAGCCCGGACGCTGGCGCACCAGGACGATGCCGGCGATCGTCACCCAACGGCCGTTCGGTACCTTGAGCAGGTCGACGCTGCGGGTAACGCCTATCCCGCGCAGTTCGTCGCGCAGGAAGGAAAGAGGATGCGCCTTGAGCGACAGCGACAGATACCGGTAGTCCTCGACCACCTGCTCGCCCGGCAGCATTTCAGGCAGTCTGGCTTGCGGCTCGACCTGTAGGTCGAGATGAGGTGCCTGATCGAACAGCGGCAAGCGCTCGGCCGCACTCTTCACGTCCAGCGCACGGACCGCCCATAGCGCCTCGCGCCGGGACAGGCCGATGCTGTTGAAGGCATCCGCATCCGCCAGCCGCTCGATGTCGGATTTGTCGAGGCCCGAGCGCAGCCATAGATCGTGGATGGAGGTATAGCCGTATCCCCGGTGAGTCATCAGTTTCTCGCGTATGGTGTCCTCGGATAACCCTTTTACCTGACGAAAGCCGAGACGGACGGCGTGGTTGGCCTTGATGACATCGCTCATCTCGCGATGGCGAAAATCGATCCGGCGGCTGTCGAAACGACCGTCTTCCAGCAGGCAATCCCAGTCCGAACTGTTGATATCGACCGGTCGGATTTCGACGCCGTGTTCCCTGGCATCGCGGACCAGCTGCGCCGGCGCGTAGAAGCCCATTGGCTGCGAGTTCAGCATGGCCGCACAGAAGATATCGGGATAGTAGGCCTTCATCCAGGAGGAGGCGTAGACGAGCAGCGCGAAGGAGGCCGCGTGGCTTTCCGGAAAGCCGTATTCCCCGAAACCCTTGATCTGGTTGAAGCACTGCTGGGCGAATTCCCGCGGGTACTCTTTGGATACCATTCCATCGATGAATCGCTGTTCGAAATTGCCGATGGTGCCGGTGCGCTTGAAGGTTGCCATGGCGCGGCGCAGTTGGTCGGCCTCGGCAGCCTTAAAACCCGCCGCCGTGATGGCGATCTGCATGGCCTGCTCCTGAAAGAGCGGTACTCCAAGTGTTCGTTTCAAAACCTCCTTCAACTCTTCACTGGGGTATTCGATTGGAATGTTCCGCTTTACCTGCTCCCGTCGCTTCAAATAGGGGTGGACCATGTCACCTTGGATGGGGCCGGGTCTGACGATGGCGACCTCGATGACGAGGTCGTAGAACACTCGCGGCCGAAGGCGCGGCAGCATGCTCATTTGCGCGCGGCTTTCGATCTGGAAGACGCCCAGGGTATCGGCCCGGCACATCATGTCGTAGACCGGCTTTTCGTCCTCATGCGTGTCGTTGCCAAGATCGGCCAGCGTCTTCTTCACGTCGTAGTGCAGCAGCAGAAGATCGAAGGCCTTGCGCAGGCAGGTCAGCATTCCGAGCGCCAACACGTCGACCTTGAGGATTTTCAGATTGTCGAGATCGTCCTTGTCCCACTCGATCATGTAGCGATCCGGCATCGCCGTATTCATGATCGGCACGACCTCGTCGAGCCGGTCGCGGGTGATCACGAAACCGCCGACATGCTGGGTGAGGTGGCGGGGAAAGCTCAAGAGTTCGGATGCGTATTGCAGGACGTGGTTGGTTACGGGGTTGCCCGTGTCGAGGCCGGCGGCCCGTGCTTCCCGTTCGGACAGCTTATCATCCGACCAGCCCCAAACCAGACTGCCGATCGCCGATTGCACATCTTCTGACAAGCCGAATGCCTTTGCGACCTCGCGGCCTGCGGAACGGGTGCGATAGCTGGTGACGGCCGCCGTCAGTCCAGCATGCTCCTTGCCGTATCGCTTGTAGATATGCTGGATGACCTCCTCGCGCCGATCATGCTCGAAATCGACGTCGATATCGGGTGGTTCGTCGCGGTCCGTCGACATGAATCGGTCGAACAGCAGCACGCTTTTTTCCGGGTTAACCTCCGTGACTTCAAGGCAGTAACAGATCACCGAATTGGCGGCCGAGCCGCGACCCTGGCAAAGGATCTTGAGCTTATAGCGGGCATGCATGATGATCCGGTGCACCGTCAGGAAATAGGGCGCGTATTGCTTCTGCTTTACGAGGTCCAGCTCGTAGACGATCTGCTCCCGGGTCTTCTCCTTGATGCCTTCAGGAAAACGTCTTGCTGCTCCCGCCCATGTCAGGCGCTCCAATGTTTCATAAGATGTTTCGCCCGTGTCGTTCTCATCCGGATAATTGTGGTTCAGTTCGTCCAGGCAAAAGCTCAGCCTGGAGTAGAATTTTTCCGTGTTGGCGATGGCGTCTGGGTAGTCCCTGAAAAGCCGCGCCATCTCGCTTCCATGCTTTAGATAGCGTTCGGCATTCGGTGCCAGCAGAAAGCCGGCCTCCGGGATTGGCACGTGTTCCCTTATAGAGGTGACGATATCCGACAGAGGGCGGCGGGCGGTGTCGTGATAGAGCGGCTGGTTGGAGGCGATAAGGGGCACGCGGTTTCTGGAAGCGAGGATCGAAATCACCGCAAAGACGCGCTTGTCGCGACCGTCATAGGATGATGTCATCGTCATGTAGAGCTTGTCGCGAAAACGGGCGCGGAGACGCCCAACGCAGGCTTCGAATGTGTCGCAACGCAGGGGATCGTCGGCAACTAAAGGATCGGGGATGATCGCCAGCATCATCTGGTCGCCCCATTCCAGCAGGTCCTCCTCCACTAGGGTGCAGTTGCCCTTCTCCGCGCGCAGATTGCCGACGCTCAGCAGGCGGCAGAGATGTGCCCAACCCTTTCGATTTTGAGGGTAGGCCAGAATATCGGGTGTTTCGTCCGAAAAGACCAATCGGGCGCCGGGTTGAAGACGGACCGGATCAAGGACGTCCTCGGCGTTCTCGCCCTTCTCCAGCAGTCCCTGCTCTTTTCGCTCGAATTTCTTTCGAAGCGCCGTTGCCTGGGCATGCGCCCTGACCACGCCGGCTACCGAGTTGCGGTCGGCGATGCCGATGCCGTCTAGTCCCAGCAGCGCAGCCTGCAGCACCATTTCCTCAGGCTTGGAGGCACCCTCCAGAAAGGAGAAGTTGGTCTTGGCGCCGATCTCGAAGAAAGCCCGTGTCATGCGAACATTCCATGCATGTACCAGCTCTGCGTCTCGTCCTGGCCGTACAGACCCTTGCGATATATCCAGAAACGGTGGCCCTGATCATCCTCGACGCGGAAATAGTCGCGTGGCTGCGTATCCTTGCCGTCGAGCCACCATTCCATGGCAAGCCGTTCCGGCCCCTCGCTTTTGACGATACGGTGGCGCATGCGGCGCCAGTGAAAATTGGCCGGCGCGCCATCCGGCACCTCGATGGCAAAGGCATCCATCGGTTCCGCCCTTTCCAGAAGACGCGCGGGCCTCTCGCCGCGTGAGGGGGCGGGATTGCCTGGCGGGATCTTCGCGGTGAGGCCATCGATGGCGGGAACCGAAATCACCGCTCTTTCCGGCAGGTGGCTTTCGCGCAACTGGAAGGTCTGCAGGCAATCTGATCCCAATCGCGCGGAAACGCGATCGACGAAGGCTGCCAGCGAGGCATCCTTCTGCTGATGTCCCTCGAAGTCGCTCTGGGCCGTATCGAAGTCTTCGTGGCGCAGGACATTGAGGCGCAGGATCTCGAACCCGTACCCGGCATCGAGATCGTCATGGACGGCCTGCAGGCGTTCGGTGAAGAGGACGGCGATGCGCCTTGGTTCACGCAACGGCCTTGTCGTGCCGGCCGCGATGCGGAAGACCTTGCCATCGACACGGAACAGGACGAGTTCGAAAACGCGACCGCCGACGCCGCGTGCCTCCAGTGACGGTTTCAGCGCATGGGCGATCTGGTCTGTCACGGCTAGAATCGCCTCTTCCGCGGCGACCGGTTCCATCAACCGGCGCTCGGCCGAGAGGCTGGCGACGGGTAGGCGTGGCGATATCGGCTCCTCATCCGTTCCAAGTATCTGGTCAAGCCGCAGCAGCACACTTGCGCCGAAGCGGCGGGTCAGCGGCGCACGCGGGGTTTCCATCAGGTCGCCGATGTATTTCAGGCCCATCTTGGTGAGCGCTGCGACCGTATCGTCCGAGAGACGGAGTGCTGCGACCGGTAGAGGGGCAACGACCCGTTCCGTCTCATCCGCGTCGATCACGCCTCCCTGGCCGAAACGGCTGACCGCCCAGGAGAGGCCCGGGGAGGAGGTGATCGCGCCCCGGACGTCGATGCCCATTTGAAAGAGCCTGGACAGGATATCCTTGAGGAGCGCCTTTTCTCCGCCGAAGAGATGAGCGCAGCCGGTGATATCGAGAAAAAGTCCATCCCTGCCGTCGAGCGCCACCAGCGGCGTATAGCGGTCGCACCAATCGGCGATGCCTTCGAGAAAGCGCAGGTCGGCGGCCAGGTCTTCCTCGATCACCTCGATCGTCGGATGGATGGCGCGGGCTTCGGCGACACCCATGCTCTTTTTCAGGTTGATCGCTTCGGCTGCCTCGTCCAGCGCCGTCAGCCGCATGGTGTTGGCGTGGCGGCCGGAGCAGACGATCGGCGGCGTCTCAGGACGATCGCGCAAACGCCAGGCGAGACCCCACTTCTTCCTGGATATGCGATCGGTTGGCAGATGCGGGAAATGCAGCGCCAGAATGCGCTGAGCGTTCGCCTGGAAAGCGAGTGTTGGCTGATGGGCGGACAGGGAAAAACCGGCGGTCATGGGGGTTCCACTCCAGAAGAATGGAGAAGGGGGCCGGGTTTCGGCTCTTCTCCAGGGTGATGCGAAAGATCGGATTGCCGATGCTGCCGCCCAGCATCGAACCATCAGGCAAGGGCCGCGCCGCAGATGGCGCGGGTTCGGCAAGAAAGCGGAAGATGGCGCTGCTGGCCTCTTCCTCCGCTGCCTGCCGCAACAAAAAAAGCGGGCGGCGCGATGCCTTGGCCCGCAGGTTGAGACGACGGCTTTCCGTCAGGCCGAAGGGCCTGGGATTGCCGCGAACCTCGAGAATGGTGGCCGGAAAGACGCCGCTTTCGACGGCTGTTTCCGCCAGCCACAGCGCGTCCTCCAGCTTTTTCGGTGCGGCGTGCAGGAAGAGCCGCGGCTTCAGACCGAAATCGCTGAGGCCCACGGCATAGGGCCGTCCGGCCTCCATCGTCGCCACCGTGTCGGCGATCCAGAGGATCGGCAGGTGTGCGTTAGCGCCCTCCTCTTGCCCATGCTGGAGCATGGCCGCGATCGCCAGAACGAAGCCGCTGCTTGCGCCGGCATTGCGCAGCAGCGTCGTGCGGATTTCCGTCAGGCCATCAAGCGGCAGGCCGCCGTCGAGCGCCTCATCCAGAGCGGGGATACCAAGCGGCAGGCGCAGGGCATCTTCGCTCCCGGGCTTGTCGAGAACGGTGTCGGCCAAAGCCTGGTTTTCCGCCGCCGCCAATGCGGGCACCGGCTTTCCTTCAAGCTTTGCAATGGTTTCGCGGAGCGCAAAAAGCCGCTCGCGCGCCACGGCCGACTGTGCCACGACGTCACTCCATCTAACGGATGTTCCTATTATGTTCTTATGGATTCCAGAGCTCGGCCGAAGAGTCAACAGCCGTTTGATGTGAATTTATTCCTGCCCTTGATTCCGCTCTCGAAAATCAACGGCAAAGGCTCTATATGGGCGGCAAAGGAAAGGAGCTTTTATGGCTCGCATAGACCAGAGCGACAATTGGCAGGATCGCCACGCTCCGACAATCAGCACGTTCGAGTCCCTGGCGATGGAGGCCTATAGCCACCTGCCGGAAGAATTCCGTGCGCTGACCACCAATCTGACGATCGAGATCGAAGACTTCCCTGATGACGAGGTGTTCGAGGACATGGCGCTGGAAACGCCGTTCGATCTGCTTGGCCTGTTTGAGGGGCGCGGGATTTCCGAGCGCTTCACTCTGGAAACGGGCGAGCTTCCCAATCGCATCCGCCTCTACCGGCGGCCGATCCTCGATTATTGGGCCGAAAACGACGAGACGCTGGGCGATATCATCACCCACGTGCTGATCCACGAAATCGGCCACCATTTCGGCCTCAGTGACGACGACATGGAGCGCATCGAGGCGAGCGCCGAAGAGGCGGCCGAACGCTAGGCGCTGGGCTCTTCAGGCGCCCCACAGCAAATCTTACTGCTCGGAGAGCTTCATGTCGGGGTGATAGTCCTTGCCTTCGACATGCTTGACGATCGCCTGGGCGCACATCACCTGGCCGGTCTGCGAGTTGAAGGTCATGGCCGGCGAGCCGTTCAGCGACCAGCCCTTGTTGAGGGCGTCGGTTACGCGGTGGCAGAAGGCGGCGTCGTCCTGGCCGGTCAGAAGGCGGTAGAGCTTCATCACATCGTCTTTCAGTTTGCCGTCTGGCCTTTTGCCTTCTGGCGTTCTGCAATCAGGCGGGCTTTATGAACCAGAGTTTCCGCCTGGACAAGATGCAGCCGCTCGATCATGCGGCCGTCGACATTGATGACGTTGAGGCCATCCGTGGCGGGGTCGGCGAAGGCTTTCATGATCGCGTGCGCTTCGGCGATGGCGGATGCGTCCGGGCCGAAATGCCGATTGGCCGGCTCGATCTGCGCGGGGTGAATCAGCATCTTGCCATCGAAACCCATGGCGCGTGCCTCGGCGCATTCGGCGTCGAAGCCATCGATATCCTTGAAATCGTTGAAGACGCTGTCGATGGCGCAGAGGCCGTAAGCGCGCACGGCGAGGATCACCTGCATCAGCCAGGGCACGAGATACTGCCGGCCGGGCTGCGGCAAGACGCCGGTTTCCTTTCTGAGGTCGTTGAGGCCGACTACGAAGCAATCGAGCCTTGAGCCCGCCGTTCGCCCGGCCTCGGCGATCGCCGCAGCATTGAGGATGCCGCGCGGTGTCTCGATCATCGCCCAGATCCGCAGTTCGTCGGGTGCATCGGCATCCGCGAGAAGGTCGCTGACTAACATGACGTCCTGCGGTTCGTTGACCTTCGGCAACAGAACGGCATCCGGCTCCAGCGCGTTCACGAGCTCCATGTCGGCGCGGCCCCAGCTGGTGTCGAGGCCGTTGATGCGGATGATGCGTTCCTTGCCCTCGAGCGGTTTGCCCCGGAAGAAGGCGGCCAGGTTTTCGCGCGCTTCGGCCTTCTTCTCGGGCGCGACGGAATCCTCAAGATCGAAGATCACAGCATCGCAACCGAGCTGATGGGTCTTTTCAAGCGCGCGAGGATTGATCGTGGGAACGCTCAGCACCGAGCGGCGCAGGTTCATCGAACGGGTGAGGGGAGACTGGCTCATCACGAATGTGTGTCAAGCTTTGTGACCGATGGCAAGACAACAAAAAGCCATGCTTATCTTGCAGAAGACAAGACGAAGGACCACATTCCTTTCCTAGAAAGGTTTCAAACCCATGCAGAATATTCGTTCCGTCTTCCTTTTGCTTGCAGGCATCACCGCATTCGCAGCATTGGCGCTCCTCACCTTTTCGGTGACGCTCGCCGTCGGCGCCATTCTGACGGTGCTGATGGTCGGCCGCGCTCTCTCGCTGAAGATGAAGGCGGCTCCGGTCTGCGCAAGGGCGAAGTCCAAGACGCGCGATGGTCAACCCATGCGCATCTGGAACGACGGTCGCGGCACGATCATCGATCTCTGATCGCGTTTTTTCTGATCGTTCCTGGCGTCCGCATTTATTTCATTCGGTCTGTCGGCTGGCGTTTTGCTCGCGCGTCCTAGATGCGGCAAGGCTTGTGGCTGCACAAGCATCACGCCCAGGCATCAATGGAGGACTGCATGGAAAGCGAAACGCAAACCGGCCAGATGGCCATGCCGCCGGTCAAGAACGGACTGCTCCCCTACATCACTGTCGACGGCGCGCTGAAGGCGGCGGAATTCTACAACAAAGCTTTCGGCGCCGAGCAGGCATTCGTCGTGCCGCCCGATGAAAATGGACGCACGATGCATGTGCATCTCTATATCAATGGCAGCTCGCTGATGCTGAGCGACGCCTATCCCGAACACGGTCATCCGTTCCGGCCACATCAGGGCTTCTCGCTTCAGCTCGTCGTCGACGATATCGATCTGTGGTGGGATCGGGCGGTGAAGGCCGGTGTCGAGGTGGTCATGCCCGTCGAGCGCATGTTCTGGGGCGATCGCTATGGTCAGCTGCGCGATCCCTTCGGCGTATCCTGGGCGATGAACGAGCCCGCCAAGGCCGGCTAGATCAGCCGCGCCCGGCCGGTCGATTCTTCAGGGCGCTGGCCGGGGCTGCAGATTCCCCTTCATTTTGCCGGGAAACTGGACTAAACGCTGATCAACACACTATCTCTGCCGAACTGGAGGCCAGGCCATGGAAAAATTCACCAAGCTGACGGGCGTCGCCGCCCCTCTGCCGGTTGTCAACATCGACACCGACATGATCATCCCGAAGGATTACCTGAAGACGATCAAGCGCACCGGCCTCGGCAAGGGTCTCTTCGCGGAAGCCCGCTACAATGAAGACGGCACGCCGAACGAGGATTTCGTCCTCAACAAGCCAGCCTACCAGAACGCCAAGATCCTCGTCGCCGGCGACAATTTCGGCTGTGGCTCCTCGCGCGAGCACGCGCCGTGGGCGCTTCTCGATTTCGGCATCCGCTGCGTGATCTCCACCAGCTTCGCCGACATTTTCTACAACAACTGTTTCAAGAACGGCATCCTGCCGATCAAGGTCAGCCCGGAAAATCTGGAAAAGCTCCTGGACGACGCCTCGCGCGGCTCCAACGCCATCCTGACGGTCGACCTGGAAAACATGGAAATTACCGGCCCCGACGGCGGCTCCATCAAGTTCGATCTCGATGCCTTCAAGCGTCACTGCATGCTGAACGGTCTCGACGATATCGGCCTGACGATGGAAAAGGGCAAGGAAATCGACCAGTTCGAAAAGGCTAACGCCGCTTCCCATCCTTGGGCCGCCTAAGCGCCTCGACAGGATTGCATGATCAAGCCGGCGGGTTCTCTCCCGCCGGCTTTTTCTTTGGCTTCAGAGCAGGCGCTCTCTCCACGTCTTGAGCTTTTCCAGCGACACGCCGATGCCGCCGCAGACCTCGATCAGTGGGTTCTTGAAGCGGGCGAGGAGGTCGGGGTGGGTGTCGGCGACGGCAAGGGCTGCGCCGCAGGCGGGTTCGATGAGGATGCGATAGGCGTCGGCGAATTTCAGGCAGGCGGCGACGGCTTCGGCGTCGGTCACCGTTACGCTCTCGATCGGATGATGCCTGGGAAGGTCGAAGACATGCTGGGCGACCTGGCGGGCGCCGAGCGAGGTGGCGATCGAGGTGATAGCGGGCAGGGTGATGCGTTCGCCGGCGGCCAGGCTGGCTTTGAAGGATGCGGCCCCTTCGGTTTCGACGGCGATGACGGGCACATCATCGAGGCCGTTGCGCTTCAGGCCGGCGACGATGCCGGCAAGCAGGCCGCCGCCGCCGACACTGGCAATCACGCAGTCGAATTCGGTGCCCTTGGCCACCACTTCGTCGATCAGCGTGCCGTGGCCTTCCCAGAGTAGTGGATGGTCGAAGGGGTGCACATAGGCGGCCGTGCGCTCTGCGGCGAGATTGACTGCATGGGCGTTGGCTTCGTCGAAGACCGAGCCATGGACGAGGACGGCGGCGCCGGTGGCTGCGATGGAGCGGCGGACGTCCTCGGAGGTGGTTTCCGGCACGACGATGGTGACGGGCACGCCGAGCGCGCGGCCGGCATAGGCAGCGGCGATGCCAGCATTGCCGCCGGAGGCGCAAAAGATTTCCTTCGCGCCGTTTTCCACTTCGTGCTGGCAGAGCCGGCCGACGCCGCGCAGTTTGAAGCTTCCTGCCGGCTGCAGCGCGTCCAGCTTCAGCCAGAGCGGCCGGTTTGCGGCGCTATAGTCGGCGGCAGTGCGAAACAGCGGGGTGTCGAGATGGAGCGGTGCGGCGGGCATGGGCGTTTTCCGGATCATGGTCACGATGCCCTTCTTGTTGCCCAGGCAAATTACGGGGTCAACCGATCGTTCAACTGATCGTTCAACTCTGGCGCCAACCGTACCGAAACGGCCTCTTGGTCGCTTGAAATGCCTTCTGTCGAGGGATAATAAGCCGCAACTTGTTTTTCCCGGAGGTTTCCATGACGACGCGCAATCTTTTCCTGCTGCCGGGTGACGGCATCGGTCCCGAGGCTATGGGCGAGGTCCGCAAGATCATTGCCTTCATGAACGAAGAGATGTCGGCTGGTTTCACCACCGACGAAGGTCTGGTCGGCGGTTGTGCTTACGACGCGCATGGCGCGGCGATCTCCGAAGCCGACATGCAGAAGGCGCTTTCTGCGGATGCGGTTCTCTTCGGTGCCGTCGGCGGCCCGAAGTGGGACGACGTTCCCTATGAAGTGCGTCCCGAAGCCGGCCTGCTGCGCCTGCGCAAGGATCTCGAGCTGTTCGCCAACCTGCGTCCTGCCATCTGCTACCCGGCGCTCGCTGCCGCTTCCTCGCTGAAGCCGGAGCTGGTCGAAGGCCTCGATATCCTGATCATCCGCGAACTCACCGGTGGCGTCTATTTCGGCGAGCCGAAGACGATTACCGATCTCGGCAATGGCCAGAAGCGCGCCATCGACACGCAGGTTTACGACACCTACGAGATCGAGCGCATCTCGGCCGTGGCATTCGAAATGGCCCGTACGCGCCAGAACCGCGTCTGCTCGATGGAAAAGCGCAACGTCATGAAGTCGGGCGTGTTGTGGAACCAGGTCGTGACCGCGACCCACAAAGACAAGTATTCGGACGTCAAGCTGGAGCACATGCTGGCGGATGCCGGCGGCATGCAGCTGGTGCGCGCGCCGAAGCAGTTCGACGTCATCGTCACCGACAACCTGTTCGGCGACATGCTCTCCGACGTTGCCGCCATGCTCACGGGTTCGCTCGGCATGCTGCCGTCGGCTTCGCTCGGCGCGCCTGATGGCAAGACCGGCAAGCGCAAGGCGCTTTACGAGCCGGTGCATGGTTCGGCGCCTGACATCGCCGGCAAGGGCATTGCCAACCCGATCGCGATGATCGCTTCGTTTGCCATGTGCCTGCGCTACTCCTTCGCCATGGTCAAGGAAGCCGACAACCTCGAAAAGGCGATCGCCAACGTGCTCGACCAGGGCATCCGCACCGCCGATATCATGGCCGACGGCGCCAAGAAGGTCGGCACGGTCGAGATGGGCGAGGCGATCCTTTCCGAGTTCAAGGCGCTTTCTGCCTGATATTTCACGTGAAACACGTTTCAGGCCCTTCGCATCTGACGATGCGGAGGGCCTTTGCATTGAAGCCGCCTATCGCGGCCCCTATCTCCCTTCTCTATTGAGAAAAGAGCGGGAGTGGAATGAGCGAGAGTGTCGATCGCGGGCTGGGTTTCTGGGGCTATCTGAAAAAGCGCTATCAGGCGCGCTGCACGATCCATCGCCGGGTACCCTGGAAGGGGTTTGCCTTTTCCGCGATCAACGCCGTGGCCATCGCCTTCTTCGTGTTCGATCGCCCGCTCGGTCTGGCCTCCAAGGAGTTGTCGGCGCCGTTGATATCGATCGCGGGCGATGTCACCGACATCGGCAGGCTCGCCTGGATTCTCGCGGGTCTCGCTACCATTCTTGCTGTTGCCTATCTGGTCCGCCGGCGGCTGTGGAAGGTGCGTGACCGGTTCCGGATGATCTATTTCGGGCAGATGACCTCCTATGTCGCGCTTTCCGTTCTGTTCACCGCCATCATCGCCAATACTCTGAAGTTCGCGATCGGGCGTGCGCGGCCGCTGATCTACGATCAGGAGGGTATCTTCAGTTTCGCGCCGTTCAACATGGATTTCCTGCACCAGAGCTTTCCCTCCGGCCACTCGGCCAATATCGGCGCGCTGTTCGTGGCGCTCGCGCTGCTTTTCCCACGATTTCGCTTGGGCTTCATCGGCATCGGGCTCTGGCTTGGCGCAACCCGAATCATCATCGGCGTGCACTATCCGAGCGACGTTACAGCGGGGCTTGCGCTGGGGGCGTGGATCGCCTTTGCCACATCGGTGCTGTTTGCGCGTTTCGGACTGGTGTTCTCGATCGGCCGCGATGGCGGATGGCCGATACCGCGGCTTAGCCGACTGCTTTAGAACGGTCGTAAAAAATCTGTATTCTGCTTCTGCTAGGTCTTGGCTGTTGATCGACAACCCCTGACCCGGACAGCCGACAGACATGAAATCCTTTCTCTCTTCGCTTGAGAAACGCAGGCTTCGTTGCAATCACGGTATGCCGCATCTGCGTTGGCAATCCTGTCTATTCGTCACGGTCAACGCCGTGATCCTCTCGCTTTTACTGTTTGACGGTCCTGTCGGAGGCGATCACGTGCCGCCCGCTATTCGCAGGATCGGGCTGATGCTGACCGATTTCGGCAAGTCCGACTGGATCATCATCGTCAGCGCCTTCCTTCTGTTTCAAGGCTGGGCGTCGTCGCGGACGGCGACAAGCATTCGCCACCGCCTGCAGGCGCTCAGGATCAGCTGGATCGGCTGCTATCTCCTGACCTCGATCGCGGTGTCGGGATTGGTCGCCAATCTGCTGAAGCGGTTGATTGGGCGGGCACGGCCGGAGCATTTCCAGGACTACGGCATCTTCTCGTTTTCGTCCTTCTCCGGTCATTCCTTCGAGAGCTTTCCATCCGGGCATGCGACGACGATCGGTGCCTTCTTCGCGGCCTTCGCGTTGCTCTTCCCGCGCTATCGCATCGCTTTCATCGCCTGCGCGCTTTGGTTCGGCATGACGCGGGTGATGGTGGGAGCGCACTATCCGAGCGACGTGATTGCCGGGCTGGCGCTTGGCGGCTGGTTCTCGATGATGATCGCCATCGTCTATGCGCGCCACAATCTCTTGTTCCGGCCGGGTATCGGCGGCTGGCCGCAGCCGAAGCGGCTGTTTCCGGCCATAGAAAACCCGGCGCCTTTGGAGCGCCGGGCGTGGTCTGTCGTCTCGGAAAAGATCAATCCATTGCGTGGATATCGCGGTTCTTGGTTTCCGGCAGGAAAATCAGGCCGATCACAAGCGTGATCGCGGCGAAGATGATCGGGTACCAGAGGCCGAAGTAGATGTCGCCGGTGGCCGCACTCATCGCGAAGGCCGTTGCCGGCAGCAGGCCGCCGAACCAGCCGTTGCCGATGTGATAGGGCAGCGACATGCCGGTGTAGCGGATGCGGGTCGGGAAGAGCTCGACCAGAAGTGCCGCGATCGGGCCGTAGACCATCGTGACGTAGAGAACCAGCACGAACAGGATGGCGATCGTGCCGATCCAGTTGACGCGAGCGGGATCGGCCGCCATGGCGAAGGTGCCACCGCCGGCGATATTGTAGACCGCCATGTCGGTGACGCCGTTGGCTTCATCCGCCGTCAGCAGCTTGGCCGCCACCAGCTTGTCGGCCGGCATCGTTTCCTTGGTCCCTGCGCGGATCGCATCGGCGTTAAGCGCAAGTTCCGGATTGGCGGCGATGAAGGCATCGAGCTTCGCGTCAGGCACCTTGATGGCACCACGGTTCAGTGGGTAGCCACCATCGTGGAGCGCGATGTTGACGCTCTTCTCGAAGGCCGCCGTCAGGCCCTTGGCCTTGTCGCCGGCTGCGACGGCGTCGAAGCTGGTGATGGTTTCGTCACCGATCTTCACAGTTGCTGGCTGGCCGGCAGGGCCGGGGACGACATCATAGGGCACCGAGTTCTTGGTCAGGAAGGCTGTCGCCACGTCGCAGGAGCTGGTGAACTTGGATGTGCCGGTCGGGTTGAACTGGAATTTGCAGTCCGTCGGATCGGCTGTGACCGTTGCCCGAACGGATGCCTGGGCTTCGGCGAGTGCCGGATTGGCGGTCCAGGTCAGGGCCTTGAACAGCGGATTGTAGGTGACGGCGGCGATCAACAGGCCGGCCATGATGATCGGCTTGCGGCCGATCCTGTCCGACAGGCCGCCGAAGATGACGAAGAACGGTGTGGCAAGGATGAGGGCCACGGCCACCATGATGTTGGCTGCCTGCAGGTCGACCTTCAGAACGTTTTGGAGGAAGAACAGCGAATAGAACTGTCCACCGTACCAGACGACCGCCTGGCCCATGGTGGCGCCAAGCAGAGCGATGAGGGCAATCTTGGCGTTCTTCCACTGACCGAATGCTTCCGTCAGCGGCGCCTTCGAGCCCTTGCCTTCCGCCTTCATTTTCTTGAAGGCAGGGGATTCGTTCATCCGCACGCGGATCCAGACGGAGACGCCGAGCAGGACGACCGAGACCAGGAACGGAATGCGCCAGCCCCAGGCGGCGAAGGCTTCCTTGCCCATGATGAACTGGACGCCGACGATGACGATCAGCGACAGGAAGAGGCCGAGCGTTGCCGTGGTCTGGATCCATGACGTGAAGTAGCCGCGACGGCCGTTCGGTGCGTGCTCGGCCACATAGGTGGCCGCCCCGCCATATTCACCGCCGAGCGCCAGGCCCTGCAGCAGGCGAAGCGCGATCAGGATGATCGGAGCAGCAATACCGATCGTGGCAGCACCGGGGAGGATGCCGACTAGGAAGGTCGAGAGACCCATGATCAGGATCGTCACCAGGAAGGTGTATTTACGCCCGACGAGATCGCCGAGGCGGCCGAAGACCAGTGCGCCGAACGGGCGAACCAGGAAACCGGCGGCAAAGGCCAGCAGCGTGAAGATGTTGCGGGTGGCTTCAGGATATTGGGTGAAATAGGTCGCGCCGATATAGGTGGCGAGCGAGCCGTAGAGATAGAAGTCGTACCACTCGAAAACGGTGCCAAGCGAGGAGGCGAAGATGACCTTCTTCTCCTCCGATGTCATCGGTCCGGCTTTCGCGCCCCCGACGCTTGCGACATTTGCCATGTTCTGTCCTCCACAGAATGATGTGAAATGCGGCGCGCGACCATACTCTCCTCAAAGCATACCCCTGGTCGCGGTTCGCCCGAGGAAAGTGTGCCAGAAAACACCACGCTTACGGAGAGCGGCTTTGGGATTATGACTTTAGTCTAACACCCCTTGCGCAGGCCTCTAGTTCAGCCTGTATGCGAGACGATGTTCACGAGGGTGCCAAAGGGGTCCCGGACATAGAAGCGTCGTACACCCCAGGGCTCATCGGCCGGCCCATAGGTGATTTCGAAACCGGCGGCGCTCATGGCTGAAAATGCCTCATCGACGTCATCGACTTCGATCGACAGGCCCGGCACGGGTGTTCCGGAGCCACCTTCGCTGGCAACGCTCACCTGAACCGCCATCTGCTGGTCGGAGCCATAGGTTGCTATCCAGCCGTGATCCATTAGCAGCTCAAGGCCGAGGATGTCCTGATAGAAAGACCTGGCGGCCTTCCGATCGATGGTCGCGATATTGGCGACAATTCGTTTGACCTGCATACGGGGCTCCCGGCTCAAGTTCCGGATTATCTAGACGTGCGGGCCTGTCAGGCAAGAAAAAAGCCGGATGGCGGACCATCCGGCTTCGATCGTTTTCGTGAAGTGCCTGTGTTAGGCGGCTTCGGTCGTGTGTGCCTTGCGGACTTCCTCGTCCGTCAGGATACCGCTGGCGCGCAGCAGCGCGGCGAAGCGGCCGTTGCTCTGGCTGAGCTCGTCGAAGCTGCCTTCTTCGACGACGCGACCGTTGTCGAGGAAGAGAACCTTGTCGGCTTCGCGAACCGTCGACAGACGGTGGGCGATGATGAAGGTCGTGCGGTTCTGACGAAGATTGTCGATCGCAGCCTTCACGCGGTTCTCCGTTTCGACGTCGAGCGCACTCGTCGCCTCGTCCAGCACCAGGATCGGCGCATCCTTGAGGATGGCGCGGGCGATGGCCACACGCTGGCGCTCGCCACCCGAAAGCCTGTTGCCGCGCTCGCCGACATGGGTGTCGTACTGGTCTTCGCGGGTCTCGATGAAGTCGGCTGCGGCGGCGGCTTCTGCCGCACGGCGCATGTCTTCATCCGAAGCGTTCTCCCGGCCGAGGCGAATGTTGTCGCTGATCGAGCGGTTGAGCAGACCTGCGTCCTGGAACACGGTGGCGATATAGCGACGCAGCGACTTGCGGGTGACCTTCGTCGTGTCGTGGCCGTCGACGAGGATCTGGCCGCTGTCAGGGTCGTAGACGCGCTGCAGCAGGTTGATCATCGTGGTCTTGCCCGAGCCGGTCGGACCGACGATCGCAACCGTCTGGCCAGCCTTGGCGGTGAAGGACACGTTGTGCAGGCCCTGTGCCGTGTTGCCGAAGCGGAACGACACGTTGCGGAACTCGACTTCGCCCTTCACGTCGGTGATGTCGGCGTTGCCGGCAGGCTCTTCGCGATCACGGACCGAGTCTTCGAGAGCATAGAAGTCCTCGAGCTTGGAACGGGCCTCGAAGATCTGCGAGGCGAACTGGCGCATCTGGTCGAGACGCGAGATCAGGAGGTTGGCAAAGCCGATGAAGGCAATGACGTCACCGATGCGCAGCTCGCCGGCCTGGACCATGACGGTACCGATGACGAGAATAATCATCATGGCGATGGTCGAGGCCATACGGTTCATCGCGCCGGCCAGCGCCCACCAGTCGAGAACTGGATACTGGGCCTGCAGCAGGCGTTCGGTGAAGGACCGCAGCGCCTTGGTTTCCGCTTCGATGCGGTTGTAGCTGTGCAGCACCGAGACGTTGCTGATCGAGTCGCTGACATGCGAGAAAACCGTGTGATAGTGGTTTTCGACCGAAGCCTGGCCATCTTTCGTGCGGCTCATCACGAGACGACCGATCAGCCAGTAGGCGATACCAAGCACGACAAGCACGCCGGACAGACGGACGTCCATCGAAATCGCCGTCGGGATGAGGATGGCGATGGCAACGGCGGTCGCGAGGTGGTTGCGCATGAATTCGAGCCAGAGGCCGAACAGCGTCTCGCAGGCGCGCAGCAGCGTATGCAGGGCATTGGACGTGCCACGCTGATGATGCCAGGAGAGCGGCATGGAAATGATGCGGCCGAAGGCTTCCGTCAGAAGCGTTGCACGACGGCCATGCGCCAGCCGGTCTGCCTCGCGGGCGACCAGGACGAAGGCAATGGTGTTGAAAACGGCAAAACCGGCCCACATGAACAAGATCGGCTTGACCTCGCCTTTGCCGGAAATTGCATCTATAATGCGGCCGAAAAGGATCGGCTCGGCGATGGTGATCGCTGCGAGCACGATGTTCGCGATAACGACCAGGGATACGCGGAACTTATAGGCGCCAAGATAGCGCAAAGCTCTTGCATAGACCTTGAAAAGCGACACGGCGAATTCCTCTTTGTGCATCTGCGAAACAGCGGATGTTGCGATGCTACAAAAACCTATCTGAACTGGCGATTAACAAGGCATTCATTGTTGGAGTTTCGCCGTCGCTCCGATGCTCGCTTTCATGAGCAGATGTCAGATGTGGTAAAATTTCTTAGGGAAATAAAAAGGCCCGACATTTAACCCTTGCGTTGTCGCGTCAAACTGGCACAACCATAAACGATATTCTGAACTCTAATTTCAATTGCATCGATAACCGTTCGCTATCGGGGCAGTCCTGTCGCAGCGGCTTCACTTAAAAGCCTGGGATGGGATGGGGGCATTTTAGTGAATATTCATTCATTAATTCAATTACTTGTCGTTCTTGAGGAGTGCCGGAAACCGGAAGCGGTGGTCGATGAGCTTAAGCACGTCATCCTGTCTTATGGCTTCGAGTTTCATGGATTGCTCCGGTATCCGAAACACAGCGAAGATCTGACCGCGGCCGTGCTTGCCGGCGAGTGGCCCGAGGGTTGGCCGCAGGTTTATGTCGGCAAGAAATACATGCTGAACGATCCGACGATCCGATATCTCGCCTTCGCGCAACAGCCGTTCCGCTGGAAAGATGGCTTGGCTGCATTCCGAAAAGATCCGCACTATCGGCGGATGGAACAGGTGATGTCCGCTGCCGCGGGCTATGGCCTGAAGGACGGCTACATGTTTCCGATCCATGGGAGAAGCGGCGTGCTCGGCTATCTGCGCGTCGGCGGCAAGCCGGTCGATCTGTCGCCGATCGAGATCACCCTGTTCGATGCGATCGCCAGGCGGGCTTTCTGGCGCATTCTCGAGCTGCGCGGTGAAGACGGTTCAGTAACGGATGATCTGCCTGGCGCCGACACAAGGCTGACGCGCCGGGAAATGGAAATCCTGCAGTATCTCGCGGAAGGATTGACGTCGGTCGAGATCGGCAAGCTGTTGCAAATCTCCAACCATACTGTCGACTGGTATATGAACGGCCTGCAGGACAAGCTGAAGGCAAAGAACCGCCAGCATGCCGTGGCCGTTGCTTTCCGCCACGGGCTCATTAGCTAGAGTCTGGCCGGGCTAGTTTAGAGAAATTCGATCTGGTGTCGTCGTGGGAAATTGAACTTTCCGTGACAGCGGGTTAAGACTCCTTTCGCGGGTGCAGCATTGCCCGTTTTTATGCCGTGAGGAGACTGCATTTGCCCATTTCCAAGATCCTTGTCGCCAACCGTTCCGAAATTGCCATCCGCGTGTTTCGCGCTGCCAACGAGCTCGGGATAAAAACGGTCGCGATATGGGCTGAGGAAGACAAACTGGCGCTGCATCGCTTCAAGGCGGACGAGAGCTATCAGGTTGGCCGCGGTCCGCATCTTGCGCGCGACCTCGGCCCGATCGAAAGCTATCTGTCGATCGACGAAGTCATCCGCGTCGCCAAGCTCTCCGGAGCGGATGCGATCCATCCGGGCTACGGCCTGTTGTCGGAAAGCCCCGAATTTGTCGATGCCTGCAACAAGGCCGGCATCATCTTCATCGGCCCGACGGGCGACACGATGCGCCAGCTCGGCAACAAGGTGGCGGCCCGCAATCTGGCGATCTCGGTCGGCGTTCCCGTGGTGCCGGCCACCGATCCGCTGCCTGACGATATGGCCGTCGTCGCCAAGATGGCCGACGAGATCGGTTATCCCGTCATGCTCAAGGCTTCCTGGGGTGGCGGCGGTCGCGGCATGCGCGCCATTCGCGATCCGAAGGACCTTGCCCGCGAGGTGACCGAAGCCAAGCGCGAGGCGATGGCCGCCTTCGGCAAGGACGAGGTCTATCTCGAAAAGCTGGTCGAGCGCGCCCGTCACGTCGAAAGCCAGATCTTGGGCGATACGCACGGCAATGTCGTGCACCTCTTCGAGCGCGACTGCTCGATCCAGCGCCGCAACCAGAAGGTCGTCGAGCGCGCGCCAGCCCCTTATCTCTCTGAAGCGCAGCGCCAGGAACTTGCCGCCTATTCGCTGAAGATCGCGGGCGCCACGGGCTATGTCGGCGCCGGCACTGTCGAATATCTGATGGATGCCGATACCGGCAAATTCTACTTCATCGAAGTCAATCCGCGCATCCAGGTCGAGCACACGGTCACCGAAGTCGTCACCGGCATCGATATCGTCAAGGCGCAGATCCATATTCTCGACGGCTTCGCGATCGGTACGCCGGAATCGGGCGTTCCCGCACAGGCCGATATCAAGCTCAACGGCCATGCCCTGCAGTGCCGCATCACCACCGAGGATCCGGAGCACAACTTCATCCCGGATTACGGCCGCATCACCGCCTATCGTTCGGCTTCCGGCTTCGGCATTCGTCTCGATGGCGGCACGTCCTATTCAGGCGCCATTATCACCCGCTATTATGATCCGCTGCTGGTCAAGGTCACGGCCTGGGCACCGAGCCCGTCGGAAGCGATCTCGCGTATGGACCGCGCGCTGCGCGAATTCCGTATCCGTGGCGTCGCCACCAACCTGACCTTTCTGGAAGCGATCATCACGCATCCGAAGTTCAAGGATAACAGCTACACCACGCGCTTCATCGACACGACGCCGGAACTGTTCCAGCAGGTCAAGCGCCAGGACCGCGCGACGAAGCTCTTGACCTATCTGGCCGACGTCACTGTCAACGGTCACCCCGAGGCCAAGGATCGGCCGCGCCCGACCGCGGATGCCGCAGAGCCCGTCGTGCCCTACACCAATGGCACGACGATCAAGGACGGCACCAAGCAGCTGCTCGATACGCTGGGTCCGAAGAAGTTCGGCGAATGGATGCGCAACGAAAAGCGCGTGTTGATGACCGACACGACGATGCGCGACGGCCATCAGTCACTGCTCGCGACCCGCATGCGCACCTACGACATCGCGCGTATCGCCGGCACCTATGCGCATGCGCTGCCGAACCTGCTCTCGCTGGAATGCTGGGGCGGCGCCACCTTCGACGTTTCCATGCGCTTCCTCACGGAAGATCCGTGGGAGCGCCTTTCGCAGGTGCGCGAGGCGGCGCCGAACCTCCTGCTGCAGATGCTGCTGCGCGGTGCCAACGGCGTCGGTTACAAGAACTACCCAGATAACGTCGTCAAATACTTCGTCCGCCAGGCCGCTGCCGGCGGTATCGACCTCTTCCGCGTCTTCGACTGCCTGAACTGGGTCGAGAACATGCGCGTGTCGATGGATGCGGTCGCCGAAGAGAACAAGCTCTGCGAAGCGGCGATCTGCTATACCGGCGACATCCTGAACTCGGCGCGCCCGAAGTACGATCTGAAGTACTACACCGATCTCGCCGTCCAGCTCGAAAAGGCCGGCGCGCATATCATCGCGCTGAAGGACATGGCGGGCCTGTTGAAGCCAGCCGCCGCTAAGGTGCTCTTCAAGGCGCTGCGCGAGGCGACAAGCCTGCCGATCCACTTCCACACGCACGACACCTCGGGCATCGCGGCCGCGACCGTTCTCGCTGCCGTCGACGCCGGCGTCGATGCTGTCGATGCCGCCATGGATGCGCTGTCGGGCAACACCTCGCAGCCGTGCCTCGGCTCGATCGTCGAAGCTCTGCGTGGTTCGGAACGCGATCCGGGTCTCGATCCGGAATGGATCCGCCGCATCTCCTTCTACTGGGAAGCGGTGCGCCACCAGTACGCGGCCTTCGAAAGCGATCTCAAGGGACCGGCGTCTGAAGTCTATCTGCACGAAATGCCGGGCGGCCAGTTCACCAATCTCAAGGAACAGGCGCGTTCGCTCGGCCTCGAGACCCGCTGGCACCAGGTGGCACAGGCCTATGCCGATGCCAACCAGATGTTCGGCGATATCGTCAAGGTGACGCCGTCCTCCAAGGTGGTCGGCGACATGGCTTTGATGATGGTCTCCCAGGATCTGAGCGTCGCCGACGTCGTCAGCGCCGACAAGGAAGTGTCCTTCCCCGAATCCGTCGTCTCGATGCTGAAGGGCGATCTCGGTCAGCCGCCGTCCGGCTGGCCGGCAGCGCTGCAGAAGAAGGCGCTGAAGGGCGATGCACCCTACACGGTGCGTCCCGGCTCGCTGCTCGAGGATGCCGATCTCGATGCCGAGCGCAAGACGATCGAAACCAAGCTGGAGCGCGAGGTCAACGACTTCGAGTTTGCCTCTTATCTCATGTATCCGAAGGTCTTCACCGACTTCGCGCTGGCATCCGACACATACGGCCCGGTCTCCGTCCTGCCGACGCCTGCCTATTTCTACGGTCTTGGTGACGGCGAGGAGCTGTTTGCCGATATCGAGAAGGGCAAGACGCTCGTCATCGTCAACCAGGCGATGAGCGGCACCGACAGCCAGGGCATGGTCACCGTGTTCTTCGAACTTAACGGCCAGCCGCGCCGCATCAAGGTTCCGGATCGCGCCCATGGTGCCACCGGTGCCGCCGCCCGCCGCAAGGCGGAGCCGGGCAATGCCGCCCATGTCGGCGCGCCGATGCCGGGCGTCATCTCCCGCGCCTTCGTCTCGGCCGGCCAGACGGTCAGCGCCGGCGACGTGCTCGTGTCGATCGAAGCCATGAAGATGGAAACGGCGATCCACGCCGAGAAAGACGGCACGATCGCCGAAGTTCTCGTCAAGGCGGGTGACCAGATCGACGCCAAGGACCTGCTGGTCACTTATGCGGGTTAAATGGTGCGGGCGGGCGTCGTGTCATGCGGCGCCCGATCAGACTTGTTGCACAGTTGCATTTTTGCGGTGTGCCGTGTCGTTTCAATAGGTTACGGACGCGGCCACCCACTCCGCCGTCATCCTCGGGCTCGTCCCGAGGATCTGCCAAGGGTCCCACTTGCTCGACGTGAATGGACACTTGGCGCCTTGTTCTCTCCGGCGCATGTTGATCCGTCGCGAATGCCAGGACCGTTGAACTCTGGGAGGCGTGCTTAGATCCTCGGGACGAGTGTAAAGCCCGGAGACATCCCTGACAGATGTTCGGAGACATGCCTGACACTCACGGCGTGTTCGTGAGGTCGATTTTGGCGACCTTGGTTGCGCCGAAGAAGACGCCGTATAGGCCGTCGCGGTCGAGCGGACGGATGGCCAGGCATTCTCCCTTGAAGGCGCCGGGCACGCGCCAGGCCTGACCCTTGAAGACGATGTAGCCCTTGGTCGTGCTGATGCGACGGACGATCTCGCCGCTGTCGTAGACGGGCTCCGGCAGGCGCTTGGGAAAAGGTCTCGGCGATGGGCTGTAGCGACTGGCCGGCACCG
>NZ_KB898366.1 GCF_000377565.1 Rhizobium sp. 2MFCol3.1 | reverse complement strand
GGACCTGGCTTCGACTGAGGTCGAGCCGTTCGGCTGCCTGGACGACGCTCAGACGTTCGTCACGGATCTTCTGGATGAATTCGAGGCGATGCAATTCTTTCTGCGACATGGTGATCAAAAAGGACATGACGACTCCGACCGCTCATGGTCTCGACCAGACTGAAGATCGTCATCCTTGCTCCCAACGTTGGCTTTGACCAGTGCGTCGAGAGGCGAGACTGTCGCATCTCTAACTGGCCCAACTGTCGCATTACTAAATAGCCCTTACACAACGTTATCGCATAAGATAGATTATGGAACATAGTCGCGCGGAAATACTGGACGTGGGTGCTGGCCGCCTCCATACACGACGCTCCGAATAGCACGCGAATAGCACGCACATAGCGAACGCCAAACGCTTCGTCGTGCCGCTATTGAAACCGCTGCTCCTTGCCCGCAACCGGTGAGACAAACAGGCTTTCGCCGATCTCGACCCGGCGATCGCCATCGGTGCGGACAACCAATGACGGCAATCCGGGAACATCCAGATACACGATCGCGTCGGCACCGAGCCGTTCGACATAGCGGACAGCGCCTTTCCATTTGCCGTCGGTGGTCGAAAGCGTCAGATGCTCCGGGCGGATGCCGTAGATCCGGCATCCCTCTTCTGCGGCGATCTGGCCTTCGAAGAGGTTCGTCTTCGGAGAGCCGATGAAGCCGGCGACGAAAGGCGTGGCGGGATTGTTGTAGAGCGTCATCGGCGAGCCGACCTGTTCAATGGTGCCGCCGTTCAAGACGACGATCTTGTCGGCCATGGTCATCGCCTCCACCTGGTCATGGGTGACGTAGATCATGGTCGCGCCGAGCTTCGCGTGGAGTTCGGTGAGCTCGATGCGCATTTGTGAGCGCAGGGAGGCGTCGAGGTTTGAGAGCGGTTCGTCGAACAGGAAGACCTTCGGATTGCGAATGATCGCCCGGCCGATCGCGACGCGCTGGCGCTGCCCGCCTGAAAGCGCCTTCGGCTTGCGATCGAGGAGATGCGAGAGCTGCAGTGTTTCTGCTGTCTGCTTGACCTTCTCCGCGATCTCAGCCTTGGGCCGCCGGGCGAGCGACAGGCCGAAGCCGATGTTTTCGGCGACGGTCAGGTGCGGATAAAGCGCGTAGGACTGAAACACCATCGCGATGCCGCGCTCGGATGGTTCGGCTGCCGTCACGTCCTTGCCGTCGATGAACATCTTGCCCGAAGTCGATGTCTCGAGCCCGGAGATCATGCGCAGCAGCGTCGATTTTCCGCAACCGGACGGGCCTACGAAGACGCAGAATTCACCCGCTTCGATCTTGAGATCGATGCCCTTGATGACATCAAGGCTGCCGAAGCTCTTGCGGACATCCTGAAGCACGACACTAGTCATGAATTACCCTTTCACGGCGCCGGCGGTCATGCCCGCCACGATCTGCCGGTTGAAGAAGATGAAGACGATGAGCGGCGGGATGGTCACCAGCAGGATGTTCATGAACAACAGATTGAATTGTGTCTGAAACTGCCCCTGAAAATTATAGAGGGTGAGCTGCACGGTAACGTTTTCGCGGCCTGGAAGATAATAGAGCGGGTTGGTGAAGTCGTTGAAGATCGCAATCGACTGCACGACGATCACGGTGACGGTCACTGGTTTCAGTAGTGGCAGCACGACGCGGAAGAAGATCTGCAGCGGCTTGGCACCATCGACGATCGCCGCTTCGTCGAGATCACGCGGGATGGCGGCGATGAAGCTTCGAAACAAAAGGACCGTGAACGACAGGCCGTAAGCGACCTGAATGAGGATCATGCCGGATATGGTCTTGAAGAGATCGAGCGACTGCAGCACCCAGATCGTCGGAACCACTGCGGGGGGGATCATCAGACCGGCCAGCACGAAGCCGTAGATCACGGTGTTCCAGCGCGAAGGACGCCGCTGCACGACATAGCCGACCATGGCGCCGAAAAGCACAAGCAGTGTTACCGCGACGACTGTGATGACCGTCGAGTTGAAGTAGGCCAGGAAGAGCATGTAGTTCCGAGCTTCGATCACATCCATGAAGTTTTGCCAAAGTTGCCATTCGCCCGGCCATGTGAAGGTCAGCGCCTGGGCCTCCTGCCTTGTCTTGGCGGCGGTCAGAAAGACGAACAGAAATGGCAAGACGAAGATCACGCCGCAGGCGAGCATCGCCGCGATCCCGCTATAGAGTTGGCGCCGCGTCAAAGGTCGATCTCCTTGCGGTTGAACCAGGCGGTGAGAGGCAAAACGATCAAGCCGATCAGCAGGAAGAGAATGACGTTTCCGGCGGTGGAAAGGCCATAGAAGCCCGCCTGGTACTGCTTGTAGATGACGCTTGCCAGAACATCCGAGGAGAAGCCGGGGCCGCCCTTGGTCATGGCCCAGATCAGGTCGAAGCTGCGCAACCCGCCGATCAGCGACAGCGTGACCACGGTTACGGTTGCCGGCTTGGAGAGCGGCACGGTTACGCGGAAGAACATCTGCCGGCGTGTCGCGCCATCGATGCGCGCAGCTTCGTAGTAGTCAGGGCTGATGGAAGCGAGGCCGGCGATATAGATGACGGTCGCAAGGCCGATCCCCTTCCAGACATCGACGAAGACTATGGAATAGAGCGCCAGCGCCGGATCTGTGAGCCAGCCGGGGCCGTGAATGCCGAGCGCCGCCAGAGCGACGTTGATCAGGCCACGGGTCGGATGCATCAGAACGGAAAAGGTGATGCCGACGCCGATGGTGGAGACGAGAACGGGGAAAAAGATGATCGTGCGCAGCGCGCCTTGCGCCCATATCCCCGACGTCAGCAAAACGGCGAGCAACAGACCGAGTACGGTCTTGGCTGCGGATGTCGTTATGGCATAGATCACAGTGTTGAGCAGCCCCTTGATCAGGAACGGCTCGCGGAAGAACTGCTTGTAGTTCTCCAGCCCGATAAACTCGGTATTGAAGAGATCCCAGCGCGTGAGGCTGAACCAGAAGGATGCGATGGTGGGCGCCAGAAAGAGCGTGGTAAAGACCACCGCCGCTGGAAGCACGAACCAGTAGGGATAGGGGGATTTGCGCGCGACCATGGCGGTTCCTTGAGCAACTGACCCACATCCCGCGGCATGGCCATCGGGATGTGGGCCGCAGTGGTTACCAGTTCGGCAGGCCGAGCTGCTTTGCCTGCTTTTCCACGTCCTGGTCATAAAGTGCTGCGGCATCCTTGGCCGAGCGGATGCCCGTCCCGACCTCGACGGCGATCTGCTCCAGCGCCGGGCCCTTGACCGGCGAGAGAAACTCGAGAGCCGGGCCGGCGCGGCCTTCGGTCTCGAAATAGGGCAGCATGTCGCTGACCGCCTGCGGGACATCCTTCGGCAGTTCGCAGCCCTTGATCAGATAGGGGCCAGACGGCACGGCCTTGGCCATCAGCTCGCAGCCTTCCTTGGAGGCGACGAAGTCGAGGAAATTCTTCGCTTCGTCGAGATGCTCGCCCTTGGCCGAGAGATAGAGTGCCGCCGGCATCCAGATCGTCAGCCCGTTCTTGGCCGCATCGGTGCCGGGAACCGCGAAGAAGCCGACGTCCTGCAGATTGTCGGGGAAGTTCTGCTGGATGTTGCCGATGCCGAAGGTGAGGCTCGGATAGTGTGCCGCCTCGCCTGTCGATACCATGCGCATGCCGTCATCGAAGGTGGCGGCGCCGAAATCCTCATTGAAGAATCCGGCCTTGGCGACTTCCTCCACGTGTTCGAAGCCACGCAAAGCGGCCGGCGTGGTCGCGTACTTCACTTTGTTGGCCGTATAATCCGTGGCGAAATCAGGCACTTCGGATTGAACGTTGAAGAAGTCGGCCAACACGAAGATCTGTGACGTCCAGGTCGTCCCATAGGTCTGCGCCAAACCTACCTTGCCGGCGGCCTTGATCTTCTGGTTGTTGGCAATGAAATCGGCCCAGGTCTTCGGCGGCTGGAGGCCGAGTTCGGCATAGATCTTCCTGTTGTAGAAGATGCCGCCGCCCATGGCCGGTCCGAAGGGGATGCCGCGAACATGGCCATCGGAAGCGCTGACGACCTTCTTGAACGTGTCCAGGATGCCTGCGGCCGAGGGAAGATCGGAAAGGTCGGCAATGGTCTGCTCCGGCTTCAGTGCCTGGAACAGCGAGCCGCTGTTATACTGGAAGATATCCGGCATCTCGCCGGTCGCGAGCCGCGTCTTGATGATGTTGTCGCCTTCCGACCCGCCGGCACGCTGCTCGACGTCGAATGTGACCTCGGGATGCTTCTCGCTATAGGCCTTGGAGACGGCGTCGAACGAAGCAATCGTCTCCGGATTGGTGTCGATCAGGACGCCGAGCGTGACGTCGGCCCAGGCGGCGCTGGCGGACAGGGCCAGCATGCTTGCGGCGACAATGCTATATCTCGTCATTCTCATGGTCAGTTCCTCCTCTTGAAGACCAGAATGATTTCAGCTTTTGGTTGTGGCAAGGCCAAAACCCGATATCAGATCGAAAACTCGATCACATGTCGACCGGCGGGTATCGCAGCCGAGGTGCCGGGCGCAACGGCTTGCCCGTCGATGCGCAGTGCGCGGCGCTCCGGTGTGGCGTTCATCCGCGCGGTCATGCCCTCGGGGATGACGAGGTCGCAGGTCGCCTGCCCTGCCTCAAGCATCCACTTTACCTCCACCCGGCCGAAGCCCGTGTCGTGCCAAGCCGAAACCGGCGACAGTGCCGGAAGAATCGCCGGGTCGAACAACACCTCGCGGAATGCCGGGTTCTCCTCCCGCGGCTTGATGCCGGCGACATCCTCGAACAGCCACTGGCAGACAGCGCCATAGGCGTAGTGGTTGTAGCTGTTCATATCTGGATCGTAGATCGTGCCATCCTCGGCCAGCGCGTCCCAACGTTCCCAAATCGTGGTTGCGCCGCGCTCGACCTGATAGAGCCAGCCGGGAACCTTGCGGTTGAGAAACATCTTTTCGGCGAGATCATGCATGCCAAGGCGGGTAAGCGCCGGCAGCAGCGCCGGGGTTCCGATGAAACCGGTGCCGATGACGCCGTCGGTCTCCTCGGCCACCGTGCGGAAGTACGCACGACCCGCTTCCTCATATTCGGCAGGCACGAGCCCGTAGAGAAACGCCAGCGCCCAGGACGTCTGGTCGTTATGGGCGATGCGGCCCGATGGCGAGAAAAACTCGTGCTTGAAGGCCTGCCTGATCTCGGTCGCCCTCGCCTCCAGCTGTTCGGCTTCACGCTCCTTGCCGATGACGCGGGCGATCTTCGCCGCGAGTTCGGTCGAGATGAAGTGATAGAGCGTGGCCGCGCAATCATCCGCCACGGTCGGGCGTGGCTTGCGGTTGTCGCCAACCGGCTGCAGCCAGTCGCCGAAGGTAAATCCATGCTCGCCCCACACGGCCGGCGGGCGAATGACCGGTCCCTCGGAGATGTTCCAGAGATAGTCGAGCCAGCGCAGCATCGCCGGGAAGCACTCCTCAAGTGCTGCCTTGTCGCCATAGTGCAGATAAAGCTGCCATGGGATGATGACGATCGCGTCGCCCCAGCCGGTGGAGCCTGCCCAATCGCCGCGACCCTTGATCGGGTGAAGGCGCGTCGGATCGGGAGAAAAGTGCGGGACGGCGCCGTTCGGGCGCTGATCATGTATCACATCGCGAAGATATTTGCGCAAGAAGGACTGGCTGTCGGCAAGCCAGCATGCCGTTCCGGCAAACACCTGCGCATCGCCGGTCCAGCCAAGCCGCTCGTCACGCTGCGGACAATCCGTCGGGATTTCGATGAAGTTCGAGCGCTGCGACCAAATGGTGTTCTCGACCAGCTGATTGACCGCCTCGACTCCGCAGGTGAAGCCGCCGGCAACGACGGGCACCGAGGAGATTGGTACCATCTCGATTGCCAGCAACTCGACGTGTCCCGCCAAGCTGACGCGGGAATAGCGGAAGCCCATGAAGGTGAAGAGCGGCGCGTAGACCTCTTCTCCTTCGCCGCTCAGCGTGTAGACAAGCTCGGCGCGGGCGCTGCGATAGTTGCGATTGTCAAAATGACGGTCCGGACCGAGCACTTCCGAATGCTCGACGCGGACCTCTGCCCCCGCCTCGCCGCGCACGCGGATGCGGACATAGGCGCCGGCGTTCTGGCCGAAGTCATAGACCATGCGGCCGTCGCCTTCCTGCCATGTGTCGACCGGCTTGAGGGCGGAGAGTTCGCAGACGGCAGCCGTTTCATGCGGCACCAGCGTCGCCTTGTCGAAGGAAAGAATCTCCACGCCGCTGCTGTCGCGAACATCAATACGCGCGTCATAGTCCTCGCCGAAATAGATGCCGTTGCGCACGACAGGCGTGAAGCCGCTTCGCCAGGTGCCGTCGGTCTGCAGAAGGACAGTGTCGCCGCTTCGGAGATCCGCCAACGCCCCGACCCTGTCTCCCCAGCAATTGACGATCGGGTTGGAGGCCCACATCAGCTGGCTGCGGTACCAGCCGTCGCCAAGCCAGATCTCGATCCGGTTTTCACCGGCAACCAGGAGATCGGAGACCTCATAGGTCTGGTAGGCGATCCTGTCGTCGTAGCAGGTCCAGCCTGGCGTCAGGAGGTCAGTGCCGACGCGCTTGCCGTTGATAAAGGCCCGGTAGAGGCCGAGCGCCGATATGCGCAGTGTGGCCGTTTGCGGAATGTCTTGGAGGCTGAAGGCGCGCGAAACGAAGGTGCCGGTCGTCCCCTGCCCGGCGTCGCAGGACGGCGCGATCATGGATGCGCCGGACCAGACGTGGCTGTCGGCGGACACGGTTGTGCCCTGTGTCGCGATATTCACACTTGATCCTCCTCCAACCGTGCTCCCACACGGTGTATATCGTTCTATGTATATCATTCTACAAATCGAATTGCGTGGCAAGCGCTTTTTGCCTATACTTGCAAACGACACCGGAGAGAGAACATTTCTGCATGGATTTTCAGGACGTTAGCAAACCCAAGGACCGCATCACCATCCGCGATGTGGCTGTTGATGCCGGGGTTTCGGTGGCCGCCGTCTCAAAGGTCTTGCGCAGCGCCTACGGCGTCAGCGAGAGCTTGCGTCAGAAGGTCGAGACATCGATCGAAAAGCTCAACTATCGACCATCTGTCGCTGCGCGCGCGATGCGCGGGCGAACCAGCACGGTGGGCGTTCTGGTTATCGAACTCGCAAACCCGTTTCTCGCCGGCGTCGTCGAGAGCGCTCATGCAGCGCTGCTTGGTAGCGGCTACAAATCGCTGATCGGGATCGGGCATTCCGCCAGTTCCATCGAGAGCTCGATGATCGAATCAATGATCGACAACCGCATGGACGGGGTGCTGATCATCGCGCCGCGCATATCGGGCAAGGTGCTCGATCGCTATGCCAAGCAGATCCCGATCGTCGTCATCGCGCACCATGAAAGCGATGCGCAGACCTATGATTCCGTCAATTCGGATGACCGCAAGGGAGCTTTCATCGCGGTGGAGGCGGCCGTCGCGAAGGGATACAGCGATATTGCCATGCTCGGCTACGACCTGTTGGATTCGCCGCCGACCGTCGTCGCCATGCAGCGCGAACGCGGCTATCTCGAAGCCGCCGAGCGCTTCGGGCTGCAAGGCCGCATCATTCGCCTGCCGCCGGTGTCCTCGGATCGGCATGCGGAAATGGCGGCGTTCCTGGAAATGCCGGATCGGCCGCGTGCTGTTTTCGTCTGGTCGGATCTCGACGCCGTGCCGCTCGTCAACATGGCCCGCATGCGTGGGGTCAGGGTCCCTGAGGATCTGGCGATCATAGGCTACGACAACTCACCCGTCGCCTCGATTCCGCTGGTCGGTCTCGACAGCATTGACCAGAATCCGGCCGAACTTGGCCGCATGGCGGCCGAAATGCTGCTCAGCCGCATCAACGGCCGCGGCCACGCCGAGCATTGCCTCATCGAACCGCGGGTCGCGGCGCGGGGTAGCCTCTAACTCCGCTATCGGTGGCTGGGGTCGTTGGGCACCAGCGGCTCCTCGTCCTTTACCTTTGCGCGGCGGCAGATGAACAGGCCGGCGAGCACGATGACGGCGGCGCCGAGCACGAAGAACGCGCCGAGGGAGCGGATCAGGAGCACTTGACCGAGGGAAAAGCTCGCCACCAAGAGGTGCATGCAGCCGCCAAAGACACTGCCTCACGAGTATTCTCGGGCGCCTTAGCCGTCCGCTGTAAGAATAGTAACATTACCGCAAAGACGTTACCCCGGTAACCTGGACGTGTTTCCCGGCTAGACAGGCCACACGGAACAAAAGTTAACGCCTATCGTTGTTTCCCCGAGATGTATTCCGGAGGTGGCGATGGCCATGACCTTTAAGATAGTAGCACCGTTTTTCGCGACCGCTGTTTTGGTCGCCTCGTCCATTGGAACGGCCCACGCTTTCAGCATGACAGGTGCCGCCGATGGAATGCAGGCGCGGTCGCAAGGCGCCATTGCCGCGTATACGCAGGAAGGCGCTGTCGGGGATAGCGACAATTCCGTTTTGTCTCCCGCTGAGATCAGCCATATCCGCTGGTGTGCCGAGCGTTATCTCTCCTACCACGCGACCGATAACACCTATGAAAGCTCGGCCGGCAAGCGCTCGGCCTGTGTTTCCCGTTGAGGCATTCCAGATAGGTGCCCGGCGTAGCGAGCGCCTGGGAAAATTCTCAAGCTTCGCCAGGCATTCGCCGGAACGCTCGTTGCGCGCTATGAGATCGCCGACGACCCCCGAAAGCACGACCGAATGTTCGCTCGGCAAGCCATTGATGGAGATTTACAACCCTGTGCTTCAGCCCTGGTCCGGCCAGGCCGTCGCAGTTCTCGAATTTTACGAGACGGCCGAAGGGCTGCGTGAAAGCCTGACGCGGGCGAGATTGTGGAGCTGGTTTGGCGTCGCAGGTCTCACTTCCGTGTTCTTCGCCGTCCTTTCAGGGCTGGTTTTTCGCGGGAGCCAGACAATCCAGGACCGACAAATCACGATGCCCCTCATATTCAAATACGCCTCATCGGGAGGCGCGAGTAGATGCCTGAAACGCCTCAACGTTCCAAGCCGTTATCTAGGGCTGGTTTTTGCCGCTCCAAGCTGCGCGACAGCCTGGCGAGCGAGCCAATCGGCGTGGTCCCGATCGCGGCAGATGCCTCTCTTATAGGTTGCTAATCATGAAGGCGTAGCGTATAACGCGTGTACCGGCGCTCTCCAGTGCGACGAAAGGCGCCGATCTCCACGAGCTGCTGAAGGTCGCGTATAGCTGTGGCGCGCGATACGCCCGTGATCGAGATGTAATTCTCCGCGCTGAGACCGCCTTTGAAACCGGCAATACCCTCCCGGAAAATGCGTGCAACAACCTTCTCTTGTCTCCCACTAAGTCGGCCTCGAAATTGATCGTAGAACTTTGCCTTGCGAATGAAGAAAGCTGTTCGATCGATCGTCGCTTGTTGAGCTTCAAGGATCGTCTGGGAAAAATACGCTACCCAACCGTCGATATCGAGCGACCGCTGGTGACGCTCGAGTTCCAGATAGTAGGCTTTCCGATGCTTCTCGATTGTGAACGCAAGCGAGATGAGGCTTGGTTGTCCCACGTTTTGAGCGAGTGACTTCTCAGCAAGAGCGCGCCCAATCCTGCCGTTGCCATCCTCAAAAGGATGTATGCTCTCGAAGTAGAGATGTCCGATGGCTGCGCGCGTCAATGCCGGCAGTTGGAGCTGCCCATTTGGCCGCGATTGGTTGAACCACGCGTCGAAATGCTCCATTTCCTGGGCAAGCCGGCAAGATGCAGGCGCCTCGAAGTGGATCGTCGGTTTGTCCAGTCGACCCGACACGATCTGCATTGCGTCTTCATGCCGGCGATAGGCACCGATCACGTCTAGATGTCGATTGCCTGCCATCAGCATCGTGTGCCAGTTGAAAAGCTCTTCTTTGACCAGATCCCCACGCCAGTTTCGATAGACATCTGCCATCATCTCCGCAATCCCACGCTCCTGAGGACGTACGGGGCGGTCGTCGGCACTCAGTCCGAACTGCCGACGAAGCGAGCCTTTGCCCGATCAAGATATTCACCTTCAATTTCGGAGGTTTTGATAGCTTCGTCGCTCAGCAGCTCTATGCGCAGATGACTGCTGTCATCGTCATTAAGGTGTCGAACGGCTCCTATCAGCTCGCCGGAAGCCTGCAGAAATCTCTGCTCCGATGCGAGCATGGCGGAAGCATCATACTTGAAATTCGGCCAGTCGGCGTTCTGCCAATTCCACTGCATGAGTTATAAGCGCCTTTTCTATAGCTCATAAATATCGAATTTCTTGAGTTATTGCAATCGCGGCTATCGCTCATGCCTCGAACGCCGACTGGAAGCGATGGACCGGCTCCATGCCGCCGGTGGCTATCGGCTGAGCGCCTGAGGACGGCCAACGCGACCTAGTTCACGAGCCGCTCCGGCCGCAACAGTCAGGCCTGACGAAACAGTCCGCGCATGAAAAATCTGATCAAAGGCGTCGTTGACAGAGGGCTGACCTTGTCTTTCATGAGACGAAGCGCCACCTATCCGTCCCACCTCACGGCTCGCTTTGCTGCAATTGATAGGCTCATCATGTTTCACCTAGTCTTCGGGCTGCCCTGGCTCGTCGTAGTTTTGCGCTTCCTTATGCCTTTGCCATGGCTGTGGTCCCTCAAGGTGATAATCGCGGCCATCCTGTTGATCGCATCTCAGTATCATCTGGTCAGCCGCATTTCCTCAGGGTCCGTCTTCTCCCCCGAATTTCCACGTGCACTGGTGATCGCCTTCAACGTCCTATTCGGCGCGATCGTCATGCTCGCTGTCTTTCAGATCGCACTCGACATCGTTTCGCTCGGCGTAGCGCTTGTAAACAGGAGCTTCCCGTCCGTTCCACCTGAGGTCAGATACGCGATTGGCATTGTCGCATTTCTGCTCTCCGGCTTTGCGGTCAGTCAGGCCGTCCGCGTTCCTCCGCTGAAGACCGTCGAGATCGCGATACCGAGCCTCCCAGGCGCGTTCGAAGGCTATCGGATGCTCCAGCTCACCGATCTCCACATCAGCCGCCTGTTTCCAAGATCGTGGGCCGAGGAAGTGGTCAGGCGCTCCAACGATCTCCAGCCGGACATTACACTTGTGACCGGAGATTTCATCGATGGCAGTCTCGATGCGCGCCGCGAGGACATTGCACCGATCGCCGGGCTCGAAGCTCGAGACGGTGTTTTTGCGATACCCGGCAATCACGAATACTACTTCGGTTACGAAGGGTGGATGAAACATGATGCGGGCATGGGGATCCGCATGCT
Source organism: Rhizobium sp. 2MFCol3.1 (assembly GCF_000377565.1). Classification (GTDB taxonomy): domain Bacteria; phylum Pseudomonadota; class Alphaproteobacteria; order Rhizobiales; family Rhizobiaceae; genus Rhizobium. The sequence continues at coordinate 153,607 of NZ_KB898366.1, read as the reverse complement.
CCTCAATCAACACGCCGTCATCGAACGCGGAGGCGATAAAATTATCGTCGCTGGCCTTACCGATCTCGCGGCGTTCGGCACCAACCTTCCCAGACCTGATCTCGACAAAGCATTGAAGGGAGCGCCAGCTGGGGTGCCGATCATACTGATGGAACATCAGCCGAGACTGGCGAAGCGCTCGGCTGCGCAAGGTGTGGCACTCCAACTTTCCGGCCACACCCACGGAGGTATGGTCCGCGGCTTGGACCTTCTCGTTTCCCGCGCCAACGATGGCTACGTCTCAGGTCTCTACCGCGTCGGAGATATGCAGCTTTACGTCAACAACGGCACCGGACTTTGGCCAGGCTTCGCGCTTCGTCTCGGACGGCCGTCCGAGTTGACCCTCATTACCCTGCGCCGAGCCCCGTAGCCCGATCTCATGGCTCGACTGCCCGCCAGTCAAGACGATGCTCACACCATGCTGTTAACGCGCAGATTGATCGTGTGGCAATTGGGTCGCGCTCACAATATATGATTTTTATAATCAACTTTACGATTGCGTCCGTCTGCTCCCAGATGGTAGCAGCCTTTCATGACCAGCGCTCATCGCCCCGAAATTCTCGATACGTTTCTCCATGTGCGCACGCGTCTTTCGGCCGTCATCTACCGGCGAGTTCAATGCTCTGCGACCACCGCGGACTTACTGCAGGACACGTTCCTTCGATTTTGGGAGCGGCGGTCGTTGTTGCGGGAAGTCGCCGATCTGGCTGGCTACTTTATGACAACAGGTCGCAATCTCGCCCTCGACCATCAGCGGCGCAAGAGGATCGCGCCTTTCGTGGATGGAATCGATGGATTGGAGGCCGTATCTGACCCATCTCCATCCGCCGAGCAAATCGCGATCGGAGTGCATGAGCTGAGGCGCATCGCCGCGATCATCGACGACATGCCGCCCCGCGCCAGACAGGTCTTCCTGATGTCCCGCGTCGATGGCCTCAGCTATGCGGAGATCGGGACCCATCTCGGGATTTCCTCAAAGACGGTTTTCAGCCATATGGTGGTTGCGCTTGAACGTCTGCGAAGCGAGATGCTTTCAGACAATTAATCACCGGCGACCGGATCGACACTATAGCGGGCGGAAACCGTGAGAAATATGCACGACCCCATCGGAAAATCGCAGCAAGCATCAGCCAATGCGTCTCGAAGCGCCGCCGAATGGTTTGCGCGTTTGCTGGATGACAGTGCAACACCGAATGATCTGGCAGATTTCAGAGCATGGCTGGAAGCCGATCCGTCGCACGCAGCAGCCTATGCCGACATTGAGCGGCTTTGGCTCGGCGCCGGCATGGTGCCGGACAGATCGGAACCGGTGCGCCTTTCGCGTCGCAAGCTGTTGAAGACGGGCGGCGCGCTTCTGGTAGTTGCCTCATCCGCCCTCGCTACGGCCGCCTACATGCGCCCCCTGCCCGCGGACTTCAGGACAGGGAAAGGCGAGACCAGAACCGTCACGCTACCGGATGGATCGACCGCCGAGCTTTCCACTGCATCGGCCATCTCGCTTGCCTACACGGCGACACAGCGCGTCGTCACCCTGGTGGAGGGAGAGGCATTTTTCACAGTCGCAAGCGACAGCTCTCGCCCCTTTGTCGTTAGTGCCGGGACGCTCAAGACCGTTGCACTCGGAACGCAGTTCTCGGTTTCCGAAGAAGACGATCGCATCATTGTCGCTGTTGCCGAACATTCGGTCCGCGTGTCCTCACCCTTTGAGGCCACCGAAGTGCAGGAGGGTCAATCCGTCGTGTTTGCCAACGACAGGATCTCCAAGCCATCCGAAACCGATGTCGGGTCCCGGCTTTCCTGGCGCGACGGCAAGCTGGTCTTCATCTCGACGCCCCTGGAAGACGCCGTTCGAGCGTTGTCGAAATGGCGCCGCGGCAAGATGATCGTCATGGACAGCGGGCTTGCAAGACGGCCGGTCACTTTGATCGTCGACATCAGGCGGGCGGGCAATATCCTTCAAACATTGGAGCATGGCCTGCCCATTCGCGTAGACACCTATTCTCCCTGGTTGGCGCTGATCTACCCACGATAAAAAATATTCAAAACGCACTCAGGTTTTTTCCGATCTCGTTCGTCCCCTTGTTTGAAGCCCCGCATCACCGGGGTCCGACTTTGTTTCCAAGGGGGCGTGAGTGTCTGTGTTGAACTATTTCGGAAGAGATCGTCGAAGCAAGCTGAAGATGGCGCGTGGGGTTCTTCTGGCGACCTGTGTCGTCTTTTTCCCGATTACGGCATCGACGACGCTTCATGCCCAAACCGCCGGCAAAAGCTATCAATTCTCGATACCGAGCCAGTCGCTATCGGCCGCGCTCGTCCGCTACTCATCGATCACGGGCGTCGACGTCGTTTTCGATGGCGCAATGCCTGGCAACCTGCGCACGTCAGGGCTCTCGGGTGACATGCCTGCCGAAGCCGGGCTGTCGCGACTTCTGGCTGGAACGGGTCTGTCCTACCACTTCTCGTCAGCGAATACTGTCGTCCTGGTCAACCCGGCCGGAGGCGTCAGTGTTGCTCCCTCGGATGGGTCGACCATGCTTCAGCCGATCAGCGTGACTGGTGAGAATGCGCTCGGCCCCGTCGACGGCATTGTTGCCAGACAGAGCGCGACTGGAACGAAGACCGACACGTCGCTCAAGGAGACACCGCAGGCCATCAACGTGGTCACCAAGGATCAAATGACGGCGCAAGGCTCCGCGACACTGACGCAGGCGCTGCGCTATACGCCTGGCGTCATCAGCCAGTTTGGCGACGATTCGCGCTACGATTGGTTCACCATCCGCGGCTTCCGCCCGGGGCGTTATCTCGACGGCCTTCGCTTGCCCTTCGGCTCGCGTGGCTATGCGCAGCCACGCGTGGAGCCCTACAGCCTGGAGCGAGCGGAAGTCCTGAAGGGCCCCTCGTCCGTCCTTTATGGCCAAGGCGAGCCGGGTGGCTTGATCAACATGGTGTCGAAGCGACCGAGTGCAACAGCCAAGAACGAGGTCGAGCTGCAGCTGGGGACCGATAATCGCGTCCAGACGGCATTTGATCTCGGCGGCCCAGTCGGCGGTGACGATGCCTTCCTCTACCGCATCGTCGGCGTCGGCCGCATCACCGATACCCAGTACGATTTCGTCAAGGAACGGAAGGCCTACATCGCGCCGTCGTTCACGTTCCAGCCGGACGCAGCAACGTCCCTTACGGTTCACGCCGACTATCAGAAGATCTATTCGCCGGGCGGTGGTGGCGCGCCAGCGCTGCCCGCAAACGGCACGCTTTACACCAGCATCTATCCCGAGTTGTCGCGCGGCGCCTTTCCCGGCGCACCCGGCTACGACTATTACAAGAGCGACCAGGCATCGGTCGGATACGAATTCGAGCACGAGTTCGATGATACGTGGACCGTTCGCCAGAACCTGCGTTATTCCTACATCGGAACCGACACGCAGCGCGTCCAGCCCTATTGCCCGACCGCGGTGTGCAATCCCGCAGGCTTCTATCGCTACGCCTGGGCTTTCCCCGAAAGTGCGCGCGCGGCCACCGTCGACAACCAGGCCGTTGCCAAATTTTCGACTGGTGCGCTTGAACACACCGCTCTCTTCGGGCTCGACTACTCCTACGAAAGCAGCCGCTACGAGGAATCCGCGCTTGCGGGCATCCTGACGCCTTTCAACGCCTACGATCCCAACTACGGCGCCAGCACCGTCATGAGACCGCCTATCGCGACGAGAATTGATCAACATCGCAGCCAGCTCGGCATCTATGCCCAGGACCAGATCGAGTGGGACCGCTTCGCGTTTTCCATCGGTGGCCGCTATGACTGGGCCAACACCGATACGCGGACGCGGACAAGTTCGTCCAACACCCTCGTCGACCAGACCGACGGACGTTTCACCTGGAAGACGGGCGTCGTCTATAATTTCGACAATGGAATTTCGCCCTACGCGGGCTACTCGACATCCTTCAACCCCGCCAGCGGTACGGATCGGCTCGGAAATGCCTTCAATCCGACGACGGGCGAGCAGTTCGAAGTCGGCGTGAAATACCAGCCTGAAGGCATGAACAGCTTCGTTACGCTGTCCGCATATCACCTCACTCAAGACAATGTGCTGTCGCCAGATCCGATCAATACGAATTTCCGGGTCCAGACGGGCCAGGTCACGATGAAGGGCGTCGAGATCGAAGGAAAGGCCGAGCTGAGCGATGCCTTCTCGGTGATCGCCTCCTACGCCTATACCGACAGCGAAATCACCAAGGATAATCCGAATGCTGCAGGTGTCAGCAACGAAGGCAACCGCTTTGCCTTCGTGCCACGCAACCAGGCGTCCGTTTGGCTCGACTACGCCTTGCAGAGCTCGACCAACTGGGACGGCCTGAGCCTGGGCGCCGGCGCGCGCTACACGGGCCAGACATTCGGCGACAATGCCAACAAGTTCGACATCCCGAGCTATACCGTCTTCGACGCCGCCGTGCGTTATGACTTCGGCAAGGCCAATCCAAAGCTGGAGGGCCTGAAGGCATCGATCAACGTCAGCAACCTGTTCGATCGCAAATACGTGTCGACCTGCATTGCGGCGACCGGATGCTATTGGGGCGAAGGGCGCACCGTCTACGCCACCTTGAAATACAGCTGGTGACGGTGGCGAAGTCCCCACAACCCTATCCCGGTCAACTGACGCGGCGGCAATTTGCCGCCGCGTTCGCGGCGTTCATGATGCCGCGTGTTTCGTCGGCCGCGCCTAGTGCCCCCAAAATCGCGGTCCTGGATTGGGGCTGGGCCGAAAGCCTTCTTGCGATCGACGTCGCACCGCAGGCTGTCGCGGAAGCGCCGCTTTATGGTGACCGCGTTGTCGTGCCAGCGCTTCCGAAAGGCACGATCGATCTTGGCCTTCGTTCGTGGCCCAATATGGAGCTGCTGAGGTCGCTGCAACCGGACCTGATCTTGTCGCAGGCCAATTACGGCGTCTCTGAAGCGCGATTGCAGGACATCGCGCCGACCATGGCGCTGCCGCTTTATACCGCCGAACAGCAGCCCTTGCGGCGATCGCACGAGGCGTTGATTGCGATCGGCCAGCGTATCGCGCACAGCGCAGCAGCCGAAGCGTTCCTTGATCGCAGCTATACGAGGCTCGACGCCATCAAGACAGAAATGCGCACCTATGACGGGCGCCCGTTGCTGATCATCAAATTCACGGATGACCGCGTTATCGATATCTACGGCGCCGGAAGCCTGTTCGACGACGTGTTGGCAACGATCAGCATCACAAATGCCTGGAACGAGCCCACCAACAATTGGGGCTTTGCGACCGCCGGCCTCGACGCCATCGCCCGACACCCTGAGGCGCGACTGCTGATCATCGAACCCGGCCCTCCCGATGCGTTCCTTAAAAGCGCGCTCTGGCGGTCGCTGCCTGCGGTGCAACGTGGCGATGTCGCCAGCATTGCGCCGACCTGGGTGTTCGGGGCGTTCCCATCGGCCATGCGCTTTGCCGACGTTCTTCGAAAGGCCCTTGGTTTTGCGTAGGAACCCATTCTTGACGCCTGCCCGCGCCTATTGCCTTGCCATGCTGGTGGCGCTTGTTCTCTGCCTGATGGGCCAACTGAGATATGTCTCACTTGATCGCCTTTTCGGGGCGTTTTTCGATCCAGACCTCACACTCTTTGGCCAGGCCTATGTGCACTTCTCCCTGCTGCCTCGCATGGCGGTTGCCGTTCTTGCCGGAACCGCCCTCGGTTTCACGGGCACGATCTTCCAGCAGCTCCTGAAAAATCCGCTGGCAGAACCGTCGACGCTCGGCGTTCTCTCGGGCGCTCAACTGGCGGTCACGGTCGCTTCCCTCACCGTTGCCAGCGTCTCTGCCGAGCAGCGCGAAGTTGCCGGCATCATTGGTGCATTGGCGGCCGTCGCTCTCGTTTGCGGACTTGCGGCCAGGAGCGGTTTTGCGCCCGTCACGCTGCTTCTATCGGGAATGATCGTCAGCTTTGCGGCCGGCTCCGCGTCGGTCGTTATGGCGCTGTTCAATCACGAGTATCTGCGAAGCGTGTTCATCTGGGGAAGTGGCTCGCTTATCCAGAACGACTTTTCCAATGCCGCCGCACTGTCATTGCGGATGCTGGTTCTGATCCCAGCGCTCCTGCTTTTCGTGCGACCGCTTGCGACCGCCGGGCTTGACGATGCCGGCGCTCGCAGCCTTGGGGTATCGCCTTCGAAGCTGCGCTTGGCCGTTCTTGTTCTGGCGACGGTGCTGTCGGCGATGGTCGTTGCTCGCATTGGCGTGATCGCGTTCATTGGCCTGGCCGCCCCTCACATCGCGCGGCTCGCCGGTGCGCGCACGTTTACGCAAAGGCTTCTCTGGGGAGCCGTGATGGGTGGTGCCTTGTTGCTGATGGCGGATGGTATCGTCCTCGTAGTTACGCCCGCCATAGGAGAAGTGCCGACTGGAGCGATAACCGCGCTCGCCGGTGCGCTCGCGATGCTGTTCATGCTGCGCGAGGTGCCGCCGGCTCCACTCCAGGCAAGCGCCGAAGGTAGCCACCGGATGATGGCCCCGATCACCCGAAACCTCGCACTGCCGCTGTCGGCCGTGTTGATGGTTGTCGTCGCCGGCCTGTCGCTGACCGAGCATGTTTTCTCAAATACCCTCGACATGTCGGTCCTCGTGAACGGCCGTTGGCCGCGTGTTCTCACGTCGCTGTCCGCCGGCGCGATGTTGGCCTTGGCGGGAGCCGTTCTGCAGGCAGTTGCGAGGAATCCCATGGCCAGCCCGGAAGGCTTGGGTGTGAGCGGCGGTGCTGGCTTGGGCATAATTGCAGCCCTCTTTCTCGGCGGCATTAGTTCGCCGATCATGCCATTGGCAGGCGGCATCCTCGGGGCGCTCGCGGCGCTGATCATCATCCTTATTGTCGCCAAGCGTCACAATTTCGCACCCGGCCCGGTCATGCTCGCGGGCGTGGCGGTCGGCGCACTGGTCACCTCGGTCATATCAGTCATCGTCGCCAGCGGCGATCCACGCGCAACATACGTTCTCGCATGGACGATGGGGCCGACGTTTCGCGCCACCGGCGTAGTCGCAATCATCGCCGCCTTAATTGCCGGCCTCTCGCTGCTGCTTTCTCCTCTTTTTCGGCGTTGGATCGAGATCCTGCCGATGGGCGACGCGCTTGCACAATCGATCGGCATGCGCCCCGTGCGCGCTCGCGCAACGCTTTTGTTGTTTTCCGCAACATTGACAGCGGCCGCCACGCTCATCGTTGGGCCACTGAGCTTTGTCGGCCTCATGGCTCCGCACATGGCAAGGATGACCCGCTCACAAGGCCCCGGATTGTTCATGCTGATGTCGAGCGTCATCGGAGGGTTGCTGATGATGCTAGCAGACTGGATCGGCCGAAGTGTCGACTTTCCCTATGAAATCCCCGCAGGTGTGCTAGCTGCCTTTATCGGATGCCCCTACTTCATCCTCCTGGTTTTCCGCCGGGGCGCCAATAGTCGGTAGGCAGCCGGGGGACCAAACCGGAGAAGCACAAATGAACCAACGTTTTCGGCGCCTGTGACCCGCTGCCACAAACGGCAGTTTCACGAGTAACTCATATATCTACTAACTCAACCAGTTCGTTTGGGCGTCATGATGCCGCCACAGAATTCGGACCAATCATGCGTAAACATTGGATGACACCGAATGAAATTGTTGGCCTTCATCTTCTCAATGGTTCTGCTGGCAGCGGTTCAGGCCGAGGCACAAGTCTATGCCCCCTATGATGGATACGACGGATCCGGCGGATATGGATACGACGATCCATACGGTTCCTATCCTCCGCCTTATTACGAGCAAGAGCCTCAATATCAGGAACCCGAGTACAGGGAGCGGCGCGATCAATCACCATACCAGGAGCGCCGCCAACCGAGGTTCCAGGCGGGTACGGGGACCATTACGATTTCAACGCGCCAGCACACACTCATTTACACGACATCACAAGGCGAGGAGTTCGCATACCCGATTGCTGTCGGCCGCGAAGGCAAGCAGTGGTTTGGAACGACGCGCGTGGTGTCAAAGCGAGAGCATCCCGAATGGCGACCAACGGCCAGCATGAGGGCAAAGAACCCAAGACTTCCGGCGGTGGTGAAGGCAGGCCCTCAAAACCCACTTGGGACCAGAGCAATTTATCTGTCTGATGGCCTATTGCGCATTCATGGCACCAATGATCCCTCCTCGATTAGAACGAATGCCTCCAGCGGCTGCTTCCGGATGTACAGGCAGGATGTCGAGGAGCTATACGAGATGGTCCAACCTGGGACGCGCGTGATCGTGAGGTAGGTCGCGCAAGGCGGTGACGAGGAACTCGAACGCGTAACAGACGGAAGCGCCACGCGCGAACGACATGACTGGTTAGTAAGGCGGTTGACGTTCGAAACGAGACCTTCAACAATTAACCAGCGCTCATCGCCTCGCCAATCGCGTAGTAATGCCCGCCCGCGACGTGGTGGATCGTTCGCCATTTCGGATCAGCAGTTTCGAAGTGCCAGCGGCCGTCCGTGAACACTCTGTCGTCAGCCCAGGCCGCGGAAACCTCTCCGACAAACAGGTCGTAGGCTTCTTGAATGTGAGGCTCGGGTACAAGTCGGCACTCCAGCCAAGCCGAGCAACCTTCAACGAAGGGCAGATTGTGACCCGGGACTTCGAACAGCTTGACGCCAGCCGAGATCAGCTTGTCAGGAATATCATGCATGCTTCGCGTGCCGAGCGCTTGGGCCAAGGCGAGCTGGTCAGCCGTTGGAATTTGCACCATGAACCGGCCAGTGCTTTCGATGAGCGACCGGGTGTGAGCGATCTTGTCGATGACCACAGTGAGTTTCGGGGGCTCGAAATCAAGCCCGCAGCACCAGGCCGCTGTCATGACATTGTGAACGTCACCATGCCGTGCCGATATCAGCACCGTTGGCCCGTGATTGACGAGCCGATAGGCTTTGGAAAGGTCAACTGGTTGGAAATGCTCGTTCACGGGAGCTCCATCGTGTTATCAAGAGACGGCCTTTGTCACGCCCCGGCAGAAGTCTATATGGTTAGAATTGGAGCTGGAACAGCCGCGGCCACGACCCGTTGCGGCTTTCATGCGGCCTCAACCTCGAGAACCCGTTGTTTCTTGTCGGAGTTCCACCGCTCGACAAATGCGGCTAGTTCCTTAGCCACCACGGGCTTGCTGAAATAGAACCCCTGCACTTGGTCGCATCCTTGTTGTCGCAGAAACGCAGCCTGCTCGGATGTCTCGACGCCCTCAGCCGTCGTGACCATTTTGAGGCTTTGTCCCAGGCTGATCACCGATTTGACGATCGCGCCCGATTTCTCAGTGTCGCTCAGGTCGCCGATGAAGGAACGATCGATCTTGATCTTGTCGAACGGAAACGAGTTGAGATATCCGAGCGACGAATAGCCGGTGCCGAAATCATCCATGGCAATCTTGACGCCAAGCGACTTCAGTCCATTCAGGATTTCGAGCGCCGCGGCAGCATCGTTGATCAAGATGCTTTCGGTAATCTCAAGTTCCAATCGGTCAGGGTCCAATCCCGTCCTTTGAAGAACCTGCCGCACCGTTTCGACGAGCTCACGATTGCGAAATTGAACCGGAGAGAGATTGACGGCAATACGCAAACGATCCCAGTCCAGCGCTTGGCTGCAGGCTGTTTCCAGCACCCATTCTCCAATTGCTACGATCAACCCGGTTTCCTCAGCCAGCGGAATGAAGTCGGCCGGCGAAACAAGTCCGCGCATCGGATGGCGCCATCGCACCAGCGCCTCTACCGCAGCAACAGTTTGGTTCTCCAAGTCAATGAGTGGCTGATAGTGAAGCTCAAGCTCGTTCTTCAGGACCGCCTGGCGCAGATCGTACTCGAGACCGCGCCGTTCCTGGAGCTCGGCATCCATTTGTGCTTCGAATATCCGGTAGGTGGCCCGTCCGCCCTGCTTGGCGCGGTAAAGCGCAATGTCTGCGTTTTTCAACAACCGCTCGGGCGCGCCGTCCGTCGTGTCCGCCAGTGCGATGCCAACGCTGACGCCTATGTGAAGCGTGTGCCCTTCGACAATGAAGGGCGTCCGAATGCTATCTATCAGCTTTCTGCTGAGCTCTTCGGCATCGTGCGGCTGGCTGGAACCGATCTGGATAACAGCGAACTCGTCGCCTCCCAAACGCGCGACCGTATCGTTGTAGGAGATACACGACCTGAGACGTTCCGACACTTGCTGCAGAAGCTGGTCACCTGCCGCATGGCCCAGGCTGTCGTTGACCTCCTTGAAATTATCGAGATCTAGGCAAATCACCGCAATCTGGGACGTCTGAGCTAATGGTGAGAGTGCTGTATCCAGCCGCTCTCTAAACAAGACCCGGTTGGGGAGGCTCGTCAGGGCATCATAGTGCGCGAGGTGGCTTACGCGAGTGGCAGACTCCTCCAAGGCGGTCGTTGATCTGCGCGCGTTGCGCACAACCAGCACCGAGAATGCCGCGAGCACCAGCAGTGCCATACCTAGAGGCGGCACGATGAAGCTAAGCAGCTGGTTGCCCGGCTTGGGCGGCGACCACGAAATGGTGCCGAGGTACATCCGGTTTTGCGTCATGAGCGGGATGGAGGCTTCCTTGCCATGCTGCTCATCGAACGAGATGGTAAGATCACTTAGCAAGTAATCATGTCCCATTCTGTCGAGAAATTTCTGATCCAGTCGTTTGGCGAAGACCAGCATCGTGAGATCGCGCGGATTGATCGTCGAACGATCAATCGACGGCGGAAGAATTCCATTGGCGGCAACGACATAGACGTCGCTGCCTGACTTGATGAGGCTTGTGGTCGGATCCGGCTGAATTGCCGCCACGTGAAGAAGATCACGCAGACCACGAGGCATCAGCTCAATTGCGTCCGCTTTCGTGGGCACGCCATCGATCAGACTGTAAATCGTCTTGTCCCCGGGCGCGACGACAAAGACCATTTCGTAGCCGAGTTCGCTGTAGAGGGTGCCGCCAATATTCCCGTCGGTGACAGCCCATCCGAGGTCTATGCCATCATGAAGGTTTTCATGGACGTCTGGCCGTATCGTATAGTCGCGAAGGTTCCGACCCACTTCACGGGCCTTCACCTGCAAGGCCGTCGTAGCGAGCCGCATCGAGCCGTCGATCTCCAGTCGATTTTGCTGGCGAGCGGAGAGGATCAGGAAACCGATCACCACGATGATCATGAGGATCATTATCCCAGCCATGGGATAGACGATGCGCTGTGTGAACTGCCGCCCTGAGAAACGGCTCATATCAGAATTGAGACTGCGCATGCCATCCTCCGCTAGGGTTGCGAAGGACGCTACGGTTCCAATAACAAATGAGTGGTTAAATCTAATTGTTCCGTTTCGATACAGTTAATAGAAACGCTAAAATCAGTGGCTAAAAATGGTAACTGATGTGCCCGAGCCTGTCGCACGTTTAACCGGCAACAAAACGCTCTGGATCTCGCGCTCGTTTTCTATCGACGATCGTCCAACTCGTCATGCACCGCGGTCAGCACGGTGACAACGCGGCTGATCGACCGCAGGGGAACGGCAAAGCCATGCCCGCAGGTCGAAACCCGCCATGAACGTCATGTTCATGGCGGGCAATTGCTGGACCGGCGTTTATGTCAACGCCACGATAACAAGGACCGATCCAGCACCAATCACGCTACAGGGTCGCAAGCAGAGACTGGTTACCCCTTTAGGGCAGGCCCCGCTTCTGTTCCGTTGATGTTCGTGTCCTGTCTGTCACACCCCTTAAAACTATGGGGGTTCTGTGGACTAAATCCCAAAGTGAGCTGAGGCCAGATCGAATTGGACCCAGCCTTCGCAAACCGTCGGCGACGGCCGCAGGGAGCCTGTGCAAGCACGGCGGGATCTCCCGTTCCCGGCGTGTCGAAAACAAACGTCAAGGTCGTCCAACAAGACAAACTCTTTGCATGGTGGCAACACGCGTTTTGATCTCGGAGCAGGGTGAGCGGGTGCTGCTCGAGATCATGTCCGCTATCGCATTCGCCTCGATGACGATCTGTCGCAACAGCCCAGTCGTGGCCGGCTTGAAGCCACAGAAATACAGCTCGTCGCGAGCACGATAGCGTCACAGTCGAACGACTGAGCGCACTCAAACTGGAGCACCGGCTCTTTATAGACGAGACGCGGTCGTTGTTCGCTTGGACCGAGGAATATACCCCCTGCTGCCATCGAGCAGGGTTTTCGTATAGGGGTGCTCGACATCGTCTCCCAGCAGTTGCTCACGCGTTGCGATCTCGACGAACACGCCGTCCTGCATGACAGCCACGCGGTTGCAGAGATGCGCGATGACAGCCATGTCGTGGCTGACGAGGATGTAGGTCAGCTTCGAGCGTTCACGCAGATCCTTCAGGAGATTGAGAATTTCCGCCTGGATCGAGACGTCGAGCGCCGATGTCGGTTCGTCGAGCAGGAGGATCTTTGGCTCGAGGATGAGCGCGCGGGCGATTGCCACGCGCTGCCGCTGGCCGCCGGAGAGCTGGTGCGGGAAGCGATGCCGGAAGCCGGGTGGCAGGCCGACGTCGCGCAGCACCTGATCGACACGCTCCTGCTTGCGATCCAGCCCATGGATCTCGAGCGGCTCCAGCAGCGTGCGCCCGATCGTGTGGCGCGGATGCAGGGAGCCGAAAGGATCCTGAAACACCATCTGCTGCTTGGCGAGTTGCGCGCGCGACCGTTTCGGGCCGACCACGTCGCCGTCGATCGAAACAGCACCGCTCCACTCCTTGATACGTCCAGCAAGCGCGCCAAGCACCGTCGACTTGCCGCATCCGCTTTCGCCGACCAGACCGAATGTTTCGCCTGGCGCGACCTCGAAGGCGACGCTTTTGACGACCTGCTTGAAATCATTGCCGCTGCCGAAGGACACGGCGAGATCGTTTACCGATATGATGGACATGTCACGCCTCCGCCCAGCTTGCCTGACGCTTCAGCACTTCCAGCCGATCCCTGGGATGATCGAGACTTGGCAGCGCCTCAAGCAGGCCGCGTGTATAGGGATGGGTTGCTTCGTCGAGCCTGGAAGCTTCGATTGTTTCCACGATCCGGCCCGCATACATGATGATGACGCGGTCGCAGAAGCTCTTCACGAGGTTGAGGTCGTGAGAGATGAAGATCAGGCCGATATTGCGTTCGGTAATCAGGTCGTCGAGGATCGACAGCACCTGCTGGCGCACGGTCACATCGAGTGCGGATGTCGGCTCGTCGGCGATGATCAGCGATGGCGAGGAGATCAGCATCATCGAAATCATGATGCGCTGGCCCATGCCGCCTGAGACTTCGTGCGGGTAGAGATTGAAGACGCGCTGCGGGTCGCGGATGTTCACTCGCTCCAGCATGGCGAGCGTACGCTCGCGCGCCGCCTTCTTGCCGAGGCGCTCATGCAGGATGACGGTTTCGGCGATCTGCTCGCCGACGGTCATGACGGGATTGAGCGAATATTTCGGGTCCTGCAGGATCATCGAAATCCGGCTACCGCGGATCGCGCGCATGTCGGCCTCGCTGGCGGCCAGGAGATCGACGTCCTCGAAGCGCAACTCATCGGCAACGACGCGGGCCGTGCCCGGCTGCAGCCGCATGATCGCGCGCCCGGTCGTGCTTTTACCCGAGCCGGATTCGCCGATGATGCCCACTTTCTCGCGGCCGACATCGAAGCTTACATTCTTGACGGCGTTGACCACGCCGGACAGCGTCGGAAACTGCACCGACATGTTCTTGACCGAGAGGATCGGTTTTGACTGTTCAGGCATTGCGGGGATCCATGATGTCGCGCAGTCCGTCGCCGAGCAGATTGAAGGCGAGACTGACCAGGAGAATGGCGATGCCGGGAACCGTCGTCAGCCACCAGGCATCGAGAAGATACTGCCGACCAGAGGCTGCCATGGCCCCCCATTCCGGCATCGGCGGCTGCGCGCCAAGCCCGAGGAAGCCAAGACCGGCGGCCGTCAGGATGACGCTCGACATGTTGAGCGTCAGGCGGATGATGATCGACGGCGCGCAGAGCGACACGATATGGCGAAACAGAATGCGTCCCATGCCAGCGCCCTGCAGCTCGGCTGCGACGACGAAATCGGCGGCACGGAACGTCAGCGTTTCGGCGCGCGCCAAGCGCGCGATCGGCGGCCAGACGGTGAGCGCGATGGCGATGACGGCATTCTCGATCCCTGGACCAAGGGCCGCGGAAAAGGCGAGCGCCAGAACGAGACTTGGGAAGGACAGGAAGATATCGGTGATGCGCATCAGGACCACATCGACCCAGCCGCCGAGATAGCCGGCGGTCGCGCCGATCGCAAAGCCGATGGGCGCCACGATGACCGTTACCAGAATGCTGATATAGAGCGTCGTGCGCGCGCCGTAGACGAGGCGCGAATAGACGTCGCGGCCGAATTCATCGGTGCCGAACCAGTTGGCCGACGATGGTGGCTTAAGCGCCATGGTCAGATCCTGGACGATCGGATCATGGTTGGCGAGCAGCGGCGCGAAGGTCGCGATCAGAACGAGCAGCAGCACGACGACGAAGCCGGCGAATGCCAGTGGATTGGCAATCAGGTTCAGCCACAGGACATAGGCCTTGTGGAGCCGCGCCTGACGCGTCGAGGAGAACTCCTCGTTGATCAGCCAATTGTGCAGATCGTTGAAATAACGTGTCGCCATGATGTCACCGGGTACGCGGATCGAGGAACCGATAGGTCAGGTCCGACAGGAGGTTGATGGCAATCGAGATGATGCCGATGAGGAGGACGCTGCCGAGCACCGCGTTCATGTCTGCGAAGAACAGCGCCGAGGTCAGATACTGGCCAAGGCCGGGCCATGCGAAAACCGTCTCGATAAGAACGGTGCCGTCGAGCAGGCCGCAATAGGCGAGTGCCACGATCGTCAGCAGCTGCACGCGAATGTTGCGAAACGCGTGGCGCCAGACGATCGCCCGCTGACCGAGGCCCTTGGCCTTGGCGGTCAGCACATATTCCTGACGCAGCTGCTCGAGCATGAAGCTGCGGCTCATGCGGCTGAGATAGGCCATCGCAGCATAGCCGAGGATCAGCGCGGGAGCCGCAACATGCAGCAGGGCATCCCGGAAGACCTCCCATTCGCCGGCGAGGATTGCATCGACGAGGATGGAGTTGGTCGGCCCTTCGACCAGCCCTTCATTATAGACATCGAGGCGGCCGCTGCCGGGTATGAGACCAAACTTCGCGTAGAATACGAGGATGACGATCGTGCCCAGCCAGAAGATCGGCGTCGAATGGCCGAGCAGACCGACGACACGCGCGAGGTGATCGACCCAGGTGCCTTTGCGCACAGCGGAGATGATGCCGAGCGGGATGCCGAAGCCGGCGCCGATGATCGTTGCCAGCGTGGCGAGCTCGAGCGTTGCCGGAAAGACGCGGGCAAGATCGCTGGCGACGGGGTTTTTCGTCACGTGTGACTGGCCGAAATCCAGATGCGCGACATTGCCGAGATAGGTGGCGAATTGCACATAGAGCGGCTTATCCAGCCCCATTTCCTTGTAGACGCGCTCGTAGGTCTCGTGATCGGCCTGGTCGCCGATGACGGCGATAACCGGATCGGCGGGAACCATGCGGCCGACGACGAAGGTGATCACGAGCAGGCCGAGCAGCGTTGTCAGGATGACGGCAAACGATGCCGTCACCTTACGCAGCGCGCCGAGCGCAGCCCGTGCGCCTGCCGGCGCGTTTCCAGATGTCTGTGAGATACTCACGTCATTCTCCTCGACAGGAAAGGCTTATTCGCCCTTCGAGACGGTGTCCCACCGGGTGAGCCAGGTCGAATGGCCGACATAGCCCTTGACTTCCTTCCGCACCGCCTTCGCGTCCGTGCGCTGGAAGGAGGTGATCAGGGCCGGTGAAGCATCCAGATAGGCCTTGTTGATCTTGGCGTAGAGATCGGCGCGCTTCTGCTGGTCGGTCTCGTGCGCGGCCGCCATCACCATGTCCTGGATGTCCTTCGGAACCTCCCAGGCGGAGCGCCAGGCGATCAGGCCAGAGAGTTTCGCATCGTCGGCATTGTTCGGGTTCGTGGCATAGGATGCCAGAACCGCATGCGGATCGGGCAGGCGTTCGCCGGTGCGCGCCGAGAAGATCTCGAATTCGCGGTTGCGGAACTTGCCGATATGATCGCCACCCTGGAGATCGAGCTTGATGCCGGCCTTGGCGGCGTTCGCCTGCAGCGACTGCGCGACTTCGTACTCCGGCGTCACGGGCGTCGCGTAATAGACCTTGGAGAAGCCATCGGGATATCCGGCTTCCGCCAGCAGCTGCTTGGCCTTTTCGATATCGAGCTTGTAGGGGTTCTCGGTGCTGGCGCCCGGCAGGCCGCCGGGAATGATCGTCTGCTGCTTGATGCCGTAATATTTCATGACGGTGTTGGCGAGACCGTCATAGTCGATGAGATAGCGGAATGCCTCGCGGACCTTCGGCTTGGAGAGGACTTCGTCTTTCTGGTTGAGCGCCAGATAATAGAAGCCGAAGCCCGGCGTCTTCTGAATATCGGCCTTGCCGCCGGCCTCGATCGCCGCCAGATCGGTGGAGGAAAGACGCGTCGCGACATCGACGTCGCCTGCTTCCAGCTGCAGGCGCTGGCCTGAGGATTCCGGCATATGGCGAAGGATGACCCGGCGCATCTTCGGCGCGCCCTGCCAGTATTCCTTGAAGGCCTCGGCGATCAGAAGATCGTTGACGCGCCAGGTGCGCAGCGAATAGGGCCCGGATCCGGCATCGTTGGTCTGCAGAAATTCGCGGCCCATGTCGCCGTTCTTCTCGTTCTTGGCGAGAAGCTGGCTATCCAGGATCGAGGTCGAGAAGCTGGCGAGCGAGAAGAGGATCAGGTTCGGGTTCCAGACCTCGGGCGTCTGCAGCACGACGGTTGAATCATCCGTCGCCTTGATCAGCTCATCAACATTCTTGTCGGTGATGCCCCACTGGCGAAGATCGACGGAGGGCGCCAGCCCGAGCTTCACCAGGCGACGAAGCGACCACTCGACATCCTTGGCGGTCAGCGCATTGCCGGAATGGAATGTGACGCCGGAGCGAATCTTGAAGGTGAAGGTTTTGCCGTCGTCGGATACCGTCCAGCTTTCGGCGATGCCCGGCTGCGGCTTTGTGATGTCATCGGCGGCGAGCACGATCAGGCGCTCATAGAGGTTGGCGACGATTTCCGCCGATTCCAGCTGGTTGAGCTCATTCGGGTCGAGACCGCGCATGGAGGACATGTTGGTGGCGATCACCAGCTGGTCCTTCGGCGTTGCCGCCTGCACTGCGAGCGGCATGGCAAGCGTCGACGCCACCATAGCCGATGCCATCAGAAAACTGCGTCTTTTCATCGTCCTATCTCCTCCCTGGTGCGCCGGACCTCGCCCCGAGCGCGAATTTTCATATCGACATCGATCTGAAATCTGGTATATCAGATCTCACAAAACGATTTTGTCGTCAACGGGGGAATTTTCGGGACATGCAAAAAGAGGCATCGACGCAGCCTGGCGCAGACCGCATCGAGAAGATCGACCCGCGTTTTCTGACGACATTGCGCGACCATGTGCACAAGACGCTGCGCACCGCGATCCTATCCGGCCGCTTTGCGCCAGATGAGCGCGTCAATGAGCGCCAGCTCGCCGAGCAGCTTGGCGTCAGCACGACACCCATCAAGGAAGCCCTGCGTCAGCTTGAAACCGAAGGTCTCGTCGAAACACTGCCACGTCGCGGCGTGCTGATCCGCTTCAACGCGAACTGGGCCGAAGAGATGATCCTGGCGCGCGCCGCGCTGGAATCGATGATCGCCCACCTTGCCGCCAAGCGCATCGAGAAGACCGAAGCGGCCAAGCTGGACGACATCGTCGCACTGATGCGCAAGGCGACCGAGGACGGCGTGGCCGACGACCTGATCTCGCTCAACGAGACGTTTCACGAGCAGATCCACATCGCCTCGCGATGCCAGTATCTCTCGCGCATGATCGAACGGCAGCAGTTCTACGACGGCAGCATCCGCCGCGTCATCCATTCCGATCCGCTCGAGCGCGGCAAGGCGCTGGCCGAACATGCCGCGATCGCCGCCGCCATCATCTCCAGCGACAGCGACAAGGCCGAACGCGTGATGCGCGACCACGTCGTCCGTTCCGGCGAAACCTACCTCAACATCGTGTTCAAGAAGAAGGAGGACATCTGACGTGACCGAGGCAATGGAAAAGATCCGCAAGGCCCTGACGGGCATATCGGGCGTGCCCGTGACCCCCTATAAAGCGGATGGCAGCGTCGATATCGCCAAGCTCTCGGCCCTGATCACCCGCCTCGCCCATGCGCGGGTCCACAACCTGATGGCCGCCGGCAACACCGGTGAGTTCTTCACCCTAACCATGGACGAAGTGCGCGCGGTCCACGCCGCGACGATCAAGGCCGCCGGCGGCAAATCGCTGGTCAGCGCTGCGGTCGGTCGGTCGCTGACCGAAGCCAAGGCACTAGCCCGTGACGCCATCGCCGAAGGCGCCGATGCAATCATGGGCCATCACCCGATGGACCCCTTCGCCGGGCCAAGCTACCAAGCCCGCTACTTCCTTGAGCTTGCCGACGCCAGCACCGTCCCCGTCATCGCCTATGTGCGCAGCGACACCTTCTCCGTAGCCGATTTCCGCAAGCTTGCGCTGCACCCGAATATCGCCGGCATCAAGTTTGCCTCCAGCAATCTCATGCTGCTCGCAGAAGTGATCCGCGCGACCAAGGATGCGCCGGCGATCTGGGTCTGCGGCCTTGCCGAGGGTTGGGCGCCGGCCTTTTACGCGATGGGCGCCCGTGGCTTCACCTCCGGCCTCGTCAATGTCTTCCCGGAACGCTCGCACGCCATCCACCAGGCGCTGGAAACTGGTGACTACGCGGCCGCTCGCGCGCTCATCGACGATATCGCCGGCTTCGAGGCGCTGCGCACCAAATACCTCAACGGCGCAAATGTCACCGTCGTGAAGGAAGCGCTGGGCATGCTTGGAACCGAGGTCGGCCCCGTGCGCGTTCCCGGCGTCGAGAGCCTGACCGAAGCCGAGCGCGCGGACCTGCGCGCCATCGTCGACAATGTCGCCGAAAAGAGCCGCGCGGCCTGAGGAAGATCCCATGCATATCACCGGCATCAAGACCTACATGCAGCGCGTGGACGATCGCCCTCGCCTGCTTCTGAAAATCGAGACCAGCGAGGGCATCTCCGGCTGGGGCGAATGCTACAACCACGGCCCGGACTGGGCGCTGCCGCCGCTTCTCGACTACCTCTTTCACCAGATCGAGGGCGAGGATCCGCGTCGCGTGGAATTCCTCGTGCTCAAGCTGAACCAGCAATGCCGCTTCCCGCCAGGCGCGCTGGGGCTTGCAGCGATCTCGGCGATCGACCACGCGCTCTGGGATATCGCCGGCAAGGCCGCCGGTCTGCCCGTCTACATGCTGCTCGGCGGCAATGTGCGCGATCGCGTCAAGGTCTATTGTGGCGTCTATACCGCGCCGGACCCGGAAGCCGCGCGCGATCAGTCGCTGGAGCTGAACGAAAAATACGGCTACACCGCCTTCAAGCTCAGCCCCTATCGCCGCGATCTTCATACCGGCCGCTGGGGCGAACTCGTCAAGGAGACGGGCGACTGGTTCGGCAAAATCCGCGAGATCACGCCATCGCATTTCGATTACGCCTTCGACGCCCATGCGAAGATCTTCGAACCCTATCAGGCCGTGCAGCTTGCAGCCGCCATCGCGCCAAACGATCCGCTGTTCTACGAGGAGCCGATCCGGCCGGAACACATCCCGGCATGGACGGAGCTGAAGTCGAAGGTGACCGTTCCGCTCGCAACCGGTGAATCGCTCTATTCGCGCTTCGAGTTCCTGGCGCTGCTATCAGCTCGTGGCGCCGACATCATCCAGCCTGACATCTGCGTGGTCGGCGGTGTCAGCGAAATCCGGCGAATCGCTGCCATTGCCGAGGCGCATTATGTGACGGTGGCGCCGCACAACCCAATGGGTCCGCTGGCAACCGCTGTCAACATCCACTTCTGCGCGGCCCAGCCGAACTTCAAGGTGCTGGAATTCAAGCCGCACGTCCATGCGCCCTGGGCAGCCGACCCCTATATGCCCGTTGATGGGCATATGGAGCTACGTCCGGATCGCCCTGGCTGGGGTCTGGAGATCGACGAGAAAGCACTGCAGACGGAGGACTACATCCACTGGGAGCGGAAGATCACCCGCAAGCCCGATGGATCGACGGCCTATCCCTGATATGCTCTAGTTGGCTGCGGCGAGGGAGTGCGCCGCGGCCAGCGTTCGATCCAGAGATGGGGATTTATCGCTCTTGAGAGAAATCGGACCGAACGCTCCAGAAAGTCGATCGATCGATTGGTAAGCGCAAGTTCAGGGCAATGTGACTGCAGCGGAAAAGTTCTAAGCATAGATCTCGGCACACAGCGGCAGCGCGCACATCGGATGCCAAATAATATTCTACTAAATCTATAGACAATAAAAAATCGACCTTTCTCAGAAGCTGATGGTTTCCCTAAGCTCACAGTCAAGCGGTCGGCGATGGGATTTCGTCCGATCCGCCTTCACCATCCGGCTGTAAGGGGACACCAATGCGCAAATCGACAATCCTATCCGACCTTTCCGTAAATCGTCGCGGGGCGCTTGCGCTGTCAGGCGCCTTGGCTCTCAGCTCGCTGCTGTCTGTCCAAGGATTTTCGCCGGTGGCCCTTGCCGAGACCGATGACCGAAAGACGGTGACGATCACCGACGAACTTGGCCGTGAGGTCAGCGTCAAGACGCCGATCAGGGCCGTCTACACCGACCTCTGGTACCAGGCGGAGATCGTTCGGGCGATCGGCGCCGGCGACACGATCGTCTCGATCGACCAGAGCACCAATCCCGCCAAGAACCCGGCGAACAAGGACTATTTCGCCAAATTCGCCAGCCTTCCGGATGCCGGCAATTACAATGGCCCCAACTGGGAGACGATTGCCGCCTCCGGCGCGGAAGTGTTTTTCACTCGCCGCAACGCGCCATGGCAGGATGCGATCGAGAAGCTGAAACCCTTCGGCATCGAGGTTGTCGTTGTCAGCACCTGGGACCCGAAGGTTCTGCGCGCGCAGCTGCCCAACCTCGGCAAAATCTTCGGCCAAGAAAAGGGCGCGGCGGATCTCGCAGCGCTCTATGACGATATCGATGCGGTGCTTGCCCAGCATCTGAAGGGTGTCGAGCCGAAGAAAGTCTATTTCGAAAACAATGCGGATTTCGCGACCTCGCTTCCCGGCTCCGGCTTCCACGACACGATCGTGCTTGGCGGCGGCAAGAACATCTTCGGCGACATCACCATTGCCAATACTGGCAGCGCATCGGTCCACACCTACACGGTCGATCCGGTCGAGATCATCAACCGCAACCCGGATGTGATCATCCACAACGGCGTCGACGGCTTGGCGGCCGGCTATGCGCCGTGGGACCAGACGCAGTTCGCGGCGCAGGCGCAGCGCATCATCGATCGCCCCGGCTGGAGCGCGATCAAGGCGGTTCAGGACAAGAACGTCATCGTCTTCAGCAACTTCTTCTTCTCCGCCCTCGGCAAGCAGCTCGGCGCGCTCGCCGTCGCCAAATGGCTTTATCCCGATCGCCTCGCGGATGTCGATGTCGATGCCTATTTCGCCCGCTGGCTGAAGGCTCAGGGTGTCGAGGCCCGCTCGGTCGCCGACTACGCCTACAGGCTCGACGGCAAGGTCTGAGATACCGCGACGCGCCTCGGCGCTATGACACCCCATTCAGTTTCGAGGAAAAGATGAGTTCAGTCCAAACGGAATCCCATTCGCCGCCTTTGCCGCATTCCCTGCCGACCAATACCCGCAAACCGCGTGACCGCTATACCGGCCAGAAGCTTGCAATCGGCCTCGGGATCGCCGCCGTCGTCATCACCGCTCTTGTCGGCATCCAGATCGGAACTTCCGGGGCGACGCTGGTCAATGTCCTGCAGACCTTCTGGGCCAAGATCACGGGCACGGTACCTACGGATCGCACCACGCTTCTGATGCATAACGTCGTCTGGGAACTGCGCCTGCCGCGCGTGCTTCTCGCCATTCTCGGCGGGGCGGCGCTCGCCGTCGCGGGCACGCTGTTTCAGGGCCTGTTGCGCAATCCGCTGGTCAGCCCCTACACACTGGGCATCGCGCCTGCAGCAGCCTTCGGCGCTTCGCTGGCGATCGTCGTCTTCGGCGCGACGGCCGGAAGTGCGGCGGTGTCGCTTGTTATCGGCGCGCTTCTGTTTTCCTTTATCAACACAGCGCTGGTGCTCTCGCTCGCATCGTCGCGCAATCTCCATGCAACGACGCTCATCCTCGTCGGCATCGCGCTGTCGCAGCTCTTCGGCGCGCTGACGGCCTGCATCCAGTATTTTGCCGAGGACGAGGTGCTTGCGGCAATCGTGCGCTGGACATGGGGTTCGGTCAACAATTCGGCCTGGTATCAGGTGCTCGCGCTCTTCGCGCTGCTTGCCCTCGCCTTCCCCTATATCCGCTTCCGCTCAAGCGCCCTTAATGCGATCGCTTTCGCCGGCGACGATTCGGCCAAGAGCCTCGGCGTCGCCGTCTCGACGGTACGGCTGCAGACGATCGCGATCGCGGCGACGCTTACGGCGGTGACCATCGCGTTTACCGGCATCATCGGCTTCGTCGGCCTCGTCGCGCCGCATATCGCGCGACTGGTCGTCGGTCCCAACCACCGCTTCCTCATTGCGTTCTCGGCCATCATCGGCGCCCTGCTCCTCGTCGTAGCCGATGCCGTCGGCAGGCTCGTCATCTCTCCTGGCGTCATTCCCGTTGGGATCATCGATGCCTTGGTTGGCGCGCCGATCTTCCTCTACCTCATCCTCTCTCGACAAAAGGCAATCGAATGACCCTCCAGATTTCCTCACTCGAAGTCGGCTATGGCAAAAGACAGGTCGTCAAGGGCGCGAACCTGACGATCGGAAAAGGCGAGCTTGTTGGCCTTCTCGGCTCGAACGGCTCGGGCAAGTCGACGTTGATCAAGACCATCGCCGGGATCAACACGCCGACATCAGGCTCAATCACCTGGAACGGCGATGCTGACCTCACAAAGCTCGCACGCCGCGATCTCGCCCGCATCGTCGCCTATGTGCCGCAATCGATCGGACTGTCCTTCGGGCTCGACATCCGCGAAGCCGTGCTCCTAGGGCGCACGCCCTACTTCGGCACCCGCCCGCGGGACGAGGACTGGGCGCATGTCGATGCCGCCATGCAGCGCATGGGCCTTGAGGATCTCGGCGAGCGGGCAGTGACGGAGCTCTCCGGCGGCCAGGGACAACGTGTGCTGATTGCCCGCGCCCTTGCCCAGGATCCGGAAATCCTGCTTCTGGACGAACCGACCAGCGCTCTCGATATACGCTATCAGTGGCAGACGCTGGCTGTTGCCCGTGACGTCACCCGCAAGAACAACGTGGCGGCCGTGATCGCCATTCACGATCTCAACCAGGCCGCTCGCTTCACCGACCGTGTGGTCTTCCTGCAGGACGGGGTGGTGATTGCCGAAGGGCGACCAGCGGATGTGTATTCGCCCGAACTGATCAAGCGCGTCTACGGCGTGGAGGTGGAACTGTCGTTGCACAAGGGCTTCGTGCAGGTCCACCCGTTGTCGGAGCGCGACCAGTCTGCTCCCGGTCTGCACTCCACGCCACCGGAGCCCACTCACGAAGTGCGCACCGTTGAACAGCGCGGCTACGCGACTGCCTGACACTTTTCCTAGGGATAATCGACATGACGAACAAATGGGCGGGTCGCAGCAGTGAACGCGGCACAGGACTGGTGCTCGGCCTGCTTCTGGGCGGAACCGGACAGACGAAGAAGAAGGGCCGCGACGGCCCGACCGACAACCTCCTCGATATAGACGCCTATGTCGAGCAGGCGCAGCACGCCGAACGCGGCAAGATCCACACGGTCTTCCTTGCCGACGCGCTGGTGACCAGCGACACCGCACCGAAGCCGGGGCTGGAACCGGTGACGCTGCTCAGCGCGCTTGCCGCAAAGACGTCGCGCATCGGCCTGATCGGCTCGATTTCGACCTCCTTCACCGAGCCCTACAATCTCGCTCGGCAGGTTCTGTCGCTTGATCACATCTCCAAGGGCCGCGCCGGCTGGAACCTCGTCACCTCCTCGGCCGGGGAGAAGAATTTCGGCAAGCCGCTTCCTGCGCATGACGATCGCTATGCGATCGCCGAGGAGTTTGCGGGCGTGGTTCAGGCACTATGGGAAAGCTGGGAGCCAGACGCCGTGAGCTATGACGACAGCGGCCGCCAGGTCATCGATGCGGGCAAGGTACACCGCATCGACTGGAACAGCCGCCACTTCTCCGTCCAGGGACCGCTCAACGTTTCACGCAGCCCGCAGGACAAGCCCATTCTTGCCCAGGCCGGCTCGTCCAGCGAAGGAAGGCAGCTCGGCGCGCGTGTTGCCGACGTCATCTTCACCACGGGGCTTACCGAGGCCGAGCCGTCGATCGATCTCTATCGAGACTTCAAGCAACGCGCGACCGCCTATGGGCGATCACCGGATGCGATCAAGATCCTGCCGGGGGTGGCGCCGGTCATCGGCTCTACCGACGAAGAGGCCAAGCGCTTCTGGCAAAAGGTGATCGACGACATCGATTTCGAGGAGGGGCGCAAGTCGCTCGCCGGCCAGTTCGGCGGCATCGATTTCGAAGGCATCGACCTCGACGCGGAGATCCCGCTCAAAGACCTGCCGCAAACGGCCAATGTCCAGGGACGCCGGTCGCGCTTCGGTGTCTTCCGCGAGCTTATCGAGAGCGGCAAGGTCCGCACGGTGCGCGATCTCATCATCTATCACTCCAGCGGTGCCGGCCACTGGTTCCCGATCGGCTCGGTGGAGAACATCGCCGACCAGTTGCAGGACCGCTATGAAAGGGGTGCAAGCGATGGCTTCAACTTCCTGGCCTTCACCCTGAAATACGAGCTCGGTCTCTCCGCCGTCACCGATCACCTGATCCCGGAACTGCAGAGGCGCGGCATATTCCATCACGACTATCAGCATGAAACCCTCAGGCAGAACCTGGGCGTCTGATCAAGGACTACGACATGACACGCTATGTAATCATCGGAGCCGGCGCGGTCGGTGCAAGCCTTGCAGCGCAGTTCGAACTGTCCGGCATTCCCTACGCCCTGGTTGGTCGCGGCGCGCAGATCAGCCACATCAGTCAACACGGATTGAGCTACCGGCGGCCGACGGGGACGCAGCAGCTGAAACTCAACGCTTTCGATCTCTCGAATCCGCCCGAACTGACGCCCGGCGATATCCTGCTCCTGACCGTCAAGTCGCAGGATGCGGCGGGCGCGCTTGCCTTCTGGTCATGGCGCAGCGTTTCAGGCACCACCGATCCGGCGGCCGCCATCGTTCCAATCGTCACCTTCCAGAACGGTCTGGCAACCGAGGCGCTGGCGCTTCGAACCTTCGCCCATGTCTATGGCGCCAGCATCATGACGCCGGCCCGGTTTACCGAAACCGGCAATGTCGTGTGCGGTGGCGACCCTGAAGTTGGCGTCGTGACGACTGGCCGCTTTCCCAGGGGGCGTGACGAGACGAGCAACCGCATTGCGGCGGACCTCAGCCGGGCCGGTTACCTCGCTGAAACGACGGGCGAGATAACCGGATGGAAATCGGCCAAGCTGCTTCACAATGCCCGCAACGTGCTAGAACTGTTTCACGGCCCTGCGGATCTCAGGAGCGAGATTGGAGAAGCTCTGGTGGAAGAAGCGCGGCTTGCACTTCAGGCAGCCGGCTACACGCTTGCCGCGCCCTCCGAGCGCAACATTGATATTTCAAACTGGCGGGTGGCTGAGAACAGCGGCATCCATCCCGGCCAGCAATCGACCTGGCAAAGCTTCACCCGTGGCGCATCGAGCGAGGTCGACTTCCTCAACGGCGAGATCGTCCTGCTCGGCCGCCTGCACGGCATAGCGACACCCTATAACGAAGCCGTCCAGCGTATCGCCGGACGGCTTGCACAAAACGGCGAGTTCTCCAACCCGCTTCCTCTCGAAGACTTGCTGGCAGATGTCGGCATGCGCCACCAGCGAGGCTTTAATGAATTGCCACAGCCCGAACAAAACCTTAGGGCAGTGAGTTAGCGACTTCATGGAGGCGTCAGCGAATGGTGCCTCTGCGCAGCCGCGCCGAGGCCGACAGCCAGCCAAGCCAAGGAACCGGCCAGTTGCGACGCCACCTCGCTCTAGGCATCAAAAAGCGAGAACGCCGCCAGGACAAGCGGCGACCCAGCCGAACTCTTGGCAATGGCGGTAAAAGAAGCCCTCGCAGGAGAACGAGGGCTCGAATTTTATCCGTCCAAAGGGGGTGACGGTAAACGCACGCTTCTTTTGTGCATGCGATTATATTCGAAACTGCTTAATAAAATGAAAGTTCCAAAGACGCCGACGATCGCAGCGGGAGCGAGGGGGCGGCAGAGGCGGTTTTGAAACAGTTCTTTTCCGCCCTCATTGGTGGACTTCTCGCCATCGTCACAGCACCGTCATAAAATCAGGCGACATCTTGCGTTCGATTAATCTTGGATGCTGGCATGGATTATTTCAGACGCTTTAACTTCCTGTTCGCGACACCTTCTTTCGACAGCGAGAATCTGGAGGGCGTTCGTTACAATCAGATCATCCAAGAGATCGAGCGTTCCGGCTTTGAAGTGGTGCGTGCCCGCAATCTCGACGACGCCGAGATCGTCGTTCAGACCGACGCCGCTATCGGCTGCATGATGGTCGACTGGGGCAAAAAGGGTCTCGAGGGCAAAACCTCTCACCTCATAAACCTGATGCGGCGCCGCGGACTGGATTTTCCCATCATCCTGCTCATTCGTGGAAAGCGCTTCGAGGACGTGCCTGTCGAAGTGCTCGACTTCATCGACGGTTATGTTTTCCTGTCAGAGGAAACACCGGCCTTCATCGCCAAAAACCTCATCAGCCGTCTGAAGCAATACGCCGAGACGCTGAAAACGCCATTCTTTGGTGCTCTTGTCGACTATGCCGAAGAAGGCAACCATCTCTGGACCTGTCCCGGCCACAATGGCGGCGTGTTCTACAGCCGCAGCCCGATCGGCCGAGTGTTCATGGAGCACCTCGGCGAAGCTGTTTTCCGCGACGACCTCGACAATTCCGTGCTCGACCTCGGTGACCTCCTGACCCACGAAGGTCCGGCGCTGGCGGCGCAGAAGGAGGCGGCGAAAATCTTCGGTGCAGAGAAGACCTATTTCGTGCTGAACGGAACATCCACGTCAAACAAGGTTGCGCTTTCCGCCCTCGTCACAGATGGCGACCTCGTCCTGTTCGACCGTAACAACCATAAAGCCGCTCATCATGGCGCGCTGATGATATCGGGTGGCATTCCCATCTACCTGCCGACCAAACGCAATGCGCACGGTCTCATTGGCCCGATCGACTATGCGGCATTGGACGAGACGGCGCTGCGAGAGCGCATCCGCGCCAATCCCCTCGTCAAGGATCCTGACGCCTGGCAGAAGCCGCGGCCGTTCCGGGTCGCCGTCGTCGAGCAATGCACCTATGACGGCACGATCCACAATGCAGAGATGATCCTCAAATCCATCGGTCACCTTTGCGACTATATCCTGTTCGACGAGGCCTGGGCCGGCTTCATGAAGTTCCACCCGCTTTATGCTGGTCGTTTCGCCATGGGGCTTGCCGATCTCGGCTCGGACTCGCCCGGCATCATTGCGACGCAGTCAACCCACAAACAGCTTGCTAGCTTTTCCCAGGCGTCGCAGATCCACATGAAGGATCGCCATATTGAAGGGCAAAAACGGCGCGTGGAGCATCGGCGTTTCAACGAAAGCTTCATGCAGCACGCCTCGACGTCGCCCTTCTACCCGCTGTTCGCCTCGCTCGATGTCGGCGCGCAGATGATGAAGGGCCGTTCCGGCGAAGTCCTTTGGGACGATACGATCCGCCTTGGGATCGAACTCAGAAAGAAAATGCGCGCCGTGCGCCGGGAATTCGAGGACAAGGAGCCACGTGCGGAACGTCGATGGTTTTTCGAGCCATTCGTTCCTGATCGCGTTTCGATCCCGGATGTTGCAAGCCCCGGCGCCTCGCACGATGTGCCATGGGAGAGCATTGCCACCGACCAGCTGGCGACTAACCCGGCTTTCTGGCACCTCACTCCCGGTGCATCCTGGCATGGTTTCAGTGGCATGGAGCAGGGGTTTGCCATGACGGACCCCAACAAGCTGACGGTGCTGACACCAGGCTTCGACCGCAAGACGGGTCTCTATCCCGAGCACGGCATTCCTGCCCCGATCGTGGCGCAATATCTTCGTGAGAACCGTATCGTTGCCGAGAAAAACGACCTCAACTCCTTGCTCTTCCTGCTGACACCCGGCGTCGAGGCAAGCAAGGCGGGCACCCTGATCAGCGGGCTCGTCGCCTTCAAGAAGCTACATGACGACAATGCGTTGCTCGAAGAGGTGATCCCGGAATTCTACCGCCGGCGCCCGGGCCGCTATGCCGGGGTGCGCCTGCGCGATCTTTGCGGCGATCTCCACCGCTTCTTCCGCGATGCCAATGTCAGCGCGCTCCAGACAAAGCAGTTTTCCGCCGCTCACCTCCCGCCAATGGCCATGTCGCCGCACGACGCGGCACGCAGCCTCATGCGCAATGACGTCGAATACCTGCCGATCGACGAGATCGCCGGGCGCATTGCGACCACCCCGTTCGTGGTCTATCCGCCGGGGATCGCAACGATCGTGCCAGGCGAGCGCCTAACGGACGCGGCAAAGCCGATGATCGACTATCTCAAGATGTTCGAATCCTGCTTCAACACCTTCCCGGGGTTTGATGTCGAAATCCAAGGTGTCTACCGCGAGACCGATTCATCGGGCCGAGTGCGGCTCTACACCTATGTGGTCGCGGAATAATTGCGCACGCCAGGATCGATAATGGAACAGGACAACGGATTGACCATTCGCCCTTCAAGGGACGCGGATGTGGAACCTATGCTGGCGATTTATCGCCGGCATATTCGCCGAGGGGTCGAAGAGGGCGTGGACGACAGCGATACGCCGGAGCCGGATGACCTGCGCGAGCGGCGCAAGAATCTGAAGAGCAGGCGCTTTCCGCATATCGTTGCGACCATCAACGGGACGGTGGTCGGTTATGCATATGTAGTGCTCTTCCGCAAACGCCCTGCCTACCGCTATACCGTCAAGCATTCGATCTATGTGCATCACGACCATATCGGCAAGGGGGTCGGAAGCCAGCTGCTGCGCGGTCTGATCGACGCCTGTGCTGCGGCAGGATTCCGACAGATCATCGGTTACATCGACGCCGACAACGCGGCGTCGCTTGCCTTGCACGAAAGGTTCAATTTCGTGCGCGTCGGCCTGTTGCCAGCCGTCGCATATCGCTACGGCCGCTGGGCCGACAGTGTCATGGTGCAGCGTTCGCTGGGAACGGGTTCGACCACATCCCCTCCACCGCCGCCTCTATCCACCCGCTGAAGGTTTGCGAGCGGCTTGTTCCAAGGTGGCTGAACCGCATTTCAAGATATGCAGCCAGGCTTGGTTTGCGAGTGAGGTTCTTGTGGCCACCGGTGCGGCTTCACCAGCACGACCTTTGACTGAATACTAACCATTCGCGCACGATGGTGCTTGGCGATTTAACGGGCCACCTGCCGAACGCTGCTTGGGCCCTACATCCTGACGTGCAGGTTGTCACATCTGAGAATCGCCTTCCGTTATTTTCTATATGTTAAAAGACCTGCAGCTAATGTATGCACTCAGAAAGTGCTTTGTCGTCTTGATTCTATTTTATGGAAAGTGACAGGGGCCGCCGACCAATGAGAGAACCCCAATCCAATTGGCCGGCTTCTGCGTCGGACACGGACCGCACGGGGAGCACTAGCAGGGTCGATTATTTTGATCGGCACCTGAATCTCGTTGAAGCTTCCACAATCTTCGCCAAAACAACCAGCGTCATGCCTGTTGTGGGCCTTGAGGACCTACATCCTCACCTGGATAAAGCCGAAGTCGTCAAATACCTTCAGGAAGAGAGAACAGCGCCTCTCCGGCTTGTCTGCGATCTCGGTAATGGGCGAATGATAGAGCAGATAATTTTCCCGATTGGTGATCTCATTGGAGTGATTGAAGGCGACCGAGCGTCAGATAGTGAAGAACGCACAAAACTGCTGCACCAGGCAACGCACGATCCACTCACAGGATTACCAAACCGGCGTCAATTTTCATCCGACCTTTCCCAGGCTCTACAGGCCATAAGCGGTCGCACCGACGCCGTTAGCCTGATGCAATTGGATCTGGACGACTTCAAGCCTGTCAACGATACGCTTGGGCACCCAGCAGGCGACAAGCTACTACAACTCGCCGCCGGCAGGATTACAAGCTGTCTTAGCGACGACGATCGAGCTTACAGGCTGGCCGGAGACGAATTTGCGGTGATCTCTTTGGGGCAAGGCCGCTCGGGGCGAAGTCGTGAGCTTGGCGAACGGCTTGTTCGAGCCTTCAAGGCACCATTCACGCTGGACGGGATTGCCGTTTTTGTTGGAATCAGCGTCGGGATTGCGGTGGCTCCGAGCGATGGCAACGACCCCGAGAAGTTGATGAAAGCGTCCGACGTCGCCCTGTATGCAGCGAAGACCGACGGCCGAGGGCGGGCAAGCGCATTTGAAGCGAATATGCTTCACGTTATCGAGCATCGTGAGATGCTCCGACGTAGTTTGCGAATGGCTCTGCAAAGGCAGGAGTTTTCGATCGACTATCAGCCGATCGTTGGTGACAAAGGGGTCGCGGGGTTCGAAGCGCTGCTTAGGTGGGACCATCCCCTGTTGGGCACCATCCCGCCTTCTGTTTTTATACCCATGGCCGAGAGCGACGGTCTGATGCCTGAGATCGGCTCGTGGGTGCTGGACCAGGCATGCCGTGAGGCGCTGGAGTGGCCTGAGGAATTCACTCTCGCTGTGAACGTGTCTCCTGCCGAGTTTCTCACCGACGGATTGACCGATCGCATATCGCAGACGCTTGACGAGATAGGTTTGGCCGCCGATCGGCTCGAGGTGGAAATTACCGAGGGTGTTCTGCTTGAGCGTACCGTCGACAATCTCGACACGCTCAACACGCTCAGCGTTCTGGGAATCCGTATTTCGCTAGACGACTTCGGGACGATGTACTCGTCCCTCAGCTACCTCAAGAACTTCCCGTTCGATACGATCAAAATCGACAAGTACTTCGTCTCGGATCTTGAGAACAATGAAAAGAGCCAGGCGATCGTCCGATCTGTCATCGTGCTCGCGCATGCCCTGGAAATGGCCGTCACAGCAGAGGGCGTTGAAACGCCTGCGCAGGCGCAGTGGTTAAACGATCTCGGATGCGATCGCATCCAGGGATACGTCATCAGCCCACCGCTGAAGGTCAACGCGATGAAGAGCTTTCTGACGACGTTGAAGCAGGGCCCGGGGGGAGGCACGCCAGTCTCCAACGACAAAGCCAGCCAGGATTGGTTGGGAACGGATATCGAAAGCCGGACCTAATGTAGTGTGGGAGCCATCGATGTCAGTAGCCGCTGACGCAAAGTCTGAAAGACGGTACGGGCCAATGGCAACGTTGGAGCTCGATGCCGCGCTTCTCAAATCGCAATGGGAACTGTGTGATAGAGTCTCCGAATATCTGTCGCGCATCGTTGGTCAGATCCATGGCGACCCCGCTAGGTATTCCAATTTCTTGGCCGTGACGGTCAACGAACTTGTCGAATTGGCCTTTAAGGCCTCCACCGAGGTTGGCCAAGTGAAGTTCGAGCTCGACAAGGAGCCTGGGTGCGTACGCGTGAAACTTAGCTTTGATTGCCCAGAGGACACTCAAGCGGCCATCTGTAAGGAAATTGGCGGGACAATTAACGGGGAAGTTGTCGCCCGAAGAACTAGCGGCTGGATCGCCAAGGACGTCGATCGTCTCGCTAGGTTTGCGGACGCTTGCCAGGTCGAATTAACGGCGGCTGAAGTGTCTCCCAACAGGATCGCCCTCACGGCCGCATTCCTCTGGCAAGAGGAGCTTGCGTGAATCTCAACATACCCCAGTTCGCAGCAGCTTTTGATCCGACAAATCAAGAAGTGACTCTCGTTGGGAAGCTGAGGCCGCATGCCTCATCCGATATGAGGGATCTCTTGGAGCTCATGGTCGAAAGCTTCGGCCGCTGCAAAGGGGTTGCCTATCTCAATGTAAAACGTCTCACACAGATTAACGGAACCGCCTTTGAAGCGTTGGAAAGTAGCCTTGTTTCTATCTGTGCGGACCTCCGAATTGTCATCGTAACGTCTAGTGTAATCGCATGGTCAGCCAAGCTGTTCGCAACCCTTGCAGCTGCCGGGGAAAATCTGACGGTAGAGGTCTACGATTCTGCGTTCTATCCAGGGCAATCGTTCTTGGAGGACGAGAGCTTCATCCCAATTCTGCGCACTCAGACTAAAATGACTTGGCGACACGAGCGTCAGATGCTTCCACGCCATGGTCTCGAGCGGGGGGCGAGGATCGCGGACATCTGTTGCGGCATCGGCGATTTTGCGTTGTTGGTACAGAAGGAGTTCAATCCCGGCCGAATGGTCGCGCTCGACCATTCCAAGCGCAGTTTGGAGTACGCACGTCGCGTCGCCAAGGATTTTGGTCTGACGGAAGTCGAATATACTTACGGCGACGCCTCACAGATGCTCTTGGCAGACGATGAATTCGATTTCGTTACCTGCCGTCACTCTCTTCAGATATTTGATCGGCCTGAGGTTCTATTGCGGGAACTCTACCGCATATGTCGGCCAGGCGGGCGGGTCTACATCACCAACGAAAAGAACTCTCATTGCCTCGGCGAGCCACACGCGGACTCAATCGCCTGGACATACGCTGAGGTTGCCAAGCTTTTCGCCCATTTCGACATGGACGTGGAGATGGGCCCCAAGAGCCGGCGGCTGCTGACCGAAGCTGGTTTCGACGAAATCAAGGTCGAGAGTTTCATGGTCACCAACATGGATGGTGATCCTCAGGACTTTGCGGACGTAATCGACGCCTGGGAGAACGTCTACGCCGGAGAGATGGCCGCGCGAAGGGGAGATACGCCCGAGTTCATCAGAAAATTCAGGCAGGGCTTCGTCGACCATCGAACAGCAGCATTACATCCCAAAGGCTATGCAGGTTGGCCCATTTGGGCGGCTTCGGGGAGAAAGCCTTACTGATGGATCAGACAACCGCGAAGCCTTCGATGCGCTGGGGTTCATTTCGGGCCAAGTTCGTTCTTTTGGTCGGCGGTGCCGTCTTGTTTGATCTTGTCGTCAGCGGCGGGCTCGCTCTTTGGAATGTTCAAAGGCTCTCTCGAGATGCCGCGACCGAGGTCGGCCATGGTCTGGAGAGCGCCAGCCAAGACTATCTAAAGTCATATGTCACTTCCACGGCATCACAAGTGTCTTTGCTTCTCGCCCAAGTCCACAGCGACGTCACGGTTCTTGCTGGCATAATGCAAAGCCAGATCGCGGATCCCGCGCTGCGCTCGGAGATCGGATTATCGGCCGCGAAAGCCTACCCCGGGAGTACTCAGGTCAGCTATGACCCAAAAGGCCGGTGGGCGCAAAACGCTCCTGGAACCGCCTCCGTGGTCAGTGTCTGGGGTTATCTTTTGGGTCCGGATCATTTGCCGCGAGCCGATGTTCAGTCCGAGATCGACTCCAGTGCGGTTTTGAACATCGTTGCCCCCAGCCTGTTGAGCAGTGGCTCGTCGAAGCTGCAGATGTATTACATCGGCCCCAAGGAGAGGCCGATCTTCCGCACCGCCCCCTATACGGACCAGGCGCAGACTTTCGATCGCCTCTATCCGGGGCACAACGACGCCAATTTTTGGGAGTTCTTCTTTCCAGGCCTTTATGAATCGTGGCAGGCTTGGGCAAGAGAACCCACGACACGCCCTACCCCCTCCGACATTACCCAGACTGCTCCATACACGGACGCAATCACTGGCAAGTTGATCGTCAGCTTTTTCCACCCGCTCTGGTCATCCGACAGGAAGGATGTCGTCGGTACGGTCGGTGCGGACATCACGCTCGACCAGCTGGCGCAGATCGTCGAAAACGTCAAAGTGGCACAGAGCGGATTTGGTTTCCTGGCAATGTCCGATGGCAACGTCATCGCGATCAACAAAGTAGGTGAGAACACAATCGGGATTAATGCCGCAAGCGAAGGAAAGGGGAGCGGTGTCACCGGCGTCGAGAGGTCGCTGAAAACGAGTACGCAGCCGGCGATAGCAAAACTGGCGCTAGATCAACAAGAGGGCATCCAGCACCTGCTCCTTAACGTGGCCGGAAACCAGGTGCCGTTTATGCTCATCATGAAGAAGCTTCCCGCGACCAACCTATGGTCGACGGGGCCGGTGCGATCCGAAACCATGTCTCTAGGCATCGTCGTTCCGGAACAGGAAATTTACGCCTCTCTTGTCACCGCACAGAGCAAGATCACGGATGCCACAAACCGGATTGTTGCCTACCAGATATTGGCCATTCTCGGATCGCTGTTGATCGTCACCGTGGCCGTCCTTGCTGCGTCGAAGCGGATAACCGCTGGCGTCAGTGCACTTGCGAGCGCCGCGCAAAGGATCCAAGCCAAGGACTACTCGGCACGCGTGGCCGTAACCAGCCGGGACGAGGTTGGCGCAGCGGCCGAGGCTTTCAACAGGATGGCTCAAGACATCAGCTTCCACACCGAAAACCTCGAACAGCTTGTTGAAGAGCGCACTGCCGAAATCGAGGACGCGAAAGAGGAAATCTCCGCTCTCAATGCCCAACTCGAGCGGGAAAACCGTCGCCTGGGATCGGAGCTGGCGGTTGCCGAGCGTATCCAGATGATGGTTTTACCATTGGAGGCGGAGCTAAAATCCGCGCGAACGCTTGAAGTGGCCGCCTACATGCGCGCCGCAGACGAGGTCGGCGGCGATTATTACGACGTCCTTGAAAGCGGAGACCGTCTAAAGATCGGCATCGGTGACGTCACCGGTCACGGCCTGGAAAGCGGCGTCCTCATGCTGATGGTGCAGTCTGTCGCGAGAGCACTTCAGGAGGCGGGAAACACAGACCCTGTGAAGTTCCTGACCGACTTGAACAGCGCTCTTTACAAAAACATCGAGAGAACCAAGATCGACAAGCACGTCACGCTGGCCTTTCTCGATTACGATGGCAAGGAGATGATCCTGTCCGGCCAGCACGAAGAAGTTATCGTGATCCGTTCCAACGGGAAGCTCGAACGGATCGACACCATGGATCTCGGCCTCCCCATCGGACTTGAAGCTGATATTTCGCCGTTCGTGAATTCCATCAGAATTCCGTTCGAACAGGACGATATTATCGTCCTTCATACCGATGGCGTGACAGAGGCCGAAAACAGCGCCGGGGAGCTTTTCGGAATCGACCGCCTGTGCGCGGAAGCTCTTCGCTTGAAGGACAGAAGTGCCGACGCAATTGTCTTGGGGATCACAAATACCCTGATGGAATACGTCGGATCCCATAAGATACACGACGACATCACCCTTCTCGTACTTAGGCGCAGGTGACGGATGGCGAGCAAAATCTACGGTTCTTGCGATTTAGTGGATGTAAACTTCGATGGCGGTGCGCGGCTCACGCTGATCGATGGTCCATTGCAACTAGGATGGAAACATTCGGGGATCACGTCAGACTTCATCGCGGAAGTCATGGCGATGCCGTTCGCGTCGAGAAAGGACAGTTACAATGACGTTCACCACAGCATCAGCTACCTGACCAACGAATTGATCGAGAACGCGGTTAAGTTCAGGTTGCCCGCGGAGATCAAAATCGAGGCTTGCCTTGGCGATGCTGAATTTCTTCTGCGCGTTCGCAATCCGATAGATCCGGAAACCTCGTCGGTATTTCAGCGGAAACTCGATCAAATCCTGGACGATAATCCGGGCGATCTTCTGATCCAACAGATTGAGGCGAATGCTCTCTCCGACGGCAGTACTTCCGGCTTGGGGTTGCTGACGCTGCTCAGTGACTATGGTGCCAAAATGACGTGGGAGTTTTGCCCTCATGAGATGGACAGCGTAATGTTGACGACCACGGCCGCCGTTGCAGTTCCCTTGACCTCAAATCTGTGAGTTAACGATGGAAATCAGAGACGAAGACTTCAGAGTGTGGGCGGAAGGAAACGAAGTGTTTTTCGACGGTGTCTTGCGGTTGGCAGGGCCGGATGCCTATGCCCCCATCTTTTCGTTGGCTTCAGCTATGTTGGGAGCCGAGCATGAGCGCGTCATCCTCAATCTGACCGGATTGGAGTTCCTCAATTCGTCCGGCATCAACCTTCTGGCAAAACTGACGATCGAGGCTCGGAAAAAACCTGACGTTCAGTTGGTCATAAAGGGGACAAGCCAGTATCCTTGGCAATCAAAGTCGCTCCCGAACTTGAAGAAACTCTACCCGCAGCTAGACCTTCGACTAGCTTGATCCCATTTTGCAACCGCGCAGATCGTCGTCCACGGACATATGGCGGATCACGCAGCGGTCCTCGCGCGAACCGTCGGCGTTTGTGCAGGAGAAACGAGCGTGATGACACCCATGCCAGCCTCGGTCACCGCCCGAATGAGCGCGGCCCTGGCGTTCTCAGCGGTGCTTTGTCCTCTTATCGCATCAAGACATTCTTTCACGGCGATCACGTATTCTTCGCCGTCATCTTCGTCCCAATGGGTGAGCAGTGCGTTTGCGGCATCGAGCAATGTCCTAATTCTGATCGTTCTTTGCCGGACGACCAAGATCAGCGGCAGGAAACTCTGCGATCTGTAGCATTCCATGACGCTTCTCCCAGAAAATGCTAATGTATCTTTCCTTTGCAAGAAGCGGACCAGGTAAAACTTTACGAAGCGCCAAACTTACGACACTGTACTTCTCAGCGCCGATCATCACCGTCTTCCTGTCTATTCTCGTGCTGAAGGAAACAGTCGGAACCGGGCGGTGGATCGCGTGCGCCGGCGGTTTCGTAGGCGTCATCATCGCGGCCAAGCTCACCCCCTCCCCCAACTTAGCGTTATCGCAGTTACACTGTGACGTCGCGGCTTGCATAAATATGAAGTTCCCCTAGACTTACCAAGTCGCTGAGGGGGACGAAGCCGAATGCAATCCAAAAACAAGGGGCCAGTTGCTGCCATATGCGCAATCGTCGTGGGTGTCGCGGGTTTCTTCCTTTTCCTATATTTAACCGGACACGATCCCGACGAGCGGCCACTCACGCTCTTTGAATGGGTCCTAGCTGGTATCCTTGTTGGGCCAGGGTTCGGTCTCTTGTTGAAGTGGCGAAGAGCGAAAGAGCGCTAGGGGCGCGCAGGTTTTGGAGAGCCTCGCATCATGGCAGCAGCCAGCTGCGGCGCAAGGAGGATACGTGAGTTCGATCTGTACACCTGAGGACGTCTATAACTTCTGGTTCAAGAAGTGCGGGCGCGACGACTGGTTCCGTGGCGCCACTGAGCTCGACGCCGAAATCAAGAACCAGTTCCGCGACACCCATCTTGCGCTCGCAGCTGGTCCGAGCCCCGAATGGCGGGAAAACGCCGCAAACCATCTCGCGCTGATTGTCGTGCTCGATCAGTTTGCCCGCAACATCTACCGCGGAACAGCGCTCGCATTCGCGACTGACGGCCTTGCCTTGGCCGAAGCCGAATTGGCGCTCAGATCGGGCCACGACAAGCTTGTCCCGCCGGAACTCCGCGTTTTCTTCTACATGCCGTTCGAACATGCGGAGGATATCGCGCATCAGGATCGCTCCGTTGCACTGTTCAGCGAGCTGGGCGATGAAGAATACCTCGACTATGCGATCCGCCACCGAGAGGTGATCAGGTCATATGGCCGCTTCCCGCATCGCAATCGGTCACTTGGCCGACAGTCGACGGTCGCCGAACTTGAATACTTGGCGCAGCCGGGAGCAGGATTTTGAATGCGTTGTCAACAATTGCTCCCAGAATTTCGTCGACGTCCTCCGGCGCACACGCAACGCTCAGGGCCTTGTCTTCACGCTAATCATCCGGATCTCAACGGGTTGTGAGAAAGTGCCGAACTTGATCTTGGTGGACCCGGGCTGTAGAGAGGCTGCTCGAATAACGCATGGACTACAGACTTTGACTATACGCTATCTATGGACCCTCGACCGCGCTGGTCAGCAGTCCCGCAATGGCCTCGCGACTGAGAACGAACTAATCGATTTACTCAATAAAGAAGCCTTGCCCTGTGTGATGCCCGCTGATTGGCTCCTGGCGACTATGCAAATCGATATGGAAGGCAGCGGCCTTTCGATCCACGAGTCCAAGCACAATCCCCAGGATACGTGGAAGCTTGAACTGAAACTGGCGGCGTGAAACCGAGCGCTACACGGAAACCGGGAACATGACAATGAGTGAACTGACCGTAGAAGATGCAACGAAGCGGATCTATGAATCCCTTCAGGCCGACAATGTCGATATCGACGAGCGCATCGCAGACCTCAAGGCGGCGCTGACGCGTGCAGGCCAGAAAGAGGCCCTGTTCGACCCCGCCAAGCTCGTGCAGAGCAATCGCGAGGGCCGGAAACGGATGAAGGCGTATTTTCGCCAGCGCGGGGTCACTGTTAAGTTCTCGGATTGACGCAAACTCCTAGCGAGTAAGAATACGCCAATCTGACGGCTTTTGTTGCCGGCTTTGCGCCACTGCATTGATCGGTTGCTGGTTTGACGAAAGCGATGCCACTCGTGGCTGACGCTATCTGACCTAATTTTGTCTGGATTTGATTCGGCCCGGTGTAGTATCCCCTCGCGCGGTTAGACCTGTGTCGCGCGCTCATACCATTTCGGGAGATGATGCAATGTTCACGCACGTCATGATTGGCAGCAACGACCTGGAGCAAGCTAGACGGTTTCACGACGCCACGTTCGTCGCACTGGGAGGCAAGCCCGGCGAGATGGATGCGAGAGGCAGGCTGATATACGCCCACGAGGGCGGTCGGCTGATGATCACGAAACCGATCGATGGCAATCCGGCAACGGCCGCCAACGGCGGGACCATCGGTATCGCCGCCACGAGCCCAGATCATGTTTTGGGTTGGCATTCCGCGGGCACGGCGAACGGTGGCACAGCAATCGAGAGCCCGCCCTCGGAGCGTCCGAACGGGGCGTTCGTCGCATATCTCCGCGATCCTGATGGAAATAAACTGAGCGCGCGATCTCAGCCGACGAAGTGAGGTGGCATCATCCGAACTATATATCGAAGCCGTGAAAGCTCAAGAATGCTCGTGTCTGAAGGCTGAAACGAAATCCTTACGGGCTAACTCCACAACGCGGATATCGGAACAGCGGACAAACGTTCCCCGAACGGGCCGCGCCAATTCCGGAATAGTTCACGAGTTGTCCCGAATGCTAGGCAGCAGAATGGTGATGCCATCCAGGCGTCCCAGCGCGCCCTCTGCCCCACCCACCGCCTCCAGTGAAGCCATTTTGTCATCGCTCGCGCGCGTAAAGAGCAGTAGCCGGCATCGGCGACCGGTTCTAACGTGTCGATGTCTTTCGACATCCAGGCGCACAATCCAGCCTCGCTTCAACGGCAGACACTCTGACAACCTGGCGGTCCGCGAACCACAGATGCCATCGGCGCCTGCGGCGGCAACGGTTGTTGCCGGGATTGCACGCGCCACCGCGCATTGCCGCGTCATGTCGCATGACACGGCCTTCAGAATGGGAACACAAATGAAAAAATTCATCCGGTCACTGATAATACCCGCGCTGATGTTCGCGTCGCATGTTCATGCGGCCAATCTTCCGATCAAATTGACGCTCGACTGGAAGATCCAGGGTATCCACGCCTGGTTCTATCTTGCCAAGGAAAAAGGCTACTTCGCCGACGAGGGACTGGATGTCCAGATCGATCAGGGAGAAGGCTCGGCGGTGACGGTCACACGCATCATGTCCGGCGCCTATGACGCAGGCTTCGGCGATATGAACGCCATCATCCAGAATGCGTTGATGAAGCCCGACGTATCGCCTGTCATGGTCTATCAGATCTACAATCAGCCGCCGTTTTCAGTTCTGGTCAAGAAGGATGGCCCGGTCACCGACCTGAAAAAGCTGGCCGGTCTCAAGATTGGAAGCCCGGCCGGCTCGGCCGCGGGCCGCCTCTTCCCCGCGTTGACCTCGAATGTCGGCATCGATCCAAGCAGCGTGGAAATGGTCAACGTCGCACCGAATATCCAGGAGCAGATGCTGATCCGTGGAAACGTGGATGCAAGCCTGGTCTTCAATGTCACCAGCTATCTGAACCTGATCGGTCTTGGTCTGGACCCCGACAAGGATTTCACCTGGTACAATTATGGTGCTCACGGCGTGGACATCTATTCCAACGGCCTGATGGTCTCCCGCAAATTGATCAACGAACATCCGGAAGCCGTTCGGGGACTGGTGAAGGCCGTGAACAGGGCCATGATCGAGGTCATGCATGATCCCGCGCTCGGCGCGGCGACAGTCAAGGCCGTCGAGCCGCTGATAAACGAGCAGCTGGAAAAGCGCCGGATCGAATTCGCCATCAAGAACCTGATCGTGTCGGAAGAAACCGGCAAGGTTGGCGTCGGTGATGTGGATGTCTCGCGCCTGACGAGATCGATCTCCAGCATCAAGGCTGCCTACGAGCTTAAGGGCGACGTGACGCCAGACAAGGTATTCACGGCCGAATACCTTCCGCCTCTTGCTGAGAGAACCGTCAACTGATCTCAAATAGGCGAGCTCCGGATTTCATCGGAGTTCGCCCACCGTTAACGAGAATGCTTATGAGTGACCGTCAAATCATTGTGGCCAAGGCCCTCATCGGAGAGAGCTACGAGCCGGTTGGACCAGTCGAAATCCGGGTCGAATCGGGCCGTATCACCGCCATCCGATCAGCAACTGACGATGCCGCAACGCCGCGTATCCTGGCCATGCCCGCATTGGTCGATGGACACAATCACGCACGACCGCTGTCGCCAACGTCGTTCGGCGCCGGGATGAAGCCGCTTGAGACCTGGCTGCCTTCGCTTGCCGTCATGCCGGCCGTTGATCCCTACCTCGCAGCGGCCGCGTCATTCGGGCGATCCGCGCGCGGCGGCTGCGTTGCCGTCATGGTGCACCTGATCCGCCCCATGGGCCGTGAGCCTCTGGCGAAAGAAGCGCACGACTATGCCCGCGCTGCTTCGGATGTCGGCGTGTCGATCGGTTTTGCGATCGCCATGCGGGATCGGAACCCGATCGTCTACGGCGACCATACCGACATCGCGGCAAAGCTCGCCGATCGATACAAGATCGACGATATCTGGCGGGCGGAGACGATGTCGCCCGAAGAACAGATCAAGCGCGTTTCGGACGTTGCCTCGGAACTGGAAAATGAGTTGCATGTCGATGTCCAATTCGGCCCCACCGGTGTGCAATGGTGCTCCGACGGCCTTTTGGAAGCGATCGCCAGCGCATCGGCGGAGACCGGTCGCCGCATCCACATCCATCTTTTGGAAACGCGTGAACAGCGCAGGTGGGCCGACCGCACCTATCCCGGTGGTATCATCGAACGTCTGCGTGAAATCGGCCTGCTGTCCCCTCGCCTGACGGTCGCGCATTGTGTTTGGGCAAGGCCGGAAGAACTCTCTGTCCTGGCGAGCCACGGCGTGAAGATCGCCGTCAATCCCTCTTCGAATTTGCACCTGAAATCCGGCATCGCGCGCGCGGGACGGATGAAGGCGTCGGGGCTTCGCTATGGCATCGGCCTTGACGGATGCGCGTTCGACGAGGACGATGACGCCCTGCGGGAACTGCGCCTGTTTCGCATGCTCAATGCTGGCGTGGCTTTCGACGAGGAGATCACGCCCGCTGATGCGCTGGCCGCGGCCTGCGCAACCGGGCGCGAGATGGTCGGTCTCCCTGCCGGCGGACGCATAGACGTCGGCATGCCCGCTGACCTCTTGCTGCTCGATCTCGACCGGCTGGACCGGGACCGCGTGATGGAGGTCGATCCTCGCCACTATCTCTTCGCGCGTGCAACGCAAAGGGACGTCGTCGAGGTGATCCGTGGCGGGAAGACGATCGTGGGGGACGGCAAGGTACTTGGGATCGATCTCGAATCCGTTGAAACGGCGCTTCGCCAGCAATATCGAGCGGCGATCGGTTCGACGCAGCATATCCAGGATGCATTCGCGGCACTCGAACCGTTGATCGGCGCGCATTATCGCGGTTGCTGCTAGAGCGCAGCTTCCGCGCCCAGGTTCAGCGCGCGGTGAGCGTTCGATCTACGTCATCGCCTTGACCAGCCTATCCGCGAAGCTGGACGCGGCGATCGGCAGGACGCGTCCCCTGAGTTGGCACAGTACGAGGTCGGAGCGCGGTATGTCGCGCTCGTCTATCGGCCGGCCGACCAGCCCCATCCCGAAATCCTGCCGCGGCGCGCCGGCCTCGATCTGGAATGAGATCATGTTTCCGCGAAGAACCAGCCCTCTCAGCATCTCGAACGAATTCGATTCCGCCATGATGTCGAACCGGAAGTCGCGGCGGGCAATCACCTCATCGAGAACCTGTCGCCCGCCGAGGCTTTGATCCGGCAATGCGAGCGGCTGTCCGACACAATCGGAAAGCCGAAGCACCTGCTTGGACGCCAGCGGGTGATCTTCCCGCATGATCGCGACCAATCGCTGCGGCAGCGAGGTTAATATGCGTATGCCCGGCCGCATGTAGGCTCGGTAGACCAGAGCGAGATCGACATCGTATTCGACGAGCGCGTTGATCGCCGCGTTATGGTCCATCACCTTCAGATCGAAAACGAGCCGAGGGTTGTCCTTTCGGAACTCCCCGATCTGAAACGGCAGAAAGTCGAGTGCAAGCGCCTGGCTGCAGGCGATCTTCACCGGTCCGCGCCTTAAGCCACGCAGGTCTTCGACTTGTGAACTCAGCCGCTCAGCATCGGCGATCTGACTTCTGGCATAGCGCACAAACAATTCACCCGCCGTGGTCAACTTCACGCCACGCGCACGCCGTTCGAATATCGGCGTTCCTATCTCCAACTCCAGATCCTGGATCTTGCGGTTCATCGCCGATGCCGTGATGTTCATCCGCTCCGCCGCCTGGCGGATCGAGCCCGCTTTGGCGATTTCAGAGACTTGTTGCAGCAATTTCAGATGACGCATCGCTTGCTCCGAGTGAGGCCTTTTTGGCACCGTTCATACACAAAAATTGCGGTTGAGATACACACTGGACCGTGTACTCTCGCATTGCAACATCAAAGAACAAGCCGCGACAAAGGCGGCCTCCCACGACCGGACAAGGGGAACAACAATGGCTAATCACCAGATGAAGACGCGCGCCCGTATGCTGGCGCTTGCCGCCGCCACAGCACTTTCCGCATTGACAGGCACCGCGGCACATGCCGAAACTAGCATCAAGATGGTCCTGAACTGGAAGTATGAGGGGCCGCAGGGCCTACTTTTCCTCGCCGAGGACAAGGGTTACTTCAAGGAGGAAGGCCTCGATGTGACGTTCGACCAGGGCAACGGCTCCGGTGCAGGCGTTCCGCTGGTTGCCAACGGCGCCTATGACATGGCGTTCGGCGACATCAACGCCTTGAT
Organism: Rhizobium sp. 2MFCol3.1; assembly: GCF_000377565.1. Classification (GTDB taxonomy): domain Bacteria; phylum Pseudomonadota; class Alphaproteobacteria; order Rhizobiales; family Rhizobiaceae; genus Rhizobium. The sequence goes on along the minus strand of NZ_KB898366.1, from coordinate 109,854 downwards.
CGAACTCGCCGCCAAGAAGCCGGAAGACGCGCCCGTTGGTGTCTTCATGATGTACAGCCAGCCGCCCTTCACCGTCGCCGTAAAGGCAGACAGCCCAATCAAGTCGCCGGCCGATTTTCCTGGCCACACGCTGGGTGGCGCGGCCAATGATGGCGCGCTCAAGCTCTTCCCGGCGCTGTGCTCCATCACCAAGATCGACTGCACCAAGGTGAACATCACCAACATGCAGCCGAACCTTCGCGAGCAGATGCTGATGAAGGGCCAGGTCGAAGGCGTGTTCGGCTATGTCAACACGATCCGCTTCAGCTCCAAGCTCATCGGTGTCGATCCCGACAAGGAACTGCGCTTCATTCGTTACGGCGACTACGGAATGGATCTCTATTCGAACGCCATCATTGCCTCCAAGAAGCTGGTCAAGGACAATCCCGACGCGGTGAAGGGCTTCCTGCGCGCGATCAATAAGAGCATCAAGGACGCGATCAAGGATCCGGACGCAGCGATCGCCGCCGTTCAGAAGCGCGAACCGCTCATCAAGCCAGCCATCGAGCGCGAACGCTTCGACGCGACCATCGCCAACGAGATGAACCACGACGAAATCGCCAAGATCGGCTTCGGTGACGTTGATGACGCCCGTCTCGGCAAGTCGATCGATATCATCGTCAAGGCAAAGGAATTGCCGCGCACACCGGCGCTCACCGAAGTTTTCGATCGCAGCTTCCTCCCCGCCAAGGACGACCGTCTTACGGTCATGAACTGAGCCACCCAATGACGGCGGCGCCAGCGCGCCGCCCCTCCCATCACAGTTGAAATAACGGAAACAACATCATGGACCTGATGCTGAAGGATAAAGTCGTGTTCATCACGGGCCCCGCCAAGGGAATGGGCGCGGCCATCACGCTTGCCTTTGCCAATGAAGGCGCGAAGCTCGCTCTCGTCGGCCGTGATACGGCAGCGATCGGGCCAGTCGCGGAGGAAGCCCGGTCCAAAGGCTGTGCCGTTGTCGTTATCGGATGCGACCTGACAGACGCCGGACAATGTGACGCCGCCGCCCTGAAGACCGTTGAAGCCTTCGGCCGTATCGACGTCCTCGTCAATGTCGCCGGCGGCTCCGGCCCGATGGGCAAAACCGGCGTCGAGACAACACCGGAAGAATTCGACGACATAGTCACGCTCAACATGAACGGCTGTTTCCACACGATCCGCGCGGTTCTGCCGTCGATGATCGAGAACAGCTACGGCAAGGTCGTCAATGTCGGGGGCACCTTCGGCATGAAGGGGCGCGCCGGCCGCCTCGCCTATTCCGCCTCCAAATGGGGCCTACGCGGGATTACCAAGAGCTTCGCGCTCGAGGTCGGCCAGCACAACATCAACGTCAACTGCGTCGCCCCAGGCATGGTCGATGGCCCCCGTTTCCGCGACAAGGTCTGCAAGACCATGGCGCTGAAACTCGGCATCACGGAGGAAGAGGCAGCAAATCGCCATGCGGAAGACTACGCGCTGAAGCGCATCACCGTCGACGACGATGTCGCCAATGCTTGCCTGTTCCTCGCCAGCGACGTCTCGCGCCAGATCACCGGCGTCGACCTGCCCGTCGATGGCGGCTGGGCTGCCCTTTAAGGAGATATGAGATGACCACCGAGATCATTGCAGACCTCGTCGTCCATGGCGGCACGATCGTCACCCCCGACACCCAGTATCTGGCGAGCATCGCCATCAAGGATGGCAAGATCCTCGCGATCGGCGAGAAGGATGCGATGCCCGAGGCCAAGGACAGTCTGGATGCGACCGGTCTCCATATCTTGCCCGGCGCGATCGACGTCCATGTGCACTTCCGCGACCCCGGCTATCCGCAGAAGGAGGATTTTGCGAGCGGCACGGCGGCGGCGGCTTTCGGCGGCGTCACCACCGTCTTCGACATGCCGAACACGCTGCCAGCGATCTCCGATGCCACATCGCTGGCCGAAAAGCATGCGATCGCCGGCGCCAAGGCCCATGTCGACTATGGCCTGTACGCCGTGCTCGGCGAAGACAGCCTGCCGAATATCGGCGAACTGATCGAGGGCGGCGTCATCGGCTTCAAATGCTACATGGGCAACACGTTCGGCCGCATCCCCTCGCCGACGACGGGCGCCATGCTCGAACTCTTCGAGATCGTTGCGCCGACCGGCAAGCGCATTTCGCTGCACGCCGAGACAAATTCGATCATGGAGCGCCGCGAGGCCCGGTTGCGCGCCATGGGCCGCACCGATCCTCTGGCCCACCTCGCCGCCCGCCCGGCCGTCGTGGCGGCGGAAGCCGTTGCCCGCGCCGCCATCCTTGCGGAATGGACGGGCGCGCGTATCCATATCCTCCACATCTCGTCCGCCGCCGAGCTTCGGCCGCTGGCAGAGGCGAAGGCGCGTGGTGCCGATATTACCGGCGAGACCTGCCCGCAATATCTCCTTCTGTCCGCCGATGATTACGAGGCGAAGCGTGGCGTCATCCGCGTCAACCCGCCGGTGCGCGAGGCCGAAAACCAGGATCCGATCTGGCAGGCGCTTGCCGACGGCACGATCGACATGATCGCCACCGACCACGCTCCCCATTCGATCGAGGAAAAGACCCGCGAGGACATCTGGACTGTCGATTGCGGCTTCCCTGGCGTCGAAACACAGATGCCGCTGATGCTGACCGAGCTTGAGCGTCGAGGGGCAAGTCTGTCCGACTATGTGCGCTGGAGCGCCGAGAAGCCCGCCAAGTGCTGGGGCCTTTACCCGACAAAGGGTGCGCTGATGGTGGGTTCGGACGCCGATCTCGCGATCGTCGACACCAACCGCGAGTGGACGATCGACGACGCGCAGATCCAGTCGACGGCGAAAATCTCGCCCTGGCACGGGATGAAGGCAACGGCGCTTCCGATCCACACCATCGTGCGCGGTCGCTTCGCGATGAAGGACCGTACGCTGCAGGACAGCGCCAAGGGTTGGGGCCGTTCGGTTCATGCGATCCAGCAAATGCCGGCACCGGACGTTCGCAACGCCGACCAGACCATGGCCGCCGTGACAGCGCCCAGGAAGGGCTGATCGCCATGAACCAACCTCTCGCAACCGGGGTCGTCCCCGGCAATCCCGTGATCGATCTGGAAAGAGTGAACGTCACTTTCGGTGGCGAGAAGAACAAGACGGTGGCGCTGGCGGAGACGTCGCTCAGGATCGAGAACGGTGAGTTCGTCGCCCTCGTCGGCCCGTCCGGCTGCGGCAAGTCGACGATTCTGAAACTCGTTGCCGGCACGCTCTCGCCATCGAAGGGCAATATTTTCGTAACCGGTCGCGAGATCGGCGCGAACGAGGTCAGGATCGGCATGGCCTTCCAGAACCCGACCCTGCTGCCCTGGCTCAACATCCGCGACAATGTGATGATGCCGCTGAAGATCGTTGCGCCGTTCAAGCATGGCTATGCCAGAAAAAAGAAGGGCGAATACCGCGATCGCGCCGAAGCGCTGCTCTCCAAGGTCGGTCTCTCGGGCTTTGGTGATAAATTCCCCTGGCAGCTCTCGGGCGGCATGCAGCAGCGCGCCTCGCTTTGCCGCGCGTTGATCCATGACCCGACACTTCTGCTTCTGGATGAGCCTTTCGGCGCGCTCGACCAGTTCACCCGCGAGGAACTGTGGGAGATCATGCAGACGCTCTGGATCGAACGGCGCCCAACCGTCGTTCTCGTCACCCACGACCTGAAGGAAGCCGCCTATCTCGCGACCCGCATCTGCGTGATGCAGGCGCGGCCGGGCCGCATCATCGAGGACAGCATCGTTCCCTTCGCCCGTCCACGGACCATCGACGTCTCCTTCCAGCCCGAATTCGTGTCCCTGACGCAAAGGCTCCGCGAGCGCATCGTCGCCGCACGCGCCGTCAACGAGGTGCAGTCATGACAGCCGCCGCCAAACGCCAGATCCTCTCCGCCACCTGCATCGTCGGCTTCTTCGTGCTTTGGGAGGTCATATGCCTCGCCTTCAACGTCTCGGATCTTGTCTTGCCGCGCCCGAGCCAGGTGCTCGTAACGCTCTTTACTCAGTTCCCGGCCATTTGGCCGCACACTATCCAGACGATCTATACGACGCTGCTTGGTCTCGGCCTTGGCATCATCCTTGGGCTGGCGCTCGGTATGTTGATCGGCTCGTCGCGGCTTGCCTATGATGTCGCCTATCCGCTGCTCGTCGGCTTTTCGTCCATCCCGAAGGTCGCGATCGTGCCGATCCTCGTGCTCTGGTTCGGCTCTGGCACCGTTCCCGCCGTGCTAACGGCCATGGTGATGTGCGTCTTCCCAATTGTCGTCAATGTCGCCGCCGGTCTCGCCTCGACCGAGCCGGAACTGCAGGACGTCATGCGGACATTGAAGGCGACGAAGCTCGAGATTCTCTGGAATATCGGGCTGCCGCGCACCATGCCGTATTTCTTCGCATCGCTGAAGGTCGCGGCCACCCTCGCCTTTGTCGGCACCGTCATTTCCGAAACCGTCGCTTCCAACCGGGGGATCGGCAATGTGATGATGATCGCGAGCTCCAGCTTCGACGTGCCGCTGGTCTTCGCCGGCCTGTTCATTCTGGCGGCGCTTGGTGTCGCGCTGTACGTGGTCTTCTCGGTAATCGAGGGGCGCGTTACCGGCTGGGCCAGACGCGGCGACAATTTTTCCGCTGGCGGCTGATACGCCCGCTGGCCCTTACTCTTTCCCATTGACAGGAACAGCAATGACCAAGCTCAAGATCACCGCCGGCCCTTTTACCTTCGACGCCCGCCTGGAGACGGAGGATGCGCCGAAGACTTGCGCTGCCTTCCTCAAGCGCCTGCCCTATGAGAGCAAGATCGTGCACGTCCGCTGGAGCGGTGAAGGCGTTTGGGTGCCGCTCGGCGACGAAGACTTCGGCGTCGGTTACGAGAACCACACCAGTCATCCGGCCCCCGGCCACATCATCCTCTATCCTGGCGGCATCAGCGAGACGGAGATTCTGCTTGCCTATGGCGGCGTGGACTTCTCCTCCAAAATGGGCCAGCTTGCCGGCAATCACTTCATCACCCTGACGTCGGGCCTCGAGAACCTGAAAACGCTCGGCAACCTGACGCTCTGGGAAGGTGCGCAATCCATCCGCTTCGAACTGGCCTGATCCAGCATGCCCCATTACGACGTCTTCCCCACACCAGACACCGTGCATTGGGGCCACCTCGATGCGCGCCGTCGGCCAGTGATCGAGATCGATCCCGGCGACACCGTGACGATCCATAGCGTCAGCGGGTCGCCTTCCGAGGCCTCGCGCAACCCCACCCATTCGGTCCGGCCGGAATTGCAGGCGATCCACGAGGCGCTGGCGCCATCGCCCGGCCCCCACATAATGACCGGCCCAATCCATGTCCGCGGCGCCAAGCCTGGTGACGCCTTGCGTGTCGAGATCCTTGATGTCAGGCTTCGGGATGATTGGGGTTTCAATATCGTGAGGCCAGGCAAGGGCGCGCTGCCGCATGATTTCACGCAAGATGAAACCCTGCATCTGAGCATTGACCGCGAGGCCGGCACCATCAGCACACCTTGGGGCATGATGATGCCGGCACGACCCTTTTTCGGGGTCATGGCTACCGCCCCGAAACCAGAAGATGGTTGCCTGACCTCGATCATTCCGGGCTATTTCGGCGGCAACATGGATAATCGCGAGCTGACTGCCGGCTCGATCCTCTATCTGCCTGTCTCCGTCGAAGGCGCTTTATTCTCGGCCGGCGACGGCCACGCGTCGCAGGGAGACGGCGAGGTCTGCCTGACCGCCGTCGAGACCGGACTGAGCGGAACATTCAAGATCGATGTCGTCAGCGGCGCAGAGCTTGCAATGCCCTACGCCGAGACCGCCGATCACCTGATCGTCATGGCGTTTGACGAGGACTTGCAACAAGCAGTGCAGACCGCCCTTCGCTCTTCGATCCAAATGATCGTCGAAAGAACGCATCTGACGTCGGTACAGGCCTACAGCCTTTGCAGCATGGCTGCCGATCTACGCATCACGCAGGTCGTGAACGTGAAGAAGGGTGCCCATGTGATGATTCCCAAGGCTTTGGTCGCACAAAGTGCCAGAGACTCGTAACGGAGCGAGTCGGCGTGGCTATTTCCGTCTTGGCTCGCTGCCGCTTGGAGACGCTCCAATGCATGCCTAACACGATTGCACATATCTACTCTTATAGACAGCCGATACCAGCGATTACTCTGATGTGCCTGCTGGTCTTGCCGGAAATGAATCACATAGCCTGGTGCTCTTGAGGGGAATCGAACCTTCGGCTCATCTATCTTCATGAACTGATAGGTATGGGACCGGTGCCTTCACTGAGAATTGCGAGATATCGGCGATAACTGAACACGCGGCCACGTTGCAGCCGGTGACCTTATCAACGATGCCCAATCGCTCCAGATCGGCGAGTGCAGCGTTGACCGTTGGTGCGGACAGGCCTTTATCTGAACAATATGGTTCGCCGTGTGAAAAGGGTTCTGCTGGAAAACTTCGTGAATGCGAACTCTATCACTCTCCATTGTGATCCTTTCCCGATCTTCCTTGAAAAGTTCGGCGATCTAGGTCGTAGCTTCAAACGCTTGATTGGCAGTATCCGCCACACCGGCCAGGAAAAAGTCCAGCCAAGCTTCCTATTTCGCTGACAGATCGTTTCGACGAAACGACCAAGCGATGTTTGAATTGGGAAGCAGACATAACCTTATTTAAGCAAGAAGCATGTCATTTAATTAAGCGCTGAGCTTAGGTAAGCGCGCTTAATTAACGCGCGCACGTCGTACACGCGACAATCAATCGTCCGGCACCGCGATCTGGATAAGATCAGCGAGAATAGCTCGTAGCTGCGGCCACGGTGCTTCCTGCAAGCCCGAGCCTGGATCTTCCGTCTCCAGAACACAATGCAGTTTCGCCGCGATGCCGGCGAAAGATTGGGGCGCGGCGTTCCATAGCGCCTCGGATAATTCGTCTTCTGCTTTAGCGGTTTCCGCTTCATCGTGCTGGGCTTTGGAGTATCCGATGCGAAGTGCCACTCTATCCCAGTCAGCATGCCGTGCCGCTAGTTCAGCCAGAGTCGTCCGAAGCATGCCCCCCTGTTTGGGGTCTGACAATAGGCAGTTGATTTCGTCAGCGGTGTAGGCCCAGATGAAACCATCGCCCTCGAAAAGGGCGATTTGCACCCGTGGGAAACTGCCAAACTCGCGGAGCATTTCTGTCTCGAGCCTTTGCTGCCGACGACAGGCGTCGCGGAACGATCTGTGCGCCGTCAGCCAATCACGCCATAAAGCCACCGCGGGATCCGCACTATTCCCAACCCATGCAGGTTGGACCACTCCCTGGGCCTTGATGATCGATGCGGCGGCACCGGCCAATAGGCTCCGGCGCGTTGCCTCAATAGTGTGTTCAGAACCAGTCATTTGCGTGTTCCTCGGCTCCGATAAAACTACATGAACTTGATGCTCCGAAAGCCGATGAAAACGTCGCGAGTATATAGGGGAGTTTTCGGCGAGTGATTGCGCGCAAACTTCTGCTATTCTCAGAATCAGCCATGATCTAAGCTCCTGATAGCTAGATTGTGGTTAGGTCAAGCGAGGATTGCAGCTCCTCTCTTGACCGTCGTGCGACAGCAAATAAGGAGTCTGAAGCAATTAATTATGATGTCAAGGTTATAATATGATAACAGGGGATCAAATTCGTATGGCTCGCGCGGCACTGAAATGGGGTGTGAGAGATCTTGCGAAAGCGGCTGGTGTTACTCCGGCTACAGTAACGCGCATTGAAGGCGGAAAAACCGGGCACACTGCGACGTTGAAGGCAATCCAACTAGCATTTGAAGCGGCAGGTCTGGAATTCCTATTCGAAAATGGAGTCGGTGTTCGTATCACGAAATCCGGCGACTAGTCCGATTTGCCGCCTCTGCTCGCCTGACCGACTTCATGGAGTCCGTTCCGGCCCTGGCGCGGGATGAGCAGTTTTCACCTAATAACGGCTTTGAGATTGAAGCCGAATGTCTATTAATAATAGACAGATTCGCACCTCAATAAAGTCGGGCTCGCATGGACTTTATTTTCATGCTATAATGTCAACCATGAGTGGACAACGAGAAACAAAGCTAAAGCAACTTCTCCATCAAGTCCCACCTGGTTTCTTGGTGGATTCGGACTGGATGACTCGGCACGCGATCTCGAGGCAGTCCGTCTCAGGCTACGTCAGACAGGGCTGGCTCGAGCCCGTCAAGTCGGGCCTGTACCGCCGTCCGTTTTCATCGGGCACTAACCCGGACGTCGTCGGAGGCTGGAAGATACCCGTGCTCTCGGCCGTCTGGCTCATGCAGCATAGATTTCATGTCGGTGGAGCGAGCTCTCTCTCTTTGCTGGGACACGCTCATTACCTGTCGCTAGGCAGCGAATTCGCCCTTTATCTGTACGGATCCAATATCCCGAAATGGCTCTCGAAGCTGCCGACGGAGGCAGACGTAAAGACAAGGAGTAACGTCCTGTTTGGCGAAGGAGCGACTGGCGTTGAGAACGCGAACTTAGACCTTTCCAGCGACGATGATCCAGAACTGGCACAGAGCCCATGGCGCTGGCCGATGCCGATGTCCTCACCCGAACGCGCGATTCTCGAAATGCTCGACGAAGTCCCGAAGGGCGAAAGCTTTCATAAGGTGGACGTGGCGTTTGAGAGCCTTGCTAATCTGCGCCCGAGACTGCTGACGACGCTCCTCTCTCTGTGCCGAAGTGTCAAAACAAAACGCCTCTTCTTCGTCTTCGCCGACAAGCATAATCATGCCTGGCGCCGGTACATTGACATCTCCTCCATAGATCTAGGCACGGGTGATCGGGCGTTGACGCCGGGTGGCCGGCTGCATCCTATGTACCGGATTACAGTACCGGCCAACTTGATGCCAAAGGAGATCCAAAGTGGCCCGTGAACAATACATGCGCCAGGTCGACCTCCTGGTGCGAACCCTTCCTATTATCGCCCGCCAAGAGGCTTTCGCCCTGAAGGGCGGGACTGCGATCAACCTCTTTTATCGCAACATGCCTCGGCTCTCGGTCGATATCGATCTAACCTATCTCCCAATCGAAGACCGTGAAACGACGCTGAAGAATATCGACATGACACTGGAGCATATCCGTGAGGATTTGATTCGTAGTCTGCGCGGTGTGACCGTCCATAGGATCGCCGGCGGCGGAAACAACGACACACGCGTTTTGGTCCGCCAGGGAAATGCCGAAATCAAGATCGAAACGTCACCCGTTGCAAGAGGAACGGTCCATCCGCCTGAACGCCGACGTGTGAGCGCGGCCGTGGAGGACCAATTCGGGTTCGCCGAAACGCAAGTCGTCTCGTTCGAAGACCTGTTCGGCGGAAAACTGCACGCGGCGGTGGACCGGCAGCATCCACGAGACCTGTTCGATGTGAAACTGCTCTATGAAAACGAGGGTCTGACCGACGCCCTGTTCCGGACTTTTCTGATCTATGTTGCCAGTTCCGGGCGCCCGCCGCACGAATTGATCAAGCCGTCGATCGCAAACCTCGACGAAGCCTTCGTGAAAGAGTTCCAAGGGATGACGATCGAGCCCGTCGACCTCGAAGATCTGAAGGCTGCGAGGACCCGAATGACGGCCGATATCCTCGCAAAGCTCGACGACGAGACGATGCGCTTCCTGCTATCACTCCACGACGGCAAACCAGATTTCGGCGCAATCGGCTTGCCCCAGGCGGCCGAACTTCCCGCCGTCCGTTGGAAGCTTCTGAACCTGGAAAAGTTAAAAGCCCAAAACCCAGAGAAACATGCGCAGCAGAGGCGTGAGATACAGGATATTGTGCCGCAGGCTAGTGACAACCTCGAAGCGGCTAAGCGCTGACCTCTAGGGTAGGCCTCACCGATGAACCTCGGCTTCGCTATAATACGTTCTTGAAAGGACGCGAACCATCGACCCGCGAAGGTACTGCAATTATTTAGCGTACACGCCGATGTTCTGGGTCTTGCCTCGAACGAAGATAACTCTCGCTTTCGTTACGGCCAACCGAGCTCACTCTTTGATTTTACTGGCAGTCGGCTTCAAGCTACCGATCGCCTCCTAACAGAAAGCGATCGGTGATCGTCGGGACCTCCTCTCAGCCACACCACTTCTGCACGGCAAGCGCAATGGCCTTTGTGCAGTCGATCAAATCACGCACGGAGACCCGTTCGTTAGGCTGATGCGCTTGCGCAGGATCGCCCGGACCGAAATTGACGGTCGGCGTGTTGCCGAGTCCGGTCGGCAGGCCGATATCGCTATGAGCGCCGAAACCCGACAATGCCGGCGACAGGCCGGCCGTCTCCGCTGCCTCCTGGAAGACGGACACGAAGGGATTATCTGCCGGGATTTCGGCGCAGTCGGCATCGAGAATCCACTCGACGCGGGCAGGATGCTCGCGCAGATAGGGATCTGCCTGGCAGACGTTTCGAACGTGCTCTTCGATCTCGCGCTTGACATTACCGCCGAGCGCAAACTCGTCCTTTTCGCTCGGCAGATATTGCGCGTCGATGATGATTTCAGCACGGCCGGCCATCGACGACGGATGCTCGCCGGCGGTCATCTGGGTAACGATGATCTGGTTCGGCAGGTCCATCAGCGGATGGTTCTTCTTCGGATCGAACATCCAGCGGCGGTTGAGGATATCGATACCATCAAGCATCTGGCGGCAGAGTTGCACCGCATCGACCGGGCCGCTCGTATACCAGGAGTTCGGCGTCAGCTCTGCGTGGCCGCCGATCCCATCGATGATGATCTTACCCCAGAGGATGCCGTGGCAGAGTGGTGCGATGCGGTTCGCGGTCGGCTCCGTCATGATGCCGGCATCAGCCTTGAAGCCGCGGTCGACCATGGCGAGCGAGCCCATGCCGCCGATCTCCTCGTCGACAACGGTGGTGAAGACGACATCGCCCTTCAGTTCGATGCCCATCTCCTTGAGGATTTCGACCGCCATCAGCATGCAGGCGACGCCACCCTTCATGTCGACCGTGCCGCGGCCATGCAGAAAACCGTCCTTCAGCACCGGCACGAATGGGTCGGTGGTCCAGTGCTCGACCGCGCCCGGCGGAACAACGTCGATATGGCCGGTCAGCATGATCGAGCGGCCCTCGCCGGTGCCCTTCAGCGTGCCGCCGAGATTAGGGCGCCCCTCGAAGGTGCGGCCCTTGTTGGCGCCAGGGCGACCCTCGTACTTGGCATAAAGTGCTGGACCATCCGGATCCCAGAGGTCGGTGGTAAAGCCGAGTGCTTCCAGCCGCTTCTGCAGATAGAGCTGGCAGTCACGCTCGCCGGGGCCGGCTTCCTTCGGGTTCGACTTGACGATTGACGGGAAGGACACGAGGTCGCTCAACGTCCTTACGATCCGATCCTGCGCCGCCTCGACGCGTTCGGCAATCTGTTCTTCTAAGGATGGCATGCTTAACTCCAGCGTTTTGAAAGGCGTTCGATGAGGAGGACGGCGATCAGCAGTGCACCGACGATGCCGACTTGCCATACGGTGTTGACGTTGAGTTGCAGAAGCCCGGTCTTCAGCGTGACGAGCAGGATCACGGCGGCGATGACGCCGCCCACTCCACCGACGCCGCCCGTGATGGCGACGCCGCCGAGCATGACAGCCGTCAACGATTCAAGCTCCAAGTTCTGCCCGATATTGGGCCTGCCGCTTCCGAGCCAGGCGAGAGACACTAGCCCCGCCACACCGGCAAGCAGGCCGCTCAGGCCGTAGACAAGAAGCCGGGCGCGATCGACCGGAATACCGACCAGCCGCGCCGAGCGCTCGTTGAAACCCATCGCGAACAGCCACCGCCCCCAGGCGCTGCAGAGAAGCAGCACGGCGGCAACGGCGAAGACCGGCACGACAAGGGTCACGAAGGGCATCGGCAGGGAAAGCACCGCGCCACGGCCCCACGGCAGCAGCCAACCCGGCACGCCGGACTGCGCCGCACCACCGGTCAATGCCAGCGCAAGGCCGGAATAGATGAAGAGCGTGCCGAGTGTGGCGATCAACGGCAGGATCTTCAACCGGGTCACCAGCAGGCCATTGAAGAGCCCCAGCAGCAGCCCGGCAAAGACGCATGCGAGCGGCAGCAGGCTCGGCGGCAGGCCGGCCTTGACGGCGAGCATGGCGAGCACCACCGACAGCGACATGGTGCCGCCGACCGACAGATCGATACCGGAGCCGCCGGCCAGGATGACGACGCACTGCCCGAGCGAGACGAGCGCCAGGATCGTCGAGAACTGCAGCACGGTCGTGACCGTCGACGCACTGAACATAGTCGGTCGAAGGGCCGCGAAGAGCAGGATGACGACAATCCACAACAGGGCGAGCAGCACGAGGATGCGGTTGGAGCCCGAGAGCTTTAGAAGGTTTCTCATCACGACATCCACTTCGCCTTGAATTCACCGATGCGCGAGGCTGGCATCTCGAGCGCGAGCACGCCGATCAGAACCATGCCCGTGACAACTGGCTGCCAGAGCGACGGTACGCCGATCAGAAGCAGGCCGTTCTGCAGGATGCGGAGCAGGATGACGCCGAGCGCCGTGCCGAGCAGGCTGCAGCGGCCGCCCATGATGCTGGTGCCGCCAAGGACCACTGCCGCGATGGCATCGAGCGCCAGCGTGCTGCCGATCGCCATTTCTACGTTGCGATAATTCGCCACGTAGAAGCTCGCGGCCAATCCGGTCAACGTACCGCTGATGACGAAGGTCGCGATCCTGACCTTGGCCACCGGCACGCCCGAAAGCCGCGCCTTCTCCTCAGCATTGCCGATCGACAGCAGATGCGGTCCGTAGGGCGTGCGGCGAAGCCCGAGCCAGACGACGAGATAGGCGAGCGCGATGACGATCACCGATAGCGGCAGGCCGAAAATGGTGCTGGACAGGAGTTGAGTCAGCCCGACGGGCAGACCCGAAAGCCATTGCCCGCCAAGCAGCGCGAATATCCCCATGCGATAGACGCCGAGGAGACCGAGCGTGCCGACGATCGCCGGCACCCGGCCGAGAACGACGACGAGCGCCGTCACCAGACCGAGAACCGCACCGGCCGCCGGGCCGATCAAAAGGCCAAGCGCCGGCGCTACCGACGCTAGCAGGCCATGGGCGACGGCAATGGCGGCAAGCCCCATGAGGATGCCGATCGAGACGTCTATGCTGCCCATCGCCAGCAGCAGGGTCATGCCGAGACCGGCCAGCATCAGCTCTGTGCTGTTGCGGGCGATGGTCGCCGCATTGCCTGCCGTCGCGAAATAGGGTGACGCGACAGAAAATACGATCGAAGCGAGAATGGCGGCGCCAAGCAGCGCCCATTCACGTCCGCCGATGGCGAGAAGACGTGGACTTGACTGTCGCATCACGGATTTTACCTTGCCTTAGAAGTCGAACTTGTCGACGTTTTCGGCGGTAAAGACGGCCGGAGGGCCGAGCAGCAGGATGCCGCTGTCGGCATTGTAGGTGACCGGCGAGGTGAAGCCCGGAACGGTGTTTTCAGCCGCGAAAGGCTTGCCGTCGATCAGCTGCTTTCCGGCCCAGACCGTCAGGTAGCCAAGCTGTGCCGGATCCCACAGGACCGAGAAGCCGAAGGAGCCGCTCTTGAGATAGGCGCGCGCCGTGTTCGGGCTGCAATAGCCGGTACCGATGACGGAGCCGATCTTGCCTGCCGTCTCGATGGCCTGGGCCACACCCGGGCATGTCGAAGAGGCAACCGCGATGATGCCCTTGATATCGGGGTTCGCGGTCATCAGGTCGCCTGATATCTGCGCGGCGCGCTGGGCGGTGCCGCCAGCGAACTGCGGTTCGAGCAGCGTCAGCTTCGGATACCTTTCCTTTGCCCGCTTCTGCATGAAGCCGATCCAGGCGTTGAGGTTGGACGCCGTCGCCTCGCCCGAGACGATGCCGATCTTGGCGTCTTCACCGACGCGCTTGACCATTTCGTCAATGATCGAATTGCCGAGGCCTTCGTCGGTCGCCTGCGCGACATAGACGGCGCGGCCGCTGTCGGGGGCATCGCTGTCGCTGGTGAAGAGCTTGACGCCCTTCGCCTTGGCGGCTTCGACGACCGGGGCAATGGCGGAAGCGTCGAGCACGCTGACGGAGACGGCGCTGACGCCTTGGTCGATAAGGTTCTGGACGATCTGCAGCTGGTCGACCGGATTGGTATCGACCGGGCCCGAATAGATGAAATCGACGCCGAGTTCTTCAGCGGCCTTCTTGCCACCGGCTTCCATGGCATTGAAATAGGGAATGCCGATCAGCTGCGGCACGAAGGCCACCTTCGGCTTGTCCTGCGCAAAAGCGGAGGAAGCAAGCGCGAGCGTCAGTGCGGATACGGCGAGAACTGTTTTGAACTTCGGAAACATGGGATCCTCTCTGGAACGGTTTGACGCGCTTTATTGGTTGTTTTGTTCAAGCGCCCGCACGTCGGGATGAGCGCCTGTGATGAGGGAGACGATTTCTTCGGGGTTGGTCTCTTCCTTCCGCCGCTCGGCGACCTTTCGGCCGCGGAGGAAGACGACCATGCGGTCGGCGACCTCGAAAACATCGGCAATGTTGTGGCTGATCAGCACGACCGCGCAGCCACGTTCTGCAAGCTTGCGGGTGAGCTGCAGCACCTTGCGGGTCTCGGCAACGGCAAGTGCGGCCGTCGGTTCGTCCATGATGACGAGCTTGGCGTTGAGGTTGAGCGCCCGGCAGATCGCGACGGCCTGGCGCTGCCCGCCCGAGAGACTGCCGACAGGCGCCTGCGGGTCGGAGATGTGGGCGTCCAGCTCGTGCAGCAGGCCATCGACCCGGTCGCGCATCGCCTTGCGCCGCAGGAACGGAACCCCGAGAACCGAGCGCTTGAGCTCTCGCCCAAGAAAGACGTTTTCCGAGATCGACAGATTTTCCGACAGCGCGAGCTCCTGAAAAATCGTTGCGATGCCGGAGCTTGCCGCATCCTTGGGCGAAGAGAAATGGACGGGCTCGCCTTCGACCAGCAGCTCGCCGTCGCTCTGCGGATGAGCGCCGGCCAGGATCTTGATGAAGGTGGACTTGCCGGCTCCGTTGTCGCCGAGCAGGGCCAGAACCTCGCCGCCGTTGATCTCGAGATCAACGCCCCTTAGCGCGGTGAGCGCGCCGAAGCGTTTGGTGATCCCGATCGCGCGCAGAAATGGAACAGTCATCGTGCTTGTCCTTCGCTGCTGATCACTTGGCCTGGCTCGCCCAGCGCAGGATGTTCTTCCAGATCGTGGCGTAGCCGGGCCAAGCAACGAACTCGTTCGGAACCCAGTGTGGACCGATATCCGACGTCCAGGCGACGGTGCGACCCTTGCCATAGCTACCGGTGACGAGAAGCGGATGACCTCCTTCTTCCTCGGGCAGAGTGGCCAGAACCTCGATGCCCTCGCCGTCCTTGACGACGACCTCGTTGGCGCCGAGGAGCAGCGGCCATTCGCCTTCGACGCCTTCAAGGATCGGATGGGTTCCCGCGCCGGCGACGACGGCCTTGAAGCCCTCAGGTATCTCCAGACGGTCGTCGTAGGGCAAGCAGGTGACGGGCAGCGCTTCCTCGACCGGCGTGCGGCGCCAGCGCGCCTTGCCATCAATGCCTTGGAAGGAGAAGTAGCCGCCAGCCATGACGAGGCCGCCACCGGTCTTCGTCCATTCGCGGATGAGCTTCAGCCGGTTGGGAACGGGCTTGCCGTGCAGCCATACGGCCGGCGGCAGGAGCAGTGAATTGGCGCCGATATCGGACAGGAGGGTAACCTGGTATTCCGACAGCCCCTCCAGCGTGAAGGGGAATTTCTCGACGCAATCATGCGCCGTCAGATAGGTAATCTCGAACTCGTCGCCCTGAAGGGCGGCGACCAGCGGTTCGGCGCCCAGATGGAAGGTCACGCTGCCGAACTGGTCGAACCCCTTGTAATGGGTCGCCGAGCTGACCCAGCTCTCCCCAACCAGCAAAACCTTCGTCACCATGTCCATCTCCTTGTCTTTTCAGTCATGTCGTTTCGAAAATGTGCCAGCCTTGGCTTCGACCGCCGACAGCAGTGCCTCGAGTTCTCCGGCGCTCGCCGTGCGACCCTGCGCGCCTTCGGCCGTCGTCGTCAGGCTGGCGCCGACGGCGGCGTGGCGCGCGGCATCGACCAGCGGCCGTCCGTGCATCCAAAGGCTGAGGAAAATTCCGGCGAAAGCGTCGCCCGCGCCGGTCGCATCGATCCGGCTCACCGGTAGCGCCGGCACCTCGATTGGCGGGCCACCGCTCTTGCGGAAAACCACCGCGCCGAATTCGCCGAGGGTCAGCACGACGTCGCCGCGCCGCTTTACCCGAGCGATGGTGCGCGCTGCTTCCTCGATCATCGAAGCAAGCGGCGTGCGGATGGCGTAGATCTCGCGCAGCGTATCGTCATTGATGAAGGTCAGGTCGACCTGGCCGATCATGTGCTCGAAGGCCTCCGGATTGCGCGACCCCTCCGGCAAGCCGGCAGTGTGGAGGCTGACATTCCAGCCTGCCTCGTGGAACCGGGCGATAGACGGCATCATGCGTTCGTAGTGGAAGCCCTCGATATGGACGCAGGAGCGAACCCGGCCGGGGGTAATATCCATGTTGGCGGTGAGATCGATCTCGCTGAGCTCGAAGGTCTCGTGAATGATCGTGCGGCTGCCATTGGCCTCGATGATGACCATGGCGCGAGGCAGGCGGTTCTTGCCCGGCCGACGGATCGGCAGCACGTTGACGCCATGCGCCATCAGTTCGGCCATCGCCCACTCGCTGTCGGCATCGTCGCCAACGGCCGTCGCAAGATCGACCTGAAGCCCGTAGGGCGTGCCGACGGCCGCGGCGGCGACGGCAAGGTTGGCAGCCGGGCCACCGAGCGCCTTGTCGATATGGCTTGCGGCGACGCGGTCGTCTCTGTGCGGCAGGACCTGAACGCGACAGAGATAATCGACGCAGATATGACCGACGACGAGCAGGCGAGGATTGCCCTCCGCCGCCTTGACCTTGCGCGCCGACATCATCGGCAGCGACCGAGCAAACACACTTGGGCGATAGGCAAGCTTCTGAATAGTTGCCTGAATTTTTTCGGCGGTCTCCGCTTTTACAGGCACCGTCCCGTTGAGGAAATTGGACACGGTGCCGACCGAAACTCCGGCGGCGCGCGCAACATCCGTAATCGTGGGACGGCCTTTTTTCATCGTTTCCCTGCCAATTGAAGCGCTTCAAGCGTATGGGCGGGTTTCGCGATCGTCAAAGAAACGATATTCCAATGTCTGTCGCAAACTTTGCTAAAATATCGGAAACTCGACAAACAATTGGAAGTATTCCCTTCAAATTGCCCGAATTGAAAATATTTCAATCCAGATTTACGATCGCCCGTTTTCGCTCTCGCCGGCAATCTCAAGCGTCGCCTGTGCCAGCACGTCGCAGCCGGTGACTGCATGCGCAGGCTCGACATATTCGGCCTCGTTGTGACTGAGCCCATCGCGGCACGGAACGAAAATCATAGCAGCCGGTGCGACGCGATTGACGAACAGCGCGTCATGGAAAGCCCCTGACAGCATGGCGGCGCTTTTGATTTTGCGCGCGGCGGCGGCCTGCTCGATCGCCTGCTGCAGCGTGTCGGAAAAAATACAGGGCGCCATATCGAAGGATCGCGTGATTTCGGCGTTGCAGCCCTGCCGCCTCGCCTCCACGGTGATGCACGAGATCACGAGCCGTTCGATATCATCGAGCCGCGATGGTTCTGGATGGCGCATGTCGATTGTGCAGCGGACCCGATCCGGGATCGCGTTGACCGAACCCGGTTCGGCCGAAATGCGTCCGACTGTGAATCTTGCGTCTGGATCATCAGGCATCACCGTCTCGTATAAGCTCGACAAGGCGGCAGTCAGCGCCCGCAGCGGGTCGCGGCGATAGGACAATCCCGTCGTACCGGCATGCGCCGTCTGGCCCGTGACCGCCACGTCCAGCCAACGCGTGCCCTGGATGCCCTTGACCACGCCGATCGGAATTTCGTTTGCCTCGAGCGAAGGCCCCTGCTCGATATGGACTTCGATATAGGCGTGAACCGAAAAGCCGAGCGGAAGCATCTCGGCCTCCGGCAGGCTCGCGATCGTCAGCGCCAACTCCTCGGCAAAGCTGGCGCCATCGGTGGCGACCTTGCCCTGCCAGGCGGCAGGGATCTCGCCGGCAGAAAAGGCCATGGAGCCCATGCAACCCGGCGCAAAGCGGCACCCCTCCTCGTTGGTCCATGAGACCACAACAACGGGGCGTTCCGTCTCGATGCCGGCATCTTCCAGGCTCTCCAGCACTTCGAAGGCGGACAGCGTCCCCAACGCGCCGTCGAACCGGCCGCCGGCTGGCTGGCTGTCGAGGTGACTGCCGATGACAACAGGCGCCGCCGTGTCGTCCCGGCCTTTGCGCCGAATGAATAGGTTTGCCATCGGGTCCTGGAAAACGAGGAATCCCCTCGCCTGCGCAAGCTCGCCCAGAAGCCGCCGCGCGCGACGGTCGCCTTCCGTCAACGCTTGCCGATTGACGCCGCCATTGGCCGTTCCGCCGATGGCGGCAAAAGCTGCGAGCCGCGCATTGAGACGATCGCCGTCGATATCGAGCATAGGATTACCTCAGAGATAGGGAGCGTCATGGAAGGCGATTTCCAGTGCCTGCGCGCGGCCGAAGATGGCACTGAGGCGAGACCGCTTCACCATGCTCATGCCCTCGCCGGCCATATCGAGCTCCGCCTTCAGCCACAGCGCTTGGGCGGCGAAGTCCTCGTGCGCGTGCAGGTCCACCCACGCCTTGAGCAGCGGATCGCTCATCGTGCAACGGACAGCCTCCTTCGACCACGTCCAGTACATCCACTCGGCGGCGAACATCGCCGCGACGGTATCAAGGTAGCCGCCATCGCGGGAGATCGACAGCATACCGTCGCGGAACGCCGCCACTTCGGGCATCGCCGTGTTATAGGCCGCAGGATCGATGCCGCGCTCGGCAAAGGTCTTTTCGAAATAGGCGATCTGCTGGTTGGCCAGCGCATCCAGAACTCCGATCAGCCAGCGCTTCTGGACGATCGTCTCTGCCTTGGCGGCGGCAAAGGCGAAAATCGAAATTGCGGTATCCACGAAGGCGCCCTCGAACACGAGGTAACGCTCGAAAACCTCCTTCGAAAGCCGGTTGGCCTTGATGTCCTCGACGAAGCGATGGTTGACCATCGCATCTAGGACGGCGGCATTTTCACGCAGGATTTGCTCGGAGAGGGTCTCGCTCATATCAGGCTTCCAGACCCGGACGCGCCGCTTCGACGAAGGCTTTGACGCGGGAGAGTTCCACCGGATTCCACCAGACGCCACCTTCCTTCAGCGATGAGGCGACGATGACGCCGTTGGTGCGCTTCAGGATTTCGACGATGTTGTCCTTGGTAACGCCGGAGCCGACGAGCAGCGGCAGGTGGGTCGCCGCACCGATCGTATCGATCTCCTCCACGGTCGCCGAATTGCCGGTCCGCTGGCCAGTGGCAATCACCACGTCGGCGTCGAAGAAGGCGAGATCGCGGGTCAGTTCCTCGATCGTCCGGTCGGCGGTGATCGCGTGCGCGCCATGCTTCACATGGCTGTCTGCGAAGACCTTGATGTGCTCGGCACGCAGGGCCGAACGATAGCGCATCGCCTCGGCCGCACGGCCTTCCATGAAGCCTTCGTTGGCGACATAGGCGTTGGCCCACTGATTGACGCGAATGAACTTGGCGCCGCCGGCCATGGCGATGGCAAACGCCGGAATCGGCGCGTTGGCAAGCACATTGATGCCCATCGGAATGCCCGTGGCGCGACCGATCCGGTCGGTGACAACAGACATGAAGGCGGATGTCTCGGGGCCGATATCGTCGGGCTTGGAGAAGGGAATATCGCCATGGTTCTCAATGATCAAACCGTGCAGCCCGCCTTCAATCAGCGCCTCGGCATCGCGCATCGCCACGTCGTAGATCGCGTCGACACTCGTGCCTCGATAGCGAGGGGCGCCGGGAAAGGGCGAGCAATGGATCATCCCGATCAGTGCCTTGTCAGTGCCGAATATTTCCCTTATGGCGCTTGAATTATTATCCGAAATCGTCTGCATTTTCATTTCCTTTCGAAGGCCAGCCATGCCTGCCAATGTTCGTGCTCATGTCATCGGTAACGTCGCTGTCGACGAAACCATATCCGTGTCGACCATGCCGGAAGCCGGGGCTTCGATCCTCGGCCGCGAAGAAACGCGCGACCTTGGCGGCAAGGGTGCGAACCAGGCGGTGGTCATGGCGCGCACCGGCCTCCCCACCACCCTCGTCGCGGCCGTGGGCGAGGATCTCCGCGCCCAGACTATTCGCAATCAAATGGCGCCGGAACCGGTCGAGGCCAAGCTGATCGCGCTTGCCGGCTGTTCCAGCGACTTCTCTATCATCTTCACCACGCCCGACGGCGAGAACGCCATCGTTACCACCACTGATTCAGCCGGCTCGCTGACGCCGGAAGAAGCCATCGCCGCGCTCGACACCGCCACTGCCGGCGACCTCATGGTCCTGCAGGGCAATCTGAACGCGGCAACCACGCTCGGCCTGCTTCAGGAAGCCCGCCGCCGTGGCCTCGTCACGGCCTTTAACCCCTCGCCTCTCAGGCCCTATTTCGGCGACTTTTGGCCGCTGATCGACATCGCCTTCTTGAACCGAGGCGAGGCGGAAAGCCTCACCGGTTCGTCCGACACAGCAGCGACCGAAAAGCTGCTGCAGTCAGGGGTCCGCCACGTTGTTCTGACGCTCGGCAGCGACGGCGCACTGCTGGCAAGCCGTTCGGCGGCGATTGCCACCATCCCGGCCGTAGCCACCAGGGCGATCGACACCACAGGCGCCGGCGACACTTTCATGGCCGTGGCGCTGGCGTCAGCCGCTTTGCGCGGCGTCGAACTCGACACCCGCGCCATCGGCCATGCCGCATCCGCCTCCGCTCTGACCGTCAGCCGCCGCGGCACCCGCTCGGCTTTCCCGACCAGCGAGGAACTTCAGGCGATCCTGGCGCGCTGAAGCGCGCCGGATCCCATCGACGCCTCAGCGATTGTCGCTCAACCAGCCGAGAATGTTCTTCCAAAGACGGCCGTAGCCTTCCCATTCGCAGAAAGCGGGCGATAGCCAGTGCGGCCCGATATCGGACGTCCAGGCAGCGCTTCGTCCGCTACCGAACGTACCGGTGACGAGCAGCGGATGGCCGCCCTGGTCTTCGGGCAGGCGGGCGACAACCTCGACATCTGCGCGGTCGCGCACCTCGACCTCGTTGACGCCAAGCAGCGGCGGCCATTCACCGTCCATGCCGGCAACCGTCGGGTGGTCCGCCTTGGTGATGACCGCACCCGTGCCTTCCGGAATCTCGACGCGGTCGTCATAGGGCAGGCAGGTAACGGGGAGCACATCCTCGACGGCCGTGCGGCGCCAGCGCGCCTTGCCGTCGATGCCCTGGAAGGAGAAATAGCCGCCGACCATCAAAAGGCCACCGCCCTTTTCCACCCAGGCCTTGATCAGCTTCAGCCGGTTCGGCACGGTCTTCGAATGCAGCC
Organism: Rhizobium sp. 2MFCol3.1; assembly: GCF_000377565.1. GTDB lineage: Bacteria > Pseudomonadota > Alphaproteobacteria > Rhizobiales > Rhizobiaceae > Rhizobium. The sequence continues at coordinate 88,256 of NZ_KB898366.1, read as the reverse complement.
AGACGGCGGGCGGCAAGAGCAGCGAGTTGGCGCCGATATCCGACAGGATGATCACGTCATAGACGTCGAGACCCGCCATATCGAAGGGGAATTTCTCGACGGCCTCGTGGGCCGGCATGTAGGTCAGCTCGTACTCGCTGCCTTCGAGCGCCTTCACCAGCGGCTCGGCGCCGAGATGGAAGGTGACGCTGCCGAACTGGTCGAAGCCTTTGTAGTGGGTGGCGGAGCTGACCCAGCTCTCGCCGACGAGGAGGACTTTCTTGGTCATGGTCTTTCCATTTCTATAGTCGTTTGGCAATCAGGCCTTGGCCTCGAATACCGATCTCGGATTGTCGCGCATGAGAATGTCGAGCTGTTGATCCGTCAGCCCGTGACGCTTCAGCCGTGGCAGAAAGTGCTTGAGGATGTAGGCATATCCATTGCCGCCATAGCGCGTCAGCATCATCTTCAGGAAGACGTCGTGGGAGAGCAGGATGCGGTCGATGTGCCCCTGCTCCACCAGCTTAACGATGGCACGCGCCGCTTCCTCGTCGCTCGGGCACTGGACCTGCTGATCGGCGTAGAAGAAATCCATGCCGATCATGTCATATTCCAGGAAAGCGCCGCGCGAGGCGAGTTCGCCCTGATAGGCGATATCGTCATGCGACGGGTTCATGTGGCAGAGCACGGTATGGCGAAGCTCCGCCCCCTCCTCGGCCGCTATATCCAGCACCTTGTGGCCGAGCCGGAACCAGCCTGGCAGATGCACCATCAGCGGCAGGCCGGTGCGTGCCTGCGCCCTCGCCGCCGCGCGCAGCGACTTCTCTTCCTCACTGGTGAAATCCGAGGATACACCGATCTCGCCGATCAATCCGACCTTGATATCGGTGCCATCGACGCCAACGGTCGCTTCGTGAACGATCTCGTCGGCGATCTGGTCGATCGCCATGCCAGCGACCTTGGCCGGATGCGACGAGCCGAGATAGTAGCCGGCGCCCATGATGATATTGAGCCTGGAAGCCTGCGATATCCGCTTCAGCGCCCGGGGATCACGGCCGATGCCCTGGCACGTCGGCTCGACGACCGTATGGCCGCCATGCGCTGCGAAATCCTTGAGTTCGGTGATCGCCAGCGGCTCGTCATCAAGCGTGATGTTGTGCTTGTTGACGAAGGGGTCCTGATGCAGCTCGCTCAGGATCTCCATGCAGACGAAGCTGTCGGCAAGATACTGGCGCTCCGGCGTTTTCGGCGCGTGCCACCAGCAGCGGCAGTCGTTGAGGATATGCTCGTGCATCAGCGTGATGCCGAGAGAGGAAGCAGGAATAGCTCCCGCCACCGTCATCACCTTGCCCGAGCGTACATGGGCTTCCGATAGTTCGCTCATATCGCCCTCACTTCTTCTTTCCGCCGAAGCGGAAGTCGGTGGTGAAGATCTTGGTGTTGAGCCAGATCGCCACAAGGATGATCGCGCCCGTCACGATCTGCGTGAAGAAGGGCGAGATGTGCATCAGGATAAGCCCGTTGCCGATGACGGCGATGGTCAGGGTGCCAAGAACGGTGCCTAGAATGCTGCCGCGGCCGCCCATCAGTGACGTGCCGCCGAGCACTACGGCCGCGATGACCTGCAGTTCAAAGCCGACGGCTGCGTTCGACGAGCCGGAGCCCAGGCGGGCGGCAATCAGAAGACCCGCCAATGCGCAGGCAATGCCCGACACCATGTAGACCGAGGCCACGATCCATTTCGCCGGCATGCCGACGCGGCGGGCGGCCTCGAGATTGGAGCCGACGGCCACGACCTGCCGGCCGTACTTCGTGTAGGCGATGACAACGTAGCCGATGACGGCCACCAGCACGGCGATCAGCGCCGGCACCGGAAGTCCGAGGAATTCTCCCCGGCCGAGCCAGAAGAAGCCGGGCGCATCCTTGATGGGGATAGAATAACCCTGCGTCAGCCACAGCGCGAAACCACGCAGAATGGAGAGGCCCGCGAGCGTGACGATGAAGGCCGGGATGCCCTGATAGGCCACGAACCAGCCTTGGGCGATGCCCATCAGCGCGCCGAAGGCGATCATGCCGATCACGACTGTCGGCCATGGATAGCCCATGGCCATGATGATCGCGGCCACCGCATTGACGAGCGCCACCTGCGAACCGACGGAAAGGTCGATTCCGCCGGTGATGATGACGAGCGTCATCGCCACTGCAACGACCAGGATGGGAGCCGCCTGGCGCACGACGTTGAGGATATTGCCGAGCGTCAGGAACGTGTCCGTGGTGGCGGAGAAGAAGACGAGACACGCAACGAAGAATATTGCTATCGACAGCACCTGCGCGTGTTCGGAGAGGAAGTCCGCGACCGGCGATCCAGCCGCGCGTTCGGTATACGCGCTCAATGTCTGCCTCCGACGATAAGCTGCACGAGGTCCTGCAGGTCGGTCTTGGCGATATCGCGCTCGGCAACCTTGGTGCCTTCATACATGACGGCAATGCGATCGCAGACGCGGAAGAGATCCTGCAGGCGGTGGGTGATCAGGATAACCGAGACGCCCTTGGCCTTGACCCGGTTGATCAGGTTGAGCACAGCCTCGACTTCCGCAACGGCGAGAGCGGATGTCGGCTCATCCATGATCAGCACCTTCGGATTGAAGGACGCGGCGCGCGCGATGGCAATTGCCTGCCGCTGGCCGCCTGACAGTTTCTCCACCTTGGCGCCGAGACGCGGAATGCGGATTTCGAGCGCATCGAGCATTGCGCGGGCCTCGGTCAGCATGCGAGGCCTGTCGAGGAACGGCCCCTTTGTCAGTTCGCGGCCGAGAAACAGATTGCCGACCACGTCGACATGGTCACACAGGCTGAGATCCTGGAACACCATTTCGATATTGCGGTCGCGCGCATCGGCCGGTCCGCCGAAGCGAACAGCCTCACCATCGACGGCGATCGTGCCGTCATCCGGGATATAGGTGCCGGAGATGACCTTGGTCAGCGTCGACTTACCGGCCGCGTTATCACCAACCAGTCCCAGGCATTCGCCGGGATAGATGTCGAGATCGACGCCGCGCAGTGCCTGATGCGAGCCGAAATTCTTGCGGATGCCCTTCAATGAAATGCGGGGCTGGCGAATGCCGCTTTCGCCGGACTGCCGGGGGAGGATCTCTCCGCCCCCGGCTCCTGCGACAGCGGTTGGGTGCTGTCCGTCAGACATCATTTGAAAACAGCCCGGTAGGGTTCGACGTTCGCCTTGGTGACAATGGTGATCGGCACCGAGATCGTCTTTTCGACGGTTCCGCCGTCCGACACCTTCTTCAGGGCATCAACGGCGGCCGCACCCATGGCGGACGGATCCTGCTGGATGACGGCGGTGACATAGCCCGCGTCGATCCCGGCGATCGCCTGCGCCGTCAGATCCCAACCGAAGACCTTGACGGAAGACTGCTTGCCCTGGCTTTCGACAGCGGCGATGGCGCCCATCAGAGCCGGTTCGCCGGTGGCGTAGACAGCGGTCATGTCGGGGTTGCCGGTGATCAGGTTTTCGGCGGCAGCGAGCGCGTTGTCCTGGATGTTCTGGCCATCGACGACGCCGGCGGTGGTGACGCCTTCGGCACCCTTGACGGTCTTTTCGAAGCCTTCCTGGCGGACGTTTTGGATGAAGGAATTCAACGCGCCGACAACGCCATACTTCACCTTGCCGCCCATGTCGGTCTTCACGTAATCGAGGAAGAACTTGCCCATGTCGGCGCCGGCCTTGGCGTTGTCTACACCGATCTGCGCCTTCTGCGGCCCCTCCGGAAGGATCGCATCGATGGCGACGACCGGGATGCCCGCCGCAGCGGCCTGCTGCACGGCCGGCATGATGCCGTTGACGTCGATGGCAACGACCGCAAGGCCATCGACCTTCTGCTGGATATAGGTCTCGATCGCGCTGTTCTGCGCGGCCGGATCGTTGTTCGCGTTGAAGATCACCAGCTTGGCGCCATCGGCATCGGCCGCCTTCTGCGCGCCTTCGTTCATCTGGTTGAAGAACAGCGCCTGCTGGTTGATCTGGACAAGCGCAAAGGTCTTCTCAGCGGCAAATGCACTTCCGAACGAGATGCCGGCAAGGACGGTGGTTGCGAGTGCAGTCGTAAACGTCCTGCGTGTCAGAATACTCATGTCTAGTTCCTCTGGTTAGGTTCATCTTCGTTGCTTTTTATTTTTCGCCGGCGGTGCAACGGAGTTCCGCACGACGATTTCAACAGGCAGCAGTTCCTCGGAGTGCAAGCTCTCCGGCTCCTGCCAGTTTGTTTCGAGAAGCAGTGCCAGCGCCCGCTCGCCAAGCGCCCGAACGGGCTGGCGGATGGCGGTGAGCGGCGGTGCGAAAAGATGCAAGGGGCTTACGTCATCGAAGCCGATCACCGAGACCTCGCCGGGAATGGAGACGCCCTCGGCAAGCAGCACCTCGATCAAGCCAATCGCTATTTCGTCCGAACTGGCGAAGATTCCCGTTGCCTGCTTGCCCTCATCGATAAACCGGTGTGCAGCTTGCCGACCGAATTCCACCGTGAAGCTGCCTTCGTAGCGGGTCACTTCGAACGCCCCCCCCCGCTCCATAAGTGCCCGCTCCAAGCCCGAGGAACGGCGGCGCGTACTGATCATGTCTTTCGGGCCGCCGATATAGACCACGCGTCGATGCCCGTGGTCCGCGAGATGCCGGCCAGCAAGATAACCGCCCTCCTCGTTGTCGCAAAAAAGCTTTGGCACCATGGCGCTCGGCACATCTTCGTCGACGATGACCACCTTGCCGGTCTGGTTGATCAACGCACCCAGCTCTCCGTCGTCCGGGTGATTGGTCACGAAAATAAGGCCATCGACATGGTTGCGCGCAAGCGCGGTCACGTAGGAAACCTCACGGCCGGGACGGTTCAACGTTACGTGCAGCGACAGGGCAAGGCCGCGCCTGTCCGCCTCTTGCTCTACGGCAGCTACGAACGTCGCGAAGAATGGATTGGCGATATCAGGCACCACAAGCCCGATCGTCTCCGAACGACCGCGACTCAGACGGCGAGCATGCGGGTTAGGCTGGTAACGAAGATCCCTTATTGCCTTCTCGATGCGCTCCTTGGTGTCGAGTGGAAGCTGAAGCGAACCATTCAAAAGCCGCGACACTGTCGTGACCGACACGCCAGCGGCTTCAGCAACGTCCTTCAGGCTTGCAGCTCGATTGCCAGACATCATGTTCCCGTGGCAGCCTAATCGCCATCATCTTGTAAAGCGCTTTACTAAACCGCTTTACAATGCCACTCTCGCTTGCTGTGTCAAGCTTGAAAATTAAGCACGGCGAAAAAAAAGGCGACTCCTCGGTTTGGTTGTTTTCTGGTTTAGCCGAAGGGAATTTCGCTCCTCGCGATAGTTCCACGCTGTAGCAAACGGTCGGTCTTGAACCGATACGAACTGCGGACCCGCTGTTCAACCATCGCCAGTCAATGCAAATTCCCTGCCTTCACCGAAAGCTTATCGATTTGCAGATCCGGGCCGAACTTTAAAAGTCAGACCGCGCCAAACATCCTGGCTGCACTCCGGCTCTTCGAAGACTGTTTGACTTTTGTCAGAGCCCGTGAATAATGTCGAAACTGTTCATTTCTGGAATATGCCGTATGCCTATCCGCCCCACCGACCAGGTTCTGCACAAAGCCGCCTGGCTCTACTACACACATGGTATGCGACAGGATGAGGTGGCCAAGCATCTCGATATTTCCCGGGCTTCCGTTGCCATGTACCTGCGTCGGGCAAGGGAAACAGGCATCGTCAATATCGCGACATCGACGCAGCTTTTCGCAGACGACGTACTGGCGCGTCAGTTGGAAGATGCCATAGGCCTCAAGTCCGTCTGGATTGTTCCGGAGGATCGGCATGCGCTGGATCCAACAGCAGAAATGCCGGTCGTGGCCGCCGCCGTATTTCTGGAACTGATCGGCAAGGGTGATAGGGTCGGCGTTGCCTGGGGGCGAACCGTCTATCACATTGCCGACGTCATGCCCTTCGCCGACCTGCAAGGGGTAACGGTGGTCCAGCTTTGCGGAAACCTAGGCGCGCCCTATTCCTATCGGCCCGACCAATGCACCACCGAAATTGCACGGCGCTTGAACGCAGAAGGTATCAACTTCTATGCGCCGTTGGTTCTAAGCTCCGAGCGGTTGGCGCACGAGCTGCGGCAGGAACCGGTTATCCAGGAGCAATTGGCCACGATACCGGACTGCACGCTCGCGCTTTATTCCGTTGGCGGCATCGAGGCAGACAGCCATCTTGTCAAGTGCGGGGCGCTGACCGCCGAGGAAATGAAGGCGCTGGGCGAGGCAGGCGCTGCCGGTGTCATCGCTGGCCAAGTGATCGACCGCGAGGGGCGATTGATGGATTGCGCCCACAACCGTCGATGCATTTCTGCCGATCTCGACTCCATCCGGTCGATCCCCAAGCGAATGATGGTCGTGCAGGAGGACGAGAAGCTGGAACCTTTGGTCGCTGCTATCAAGGGCGGCTTTGCTTCGCATCTTATCATCACCGCTTCGATGGCGCGGCGTCTGCTCGATCGCTGGAGCGGCACCGCGGCATCAGGCAGCGGGACCTGAATTCAATAAAAGTCAGGCATGGCGGGTGCGGAGGCGCTGGCTTTGCCGTGAACGGAGGAGGACATCATGAAGAATCTTTGGCGCGACAGCGATGCGGAAGCAATGGTCGAAGCCTATGCCAAGAAAGGCATCAATCGCGATCTCGCTCTCAGAACCTACACAACCCGGCTGCTCGGCGGAGAGCCGCGACTGGTGCTGCACGGCGGTGGCAACACGTCGGTCAAGACGGTGGTCAGCGATATCGTCGGCGACGAGTGGGAGGTACTCTGCGTCAAGGGCAGCGGGTGGGACATGGGCACGATCGAGCCTGAAGGGTTGCCCGCGGTCAAGATGGCGTCGCTGCTCAAGGCCCGCAAACTCGACGCGCTGTCGGACGAGGACATGGTGACGCTGCAACGCGCCAACCTGGTCGATCCGGCATCGCCCAATCCCTCGGTCGAGGCGCTTTTGCACGCCTTCCTTCCGCACAAGTTTGTCGACCATACCCATTCGACCGCCATCCTTGCGATCGCCGATCAGGCGGCCAGCAAGGAAATGAGCTCGGCAATCTTCGGCAAAAAGATGGGCTTCGTGCCCTACATCATGCCGGGCTTCGCCCTCGCCAAGGCCGCTGCCGAAGTGTTTGATCGGGACCCCGATGTTGACGGTCTCATCCTCGACAAGCACGGCATCTTCACCTTTGGCGAGACGGCCAAGGTAGCCTACGACAGGATGATCCATTACGTCACGCTGGCGGAAGACTATGTGCGCGACCACGGAAAAAACCCGTTCACGCCGGCAATGCTGCCGCAGACAATCGCTCCCGCGAGCGAGATCGCATCGATGTTGCGTGGCGCCGTTGCGGTCGCGCGCGGCGATGGCCGCTACGATCGCATGGTGAGCGAATTCCGGACGTCCCCTGCGATCCTCGAATTCGTCAATGCACGTGAGGTCGAGGACATGGCCTCACGCGGTGTCTCGACCCCTGATTTGTCGATCCGCATCAAGACCGGTCCGATGGTATTGCCGGCGCCGGACGCCGTTCGGATCGAGGATTTCGCCAGCATCATCGACGCCCGCGTGGCAGCCTTTGTGGCGGATTATACGGAGTACTTCCGCACGAACGACGCGCGTGACGACGTGAAGCGGACGATGCTGGATCCGATGCCACGTCTCACCCTCGTCCCTGGCCTCGGCATGTTCGGCCATGGCCGCACGCTCAAGGACGCAAAGATCGCAGCCGATGTCGGCGAGATGTGGATCGAGGCGGCACGGGATGCGGAATCGGTCGGGCGCTTCGAGCCAGTCAGCCGACCGGATCTTTTCGATCTCGAATACTGGTCGCTGGAACAGGCAAAGCTCGCCGGCGCCAAGCCAAAACCGTTAACGGGACAGGTGGCATTCGTAACCGGCGGTGCCGGCGCCATCGGCGCAGCGACGGCCAAGCTCTTCGCACGCGAAGGAGCGCATATCGTGGTGGCGGATCTCGACGGCGGCAAGGCAAGCGATATCGCCAAGGCGATTGGCAACCAATCGATCGGCGTGGCGTGTGATGTTACGGATCCAGCCTCGGTGCGCGCCGCCTTTGATCGTGCCGTTGCAACCTTCGGGGGCGTCGACATCCTTGTCTCCAATGCCGGCGCGGCATGGGAGGGCGCGATTGCAACGCTTGATGACAGCTTGCTGCGCCGGAGTTTTGAGCTGAATTTCTTCTCGCATCAACTGGTCGCGCAAAATGCCGTCCGGATAATGAAGCAGCAGGGCACCGGCGGCGCATTGCTCTTCAATGCGAGCAAGCAAGCAGTCAATCCCGGGGCAAAATTCGGCGCCTACGGACTGCCGAAGGCCGCGACGCTGTTCCTCTCGCGGCAATACGCCCTAGAGCACGGCGCAGACGGCATCCGTTCGAATGCCGTTAATGCCGACCGCATTCGCTCCGGACTGCTGGACGATGAGATGATCTCCAAGCGGGCCACCGCCCGTGGCCTCTCGGTCAAGGATTATATGGGCGGCAACCTGCTCGGGCAGGAGGTTACCGCCGAGGATGTGGCTCAGGCGTTCCTCAACCATGCGCTGGCCGAGCGCACGACCGCCGACGTCACGACGGTAGACGGCGGCAACATCGCTGCCGCCCTGCGCTAGAACCAGAGCCTAGATTCGCTTCTCCGGTCACTGACCGGAGGGGCCAAGCCTCAGCCAGACGACTCCGCAAACGAAAAAGGCGGCCCGAGGGCCGCCTGCCATTCGTCAGACGAAGCCAGAAGCTACTTCTTGCTCGGCGTCGGCATCCATGCAGGCACCGCGACATCGGCATGGGCGAACTGCGGCAGCTTGGCGCCGAGCTCTTCCATGTTCTTAATGTCGGCATCCTTCAGCTGTTGCTGCGTGATCAGGGTCGGAGGAACGATCACGTTGTGGCCCGGATCTTCGCCGGCAAGCAGCATGGCAAGGGCGCGAACGGACACCTGACCGACCACGGCAGGATTGGTCGCGGCCGTTGCAGCCCAGGCGCTATCCGGTTCGCGCATAGCGGCGATATCGGAGGTGGAAATATCGGCCGAGTAGATTTTCACGCTGGTCGAAAGGCCAGCTTCGTCGACCGCGATCTTTACGCCCTTGGCGAACTCGTCATAGGGCGCGAACATCACCTGGATATCGGGGTTGGCCGAAAGGACCGAGCGGGCCTGGTTGGCGACAGAGTTGGCGATAGGATTGTCCATCGTCCCGAACATCGCGGCTTCCTTGATGCCCGGATACTTCGTCTTGAACTCCTTCCAGGTCTCGTCGCGGCGGTCGAGCGGCGCGATGCCGGCGACATAGACGTAGCCGGCGTTCCAGCTCTCACCGTTGTCCTTGATGGACTGCTCGAGCGCGAGCCGCGCCAGATCGCGGTCGGACTGCTCGATCTGCGGAATCTGCGGATTCTCGACGTTGACGTCGAAGGCAACAACCTTGATCCCGGCGTCGACGGCGCGCTTGGCCGCTTCCTTCATCGATTCCGTCAGGCCATGCTGGATGATGATACCATCGACCTTGAGCGCAATCGCCTGGTCGACCATGTCGGCCTGCAAGGCAGCATCCTGGCGACTGTCAAGCACGCGAAGATCAACGCCAAGGGCCTTGGCCTGCGCTTCGACGCCCGACAGATAGGATTGGAAGAAGTCGCCGGTCGACAGATAACGCACGAGTGCGATCTTGACCTTGCCGGGATTGTCAAAAGGCTTGGGCATTTCGGCCGAAACGGCCATGCCAGAAAAGGCCGTCGCGCCCATTAGACCTATGGTCAGCTTGGCGAGTGTTCTGCGCGTAATATTCATTCCTGTCTCCTCCACAGTAGACGCTTTGTTGTTCATGCGCATGCGCGATGGGCCTCCCAGCCCTATCGTTTGCCTCTCCCCGATAGAGCAAAGGTAAAGACAAGCGCGATGACCAGCACCGCACCCTTGACGAAATCCTGCGTATAATAAGGCGCGTTCATCATCGTCAGGCCCTGCAGGAGAACGCCGACGAAGAGCGCACCAATCGCGGTGCCGAAAGCGTTCGGCTTGGCAACACCAAGCACTGCAAAGCCGATGAGCGCGGCCGCAACCGCATCCAGCAGGAGATTGTTGCCCGAAGCGATATCGCCACGGCCCAGACGCGCCGCAAGCAGGATGCCGCCGATCGAGGCGAAGACGCCTGAGATGACATAGGCGAACATCTTGTAGGCGTTGACCGGCGCACCGGCGAGCTGGGCGGCGCGCTCGTTCGAACCAACAGCGTACATCATCCGGCCGTAGCGGGTGTACTCCAGGAAGAACCAGATGAGCATGGCAAGAACGATCAGCACGACGACGGAAACCGGCACAAGATTGGGTAGGATGAGATCGAAACGATGGCGTCCGAGTGCCAGAAAGGCCGGGTTGAATGTGCCGCTTGCGGTGCTGCCGTCAGGCAGGCTCATGCCGGTCGCAATCGATCGGCCTTCGGTCGGAATGCGCTGCAGCCCGACAAGCAGGAACATCATGCCCAGCGTCGCCAGCAGGTCGGGAACGCGCATGTAGACGACCAGGAAGCCGTTGATCAGCCCAATGACGATACCGATCAGCAGGCACGCGGCAATGGCGGTCGTGGCATCGCCGTCCATGATGACCATGATATAGGACGAGGCCATCATCGCCGTTGTCGCAACGGAGCCAATCGACAGGTCGAAGCCGCCGACGACCATGGTTGCAGTGACGCCAAGCGCCAGGATGCCGGTGATCGAAACGGATTGCAGGATGAAGACGGCGCTTTGCGGCGATGCAAAGCCGCTGGTGACGATAGAGAAATAGACGAGCATGCCCGCCAGCAGCACCAGGAACCCATAGCGGATCGCGAGCTCCCGAATGGTGGCGCTGCTCGCCCGCGGCGGAACGCTTCGTGTCGTCGGCTCGGCAGCGATCGGCGTGTCGTGATCAGTCATTCAATTCACCATTTCATGCTGCCCGGCGATTTCCGCCAGCAGCTTGTTGACGTCGATATTCGCGTTGCGGTGTTCGCCGACCAGGGTCTGCTCGGACATCACGAGAATGCGGTCGGCAATTTCGAAGGCCTCATCGAGCTCGGTGAGAAAGACGATCGTCGCCCTCCCCTTGGCCGAGGTCCGCAGCTTGCCCGCAATATCGCGCCGGGCGGCGATGTCGACGCCCTGAAATGGCTCATCGAGCACCAGCAGCCGGCACGGCTGGCTCAGCCAGCGAGCGACCATGACCTTTTGCTGATTGCCGCCGGACAGCGTGTGCATTTCGTCGCGCTCCGACCGGCAGACAATGCCGAGCGCCGCAATCTGCCGCTTCGCCTCTCCCCGTTCCGAACCACGGCTCGCGACCCCCCCGAGATGCGCGAGCCGCCTCAGGAATGGCAGGCTCATGTTCTCGTAGATATTGAAATCGGGGACGATGCCATTGTCCGTACGGTCCTTGGCAACGAGGAAGACGCCCTCGTTGATTGCCTGTTGCGGTGTGCGGGGCTTGTAAGGCTTGCCATCGAGCACCATCTGGCCGGCGGCGGGCTGCCTTGCGCCGAACAGCGTTTCGGCAAGCGCAGTCTTGCCGACGCCGACGAGGCCGGTGACAGCAACGACTTCCCCCTCGCGAAGGGCAAAGGAGAAGGGCCGAGCACCGCTTGCCAATTGCAGGCTCGCGGCGGAGATAACCGGCGCCCCTCCGGTTTGTACGGTGATGCCGCCATGGCTGATCGTCTTGCCGAGCATGGCGTTGACAGCGCCCTCATAGTCGAGCACGGGGCCGGCAAAGGTACCGGTGATCCGTCCGTCGCGGAGGCTGACGATACTGTCGGCAAGGCGCCGGATATCGGACATCCGGTGCGAAATATAAAGAATGGCCACCCCATGGGCGCGCAGGCGGTCAACAAGCTGGAAAAGCCGTTCAGCCTCGGCGCTCGACAACGACGATGTCGGTTCGTCCAGAATCAGGACTTTCGGCTCGTGCGCCATGGCGCGGGCGATCGCGACCATCTGCCTGTCGGCAAGGGATAGGTCGGCAATGCTGGCGTCGAGATCGATCGACAGGCCCATGCGGTCGGCAACAGCTTTTGCTTCACGCCGCACCCGCCTTGGATTGAAGAACCAGCGGGCCGAGCGACCGTTCAGCCGGTCAAGGGTGAGATTTGTCGCGACATCGAGGTCCGCGACGACACCATCGTTGATGTTCTGATGGACAGTCACGACACCAGCGCGGATGGCCTCCGCTGGCGAGGCCGGAAAGAAGTCCCTTCCCGCGAGCGAGATATGGCCAGCGTCGCGCGTATAGACGCCGCTCAGGATACGAACGAGTGTCGACTTGCCAGCGCCGTTTGCGCCCATGAGCGCGGACACAGAGCCAGCGCGCAGTGAAAGATCGACCCCGCCGAGCACCAGAATACGACCAAACGACTTCCGCAGTCCTTCGACGCGGAACACAGGTTCTTCGTTCATCTCCATCCTCCCAACATGATGCTAGGACGGGAAGTCATCAAATGTCAAGCTCGTTGACATTTGACAAAGTAGCCCATATCAAATGCCATCAAGATCGTTGATTGGGAGATCGCTGGCCGACCAAAGAGGAGGGAAGCCAGCTGTGTGGGGCGGAGACGATCCCGCACGAAAACGATCCGGGAGGAAAGTAATGACGGACACGAAACCGTTCGTGGCGCTATGCCCCGAAACGTTGCCGCAAAGGCTGGGCGCCCTGCCCGAGCTCAGGGCGAGATTTGGAGCCGACAACAGCAGTTGGCGTGTCAGGGAGGTCGGCGACGGCAACCTCAACCTGGTCTTCATCGTCGAAGGCGAACAGGGAAAAGCGATCGTGAAGCAGGCGCTGCCTTACGTGCGCCTTGTCGGCGAGAGCTGGCCACTGCCGCTGAAGCGGTCCTTCTTCGAATATCACGCGCTGGTCCGCCAATCGGAGCGCGACCCCGGCATGGTGCCGGAGATTTTCTATTTCGACGCCGAGCAGGCGATCATTGTCATGGAATTCCTGTCGCCGCACATCATCCTGCGGCGCGCGCTTATCGAGGGCCAGCAATTGCCCAGGATTGGTCGCGATCTCGGCCTCTTCGCTGCGCGGACGCTGTTTCGCGGCTCGGACCTCGCGATGTCCGCGCGCAAGCGCAAGGAGGATCTGGCGCTGTTTTCCGAGAATGTCGAGCTTTGTGACATCACGGAAAACCTCGTCTTCTCCGATCCCTACTTCGAAGCGTCCCTCAACCGGCACACCTCACCGCAGCTTGACGGCCTCGTGGCCGAATTACGGGCTGACCGCGACCTGAAAGTCGAGGCGCAGAAGCTCAAGCATCTCTTTACCGCCAAGGCCGAGACGCTGCTCCATGGCGACCTCCACACCGGATCTGTGATGGTGACGAGCGAAGAGACGCGCGTCATCGACCCGGAATTTGCCTTCTACGGCCCCATTGCCTTCGACGTGGGCATGATGATCGCCAATTTCTGGATGAGCTATTTCTCGCAGGCAGGGCACGAAGAAGACGGTGATCGCGAAGAAATGCGACGCTACCTATTGGGTGTCATCGACGAGATCTGGACGACCTTCCGCGCGGAATTCGCCCGCCTCTGGCACGAGGAGCGCAACGGCATCCTCTACCAGCGATCACTCTTCGAAGATCGCGGCGACCGGCTGGGCTCCGAACAGGCTCTCGACCACATGCTGCACGAGATCTGGACCGACATGCTCGGCTTTGCCGGTGTGGAGATCCATCGCCGTATCCTCGGCCTCGCGCACAATGCCGATTTCGAAACTATTTCGGACCTCGACCTGCGCGCCCGCTGCGAAACGAAAGCCCTGAAGCTGGGCCGCCATCTCGTCGTCAACCGCCGGCAAATTCATAGCCTTGCAGAGATCAACTCTTTGGCCAACAGGCTCGAGAAGGAGATAGTCATTTGAAAGTCGGAGAACGCCACTACCACACCATCTGGCTGAACGAGGACGGCAGATCCGTTGATATCATCGACCAACGGTGGCTGCCGCATGAGTTTCGGGTGGTCACGCTGAAGAACGTGGAGGACGTTGCCGTTGCCATTCGCGACATGTGGGTGCGAGGCGCGCCACTGATCGGCGTGACCGCGGCTTATGGTGTCGCCCTTGCCATGGCCTCCGACAGCAGCAACGCCTCGCTCGACACAGTCTGGGAAACTCTTCACGAGACGCGCCCTACGGCCATCAACCTGCGCTGGGCGCTCGACGCTATGCGTGAGTTTCTGCGCAAGCTGCCGGAAGGCGGGCGAGCTGATGCCGCCTATCGGCGTGCCGCTGAAATCGCGGAGGAAGATGTCGACCTGAACCGCAGCATCGGCATGAACGGCCTTGCCGTCATCCGTGAGATCGCTGCGCGTAAGAAGCCCGGCGAGCCCGTCAACATTCTCACGCACTGCAACGCCGGTTGGCTTGCCACCGTCGATTACGGCACCGCGACCGCCCCGATCTATCTGGCGGCAGAAGAAGGCATTCCGGTGCATGTCTATGTCGATGAAACCCGGCCACGTAACCAGGGCGCCCAGCTGACGGCATGGGAACTGAACGGCCATGGCGTACCGCATACGCTGATCGTCGACAATGCCGGCGGCCACCTGATGCAGCATGGCGACATCGACATGGTCATTGTCGGCACCGACAGGACCACGGCAAACGGCGACGTCTGCAACAAGATCGGGACCTACCTGAAGGCTCTTGCCGCCAAGGACAACAACGTTCCCTTCTATGTGGCACTTCCCTCGCCCACCATCGACTGGACGGTGCACGACGGTGTGCGCGAAATCCCGATCGAGGAGCGCAGCGCCGACGAGGTAACCTTCGTCCAGGGTCGCGGCCTTGACGGCTCGATCGCCACCGTTCGCGTTTCCCCGGATGGAAGTCCCGCGGCCAACCCCGCCTTCGATGTGACGCCGGCACGCCTGATCACCGGCCTCATCACGGAACGCGGCATCGCCGAAGCCTCGCCATTAGGGCTGAAGGCGCTTTTTCCCGAGCGGAGATAATCATGAGCATCCCCAACAAGCAGCGCACGGAGGATGTCGCAGCCGGCATTCGCAAGCGTGTCTTCCTCCATACGATGCGGAACAATGGCGGCTATCTGAGCCAGGCCTGCTCCGCGGCGGAAAGCCTGGCATTCCTCTACAACGAGGCACTCCATCTCGGAGAACCGACACTGCCGAAGGTGCCCCTACCCTTCGCCGGCGTTCCGTCGTCCACGAACCCAGAGGCATTCACCGGGGCGGGTTATCATGGTCCGTTCACGCCCGAATACGACCGCTTCATCGTCTCGCCCGCGCACTATGCGCTCGTCATCTACTCGGCGCTCATTCAGCTGGGTCGTATGGATGAACATGCGCTTGACCATTTCAACCGCGACGGCGGTTCCGTCGAGATGATCGGTGCCGAGCATAGCCCGGGCATGGAGGTAACAACCGGATCGTTGGCGCAGGGCCTCTCCATGGCATCGGGCCTCGCCTGGGCGCGCAAACGCCGCGGCGAACCCGGCAAGGTCTGGGTTTACATGTCCGATGGCGAATTCCAGGAGGGACAGACCTGGGAATGCCTGGCCGCGATGAGCTACCATGGCATAGACAACATTCGCGTCGTCGTAGACGTCAATCGTCAGCAATGCGATGGCGCCATGTCGTCCGTCCTCGATCTCGGCGATCTGCCGGCGCGTGTTGCTTCCTTCGGCGCCACCTGCCGCTCCATTGACGGCCATGACCTGCAGGCCTTCCGGACGGCAGCCGATAGCGCCGAGACGGGAAAGCCGCTCTTGATCCTCGCGAACACCTCGCCATTCGAAGGGATGCCTTTCCTGAAGAAGCGTTCCCCCCGCCTCCACTATGTCCGTTTCAAATCCCCCGACGAGCGCCAGGAAATGCAGGCGGCGATTGCCGCCGAACTCGGCGTCGATGTTTCAGAAATCGCGAGGGCCTGATCATGGTCGAAATCGTCAATCGCCCCTACGCAAAGGCTTTCGAAGCCTTCGCTTCGGCCCGACCTGAAGTACTTTGCCTGTCGGCCGACCTGACATCGTCGTGCGAAGTCGACGGATTCCGCGATCGTTATCCGGATCAGTTTCTGTCGCTTGGGATGGCCGAGCAGAATATGCTGTCCTTTGCCGGTGGGCTGGCTATGCAGGGGTTCCGCCCGTTCATCCATACCTTCTCTGTCTTTCTCTATCGCCGTCCCTACGATCAGTTGATCAACTCGATCGCCTATTCCAACCGCAAGGTCCGGATGATGGGTTTCCTGCCCGGCATCACGACACCGGGCGGCATCACCCATCAGGCGATCGAAGACATATCCGTCATGCGGGCGATCCCGAACATGACAGTGCTCGAGACCGGCGACGCGACCGAAGTGGAAACGGTGCTCGATGTTGCCGACGCCATCGACGGACCCGTCTATGTGCGCGTCTTGCGCGGCGAGGTGCCGCGGCTGTTTTCGACGCCGTTCGAATTCAACCGACTGCGTACGCTGAGCGAAGGCGACGATATCCTTGTCGTCACCTCGGGTGTCTGCACGGAAGAGGCGTTGCGCGCCGCCGGACCGCTGAAGGATCGCGGGATCGGCGTGCACCATCTCCACGCGTCGACGCTGAAGCCGTTCGATCGTGATGGTCTCATCAGGGCTGCGCGCGGCAAGAAGGGTGTTGTCACACTTGAAAACCACACGATCAACGGCGGGCTTGGCTCGCTGGTCGCGGAAATTCTGGCCGAAGAGGGTCTCGGCATCCGCCTTCGCCGGCTGGGGCTGGAAGATACGTTCGCCCATGGCGCTTCCAAGCCCTATCTCATGAAGAAATACGCGCTCGACGCCAGCGCGCTGACGCAGGCGATCGCGCAGCTTCTCGGCCGCGACCTCGATACTGCCGATGCCGAACTTGACGCCGTCCGCCTCGATACGGTGCATTCAGCGCAAAAAGCGGAAGCACTGTGATGGCTGCGCGGTTCTCCGTTACCTACTGGCTCGGCGCCAGCGACGAGAAAGAGGCTCGAGCGCGAGCTCTGGATATCAGCGTCGAACAGACCGTCGAAATCCCGCGCGATATCGTGCCCCACGGTTACGTCGAAGACGAGATCCTCGGGCGGCTCGAGACCTTAACCCCCGACGGCAGCGAGCGCGGCGGCTTTATCGCCGAGATCTCGTACAGCGAGGAGGATGTCGGCGGCGACTTCCTGCAATTGCTGAACATCGTTTTCGGCAACTCGTCCATCAAGACCAACACCCGTGTCGAAGGAATCAGGCTGTCGGCCGGCCTGCGCGCGCTATGCCCCGGACCGCGGTTCGGTGCAGCGGGACTGCGAACGCGCACCGGCGTCACCTCCGGACCGCTGATCATGTCGGCGATCAAGCCGGTCGGTCTGTCGACGGCCGAACTTGCCAAGCTTGCCTACAACTTTGCACTTGGGGGCATGCATCTGATCAAGGATGACCACGGGCTGGTCGACCAGCCGACGTCCCCCTACGCGGATCGGCTTACCGCCTGCGTGACAGCCGTCGCGGAAGCGAATGCCAAGACCGGTTTTCAATGCGCTTACGTGCCGAACATCACAGGCCTTGCCTCGCAAATCGTCGATAGAGCATTCATGGCAAAGGAAGTGGGCGCCGGCGCCGTCATGCTCGCTCCCTCTCTTGTCGGCTTCGACGTTTCGCGCGGCCTTGCCGTAGATCCCGATTTTGGCCTGCCTATCGTCTCCCATCCGACCTTCTCCGGGGCGAATGTCATCACGCCCACGACCGGCTTCTCGCATCGCTTCTTCTTCGGAACCCTGCAGCGGCTGATGGGTGTGGATGCGGTGGTGTTCCCGAACTTCGGCGGCAGGTTTGGCTTCTCGCGCGATGAATGCCTCTCGATTCTAAAAGGCTGCACGGAAGATCTTGGCGACTTGAAGCCGATCTTCCCCGCCCCTGGAGGCGGCATGACCTTCGAACGGGTCCCCGACATGCAGCGCGCCTACGGCGAACACGTGATCTATCTGATAGGCGGTGCGCTTTTGCGCGAAATTGACCTTATTGCCGCGTGCGAGACCCTCCGCGCCGGCATCGGAGCATCAACGCACATTCGCTAACAACGATCAGTCCCGGCTTTTGATGATGCGAATCGAGAATGAGGGGCCTTGCTTGAAACGATCAATCGGCAAAGTGGAATGCACTCGTTGGTTCGGCTTGACAGGAAACGAACCAGCGGATCGCTTCCAGAACGCAATAGACTCAGAACAGATAGAGCTTCTAAGGCGGTAACTATCTCGGCCCCAACGCAAATCATGCGTGTCGATACCGATCACTCGTCTATCGGGAACGCAAAGCCAGCTTTCACACGATCCATCACCACCATAGTCTTGAACCCTTTGATATCGTGGTTCTCATAGAAGAACCTACGCGTGAAGGCCTCGTAGTCCTCCATGTCCTTCGCCGTAATCACCAAGATGAAATCGGCATCGCCCGTCACATAATAGCCGATCATCACTTCTCGGGTGGCGCGGATCGCCGCCTTGAATCGATCGACGATATCGGCCCTTTCGCGCTCAAGCGAGACAAGGACGATCATCGTAATCCCGCGACCGACCGCCTTGGGTGAGACGATCGATACGTCCGCTTCGATCACCCCTTCCTCACGCAATCGCTTCAGCCGGCGCTGACAGGCCGTCGGCGAGAGATTGACGATCTGCGCCAACTCTTCCGAGGTCATGCGATTGTTCTTTTGGACGGCATCGAGAAGTGCCCTGTCGGCGCGATCAAGTGTGGCCATGCAGAAATCCTGCGATCAGTATCGAATCTAAGCACAATTCCTGCATCAGGACTGACATCAATGCAGGCAGTCGATCATGGCGGGAGGTTAGTCTCTTTGTAAACCCTTATTGGAGCTTCGCATGAAAGGCCTTGCCAACAGCGCGCTGAAAAACCTGAAACGACCCGATCTGATCGAGCGCCGGGCCTTTCTGAACGGCACATGGGCTGCGCGCGCAGAGACCCTGGGCGTCATTGATCCGGCAACCGGTGAACAGTTCGCAGATGTCGCGGCCTGCTCTCTTGAGGATGCCGATGCTGCCGTCGACGCCGCGAGAGACGCTTTTCTTGACTGGCGTGACAAGCTTCCCGTGGAACGCGGTCGGATCCTGCTCAAATGGGCAGGGCTGATGCGCGACAATGCCCAGGATCTCGCCATCATCATGACGGCCGAACAGGGCAAGCCGCTGGCAGAATCGCTCGGCGAAATTTCCTATGCCGCGAATTTCCTCGAATGGTTTGCCGGCGAAGCCGAGCGTGCCTATGGCGAAACGTTTCCGAGCCACCTGCCAGGCAGCCGGCTTTCGGTCCAGATGCAGCCGCTTGGCGTTACCGTGGCGATCACACCATGGAACTTTCCCTGCGCCATGATCACGCGCAAGGCCGGCGCTGCGCTGGCGGCTGGCTGCACCATGATCGTCAAGCCTGCCCCTGAAACGCCGCTTTCAGCGCTTGCCTTGGCAAAACTTGCCCAAGAGGCCGGAATGCCGGCCGGCGTCTTCCAGGTTATCACAGGCGAAGCCGCGCAGCTTGCCCGCCGCCTGCTGGAGCACACGGATGTGCGGGCCTTTTCCTTCACCGGCTCGACGGAAGTCGGGCGCATCCTGCTCAGCCAGTCGTCGGCCACCGTGAAGAAAGCCTCGTTGGAACTTGGCGGCCATGCACCTTTCATCCTGTTTGACGACGCCGAATTTTCCAAAGCCGTAAAGGGCTGTATCGGCGCCAAATTCGCCACGTCGGGACAGGATTGCCTCGCCGCCAACAGGATTTACGTCCAGCGCGGCAACTACGATCGGTTCGTGGATGCCTTTGCGAAGGCGACCCGAGAGCTTACGGTCGGCCACGGTCTTGAACCCGCCACCGAGATCGGGCCGATGACGCGGCCGACTGTTGCGGAGAAATGCCGTCAGCAGATCGCCCAGGCGCTTTCGGCCGGTGCACGTCTCGTGTGCGGCGGGCAGGACAGCCCACTCGGTGGCAATTTCATAATGCCAACCGTGCTTGCCGACGTCACCGACGACATGCTGATTGCCCGCGAAGAGACCTTCGGCCCGGTCGCAGCCATACTGCCGTTCGATGACGAGCAGGAGGTACTCTCCCGTGCCAATGCCACCGAAATGGGGCTGGCAGCCTATCTCTACACCAACGATCTTGGCCGGGCGATGCGCCTCACCGATCGACTTGAATACGGCATGATTGCCGTCAACACGCCGAAATTCACCGGCGCCCCGATACCCTTCGGTGGCTGGAAGCAATCCGGCCTTGGTCGCGAAGGCTCGCGCCACGGCCTCCTGGAATATCTCGAAGCAAAATATGTCTGCTTCGGCAATCTCGCTGCATGAAAGGACCCGTTGATATGACCACCAACGTTAACCAGATCGCCACGATGGACCGCAATTCGGTCCTGCATCCCTTCACGCAGCTCAAGGATTTCGCAAGCGGCAAGCTCGGCGATCCGACGATCGTCGAAACCGGCAAGGGCATCCGCATCCAGGATGCCAACGGCACGCAGCTGATCGACGGTTTCGCCGGCCTCTACTGCGTCAATGTCGGCTATGGCCGCACCGAGGTCGCCGAGGCCATCTCGCGCCAAGCCTATCGCCTCGCCTATTACCATTCCTACGCCGCTCACACGACGGATGAGCTCGCGATCCTCTCCGATCGACTGGTGAAGATGGCACCGGGCAAGATGAGCAAGGTTTTCTACGGCATGTCGGGCTCCGATGCCAACGAAACGCAGGCTAAGCTTGTCTGGTACTACAACAACCTGCGCGGCAAGCCGAACAAGAAGAAGATCATCTCCCGCGAACGCGGCTATCACGGTTGCAGCGTGGTTTCCGGTTCAATGACCGGCATGAGTTTTTACCATGACCACATGGACCTACCGCGTGCTGGCATCCTCCACACCGGCGTGCCGCATCACTATTGGGGCGCGGAAGCCGGCGAGACGGAAGTCGAATTTTCCCAGCGCCGTGCCGATGAGCTCGAAGCCTTGATCCTGCGCGAAGACCCCGACACGATCGGCGCCTTTATCGCCGAGCCCGTGCTTGGCACAGGCGGCATCACCCCGCCGCCGCAAGGATACTGGGACGACGTGCAAAAAGTCCTCCGAAAATACGATATCCTGCTCATCGCCGACGAAGTCATCACCGGTTTTGGACGGACCGGCTCGATGTTCGGATCGCAGCACTACGGTATCGAACCCGACCTGATCACCATCGCCAAAGGCCTCACCTCGGCTTACTTCCCGCTATCGGGGGCCATCGTCGGCGAGAAGGTCTACAAGGTGATGGAAGAAGCGGCCGACCGCGTCGGCGCTTTTTCGCACGGTTACACCTATTCCGGCCATCCTATTGGCGCAGCAGCGGCCAATGCCGTTCTCGACATCGTCGAGAAAGAGGATCTACCGGGCAATGCGCGCACGGTTGGCACCTATTTCCAGGCGCAGCTAAAGGCCAAATTCGCTCAACTTCCGATCGTCGGTGAAGTCCGCGGTGTCGGCTTGATGGGGGCCATCGAATTTGTGGCCGACCGGGAAAAGAAGGTACGTTTCGCGCCTGGCCTGACTGTCGGCGCCCGGATCTCCAAAGCCGCACGCAGCCGCGGCCTTATCGCCCGTGCCATGCCGCATGGCGACATCTTGGGTTTCGCACCACCGCTTGTCACGACCAAAGAAGAAGTCGATGAGATCGTTGCCATCGCCGAATCCGCCGTCCGCTCCGTCATGGACGAATTGGTTCGGGCAGGCGAGACGATCTGAGGAAAGCATGTTTGCCGGCGAGACAAACCTCACCTGGCAACAGCGTCTTTGGATTATTTCTGAGGCAATCGCGGCTCGCGATGCATAAGGCTTCAACTTTTGAGAGGAAGCATGCATAATGTCATGAAATTATCGCCTCAAAAACGAGACAATTCATGCGCCGCCAAGCCAATCCCTTCGTTACCGATCCGACTCCCGCGACAAAACCGGTTATCTGGCGGACGAGCGTGGCGAAGCAGAAGGGCGAGACGAAGCATGCGGCTCTGACCGAGCGGATCATCGCCGATATCGATTCCGGCATTCTCAAACCAATGGACCGGATGCCGACGCATCGCGATCTGGCGCGCGAACTCGGCCTGTCAGTTCAGACCGTCAGCCTCTCCTACAAGGAAGCGGAGAGGCTCGGCTATCTGAGTGGCGAGATCGGCCGCGGGACCTTCGTCAAGGCGCGCGTGACGGACCGCGCGGGCCGGATGATGCTCGACCACAGCCAGAACGAGATACTCGACCTCTCGATCATCCGCGCCGTCTATCTCGATGCGCACGAGGATGCTTCGCGCGAGATTTTTCGCGAGCTTGCCGAGAGCGATATCGCAAGCTTCATGCGCCCTTGCCGGCCGATCGCTGGGCTCGACCGGCATCGCGAAACGGCGCGGCTCTGGCTGCAGCCGATGGGCGTCAGCGCCGGCGCCGAGCGCATCCTCGTCACCAACGGGGCGGCACACAGCATCTTCCTCGCCCTGAGCTGCATCATCCGCTCCGGCGATGTCGTGCTGTGCGAGAACCTCACGGATCACGGCATCATCGGGCTCTCAAACATCCTCGGCTTCAGCCTGAAGGGGTTGCCGACAGATGCTGAGGGTATCTTGCCCGATGCGCTGGAAGCGGCTTGCGCCTTGGGCAGTGTCAGGGCGCTGGTGCTCATTCCGACGCTCAACAACCCGACCAGCCACGTTGCCGGTGCAGAGCGGAGGCGCGCGATTGCCGAGATTGCACAGCGTTACGGCATCTTCGTCATCGAGGATGAGGTTTACAGACCGATGATCGAGGAGGACCTGCCCTCGATCACTGAGATGCTGCCCGATCTCGGCTTCTTCGCTACAAGCTTCACCAAGACGGTGCTCACTGGCCTGCGGGTCGGCTACCTCGTCGTTCCGCCCGCCTATTCGATCCGCGCGGCTTCCATCCTGCGGGTATCGAGCTGGAGCGGCACCTATCTGACCGCCGAGATCGCCACGCGCTGGGTCGAGAACGGGACGGCGCAGGAATTGCTGGCGATACAGCGCGAGGAAGCGCGCGCGCGCCAAGGCATCGCCGCCGAGATCCTCGGCAGCCATTTCGCCTCCAGCCACCCGTTGTCGCTCTGCGCATGGTTGAAGGTGCCGCATCACTGGACGGAAGATGGCCTGGTGCGCTCGCTTGCCAACCAGAATGTCGCCGTCACGCCGTCGGAGCCATTCATTGCGGGACCCGGCCACGGCGGCGGCATCCGGATCTGCCTTGGCGGTCGGGTGAGCCAACCGACACTTCGGAAAGCGCTGACAACAGTGCGCCAAGCCTTCGAGCAGCTGCCGCCCGTCTATGACGTCGGCTCCATCGGCTGATGTCCGGTTCAGGGCAATCATTGAATCATTACAATATAATAATTGACATGATTTTACTTCGCTCCCAACATGACAATCATGAAGAGCGAGCCGAGATCAATAGAAAACGAGATGCCGCCAGTCAGTCTGGCTGATATCGAGCGCGCTGCCGATCGCATCCGTGGTCGTGTGACACGCACGCCACTCGTTCACTCCGCTTCGCTTTCCAAGCGGGCTCGTCAACCCATTCATCTGAAGCTCGAGACCCACCAGCCGACCGGCGCCTTTAAGCTGCGCGGCGCGACGAATGCCATTCTCGCGCTCGACCGTGCGGCCCGCGAGCACGGCCTTGCCACCGCCTCGACCGGCAATCACGGCCGCGCCGTCGCCTATGCGGCACGCGCGCTCGGTATCCCCGCAACGATCTGCATGTCATCGATGGTACCGGCCAACAAGGTCGAGGCCATCAGGGCGCTCGGCGCCGAAATCCGCATCGTCGGCGTGTCGCAGGATGATGCGCAGGATGAGGTCGAGCGGCTTGTCGAAAGCCGCGGCCTGACGCCGATCCCGCCGTTCGATCACGCTGACGTCGTTGCCGGTCAGGGCACGATCGGCCTCGAAATCGTCGAGGATCTGCCCGATCTCGCGACCGTTCTCATCCCCCTGTCTGGTGGCGGATTGGCGGGCGGCATCGCTGTCGCGGTCAAGGCGCTGAGGCCGCAGGCGCGGATCGTCGGCATCTCGATGGAGCGTGGCGCCGCCATGCATGCATCGATTGCCGCCGGCAGGCCCGTCGCGGTGCGCGAAGAGGAGACGCTGGCGGATTCGCTTGGCGGCGGCATCGGCCTTTCGAACCGGGTGACCTTCCCGCTCTGCCGCAATCTGCTCGACGAGATCGTCCTGCTGACCGAAGACGAGATCGCCGCGGGAATCCGCCATGCCTCGCATGAAGAAGGCGAGATCGTCGAGGGCGCCGGAGCGGTCGGCATTGCCGCTATTCTTGCCGGCAAAGTCGAACTCACTGGCCCCACAGCCGTGATCCTCTCGGGCGGCAATATCGACGCCAGGGTTCACCGGAATATCATCGAGGGAGGTGCTGCATGAGCCGCATTCGCATCCTGACGGAAAGGGACCTGCGCGCCGTCGTCAGCCTTGATATCTCGGCTGTCGACTGCGTCGAGCAGGCCTTCCTGGCGCTTGCGACGCAGCCGGTGGCGATGCCGCCGATCCTGCGGCTCGACATTCCCGAATTCCGCGGTGAAGTCGACGTCAAGACGGCCTATGTGCCGGGTTTCGATGGCTTCGCGATCAAGGTCAGTCCCGGCTTCTTCGACAATCCGAAGCTCGGCCTGCCCAGCCTCAACGGGTTGATGATCCTGTTCAGCGCCAAAACGGGCCTGGTCGAAGCCCTGCTTCTCGACAACGGCTATCTGACCGACGTGCGCACCGCCGCAGCCGGTGCGGTCGCCGCCCGGCATCTGTCGCGCAAAGAGGCGTCGGTCGCCACGATCTTCGGTGCCGGCATGCAGGCGCAGCTGCAGCTCTCGGCACTGACGCTGGTGCGCCCGATCAAATCGGCACGCATCTGGGCGCGCGATCATGCAAAGGCGGAAAAGCTCGCGGCCGAATGCGCGCGGCAATTCGGCATCGACTTTACCGCCTTCTCCGATCCGCGCGAGGCGATGCGCGGCAGCGACATCGTCGTCACCACCACACCGGCCGAAGAGCCCATCCTGATGGCCGATTGGCTGGAACCCGGCCAGCATTTGACGGCGATGGGTTCGGATTCCGAACACAAGAACGAGATTGATCCCGCCGTCTTCGCCCGGGCCACCTACATTGCCGACCGCCTGTCACAGACCCGCATCCTTGGCGAACTGCACCACGCCATCAAAGCGGGTTCGGCGACGCCGGAGCAGCAATTTGCCGAGCTTGGTGCGGTCATCGCCGGCACAGCGAAGGGCCGCGTCAGCGCCGGGGACATAACCTTTGCCGACCTGACCGGGACCGGTGTGCAGGACACCGCGATCGCCAATCTGGCCGTCAGCCGCGCGACAGCGGCAGGCAGAGGTCAGACAATCGAAAACAAAAGAGAAATGGGAGATGCCGCGTGAGCGTGACGCTGAACTTTACGCGTGAGGAGTATGCCGAGCGTCTGTCCAAGACCCGTCATGCCATGGAAAAGGCCGGGATCGACCTGCTTGTCGTCACCGACCCGTCCAACATGCACTGGCTCTCCGGCTACGATGGCTGGTCCTTCTATGTGCATCAATGCGTTCTGGTGCCGCCATCAGGGGAGCCGATCTGGTATGGCCGCAAGCAGGATGCCAACGGCGCCAAGCGCACCGCATACCTGCATCATGACAATATCATCGGCTACCCGGACCACTATGTGCAATCGACCGAGCGACACCCGATGGATCTGCTCTCGCAGATCATCGACGAGCGCAAATGGTCGGGGCTGACCGTCGGCGTCGAGATGGACAATTACTATTTCTCGGCGGCAGCCTATGCCTCGTTGCAGAGGAACCTGCCGAACGCCCGCTTCAAGGACGCAGCCGGCCTCGTCAACTGGCAGCGCGCCGTCAAGAGCCCGACCGAACTCGACTATATGCGCAAGGCGGGCAAGATCGTCGAGCTGATGCACAAGCGCATCGTCGAGGTCGTCGAACCCGGCATGCGCAAATGCGATCTCGTTGCCGAGATCTATGATGCGGCAATCAGGGGAACGCCGGAGTTCGGCGGCGATTACCCGGCAATCGTACCGCTTCTGCCGTCGGGCGCCGACGCTTCCGCGCCCCACCTCACCTGGGACGACAAGCCGATGCGCATCGGCGAGGGCACGTTCTTCGAGATCGCCGGCGCCTACAAGCGTTATCACTGCCCGCTGTCGCGCACCGTTTTTCTCGGCAACCCGACGCAGGCATTTCTCGATGCCGAAAAGGCGACGCTGGAAGGCATGGAAGCCGGGCTTGCCGCAGCCAAGCCGGGCAACAGCTGCGAGGACATCGCCAACGCCTTCTTTGCCGTGCTGAAGAAATACGGGATCATCAAGGACAATCGCACGGGCTACCCCATAGGGCTCTCCTATCCACCGGACTGGGGCGAGCGCACCATGAGCCTGCGGCCCGGCGACCGGACGGAACTGAAGCCCGGCATGACCTTCCATTTCATGACCGGTCTCTGGCTTGAGGATATGGGGCTGGAGATCACCGAAAGCATCGCGATCACCGAAACCGGCGTCGAATGCCTATCGAATGTGCCGCGACAGCTTTTCGTGAAGGGGTGAGGCAATGCTGACCAGCGCTGCGCTCCGTCCCTCGCCGATCACCCCTACTGTCGATTTCGACGGCAAGGGCGTCCAGCACGGGCATCTGCGCCTGCCCTATAGCCGCGATGACAGCGCCTGGGGCTCGGTTATGATTCCGATCTGCGTCATTGCCAACTGCGAAGGGCCGACCGCGCTGCTGACCGGTGCAAACCATGGCGACGAATATGAGGGGCCCGCGGCACTCTTCGAACTGGCGCAAACGCTAGATCCCGCCGCGATCAACGGACGCGTCATCATCGTGCCGGCGCTCAATTATCCTGCGTTTCGTGCCGGCACACGGACCTCGCCGATCGATCGGGGAAATCTGAACCGCAGCTTTCCGGGCCGCTCGGATGGAACGGTGACGGAGAAGATCGCCGACTACGTCACGCGCCATCTGATACCGCTCGCCGATATCGTGCTCGACTTCCATTCCGGCGGCAGGACATTGGATTTCCTGCCCTATGCCGCGGCCCACGAGCTGCCGGACAAAGACCAGGAAGCGCGCTGCTTCGATGCCGTCGCCGCCTTCGCGGCACCGTTTTCGATGAAGATGCTGGAGATCGATGCGGTCGGCATGCTCGATACGACGGTCGAGGAAATGGGCAAGGTCTTCGTCACCACCGAACTCGGCGGTGCCGGGACGGCCACGGCGCGGTCGATCGAGATTGCCCGCAAGGGCAGCCTCAACCTGCTGCGGCATGCCGGGATCCTTTCGGGTGAACCGAATGCCGTGCCCACTCGTTGGTTGGATATGCCATCGAGCGACTGCTTCACTTTTGCGCAGGATGAGGGACTGATCGCCTTCGCCGCCGATCTCGGCGACCCGGTCAGGACAGGCGAGGTCATCGCCCGCGTCTACTCTGTCGGCAAAACCGGCATTGCGCCAATCGAGTACCGCGCCGCCATGGATGGCGTGCTCGCGGCTCGCCACGTACCCGGCCTGATCAAGGCCGGCGACTGCCTTTCCGTGATCGCGACGATCACGGAGGAGACCTAACCCAAGAGACCCCGCGAGATCCGAAAACGGACAGCAAAACCCTAACCAGAGGAGAATTCGCATGCCAATCAAGACAATCGCCGGCCTTTCCGCCCTTGCACTGATGGTGGGCGTAACGTCCGCCAGCGCGCTTACGCTCTCAGAGGTCAAGGAGCAGGGTTACATCCGCGCCGCGACCGCCAATGAAGTGCCCTATTCCTACATGCAGCCCGACGGCACCTCTGCCGGCATCGGTCCCGATGTCGCCAGCGCCGTGTTGAAATCCATGGGGATTGAGGAGATCAACTGGACGGTGACGCCGTTCGGCACGCTGATTCCGGGCCTCAAGGCAAAGCGCTTCGACTTTGCCGCGGCCGAGCAGAACATCTCGCCGGAGCGCTGCAAGCAGGTCGCCTTCACCGAGCCAAACTCGTCCTATGGTGAAGGCCTGCTCGTCAAAAAGGGCAATCCGAAGGGCCTGAAGACCTATGCCGACATCGCCAACGACCCGTCGCTGACGGTGGCCGTCGTCTCCGGCGCCAACAATGTTGACTTCCTGCGCGCCGTCGGTGTCAAGGATGAGCAGATCGTCTTCATTCCGGCCAATGCCGATGCTATCCCGACCGTGCAGAGCCGTACCGACGCCTATGCGGCGACCGAACTGACTGTCGCGGCGCTCGCCAAGGGCCAGGCCCAGGTCGAGCAGGTCGCGCCGTTCACGGACCCGATCGTCAAGGATGCGCCGGTTCGCAATTATGGTGGCTTTGCCTTCCGCCCGGAAGACAAGGAACTGCGCGACGCCTTCAACGCCGCGCTCGTCAAGTTCCGCACGACGGATGAGTACAAGGCGATCCTCACCAAGTACGGCCTTTCCGAGCAGAGTATCGCTGCAGCCGCCGACAAGAAGGTCGATGACCTCTGCGCCGGCAAGTAACGGCAGAAGGCGCCCGATCCCATCGGTCGGGCGCCGCTCCTAACGCTCAGGAGACTTCCGTATGAACTGGACAGCCTACCTGCCGATGCTTTGGCATGGCGCATTCATCACGATGACGATCACACTGGCGTCGATTGCCGTCGGCGCGATGCTCGCTTTTATTTTCGGCATCCTGCGCGTCGAGGGAGGACCGGTCCTCTCGGCTGTCGCGCTGTGTTACACAGAGGTGTTCCGCGGCACCTCGCTCTTCGTTCAGCTTTTCTGGTTTTACTACGCGCTGCCGCTGGTCGGCCTGAGCTTCGATCCGATCACCACCGGAATCCTGGTGCTGGCGGCCCACGCCGGCGGATATGGCGCAGAGATTGTGCGCGGGGCGCTGTCATCCGTGTCGGTGCAGCAGCTGGAGGCCGCCCGCGCCTTGAATTTCAGCCGCTTCCAGACGCTGTTTCGCATCTCGCTGCCGCAGGCGATCGTCGAGATGATGCCGGCCTTCGGCAATCTAGCGATCGAGACGCTCAAGCTCTCCTCGCTCGTGTCGCTGATATCGATTGCCGATCTCACTTTCGCGGCCCAGTCGATCCGCAACATCACGCTGGATAGCGCGAGCATCTATTCGATCACGCTCCTCTGCTACTTCGCCATGTCGCTGGTGCTGATGGTGGCGATCCGGCTGATCGAGCGTTTCGTGCGGCGCGGACATGCCTTTCCGCAGATGCCCCGTTCGTGAGGATATGACCACATGATGTATGGATACGAATGGGATACGACGACCTGGCTCACCTATACAAGCTCGATCCTGCCGATCATCCTGATCGGCCTGACCGTGACGTTGAAGGCAGCGGCGGCAGGCTTTGCCATCGCGCTCATGCTCGGCCTCGTCTTCGCGCTGCTGCGCCGCAGCCGCGTGATCGCGATCTCCTGGGCTACCGCCTTCGTCGTTGAGTTCCTGCGCGATACGCCTCTTCTGGTGCAGCTGTTCTTTCTCTATTACGTGCTGCCCGACTTCGGCGTCGTGCTTCCGGCCTTCCTGACGGGCGCCATCGCCCTTGGCCTGCAATATGCCGCCTACACATCCGAGGTCTATCGCGGCGGCATCGAGGCCGTGGCCCGCGGCCAGTGGGAAGCGGCAACGGCGCTCAATCTGACGCGCATGCAGGCCTACCGCGACATCATCATTCCGCAGGCCATCCCGCGGATCGTCCCGGCCATGGGCAATTATCTCGTCGCCATGATCAAGGAAACGCCGGTCCTTTCCGTTGTCACCGTCATGGAAATGATGGGCCTTGCCAACATGATCGGCGAACGCACCTTCGAATATCTCGTGCCGCTGACGCTTGTCGGCCTGATCTTCCTCCTCCTGACGCTGATCTGCTCGGCCGGTCTCCACCGGCTGCAGAAAGCTCTCCCAAAAGCAGGAATCCCCTTGCGATGACTGAGAACAACAATCCGCCCATCATCCAGTTTTCCAACGTCGCCAAGCGCTTCGGCCACCTGACGGTGCTCGACGACTTCAATTTCATTGTCCGGAAGGGCGAGAAGGTGACACTGATCGGACCGTCCGGGTCGGGGAAATCGACCGTCCTGCGCATCCTGATGACACTCGAACCGTTTCAGGATGGAAAGCTGACGTTACAGAACATGTCCTATCATGAACCGAACGGCAAAGGCCCTTTCAAGGCCACGGAAAGCCACCTGCGCCAGATCCGCAACCATGTTGGGATGGTGTTCCAGAGCTTCAATCTTTTCCCCCACATGACGGTTCTGCGCAACGTCGTCGAAGCGCCGCTGCGGGTGCTGGGTATTGCGCGCGCAGAAGCGGAAGCGCGGGCGCTACAACTGCTTGATATGGTGGGTCTCGCCGACAAGAAAGACTTTTATCCCTCGCAGCTCTCCGGCGGACAGCAGCAGCGCGTGGCGATCGCCCGCGCGCTGGCAATGCGCCCGCGGGTGCTTCTCTTCGATGAGCCGACCTCGGCGCTCGATCCGCAACTCGTTGGCGAAGTGCTCTCGGTCATCCGCGGCCTTGCGCATGAGCACGACCTGACGATGCTGCTCGTCACCCATGAAATGCGTTTTGCTCGGGAAGTTTCGGATCGGGTCTGCTTTTTCGACAAGGGGCGGATCTGCGAACAGGGCGCGCCCGAGGAAATATTCGGCGCACCCCAAAGGGAGCGGACGCGCGAATTTCTGTCATCGGTTCTAGGATAACACGGAAACCTAACGGGCTGAGGGCAGCCAATGCATTAGCGGTTCCGCTGCTTTGAAGCAGCAGAAGCGAATTTTCCTCTGATAACCTAACTGGTTTACCTGACAATGTCCCGTTGAAGATGAACAGGTACCGCGCGCGGCCCAAGACTATTATCGGACGTCTGTACTCAGGCAGATTGCCGAAGCGGGGATGGCCGGTGCCTGGCGGGAGACCACGCTCATCGTTCTTGATAATAGTTGATAAAAGACCTATCTTGTCTCCATTGAATTAGATGGAGGACCACATGATCAGTGCCGATCTGGGAAAACAGCTCGAAAACTATATCCAGCAACTCGTCGACACGGGCCGCTATGGCTCAAAAAGCGAAGTCCTGCGTGAAGGTGTGCGACTGGTCCAGGATCGCGAGACACGCCTCACCGCACTTGATGTTTCCATCATGCGCGGAATTTCCGATGCGGACGCCGGCCGAACGAAGCCGGCAAGCGATGTCTTCGACCGTCTCGAGGCTAAATATCGTGCTATGGCTGACAAAGCCGAAAAATCAGCATGATCCTGGAGTTTTCCAGCGAAGCGGAAAGCGATCTTGAGCAGATCGCGGATTATGTTGCTGAGCACAATCCACTGCGTGCCCTGTCATTTATTCGGGAGCTGCGGAGCAAATGTGAGGGTCTCGTTGATCGTCCAAATAGCTTCGCCCTCGTTCCGCGCTACGAGCACCATCATGTTCGTCGCCGCGTTCATGGGAACTACCTGATCTTCTACCGTGTCGAAACCGGAAAAGTAATCATCATTCATATCTTACATGGAGCCACCGACTATGGCGCCGCCGTGTTCGGCGAGTAATGTCGATGATCAACGGCATCGGCCGAAAGACGACAACGCGCGTTAACTCGCTCAAGACATATCCTGGGTTCTTAAAGGGATCTGAACCGGCGGCAGCTTGTCCAAACAGGTCAAACCGTTGAAGTGGCTACCGAGCGATTCTCGCATCGGAGCCCGCGCGACAGGTGACCAATGCCCAACGAGGCTGCCGTAGCAGCTTTACGTTACCTCTAGGACAGAAGAGTCACTTTCTTAATGCCATCAACAAGAACTTGGCTAGCCGTCGAAGTATAGCCACCCTTCCTTGTCGACAGCGCTTGCCTTTTCCATTGTCCGCGCGGGGGCGGCAGCCGCTCAGGCGGCGACGCTGAGCATGGCAGGTGGCGTCGGCGTTCTGTTTACCGATCCAGATCATGAAGCAGGCTGAGCTTGTCGAAAGGCGGGCAAAAGCGGCAGGACAAGATCTCAGCCTGGAGATGCTCAGCTTCCCAAGCTGACGACAGTGGTTTGATCCCCTTCACCCGCTCCAGCAAATTCAATAATCTAAGTATGGCGGCGTTTCACTCGTTTCGGTGCCGTGTCACTTGCGGTTCGCGCTTCGTACTTTGGCGATTTTGCGGCTAGCCTTGAGCCGTCGCTGCGACTGTACTTTTTCGTCATCTACGTCGTGTGGGTAGCGAGGTCGCTAGCCATTTCGATAGAACCCGTTGCTTCCACCGTCTATGAAACGGCGCTAGCGCGGGTAACTACCAGCGCGGCTTTTCGGTCAACGATTACCACTTCTGCGGCATGGGGATGGCGCCGTCGGACCTTCCATTTAACCGGTTCGCCACCGTCATAAACATCTGCGATGAGGATGACGCGCGCGGTGATTTTCGCAGTGCGATATGCCGGCCTCATTGTGGGCGAGCGAGCGATTCAATGGGGTGCCGATCGTAGTTGATCGGGACGCCCCAGTACGGATTATGGGCTGGGCGTCCCCTGCGGTCCACGGGCTTTCCACCCTCAGACTGGAGCGCCTACGGATAGTCCTTTCTTCGGAAGCAAAGTCGTTCGCTTTTGACGGTGGACGGATTAGGCAGATGAGGCCTGATGTTGCTGGCGCGCTGCAAGATAGAGCCTATTTGTGGTCAGGTTTTGATGCTTTTCTAGACTTGAATGGCCTACCCCCAGGCGAGTATCGAGTGATGGCCGGCACAGAGACGATGCCTCAGTGCGACTCCGGCCAGATCATATCAGTCAGTATGACGAAAGTCCCTATGTCTCAGTTCTGACCTCGCATCGGGTGACGCATTCGCGAGTAGCAACGCCATTGATCATGAGCCGCTACGACGTCCGCCGCTTGGCTCCGGGATAGGAAAAGTTTGCACTATTGTGTTCCACGACCGTCGAACGCAGACCCTCTCTCTCGCTATTGCGCCGGGCAAGCTGACGAGGGGCATTGCGTGACAAACAGACCGCGGCGTCATGATATTTTCCCGTTGCCGCAGTCTCAAGGTGGGCGAGATGACCAGCATGGCGGCGGCTGATATTGTAGGCGAGATCCGTTACACTGGAGAGGACATCCCGACGAGTCGGGCATCGCATTCAATGACCGCGGCGGAGTACATGCTTCCCCCGATCACTGCTGAGCTCATCCGACAGGCGCCGGCGGTCACGCTCGAGCTCGCGGTAGGCATGAACGATGTCCTGATCCGCGGTCTCTTGGAGAAGAACCTCGACCTCGTCTTCGGCCCGTTGACGCAGACGACGCGGGACAGCGGCAGTTTCGAATCATTCCCGCTTGTTGCCGATGATGTCGTTGCCGTCGCCAGCCATGACCACCCGATCTTCGACCAGACGGTCACGATCGATGAGGACGATGCGACGCTGATCACATCCGTCGTCTCCGGCCAGGTCGATGTCCAGCCAGTCGCCGTCATCAACGGCATCAACAAGAAGATGACCGCAAATCCGCTGCAGGTGAAGTTTACCCAGAAGGAAACCAATCTCGGCATCGGCATCCCCAAGGTCGAGACGGCTTTGAAGGGTTGGCTCGACCAGTGGGTTAAGACCAACTTCGACAACAAGGTACTGCGCGATATCTACCGCAACTACCACAATGCCGAATTACCTGACGATCTGACCTCGCGTCAGTGATGGAAGCAAAAACGCTGGGGTCGAAAGGCCCCAGCGAATTTCCGGGAGGTGAAGTTGGCCCGGCGGTGTTGCCGTCGGCAGCCACCCGGCCGATCGATAGAAACGGCGAGTGGGTCGCCACCATCTGTTTGCCGCTCTAGGCAGCTCGGTCAACGGGCGGATCCGAACCCCTGCCGCTTCTTCGGGGTCGTGTTCGAAGCCGTTATGCCAGTCGGATGGTCGAAGCCGACGAGCATCACTCGACATGGAATGGAATCGCCGGGTGCTGGCAGCATTCCGGACCTTTAGCCTTGTGGCAACGGATCAGTAGTCGCGCATTTGCTGGCCCAGCTGCTGTAGCGACTTGAAAGCGTCATATCTTCTCCGGTGAACATCGGCGGTCTCCCCCGCTGACGGCGTGAACGTCCCATCAACCATCGTCAGCTTGGTCATCGCTTCGCGTACATCGCTGTAACTGCCGCTGGCGACCGCGCCGAGAATCGCAGCGCCCAACAATACCGGCTCATCGGCCGAAGTTGCGACGATGGGTTTGCCACAAGCGTCCGCCAGAAGCTGGCGAACGAAGGCCTGCTGTCCAGCCCCGCCGCTGATGACGACGGTATCGATCTCGACGCCCGCCTCCGCCTGCGCGTCGATGATCTGCCTGAGACCATAGCCGATGCCATAGAGGCCGGCCACATAGAGCCGGACGAGGCTGTCGATATCGCGCTCCATGCCGAGGCCTGCGATCAGCGCGCGAGCGTGCGGGTCGGCGAGAGGTGCGCGGTTGCCCAGGAATTCAGGGACGACGTGAAGACCTGTCACGAGCGAGGTGGCATCGGCGCCTGCCGCGCTGCCAGCAAGGTCGGCAAGCATGACGGGGAGCGATTGGCCCTTGTCTTTTGCGATCCGCGTGGCCTCAACGGCTGCAGGATGAAATGAAAGAAGCTGTTCGATCGCAGCACCCGCAGCACTCTGCCCGCCTTCGTTGAGCCAAAGCCCGGGAACCATCGCCGAATAGTAAGGCCCCCAAACGCCCTGCACGAAGCCAGGTTCGACGGTCGATGTCATCGTGCAGGATGAGGTGCCGAAGACATAGCCGAGGTTTGCCGTCGGCCCGTCGCCAAAGCCGACCGTCCCGATCCCGCCGGCGTGGGCGTCGATCAATCCTGCCGCGACTGCCGTCCCAGGTAACAGCCCAAGTTCCGCTGCCGCCGCCTGCGTCAGGCCGCCGCCAAGCGCCGAGCCCGGTTCGACGATCGCCTGGCCGATACGGGCAAAGCCGTCATCCGCCAACGCGCCGAGGCCGATCTCTTCGAAATATGTCGGATCCCAGCGCTTCTCATGCGCGAGATAGGTCCACTTGCAGGTCACGGTGCAGGTGGAGCGCGAGAGGTCGCCCGTGGCGCGCCAGGTCAGGAAATCGGCGAGATCGAAGAATTGCCACGCCGCATCGAATACCTCCTGCCGGTTCTCTTTCAGCCACAGCAGCTTGGGCGTCTCCATCTCCGGAGAGATACGGCCGCCGACATAGCGCAGGACCTCGTGGCCGAGCGCATTGATCCGCTCCGCCTGGGAAACCGCACGGTGATCCATCCAGACGATGATGTTGCGTTCCGGGTCTTTGGAGGGGCCGACGGGCAAGGGCTTGCCCTGATCGCCGAGAACGACGAGCGAGCATGTGGCGTCGAAGCCCAATCCGACAACGGCTTCTCGGGTTACGGCGGCATCGTGAACGGACTGACGCACGGCCTCGCACACCGCCTGCCAGATCTCGTTGCTCGACTGCTCGACGATCGATCCGGCCTCGCGGTAGAGCGAGATGTCGCGCTTGGCGGAAGAAAGCATCCGTCCGCCGAGATCGAACACCCCCGCGCGAGCGCTTCCGGTGCCGACGTCAACGCCGATCACGTAGCGCGGTGTTTGGACTTCGTCGCTCATGGTCTCTCATCTTTCTGGCATGAATGGCTGATGCCCGCGCAACGCGCGGAGACCACGATTTTTTAGAGGTCGACGCTATTCGGGAGGATTACGAGGTCGCGGATGGTGACGTTGCGGGGCCGCGAGAGCATGAAGAGCACGCAGTCTGCGACTTCCTTGGGCTGCATCAGGCTGCCGTTGGCAAGCGCTTCCTCCATCTTCGCCTTCGGCCAATCATCGAGCAGCGCGGTGACGACCGGACCCGGCAGGACGGCGCCGACGCGCACGCCGTGCTGCGCCACCTGGCGGCGTGTCGAATGCACGAACGCCTGCACCGCGAATTTCGAGGCGGTGTAGATCGGCTCCCAGACAACAGGAACGACACCGGCGATCGAGCTGGTGAACAGGATGTCGCCCGACTTCTGGGCGATCATGTGTGGCAAGACGGCATGAACGGAGCGGAAGGCGGCGTTGATGTTGAGGTTCAGCATCCTGTCCCAGGCATCGGGATCGCCTTGCGCGACCTGCCCGCCGATATAGGCGCCGGCATTGGCGTGGAAGATGTCGAGCCTGCCGGCGATCTCCATAATCCTGGGAAGGATGCCCGAGAGCTGCTTGCCGTCGAGAAGATCGACGACCAGAGGGAATGCGCGCTCGCCGAATTCCCGGCAGATTTCATCCAACTTGTCCTTGGCGCGGTCGATCAGAACAACCGTCGCGCCTTCGGCGTGCAGTGTGCGGGCGCATTCGAGGCCAATGCCGGACGCCGAACCGGTGATGGCGGCAACTTTGCCTTTCATGAGGTCGGTCATGAATTTACTCCTTGAAGTTTGATCAGGCGCGTCCGTGGCTGACGCGGGAACGGCGGGCGAGCGAATCGACGATGACGGCAATGGCGAGAACGCCGCCCGTGATCATGTAGCGCAATGAAGAGCTGAGGTTGAGCAGGGTCAGGCCGTTGGAAATCGCCTGGATGACGATGATCCCGAGCAGCGCGGAATAGGCGCTGCCACGGCCGCCGAAGAGGCTCGTCCCGCCGATCACGGCGGCGGCGATGGCATTGAGGTTGACGTCACCCGTGCCGGCCTGCTGGCTCGACGAGGCAAGACGCGATGCCGACAGAATGCCGCCGATAGTCGCGAGTGTCGAGCAAAGCACGAAGGCGCTCAGATAGATGCGGCGAACATTGATGCCGGCGCGCCGTGCGGCTTCGCGATTGCCGCCGACGGCGAACATCGAGCGTCCCCATTGGGTGCGCGTCAACCCGTAGTTCAGGACCACCGCGATGGCGACGAACAGGCCGAACATCCACGGAATGCCGCGACCGAGGTTGAGATAATAGACCGCGAATTCGAGTGCCGCGGTCAACACGACGGCCTTGATCGCAGTTGCGGCAAAGGGTTGCGAGGACAGGTTGACGGCAGCGCGCTGCTGGCGTGTCCGCACGCCCTTGGCGATGATCACCGCGCCCGGAACCAAGGCCAGCAGATAGGACAGCCAATCGGGCATCACCAGGATCTGGCCGAAGCGGACCAGCGGGGAAGCATATGGAAGGTTGATGCTGCCGCTGGGACCCAGGATATAGAGCTGCATGCCGAGCAGCGCGAGCAAGCCGGCGAGCGTGGCCACGAAGCTTGGCATTCCCAACCGGTTGTAGAGCACGGCGTAGACTGTTCCGATGACCGCGCCGGCGGCGATGGCCGCGATGATCGCGACGACGAACGGAACGCCGTTGTTCACCCAGAGCACGCCGAGAATGGCGGATGACAAGCCGCTCATCGAGCCGACGGAAAGGTCGATTTCGCCAAGCATCAGCACGCAGACGATGCCGAGCGAAATGATCCCGACGGTCGCGCAATCGAAGAGCAGGTTGACGAGATTGTTCGGCGCGAGAAACACCGGATTGAGCAGCGAGAAGACAGTCGAGATGACGATCAGCCCGACCGCGACCGGAAGCATGCCGAGATCGCCGGATTTGACGCGATCGATGAAGGCCCCGACCATCGCCATCATGCTGTCGTCGTGGCGAACGCGTTCGTCGCTGCGATCGAGCGTCGTGGCGGGTGCGAGTGTTGTATCGGATGGTTTCTGGCTCATGCCGGTCTCCCGCTGTGTTCCTGCGCCGTGCCTGTCTTGCGCTCGATACGGCGCGAGACGGAATTTTCCGTGGCACCCGTGATCGAGGCGACGAGTTCCTGGTTGGAGGCATCTGGCGTGAAGACGCCGTTGTTCCGGCCCAACCGCAATACGACGATGCGATCGGCGACGGCGCGCACGTCTTCCATGTTGTGGCTGATGATGATCACGCCAAGGCCGCGATCACGAACCCGCTCGATGAGATTGAGCACCTCGGCGGTCTGCGCGACGCCGAGTGCGGCGGTCGGCTCGTCGAGCATGATGATCTTCGGATTGAGCAGCAGCGACCTTGCGATGGCAACCGTCTGGCGTTGGCCGCCGGAGAGCGAGGCGATCGGCTCTCTGACGGATGGTATGCGCGCGGCCAGCTCCCGAAGCAGCGTCCAGGCGCGGACCTCCATCGCCACCTCGTCGAGCGCCCAGGGCGAAAGTTCATGCCCGAGGAACAGGTTGGCGACGACGTCGAGGTTTTCGCAGAGCGCCAGATCCTGGAACACCGTGGCGATGCCGAGCTCCAGCGCCTTGCCGGGGCTGTCGAGCGAGACACTCTGGCCGCAGAATTCGATCGAGCCGGAAGATGGCTGGTGAACGCCCGCCAGAACCTTGACCAGGGTCGACTTGCCGGCGCCGTTGTCTCCCACCAGGGCCACGACTTCGCCCGCCTTGACGTCCAGTTCTATATCGGTCAGCGCCGAGACGGCACCGAAATTCTTCGACACGTTTCGCAGTCGCAGGATGGGCTGCCCGCGCTCCGGTACATTGCTTGCTGTGGTGCTCATGGCTGAAGGCCTTTGTACGTCCTTGAGAAACCGGCCGCACGCGGTGCGGCCGGAATGGCGGATCGGCTTTTAGTTGCCGATGCCGAGCTTCTTGCAGCCCTCGGCATATTCGCCGGTGCAAATCTGCTCAGCCGTCTGGATCTTCTTGTCGAAGATTTCCGCCTTGATGTTTTCAGCGGTGACGACAGCAGGGATGAAGAGCTGCGACGGCGTGTTGTAGAGCGTCGTCTTGGCTTCCGGCTTCTCGCCCTTGATGAGCTGGACCGCCACCTGTGCGGCCGCGGCCGCCACGATCTCGGAAGGCTTGGAGATCGTGTTGTACTGGTCGCCCGAGATGATGAGCTGCAGTGCCGCGATCGTCGCATCGTTGCCGGTGACCGGCGGAACGGGGTTGACGCCCGCTGCCTTGAAGGCGGCGATTGCGCCGCCGCCGGTGCCGTCATTGGCGGCAACCACGCCCTTGATCTCGGCGCCGAAGCGCGTGATCTGGCCGGCAGCCCATTCCTGCGCTTTCGGCGGCGCCCATTCCGGCGTGTCGAATTCAGCAAGCGTCTTGTACTTGGATTCCTTCAGGCCGCGATGGATGCCGTCGCGAATGAGGCCGGCGGCCGCGTCTGTCGGCGAACCATTGATCTCAAGCACGCCGGCGCCGTCAGGCACGCCTGCCTTCTTCAGATGCTCGACGAGCGACTTGGCAATCGCGTAGCCGATACCTTCATTGTCGAAGGAGACGTAGAAATCGGCAGGCTTGTCGGGGATCGGACGGTCATAGGCGATGACCTTGACGTCCTGGGACTGCGCGAGTTCCACGAGGCCAGCGGCGGCGGCGGAATCGACCGGATCGAGGACCACGACCTTGGCGCCCTGCGCAATCACCGAGTTGAACTGTTGCTGCTGCAGCGATGCATCGCCATTGGCGTTCTGGTAGACGACGGTGCACTTGGCGCACAGCTTTTCCATTTCGGCCTTGAAGCCCGGAAAATCGTGCTGCTCATAGCGGGTCGACGCCTGATCGGGCATCAGGAACGCCACCGTGGACGCTTCCTGGGCGAATGCTGCTCCCCCGAGCGCCATCAGCATGGTCGCCGACATCAGGGAAAGTTTGCGATAGGTCATGTTCTCCTCCTTAATTGACCAACGGCAAGGTTCGGCCATTGCCGCAACATCGGCCTGACGCGCCATGCGTCATTGCCCCAAGCCGCAGCTCGACGAGAGCCGCACGGCAAAGAGGACCACCAATAGCTGCGAAATCACCTCCCGGTGCCAGCCTCCTAGCTGACACGTATCATCGATTGAGCGCACTTGCTCAATCGATGAAGCAAGATTTGCCACTTCTCTCGTTTGATGTCAAGTTAGCGCCCGATACAGGAGATGAGAATTTTGAGTCTGGACAGGCAGCAGAAGCGAACGACGATCTACGACCTTGCCGAACTCGCGGGCACCTCCGCGAGCGCGGTCAGCGCTGTCTTGAACGGAAACTGGAAAAAGCGTCGCATCAGCAAACAGCTTGCCGAGAAGATAACGCGCATCGCCGAGGAGCAAGGTTACGCGCTCAACATGCAGGCAAGTCTCCTGCGCCGCGAGAAGTCGCACATCATCGGCATGATCGTTCCCAAGTACGACAACCGGTATTTCGGCTCGATCGTCGAGCTCTTCGAGACCATGGCGCGTGACAAGGGCCTCTTCCCACTCATCACCTGCACGCGACGCGACCCCGCGCTTGAGATCGAGGCCGCCCGAACGATGCTTTCGTATCAGGTGGATTGCGTGATCGCGACAGGTGCTACCGACCCCGACAGGATCACCGAGCTTTGCGCCGCCGCCGGCGTGCGCACCATCAACCTCGATCTCCCAGGCAAACTCGCGCCTTCCGTCATTTCCGACAATTTCGCGGGTGCCCGCGAGCTGACGCGGAGAATTCTCGTCAGTTGCCATCAACGATTTGGCGCCATGGAGCCGCTGATGTTCGTTGGCGGCCGCGGCGGCGATCACAACACGATGGAGCGCTTAAGGGGGTTTCGCCAGGCACATGCGGATCATGGCATCGACCTTGAGGACGACAGGGTCATCGCCTGTGGTTACGCCCCTGAAAAGGCGCAAAGCGCACTCCAGGAGCGCGCCGCCAGCGGCCTGCCCTTCTCCAGAGGCATGTTCGTCAATTCGACGATTACGCTTGAAGGCGTGCTGCGCTGGTTGCGGCTTGCCGGACCTGTCAGCGAACAGGAATTCGCCCTCGGCTGCTTCGACTACGACCCTCTCGTCGCCCTCTTAGGCGACAACATCGAAATGGTCCGCCAGGACGTCCCGGCAATGTTGACCAGGATGTTCGAGCTGATCGAGCACGGAAGTTTCGAGCCCACCGTCTCCGAAATCCCGCCGCTGCTCCGGTAGCCGCTTCCGCAGGGCCGATTGCCATGGCAGCGCGACCCCTGCCGGCATCGCGAGATGGCGACAGCCATGGGTGACTCCCTGCAATGCTACACGGCAAGTGGAAAGGCTGCTCGATTGGCGCAACCTCGATCCACGACCGGGAACCCAAGGATCCCCCTAGATCGCGGTACCCGCATCCCACTCCCAGTACCAAGCAACATACATCGACTTTCGGTCATGCTTTCGGCTCTTGAGGAAGCTGCGCACCGACCTGGCGTCGTCCTTCTCGCAGGCAACCCAGACAAAGGTGTCGGGATCCGAGGCGGCAATCGCGGCCTTGGCCTGATCTGCTAAAACACCGTTCGCGCCCGAAGCATAGCGTCTGCGATGCAGCCAGCGCACCGTCAGCGTGCCTTCGGTCGGCAGCGGCTGCTCCTCGCGACTATCTTCCACTTCGATGATTGCCTCGATATCCGTCCCAGGCGCAACTTCGGCGACGATGCGGGCAATTCCCGGCAAAGCGCTTTCGTCGCCGACGAGCAGCATTCGAGAGGACACCGGCAGACCGCCGCTGCCCGGACCGAGCAAGCCAAGCCGATCGCCAATCTGGCAATTGCGGGCAAAGTCCGCGCCTGGTGTCGCGACACCCGGCATCGGATGCTGGAAGAAGTCGATCCATAGTTCTTGACGTTCGACATCGACCGCGCGGATCGTATAGGCACGCACGAGAAGCTCATCCTCACCGTCGGGCCATGCAATGCGGCCATCCGTTCGATAGCGGGGCCAAACCGGCTGCCGTCCCCTCGGCGGCACGAGGATGCGGACATGCATGTCGCCGCCGATGAAAGGGGTAACGTCGGCACAGCTTACCTTGACCCGCCGCATGTGAGGCGTGACATCTTCGGCCCCGGTCACCATGACTTCATGCAGGTTCGGCAGCAACGCTGCCGAAACGGGCTGCGACCATGTGAGGTCAAATTCCGTCTCGCCGGCGAAATAAAACAGATGCTCGGCGAGGCTCGTGCGGACCATCTGTAGGCTGTGTTCCGACGGGCAGTTCAGATCGATCAGCAGTCTCTGATCTTGAAGGTGGATGCTGGCCGTTCCGAATGGGCTTTTCAACACGGCACGGTCGGCGTTTCTCAGCACCTCGGAATGTTCGACGAAATGTTCGCATATCTCGTCGAGCATATGCGCCGGGTCCTGCGGATATGCTATGCCCGAAAGCTGGAATTCAAGACCCGTGCTCATGCGCGTTGCGCCTGGCTCTTGCGCTCGGCGAGGCGATGCCGGCCGATCGGTAGCATCATCGGCCGGTCGGAGACGGGGTCGGTAATGATCTCGCTTTCGAGACCGAAAACGTGCCGGACCGTCGCCTGCGTCAAGACCTCCTCCGGCGCGCCCTTAACCTCCACTCGCCCATCGCGCATGGCGACCAGATAATCCGCATAGCGCGCGGCGAGGTTGAGATCATGGAGCACCATGATGACAGTCGTGCCGCGCTCCCGATTGAGATCGGTCAGAAGATCGAGAACCTCGACCTGATGGCTGATGTCAAGGAAGGTTGTCGGCTCGTCTAGCAGCAGGATGTCCGTTTGCTGAGCAAGCGCCATGGCGATCCATACACGTTGGCGCTGTCCACCGGAAAGCTCGTCCACCGACCGCTCCGCGAGGTCTGCTGTCCTGGTCGCGGTGAGCGCGCTTTCCACGGCTTCATCGTCGCTTTTCGTCCAGCGCGAAAACAGGCTTTGATGTGGATGCCGGCCGCGGCCGACGAGGTCAGAAACGGTAATGCCTTCAGGGGCGATCGGCTGCTGGGGTAGCAGCCCGAGCGTGCGCGCGAGTTGACGTGGCGCGGTCCGATGGATCGATTTGCCATCGAGCAGCACTTGGCCCTCGCGGGGAAACAGCAGCCTGGACATGGCGCGGAGCAAGGTTGACTTGCCGCAGGCATTGGCGCCGACGATCGCGGTGATCCGCCCAGGCGGCACGGCAAGGTCGAGGCCATGAAGCACTTCGTTATCGCCATAGCCGGCCGAAATCTGGCTGGCGTTGAGGGTATGCGCAGTCATAGCGAGCCTCCACTGCGGTTGACGCGTATGATCAGGTAAATAAGGTAGGGAGCGCCGAGAGCGCCTGTAACCACACCGACGGGGTAGCGGCTCGGCAACAGGAACTGGCCGACGTAGTCTCCGCCGAGCACAAGAATCGCACCGATCAGCGCCGACGGGATCAGCAGCGACCCACTGGCGCCGATGATGCGGGCCGCGATGGGACCGGACAGGAAGGCGACGAAGGCGATGGGTCCGGTGACGGCTGTCGCTGAAGCGATCATGCCGACGGCTGCGATGATGACAAGCATTCGGGTTGCCGAAATCCGGACACCGAGGGCCGCGGCCATATCATCGCCCATACGCAATGCATCGAGATCACGCGCCCGGCTGAGCAATAGGCCACCGAAGATCACGAGCGCCAGCAGCAATGGCAAGGCCTGGCCGAATTGGGCCCCATTCAGACTGCCGGTCAACCAGCGCATGGCCTCCTGCAGCGTCCATGACGGCGCGAACGAAAGAATATAGGCGATGACGCTTTCCAGCATGGCCGAAACGCCGATGCCGATAAGGATCAGGCGCGTTCCCGACACGCCGTTTCGAAACGATAGCGCATAGACCAGAACGGCGACACCGAGGCCAGCCGCAACCGCCAACACGGAAACCGACGTACCTTTCATTGCCAGGACGACGATGGCAAAGACAGCGGCGGCACTCGCGCCTGATGTAATCCCGATGATATCGGCACTTGCCAGCGGATTGCGCAGCATCGTCTGGA
This sequence comes from Rhizobium sp. 2MFCol3.1, assembly GCF_000377565.1. Lineage (GTDB taxonomy): Bacteria > Pseudomonadota > Alphaproteobacteria > Rhizobiales > Rhizobiaceae > Rhizobium. The sequence goes on along the minus strand of NZ_KB898366.1, from coordinate 44,425 downwards.
AGGCGACGCCGCCGAGCCCGAAACTCAAGCCAGCCAATATGGCGACAACCGCCCTTGGCAGCCGCAACTGGCCGACGGTGAAGCTGGCGCCGGCAACATCGTCACCCATCAAGACCCTGACGACATCGGAAATCGGCGTGTAGGATTGCCCAAGCGTCAGCGTCAGGACAAAAAGGGCAACGACGATTGTCAGAAGCATTGCCACAACCATGGCATGGCGACGTGAACGGTGCTGCCGAGCGGAAATGATCAAATCGAGAGTGGAAGTCATGATGGTCATAGTTCCCGCACCCGCTGGCGTCTGACGATCCAGATGAAGAATGGTGCGCCGATGAGTGCGGTGACGATGCCGACATCGATTTCGGAAGGCCTGGCAACGATGCGCCCCGCGACATCCGCAAGTGTCAGCAGGCAAGCGCCACCAACCGCCGAGAACGGCAGAAGCCAACGGTGATCGACGCCGATCAGCAGCCGGCACAGATGCGGCACCACCAGCCCGAGAAAGCCGATTGGGCCGCAGACCGCGGTGATGGCGCCGCATAGCAGGATGGCACCCAGCGAGGCGATTGCTCGCGCGGCGGCAACCCTTTCTCCGAGCCCGGCGGCCAACTCATCGCCAAGCGCCAGCGAATTCAGCTTGCGCGCGGACAAAAGGCTGATCGCAAAACCCACTGCGAGGAACGGTAGCACGGGAAGGACGCGTTCAAACGTTGCGCCACCGACGCCACCGATCTGCCAGGAGCGGATGCCACCGGCAATATCGCCGCGCGGCAATACGACCGCAATCACCATGGCCGAAAATGCCACGGAGGTCGCAGCTCCGGCGAGCGCGAGCTTCAAAGGTGTTGCCCCGCCGCGTCCGAGCGATCCGATGGTGTAGACAAAGAGAGCAGCGGCGCCCGCACCCAGAATTGCCGTCCAGATATAGGCGTCGGCCGAGTCCATGTTGAACCAGGCCACGCCGATAACCACGGCAAGCGAGGCGCCCATATTGACGCCGAGGATGCCGGGATCGGCAAGTGGATTGCGGGTGACGCCCTGCATGATCGCGCCGGCGAGGCCGAGGCCGGCACCGGCCAGCACCGCAAGCAGCGTGCGCGGAATACGCAGAGCGACCGCCGCCTGCCCGATCGTTTGCGTGTCACCCTTTAGGGCCGCGACGATATCCACCAAGCCCACGTCGCGAGCACCGATGGTGATAGACAGGACGCAAAGCAGAGCAAGCATCAGAAGGAGGCCAAGCAGCCAGAGACCGCGCACGCCATTCGAGCGCGCGATCACGCCGATACCTCGGTTGTCCGATTTTACGGCTGCGACACTCATTTCGATTTGCTGGCCGACTTCTTGGCAGCCTCGGACAGCAGAGCGACATAATCCTTCAGCACCCAGGATACCGACAGCGGCGTCGGGTTTGCAGCATTGCCGACCGGATTATTGCCCAGCATCACGAGCGAGCCGTTGGCGACGGCAGGCATCTTTGATAGCAGCGGGCTGGCATCCAGCGCATCCAGGAGTTTCTGTCCACCATAGGTCACGAGAATATCGACATCGTCGAAACTGTCGACATGTTCAGCACTGACCGAGCCAGAGAACTTGCCCGGTTGCGAGGCTTCGACGACGCTCTTGGGCGACGTCAGCCCAAGATCGGCAAAATACTTCACCCGCGTATCGTTGGTCGTATAGAAGTTGACGATGCTCAGATCCGTCGCGTTGAGATGGGTAATGAACATCGCCGATTTCCCTTTAAGTTCGGGATGGCCGGCCACAGTCTGCGCGATCTCACCTTCGATCTTCGCGATCAGTGCCTCGCCTTCCGCGGCCATACCCATTCCGGCGCTGTCCATCCGTATCGTTTCCCGCCAATCGGTCGAATAAGGCGCCTCCGGATAGGCGACAACGGGCGCGATCTGGCTCAGCGTCTCATAGTCAGCCTGGCTCATGCCGGAATAAGCGGCAAGGATCACGTCTGGCTTGGTGGCCGCGACTGCCTCGAAATCGATACCGTCGCCTTCGTCGAACAACACGGGCGTCTCGGCATGCAGTTCCTTCAGCTTCGCCGTGTTCCAGGGCAGCACGCCGTCGTCGTCGTCGTCACCGAAATTGGCCCGTGCCATACCGACGGGAACGATTCCGAGTGCCAGCGGCACCTCATGGTTTGCCCACTCGACCGTTGCGATACGTTCGGGCTTCTTGGTGATCACGGTTGTTCCGAACGCATGCTTGATGGTGATCGGATAGGTCGTGGCTTCCGCCGCCCATGTGATTGCAGGCGCAAGCCCCAACAAAACGGTGAACACCGCACCCATTGCAAACAAGAACAATCGCGTCATCACACTCACCCATCCAGTCAAAAGTTGACTTTCAGTTTCAGGTTAGGTCTGTGACGTCAACACCGAGAGTGTCGTTGCAGCCACGGACGCGTGAAATTTCCGTGGGTTCGTACAAGGCGAGGGAAAGCTACAATACTGGATCGCATTACTCAAGTTAAGAGCGACGTCGGGACATATCACACAAGACCGACGGCACGCCTCGAGCATTCTCGCTCGCATGGCGCCGCCACCGGCTTGGGCGATCCTTTTGACGCCAACTTTGGAATTTTGATCATGGATATCGACACAACGGGCCGCCGCTCGAGCCGAGTTTCCCTACGCTGCCGGACTGCGTTTCTTCTGGGCTGCACAGCGGTCGCCGCCCTGGCCCCGACTTTGCTGCTGGCCCAAGACGCCAATGCTGATGGCTCCGAGACCTCGTTGAAACCGATCGTTCTTCAGGGCAGCGGCAGCACGCAGGGCGTTCTCAATACGGAAAACGATTCAAAGTCGGTTGTAGCGACAGAGACGACCGGCGTCGGCAAGATGCCGACCGACATTCTGACGGCGCCCGCCTCCGTCTCGGTCATCACGTCCAAGGAAATCCAGGAGCGCGCCGCCGAGACAGTAGAACAGGTCGTGCAGTACAGCGCAGGCGTATCGAGCGATTTCTATGGCTCGGACGATCGTTATGACTATTTCGATATTCGCGGCTTCGTACCCTACACCTATCGCGACGGCCTGGCGATCGGCCGCACCTTCGCCGGCGTTCGCGAAGAACCCTACGCGTTCGAGCGCATCGAAGTGCTCAAGGGCACCAGTTCCGCGGGCTTCGGCGTGGCCGAGCCGGGTGGCTCGGTGAATTACGTCACGAAGCTGCCGAAAAGCGAGCGGTTCGGTGAAGTCTACGGCACCGCCGGATCTTATGCGCATAAGGAGGCCGGTTTCGATTTCGGCGACAACATCACCGAAGACGATACGCTGTCCTATCGCCTGACCGGGAAGTTCCAGAACGCGGATGCGGAATACGACTACTCAAAGGATAACGAGAAATTCCTCATGGGCGGCGTCACATGGCGCCCGACCGACGCGACCAGCCTTTCCTTCGTCTTCGATCATCTGGACAAGGCGGGCGTTCCCGGCAGCGGCGGCCAGCCATACGGAACCGATTTTGACCGAAGCACATTCTTTGGCGAGCCGGACTATTATTTCAGCAACACGAACCGCAACAGCTACAGCCTGCTGTTCGACCACGATTTCGGCGACGGACTGAGCTTCAGCTCGAATGCCCGCTACAGCAAGTCTAGGCTCGACTTCGGCAGCGCCTATCTCTCCAACACGCGAACCGACGGCTCATTCCTGGCGGACCGATATTATTTCGGCAGCGACACTGATAACGAGCAGTTCGTGATCGATGCGCATCTGATGTACGAGGGGAATTTCGACAGTGTCGAAAGCCGCACCCTGCTTGGCCTCGACTACAATAACTTCAAGTCGAAAAACTACGGCCTCTACCTCCCCGGCGCCCCGCCAATCAACTGGTTGGACCCGGTCTACTCCGGTGGCCCCAGCTCGACCGATCCCACTTACGGCACAAGCAACGATCAGAAGACGACGGGGCTCTATCTTCAGCAGGACCTGACCTTCTTCGACAGGCTGACGGTGAGCCTCGGCCTGCGCAACGATTGGCTCGATCTTGGTGAAACAGACCTGTTCACCGATGCACGAACAGCCGACACCCATAGCGAATTTTCCAAGCGCATCGGCGTGAGCTACAAGATCACCGATGAATTCGCAGCCTTTGCGAGCTACGGTGAATCGGTCGCGCCTCCGGCAATCGGGGCTGATCCTACCACCGGCAAGCAGTATGAGGTCGGCGTCAAATACCGGCCCGACGCCTTCCCCGCTCTGTTCACGGCGTCGATCTTCGACCTGACCAAGGGCAACATCACAACCTACGATTCCGTCACCTATATCCCCCAGACGGTCGACAAGGTCAGGCATCGCGGCCTTGAACTCGAGGCCAAAGCCGAAGTCACCGACAACATCGATCTGATTGCGGCTTACACCTATATCGATTCCCGCATCGACGAGCCGGGTGGCGCGAATGATGGCAATCGCCTCATGCATGTTCCCAAGAATATGGCATCGGTCTGGGGAACCTATAAGCTGGAGGGCAATGGAGCACGCGGCGACATGACGTTCGGCCTCGGCGCGCGGTATGTCGGCTCGTATTTCACGGATCTCGCCAATACCCAGTCGGCAAAGTCCGAGAGCGCTGTGCTGGTCGACGCCTCCTTTACCTACAAGATCCAGGAGAACACGACGTTTCAGCTCAACGCCAGCAACCTCTTCGACGAAAAGCACCGCGTCCATCAGGACAGTGGCGGCATCTTCTACAATCCTGGCCGAACGGTCATGGCCACTCTGCGTCAGAGCTGGTGATACGAATGGCCCGCCGGCAGCTGCTGTTGGCGGGCCCGTTCTCCCAATGTGCCAAGGCAACGTCGCGAAAGCGTGCTAAGCGATTTCCGTGCGGGCCATCGGTCTAAGAGGAGATGGAACGCTCTTTCTTCCTCAGAAAGCTAAAGAGCATCGTGAAACCGGCGCCAGGCGGCCGGCGTATCGCCTGCGACTTGCCTGAAAACGCGCGTAAAATGTGCCTGGTCGGAAAAGCCGATCTGCGCGGCAACTGCGGCGATCGTCATGTCGGTCTCGGCAAGCAGGCCCTTTGCGCGATCGATCCGCTTGGCGAGCTGCCACTGCAGCGGCGTTTTTCCTGTGGTCTGCTTGAAGACATTCGAAAACCAGCTCTCCGACAATCCGACCGCCTGCGCCATTTCGGCGACCGTCAGCCTGTCGTCACGGAGGTCATCAACGCGCGACGAGAGCTTGTTCAGCTGAGCCTGAGTGAGCCGTCCCGCCGCCTGCCCATCGTTCGGCTGATGAATATCGAGCAGGCTCGCCACAATGCTGCTCACGAGGCTTTCGGCATAGAGCGCGTGCTTCGACCAATCGGACAGTTCGTTGACCATCAGACCGGCCAGCACCTGAATGGCCTCAACGTCGTAAATCTCGACAGGCCGACGAATGGCGGCGAGAGCGGCCGACGAGCCAATCGAAGGCGAAAGAAATCGCAAAAGACGATCTTTGTGAAGGTGCAGGTTCAGATGCGAGAAACGGTGCGCGCCGGTGCTGCCGGTCCACACAGGAACGCCAGGCGGCACATAGATGGCGCGGGGCATCGGCCGGTACTGCCGGTCAAACTGACCGTCATGGTTCGAAATTCGGAACTGATCCGACATGTCGTTGAAGAAGACCATGATATGCGGGTGGCCGGCCAAATAGTGGCCTCGAGCGCCCGATTGGCTCTCGGCCTCCCAGAACGCACTGAGCAGACCATCGAACTGCCGCCACCGCACCGGGGCAATCGGCCGAATACCTTCGGTGCGCCAGATCATCGACTGCAAGAAATCCAATAGCCCGACCCACTTTCGTCGCCGTTATTCCAGGTGCAGAATCTCGTGGAAAACGACCTCGCCAGCTGAGCTGGCGTTTATTGCCGCCACGATAAAGATGAGAACATTTATCATGTTTTATTGGATAATCAATCGATAGCGGACCTTCTGCTGCCTTGACGCCCCGATGACCGAAAACGATCGCTCGGGACGAGCACCACCTGAAACGTCGTTATAATTTATTCTCTAAAACATTATAACCAGCAACGATTGACATCTTTTGCAGTAGTTATAATTTTCTGGATAAAACATTATAACTTAGTCAGTAGAGTTCGAACACGTCCGCCTGGAAACACGACGTAATCCACCGGGGAAGATCCGCACATGAAAACAATCGACTTGATTTATCGAACAATGTTCGCGGAACTGGCCCAGCGCTCGCTCGATGGACAATTCCAAGCAGACTTCCCCCTTGAGGGCCGTTTTGTCACGGTGCCGGTCAAAGGGAAGGACTACTGGTACTTTGATCTCCCTACGCCCGACGGCGATAAAAGGCGCTACGTTGGCCCGCACAGCGATGAAGCGATTACCTCACGGGTAATGGCTCACAAGGAGCTCAAAGATGATATCCGGGAGCGTCGGCGGATGGTCGGCACGCTCCGCAGAAGTGCCGGTCTTGCCGGACCGGACCCGTTCGCCGGCGACATTACCAAGGCTCTCGCCGATGCCGGCTTGTTCCGCTTGCGCGCCGTCCTGATCGGTTCCGTCGCCTTTGGCGCTTACGCCGGCCACCTCGGCGTTCGCCTCCCCTCGTCGGCGATGCAAACCGGCGATGCCGACTTCGCGCAGGACTTTGCGATTTCTGCCGGAGTAGCAGACAGCCTGCCGCCTGTCTTGAACCTGTTGCAGACCGTCGATCCCGGTTTTCGACCGATCCCGCATCAGGCCGATCGAGCCAAAGTCATCGCATTCCAAAACGGCAAGGGCTACCGTGTCGAGTTCCTGACGGGTAACCGCGGATCGGACGACTATACGGGCAAACCATCGCCAATGCCCGCTCTCGGTGGTGCTTCTGCAGAGAACCTGAGGTTCCTCGACTACCTGATTTACGAACCGGTACGGACCGTTTTGCTGCACAGGGAAGGCATTAACGTGCTCGTTCCCGCACCTGAGCGCTACGCGATCCATAAGCTTATCGTCGCTTCCCGGCGATCCACGGATGCGCTGGGTCGGGCCAAGCGAGACAAAGATTTGCAGCAGGCGGCGCTGCTTTCGGAAGCGCTCACTTTGACACGCCAGAGCGATTTGCTGGCCGATGCCTATCAGGAGGCCTGGGACCGCGGCGCATCATGGCGCGAAGCAATAAATGCCGGCATCGCGATGATGCCCGGAAACGCCAAGGCCGCACTTGCCGCAGCCCTTGGGGTCAAAATCGGCGACCTCGGCACGTCACTTTAGAAATGCAGTGGGCCGGACCTCTCGCCAGGCATCCCGTTGATTGTCCGCTAAAATACGGCAGAACTGAACGAGGCGGATAAAGGCCCGGAGATTTCGGGCCTTCGCCACTGCGCACAATCCGTGCCGGGCTTGGCCGGAGATCGTCTGAATGTTATCAGGATCAGATGTCCTATTCCGCTCAGCCGACTGCTTCCGACGGCGGCTTCAAGACCGCATTGTATCAGCTACGATTGACCGCCTCTCTCGTCTGGCGTTTCTGGCCGCAATTGGCGGCGCTCTGGCTGCTCGGCTTCATCGGCAATCTTCTGCTGAATGAAATCGCTGCCATGATCGGGCGCTGGAACTCGCTTGCTGGCCTGTCCGTCCTCGCCTTGGTCGTGCTGTTGAAGCTTGTTGTCATCGTCGCCCTGTTTGAGACGGTTCGGCGCGGTCTTCCGGCGCTGAATGCCGCCTCACATCGAACGGCGGATCAGCCGGATACGTCGACCGAGGCGGAGCTGCCCCCGCCCCGTAGCGATTTCCTCAGCGCTCTGGCGCTCAGCCTTGTCCCCTTTTTCGCCTTCTATACCGCCTGGGGCTTTCTCGGCGATACGGTGAGGGACTATTCCCGCCTTTCGCTCAGCCTCTTCATGGCAGGCGAGAGCGCCGGACTGCTCGATGTCTCCGGCGGCACGTGGCTGATCGTGCCCGTCGTCGTCGCTTGGGCCGTGAGACGGCTCGCAAAAGCCATGCACAAGCGTTCGCAGGCACCGATCTGGCCGATCCTCATTGTGGTCTGCGAAGCGAACTGGGCATTCATCGGTCTCTTCGTCGTGTCGGAGTGGCAGGATGAGATCAGGGCTTGGTTCAGCCATTTCCCGGAAACAATCGGCACTTTGATCAGCCAGCTTGAGCCAGTAGCAGACGCCCTCGCACAGCAGGATGTGCCAATTCCGCCCGAATTCGCGTCACCGCCGATCACAACGCAGCTCGTCAGCCTGTTCTTCTATGCGCTCTATCCGGTCGTCTGGCTCACGCTCGCAGCCCTCGTCTACGGCTATGACATCGATAGCGAGCACACACCCGACGAAGGGCGCCTCGCCGGCGCGGTGTCCCGCTGGCAGGCGCTGCCGAAGTCGGTGCGCGATTTCATTTCGCACTTCATCTCTGGTACGCTGAAACGCTATCGCGCGCTCGCCGAAGGGATCGGCCTGGCGCTGAATTCCGGTATTGGTCCGATCCTCGTCGCCATTGTCGGCTACCGCATGTTGGATTGGGGATCCGCCTGGGCCTGGTATTGGCTCACACAGCTCATCGGTCCGCATGATCTGCCGCTATGGCAGGTCATCGCGCAGACGATTTCGCCCTTCATTGGCACGCCGAGCGATCCAGGCGACGGCCTGCTGATCACACCGATCAAGATCTGCCTGCTCGCGGCGACGCTGGAAATCGGCTTTGCCCAGGGTCGGGTATGGAGGGGGCGAGAATTGCGCTTCGGCGAGGCGTGATTGTCAGTTGAACGCGAGCGGAAAGCTGATCGCCTGCGGCCGCAGCGGCCCGACACTCAACCTTACAGCCAGTGAGGAGACCGCCGCGGCAGGAACCACGAACTTTTCTTCGATCAAGGCAGCATGGTCTTGATGAGGCGGATCAAGCGACGTGATACCGCAGCCTTTCAAAGGTTCGCTGGCAGGCTCCAGATCGCGGCTTATGTCGCTTGAAAGGATCACGTCAAGCGGCAACCAACGGCGCCCCGCCCCGTCCACCAGGCTGACCTCGCATTGGCCCCAGCCGTCACCGATATCGCGAGCGGCGGTTGCAACCATGCGGACGATGACAAGCCGCATCTCGCCGGGAAGACGCAGTTGCGTGTCGCGTCCATCGCCAATCAGCCTCACCTTCTCGAGGCGCCACGTCGCGCCGGCGTAGTCGAGCTGGCCAGATTCCTCCACGACATCGGTCTCTATCCGACGCCTGTAATCCTCCATGTTCCGCCATGTATTGATCGCAACAGCTGCCGCGACCAGAAACGGCAGGCTTGCGAGCGAGAGCCACCATGTCCATCTTGCGCGATCAGATACCATCTTTGCGGATCTCCAGTCTCGCTTGCGGGGCCGTGTCATCCGGTTCGAGCGATACGCTGATCTCGTCCTTGAGTTGCGGATCATACTGCTCCGAAAGCACCAGTTTGATGTTGCGTATCTCATCCTCGGGGAGCTCGAACACGAACAGACCCGTCGTCGGCAGTCCGGGCTGAACGATTTTCGCCGAGAGAATGTTTGGCGCATCCCCTGCCCGCCGTGATTGACGGTACATTCGGCCGGACGCGCCGATCAGCGTCGCGGCGCGAACAGGCATGGTTTTCTGGAACGCCTGCAACTCGGCGGAGACTACCACCCAGACACCAGAGCTCTTGAGATCGACTGCCCGTCCGAACTGTTCGTAGGCGATGTTTTTCGCCTTCAGAACGCGATTGACCTTTACGCTGAACGTCTTGCTCGAAACCGTCTCGCTCTGGCGACCCACGGTGCTGATCGGCCCGGTCAATGTGGCATAGGGTGGCGTGGTTGCCTGCAGTGCTGCGAGCACAACCGCTGCCGCAAGAACAGCCGCGATCACAAGAGCAGGTCGCCTCATGGTCTTTCCACCGACGTCTCGCCATTGAGCGGCAATGCCAGTTCCGCAACGGTTCCCGAGGGAAACCAGCCGGGTGCACTGTAGAGATTGTCCCTCGGCTTGAAGAACTCGCCCTCGATCTGCAGCCTTAGAACATCGGGCAATACGACATTCTCCGGAACCTCCCATCCCGCGGTCACGGCCTCGGGCATGCGCGGTTGCAGATCCCACAGTATCGCCCGATCACGCATCAGATAATATTGCGGCTTCGACGTATCGGGCAGATTGGTGGGCTTGATCAGGCTTCCATAGAGATTGGAGCTCTGCGCCGACAGGTTTTCCAGCATCATGCTAACGACGACGGCCTTTTTGCCCGGCGATATCTTTGCTCCGTTCGGCATCTCTTTGGCCAACGCGCTGCCGAAAATTGAAACCTTCCAGCGCCCGGCCTCCACCGGTGAGGCCACCTCGACCTGAGGAACGACATCGGCCTGTCTGCGCTCATACAACGAGTACCCAAGTGAAATCGAAGCTGCCAGCAGCCCGCCGGCGCCGGCAAGCAGCTTGGTCATCCATGTTTTACCCGTCTTCGGATTCATTGCTAGTTTCAGCCCACCCATTTTGTCATATCTACTGTAGATAGCGGATTTCAGTACGGTTTCGACCGAGAAGAAGCATTTCCTGTGCCTTTCGTTTTAGGACCGTCTCGAAACGACGTCAGCCTTCTCATCATAAAAGTGCTCCTCACAACTGGCCGAGGTGGCCTCTAAAAGGAGAGCGTCGCTGTCAAACGAACCGCTCGCCTTTTTAGCGGCGTTGCAAAAAGACGGTTCTCGTATTTTGCTCTCCGCCTACTGCATGGATGGCATTAGCGAACCGGGGTTATAACATGGCAACTTTTGTGAAATCGACCGCTTCCCACAGCGCCGAAAAGCGTGTCTCGACTACGAGCCGCCGCCGTCAATTTTTGGAACGCCCGCGTTGATCGCTCGGATTACAATCGTTTGCTCAACCAGTGCAGGCGCCCTCAAAGACTCTGCGCTTCCAAGAACACCATCAGCTTCGGTCCCAGCGAAAACTCGTTGCGCTTCGACCGCTCTGCCAAGTTCTTATAGATATCTTCATAGACATTGCATCCATCTCGGGCGAGTTCGCGAATGGCGGGCCTATCAACGCCGGGTACGCGCACGAGATCCAAATGAAGGGCCGCTGCCTGTTCGGAAAAGTCGCTCCATCGATCTGTCCACCGGTCGAGATTGATCACACAAATCGGAGTCGTCATTGTCCGTCTGTCATCTCCGCTCAAGTCTAAAACAACGACCCGTACTAAGATCCCTGATGCACGGGCGTAACGCTTTGGCGAGCTGTAACTTGCACCTTAACGGCGAAAATTCAGAGCAAGGTTCTTCTTCATCGGAGGGCGCGACGCCCATGAAGAAGCCAAACGCGAAAATCCGCTAAAAGAGTGCTAGCTTGTAGGAGCAACTCAAGCAGGCTGAAACACGGGCGCATAGCGTCGTTTGTGCTACGTACGGGGATCAGAGAAATCGAGATCGAAGAGGCTGATCTTCTGTCGGAAATCGAAGAGGTTACCGGTCGGTTCCGCGGAAAAACGAGACCAACTGAAGGCTGCAAGCCTACGGGCACGTCGCCGAACGGCGCTGGTGTAGCCATGGTCCTACCTGCTGATGCTTAAGCGAATGCAAAAGATGACGGCGATCGAAGCTGGGGGAAGATCAAACTCGCAGGCCTGATCGCCAAGGTGGGCATACGCTATGCGAAACCCGCACTCTTGCTCGGGTTGGTGATCGACGCAGGCGCGAGGATCAAGGTTGATACTCGACAAGACGATAAGATTTATTGTTATGTGTCCACCCGTGCTGCTCGTTGCTCGGCCGAACGCCGGATTGCCCCTCGGCGAGTATGTCCTTAATAAGAAGAGCAATTTCGGAGCTTCGAGGAAAGAACGGCGAATGAGTAATGCGGCACTGAAGCAGAATGAACCAACAGAGCAGCATCTCTCCGTCTGCATTGTCACTTTCAAGCCGGACCTTCAGATTCTGGCGCGTACTCTAGAAAGTCTTCGTATTGCGACGGACAACCTGACGCAGGTAACGTCCTCCGTCTTGATCATCGACAACTCGTCGACGGATGTCCTTAGCGGGTGGCTCAGGGCGCAGTTTCCGGATTTTGCGATCACCCTCAAAGCCGGACATGGCAATGTCGGCTTCGGACGCGCCAATAATATGGCCCTGCCGTATTGCGGAGACTTCCATCTGGTGCTCAATCCAGACGTCGAACTCTCGCCCGAGTCCCTAGTCAACGCAGTGGCTTTTATGGAGAACAATCGCAATTGCGGTTTGCTGACTCCGCTGGTGTTTGGCATCGACGGGCAACGCCAATATTTGTGCAAGCGCTTCCCGAGCCTTCTTGATCTGGCGCTACGCGGTTTTGCTCCGGCAAGAATACGCAAATGCTTCGGGGTAAGGCTCGATCGCTACGAGATGCGCGAAATACGAGATGACCAAGTATACTGGCGACCGCCGATCGTTAGCGGATGCTTTATGTTTTTTCGCGGTGATGTGTTCCGTGCGGCAGGCGGCTTCGACCGTGACTATTTCCTCTACTTCGAGGATTTTGATCTCTCCTTGAGAGTGGCAAGAATGACCGAGATTGCCTTTGTTCCCTCCGTCCAGATTGTTCACGGAGGTGGCAATGCCGGCGGCAAGGGCCTATGGCATATTCGCCAGTTTCTAGCGGCGGCAGCCACCTTCTACTGGAAATTCGGTCTCAAATTGATCTAACCGCCGAATACCAACTGCGCTCAGGCGAACAGGTCGGCAGAATCGAAAGGCATTGCTTTTGCGTCTTTTCCCGAGAGCTTGGGCTCTCCAGCTAAAGGCCACTCGATTGCAAGGCGAGGATCATTCCATAATAGGCTGCGCTCGTATTCCGGGGCATAGTAGTTCGTCGTCTTGTAGAGGAACTCTGCTGTTTCGCTCAGCACCAAAAAGCCGTGTGCAAAACCCTCCGGCACCCAAAGCTGCTTTTTGTTCGTAGCACTCAGAAGCACACCCACCCATTTACCGAAGGTCGGTGACGACTGCCGAATATCGACGGCAACATCAAACACCTCGCCCTGGACAACGCGGACAAGTTTTCCCTGAGGCTGCCTGATCTGATAATGCAAACCCCGCAGTACATTCCGAGACGATTTGGAATGATTATCCTGAACAAACTCGCGGTCTAGGCCCGTCAGTTCCTTGAAGGTCCGCGCATTGAAGCTTTCAATGAAGAAGCCGCGCTCGTCTCCAAAAACCATTGGTTCAAAGACAACGACATCCGGGATGGCGGTCAGGGTCGTCTGCATTAAAACATCTCTTCTGTCAGAATGTTGCGCAGATATTGCCCGTAACCACTTTTTATCAGCGGAGCGGCAAGCGCCTCGAGCTTTGCCGCGTCAATCCAACCAGCCCGATAGGCAACCTCTTCCGGACAGGCTACGCGCTGACCCTGACGCTTTTCGATCGTAGCAATGTAGTGTCCTGCCTCAAGCAGGGAATCGTGCGTTCCGGTATCGAGCCACGCATAGCCCCGGCCCATAATCTCTACCGTCAGACGGCTCTCCGCCAGATAACGGTTGTTCACATCCGTGATCTCAAGTTCGCCGCGCGCTGAGGGTTTTATGTCGGCTGCGATGTCGCAGACTTGTTCGTCGTAAAAATAGAGGCCAGTTACGGCATAGTTGGACTTTGGTCTCTCCGGCTTTTCCTCGATCGAAAGCGCACGTTGGTTCTTGTCGAACTCCACAACGCCGTACCGATTGGGATCCCTCACGTGGTAAGCGAAAACCGTGGCGCCGAAGGTTCGGCCCGCAGCGTGCTTCAACAAATTCTGGAAATGATGACCGTAGAAGATGTTGTCGCCCAGTACGAGTGCCGATGGATCGTTGCCCACGAAGTTACGGCCAAGAACGAAAGCCTGTGCGAGTCCGTCCGGGCTCGGCTGGACACAGTAGCTTAGATTGATGCCCCACTGGCCACCATCGCCCAGTAGCGCCTGGAAGCGCGGGGTGTCTTGAGGCGTAGAGATGACCAAAATGTCCTTGATCCCCGCGAGCATAAGCGTGGTCAACGGATAGTAGATCATCGGCTTGTCGTACACCGGCATCAACTGCTTGGAAACAGCGAGTGTTGCCGGATGCAATCTGGTGCCGGACCCTCCGGCGAGGATGATACCTTTGCGTTTCTTCATTGCCTCAAATCATCTGCTGGAGAATGTGGTCGATACCCGCTTGCCATTGCGGCAAACTTAAATTGAAAGTGCCACGAAATTTGCTCGTGTCCAGCCGGGAATTCGTCGGGCGCTTGGCCGGCGTGGGGTATTCGGCTGATGTAATGGCGCGGATCGCATCACTAGCCACGCGGATCGGCTTGCCCGCCAGCCGGGCTGTCTCGATGATGTGAACCGCATAGGCATGCCAATTAGTCTCTCCGCCGGCGACTAGATGATATACCCCGCTAGGGATATTTTGGGGAACACGAACTGCGGCACGCACTGCGTGGGCCGTGGCGTCAGCGATCAGGTCTGCCGTAGTCGGCGCACCGACCTGATCGGCTACGACGTTGATTTCATCACTCTCTGCAGCAAGGCGCAGCATGGTCTTCGTGAAGTTGGCACCATGCACACCGGCAACCCAACTCGTCCGAAAAATGAGGTGTCTTGCCCCACTGCATCTTAGTGATGCTTCACCTGCAAGCTTGCTGCGGCCGTAGATCCCTGGCGGGTTCGTTTGCTGTTCCTCTGTGTAAAAACCCTCTCCACCACCATCGAAAACATAGTCTGTCGAATAGTGGACGACCAACGCGCCGAGCCTTGCAGCCTCTTCGCCAATAACGCCGGGTGCCATGCCGTTGATTGCAAAGGCCAAGTCCTGTTCCGTCTCGGCCTTGTCGACAGCAGTGTATGCGGCTGGATTGACGATGACGTCAGGTCGCGTGTCCCGGATCACAGCGCGGAGCTGTGAATAATTCGTAAGATCGCAAACACCTCGATCGACAGCAACGACTTCGCCGAGCGGCGCAAGCGAACGTTGCAGTTCGAACCCGACTTGACCATTTTTGCCCGTCAACAACAATCGCATCGATCAATTACCGTACTGCTTGCCGACCCAGTGTTTGTAAGCACCGGTCGTCACATTCTCCACCCAGTTTTGGTGCTCGAGATACCATAGAACAGTCTTCCGAATTCCCGTTTCGAAGGTTTCTGCCGGCTTCCAGCCTAGCTCCTTCTCGAGTTTTGTAGCATCAATCGCATAGCGCCTGTCATGCCCTGGACGATCCTTTACAAAAGTAATCTGCGTGGCATAGGGCTTACCATCAATGCGCGGCTTCAACTCATCCAGGATGAGGCAAAGCGTATTGACGACGTCCAGATTGGACATTTCGTTCCAGCCACCAACATTATAGGTTTCCCCGAGACGCCCACTCTCGAGAACGAGACGAATGGCCGAACAGTGATCCGTTACATAAAGCCAGTCACGGATCTGTTGACCATCCCCGTAGATCGGTAGCGGCTTGCCGGATAACGCATTGAGGATACAAAGCGGAATAAGTTTTTCCGGGAAATGGAAGGGGCCGTAGTTGTTAGAGCAATTGGTGGTCAGAACTGGCAGTCCATAAGTGTGATGGTACGCGCGAACCAGATGATCGGAGGAAGCTTTACTCGCAGAATATGGGCTATTGGGCTCGTAACGATTGGTTTCAACAAATGCGGGGTCGTTCTTTCCAAGAGAACCGTAAACCTCGTCAGTGGATACATGCAGAAAGCGAAACGACAGCTTTTCGGTGTCGGACAACGTGGCCCAGTACGTGCGGACAGATTCGAGCAGATTGAATGTGCCAACCACATTCGTTTGGATAAAGTCCGCCGGACCATGAATGGATCGGTCGACATGGGATTCGGCTGCAAAATTAACGATTGCTCGCGGCTTGTACTCGGAAAGCAACGTCGCCATCAGCTTAGCGTCGCCTATGTCTCCCTGAACAAAAACGTGCCGTGCATCGCCGTCAATGCTTGCCAGGTTTTCCAGATTGCCCGCGTAAGTCAGCTTGTCGACATTCACGACGGTCTCGTCGCTTTCGGCCATCCAGTCCAGGACGAAATTGCTGCCGATAAAACCCGCACCACCGGTCGTAAAAATCGTCATCGATCTCTTATCTCGCGAACTTGCTGCAACAGGGTGCAGGAACATTGTCGGGTTGCTGAACCTTGCGCGGTACAGCTTCCCAGATTGCGGTTACACTACGAGATCAAACAGGTCAAACCTCGCGGCGCTCCCGGAAACTGGCTTTCCGCTAGTCTGCCCCGAGTGTCAAAGACGTGAAGCGATGTCGTTACCCGCCAAGCTAGGCCCAGATGTCGATCGGCGCATTAACACCAAGCATGACTCTGTCGCAAAGTCCGTATAGAGCGGTTACAGAGGTGCACGGCTTTAATTCCGGCGCCGCTCATTTTGGGGACCAACATACAAGCATGAAATTTCCAAGTCAGACGACGCCTAATGTTCTATTGAATTTCATTTTGCGGTTATCGGTGGTTTTTGTCGCCGTCGCGGTTCCGCGGCTGGCGGTTTTGGGAAGCCCGCCGTCCACAGATGAAGGGGTTTACGCGTATTTTTCGCAAATTGCACATACGTCGTTGAACAACGGGCAGGGATTGCCGAATACCGGCGCTCTTATGCTCTACCCCATACTTCTGTCATGGTCTTTCGAATTTCCATTCAACCATTTGATGTTTCTGCGAATTCTCGACATGGCCATCAGCTTTGTCGCTGGGTGGATACTCTATGGCATTGTCAGGAGGGAAAGCAGGAGCGCTTTGGCTGCGGCCCTTATTTCCTTTGTCTTTCTTTTCACCATGAACCAGCCGATCTTCATTCAGTCAGGCTTCAAGAACAGCTTCTTTGCGGCATATGTTCCGCTGTTTCTGGCCGCATATCTCGCCCAGACGGCGGTTGCTAAAGAGACCCGACGTTGGTTCATAGTCGGGGGACTTCTCGCTCTTACTATTTTGCTCCGAGAAACATTCATTCCTTTCGCTGTGGTAGCCGCTATCGCAATCCTCGTTGGCCGGGGTATTAAAGCTTCCTTGCAATATTGTTTCGGCGGGGTGGTGGCAGGCGGCCTGCTCCTGCTCTTGCTCTTGTGGGCGAGAGGCGGCGTTCATTCGCTGATCATTGGTTACCAGGATTTCGGAGCGATCTATGCTTCCTTGAGTGATCGACCATTCCCACTGTTCCTATCCAATGGCACCGTCGCAGTACAGGAGATGCTAGCGGCGCTGGCTCTCGGCGGGCTGTCCGTCGCGGTGACACTTTTTGCATCGTCCGGCAAGCCGGCAATCCGAGGCAGGCTCTGGTTCTGGATTGCTGTTAGTATCGTGCCGCTGATCGAACCGATCACAAAGATCGGTTTCCCGTATCACTTTTCAGCCTGCTTGCCGGGGCTGGCAGGGCTGTCGGCCAACGGCTGGCGAGCGCTTACAGTCAATGATGGCACGCGGATGAAGGCGACGATTGGAGCCCTACTGTTAAGTGTTGTTGTGATCTCGCTTTTCACCAAGTACACGCCGCTGGCTCAAACTTGGAGCGCAACGCGGGTCAACGCTCTTAACTGGGACAAGAATGAATGGTCGGCCGATGCAGTGTCATCGTCCAACTATCTGCTAGCCGCAAATGCTCTCCGGAAGAATGCCCCGCCGAATGGAACGCTGAGCGTCAGCGGCTTCATGTTCGCGCTCTTCCCCCTCAGTGGTCTGACCCCGTCAGACTACGAGCTCAGTCATCTAACGACACTCGCCATCAAGGTTGGGCTCGATAAGGATAAAGTGCGGAAAGCCTTAATTGAATGCCCCCCCGACGTGCTGATGACAAGCATCCGCGCCGGTATTCCAGGAAACGATGCCGTTACCGAAGCGGTGGAGCAGTCCGGATTATATCATAGCGTGGTCACCATACCGGTTTCACCGGAGAAGTCCTACGGCAATTTTGCAGGTACGATATACAAGCGAAGCGCTGGTGCGGGCGAGTGTAAAGCGCATTCTAATTGAACCGGGCCTCGCCTTTAGTGTCGTTGCGGGAGATGGCACCGCAAATGCTGGAAATAACCCATCTTGTGTTGACACTTTCTAATTTTGACGGCATGGCGAGACATTGATGGAAGGTGGAAAGTTGCGGAATTTCTGATGGCAGAGCTCGCGCGTATTGCACGCTTTATCGCCGTGGGCTTGCTCAACACGCTTTTCGGCTATGCGAGCTATGCGCTATTCCTGTTCTTTTCGATTCCGCTTTGGCTAGCCTTGGTTGGGTCCCTACTGGCGGGCTTTGTCTTCAATTTCGTCACCTATGGCGGGCTGGTTTTCAAAGATCTTTCCCGACAAAATCTGCCAAGATTTTTGTTCTTTTATTCGGCCTTGGCAGCAGCGAACTATACAGCCTTGAGGCTCTTGGAGACTGTGGAAGTCAAGCCGATCCTGGGGCAGGCCGTGCTGTTGCCTCTGCTTGCGGTGATATGCTATGCGGGCCTCCGACTGTTTGTCTTTCGGGCAGTCGGATATAATGATAGTGAGGATCGGATGAGCGTCGACGTGACCGAAGAGTTCAAGCCGATCCCGGTGCGAAGAGCAAGCGGACCGCTGGGAAGGTTGCTTTATACTTTACGGCTTATCATCGATTTGCAGCTTCTGACGTGCACCCGTTTCCTGGCGACACGATTAGCGAACGCCGAAGGTGCCGTGCTGGATGTTGGTTGCGGTGAAATGCCTTTCCGCCCGTTGCTCCCGGCAGATGTGCAATATACGGGCCTCGATGTGCCGCAGGCGGTTGCGTTTGGGATGAGCGATAACAAGCAGATCATCGCGTTCGATGGGAAGACCATACCCCTCCCGGACAATTCGCAAGATGTATTGCTATGCACCGAAGTCTTAGAGCATGCAGTCGATCCGGTTGTGCTGATCGAGGAGATGCATCGGGTTCTCCGGCCCGGCGGAATGCTCTTCGCAACGGTGCCCTTCGCTGCCCGAGTTCATCATGCCCCTTACGATTTTCACCGCTTTACCCGATTTCGACTCGCCGCAATGTTCTCGTCGTTCGCCGGCGTTCAGGTCATTGAGCGTGGAAACGATATCGCTGTCATAGCCAACAAGCTGATTGTTTTAAGCGTGCGCCTCGCGAAACCGAAGAAGTTGGTGGATCTGTTCTGGACGGCGCCCTTTCTGATCCTTCTGGCGCCTTGCACGATCGTCGCGCTGCTATGCGCACATCTGTCGCTTTTCCTCGGCACCGGTTCGAAAGACGACCCTCTTGGCTATGGCATAGTGGCGCGGAAGGGATAGGATGTCGAAATTCAAGATACAAGATGAACGCGGTTTCAATCAGGTTTTCTCCCCCGTCGGTTCAACGCCGCTTCGGGCCACGAGAAGAAACGACTGGTTCGTTTCGCAGGCTCGTCGGGTAGACGCAAAGCGGGTACTTGAGATCGGCTGCGGAACGGGCGAGGCAGCCGCGCATGTCGCTCGCCACACGAATGCCGAAGTAATCGGCGTAGACCTCAGCGACGCCTTCCTCGACCATGCCAACGCGACCCATCGATCGAGCAACCTGCGCTTCGAGAAACTCGATCTATTGGGCGGTAATCCGCATGTCCTTGGCAAGTTTGACCTGATCTACGGGAACGGCATCCTCCATCATCTAGTTCTTCAGCTTGAATCTGTGTTGTGTACACTTCGCGAGATGACCCACGGTGCGGGAGGCCTCGCATTTATCGAGCCGAACCTTGTGAACCCCTATTGCGCCTTTATTTTTGGAACCCGGGTTGGCCGCAGGTGGGCACGCCTCGAACCCGATGAAATGGCCTTCACCGCCGGCAGGCTTCGGAAAAGGGTGCTGGCTTCCGGATGGTCGGAAGTCGATATTAGCACAAAAGACTTTCTGCTACCGGGGCTACCCAATCCCTGCATCAAGCCCACCCTTGCGATTGAGCCTCTTCTGGAGGCATCAGTTGCGACACGCTGGCTGGCGCAATCTCACTTCATGACCGCAAGAGCTTGATTTAGACTTGGTTGTCATCGTTTATAGGGAAGATGTCAGGTGGTAGAACGAAACTGGACGGCGGCGGTTACGCGCCGGGATCCGGGGGGCCTAACGTGAACACGCAATCCAAAGCGAGAAACCGTCTCAACGATGCTGATTTCAGACGTGCAAGGCTGCGACTTCTGAAAATGCACTACGAGAGCGGCGTTGGGCACATCGGGGGAAATCTCTCGGTACTTGATGCGCTGCTGGTGTCCTTCCACGAGTTCGTGGGTCCACTCGATCGATTGATCCTGTCCAAGGGACATTCTGCAGGTGCGCTCTACATTGCCCTTTGGAGCCTTGGGCTCTTGACGGATGATGACCTGGAGACCTATCACAGGGACGATACCCTTCTCGCTGCCCACCCGCCCGCTGCAGGATTGCCGAAGATCGATTTTGCGACCGGAAGCCTTGGCCATGGGCTATCGCTTGCTGCCGGAACTGCCCTCGGTTTTAGGCTGAAATCAAGTGATGACCGGGTGTTCTGCGTGACATCTGACGGCGAGTGGCAGGAGGGTTCGACCTGGGAGGCCTTCATTTTCGCTTGCCATCATAAGCTCGCGAATTTGACCGTGCTTGTGGATCACAATGGATTGCAGGGATTTGGCACAACAAACGACGTGGCGTCGATGAACCCGTTGCCTGCACGCATTGCGGGATTTGATGCCGATGTGCACATCGTCGATGGGCACGACCCCGAAGCTATACGGGAGGTGCTCGATCACCGCGGCGATCGCCCGCATCTTGTCATTCTCGAGACAGTTAAAGGGAAGGGCGTGTCGTTCATGGAAGACCGCATGAGTTGGCACTACTTGCCTTTGAACGAAGCACTCTACGCTCAGGCAGTTCAGGAATTAACCGCGGAATGAGAAATCAGTTTTGTGACGCGCTTGTCGCTCTTGCAGACAGGCCAGATCTCGTTTTTCTCACCGGCGACCTGGGTTTCATGGCCTTGGAACCGCTTCAGGCAGCGTTAAAGGACAGATTTATCAATGCCGGCGTCGCAGAGCAGAACATGCTTTCTGTGGCCGCCGCCCTTGCCAAGCAAGGCTTTAGCGCATGGGCATATAGCATAGCGCCTTTTTGCTATGCACGGCCCTTCGAGCAAATCCGCAACGATGCGGCCTTCCACAACCTGCCGGTCAAGATCGTTGGGAACGGTGGAGGCTATGGCTATGGTGTGATGGGGCCGACCCATCATGCCATCGAAGACTACGGCATTCTGCTTACCCTGCCGAACACCCGTGCATTTGCGCCTGTTTTCGACGAGGATGTCGAGGCAGTCGTCTCGAAGATGATGGATAGCCCCGGCGTTTGCTATCTCAGGCTCGGTCGCGGGGAGCCGCCTGCGGCCTGGACTGTCCCTGCATATAAGCCGTGGCGTCAACTGACGGAAGGCGGCGGACCGGTGGTCATCGCAGTTGGGCCGCTGGCCGGCACATATATTCAGTCGTTTAATGCAATTAACGTAGCGCAGCGACCCAATTTGTGGGCGGTTGCGGAGTTGCCGCTGTCTGCCAATCCTGTTCCCGACCGCCTCCTCTCCGCCATTGCCGCTTCAGAACAATTCTTCGTGGCGGAGGAGCATGTTCGCCAAGGGAGCTTCGGGGCAGATCTGGCACTCTACCTGATGGGGAAGAGTGCAATCCGGAACGCAAGAATCCGGCATCTATACGCGAAAGCTCATCATTTTTCGAAGTATGGATCCCAACATTATCTTCGCCGCGCATCCAGGCTAGACCCTATTTCCATGATTGCCGCGATTGAGAACCGATTTTCAGAGCCTGCAGAATGATTGATATCGAACCGCATATACGCGCCCTCCATGGCCCTATCCTTGTGACCGGGGCGTCCGGTTTCGTGGGAGCAAACCTCTTTCACCTGATTGCAAAATATCGAAGCGACGTATTCGCAGTCGTCCAGCGCGAGAAAAATTGGCGCCTTCAGGATGTTCCCAACCATCAGATAGCGGCCGTCGATCTTAACGATGAAAATGCCGTCAAAAACCTTATCGACGGTACGACGCCAAAAACGGTCTTCAACTGTGTAGCCTATGGCGCCTATTCTTTCGAAAAGGATGCGAGCCTCATTTACGAGACGAACTTTCTATCGACCACGCGCATGGTCGCGATGCTAGCAAATCGCCCGTTCTCGGCGTTCGTCCATGCTGGCAGCTCGTCTGAATATGGGAACAATTGTGCCGGGCCAAGGGAGGAAGATCCATGCGCGCCCAATAGCGACTATGCGGTATCAAAAGTCGCGGTCAGCAATTACCTCAACTACATGGGCAAGCACAAACACTTCCCCTGCGTGAATTTGCGCCTTTACTCGGTTTACGGGCCGCTAGAAGACACCTCAAGGCTGATGCCAAGTCTCGTTCGGGAAGCGTCTGCAGGACACTGGCCGCCATTGGTCGATCCTCGGACCTCGCGCGACTTCGTCTACGTCGAAGATGTTTGTATAGCTTTTATCCTTGCCGCCACGAAAATGAACCCGTCCTTGTTTGGCGAGAGCATCAACATAGGCTCGGGCAAGAAGACCACCATCGCCGACCTCGTAGAGATTGCGAAGGACGCATTCAGCGTTCCGGACTCACCCGCCTACAACAGCATGGATGCTCGATCGTGGGATTTGCAGAACTGGTTCTCCAACCCCGAAAAGGCCGATAGAGCAATCGGCTGGCGAGCGGAAATCACGTTAGAGACCGGGTTGAAGAGGCTGTCCGAATGGATGGCGACGCTTAGCCCAGAAGAGATAGCCAGCAACACAAAGCGTTCAACAGCAGGAAAGAAACGCGGCGTCAGCGCGATCATTGCCTGCTATAAGGATGCACAAGCGATCCCAATCATGCATCGACGGCTGACCGACGTCTTTAGCAAGCTCCAGATCGACTACGAGATCATATTCGTCAACGACTGCAGCCCGGACAATAGTGCGGAGGTCATTCTCGACCTGTCGAAGCAGGATAGGCATGTCCTGGGAATTACGCACTCCCGCAATTTTGGCTCGCAGATGGCGTTTCGCAGCGGAATGGAGCTGGCGACCAAAGATGCTGTCGTTCTTCTCGACGGAGACCTTCAAGATCCACCTGAACTGATAGAGCAGTTTTACTCCAAGTGGGAAGAGGGCTTCGACGTCATTTACGGCCGCCGCATAAAGAGAGAAATGCCCTGGGCTTGGGGGCTTTTGTATAAGGCCTTCTATCGCGTCTTTGCTGCCTTCAGCTATGTCGCGATTCCTCTCGACGCCGGTGATTTTTCGCTGATCGATCGCCGCGTGGTAGGATGGCTGCTTCGGTCTCCGGAGCGTGATCTGTTCATGAGGGGGCTGCGAGCATATGTTGGTTTCCGGCAGATTGGAGTCGACTATATCCGGCCGGAGCGCCTTTTTGGCCGATCCACCAACAATCTCCTGAAAAATATCGATTGGGCAAAAAAAGGTATTTTCTCTTTCAGCAACGTCCCAATGTCCATCCTGACCGCAACCGGTGTGGTGCTATTCGGCATTTCTCTGCTCGCCGTTGCGACCGTCATTGTGCTGCGGCTGCTGTTTCCCGAAATTTCGCCTAAAGGGGTCACGACTCTCCTGATTAGTACCCTCTTCTTCGGTTCGCTAAACCTTTTAGCGATTGGTCTTGTTGGCGAATACGTTGCGAAAATCATGACTGAGGTAAAAGGACGGCCCCGCCTCATCCGATCGGCTCTTATTCGCGGCGGAAAGACAACACATCTTCTCGCTGACGGGGCGGCTGACTAAGTCGTTTGAATCGCTATCAGGCTAAGGGTTCGTAACTGCTGTCGAAACCAAGGGTGTGCCATCCTGAGTGATGGCACGAAGTCCTTGGTTTTGGAGCGAATATAGGTGTTAATCCGAGGCTACCTCCCTTCCTTTGGGTTCAAAGAACAGCGAGTTCGGAGAACATGCATCGCTTGATTCTCCGGCAGGGCTAAGCTATAGGCGCCTTTGCGATTTATACGCTAGGTCTATCAAAATGACCATCGGGAGATGGCAATCCAGCCGTAAGGCGGGGCGCCTTTTTACGGAGTAGAGCAGATTCACCTATTGCGGATAGCAGCGCGTAACAGAAATTTCCTTCCCCCAACACTCAACCGGATTACGAATGACAAGAGGCAGTCTGCCCGTAGGTGGACTACCCGACTGTGATCGGCTCGGCAAACCGAGCCAAGAAATGGGATTGAGCACGGCCTACTCCGGCGGCTAAAGTCACATCCGATGTTATCTGCAGGATCGCGGGGTGGCATCTTTGAACTTATCAGGGTCTTTGATTGATGCAGCGTTTTATGATTTCACCTCAAGGAATGCTGTCAAGCTTCTGGAGCAATCGAGGACTTATTCTTGCCTTGACTAAGCGTGAGGTCATCGGACGCTACAAGGGATCGTTCCTTGGCATCATGTGGTCCTTGTTCAACCCGCTGCTGATGCTCACGATCTACACCTTTTTCTTCAGCACTGTATTCAAGGCGCGCTGGCCGGGGGGAAGCGATTCTAAAACGGAATTTGCGCTCATTCTGTTTTCAGGATTGCTGATATTCAACTTTTTCTCAGAGAGCGTTGGACGAGCACCATCGCTGATTATAAGTAATGTCAACTATGTAAAGAAAGTTGTATTTCCGCTGGAGATAATGGGATTCGTGTTGGTGGCATCTGCGGGATTTCATTTTCTAGCCAGCATGGCTATTTGGCTTTTGTTTTACTTAATATTCTTTGGTATTCCGTCTATATATGTCCTTTATTTCCCTTTTATATTGATTCCCTTGATTCTCTTAGCAATGGGATTTGCGTGGTTCCTTTCTTCCCTCGGAGTTTATTTGCGCGACGTGAGTCAAATCGTTAACGCGGCTATCCCTGCGTTGATGTTTCTTTCGCCGGTCTTCTTTCCGATAAGCGCGCTTCCGGAACAGCTCCACATCGTCTTTCAGCTTAATCCCCTCACCTTCCTGATTGAAGAGGCTCGAAACGTTCTCATCTCGAAGCAAGGCATTCATTGGGGTCATTGGATCGTTCAGACTGCGTTATCAGGCCTGTTCGCATGGTTGGGGTACGTCTGGTTTCAGAAGACGCGGAAGGGTTTTGCTGATGTCCTCTGATATTTCCATCCGCGTTCAGAACCTCGGAAAACGCTACGAGATTTACTCGTCGCCACGTGAACGACTCAAGCAATTTGTCTTACCGCCGGTGAACCGCCTTCTCGGGCGGACTTCGGCCGCCTATTACAGGGAGCATTGGGCCCTGAAAGACATTTCTTTCGAGGTCAAGAAAGGCGAGGCCTTTGGTATTGTTGGGCGGAACGGGAGCGGCAAGAGTACGCTGTTGCAACTCATCACCGGAACCCTTGCCCCGACAGTCGGCAGCGTCACGACGCGGGGGCGGATCGCTGCGCTCCTCGAACTCGGTTCTGGCTTCAATCCCGATTTCACGGGCAGAGAGAATGTCTATCTTAACGCGATGTTGCTTGGCATGACTCGCGAACAAGTTGATGAACGTTTTGATGCGATCGCCGCTTTTGCAGACATCGGCGAATACTTGGAACAGCCCGTGAAGACCTACTCAAGCGGAATGCTCGTACGGCTGGCGTTCGCGGTTCAGGTCCAGATCGACCCTGACATCCTGATTGTCGACGAGGCTCTCGCAGTCGGCGACGCGCTATTTCAGAAGCGGTGCTTTTCTCGTATCGAGAAGCTGATCTCGGACGGAGTAACCCTGCTCTTTGTGTCTCATGATCAGGAGTCCGTCCGCACCCTCACTCACAGAGCGGTCCTGCTGAAGGGCGGACAGGAAGTTCTTATCGGCAGTTCGTCGGAGGTTCTCCTCTCCTACAGAAAGCTCCTTCACGAGGAGGAGTCTGCGTATTTCTCCCGATTGACACCGAAGCCGGCTGAAACAGGGAAACATCCGAGACCGCAGTCTGCGGCTGGCGGAACGGAGGCAACCGTCTCAAGCAATAACCTGCCGTTGCCTGGGCGCAGCGATAGCCTCTCCTTCGGAGACGGCGGCATCGAGGTCACAGCGGTTAAAACATTCGATGCCGAGGGCGAGCCATGTGCAGTCTTCTATCCCGGTGATATCATTAAAATTCGAGTAAGCTGTCGGTCCTCGATTGTGACCGACCGTATCAATGTCTCCGTTCGGATCAGAAATCGCGAAGGCATTAAGATATATTCTTGGGGAACGCTGAACCAAGACACGCAGGCGCTGAGCGGCCGACGCGATGCCGACGTGTTCTGGAAACGCAAACTCCGAGAGAATGAGGAGTTTGACGTCTGGCTCGAATGCGATTGTACCCTCGGACCCAATCTATATGAGATACAGGCTGCTATCTCTTATGAGGGAAAACCCGATTACACCGAACAACGTATCCTACACTGGATGGACGAGGCGGCGTTTTTTCAGACCCTGATGCGGCAGGATGAATATGCTTTCGGCGGTTTGTCTGACCTGCGCATGAAAGCTTCGTGGTAAGGGTTCTCTGCACCGTCGATTGCTCGACAACCCACATGATCAATGGACACACCAAGGAACAAAATGCAGGCGCGCTCATCCAATTCCAAATTAGTGGACTCGATTCTTGAGGCCTGCGGCCATGGCAAGTTGTTGGAGTGCGGCGGTGGAACCGGCATGCTGCTACCGGAGTTTGTCAGCCGTGGCGTCGATGCCAGTATTGTCGTTCCGCCAGGCACAGAACTTCAGCATATCCATTCGGCTTATCCGGCCCGATGCCTTGAAGGCTCGTCGCTGAAGCTTCCATTCCTGGACGAGCAGTTCGAGACAGTGGTTTCGATTGGCAGTCTTGATACGCTTGCGAAGGAAGACATTCCGGCAGCGCTGCGTGAAATCTACCGAGTCTCCTCCCGCTACGCTTTCTTGCGTGTTTCGACTGCGCAGACACAAATTGCCGATCAAATGCGTGCGCAGCGCGACTGGTGGGAAACCCGCTGTTTCGAGGCGGGATTTCGCAAGCACCCGCTATTTTATCAAGTCAATCCGTACGAGTCGCTAAATACCGACGGCGAAGATATCCTCATTGTCCTTGAGAAGGCCCCGCGTGCGGCACTACAGACCTACGACCTGATGGTTCTCGTGGAGGAGCGCCTCCTCCACACCGACATGCTTCGTGAAACCGGCAGGCGCAGCGACGCGCATTGCATTCGCTACCATAAGGCTGCCGAATATATCCGTCCGGGCGACCGCGTGCTCGATGTCGCATGTGGCCTGGGCTATGGAAGTCATATCCTTTACAATGCGTCTAAAGCTCGATCGGTCATGGGAATTGACCTGAGCGAGTTCAGCGTCAACTATGCCAACGCGCATTATAGCGACGGCGAAGCCGTTCGTTTCGAGGTCGGCGATGCGCAATACCTGTCACAAGTTCCCGACAACAGCATCGATTTCATCACCGCTTTTGAAACCATCGAGCACGTGCCGGACCCTGATATCTATCTCGGCGAGTTGAAGCGTGTTCTCAAGCCGTCCGGGCGCCTGATGGTCTGCGCGCCGAACAATTGGGTCGACGAAACAGGCAAGGATCCGAACCCCTACCACCTGCACATTTATACGTGGGAGCGGCTGATTGACGAATGCGGGTCCCAATTCCTCCTGGAGAAGGGCTTCTTTCAGACTGCAGGCGGCGCCATGCGCTATCACCATTCGCCCCGTAGCTGGGTCGAGGTTGTGCCAGAGAAAGTAAGGGAACAGGACGGAGAATGGGTTTTGCTTCTTTGCATGGCCGACCCAATCGACGGCATGCCTATTCCCTATGAGGAGACGGCGTGGAGCTTGCCGGATTCGTTGGATTTTCACGTTTCCGCCTTCGCGAGAGGCTACGAGAACCCTTGGATCGTTCGGAGCATGGTCGCGATTGGCATGCGTGCACAATCGGAAACGTTGCTTTCCAGCATGCGGCAACGTGTGCTGGCAGCATCCAACAAGACTTCCGCTGACTTTGGTGCCGCGTTTTGCGGCCAAATCTATGCACTGATGCGGGAGAACTCGACAACCGACGCCTGCTTCCAGGAGGTGCGAAACACCGTCCTACAATATGCGGCAATCGAAGCACCAACGCCGCAACAGTTACGATGGCAGGTTTCACTGCTATTCGCTGGTGGTGAATTGGCAAAAAATAAGGGTAACGTCCAGGTTGCGAGGGATTTTTACAGCCGATGCGCTGCACTCGATGTAATGCCATATAGTCCGTTGCTGGGAAACAAAACGCTTGATGCTCTCTATTGGCTGACAGTTATGGCGGTTGCTGACCGCGATCTTAAGACGGCAAAAGCACACCTGGAGAGAAGCATTGGAGAAGCCACCCGGTTGGTGTCCGCTTCGTGGCTAAATATCATTGGTGTGCCTGAAAAGCCGCTTCCCTTCGGCTTTCCAGAGGTGTCACAGTTGATGGACAAAGCCGCTCGAGCCGCATACATGCTGGATTTGTTGGGGACCTGCGAATCGAAGCCGGGGCTCTTCTATCGCGAAAGTCTAGGGTTCTTCGAAAGACAGTTGGGATCTGCTGCCGTTCGAAAATCAGAGTTGGAGGCTAGCGTCAGCGCGCTCGCCCAGCAGGCCATCGACACGGAAGCGCGCGCGCAGAACCTTGGGCAAAAGGTGGTAGAACTGGACGCGCATGCTCAGGAGCTTGCTCGCAACCTGGCCCGGGCCCAAAACGCGCTAAGCTTTTACGCGGTGCGTGGCATACGCTTCGTTTCACATCGAATTTCAAATCTGATCACGAAGAAAAAGTCATGACTAAACCTGCCACTACGGGGATCGTTATTGTTTCCTACAACGCAGCCGAAGCGCTTGTTGCGACATTGGCCAGCGTACGGAGAGCGCATAACGAATGCCCGGTTAAGCTGATTTTGGTCGACAATGCGTCCAATCCCACCGAACAAAGAAAAATCCGGGCGCTAATTTCCACCCATATCAGCGAGGTGGGCTCAAGCTGGCGCTACATAGAGCAGCCCGAGAACCTTGGGTTTTCCGGCGGCAACAACGTCGGCATTCGCGAGTTTCTTGTCGACGAGACGATAACGCACATCTGCCTGCTCAACGGCGACGTGGTCGTCACGGATCATTGGCTGGATAGGATGCTCGCGCACCAGAAGGACATCATCAGTTCCGTCACGAACAAGGCCGACAGCGAGCAATGTATTCCAATCGATTACGATGCGGAGCTATCCGAATTCATCGGTGACGACGGCACAGAGATTTGTGAAGCGCCGTACCTGCGCGTAAAAGCTTTTGCGGATCATCGGCACGAGGTTTGGCAGGGAAACCTCGTCGAAGCGGATGTGACCTTCTTCTGTGTCCTCCTGGCGAAGGAAGCGTGCCAGAAGATAGGCCTCCTCGATGAAACGTTTTTTCCTGGTGGATTTGAAGACGACGACTATTGTCTTCGTGCCCGTGACCTCGGTTACAATATCTTTCTGGCGCGGGACGTATTCATCCACCACTGGGGCTCAGCCTCGTTCGGCAAGCTGCAGTATGAATACTTCAGCGCACGCGCCGAGAAGAACAAGCGTTACCTAGAACAGAAGCATAATATTGTGTGGCATCGGCGGCCCGAAAAGCCGATCGTCTCCTTTTCAATGGATCTCGAATTTGCACTCCGAAAGCCGGTCGAACCCGCTTACCGGTCCGGCTTGAGTGCCTACCTACGAAACCTCAACCAGCAGATAGAGTATTTTGAATCGGAATTCCGAAGTCTTGCTATCGCCCTTAGAACCCAACGCTACGGCGCACCTGAGGCATTAGCAAAGCAACTCGCTATTGCAGAATCCTCAGGTGACATCGCCACAATCTGGACGGCGGCAAAGACCGCTATTTCGCAGGCGTTGAAAAAAGAACGTGTCGATGAAGCAAGCATCAACGCAATCACGACCGACCTAAGCCGGATCGCCGACGCAGTCCACAACCGCGTCGAATGTAACTTTGCCATCCACGATTTCATGACTGCCCTGGAGCGCGACGGTAAGATTACGGGTGCGGGCCGGCGTCGGCCTTCGAGCACAGCACCACTGGGGCAACCGGTCGGAAGACTATCGAGATTGTTCTGGCTCGCCAGACGCGGCGCTAGCTTCCTGCGGCAGCTCGACGGCATCGTCTTCTTCGGCGGATATTTCTATCCGGAGCGGCAGAGCGACGGATACTTCCAGCGCATTCAGATCGTCGATCGCCTCTTTCAAGACCGCTGGAGAATCTACGTCGAGAGTGAAGAGTTGGCCGGCCGCAATATCTGGTTCGATCGTCCTGAACCGAACGTTCTGGTTCTGCGCGTGACCGGGAGCCGGAAGCTTAAGATGCTCGTGCGCTTGCTGGTCGTGGCGGCGGTCATTCGTTCCCGCAAGATCTATTTCCACAGTGTTCTGCGGATGCACGACAACAGGTTCGGTAAATTTCTGTATCTGCCCTTCGTCCGTAAGGCTGTCGACGTACACGGCGTCGTACCGGAGGAATTCCGGATGCATGACGATTTCTATAGTGCGCTCATCTATGACAAGGAGGAGCGTCTTGCGGTTAAGAAAGCCGGTATGGTGATTGTCGTCACGAGTGCGATGATGCACTACCTGCAGCAGAAGTTTCGAAATGCCCTGAAGGCCCGAAGCGTGTCGTTTCCAATGTTTCCTACGTTTACGCCGTCTATCGACGCGCGACCGTTGGCGGACGGCAAGCCTATCGTCGTTTACGCTGGCGGACTGCACCGGTGGCAGCAAGTACCGAAGATGATCGATGCCATCACCAAGACGGTGGCGCGCTACCAGCACCGCTTCTATTGCCCGGAGCCGGAGGCCGTGAAGGCCATACTCCCCGCGGATATGGAAGGCTCCGTTATTATTGAATCGAAGACACATGCCGAGCTTATGGCGATCTACCCGCAATGCCACTATGGCTTCATTCTGCGTGAAGACAGCATTGTCAATAAAGTCGCTTGCCCCACGAAACTCGTTGAATATTTGGCGATGGGGATCGTACCAATCGTTGATTGCGAGAATATCGGCGACTTCAAATCGCTAGGCATGCGCTACGTTACTCTGCCCGATTTTCTCGCCTCCAATCTGCCAGACGAAGCAGCCAGGAGCCAGATGGCAAAAGCGAATTTTGCCGTTTACGAGATGCTTCAAGATGTGCGTCAGTCCGGCGGCGAACAAATTTACGATTTCTTTACGCGGCGTCGCACTTTCATGCCGGGTCGGAGCGTTGTGGGGAAAGCTCGGGGTATCCTTCCTCCGGAAACGATCGCTGGGCGCATGGCGCGTCGGTTCTGGCGTAAGGCTGGGCCCATCCTCGGCCGACCTACCGGCAACGCGATCGGTGCGGTTGCCTTGGCCGATCTGTCTGCCGTGCCACGTGAATGCGATGTCCTTGTACAGGTCGACAATTTCGAGGCAGGTGGACTGGAGAACGTCGTCCTTGATCTAAACGACACGCTTGCTCGGTCAGGTCTCGACGTCCGCCTTCTTGTCCTTGGCAATTGCGGACCCGCTGTTGAGCAGGCGCGCGTTCGCGGCCAAGCCGTGATCTCGCAGAAGTACAGCGCCGCAGCCTATGAAAGGGTGATCGACCACCTAAAGCCTAAAATGGTACTGTCCCACTATTCCACGCAAGGGATCGAGACGTGCAGAGGTAAGGATATCCCCTTTCTGCAAGTGGTTCATAACGTTTATATGTGGTTCAACGAGCAGCAACGCCGAGAATTTTCTGACGCCGCAAAGCTTACGACAAAGTTTATCGCCGTCTCCGACTATGTGCGAGAGTACAGCGTTTCGCGGCTTGGCGTTGAAGCGGAGAATTGTGTTGTCATTCCGAATGGCATCGACTTCGCGCCTTTCGCCGAGTTCTCTCCCTTGGAAGCGCGAGATCGCCTTCGCCTGAAGCACGGCATTGCCAGCGATGATTTCGTCTTCATTCACGTCGGTGCCATCAACCATCAGAAAAACCACCTCGGCACACTTAAGGCCTTTGAAATTGCTGCACGCACTTGTTCAAACGCCAAGCTTCTTCTACTCGGGCCGGCATATGAAACTGCCCTGTTGGACGAAATTCACAACCACATCCGTAAACACGGCCTTGAGGACCGGGTTGTATATTGCGGGGCAGCATCACGGTCCCACGAGTACCTCGCCATGGCCGATGCCTTCGTCAGCGGCACGTTCTTCGAAGGAGGCCAACTTATCCTCCTTGAGGCCATACGCTCGAACCTGCCTATCGTCACTAGCGGAGTCGGATTTGCTTCGTCGTTTGAGGGACGAGCCGGGATCGATGTGATTGCCCCTGCGCACGACATGTCCAAGTATCGGGGCGCGATCTGGGAATTGAAGTCCACCTCGGACTTCGAGCAGCGCCTCGCTGATGCGATGGTTCGAACCTGGAGGAACCCCATTCGCCCTAACCTCACTGAAGGTGAGTTGAGCAAGTTGGATAAGACCACGACATACGAGAGCTATCGCCAGTTGATCGAGAGGCATCTGGCGCAGGGCAACGGACAGACGGCGCGCAGGGCATGATGTCGCGTTTGCAAAGGGCTGTACGAAAGTTGGTATATGATGGCGCTCGAAGGGCATTTTGGGCACTACCCGCCCCCCTGCGCAGTCACTTGCACGGCGCGCGACATTCGTTGGTGCGACGGCTCCGTGCGGGAGGAAGCGGCGGCAAACCACTCGCAGGCGATTTGGACTGGCAACGCTTTCGCGATGGTCCGCTTGCTGAAGGGCGCCACCGCGTCGTCTTTATTCTGGAGGCGAGCGTTGATTGGGGCATAACGTTATACCAACGCCCACATCATATGGCACTTGCGCTCGGGAGAATCGGCTGCTTGGTGTTGTATCGCACAACGGGTGACGGTGTCGTTGGCTTTCGCCCGATCGGAAGCAATGTGTGGCTCGTCAACGACCGAAACGTCGACTCAATCCCTGGCGCAGTGCGGAGCTTCTACAGCACGACCTTGTTCGCCGACAAAAGCCATCTTCGCGCCGCAAAGAACACGGGGCTTGTCGCCTATGAATATATAGATCACATCGATGCCTCCATATCGGGCGGTTCATCCAGCCTTCGACGACTGCTGGAGCTAAAGCAGGCCGCATTTGAAAGCGCCGATCTCATCGTCTCCTCTGCTAGACTGCTGCACGACGAGGCAGTGGAGGCCTGTGGAGAACATCGCTGCCTCTCAGTCCCGAATGGGGTGGATGTTGCGCACTACAGGGATGAACACAGCACGACGGAAATCTCACAAGTGCTCAAAACGTTCATGCTGGGTCATAGCCACATTGTTGGTTACTTCGGAGCAATCGCACCTTGGCTCTGGTACGACCTAATCGAGGAAATCAGCAATCTGCTGCCCGAGGTCGGTTTCGTGTTGATCGGGCCGGACTATAGCGGTTGCGTTCCGCGCCTACCTCGAAAAAGCAACGTGATTTACCTTGGACCGATCGACTATCAGAAGCTGGCGGCCCACGCAGGCCTGTTCGACGTCTGTTTCATCCCCTTCGTCATGGGAGAGATAGCGCGATCCACATCGCCGCTGAAACTGTTTGAATATTTCGCACTTGAGAAACCGGTGGTGGTTACCAGCGATATGATGGAGTGCGTCGCTTACGACGAGGTTTTCTCCGGCAGCAATGCAGAAGAATTTGCACGCGCCATCAAAGAAGCATTGAACCTTCGAAACGACCCCCAGTTCAAACAGCGGTTGCGCGTTCTTGCTGACGCAAATAGCTGGGATGTTCGAGCAGAAGTCTATATATCGAAGATCGAGGCCTTGATTGCAGGCACGCGTTCCATTTCCTGAGGTTACCATGAAAAAGAAAATCATCTGCGTCATCGGCACACGGCCGGAGGCCATCAAGATGGCCCCGGTCATTCTTGCATTGAAGCAAGAGCCTTGGGCAGACGTGAAAGTGCTGGCAACAGCCCAGCACCGCCACATGCTCGATCAAGTCTTGACCTTCTTCGATATAAAGCCCGATATTGATCTCGACATCATGCGCCCAAACCAGGCGCTCGCTGCTTTGACAGCCAGACTATTGTTGGCGATCGACGAGGTGCTCGAGACGGAAAAGCCGGATGTAGTGCTCGTTCAGGGTGATACGACGACGGTGATGACTGTTGCACTGGCTTGCTTCTACCGCGCAGTTCCCATCGGTCATGTGGAAGCGGGTCTGCGGACATGGGATATTCGCAATCCATTCCCGGAGGAAGCCAATCGCGTCATTGCTGGTAAGCTGGCTCGTTGGCATTTCGCTCCAACGGAAGGCTCCCGTCAGAACCTTCTCAAGGAAGGTATCGCAGATCGGGACATACTCGTGACCGGCAATACGGTCATCGATACTCTTCTGATGACTGCAGCAAAACCCTTGGAAATCACGGTCCCGCTTGATGACAGCAAGCGACTTGTGATGGTGACCTCGCATCGACGTGAGAATTTTGGGGAACCGTTCCGAAATATCTGTCAGGCTCTAAAGGCCCTGGCAGAGCGCAATCCCGACGTTCAATTCCTTTACCCGGTCCACCCAAATCCCAATGTCAAGGACGTTGCGCACCAGGTGCTCGGCGCTATTCCCAATTTTATTCTTTGCGAGCCGCTGGACTATGCACCGTTCGTCGCGGCGATGAAGCGCGCCCACTTCATTTTAACGGACTCCGGGGGTGTGCAGGAGGAAGCGCCGGCGCTTGGCAAGCCGGTTCTTGTTTTACGTGACGAAACGGAGCGTCCCGAGGCTGTCGAGCAGGGCGTAGTGAAACTCGTCGGACCGAACTATGACCTTATCGTTCGTGAGGCCCAACGATTGCTGGACGACGATAAAGCTTATGGGGAAATGGCACGCGGAGTATCGCCATATGGGGACGGACTTGCATCGAAGCGCATCGCGGGAACCCTGCGAGAGTTTTTTTCCTGATGCGTTTGGTTTATCTGTCACCTGTTCCGTGGGCGAGCTTCGCGCAACGCCCCCACAAATTCGTGGAGTGGTTTCACAAGCGTACTGACGCACGCGTGCTATGGATTGATCCTTATCCAACACGCCTTCCCGAACTCGCAGATTTCAAGCACCGCCCCACCCCATCGCGCGAAGAACGGCAGGGTCTGAGTGACTGGATAAGCGTGGTACGGCCATCAGCGCTGCCCATCGAACCGTTGCCTGGAT
The DNA here is from genome assembly GCF_000377565.1 of Rhizobium sp. 2MFCol3.1. GTDB lineage: Bacteria > Pseudomonadota > Alphaproteobacteria > Rhizobiales > Rhizobiaceae > Rhizobium. The sequence goes on along the minus strand of NZ_KB898366.1, from coordinate 9,321 downwards.
TATCGTTGATCAACAAACTGGTTTGGTCGTCAACCTTTCTCCAGGTCAGAGAATTTGTTGGCGGACACAATGCATTGATAGCCGTTGGAAAGCCAAGTTTGCTGGCGAACCTGTTGATTCGGGAGCATGTGGAAATACCGTCCTTATACGACGCTATGGACGAATTCCCGGCTTTTTATAGCGGTTTATCAAAAGCCGGAATGAAGAAGAGGGAAATTGAACTCGTAAGAAAATGTCGCGATCTTTGGGTGACAAGCACCCGACTGAAACAGCACTGGGTGAAAATGAGGCCCGATCTTCAGCTTGTCCCAAATGGCCTCGAACCAGCTCTATTTGTCAATGTCGGTAGAGACGAACGAAGCGAGACAAAGAAGGTATTCGGCTATATTGGAACCATCGCGAAATGGTTCGACTGGGAGTGGGTTGTCGAGCTAGCCAAGGCGAGACCGAACGACACTGTGCGGCTGATCGGCCCGACCTACGTGCCCGTACCAAAATCGCTTCCCACGAATATCGAGCTTCTGCCTCCATGCAGTCATCAACAGGCAATCGACGCGATAAGTCGCTTCAACGTAGGCATTATCCCTTTTAAAGATAGTCCTTTGACTGCTTCGGTAGATCCCATCAAATATTATGAGTATCGGGCAATGGGGCTTCCAGTTATCTCGACGGATTTTGGCGAGATGTCGCTTCGATTCGAAGCCGAAGGCACATTCATAAGTCGCTCTCTCGAAGATATCGAGGAGCAGGCTGTACGTGCCCTAGAGCATCAAGACGCGCTTGAAGACGTGCGCGAGTTTATCAATGACAATAGTTGGGCTCGACGGTTCGACAGAGCCAAATTGTCGGCAGAGAACAAGTCAGTCGCGCATTCATCCTGACCCTATGTTGATGAACATCGAGAACTGACCCGGCGTTTCCAGCGAGAGTTCTCAATAGAGATATCAGGCCACGCCGGGTCGGTTCTCAGTGGCAATCAACAGACCTACAAATGAGTGTTACTTTAATCCACCGCCAAGCAGCCGAAGGCAATATCCGCGACGAGTCGCAGGGATCATAAAGATGGGCCCGTTCGATCCACCTCGGAATGAGGCAATGCCTTCGCTGCGACGACGCTGACACGAAAACGTGCGGTCATGCTGGCTCTCCACTTAACCTGAGACTTAGCACTTAGTTTGAGACTGCCAATTGGAACGAGGCGTGTCGACGCGCTGAGGCAATCCGGGCGTTTCCGAAGCGCAGGTCTGGTGATGTAACTTCCGGGGATAGAAGAGATTTTAGACTGTTCGCTTCAGTCGCTTGGATACTCGCAGCTGCATTTAATTTGAGATTCTAGACCGGTAGAATCTCAAATTAAGTGCCAAATGGGAATAAAACGGGCGAAATCTCACGGTTAATCGCCAAACGACACCCCATCCCAAAGAGGAAAACGGCTCGAAGAGCAACCGGTTAACATGAAGGCTGAACAACTTGAAGCAGGCAAGCCAAGCCGATCCCCTGCTCGCGCCAAACAGGTTGCCTCCTCAATCGCCGCACTTGAGCGAGCAAGGATCGCGTCAATGTCGGCGAAGACGCTGGCGTCTGGATCGGACGCGTTCTCGTCAACCTCGTTGTCAAGCTCCCCCTCCCCTCCCCCGGCCAGTTCGCGATTAGCCCCACTCCCGCCGTCCTCTCCGAATGATTGTCCGGGCCATGCCCGGGCTGCAGGCCCCGCCTGCCGGAGGGTGCGCAGGCCGTCGGGGCTGAGGGCCCAGGCCGGCGGTTGGCTGGCGATGCGGCGGCGGGTGCGCAGCACGTCGCGGGCGATGGTCAGTTCGTGGGTCGGGGCGCGGACGTCGGCGCCAGCGTCATGGAGGACGAGGTCCTCGAGATGCACGAGCTCGCCGTCGAGCCACAGCGAGGCGCAGGCATCGGCAAAATTTTGGCGTTCGATGAGGCCGGCGCCGACATTCGAGCGACTGATGCGTTCGTCGAGCCGGCATAGACCTGCTGTCGCCGCGGTGACGGGCTTTAGCATCCTCTGGATGGGCACATGAGTGAGATCGTAACGCATTGAATTCATGGTAAAATCATTCGTTAAACGAATGCTATTGGATATTTACTGTTCGTCAGTGCGTATGATCTGTAGTGGGATTTTCAATTATCGATAATTATAAGTTATCGATAGTAGTTGATTTCGAGTCGCAAATCATCGAAAGCTGGCCTTCGCCACGGCCGCAAAGGCCACAGAAATCGCTGTTTTGGGGCAAGAACCGCACGATGGACGTCACGCTTCAACTGACAAGCTATCCCGGGCTCGACGAGCGCATCACCATCCTGCGGGCGGCCGACGAGGTCGATGCCGTCTTCGTCCGGACTGAGCGATTCAATATCCTGGTCGACACCCTGGCAACCCCTGCCCTGTGCCGGCAAGCGCTCGACCTGCTTGCGGAAAAGATGGGCCGCCGCCCATTGCTGGTGATCAACTCGCATATGGACTGGGATCACTTCTGGGGGAATGCCGCCCTCGACCGCAGCGTGCCAATCATCGCTCATGCCACAGCCACCGATCGGCTTCGGGATCCGGCTGCACAGCAGGTCCTCGCCGAGAAAAAGCAAGAGCCGCGGTTTCAGGCGGTCGAACTTGTCGCGCCCAACATCACCTTCGCTGGCGAGACGATGGCTCTGCATGGCGGTGATCTAACCCTGGAGCTCATTCATACACCCGGACATACGCCGGATCATATTGCCGTGTGGGTCCCGGAAATCCGCACCTGCCTGGCGGTCGATACCGTCGAGCATCCGATCCCGGAAGTCTGGAGCAGCGATCCAGCCGATCTATGCGCCCTCATCGCCTCCCTGAAACAGATCCAAGATCTTCAAGCGGACTACGTCGTCCTTGCCCATGGCCAGCGTGCCGACCCGGCTGTTGTCGATTCCAACCTGCGCTATTTCGCCAGGCTACGCGACCGCGTTGCCGGCCTCGGCGAGATCGACATTGGCGCAACCGACCTCGCCGACCGCGGAGGGGTGCGGCTGCAGGACCTGGTCACCGTGCCGGAGGACATGACGGCGGAGACGCGCGTCTTTTATGAACGGTGCCATCGTTCAAACCTCGCAGCGGTAATAGCGGCTTATAAAGCCGGGATAAAGTTCATCTCGGACGGCTCTGATGGCTAGAAAGCTGACCGGCATCGAAGCCCGCGCCGTCGAGCTCGACACCATCGCCGCCGTGTTGCCGATCGAGCGCCGCGACGAGCTTGCCGAGCTCCTGACCGATCAGGACATCGAGACGCTGCGCCACCTCGTCAATGAGGGGATGGGCGACAACACCCTGCGCGCCATTACCTCGGATCTCGCCTACCTCGAAGCCTGGGCCCTGGCGGCGACCGGCAGCCCCCTCCCCTGGCCGGCGCCGGAAGCGCTGCTGCTAAAATTCGTCGCCCATCATCTGTGGGATCCACAGCGCCGGGAAGACGATCAGGATCATGGCATGCCAGCCGATGTCGATCACAGCCTGCGAAGCCAGGGGTTCCTTAAATCCACCGGCCCTCACGCGCCGGCGACCGTGCGCCGGCGCCTGGCTAGCTGGTCGACCTTGACCCATTGGCGCGGCCTCGACGGCGCCTTCCCCTCCCCTCCCCTGAAGGCGGCCATTCGCCTCGCCGTTCGCGCGGTCCCTCGGACCCGACGGCGCAAGAGTGCCAAGGCGGTCACCGCAGATGTGCTCTCCAAGCTGCTGGAGACCTGCGAGAGCGACAGCCTGCGCGACCTGCGCGACCGGGCGATCCTGATGGTCGCCTTTGCCTCCGGCGGTCGCCGGCGTAGCGAAATCGCCGGATTGCGCGTCGAGCAGCTCACGAGCGAGGCGCCGGTCGAGCAAAAGGACGGCCCTCACCTCCCCTCAATCGCCATTCATCTCGGCCGGACGAAAACGACATCGGGTGAGCAGGACGAGGTCGTCTATATCACAGGGCGGCCGGTGGAAGCGTTAAACGCCTGGATGGCGACGGCCAAGATCGACAAAGGTAGCGTCTTCAGGGGGATTGGACGGTGGGGAACCCTGTCGCGGCGCCCTCTCGACCCGCAGTCGATCAACCTCATCATCAAACAGCGAGTGGAGATGGCAGGGTTGAAGCCTGGGGAGTTCTCCGCGCATGGTTTGCGATCGGGCTACCTGACGGAGGCCGCCAATCGCAGCATTCCGTTGGCCGAAGCCATGGAGCAGTCGCGCCACCGATCGGTGCAGCAGGCGTCGAGCTTTTATAACAGTGCTACGCGGCGAAGTGGGCGAGCAGCGCGCATGCTCTAGAACCAGATAGTCCCCCATTGTGAAGTTCCCGGGAGTTTCCGAAAGCGCCCAGCAGGCGCATCCCGCCGGCAGTGGCTCCGGCTCGCGAGTGAAGTATGGAAATCGGCAGTGACAAGTCGCTCGTCTTGCTGTAGCAAGATGTCATGTCGATCGCTTGCGCCTATGTTTCCCGATTTTATTATTTCCGTGCCTCGGTGCGGAAGCGGGAACATGCGTAGTTAAGAAAGACGCAATTTCACCCGACCAACCGCTAGTCAACCTGGCGGTTTTTTTATGCGCCCGGTATGACCTCCTGGAGACCAATACCGTGACGAACGCTACTGACGACCTTCGTATTACCAATATCGTCGAACTCTCCTCCCCTGCACTCATCATAGATGAGCTGCCGCGTGACGAGACTGTCAGCAAGACGGTGCTCGGCGCACGCAGCGCCATCCATGATATCCTGACCAAGAAGGACGACAGGCTTCTTGTCGTTGTTGGCCCCTGCTCTATCCATGATCCGGTCGCGGCGATCGACTACGCCAAGCGGCTCAAGGAACAGCGCAACCGGCTGCAAGACGACCTCGAGATCGTCATGCGCGTCTACTTCGAAAAGCCGCGGACGACCGTCGGCTGGAAGGGCGTGATCAACGATCCCGGCCTCGACGGCAGTTTCCGGATCGAGCATGGTCTGCGCATCGCCCGCAAGCTGCTGCTCGATGTGAACGACCTGGAGTTGCCGGCGGGCTGCGAGTTCCTCGATACGATTACGCCGCAATACATTGCAGACCTCGTCAGCTGGGGTGCCATCGGTGCGCGCACGACTGAAAGCCAGGTCCACAGGGAGCTCGCCTCCGGCCTATCGTCGGCGATCGGCTTCAAGAACGGTACCACCGGCGATGTCCGCATCGCCCTCGACGCCATCATGGCCGCCTCGCAGCCGCATCATTTTCCGGCGGTGACGAAGGACGGACGCGCAGCGATCGCATCGACAAGCGGTAACGAGGATTGCCACGTCATCCTGCGCGGCGGCAAGCAACCGAACTATGATCGCGAAAGCGTGGCGTCGGCAATGACCGCATCCCGCGAGGCAAAGCTCGACCCGCGTATCATGATCGATGCCAGCCACGCCAACAGCCGCAAGGATCCCGAGAACCAGCCCGCCGTCCTGCAGGATGTCGCGCAACAACTTGCCGACGGCAATGATGCCATCATCGGCGCAATGGTCGAGAGCAACCTCGTCGGCGGCCGGCAGGACTTGATCCCCGGTAAGAAACTCGTCTACGGCCAGAGCATCACGGACGGCTGCATCGACTGGCCGACGACCGTCAACGCCCTCGAGACATTGGCATCGGGCGTCAAGGCGCGCCGGGCAGCCAACAAGATAAAGTCCTGAACAAACGGCGGAGCGCAGAGCTCTGCGCTCCGCCTTGTCTGTCCCCGGCTTACGGCCAGGCTACCTCAAGTCGGCTGGCATCACGGCACTCACCGTCAATACAGCAACCGGGTTCTGATCGTGCCCGGTATCGCGCGGAGTGCCTGTAGGATTTGATCGGGCGCTTCCGACACATCCTCGACCTCAATGACCACATAGCCCGTGTCTCCATGGGTCTGGAGGAACTCGGCGACGATGTTGAGCCCGCGCGTGGAGAAGATTTCGTTGAGCTTGATGAGCGTGCCGGGGCGGTTTTCATGGACGTGGATGAAGCGTGTCCCGTTCGGGCGTTCAGGCAATTGCACCTGCGGAAAGTTTACGGCGCCCATTGTCGAACCAATGTCCGAATACTCAACCAGTTTCCTGGAAACTTCGCCGCCGATGCGCTCCTGCGCTTCCTCGGTGGAGCCGCCGATATGGGGTGTCAGTATGACGTTGCTCAACCCCTGAAGCGGTGTTTCAAAACGATCTCCGTTCGACGCCGGCTCCACAGGGAACACATCAACGGCGGCCCCAGCAACGTGACCTTCCTTCAGAACCTGCGCGAGCGCATCAAGATCGACGACTGTTCCGCGCGAATTGTTGATGAAGATGGCACCCTTCTTCATGCGGCGCAGTTCGACTTCGCCGATCATGTTGTGAGTCAATGCCGTTTCCGGAACATGCATCGTCACATAATCCGAAATTTCGAGGAGCTCGCCGAGCGACGCCATCGATTCCGAATTGCCGCGGCGTAGCCGATCGGAAAGATCGAAATAGCGCACCACCATGCCCATGCTTTCGGCAAGCGCACTGAGCTGCGAACCGATATTGCCATAGCCGACGATTCCGAGCGTTTTGCCACGCACCTCGCGGCTGCCAACAGCGGATTTTTCCCAGCCGCCTTGATGAGCTGACGCAGAACGCGGGAAGATCTGCCGTGTCAGCATGATGATCTCGCCGATCACAAGTTCCGCGACCGAGCGGGTGTTCGAATAGGGCGCGTTGAAGACAGGTATCCCGCGGCGTCGTGCTGCATCCAGATCGACTTGGTTCGTGCCGACGGAGAAACAGCCAACGGCAATCAGCTTCTTGGCGGATTCGAAGATCTCGTCCGTCAGCTGTGTTCGTGAGCGAATGCCGATGATATGTGCATCGGCGATATGACGCTTGAGATCCTTGTCGTCCAGCGCCTTCGACAGATGAACCAGGTTGGTGTAGCCACACGCGGTAAAGTATTCTACGGCGCTCCGGCTAATGCCTTCGAGCAGAAGCACCGAAATCCGGTCACGAGAAAGAGAAAGCTGTCGAGTCATGTTAGACCTCTGGTCTCGGATAAAAATTTGCCGGCATCGCCTGGAGACGACCGCGGCGTTCTCGACATGGCTTTGCGACCATCCTGTAAACAGTGCAAGCGCAAAACCCAATTATTCTCCCATCTCTCTGTGAGGAGAGTGGCAATGCGAGGACACTGGAGCATGCTTCAAACGTGCTAATGCCCTGTTTTAACACACAAAAGAACCCAAAAAAACGGCCGTCAAGTTCTGCTGAAGCGCTTCGGCCGGCCGGATCGCAGGAGGGTCATCAACCAGCGCGGCGCTGGTCCAATCCTTGGGCCTTCAGCAACGCCATCAGCATCGGTCCGAGCGAGAACTCGCCGCGCTCCGACCGCTTGGCCAAGTCTCGCAAATACCCGCCAGGCGAGTTTATCATATTGGATTTCTCCAAGATGCAGGCCATAGCCACCGCGGCATTCTCAGGCCCCATCGATCCGCACGCCTCCTCGTAAGCAGATGGGCTGACACCCAGCATTGAACGGACGACTACCGCGGCTGCCATCAACTCGCGCCAATGGTCGATCTTGCCGCCGGGCCCGTAATCGCCGATCTGCGGGCAGGCCCGAAGCACCATGCCAAGCGGAAACGCTTTGATCGGCTCAATGTTGCGCTGCCTTCCGCCTTGCGCCCTGCCCTGTGTTTCCGGCTCTTGCTCCAAGTTCTCGCCCTGCTCTTTTTCAGAGCGAGGTTCAAATTCAATGATGGATTCGGGTTTTGAACTCTGTATGTGGCGCTCGTTTTGGATAGCATCGCCATCCATATTTTCAGCTTTTATCTGATTTTCCAGCCGGTTGACTATTTCATCGCGAAGCAGCTCCATTTCATCGAGGGTGGCCTCTACCTGCTGACGGGTTGCATAGCGTGGAACCCACCCCGGTGGGGAAGCTAACCCAAGTGCGCCGTGCCTGTACTTCAGGGTAGGGGATCACCCTCCTTCTTGCAAATGAGCGATAAACACCTCGGCTGGTGTCTTGTAGCCGAGGCATTTACGGGGTTGGTCGTTCAGGTGACGTGTGAGTTGGATCAGGTCGCGCTGTGACACGCCCGCCAGATCCGTTGTTCCCGGCATGAAGCGACGGATGCGCTTGTTTGCGTTTTCGACAGCTCCCTTCTGCCAGGGTGCACTCGGGTCGCAGAACCAGCTGCGTGCGCCGATCCCGTCTTCCAAAGCCCTGAATCCGGCAAACTCGGTACCGCGATCAAACGTGAAGCTTTGACGCGCAAAGGCCGGCAGAGGAGAAAACGCTCTGATGATCTTGTCCATGATCGGGCCAGAGTGCCGGCTTGGATTCTTGATGAGAACGGTATAGCGCGACTTGCGCTCCACCAGAGATGTCACGTTGGCATGGCCGAGTGGACGTTCGAAGATGAGGAGGTCGCCTTCCCAATGCCCGAACTGCGATCTATCTCCAATGAAATCAGGACGTTGAGATATGCGATGCGAGGCCGGAAAAGCACCGTCGCGCGGCTTCCTGGAGCGTAGTGGACGACGTTTGCGACGGGCTTCTGGAAGATACTGATAGAGGCCGAGACCATAGTCTTCCTTGCTGTAAATAAAGCGATAGATGGTCTCTTTGCAGACACGAACGCGATCGTGTCCATCCAATAACAGGCGACCAGCGATCTGCTCAGGAGACCAGCGTGCCTCCAACTGGCTAATGATCTCCTCGCGCAAATTCGGGTAGCGTCGCAGCTTTCTCAGTCTCCGTCGGCGTTCGTTGGAAATATCCTGCGCTACAGTGCTGTAGTAGCCATCGTACTCTGGCAATTCACGATCATGAAACGTGTTGCGTTTGATCTCGCGGTAAATCGTCGAGCGGTGACGGCCAAGCTGGCGGGCCATCTCGTTGACGGGAACTCTTGCCGCTACCAGCTGATGTAGTCGTCGGCGATCGGCGAGGGTGATCTGCGTATAGCATCGGGACATGCCAAAATCTCCAAAGTGAAGCCATTGAAATCATTGGCATGTCGCACTTGGAAATAGAATGTACCCGGCTACAATCAATGTCAAAGCTGAATAGGGCTGCGACGTTGTCAGCCATTTAGAAACGCGACACTGGCTGCTCGGATCAGCCCCCGATCCGACCGGCTGGGCCGGGTTGAAAGGGCGGAGCGGGGGCGGGTGATGACGCTCCCTTTCGGCTTTAGCTTTCTCTGTGGCAATTGTTTCGTCGTCGGCTGATACTCGCTTTTATCTGAATAGAGCGGGTAAGGATCAAAGCTGCACGATGCTTCCGGAAATCAAGCTGCAGGGTGACGTCGATGTCGCCGCGCTGTCACCTCTTCTTCGCGGCATG
>NZ_KB898365.1 GCF_000377565.1 Rhizobium sp. 2MFCol3.1 | reverse complement strand
ACCAATCAGCATCGCAGCCAATCAAAGAAATCCAGAGCGAAAGTCACCGTCGCCAGCAGCGCCGCCGCCCTCGTTCTGTGAAGCGGCTTATAAGGCCCCAGAGCCAAACAAGTCAACAAGCCTTTTTCAAAAAATCGCAGTTTCTGGCAACTGACTGATTTTGATAGGGAATTTCCAGAAGGCTCGTTTCGGTGCCGGAAACGGCGTTGAAACTGTCGAGGTTGTGCCTTCCCCGGCCTGCTTAAAGACCAGACGCCGGCTGACGGTGGCATGAGCAGGACCGATCTGCCATATAGTGACGCGCACCCTTGAGGATCTGATGCCGTTTCGCTTCGTACATACCGCCGACATTCACCTGGATTCCCCCCTGCGCTCGCTTGCACTGCGCGATGAAGCGCTGGCCGAACTGATCGGCAACGCCACGCGGGCGGCTTTCGTTTCGATCATCGACCTCTGCCTGGAAGAACAGGTCGACGCACTGATCATTGCCGGCGACCTCTATGATGGCGATCAGACGTCTATGAAGACGGCGCGCTTTCTGGCCGCGCAGATGCAGCGGCTGAATGCGGCTGGGATCGCGGCCTACAAGATACGCGGCAACCACGACGCGCTTTCCAAGATCACCCAGGAGCTCGTACTCCCTGACAACGTCAAGGTGTTCGGCGGGCGCGCGGAAGCCGTCGAGCGCATCAAGGATGGTCTCGATATCGCGATCCATGGCTTGAGCTTCGCCAAGCCGCAAGCGCCAGAATCGCTGCTGCCGAAATTCAGGGCGCCGCTCGCGGGCGCGGTCAATATCGGTATCATGCATACGAGCCTCGCCGGCGCACAGGGGCATGACGTCTATGCGCCCTGCAGCGTCTCGGAGCTACATGCCTCCGGCTTCGATTACTGGGCGCTTGGGCATATCCATCAGCGGACGCACCATCACGGCGCACGCACGGTGATCATGCCCGGCATGCCGCAGGGCCGCGACATCAACGAGGCCGGCGCCAAGACCGTATCACTGGTGACGATCGCGGATGACCGGACGATCACCATCGAGGAGCGTCTGACCAGTGTTGCTCAATTCGAACGGGTGGGCGTCGATCTCACCGATATCTCGGAATGGCGGGAGGCGGCAGGCGCCATCGAGCTAGCGCTGGCGCGGCAACGCGAGGCGACTGCCTCGCCTCACCTCGTCGCTCGCTTGCGGCTCACTGGGCAGACGCCGCTATCGTGGCGCCTTCATCGCGATATCGATCTCCTGCGCACCGAGGCAGAGGAACGCGGCGATCGCATCGGCCAGACCTGGATCGAAAAGCTGGAGCTTGCTGTGCACACGCCCGAGGAGGTTGGGAAAGTCACCGCTGATCCTGTCATCGAGCTTGGCCAGCTTATGCGCGACCGGGTCATGGCGAGCGCCGGCTTTCGCGACGAGATCGGCGAGATGGTCAAGGACCTGCTCGCGGACCTGCCGCCGGAAAGCCGTCGATTTGCCGGCGACGACCCGGCGAGCTTCGAGCGCTTTATAGATGAGTTGATGCTTGAAGGTGCCGACGACATCACCGCCAGAATGAAGACCTGGGATCACGGAGAGAACTGATGCGCCTTCGCCGTCTCGACCTGACCCGCTACGGGAAATTTACCGACCATTCGATCGATTTCGGTCAGCCCTCCAAGGGCGAGCCGGACCTTCACATTATATACGGCCTGAACGAGGCAGGAAAATCGACCACATTCGATGCCTTTCTCGATTTGCTCTTCGGGATCGGCGCCACCAGCGACTACAACTTTATTCATCCCTATAATTCCATGCAGATCGGCGCGCGGCTGGAGTTCGACGGCGGCGAGCATGAGCTCGTGCGGCTGAAGCGTCGAACCGGCAGTCTCGTCAACAGCAGCGGTCAGCCGGTCAACGAGGGCATGCTGTCGACAGCACTCGGCGGGATCGGGCGCGATGCCTACAGGACAATGTTTTCGCTCGACGACCACTCCCTGAAAGAGGGCGGGCAGGCGATCGTCCAGAGCAAGGGCGAATTGGGCGAATTGCTGTTTTCGGCAAGCTCGGGCCTCGCCGGCCTCAACAGATCGCTGGTCATGGCGGCGGACGATGCGGCCGCTATTCATCGCAAGCGTTCTTCAAGCACCAAGCTCGCCGAGCTGAAGCGAGCGCTCGAAGCGCTGAAGAACGAGCGCAACGCCATCGACACCTTCGCGGCCGCCTATTCGGTGCTCGCGGTAACCTTGACGCAGGCCAGCGCATCCTACGATGCGGCTAACGCCGAATTGGCCGAGGCCAAGCTTCGGCAGGCGGAGCTGAACCGCATTCTCGCAACGCTGCCGCTGACATCCGAACTCGACCGACTTGCGGCGGAATTCGCCGGCCTTGGCGAACTGCCACGGCCGCCGGCGGATTGGTTCGCGCTGCTGCCGCAGCTTTCGCGCGACGAGACACGGTTGCAGGCGCTCGCGGAGACCGCCGAACGCTCCATTCGCCAATTGTCGGATGAGATCGACGACATGGTCGTCGATGAGCAGGCCCTGTCGATTGGCGCGGCGATGGAAACGCTGGAGATTGGCCGAGCGCGCTATCGGGCGGCCGCGGACGATCTGCCGAAGCGCAGAAACGCACTGGCCGAACAGGAGGGCATCCTGTCGCGGTTGCTGTTCGATCTTGATCAGGCGGGACATACAAATCCCGAGAGGTTGTTGCTGCCAGCGCCATCCGTTGGCGCCATCCGCGACTTGATGGAGAAACGCTCTGGGATCGACGCGGAGATCGCTTCCGCCGAGCGCGAGCTCAAGCGCGCCAACGATACGCTCAATCGCTTGAAGGAAGACGCGGCCGAATTTGACGGTGAAATCGGACTGGAACCCGATGCGCAATCTCGCACCGAGACCGCACTCGCCAGGCTGACGGATACAGACCTGCTCTCGCGTCTCGCCGTCGAGGAGCGCTCCTATCGCCAGGTCCACCGCAATCTCGACGATCGCATCGCGCTGCTGGTGCCTTGGTCGGGCGACTTGGACGAGTTGGCGGCGATGAAGTCGGCGGACTCACGACAACTGGATATGTGGCGATCGCAAGCGACGTCGATCGACAAGCGCGTGAGCGAGCATCGCGGCAAGCTTCGCGACCTCACCAGCGAACGAGCCGCGACTTTGGCGCGGATCGCTGCGTTTGCGAGCGAGGGCACGGTCGACGACAGCGCGGCACAGGCCTTGCGTAGAGCGCGCGACGCGGCCTGGCAGAGCCATCTCACCACGCTCGACGGCGCCACCGCTTCCACATTCGAGCAGGCGATGGGGCAAGACGATGCCGCAACGGACAATCGGTTGGCTCGCGCAAAGGAACTCGCCGACCTCCGCCAGCTGACGCTTGCCGCCGCCGCCGGCGCGGCCGCTATCGATCGGCAGCAGGAGTTGCTTGCGGAAGCGCGGGGGGATCACGATGCCTTGGCGGACAAGATCGGCACATATTTGCCCGATGCCATCGAGGCCGGGCCGGATGCGCTGGAGCGGCTGGTTGCGCTTGAGAGCTGGACCGGCAGGCGGAGTGTTGCGCTTTCGGCCCAGGATGATCTGAAGAAAAGCGAATATGAACTCGAGGCGCTCCGCTCCGAACTCGGGCGGCATCGCACCGAACTCGAGGCAGCCCTGACCGAAGCCGGCGCGCGGTTTGATGCCGACATGCCGATCGCAGACCTGACGCGAGCGGCAGCGAGACTGCTCGCCGACAGCAGGAGCCGGGAGGAGGCGCGTGCCAACCATAAGAAGGCGGTGAGCGGGCTGACACGCGATATCGCGGAGCGGGAGCGTGACCATCAGCAGGCGGTTCTCGCGGCGGATACATGGCGTGATGCCTGGACGGAGGCGCTGTCAGTCACATGGTTTGCCTACAAGGCCACGTCTGTTGCCGCCGTCAGTGCTATTCTGTCTACACTTGCAAGCCTGCCTGGCGTATTGAAGGAGCGTCAGGATCTCGCGCAGCGGGTTTCGGCAATGGAGAATGACCAGAGGCAATTTCGGGCCGAGTTGGCCAATATTCTTGGACAGACAGAGGCCGATATCCATTCAGGCGATGTGCTCGCCGCCGCCAATGCGCTCGTCGAGCGTTACAACGCCGCCTTGCGCGATCAGCAGCATCGCGCGGACAGACAGGTCACGCTTGAAAAGCTGCAGGCCGATCGCCAGGCACTCGACGCGGAGCTTGCCATTCACAACGCCCGCAAGGCGGAACTGACGAGCTATTTCGGCGCCGACACTCTGGCGACTGTCGGAAGCTATCTTGAGGCAGCCAAGGAGCGGGACCGGATCGAGAAGCGCATGGCGGAGCTTCGCGAGAAGATTGCCCAGGGGCTGCGCACCAGGACATATGAGGACGCGGCACGGCTGTTGTCCGAGATAGACGCCGCCGAGGTCGAGCACAGCGCGCTCAATCTTGAAGCCCGGATCGAGGATCTTACGGAGCGCGCGCGGGAACTCTATGCCGACATGACCCGCGCCAAGGACAAGCTCGATGCCGTGGGCGGCGACGACGCGGTTGCCCGCATCGAAGCCAAGCGCCGGACGCTTCTGCTTGAGATCGAGGCGCTCGCCATCCGCTACCTAACGCTTCGAACCGGCACGCTGGCGGCCGAACAGGCGCTGCATCTCTATCGCGACAGGCATCGCAGCTCGATGATGAACCGCGCTTCACAAGCGTTTCAGACGATCACCGGCGGCAATTACTCGGGCCTCGCCACGCAGCCAGATAAGGACAAGGAGATCCTGATCGGCGTATCGCGCGATGGGGGATCGAAACTCGCCGATTCCATGTCGACGGGAACGCAGTTCCAGCTCTATCTGGCGCTGAGGCTGGCTGGTTACGAGGAGTTCGCGGCCGTTCGGCCGGCTGTGCCGTTCGTCGCCGACGATATCATGGAGAGCTTCGACAATCCCCGCTCCGAGGAGGTGTTCCGCCTGCTTGGCGAGATGGCGAAAGTGGGCCAGGTGATCTATCTCACGCACCATCTGCATCTTTGCGAGATCGCCAAGTCGGTCGTTCCTCAGGTGAAAATCCATCAGCTGAGCTAGGCAGCGGAACGACGGCGGCAACGGCATCGAGGTCAGAATGTCTTGACGGCCTCCGCGTTTTCGATCGCCGCGACATCGCCCGGCCGATCGCGCTTGACGTACTCGTTGACGAGCGGTGTGGCGACGGCCGGATTGCTGAAGCTCCATATTCCCGAGCGCACGCCTTCCATGACAGTGGCGTAGACCGCGAGGTCGATCGCCTGCCGGACGGCGAGCTGCGTCGGTTCGTTGCGGGTGTAACCGGCCTCGATCTGCAGCAACTTGTCCGTCGAGACGAACTTGTAGACATTGGCGTTCACGCCGGCGGAATAGACGGTCTTCGTCGTCGTGACGCTCAGGAGCACCTCGCCCGTCTGCACCGACACGATACGGACGCCGACAGTGACCACGTCTCGACGATATTGCGCATCGGCGCCGATGCCGAGGAAATTAGCCCCGACGCCGCCGGTGATCGTGTTGGCATCATAGGTCAGGATGCCGCCTTGAACGATGAGCCCGGCGAAGCGGATGGGCGGCAATGTCTTCATCGCGTCCATCGAATATTCCTGCCGCGTGGCGCGGATCAGCTGGCGCTCCTGCAGAAGATCGTTCAGGCCCGTGCGCTCGACCACGGTAAACCAGTTGCCGCCGCCCGCGCGCTTTAGCGCATCGATGATCAGGCCCGAGCCACCCTGGGTCACGGCCCGGGAGAAGACCGCGACATTGTCGTTCGGCTCGTTCTTGCCGGTGAGATCGGGGAACTGGTAGACGGCGATATCGACCTTCTTCGCCGGCGGCGGAAGGTTTTCGAGGTTTGTGCGCGTCGGCGACGGCGGCGTTACCACCGGCGGCTCCTGAAGCGGTTCCTTGGTGGCTGTTGTCTCCACGCAGCCCGTAAGCAGCAAGGCACTAAGGATAGCGAGAACTCGAACCATTTTCATACGCGGTACTTCCACGAGACGTTGAGGCGCTTTACGGGGTCGCAGGCACGGTCACATTGGTGATCGTCGAGCCGTCATTGATGCTGATCTGAATTTCACCACCGACGCGCACGAAGGAGATCGTCGTTCCGGCCAGCGTGTAGCTCCCGCTTGTCTGGGCATTCGCGCCGAACAGGGATTCCGTGATCTGATTGGCGAGCGAGGCGTAAAGCTGGCTGGTCAGCTGGTTGGCGAACATCTGCCCGGGGGTCAGCGCCGAGGGGCCGGATATCGCGGACTTGCCGCTGTCCTTGTGCTGGTTCTGCGCATCGGCCTGCGACATCATCCAGTTTCCGTTCAGCGGGCTGCCGCCGAAGGCCGGATTGACCGGTGTATAGACCAGGCTGCCGGCCTGCGCCGCGCAGGCCGAGAGCAGAACCGCCAGGCCACCTAATACACTTCTCAGACGTTGTGCCATCGCCGCTACCTCTGACTGAATTGTTGGACCGTGATGGTCTGCCCGCTGACCGTCGAGGACAGGCCGTAGCTCAAGCCATTGCCCATCTGCGTCTGCAGGACCGTGTTGTTGCTTCCGGTCAGTGCGACGCTGGCGCTGTTATTGTTGCCGACCTGCAGGCTCTCGACCGCGTTTGCATCGCCGGTCACCGAATAGGAGACCCAGTTGCCGTCGCCGATCTGCGTCTCGGAAATGCGGTTCCCGACGCCGTTCTGCGTGATCGAAGCGGAGTTGTTCGACCCAGTCTGCTCGACCGTCGCGATATTGCCGCCGCCGCTTGGCGTGGCCGTGCTGGCGGGCTGCGGTGCCAGCAGATAGTTGCCGAGATCGGTATAGGCTGATCCTGCGTCCTGCGCGGAAGCCGTGGCGCCCATGAGCGCGAAAATGAGCCCGGCTGTCGCCGATGCGAATTGTAAGGCTGATCTATTTGCCATTGGAGACCTCGTCGAAAACGCATTCGAACTCGGCGCCAAGCGCGTCGCCGCTCAGTTGCACGCGAACGCGCGTGCCTCTGGCGTAATCGAGTTTCGATTCACCGACGAAAACGGGATCACTGGTCGGGATGCTGAAGGAACCGGATTGCGTGACATTGGAATTGCCGCTGCGGCCCTCCTTGAGAACCTCGAAGCGGTATTTGCCGAAGGCCGGCACAGGACTGACGATCCGCCCTCTCAGGCGGATTGCGCTCTTGGAGCGCGTGGCATCGACCGTGCACGAAATTGCCGGGGGAGACCCCATATCCATTCCACCCATTCCACCCCTCCTGTGGAAGTGGGGCGACGTAGCCGCCCCACTGTATGCCATGCGGTTAGTTCTGGACGATGTTGAGGACGTTGCCAACACCGTTCTGCGCCGTTACCGAGATGTTGCCATCGTTGGTCTGAGACAGATTGATATTGTTGGCGTAACCGTCCTGACCGTAGTTCGCGTAGTTATTTGAACCGTTTTGCGTGACGGTCGCGACGTTCTGATACCCGCCCACGCCGTTGATCTGCGTGCCATAGATCTGGTTGCCGTTGCCCGTCTGCGTGAGGGTCGCCAAGGCGTAGTTCCCCTGGTAGCTCTGTACGTTGTTGTTGTTGCCAACCTGCACGATCGACGCATTCGAGAAAACGCCGGCCTGCGTCGACGAAATCTGGTTGGCGAAACCTTGCTGATAGGCGTTGACATACAGCTGATCGCCGGATTGCCCGATGTTCATGCTGTTGCCGTCACCACTGCCTTGCAGAGCGATAACGCCGCTCGCCGTACCGGTGGTCTGGTTGATTGCAATCGAATTGTTGCTGCCAGGCCCGATCACGCGGCCCGTGGACTGATCACCGCCCCACGTGCCTTGACGAACATAGGCGACGCCGCCGTTGCCGCTCTGATTGAGGGACGTGTTGTTATTGAGGCCGCCTTGCAGAACGTCGAATCCATTACGGTAACCATTCTGGACAACGCTGACCTTGCTCGATGTCGCAGTTCCATCCTGCACGATGGAATTGTAGGCACCCCCGTTATTGTAGGCCACGTAGCCATAGCCGTTCTGAGTACCGGACTGCTGCAGCTCAATGTCGTTGCCGTTACCGGACTGATTGATTGCGGCGTTGTTCTGTGTGCCCGACTGGTAGCCCTGCGCATCACGCGCAACCCAGTTGTTGCTACCGGATTGGTTGATCGTCAGCGCATTCTGGCCGGAAAGCCCGCCGTTTTGCTGAATGAAGGGCCGCCACGAGTAACCGATGGTGTTGAAGCCGCCGGTCTGGTTGATCTGGGCATTCTGACCGCTGTCAGTCTGCGTGAAATAGACAGTATTGCTGCCCGCGAAGGCAGACGTTGCGCCGAGAAGCGCGACGACAGCCGTAGACAAAAGAAGATTAGTTCTCATTTTTCGTCCTCCAATTATGAGAATTTCTCTGTGCCGCTTGTATTCGGAACTGACGCAATACACCCAAGGTTACCGATTTCTTAATAAAGCACACAAATATATACGTTATACAACTGTAAATCGCTTCAAACGAGCATCATCCAAAAGGCGTACATAAATAATCGCTAATATTCAAATATCCGCGTTGAACATTTGCCGCGACTAGTGTTGTTTGATGCAAAACACGGGAATTGACGGGAGGAGCGATCGGTGTCCGTGCGTAACGCTCTGGCGGCATGTGTTGTATTGCCTGCTGTTTTCTCCACGCCCACTTTGGCGCAACAGACCGGGTCGACCGCGCCTGCGGCCGCAACGCTATGCGATGCAGACTGCATCCGGTCGAATTCCGAAACCGTCGCACAGATGTGCGCTCGCTCCATCGAGGCCCAGGCGCCGATCGATTTCGAATGGGTAAACCGCCCCTATGCCAGCTTCTTCCAGGAAGCCGACCCGCCCGAGGGACAATCCTCAGTTGTCATCTACCGTGGAGATTCCATCCGCTTCGTGACCCCGAAGAAGGACTGGATCCGGATGACGTTCGAGTGCGCCTACGACGCGACCGCCAAGAAACTTGTCGCCGTTCGCTTGAAGCCCGGCCGCATAGGCCAGCAACCACCCATGATCGCTTCCGCGACGCCGGCACCACCTTCACCGAAGGCCGCGCAGATGCAGCAGCCGAGCCATATCGACGGCGCGGCTCTGGGCGCTGCCATCCAGCGAGCCGTACGGCGGCCCAAAGCACCGGCCAAGCCCTCACGAACGATGAACATCGGCGAGCCAAGCGGCATAGAGGTCGAGCAGATGGCTATTACTCCGAACTGATTTCGCGCGCATCGAAGCCTGCCTGACGCCGAGGCATAATGGCTTACCAAGATTGAAAATCGGCACCGCGATCACCCTCGCGACGGACCATGAGACACCATCCCGCTTGACCTCAAGCCCAGTGCTTCCCAGGTATCCTTGAGCCCATCCGAATGGCATGGGCGCAGCAGGAGATAGCACGATGCAGATTACCTATCACGTCGGACAGCACGATGGTGGCTATGGATATCGCCTTGGCGATGTCTGGTCCGAAACATTTCCCACGCATGGCGCAGCGCTTTCCGCGGCCAAGGCCGCCGCGAGCCGACAGCATGTCGAAGGCCGCGATGCCGAAATCCAGTATCAGACCGCTGATGGGTCGTGGCATACGGAACATGCCAGCGGCGGCGATCGCCCCGATACAGAGGTGATTGACGATCGCTGAGCGCTGGGCGACCTTTCGCCAGAACTTCACCGACACAGGAATATAGAATGGCCACGACACCCCGACGCCCCGTCAATGCAATGGATGCGGCGGAAGCCTTGTTCAAACCCACCAAGAAGCAGCCGGCAGCGGCCGTCGAGCGGCCGGCGATCCCGAATGCGAAGGAAATGGTGTCGATCAAGATCGACAGCGACGTGCTGGCGTTTTTCCAGGAAGACGGTCCCGGCTGGCAGGAGCGTATCAATGACTGCCTGCGCGCTGCGATGAAGGCTGGCCGCTGATTGCCGGACGAGCGGCAGCGCGTCGCCGTGGTGCTAGCCGAGATGCTTGGCAGGGGGCCACGGCGATGCGTGCTGCGCGGCAAACTCAGACTAGCGCTCGCCTTCAACGGGGGAAATTGGGCATGAATATGACGTGTACGTAAAAGGAAATATATAGGATCGAATATCCTTGAATACGGACATTTTCTTATCGAAACGCCCCGATCCGTAACGATCGGAACCGAAAGCAGCGCTACCGGCCTTGACAGCAAAAGCCTTGCGCTCAAAAGCCGGGGCATATGTTTGCTTAAGGTTATCGGCATGAAACTCCTCACGTCACTCTCCGCGTTTGTCGGCAAGACATTCGCCCTCTGGGTCATCCTGTTCGCCGTGCTCGGCTTCCTGCTGCCGGATGTGTTCAAGCATGTGACACCCTATATCGTCACGCTGCTCGGCATCATCATGTTCGGCATGGGCCTGACGATCTCCGTCGATGACTTCCGTGAACTGAGCCGCCGCCCGGTCGAGGTCGCGATCGGCGTCGTCGCGCACTTCGTCATCATGCCGGCGCTCGCTCTGCTCTTGACCGTGCTCATCCCGATGCCGCCGGAAGTCGCGGCCGGCGTCATTCTCGTCGGCTGCTGCCCCGGCGGCACGTCGAGCAACGTGATGACCTATCTCGCCAAGGGCGACGTCGCGCTGAGCGTCGCCTGCACCAGCGTCACCACGCTGGCCGCGCCGATCGTCACGCCCTTCCTCGTCTGGATGTTCGCCAGCCAGTATCTGCCTGTGAACGCCATGGCGATGTTCATGAGTATCCTGCAGGTCATCATCCTGCCGCTGGCGCTGGGCTTCCTGGCACAGAAGGTGCTGCCGCGCCTGGTCGAAAAGACCGTGCCTGCCCTGCCGCTTGTCAGCGTGGTCGGCATCGTGCTGATCGTGGCGGCCGTTGTCGGCGCCAGCAAGGGTGCCATCGCCCAGTCCGGCCTTTTGATCTTCGCAGTCGTCGTCCTGCACAACGGCCTCGGCTATCTGCTCGGCTTCTTCGCCGCAAAGGCGTTCGGCCTCAATCTCTACAAGCGCAAGGCGCTGGCCATCGAAGTCGGCATGCAAAACAGCGGCCTCGGCGCCGCGCTCGCCACCGCATATTTCTCGCCGGTGGCCGCCGTGCCAAGTGCCATCTTCAGCGTCTGGCACAATATCTCCGGCGCGCTTCTGGCGAACTACTTCTCCAGCAGGACCGATGACGCCGCGGAAAACAAGGCGGTCGAGGCCTCCTGACCTTTCGCCGCAAACACCAGACAATCGATGGAATGGCCCGCCAAAAGCGGGCCATTTTCATTTTCGGTCAGGTGCCCGGCGGGGCCTCACGATAAAATAACCAGTTGGTGAATTGTTTACTTGAACGGCCGGTTCGAATCGTCAAAGGTAAGCACGCTAACCAATCCCGTCATCGATTTGCCGTCCCTTGCGGACCCGCGCCGATACACCTCTATTTTGGAATGATACCGTGAGCAGCGATGCTTTGAACCGTGTAGCGAAGCCGTCGGCTTCGATGGCAAAGGCGACTGCGGCAGGATGGGGCAAGGGCCTCTCCACGTTGGTCCGCATCACCGTCATGGCCTTGCGCCACCCATGGCAGTCCGGCCTTGCGATCGGCGCCACCCTGATTGCCTCTTCGTTCCAGCTGATGATCCCGCGCCTGCTCGGGCACGCAGTGGATCACACCCAGGCCGTCGTCGAAGGCGGCGCTGCCGGACTTGTCGCCCAGGATGCGCTGCTGACAACAGCCTTGCTGTTGCTCGGCGCCAGCGTGATGCGCGGCGTCTTCACCATGGTCCAGAACTACTACAGCGAAAGTGTCGGCCACCACATGGGCTACGAACTTCGCATCGCCTGCTACGAAAAGATCCAGCGGCTCTCCTTCAGCTTCCACGACAGCGTGCACTCCGGCGACCTGATCACCATCGGCCTACTCGATCTGGAAGGCGTGCGCATGTATTTCTCTACGGCGCTGGTGCGCATGGTGCTGCTGACCATGCTGATCGGTATCGGCGCCTACATGCTTCTGTCGACCGACGTGGTGCTTGGCCTGCTGGCGCTGAGCTTCGTGCCCTTCGTCGGCTGGCGTTCATCGGTGACGCAGCTGCGGTTGCGCGCAACATGGCTGGTGCTGCAGGAGCGGCTTTCGGTCCTGACCCGGATCATGGAAGAAAACCTCGGCGGCATTCGCGTCGTCCGCGCCTTCGCGTCCCACGCCTACGAGATCTCGAAGTTCGATGCGGCGTCGAAGAGCGCGCTGGAGCTCGCGCATCAACGCGTCGGTATCCGCGTCGTCAACACCAGCGCCATGACCTTCTCTTTCTTCGCCGCCATGGGCCTCGTGCTCTGGGTCGGCGGCGGCAAGGTGATATCGGGCGAAATCACGGTCGGTACGCTCGCATCCTTCCTCACCTTCATGACCATCCTGCAGATGCCGGTGCGCCAGCTCGGTCTGATGGTCAACGCCTTCGCCCGCGCTTCAACCTGCGGCACGCGACTGTTCGAGTTACTCGATCTCGAGATCGCCGTTCGCGACGCGCCGGATGCTAGGGAGTTGAAGATCACCGAGGGTACGCTTCGGTTCGAGAATGTAAGCTTCGGCTATCCAAGCACGCCGACGCAGCAGGCGTTGCGCGGTATCTCTTTCGAGGCAAAGCGTGGCGAGACAATCGGCATCGTCGGCCCGCCCGGCAGCGGCAAGTCGACGCTCGCACATCTGATCCCCCGGTTCTACGATGTCACCGGCGGCCGCGTCACAATCGACGGCCAGGATGTGCGCAAGGCGACGCTTCAGTCGCTGCGTCGCTCCGTCTCCATCGTGCAGCAGGATTCCTTCCTCTTCACGACATCGATCGAGAACAACATCGCCTATGGCGACCCATGGGCGAAGGAAAGCCGTATCGCCGGCGCCAGCGAAAGCGCGCAGCTGCACAACTACGTGCTCGGCCTGCCGACGGGCTATGACACCGTCGTCGGCGAACGCGGCGTGTCGCTCTCCGGCGGCCAGCGCCAACGCCTGTCGATCGCCCGTGCCCTGATGCTGAAGCCCGCGGTGATGGTCTTCGACGATTCCACGGCCGCAATCGATGCCGCGACCGAGCAACGCATCCGCTCCGCGATGCGCAAATACGCCGCCGACCGGGTGACGATCATCGTCGCCCACCGGCTGAGCTCGCTGATGCATGCGGACCAGATATTGTTCATAGAGGAAGGCGAGATCGTCGAGCGGGGCACACACGAGGAGCTGCTGGCCGCGAGCGGGCGCTACAAGGCGCTTTACGATCTGCAGGTGCGTCCCGGCGACGAAGCCGTGAGCGCCTAGGGAGGAAGACATGGCCGAGGAAATGGAAACCGAACGCTCCGACGTTCGCGAGGACGGACGCCGGCCGCCGCGCGCGGTGGTAGGATCGCAGCGCGTCGAAGAGGAGATGTTCGGCAAGGCGTTCGACGGCAACGTCATCAAGCGGATCTGGGCCTTCGTCCGGCCCTACCGGCGCGACGTGGTGCTCTCGGTCTGCGCGGTCCTGACGTTCACGCTGATGCAGCTGATGATCCCGCTGATCATCCGCTACGCGATCGACCACGGCATGCAACAGGACGGCAGCCATTCGGCGTTGACATGGGCCGTCGTGGCCTTCCTCGTGGCGATCCTCATCAATTACGGGGCGAGCTACGCGCAGGAAACACTGGTCGGCGGAGTGGCCGAAAACGTGCTCTTCGACATTCGCCGGCAAATGTTCTCGCATCTGCAGCGCGTCTCGCTGTCCTTCATGGATAAGACCGAGGTAGGCCGCCTGATGTCGCGCCTGCAGGGCGACGTCAATTCGATGCAGGAATTCCTGGAAACATCGGTTCTCTCAGTCGGCGATATGACGCTCCTCGTCGGTATCGTCGGCGTCATGCTTTATCTCGATCCGAAACTTGGGCTGCTGACGCTTTCGGTCCTGCCGATCCTGTTCATCGTGCGTCTCTTCTGGCTGCCGCTTGCGCGCAAGTCGTTCATGGCCGCGCACGAGACCAATTCGGTGGCCAACGGCGCCTTGGCCGAGGCGATCCATGGCGTGCGCGCCGTGCAGAGCATGGACCGGCAGGGCGTCAACTTCACGCTCTACGACGACAAGGCGAAGGCAAACCTTCTGACCCATCTCACCGCGGCGCGTTATGCGCAGGTGATGGTGCCGATCGTCGATTCCCTGACCGGTGTCGCCATGGCGCTGGTCATCGTCGTCGGCGGCGCGCGCGTGCTCAACCAGGCGCTCGACGTCGGCGTGCTTGTAGCCTTCCTCTTCTACATCCAGCGCTTCTTCGACCCGATCCGTTCTCTTACGCTCCAATACTCCGTCATGCAGCGCGCCATGGCATCCGGCCAGCGCTTGACCGAAGTGCTCGATGTACCGATCGACATCAAGGACGCAGCCGATGCGGTGGTTCTCTCAAAGGACATGGACGGCTCCGTCGAGTTTCGCGACGTAGTCTTTGGCTATAATCCGAAGCATCCGGTGCTTAAACATGTCTCTTTCAAGGTCAATCCGGGCGAAACGGTCGCTCTGGTCGGCCCGACCGGCTCGGGCAAGTCGAGCTGTATGTCGCTGATCCATCGTTTCTATGATGTTCAGCAGGGACAGGTGCTCGTCGGCGGCCACGATGTCCGCGCGCTGACGCAGGATTCGCTCGGCGACCAGATCGCCATGGTGCTGCAGGAGCCTTTCCTCTTTACCGGAACCGTGTTCGAAAACATCCGTTATCACAAGCACGACGCGACGCGGGAGAAGGTCATCGAAGCCGCCAAGGCCGTCGGCGCGCATGAGTTCATCATGCGCCTGCCTGAGGGATACGACAGCATGCTGGGCGAGCGCGGCGGAAATCTCTCGCTCGGACAGCGCCAGCTTCTGTCCTTCGCGCGCGCGCTGGTGGCCGATGCGAAGATCCTGGTGCTGGACGAGGCGACGGCGAATATCGACAGCTATACGGAGATGCTGATCCAGAAGGCGCTAGTGAAATTGCTGGAGGGTCGCACCGGCCTGGTGATCGCTCACAGGCTGGCGACCATCCGCGAGGCCGACCGGATCATCGTTCTGCAGAACGGTGAACTGGTAGAAAGCGGCAGCCACCAGCAACTCATGGCGAACCGCAAGCTTTACGCGCGTCTCTACGACCTCAACTACGCATCATTCGACGATATTCCGGAAACAGTTCTTGTGGGGAGCCAGCAGGAAAGCCCCAACTCCACCTAAAGTCCCAAGCAAGTTAAAGTAATATCCTGTATTTTCGCGATACATTCAAACCTGTCTGTTTATTATATCGATAATTTTGATCACGGACTTGTGTACGCCAGAGTAAAATTCGCCCCCTCTTTTCTTTCGAACGTAAAATTTGATCATTATTTTCTCGGAAAATTCCGCTTCATTATTCTAAGATGCTATATACATACTACAATGTGCGGAACTGGCGACATCTCCACCTTTATTGACCCGCCGTTACACCCCCCTTCCCTCCTTAGACGCTGGCGAAAAACACCTAGCTGTTGACCCGGGATTCCTTCTCAACAACCTTTGTTTTAGTGACGACAGCCAAGGCCCGTTTCACCTCGCCACCCGATCTTTCGGGACCCAGCGACCTGTGCAAAAGTCCCGGTCTCACAGACTTTGATAACCTCATGAGCGCCTTTGTGTTGAGCGATATGGACCCTGCCATATCCTACATGACAGGTCGAACTATCGCGTCGACCCAATGTTGTCGAAGACAATCAAGATTATCAACAAAGCGGAAATTGCGCTGTATGCGCTGTCCATGCTTTCGCCATTGAGGCCGATCGAAGAGTTGGACCCCTTAGCGGCGTTCGCCGCGCTATGAGTATTTGGTCTGAGCGCTAGCGCCAGTGACGACGCTAGTCTATGCAACCACGCCGGAAACGCGGCGCTGCGTTCTGTGCCCTAGCGCAGGTCCCTTGACCACCCACCCAAGCGTCAACGGGAATCGGTCACCCAAAATTTCGCTTGCAGCTCATTGATATTCGCATGACCATTTTCAGTGACATAAACAGAGAGCCTTTGATGATGGAAGCCACAACCACCCGACCCGCCTACCCCCTTGAACTACTGATGGAGGACCCAGACCTCTGCGTTCTTCCACTACGCTTCCACGATAAGTATTCAGACGGCAGTCGATTGGTGGCCGCCCCTACCCTATCGATGGCGATCACTGAGGCACTGCCATCGATGGCTCCCGCGCGGACGATCTTCGGGGCCCGGCCAATGCCTAAGAAAGGACGTTCTTACGGGTGCCACGAGATCACCTTTCCCCGTGCGGATGACCGATCCACCGACGGCTACGCGGAATGGGGAATTCGGAAGTCGGTCACCTTCGAGGATGAGATAGAGATATTCGACGCCTCCGAAGAATTCGACACTGCGGAAGGCGTGCTACGATATCGCGCCCACGAGCTGGGAGACGATGAAACGTCCCTCTCCGCCATCCAGGACAGCGTCGTCCGCTATCTAGAAGCATTCGATAATTTGGCGCTATGGGACCCCAAAGCTCCGACGGACCTCGTAGTAGGATTGAACGAACTGTTCGAAGGGCGGGATTGGACGCGTTTTGCCTCTGCAAGTGAGCTGGAGGTCCAGAAGGTGACGCTCACCCACGTCGAGTTCCTCCCGTATGATGACGATTTGGCCCTCATCCGGTTCGATTACATCAATGGCGCGGAAAATGGCCGAGAGATGAACTACCTAAAGCTCGGTGGCGAACGGCCTACTGTGGTGCGTCACGGATGGAGCGGTCTACGGTCCGCGAAATCTGCGTTCAAGGGACGTCAGCTAAACCAAGTATACGACGCTCTGCAGCGAGAGGTGGACGCCTTGACAACTAAGAATAATCGTCTGGAAAGATGAGGCGAGACCAGGAGGCTTATGGTGGTAGCGGACGACGACGGCGAGAGCATTGGCCTGTTTGAGCCCCTTCTCGTATCCGAAGGGGCAAAGTCTCGGTCAAAGCTGAACGAGTTGGCCATCTCGCTGGTGGAAAAATCTTCGGCTTTGGCGGCTTCCCTGCCGACACCGATCGCGGCCTCTCTCTCGGATCTTGTCGAGGTCGTCGACTGCTATCACAGCAATCTAATCGAAGGCCACAAGACCGATCCGCTCGATATCGATCGTGTGATGCGAGGCGACTACAGTGACGACGTTGAAACGCGCGATCTACAACTGGAGGCCCGCGCACACATCGAAGTGCAGCAGTGGATCAGCCGTCAGAAAAACGAAGCGACGTCTTTCTCGTTCGAGTTCGTCCGCGAAATTCATAGGCGCTTCTGCGGGGGCCTTCCTCCTAGCTTTCTTCTCGTGGGCACCGGTGAGCATGACCGAACGCGAGTGTTAGAACCCGGAGCCATCAGGACCTATAGAGTGCAGGTGGGTCGACATGTGGCAATCAGCCCAGCGGCGGTGCCTCGGTTCCTGGCGCGTATGGAACAGGCCTATAAGCCCCAAGGCCGAACTGAAAGGATACTGGCCGCCTCTTGTTGCCATCATCGCTTGCTTTGGGTGCATCCGTTTCTCGATGGTAACGGTCGCGTCGCCAGACTTCTAGCCTCGAACGCCATTCGGTCGGAAACCAGCACGAACTTGCTCTGGTCTCTATCTCGTGGTCTCGCGCGACGGGGGAAGGAGTATAAAGCGCATCTTCAGTCTTGCGATGAGCCGCGCCGTGGCAGTCTTGACGGTCGTGGAACTCTCAGCGAAGGCGCCCTTGCTGCTTTCGTTGAGTACGTGCTTGAGACCTGTCTCGAAGAGGTGACGTTCATGAGCGATCTCATGAGGCCGCAGGAGCTGCGTGACCGCTTGATGAAATGGGCACTGGACGAGATCCGGTCAGGATCACTGCCTCCACAAGCTGACGTGGTCTTGGGGGCTCTCATCACTTGCGGAGAGTTGGATCAGGCCGAGGTTGACGCCCTAACGGACACCCGCAACGGCCCAGCCAAACAACTGTCCACAGCGCTGATTGAGTCCGGGGTAGCCCAAGCCAAAACTTTGCATTCGGGCCTCCGGCTGTCGTTTCCTGTCCGCCTAAAGGATCAGCTACTACCCGGAATTTTCCTGATGGACCAAGCCGGACAAACAATCAGAGAAATTTAGCGACATTCTGTGACGCTATGCGATGGCGCTACGACCTAATGCTATCGCGCCCGTTGTGCCGAGCAACTAAGGGAAAATCGGCTCTTCGCTCGTCGGTGGCTCGTTCACCCACTCACCATCGACGAACAACCGTGAGAAATCGGAAGCTGAAAGCATCTCCGCGCCCATCTCGCTATGGTCTTTCACATACTCAACAAGCTCCGCAGCGTCCAATGCCAGAAGTTCATCCAACGTTTGATGGAAATTGACGTATGTACATCCGAGGTCATCGTAGATGCGAGCGCCGAACGTCGTATTGATGACGTTGCCCGCCTCATCCAACGTTTCAAACCTTGTTCTCGATAGATATACCTCGTTTGACATGCCTGCTTCCAACTGGACCTACCACGTAATGCTTCTAGCGTGATGCATGCCGCCACCGGCTGCAATGTCAAATTTCAACGCATCGAAATAATTTCAGCACAGGGCTCAAAACGCGACCGGCCATATCGGGCCTCGAACTAGCTATGTGCCCAGTGAGAAACAACCTCGCGGTCTGCGACTGCCAGAAGAACCACAAGCTTCGCTACTAAACCCGCTTAGTGTTTCTGCTCAACCTTCCGAGAAGAGGATTGCGCCGGCCAATTCACAGATTCACACTTTGAAAACGTGAACGCAGGATAGGTCGAATGAACGAGAACCACATGCAGCGCTTGGATGGCAAATCTGCAGGCGGCATCCACAAGAAGGATCGGAAAAGTCACGCCAACCATGAGGTTGCGATGCGGCTCGTCAACTTGTCATGGACGATGCTTTCGGAAACCTCCGGTTATTCCGATTTAGAAATGCCGGAGCCGGAGGACGATACCCGACACGAGTACTTCTACACGTTGAGAGATGACTGTCTGGAAATGGCTGACGGAATATATTGGTCGGTATCCGAAGGCGTTCGTACCAAAGAGGATGGAGACCTCGAATTGTTCGAGGCAACAGGGGTCCTCGTCGACGATGCCTCAACCCGGATTCAGGCGCTTGCGTTGCTGACATTAGCAAAGCAGCTGTTTGAATACCCTTGGCAGCGATTGATCGACGGGCCGCCAGTCTATCGGGACTAGATGACTGCTTATCGATTTGTAGCGTGTTTTTGGCTAGAGCTCCCAGGCTATTATCTGCCGACAAAGGTCCAGCATTCACTGGTGAAAATTATCAGGCGCGGAAAATTTCGATTCGTTGTCGGTCGGCTATTGCAGAGTAATCAAGTCGCGGGGACAATAGAAATCAATCTGTGGGACGGGCAAAGTGGCCAAGCGAACAAAAATTACAAAATTCGGAAACATCAAAATCAAATTCTCCGGCGATCCGCCTGCGCCGCCAGCCCCGCCGAGCCATGAATCTGATGTCATCGTTGCGAAATTCGAGGCGAGCCTACAGCCGGAACGCGCTACCCGCATCGTTGCACTGATTGTCACTTCTTCTGAAATTGTCGCGCGCTACCGACGCACTGAATCACGTCTTGTCGGGACAATCGTAGATGCGACGCACCTCGGTGCCCGTGCAACGGCCAAGGACGTGTTGACGCTGCTTAGGTCGCCTCACAGCCGGTTGGGCCTTCGCCGCATTGTGGACGCAGAACGAGGGATGTCGGAATTCGAACCACTGGCCGAAGCCAAGATGTTGGCAGGTGGCATTTATTACCACTCGACTTGGGGTTCATGACGACCGGTGCATTTCACTTCGAAGTGGGAAGACCGGCGCAAGCAGCGAACGCGGTCTGAACGCGATCGGCCGCTTTAAAGCCTCCTAACCGCAAGCTCTGGTTTCCACATCTTGCCCGTCCATAGCCTCCAACGATTTGGCGACGCTGTTTCGGCAGCGTCTTCCAAAAGGCTGAAGAGCAAACCTTTCGCGAGAGAGCAGCATGTCGGACGCAATCAGATTCAATAGCCTTCGTCAGTACGTCGAGCTCGTCGCCGGCGCGCCTCGTCGATACGGCCCAGAGCAAGCTCTTCTCGCTTACGGTCGGGATTGGAAGCCAAGTGAGGCTTCCCCAGCTTGGCTAGTCATGGGGCCAAAGAGGAACTGCTTCGCAAACGCGCTAGCGTACGCGGTCGATAGAAGCGACGTATATTACGTCGAGGGCTATGCGTTAGACAGGCAGCTCGGGATCCCGATGGCGCATGCATGGCTGGTCAATGATCGCGGGAGCGTTATCGATCCGACGTGGGACGATCCGGGAGAAAACGATTATTTCGGAATTGCCTTCAACCGCGCGTTCGTTGTGAAATTCGCTGGCGTGACTGACGGGGAGCCTTTTTTGCATCCAGCGGTTATGCGCAGCAATTATGGTTCCAGCGAGGAAATTCGGGCGGGCATGGAAGACTCCTTTGGACCACTGGATTCGCAATGTCGTGTGGACGTGGCAATCGCGTCGACGTGACCAAGATCGGGCACGCTGGCACAAGAAAGATCCAGTCGAGGGTATGCGCCATGGCGTAAGCACTGAGATACGATCGCGTATCCAGCAGAGCTCGGGAGGCGCTCCCAACCCTCCGGAAGGTCGATGTCACGCTCGGTACTATCGCCCGTGCGTTTAGCGGCCCAGCTATCGCCGCGAAGTCAATTATCCTCTGCGGTGTCCGTCGGCTTTCGGTTGATCTTCAGCGGCTTTGCGTCTTGAGCCTTCATTACCACGATCCGCTTACCGAGAGGCTTGAAGTCGGTCCCAAGGCCACTCCCGAAGCTGGACTTCTCATTAGGCTCGCTGTTTTCGGGTACTTCACTCGTTCCCATTGAGTGCATCTCCTATCGAGATTGACACCCTACAGCGACCACCGGCTCGTGTCGAGCAACCAACGCAAAACCCGGCGCCGCGTCTTCCCACGTTCGTGCAGTAAGCGATCGGCTAAGTTCCAACTTGCTCGACGCGCGCAATGATTAGTTCAACAATATCCTTGCACTCTTCGATCGAGGGCCCTTTCTGCGGCCCAGTTCTCTCTTGTAACAGATTGTGCAAGCGTAGGGCGGCGTCCAACCGATCGCCGGCAGCGACCATTTTCTGTTGTTCTTCTGTGAAATCACTGATCATGGAAATTCTCCCGCTTCGCTATAACGCCGCGTGGCGACCCTTTCGTCAACGCCGACAGGAACGCTTTACACGTTAGGGTGCCGTATCCGGAAGGCGGAGGCACGACGCACACAAGAGATGCGAGCGACAATCCGTTCTGGCTCCGCGTGCTCGTTGTCTAAAGCGCCAACCACATCTAAATCGCCTAAAGGAAACACGTCGAAAGAACCGCCTAGAGGTGGGAGCATCAGTGACCTTGCCCTTTCAGCCGATCGCATTTTCGAACCGCCGCGGCTTTCGCCATGATGAAGGTATCGATCCGCGACGGACTACGATGCCGCATTGACCAATGAAAGGGTTAGCCGACTACGGCTATCCTTCGACAGGTGCTGCCGCACACCAAGACTGAATAACATCCCCGCCGATTTACGCGCGATCTTGTCCTCCGACGCATTCGGCTTCTGGCGCACATATGGGCCGCAGAGCCTCCGTCCGGGCTCGCCATTGGTTAGCGCGTTATCCTCATAGTTGCCACTGACCGGCTGCCGTGCCCCTGCTGGTGAGATGTTTCCGGTCGTCTTTGTCTCCGCAGCCGGAAGCAATGGAGATAAACACTTAGGCTGCGGTCTCTTCCAGTGGTTCTGCTTCCGGCATTACAAACAGTCTCGAGAATCTGCACCCGCGGAAAGTCGGGGAGACGCGCCTATCCGCTCGAGCTAGTGATGCCAAACTTCATTCGGGTAGACCCATTGCCTATAGGTCGAAACAGTTGCCGCCCTTTTTCGGAGAAGGGGTTCGGCAGCTCCATCACCCGCCACCTCGCTGGATCGAAGACAAAGGGTACATAAAGTATCCTGTACCTGCGACTGCGATCGGCTGCGCACTCTCCGGCAACTCGCATCTCGTTCTGGGTAAATTCAAATTCAAAGCTGTCGTCTAGACTCGACTTCACTTCGTAGCGCCAGTCGGCATCCGCCGTTTGAACCCGGAAGTCGTAGCCCCAGCTGTCCTTCCCTTCACCGTCTGTCAACAATGCCTCTCTATTGCGAGAAACCCATGAGCTATCGGAAAATCGCAAGGGATGCTTCTCGGCAAGATACCTGCTGGCGAGAAACTCGCTCAAGAAGCCCATGGCGTTCTTTTTGTCGTCAGAGATTCTTTCTACTCGTCCTCCACCCGCGCTCCCCGTACTGGATGAATTTGCTCCATGCTTGGCCGGCATTTGTCTGAGATTAAATTTTCGCATTGAGCGCACGAGCCAGGCTTTATCTTCCATCATCGACTCGGCAAGCTTCGTGATGCGACTTGCGAAGTCAGCGTCCGCTGTGTCGAAATCGGTTCCACCGATGGTCACCGTCCTCTTCGCTTTCGCATACTGTTCGCGCTGACGTTGCTGCTCCAACGCCGATGCGTCGATGTCCGCCGGTAAAATTTGCGTCTGCGCCAATACAAGATCTGTAGGCATTTCGGCTGGCCACATGTCTAGCTGCTGTAGGAGCGCGGCCTCCCCACCCGTCGCAATCCGGTCAAAGTCCAGTAGACCCTTGGAATCGATCCGCTTGAGTACGTCCATGCTGCCTATGGCCAACCCATCGGGCAACGCCTGTCGCTTTACGCACCAAGCACGCGCTATGGGAAGCGCCGTGTCGATGAACGCTTGCATCGTACGCCTGTTATGTTCGCGAATGCTCTTATATCCGCCAATTCGGACATCGACGTCCGGGCCGAGACGTTTGTCGATGGCAAGGTCGACATATGTCGCAACAGTTGTACGGTCGAGATCGTCCCTTTCCAAGACCCATGACTTATCGAATTCGATGAAGTCCAAAGACCGCAGTGTTACGTAATCCTGCAACGGCTTCTTTTGCCGAAACGTGCCGAGAAAATGCCGTCTTATCCTGTCCAACGCTTCGAAGCGGACGTCGTCCTTCCATAGATCGAAAAGGCGGCGTAGTTCTGGTTCGTTAGATAGGATGGGCTGTCCAAATTCTATAAGAGAGCGATTGAGGGCTTCGTGAGGAATATTAAGTACACGCCGGACCTCCATCAGATCAGCATTGTTGTACAAGGTGTCGAAGAACGAAGTCGGCGTTGAGGGAAGGCTTTCGGCATGGAGCTCAAGTGATTCGATCACTCCACCACGAGTTAGACGATCGCCTATCTGCCGGCCAAATTCACGAGCCGCGTCAATTCCGATGAAACATGTCAAAGTTGGGAGAAGGCGAACCGAAAGGAACTGCTGATCAGTTTGCAAAGCGTCCGTGTGCTCGCGGAGGAAGTCGAGTTTGCAACCCAACGCTCTAGCCAACGCCTCGTCGCTGGGTCGTCGGCGAGGATCAGATGTGGCTCCGCGTTGTGCCGCCAGGCGTAGCAGCAATGTCTCGAGCGAGCGCATTCGGCGATCGAGGAGAGTGGAAAGATAAGGAGCGGCATCACCCAGCATCGGCCAGTCAATTGGATCGCTTGATGCGATAACCAGCGTCGGAATATCTTGATCGTCGAACGCATAGAATGTCAGAGCGTCATCGGCTGCCTTTCCATCGACCGATAAGGAGATGTGACCACAACGACGCAGTCGTACGCGGCGAAGGCGCCTTTCGACGGCCGCGCTCGAGATCTGGCGTTCCAACTCTTTGCCCAACAGTTCATTGGCGAAAGCAACCGCTTCAGATAGCCACTCGAGCCCATCGCTCAAGAGTAGAGGGTCGTCGAGTGTTGGGGAAAAGGGTTGTCCATCTACAAGAACGAGGACCTGTCCGCCATCTGCGCGTTGAACATTGAAGAGACCGGTGGCCGACAGGGCTTCAACAACCGCATCGATGAGTTGCTCATCCCCGACATCGAGAATCGGCAAACCGGCTGCGGTCAAGGCACGAGCCTCGGGAGTCTGGGTGTCTGATGCGATGTACAGTGGCGGAGGGTTAGCTCGATCACCCAATACGACGGCGAACATACTGTCCTGCGACGCGATCGTTGGAGTCTCTCTGTCGAAGGATATGCGCTCCTCGATCATTTGCGCGAGTGCGCGCTGATTGGCTTTTCTGAAGTTGACGCGTTCACGCGGTTCAAGTCCTGGCAGTTCGGCGGCGAGACCAATCAACTTTCTAGGGGCGAGACTGGGAGCCGCCCAGTCGAGGAGTCCGAATTCCGGAGCAAGAAGGCGCTTAGCGAGGGCATCGTTCTCGTCGAGGACAGCAGCAAAGCGCTCGATTGGTCGGGGCATGAAACGTGGGACGCGCTGCCGCCGGTCGCTCGTGTACCATAGCTTGCTGAGAGCCGCGTACATTTCGTCCTCGCCCTCGGCAGGCATCCACTCAGCCCCCCGAATGAAGGCGCCGGCGGGGGAAACACAAGACCTTTCGTTCTGATTGACACTATCCCGCTCGTATCGACCGATTTTAAAAAATTGCCAACTGGCTTCGCTGTCTCGAAGTTTCCACAGAAGGAGCTCGGCAAGGCGCTCGCGAAGCTCGGAGGGTAAGCTTTGGTGTTCGATTTGCCCGGGTATCCTCCACAACATTCCCTTAGAAGAGTAATCCGTGTTGTGGTTCGAGATTTGGATATGGTCGTTAGCCGCGATCCATACGTCACCTCGGCCGAGCTTCGCATTTTTCTCGCGAAGAAAATCTCTCCACATCCAACCTGTGCGCCGTGACGGAAGGGCATCGCCGACCAACGGAAGCCCATCCCGGACACCAAGCGCCCGCAGAAACGTGGTCCATTCCAATCGGGCCTTGCTTAGGTTCAGCACCCATGACGGATCTTTCACCAGAAGCTGTCCTGCCGCCACTTTGCAGTCATTGGAAAAAGCCATTGCTTCAGCGAGGTATCTCTCGGTTTTCTTGCCGAGTTGCGTCCATTCCTCGGAGAAGTAGACCTCGGACGGCGCTTTCCATCCGCTGCGTGCTTCGACCAGAAGTCCGACTGTCGGGAGGACCTTATGGACCCGCGTGGGTTCGGCCTTCCAAACTTCGAATGCCCACCTTATCGCTGCACTCAACCGGGCTTGGGTGGGGTTTTTCGTAAGGAGGACACCAACGCCCTTCAATATCTCAACCGCATCGTAACGCCGGACAATGCCAGCTTTTGTGAAGCGGTCCAGCACGTCGGGCTTCAAACCGACATCTTCCTGCAAAATAGCAAACTGCTTCGCCAAATGCGCGGGAGGAAGCGGTGCCCGGTTCTTCTCCCTTTTCGAAGGACCTTCGGTCCGAACGAAGACGGGATCTTCATGGCTTTCAGCGGCAGGCTTATGTAGTTCGCCTGTTCGTCCTTTGAGAAAATGCCGTGCCTTGAGTGACGAGAGACCGTCAATGGTGCCGAACGCCTTCGAGACGTCACTGTAGAACGACGACCAGGTCTTCGGGGCCACGTTATCCTGTAACAACTTCTTTGCCAGCAATTCGGTCCAACCTGCCAAATGCTGCCCGGCGGGGACCGCGGGAACATTCGTTGACGCGATCAGATGCTCTAAACGACCAAGCCGTCCCGTTCCGAGATTGGGGTCCGCTATGTTTGCTACGCCGGCCTTAACAAGCTTCGACACGCGGAACTGGCGGTAATCCGTATCCCTCCATATCCACGCTGATTTGATCGATGACCACGAAACCTTGTTCGCGGACGGCACGACCTCGACGTCCGACCAATCCAAAGCCATCGTCTTCCAAGCGCCACTCAGTCTATCCTTGTCTCTTGGATCCCAGGCTGCGAAGTCGAACACCGTCGCTCGACCAAGCTCCTCAGCGCACTGCTTGACGTCCAGCGCCGCCTGTGCGGCCGTACGAGCAAGCACGTCCATCAGGAATGCATTCAATGGAAGAGCCAAATTTACCCGCCGCCGGTCAATGGTGGCATAAAAGGGGGCATCGATATGCCCGCGGATCGGTGATGCAACATCCTCCGACATCGGTAGAAAATTGTAGGTTCTGCCAACCTCGACCCCTTCTCCAAGACCGACAGCCACCGATACCTTGGCATCTCCTCTCCAGTTCAGCCACCTTCTAAGCTGCGGCTCGGCTGGAACACTTCTACTGACCGCGTCTCGCAGATCGTCGTGATCAACCAAACGGGTCGCGATCACATATCTGCGGCCGCTGGGCTCTATCGAAATGACTGCATAGCTGTTCGGCGATTCTGACTGGATCTGACGTTGCTCAACTGAGCGAGACATTTCCATGCGTCTGATGTCTTCGCCGACTTCGATCTCGATTACAACGCGTTCAAGTCGCTCAAGAAACAGCAAAAGAGGTGCGTCCGCGGTCTGAAGCTTCGCCAATTGTTCACGAGCGACCTTGACGGCTGCCGCTGTTTTGAGGGGCGCATGTACTACGGTGGCAAAACCCCGTTGAGCAAAGTAGCAGATATCTGCCGACTGGCCGGCTATCGGCACAGACGCGAGATAACGAGGCAACGTGGCAGCGACGTCGGAGGCGATCGATTCATCGTTTGAAACCGCAAGCGCAAGCTGCCGAACTTCATCGGCTCCTGCAAAACGAAAACAGAAACCATCGAACGTTTCCGCTGGGCGGGCGAGTTCTTGGCTGTATATCCGCACGTCATCGGTCAGTATCTCGATACTACGAAAGCCGAGACCTTTGTTCCCGATTCCCTCGCCCACAGATTTGCTGGAAACCGCTATGTTGCGGATTGCCTCGACGTTCTCCCAGTCGAAGCCCTGCCCCTTGTTGGCAACGTAAAGATCGGCGTCGTCATCTCCTCGTATGACCAGCTTGAGATATATCTCGCCATTATTTCCCTGACGATGAGCATCATGAGCGTTCTGAAAAAGCTCGAAGATAACCCGGTCACCATACTCACCGCCGATCACCTCGCTGAGGTTGCGCAGACTCTTGTAATTGCCGAGTTCGTCGCGTGTTATGTCCACAGCGTTTCGTATCTGCTTGTCGAGCTTTTCGCGTAGTTGGGACGCGCTTGTGCCATTGGCGGCACCGTGATCGGCCGTCTCCGATACTATATTGAGCATTACCGATCTCCGACGAAGCGTGCCTTCTGCACGGATTTAAGCTTTGTCGGCCCGGCCGACTTTCGAATGGCGAACTCCCTAAGCCCGCCGCAAAGTGCAACGTGCAGGCAAAGCCCTAACTTTGCCTTCATGCTTCGATCTCCTTGAGCGCGCACAACGTGTTTGCCAACCGCATCTGGTCAACGGTCTTGCACTTGGTCTCCCGCAAGCGCGGCTCAGCAAAGACCAAGGCCAGCGCTTTGGCCCTCGAAATGGCAACGTTTATGCGGTTGAGCGAGAACAGGAACTCCATTCCGCGTGCGGAGTCTTCGATTGACGACGCCGTCATCGAAACAATGCAGATAGTCGCCTCCTGGCCTTGAAACTTATCGACCGTACCGACACGGATGCCGGCTGGCAGCGCGTCGCGGAGAGCGTTGACTTGGGCGTTGTAAGGGGCGACGACGATGATATCGGTGTAATCGATATTCCTCGTCACACCGTTCTTATCTGTCAGCTTGCCTCCGACAAGTGTCTTCGCAGCCTTTGAGATTGCTGCGACCTCTTCAACAGAGACTTGCGTGTTTCCGTCATGTGACACTGGCAGCCAGAAAGCACCCGCTTCCGGGAAATCTGTTTCGAATACGCGCTGTTGCTTTGTGTCGGAGTGACTTTTCAGGCGTCCTTCGTAGACCTGCTCCGAAATGAAGCTGCACACGTCTGGGTGCATCCGCCGGGTCGTCGCCAAAAATATACCGCGATCTGGCGGCACCGTCGCGTGTCCAGCGAGCATCCATTCTAAGCACGACAGGTTCGCGGGTTCCGGATGCGCGCCTTGGATAACCTGTGGCAATTGTCTTGGATCGCCGACGAGGACGATGTTTCTGGCGGCTCGTCCCATGGCTGTCATGTTTGCCAGGCTGACCTGCCCCGCCTCGTCCACGAAGAGCCAATCAAACGCCTGGATGTTCGGGTCGCGGGAGAAGAAGAATGCTGTCCCGCCGACGATCTGGCCGCTTTCCTCGGCAACACTGTTGTCGGTCGTTCGCCGGACCCTAGCGAAATCAGGATATCCGTCGTCGTCGCCTGATAGTTTGTGCACTATGTCCAGCGGCAATGCGCTACCGCTTTCCTCACGCGCCTTGAGGCACCCGAGCAAGACGTTCCTGATTGCCTCATGACTATTGGAGGCAACTCCAACACGATATCCTGCCTCTACGAGCGACAGAATGGCTCTCGCAGTGACGTGGGTTTTCCCGGTGCCGGGAGGCCCTTGAATCGGAAGTACCGTTTCATCCATGCGGTGCACAGCCGCAATTGTCCCGGCTACAGAATCGCTTCCTTTTGAGATCTCTCCTGGTTTCCCCGCCAAGCGGGGCGGTGCTGCAGACAGAAGATCGTCAATGGCACGATATCGGCGAGTTTCACATTGATCACGGACAACATCTGCGATAGCCGCGGCAAGAACCCCGGTGTTCAGGGGGGTGTCCGGATGGAGAGTTAGATGCTTTCCGAGGATATCGGCTTTCTTGATGCCAACCTTCACCGTGACGGTGTTGTCGCCGCGATCTAGGTTCTCGATCGATACCGAGGCAAAGCCCTCCGGGGTCGGCACTGTCGCCCTACCTCCAGTGCGCAACTTTGTCTCTTGGGGTGGAAAACGGTATGTTCTGACCACCGATCGGTTGATCATCTCCAGCGACCCTTTGGCAACCAAACCGCCCAACGCGTCCAGATCGTCGATGAGCTCGTCATCTTCTTGGCTGAGACTGTCGAAAATTGCCCACCAAGCAGGCTTCGCCTCGCGTTTGTGGAAGCGGCCGAGATTAAAAAGCATTTCTTGACGTGTTTCCGGCAGCCGCGATGCAGAGAGCCGCGCTCGAAACTGTACGGTTTCCTCGTCCTCTTCGATCTCCTTGTCGGTCGCATCGACAGTGAACAATGGCCAATCGCCTTCGGGGCGGACAGAAACCAGCCAATCGCGCAGCATTTCCGTCGAGAGACAGTCGATCCGATTGTAGTCCTCGATCTCATCGAGAATGGTTTGCTCGCCGCTCTCCCTCCAAGCTTCATAGGCGACGACAGAGCCTCCGGCTGTTTTAACCTCCCCTTCCCGCTTGAGTCCGTAAAACGCCTCGAGAGACTTGATCGAATAGTTGGATTCGGAAGCCAATAGCCCGCTACGGACAACGGCGTAGAGATCAACGAAGCGTCGCTCTCTGAGCAGTCGATCAAGGAATGCCTCTCCAATTCCGTACTTGGCGGTCAGACGGCGGAGGGCCGTAATTTCGTAGGGGGCGTAGTGATAGATCCGAGCGTTTGGATACGCGTTGAGCCGAGCGCGGAAAAACTCGAATAGCTCGCTGAGGGCCGCAGCTTCGGCATCATGGTCATGCGCCCAGAATGAGCGAAAGCTACCATCAAACCATACGCCATGGAGGTACTCCAGGCCGCCTTCATAATAGGGGTCGCCTTCAATGTCGTAAAACAGGTCGCCCTGTTGCGGCTCCGGTAGGAGGTCAAACCCTTTGCCCGGAACTTTCGGACGCAATTCATAAGTTGGCTCGCCGGTCTTTCTAGCGTGTTGGAGACGGGCCTGTCCCTTTAATTTCTCAAAGGTGGCCGACGCCATTCCGCGGATCGGCCTGTCAAATGCGGCAAGCTGTGCCATCGTTACGACGCCTGCCGCCTCGAGCTTTTTCACTTGCCCCCGTGTGATGTTCGCAACGTTGAACAAGCTGTCCTCTGCAAGCCAGACAGACCCACAATGATCGGCCCAACGACAAAGTCCACATTCGGAAGACGGCGCCGGCTTTGTGGGGGTTGGATCAGCCACGAAGTTCTCGAGACGGGATCGCGCCATCCGGGCGTAGGCCGAGTAGTCACCAAGGCGAAGCGAAGCGCGTGTTCCATCACCCAGTTCAATGTGAGCGA
This sequence comes from Rhizobium sp. 2MFCol3.1, assembly GCF_000377565.1. GTDB lineage: Bacteria > Pseudomonadota > Alphaproteobacteria > Rhizobiales > Rhizobiaceae > Rhizobium. The sequence continues at coordinate 138,382 of NZ_KB898365.1, read as the reverse complement.
AATCAGGGGCTACTCCCTGTACCTCCATCAGAAGGTCGGAGTACAAAACCAGTTGAAGCACATGCTTGGGATGCGGGCGGCGTTTGAGCTTGGTGTCGGCAACCTCGTAGCTGAAGTTTCCCAGCTTCGACGGACGACCTACTTTTTCAAGGAAATCCGACCAGCCACCCCAGTTTCCCGAGAGAAGCGGCCCCTGGAAGATCACCTCCGCTCCGGATGTCAGAGCTTCCCTGGTTGCCTTAACATTTGCAGCTAAGTCACCCCGCTTGATCTCGACGATTTCGCGGCCTGCCGATCCAAGCCGGGCGAGATGTGCGGCTTCGTGCATATCTCCCTGCTTCTGCAACAGGGCAGCGTCCTCAGTATCTTGACGCGGATCCGGCCCCTCCCCGCGAAGATGCATAAGATCGAGCGTCGTCGAGTGAGCGCAGCCCATGAAACGCATTAGGTCCGATGCCGAAAAGAGTAGGTTGCCATCTAAGTATCTCATGGAACGCCCCTTCGAATCTTCGCAACCGGCGAGGATGCATATCTATCGGTTGCAACGTGAGCAGTACAGGTGACAGAGGTTGGTCAGACAACGATAAAACTCGGCTAGAACCACGCTCGTGGCCGCATTGTCCGTGGAAGAGACGAGACGACGCGACCGTATACCGAGAAAATGCCCTTGCGGCGCAGGAGTCTTCGTTCACGTGCGAGGCGGTCGCGAACACGATCGGCAACAGCGAGACCTAAGCGTATCTCATATCCTGCTGGAAGGTGTTCGATAGGTGCGGAACTCCGCAGTTCCGAGCTTCTGACTACAATACCGGCACCCTTTGTTGGCGATGTTGTAGGTGCCGTGTCACTCTCACACCGCGTGAGGCGCTCGATTTTGATGATCTTGGCCATGGTAAAATCCCCTTGTGCTTCGACGCTAAGCGAACGCGGTGCCCGCAACTCGATTAGCTCTCGACTGAATGTGAACTGGGTTATAAGGTGCTTGGGTGACATTTCGTGTCACCCTCATCGGGAGCTGTGATGTCGTTATCCAAAGCCCAGGATTTGATCCGTCTTGCTCGGCTGGCGGCCGCACGACGCGCAGGCATCAGTCTTGAAGAAATCAGCGAGGAGTTCGACGTTTCGCACCGAACCGCCCAACGTATGACCGAGGCACTCGAGACTGTGTTCACCGGGGTCACATGGCAGGACGGAAATGATCGCCGTCGCCGATGGCGGGTTGCCGATCCGCTGCTTGATCGCTTGAAACCGCGGGAAGAGACCGCAATCGAGGCACTGGAGATCGCCGGACGCACTGCACAAAGCGAAGGACGGGTTCGCCATGCCAGAGCGCTTTCCGATCTGCGAGAAGGGTTGCTGTCCCGACTTGCGCCGAGGGATGCGCTGCGAACGGAAGCAGATGCCGAGGCGGTGCTTACGGCCATGGGTTCCGTGACGAAGCCGGGACCGCGGGTAAACTTGAAGCCAACGGTTCTCGACGCAATTATCGAAGCGCTCCGAGGACCGTTCCGATTGCGTTTACAATATGGCGACCCGGATGCTCCTCTGCGGATCATCGAGCCACATGGATTGCTCCTCGGTCACCGCAGCTACCTGGTGGCAAGGCAACCATCTCGTGGAGAAACGATACTCAACTTCCGAACTGATCGGATTCGATCGGCAGAAGCCTTGGATGAGAGCTTTGCAATGGCAGACGGGTTCTCACTTCAGGAATACGCCGCCCAATCATTTGGGGTCTACCAGGACCCTGCGCAGTACGGCGAGGTAATTTGGCGGTTTGCACCGGAGGCTGCCTCGCGTGCCGCAGAGTTCCAATTTCACCCGACGCAGGTTCTAGAGCCAATGGATGACGGAAGTCTGATCGTCCGCTTCCATGCGGCAGGCTGGCTGGAGATGACATGGCACCTCTACCAATGGGGAGACAAGGTAGAAGTTATCGCGCCTGAAGGGCTACGGTCGATGGTGCACGCTCATCGAAGGCCGGATTTCGGAGCCTTGCCGTGATATCGGCGAGAATGCTCCGGCGGTTTCGAAATCGGCTGCCATAAACAAGGAAAAGGTCAGCGTCGTCTTTGCGCTTGAATGGGGGTCCGCGACGCGTTGCCCATGTCGCCACCCCTGAAGGCATAAAGAGCGAATATGTTCAGGACCTTATTGTAACGGCCGTCGAAAACCGCCTCGGCCGCATCAATATCCTTTATAAGCGCATCGAATGGCTGACTGACACTGGATCAAACTTTATTGCGTCAAACGAAATCGCTGACGCTCGATATTGGGATGGAACCTCGCACGACGCCGGTCCGCAGCCCACAGTCCAACGGATTGGCCGATTCCTTGGTAAAGACGTTCATCAAACGCGATTGCCTCTCGGTCAATGCCATCCCGGACGCCAAAACCATCATAGCTTGACTGTCACTGCGGTTCCAGCATCACAACAGGCTTCACCTGCCCAGAGCCTTGGGATATCAATTTCCCCTCGAGTACTGGAACCGTCAAACAGAAATCTGGTCCTGTCTGGTCGTGATGGGGCACGACTTCGAGCGTGAAGTCACTTGTGACTTGCGGGCACTGCCTCCAAACTCATCATAGGTCGAGCCGCAGGGCTCGAAACAGAATATCGTGATGCGCAGTGAATCAAGTGGAAGCGCCTCACTCGGACGGTTACATTACCTGTTGCGGATCATTTTGTAAGAAGGGAGCCATTCATGGCACGAGAAGGATTCATAGATGGTACTGAGGCTATGCTCGCGGATCTCGATCAGATTGATCGTGAGAACGCTGGTGAGCTCACCGTTGTCCTTCGTCATGACATCGCGAGGCTTCTAAGGAGGGGCACTCCGGAAAATGTAGTGGCTGAGCTTCTGGTCATTGATGTAAATTTGGTTCGCGAGGTGGCGAGAGATCAAAACACCCATCAATCTGACGCCTCCATTCGCATGTAGTGTCTAGCTCGATCATGCTGCTCGTTATATAGCTCATGATCAAGGAAGCTAATGGACCCTTCCCAGCCTGCTCCGCTTTCCCCTAGCAAAGATCTGCCCAGGCTAACGCGTCTCGCGGCATCGAATTTCGAGGGTACAGGCGTGCGCAACGATGCCAACTCCCAGATCGCCTCTGGTTCGTTCGACTCCAAAGGAACCTCGGCTTCTTGCCTTACCAAAGCTGAGATTGACGTGATTTCCTCAAGCCGTTTGCGAATATCGGGCTTACAACGCCTCCAGCTATCCTCGAAAGGCAGAAACCCTGCGCGCGCCCAGTAATAGCTTCCTCCGGCAACTGCTTTGATGGTCAAACGAGATAGACTGTTACGATGGGCGAGAATATAGCAGTTTCGCGCGAACGTCGCCCCTCGTCCGTTATCTCTCATAGATGGGCGGATATCCAAAAAACATTGATGTAAGCTCCCACCATTGTCAAAATTCAGTTCGCGCTCCATTCGGTACACCTCGCCTTCGGCGTCGAAACCGTGAACCTCGAAGCGCGCAAGTCGTGGCTGGTTCGCAAAACCTGTGAGCTGAAACTTAGTTTGAAACTCAATCCCAGCGACTAATTGTCGGCAGATATCTGCGGGTGACACTTGATGCCCACCAAAGCGTAGTTTCCACCATCTTAGCCCATCGGCGTTTACGGGTACGACAATCGAGATTCCCTGAGAAAATGTCCAGTAATTCACCGTTCCAACCCAGTTTCTGCATGTTCGATCTGCCACGAGGCCTGATTTACCGTTCAGAGATTAGCGGGAGGTAACTACACCTCTTTCTTTTGGCCCGTCCTAGTAGGATTTCAGTCTGGTAGTGCGGATTATCTTTAAGCGCCTCTTCTCGGGTATAAGCCCTCCTCCCAACGCTACCTTTTGGAGTGCTGTCCTTGCCTGAGGAAAGGGAAGTCGGCGCGCTTCTAGGTCAACTTTCGTCAGCAGATTCAACTGATGTGCACCTTATATTGTCGCAACCAGCGCTTGCTTATTTGTGGTGATCCCCCCACTCTACTCCTTCAAGGAGATTCGATGTTACAGGCGATCGTCAGCAGCAAAGCCGGGCGGCTTCCGGTTGGAGTTGGAGAGGAAAGCGTCAGTTGGCGGCGTGCTTTCCAAATTTCCGAGGACCTTCTCACAGCCGCCGTGTTCGGCCGTCTCGCCTATCTCGAGGACGGAGTTCTTTGGCGCATTATGCGCCGAACGTTCGGACCTCCTTTGCCCGATCTTGCAGTCGCCGAGCTCGAGGATATCATCTTCTGGCCCCGCTGGACGGACGCCCTCGAGGCTGATCGGGAGGTTGAGCCCGATGTATTCCTTGATTTTAAGCTTGGCGATCCGCCAACTTCTGTCCGTCTCATTGTCGAAGCCAAGCTCGGAAAGCACCCTATGCAGGAAGCGCGACAATGGGCGCGGGAATGGGTCGCATACAAAAAGGCAAACGACGACGATGAACATGCGGTATTTCTATGCGCCATTGGGGGCCTTGGAAAGAACGTAGGCGTTACTGTCGAAGGAATTGCCGCTGAGCTCGCCGCTCAAGGGCACGACATCAAAGTCGCCGCGGCAGGATGGGATCGCCTCCTTGATGCACTGGAAGCGGAGCGTGACAAGCCCATGAGCCGGTCAACGGCGAGGATCATCGATGATATGGTCACCGCGCTCGGTCTCGCTGACTATCAGCACTTGAGGCTTCTTGGCGACCTTCGTCCACGTTCCGGAACCTGGAGTGCGGCTGCAAATGCCACTCTCAGAAACTTTGGCTAAAAGGGAATTTCTATGTCGGTCGACAATCGATCCCTCTCCGCGGCGCTGATTGACGTCCGCCACGCATACCGGTTGCTCGCGGATTATCAGAGGCGATGCCTCGATATGCTCACGCTTATCGGCCAGCAATTTCCTGAGACACAGTTCTATAACTGGAAGACGACCAATGGCGTCGCTCCTACTCCACCGGCTCGTGTCGATCCTCGAACCTTCTGGGGATGGAATTTTCTACCCCTGTATCAGCCGTCAATACTGTTTGTGCCTCAAGTTGGCGGCCGCTCTCATCCGGGTGTCGGAGATTGGTTGCTCGAAGTCCGGATCGTCACAGACACAGAATTTGAGCTAGGTAGCGGATCGCTCGAGCCAGAAGCTTCAGGCTTCAAACCCGCCGAAGAGGCCAAAAGCTGGCTTTCGATAATAATATTCAAATGCGTCGAAGAAGTCCCCGAAGGACACAATTGGTTTCACCAGGTTTGGGGGAACGCGCCTTGGCCGGAAGATACAGAGGCAGCCGATGAACAGGGCTTGATCAGCGTCGAAAGCGGACCACTGTCCATCTGCCAGCTTGATGTAGCATTGGAAGACATGGCGTCGAAGGAAGCCGTAAAAGCATTCTGCGACCGCGCTAAACGGCTTATGTCACAGAAGCTGAAAATAGAATTCGTCGCTCCCTAAAGCATACCAACCTTGAGACTTTCGACCAGCGAACGGAACAAGCATGCAGGAAATGACAGCAGTTGAGACTTCGGCGGCGGTTGCCGATGCAGTTGAAAATTGGATAGACGCATTCAGAACCCACGGGAAAACACTTCAACTGGGAAGATCCGTCATTTGGTCTGAGGACGCAGGCGTTTGGATCCGGTCGCGGCCGGAGCCAGAGAAAGACGGATACTGGAACGGATTAGGTGTCGAGCTCACCAGGGAAGCGATCGAGAACGAGATCGTGCAGGTCAATCCGCCTCGCACCGGGAGCCCTCCCGGCAACAACCAAGGTGTGATCGCCAAGGATTCCGCCGGCGTGATGTGGATTATGCACCGCGGCCGGATGAACGTCGCCGGGAAGAAAGTCGAATTGAAGGATTACGTTGAGGTCGCGTCGTCTTTCAGCATAGCCCCTACAGTCGTACGATACGACAACAACTCCTCTGAGACATGTTTCCCGGTGGCACCAATAGGCAGCACCTGGCAAACGGTCGCTTCGACACGAAAGTTTGTCGATCTTTGCCGGTATCTAAGAGTGGGGGCATTTGAGGGTGGCGAAGTCGCTTCACTTCAGCGAAGTGCCATGGGATTCGAGGAGCCCTCTGGAACCTACACTATCCCCCCACGCGATTCCGTCGAAGCGCACCGGCTTCACCATGACATTTGGCAGGCTCTCAAGGCAGAATTGAAACGTCACAGTATACCGCATACGAACGAGAAAATCGGATTGCTCGGACCTGACCTTTATACGGTGGACGATCGCGAACCGATGCTGTTCGAGATCAAAACGGGCAACGATGCTTCGAGCATCTTGATGGCGGTTGGCCAATTGTTTGTCTACGAGAAGCTTCTAGTTCGCGCATGCAGAAAGATAATGGTTCTGCCCGAAGGAATACGCTCGTCAAATAGCGATCTGATAGGATCGCTTGGGATTGAAATCATTGAATTTCGCCGAAAACCGCCATCGATCACAATTGACTGGCCGATTGGTTTCTTTGTATCGCGCCGCTGATCGCACATTCGGCTGCCTCGCAGATGTATCGCTGATGACAACGTTCGTCGCACATTGCCACTCTCGCAAGTATTGTGAACATGGATATGTTGCGAGGCAGCGCGCGAGCCAGGCAATTATATGACCGCCACCCAGCCAGCGCGCCCGTTAAGGTATGCTAAGCGCCATGTAGGGTCGGAATGCCCGAGACATCAGTGTCACGAACGGCATGCCACACATCATATGCCCCTTTCATCCCAATCCACATCAACGGACCGTTGCCGAACATCTTGCCGAACCGGACAGCTACAGCAGCGCTAACCGGACTCTCCTCCCTTAGGATTTCATCAAGGTGCTGCTGGGAGATGCCCAGCAAGTTAGCGATCTCCGCCGTCGGCTTTCCAATCGCGGGAAGCACGTCGTCGCGGAGCAGCGCTCCCGGATGAATTGGACATCTGTTCGGATCACCCTGTGCTGCGGATGATGCCAGCTGCCGCTTCCGTCCAACGATCGCCGTAACCCGCCTTTCCATCTCTTCAGCGGAAATCGTCGGCCCCTCCAACCGGCTCTCAATCGTGGCTCGCAGCGTTTCCATTGCTGCACTCTCCGCGTCGATCCTCTCATGCAGGAGCTCTAATCCCGCGTGCAAGACATCCTCCACGCTTGAGTACCTCCCGCTATCGACGACAGTACGCGCGAGCGCCTGCTGCTCTTCAGGCAGCCATGCCAACGAATCGACAGTCACAGGTACCTCCATCTGCGGGCCGTTCAGTTAAAGAACGCACCCGCGCCCCAGTCAGATTTCAACAACCAAATCCGGATCGAACCCCGTTGCCTCTCCTGGATAACCACGTGGATTACAGACGATCCTCGTGAAGCCGAGCGTATAGTCGAAACGCTGATGCACATGCCCATGGATCCAGAGGTCTGGCTCGGCGTCCCTGACAAAGGCATCGAGATCAGAAGCATAGCACGGTGCCAACGGATCATCCCGAAAGTATCGCGAAATGGATCGGGCCGACGGTGCATGATGCGTGACAACGACTTTCTTTCGGACGTCAGTGCGCGCGAGGCTTTCTGACAAGAACTTGATTGAAGCGTCATGCCTTCGGAAAGAATGGATGGGCTTGAACTTCTTGAACGGCTTCTTGGAAAGGTTTATCCGCTTGTAGTCGTTCATGCCCTTCTCGGCCGCCCACATGGCGACCTCCGGATTGCGACCGAACAATCGAAAGTCAGTCCAAAGGGTCGCGCCGGTGAAAAGCACGTCGTCGATAACGACATTACGGTCGTCGAGGAAGTGGATATTGGGATAGCGGTCACGCACTCCATTGGCATCGGCGATGCTGCCCACGAGGAAACTACGGTAAAACTCGTGGTTCCCGGCAACGAAAATAACCGGGATCTCCGGGCCCGCGAACGCGGAAAGCCATTCGATACTGGGGACCACGCCCTTATCGAGCACGTCGCCTGCGCATACGATGGCATCGATGTCGCTTGGCGGTGCAACGGTGAAAGGTTTGCCAAACTCGATGTGAACGTCGGAAAACACCCAGATTTTCATCGATCGGCTCCCATCCGCGCGTCTGCGCCATCGCGTAATGTTCGGAGGACATCCTCGGCAGTAAGCTCGAAGGACTTCGCAAGTCTTTCGGACAAGATTTGCACTTCTGTCCGCTTTGATGTCAGGATTTGCATCACCCTGCTGTGCTGCGCATCAAGGCGCTGACGAACGGCTTCACGGAGCGCCGGGTCACCTTGTCTCAAGTTCTCCATCGGCCGCGGACCGATACCGCTGTCAGTGATGAGGCTGTCACCAAACGCAAAGCATCGCTCCATGGTCGTCGCAAGATCGGTTGCCCGGTTAAGGTCGGACGTCACGCTGCCCCCCGACGCCATCGAGTGTTCGCCAAAGAAAATGCGTTCCGCAGCCATTCCACTCAAAAGGATGGCAATCGTATCCGTCAGGTAAGCTGCGGAAGTCATGAGCGGCGGCTTTTCGTTGAAATGCGTCGTACCGATCTGGTTCCAACCGACTTTGGACGGCCGCCACCGATTGATCTTGACGTTCACCAGCTGTCCGGGACGCAAGATCGCTCCTACAACTGCATGCCCGATCTCGTGGACGGCCAGACGGAATCCTTCCTCCTCGCTATAGGCAAACAGCGGCGGCATCGCCATGAGCAGATCGTCGTCCGTCACCGTCTTCCGCCCCGAACGCCGAGCGACGCGCCTGGCATCTCTAGCTAGCTTCTCGATATCCGCACCCGACCAATCGTCCGACTGGACTACGAATGGCTCAAAGTCGTTGATTGCCAGTTCTGGGAGATAGCGCCGCAGTATCGCTTGGCGCTCTTCGGCATCTGGTCGCTCGATCTGAACGACAAGTTCAAACCTACCAGGCCGCAGTAGCGCGGAGTCAATCGCGCTGACGTCGTTGGTCGCACCAACCACTATGACGCCTTCTCGTCCTTCCGACGGGTCCAAGCATTCCAGCAGAGCGTTGATCACTTGCCGCTTGTAATCGTGGTATTCGCTGGCTTTGTAGGCCTGTCGGTCACCGACGCTGTCAAGTTCGTCTATCGACAGGATTGATGGCCTGGCATCAGCGGCTTCTTTGAACGTCGCGCGCATGTCCTTGAGCATGTCGCCAAGATGCCCCTTCGACTGCCATACTGCAGCGGACGTTGCGATCAAAGGAATGCCGCACGTGTTCGCGAGCGCCTTGGGGAATGTCGTTTTCCCGGTTCCGGGCGGTCCGACAAGAACGATGCCTTTGTCGATGTCAGCCCATTCGAGTTCCCCTGCCATCCAGGCGTTGATGTCAACGGCAACCTGGAGGCCCCAGGTTTTCGCCTCTCCGAAGCCGACGAGGTCCTCGAGTCTCGGAGACGATGGGTTGGCTGGCACCCCGCTAGGCTGGGTAGCGTCCGGGATGACCGCCTTCAGGCGCTGAACTAGATTTGCGATAGATCGGTGCGGCCGCAGAGCCAGCCGGATATCGGACAGACGAGAGGCGGCCAGGAACACGGCATCGTTATGCGACATTGCTCTGCCCAGTAGTTTTGCCGTAGCCTTGAAGTGGCTTATATCCGGCAGCTCCATGTCGATCCGGTGATCGATCAGAAGGGCCAAATCGCTCGCGATTTCCATATCGTCTGTGTAGAAAATTACGACGCGTCGCAATTCATTGAATTTGCGCGCGAGGTCCCAAGTATGCGCTTTGATGGACTTGACGTTGGTCACCAATACGACAGGAGCCCCATTGTCGTCCGTCTCGCACTCGGGATCCAGAAGCCTGCGGGCTGCCAACTCATACACATAGATGTCGCCATCATCGGGTAAACGGAGGGCGAGCACATAGTGTGTAGTTTTGAGGAAGGGCCGGATCGTCCGGCAAAAAGCCATTTCCGCGACAAATGAGACGAAGTCAGCCGGTGGCCTTGCCTTCTTGTTCCAGTATGAATCGGAGTAGTTCATGGTGAGCCTCGTTGATTGGAGTGACGGCAGTAGGCTCAGCCACTAATTCGTCTCACCATCGTCTCAGGTCCGATCAGCTCGTCATCGAGTTCCACCTCGAGGTAGCCCTGGAGGATAAGGGAAGCTATTGCGGCCACCGGCTGTGTTTCGCGAACTGCACGGAGGCAGTCGGCGAAGGACAGGGGCCCATGTTCACCAATGTGTGCCAGCAGGCGAACCCGATCACCGAGCGGAACAACATACCCCGCGTATCGGAGCAGGTCCTTCGCATTGGCAAGCCGGAAGCCGTCGTAGATTTCCGCACTGCCGACCAAACGGTATCGGCATGACAGATTGGAGGCCGCAGCCGCCAGCGCGTTTTGGTCCGGAAGATTCTTGCGATCGAAAATGTCCAGGAGCCAAAGGCAGCCGTCGGCATCTTCCATCTGGAGGTCTGGAACGTGCTTTGCTCGGCCGACCTTTAGCACCGTGGCACCACATGCCCACGAGCGCGCACCTGGATTGAGATCAAGTACACTCCCCATATCACGGACTGCATTTGACCGAAAAATCGGTCGGGCTGGACCTTTCAGCGGCGGTCTGTAGGCGACTTCAACTGGGGAAACGGTAACCGGATTCCGGTTTTGCTGCATGCGATCCTGAGATGCCATGCTTGACCTCTAACTCATACGAACTGGAAACAATCGAACTGAACACCATTCCGCCCGCGCGGTTGCGTTCAAATAATTCGGATCAGTCGTTTCGCAGCTATATGGGTCATGGCGAGAACATAAGATGAACATCGGCAAGCTGTCAACTAATTTTCTTATTTAGGGTACGCTAAAGTTCCTTTTTACACGTTGTTAACCCTGACGCGCGACCGTGGTTCATCTTGATATGACGCGGACCGGAGGCATGACCGACGACATCTACCTGCTGGACACGAATGTGATCAGCAATAGCAGCAAGCAGTCTCCCCTGCCCGCGGTTAAGCGGTGGCTGGAAAATCAAACGCGTCTCGCAATACCATTTCCAGTGATTTTGGAGGTCGAGACAGGGATCGCGGATTTGCGACCGGTAGATCCTATCCGCGCCCGGAAGCTGACTGAATGGATCGATGGTCTGCTCAAGACGAAGTTCTACTATCCGCCCTCATCGCCGGAGGTCGCACGGGTACTCGCGAAGCTGTACTGCTGCCGGCCTCTCGCAAGGCTTTGGCAGCCTCAAGAAGACAAAAAGCCGGGACAGGATTTGTTCATCGCGGCAGTGTCGATCGTTTACGATATGCCAATCGCCACGATGAACACCGGTGACTTCGAACAAATCAACAAACATCGTTCGCTACCGGGAGTGTTCAATCCTAATCGTGGGATATGGACAGTTCCGAGGTTGAGGAGGACTTTACAGGGTGATCCGCCTGCCGAGATCAGCTCGAGAGACGATCATTCAAGATCGGCCGTCAGCCAAGATCAAGAGCAACCAAATGATTGGGGAGCGCTCGGGTTATTGACCGGCTGGTAGCCACCTGTTTGCACAGAACGCAAATTGAGACCCGTGTTCAAACTGGGAGGTGGCGTCGTCTGACACAGACAGTATTGCCTTAGCCTCCATCGGGGCCGCCACGGGCTAAATAGTGACCGGCGGTTTCCGTTTCTTCATCGGCAATAAACCTGACCTCAAACCTTCCTCCCGCGTCTCGAACGATCTGCATCTGGCCCGCTTTGGCGTCATCGAAAACTTCGCGTATGCGCTCTTCCGCATTGACCCGCGACCACTCTTGTTGGCCCCTCATCCGAGCAAACTCCCAAGCTAGACTCACACTATAGCCTGCCGCAGCGATCGTGAAAAGGATGACCCCGAGGAATAGAGGACGCCAGCCCCAAAGTAGAAATGGGTATTCGTCACGAATGGTTGACAGCGTAGAAAACCCACCGGGAAGATTTCCCTAGCGCACGGAGTTGCCGCCGGCAGAGTTTCGCTTGAGCATCGTGATGTAGGCATCACGAAATAGCGGGCATCTCTTGATCAGGACATTCGAAACGAGGGTGAGTAGAGGCGTTGACGCGCGCCCTCATGCTGTTCTCACGGAATATGCCGCGCTGATGAGTAGAGCCGAGCGCCTCTTGTTGGCCCAGCTCAAGGCAGGCAGAACCTGGACCGGCGATCTCAAGGTCTCGTTCTACAAGCCGCTCGGTCTATCGGCGACCCATCTCGACATGGCCTACCGCCAGCTGATGGCAAAGCTGTCGTCAGTCGCGGAACTGGCGAAAGACAATCTGAAAGATGCCGTCGCCAAGATTGCTAGCAAAAAGGTTGATATCAAACGCAAGGAAAAGGCGCGGGAAAAGGCCAGAAAGAACCTGATCAAGCTCAATGGCGAGCTACGCTCGCTTATGGAAAAGGCCACGGAGCGACGTAAGCTGCTGATCAACGCGAGCGCCCGTTATCGCGACGACTGTCTGTTTGCATTGAAGGTGCGTCTGGAAGAGCTGCATGCCAAGCGAGCGGCTGTCGCCACCGCGCGGACCGAGATTAGGGACCTGTCTTTCGCCCTACATCAGCACAAGCGGCGTCTCGCGATCCTGGAACGCCGGGCAGAACGGACCAAGAAGCACATCGACGATCCGACGCTCTGTTTCGGATCGAAAAAGCTGTTCCGGGCGCAGTTCAACCTGACGGGGAACGGCTACGATAGCCATGCCGCCTGGCTTGGAGATTGGCGTAGCCACCGCAGTGCCCAGTTCACGCTCGATGGCAACAGCAGCAAGGAAGGCGGCAATCAGTTCGCAAGGTTGCGAAAGCGCGCTGATGGACGATACGATCTGGAGCTGAGGTTGCCAACGGCTTTGGCTCATCTGGCGACACGGATCGAAAAGCACGCCGGAAGCCTTATTCCATGTGTTGATCTGCGAGGTCTCTCCTTTAATCACGGTAATGACGTCATTGACGATGCCATTGTTCGCGGCCAGCCGGTGACCGTCAAGTTCCTGCGGGACGACAAGAGCTGGAAGGTTCTGGTCTCCGTAGACCATAAGCAGGCCTCGAAGACGCCGGACTTCGCTGGCGGAGCGCTTGGCGTCGATCTCAATGCCGGACATGTCTCGGCGGCACTCGTCGACGCATCAGGCAACCCGATCGCGGTCTACAATTTCCCCTGCGTCACCTACGGTAAGTCGTCTGCCAAGGCGCAGGACGCAATCCGGAAAGTGGCGGCGGAGATCGCCGTTCTCGCGAAGCAGTTCGATGTGCCAGTCGTCGCCGAATTCCTGGACTTCAGCGAAAAGAAGAGAGCGCTCAAAGACGCGAAGAACGCTCGTTACGCCCGGATGCTGTCGTCTTTCGCCTACAGCGCTTTCGGCACCGCGCTGTCGTCCGCATGCCTACGCCAGGGCGTGGCCCTTCGCCGCGTCAATCCTGCGTACACATCGATCATCGGTCGCGTGAAGTTCGCTCGCCGCTACGGCTTGAGCGTCCACGAGGCCGCATCAGCTACCATTGCCCGCCGGGCAATGGGTTATTCCGAGAAGCTGCCCCGTTCCTCGACGGGTACCGTCAAGGTGCCGACGAACGGCTCGGACCATGTCACCCTCGACCTACCCGTGAGGAAAGACGCCTCGGAGCAAGCTCCGAAGTCGAGGCATGTATGGTCCGAGTGGAACAGGCTGAACAAGGAGTATCATCAGAAGGCGCTTGCAGCGCTGGGGTCGTCGCGGCGAAAGCTGCGACCCAAAAGAGGAAGCCCGCAAACGACAGGCAGGTCCACACTGCCTGGAGGTAGCGGTCGGAACCTTGTGGGCGGAGCGGAGAACCGTTCCATGGTCTCACGGAATACGCGGGATGTTCCCGCCGACAGCCGCTTCAGTCACGCCGCCAGGGGTGGCGGCGTGCCAGGAATTAATTCCTGAACTGAAGTTCGGCACGCGGTTGGAAGTCAGCTTTCAACCATTTGTGACGAATACCCGACAGCGTTCTAAGACAAAAACGCCGAAAAGAACAAAATGTGAACATTTTCCGTTTCTGCCACTTGCCTTCCCCGGAAACTCCACCCACGTGTACAGCAGTTGCAACGTTCATGTGGAGTAGAATGTGACCAAAACTGCCAAGCGTATCGAGTACTGCGTCCCGCCGATCTTGGTTCAGGATCATGCAAGCCAATGCGCAGCTCACTTCCTCAATTGGTTTCATACTAATTCCGCGGCACATATCACGGATGTGCTGCGCTGTGGGCTGAAGGGGTCCGGCGGCCTGGTGGAGGAAGTTGAGCATTGGTCCCACAACTGCTCGGAGGACGCTATGGATAATGATTGTGATGGAGGGTACTGGGACAAATCATATGGCCCGTGGACCTATCAAGAATTGCCGGCGCTCGATATTGCAAAGGTGGTCTGGAACCACACGCGGGGCTGGAAGGCCGCCGATTTTGAACTGTACGGGCGGACGACTGAACAACACAGTGTACACTTGGAAGTGATGGCGCGTTGGCGGGCGGAATTGAACCTGCCCGCTGTCCCAGGGGCCTGATCCCATTGCAGCTCGGTTGCCAGCTGTTTATCCCGCACCAAGAGTGACCGAGCGATTGTCGCAACTAATTTCCGGTGCGAGACGTGGCGTGAGTTCCGATGGAACTCACGTCGCCTCAATTGACTTCCCCCACCTAAGACGCCATGAAGTCAGCCGGTGAGCCCGCGAGCAGCCAGTGGTGCGAAACTGGGCACTTGGTGCAACTCGTAATGATGCCACGGTGACAGCGCGAAGTTGTCCGTCTCCCTGAGAAGCTTGCTGATAGTTTGCTTCGCGGTGCCCAGGCCAGTCCGGAAGAGACCTTGGCCCAAGGCGCAGCTTTGGAACTCCGCGTTGATATCTTCCGCGGCTAAAGCGGGATCGTGCACCAGCCAAGCTGCCAGAACTCCATGTGGGTGTTTGTCCCGGTTCTCGGAGTCGAGACGTCTTAGGACTTCTTCTATCTCTCCGGACGCCGCGCCGATGTGGAGGATATCGCGTTCGGAAGACGACCAAAGAATGTACGCCCAGCCTTCTTCACGCACCAAGTGTCCATGCTCGACCGTCATTCTCAGGTAATTTTCGAGCATCGCATCCCCAAATTGACTCGTAAACTTATCGATCGAATTATTGAACAAAAGCGGGTCCCCGGCCCGAACCGATCCTCTCAGCTCCGCAAGATAAATCCACAAAGACTTACAGAGCTCGCTCGACGGATACCCCATGAGCCGTGATGTAGAGAACCAATCATAGCTGTCGCCGACATGTATGCGTCGAAACATATCCCGCACCACATGAAGAGAGTGGTGCATTTGCAGCGTATTTTCCGGAAATTTCCGGTTCGCAACAACATTGAGCGTAAACGATGTTGCCGCTATGCGACTTTTCCACTCGCTAGACTGCACCTGCACGGTGCCGAAACCGTGCTTCAAAAAGTCGTGACGAGGAAAATCGTATATTGGGCTCGTCTTGGGTCCCTTTGTTCTCTTGCGATCAATCGACATGCACGCTCGCTCTCTTTTCGCTGGATCAGCTTGCAAGGGTTTGTCGCAAGAAAGAAACATATTGGCGCGTACCCGCCTCCCCGATCGCAAGCGCTGCGCTTCCCGCATCGACGTCCACCGCGATCGGTATTGTGGGGCGCGCGCACGAACCAGGGCGCATGGACCGCGACCCTGCGATGATCCTTTGGATTACCGTCGTCTCTGAGATTTGCGGTGCCAACGGCTTTGTCCGCTCTCCGCCTGATGGCTTGCTCGGCTTGTCGTCGCCACTCAATGCCGGATCGTCATCCTCTGGCTTCATGTGCGAGAGCAGAGAAGTGGAAATCCAGCCTTCGCGCGCGGTTAGCTTGTCGCGAACTTCGCCCAGACCGAGGTCGTTTTGCATCTGCGACCTCGCGTCCGTTGTCATATCGGTCGAGGACACCGAACTGTTTGCCCGGACCGTATCGCAGTGCGACCTTGCACCCCGGACGTGACACACCGAGCAGACGACTGGCCGCAGACATTCCTCGGAGGGGCCTCCTATTGCAACGCGCGCTTGCGCCCAACACTCACCAGGATGCCTATCAGAAGTGTGCCAGCGATGAAAACAAAAGCCGCCGCCGCGATCGCCGGGCTGATATTCTCTCGGATGGTCGAGAACATTTGCCTTGCAAGGGTACGCTGGTTTGGCCCTGCCACGAACAAGGTCAGCACGACTTCATCGAGTGAGGTCGCAAACGCGAAGACGGCACCAGAAATTATGCCCGGCATCGCCAATGGCAGCGTTACAGTTCGAAGAACAACGTGAGGAGCAGCCCCCATACTAGCCGCTGCCTGTTCCAGCCGCCGATCAATCCCTTGGAGCGATGCCGTAACATTCACAACGACGAACGGCACAGCAAGGACGGTGTGTGCCACGATAACGCCAAGATAGGTGTTGGCGAGACCGTATTGGGCAAACATAAGCTGCATCCCAACGCCGAGGACGACGGCGGGGACGACCATCGGCAGAAGGAAAATTGTCCGAACGAAGCCGAATACCAGCGACACTCGTTTTCCTCTGAGGCCGAGTGACCCGATAGTCCCAAGGACCGTCGCAAGAGCAGTCGTGCCTGCGCCGACGATGAGGCTATTGAAAATCGACCGACGCCAAGCGTCTGCCGTGAGCAGTTCGACGAACCAGCGCATTGAGAAGCCCGGGATCGGGTAATTGAGAAATACGCTGTCCGTAAAAGCGAGAGGGAGGATCGCCACCAACGGGGCCATCAGGAAAAAGACCACGGCTCCGCCGAAGAAGAGCTTTGCTATCGGAAGTGGCTTCATGCGCGCGCCTCCTCGATGGAGAGCCGTAGATAAATGACGTAGAGCAATATGGTTGCTACAAGCAAGACCAGTCCGAGAGCGCCTGCCATGCCCCAGTTCGCAGCGCCTGTCGCGTAGTAGGCGATGACCGAGCTTATCATTTGGTCTTTAGCGCCGCCGATCAGAGCGGGCGTGATGTAATAGCCGAGAGCACTCATGAAAACGAGCAAGGAACCCGAGACGACACCGCGCAGCGAAAGCGGCAACAGAACAAGATAGAAAGCGCGGACGGGGTTCGCACCAAGCGACGCGGCAGCGGGCATCAGGTTCTTCGGTATGCCGAGCAGGACGCTGAAGATCGGCAGCACCATAAACGGCAACAACACGTGCGTCATCGCGATAACGACACCCACCCTATTGAAGATCAACGGGATAGGTCCGCTCGTCAAGCCTATGAATTGAAGAGTTGAGTTTATCAGCCCGTTATCCTGAAGCAGTATGAACCACGCGGCTGTGCGTACGAGAAGGGAGGTCCACAGAGGCAGCAGCACCGCTGCGAGGAGCAGTTGCCGACGCCAGCCCGTGACGGAGGCGGCGACCATGGCGAACGGCATGCCCAGCAACGCGCAGCAGATCGTGACGGTCGCTGCTGTTATCAGAGTGCGAATGAGTGTGTCGCGGTTTGCAGAAGAGCCCGGCGGGACGTTTGTGATCGATCCGTTTGCGTCCCTCATGAGGTCGACCGCCGCAAGAAGGTTTCGGTCTGTCGTGGGCGAACTCGCGGCTTCCTGAATTGCGACCCAGAAGCTGGGATCAGACCAGCGCTTGTCGACCGATGTGAGATCGCTGAGCGCCGTATCCGCCGACAGAGCGGCCCTCGTCTTACTCATCAGAGTTCGAAATCCCGACTTCGCGCTGTTGAGGCGGCGGACAAGATCCCCGAAGAGCTCATCGTCTGTTATGCCTCGCAGATCCCCGGCAAGCGCCGTCTGGGCCTCGGGGCCCGGCGCACTTGATCGGTCCCAGCCTTTCAACGCCGACGAGATAGTAGGCAACGCTCGCGATGCGACCGGATCAGAAACGGCCGAGCGCATCATTGTGCCAAGGGGCAGCACGAAGAAGAAAAGAAGGAACAAAGCGAGCGGAGCGACAAGGGCGGACGACTTTCCTTGCTTCCAGAGCCAACTGTCCGTCATGCGACAATCCAGCACTGATTTGGGTTGAAGGACAGAGTCACGCGGTCGCCAATGCTTGGTGGCGGCAAATTCCGGTTGGCCTTTATAATCAGGTCGCTCCCGTTGTGGCGGGTGCGAACCTGAAGATGGTCGCCGTGATAGACAACATCGGTAACGGTCGCGTCCAGCGAGTTCGCCGATGGACTACCTGCATCTACAGCGATCCGCTCCGGCCGTACGGATATCTTGACCTGTGTGCCGACATTCACATTGGCTTCCGAAACAGCCTCGAGATGAGCGCCGCCTTCGAGGCGAAGGGTGAGCAGGCCGTTTTCGGACTTGCTGACCTTTCCAGATAGGAGATTGGTCTCTCCAATAAATTGGGCAACAAACTGAGTTCTGGGATGATCGTAAATCTGCAGGGGAGTGCCAATCTGCTCGATCTTGCCGTGATTGAAGATGGCAATCCTGTCCGACATCGTCAGCGCTTCGCTCTGGTCATGCGTCACAAAGACGATGGTCAGCCCCAAGCGGCGGTGGATGTCTCGAATGTCCAACTGCATCTGCTCCCGCAGCTTTTTGTCGAGCGCACCGAGCGGTTCATCCATCAGGACCACCTCGGGCTCGAAAACGAGGGCACGGGCGAGTGCCACACGCTGCTGCTGCCCGCCGGAGAGTTGGATTGGCTTGCGATCATGGAAAGCAGCGAGTTGCACCATGTCCAGCGCCTTCGAAACCCGCTCGTTCATCTCAGCACGAGCGACGCCGCGCATCTTGAGAGGGAACGCGACATTCTCGGCCACCGTCATGTGGGGAAACAAAGCATAATTCTGGAACACGACGCCCATGTTTCGACGATAAGGCGGGAGAGCGTCGACGCGTTTGCCGCCAACGGAGATGGAACCGCTTGTCGGCGTCTCGAAGCCCGCCAGCATCATCAGCAAGGTTGTCTTGCCTGAACCGGAAGGTCCGAGCATGCTGACGAACTCGCCTTTCGCGATGGAAAGATCGAGGTCGTCGACAACGGTGACAATGCCAAACGCTTTACTGACCTTGTCAAATTGGATGAAGGGGTTGGACATCGAATTTCTTCTCCGGGACGCTCGTTAGTTCGAGCGTAGAGGGGCCTTCCGAAAAGGCCCCTGCTTGCTGTTACTGGCTAAGCCAAGCGTTGAAACGCTGTGTGAGCTCTTCTGAATTATCGGTCCAGAAGTCAACATCGAGGGGAATTGCACCCTTGAGGTTTTCCTCGGAGGTCGGGGACTCCTCGCGGTACTTTTCGGGCACCAGCTTGGCTGCGCCGAGGTTGGGAAGACCATAGGCGATGTATTCAGGAAGCTTTGCCTGATTTTCCGCCTTGCTCGCATAAGCGATGAAGTCCATGCCGGCGTCTTTATTGGGAGCATCCTTCAGGATCACCCAGCTGTCGATCGCGTAGACGCTGCCCGGAAACACGAAGCCGAAGTGCTTGCCTTCCGAGCGATTGATGCCGGTGATACGGCCGTTGTACGCAGCCGTCATGACGACCTGGCCAGAAGAGAGAAGCTGAAGCGGCTGCGCGCCCGCGTCCCACCAAACGATATCCTTCTTCAGCTCGTCCAGCTTTTTGAACGCGCGGTCTACACCGCCTTCGCCTTTGAGAACCTCGTAAACCTGGTCTGCAGGAACGCCGTCCGCCATGAGCGCGAACTCTAGCGCATACTTCGGCCCCTTGCGGAAACCGCGTTTGCCGGGAAACTTCTTGGTGTCCCAGAAGTCCGCCCAGGTCTTGGGAGCCTCTTTCAACTTGTCGGCATCATACGAAAGCCCGGTGGACCAGACGATGTTGCCGACGCCGCAATCGCTGACTGCGGCAGGCAAAAAGGCCTCTTTGCCGCCCATCTTCTCCCAGTCGATCTTTTCGTAGATGCCATCGGCGCAGCCGAGCGCCAGTTCCTCGGATTCGACTTCCACGACATCCCAGTTAGGCGTGCCCGCCTTGACCTTCGCCTGAAGGACGCCATAGCCGCCGTCCCAGCTCTCGTCGAGAACCGGCTTGCCGCTTTCCTTGGCGTAGGTTTCGAAGAAAATCTTGCGCTGCGCGTCCTGGAAATTTCCGCCCCAAGACACAACTGTCAGGTCGCGCGCCTGGGCAGCGAGAACGCCGCTCACCAGAACAGTTGAAGCGATGAGCGATATTTGAA
Source organism: Rhizobium sp. 2MFCol3.1 (assembly GCF_000377565.1). GTDB lineage: Bacteria > Pseudomonadota > Alphaproteobacteria > Rhizobiales > Rhizobiaceae > Rhizobium. The sequence continues at coordinate 118,343 of NZ_KB898365.1, read as the reverse complement.
GGAGTTTCATTTTACGTTCCCCTTGTTAAGCTTGAACGGCGGTAGCAAACCACGTTTCATATGTTTTGGAAGGCAGCCAGCGCTGTGTGGTGAATATTCTCACCGCTGGTTAGGCCGACATCATGGTGTCAGTACGTGGGTGGCGTGATGGCGCTCAATATCTCGCTTTCGCCGTCATTGACGTTTCGGAAGCGATGGGGGAGTCGGCTATCGAAATAGTAGCCATCGCCAGCCCTCAGCACTTTTTGTTGCCCCCCGACCGTGACCTCCACCGCTCCGGACAGCACCATCCCCGCCTCTTGTGCGGCGTGGGTAAACGCCTCGCCTGAGTCCGCGCCTGCCGCGTAGCGCTCGTGAAGCATAAGCAGTTGTCGATTAGGATGATCCAAACCAATGACGCGATATGAGATTGTGTCGACTTTCCCAATCTCTACGAGGTCTTGAGCTCCGTAAAACGGTGTGTACGGCAAGCTTGACTGAAGATCGGAAAAGAAACCCGGTAAGGTCGTGCCAAGCGCATCGAGCACAGCTCCCAAGGTATCTATCGACGGACTCATCCGATCGCGCTCGATCAGCGAAATGGTCGAGTGCGAAATGCCGGAGCGCGCGGCTAGCTCTCTAACCCCAAGATCACGTCGCCGACGCAGTTCCTTGAGCTTGCTTCCAATCTTGGGCATTCGTTTCCTCTAACTCCATGGTTCCGGGCAAGAGGACAACGTCATTGACCGGCGGCCTCGCCCACTGCTGATGGGCAGCTCGGCACATCGGTGGTGAAAATACTGGACAGCTGTCTAGTCGGCAATTGTATAGCGTACCTGAGTGGAGGATGGTTCTCGCGACGCACACAGGAGATCCCCATGACATCGCGGCTCGACGCCCTGAAGGGCAAATTCACTCAGATCAAGGAACCAACTCGCGACGCGGTCTCCGACAACGCGCCTGTTGAAGCGACGGTGAAAGAAATCATTGCAAACGTTCGCGCACGCGGCGATGCAGCCGTCCGTGATTACTCCGCCAAATTCGATAAGGCGGACGTCGCGCAGTTCGAGGTGACCGAAGAGGAGAAGTTGAAAGCTCTCGCCGATCTTGATCCCCAGACGCGAGAAGACACCGAGTTCGCCATCGCAAACGTTCGCAAGTTTGCGGAAGCACAGCTGAAGACGATGCTGCCGCTGGAGATCGAAACGCTTCCCGGGGTCCATCTCGGCCACCGGGTTATCCCGATCGAAGTTGTCGGCTGCTACGTCCCGGGTGGCCGCTATCCCCTACTCTCTGCACCAATCATGACTATCGTGCCCGCAAAGGTCGCAGGCTGCGACCTGGTCATCGCTTGCTTGCCGCCGAACGCCCACCCTGCGATGATCGCCGGCTGCCATCTAGCTGGCGCGGACCGGATCTTCAGGGTCGGCGGAGCGCAAGCTATCGCAGCGATGGCCTACGGCACCGAGACCATCCCAGCGGTCGACAAGATCGTCGGTCCAGGCAATGCCTTCGTCAACGAAGCTAAGCGTCAGGTCTTCGGCCAGGTCGGCATCGATCAGCTCGCCGGGCCCAGCGAGATCTTCATCGTCGCCGACGAGACCGGCAAGGCGGACATGATCGCCACCGACCTTCTTGCGCAGGCCGAGCACGACGTGCGTACGCGGGTTGGCTTGGTGACCACAGATCGCAAACTTGCCGAGGCCGTATTGGTCGAAGTCGAGAAGCAGCTTGAGGATCTCCCGACGGCAGGTGTCGCGGGCGTCGCCTGGAAAGACTACGGTGAGATCACGGTCGTGGACGACGAGGCAACAATGCTTGCCTACTCCGATTATATCGCGACTGAGCATCTCCAGGTCCACACGAAAGATCCGCAGGCGACGGCAAAGAAGCTGCGCAACTACGGTTCGCTCTTCATCGGTGAGCTTGCAAGCGTGGTATACTCCGACAAGTGCAGCGGGACGAACCATACCCTGCCGACGATGGCTGCCGGTCGTTATACAGGTGGTCTTTGGGTCGGCTCCTACGTCAAGGTGGCGACGCATCAATGGCTTGAGGAGAAGGGCGTTGCAGCTGTAGCTCCGGCCGCCGTTCGTCAGAGCGCGACGGAGCAACTCGAAGGGCACCGCCGCGCCGCTGCCCTGCGCCTGAGCCCGCAACAGCTGGCCGCCGCCTCAAAGTGACAAATAACCTGCATCAGTCGTCGGAGTGGCGCTGGTGCAGGTCACTAATCAGCATATGCCTTGCAGTTAGGAGATCGCATCGTTAGTGCGCCAGCGAAAATTGTTACGCTTTATGAGTACGCAAGAACTTAGCCGTGATCGAAGCCACGGCACGGCTGGCAGTGAGCCGACGTGGCCAGCCAGAGGGGAGCCTCATGGTGGCGTCTCGCGCAGCCTTGCTCGAAATTCGGTCGCCACAGGTCGGTTCGACTGGTAACGGATCGTCTTGCGATCGGCAGATATGATCGGGCAGGCCCGCCGTTCCGAAAGCCCCATGACGGTCTTCAGGTGCGTGACGGCTTCACGCTTGGCGGCGGGCGCTACCATTTTTTGGAGAAGCTCGCGGAGGGCGGCCGCGTCAAGCATCTGTTCGGCGAGCAGCTTCTTCAGCCTGGCGTTCTCGTCCTCAAGCGCCTTCAGCCGCTTCGCCTCAGAGACCTCCATGCCGCCGTATTTGGCTTTCCAGTTACAAAAAGTTGCTTCTGCATTCCATGCCTGCGGCAAAGGTCGGCCTCCTTCGCGCCAGCCTCCTGCTCCTTCAATACCGCAATAACCTGCTCTTCCGTAAAACGCTGCTTCTTCATGCGTCCGTCCTTTAATGGGTTGGACTCTAATGCATTCTGGAGGAAATTCGCGGTGGCAGGTCACTCGACATTGAGTCTGTCTTTAAGCCCACTCGATCGTTTGAAGTTTAGTAAGGATATCAATCGGGTGATAATTTGTCAGCGTTACACGGGTTTCCAGCAAATGGAGATTTCGCATGACAACCTTGCTACAATTAAACAATGCTGGCGTGCTATGCTGGGCACTCCACGATGGCAACGAAGTACGCTTCTTTCCCTACATCGATGAAGTCCAAGCTCTCTTGGCCACTGATGTGCCTAAGAAAGACTGGGCTAATGTCGACAAACGTAGATATGCGTGGCGAGCGCTATCAGGCGGGCCAGCTGGATATCACTTCTTCGTAGATTTCGACCGGACCGGAAAAATTTTGGGAATTATTGTTTGGGGGCCCTACGGAATACTGCCGGGCGTCTATGCTACTCCAGAAGCTGCTGCAGACGCAGCATGGGAAGACTGGTGGGATCACAATCCGGCGCTGCGTCCCACGAACACAGTACCAGGCGTATCGACCGGCCCGACGACCTGAGCGAGTTTGATCACGCCTGTAGTGATGAGCTCGCGATTGAGCGGATGGTCCATCCTTAATAGTGATCCGCGCCCATGCTTTTGCTCGAACCGGAATGCAGATGCTGCGCGCACTTTCAAACGCTCGTACTCGGAGAGTTCTTCGGGTGTCGCAGTCGCCCGGAGCTCCGCGTCATTTTCGCGAAATCTAGTCGCGAGTACGTGATAAGCGCCGCGCTCTTCCGAAAGCTTCATGCATTTCAGTATGAATGATGCGGCTGTCGAGTTCTCCCCCATGAACGATGATGGATGCTGCATGGTTTTCTGTCTCCACATTGATGCTTCCGTCATCGTCACCTCAAACTTCCACCGGCGCAATGGGAGCGGGCTTACGCCAAGGGGTTCCAAACCGTTCTGAGACGCCGAAGAACCTGGCTTGTCAAATCCCATAGGATTAGGATAGCCCAACGATGAATCCCAAGCGGACCTCCCACGTATCGCAGTGCTCGTGCGAGTAATGACCTGCTAGCTCCTTTTCGAGCATGAAGCATCCTCTGAGCGTTGCGACGGCAACGCGCATCGTACTAAGGCGCGCCCTTTCCGGCGAGCGCAAGTACTGCGAGACTGCGCCAGTTCTCACGTTTCAAGCGTTGACTGGCTATCTGTATCGCTCCCCGTTCGCCTGCAAATGTCAGCAGTACATAGCCCAAATTCTCAACCAGCGCATAAGCATTCGGTATTTTTCGAACGCTGGTGGAAGAAGACTTCACCGCAGTTTGTTGCGCCCGACCAGCCCGTCAAGGCAGCTTGTCGATTTTTTCTATCAGGGGCTTGAGCATCGCGAAAATTCAGATGACCATTGATACATCAATCCGTTGGGACGGTGTCCCGGCCTAAGGAAATCAAATCTTCATGCTTAATCAACCTGCTCGCGGAAACGCGGAGGCTATCGGCCTCTGCGCGCTCTACGCCGATGACTGCGCCGAAGTTCTTCCAAAACTCCCTACCGGATCGGTAGACCTCGTTATAACGAGCCCGCCGTACAATATCGGCAAAGCTTATGAGAAGCGCGCCGCGCTCGACGCGTATGTAGACTTCCAAACCACCATAATTGACGAGTGCTTCCGGCTTCTCGGTGAAAACGGTTCAATTTGCTGGCAAGTTGGAAACTGGGTGGCCGCCGGAGAAATCGTCCCGCTGGACAGCATCGTCATCCCCATTTTCCGCAGCCTTGGGATGAAAATCAGAAGTCGCGTGGTCTGGACGTTCGGCCATGGCATGCACTGCACAAGGCGCCTTTCGGGCCGCCACGAAACGATTGTGTGGGCCACGAAGTCGGACGACTATCACTTCGATCTGGACAGCATTCGCGTCCCTCAGAAGTATCCCAACAAGCGGCACTATAAAGGGCCAAACAAGGGTGAACTGAGCGGAAACCCGCTAGGGAAAAACCCCGGTGATGTTTGGGACATCTCCAACGTGAAAAACCGACACCCCGAGAAAACCAGCCACCCCTGCCAGTTTCCCGAAGAGTTGGTCGAGCGTTTTGTAAGGAGCCTGACCAAACCCGGTCAGACCGTTCTCGATCCCTTCGCAGGATCAGGCACTGTCGGAGCTGTCTGCAACCGCTTGGATCGAAAGTCGGTGCTGGTCGAGAGAGCTCCCGAATATGTCGATATAATCCGTAATCGTCTCGGTGGGGCTGAGCCGCGTAGTCGGAGAGCTGTCTCTGAGGTCGTGCCGTTGGCACCAACGACGGATGACTTGTTCACCGAGAGCGTCTGGACCGCAGGTTCGGCAGCCCGTGATCCGTCAATGTCTCCATTTTCGGGCTAGGCCGCGTCCCCATAAAAGGGTTTCGCTTTAGTCAGGATGATGATTCAATGTCCCTTGAAAGGAGATTGATATGCGCCGTCATGAACTTAGCGATGAAGAGTGGGCGATCATCGCACCACTTTTGCCGAATAAGAGCCGTGGTGTCGAACGTGTTGATGACCGCCGGGTGATCAATGGCATTTTGTGGCGTTTCAGAACTGGCTGCTCTTGGCGGGATATCCCTGAGCGCTACGGCCCTCGTACTACACTTTACAATCGGTTCTCGCGCTGGCGTAAAGCCGGCGTTTGGGACCGACTTCTTGAAGCGGTATCAAGGCGTTACGACGGCGATATAGTTATGATCGCGTCGTGTGTGCGCGTTCACCAGCATGGTGCCAACGCAAAAAAGGGGGCTCTACCGATCCTTGCATGGGACGTTCGCGCGGCGGCCTGACGACCAAAATCCATGCCATGGTCGATGCGGATGGCCGACCGTTACGAATGGAGCTGACAGCGGGCCAGGCAGCGGATGCTCCGGTCGCTGAGAGGCTGATTTCTGACATCGAACCAGGCACGACGCTACTTGCAGATAAAGCGTATGACACCGACGCGATCCGAGCGTTTGTGAAAGGCCGCAAGGCTTGGGCTAACATCCCAACAAAGATAAATCGGAAGCAGACTTTCAGCTTCAGTCGCTGGGTCTATAGGCAGCGAAACCAAGTGGAGAGGTTCTTCAATCGTATCAAACACATGCGGGGCCTGGCCACGCGCTACGACCGCCGCCCTGACAATTACCTTGCTGCACTGAAACTCGTTGCGACACGAATTTGGATCAATTCAGTTTGCGAGTCCACGTCCTAGCATTACAGTTGCATTTTAGTTTTGAGATGAGCTCGCCGAGCGGTCGCCTGATGGGCGCGCCGCCAGCATGACCATGCGATGACATAGGCGGGGTTTATGCGACGCTGAGCGAGTCTGTTGGCGATGCGCCGGACTTCCTGGATAGACCAGCGGATCAAATCCTGATGGTCGGCATCCGCGGTCTTTTTGGGGGCGTCGCGTCATTAGCGCGATACCGGATCACCGCCATCATGGCAAAGGCCAGCATGACGAGGGAGACGTGGCGATGCCAGCCATGCCATGAGCGGGTTTCATTGTGATCGAGTCCTAGCTCGTTCTTGGCGGTCTCGAAGCTGTCCTCGATCGCCCAGCGATGGCCTTCAACGGAAACGAGCGTCTGGATGTCCGTCCCGGCAGGGCACCATGTTGTGAAGAATGCGAGCTCACCATCGCTGATATTGCGCCGGATCAGTAGGCCCCGGGTCCAAAGCCCTGACTTCGTCTCGTTATATTCGTCGGCATCGAGATCGGCGAGTTCGCAGTAGGCCCAGTCATGAAGCCGTGCGCCTTTGGTGCCCTCACCAGCGGAAAGACGTTGCCATGCGCTTGGATCGAGATCACGGGCGATCTCCTGCGCTGTGCCGGCGACCGGAGGCTTTCCGGACCAAGAGCCGAAATGGTGGTCCGATTTGACTCCAAGAACGTACCCTTTGCAGGCTCGGCGCAGTGTTCTCTCAACGTCCCCAACGCCATAAACCGCATCTGCGGCCACCCATGAAAACGGCACATCGGCTGCCAATGCTCGCCGTATCATATCGACAGCCAGGCCTGGCTTGGTAGCAAAGGCTGTACCCTGAGGAACATGGGTTGCCGAAAGCCTTACCGGATCCGCGGCCCAGCTCTTGGGCAAGTAGAGGGCTCGATCGATAAAGGCATGACCGCGAACGGACACATAGGTGGCGAACACACCGATCTGGCAGTTCGTTATCTTGCCAGCCGATCCTGTATATTGACGTGCAACACCGCAAGACGTCTTGCCCTGCTTGAGAAAGCCTGTTTCGTCAATGACTAGGACTGCATCATCCGTGGCGAGGTTTTCCACGACATACTCGCGCACGATGTCGCGAAGTGCGTCGGCGTCCCAGCGCCCGCGCCCGAGAATGGCTTGTTGCCGCCACGGGCCGGGATCACCGGCCGCCTCAGCACGCATCCAACCCGTCTTACGCCGCTCGTCACCGAGCAAGCCGTCTAGGAAAAGGTTCGCAGATGATGCGACACGCTCCTGCGTAAACAGACCGCGCATACGGGCCTTAACGTCACGCAACGATGATGCCCATAGCTCAAGCGTCGTTTCGATTGATGCACTTGCCATCCATGACCTCCGAATCATGGAGACCTATAGATTCAGACTACAGAGAATTATGCAACTGTAATGCTAGCGTGCACGATAAAGCCATGGCCGGCAATTTTCTGACCCTTGCCGCCCACAAAAATCCAGGAGACCCTTTCATAGTACTGACGACGGAGCTTTACGTGGACCGCATTGAACTGGCTGATTTTCTAACCGAGTTTGACCAAGCGCGAGCGAACGACACGCCTTCCCCTGTCTGCTATTCAGGCCATCTCTTGCTTCCAGGCGACGACGTCGTCATCTCGTTAGAGACTGCCAAGGGTCTGGTTCTGAAAATAAACGGCTGCCTCGCTGACAAAGATCATCCGATGGCAGCACTGGTAGAAGAGTATGGTTTCTACATTCGTCGGGCGCTGAGACGAAATCGTGCTGCCGATGTCGTCCGGAGGGAGATTATCGGCAGGTGGCATGAGAATGGCGACGCGTTTGCTTTTGAGCCCTACCTCGTGCGCACCGTATTCCTCGATAAGCCAACAGTTCTCAACAAATATCGGTATCGGATTTTTCCGTTGGACGGCTATAAACTTGGTGACGATTTCTGGTTGGAATTCAACTCCGGCGATACCGGCGCACAGGCAAAGTTAGTGTTCGAAACGAGCACCGAGATGGAAATCAACTACGACGAGATACCTAAAAGCATGTTGACCTGGATGCCCGTTGGCGTCGTGTGGTCGCCGCCGAAAAAGTCAGGCTATCCGGTCCTGGTCGAATACGCAGTAGGGAAGACAGAGCGGCTTAGAATGAGAGAAGCAAAGGCCGCCGCGGCTGCTGGCTCAGTGTAACGTAGAGTGTCGCGCAATCCACCGCGGGGGGACGGGGTCGTGACAGAGATTTGAGCAAGCGCGCACGTTTACCCCTTCTCTCTCTTCAAACCGCCGAAATTTGAAAAAAGGCGAGCGGCACAATTTCAAGCATGACGATGCAACTCGTATGCGCTTCATGATGGCGCAAATCTGCGGCTTTGGGGCAAGTGCCACAAAGCTCGACATCTGCCAAAAACCAGGATCACAGAGCCACTGACAGCCAGGGCCATCGCGTCTGGTAGTCCTGGCATTTCTTGAGAAATAGGTTTGTCAGAGGGTTGTTTGGATTGATGCGCAGAATGCCATTTCGCATGTCGTCAAATCCATCGGGCGCATAGACCTCGCCACTCCCGATGCCGATACCCAATTGCGTGCAGGCGATCAGGTAGCGGTCAATCCCGTCTTCAACTCGCGTCAGCGGCGGACAAGGCGATCCGAATTTCTGTTGATACCAGAGGTGAACGCGGGACTGATTTCTGATTTCAACTCTATCCGCGAGATCGCCAAGCAGTTCTCGTGCTCTCTGAATGACGGCGTCTTCTGCTTCCCACGACAGATCGCTAGCATCGAAGTAGAACACGTCGTAGTCCTTGATAGCCTGGTCTGGCTTATTCCCGCTTCTAAGATTCCATACGGTTTGAAACAAACAGCCTGCGGTCAGGGTTGCTTGAGGCAGCCCTAGCTCGGGAAGAACGTCCAGAAGCCATCGGTTTGTCTCGTTTCTCGTTATCTGTTCGACAAACTGTTGTTCAGAATATGACATGAATCCAGCGCCTCTATGTTCGCCCAATGTTCTGATCGTTTTGGTGGTGTGTCAATGTAGCCAGACCACCTACTCGACATTACCGAACAGCCCTGGTATGGGTCCTTCCATGTTCAGATTGATATGAATAGGCGCTGACCTTTAGCTTTCGTCTTCTGACGGAATTGTCCGCCTATGTGCCGCGTATCGACCGGAAACCTGAACATGCTCCAGAAGCGAATTCCCATCGTGGACGAGGCGCGGCGTACCTCCGAAGGCGGCGCAGCCATTTCAAAACTGGAGGAGTAGACCTTGATCACCGTTTCGAATGCCACCTTCTGATCGTCGAGAACGACGAGTTCGCGCTGCAGCTCTTCAATCTTGGAGTTGATCTCGGAGAGTTTCGCCTTCAATCCGTCAACCACATCCACCATACGTAACGTTCCTGAGCTAACCCTCAGGGGATAACATCAGCCCTTATCGGCATCTTGTGGCAACTGCTAATGCCGCAAAGTTGTTTGTCCCAAGCTGCGCGTGCGTAGATATACGCACTGCAATGTCCTGTTCCAGCGGTACAAGTCGGCCGTCTCGTACCTCACGCCGACGCGTGGCACTAGACGGATTTAGTGAAGGAAACTGCGGGCTGTCCGAGACGGCAGCACATCAGCGGGTGAGAGACACTGCATCTCCGACAGTCCATACATGACACTTGCCGCAAGAGAAGCGATCGGTGCTCTGTCGAGTATTTCCGCATCGCCGGTAAGTTCGGAAAGCTTAGCGTCAGAGGTGTCAAGCACGGCGCTGATTATTCGGCTCTGTGCTATCATGGCCGTACGCAAGGTCTGGCTGGGTGGACGAGGCGCATCGCAAACAAAGACCACGTTGATCGCACCCGCTGCATCCCCTGGCTCCAAGTAAGCGCCGTCTATCCAGACGTCACTTCCGTCAACATTCAGGCCCGCTGCTTTCCCGAAATTGACATAGATTGTACCCTCCAACCATCGTGCGGTTTCACCCTCTATGTCAACAACCTGCGATCCGGTGATCACACTCATTTCGGGCGCGAAGTCAAAAACCTCTGCGCCAGCCGAGCGCCAGCGGCACCACATCGACTTCATTATTCCTATCAACTCGATCCGGCACCGGAATTCGACCTCCGACATCGAGCCGAAGTCAGCCACCTCGTCTGTCGACAAGCTCGCCTCAAAGGCATCATCAAGGAGTAGGAAGCGATACGGGTGGAGATCAAGTTCGTTTGTCATGTTCGAGGTCCTGAGGTTTATCCAAGCGTGCTGCTAGAGTACGCAAGTGACAACCAGATTCTCCCGGCTACTGTGTTGTCGAAACTCGCAAGCAGCCCGGGCTTCAGGAGCGGTCCCGTGCCCGCAGCCTCCTTTCTGCTGTATCGATTTCGAACCAAAGCCATTGCCTCGATCGATGGAACATGCCGCGAAAAAATGCGTCTGACTCTTGATGCGCCGCCCCCCGGAAATTACATTTCGAGCATGACCAAAACGCAATTTCTCAAAGACCAGTATTTCGACATGCTGGCGTCTGGCCTATTCGTTTGCGAGCGTTGGCAAGTTGGCTTCAATAATTTCTTCGAGGACCTCGAGCACGTGACCCCTACCATGCCCGGACGGCGTTTTCTCGCCCCAAAAATAGCGGAGCTTGGATTTACTCCCGGAAATGTCGAGTGGCATTTCCACTCGACAGCCAAGGGTCAGAAGCGAGAAAGACATGTTCAAGCGGAGCTTCAAAGCGCGAAAGAGAAGCGCCGCAAGATGATTGCCGATCAGTACCGTCAGTGGGAGGAGAAAATGGCGGCGCGGGGCAAGTGATCGCACTAATAGGTCTCCCGCACCCTTCCCGTGTGACGTCACCCGAGATTGCGTCGTTGTGGGCAGGTACCACAAATCTCTACATGCCCGAAAAGAAAGTATCGCTAAAGCTTAGCAGCCTTCTCCTCGAACAGTATCGGTGCGATCAGCAACGAAAATTAGAGAGATGTAGCGTTCAAGTCCTCAGTGCGAGCTATTGATCGGGGGGGGCGATGCGCCGGCAGCCCCTTCTAGCTCGTAGGAGTTCGCAATTATCTCCTGCGTCCAGAGATCGATTAATGCTGGATCACGTTCCGCTTTTTCGAATATCTTAGTAAGGGCCGCTTTAACCGGAGCCTCAAGCTCTAGCAAAGACTGCACCGCAGCGGCATTAAGATGCTTGGCCATATAGGAAGCTCCAGTGGTTCAGAACAGTATTGACCTGGGGGAGAACTGCTGTCCAGCTTGTAAAGCGAAGATTCCGCTGGCCGATTTCGCCCGGATGACGTTCTGCACTTGATGAGAAGTCGGGCATCCGAAAGCTTACGTTTATATCGATACCAACGAGGCGCTGACTTCGTCCCTCGCGACAGCGCCGTCTGCCTATGTCCCGTGTATCGAATGGAAATCTGACCATGCTTCAGAAGCGCATTCTCATGCTACGGCACTATTCTTTACCACCCGTCTCCGCTGGAAACCGGCGGTTCAAGGTATGACCGGTAGCTTGGCCGAAACTGAAGAATGATCGCAATGGTGCCCACGCCAGCAACCTCGACTTCATGGGACAGAGAAGTCGAGCTTAGTTGTTGGTCTTATTGAGAGTCGACCTCGATTGGTTTCAATGAATCGTGGCGCGCGGAGACTCGTCGTCAGCTAGCTTGCGTATAGCGCCAACCAAACGAGCCGTCGAGGCAACGATTTCGGCTGCCACATCTTGGTCGCCCTCACCCACATCGAAAGCCAAATCCCTGATTGACGCTGCAGCGTCACGCACCAGCTTGGCCAAGGAATCGTTAGCACCCGGTAGCTCCGCAGCGAAGCCTTCAAGCAATCCAGCAAATCTGATGAGAACTTCAGTGACCTGACTAGGGGTCAAACTAAAAGGCTTCAAACTCTCAGACATGTCAGCACCGTCGAAACACGTCCGCACGCGCTCGGACGAAACTTGGATACGACCCTTCAAACCATTGGAAGTATGACGCCGCGTTCTCCAGGAAAGAGGCGAGCCACCAAAAGACCAACTCAGGCCGACAATGATCCCCTGTTGTCGCCTCGCCAATCAGTGAGCGTTGCCGCCTGCCTCACTAACGGCCTCGACAAACACCACCCGAGCGTCATCGGCACTTACCCGACCGTCCAGTGCCGCCTTGCATGCCATGCGCGCCCGAAGGAACTTCAGACCACTCATGTTTGGCCACCGGTTCGTCAGGCACGTCATAGCCTCGAATGGACCGCTAACAACCTGCCTGTCCTGATGCGGAAAACTGACGTCCACCGGTGCCTTCCATACATTATTCGGCATTTAATCCTCCCAACGACGCATATCTGTCCTGTGCGACAATAACTAGGAGAGAAAGCGGCTTCGGAAAGCCGCGCATTCGTTTTGTACGATTTCAGGCGAGGCAAATGATGACACACCATTGCGAATTCGGAGTCATAACCGGTGACTTTAGATAAAATCGTATGACCCAGCGCTTCTGCTTGGAGCCAGCGACCACGCCTGCGAAGCCATCACCAAAGTCCACTTGCCGCTCCGACGCGACCGATGATGTAGGTTGAAGACGCCGAATAAGTGAGCCGATCCTTGGAGCCCTTAAAGCGAACTTTAAGGAAGTGGTTTATCATGGGTAGCATTAGCAGTGCCATGAATAACTCATAGATGCACTCGGGAAAGACCCATGCGAATAAGCACGATCACGAATTGGGCATATGCGATAACCGTCGGAATGACGATTCTCTCCGGCGGCGCATTCATCATTTCAGCTAAGAGCATCGACGAGGAGCGCTTGGCCACCGAGAGAGCATGGAGGCTCGACGAGCAAGTTGAGGCTTTATCACGCGCTGCGGAGCGGACGACAGAGGACGCGAGACTTTACATACAGAAGGGGGATAGTCGGTATCTCAAGGCGTTTGAAGAAGCCGATGCCAATGAACGAGCGCGGGGAAAATCTCTTAGGGCCCTGGATCAATCACGACTTAGTGTGCAGGAAGCGGCAGCGTTGTCGATCATCGTGAACGATGCCGAACTCCTGGATGAAATCGAAGAGCGAGCCGTTAAGGATTTCGCGAACGGCGAGCAGGAAAAGGCCCGTGCGGCGGTGTTCTCCGCTGAGCACGAAGAGGCTCAGTCTGGCCTGCTGGCCAGCGTTGCCCACTTCACAGACCTTGTAGCCACGAGAACTGAGCAGGAACTTGCCAGTGCGAAGGCGAAGGCCGACCTCTGGGGCGCGGTTGCCAAGTCCCTTCTCCTTGCTACCGCGCTGCTATTCCTCAGTGTCCTCTATTTCGTGCTCAAGCGACGGGTAGCACGTCCCCTCCTCGAAATGAGCGGCATCGTGCGCAGGCTTGCCAAGCAGGACTACGATGTGCAGGTGTTGCCCGATGGCCGTACCGACGAGATCGGCGACATGAATGCCGCAATCCAGGTATTCCGCGACAATGGCATCGAAAGGGATCGCCTCGACGCCGAACGCAGGATGGACCAGCAGACGAAGGACCTCATCCTTCAACTGATGCATCGGTTGCAGGCCTGCCGCGACGAAGCTGAGCTAGCCGATGTCGTCCCTCTGTTTGCCGTGCAGATATTTCCTGGACTCAGCGGCCGGCTCTACATCATGAACGACGGAAGAACGGCCTTGACCGCAGCGGGCACCTGGAACGATCCGGTACGCTCGTCGCAAGAGTTTCAGACTTTTGAATGCTGGGGTCTACGGCGCGGACGACCACATATGAGCGACAGCTCGGAAGGCGACGTCCTCTGCCAACATCTGAATGACGCGCTGCCAGGTGGTAGCCTCTGCGTACCCCTCGCAGCCCATGGCGACATCGTCGGCATGCTCTACTTCGAAAGCGTCGAGGGTACCAAGCTCATCGCGGCCCGCGTGTACATTGAGCTGATTGCAGAGAACCTCGGCTTAGCAATCGCAAATCTGCAGCTCCGAAACCGCCTGACTAACCTGGCCACCAAAGACGCCCTTACAGGGCTGCTGAATAGGCGATCACTGGACGAAAGCCTTAACCGTCTCCGTCGGGAGGAAACAGATCTCCCGGCCGCGCTTCTGATGGTCGATATCGACCACTTCAAGCGGTTCAACGACGACTTCGGACATGACGCCGGCGATTTCGTCATGTGCCAGGTAGCCGCGATCATGGCGGACCTAGCCGGCACGGCGGGACTCGCGCACCGCTATGGTGGAGAAGAGTTCGCCGTTGTCCTGCGCAATGTAGGGCGCTCGGCGGCATTCGAGATCGCAGAGAACATCCGGCATGCGATCGAGTCCACGCCAATCAACCACCTCGGGAGACCACTTGGTACGGTAACGGTTTCCATCGGGGTAGCATCGACAGAGGCTAACCAGCCGCCTACGACGCTGATGCAGCGGGCGGACGCAGCGCTCCTTCGTGCCAAATCATCCGGTCGCAACGTCACCGTCGCGGATTGGACCGACAGCGGCGGGGCGGGTAGACTTGTGGGATAGCGCTATTCGTTGACATCGGTTATTCCCCATTCCTGGATGGTACCGGGTCATCCCTAGCACCACATTGATCGTCTTTCGGGGTGTGACTACGCTACCACGTTCGTTGGATTTCAACTTCGAGTGCACGCAGAACGCGGGCCTTCGCAAAAGCCAGCCTCACAGTTATGGTCTTTCGATATCCCAACTCCGCACGGGCAGACAGGATCAATGGATATCTATTGCGACGAGAGCATTCACGACCGCGGCAACTTCATTGTTTTGGCGGCCGTGAGCGCCACGCCGGAACACATCGAGTTGGCTAAAGAAGCTCTGATAAGCTGTGGCCTCACTCCCGGTAGGGATGAATTCAAAAGTAGCATGACTATGAGCGGCAATGAGAACGCTCAGCGTTTGCGCGAAGCATATCGAGGCATAATCAGTCAGTGCAAGGTTGGCATCGCGATCTGTGCCCTCGACGAACGTCACTTCCTTATGACCCTTGCAGCCAGGCTTGCTCAGAAGATGGCAGCGAATATGCCCGGAATAGGCGGAAGGGTTTACCTAGATGGCGGCATGAAGCAGCAACCAGTCGATCTCCCGCCCGGTTTCCATCTTGTTGCAGGATGTGACTCACGCTCGGTCATCGGAGTTCAACTTGCCGATTGCTGCGCCCATGCGGTTGCTACGATTCTTCTCGATGAGATGGGGATCGCCAAGCGAAAAAAGGCGGCAAGCGATAGTCGCGACGATGACTCCGTGGGCGACATCGCGCTTGGCTGGTTTTTGTGGGCATCGATGCGCTACGCATTATCCAGCGGAATCGCAGTGAATTCGGACGACCCATTTTTTGAGGATCCCACTCGTCTTCCATTTGGACTGGAACTGTCCGATGGTTGTGATCCTCGTGTGGCAAAAGCTGCCAATAAACGGTTTGGTACTGTCTGGATAGGATGCATAAGCTGAGCGTCGCCATGCTCAGGGGCATTACGTATCCCGAAAAATCTCACGCGATCACAGGTTGGCACCAATCGGACAATGAAGGCTCTCCCTCATTCCCGGGTTTCGCCTTATGAAGGCGTTTGAAGTTCGTCAAAGAATGCAATCGCCCTCTTGGCCACACAAGCACTCCGTGTATAGTGAGAATCTACTTTGGGGGTGAGGTTTTCGTGAAGTATCGGCCGGTTGTTGTCTTGGTTGTTGCCGCGAGTTTATTCGGTCAGTTAAATGCCGTTCCGACCATGGCTGCCGAGAGATCGGTCCGCGATATTCAGAAGGCACTGGCCGAGCAGGGCTTCAAACCAGGGTTGCCCGACGGAGTCTGGGGCAAGAAATCGATCGCGGCACTACGAGCGTATCAATCCGTCAACGGTCTTCCTGTGACGGGATCCGCAGATAAGTCGACCATCGACCGCCTCTTCCCGCCACCACCACCGCTGGCAACTCAACAACCAGTGAACGCGGTTGATTCCAAAGGCGAAATACCTGGACAACGCGGTCTGGCAGTAGAAACCAAACCGCTCGATCCGATTGTCAGCAACCCTCCAAGCCCAAGCGAGCAGAACGATCAAAGCAATGCGCCAGCGAGCGCCAATGAGCCGGGTCAAGCGCAGTCTGTCGACTCCATCACCGGAAAAACGTCTCGAACGGAAATCACCCAAAACTCGCCCAGCGAAACTGCAACATCACAGCCTTCAGCAGCTCCACCCTCCGAAACCAACAGCCGTTGGACCTTCGCGCTTCTGGGTATTGCAATTGGCGGTGTGATGATGTTTCGGAGCAGGCGCAAGCGAAAGCGGGAGGCCGTCAAAATGGACAACGATATCAAGGCTTTCCGGAGCCAGCATGGTCAGGAGCCAATAGGGAAACCGAGCGCGCCTCAGCCTACACCAGGGCGTTTGATGGACCTGTCCGGTACGTCACCCTCAACGACAACGGGCCAGCTGACGTCCCTGGAAGTTCACAACAGGAACGTTGTCGATTGGGTCAACTCGAACGCATCCAAGGCCAAGACCTCGTCCGTCGATAGCAACGACGACCTCACCGAAATTATCGAACAAGCACCTAAAGCAGCCACAACCGGCGGGACAATCTCACCTCAGTTCGGCACGCTTCTGAATTTTCACCGCCGACCGTCTTCAGAAGCGAAGGCCGCCCCTTTCACCACTCGAATCGATGCCTCTGCCAACAGAATGGCCGGCGCGGAATGGATGGCTCCAGGCAAGTCAGTCTCGGTGAGCTCCGTGCACATAGCTGGCGGTCTCTTTTACCTCGGCGGCTTTCTTGGAAAACAAGGACGCCTCAACGAGAATGAGAATTGCCTCGTCAATCCAGCGCTCACTGTGGGCAGAGGCCGGGATACTGCAGGCATCTCAATGGGTTACTGGCCATCTTATGGCGGCATGTCTCCAGATGCCCGGCGATCGTATCTGGAATGGCTCGCTGGCACGCGGTCAAATCCGGACGACTACATCGGCTATGTCTTCTTGTACTTCTACGGTCTCGAGCGGCGGCTTCTGCTTGACCAATACACGAACGACGCTGCGGCGGTGCTGACGGAAGTAAGGCGTCTCCATGGAATTTACGGGCATAACGGCTCGTTCAACAGGTATGCGACCGAGTTGCTGACGGCCGCCGAACTGAAAAGCGGCGAACCTTCAGCGCAATTCCTCGCGAGAATTGAACCGAACGGCTATGAAGTGCCCACGGCGGTAAAGATCGCATTGGGTATCCGCGTCCGGGACGATCGCCCGATCGAAGCCGATTTGATGCTGCGCTTCGCGCAGACACATCCGGAGACCAGCGTTCGTACGCCTGCCAAGCGTGCCCCCGCCCTTCTGCGAGAGCTTTATCATCTCGAGTTCGCCAAGCTTTATCCTGACGGTTATCGGCCAAGAGGCGGGCGGACAAAGAAACTCAAGAAAAGCTACCAGGCCTGTAGCGGCAGTTTCAACATCGATATTGCTGTTCTGGGAGGCGATATTCCTGACATCACCGATCGGGAGGAGCCGATCAAAGTCGCCCGCCGGGTTTTCAATGACTGCATGGAGCAGCTCGACGACTACAGCCGTACCCTCGGTCGTCTTCCCGGCCTTGAGCCGAACCTGCTCGCGATCGCCAAACTCCCCGAGGCTCTGCGATCAACGGCCGCCCAAAATTTGCCCGGTGATCCGCTCACGAGAATTCGCCGCATCGCAGACCAAACGGTCGAGACGAAAATCTCGGACATCGCTACCGAATTCGGGCTGGACATGGGGATAAACCCCGGCAAGGCCAAGCTTCGGGACCTGAGCCAGGCTCTATCGAGCTTCGGCATAGGTGCGACGTTCGATCCGGCCTTTTCCGTGAAACCACCAGCAGGCGAGGATCGGGCAATCCTGTTTCCAATCTCGTCGCCTCTCCCCGGCGAGGCTACGGAAGCCTATCGGATCCAGCAGCTTTCGGTGATGCTCGGAATGCTGGTGGGGCACGCCGACGGTGAATTCCACGAACTCGAGCGGCAGGCTCTTCTCGATCGGGTTGCCGGAGCCACTGACCTGTCAGTCGACGAGAAACGCCGTTTGGAAGCCGAGATCAAGCTCAATGAGGGCGATGCTTCGCGCCTCGATGATTGGCTCAAGCGCCTGAAAGACGTTCCCGAGGGTGCCCGACACGTCATAGCATCCGAGCTCGTATTGCTCGCCTCGGCCGACGGTGAGTTGCACGCAGACGAAGTCAGAAAGCTGGAAACAATCTTCAAGCGCATGGGTATGGATGCCAAGTCGCTTTATGAACGACTTCATGCAGGAACGAGCAATGCTCGCGTTCCCGGGGACAATTTGCTCCCGACTGCTGACGCAACGACACGCGCGGCTTCCCCCTCCCCTACGCGCATCGACCTGTCGAGGCTGCAAAGCATACGTTCGGAGACGCGGGTTACCTCAAGCGTTCTCGCTGACATTTTCGTCGAGGAAGACGAAGTCGCAGTCGGCCTCCCTGAGCCTCACCAAGAAGTCCCGCAAAGCGAACTCTTCGAGGGTCTTGAGCAGCGGTATGGCGCGTTTCTCGCCGAGATTCTTCAGCGTTCGACTTGGTCGAAAGACGACTTCGAGCACCTGGCCCGTGATGCTTCCCTTATGGCTGGTGCCGCTAAAGAAGCGATCAACGACTGGTCACTCGACCGCTTCGACGAACTCATGATCGAGGGCGACGATGAATTGGACATCAACCGCCACCTCCTGCCTGATGTCCCGACCAATTCCGCACATATCAAAGAAGGCATACCCGCATGACCACAAAGCAGCCCGCGATTAAGCCGCGTGATCGAGACACGATCATCAGCGCGCTCCGAGCAGGTGTCGTCCCCCGCCTTGGCCTCCAGCATATCCAGGTCGGACGTCAGCGCGAGATCGAAGCTCTCATACGTGACATCCGCCGCGTCGGCGAAGGCGGGTCAAGCATCCGTTTTGTAATCGGGGCATACGGAGCGGGTAAGACCTTCTTCCTTTTCCTCGTTCGGCAGATTGCGCTCCAAAGCAAGCTTGCCGTCTGCCAAGCGGATCTGTCGCCGGATCGCCGCATCCATGCCACGAACGGCCAAGCTCGCTCGCTCTATGCCGAGCTAGCGAGAAGCCTGTCGACCCGGACCGCGCCTGACGGAGGTGCCCTGCGCAACATCCTCGAGAGCTATATCCAGAAGGCGACCGAACGAGCAGCCGCGACAGGTGTCCCCATCGAGTCGGCGGTCAAGGACGGGTTGGGTGACATCCGTGAAATGGTGGCGGGGTACGACTTCGCGACTGTAGTAGCCGCCTATGCCCGCGGTTACGAGGACGGCAATAGCGTCCTCCAGGATGCGGCCCTGCGGTGGCTGCGCGGCGAATACACCACGAAGACCGAAGCTCGTCAGGACCTCGGCGTCAGGACGATCCTGGATGACGCGTCCTTTTACGACGGTCTTAGGCTGCTGGCCAGGTTCGTACGTGTTGCCGGGTTCGGCGGGATGATTGTCTGCCTCGACGAACTGGTGAATCTATACAAGCTTCAAAGCGCCCAAGCGCGCAAACAGAACTACGAGCAGATACTCCGCATCCTGAACGACGTCCTCCAGGGCACGACAGAGGGCATCGGTTTCATTCTCGGCGGCACACCGGAATTCCTGCTCGACACCCGCCGGGGCCTCTACTCCTATGAAGCGCTTCAGAGCAGGTTGGCAGAGAACAGCTTCGCGGTGAACGGCCTCACCGACTATTCAGGGCCTGTCATAAACCTCCCCAGCCTTACGCCCGAGGAACTATTCCATCTGTTGGAACGACTGAGGGACGTGTTCGCGGGTGGCGACAACGACAAACATCTCGTTCCCGATGAAGCGCTTGTCGCCTTCATGGAGCATTGCTCAAACACGATCGGCGACGCCTATTTCCGCACGCCGCGAAACACCGTGAAGGCCTTTGTCGATCTTCTTGCGGTCCTTGAGCAGAACCCCGATGTCAAATGGAGCGATCTACTGACCCGCCTGGAAGTGAGCGAGGACCGCCAAGGCGCGGACGAGACAGAAATCCCGGAGGACGGCGACGAAGCGGACGACGAGCTTGCAACCCTCCGCCTTTGATCGCCTCGAGCTACCCGTCCGCCGTTGGATATGGGCGCAGAAGTGGCAGCGCCTGCGAGACGTCCAGGAGAAGGCGATCCCTGCCGTTCTGGCGGGTGGCGACGTTGTCGTGTCAGCTCGGACCGCGGCAGGAAAGACCGAGGCCGCTATCCTGCCGCTACTGACCCGCGTTTTGGGCGGCGCTGGCAGGGACGGTTTCCGCATATTATACGTCAGTCCGCTCAAGGCACTGATCAACGATCAGTATCGTCGGCTCGAACCGTTGTGCGAAGCCTGCGATATCCCGCTCCATAAATGGCACGGCGATGTATCTGCGGACGCCAAGTCGCGGGCGCGCAAGAACCCAAGCGGCGTGGTGCTTATCACGCCGGAATCTCTGGAAGCGCTTCTCGTTCGCCGCGGGAAAGAAGTGCGGTTCCTATTCGCGTCGCTCGAGGCCGTCGTCATCGACGAGCTCCACGCCTTCATCGGCACCGAGCGCGGCATGCAGCTTCAATCCATCCTCAATCGCATCGAGATCGAGTGCGGCCGCGAACGGATCGATCGCATCGGTCTCTCGGCAACGCTCGGCGACATGCGGCTCGCGGCCGATGCACTGCGTCCCTCTGCCGGTGCGAACGTGACCATCATCGAGGGCAACGATGAAGGAAACGGTCTCAAGCTGCAGATCCGCGGGTACTACGACAACGAGGAAGCCCCGAAGGATGGAGATGGAGACACCGACGAGGACACAAACGAGAAGCCGGACGAACGGCACGGTATCCCCGAACGCCTGGCGGACGATCTGTTCAGATTACTCCGAGGGCGTCGAAACCTTCTATTCGGAGGCTCGCGGGAGCGGGTCGAACTCTATGCCGACCGCCTCCGGCTGATGTGTGAGGAGAGCCGTGTCCCTAACGAATTCTTTCCACATCACGGCAGCCTGTCCAAGGCCGAGCGCGAAGATGTCGAGATCAGGCTTCGCGACGATCCGCGCCCGACGACCGCTGTTGCAACCACCACCCTTGAGCTAGGGATCGATATCGGAGACGTGGAATCGGTCGCGCAGATCGGCCCGGGTTTTTCAGTTTCGTCGCTGCGACAACGTCTCGGCCGATCGGGACGCCGTGCCGGCAGTCCGGCAGTCATGCGGATGTTCGTCATTGAACGCAGTCCGGGCCGTGGACAGCATCCTCTCGAACGCCTGAATCTGGGCTTAGTTCAGTCGATCGCTATGATAGAATGCCTTAAAGACGGCTGGTGCGAGCCGCCCACGGCAACCGGAGTGCATCTCTCGACCCTTCTTCACCAGGTTCTAGCGCTTATCCTGCAGAAGGGTGGCGTCTCTCCGCAGTCTGCCTGGAAAGTCCTCTGCGACCGCGGGCCGTTCAAAGCAATTGATCGCGCGACTTTCGCCGATCTTCTTCGGTGTATGGCATCGCCGGAAAACAAGCTCATTGAGCAATCCCCTCAAGGGCTGCTCATGGTCGGCGAGTTCGGTGAGAGAATTACCGAGGCGCACGACTTTTATCCCGTCTTCTCCTCTGAGCGGGAATACCGGATCATGCACGATGCCAGGACCCTCGGGACGTATCCACTGGACTCGGCGATCAAATCGGGTGAGACGCTGATTTTCGCTGGACGACGCTGGCAAGTTCTCGAAGTCGATGACGCCACTCGGGTCATAACAGTGAGATCGACCCGCGGAGGAAAGCCGCCGCGCTTCAGTGGAAATGGCGGCGGCCTGCACGACCGCATAGCTGACGAAATGAAGCGTGTGCTCGCCAGCGACAAGGAGTATGCATACATCGACCGCGTCGCGACGGACATGCTGGCCAGTGCGCGTCGGTGCTTTTCCGAGCTTGGGCTTGAGACACGATCCATCCTGCCGTATGCGGATGGCACGCTCGTTCTTCCCTGGATCGGGACGCGAAAGCTGACCACACTTGCGCTGGCTTTCATGACAAGGGACTTTCGGACGGCTCAGTTGCAGTATGCGATCGAGCTGCAGAATTGTGACCCCGATGGCGTCGAGGAATGTTTGAAGAGTTGGGCATCCGGCGATGTTCCGTCGGTCGAAACTTTGATGTCGGGCGTGGCTAAGCCCAACATCGCTCGCTTCGACAACCACCTATCGTGGGAGTTGATGACACTCGTGACAGTCAGGGAACGCTTGGACGTCGGAACACTGCAGGACGTTGCAGCCAAAATCTCAGGTGTTCATTGCTACTGAGCTGGGAACTGAGCCGCGTGACAGTTGGCTAACCTTGAGTCCAAATGTTTTCCATCCTTCTCGTCCGATGGCCCGCGCTTTGTTGGCCGATGGGATATTCGAAGCGGCACGAACGAGGTTCTCCAAACTGGGCATTCGCAGGGTGGATTCTCTGGGAATTTGACGGAGCGTTAGCGGATGACCGCGGCACCGGGGTGGCGGCGAACACGCGAAAAACTCGGCTAAAGAAGCGGGCAACCGCCTGGCCTGACGAGACGAAATTTTTGAAGATTTCGCTGAACCACACGCGCTAGAGATTGCCCCTCACGTGGGACGGCTGGACAGACGCATTACGCTATGCGCTCAATAGTGCTCGAAAATGCAAGAGCCTTCGGAGTTGTGATGAGGACTAAAAAACAGTCATGTTCCACTAAAAAGGCGGTTGCGACGTCTAAAGCAAACCGCACGAGCCGCTTTTCGGTCTTAAAGATTGCGCCGGTGGCAAAATCTGATCGAACCGTCAATTTCATGAGGTGGGAAGACGCGTCGGCGCGCGTTGATTTCGTGATCAAAGGCGGATGGGGAAGCCGTTTTGACTCTAAATAGTGTCCTGTATGCCGTTGGGGACGTCGAGAGTGCCCTGCACCGAGCCTGCAAAGGGCACATTCGTGGGATCATATTGGACACCATTTCGGCGGTTGGTCGAGAAAGCCTCCAGTCGCCGGCACAGCAAAGTTATCGCCTGCGATCTCGATCCAAGCGTCGTGGCAGCCCATGTGCCAAAGCACCCTCCAACGCTCGCCATTGACCACACCTTAGTCTGTCGCCTAACTCGGCTCAACAAGCGTTTTGCCGGCACTTCGATCAAACCGAGCTACCAGCGAGGATCGGCGTTTTCCTTGGATGCCTTTTTGCCAAAGATTTTTCGGGGCACCTGATCTTTTAAGAACTACAATGGCGGAACCACCAGCAGCCGGAATGGCTGGCAGAGCAGATTTTGACTTAGCATATGCCTCGACTGTTACCTCGCTATTGTCGTAGGCTAATACTCGACGTTGCAGCAACCACGGGGCTGACTGCTCTGCGTCGCTCGTCCGCCCCCAGTCCAAGCTGAAAGCAACTTTTTTGAACGAATGTTCAAAATCAGCATATCTGTGATTGTGAAAGTAACATTGTCGTTCTAGCATTTACCATAACGCGAAGATTCGCGACCAGGTAGCATTAGGGAAAGACTTCGTGGGACAGGAAAGCGTCGGTGATGCGGCAAGCGTGGTCAATTGGTGCACCCGATCAGACATTTCCCCACTCAGATATCCCGGTGGAAAGCGGAAGTTGGCTCCACTCATCGCCGATCTCATTTCAAAAGCCGGGACGCGGCCCGCTCTATTTATTGAACCGTTCGCGGGTGGGGCGTCGGTGTCCATTTCCCTTTTGGAAGCGGACTATGTCGATATGATTGCCTTGGCCGACGCCGACCCACTCCTGGCTTCGTTCTGGAGGACCGTTTTCTCGCCTGACGCTGAAGCTCTCGCTGATATGGTCTACGACGCCAGAGTGTCATTGAAGGAATGGAAACGCCTGAAACACTCCAATTTCGGCTCCGGCTTGGAGACTGCCTTTAAATGCATTTTCCTGAACCGAACAAGCTTCTCCGGTTCGCTGAATCAGGGCGCGGGCCCGATCGGCGGGATGTCGCAATCTGGTCAATACAAAATCAATTGCAGATTCAATCAGGAGAAGCTGGCTGAGCGTATCTTGGAGCTATCGCTTCTCCGTCACCGCGTTCGCTTTGTTCGGAACGAAACGTACTTGAAGACGGTACGCGACGTCAGAAGGACCGCGCTATATCGCGACAGCCCGCAGAAGCTGTTCTGGTACCTCGATCCGCCGTTCTTCGCGAAGGCGGACAAGCTGTACCGATACCATTTCGGCTCCCAAGACCACGAAGAGTTGGCTCGAGCCACTGAAAACCTGCCGGGGCGATGGTTGCTCTCCTATGATGATCATTCTGATGCCCGACGGCTTTACGGAACGCATCCCGGGTACGCCCTTGTGAATCTTCAGTACTCAGCACGCATAGACGAGAAGCGGCGGCTGGTTGCGAAAGAAATCGTAGTCTCGGACATCATTTCCGACCTCAGGAAGGCTGGCACGCTCCAACACGGTGCGGAGATCATTCAGATCCCCCGTCGCCGGCAGAACGCTACCGTCCAGATCCAAGCGGTCGATCGAAATCTTGCGGTTGGATAGATCAGATGATCGAAAGTCTTGTTACAGCCATGTCTGCGGGAACGAACCCGCTCAGCGCACTTCTAGACGATAGTGCAGGCTCCGCTCTGGTCGGGCATACGATACATACCTCGTATGACGCCACGACGGTGATGACGAATGACAAATGGCGCGAAAACGCCGGCGGCATTCCGATGAACAGCTACCTCCTCGCCTGCAGCGCCGATCCCAAGGACATGGTAGGGGCTCATCCCATCGATCGCCGTATATTGCTGCTGAGGGTCGTCGGCCGGGCAGAACTTGCAACGGATCGTGACGTGGTTCGAGCGGTCATGGAACACTTCCAGGACAACCCCGCCACCAAGGACCCGGCCTTCCGGATGGACGAGCCGATATCGTTTTCCATGCTTCAGTGGAGTGGGGTCGAATGCAAGATTCTTGGCACGTTCTATCTTGATGCCTCCTCGAAGCTGAACTTCGGCGCTGACGCAGAAGACTTCTTTGCGGCTAGACATATGACGGTTCGGAAACCGGGGCCTGAAGCGCTTTCCACAATTGTCAACTTCGTTGATCCCATCAGAAAGGCCAAGGCCGAGAAGGATGCGCTCGCTCTGGGAATGAAGCGCCCGCCAGCACCCTTCGAAATTGGAACCGTGCGTTTCACGTCATCCAATCAGTTGTCATTGCGACCAGGACAAGCGTCCGTTCCGGTGAAGATCTTCCCCGGCGACTTCCTCGCACGACGAACCGCTGTGTTCGGCATGACGCGAACAGGTAAATCCAACACCACGAAGACGATGGTTTCCGCCGTTGCGCTTTCCGCGTTCGAGTCCGACTCCCCCATCGGCCAGCTCATCCTCGACATCAACGGCGAGTATTCGAACGCAAACAATCAAGACGAAGGGAGTTCGATCGCGGACGTCTTCTTCGATAACACCGTGCGCTACCGGATCGGTGCCAAACCTGGGTTCCGAGACGTCAGGGTGAACTTCTATCAGAATCTCGAGGTTGGCCATCAGTTTATCGTCGACAATCTGAACTCCGATGGAGCAAGTCTAAACGATGACCTCAAGACGTTCGCGGCATGCGATCTGCTGGAGCCGGACAGGTCAAACCCGAGCGTTTACAAGCGTTGGAAGCGTCGCGTGGCGCTTTACAGAACAATTCTGGCAGAAGCCGGCTTCCCCTACCCCGACGGCTTCACCATCGAGTTTGAAACCAACAAAGCCGCGCTGGCTAAAATGTTCGAACACGTCATTCCAGTAGATCAACAAGCCGGATCGACTAACGTCGATCAACGTGCGGCCGCAGTGATCGGACATTTCGAATTGACGGCAGGCAGGGATGGTCATCGCGTGTCACCGCAGTGCGCCGCCAGGTTCTGGTCTGCTGTTCGCGAAGTCGATCGCAAGGTCAATGGTATTGAGAAAGCGAAAGACGAGAAGTGGCTCAACACGGAAGACGTCGCCATGCTGGCGGTGCTTGTTGGCCGGTCCAGCAAGACCGACGGTCTGATCCGCGCTCTCAACGCCATCAAGTCCGCCGCCGGCGATTTCCATTCGGCAACCGGGTCTTTCAATATCACGCGCGAGATCTACGAGCTGCTGTCCGCGGGCAGGATAGTCATTGTGGATCTCTCCGTCGGCAAACCCTCCATCAGAGAGACCATGGCCGAACGGATAGCGAGCGGCATTTTTCAGACGTCATCCGGTCTCTTCACGTCGGGCAGAGCTGCGCCCCGGATCGTGCTCTACGTTGAAGAGGCACACAACCTCATCGGCAAAAAGGCAGACCTGAACACCACGTGGCCCAGGATAGCAAAAGAAGGTGCGAAGTACGGGATGTCCCTCGTCTATGCGACGCAGGAGCCCTCTTCGATCCATCCGAACATACTGTCAAATACCGAAAACTTCTTCGTCACCCACCTCAACAACGATGACGAAATTAGGACACTGTCGAAATACTACGACTTCGAAGATTTCGCTCCCAGTCTCAAGCGCTGCCAGGACGTCGGCTTCGCGAGGATCAAGACGCTAAGCTCCAACTTCACGACACCCACACAGATCATGCTCTTTGATCCCGCTCAGGTTGGCGCGAAGTACCGGCAGTGCAAAGCTGGCGCGTCTTACTGGTTCGCCCCGTTGGAAGTCGGGGGCTGACATGCCTTATTCGAATGAGAGGGCATCCGCGGGCGGAGGGTTCGACGTCCTTAACGATCCGGAAGTTCAGCGCTTCATCAAGTCTGTGCAGACCGTCAAAGACCACAGCGGCAAGATCGACCTAATTCGCCAGAGGTTGATCGACGTGACCGATCGCGTACGTGAACTTGAGGAGGGCGTTGTCATGGCCAGCGACGCTTCTCCATACGAATCCGTGGTTCGCCAAGACTTTCCGTCTGTCCGCGTCGGCGTTATCAAACTGTCGAACGTCCTTATATTCGTCGATCAGTACAAGCGGCTACGGGATAGAAACACGGCATTCGTGGACCCCGCTGACATTGCTGACCTAAAAAAGAAGTCCAATCAAAGCAAGATCATCCTGCCTGGCGCTGGCATTACGCATGCCGATCACCCTAAGACGAGATCCTTCTTCCGCGCATCGGTGTTTGAGAATGTGTTTCATGCCGAACAGTTTCACTGCAAGGGCATAAGTCTCTACGACACGTTCATCGAGCTGCTGAGGCGGACCGGGAAAAGCGACCTTTCCGGCGAAGAGCCGAGGCCCTATGGCGATGATGCCAAGGCGATAGGCTCGATCGTCATCAAACACGGACGGGAAGGTATCGAATTCAAGAACCGATCGCCTGTAGACGGCCAGCAATTGAAGGAGAACCTCTTCGTTCCCCTTGATCCGGGATACGTGGATATCGGTGGCGATCCTGCTCAGCGCGTTTACGTTACCGACGCGCTCCGTATCCAGGAGGTTTTCAACGAAGAAGGCGGCAATACCGAGTGCTTCAACCGTCTGATGTCGGTTCTCGAGCACCTGCTCGTGATCCACATCATAAGGTGCTCGTTCGAGTCAGACCCCTCCATCGTCGCGAACATGAACGTCATCATAGACGGACCGCTCGCGATTTTCGGGGAAGGTGCACGTTTTCATAGAAGCATCATGTCGCTTCTCCACGAGATCAGGCAGAAATGCAGTGATCGAAATATGCGCGGGCCCATCGTAATGGGCATTTCCAAAACTGGAAAGGTCGTCGAGCATGCCCAGCTCATCGAGAATTTGCTATCTCGCGACTCCGACGACAACCCGCTCGAAGGCACCTTCGTGCTCCCGGTGAGCGACGAGTACCGTTCGACATTCATCGAGCCAGATAAGATCGAGTCGAGCAAGAACTTCGGCGACGAGACCTACTACGGTCAGACCTTCATAGTTCGCACGTCTCGACGGAAACTCTTCGACGTCACGCTTGCCTACCCGTTCCCGCGAAAGACGAGCATCAGGGGAACTCCATTCCGCGACGCAAAAGTCGATCTGGATAACTACGCCGACGACATCTCTCACATGGTTTCAATTATAGAGATGATGCAGACAGATCTGTTTCAGAATGCCTTGATCCCGGTGCATCTCGCTCATCGTTACGCTTCGATTGCGCATTCACCGGGCGGCAAGTCACTGGATCGGTTCATCCGCGAGGTACTGGCTAGCAAGCAGGCGACCCAATGAACAGCATTCAATCACGACGCCGATAGTCGCCATCAGCAATCCCGTCGGTAAGGCCGACTTAAATACCAATTTCAAAAGACTCGGATGAGCACCAAGGCTGGGGAGCCTTTTCAAATGATCAGTGAAATCGATTTCGTTCAGTATCGTAAACTCAAGAAGATTCAGATCGGCTTTGAGCCAGGAATGAACTTGATCTCGGGTACGAATGGCACCTGCAAGTCGACGTTGATGCACATCGTCAGCAACTCCTTCCAGGCGCTGAAGCGCAATGATCCGCGGTTCACCTCCAGCGACGCGACCGTTATCCTGGGAAAATTCGTCGACAAGGTAAACCCGAAGATCGAGACTGTCTCTCGCGGAGACAAGGGCAGTTACAGCAACCCGGCCGAAGGGACTTCGGGCACGTTGTTTTCGGTCAAGTATGTGAACGGCGACACGATTGCTTTCAGGCGGCACAACTCCAAGGACCAGCAGCAGGTTAGTAACTTCAGATTTTCGATCAAGCCCCAATATGCCCGAGCTAAGAAAGATACACTTCCTTCGGTTCCAGTTGTCTATCTAGGGCTATCGCGACTATACCCGTACGGCGAACTCAGCGACGCCAGGGAAATCGACAAGCCGCGCGGTCAGTTGCCCGAAGCAATCCATGCCGCCTTCGTCAAGCAATATGCGGACCTGACACGAATGGAGATCGTGCAGGCACTCAACCAAAACATTGCCGATGTCAAAAAGCGCAGCGATTTCACGACCACGGTTCAGGGTATCGACTCAAACACGATCTCCTCGGGCGAGGACAACATCAGCATCATTCTTACCGCGCTGAACTGCCTCCGTTACCTAACCGAGAGTGTAGTACCCGGACAGGAACGAGACGTCGAAAGCGTTCTGCTGATCGACGAATTCGATGCCACGCTGCATCCTACGGCACAGAAGAAGCTTTTTGATCTTATAGCCAGCTACGCTAAAAAATACCGGATTCAGGTGTTCATGACGACGCACAGCCTGTACATCCTGAAACATGCATACGAATTGAAGCAGCGCATCGTATACCTTGTCGACCAATTGGACAGGGTCACCATGATGCCTGATCCCGGTCCGTCACATATTGAGATGCATCTGAGCGGACTGCAGGCATCGCAACTCTACCGGAATGTCTTCATCCCAGTTTTTACGGAGGATGAGGAGGCTCGCTTCTTTCTTGAGCAGCTTTTGGATTACATCAGCAAGGAGCTAGACCCGGGCTTCGTCACCGCGCGAAATCTGCTGCATTTTGTTGGCGCGAGCATCGGTGCGAAGTCGTTGCGTGCACTGTTCTGCGATCGAAAGATGGACCAATCCTCGATGCGGTCGATATGCATTCTCGACGGTGATGAGAAACCCGACCTCGGCCATCACATTATTGCCCTGCCCGGCGGCCAGGCACCAGACCGGATGTTTTCGGCGTTCCTGAGGGAGCTTATGGAAAACGAGGCCTATGATAGCTTTTGGAACGAGGTTCAACATAAGGGGTTCTCAAAACTGATTGCGGAAGACGTCCTGAAGGATTTTGATGATATCGCAAAGAAGATCTCGGCAGAGAAGGCAAGCGATAACTCCACTCATGGTATGCAGCGTGAACTGAGCAAAAAGCACTTCAAAGCCAACCGAGATTTTTACGATCTGGTGATCAGAGCTTGGTTGGTCGACGAGAAGTCACAACCGACGATCCGGAAATTCCGTAGCGATCTGTACTCGGTGTTTAAGAAAACAGCCGCATACCATTCGATTGACAGTCGGATATGGCCCCAGCTTGCGTCGACTGCCAAGCCATCAGCCCCGCCTTCGATTACGTCTGAAGCGCAGGTGGCTTGAGTTCGACGTGAGTAAGCACGCACCTGCCGGAAAACTGCGTTGTGGATGGAGAGAAAAATGGCTGGTTTGGTTGAGGAAATACAGCGGGACGCGCTCGATCCCACCACAAGCCTATCATCTCTCCTTAGGAAGGTTCGGCTGGCTGCCGCGAAACTGGACCTACCCTCGGTCGAAGCTTGGGTCGATCTAGAGCTCAACGGATATCCCGATGAGGTTCCCGACTATCGCAAACTTCACGGTCGCCCCCGCGCGAACAATCCGATGCGCGGATGGATACCGATCCAAGGGCCTGCCGAACTGATGCGAAGTCTTAGCGTGGCAGCCACCGGCCAGTCGGTCGGAGAGATTGAACACATTCTGGCGCGCAAGGGTACCATCCATGTACCTATGCAGCCGGAGATGATCGATCTGATCAACTCGCAGATGAGGGTGCCGTTCGCCGAGATGTCGATCTTCATCGAGCGGGCAGATATCGCTGGCATCCTTGAAAGGGTCCGAACCATGATCTTGGATTGGGCGATCGCTTTGGAAAAATCAGGAATAACGGGGATGGGCATGTCATTCAAACGCGAAGAACAGGTCGCTGCCCAGAACAGCCCGGCGATCACAATTGGATCTGTTGGAACTTTGGTTGGCGTCGTAGGGAGCCACAATACAGTTGGCAATATCGGCGGAGGCTCGGTCGACACAGCGCAAATCCGCGAGTTGACACAACAACTCCAACAGTACCATGCGAGCCTCGTGGAGGCTGGTGCGAACGAGGCGCTCCTTTCTCGATCACTGGACGGCCTCTCTACCGAAATGAGGAAGTCCGAGCCCAACACTGGGATCATCCGAGCGCTACTCTCCGACGCACGCGCGGCATTATCTGGAGCTACGGGCAGCTTGCTTGCCACCGGAGCGCTCGCATTGATCGCAGGCATATTAGGCACCTAAGTTGGACATGCCGTCGCATTCAGATCGCCACACGGAGGGACTATGACAAGAAAGCCGATGGAACTTCGCGGTCCTAGTGAGCCAAGCACCGACCTTCGCGACCGGGTAGCCGACAGCGCAATGGGAGAGGCTTTACCCTTGGTTCACGTCACCGAGGTGGGCATTGGGAACGAAATTATCTTTTCGGGTCAGCTTCAGGCTCGTCAATGCAAGGTTTTCGGCCGAAAGCTACTTTATTTTTTTCTCGGCCGCCCGGCTTACCGGCTCCATGACGAAGCTGAAACTTCGCGTTACATATCCAGATATCCTTGCGTTTTTGTCGTCGATCCCAAGCGTGTGAAGCCCGTCCAGGTTTATCCCTTCGACACCGGTGCTGCTCGAGCCGGATTTTACGACAGCGCCGATCCTCACCTCGGGATCAAAGATTATTTGCTGGACGGAACTTATGAGAGCGCCCGTCAGCAACTTGGTTTCGCCTTCGAGAGCGTAGAAGATTACTTTGAAGGTCATCTCAAGCCCGGCTTGACGGACGATGTCCCACATTTCGAACAGGCGACCCATAGCTATGTCTCGATTGCTAACCAGGCCAATCGCGGAATCAATGATCCGGGGACATACGACGACCGAGCCTCGGCAATCGAAATAGCAAGCGAGGACCACCTAAGCCTTAAAGGCGCAGTCGAGCTTGTCATCATGCCGCAGCAATATCTAGAAGGCGAAACCGGCAAAAAGAACGACAAGCTGATCGAACGCCTCAAGGCGCTTGGGATCAACATCGCTCCTTACGATTGGCAAAGCACCCGCTCGCCCGCAGATTTCCGAGCGGAGATCAACGCCAAAGTGCTTGCTCACTTCAGGGATCGGGTTAAATCGTGAATGCCAATCATCGGACTATGCAATTAATCGGCTACGAGAAGGTAACCGAAGAGCTCACCGGATTTTGTACCGGGCTTTACACGCCACTCGGAAAGTCAAATGAGGTTTTCGTCGCCCTTCCGTCGATAGAGGGAGCCGCTGACTCTTCGGTCGCAGCCTTTACACCCGTCTTCCCTCGCCATGCAACTTATCTAGGGGAGAAGGATGTCGGCAGAGCACTTTCGATTGGAGATCGTTGGAAAGATGTCCTTCTCATAGACGGAGAGCTTCTTTTCGGGACACGCGATGAGCTCTACGAGGAGGTCGGAGCCTCTATCAAACAACTTGTCGCCGACTTTCCGTTCACCGCGATCGATTTGGTTCGTGATCGCAAAGACGGTGTCAGGAGGTTTGCGATCGGCAAGGCTTTCGACCGGATTTCTTCAACCTTTGACCGGAGTTCAGCGCGATCTTGGGTACTCGGAA
This sequence comes from Rhizobium sp. 2MFCol3.1, assembly GCF_000377565.1. GTDB lineage: Bacteria > Pseudomonadota > Alphaproteobacteria > Rhizobiales > Rhizobiaceae > Rhizobium. Next base: position 86,099 of record NZ_KB898365.1, on the reverse strand, counting down.
CATACTTCCGTACCCAGATTTTGACGCATCTCAGACGCAAGCTGCATCATCATAATGCGTCACCGACGACTTTTGAGGCTCTGCGCCACATACAAATCCAGCACACGCAGGACTTGAGAGAAATCGAGGTGGTCCTGCCTGGCTTTCATGTTTTTGACGAGGGTGATGTAGCGCCGCTGCTTGCGTTGGATCGTGATCGCGAGGCGTACGCGTTGTTGTCGGATCTGCCGGAAGAACTTGGTAAAGCGAGCCTGGCAGGCCGCGTACAGAATGGAAAGTTGCTCCCTCTGTATCGTCCAAAAGAAGTGCTCGTCGTTTCAATTGGCAGAGCGGGTGAGCAGCTGTCACGTATTATAATGAACGCTGGAGGCAAACCCCGGTTCATCATTGACGCGAACTGGCCAACCAGACTTTTCGTTAGAACGACGGCCGCAGAATTGCAGTTTGTCGTTCCAAATGATTTCAGCTTCATCATGGTTTTGGCGGGCGACGACCTGACCATACAAGATAGGCGTGATTACGATCATCTCATGGCATTAGCCGAAGGGCGACTCGGTCTTCCGGTACTAGTGGTACCGAGTCTTCCAACCTACGGTCCGTCCGACCATCTCTTTCCCGCTGACAGGCAGAAAATGGTTGAATTCGCATCCGGCACGATGTTGCTCGATACATCTGTTCTGCGATCACCTGCACTCTCCGGCGACAGCGCTTCCTCGGTTTCACGGCGTATTGCCGATCTTGCAGTGCAGACGAGCCTTTTACTTTTATCAAGCGCAAATAGCTTGCAGCGAGTGGCGCGGGTTTTCGGAGAATCGCGGGATATTTGTCTGCGAGTAACTCTCGTAGACAACGGTGACCTGGCTCGTGGCATTCACCTCCCTTCGGAGGCGGTCATGCTCCGCGAGCCCAAACAGAAACTGACTGTACGCAAGCTGATCAGCCCCATCGGCAGTCCCATACGCCGCCGCAGCTCGTCCGCAACGGCAGGGAACCTATACGAGCTCACGATCCACCAACTTCGCTACAAAGACATTTCCGATCTAGCCATTGCTGCTGTCACGCGAGTCCTCGAGCGCAATGGAATGGGCGAGGTCGCTAGAAAGGTCGGGGATACTGTCTTTCCGCCCGGCGTCGATCTCGACTTCCCACATCTCACCGCTGTTATCAACGTCGAACTCGATGAGACGGTTTGCCTACTTGTGACTGTGGAAACACCGTCGATCGCGACTATTGTTGCATTCGAGCGGGTCGGAATACAAGTGGTCCGTTACTCCGATGAGCAGACGTTGCAAAGGGTAGTAGCAGCCAACGGGTTGGGGCGCTTCAAACACGTTCTACCCGCCGATATCAAGCCTCTCGGCCCCCATCTTCCAGTGGATGAGCGGACACCGTTTAGCAAAGCAGATGGACTTCCAGGTCTCGTTGTAAATCTTGACGAGTGGCACAGTTGGCTGGATCGATTTCCTAACCACTCTCTGGCCTCGCAAGCGCGGATCGTCGTTCCGACAGGTATTCGACGAGACAGCGGTAGCAGGGTAGTCGCCATATCCCACAGCGATTTGGACACGTTCACACTCGCGACCGATGAAGGCGTCGACCTTTTACGCGAAAAGGCGCTACAAAATTCGGCCCGGACTGGCATTGGCCGTATCCTGCTCAAACCTGAACACCAAACTCCGGAAAGCGACCGGTGGGTATTTCGGTCGGGAAGGTCTCCGGTCGTAATGTGGAGGCTACCGAGAGGTTATACTGTTGGCGAGGGTTGGACGGTTTTTGACGGGGACGAGTATTCGGTGGCAATGATCACAAGCAACGTTTTCGATGTTTGGATGCGGATGGGTACTGGACGACGCACCGGCTCGGAAAGGCGCTGGACCGAGGCAACGATGGACCAATTTCCGTGGCCTGAGGGTTTCGTTCGGGAGGGGAATGAAGTGCGCTGCGTCGCACCGACGGATCAGTTTGAATCGGCCTGCGGTTCGTTACGCATCGAAAATCTCACACTGGATTTCCAAGACCTCTCTCCGAAGGCACTCCGTCGAGAGGTTGACCCTGAACACCGCGAATATCTGACACGCGCCGCGATGACCATGTTTGGGCTCGACGGTACAGAATCCGAGATCAGATTGGTAGAAGCCTTGCTCATGGCGAGTGACACGATCAAGCCGTACTGACAGTTCAAGCCAGCGACGTTCGTTTGCGGCTGTCGTCAAGGACAGCTTTGGAACAGCCGCGCGTCGGTCCGATATTTCAGATTTACAAAGCCACCGCTACTCCGCTACTCGACATCCATCGGATGCCCCCCCTTCGGAGGAGCGATTGGAACCGACAGAGAGCGCTCCGGCTTGATATCGATCAGTGGGGTGCCGTCAATGCAGTCCAATCCGCGGACCACGACATGATTGCCAGAAACACCAACCACTGTCACAATCGCCGTCCCGATTGGGTTGGGCCTCACCGGCGACCGTATTGAGAAAGCGCCGTGCACCTCGCCGTTGTTAGCCGGACTTTGTAGCAAGATATCTCTGCGCGACTGGTGCAACCAGTACAGGACCTCCAGAGACGAGTACTTTTCGATTCCTTCTAGTGCCTTGCTCCAAGGGCTAAACACTTCAATAGTGCACTGTGGACCGTCCATGTCGCCCTGCCGCGGAGCGTCTTCGCGACGCTGCCACGGGGTTAGGATCCTGCCGATAAAGTGCAGCTCGGCGTCTCCGACGGGTGGGAGGGAGATGGCGATTTCATTGCGGCGAACTGCTTCCTGCAACATGGTAAGCTCCGTAAATCTCGAAATCTTCGGTCTATCAGCGAGGCGGACTCGCTATGCCATACTCGCGGGGCTCGTCGTCTGTCGATCAAGCCGCATCGGAGCAGCGTTCATCTTTCTGCTCCTGAACCTGGCACCGTTGCTCCTATGGCCCGACAGAAATGGCGGGGACCTGTGTGTTATCGGCGATCATTGTGACGCGTGGGTTTCCTGTCGAATGCGTTCGACTACATTTGAAATGACGGGCGATTGCAGGACACCACACAAGCGTTTCGTGGTGAGCGACGACTACAACGATGCGAGATTGTGCTGTCGGTGAGCCCCCGGCCGAGCGTGAGCGGCGTTACGACTTCGAACTCGCATATCCGGGCGGGAAGATAGCTTGCTAGGAGCGTAGTGCTTGGCTTATCGACGGGCGTTCTCCGCGCATCGCCTGCCAGTCCACCTTCCAATGTTGCGATCGTAACCTTTTTCGCTGGGTACTGTATCCAGGGTTGAACGTTCACCAGCCAAAATCATCGCCTCTTGTGAATGAAAAGATGAGCGAAAATGGATCCCATTGAAATTCTGTTGAAAAGAGCCGCCGAGAGCCCGGACGACATCGCCTACTATTTTCAAAACGACCAGTGGTCTTATTCAAGACTAATTGGCGAGGTGGATGCGGCGGCAAGCTTTCTGATACGAAAAGGCGTTCAGAAGGGGGACCGCGTAGTTTTACATCTTCCTAATTCGCCAGAGCTCATCGCGGGTCTACTGGGGTGCTTTCGCATTGGAGCAATAGCCCTCCCTCTCAACAATCGATTTAGAGCGCGAGAGGTTTCGGTAGTCTTGGCGCGTGCGAGACCCCATTACTATATCGGCAGCTTGTCGTTCGAATTCGAGATCGGCAAAATCAGTACTGCAATTCTGCCACTAGAGCGGAGGCTGTTCCTCAAGTGTCTGGGCGAAGCTTGCGATTGGCCTCCAACACCTGCGTTAGGACACACCGCGTTTGTATCGTCCTCGGACCGTAATGCCCCGGCTCTACTTCTCCCGACATCCGGAACCACCGGCGATCCGAAGATTGTCGTCCACACGGCGTCAACCCTCTCTGCAATCATCACTCGATACGAGGGGCTCGGGTTGCTTCCTGACGATGTGATGCTCAATGCAAGTCCGATGGTACATGCTGGCGGTCTTTTCAACTTACTTGCAAGTCTTGCTCGGCCGGGACCGATGGTAATGATTGGAAGTTTCGAGCCAGACAAAGTTCTCGAGGCTCTGCAAACACACCGCTGCACCTGGTTCAAGGGGCTCCCCTTCATGTTCGAGCAGCTGATCGCAGCACAGGTGGATCATCCGCGGAATACATCGTCGTTGCGGTTTGCAATCAGCTCAGGTGATGTATGCCCCAAACGTACTCAGCGAGAATTTGAGAGCGTGTTTGGTTGCCGGATGTTTTCGGCTTGGGCTTCGACGGAGGCTGCGACGAGCCTGAGTATAAGCGACGTAGAAAGGTCTGCATTCGAGATTCCCGATGCCAGCTGCGTCACCCTAGAAAATGGAACCGCGTCGCAGACGCCCGGCGACGAAGGGGAACTAGTCGTCAGCGGGCCGAACGTCTCGCCAGGCTATTGGCTTGTTTCAGGGAAAATCCTTGAGAACACGGACGGTCGATTTCACACTGGCGACCTGATGAGGCGTCTGCCGTCCGGTAGGCTCGAGTTCGTCGGACGCAAGAAGAACCTGATTATACGTGGCGGTTCGAACATTTCGCCGGCCGAAGTCGAGGCAGCATTGAAGCTAAGCCCCATCATCAAAGACGCCGCGGTCTTCGGGATCCCGGACACCGTACTCGGCGAGAAGGTCGGAGCCTTGATCGAGCTGTCAACGGCGGGAGAAGGAACATTGGAGGAGGCCCTCGCCTGCACCCGCGCCAACCTAAGTGAATACAAGGTTCCTGAGATTTACTCGACTGTAAGCGCATTGCCGCGAGGTGCGAATGGCAAGATCGATCGCGCAGCTTTGCTTCCGCTGTTCCAGAGCGGCTTGGCCGATTTTGCGTCGGTGAACTAGACGGAACAGGGCCAACCGACATGTCCCCCGTTGCGTAAGCCGGGCGAATTTCGTTTGGAAGGTTTAGGATCTGAAGCGTGATTGGTGCCGGCGGCGGTAGTTCCTGAGATTGCGGCCCTAAAGAAGCCAACCGGCGAGTTTCGACTTTCGAACTGCGCTAACGCGGCTTAGGCCGCAACCCATCTTGCCTGTCTTGCCTTAGTGTGGTCTACGAATGCTTGTCAGGCCTGTAGCTCAATGGTTAGAGCCGTCGGCTCATAACCGATTGGTTGCAGGTTCGAGTCCTGCCGGGCCTACCACTGCACAGACGATCCTATACGTGAATTCACTAGACTCTCGATGGCTACGTGTCTCGGTGAAGAGGCCACATCATCATGCGGATCAAGACGCTGTTAGAGGAGCCTCAATCGGCAAGCGATCGCAACTGCTTGAATTCGGGTCACAGCGTTCATTTTGCGCATCGCGGTCTTGAGGTAGTCGTTTACGGTGTGTGAGCTCAAACCGAGGATCAAGGCAATCTCCTCGCTGCTCTTGCCTGCTGCCGCCCATTTGAGACAGTCGAGCTCCCTCCCACTTAATGGGGTCGATTCCGGCCGTTCGAGGGGAGCATACACATTCACGACTTTCATAACGCTCAGCACAAGCGAACCCAGCCGCGCTTCATCGGAAATCCTGTGCTGACCTGACAACATGATCAGATAATGCCGGTGTTGGGCGTCGTGAATTGGGAAGCCCATCGTGTTTGCAAATCCCTCACCATAGCAAGAGTCCAAGAGCTCATTATCATCACCCTCTTTCTCCATGCGGCCTAGCCCGGTGCTTTCCGCGAAAGCGGGAAGGATCGAACGTCTGAGCTCCGCGAGAAATCTACCGCGGTAAAACTCCCCGGATCGCTCGACGCGAAGCAGGATATCGGCCGGCCAATTGGAGGCGATGACGTTTTCAGCTAAACCAGTACGGTCTGCGCTTGGGAAATGGGCAAAGAGAAAATGCTGTAGGCCAAACTCTCTTATGAGGTACCTGAACGGCTCACCTACATCACTCGAGTGTTTACTGGTACCACTCGCGCCGCGATCAAAAACTAACTTCAATTGGCTATCCGCGTTTGACTAATCACAAAGCGCTCCGGCCAAATTCCGGTACCGATCGTGGGCAGCTTGCCTACAATCGGACCAAACAAATCGCGAAATGACTAGAGTGACTTGAGGGGTTTCTCGATAATTCGAGCTAGTACTATCAGACGTATCGCTCAGTGCTTACTGCACTATGGTATATGTATAAGCCTAATCCGTAGAAAATGCATAGCGCGCAAGCATCGCTGCGGCGCGATCTTGCTTGAGAAGGGTCTCGGCAAGTTGCGGTCGAGTGCCAAGAACCGTTCCCTCAATATGCTCCTGAACTATTGGGCAAGAACGGTGTTTGTGCAGATGCTGACGCGTCGCGCCCGTCTTGCAGGGATAGAAGTACTTGAGGTCTGGCGGGGTATTCCTCGACCATCGGAAACCTCGCCTTCGATGCCCCCGACGCCTGCGCGTCGGCCACAGAGATAGCCAGACGCGGCATCGCCCGTCTGGCTGGAATCAAGGACGTCCTGCCAGATCTCGAGGAAGGGTGCGTTTCCCGCCTATGGAAGAAGGGGAAGGTGCCCGCCGAACTCGGTTCGTGGCAGGACGTTCATCGGTCAATCAAAGCGGCGAAGATTGGCTACCGCCGCCCGCACCCCGACGTGCCGATCGGTGCTCGGGGTTCCGATGTCCACGGAACGAAAATGTTCTGTGGGTATGCGGTCGTCCGCCTTGGCAGGGGTCACCGACCGGGACTGTGACATCTCTAAGTGTACCTAAGTGTATACGAGGTAGGCTTGTTACATGCCGATACGCTTTGGGTCTTTGGCGGAAATACGCCGGACACGTTCTCATGGCTAAGTGCATGGGTCCTCGGTCTCGATCGCACTGCAGACGGATATGGGGATCGCGAGACGCGCGAATAGCGCGCGAGACCTCGTTGATTTTAACGGAAGGGATTTCAATGCGAAACTATCTGCCGATTCTCGCCATTGCCGCCGCCAGCTCCATGGCCGCATTCGGAGCACACGCCGCATCAGTGAAAAATATCGTTGTCGTCCACGGGGCGCTTGCTGACGGCTCCGGCTGGAGAGACGCGACCAACATCCTTGAAAGGCGTGGGTTCAATGTAACGATCGTTCAGGAGCCGATCACCTCACTGGCTGACGATGTCGCTGCAACCCAGAGAATCCTGGACCTACAGGACGGTCCAACTTTGCTGGTTGGTCACAGCTATGGAGGCATGGTCATCACGGAAGCCGGACGCGATGACAAGGTCACTGGCCTGGTCTACGTTGCCGCGTTTCAGCCGGATGAGGGCGAGAGCCTCATCAAAGCTGCGAGCGCAATTCCAGCCGGAAAGATGAATATTCGCGAGACGACAGACGGCAAGTACCTCTATTTGGATCCTGCCGCGTTTGCCTCCGATTTTGCTGCTGATCTTCCGAAAGATCAGGTCAGCTTCCTCGCGAAGTCACAGGTGTTCGCTTCAAAAGAAGCTTTCTCCGCGGCAGTTGGCAAACCCGCTTGGAAGACAAAAAAGAGCTGGTCGATCGTCGCTACGGAAGACCGCTCTATCAACCCCGATCTAGAACGCATGATGGCAAAACGGGCAGGTAGCGAGGTGACCGAGATCAAGGCCAGCCATGCCGTGTTCATGTCGCAGCCGGAGAAGGTGGCGGACGTTATTCAAAAGGCAGCAGAAGCAGCAGGCAACTAAGTGCTCGAGCCGCGAACGTGACCATCGGTCCTGTTCTCTAGATGGGTGCGCACCGCGTTAGTCCCGTTGTGGCGAGGCGCACCCTCCTGATCATTAAAGTCCAAGGACATTTGGGCGCGAGAGTTAAACTGCAGAAGACCAATAGCCCTCCGCCTAATGATTGGCGTTTCGGCAACCTCTGTGGTCACACGTTGAAGGGATTCCAAATGAAGCTTCATCCTCAAATGCTGTCTCAGATGAGAAATGGAGACGGCTTCATTGCCGCCCTCGATCAAAGCGGTGGCTCCACCCCAAAAGCCTTGCATACATATGGCATTGAAGATTCTGAATATGCCACCAACGAAGAGATGTTTCGCCTTGTGCATGAGATGCGCGTACGCCTGATAACGGCTCCGCCCTTTTCAGGTGACAAGGTGCTCGGAGCAATCCTCTTCGAAAAGACAATGGATGGACAAGCAAGTGGACGGTCGGTTCCTAGCTATCTATGGGAAGAACGTGGAATCGTTCCGTTCGTCAAAGTTGATCAGGGCCTTGAAGAAGAACGACACAGCGTTCAGCTTTTGAAACCTATTCCCGATCTGGAAAGTCTTCTTGCTCGCGCGACCAAGAAAGGAGTGTTCGGGACTAAAATGCGTTCGGTCATCGCAAATTCGGACAACACCGGGATCGCCATGTTGGTTAGACAACAGTTTGATCTGGGAAGGCAGATACTGTCGCAAGGACTGGTTCCGATCATTGAACCGGAAGTACTTGTTACAAGCCCTACAAAAGCACACGCCGAAAGCGTGCTCCTTGAGGAAGTTCTCCGAGGACTCGACCACCTCCCAAGTGAAGCTCAGGTCATCATTAAAGTGTCGATACCGACACACGCCGACACCTACCTTCCGTTAGTCGAGCATCCGAAAGTCATTCGGGTCGTGGCCCTCTCAGGAGGATATGATCGTGCCGAGGCGTGCGAGAGACTGAGCCACAATCGAGGGATGATCGCCAGCTTTTTACGAGCGCTGACCGAGGACTTGAGGGTAGGAATGAGTGATGTCGAGTTTAACAAACGGCTGGCCGGATCCGTCGACGAAATCTATGCAGCGAGCGTTTACAAGGCTCTGAACACCGTATGAGGGCAAGTCTTAATCTGTAGCTGACCCGTGTCGGCCTTTTGCTTCAAGCAATACGTGGCGTATTGGTAAAGGTCGCTATGTTTGACAACACCGAGCTACTGATAGCGCTCCAGGAGCCGGGTCATAACCTCATTCTGTGCTCTAAGCTTTTCGCAGAGGCGGGCGCGGAGATCTTGGATTTCTGCGTCCAAAGCAAGCGCTTCGTTGGGTTGCCGAGGCTCAGCATTCTCGTGTTCAATACCGACTCCCTTGGACTCCTCGCGCGTGCGACGCCCGGATTTGAGAATACTGTCGGCATTGCTCGCGCCGTCGTCGTCAATCCCAGGCCTTTCTAAATACTCGGAGGCGTCCACCTTGGTGTCCCCTTCCCGTACTTCCTGGTGCAGATCGGCGCTGTCAGAGGTCCGGCTCTCTGCTGTTGCCGGGATCGACGGCTCAGATGGCACCGTGTCATTGCTTCCCACTCTTCTCTCGGCGGAACCTTGATCATCGAGCGCGGCATTCGACCCGCTCGCTCTGTCAGACCGTGGCTCCACCTCTTGAGGGTCGAATGCTTCAGCAGTATCGGCTTTTGGCTCGTTGCTATCGAGCGGCTGCTTTCGGGAGAAAAGCCCGGCAGCCAATCGCCACGGAGATCTCATCGTCGTATACCTCGACAAATGTACAGTATCGGACGGGCAATCCCGGGCCAAAGAGGCCCGGAACTCAGATCAAGATGTCGACCATAAAGGTCGCAAGTATCGGCAAGTTTAGGAAAGGCCTAGCTTCTTTTTGAGATCGACATTCTCAGCACGTAGCTTGTCCGCCAGTGACTTCCGGAGGTTACGGTTCTCTTCCTCCAGAGCCAGGAGGTCTGCAAATTCATCGCTGGCCAGTGCCGTCGTTTTCGGCGCAGTCTTGGCAGCAGACACTGCTTTCGGTGCTTCTGATTTTTTGGGAACAGAAGTGCTCTTTACAGCTCGCGTGGAAGCAGATGCAGATGGAGCTTCCTTTTTCTTTGGACCTCCCTTTGCAGCCTGCTTTGCAGCGAGCTCAGCGGCGATCTGCTCTTTGCTGCGGCGCGGAGCTCGCTGCTTCTTGGGTTCTGCAACAGGTGTCGGCGTTACCGGAGCAGTTAAACTTTCAGAATTTTCGTCGGCCATAGATGTCTCCTACAATGATCGGCATTTTGTCTTGTACCGTACAAAGCAAAGTGTCAATCGATACGCCTTTCCAATCGAAGGACAAGGTCTGTCAGCGGCAGAGCCATGGCGAGTACCGTGGATGAAGCAAGAAGATGCCCCGCTCTAACACGGAGCATTCGTCACAACTGAAATGCAAACCACTGCGCATGTAATCCGGATGCAATGTCCCCGGACCATCGATGTCATTCACGACATCATGGAGATACCAATGCAGAACGAAACAGCACCCGTAGCGAAAGCGCCTACCCTTTCTGAAATCAAGGCGCGCCAGCAAGGTGCTTGGTCATCAGGCGACTACGCTGTCGTGGGAACCACGCTGCAGATTGTCGGAGAGGAGCTTTGTGAAGCCGTAGACCTGCGGTCTGGCCAGAGCGTTCTAGACGTTGCGGCCGGAAACGGAAATGCTACTCTTGCTGCCGCGCGACGTTGGGGAGTAGTGACCTCTACGGACTACGTGCCGACGCTCCTCGAGCAAGGCAAGCGTCGCGCGTTGGCGGAAGGCTTGTCGGTCAGCTTTGAAGAGGCAGACGCCGAGGCCCTCCCGTTTAAAGACGATGCGTTCGATGTCGTTCTGTCCACTTTCGGCGTCATGTTCACACCGGATCAGAACAAGGCTGCCGCCGAGCTAATTCGTGTTTGCCGCCCGGGCGGGAAAATTGGCTTGGCCAACTGGACGCCAGATGGGTTCATTGGACAACTTTTCAAAACCATCGGCCGTCATGTCCCTTCTCCCGCGGGCGTTAAGCCTCCGTCGCTGTGGGGCGATCCCTCGCATCTGGAGAGCCTTTTCGGAGATGCGGCAACCATCTCCACCGAGGTTGCTAATTTCAGATTCCGCTATCGGTCGCCAAGTCATTGGGTTGATGTATTTCGCAGCTGGTACGGGCCGGTCCACAAGGCCTTTGCTGCGTTGCAAGCCGACCAGCAGTTGAAACTAGAAGCAGACCTCCTGGACTTGATCGGGCGTTTCAATGAGGCCGAGGACGGCACCATGGTCGTGCCAAGCGAATATCTGCAAGTCATCGTAATCAAAAAGGCTTGATCGCCGACGTTCCGGTCACGGTTGATCGCGAAACCGAGACCCCGTGACCGAGGACGCAGCCATGCTTCTATTCCTGATTGGGCTGTGAATATGAAACCCACCGCGCTTCTTATCGTGCCATCTCTACTGGCCGTGTCTGTTGTCCACGCCGAGTCGCCCTCGCTTTCCACGCTGCGTTCCAATGAGCTGGAGCGGATAGTCAAAGACAGGCGCGTTAAAAGTGGCCCGGACGAAGATCGGGAGACATACTTGTCACCCGATCGCAAGTTCGAAACCGGAGTCTACAGCTCAGGCCCGATACAGGAGGTGATCACAGGCCCCATAGGTTATGCCAACCACGAGCTGATCTACCTGCTCGCCGGCGAGATTACGATGACTGCAACTGACGGCACCCGGACAATTGTCGGGCCCGGCCAATCAGTGACGATCCCCAAAGGATGGACCGGCACGTTCGAGAGCGGCTCCTACGTGAAGCTCTATTCGATCTATTATCCCGATGGCCTCCAACCCTGATCCCGTCATTCATCCAGTGGACCGTGCTCTTGTTCGGTTAGGAATCCGTTTCGGCAAACGTCGGAGCGAGTGCGCATAAGCCGAAGCATTGAAGGAAACGAAATGGACCAGCCGACCAGCTACCTACCCTCTCATCACGCCATGCACCGCAAGGTAATCGAAATTCAAGATGGTACGTCACTTTCACTGATAGACGTGGGCTCGGGCCCTGCCCTCATTATTCTGCCGGGCTGGTCGCAAACCGCTTCCGCTTGGGAGGAACAGATTGCTCACCTCTCGAAACGATATCGTGTGCTCGCGCTTGATCACCGCGGGCATGGTGAAAGTAGCGAGCCTGGGCATGGCTATCGGATATCCAGGCTAGCTGCCGACCTTAAAGAAGTGCTTGAGGCGCTGAGTTTAGATATGGTTACCTTCTTGGCCCACTCAATGGGGTGTTCGGTTGTTTGGTGCTACCTGGAACTTTACGGTTCGAGCAAAGTATCGCGCATCATTCTCGCCGATCAAAGCGTCACCCTCACGGCGACCAATGCATCCGATCCATACCAGAGGCTTGAAACGGGAGGCGTCTTCACATTCGAGCAGCTGGGTCGTCTGATTGACGATCTCCGTTCGCGCAAGGGAGATTTAGCAACGCGGGAAACCCTGCGGTCGATGGTGAGCGCTGACCTGCCGATGCGGGTGTTTGAGCAGCTTGTTGCGGATAATATGCTTCTCCCACGTGACAGGGCGGCCGCGCTCCTTGCAGACCACGCTTTCCACGACTGGAGCGACGTAGTTCGTCGTATCGACATGCCTACCCTTGTTCTTGGTGGAAAGGAAAGTGTCGTGCCCTGGCAGGCAATGGCATCTGTTGGGACCATGATCCCTAACTCCCGGACCGTTATCTTCGACGGCCCCGGAAGTACGCACTTTGCCTTCCTGGAGATTGCGAAGGCATTCGCTGCGGCGGTAGATGAGTTTCTCGATTCCTACCCCATCCATCCGCGATAGCGTCGATTAAGCCCATTCGTCGAAACATGGCCGCCGTCATCAGCGCACGAAGAGCGGCAAGCCGGCCGGGCGTTTGACCCGACGGCTCACAGCTATCGCGCGGACGGCGCGCACTCGTGGTCTTGCAATTCCTCTGAAGACGCGAAATTGAAGTCATAAAGGTCCCGCTCGGTCGCCAGTAGAATGACCTCGCCTTTCAATTCGGTCATTGCGACGGAATACCTGCCCATTGAAGAAACCGACCTTGGCAATCCGTATGCCAAGAGACGGAAGGGCCCAACCTCGGCAAATTGAGGCATCGTCACCCGTCGTGCCCAGTAAGCATGCCCCGAGAATTCAACGCCTAAGGGCTCCCACGTGTCGGAAATCCCGGTCTCTAGCTCGAGCAACTTCTGTCTAACGTCCGGCCGCGTACACGAGATGTGGATGTGAAGCTGATTCTGGCTGCGCCCATACTCCGAGTTGACTGCCAAAAGGATTTGCTCATCACTTACATCCCTATCGCCAGACAGTAGCTCACGATTCCCCCACGCTTGGTCGAAATAGTTTGGCGACCGTGCGTCTAGAAGCCTGGAATCCTCTATCCCGGAAATCTTCTCGGTAGGAAGCAGCAGGAAGTGGTGTGATCCCTTGCGATCCTTGATTACAACGTAACCCTGCGGTCGTTCCACCTTGATACAGGGCGGCGAGCCATTTCGATCCGCAAAGTCAATTAGACAGCGATCCTGAATGATGGACCACAACGCGTTAGGATTTGATCGAAACGCATACCAAGCGATCGAAGCTACGACAGATGCTCCAAGTGCGATTGCGGCCCCTCTCTTTGAAACGATCGCCATCACTGGCTGTACCCCACCTGGCGCGAGCAGACACTCTTGCCATCGAAAGTGCCGTATTCATCTTCTGACAGTGTTTGAAACAACCTGTCGGAGCCGTACAAGCTCAGGAAAAGCCGCACGGCCAACTTAGCCACTTTCCTTCGGTCTCGTTTGCTTACCGCGCCCAATAGAGCCTGGACATGCCTGTCGGAAACGACCAGTCCATATAGGACGTGGAAGGCTTCGTCTACGCTATGAAACGACAGTAACCCAGACACCCTTCCAGCATCCAACAAGGACTTAGCGCGCCCCTCGACCTGACTTCGCCCTTGCTCCAATAGCACGCTGGAGAACTCGGAACTTCCATCTGCCGACTGGGCGATCGCCAACCGATTGAGCGCTAGTGAATTGTTTCCTTCAAGGACCTCCAAAAGGTCGTTTGCGAAGACTAATAAGTGATCGAAGAGAGCTCTGGCAGAAAGCCGTCGTCCTCCGAACGGGAACGTCCGAACTTTTGTGGATTGATAGGCAATCATTGATGCTATGATCCCAGCTCTGTTACCAAACCACTTGTATAGGCTCTCTTTCGAGCAGCATGCCGCTCTCGCCAGTCGTCCGGTTGTCAAAGCCCGTTCTCCGCCGTCAGCAAGCAGTTGCAACGCGTGTTCGAGGACTACCGCCTGACGACGGGAAAAACGCAGGCCATCTTGAGCCTGCGAGGATATGGTCACTGTCATTGGATTTTCGGTTCCACTTTGATGCTCGTGCACTTGTCGTAGACCGCAAACAGACAGGCTCAATGTTACCTAGTATTTACGACTTCTTCGCCCCAGCCGATAAAATTGTTGCTTCTGTAAGACTACGCAAAGGTTGGCAGTCACAGACCAGCCGTCGCCTTGCTTGGGACTGGTCAACACAGAAATCCGAATAGCCGACCTTTCACATGCAACGAAACTGCGCGATTTCCACATCGGCGAGAAATCCGCCCTCGAGAAAAGACTGCCGTTTAAAAACAAAGAACGGAGACATATGTGTTTAGATTAGCTATCGCAGCAGCAGCTCTGGCTTTCGCCACGAATGCGTCGGCCGACTCTCAGGTCACTGTCGAACCCATATTCGACTCAAGGACGACAATCGCGAAGCAGCCGGTAGAGTTGCCCGGCGGACCCGTTGAGATCACGGCTTCGATCTTTACCATTCAACCCGGTGCGTCACTACCCGTGCATCGGCATGCCTACACACGCTTAGGATATGTCCTCTCTGGAGAGATCACAGTGTATAATGAGGAGACAAAGGTCTCGCAGACGTTCAAGCCGGGAGATGTCATCGTAGAGTCAGTAGCAAAATGGCATAGCGGCACCAACCCGGGCAGCGAGCCATTGAAGCTTCTGGTGATCGACGAAGCGCCAGCAGGGGCGCAGACGACTGAGGTCAGAAAGTAAACACTGTAAACGACCGTGGACAGGATATGTCCGCGGTCACATCTCGGGCTGCGACTTGCCCCCATCGACATCTTGTCATCGACGTTGAAACTTCGTTTCAAATGCGATTAATCCGCGCCGAACTGTAACAGCTTTGTCTTCTCCACAAACCAACCTAACCCTCGCCGTCGCTTCCGTTGCTGGAACTCGACGTTAAGGCGTCACGAGGAGGTTAGTATGACAGTGAGACAGTTCGTAACCGTACCGGATGAAACGCTGCGGGGACGGTCGGTTCCGGTTGACACGATCAATGCGGACATCAGGGCCTTGACCGTCGATATGCTTGAGACGATGTATGCAGCCGGCGGCGTTGGGTTAGCAGCGGTGCAAATCGGGGTGCCTAAACGCGTTGTGGTCATTGACCTATCACGGGGTGAAGAACCCAAAAAGCCGATGGTGCTGGTAAATCCGGAGGTGGTTTCTCATTCCATCCGCTTGAAGTCGTTTAAAGAGGGCTGCCTTTCAATTCCGGGCTACATGGCTGTCGTCGAACGACCTGCGGAAGTAACCGTGCGATATACAGATCTCGATGGCGCATCAAATGTGGTAGACGCCGAGGGCGTGCTGGCAACCTGCCTGCAGCACGAGATTGACCACCTTAACGGAATTCTTTTTGTCGATTACCTGATGCCATCTGACTTCGATGCATTCAACCGATCAATCGCGGCAGCCCCCTAACTGTCGAGCCAGACGCTCGCCACCAATCAGACTCCGACCCTCGTTGCGGGGCCCAGTGTGTTGGAAGCTGTACCGTCGCGTCGCACCCCCTTCAAAAGAAGGGAACTCTCCAATCGACATTCAAGCAATCAATCTCGAGAACAACGTTCAAACAAAGGAAATCCCAATGAGTGATCTGAAACCGTTCCAACGGCGTGAATCGCGCGAATCTTCAGTCTATTACATGGGGAGCTTGCTTACATTCCTTGCGGAGAGCAAGGATACTGGAGGAACATTCTCCCTTTTTGAACTGCTCATGAGGCCAGGCAACGAGCCGCCACCCCACATTCACCACAGCGAAGACGAGTTGTATTATGTGCTTGAAGGAAGCGCCTCTGTCTTTATTGGCGAAGAAGAATTTCTGGTTTCGCCCGGCGACTGCATTTTCCTGCCGCGCGCTAAGGCGCATGCGTTCATCGTGCGCACTGACCGCTTCAGAATGCTTTTCTTTTGCCAGCCTGGTGGCGCAGAAGGCTACTTTAGAGCGATGATGTCCTCACCTGCTGTTGAGCTCGACATGCCCACGGGCGCGGTCAACTATTCAATGGCCGACGTCCAAGATGCAATCGACAAGGGAGTGGAGTTCGGTCTTGAATTTTTGACGCCCTCACAGATCGAGGAGCTTCTTCCAGGTTTTCACCATGCAAAAAGACTCGAGCTTCCGCCGGTTTAGGCGAAGCGAAGGCCATAGGCCTTCAAACGAACTCTTACCACACCCGAATTCTCCGGGTGTGGCTTGCACGACCTCGCTACTGGCGCTTATCCTTGTCTCGGTCAGTTCGTTTCACATGGTTCTGCGGATCCATCCTGAAAATCAACCACATGCCTCCCGCGAGGAGAAAAACACTGAAAACATGCCACGCGAAAAAAGGCGGATAGCCAAAAATCAGAGGCGTCACGCGGTTGCTTGTAATGCTCCCAATGAACACCAGCGACACCAGGACAAGTGGAACTGCGATCTTCATGGCACCGCTTTCACATTTCTGAGAACAACCGCAGATCGGTCATTCGGTATGCTATTACTGTGCACGAATATTGTTTCATCGCAATAGGTTGGTTTACGAACGTCCCTGGGTCGGAGTAGCTCAATCCGAGAAAGCAATCTGAGCGACGAGCCCGCCACCTTCGCGATTGCGGAGTGTGATGCGCGCGATCAACGTGCGAGACAGTTCGTTCGCGATCGCCAAACCCAAGCCCGAGCCACCGGTGTCTCGATTTCGCGATGGCTCGAGCCTGTAGAACGGCCGGAGTACCAATTCCAGCTCACTTTCCGGGATTCCCGGTCCGCGATCTAGGACCTGGATGACCGCATTGCCACTTTCGTCTCGAGCTACGACTATTTCCGCAGAGCCGGCGAACTTTAACGCGTTGTCAACCAGACTGGAGATGATCGTGGTCAAGGCAGCCGCTTTAGTAGACACCATCAGCGGACATGCTTGTTCTGCGACAACAGATGCACCTTTAGCCTGATATGAGCGAGCGATCGTCAATGTGTATGCCGCCAAATCGACGTTCACATTGGCCTCGATAACCTTGGCAGCCTTTGCGTAAAGTATGCCTTGCTCGATCAGCTTTTGTATCTCCGTCAGATCCCGAAGGAGCCGGTCCCGCATCTCCCCTTCCATCAGTGTGTCAATCCTAAGACGAAGCCTTGTGACTGGCGTCTGCAGATCATGTGATATCGCCGCAAGCATTTCTGCCTTCTCCAGTGCGAAAAGTGCAGCTTCAGTCACACCTCCGGTGCGGAGGTCTGCCGCGCTCCCAACCTCAACATTTTCACGATTTTGTAGGAGCGGATCACTACAGTTCGTGTCACCCGTTTTAGTAGCGACTACTGCAGACCTGGGTTTCCAAAACCTCCGAACGGCAAAGCATACCAGTGTCACTACCCCTGCCAGCTGAATCATCCAAGTCGCTACAACACGGGCCGCGGGCCAAGATATCAATCGCGAACAAGGGGCTGCCAAGAACGACCGCATCTCAGGCGCGAGGTCCGCCCTGAAATTTTGGCGATTTAGCTTGTCGTACGGCAGTCTCGAAGCTGGCACTGCACTATCGACTGAGAGACTAACGACGGAGCCAATTGAAATGGCGCCGATCGGGACAATCGATCCAGCGGTGGCCCCTAACAACAGGAGTCCAGACAGTCGCGCACCCAGTGTGCTGTACACACCGCCGAGGCGAAACCGCTGGTACAATGGCTTCATTTCGGCTCGACGCTATCTATCGCGGAAGCGAAGACATAGCCCTCGCTTCTTACCGTTTTTATGTAAACAGGTTCGCGTGCGTCATCGTTGAGGCGCTGTCGCAAGCGGCTCACCAGCAGATCAATCGATCGGTCAAAAATGTCTGCCTCACGACCCTGTGTAAGGTTGAGCAGCTGATCCCGATTGAGTACACGGTGAGGGTGATCCAAGAACACGCGTATCAGGCGGTACTCGCCACCACTTAGTCCGACAGCAGTGCCCTTGCGATCCACAAGGTGCCGCCCGACAGTGTCCAGCTTCCAATCACCAAAGCTGATTATCTCGGAAGTCTCGGTCTTTTGCAGATTGGGCGGCATCATTCGCGTCCGCCTTAGGATCGCGTTGATCCTTGCCAGCAACTCGCGCGCGGCAAAAGGTTTAACGAGATAGTCGTCCGCGCCCATTTCCAAGCCGAGTATGCGGTCAGCCTCATCGGCGCGCGCGGTTAGCATCATGATCGGAATGTTCTTGTGCCGTCCCGATCGTATCTCCCGACAGAGCACCAACCCATCGTCGCCAGGCATCATGATGTCGAGAACGATAAGGTCAAATATATTGGTCTCTAGAAGAGTACGCATTTGCCGGCTGTCTACAGCCGCTGATACGCGGAGGCCGCTCTTCGTCAGATAACCCTGCACGAGTTCGCGGATGTCGCGATCGTCGTCGACAATAAGGATGTGGTCTGTATGTTCCATCGATACCTCGGGCCGCTGTCTGTGCGGCGGGGACGCTACTGCGGATCATGCTCGGATGTGGCCAACCGAGCATGATCCTCGGTCTCGTCCTGCATGCCCTTCTTGAAGTTTTTGATCCCGGAAGCGACATCCCCCATGAGGGCGGGTATTTTTCCCCGGCCGAATAGAAGCATGACTATTGCCAGTACAATCAGCCAGTGCCAGGCGCTAAACGATCCCATTGATCGAACTCCGTATGAAAGAAAAGGGGGGCGGCTATCCGGATGAGGGGGCGGATTCCGGATAGCCGACCGGCGACGAGCGGGAGAACTGCGCGCCGGTATACGAGCACGTCACCTCACGTGACGTCGCGCAATTGCTAGAGACGGTCCGCGTCGATAACTGCCTTGGCGAACTCTGCCGGTGTCTCTTGCGGAGGGTTATGACCGACACCGCCGGTAAACAGCCGGTGTTCGTACTTGCCCGTGAATTTCTTTGCGTACGCGGCCGGCTCTGGATGCGGCGCACCATTGGCATCACCCTCGATCGTGATGGTAGGTACCCCGATGGTAGGCAGCTTAGCCAATTTCTTTTCGAGGGCGTCGAACTTGGCTTCACCCTTGGCCAAGTCGAGCCTCCAACGATAGTTGTGAATGACAATCGCAACGTGGTCCGGATTTTTGAATGAGGCCGCAGTACGGTCATAAACCGCATCGCTGAAATTCCATTTTGGGGACGCAAGCTGCCAGATCAGCTTGTTGAAGTCGTGTCGGTTGGCGTCATAACCCGCTTGGCCACGCTCAGTCGTGAAATAGAACTGATACCACCACGCCAGCTCTGCCTTGGGTGGCAGGGGCTTCTTGTTAATCTCTTGGCTTCCAATCAGATAGCCACTCACCGACACCAGTGCCTTGCAGCGCTCCGGCCACAGAGCGGCGATGATATCAGCAGTACGCGCACCCCAATCATATCCGGCGATTACGGCGCGTTCGATCTTTAGGGCGTCCATCAGGTCGATGATGTCCTTAGCGATCGCGGCCTGTTGGCCGTTGCGAGGCGTCTTCTCCGAGAGGAAACGTGTGCCGCCGTAACCACGGAAATACGGAGCGATCACCCGGTACCCCGCTGCCGCGAGGATCGGCGCGACCTCGACGTAACTGTAGATATCATACGGCCAGCCATGAAGGAGGATAACCGGAGGACCGTTTTCAGGCCCGACTTCGGCATACTGCACGTTCAATGCGCCGGCCTTGATCTCCTTGAGCGGACCAAAACTCGCCGACGAGCCGCCCGCGGCGGCGCTCGCGGCGGACGAAGTCTGAGCGAGCGCCTTTCCTACTCCAACGAACTGCACTGCTGCAGCGGATGCCGCTGCGACTGCGAAGAAGCTTCTCCGCTTGAACTCAAAGGACTTAGTCATGAACACCTCCGTGGTTTGATGAACACATGAAGCGCTCGGCATGTATCGACGGTATGTCCAAAAATCTCCAATTTGAAACCAGATGTACCGGAGACGCCTAAAGATACAGTTCGATACAGAAATGTCTTGAAGCGAAATGCGTAGCCTGCCTGCTTGAGTGAGGCTGCGCATTTGCACCCTCAGACCTGAGTGCATTCATTTCGCCGGGGCCACGAGTTGTCTCCCTTCTCTGACGTTATCGATTGCGAGTTCAGACACCGTCCCTTCCGACCAAGGGCCGCAGAAACAATCGGATCACTTCAGCGAGAACCGTACGGCGTAAAGCTACGCAAAACACACTCACACGTAGAATCCATGCGAAACCAGAACGCCGTATACGACGTCCATACTTCAGAAATGAAGCGCATCGTGATGTTTACACCAGACCCGGACAGGGTGATCGCCGGGCAACCATGCCCGCCTTAACGCAGGCGCTCAGACGGAGCTGGCCATTGTTCGGTGGCGATGCTGACCAAGAGCGCGACCATGACATTCAAAGTCATTGCAATGAAGCCAGTATTGACTTCCTTCACGAAAGTTGGCGCGTCTGGAAAGAAAGTCGCAATGTTCAAGCCCGTTGTGCTGACGATGCCAACGGTCCCAACGCCAACGACGATGCCGGCCATTGCGCCCTCCTTGGTAAAAGGATTTTGACGAAGCAAACTCGCGAACAGAGCGGGAAAGAGCTGCGTGACGATGCTGTATCCCATTATGAGTATCGCAACGATGCTCTCGCCACCCGTAAGAGTGAAGTAGACCGCAACAGCCGTAATAAAAAAAACAGAAATCCTTGCGCAGTTCGTCAGTTGATATGGGCTGAGACCCGGAAACAGCTTCCAACAAATGTTATTTGAGATGACAGTAGCGCCTGTGATCAAGATGGTGGCCCCTGGTACCAGTGCGGCAAGGACACCTGCCGCTCCAATCAGACCAACCACCCACGGATCGAAGGTCGCGATCGACAGCTTCAACAGAGCCAGATCGATCTGCTGCCCCTCTAGGCCCGGCACCTGGAGAACCGCCGCGAAGCCGACTAACATCGCGAACATCATGACCAGCGAATAGATTGGCATCACCACAGCGTTCTTGCGAAACGCAATCGCAGACTTCGAGGTATAGGCCGAGCAGAATGTATGGGGCCACATATAAAGGCCTAGAGCGGACAGGAAGATCGTACTGCAGTACCAAACAATGGTCTGTCCGGTCTCCGGCAAAGCGGTAAAGCCGGGCCTCGCAATTTCGATTTGACGAAACATCTCCCCGATCCCGCCATAATAGTGGTAGGGAAGATAGATACCGAGAAACGCACAGACGACCCACGTGGTGCAGTCCTTGACCACGGCCGCCCAAGCTGATCCCCTCATGCCAGACATGACAACATATAGAGACATCACCACCGCACCGATTCCAACCGCCACCGGTGTCTTGACCCTGCCCTGGGACAAGGTTTCCGTGATGATGCCAAGGCCTTTGAGTTGAAGAATAAGGTATGGAATCAACGCGATGAGGCCGACGATCGCCACCACGATTCCCAGCAAAGAACTATTGTACTTCTTTGCGAAAAAATCCGGTTGGGTTACAAGCCGCATCTCTGTTGCGTACCGCCAGATGGGAGGAAGTAGCCAGTAGGACATAACGAACCCAAGGCAACTGTACGAGAGAATGTAGAATACCGCGCCACCGCGGCCATAAGCAAAGCCACTCGCCCCGAGAAAGGTGAATGTGGTGTAAATTTCGCCAGCCATGAGCACGAACACTAGCAATGCGCCAAACCGACGCCCGCCGAGCGCCCATTGGTCTACGGTAACGGCCCGCTTGCTTTTCTCGAATAATCCCGCCAACAAGACAGCTAGAGCAACCGTCCCGGTTACTGAAATCATGATCAGCATTTGACGTCTCCGTCAAACCTTGAACGCAGCCGCATCTTGACTGCGTGGCTGCGCGCCGACAACCGATCCAGAAGAGGCGTCAATAAAACAGCTGCGCGGTTGGGCCGGATGCAAACGTCTTTCGCTACTGCCAATATTAGCCCCTGCTCCACCGGCAAGAATTCGCCGGCCTAACCCACGTTCATTGCGAACTTATATAGTTACAGACCAATGACAACCAGCGGTCAGATAGTGACATTTGTAACTTTGACACCTCAAAAATTGCCGGCCGATCGGCCGGCGAGCAACCAACCAACACGCGACGATCGAAATTTCTATAGCTCTCTGCCATTAGCTACGCAGTAATCAATCATCCCGCGCGAAATTCCGATATCTGAAAGGTGAGCATCGTCGAGTTCGAGCAATTCCGATGCCGCGCGACGTAGTCTGATCTTTCGGAGTTTGCCGCCTATTAGTCGCATTAAATATCTCAAGCCAGTCTCCTTCGGATTAAGCCCCTTAGGCCGCGAAGGACAATGTTGCGGGCGTATTACCGAGCAATGTCTTTAGGGGCTCGACCGACTACGAACGAAACTGATTGAAATCCGGATGACCTCCCCGAGGGGTTCAGAAGCCGCTACATGAAGTGTGCTTTCCTCGAACCGCCTCGCTACGTCGGCATGCTTGTCAAGCCACCCCAAGAATGCTGCGTCCGTGTCCACACTTTTTGTAGCGCGCACGACAAAAAAATTGTAGTTTTGTATCCGAATGTGTCGGATGATGGCATTGATACAACTTGATACAACTCAGCGCTTTAAAAACAAGCTCGGATGCGATCAAAGTCGGCAAACAGATGGTGAGGGAGATAAGGCGTCGGGTGGCGAAAACAACATCAAGCAGCGAGATCCTGCGACTCGAAGGCGGGGCAGCTCCTTTCCTATTATCAGCCCTTGGTGGAATAGACCGTGAAGCACATTCTTATCGTCGATGATGACAGCAAACTGCGGTCGCTCCTGATTGACTTCCTGTCGCAGCATGCGTTTCGAGTCACCGGCGTAAAGGATAGTCATCAACTCGGGCAGATTCTGGCGGCTGAGACCGTCGACCTTGTGGTGGTCGATCTCAATCTCGGCCACGAAGACGGTTTGGAGATCGTGAGAACGCTCTCTGCCAAGACAGATGCTCCGAGCATCATAATCAGCGGCGATCGCTTGGAGGAAACCGATAAGGTACTCGGCTTAGAGCTCGGTGCTGCGGATTACATGACCAAACCGTTTGGGTTGCGGGAGTTTCTGGCTAGAGTGAGGGCAGCGCTGCGTGTAAAGCCACAGGTTCAGGAGCGGCGAGATCAAAAGATATACTCCTTCGCTACTTGGGAGCTTAACGTGAAAAGGCGTCAGCTGATCCGTGACGGTAGCGACGAGGTCAAGCTCACGGCCGCCGAGTTTAATCTCCTGACAGCGTTTTTGGACACTCCACGGCAGGTCCTTTCACGCGAACAGTTGCTGTCGGCAAGCCGCGTGCACGACGAGGAGATATTCGATCGAAGCATTGACGTCTTGATCCTTCGCCTACGGCGGAAATTGGAAGAAGATGCATCGAACCCCAAGCTCATTCTTACCGAGCGCGGAGCGGGCTACATGTTCGACACGGAGGTTGCCGTTGAAGAGCGGAGACGCCCCGGTTGAGTCGACGCGGAACACACGGTCTGACGCCACAATGGCTTTGGCGCTATTTTGCTCTTTGTACCGCTGGGTTGGTTCTGTCACTTGGAATTAGTGCAATCGCTGCTAACAAGGCGGCAGTTGACGGACGAGAGCCGCTTGCTCCATTGAGACCACCTCCACCGCTGGACGAACGCGCAGTCGCTCTTGGAAAGAGGCTCTTTTCGGATAATATTCTGTCAGCAGCCCAGAACCAGTCCTGTATGACTTGCCATGACCTAACATCTGGCGGAACGCAGCATACAGCGCGTCCGATAGGTCAGCACGGGCAGGCTTATCGGTTCAATGCCCCGACTGTGTTCAATGTTGGTAGTATCTATCGACTAGGCTGGCGTGGAGATTTTACTTCCTTGGAGAGCCAGAACGAGAAAATATTGCTCGACGAAGATTTGATGGGAGTCACATGGCCTGTCATTATCGACCGCCTCAGCCAGAACCAAGGCTATACGGGAGCATTCGAGGAGGTCTATGGTCGCCAGCCAGACAAACGATCCGTTCTTGATGCGCTCTCTGCGTTTCAACGTTCACTGGCCACGCCCAACTCGGCATTTGATCGGTATATTTCCGGTGACACTGGCGCTCTCTCCAGTTTGGAAGTGGAAGGATATCGCCTTTTCAAAGACTATGGATGCGCATCCTGTCATCAAGGTGCGAACGTAGGCGGGAACATGTTCCAACGCTTTGGCATTTTCACAAGCCCTCCTCACGGCAGTTCCTCAGGTGATGGTGATCTTGGCAGGTTTACCCTTACACAAAAGTCTACCGACAAAGGGGTATTTCGTGTGCCCAGCCTGAGAAACGTTGAGTTCACCGGACCATATTTTCATGATGGACGGGTAACAGACCTGTCAGAAGCGATCGCGATCATGGGAGTGAGTCAGCTTGGCAGGAAGTTAACCTCAGATGAGATAAAGGCGCTGCTGGCGTTCCTGAAAACTCTTACCGGCGAGTACAATGGAAGCAAGCTACAAGCGCCCTCCCCGGCGAAACACTATTGAGCTCTGGAGGATAATGATCCTGGTCGCGGGGGTTTTCACCTTCGCACTTTTTGCGTTTGGTCGTGTTCCGTCGCGTGAGACGCATGAAGACATCCTGACATCACTGCGCGCGATCGACATTAATCATGCATCCTTACAGCGTGACGTGTTGCAGGCTCGCGCTGGGCTGCTCCGCGACTATGATCCTCTGGTTGAACCTGTGAAAACGCTTCACTTCACAGTCGCCCGGCTAGGAGAATTATTCGAAGAAAGCGGCGTTGAAGCGCCAGCGGCACTCCAATCGGAGCTTGCCAAGCTTTCCGCATCCATCGACCACGACGAGCTGTTGGTCGAGGAATTCAAAACAGACAACGCGCTCCTCCAGAATTCCCTTTCCATCGCCACCCAGATGCTCACCAAGTTGCACGAGGGATCGCCGGAAACCCGAACTGCGTCGATGGACGTACCCTATGATCTGGGAAACCTCATGATGAGGTTTTCGAACCAGCCCAGCCAAGCCCTGGACGAGATAATTCGTGCGCAACTCCAACGCATGTTGAGATTGCCGGCTGGTGATCTGAAAGATGTTCAGGCTTATGTCGTTCATGCTCGTATGATCCTCGATACTCTGCCGGCAGTCGACAACATAATACAGGCGATCCAGGCATCGCAGACCTCGGAAGACGCACGCAGACTCCAGAAAGTGTATCTCGATGCTTATGGTGAACTGAGTGTCCGCTCCTCATGGAGCAGGCTCCTGTTGGGATCGATCGCAGTATTGCTCTGCGTCTATGTTGCGTCGTTGATTTACCGCCTGCGGCGTCAGACACAGAAGCTCGCCCAGCAGCTAGAGCTGGAAACGATGATCACCGATATGCAGAAGCGCTTCACCAACGGCACCGATGATCATTCTGTCCCGCTTGTCGAAGCACTTTCCATGATTGCCAACTTTTTCGATGCCAGCCGCTATGCCTTCGCTGCCTTGAATAGTGAGACTGGCGCAACGGAAACAACGTATGGTGACGCAGGCCTTCCAGGCTTCGATGCGTTGCGCGAAACCTTTCGCGCGGAAGTTCAGGGGCAGAAGGGAACAACCCCCAAGAAATGGGACCCATTTCACTATGAAAACCTTCAACAGCGAGACTTGGAGCATTTCCCGGAAGGCTCACTGAGCGCGGGCTCGGTGGTTGCCACGGACATCGGGCACAATTCTATCGGGCTTCTGTTTCTAGAACATCGTGAGATAAGAAAAAAGCCTGACCGTGACGAGGTTCGGCTGCTGGGCCAGGCGTTGATAGCTTTTTCGCAGTGCCTCAAGGGGCAACGAGATAAATCCGAACTCGAGACCCTGGAAGCGCGCCTTGAGCATGCGCAAAGGCTTGAAGCCCTCGGCACTCTGGCAGGAGGCATCGCTCATGAATTCAACAATGCTCTCGGGGCGATTCTCGGATACGGTGAAATGGCACTCCAGCTTGGACGAAACTCTGCAAAAACTCGGAGCTACGTTCAAGAGATGGTTTCAAGCGGTCACCGGGCGAAGTTTATCATTGACCAGATTCTGACTTTCAGCCGGAAGCGTGATCGGGTCAGCAACCCGTTCGACGCCACCGCAGCGCTTCACGACATTATTCCAATGGTTAAAATGGCAATCCCGGATCGATTTACACTCAACCTCGATTTCTCAGAGAGAGTGCCAGCAATGATGGGAAATCCAATCGAATTACAACAAGTTGTGATGAACTTATGCACAAACGCGTCACATGCTTCCGGCGACGCGGGCGAGATCGATATTTCAGTGGTAGCTCGCGAGTTCCATTCTCGCGTCAGTCTTTCACACGGAGAGCTCTCGCCCGGTAACTATGTAATCGTTTCCGTTGAGGATCACGGATCCGGTATTCCCGACACGGTGTTGCCGCACATTTTCGAGCCCTTTTTCACGACGAAATCCACGCGTGGCGGAACAGGGTTGGGGTTGGCGGCCGTGCATGGTCACGTTGTGGGCATGAACGGAAAGATCAATGTGAGCAGTGAACAGAACGTAGGGACCCGCTTCGAACTATATTTCCCCGCCTCTTTCCGTAAAGCTATTCCTCTTGCTGAGTTTTTCAACGAGCGCACCGTCCCCATTGGGTCAGGTCAGACCGTCCTCCTGGGACAGAGAGACAGCGCTTTGCGTCTACTCTTTGAGGAAAAGATCGCAGCGCTGGGGTATGAGCCCATCGGATTCTCATCGCTTACGGCCTTGAGAGAATGGATCGACCGTCACAGTGTACAGCCTGACCTAATCGTTCTTGATCTGGATATCTGGCAGAAATCGCCAGATTGTCGCTCGGTTGTCGGAGAGTTTGCCCCCGTCCCTGTTGTGTTTGTCGCTGATCACGAAACGACGATGTTGGACGCGAGATCGATTAAGGATGCCATGGTTCTACGCAAACCTGTTAGCTCAATCAGCTTAGCAACTACGCTTTATAATCTTTTGAGTGGGCTTCCGCGCTCGCTAGACGCGGAAAGTGCAGAGCAATAACCACTATGTCAATCGCTCTGACACAATTGCTCACCGCGCAGCAGCAGCGAGACACCCAAAGCAAAGGCGAAGAGGGAGATGACGCAAAAATAGAGGACGTGGGCCATAGCTCCCAGCGGCGAAAGAGAGTTCACAATCAACGGGATCAGGCCGCCAAACAGTGCGTAGGACACGTTGTATGCGAACGACACTCCTGTGTATCTAATCCTCGCAGGAAACGACGAGACCATCACATACGGTGTCCCCGCGCAGACTCCGCCTGCCAGACCGATCATTCCAGCCATCAGGTTAAGCTCTAGCACTGACGCACCCGCCATGAAATAGTAACAGGCGGCTGCGGCGAGTAGCAAAATGCTAAAAAGCATATAAAACCTTGCGGCTCCGATCAGATCGAGAAGTGCGCCACCGATAACAACACCGATTGCGAGGAATACCGTACTGATGCTCGCGGCGCACAGTGCGCCCTCTTTATCAAACCCAAAGGTACCATGGAGGGTCATCGGTAGCATGAGTGTCAGGACAACAACGCTTGACAGGACCCATGTAACGAACGCCGATCTGACAACGCCTCGTATTTCTGTCTTTAGTACCGCCCTAAGGGGGAGTTCCGGAACCAGTAGCCGCCGCCGGCGCAAATTTACAAAAACCGGTGTTTCATTCAACATCCGCCTGAGTTTCATCCCGGCCAACCCAAAAACGCCACCTAGTAGAAAGGGCAGCCGCCAGCCCCATTGCTGCGTATCGTCCGGGGAAAGAGACGATGTCACTGCGGCGGCGACGGATGTCGCCAAGAGTATACCGAGCGTCAGCCCGCAACAAACTATACCGCACACCAGACCAACGCGACGAGGTGGCACATGCTCAGTGACGAAAGTCCAAGCGCCAGGTAGCTCACCGCCAATTGCGATGCCCTGAAGAATGCGGAAAAAGAGCAGCAGAAACGGCGCTACGATCCCGAC
Organism: Rhizobium sp. 2MFCol3.1; assembly: GCF_000377565.1. Taxonomy (GTDB): domain Bacteria; phylum Pseudomonadota; class Alphaproteobacteria; order Rhizobiales; family Rhizobiaceae; genus Rhizobium. The sequence continues at coordinate 58,196 of NZ_KB898365.1, read as the reverse complement.
AGCTTGATAGGTAGGCAGGAGACCGATGCCTAGTGTAGACGCCGCCATCAGCAGGATAGAGAACGCAAATACCCGTTGTCTGCCGAACAGATCGCCAAAGTGAGCCAGCACGATCCCCCCGAGCGGCCTGAACAGGTATCCGGCTGCGAAGAGCCCCCATGTCTGAACAGTGGTCAGCCAGAGTGGCATACCAACTGGGAAGAACTGCTGCCCGATGACCTCAGTGAAGAACAGAAAGATTGCAAAGTCGTAGAATTCGAGACAGCCGCCCAGTGCGACAATGCCGCTAACACGATATTGCTCCTTCCAATTCATATGGGGGACGTCAACGGAAGCAGCATTCGCGACGCCGGGGGCTTCTGAGCAGGACATTTAACGGTTACCAACTTTTTCTTTATAGTAACCGCGCGAGTGCCTCACCAAAAGTCCGATAGTCAAAAACTGAGTTACAACTGTAAAGAACGATCGTTCAAGTATTGACGCTCAGGTAGTTGACCCTGACGAGAACCGAGACACGTTTTTGTGAGACTTACACTCCGTTACAAAAACGGCACCTTCTGAAATCCGGCAGATACAATTCCCAGCGACCCTGTTCGGATAACTATCCCTGTAATAGGAGTCATTCGATGAAGATTGCCATCGCTTCCGGCTTGGTTGTGTCAGCTTTGGCTGTCGGAGCCTTCGTTTCTTATTCATGGGCGGACGAGCCTGCCGCGCAAGACGTCTCCCCCATTTACGGCGTCAGTATCCCAGAGGGCTACCGAGACTGGAAATTCATCGCTCCAGCGCAGGAGGCTCCGCCGCTTGATGAGCTCAGGGCAGTGCTCGGAAACGACATAGCGATCGATGCGTACAAGAAGGGTACGCTGCCTTTCCCAGACGGTTCGATCTTGGTTAAGCTCGCCTACAAGCGCAAACAGTCAACGGAGTTCGCACCGGCCACGGTTCCCGGTGCGCCGACGACCGTCCAGGTCATGGTCAAGGATTCCAAGAAGTATCCTGACAGCCATGGTTGGGGCTTCGGACGCTTCGTGAACGGAAAGCCGGTCGATGTTAAACAGCATGAGACCTGTCTCGCCTGTCACGTTGGCAACGTCGTTGACCACGACTATGTCTTCACGCGGTATGCCCCTTGAGATAGTCGGCCAAGCCGGATCTCCAGATCTCGCCAAACAGTTCGTTTCGTAAAGTCTCGCAGGTTTCCCACACTTGCGAGACTTTTGCCGTCCAGATGACGAATTCCGGCGATTGCCAACCCTTGGAACCGCCGCCGAGGAAATTGTATTCGGGGAAAAATAGAGCGGCCCAAGCCGCTCTATTCCCAACTCGGCCTACCAAGCCTCGGGGCCCACCGGCGTAACCGTATGACCGAACCGAAGTTCGATGGGCTAGCGCTATCCGTTTTGCACGTCAGCCGACCAATCGCTAGCTACGCACGAACATCTCAATCCGTGCGCTGTTAATGGCAGGATTCTAAATCAATGACTTTGCCCGCCGCATGCAAAAACTATAGGGCATGTTAAATCCTATCCTCTACCGCGCTTCAGGCTGATATTTTGGCTTTCGCACTCTCGCTGCGTATTCTAGTTGCTCACAAGAAGTGAGCTTGGATGGCCTCGCCCTGGAGTGACCAGGCCTCTTTTTACCCGGCCTGAAGGGCCAAGTCCCCAGCGGCAGCAGTCGGACTCAGCCTAGAGGGCGCGCCCTCCAGGCTGAGTTCCGGTATGTGTCGGTGCTTTTGGACAAGCTCGTATCATTCGGCAGCGTGGGAGATCATCTTCTTCCCATAATCGTTGGCAGGAGCCTTGTGTGCCAGAGGTCGATTACCCGTTACCTTTCGCACAAGGACGTAGAAGACTGGCGTCATAAAGATACCGAAGAGGGTGACGCCAATCATTCCTGAGAACACCGTAATACCAAGAGCGGCACGGACTTCAGCTCCCGCTCCTGTTGACGTAACCAGGGGCACAACACCCATGATAAACGCCATCGACGTCATAAGAATTGGCCGTAGTCTAAGACGGCTGGCTTCGATGGCAGCTTGACGGGGCGAGCGCCCTTCCAACTCAAGCTCTCTAGCGAACTCTACGATCAAGATCGCGTTTTTCGCGGACAGCCCGACCAACACTACGAGGCCGATCTGAGTGAAGATGTTGTTATCGCCATCTGTCAACCAGACACCCGCAAGAGCCGCCAAGACGCCCATCGGGACAATCATAATAATCGCGATTGGAAGCGAGAGGCTCTCGTACTGCGCCGCGAGGACCAGGAAAACAAGCAACAGAGCCAGCGGAAAGACAACGTAGCTGGAGTCGCCGGCGATAATCTGCTGGTAGGTCAAATCCGTCCACTCGTAGCTAATACCCTTTGGCAGCACTTCGGTGGCAATCCGTTCGATCGCAGCTTGCGCCTCCCCTGATGAATAGCCTTGCGCTGGACTTCCATTGATATCCGCAGACAGGAAGCCATTGTAGCGGTTCGTACGCTCCGGGCCTGTAGTGGCATCCACTCGAAGCAGCGCGGCCAGTGGGATCATCTGGCCAGACATCGATCTGACCTTGAGCTGGCCAATGTCTTCCGGTTTAGCACGAAACTTCGCATCTGCCTGGACCCGCACACTATACGTCCGACCAAAAGCGTTGAAGTCATTCACGTACAGCGAGCCGAGATAGATCTGCAGGGTCTGAAATACATCAGACACCGAAACCCCCAACTGCTCAGCCTTTGTTCGATCGAGGTCCGCATAGAGCTGCGGAACATTTATCAGGTAGCTTGAAAAGATGCCGGCCAGTTCCGGAGCTTCCGCGGCTTTCGCGAGAAACGCCTTGTTCGCATCATCGAGCGCCTTGTAGCCAAGACCGGCCTGGTCTTCCAACTGCAGTTTGAAGCCACCTGTAGTGCCTAGACCGTTGACTGGGGGTGGTGAGAACATGGCGACGTAGGCATCCGGGATAGCGGCGAACTTCTGGTTCAGAGACGCGGCGATCGCTGGCCCGGAAAGTTCGGGCGTCTTTCGTTCGTCAAAATCCTTGAGAGTAAGAAAAACCAGACCGGCGTTCGAAGAATGGGTGAAGCCGCTAATTGAGAGGCCGGGGAAAGCGATGGAATGAGCGACTCCGGGTTCCTTTACGGCAATATCGCTCATCCGCCTTATTACGTCTTCAGTTCGATCCAAGCTTGCAGCATCAGGCAATTGGGCGAATCCGATCAGATACTGCTTGTCTTGAGCCGGTACGAACCCACCCGGAATTGCGTTGAACAACGCGTATGTAGCACCCGCAAGCACAAGATACACGACCATCACGATGCCTTTTCGGGAGACAAGTCGGCCGACACCTGTTCCATAAGCGCTCGAGGCTGATCCGAAGGCTCGATTGAAGCTTCGGAAAAACCAACCAAAGGCAAAGTCCATAGAGCGCGTCAATCGATCCTTCGGCTCGTGGTGCCCCTTGAGCAAAAGCGCTGCCAACGCGGGTGATAGTGTCAAGGAGTTGAAGGCGGAGATAATCGTCGAGATGGCGATCGTCAGAGCGAACTGCCGATAAAACTGGCCAGACAGCCCCGAAATGAACGCGAGCGGAACGAACACCGCGACCAGCACCAGTCCGATGGCCACGATCGGACCTGAAACCTCTCGCATCGCCTTATAGGTGGCATCCCGCGGGCTTAGACCATTCTCGATGTTGCGCTCAACGTTCTCGACCACCACAATAGCGTCATCGACGACGATACCAATGGCCAAGACAAGACCAAACAGGCTGAGCGCGTTGAGTGAGAAGCCGGACACATACATGACCGCAAAGGTTCCGATGATCGAGACCGGAACCGCTATCAATGGGATGATCGAGGCACGCCACGTTTGTAGGAACAGAATTACCACAAGCACGACCAACGCAATCGCCTCGAAGAGCGTGTGAACTACTTTCTCGATCGAAGCTTCCACGAACTTGGTGGTATCGTAATCGATAGAATATTTCACGCCATCAGGCATGGACTGCTGCAGTTCGTCCATCGTCTTGCGTACGGCGTCGGCAATCTCGAGTGCGTTAGAGCCAGGGGCCTGGAAAATGGGGATGGCGACCGCCGGCTTCCCATCGAGGAGGGAACGAAGGGAGTAATCGGCTGCGCCCAGCTCCAGGCGTGCGACATCACGTAGACGCGTCACTTGGCCGTTTGCGCCCGTTTTGACGATTATATTGCCAAACTCTTCTGGTGTCTCAAGACGTCCCTGGGCGTTTACGTTGAGCTGCAAATCGACTCCCATCGGGCTCGGAGAAGCACCTATGGTGCCGGCAGCGGCCTGGACATTCTGGCCCTGGATGGCACTCGTTATATCGCTTGCGGCAAGCTCGTATTGAGCCGCTTTCTGAGGATCTATCCAAACGCGCATCGAATAATCGCCCGCGCCGAAAATCTGCACATCTCCAACACCTTCGATACGCGCAAGGCGGTCTTTGATGTTCAGAACTGCGTAGTTGCGCAGGTAAGTGATATCGTAACGGTCGTTGGTGGAGACCAAATCGACCGCCAAGGTAAAATCAGGCGAGCTTTTGACAGTCGTGATGCCGAGGGCCCTCACCTCTTCTGGCAAGCGCGGTTCAGCTTGGGAGACTCGGTTCTGGACAAGCTGTTGTGCTTGATCGGGATCGGTTCCAAGCTTGAAAGTGACCGTCAGCGTCATCGCGCCATCGGACGTCGAATTACTCGACATATAAAGTAGACCCTCGACCCCATTGATCTGCTCTTCGAGCGGGGTCGCTACAGTCTCCGCGATCACTCGGGGATTTGCCCCGGGATACGTCGCCCTCACGACCACGGACGGTGGTACGACCTGAGGGTACTCGGAGATCGGCAGCGCTCGCAGTCCGATAAGGCCTGCTACGACGATCACCACCGATATGACGCCCGCGAATACCGGGCGGTCAATGAAAAAGCGGGAAATGTTCATGTCAGGTACCTTTATTATCCCTGAGGGATTGTATTTGTCGGATAGCGTCCCGGCCGTCGGCGATCCACGGGAAGGGCTTAGGTCGGTGGGAGGCCGAGCTATTCGTTATTGGATTCTTGCTTTAGGGGCGTTGCTGCAACGAGCGCATTTGGACGCACTCTTTGCAAGCCCGCGACCACGATCGTCTCGCCGTCTTTCAATCCGGCTTTTACAATTCGCATTCCATCGACCAAGCCGCCAAGCGTAACGCTGCGGTACGCAACGTGGCTCTGACCATCGACCACATAAACAAACTTCTTGTCTTGGTCGGTTGATATCGCACGGTCCGGAACCAATAGCCTATTTTGAGGCATGGCTTCCCCCATTCGAATTCGTACAAACTGCCCGGGGATCAATGTACCCCTCGGATTGGGGAAGACAGCTCGGACGGTGATCGTACCGCTGGCCGCGTCTACTTCGTTATCGACCAGCTGAAGGGTCCCCTTTAACGGCGTTTCTTTGTCAGCCAAGGTCCCGGCTTCAACCGGAATGTCTTCAATCGCCGGAAGGCCACCCGTCCGTGGTGGGAGCTCTGCTAGAGCCATAGTTACCAACTCCTCGCTTGCGTCGAAGCTGGCGTAGATTGGATCGACAGAAACGAGCTTCGCGAGGACGGCAGAGGTTGAACCAGCTGCAACCAAATTCCCGACCGTCACGTCAATCTTCCCGATACGCCCGGCCACGGGTGCCTTTACCTCCGCATAACCCAAGTCGAGCTGTGCGGCCTGCAGGTTTGCAGTCGCTGAACTCAACGAAGCTTTTGCCTCCGCGAGCGCACTTTGCCGTTGGTCGAGGTCGCTTTGCGAAATGGTATGATTTCCAGATAGCCTGTGACCTCTATCAAGTTGCGTCTCGGCTAGGCTGAGCCTTGCTCGCGCCAGCTCAACCTGTCCTTCCGCTTGGGCAACCACCGCCTGATACGGTGCCGGATCGATTGAGAAGAGAAGGTCTCCAGCTTTTACCAAGGCCCCTTCCCGGAAGTGGACCGCTTTGATCGCCCCGGATACCCGTGCCCTGATGTCCACCCTGTCAACCGCTTCCAGCCTTCCGGAAAATTCTTCCCAAAGCCTTACGCTCTGGCTCTTAACGGTGATGACTGACACAGGTACCGCTTGCTCTGCCGCCTTCGCAGACGCTGCTGAGTTTGCAAAGCTCATAGGCGGCTCACCGAAAACTGCTACCGCGGTAACCAACGTCGCCCCGACCAGGCCAAATCCCGCACAGGCCAGCCGAAAAGAATTTAGCATCGTCATCTCCATCTGTTTTCCGCCTGTCCAGCTGGGCAAGCTTGGATGCCGTCCGTGCGGCTATCGGACGTCCAACCTTCCGACACGAGTGCTCCTCAATGAACAGAGATAAACAGCTCAGTTTGTCTGGATTGTTTCGAAGATGGATCGTTTTATTTTCCAGCGTAACGTGAGGGGTGATTGATACAAACTTGTACAATTAAACGCGGCTAACCGGCTGATTTTAAATCTGTAAAAGCAATCCTTCAGACCCGCATCTCGACAAACAAAAGTTCGAAAAACGGGTTCAATTCACAAACGCGTTTCTCCCCAGTCGAGTTGCTATGTTTATAGTTGTTTCGCTCGCTTTGAGCTAACGACTGCGCGGACAACAAGGCGTGATCGTCATCTGAAACACTTATACCGACGTGTATCGGCTCAAGCCGATCGTGCGCCGCATTTCATTCAAGAGAGTTTTGTAATGCCAAACCAACTAGCAACGTTCGGAGCAGGATGCTTCTGGGGATCCGAGGCCTATTTCCGGGGTATAGATGGCGTGATCGACACGCGCGTCGGCCATTCGACGGGCACTGACGGTTCAACCGATCCTGGTCGCATCGAGGTGGTCCAGGTGGATTTCGATCCGACTGTCTTGAGTTATCGGACGCTCATCGAGCTCTTTTGGAAGAGCCACGATCCGACAGCGTTCGACAGGCAAGGCGATGAGGCGGGTGAAGGAGTTCGTTCTGCGATATTCACCCATGACAGCCAGCAGTATTCCGCGGCAACCGAACTGAAAGCGCATTTCAACGCTAACTCGCCTTTGCCTGCCACCACCCAGGTGATCCCATTCGTCGAACTCGAGCTAGCCGACGAGAAGCACCAGCGATACGTCGAGAAGAACGGATATCACGCGTGTTCAATTCCCGCCGCCTCGACACGGCCAACGACTTGATCCAGGAGATACTCAACAAATGAAGCCACTAATTATTGGAACGGCCCTGGCGTTGTCGCTCGGATTAGCGCACGCCGCGCACGCGAAGTCTCTAGTGTACTGCAGCGAGGCCAGCCCAGAAGGGTTCGATCCGGCACGGTATACATCAGGGTCGACGTTCGATGCCTCTTCAAAGACGATCTACAATCGGCTTGTGGAATACAAGCGAGGGACAACCGAGATTGTACCCGCACTGGCACAGCGGTGGGAGGTCTCCGATGATGGCAAGGTATACACGTTCCACCTCCGTCCCGGCGTGAAATTTCAGACGAACGAAGAGTTCAAACCAACCCGCGATCTCAATGCAGACGATGTCGTCTTCAGCTTCGAACGCCAGAGCGGAAAGAAAGAGTTAGCCGCCTACTCCCAAGGTGCAAGCTGGTCCTACTACAACGACGTCGGACTACCGCAATCCGTTGCGGCGATTGATAAAGTGGACGATCTCACGGTCCGCTTCACGCTTCAAAAACCCAACGCTCCGTTTCTTGGCCTAATCGCTCTTGATTTCGCGTCCATCGTCTCGAAGGAATACGCCGACCAACTGGCAGCATCTCATCGTGTGGATGATCTCAACCACAAGCCCATCGGTACCGGCCCGTTCCAGCTCGTAGCCTATCAACAGGACGCCGTCATCAGATATCAGGCGTTCGCTGACTATTGGGGAGGCAAGCAACCCGTCGATGACCTGGTGTTTGCGATCACAACCGACGCATCGACTCGCATACAGAAATTGAAGGCGGACGAGTGCCAGATTGCCGTCTACCCTACACCCGCGGACATCGCCGCTCTCAAAGAAGACCCATCCCTTAACGTATTGCAACGGCCTGGTCTGAACGTCGGATATCTCGCCTTCAACACCACCCAGAAGCCGTTTGATGATGTCCGTGTTCGACGCGCCATAACGCAAGCCGTCGACAAGAAGGCTATTCTTGACGCCGTGTATCAAGGCAGTGGCGTAATTGCGGAGAGCGTTCTTCCTCCTGATATGGCAGGCTTCAACAGATCGCTGAAAACCATTGAGTTCAATCCAAAAGCTGCAAAGGCCACAATTCAAGAGTTAGGGCTCTCGGGAACGAAGGCGACGTTGTGGGCCATGCCTGTATCTCGTCCTTATAATCCTAACGGTCGACGTACGGCCGAACTCTTACAGGCCAATCTCCATGACATCGGTCTAGACGCTGAGATCATTTCATTCGAATGGGGCGAATACCTGAAGCGGTCAAATGATCCCAAACATGACGGAGCGGTCCTAGCAGGTTGGACCGCCGACAATGGAGACCCGGATAGCTTCCTGACTCCGCTGCTGGCATGCGCGTCGGTCGGGGGCAACAACAAGGCCGTATGGTGCAACAAGGATTTCGACGAGTTGCTTGAGGAGGCGAGGTCGGAGACCGATTCCGCAAAACGTTCGTCGCTGTACGAGCGCGCTCAACAGATCGCCGCCGACGAGAGCCCGTGGATTCCGCTTGCAAACGGATTGATTACGGTTGCGACGTCGAAGCGAGTCACCGGCTATCAAATTGAACCGTCCGACGCCCATCGGTTCGACGGTGTGGACATCGGTGATTGACTAACGTGTCGAGGTTGGCGGCCTATAAAGCCGCCTCCCCCATTTTGTCAGTACCAACCCGGCGCGGCATCGCTTGCGAGGAAATCCTCAACAACCGATCGGAAGTTCGCGGGTTCTTCAGAGAAGAGGAGATGTCCGGAGTTCTCGAATTCGACGTATCGATTTCTCGGAATCATTTTCGCCATCGCAAGGCTGGTGCGTGGTGGGTTAACCCAGTCATGCGCTCCCGCTAGTAGCAGCACTGGGACGTTTACCTGGTTAAGTCGACTAGATATGTCGAAATCCGACGGCAAGTGCATCAACAGGTGACGCATCAACTCAATGTTTGGCGTAATACCCTTGATGAGACGCTCTGCCAGACCTGCGTTCATTGGGGCTGCGAGGAGTGGACCGACTTTCTCAAAGTAGGCTGCTATACTAGCCGTGTTCAGCTCACCCGCGAATAGCTTGGCAGCTGCCTCCATCGCGGCAGGCGATGCCCGGGTTGTCAACGATGGTGCTGTCCGCGTCACTTCGTTTTGCATGGGAGCGGCGGTTGGCGTGGCAGCAGCGAGGATAGCGCCACGCGCTAAGCCATGGTGCCTAAGCACAAGATGCAACGCGACCAACCCACCCAGCGAATGACCGAAAACGTAGGGCTTTCGTATCCCGAGTGCTCCGATTAGCGCTGCAATGTCATCGGCCATCTGTTCGTATGTCACCGTCTCAACAGGTGCATGCGCGGATCGCCCCTGCCCCCGTAAGTCTACAAAGAGGACCTGAGCAACCTCGCTAAGCTGCCCAAGACCTTCCCGGAGGTATCGGTGATCGAGTCCGAGTATGCCGTGTACAACGACGATCGTCGGTACTTCGTATAGACCTCCATTGACCTTGCGCAGGGAGCTACCTTCGGTGTCGAAAAATATCTCGGTTTCGTTAATTCGGGCGTACAAGAGGACTCCATTCGTACATAGCCAAGTCGCGATTGCACCTACGCCGCAAAAGCGTCTCCGCTTTGACTGCTTTTGAAGTGTGCGAGATTGCTGATCGCTTGCGTCACCGGCATCTCGATCCCTCTAAGGTGCGCCAGTTCCAGCACAGCATCGCAAATCGACGCCAACTCAAGCTGATTTCCTCGCTCAAGGTCCTGAAGCATCGAGGTTTTTACGTCTCCCAGCAGCCGCCCGGTGTCCAGGATTGCCTGCGGATCGTCTTCGAGCTTCGCACCGTAAGCCTCGATCACCGGGAGGACCTCGTGAAGCATCTGACGACTGATATCGACTAGGTGTGCATCACCGAAGTTTTGCCGAAGCGTAGCGCCGGTAATGGCGGAGACCGGGTTGGAAATTAGATTCCGTACGACTTTGCTCCATATCGCATCCCGGATGCGAGGTGCCTTCCGCACAACGAGGCCTGCCTTTTCGAGGAGGGAGGCCAGACCGTCCAATCGCTCTGAACTCGTGTCGTCGAGCTCTCCAAGGGTCATTTGCAACGGATTGAACGTCCTTGCGGTGCCCTTCTGTATTCGCTCGACGGTGATCATGGTTGTAGTCCCAACAACCTGTCTAGATGGAATGATTTCCTTGAGGATTCCATTTGGATCGACTGATTGAATTTCTTGCCCAGCCCATCCACCGTCAATTCCGTCGAAGTACCACCAAGGTATGCCGTTCACGACTGGAACCACTGTCGTGCGGGGGCCGATCAGGTGTTTGATCGACGTTGCCAAGGCGGGCATGTCCTGCGACTTTGGGGACATGAAGAGAACGTCTGGCTGTTGGAAATCTCCCGCGGTACCGACGTTAACCACTACTTGGTGGTCTCCTTCGCGGTCGACCAGCCGAATTCCCTGCTTCCTGATGACGTCCAGGCTCTCACCTCTGGCAACCAAGTCAACTTGGAGGCCACTCAGGCGCAACCGCGCGGCAAGCGTTAGGCCAATCGCGCCAGCTCCGGCGACGCAAATGCGTGGGCGCGTGTGTGTTTCATCGAGATGCTCAGCCATATGGGGTTTCCATCGTGTTAGATTGGAAATAGGTGGCTCGTCTCGGTTTCAGCTCGATTACAGCTGCTCTGCAGACGGACTACATCTGTTATGCAGCCGAGCCGTCACTCCTAAATTCGATCCTTGTAGTAAAAAAATGAAACTCGTTATTGACTGATCATTCCGTAATGACTATCTGATTGCCATGGCAAGACCTAGAGAATTTGATACAGCGCAAGCGCTGGATGCAGCGGTTCAGGTGTTTCGGGAGCATGGCTTCGAGGGCACCTCAGCCGCGATGCTCACAAAACGGATGCGCATCGGGCGGCAGAGCCTCTACGACACCTTCGGTGACAAGTGGAAGCTCTATCTCTCTGCAGTCAGCCGCTATTCAACGCTCGAGACGTCGGCTCACATCTCGACTCTCAACAGCAAAGAAAATGCATTCGAGGGTATCCGGGCCGTTGTTGAGCGAGTTGTTGCCGAGGCGAGAATGCCGTGTCTTGGCGTCAACTCGATTTGTGAATTCGGTGTCAGACAAACGGAACTGAGCGCTCAACATGCGCTCGCGGCCGAGAGGCTCCGGGTACCATTCGTGAAACGTATTCGCGAAGCTCAGCTGGCAGGAGACCTGACCTCTGAGCTCGAGCCCGATGCGGTTGTCGACTTCCTTGTTACGACATTTTCAGGGATTCGAATCGCAGCCAGGGGCGGTGCGGACGACGGCAAGCTCAAAGCTCTGGGCGAGATAGCTTTGCGAGCCCTGCGCTAAATTTTTTTACCCCGTTTTGGAACGATCATTCAACTAAGGAGAAAAAGCGTGAAAGCTGTAAGAATGACCCACGTCGGTGACGTGGACGCACTGGAATACTACGACGAAGCCGAGCCAAAAGCCGGCGAAAATCAGGTGGTTGTTGAGGTAGCTGCCGCAGGTGTCAACTTCATGGATATCGGCGCTCGACGCGGCATGGCGTCCCGCGGGTACAAGCCTTCGATTCTCGGTGTCGAAGGCGCTGGGCGCGTGATTGAGGTTGGCCCGGCGGTTACTGAGTTCAGCGTAGGTGATCGAGTCGCCTGGGTTTTCGTTCCATCGAGCTATGCGGAACGCATCGTAGCTCCCGTGTCTTCGCTCGTGAAGGTACCCGATGAGATCGATGACAAGACTGCTGCAGCAGCAATGATGCAGGGTCTCACTGCCAGTCACTTTGCGACTGATTTCTATCCTGTTCAACCTCGTGACGTGGCGCTTGTGCACGCCGGTGCGGGAGGGCTGGGCCTTCTGTTGACTCAGATCATCAAACTCAGAGGCGGTTCGGTCATCAGCCGTGTTTCAAGCGAAAGCAAAGTGGCGATCGCAAAGGAAGCGGGCGCTGACCATGTAATCGTGGACTCCGAAGGGAACTTCGCTGCAGAGGCTGTACGTCTTTCCGGTGGAGAGGGTGTACATGTTGTTTACGACGGCTCTGGCCCGACTACGTTCCAAGGGTCACTGGATGCTCTCCGTCGTAGTGGCACTTTCTGCTGGTATGGCCCTGTACTTGGTGGCCCAGGAGCGCTCGACATCATGAGCTTGCCGAAGAGCATCAAGCTAGGATACGCCGTATTTCTGGACCATGTTCACACCCCCGAACTGCTCCGAGCCCGCTCCGAGAACCTGTTCCAGTGGATCCAAAATGGGGACATCAAAGTAAATATCGGGAATACCTATCACCTTTCAGATGCGAGGCAGGCACATGTTGCTATGGAAAGCCGCGCGACGACTGGAAAGCTCCTTCTGATGCCATAATCGACGGAGGGGCATGTCGTTGGCATGCCCCTTTCCCGTTAAAATGCCACATCACCGCTTGTCGGGTCGGCGGTCGATGACAGTTGTAATCACCTAGCAAGCAATCAAAATTCGCTGTTCACGATCACGCTCAATCAATGCGAAAAGCTTGACCGGCTGACAGGTTCCGTTTTGCCCAAGAGCCTCGACATCCGGTTACCGCAAGCCGATGGACCGAGCCGGTTGGGGGATTCGACGTGCCTGATGATACAAAGATCGCAACCTTGCGCACAGCGACCCCGGCAGAGGAACCGCCTCCGAAGGAACAGAGCGAGATTCCATTGCGCACTCGCCTTGGAATTCCGGTGCTTGCTGTTTCCATTGCCATTATTTGCGTTGGTATCGTGACGATCGACTGGAACCGTTGGACCTCCGGCTCAACTTCGCAGTCAACGGACGACGCATTCGTAACCGCTGACGTTTCAACGCTGAGCGCACAGGTCGGAGGCACCGTTAGAGCGCTGAAGTTCTCCGATTATCAAAGTGTCGCAAAGGGCGACCTCTTGGCTGAGATAGATGATCGCGAATACTTGGCGTCGGTGAAAATCGCGGAGGCTAGTCTGGCGTCCGCGGAGGCCGCGCTGGCAAATCTGGCCAACCAGATCGACCTTCAGAAGGCCGCGATCCTCGCTGCCCAAGCACAACGAGAATCGGCGAATGCGCAATTGGCGCAGGCCGAGCAGGAATTCAAACGACAGGCGAGCCTCGGCGGCGCTACGACGCAGCAGATGCTGCAACAGGCTCAATCCGCATTTTTACAAGCACAAGCCGCCGAGCGGATCGCCGACGCCGCGATAGAGCAACAAAAAGCACAACTGAAGGTCCTGAGTGGGCAAGAGCCGCTGCTTACGGCCCAGGTGAGAAGCGCGCAAGGGACCCTGGACACTTCCCGAATTCGTCTCGGTTACACTCGTATACTTTCGCCGTTTGACGGCGTCGTGGGGCGGAGACTGGTGCATGAGGGCGATCTCGTCGCTACAGGCAGCGGCATCGTCTCCTTGGTCCCACTTCCCCAAGTCTATGTGACGGCCAACTTCAAAGAAACTCAACTCGCTAACATGCGGCCTGACGGTCGAGCCGAAATTTCTGTCGACTCATTCCCAGGAGTGCAGCTGTCAGGTCGCGTATCGCGGCTCGCGCCTGCGAGTGGCTCCGTATTCGCCCTGCTGCCGCCCGACAACGCCACCGGCAATTACACCAAAGTCGTTCAGCGGGTTCCGGTCAGGATTGAAATTGACGCTGGCCAAGATGTCACGGAGCGTCTGCGGCCTGGCATGTCGGCAACTGTAAGTGTCGAAACGCCGCCAGGAAGCCAGTAATGGGGTCGCGGCGCGATTTCGGTCCCCTGACCAAAGGTATAGAAGCGACACAACCGCTCCTCCTCGTAGCCGCGCTGCTGCTCGCATCCTTTGTCGTCGGTCTGGATACCCGAGTTTTTAGCGTGGGGCTGAACGATCTTCGCGGTCCATTCGGTCTGAGCGTTGACGAAGCATCTTGGCTAAATACCATAGCCAACGCTCCGCAGATCCTCATCTCCGCCGCTGTCGCTTGGCTTGCTACGGTATTCGGAGTGCGAAGGGTGATGATACCTTCGACGCTCGTATACACCGGCATCTCTTTGATAATACCGCTCGTGCATGCGAGCGAGACGATCTTGCTCCTCCATGCGTGTCGAGCACTGCTACTAGGAGTGTTTTTGCCGGCGACTATAATGGTGACGTTCCGGAATCTTGAATCAAAATATTGGATCATTGGAATCGCCATATACACTCTACGAGTCCCCCTCTCCCAGTATCTTGGCCTCGCTTTGGTGGGCGTCTATGGGGACCACCTCGGCTGGCAGTGGCTATATTGGCAGGACGTTGTCATAGCGCCGGTCATTGCACTCCTTCTGATCATTGCAGCCCCGCACGAACATGTGAACCGTGGATTGCTCGCGCGCGCCGACTGGGGCGGCATGCTTCTCCTCGGATCAGGTATGACGATGTTGTACATTGCCTTGGATCAAGGCAACCGGTTGGACTGGCTGCAGTCCGGAGCAATCACGTCGCTGCTTATATCTGGCATATTTCTCCTGATAGCGTTTCTGATCAACGAGGGGCTTGTACGGCACCCCTGGGCGCACGCGTCAGTCATACTGTCGCGAAATATTGGAATAGGTTACGCGGTCATCATCGCGTTTGCTCTGTCTACTGCCGGCACTTCGATCTCCATCCCTGCTTATGTTCAGAACGTGTTGGGGCTCCGTCCGATCTCACTTTGTGGTGTATACGTGCTTTGCGGCGCGTTGCCTGTCATCACCGCAACCGTATTGGCGACTATACTCCAGCGCCGATTGGATCCTCGGATATGCATAGTCATCGGGTTCTTCGCTATGGCTTTGGCTGCGCTGATCGGCAGCCGCCTGACCAGTTCCTGGTACCCTTGGTCATTCGCACCCGTCGTGCTCTTAGCCAGCGTCGGGCAAACATTCGCGTTCTTCGCAACCGTAGTCTACCTGATCGCAAACTCAGATCCCAACCGTTCTACGGCAGTGTCAGCTTACATACAGGTGATAAGGATCGTCGGCGTTGAGTTTGCCGGCAGTGTCATGAATACCTGGTTGCGCCACCGGGAACAGTTTCATTCGAACAGCCTGGGATTACCGATCACTTCGTCGTCACAGGGTCTCGACACGCATGTGAGCGTGCTCGCAAGTGTCTTTGGGCCAAGTTCGCAAGGCAAAACGAGCGCGCTCGCTCACGTCGGCAACGCGGTTCGAACGCAGGCCAACGTCTTGAGCTACGCCGATGGTTTCGTGATCTCCTTTTGGTTCGCTGTTGTGGCACTTTTCCTGGTGGCATGCCTCGGGAGAACCCCTTATGGCCCTCTACATCCCAAGTTTAAGCATGCTCCCAAAAGCACCAGCGCATCGTCGGAACGCAATGGCGCTAGCGCTTGAGTCGGGATTGGCGTACTTCGGCTCAATTTGCCAGCAGGTTCTCGCGCAACGTGGCACCGCTGTATTCAGTACGGTACCGCCCTCGGCGCTGTAGCTCCGGCACGACCAGATCAACGAATTCTTCAAAGCACCCCGGTGTGTACGTAGCGATCAGCATGAACCCGTCCGCACCACCGTCGTCCATAAAAACCTCGAGTTTATCGGCGATGTCTTGGGGGGTCCCGACAAGGACGGGCATGCCCATACCTTGCGCGTAAATGATCGCAGCCTCGCCGATAGTGACCGGCTCGCCATCACGAGCATACAGTATCGATTCAAACAAGCCCTGTATCCCGGGCACCTCGATGTCCTGAATGTGCTCGTTGAGGTCGTACTTAGAGAAATCGAGGCCGAAATGGCCAGACATCCAAGCCAAGGCACCTTCAGGCGGGATACATGCCTTGATCCGATCGTACTTAGCCTGCGCTTCTTCCCTGGTCTCGGCAACGACTGTCTGCACACCGAAAATCAGCTTTACGCTTCCCTTAGGACGCCCGAAGCGTTCAACAAGTCTTCTGTTGAGGTCAGCGCTGTACTCTCGCATCCTTGCAACGGTCGGCAAGACCGCAAAAATCGCTTCAGCGTGTTTCGCGGCGAAATCTCGTCCGCGCTCGGATGATCCGGCTTGCCATAGCACTGGCTGACCTTGAGGTGACGGTGCGACGAAGTGACGGCCGCGAGACTTGAAGAACGGTCCATCATGGATGACCTCATGCACCTTTTCAGGATCGGCATAAATCCCGCTCTCCTTGTCAGCGATGATGGCGTCTGGCTCCCATGAAGTCCATAGCTTGTAGCACAGGTCCATGTATTCCTCGAGGCGCTCATAGCGGTGGCCGCGATCGCTCATCTCGGCGCCATACGCATCCCATTCGCTTTTCGAGTACGATGAGACGATATTCCATGCTATGCGCCCGCCCGAAAGGTGGTCCAAACTCGATAAGCGCCTGGCCATCGAGTAGGGATGCTCGAAAGCCGTGGACAACGTGACGCCAACGCCCAGATGTTTTGTCGCACCCGTAATGATCGGTGCAATTGTCGAAGGTTCATGCGTAGGGCATTGGACAGCGAACTTAACTGTCAAATCCGAGGAGTCGGCATGTGTATTGTAAGGGGCAAGTTCATCCGCGATGAACATCGCGTCGAACAACCCCCGCTCCATGGTACGAGCCATGTGCTGCCAGTACTCCGGCCGGGCGAAGTTCCAACCAACCTTGTCCTTAGGGTGTCGCCACATTCCCGTGGCATGACTGTTGACGCCATGCTGGACAAACCCAAGTAGATGAGCCTTTTTCGCTGTCATGTTTACCTTCAATTTTGCAAGAGGTTTTGCCTAAGGGTAGTTCCGGCGTAGGCCGTTCTGTAGCGGCCGCGACGTTGAAGTTCGGGAACCACGAGATCCGTGAATTCCTCAAAGCAACCCGGAGTGTAGGTCGCCAGAAGCATAAACCCATCCGCCCCACCTTCGTCCATGAACTCTTCGAGTTGATCCGCAATATCTGAGGGTGTCCCCACCACTGCTGGCATGGCGAAACGCATCGAATAAATGTCAGCCGCCTCCCCGACGGTCACGGTCGAACCTGCTCCTGAACGGACCAGAGCATCCTTTACACCCTGTATGCCCGGTATCGCGATGTCTTCCAGAGGGGTTTCAGGATTGAACTTCATGAAGTCAACGCTCAGCTGTCCAGACAACATCGCGAGCGATCCCTCTCGAGGCAGCAACATTCGTATCTCGTCAAACTTCCGTTCCGCTTCAGCTCTTGTCTCACCAACGATGGGCTGCACGCCGTAGATCATTTTTACGCTTCCCGGTGAGCGACCAGACCTAGCAACGCGGGCATTGAGGTCATCCGAATAGGCTCGCATCTGCTCGACGTCGGGATGAATTGCAAAGATCGCCTCGGCGTGCTGTGCCGCGAAATCTCTTCCCCTGTCCGAGGACCCCGCCTGCCAAAGCACGGGCTGTCCCTGCGGCGAAGGAGCGACAAAATGCCTACCTCTGCATTTGAAAAATTCGCCTTCATGGAAGATTTCACGCACCTTCTCAGGATCGGCGAAGATGCCGCTCGCTTTGTCAGCGATTATGGCGTCGGGCTCCCAAGAATTCCAAAGAAGCTTACAAAGGTGAATGTACTCCTCGATGCGATCGTATCTTCTGCTGCGATCATCCATTTGGGCACCGTATGCATCCCACTCACTTTTGGAGTATGAGCCAACGATGTTCCATGCCACGCGCCCGCCAGATATATGGTCGAGACTCGAAAGCCGTCGAGCCATGGAATAAGGATGTTCAAACGCCGTGGAAAGCGTGACTCCGATACCAAGGTTCGTTGTGGCAGTCGCAATGATCGGCACGATGGTCGACGGCTCGTGCGTAGGGCACTGTACAGCCCACTTTACCGTGGCATCGGAGCTGTCGCCGTAACTGCTGTATGGTGCAAGTTCATCCGCAATGAAAATTGCGTCGAAGAGACCGCGCTCCATCGTCCGTGCCATGTGCTCCCAGTAATCCGGCCGGGTGTAGCTCCACCCGACCTTATCTTTGGAGTGCCGCCACATCCCAGTCGCGTGGCTGTTAACGCCGTTCTGGATAAATCCGAGAATGTGGGCTCGTTTCTTTTCAGCCATGTACTGCATCCAAGCCTGCGAGAGTCTTCAAGTTGATGTTCCGGTTTGCCGGGTCGACACTTTCGTTGCAGCGTCGATCCTTCGCTCAACAAAGAATGCTAGACCAACGCCGAGCGTGGTTACGAGGACAAGAAAAGGCCCCACGTAGATGAACCAGGAAGCATACCCGATCCCGACGATGCTGATGATCGACGTGAGGAATGCCAGCGCGATGGCAATCCAATGCCCATGTTGTGGCACTACACCTTCATCGTCCTTGCCGTTTCGGAAATCCGCAATTGCGTTCTGGACCCCACGTAGATAGCCAGCCGCAAAGTAGAGAGTGGACAAAACCGCTCCAGCAATGATTACGATTGTTATGGTCGACATACTCACTGTCCTTATTCTGCCGGGGTTGCGATTGGGCTCGTCGACGGCTGTGCGACGTCGATGTCTTTCTGTTGCCTTAGTTTAGAATAGTCGAAACGTTGAGGCTGAAGCACAGCCCCAAGAACCACCGTCAGCCCGCTGATCCCAACAATGCTAATCGTTCCGATCAAATCGCCATAGAAGTGACGGATCGGCATTCCGATTAGGATCGCTAGGATGATGCCAGCCACGAAGCCAAGCGTCGTCGTGCGCGGCCAGAGGATCGCGAGGATGAGCGGAAGGAGGATGGAGCTTTTTAGAGCGTATGTAGTCAGGACCAGCGTCGTGAAATCCACGCCCGACAGTACAATAAGAAATGCAACCAGTCCGCCAACCAGGATCGAAACCTTCGTGATAAGGAACAGCGTGCTTTCAGAGGTCTGGGGAGCAAAACGCTTGACGATGTCGATAGCGACGATGGACGAGAGAGCCGAGCTTGCGCCATCAATTGTCGAGTAGCAGGCAGCGAGGATCATCAACACGTAGATGACAACGATGAACAGCGGTAGCCCTAAGTGCGAAATCAGATACGGGCCAATAGCAGCACTGTCACCGCCGATGTCAGCCGGGGTCAGTCCGTAGGCGATGCCGATCAGACCAAGCGTTCCGAGCGCGATTGGGATGGGATAGAAAAGCGCCCCCGCCCAAACGAACGTGCGATTCACGTATTCCGCTTTTATCGCCCACGCTTTCTGCCAAAAGGTCTGGTCAGCGATAGCCGCTGCAAATATTCCGAGTGCGAGTGTGATACCAAACCCCGCGGCGGCATCCCATCGAAGGACAGAAAGGTTATGGGGGTTGCTCTGCCCAACCCGCTGCATGACCTCGACGCTACCTCCGGGTACGGCGTCAAATGCCAATGTGACAATGATCGCGGCGGGGACCGTAATCATCAGCAAATTAATGGTGCCAGTCATGACGCTGGTCCAAAGACCACCAAAGTATGAATAGGCAAGTACCGCGAGTAGGCCAACGAGAGCTGCGTAGGTCCAATCGATACCAAACACGGTCGACATGACAACCGACGTGCCCTTGAGGTTGATGAGGATCTCGAGAACAATACCGAAGATCATAGTGGCGGTAACAATAGATGTCGCGACACCCGATTGGTTGAACCGATTTCTAGTGAACTCGGAGATGGTATAGCCGTTCGGCATCTGTCGACGTAGAATGCGGGTGAACGGCACAAGGAGCATCACCGCGAGACCATTTGGCACGACAAACCAGAATAGGCCCGAAAGCCCCCATTCAAAAGTCATCGCGGACGTCATCATCACAGCCATCGACCAAGTCCAGACTGAGATGACCGAGCCAACGCCAAAACCAAAGCCTATTTTTCGACCGGAGATAATGAAGTCGTGCGTGTTTCGCACAAGAACTTGTTTGATGAAAAAAGCGAGCAGCAAGCTGGCTACGCCGAGCCCGATCAAGAGCGAGTAACCGAGAAAAGGCGTCAGCCCCGGTGTAATCTGTAGTGTAGTTTTGTCCATTGGTTTCCGTCCCCTGTAACGCGACGCAAATGCGTGAGGCGCGAACGTTAGCCAACGCGATAACGAAACAAGAGATCTCGAATAATTATTCTACAGTTTTAGTAGAAAATTATGCTAGTTTTGATGCGAGCAATTGTATCGGCTTTGTATCTCATAGTCTTTTATTGGCCTGCTTTAGGAGCCACCATCTACACACGGTTACAAATGTAGGGATCGTTAGACACATGGGAGATACGTGAATCCCTCATACACCTCTGAGCGTCCGGCCCGGAAGATGGCCGGTGCGATAGAGGAGGATGCGATGACAGATAGATCGAAAAGCAGCACGGTCGGCGCGAGGTCGGTTTTTGTTACAGAGTTGACTAACGGGGTTTTGGACCCTGCGCTACCGATGTTGGGGCCGGTCGCCGACGGCGGTATTATCATTGCCAACACGGCACCGGGCTGCTGGGGGCCGATGATCACTCCTGCCATCCGTGGTGGCCATGAGGTAACCCGACCTGTAGCGGTAGAGGGAGCAGAGGTTGGCGACGCGATCGCTATCAGAATCAGATCGCTGGTAGTCACATCGTCCGCTTCGGCCTCTGGAAGTGACGAGGCGATGGCGGGACGTTTCAACGGAGACCCTTTCTGCGCGGGTGTCTGCCCTGGCTGCGGCACTAAATGGCCGGATACAAGGATCGAAGGGATCGGTCAAACTGCTATCCGATGCGTAAAATGCGGTGCCGACGCGACACCGTTCACGATCGCGCACGGCTATACAATCGCATTCGACGACGAGCGGACGGTCGGTCTAACTGTCGGCAAGTCCGCCGCAGAGGAAATGGCACATCGAGCCGCAGCGGTCATGGCCGTGCCCGATACGTCCGTCCAGAACCCGGTTCTGACCTTTGCTCCCTCCGATTTGGTTGCTGTGGCCACACGCCTGCGTCCGTTCCTCGGCCAACTCGGCACTACCCCGTCTATCGCGATGCCGGACTCACACAATGCCGGGGATTTCGGCGCTTTTCTTCTGGATGCACCGCACGAGTACTCTTTAACCGAAGAGCAGTTGCTGGCTAACAAGACAGACGGCCATCTGGACGTGAATACGGTTCGTGAAGGCGCGGTCTTGATCTGCCCCGTGAAAGTACCGGGAGCAGGCATTTATCTAGGCGACATGCACGCATTCCAAGGGGATGGTGAAATCGCCGGACACACGGCAGACGTGGCTGGCACTGCGGTCCTGGAAGTCCATGTGATCAAGGGACTGAAAATTGACGGTCCGATACTCTTCCCTGTAGCTGACGACCTACCCTATCTCGCTCGGCCGCTTACGGAGAATGAGCTTCATTCTGCTCGAGCTGTAGCCGCCCGACATGGTGTTGCGGAGATCGAAGCAGATGCACCGGTCACTTTCATCGGCACCGGAGCCGACCTCAACAAGGCCACCGACAACGGACTTACCCGCGCCGCCGAAGTTCTTGGGATGAGTTTCGATGAAGTCAGAAATCGAGCGACCGTCGCGGGCGCAATCGAGATCGGGCGTAATCCCGGTGTTGTCAGGGTCACATTCCGCGCGCCGCTGTCAGCCCTCGACCGACTTGGCCTTGGGTCATTCCCACGTGGGCTTTATGGGGTTTAGATAAGGCATCCTACGGCCCTAGCCAGATACCAAACTTCACCGATCGCCGCTGGCGATCGGGCGAGCCTTTGCGCGCCATGGAAAGCGAACTCCCAACTTAAACTGGAGAACCTAATGTTGACCAATTCCAATCTCAGCAGACTCATCGCAACCACTGCGCTGCTCATTGTCACTGGACTGCCAATGTCCTCACACGCCGAGACTGCCGCCACGCCCACCCCCGCTGCCGATCTCTCGATGAAAGGGCCGGACGACAAGTCCATCAGACCATTCCAGTATCACGCCACCGACGAAGAACTTGCTGACTTGCGTCGACGTATCTCGGCCACGAAATGGCCGAGCCAAGAATTGGTCAAAGACGACACCCAAGGTGTCCAGCGCGAAACAATGAGAAAGCTGGCAGCGTATTGGTCTACCGACTACGACTGGCGTCGCGTGGAAGCGAAGCTAAATAGCCTTCCCCAGTTCGTCACCAATATCGATGGCGTGGACATCCACTTCATTCATGTGAAGTCTAAGAACAAAAACGCGTTGCCAATGATCGTCACGCACGGCTGGCCGGGTTCGATCATCGAGCAACTGAAAATCATTGATCCGCTGACGAATCCCACTGCCCACGGCGGGACTGAGGCTGACGCGTTCGACGTCGTGATTCCCTCTTTGCCGGGGTACGGATTCTCCGGAAAGCCTACCGAACTGGGGTGGGAGCCCGGTCGTATTGCCCGTACATGGGCCGAACTCATGAAGCGCTTGGGCTACACGAAGTACGTTGCACAGGGTGGCGACTGGGGTGATGCGGTAACTGAGCAGATGGGCGTTCAAGCCCCTGCAGGTCTTCTTGGCATCCATACGAACATGCCAGGCGCTGTTCCAGACGAAATCCAAAAATCGTTGGACGCGAGCAAGCCAGCCCCGGCGAACCTCTCGGCCGACGAGAAACGTGCCTATGGGCAGTTGGACTTCTTCTACAAGCACGGCTTGGCTTATGCACAGGAGATGACCGCGCGGCCACAGACCCTTTACGGAGTAGAGGACTCACCGATCGGTCTAGCCTCGTGGATGCTGGATCATGATGCGAAGAGCTATCAGTTGATCGCTCGCGTATTTGATGGCCATGAAGAAGGCCTGACGCGTGACGACGTTCTGGACAACGTCACTCTCTACTGGCTGACCAATACTGCGGTGTCGTCGGCACGTCTTTATTGGGAAAACAAGTTGGCGTTCTTTGCGCCTAAGGGCGTTAAGCTCCCGGTCGCTGTCAGCGCCTTCCCAGACGAATTGTACCAAGCTCCCGAAAGCTGGGCAAAGCAGGCATTCCCTAACCTGATCTACTATAATCGACACGAAAAGGGCGGACACTTCGCGGCTTGGGAGCAGCCAGAGGCGCTGACTAGGGACCTGAGGGCCGCCTTCAACTCGCTCCGATAGAGCCTCGGACATTACACCTGCAACAAACGTGCGGCTTTTTGTTACGCATACGGAACATCGCGAAGGCATCGTCGTCCCCAATCATGGAGGCGACGATGCAAAACACACTAAATTTCGAACCTGAGAACCTGACAATGGCTCAGCTCGATGAAAGTCCTCACGTTATCCTTGGGGCAATGAGGAACCAGATGCCGTTCTTCCGCCGGTCGGATGGCATCTATTTGATCCTTCGCGCAAACGATGTGGACGAATTGCTAGTCCATCCGGCGACTAAACAGATCGAAACACAGGCCCTGACCTTACGGGGCGTGACCCACGGTAGCCTATTCGACCTAGTCCAAGGCAGCATGCTGTTTTCAAACGGCGAGGTCCATCGTAACCGTAGAACGCCAATGACGCGTCAATTTGCCTTCCGCATGATCGAGGAATTGCGTCCGATGATCAAAGCGCAATGCGAAGCGATACTTCAGGCAGCCGATCTCCGTAGTCCGTTCGAGATACGAGACGGTTTCGCGTCGCTTTTGCCTGCCTCTACAATTGCATCGATCTTGGGCATCGATCCGAGCGACATTCCGCATTTCACAAACGTGGTATACAGGGTTTCGCGTGCTATCAGCCCCTCATGGGCGATGGACGAGCTCCCTGACCTGAACGAAGCAGCTTCCGAGCTGATGGCGTACGTGGAATCACTCGTGGCCGCGCGCCGCGCACGACCAAAAGACGATTTCATATCAAGGTACATCCGAGCAGTCGATGAACTCGGCAACCTCTCTGCAGCGGAAGAAATACAGCAGCTAGTAACGGTGATTATTGGCGGAACGGACACCACGCGCGCAGCAATGGTCATCCTTGTTTCGCTTCTTCTCCAGCACCCCGATCAGCTACAGGCCGTTCGCGACGATCCATCGTTGATTCCCTCTGCCGTACTGGAGTCGTTGCGCTTTGAGCCTTCGGTTGCGTCGATAACTCGCTTTGCTACAGATGATATCGTTCTTGATGGGATGACAGTTCCCGGAGGTTCAGTCATCACCCTGTCATCGATTTCTGCGATGCGCGATCCAGACCGATACACCGATCCGGATTGCTTTGTAATCGATCGTCCACGTCAAAAATGGCATCAGGCCTTCGGCGGCGGGCCACACAGGTGTCTAGGGGAAGCACTAGCAAAGGCGGAGCTCGAGGAGGGCCTATCGGCGATACTCACGGCGATGCCGAGAATGTCGGTGGTAGGTGAGTTTCCAAGAGTGGACGGGCATGCGGGAATTCGCCGAGTGGGTCCCCTCACCGTCTTGGCAAGCTCCTAACGACCTGGATTACCATTTAGCCGTCTGGACCAGTCCTCAACCTTGCCGCTGTCCAGACGGCGCACCGCATAGCTCCGCCAACTGTCGGCGAGCGACGTGATGGCCGCGATGCCTCGCAACTCCTCGACGTTGAGCGTATCCACATAGAAGGCGCGCCAGATCCTGGCGAGCGTCCACTCGGAGGACTTTCGCTCGATCAATGCCAGATGTGCGTCTGGCTCTACAACGCCTTCCTGAAGCACGCGATAGTACCATCCGGTTCTGCCCGTCGACTGGACTTCATGCGCCATCGACTTGCGACCAGAACGCTCGTTCAGCCGCCAGCAGGGTTGCCTACCTTGGCTTACTTCGACGATTGCAGAGCCAAGCGAGACGACGTCGCCTACGGCAACAGATCGTTCAGTGATGCCGACGGTCGACAGGTTTTCGCCGAACGCCCCCGGCTCTTCAAGCATCTGATGCCCACCCAGGTCGTCGTTCCATTTGCTGTAGTGGTCAAAAGGATAGTGGTGGACTGCCTTTTCGGGCCCGCCGTGCCTCTCCCGGTCGCCTTGCATATCCCCCTCGAAGCCAAGAGCTGACAGCCGCAACGGCTCGTGCACCTGCTTTTTGCGTATGCCGCTCTCGACACATCGAGGGCCGAGGGGTGCTAAGGGTCCGATGCGCAAACTGAGGAGTTGATATCCGCTCATTGCTGCAGCTCGAGCCCCGTCAACCAGTCCTGGAGCATCATGTGCGCCGCCATCTTGAGTCGTTGTCCATGCATTCGGGCATCGGTCCGCAATCCTTCAATGTCAATTCCGCAACCAGCTAGTTCCGACGAATGACCTATGAGCCATCGCTCGAACCGCCCATCCGTCTCCACTTCGGGGTGAAACTGTATTCCTAGCACATTCGGACCAATGGAGAACGCCTGCTGTTCGACAACACTCGTCGATGCGAGGTTTAGCGCTCCTACGGGGAGCGTATAAGTGTCGCCGTGCCAGTGGAGTACTTGCACACCGTCAAAGTGAACCAATGGGCTCTCCTTCCCCTCCTCTGTGACAGTCAGCGGGGAGAAGCCGATCTCCTTGAGTCCTGTCGAATAGACCCTCTCACCGAGTGCCGAAGCGATGAGCTGTGCGCCCAAGCAAATTCCCAAGGTTGGCAAGCCCGCCTCGAGACGTGTGCGGATGAACTTCCATTCGACATCCAGAAATGGGTAAGAGTCTTCGTACACACCTACTGGACCGCCAAGGACAATCAACAGGTCGCTTGCGCATGGATCGCCCTCGCAGAAGGACACGTCGTCTACGTCGCTGTATCTTATCTCGTACCCCCACGCGGCTAGAGCGTCACCGAACGAGCCGAGGTCTTCGAAATGCACATGCCGCAACGCTAGTGCTGTCTTCCTCATTGAGAGCATCCCTTCACAGTTGGCCGACTGGCGGCGACAGGTTTCGTCGCCTCCCTTTGTGATTAACCCAAGTGTCTCGGATATTTCGCGATCAGCCAAATTTGTAACGCAATGTGGTGTGCTGCAGGAGCCAGGTTTGCCATGCGCCAGCTGGGCATCAGCCATGACTTGGTCGGGCCGGGCAGCATCGCCATATACGACGGCAGCGCTCTCTGGCAGCGATCAGCCCCATTGGCTATTCGGATTTTCGTGTGGAAACGCTCGCTTGCGAGAACACTTCCACGTTGTAACTAGAAAGTCCGAACTACTGCGTCCGGCTTGACCGGCGTCGGCCGGAACAACAGTCCCGGTCGGTGACGCCTGCCAAGGCGGACGACCGCATGCCCACAGAACATGCTTGTTCCGTGGACATCGGAACCCCGAGCACCGATCGGTACGTCGGGGTGCGGGCGGCGGTAGCCAATCTTCGCCGCTTTGATTGTCCGATGGACGTCTTGCCACGAGCCGAGTTCGGCGGGCACCTTCCCATTCTTCCATAGACGGGAAACGCACCCTTCCTCGAGAGCCGGCAGGACGTCCTTTATTCCAGCCAGACGGGCGATTCCGCGTCTGGCTATCTCTGTGGCCGACGCGCAAGCGTCGGGGGCATCGAAGGCGAGGTTGCCGATGGTCGAGGAATACCCCGCCCAAACCTCAAGCACATCGATCCCTGCAAGACGCGCGCGACGCGTCAGCATCTGCACAAACACCGTTCTTGCCCAATAGTTCAGGAGCCTGTTGAGGGAGCGGCTCTTCCCACTCGACCTCAACTTGCCCAAACCCTTCTCCAGCACGATCGTGCCGCAGCGGTGCTTTCGCGCCATGGAAATAGCACGGTCGCAGACGGCTGCGAGCGTCTCTCGCACCAATTCCGGCGACGCATCGACGGCCATGTCGAGCTTAACAAGCGCATCTTCGAGTAGTTCAGTGTCTTCGGTTCTCGACGGATCACCGATGACTTTGGCGACCGCCAGGCCAATCCAGTTTGGATTGAGATCGATACCGAGCGCGCGACCCTTCTTCGCGGCCACCGGTCGGCGTCGTTGCGGGTGGTTCGGCAGGTCGATCGGATCGAAAGTCACGCTGACATGCGTGTCGGTGATCGAGTAACTGACATTGATACGTTGCGCCTTTTCCGGCTGCGCACATACTTCCGCCAGTTGGTGCATGATCGTCGCCGCTGCTCCGCGCATCCTTGCGAGGTCAAGACAAGCCGTTCGAGTTAATGTACGGCCAGACCTTCCGCCATCCTCTTTGCGGCCAATCTTCACAACGATGGTCGTGTCGTTAAGGAGATGGATATTCTGGTTGCCACGGACCTTCTGACTATCGCCGTAACTGACAAATGGATGCAGTCTCATCCGCTTCCACTCGTCGTTTGAGATCAGACCTTTTCGTCGACGCTCAAGCCCAGCCCGACCGCCAAACACCATGTGCCCTTCGGGCCGGAGCTTTCGTTTCAGAACGCCAACGCGCGTCGCGCAGTGCATGGCCCAACTATCGAGGAGACCGTGCTTGGTGAACCTCGATTTGACGATCTCGCGGACGTCTTTTTCCGACCGCTTCGTTCCGTCCGGATGCTGCGCATTAGAATAGGCGGTCCTGATGGCAGCCGACTGCACGCGGCGGAGTTCCTCAAGGAACCGGCGATCGTTGTCACTACAGCGGTAAGGAATGGAGATGGTTTGCAAAGAGACATCAGCGAGCCAATATCTCCATGAGACTGCGAGAACCTCATCACCGTCAATCGCCGGCGAAAATCGAGCGCAACCAAAAGGCCACATTTCGTGCGATCAAGAGGAGATTATCGAAGTTCCCAATTCCGCACGCAAATCCGAATAGCCCCCCATTCAATCGAGACACTAAAAATGGAAGACAATTCGAAGACACTCACCGAGATGAGCGCTCGCGAGCGTTCCGAAATTGTATCTAACGTCGTAGAGGCACTCGAAAGCGCGTCGGCGAATGCCGAGGAGAGCGGCGATAGCAGATTGATTGCAAACGCCTATAGCATTGCATGCACCTTGCGCGGTTGTCGGCTTCACTTTGGCGAATTGGATCTGGTGGCAGTCGAACAACTCCTGGCGCAGGGGATCACGTTAATGTCGATGCTTTCAGCGAAGCGGTCACTGAACGAACCCAAACACTGATAGCGACCTGCGGCAGAACCTTCAAAAACAACAGATAGTGCCGCAGGACTTGGCAGCTAACACACCTAAGTGTCGGGCCGTCTAGCCCGTTGGTGCTGCTTGGGCCGTACCGCTTGTGGTTGGAAGAGTTGTCGAGGCCGCCTGCGACGCTTTCCGCGACTTCAGCAATGCCTCGATCACGGCCTGCGTCGTGTTGTAGTCAGCGGCACCGAGATGATGGTAGCGAACGATACCATCTGCATCGATGACGTACTGTTCCGGCCAGTAGACATTTTCAAACGCCTTCCAGACCGAAAAGTCGTTATCGATCGCCACCGGATAGTCCACGCCATAGCGGCTCACGGCTTGTTCAAGGCTCGAGCGTTTTTTCTCGAAGGCGAATTCAGGCGAATGGACACCTACCACCACTAGCCCATCTTTTTTGTACGCTTCCGCCCACGACTTTATGGTCGGTAGAGCACTAACACAGTCACCGCAGGCGAAGGTCCAGAAGTTAACGAGGACCACCTTGCCCTTGAGGCTTTGGGGCGAAAGAGCTTCGGAGTTCAACCAGCCGGTAGCACCTGCGAGTGAGGGAAATTCGCCTAAGGCCGGAAGTGGCCCTACTCCAGGAGCAGCAACCTCTTTGATTTTGGTTCCCGCTGCCAACGGCGAACCCGTAATTTGCTTAGTACCAGAGGTGTCAGAAACAAACGGAATCGGTCCGAGTGTTTCCGGAAGGATCTCCTTGAAGCCTATAACGGCTGCCAGTACGGCCACGCCAGTGAGTGTAGTTGTTTTGAGACTCATC
Organism: Rhizobium sp. 2MFCol3.1; assembly: GCF_000377565.1. GTDB lineage: Bacteria > Pseudomonadota > Alphaproteobacteria > Rhizobiales > Rhizobiaceae > Rhizobium. Next base: position 29,391 of record NZ_KB898365.1, on the reverse strand, counting down.
TCCACGCCTTTCGTGTGGTCGGCACACGATGCTGCCGACTTCGCTGCAACCGAGAACTCGTCCGGTTCAACCAAAAGATGTTTGCGCTAGCGATGTATCTGAGATGTGTCGGTGAACGCCCCGAGATGTATCGGAGTGTTGGCGGCGATCAGATACGAGGCTGCTGGGCTAGTCGTAGTTGCTGCTTTCCGTAAAGGGATGATGCAAGACGAGCGTCGCTCTTCACGCCCTTGGGTAGCTTTGGTTCCGAACTTCGCCTGCTGCCCTATGGTTCGACATTGCGTACGCGCTTGCCGAGTTACAACCATGGCAATAGAAGTGTTCCTCGGCAAGCGCGCTACCGTCGAGCCTAGCGACAGGCCTCGCAAATTGCCGCGACATGGCTGCAGTCGGTCCCACAGCAGCCACCATAGATGTTTATCGCCGGCAGACTCCGCGTCATGGTCTTGTACTGTTCGGCCAGGTCAAGCGCATCGCCGGCGTCAAGCTGCTCGGCCCCATCAAGGCTGTCGTGGCTTTGACTGGAAGCGTTTGCCCTCACCCCGCGCAAGCGCGATGACCACTCCGCCGAAGGATCTAGGCCAGGCATAATGTGGGAAGGGTGAGAGCAGTTGATCATGTAGTAGGCAGGGGATCGGCCTGTCGCAGCATCAATCTGATTTATCGCTTCGCCAAGCGATGTCCCGTCGAGTAGCCGGCCATTTGTCTCGACAGTAAACGATATCACACTCGGAACCCCATGATTGGCTGCCGCAAGAGCGATACCGGTGGCCTCGGCGACCGTGGTCAAAGTGTATCCAGTCACCATGTCAACGTCAGTTTTCGACAGCGACGCGATTTGGTGGCTGTGATATTCTTGAGCCTCCTCAACCGAAAGGTCAGATAGTTTATAACCGTCACCCTGTGGACCGATCGTACCATTTATTATTATCCGAGATCTCTCGTCACCGAATTCGTCCCGCAATCCGATCAGCATTTGCACAGATTCCCGATTGACCCTGTCCAGTTGGGCCAGATCGTAGCGAAGCCGCAGACCCCAATCACGATTTGCACGCCATGTTGGCGTTTCGAGAATGAGCCCCTTTCCATATTTCTGCGCCAGTTCGATGTACTCGAGATAATAGGCTCTGAGCTGCTGCCTACCCTCGCTTGTATCCATAAGGACGAAAGTTGCGAAAAGCGGAATTTCGATGCCGTGCCGGAACATCAGGGTCGTGTTCATCCCTCCATCCGTGATGAACTCACCATGCAAATTGGCTATATTATGCCGGTACATCATCCAGTCTCCTCTGCATTGCTACGCTGCAGATTTCTACGTTCCGGACAATTACCGCGCTGTTTTAAGCGTCCCAAAACTGATTACACCTGAAACCGGCGACGGACGAAAGGCTTGCCCCGTACGCCGTTTACAATTGAAATCTGACCAATTGGATTTGAAGCCGATTTGCAACGGGGCTCCTTTAAGTGGGGAGTTGGACGGCCGACAACGCGGCCAATCAACGGAGCCAGAACTTGAAGATTTTGATTGTGGGGGCCGGGATCGGGGGGCTTGCAGCCGCTAGAGCGTTCGAAATGCAGGGGTTCTCGCCAGACATCGTCGAACGGCAAAGTGCATCTCCCAGTGCAGGCCACAGCATATTCCTGCTAGGGAACGCGATGCGCGCTCTACGCCAGCTCGGCTTGGAGCACAAAGTCTCAAGCGTTGCATTTCCTATTCAACGACAGACTATTACGTCGCCGCGGGGTTCCATTCTCAACTCTGTCGAGACCCAGTCAATATGGGCGGATTGCGGTCCATGCGTGACGCTGCGACGACAGTCGCTCCTCGATATTTTAAGGTTCTCGCTTTCTAGCAGTTCCATCAAATACGACACGACTGTTACGCACACCCTCGCGCGCGCAGGCAAGAGGGAGGTCCACTTCTCCGACGGAAGCTTCGAACATTACGATTTGATTATTGGAGCCGACGGAATTCGTTCGTCTCTACGTGCCGCGGAGTTTCCCGATTCTGCCCCCGTCGCCCTTGGGCTGGGTGCATGGAGACTGCTTATCGACCATCGGGGGGCAGTTACCGACTGGACAGCAATGCTCGGAAGCAAGCTAACGCTACTTGGCATTCCGCTGACACATTCCAAGCTCTACATATATGCCGACTGCCCGCACGACATGTTTCGCTGTGGGTCTATCTCCCGGCTGAGGCACCTTTTCAAGAACTTCGCTGGCCCCGTTGGATCGGTCGTCGCAGGCCTGAACGACGAGACAATTGCCCATCGCTCTTTGATAGAAGAAGTGCCTCTTCGCGACTACATAGCCGACCATCTCGTTTTGATTGGAGATGCTGCTCATGCGTCCTCGCCGAGCATGGCGCAGGGTGCAGCGCTGGCAATTGAAGACGCGATCGTGCTTAGCGAATGCGTGTCGCGCCGCCCATCGCTCGCCGATGCGCTCTCGAGCTACCAAGCCCGCAGGAGAGAGCGAGTTTCATGGGTTCGCGAGCAGTCACATGCCCGCGACAAACTTCGCAGTGCGCCCGACTTCGTTCGTGGCCTCATTCTCAGAAGCGTCGGCACAAAACTTTATCGTCGGTCGTATAGCCCCCTCCTCGAAAGTCTCTGAACGTCCAACCTGGAGATATTGGCGGACATTCCTCAAACGAAGAAGCCACCCTTCCTGTGCGTTAGGACAGACCTATGAAACACATTCTAGATCGACCCATTTGGAGCGCTCTTCAGACGGATCACGCCGAGTTTGCGGTAAGGCTCGGACGCGCGTGGAGATATCCGGAGGCAATAGGTCCTTTTGCGGCAGCTCTGGACCTCACAAAAGAGAGCATGGACGACCTAGCACAAATGCCGTCTGCGGACGAAATGATTGCTATGTTCGAGCTGGATGACATCCCGATTCCAGCGGGTATGACGTCTCTCGGATATTTCAGCTTGCATCAGTTGGTTCTGAGCAAACGCCTCCCGCTTATCCACGATCCAGAGATAGAGTTGCTGACTGAGGCCGACGCATCCGAGATGATGGAGTTGGCCGAACTGACGAAGCCCGGCCCATTCTCGCTGCAGTCTCAGCGACTAGGGCCGTTTTGGGGAGTGAAGGCACAGGGCAAACTTGTCGCCATGGCAGGACAGCGTATGAGACAGCCAGGCTTCGTCGAGTTAAGCGGTGTCTGCACACACCCGGAATTCCGAGGACGCGGCTTTGCGTCTCTGCTCAGTAGATACGTTTCAGGCAAGATCGTTTCGATCGGCCGCATTCCCTACGTGCACGTACATGGCACCAACAAGGCCGCCCTAGCCTTCTTCGGTGGAATTGGATTCGAACTCCGTACGAAGCTGAACCTCCGTCGGCTCACACCTTCACAATAATCAAATTCGATAGGAAACAAGATGTCAGTCATGATCGGTCGTATTCTGTCCGTTTTTGTGATTGCAGCCCTGGTTGCAGATGGTGCGGTCAATCTCGTCGCACCCAACCTCCTGCAGGCGGAAATGGAGGCAGCGCAATTTCCCTTACATTTAGCGCCTATGATCGGTGCTCTCTGCATAGTCTCAGCACTCCTATACGCGGTTCCCGTTACCGCGTTTCTCGGAGCGGTTATGATTACGGGGTTCCTGGGTGGCGCTATCTGCACGCACCTCCGGGTAGGCGAGATACTGTCGCCGCCCCAGTTCGTGTCGCTTGTCCTCGGCACCGCTACTTGGCTGGGCCTATACTTACAGGACACCAGGCTGCGATCGGTAGTGTTCACCGCGAACCGAAACTGAGCTTCCGTCGTCATCGAGCCTCGGCCGACCCTTAGTGCAGCCTCCGTATGGGAGGCTGCACTAAGGGTCGGCCGATGTTACGCAAGTGTGCCGGCAGTGCGGGACGATATCTCGCCAAACAAAGCGACAAGGTCGGCTTTGAGATCGTCGATATCCTCAAGACCGATGCTCAAACGCAGCAATAGGTCATCGCCTTCCCATGCCCTAACCGTTCGATTGGACTTCACGGACATCGGCGCGATAAGGCTTCTAGTCCCACCCCAAGACGCGCCGATCGCGAAAGTCTTGAGGACATCAAGTGCGGCTGACGCATGTTTGGTCGCTTCTGGCGTCAGCTGTAAACTGAACACCGGGCTTGAGCCCGCGAAGTCTCGCTTCCATATTTCGTGGCCTGGAGAATCTGGAAGCGCCGGAGATAAAATCCGCGCCACGTGTGGGTTGTCCTTGAGCAAATCGATCAGGACAGACGCAACTCTGTTCGAGTGTGCGAGCCGCACGCCGAGAGTCTCGATCCCGCGGAGAACAAGGGTAGCATCGTCGGGCGACGTGCCAACGCCCAAGCGCCCGAGCGTTGAGCGTATGGGCCCAATCAAATCAGGATTGTTGACGGTTATCGAGCCCATCAGAATGTCCGAATGACCGGAGATAAATTTCGTGAGCCCTTCGGTCACCATGTCAGCACCAAGTGCGAGCGGCTTGTAGTTCAGTGGTGTCGCCCACGTGTTATCGCATCCAACCAAAGCTCCATGGCGATGGGCGATCTGGACAATGCGTGGGAGGTCTTGGACTTCCATCGTCGTCGAACCGGGAGACTCACACCAAACGATCTTTGACTTTGCGTCGACCCGTCTCTCGATATCTGCTACCGAGGTCGGATCATAGAACTCGACTTCAATCCCAAACCGGGCGAGATCGGTGTTGGCAAAGTCTCGAACGGGTGGGTAGACGCTGTCAGCGATAAGTATTTTGTCCCCTGCACTCAGAAACGCGAGCATCAGCACAGAGCTTGCTGCCTGCCCAGAGGGGACGAGGAAGGTCCGCACTCCCTGTTCAAGTGCGGTCAATTTCTCTTCTAGAGTTCGGGTCGTGGGAGTTCCGTAAAGGCCGTAACTGTACCCATCGTGCCCACGCTCTCCGCGTCTGGCATATTCTTCGGCGTTCTTGAACACGATCGTTGATGCCCGATAAGTTGCGACGCCGAGGCTATCGAAGCCATCCGTCCTGACGTGCGGCGTCAAAACGCACTGAGTAAGGTCCTTCATCTTCATCTCCGCGAAAATCGTTTGACGGACTACATCATGAGATGTCCTATTCCGTCCAATATCAATTCCACGGCTGCGACATCGATTTGGTTATAGGGGCAACAGGTGAACATCAGACAGATTGAAGTGTTTCGTGCCGTCATGCGGAACCAGACCGCATCGAAAGCAGCCGAAATTCTTCGCATTTCGCAACCTGCGGTCAGCAAGGCTATCCGCGAACTTGAGCACGATATCGGGTTCGGCTTGTTCACGCGGGAAAAGGGAAGAATTTGGCCCACCGCAGAAGCAAGGCTCTTCTTGAAAGAAGTCGAAGCGCAATACGAGGGGCTAGTCCACCTAAACAGTGCTGCGGCGAGGATCAGAGACTTCGGTGCCGGCGAAATTCGTGTTGGTAGCCTTTCGGCACTTAGCACGAATGTCTTGCCAAAAGCCCTTCACGCCTTCACCCGGAGACATCCAGGTGTCGCCGTAAACTTTCAGGCGCAGTTGTCCTCGGTGATACGCGACCTCGTCGCATCTGGCCAACTTGACGCCGGGATCGCCGCGGATGAAATCGATGTCGCAGGAGTAGATGCGCGCCCCTTCGCTCGTTATCGGGCGGCAATTGCCGTTCCAATGGGCCATCGCCTATCGTCGGTCGACGTAATAACGTCCGCGGATATCAACGGAGAACCGTTCATTGCGCTCTCTCCGGAGGACACTACACGCCGCTCGCTTGAAGCAGTCTTCGCGAGCGCGAACTCACACCCGCGGGTGATCCTCGAGACGCCCTACTCGACCACGGTCTGCGCAATGGTCCAAGCAGGGTTGGGCATCGGACTGATCAATCCCATAACAGCGGAGCCTTATATTGGGAAAGGTCTCTCCATCCACGCCTTTGAGCCTGCGATCTATTTCAAATCGCTTCTGCTTCTCCCAGCGAACTCCAAACCATCGAAAATCGTTTCCGATTTCGTTGAGGAAGCGATGCGTTTTTCGATCTTCGAGGTTTAGTTGACCTAAGCGTCTTCCGCGAGTTCAACCCGGAAGCAGCGGGGTGTTGGATGGAAGATCGTAGATGACCCGGCCATAGACTTCATAGACCGTGTTGATCGACAGGCCGGCGTGCGAGACCGCTACTCGAAGGTCACGCCAGCAATGGTTAAGCGAGTTATCCTCTCTGGCGAAACTGCCTCCGGACGCGTCCGCCAACAAATCCACCGCCTCCCACGCAAGACGAGACGAGAAAGCCGCATCACGCCAAATTCGTGCCTTCTGCTCTCTGGTGAATCTACGCCCAGTTTTTGCAGCTCGCTCGATCTCGTCGATTGAATGCCGCGCGATTGTGTCAGCGGCATCAATCTTCGCTGTCGCCTCACCCACCTGGAGATGGGTAACCGGGGCGTCGCTCTGCTTTGGATAGAAAGTCATTGCAATCTTCCGCTTCACTGAGTTGTCAATGAAGCGGTCGAGCGCACCTTTGGCTATCGCGATAGCGGTCGAGGACATCTTGACCATGATCGTCGGTACGACAGCTTGCTTGTAAAGCGTCGACAAGCTCACGCGGTCGTTGGGATACACCTCTGAGAGAATATTCTCATGTGAAATCAACCTCTCGTCGGGGATGAACAGATTGTCGACCCGGACCGAAGAGCTTCCCGAACCACGAAGACCAATGGAGTTCCAATCATCCAGAATGGTAAGTGCGGAGACGGGCACCAGCCCATGGAATACATGAGTTGGAACTCCCTGCTCGTTGATAATGGGAATCCCCAGGATATTCCAACCTGCGTGGTGTATACCGCTGTTAAACGACCACTCGCCTTCGTTGATGCGTACGCCACCATCGACTCTCTGCGCCGATATCCGGGTGGGAGCGAGCACAGCGCTTGTGAGGGGGTTGTCACTCTCAAATACCTCTCGGCTAACAGCCTCGGAATAGAACGTGGAAACCATCCAGCTCGCGGACCCCATAATCGAGTAGGTCCAGGAGACCGAACCATCGACCTTTCCTAGCTCCTGAACAATGTCGTAAAAGACATCGAGACCGACTTCAGCACCACCAAGGTCTTTTGGCACGAGCGCACTCATCAACCCTCTCTGCTTGAGGTCATCAACCGTACTCTCTGGAAGTCGGCGCAGATCAGCAGTCTCGCTGCTTCGTTCGATAAGCGCGTCCCCTAGCGATCTCGCCCCGAGCACCAACGGGTGTATTGAAGACTGATAGTTGAGTGCGCTCATGCCGACCTCGAATGCTTTCAAGACAACGATTTGATCGTCGCTGTTTCCGCGACTGACGCTACAATTTCGTTTCATGTGACCCGCCCTTTGTTACGATCGTAACGCTGGGTCCAAAGCTCTTAACGGCTTGGTATCGAGTGCAAGCCGAACCGAATTAATTGTATCGATCTGTACAGAGGCGCCCTCCTACATACTTGCTTACACAGTAGCATTTTCTCGACATAACGGGGATACATGGCGAGGGTCATATGATGTGGTCATTCTTACCAACAGGAGATCACAATGCCCCTCAATCCTCACATTCTCGCCGCGTTCACATTGGGAGCAATGGCTCTTGCCGGACCTGCAGTGGCGGACCAGAAGCCAACGGTGGTGCTGGTCCATGGGGCCTTCGCCGAATCCAATAGCTGGAACGGTGTTGTCAAGGACTTGGAAGCAGATGGCTATCCGGTTGTCGGTGCCGCGAATCCGCTTCGCAGCGTCAAGGGCGATGCGGCTTACGTTTCGTCGATCCTCGCAGGCATCAAAGGACCAGTCATTCTTGTAGGTCACTCCTACGGCGGTAGCGTGATCTCGAACGCTGCAAATGGCCATGACAATGTAAAGGCACTCGTCTACGTAGCGGCGTTTGCCCCCGACGCGGGGGAGAGTGCGGCAGAACTTAGCGGAAAATTTCCTGGCTCCACTCTGGCTCCTACCCTAGCGGCTCCTGTGACCCTGCCGGATGGTGGACACGACCTTTACATCGAGCAGTCGAAATTCCGCAGTCAGTTCGCGGCCGACGTGCCTGCAGCCGAAGCAAAGCTGATGGCTGCTGGTCAGCGTCCGATCACCGAGGCGGCATTGAAAGAGCCGGCTGGCGAACCCGCATGGAAGAAAATTCCGTCGTGGTTTGTCTACGGCGACGCTGACAAGAATATCCCTGCTGCCGCGATGGCGTGGATGGCGGAGCGGGCAAAGGCGAAGGACACAGTCGTCGTCAAGGGCGCATCTCACGTCCTCATGGTGTCTCACCCTGACACCGTAGCTAAGCTTATCGAAAAGGCAGCTGCGAGCAGCAAGTGAGGTCATCCTCCGGCATTCATTTAGGATGCCGGAGCAACTCGCCGCAGTGTCGACGACACTCGATCGACGAAACCGCCAACTTATAGGCTAAGACAAAAGGCACATCCCAATGACCATGAACGCTGTAACCAGCCCCCTCGCCGCTACGCGCCGCGTTGCAACAATTGCCTGCCTACCAAAGGTAACTCGGGTGACAACCGTGATCGCGGCAGTGGGGACGTCTGTCTTCGCCGCAAATGTCGCCTCTGCTATCGAGAGGAGGCCTGCGGCGTCGCTTACTTGCGAAATGGCCAAAGACATCGTTGACCGCGATGGTGCAGTCATTCTTCGCTATCCCTCTGAACGGATTGCGGGACTGACGCTTTACGATCGCTATGTTCGAAACGAACATCAGTGCGACACCAACCAGATAGTCCCAAAGCAGATCCAGACCGCAGACGACACAACCTGCGAGCTGTCTATATGCCGCCAGGTACGCAAAACCCGCGACTAATCGCAACTGCATCCTTTCTAGCTGACACCGCAACCGATCCGCGGTCTGCGACCGAGTAATCTGCAAGGCGCGCGAGCACCGCTGCGGCCCTATCGTGCCGGAGAAGGGCCTTGGCAAGTTGAGGTCGAGTGGCAAGAGCCGCTCGCTAAATAGGTTGTTTTACTACTTTGCAAGAACAGTATTTCGTGCAGATGCTGACGCGTTGCGCCCGTCTTGCGATGCGTCACGCGCCTGCGCGTCGGCCACAAAGATAGCTCTACGCGGCATTGCGCGTCTGGCTGGAATCAAGGACTTCGGCTATTCGTCACAAACGGTTGAAGCCGCTGGTGCCGACTGCATTCTCAAAAGCTTTCGCTTCTGGCACGACGCCAAGCCCTGGGCATCGCGACGAGGTGGCATCTGGGTGGAACATCCTCCCTCCGCCAATGCGCCATGGCCCGGTTTCCCATTGCCGTCCCGGCCTCGTGAGGCGGGATCGGAGCGTTGCTCGCCCCGACAGCACAGACGCTACAAGCGCCCCTTTTGATCGAGCCTCGCACAGCCGCTTCAGTCTCCGTGATACATGCCCAGCTACACCCTTACGGGCGCGAAAGGGTGACATCTTCGGAACGGCAGGGCGAGTTCTTATGCTCTCTCAGATATATGGTCGGGCGAAAAACTGTCGGCCGCAAGCCCATTTCAACCGTTCGTAATGAATACCCGGACCTCCTGCCGGCTGTGTCGGGAGGGTGCGTTTCCCGTCCATGGAAGAATGGGAAGGTGCCCACCGAACTCGGTTCGTGGCAGGACGTTCATCGGACAATCAAAGCGGCGAAGATTGGCTACCGCCGCCCGCACCCCGACGGGCCGATAGTCGCTCGGAGTTCCGATGTGCATGGAACGAGTGTGTTCTTTGCAAATGCGGTCGGTGATGCCCTGGCAGGCGTCACCGACCGGGACGTTTGTTCCGGCCGATCGTGACGCCGGTTGAGCCCGACGCGGTAGTTCGGACTTTCTCGTTACAACGTGGCCATGTCCTCTCGAAAGGGCATTTGCACACGACATCAGACTAGCCGAACGTTTAACATAAAGCGGCCAGTGCTACGACGGTCACTCTCCGACTTGGGTTACGCTAAGACGCTCGACAACCACGGGCCGATGTTAAACTCGAAGCCGAATTTCGCATCAAAGCTACAGCTGTAGCGATATCGGCAGCCCAAGTTACGAAAATGCGGCTTAGATTTGCGCTTTCGGAAACCCTCAGGAGTCGATCGATGACGCAAACAAAATCCATTTTAATTACCGGAGCTTCCCGAGGCTTTGGGAGACTGTGGGCCGAAGCCGCGGTAAGCAGGGGTCACAATGTAATTGCCGCCGTTAGAGACACGCAGACGGTCGCGGACCTTTCCGAACGGCACGGTAAGAAGTTCTTGGCGTTACAACATGATGTGACAGACCGAGAGAATGCGTTTCGCGTGGTCCAGAGTGCTGAAGATCGATTTGAGAAGATCGATGTGCTGATCAACAATGCCGGCTACTGCCTGGCAGGTGCTCTAGAAGAGGTTTCGGAACGGGACGCGCGCGCAATGTTCGACACCAATCTGTTTGGCGCGTTGTGGATGTCGCAGGCACTGTTGCCTGTGATGCGGAGACAAAAGAGTGGTCATATCATTACGGTCTCGAGTGTAAGTGGACTGATGGGACAACCGACCATTTCAATGTACAATACATCAAAGTGGGCTTTAGAGGGGATGATGGAATCTCTTCACCAGGAAGTCACCGATCTCGGCATCAGCGTAACCATTGTCGAGCCCACCATTTTCGCGACAGAGTTCAAGTCCGCGGCATCCTTGCGCCTCTCGAACCCGATTGGCGCGTACGACGCCGCAAGAGCGAAGCTTCGCGCTTCTCTCGCGAATGAGCCAGTCAACGACCCGCGCTCGTCAGTGGAGCCGATTATGGACCTAATCGACGCAAGTGCCCCACCTTTGCGGCTTCTTCTTGGAGACACAGGATTGCATTGGGCCGTAAAATCCTATGGGGAAAAGCTAGCGGGTTGGGCTGCCCACTAGCGGATGGCAGTATCCAATTAAGGACATACATGCAGGCGGAGCACATACAACACGCTCCGCCCCACCATCAGCTTAAAATTGACGCAGGATGCCGGCCCTCTACCTCGCACTCCCCGGACGCGAGGTTACTTCGAGCGTGACTTGGACATTTCGACCTGCGAGCAAGCCCACCACGGCCATTGCAATACTGAGAGCAGCACATACGATAAGGGGGGTACCCCAGCCGCCCGACACATCATGGATTGAGCCTACCAATGTCGGCCCCGTCGCGGCGAGCAGATATCCAATGCATTGCGACATTCCTGACAAAGCTGCCGCGTCGCTGGCGTTGACTGTCCGCAAACTTACGAATGACAATGCCAGAATCAGACCACCACCAGCGCCAAAACCGAAGAACACGATCCATAGCACGGCGAGGCTCGGCAAAATGTGCAGTCCCATTAAGCCGATCATAATCGAAAGGGCGAGCAGGCAGGCCGCATGGCGCTGATCCTTCATTCGGGGCGCTAGCGGGATCAGGACCAATCCAGGCAATGCCGTGGAAAGCAAAAGCACTCCATGCATCGAACCCGCTTGTGCCTCGGTGAAGCTGGCGTCGCGGAGGATAGCGGGTAACCAACTCACGCCTACATAATAAAGAAAGCAGTCAAGTCCCAGGAATAGCGTCACCTGCCATGCCAATGGTGAATGCCATATGCGGCCCTGAACTGCTGCCTTCTTGTTAGACATCACGGTTGTGCCGTTTGAACGAAGTTGGGGCAACCAGGCTAGAGCCGCCAGAATCGGAAGCAGCACGGATGCCGCTAGAGCTAGCCGCCAGTCCGAATTTTCCATTTGCGCGAACGGAACTGCCAACGTCGACAAGGCTGCAGCAGTGCACCCCATGACAAGAACGTACGCGGCAGTCAGTGACGCCACTCGATCGGGAAAATCACGTTTGAGTATGCTTGGAAGAAGCACGTTTCCGATTGCGATCCCCCCACCAATAATCGCGGTTCCGATGTAAAGGCCCAGCCCTGATCCCGAAGACCTTACGAATATTCCGCCGGCGATAACGATCAGCGACATCATCAGCGTACGTTCTAGCCCAAATCGACCAGCGAGGCCTGCTGCGAATGGTGAGACAATAGAGAATGCCAGAAGCGGTAGTGTGATCAGGAGACCAGCCTGGGCTGCATTGAGATCGAAGGTGTCTTTCAACATGTCGAGCAACGGAGCGACGCCCGTGAAAGGAGCTCGCAAATTCATTGCTATCAGGAAGACGCCTAAGAGCAGCAATAGGCGTCGCGACGATCTGTCCGCGTCGCTGTGGGTTGTTTTCGTACGCAAGGCTTCGACCTCCGCTATCGGCCTATGCTTCTAGGCCGGAGTTTGTAGGAACTTAAAATGGAAAGATGGCCGGGCGGCTATCGGCCTTCAGCCTAGCCAGCCTTCGTGGTCAGTGTCCTGCCGCTTGTTCTGCGGGTCCGATTGGAACAGAAGCCACATCATCGCGAAAATCAGCACTACGCTGAAGATCGTCCACACGAAAAAGAGTGGCAGGCCAAAGATGAGCGGTGTTACGCGATTGCAGATGATGCTACCGCCAAAGAGCATGGCGACTAGAAATAGCGTGATCTTCTTCTTCATCCGTTTGACCTAACCAGCCGCGCTCGTCGTAGTGCACAACGATGACCAAGGATTGGGTGGTTCTCTGCGACCGCTCCAAAGTAACGGCCGCAGAGAACCAGTTGTTAGCGAAGTGACCGGAATGCCGCGCGAACTTCCTCAGTGAAGAGTACCGGCTGCTCCCAGGACGCAAAGTGCCCACCATTAGCAACCTTATTGAAGTAGATCAGATTGCCATAGGCGCGATCGACCCACGACTTGGGTGCCTGGAAGATCTCTCCTGGAAAGATGCTGACCGCAACGGGAACTGACTCGATCTTGTCGAGCGCATTGAAGTTGTTGGTCTTGTCCTCCCAGTAGATCTGAGCGGCCGACGTTCCCGTCTCAGTGAACCAATACAGCGAGATATCGTCGAGCATCTCGTCTCGGGTGAGGACCTTTTCCGGCTGCTTGTTGCTGTACGTCCAAGTTACGAACTTGTCGTACATCCACGCTGCCATACCGACCGGCGAGTCGACGAGGGAATAGCCGATGGTCTGCGGGCGGGAAACCATCATGGCAGCATAGGCAGAATTTTCACGATAGAAATCAGCGAGCTGTTTGTATGTCGCCACTTCTTCGCTGGTAAGCGAAGCGGGCGGCGGATCACCCGCGGCCAGGCTGTGGGCAATGTCCTTGGGCACAACGGCCGGCATGCTGAGGTGGATACCAAGAAGGCCTGGCACGTTCTGGTGAGCCATACGCTGCGAGATGACTGATCCGCAATCGCCACCCTGGGAGACGAATTTTTCATATCCAAGACGGTTCATGAGCGTTCCCCATGCCCGGCCGATGTGATCCGAACCCCAGCCAGTGGTCGTTGGCTTTCCAGAGAAGCCAAAGCCGGGAATCGATGGAACCACCAAGTGGAATGCGTCTTCTGCCTTACCGCCGTGAGCAGTCGGGTCGGTCAAGGGATCAATGACCTTCATCATCTCGAGGATGGAGCCTGGCCATCCGTGGGTCATAATGAGCGGCATTGCATTTTCGTGCTTCGACTTCACATGAATGAAGTGGATGTCCAGTCCGTCGATCTCGGTGATGAACATTGGAAGCGAGTTGAGCTTTGCCTCGATCTTCCGCCAATCGTAGCCATTCTGCCAGTAGTCGACGAGGGAACGGAACTGCTCAAGCTGAAGGCCCTGCGAGTCGTCCGCGACGTTTTCTTTTTGCGGCCACCTGGCCATTGCCAAACGCTGCTTGAGTTCCGTGACGGCACTATCAGGGATGTTCACCTTGAAAGGCTTGATTTCGTCTGAAGATGCGCCGGTCGCAAAGGAAAGTGCGGGGTTGATCATCGTGACCGCCCCGGCGATGGCCGCCGTGGCCATGAAATTGCGACGGTTCATATTCATTAAAGAGGATGACATCGGGATGCTCCATTTGAGATCGGAAAGTACCCGCGATATCTGCTGGGGCGATGTATCTGTGGTATGTCTCGAACGGTAGCTTTTTGTATCGTTGGTTGTCGGAGGGACGTCGTTCTACATAGGATTACAAGAACGACATTATCTGCAACCGGGGGACCACTCGCGACTTTGGCGATGCCATTGCCCGGCACTAGCCGCCAAAAGACAAGAGCTTCCCCTTGATGTTGGAGAGCAAGCGGCCGGCGGCTGGCGGAAGAGCCCGCCCTCTCCTTACCATGAGACGCAACTTGGCTGACTGGCAAAGCTGGTGGTCGATATCTATCAGCGCCAATTCGCCAGTGGCGACCTCAGACGCCACGGCGACTCCCGCTCCGATAAATGCCATCCCCTGAGTAGACTTCACGTACTGCTTCAATGCAACGACGGAGCCACTGGTGAAGGCGGGGCGGAACGTTATGTGTTCCGAGTATTGCAATGCTTCGATCAGTTGGGATACTCCGTATCCCGATGGCATCAGAGCAAGTGGGAACTCGGCCATCCTCTCGAGCAGCGGAACTGAGCTGCTTCGCGTCAGGGGATGCCCAGCGCGAACGAGAAGCTTTGTCGGAGCAGCTACGGTCGCGACGAAGTTGATCTGCGCCTCAGCTTGGGGATTATAGGCCAATCCCAGGTGGGCGTTGTCCTCCGCAAGTTCACTCATAATCTTCCGGACAGGAAGCGCCTCGAGCGTCACGTTCAATCGCGGATGCTCAGAGCAGAACGGGCCAATGACCTGCTGCACGAGGTGGTCGACGTAACCCTCGCTGAGGACGATGCGCACCGAGCCCTCGTCGAGCCTGTCTATCGCATCCAGTCGCTCGCTGAGCTGGTGACGGTGGTCGCGGCAACCTCTTACGTAATCCATGACGTGTTGTGCCGCCTCATTCGGCTTCATCCCGCGCGCTTGGCGTTCGAACAGCACGTGTCCGATTTCGTCTTCAAGCAGCGATATCTGACGGGTTATTACCGATGGCGCGGTATTGAGAATATCAGCCGCACCGCGGATTGATCTCCGTTCGAAAACCGCCTGAAAGTACCTGAGCCTGGCTTGGTTGAGTTCCCGCATGTCGTAATCCGTCGTTGCTCTGTAGGCAACACTTCTACACTTGAATTGCTATTGATGGAACGGAGAGCTCGGCTCATGATCCTGCCATCAACCGACGCCTCTAAGGAGTTCGAGGCCCCCAGGGTATCTATCCACTGAATTATTGGCCCTCGGACAATGCATTTCCCAGTCTAGAGAAAGGAATTACCCGTGAATATCCTGATTGCCGGCTTTCAGCACGAAACCAACACGTTCGCACCTACGAAGGCGACATATGCAAGCTTTTTGAATGGAGAAGACTTTCCGTCGATGGCTCACGGACAGGACGTCCTGAAGCTTGCAGATGTCAATATCCCCATCGGAGGGTTCATCAAGCATGTAACCGGTCTTGGCCATTCCGTAACGCCGGTCGTCTGGGCGGGCGCGGGTGCTTCAGCACATACGACGACCGATGCGTACGAGCGTATTGCCGGGGAAATAATCGAAGGTGTGAAGCATCTCACATACGATGCGATTTATCTCGATCTCCATGGTGCGCAAGTGACCGAGGACCTGGACGACGGAGAAGGTGAGCTAGTATCACGCGTTCGCAGTATTGTGGGACCGGACGTAAAAATCGTCGTCTCGCTGGATTCCCATGCGAACGTCACCGACCTTCTGTGGAGGGTTGCGGACGCCGTCGTCGCTTATCGGACCTATCCGCACGTGGATATGGCAGAGACTGGAGTACGTGCGGCAAAACTTCTCCTCCACCTGCAAGCGTCGGGCAAGCCCTTGGCACTGGCATCGCGGAGATTGCCATTCCTTATCCCTGTCAATGCGATGTCGACGATGCTGCAACCAGCACGAGGTATGTACGATTTTCTGGAAGAACTCGAAACCGACGTCGTTTCCTTGTCGTTTGCACCCGGCTTCCCTGCGTCCGATTTCGCCGAGTGTGGTCCTACCGTATGGGGATATGACGACGATAGCGGCAAAATCGATACCGCTGTCGAGGCATTATATAATCGCGTCCTAGATGCCGAGACTGCTTGGAGTGTCGAGTTTGAGAAGCCCGATGACGCGGTACTTCACGCGATGCATGTTGCGGCGTCCGCAGGAAAACCCGTCATTCTGGCAGACACGCAGGACAATCCAGGTGTGGGAGGGACCTCCAATACCACCGGGATTTTGAAGTCATTGCTCCGGAACGGTGCAAAAAATGCCGCTCTCGGATTGATGTGTGATCCTGTTGCAGCTGCTGCAGCCCATAAAGCCGGCGTTGGTGCGCAGATCGAGATCGCGCTCGGCGGCTGCGCACAAGTACCAGGTGACACGCCTCTTGTCGCAACTTTCACGGTGGAAAATCTCTCCGACGGAAAGCTCGTCTACGGAGGGCCTATGATGCACGGAAAGCAGGCCGAGCTCGGTCCATCGGCTCAGTTGAAAATCGATGGTGTCCGCATCGTGGTCACATCGAACAAAGCTCAGCTGCTAGATAGAAACATGTATCGCGCAGTAGGCATCGAGCCCGAAAATATGAGCATCCTGGTAAATAAGAGTTCGGTTCATTTTCGCGCTGATTTCTCTGCGATAGCAGAACAGATCATCGTGGTGGAAGCACCGGGGCCGTTTTCGGCGAACCCTGCAGATTTGCCCTGGCGCAATCTGCGTGAGGGCATTCGACTGAGCCCGAACGGAAAAGCATTTGCGAAAGAAGTCGCGGCCAATCAGGCAGCCGAATAAGACAGACAAAGGATCGGTGCAATGAGCGTTTACGACCGGCTGAGAGACCTAAATATAGAACTTGGTGACGTGGCGGTGCCGGCCGCCTCTTATCTCCCCTACATCCGATCGGGAAAGCTGCTTTTCCTCTCGGGACATCTCGCGAAGCGTGGTGGCCTCGTCTGGGCCGGGCAGCTTGGGGACAAGATTTCGATGCAGGAAGGTACTCAAGCTGCGAGGGCAGTCGCGATCGATCTGATCTCCACACTCCATCACGCGACCGGCGACCTCAACAAGCTGGAGATGATCGTTAAGCTAACTTCGATGGTGAACTCGACAGGTGGTTTCGATAGTCAGCATCTGGTTACGAACGGTGCAAGCGACTTGCTTGCCGAGGTGTTCGGCGACAAAGGTCGCCATGCTCGTTCCGCCTTCGGAGTGGCGCAGTTGCCCTTGGGCGCATGCGTGGAGATCGAGCTGATCGCGCAGGTTGCCTGACTTTTAGCGACCTGAGACTGAGGGCATCGCGCAACCGATGCCCTCTTCTGCGCTGTGAGTTGTCAATTTCGCACCTTCAAACTTTGCCCGGCGATGCGTCAGCGGTACATAGCCGGAGACTATGCCTGCCCTAGATCATTTCGATTTTCCGCACGGGCTCGATGACTACAGTGACGGTTAACAACCGAACTGGGAGCGTCAAGTGTATAGAGAAAATGTCCTCAAGCGCCGATTGAAGAACGCCGAAAAGGCGTTTGGAAGCTGGAATGTTCTGGCTAGCAGCTTTGCAACCGAGGTGATGGCATACTCGGGCTTTGATTTCATAATAATCGATCACGAGCATGGCGTCGGCGATCTCGGAACGCTAGCGCACCAGCTACAGGTGCTGGGCGCTAGCCCTGCGACGTCTTTGGTTCGCGTGCCGGGACACGATGTTAGCTACATCCGGCGTGTACTTGATCTCGGTGCCGAGGGAATCGTTGTTCCCGCGGTTGGCACCGCGGCCGAGGCACGTGCTGTTGTCGCTGCCAGCTACTATGCCCCATGTGGAATTCGAGGCGCGGCCCCTGGCACGATACGTGCGTCAGGTTTTGGTGCGGCGGCCAAGGAATACGCCAAGACAGCCAATGAGAACGTGCTGGTGGTCTGCCAAATAGAAACGGTTCAAGGCGCGACGAACGCCGCCGAAATCGCCGCAGTCGATGGCGTCGATATGATATTCGTGGGTCCTTACGATCTATCCGCGTCCGCGGGCAGAATGGGTGAGATGGATCACCCGGAAGTGCTGGCTCTGATCGACCAGATCGAGTTCCACGCTAACGCTGCCGCTGTCCCGCTTGGTACCGTCCTTCGTCCTGACATGGCGTTGGAAGACGCGTACGCGCGCGGCTACCTGATGGTCGCAACCGGGAGCGACTCCACGAGGCTTCGTGCAGCGTGCGTTGCCGACGTTGCCAATTTCAGCAAGATCACGGGACGCTGAGGGATACGATGTCGAGAACCAGAGTAAAAATCGCCCTTCGCGCCTATGATCAATTCTGCCCGTTGATCAACGGTGCTGTCAGCCATCCCGAATTCGAGTTCGATGTAGACTTCCGTGCCCCACTATCCGACGACTTCTCGTCCGGTTTTCATGCGCGGGAGATCTCCTTCAACAGGTATGTTCTTGGGCATGCGAGAGGAGAACGGAACCTGATTGGACTCCCAGCTTTCGTTTTACGCGGCTTCCGGCACCGAAACTACATCGTCCGACGTGACTCGCCCCTCACCAGTCTCTCGGAATTAAAGGGCGGCAGGATTGGTACCAACTCGTGGGGTGATACCGGAACAATGTGGTCCCGCGCCGCGCTGCGCGAATCTGGTGTGGGGGTCAGCGATGTCAGTTGGGTCCTTGGCGATCTCGACGACGTCACCAAGCTCAAGCCCCGAGCGCCGACAGATGCCAAGCCTCCCGCCGACACTCTTTACCTCAGCGAGGGACAGACTTTGCTAGGTGCTTTGCGCGATCACAGTCTAGACGCCGTCACGACTGCCTTCATGCCGCCTGCCGTTTACGAGCGAAACGGAGAGTTCCGCCGTCTGATTACGGACTTTCGAAAAGCCGAGCTTGTCTATCACCACCAAACTGGAATCTATCCGGTTTTCCACATCATGGCCGTTCAGCGCTCGTTTGCCGAAACGTTCCCCGACGCGGTCCGAGCGATTTACCAAACGCTTCAGGACTCCTGGAATATGTGGTGGACGAAGACGAAAAACTTCGGTGAATCATCTCCGTGGGCGATCGAGGAGGCTGAAACCATGCTGAATCTGTTTCCCGATGACGTCTTTCCCTTTGGCACTCAGTCGGCATCCCATCGCCGAATGCTTCGAGCGGTCTGCGACGAACAGCTCCAACAGAATCTGGTCACCGCTCCCGCAGATCCGGAAGCGCTGTTCTCTGATTTCGAAAAGCTTGCCACGCGCTAGCCGAATTTCACGCACGCTGCCTTGAAGTGCTGCACGAATATCTGGGTAAGCTGAGATGGACGGCGGTTGGGGTAAATGAGTTGCAGGGTGACATCAATCGCAGGAACGAACGGCCGCGCGGTAATTCGTTCTTGCGAGTGATAGTAAAGCGAGTATTCGTCGACCAATGCGATCCCAAGGCCATTCTCGACGTGGGGATAAACGTGCACAACGCTGTCGACAGTTAGAATCTGATCGGGCCGCGGCAGCCCGTTTTCGATAGCCTTCTCCAGCTGGGCGACGAGCCATTGATGGCCGGGGGGATAGGAGATAAGCGCGTGGTGCTGGAGATCTGACTGATTGACGACATCCTTGCTCTCAAGCGGATGCCCTTTAGGCATGATGCAGAAGAGCCGACCCGAAGAAACCGTCTCAACCTGCAGGCCCTCCTGTTCGGCTTCGCCTGTTCCAAAGGAGACGGCCAGATCGACACCTTCCGCAGCTACTGCGTGATAAACCGCTCTCTTTGGCCTGACGAGCAAGTGTACCCTGGCATCTGGGCGCTCTTCAAGGAAAGTCTTCACTGCCTCGGCAACAAGCCCATTCCCGAGCGGCGGGATGGCGGCAATGCTCATGAGCTGCGAGACGTTTCTCTGTATCTGAGAAATGGCGTCGGATACCGAATGCAGGTACCTGAAGTTACTCTGTAACGCGCCGTGGAGGATCATTCCTTCGTTCGTCGGCACCAGACGTCCGCGGTCCTTCCTGAACAACGCAAGACCAAGCTGATCTTCCATGCGTTTGAGCATTGCACTGACAGTAGGTTGGGAGACATGAAGGTTCTCCGCCGCGGCGGTGACGCTGCCTGCTTCCACAACTGCATAGAAGACCTCCAGTTGCCTTAAACTCAGGTTGCCTAAAGATGCGATAGCAGCCAACACCTACTCCCCTATCAGCCTCCTGGATAGCAATGGTTCCCACAATCCGCTGCATTTAGCTTCCGATCAAGTAACGCACTGACTATTGATCGAGACGCCCCATAGCTTTTCCCTATGTAGCTCCAAAAGAATTGGCCTTTCAAGATTTGTGTTGAATCCATCTAATACCAACAGTGAAAACGCCGACCTGCGATGAGCCTCCACAGTTAAGGAAAAGAGAGGCGGGTGCGGCTTCAGAGGAGGACAGTTCATGTCGGTAGCAATCCAAGCGGGAGACACACCCGCGCAGCAGGTTTCTAACGAGGGAATATGCGATGTGTCGCGGGCGGCAGAGCGCGCAAACCCGATGCGTTGGATTCTTCTTTTGCTGGTTATCGCCTTCGCGGCACAATTCGCGTGGCAGTTAGCCACAAACCCGAACCTCGAATGGCAAACAGTGCTCCACTGGCTGTTTGATCCGTCCGTGATGCAGGGCCTTTCCGTAACCCTTGGTCTAGCCGTAGCAGCTATGCTCATCGGAACCGCAATCGGACTTCTCCTTGCGATAGCACGAATGTCAGAAAGCACACTCGCCCGAACACTCTCGGGACTCTACATTTGGTTTTTCCGTGGTACTCCAATGCTAGTGCAGCTTATCTTCTGGTACAACCTTGCTACCCTCTTCCCCACATTGTCGATCGGCGTCCCCTTCGGACCGACATTTCTGAGTTGGGAGACCAACACCGTTATCACTCCTCTGACCGCTGCGATCGTGGGGCTGGCCCTAAACGAGGCCGCGTACATGGCCGAGGTCATTCGCGGTGGACTTCTATCGGTTGATCCAGGGCAACGGGAGACAGCACAGGCGTTCGGGATGACCAGGGCTCGGGCGCTTCGACGCATCATAATCCCACAGGCCATGCGCGCTATCATTCCGCCGACAGGGAACCAGTTCATAAGCTTAATCAAAGGAACATCGCTGGTCAGTGTCATTGCCATGAACGACCTGCTCTATTCTGTCCAAGCAATCTACAACCGCACATTCGAGATCATCCCGTTGCTGCTGGTCGCTGTGCTTTGGTATCTGCTCGTCACGTCCATACTCAACATCGGACAGTCCAGGATCGAGGCCTACTACGGCCGTGGTGATCGAAGCAGAAGCGCGATTGCGACCGAAAAGATAGCTGAGTTGAACGAGGAGGGTGTACGATGATCACGCATTCAGTCAGTCCAGAGACATCCAAGCCGCTGGTTAGCGCAGTCAACGTCCACAAGTCCTTCGGCGACCTGGAAGTTCTAAAAGGGATCGATCTCGAAGTTCGGGCGGGCGAAACGATTGTAGTACTGGGCCCTTCCGGTTCTGGGAAATCCACATTTCTCCGGTGTATCAACCATCTCGAGCGAATACAGCAAGGAGCCATCAGAGTAGGTGACGTTCAGGTCGGCTACGAGGTTCGCAACGGCCGTGTGTATCATGCACCTCCATCCACTTTGGCGCGCCAGCGCAAGGGAATCGGGATGGTGTTCCAACAGTTCAATCTCTACCCGCATCTAACCGCACTCGAGAACATTACCGAGGCCCCGATCGGCGTATACAAGGAGCGACGGTCGGATGCCGAGGAATACGCCTACACACTCTTGGAGCGGGTCGGTCTCCGACACAAGGCGAACGCGTATCCCCGTCAGCTTTCCGGCGGGCAACAGCAACGAGTTGCGATCGCGCGAGCGCTCGCCATCAAGCCGAAGCTGATCCTGTTCGACGAGCCGACCTCAGCGCTAGATCCCGAATTGGTAGGAGAGGTGTTGGCGGTTATGCGTGACCTCACGAAAGAGGGGATGACCATGATCGTGGTCACTCACGAGATCGGATTCGCGAAAGAGGCGGCCGATCGCGTGGTCTTTATGGACGGCGGCAAAATCGTCGAGCAGGGAAGCCCGCAGGATGTCCTCGTCAATCCAAAGCATCAAAGGACACGCGCGTTTCTCAATCGTTTCATCTGAAGGCAAAAGAAAAGTAAGAGCGCATCGCGCCTAACCAAGGGAACAGATCATGTTGAAGAAGACCATTAGTGCTGCGTTGATCCTCGCGCTCATGGCGGGAGCCATACCCGCGTCGGCAACCGATAACACAATTCCCAAACAACAATTGAATGAGAAGCTACGGGCAATGCTGCCCGAGAATATTCGGGAGCGTGGCTACATAGTTGCAGTCAACTGGGGCTCCTACCCACCGTATGAAATCGTAGTGAGCCCTACCGAGCTAGAAGGCGCGAGTGCCGAACTTGCCACGGCCTTCGGAGAGCTGTTTGGTGTCCAAATGAAGCACCAGACGGTAAGCGGTCTAGCGGCAATGCTGGCTGGTTTTGATGCCGGTCGCTTTGACATGGCCATCGGTCCGAGCGGAGATTTCCCGGACCGCCGCGGTAAAATCGACTTCATTGATTGGGTTAAGGAGTATGTAGCGTTTGCCGTACCGCACGGGAATCCAAAAAACATTGGCAGCCTGGAAGATGTCTGTGGTTTGAGGATTGCGGTTATGGCCGCCGGTTCGGCCGAGCGGGTGCTTAAAGCGAAGGCGCAAGAATGCGAGACGTCGGGAAAACCTGTCCAAGTGCAGTCTTTCCCCGATCAGAACACCTCCATCCTCGCCGTTCGATCTGGCCGCTCAGATGGATTCTTCTCCGGTCAGGCACCGCTGACATATTTTGTCTCACAATCTTCGAGCCAGTTGGGTCTCGCAGCCGCGAACCTGCCCAACGGTTTCGGAGACATTTACCAAGGGACAATCGCTCCCAAGGGCTCGCCTTTAAGCGCGGCACTTCTCGCTGGTTTCGAAGTCCTATTCGAGAATGGGACCTACGAAGCCGTGATGAAGAAGTGGGGGCTCGAGGGGAACATGCTGCCCAAGCCGGGCATCAACCTAGCGAAATAGGTTCGGCGAGGCCGGAGGAACGGGGTGGCTATCCGAGGAGGGAGGGGTGATCCTCGGATAGCCTTACCGACGCCAAACGCCAGACACGCCGGGCCGGAATTCGTTTTTTAATTATCGCTTCCACTGCATACCGATCGGTAGCGCCGTCAGGCACATTCAGCGGCATACTTGTATCCGCAGTATTTCGGGAAAAGCCTAGATTTGCATTTCAGTGTATCGGCGGCGGAGCGCCGCAGTTCCGCGCCGTCGCAGATTTGCATTACGTTACAAAACCACACCTAACTCGACACATTGGGGATACTTCCAGGGTGTGAGCTCCATTCAACGAAGGAGTTCAAAGATGACACCGATAAGTATCGACGGTCCGTTATGGACGCTAGCGTTAGTCAACCTCTGCGTTGTTCTCACGCAAGTCATTGCAACAACGCGATTGGTACCAGTACGCCATCTCGCTGGTTCTGCGTCTAGCCGTGCATCTTCGGCGATTGCGGCTATTGGGCTACTTGCAGTAATACCCTTGAATTCTGCCGCGGCAGCTGACGTTCGCGGACCGGGCAATCCCGCCGCGAAAAGCCGTACAGGCAACACCGAAGTCACGTCGAACATCCGAGCGTCCTTTCGAAGTGCCTTGCCCGTCGAGGGCCCTGCCCCGTCCATCGCCGGCGCAACAGATTGGATTAACACTCAACCCTTGTCGCTCGATAAGCTCAAAGGCAAAGTCGTTCTCATCGATTTTTGGACGTACTCATGCATCAACTGCATCCGTACCCTGCCTTATGTGAAAGCGTGGCGGGACAAATATAAGGACATGGGCTTTGAGGTCATTGGCGTCCACGCTCCTGAGTTTGCGTTCGAAAAGCGCCTGGATAACGTCCGGGATGCAGTTGAGAATTTCAAGATCGACTTCCCGGTAGCCCTAGATAGCAACTACCGCATTTGGCGGGCCTACGAAAACATGTACTGGCCTGCGCTCTATCTGATCGATGCGGAGGGTCGAATTCGCCATCACCAGTTTGGTGAGGGATCCTACGAGGAGATGGAAGCAGCCATCCGCGACCTGATCCGCGAGGCTGGCTCCAGACCATCACCGGAGTATTCATCTCCCTCAGCAGCCACCGGCGCTGAGATCCCGGCGAGCGCTCAACCCGCCCTATCTGATGAAACCTACCTTGGCTACGAGCAGGCGCGGAACTTCGCCTCCATTGGCGGTGCGGCGCAGGACACCCCGAAGAAGTATTATTGGGATCGCCTTGATCTCAATGACTGGGGACTAACAGGCGAGTGGACTGTCGGGGCGGACTCCGCCTTCCTTGATCGGTCATTTGGCGAGATCGCGTTCCGGTTCAATGCTCGCGATCTCCACCTGGTAATGGGCAGCGGACCTGAAAAGAAGGCGATTCGGTTCCAAGTCCTGATCGACGGCGCGCCGCCTGGCAAAGATCACGGCGCGGATATCGACGAGCACGGTGTGGGAACCGTCACAGAGACGCGCCTCTACCAACTCGTCCGACAAAGCGGCGTTCCCACCAAACGTACCTTCACAATCAGATTCCTTGACGCTGGCGTGAGTGCCTACGTCTTCACTTTCGGATAGGAAAATCATGTTCAACTTCAGAAAACTTCTCAAACAAACTACTGGCACACTGCCGCTAGCCGCGGCTGGTGCGGCTGTCGCAATCTTCTATTCAACTTGGTTTACCGGCTATCCATCTGCCGCCGAACAGCCAAAAGTCCTGCCCGCTCCGCTAAGCGACGTCGTGGACAAGTCCTCTACTCAAACGGCCGTGTTTGCTGGCGGCTGCTTCTGGGGGACACAGGGTGTATTCCAGCACGTGAACGGTGTCATCGCCGTCAAAGCTGGCTATGCCGGTGGTAGTGCCCAGACCGCAGTATATGAGTTGACGGAGACAGGGACAACCGGGCATGCAGAAGCGATCAGGATCGTCTACGATCCGAGCAAGGTGACTTACGGCGAGTTGCTTCAGGTTTTCTTCTCAGTGGCGCACAATCCAACTCAGCTGGATTACCAGGGCGCGGACGTCGGAAACCAGTATCGTTCTGCGATTTTCCCTCAGAATGAGGAACAGGCGGACGTGGCGTCGGGTTACATCAGTCAACTCGATAAGGCTCAATCGTTCGCTTCGAAGATCGTCACAAAAATCGAGCCAGGAAAGACATTCTATCAAGCCGAGGACTATCACCAGAACTACCTCGTGAACAATCCTACTCAGCCCTATATCGCCTTCGTCGAACAACCTAAGGTCAACGCGCTCAAGGACATGTTTCCCGCATTCTGGCGAGACGAGCCCCAACTTTGAGTCTAGAGGGACAGAAGCGCTTGCAACAAGGTCGGTAGGATTCGGTAAGCCCGCCGACCTTTTCGCATGCCGTGTCTCAGGAGCCCGCCCCCCCCGCCCTTGAGCGGAGATTTGGCCCCAATGTGTTCGGTGAACTCGCGGAGGCGTGAAGCGCAAGGCCGAAGTCGGCTCGCACGGCACTTGTTCACCGCAACCATATGCTCACGTTGCAGTATTTCAACGTCTGACAGGGCTAGCTTCTCCCATATCAGGCGGCCTAAAGCTGTGGATATACCTAGTCTACCTTTGACTTTTTGTTCCGAGCAACCAACCAATATCTGCTTGTTATGAGGTGGTCATGATCGACTTAGATTTGCGGGAAAAAATCGAAATCGAGTTGTCCAGAATAGAAGAAGACACTCTTCACAGCAGCAAGTCTCAATACAACGCCGGCGAGCGTTACTCTTCAAGGCATGTATGGCTCGGTGTCCCAGCTTCCGCCTTGAGCGCACTTGCAGGTGCAGCGTCATTTTCGGGACAGTGGGAGATCGCGGCGGGGCTCATCAGCATTGCAGTGGCTGTGTTGGCGGCTTTGCAAACTTTCATGAAGCCGGCGGAGCAGGCAGCCGCTCATAAGGCGGCCGGTGACCAATTCCTTGCCCTTAGGAATGACGCCCGACTGATGCGCGAGATCAAAGTTGGCCTCATAGATGACTCACAGGAGGCTGTCACTGCGCTGGAGGTGATGGTCAAGCGAAGGAACGACCTCAATGCCTCCAGCCCCCAAGTGGGCGCGCGAGACTTTCAAAAAGCTAAAAAAGGGATCGATGCTGGCGAAGCCAAGCATGCGGTCGATGGCCGCTAGTCATGACCGCTCAATCTTACCTTTACAATCGCGCAACAAACGCTGTGCTCTCTGATGATGAAAAGTCGAGCATTGTGAAATCGATCGCTACGCTCAAGAGCCGATTGAATGCATATTTTGATGGCAACTTGCTCCAACATTTCGCTTTCGGTTCCTACACTAGAAACACGATTCTCCCGCGCGCTTTGGATGCTGAATCCGATGTCGACTACATGGCGGTGTTCGCGGAGGGCGGATACACCCCGCAGACGTATCTTGATCGTTTGAAGCGTTTCACAGAATATCGTTACAACCGATCAGAGATTTATCAGTCGAGTCCGACTCTTGTCCTGAACCTGAACCACATCCGTTTCGAGTTGGTGCCAGCTCTTGATCACGCATCGGGCTACAGTATTCCTGATGGATCTGGCGGTTGGATACTGACAACCCCGAACACCTTCAACACTGCCCTGACAGAAAAAAATAAGGCGACCAACAGTAGGCTAAAGCCCGCCATTCGCCTTGCTAAGATTTGGAATGCAGATCGCGGTTACCCTTTTGCTAGCTATCCGATGGAGCGCCAAGCAGCCGGGATTAGCTATAGCGGATGTGCAGACACTGTAATGTCGCACTTCTTCAGGCTGATGGACAACTTGGTACTTCCTTCGGGCAGCGTGCGGATTTCAATGAATCGGGACAGCGATTTCAGCAAGTCGCGGACAAGCATTTCGCTAAGTCGCGGACAGCGTGCTCGATCGAGTTCCGCCAGCCTGGTTGCTGTTATGGGTGATTGATTTCGTTTATTTCGGCGCCGGTCAAGAGCGTTGGTGTTTTCCGCTTCCGCATGCTGTCGCCTTCGAGCGTTATACGGTGGGCATTGTGAACAATACGGTCCAGGATCGCGTCCGCTAGAGTTGCCTCGCCGATCATCTCATGCCATGCGGCCACAGGAAGCTGGGCCGTGATCAGAGTGGATTTCCGACGGTATCTTTCTTCAAAGATTTCCAGCAGATCGAGGCGCTGCCGATCGTTCAGGGTATGGGTTCCCCAGTCATCAAGCACCAGCAGATGAACGCGTGCAAGCTTGTCGATGAGGCGCGGAAAGCGTCCGTCCAGTCTGGCAAGCGCGAGGTCCTCAAATAACCGTGGCATGCGAACGTAAAGAACGGAGTGGTCGAGGCGGGCCGCCTGGCGTGCAAAGGCACACGCGATCCACGTCTTTCCGGTGCCCGTCTGGCCTGTCAGGATCAAGTTTTCATTTGCCTTGAGCCATGCACCCTGCGCCAGAGACAGGACGTTTCGGCGATCCAGTCCCCGGTGCGCTCCAAAATCGATGTCTTCAATGGAAGCATTGGCAAAACGGAGTTTGGCGGTGGCGAGCCGGTTTGTCAGTCTACGGTCCGTTCTGAGAGCGATCTCGCGGTCAAGCATCAACCCCAGTCGTTCGTCGAAGCTCAGATCATTTCCATGAGCCTGCTCCAGGAGCTCGCGATAGGCCGTTGCCATACCGGCCAGACCAAGCGCACTCATTTGCTCAAGTGTTGGATGTGTCAGCATCTGATGTCCTCTTATTGATAGTAGGTTTTGCCGCGGATATTGCCGTGCGGCGGGGCCGGCTTCACAGCCTCGGTCATGGCCGGAGCCTGATCGAGACCAGATCTGAGAATGTTGGCGACAGACGAATAGCTCAGCGCGTTGATCACCAGCGCCCGTTCGCAAGCCAACTCCAACCGATCGGATTGGTAGCGACGCGCCAGGGAAAGAACGCCTTGAGCAGATCGGTAGCCCTGTTCCGGGTGGGGGCGATCACTGAGGAGACGCTCGATGAACGTCGCCGTATTAACCCCGACCTTTGCTGCTTCGCTGCGCAACGAGTGGGGTGTCGTGTTTGCATAGCGCTGGTGCGCCTTAGGCATGTGTTCATTGACGGTGACGTGGCCTGAACGCTGCGAGCTCCGGATGTGACTTGCGACACGTTTGTGGTCGAAGAAGATCTCAACCGCCCGGTACGTCAGCCTGACATCGACCCGTCGTCCGATCAGCCCATGCGGTACGGAATAAAAGGTCTTGTCGACTTCGATATGGTAGTCGGGATGGACTTTTGCGGTTTTCCATTCCGAATACTCAAACGGCGTTGACGGCAAAGGTTTGAGTTGAGAGCGTTCGACTTCGTCGAACAATGCGCGGCGAGATTTTCCATATCGCCGCATGGTTCGGGTATTGAGGTCCTCGATCAAAGCGCTGATGCGGATATTAAGATCGACAAGGCTGAAGAAGCGCTCGTTGCGAAGCCTCGCTAGAACCCACCGTTCCACGATCAAGACCGTCCCTTCAGCAGACGGCTTATCGCGAGGATGTCGCGGGCGTGCCGGAACAACGGTTGTGTCGTAATGCTCGGCGAAAGCGGCGAACGTCGAATTCAGTGTGGGTTCGAACCAAAGAGCCTTGGCAACAGCCGATCTGAGGTTGTCGCAGATCGTCGTCTTCGTAACGCCACCAAAGTAACTAAAGGCCCGCTGATTGGCCTCAATCCAGTCGGGCAGCTTTTGGCTGAAGCTGGCATAGGCGAACGTCAGTTGCGACGCGCTCAGAACCGCGACATAGATCTGAGCTGCGCGGATCTCGCCAGTCGATGGATCGATGATCGGGATCGTATGGCCAGCATAGTCGCATTCCATCGCGACACCAGCAACGTGACGGCTGCGGTAGGTGGGCCTGGCTCGGCTTTCATGATCGGCAAACCGGCCGCAAAACCACGTATAGCCATAGCCATCCGGATGAGCTTCCCGATATTCCTGCCAAAGCAAATGGAGCGTGACGCCTTTGCGCTTCAGCTCGCTGGCCATCTTTGGCCAGTTTGGCTCGACGGTATCGCGTGGAGGCCGTCCCATACGCCGGAATAGTCGACGCTCGAGAACGTCGTCCTCGTCCAGGCCCGCAGGTAGAGGCCAGACCGCAAGCCCAGCTTCCCTTGCCCGCAGTAGGTACGTCGAAACCGATGTCTTGCTGATCTTCAGCCGCTCGGAAACGGCACGTATCGATAATCCCTGCTCGAAGGTAAGCCGCAGGATCGATCGGATATCCTTCACGTCAGTATGTCTCGCTTGCTTCCGCCTGGGCATCATGTCCTCGCTCAAACCACGAGGGGAATGTGCCAGATCGGCGCTCACGAAAATCGATCAAAATCCGCCGCAAGAACTGTCCGCGACTTACTGAAATCACTGTCCCGTACTTAGTGAAATCGGTGTCCGCGACTTACTGAAATGCCTGTCCGCGACTTTGTGAAACCCGCA
>NZ_KB898364.1 GCF_000377565.1 Rhizobium sp. 2MFCol3.1 | reverse complement strand
AAAGGCAACGGCCGCTCCGCTTTGGCCTTCTTTATCCACTTGTGAACAAGGTTGGCATTCACGTCGTGTTCCCGCGCCAGTCGAGAGACCGAAACGCCAGGCTCTAAGCACGCTGCGATTAGTTGATCCCGAGAAGCCGGGTCATATCGACGGCGGCCGTCGCGACCAACAAGCCGCACTTGCAGTTTAGGAGTATCGTCCATGATTAGGTGTCCACCTGTTTTTGGTGGACACTTCATGCATCAGAGCACCCCTCTTCAGAAGGTGTGCAGAAATTCGCGCTTACGTCTCAATCGTGTGGAGAGGGAAACAGTCATTTGCTTATCTTTCTGTATCAGGTGAGGAAAGGGTGTCATTTCATTGACCTGCTTAGCGTCTGCAGCGTCCTCGATGACGTCAACGACGCTCTGGGGATGCGACACCATCACGAGGTGTGAGGCCCCTGGCACGACCACCGTTCGTCGCGAATGAGCGCGCTCTGCCATCGAGGCGTGGAGGACGGGCGGAATGCTTTTGTCGCTGTCGCCATAGAAATGACCGCGGGAACCTCGTCGCCGTCAAACGCCGGCAGAAAACCATAGAAGCCACGAGTTGAATGGGTTGATGGACGGGCTGATTGTTTCGATCGGCGTTCCACAAAATCCGAATAGCCCGACATCAAACGCACCTCAGCGGCAGACGTCGTATTTCACGAAGGCGTCTGAAACGATCGACGTCGACGTTCGCGCGAAGGTCCGTACCGCAAGCACGATCTCTCTGCATAGTTGTGTCCGAGACGGCCTCGGTCTACCTCTGCTGGTAGACTGGTTGGTCGATGACGACATCCGGCTTGGGTCGCTTGTGAGGGTCTTTGAGGACTGGTCTATTGCCGTGGGAGAGGGCGAGACCGCAGTCTGGGTCGTTTATCCGTCGCGCGCGTTTCTTCCTTTAAAGACCCGGAAGTTCATCGATTTCGTCCGAGACAAGGTCAGTCCCGGGACCACTTTGGGCAACTGAGCCAAAGCATCGAGAGTGTCGCGCAGTCTGAGAAAAGGTAAGAACGGCAGACCGTTTCTTTACGGAACTGCTGTCCGTTAACGTCAATACTACAATAACGCGCACAGCGTCTCGACATCAAACGTCAATCGATGGACAATCCGCCAAAATCTGGGGTTGTCCATGTGCCGCGTCTTTCTTTTCCTCTTTCTCATAATTGTCACGGCCTCGTCGTCGGTTGCACAGACTGCTAACGACTTCGCTCCGTTCAAGTACATGCCGGAGATTCCTGGAGCTCTCGTCCTCGATGGGTCGCTAGACTTTCGATCCCCACTGGCCTTTAGGCGGGCGCTTCAGGCCCACCCTGAAACGCAGCTCGTCGTTCTTCAGAGCGACGGGGGGTCGGTCCAAGCCGGGCTGCTGATCGCAGAAGAAATCCACGATCG
Source organism: Rhizobium sp. 2MFCol3.1 (assembly GCF_000377565.1). Lineage (GTDB taxonomy): Bacteria > Pseudomonadota > Alphaproteobacteria > Rhizobiales > Rhizobiaceae > Rhizobium. Next base: position 207,886 of record NZ_KB898364.1, on the reverse strand, counting down.
AAAGCTGAAAACCCTGATCCCGGAGAACAGCCGGTGCGCGTCCGCCTGTTCATTTGTATTTTTCGCCGGGGTGGGCCGTCTGGCCCAGGGACAGCTGGGCGTTCATCAAATCTCTGGCTCGGAAGACCTCGAGAGTACTCAGCTGAACCTCTCCGACATAATCGAAACACTGAGTAAATACGATGTGTCGTCCGACGTCATAACTCGGATGCTTCGAACTCCGCCCGCAGACATCTATGTCTTCAGTCCAGCCGAATTGGCCGCGTTGAAAATAAACATGACACCTGAGGATTTCCAGAGGGCCTCACTTCCAGCTACCCAGGGTGACTCTGACGCATCCTTGCCTTCATATACGCAGGAGGAGAAAGCGAAGGCGTTTGTCCTCGGGGTCATCACTGCAAGCTCGCTGCCAAAAGCCGATCTTCTCACGCTCGCGTCGAACATCTATTCCGACAGCATTGCGTTCTACGGCTCGGTAAAATCCAAATCTGATGTTTTGCAGGACAAGGCCACGTATGCCGACCGCTGGCCTATGCGGAGTTCGATCGTACAGCTCAACACCGTCTCCGCGAATTGTGTTGCGGAACGATGCCGGGTGAATGGTGCCTACGATTGGAGAGTCTTCGACCCAAAAAGAAAAAAGCAAGCCGCAGGCTCGGCATTGTTTTCGTACGAAGTGGAAATGGGGGCCACATTGCGGATTGTGTCCGAGGAGGGGAGCGTCACGAGCCGCGTGTCGGCGAGGAGCCGCAAGTGAGGCACCAGCGGATTGAGGCGATAGGGAGCCTGTAGGGACAGATGCCACGAAAGCGCGGCTCAGGTAGACCAAACAAGATCGTGTCAGGGCTCGTTCTTGCAATGCTGGGATTCGGCATCATTGGCGCGATGTCCGAGAAGGACAGGTCGTCGACGCATCTCACACAGGCAACCGAGCCTTTGTCGTCTGTATCGCCGCCTCCACTCAAAAAGGAAGCCGTCTCTGGTGCTCGCGCGTTGCCGGACGTTGCTCATAGTGAAGACGCGGCTCCGCCTACATCGAGTGCTCAAGACGTCACCAGATATGTTCGGGGTCGAAAAGTCGCTCTTCGCGATGGTCCCGGAAAGCAGTTCGGAATTCTTGATCGATATGACAGCGGGCGAGAGGTATTTGTTTCCGAACTGAAATCCGGTTGGTCGAAGGTTCGAGACAAGCTGACCGCGAGGGAGGGATGGATTTTGGCGTCCTTGCTCTCTCAAACGAAGCGGGGTGAAGAAGATACCGCTCCGGCAAAGCGGGGCAACGACGAGCCATCCCATGACGCAGGTGACAAGGACCCCGAACCGCATGTTCCGCAAATTTCAGAGAGTGCGGTAGTCCAGCGCATAATCGCGGAATCCCTGTCGATGTACCCTGGCTCCTGCGCGTGCCCATACAACACAGACCGCGGCGGTCGACGATGCGGGAAGCGAAGCGCTTACAATCGAGGCGGTGGGTACGCGCCGATATGTTTTGCAGGCGACGTCTCGAAGGAGATGATCCAGTCATTTCGACAGCATGCAAGTCGCGATTAGCAGTTTTCTAGGCCAACGTCATCGGCTCTGCTCGGATCGCCAATGACCACATGACGACCGTCGGGGAAGAGGCGGGAAATGTCATTAGCCCTTTGTCGTGATCGCGCGTGGAGGACAACCTCGTGTCAGCACGTGCCAAGCTGTGTGCCGCAGCAAGGCCCAGGCGGTCAGTCGCCCTTGTTATCAGTGTCGTTCCCAGGGCAAGGCTCTCGCTCGCTAGCCGTTTGGATTGGCCACCTCGGAGACCGGCTTGTCTGCGCTCTCGCCTGGCTTGGCGATAATTACATAGGCACCCGCTATCAGAACCCCGGCTGCGAAAATCGGTGCCACAAATGCGTACATGCGATGGCGGGCATTGCTATCAGTAGACACGCGCTGGTTCACTCCTGTCAAAATCCGAAAAGAAGCGTCTGAACAGTGTCTTGAGTTCCGAAGCTCCAGAACTGATTCAACGAAGGTAGCTAGTCTTTGCCGTGGGTCGTGTGCAAGATGCCGACCGAAGACGCGCGTCCAAAGTAGGCAAATTGGTTCGCCTGACTGCGGAAGCGGGAAAGCAGCGCATTGTTCTTAGATTCCCGAAAGTCGAACCTTGGTTAACACCCGGAATCGTTGATCGAATCCGGTTGGCAGAATGCGTAACTTTACTAACTTTGGGACGATACTCCCTAAGAATCGGACATAGATTAATTCGAAATTCGAACTATCTCGGTCGGACCGCCGAACAATGCAGTTCGGGGAAATCGAACAATCTCATTTGGTGAGACCGATTGCCAGAGATTGAGGTGCACCTCATCAACAATCAGAACTCTCATGTGAACGATTTCCTCAGAGACCCGTTAACGAGGGCCTCGTACCGATCGGAAATCAATTGCGTTTTTTAATTTTGTCTTTGGGGTCGTTAACGGCCTTAACTTGGGTTCTTGCTTTCTACTTTGCCTTGCAGATGCAAATATGATGGCCGAAGTTCATTTCCTCTTTCCTAGAATCGTGTTCCTATCTGTCAGCCACAGCTGACACTCAAGGACGTCTCATGAGCCCCTTCGACCTAGCTGCAGTGACTTTCACAGGCGGAGCCGTAATCGGCGCGACGTCGATCGGGGCTTGGTTCTGGGCGAGAGATAGGTTGGTCCGACGAAGGTCAAACAGTCAGGCAACTCGCGATCTCGCGATGCAGTCGGTGCTGGCAATCGATGATCTCGTAGGGGCCTGCTATATCGCGGCTCACGATTACCCTGAGTACGACGTCGACGAACCAGAGAACTTTTTTCTTCATTCCGATGATCCTGTGCTCGTGCTTCCCAAAGGCGCGGACTGGTCGCTTCTAGACCGCGATCTCGCCGACGAAATCAGGTGGCTGCCCAACCGGCTTCGCAATGTACGCGATGCGTTGGAGTCGATCGAAATCGAGCCGCCGGACTTCAATGATCTGTTCGAACACAGACAAGATGACTACGCGCGCCTCGGCTTGCTGGCGATGGACCTCGTCGAGCGCATCTGCGCTGAGCACCAGCTGCCGTTGCCGAGCCGCCCCGATTACTACGACCCTCGCAATGAGTTCAGTGCGAAGATTTCCGAGATGGAAGAGTTCTGGAAACGGCGAGCTCAATCCGCGCGGCAGGTTCCGAGTGAACCATCCAACGTCACACCGATATTCGGGCGAAATACAGCGCCAGAGAGTGCGTCAACGTAACTGGCATGCGTGGGAGTGCGGTTTGCAGCAGTTCGCGTTCCTAGCCTTCGGCACTGCGGGCGCTTCCAGTACTACGCATCTCACGCTGCCCGATGTAGGGGCAGACTTCCAAATCCCAGGATCGGTCGACACGCCAGGGCCAGGAGGCTTCCTATTGCTTGGCTCGCCAGCTTTGCACCAGCTTTGGTGGAGTCGACTTGAGCTGATGTCCACAAGACGCGTCCGCACTGGAGCCACACGTCGATAGGCGCAGTACTAGGACTTTGCCAACATACTCCTTGAGTGGGTCGAAAGGCGCTGCCTTTAAAATCGCAGCACGAAAATCTCTCTCGAATGCCTGCCGAGCGGCGGCAGGTGACCCCTTCACTATGACGACGGGCCCGCGGACCACAGCACCGCGGTCGTCGATGACGAAATAGCTTATCCCGTCCACCTTCGCCGCTCTTGTATCGTCACTGACCAGCAAGTCGAGTTCGGCTGCAACGAGTGAGAAAGGCGCGACCTGAGTGGCGGCTTGGGCGTGCCCGTCCGCGACCGCTAGCGAGAAAGCCGCGGCGCAAGCCGCCGCCGTTTGAAAAAACGTCTGGACTATCCGTCTTATATTCGATCGTTCAAACATCTTCATTCCACTCTGGCTCCAGCGAGTTTTAGCGGTCACAATTCTCTCTGCAACGATTGATCGGTCTGGTGGGATCGAGCATCGACGCTTCCATCGCTTGGCGTGTTATTTTGGCAACCTAAAGAGGGTCGTCGAAATTTGGGCATGTGTTGGCAGCCAAGCCAGCAAACTCCCTTGTAACGCCCAAACCATTTCGCGCGCCGAACGTTGTGGTGGGCAATCGACCTGTCGATTGCATTCCCACTCCCGACCGGAGGAAAGATCACGCATGCCCAGAGTGCTCGAGATGTCCATCGATAACCGGAATGCGATCGATGCGACTTATGTTGCTGCCGTCGACGCGACGAGCAAACTTGTTGTCGAAATCCACTACGCCACTACCGTTGCCCAGCTTGAAGTGACTTCGATCGTCATGAGATCGGTACACGCTGGATCGGTTTGCCACGGTCAAGCGGTGACGGGCATCCACGAAGTGTCCTCCGCCATGGCCAAGCTATGCCACGACGCGATCGAAGCGGTCCGTGTGTTTCGGGAGCATGCCGCGAAATTAGAGAAAACGCGCTTGGCCGGCGGCGACTCTTGAAACACCGTTTCGTTCAGCGAAACGTGGCCGAAGCATGCTACGCAGCGGTTTTTACCAATTTTGCCGCGATCTCTGCGGCCTCTAGTCGAGCTGAGGTCTTGTAAGGGTAGTGCGTCCAGCACCACCAATCCTGGAGACCGGCTGTGCAGAAGCCAAAGCCAGCCCAGTCGCCGCAGTGGCACTTACGCGCGACCAGCTTTGGTGCCCGTTGTAAAGTCTGTCGATCTATGTCGCTCATTTGAAATTCCTTTCGGGGCTGATTTGACGTCGCATTTGAATTAGAGATCGCGCTCGAATTTCGGCTTCCAACCGCGCGTCATTCCTTGGCTCATTGCCGCCTCGGCCAATGCCAGTTGGAGCCGCAGGTGCTTGATGTCTCCGAGAAGCGTGGCGATTGTCGCCTTGGCATCCTCGTCATGGTAGGCGAGCGCCGCTTCGACTTCATAGCTGTTCGCCACTGCTTGAGCCGACTTACTGGACATGCCTTGCATTCCTCATGAGCAAATAGAATGCCTCGATGACATCGCTCTCATCGCCGGAGTAATCGAACCACAAGGGCTTGCTCATAAGCTGTTCATAACCCACGACGTTGAAATAGCCGCACGCTCTGCCGCTCCTTGGGTCAAAACCGATATCGAATGAACCAAGGGGCGCGCCGGAACCCATGTCGTACACATTCACAGAGCACAGAGCCCAGTCCGGGTAGCCTGGGATCATGAGAAGGACCGCCATCAAAAGCGGATGGACCTCTGCGAGCGTCGGCTCGCTCGGGCTTACGCAATATGTTCCAGTCTCGTCGTCAGCCCACGGCTGTCCGATCGGCGTTTTGGTCATCGCCGCCATCCCTTCACAGAGTAGAATGTTCCTATTATGTTCTCTTTTGCGAAGGAGTCAACAATGTTGGCGAGGTAGGCAGCAGAGAGCGTTCCCAAGCGTCGCGCCGCGAACGGGAGCTCCAAGCGCGATGCGGATGTTGACGGCCCCGGTGTTCGGGGCAAACTCCAGATTGGGAGCTCGGGACCCGAACCTCTTCACGGTCACATGGAAAGTGGGGATCGCCGTAAAGGTCACCGCGCACATCACGAATCAATTGATCTCGTCAGCCAGGAATGCAGGGATGTCCAACGGAGTGCTGGGAAACGATCGCTATAGAGACTGCAATACCCACGACCAAGCAGCCGATATCCAAACCTGCACAGTCGCGATGGAGCGAAACAGCATGTGTCTCCCCAAGTCCTCCGGGACTCACAGAGTCTTCAGCAACCTCAGCAGAGCAACCATCTCTAATGGGGTCCGCCGTTTGGAAGCGATATAGGTGGGAACTTCATCGCCATGGAAGCGGCGTTTGAACGCGGCTTGGCCTTTTAAGTTGAAGATGTGGGCATTCACTTTCTCCGACTGAAACGCCCGTTGGAAAAGGCCGCGCCACAAGCGGCTTTCGGTGAACCCGCTCGCCCCGATGGCAGCCAGAGGAGACAGTCCGAGCGTCACGCGCGCGTGGCCTTCTTCTCGAAACCTGTCCGCCGCAAATTTCGTCAGGCCGATTTCTGCGTGCGGGGTAGTGCCGGGGAGCTTCCGTTTAAAGGCGGCGGTGTAGCCCTTCACAACGCCACCTTCGAAGATGGGGTCGAAATCCAGAAGCGCGATGGCAGCCCCCTCCGGGCTGAGGATTACAAAGCGTCGCATGTGAGGTGACAGGTCTGGGAAGAACGGCCTGTTTAAGAAACACATCTCGCGTCGGCTGACGATGCGGCCCGACCGCCAGCTCTCTGAAATTGACTTGATCTGGTCCGCTTGTGTCTTCGTTCCATCGCACTCGATGATCGCGTAACCCTGTTTGATCAGCCAGCGCTCCGAGTATCGCACCGTCTCGTTCCGCTTCCCAGAAAAGCTGTGTGTGTCAAAGGCAATATGAGTATCTACGCCCATATGGTTTACGCGATAGCCGAGCCTGGAAAGGACCGCTGCGGTGTCTCTACCGACTTGGACAAAACACGGGCTCGCTGCGGCCTTTACAAACTCCCGAATATACCTCTCCCGCTCGGCTTTCGGTGCGACGGGATCGCCTAGAACAAATGTATGTCCCATCTTCGTAGCATATGCCAAATAGCCAGCGTCATCACCGAAGTGCTTGAGGTTTGCCTGGACGGCGGTGGAATAGGCGACGGCGAAGTCTCCGTGTTGGCGACAGAGTGCGAGTCTTTGATCAGAGGTAACTTCGAGCGCAGGGATGGGAGCGATCTGACGCTCCAGAAAGCTGTCGATAATCCGTCTGATGTTCGGCATTCGCGATTCCCTAGCGTTATCTGACAGCTGCACATAGTTTGCGGTGAAGACACAGCGAAAATCGCGATTTAGCGAGCGCTTGTACAAGGTTCGTCTGTTGGTGTTGCCATCGCGCATTGTTTTGCCCATGGTCCGCCGATGGAAAGATCGAATCCCGAAAAAGCGGTCATCATCGGTGCTGGCCTCGCAGGTCTGACAGTGGCGTATCAGCTCGTCAGGAGAGGAATAAGCCCGCTCTTGCTGGACCAAGGGGTGTCTGTGGGTGACACATGGCGAAGCCGACATCCTCAGCTCTCCTTGAACACCCACCGAAGTGTCTCGCACATGCCGGGCTTTACCTATCCCGACAGGACCCCGGCGTTTCCGAGACGGGATGACGTGGTGCGCCATCTCGGCGACTTTGCCCGAAAACACGAATTCCGAGTGCGAAACGGTGTGGAAGTCGTCTCCGTTGCGCAAGGTGAAGTGTTTTCAGTGCAGACGAGGGAGGAGACAATCTTCGCTAGGACCGTGATTGTCGCGACTGGACGCGACAGACGTCCGGTGGAACCAGCCATCGATGGCTTCGACACTTTTTCGGGACAGAAGAACCATTCGTCGGCATTTGGTGACGCCATGGGCTATGCCGGTAAGCGCGTTCTCGTAATCGGAGCTGGGAATTCTGGTTTTGATGTCGTCAATCATTTGGCGCGAGTTCCGGGAACGGGAGTATGGCTATCCGTCCGGTCTGGGTCGGCGATCCTGCCTAAGCGCTTCAAAGGCCTCGCAGTCCATCGTTTCTCGCCTCTCATGGAGCTGTTTCCGTCGGCCGTGTCTGACTTGGCGATAAACCTGATCCAGAGGATGGCCTTTGGCGATGTCGGCCAGCTAGGTCTTCCAACGCCGACGAAAGGCGCAGCCACCAGGCTGCGCAACGAACAGATCGCCATTCCTGTCGACGACGGTGCGATCAGATCGATTAAAGAAGGAAAAACACTGGTCGTTTCCGAGGTGTCCCGCATCGACGGTGCATACGTTAAACTTCGTGGCGGAACGCTTATCGAGCCCGATATCATCGTTTCGGCTACTGGGTACACCGCTGGCCTTGAAAGCTTGCTCGGTGGTCTAGGCGTGGTGGACGGCGTGGGAAATCCCGTCCGCCGTAGCAACGGCACTCACTCCTCAGTACCCGGTCTTTTCTTCGCTGGAATGACGCCGGGATTGGTGAGTTATTTCCACAACGCTGATAAGGAAGGACGCGAGATCGCCAGGGCGATCTCCGCGCGTTAACGACATGCCTGCCGGGCACCTCTTTTGTCCGGTGGTGGCGACCATTTCTGGAAATCACCTCAGACGATTCAGACACTCGTTGCCGAAGGCATCGCTGTAACGTCTCGGGTCCGGCACGACGCGCTACCCCTAGATATCAGTTTGAACGGGGGATGGGTTGCCCGATGCGGTCGCCCGAACACCAAGTTTTCACCTTGCATCCCGCCGCGACCGACTTACGTTTATGTAAGACATGAGGAGGAGCCATGTTTTTACGTGACGAAGCTGAGATGTTGCGACGCGTGCCGATCTTTTCCAAGATCGAAGCCGCTAAACTGAAGCTGTTGGCATTTGCATCGGATCGTAACATTTACACCGCTGGAACTGCGCTCTGTCATCAAGGTGACCGTGGCGATGCCGCGTTTGTTATCCTCTCGGGCAATGCAGAAGTATACGTTCATACCCCAGCTGGGGATATGAAAGTTGCGGACGTCCAACCCAACTCCATAGTGGGCGAGATCGCGATACTTTGTGACACCGCCCGAACGGCCACGGTCAGGGCCGCCACGGAGGTGGAGGCGCTTCGGATCAGCAAGGAAACCTTCCTCAAGTTGGTCAGCGATTTTCCAAATATCGGTGTCGGCATGATGCGCGGCCTCGCTAGTCGATTGGCGCAGACGACCAGTGAGCTGACAACGACGTTGTCGACGGAAAGGTAGTGAAGCGATGTGAGGCGCTGCCAAGGTGCCGCGCTGCGGCATTCCGCTTGACGGAGCGACGCGTCTCCGTGTCAAAGATACGGAACTGTCGTAGACCGCCCCGCGTTGTAGGACGCTAACAAAGTCATCCCTCCGCAGGTCAAATACATTTCCATGAAAAATACTGTATTGCCGGAAGATCGCGTCCGGGCACTGATCGTTGAACGAAATCGCAAGATGGCGGAGTCGGCGCACGCCTACGTGCGCGGGAGCACGAAGCGCTTCTATGAATGGCTCTCTCAAAGTGATCACGCTGAAATACCGAGCGGGCCTGCGATCTGGATATGTGGGGACTGCCACTCCGGGAACCTTGGTCCTGTCGCTAATGGGGACGGCGCACTTGCCATTCAAATTCGCGACCTTGATCAGACGGTCATCGGAAACCCGGCGCATGACCTGATACGGCTGGCGCTTTCTCTTGCAATGGCGGCTCGTTCTTCGGACTTGCCGGGGGTGACCACAGCGCTGATGCTCGAGCGCATGATCGAGGGCTATACAAAGGCCTTTCTCATGGACGTCGACAATGCTTCCAGCGCGATGCCGGGAACGGTGAAGTCGCTGATGCGGCAGGCGGCTAAGCGATCGTGGAAACATCTCGCTGATGAGAGGATCGAAGGCGAGGTTCGCCAGCTGCCCATTGGTCCAAGATTCTGGCCGCTCACCCGCTTTGAACGTGAATCCGTGGATGCGATGTTTGCCGAGCAGCGCGTAGAGGACCTCGTCTCCGCACTGCCCGGTATTCAGACAAGTGGCAAAGTCAGGGTTGTCGATGCTGCTTTTTGGAAGAAGGGATGCAGTTCCCTTGGGAGACTTAGGGTCGCTGCGCTTCTGGTCATCGGCAAAGGCAAGAACGAAGTTTACCGGCTCATGGATATCAAGGAGGCTGTCGCGCCAAGTGCCCCACGCGCCACTGACGTCGTCATGCCTATCGACAATGCAGAGCGGGTCGTCGAAGGAGCTAGACACTTGTCTCCATACTTGGGCAGTAGGATGGTGGTGACGGACCTTCTCGGAAAGTCGATATTCGTGCGCGAACTGTTGCCTCAAGATTTGAAAATCGAGATCGATAAGCTAACGAGAGAGGAAGCCCTGACCGTTGCGGAGTATCTCGCTTATACAGTTGGGCTGGCTCACGCACAGCAGATGGATGCAAACGACAGGAAATCCTGGCTGGCAGAGTTAAAAAGCAGCCCGATCCGAAAAATCGACGCTCCGTCCTGGCTTTGGGCGAGCGTCGTAGATTTGGTGGCTACCCATGAGGCCGCGTATCTGGAACACTGCCGTAGGTATGCCTTGATAGAACCTGCGTAACGTCTCTCATGGTCACTGGAAGCCGTCATTGTTCGGTTATCCGTACCGACCCCTCATTTACCGAGTGCAACCAGCGGAGCGTCAGGCCGTGCTCGAACGGCTGGCCGTGAGGCCGGCGCGAAACGCCGCATGGGCGGCGGACCAAGGAGATAGCGCTCTCGGGATGGTGACGCGATTGGTCGGAACGGCGTTGCTGTCGGTCGCTGGCGATCTTACCCGCACCGAGCTTCACCTAGCTGAGGGACGTTGCGTGTCGCGTTATCGGTCTCATCACGAAGTTTCACCTGAGGCACCCTCAGTATCCGGTTGGGCCAACGCTGCACGTTGACAACGCGCGTCTCGGTCACGGCTCACCTAACGGTCAGTTGGCGTGCAGCACAGACGGAGATTCCGATGGACGAACGCGTGATGTCTGCTCGCCACTTGCGGCTTCAAATATCGACAAATCAACAACGTAGTCCCCAGACTTACTCAACTGATCGAGAATTGTCGCGGCCAAGCGCAGAGCGCACACAGGGTTCACCGCTAGGTCGAATGTTTCGCCGCTGGTCAAAGCCAAACGAGCCAAGAGATTTCCGCCGTCGAGCGGCGCGAACATGCGGAAGCTCTCGGCTTCGAGGAATACATCCGCGGCTTCGTCCAAGGAGGGAACGCGTTGCGCAAATCGGGTAGCGAGAGCGGCTTTTTCTTCTGGTGTCATCGACTTTAAAGGTTTCCTCGTTTCTCTGATGCTCCTAACGACGAATTGCGGATCGCGTAAGGCATATTGGCAGGCGATACAATGAGAACGCTGCGATGGTGCAGCCCAATGGCGGATTTGCCACCTGTGACGAGAGCCACTTCCTTCGAGCCTGTCGTTGCCGCGACAGGACTCTCGCCGTGATCGGAAGTGGGCTGCATTCGACCGGTATAGCCGGGCGGCGCTTGGTGCTGCTCGGGGTAGGGCGGATGGGAAATCTGTCGACGGTCATGGAAGCCTCCTTGCTTGATCCCGGTCTAGACAACTGAAAGGAGGGCAGGCGGGAACTTAGTTCGGAGATGACACTTCTACAGGTGTTACAGGAGGATAAAATGTCAGGAAGCAAGAGCAAAACCGTCACAGCAACGTTCGAAACGCGCGAAGAAGCCGACCTCGCGGTCGAGCATCTGGTGCAGAAGATCGGTATCGATCGGGCGGATGTGTTCGTTCAAGCCTCCGGTCGACAGAACTCGTCGGGTGTGGACGTCAGCGGTGGTGACGCTCCGTCAGCAAGTGAAAGCGCGCGAGAAGACGCCAAGCTTAGCGGCGAGATCGATGTCTCGGCAGACATAACTGCGGATAAGCTCACCGCGCTTCATCGGGTGTTCGGCGATCTAGGGGCGCTGCGCGTCACAGCAAAATGACGGCTGACCATCGTTTTTTTTCTGCGTTGCAAGGAGAGAGCTGTGAGCAAGGACCTAGAAAAAGGCGACCATGTCGCTTGGAAAACCATTCAGGGTGAAACGACAGGGACCGTCGTCAAGAAGCAAACCAGCCCAACGAAGATCAAAGGTCACGAAGTGAAAGCATCGCGATCAGACCCACAGGTCATCGTGGAAAGTTCGAAAACCGGAGCGAAGGCCGCGCACAGACCCGCGGCTCTCAAAAAGAAGTCATAGGTCAGCTGGCCTACAAGGCGAAATAGGCATTCTTCTCAAAACGCTTCGCTATCGATGCCTTGCTTTCCCCCTCATCCTGCATGGCGAAGTATTGCGGCGATATTACTTGGACATCCTTCTAGGCGGCGCTCTTGTACCATAAAGGCAGACGGCCGCCGACAAAAGCATGAAGGCCATCCCGACGAGGTTCGTGGCGGTCAGCGGCTCCCGTGCCAAGAAGGTACCGACTGCCACCGCAATAGCTGGCGATACAAAGGCAAACATGCCTGCGCGTGTCGGCCCGGCATCCCTGAGGAGCTGCATGTAAAGCCGGTAGCCAATCAGCGAGCCGAAGATCACCAAAAAAAGCCAGCCACCGAACGCCTTCGCGGTCCAGTTGGAGACCGCCAGGTCAGTGATATTTTCGCCGCAAATTGAAGCCGCTCCAGCGAGCAGCAATCCTCCCAAAAATGTCGTCGCACCCGCGACGGCCGTGCTGCCGTGCTTCGCGATGGTTGGCTTTGCCAGAACCGAGCCGAGAGCCGATGATGCAGCAGCCCAACAGACGGAAATGATGCCGATCCACGCCCCGTCGTCGTGGCTCGCGCGACTTCCTCCAACGAATAGAAGGTATAGCCCAATGGAACCCACGGCCAGGCCGATGGCCGCCGCCCAACTCCATGATTCCTGCCGCAAAAGCATCCCAAAGACGAACAGGCAAACGGGCGTCAAAGACATTTCCAAGACGGCAGCAGTGCCGGACGGGACCTTTGTCATTCCCCAGAACAGCGGCCCATAGCAGAGGGTTATCATCAGCAAGCTTACGATAAAGATCGAAAGCCAGTCGGCCGCCAGTCCTCGCATCGAGCGACCCTGCCAGACCGCTACCGCTAGGAAGACAACGCCGGCCGTGACAAAGCGAAGTGCGGCGAAGAGCATGGGTGGCAAAGTCGTCACCCCATACTTCACGGCGATCCAGGTCAAACCCCAAACAGCGCAAAGGATGGCGAACTTCCCGTAGTTTGAAGCTGACATGCTATGGACCCGATCTATGTAACGAGTATAATGCGTTTATATCGTTACAACTAACGCAGCTGTATCCTGTTCCATATGGCAAAATCAGTAGAAGATATGCGTCTGAGCGGCGGCCATCCCGCGCTTGACTTTGTGAACACCGTCGACAGCCGACGCAATCGATGGGGTCCTGATTTCCTTACCGATTACGTTGACTTGATTACTTTTAGTAGACGGGTCGATCTCGTTTCGGACGCGCAAGCGGCTGGTTTGACGCAGATGGCAAAAGAAAATCCTGCTGCGGCAGCAACGGCTCTGGAAGCTTCGGTAGAACTCAGGGAATGCCTGTACCGTGTCTTTCTAAATGAGGACGCGGGCGGAAAACCTAAGATGGATGACATTGCTTATATCGGCGCAGTGGCAACATCGGCTCGTGGCCGTCAGGTTTTCACGCAACGATCCGCGGCATGGACTTGGGCGCATGAAATCGAGACACCTGCCGACCTTGTGCACGTTCTTTCCTCATCCGCCGCTGAACTGTTGGAAACACGATCCGAGCGGCGGCCGGTGAAGGAATGCAAGGGCGACAACTGCGGCTGGCTGTTCCTTGATAGATCGAAGGGAGGACGGCGGATTTGGTGCTCAGAAGAGAGTTGTGGTGTCCACAGCCGGGTCAAGAAATTTCGGAGCAGTTGAGACGCTGGCGCGGATAGCCACCCGGCAATAGACATGCCGCAAAGCAGGCGTCTCATCACGCGTCGCGCGGGTGATTGATGTTGGCTTGGCTCCGGAGAGCTCAAGGGCTGATCAGACGCACGCCTAACAACGCTGGCTTAGCACAGGGTCACGGCGGCGTCCGAACCCTTTCCTGAAAACCTTCGTCCTTGTCATAGGCCTCGTGGTCCGTCGTATAAGGCTTCCAACAGCCGATGTACCTGTGATCCCGGCGAGGTTGACAGCCCGGGATTGTCCTTGGTCGTTTCCTTCAATCTCAGGCGCGAACAGCGCTCGTTGCCCACTACGCAAATTTCCGTGCGAGGGTCATGGAGAGTGACGCGCTTTCAGACCTACGTCGAAGCCGATGTTTCTCTTCGGAACAAGGTCTCTTCATGGAGGTTGTGCTGTCTTCCGCAACGGAGCGGGGATTTTTGGCCCGATCGGTATCCGGCGTCTGGTCGTCTTCTGAGAGGAGTCCTTATGCTGCGCCACCACCTGCTTCCGACACGACGGTCCGTCCTGGCAGCAGCGAGCGCGGCGCTCGCCGCATACGCGTTTCCGTCGATAGCCCAGAACATCGAGGAGAAGGAGTTCATTCCAATGGAAGACCCGACCACCAAGTATCCCAAGCCGCCGTTCGAAAAGCAACGTCAGCCGTTTCCCGGCCTTGCGGGAAAAATGAACCCGAAGCCAGATCACGGAGAGACTTCCTACAAAGGCTCCGGCCGTCTTGCCGGGCGCAAGGCGCTGATCACCGGCGGTGACTCCGGCATGGGCCGCGCGGCCGCGATCGCGTATGCGCGCGAAGGTGCCGACGTTGCCATCAACTATCTCCCGGACGAAGAGCCGGACGCACAGGAGGTCGTCGCCCTGATCGAGAAGGAGGGCCGAAAGGCCGTCGCGCTCCCTGGTGACCTGCGCGATCAAGCGTTCTGCGAGAAGCTGGTCGAGGACGCAGTCAAGGCGCTCGGCGGGCTGGACATTCTCGTCAACAACGCGGGACGGCAGCAGCAGGCCCAGTCGATCGAAGACATCACTTATGAGGCCTTCGACGCGACCATGAAAACAAACATCTACGCCACGTTCCTTCTGACCAAGGCTGCCCTCAAGCACATGCAGCCTGGATCGGTGATCATTCAGACGACGTCGGAGCAGGCCTACGATCCGTCCGAGAACCTCGTCGACTACGCCATGACCAAGGCGGCGGTGATGAACTTCAGCAAGTCGATGGCAAAACAGCTCGGCCCGAAGGGCATTCGCGTCAACGGCGTCGCGCCCGGACCGATCTGGACGCCACTCCAGGTGAGCGGTGGCGCGACCATGGAGAAGCTCGAGAAGTTCGGTGGCGACACGCCGATGGGTCGCCCCGGCCAACCGGCGGAACTGGCGTCCATCTATGTCCAGCTGGCCGACCCGCAAGCGAGCTACGCAACTGGACAGGTCTACGGAGCGGCGGGCGGTGGCGGACAGCCCTGAGCCTGTATCAACCGGACTGCTATTCAAAGAGGAGAATGACATGAAGGCACTCACTTGGCACGGCAGCGGCGACATCCGTTGCGAGGAAGTCGACGATCCGATCATCCAGGACGACCGCGACGCCATTATCAAGGTAACGAGCTGCGCGATCTGCGGCTCCGACTTGCACCTCTACGGCGGCTTCGTTCCCGGCATGCATGCCGGCGACGTAATGGGCCACGAGACCATGGGCGAGGTCGTCGAAGTCGGCCGCGGCAATTCCAAGCTCAAGGTGGGCGACCGCGTCGTCGTGCCGTTTACGATCTCCTGCGGTGAATGCCGCCAATGCAAATGGGGCCAGTTTTCGCTTTGCGAGCGCTCGAACCCCAATGGTGCGGAGCAGGCCAAGCAGGTCGGCTATCCCACGGCGGGCCTCTTCGGTTACTCTGAACTCTATGGCCGCTTCCCCGGCGGCCAGGCGCAGTACCTGCGCGTGCCCTATGCTGACGTCGGCCCGATCAAGGTTCCGGACGGCCTTTCCGACGAGCAGGTCCTGTTCCTCTCCGACATCTTCCCGACAGGCTATATGGCGGCGGAAAACTGCGACATCCAGCAAGGCCAGACTGTCGCGGTTTTCGGATGTGGGCCCGTTGGCCTTTTCGCGATCAAGTCCGCGTTCCTTCTCGGCGCGGAGCGGGTGATCGCCATCGACACCGTGCCCGAGCGGCTGGAGCTTGCACGGCAGTCGGGCGCAGAAACACTCGACTACACCGACGATGACCTTCAACAGCGCATCTTGGAGTTGACCGGCGGCAAAGGTCCTGATGCCGTCATCGAGGCAGTCGGTATGGAAAGCCACGGTACAGGTGGCATGATGGAGACGATGCAGACAAAACTGACCTCAACCGAGCGTCCATATGCTTTGAGCCAGGCGATCATGGCCTGCCGTCCCGGTGGCGTCGTCTCACTACCAGGCGTATTTGTCGGCCCGGCTGTTCCAGCCCCGCTTGGCGCATTCGTCGGCAAAGGCCTGACGTTGAAGACTGGCCAGACTCATGTTCAGCGATACTTGAAGCCGCTCATGGACTTGATCGAGGAGGGCAAGATTGATCCGTCATTCCTGATCACTCATCGCATCGGGCTGGAACAAGGGCCGGACGCCTACAAGACGTTCCGCGACAAGCAGGATGGGTGTGTAAAGGTCGTCATCCGGCCGAACGGATGACGGTCACCCGTTGCCAGGAACTGAAATAGCGATACCCTCCGGTACGTTTCTCCTTCGCCGTATTCGATCGGCGAGGGAGAAGATATGTGACTGAGCTGCGGCCGTCCCGCGCTCGACTTTGTGAACACGGTAACCGTTCCGGCTAGGCGAAGGGCTCACCCCACCGGAGACCGACCCGCACATCTGCGACTAGGCCACAAGGGCGCGAAGCGCCACATCTATCGGGTAGACATAAAGCTATCACGAGGTGAGAACCAATCATGATGACCTCAGCTCAGATTCCGGCTTTTGTCCAAGCGGTCGTAGACACAGGCTGCAATATCGTCGCCGTGACGGGCGGCTCGGGGTTTCTATTTGGAGATGCCGACCTTTCGGTGAAAGAATATGAGTTCGCAGAGCCGCACATCCACGCCATCTGCGCGAAATACGGGCGATGGGATCACCTCGCGACGGAAATTTCCCAGTATCTTGCTTCCATTGGGCGATTCCACCCAGTAGCCGCACATGCATGGAAGCCTCTCAGTTCTTGATTGCGACGAAATAGCTTAACCCTCTGATTTGATTCGGAACGAATCACTTCGTCACCAGTTGATTCGCATCTGCCGTCTAGGAAGGTTGCGCGTCATGACCCGGTATTCCCTTACACCGATCGAGCCGCTCGAAGTCGAGATCAACGGTGCTGGGCAGTATGCTCCCGCCGAGACTGTTGAGGAGATGGTCAAATTCCTCACGTCACAGTGGCCCGACAAATCGAAGCCCGCTTTCCACAGTGCGCTCGCACGATCGATTGACGCCATGGTCTTTGCGGCAGAGCCCGAAGCGGCCCGTGTCGCCTTCGTGACGGCAGCTCACGAGGCTGGCATGCATGTGCTTCCGGACGACATGGATGAGCTGAGGAAAGCGAGCTGACAAAAGAATCCCCGCCGCAGGCCGCAGCGGGGTCGAAGGAGGTCATATCAGTCACTTCGACGGTATGATCCTCTTCGCTTACGGCAACCCATTATTTAGAAAATGCTGATGTAATCCACAGATGGCCGATCGACCTAAATCAAAACCACTTCTAACTGGCGACAAACCGATGCGAGGTTCTGTTCGCAAGCGGCGTGACCCTCAGCAGCCGAACCTACTTCTCGATCCGATGCCCTACCGTGTGGAACCCGCATTAGCATTGCTCAAGGCGAAGCCTCCTAGCGATCAACGCTACCGTGCCGAGGTGAAGATCGACGGCTACCGCCTGGCCGTTCACATCGAACCGACAGGTGTCCGCATCATCACGCGGGGCGGACATGATTGGACCCATCGCTTTCCCGCGATAGCTGATGAAGCTCGCAAACTCGGTGTCGCGAGCGCTATCCTGGATGGAGAAGCAGCGGTGCTGGACGATCAAGGTCGATCGGATTTCGGTGCGCTCCAACGGTCACTGGGTGGGCGAGGCGGCAGGCTCCCATCCTCGAGTTCAATCTATGTCGCGTTCGACCTCCTATATCTCGACGGCCACGACCTCCAGAAAATGGAGTTGTCCAGCCGCCGACATCTGCTTGAACAGCTGATTGCTGATCGCGATGGACCGATCCGGTTCTCGGAGGAGATCGAAGGTGAGGGCGGCGCGATTTTCCGAGCGGCTTGCGAGCATGGCCTCGAGGGCGTCATCTTCAAGGATGCGGACAGCACTTACAGGTCAGGACGGACTGCCGACTGGATCAAGGTGAAGTGCATAGCCTCGGAGAGCTTTTTTATCGTCGGTTACGAGAAATCGTCGACAGCCCGCGGCGGCTTGGGAAGCTTGTTGCTAGCGGCCCGAAAAAAAGACGGACTTCAGTATGTCGGCTCCGTCGGAACGGGGTTCAAGTACAACGACGCGGTCGAACTCCGCGCTGCACTGGACAAGCTTGCGACCAAGCGGCCGGCGGTCGCGTACAACGGTCGTCGCAAGAACGTCGTGTGGGCAAAACCGACTTTGATCGCTGAGATCGAGTATCGTGCCTGGACGGACGACGGCAAGCTACGGCATGCGTCCTACAAGGGGCTGCGGGATATTCAGGACGATGCCTCTGTTTTCAAGATCGATGAGGAAACGTTGATGTGACGATCAGGTTGGTCGTCCTCACCGCAGACGCTGAACTCGATAGCATTTCGAGCGTTATCTTTCCCGTCAGGGAGGTCACCAATGCAACAGCGCGAAAACATGACGTCGGGTTCCAACATCGGTTCATTGGATGAGCAGCTTCAAGCTACCGAACCTCTGGATTACCCGAACGAGACGTTCGACGACATAGCGAAAGAGGTGAGCGATGACGTAGAGGATCAGGTTCCCCTGGATTACGTTCCCGCGAGCGTCGAGCTGCGTCTTCGCTACAGCGATACACGAGTCGAACTCGAAATTTTGCGGGACCGCCTCGCACGCATCAAAGAGGATGTCGCGCAAATCGTCCAGGCTCGCATTGAATGGGCGGACGCAAGTGCACACGCCCAGCTTGGGGACTACCCCTGGGCGAAGCTGGGGGCGGCCATGGCCGCGAGCTTCGTAGCGACGAAAACGCTACGCGCGCTCCCACTAGCGGCAGCAGGTTCGGCTGTTTTGCCTCTGGTTACATCGGCTATGCAGCGAAAAGCGCGGAGCAGGTCTTGAATGCTGCTGGAGGATGTCGGGTCAGAAAGGGCCTAGCTTTTTCAGTCGGTCAGCCACGCGGGGCTACACAGCGTCGCGAACCAATCACCTCGGACTTGGATGATTGATCGGTGCCACTTCCGTAACGCTCATCGCTCCGGCAATCGTGTAGGCGACAAAACTTCTGCCCCTTGGCGTCCTTTTCAGTAGCTTACGGCGATGGAACCCAATATCGCTTGCCGGCGTTTCCGAGCCAAAACGATGGAGATCAAAAATGAACGTACTTGTCAGCGCCGATAAGCTTTTCAGCGGTGTTGCCGCCCAACTCCGCGACGCTCGAGCTGCGCGGGGGTACACGCTCGAAGATGTTGCCGTGACGTCTGGCCTGACGATTGCGGAAGTCGAGGCGCTCGAAACGGGACGGAGTTTAGATGCCCGGCGGCTGGCGCGCTTTGCTGCCGCGGTTGGCATTTCGATTTCGCATCTTTCCAACAGCTAGAGATTGCGTGACCATGGCCCCAAGCGAACGTGCGGCCAAGCTTGTTTCCGAAGCTGTACGGAACCGCTCGAGGCCGGGCCACCGCACTGGTTTGACTTCTACGATCTGACGCCTGATGACGGCTCAACCGATATCCTATGCGCAGCTGCCATCGACTTGTACAATGGCGGCCTGGTCACGGTCGATGCGATAACTTCATCGCTGATTGAAACATATGTCGGTCGGCTCGGAGTCCAATCAAACGCTCCCACATCCATCGCGATCCATTAGGCTCTCGCTCTCGCACTGCATTCATCGGTGGCTGATGTGCAGTGAGCGCTTGGAAAATGACACCGGGCATTGGCTATCTGGATTCGCGCGCTACCTTCGGTCGGGAGGAAGGAGCTCGTGATGAAGGTTCAGAAATTCAGCTTGTCTGAGGTAAACTTGATCAGGTCTCCCGGCCAGGATGCCGATATCTATGTAGGGAACCTCGTGGACGAGACGAGCGGCGGCCCAGTTTCGATCGGTTACGGAAAATACGCCGCTGGTCAGACTCTGACCGAGACCATGGCTGTCGACGACACAATGATCGTGTTGGAAGGACGGCTGTCGGTTTCAACGCGCGACGGCACCGTCACTGCTGGGCCTGGTGACATCGTCTACATGCCAAAGGGCCAGGCCGTCACCATCACGACTGAGGGAGAGGGCGCGGTGACAGCATTTGTGACGTATCCACATTGGGCGGAGGCCCGCGGTGACTAGAGCATCATCGGACTGGTGATCTCGCTGGCAACGGCCGGTATGCGGATGGTGCTGGTCCTGGTGGGGAGCGGTCGACGTCACTCCCGGTTACCCACTGTTGACGAGCCAGAAGTGGGGCTTTCAATCGAAGACGCCGTGCTCGCTGCTGAATGTGTGGTTACCGGCGTTGATACGTCGGCTGCGGTGAGTTGGCTGCAGAAGCGCACGTGGCGCTTGTGGACGTTCGACTTGCTGATGGCTTGACGGGTCCAGGCTTGGCAAAGCGGCTCAGCGAGCAATTTTCAATTGGTGTCGTCTTTGTAACTGGAAGTCCGGAACTTGTAGCACGGGCCGAAATGGGCATTCCGGTGGTATTAAAGCCCGTTACCTCGCAATTAGTCGTAGAGGCCCTCAAGCATGCCGCGATTTGGCGAGAGGGTCACGGTCATAGTAAGGACCGTCGCGACCTATGAACCCGATAAAAATATTTTCAGACAGGTCACCGACTTAGCGCCGTTGGCTACCAAATTGATTCATTTCGCTAATTTTTCGAATCGCTAATCAACCCCATTAAATTCCGGTTTCCGAGGCACCTTGACGCCGTCGCCGATACGGAACAGAAAGAGAACAACCAAGTTTGCACGGCATGATGTCGTAATTGTCCACCGCGATTTCCAAGGGATTCGTGACCGATGTCGGCTGCCCGCGAGATAGCCATCGCTGAACTGCGCGAACGCATCTCCTCGATCGAGGGGGGCGTCGCGAAGAAGGGTGGCTGTCTGCCATTCGGCGTCCCCGAGATCGACGCCGTACTCCCGGGCGGCGGTCTGGCATACGGCGCACTGCATGAATTCGCGGGTGGTGGATCAGGCACTGTCGACGGCGCGGCGGCCGCCCTGTTCGCCGCAGGTGTTGCAGCGAGGACCAAGGGCAAGATCGTCTGGTGCCTGACAAGGCCCGACCTTTTCATGCCAGCGCTGGCGCAGGCAGGCCTCCATCCCGACCGGGTCATCTTCGTCGAGGCCGGCAGAGAGGAAGACGTCCTTGCCAGTATGGAGGAGGCACTCAGCTACGGTCGCCTCGGCGCGGTCGTCGGCGAGCTTGTCCGCCTGCCGATGGTTTCGTCGCGACGGCTGCAGCTCGCCGCGGAGAAGTCCGGGACGCTTGGGATCGCAGTGCGGCGTTGGCGAAGGCAGACGGAGGCGAACGACTTCGGCCAGCCGACGGCGTCGGTGACGAGGTGGCGGGTGAGCGCGCTGCCATCGGAGCCGCTGCCCGTGCCGGGTGTTGGGCGAGCGAGGTGGCTTTTGGAATTGATGAGATCGCGTGCGGGCGAGTGTGCTGAGTTTGAAGTTGGAGCCTGCGATGACAAGGGTCGTCTCGATATACCTTCCCGATCTTTCGACCGACAGGATAAGGCGGGCCGATCCATCAATTCCGCCTGAGCAGGCGATCGCCGTTATCGCAAGGTCGGGGTCGAAGCGTTGGGTCGCCGCCGCCGACGCTGCCGCACGGAAGGCAGGCGTGCGCGTCGGCATGCCGGCGGCCAAAGCACAGGCGCTATTCCAGGGCCTGATGATGGTCGACGCCGACCCCGAGGCCGACGCCGCGGCCCTCGAGCGCATCGCGCTTTGGGCACTCGGCATCTACTCGCCGATCGTCGCGGTCGATGGGACGGACGGGCTCGTCCTCGATACCGAAGGCGCGGACCATCTCCAGGGTGGCGAGGAGCCGATGCTGACGGGCGTCGCAAACCGCTTCCGCTCGACCGGGCTGTCCGCGCGCGTCGCGATCGCAGACACCTGGGGCGCGGCCCATGCGTGCGCTCGCGCGATCACCCGAGAGACTGTGATCGTTCCCCGCGGCGAGATCGTTCGCGCCGTCGAAAAGCTTCCGCTATCGCTTCTCCGGCTTCCCCCCAAGGTCGTCGATGACCTACGCGTCCTCGGTTTCAAATCCATCGGCGAGCTCGCCAACACCCCGCGCGCTCCTCTTGCGCTCCGGTTCGGGCCTGAACTTGGTCGCCGCATAGACCAGATGTACGGCCGCAGTTCGGAGCCGATCGAGCCCATCCGATCACCCGAATGGATCGAGGTGACCCGCCAGTTCGCGGAGCCGATCGGCGCTGCCGAGACGATCAACAAGTACGTCGGGCGGCTTGTCGTGGAACTGGTGGGAGAGCTCCAGCGAAAGGGATTGGGCGTCCGTCGCACCGACCTCATCGTCGAGAAGGTCGACGGGACGCGCCAAGCGATCCGCGCCGGAACGGCCAAGCCAGCGCGCGACATCGCATGGCTCACAAAGCTCTTCAAGGACCGCACCGAGAAGATCGAGCCGGGCTTCGGGATCGAACGGCTGACGCTCGTCGCCGTCATGTCGGAGACGCTTGAGGAGGAGCAGCGCTCGTCGTCGCTGGTCGACGAGGACGACGATGACGTCACGCCGCTGATCGATATCCTCGGCAATCGCGGCAACAGGGTCTATCGCCTCGCGCCGGTCGCGTCCGACGTTCCCGAACGAAGCTTCCAGCGCATTGCCGCGGCCGCTGAACCGAGGAACGAGACATGGGTTCACGACTGGAGACGACCAGTTCGCCTGCTGGATCGGCCGGATGTCGTTGAAGTCATGGCGTTGATGCCCGACCATCCTCCGGCCTGGTTCTCCTGGCGTGGCAAGCGCCGTCGCGTGAGATGCGCCGACGGCCCTGAGCGCGTATTCGGAGAGTGGTGGGTCCGCACGTCCGAGGTCGAGGCCGTCCGGGATTACTTCGTCGTTGAGGACGACGCTGGCGAGCGCTTCTGGCTCTACCGCTCGGGCGACGGCGTCGACGTGGCCACGGGCTCGCACAAGTGGTTCATTCACGGCATCTTCGCATAGGAACGGAACCCGCCATGAGGTACGCCGAACTCCAGGTAACCACGCATTTCTCGTTTCTTCGGGGAGCGTCGTCGGCCGACGAGTTGTTCACGACAGCCAAGGAACTAGGCATCGATGCCGTCGGGGTAGTCGACCGCAACAGTCTGGCTGGCATCGTTCGGGCGCTGGAGGCCTCGCGCGCTACGGGCGTTCGCCTTGTCGTCGGATGCCGCCTTGACCTGACGGACGGGATGTCACTGCTTGTCTACCCGACCGACCGCGCCGCCTATTCCCGGCTGACCCGCCTGTTGACGCTGGGGAAATCGCGCGGTGGCAAGGGCAACTGTATCCTGTCGCTGGACGACGTGGCGCTCTACGCCGAAGGACTTCTCGCTGTTCTTGTACCGGACCTCCCGGACGAGAGCTGCGCAGTTCAGCTTCGCAAGGTCGCCGACCTCTTCCGTGACCGAGCCTACCTTGCGCTCTCACTCCGGCGTCGCCCAAACGACCAGATGCGGTTACATGAGCTGAGCAATATGGCGACGAAGCACCGGGTCCGCACCGTCGTCACTAACGACGTCCTTTTCCACGAGCCCTCGAGACGCCAGCTCCAGGACGTCGTCACCTGCATCCGGGAGCACACGACCATTGACGACGTCGGTTTCAAGCGCGAGCGCCATGCCGACCGATATCTCAAGCCTCCCGAAGAAATGGCGCGCCTGTTCCCGAGATATAGGGAAGCCCTGGCGAGGACGATGGAAATCGTCGACCGCTGCAAGTTCTCGCTCGAAGAGCTGACCTACCAGTATCCCGAAGAGGCGATCGTTCCCGGCATGACCGCGCAGGAATCCCTCGAACACTATGTGTGGGAATGCGCACCTAATCGCTATCCGGAGGGCTTGCCGCCCGAGGTCTTGAAAACGGTCCGGCACGAGCTCGATCTCATCAAGACGATGAGGTATGCGCCGTATTTCCTGACGGTCTTCTCGATCGTGCGCTACGCGCGTTCGCAGGGAATTCTTTGCCAGGGCAGGGGATCGGCTGCCAATAGCGCGGTCTGCTATATCCTGGGCGTGACGTCCATCGATCCGTCCACGAACGACCTCCTGTTCGAGCGCTTTGTCAGCCAGGAGCGCGATGAGCCGCCGGACATCGACGTCGACTTCGAACACGAGCGGCGCGAGGAGGTCATCCAATGGATATACAAGACCTACACGCATCAGAAGGCGGCTCTCTGCGCCACCGTCACCCGCTACCGTGCGAAGGGGGCGATCCGTGACGTCGGCAAAGCTCTCGGCCTGCCTGAGGACGTTATCAAGGCGTTGTCGTCGGGCATGTGGTCATGGTCGGAGGAAGTCAGCGACCGCAATGTCAAGGAGCTGAACCTCAACCCGAACGACCGTCGTCTCGTTCTAACGCTGCAGCTAGCACAGCAGCTCATGGGCGCGCCGCGTCACCTCGGGCAGCATCCGGGCGGCTTCGTGCTCACCCACGACCGCCTCGACGATCTCGTCCCCATCGAACCTGCATCGATGAAAGACCGTCAGATCGTGGAATGGGACAAGGACGACATCGAAGCGCTCAAGTTCATGAAGGTCGACATCCTCGCTCTGGGGATGCTGACCTGCATGGCGAAGTCTTTCGATCTTATCCGGGAGCACAAGGACGATGACCTCGATCTCGCGACTATCCGGCAGGAGGACGCGGCGACCTATGCGATGATCCGGAAAGCGGACACCCTCGGGACATTCCAGATCGAAAGCCGTGCGCAGATGGCGATGCTGCCGCGCTTGAAACCGAGAACTTTTTACGACTTGGTCGTCCAGGTCGCGATCGTGCGGCCCGGACCGATCCAGGGCGACATGGTCCATCCCTATCTCCGTAGAAGGGAAGGCAAGGAGAAGGTCGAGTATCCGACACCGGAACTCGAGGCGGTGCTTGGCAAAACGTTGGGCGTACCTCTTTTCCAAGAGAGTGCGATGCGGGTAGCAATGGTTTGTGCGGGCTTCACAGGCGGGGAGGCGGACCAGCTGCGCAAGAGCATGGCGACATTCAAGTTCACGGGCGGTGTCAGCCGCTTCAAGGACAAGCTGGTCGGCGGCATGGTGAAGAACGGCTATTCCGCAGAATTCGCCGAGAAGACCTTCTCGCAGCTGGAAGGCTTCGGCAGCTACGGCTTCCCCGAGAGCCATGCCGCGTCCTTCGCGCTGATCGCCTATGCCAGCAACTTCATTAAATGCCACCACCCTGACGTCTTCTGCGCGGCCTTGCTGAATAGTCAGCCGATGGGGTTCTACGCGCCCGCGCAGATCGTGGGCGACGCGGCAAAGCATGGCGTGGAAATTCGTCCCGTCTGCATCAACAATTCCCGGTGGGACTGCACGCTTGAGCGCATCGGTAATACCGACCGCCACGCGGTTCGCCTTGGAATGCGGATGGTGAAGGGCCTCCCCGTCGCCGACGTCGCACGAATCGTGGCCGCGCGCATGAACAAGGATTTCGAAACCGTCGATGACATGTGGCGGCGGTCCAACGTGCCGACCGAGGCGCTTGTTCAGCTTGCCGAGGCCGACGCCTTCCTGCCGTCGCTGAAGCTCCAGCGACGCGACGCGCTCTGGGCTATCAAGGCCCTGCGTGACGAGCCGCTTCCCCTTTTCGCGGCCGCCGCCGAGCGCGAAGCGGCAGTCATTCCCGAGCAGCAGGAGCCGGAAGTTGAGCTTCGGCAAATGACAGAAGGGCACAATGTGGTCGAGGACTATGGCCATGTCGGGCTGACGCTTCGCGAGCACCCGATTGCTTTCCTCCGGAAAGACCTCGAGAGGCGCAACATCGTCACCTGCGCGGACGCAATGAACGCCCGCGACAAACGCTGGGTGTGCACCGCCGGGCTGGTACTCGTCCGCCAGAAGCCAGGCAGCGCGAAGGGCGTCATGTTCATCACGATTGAGGACGAAACGGGGCCTGCCAACGTTGTGGTTTGGCCCTCGCTTTTCGAGAAGCGGCGTCGCGTCGTGCTTGGCTCATCGATGATGGCGATCCACGGTAAAATCCAGCGTGAGGGTGACGTCGTGCATTTGGTCGCCCAGCAGCTTTTCGATCTCAGCGGAGACCTGTCAGGACTGGCGGATCGCGAAATCGACGTCAGAATACCCACAGGCAGGGGAGACGAGTTTGCTCATGGATCGCCGGGAAGTCCAGACTCCAGGGATCGTCCGAGGCCGGTACCGCAGCCGCGGGACATTTTCGTGCGGGACCTGCACATCGACACCCTCAAGGTGAGAGCAAGGAACTTCCATTGACGAGCGGGATGGCATGGCACTGGCCTTGTCGATCAAGGGAAAACCACTAGCTTGCTCAAGTCTCGTTTCGAAGAGGATGCCCATGGAGAGTTCTCGCAAAAATCGACTTGTTGCATTGTCGATGATTGTCGCCGGCGTCGCAGCCTTTTTCCTTTTCCTCTATCTAACCGGGCACGACCCGGACGAAAGTCCACTGACGCTGACCGAATGGGTCATTGGCGGGATTCTGATCGGGCCAGGCTTCGGCTATCTCATCAAATGGCGGCGCGCGAGGGACAGCTAGGGTCGCGATGTAAGCCTCCGTCCCCACCTTCGCTGCAGGAAGTGCGGAAACCGAAGGCAACCGCTCCCTCTTCACCGCAAGCCGCGCGATTAAGGCTGCGCCATGCGGTGAAGATGCGCCCTCGTCTCAACCACATCCGCATACGCTTTTCGCAGCTCTGATATCAGCTTCGACGGGGCAAAAGGTTTTGTGATGAGGCGGGACGGGTCGGGGCGCTTTGGTGACAGAAGGTCTTCGGGAAAGGCGGTCACGAAAAGCGGGTAGGCGTCCAGCTCTTCCTTGATGGCCACAACCGCATCAATTCCGGAACTGTATTCAAGCCGCGTTTCAGCTACCAAAACATCTGGCTGTACCGCACGCGCCAGCAAAACAGCTTCCTCTTTGGTCCGAGCAACGCCAGCGCAGACAAAACCTGCATTGTTAATCTGCTGCTGAATGTCGAGGGCTACGAGCTTTTCTGGCTCAAGGATGATGGCGACCGGCCTAAGCCGGTGAAACTTCGCCAGCTCCTCCTTCAGGGTCTCCTGATCCTTTTCGCACAGGTCGGCACGGCTGCTCTGGGCGAACATGGCGGCCTGTAGGTCGTCGTACTCGCTGCGAGAGACTTTCGGTGACGGCGCAAGCTGGTCGAGCGCAATAGCCAGGTCTTCTTCCCAGCGCTTCTTCTTGCGGGCAAAGGCGTGGTTGCTGCGGCCTTCCACCTGAAGCGTATCCAACACCGTTTCCCTGATGGATTCCAGCTCGTCGCTGTTGGTGATGCGCCAGCTCTGTATTTGGCCAATGCTGTTCTTCACATCATCGAAGGTGACTGGAGGCACAACGATAGGAAGAGGTTTCAGCCCGAGCGCCCATGTTGCTCCGAGCTCCATCAGGCAAAACCGGCTGTCCATATAGGCGGGCGTCATGAGCAAGATGACAAGCTTTGGGTCTTGTATCTGCTCGCGCATGTTCTTGTTGAAGTCGTGGGCGAGGGGATTCCCGTGGCCCGTGAGGCTTGAGCAGAAGACGCTCTTCTCCGAGACGCCGATAGCATCAACTAGGAAGTCTACAATCATCTCTGCCAGTTTCTGGTCTGCCACCGCGTGGCTCAGGAAAATGTCTGCCATTGTCCGCTCTCTGAATGCCGATGGGCTATTCAAATGCGGTATTGGTTATAGTTGCAACACCGTTTCCTGCGTGTTTCTGTTGACGAGTATTCCGGGTGCCACCACAGTGAGGACGGAAAGCTTCGCGTGCGGATGGTGCTACAGGTCACGTTCCTACGTGGTGTGGTTGTAAGGCATCTTCAAGCGCCGAACATGGAAACTTGGCCTGAAGAACAGTCTCTACATGCTGGGGGCTTCTTCGTTCAGTTGTACGATGCAGTCGTCCATCTAGCAGAATGCAGCCCATACCTGTGGGCAAAGACGGTGTGGCTCTTCCTTCTGCAACGTGATGGTGCAAAATCGTTGGCATGAGCCAGTCCGTCCAGAATCCCGCCGACAAACATCACTACATCCCACAGTTCTACACCCGCCGCTGGACGGGCGAGGATGGACTTCTTGAAATCTTCGAGAAGGAGGGGGCGGTGATCAGTATTCGACGCGGGTCTCCTAAGTCCACCGGCTACCAGTCGAAGCTCTACGCGATGGAAGGGTTTGAGGGGGAAAAGGCGGCGGCATTCGAGAAGAAGTTCTTCGAACCGGCCGACACAAAGGCAGCGCGAGCGCTACAGTTCATGGAAAAGGGAAAGCACGTGTACAGCCGCGAGCTGCGAAGCGCGTGGTCAAGGTTTCTCATGTCGCTCTTACTTCGCTGCCCTGAGGACATGGCCGTGATGCGTGCTGAGTGGGATAAGTATCTCGCTGAAACGGACCCAAAGTTGGAGGCCTACTATTCCAGCATCCGGGAAGAGGGCGCTCCGGCCACTATGGCAGAGTTCATCGAGTCCCGCGATGAAGCTTCGGCTCAGCAGAGGATGTTTTACACCTACAAGACGTTCATTGACAACAGCCGCATTGGCAACATTCTCAATAACGTCCAATGGTCGGTTTTTGATCTTAGCGACTCCAAACATAGACTCCTCAGCTCGGACAGGCCTCTGATCCGGGGAAACCTTGGCGAGGAGAATGGTCTGTGGAGCCTTCCGATCTCCCCAACACTGCTTTTCATGGCAGCGAAGGATTCGCGCCGTTTGAATGCGGTGCTCAAGCTTTCACCCGATTATGTGGTGAAGGATACTAATCTCCGGGTCGTGGAGCGCGCTGTGAGGTACGTTTATTCGACGGACCGGAGCCAAGCACGCTTTATATCCAATCGTTTCGGCAAGAAGCCAGAACCTCGGCTGATCGTCGGCATGTTTCAGAGGCGGCCGCGTATTGATGTGGGTGCGGCAATCGAACAGCACAAGAGGATTGTCGCGCGGCGTCAAGCTGAGCAAGATGAGGCGAAAGAAAGCCTCAACTAATAAGCCACTGCACCGCAACCTTTCCTCATGGGCCTAGCGTCAACAACCTCCACATTACCATGCTGCTGCGGGGCCGCGTGAAGGCTCCTAAGTATCGCCAGTGGCAATGGTCTCCTCTCGCATCGCCGGAAGTTGCGGCGAGATCATCTTTAAGGTATTGCGTCCGGCGCTATACCGAACGGGTTGTCCTGGATTACCCGTGTGATCCACGGTCTTCGGAACAGTGTCGCCAGAAGCTGCACGCAGGCTAACGCGAAGTCCTCAATCGACAGGCCATGTGCGCTCTTGAGGTAGTCCGCACACAAACCTTGCCCGTACACGAAGTGGTAGCGGTACATGCGCTTGCTCTTGAAGTACCCTCGCTGCCAGCCAAAATTGACGATAGGCAATGCGTGGCATCTCCAGAAGTATGTTGTCGGCGGTGATGAGCAGACCCGTCTCGGCGTCTTCAATCCTTCGCAGTAGGTTCGCCCCATAGGCAAACGTGCCATACTTCCGGCAGTCAACGTCACCACGGGGGCTCAGGTTTGGTTGCTTGGGTAGCGCGAGCAAAGTAAGGGGACGAGATATCGCTTGTGACGGCTTCGGGCGGCCCCTGAATAAAGCGTTTAGCGTCGCTCGTCAGCATGTCGGACTGGATGCCATTCACAGCCCAAGCAAGCTGAAGGAAGGAGAGGTCGTCGGCGCGTCGAAGCAACTCGGCAAGCTTGGGCGCGAGCTTCCGAAGCTTCTTTCGGCTGAGGTCTATGCGTGGTCTGCTAGGGCGCGCCGGCATACGGGCTTCATCGCGTGATGAGGGAGAGAGACAGAACAGCAGCGAGCTGCTCGCGCGGATTGGGCTGTCAGTCCGCAGGACCGGCTACGAAAAGCGGCCAATCATCGTCATCGTCTATTACGGCATATGGCTTCGGCTTGATCTGGTACAGAGCACGAATAAAAGCATCTCGCTCTTCCTGCGTGTAATTAAGATCAGCCTCGACAACGGCGCTTTCAAGAAGAACTTCTATTATCGGCTCTGGCGTCGCGACTCCGTTCCAGTAATCCGTAGGAAGGTGCGCGGGTACATCGGTGCCAGCCTCTACGAGGGCCGCGATGTGATTAACCAGAGCCATATCGCCGCGATGCTGGGTTTTCGCATCCGTCGCCTCAACAGAGTAGAGATGTCCGCCTGACATTCTAGCGCAAAACTTTCGAGCCTCTTCCTCGCTTTCGAACAGCATGAGGGACCTGCCGCGCTTCGGTTTGTGTTCGGGGCGGGCTGCTTCCAAAAGCTCCTCGGTACGCTTCCCGGCGTCAGGGTGCATCTCGATAAAGTGGCCCGCTGTCCTGATGACTTGGCCAGGCTGGAAGATGCGTTTGTCGCTTCTGAAGTACTGCCCCATTATATCCTCCGGAGAACATTCAACATCTACCAGAAGTAATTGCCGACTTTCGAGGGTGCGGCATCGTTATCCCCGTGAAGTATGAACATAGCGGGAAAGCAGCGGCCAAACGTCCAGACGGGTATCCTGTCGGCAACACCATTCCAGAAGGGGACAGTCCAGCGATCCCGAAGGGATGAAGCAGGGCACCATTCATCTCTCCACCCGCATCCGTGATCTGCCGGAAGGTCGCACGGAACTGCCTACTGCCATCAAGAACGCGATCAAGGCACACGTGGGCGAGGACAACGCCCTGGACGTCATGCTCCTGCACCCGTGGCTCGCGTTCCAGCACCGCCAAAGCCACGTAAATGCTGGCTATAGAAAGTCTTGGCTAACAGGCCCAGCCACACCGCATCAATGAGTAGGAAAGAAACGAGGGTCGCGATGTACGCAATGCCGAATGCCTTCATGGGTCGTCTCCTGTCCGCGGTTTGAGCGGAGCAAGGAACCCCGACAGGACTGAGTTGTTCCGCAACGGCCCGCCGTTCGCCTAAATGAGGTTTCGCCCATACCGCCTGCGTGGAACAATAACGGCATCCAGGCCTGCCTCAGGCCGTCTCCCGGTTCAATATGCGCAAGGTCCGCATCTGGCTCGCCAACGCCAACAACGCTTTCGCAACGGTTTCGTCGGGCACCTCATCGATGTGCTCGGCGATGTCCTCGATCACACGCTCGGCGGCTTCGTCCAACGGGGCGACCTTGCCCGTCTTCGTCAGCAATCCCCTTAGAGCCCCAGAGGCGGCCACACCTCGCTCCAGGAGACGACGCCGCTCCCCGAGCGCCAGCCGCTGGACGTTGTTTGCCGCCCGGACGAATTCCGAGATCATGTCCGTCGTTACCGTCACAGGGAGTTCACCTCGGGCAGTGGCTTGCCCTCAAACTTCGACGAGTTCACATCCCGGGACACGCGATGGAATTCCAGCCGATCGTCCAGGTTATCCTGCAACAGCTCCTTGGCCTTCGTTCCCGACGTCGATCGGTCGAGCCACTCCTCGTAGGCTCTCGGGTCCAAAATCACCGGCTGCCGATCGTGAAGCGTTTTCATCGGATCGCCGGCCGGCATTGTTATGATCGTGCAACTCGTCACGCCGAGCTTGTCGTTGCGAGCCCATAGGCCCGCGAACGAAAACGGCAGGTCGCCGGGCAGGTGGATGTGCCAAGGGTCCTTTTTTCTGTCTTCTCGATTCAGTGTCCATTCGTAGAAGGCCGACGCAGGAATCAGACAACGCTTGCTTTTGAACGCCTCACGGAAGGCCGGCGCGGTGTCGACCGTCTCGATCCTGGCATTGAACATCGCGGCTTTCGGCATCTCTTTCGCCCAGAAGGGCACCAACCACCAGCGGGCCTCCTCGGCGATCTGGCGGCCTTCGGCGTCGTTGTGAACAACCAGAACCTGCTGAGTGGGCGCGATATTGAAACGGGCCGCAGTATTTCGACCGCGCTCCGAATCCCACGGGAGGTCGTAGAGATCGACAAACGCCGACCATTCGTGCTCGAACGTGAACCTACCGCACATGCCCCTGTAGTCTCCCTATCTTCGAGATCGCAAGATTGCGCTCGTGGCCGCAGTTGGCAAGGACCGAAAGTGTGTGATTGTCGGGCCTCTCAACATTGGAGCGGCTGGAGGCTTTTGAATGCGTTCCGCGACAACCGACTGTCACGTACACACACGTCGCATCACCAAGGTTTTTTCCGCGCTTCGTTGGTCGACTCATCCGCCTACCTGTTGAAGCTTCACGGTGACTACAAAGACGCGAGAATCCTGAATACCGAGGCCGAACTCAGCGGTTATCCCTCGCAATATGATGCGCTCCTTGACCGCATCATGGATGAGTACGGACTGATCGTTTGCGGCTGGTCGGGTGAATGGGACCACGCCTTGCGGTCTGCGATCAAGCGAACACCGTCGCGGCGTTACCCGATGTATTGGGCGGCCCGGGGCGCGCCGGGCATCGGCGCGGCCGAACTTATCGAGCAGCGTAGAGCGCAAGTGCTCGACATTAACGGCGCGGACAATTTCTTCGAGGGCATAGACCAGCGAGTGCAGAGCGGGAGTAGTCCCGCCAGCTCGAACGCGGCAACTTGAACAGCCGATCGCTGTCCGCCGGCTTCGAGATCGCTGGGTTCGACTTGTCCGCCGATGCCCGCCAGGAGCTCAAGGCCGCAGGTGGAGTGGCCGCCGAAACCGTCGCCGATGCGCTCCGTGGCGCTGACGCTGCGATCACGATGTTGCCCAACGGTAAGATCGTACAGGATGCCATCTTCGGCGAAGACGTCTGGAAAGCCCTGAACCCGAACGCGCTCGTCATCGATGCTGACCTCAGAGGAAGTCCGCGACTTCCTGCCCATCGGGATATTGAACGGCCTGATTTTCTTTTCGTTCGGTCTGCTATCTATCGGCCGCCGGTGGCCTGACGTCTGTAGAGACGAGAGCCGCTTCGCTCTTCATCTATTCAAGCCCGCTGCAGATCATCCTCTCGCAAAACATCAACGACGGGTTCGTACTGGTGCCTGTCATCCTCGCGCTCAACGCGCGGTTCGCCCTGATGACAGCTAGCCTCATGCCATATCTCTACCCTAAGGGTGGTTTCCGGCCCATCTTCTGGGTGCACCTGCTTGTGCCGTCAGTGCTGTCGGTCTGCCTCTCGGCATTTCGTCGCGGTCATCCCGATCCCGTTCGGTATTACCGCGTCATGGCGACATCGCTCTTCATCACGGTCGCGATCTCGACGGGGCTCGGGGTTCTCGTCTCCAAATGGATACCCGGCCTCGACGTGAAGACCCTCGTATCGTTTGCATTGGCGCTGCTGTTCGTCGCGCAGAACGCGCGCGCGTGGCCGAACATGCCCGATTTCTTCGGGTTCTGGGCTGGTCTCGTCGTGATGCCAATCGCGCTTTGGATCGACGCTGACCTGGCGATGCTTGTCGCGCCCATCATCATTGGTGGCCTGATGGCCCTCTCGCTTCGAAATGGGAAACGCCAATGACCGTCTGGTTGATGGTGATGTTCGCCGCGACGTCGGCCTTTGCCTTCCGGGCATTGCCGATCGCTTTTGGCAAGGTTGAGGCGCTCCAGAACCCGAACAGCACTTTGTTCAGGTTCCTGAATTTCAGCAGTCAGGCGATGCTAGGGGCGACCGCCTACACCATGGCTTTCGGCAAGCAGGACGTCGTCCAGTTGGTAGGCAGCTTGAACATTCGGGATGTCCTGGCATTCGGGCTACTCGCGGCGGGAGCGGCTGTCGTCGCCGGATCGGGGCGGGTGCTGTCAACGGTGCTCATAGGAACGACGATCTACTGGCTGGCGGGGCTGGCGACTTAACCCAAAATTTGTCTCCTGTGAGTATTCGGGCTCAAGATTTCCATCGGGAGACAAATCTTGAAGAGTGCGAAGGCTGACGCTGAGCCACCCGTCAAAAAAGAATACATGACCCTGTCTAAGCTGCGGGAGTCAAAGATTGCGAAGTACGACTTCGCTCTGAAGCGATTGTTTTCTTTAAGGAACGGAACACTTCGTTCGATCCTTGGAGTGCCAGACGGCGTCTTTCTGCGAGAGGAGTTCCCAAACCTCGAATTTCGGCGCGCCGACGCGCTGGTCTACAGCGACACCACGATCCACCATATCGAGTTCCAGACGAAAAACGACTCATCCATGCCCGCGCGCTTGCACGAGTACGCGTATCTGATCGAACGATACAAAGACAGCTTTGGCGTCGCGGACGTGACCAACCTCACGCAACAGGTCGTCTACGTGGGGTCGAACTCGAATACCATGAAGCCTCCATACGCTCACTGGGGCACGACGCACACTTTTCGGTCAATCGACATCCGTGAGAAGTACGATGCCGACTTGGTAGATCGGCTCTGGAGCAGCGGTGACCCAGACGATTGGATAGCGGGATTGCTCCTTTTGCCTCGGGACGTATTTAGCGAGGGCCACGTGGTCGAAGTCGCCAAGAGCCTGGCAAGCCCAGAGTGGACAGGTTGGAGGCGTATCGAGGACACGAAAGTTCTCTTGTTGATTGCAGCCATCCTTCGCAAAGTCGAACACGCGAAGCTTCTGGAGATCGAAAAAATGCTAATGGTCAACATCGGTGCCAGCTCGTTGCTGGCCGAAATGTACGATAAGGGCGGCTATGAGACCGCGATCAAGCAACAGTTGGATTTATTCGAGCGTTTAATGGATAAGCGAGGCGTGTTTTTCACCGCGCCGCAGCGGGAATACCTGTCCCAATTCAATTTCGAGGCTATTGAGAACCTTATCGATCTCGCGATGGACGGCGACTTCGCTACGATCAAGCAAACGGTCACTCCCTCGTCAGGTTTGTCGATGTCTCCTGATGGCTGATGAAGGGGGCGCATCGCCGCGGTTCGGTTGCTCCAAACGTGGGAGTAAAGACGGGTTAGGCACGCGTGATTGGTGTTCCTTCTGAGAAGGCCGCCAGGAGTTTGAGGGAATGCTGATGGTCAAAATCGGTGTCAGCATTGAGTTCACGCTGTTTTCGAGCCCTGCAATTTCTCGAGCCTGATCTGCCGTTCGTTTTTGGCGTCGGCAATGACCCTGCTTAACTCAGTTGCTTCCTTGAACTGCCGCCCGCTCGTTATCCACAAGAATGCACGTTCAACAGCGGAACCAACTTGTGGTCGAGCGAGTTTGCCGGGACTAAGTGGGGGTGAATTGAATGGAACAGACGAGAGAGACTTCCTTCAACGTGTTTTTCGGTAATGCCGATATGCGTAGACGACTCCAGGCTCTCTACGAGGTCGAAGAAGTTTCGCCGGCGTCGTTTGATCACCTTCTAGACCGTATCAACGACGCTGAGGCGGCCAAGAGTGCTGAGGGTAGCGTCAGGTGGGGACGCGGTGGTGAGGCACGTTGAAGTAGACGCCGTCAGTATTCTAGCAGGGAAGCAACGCCGTGATCCCCGCATGCTAGCCGAGCCTCGGATGCATCTGATACAGCCTTTCCACCGGGTGCGATGAGCCGTCCTGTCGCAGCTCACGGAACCTTTCCTCCAACTCGCTGTTCGATCCTTCGTTCCGGGCAGTGCGAAAGGGAAACGGATGTCGCTCGAAGATGACGATTGCGACCTCGGCGCGGGCAGCAGCTCGGCCATGTTGACTGCTGTGGTGAAGTGGTTCCGCGTTTACCAAGTTCCGTTCGATCATGCGGTAGCCGACGTGCTGTGCACGGTTGCGATAGCGCTTCACTCCAACGGATTTGGAGAGCGACAGATAGCTGATTTCCTGATCCAGAACTTCAATGGACCACTTGCGACGAAAGCGACCGCGCCGTCCTCGTCGGCGTACCACTGAAGGATCGGCGCTCAAAGTACGGTAATGGACAAAGCGTTCGCGCTCAGGAACTACATCGAGCATTTGGTCATTAACCACCCCGAGATCGCGGCCGTGTCAAACGGACACGACGGAGATGGCGAACACAGGGATTTTTCCGTTTTCTTCCTGTGGCCAACGAAACGGCAGTCGAGCGCCCCACCCGTCCGGCGCGATCTCATCCCGCATTGTCAGGCGCGGTTGAACTTGCATAGGAGGGTCGTTGAAATGGAAGGACGCTTACCGAGATCACGACAGGCACGGACCAATGATGAGCGTATCGCGGCTCAAGAGGAGACGACCCGCATTGCGATGCAGACGCTCGAACAGGAACGTCAGCTGCGTGCTATGAAAACCGAAAGGCTACGGCGGGCGAGGGAGGCAAGGGCGCAATGCCCGATCCCGTCTCGAGATTCAGATGACATGGGCTCTACATCAGCGGGTTCGCAGTAGCCCAGGTAGCCTTTCGCGGCATTATTCGCGCGCTGGGACACCGTTTATCTTGCATCGGCCGATAACCTTCTTTGCGTTAACGTACCAGAACCATCGTGCCGACGAAACATTCATTGGTTGCCTTTCGATCAGTTCGCGAGGCACCGAATCTGAGTGCGCCATGTTCGAAATTCCGGAGGCCAGAATGTCTGACGAACGTCACGAATGGATCAGCAAACGCGCTTATGGGCTTTGGGAGGAAAACGGCCGTCAATGGGGTCGGGACCAGGAATATTGGCTGCGAGCCTCTTCCGCGAGAGACCATATGGAGAAGACCCGCGCGTCGCCGGATGGGCGTGAAGTGCTGGCAAGGAGGGATCGCCTCGCAGCCGGCCTCGAACCTAGTCCATCCGAACGCGTGCCTGATCGACATCAGAAAGTTCTCATTGTCGACGACGAACCAGTATTGCGCTTTGCCGCCGTAAGCACGCTCGAGGACGCAGGGTACCTCGCGATGGAGGCCGCGAATGCATCGGAGGCGTTGATATGGCTCAGGATGCAAAAGGTGGATGCGGTGATCACCGACATAAACATGCCGGGCGAGATGGACGGACTTGGGCTCGCCGCGAAAGTTCGACAGCTCTGGCCTGAAACTCGGGTCATTGTCACTTCTGGATTGGTGTCGTTGCGCGCTTCGGATATCGGAGAAGGTGTCAGGTTTCTGAGGAAGCCGTATGAGGAGAGCGCGCTTCTAGGAACTTTGGCAGACGCCGCTTAGTTCAGTTGCGGTTAAAAGGCGGGCAAACATTGTTGCCCGTGATCTTTGAATGGGCCGAGCATCTTAACCTCGTCGCGGAAAGCAACGACAATCGTCCTGTCGACTAAAAACATTACAATTCCCGGTTTTCATCATTATCTCGATTGTGCGTGCACAGGTAAACGAGGCCGTCTTTCCGGTGTTCCCACCAGGCTCGCGGCGTGTCCAGAAGTGGAAGTCCGGCACGAGGGACACAGAAGATGCGTTGAACATCGCAGTATGGTGTCCGACTGCATCCTTTCGCCGCCTTAGACGTTGAGGTTGCACCCAAGCATGGCGAGGTTTACATGGCGGAAGAAAAGCTCTCCAAATACAAGGCAAAGCGGGATTTCAAGGTCACGCAGGAGCCGCATGGGGCCACCGACATCAAGCCGTCGAACAGGCTTCGGTTCATCATCCAGAAGCACGACGCCACGCGGCTTCACTACGACCTCCGTCTCGAACTTGACGGTGTCTTCAAGTCATGGGCCGTGACCAAAGGCCCGTCGCTTGATCCAAGCGACAAGAGGTTGGCTGTTGAGGTCGAAGATCATCCGCTCGACTACGGCGATTTTGAAGGCACGATCCCTAAAGGGCAATATGGTGGTGGTACCGTCATGCTCTGGGATCGCGGCTACTGGGAACCAGAAGGCAAGAAGACCCCGCAGCAAATGCTTGAGAAAGGCGATCTCAAGTTCACCCTGGAAGGTGAAAAGCTCCACGGCAGCTTCGTTCTTGTCCGCATGCGCGGCGACCGCGACGGCGGCAAGCACGTCAACTGGCTGCTTATCAAGCACCATGACGACGATGCAGTTGACGGCGATGGCGCGGCGATCCTGGAGAAGGATACATCCGTTGCCTCCGGTCGAACGATGGAGGCAATAGCGGGCGGCAAGGGCAAGAAGCCAAAGCCTTTCATGGTTGCGGGCGAAGCAATTGGACCGGACGCCGTATGGGACAGCAATGTTGGCCTCGCGGCCGATGAGCGGGGAGCAGCAGGGAAACCCGCCAAGCAAAATACGACCAAGAAAAAACCGACTGCTAAAGTACCGGACTTCATTCCACCGCAGCTCTGCGAGACGCTGGCTCGACCGCCGGGTGCCGACGGCTGGATTCACGAGATCAAGTTCGATGGATACCGCATCCAGATGCGGGTTCTCGACGGTGAGGTCACCCTCAAAACCCGGAAAGGCCTCGACTGGACGGCGAAGTATCCGGCCATCGCGGCCGCAGCGTCCGAGCTGGCTGATTGCATCATCGATGGTGAAATCTGCGCCCTGGACGAACACGGGGCTCCGGACTTCGCGGCTCTGCAGGCGTCGCTATCTGAAAAGAAGACCGACGACCTAGTGTTTTTCGCGTTCGACCTACTATTCAACGGAGGTGACGATCTGCGAGAGCAGCCGCTCACCGAGCGAAAGGAACGCCTTCAGGGTCTGTTGGAGGCAGGTGAAGACGAAGCTCGCCTTCGGTTCGTGGAGCATTTCGATACCGGTGGCGACGCCGTTCTCAAGTCGGCCTGCCAGCTGTCACTTGAAGGCATCGTCTCGAAGAAGGCCGACGCCCCTTACGTTTCCGGGCGAACCGACACTTGGGCAAAGTCGAAATGCAGGGCAGGGCATGAAGTCGTCATCGGGGGGTGGGCCAAAACCAATGGAAGGTTTCGCTCACTGCTCGTCGGTGTCCATCGTGGTGAAAACTTCGTCTATGTGGGCCGCGTGGGCACTGGATATGGCGCGGCGAAGGTGAAAACGCTGCTGCCGAAGCTGGAAGAGGTGGCCGCGAAGACATCGCCGTTCACTGGCGTTGGTGCGCCGAAAAAGGACCCCGATGTCGTTTGGGTCAAGCCTGAACTGGTGGCGGAAATCGAGTTTGCCGGATGGACGGCCGATGGTCTCGTCCGCCAGGCAGCCTTCAAGGGCCTGCGGGAGGACAAACCTGCCGACGAGGTTGAGGCAGAGAAGCCAGCCAAGCCTGAGGAGCATTTTGTCCCAGACCCGGTCGTGAAGCCGAAGCCATATAATCGGCGTTCCAATGCCAAGGCCAACGTCATGGGTGTCATGATCTCCCACCCCGACAAGCCGCTGTGGCCCGACGCCGGAGATGGCCAGCCCGTCACCAAGGAAGACCTGGCGCGGTATTTCGAGGCAGTCGGGCCCTGGATGATCGAACACATCAAGGGACGTCCGTCATCCGTTATACGCTGCCCGGATGGCATTGGCGGTGAGGAGTTCTTCCAGCGCCACGCGATGCAGGGCACTTCCAATCTCCTGGAGCTTGTCACCGTCTTCGGCGACCGCAAGCCGTACCTGCAGATCGACCGGATTGAGGGGCTGGCAGCGGTGGCACAGGTCGCTGCCATGGAAATTCACCCCTGGAACTGCCAGCCCGACGAGCCGGAGGTACCTGGCCGCCTTGTCTTTGACCTGGACCCTGCGCCCGACGTGCCGTTCTCGACTGTCATCGAGGCCGCCAAGGAGATGCGTGATCGGTTGGAGGCTCTCGGGTTGACAAGCTTCTGCAAGACAACCGGGGGCAAGGGACTGCATGTCGTGACGCCTTTAGCCAGGCGGAAGACCAAGCTTGGGTGGCCGGAAGCCAAGCAGTTCGCCCACGACGTCTGCAATCAGATGGCTCAGGACGCCCCTGATCAATTCCTGGTCAAGATGTCCAAAAAGCTGCGTGAAGGCCGCATTTTCCTCGACTATCTCCGCAATGATCGAATGGCGACGGCCGTCGCTCCGTTGTCGCCTCGGGCGAGGGCCGGAGCCACCGTGTCGATGCCGATCACCTGGCGACAGGTCAGGGCTGATCTCGATCCCAAGAAGTTTACGATAAGGACGGTCCCCGCGCTCTTGGCAAAGACATCGGCATGGGAGGACTATTCCGACGCTGGACGTCCCCTGGGGGAGGCGATCAAGCGTCTCGCCAGGTCCACCAAGGCGGCCGCGTGATGGCCAAGAATACCAAGTCAGCGATCACGCCATCGGAACTGTCGATCGAGACCGAGCCAATGGAGGCCAAGCTTGCGGAGACTCTGCCCGAGGGGGACGGATGGTCGTACGAGCCGAAGTGGGATGGCTTTCGGTGCCTCGCCTTCAAGAACGGCCGCGAGGTCGATATTCGTGCCAAGTCTGGTAAGCCGCTTGGCCGTTATTTTCCTGAAGTCATCGCATTCCTGGCTTCGATAGATATCCAGCAGTTTGTCATCGACGGTGAGCTGATCATCGATCTGGACGGAAAGCTTTCGTTCGATGCTCTCCAGATGAGATTGCACCCGGCGGAAAGCCGGATCAAAAAGCTGTCGGTGGAGACGCCGGCGAGACTGGTTGCTTTCGACATGCTGATGGACCCGGCTGGCCATATTCTGTTGGGCCAGCCTCTCTCAGAAAGACGGACCGCGTTAGAATCGTTCACTAAGAACGTAGCGTCCGCGATAATCCAGCTATCCCCGACGACCACCAAAATAGCTGATGCCACTAAATGGCTGGCGGACTCGGGAAGCGACACCGATGGCGTCGTTTGCAAACGCCTGACAGACCCTTATCGGCCGGGCGAGCGGGCCATGGTGAAGGTCAAGCGGATCAGGACCGCCGACTGTGTGGTCGGCGGGTTCAGGTATGAAAGTGACAGCAAAATGGTCGGATCGCTGCTGCTCGGTTTGTACAACGATGAGGGAGAGCTTGACCACGTCGGCTTCATGTCGGGAATATCGGATGCCGACCGAGCAGAGCTAACAGCGAAACTGGAAGCCCGTCAACAAGCGCCGGGTTTCACAGGTAAAGCTCCCGGTGGCCCGAGCCGCTGGAGCACGGCGCGTTCAGCGGAGTGGGTGCCGATAAAGTCAGAATTGGTCGTCGAAGTGAAGTTCGATCAGGTCACAGCTCGTCGATTTCGGCACGGGACGAGGATCGTCCGGTGGCATCCCGACAAGAAGCCTGAGCAATGTCGCTTCGACCAAATCATTTGATCGATAAACGTAACCTAGAAACAGCAAAACTGAAGGAGCAGGACATGAATACCGCGAACTTGCAGGTGGAAGGGCTCATTATGGCAGTTGCCGCTGTGTCGGAAGCCATCGTTCGAAAGGGGCTTATGACCCACGAAGAGATTGGCCAAGCCCTAGCCAGCGCCGAGAACGCAGCCTCGCGTCCTGATGGCGACGGCGTCTCTGACTCAAATCAGGCGGCAACGGTGTTTCCCATCCGCGTCTTGTCTCTCGCCAATCAAGCCAGTCAGCACGGAAGAAGTTACACGTTCGCACAGTATGCGGAACTCGTGGGCAGAATGACATGATGACGACGTCGCAGGAAGAGGGCGTATTCGACCATCGGTGTGTCGTCGAAACACCCTTTGGCACATTGCCGAGACCTTTGCCCAAAGTTTCTGGATGATACCGTCGCGCGGATACCATCTGACGCCCGCCAGATAATGCGAAGCGGTCAGCCCGCTTTGCGAGCTTTCAGCTCTTTGGCAACCGACTTTTTCAAAGCGTCCATTATGTTGACGACATTGCTCTCGTGTTGGTCGTCGCTTTTCGAAGCTTTCGACTTCGTCTTCCCGGATGGCATTTTGGCCTTCTTTTTGTCAGCTATGAGCTTGATGAGGCTCTCCTGGACAGGGTCGGACGCCATCTCGGGCGACCAGTCAGCCATCTTTTTCTTGATAATCGTCTCCAGAGCAGAAGTGCCCTTGGCATCCCCCTTCTTCTCGATGCCCGTAAAATACTCGCTCTCCGGCCGAACCTCGTCGCCGAAGCGCAGCGTCCACACAACAATGCCTTGATCCCTGGCTTCCAACATCACGACACGTTCCCGGCGGCCTAACACGACACGAGACACACCCACCATATCCTGGGCCTTCATCGCGTCGCGGATGACGGCAAAGGCTTCGTCGCCGATCTTCTCGTTGGCCGTCAGGTAGAAAGGGGTATCGAGATAAATCCAGTCGATGCTTTCGCGCGGGACGAACTTCTCGATGTCGATGGTCCGAACGGTTTCCAATTCGACAGCTTCCAAGTCCTCGTCGGTCAGAATGACATAGTTGTTCTCTCCACGCTCATAACCCTTGGCCTCCTGCTCATCTGAGACAGGCTTGCCCGTGACACTATCCACGTACTGGGAGACGACGCGGTTACCGGTCTTCTCGTTGAGGGTATGGAACCGCACTTTCTCGGATTCCGAAGTCGCGGGTGTCATGGCCACGGGGCAGGTGACGAGTGAGAGCTTGAGGTAGCCTTTCCAATACGGGCGACTGGCTGGCATTTTTTAACTCGCCTTCTTATGCGCGGTTTTTGCTCGCGCCTTTGGCTTCTTTGCCGCAGATGCAGCTTTCTTCTTGGAGTTAGCGTTAGCCGCTTTTGGCTTCCTGGATGAGCCCTTGTCCATTCCGGCGCTCTCGCGCAGTGCATTCAGCAGGTCGTTAGGCTTGGACACTTTGATAGGCTTTGGTTTCGGTAGCGTCTTGCCTTCGGACTTTGCCTTGACCAGTGCCGCCAGGGCAGTTTCGTAACGGTCATCCGTCTTGGCGGGATCGAATTCGCCCTTTTTGGTTTCAATGATGTGTCTGGCGAGGTCCAGCATTTCGCCTTCTACCTTGACCTTGGCGACGTTCTCGAACGCTTCCTTGGAAGACCGCACCTCGTAGTCGAAGTTGAGCATCGTCGCGATCAGTCCTCTGCCGTGCGGTCGTATCAGGACGGTTCGCGCCCTTCGGAAGAGAACGGTTCGC
Source organism: Rhizobium sp. 2MFCol3.1 (assembly GCF_000377565.1). Lineage (GTDB taxonomy): Bacteria > Pseudomonadota > Alphaproteobacteria > Rhizobiales > Rhizobiaceae > Rhizobium. Next base: position 165,382 of record NZ_KB898364.1, on the reverse strand, counting down.
GCGATTGCTGTGGCCTTGGTCTTTACCAAAGCATCTCGGATGCTGGCGAAAGCATCCTGGTCTTCGTCATTGGTCGGCACGAGGTAGTACGGCTTGTCGAAGTAAATGTCGTCGACCTTCTCATGTGGTATGAAGGCCTCGGCCTCTAACATCTTGTCGGCGTCCGGCACGACGGCGGCGACTTCTTCCGGGTCGATCATGACGTAGTCGCCGTTGCCCGTGTCAAAGCCCTTAACTTGGCTGTCGTGCTCAACGACCTCCTCGGTATCGCTATCGATGAATTCGCGCTTGAGTCGATTGCCGGTCTTTGCGTTCAGCATATGAAAGCTGATCCGCTCCGACGTGGACGCTGCCGTGTATAGCCCGACGGCGCAGGTAAGTTCGCCGACCTTGAGGTGGCCTTTCCATTGGGCCCGGTGCGCAGTCATACGTGTATCCTCCAACTTGCCGATGCAACAACTCAAATTGGAATTCATGGTTCCCACCTCGCGGGGCTGGTGGCGAAATTCTCACCGAGGAAACCAGTCTCTCACGCGAGCCAAGTCATCTCCTACCGTGTTCGGTGATTTTCGTGAGAAATTGTCGCTCCTCCGCTATACCGTCGGCGTACGACTGAAGAGAGCTGATATCGAATTCGAGAAGACTTTCGATAATTTCCATTTGGGACAGGCGCAGCCGGGCTAAGGCCCGATCAGTTTCTGCATTCGTTGGAGCGCTTGGGTTGTCCATAGCCTGCTAACGCGCAAGCAAGCGAAAAGATCATGATGCCGTCGAAACAGGTCCGAACGGCTCTCGAACGTTGGCACCAGGTCCTATTTGTCGCCAAAAAACTGAGCCCTCGGCTACTCCGACAACAGGATAGGCCCACGGTACCTTTCGGACATTGATGTCCTTGTGTTTCCGGTCGGCTATCTCGGATTCTCTTGAGGTGGACGGTGCGGAACACATCGTCATTGCACACGTTTTTTTGGTCGGAAGCGAAGCACGGGCGGCGACCAAGCGCCCTGCCTTGGAGCACCACCCAGTGATGACCCAGGACTGGATACGTAAGTTGCTGAAAAGGGGGCTGTATGTCAGCCGCCGTTGTCGCGAGGCCCCGATCAGCTGCGAAAGCCAAGAACGATAGCACGTATGGCAATGGAGGAGAGTGAAAATGCGGACAGCGGATTCAGAAAAGATCGACCTGCAGGCATTGCTGCGAGATGAGATCGATCTCGATGAGGACACGGTGACGGATGAGCAAAGCGCCCTGGAAGGCTTAGAGGAGAAAGAGCTTGCGTCATTGATCGAGCAGCACGAAAACTTGCGGCGGCAGGTAGCACTTCTTCGGGAAAAAATCTCTGAGAGAGATGCGGAGACCACCCTGAGCCGTAATGCAAGCCTGAAACAGGACCCATCGATATCGCTTGGTGCCATCTTCGTGGGGCTGCTAGGGTTAAGCACAATTGCGATCTATTCGCTCAGAAATCGATCGTGAGGTCGGCGTTGTGCTGATCTAGCCTAGCGGAGTAGGCCAAAGATAGGCTTGTTCGTACGAGGAGGCAGCCATGGCAACCAAAAGAGACGACGGCTCGATTGAACAGGACACGCCGTATGAGGCGAGCAGGCCAGCCGTGTCGCGGCGGCTGGGGGACAGGTCTCGATTGGGTCTGGCCGCCGTCGTCGTCTTCCTTGGTGTGATCGCGGCTTTGCTCGTTTTCACTCCTCGCAGTCCAACGTCACCCACACCCGGCGGGTCTGCAGGCTCAGGGCATGTGTCTACTCCAGCGCCCGTGCAAAACTCGAATTGAGAAGGCGGGCCGCTTCCGATCCAAAACCATACGCTGGCCATTGAACTAGGCCGCGACCGCGCTAAGTAATTGCAATGCAAGCGTTTCCGACGTCAGCCATGGAGGTCAGGCTGGCAGTCGTAGAGACAGTAAAAAGGTCGGGTGCCAACAGCCACCCGACCTTTTTGCAATGAAACCATCATAGAGGACGATGGATGTCGGAACATTCGCCACGCAGGTCATTGACGACCGAGCAGATACGGGCCGTCCATCTCCAATTCAGCGAACTCTTGGCGGCGTTTGCCCGGCAACTACCTGAAGACAGCGAGCGGTTAGCCGAACTGGTGAGAGACGCCACTATGTCAATCGGGGAGCTCGCAGCCGATGTAGCTGAGGGAGATGCAGATGTGGCGAGCGAGATCGTGATGTCTACCGCTCGCCTCGTCGGTGCCGTTCGCAAGGTCGTCTCAAGCCGTCACGCTACTTCGACCCTACACTGAAGTCGAAAACGCAGGTGGTGTCCTGCTGGGCATGCTCAAGAATGGCAGGCTCGCGGGATGCAGTGCCTATGCGCGCAGTGATCCTTCGAGGTTTTGTTCGCATTTTATTAAATATGTTTCCAACTCGCTGTGGATGTTTTGAGGCCACCTCGCGGAAAGCCGCGTTACTCCTCTGACAACTAGGGGAACCGATATGACGATGCCCGCCCGGATTGTGATTGTGGTTGAAGACGAACCGTTGATCCGCTTGTTTATTGCGGATGCGTTGGAAGGCGCTGGGTTCGCTGTTTTGGAGGCCGGATCGGTGCTGGAAGCCGTAGGCGTGCTTGGCATGCGAACGGATGTCGACGCGATCTTCACCGATGTCGACATGCCTGGTGGCCTGAGCGGCATAGACCTTGCCAACATGGTGGCAAGTGTTAGCCCGCACATGGGTGTTGTCGTGACTTCGGGCAGGGCGGATGTCAATCCGTCCGACCTGCCAGCGGGAGCGAAGTTCTTGCCGAAGCCTTACAATGCGACGGTAGCCATCGCGACGGTCGAAAGCGTGATCCAGCGACGCCGGGGTAGCGAAGAAGCCGTAGCTTCTTAGAGCACCGACGAATGCGCCGATGTCTGAAATTCATTGGCAGTCGGCTGTCAGTGGATGACTTTCAAGGTCGATGCGCTAAGTAGTGACGAGAATTGCCGCTGTCGTCGACATCCGGCTCTCAGATAGAGAAGACTGGACTGTGACGTTTAAAAGCAATCATGCAGCATCATCCGACCTCATCATCGCCGAACGAGACATCCTGGCCCGCGTCGCCCTCGGCGGACCGCTGAAGGACGTCCTGCGCGACATTATCTTGTTGGTGGAGAAGCCTGCGAACGGAGAGCTCCTCGCGTCGATCCTATTAACGACCGAAGACGGTAAGAATCTCGTAGAAGGTGCAGCTCCAACTCTGCCGGCTGAATACAATGCGGCGGTTGACGGCATTCCGGTCGGTAACGGTGTCGGGTCCTGTGGTACGGCGGCCTTCACCGGGGAACAGGTCATGGCCGTCGATATCGCGACAGACCCGCGTTGGGTCGACTACAAAGACATCGCCTTGAAACACAACCTCCGCGCCTGTTGGTCGATGCCGATCCGTTCCGCTGAAGGTCGTATCCTCGGAACCTTCGCCAATTACTATCACGAGCCGCGGGAGCCTACCGCGCGCGATCTCGAAGTCATCGGGATGGTAACCCGTACGACAGCTATCGCTATTGAGAGATATCGCAACGAACTCGCACGAGACCGAGCCGAAGAGCAACGCATTCTGCTGATCAACGAGCTGAATCACCGGGTAAAAAACGTGTTTGCGCTCGCCGACGCGATGCTGGCGATGTCCGCTAAGACCGCTAGCAGCGCGGAGCAGTTCGCGACTGCAGTCAGGGGACGGTTGCGCGCACTTAGCCGCGCTCACGATCTTGTTCGCCCAAAGGCCACTCCAACGGGAGATGGGACTGAACAGCCGGCCATTTCGCTCAAACAGATATTGATGGACATACTTGCGCCCTATGGAAATGAGGCGTTCCCTGAGAAAATAGCCATCATCGGTGCCGACGACGTCAAAATCCCTACAGCCAATATCACGGCTATCGCCCTGATCCTCCATGAGCTTGCAACGAATGCCGCCAAATACGGATCGCTGAGTGTCGATGACGGTCGCCTCATTGTTGTATGTACACGAGATAAAGACCTCCGGATCACGTGGAGCGAAAGAGGAGGCCCAGGCGGTTCCGCTCCCGTGCAATCTGGATTTGGGTCGACCCTGGTCAAAAGGACTGTCGGGAGCCTTCGCGGCAAGCTTTCATACGACTGGAGCAGTGAGGGTCTTGATATCTTGATCGAGCTTCCCCTCAGCTTTTTATCCGTCCCAGCCTGATGGAGTGAAATGCGCAGAGCGTTGGAAGGCGAACGGGCGCTAAACCGGCGGCAAGCGTATTCGAGTAGTTTGGGTCAAGTTTCACCCAGGCGACGTCCGTGTATGGGAGGCAACTAAATCGAGCTACCCAAGGCGAATAACCGCTTTGAATGGTAGAATGCTGACTATCGTACCGTCTTCGCGAGTGATTTCGAACTGCTGAACAAGGGGCCTCCTCCCGAGACAACGGCGTCGAGTACCATCTCGCGGGCAGCGTTTGACGCCTCGAGCATGGCTAAATCGTCTGTATCGAATTCCGCGCCGACTTCATCCAGTTCGAGGACGTCATCGGTCCGTAGGTGAAAGAAGTACTTGGTCAACTTCGGTCCTCCGCAACACCGTTCCGCAGTGGCGTGCCAGGAGCCAGCGCGAGCTAGCAGCGCTCGCCGCGTCATTGGCAGCTCAATCGGTATCGCTTAACCGACTGAGCCAACTAACGTTTCACATCGCCGGATTGTTTCGCGGTAAATGAACGATCTTGCAGATCGGCATACCAGTCGGCATAGGGCGTGTTCCGGGCCAGGTACCGATTGTAGTCGGGCGCGCCGTCGTCCCACCATGCGGGCCCCCGCTCGCCAAGCGCTAATTTCGCATCGTTAACTCTCGTACGGGCCTCCGCCATCTCACAACTACCCGCTTGTGCATCGCGAACGGCCCGGCGCGCCGCCATGAGTTCGGCGACTAGGCGATCATGGGTTTCTTGATCAAGGGCGGGATTGCACTGCCGCCACAGGCGGCCGCGCACTACAAAATATCGCCTGTCGGGTGTCGTCGGGTACTCTGGCAATCCGTAATTCCTGTTTAAGGCTGACATCAGACAAGTATGTTTGACTGCAGCCTCTTGGGTATGAAACCTTCTGTAATCGAATTTTGTCGAAAATCGAAACGCACCCTCGCTATCAACCTCAACGTCGATGATCGCCTGGAGACGGAGCACGCCGTCGATCCCGAGGTTTTCGGTCGAGCGCTGTAGCCGCGATGATGTTGCCGTCAGTTATTGGATCAATCGCGGGTGTGAGACGCGCTGGACCTGACCCTGTCGATCGCGGCCCATCACTCTCTGATGGTTTTTGGGCAGCGGCTATCTGCCTGATGCTCGGCTCGAAAAGGACTAGGATGCACTCGTCAATCTCCGAAGCAGTTAAACAACACCAGCCGTTTGCTGTTTACCGGATCGTTCCGACAAAGCGGCGATCAGTAGAGCTTTCCTTCGAGAGCTCCGCGATTGACGCCGGCAAACACGCGTCGTCCAATGGATGGATGCAGAGACCCTTCATGCCGAGCCAACAGAACTACCTATCTGAACAGGAGCGCCAATGCGCCAGCGCTCGTCTGCTGGAGCTCTTTCGGTCGGAGGGCTGCAGCTTCTCCCAGATGCTGCCGGCAGATAGCTTGCAAATCATCGACCTCATCTGTGACACAGCGGGAGTGCGATCGGACCCCGGGCGATTATCGTTGCATGACCGCTGACGAGAGTAAGGCGGTCAACCAAGCTTACTTTCTAATGCGATTCCATACATGGCCGTGTGAATCGAGATCGGTCTTCGCAGCCAAGTCCACATCGATTCGCGCCTGATATGAGCGTCGTGAACGATTTCGCGCCCATAGCCGAAGTTTTATTTTTTTTTCAAGCTTTGAACGAATCGTCCTAAAATCCGCAACGGGTATCTTCTCGCAAAAAAGCAAGAACAAACTCGAGTGTTCCGCTTGATAGCGCTTGCATGAAATGACTGCCTGCTGCGCCGCCCAAAGCACCCGCTCGAACCCCATCAGTAACCGAAAACCGCAGCAAAAGCGTTCTGTCGAGATCGTCGCGGGATCAGCCTTCGGACCTAGAGGTTTTCCATGTAGTCCTGGGAAATTAGAAGGCTCCAATAATCCTTGAATTAGAATATGAAACTGCCGCCGAACTGACATCGCACTGTCGCTGCCGGCTATAGACCGGTGTCTACAATATTCTGAGATTTGGCGTGTACGAAGACTTCAATCGAAGTTGGGGTCTTTCTTGGTAGGTGTTAAGCACGGCGGCCAACGTCACAATCATAAGAACCCGTCTATTCCCCTAGCGAAGTGAGATAGCGGCCTGACGTCTACATTTCACCGTGGACGAAGGTTGATGCCCTCTCATTCCGAGCAAAAAAAATTGAGGTAGGTAATGCAAGTCTTCGGTTGTCCAAAGCCTTCCCACTGTCGATCGCGGAGCACATCGGTATCGCCCGGCGATTTGAGGTGCGCATGACGCGGCGCAGTCTCGCACAGAATCGGCACCGCGATTCGTGGAAATGTAAAGGTCAGTATTTTAGGTACGGCTTATGTATGCCGCTGTCGGCTCCTGTCGAAAAAGAAAGCCTTGAAAAAAAGCGGCGGTGACGCTTATTTGCGGTGGCCGACGTCAACAAGTCTCGCTCACGATGCGATCGGCTAAATAGGAAAAGGCCGCATTAGCAGTGCGGCCCGATCCAGAAGCCCGGCAAAGCCAATCGAAGCGACTTTGCCGAATGGCCTAACAGAGGATTAGACCAGATGAATTACATCACGCATCGTTCTATCTCGAACATTCTGCGAAAACAACAGAAAACGATCTTCTACCGAGCTCCGGTTCTTAAAAAACGGTGAATTTCTACAACTGCGACAGTTAAGAGTCGCTCCAGGCAGTTTGATTACCTGGCCGACTTGCCCGCATATGCCCAAAAAGGGCGTTCACTGAACCATCGCGACCTTCCATCTACAGAACGGTATAACCGCCGTGGTGGTTGTTCGCGCGCCGTTCCCCTGAGTGAACGGATAGAGGAGTACTCGAATGAAGCCGTTTACCCCGCCTTCCAAGAATGTTCCCGTCCTTGTCCGTGAGTTTGATTTGCAGCCGTATGAGGACGCGATCGAGGAACTCATGGACTTTCGCCGCTCGATTTTCCTCCGACGAATGGATCGTATCGGCCGGGACAGCGAGTAGTCTCGCCCCTGACGTGGATCATTCGGCGGAGGGAGGACATGCCTCTCACTGCGTCGACGACGTGTCATGCGAAAGCGACATAATCAACCAAAGCCAAGGTTGAACGAGGGGCAAGCGTCGAGGGCAACTGAAAGCAACTCGACGGTCTCTTGGTCCAAAATGCGTCGAGCCAGACACCATGCTGGCTCGACGCCGTGGGCGAAGCCGTAAAAGCTGGTTTCTTTCCACCCTTCCTTTGGGGCGCGATGTGGGCGCTGGTGGGAGAAGATGATCGCGATTTTGGGATGATACCAGTTGATCTCTGAGATTCTATCCGTGTGAGAGGAATGGTTTATCGACTAACGAAATGATCCGTGAGACCGCGAGCATTAAGATTGTAAAGTACCTGAAAGGTCGGTCGAGTTCGGCAACAACCGGGTGGCAAGCTATTTCAAGCGGTTTGGCGCTCTGTAACGTTTCGAGGGGATAAGGTGTTTAGACATCGGTTCGCCTGCGAGCCAATAACCTTTCTCCTTGTACTCAAATTCGTTTGCCTCCCAGAGTATCTTTCCAACCCTTTGCGCTGGATTGCTACCGGGTATGTTGATGCCGCCGTCTATAAGTTGCGATAGAATTTCAGTTCGCCCGAGGGGGCGTCCGGCGGCCTTAAGGATGATCTTGACGTGCGTTCGGACACGTGAGGCTAGGTTTTTGCGCTCGGCTTCGGGGGGGGGCTTTTGGGAGCTCGGCCCAGATTTGATCGAGACTTCTGTCGTTTCGACCTGTTGGAGCAGCCGGCGCAACGCCTGCGCTTCTGCGTCAGCCTGGTTCGCCATATCGAGTAAGACATCTGCTCGCGTCCGCAGTGAGGCGGCCTGACGACGAAAGACAGCGGTCTCTTCCTCGGATGTGGCGATCTTGCGTTTAAGTTCACCCGCCCAGGCAGTGAGGTCGAGATGAGCTGACCGCATATCGGAATCTTTCTGTTGAAAGAAAGAATTCTCGGTTTCCGTCTTGGGCGGAATGATATCTTGTTTTGAACGTGGCAACTGGAGGAATCTTTTCGGGGTAAATGATCTTGGTCTGCTAGGTTGAGTCTATCTTTTTGTAGCTTTTTTGTCATGCGGGTAGGTGGGTCGATCACGGTCGACCGCGCTGTTTCCATGAATTCAGACGATGAGGAGGTGTGATTGTCGAAGAAGAAAGAACCCTACCATCTCGATTATTTCGCCTTCGCCCGAGCAGAGGGCGATGCCCCGACAAGATGGGTGGCAAATGGACGTCGAACGCATGCCGTCGGGCTGATTCCATTAAATAAACTGAAACATCACGGGGTGCCTTGGGAGAGCCGGGATGTGGAGCGGGACGCGATGAGAATGCTGTCCGCGTGTTCCCGAGTGGTTAGGGTCAACTCGCAGCCACACTCTATTTTCTTTAAAGTGCGAGAGGTGAATTGGCAGTTCAGATATACGCCCGACATTGAGGCCTATGTCCATCCAAGCTTGCTTTGTGAGTTGCTGGCGGAGAGGCCGTTGTACGAAGCTGTAGCCGAGCCGTTCCAAACTCAGATTGCCTTCGAAGACGCCGTACCCGTCGTTTTTGAGATGAAATCGATGCTTGATGGTAGCTTAAATGACCCCTCAGACCAAGCGAAGATGGATATCGTCAAGGCCATCTACGCCCACGTTGAGCGACCTTTCTTCATCCTCACCGAGAAACCACATATCAACTCGGCGTTGATGGGCGTCATCACTCACCTTGAAGCCGGGGCGAGGGACGCAGTCGGAGACCTCGAGCGATCCCGTTGTTTGTTCGAGTTCGGACGAGAAAAGTGCCTGACCTATGGAGCGCTGAGCGAGGCCTTGGGAGGTCAGCCATTAGGTGAGAGGTTGGTTAAGGCTCTGCATTACAAGCAGTTCCTTTCCATTGATTTGCGCCGCGGCCTTGTCGCGGACGCCCAAGTTTGGTTGAGACAACACGCGGAAATCGGACGAGATGCTTAATATATGTATCGACGACAGATTCCTGCTGACGTGTGTCCCCGAGCCCGGGGAATTTTCGGCGGTTAGCTTGGATGCCAACGAAATAACGCTCAGGCGATTCCCTGACGGCGAGCTGTTGCGCAAGGACACAACCGAGTTTGCCATACACTATGCTGCCGGCAAGATCATGCAAACTGCCCAAGCGGGGCAGAAACTCAACACCTTCACAGCTCGACTTCTGCTGGCCCTGCTCAAGCCGGAAGGCCGGAAAGTAACTGTAGGAGAGATGGAAGACTGGGAGAAGCAGAGGGAGGGATTGATTCATGCCGCAACCAAGCAATTTTATGGGAATAAATACCTAGACCAGCGGAAATTCAATTGCGACTATACGAAAACCGAGGATGATCTTGCGCAGTTCATGAAGGATTTGCACCCGGAGGCGGATAAGCTCGGGCTCGGTGAATGGATACCCTCAGCAACTGTAATCCGGGTGCTTGTCTTCAATCGAACAAGGCACGTGAGCTTGGTTGATTGCATGCGCAAGGAGCCGGCCGTGCGCAAGCGCGGAATCTGGCCGGAGTGGACTTACATCCTTGCTCAAGAGGCGATCGAAAAGGTTTTCCGGCGTGAGCTCAAGAAACCCGCGCAGGCCTATGAATGGTTCTTCGGCCAATTCTATAAAGAGCGCGACGACGGCATTGGAATTGAAGGTGGTCGCCCCGACCCACCCACGGATCGTGTTTTCCGCAATTGGTTCAAACAGGCGTCAACGAAGCAAAACCTCGAGCGCATTCATGGATCACGCAAAGTCAACAAGAGCCTGAAGGGCGTGATCAAGCCGCAGGACGCGGTGCGTCCGCTCCAGATCGTGATCATAGACCAGACCGTCGGCAATATCTGGTCTGCGGTGAAAAGTCGGTCCAACGGGTTAGTGAATAGAGCGCTTCCGCCAGGGACGATCGAGCCAGACATGCCTTCGGACGAGACGCGGAAGGAGGTGCTAACCGCAAAAAGACCGGAAATCGTCTACGCCGTGGACGTCTTCTCGCGAAAGACGCTTGCTCTCATTCTTACTTTTGAGCCGCCATCCATCAACACGTTCATGGCGTGTCTGAAAATGGTCATGACACCCAAGCTTGAGTGGAAGAGGCGATTTCCAGACCTCCCGGACGCAACGGAAGGCCACGGCCCCCCGGAGACCGTCGTGCTTGACAACCTAAGAGTTCACATTACGGACAGCGTTCAGTTGGGTCTGCTGGCGATGAACATAGGAGTCGAATATGCGGCGCTAGCGTCGCCAGAATGGAAGGCGATCGTCGAGAGAGCCATCGGAACCGTCAAGAGAGTGATGGAAGGCCTCCCTGGCGGGTTCTCCATAGACTATCCCAATGTCAACTCCTCGGACCACCAAAAGTATGCGGCGCTCGATCTGGACGAGATCGACGAAATGGCAACGTTCAAGCTTATTACTGAACACCATATGAAGCCCCACGGCGGGACAGACGAACCACCCGGCGCGCGTTTTGTGCAAGGTATCAAAAAGTACGGAAGAGGTACTTTGCCCGATCTGCGCCAACTCGACCTCATGCTTCGGCGACGGAAGATCAACGCGACACTTACAAGAAACGGCGTCGTCTTCAAAGGGCATCGGTTCCATAATGAAGGAGCTGTAAGTCGTCTTCTCCAAGAGTTCGTTGCCAAAACAAAAGGGCAAATTGGGGAGGCCGTCAGCCTGAAGATCACGATTCTCTGGAAACCTGGTGATTGCTCTTCAATCGGCGTCACCGGTCCGGGAGGGAAGGCGGTCGTTGAACTGTCAAATGTAGACCCGGTTTTCGCTCGGACTCCTATGTCGTACGCCTTTGCCGCTGCTGCGAAAAAGGCCAACCAGAAGATATTCGAGCTCCAATATCCGCCCGAGCTAAGGGCAAGGTACCTGAGAGAGTTCTATGAGCGGCTGGAGCAGCTGCTCCCGAGGCAGAGTCACAAGGCGGGAAAAAAGACGACAAGGTTGCTTGAGGGGGGACGAGGGGTCGTCATCCCGGCGGACGTGCGGAGCTTCGATATCACCATTCCCGTCACGAACCTTGGTCTCGCGAATGTCGATATCCCAATTGCATCCGCAGCCGCCGACGGACGCGACCCGCCCACGCCGCCCAAGCGGAAGGGCCCACCGCGGACGTCGAAAACTTTGGCGGCAGACTCGCAAATCCCAAAATGGGAGCCTCCCACGTCGGAGGCGAACTACACGTTTACCGCGGCGGAAAGCGAGGCTTTGCTCGACCAGATGGAAGCGGAAATGGAAGCGACGCGACACTGAACCATTGAAGGAGCGGATAAGGTGAAACCACTACCGGACATTTCCTTGGAGTTCCGCCATATGCGGATACCCTTGCCAAAGATCGATGAGGCCCATCAGGCGTTTAACCGCTTGATAGATAGCCGCATGGCAGCGCTGAACGACAATCGTCCCTCTAATGCCGAGGCGGGATGCGTGACGATTTTCGCCCCGTCCCATGCCGGGAAAACAACCATCATCAATTGGTTTCACGAAAAGTATCTTGGCGGCAATTACAATCAAAAAGAGACGAAAGTCGCGTTGATAACCTTGAACGGCGAATCTGCACAAAGTGCATTCTTGACGCAGGTCCTCAAAGGGTTGGGCGACCCGCTGCCGACCTTAGGTAAGCCGCATGAGATGTTGGAGCGCATCGAAAATCTCATCGTAAAATCCCCGATGCTGCTGATTATTTTCGATGAGGCCAACAATTTGAGAATGCGAACCGCCAGCGACAAAGACGCGAGCAGGACGCACAATAATCTTAGAGGTTTCGCAAAACTCTTTGGCTGCCCGATCGCCGTAGTCGGAACCGAAGAGGCGAAAGCTAGAATTGGTAGCGACGGGCAGATTTGCAGCATCGACTTTCCCGTGGTGATGAATGAGCTGCAGCTAGAAAATCCAAAAGATGCAGCCGTTCTGGTCAAGTACTGCACGCAATTGGGCATCAAGTTAAAGGAGCATGGCCTGTTCGAGACCCGGAGCAATTTCGTGGTAGGTAATACCCTCGCGTGCCTTGCGGAGGCATCAGGGGGCTGGACAGGGCGGATTTCGCGCCTTGTCGAGCGCGCGTCGTATTTGGCGCGAGATGAGGGAGCCAGCTGTGTAGAAGTAAGACATCTCGAGGTCGCAACCGACCTCTATGCGATCCCGCACGGCTTCTGCACAGTCAATCCGTTTACCAGAGATCGCCAGGTATCTGGACGCGCGAAGGCGCGGGGTGGACGTTCTCGTGGCTGAAGGTTACCCGCCAACCGAACTGTCAAGGCGCACGACAGGTGGCAGTTCAAGATTTGCACTACCGATAGAGGTTGGATGCGGCGAGGGGCTAAGAGAGGCTCTTCATCGGGCTTGCTTATGGAATGCGTTTCCCCGACCTTCGGTCATCCTGGACCTTGCTGGATGTACGTCCGTTCGAAAGCTGTCGGCGCTCGCTACATGCGAGAGCCGAAGTGAGATTTTGGAATTGGCGGAAATTCTCAGCCTTAATCCTGACGATCGCGAAAGACTATCAAGGGAAAAACTGCCGATCCACGCAAGCCGGGATTTTGTGATGTTCTTCGGTCATCCCCTTCGGCGCGGTCACATCTCCAGTGCCCGACGTATTGCCCCACAGATGTTAGCTAAGGGTGAGGGGCTAAAAGCTATCTGGTCACTAAAGCCTCTCGCCATAGACCCCATTAGTCGAGAATACCTAGCCGATCGCTGCCCATGCGGTGCGCGACTGGGATGGGAACTCTCTTGTGATCCATGGATGTGTGACCAGTGCATGGGGGACCTTCGAGACCTGGCGGTTAAAATTTACGAACCTCAAGACGAGAAGGCCTTGGATTTCGCCGCTCGTCTTCTCGATCCCGAAGCTACTGGACGAAGAACCTATCTTTCCCCGGCATCAGAGTTGGCAGACGAGAGCCACAGTAACCTTTTTCAATTCGTTGTGCGCATTGCTCAAACTTGCCAGCGTAACGAACTCATTGATCGTCGCGGCGTGATCGAACCCCAACACCTCGAAAGAGCTGGAAGGGCCCTCCTCGAATGGCCGCACGGCTTCGAAGAACTGGTGGAAGTAGTATCTGCAGCGCCACCAGGGGGCAAGGACCTCGGATGGTTCAAAAGCAAACCGCTCCGCAAGCTGCAGTTTGACCCGACGGTGCCAGAGACGATCAGAAGGCGCATCAAGGTTGTTCTGGACAAAGCTCGGCGCGTTGAAGCCGTAAGTTCAAGATCGTTCACGCCGGACTTCGCCGATGCGTCCCCGGTCGAACACGGAAGTCGACTGAAGCGCCCGAGGGAGGCAGTTCTAAGTCTGATTAGAAGCAGAGGGACAGTAGTGGATGATCCTCGTGCGGCGACTGCGCATACCTACATCGCCGCCCTGAGAGACATTGAACCCGTGAGACGTTTTTCGCAGGATTTAGGGGTGCCGGTTCCGGCGGTTTTTGAGCTCCTCAAGACCGGTCTGGCACCTGAATTGGCACCTGCGATCGTTCATCTTGGAAGTCTTATAACACCGGCCATCGACAGAGATTTGCTTTGCGGTATCTCGAAGTCCATTCGCCCCGGGACCAGAAGCGGTGCCATCGGCCTTGTGTCATGTTGCTTTGCTTTGGACCCGTCGCTGACGTTTAGTTGGTCCACAATACTACGCGCGATCTTGGACGGCCGGCTTGGGGTTTGGCGCGGACAGAGACCAGCGCGTGGGTTGATATCGGAACTTGTCGTCAAAGACTTTTCGTTTCTGAGCTCTCTTATTAAGACGCAGCCCACCAGCGATGACGTCCTCAATGCTCCGATGAGCCAGAACGAGCTCTCGATGATCATAGATCGGACACGGTCTGTCGCCGCCAACATTGTCAACTCGGGGCTGATCACGGGGATTTCTACAGCGGGGAAGCTGGCACAGTTGCGAAAAAAGTGGGCGTTCGGCTTTGAGCTGCAAACCCTTGCAAAAATCCGATGCGGTCCGGTCAAAAATCTACATAGGACGCTGACGCACGTTGATGTCAAGCGCGTGACATCTGGTGATGTGACCTTTTGGGATCGAAACGAAGCCCTGTCTAAACTCGGACTACTTTCCCTCTAGCTTACTGATCCATCGGCGGCTTGAGGCGCAAAGACCGATGAAACGCGACTGGCGTAGTGTCTACGAGCATTCAAGCTAGAGTGCCGTCTCCCGATGTATTCTTCACTTGAGGCAGATTAGCGAATTTGCTCGACGATTATTGTGTCTTTCACGAACGGAGAGCACCAAAATCTCAAAATTCCCGGGCGCAGAACGCGCATTTCAAAGGAGTCGCTGTGACCAAACTCCATGCCCGACCCTACATATTGGTTCTACAACAGTCCGAGAGACCGCAGTACGCATTCCCCATAGACCCTCGACAGGACGAGGGCGTCCCGGATTTGCTCATGAGAGCAACGTGCGAAAATGGCTTCCCCGATATGCGAGCCGTCAATTTGATGTTGGGTTGCTCCAGTGACAAACAGTGGTCTCACAGCGCGTTGACAAAACGCCCTATCGACCCGGTGGCGATAGCGACGATGCTGGGTTTGGAACCCGAACGTATCGAAGCGATCCTTTACGGAATGCGTCCAGGGCTGATAAATTTTTTTGGCGCGAAAATTACGTCTTTCAATTTGGGCGGAGCGCGAAAAGTATCACCGACACATTTGAAGCTGCATGGATATCAAAAGGCCCTCTGGGGGCTTCGTTGCTTTTCATTTGATCCGGAAAAACGTGAGGAGCTTATAGATCGCTGCGACTGCGGACGTCGCCTTCTGTTCGGGCAAACAGCGGCGTTCTTTACGTGCACTAAATGCGGCGCGGACTTGCGGGAACTGAAATCACCGATGGTCGATATCATCGACGGTACGGCGCTCGATTTCTTTCTCACGCTGATTGATCCATGCGCGGATCGCTCGAGGCGGTGGAACATCGGGGAGAGCCTGAGGAGATTCTCTCGGGGAGAAATATTTACGCTGATCGTGGAGTCAGCAAAATTGTTGAATCTCCAGATGACGGGCCGGAAAGACAAGAGGGTGAATGACTACACCATCCCGCCCGCTGTACTGCTGAAGGCTGCCCGTAGTGTCCTTCACTGGCCGAATGGGTTTATTGAGATGGCGATATCTATAGAAGACAGCAAAATTGCCAGCTCCACTCGCCAGAAGACCCATCCGTTGGTCGCGAGCATTCCTCTACAGTTGCAAGACCTCAAGTGGTTCATCCGAAAGGAATTGAATGTCGTTTTCGGAAAAGGGCAACGACTGCGTTTCCGTCACCCGACGTCGACGACAAGCCAAGCTGAAGACCCCCCCATCTTCTTTCCAAAGACAGTGAAATCCCAAGCTAAATCCTTGGGTCTACCCCGCTGCGAAGTCCTGAATTTGTACAAGGTTGGGTCAATACAGTGCCCAGATGCATCGCTTGGGTCGCTGCTGGGAGCGTCGCCGAATGCCCCGGCTCTCGATCTCGAATCCTTTAGATCGAGCGAAACAAAAAAAGCCCAAGGGTTGCCTGTTTTCGAACTGGTGCACTCATGCCGGCCATCGAGGCATCCATGGGCGTCTGTTTATCAGGCCATCCTGAAGGGGGAACTAAAAGTAGCTCTGCAGACTTCAAAGGGTAGCAGTACTCGGTTCTCGAAATGTATTTTCACAAAAGAAATCGATCAGGTGCGGGAGATTTGTCAGTATCACGAGTCAGCTCTCAGCCCAGACACCCAGATACACCTCGATGATGTGATGTTCTATCTACGAATGTGCCGAACATCGCGGGCGATTTTGCGCGGCACGGGCTTAATCCCTCCTGGAAAACTGACTTTAGGAATGATCTGGGAACTGCAGCTACGCTACATGACGTTTCAAGACATAAGCTCCCACCTGCTTGTAATGGGGATGAACCAGTATCCAAATATCCTAATGGAAGACATTGATAAATCTGGAATATCTCGAATGACGCCTGAGGTTCGTATCTATAAAAGAGAGGATGCCGAAGCGTACTTGGCTGCGTTTAAACTAGGCGTTCGTTACGTTTAGCAAAGCGAGGAATCAACATAACTTCCATTTCCGGAATCAAGAGTTTTTTCCGTCCACATGGCGCTGACGATCACGACGGTGATGCCCGCTGGCGCATACCGGCGCGGCACGTTCACGTCGGCGGCAAGATGGCCGGGCTGGCGGGCGATCTGTTCGATGGCGGTGCGTCGCATCGCCAGAACGCGGCGGCGAGCGATGAAGTCGCGCAGGCTGTCTATCAGGGTTCGAGTGGTCATCGGTTTGTCTCCTTCATCGAAGTGATCCGATGCCAACCAGATTGAACCTCCGTTGACTTTCAATCAAACAAAATGATATTGTGTTATGTATCAAGAAAATTGAAAGATGAGATGATGACAGCTCCGCTTCGCCGTCCCATTCCGCTCCTCGACAACGATGTGCTGCGCACCTTCGTGGCGATCGCCGAGACCGGCAATTTTTCAACGGCCGCCGAAGCCGTGTTCCGAACGCCTTCGGCTGTGTCCATGCAGATCAAGAAACTCGAAGAGCAGCTCGGCGCGACGCTGTTTTTGCGCGACGCGCGCTCGGTGTCGCTGACGCAGCATGGCGAGGTGCTTCTCTCCTATGCGCGCAACATGCTCGCTCTTTCCAATGAGGCCGTGTCGCGCTTCATCATGCCGGAGCTCAGCGGCGTCGTGCGGCTTGGGGCGCCCGAGGATATCGGCGAGCGCATCCTGCCCGGCATCCTGAAGAACTTCGCCGAGAACTTTCCCGGCATCATGGTCGATGTGACCATCGATATGAGCCTGGGGCTTCGCAAGCGCATGGAGGAGCAGAGGCTCGATCTGGCGCTGATCAACTGCGCCACGCGTCCGCTGCCGACCGATGGTGAGATCGTCTATCGCGAGCGGCTGGTCTGGGCCGGCGCCAAGTGCGGCACCGCGCATCGCCGCGAGCCGCTGCCGATCTCCATCTGGGAAGAGGGATGCATCTGGCGGCTGGAAGCGCTTGCGCAGCTTGAGCGGATGAAACGGGATTTCCGCGTGGCGTTTCTGAGCGGTCACACGATGGCGCAGCGCGCCGCCGTGGTCTCTGATCTCGCCATCGCGCCGCTACCGCGCTCCTATGTCGGAGAGGATATGGAAATCCTCGGCGCGCAGGACGGGCTGCCCGAGCTCGGCTCGTTCGATATCCGTCTCTTGACCGTCTCACAGATGACGGCGCCGATGAAGACGGTGGCCGAAAGCATTCGGCTGGCGTTCAGCGAAAAGGCCAAGGCGATCGCCGCCTGACGGCCGACCAGGCATGTGACCGATGCCCGGCTAATATCGTTCATTTAAAAAAGAGAAGTCTGGCTGAAACCTTTTTGGGTTCAGTGCGTTATCAGCGCGCAGCAGTCGTGCGACTGGCTGCGGAGAGCGGTTTTTAACAAGGGATTTCCGACTATGACCACCACGGTAAAGATTGGTGCTGCCATCATGCTTCTGTTCACTCTGGCCTCTTGCGCCAACACCATCCGTGGCGTCGGTCGCGATACGGCGAACGCCGTCAACGCCACGCAGGATGCCGGCCGTAGCGTCAATCACGCTGCCAAGAAGTAAGCCGGCTCAGATTTTCGCCTGCGGATAGGCTTTTTCCAGCCCATCCGATGCCGTCAGGCCCTTGCGGAAGGCGGCATAGGCGGGATGCTGGCTGGACTTGGACGCTTCCATCAAACGAATCTGGAGACGCGGCGGTGCTGCGTCTCCAACCCATTTCCCCAATGCCTCGAGCTTCAGCGTGTTCAGGAACGGTGCGCGCGACGCATTGTCGAGGTGACGGTGGATGCCATCGAGCAGGCTGTCGTCCTGCGCCGGATTTTCCATGATCAGCCCGAGATAGGACTTGTCCTGTTCGCCCAGCGCGGAAAACTTGGCGGCGATCGTCTCGGAATCGGGAAACGGGGCTGAGGTCATCGTCATTCTCCATGTCGTCTGTATTTCGTTCGTCGCTGCAAGCGGCGAGTCGTCTTTGGCGACTTATATGCAACGCGCTGGCTTGCGGAAACCTGTCGCCCGTGCGGCAGCCTGTCTCAACCCGCTCATATCGTTGCCGAAACAAAATCGTCAAAAGGGCGCGAATTCATATTTGGTTAAGTGCTCACTAACCATCCGGTAACAATGTGGCGCTAAGAATAGCTGCGTGGCGGGGGACAACCGCTGCTTCTCCGGATCAGGTATTGCGTCCCGGGGAACGTGAGCTTGGCCGTGTATGGGCAAAGCGCCAGCGTATTTCGGCAAGCCGCGCGACCTTAGGTCTGCGCGGCTTTCGCATTTAAAGCGGCTGCGATTGAGCCGTTGCGATTGACCGAGGCTGAAACGCCGTTGTACGCCGTCTTCAGTTTTGTGGAGACGCCGCCGCCAATGACCCAAGCCATCATGCTGCAAGGAACCGGCTCGGATGTCGGCAAGACGGTGCTCGTTGCCGGCCTTTGCCGGCTGGCGGCCAATCGCGGCATCTCGGTGCGCCCGTTCAAACCACAGAATATGTCGAACAACGCAGCCGTCGCCGATGATGGCGGCGAGATCGGGCGGGCGCAGTGGCTGCAGTCGATGGCCGCGCGCGTGCCGTCTTCCGTGCACATGAACCCGGTGTTGCTCAAGCCGCAATCGGATGTCGGCAGCCAGATCATCGTGCAGGGCAAGGTCTGGGGGCAGGCCAAGGGCCGCGACTACCAGCGTCTCAAGCCGCAGTTGCTCGACTATGTCACCGAGAGCTTTCAGACGATCTCGCGCGGCGCCGATCTCGTGATCGTCGAGGGGGCGGGGTCGCCGGCTGAAATCAACCTGCGGCCGGGCGATATCGCCAATATGGGCTTTGCGACGAGGGCCGGCGTGCCCGTGGTTCTCGTCGGTGATATCGATCGCGGCGGGGTGATCGCTTCGCTGGTCGGGACGCACACGATCCTGTCCGACGAGGATCGGGCGATGATCTCGGGCTATATCATCAACAAGTTTCGCGGCGACGTGTCGCTGTTCGACGACGGGATTGCTGCTGTCGGGCGTTTCACCGGCTGGCCTTGTTTCGGCGTCGTGCCTTGGCTGAAGGCCGCCGCGCGGCTGCCGGCCGAGGATTCGGTGGCGCTGGAGCGGCTGGCGCGGGGGCAGGCCGGGGCGCTGAAGATCGCGGTTCCCGTGTTGCCGCGGATCGCCAACTTCGACGATCTCGATCCGCTGCTGGCGGAGCCGGATGTGGAGCTTGTTTTCGTTCGCGCCGGCGAACAGTTGCCTGTCGATGCGCAGCTGATCATCCTTCCGGGGTCGAAATCGACCATTTCCGATCTTGCGGATTTCAGGGCTCAAGGCTGGGATAACGATCTCGCCGCGCATATCAGGCGCGGCGGACGGATCATCGGAATCTGTGGCGGCTACCAGATGCTCGGTCGCATGGTGCGTGATCCGTTGGGCATCGAAGGGAGCGTGCGCGAGATCGAGGGGCTCGGCTTGCTCGACGTCGAGACCGTCATGGACGCGGAGAAGACGGTGCGCAACAGCGTGGCGGTTTCGGCGGAGAATGGTGAGGCGCTCTCAGGCTACCAGATTCATCTCGGGATTACCGAAGGCGCCGGCCGCGTGCGGCCCTTCGCGATCGTCGATGGCAAGCCTGATGGCGCGATCTCGGGCGATGGGCAGATCGTCGGGACCTATCTGCACGGGCTGTTTGCCAGCGATGGCTATCGGTCCCGGCTGCTCGCAAGCTTCGGCCTGACAGGCCAGAGCCGCGACTATCGCGCCGGCGTCGAGCAGGCGCTCGACGAGGTTGCCGCCGAACTCGAAACGCATCTCGATAAGCGCTGGCTGGATAGTCTGCTCACTTAAATCTCGCCGGAGACCTCGCGGCGGCGGCGGTCCAGTTCTTCGCTGTAGCGGCGCAGCGTGTGGGCTTCGCTGAGCTGGCCGACCACGGTGCGCTCCACGAGGTTGTTGACGACGGCGAGCGCTTCGCTCTCGGTCTTGTCGAAGATCGCGGCGGCCTGCTTGGCGTTCATCTGTGGCGTCAGGAAGTCGTTGCGGTAGCGCACGAATTCGTCGAGGCCCTTGCTCTCGTCGGCGGTGTCGGTGAGGTTGGCGTAGATATCGGGCACAAGCACGAGGCCGGCATATTTGCCGCTGTCCTCGACCAGGATCACGCGCTGGGCCGAGCCGATCGGGAAGCTTTCCTTGAATTGCTCGATGCTGATACCGACCTTCGCGGTCTTGACGTCGGCGCGCATCAGCTTGTTGACCGTCAGGTTGCGGATCCAGCCGACGTCGTGGGCGCTGCGGATGCTTTCACCGCGCAAGTGGAAACGCCATGTGGCGAAGGAGTAACCGAAGGTGCTGCGCACGACGAGCGACGAGGTGATGACGGCGGCGAGAACCAGCGCCGTAATCGGGAAGTCGC
Organism: Rhizobium sp. 2MFCol3.1; assembly: GCF_000377565.1. GTDB lineage: Bacteria > Pseudomonadota > Alphaproteobacteria > Rhizobiales > Rhizobiaceae > Rhizobium. The sequence continues at coordinate 144,777 of NZ_KB898364.1, read as the reverse complement.
CGGTGATCTCCAGCGCCAGGAAGGTCATGGTCAGCGGTCCGCCGATGACGGCGACGGCAAGCGAGCTCATGCCGACGACGGCATAGATGATCGGCGTCAGCGTTGCGTGGGCGAAATAAGGGGCCGAATAGGCGAAGAACTTGCCGAGCAGCGCGCCCATGAACAGCGAGGCGAAGAACAGGCCACCACGGAAGCCGGAGCCGATCGAGATTGCCGAGGCCAGCGCCTTGAGCAGGAAAAGTCCGATCAGCACGGGAATCACGACCTCACGGTCGAGATTGAGATGCAGGGCGCCATGGCCTGCGGACAGCACCTGCGGCGTCACCAGCGCCAGCAGCCCGACGATGATGCCGCCAAGCGCCGGGCGGAAGGGCAGCGCGATCGAGCTGCGGCGTGCGAGCTCCTCGATAAAGGCGACGCCCTGCATGATCAGGATGCCGATGCCGGCGCAGAAGGCGCCGAGCAGGATGGCGGGCACGTAATCGGCCGGCATGACCGTTCCGAAATCGCCGACATCGATGATGAAATCGCTGCCGGCCAGCAGCCGGGCGACCAGCGTGGAAACGAGCGCCGAGACGACGACCGGCGTCAGTGACACGATCGTATAGGTGCCGATGATGAGCTCGAAGGCGTAGAAGGCGCCGGTCAGTGGGGCGTTGAAGGCAGCGGCGATGGCGCCGGCGGCGCCGCAGCCGACGAGAACGCGTAGGTCGGCGCGGCGCAGCTGAAGCTTGAAGCCGAGCTTCGAGGCGATGCCGGACGCCAACTGCGTATAGCCGGCCTCAAGGCCGACGGAGGCGCCGAAGCCGTTGGAGATCAGGTTCTGGATGGCGACGATGATGCTGTCCGTCAAGGACAGGCGGCCACCGTGCAGCGCGTTGGCCTCGATCGGGTCGACCATCGGCTTCTTGCGGGTCTTCGCCAGCACATACATCAACAGGCCGAGCAGGATGCCGCCGCAGACGGGGGCCGCCATCAGCAGGAACTTGTCGTCGATCTGCGAGGAGCTCAGACGCTCGACATCGCTGATGCCGAAGATCAGGCTGTGCATCTCGCGTGAAATCAGGCTCATGCCGGTGACGGCGAGGCCTGACGTGACGCCGATCAGCGCGCCGGCCAGCACCATGCCCATCTCGCTGCGTCTCAGGAGCGCGCGCATGCGCCCCGCATCGAGCAGTGTGTGTAGCGGGCCGAGCCGTCTAAGATTGATTTTCAGGCGCATGGTGGGGAAACTAGGCGGGCGAAAGCCCGTTCAAGGGTGGCGAAGGAGGGGACATTTGCGGTGCTGCGCCGCATGCGCTGCAAATGCGGCAAAAACCCGGCTGACGCAACAAGTTTTTATGACATTAAGTGCCTGATAATAGACGATAAATCTGGTAGAGATGATCGTCTTGAGGGTTGATGTCAGTCAATTTGGCTGGTGGCCGCGATTGGCGGTCGATTGACTTCGCTGTCGCGCTTGCCTAACCATGGATCGATAACGGATGGTTCCGGATCGCCAAAAGCGGTGCGGATGAAAAGGGAATGTGACGGGGTGGACCCAACCAGGGCGCCTTCATCACAGCCGACCCCGCGACTGTAGAGCGGTCAGGGTCTTCCGTCCGGCGTCGGATATTCTCTTGTCGGCTGCCTGCGTGGTGCAGGCGGGCGAGGGGCTGAAGGCGGCGGAAAAGCCACTGGCAATGCAAGCCATGATCAACCAGGGTTGGACGCCTCTAAATCTACGAATCGTCCGCCTTTTCATGATTGCAGCCGGGAAGGCGAGGAAGAACCGATGGCACGATCGGGATGGCCCATGCGGCTATCCCGATCGTCGCCTGGACCCGCGAGCCAGGAGACCTGCCAATCGTGCCGGGCGCAAAGCCTAACCCTGGGCAAGTGTGCCCAATGCCAGCACGGAGGTTGTCATGGCAGACAATGAGATTTTGGCGTCGGCGTCAGGCCGGACGCGCTCCTTTGAAGTCGTCCACGCATGACGACCGCATCCTCTACGCTTGTTCTCGGCGGCGCCCGCTCCGGCAAGTCGCGCTTTGCCGAACAGCTCGTCATCGACAGCGGCTTTGAGCGCCACTACATCGCCACCGGCCGCGCCTGGGACGAGGAGATGCGCGCGCGGATCGATCAGCACAAGGCCGATCGCGGCGACCTCTGGACCACCCATGAGGAGCCGCTCGATCTCGCGGGCCGGGTTGCCGCGATCGACGGCGAGGGGCGGGCGGTGCTTGTCGATTGCCTGACGCTGTGGGTGACCAATCTGATGATGGAAGAGCGCGACATGGCGGCGGAATTTGCTGCACTCGCCGCCTATCTGCCGAAGGCCAAGGCGCGCCTCGTCATCGTTTCCAATGAAGTCGGCCTCGGCATCGTGCCCGAGAACCGGATGGCGCGCGAGTTTCGCGACCATGCCGGACGGCTGCACCAGATGATCGCGGCGGTCGCCGCGGATGTGTATTTTATCGCGGCGGGACTGCCGCTGAAAATGAAGGGTTGAATTGATGAACCAGCAGAAGATCCCCGCCACCGTCATCACCGGCTTCCTCGGCGCCGGCAAGACGACGATGATCCGCAACCTGTTGACCAATGCGGGCGGCAAGAAAATCGCGCTCATCATCAACGAGTTCGGCGATCTTGGTGTCGATGGCGAGGTGCTGAAGGGCTGCGGCGCGGAAAACTGCACCGAGGACGATATCATCGAGCTCACCAATGGCTGCATCTGCTGCACCGTGGCCGACGATTTCATCCCGACGATGAGCAAGCTCCTGGAGCGCGAGAACCGGCCTGATCATATCGTCATTGAAACCTCCGGCCTTGCCTTGCCGCAGCCGCTGGTCGCCGCCTTCAACTGGCCCGACATCCGCACACAGGTGACCGTCGATGGCGTGATCACCGTGGTCGACAGCGCCGCCGTCGCGGCCGGCCGTTTCGCCGACGATCATGATGCCGTCGATGCCCGCCGCGTCGAGGACGAAACGCTCGATCACGAAAGCCCGATCGAGGAACTGTTCGAGGACCAGCTGACCTGCGCCGACCTGATCGTGCTCAACAAGACCGACCTCATCGATGGCGCCGGCCTTGCCCGTGTCCGCGACGAGGTTGCTTCGCGCACGGCGCGCAAGCCCGCGATGATCGAGGCGAAGAACGGCGACGTGCCGGCATCAGTGCTGCTCGGCCTTGGCATCGGCACCGAGGAGGATATCGGCAACCGCAAATCCCATCACGAGCTTGAACATGAGGACGGCACGCCGCACGATCACGACGAGTTCGACAGCTTCGTCGTCGAACTCGGCCCGATCGCCGATCCCTCGGCCTTCGTCGAGAGCCTGAAGGGCATCATCGCCGAGCACGACGTTCTGCGCCTCAAGGGCTTCGTCGACGTTCCCGGCAAGCCGATGCGGCTGCAGCTACAGGCCGTTGGTAGCCGTATCGACCACTATTTCGACCGCGCCTGGGCGGCCGGCGAGACGCGCGGTACGCGGCTGGTGGTGATCGGACTGCATGAGATGGATGAGGGTGCGGTGCGTGAGGCGATCGAGGGTCTGGTTTAAGGTTGATGGTTGGGATGGGCGCGTCCGATTTCGAAGATTGCTTGAGTGGTGCCGTGTGGCCCCCTCATCCGCCTGCCGGCACCGACCGGGGTCGAGCCGCCGGTCTCGACCCGTCCTTCGGACCCCCGTCGGGGAGAAGAGACTCGGGGCCGGTCGCTCGCGCCAATCTTCCCTTCTTCCCGATGGGGAGAAGGTGCCGGCAGGCGGATGAGGAGGCCGCGCACTCTACGCCTACGAATAACATTCTCCGTAAAGACACACCGACATGCACCTCCTTCTAGCCCAGCAGGGAACGATCAGCGACGGCGAGGAGGCGATCGATCTTGGTCAGTCTCCCGGAGACATCCTGTTCCTCTCCGCCGCCGACACGGAACTGGCGGCGGTAGCGGCTACGCATGGTCGACGAGTCGGTGCACGGTCGCTGCGCATCGCGAGCCTGATGAACCTCAAGCATCCGATGTCCGTCGATGCCTATGTGGAGCGCACGGCGCGGCATGCGAAGCTGATCATCGTCAGAGCACTCGGCGGCGCCAGCTATTTCCATTACGCGCTGGAAGCGCTGCATGCGGCGGCGGCGCGGCATGGGGCGCTGATCGCGGTGCTGCCGGGGGATTCGAAGCCGGATGCGGGGTTGACGCCGTTTTCGAATGTGCCGCTTGAGGATCTGAATGCGCTCTGGGCCTATCTGATCGAGGGCGGTGATGCGAATACGCATGCGTTTCTCGATTATGCCGAGGCGATGCTGTCGGGGGGCGAGAAGCCGGAGGCGGCGGCGCCGTTGATGAAGGCCGGGATCTGGTGGCCGGGCCGGGGTGTTGTTGGGGTTGAGGAGTGGAAGTCTCACGTTGATCTCCTCTTCTCCCCAGCGGGGAGAAGATGCCCGGCAGGGCAGATGAGGGGGGCGAACGACGCAAGGAGTGAGCAGCAACAGGACGGCGATGACATCACTTGTGGCGCCTCCCCCTCATCCGACCCTTCGGGCCACCTTCTCCCCGTCGGGGAGAAGGGAAGACCCACCATCGCCATCTCCTTCTACCGCGCCCTCGTGCAAAGCGGCGAAACTCGCCCCGTCGAGGCGCTGATCGAAGCCCTGACCGCTCAAGGAATCCGTCCGCTCCCGGTCTTCGCCTATAGTCTCAAGGACCCCGTCTCCAAGGGCATTCTGGAAAGCGTGTTCGCGGCCACCAAGCCCGACGTTGTCATCAACACGACGGGCTTCGCCGTCTCGGCGCCGGGTGCGGAGCGGCAGCCGACGGTGCTGGAAGCGAGCGACGCGGTGGTGTTGCAGGCGATCTTTTCCGCATCCTCGAAGGAGGCATGGGAAAACTCTTCGCAGGGGCTGTCAGCGCGTGATCTTGGTATGAACGTGGCGTTGCCCGAGGTCGATGGCCGGGTTCTTGCCCGTGCCGTCTCGTTCAAGTCGGCGGCGCGGTATGATGCGCTGGTCGAGGCTAATATCGTCGCCAGCGAGCCGGATGCCGGACGCATGGCTTATACGGCGCGGCTCGCCGCCAACTGGGCGCGGCTGCGGCATGCGAAGCGGGCCGAGCGGCGGGTGGCGCTTGTCATGGCGAATTACCCGAACCGCGACGGACGGCTCGGAAACGGCGTCGGGCTGGACACGCCTGCGGGTACGATCGAGGTGCTTCAGGCGATGCGCAAGGCTGGTTATTCTGTTGGTGACATCCCTGAGGATGGCGATGCGCTGATGCGTCATATCATGGATGGGCCGACCAATTCCGGGTGCGACGGAAAGGTCATCCGCGAGACGCTTTCCGTGAGTCGTTACAAGGATTTCCTCGCAACTCTTCCGAAAAAGATTCAAGAGGAGATCTGCGCGCGCTGGGGCGAGCCGGAGGCGGATCCCTATGTCGTGGATGGCGCGTTTGCGCTGCCGTTCACGCGCTTCGGCGATGTGCTTGTCGGCATCCAGCCGGCGCGTGGTTACAATATCGATCCCAAGGAAAGCTATCACTCGCCGGATCTCGTGCCGCCGCATGGCTATCTGGCGTTCTACGCCTTCCTGCGCCATAAGTTCGATGCGCATGCGGTGATCCACATGGGCAAGCATGGCAATATCGAGTGGCTGCCGGGCAAGGCGCTGGCGCTGTCGGAAAGCTGCTACCCCGAGGCGATCCTGGGGCCGTTGCCGCATCTCTATCCCTTCATCGTCAACGATCCAGGCGAGGGAACGCAGGCCAAGCGCCGCACCGCCGCCGTGATCATCGACCATCTGACGCCGCCTTTGACGCGGGCGGAGAGCTACGGCCCGTTGAAGGATCTGGAGGCGCTGGTCGACGAATATTACGAGGCGTCGGGCGGCGATCCTCGGCGTATCCGGCTGTTGGGCAAGCAGATCCTCGAACTGGTTGCGGATATCGGGCTCGATCAGGATGCGGGGATTGCTAAGGGGGAAAGCGAGAGCGAGGCGCTGAAGAAGCTCGACGCCTATTTGTGCGATCTCAAGGAGATGCAGATCCGGGATGGGTTGCATGTGTTTGGGGTGTCGCCGGAAGGGCGATTGCTGACGGATCTGACGGTGGCGCTGGCGCGAGTGCCGCGCGGGCTGGGTGAAGGCGGTGACCGGAGCTTGCAGCGCGCGATTGCTGGGGATGTTTTTGGGAGTGTCGTAAACGGGCAAAACCCCTCCCCAACCCCTCCCCACGAGGGGGAGGGGCTTAACACGTTGTCGCCGTTTCAATCCATCATAGCTGACGAGGCTGCGGCTGATCGAACCAGCGAGGCAATCTCGACGGAAAGTCCCTCCCCCTTGTGGGGAGGGGTTGGGGAGGGGTCTTCCTTCGACCCCCTCGACTGCAACATGGCCGCCGCATGGACTGGGCCACGCCCCGATATCCTCGCGGACGTCTCGTCCGACCCGTGGCGCACCCAGGGCGATACCGTAGAGCGCATCGAGCTGCTGGCAGCCAAATTCGTGTCCGGTGAACTGCCATGCGCTGACAATTGGCACGCCACCCAAGCGGTCCTCCACGAGATCGAAACCCGCCTGAAACCCGCCATCCTCGCCTGCGGCGACGCCGAGATCGAAGGCTTGCTCCGTGGCCTCGACGGCCGCTTCGTGCCCCCAGGTCCCTCGGGCGCACCGACGCGCGGGCGGCCTGATGTGTTGCCGACGGGGCGGAATTTTTACTCGGTGGACAGCCGTGCGGTGCCGACGCCGGCGGCCTATGAGCTGGGCAGGAAATCGGCGGAGCTTCTGGTGCGCCGTTATGTGCAGGATCATGGCGAGTGGCCGGTATCCTTCGGGCTGACGGCCTGGGGCACGTCGAACATGCGCACCGGCGGCGACGATATCGCCCAGGCGCTGGCGCTGATCGGCGTCAAGCCGGTCTGGGATATGACATCACGGCGGGTGACCGGCTATGAGATCATTCCGCAGGCTCTGCTCCGGCGGCCGCGTGTGGATGTGACACTGCGGATTTCGGGCTTTTTCCGCGATGCCTTTCCGGAGCAGATCGCGCTGTTCGACAAGGCGATCCGGGCCGTCGGCGCGCTGGATGAGGACGGGCAAGACAATCCGATTGCGGCGCGGATGCGCGGCGAGGCGGCGCGGCTTGAAGAGGCCGGGCTCGACGCGGCGCAGGCCAGGAGACGGGCAGGGTATCGGATTTTCGGGTCTAAGCCGGGAGCCTATGGCGCCGGGCTGCAGGCGCTGATCGACGAGAAGGGCTGGGAGCGGCGCGCCGATCTGGCGGAGGCCTATCTGGTCTGGGGCAGCTATGCCTATGGCGCCGGCGAAGAGGGTCGGGCCGAGCGCGGCGTGTTCGAAGAGCGGCTGCGCTCCATCCAGGCTGTCGTGCAGAACCAGGACAATCGCGAGCACGATCTGCTCGACAGCGACGACTACTACCAGTTCGAAGGCGGCATGGCGGCGGCGGCGGAAACGCTTGGCGGCAGCAGGCCGTCGATCTATCACAATGATCACTCCATGCCGGAAAAGCCCGTCATCCGCTCGCTGGAGGAAGAGATCGCCCGCGTGGTGCGCGGCCGCGTCGTCAATCCGAAGTGGATCGATGGCGTCATGCGCCATGGCTACAAGGGCGCGTTCGAGATCGCCGCCACGGTCGATTATCTCTTCGCCTTCGCGGCGACGACCGGTGCTGTCGGCAATCACCATTTCGAGGCGGTCTATCAGGCCTTCGTCGTCGATCAGCGCGTGCGCGATTTCATGATCGAGAAGAACCCTGCAGCCTACGAGGAAATGAGAGAGCGGTTGCTGGAGGCGATCGAACGACGGCTGTGGACGCCGCGCAGCAATTCGGCGCGGTTCGATCTTGCTGCTACAGACAACTCACACGACGGATCAGGCGGTGTCGACACCGCCGACCGATTGAAGATTGCATCCGGGGAAGTTTGACATGATTGAGGAAACCACCGAGACCACGACGGAGGCCACTGGCCACGACGACGCGCGTCACAGCGAGAAGATGGCCAAGAAGAAGGCCGCGCGTGACAAGATCATGGCGACGAAGACGGGCGAGAAGGGCCTGATCATCGTTCACACCGGCAAGGGCAAGGGAAAATCGTCCTCGGCCTTCGGGATGATCTTCCGCCATATCGCGCATGGTAAGCCATCCGCCGTGGTGCAGTTCATCAAGGGTGCGATGTGGACGGGCGAGCGCGACCTGATCGAGAAGCATTTCTCCGATGTCTGCCAGTTCCACACGATGGGCGAGGGTTTCACCTGGGAAACGCAGGACCGCGCCCGCGATGTCGCGGCCGCCGGCGCTGCCTGGGAGAAGGCCAAGGAGCTTATCCGCGACGAGCGAAACTCGATGGTGCTGCTCGATGAGATCAACATCGCGCTGCGCTACGATTACATCGATATCAACGAGGTCGTGGAGTTCCTGAAGACGGAAAAGCCCTATATGACTCACGTCGTGTTGACGGGGCGTAATGCCAAGGACGAGCTGATCGAGATCGCCGACCTTGTGACCGAGATGGAGCTGATCAAGCATCCGTTTCGCTCGGGCATCAAGGGGCAGGCGGGCGTGGAGTTCTGATGACGCAGAGTTGGGTTTTCTGGGCCATTCTCTCGGCCGCGTTCGCGGCGCTGACGGCGATTTTCGCCAAGATCGGCGTGGCCGGTGTCAATTCCGATTTCGCGACGCTCATCCGCACCGTCGTCATTCTTGTCATCATCAGCGCCATCGTGATGGCAAGCGGGCAGTGGCAGCCGTTCTCCAGCATCTCGTCGAAGACCTGGCTGTTTCTATGCCTGTCGGGGCTGCGACCGGGGCGTCGTGGCTTGCCTATTTCCGCGCCTTGAAGATCGGCGATGCCGCACGCGTCGCGCCGATCGACAAGCTGTCGATCGTGCTCGTCGCCATCTTCGGCGTCGTGTTCCTCGGCGAGAAGCTGAACATGATGAACTGGCTCGGCGTCAGCCTGATCGCCGCAGGAGCGTTGCTTCTCGCGCTGTTCTAAGGCTTAGACCCCCAGCCAGACGCGCAGCGGATTGGCGGGGTCGGACAAGAGCTTGATCGTGAACGCGATGCAGACGATGACGAGCAGCGGCTTGATCAGCTTTGCGCCGATGCGCATCGCAAGCCGCGAACCGAGCTGGGCGCCGAGAAACTGGCAGACGCCCATCAGCAGGCCGACCTTCCAGAGGATCGCGCCGAAGGAGACAAAGACGGCGAGCGCGCCGACGTTCGAGCCGAAGTTCAAGAGCTTGGTGTGCGCAGTTGCCTTCAGCATGCCGAAGCCCGCCAGCGACACGAAGCCGAGCATGAGGAACGAGCCGGTGCCGGGGCCAAAGACGCCGTCGTAAAAGCCGATGGCAGGCACCAGCGTGAGGCCGAAGGCGAAGGGTGTGATGCGGCGGTGCTTGTCGACGTCGCCAAGATTCGGCTTCAGCGCGAAGTAGAGCGCGATCGCGATCAGGAGCACCGGCATGATTGCCCTCAGCACATCGCCCGGCACGATCGTCGCAAGTGCCGCGCCGAGCGCGCCACCCATGACCGCCATCAACGCCATCGGCAGCTGATCGCGCAGGTTCACGTGGCCCTTACGGGCATAGGCGATGGTGGCCGATGCCGCGCCGAAGACCGATTGCACCTTGTTGGTGCCGAGCGTCTGCAGGGGCGGGATGCCCGCGATCAGCATGGCCGGAACGGTGATCAGGCCGCCACCACCGGCGATGGCATCCACGAAACCGGCAAGGAAAGCTGCGAGGGCGAGGAGAAAAAGCAGGTGGGGGGCAAGATCGGACAAGGGGAAACCTGTGGGGCTGCTAATGCGCTGTGTCGTCGCGCTTGTTGCATTTACCTGACGGGGCTGCAATGGCTTGCGTGACACAGGCAACCGGCATTTCGCGCATATGACCGCACTCTCCTTCGATACCACCCGCCGCTACGTGCTCGGCCTCGGCTGCGAGCGCGCGGCATCGCCAGACGAGGTCATGGCGCTGGTCGCTTCGGCTTTGGAGATGGCGGGTGTCGAGCCCGGTCAGGTGGCCGGGCTGGCGTCGATCGATTCCCGCCGCGACGAGCCGGCGATGGCGTTGGTTGCCGCGCGCCTTGCGGTTCCCTCGGTGTTCTTCGATGCCAAAACGCTCGAGCGGGAGACGCCGAGGATCAAGAACCCTTCCGATGTCGTCTTTGCGCGGGTGGGCTGCCATGGGGTTGCTGAATCTGCGGCATTGGCTGCTATCGGGCGCGATGCCGAGCTTGTGCTGCCGAAAATCAAATCGGCGCATGCGACAGTCGCGATCGCACGCGCCCTGTTGCGGAAAGAATAGCGCTCGCTATGGTGACCGCCGATGCAGCCGCAGCGGTTCTGTCGCGCGGCTGCCAATCCATGACATGAAAACATGCAAGAGGGACGATAATGCATAAGGTGATTTACGATACGGATCCGGGTGTTGACGATGCGATGGCGCTGCTTTTCCTGCACCGCCATGCCGACATCGATCTGATCGGCATCACGACCGTGTTCGGCAACGCCTCGATCGAGACGACGACGCGCAATGCGCTGTTCCTCAAGCGCGAATGGAACATTCCGGCACCCGTCGCCAAGGGCGCGAGTGTCACGATCGATCCGTCGCGCAAGGAAGGCGCCTGGCCGACCTTCGTGCATGGCGATGACGGGCTCGGCAACATCAACGTTCCCGAGGTCGTCGACGTGCCGCTCGATCCGCGTCCGGCCTACAAGTTCATCATCGACACCGTGCGCGCCAATCCTGGCGAGGTGACGCTGGTGGCGGTTGGGCGCATGACCAACCTGGCGCTGGCGCTGAAGGAAGATCCTGAGATTGCCGGCCTGGTGAAGCAGGTGGTCATCATGGGCGGCAATTTCTATGTGCCTGGTAATGTGACGCCTGTTGCCGAAGCCAATATTCATGGCGACCCCGAGGCTGCCGATATCGTTTTGACTGCGCCGTGGCAGGTTGTCGTCATCGGTCTGGATGTCACCGCGATCACCACGATGAGCCGTGGCTATCTCGGCGAGATGGCGGCCAAGGGCGACAAGGCCGTGCAACTGCTCGACAAGCTCTCGCAGTTCTACATCGATTTCTACAAGCACGCCGTCGATGACGGGATGATGGTGCATGACAGCTGCGCCTGCGTCTATGTCGTGGCGCCGGAACTGTTCACCACGATCTCAGGGGCCATGCGCGTGGCGTGCGGTGGTATCGCTGACGGCCAGACGATCATCAAGCAGGACGGCCGTCGTTTTCCGCCGGGCGACTGGGACGGCCTGCCGAGCCAGATCGCCTGCACCGGTATTCAGTCGCAAGAGGTCATCGACCTGATCCGCGACACGTTGCTCAACGCTTAGTCGGCAATCATCATCGGTATTTCGGCGCAAGCGCATTGGCGAATCCATTCAGCCGCTTGCGCCGATATCCTCATAATTTGAGTCCGCTTTGGGCTCTGCAATCGGCGTGATCGTGATAGCCATCTTCACCGCGTTTGCGGCGTTGACGTCGTCCGCCGCCGGGCATAGATCATCGTCATGATCGAAACGGTACTTTCTCACCTCCCGGCGATGGATCCCGGCAGTGCCTGGCTCGTGGGCGCGGGGCCCGGCGATCCGGGTCTTTTGACGTTGCTTGCCGTCAAGGGGCTGATGGAAGCCGATGTCATCGTGCATGATGCATTGGTCGATGCCGAGTGCCTGAAGCTGGCGCGACCGGGCGCCGTTCTCGAATATGCCGGCAAGCGTGGCGGCAAGCCGTCGGCCAAACAGCGCGATATCTCGCTTCGCCTCGTCGAACTCGCGCAGGCGGGAAATCGCGTTCTCAGGCTGAAGGGCGGAGATCCATTCGTCTTCGGGCGTGGCGGCGAAGAGGCGCTGACGCTGGTCGAGTATAACGTGCCGTTTCGCATCGTGCCGGGCATCTCGGCGGGGATCGGCGGGCTTGCCTATGCGGGCATCCCCGTTACCCACCGCGACATCAATCATGCGGTGACGTTTTTGACCGGCCACAATTCATCGGGGCTGGTGCCGGACGCGATAAACTGGGATGCTATAGGCAAGGGCTCGCCCGTCATCGTCATGTATATGGCGATGAAGCATATTGCCGAGATCAGTGCCAACCTGATTGCCGCGGGGCGCTCGCGCAACGAGCCGGTCGCCTTCGTCTGTAACGCGTCGACGAGCGCGCAGCAGGTGCTGGAAACAACGCTCGGCGAGGCGCCGGCCGCGGCGCTGACGTCGGGTATCGAGCCGCCGGCGATCGTGGTGGTCGGTGAGGTGGTGCGGTTGCGTGGTTCTCTCGATTGGCTGGGTGCGCTGGCCGGACGACGGTTGCATCCCGATCCGTTCCGGAGGTCCGGCAGTAAGGAGACGGCATGAGTGGTCTGTTGATTGCAGCCCCGTCCTCCGGGTCGGGAAAGACGACGGTGACGCTTGGGCTCCTCAGGGCGCTTCGCAAGCGCGGGGTGGAGGTCGCGCCTGGCAAGGCGGGGCCTGACTATATCGATCCGGCCTTTCATGCCGCTGCGAGCGGCGTCGCCTGCCTCAATTTCGATCCCTGGGCGATGCGCCCCGAGCTGATCGCTGCCAATGCGACGCTGCATCGCTCCGGCGACCGGCTGCTTGTCATCGAGGCGATGATGGGCCTCTTCGACGGGGCGGCCGACGGCAAGGGTACGGCGGCGGATCTGGCGGCGATGCTTGGGCTTTCCGTCGTGCTGGTGGTCGATGCGTCACATATGTCCCAGTCCGTCGCGGCACTTGTGGCCGGCTTTGCGGGCTTTCGCGCCGATGTCCGGATTGCCGGCGTCATCTTGAACAAGGTTGGCGGTGATCGGCATGAAATGATGCTGCGCCAGGCGCTCGAGGCGAGCCGCATGCCTGTGATCGCGGTCGTGCGCCGTGACGCCGAGATCGCGCTGCCGGAGCGGCATCTCGGTCTGGTGCAGGCCGGCGAGCATGAGGCGCTGGAGAAATTCGTCGAGCATGCGGCGCAGGCGGTCTCGCAGAACTGCAATTTCGACTTTCTTATGCGTGTCGCCAGACAGGGTTTCGCACGTCCCTCGACGGCCAATATCGATCGCCTGCCGCCGCTCGGCAGCCGGATCGCGGTTGCGCGCGATATCGCCTTTGCCTTCTGCTACGAGCACATGCTGCTCGGCTGGCGGCGGCGCGGCGCCGATATCTCGTTTTTCTCGCCGCTTGCCGACGAGCCGCCGGAGCGCACCGCCGACGCCATCTATCTCCCCGGCGGCTACCCGGAGCTGCACGCCGGACGAATCGCGGCCGCGTCAACCTTTCGCGAGAGCATGCGCCAGGCGGCCGAAGGCGGGGTGCGGATCTACGGGGAGTGCGGCGGTTATATGGTGATGGGCGACGGGCTGGTGGATGCCAGCGGCGAACGCCACGAGATGCTCGGGCTTTTGCCGCTGGTTACCAGCTATGAGGAACGCAGGCGCCATCTCGGCTATCGGCGCGTCTATCCGATCAACGGCTCGTTCTTCACGCAGCCGATGACGGCGCACGAGTTTCACTATTCGTCGGTGGTTTCGGAAGGCGAGGCGGACCGGCTTTTCAAGGTGACCGACGCATTGAACAACGATCTCGGCACGGCCGGACTGCAGCGCTGGCAGGTGGCCGGGTCCTATATGCATCTGATCGATGTGGCGGCGCAGGTGAGCGGACCGGCGGGTAGCGCGGGCGGACCGGCACGATGAATGCCCCGATCATTCATGGTGGCGGCATAACGGCCGCCGCGGCCTTTTATGGCGGCAAGCCGGAAGATTGGCTCGACCTTTCCACCGGTATCAGCCCGTTTCCGGCGGTCCTGCCTGATATCCCCATGCGCGCCTGGCACCGGTTGCCGGATCAGCATCTCGTCCACGAGGCGCGCGAGGCGGCGCGGGATTATTACAGGAGCGGCGTCAGCCTGCCGTTGCCGGTGCCCGGCACTCAATCGGTCATCCAGCTTCTGCCGCGACTGATTGCGGCGGGGGGGCGCGTCGCGGTTCTCGGGCCGACCTACGGTGAATATGAGCGGGCCTTCGTGATGGCCGGAGCGGCTGTCGATCGGCTTGATGGGATCGACGAGGTCGGCGACCATCACGCGCTTGTCGTCATCGTCAATCCGAACAATCCCGATGGCCGGATCTACCAGCCCGAGGTGCTGCTTGATCTTGCGCGTGGGTTGGCGGCGCGGGGAGGGCTTCTCGTGGTCGATGAAGCGTTCGGCGACACCGTGCCCGAGGCCAGCGTCGTCGGTCATGTCGCGGATCACGCCAATCTCATCGTCTTTCGCTCCTTCGGCAAGTTTTTCGGGCTTGCCGGGCTGCGGCTTGGCTTCGTGATCGCGGCGCGGGAGCTTGTCGATCGGTTCGAGAGCCTGCTCGGCCCCTGGGCCGTTTCCGGGCCGGCGCTGTCGATCGCTGCTTCCCTGCTGCGCACGGATACCGAGCCGCTCAGACGCGCGATCGATCAGCGCAGCGAGGCGATGCGTGAGGTTCTGAGCAAGGGCGGGCTTCGCATTCGTGGCGGGACCGCGCTTTTCTCGCTGGTCGAAGACGAGGCGGCGGATGCGTTGCAGGCACATCTGTGCGTGCACCACATTCTGGTCCGCAAGTTCGATTATGCCCCTTCCTGGCTGCGCTTCGGCGTGACCCCGGATACCACTGGCGACCTCAGGCTCGCCGATGCCCTGATGAGCTTCAATCGATGATTTTTGAACTGAATCTTCTCGTGCTGGTGCTTGCTCTGATGCTCGACAGGATCGTTGGCGATCCGGATGTGCTGTGGGCGCGGCTGCCGCACCCGATCGTGCTCTTCGGCAAGGCGATCTCGCGGATGGAGACGCTGTTCAACCGGACGGAACTGCCAGGCAAGAGCCGCCGGCGCAACGGCATGCTCGTCATCGCAGCCCTGCTTCTGATCGCCGTCGCTGCTGGTGTCGCGCTGCATCTGTTCTTCGCGCTGTTCGGGCTTGCGGGCATCCTGCTTGAAGTTCTCTGCGTCACAGTGTTCCTGGCGCAGAAGAGCCTTGCCGATCACGTCGAGGCGGTTGCCACCGGTCTTCGGCAGGGCGGCCTCGATGGTGGGCGAAAGGCCGTGTCGATGATCGTCGGGCGCGATCCGGAAACACTTGACGAGCCGGCCGTCTGCCGGGCGGCGATCGAGAGCCTTGCGGAGAATTTCTCCGATGGCGTCGTCGCGCCGGCACTTTGGTACCTGGTGTTCGGTCTGCCGGGTCTGCTTGCCTACAAGATGCTGAACACGGCGGATTCGATGATCGGTCACAAGTCGGAGCGCTATGTTGATTTCGGCTGGGCGTCGGCGAGGCTCGATGATCTCGCCAACTGGCCGGCGGCGCGGCTGTCGATCGCGCTGATCGCGGCGGGTGCGTGGCTACGACGCGGCGGCGATGCTTGCCGCGAGGCGTTCAAAATCGCGATGCGCGACGGCGGCATGCATCGCTCGCCGAATTCTGGCCGCCCGGAAGCGGCGATGGCTGGCGCGCTCAACGTGCAGCTCGCTGGACCTCGCGTCTATTCCGGTGTCGTGGTGATGGAGCCGATGATCAATGGCGGAGGAAGAGAGACCGCTGTCATCGAGGATATCGAGAGCGCGGTCTCCGTCTTCTATGCCAGCTGCTCGGTTCTCGCCTTTGTCGCTCTGGTGATCTTCCTGTTTCTTCTATAGATCAGCGCGATACTGTTATCATGTTGATTACCATTCTCCTTAAGCGGATGTAACGTCTCCCGGCGTAGTCTTGTTCAACTGTATTCATGCAGAATGAACGAGGGGACGATGAGAACTATACTTGCAGGAGCTGCGGCGATCGTATTGCTGCAGTTATCGGCCGTTGCTGCCGAGGCCTCGACCTTGATCGCGAAGATCAGCATCAGCTCGCAAACCATGACGGTCACCGAGAACGGCTTCGTCAAATACCGCTGGAAGGTTTCGACGGCGCGCTCCGGTTACAGGACACCTGTCGGTTCCTGGAGCGCCAAGTGGCTGTCGCGTGACCATCGCTCGAAGAAATACGACGATGCGCCGATGCCATACGCGGTGTTCTTCAATGGTGGCTATGCCGTGCATGCGACCTTCGATCTCAAGCGTCTCGGCCGCCCGGCATCGCATGGATGCATTCGCCTGCATCCCAACAATGCGGCGCAGTTTTTCGACATGACGCGGCAGGCGGGCTTGGCCAATACGCGGGTTGTCGTCACGAACTAGAGCCTTTCCTGGTTAGATTGAAGCATTCTGTTGCCTCAAACGGAGTCGGATGGTCGTCCGGCTGGCGCGTGTCGTAGCCCACGCATACGGCCAAGCCGGCCGGACGATCAGGCGGCCCGTTTCAGGCAACCCGAAGGGCCGGGCATCTTTCCGCCAGGATCAAAGGCGATCGGCTCGACCGTACCTGGGGTATGCCCTTCGCCAATCGCCTTTGCCCTGACGAAAACCTGCTCCGGCAGAATGCTTCAAGCTAACCAGGAAAGGCTCTTGGCGAGGCGAAACGTCGCGGAAACGGTTGCCGGCTGCCTTTGAGTGCATGCTGTTTGAGCAACAGTGCCTGCGCAAATTGCACCTCGGGCTGGACGAAAGCATTGGCTTTTGAAATGGATTTGCCTATGAGGGGGAAAACTATCATTTCCAAGAGGTACAGGCGTGACCGCTACATTCGATAAAGTTGCCGACATCATTGCAGAAACCAGCGAGATCGATCGTGATACGATCACGCCGGAAAGCCATACGATCGACGACCTCGGTATCGACAGCCTCGACTTCCTCGATATCGTTTTCGCCATCGACAAGGAATTCGGCATCAAGATCCCGCTCGAAAAGTGGACGCAGGAAGTCAACGAGGGCAAGGTCTCTACGTCGGAGTACTTTGTTCTGAAGAACCTCTGCGCCAAGATCGACGAACTGCGCGCCGCCAAGGCCTGATCGATACGCACAATTTTTTTCTCCGCCCTGTCGCCATTCACCATGGCGGCCGGGCGGTTTTGTTACTAAGTAGGCCCACAGGGTCGCGCTTTGCGAAATCGGCTCCGATTTTCGCAATGCTTGGTCCTGTCGATTAAAAAATGATAGAGCGTCCTTTGTGCGTCCATTCGGATGCACGGCGCTCTAGCCGACGGCATGTTGCCTGTGCGGCCGGAGGATCCGATGCTCCTGGAATACTTCCAGATGATCGATCGCGTCGAGGCGGTCGACCTTCAGACCAAGACACTCAAGGCACGCTCCGTCGTGCCGGCGAAGAGCCCGGTGTTCGAAGGTCATTTTCCCGGCATGCCCCTTGTCCCGGGCGTGCTTCTCATTGAAACCATGGCGCAGGCATCCGGTATGCTGGTGCTGGCGGCGACCGATTTCGCGGCCATGCCGTTCCTGATGTCGGTCGACGGTGCGAAGATGCGCACCTTCGTCGAGCCGGAAGCGGTCCTCGATATCGAGGCGTTTCTGGAGCACGACGGTTCGGGCTTCGCGGTCACCAAGGCCAAGATCACCAGTGGCGGCAAGAAGGTTTGCGACGCGCAGCTGAAGCTGCGCACCATGCCTTTCAGCGAAATTCCGCTCGGTGACATCGTCAAGAAACGCGCCAGTGAAATCGGCCTGATGGATGCAATCGCTGCGCAGGGAGTGAATGGATGAGCAAGGCTCAGAATGATGTCGTCATCACGGGCGTAGGTATCGTAACCTGTCAGGGCGTCGGCAAGGAGCCGCATATCGCGTTGCTCAACGCCGCCGAAGCGCCGAAGACTGTTGTCGAGACCGAGAAGTTCAAGCCCTATCCGATCCATCCGCTGCCCGAAGTGGACTGGTCACTGCAGATCGCCAAGCGCGGCGATCAGCGACAGATGGAAAACTGGCAGCGCATCGGCGTGTTCGCGGCGGGCCTTGCGCTCGACGACGCCGGCCTCAAGGACAATGTCGAAGCCTGCGGCACGATGGACATGATCGTGGCGGCCGGTGGCGGCGAGCGCGACATCAATGTCGACACGCTGATCGTCGATGAAGGCCTGAAGCGCAACGACCGCGAAGTGCTGCTCAACGAGAAGCTCACGACCGAGCTTCGCCCGACGCTCTTCCTGGCGCAGCTCTCCAACCTGCTCGCCGGCAATATCTCGATCGTTCACAAGGTCACCGGCTCGTCGCGCACCTTCATGGGTGAGGAATCGGCCGGTATTTCCGCCGTCGAGACGGCCTTCTACCGCATCAAGTCAGGCGAATCCTCGCATGCGCTGGTTGGCGGCGCGTTTTCGGCCGAGCGTCTCGACATGGTTCTGCTGTTCGAGGCGATCGGCTCGCATTCGCGCGGCGAATGGCAGCCTTTGTGGTCGCGCAAGGACGGCGGCATCACGAGCGGTTCGCTCGGCGCCTTCCTGGTGCTCGAATCGCGGGCGCATGCCGAAGCGCGCGGCGCCCATATTTATTCGACGATCTCGTCCATCGAGGGGGATCGCGGCAATCGCGGCGCCGGCAATCTCGAAAAGCGCCTTGAGCGGCTGCTTGAACCCGCCCGGGGCCTGCCGGCCGAAAGCACGGCGATCTTCTCCGGTTCTTCCGGCATGCCCGAGCTCGCGTCGCGTGAGAAGGCTGTTCTGGAGCATCAGCTGCCGGGCGCTGCCATCCGCGGCTTCGGCGGCGTGACCGGCCATGGGCTGGAGGCGCACTTCACCCTCGGGCTGGCGCTGGCCGCCCTTGCCATCGACGGCGAGGCCAAGGTGCCGGCATTCGACGGCGCACATGAAAAATCCATGAGTTCAGGCACGAAGGCCGCTGTCGTCACGACGGTCGGGCATCAGCGTGGCGAAGGCGTCGCCGTTCTGTCGGCGGACGCGTGAGGAGCAGGCACATGACGGATCAAGCTTACAAGGATCATCTCGGCCGCCCGATCGTGGCTGTTACCGGCGTCGGCATCATGACCTCGCTGGGGCAGGGCCTCAAGGACAACTGGTCGGCGCTGATATCGGGCAAATCCGGTATCCACGACATCAATCGTTTTCCGACGGACGGTCTTTCGACGCGGATCGCCGGCACAGTCGATTTCATCGACGTTCCGGCACCGAACGCCGTCGAGCGTTCCTATGCATTCGCACGCGAGACGACGATCGAGGCACTGGCCGATGCCGACATCGCAGGCGATTTCAACGGTCCGCTGTTTCTGGCAGCACCTCCGATCGAGCCGGAATGGATTGCCCGCTTCGAACTCGGCGATCGTTCGCCGCCGCCCTCGCAGCCGGGTGATGCCTACGACCGCTTCCTGACCGCGATGCGCCAGCGTCCCGATCCGGCCTTCCATGAGGCTGCGTTGTTCGGCGCCATCTCGGAGCGTCTGGCCGATCGTTTCGGTACGCGCGGTCTTCCGGTGACGTTGTCGACGGCCTGTGCTTCGGGCGCGACCGCGATCCAGCTCGGCATCGAGGCGATCCGCCAGGGCCGCACAAACCGGGCGCTTGCCGTTGCGACCGACGGCTCGGTCAGCGCCGAAGCGCTGATCCGCTTCTCTCTGCTCTCGGCCCTGTCGACGCAGAACGACAACCCGACCAAGGCCTCCAAGCCCTTCAGCAAGGATCGCGACGGCTTCGTCATCGCCGAAGGTGCCGCGACGCTGGTGCTGGAATCGCTGGAATCGGCGATCGCGCGTGGCGCCAAGGTGCTGGGCATCATGAAGGGCGCCGGCGAAAAGGCCGACAGCTTCCACCGCACCCGGTCCTCGCCGGATGGCGGCCCGGCGATCGCGACGATCCGCGCGGCACTTGCCGATGCCGGCATGGATGAAGGCGATATCGGCTACATCAACGCTCATGGCACTTCGACGCCCGAGAACGACAAGATGGAATATGGCTCGATGCTCGCTGTCTTCGGCGACCGCATGGCCTCCATCCCGCTGTCATCCAACAAGTCGATGATCGGCCATACGCTGACGGCTGCCGGTGCCGTCGAAGCCGTGTTCTCGCTGCAGACGATGCGCACCGGCACGCTGCCGCCGACCATCAACTACACCAACCCGGATCCGGCGATCGTTCTCGACGTGGTGCCGAATGTGAAGCGGGATGCGCAGGTCAACGCCGTGCTTTCCAACTCCTTCGGCTTCGGCGGCCAGAACGCCAGCCTTGTCATGGCGCTGGAACCGGCTTAAGCGGTTTGCGACCATAAATTCCATTGTTGCGGCCGCGCCCGGCAAGGGCCTGCGGGACGCAACAGCAAACATAAACCGCGCATCGGCCGTCCGGCTGGTGCGACCGCGAAGGATTTTGCCATGCGCGCTCTGCAACTGATCGACGACCGCAAGCTCGAGATCACCGATCTGCCTGAACCCGATGCGCCCGGCGCCGGCGAAGTGACGCTGCGCGTCAAGGCGGTCGCGCTCAACCATATCGACGTTTGGGGCTGGCGCGGCATGGCGTTTGCCAAGCGCAAGATGCCGCTCGTCATCGGCGCGGAAGCATCCGGTGTCGTCGAGGCGATCGGGCCGGGCGTCTCCAACGTGCTTCCGGGCCAGCTGGTCGCCGTCTATGGCGCGCGCACCTGCGGTCTCTGCCGTCCGTGCCGCGAGGGTCGCGACAATCTTTGCGAACATGTCTCGGGCGTTCACGGTTTCCATCTTGACGGTTTCGCGCAGGAGAAGGTCAATCTTCCGGCTCGCTTGCTCGTTCCGGCACCTCCCGGCGTCGATGCCGTTGGCGCGGCCGTCGCACCGGTTACTTTCGGCACCGTCGAGCACATGCTGTTCGACAACGCCAAGCTTGAGCCGGGCGAAACGATCCTCGTGCATGCCGGCGGGTCCGGTATCGGCACGGCGGCGATCCAGCTTGCCAAGAAGATCGGCTGCACCGTCATCACCACCGTTGGTTCCGACGACAAGATCGAGAAGGCCAAGGCGCTCGGCGCCGATCACGTCATCAACTATCGCACGGACCGCTTCGAGGGCGTGGTGCGCAAGCTCACCAAGAAGAAGGGCGTCGACGTCGTCTTCGAACATGTGGGCAAGGATACCTGGGCGGGCTCGATGCTCTGCCTGAAGCGCGGCGGGCGTCTCGTTACCTGCGGCTCGACATCGGGCGTCTCCACCGACATGAACCTTATGATGTTGTTCCAGCAGCAGCTGAAGCTGCTCGGCTCCTTCGGTTGCCGCATGGAGAACATGGCCGACGCCATGCAGAAGATGGGCCGTGGCCTCGTGCATCCCGTCATCGATACCGAAGTCGGTTTCGACGACATCGACCGGGCGCTGGAGCGCATGGAATCGCGCCAGATCTTCGGCAAGATCATCCTGAAGATGGATTGATCCCTTGGAGCTGTTCATCACCCGGATCGTCCTGAAACTGGACCATTTTCGCCAGTGGCTGATCGCGCAGGTGATGTTCGGCTTCCTGAACTTCCTGAAGATCTTCCCGGCCGACGGGGCGATCAATTTCATCGACTGGCTGATGCGCAAGATCGGCCCGAAGATGAAGCGCCACAAGCTTATACTTGCCAATCTCCGCAACGCCTTTCCCGAAAAGAGCGAAGAGGAGATCAACCAGATCGCGCTTGGCAGCTGGGCCAATATGGGCCGGCTTGCGGCGGAGTACGTGTTTCTTGACCGGCTGTTCGATTTCGATCCTGAGAAGAGCGAGCCGGGCAGGGTAGAAGTGTCGGGGATCCCGATCTTCCTCGATCTCCTGGAAAACCCGCGTCCCTTCATCGTCTTTACCGGCCATACCGGCAATTTCGAGCTGCTGCCGGTGGCTGGTGCCGCCTTCGGCCTCTACGTCAGCGTCCTCTTCCGTCCGCCGAACAATCCCTACGTGGCGCAGAAGGTGTTCGACTTCCGCAGTGCCCGCATGGGCAAGCTGGTGCCGTCGCATGCCGGATCGTCGTTTGCGCTCGCGCGCCAGCTGGAAGCGGAGCAGGGGGTTGGCGTGCTCGTCGACCAGAAGTTCGGCCGTGGCCTGAAGACCGAATTCTTCGGCCTGCCGGTGAAGACCAATCCGTTGCTTGGAAAGCTGGTGCGTCAGTTCAACTGCGAGGTCTATCCGGCCCGCTGCATCCGCCTGCCCGGCAATCGCTACCGGCTGGAAATCGAGCCTAAGGTCGAGTTGCCGCGCGATGCGAACGGCAACCTCGATATGGTCGGTACGGCGCAGCTGTTGAACGACAAGGTCGAAAGCTGGGTGCGCGAGTATCCTGAGCAGTGGCTCTGGTATCACGACCGGTGGGAAATCAAGCGCCAAATCATGTAGTGGGACGTCCCACTACATCTTGTCATTGAAAAACAAGGTCTCTTCGTCATTGAACATGAAGTGGCGTCATGTTACCGATTTCTGACAGGAAGGATTATGAACGGTAAAGATGCCGTGGCGATCCTTGGTGTTAAAGCAATTCCCTCACGGAAATCGGCATGGGAGGTGTCGTGCTCGGGCTTTTTCAGGCGTTCTCGTTGCGGTGTTCGCAAATTGACGAGGCCATACGGCTCGGTGATGATGCGCGGGTGAGCAGCCTCGACGGCTCCATCGACGCGCTGATCGAGACGATTCTTGGCTACCGCGCTACCAATCTGTTCTACGCGCATATGCAGATGCAGTTTGTCGGCTGCCTGATCGATCAGTATGCCGAAGACAGCGAATCCGTGCGCGAGCATGTCAAGCTGCTTGCCTATATGATGGAGCAGTATCTCGGTTCGACCGTTCCGCGCTGGCAGATGCCGCCGCTTGAGCGCATGGACCGCGAACGGGTAACCGCGCCTGCTGCCTATGTGCCCAATACCGACAATGGCAATTTCCTGAATTCGGCCATCCTCGAAGCCCTGCCGGACCGCGTTGCGGTCCTGACCAAGGACTACCGCTACCTCTACGCCAATGCCGCGAGCTCCGCTTACGCCAAGCGCAAGCCATTCGAGATGGTCGGGCGGCATGTGAAGGATGTTCTCGGGGAAGCGCGGTTCGTGGACTGCGTCAAGGGCATGCTCGACGCATGTTTCTCGGGCGAATCATGCGACCAGACCTATGAACGGCGCGAGGAAAACGTCGTACAGAGAACACGGTATCGCATGTCGCCGCTGCGCGATTCGTCCGGCTACATCATCGGCGCACTTGTTGTCTCGCAGGATGCCGGATCTTCATCGTCGGCGGCTAACCTCGCCGCCTGATCAGGCCTTCGTCCACACCGCCAGTTCGTATCCATCGGGATCTGCGAAGTGAAAGCGGCTGCCGCCCGGGAATCCGAAGATCGGGCGAACGATCTTGCCGCCCGCGTCTTCGACGGATCGTAGCGCCGCCTCAAGGTCATCGGCGTAAAGAATGACGAGCGGGCCGCCGGGGCGGGGTGCCTCAAGATTGGTGAAGCCGCCTTTCAGACGTCCATCGTCGAATTCGCAGTAATTGGGGCCGTAATCGGTGAAGCGCCAGCCGAACGCCTTGCCGTAGAAGGCCTTGGAGCGCTCGATATCGGCGACGTTGAACTCGACATAGTCGATGCGAAGCTCGGTTTTCGTAGATGTCATCGGTGCTTCCTAGATTTCCATCAGCTTCTTCAGCGCTTCCAGATCGCGCGCGACATGCGCCGCGTCGGCCTCGAACTGCTCGTCGGTCATATCCGGTAGCCGCAGCAAAGTGAACATCACCTCGCAGCCGTCGCCGTTCGGGATGATCCTCAGCGCATTGTAGACCCGCAAGCCGTTTGCGATCGTGACGGTGTGGTCGAGAACGCCGAATTCGTTGTGTGGCGCGAAGCTGACGCGAACGGTGCCGAGGACGCCCTTGGCGATCCAGTCGTCGCCGCTTTTTTCGAGGCCGGATGCGAGGCCCGATGCCCAGAGCGGCATGTTTTCAGGCGCGCCGGCAAAAGCCCAGACGTCGCGCAAGTTCCGCTCGATGGACCGATGAATGATTCTTGCAGGCATGGTTGCCACGGGGTTCTCCTCCTTCATTTTCGCGGGCGGCTTAACGTCGCATATTTACGGTGCATCACTGCCGCTTGGGTGCCAACGGCACCAAAACCGCCCACATCAGGGCCTCGTTGGCAATATGGTTCACTTGGCGCCGGACGCAATACGCGACCGATCCGAGGCGAATCGAACTTGCCGTATGAGCCAGAGAGTGCCACAACACCCGTCCAATTTGACTAACCGGAGAGTTATCGTGGAAAAGGCAGAAATCGGGCTGATCGGCCTTGCGGTCATGGGTTCCAACCTCGCTCTGAACATCGCGGAAAAGGGCAACAAGATTGCGGTGTTCAACCGGACGCCCGACAAGACGGACGAGTTTTACGAGAGCGCCGGCGATCTGAAGAAGCAGATCATTCCGTGCAAGACGATCGAGGAATTCGTCGAGGCGATCCGCCCGCCGCGCCCGATCATCATCATGATCAAGGCCGGCGAGCCTGTCGATCAGCAGATGGAGCTGCTGCGTCCGCATCTCTCCAAGGGCGACATCATGATCGATGCCGGCAACGCCAATTTCCGCGACACGATCGCCCGCTTCGATCGCCTCAAGGACACCGACCTGACCTTTATCGGCATGGGTGTTTCCGGTGGTGAGGAAGGTGCGCGTCACGGCCCGTCGATCATGGTCGGCGGCACGGAAGACAGCTGGAAGCGCGTCGAGCCGGTGCTGACCTCGATCGCTGCCAAGTACAAGGGCGACCCTTGCGTTGCCTGGCTCGGCAATGACGGCGCCGGTCACTTCGTCAAGACGATCCACAACGGCATCGAATATGCCGACATGCAGATGATCGCCGAAATCTACGGCGTGCTGCGCGACGGTCTCGGCAAGAGCGCCAAGGACATCTCCGGCATCTTCGGCGACTGGAACAAGGGCCGCCTGAACTCCTACCTGATCGAGATCTCCGAGAAGGTTCTGGCCGCCACCGATCCGATCTCCGGCGGTGCGATGGTCGACATGATCCTCGACAAGGCTGGCCAGAAGGGCACCGGCAAATGGTCGGCGATCGAAGCGCAGAACATGGGCATCCCGGCAACGGCGATCGAAGCGGCCGTTGCCGCCCGCAGCCTGTCGTCGATGAAGACCGAGCGCGAAGCCGCCGAGAAGATCTTCGGCAAGCCGGAATACAACTTCCCGGTCGCTTACGGTCCCGAGCTGGTCAAGGATCTGGAACTGGCTCTGTTCGCCGCCAAGATCGGCGCTTACGCTCAGGGCTTCGCGGTGATGGCGGAAGCCTCGCGCGAGTTTAAGTGGTCGCTGCCGATGCCAACTATTGCCAAGATCTGGCGCGATGGCTGCATCATCCGCTCGCAGTTCCTCGACGAAATCACCTCGGCCTTCACCAAGGCGCCTGACGTCGCCAACCTGATCGTGACGCCTGCTTTCGCGGATATGGTCAAGGAATCGCTGCCGGCGCTTCGTCGCGTTGTCGGCGCTGCCCTGCAGGCCGGCCTGCCGGTTCCGGCGCTCACTTCGGCTCTCACCTACTTCGACGCCTACCGCCAGGGCCGCGGCACTGCCAACCTGATCCAGGCGCAGCGCGACTTCTTCGGCGCCCACGGCTTCGATCGCCTCGACGGCAAGGACTTCCACCACGGCCCATGGGGCAGCGGTGCGGCGACCTTCTAAGGTTCGCTTTCTGAAAATGACAACAGCCGGGCCATTTGCCCGGCTGTTTTGCGTTTAGGCCAGTTGAACTGGTTCAGAACTGGATTTCGGCGGCGGCGCGAACGATCGCCAGCGCGGACCCGGCATCGAAATCATCCAACGTCTCGTTATGGTGGGAGACGATCTCGGCGAAGGTCAATGAGCCCGAATCGGCGGTCGTGTGGCCGTCGGCGATAAGGGTGACGTTGTAGCCAAGCGAGACGGCGCGGCGCACCGTGGTGTCGACGCAGAACTGCGACATGCAGCCGCCGACGACGAGATGGGTCACGGAGCGCTCCGTCAGCCGCTCGGTCAAATCAGTCTCGAAGAAAGAGTCGGCGCTCTTCTTGTGAACGACGGTGTCGCCGCTGCCAGGCGCGAGTTCCTGCCTGATTTCCCAGCCTTGCGTGCCGATCGCGAGGCGATGGCCCGGATCGCCGTCGTGCTGTACGAGGACGACGGGGACGCCGCTATGCCATGCGCGTTCCCGGAGCGCCGCGAGGCGGGCGACGGTCTCATCAAGCGCGGCGTCGATTAATGGCTGCCGTTCGGGCGTGCCTTTGCCCGCAACGATGGCGTTCTGCACATCGATGATGAGGAGAGCCTTGGTCATGCGTTGTCTTTCCTTGTTGACTTCCCTCAGCTGCCCGGTCGTGTCCAGACCGGCTGGCTGACGCTCTGCAGCAGCTCCGGCTCGACGCCGTCGATGCGGGCGATGACGGCCTTGGCCATTTCGCGGCCGGCGTGGCGGACGTCTTCATAGGCGGTGATGATCTCCGGGCGGATCCAGTTGAGGATCGGCGCCGATTCCTTCGAGGCCATGTCGACATCGTGGCCGAGGCGCTTGCCGGCGGCTTCGATGCCGGCGTTGACGGCGATGGCGGCGCTGCCGGCGAGACAGACGATGCCGTCAGGTGCGTTGCTGGAGCGCATCATGGTCTCGACGGCGTTGCGGATATCGTCCAGCGGCGTGTCGATGGTGACGCGCAGCGGCACTTCCTCGGCGCCGTAGTCATGCAGGCCGGTCTGGAAGCCGATACGCGTGTGCGTGTAATAGGTTAGCTTGCTTGGAGGCTGGAGGAGGGCGATGCGCTTGCGACCGCGCGCGACCAGCTTCTCGACGGCCTGGTGGGCGAAGGCTTCATTGTCGAAGTCGTGGAACGGGTGCATCAGCCCGGCGTCGGTGCGTCCATGCGTGGCGAACGGCATGTTGCGCTCGCTGAGCAGGCGCACACGCGGATCATCTGGCTCGATGCGGGAGATGATGACGCCATCGGCCGAGCCTGTCTCCAGGATGTAGCGCACCGGCAGCATCGGGTCCTTGCTGTGCGAATGCGGCGTGACGACGATGTGGTAGGGCGTGCCGGTCAGGACCTCCGAGATGCCGAAGACCAGCTGGCTCGAGAAGCCCATGATCTCCTCATCTATGCTCAGAACGAGCGCAATGACGTTTGTCTTGCCGGTTCTGAGGCGCACGCCGGCGCGGTTCGGCTGATAGCCGAGCTGGCTTGCCACCATCCGCACGCGTTCCTTGGTCTCCGCGCCGATGTCGGGTGCATCCTTCAACGCGCGCGACACAGTGGTGATGCCGAGGCCGGTCATGAAGGCAATCGTCTTCAGTGTCGGTCTCTCCCGAGATGCCTCGGTCACCGTCGTCCCGAAATTCGCTTTGTTTTTCATCCCTCTAGGCCGTCCTACGCGATTTGGTTCGCTTATAGATGCTTTTCGCAGTGCTGTAAGCCTGAATACACAAATGCCGTTCCCTCCCACGGGCCTTAAAATCTGTAACGTTACAGTGAAATTGTCGAGCGATTTTTGCGATGGTTCTGTCGCGTATGCGCCCAATGGTTGAATCGGTGGTTTTTGCGCGAAATTTTTGCACCTGCGAACGATAATGAGAAATTACGTCATGATACCAGTCGAATAAAAGACATAAAAACAGATATATAGAAGCGATTTGCACTTGCACATGGGTGCGCCACGCCTTTGCACCGGCTTGCGGGAATGGCGTTGTTTCAGCAGGCAAAGGTAGCAAAGCATGGCCTGAAAGAAAATTTTAAGGGGTGGCTGTTGCGCGGCAATATCGATTGAACTAAGTTTTTCCGGCAACGTTTCAGTGAGGGAGGAGAACTCATGAATATTCGTTTGATGGCGGCAGCGCTGTGCGCATCCGTCGCCCTGCCGCTTGGTGCGGCACACGCCACCGATCTCGAAGTCACGCACTGGTGGACCTCGGGCGGCGAAGCCGCTGCGGTGGCCGAACTCGCCAAGGCATTCGACGCGACCGGCAATAAGTGGGTTGACGGTGCCATCGCCGGTTCCGGCGGCACGGCGCGTCCGATCATGGTCAGCCGCATCACCGGCGGCGATCCGATGGGCGCCACCCAGTTCAACCACGGCCGTCAGGCGGAAGAACTCGTTCAGGCTGGTCTGATGCGCGACCTGACCGATGTCGCGACCGCCGAGCACTGGAAGGACATCATCCGTCCGGCAAGCCTGCTCGACAGCTGCACGATCGACGGCAAGATCTATTGCGCCCCCGTCAACATCCACTCCTGGCAGTGGCTGTGGCTCTCGAACGCCGCCTTCAAGAAGGCCGGCGTTGACGTGCCGAAGAACTGGGATGAATTCGTCGCCGCCGCTCCGGCTCTCGAAAAGGTCGGTATCGTGCCGCTCGCCGTCGGCG
Organism: Rhizobium sp. 2MFCol3.1; assembly: GCF_000377565.1. GTDB lineage: Bacteria > Pseudomonadota > Alphaproteobacteria > Rhizobiales > Rhizobiaceae > Rhizobium. Next base: position 116,536 of record NZ_KB898364.1, on the reverse strand, counting down.
GTCAGCCGTGGCAGGCAGCAGGCGCTTTCGACACGCTGATGGTGGCGATCGCCGGCAAGGACACGTTCAACAAGGTATTCAAGGACAAGGACGCCGACGTGGCTGCCGGTCCCGAGATCGCCAAGGTCTTCAAGGCTGCAGACGACGCCCGCAAGATGTCCAAGGGCAGCAACGTCCAGGATTGGAACCAGGCAACCAATCTGGTCATCACCGGCAAGGCCGGCGGCCAGATCATGGGTGACTGGGCGCAGGGCGAATTCGCTCTCGCCGGTCAGAAGGCCGGTACCGACTACACCTGCCTTCCGGGGCTGGGCGTGAACGAAATCATCTCCACCGGTGGTGATGCGTTCTACTTCCCGCTGCTCAAGGACGAAGCCAAGTCTAAGGCGCAGGATGTTCTCGCCAAGACGCTGCTCGATCCGAAGACCCAGGTCGCCTTCAACCTCAAGAAGGGCTCGCTGCCGGTTCGCGGTGATGTCGATCTCGAGGCTGCCAACGACTGCATGAAGAAGGGTCTCGAGATCCTGAAGAAGGGCAACATCGTCGAAGGCACCGACCAGTTGCTTTCGGCCGACAGCCAGAAGCAGAAGGAAGACCTCTTCTCGGAGTTCTTCGCCAATGCCTCGATGACGCCTGAGGCGGCGCAGAAGCGCTTTGCCGAAATCATCGGCTCCGCCGACTGATCGTCTGCTCGTACTGCCGCGATCCGGCTTTCCGCCCAGGAACGGGGAGCCGGATTTGCCCTAACCGCCGGTGGCGGCGGGCTCGTGGCAGTGCTTTCCCGATGATTTCCGGCTGCGGAGGATGCGGCCGGAACCATCCGGGGCAAGAGACGGGAGCGGTGTCCGGCATCGGCCGCTGCTCTCGGTCAAAAAAGCAAGTGCGTGTCAGGAGGAAACACAATGACGGGTCCAGCGAAAGCCGGCCGGCCAAATCAGTTGCTGCGCAATCTGAATTCCAAAATTGCATCCATCCCAATGATCCTTACCGCCCTGGTCATCTTTCTCGGCGGTACGGTCTGGACGGTGTTCTATTCCTTCACCAACTCGAAGCTCCTGCCAAGGATGAGCTTCGTTGGTTTCGACCAATACAAGCGGCTCTGGGCCGCGCCGCGATGGATCGTGTCCATCGAGAATCTCGCCCTTTACGGCATCTTTTCCCTGATCTTCAGCCTGGTGATCGGCTTTACGCTGGCCGCCCTGATGGATCAGAAGATCCGGTTCGAGAATGCGTTCCGGACGATCTTTCTCTATCCCTTCGCGCTGTCCTTCATCGTCACCGGCCTTGTCTGGCAGTGGGTGCTCAATCCCGAGTTCGGCGTGCAGTCGGTGGTGCGTTCGCTCGGCTGGACGAGCTTCACCTTCGATCCGCTCTATACGCCGAGCATTGTCATCTACGGCGTGCTGATCGCAGCACTCTGGCAGGGGACGGGCCTTGTGATGTGCCTGATGCTCGCCGGCCTGCGCGGGATCGACGAGGACATCTGGAAGGCCTCGCGCGTCGACGGCATTCCGATGTGGAAGACCTATCTCTTCATCGTCATCCCGATGATGCGTCCCGTCTTCATCACCACGCTCGTCATCATCGCCTCCGGCATCGTCAAGGTCTACGACCTCGTGGTGGCGCAGACGTCGGGCGGACCCGGCATCTCGTCGGAAGTGCCGGCCAAGTATGTCTACGACTACATGTTCCAGGCGCAGAACCTGGGGCAGGGCTTCGCCGCCTCGACCATGATGCTGATCACGGTCGCGATCATCATCATTCCATGGGCTTATCTGGAATTCGGGGGAGGGCGTAAACGTGCCTGATACCATCGCTCTCAAGACGGCAGACGTCGCACTGGCACCGGTCAAGTCCTTCGACGGACCGAACGGCAAGAAGCCGAAGCGGGTGCTTTCGCCGCGCAACATCATGCTCTACGGCACGCTGTTCGTCGCCGCCGCCTACTACCTGCTGCCGCTCTACGTGATGATCGTCACGTCGCTGAAGGGGATGCCCGAAATCCGCATGGGCAACATCTTCTCGCCGCCGATGGAAATCACCTTCGAGCCGTGGGTCAAAGCCTGGGCCACGGCCTGCACGGGCCTCAACTGCGACGGTCTCTCGCGCGGCTTCTGGAACTCGGTGAGGATCACCGTGCCATCCGTGATCGTCTCGATCGCGATTGCCTCGGTCAACGGCTATGCGCTCGCCAACTGGCGCTTCAAGGGATCGGAACTGTTCTTCTCGATCCTCGTCATCGGCGCGTTCATTCCCTACCAGGTGATGATCTATCCGATTGTTATCGTGCTGCGTGAAATGGGAATCTACGGCACGCTCACGGGCCTGATCATCGTGCATTCGATCTTCGGCATGCCGATCCTGACGCTGCTCTTCCGCAACTATTTCGCATCGCTGCCGCAGGAGCTGTTCAAGGCCGCCCGCGTCGATGGCGCCGGTTTCTGGCAGATCTTCCTGAAGATCATGGTGCCGATGTCGCTGCCGATCTTCGTCGTCGCCATGATCCTGCAGGTCACCGGCATCTGGAACGACTTCCTGTTCGGCGTCGTCTTCACCCGGCCGGAATACTATCCGATGACCGTGCAGCTCAACAACATCGTCAATTCCGTCCAGGGCGTGAAGGAATACAACGTCAACATGGCCGCAACCATCCTCACGGGTCTGGTGCCGCTCATCGTGTATTTCGTGTCGGGACGTCTGTTCGTCCGCGGTATCGCCGCCGGCGCAGTGAAAGGCTGATCCATGAATTCAAGCGTTTCCATCAAAGACCTTTCGCTGAACTTCGGCGCCGTCAGCGTGCTCAAGGATCTCAACCTCGAGATCAATGACGGCGAGTTCCTGGTGCTGCTCGGCTCGTCCGGCTGCGGCAAGTCGACCCTGCTCAACTGCATTGCCGGCCTGCTCGACATCAGCGAGGGACAGATCCACATCAAGGGCCGGAACGTCACCTGGGAAGAGCCCAAGGACCGCGGCATCGGCATGGTGTTCCAGTCCTACGCGCTCTATCCGCAGATGACGGTGGAGAAGAACCTCTCCTTCGGCCTGCAGGTCGCCAAGATCCCGCAATCCGATATCGACAAGCGCGTGGCCCGCGCGTCCGAAATCCTGCAGATCCAGCCGCTCCTGAAGCGCAAGCCGGCCGAGCTTTCCGGCGGCCAGCGCCAACGCGTGGCGATCGGTCGTGCATTGGTGCGCGATGTCGACGTGTTCCTGTTCGACGAGCCGCTCTCCAACCTCGACGCCAAGCTGCGTTCGGAGCTGCGCGTCGAGATCAAGCGGCTGCACCAGTCGCTGAAGAACACGATGATCTACGTGACGCACGACCAGATCGAGGCCCTGACGCTCGCCGACCGCATCGCGATCATGAAGAACGGCGAGATTCAGCAGCTTGCCGATCCGACGACGATCTACAACAAGCCGCGCAGCCTGTTCGTTGCCGGCTTCATCGGGTCGCCGTCGATGAACTTCCTTCGCGGCGAGATCGCCAAGCGGGGCGACGCCACCGTGTTCACCGCGAACGGTGTCGATTTCAATGTCGATGCCTATGAGGCGAGCGGGCCGCTGCAGGCGGGCCGGAAGGTGACGCTCGGCGTGCGGCCGGAGCATATCAAGGTCAACGAGAACCTCGGCGCCGAGGTTCACGACGCGACCGTCGATATCGAGGAGCCGATGGGCGCCGACAACCTGCTCTGGCTGAAGCATGCCGGACATACGATGTCGGTGCGCATCAACGGCGCCCGCCGCTTCAGCCCGGGCTCACAGGTCAAGCTCGGCTTCGATATGTCGCTGGCGTCGATCTTCGACGCCGAGACGGAACTGCGCCTTTAGACGACTACGCTGCGGGCGGGGCCGTCCCAAGCGGTTCCGCCCGTTCTTCCTATACTACATTCGGCCGCAGCCCGGTGACGGGTTTTCCCAAGAGCGACCTGATCGGACAGTGCTATGACATCCTTGCCCACCAACGGGTTCAACCTCGACCTCTCAGGCTCGTGGAAGCTCACCTCCACGGATGGTGAAATCACCGCGCCGATCACGCTTCCTGGCGACGTGCATTCGGCGCTTCATGCCGCCAAGCTCATCCCCGATCCCTATTTCGGCCGCAACGAAGAGGTCGTGCAGTGGGTGGCGCATCGCGACTGGTCGATCGAGCGCAGCTTCACGGTGTCGGAGCCCGATGGCGACTGGTATCTCGATATCGATTATCTCGATACAGTGGCCGCCGTCTTCATCAATGGCTCGCCGACGCTCGTGGCCGACAACAGCTTCCGCCGCTATCGGCCGGATGTCAGCAGCCACCTGAAATCCGGCGAGAATGTCATCCGCATCGTGCTGCATTCGAGCATCGCGGCGGGTGCCGACCGGCAGGGCAAGCAGCCCTTCTACATTCCCTATTCGACCGGCAATTCGCCGATCCCCAACGGCAACATGCTGCGCAAGCCGCAGTGCCATTTCGGCTGGGACTGGAACATCGCGATCGCGCCGCTCGGTCTTTACGGCACGATCGCGCTGCGCCGTCTCGACACCGCGCGCATCGAGCATGTGACGACGCAGCAGGTGCACAATCTCGACGGTTCCGTCGATCTCAAGGTCACGGCGACGCTGTTCTCTAAGAACCCAGGCATCGTGCCGGTGCATTTCTCGCTTGATGGCGAGCGGGTGCGGCTCGATGTCGGCGTCGGCGCCGGCGAGACTGTCGTCAATCATGTGTTCGAGATCGCCAAGCCGCGGCTCTGGTGGCCGGCGGGAAGCGGCGAGCAGGCGCTTTATGCGCTGACCGTCGATCTGCCTGCGGATGCTGTCACCAAGCAGATCGGTCTTCGCACCGTCGAGCTCATCACCACGCCTGATGCTGCCGGCGCCCGTTTCGCGCTGAAGGTAAACGGCCGCGAGATCTTCTGCCGTGGCGCCAACTGGATCCCGGCCGACGCGCTGTTTTCGCTGTCGTCGCCGGAGAAGACCGAGGACCTGCTGCAATCGGCCAAGTCGGCCAACATGAACATGATCCGCGTCTGGGGCGGCGGGTTCTACGAGCATGACCATTTTTACGATCTCTGCGACCGTCTCGGTCTCATGGTCTGGCAGGACTTCATGTTCGCCTGCAATCTCTATCCCTCGACCGAGGACTTCCTCGACAATGTCGCGCTCGAGGTCGATTACCAGGTTCGCCGCCTGAACTCGCATCCGTCGATCGCGCTCTGGTGCGGCGACAACGAGCTGGTGGGCGCGCTCACATGGTTCGAGGAATCGCGCAAGGACCGCGACCGCTATCTGGTCTCCTACGACCGCCTCAACCGGGTGATCGAGCAGGCGATGAAGAAGGCGGCGCCGGATGCGATCTGGTGGCCGTCGAGCCCGGCTTCCGGCTATCTCGACTTCGGCGATGCCTGGCATGCCGATGGCTCCGGCGATATGCACTACTGGTCGGTCTGGCACGAGAACAAGTCGTTCGACAATTACCGTTCCGTTCGCCCGCGCTTTTGCTCGGAATTCGGCTTCCAGTCCTACACCTCGCTGCCCGTCATCAAGACCTATGCCGAGGCCAAGGACATGAACGTCGCATCTCCGGTCATGGAGCTGCACCAGAAGAATGCCGGCGGCAACGAGCGCATCGCCGGCACGATGTTCCGCTACTTCCGCTTCCCGAAGGATTTCCCGAACTTCGTCTATCTCAGCCAGATCCAGCAGGGGCTCGCGATCAAGACGGCGGTGGAATACTGGCGGTCGCTGAAGCCGCATTGCATGGGCACGATCTACTGGCAGCTCAACGACACATGGCCGGTGGCCTCGTGGTCGAGCCTTGATTACGGCGGTCGCTGGAAGGCGATGCACTATCTGGTCAAGCGCTTCTTCCAGCCGGTCGCTGTCGCCGCCATCCCATCAGACGACGGCAAGCAGATCCGCTTCTCGCTGGTCAACGATACGCTCGATGACGTCAGCGTCGACCTGTCGATCTCGGTGATCGACATGAAGGGCGAGCGCAAGCACCTCAAGGATGTGCAGGCGGTCTGCACGCCCGACGCGGCGGTGACGGCTGCCAGCATCGACGTTACCGAGATCCCCTCGGGCACGCTGCTTGCCTGGCGCTTCACGGCGTCGAACGGCATGGGCGGCGAGGGGCACTATGTGCACGGCACCTACAAGGCGCTAGAACTCGAGCCCGCCGGCCTGATGGTCACGCACGAATATGTCGAGGAGGACGGCTCCGTCTGCCTCAACGTCACCGCGAAGGGACTTGCGCTCTTCGTGATGATCGAAACCGAGACCGACGGCAAATACTCCGACAATGCCTTCGATCTGGCGGCGGGCGAGACGCGCCGCATCACCTTTACCCCGGCCACGCCGCTTGCTGATGGCGCCTTGCCGGACTTCCGTTTCTACGACCTGCAGTCCTGTCAGTCCGTGGATTGATCCTGATTAAATGAATGGGCACGAGGCCCGAGGAGGATATTATGACGAAACTGAGTTTCCAGCTTTATAGCGCCCGCAACTTCCAGCCCTATTCGGCGATCTTCGAAAAGCTCGGCAAGGCCGGCTATCAGGAAGTCGAAGGCTTCGGCGGCATTTATGCCGATCTCGACGATGCCGGTCTGAAGGGCCTGCGTGCCGAACTCGACAAGAACGGCCTCACCATGGCGAGCGGCCACTTCAGCCCCGATTTCCTCGATGGTGAAGTCAAGAAGTCGCTGAACATTGCCAAGATCCTCGGCATGGATTCCATCTATGCGCCGCATCTGGCTGCCGATGAGCGCCCGACCGACGGCGCCGGTTGGCTGGCCTTCGGCAAGCGCCTGCAGGAAATGAGCAAGCCCTACAAGGACGCGGGCTACGAGTTCGGCTGGCACAACCACGACTTCGAATTCGTGAAGCTCGCCGACGGCTCGCTGCCGATCGAGCGCATCTTCGAAGGCGCGCCCGACATTTCCTGGGAAGCGGATATAGCCTGGGTCGTTCGTGGCGGTGCCGATCCCTTCGCATGGATCGAGAAGCTCGGTTCCCGCATCACTTCGGCGCACGTCAAGGACATCGCGCCAGCTGGCGAGAACAAGAATGAAGACGGCTGGGCCGATGTCGGCCACGGCACGCTTGATTGGTCGAAGCTCGTTGCGGCGCTGAAGGGCACCAAGACCAAGCACTACGTCGTCGAGCATGACAATCCCGCCGATATCGATCGCCTGATCACCCGCTCGATCGCATCCTTCAAGACCTACTGAGGACCATCATGACCAAGGAACTTGGCGTCGGCATCATCGGATGCGGCAACATCTCCACCACCTATTTTTCGCTGGCCCCGCTGTTCAAGGGCCTCAAGGTCGTCGCTTGCGCCGACCTCAACATGCAGGCCGCCGAAGCCCGTGCCGCCGAATATGGCGTCAAGGCGCAGACGATCGAGGACCTGCTCACCAATGAGGAGGTCGACGTCGTCGTCAACCTGACGATCCCGGACGCGCACTTCCCCGTGTCGAAGGCGATCCTGCTCTCCGGCAAGCACGTCTATTCGGAAAAGCCGCTGGTTCTCACCCTCGAGCAGGGTGAGGAACTGCGCCGCATCGCCAAGGAAAAGAACCTCTCCGTCGGTTGCGCGCCCGACACCTTCCTCGGCGGTGCGCATCAGCTTGCCCGCAAGTATATCGACGAGGGCGGCATCGGCCGTGTCACCTCGGGCGCATGCTATGTCATGAGCCCGGGCATGGAGATGTGGCATCCGAACCCGGACTTCTTCTTCCTGCCCGGCGGCGGCCCGATCCTCGATCTCGGCCCCTACTACATCGCCAACCTGATCAACCTGATCGGTCCGGTGAAGCGTGTGGGAGCGATGACCTCGATGGCGTCGCCGACCCGCACGATCACCAGCGAGCCCCGCAACGGTGAGACGATCCCGGTGAAGACGCCGACGACGATCCAGGCGATCCTGGAATTCGTAAGCGGCGCGACCGTGACGCTGACCGCAAGCTGGGACGTCTGGTCCCACCGCCATGCCAACATGGAGCTCTACGGCACCGACGGTTCGCTCTACGTGCCGGATCCGAACTTCTTCGGCGGCGTGGTCGAGGCAAGCGGCAAGGACAAGGACATCAAGCCGCTCGACGGCTGGGAGCACCCCTTCGGCATCTCCAACCAGGAGAGCCCGCAGGGACCGCGCGCCAACTATCGTACGGCCGGTCTCGCCGACATGGCGATGGCGATCATCGAGGGCCGCGATGCGCGTTGCTCGCTCGATCGCACGCTGCACGGCGTCGACGTCATGACCTCGATCCTGAAGTCGGGCGAGGAAGGCCGCTTCATCGAATTGACGACGACCTGCACGCAGCCGGCCGCACTCGGCATCGAAGAGGCCCAAGCGCTTCTGAAGTGATTGGCGCTTCTGAAGTGATTGGCACTCTTGAAGTACGTGCCTAAAGGTCTATGGTCCGGCGCGGGCGAGGAGCCCGCGCCGTTTCTACATGAGGGATGAGGATTATGAGCTGGCAACCGGCTTCCGACCGCTATTCGAAGATGAAGTACAACCGCACGGGCCGTTCCGGCCTGAAGCTGCCGGCCGTTTCGCTCGGCCTCTGGCACAATTTCGGCGGCGACACGCCGCATGACCGCAAGATCGACATGTGCCGCACGGCATTCGATCTCGGCATCACCCATTTCGACCTCGCCAACAATTACGGCCCGCCTCCGGGCAGCGCCGAGACCGCCTTCGGCGAGATCATGCGCACCGAATTTTCTGGCCTGCGCGATGAGCTGATCATCTCGTCCAAGGCCGGCTACGACATGTGGCCGGGCCCTTACGGCGAGTGGGGCAGCCGCAAGTATCTGATCGCCTCCTGCGACCAGAGCCTGAAGCGCATGGGTCTCGACTATGTCGACATCTTCTATTCGCACCGCTTCGACCCCGATACGCCGCTGGAAGAAACCTGCAGCGCGCTCGACCATATCGTGCGCTCCGGCCGCGCGCTCTATGTCGGCATTTCGTCCTACAACGCGCAGCGTACCCGCGAAGCGGCCGCCATCCTCAAGGATCTCGGCACGCCATGCCTCATCCACCAGCCGAGCTATTCGATGCTCAACCGCTGGGTCGAGGACGACAAGCTGCTCGACGCGCTTGATGAGGTGGGCATGGGCTCAATCGTGTTCTCGCCGCTGGCGCAGGGCATGCTGACGACGAAGTATCTCGGCGGCATCCCTCAGGACAGCCGCGCGGCGCAGAACCACTTCCTGAAGAAGGACTTCATCCGCCCTCAGATCATCGATAACATCCGCAAGCTCAACGAGATCGCGGAACGTCGTGGCCAGACGCTGGCGCAGATGGCGATCGCCTGGGTGCTGCGCGGCGACCGCGTGACTTCCGCGCTGATCGGCGCCAGCCGCTCGTCGCAGATCGTCGACTGCGTCAAGGCGCTCGACAATCTGCAGTTCACGGCCGAGGAGCTCAAGGAGATCGATGGTTACGCCCGCGAGGCGGACATCAATCTCTGGGCGAAGTCAGCGGAGCGGGAGTAGGGTTTTGGGTGGCGCTCGCTTCCTGCTGGCGCCGCCCTCTATTTTTCCCTCATTCCTGTGCTCGTCACAGGAATCCAGCAACCGCGCGTCCGCACGGTGAGAAATGTCTTTTCAGCCCAAGGACTTGGGCTGACTGGATCCCTGTGACATCGCCCGGGCGAAGCCTGGGCACAGGGATGAGGGCGGTGCGCTATCGCCCAAAATCGCCATTCGGAGGAGGTGGCCCTGATGATCCGCAATCCAATCCTGCCGGGTTTCAATCCGGACCCGTCGATCTGCCGTGTCGGCGAGGATTACTATATCGCGACCTCGACCTTCGAATGGTATCCTGGTGTGCAGATTCACCATTCGCGCGATCTGGTGAACTGGACGCTGGTACGGCGGCCTCTGGAGCGGGCGTCGCAGCTCGACATGCGCGGCAATCCCGATAGCTGCGGCGTCTGGGCGCCCTGTCTCTCCTATGCCGACGGGCTGTTCTGGCTTGTCTATACCGACGTCAAGCGCATCGACGGCAACTTCAAGGATGCGCATAATTACATCGTGACCTCGCCTGATATCGAGGGCGAGTGGTCGGAGCCCATCTATGTGAACTCGTCCGGCTTCGACCCGTCGCTTTTTCATGATGAGGATGGCCGCAAGTGGTTTCTCAACATGCAGTGGAACCACCGCACCGAGAGCTTTGGCGGCGCGCCGAAGTCTCCGGCCTTCGACGGTATCCTGCTGCAGGAATGGGACGCTGAAACGAAATCGCTGAAGGGGCCGATCCGGAACATCTTCGCCGGCAGTTCGCTCGGGCTGGTCGAGGGGCCGCATCTCTTCAAGCGCAACGGCTATTATTATCTGACGACGGCCGAGGGTGGCACGGGTTACGACCATGCGGTAACGATGGCGCGGTCGCGCGACATCGCCGGTCCCTACGAGATGCATCCGAACAAGCACCTCATCACCTCGAAGGACCACCCGGAGGCCATCCTGCAGCGGGCAGGGCATGGGCAGTATGTCGAGACCCCGGACGGCCAGGTCTATCACACGCACCTCTGCGGCCGGCCGATGCCGCCGAAGCGGCGTTGCACGCTCGGCCGAGAAACCAGCCTGCAGAAATGCGTCTGGAAGGACGATGGCTGGCTCTATCTTGAGAATGGCACCACGGTGCCCGACGTCACCGTGCCGGGACTTGGCGGTGCTGTGCAGGCCGAGAAGCCGATGCGCAGCGAATACAGCTTCGATGGTGCTACGCTTCCAGCGGACTTCCAGTGGCTGCGGACGCCGAAGCCGGAGCGGATCTTCAACCTCACGGAGCGGCCTGGTCACCTGAGGCTGATTGCCCGTGAGAGCATCGGTTCATGGTTCGAGCAGGCGCTGGTGGCGCGGCGGCAGGAGCATCACAGCTTCCGGGCCGAGACGGTCGTCGAATTCGATCCCGACACCTACCAGCAGGTGGCCGGGCTGACACATTATTACAACCGGCACAAGTTCCACGCGGTCGCCGTGACGCTGCACGAAAAGCTTGGACGCTGCGTGACGATCCTCTCCTGCGACGGCGATTATCCGAACGGCCGGCTGAGCTTTCCCGCCGGCAGTGGCGAGGCGCTTCCCTCCAGCGGCCGTGTCCAGCTTTCCATGGAAATCCGCGATAACGACCTACAGTTTTTCTGGCAGGCAGAGGGCATGGGCGCGTGGCGGGCGATCGGTCCGGTGCTCGACGCCGGCGTGGTTTCAGACGAAGGCGGGCGCGGTGAGCATGGCTCGTTTACCGGCGCATTCGCCGGCGTCTTTGCCTTCGATACGTCGGGCCGCGCGAAGACGGCCGATTTCGACTGGTTCAATTACGACGAGCTGTAAAGGGGAGCGACATCGCCTTGTCGCAAGGTGATGTCGAATCTGCTAATTTAATATATGCTTTTAAACATGTGTTTTCATTACTCAAATTTAATCAAACTTTCAGATTCGGTTCATCATTTCGGGGCTAGGTATGGGGCGTGTTCAACACGAGGAAACCCCGATGAAAAAGATGTTTGCCGTTCTTCTCTCCGCTTCCTTCCTGGCCGCGCCACTGGTTGCCGCAACCGGAGCTAGCGCCCAGGAACATCATCGCCGCCCCGTTCACGTGGAGCGTGAAGTGCATGTCACAAAGTACAAGTGGAGCCGCGGCCATCGCATGAGCCCTGCCGAGCGCCGCAACATGCGCGAAGTGCGCGATTATCGCCGCTACCGCCTGGCGCCTCCGCCGCGCGGCTATCGCTGGGTGCAGGTCAACAACGACTACCTGATGATCAACATTGCCAGCAATGTGATCTCCAACATCATCACCGGCCGCTGATCGCTCGACGTGAGTTATGTTGAAAGGGCGGCTTTAGCCGCCCTTTTTCATGTCTGCCTTTCGGGCGTATTGCGCGCCAGCCGCGCTGCCAGCCGGCCGAGAACGCCGGCACCCGGCTTGCGCTCTTCTGCCTCGGGTGGCGCTGCCAGCCCCTCGATCGGCGGCAGCGGGTCGCATTCCTCGCAGACGCATTGATATCTCCTGATCGCTTGGGCCTTCATGCGGCCTGATCTCCCCAGCGGGCGAACGGGTCGGGCATGTTACGCCATTTGTCCGGGGTGAAGTCCTCGGCGCTGACAAGACATGCGTCGAGACGCTCGCGGATCCAGGCTTCGTCCATCGGGTCGGCGCCGATGAATACGATCTCCTGGCGGCGGTCGCCCCAGACGGGGTGCAGGTAGGGTCCGATCGCGGTCATGAAGCGCGGATCGTCCGGCCAACGCTCCCTCGGCACTGCCGACCACCATGTGCCCATGCGGCTGGTGCGCAGGATGGCGCCGGCCTGGCTGACCTCGCCGACATGATGCGGCCGGGTGGCCAGCCAGAAGAAGCCCTTGGCGCGCACCACGCCCGGCCAGGCGGTATCGAAGAAGCGCTGCAGTTTCGTCGGATCGAAAGGACGCTTCTCGCGATAAACGAAGGAGCGGATGCCGTATTCCTCGGTTTCCGGCACATGGTCGTTGAAGCCATGCATCTCCTTGTACCAGAGCGGATGGGTCTCGGCCTTGTCGATGTCGAACAGGCCGGTGCCGAGCACCTCCTGCGGCCGGACCTTGCCGAAATCGGCTTCGATCAGCCGGGCGTCCGGGTTCAGGCCGACGACGATCTGGCGGGCGGCCTGCAGTTGCTCGGCGGTCGCGGTGCCGACCTTGTTGAGGATGACGACGTCGGCGAACTCGATCTGCTCGACCAGCAAGTCAATCACAGTGCGGTCGTCGCCGTCGCCCGCCGTCTCGCCGCGATCGCCGAGGAAATCGGTGGAGGCGTAGTCGGCGAGCAGGCCGGCGGCGTCGACGACGGTGACCATGGTGTCGAGCTCGGCGACATCGGACAGGCTCATGCCGTCCTCATCGCGGAACTCGAAGGTGGTGGCGACGGGCAGGGGCTCGGCGATACCTGTGGATTCGATCAGCAAGTAGTCGAAGCGGTTCTGCTCGGCGAGCTGGCGGACTTCCTTCAGGAGGTCGTCGCGCAGCGTGCAGCAGATGCAGCCATTGGTCATCTCGACCAAAGCCTCATCCGTGCGCGACAGGTTGGCGCCGCCATCGCGCACCAGTGCGGCGTCGATGTTGACCTCGCTCATGTCGTTGACGATCACGGCGACGCGCAGGCCATCGCGGTTTGCCAGTATGTGGTTGAGAAGCGTCGTCTTGCCGGCGCCGAGGAAGCCGGAGAGGACGGTGACCGGCAGTTTCCTGTTCATTTTGATCTCCAGTTAATGTTATTATATTACACTCATGGACCTGAAAAAGGCGGACTGTGTGCCCGCCTTTTTCGATATGCGGTGGGGCTGGCCTCAGCTTTCGCGCGACAGGCAGTCCTTCAGATTGTTGGCGATCCCGCGCATGAGCTTGAAATAGAGATCCGGGCCCGCATCGAGCGTTGCTGCTTCGGGATCGAGTACTCCGGCCTTGGCCTTGGTGCCCTCGAGCACGACATCGACCAGTTTCGGCTGGAACTGCGGTTCGGCGAAGACGCAGGTTGCGCCAAGGTCCGCCACCTTCTTGTGTATCTCGGCGATCCGTTCTGCGCCGGGAATGGTTTCCGGGCTGACGGTGATCGAGCCGGCGACGCGCACCTTGTACCGGTTTTCGAAATATTGGTAGGCGTCGTGGAAGACGATGAAGGGCTTGTCCTTGACCGGTGACACGATGCCGGAGATCTCCTTGTCGAGCGCGTCGAGCTTGGCGTTCAGCGTCTCGGCATTGGCCTGGTAGGCAAGGGCGTTGGCTGGGTCGGCGGCCACCAGCGTGGTGGTGATCTCGGCGGCCATGGCCTTGGCGTTCATCGGGTCGAGCCAGAGGTGGGTGTCGAAGGCGCCGTGCCCGTGGTCATGGTCATGGTCGTGATCGCCATGTGCCTCGGCGGTGTGATCGTGATCATGACCGGCCGCTTCCTTGGCGTGGTCGTGGCCTGCCTCGTGCGCATCGCCATCATGGTCGCCATCGTCATGCGCCTCGAAGGCGCCGCCCTCGCGGAACTTCAGCTTGGTCAGGCCCGGCGCCTTGTCGAGTTCGGCGACGCTAGCATCCTCTCCGAGCGCTTCCAGCGGCTTTTCCAAAAAGGCTTCCATGCCCGGGCCGACCCAGAAGACGACCTTGGCATCCTGCAGCGCCTTGGCGTTGGAGGGCTTCATCGAATAGGTGTGCGGGGAGGCGGCGCCATCGACGATGAGTTCCGGCGTGCCGACGCCCTGCATGATGGCGGAGACCAGCGAGTGCACCGGCTTGATCGAGGTGACGACGACGGGGGCGTCGGCGCCGTGGGCCGTGCCGGCAAGGAGGAGGGCCGGGAGTGCGAGGCCTTGTAGCGCCAGGGAAAGGCCGGTCGCGAGTTTCATGTGCATGCTCCGCTTGAATTGCATAGGTAATGTTATTACATCAATTGCGTTATGCTATAACGTGTGCGATAGCAGGGCACAACAGCACTTTCGGAAAAATGATGCCATTACCCGCAAATTCCGAGGCGAGGCCGCTCGTTTCGCTTTCCAATGTCGGTGTCCGCAGAAACGGCCGCTGGCTGGTTCGCGGCGTCGATTTTTCAGTCTCGCGCGGCGAGATCGTGACGCTGATCGGCCCCAACGGTTCCGGCAAATCGACCACAGTGAAAACGGCGATCGGAGTGATGAAGGCCGACGAGGGCAAGGTAACCCGCGCCTCCGGTCTCAAGGTCGGCTATGTCCCGCAGAAGCTCGCCATCGACTGGACGCTGCCGCTCACCGTGCGCCGGCTGATGACGTTGACGGGGCCGCTTTCGGCAAGTGACATGAACGAGGCGCTCGATGCCGTCGGCCTTTCCCACATGCGCAATGCCGAGGTTCAGCATCTCTCCGGCGGCGAATTCCAGCGGGCGCTGATGGCGCGCGCCATTGCCCGCAAGCCCGATCTGCTCGTGCTCGACGAGCCCGTGCAGGGCGTCGATTTCTCCGGCGAGATCGCGATCTACGAGCTGATCAAGACGATCCGCAACACGACGGGTTGCGGCATCCTGCTGATTTCGCACGACCTGCATGTCGTCATGGCGGCGACCGATACCGTGATCTGCCTCAACGGCCATGTCTGCTGCCGGGGTACGCCGCAGGCGGTGACGCAGAGTGCGGAATATGTGCGCCTGTTCGGCAGCCGCGCGGCGCAGTCGCTTGCCGTCTATAGTCACGATCACGATCATACGCATCTCCCCGATGGCCGCGTTCTGCATGCGGATGGCTCGGTGACGGATCATTGCCACCCTGATGATGGCCACCACCACGGCCACGATCATGGCTCTCATGATCATTCCGGGCACTCTCATGATCATGCGCATCATGACCACGGACATGCGGGCCATGACCACGGGCATGCTGGCCATGACCACGCCCACCATCATACGGCCGATGACGGGCACGGGCACAAGCATCCGGCGGGAGGGCGCCATGTTTGACGATTTCTTCGTCCGCGCCATCATCGCCGGCGTCGGTCTGGCGCTGACCACGGGGCCGCTCGGCTGCTTCATCATCTGGCGGCGCATGGCCTATTTCGGCGATACGATCTCGCATTCGGCGCTGCTTGGTGTGGCTCTGTCGCTGCTCATGCAGTTCAACCTGACGCTCTCGGTCTTCGTCGTGGCGGCCGCCGTCTCGATCCTGCTGCTCCTGTTGCAGAAGCGGCAGGCGCTGTCGGCCGATGCGCTGCTCGGCATTCTCTCGCATGCGACGCTGGCGATCGGGCTTGTCATGGTCGCCTTCATGACGTGGGTGCGCATCGACCTCATCGCCTTCCTGTTCGGCGATATCCTCGCCGTCTCCAAGGCCGATATCGCCTTCATCTGGGGCGGCGGCATTCTGGTGCTCGGTGCGATCGCCTGGCTGTGGCGGCCGCTGCTCGCCTCGACCGTCAATCCCGAGCTTGCCGAAGCCGAAGGGCTAAAGCCGGAGCGCGCGCGGCTGTTCTTCATGCTGCTGATGGCCGTCGTCATCGCGATCGCGATGAAGATCGTCGGCATCATGCTGATCACGTCGCTGCTGATCATCCCGGCTGCCGCTGCACGTCGTTTCTCGTCGACGCCCGAGATCATGGCGGTACTCGCCTCGCTGATCGGGGCGGTTGCCGTGGTCGGCGGGCTGTTCGGCTCGCTCACCTACGACACGCCGTCGGGCCCTTCGATCGTGGTCGCGGCTCTCATTCTCTTCATTCTCAGCCTGCTGCCCAAATTCGGGCGGGGTCAGGCCGCCACGGAAGGACAAGGCTCATGAGCGCACCCGCACTGACCAAGAACCAGGCGCTTGTCTTCGACGTTCTCGAAAAGGCCGATGGCCCGCTCAGCGCCTACACGATCCTCGACAAGCTGCGCGACCACGGCTTTCGCGCGCCGCTGCAGGTCTATCGAGCGCTGGAGAAGCTGCTGGAATATGGCGTCGTGCACCGGCTCGAAAGCATCAACTCCTTCGTCGCCTGCGCGCATCCCGGCGAGAATTGCCACAGCCACGGCATCGTCGCCTTCGCCATCTGCGAGAGCTGCGGCCAGGTGATGGAATTCCACGACCACGAAGTCGACCATCGCCTGATGGACTGGACCAAGTCCAAGAAGTTCAAGGCCGAGAAGACGACGATCGAGATCCGCGGGCTTTGCGAGGCTTGCGCGGCGTAATTAATCCAGCCGCTTCAAATCGCGCGCAAAACGCTGCCAGTTCCCGACGTACTTTTCCGCCGAGCGCCTGAGGCCTTCGATCGCCTTGTCGTCAAGGGTGCGGATGGCGCGGGCGGGGGAGCCGACGATCAGGGAATTGTCGGGGAATTCCTTGCCTTCCGTTACCAGCGCATTGGCGCCGACGAGGCAGTTGTTGCCGATCTTCGCGCCGTTCAGCACCGTGGCGCCCATGCCAACAAGCGAATTGTTTCCGATCACGCAGCCATGGACAATCGCATGATGACCGATTGTGCAGCCTTCGCCGATCGTGAGGGGATAACCGGGATCGGTGTGCAGCATGGCGCCTTCCTGGATATTGGTCGCCGCGCCGACCGTAATCGGCTCGTTGTCCCCGCGCAGCACGGCGCCGAACCAGACGCCGACATCGGCGCCGAGGGTGACCTTGCCGATCACATGCGCATCCGGCGCGATCCAGTATGTGCCCGATGGCGGCAGATCCGGTTCGTGGCCCGAGAGCGCATAGATCGGCATGGTCGTTTCTCCCTTCAGAGCGTTTCCGCCTTTCTTCGAAAGGCAAAAATGCTCTATCTCTCTGTTACGCAATTCCGGACGCAAAACCGCGCTGCACTTTTGCTGGAATTGCTCTAGGCGACGTTGATCGACAGCTTGGCGATGCCGTCGATGCCGCAATCGATATGGTCGCCGCGCTTCACCGCGCCGACGCCAGCCGGCGTGCCGGTCATGATCACGTCGCCGGGGGCGAGTTCGAAGAGCTTCGAGAGTTCGGCGATGATTTCAGGCACCTTCCAGATCATCTGGTTGAGATCGCCATCCTGCACGCGCTTGCCATTGAGATCGAGCCAGACGCGGCCGGCATCGGGGTGGCCGAGCTTTGCGGCCGGGATGATCGAAGAGACCGGTGCGGAATGTTCGAAGGCTTTCGCCAGTTCCCACGGGCGGCCGAGCTTCTTGGCTTCGGCCTGCAGGTCGCGGCGTGTGAAATCGATGCCGACGGCATAGCCGTAGACGCAGTCGAGCGCGTTTTCGAGCGCGATATCCTTGCCGCCCGATTTCAGCGCCAGCACGCATTCGACCTCGAAATGGACGTCGTTCGACAGCGGCGGGTAGGGGAAGTCCTTGCCGTCGGCGAGAAGGTTGTCGGCGTTCTTCTGGAAGAAGAAGGGCGGCTCACGGCTCGGATCATGACCCATCTCGATGGCATGGTCGGCATAGTTGCGGCCGACGCAATAGACGCGACGCACCGGAAAGCGATCGGACGTGCCTTCGACGGGGATGAGGACGGGTGCTGGAAGCGGGATGACGGTGCCGGCGGCCGGGGTGGAAGAGGAGAGGGACATGAAATGCTCTTACAGTTTCCTTGATTCCGATCATCTTAGCCGCAAAAGCAAGCGTGGGGAAAGCGTGGAAGACCTCAATCGCTTGTGAGCCAAAACCCTCTCTGGCCTGCCGGCCATCTCCCCCACAAGGGGGGGAGAGGACCCGTGGAACCGTCTGCGCAATTTGAGGTTCGACAGCGCGGCCGGGTTAAGCCCTCCCCCTTGTGGGGAGGGTGGGGAGGGGATCTTTGTCATATGCTATTGTGCTTTGCGTTCCGGCATTGCTGCCCTGCGCGGGGAAACTGGCGTTTTCGCGCGCTTTGCGCTATGAGCGCGGCATGACAACATCGCATTTCTACATACAGGCGCTTGAAACACGGCGGCCGATCTTTGCGGTTGCACCCATGATCGACTGGACTGACCGTTTTTGCAGGTTTTTCCACCGGCAGCTGACGCGCAACGCGCTGCTCTATACGGAAATGGTCGTGGCCGACGCGATCATCCACGGGCCGCGCGAGCGGTTGCTGTCTTTCGACGCCGCCGAGCATCCGGTGGCGCTGCAGCTTGGCGGGTCTGATCCGGAGAAGCTGGTGAAAGCGCTGCAGATCGCGGCGCCCTATGGCTACGACGAGATCAACCTCAATGTCGGCTGTCCCTCGGACCGGGTGCAATCGGGCACCTTCGGGGCTTGCCTGATGCTGACGCCTGAGGTCGTGGCGGATTGCATCCGGGCGATGAAGAAGGTGTCCTCGGTGCCGGTTACCGTGAAGTGCCGGATCGGGGTGGACGAGCAGGAGCCGGAGAAGGCGCTGCCCGATCTTCTCGACCGGGTGCTCGATGCCGACGCCGACGCGATCTGGATCCATGCGCGCAAGGCCTGGCTGAAGGGCTTGTCGCCGAAGGAAAACCGCGAGATCCCGCCGCTCGATTACGACATCGTCTACCGCACCAAGCAGGCGCGGCCGGATGTGTTCATCGGCATCAATGGCGGCATTCAGACTCTCGATCAGGCTGAAGAGCATCTGCGGCATGTCGATGGCGTGATGCTCGGGCGGGCGGCCTATCAGAATGCCGGCGTGCTTGCCGATGTCGATCATCGCTTCTTTGGGGCGGAGGCTCAGGCCTTCGATTGGGAGCTTCTGCGCGATCGGATGATGGACTACGCGGCGCGGCACATCGCCGATGGCGGCCGGCTGCAGCAGGTGGCGCGGCATATGGTGGGGCTATTCACCGGCCTGCCGGGCGCGCGGCGGTATCGGCAGATTCTGTCCACCGATGCGGTGAAGGCTGGGGCCGGGCCAGAGGTGATTGCGGCGGCTTTCGCGGCGGTGGATTTTTCCGGTGTGGTGGAGGATGCGGTTAGCGCTTGAGGGGGCTAGGCACAACGTCTCCACGGCACACCAAAACCGCACGCCGCCCGGAAGCCCGTGTTTCCACCATTCCAAACTTCGCTCTGACGGGGCGCTGGAAATCACCTCGATTGAGTAAGTAAGATATGGCGCTTCCCAGCGCCCCGCTCGGCGGTTTTTATCCGCGACTTCGATCTCTCTGCCTTCTCGCCCAACTTCGCGGCGAGACCATGTGTGCCTCACAGGCACGTCCGGGCTCAACTCGGCACCCTCTTGCGAGGGAAACCGCCGTCACCGGAGGGAGATCATTTTCCGCGGACCCGGACCGTGAGGTTTTGCGTCCTACCCTCACGCTCCGCGCCGATCCCGCCTCGCCGGCACGCCTGCCGGTGTATCCAATGACGGGACGCCGACAGTGTAGGGCGGGGTTTCGGCGCGGGGAAAATTGTGGTGGTGATTTTTCGTGAATTGCTGATGTGCAAGCTACATCATGCCGACAGAGCGGCGGTCACGCCGCCGCCCTTGACCGACACCCCCCTACAAACTCCGACAAAACGCCAACGACGGCATGAAGAAATATTCCCCACCCTTCATCGTCACCGCCTGCGGTGTCGCGGTCGTGGTCGCGGTGGTCGTGCCGCCCCATTCGACCGGACAGTGGATGTCGGGGCGCGGGTTGGGGCTTTGGCCAATCACGAGGTCGAGGCCCGGCGCGCCGGCGCCTGGGGGGACGCGGGGGAAGCCGGGGTTGTTGGCCCAGGTCGATTGCGCGAACTCGAACTGCTCGGCGATATCGGCGTTGAAGGCCATGAACAGCAGGCCGACATCCTTGCTCGGCTTGTTTTCGATGCGGCCGTCATTGGGCTGGTCGGTGCGCACGCCATAGGTCTGGCCGCGCCGCGCCATGATGTGCAGGCGTTCGCCATCGACGGGCTCGAAGCCGCCGGAACCGCGCGGGTTGACCTTGCGGATATGGGCGAAGAACGGACACTTGGCGCCGCTGGGGTCGCTGTCATAGTCGAAGTCGTTGGGCACCGGGTGGTGGTTGCCGTCTGCGAACTGGGTGGTGAGCGGCGTGCCGTCCTCGAAGCGGCCGACCAGCATGGCGCCCGCCCGTTCTGCATCGTCGCCCTTCAGATGCAGCCGCTTGGCCAAGGCCTTTTCCTGCTTTTTGAACTGCTTTACGTTCTGCTCGAGCTTGCGGAACACGAAGTAGCTGCCGAAGTGCCTTGCGGGATCGGGGGCAGCGGTATCGGGCACGATCACGCGGTTCAGCGCAAAGGCCGGGTCCCAGTTGGTGGCGCCGTCGGCCGTCAGGCGCTCATCATCGATATCCTCGGTCAGGAACAGCGGTTGGCTGCGGCCATCGACATAGCCGAAGTGCTCGATGCCGTCGCCATTGCTGTTGTGCAGGCCGTGGCCCTTTTCCTCCCCGAGAATATGGACGCCGTGGCATCCCTGGATCAGGTGGCGCACCGCCGTCAGCGCCTTGTTGCGCGGGCCGGACATCTGGTCGCCGACGAGGATGACGGCGTGGATGACGTCACGGAAATGCGGTTCCCAGGTGCCAGGCGCCGGGTCGTTCAGGCCGGCATTCTTCATGCCGGAGCGGAACGAGGCGTCCGACGGGATTTTCGGAGCGGGAATCTGCAGCGCCGCGTAGCCATCGCCGGTGAGGCCGACGCTGACATAGGGCGTGCCCTTGGTGCCCGTCGCCTTGAAGGCCTTGACCTCCTGAAGATGGGTCTTTGCCGATTTCAGGAGTGGCGTGCCTGTCGGCGGCTGCGACAGCGCCTTCAGAAGCGCGCGGCCGCCGGCGGGGTCGGAAAACTTCAGGAACAGGATGGTCAGGAATTCGCGGGTGTGGGCCTTGACGATATTCGGTTGAAGTTCGTCGAGCATCACGGCGGCGTCTCCCGCAGCGCTCTCCCACGAAAGCGGTTGGGTCAGATCGAAAGGCATGGCTCCTCCTCCTCGGGGCTGGTCGGCCTAGGATGTCTTCATGCGCATGGCTGGAACTGCTCAGACCGACGGTTGATCTGCTGTTGTCTTGCTCAAGTCTAAAATCATCGATTTTTCGCAAGCGGTATCATCGCCGCCAGAGACTGGCGGGCGCATTGACGGCATGGATGCAATCTATCTGTGCTTGCTTTTTATGGTTGCATATGCAACCTGACATTTATATCTCACATTTTGCTAATAATCGCAATAGCTATTTAGAAGCAGGTACTTGGCCGGAATTTTTGCGCCAGAATGAAACGCTCGCCCTTTGGTGGTCGCTTAGCAAGAGGTTGCGTGTGGCGACGATAAGGCCATCCATAAGCACGGCGCGATCACGACAAATGTGATGGAACAAGGGCAGCGTTGCTGACGTTTCAAAAGCGCTGCCTGTCACAGCTCCACCCCGCCCATATCAGGGCGATCCCTCTCTTCGACGGCATCCGGATTTGCCCCGCTTCGCCGCCGCTTTCGGACGGAGGATTCGTTATGTCCGCATTGGAAAGCCTGCGCCGGCTGACGCCGCAGCAGCGCAATACCGTTATCGCCAGCTATCTCGGCTGGACGCTCGATGCCTTCGATTTCTTCATACTCGTCTTCGTTCTCAAATACATCGCCGCGGAATTCAAAACCGACGTTCCCGCCGTCTCGGTGGCGATCCTCTTGACGCTCGCGATGCGCCCCGTCGGCGCGCTGCTGTTCGGTCTGGCGTCAGATAAATACGGGCGGCGGATCACGCTGATGGTCAATGTGCTGCTCTATTCGATCTTCGAATTCCTCACCGGCTTCTCCACCGGGCTCACCATTTTCATCGTGCTGCGCGCGCTCTATGGCATTGCCATGGGCGGCGAGTGGGGTGTTGGCGCGTCGCTGGTGATGGAGACCGTGCCGGAGGAGAGCCGCGGCATCGTCTCCGGCATCCTGCAGGCCGGCTATCCATCGGGTTATCTCCTGGCCTCGATCGTGTTCTTCCTGCTCTTTCCCATCATCGGCTGGCGCGGCATGTTCTTTGTCGGCGCAGCACCGGCGCTTTTGGTGCTCTATATCCGCCGCAGCGTCAAGGAGAGCCCGGCCTTCCTGAAGCAGCAGGAGCGGGGACGCCGGCCGTTCCTGACGGTGCTCAGGGAGAATATTCCGCTGTTCATCTGGTCGGTGCTGCTAATGACGGCGTTCAATTTCTTCAGCCACGGCACGCAGGATCTTTATCCCACCTTCCTCGAGACGCAGCGCAACTACGACAGCTATACCACCGGTGCGATCGCCATCGTTTACAATATCGGCGCGATCTGCGGCGGGCTGTTCTTTGGGGCGCTGTCGCAGCGGATCGGTCGCAAGAAGGCGATCGTCATTGCCGCGCTGATCGCCGTGCCGGTGGCGCCGCTGTGGGTCTACGCGCCGGGTCCGGTGCTGCTTGCGATCGGCGCCTTCCTGATGCAGTTCTTCGTGCAGGGTGCCTGGGGCATCGTGCCCGTGCATCTCAACGAGCTTTCGCCGGATGAGGTCCGCAGCACCTTTCCGGGGTTTGCCTACCAGCTCGGCAATTTGCTGGCGTCGGGCAATGCCACGATCCAGTCCGGCCTCGCGGCTCACTGGAATGGCGACTACGCCTATGCGCTTTTGATCGTCGCCGGCATCGTGGCTGTTGTCGTGGCCGTGCTGGCGGCGTTCGGCTACGAGAAAAAAGATGTGCGCTTCGGCTCGGAGGATGCCGGAGAGCCGCACCGCGCCCTGCGCGCGTGAGCGGCAAGGGGCGGCCTCCGACAATCTGGGGCTGCCCCTTGCACCCGTATCGATCGATATGTAGTCTACCGCAGGTAGGCTTTTGTTAACGTTGAGTGGCTAGCGCTTTTCATCGAGGCGGTGTTTGCGCACCGGGCCTCGTCATCATCGTTCGATGGGTGCCGCAGTGAATTTTGCCTTTATGCTTCCGGTCATGATGCTGACCTTCGGCTGCACCTTCCTCGTCGTTTCAAGGTTCGGATCGCGCGAAGCCAGCCTTTGGGCGGTGGGTTTTCTCTCCGCTGCCTTCGCCTTCTCGGTGCCGATGTTTTTCGCCTGGCTGCCGATCCCCGTTCAGGCGCTCAGCGCCGACGCGCTCTTTCTCTCCGCTTTCTATTTCTACAGTGGCGCGCTCCTGAAGCGCTTTCGGCGGCCGCCGCGCATCGTTTTGCGGCTCGGCGTCTGCGTCGTGGCATATGCGGCGCTCGCCTATGCGGTGCTGGTGCTCGAGAGCCTGCCGGCCGAGCTTCTCATCAGCGATATCGCCTGCTCGGCCTTGCTGATTTTCGCGATCGGTTCTTCACTGCGCAGCACGCGCCGAGCGATCGACCGCATCCTGCTCGGCGTCGCCTCGTTGATCGTGCTTGAAGCGATCGTCCGCAATGCCATCCTGCTGGTGATATTCGCGCCTGGGGGCGATTTGGAGAGCTTCGGCACCTCCACTTACGCGTTTGTCATGCAGGCGGGCGCGTCGGTCATAGCGCTGCTCTTTGCGCTTTCGGCGCTGGCTGCGAC
The DNA here is from genome assembly GCF_000377565.1 of Rhizobium sp. 2MFCol3.1. GTDB lineage: Bacteria > Pseudomonadota > Alphaproteobacteria > Rhizobiales > Rhizobiaceae > Rhizobium. The sequence goes on along the minus strand of NZ_KB898364.1, from coordinate 92,684 downwards.
GACGCTCGACACGATCGAGCGCTACCGGGATGCGGCCGAGAGCGATTCCCTGACCGGCCTGCTCAACCGGCGCGGCTTCGAGGAAACGGCGAGGAGGCTGAAGGCGCGGGGCGCGCTGAAGGGCGCGATACTCCTGTGCGACATCGACCATTTCAAGCGGATCAATGATACGTATGGCCACGCCGCCGGTGACAGCGTGATCGCGGGTCTCGCCGAACTCCTGAAGGCGCGCCTGCCTGAAGGAGCCTTTGCCGCGCGTTTCGGCGGCGAGGAGTTCGTAGCGTTCCTGCCGGGCGCGGAGCTCGCCGATGGCGGCAAGGTCGCGAATGCGATCCGGCTCGCCTTCTCGGCTGCCGGACAGCCCGATGTCGCCGGCGTCGGCAAGATCACCGCAAGCTTCGGCGTTGCCTGCGTGGCATCAAGCGACGCGTCGCTGACGGAAACGATCGGTCGTGCGGACGCGGCCCTCTACGCGGCCAAGGATGCCGGGCGCAACCGGGTGATGCTGGAAGGCACGCCGGCGCGGGAAGCGCCCGCCATTCACGTGGCGTCCTAGGCTCGCGTTGCCTTCGGTTCGATGTCGTTGAGCTTTGCCGATGCGCGCGGCGCGATTGCCTCGCGGCCGAGCATGAAAAGCGCCAGCGCGAAGAGCGCGACACCGCCATGCACCCAATAGGCGAGGCCATAGCCGCCCCGGTCGGTCAGCCATCCGGCGACCACGTTGCTCAGCGATGCGCCGATTCCCTGTACGGTCATCACCGCGCCGAGGCCGACGTTGAAGCGGCCGGTGCCGGCGAGAATCCGTTCGGCCGCGATCGGTGTCGCGATCCCGATCAGGCCGGCGCCGACTCCATCGAGAAACTGCACGGGATAGATCGAGCCGAAGCTCGGCACGCTGCCGGCGATCGCGCCACGCAACGGTAAAGCGCAGAGCGCGATGATGAAGACGGATGTCAGGCCGAAGCGCTTGATGAGGACGGGAGCGAGCAGCGCCATTGCAATCATCGACAGCTGCGACACGCCGGTGACGATCGCGGTGGTGCGAAAGGGCGTGCCGAGCTGGATGGAGAAGTTCTGGGCGATGAGCCGGCTCATCGGCGCATTGCCGAAGTGGAAGACCAGCAAGGTCAGCGCCAGCAGCACGAGACCGCGCGAATTTACCAGCACCGCATAGCCGGAGGGACTGGCTGCGGCGGCCGATCCATCGTCCGGTTCGTTGCCGAGGTCCTTGTCCTTGGTTAGGCCGCGGGCAACGTCGTTGTCGATATCCTCAGGGCGGATCGCCAGCGTGGCGACGATCGCGGCGAGCGCGGTGATGAGCATCAGGCCGATCACGCCGTTCAGCCCCCAGACGATGGTCGCGGCATAGACGCAGGCGAGCGAAAAGACGTTGCCCGCATGGTTCCAGAATTCGTTGCGGGCGACCTGCGCTGAGAATGCACTTTCGCCGACGAGCCCGAGCGTCAAGCCCATCAGCGCCGGGCCGATCACCGCGCCGACGATCGCGGTCATCGACTGGCCACCGAAAACCGAGGCATTTCCCGGGCTGGCAAGCGTCCAGAGTGCGGCTGCCGTGACCAGCATAACCGGCATGATGATCAGCAGGCGCTTGTGCGGCGAGGCATCGACAAGGGCTCCGAATAGGGGCGTGGCGATCAGGCCGAGAATACCGCCAAGGGTTGCCACGATACCCAATGTCATCGGGCTCCAGCCGTGCGTTGCAAGGAAGCCATCGAGAAAGGGGCCGAGGCCGTCGCGGGCATCGGCGAGGAAGAAATTGAGTACCGCGAGCGCCACCAGCGAGCGACCGGACAGACCACTGTTCGAAACTGAGTTCACGCCATGTCTCCGCCAAAGGGCCCATTGACCCGAGATCGCCAGAGACATCATTCGGGCTGCCTGGCTTCCGGTGCTGCCTCAAACGGTCGGTCCGGTGAAATGTTCCGGTGCGCGTGACGTTCTGATGTCTCGGAGACGATATATTTCGCGGAGGATCCCCGACCTCTTGAAGCCTTTCCGTTCAGCGGTACATGCTGCCGCCAACTTCAACTCTCGGGAATCACACATGCCCTTTGCCCTCAGCCCCGCGGCCATCTGGCCGATCGTCATGCTGCTTGCCTCCAACGTCTTCATGACATTTGCCTGGTACGGGCATCTCAAGCACAAGGGGACGGCGATTTTCGTCGCCATCATCGTCAGCTGGGCGATCGCCTTCTTCGAATACTGCCTGGCGGTGCCGGCCAATCGTATCGGCTCGGCGGTCTATTCGACCGCGCAGCTGAAGACGATGCAGGAGGTGATCACGCTTGTCGTATTCTCCGGCTTCTCGGTGTTCTGGCTGGGCGAGAGCCTGACGTGGAACCATGCGATTGGATTTGCGCTGATCGCGGTCGGAGCGTCTTTCATCTTTCGTGGCTGATTGCGATCCCGCCTGATGGGACCGGGTAAGTCATTGAATTACAAATTGTCCATGTCACGTCTCTGCCTCAATTTCCGACGGTTTTGACCGCAGCCTGTCACCATCCAGGGATATGGAGGTGACAGGTCATGAGTCTTTCCTTTCCGACGATGGCGGCGATCCGCTTCGGCTACGGTTTTCGGCCGGGCGAGGTGGCGGCGCAAGACAACGACGACCTGTTGCGGCAGGTGAACGCGGATGCGCGGGCACCGGTCGCGTTTCCTGTCGGCGGTATCGAGCAACGGCATCAGGTGATCGCTGACCTGCAGGCCAATCTGCGCGATCTCAGGCAAAGCGGCGACGATGACCAGACGCGTCGCGCGCGGCGCAAGGTTCTGCAGAAGCAGGCGCAGCGGACTTTCCAGCAGGATGCGAATGCGCGGCTGCTGCAGGCGGTGATGTCGCCCAACGGTTTTTACGAGCGGCTTTCCACCTTCTGGACCAATCATTTCTCCACCAGCGCTAACAAGAGCCTGTCGATGCGGATGCTCGTGCCGCTCTACGAGGCAGAAGCGATCCGTCCGCGTATCGGCGGACGCTTCGCCGATCTGTTGCGCAGCGCAACCGAGCATCCGGCGATGCTGATCTATCTCGATCAGGCGGAATCGCTGGGGCCGGATTCCAAGGGCGGCATGCGGCAGAAGAAGGGGCTCAACGAAAACCTCGGGCGCGAGTTGCTGGAACTGCATACGCTGGGCGCCGGCAGCGGCTATACGCAGGCCGATGTGCGGGCCGCCGCCATGGTTTTGACCGGGCTGACGATCGACCGGCAGGAGATGGACATGGCGTTTCGTCCCAACATCGCCGAGCCTGGCCGCCATGAGGTTCTCGGCGTCAGCTATGGTGGCGACAGGCGGCGGCCGGGCGATTATCTCGCGATGCTCGACGATCTCGCCGCCAATCCGAAGACGGCGGCGCATATCTGTCGCAAGCTCGCGGTGCATTTCGTTGCCGATCAGCCGGATGCCGGGCTGATCGCCGCGATGACCGGCGCCTGGAAGAAGACCGACGGCGATCTCAGGGCTGTCTACGGCGCCATGCTCGACCATCCCGCCGCCTGGGCGAACGAGGGCGCAAAGGCGCGCCAGCCATTCGATTTTGTCGTTGCCGGTCTCAGGGCACTGAACGCCGGCGCCGGCGATGGCAACGTCGTCGTCTTTCTCAAGGACAACCAGCAGGACGATGACGCGCAGGCTATGGGCGCGCAGGGCAATATGGCTCCGGGCGCTCCTGATATGGGCGGCGCGATGAATGGTGGCGCCAAGGGCGATATGAAGGGCGGAGACACCGCTGCTGGCGGCGGGACATCGATGATCGATGCCGGCGACGAGGACAGGGTGAAGCGCCGCAAGGCGATGCAGACGGCAAGGGCGCTAGGGCAGGGCGCGCTCAGGCGAATGGGGCAGCCGATCTGGTTGCCGCCGAGCCCCGCCGGCTTCGAGGAGAGTTTCTCGGCCTGGATCACGGCCAGCCAGCTGGCGGAACGGCTCGGCTGGGCGCGGCGGGCGACCGCGCAGTTCGGGCAGGGGCTCGATCCCCGTGAATTCCTGAAGGCAACGCTTGGCGATGCCGCGCGCGACGACACGATTCGCGTCGTCAGCCAGGCACCCAACAAGACAACCGGCCTGATGCTTGCGCTTGCGTCTCCCGAGTTCAACCGTCGATAGGAGCTTTGAAATGACCGATTTCACGCTATCGCGCCGCGGCTTCCTTGCTTCCGCCTGCTGCCTCGCGGCGGCCCCGATTCTTACCCCCGTCACCTTCGCGTCGATGCCGGGAGACAAGCGCTTCGTCACCATCGTTCTGCGCGGGGCGATGGACGGGCTGGCGCTGGTGCAGCCTTATGGCGATGCCGGTTTTGCCGCGTTCCGGCCGACGCTGGCACTGACGCCGGAGACCGGGCTCATCGATCTCGACGGGCATTTCGGTCTCCATCCTTCCGCCGCCGATCTGATGCCGCTGTGGCGAAGCCGCGAACTCGCCTTCGTGCATGCGGTGTCGACGCCCTATCGCGACCAGCGTAGTCATTTCGACGGGCAGGACATGCTGGAATCGGGCGGCGAGCACGTTTCGGAGGAGAAGACCGGGTGGCTCAATCGCGCGCTTGCTGTCATCCCGCGATCGGATGCGCGCAAGGCGATCGATGTGAACACCTCGACGGAGCTGATCCTCACCGGGCCCAACAACGTCGACGTCTGGGCGTCGGATTCCAATCTTGGGCCGGCCCGCGACGAGACGCAGTTCCTTCAGCGGCTTTACGCCGGCGACCCAGCTTTTGCCAAGGCGATGGAGGAGGCGACGCGCGCCAACAACGCATCCATGGTGGCCGAGCCCGGCGGGCCGCGCGGACAGAAGGTGGCAGATGTGGCGGCCCTTGCCGGCAACATGCTGAAGGGCGATTACAGGATCGCCAGCTTCTCCATTACTGGCTGGGACACGCATGTCGGCCAGATCGGCCAGTTCAAGCGCCCGGTGCAGGATCTGACGGAGGCCATCACCACACTGAAATCGACGCTGGGGCCGGATATCTGGTCGAAGACCGTGGTGCTTGCGATGACCGAATTCGGCCGGACGGTTCGGGAGAATGGATCCGGAGGGACCGACCATGGCACGGGCGGCTGTGCCGTGCTGGCGGGTGGCGCGATCAATGGCGGTCGCATCCTCGGTCGCTGGCCGGGGCTTGGCGATCAGCAACTGCTCGATGAGCGCGATCTGGCGCCGACCGCCGATGTGCGGGAGATCGCCGCCGCCATGCTTTACCGGCAGTTCGACGTGAGTATGGATGATCTGACGGCCAAGATATTTCCGGGTGTCACCTTCGACAAGGGATCGCAGTTCCTGCGGTCTTGAGCCGACGAGCTGGTGTGATCAACGCTCGACGAAGGCGCGCAGGCGTTCCAGCGCGTCGTCCCACTGCCGGGAGACGCCGTCGAGATAGGCGCGCATGATATCGATGCGGTCACGGCGGAAACTGTAATGGCTTTCGCGACCGACCTTGATGCTTTCAACGAGGCCGGCTTTTTCAAGGACAGTCAGGTGCTTGGTGATGGCCTGGCGTGTCAGCGCCGTGCCGCCGGAGAGGCCGGCGATCGAGGACGGATGGCCGTCGCTCAGCGCTGTCAGCAACGACAGACGAGTGGGGTCGCCGAGCGCCGCGAAAAGTGCGGCGGCGTCTCGGCCGGCCGTGGTGGCGCCAGGGTTCGACATTTGCTCAGCGTTCGACATGGGCCTTGATGTTCTTGATCTGCTCGGCCCATCCGCCGTCGTTCATGCGGAAGGCCTCGGCGCGGCGGTATTTGGGCACCTTGTCGAAGCCGGATTCGGTGATGGTCAGCCGGGTGCCCTTCGATATCGGCTCCAGACGGAATTCGACCAGCGTCGGGATTTCGGCGGAATAGTCTCTATCCGGATCGACCGCATAGGGGAGCCAGGTGAAGGAAAACAGCGTTGGTTCCTCGATGCGCTTGACGGTGACCGTCCAGCGGAGGTGCTCGTAGCCGGGATAGAGGATCTTGCCCGTGGCTTCCTCTCCGGCGACGAAGGGCGCGTCGATCTTCACGCGGAACCATTCGCCGAATTCACGGTAATCGCTGATGGCCTGCCACACGCGGGCAACAGGGGCATTGAGTTCAATGGTCTTTTCGATGCGATCAGACATATTGGCAACCTCCTGGTTGCCCTTTTGTCGCGCGGTTCGTTGAGAAAGGCAACCGAAAAGTTGCCTTTCTCGAATTTTGAACTATTCGGCCGGAACCGGCTTGGGCTGGCCGTTCTCGTCGAGCGCCACCATGATGAAGGTGCCGGCGGTGACCTTTTCCATCTTGTTGTAGCGGGCCCGGGTCGCCCAGGCCTCAATACAGAGGGTGATCGAGGTGCGGCCGACGCGCTCGATCTCGGTATAGATGGACAGCGTATCGCCGATCTTGACGGGCAGGGCGAAGGCCATTTCCTTGACGGCGGCGGTCACGACGCGGCCCTTGGCGCGCTCGGCGGCCGAGATGCCCGATGCAAGGTCCATCTGTGCCATGACCCATCCGCCGAAAATGTCACCGGCCGGGTTGGCATCGGCGGGCATCGCCATGGTCCTCAGGGTCAGCGTGCCTCTCGGCTTGGGGGCTTCGGTCATTGGCGCTCCTTTTTGAAGGCGGATTTTCAGGTCGATTCCTGCGGACCCTAGCGTATCGGCCGAAAAACCGAAATCGGAGCGTTCCGACAAAAGTGTCACGGCCTTGCGGCCACACGTCTCTTCCATGCTCCGCAATCGCCATTCGATCGCCGTCAGCGAGCAATCCTGCTGATCTCGCTTGAGTTTTCGCCCTCCGGTAGTAAGGTCGCGGTGGGACATTGAAAATGGGGGCTTTCGATGCGGCTTTGCGCGATGGGTGTGGCGACCGTGAGCCTTGCGCTGTTTTCCGCTCTTCCATTCATTTCAAGGCAGGCCGTCGCTGCCGATTTCGACAACAGCCGGATCGCGCCGGAGCGCGAGTGGGCCGTCATCGTCAGCCCCTACGTGTGGGCCGCATCGCTGAATGGCAGCGGATCGCTGGCCGGTTTTGATACGGATGTCGACGTTCCGTTCTCCGATATCTTCGACCATCTCGATTTCGCTCTCATGGGCAATATCGAGATCACCAATGGCCAATGGGGCGTCTATTTCGACGGCCAGCATGTGAAGACAAGCCAGGACGAGCAGGTGTTCTCACGCGAGATCGGTCTCGACATCACCACGACCACCCTGGCGGCCGGTGCCTTCTTCAAGGCCTATAAGGCGGTGCTCGGCGGCGACACGGTGTTTGGCAAGCCGCGAACGCTGTCGATCGAGCCGACCGCTGGTGTGCGCTGGACGAAGCTCGAGGCCGATGTCGCGGCGTTCGGCCTTCGCGCGTCGAAGAGTTCCGACTGGACCGATCCCTTCGTCGGCCTGCGGATGAATGCCGATCTCACCGAACGCTGGAACCTGTTTGCCGAGGCCGATGTCGGTGGCTTCGGCGTAGGGTCGAAGGTGAGCGTCAACGCACAGGCCTATCTCGGCTATCGCACTATGATGCTCGGTCATCCGACCGTGCTCAGGGCAGGGTACAGGCTTCTCTATCAGGATTACGAAAACGACGACTTCACCGGCGCTAACAAGTTCAAATGGGACGTCAGCCAGCACGGCCCTGCGATCGGGTTTTCCATGCGCTTCTAGCTTCCGCGATCACCGATATTGGAGAAGCCCCGTGTCTTCGAACCGCCGTCCATCTCGTTCACGCGCTCGCACGGTCGCGACTGCCGTCATCGCGTCCGCGCTGCTTTTCGCCGATGTTGCCGATGCCTGCACCCGCCTTGTCTATCTCGGCCCCGATGCGAACGTCATCACCGCGCGGTCGATGGACTGGAAGAGCGATATCACCACCAATCTCTACATCCTTCCACGCGGCGCAGAGCGCAGCGGCAAGGCCGGGCCGAATTCCATTCATTGGACCTCGAAATACGGGAGCGTTGTCGCGACCGGCTATGATGTGTCGACCACCGATGGGGTGAACGAGGCGGGGCTGAACGCGAACCTCTTGTGGCTGGTCGAATCCGAATATCCGCCCTTCGACAAGTCCAGCAAGCCCGGTCTGACCATCGCGGCCTGGGCGCAATATGTGCTCGATAATTTCGCCACCGTTGACGAGGCCGTGGAGGCGCTCCGCCAGGAGCCTTTCACTGTCGTCACCGACAATGTGCCTGGCGAGAACCGGCTGACGACGCTGCATCTGTCGATGTCCGATGCGACAGGGGATAGCGCCATCGTCGAATATATCGGCGGCAAGCAGGTCATCCATCACGATCGCAAATATCAGGTGATGACCAACTCGCCGATCTTCGACCAGCAGCTCGCCTTGAACTCCTATTGGAAGCAGATCGGCGGAACCGTCATGCTGCCGGGCACCAACCGGGCGGCCGATCGCTTCGCGCGCGCCTCCTTCTATGTCAACGCGATCCCCAAGGACGAGAGCCCCAACCGGGCGCTCGCAAGCGTTTTCAGCGTCATCCGCAATGTCTCGGTGCCCTATGGCCTCAATACGCCTGAGGAGCCGAACATTTCGTCGACGCGCTGGCGCACCGTGTTCGATCACAAGCGCAAGCTCTACTTCTTCGAGTCGGCGCTGACGCCGAATACTTTCTGGGTCGATTTGAAGACGATCGACTTCGCCAAGGAGACCGGCAAGGTGAAACGGCTCGACCTTGGCGAGAGCCAGGACCATACCTATTCCGGCAACGCGACATCGGAATTCAAGGATGCCAAGCCCTTCGTGTTTCTTGGCCTTGGTGAGTAGAAGGCGCGCGGCAAGGCTTATCTTCGTCTAAGATCGCCGTCGTCGTTGCGGCTAGAGGTTGGGGAGTTGCATGAGGCGTCTGCTCGGTGGTCTTTTTCGCTCTCTGTCGGTGATCGGGCTGGTGCTCGCCTTCGCCTTTTTCGCCGCGTCGCTGACGCCGACGCTGATGCCGCGATCCTACATCGTGCAGGGGGCGCTGTCGGGTATCTGCGCGGCCGTCGGCTATCTCATCGGGGTCGCCGCCGTCAGCCTGTGGAAGTATCTCGAACTGCCTTATCGCGGACCGCTTCTGTCGCAGCGGATAGCCGTGCTGATCTGCGGGCTGATCGTGGCCGTCGTCTTCCTCTGGCAGGCGGCTGGCTGGCAGAATTCGATCCGCGAGCTCTGGCATATGGAGCCGCTCGAAAGCGCCGAGCCGTTCAAGCTCGGAGCGCTTGCCTTCGTGGTCTTCCTCGTCGCGGTGCTACTGGGCCGTCTGTTCCTGCTGACCTTCCGGTGGACATCGCGGCGGCTCGATCGCTTCGTGCCACGACGTGTTTCCAATGTCATCGGTTTCGCGATCGCGGTGGCGGTGTTCTGGTCGGTGGCCGAAGGGGTGCTGATGCGCGGGGCGCTGCATGCGATCGATTCCTCGATGCAGCGGCTGGACGCGATGATCGAGGATAACGTTCCGATGCCCGCCGATCCGGCCAAGACGGGAAGCAAGGCGTCTCTGGTCGCCTGGGACGGGCTTGGGCGGCAGGGGCGGCACTTCGTGGCGTCGGGGCCGAGCGCTTCGGATATCGGGGGCTTCTGGAAGCGCGAGGGGCGCGAGCCCATTCGCGTCTATGTCGGCCTCAACAATGCCGACACGATCGAGGCGCGCGCCAAGCTTGCGCTCGAGGAATTGAAGCGGGACGGGGCGTTCGAGCGATCTATGCTCGTCATCATCGCTCCGACGGGTACCGGCTGGGTCGATCCGGCGGCGATGGATACGCTGGAATATCTGAAGCAGGGCGATGTCGCGAGCGTGGCGCTGCAATATTCCTATCTCTCGAGCTGGCTGTCGCTGCTGGTTGAATCGGAATATGGCGCGCAGTCGGCCAAGGCGCTGTTTCGCGAGGTTTACGGCTACTGGACGACACTGCCGCACGACAAGCGGCCGAAGCTCTACCTGCATGGCTTGAGCCTCGGCGCGCTGAACTCGCAGCTTTCGGCCGATATCTTCGATGTGATCGCCGACCCGTTTCAGGGCGCTCTGTGGAGCGGCCCGCCGTTCGAGAGCCGTATGTGGAATGCGGTGACGGCAGGGCGCAACCCGCAGTCACCGGCCTGGCTGCCGACCTTCCGCGACGGCTCGATGATCCGCTTCACCAACCAGGAGAACCATCTGGACCTTCCAGGTGCCGCACAATGGGGGCCGATGCGGATCGTCTATCTGCAATATGCAAGCGACGCGGTGACGTTCTTCGATCCGCACTCCTTCTACCGTGAGCCAGCATGGATGCAGGCGCCGCGCGGGCCGGATGTTTCGCCGAGCCTCAGGTGGTTTCCCGTGCTGACGATGTTCCAGCTGTTGTTCGATCTGATGATCGCGACGACGTCGCCGATGGGCTACGGCCATGTCTATGCGCCCGAGCATTATATCGACGCCTGGATCGCCGTTGCCGGATTGACGGTCGATCCCGGCGAGGTGGCGGCGCTGAAGACGCGTTTCGCGCAGGCGGCAGCTCCGGGCGGAAACGACTGAGAACGCGTTCCCGCGATGGCGGTCTGTCAGGTTTCGGCTGTTCATAAGCGGGAATATGATCGTGATTAACCACGTTTCTTATGGGTTCGTTTAGGCTCTGATAGCAGTTTGCGCCGGAGTGGCTGGGAAACCACATCTTTGAGGTTCAAACTGATGACCTATAGCGGGTTGCTTCTTTCCGCCGTCGTTGCCGGCCTGATCACGATCCTTGCCATCGGCAGTCGTCCTGCGTCCGAGACCGCGTCCAACTGGCCGCAGATGGAACTGACGAAGACCGATCGTATCGTCACCGGAAGCGTGCCGGCGCGGTAATTCTCTGCGACATCGCGAAGCCGCCTAGGGCGGCTTTGCCAATGCGGTCTTGACCTGCTCTGTCCGACAGGGCCCGACTGCAATAAATCACCCATTTGTTTTTGTCGGTGGCGCAAGTAAACGATTAATTTACGGCAACCTAAGAGAGTGGGGTATTGAAGGCGTTACCCGATGAATAGCTCCACACCTCGTTATGATGTAATTTGCGATCCGCTCGACATGTGGATGGTCTGGGACCATCAGGCAGAAGAGCCCGCATGCTTTGGCGGCCAGATCCTCAACGGATTGACCGAAGGCCATGCCGTCGAGGTCGCCAAGATCATGAACGAGATATATGGCAGCGGCCGCCCGGTTCGTCGCGCCGCGATCAACTTGTCCGACGACAAGGATCTGCGTTACGTCAGTTGACGCTGCGGTTCGTCCGCTCTGCAGTTCCCGTCTTGCTGTTCGCAGCACCTCTTTCCAGCCTGACAGACAAGCCTGCGTACACGTCGCCGATCGGTGACTATTGCGCGCCGATCCCGGATTTTTCGCCCGGATTAGGGCTTTTGTTTCAAACGCTTCCGCAATCGTGATCGGCCACGCTGGCCTTGTCCGGGCTTGTTCTGGCTTGGGGTAAGGTTTCGTTCACCGCTTTTTATTAAATTTGGACCGAAGTTTTTTGGTCACTGCCGATCTTCGGAAGCGATGAGAGTATGGCGTTTGTTTCCATCATGCGGCGTTATGTGCTGCCCGTGCTGCTGTCGACAGCGCTGACGACGTGCTCGACGGACGCGCTCGTTCCGCCCGGCAGCGTGGATAGCGGCACGAAGGTCGGCTCCATCTCGCCGCCACGGCGCCAGGCGCCGGTCAACATGCCATCCACCGCCATCGATCAGGCTTATCCCGTCGGCAGTCAGCCGGTCCAGGGTTCCGTCGATTATATGAATACGCCCAATCTTGCCGGTCGCGGGCAGGCGAGCGCAGCGCCTCCTATGACCAACGATCAGGCGTCGGCCGGTGCGCGCGGTGCTGCCGGCCAGTTCAGCGGCCAGCCGGCCACCTGGGGCGGGACGCAGACGCTTGCCGTGCCGCCCGAGGGCGTCAACATGGATGCCGAGCTTGGAGCCGAGCCGGTCACGGGTCTCGCGCAGGAAGAGCAACAGCAGATCGCCGAGGGGCAATCGGACCAGCCTGTCGTCGATGGCATCGGCACGGACAATCCAACCCAGATGAACCGCATGCGCCCGCCACGGCCAGCGAGCCAAGCTGCGATGGGACAACAGCAGCAGGTGTGGGGCGACGGCAGTGCTGTCGTGGCGCCGGCGCGCGTGCCTGAAGAGAGCGAGCCGCAGGAAGTGGCGATGCTGCGGCCGAACAACCCGATGGATAGCGAGCCGCAGATGAGCCAGCCGGCACCGGCGGTGCCTGGCGTGATGCCTAGCTCGGAGCTTTCCTGCCGGCGAGAACTGAAACGTATGGGCGTCGTCTTCACCGACAAGCCGCCGATCTCCAACGGGCCGGCGTGCCAGGTGCCTTACCCGATCTCGCTGCAGGGTCTGTCAGGCAATATCGGCGTTCGCCCGGCGGTGACGCTGAACTGCCAGGTGACGCTCGCCTTTGCCAAGTGGGTGAAGAACGAGCTCGCGCCATCGGCACGGTTTCGCTACTGGTCCGGCATCAAGACGATCCAGCCGCTTGGCGGCTATAGCTGCCGCCGCATGAACAACAGCCGCCAGCGCTACAATCCGATGTCCGAGCATGCGCACGGCAACGCGATCGATGTCGGCAAGTTCGTGCTGAAGAGCGGTCACGAGATCGATGTGCGCAAGAAGGGGCTGTTCTCCTTCCGCGAGGGCAAGCTGCTGAAGGCCGTGCGGACTGACAGCTGCAAGTATTTCAACACGGTGCTCGGTCCCGGCAGCAATCCGGAGCATTGGAACCACTTCCACTTCGATCTGCGCGAGCGCAAGAGCGGCAAGGTCTATTGCGACTGACGGCATTCGCGGCTCGGCATCGACGCGGCTGCGGGAATCGCTTTAAACGGGCTCCCTATCAGTAAGAGGAGATCGTCGTGGCCGAGAAAAAGCGCCCGAACATTCTGTTTTTCATCGCGATCGTGGTGATCGCCGCCGTCGCTGTGTTCGGCGGCCGTTGGTATGCCTATGTGGCCTATGCGAGCGATCCGTTCGATGAAGTGGGCATCAGCCTCAACATGAAGATGCCGGACTTCATTCGCGTCAAAGGCTGCGAGATGCTGAAGGCGCGCTTCGAAGGCAAGACTTTGCCGCCGGCCGGCTGCAGCGTGAACGGCGCCTGGTAACAAGGCTCTGGGGGCCTTGAAGTCCTGACGATCGGGGAACCGCGTTTTCAATTGCATCGTTTTCGAGCAAATGAATACTCTGTTCGCAGTCAATGGGATGTAAAACTGTCGCGGGGCGGCTATATAGCGGCGAAATCCTTCCTTTCGTCTTCAAGAGCCCTTCATGGCCCCCATCATTTCCATCCGCAATCTCACGAAAATCTACGGTAATGGCTTCCAAGCGCTGAAGGGCATCGATCTCGATGTTGAGAAGGGCGAGATCCTCGCGCTTCTCGGCCCGAATGGCGCAGGGAAAACGACGATGATCTCGATCGTCTGCGGCATTGCAAATCCGAGCGGGGGAACCGTGCTTGTCGGCGGCCACGACGTGGTCAAGGACTTCCGGGCGACGCGGGCGATGATCGGGCTGGTGCCGCAGGAGCTGACCACTGATCAGTTCGAGACGGTGTGGAACACGGTCAGCTTCTCGCGCGGCCTGCACGGAAAGAAGGCCAATCCCGCGCATATCGAAAAGGTACTGCGCGACCTGTCGCTATGGGACAAGAAGGACAATACGCTGCGCCAGCTCTCCGGCGGCATGAAGCGGCGCGTTCTGATTGCCAAGGCCCTGAGCCACGAGCCTGAAATCCTCTTCCTCGACGAGCCGACGGCCGGCGTCGACGTGGCGCTGCGCAAGGACATGTGGCACGTCGTCGAGAAGCTGCGCGAGGCGGGCGTCACCATCATCCTGACGACTCACTATATCGAAGAGGCCGAGGAGATCGCCGACCGCGTCGGCGTGATCAATGGCGGTGAGCTGCTGCTTGTCGAGGACAAGACCGCGCTGATGGCCAAGCTCGGCCGCAAGCAGCTGATCCTGGAGCTGACCGAGCCGCTCGAAGAGCTGCCCGCGAGCTTCGCCGGCAACGGGCTTGCGCTCACGGCGGGCGGCAACCGGCTGACCTACGAGTTCGACGCCGAGAACGACCAGGAGAGCATCGCCGCGCTTCTTACGCGGCTTGCCGAGCACAACATCCATTTCAAAGACCTGTCGACGCAGCAGAGTTCGCTCGAAGACATCTTCGTGGCGCTCGTGGGAGGCGCAAAATGAATTTCGAAGCCGTCAAATCCATCTATTTCTTCGAGATGGCACGTACCCGCCGCACCCTGTTGCAGAGCGTGGTTTCGCCCGTCATCTCGACATCGCTCTACTTCATCGTCTTCGGTGCGGCCGTCGGGTCGCGCATTCAGGAAGTCGAGGGGATCTCCTATGGAGCGTTCATCACGCCGGGTCTGATCATGCTGACGCTGCTCGGGCAGTGCATCGGCAACGGCTCCTTCGGCATCTACTTCCCGAAATTCACCGGGACGATCTACGAAGTGCTGTCGGCGCCGGTGGCGATGGCCGAGATCTTGCTCGGCTATGTCGGGGCGGCGGCGACCAAGGGGCTGATGATCGGGGTGATCATCCTGCTGACGGCGAATTTTTTCGTCGAGGTCAGGATCGAGCATCCCTTCATGATGGCGCTGTTCTTCGTGCTGACGGCGGTGACCTTCAGCCTGTTCGGCTTCATGATCGGTCTGTGGGCAAACAATTTCGAGCAGCTGAACCTGATCCCGATGCTGGTCGTGCCGCCGCTGACCTTCCTTGGTGGCAGCTTCTATTCGATCAACATGCTGCCGCCCTTCTGGCAGGCGGTCAGCCATTTCAATCCGGTGCTCTATCTGGTCAGCGGTTTTCGCTGGAGCTTCTACGGCATCGCCGACGTCAATCCGCTGATCAGCCTCGGTATGATCTCGCTGTTCCTGGCGATCTGCCTGGGAACGCTCGGCTGGATGTTCAGGACCGGCTACAAGCTGCGCAACTGATGCGGCATTTCGCTTGCTATGCCTGATCCGGCAGCGTGAGCCGGCAGGCAGAGCAGGATGAAGCCCAGTGCGACAATGACATTTACAAGTCCGGCTACGGCGATCGTCTTCATGATGAAGTCCTGTGTTCGAGTGTCGTCAAACGGCACCCAGCCCGGTCCGTGCCGCGGACAATAGCCATGGCGGCATACGGCCGCCTTGCTGCGAGCATACGCTTTCGTAAGCTTGGAGAGGGTCTTGCAGAGGGTGTAGGGCTTCGAGCGGCGCGCGTGGTTAGTCGCGCATCCTGAGTTCGTCAGTCTGCATCTGCAGCGAACCCAACGTCTCGAGGAAGCTCATGCCGAGCAGGCTCTGGTCCAGCCGCCCGTCCTCGGCGACGCTGCCGGCGACGTTGTTGCGCACGATCGGGCCGATCGCCACTTCAGACAGCGTGACGGGGGCTGCCTGGGCGCGGCCGTTGGCGGTCATCACGCTCATCGAATAGGTGAGGTTGTCGGGAATGATGCCGACGCGCTCCGCGTCTTCGCGCGAGAGCGCGATCATGCTGGCGCCGGTATCGACAAGCATCGTGATGGTCTGGCCATTGATCTCGACATCGGCCTCGAAATGGCCGTTCAGCAGCTTGTGCAGGATGACTTCCTTGCCGCCCTCGCTGGTGGTCACGACCACGGCGCGGCCGGGAATGAGGCCAGCCAGCAGGCGATTGCCGACGCTGAGCGCGTCGTAGCGATAGAGATAGACGGTGGCGAGGCCGAGGATCAGCACCAGCCAGATCATCATGTGGCGCATCGTCTCGCCGACGCTGATACGCCGCCCCCAGATGCCGGCGGCCAGCATGAGCGCGATCGGCAGGAGATAGAGCATGCGGCCGAAATCGTCGGTCCTGACGCCGAGGATCTTGGGGCTGTCATGGTTGAAGAGCAAAATGAGAAGGCCGATGCCGAGACCGCCAAGTCCAATCGTCAGCCTGTTCATGCGGTGAGCTCCGTGCTTGCCATCGTCTCTCGCGATACCGCTGATGGGATCGCTTTCATCCTGGCGGGCAGCAGGCGCATGACCGCGCGCCTCTCTTCATCTGAAAACGCCGCCCAGCCAACAATCTCCTCGATCGTTCGGCCGCAGCCCGCGCAAAAGCCGCTGGATGAATCAATGGAGCAGATGTTGATGCACGGGCTTATCATGACAAATGATATCGTTGTTTCACAAAGCCATGGCAAGAGCACACAATGCCGCCATCTCGGAAATTTGAGCGGTCGCGCCCAGCGTATCGCCGGTATGGCCGGAAAGAGTTACACGGGCCACTCGGGTGAAGATCATCGCGCTGAGGCCGCAGGCGAGCAGGGCGCAGATGAGCGGCAGGAGGCCGAGGCTTGGCCAGATCAGGAGTGCTGCCAGCGCGCAGGCCGAGACGACCGCCATCTGCATGACGCCTTCGCTGGGCTGGCCAACGGCAGCGGCCACGCCATCCGCCTTTGCCGGCGGCAGGCGGTGCCAGTGCCAGACAAGTGCGCCGCGGCTGATGCAGCCGATGGCGGGCAGGGCGAGGGCTGCCGCGAATGGCACGACGCCGCGCGCGATCGCGGCGATGGCGGCGGCGCGAATGGCGAAGGAGAGGATCAGCGCGATGGCGCCATAGGTGCCGATGCGGCTGTCCTTCATGATCGACAGCCGCTGGGCGCGATCGCGGCCGCCACCGATTCCATCAGCACAATCGGCAAGGCCATCCTCGTGCAATGCGCCGGAGATGATCGCCTGTACCGCCAGCGCCACCAGCGCCGACATCAGCCGGTCGGCGCGCAGGCCGAGCATGACGAGCAGAACGATTGCGGGCAGCAGGCCGATGATGATGCCGGCAACGGGAAAGGCGCGCGCGACGCGACCGAGCTTTCCGTCATATCCCGCGAAGGCCGCCTTCGGCATCGGAATGCGGCTCAGAAAAGCGACGGCGCGCGCGATATCCGCCACATAGGTTGCGATGTTCATGGCGCGTCCGCTCCCGGGGATGATGTCTGGCGCTTTTTAGAGTTGTTCCGCTTCGCGGCTGGATTTAAGAGTGGCCGCGAAAGAAGCTGATTTGCAGCCATAAGACAAGTTTACAGACGAGACAAGGAAGCCGCATCCATGAGCGTTTCAGGCCTGCCGTTCGACGATTTCCGGACACTTCTGCGCGATCTGCCGGGGCCGGATCCACGGGCGCTTGTCGCTGCCCGCGAACGAGATGCCCAGTTGACCAAGCCGCCGGGCTCGCTCGGGCGCCTCGAGGAGATCGCTTTCTGGCTCGCCGCCTGGACGGGCCGCACGCCCGCCGTCAACCGGCCGCTGGTGGCGATCTTTGCCGGCAACCATGGTGTCGTGAAGCAGGGCATCACGCCATTTCCTCCGACAGTGACGCAGCAGATGGTCGAAAACTTCGCGGCCGGTGGCGCTGCGATCAACCAGATCTGCGTGGCCTATGATCTCGGGCTGAAGGTGTTCGACCTGGCGCTCGATTACCCGACCGGCGACATCACCGAGGAGCCGGCGCTCTCCGAGCGCGATTGCGCCGCCACCATGGCCTTCGGCATGGAAGCGATTGCCGGCGGCACCGATCTGCTCTGCGTCGGTGAGATGGGCATCGGCAACACGACGATCGCCGCATCGATCAACTACGCGCTCTACGGTGGCAATGCCCGCGACTGGGTCGGTCCCGGCACCGGTTCTGAAGGCGACATGTTCGAGCGCAAGGTCGCAGCCGTCGAAAAGGCGGTGGCGCTGCACAGCGATCATCTCGACGATCCGCTGGAGATCATGCGCCGCCTCGGCGGCCGCGAGATCGCCGCGATGGCGGGCGCGATCCTTGCCGCGCGCGTCGAGCGCATTCCGGTGCTGATTGACGGCTACGTGGCGACGGCCGCCGCTGCCATCCTGCAGGCCGCCAACCCCTCTGCGCTCGATCACTGCCTGATCGGCCATGTCTCCGGCGAGCCGGGCCATCTGAAGGCGATCGAGATGCTCGGCAAGACGCCGCTTCTCGCGCTCGGCATGCGGCTCGGCGAGGGCACTGGGGCAGCGCTTGCCGCCGGCATCGTCAAGGCGGCGGCTGCCTGCCATTCCGGCATGGCGACGTTTGCGCAGGCAGGTGTGACAAACAAGCACGAACACTGAACTCAGTGCCTGCGTTCAGGTTCGTGACAGGTTTATGACAGATGGCTTGCGACGCGAGCGTGTACACGCTATTCGCATTTTTCTGATATGAAGCGGCAGGCATTGCCGCCATCTACCTGACGACGAGGACGCCTGATGAAACCTGCCGTGACCAAACTCACCGGCATCAGCCACTTTTTTGCCGCCGCCAGTTATTCGCTCGGCGGCTTCAAGCGACTGATCAAGGAGGCCGCGTTCCGGCAGGAGCTTCTTTTCGCCGCCGTCGCGCTGATCCTGCTTCTGGCGGTGGGCGCGACGCTTGTCGAACTGATGATCGCAGTCGTCCTGTTCCTGATCGTCTTCGCCATCGAGGCGCTCAACACCGCGATCGAGGAAGTCATCGACCGCATTTCGCCGGAGATCTCGAGCGTCGGCAAACACGCCAAGGATCTTGGCTCGTTCGCCGTGCTTTGCATGTTGACCGCTTGCGGCATCTTCATGCTGTTTACGATCGGCAAGCATTTGATGTTCGGCTGAAGGCCGGTTACCAGTCTATGATGTAATCGGTTGCACTTACTCCGTAAGTGCATCTTTTGAGTGTTTTCGATATCCGCCATGCTGCCCTTTCCAGAGCAGGGAGAGGGAGGCGGTTGTGGCTGTAAGCAGCGTTTACGAAGCTGAGCGGAACGAGCGTGAAGAGGCTGAGCGAAACCGACATGCGGTTTTGCTCGCGATTGTCGGCGCTGTCGTAACGACTGCAACGCTTGGCTTCATGGCCCTGGCGCAACTCGGCGATTGGCTTGCAGCGATCGGTATAGGCGGGCTGATCGTGTTTGTCGGGATTTCTATCGGCGGATTGCTGGGCTTTCTCTTTTCCGTTCCGCGGATACTTGCAAAGGACAATCCGTCACCGGCGCCTGCCGCCAAAGAGACAACATCTCGGACGAAAGCCGCTGTGGCCAATACGGCCCTGAAGAGAGAACGACTGCTGGGATCGAATACCAACCTAGAGCGAATATCGGAGTGGTTGACGACGATGTTGGTCGGCGTGGGGCTGACGCAGATAGGCTCGCTGGACCGCGCGTTTAACCAGTTCAGCGACTTCTTGAGCCGCAAGGCACAAGTCTTCATCATTGACGGACAAGCCAGCGCAGGCGCGCTTCCCGCCGTGGGGCCGTTTCTTCTCGTCTGCGGTCTCGTTAGTGGCTTCATTTTCTTTTACATCTACACCCGCATCTACCTGTCGCCTCTCTTTCAATATGTGGAGATCAGGCTCTCGGAGGAGATCGGCGACCTGCCGCTGAAGACGGATGTCCCAGATTTCAAGGACGCGGCGGCGATGATTGGGGAGGCGTCAATGAGTGTGCCGATGACCTACACGTCGGTTGCTGACGAACTCTCGATCAACGACAGTCTCGAGATCATCAAGAATGTGCTCTATCAACCGCAGGGCTATCGGAACGCAATCACGCTCGGCAACAAGCTCGTGAAAACACCGGCGGTCAAGATTGCCTACTACTGGTACTTGATGGCGGCCGCTTACGGCCAGAAATTCCATGCGCTGCGAGAATCGGGAGCCCCGGAGGGCGAGCAACGGCAAGCGCGTCTGGCGGTGCTTGATGCCGCTCGAAAGGCTGTGCGTTTGAATTCGCACTTCAAGACGGCACTTGCCGAACTCGCGGATGCAGCCAGCTACGACAACGATCTGCAGGACTTTGCCAATGACAAGGACTTCAAGGCGATCGTTCGATAACCCGCCTCAAGCAAAACTGCGGCGCTTGCGGGAGACCGCCTGGGCATCCTCGACGGCCGGAACCGATTGCAGCACGCGTCGTGCCGGCAGGATGGCGATGACTTCGGTGCCTTCGCGGAGCTTCGATTTCAGGATGAACTGGCCGTCGTGCTTGGCGAGGATCGCCTGAACGATCGGCAGGCCGAGGCCGGTGCCCTGTTCGGCGCTCTTGATGGCGATCGAGCCCTGGCCGAAGGCGGAAAGCACGACCGGTATTTCGTCTTCGGGGATGCCCGGTCCGTTGTCCTTGATCGAGATGTACTGGCCGCCGCCGGCCGTCCATCCGACCTTGACCATGATCTCGCCGCCCTGTGGCGTGAATTTCACGGCGTTGGACAGAAGATTGAGGATGACCTGACGCATCGATTTCTCGTCGGCCCAGACTGCCGGAAGTTCGAGCTCGAACTGCTGCGAAATGGTGATGTTCTTGCCGCGGGCGCGCAGCTGCACCATGCCGATGCAGTCTTCCGAGATATCGAGCAGCGAGATTGCTTCTTCGCTAAGCTCGTACTTGCCGGCCTCGATGCGGGATAGGTCGAGGATTTCGTTGATCAGGTTCAACAGGTGCTGGCCCGAGCGGTGGATGTCGCTCGTATATTCCTTGTAGGTCGCGTTGTTCAGCGGTCCCATGACCTCCGCCGACATCACCTCGGAGAAGCCGAGGATGGCGTTCAGCGGCGTTCGCAGCTCGTGCGACATGGAGGCGAGGAAGCGGGACTTGGCGAGGTTTGCTTCCTCGGCGCGACGGCGTGCTTCATCCGACATGGATTTGGCGACTTCGAGCTCGGCGATCAGGTCGTCCTTCTCCGCCTGGTAGGAGAGGATGCGCAGGTTCTGCCGGAAGAGGCGGTCGCTGATGTAATGGAAGAAGATGACCGTCGTGGTCAGCGTGGCGGTCAGGCTGATCTCGAGGATCTCGCGGGAAATGCCGGATTTGGCGACGAGCGCGAAGACGACC
The DNA here is from genome assembly GCF_000377565.1 of Rhizobium sp. 2MFCol3.1. GTDB lineage: Bacteria > Pseudomonadota > Alphaproteobacteria > Rhizobiales > Rhizobiaceae > Rhizobium. The sequence goes on along the minus strand of NZ_KB898364.1, from coordinate 71,857 downwards.
GGCGAGAAGGTCACCAGCACGCACAGCGTCAGCATGTAGTTCCACACCGCCGTCAGCGACAACGCGATCAGGAGCGTCGCGCCCTTGTAGAGCACGAGGTTGGCCGGCTCGCAGGCGGCGCAGTCCTGGATCGCGAAATAGGCCCAGCAGCAGCCGATCAGGAACTGGCCGAGGAGGAGCAGTCGGCGCCATTTGCGCGTGCGGATCGCCGTCATCTCGCGCTTGCGGGCGCGGCGGGCGAGAAACACGTTGGCGGCATGGGCCGTCAGCGTCAGTATGGCCCAGAGCACGATCTGGGTGTCGCCGGTGAAATAGATGCCGAGGATCGCGATGATGATCACGAACAGCGGGATGATCGAGGCGCCCTGCAGCACGGCATTGATATAGAGGTTCAGGACATCGCGATCGAAGGCGCCGCTCGGCGCATGGCTCGATTGCAGGCGCTCACGCGTCACCCGCACAGCCTTTGCGACAGGCTTGTTGCGGTGACTCCGTGATTTGTCGACGATATTCTTATCTGTCGATGTGCTTACGCCGTTACTCATTATACACGTGACGCTTGATCTGCGGGTACGTGAACATTAGGGCTCAAATATTAAGAAGTTGTTTGCCAATTTTCCCAAGGGTTTGTTTTTGAAGGAGGCGAAACCGTGACGCGGGGTTTCAGAACCGTTCGTGACGGTGTGACGGCATTTGCGCTGCTCGCATTCATCTGGCTGATCGCGGCCAAGCTGAACGATGTCCCCGAAATCTCCCACGCCGGCCGTTTCCACGCGGCTGATGGAGACAGCCTTGCGATCGGCGAGGAGAGGATGCGGCTGAAGGGAATCGATGCGCCCGAGCTTGCGCAGACCTGCGAGCGTGGTGGGGCGCGATGGGCGTGCGGGCAGGAAGCCAAGCGCTTGCTGCAGAGCCTTGTTGCCGGTGATGATGCGCGCTGCGTGGGAACCGAGAGGGATCGCTTTCAGCGGTTGCTCGTCGTGTGTCATGCGGGCGGTACGGATATCAATGCGGTGATGGTGCGGCGGGGCATGGCGGTTTCCTACGGCGCTTATGGTGACGAGGAGGCCGAGGCGCGATCTGAGAAGGCCGGTCTTTGGGCTGGTGCTTTCGAGAGGCCGCGTGATTTCCGCGACCACAGGCAGGATGCCGAGCGCCCTAGCGGCGTCAGAGGGTTTTTCGGATGGTAAGCGCAACGGATGGGTTGGAGGAGATGCGCGAGGCGATCGCGGGCTGCCGGATCTGTCGCGACGAGCCGTTGCGCGGGCCCGACCACCAATTGCCGCATGAGCCACGGCCGGTGGCGGTGATTTCGACCAAGGCGAGGATACTGATCGCGGGGCAGGCGCCGGGGCTGAAGGTGCATGAGAGCGGCATTCCCTTCAACGACGCATCGGGCGATCGGCTGCGCGAGTGGCTACAGGTCGATCGTGACACCTTCTATGATCGCGACCGTTTCGCCATCGTGCCGATGGGTTTCTGCTTTCCGGGTTATGACGCCAAGGGCAGCGATCTGCCGCCCCGGCGCGAATGCGCGCCTCGCTGGCGATCACCTGTAATCGCGGCCATGCCGCAGATCGAACTTGTGCTGGTGATCGGGCAATATGCGCAAGCTTGGCATCTGGGGAGCGAGCGGCGCGGCAGCGTGACCGAGACGGTCATGATGTGGCGGGAGATCCTGTTTGCCAATCGTGCGCCCGCCATCCTGCCGCTGCCGCATCCGAGCTGGCGCAACACGGGCTGGATCAGGCGCAATCCGTGGTTCGAAGAGGAATTGCTGCCAGCCCTGAGGACGCGCATCACAATGCTTGTGAACTGAAACAAATTTCTTTCCACTGGCCGGAATCGCGCTATACATAGAAAATAATTCGTAGGGGTGGGTAAATGGACCGTCTAGACCGCAAGATTCTGCGTCTTTTGCAGGAAGATTCCACATTGGCGGTTGCCGATCTCGCAAAGAAGGTCGGCCTTTCCACGACCCCTTGCTGGCGTCGTATCCAGAAAATGGAAGAAGACGGCGTGATCAAGCGCCGTGTGGCCATTCTCGATCCCGAGAAGGTCAACACCAAGGTCACGGTTTTCGTCTCCATCCGCACCGCCACGCATTCGATCGAATGGCTGCGGCGGTTTTCGGAAGTGGTGGCGGAATTCCCTGAAGTCGTCGAGTTCTACCGCATGAGCGGCGACGTGGATTATCTGCTGCGCGTCGTCGTGCCCGATATCGCGGCCTATGACGCCTTCTACAAGCGGATGATCGCAAAGATCGAAATCCGCGACGTCTCCTCGGCTTTCGCGATGGAGCAGATCAAGTATTCGACGCAGCTGCCGCTCGACTACATGATCCTCGACACATCGAAGTCCAACGAGGACTGAGTTCAGCCCTTCTTTTGAACGCGGGCGAGGATTTTCTCGCTCGTCAGTTCTCTTGCAGCATCCTTGCCGATCCATCGGGCGGTTTTGTCCGCGTCGGCGGCCAGCCGCTCTGCGAGTTTAAACGCAAGGGCGTGGCAATGCTGGTTGCGCTTGCCGATGTTGCGGAGCGCCCAGTTGACGGCCTTGCGCACGAAGTTGCGCGGATCGTTGGCGTGGCGTTCGATGAGCGGCAGGAATCCGATGAGCGTCTCGTCGGGCTCCGTCTTCATGTGAACGGCGGCGCTGGCGATCATCGCGAAGGCAGTGCGACGGACGAACTCGCGATCATCAGCCGCCATATCCGGGATCAGCGGCAGCAGCCCTGCCTTGACGAAGAGGTCTGCCGCGGTATCGACGATCTCCCAGGAGCGGAAGTCGTCGGCCCATTTTCGGGCCTGTGTCTGCGTCAGCTGCTTCGGGTCGGCCGTGTAAAGCGCGAGCAGGCGCGCTTCCCTGATATCGCTTTTCCAAAGTTCCAACGCCCGCGTGTGGTCTCTCTTCACCTTGCGGGCGATCGCCTGCATGGCCGGATTGGAAATACCGAGCGCCGTATCGGTCACGATGCCGAAACGGCGCATTCCTGTGATCGCTTCCTCCGAGCGCAACGTGCGCAGATGCGCGATCAGATCCGCTGCGCTGGAGGAGGGGCCTATCATTTTTCGAGGCGGGCGAGCAGCGAGGACGTGTCCCAGCGATTGCCGCCCATGGCCTGGACGTCGCCGTAGAACTGGTCGACGAGCGCGGTGAGGGGCAGCTTGGCGCCGTTGTGGCGGGCTTCGTCGAGGACGATGCCGAGATCCTTGCGCATCCAGTCGATGGCGAAGCCGAAGTCGTACTTGCCTTCGTTCATGGTCTTGTGGCGGTTCTCCATCTGCCAGGAGCCGGCCGCACCCTTGGAGATGACGTCGACGACCTTCTCGATATCGAGACCGGCGCGCTTTCCGAAATGGATACCCTCGGCGAGACCCTGGACGATGCCGGCGATGCAGATCTGGTTGATCATCTTGGTGAGCTGTCCGGCACCCGGCGCGCCCATCAGCCCGACCATGCGGGCGAAGGCATCGATCACGGGCTTGGCCTTCTCGTAGACGGCGTCCTCGGCGCCGCACATCACCGTCAGCACGCCATTCTCTGCGCCTGCCTGGCCGCCCGATACGGGAGCGTCGATGAAGCCGACGCCCTTTTCCTTTGCGGCGGCGTAGAGTTCGCGGGCGACATCGGCGCTGGCGGTGGTGTTGTCGATCAGGATCGCGCCTGGCTTCATCGTCCGCAGAACGCCGTCCTTACCCGATGTCACCGAGCGGAGATCGTCGTCATTGCCGACGCAGGTGAAGACGAAATCGGCGTCGCGGGCGGCCTCTGCCGGCGTCGGGGCCGATTTGCCGCCGAATTTCTCGGCCCATGCGGCCGCCTTGGCAGCGGTGCGGTTATAGACAGTGACATCATGGCCGCCTTTCACCTTCAGATGACCTGCCATGGGAAAACCCATGACGCCGAGACCGATGAATGCGACTTTTGCCATGTACCTATCCTTTCATGAATGCCGGCATGAGGAGTAGCCCAAATAGGGCGGGGCGAAAAGCCGCCGAAATGATGCGCGGCGTCCGGCTTGGAACAAAATTCCGCTCAAGGCCCGAAATCGGGTCAGGATAATTTCGAGCGGGCCTAAAATCACAAACATAATTGTCGATCTAATTTATAGATTTCAGCAGAATTTCCCCATCGCAAACACAGCGGCTTCGGAGATCGGACCCGAAACACGCTGATCGAAAGGGGACAGCCATGATTTCTCGTCGACAGACACTGGGGCTTTTCGGCGCCGCGGCCGCGACCGCCATACTGCCTACCATCCGGCCGGCGCGCGCCGCCGCCACCGAGTTTCGGATCGGCTGGCAGAAGAACGGCGTGCTGGCGCTCGCCAAGCGCAGAGGGGCGCTGGAGAAGCGGCTTGCCGACAAGGGCATTACGGTGAGCTGGTCCGAATTCACTTCCGGGCCGCCACTACTTGAGGCGCTCGGGGCCGGTGCACTCGATTTCGGGGCGACGGGCGATGTGCCGCCGCTGTTTGCGCAGGCGGCCGGCGGGCAGCTTTATTATGTCGGGACTTATCGGGGCAGCGCCGCCGGCTCGGCGATCGTTGTTCGCAAGGATTCCGATATCAAGACGGTCGAAGACCTCAAGGGCAAGAAGGTCGCCTTCAAGCGTGGATCGAGCGCGCATAACGTGACCGTCAAGATACTCCGCAAGGCCGGCCTCAAGATCGATGACGTCGAGCCGATCGACCTGTCGCCGCCGGACGCGGCCGCCGCTTTCAAGAACGGCAGCATCGACGCGTGGTCGATCTGGGATCCCTATCTCGCGATTGTCGAGGCCGACCCGCAGACGCGTATCCTGTCCACCGCCGAAGGGATCGTGCCCTCCTACAGCTACTTCCTCGCCAATGCCGGTTTCACCGATGCGAATGGGCAGGTCGTCAGCAACGTCATCGATGAACTCGCCAAGGTCGGCCGGTCCGCGCAGGGCAAGCTCGACGATACGATCAAGGAGCTTTCCGAGATAACAGGCGTTCCCGTCGATATCACCCGCGTGACTCTGACGCGGGCGGGGGCCGATCTCGGCGGCGTGTCGACCATCAGCGACGACGCGGCCGCATACCAGCAGGCGCTGGCCGACGAGTTCTACAATCTCGGCATCGTGCCGAAGCAGCTGAAAACGGGCGATATCGTCTGGCGGCCGAAGGCGAGCTGATCACCGAGGCGAAATCGGGCGTCGTGACGTCGCGGCACGGGCTGTTGGTTCGTGCCGCGAATATGGAAAATTATTCCTCAGATTGGTTTAGACTAAAAAATTTATAATGTCGATCTAATTGGTAGTCTATGAAATCATTGCCTCATGAAAACGGCCTGAGAGCGCAAAGCGCGGCCATGAGGAGAGAGCCCAGCATGTTCACCCGCAGACAGACATTCGGCCTTTTGGGGGCTGCTGCCGCGACCACGATTTTGCCTCAGGTGCGGACGGCAAAAGCCGCTGACACGACGATCAGGATCGGCTGGCAGAAGTTCGGCGTGCTGGCACTGGCGCGGCGCACCGGCGCATTGGAAAAGCGGCTGGCCGCCAAGGGCGTGACCGTCGAGTGGAACGAATTCACCTCCGGGCCGCCTTTGCTCGAGGCCGTTGGCGCCGATGCGCTGGATTTCGGCGTGACCGGCGACGTGCCGCCACTCTTCGCGCAGGCCGCCGGCGGCAATCTGCTTTATGTCGGCACCTATCGCGGGCCGGCGGCGTTTCATGGATTGCTGGTTCACAAGAATTCGCCGATCCAGACGATCGAGGATCTCAAGGGCAAGAAGGTCGCCTACAAGCGCGGCTCCAGCGCCCATAACTTCGCGCTGAAGGTGCTCGCGAAGGCGGAGCTCCAGCTTTCCGACATTACCGAAATCGACCTGCCGCCGCCTGACGCGGGTGCTGCCTTCAAGAACGGGGCGATCGACGCCTGGGCGATCTGGGATCCGTTCTTCGCCGTGGCCGAGGCCGATCCGCAGACGCGCGTGGTCACCACATCCGAGGGTCTGCTCGACAATTGGGGCTACTTCCTCGGCAACGGTACCTTCACCGAAGCGCATCCCGACGTCATTGCCGATGTGATCGATGAACTCGCCAAGGTCGGCGCGGCGGCGCAGGCGGACCTCGATGGGACCGTGAAGACACTGGCCGAAATCACCGGTGTTCCCGCCGATATCACCCGTGTGACGCTGACGCGCAGCCAGGCCGATCTCGGCAAGGTTTCGCTCGTTCCGGACGAAGCACTCACCTACCAGCAGGCGCTTGCCGACGACTTCTACAAGCTCGGCGTCGTGCCGAAGCAACTGACCGTCAGCGATATCGTCTGGCATCCCGCTAGCTGACCCGAATTTTCGAGATCAAGAGGATCATTTCCATGAGCAACAAGCACGATCCCATCAATTTTCTCTGGTTCATCCCGACATCGGGAGACGGCGCCTATCTCGGCTCCAACGATCTGAACCGCGCGCCGGAATTCGACTATCTCACGCAGATCGCTCAAGCCGCCGATCGTCTCGGCTATTCCGGCGTGCTTCTGCCCACCGGGGTCTCCTGCGAGGAATCCTTCGTGACGGCTGCGGCACTTGCCACCAAGACGGAGAAGCTGCAATTCCTCGTCGCCATCCGTCCCGGCACGGCATCGCCCGCCTATTACGCGCGGTTGACGACAACGCTCGACCGCATCTCGAACGGGCGGTTGCTGCTCAACATCGTCGTCGGCGGCAGTCCGGGCGAGCTTGCGGGCGACGGTATCACGCTGGCGCATGACGAGCGCTACGCTCATGCCGACGAGTTCTTCACGGTGTTCGAGGAACTGCTGGAGAAGGGTGTCGCCAGCTATGACGGCAAGTACATCAAGGCGACCAATGCGCGCCTCGGCTTCCCCTCCGTGCAGAACCCGCGTCCTCCGCTTTATTTCGGCGGCTCCTCGGATGCCGGTATCGATTTCTCGGTCGGGCGCGTCGACAAGTACCTGACATGGGGCGAGCCGCCGGCGCAGGTGGCGGAAAAGGTTCAGAAGGTGCGCGCCGCCGCTGCAGAGAAGGGCCGCGAGGTCAGCTTCGGCATCCGCCTGCATTTCATCGTGCGCGAGACCGACGAGGAGGCCTGGGCCGCGGCCGACCGGCTGATCTCCAAGCTCGACGACGAGACGATCCAGGAGGCGCAGCAGCGCTTCGTCAACGAGTCCGATTCCGTCGGCCAGAAGCGCATGGCGGCGCTGCATGGCGGCCGCCGCGACAAGCTCGAAGTGTCGCCGAACCTCTGGGCCGGTGTCGGGCTGGTGCGCGCCGGCGCCGGCACGGCTCTGGTCGGTTCACCGAAGACGGTGGCCGCGCGGCTCCGCGAATACCAGGATGTCGGCATCGATACGGTGATCGGCTCCGGCTACCCGCATCTGGAAGAGGCCTATCGCGTCGCCGAGCTGCTGTTCCCTGAACTCGGCATCACCCGCAAGGAGCAGCGCCATGGGTTCGATAGCGACTTCGGCAAGCGCCAGGTCTTCGGCGGCGGCAGCCATGGCGGCAATCTCAAGGTGGTCTCCGGATCCTGATCGAACGGATGCGCTGCCCTCGACACGCTGGCAGCGCTTCAATGGACGCATGGCTGCCAGCGGGCTTGAAGCCGCGGCAACACAGAGGCGAGGAAGAACTTCATGTCGACATTCGATACGCCGATCGGCCGCGCGCTGACGGAGCGGACAGCGGGCAGGACGGCTCCGAAGCCAGGTTTCCGGCTGCCGGTGCCGGGGCGCGATCGGTTGCTGCCCTATCTGGTCCCGCTTGCCATCATCGCGGCATGGCAACTTGGCTGTTCGCTGGGCTGGATATCGTCACGCATCATGCCGTCGCCAGCCGACGTCGCCGTGGCTTTCTGGTCGACGACGCTCTCAGGGCAGCTGCCGCATGATATCCTCGTCAGCGCCGGCCGGGCCTTTGCCGGGCTCGTCGTCGGTGGGGCGATCGGCTTTCTGCTCGGGATCGCCAATGGCGTCTCCAAGCTCTCCGAGCAACTGACCGATACGACGCTGCAGATGCTGCGCACCATTCCGCATCTGGCGATGATCCCGCTGGTCATCCTGTGGTTCGGTATCGGCGAAGAGTCGAAACTGTTCCTGACCTCGCTCGGCGTTTTGTTTCCGGTCTATCTCAATACCTATCACGGCGTGCGCAATGTCGATCGCGATCTGATCGAGATGGGCCGGGTCTATGGGATGAGCAACTGGACGCTGTTTCGCAAGGTGGTCTTTCCCGGCGCGCTTCCGTCGATCTTCGTCGGGCTGCGCTATGCGCTTGGCATTATGTGGCTGACGCTGATCGTCTCGGAATCGATCGCCGCGTCGTCAGGGATCGGCCACATGGCCAATAATGCTCGCGAGTTCATGATGACCGATGTCGTCGTGCTGGCGCTCGTCATCTACGCGCTGCTCGGCAAGTTCGCCGATGTGGTGGCCCGTTCGCTCGAGCGCCGGGCGCTCAGGTGGAACCCGGTCTATCAGAAGTAGGAGAGAGGCCATGACCCTCAACGCACATGAGCGCTTCCAGGGCGTTGCCGATGCGCCGGAATATTCGCACGACGCACATAGGCCCGCGCGCAGCGGTGCCGCCGCGATCACCCTGAAAGGGCTGGACAAGAGCTTCGGCGCCAACAGAGTGCTGCGGGGGATCAACCTCCACATTCCGGCCGGGCAGTTCGTTGCCGTGATCGGCAAGAGCGGCTGCGGCAAGAGCACGCTTTTGCGCACTCTCATGGGCCTGGACGCGCCGACGTCGGGCGAGCTTAATTTCGACACGCCTGATGGCGGCGAGGCCAATGCGCGTATCGTCTTCCAGGAGCCGCGGCTACTGCCGTGGCTTGATGTTGCCGATAACGTCGCGGTCGGGCTTGGCGACAAGGTCGACCGGCGGGTGGCGGCGCGGGAGGTCGAGGCCGTGCTTTCGGAAGTGCAGCTGGCGGAGAAGGCCGGCGAGTGGCCGGCGCGGCTATCTGGCGGACAGCGGCAGCGCGTGGCGCTTGCCCGCGCATTGGTGAGCCGTCCGGGTGTCTTGGCGCTCGACGAGCCGCTCGGCGCGCTCGATGCGCTGACCCGGATCAGCATGCAGGAGCTCTTGGCGCGGGTCTGGCGCGAGCTGGGCTTCACGGCCGTGCTCGTCACGCATGATGTCAGCGAGGCCGTGCATCTGGCGGACCGGGTGATCGTACTCGATGAGGGCAGGGTGTCGCTCGACCTCGCCATTCCCCATCCGCATCCGCGGCGTCACGGCAATGCCGATCTGGCGGAACTCGAGGGGCGGCTGCTATCGGCCATTCTCGGAACGGATGGCGGTCACTGATTGGTGACGGGTGCGCTTCAGGCCTCGGAGTCGCTCGGCCTGAAGCGGGCGGGCAGGTTTTCCTTGTAGGGATAATATTTGAAATAGGGCATGGCTTCCTCAAGCACCCGGGCCACTGACGGGCGCTCCATCAGGCGCGCGTGATAGGCTGCAAGCTTGGGCAAGTCGCTGCCGTATGGCACCAGCGTTTCGGCGTAGAACAGGCCGGGTGCGGCTGCGCAATCGGCCATGGTGAAGCTCGCACCAGTGATCCAGCCGTCGCCCGCCAGCTTGTCCTCGATCACGGCATAAGCGCGCCTGAGCGCTTGACGCGCCTCTTCCGCCCGGGCCTCGCTTCCGTTCGCCCGCATCCGCTCGCTGACGATCTGCTGCATCGGCTCTTGAATGTAATGATCGGCGAAGCGATCCCATAGGCGTACATCGAGCGCCGCGTCGAAATCGTCGGGGATCAGCCGCGCGCTGCCGGGATGATAGCGGTCGAGATATTCGATGATGATGGAGGTCTCGAAAACCGTTCGGTTGCGGCCCGTATCCTCTAGCGCCGGCATCTTGCCGAGCGGCGAGAGCGCCAGAAAGGCCGTGCGCGAGGCTTCGTCGCCCAGATTGACGAGCACTCGCTCGAATGGCGTGACGCTTTCGTAAAGCGCGATCAGCACCTTGTGGCAGAAGGAGGCAAGCGGATGCTGATGCAGGACAAGTGTCATGAGAACGTATCCTTCGCGCCATTCGGAGATTTCGAATGGCGCGATATCAGCATGTCGTCATGTAAGCGGCAAGCGATTATCCGCCTGCGGGCGCTTTAGCGCAGCTTCGCAATCACCAGGTGCCCTGGCGTCGGCTGGCCTTCTTCCATGCGGACGTTGATGTTGGTGATCTCGATCAGTTCGAAGCCTGTGGCGTCGAGGCGTTCGCGGACATAGGCCTCGGAGTGCGCGAAGCGCTGGTGAGGGCCGACCATGTAGGCGCGGCCGGCGAGCTTTTCCGGGGCAAGCGTTTCCGAGGAGAAGATGAAGAGGCCGCCCGGTGTCAGGTTCTCGGCGGCGCCGAAGAACAGGGGCTCGAGGCCGCCCAGGTAGGGCAGGACGTCGGTGGCGGTGATGATGTCGAAGGGGTCTTCGTCATTGTCGTCGAGGAAGTCCTCGACCTCGGCGACGAACAGCGTTTCGTAGAGATCCTTCTCATGGGCGATCTCGACCATGTTCTCCGAGAGATCGATGCCGGTCATCTCCTCGCAGAGATCGCGCAGCGTGCCGCCGGTCAGCCCGGTGCCGCAGCCGAGATCGAGCAGCCGCTTGAAGGGGCCGAGGTTCAGCGCCTGCAGCCGCTGGCGCACCAGCATCGGCACGTGATAGCCGAGCTGCTCGACGAGAACGTCCTCGAAGACTTCGGCGTGCTGGTCGAAGAGGGTTTCGACATAGGCGTCCGGTGCCTTCGCCGGCGTCTCGCCGCGGCCCATGGCGGCAATGCGGACGGCAGCGCCACCGTGATCCTCGGGATCGATCGCCAGGACTTCCTCGTAGGCCTTCACGGCGGCATCGACGTCGCCGGCCTTTTCCAGGGAAAGGGCGCGGTTATAGGCTTCCGCGAGTGCCTCTTCGTCGATCTTCTGGGCCATGTCTGCTCACCATCGTTCGTTTGTTGCCCTGCCTCTAAGGCGCGCAGCCCGGTTTTGCAATGGCGACGTTGATGGCGGCTGCTCAGTTGATGATGAACTCGCCTTTCAGCGCGCGCCACTCCGTGGCCGAGATCAGCTTGCGGTGAATGTAGCGCACCGAGTGCAGCGGTCCGTCCAACGTCTCCTGCCAGAACTTCAGGAAGCCGCGCATTTCAGGAAAGTCGGGGGCAAGATCATAATCCTGCCAGATGTAGGTCTGCAGGATCGCGTGATGATCCGGCATGCGGTAGAGGATCTGGGCCGTCGTCAGGCCGTAACCCTGAAGCTGTCTTTCCATGTCCTTGTGCATTTGATGCCTCGCTGTTCCCATTCGGCGCTTATTAGCGTCCGTTTAAATGAGAACATGACATGGTTACGCGAAGCTTGCGAAAAGGCTACAAGAAAATGGACATCACTATTTATTTTCAATAGCTTGGCAGCTCTCCGTCGAGAGTGCTGCCAAGATACTTATCGCTTCAGGTGGCGGGTGAGGCGGCGCTCGATCCAGTTCCACAGGTGCCTCAGGCTTTCGACCATGGCAAGATAGAAGATCGCCGCCCAGAGATAGGTCTGGTAGTCGAAGGTGCGCGAGAAGGCGTAGCGCGTCTCGCCCATGAGATCGAGCACGGTAATGATGGCGACGACGGCCGATCCCTTGATCAGGAGAATGATCTCGTTGCCATAGGGGCGCAGCGCGACGATCAGCGCCTGCGGCAGCACGATCTTGCGGAAGGCGATGATCTTGTGGATGCCGAGCGAGGAAGCGGCCTCATGCTGGCCGCGCGGTACGCTCTCGATGGCGCCGCGCAGGATCTCGGCCTGATAGGCGGCGGTGTTGATGGTCATCGAGAACAGGCCGCAATACCAGGCGTCGCGGAAGAACCACCAGAGGCCAACGGATTCCAACTGCGGCCGGAACTGGCCGAGGCCGTAGTAGATCAGGAAGAGCTGTGCGAGCAGCGGCGTGCCGCGGAAGACGTAGACGTAGCAGAAGGCGAGCCCGTTGATGACCTTGTTCTTCGACATGCGGGCGAAAGCGAGCGGAACGGAGAGAACTGCGCCGCAGACGACGGAGACTGCAACCAGCACGATCGTCGTCATCAATCCGTGCAGATAGCGCGGGCCGTAGCGGGTGAATTTCTCGACATCCCAGCCCTCGATGATCATGCCGATCAGCGCGATGGCGAGAATGATCCACAGGCCGACGACGAGGCAACCCATGACGCGGGCAAGCGTCAGCGGCTTATCGAGGTTTTTCGGGGCCGGCTGCGGGGGGATCAGGACCTCTGCGTGGCTCATCGGCTAATCTCCGAGCGCTTCGCCCAACGTTCGATATAGCGCAGGCCGAACGAGGAAATGATGGCAAGCCCGAGATAGATGCCGCAGGCCAGTGTGTAAAACAGAAACGCCTCCTTGGTGACCTTCACCGCAACGCCCGTCTGGCGCAGCACGTCGGCAAGGCCGATGATCGAGACGTAGGACGTGTCCTTCAAGAGGATCATCCAGAGATTGACGAGGCCGGGCAGGGCGATGCGCACCAGCTGTGGCAGGATGATCAGCACCATCGTGCGGCCGCGATGCAGGCCGAGCGCGTCGCCGGCTTCGTACTGGCCCTTGGGGATGGCGCGGAAGGCCGACAGGAGCACTTCCGAGCAATAGGACGAGAACACGACAGATAGAGCGATGACGCCGGAGACGAAGGCGTTGATCTCGATGCGGCCGTCATAGCCGAACCAGGCAAGCAGCGATTGGAGCAGGATCTGCATGCCGTAATAGATGATGAACAGCGTCAGCAGTTCGGGCAGGCCGCGAAAAATCGTGGTGTAGATGCCGGCGGCAAGGCGTACCGCCTTTTCTTCCGATTGCTGGCCAAGCGCCACCATGAAGCCAATCAGAAGGCCGATTGGGAGCGTCACGAGGGCGACGGCGACCGTGACCTTCAGGCCGGCGGCGATCTCATCGCCCCAGCCCGTGTCGCCACAGGCCAGAATCGTCGATTGGCCGAGCCATGTGAAAATGCCGACGGGTCCGCATAGCGGGTCAAACACATATCCAATCCAGGTCCAGAGCGAACCCAGTGCGGAGGACAATCCGCCCATGCCAAGTTTCCCCTCGCGGCTTTTGCCGCCTTGATATTGCACTCTTTGTCAAACAAAAATGGCGGAAGGGCAAGCCTCCCGCCATCGCATTTGTTTCAGGACTACAGCTTATTCGGCGCCGTAGACGTCGAAATCGAAATACTTGTCCTGGATCTTCTTGTAGGTGCCGTCGGCACGGATCGCCACGATCGCTGCGTTCAGCTTTTCGCGGAGCGGATCGCCCTGGCGAACTGCGATACCAGCGCCAACGCCGTTGATTTCCTTGTCGACCGGCAGGGTCGTGAGGATCTTGCAGCATGCGCCGGCATCCGACTTGACCCACTGCGACAGAACGACGACGTCGTCGATGACGGCATCGACGCGGCCGTTCGAGATGTCGAGCTTGTACTCGTCAGCCGTCGGGTAGAGCTTCAGTTCGGTGTCGGCGAGGTGCTTTTCAGCGTAGTTGGCGTGCGTGGTCGAGGTCTGCGCGCCGATCGTCTTGCCCTTCAGGCCAGCAACGTCGGTGACGGTGGAGTCCTTCGGCACGGCGATTGCCGGCGGGGTGTTGTAGTACTTGTTGGTGAAGTCGACGAGCTTCGAACGCTCCGGCGTGATCGACATCGACGAGATGATCATGTCGAACTTCTTGGCGTTGAGGCCGGGGATGATGCCGTCCCAGTCGCTGCTGACGATGGTGCAGTCTGCCTTCATCTGGGTGCAGAGCGCACGGGCGATGTCCATGTCGAAGCCGAGGAACTGGCCGCTTGCGTCAACATATTCGAAGGGCGGGTAGGTCGAGTCCGTGCCGATGACATACTTCTCGCCATCGGCCATTGCCGAGCCCGCGAAAAGAGACATCGCGGCGATCGAGGCGGCTGCGAGAAAACGGGTGGAGATATGCATGTGAGTCCTCTCTGTTGGTTACCGCATGCCATCCCTTTGTTTTTTTGGTGGCATGAAGCAGGACGCTGCTTTGCAACGCCTTGCCGCGATAATCAAACCTTTTTTACGCGGATTGCAACTGCTTTCACTGCCTTGTCGTGCATCGCAACTATGGCGAAGCTGAACGTTTGCAGACCGTCATATTCATACCGGGTTAATGCGGCAATTCTTAAGACCATGGAACGAATCCTGGCGTGCTCAGTTTAGCAAGGCTTGTTTGCGTGCCGAAAAGAGACGTCGTTGCGAACGCGAAGAATAAACAAGGAACGAGGAAACCTTATGGGAATGAAATCCAGATTGTTTGCCAGCGCGGCCTTTCCGCTTCTGTCCCTGTCGCTTGTGCTGCCCCCGGCGCACGTGTTTGCGGCAGCGCCGAGCGTCGAAGAGGTCGGAGCAGGCCATCGGGCCGTCGCGGGCAGCTTCGAGGTGGCACAGGATGCGACCTCCGAAGAGGAACTGTTGAAGAAGCGTCAGCAGCAGGAACAGGAACAGCAGCAGCAGGCACCGGCCGAAGCGCCGAAGGCCGCTGAACCTCCGGCCGAGCCGCCGCCTGCACCCAAGCAGGAAGCACCTGCCGAAGCTCCTCCGGCCGCCGCCGAACCGGCGCCGCAGGCCGAAGCGCCCGCCGAGAAGCCGAGAAAGCGCCAGCCGGCAGCAGAACAGCCTGCCGCTGAACCGCAGGCAGCCGAGCCCGCCCAGCAGGAAGCGCCCGCTGAAAAGCCGCGCCGCCAGAAGCAGCCGGCCGCCGAACAGGAGCAGGCAGCACCGAGCGCCGAGCAGCCGGCCGAACAGCCCCGCCGCAAGAAGCGCGACCAGCAGCCGCAGCAGGAAGAAGCCGCGCCGCAGCAGCAGCCCGCAGAGCAGGCTGCCCCGCAGGCGGAACAGCCGCAGGCCGAGCAGGCACAGCCCGAGCAGGCAAAGCCGCCGCGCAAGAACGGCAAGCCGGCCGCCGCCGATGGCAGCGAACAGCCTGCAAAGCCACACAAGAAGCCGACGGCCGAAGCACCGCAGGCTGAACCCGCTCAAAAGCCGGCCGCGGAGACCGCGCCCGCAACCGAGCAGCCAGCTCCCGATAACGTCGCCAAGCCGCAGGAAGCACCCGCGGGCAAGGCGCCCGTTCCGGCTCAGCAGCCTGCCGAAGCGCAGCCCCAGGTGGCGCCCGGTCAGGCAAAGCCCGGCGAAGCTCCTGCTCAACAGCAGGGCGAACAGGTTGCTCCGGGCCAGCCGGGCACACCAGCCGGTCAGCCTGCTGATCAGGCCGGCCAGCCGCCGGCAGGTCAGCCTCCCGTTGCGCAGACCGAGCAGCCGATCCCGGCTCCTGAGAAGGTGACGCCGCAGGAACTCGAGCGCCGCAAGGAAATCGCCGCCGATCCGAGCAAGAGCACGGAGACCGTGGTTCTGCCGGTGCAGAACGGCGCGGCCGTTCTCGACAGCGACAAGGATGCGGATCGTTCCGGTGGCGTGCAGTCGCGTCGTGATCGCGACAAGCAGCGCGGCCAGGAACAGCAGGTCCGCGTGCCGAAGTCGGACGCCGATGCTCAGTTGGCGGCCCCGGGTGCAGCCAAGCCCGCGCCTATCAAGATCGAAGCGATCACCGCCGAGCAGGGCCAGCGTCTGGACCAGCGCCCGCAATTTGCCCGTCCCGACGGCGCGAACTTCGGCCAGCGCGGTGACGACAACCGCGTCATCATCCAGTTCAACAACCAGACCTATGTTCGTGGCGATGACGACCGCCGGTTCCTGCGCGACGGCGAACGGCCGATCTACGAGCAGCTGCCGCGCGACCGCTATCGCGAGACGATCGATCGCGACGGCTACCAGATCGTGACGGTGCGCAACCGCTACGGCGATATCATCCAGCGTTCGCGCATCGACAATCGCGGCCGCGAGCACGTGCTCTATTACACGCCTGACCTCTACGACAATCCCGACCGCGACTACTTCGATGATCCGGGTGCCGATCTGCCGCCGATGCGCCTGCGCATTCCGCTGCAGGACTACATCATGGACACCAGCAGCGACGACAACCGCGACTACTACGACTTCCTGCGCGAGCCGCCGGTCGAGCCTGTCGAGCGTGTCTATTCGCTGAACGAAGTGAAGTATTCGGCCCGTATCCGCGACAAGGTTCGCCGTATCGACCTCGATACCGTGACCTTTGCGACCGGTAGCGCCGAAATCCCGATGAGCCAGGCGCGCAGCCTGCGCAAGGTGGCCGACGCGATCAACGAGGTGCTGAAGAAGGACCCGACCGAAACCTTCCTGATCGAAGGCCATACCGACGCTGTCGGCTCCGATCAGAGCAACCTGATCCTTTCGGACCAGCGAGCGGAATCGGTCGCCAACGTGATGACCGACGTCTACGGCATACCGCCGGAAAACCTGGCGACCCAGGGCTATGGCGAGCGTTACCTGAAGGTCAACACGCAGGGACCGGAGCAGGAAAACCGCCGCGTCACAATTCGCCGCGTGACGGCGCTGGTGCGGCCGGTGGCCTCGCGCAACTAAGAGCGCGCAGCAGTATCGAGAATGGAAAGGCCGCCGGGCGATCGGCGGCCTTTCTTGTTTCCGATAGTGCTTATTTCAAGGGCGGAAGAGCGACGGTTGCCGCGATGAAATCAGCGATGGCAAGCGTGTCGTCGAGATCGAAGACGGGCAGGGCGGTGTCGGCGACCGGATGATCGGCGGCGATGGCGACGATGTGGGGATCGCCTGACGCCAGCGGCTCGCGATTTGCCGATTCCAGCCGGCGGGCCTCGATCTTCGGGATCGGCTCGCGCTTGTAGCCTTCGATGAGGACAAGATCGCAGGGGGCGATGCGGGCGAGGATTTCCTCGAAACTCGGTTCGGCTGCGCCGCGCAGCTCGTGCATGATGGCGTAGCGCGTGCCGGAGACGATCGTTACCTCATGGGCGCCGGCCTGGCGGTGGCGGTAGCTGTCGGCGCCGACCTTGTCGATGTCGAAATCATGGTGGGCATGCTTAATCGTCGAAATCCGGTAGCCGCGGCGGGTGAATTCTTCGACGAGGCGAACCGCAAGCCCGGTCTTTCCGGAGTTCTTCCAGCCGGAAATGCCGAAGATCTTTGGCCGCTCGGTCATGTCAGCACCTTCATCCAGCGCTCTGCCTCGGCGAGGTCATCGGGCGTGTTGACGTTGAAGAACGGGTCGAGAAGGCTTGCCCGTGTCGGGCGCAGCGGGAAGGCAACTTCCGTAACGTCATGCCGTAACAGGAAGTCGCGAACACGGCGCTTCTCATCGGTTGCCATCCAGCTTTCTAGGTCGTCGGCAAGCGCCACCGGCCACAGGCCGAAGACGGGATGGCTGCGGCCCTCGGAGGTGGCGATGGCGATCTTCATGGGGGTGTCGATGGCGGCCGCCAGCCAGTCGATGAGATCGTGCGGGAAGAATGGGCTGTCGACGGAGACCGTTGCCACGTGCGTTACCGCGGGCAGGCTTGCGCCATGCGCCATGGCGGCGTGGATGCCGGCCATCGGGCCGGCCTTGCCGGGGATGATATCGGGAATGAACGGGCGGTTGCAGCGATCTGGTGCGGCGTCGGCATTGACCGCGACGGAGATGACCTGCGGCGATAGCTGCTCGATGACCCGATCGAGAAGCGTGCGGCCCGAGAGCGCAACGCCGGCCTTGTCGCGGCCCATGCGCGAGGAGCGCCCGCCCGCAAGTACGATGCCCGGAATGTTGGATCGGTCGAGCGTGAAGCCGTTCGTCGGAATTGGTGCGGTGGCCATCAGACCGGTACTCTCGGTTCGGATTCCTGGGCAACCGGCGCGCCTCGGCGCTTGGCCTCACGATAGAAGGTGTAGAGCCCGGAGGCGATGACGATCGCGGCGCCGATCACGGTCCAGCTGTCGGGGACTTCGAAGAAGAAGAGCCAGCCGAGCAGTGCCGAGAAGATGAGGCTCGTGTAACGCAACGGTGCGACGAAGGAGATTTCGCCGGTGCGCATTGCGGCGATGATGCACTGATAGCCGACCAGCACCGTGATCGCAGCCACGGCAATATGCGAGAAAGACGTTGTGGTGACAGGCTTCCAGCCGCCGAGGACGGGCGTGAGCAGCGCACCGAATACGGTAACCGCCATCGCGGTGATGACCGTGATCATCAGCGAGGGGATTTCGGGATCGATCTTGCGGGTGGCAAGGTCGCGGCCGGCGGTGACCAGCACGCTCGCGATGCAAAGGAGGGCCGCCGGCGTAAAACCATCGGCATCAGGGCGGACGATGATCAGCACGCCGATCAGGCCGGTGAATATCGCCAGCATGCGACGCCAGCCCACGGGTTCGCCGAAGAACAGCACCGCGCCGAAGGTCACGACCAGAGGCAGCGATTGCAGAATGGCGGATGCATTGGCAAGCGGCATCATGCCAAGCGCGGTAATATAGGTCGCGGCGGCGAGAATTTCGCAGATGACGCGGGTGGCGACCATCGGCTGCAGCACGATCCGCCAGGACCGCAATGCGCCCATCCGGCGTGCGATCAGATAGACCAGCGCGCTGGTGATGACGCCGCGCATGCACATGATCTGGCCCGCGTTCATTTCCGATATGACCGATTTCGACAGCGCATCGCCCGCGGAAAAGAAGGCCATCGCGATCGTCATGTAGATCGCACCCTGAGTATTGCTTGACCGCGGCATAAAGAGATTCCGATTCCACCCCGCGCTCTTGTAGTGCGAGAGCGGGGCGATTGGAATCGAATGCTGGACACAGCCGTCATAATTCGATTGCGCAGTGCACAATGGCGCCGCGCAACCTACCGCGCGCAGCAGGTCACCCGCCGGTGACGCTCATGTGGCGGCTGACGGCGGGGCGGTTATGGGTGCGGTCGATGATGAAGTCGTGGCCCTTGGGCTTGCGGGAGATCGCCTCGTCGATCGCCGCAAAGAGCAATCCGTCGTCTTCGGTGGCGCGCACGGCCGAGCGCAGGTCGGCGGCGTCGTTCTGGCCGAGGCACATGTAGAGCGTGCCGGTGCAGGTGAGGCGCACGCGGTTACAGCTCTCGCAAAAATTATGGGTCATCGGCGTGATGAAGCCCATGCGGCCGCCGGTTTCCTCGATGGTGACGTAGCGGGCAGGGCCACCCGTGCGGTAGCCGATTTCGCTCATCGTGAACTGCTTTTCGAGATCGGCACGCAGCTTGGAGAGTGGCAGGTAGCGATCCGTGCGATCCTCCTCGATCTCACCCATCGGCATGGTTTCGATCACGGTCAGATCCATGCCGCGACCATGGGCGAAGCGGATCATCTCGGGCATCTCGACGTCGTTGAAATCCTTGAGCGCGACGGCGTTGAGCTTGATGCGCAGGCCCGCCTTCTGGGCGGCATCGATGCCTTCCATGACCCTGTTGAAGTCGCCCCAGCGGGTGATCTCGCGGAACTTGTCGGGATTGAGCGTATCCAGCGACACGTTGATGCGGCGAACGCCGCAATCATAGAGCTCGTCGGCATAGCGCGCGAGCTGCGAGCCGTTGGTGGTCAGCGTCAGCTCGTCGAGGCCGGAGCCGATCTGTTGGCCGAGTTGGCGTACAAGATGCATGATGTTCTTGCGCACCAGCGGCTCGCCGCCGGTCAGTCTCAGCTTGCGAACGCCCTTGGCGATAAAGGCGGAACAGAGCCTGTTCAGCTCCTCCAGCGTCAGAAGATCCTTCTTCGGCAGGAAGTTCATGTTCTCGGCCATGCAATAGGTGCAGCGAAAATCGCAGCGATCGGTCACCGAGACGCGCAGATAGGTGACGGCCCGCTGAAACGGGTCGATCATCGGTTTCGCATCGGCCACAAGCGGCGCGGCGTTGGCGATCGTTCCTACCTTGCTGTTCACTACAGTCTCCAATCTACACCCAATGTGCGTACTGTGCGGCGCAACGTCAAGCAAGAGGCGGCACCCATACGCTAAATTGAACTTGCCTCAAAGAGGCGCATTGCCTACTCCTCGAAACGAAGAGGAGCACCATCATGAGCGACATCTGGCCGACAGAGCTGAAGGTGACGAAGGACCGGCAACAGCTGGTCATCACCTTCAATAATGGTGAGAGTTTCACGCTCAGCGCCGAGATGCTGCGCGTGCTGTCGCCATCGGCGGAAGTGCAGGGCCATGGTCCGGGCCAGAAGGTCACCGTCCCCGGCAAGCGCAACGTCGCGATCATCTCGATGACGCCCACCGGCAACTATGCCGTCAGGATCGGCTTCGACGACATGCACGACACCGGCATCTTCACATGGTCGTATCTTCGCGAGCTCGGCGAGCGTGGCGAAGAGCTTTTCGCTGCCTACGAAAACGAGCTGCGGGAGAAGGGTATGACCCGCGACACGTCGGAAAAGCCGCGCTGATCACGACGCGCGAGTTATCCGTAAGCCAGGATGACGCGTGTCACGCCAGCGTCGTCTTAGGCGGCTAATTATTGTTGTGAAACAAGGCGATGGCACGACCATGAAAATCATCGAAACCGTGGAAGAACTCGCCGCCATTTATGGCGGCGGCTTGTCGGAAGCATCCGTGGCGAAGGTGACCGACCACCTGACGCCGCTCTACCGGCAGATGATCGAGGCGTCGCCATTCGTTGCGCTGGCGACGGTCGGTCCGGAGGGGCTGGACTGTTCTCCGCGTGGTGACCTCGGCGGCGTCGTGCGCGTTGTCGACGACAAGGTGCTGCAGATGCCTGATTGGCGCGGCAATAACCGGGTGGATTCGCTGTCGAACATCGTGCGGGATCCCAGGCTTGCGCTGATGTTTCTCATCCCGGGATCGAATACGACGATGCGGATCAATGGGCGCGGTGTCGTTTCGAACGACGAGGCGTTGCTCACCTCCTTCGAGATGGACGGCAAGCATCCGCGCACGGTTATCGTGGTGACGATCGAGGAGGTCTATTTCCAGTGCGCGCGGGCGCTGATCCGCTCGGAGCTGTGGAATCCGGACAAGTTCGTGGATCCGAAAGGCCTTCCAACGCCAGGCCTGATGCTGAAGGCGGCGACGGAAGCGTTCGATCACGAGACCTATGATCGCGAATGGGCCGCACGCGCGGCCAAGACGATGTGGTAGCGTTTGATATAGGGCCGCGGTTCGTCGCGGCTCAGGCCTTGTAGATCAGCCAGCTCTTGGTGAAGTCCTTCTGCATGCCGTCCTCGAAGAGGACGCTGCAGTTCCGGCCGGCGTTCTTGGCGCCGTAAAGGGCGACGTCGCTCTTGTGGTAGAGCTCGCCCGCATCCTCGGCGCTCGATGCCATACAGATGCCTACAGACACCGTGACCGGTCCATAGTTGACGCGGGTGCGGGAATTCTTGAACGGCGTGGCTTCGAGCGTGCGGCGAATGCGCTCGGCGACGGCCATGACTTCGTCGGCCGTGTTGCCCTCGATGATCAGCGCGAACTCCTCGCCACCGGTGCGGGCAACGAAGACATCGCGGCGCACGTTGGCGCGGATGACCGAAGCGACCGTCGCGAGGATCTTGTCGCCGACGGGATGGCCGTAGGTGTCGTTGATCTTCTTGAAGTTATCGATATCGGCCAAAACAAGCGCCGTGATCGGACGCATGGCCGGATTGTTGAATACGGCGGCGAGGCGATCGTCGAAGGCGCGGCGGTTGGAGAGGCGGGTCAGCGAATCCGTGTTGGCGATGCGCTTGTACTCGTCGAGCTCCTTGCGGACCTGATCCATTTCATTGGAGCGCTGCACGACGTTTTCCACGGTGCGCTCACCATGCGCCATGGTGTGTCCTGTCGCCTCGGTCAGCAGATGCAGCGCATTCTGGATGAGGTCGACGCTGGACGTGTTCTTCGAGGTGATGCGGTTATAGGTCTCGCCAAGCAGTCTGTTGTAGCTTTCGAGCGAGGTCTGCTCCTGACGCAGGACGCGGAGCACCGATTCGAGTTCGGCTGCGATGCGGGTATGGGCGTCGTCAAAGACGCGGCCGGCGCCGTGGCTGAAATGCTGCGCGCCGAGTTCGTCCAGTTCTTCCTGGGTCGCCTGGTTGCCAAGGGCTGCGAGATCGCGCGTCAGCGCCGGATTGGAGCCGATATAGGCTTCGTAGAACAGTTCATAGTTTCGCGGAATGGGCGCAACACCCATGGAGCGCATCGCAAAAGTGATCTGGCTCGCCACATCGGGAACCTGCGTCTTTGGCGCCACAGCCGTCGTCATCCGGCCACTCCTTATGGTACATCTCAAAAGTCTTCTCTTATTTCTTAAGCTACAATTGTTTTGAAATGATTAAGGTTGGATATACCAGAGATTACATGTGAATTTTATTCGAATTGGCCGACTTGTTCTTATCTATATGTTTTTTATATCGGAATCTAAGCGGAGGCGGAGGATGCCTACGCGTCCTGAGGGTATCTTTCTTTAGGTGAGCTGGGCGAAATATTCGCCAGACATCATCGCTGTCAATGATCCATTGACAATCGGTTTCCGATATCGGCTCTTTTGTGAACGATAATGAAGTGGCAACTTGCATTTCAAGGCACCGTAGCGGCGCCATGAGAAAGCAGAACGCCATGCAAACGTCCCATAACTCGCCTCCAGCCGTGCTCGCTGCCGCTGTTATTGCCGGATCTCTTTTCCTGATCCAGCAACAAGGCTTCTTTCATGGTGCATTTACTTCGGAAATACTGGCAAGCATCAATGCCGAAGATGTGCTTGTCGCGAGCGATTATATCGCGACAAGCAATAGCGAAGTGGCTGGCGGCCGCGTGACCGCAACTGCCCACTGAACGATCAGCCGAGGTTGAATTCCTGGAAGAAGTCGTTGCCCTTGTCGTCGGTGACGATGAAGGCAGGGAAGTCCTCGACCTCGATCTTCCAGACGGCTTCCATGCCGAGTTCCGGATATTCCAGCACGTCTACCTTGCGGATGCAATCCTGCGCGAGGCGAGCGGCGGGGCCGCCGATGGAGCCGAGATAGAAGCCGCCATGGGTCTTGCAGGCCTCGCGCACCGCGCGCGAGCGGTTGCCCTTGGCGAGCATGATCATCGAACCGCCGAAGGACTGGAACTGGTCGACATACGAGTCCATGCGGCCGGCCGTGGTCGGTCCGAAGGAGCCGGAGGCGTAGCCGGCGGGCGTCTTGGCGGGGCCGGCGTAGTAGACCGGGTGGTTCTTCATGTAATCTGGCATGCCTTCGCCCTTCTCAAGGCGCTCGCGGATCTTCGAATGTGCGAGGTCGCGGGCGACAATGATGGTGCCCGTCAGCGACAGGCGAGTTTTCACCGGATGCTTGCTGAGTTCGGCAAGTATATCGGCCATCGGCTGGTTCAGATCGATCTTGACCATCGATTCCGACAGCTTAGCCTCGTCGATCTCGGGCATGTACTTGGACGGGTCGGTTTCCAGCTGCTCGACGAAGATGCCGTCGCGGGTAATCTTGCCCTTTGCCTGGCGGTCGGCGGAACAGGAGACGCCGAGGCCGATCGGCAGCGAGGCGCCATGGCGGGGCAGGCGGATGACGCGGACGTCGTGACAGAAATACTTGCCTCCGAACTGGGCGCCGACGCCCATCTGCTGCGTCAGCTTGTGGATTTCCTTTTCCATCTCGACGTCGCGGAAGGCGTGGCCGCTTTCCGAACCCTCGGTCGGGAGATCGTCGAGATAGCGCGTCGAGGCGAGCTTGACGGTCTTCAGGTTCATCTCGGCCGAGGTGCCGCCGATGACGATCGCCAGATGGTAGGGAGGACAGGCTGCCGTACCCAACGTGAGGATCTTCTCCTTAAGGAAGTCGATCATCCGGTCGTGGGTCAGCAACGAGGGCGTGCCCTGGTAGAGGAAGGTCTTGTTGGCAGAACCGCCGCCCTTGGCCACAAAGAGGAAATTGTATTCGTCAGTGCCTTCCTCATAGATGTCGATCTGGGCCGGCAGGTTGTTCTTGGTGTTCTTCTCCTCGAACATCTTGATCGGGGCGAGCTGCGAATAGCGCAGGTTCTTCTTCTCGTAGGCGTCCATCACGCCCTTGGCGAGCGCCGAATAGTCCTCTCCCTCGGTCCAGACGCGGCGGCCTTTCTTGCCCATGATGATCGCCGTGCCGGTGTCCTGGCACATGGGCAGGATGCCGCCGGCAGCGATGTTGGCGTTCTTCAGCAGGTCGTAGGCAACGAAGCGGTCGTTGTCTGTCGCCTCTGGGTCGTCGAGGATCGAAGCGAGCTGCTTCAGGTGCCCGGGGCGCAGCAGATGGTTGATGTCGGCAAAGGCGGTCTCGGCCAGCAGACGGATGCCCTCGGGCTCGACGGTCAGGATATCCTGGCCCTTGAAGCTGTCGACAGAGACATGGTCGCTGCTGATCTTGCGGTACTGGGTGGAGTCTTTGCCGAGGGGGAAGAGATCGTCAGCCATCGAATGACCTTTCGTGCGGGCCGGAATGGAAATCGCAGACGGTCTATGCGGGCATCTGCCCAATTGCAATCATTCTAAAACCTTCGAAAAACCCTCAAGAATGCACGAAAAACACCGCCACGGAGGCCGTGGCGGTGTCTGGTGGTTCATCGATGATCCGGGATGGAGTTACTTGGGGCCGATCATGGTTTCCGGGCGAACGTACTGATCGAATTCTTCGTTCGTCAGGTAACCGCCGCCGACGGCTTCTTCGCGCAGCGTCGTGCCGTTCTTGTGCGCGGTCTTGGCGATCTTGGCGCAGATGTCGTAGCCGAGGCGGCCGTTCAGCGCTGTCACCAGCATCAGAGAGTTCTCGACGCCCTTCTTGATGTTGTCCTCGCGGGCTTCGATGCCGACGACGCAATTGTCGGTGAAGGACACGGCGGCGTCGCCGAGCAGTTGCACCGACTGCAGGAAGTTATAGGCCATCATCGGATTATAGACGTTGAGCTCGAAGTGGCCCTGGCTGCCGGCGAAGGTGAGTGCGGCGTTGTTGCCGAAGACGTGGGCGCAGACCTGGGTCAACGCCTCCGACTGCGTCGGATTGACCTTGCCGGGCATGATCGAGGAGCCGGGCTCGTTTTCCGGCAGCGACAGTTCGCCAAGGCCAGCGCGCGGGCCGGAACCGAGGAAGCGGATGTCGTTGGCGATCTTGAAGAGAGCAGCGGCGGCCGCATTGATCGCGCCATGGGCGAAGACCATCGAGTCGTGCGAAGCCAGCGCCTCGAACTTGTTCGGCGCGGTGATGAAGGGCAGGGCGGTAATAGTGGAAATCTCTTCCGCGACCTTCTCCGCGAATCCGACCGGCGCGTTGAGGCCGGTGCCGACGGCAGTGCCACCCTGGGCGAGCTTGGAGAGTGCCGGCAGCGTCAGCTCGATATTGGCGATCGCGGAGGCAACCTGCGCGGAGTAGCCGGAGAATTCCTGGCCGAGCGTCAGCGGTGTCGCATCCTGCGTATGGGTGCGGCCGATCTTGATGATGTGGCTGAACTCGGTGACCTTCATGTCGAGGGCCGCATGCAGATGCTTCAGGCCCGGCAGCAGGTGGTGGACGATCTGCTCGACGCAGGCGATGTGCATGGCCGTCGGATAGGTGTCGTTCGACGACTGGCTCATGTTGACGTGGTCGTTCGGATGCACGGGCTTCTTCGAGCCCATGACTCCGCCGAGCACCTCGATCGCGCGGTTGGAGATGACCTCGTTGGCGTTCATGTTCGACTGGGTGCCGGAGCCGGTCTGCCAGACGACCAGCGGGAAGTGGTCGTTGAGCTTGCCGTCGATGACTTCCTGGGCGGCGTCGATGATGGCATTGCCGACCGCCGGCTCCAGCTTGCCGAGCGCCATGTTGGCGCGGGCGGCGGCCTGCTTGACGATGCCCAGCGCGCGCACGATCGACAGCGGCTGCTTCTCCCAACCGATCTTGAAATTGCCGAGCGAGCGCTGCGCCTGCGCGCCCCAATACTTGTCGCTTTGTACTTCAATCTCGCCGAAAGTATCGGTTTCGATACGGGTGGAAGTCATGGCCATGCCTTTCTTTCGCGTGAGCGGCTGCGGAGATGCCGTCTTATAGGTCTCAAGCCAGCCCAAGAAAACAGCGGCGATCAAAAAATATGAGCCGTGAAGTCATATTAGCGGCTGCGCTATACGTGGTTTTTTGGCCACGTCTTATTTTTTATCTAACAACGTCTTTTGGGGGACTGTGTGAGCGGGCGAAAATAAAGTAAAAAATTAACCAATAATTTCATAATTTTGTGTGAGCTGGCGGGAGGCGGCGGGTTTGCTACGTTACGGAAGAGTGAGTTCTTCGAGGCTGGCGGTGGCGTCCCGTTTCTGCCATGTCACCTGACAGCGACGGGTGAGTAAAAGAGTTTGAGCTGGGCGATGCCCATGACCGAAGACAGCATGAGACTGGGACTGGAAAAAGCATGAGATTCTTCTTGAAAGGTGCGGTTTCCGCACTGGCACTTTCCTGCGGCATGGCCGCTATGGGTGTCGCACCCGCGCATGCCTATACGCTGATGGACATGATCCGAGGTGATCGTGCCCGCACCCAGAGCACCATCATCAATCCGGCTCCCGAAGTGCTGCCGCCGCAGGCAAATACCAGCGCGCCGCTGCCGAAGGTGTCCGCACCGCGATACTACACCTACAAGGTGGATCCGATGCGGCTTGTCGATACCGGCAAGTTCACCGATCCTGTCGTCACCGGCGCGGTCGCCGCCGTTGGTGCGCCGAGTGATGCCACGCCGTCGGTGCAGCGTCGCTATCTGATCGATGCCAAGGTTCGCGCCCCTGTCGAAGTCGCCAAGGCTCTCGAGACTTACTACGGCGATACCAAGAACGAACTGGTCTGGCTGACCGGCACCGAGGTCAACGATCGCGCCAAGGCAGCGATGGCGTTCCTCGCCAATGCCGGCTCCGTTGGTCTCGATCCGGCCGACTATGCCGTCGAGGTTCCCGCTGTCGATCCGGCCAATCCTGATCCTGCCATGCGCGACCGCGCGCTGACGCAGTTCGAGCTGGCGCTGTCGGCCAAGGTTCTGGCCTACGTGCAGGATACGATCCGTGGCCGCGTCGACCCGAACAAGCTCTCCGGCTATCACGATTTCGCCCGCAAGACGGTCAATCTCGATCCGGTCCTGAAGCTGGCGCGGATGAGCCCCGATGTCGGCGCCTATCTCTCGAGCCGCACGCCGAGTGGTCCGCAGTTCGCAGCACTGCAGGCCGAGCTTGCCAAGCTGAAGGGCGAGGGCAATGGCGAGCAGCCGATCAAGATCGAACTCAGCGGCGTTCTGCATCCCGGCGAAACCTCTTCGGAAATCCCGAACATCGTCAAGGCGATCGACAAGCACGGCTCGGCCGCGCTGAAGAGCGAGAACGCCGCGACGCTGGCCGCCTACAGCGGCGGTATCGATTATTCGCCCGAGATCGTGACGCTGGTCGAAGCCTTCCAGAAGGAACATGGCCTTAAGCCAGACGGCATCGTCGGCCAGGCGACCGTTCGCACGATGACCGGCGGCGACAGCAACAGCTCGAAGATCGAGAAGGTTGTTGTTGCGATGGAACAGGCCCGCTGGCTGCCGGCGGATCTCGGCCCGCGCTACGTCTTCATCAACCAGCCGGCCTTCATGGTCTACTACCACAACGACAACAAGGAACAGTTGTCGATGCGCGTGGTGATCGGCCAGCCGTCGCACCAGACGTTCTTCTTCCAGGACCAGATCCAGACGGTCGAGTTCAACCCGTTCTGGGGCGTGCCGCAGTCGATCATCATCAACGAGATGCTGCCGAAGCTGCGCTCCGACCCGAACTATCTCGATCGCATGGGCTATGAAGTCGCTGTCGGCGGCCGCGCCGTGCCTTCGTCCAGCGTCGACTGGTACGGTTCGACCGCCAACGTCTCCGTGCGCCAGCCACCGAGCGGTGACAACGCGCTTGGCGAACTGAAGATCCTGTTCCCGAACGCGCATGCGATCTACATGCACGACACGCCTTCGAAGAGCTTCTTCAAGCGTGACATGCGTGCGCTGAGCCATGGCTGCGTCCGTCTCGCCGATCCGCGCGCGATGGCGGCGGCCGTTCTGAACACCACGGTCGACAAGATCGGCCAGGAGATTGCGACCGGCAAGAACCATGCGGTGCAGGTGCCGCAGAAGTTCCCCGTCTACATCGCCTACTTCACGGCCTGGCCGGACAAGAATGGCGTCGTGCAGTATTTCAACGACGTCTACGACCGCGACACCTACGTCCAGAAGGCCTTCGACGCCACGACCAAGGCACGCGGCGCTCAGATCTGATGTCAGACGCCGCGCGGCCCATCGGCCGCGCGGCGTTTTTCAACCTGTCGGTGTCTGGTGATATCGGCGATCAGCCGGCGTGGAGGAAGCGGATCGCTTCGTCACGGCGGAAGAGATAGAGCAGGGTGCGCACGGCGTTGCCCCTTTCGGACGTCAGGTCCGGATCACGCTCGATCAGATAGGCCGCATCCTTACGGGCGATCTCCAGCAAATCGGCATGCGCCTCCAGGCTCGCAATCCTGAAACCCGGGGTTCCCGACTGCCGTGTTCCCAACAGTTCGCCTTCGCCGCGCAGCTTCAGATCCTCTTCGGCGATCCTGAAACCGTCTTCCGTATCGCGCATGATCGTGAGACGCGCGTGGCCGGTTTCGCCCAGCGGTCCGCGATAGAGCAGGACGCAGGTCGACGCCTCGTCGCCGCGCCCGACGCGGCCGCGCAGCTGGTGCAGCTGTGCCAGACCGAAACGCTCGGCGTGCTCGATGACCATGATCGTCGCATCCGGTACGTCGACGCCGACTTCCACGACCGTGGTCGCCACCAGAAGGCGGATTTCGCCTGACTTGAACGCCATCATCACCGCGTCCTTCTCCGCGCCGCTCATGCGGCCGTGGATCAGGCCGATGCCGGGCCCAAGAGCCGAGACCAGCGTGGCGTGACGCTCCTCGACCGACATCAGGTCGCTCTCTTCGGATTCTTCGACCAGCGGGCAGATCCAGTAAGCCTTCTTGCCATCGCGCAACGCCGCCTTCAGGCGTCCGACGATATCGCCGATGCGCTCCGTCGGGATGGTGATCGTCTGGATCGGCTTGCGGCCGACGGGCTTTTCGGTGAGCTTCGACACGTCCATGTCGCCGAAGGCGGCGAGCACCAGCGTGCGCGGGATCGGCGTCGCGGTCATGACCAGCATATGGGGTGTAATGCCCTTGGCGGTCAGGCGCAGGCGCTGGTGGACACCGAAGCGGTGCTGCTCGTCGACAACAGCCAGCATCAGGTTCTTGTAGTTCACGGTATCCTGGAACAGTGCGTGGGTGCCGATGACGATCTGGGCCTCGCCGGAAGCGATGCGCTCGAGGATTTCGTCGCGTTCCTTGCCCTTGGTGCGGCCGGTCAGCACCTCGATGCGGATGCCGGCGGCGGCCGTGTATTTGGCGATGGTCGCGTGATGCTGGCGGGCGAGGATTTCGGTCGGCGCCATCAGCACGGCCTGGCCGCCGCTTTCGATGACGGCGGCCATCGCCATCAGCGCCACCAGCGTCTTGCCGGAGCCGACGTCGCCCTGCAGCAGACGCAGCATGCGGTCGTCGCCGGCCATGTCTTTCAGGATTTGCGCGATCGCCTCGGTTTGGCTGCCCGTCGGCGAAAACGGCAGGGCTTCGAGGATCTGGCGGCTGAGATGGCCCGTCGCATGCACCGGCTGGCCGGCGACCTTGCGCAACCTTTGGCGCACCAGCGCCAGCGACAGCTGGCCGGCCAGGAATTCGTCATAGGCGAGGCGGCGGCGGGCCGGCGCCTGCGGATCGATATCGGCGGGATCGCGCGGCTCGTGCAGGCCGTGGAAGGCATCGGCGGTGGAGGGCAGGCCCTGCTTTTGGGCCAGCGCCGCATCGATCCATTCGGGGAACTCGGGCGTCTTCGGCAGGGCGGCTTCGATGATCTTGCGCAGCGTCTTCGGCGAAAGCCCTGCCGTCAACGGGTAGATCGGCTCGACCAGCGGCAGGTTCTCCGCTTCGCTTGCCTTGACGATATAGTCAGGGTGCACCATCGAGGCGCGGCCGTTGAACCAGTCGATCTTGCCGCTGACGGTGACCTCCTCGTCGAGAGGGAGCTGTTTCTCCAGCCATGTCGATTGCCCACGGAAGAAGACGAGCGTCAGCTCGCCGGTCTCGTCGTGCAGGAAGACGCGGTAAGGGACGTTGCTCTTCTTGTTCGGCGGCGGCTGATGGCGGTCGACGCGGCCGGTGATGGTCACGATGGCGCCTTGCGGCGCGCGCGCGATGCCCGGCTGGTTGCGTCGGTCGATCAGCGAGTGCGGCGCATGGAAGAGAAGATCGACGACACGGCAATCCTCCGGCGTCTCGCGGCCGAAGAGTTTGGCGAGCAGTTCGGCGATCTTCGGGCCGACGCCGGGCAGGCCGGAGACGGAGGAGAACAGCGGATCGAGAATGGCGGGGCGCATGCCGGCAAAATGCGACGAACAATGCGTGCTTGGCAAGGCTGACAAGCCGCTTTCGAGGGTCTATAGAGGCGCATCAACAGGAAGCTATGCCATGACAGGTGTCACACTCTCGAGCGCCGATCTCGATCCCCGCCGCCGCCGGATACTGTTCCGCTGCTGGCATCGCGGCATCCGCGAGATGGATTTGGTGTTCGGCCAGTTCGCCGAGCGCGAGATCGCGGGCCTCTCGGATGCTGAACTCGACGAGTTCGAGACGATCATGGCGGAAGAGGATAATGATCTGGTGCGCTGGATCATGGGAACCTGGCCGATCCCTGAGCGTTTCCAGACACCGATGTTTACGCGCCTGTGCGCCTACAAGCCCGATTTCGAATACCCCGCCGACAGCCTGCCCAGGAATGGATGATGATCCCCGGTTTTGATGCGAAGAAGCTGACGGCGCTGAACGTGCCGCTGACGATAGGCAATGTGCCGGCCGGACTGGAGCCGATGCTGCTGGCCGAGCTTGCCCGCGCCGGTGCTCCAGTTGCATACGTGCTCTCGGACGGGCAGCGCATGGCCGATCTGGAGCAGATGCTGGGCTTCGTCGCGCCCGATATTCCCGTTCTGACGCTGCCCGCCTGGGACTGTCTGCCCTACGACCGTGTGTCACCGAGCGCAGACACCTCCGCGCGCAGGCTCGCCGCACTCGGCGGGCTGATCGCGCATCGCAAGAAGCCGCATGCGGCGATCGTGCTGGTGACCGTCAATGCCATGCTGCAGAAGGTGGCGCCGCAGGATGTGATCGAAAGCCTGACGTTTTCGGCGCGGCCGGGCAACCAGGTTCGGATGGACGATATCGCCGGACGGCTGGAGCGCAATGGCTTCGACCGCGTCGCCACGGTGCGCGAAGTCGGTGAATATGCGGTGCGCGGCGGTATTCTCGATGTCTTCGTGCCGGGATCGGAAGAGCCGGTGCGGCTCGATTTCTTCGGCGATACGCTGGAGAGCATCCGCAGCTTCGATCCGGCCAGCCAACGCACGACGGGGCAGGTGCGCTCGCTCGACCTCAACCCGATGAGCGAAGTGACGCTGACGCCGGATACGATCAGCCGCTTCCGCAAGAATTATCTCTCGACCTTCGGTGCTGCTACCCGCGACGACGCGCTGTATCTCGCGATCTCCGAAGGGCGGCGCTATCCCGGGATGGAGCACTGGCTGCCGCTGTTCTACGACCGGCTGGAGACGGTGTTCGACTATCTCAAGGGGTTCCGCGTCGTTACCGACCATACGGTGCGTGAGGCGGCCGAGGAGCGCTCGAAGCTGGTCTTCGATTATTACGATGCGCGCCTGAATTCGGGCAAGCCGGTCAAGGGCATGTCGCAGGGCACGCCCTACAAGCCCGTGGTGCCCGGCCAGCTCTATCTCGACGGCAAGACGTTTTCGGCAACGCTCGACGCCTTCAATGCGATGCGGATCACGCCATTCAACGAGCATGAGGGCGAGGCGCGCCGCGTCGTCAATCTCGATGCCCGCCAGGGTGAACGCTGGGCGCGGCCGAGCACTGAGGGTGGCGGCAATGCCGAGCGCGTCAACGTGTTCGACGTCGTCGTCAAGCATATCGCCGACAAGCGGGCGAGCGGCGCCAAGGTGCTGATCACTGCCTGGACGGAAGGGTCGCTGGAGCGTCTGCTGCAGGTTCTTTCCGAGCATGGGCTGGCCCGCGTCAAGCCGATTGCGGCGCTCAAGGAGATCGACAAGCTCGAGCAGGGCGAGGCGGCGGCCGGCGTCTACAGCCTGGAGACGGGCTTCGAGGTCGGCAATCTCGTCGTCATCGGCGAGCAGGATATTCTCGGCGACCGCATGGTGCGCCGTTCGAAACGCCGCAAGCGGGCCGCCGATTTCATTTCCGAGGTTGCGGGTCTCGACGAAGGCTCCGTCGTGGTCCACGCCGAGCACGGCATCGGCCGGTTCATCGGGCTCAGGACCATCCAGGCGGCGGGCGCGCAGCATGCGTGCCTGGAGCTGCAATATGCCGACGAGGCGAAGCTGTTCCTTCCCGTCGAAAACATCGATCTCCTGTCGCGCTATGGCGGCGAGGGGACGGAGGCACAGCTCGACAAGCTTGGCGGCGGCGCATGGCAGATGCGCAAGGCCAAGCTCAAGAAGCGCCTGCTCGACATGGCTGACGGCCTGATCCGCATCGCCGCCGAGCGGCTGACGCGGCATGCGCCGGTGCTGACGACGCCTGAGGGGCTCTACGACGAGTTCGCCGCGCGCTTCCCCTATGACGAGACGGAAGATCAGGACAACGCCATCGAGGCGGTGCGCTCCGATCTCGGCGCCGGGCGGCCGATGGATCGCCTGGTCTGCGGTGACGTCGGTTTCGGCAAGACGGAAGTTGCGCTGCGCGCGGCCTTCGTGGCGGCGATGAACGGCATTCAGGTCGCGGTCGTGGTTCCGACGACGCTTCTGTCGCGCCAGCACTTCAAGACCTTCTCCGAGCGCTTCCGCGGTCTGCCGGTGCGCGTGCAGCAGGCCTCGCGCCTCGTCGGCTCCAAGGAGCTGGCGCTCACGAAGAAGGAGATCGCCGATGGCAAGACGGATATTGTCGTCGGCACGCATGCGCTGCTCGGCTCCGGCATCCAGTTCGCCAATCTCGGCCTGCTGATCATCGACGAAGAGCAGCATTTCGGCGTCAAGCACAAGGAGCGGCTGAAGGAGCTGAAGAGCGACGTTCACGTCCTCACGCTGTCGGCAACGCCGATCCCGCGCACGCTGCAGCTGGCGATGACGGGTGTTCGCGAGCTTTCGTTGATCACCACGCCGCCGGTCGACCGCATGGCGGTGCGCACCTTCATCTCGCCGTTCGATTCGCTCGTGATCCGCGAGACGCTGATGCGCGAGCATTATCGCGGCGGACAGAGCTTCTATGTCTGCCCGCGTCTGGCCGATCTCGAAGAGGTTCATGCCTTCCTGCAGTCCGATTTGCCGGAGCTGAAGGTCGCCATCGCCCACGGCCAGATGCCGCCGGGCGAGCTCGAGGACATTATGAACGCCTTCTACGAAGGGCGTTACGATGTGCTCTTGTCGACCACGATCGTCGAATCCGGCCTCGACGTGCCGACGGCCAATACGCTGATCGTGCACCGTGCCGACATGTTTGGCTTGGCGCAGCTCTACCAGCTGCGTGGCCGTGTCGGCCGGTCCAAGGTGCGCGCCTTCGCGCTGTTCACGCTGCCCGTCAACAAGGTACTGACGGCGACGGCGGAGCGCCGGCTGAAGGTGCTGCAATCGCTCGATACGCTCGGCGCCGGGTTCCAGCTTGCCAGCCACGACCTCGATATTCGTGGCGCCGGCAACCTGCTCGGCGAGGAGCAGTCCGGCCACATCAAGGAGGTCGGCTTCGAACTCTACCAGCAGATGCTGGAAGAGGCGGTGGCCGAGGTGAAGGGTGTCGACGAGATCCAGGATACCGGTTGGTCGCCGCAGATCTCGGTGGGCACGTCGGTTATGATCCCCGACGGCTACGTGCCGGACCTGCATCTGCGCATGGCACTCTACCGGCGTCTCGGCGAGATCACCGAGCTCAAGGAAATCGATGCCTTCGGCGCCGAGATGATCGACCGTTTCGGGCCGATGCCGATCGAGGTGCAGCATCTCTTGAAGATCGTCTACGTCAAATCGCTCTGCCGTATCGCCAATGTCGAGAAGGTGGATGCCGGGCCGAAGGGCGTGGTCATCCAGTTCCGCAACAAGGAATTCCCGAACCCCGGCAATCTGGTGGGCTATATCGCCAAGCAGGGCTCGATGGCGAAGATCCGTCCCGATCACAGCGTATTCCTGACCCGCGACCTGCCGACGCCGGAAAAGCGGCTGCAGGGAGCGGCTGTGATCATGACGCAGCTGGCGGAGCTGGCGAAGGGCTAAAGAAAATCGGGACGGAAGGCCTCAGCTTTCCGTCCCGATTTGCTTTCAACAATATTGTAAAATCAGTCGATCAGTTCATCCCGGCGCGGGCTTCGGCCTTGGCCTTGGCGATATCGCGCAGTGCGCCAGCGATGACATCAGGGGTCTGGGCGCCGCTGACGGCGTACTGCTGGTCGAAGATGAAGAAGGGGACGCCGTTAACGCCCATCTTCTGCGCCGATTCGATTTCCTCGACGACGAGAGCCTTGTCGGCATCGGAGGTAAGCAGCGAGGCGGTCACGGCGCGGTCGAGACCGGACTTCTCGGCGATATCGAGCAGCACGGCGTGATCGCCGACATTC
The DNA here is from genome assembly GCF_000377565.1 of Rhizobium sp. 2MFCol3.1. Classification (GTDB taxonomy): domain Bacteria; phylum Pseudomonadota; class Alphaproteobacteria; order Rhizobiales; family Rhizobiaceae; genus Rhizobium. Next base: position 37,274 of record NZ_KB898364.1, on the reverse strand, counting down.
AGGCCCTGTTCGAAGTTTGCCTTGAACAGGCCATCGACCACACGGTCGGCCTTGTCGCGATCCTCGATCATCGCCCAGTGAATGAGGCGGTGGGCGTCGAGCGTGTTCGGCCCGATCTTGATGGCGTCGAAATTGAAGTTGATTCCGACTTCGCGGCCGAGCTCGGTGAGCATCTTGTGCCCTTCGGCGACCCGCTCGGCACCGCCGAGTTTCTTCTCAAGTGCAGCCTTCTGGTCGACGCCTTCGGGCGGATAATCCGGGTTGAGGCGATAGGGGCGCCAGTTGACGTCGACGCCGACTTCGTCCTGGACTTCGGCGATCGCCAGCTCCAGCCGCGCCTTGCCGAGATAGCACCAGGGGCAGACGACATCCGAGACGACGTCGATGACTATGCGTTCCATGGGCTTTCCTTTCCCGGATTTGCTGAGCCCAAAAAGGGCGTTTGGAGCCATCTAGTCGCTGCGAGTGGCCAGTTCAACCAGGCAGGAAAAGAGAACCACCTGTTATTGGACGCTCTGATCCCACCAGGCAGGCAGCTGATAGCCATAGAGCGGCACCTGGTCGGGGTGGCCGATGCGCTTGCTGCGGGCGACCCACTGGTTGTCGACGTGATAGAGCGGCAGCACGTAGTGGCCCGACAGGAGCAGCCGGTCGTGCGAGCGGACGGCGGCGGTGAAATCCTCGGCCGAACGTGCATTGAGGATGTGCTGGATCAGCGTATCGACATCGGGATCGGCGACGCCCGCAAAATTGTCGGTGCCGTCGCGGTCGCGCGAGGCGGACGACCAGCGGCCGACCTGCTCGATGCCAGGCGATAGCGACGAGGTGAAGGATTTGACGATGACGTCGTAGTCGAAGGTGTTGGTGCGGCTCTGATACTGCGAATCGTCCACCGTGCGGATCGAGGCGTTGATGCCGAGCAGCTGCAGCGAGCGCTGGTAGGAGACGGCGAGTTTCTCTTGGTCGGTGTTCTGCGTCATGATCTCGAAGGCGAGCGGGCGGCCGTTGGCGTCGCTCATCTTGCCGTTCTTGATCGTGTAGCCGGCCTGTTTCAGGAGCTCGACGGCCTGCTTCAGCACATTGCGGTCGCGGCCGGAGCCGTCGGTCACTGGCAGCTTGTAGGTGCCGTCGAGGATGGCGGGATCGATGCGATCCTTGATCGGGCCGAGCAGCTTCAGTTCGCGCTCGTCAGCCGGTACGCCGAAGCTGGAGAGCTCTGAATTCTGCCAGTAGCTCTGCGTCCTGATATAGGCGCTGGAGAACAGGTTCTTGTTGGCCCATTCGAAATCGAAGATCAGCGACAGGCCCTCGCGCAGCTTCACATTGTCGAAGAGCGGCCGGCGGGTGTTGAAGACGAAGCCGAACATGCCTGACGGCAGCTTGGGTTGGAAGGTGTCCTTGACGACATTGCCTGAGGTGACAGCCGGGAAATTATAGGCGCTCGCCCAATGTCCGGGGCTGCCATCCGGATAGATATCGACATCGCCCTTCTTGAACGATTCGAACAATGTCGTGTCCTGCAGGAAATACTGGACGGTGATCTGATCGTAATTGTCGAGGCCGACCTTGGCGGGGAGGTCCTTACCCCAGTAATTCGGGTCGCGCTCGAAGGTGATGCTTTCGCCCGGCTTCAGCGACTTGATCTTGTAGGGACCGGAGCCGATCAGCGGCTTCAGCGTCGAGCGGTCGAAATTCTCCGCGTCGATCGCGTGCTTAGGGAGAATGGGCGTCGAGCCGGCGAGAATCAGCGGGAATTCGCGGTCGGCCTTGTCGTTGAAGGTGAAGCGGACGCTGTGATCGCCGACCTTCTCCATTTTCTCGACGGCATTGAGGCGGGTGCTGAAGGGCACGCGGCCTTTCTCCTTCAGGATGTTGAAGGAGAAGATGACATCATCGGGCGTGACCGGCTGGCCGTCCGACCATTTGGCGGCTGGGTTCAGGTTGAACTGGATATAGGTCCTGTCGTCGTCCCATTCGACGGATTGCGCCAAGAGCCCATAGAGCGTGAAGGGCTCGTCGCGCGAGCGCAGCATCAGCGTTTCATAGACCAGATTGCCGTATTCGGGGTCCCACATGCCGCGTGCCGTGGTGCGCATGCTCTTCAGGATGAACGGGTTCAGGTTGTCGTAGGTGCCGACGACGCCGTATGCGATCTTTCCGCCCTTCTTCACGTCAGGGTTGACGTAGGGCAGGTGCTTGAAATCGGCGGGCAGGGCCGGGGTGCCGTGCATTGCTATGCCATGCACCGGCTCGGCAAGGGCCGCCCCGCAAACGAGGGTGAAGACGACGGGAAGAACGATCCGGAGCATAGTCGAAATCCTTTCCGGAAAACGGCACGATTCGCCCGAAGACTATCATGCGAGCGACCGGATTCACCATCCACGGCAAATTCTTTCCAGCGGCGCCCAAAACGCCAAAGAAACACTGGAAATCTCCAGCAACGCGATGTAACAGGGACCCCGAAGTCGGGGGGGTCATGCATTTGCCTCATTGTTTTAAGAGGTCAGATGCGAACAACCCTGTTGGTGAGGACGGCCTATCGGCTGTCCCGACGGGATACCAGGAGACGGAATTCGTTATGATGTTCAAGTCTGAAAAGAAAACACGGGCAGCCCTGTCCGTTATGGCAGTGATGCTTGGCGCCGCTATGGCTCCGGTGTCTTCTTTTGCGCAGGACGCGTCTGCTGATGCGACCGGCCAGGCTGCTCCGGGCGCGCCGCGCCTGGGCTGGTACAAGACCTGCAGCAAGCAGCAGGACAACGACGTCTGCGTCGTCCAGAACGTTGTTCTGGCAACCGGCGGCCAGCTGGTTACGGGCGTAGGCCTCATCACCGTTTCGGGCAAGGTTAACAACAAGAGCCTGCAGGTTTCGGTTCCTCCGGCACGTCTCATTCCTCCGGGCATCGGTATGCAGATCGACGGCGGCAAGCCGCAGAAGATCGATTACCTGATGTGCATGCCGGATCGCTGCGTCGCGCAGATCCCGCTCACGGACGCCATGGTCGCCAGCCTGAAGAAGGGCACCGATCTGATCCTGACCTCGATCAACTTCCGCCGCGCGCCGAACCCGATCAAGATCTCGCTAGAAGGTTTCACCGGCGCATTCGATGGCGAAGCGGTTTCCGCTTCCAAGCTCGCTGAAAGCCAGAAGAGCCTGCAGGACAGCATGCAGAAGAAGGCCGACGAAGCGCGCAAGAAGCTTGAAGACGCCCAGAAGGCTGCCAAGGCCCAGTAATTTCGATCCTTACGGATTGTCGAGAAACCCGGCTTCGCGCCGGGTTTTTTGTTGTCCGTGATCCGGGCGCAGGCAAAGAAAAACCCCGCTGGGAGAAAGCGGGGTTTGGAATGGATATGCAGCGGCTTAGTGGGTGAAGCTCATCTTGGGTTTGAACTGCCCTGTCGGTGCCATATCGAAAATCTGGTAGACCTGTTCATTGCGAAGCGGTTCGCCGCTTTCGTCATTCATCAGGTTCTGTTCGGATACGTAGGCGACGTATTCGTTTTCTTCGTTTTCGGCGAGCAAGTGGTAGAAGGGCTGGTCCTTGCTGGGGCGCACGTCGGCGGGAATAGAATTCCACCATTCTTCCGTATTCGCGAATTCCGGATCGACATCGAAGATGACGCCGCGAAACGGAAATACCTTGTGCCGAACCACTTCGCCGATACTGAACTTAGCTAGTCTTTCTTTCATGGTACGACTTCCTTTCATCACCTGATTTGGTGATTGATCTCACTCAAATCAAGATTTGTGCGAGAACTCGTCACATGAGTGTCACATCGACGCGAGGCTTCCGTGACATCGGATAGACGAAAGCCCCGGCGAACCGGGGCTTTCTGAGGGCTTACGCCGAGTAGTACATGTCGTATTCGACCGGATGCGGGGTCATGTCGTAACGCATGACCTCGATCATCTTCAGCTCGATGAACGAGTCGATCTGGTCGTCGTCGAAGACGCCGCCGGCGGTCAGGAACTTGCGGTCCTTGTCCAGGCTTTCCAGCGCTTCGCGCAGCGAACCGCAAACCGTCGGAATCTTCTTCAGCTCCTTCGGCGGCAGGTCGTAGAGATCCTTGTCCATGGCCTTGCCGGGATGGATCTTGTTCTTGATGCCGTCGAGGCCGGCCATCAGCATGGCAGCGAAGGCGAGGTAGGGGTTCGCCATCGGATCCGGGAAGCGGACTTCGACGCGCTTTGCCTTCGGGTTGCTGCCGAACGGAATGCGGCACGAGGCCGAGCGGTTGCGCGCCGAGTAGGCGAGCAGAACCGGTGCTTCATAGCCCGGGACGAGACGCTTGTAGGAGTTCGTCGACGGGTTGGTGAAGGCGTTCAGCGCCTTGGCATGCTTGATGATGCCGCCGATGAAGTAGAGGCAGCTCTCGGAGAGGCCTGCATATTCATCACCCGCGAAGCTCGGCTTGCCGCTCTTCCAGATCGACATGTGGACGTGCATGCCCGAGCCGTTGTCGCCGAAAATCGGCTTCGGCATGAAGGTTGCCGTCTTGCCGTAGGCATTGGCGACCTGGTGCACGACGTACTTGTAGATCTGCATCTTGTCGGCGTTGCGAACGAGCGTGTCAAACTTGATGCCGAGCTCGTGCTGGGCAGCGGCCACTTCGTGGTGGTGCTTTTCGACGACGACGCCCATTTCACTGAGGACCGTCAGCATTTCGGAGCGCATGTCCTGGCAGCTGTCGATCGGCGGAACCGGGAAATAGCCGCCCTTGACGCGCGGACGGTGACCGAGGTTGCCGGTCTCGTATTCGGTGTCGTCGTTGGACGGCAGTTCGGTCGAATCGAGCTTGAAGCCGGTGTTGTAGGGGTCGGCCTTGTAGCGAACGTCGTCGAAGATGAAGAATTCGGCTTCAGGGCCAACGAAGACGGTGTCGCCGATGCCGGATGCCTTCAGATAGGCTTCAGCCTTCTTGGCGGTGCCGCGCGGATCGCGGTTATAGGCTTCGCCGGAGACCGGATCGAGAATGTCGCAGAGGATGACCATGGTGGACTGCGCGAAGAACGGGTCCATGTGGACCGTTTCCGTGTCGGGCATCAGCACCATGTCGGATTCGTTGATCGCCTTCCAGCCGCCGATCGAGGAGCCGTCGAACATGACGCCATCGGCGAACATGTCTTCATCGACGCAAACAACGTCCATCGTGACGTGCTGCAGCTTGCCCTTGGGATCGGTGAAGCGCAGGTCAACAAACTTGACGTCGTTATCCTTGATTTGCTTGAGGATTTCGCTTGCGGTCGCCATAAAATGGTTCCTTCATTTGAGAAGACGAGACGATTGCCTCGCCTGGACCAAACAGGTCAGATCGCATCGACACCGGTTTCGCCGGTACGGATACGAATGACTTCTTCGATATTGGATACGAAAATCTTGCCGTCGCCGATACGGCCGGTTTGCGCGGCCTTGCGGATCGCGTCGATGACGGCCTCCGCGTTCTCGTCGGCGAGGACGACTTCGACCTTCACCTTCGGCAGGAAATCGACGACATACTCCGCGCCACGGTACAATTCCGTGTGGCCTTTTTGGCGACCGAAGCCCTTTGCTTCCGTGACTGTGATCCCCTGCAGGCCAACTTCCTGAAGGGCTTCCTTCACTTCGTCCAGCTTGAAGGGCTTAATGATCGCTTCGATCTTTTTCATGAGAAAATGACTCTCCGCTTCTCCCGTTATAGCAGGCTCATACCCACCCCCCGATAGAATGCAGTTATCGTGCCAGTTGGAAAGCGGAATCTTCGTCGAAATGGCGGCCGGAGACTGAAAGTCGAGCGATTTTCAGCAATTTCAACGATTTTTTTGTCAAAAACCGCGCGGGTTGCAAGCGAAAAGCTTAAATTTCGACCGAAATTGGGAATATTCGCGATGTCTGATGCTCTCTTTCTGGCTTGTGGTGAAGATTAAAATATATGCAAATGACTAAATAATAACCTTCCAGATTTTGCGCCAATCGGTTGTTTTTTAGGCGGATTCTGCTTGAATGGCCGGATGGACAATCAACTCGCCGACCTTCTCCTCACTCCCGCCGAAATGACCGCCGTCGATGCCGCAGCAGCGGCCTCGGGCATCGACAGTTTCAGGCTCATGCTGCAGGCGGGCGCCGGCGTGGCGGCGGCCTTTCTGCGGCACTATCCCTCTGCGCGGAGGGCCGTCGTGTTGTGCGGTCCCGGCAACAATGGCGGCGACGGGTATGTTGCGGCGCTGTGTCTGCGGGATAGCGGTGTCGAGGTTGTGGTGTTTCATCTGGGTGACCCCGCTCGGCTCAAGGGCGACGCTGCGCGGGCCTTTAACGGCTGGCTTGGCAAGGGGGCGACTATCGAGGCTTATGAACCCGCAGACGGTGACGTCGTGATCGACGCGCTGTTCGGGGCCGGGTTGACGCGGGCCGTGCCCGAAGTCGTCAGTGCGGTAATCGTGCGTATAGAGGAAGCTCGCCTGCCGGTGCTTGCCGTCGACCTGCCATCCGGCGTCGACGGCCGGACGGGCATGGTGCTGGGGGCCGCATTTGCCGCCGAGCGGACGATCACCTTCATGACACGCAAGCCGGGACATCTGCTGATGCCTGGCCGAGAGCTTTCGGGCGTGCTCGAGGTGCTCGACATCGGCATACCCGCACGGATCGTGCGCGGGCAGGCGTCGGGCAAGCTGGCGGAGAACCGGCCCGAACGATGGGAGCGGTGGCTGCCGTCGTCTGGGCATGAGACGCACAAGTATAAGCGCGGCCACCTCGTCGTCTTCTCCGGCGAGAAGGGCAAGACGGGAGCGGCGCGGATGTCGGCCATGTCCGGATTGAAGGCCGGCGCCGGGCTGGTGACGATCGCCTCGCCTGCGGATGCCATGGACGAGAACGCGACGCATCTGACGGCCGTGATGCTGCACGGCATCGATGGGGATGCCGAACTGCTGGATTGGCTGAAGGATGAGCGGTTGCGCAGCTTCGTGCTTGGGCCGGGCTTTGGGGCCGGCGAGAAGGCGCGTGGTTTTGTGGCGGCACTCGCGGCGCGGCATCTGGTTCTGGATGCCGATGGCATCACGTCCTTCCGCGAGGATCCCGAGGCGCTGTTCGCATTGTTCGCGGAAGGTGAGACGCGGCTGGTCCTGACGCCGCATGAGGGAGAGTTTTCGCGGCTGTTTCCCGATATCGCCGCCGACCACAATCTCGGCAAGGCCGACAAGGCGCTGGCGGCCGCGGCGCGGGCCAATGCGGCCATCGTCTACAAGGGGCCCGACACCGTGATCGCCTCGCCGGATGGGCGGGCGCTGATCAACACCAACGCGCCGATCTGGCTTGCTACCGCCGGCTCCGGCGATGTGCTGGCGGGGATCATTGGCGCGCTGATGGCGCAGGGGCTGCCGGCTTTCGAGGCGGCGGCCGCTGGCGTCTACATGCACGGCGAAGCGGGCAACCGGGCCGGCAAGGGTCTGACGGCGGAAGACCTCGTCAGCCACGTGCTGCCACTTTGATTACTTGCCGACCTCTTCCTGCAGCGCGATGGCGCCGAAGGGAGCGTTGACCTTGCCCTCGTGGATCATGAAGGCGAAAACGTCACGTGGCTCGACCTTGACCTTGCGGTCGCTGTCAATAAGCGGCAGATCATCAGGCACATTGCCCTCGGCCCAGCTCTCCAGGCGCTTGGCCCAGGCTTTCAGCTCCTTTGGCGGATAGCAGGTCCGGATTTCGTCCGAGCCCTTCTGCAGGCGCGTGTAGACGAAATCGGCGGTGACATCGGCCACCATCGGATAATCGAAATGCTCAGCGACAACCGGGGCGACGCCGTATTTCGCGAGCAGCGCCACGAACTCCGGCACCTTGAAGCTGTCGTGACGGACCTCGACGACATGTTTAAGCGGCAGGCCATCTTGCTTGTCCGGAAGCAGCTTCAGGAAGCCCTCGAAATCCTCTGGCTCGAACTTCTTCGTCGGCGCGAACTGCCAGAGGATGGGGCCGAGATGCGGGCCGAGCTCGACGATGCCCTGGCCGAGAAAGCGCTCGACGGATTCGCCGGCTTCGGAGAGAATCTTGCGATTGGTGCTGAAGCGGCTGGCCTTGAGCGAGAAGATGAAACCCTCGGGTACATCGGCGGCCCACTTGGCAAAGGTCTCGGGCTTTTGCGAGCTGTAATAGGTGCCGTTGACCTCGATGACCTTCAGTTGCCGGCTGGCATAATTCAGCTCGTCCTTCTGCTTCAGCGTGGACGGGAAGAAGTGGTTGCGCCAGGGCTCGAACGTCCAGCCGCCGATGCCGACGCGAATGGTGCCGGGTTTTGTCATCAATTCCTCCTCGTTGAAGTTCGCGAAGTCGTTGTCTATTATCTCTCTATCGATCATCGAAAGGCATTCCGATGACAATCGTAAGCGTGCCCAAGGCCAATACCGAACTCTCTGAACTCCTCAGCCGTGTTGAAGCCGGCGAGGAGATTATTCTGGCACGCGACGACAAGCCGTTGGTGAAACTGGTGCCGGTGGAGCCTTCCACCGCGACGCCGCGCCTTCCTGGCCGTTTTGCCTATCTCCGAGATAAGCTTCCACCCGATTTGTTTCTCGAACCACTGTCCGAAGACGAACTTGAGGCTTGGGAAGGGAAATACTCATTTCCCGGTGACAACGGGCAATGAAGTATCTGTTGGATACGCACGCTTTGGCTTGGTGGCTGCTTGACTTGCCACGACTTGGCCCGAACGCGCGTACAGCGATCTCCTCGCCAGAAAATGCTATCTTCGTCAGCGCCGTATCCGCCTTCGAAATCGCAACTAAACATCGTCACGGCAAGTGGCCTGAGATGGAACCTTTGGTCACCGATTTTGAAGGAACATTGCGAGCGGAACGCTTCGCACAACTGCCCATTTCAATGCCACACTCCTTCCTCGCTGGTCACATGCCCGGCACTCATCGCGATCCCTTCGACCGCATGCTTGCCGCTCAATGCAAGCTCGAAAACCTCTCGCTCATATCGGTCGATCCCGCCTTCCGGGAATTCGGGATCGACGTCGTCTGGTAGCGGCGGATCACTCCGCCGCCTGCACCTTCTTCACTGGCCGCCGCTCCAGCAGTTCCTTCAGGAACTGGCCGGTATAGGACCGCTTTTCCTTGACGATCGCCTCGGGCGTACCTGAGGCCACGATCTCACCGCCGCCGTCACCGCCCTCGGGGCCGAAGTCGAGGACCCAGTCGGCGGTCTTGATGACCTCGAGGTTGTGCTCGATGACGACGACCGAGTTGCCCTGGTTGACCAGTTCGTGCAGCATTTCGAGCAGCTTCGCCACGTCGTGGAAGTGCAGGCCGGTCGTCGGTTCGTCGAGAATGTAGAGCGTGCGGCCGGTCGAGCGCTTCGAGAGTTCCTTGGCGAGCTTGACGCGCTGGGCTTCGCCGCCGGAGAGCGTGTTCGCCTGCTGGCCGACCTTGATGTAGCCGAGGCCGACATCGAAGAGGGCCTGCAGCTTGTCGCGCACGGCGGGGACAGCGGCGAAGAATTCGACGCCTTCCTCGACGGTCATATCCAGCACGTCGGCGATCGACTTCTGCTTGAAGGTGACGTCGAGCGTTTCGCGGTTGTAGCGCTTGCCGTGGCAGACGTCGCAGGTCACGTAGACATCAGGCAGGAAGTGCATCTCGATCTTGATGACGCCGTCGCCCTGGCAGGCCTCGCAGCGGCCGCCCTTGACGTTGAAGGAGAAGCGGCCAGGCTGGTAGCCACGTGCCTTTGCTTCCGGCAGGCCGGCGAACCAGTCGCGGATCGGCGTGAAGGCGCCGGTATAGGTGGCCGGGTTGGAGCGTGGCGTGCGACCGATCGGCGACTGGTCGATGTCGATGACCTTGTCGATATGCTCGAAGCCGTCGATGCGGTCGTGATCCGCCGGGATTTCGCGCGCGCCCATGACGCGGCGTGCGGCGGACTTGTAGAGCGTCTCGATCAGGAAGGTGGACTTGCCGCCACCGGACACACCGGTGACCGCGGTGAAGACGCCGAGCGGGATCGATGCCGTAACGTTCTTCAAATTGTTGCCGCGGGCGCCGACAACCTTGATTTCCTTACCCTTCTTAACCTTCCGGCGCTCTTCGGGAACGGTGACGCCGAGCTCGCCCGACAGGTATTTACCGGTCAGTGACTTCGGGTTGGCCATGATATCCTGCGGCGTGCCGTGCGCGATCACCTGGCCCCCATGGATGCCGGCGGCGGGGCCGATATCGACGACGTCGTCAGCCTGCAGGATGGCGTCCTCGTCGTGCTCGACGACGATGACTGTGTTGCCGATATCGCGCAGGTGCTTCAGCGTTTCCAGCAGGCGGGCATTGTCGCGCTGGTGCAGGCCGATCGATGGCTCGTCGAGCACGTAGAGAACGCCGGTGAGGCCGGAGCCGATCTGCGAGGCCAGGCGGATGCGCTGGCTTTCGCCGCCCGAGAGCGTGCCGGAATTGCGCGAGAGGCTGAGATATTCGAGGCCGACGTCGTTCAGGAAGCGCAGGCGGTCTCTGATCTCTTTCAGGATGCGGACGGCGATCTCGTTCTGCTTGGCGTTAAAGCTATCCGGCAGCGTTTCGAACCAGTCGCGGGCGATGCGGATCGACATGTCGGTGACCTGGCCGATGTGCAGCTTGTTGACCTTCACGGCCAGCGCTTCCGGCTTCAGACGGAAGCCGTTGCAGGACGGGCAGGGCGCCGCCGACATGTAGCGCTCGATCTCCTCACGCGCCCAGGCGCTGTCGGTTTCCTTCCAGCGGCGCTCGAGGTTGGTGATGATGCCTTCGAAATTCTTGTGCGTCGTATAGGAGCGGGCGCCATCGACATAATGGAACTCGATCTTTTCCTCGGTGCCGTTGAGGATGACGTCCTGCGCCTTGGCGGAGAGGTCGTTCCAGCGGGCGCCGAGCTTGAAGCCGAAATGCTTGCCGAGTGCTTCCAGCGTCTGGTTGTAATACGGAGAGGACGACTTGGCCCATGGGGCGATTGCGCCGTCGCGCAGGGTGCGCTCGGGCTCCGGCACGATCAGGTTGGCGTCGATCTTCTGTTGGGCGCCAAGGCCGTCGCAGGTCGGGCAGGCGCCGGCCGGATTGTTGAAGGAGAACAGGCGCGGCTCGATCTCCGAGATCGTGAAGCCGGAGACGGGGCAGGCGAATTTTTCCGAGAAGAGAACGCGTTCGTGCGTTTCGTTGAGCGACTTATTGGCAGAGCCGCCGGCGGCGGTTTCTTCCATTGGCAGCGGCTTGTCGGCAAATTCAGCGATGGCGAGGCCGTCGGCGAGCTTCAGCGAGGTCTCCAAGCTGTCGGCAAGACGCGCCGAGACATCGGCGCGCACGACGACGCGGTCGACGACGATATCGATGTCGTGCTTGTATTTCTTGTCGAGCGCGGGAGCGTCGGCGATCTCGTAGAACTGGCCGTCGATCTTGACGCGCTGGAAGCCCTTCTTCATGAGCTCGGCGAGTTCCTTCTTGTACTCGCCCTTGCGGCCGCGCACGAGCGGCGCCAGGATGAAGAGGCGCGTGCCTTCCTCGAAGGCGAGAATGCGGTCGACCATCTGGCTGACGGTCTGGCTCTCGATCGGCAGGCCGGTGGCCGGCGAATAGGGAACGCCGACGCGCGCGAAGAGCAAGCGCATATAGTCGTAGATCTCGGTGACGGTACCAACAGTCGAGCGCGGGTTGCGCGAGGTCGTCTTCTGCTCGATCGAGATTGCTGGCGACAGGCCGTCGATCTGGTCGACATCGGGCTTCTGCATCATTTCGAGGAACTGGCGGGCATAGGCCGACAGGCTCTCGACATAGCGGCGCTGGCCCTCGGCATAAATGGTGTCGAAGGCGAGCGAGGATTTGCCCGATCCCGACAGGCCGGTCATGACGATCAGCTTGTTGCGCGGCAGATCGAGGTCGATGCCCTTCAGATTGTGCTCGCGCGCGCCACGGATTGAAATCGTCTTCAGTTCGCTCATCGTCTTCTGCTTCAATGTCTCGGGGGGATAAGAAGAGCCTTTATGTAGTGATGCCGGCTGGCGAGTCGAGGCTGAATATCCCTGTGGTTCACGCTTTTCGATTCCGTTGACAGGATGATAATGATAAAATAGAACAAATAAAGAACAAATTTCGTTGTGGATTAACGAAGCTCAACCGCACACCGGTGAAGGCCGATGGGGTAAGGTGTTGTCAATTTCGTTGCGCATGTTGCGAGCTTCGCAATATCGGCAACACGACAAGAAGGTGAAAAGTATGGCTGGCAGCGTGAACAAGGTAATTCTGATCGGAAACGTGGGTGCAGACCCCGAAATCCGTCGGACGCAGGACGGCCGGCCGATCGCCAACCTCCGCATCGCGACATCGGAGACCTGGCGCGACCGCAATTCGGGCGAGCGCCGCGAAAAGACCGAGTGGCACACCGTGGTCGTCTTCAACGAAGGCCTGTGCAAGGTCGTCGAGCAGTACGTCAAGAAGGGCGCCAAGCTCTATATCGAAGGCGCGCTGCAGACCCGCAAGTGGCAGGACCAGCAGGGCCAGGATCGTTATTCCACGGAAGTCGTGCTGCAAGGCTTCGGCTCGACGCTGACGATGCTCGATGGACGCGGCGAAGGCGGCGGCGATCGGTCTGGCGGCGGTTACGGCGGTGGCCGTGGCAGCAATGCTGGTGGTGGCGACTTCGGCGGTGGCGGCGGTTACGGCGACGATTACGGTTCGCCTTCGCAGTCGTCCGGCCGTGGTGGATCGGGCGGTGGTTCGTCTTCCGGCGGTGGCGGCAATTTCTCGCGCGATCTGGACGACGATATTCCGTTTTGATCGAACGACAGACCGAAAGGTTTCAGACGGCGCGCCTCGGGGCGCGCCGTTTGCGTTTTAACTGAAAGCTCAGACGGGCGAGGGAACGAGGTTCATCGCCGACTTGATGCCATCGACGACGAACTGGGTCGCCAAAGCCGCCAGGATGACGCCGAGCAGGCGGGTCAGGATGGCGCGGCCGGTGACGCCGAGGAAGCGGTCCAGCCGATCGGCGATCAAGAGCGCGAGGAAGAGAAGCAGCAGGCTCGCGGCGATCACGATGATCAGCTGTGCCAGCTCGAAGGCCGTCTGCATCGAGCCTGCGATCAGGATGGTCGCGGAGATGGCGCCCGGGCCCGAGATCAGCGGGATGGCCAGCGGGAAGACGGCGATGTTCTGGATATGGTCGACGGTGATCGCCGCTGTGCCAGTCTTCTCCTTGCGATCCTGGCGCTTCTCGAACACCATTTCAAAGGCGATCCAGAAGAGCAGCAGGCCGCCGGCGATGCGGAAGGCGCCGATCGAGATGCCGAGGACACCCAGCACGCTCGATCCGAAGAGCGCGAAGACGGCGAGAATGATGAAAGCGATGATCGTGCCGCGCAGCGCCACCTGCTTGCGCTGGGCCCTGCTCATGCCGACGGTGAGGCCGAGGAAGATCGGCGCGAGACCGGGCGGGTCGATCGTCACGAGCAGGGTTGTGAAGGCGTTGATCAGTTGGTCGGCGCTTGCCATCATGTCTCCGTATACCCGTATCCGGGCTTGGTTTTCGCGCGATTGTGATGTGGGCAAACCGATTTTGCAAATGGCGCGGCGTGCGTGATGGTGATTGGGGCGCATAAGCCTCGTTTTGCCCTGATTAGACCGTAAAAGCCTGTTCAAAACCTCCTGCAAAATTGGCTTAGGAACAGCCTTTCCGCTATAAATCTTCAAGTGATTCTAGAAGAGATGTGATCCATTTTGACTGAGCAAACACCCCCCGGCGGCGGGAAGCTCCCGCCAGGCATCGAGCCGATCTCCATTATGGAGGAAATGCAGCGGTCGTATCTCGATTACGCGATGAGCGTTATCGTCAGCCGCGCGCTTCCTGACGTGCGCGACGGCCTCAAGCCCGTGCACCGGCGCATCCTCTACGGCATGTCCGAGCTCGGCATCGACTGGAACAAGAAATACGTCAAATGCGCCCGCGTAACCGGGGACGTGATGGGTAAATACCATCCGCACGGCAACACCGCGATCTACGACGCGCTGGCGCGTATGGCGCAGGACTGGTCTCTTCGCCTTCCGCTCATCGACGGCCAGGGCAACTTCGGCTCCGTCGACGGCGATCCGCCAGCGGCCGAACGCTACACCGAATGCCGTCTGGAGAAGGCCGCGCATTCGCTGCTCGACGATCTCGACAAGGAAACGGTCGATTTCCGCGACAACTACGACGGCACGCTCTCCGAGCCCGTGGTCGTTCCCGCGAAATTCCCGAACCTGCTCGTCAACGGTGCCGGCGGTATCGCCGTCGGCATGGCGACCAATATTCCGCCGCATAATCTCGTCGAAGTCATCAATGGCTGTATCGCGCTTATCGACGATCCGGCGATCGAACTGCCCGAGATGATGCAGATCATTCCGGGTCCCGATTTCCCGACCGGCGCGAAGATCCTCGGCCGTTCCGGCATCCGCTCGGCCTACGAGACGGGCCGTGGCTCTGTCATCATGCGCGGTGTCGCGACGATCGAGCCGATGCGCGGCGATCGCGAACAGATCATCATCACCGAGATCCCGTATCAGGTGAACAAGTCGACGATGATCGAGAAGATGGCTGAGCTGGTGCGCGACAAGCGCATCGAGGGCATCTCCGACCTGCGCGACGAATCCGACCGTCAGGGCTACCGCGTCGTCGTCGAGCTGAAGCGCGACGCCAATGCCGACGTGATCCTGAACCAGCTCTATCGCTACACCCCGCTGCAGACCTCCTTCGGCTGCAACATGGTGGCGCTGAACGGTGGCAAGCCGGAACAGCTGCAGCTGCTCGACATGCTGCGCGCCTTCGTCTCGTTCCGCGAGGAAGTCGTTAGCCGGCGTACCAAATTCCTGCTGCGCAAGGCTCGCGAGCGCGCGCACGTCTTGGTCGGTCTGGCGATCGCTGTCGCCAATATCGACGAAGTTATCCGCGTCATCCGCCAGGCGCCGGACCCGCAGTCGGCCCGCGAAGAGCTGATGACCCGCCGCTGGCCGGCGCATGACGTCGAAAGCCTGATCCGGCTGATCGACGATCCGCGCCACCGCATCAACGAAGACATGACCTACAACCTCTCGGAAGAGCAGGCACGGGCCATTCTCGAGCTGCGTCTCGCCCGTCTGACGGCCCTTGGTCGCGACGAAATCGGCGACGAACTCAACAAGATCGGCGAGGAAATCAAGGATTACCTCGATATCCTGTCGTCGCGTGTGCGCATCCAGTCGATCGTCAAGGACGAGCTTGCTGCTGTCCGCGACGAGTTCGGCACGCCGCGCCGCACCGAGATCATGGATGGCGGCCTCGAGATGGACGATGAAGATCTCATCGCCCGCGAGGACATGGTCGTCACGGTCTCGCATCTCGGGTACATCAAGCGTGTGCCGCTGACCACCTACCGTGCGCAGCGTCGCGGCGGAAAGGGCCGCTCCGGCATGACCACGCGTGACGAAGATTTCGTTAGCCAGCTATTCGTGCTCAACACGCATACGCCGGTTCTGTTCTTCTCGTCGCGCGGCATCGTCTACAAGGAAAAGGTCTATCGCCTGCCGATCGGCACGCCGACCTCGCGCGGCAAGGCGATGATCAACATGCTGCCGCTTGCTCCAGGCGAGCGCATCACCACCATCCTGCCGCTGCCGGAGGACGAGGACAGCTGGGCAACGCTCGACGTGATGTTCTCGACTACGCGCGGCACCGTTCGCCGCAATAAGCTGAGCGACTTCGTCCAGGTCAACCGCAACGGCAAGATCGCGATGAAGCTCGAGGAAGAGGGCGACGAAATCCTCTCCGTCGAGACCTGCACCGAGCATGACGACGTGCTGCTGACGACGGCGCTCGGCCAGTGCATCCGCTTCGCGGTCGACGACGTCCGCGTCTTCGCGGGCCGCAACTCGATCGGCGTACGAGGGATCAACCTCGGCGACAACGACCGCATCATCTCGATGACGATCGTCGGCCATGTCGATGCCGAGCCGTGGGAACGCGCCGCCTATCTGAAGCGCGCTGCCAACGAGCGTCGCCTGACGACGGGCGAGGCCGAGGAAATCGCGCTGGTTGGCGAGGAAGTCACCGAAGAGGGACAGCTGAGCGACGAGCGCTACGAAGAGCTGAAGGCACGCGAACAGTACGTGCTGACGGTTTCCGAGAAGGGCTACGGCAAGCGGTCTTCCTCCTACGACTTCCGCATCTCCGGCCGTGGCGGCAAGGGCATCCGCGCCACCGATACGTCGAAGACGGGCGAGATCGGCGAACTCGTCGCTGCCTTCCCTGTCGATGACAACGACCAGATCATGCTGGTTTCGGATGGTGGTCAGCTCATCCGCGTGCCTGTCGGCGGTATCCGCATCGCCAGCCGCGCGACAAAGGGCGTGACCATCTTCTCGACCGCCAAGGACGAGAAGGTCGTGTCGGTCGAGCGCATCCGCGATCCGGAAGACGAGGTCGAGGAAGGTGCCGAGAACGGCGATGAAACCGCCGTTGTGCCGGGCGAAGAGCCGGCCGCAGAGACTGGCGATGAAACGCCGCCGGACGCCGAGGCGTAAGAGTTTCCGTGCACCGGATTTCCGGTGGGTGGATGTGAATTGAAATAGAAGGGCCGGACCTTATGGGTTCGGCCCTTTTCGTTTGAGTTGCGGAGGTCTTGGCGCCGCTCTCAGCGAGCTTTCCGTGCGGATGTCGATGGCTCTGCGGACGGCGAAAGAGATGTTGTTTTTCCTGGTAAATCCCTGGGTTGCGGTCCGCATTGTTTTTGGTGAATATTCCTCATGATGCAACCAAATGGCGATTCGCGGACAAGATGGAGGATCTGCCCGCCGATCGCTCGATGACCAGTAGGAGGACGTCATGCACCCGTATTTGCTGCAATCGCAAGAGACCGCGCGAGCCTCGGATCTCCTTGACGTGGCCGATATCGCGCAGAAGCGGATGCTCGTTATATCGGCTGCGAGAGCGATCCATCGCATGCATGCCGAACTGGGCATCGATCTCGCTCAGAGCGAGTTGCGGCGCGGCCATATCGTCTACGACCTCGCGGAACTTGCAACGCTGATCGATGACGGCGTGCCAGATCATGTGGTGGCGTCCGGGCTGAAGGAAGCTGCGGAGGTAATGGCAAGTCTTTGCCATTTGCTGACGGAGAATGCTGCCGCGGAGTGAGTTTTCGACGCCGTGATCGGACGTGCCAGTGATGACCTTCGGGCATTACCGCCCAGTCACCCAAACAAAAAGGCCGCATCGTTTCCGATGCGGCCTTTTGTTTGTCTCTCGTTGCGCCTCAGTTCAGGCGGCCTGCCGCGTGCGCGAGCATGGTGTAGACCTTGCCGGTGTCGGAGGTTAGGTAGGACTGGGTGATCGTCCGGTCGCGGTCAGTGCGGGCGACGTCGGCGAGCAGCTTTTCGAAGTCGGCGATGTAGCGGTTGACAGCGGTGCGGAATTCCGGCTCGCGGTCATACTTGTGCTTGATCTCGTCGAAGGTCTGCTGGCCCTTCAGCGTGTAGAGGCGGCGCGTGAAGACGTCGCGTTCGCCACGCTGGTAGCGGCGCCACAGATCGACCGAGGCATCGTGGTCGATGGCGCGGGCGATGTCGACGGAGAGCGAGTTCAGCGATTCCACCACGTGGCGCGGATTGCGGTTGTCGCCGGCGCGCGGTGCCTGGGG
This sequence comes from Rhizobium sp. 2MFCol3.1, assembly GCF_000377565.1. Lineage (GTDB taxonomy): Bacteria > Pseudomonadota > Alphaproteobacteria > Rhizobiales > Rhizobiaceae > Rhizobium. The sequence goes on along the minus strand of NZ_KB898364.1, from coordinate 19,643 downwards.
AGCCGGTGCCTCTACGCGGGGTGCCGGCTGGCGGGCAACTGCTTCCTCGGCGCTTTCGTCGCGCGATGCGCCGCGCAGCAGGTCGCTGATCCAGCCGCCGGATGCCGGCGATGCGGCAGGCGCCTGGGTTACGGCAGGAGCGCGCTGCGGCGTCGCGGGCGTTGCTGCCGCAGTGCCGAGCGAACCGCGCAGGCCGAAGCCTTCGATCGAGGAGGGCGGAATGGCGGCCGCGGCCGGGGTCGGCAACGGCGCAGGGGCCGGTACGGGAGCCGGTTGCGGCTGCTGCTGGATCGCGGGCTGCACCGGCGCCTGGCGCGGCGCAGGTTGTGGCTGCGGCTGCTGGGGCTGGGCAAGCGTGCGGGCGGCGGGCTCGGAAACTTCGAGCTGCTGCGTCGAGCGGCCGACGATGTGCGAGATGTCCTGCAGCGCCTTGATCTGCTCGGAGACGGCGCGGCGCATGGCGGCGGCGCTTTCCTTTGCTTCCTCGGGCAGGTCGAACGCGCCGCGCTTCAGCTCGCTGCGCGTCATGTCGAGTTCCTTGCGGATATCGCCGGCGGAGCGGCGGATTTCCTCGGTGGCGCCGGAGAAGCGGGCGACGGCTTCGTCGACGGCTTCGCGCAGCGATTCACGCATCTGCTGTGCCGCGCCATCCGACAGGCGACCTGCGTCGCCCATCATGCGCTCGACTTCCGACAGCGATGCCGTCAGGCCGCCGCGAACGCGGTTGGCGAGTTCGCCGGAACGGCGCTCGGCATTGCCAAGCGTAGTGTCGAGCGTCGCGTTGACGTCTTCGCTGGCCTTGCTGACGCTGCTGCGCATGGCTTCGGCGGCTTCAGCGGCGCGCTTTTCGGCATCCGAGAGCGTAGTGCTGATATCGGCGAAGGAGGACTGGACGCCCTGGCGCAGGTTATGGCTGACTTGGTTCGAGCGCTGTTCGGCGCGATCGAAGGCCGAGTCGACCATGCTGCCGAGTGCACGCATCGTCTTTTCGATGTCTTCCGAGCGCTGGACGAGGCCGACCGAGAGCGTCTGCAGGGCGGATTCGCGATCTTCCAGGGTCGAGACGAGGTTGGACTGGGCGGCGCCGAGCAGGCTGGAGGCCTGCGTCAGAACCTTGGAGTGCTCGTCGAAGCGGCCGATGATGCTGCCGACCTGCGACAGCGTCTGGCCGGAGATGTCGGAGAGGCGGTCGACCTTGCCTTCGAGAAGGCGGGTCGAGGCCGCGACCATCTCAGCCGCCTTGGAGGCCGAGTCGGTGAAGCGCGAGGTGGTGTCGCCGAGGCGGCCGTCCACTGCGCCCAGCTCTTCGGCCGCGCGGGTCATCATCTGGCCCATGACCATGCTGTTGTCGGACAGGCGGTCGATCAGGCGGTTGACGTTGGACAGCAGGCTGTTTTCGATCGCATCGACGGCAGAGGTGGCGCGTTCGGTGCGGGCGTTGATCGCGTCGATCAGGGCGGTGTTTTCCGCGCGCAGGCGCTCGGTGCTCTGGTCGCTCGCCGCCGTGAGCTGTGCGGCACTCTGCTCGCTGGCAGCGGTGATCTGTGCGGCACTCTGTTCGCCGGCAGACGTGATCTGCGCTGCGGCCTCGCGGCCGGTCTGCGCATAGCGATCGATCATCGGGCGGGCGGTCTCGTCGAGAATGCGCGACAATTCGGTCGTGCGGCCTGCGAGCATGGAGTTCAGCTCGCGGGTGCGGTCGTCGAGGGCGGCGCGTATCGAGCTGCCGCGTGCCTCGAGCGCCTGCTCAACCGTGTTGAGCGTGCCGTCGAGTTCGCGCGAGCGCTCTTCAAGGCCGCTGCGGATCGCGTTGCCGCGTGCTTCGAGCGCGCGGTCGACATCGGCCATGGTGGAGGCGATCTCTTCGCTGGCGCTTGCGATCGTCGTGCGGATATCCGTGCCGTGGCTGGCGAAGGTGTTCTGCGCGTCGTTCAGTGCCTTGGAGATGGCGCCGACCTGGCCGCTGACGAGCGTTTCGGCCTCGGCCACCTTGTTGATGATGGCGTTGCCCGCTTCGGAGAAGGTCTGGGCGACGGCTGCGGCCTGGCCGGCGAGGCGGTTCTGCGCCTCGGAGACGCGGCCGACGATCTGCTCGGAGCGTTCACCCATCGAGCGGGCGAAATCGCTGCTCTTGGCGTCGAGGCCTTCGGCGAACTGTTGGCCGGTCTGGCTGAGGGAGGCTGCAGCGCGCGTGGCTTCCTCATCCATGCCCTGCGTGGTGTCGGCAACCGCGCTGCGCAGCGAGGCGGCGAGGCCGGCGGCCTTGCCTTCGATGGTGCGGTTGACAGCGTCCAGGCCGACGTTGAGCGCGCGGTCCATGGTGGACAGGCGTTCGTCGATCTTCGCGGTGCCACGGTCCATGGCTTCGCCGATGCCTGCCGTGCGGGCGTCGATGCCATCAGTCAGGTTGGCGGCGCGGCTGTCGATCTCGGAGGCAAGGTGGCTGGTACGGCCATCGATCGTCTCGGAGAACTTGGCAATGCTGTCATCCACGGCGGACGCGATGCGGCCGGAGGTTTCGTCGCTGAGCGCGCCGAGCCTGGAGATGCCGTCCGTCAGCGTGCCGGTCAGGCGTTCGCCTGCGGCATCGACCTGCTGCGCAACACCACCGACGCCGTCGCGGATACGGTTTTCGAGCGCTGCGAGGCCGGCTTCGACACGCGAGCCAGTGTCGGCGAAGCGGCCGGTCATGCCTTCGATCGACTGGTCGAGATGCGAGGCGAAGCTCTCCGTCGAGCGGGAGATTTCGTCGGCAGCATTCTGGAAGCGGCCGGCGATGTTGCCGGTGCTGTCGCGCAGGCGGTCTTCGAGCGACTGGGCGCTGTTGTCGATCGCCTGGCGGATCGAGGCTTCGCGATCTTCCAGCGACATTTCGAGCATGCTGACGCTTGCGGCGATGGAGGCGCCGATCGTCGTCGCCTGGTCGGAGAGCGTTTCGCCGATCTGGTTATGCGCCTCGTTGAGCGTCAGGTTGATCGCCTGGGTGCGGTCGTCGAGCGTTGCGCGGATGCGGGCATGCGCCGAGACGAGGCCGTCTTCCAGCTTGGTCGTGGCATTGCCGGTCAGCGCCTCGAAGCGGTCGGCCGCGGAGGTCAGGCCACCTTCGATGCGATCAGTGCCATCGGTGATGGTGCTGGAGATCGAGGAGGCGTGCTCGGCCAGCGTCCGTTCCAGGCGCTGCTGGTTCTCGGTGTAGGCGCCGCGGATTTCCTGCGCCTTGTCGGTGAAGGCGCCGGCGACGCGGGCTTCGGCTCCGGCGACGCTATCGATCAGCGCGTTGGTACGGGCGTCCAGAACCTCGTCGAAGCGGCTCTGGCTGTCGCCAAGCGAGATGGCGAGCGCCATGGACTTTTCGGCCAGCGTGTCGGCGAGGCGGTCGTGCACGTCGGCAACCGTGTCGTTGATCGACTTGGCATTCTGCGAAAGCGTGCTTTCGATACGGTCGTGGCCGCTGACGAGCGAGTTCGCGATGCTTTCGGCATGGTGGCCGAGCGTATCCTCGAGGCGCGAATGGCCTTCGTTGAGCGCGATCGCGAGACCCATGGCCTTGTCGTCGAGGGCTTCGTTGATCCGGTCGTGGCCGCTGGCGAGAGATGTCGCGATGTTGCCGGCATGGCGGCCGAGCGTGTCTTCGAGGCGCGAGTGGCCTTCGTTGAGCGTGATCGCGAGGCCCATCGACTTGTCTTCGAGCGCTTCGCTGATGCGGTCGTGACCGCTGGAGAGCGAGGCAGCAATGCCGTCAGCGTGGTGCGCCAGCGTATCGGCGAGGCGGCCCTGGCTGTCGTCGAGCGAGATGGCGAATGCCATGGCGCGGTCGTCGATCGCTTCGGTGAGCTTCTCCTGGCCGGCGGCGAGCGACTGCGAGATCGCTTCCGCGCGGGTGTCGAGCGCGGTCTCGATCAGGCTGCGGCCTTCGTTGATCGAGGCGTTGAAGGCGGCGCTGCGTTCGGCAATAGCGTCGGCGAGCTTGCGTTCGCCTGCTGCCAGCGACTGCGAGATGGCGCCGGCATGCGAGCCGAGCGTATCCTCGATGCGGCTGTGGCCTTCATTCAGCGAGATGGCGAGCGCCATGGCGCGGTCGTCGAGCGTCTCGGCAAGGCGATCATGACCGGACGCGATGGAGCCGGCTATGGCGTCGACCTGCGAGCCAAGCGTCTCCTCGAAGCGGCTCTGGCTTTCGTTGAGCGAGATCGCGAGCGCCATGGCCTTGTCATCGAGCGTATCGGCGAGGCGGTCATGGCTGCCGGTGACGGCTTCGATGATCGCTTCCGAGCGGCTTGCAAGGGTGTTTTCGAAGCGCGACTGGCTGTCGGAAAGGGCGCCGAGGAAGACGCCGCTGCGCGCCGACATGACGTCGTCGATGCGCTCATGGGCGGAATCCAGCGCCTGGGTGATATCCTCAGCGCGCTTGGAGATCGTGGTGTTCAGTTCGTCGGCACGGCCGAAGGCCGAGGTGATCTGGTCGGTACCAGCCGAAACAGCCGAGCTCAGATCCGAGGTCGTCGACAGCAGCGTGTCGCGGAATTCGGTGGCGCGGGCCGACAGGTTGTTGTGAAGCTCAGACGTGCCGGAGGCGAGCGCCAGCGAGATTTCGGATGTGGCGTGGCTGAGCGCCGAGGTCATTTCCGTGGTGCGCGCGCCGATGGCGCTGGCCACTTCGTCCACCTTGTCGGTGAGGGTGCTTTCCAGGATTTCGCGTCCGGTCGAAAGCGCTGTCGTCAGCGCGAAGGACTGGTCGGTCAGCGACGAGCCGATGCGCTCGATGCTGGAGCTCAGAATGCCGTTCAGCGAGTCCGAGCCGCCGGTCAGCGTGTCGTTGATGCGGTTCAGGCTCTCCATCAGCTTGGTGTCGAGCGTGCCGGCGCGCTTGTCGAAGGCGTTGGCGAATTCTGCGACACGTTCGTCGAAGGAGGTGGACAGCTGGGCGACGGTCGCCTGCAGACGCTCGTCGAAGAAGCCGGAACGCAGGTCGAGGTCCATGATCGTGTCATCGACGCTGGACTGCAGGCTGTGGCGGAAGCTGGTGCCGCGTTCATCGAGCGTGCTGTTCAGCTTGGCGAGAACGTCATCCAGCGTGCTGGTGATGGTGCGTTCGCCGCCCGTCAGGCTCTCGTTGATATCGCGGGTGCGCGCGATCAGGATCTCGTTCAGCTGGCGGGCACGGTCGTTGAGGGCGGCGTTCAGCTTCTCGGCATTGCTGTCCATGGTGGACGCACGCGTCTCGAACTGGCTGAGAATGGTGTTGCCGTGGTCGCTCAGGCTAGACGTCAGCGAATCCAGGCGGTTATCGAACTCGTTGGCGAGCGCGAAACCGGAGGAGGTCAGCGTCTGCAGCAGCGAATCGGTCTTGGCGGCGAGCAGCGTGCCAAGCGACTGGATGGCGGATTCAGACTTCTCGGTGATCGTGGCGGCGCGCGTGTCGATCATCGAGGCGAAGGCTTCGCCCGAGGTCGCGAGGCGCACGGCGATTTCTTCGGTCGCCAGCGACAGGTCTTCGCGCAGCTGGTCGTGAACGCCGACGATCGAGGTGCGGATGCGCTCGGCGTGATTGACGATCGCCTCACGCTCGGAGCCGAGTTCGTGGACGAGACCGCGCACGCGCAGTTCGTTGTCGGCGTAGCTGCGCTCCAGCGCGTTGACTTCGGAGTGGACGAGGGTCTCGAGTTCGGAGGCGCGCGCGATGGTGCGCTCGATGCCTTCGTTCATGGCGGAGACTTCACGACGAACGGCCTGGCCGACCGTCATGATGCGTTCCGACGCGATGGTTTCCGGCTCGGAGAGGCGAAGTGCCACTTCCGCCATAGAGCGGGCGGCGTTTCGCATGTCCTGGGCGCGGGCCATCATGATGGCGAAAGCGTAGAACAGAAGAACCGGGATGATGATGCCGACGAGACCGGCGATCACGCCGGGTAGGGCGACGAGGTCCGAAATCGAGCGGATCTGCCAGATCTGCGGCGAATAGAGGAGCGACATCAGGCCGAGGCCGCCGACGATCCACAGAAGCGAAACAAGCGTGGCGTTGCGCAGCGCCGGACGGGCGGAGCCGTTGTCGAGGGATTTCAAGAGCGAAGCGGGGCTGACCCGGCTGCCGTCGTTGGCGGCAAAGGCCGGCGCGCGCGATCCCTGCTCGGGAGAGCGAGGTGTAGCGGCGCGCTGCTGCTTGGCATCGTCTTTACGCTGATTGCGGACAGTTGGCTTTTCGGACACTTTTGCCTCCGAGGCGTCTTGCTTCCTGACTTGTGGAGACGGCGTATCATCGTCCTCGAAGTCGATCTGCAGGGCTTCATCCAGCGCCTTGAACGCCTTGTCCTCGATCGATTCGTTGTACTTGTTGTTCGCCATTCCGTTACGCCTCGTTACATCTCAGCCGGTCTACACGCATCCGGGTTTCCGCGTCACCCGAACAAACCTTGCCTCTGAACCTGTCCGCCCAAAATTCGTAGAGCGGATAAGTATGTCATTTCAGAGTGGATAGCTGCTTTCGCACACTTACGGTATCAAAACATTACCATTATCCACTTGGCGAGCAAAGGCTTCCACAACCCAGCTCTCCCAGTCGTATCGTAGTGACACATCCGGACCTGCTAGACAATTAACGCCTTCGGTCAAATGCCGAGTTATTAACGCTTGATTAACCTGACTTAACGCCGGCGCGGCCTTGAAATCCAATGTGTTAGAAGTGTTTGACGGGCGTTAACCATATGACGAGAAATTCGCCCTGATTGCGCCCGAATTTAACGCGATTGGCACTGCGCCCCCGCAACATCATTCAAACGGCGGGACTTAAGACGGGAGAATTGGCATATGGCAGCAGTCAGTATTGCGTTCGCGGCGCCAGATCATGGCAAGGGACAGGTTCCCTCGCAACAGCGGCCGGTCGACCTTGTTCACCTGGCCAACCAGACGATGGGCGACAAGGCGCTTGAACTTGAAGTCCTGCAGATGTTCGCGCGCCAGGCGCGCGCCTGCCTGCACGACATGTCTTCCGGCGACGGCAAGGCGATCGTAGCAGCCGCCCACAAGCTTAAGGGTGCGGCAAGCGCCGTCGGCGCCTTCCGGGTACGCGATGCCGCCGAAGCGCTTGAAGGCAATTGCGGCGATGCCTCGAACATGGCCGCCGTCGGCGTCGCCGTCATCGAGGCGGAGAATTTCATCCTGAAGCTTTGCCGCTAGGCGGCAATGACGCCATCAGCTGTTCGATCATGGGACCCGTTGCACCATTGCGGAGCAGCGGGTCTTTTTATTGTTCCTGGCGTGGCGCAATCTGACAAGCGTGTCGCTTCCAAATCTGGAATGAAGAGCGCAAGGGCGGTCGTTGTTGACTGCCTCGCGTAATTGTTGGAAGTAAAAATCCAAACCCATCCCATTGATGATCACCGGAAAACACCATGCCCAAACTGACCATTGTCGCTTTCGACGGTACGCGCTTCGATCTTGATGTCGATCAGGGATCGACCGTCATGGAAAACGCCGTGCGCAACTCCGTGCCGGGCATCGAAGCCGAATGTGGCGGCGCCTGCGCTTGCGCGACCTGTCATGTCTACGTCGACGAGGAGTGGACCGAGCGCGTCGGTCCGCCCGAAGCGATGGAAGAAGACATGCTCGATTTCGCCTTCGACGTTCGCCCGACCTCGCGCCTCTCCTGTCAGATCCGCATGAAGGCGGCGCTGGACGGGCTGACCGTTCACGTGCCGGAGCGCCAGGCTTAATTCTCCGAAGCATAGTCCTTCCGAGGATGAACCGGCCAAAAAAAGCCTCGCTTGCCGATGTGACGAGCGAGGCGAGGTAGGCGCATTACCTACGGCCAAGGGAGGATCGACCGCGGCTTCGCAACGCGCCAGGAGAACCCAGAAAACGAAAGTCCCGGCTAACGGACCTGAACTTTCGAATGACTGAATATTAGCGCGTTGTGTTTCACAAATCTATGGTGAGAAATTACCATTCATTGGCTGGGGCCGTGCCGGTTTCGCACAATTTTCATTGCGCGGCTAAGGGTCAGCCGTCGATTCTCGCCGGAGAATCAGCTATTTTTCGCCGCCCGATGGTTTCAGACGGTTGTTGAGCAGGCGCAGCATGCGCTTCTGGAAGTTGACGGCCTCCACCTGATCGAATCGCGCCTGCAGTCGGTCATGCTCGGCAATTCCCCGCGTCGATACCTCCGTCACCAGCTCCTGCATGGCTTCGCAATTGGGCTGCGGCGGGAGCGCCAGGATCTTGCGTTCCATGTTGCGCGCCTGGGTTCGGGCGATCTCGGCATGGCGTTCCTCATGCCTCTTGATGTCGCTCGACAGCGTGTCCCAGATCATCGACAGCTCAGGGCTGGCGCCGCGACGATTGTTCCAGCGCGGCAGGATGATCTGCGTATGCACGGTCACGCGCGCGGTGCTGACGCGACAGCGGCCGTTTTCCTCGACATAGGTGGCGTCGCCGCCGAAACGGATCTTGGTGGCGCCGGGGTGGCGTGCAGACGAGCCGTTGGCCGTCGGGCCGCGCGTGCTCAGCTGCTCGTCCAGTTCGTCGGCGGTTTTGCCTTTGATGTTGAAATAGGAATAGCTCTTGGTGGCCACCACGGCAGCGCTTGCGGGATAGCCAGCAGACAGCGAGACGGAAATGGCGAGGAGGAGCGGCATATAACGCGACACGGACGGCATTCTGCAAATACTCATGTTGAAGTTTGCGGGAGCTTGGGGCATAGCCACCGCTAGCGCAATATGATGACGCTGTTTTTTCGATCGATAGGATGAATGCAGGTGGCAAAGCTTGGCAGCAGTTTCTGGCGCGTCGGGCACGGCCGTGAGATTGAGCTCGGCTCGACCGCGGTCATCATGGCGATCGTCAACGTCACGCCGGACTCGTTTTCCGACGGCGGTCGCTACGACAGCGTCGACAAGGCCGTTGCGCATGCGCTTGATGCGGTCGAGGCCGGTGCCGCTATTGTCGATATCGGCGGCGAATCCACGCGGCCGGATGCCGAGAGCGTCGATGCCCGCGAGGAGCAGGCGCGTGTGCTGCCCGTCATCGAGGCGCTGCGCGGCAAGACCGAGGCGCTGATTTCCATCGACACCTATCGCGCCGAGACTGCTCGCCTTACCGTTGAGGCCGGTGCGCATATCGTCAACGATGTCTTCGGGCTGCAGAAAGAGCCTGATATCGCCGATATCGCGGCCAGGACCGGCGCGGGGCTCTGCGTGATGCACACGGGCCGTGACCGCGACAAGCTGGATGATGTCATCGCTGATCAATTCCTGTTCCTGGAGCGGTCTCTCGAGATCGCCGGACGCGCCGGCGTGGCGCAGGACCGCATCGTTCTCGATCCCGGTTTCGGCTTTGCCAAGGATACGCAAGAGAATCTCGAACTGATGGCGCGTTGCGACGAGCTTCAGCGTCTCGGTTTTCCGATCCTGGCCGGCACGTCGCGCAAGCGGTTCGTCGGGGCGGTCACGGGCCGTGAGGCGGCCGATCGCGATGCCGGCACGGCGGCCACCAGCGTGCTTCTGAGACTGAAGGGCGCCGCGATTTTTCGGGTACACGATGTCGCAATCAACAGGGACGCACTTGCCGTGACTGATGCTATGCTGAAGGCACGCGACGCATTCGAGCGGAAGGGCACGTTATGAGCACCACCTACACCATCACCCTGCAGAACTGCGCCTTCTTCGCCCGCCACGGCGTTCACGACGAAGAGGAATTTCTGGGGCAGCGTTTCTTTGTCGATGCCGAGCTCGATGTCGTGACCGGCACCGCGCTGGAGACGGATTCGATCGACGATACCGTCAATTACGGCATCGCCTTCACCGTCATCGAGGAAATTGTCACCGGCAAGCGACGTTATCTCATCGAAGCCTTGGCGCTCGATATCGCCAAGGGGCTCTGTCAGAAATTCCCGCAGATCAAGCGGGCGAAGATCACGGTCCGCAAACCGAATGCGCCGGTTCCCGGCGTGCTTGATTTCGTCCAGGTGAGCGTCGAACATTTTGTCTGACATGGCTTTTGAGACCGCCACGCTTGGGCTTGGCGGCAATATCGGCGATCCCGTCCACTCCATGGCGCAGGCGCTCAAGGCGCTGGATGCGCGGGCGGATTGCCGCGTCGTCGCTGTCTCCCGGCTCTACCGCACGCCGCCATGGGGCAAGACGGACCAGTCGTTCTTCTTCAATTGCTGCGCCGAAGTGTCGACGTCGCTTCAGCCGGAAGCGTTGCTCGATGTCTGTCTCGACATAGAACGCGGCATGAAGCGGGAGCGCATCGAGCGTTGGGGGCCGCGCACGCTCGATATCGATGTGCTGACCTATGACGATATCAGCCAGGATGCGCCGAGGCTCGAGCTCCCGCATCCCCGGATGACCGATCGCGGCTTCGTGCTGATGCCGCTCGCCGACTTCGCGCCTGATCTGATCGTCAAGGGGGTCGCGGTGCGCGACTGGCTTGCTCGCGCCGACATCCAAGGGATCGAGGTTGCCGATCAGAGCATGGATTGGTGGCGTGACGCCTGAAACGAAAGAAGCGGCCATGCGGCCGCTTCGTCTTATGCTTCATTTGTCTCTATTGATTATTCGACCGAACCGACGGTCATTTCGTCGACCTGGCGCGACAAGGTCAGGCCGATCACGGGGATCATCTGGCTTTCGACCTTGACCGAAACGGTCACGTTCATCGTCTTGTCGTCGCGCACGCGGGCGATCATGGCGCCGTTGAGCTTGGCGCGGTTGAGACCGACGACAACAGTGTCTTCCGTGACAGTGCCGGAGACGACATCGAGACCCTTGCCGGCGGCGCCGTCGAGGAACTTGCCCTTGTAGCTGTTTCCAGACTGAGTGATCAGCGCGCTCATCGGCTGCTTGAAGACGCCGACGCGGCAGCTGCCGTCGAGCTTGACGCCGGTGCCGTCGGTGACGGGTTCGCCGATCAGGTTGCAGGTGAACTTGGTGCCCTTGTACTTGCCGGCGACGATTTCGCCCGGGCCTTTCCAGGAGCCTGCGACGGATTCAAAGAATGCCTTGTCACGCGTGGCGGCGGTGGCTGCTGGAGCCGTTTCGGCAAAAGGCGACAGGGCGATTGCCGCGAGACCGAAGAGATAGAGAAACTTGCGCGAGTACATGGATTTTCCTTGGCGAACCATATCGCTTAACTGGTGCCAAGTTTTGCCGAAAAATGGTTAATGCTTGGTTTCTAATGGGTCGAAAACGGCGCGTCTGCGGGCTTTTCGGTGCCGGACGCGCGCTGGCCTGTCTCACGTAAGCTATTGAATCACATCGGATTCCTGAAGTCTGTTGTCCGGAGCGAATGGTTTACGGATCTCGGCTCAATTCCGACCGTTGCTATCAGTCTTCGTCATCGATGGCGTGAGATCGCCGATGAAGTCACCGATTCCCGGACGCTTCAGGGCGCGGAACGCCAGCGGGCGGCAGAGGTCCATGGCGGCGATGCCGATGCGGGCGGTCATCAGGCCGTTGATCACGCCTTCGCCCAAGCGTGCCGAGAGCCTGGATGCCAGGCCGTGGCCGAGAACCTGCTGGACTAGGCTGTCGCCGACCGCGATCGAGCCGGTGACTGCGAGATGGGCCAACACGTCGCGCATCAGCCGCAGCATGCCGAAGGTGCCGGGCCGGCCGCCGTAGAGATCGGCCATGGCGCGGATGAGCTTCGCAGCCTCGTAGAGAACGTAGAGCAGGTCGACGATGGCGCGGGGGCTAACGGCGGTGACGACCGAGACGCGTTTGGAGGCGTTGAGGATGAGGCTGCGGGCCTGTCGGTCAAGCGGCGCAAGCAGTTCGCGCTCTGCGAGCGCCACCAGATGCGGCGCGTCGATGATATCGGTTTCCGCCGCCTTCAGCGTGGCGCGGCCGCGCGCGGTCTCCGGCTTGTTGGATAGCAGGTGCTCCAGGCTCTTGACGAGCGCGCGCGCCTTGGCGGGCTTGGTCTCGAGGATTGCCGCTTCCGCCTCGGCCTTGATCGTTTGCACCGCCGCCAGCCGCATCATGCCCGCCGTTTCCCTGACGACCATGGCGATCACAGCCAGGATACCGATGCCGACGGCGGCAAGCGCGGTGTAGCCTAACCAATCGGCGCGGCTGAAGAGGTTGCGGATCAGGCTGTCGGTCCAGAGCCCGAAGGCGAGCGAGAACAGCACGCCAAAAGCACCAAGCGCGATCTTGCCGAAGGAGGTGCCCCGTTTGCGGGGCTGGGCGACGGGCAGGGCCGGGACGTCCTTGTCGGGATTGATGAAGGGATCGTCCTCGTCTGGTGTCAGGGTGATCTCGCCCGAGAAGGCTGCCGGCTTGCGGGGCTCCGCTGTCGGCCGGCCGGCTTTGGTCTCCGGCTGCTCGCGCTCGTCCTCAAAGGCGAAGGCGGCCGGCGCGCGGCGCGGGGGTTGGTCGGCGGGCGGCTTGATCATGCGAGGCGATCTCCGAACAGAAACTGCATGGCCCGGTCGAGCCGGATATGCGGCACCGACAGCTTGATGCCGCCCCCGGTCTCCTCAAGGCTCGGCGGGCGAAAGCGGACCACGTTCACGTCGGGCAATTGCACATTCTCGTCGCCCGATTCAATGCTTGCAAACAGGGCGGAGGGGTCTTCGGGCAGGTCGCCAGGGAAGATCGCGGTCTTCCTGATGCCGTCGAAGGTTTCGCCTGAGATCGTCTCACCCTCGATCGGCGTTCCGACGATGACGGGCAGCTCGTGGCCGTCGCGCTTGACAGTCGCCTCACGTGTTGCCCGCACGGAGGCGAGCGCCATGACATCGATGCCGGCGCCCGCCATGCCGATGCGCTGGATGGCGCGATCGACAAGGCGGCGCGTCAGGGCGTCGAGACGGTGGTGGCTTTCATGATGCAGATGGTCCGCCTTGGTGGCGGCGACCAGAACGCGGTCGATGCGGCGGCCGAGCAGCGACGACAGCAGCGAGTTCGTGCCTGGGCGGAAGCAGGCGAGCACGTCCGTCAGTGCGCGCTCCAGGTCCTGCACGGCCTCGGGGCCGCGATTGATCGCCTGCAGCGCATCGACAAGGACGATCTGACGGTCGATGCGCGAGAAGTGCTCGCGGAAGAACGGCTTGACGACCACGGACTTGTAGGCCTCGTAGCGCCGTTCCATCATTGCCCAGAGTGATCCCTTTTCCGGCTTTCCCGTCGGCGGCAGCACCAGCGGCGCGAAGGTGAGCGCCGGCGAGCCGTCGAGATCGCCGGGCAGAAGGAAGCGTCCGGGCGGGAGCGTCGACAGGGAGCGCTCATCGGCCTTGCAGGCCTTGAGGTAATCGGCGAAGGCGGTGGCGAGTTCGCGGGCGCGCATTTCGTCCGCCCGGGCGGCGATGTCGCAATCGTCGGTCAACGCCAGCCATGGTCTGGAGAGTTCCGTGCGGATGCCTGTGCGGGCCAGTGCGATCGTCTCTTCGCTGAAAGTGCGGTAGTCCTTGGCCAGCAGGGGCAGGTCGAGCAGCCACTCGCCGGGATAGTCAACGATGTCTATCGAGAGCCTTCCCGGCGAGAAGAAACGGCTCCAGCCGCTGGCGCTCTGGTAGTCGATGGTCAGCCGCAGCTCGGAGATGGCGCGCGTGGAATCGGGCCATATGCGGTCTTTCACCAACGCCTTGATGTGATCCTCATACTGGAAGCGCGGCACGCTGTCGTCGGGTTGCTCTTCGAGCCGGACAGCGGAGACGCGGCCCGACTGGACGGCCTCGAACAGGGGCAGGCGGCCGCCATGCAGCAGGTTATGGACCAGCGAGGAAATGAAGACCGTCTTACCCGCCCGCGACAGGCCGGTGACGCCGAGGCGGATCGTCGGATTGACGAGGCCGGAGGCGCGGTCCGACAGGGTGTCGAAGGCGATGCGCGCGTCGTCGGTGAAGGATGTCATGCTTGGCGGCAAGGCGAAATTCCGATTGCTGGTAGACGCCATATAGGAACCGGCACGCCGAAGAAAAAGAAGGTTGCGCGCCTATCAGTCGATCATGAAGTCGATCAGGCGCCAGTTGTTGCGGCCCTGGTCGAAATCGAGCACGGCGAGACCACCCGGCGGAAAGCCGTTCGGCAGCGCCTGCGCCAGCAGCTGGTGGCCGATCAGCGCTTCGAGCGTCTGCTCGATGACGGGATTGTGGCCGACGAGCATCACGGCGCCCATGTCCTGTTGCGCGCCGAGGATATCGAGATAGATTTCGGGCGTCGCGTTATAAAGCGCGTCGACGAAGCGGACATCGAGGTTTTCGCCCATCGCGCGGTGTACGGCGTCGGCCGTCTGGCGGCAGCGTATGGCGGTAGAGCTGACGACAAGGTCGGGCTTGTAGCTTTTGTCGGCCGCGTTCTCGGCCAGGATTTCGGCTGCGGCATAACCGCGCTCGCTCAGCGGGCGGTCGAAATCGCTCTGACCGGGGGCGGGAAATGCCGCTTCGGCGTGTCTCAAAAGATAAATCCGGGAAGGCGGCGGCACGATTGCGGTCATCGGAGAGTCCCCGGTCGTTTGATCTATTTCAGTAGCGCCAGCCCGGTGTCTTCGTCAACCGGCGCGCGGAATCCAGTGGGCAAGTTGCACGGGCGCTGCTACTTCAGCTGGCAAGCTGAAACGGTGGCTTTGAAAAATAGTGACGTAAAAATAGCCTGTTAGCTCAAAATTGTGACAGATTTAAAAATGTGTTTACCTAGCGGATTGGGCTTGAATCGAACGCCGTGGTCGGGATATACAGCCGCCAGATGAGATGTTCTTCAGGAGAATCGCGTTGAGTGAGAAGATCGATCTTAGCAAATACGTGCCCTCGGAAGAGGAAGAGTTCATGAACGGTAACCAGCGCGCCTATTTCAGGGCGAAGCTGATTGCCTGGAAGAACGACATCCTCAGAGAGGCGCGCGAAACCCTCGAGCATCTTGCCGAGGAAAGCGCAAACCATCCGGATCTCGCCGACAGAGCGTCGTCCGAGACGGACAGAGCCATCGAGCTGCGCGCCCGTGACCGCCAGAGAAAGCTGATATCCAAGATCGACGCCGCACTGCAGCGTATTGAGGAAGGCACTTACGGCTATTGCGAGGAAACCGGTGAACCGATCGGCCTCAAGCGTCTCGACGCTCGCCCGATCGCAACGCTGTCCATCGAAGCGCAAGAACGCCACGAGCGTCGTGAGAAAGTCTACCGGGACGAATAATCCCGGTTACATCACAAACTAAAAAGGCACCGTCATCGCGCGGTGCCTTTTTTGTTTGCAGGAAAGGGGCGGCCGTTGCCGCCGCCGGTCATTTGTCGCGGTTGACGCTCATTTCGCCGAAAATACGGGCCACCTCGTTTTGAAGGGCGGCGTCGGCGCCGGTGATCGGCGCCATCTCGGGATCGCGGCGCGGCATGTTGGAGGGCGCGGGGCGAGCAGGCGCGTTCTGCACCGGCGGTGCATTGTGCATCGGCGCATTATGCGCTGCCATCGGGCGCTCAGCCGCCAGATTGCTCGTCATTTCCTCTTCGAGCACACGCTGGAAATCGCTGGGCTGGGCCGAGGGCGCCGGGCGAGCGACGGGCTGGAACGCGGCCGGCTGCGGCGTTGGCGCCTGTGGTGCCGGCGGATAGAGGTCGACGCGCTGCGGCGGCGTGGGCGGGCTCATCACCTGCGGCTCGATCCTCTGTGGGGTCAGGACGCGCTGGCGCGCAGAATCGAGAATATCGACGGCTTCGGCCGTTTCGATGGGCGCAGGCTCAGGCCGCGAGAATACCGGAGGCTGCGGGCGCGGTGCGACGGGTGCCGGCGCGATCGATACCGGTGCGACTGGCACGGCGACAGGGCGCGGCGCGGGTTCGATCTCGGGCTCGAAAACCTGATGCTGCGGAGCCGGCGGTGGCGCGATCGGTGGGGTGTCCAGGCGCTCGGCGCTTGGCGCGAACTCTTCGATCGGTGACAGGCCCCGCGTCGGAGCCGGTCGCGGTGCGGGTGGGACGATGACCGCTGGCTCAGGTTCTGCCACGGCTGCTGTCATTATGGGCGCTGCGGGCCGCTCGCTGGGGGCTGCAGGCTGTGGTGCTTCCGGGCGTGCCGGCTCGCTGATGGTCTCGACCTGCCCATCCGGCAGGATGCGGCTTTCGATGACGATATCGGAGGGACCGCCGATCATGATCAGATGTTCAACATCGTCGCGGCGCACCAGCACGAGGCGGCGGCGGGCGTCGACGGCGGCGGCGTCGAGAACCTGAAGGCGGGGCTGACGGTTGCGGCCGCCGCGAACGAAGGGCGAGGATGCCCGGTTGCGCATGATCCAGAGGACCGCGACGAGCAGCAGCAGGGCGATGGCCACACCGCCCGCGGCAATGATGAAGCGGCTGCCATAAGATTCCATGATGCCATCGAACATAGTCACGTACTCCTTTGCGGCGTTCAACCACATGACGACTTTTAAGCTTCCTAGACAAGGGGGAGGCGGCTTGTCCAGTCACCGAAAGGTGCGACGCAATGTCTGTGGAACGTCTCAATCTACATTTAACGGCAAAACTGGCGCTGTAGCTTGTGAATTCAATCACTCTTCATGGAGTGTGGTGTTTTTGGCGAGGCAGCAAATTGCTAAGAAGGAAGAGGCGCCTGATTCCTGCTTCGTCTGTTAGTCACGAATGAAGGCCGGCGGGCAATGCGAGGAAGTACATGACGAAATCCCGTCAGGCCGACAATTTTAGCGAACCGCTCGTGGACCGTGGAGGGCGCGCAGGAACCGCCGTGCGGATCCTGCTTCTGGCGCTGGTGCTGATCGGCGTCGCCGCCGCCTTCGTGGTGTTCAAGACCTCGCTCGACAACGAGATGGTGCTCGGCGTTCTCGGCGTGCTGGCCATGGTCGGCATCTTCTTCCTGGTGTCGTCGATCATCGGCTTCATCGAGGTGATGCCGCAGCGCCAGTCCGACAGCCTTGCCCGCGCCTTTCTCAACAGCCATCCCGACGGATCGCTGATCACCGACGAGAAAGGCCGTATCGTTTACGCCAATGCCGCTTACGGCGCGCTGACCGGCGCCCGCAAGCCGACAGAGGTGCAGACGCTGGAAGCGCTCCTGTCGCGCCACCGCGAATCCAACGAGGCGCTCTACCGGCTCTCCAACGGGCTGCGCGAGGGCCGCGAGGGGCGCGAGGAGTTCCGGCTGCTGCGCGCGCTGGGGCCATCGCTGAACGGATCCGGCGCCCATTGGTACCGGCTGAAGGCGCGTATTCTGCAGAGCGAAGAAAGCGGCGGCCGGCCGCTGCATATCTGGCAGATCAGCGACATCACGTCCGAGCGCGACGACCAGGAGCGGTTCTTCAAAGAGCTGCAGAACGCCATCGATTATCTCGACCACGCGCCTGCCGGCTTCTTTTCGGCGGGCCGCAAGGGCGAGATCTTCTATCTCAACGCGACGCTTGCAGAGTGGCTGGGGATCGACCTCACCAAGTTCATTCCCGGCTCGATGACGATCGGCGACATGGTGGCCGGCGAGGGGCTGGCGCTGATCCAGTCCGTGCAGGCCGATCCCGGTCTGCAGAAGACGGTGACGCTCGATCTCGACCTGAAGAAATCGAACGGCCAGGGCGTTCCGGTGCAGATCGTTCACAGCGTCACCTCGATGCGCGATGGGGCGCCCGGCGAAAGCCGCTCGATCGTTCTCACGCGGCGCGACAGCACGGCTGGCGATCAGTCGGCGTCGGCTGCATCGATGCGTTTCACGCGCTTCTTCAACAATACGCCGATGGCGATCGCTTCCGTCGATGGCGACGGCCGCATCCTCAGGACCAATGCGCCGTTCCTGAAACTCTTCTCCGGCATCGTGTCGCGCGATGACGTCGAGAACGGCGCGCTGTTCGAAACCATCGTGCAGGATGTCGACAAGCCGAGGCTTCAGGGCGCGCTTGCCGCCGCGAAGGACCGGCAGGGCGATATTCCTCCGCTTGATTCCAAGACGCAGGCCGACGACAACAGGCATTTCCGCTTCTACGTCAACGCCGTGATCGACCAGAGCGACGAGGCGCCTGAAGAGGCGGCGATCGTCTACGCTGTCGAGGTGACCGAGCAGAAGGCGCTCGAGGCGCAGATGGCGCAGACGCAGAAGATGAACGCGGTGGGCACGCTCGCCGGCGGTATCGCGCACGACTTCAACAACGTCCTCACCGCCATCCTGCTCTCATCCGACCATCTGCTGCTGCAGGCGCGGCCGGCCGATCCTGGTTTCGCGGATCTGATGGAAATCAAGCGTAACGCCAACCGCGCCGCCGTGCTGGTGCGCCAGCTGCTTGCGTTCTCGCGCAAGCAGACGATGCGGCCGAGCGTGCTCAATCTCACTGACGTCGTCGGCGATTTGAGAATGCTGGTCGACCGGCTGCTGTCGGGCACCAATGTCAAGCTCGATGTCGAATACGGGCGCGATCTCTGGCCCGTGAAAACCGACCTGTCGCAGTTCGAGCAGGTGCTGATCAACCTTTGCGTCAATGCGCGCGACGCGATGCCGGAGGGCGGCAAGCTGACCGTGCGGACGAAGAACGCGACGGCCGCAGAGGTCGCCGCTTTCAATTACTCCTACATGCCGCATGAGGACATGGTTCTCGTCGAGGTGTCGGACAACGGCACCGGCATCGCGCCTGAAATCATGGACAAGATCTTCGAGCCCTTCTTCACCACCAAGGAGGTGGGCAAGGGCACGGGTCTCGGGCTTGCCATGGTCTATGGCATCGTCAAGCAATCCGGTGGCTACATCCAGCCGGAATCGGAAGTCGGCAAGGGCACGACCTTCCGCGTCTTCCTGCCGCGCCATATCGTCGAGCCGGCGATCGCCGCCGAGGCCGATGCGGTCACCCCAAGCGCCGACAACGTCGTTGCCCTATCTCCGGCCAAGCCGGAGCAGCCGGAGGACCTGACGGGATCGGCCGTCATCCTGCTCGTCGAGGACGAGGAGGCGGTGCGTCGCGGCGGCAAGCGCATGCTGGAGACCCGCGGCTACACGGTTCACGAGGCGGGATCGGGTGTCGAGGCGCTCGACATCATGGACGAGCTCGACGGCAAGGTGGATATCGTCGTCTCCGACGTCGTCATGCCTGAAATGGACGGGCCGTCGCTGTTGCGTGAACTGCGCAAGAAATATCCGGATCTGAAGTTCATCTTCGTTTCGGGCTATGCCGAGGACGCATTCGCCCGCAACCTGCCGCCAGAGTCCAAGTTCGGCTTCCTGCCGAAGCCGTTCTCGCTGAAGCAGCTGGCTGTGGTGGTCAAGGAGACGCTTGAGGGGTGAGGTGAGGGCGCTGGCAGGCCTAAGGATGCTAATGTTTTTCCTGCGGTTTGCCGGGACGCGTTGTGCGGTTTGGCCCCCTCATCTGCCTGCCGGCATCTTCTCCCCGCGGGGGAGAAGAGACTTGTGGCGAGCTGTTTTGCTCCATCTCCCCTTCTCCCCCACGGGGAGCAACCATGTCTCATCCATTCACATATTTCGGCGTCCATTCGGTCTGCCTGGTGAGGATGGTGTTGGCGAGAATGACGAGTTTTCTGGCGACCGCGATGACCGCGCACAGGTGCTCCTTGCCGTTGCCGCGCAACCGCTTGTAGAAGGCCGCCAGATCCGGATTGTGCCGGCTGGCGGTGAAAGCGCACATGAACAGGCTCTTGCGCAGCCTTTCGCGACCGCCCTGGATCCTGCGCCTGCCGCGATGCTTGCCGCTGTCGTCATCATAGGG
>NZ_KB898363.1 GCF_000377565.1 Rhizobium sp. 2MFCol3.1 | reverse complement strand
TTTTTGCCACCGGAAGAAAATCGTGGCTGTTCAGCGATACCGTCGATGGAGCCAAAGCCAGCGCCGTGATCTACAGTCTCATGCTGACCTGCCGCGCCTGCGGCGTCGATCCGCTCGCCTGGCTGCGCCATGCGCTCACTGAGTTGCCTCAGCGCAAAGAAACTGCCGGCATTGGCGACCTGCTGCCGTTCAACTTCTCCAGAAACTCAGCCGCCTAATTAGCCGCATGTCGCTCTCAATGTAGCCGACCTGGCCCTAAAACAGCCGTCAACGCGCATGGAAAATCGCGCTTACATTGAGACTGCGCCAGAGGAACCGCGGGCCGCCCTCGACGCCCTAAGGCGCGCTTTCGGATTCATTCCGAATAGATCGGCCGGCGCTTGCCGGGGCTAGCAAGTTGCCAAGCCATCACCACGGAGAATCTCAGTTTCGCCGCTCCGAATTGGAGCGATCCCGCGTAGGCTGTCTGTTGATATTCACTGATCGGCGGCGGCGGTCTTAGCGACGCCACCGCCCTCCGGCTCGAGAGCCACGCCAGACGGATTCCATTTTCGACCGAAGCTCGCTTCCTTCAGTTCTTCAATAAACTCAGCGTGCGATTGCTTTAAGTCGACCTTGTGAATTACAAGGTACGAGAGGTTCCATATTATGTAGTGAACGTTGCTCGCCTCGACCTCGGCTACACTTCGAAAACCGTTATGAATGACTTTCGACCGTATGTCGTAAAGTTTCTTGACGGCTTTATAGAAGGATGATCTGGTCGCCTGATCGGCCGACCAGATAACGCTCGCGCCCCGCGCGATCGTCTCCGTGATCGGCACGTCTTTGGCAGAACTCGAGAGCAGCGCCTCGATTGCCGTAAAAAACAGGAGGAGGCGTTCAGCCGGCTCCGCCTCCTGACGAGCGCGAGACATCCATCCCAGCACTTGCTGCATTCGTTCGGCCACTGATCGGCTTGGGGGAGAAAACACCACCTCGGCCAAGTAACGAGTCTTCGCCTCCGAGAATCTTGCGACCAACGCAGGACCAACCTCGTACCAGGTCGGAGCGGTCCCGCCCCCGAAACGAAGACCAGCGTCTGCGCTCACGACAAAGCCTTCTTGCATCCATTGATACGGTCTGACTGGATGGGGCTCGATATCTTTAAGACGAGGAAAGAGCCCCGAATATTCTTTGTATTGCAACCGTGCGAACGACACTGCGACATCAACCAGCCAGAGCGCCTCTTGCTCGATCTTTTGCGGCATCCCTTGAATCGTAACATCCCAACAAACCTCAGGCAGATGTATCTCTGTGTCTGCCAAATCGTTGGAATGAGTTACGGTGATGGCTTCGCTCTGGCTTTTTTGCGGGGTAATTCTTACCCCCCTATTGGTCGTGCCTATCTCAGCACTCAATAGGTCACGCCTCACTATGCGCACTGGTCCTATATTAACTTCATCGACACCATCGACCAGTCGGAACAATTGGTTAGGACGGATTACTCGGTGCGTCTTCGTCGCAGCAGCGGCGATATTCGCTATTACGTCTCGCGCAACTGTTTTTGGCGGAAGTTCTCCGTCTGAATCGAAGAGGACCGACCGAGCAGCTTCTTCGACCGACTTAGCATGAATGCGAGCGGGACCAAACGACAATGTCGCGAGGTCACTCAACTTACGGCCTGCCTCGACAAGCTGCTCAGTGAACTCTACCGTCCCCCGCGCTCCAGTGCTGAAACCATTGTTGCGACTGCGAACTAGCCTTTTGTAATCGTCATGACCTGTAACGAGAGCTGCGCGAAACGCTTCTACATACTCTACTGCGAGTTTCATGAGCTGCGCCTCGTTCTTCATGCCATCCTCGCGTCCTCAACACCTAGCACTCTTTCCGATTCACATTCACGGCAAAAGTCGTTTTCACTCGTTTCGGTGACCTAACGGTCGCATAACCGCTTCTTCAAACTCTTGAACATCGGCGATTCTTATCTCGGCTCGATAAGGCGAATTAACAGCCCATACACTTCAAAGGCCGAGACTACCTCTTCATCGTTTGCCACTGCCGCCTTGTAGCGAAGTTCTTCGATGGGTGGAGCGCTCGCCTCGTCTGCGACCGACTCCAGAGAAGCGCGGGGAACGCAACGTCATCAGAGAAGACTTCTCTGATGCAAACCACACCGCGCGCTATCTCCTCAAAGGATCGAGTTGATTTCCATAAAAAGCGTCACACGCTCGATCACCGCGCTGAACATTGTATCTGCCTCGTACCTTACACCTCAACCGATGCCCTCGCCAGTCAGCCCAAAGGTCCGGCAGGAGGCATCCACGCCCTATAGATCGATGTCTGCTCGCTTGGTCAGAACGAAATCAGTTTCCACAAAGTGATAGGGACGGGCGAAGTCTACCCCTGCAAGCCCAACCTCAGCTTCTTCGGCAGCGTCAGATATCGTCTTAAAGTTGGCGATCAACGATTCCCTAACCCCAAACACGGCGTCCTCATACAGATACTGACAGTCGTCAGTGAAAATGTGCGTGATGACGGGATCGTATCCCGGAGCGCTGACGATGAAATGAATATGGGCGGCACGGTTTGGATGACGACCAAGTTTCTCGAGAAGCTTTCCAACAGGGCCATCATCGGGGATTGGATAGAACCGGGGCTTAGTAGAGCGATACCAATAGCTGCCGTCCTCTTCCGCCGTGAACACGCCGCGAAGATTCCAGTCAGGCTGTACGCCTTTCTGCTGTACGTCGTAAAAACCATCGTCGTTTGTCTGCCATACATCCACCAGCGCACCGGGTATCGGCTTGCCGTCGAGGTCGGTCACCCTACCCCTGACGACCAACGGCCCGCCCTTGCCGTCGAGGCAAATGTTGGACCCATTCGGATAGCGAGGAGCTTCCGGAACGTAAAACGGTCCGAGTACCGTATTCTCCGTCGCGCCGCTCGGACGGCGGCTGTTGATCGTCTCCACAAGCATCGAAACGCCGAGCACGTCGGACAGGAGGATGAATTCCTGTCGCCAGTCGGTACAGGTGTGGCCGACCTCGGTGAGGAATTCGATGGCCTGTTTCCATTCGTCGTGAGTGGGTTCCACTTCGATGGTAAGCTCGTGTAGATGCTTGACGACAGCCGACATCACGCGGCGCATGCGGGGACTGACGTCGTTCCCCATACGGGAGTTGACGACCGAAACGGAATTCTGCTCCTCGAGAAATGAAGGTCTCTGGGTCGGGTTGGGACTGTTATCCATGGCTTTTCTCCTCTTCCGATGCCGCTACGGGCTCATCCCCGGCGTACGCACGTTCGAGCAGACACGCGATCCCTGCGCGGTCCAGAGCTCGCGGGTTCCAATAGGGTTCTGAAATTGCGGCCGTTACCGCGTCTTCAATCCGACCCGAAGGCATCCCGATTTCTGCGAGCGATCTTTTGATCCCAAGCGTCGTGTTGAACGCGAAAAGCGCGCGCGCGGGATCGGCGTGATCGAGAACTTCGCCCAGCAGCGTTCTGACCTCGGGGACTGCAGGCATATTGTAGGCGACTACATGCGGCAGCAGTATCGAGTGCATATCTGCATGCGGCAGATCGAACAGCCCACCTAATGTGTGACAGAGTTTGTGGTGCAGCGACATCGGTACCGATCCGAGGCAAATGCCGCTCAGCCACGCCCCGTAAAGGGCAACCCTACGGGCTTCGGGATTGCCGGCAACAATTCCCGGCAGGGCTACCTTCAGAGACCTGATCGCTTCGGAAGCCATTAGCGTTACAACGGGATTCCTCTCCTGCGAGTACAACGCTTCGACGGCGTGAGCCATGGCGTTCATGCCGCTTGCAACAGCGATTTCGGTCGGAAGGCTCCTCGTCAGCTCGACATCGTAAATGACGACCTCGGGTCGCACCCTGGGATCGGTAACTGTAACCTTTCGGCCGTCATTCGTTTCCCCCAGAATCGATGTCATCTCCGAGCCAGCGAACGTGGTCGGCACGACGATCTGAGGGAGGTCGGTGCGCAGGGCAATGGCCTTTCCGAGGCCGGTTGTCGATCCTCCGCCGATGGCCACGATCCCGTCCGCATCCAACTCGCTCGCCGCCGAGAGAGCACGCTCAGTAACCGCGAAGGGAGTATGCATCGTCGCACCGGAGAAATTTCCGGCCGACACCGATCCCACTTTCTCTGCGCAACCCTGGACGAACGCGGCTTGGTGAGGCGTCGAAAGGAACAGCACGCGCTTCAGCCCCAGACGGGAAATCTCGTCTCCTAGTCGCTCGATTGTGCCCGATCCGAAGATGACACGTGCGGGCGCGGCGGTGTATGTGAACGAGCGCATCCTTCCTCCAAGGCCAAGCCAACTGCTGTGTTACCGTAAGGCCCGATCGGCGACTGCTGCCGCCGACCGGGTGGACTACTAAGCTGCGTTTTCGCTTACGCGCTCGTTCGTGGACCCGATGTACCCTTCGTGCACATCCTGGGCGCGGGCGTACTCTGGCTGGAAGCGCACGTTCGCGTAGTGCGAGGTCTTCTCGGCTTCCTGCGCGCGCTTGCCCAGCTCCGCTGTGTCACCGAAGCCGAGGACCTCACGGGCAAGCGCCGTAAGCGGGCCATCGACGTGATATTCCGTGCGCTGCAACGTGAGAAGGTTGATCAGGTACAGCGGCGTGCCGTTGAACTTCTCGAACATCTCGTGGCGGGTGCCCCATTCGGTGAGGAATCGCTCGCTGATCTGGCGGAAAATCTTGATACGGTCATTCGCACTGATTTCCGGCCCTCGAAGAGCTTCCGCGAGTTTCGGGCCGAGATACGGGTGATCGAGCTCCTTCTTGGTTGGCTGCAGAACGATGCCGCGACCGCAAAACTCGATCAGCATGTTCACCATGCGGGGCTGGTTTTCGAGGTAGTGAGCCCGACCGAAATCGATGTAGATGTTGTTCGGCTTGAACAGGCCACCCGGCGTCGCGAAGCCCGTTTCCTCGGCTGCCAACATGAAGGCGGTGCAGGTCTCGCGGAAGCGGATGAGTTCCGCCAGCTGCGACTGCACAACTGGGTTGGCGCTGGTTCCAAGGGATTGAGTTAGCAGAAGCGCGAGGCCGACCATGAGTTCGGCGTGGACGCAGTGACGAATCTGGGTTTCCAGGTGAACCCAGTCGAACTGACGCTGCGGGTACCATTTCGAATGGTCCGGATTTCCGAAATGTTGGACTTGGGACCAAGGGATCAGGACGTCGTCGAAGTAGACCATGGCGTCGAGCTCGTCGCCGATCGTCGCTAGAGGGCGGTCATATGGGTCGGCGTCCGGCACGACACGGGATTCGCGGGCGACGACGGAAACCCCTGGAGTGTTTATTGGCACAAGCGCGTAGATCGTCTGGTCCGGTGTCTGGCCCGGACGCCAAAGGTTGCCGACCAGAATATGATTGACGAAAGGAAGAGCCGTACCGATGGCCTTCCATCCCTTGACGAGGATGCCGTCGTCGCGCTCCTCAACAATGCTGAGCATCGGAGTTTCTCCGAGCGCATCCGTTCTCCCGCGGTCGAACTGGACGTCAACGAACATCGGCGAGATGGCCAGGTCTTTGCTGGTCACCTCCTCCCACTGGCGCTGGATGTTACCGCTGAGGTCGCGTTGTCCGTTCTTGAAACGCGAGTTTTTTGCCCACGGCTCCTGGTCGTCGACCTGCGTGAACATAACGCAGTTCATGCCCATCGGCGGGCGCGTGAAGATGCCACCCTTAAAATGACGGAAGATAAAGTCGGCGTATTTGCGCCGACGAACGGTGTCTTCCTTGGTCCGCGGCAGGAACCAGTGCATCGACTGGCGCTGCCCGTTGTCATCGATGAACGTGCAGATGTCTTGGTTGGCAGGGTTGAGATGGAGGTCGTAGTAGTCTGCGATAGCTTGCGCGTAGCCACGCGTCTTGGGATGTGTCGTCACATCGTCGATCAACTCGCCGCCGACATAGACCTTGCGGTCGTCCCGCAACGATTCAAGATATTCTTTGCCTGATCTCATGATCATATCTCCTTCGTGTTAAAGCTGAGTTGTTTCTGGAAGGTGGCAGCGTCCCAATAGTCTTCGCTGCGCTGGATTTTCCCGTCGCGCAGCGTCAGAACCTGGACCCCGCGCAGCGAAATTTTCTGACCATGCGCTTCCACCGGACCCATCGCCGCCTGCAGGGACGCCTTCAGGGTGTAAGTGACGGCGACATGGTCGCTGTCGGCCGAGATGATCTGCGCGACGTCCCACGCCGCATCGGGGAACCATTGGAAGAACTTGCCTAGTCCCTCGGAAATTTCCGATGAGCCCAATTTCGGATGCCCATGGGCAACATCCACATGGGAGGAATCTTCAGCGTAAAGCTGCGCCACCGCCGCCGTGTCGTGGCTGTTGTAAGCTTGGTAAAGCTCGCTGGCGATTTCTCTCGCGGTGACTGCGGTGCTCATACCGCTACTGCCTCGAGGGAGATGCCGTGCATGTATCTGCCCTCGCCATAGAGCAACGGCCTCTTCGCAGCTGGAGCAAGAATGGAGGACACCGAAGCCAGGATCACCAGATGGCTACTGGCGACGATGGTCATGTTCACTTTGCAGTCAAAGGTGATCAGTGAGTGTTTCAAAACTGGCATTTGAACCCGACCAGGCACCTCCTCGGCTGGAACGACGAAATGGTCCACGAACTTGTCTTCCCGCGGTCGGGAGCAATGTTGAGAAATCTCAATCTGATCCTGGCTGAGGATGTTCACGGCGAACCGGCGGTCTTTGGTTATGTCACCCCCCGTCACAGTATCTTTGTTGACGCAGACGAGCACTGTAGGCGGCTCCATGCATGCGGGCGTGAAGGCGCTCACCGTCATGCCCCACGGTCGCCCCTCATGAAGGGTCGTAATCACTGTCACGCCACCGACAAACCTTCTCATCGCCGAGCGGAAGGCTAGCGAGTCAGGGCCCGCGTCCAGCTCCCATCCACTGGCATCGCCAGCAAGTTCACCACTACCGGCGGAATTCTCGAGATTAAAATTGCGCATAGCCACTCCTTTGCCGCCGAGATACTTCTAGGCAAGCCGTTGCTGGTTCAATTTTACTTCGATGAACGGAAGAGCTTTCTTGGCCTCTACGAGGTCATTGCTCGACGTTCCCACTCTGTTTTAATTTTTATTGACAGCGATGTTACGTTTCTGACGTAATGTGTCCAATCGATAATTCAGAATATATCTATCCACCGCATAAATAGATCAGAGGCCTCCTGATGAACCTGCGCGCAGTCGATTTGAACCTCCTCGTCGTTCTGGATGCGCTTCTGCGGGAGAAAAGCGTCAGCCGCGCTGGTGAGGAAGTCGGCCTAAGTCAGTCAGCCACCAGCGCCGCACTCGCCCGGCTCAGAGACATATTCCACGACCCTCTCCTCGTCCGCGTCGGTCGGCAACTGGCTTTGACGGAAAACGCTGAACGCCTGGTGGAGCCGCTCCGGGATGCTCTGAGCAAGGTGCAGCAAACCCTTATGCAACAGGGAGGTTTCGACCCCGCGACCGATACGAGGACCTTCACGATCAGTGCTTCGGACTACGCCATTCTCGTGATCCTTCAGCCGCTGGTTCGCAGGCTGGAAACGCAAGCGCCGAACGTCACTGTACACATGCTCCCGCGCTCAAGGGAGACAGAGAAAATGCTGCTCGAGGACCGCGTCGATGTCGTGATCGAACCAAGTGAGTTGATGCTGGACAGCGACTTTCCTTCCGAACCGCTCATCAGCGATCGATGGCTGTGCGCTGCTGACTCACGAAACGGCTCGGTCCTAGACAACGGTCGTATTTCCCTCGAGAGATTTCTCGCGGCATCGCATCTTGCCTACGGAATTGGGTTGGATCGGCAGTTCAATTTAGCCGATCAGCACTTGGCACGCCAAGGCATCCGACGCAGGATTACGGCGACGGTGGAAAGCTTTGTGCTTGTGCCATTCCTCCTGCGAAATTCGAACATGATCAGCCTGGTTCTGGAACGGAGCATCAGGGAGCTAGGAGTTCCCGGAATCACGGGCCACGAGCCGCCTGTGCAGCTTCCCACCATCCACGAACGGACGTTCTGGCACGCGCGGCACACGAGTGACCTCGCACACGCATGGCTGCGAACTCAGCTCTCAGAAATCGCGGCATCGATCGCCGGTTCTGGTACGTGAATCGATATTGTTCCGCGTCCCATTAGATCGCTCGATCAGCCTGGTGAGTCCTCTGTGGTCCACCACGTGCCCTTGCTAATGCAGACAAAGAGTTCCTTGATCGCCGGATTCTTCTAGCTGATATACTGCCAGCGGCTCGATCATGTAGCAACGCATGTTGATGGCAGCCAAAACTGGCGACTGGTGGCGTCAATCTTATTCGATGATCATCAGGAATTCCGTCCCTCGCGCTGTGGTGGAATGCATTCGGCTTGGATGCGCCTTCTGCCCGCATCGAACATGGCCGTCAGTTTATATCGAGGTACCAAACGTACAAGATGGAGACTTTCGCGAGAGCTAAATTAGCTGTCGAAGGAGCGGTTCTCCCCCATCCTTCAGCGGCTCCGTTCCCGCCGCACCCGGCTGCTCCCCTCCCGCCGGGAATGGCCGTCCTCTGGCGATGCGTCGTGCCGGAGGACGGCCTCTTTTTGACATCCCAAACCGTTTAGTTTGAGCCCAGCGGTCGTGAGGCATAATACTCCGCAGCCGCCGAGATTTCCGCTTCGGTCATCTGCCGCGCGATGGTCCGCATCTGCTGACTGACATCGTTTGTACGGGAGCCTGCCGCGAAAGAATGAAGCTGCGCTCTGATATACGTGGCTGACTGCCCTTCGAGCCACGGACTTCCAGATTTGTTTTCGATCGTTCCATGACATGACCCGCACGGGGCGATACCGCGCATGGGGGAACCGCTCTGAACGATCAAAGGAGCGGCGTCGGCGTCCGACGGATGAAAGCCCGGAAGACGCGGTAGGAACGCGTAATACGCCGCCAGGTCGCGCATGTCCTGCTCGGTCATGGATTTCAAGAAGGGGCTCATCACGGCATTCACACGGGCTCCAGACTTGAAGTCTAGCAGCTGTTTGTAGATGACACTCGCGTACTGCCCCGCCAGATTTGGCGAGTCCGCCCTGCTGATCCCTGTGGGGCCGTGGCAAATAGCGCACTGCTGCGCCAAGGTCGCTCCTCTACCTACGGAATCCGCCGGTGGATTTCTGAATTCCGATGCTCGAAGGACCACGGCGGATGTCTGATACGGCGCGACCTCACCCTGGTCCGCCGATCGTTTGCTTGGAACACCGGCGGCGCTGCAAATGGAATCCCAGATGCCTCCGATCGCGGTGCCGTCCAGAGAGGGCGAAACGACAAATCCATAAGCCGCAGAGGCGACAAATACAGCTGTGGCCAAACCTACGCTGACACGCAACCATTTGTTTTTGAGATCAAAGAGACGGTCGTCGCTCATTTTTGTGTTCCGACGTAGAATGCAGGGACATTCGTATCGGACCGCCATGCAAGCTGCGCGATCGGGAAACCATAGTTGCTGATGGTCAACCCGATCATCAACGCAATCCACAACGCGTGCCCATTCAAAGCTGCCGGCACCCTGATGGGTGGGTGGACAGCGACAGCGAAACGGTAGGGTCCGGCTTCAGCGGGACGAGCAGACTGACTGCGGAACAAGATCACAAAGAACACGATTGCGGACGCGAGGAGCACAAATCCCCCAAACGCCGACATCACCACAGGGATGGCCTCGGGCGCAATCAGCGGGTCGCTGTAGTCGAAAAACGCCATGCGACGCGGCATGCCCAATATGCCGACGTAGTGCCAGGGGAATGTCGTCACGATCATTCCTATGAACCAGAGCCACAGCTGAAGCCGCATCAGACCGACCGACATGATCTCGCGCCCGGTAAGATGGGGCCAAAGATCGTAGGCGATGACGAAATACATGATCACGATCGCACCGCCGAATATCAGGTGAAAATGTCCCGTGATCCACTGGGTGTTGTGGATCGAAGCGTCAAGCTGATAGCTCATGTTGATCAGGCCGCCCGCGCCTCCGAAGCCGAGCATGATGAACGAGAACGCCACCGCCAGCATGACCGGGTTGCGCCAGGGCAAAGCCAGCAACCAACCAAACGGACCGCGACCGCCTCGCAGGCGACCAGCGATTTCGACCGATGCGCAAATGTTGAAAACCGTCAGCAACGTCGGGAGGGCCACAATCGCCGTAAAGGCAGAATGGATGAACTTGAACCCTGCTCCGACCTGCGGATCGGCGAATGTGTGGTGTATACCGATGGGCATTGCCACGACGAGAAACAAGACAAAAGAGATGCGAGCCATGGCGTCGCTGTAGAGCTTTCCTCCGATCGCCCTGGGGACGATCGTGTAGTAGGCGATGTAGGTCGGCATGAGCCAGAAATAGACGATCGCATGGAGGGTCCAGGAGAAGAATACGCGGGCGAGGCCTGCGTCGATCGTGGACTTGAAGCCAAGCGCGACCGGTAGAAGCTGGAAAATTAGCTCCGCCGCTGCCCCAACGGCCGTCCAACCCCACAGCCATGAGCTTGCCACGTTGGCGTACATCGGCAAAGGGACTGCGGCTCCCGGGTTGGCCCTCTTCCAGACCGCGAGATTGATCGCCATCAACGCGACCCAAATCCAAGACCCCAAGACGACGAGGACGACGCCGATATAGTAGCCGGGGTTACCGATTAGGGGCGGATAGAAGGTGTACAGGACGGAGGCCCAACCGAGCGAGACCGGCACCATTGCCGTTACGCTGCCGATCACAACAAGCCAAAAGCCTGCCCATGCCCACTGTCTCCCCACCAGTTTCTGGTTCAGGGAGCTCTCACTGATGGCGTATCCAAAACCCATGGCGACAAGCGTGGGAAAGACATAGGCCATGACTGTCCCGTGGGCCGTCAGCGACCTGTAGTACCACTCCGGATTTCCGATCCACGCAGCCATAGGACTGCGAATGAACATCTGCCAGGCACCGAGCAGAAGCGCCAGACCGAAGAGGCCGAAGGCCAACCAGAAATGGGCCAGTATCAGGCGTTTGCTACTTAGCACAGCTCAGCCTCCTCTGCGTCTCGGAGAGAGCCAGGAACTCCTCCTTCGTCACGACCTTCACGCGGCCCCACATCCCCTCATGTCCGACCGAACAGAATTCCTGACATGGCATGAGGTGCTCGCCGGGTTCGGAAAAGCTGGCATGCTGGACGGAAACGTAACCGGGAACCAGCATCGTGTTCACGTTGGTGCCCTGCACCAACAGGCCGTGCACCACATCGGCACTGGTGGCTCGCAACGTAATGGGGGTGCGCGCCGGGACAAGAATGCACTGCGGGACGAACGAATACTGTTGTCCGATCGCGCGTACGGTCACTGAGCCATCAGGCTCGATCGCGCTACCCAAATTGCCTTCGGAGAACTCACCCCCAAGGTGAAGGGTTGTCGGGTCGATCGTCTCGACTTGGGCCTGAGGCATCGTTGCTTGATGCACGCCCGCGTAGGCTGCCATCCCGGTTAGAAAAGCTATGATGATGATCGAGATTGCCGCCCATCGCTTCTCTATCCTGGCGGCGACGCCTGCGCTATGCGAACCCTCGTGGACATCGCTCATATTACCCCTCCCCGGGGAACGAACACGAGTGCGTAAAAGAGCACCCACATCAACACGACCAATGCGGTCGCTATCCCGGCGACGGTCAACGCACCAATCGGACCCGAGCTCACGATCTGTTCGATCTCGTCGTCCCTTGCTTTCGAAACATCAATCTCACTGGAATCAATCATCGAGACCTCACTGAAGGGGCGCTTTGCGCAATTCGTTAGCCTCGTCGGCACTGACGGTCGTCCCACGGTTGCCCCATGATGTCCTGATGTAGCTGACGACGGCCGCGACCTCATTGTCGGACAGGGTGACAGCGAACGGCGGCATTCCATGCGGCATTGGATTGCCCTTGGTGCCGGGTGCGTAACCACCGTTCAAAACCATTCGGATGGCGTTGACGGCTGACTCCATCTGGATGGATTGATTTGCCGCGAGCGGAGGATAGTGAGGCGGCCTTCCCTCGCCTTTCGAACCGTGACAGCTGGCGCACTGGCCGTCGTAAACCGTCTTCCCGAGGCTGATCAGCAAACTGCTTTCCGAGCGGGGCAGTCGCGAGCTGGGCGGCTCGGGCGAATCCTGCGCGATGCTCTTTAGGTAGACCGCCATCGCCTTGGTGTCTTCATCGCTCAAGTACTGGAGACTATTGTAGACAACGTCCGCCATCGGACCGTAGACCGCACCGCGCGCCGAGACGCCCTTTTGAAGCAGATCGGTGATGTCCTTGATGCTCCAGTCACCGAGACCCGCCTCCTTGTTGGAGGTCAACGACGGAGCATACCAGTTCTGCATCGGTATCAGCCCACCCTTGAAAGCTTCGGAGTCGGAGCTTCCGCCAAGCGCATTGATTGGGGTGTGACACATCCCGCAGTGTCCAAGGCCCTCTACAAGGTAGGCACCCCTGTTCCACTCCTCGGACTTGTCCTCGTTAGGACGGAATTCGCCCTCGCGAAAGAACAGCGTTCGCCAACCGAGTACGAGTGACCTGTTGTTGTATGGAAAGCTCAGCTCGTGCTCACGATCCTTCTGCGAGACGGGTTCAACCGTCTGGAGATAGGCATAAATGGCGTCGCTGTCGGCGCGGGTCACCTTCGTATAGGACGCAAAAGGCATTGCGGGGTAGAGCAATCCGCCGTCCGGGAAGCGGCCATCGGGCATGGTCTTATAGAAGTCGTCGGCGCTCCACTTACCGATCCCGGTTTGCGCATCGGGAGTGATGTTCGATGTATAGAGCGTGCCGAACGGCGTCGGCATGGCACGCCCGCCGGCGAAAGTACGGCCCTCGGGAGCGGTGTGGCAGGCGATACAGTCACCTGCCCTCGCCAAATACTCGCCTTTGGCAATGACGGAGGGATCGACGGTGGCCTTGAGCTTAGTTTCCTGCGAGTAGGAAACCGAGGCGAGCAGGACGAGCACAATGGAGATCGGAAGCTTCTTCATTTGTGTTCGTCTCCGCTTGGCTGACTTCCGCATGCGAAAGGCAAAGCGTAGCTGTTCGCGGGAGCCGGCGATGCATCTGCAGGCGCTGTCACAGAAGCTAGCCAAGCAGCGACCGCGCGAACGTCGTCTTCCGTGAGATGTCCCGCCACGATCTGCATGCAGTCCGGCGCTATCGCAGTTCTGGTGCCGTATCGCCAAGCTCCCAGCTGCGCGCTCAGATATGTCGCGCGCAACCCCAGCAAGCCCGGAATGGCGGGCTCCTGTCCTGTCAAATTGGCACCGTGACAGCTAACGCACGCCGGAAGGCCCCTCTCGATGTCTCCCTGCTTGGCTATGGCCTCGCCATGCGCGAGGACGGCTTGGCTCACTTCGTTGGCAGTAGCGACTGGCAGAGGCGGCCGTTGATCGGCAAAATAATCTGAGATTTTCTTGAGATAGTCGTCCGGCATGAATTGCAGGAGGTAGTTCATCGGCGGGTACTTGCGGCGGCCGCTACGGAAGGCGAGCAACTGGTTATAGAGATATCCCGACGGCTTTCCCGCCAAACGCGGAAAGTACGGATCGTTGGTGCCTTTACCGGCCGCGCCGTGGCACGGGGTGCATGGCTGGACGCGAGCTTCCATCGTGTCGGGCGCTGATATGGTCTGCCCGAACATTTGTCCGCTCGCCAACAGCGACAAACAGAACGCCAAACAGATGGTCTTTCCGGTTTTCACTCGCCACCCCATCTATCTAAGACGCGACCTGCCCGAGGTTCTACGGTCATCGCCTACGCGCGAATTGGACAATTCGGACATCCGTGGCCGTATCTGCGCAGAATCGTCGCGGCACGGCCGCGGCTGACGGCCGCCGCTGCGAACAGAACCGCCCCCAGTCAACGCGCCTTGCTATTTGTCCGGCACGGTCAGTTTCTTGTCGTCAGAATCCACGACGAAAACCGCCAAGAGGCTCGCGGATTCCGTCTCACTGGCATTCTCACTAATCGAGTGACTGGAACCCGGCTCTTCGTAGAAGCTTTCGCCAGTTTTATAGACCTTGGTCTCTCCATCGTTCACTTTGCTCCGGATCGATCCGGACAAGACGTGAGCGAAGATGAATGCCGACTTGGCGTGGTGATGCGCCGGGGACTTTCCCCCCGGTTCGTAGGTGACAACCGCGGCGATCATGCTCTTGCCCGGGACGTTGGGTAGTTCATGCTGGAAAACCGGTTGCACATGCTCGCCGACATCATGCGCGCGCGCAACCAACGCCGAAAACTGGAGGCAGGTCGCGGCTACCAAACATGTCGCGATACGGAGCGTGTTCATCATACGGTTCCTTCTTGGGCAGCCACAGGCTGCTTGTTCCAGTGGTTATTGGCAGCGGCTACTGTCTGGAAATTGATCGCGATAACTTGGGACACGAGAATCAGACTGTCGGCGTCCTGCTCGTAGACCTCCCTTAGCCTGGAGCGGACCTCGTCGGACGGTTGGGTCACCTTAACCCCCATGCGGGAAAGCTTTATCGCCAGCTCCCAACCCGCCTGTGGGGTGGGCGTAATTAATGAAGTCAACCAGGGCTCAGCCATCGATCCTCTCCGTCGTTAGGACTCCGACTCCTAGCGGCCGCGATCGCGAATATCTGTCACGAACAGGGCGGGGCTAGCACAAAACGGACGCGATCTTCGCGACCACGTCTGGAGGCAACACGGCATACGCAAGAAGATGTGGGTATTCGTCACGAATGGTTGAAAACCGCTAATCTCGACTTCTGACTAGATTCCTATCGGCCCTATTGCCGCCGGCGGTTTTCGCACTGAGCATCGGTTCATAGGAACACGATGCGCAAGCAAGAAATTGATCAGGACGTTCGAGACAAGGCTGATATCAGAGGGGCGTAAAGCGGCCCGTCTTGCGCCCGTTCTTGCCGAATATGCCGACCTAATGAGCCGAGCCGAGCGTCTGTTGCTGGCGCAACTCAAGGCAGGTCGGTCGTGGACCGGTGATCTGAAAGTTTCGTTCTACCAGCCGCTGGGCATCTCGTCCGTTCATCTCGACATGGCGTATCGCCAGCAGGTGGCAAAGCTGGCGTCTGTCTCCGAGCTCGCTAAGGAGCACGCCAAGGACCTCGCGCAGAAGGTCGCATCGAAGAAGACCGACATTAAACGCAAGACACTGGCCTTGGCGCGCGCCAAGAAGGCGCGGGTCAAGCTGGCCGAGGAACTGGCGGCGGTCAGCGCCAAGGTCGAGAAGCGTCGCTCGTCCATGATGATCGCGACAGAGAAACACCGCGCCGACGAACTCTTCGCGTTGAAGCAGCTTCTCACCAAGCATCACGCCCGCACAGCGGAGCTCGACAGTGTCACTGTCGAAATCCAGGGACTGCGGTTCGCACTTCATCAACACCAGCGGCGTCTTGGAATCCTCGTGACGAAGCACGAGACAGCGCGCGACCAAGCGGTCGATCCGACGCTATGCTTCGGCTCGAAAAAGCTGTTCCGCGAGCAGTTCGACCTACAGGGAAATGGCTTTACCGATCACGCGGAGTGGCTATGTGCTTGGAAAGCCGCACGCTCTGCGCAGTTCACCCTCGATGGCAACAGTAGAAAGGAAGGCGGCAACCAATTCGCCCGCCTGCGACCGCGCGGCAATGGCCGGTTCGATCTGGAGCTGCGGCTTCCGAGAGCTCTGGCACATCTCGCCACGAGGACATTTAAGGTGACGGGTCAGACAATCGCATGCGTCGACTTCCGCGGCCTATCCTTCAATCATGGAAACGACGTCATCCAAGAAGCTCTGGCGACCCGCAAGCCCGTGACGGTGAAGTTCGTGCGTGACGCGAAGAGCTGGAAGGTCGCGGTCAGCATCGATCATGCCCTGGATTGGAAGACGCCGGACTTCAGCGCCGGCGCGCTCGGCGTCGATCTCAACGCAGGACATGTGTCGGCGGCGCTGGTCGATCGCGACGGCAACCCGGTAGAGGTCTTCAATTTTCCATGTGTGACCTACGGCAAGACCTCCGACCAGGCACAGGACGCGATCCGCAAAGTCGCCGCCCAAATCGTAGCGCTAGCAGAACGACTGGGCGTGCCCGTCGTCTGTGAGCAGTTGGACTTCAGCGAGAAGAAGAGAACGCTGAAGGATGCAAAAGACGCGCGCTACGCCCGGATGTTGTCGTCCTTTGCCTTCAGTGCCTTCGGGAAAGCCCTCGGTTCTGCGTGCGCGCGCCAAGGCGTGGCACTACGGCGGGCCAATCCTGCCTATACATCGATCATCGGTCGCGTGAAGTTTGCTCGCCGCTACGGCTTGAGCGTCCACGAGGCCGCATCCGTTACCATTGCCCGACGGGCAATGGGTTATTCCGAAAGACTGCCCCGTTCCTCGGGTGGTACCGTCAAGGTGCCGACGAATGGCTGCGATCATGTCACCCTCGACCTACCTGTAAGGAAGGACGCCTCGGAGCTCGCTCCGAAGTCGAGGCATGTATGGTCGCGGTGGAACGGGCTGAACAAGGAGTATCAGAAGGCGCTTGCAGCGCTGGGGTCGTCGCGGCGAAGGCCGCGACCCAAAAGGGGGAAATCGCAGGCTTGGGGCAGGCAACTGTCACAGGCAGGCGGCGGAACCCTGGCGGGCGGAGCGGAGAACCGCTCCATGGTTCTACGGAAGAGGCAGGACGTTTCTGCTGAAAGCCGCTTCAGTCACGTTGCCAGGGGTGGGCAACGTGCCGGGAAATAATTCCTGAAATGAAGTTCGTTTCGGTGGGTGAGATTTGTGTTCAACCATACGTGACGAATACCCGGAGATGCGACAGAACAACGCAAGGTGAAAACATATATTGCAGATATATCTTTAAAAGCCTAATCGTCC
The DNA here is from genome assembly GCF_000377565.1 of Rhizobium sp. 2MFCol3.1. Taxonomy (GTDB): domain Bacteria; phylum Pseudomonadota; class Alphaproteobacteria; order Rhizobiales; family Rhizobiaceae; genus Rhizobium. Next base: position 201,653 of record NZ_KB898363.1, on the reverse strand, counting down.
CGCCATCAGTCAAAACACAAAAAGGAGATGACCGATGTCAAAGCTTCTGAGCGAAGGAACCAAGGCGGTGGTCAGGGCCACCGTTCCCGCCCTGCAGGCCCATGGAACCGCCATCACGGCTGCAATGTATGAGCGCCTCTTTAAAGACGAAGAGGTGCGCGAACTGTTCAATCATTCAAACCAGGGCGAAGGTGGCCGACAGACGAAAGCGCTCGCCCAAGCGATCCTGGCTTACGCTCAGAATATCGACAACCTCGGTGTTCTCGCCTCTGCGGTGGAGCGTATCTCGCAGAAGCACGTGGGCTTGAGCATCAAGCCGGAACATTACCCCTATGTCGCAACGGCACTTCTCGGTGCGATCGGTGACGTTCTCGGCGACAAGGCTACTCAGCCTGTCCTCGATGCATGGGGCGAAGCTTTCTGGTTTCTTGCCAATATCCTGATCGGAAGGGAAAAAGCGGTCTATGACCAGCTTGAGGCGGCCCACGGCGGCTGGATCGGCTGGCGGGAATTCAGGGTTGCTCGTAAGGTCGACGAAAGCGAAATCATCACCTCGTTTGTCCTCGAACCGGTGGACGGCGGTCCGGTATTGCTCCACAAGCCGGGGCAATATCTAACCTTCCGCATCCCAATCGACGGCCTTGGCCCACAGAAACGCAATTATAGCATTTCGTCAGCGCCAAACGGCCACACGTACCGCATCTCAGTGAAGAGAGAGCCGAACGGGCTGATCTCGAACCATTTGCACGACAACGTTCACGAGGGTTCGATATTACAGGTGGCCCCGCCGACCGGAGACTTCTTCCTTCGCGAGGAGTCGGAGCGGCCAGTCGTCCTCCTGAGTGGCGGCGTCGGCCTTACCCCGATGGTCAGCATGTTCGAAGCACTCGTCTCTTCCGATAAGGCCGTTGACGTTCATTACGTTCATGCGGCGCAGAACGGGCGCGTTCACGCCATGGGCAAGCACGTGCGTACGCTCCGAGAGAAGAAGCAGAATGCCAATACAGCATTCTTTTACGGCGATCCCCACGAGCACGATCAGCAAGGCGAACACTACGATCACAAAGGCTACATCACGGTGGATTGGCTCTCAGCCAATACTCCTATTGAAGAGGCCGACTTCTACCTTTGCGGTCCCAAACCCTTCCTTGCCGCGTTCGTTAACGGTTTGGCACGGGCGGGTGTGGACCAGAACAGAATTCACTACGAGTTCTTCGGCCCGGCGGACGGCCTGCAAGAGTAAATACCATCGACGGGGCGGCTTGGCCGCTGCCCCGTCGCTATGCTACATCGCCTATAGATGTTTATGACGGAGCAAAGCATGCGTCTGACGGTATATTCCGACTTTGCCCTGCGGCTGATGATGTACCTTTGCCTGAACCACGACAGGCTCTCCACGATATCCGAGGTTGCGGAAGCGTACGACATTTCGAAGGCACACCTGATGAAGATCACCAACGAACTCGGGCAAAAGGGCCTTGTCGAAACGGTGCGCGGGCGGCAGGGAGGAATGCGCCTCGGCAAATCCGCGTCCGCAATCAGCGTCGGGGAAATCGTACGCGCCTGCGAGCCAGATTTCGCCATCGTTCCCTGCTTTGAAGCCAAGGGTGCCGTCGTGTGTGTCATCCAGCCGGCCTGCGTATTGAAACGAGCGCTCGCGGCAGCAACGGCCGCATTCCTCGAGACACTCGACGGTTACACACTCGCCGACCTCGTGAGGCCGACCGTTCCTCTTCGATCCTTGCTAGGTTTGGACAGTTCGACGAGCGGCTTGGCCGCCCACTGACCACTCCTGAGCGAACGCGAAAGGCCTGCGCAAGGCCGGAAGCGCATTGGTCATCGACAACGATCCGGCTCGAGACCAATGCAAATAACATCCAGCAACATCTTCGAACTGATGACCCGCACGACGCTCAAGTCGGGTTCGACGCAGAAAGATGCCACTACGCTCTCCAGCGATCAGGTATGGAGCGCGGATCGATGGCGTCAGCTGGCCGACGATGGCGACGCCGAGGCCCGGGCAGCCCAAAAGATCGCCGACGCCAAAGAGGAACTGGAGTTCCTCAGGCGCTCCGGTTTCCCTCCGGATGTCGTCGTAAGACTTGCCCAGGAGTTGCTTCACAAGATTTCCTCAGCGATGGGCGAATACGGGGCGTCTGCTGCGGATCACTCGGACCCCCTACCCGGGGACGTCCAAGTGCAGCCCGTTACGGCGTCGCAGTCATCCGATACCTCGGTTTCGACGCACCCCGACACAGCTGACGCGGGAAAGATTGCGCAGGTCAACGGCGCTTACCTTAGCGTGATGGACGATAAAGATCGCTCGGGCTTGCCCCAAGGCAATGACGAAACAAACGATAGTTTCAGGTCTTTGAGGACCGAGATCAGGGCGCTTATCGCCAAAGCCGAGCGTGAGAGAGGCGACCAGTCGCCGTGATCAGGGCGGCCGGCGACATGTCGTCCGCTTTGGACGCACCGGTTCAGTTTCGTCCGGTTTTTAAAACCCGCGACCAGCTTGTTCTATAGCTGGCCACCAGCTCCCATAAAGTCCCTAGATGCGGCGCAAAGCGCCCTGGAACCAGGGGACTCCAAATGGCACAGAGACTAGACTACCAGTCGCTCGCTCCCGAAGGGATGCAAGCATTCGGCGCTGCATACGGGTACATCAGCCAATGCGGTCTCCCCACGGAACTTATCGACCTCGTCTACCTCCGAGTTTCGCAGATCAACGGATGCGCTTACTGCATGGAAATGCACAGCCGCGGTCTGATGGAAAACAACGTCCCGATTTCGAAGATACTCTTAACGTCGACTTGGCGCGAGGCCGGGGATTTGTTCGACGCGCGGGAACGCGCCGCCCTTCAATGGGTCGAAACCGTCACCCTGATCAGCGTCTCGCATGTCCCAGACGACGCTTTCGCTAAAATCCGCGGCCTCTTCGAAGAGAAGGAAGTCGCCGACCTAACCATCGCGATCGGTCTTATGAATGTGCTCGATCGTATGGCCATAAGCTTCCGCGTCCCTCCGAGCATCGGACACTGACACCCTGGAGACAGCCCGGATAGGAGCAAGACATGAAGACCCAACCTGTTGAAATCGTAAGACGCTTTTTACAGCTCCCCGCATGCAAGAAAACACTTTCGAACATCGTTGCCGGAGACGTCACCCTCATCGCCCCTGACGGAGTGTTACCTAGTCAAGTGTCACGGCTCCCCGGACTGGACGACTGTAAAACAGACGTTCTGGATGCCGCAGTAGCACTACTCCACTGCTCCACAACTCGGCGCGTAACCGTCAGCTCTATTTTCGGAGCGGGGGCTAATGTTGCTGCTTTTGGCACCGTTACCGAGGTTATGTGTTCGGGCGAAGATGTCGCAACTCCCTTCTCGCTTTGGATCAAAGTCTCCCACGGGCGTATCACCTACATTCAGTACCTCGACGGTGACTCGAGAGCCGACACCTTAAGAAAGTCGAAAGAAGCGTGAACTTCTCCCGGCAACATCGAGACGTATTGAAACACGAGTTGAGAGGTGGCATGCCAGGGTGAGGGTGTGAAATCTGCTAGCCAGGCGGAAGCACCGCCAACTTTCAGCCCGCAATCGGTGGACATATGGATCGTCTTACAAGTCTTCTCGTGTTTGGTCGTGTCGTGGAAAGCGGAGGATTTTCTGCAGCCGCCCGAAGGCTGAACATGTCGGTGACCATGGTAGGCAACCACGTCCAGTCGCTGGAAGACAGGTTGGGAGTGCGTCTTCTGAACAGGACGACCCGGAAGGTCAGTCTAACCGAGACGGGCAAGTACTATTACGAGCGCTCCGTCCAGATACTCGGCGATCTCGAAGAAGCCGACCGGACTGCCGGCGCGCTTAATACCACGCCCAGAGGTACGCTGAGGGTTTACACCAGCAGCGCAATTGTCAGGTTTCTTAATCCCATCGTGACGGAGTTTCTCGAGAGTTACCCAACGATTTCGCTTGATATCAACATCGGCGAACGGATGGTCGACATGATCGAGGACGGGTACGACCTCGCCATTCGGACAACCCCTCCCCCGGATTCAAGTTTGGTCGTTAGAAAGCTGACGCCTTGGCGTCACGTTCTGTGCTGCTCTCCCGGATACCTTGAAAACCATCCGATGCCCGAGGAGCCTGAAGACCTCGCCGTGCACAATTGCCTTCGATACGCCTATTACCCCTTCGGTGACGAGTGGCGGTTTGAAGATGCGGCAGGCTCCGAGCAAAGCGTCAAGATCGCGGGCAACGTGATCTCGAACAGCGCGGAGACGCTCCGGTATCTAACGGAAGCCGGTAAGGGTATCTTTCTCGCACCGAGTTTTGTCATCTTCGAGGACATCGCAGAGGGGCGGATGGTTCGGATCATGCCTAAGTTCAGCCCGGTCGAATTCACAATCAACGCGATCTATCCCAACCGCAGCCATCTCCCAACGAAGGTGAGGCTTTTCCTTGACCTCTTGGCGGAACGGTTCGCCGAGCATCGAAAGTGGATGGCGTAACGTCTCGATTGTCCAGCGTGGCTTGCATATCCTTCCCTAATTGCCCGGATTATCGGCAGCCTCTGAATGACGCATCTTCTGTCTGCGACGGCCGAAACGGCCATATCTTCAGGAGAACTGACATGAGCAATCAAAAGACAATGCTGGCCTACCGCGTCCATGAATTTGGAGCTCCGGAAGTCATCAAGGCTGAACAGGTTGAACTTCCCGTTCCTGGCCCGGGCGAAGTTTTGGTGAAAGTACATGCCGCGGGCGTCGGCCCATGGGACGGTTGGATACGGAGCGGAAACAGCGCTCTGCCGCAGCCTCTGCCGCTTACCCTCGGCTCCGACCTATCGGGCGTTGTCGAAACCATCGGGCCCGACGTAGACGGTTTCGAGGCTGGCGACGAAGTTTACGGAGTGACGAACCCGCGTTTCATCGGCTCCTACGCGGAATATGCCATAGCGCAGGCCTCGATGATCGGTCACAAGCCCAAGAAGATCGACCATGTCGAAGCCGCCTCCATCCCCGTCATAGCTTCCACCGCCCGGCAAGCCCTGTTCGAACAGGCAGGCCTAAAAGCTGGACAAACCGTCTTGATCCACGGCGCGGCGGGTAACGTCGGAGCATACGCGGTTCAATTCGCCCACAAGGCCGGGCTCAGGGTAGTAGCCACCGCTGACGCAAGAGACATCGAAACAGTCCGAAACCTCGGTGCCGATCAAGTGATCGACTATCAGAAAGAGCGCTTTGAGGATGTGGTCAAGAATGTCGATGCAGTCATCGACCTCGTCGGCGGAGAGACCCAGACCAAATCTTTTGCTGTCTTGAAGCGTGGCGGAAAACTCATTTCCGCTGTTTCCAAGCCCGATCAGGAGGTAGCTGCTTCATTTGGCGTGAGCGCGAGTTTCTTTTTGGTGGCGGTCAACACACGTGAACTCAACGAAATCGCCGAGTCCGTCGACGATGGAAGTCTCAAGACAAAGGTTGGTACCGTCCTTCCCCTGACCGAAGCAATAAGCGCTCACGAAATGCTGGAGGGAACGCGCGAGCACGCCAAGGGGAAAATCGTTCTCAAGGTCGACTGATTGACCAGCGACTGCATCCTCGCTCCGGTGATAGCCGGAGCGATAATCTCTTTCAGCGGCCGGACATCACGAGCGATCACGCATACCAACCGTCAGTGCCTGAGAAATTCGTTTCTGTTCGCGCGAAAGAACTCCGGCGGGTTACCAAGGACCGCCATGAACGAGGCGGTCATGTGGGAACCGTCAGGGTACCCCGCCATGCGAGCGATCTCGTCGATCGGTTTGTTACTCTCCCTTAGTAGCGAAATGGCTTTGTCGGTACGTCTCCGAGCCAGCCATTCCGGGGCACTGGTTCCCGTTTGCTGACGAAAAAGCATTACAAATTCGCCCTCGGAAAGCCCGCAGACCGCAGCGAGTTGCGCTAGGGCTATGTCACCGTCCAAATTCGCGTCCATCAATTCCATTGCGGCACTCAATCGTTTCCCGCTGATCCTTGGTGTGTTCAGCTTTCCCCTGTCCAGTTTGTGCGAGTATGTCGCTAGGAGGTGGCTAGCGGCGGCATTGACGATATGGTCCACAAACAAGGTGCTCGCGTGACGGCGGTTACGAAATATGGGAACCAGTCCTTTCGCCAGATGGAACATGATGAGGTCACTGAAAGCGAAGCTATCAGGCACGGCAAGCTCGCTTGACGCATATCCCAGTTCGGCTGCAACTGTGTCGAGGAAGGTCTTGGACATGTAGAAATGGACGTGTTGGAATCGGCGAATTCCGGACGCGTAGGCTTGGGTCCTCAGATCGAAGATAGAACAAGAACCGCGCCGCAGTTCTCCGCTCAGGAGGAACTTGCCGTCGATCCACAGCTGGTAAGGCGTGGAATCCTCAAGTCTGACGACAAACACGTACGCTTCGTCATATGGCAGTGGTGCCGAAACCGCGTTGCCGTCTCGTCTACCTGTCACCAGGGAAATCGATGCATCCACGCGACGGGTGATGACCTGAGGATTAAACGCCAGAAGAAAACGGTCCTCCATTTGGCGGACGTAAGAGGCACTATGGCCGCCAGCCTGCATAATCTCGATCGACATCAATAAATCCTCGGGACCAGAGTTCTGACCAGCGACAATGCAGCAAGAACACATCCCTGCATTGTACGAAGCGGACAATAATTCTCGGTCCGTCGATCTGAAAGATGAGTGATCGAGTCCGAAACCGAACATGCATATCGTCTTGGTGCAAGCGCGCTCCGCGGCCTCGAATTATGATGGCCACTGAAGCGGATACTCTGTCTCCCCTCATCCGCTTCCCAGCGGCAAGAGCCGCCGCACCCGGTGTCCCCCACCCGATGGTGCCCGCAGACTGCCCCTCGAATCCGACGAGGGGCAGTCTCACCTCATCGGCGACCCACCATCTCACGCCGCCATGCGCTCGGCGTCGCTCCAACGATGGTAGTGAATACCCGAGAAAAATGGCCGGGGTCAGCAAAGCCGACGCGAAGCGCGATCTCCGGGAGACCGGAATCCGGCTGTCCGACGAGCAAAATCTTCGCCACCTCAATTCGACGATAGCGGAGCCACTCATGAGGCGATCTGCCCACAGTCGAAACGAATGCCCTCGTGAAATGCCTTACCGATAACCCACATTCCGCCGCGAGGTCGACCAAGCCTGGAGGACTGGCAAGCCTGGCATCCATCATGTCAAGAACACGCCGCTGCTGCCATGGGGCTAGACCGCCTTTCGTGACGGCAACGGAGCTGCGATCTGCGTAGTTCATGGCGAGATGGCTAACGAGCGCCAGACCGACATGATCGAGATAAAGTTGATTGCAGACCTGCCCTTGGACCAACGCGCCACGAGCGGACAGGATCAGATTTCTGAGGATGACGTCGGTCATCCCCATGCCCGGCTCATATCGAAGGTTCGACAATCCGGTCGCTCGTTCGTCGTATATCTCGTCCAGCGCTGCGCGAGGAATGTGGCAGTAGACCGTATGAAACGGTCGGTCCATGATCGCACGCCCGTCGAGACGCATGTCGTTGAATGTCACCTGTCCCTTGATCAAATCGCGGACCGGTGCGGCCCGTCCGTCTTCCCAATACTTGTATTGCGGAAAATCCTGCATGATCACGCCGACTATGTAAGCGTCTTCCTGCACCCGAGGCGCAGTTTGGAACGGTACATGCCGATCGGACTTGAGTTCGACGAAGCTGAGCGTCCTCCTACGTCCCGCGTGCGAGACCGCCGAGGGTGCCTTGTCGAGCTTGAACCGCCCCCCGAGCTGAGTGGCGACATCTGATGCGCGCATAGTGCTCTCCCTTTCGATAAGGGTTATTGGCCGCGAGACAGCTCTGTATTGTCGATTTCGGATATCAGTATAACAAATCGGCCATCAGCATTCAGGCGAGAGTTTGGAGAACCTTGTCCGCAACCGACACGTCCGATGTGCCCTGGCCCTCCGCGATGCGTTCCCTAACCGAGCTTAACAAGGCTTTGGCTTCGTTGTCGCGCCCGCCAGACATCCACACGCGTGCGAGTACGGTCGCGCTGCGCAGTTCCCACGCGACCGCCTGCTGCTGTCGCGCAATTTCCAGCGACTTCTGAAGAAGCTTTTCGGCGGCCAGAGTGTCATTGGGATTGGTCTCGAGAAGCAACTCTGCGTCGACCCGGAGCAATTCCGGTGTGCACCAACTTCTCTCGATTATGCGCTCGCTCGCTCCGTACGCGGCCTGCTGAATAGGACAGAGCAGCGTGGCCATAGTCTCCTGTTGGAGACTGCCCTGCGGAGCGACGAGGCCGGCGACTGACGATGCGTCGCCCGTCGTGCGGTTTTGGATAATGGCATGGAACATCTTCCCCCATGAGTGCCAGTGGCCGAGCGTGTAACGAGATGCCGCATCAAGTAGCGTCATGGTCCTTTCAAGAGCGCGCTCGTTTTCACCCCGCCACAGCAATATCGGACAGGCCGCTAGTGCGAGCACCTGGCACAGCGCCATAGGGCCATCCTCCTTCGACAACTCGATCGCGTCGTCGATCACGGCCAACGCACGATCCCCCTTTCCCTCTAACCAGAGGGTGCGGGCCAGGACAATCCTCATCGAGACCCGCCTATCGACCTGCACGCTTCCGTAAGCTACCGGGATATTCACTACGGGATGCTGCAGGACGAGCTTCGCGAGTTCCGCAGCTCTGGTATGCTGTCCACTGAAGTGAGAAATCTGTGCAAGTACTCTCCTCACACCGAGTTTGGCGATGTCGTCGTCCACCCTTTCCGCGAGCTCCATCGCCTGCTCTATGTGCTCCAGAGCGACTGCGTAGTTTCCCATACCCAAGTTGAACGCGGCAGATACCATATGAGGTTCGATGCGGAATCGATCGTCACCTATCTTATTGGCGAGATGAGCAGCCCGGACGAGACCCGCCTCGTTGAAGCTTACGGGCCGAACCTGGTTCTGGTTTAGAATCCCATAAACCAGGTTAAGGCGCATTTCGGCAAGCAACTCGGGTGGCGCGAGCTCGCGTGCGTGCTGGATCGCTCGCTCTACATGAGTGCGAAATTCGTCCACCAAACCCATCTGCAGGCCCAGCGGGACCAGAAGCGCCGACAGTACCACCCCGGGGGCCGTTTCACCGTTCTCAGAAAATGCCCACGCAAGAGCCTGTCTTGCATCGCCAAGTATCGGTTCGTACGCCTCGAGCCATGAAGCTCGGCGCGTGTTCTGCCACTCGTGCTCAGCGCGACGAAGGACATCTGTCACATAGTCCAGATGAAGCCGCTTGACCCGTAAAGATTCATCCACTTCGCCGAGCTTTTCCAGCGCGTAGAGCCTTGTGCTCTCCAAGAGACGATAAGCGATCGTCCCCGCCCTGCTTGACGGATGCAAAAGCGACTTTCGAACCAGGCTGGCAACGCCTTCCCGTACCGCAAAGGGATTGAGGTATTCATCGCCGGCGACCATTACAGCGGCCTCTAGCGAAAAACTCCCTGCGAAGATGGACAACCGCCGCAAAAGCACGCGCTCGGCATCGGCCAGCAACTCGTAGCTCCAGTCGAGCATTTTACGGATCGTCTGATGCCGCTGGACAGATGTCCGCCTGACGACAGCAAGAACCTTCAGACGGTCCTCGAGACGTTCCGCGAGTTCGCTGACACCGAGAGTTTCGGTACGAGCTGCCGCGATTTCGATCGCAAGCGGGATGCCATCCAACCGTCTGCATATCTCGGCGATGGCGGGCAAATCCCGCTCCCCCATGAGCCAATTCTGATTGCACGACATGGCACGTTCAACAAATAGCTCTATGGCGGGATATTCCAGCGCGGTTTCCATGGTCAGCTCTTCCACATCGCTGGGGAACCCAAGCGGCTGAAGTTTGAAGAGCCATTCTCCCTGCGCCGAGAGCGGCTCGTGCGACGTTGCAAGCAGCTTGACGTTGGGTGCACCACCGAGGATCGCTTCCGCCAGCTCGGCTGCAGTGGCAATCACGTGTTCGCAGTTATCCAGAACTATCAGCAGGTTTTTCCGACAGAGGAAGTCCACCAGACTGCCAATAGGTCGATCGGATTCGAGGGATACATTGAGGGTCGCGGCGACCACATGCGGCACCATGGCTGCTTCTGAAATGGTCGCGAGATCGACGAAGCACGCGGGCGCGTCTATGCCTTCTTGAAAGCGGTGAGCCACCGCGAGTGCGACTGTGGTCTTCCCCGTTCCTCCCGGACCGACGACTGAAACTAGCCGCTGCCGGGTCAGTAATCCTAAAATGTCGCCGATATCGCCTGCTCGACCTACGATCCTGGAAAGTGGCAGCGGCAGGCTGGAGGAGATCGGCGCTCCATCGTTTGATGCCTTCGGCCCAAGCTCAGACCAGGAATCCAGACGTTCGACATTCGCGGTGAACCGATACCCCTGACCGACAACGTTGTCGATCAGCCTCAGATTTGCTGAAGCGTCCTGGAGTGCCCGGCGGAGGGCGTTGATGGTGACCCGCAAGTTACCTTCCTCGACGTGCGTCGATGGCCAAGCGGCCGCAAACAATTCAGCGTTGGTCAGAATTTCACCGGGCCTGCTAAGAAAAGCGTGAAGGATCGCCCCGGCTCGGCTTCCCAACTTGAGTTCTCTTGACCCCAACACGAGAGTTCTCGTTGCGGGATAGTAGATCAGCTCCTCAAAGGCAAAGCCAATGTCGCGGGTAAGCTTCCGCTCGGTAGCGGCCGGATTTGCCAATACTGAATTCCGCAAGCCTTCCCGCATAGCACTGTCTATTTTCTCGATAACGCTGTCCTCAAGAACAACGGAATGTACACCTCATTGCCCATCCTGTGCAATCACGCGTCACCACTGCTCTATTCGTCGCTTCCATGCAACAGCGCCCTGCATCTCCGCTTGGCGCAATGCCTGCTCGAAAAGACGGACCGCGCGTGCTCGGTCCGTCGGATAAAGACGCGACGCCCGGATTCTGAGTATCTCAGGCGCATTCCAACTCACGATTCCACTCTCGACTCTTTTCAACGCGTTGGAGCTCAGGAATCGATCGTCGAACGTGGGCAGCATGTCGCTGACCGAGACGTCTCTCAGCTCGTCGTCTTCATCCACGAGCTTCCCGAAGGAGGACGGAGTGAAGCGACCGCGCATATACGAGATAGCGTCGCCAAGGTTTGACGCAAGCCGTCCCCAATAGGCGTATTTGTTACGGATCGCGATGCCAAGCGCTGTCTCCGTCAGCGGTTCTGCCTGATCTAGCAGTCCTAGCCAAAGCGCCAACGGAACGGCACACATGGTCAACGCGAGACAAAGTGATGACGCGTGTTCGCGTGCACGCTCTAGGAGCTCTCCGTTTAGAGCCTGAGCCTCGTCGTCCCTTCCTTGAAGGAACGCCACCCTCGCCAGGATGATCTTCATGGACACTTTGTGGCTGATTTTCGAAAATGGCAGATTCTCAAAAGGGCTCTCGACAACCGCCTGCGCCAGCTCCTTCGCATCGGTCTGATGGCCCTCGAAATGAAGGGTCTGGGCTTTGAATCGCATGGCCGCGACCCTTAGCGCTTCGCTGTCCAGCTTTCTCGCGAGTTCGGTCATGCGATCTGCTGCAACTGTCGCTGTCGGATAGTCTCCTCGGACAAAGGCATCCCCCCATTCCGAGTAGATGGCTTCCGGCGTTTCCGATCCAGTTCGTTCCCGCCACTCGAGCGCCGCGTTGCGAGCTCTATCGTACGCGGCCGTCTCGCCGAGCTGTGTCAGCTCGGCGTTCAGTGACAGGCCGAGGGCGAGCACGTCAGGCGAAGCCGCCGGGCCGATATGACCCAGCCTCGCCATCGCTTGGTAGAGGCGATCTCTGTATTCTTGGAAGAGTTCGAAGTGTTGCGCGAAAGGTGCCGACGCAACCGTCAGCTTTGCGGCGATTTCGTCGTCGCCTCCTGAGGAAAAAGCCCATTCTAAAGCCGCCAGCACGTCGTCGACAAGGTCGCCGTAATGCCCAGCCCACGTGACGTTGTCCATGGACAGAAGGTCCGTCGGTGCATCCCTCATCAATTTCAGCATTAAATCTGCATGAAGTCGGCTGGCGCGCTGTCTCCGCTGTGCAGAAGCGAATTTTGCGACAGCATAAGTCCGGACGATTTCAGATAATTTGTAACGCGATACGCCATCGCGCACGTCCGCGCGCAGAAAGGACTTCGCCGCAAGATCAGCCAGTGAAACCGCCACATCGGCAGGCGTCAGGTCCTGACCTGCCGCTACGGCAACCGCATGATCAATCCCGAAGCCACTACAAAATACAGAGACGTCCGCGAAAACCTGCTTCTCAGGCGGCGACAATGTTTCGTATGTCCAGTCCAGCAGGGTTTTTAAAGTACGGTGTCGAGCAACCGCCGTTCGGCGGCCCGGAGTTTCGAGTATCGTTCGCGTCCCATTTTCACTGTTAAGCTCTCTAAGGCCGAGGACGTCGACGCGGGTCGCCAACAGCTCGATCGCGAACGGATTTCCGTCTAGCTTGCGACAGAGCCCTATCAATTCTGAGGTGTCGCACTCTGAAAGGGAAAAGCTCCGGGAAGATGCAGCCGCCCGCTCCCAAAAGAGCCGCAAAGCCGAAAAGCGCATCGCGTCGACCTCAAGCAGGTCGTCCCCACTTGGGACTTCGAGACCGGGGAGACGCAGAACTCGTTCGCCAGGAACCCGGAGCGGCTCGCGGGAGGTCGTCAATATCCGGATATGCGGAGCGCTGGTCAAAAGCGCTTCCACAACAGCAGCGGTGGATTCGATGACGCGATCGCAATTGTCCAACACGAGAAGAGCGCGTTGGGTCACCAGCAGCGGTCCCAATTCCTTGCTATTGCAAACAGCCTCGTGTCCGAAAGCTTTCCCCACCGCGGACACCACAGGCTCTGCTGCCGACAACGTCGATAAATCCACGTAATTGATCGGCTGCCCGGAGTTAGCGGCACTTATCGCCACTGTGCTTTTGCCGGAACCGCCGGCACCGACGATCGTCACGAGCCGCCAGGTCGCTAACGCGGTTTTGATACCGGCCACGAAGTCATCACGTCCGATCGGAGGCTCGATCAGCGGAGGCAGCGCACCGGCGAGTGCGGCCTCCGAAAAGGTGACCACGCTTTCGCGTTCAGCCCGGATTGGAGCCACGAACGAATAGCCGCGTCCATGTTCATTGGATATATAGTGTGCGGTGAGATTACTGTCGCCGAGCAGCCTTCGAAGGGAACTCATGTGTGCCCGGAGGTTCGCGGCATCGGTGCCCACTGCTGGCCATCCCCGAGAAATCAGTTCGTCCTGTGAAATGAGCCTGCCCGGCGTTTCCAGAAGGATTGCCAGAAGGTCCGTCAGGCGTTCGCCCATTCGCAGGGGCTGGCCATCCTGGTAGAGAAGACGTTCGTCCTCATCCCACTCGAACGGTCCGAACCTCAACAGGCGACCTGCGACTTTCAAAACTCTTTCCTTTGCTTCCCTGTATCTCTCATTTCAACTGACGGCCCGCACGACCGGACGGTCCCCAACCTAGCACCAGTCCAATGAAGAGAACCAGCGTACCTGCAATGACCGTGAACATAGCATACGCTCCGTGTGATTGCAGTACGGGCAGTAGTGCAAGCGGCGTCAAAGCCGAGCCGATGCGATTGGCCGACCAGGCAAATGACGTCGTCATCGCGCGACGACTGTTCGGAACCATCTCGGCGGCGTACAAAAACAACACTGGCAAAAAGAGCGAGACCAAAAGATTGAAGGCGATCCCGCAACCTATTAGCCACATCGGAACGGTCGTACTAGCAAACAAAAGGCCGATGAGCGCCATCGCCGTGGCACTTGCGATCAGAGCCGTTCGCCGTTGCACCTTGTCGATGAAATAGCCTCCAACGATTGTTCCCACGATTGGTCCGAGCGTGGATATGCCGAGATACAGCAGTGAGTCTTGGAGATTTATGCCTTTTTGGACTAAAACGGCCCCAGACAGCAAGGTGAAGCCAACTGTCGCCCAAGGGGTGAGGAAAAACACAAGCACTAGGAAGCCTACCACGAAGCGGTGAGTACGAAACTGATCGTCTTCCGTCGAGATGGACTTCGGGACACTCGGGAGATGTTTGAAGCGAGAAACGGGTCTCGATGCCTCGAAAGCACGAGCAGTGACGTTTGCCTGTGCGTCTCTTCCCTTGGACATCAACCAAGACCCGGACTCCGGGAGCCGGTAGAACAAGAACGAACACACGGCGGCTCCAGCCCCGCCGAACAGAAAACCCCACCTCCAGGCGTCGAACCCCAGGGGGGCGATGGGCGTGAGCCAGCGGACCAAGAAGATGAAAATCGTCGGCCCTGCATATCCGAACGCAGTGGCGACCATGACGAGTTTTCCCCGTTGTGCGGCGGGAAGGATGTCGGACAAATAAGAGAACATGAGAGGCGGATACGCACCGAGGGCCAAACCCGACAGCATCCGGAAAGCGACAAGCCAACCGACATCCGGAGCGAAGGCAGCGCCCACTGATGCAAGTGCAAGCGTAGCCATCACCGACGTAAGGCCGATACGCCTGCCGTGCTGGTCCGCAAGCCAGCCGAAAAGAGGCGCTCCCGCGATCGCCCCAATGTAAACCGCTGACAGAAGCCAGGAAATTTCCGTCTTGTCTGCGGCATACGGCGGCGACGAAAATACGGCCGCCAGGATTGAGCCGAAAGCAATTTCCGCGAGATCGAAGCTAAAGCCAAGCGCGCACGCTCCGATGATGAGCAGGTGGAGCCTCTTGAGCGATCCTGCCGACGTGGGAATGATGGGTTCGTTTCCTTGCACGCCGGTCTGCATTCGTCCCCCCTGTAAAATGAAGCCTACAAGCGGCGATAGGAGGAATTGCACCGAGACGTGAGTTAAACCTTGTTAAAAAGCGAAGGACGTCGAAGGAGTTGGCGCATATGGCATGGGAGGCATTAAGCGAACTAAATTCCGAGCGCTGACATTTCCAGCTCCCAGGCATCCATCCCGTCTTTGATCAACGTGTACACCTTCTCGTTCGAGCCGTCGTTGAGCATGAGGGCCAAGAACGTAAAAGGGGTGAGTGGCCCGCTCAGGTGCGTGACGCCTACGAAGAATGCGTGACCGAGCGTTTCATCGGGACGCTGACCATGCGACACAAAGAGCGCGTTGTGGCGGTCAAGCTGTCCATGCTTGTGACTATCGTGAGCATCTCTGATCTTTGCGAGTGCCGGATATCGCTGGCCAAGATCATCACGAAACGGGCGGGGCTTCCGGCCGATATGATGGGCTACGACTTCAGCTAGGATATCGATTTGCGACAGCGCATGAACAGCGAGGTGTTTGGATTGCTGGTTGGCCTTCCAGGCCTCGGCGGCCGGCACGACATATTCGGCCATGAAGTCGTTTGGATGCATGAAACGCTCGAAGCAGAAAAAGGACTCGGATGCTGTAGAAAAGCAGTACTTACTACGATATCGATTACAACCCTAAGATTTATCGAAAGCGGGAGCGGGCTTTGTCCTTTGACGACATGCTGAATGACGTGGTGATCTTGGTGAAGAAAGACGGCACGATCGCCAAAGAAGGCATCAAAGCTCAGGTTTCCAAGGGGGCGATTATAACTTTCGACGGAAGTTTACCGATTGAGCCAGGTGACCATTTCGTACGCATTCAAGAGAGCGGTCTTGCCGAGGACTATGTCGTCATCGATCCAGGATATACCTCCGGAATCGGCGGTCGTGCTGGCATTCCAAATCACTTCCAGAGCAAAGTCCGTCGAAGCAATGCTCCTGCCGCGCCGCCTTCGACCATAATCAACAACCTCCACGGGGCAAACGCGCGGGTAAATATCAACTCGACCGATAATTCCACGAACACGACGATCACCGTCCAACCCCTGGAAGTCGCCGCACTACTCGAGAAAATCAAGCCCCACCTTTCCGCGCTTCCCGAGGAAGCAAGGAGCAAGATGCAGGTGTCGATTGAACTGGTTGAAGCAGAAATCCGATCGGGAGCCGGTAAAAGCTCTGTCCTGATGGAAGGGTTGAAATCGATGAAGGTGATCGCGGAAGGCGCAGCAGGAAATTTGGTCGCGGCCGGTATCGGAGCTGTGATTGGATCGCTGATTGGGGGCTAGCCGGGTTTTTTCCCCATATCCCACATGGGCACTACCAAATGGATGTATTAGGTACTCTCTTCAAAACGATGAGCCGCGTTTGCGTTGGTGGGGGGGTAGGGCAAGAAAATTAGTCCTTGCACTTCTTCACTCGCTGAAGCCAAGCCAGTAACCGCAAACTGCGCGAGCCGATCAAGGGCTGTTCTGATCGAGGGAACGCCTCCATTTCGCTGGGGACGTGCCGAACTCCTTCGTGAACACCCGGGTGAAGTGGCTCTGATCTGAAAATCCGCAGCACACGGCGGTCTCCGCCAGTGATGTGGTCCGGTCTATCAGGATCGCTTTAGCGTGTTCAAGGCGTGCAAGAACCGACCACTGATGCGGTGAAGTTCCGACCGTGTCGGTAAACGATCGCGTGAAATGACGGGTTGAAATTCTGCAAGCCTTCGCGACTTCGGAAAGGTTTGGTGTCGAACGCATGTCCCCGGAGAGCATCTGCTTGGCGATCTTCAACTGCCATGGTGCCAGCTGATTGCAATTACGGCCACTGGCACTCTGCGATCGTCCATATCGCTCAACAGCATGAGCGCAAAGAGCAAGGATGATCTGCTCAGCGAAATGTGTGTTTCCACCGTTTTCGCTCCTGTGGCTGAGGTTCAAGCACGTTGCCAGGTCAGAAATGACCTCGTCCTCGATCTCCTGCCCCCACTCGACGGACAAGCCGTAGAAGTTCTTAATTCCAGATTTTCGCGCACATTTAACCAAGGCATCGGTTGGCAGGAAAACCTCAAAGTGCTGCCCGTCGTCGCCAGCACTCGTATGGCAGCCCTCGACAAAAACGACGTTCTTGGACGAGCCACCACCTTGAACGACGACAGTGATGCCCTCCATATGCGCCGCACCAAGCAGTTTATTCGTGGCTGCTCTTGGCAGATTGGAGGTTGATTTTCCGTTTTGCGCGGCGGACTGGGCACGGCTTGGAGTTCCCCAATCAGCCGAGCGCTCAGCGAAGTCAGTTATTTGCTGCTGTCGGCTGACAAACTGGTTCATGACCCGCTCCAAAGCTATCAATGGGATCACTCTGGAGCCTAAATCATTAGTGCGCGAGTTAAACTCCGTTAAAAAAGGCAACTCGCGTAGTTTAACTCCCACTATTGACTGAATACTTGGCCTTTCTCCATGCCCCCGGCGTCATTCCGACCAATTGCGCAAAAACCCTTGTGAAATGGCTTTGGTCAGCAAACCCGCAAGCGAGCCCGACGTCGCCGAGACAAGCGTTCGTCTGACTCAGCAGTAACTTGGCCTGCTCGACGCGGGCGTTCTGAATGTAAAGGTGAGGAGCTGTGCCCATCGTTTGTCGAAAGGCTCGTTGAAAATGACGATGCGATATCCGACACTCGTCCGCAAGGTCGCCCACGGTGAGACCGCCCTCTGTTCCGGCCGCTATGAGCTCTTGTATTCGCTTTTGCTGCCATGGAGCCAAGCCGCCTCGGCGTCGACGACTGTGAGGAGTCATTCCCCCATACGCTTGCGCCAAGTATGCTACCAACGCCGCTCCGACATGATTGAAAAGACCATCCTCGCGCCCCTCGCCCGAGCGCAGCGCCGACATTAAAACCTTCATAAGATTGATGACGGTTTCGTCGTAGACGCCTTGACCCGCTTGGGAACCCAAGCCCGCGATTTCTTCGGACTGGCAAGCCTCGGCAGCCTCGTCGAGCGCATGGCGGGGAATGTGCAGGTTAATAGAATGAAAGGGGTGCTCGAAGTTCAGACGCATGGGGCGATTGAGGTCCTGAAATACGGCCTCCCAAGGCCCCACGTTCACCGCCGGACATTCGGCATCCACCTCCCCAATGCTAACAAACCGAACAGGGGAAAGGTAAAGCGAGACCATATACGCGTCTTGGCGGGGAAGCGGTTTGGTCTCTAGTCGCTGGTTGGGTGATCGAATTTCCGTAAGCTCCAGTACCGACAGGGCCGCGGTCTTAATAACAGCGCTTCGCGCGCTTTCGTTTTGAAAGGCAGTGCGGAGCTCGCGGCCGAATTGCCCACCTCCGGGTTCAACCTCTGTCATCGTCCTGGTACTCCTCCGTAGACATAAGCTGTGGCTTAGGGAGGAATGTTCGGGCAATGGCAGAGTGCCCGTTGGCGCGCGCGGAGACGCTCTATATGGCCATGGCGTCCAAATCGTTCTCTTATGTTCAAAAAACGCGTTGCCGCTCAGTCCCGGCAGCGGGCGGGCTCAGCTAGACTGCGGCGTCTAAACAGAGCGGCACTGACGAGCTATCTTATCAATGTCGGGACGGTGCCGCGAAATATGGAGGCGGCTTGCGTTCGATCCTGAGAGGAAAGCGAGGGCGCTCTTGCACAGTCTTAATGCTGCACACGCCAAATCTCGGGGTGGACCCCGACGTGACGGCTGAAAGCTGAGACGAAGTGAGGAATGTCTACGAATCCCACTATGTCGCGTACTTGATCCAGCGGGATGAATGGCCGGACAAGCAAAATATCGCGCGACGTGCCCACCGCACAAGCTTCCAGCCACCGCCAGGGCGGCATCCCGGTTGTTTTTCTGAATGACCTCGCAAATTCAAGGGCTGGCAGCCCGCACTGTGCCGCGATGTCGTCGAGGGAAATCCCACCGTCCAAATGTGCCCGCAACATCTCGCATGCCATCGCCTTTTGCCATGGCGAAAGCGGCTTTGGTTCGGCCATGCGCGTTGGCGACCGCCCGCTGGAGACCCCGTAGGTCCGCAATACGTGAGATGCAGTGGCCATCGTCAGATGATCCGTAAAAAGTCGGTTGGCATGCTCCGCCCTCTTGAGCGAAGGGAGAATTGTCTTTCCGAGTGTCGCTAAAACGCGGTCCTGATGCCCGTCCAACAGGGAAAGGCGAAATTCATCGACCGTCGCTAGTCCCTCGCGCTCCGCTATCTGGTTCAGGGCGGACTTTGGCATATGGAAACTAACGTGGTGAAACGCCTCCAATACTCTTACTGAAGGTTCGCTTCTCAAGTCATAGAGGACCGTAGTTCCTGCGGCCAACGGGTTTGTCTTCAAGAAATCATTCGCGATCCAGAGGTCATAAGTGGGGCTATTGCTGACATGGATTGTCACCAGCAGGCTGTCTTCGGAAGGAATGGGCGAAGATTTTTCGGGATCGGGCGAACGGCAATGCATCTCGGTCACGGTGATCGGAGCCTTGTCCAATTGCCGCATGACCAACGGCTGACGCGGCTCGAAACTGAATTTCGAGTGCATCCACCGATCGAAATCCACATCGTCACGCTCGGTACCGCTCATGTGCTCCCCCGGATTTCGCCCGGCTCACAATGGCGGCACCTTCCGGCTAAATCTTGCAGCGAACAGACTGATTTGTACGATTGCGGCCAAAACCGTTCAGTCGACTGTCAGGACGATCTTCCCGGATTTGTGAGAACGGTCGCCGTCAAGCATCTTGTGCGCCTCAGCAGCCATCGACAGTGGTAGGACTTCCCCGACATTCGTGGAGAGCTCACCCACGTCGATCGCTGCGGCAATATCGATCAGGTCAGCACTTGTGACATCGACGAGGAAGAACCTTGCGTCGACCCGAGCCGCTGCCGCGATCTCTCTATCCGGCTGCGACACAGCGGAAACCAGACGACCTCCAGGCCGCAACACCTCGAAAGAGCGCCGCTGCGTATCTCCTCCGATCAGGTCGATGACGGCATCGAAGTCTCGCGTGACCTCTTCGAAGCGTGTCTGCCCATAATCGATGACGCTGGTTGCGCCGAGACCGTAGAGATATCTCTCGGCGGCCCCGGAGGCGGTCACCGTGATATGTAGTCGCGCCCTGCTTGCAAGTTGGACCGCATACGATCCAACGTTTCCGGCAGCCCCGTGAATTAGGACCCTTTGACCGGCCCGGAGCTGTGCGTGCTTGAACAGTGCCTGCTTGGCGGTAACCGCGACGACCGGCACCGATGCGGCTGCCACGTCGTCAATAGTAACGGGTTTCTTGGCCAACATCTCCGCCTCCGCCAGTGCGTATTCGGCATAGGCCCCGACGAAGCGCGAATTGGTGACGCCGAAAACGGCGTCTCCTTGCTTAACGCTCACAACTCCAGGCCCTATATTGGCGACCACCCCGGCGAAGTCGGAACCGAGTGTCAGGGGGAGAGGTTGCGGCAGTGCACTTCGGCCCGCGCGTATCCACCCGTCCCAGGGACCGACGCCGATCGCTCCCACCTTCACAAGGACCTGCCCCGGTCCCGGCCGCGGGCAAGGAAGGCGCTCAGCAAGAATAACATCCGGTCCGCCGAACTTGTGGACGCGGTAGGCGGTCATTGTCCTATAGCCTTGGTGGTTGGTCTTGGTAAGTTCGAGCATCGACATGCAAATCTCCCATGCTTGCCGTCATAATCGCTCTGATTTTCAGATTTCAGCGGCAAACAGTCTGGAGCAAAAACTGCCCGAATGGCTCGTTTCGGCCATTAAAATGGATCGATGAAATCACGGCAGCCCCTCTCTACCGTTCAGGGCCGTGGTGTTCCAAAAGTGGCGAAACGGTACAATCCAGTTCGCACCCACCGTGTCAACGTCAGACCGTTCCCCCAGCCGTGCGACAATCGCGCGGTAGCAGACGAGCCATCCGCGGGCCGTGCTGCAACCTGCCCGCCGAGTCCTCAGCCTCCTCGGCGGGCCCTTTTTTGGGGCGCGAGCATAGCGGTAGGAGATGACATGCCAAAGTTTCGCACAACAGAAACGCCCGAACAGGCATCCGGCAGCTTTCTTGGCCTGCTGATCATTGTGAGCATGCTTGCAATGATCGTGGCGCTGTTCGTTACCACAGACCCCCTCGCCGGCCATTCCCTCCAGTCACACGTCTACGTTCCCGAAGCGACGGGCGACTGACACAACGGCGACTTTGCTGCCACAAATTTCCTTGGAGCGACTTATGTTAATTCTACTGGCATTTTTGATAGGGTGCGCGGCCGGCCTGCGGGCATTCACCGCACCGACTGCGGTCTCCTGGGGGGCGCTTTTGATGATCTTCGACGTTCCAGCCGCATCATGGCTGTCCTTCATGGCGTCGAAATGGACGGCGGGGATTATGTCCGTGCTGGCATGTTTCGAGTTCTTCACCGACAAGCGACCGTCCACTCCATCGAGATTGGTACCCGTCCAGTTTTCAGCCAGACTTTTGACCGGCGCGCTTGCGGGCGCAACTCTTGGCGCAGCTCACGAAAGCACCCTCGTCGGTGCGGTCGCTGGGATTTTGGGATCGATCGCCGGAACCCTCGGCGGCTCCTTTATCCGCCGAAAAATGGCGCAGTCTTTTGGGCGAGACCTTCCAGCCGCTTTGACAGAGGATGCGGTGTGCATCGCGCTGGCGGTGGTTTCAGTTTCGGCATCTCAGTTCATCTAGGAGCGATGACATGCCCGTAGCGAGCTATCGATCGAAATTTCTGGAAATTCTTTGCCAAGTCTGTGATCTGGCAACCACCGACGAGCGCCCTGACGACTTCAATTGGAGGGCCGACTATATCGCCCGAAATTCGCTCTGGTACAGGTTCCAAGGGCACGGTTGCTCATTCGACGGAGCAGCAGACGGACGATTGCTCGACATCGACACAGGACACGTGCAGCGGTTGAGCCCCTCCCTGATGTCCTATTCGTTGCTCGAGTTCGACTGCAACGAACTGATTGCGGCATACAACGGCCCAAACCTGTCGCCGGTCTGCGTGGCTCAGGGGTTGGTC
Source organism: Rhizobium sp. 2MFCol3.1 (assembly GCF_000377565.1). Lineage (GTDB taxonomy): Bacteria > Pseudomonadota > Alphaproteobacteria > Rhizobiales > Rhizobiaceae > Rhizobium. Next base: position 179,798 of record NZ_KB898363.1, on the reverse strand, counting down.
GTCTCATACAATGCGACACCGGAGATCGTCTCGCTTCATATCGAGAAAACGGCAGGGTCCGAATTTGCGCGTGTTTCGAAGATAGAGACGTCGATTATTTTCATAGGTTTCAAACACCTTAGCGACGCAGGTCCGAACGAAGCCGTACTCGCGCGCACGGCTTCGCTTACCTCTCAACACTGGTATCACGAGCGTCACTTCTTCGGGGCCGCGGCTATCTGACAAGCCGTGGGGCGACGGCTTGTCTGTCGGCGATAGGTGACGGGCGTCGTCACGAGGGAACCGTCTTCCTGCGAAAGTCACCGACGGCCTTGCAAAATCGTGGGTTCCAAGCCTACCATTGAGGGGTCGGACTCGTTCCCGGCGCTATCAATGCCAACCGTGACCTGCCGGTCCTCGATTAAGCTGCATGTGACACCGATGCTTTCCAGCGATGCCTTATTTTCCGAGCTTTTTACAGCGGTAAAAAAGGCGGCTCTACCTCATCCGACCTCATCAAAATTCATTCCTGAGAGCTGGAAAGCGGCAGTCGACGCGATAAGTGAACCATCGGTGCGAGATGCGAACCTTTTCAAAAGCGCAATCGTGATAGGTGGCAATTTACAGACGCTGAGAACAAAGTATCTCGAAAAGCTGTTCGTGGGACTCACTCCTGTGCAGGCTGTCGCGTTTGCGATCGCTGATGCAAATCGGGCCTGGGTAATCATCCGACAGAAGAGCCAGGAAGCTCAAAGCGAGGCTGCGGCGAAGTCGGAGGCTGTCTACACATCGACAATGGGTCGAGCGACGTTAGACGTTGGACCGACAGCGACCAACGGCTCCGCCGATATGCTGAACACGACATTTGTTGACTGCATCCCTCACTGGTTTTCCTACGCGCGGTTGGCTGACACACCCTCAAGACTCCCGTTTGAATACGCGCTCGTCGCCCCCAAAGCTCAGTATGGTTTTTCGCTAGAACACACGTTCAAAGAAATCTGGCTTCAGATTTGCTGGGAACCATGGAGCATAGTTCGCTGCGATTCCGGATGGCTCGTATTTCCAGACGAACCAAACGACCGTGGGCTATGGAGTGCTTGGGGCTGGCGTGACGAAGCGTTGGCCTATCAGCACGCCATCAACCGGCTGCATTTTCAAGACGCCGAGCCTGAGATACCCAATCCACTGCTTGAAAGGACAGCCGTTGCAACCGTCGCAGGCGACGGGAGAGTGAAGATCGTGACAGGACCACCCACAGCCGCGCACAATCGCGATGTGAGTTCGGCAATGATTACCCTTGAGACGAGTTATCTCGGAGAGTTCGCAGACGATCCGATCTCTCCCTCTCAGCCGGCCGTAACACTTCGAAAGCTCGAGCTTGCGACCCGGACACTTCAGGACGTGGCGAAGCTCATCTTGGGGGATGACGCGGATGTCGAGTACAGGACCGAAGAGGATATTGAGCGTATCTCGTGCGCTTTTCCAGAAAGTGAACTCACGTCGCTTCTATCGGAGGCTCTTGCAGTACCGATCGCCACGGCAGAGCTTTACCTAAAGCACCTGGTATGTAATCCGCTCGACGATCTGGGTGCTCTTTTTCGGAATGCACTGTGGCACCGCCCGTTGGTGGCAAGTGGCTCCGACCAACCACTCCGTATCGTCGCCGGATCGTTGGTATGGGGCTCGCCCGTCAGACGCTTCGAGCATTGGCTGCAGGAGGCAAACAAATCAAAGGACCCGAGCGACCTTTCTAAAACGCCACTGGGCCTCAAGTATGAGGCTGCGCTACGCGGGCGTTTAAGTAATGCGATCGCCGCCAACCCCATTCTGGCCCCAGCATCGACCAGAGCCTTGCCGATTCCAGCGCGTCAAGGGGGAGAGGAAATCGACGGAGTGCTTCGAATCGGCTCTACGATATTGGTACTTGAGATCAAGTGCTTCCTCTCTCCATCTGAGCCGATTGAACGCCACAACTACCTACGCAAACTGGAAAAAGCATGCGCGCAGGCCAGCCGGAAAGCGGAATGGCTCGAACAAAACCCGGGAGAGATTGAACAACTATTTGGCAAACTACCGCCTCGTGACCAGTTGCGGTTCGTTCCCTTAGTGGTCGTAAACCAGAGCGCTGGAATTACGTGTAAGTTTTCCGGTTCAATTATCGTCGATGCTCTTTTCCTTGAGTTGTTCTTGGGCGGCGGCAGCATCCGGACAGGCGCGGTTCGAGACTTCCGAAAAGCAGACCTCCTGCGATACATCAGTACCCAGCTCTACACGACAGTCGACGAGGCAGAGGCAGCGATCCCTTCATTGTTCGAGCACCATCCCGGACTAGAGCCGTACAAGGCCTCAGTCGACTGGGAGCAGTCGACCGTTCCACTGCACAATGGTTCCGAGCTAAATGTTGTATTTCCAGTGATGAGCGAGGCAGCGTTCACCGCAAGCTATCCAGCCGTGGATGCTGTGCTATCGCGAAATGAATAAACGCTCGGCTCGACGTAGCAGCTAGGCTGACTGGGCTCTTTGCACACCTTGCAGAAACAGCCGAACAGCCGTCCTAAGACCGAGCTCGATCCGCTCGTTTTCTGCGGTGAGCCCCAGCAGCGCCAGCCTGCTCAACCGCCCGATTACAAGACCCAGGAATAGCTCGGCTGCCAGGTCGAAATCGTCTATTTCGACCTCGCCACGCTCCGATAGTTTCCGCAGCAAACGAGCAATACCACCCTGCCCACGTTGAAACCCCTCACGATCCATCAGAATTCCCAACTCAGGAAATCGTGGGGTTTGCGCGATCACCATTCGATAGATCGCCGTTGTTTCGGGTTTAAGCACCAATTTCAACGCCTGCCTTCCGACCTCAAGCAGAACTTCAGTTGCGTCACCTTGCGTTCCATCGAAATCAAGGTTCTCAAAGAGTTCGCTGATCTGCCTGCGCACCACCGCCGCGAACAGCTGGGCCTTGTCGTCGTAGCGGGTGTAGATCGTTGCCTTGCTGACGCCCGCTCTCTCCGCAACAGAGTCTACCGAAGTGGAATCGAAACCGTTCTCCGCAAACAACGCAGCGGCCGCCTCGATCAACCGTCTTTCTAAAGCCCCCGATTCAACGCGTTTGGGCCGACCGCCTCGCCTTCCGGATTTCAACATTAGTAAACGTGCCTGTCCGATCCATAGCTTGCCTTTGACAACGGTACGCCGGATGTAGAGAACTTCGCCGGAGGGATATAGTCGAAACGCGCCGCAAAAGCCGACCCCTTAGGCCCGCCGCCCGGATTCAATGCGTCCGCTGAGCTGCTTGCCGATCGGTTAGGAGCGACAGTGTTCGGATCAACTGAAGCGCAGCGGTGTCGTTCTTCTCCTGGCGCGCCACGTCATACGCGGCGAGGCAGAGATTTTGGAGCTTTGCGGTGGCCCGCCCCTCATCGATCTCCGTCACGATACAGGTGAACAAGACGTCGCCTACGGACCGTCCTTTCATCACCACCATTTTTGTTTTCCCGTCCGTGCAAATCTCGAAGACTTCATGAATGGTTTCGCAACGCGCGATGCATGTGTAGAGCGCTTGGGAAATTCTGGGACGGTCCCTCGGACTGATACTCGCAAGGAACATCTCCACGCCAACACCGAGATGACAGTCGTCCTCGTCCAAGCCGAAGAGTACAGCTGCCACGTCATCAGCGATAACGATATCCTGGCTCGTAAACCAAGTGATGAGACCACTGCTAAGCTCAATAAAGTCGATGCCATCCATGGCAAGCTTCCTAAAAAAAGAGAAAGCGACTCGCGTTCGCATTAACAATGTAACGACTTTCTTTCCTGTTGCTAGAGTGCAAAAGAACGCCACTTGGGCGGAGCGCAACACTACATCGACCCCGCTCCAAGGAACGGCTATCGGACTGCCTGCAGCTCCCGCAAATAAGCAATCGCGGCAAGGCTGTACTGCCGCTTGACTTCGTCCCAGGCGAAGTGGCGCATGATCGGGTCTTGCCCCCTCACCTTCGTCAAGGCCGCGTTCGTGATGATCGAGAAAACCACCTTAGCCGCCGTTTCCGCCACCTCGCCGTCCAAGCCCGCAAGGTGAGTGGACAATCCCAAACTAAACTGGGAATAGATTGTCGACCGCACGTTCTGTCCCGTCTCGAGCATCTTTGGGCTGGCAACCCGAGGATCGAAAAGAGCCCGATGTAGCTCTTCGTCGCTGGAGAAAACGCCGATTACCGCGTCGGCAAATCCCTCCACATATGATTGCAAATCGCGGTTTGACTGAGTTTTGACTGCTGAACTAACCGCCGTTGCGATACGGCTCGCGACGGCGTCTTTAAGAGCTTGCAGGATGTCGTCTTTGCCTTCGAACCGCCGATAGATGTTGCCGATCGGGATTCCTGCCAGCGACGCAATTCCGCCGATTGAAAACCCGTCTACCCCTTGCGCACGCAGGAGGGTATCGGCGGCTGCGAGAATACGCGCTCGGGTTTCCCGGCTGCGGTTTTGCTGTGGTGCCAGCCTTGAAGGAGGCTTTGGATCGAGCTTCGTCATGAAGCCTAGTACCATGCGCCCGGCCACCATGTCATGTGATTGTCGGCGTGTTAGGGAGCCGACAGCCACAGCGACCGCGACACCATGTAGGTAGTCGCGGCCGCCGGCCCGGACCGGGGCCGCCTGCTCCCGGTCCGCACTCATCCCGGGTTAGGCTGCTTTGCTAGCGCCTTCGACGGGATGGGGAACGCGGAAGCTGATCGCCAAGCGGTTCCAGACATTGATCGCACCGATAGCAACGGTGATCTTCGTCATCTCTTCTTCCGAGAAATGTGCCTTCAAAGCCTGGTAGTCGTTATCAGGCGCGCCAGTCTCGGCGATTTTCGTTACCGCATCGACCCATCCAAGCAGAGCGCGTTCCTTCTCGTCGTAGACCGGCGACTCGCGCCACACGCACATGAGATTGATCCACTGTTCGGACATGCCGTCGTGACGGGCCTCCTTCACATGCATGTCTACTCAATACGCGCAGCCGTTGATCTGCGACGCGCGCAGCTTGATAAGGTGGATGTAGCGGGCCTCAAGACCGCACTTCTGAACGTGCTCGTCCAGGGCGGCGACTGCCTTATACGAGTCAGGCGAAGCCTTGCCGAAGTTGAAACGTGGTTGCATTTTTCTTTTCCTTGGTTGGTTGCGCGGCGGCGCGTCGCGCCGCCGCAGGTTGGCGACGTCGTGAGGCCTCAATCGGCTTGTCGATCCGACGTCGATATCGTGAAGAGCTCGATCGGTTCTTCGAATCCCTTCAGATGGTGGAATCTTGTAGAAACGACGCGTGTGGTGCCAACGCGCTCCCGAAAGGCGTCGGACATAAGCACGGCCTTTCCAAGCGTACCGCATGCCGTCTGTATGCGACTGAGCAGGTTCACGTCCGGGCCGATGACAGTGAAATCGAGGCGTCTTCCGGACCCGATATTTCCGTAACTTACCCTGCCGTAATGCAAGGCGACCGCTGCCCCGACGCTCACACCATCCACTGCGAAACCCGAAAGCTGCTCAAGTACCCGGTCTGTGGCCGCCAGCGCCTGTTCGCATGCCGCTGCCGCGTCGGAACTCGGAAAGAACGCCAGAACGGCGTCACCCATGAATTTGAGGACTTCCCCTCCATAGGTGGTGATAGCGGGTACGACCACGTCGAAGTATGCGTTCAGCAACTCCAGCACCTTCTCGGCGGGCAACTGGTTTGACAGCGCGGTGAAACCACGGAGGTCGCAGAGCAGGAGCGCTGCTTCCATCGTCTCGATCTCACCCTGCCGAATGCGGCCCGCCAGAATACGCTGGGCGGTCATTGGCCCGATGTACACGTCGAGCAAGGATAGCTCGGCCTGACGCATTACCCGCATTTCGCATGTGTTCCGCAGCGCGGGAAGAATCCGCTCTATCAGTTGCACTTCCGAAAGCGAGAAACCCGATGGGCGCTTTGTCGCGAACACCGCCGCGCTGACAGGGCCATCGACATTGCAAAGCGGAGCGATCACCAACTGTACCAGCCCCCGGTTCTCGAAGACGTCGATATGCTGCCAAGGCCAAATCGGGTCGTTGGCATCGACGATCATCGGCTCGCGGGAGTCCATCACCTTGCGAAGCGGGCTTGATGCGTAAGCCATCTTCATTCCGTGCTCCCGGTCGTGAACCTCGACAGGTTCTCCAGGTGCCCAAGCAAGCGTGCGTCCGAGGATTTCGGGATGCAGCGTCATCAGGTGAAGCGTCAGCCGGTCGATCGGCAACCCGATCTGGCGGAGTCTCTTGCCGAGCCCAGCTATCAGCCCGGCCTCGTCTACCGAGTGGCATTCGTCACCCGACAGCCACTCGAGAATGGAAAGCACGGAAGACTGATCAGCGTTTAGGGCGATCGCGCCTTTGTCCTTGCGCGTAGAATGGTTCTGCATGGTGATGGTCATTGCCATTATCCTCAATGAGCGCCTGCGCCGGAGACGTGGCCGGGCTTTTTCAGAAGAAGCGTGGCCAGCAGGGCAACAACAAGCGCCGCGCCGAGCAGGAAGAAGGTGTCACTGAACGCCATGATATTTGCCTGCTTGCGAACACTGCCTGCCATGGCGACCAGCGCCTTATGGGTGGCGGTGGCCTGGTCGCTGACACCGTGCGACATGAAGTAGTTGGTAAGGCGTGCGACACGAAGCCTCGTGGCTTCTTCGAAAACACTGACGGAGTTCGTAAGGATGTTCGAATGGAACTGTTCGCGTTTCGATATGAAGGTCTGCAGCGACGCAATCCCCACGGCACCCCCTAGATTTCGCATCATGTTGAACAAGGCGGACGCGGAGCCTGCGTTTTCCTGCTCGATTCCGGCGGTTGCGATCGCAGAGAGCGGCGTGAATACCATAGCCTGTCCAATTGCCCGGACCACATTGGGCCAGAAGAGCTGGTCACTGCCGTAGTCGCCTGTCATGTGCACGTTCATGAAATTCGATGCGGCAAAAAGCGCGAAACCGAAGACGATGAGCAGGCGCAGGTCAAAACGCTTCATCAACCGTGGAACCAGCGGGATCAGCAGCAGCTGCGGAATTCCCGTCCAGGCAAGAACAAGGCCGATCTGTTCAGAATTGTAGCCCTGGATACGCGACAGATAGATTGGAAGCACAAACGCTGAGCCGTAAAGGGCGATCCCCAACAGGAAGTTCGCGACAATACCAAAGCCGAAGTTCCGGCGAAGCAGCAGGCGTAGGTTCAGCAGCGGATGTGCGGTTCTCAGCTCGATGATCAGGAAAAGTGTAAGCGAAACCGCGGCGATGGCAGAGAGACGCACTATGAAGTCCGAACCGAACCAGTCGTCTTTGTTGCCCTCTTCGAGGACCGTCTGGAGGGCCGCGAGACCGACCGACATCGTGACGATGCCCGGCCAGTCACCCTTTGCAAGCAGGCCGAGGTTCATCGGAGCGCGGTCGAGGGACGCCCAGAGCATTGCGATCATGATCGAGCCAGGGACCAGGTTGACGTAGAAAATGAATTCCCACCCATAATTCTCCGTCAGGTAACCACCGATGGTCGGACCGATCGCAGGGGCGAATGTGGCAGACAGCGCAAACAGCGCCAGTCCGATCGGCTGCTTCGGCTTAGGAAGAAGCGTGATGATAATTGTAAACGCCATCGGGATGAGCACGCCACCCGAGAAGCCTTGGATCGCCCGCAGAACGATCATCTGTTGAAGGTTGACTGCGAAAGCACAAGCCATCGAGAAAAGCAGGAACAGGACCGCGTTCACAAGCAGGTAATTGCGGACGGAGAAAACCCGGGCCAACCATCCGGAAAGCGGGATCACCACGATCTCGGCGATCAGGTAGGAGGTCGAAATCCAACCACCGTCGTCTTTGCCAGCGCCGATAGCGCCCTGGATGTCCGCTAGGGAGGCATTGACGATCTGAATGTTTAGGACCGCCATGAACGCGCCGAGCGTCGAGCCGACAACCGCGCACCACATGCGCAGCGAACTCATTTCCGGCTTCGATGGAGCAAGTGGAGCGGCTGGAGCTTGCCCGGCCTGCTGCGGCTTGTCGTTGTTAACTGCGAGCTGAAGAGTGGCCATGACTAATCTCCTTCCGGTTCGACCGGAATCTCTCACGACGATGGGTTGCTGATAATCGGGAAAGGATGGGTAGGACTGTCCGCCACGAGCGGATAATCGCTACTTCTCCGAGGACTGTTGCGCTGCCTTGGTATCGATTTCCGGCTCGGCGGACATGCCGGACCGGAGACGGCCGGCGATCTCGTCGTTGTCGAGGACGATCTTCACGGGGATGCGCTGGACGATCTTCGTAAAGTTGCCCGTGGCGTTATCCGGAGGAAGAAGCGAAAATTCGAGACCACTCGCTGGCGATATACTGTCGACGTGGCCCTTTATGTCGAGATCGGGAAAGCTGTCGACCTTGACGTCAACCAACTGCCCGGGCTTCACGTACGTGAGCTGGGTCTCTTTAAAATTCGCGACAATGTAAACGGAATGCAGCGGGACGACGGCCATCAACTGCGTGCCTGCCGAGACGAACTGGCCAACCCGGATCGATCGTGCGCCGACGGTTCCATCCACAGCCGCAACGATATTGGTGTAGGACAGGTTTAGTTCCGCCTGGCTCGCGACTGCCGCGGCCCTGTCGCGCTGCGCGACGGCCTGGTTACGTTGCGTCTCCAGAACGGGTACCTTGTTCTTCGCGGCGACGAGTGCCGCTTGGTCCCGCTCGACAGCGGCCGAGGCCTGATCCATCAAGGACTGAGTCTGTTCCGCCTTGGACTGGCTTCCGGCTCCGTTGACGATCAGACGAGCGTTACGCGCGGCTTCCGACTTGGCATAGACCAGTGAGGCGTTGGAAGCGTCGACTGCCGCTTTGGACTGGCCGATCACAGACTTCTGCAATTCGATCTGGGCATCGATGTTTGTGATGGCTGCCTCAGCGGCCTTGACGTCAGCCCGAGCCTGATTGAGCGCCGCCTGGAAATCGCGATCGTCGATACGAGCAACCACCTGACCTGCTTTGACGACGTCATTGTCATTGACGAGGACTTCCTTGATATAGCCCGCCACTTTTGGGGCGGTCGTCGTGTAGTCGGCCTTCACATATGCATCGTCGGTCGACTCGATAAAACGACCGACGGTCCAATAATGGTTGCCGTAGTGCACGCCGTACGCCGCGCCAGCCAGAAGCACCAAAGCGAAGATGCTCTTCTTGACGACCGACTTGCGAGATTTCGCCGGGGCTACGGGAGCGGGCGTCTCAGCGGGGGCAGATGGGACATCCTTGATCTTGCGATCAGCTTCTGCCGATGTCTCAAAGACTTCCTTGCGTGGCAATTCGACCATTGGAGTTCTCCTTCGTTGCGCCAAGAGCGCGGGCTGTTCTGATGAGCCCAAGATGCGCCGCAAACCGACGATTGATAATCCGCTGATCTGTTGAAGCATCATACACTCAGAGCGGATAATCGCTGGAGCTGTGGACAGTGCCGAGGGGGAGCAGCGGCGGTATATTTCGAGTCGTCTCCGTGCAAGACTTGGCCTTGTCTTACGCGCTAGCGTGGGCATTCCCTGCGCGATCCGCAGCGCCCCCCACTTCGCATTGGCTGCACGGACGGGCGACGATCTGAGACACATCCCCTTCCCGCGAGATACTGGAGCCAGCATCCCAGATGGCCTACGAAGTGCTTTACGACTACCGCATCCAATTGTTCGGGCTTGTCGCTTTGCGAATTGCAACCCGTGTGTTTGGCAGGGCTACCCCTCCCATCAAGCTCGCCCTGAACGCGTCATTCTTCTCGGCGTTGACCGCGGTCCTGCTCTACCATCAGATCGTACCCTACGAGGCATCGCCCTCGCCCGGGTCGCGGGTCGCTGGGGCCAGTCAGGCGATCGGCAAGTCCATTTGGTGGATATCCGGGTCGATGCTACTTGTCAGCCTCATCAGGCTCTTCCTGGTTTTCGAGCGCACACCACGAGAAGGACGACTGCTGCAGGACGTTCTGGTCGGGCTGATCTTCGGGGGGACCTTTCTGTCGATCGCATCGAACGTGTTCAATATTCCAGTTGGCACGTTGATCGCGACCTCCGGGGTCTTCGCCATCGTTCTCGGCTTGGCACTTCAAAACACGCTCGCAGATGTGTTCTCGGGGGTGGCTTTGAACCTCGGTAAGCCATACCGCATCGGCGACTGGGTGGTTCTGGACGACGGAACCCAGGGACGCGTCGTCGAAACGAACTGGCGCGCAACTCATCTTCTTAACGGTGCCAACGACCTCGTCGTGGTTCCGAACAGCGCGCTTGCCAAGGCACGAATTGTGAATCAAAGCAGTCCCGACGAAACACATGGGATCACGCTCAAGCTCAGAATGAGGCCAACCCACTCCCCTGCCACCATCGAAGACGTGATGCGCACGGTGTTGTGGAGCAGCAACCACATCTTAAAGCACCCCGAGCCCTCCGTTCGCATAACTGCGCTGGATGCGACCGCCGTAGAGGTCGAGCTTGCATGCCGCGTCGGGGACATCACTCGCACCGTAGATGCCAAGAACGAACTCTTCGATCTTGTCTTTCGCCACGCTCGTGCGTCGAACTTGGCAATGGCGTCGACTGCCGGCTTTCCTGAATACCTCCCAACGCCAATTACGGAAACCCAATCCAGGGGAACGCCGTGGCGGCTGGTCAATTCGATCGCGATTTTCGCGGCGCTTTCGGATGACGAAAAAGAAAAGGTGGCAGAGACTTTGGTGAGGCGTGTGTTCGACAAGGATACCATGGTCGTGGCGGAGGGCGAGATTTGCCACGGTCTGTTCATCGTGCGGAGCGGCGTTGTCGTTGTCGAAAGGCAGCTTGCCGAGAAGGTGGTCGAACTCACCCGCCTTGCTCCGCATGACTGCTTTGGCGAACGAAGCATATTGTCCGGTTTGCCGGAAACGGCGTCGAAGAGGACCCTGACACCAGTGGTCGGTTACGAGATACCCTCGGAGGTTCTTCGCCCAATCCTTACCGAAAAGCCGTGGTTGCGGGATCAGTTGCGGGCCCTCTCCCATCGTCACACCGAGCATGATCACCACGTCATGGCCGAGTTGGTTAAGACTCCGAGGCAGCAGACATACTCCTTCGCAGACCGGATCAGACATTTGTTCGATGCGTCGGAGGATTACTGAACAGCACAGGCTCGTCTTGTGGAGTTCAGAAGACCACGGAACGAGTGAAGCGAGGCTGATGGCTTCAGAGCGAGCTGGTAGATTCGCTGCAAGTCCGCAACGGCGCGGACCTTGTAAAGGCAGCCAAGTTTCATCTGTTCGCGAACGAGTTGCTAGTAAGAGCATCCACCGCCATTCGACGGCGAAAAATGCTGTGTACACCCCATATTCAGTGGCTTTTTACGATCTACCTGCCACTTGGTGCTCGAGCCGCTGCGTGTGTTTGTCTTGTAGGCGTGCTTGAATGCCGTTGAGTTAACGCCCGCTTTCGAAGTCGACGACTGTGCGGATTGGGCTACGGTGATCGTCGTGGGAAGCGTCAGTATTGCGATTGAAAGTGCGATTGTCAGTCTCATTTTGCTGGCCCTGGATTGACGATGCAACAGTCTAGGCGACGTCCCTCTTTGGCTTCTTGAGCTAACAAGACTTGGATTGGAGAAGGCGGACTCGAACAGGCCCGCCAGGACTGTCGCCGAGGCGTCCGACGAGTCCGCGTTCCGCAGGGGTTTTGGTCAGTGTCATTGGGTAATACCCATGCAGCGCGGTCGATGAAAATGACTTCGTCAAACACGTGCCACGACACCCGGGGCGAAACTGGGTCAGCGGTATTGTCGAAAGCAAGCTCATTCGCCTGGCCGTCGGAAGTCCGTTCGTTCGCAAAGCGCAGGCGCGGAAAAATCGTACTAAATACGGCGGATAGCTGCGAAAGCGTCTAGTCTCTTGCATGCCATCATCTGTCAATGATCTCAGGCAAAGCAGAGGAAATGAGGATGGTAAAACGAGGCATTCGGTATCGATGTGTGGCTGAAGGCATCGAGCGCTCTGTGACGAAAGAGGTTACGGAATGGAGCCTCGATCAGGCTTACGATATCGCCAGCCAAATAGCTGCTCGAGCGGTTGTACAACCTTTCGCCCTCCAGTTCGTGACATACGATCGCGAGCCGCTTTCAAAGCGCAACGTGGTTCATCAGTTCTCCGGTTTTTACTTCATAGGCGGGCACCCAGCTTCGCTGCAGGCCATCCTATCGAACGATGACCAGTCGCTTGATCGTCCACTGCTCCAATCGTTGGCGAGGCGCGGCGTTCTCCAGGTTGTCGTTCAAGACAGTCCTAAGGAGGCCATCTATCCGCTGCGTCCGGTTGACGCCATCTTGGACTGGAGGTTGCCGACACGTGATCAGTCACGATCGACGGGCGCTTCACCTCAGCCGTAAGCCGCTACTGGCAAAAGAGTAACGAGGCGTCTACGGTCGGGCAAAATGGGGCCGCCCAGCACGAGGCGACCCCTTTATGTGTCGTCAAAACCCGCCTGCCAAGTCGGCAGGCAGGCGACTGTAATCAGAGCACCGAGACGTTCTCAGCCTTCGACTTTCCAGTCTTGCGGTCTTGCCCGACCTCGAAGCTGACCTTATCGCCCTCACGCAGCGAACCGCCTCGGGACAAGGCGGAGACGTGAACGAACACATCCTGGCCGCCGTTCTCGGGCGTTATGAAGCCGAATCCCTTTTCGTCGTTAAAGAATTTTACAGTACCAGTAGCCATTAAGCCTGCTTCCTCGTGGTGTGGCATGAATGCCAATTTAACCTACAGCCCCTGAGCAAAGTGTTCAACCTTGGGGTCGCGGAAGCAGCTATTCGGCATGGGGATTTGGCCAGATGACCAGAGCAATGCCACATCAGGCAGTTGCAGACCACACTGATCCACCGCAGCCAGTTCGGGGAAGCGAACGTTGCCTGGGCGGCGTCTCGAACATGCACCGCTGTAAGAACCTGTCGAATGGGCGCGATGGCTAGTGAAGAACCTTGGCCTCGGATTGAAAAACTTCATCATGATCGTCTTCATCGTGATCGTCGTCGTCACAAACGGCATCACCGGAGTGGCAGTATCTGTCGGAGAGCGCCGCGACGTAGCTGATGCCCTGTTCAAGAAGTATCTCTGTAGCCCTGAGGTCGGCTTCATGATGCCCGCATCCACGCAGTACGTGGGCCAGATAGGTGGCATTTCCCGCCGACACCCTATCGCCCCGGTCCTCGGCATCTTCGGCAAGGTCGTCCAGCGTCTGCGCCACCAAGGATATCATGTTCGACCGCTCGTGCCGCGTCATCTCATCAAGCGCTCTTGGCGTCATCGTCTTCTCTCCATAGTTGGCGTGGCCGAAACATCGAAAGTGAGCGATAGGCTGTAGGAATAAGGGGCACGACTTACCTGCCCGGTTGAACGTAGTATCTTCGAAGCAAGGCGAAATCAGGCGTTCGCCTGAGTTTCACGTACCGCTCGAATACCATTTCGTCGCTTGAAGCGGTCGGGCTTACGAAAGCGGGCTTGGAGGCTCATGTCGGGAAGCGTAACGAATCACGGTTGAGAAATCCAAGTCTACGCCCAGTCCGCACACCTTTCAAACAATCATGCCGCTTCCATGTAGCTGTCGAGATGTTCTGGTTGACGCCTTGATGCTTATCGGAGCCTGGGCCTTGACGATGGTGAGACAATATTCTTTGGGCTTGCCGCCAAGACCTCTACTGTTTCATGAACGTTGTCCTTAGAACACGATGCCATTGCCAAAAACTGCCGGCAGCATCCGGTCAATCCGGCTTCCTTTTTCCCATCGATCCAGTCCCTAACGGTAAGGCCGCTGTGACGATAGCTTGGCTTGGTCTCGTCTTGCCTGTCGAATTTGCTTCGGGTAATCAGCCGCCAGATCGCGAACAAGGACAAGAGATTGGGAAAACGTCGTCTTCGACCCGACAACCTACCCGGGCCTAAGCTGAAGGACATCCGTCAGCCAATTATCGAGGTCGTATGCGTCAGATGCGATCGCCGGGACAGCTTGGATCGTAAGGCACTCGTCGATCAACTGGGCGCTGGAGCGAGCTTTGCTCGACTGCGCCGTCGTCTCGCTATGGGGTGCGATCGCATGACGGGCCCGCAAGGCGATCGGTGCGAGACGCGGTTCCCCTGCCTCGACCCCTAAAGGCAGCTCGGAACCTTCAGCTTTAACACCCGTTGGCTCTTCACGAAACTCAGGAGGAGCACATCATGACCAACATCAGCAATGGGGACGCGCCGAACCTCGCCAGCGGCCTCGCCAAGAGTACATTGACAGCGTTCTTCGACAGCCGAAGCGAGGCCGAGACGGCAATTGACAAATTGAAGTCGGCCGGGGTCTCCGATGTCCGACTGATGCCGGGCTACGAAGCCGACGGCGAAGGACCTGCAGCCGCGGCAGAAGGGTCCGGGTTTTGGTCACGCCTCGGAGACTGGTTCTTCCCGGACGAAGACCGAGACGTCTACGCTGAAGGTCTCCGTCGGGGCGGATTTCTCGTTTCTGTGTCCGTAGGCCAGAGCAGTTACAACACGGCGCACGACATTCTAGCTGACGAAGGTTCAATTGATATGGACGAGCGCGCTGATCTCTGGCGAGAGGAAGGCTGGACGGCCGGTGGCGGCCAGCAGGCCATCGGGTCTGAGGACGACGTCTTCCAGGCCGATACGGCGTCAGGCAGCGCCACGGGCGTCGGCCGCTACAAAAGGAGCACTCAGGTGACCTCACCACGGGTGCGAGGCTACGATCTGGCCGAGAACCTTCCCGACGATATCGTTGACGACGTCGTCCCGACAGGGCATCAGCGCGACGTGTCCGAAGGGGATCGCCCAGTGGACGGACGGGCGTCGCAGGAGCAGTCGATCGAAGACCTGCGACAAAGCCAGATGCTGCCTGGGAGCCGCTGAGCGGTCGAGACAATCTGGAGCCGCGCGTGGTCGCGCGGCTCAACTCGATGGACGCTATCGCATTTGTCCTTCGGTTTCGTCCGCCGGATCGTAGTTTATGTCCCAATCTTTGACGGGCTTCTTCCCCGGCGGGGTCTTGTGTTCGCGCGCATCTTCCGACCCGGTTATCATCGTCGGCTTGGCACTGTGGACGCCACTCGATTTCCTATCCGCTACAGACTTGGCAAACTGACCTTTCGCAAACCGGATGGTGAACATCGCGGTTTTTCCGATATCTCGCGATGGCCGACGAAACGACAGACGAGCGCCCACCTGTTCGGCATCGCCCTCACTATCACGTACCAACGGTAGAAGTTGACCCTACCCGGTTCGCCAAAACTCTCGCCCCCCGCAGGGGAGAACGTAATGGGAACATTCAATTCTGTGAAAAGATGATGGCGATGACCAGTGCTGCGATTGAAGGCAGTGCCTTTCGACCCACTCAAGCAGTACGTTGGCGAAGTCTTAGTACTGCGCTTATAAACGTGCGGCTCCGGTGCGGACGCCACCTGTGAACATCAGCTCAAGTCGACTCCACCAAAGCTTGTGCAAAGTTGGCGAGCCCAGCAGTAGGATGTCGCTTGGCCCTGGCGTATCGACTGACCCTGGGATTCGCAAGTCGCACTTACATCGGCCAGCTAGGAATGCGGAGTACTTGATCGCTTGCGATGGCAAGGGGAAGGAATGCGAACTGCGGCAAAGCCCACTCCTTACGCATGCCAGTTACGTTGTCGCGCTCTCAGGCGCTGTATTTCGCCGAATATCAGTGTGACGTTGGATGGTCCATTCGGAACCTGCCGTGCGGATGTGGCCGCATCGAGCTGGACACATCGGAAATGATGTCCTGTCTTTAACCACAGGGGATTGAAGCAGACTCGGCGGTTGTGTATCGCTGTTACCTCAATCTGGGGGACTTCATGAAATTCCTACTCAAAACCATCTCCATCGCCTCACTGGTGGCTCTCACGGGCTGCGTGACGAGCGAGGACATTCAGTCGGGTGTGAATACTTTCAAGGGCCAGAACTACAAGGCAGCCTTCGCTCAGCTCGGGTTCCCCGATGCCGAGAACAAGATCGCTGGCCACACAGTTTATACGTGGGGCAACCAGAACTCTGGCAGCTACACGGTGCCGACCTATCAGACAGCCACGACCTACGTGAATGGCCAAGCCATCACCACCAACATCCAAGGTTCGAGGACCGAGAGCTTCAACTACGAATGCAGACTCTCGCTCATCGTGAACAGTGCCGGGATCGTGGTGGACACCAAGGTGGAAGGAAACCTCGGTGGCTGTGAGCGCTACGCTCGCTTTGCTCCTAAGCCTCAGCCGAAGAAGGTTTGAAGTTGGCTATCTCGCCGCGTGTGAAACTCCTTGGAGAGTCAACTGACGGCTTTCCCAAAGTTGTTCTCGTACTGACGATCACCGTCGTGACGATAGCAATTGCCGCGTTGACGACGTGGAAATTGAGCTACGAAAAAGAGCAGCGTGAGGTTCGCGATGCGTCTCGCTCTGCAATGGTTCGGCGAGTGCAGAAGCAATGCCAACTTGATCTGGAATGTTTACGCCAAGAGTTGTCGGGACTTTCAGCGGCGGGAGACAACCTGGCCCAATCTCTTCAAGATGAGACGGCTGACTGGACATATTTCATTCTTATTCTCGGTGTGGTAACCGGGGGTGTGAGCGTTTTGGGTTTGGTGTGGATCAGAGCTTCGCTTCTGGCTGCGCGGGAGGCGAATGCTCTCAATGCTGCAGCGATTATCACGTCAGAGCGCGGTTGGGTTTTCTCAACCGTGCGGCCGCTAGACGTTCTTAGGCTAGAGCATGACGGAGAATCTTCATCGCTTCACATTGGCATCACGAATAGAAACGCAGGGAAGACTGCGGCTATCAATGTGCATACCAATGTTCACTCCTCCGATTTACACAGTATTCCCCTTGTGATGGACATGCTTGCGACAGAGTCCCTTGAGTTCGACAGCGAACACCATGGAACGCTGGTTCCGCCAGGAGAGAGCTATGAGCGTGAGTGGAGTTGGACGAACTATGACAGGTTCGAAATAGAGTTTAGAAGCCAGGCCGATTTCATCGTTGGTTGCGTGACATACGAGACGCTGTTTGATGATAAAAAGCATCAGACGGGGTTCGTCTATTTGATAGAACCTACTGATGAATTAAACGGCAAACCTATTCTTAGGCCGTGGTCTGGCGGCTTCGCAACTTAAAGAGCCGTTTGCGTTTCCCACCTGATAATCTCGCTACCGCTCGATCATCAGGTGTCGAGTGACCACGAAGACCTAGAGACTGCATTTTTCAATCTTCTGAGGCGGCTCGATGAACGCCCTCAGGATACCTTGAGCAACTACGACATTTGTGTCCCGCTGATCGGCGAAGGTTACTCTCAAGATGCAGTCTTGAACCTCTTGCTGCCACTCAACGGCCGCGGGGTGATCGAACTGCTGGATGACAACCGGACGAAGGTTCTGAAGCTTGGACGATAATCAGCGTGAGAAGTATGCGGTGCTGGCCCACGACCGACACCTCAAAGAGATATCGGACACTGAGAAGCTCCTGGAGAGTTTCGCTAACAGCGCTATGAAAGCCCCTGCCATAGCTAGTGCGGGTGGCATAGCAGGCCTGCTAGGGTTCTTCTCTGCCAACTCCAAGGCGATCATCCACACGCCTGCAGTGGAAATTTTCAGCGAAGCGGTTACCTACTTCTTCGCTAGCGTATTGCTCGCCGTGATCGTCCCGTCATTAGCCTACATCACCCAGTATTGCTACACGGCTTACCAAGTCCATCACACGATGCACTTCGACAGCCCGTTTGTTCGGCCAAAGCCGAGTGCTGTGCGTTGGCAGGCCTTCGGCTATAGCATCCATCTCATCGCCATACTCCTTGTTGTCGGGTCTATTGTACTACTTGTAGTGGGCGGATTGAAGTTCTTTGAACTCGCGAGCTTTGTCGGCCATCACCCAACAGGCTGCGGACTTTCCCCAAAATGTTTGGTGCAAAAATTTTTGGGGTCAGATCAGATGTAAGGAACTCCGCGTTCCCCCCGGTGGCCCCCTCAAACCAACCTCGACGATCCTTCCGGCCACCGCTGGTGACAAAACGGCATGATACACGATCTCTAATCATTACATGTTGCGCTAGATGATTGATCTGAAGATTGGCCCTAGCGTGCTGTGCAGTGAGGGCTGCCAGGCATCTTCGTGCGTCCAAACGGCCCTCGACCCGACAACCTACCCAAGCTAACCTGAAGGACATCCGTCACCGGTCGTATCGTTATATGCGATCGCCGGGACCACCCGGAGCGTTAAGCACTCGCCGATCAGCTAGGCGCAGGAGCGAGCTTTGCTCGACTGCGCCGTAGTCACCCTATGGGGTGTGACCGCATCACGGGTCCGCGAGATGATCTGTGCGAGACGCGAATCCCTTGTCTGGCCCTAGCCACCTCGGAACATTTGCTGTCTTCCGAACTTCTCTGATGGAAACCATCAGGAGATCATAATGAACGAACGCGACGAACCGTCACTAGCACCATCGGCCGACAGCCCTTCGCAAAACCGGAAGAAAGCGCGATTTGGCCGAGGAGCCGTTTGGATCGGCGTTGCTATCGCACTCGCCGCGTTTGCCTTTTACATCGGAATTGCCGTCTACGGCGGTTATCACGCAGCAAACTAAAGCAAGCGAGGCGAACCCCCGCGGCCCGTGATTATTGCTCGTGCAACTCGGGCCGCCGTTAATGCAAAATGCAAAGAGAGCACGCCGCTCATTTTCAATCTTCTGAAAAGCGCCTCGATAGCTTCGCAAACAACTTTTTTAAGCCGGGCTCGACCACGCGACGAGCTGCTTCCGACGCTGAGACCCAAGCCAACTCTCTTTGACCGCGCTCCGGAAAAATCGATCGGGTCTCTCTCACCTTGATAAGGTGAACCTGGACGTCTGCCGGGACAGCATCCCCATTGGCAAGCACTTTCTCGTACATGAAGCTTCCGAAGGGCTTTATTCCGACCTTGCCTTTCACCCCCGCCTCTTCCCACGCTTCCCGCTTCGCCGACTTGTGCCGGCTGAGGCCTTCTACCGGCCAGCCCTTGGGGATCGTCCATCTCTTGGTTTCACGAGTCGTGATCAGAAGGACGTCGGGTTCGCCGTCGGCGTTCACGCGAAAACACAGGCCGCCAACCTGTTGCAACGGGCGCTTTCGCTTCGGCGGCACCGCGCCGCTGAGCAGTCGTGCAAGAACGGACATCTGCTCCCCTGTCGATGAAGTGGTGGAACCCGCACTAGATGGGGGTGTGCGGGTTCCCGAGAGACATGCACTTCCTGCCATAACGTCGCGACGCGTTTATAGTTGCGACAGTGCTAATATGGGATATGGATGGTTACCAATTCGATAACGAGAAACCGCTAGTAGGACTGCCTTCAATTCCGGGAGCCAGTTGCTGAACCACCACCGCCTTCGCGGCGATAGCACGCGAATTATAGGACTTGGAACATTCCAAAGAGTAGGCCATTGATCGGCGATGAATGAAGAACATTCCATAATCGCCCATCGAAAGGGCATCATCCCGGACGACGCTGACGAAAAATGGCTCCAATCTCTTCCGCCATGCGACATGTATCAGTTCAGGCGTTTTCTAGGAGACGGCGGGAGTCCACTCTTCGTACTCGCACCAGGGTCGACAGCGTTCGCGCCCGTGTGGCTGCTTCTCACATTCGACAGGAACAAACAGCTCTTCCGTGTCACAACGGGGAAGAACCTGATGGCACGGCGGTTGGGGTCAATCCGACAGGTCTATCAAGTCGCCCGGAATTGCGGATTTGCGGGTCTGACGATACCAGTCGAACTGAGAGAATAAATATTCTGAGCCAAGGCTTCCCCGCCGATCTGGGCGACGCTCTGGACCTCGTACTAAGCCAGCGGTTGTCCATCCGACGCATCCCTAGACATCTGCCCTTTGTCGTACGGCCTTTGCGACGACTGACCAATGACCGCCCTCAACGAGACCGAGGGCAATCAAAACCGGTTTAAGGTTGACGGTGACGAACGCTTCCCGAATGCCATTTGCCGCAGCGATGGCGTCCATTGACGACAAATCAACGTTGCCCAACCCTGCTTCCGACGAAATGTCGGAAGACTGAAAGGCAAGCTGTCTGGTCTTGGTCGCAACTTGGATGACCGCGGCGCAAATGTCGTCCCAGCGCGGCGGGGGACTTGGATACTCGGGAAAACGAAGAGGGCTTGCTCCCCATTCGGTCTCCCTTGCCTGCCCCAAGGCAATCAACGCCTCGCATCCAAACATGAATTCCTTTTTGCTCAGATGTAGCCAGCCCACGACCTCATCGTAAGGAATGTTATACGAAAGAAACTCGGCGACTGGCCTGGCCCAAGTGGCAAACCTGATGGCTTGTGTCCTCTCCGCTTTGTCGCCCTCAACCATCCGCTAGTTCCTTCGCGAGTTCGTAGACGTCGTGCCGGGCTATAGACATGGCATGCCAGGTTCCCGGCCCCGTCCCTCTATTCTGCCAAATGTGGGAGATGCGGATAAAGCCGAGCTGCGACCGCTTTCCGCATGGCGATCGCGAGCGGATCACTGAAGATTTCCAATGCCCGTGCAGCTTCGTGTGGACCAAGCCAGCCGTCCTCTATCCGCCAGAACTTGTAGAACAGCTCGTCGAAGTCGAAACGCCTGATCCAGAGGACAGTGGATATTGCCTGCTCACGGGTCTGGGGCGGCGACCTGATCACCGCGTCTGAGTTTTCTCCGCTCTGATCCGGAATCGCGGTGTAAATCGCGATATCTTTTTCAGTAACCTGAGAGAAGCGGTCGACGGCTTCTCGAATATGATCGGGCATTCGAGCGCATGCCTTGTCAAGAGCGTCCAGAAATCGCGGGTGATCTGTGAAGTCGATGCGCCATTCCCGGGGGCTTTCGCGCCAAAGGATCGTTTCTGCGGCTTCGGTCCACTCGAACCCGTCCAGCACGTCAAGAAGACGAAGAATATTCGTGACGTCGGGATGCGAACGTGCGGCCCAGGACCTGTCCCCAAAGCGATGCAAGCTGTCGAAGCCCTCTCCGACTACTTGCGTCGCCTTGTCGTCATCGTTCGAGCGAAAGATGATCAAGCCGCTTTGCCCGGCGAGGTACAAAATCGCAACCGCCACATCGTCCTGCCGAGGCAAGATCGCAGGTAGGGATGGACCTGTGAGCGGGATCGCCCCGTCCTCTGTGGCCTCAGCCTGCCCGAGCGCGACGAGTGTCTCGCATCCGATTTGATAAGCCGTCAGAAAGTCGTGGTACCAGCGGACTTTGCTGTCGCCGGGCAAATTGCTGAAGAGGAACCTAATCACTGGATCGCACCACCGCGGCGGTGCGGACCCAGATTCAGTTATCACGACGCAGTCCTGCGCAAACGCCCCTGTCGAAGAGGCCTTGGGGCGAAAATCCCCGGCTAACACCGCCGCGATGTCATGCGATGTCTTGAGGGACTTCCAATGGAGCAGCTTGTCACTGAGCAATTCGACGTCTGTGATTTCATCGACGTTCGCGCCCGCGAGGTCTGCGAACGCGCTGATAGGCGTCGTGAATGTCGAGCCGTTCATGAAATCGATTACGAGCGTCCCCGATGTGTGATCGTACCTGGCGCTCCGCGGCAAGGGATTGCGGCCGGAGCCTGTCCTATGGGTCCCTGCATCTCCTGACCGAACGCTTCGCCGGCCGAGCGGCTCATAGTCGATGCCGTCAAGCGCTGAGCCAAACGAGAGACTTCCGCCATTTTCGCCCATATTCACGTCCGGTTCCGGCTCCAGAGGTTGTTTCGGCGTCATCTCGATAACTCCTCGGATTGGGTGAGTACCAGGAGAACCGCAGTGAGAGAGCATTCTCGTTATCTCCTATCAGTCACCAAGGGATGTTTTGTGCGATGTGCTCTCGCACATCAGGTTTCCATCATGTACCCGGGGTCAAACCCGTTTTTTGTCCGCGATAATCCGCGCGAGTTGGTCAGAGACCGCCTTTATGACCATCGTTCGGTTTGGAATCGAGCTCTTGGTCAGGTGCCGTTAACAGCGACTCCCGCCGTCGTTCGATTAGTGCTTCAACGCGTACCTTCATCTCGCGGGACGAGATTGTCGGGCCGTTGAGGCGGTCATCAAGAAACTTTCTAACCCTAGCGTTCGACAGGTCGCTGGCAGACACCGACGGTTTGTCACTCATTGTCTCCGACCTCCGTGCGCCGCTCTGGAGCCTCATCGCCCGGATCAGGAGCGGTATCAGGCGCTTGGTCAAGAATAGTGATCGCCTCCGCGACGAGTTTTGCCTTCAAGCCAGGGTCGCTGTCGACCTGGACCGTAAAGCTAGGATCGAAGCCAGTGTTTTCTCCGGGATATCCGCGGGGGTTGGAAACTACCCTGCAGGTGTCGAGCACGTAGTCGTTCCGATGGTGAACGTGCCCGTGCACCCAAAGCGCGGGACCAGTCTCAAAGATGAGTTCCTCCATATCCGAGGCATAGGACGCTGAGATCGGATCAGTTCGGTATCCACTCGCAATCGAACGGGACGACGGCGCGTGGTGGGTCACAACGACAACCTTTTCACCCCGCAGCCTCCGTAGCTCGGAGGCGATGAACTCTCTGGTCTCGACATGCATCCTGTAGGAATGGGTCGGCTTGAACTTCACATAGGGGGTCTTGGAAAACTTGATCTTCTTGTAATCATTCATGTCATGGGCTGCGTACGACATCGCGACTTCGGGATTGAAACCGAATAGATGAAAATCGGACCACAAGGTACCGCCCACGAAATGGACGCCCCCTATCTCTACGGTCCTGTTTTCAAGGAAATGGACTCCGGAGCCGAAAGCCTCGGCCGCGTCCAGGCTCTCCTTGACCGAGGCACCATAGAACTCATGGTTCCCGGCGCTGAACACCACAGGCTTGGTGTGGCCAATGTTTTGCCGAAGCCACTCGATGCTCGGCTTGATCCCCTTGGTCAAAACGTCGCCTGCGCAGACGACAACATCCACGTCTTCAGGGGGCCTGTATTTAAAAGGCACCCCAAACTCGAGATGGAGGTCGGAGATCGGCCAAATATTCATTAAGGGTCTCGCTGTTCAGCTAAGCATGGAAGGTGGGGTAAATATAGAGCTACAAATGCCGAACGCACGTTCAAGGCTAACGGATCAAGTTCGATCGAGGGCCCGCGCTCGGCCTCGCCCAGCGAGCCGGACTGCGCGGCATTCATGGCCCCGAGTTCGCTCCGCTTCGACCGCTTGGCCATCACATCCCAGCCCTTCTTGGTGGTTTCGCAAGACTGACTATGGAACGGCGGTGGTCGCGGATGATGTCTTGGACCTCCTCGCCCGCCAACTCACCCGCTTCAAGCAATCGCTCAGCGACCGCGTCCAACGCTGGCTGTTGCGAGCGAATTGTTGCCCTCGCGCGCGAAAGCTGGGTTTCGAGGATATCATGGACCTCGCGCCTCAATTCGGGCAGGTAAAGACGTAAATTGGAGGAGTCGCCCCGTTCGAAATTTGCTGCGACCAACGTATGTCCCATACCGAGCGACCCCGCGAGTGCGGTAGCAAGATCAGTGGCGCGGTTGAGGTCGGACTCATCGGCACCGCCCGCACCGTCGGTGAATGAACCATACACCTCAAGCTCGGCAGCAATGCCGCCAAGAAAGGTAGCGATCGCGTTCTCGAAGAACTGTCGCGTCCGCCGCTGGGGAGCGGGCGGCTGGTACTCGACGTAGCCCAGTTCTCGAATTTCGTCGTCGACTTTGTGGCGCGATATCTTGATGCGAGAGATCGGCGAATGCCCCAATTCGAAGCTGACGACAGCATGGCCCGCCTCATGGATAGCCAAGGCACGTAGATAGGACTCGGGAAGTTTGGTGAGTGGTCGGAGATTGCTGACGATGTGCTCGCTGTTGAGGTCTTGCGATTGTCGTCGCGCAGCGCGTCTGGCATCGCGAACTAGTCGCTCGATGTCCGCTCCCGTTAGACCTTCGGTCGCCATATCGTAAATCTCGTAGTCGGCAGTGCACATGGTGACCCCGCTGTGGAGTTTCAGGATGGCCCTCCTCGCTGTGGCATTCGGCAAGGGAACCGCGATATGGCGGTCAAGTCTTCCGGGTCTTCTAATAGCAAAATCCAGGCGGTCTGGGTGGTTGCAGGCTCCCATTACAACCACCCCCTCGCGACGTTCGAACCCGTCGAGTAACTGTAGCAACGCGGTTATCACGTTACGCATGTAGGCGCTGTTCCGGTCTTTCTCACCACGGCTGCCGAGAACATCGATTTCGTCAATGAACAGGATCGATGGTGATTTCTCTTTGGCTTCGGCAAAGGAAGCCCTCATGGCCTTGAGGTGCTCGTCGAGCGCTCCCGCCTCCTGCCATCTTGAAGCAGACCCGTAGATGATCGGAATTTTACAGGTGTTGGCTAAAGCACTGGCGAACATGGTTTTGCCAACGCCAGGTGGACCCGAAACCAAGACGCCGTTGTCGACATCTCTCCATGGAATGATGCCCGCTTTGAAGTCTGAGATGTCCTTTGCCAAGTCGTAGCCCCACTCAATGAGGCTCCCGAACCCGTGCATTTCCAAGAGCGTTGGCCCAGCAGGGGTCGGTGAACCCTTTGGCTCGGCCACTTCTTCTGCGATGGTCTTTGGAAGACTCCGCAGACGCTGGATCGCCTGAAGCGGACTGCGTCGATCTTGGAAAGCTCGGCTCAAGCGGGGCCACGGCTCTGTGAGAAGAAGGTCAACGTTTTCGCTGGTGACAGGAAGACCCGCCCGCCGTAGTGCGGCCTGCGCATGTCTGGCCGTACGAGAGCCAAGGGGCACCACGGCATCCGAGAGTAGCCGATCGTCTTCTTGAATTTCGTAGGATGGTGGTGCGAATAAAATTGCGCGCTCGTCACGCAGCGCTTCCGCCTCATGACGAAAATTCTTGTCGCTCCATTGTAATACGTTGCCCGCGAACCGATACGAATGCCAAATCTGCGCCGCAAAGAACCGGGCAGCTTCGGCGAAGACGGGATAATAAAAGTCTTCGCTCGCGACCAGGGTCACGATGCTCTTCGTGCCGTTCCTGTTAAAAGAGCGGAGTGCGCGGGCTACAGCGCAGTAAGCCATGAATACAGGCAACGTCACGGGTAGGTCGTTTTCGTCGAGCTTTTTTCGCCAAGGCACGCGAAAGCGTTTGCCGGACTGTTTATTCGGCATCGAGGTCTCCAATTGGGCTGCAAGGAATTTCTATCGACGGCCGGCTGATACAGCATCGTTTCCGGCGTCGGGCGGCTCGTAAGAGCCGAGCCTGTACCAACGTGACAGAGTTCTCGCTAAACGGCGTGTAGGATCGATGTAGTAGACTTCACTTGTGATGGCGCGTCGTCCGTCGCCAATGCTGGGATGGCCGAACGTGTGTCCTACAAGACATGGGGCCGCGCGAGTTGCGAACGACCACGACGTCATCAAGGTGGCAGGATGCGGTTCCGAGCGTCCTAAAGTGACGGCCTCAAGATCGTCCGCAAGAGTACGCAATCGATCAATTGTGCTGGAGGAAGTCGACCAACGCCAGCGCGACTCAAGCGAAGCCATTTCATCCATTTAAGCCTCCAAATATTCGACGTAGAATCAAACGTCATAAATAACCTTATAATTATTTTCTGACGTAATAATAGACGTCATAAGCAAGTGTTGACAATTTTTTCCGCTACCGGCTTCTCGGACGAATGAGGACCCCCGCACCGTCAGAAAGCCTTCGTGTCGCGCGAGCTCTTTTGCGCCGGTCGCAGCGTGACGTCGCGGAAGATGCTGGCATCAGTCAGAAGACGCTTAGCGAACTGGAGAACCATCAGGCCAGCTTGATCGACAAAAACCTGCAGCTGGTCGATTTCTATGCAAGCAAAGGCATTGAATTCGTCGGTGAAGCCCAGGTCGGAAAACCGGTAAGGCACGCAGGTGCTAAGTGGGCCGCACCGAACGGCCCTGACGCCACAGATGCACAGAAAGCAAAATTCCGATCAGAAGATCAGCCTGTCAGCTTTGGAGCTGCAAGGGCGCTGCTCCAAAAGCATCAGTCATATGTTGCTGCGGCCATAGGCGTATCTAATCCGACCGTCCAGAACCTCGAAAACAGTTATACGCGCTCCCCCGTCTCGGAGAGGCTCAAGCTGTGGTACGAGGAGCAAGGCGTCGTGTTCACCGGCTGGGGGGATGTAAAGAGCGGGCGGTTTTATGGTGTGGGCGTTCGGTGGGCGGACAGAGGCGAGGAGTAACCGCTTTCCGACCAGGACCAGGGCAGCGTTATCCAGTGGCTTCACCCACTACGTCTCTCCGTAGGGCTAAACGAAACATCTTCCGGGTTACCGCCGAAACTGAGCTGGGTTGAAGGGAGCTTTGATCACCGCTCCCGCGAACTGATCGAGTGACAACAATTCGCCAGGACAGCGCGCGCGTAGATTTTCTAAATCACTGAAAAATGTACGGCTAGGAAAAACTATTGATTCTGAAGCGGAGATTTCTTCCGAAAAGCGTCAGCAAATTTTTCCCACTATACGCCATTGGTTGCCCGATCCACATGATCGGCCAATCATTCAAAATGATTGATGATAGCCATAAACTCTATTCGTTTGATTGATGGGCCACGAAGGACCATATCAGTAACAACGGATTCACAACCGAGAGACGTCGGTCGATACGAGAAAGGACATTCGACATGACCACGATCACCTTCAGAGACAACAAGCTGTCCCATGTGGCGCATCATGACCACTCCCTGTCAGCCTACGCCCGCAAGGTTGCCCGCGCATGGCATCAGTGGCAGGCAGCACGCGAAATCGAAGCCATGCCGATCGACATGCGCAAGGATTTCGGCTGGCCGTCGGCGGATAATGTAGACGACCACAAGGCGATGTAATGGATGCGACATACCTCCCCGCATGAGAGCGGCGCCTGCTTACCCGCAGCGCCGCTTTCGTCGTTTTGGGCCCCTCGTGATTTAATCTTGAATATCAGGAACATGTATTTCTAAAGGGGCTTTTGGCGAACATTTGTTCTTGGCAAAAGCCAATTGACCGGCGTCAATTAAAGCAATGTCGCATTTTTGCTCTTTGCGGCCGCATTTTTCCATGAGAATGTCGCTTTCTGAATATCTAAGCGGCGCAATCCAAGCACCAATAGCGCATTGGCCCTCCATCATGGATTTCTCGCATGAGCAAGATGTCGCATAAGAAACGCTCCATCGTCTTCTTCATGGTACCGCAGTTTACGATGCTGCCCTTTTCGGCCGCGATCGATACGCTGCGCATCGCCAACCGCATGCTGGGCTACCAGGCCTATACCTGGCGCCTGACATCGGTTGATGGCGAAAAGGTCTATTCCTCCTGCGGCATCGGCGTCGAGGCCAATACGTCGCTGGCGGACGAACGTCGCAATCTAGGCGGCGAGAACCGCCCGAGCATGGTGCTGGTCTGTTCCGGCATCGACGTCGAGGAATTCAACAACAAGTCCGTCAATGCGTGGTTGCGCGAATCCTACAATCGCAGCGTCGCCGTCGGCAGTCTCTGTACGGGCGCGCATGTGCTTGCCCAGGCCGGTCTCCTGAATGGCAAGCGCTGCGCGATCCACTGGGAAAACCTGCCGGGCTTCTCCGAAGCCTTCCCGCAGGCGGAGGTCTATGCCGATCTCTACGAAGTGGACAGCAATCTCTACACCTGCGCCGGCGGCACCGCCTCGCTCGACATGATGCTCAACCTCATCGGCGAGGATTTCGGCGAAACGCTTGTCAACCGCGTCTGCGAGCAGCACCTGACCGACCGCGTCCGCAGCCCGCACGACCGCCAGCGCCTGCCACTGCGCGCCCGCCTCGGCGTCCAGAACGGCAAGGTCCTGTCGATCATCGAATTGATGGAAGGCAATCTCGCCGAGCCCTTATCGCTGCTGGAGATCGCAGACGGGGCCGGCCTGTCGCGCCGTCAGATCGAGCGCCTGTTCCGCCAGGAAATGGGCCGCTCCCCTGCCCGCTACTATCTCGAGATCAGGCTCGACCGCGCCCGTCACCTGCTGGTGCAGTCGTCGATGCCTGTCGTCGAAGTGGCTGTCGCCTGCGGCTTCGTCTCCGCGTCGCACTTCTCCAAGTGTTATCGCGAACTCTACCATCGCTCGCCGCAGCAGGAGCGCGCCGAGCGGAAGATGACGATGGCAACCGCCCGGCAGGCCATCGCGGCCTGAGCCTTACGACAATTGCCCACGATAGCGGCCGCAAATCGCTATCGTGGATGCGACATTACTCCGCCGCGGCCGTCACCACGCGCGCGTCGGAATAGACTTGGTTACGCCCGTGATGCTTGGCCATGTAGAGATACTGGTCAGCGGCATTGAGATAATTCTCGAACGTCTCGTACCCGCCGATTTCGGCGACGCCGATCGAGACGGTGACCGAAATGTCCTCGTCCTCGGCCACGATCTTCAGCGCTTGAATATCCTCGCGCACCCGATCGCAGAGCGCCGTCGCAGCGGCTGAATCCAGTCCAGCAAATAGCATCGCGAACTCCTCGCCACCCACGCGCGACAGCAGATTGTCACTGCCGATGAACTCGCTCTGGAGCCGCGTCGCGACTGCCTTCAACACCCTGTCGCCAATCTCATGGCCATACGTATCGTTCAAACGCTTGAAATGGTCGATGTCGAGAACTGCAACTGATGCCGGCTCTAAGTTGCGCAGACACTCCGTGACGATTCGCGGTCCCTGGTCGTAGAAGTAACGCCTGTTGTAGAGCCCGGTCAGATAGTCGCTCGCCGCAGCAGCCCGCAGCTGCTTGATCTGCGTCAGTGTCTCGATGTTGTGCGAGATGCGACATTGCAGCTCTTCCGGCACGAACGGACGATAGACGAAATCGCTGGCGCCGGCCTTCAGAAAGCTTGCGGACAAGAACCTGTCTCCCGACGAGGAAATTCCGATCACCCGGATGCGCTCGTTGCTATAGCGATTGCGGATCCGCCGCGTCAGCTCGTAGCCATCCATATCAGGCATATGATGGTCGGTCAGAACCAGCTCGATATCGCCGTATTTTTCCAGCACTTCCAGCGCCTCGATGCCGGTTCCAGCCTGGCACACCTTGAATTGCTGCGCTTCCAGGAGTTCGACGAGCGCGCTTCGGGCCGACACCACATCATCGACGACGAGAACACGGGTCTTTCGGTTGGAAATGGCGCGCCGTACGGCGGCGATCAGATTGTCGAGCGCGAACTCGTTATCCTTCACGACGTAATCGACGATATTGCGAGACGCGATCCGGTTGCGCACATCGACATTGAACGACCCTGTGAAGACGATGGCAGGGATGTCATGTGCGAGGATTTGATCAAGCGCGTGTCCATCCGGCGAACCCGGCAGATTGAGACCGACAACCGCCATGGTGAAACCGTCAGTGGCTTCCAGAAGCGCCGCGTCGAGCGCTTCCTGGGACCCGCAATGCGTCACCGTCAGCCCAAGCTCCGTTTCGAAACGGTGC
Source organism: Rhizobium sp. 2MFCol3.1 (assembly GCF_000377565.1). Classification (GTDB taxonomy): domain Bacteria; phylum Pseudomonadota; class Alphaproteobacteria; order Rhizobiales; family Rhizobiaceae; genus Rhizobium. The sequence continues at coordinate 150,329 of NZ_KB898363.1, read as the reverse complement.
GACAGGACGGACGAGAACATGCGCGAATCCTCCACCAGAAGAACCGTGCGCCCCTCGCGTTGCGAAGTCTGTCGTTCACGCAGAAGGTCTGATTTCATGTCGGTCACCTGCCTCGTGCGGCTTTGCCTGGCAAACGAAAATCCGTCCCGCGCCGCATCCGGTCAAAAGACCGCAGGCGGGCGCGAAAGGAGATTTTCATCGGTTGGGTATGGGAGTGGACAGCACTCCCGGGAGTGCCATCAGCCCCGGGAGTGATGGCCTCACTCCGGTGCATGGATTGGCGAACATTGCCGCTCAGGCGCTCTTGCGCGCCGGCTGCATCGACTGGATCTGCAGCAACGTATCGAGGTTCTGATTGACCCGGCAATAGAACTCTTCGTCGATGAACGGACGCAGCATGAAGTCGTTGCCTCCGGCCTTCAGGAACCGCGCCGAAAGCAGGCGGTTGGAAGACGACGAGACGCCGATGATCCTGAGTTCATGCGAGCCGATGCTGGAGCGGATACGGCGGGTAAGCTCGAAGCCGTCGATATCGGGCATGTTGTAGTCGGTGATCATCAAGCCGATGTCACGGTTCGCCTTAAGCGTTTCGAGCGCCTTGGCGCCGCTATCGGCCGTGCTGACGCGAAAATTGTATCGCTTCAGGCGGCTGGAGAGCAGCGCGCGCGCCGTCGGGCTGTCATCGACGATCAGCACGTGATGACGATGATTGGTCAGGAAGCGGCAGACGGATTCAGCCAGAAGATCGACCGCAAACACATTGTCCTTGAGGATGTAGTCGACGATCTCCTTGGCGATCAGCTTGTCGCGCATACCTTCCTGGAAGGTGCCGGTGAACACGATCGTCGGGATGCTGAGATCCACCAGATATTCCAGAGCCTCGCCGTTCTCAGCGCCCGGCAGGTTGATGTTGGAGATGGCGAGCGTGATTTCCTGGGAAGACTTGTCGTAGCAGAGCTGCAGCTCTTCGAAGTTGCGGCAGATTTCCACCTCGATGTCGAAAAGCTCCTTCAACCGCGTGCTGATCATGGAGGTGAAGACGTTGGAGTCTTCGGCGACAACAATACGTACGTTCTCAAACATGCCACCGGAATACTGCATCCCGGAAATACCCAAAAAAGCCATTTCAAAACCCCAAGAAGAAAATCGTCTGCTTGGTTCAAATCGCTACATCAGGCTGTTTGAATAAGTATTAAACGGACCCATTCTTGGGCGAGCAAAATAGCTTTCAGCGCAAAGGATGCGGCTTTCTTGGCAACATGATTAAAGGACTATTTTGCGCGCTTTAATCTATAACCTAGTGACCGGTTCAAGGCATCACGCGCGGACGAACGCGACCACAGACAGGCCCTGCGCTCGCATCGCCTAGCCGTCGGCCTTTCCGCGAAGGCGACGCACTCTGCCATCGTCTTCCTCGATATCGCGGCTTTCTACCTGTTCGTCCACCACTGGCTCCGGCGCCAGGATATCGGCATCAGGGGTGACGGTATCCGGCTGGCGATGGAACACCACGTCGCTCTGCGGCAGAGGTATTTCGATCGCCTCCTGGCGGAAGCGCTTGAGGATCGCGATCCTGAGATCATTGCGCACCTTCAACCCGTCGCCCATGTCGCCGAGCATGAAACGCAGCTCGAAATCCAGCGAATAAGGGCCGAAGCGCAGGAACTCGACATGCGGTTCCGGATTGCGCAGCACCAGTGGCACCGCATTCACCAACTCGAGCAGGATATCCATCACCTTCTGCGGGTCGGAATCGTAGCTCACCGAAACAGGAATCTCGGAGCGCCCCATCTTGTTGCGATGGGTCCAGTTGCCGACATTGGCGTTGATCAGCTCCGAGTTCGGAACGATGATCGACTGCTTGCGGAAGGTCTCGATCTCGGTGGCGCGCACCGAGATACGCTTGACGATACCTTCGGCCGTACCCGAAACAACGTGGTCGCCGACCTTGAACGGCCGCTCGACCAGCAGGATCAGGCCGGACACGAAGTTCGACACGATGTTCTGCAAGCCGAAACCGATACCGACCGACAGTGCCGAGGCAACGAGCGCGAAGCTTGACAGATCGATACCCGCAGCCGACACGCCGATCAGCGCCGCGATACCGACGCCCAGATAGCCGATGCCCGTCTTGACCGAGTTACGTACGCCAAGGTCGACATGGCTGCGGGCCATGACGTTGTTGTCGAGCCAGCGCTGGATCCAGCGCGTCAGGAGATAGCAGCCAGCAAACAGCAGGATACCCGTGAGTATGCCGACCAGCGATATGCTGATGCCGCCGAGCCGGACCTCCGTGAACAGGCGATAGGCGATCAGCTGCAGGTCCTGCACATGGAAGCCCCAGAGCAGCAGGATGAGCGGAATGCCGGTGGCAAGCGCCACGCCATAGATGCAGAAGCCGACGAGCAGCCCGACCTGGTCGATCACGACAGGCCCAAGCTTGAAGCGCGACGCCAAATACTGGCCCGGCCGCGTATCGCCGAAAGTTTCCGTCCGCGAAATTGCCTTGCCCGAGAGCAGGCCGATATAGGTCGTGACGCCGATGGCGCCGGTAAAGATCAGCTGCGAGGCGATGAAGCGCGCGAAACCGACATAACCGGTGAGCGCCGCGAAGATGAGGCCGCCACCGAGTACGCGGAGCACGATCGCCAGCCCCTTCGGCCAATGCCGGCCAGGCGCATCGGGATCACGGCTCTTCGCCATCATCGGCCGCCCGAAGGACGCCGCGATCAGTATCAGGCCGATGATCAGCGCCGCGATCCAGCTGCGGACGACGGTGAGAACAAGCGGCGAGCCCATCGATTCGCTGATGCTGCCGAAGAAGAAATCGAGTGCATGAACGATCGCCATCGCCAGCAGGCAGGCGCTGATCGAGCTTGCACCGCGATTGGACAGGCGGACGAGACGCCATTGCGGGTCGCGTGGCGCGAACACGGCATTGGTGAAGCGCCGAACGAAATAGATGACACCGATCGTCGAAAACAGCGCCGCTACTACAGGCGCGATGTCGGGTCTCAGGACATTGAAGCTATCGAGGAAGAGATAGGACGTGACCAGCAGTGTCGCGAGCGACAGCGTTCTGACCAGCGTCGACCAGAAGGCAATCGAAAGCCGGCTGATATAGGAGGGCGGCTCATCGCTCTCCTTGCGCTGCAGATAGTGCCCGAAGAGCCGGTAGCTGCCCGACAGAAGGATCAGCGCTGTGGCGAGCGACATGAAGATAGCGGCGGCAAAGGCGAAGGCCTTGAACTTCAGCACGAAGCCAAGCCAACTCGCCAGCGCCTGCTGGAATGCGCCCACTTCCTGGACAAACGCGGTGCCGGCGTCGGCAAGCACGGAGGCGGAAATGTCGCTGCGGCGAAGCAGCGTCGCGGCAAACAGCTTGCGGCGGAGTTCCGCGATCTGGTTGCTCATCCGGCCGAGCGAGGAGGTCAGCGTTTCAGCATCGCCTTGCACCACGTTGAGCTGCGCGCGCTCCGACATCAAGGCATTCCGCTCGTTGGCAACGATCTCGGCCTCGGGCGGTTGCCCGTCCTTCGGCGGCTCGCCGAGCTCGGCCAGGCGCGCTTTGATCTGATCGAGACGCGGCGTGATGCCGCCGGAAATCCCGGCAACGCCGCGATTGAGCTCATCGGCCCGCCCCGCCAGCGCCACCAACCCGTCATCGTCGTCGACGCTCTGCTTCACGCTTTCCTGAAGTGCCGCGAAATCGGCCTTCGCCTTGGCCATATGCTTGGCGGCCTGATCGCCCGGCCCGCTGGGTGCGGCAGCGTTCTGCTCGGCGGCTGGCTGCGCGCTCTGCGTCGGCGCGGCGGGTGGTGGTGTCTGCGCATGGCTGGAACCAGCGCCGGCCACGGCCAGCGAGACAAACAATAAGCTCTGAAGCAGAAAACGTGTCAGCCGCAAGGTATCCCCGCCAAGTTTGGTAGCAAGTTCGGTAGTAAGAACGAGCGCCCGCTTTTCATAGGAAAGAAAGGCGACAGAAAGGCGACGCGGCTCGAAGCAATCATCTGAGCCCTCGCTATCACGTCACGATCCGGACAGCGACGTGGAAATCGGCCGCACCCGGATCATCGTCCAGGCGCTACCGCTGACGCTTGTGCCCCGAAACCTCGGCGCCGGCATCGTGAGGCAACTGCAAAAACCGCAGCGTCGATGCGACGCCGATCGCGCCGATGACAACGAAAGCCCAGCGAAAATCGACAAGCCCGGGATCGCTGAGCCCGCGAACGGCAGCCGACACGTTGAGAACGGCGGCCGCAATCGCGACACCGAGCAACATCGACATCTGCTGCAGCATGCTCGACAAGGTCGAGGCCGAGCTTCTCTGCGCGCCGCTGATATCGGCAAAGGCAATCGTGTTGAGCGCGGTAAACTGCATGGAGCGCGACAAGCCTGTGATGAACAGCAGCGCATAAATCACCACACGCGGCGTCTCCGGCACGAGAAAGCCGCAAGCCGCGATCGTCAGCGCCGCGATCAACCCATTGAAGAAAAGCACCGTCCGGAAGCCGAACCGCGCGAGCAACGGCGTCGTCACCGTCTTCATGCTCAGATTGCCGAGGAAATAGACCAGCAGATAGATACCCGCCTCGATCGAGCTCAGTCCGAAACCGAGCTGGAACAACAGGGGCAGCAGAAACGGCGGTGCGTTGATGGACGTGCGGCTCGCCGTTCCGGCCGACAGCGTGGCGATCGCGAAGGTCTGCACCTTGAACGAAGAGAGATCGAGCAGCGGATTGTCGACCCGCATGAAATGCCGGTAAGCCAAGAAAGACAAGACGATACCGGCAACCAGCATGGCGCCGACAAGCAAAAGACCGCCATGCCATTTCGCCGACAGTTCGAGCGCCGCCAGAAGAAGCGTCAGCCCGGCGCCGCTCAGGATAAAGCCGCGTACGTCGAGCCGCCCGGCATCCTCCTCGCGCTGCTCCGGCACGAAACGCCAGACAAGCGCCATGCCGAGAACGCCGATCGGAAGGTTGATCAGGAAGTTCCAGTGCCAGCTTGCATAGGTGGTGATGACGCTTCCGAGCAGCGGCCCGATGACGGGCGCCGTCAGCGCCGGCCACGTAATGAGTGCAATGGCCTGCACCAGTTCGGACTTGCGCGCGTTCTTCAACACGATGATCCGCCCCACCGGCGTCATAAGCGCGCTGCCGGCGCCCTGGACCGCACGGGCAAGCACGAATTCGCTCAGATTCTCGGAGAGCCCGCAGAGCAGCGAGGCGACGGTAAACACGGCGATGGACGCCATGAAGACGCGCCGTGCGCCATAGCGATCGCCAAGCCAGCCCGACAGCGGAATGAATGCCGCCATGGTCAGCATGTAGACGGTGATGCCGATGCTCATCGATATCGTGGGAACACCGAAGCTCGCCGCCATCTGCGGCAGCGAGGTGGTGACGATCGTGCCGTCAAGGATCTGCATGAAGAAGGATACGGCGACGACCAGCGCCACTATTTTCGAACGGCGCGCGCTGCCCGCGTCACCATCCGCCTCGACCGTCTCAACTGCTGTCATCAATCTGCCAATGTGAAATCTGGATCAAACGGCCGGCAACAGCACGTGCGGCGTGGGGCGTCGGTCGAACCCGATCGTAGATAGGCCCATCCCGCCGAGCGGGAAAGGGAAAAACGACCTGCGCGGGCAATTTCGATGAGCCGGCGCACATGACATCAATCAAATCTGCGGCCTCATCAACCGAGGATATTGGTGATCGCGCGCAAAAACACGCCCGCCCCGATCGGGATCAACGCCTCGGGAAAATCATAATCCGGATTGTGCAATTGCGGATGCGTTTCACCCGACCCGAGAAAGAACATCGCCGATGGCGCGACGGTTCGAAACAGCCCGAAATCCTCCGAGCCCTTCATCGGCAGCAGGCGGCTGTCGCTCTGGTGGCTGACACCCTCGTCATCCAGCGCTCGGCGTAGCGCATCGACGGCTTCCGGCGAATTGAAGCACTGATGAAACACATCCTCGTAAGTGATCTCGATCGTCAGCCCGGCCGCATCCGCCTCGTTCTTCGCCAGCATCTCGGCGCGCTGCACCAGCCCGGCCATCCGCTCGTCGGTCAGCGTCCTGAGCGTCGCCCATATCTCCGCCCGCCCGGGGCTGATGCCGAAGGCGGGCTCGCCGAGCCGGGCATGGGTGACGGTCACCAGCGCGAAGTCGGGACCGACAGGTGCGACGCTCCCGAGCGCGGTCAGCCCGCCAAGCAGGTTCGCCAGCGCGAATGTCGGCGCAACGCCATCCTCCGGGCAGGAGGCGTGCGAAGTCTTGCCGTTGAGAATGATCTTCATACCCCGCGACGCGCAGTTGACGGGACCTTCGCGCAGCAGCACATGCCCAAGCGGCACACCGGGAAGATTGTGCAGCGAGAGCGCCATATCGGGCTTCAGCGTCGCGAACTGAGGATCAGCGAGAACTGCGGCGGCACCGGCGCCATTCTCCTCGGCCGGCTGGAACAGGAGGATCACACGCCCCTTGTTCGGCCGCTTCTGCCCAAGCGCGGTTGCGACCGCCATCAGGATCGACATGTGGCCGTCGTGACCGCAAAGATGCCCCTTGCCGGGGATCGTCGAGCGGTATTCCTCGTTGGAGATCTCCTCGATCGGCAACCCATCGAGCTCGCAGCGGATGAGCACCGTCGGCCCCGGAATGGCCCCGTCATAGACAGCGGCCACGCCATGGCCGCCAAGGTTCGACACGATCCGATCGGGCTTTGCCAGAAGCAGCGCTTCCTGCACCCGGCGCGCGGTCTCGACCTCTTCGCCCGACACTTCGGGATAGCGGTGAAGCTCGCGGCGAAACGCGGTGATATTTGAAAGCTCTTCCTGCGTCAGAAACATCGGCCTCATCCTGCAAATCTGCCGCATGCTATGTGCGCCTGACCTGGGTAGCAAGCTGCTTCGTGAAACGGGGAAGTTGTCCCGCACAGTCGATAGCACGGCCGAACTTTCGCTTTTCGGATTCGGCTTATTTGTATATGTAAGGGCATATTCACAGGAGAACAGCATGGACGCGGATGAAGCCGACCGGTACCGGGCGCCTGCCTTGGACAAGGGGCTTGATATCCTCGAGCTTCTTGCGAGTGTCGAGGAGGGGCTGACCCAGGCGGAAATCGCCAAGCGCCTAGACCGCAGTCCCAACGAATTCTACCGCATGCTCGACAGATTGGTGCGCCGCGGCTATGTCACCAAGCTTGAGGGCGACCGCTTCACGCTGACGTTGAAGCTCTTCGGCCTCTCCCAGCTGCACGCCCCTGCCCGCCGTCTCGCATCCTTCGCCATGCCGCTGATGCGCGACCTCGCGCAGCGCACCCGCCAGGCGAACCATCTCGTGGTTTTCGACCGCGGTTCCGCCGTCGTTATCGCCCAGCACGAGGCGCCGAACTACTGGGGTATATCGATCCGCGTCGGCTCGCATATGAGCTTGCTCGAAACAGGATCCGGCCACGTGTTGCTCGCTTTCCGCACCGATGAGGAGCGCGAGATGATGATCGCCGAGCACGCCCGCGATCCCAAGGCCAAGCGGCCGGGACCGGAGTTCTATCAGCGCCTCAGCGATATCCGTGAACGCGGCTACGAGAAAATGCCGAGCGCCCAGACCGCCGGCGTCCACAACCTCTCGGCCCCGATCCTCGGCCCCGACGGCCGCGTCATCGCCGCCCTCACCTGCCCCTATATCGGCCTCGTCAACGCGCCTGACGCACCCGATATCGACGGGACGATCGTCATGCTGCAACAGGCCGCGCGCGACCTCTCACTGCTGGCCGGATCGGACGTGAAAATCACGGGCTGAGCGGGCGGGAAAGCTTCCCCGCAGCCGCTCATTCGTGTCGAGCCAAACCTATACGGCGATCTCGGCCGGCGCGGCAGCCATGTACTCCTCCAAAACCGCGGCTTGCTCCCTCGTCAAGCGCAAGCCCTCCTTCGTTCTCCTCCAGAGCACGTCATCGGCGTGTCTCGCCCATTCGTGCTCGATCAGGTAGCGAACCTCCACCTCATAGAGATCGCTCCCGAAACAGCGCCCGAGATCCTCGGTCCCGCGCGCCTGTCCCAAAAGCGCCGCGGCCTTCGTGCCGTAGCGGCGAACGAGGCGGCGGGCATGCGTATCGATGAGAAACGGATAGCTGCCCTTCAGCTTGCGCACTTCCGCCTCGTATCCCTGCGCCGGAAAGTCGCCGCCGGGCAGATGGCTCTTGGCCGTCCACGGGGCACCCTTGGCGCCGATCGCAGCACTGATCTTCTCCAGCGCGTGCTCCGACAGCCGGCGATAGGTCGTGAGCTTGCCGCCGAACACGTTGAGCAACGGCGCCGGCGCGCCCTCGCCTTCGAGTTTCAGCACGTAATCGCGCGTCGCTTCCTGCGCCTTGGACGCGCCATCGTCGAACAGCGGGCGCACGGCCGAATAGGTCCAGACGATATCTTCCGGCCGCACCGGCTCGTTGAAATATTCGCTCGCGGCCTTGCAGAGATAGGTCGTCTCTTCGTCCGAAATCTTCACATCCTTCGGATCGGCCTTGTAGTCGCGATCGGTGGTGCCGATCAGCGTGAAATCCTGCTCGTAGGGGATCGCGAAGATGATGCGGTTGTCGGGGTTCTGGAAGAAGTAGGCCCGGGGATCGTTGAACTTCTTCTTCACGACGATATGGCTGCCCTGGACGAGACGTACATGCCGCGCCTCGTTCTGCCCGAAGGCAGCGCGAATGACGTGATCGACCCACGGACCAGCAGCATTGACCAGCATACGAGCCTGGAAGTGCCGCTTCTCGCCGGTCACCGTATCCACAGTCTCGATCGCCCAGACACCGTTCTCGCGGTGCGCGGAGACGACCTTGGTGCGCGGCATTATCAGCGCCCCCTTGTCGGCGGCGTCGCGGGCGTTCAGCACCACCATGCGGGCGTCGTCGACCCAGCCATCGGAATACTCGAACGCCTTCGAGAGGAGCGACTTCAACGGCTTGCCCGCCGGATCGCGGCGCATGTCGAGCACCTTGGTCGGCGGCAAGAGCTTGCGGCCGCCAAGATGATCGTAAAGAAACAGCCCCAGCCGGATCAGCCATGCCGGCCGGATCCCGCCTTTGTGATAGGGCAGCACGAAACGCATCGGCCAGATGATATGCGGCGCCATCGCCCACAGGATCTCGCGCTCCATCAGCGATTCGCGCACCAAACGAAACTCGTAATGCTCGAGATAGCGCAGGCCGCCATGAATGAGCTTGGTGGCGCCGGAAGACGTGCCGGAGGCGAAATCGTTCATCTCCGCCAGCGCAACGGAGTAGCCGCGCCCGATCGCGTCACGCGCGATACCGCAGCCATTGATGCCGCCACCGATAACGAAAAGATCGTGAATCTGACCGCTCACGCGTCCCATGCCCCCAGAAAATGCCGCAACGCAAACAAGACAACGCAATTGCGAAAGTGAAAACAGTTAAAGCGAAACTCATTCGAATGTCAAACGAATGTTTCGCACAGTTATGCCGCGCGCCGATGTCGGGCGTGTGACAGCGCGAAAGGCCTGCGCTCGAAATTATCGAGGAATTTCAATTGGGCTCGGCAACCCGGAAATAGGCGCGAGGCGGCGCGCCAAGCATGCGCTTGAACATGGTGGTGAACGCCGCGACGCTTTCGTAACCGAGATCGAACGCAACTGTTGTGACCGGCTGGCCCGCCGCCAGCCGTGGCAACGCCGTAAACAAGGCAGCCTGCTGCCGCCATGTCGAAAGGCTGATGCCGGTCTCGCGCCGGAATGCGCGGGTGAACGCCCGCCGGCTCATGTTCAGCTGCTCGGCCCAATCGTCGATCAGGAGCCGCGCGGTCGGGTTCGCCAGAAAGGCGCGACAAAGCCCCGCAAGCCTGGCGTCGCCGGGAATGGGCAGGCCAAGCGAGCGGTCCGGCAGCCGCGAAATCTCCTCGAGCAGCAGCGCGACCACCAGCCGCTGCCGCCGCGAACCTTTAAGATCACCACTTGGCGACACCGCTTCGATGATCAGCGCACGCGCAAGATCGGTAAGCCCGACCACGCGGATGGCCTCAGGCAGCGCGACCAGCGCATCGGAGCTGATATAGGCCGAGAGCATTGTCACCTCGCCCAGCATGTCCACCGAGTGATCCAGCCCGGCCGGTATCCACAGCGCGTGCTCCGGCGGCACCATCCAGCGCCCCTGCCGCGACGACACCATGACCACGCCGGTGCGCGCATAGACGAACTGCGCGCGGCTGTGCCGATGGGTGGCTACGTGATAGCCCGAGGGGTACTCGGACGGGATCGTGTGAACCGGCTCGGACGCAGCCTCGATGGCCGCCAACCGCTCGACATGGAGCTTGGCCAGTTCGGCCGATGTCATATTTTGCAACGCTTTCATAAGCCCTGGCCCAATCGCGAAAGAATGAGACCAAAACACGAAAGCGGGACTATCACAAGGAGACTATGCGGATAGTCAGGTTCTCAGGAGGAACATCGTGACAACAGGCACAATGACGGCGGAGAAACACTCCGCGGAACAGACGGTTTTCAGCATCATCATGGCAGTCAGCTTCTGCCATCTCTTGAACGACACGATGCAGTCGCTCATCCCGGCCCTCTATCCGATGATCAAGGACGGCTACGGTCTCGACTTCACCCAGATCGGTCTGCTCGGCCTGGTCTTTCAGGTCACGGCCTCGCTGCTGCAGCCGCTGATCGGTATCTATACGGATAAGCGCCCGCTGCCCTATTCGCTCTCGATCGGCATGGGCTTCACGCTGATCGGCCTGGTGCTGCTCGCCTATGCGCATGCCTATTGGGTGCTGCTCGTCGGCGCCGGCGTCGTCGGCTTGGGCTCGGCGGTCTTCCATCCGGAATCCTCGCGCGTTGCGCGCCTCGCGTCGGGCGGACGCCACGGTCTGGCGCAGTCGTTGTTCCAGGTGGGCGGTAATTTCGGCTCGGCCATCGGCCCGCTGGCCGCCGCCTTCATCGTCCTGCCGCGCGGACAGACCAGCGTCGCATGGTTCTCGGTTGCCGCATTGACTGGGATGATCATCCTGTGGCGCGTGGGCGTCTGGTATTCGAACCACCGCCGCACCAATGCCGGCCGCAAGGCTGCCATGCCCGCCGTCGTGCTGCCGCGCGCCAAGGTGATCATGTCGATCGCGGTCCTCGCCATGCTGGTCTTCTCGAAATACGTCTACATGACCAGTCTTTCGAGCTACTACACCTTCTACATGATCGAGCGTTTCCAGGTGTCGGTCCAAGAGGCGCAGATCCTGCTCTTCGTCTTCCTGGGCGCGGTTGCCATCGGCACGGTCGCCGGCGGCCCGATCGTCGACTGGTTCGGCACGAAGTTCACCATCTGGTTCTCGATCCTCGGCGCCTTGCCCTTCACGCTGGCGCTGCCCTATGCGGGCTACACCTGGACGATCGTACTAACCTTCGTGATCGGCATCATCCTGGCGTCTGCCTTCTCAGCCATCGTCGTCTTCGCGCAGGAACTGGTACCCGGACGCGTCGGCATGATCGCCGGCCTGTTCTTCGGCTTCGCCTTCGGCATCGGCGGCATCGGCGCGGCGGCACTTGGCATGGTGGCGGACCGCATGGGCATCGTCTTCGTCTACAACATCTGCTCGTACCTGCCGCTGCTCGGCCTGCTCACCGTCTTCCTGCCTGATCTCGGCAAAGGCCGGCGCCACGCAACATCAGCGAAATAGCCGCGTAAAGCCGCAACATCTTCAAAAACCACAAAAGGCCGAAGCACCCGCTTCGGCCTTTTCCATTTGAACATCACGCGAAGTTTTAAGCAGACCCAAATTCCGGACAATAAAAAAGGCCGGGGCGAAACCGCACCGACCTTCCTATTCGCATCTCACACCAGTGCCAGTACATCCGTGGTCAAAAGCATAAACGCGATACCGGCAACTGCGAGCGTTCGCTGTGTGGAACACTGACCAGCAATGCCGATGGACCTCATATGGGAGGTCAATGTGGCGAATTCAAGTCCGAGCGGGAATTCAGCACGCACGAACCGAAATCGATGTTAGGCGGCCTTGTTCTTGCGCATGGAGGGTGCCAGGCTTTTTTCGATGGTCGCGATCCTTTCGCGACGACGTTCGAGCTTTTTGTTGCGGCGGCATGTTTTGCCCGCTGTAGCCTGTCGGCTCGCCTGAAGCTGCTCGATGTAGACGGTCTCGCCTTTCGGGTTCGAAAGCCGGTCGAATATCCAGCAGAAGGACGCGGAGAGTTCCTTGACCTTGTAGAGCGGCGTACCCGAGGTCCGATCCTGATCAAGAATTTCCTGAAGCACGACCTGATCCCATATATCTGGATCGTTGTCGCAGCGCTCTTTCCACACTTCCAGAAGCCGGAGCGTCGCTGGCGTATCGTTCAGCAGAATGGTCGCGGAAATCAGCCGGTCGCCCTCGCGATAAACTGCCACATCGCAGTCATATCCGGCCAGCACCGGCCACGGGTCACGATGGAACACCGCATCGACGTCGACGTAGAGCAGCGGGCCGCGAAATTTCCTGCGCGCCTCCAGGAGAAATGTCGGCTTGAGCGCCGCGTTGCGCACCCACGTGCCGGCACTCTCGATCGCCGTTGTATGGACCGTCAGCCCAAGACGCTCAGCAGACGCCACCATGCGCGCTGCCTCGTTCGCGTAAAACGAGTCCGCCGTGTGAAAGGCGACGATGTCGCCCTTGAAGCCGCGGGATAAGACGATCTCCGAATCCGTCGGGAAAGATACGACGTGATCGCGGTACTTGGCTTTCGACTTGCTGAAGAGGTCAAGGAACCGGTAAAATAGGTTCGTGGTCATATTCAATCCTGGCTGTCCATGTCGGACAGAAAATGAATGGCGACCCCTGCAGGATTCGAACCTGCGACCACCTGCTTAGAAGGCAGGTGCTCTATCCAGCTGAGCTAAGGGGCCACACTGCCGATGCGCCTGGGCGCATCGAAGGCATGGGCTCTGGAAGCGATCGGTGCGCCGATCAGTGCGTCCAGGGCTGCGTGCGCGTATAGCGGAAATTATCCGGATATGCCACCGTCTGACGCTGCGGATCTTTCGGCGCGATCACCCGGTATTCGATGCCGTTGCGCTGTGCATAGGCTTCGGCCAGTTCCTGCGTTTCGAAATTCAGCTTTACCTGCTGGCGCATGTCCGACGACGAGGTGTAGCCCATGATCGGGTCGATCGTGCGCGGCGTTTCCTGATCGAACTCCAGCACCCAGAGGTGAGTCTTTGCCTTGCCGGATTGCATGGCGGTCTTTGCTGGACGATAGATCTTGGCAGACATAGCTGCACGCCTCCGAATTATGGCTTTCGCAATCAATGGACTGCCCCCTTGCGGGACATCTTCATCTACGATCGCACAGATAGATGAATTTTGCTTAGCGGCGAATCCCTTCCTTTTCAAGCGAAAAGCCGTGGGGCTCGCCCGCCAGCGACCTACCCCTTGAACGACGCCTGCACCGCCTTGTCCGGCACTTTCCGGCAAGCGGAAAACAGGTCGAGCTTCGCGTCGTAGACGCTGGTTTCGACATCCATCAGCCCGAGAACGCTGTGGAAGAAATTGTCGTGCGACACCGGATTGGCGGCACTGGCCGCGAGGCAGGCCGTATCGATGCCGGATGCCACGCTGAAATCCGGCGACAGCCAGACGATGATCGGCGCCCGCGTCTGCTCCGCCGGCGCGATGATATAGGGCGCGCCGTGAAGATAGAGCCCGTTCTCACCCAGCGATTCGCCATGGTCGGAGACATAGAGCATTGAAGCCGAAATCTTGTCCTGGTGCTTCTTCAGATTGTCGATGACCTTGGCCACCACGTGATCTGTGAAGAGGATCGTGTTGTCGTAGGCATTGACGACCTCCTCCGGCTTGCAGGCGCCGAACTCCGGTGTGCGGCAATCCGGCGTGAAGCGGCGGAAATCGTCGGGGTAGCGCCGGTAATAGGCCGGCCCGTGGCTCCCGAGTTGATGCAGCACGAGAACGCTGTCGCTCTTCACATTCGATAGCCAGTCGCCGAGCTTGTCGAGCAGCACGGTGTCGAGGCATTCGCCGTCCGTGCAGAAGCGCGGATCGGCGGCATCAGGCAGGAAGCGATAGGGAATGCGGTTGGCGACGCCATAGCTGCCGGTGTCATTGTCCCACCACTCGACATCGACCTTGGCGTGGCCGAGAATATCCGTGAGGTTGTCAGTCTCAAGGCCCTTGCGATGCGTATAGTCCGCCCGAGTATAGACCGAATACATGCAGGGCAAGGACACCGCCGTGGAGGTGCCGCAGCTCGTCGAATTCTTATAGTAGATGACGCCGCGCGCCTTCATCTCGGGATTGGTCTCGCGCGGGTAGCCGCCGAGCGAGAAATTCTGCGCCCTGCCCGTCTCGCCGGCAACGATGATCGTCACCCGGGGCTTACCATTGGCGCTCGCCGTGCGCTGATGCGCATCCGTACCGAGCGGCCGGCGCACGATATAGCGGTCATCCTCCGAGGCGAAGGCGAAGCGCGCGGCACTGCCGATCGGAACGAAGGGGTTGAGCGTCAGCATCAGGTCCTTGTGGAGACGCCCGACCGAGGCATAGGTCTGCGAGAATCCGAGCCCGGCCGCCATGGTGATACCAAGGCAGGGCACGATGACGGCCATGTTCCAGACGAATTTCTTCAGGAACGGCTTGTGAACGACCCTGACCCAGATGATGAACAGCGACGGCAACACACCGGCGAGCAGGATGTGCAGCAGGAAGGACAGCGTGATCAGATGCGCCGATTCCGCCTGCGTCGTCACCGCCGCATTGCGGATCATCTCCTTGTCGATGATCACGCCGAACTGGTCCGTGAACCAAGACGACACCACCGCCACCATCAAAAAGAAGATCAGCGTAGGCTTGGTCAGGTATTTCACCGAGAAAGTCGTCAGCGCAGCGATGGTCAGCGTCGAAATGCCGATCACGAAGGCGGCGAAGGCAACGGGGGCCGAGGAGAGATAGCCGAAAGCGCGGGTCCAGAAGGTGTGGTTGGCCACCACGAGAATATAGATCGCCGTCAATACCGATAGCGTCACGCTCCCGATCTTCGGCCGAAAGCTCTCGCTAGGCTCCGCTAAAACCGTGTCTTCCAATTCCACCCATCCTGAAACCGCATGCCCGGCTAAGATGCCGAGCGACCAAGCCGCGGGGGATGGCATTCGATACTGACATCAACCTGAACGAACGGGAGAGAGCCGATCCTTGTGAAAAGACGATTTTAGTTATTGCAGCGCATGATCGAACCGTGTATTGCGCTCCTCGTTGGCACGGAGTGTAGCGCAGTCTGGTAGCGCATCTGGTTTGGGACCAGAGGGTCGGGAGTTCGAATCTCTCCACTCCGACCACCGACAAGCGCCTGAGATTACTCGGCAATTCCCAACTTTTCGAATGCTGCTGAACCTCCCTTTGTGGGAGCACCGTGGGAGAAGCCCGCCATTTCAGCATCTGTGGGAGACGATCACCCGCATGCCCGATCGCTACCAACCCCTCTACCACTGGCGCCGCACGAAGCTGGATGAGAACGACGAGCCTCGCGATTCCGACTGGTCAGGCTATGACGGGGAGATCGGGATAGGGAGGATACAGTTGCAGGAGCATGGGCCGACGAAGGGGAAGTGGCATTGGGCGGCACACGGTCCTCACGTCCGCCACCGGCATACACCGCACACAGGATATGAAGCGGAAGGCCGCGAAGCCATGAGGATGGTCGAGGAATACTATCACGCGCTGATGGCGGCGAATGGCCTCAAAGGCTCACGGCAGGACTAATCCTGCTTCTCTTCCCGGCGGGATAGTTCGTTCTCGATGGCTTCACGAATGAAGTCGGCCATGCGGTAGTTACCAGCAATGGCTTTGATTCGGTCCTTCGTCTCTTGCGAGATCCGCACTTTCGTTTCCACAACATTGAGAGTTGGACGCCCCATGCGGCCCTGATTAATCGTCCCCGATAAATTTGTCAAAGCGGGCTCTCCATCGCTTGTAATCGTCCCCGTTTAAGATTTATAATCGGGGACGATTACAATGGCAACCAATGGAGGCAAAAGATGTCGGACGGCGGGAAGATGGGACGATTTGCTCCAATCAGCGACGATCAAATCCGCGAGATCATGACCTGCGGCGACGTATCGACGGCACGCATGAAGATTTCACGCCTGATCTACGAGAGGACAAGACCAGCATCGATGAATGCCGAGCCCGCGACCGGCGACGGCACTAAAGCGCTTTACTCGGAAGAAACCCCGGAAGGCAGCGTTGTTCGCCTGTCAAAATGGCCGGAGGGTTATGTTCTTTGGTGGGATGGCCGGATCGCGTGGCGCTCGTGGAAGGCAACGGGAGAGCGCGTTGACCTAACGATTTCGATCGATGCCAAGTCGCTCGAACCAGCAGCCCGCTCATTGCGGGACGCTTGCGAGGCCCATGCGATACGCGCTTTGCATCGCTTCGATGTGGCGAAATATCTGGAAAGCTACCGCTACGCCCCGGCATCCGAAAACGAGGATGCAGATTGCTACCCGCCGACCGAAGAGGAAAAGGAGATGCTTCGCGACGCCATCGATGATGTGATCGTTCATTTGATGGCCGCCGTCGAAGAGGCCCCCGACCAAGACGTGGCGGGTCGTGTTTGGGACGAAATTGGAACAGCCCTCGCCTTGCTCGATGACAACGACGTATCGGCAAAAGCCAGAGCGCTCATCCGCGCAGCGCTTGAGAGCGCGACTAGATGCCAAGCCCCTCAATATCTTGGCGGATCAGCCACACCTCACAACCCCGGAGAAGTCCAATCATGAAATCGCACGAAGCTATCAAGGCTGTCCTTGAAGGACACCGCATCGCCCGTTCTGGATGGAATGGAAAGGGCATGTACGTCTATCAGTACGAAGCGATCGGCTTCAAGCCAGTTCTGGTTTTACGCACGGCACAAGGCGAGCGCCAGCCTGGATGGGTATTTTCTCAGGACGACGTCTTCTCTCAGGATTGGGAGATCGTCTGATGCGGAATTGGAACGATCCGGTCTGCGCCCCCAAGGATGGGACAATGCTTCACCTACTGATCCGGCAGGGTCAGGATGAGAATGACGCATTCACGCCTTTTGACGATAGCCGAGAGCCATACGAGACCATCGGCTTTAACAACCTCGCGAACACGCAGGAAGATCGGTGGGATTTTGCAGGGTGGGACTGGCAGCAAGATTGCTTCGTGACTGGCGCTGGTGAGGTAATTGGCTGGCTCCCCTTCGGCCAGCCCCCATCGCCCATAGAGAATGTGCGTGGTGATCTTTATGACGCCGATGCCTTCATGGCTGACGGTGGCTACACGCCTATGACCTCTGCTGAGGCGGTTCTGGCCTGGCTTCTGATTGAGAAGATCGGCGTTCCTGATGATGTCTGCTACTCACCCAATCAGGCGCAAGATATCATCGTGCGTCGGCTTGATCTGGCCCGTGAGCTTGAGGAAATCGACGCCATGCTTGCCGAAGGTCAGGGCGATGATCAAGGCCACCCGATCATGCCTGAATTTACCAAAAGCATGACAACCTATGCAAAGGTCGAGGCTTGCTTGCATCTGCTCGAAAGGCGTCGTGACGCTCTACACCCATCGCCCGTTTCGAATGTGGTTGGCGCTGATCGGCTGATTGAAGCGGCCAAGGACGTGATCGTTAGCGCGTCAGACACCTACAAGAAGCGCAACGGGCATTTGGGCAGCTTCGAAGACGACAGCGGCGAAAAGTGCTGGATCGTGCCTTTCGACGCTTTCGAGGGCTTGCGCTCGGCGGTTGACGCTCTCGCCTCTACGAAGGTGGGCCGATGAGCAGGCTATTTGGTCGCGACTTCATAACACAGAAGTACCTTCGGCAATATCCGAACAGCAAACGCGCGCAGTCGTGGGCGGGCGTCATGGTGCAAATCCAGACTGAGAACGGCGTTTGGCGCCATGGCGGCAGCGGCTACACGTGGCCGGGACACCCTGACGCATGGATTGTGCCTTTCGAGTTCGCCGTGGAGAAGATTGACCACTGCGGGCCGGAGAAATGTGGCCGGTTCCTTCGCGCCACCCCACCGGCCGACCCCTTGCGCAGCCGCATCATGAAAGCGCTGTTCGATCCCGGCGCCACGGAAGGTTTCAAGGGCAATCGAGATCTTGTGGCATGGCAGGCTGACGCCGTTATGCGCATCATCAATTCTCCGGAGGCACAAATATGAGCATGGAGTGGGTCAGGAAGAACTACAGGGTTCCTGCCAAACGCGGCGGTCGCGTCGAGTATGCGGGCGACAATGGTTCTGGGCCGCGCTTTGGCACCATCATTCGAGCGGATAGCGGCAGGCTCCGGATCAGGCTCGACGGCGACAATTGGGCGGGCATCTACCATCCCACATGGGCGCTCCGCTATCTCGATGCCAGCCCCCCACCGCCCGTACAGAGCGATGTGTGTAGCAAATGAAAGATGAACTGAGCTTTGAACAGATCAGCAAGCTGATCCGCTATGATCGTGAGACCGGGCAGCTTACGTGGCTAGAACGCCAGCCAGCGATGTTCAAAGATAGCCGCTGGGGACGAGAGCAATCCTGTGCGGCGTGGAACGCGAGATATGCCAACAAGCCTGCACTGACCACCAAACACTCAGCGGGATATCTCCACGGAACGATCGATGGGAAGCAGTATTTCGCTCACCGTGTCGCGTGGCTTCTCGAAACTGGAGAGTGGCCGGCAGACCAGATTGACCACGAGAACGGCAACAGAGCAGACAATCGGTTCGTCAATCTCAGGGACGTGTCGACCTCCGTGAACAGGCGCAACACAGCCCAGTACAAGCGCAATACCAGCGGCGTGACGGGTGTGTGCTTCGACAAACGGAGGGGGAAATGGATGGCATACATCTCAACGGAAGTCGGACAAAACAAGTTCATCGGCTATTTCCCGTCAATTGAAGCCGCGACGGAAGCGAGGCTCAGCAGAAACGCAGAGTTCGGCTATTCTGCCCGTCACGGCTCCTAACCTTCAAACGGTGGAGATGGATGCACCTATCATCACGCCAGCCAGCAGGGAGCCAATTGCCACCGCCAAGATGATCGCCCAGATGTTCCGGGTTGAAAGGTCGCCATCCCGAAAGCCGGGTGCGCTCAGGAATAACATTCCTGCCACAGTGTATGAGTAGGGCCAAAAGCCGGACACCGGGGACAAGGCCCAACTCTCAGGTCTACCGAGCCAATTGAAGGCAATGACGTATAGCCGCTGGCAGAGCACCACCAGCCAGATCAGGAAGATGGCGAGTACGAGCAACCATTCACCGCTGTCAGCACCATTTTTGACGGCTCGAAACGCGGCTGGCCCCCAGGTGATCGTGATGATCACCGCTGTCCCGAAGGCCAATGAGTTGAAGATATCGCGCAGCACGAGCGGCGGCACGAACATCGAGGCGATCCAGTAGGCAAGGAACGCACCGACAGCGAAGACGACGGCGCGATTAGGCGTGAGGCTTCTGATCATTTATATTTTTCCAGATACGATGCTGAGGACATTCCCGGCAAGTTCCTGCCGTATTTCCCAAGATCGACGCTCGACGTTGAACTTGGCTTGGACCATGTCAGTGACAGCCTCATGCAGCTGTCTTTCCTTGGCGTGGTTTCGTTCGGCGGGGGCAACGCTATCGGAGGTCACCGGTTCAATCCGGGTATCCAACATGCGCTTCACTAGGTTCAGGAATGCCATCAGGATGCCTTCCTTGCGTTGACCGCGGCGACAAAGGCATCGAGAGAGCGTTCATTCGCCTTGATGATCTCGAAACCGACCCGCGCTTCATTGATCCTGGCATCATACAGCTTTTCGATGAGAGCGTCTTTGGCCGCGAGCTCGACCTTGTGCGCTGCTCTCTCGTTTTTCATTTCCGTCCACAGTTTGAGGATGAAGAGGGCCAGGGCGACACAGATCGAGCCTATGATGCCGTTGGCGAAGAATGGCGCTGTGATGCCGGTTGCTATGTCTGGCTGCATGGTTTCACTTCACCGTGGCGTTTCGCCGGTTGAGATCGGCAATCCATGCCGCGCAGTCGTCAGCCTGCTTGTCCCGGTTGTCGGCCGCGACCTCCCATCGGAACTTGAAGATCACCCACGGCTCGTCTCGGAGCTGGACTCGCTCCATATGGGCGATGCAGGCTGGGATCGGGACAATGGGCGGGCTTTGCGCGGCCGCCTGCCCTCGCGTCACCGCAGCAGACTGCAAGCGCCCGTCCGCCTTCTCGTCCGTCGACTGGCAAGTAGCGAGAGCCACTGCCATGACGAGGACGGCTATCGTTTTGGTGACCATGACCTGTCCTTATCGTTAGGGCGTGAGAGTTCGGCATCCTGATCGGCTTCAGCACGGAGGCGTTCTATCTCGGCAGCCTTGGCTTCCTCGCCTCGCTTGGCGTCAATGGCGCGCTTGTCGGCTTCCGCCGCCGCTTCGTCCGCCATTCGCCTTAAAGCGCGCTCACGGGCCAGCGTAGCGTTTGCTGCCGTCAGTTCGGCTGCGGACACCATCTTCTCGATGCGGGCGTTGTAGATGGCCGTCTGAGCGGCCGTGGCGAGCTTGACCTGATCGGCGGCGAAGGAGTGCGCCCTACCCGTCGTGAGGTCACCGATGATCGGGATGCTCGACAGGTATGGAATGCGCGACGCGCCCGGAATGCCCCAGTCGTAGACGTAGAGACCAAGGAAGGCCAAGCCACCGAAGCCGATCGCGCGGTACAGGAATGTGAAGATGGCACCAATCATGGCCTGCCCTCGTCTTTGGCGTTGAATGGTTGGGGCGGAGGCTCGTATGGCTCTGGGCAAGCCCGATCGACCGGATCGCCGTCGACGGCCACAGGAGGCGTGGCGTATGGCAGGCCAGTCCCAGTGCGCCAGATCGCGATGATGTCTTGGACGGTCGCAAACCCGGTGTAGCCGAGCACGAGGACCATGATCATGACGCCCCATATCCATGCGACTGTTTCATTGACCCTAGTGTCGGGCGCGTCGATGAGCTTCATTAGCTGCCAGCAAGCCCAGGTGACGACTGGGAAGATGATCAGGCGGCGCCATTTCCAGCCAGGCTCTCCGGTCTTTTTCGCCTCAGTGGGCTTCCCCTTCGTCTTCATGCGGCAGCCTGCAAGGCTTCGTAGAATCGCTTGGCATAGCCGGCGACGTCGTTAGCCCGATCGAGGCCGTTTATGATCTTGCGAGCGCTCACCCAGTCGGAGCTCTGCGCGGTGAAGTAGTCGCCGAGCTTCTTGCCGGTGAAGAGACCGCGAGCCATACCCTCGAACATGATCTTGACGGCGACGTCGTCGCGCATGGCCAGATCCGGGTTGCCAACTAGGTCGGCGCCGACTATCGGCCCCATCCGCTCATAGTTGGCCTTGTGGGTCAGTTGCACGAGCCCACGGCCCAGCCACGACTTGCCCTGCGCATCCTTCCGCCAGTAGGCCGACTTGACCCAAGGCATCCGGCCCTTTGCCCATGAGCTTTCCAGGCGGGCGATGGCCTTGTCGACCGTCGGGTTGGTGACCTCGTCCGACTGGCGTGTCTCGATGACCGGCTGCATGGTGCGAGCCGTCTCGTGGAAGGCCGTCGCCAGCATATAGGCCAGCCAGCGCGCGTCGATGACAGCCTTCGCTGCCTCGTCGAGAATGGCCTCCGTCCCCTGTACTTGAGACGCAGTAAGCGAGCCGCCGAACAATGAGGTTCGAACGCTCGCGAAGAATCGCGATCGGTCCATGGTGATCTCCGATGGTTTGTGAGAGGATGTTCGGTCTGGATCAGTCCAGCAGGGCGCCAGCGCGCCAGAAGCCGTCCATGTACTCGCTCGAAAGCGACTTCATAGCGGCGAAGAAGTCAACGAACCAGTTGCTGCGCTTGAACTCAGTAGCGCCGGCGAGCAGCATGCGGGCCTGCCATTGGATATCCTCGTCGAGGATGGCGTCGACCATCTCAGCAAACTCAGCTGGCAAGGTATTGGCAGCGATCGCCGCCAGCGCCTCTTCCTTGGTGATCATCTCCCGGTTGGCCAATTCCTGGTAGAACTGGCGACGGCTTATCGTTTCCGGAACCGCTACAGGTGCCAGAGTGCCCCACATTGTTGGCATGGTGAGATCCTTATGATTGCTGCAAAACAACGCCCGACGCGATGATGTTCTTGTTCGTGAGCGTCTTGAACCGCCAGCCGATTGCTGTGCCGCTTGGCTGGGCAACCAAAGAAACGGTGCCCTCGTACATTTTCACGCCGCCAAGTGACGGCATAGTCAACGCGAGAGTTACCGCAGTCCAGGTCGTACCGCCGTCGCGCGTCACTTCCATGGTGAAATCAGTGTTTGGCGCTAGAGTCAAAGCGTCGGCAAGCTGTACTGCAACACGGGCAATCGAGGGCGCGGATGGCGTTGGGTAGTTGACCGAAACCAGCGTCATGTTGAGCAATCCGTACACCGCCCCAATTGAAAACGTTTGTACGTTCGCGTCTTCGGTGAAGCCGGTTTGCGCGCCGGTTAAATCTCCGGTTTTGTAAGCCCGAGACGACAACGCAATGAACTGGGGATTACTCAGTGGGGAAGACGCCCCCATGTAAAATGTTCCAGACGCCGGAACGGTGTATGGAGTGGTGAGCGAATAAAGAACAGCGCCACCCGGATGTGATACCACCTGGTTGTAGACAATATTGTAGGCCCCTGCAGCGGTTCGTTGCGCTATCTTCAACGAGTAGCTTCCAGCTACTGAAGAGTTCAGCAGAAGCCCCAAAACCGTGCGACCATTCGAGATTGCAACATCCCTGTTAAAGACAGTGATATTGCTAATTGGCGCCGTTGTGTTTGGCGCCGCAGCGGCAGAAATGTCATTTGCAGGCGAGAACCAGTCGTTCGCCGCATCATAGACGTAGTTGGCCGAAGATCCAGCAAGGATACCGGACACGTCATCAAACGCATCCGCCACACCACCGATCATACCCATCCGCTGCCCCTTGAGATCGGCTATTTCGATGGCTAACAATGCGTCGTTTCTGCCTTCGGTCGGACCAATAAAGGCTTTCAACTCTGCTGACGTCAGTGCTTTTATGAGTTTACCCGTGACACCGTCAAATGCCGCTACAAGACCGTCGACCACCCCTGCCGGCCCGACGACATCACCCGTACCAGTGCCGTCCGTCCCCTTGAGCGCCGTGAGCTGCCAGTAGGCGTTCGATATCGTCGGAAGGGTCGGCGGCGCGTTACCCGTCGTCGGCTGCAGCGCAACAAACGACGATCCATTGTACAAGACGCCATCGTTGCGAGAGTAGGCGGTTGCAGCACTATAGACCCCTCTCGGGTTGACGTAACCCGCCGGGCCCATCGGGCCGACCGGTCCAGTGCCATAGGCGAACGGGCCGCTCCAGTCGCCAGAGGTTGCGGACGCCTTGACGTACAAGACAGGCACCGTCACCCCGATGAATACTAGGTACGAAAACCCTTTGGCGCGAGCGTCATAGGTGGCACGCCCAGCGAGATCACCGCTGGCGTCATATTTGAAGATCGTGCCAGCATCGAGTTCGGCGATCAGGCGCGCCAGCGTATTGCTGTTGACGTTGAGCTGCTGGAGATAGGCGGTGTCGCGGACCAAAGCATAATCATAGGTGCCGCTCGCCCCCATCCATTCAATCGCGGCTGTGATTGAGGTATCGCTGTCGACTGTCGCGATCGGCAGGGGGTTGCCGTCCGCTTCAGCAGCAATGAAGCCACCGGCGATCAGGGACACCTGCCAAGCGGTGCCGATGCCAGTAACCACAGCAGAGCCGTTCGTCAGGGTGATTTGCCCTGTCGTATATGCGATCGTCATGTCGTGAAGCCCCTAAGCTGGGATGCCGAGAATATAATATCGGATGCCTATGATGGGCGTCGGATCGTTCTCGGTGACAAGGTTGGAGATGTTGCTGCCACCAGAGAGGTAGCGACGGGTTGGCAGCCCCCTAAAGGTGAAAAACCGCGCTTCTGATGGCGTCAGCTGGCAGTAGGTGCTGTCGCCTGCCGTGTAATAAGCTTTGCCCGCGTCTGCGGTGTCATAGTAGCCATAGACTGTATATGGGGCCTTCACGCGGCTCGATATCGTCCCGCTGAAGTTCCCGAGCCGAACACCAGAGCCACCGGCATGCACCGTGACGTATTTGACGAAGGGAAAAAGGCCGCCCGTTGAAAGCGGGACCACCCATTGTTGGGCGCCATTGACCCCGCCGACGTCGATATAGCCTTCGTTCAGTATCCGGACCTGCGGCCAGCGGCTGTCGACCATGATATCAGATAGCCGCGGTGGCCTTGCCGCTCCAGGGCGAAGGAACTGAAGAACATCCCGCGTACCATCGTTGAACTCTCGCCACACGTCATTGTCGCCCGCAGACGGTGATGAATCGTCGAGGGCGTAAACGATGAACCTGGCGCGCGCTGCACCGAAGGGGTTCGAGAAGACGATGTTTGCCCCGCTGAACTGGTAGTCTGCGCCGTATTCAGTTTCGGTCGAAAGCGGGTTAGTGGGATAGAAGATAGTGCCGCCCTGGTAGACGATGACGTCAGCTCTCAGCTGCCCGATCGCTACACCCGCCAACGCGGTCAACGGATAAACTGTCGTCCCGCTTGGTAGAGCGATATCCCCAGCTGCGACCACCTTCGCGGGCAAACTAGAGCTGTCGAAGCTTAGCTGAGACGGTGTGGCAGTCCTCACGTCGTAACCGGGCTTTGCCGCCCGACAAGCTGTCCGGGTAATCTCAACGGCCACCTGACCCGCCACCGGCGCCAAAGGCGGGTTATTGATCGGCACGGCGGTGCCAGGCAGGTTCCAGACAACGAATTCTTTGTAAGTCTGCGCAAACTCCGAGTTGAAGAAGTGCGTGCCAAAACCCTGCGCCATGTTGAAGGCATAGGTGCCAGTCCCGGTGAAGTTAGTAAGCCACCCTTCCTCGCCGTATCCCGGCGTCGTGAACAGCGCCGATCGATTATTAAAGCCGAGGAAGTATCGCGTCACGCGAGCGCCATAGTTCACGACACCAGAGGCATCCTTGTACTTGATGTCGAACAGCGGCACCGCATATTCCAGCGCCGGGAAGGCGTTCGACCTGATGAAATAGTTCGCGATGTTCGTCAGGTAGCCGTCGTAGAATGTCAGGAAGTTAGAGGTTCCGGTTCCGGCCGGCGTGAAGGCTTGTCCGCTTCCGGAGTAAGCCCGCGCCACGATGCCCGCGAAGCGCATGGTCTGGTACTTGCTGTTGAACAAGAACTTCGCGTAGTCGGTGTCTGGCGTCGAATACGGATTGTAGATATCCGACGCCATAATTTTCACGCACCCGGCGTTCTGGCTATCGACACCGATGAATGCTGCAATTGCCATCAGCCGCTCTTTACCGTTATGCCGTTTTCATTGATCCGGACCTTGCCGCCGCCGAGATTGATGTCGGCGACGAGGATCGTCCCGATGTTGGCGATTTGCAGTTTCAGGACGCCGCCTTCGTAGACAAGCGGGTAAGAAGTGGTCGTTCCGTCCGTCACAACGAACTGATCGGCCATCACCGCAAACCGACTGCGCTGGACGCCGGAGACGGTGTAAAGCTCCAGAAAGAAGCCGGTCTCCTTGTATGCCTGCGAGGTCGAAGCCCTGAGCAGCACGGAAAATCTGGCGTCGACCCCGGCCTGATTTGCCGCGACACCGAACTTGATCAGCCCGTTGACAGAGATGTCATCGACGGTTGCCCCGATGGCAGTGGTTTGAGCAACCGCCGCAGACAGGTCATCAACGACGACGGCGATCTGCTCATCAAAGGTTGCCCTATTGTTGCCGATCTCCGCCGAGAGCTTCCGCCTCGACACCTCAGAGACCGCCGTGCTCATCTGATGCGCTTCCATCAGCTGCTGCAGCAACGGACGGACGTCGTCGATCTCCTGAAACAGGTTCGAGAAGACGTCCAGGACTTCCTTCTTGATGTTCCCGAGCCCGATCTCAAGGTCGGCGTTTCCGCCATCCAGAGACGTGATGTCGATAGGCGTAGACCAGTTCGTGACCCGATCAGCGATCAGCTTGTGCCGGAACTGATACGTCGTGAGGCTAAGGATGCCCTCCTGGATGAAGGCAATGTTCGCGTCCGCCTTCACTGTCCGCGAGAACTTGTTTCCGGGTTCAGTCTTGATCCACCACTCGATCACGATATCCGTGACGGTGACATCCTCTACCGGCGACCAGGACACGCGGAAAGCCGGGTATGATCTCCCATCTGAGCCGATGCCAATCACTGCCGCGATCGAGAAGTCCTGAAGCTCGTTGAGATAGATCGGCTCTCCGTTCGGTATCGGGATTGTCGGCGGCAGCACCGTAACGCTGTCATAGATGCCGCCGTCACGCTCCTGCAGCGACAGGGAGACGTTGCGCGGCCCGTCGCTGGTCAGCGCCCTGATCGATCGAGCCTGCACCATGTAGACGCGGTCACCGTATCGAGCCGAGTTCCAGCGGACCCAATCACCTGCCTTGATCGTCTGGAAGCGCGGCCGAATGACGATGTCGGCCGTTGCCTCGTAGCGGTTCTCATTGAAGTAGATCGAGGCGAGCTGATTGGCCTGGCGCTTCGATCGAACCTGGGGGAAGTCGAGGTTCACATCGCGCGTTCGGCGATCCAGCGACACGTACCCAGCATTCGTCTGGGTGTCGTAGCCGGCCGGCGACCACATGTTCTCAGGTTCCGGATAGGTGCCAGACACGGCATTGACGAGATCAGCCATCGAGCGACGACGCTGGAAGCGAACAGCCTCACCTGCAATCAGATCGTCATCGGTGAAAGTCTCGACAATCGGCTGGTCAGTCCCGATCAGCGGCCACGAGCCGGTGACGTCATCGATGACAATCCCACCGCAAGCCGTCATCACGGCTTCGATATTGTCGCCATGCTGGGCATCAGCATCAAACAGCACCGAGCAGCGATAGCGGCGCTCACCGCCTGCATCCTCGTCGCAGATGTTCATGGCCGTGGCGTAGCGGTCAAACGGTAGGTCTGCCGAGGCCATGCCCATGCCGCAGAACATATCGTCGTTGACCGAGAAGCCGCGCCGGTAATTGTACTCCTGGACGATCGGGTTTTCGGAAAACTCGTGCGTCGAGTAGTCATCCCACCGATGCCCGCCGGAACCGCCGACCGTCGAATCCTTGCGGAGGTCGTAGAGGCGAGCGCCGCGGAACTCGAAGAAGAAGTCGGGAAACTGCCCGAGCTTGTCCTGGTCGTATGTCAGCTCGGCTTTGATCCAGCAGATGCCGGTCCCGATGTGATCAGCCGTCCAGCGCCCAAAGGGATTGGAGTGATTGATCATGTCGGCGTCGGCCGCCGTCTGGGTGCCGTAGTAGAAAGTGAAGCGGATCAGGCCGGCGTAATCGCCGCTGACCACGGAATAGATGGTCTTAAATGCATCCCCGCCAAGGACGCTCAGCGACAGCAGAGAGCCACCCGCCCAGATGCGCGACAGGCCGTCGCATGGGAAGTCGGCGAGCACGTAGACCTGCTCGAGGTACTTGTTCGAGCTGCCATAGGTGTTGACATAGCAATCATGACCCGCAATCCCGACGAGGCCGCAAGCGACCTTGCGGGTGACGTTTTCGCCGTATTCTCGCTCGAACTCGACGCCGCCGACGGCCGCGCTGTTCTTCTTCGCCTGGTTCTTCTGGATCTTGCTGACGAGCAGGTTTAGGCCGATCCCGATGATTGCCTTACCGATGATGCCGAGCGAGCCGAAGAACCCGCCGATCGCGGCTCCGATAGGTGCGAGAAATGGCATTAGGTCACCTTGAATGCATATGCGACTTCGGAGGCCGGCAGAAACTCGACGGCATCAGCACCGCGCGTCATGAAGCCGATCGAGGTGAAGAGGCCGCCCGAGAGGACGCCATCGCGATCGACGATGCCGATATCGCCCCGCTGGGCCATGCAGGGCTGGATCTCCGAGAACTTGGCGCCAAAGGCATCGCGCACCGTCTCGAAGCCGTGCTGCCGCAGCTTCTTGGCCGCGCCCGCTTTCGTCTTGTATCCGAGCGCGTCGGCATACATGCGCTCGCCGGTGACGGCCTCGACGCCATCGTCAGCGATCAAATAGCAGTCCGATGTGCCGTAGAGCGAAGGCAACGCCTGATGCTTCGCCACAACCGCGTTGAGGCGTTTCTCCCATCCGGGAAGTCTGGTCATGTGGTTACAGTCCCTTGAAACCTATGGCACGCGCTGCGCCTGCAGCGGCACTCTTGGCGGCGTTGACGGCCGAGCCGACCGCCTTGCCCCACGCGATATCGACACGGCCAGCGGTGGCCGCATGCTCGAAGAACCGATCGCCCGGGTCGCGACGCTGCTGGTCGGCGACTGTCCGCTTGCGCCCATTCTGACGTGAGTAGTCGAGCTGTCGGCCCTCGCATCGCGCCGTTAGGTAATAACCGCGCGTGTCGTCGGCGTTGTGCTCGATGACGTCGAGGTAGCCGCGAGCAACAGGCTCGACCTGGATAAGCGCCATCGTGTCCGGATGGAAATGGGCATCATAGACGACGACTGGGCGGTCTCGATAATCCTCATTCTCGATCTGAGTGAGGATCTCTGGCGTCAGGTCGAATTGCTTGCTCTCCGCAAGCGTGAGCGTGAAACCACCGTCTGCCGCCGTCCCGGTACCGCCGCCAATATCGGAGACCTCGATCAGGCCGAAAGGCTGGTAGGTGACGCCAGCATAGGCCAGCGACTCGCGCCGAGCGATGAAACCATAGATGCCCGAGCCGAGCTGGACGCGCACCATCTGACGGGTCGAGATCCTGCCGGCGTCATACAGCGCTTTAACTTCAGTAGAGAGCGCCATTTACTGGCTCTCCCGAAGCTGGAACGACACCGTGCGGAATAGCCCCTCACCCGGCGCTTGATAGCTGCCAGGAACCAACCGCATGACCAGCGCAGGGTTTGCGAACCTAACAACCGCACCAGCCTGAGCAACGGTATAGAACGGCGGCGGCTCGACCGTGATCGACCTCGTAGCCCCCGATCCAGACACCTCAGTGATCCTGCCAATGTAATACCGACCAGATCGCTCAAGCCCAATGCGATCCCCTATCGACAGCACCAGTCCAGCATCGACGCTGTTGACCGACAGGATATTTCCGTCGGCGACCGATACCAAATTGCCGGGATCATCCGCCGGAGCGTGATTGCCCCGGTGGGCCTTGGGGTAGCCCTGCGTTGGATGGCGGAAGAGAACCGTGCGAAGCCCTTCGCGGAGAGACAGCCACCAAGCCTCGACCTCCGCGTACTTGTCGTACAACAGCTCCGATGTCTTCATTGTCGCAACCCAAGTCTCATCCTCGGTCTGCGTGAAGTTGATAAGCCGGCTGCCACTCCGACTGGCCTTCACCGGATTGTCGAGAATAAAATCGCACTGCACCCACCCAACAGCAGGAAGTTCACGCGGGAAGATAACCGCCATTAGATCAGCCTCCTCCGCTGCGCTTCCTTGACTGTGTCGATGATCTTTGCGGGCAATTCCGCATCTCGACGAGCCTGCGCAGCCTGTAGCCGCGCCACTGCCTCGCTGTCCGCGCCTCGTGCATCGATCGTGGTGCGGGCGTCGATATGCATCGGCCCACTGCCAGAAGGGCTGCTATTCCCGTTAGCAGGAACATTGAGGCGATGATTTGGTACGACTTCCTCGCCACCCTTAAAGCGGACGAGCTCGGGACCGTTCTCACCAACCCACGCCACACCAGCACGGGCCGAAGGCGTCCCGCTCGCATATCCCGGCAAAGACCCGGTGTATGCGGTCGCCCCAGACCCCAAATTGAAGCCCTTGGAGCCCCCGCCGCCGCCGAACAAGCCTCCGAGTATGCTGCCGAATAGCCCCGTTGACCCCGAGGAATTGTTGATGGCGAAGATGTTGTTCAGCACGTCATTCAGAAGGCTGTCGCCGATCTTCTTCAGCACCGACAATGCCGCATCGCCTAGGGATTCCCACGCGTTCTTTCCCTGTTCAATGCCGTTGAAGAAGGTATCGGTGAAGTCGCCTGCAAGCTCTCGGCTAAACTTCAGCTGCTCATTGAACCTGATCATCGACGCGAGCTCAGAATCCATATCGATTTCCAAGCCGTAGGACTTCTGGAATGAGGCGATGGTCTGATCCGTGGCCGAACGGCCCATCTGCTCGCGTTCGAAGAGCAAATCGGCCTTGGCATTGGCGTTCGCGGCAGCTTCCGCATATTTCTTGTAAGCTGCGACCTTGTCCTCAATGGCCTTGACCTGGCTGGGGCTTAGATCGCGGCCCTTGTTCTCTCCCTGCTGCAAAAGCTCGAGCTTCATGCGCAAAGCATCCGCTGCGACACCACTCTTGCCTGCGAGCTCGGATTCCAGTTTCATCTGATCGACGCGATCCTGCGCAGACTTGAGCAGGTCGCGGTAAGCATTCGCAGCAGATTTCGCAGCCGACTCCGCTGCCTTGGCTTGCTTTTGAAAGCCTGGCAGCCCTTCCAGTTCGATCTTCGGACGTGCCTCTGGGGTCGGAGCAAGCACGTTTCGCCCGTCACCGAGGTTCACATACTGGCTATCCACACGCTGCCTCGCCGCGGTCTGGTTGTTGAGGAGACGGCGACGGCCTTCCTCGAACGTGATGGGATCGCGGCGAGCTATAGCGCTCATACCCTGCTGCGTAGCCGCAGCTATGCGCTCAATGTCCGTAGCGTCCGGCAGAGCGACGTTCGCGAGCTGGGCGAGTGCCTTTGCCAGTTCCTGCACCCCTGCGACCTGCGCTGCCGCCGTGCCGCCAACGAGGGCAAGCGCGGCTTTGGCCTGTTCGACCTTTCGCGAGGAGTCGAATGCGGCTTCGGCTAGTTTCAACAGGTTATCGCCCGTTTCTCGGAAACCTGGGTTGTCCTGGACACGCTTTTCGACCTGTTGGCGGAAGGCGGCTAGATCGGGAGTTCCCTGCTTGGCAGCGTCCTTCAAATCAAGGATGGCCTTGCGGAAGGGTTCGAATTCAGGAGCGAACACCGCGCGACCCAGCAACCCGCCATTCGGAACAAGGGAGTCGATGAAGTCGGTCATGTCCGACTTGAGCTGTTCCGTCTGGTTCTTCAGGTTGATACGGGCGAAGGCTGCGGTCTCTTCTGAACTCTTGCGCAGGAAGTCGTCCAGCCCTGTCGTGGCATCACCGTAAGCGTCTTTCACATCCCTGATGACCTGGGCATGCAGCTTGATCGCTTCGTCGGCCTTCTTGGTACCGGTCAGCAGCTCGGTGATATAGCCGATGCCAGCGCTGGCGAGGCCGACGGTCGCAATCGTCGCAAGTGAAAGCGGCGAGACCAGCGACGCAAACGCGCCGCCGAGAGCCGTCACAGCTCCCTTGACGCCGTTGCCCCCAAGGGCATCCGTCAGCTGAGGCGCCTGCTGCAACGCGACGGTCAGCGGAGACATACCAAGCGCTGAGGTCGAGAAGATGTCTTGCAGCTGATAGCCAACATTGGAAGTCTGGAAGCGCTGGTTCCTTCCGCCTTGGGAAGCGGACTGGACCCTCTCCATCCGGCTTGAGGCTTCGGTGACATCGTCGATCGCTGCTTTTCTGCCCTTCAGGGCCGCGATGCTCGCGAGAGCTTCCTGACGTTCCCTCGAAATGGCGAGCGACATGCGGTCTGCGCTCAATGCCCCGACGGAATGCGCTTGCTTGATGTCTTCAACCGTCTGCTTGTATCGCTTTATCACAGCGAAGAGCGGATCGTAGCGGGCCCGAAGGTTATCAAGCTTGCGGCCATATTCTTCAATGTCTTTGCCGCGCTCGCCGCCACCGAAAGCGGTTTTGACATTCAGGGCCCGGTTGATGCGGTCTGCCATGCTCTCCGCCTGCTGGGCAGACTGCTGGATGCGCTTGGCGAACTCGGTAGCGGCCGCTCCTGTCTCGGCGAAGGCCTTCTTCGACGTGGTGCCCAGGCGCACAACTTTGGATTCCGCGTTAGCTGCGGCTGCGGGAAGTGCATCGAGATCGGCAACCGCCTGTTTGATAGGCGAAGAGTCGATGGAAAACCCAAGATGCGCGTCCGTCATCAGCTTTACCTTCTGGCAATCTGCGGTTTAAGGTTGCCGAAATCCACAGGGAGTGAACATGGCAAAAGTCTTTAAAATAGCCGGCGAGCAAACGCTGACCCAGAACGGGAAGCTCGGTGCCTGGCTGTTCGTATTGAGCCCGTTGGCATCGGGCTTGTGCTATTACTGGTTCTTGGTCGAGGCCGGGAAAACCTACGGCGGTCAGCCGGAAATCCCGTTGGCGCTCATGGTTGGCGCTGGCCTCGCCTTCCTTGGTGGCCTCGTGATGATCATCGTGGGCAGGTCTTATTCCTACCGCGCCTACGAGGAAGAGCAGAAGCCGGCTGAATCGGGCGGCCTTTGGAGCAAGTAATCGGGGCGGCGACCGAGCCGCCCCTATACCGCGTCAGAAAAGCGCGTCGAAGAGATCCGCGGTCATCGGCCTTTGAGAGGTGACCGTTTTCTCTGCCTCAGGCTTTGACTTGTTCTCGATATCCGCATGAAGCAGATTGAGTTTAGTCGTGTCCATGGCCGAGAGAGCATCAATCTCCCAATCACGAAGGGATATCCTTCGCCGCCTTGCCCATGCGTCTAGCTCGGAGAAGGTGATCGGGTTGAACCCATACCCAGTGCTGCACCTCGCCCGGTCCAAGTCTTTGAACCAGTCCCAGACATGCCGTGCTGCAATGGGTATGAGAGGTTTCTGCTTCGCATGCCGATCGCGAAGCGCCTGGCATAGCGCTCGCGTCAGCTTTTGGCGAAAGAGGCCCGCTTTCCCGCCTTTTTCTCAACCTGCTCGCGGATGAACCGGAAGCGCGTGAAGAGCTTGACCGCATTTTCTTCGGTGCATTCCAGATCCTGGCCATCAAGCTTGATTGGCGTCCACGAGATGATGCTCCTCGCTAGGACCTGAAGGGCGCGACGGTCAAGTTCGGCCGCCGTCGTGTGGCTCGCATCTTCACGATCGAGGTATTCATCCGTGAGATCGTCTACAGCCTTGCGCTGACGATCGCTGTCCGGGCCGGCCACCTTGATCGAGAAGCCGAGCGGCGTCTTGCCATCCAGCCCTTTGATATCGACGTCGATGCCATCGTTCTGGGCCTGCACAGCCTTGTCGAGCGTGGAGAGGTCGACAGCACCAGTGTTTTCAGTCTTTGCCATCAGGGCTTCTCCTTACGTGGCAGACGCCGCAACGCGGACGATGTTGGAGTTGATTTCGACGGTCACGTTCATGTTCTGAACGGTGTTTGCTTCACCGCCCTGCTCATTGGCAGAGGTGACGAGGCCGACGAAGTAGCGGAGCGAGTTCTTCGGGCTGGCGCCGACCGCCGGCTTGTCGTTGAGCTCGATCTTGAACGGATAGTTCTGATTGGTCTTTTCAGCCGCGATGACAGCGATCTGGCCTGGGTCCGTAGCGGCAACCGCGAAGACGTTCGCCATGCTGCCGGCGTTGCGAGTGCCCTTCTGCTTAACATCGCGCCCCTGATCGATCAGCGACGTGGTGATGAGAGCGGACGCATCACCGAAGCCACCCATCTGGGTCCACTTCTTGATCTCGGTCCAGGTGATGGCGGTGAAGTCGGACGCGTCGACATCCTCGTCCGGCAGATCCATTGCCGGACCGATATAGATCTTGCATCCGGCGACCGGGTATAGCGTAGCCATTGGTCTTTCCTTTCGTTAGGGGAAGCACCGCCACCGGATGGTGACTGGTACGGTTATGTGCGTGTCGCCGGTGACGATCACGCCAATCTCTGGATCCTCGTCGATCCTGACCTCGGTATCGACGCGAACGAGCTTGGTGCCGCGGCGAAGGAATTCGCGCAGCTGGCCGGCGAGGTTGATCGCATCTACTTGGGCGGAACCCTTAGGCCACATCACGTTCGTGCGGAGAAAACCTTGCCGGATCGGATCGCTCTCGAGAGAGATGTCAGTCTCGATCGACCGATTGAAGTGCACCTCAACGCTGACAAACTTGCTTTGCGCGGTGGGTGCGAACGCTACCCCAGGCAGCACGACCGTCACCCCAGATGGAGGCACGAATGCCTGCGCCCTCAGGACAAGCGCCTGGAATATTTTCATTTCAGTAGTGTCGGCCATCTGATATCCGTGGCCTATGGCCAAAAAATTGTTGAGCGATGACGAGGTATACGAGCGGCTCCACTCCGCTTTTCTCGCATTGGGCCGAGAGAACGCATCCTCTGTCGTTGGCAACACAACGATCCAGACGGCTAGGGTTGCGCTTCAGTCCCTTCAACAGGGGCTTCTCATGGCAACTGAAAGCGGCTCTGATCGAAACACCGCTATTGCCGACCCGCCACGCGATCCATAGCTTCCTGTTCGACAGCTTTGACGATCTGCGGCCATTGTTGCGCGGCCCGCTGGGTCCAGCCGATGCCCTGCTGATTGTAGCTTCGGCCCAATGAATCCGTCCCGACGAAGCCATATTCGAGCCTTCGCGCGTAGGCCATTGTATAGGCGGCTACTATCCTGTCCCCGGCAACCGCCCCTGCTATAGCCAGCTGGATCTCGTCAGGATTGTAGGTAGGAGACGCCGTCTCATCGGTTTTATCGGCGGGCGGCGGCGGCTTGTTCACCAGAACTACCAAAGAAGCTCGCAGAAATCCTTGATCATACGGCAGATATCCACCTTCGCGGTCAGTCTTCTGCATGACCTCGATCACGCGCTGGGTCGATAGTCGGAAGACGGCATTCAGTCGCTTCTCAGTCGCCTTTACCCAGTCACTGACCTCATTTGCAAATCGGGCCTTTCCCCTCGAAATCCTGCCAGATCGAGTGAAAACGCCGACTGTGGGGCCGCGCGCCATCAGTCCAGATCCGCCAAGAAATCGATCTTTGTTTCCATCCAGCAACGGCAGTTGTGGGCGACGATATTATTTGCTATGACAAGTCCATTCTGAGTTTGGAAATCAAACACCTTGCCTTCATAGGGAACCCTTCGGATATGGCTCACGGCAACACTGGTAAAACTCCCGTCGGCTCGATGGAAGCTAGACGCGCTAGACGCTCCCAGCACCTCGAAAAAGTCAGAGTTTTTTACAGCGAGGGGCTGAGTGTTAGAGGTATTGGCACGCGCATCGGCATCTCTGACGCGTTGGTCAAAAGCTGCATCAACGATCTGGGGTTGCCTCAAATCACTCGTGCTCGCGCCAACGCCGTTAAGGGCGAAGCGACTGCTGCTAGACACGCCAAGAGGCGACGCCAATACCTTGACCGCGTCAAGGAACTTTACGACGACGGCTACACCGTTCTTGCCATTGCTAGTGCGCTGGGAACATCCAGAGGAACCATTACCTCTTGCCTTCTTGATCTTGGGTATCAGCCTCCAAGCGTTTCTGAGGGAAACCGAAGGAGCGCCTCCTTCGCTTCCGCCGAAGAACGCCGCGACCGAGCGGCAAAAGCCCATGAGGCCATGCGCCGAAAGGGTTCTGTTGCGACTACGCTTGCTAGTAAGGCGAGCGAAAGTCAAAACTCCCTGCGATATGTCGGTTTCGGCGAGAGTGATGTTGCCAAACGCTTGACGAAGCGTGGCATTGAGTGCACCCCGCAGTTCGCCTGGCAGCGTTATAACATCGATGTCATGGCTGGGCACGTGGCCGTGGAAGTTCACAACACCACGACGCGCCCGCACGCTAGCACCAACCGACTTTGCCGCATCGTAGAGCTCGTCGGCGCGGGGATCAACGTGGCCTACATCTGGCTTGGACGAGCCACCGAGATCAGCGAAAGCGCGATTGACGAGCTTGTCGCCTTCCACAACATGACCGGCAGGCACCCAACCGCGTTGGGTCAATATCGGGTGATTAGGGGTGACGGACAGATAGACATCACCTCCAACCGAGAGTTCGATGAGATCACCGCTGTACTCATGCGCTACTGCGGCAACCAATCCCGCAGGTGAAATGCGTGACCAAGGGGCAAAGCAGTTCACGATCTCGTCAACGCCACCATGTGGGTCGCCAGGATAAGCGAGAAATCTGCCGCGCGCGGTTTCGAACATGTCATTGATGCCGACTATCTCGTTGTTCAGCTCGCGGTGCGTGTAACGGGTCCTACCGTCGATGAACGCGTGCCACTGCTTGACGACGACGCCAGCCGATACCCTGCCTTCTGCTATCGCTTGATGCATCGATGCCATTTGACCTTTGTTGAAAGCAGTCATGGTCTCAGTGCGCGCGATGGTTTCGCCGCGGAGCTGCAAAAGCCGGTCAGAGTATCTGGTCGTCATCTTGGCAACCATATCAAGCGTAACAGGCTTTCCATCGCGTATAGCTTGCTTAATTGTGGCATCGAAGCGCTTGTCCCGGCGCCCCATCTCCAAGACCTTCTTCATTTCGTCCGGATCGCCAGACAGCAGGCGAACACGCATGGATTCGACATAGCCAGCCTGCACCGACGTCAAGCCGATTATGCCCCCCTCGCGCTTGAGGGTTACGGGGTTCACACGGCCGACGATATCGAGAGCGGTGCGGCGTGGTGCCCTGCCCTGCGCTATGCCGTCAGCAAGAGCCGTGCGTATGGATGCCCGCTGATCTTCGCTGATGTTCGTGATCAGTGTCGAGCTTGACTGGCGCAAGTCCTGCTCGGCCGACGGGTGGCGAACATCGAAGCGGAAGAGCGCCGTCGATCCGTTGTTCTTCGTGACCTTCGGCACGCGCTTGGCGGCTTCTTCACCGCCGCTCTCGAATGTGGCCTCGTATGCCCTTGTCATTGGACGAAATGCAGCAGAGTCAAGATTGATAGCTCGAGCTGCTCGTTCGATGTCGCCGGCCTTCAGGGCCTCTTCCATTGCCGTGTAGCTAACGTTGGACTTCAGATTGTCGACGCTTGATAGGAATGCTTCTCGCATTGACGGCTCAAGCTCATCGAGCAACCCTCGTATCCGAGCACTAGGTCGTTTAGCCATCAGACGAGCCGTCCCTGAACGATATGCACTACGTTGACGATCCCATCGTAATTGTTGGGGTCGCTTGCAATCACGTGGTACTCGACCCCGCCTGCGGAGACGATGTCACCAACCTGTGGCACGACAGCGAGACCGACCGAGGAGATGTAGATCTGCCGGTCGGTGGTCAGGATCGTCGTTCCGTTGATGTATCGCTGGTCATAGGTCATCGGCACCAGTGTGGCCGGGTAGCTTGTTTCTGTGCCGTCACCGCCGAGAACCGGGTCGGGAGGCGTGATGCGCTTGATGGTGCCTTTCTGGCCATACTTGGCGATCAGGCGCTGCGCGGTTGCCTGAAGGCGGGAAAAGACCGGGTTTGCCATCAGGGGGCCTTTGCCGGGGCGATTTCGACATGCAACAGAGAGCCGACGGCACTGATCGTGATGCCCCCGTGGGCCTTGTCGCCGAGCTTGTCGAGTTCAGCGTTCACAGCCTCAATGGAGGCTCGGAGCTTATCAAAAGCTTCTGTTGTGCTTTCCACGGCCGTGTGGTCGATAGCGATTGTCAGCTTTTCCATGATCGTCTCCTAAACTACAAGGATCCCAGGCAGGACCGGGCAAAGGAACGGCCAGAGCAGCCCCTCGATCGCCGTGACAACTGGTGTAGCCATCGCAACCATGTCCGCAACGTCAGACGACGAGGACGAGGCGTACTCGACTTCCAGCTGGCCGATCTTCTCGCGCTTCACTGTTGAGGTGCCGGTCACCACTGGCGACAGGCTGCCGGGGTTCGTCAGTTCAAGGAATGCCGCCTCATAGGATGCGTTCTCGATCGCCACAGGAATGGCATCAGATGGGATGCTCTCGCCATAGTAGGTCGAGGCGCCGGTTCGAGGCCAGGATCTCTCTTGAGCAAAACCGCCCGTGCGCGTGCCCGAGAAGAACCGCTCATAGCGATCGATCACCATAGAACCGCGCTGACGTGCGGCGGTGATCTGAGCTTCAGTCGTTCCATCGGGAAGGACATAGCCGGCCGCCTCGGCATAGGCCGTGAAGCCTGCATTTTCGCCATATCCAGCCATGTCATTCTCCGATGAGGTGGTGGGCCCGGCGGTTGCCCGCCGGGTGTGTCTGTTATGGCTGTGTCGCCAGCTCTTCCAAGGCGGCGACGATCTCGTCCTTCTTGGCGGGGGTCTTGTCGCCGAGGAGTTTGGTGGCGGCGGCCTTGAAGGTCATGAACTGAACTTCAGGGTTGGATGCCATGGCCAGGACTTCGGCGGCCGTCTTTGGCGGCTCCTCGTCCTGCTTTGCATTCGCCTTGAGCTTGGCGAGTTCTGCCTCGCGATCTGCAAGCTGCTTACGCAGGCCTTTGATCTCGTCAGTTTCGCCGGAAGCCGCAGCCTTGGCAGACGGTGCGCTCGGTGCGCCAGGGTTGTCCGTGTAGGAGCCCTTGACCTCGAACCACTGCGTTGCCTCGATATGCTGCTGCTCGCGAGCGTAGACCTCGACCTCGACCGTTTCCTTCGGATCGACGAGGATAGGCCCGTTAACGGTGTTGATACCGCGCGGGCCAGGCTGAGTGTTGGTGAACTTCATCAGCTGATCTCCTTAGATGCCGTCGAGGTAGCGAATGGACTTCGGACGGCGGATGTCGACGCCACCCAAGCGGAAGATGCCAGGGACATCGAACTTGAGCGGTCCCGTCTGCCAAGCAGGCAGGAAGCGGAACGGCATCGGGATGTGCATCTTC
This sequence comes from Rhizobium sp. 2MFCol3.1, assembly GCF_000377565.1. Taxonomy (GTDB): domain Bacteria; phylum Pseudomonadota; class Alphaproteobacteria; order Rhizobiales; family Rhizobiaceae; genus Rhizobium. The sequence continues at coordinate 111,634 of NZ_KB898363.1, read as the reverse complement.
ACCACTTCCGGCGAACGACGATAAGCCACCATGCGCTTGGTGCCGCCGGCGCCTGCCGCGTCGAGGAAGCCGAACATGCCGCGGATGGTCAGCGGCTGGCCGGTGGTCAGGGTGTAGATGTTGTTCTTCTGCACCCATTCCAGGATCGTCGTCTGGTTGACGGCGTCGATGCGACGGGTGGAGATATCGAGCAGCACCGAGTACGGCAGGAGCAGCGTGTCGGCGATCTCCGCACCGAGCGTGCCGGTGAAGATGCCGGTCAGCTGACCGTTGATGTCGCGGAGGATCTGATCGGGCGTCTTGCTGGCGAAGGTCGTAGCGGAGCCCGTACCGTCGGCCGGCGCAGTCGTGGCCGTCGGGGTGCTCGCATTGACGAGACCGGTCAGGCCCTTCGTGCTGTCACCAACGAAGGCAACGCTGTCGATCTTCTCTTCCGCCACACGGCGGGCCAGAGAAGCCTTATCCGGGGTCAGGTTCATGCCGAGAAGCTGGGCAGTTCCAAGCTCTTCGAGATTATACCCGTAGCCGATCGCGGCCATGCTGACGCCGGTTTCGAACTTCTCGCGGGTCAGTTCGACCTTCGGGACATCCTGCGCGTTGCCGTTGAACCACTGCGCCTGGCCGACGCCGTCCATCGAGAAGTAGGTGACGGACTGGATCCATTCAGGCGCCGAGGTGTCGACAGGGACCAGGGACGGATACTGAATGTCCTGGTACCGGATCGCGTAGACCGTAGGCTCGATCAGCGAGGCCTGACGGATGAGAAAGCTCATCGCGACCTGCTGAGCGTCGTTTACATGCATGTTCATGAGTGTCGCTCCTGTTAGCCGAGACGCAGGGCAGCGAGGGCAGCACCGGAAGTGCTGGTATCCCACTGAGCGTTCGCGATGAGGGTGTTTCCGGATGCGACGTTCGTCAGGACGCCGGTTGCCGGGACGTAGTAGACGGGATCGCCGACGGCGACCGCAACGGATGCCTGCACGACGATGACGCCCTTCTTCATCAGGGCGACATTCGAGTACTGCTCGTACTTGCCGGTAGGCTGGGTGGTGTCGAGCACGGCGATGCCGGTGAACTTGACCGTGGCTTCGGAGTCCACGACCTGGTTGTCAGCGGTGCCCTGCACGCCGACCTTGCCGAAGCCGATACCCTCAACGTCTTCCGCGACGCGGGTGACGATGTCGTTCGGCTCCATGTTGAGGACCATGCCCTCGACCCAGCGCGCATGCTGGGCTGCGTAAGTGGTCTGAACTGCAGGCATTATGCTGCTCCCTTCGACTGGTTGCTCATCCATGCCGTGGACATGTCACTGACCATGGACGCATGAGCGGCGGTGGAATTGTTCGTTTCCGTCGGCTTGAGGCCATCCTTCACGACGGCGGCGAACGGATCGGCCGCGCCCTTGGCTGCGTCCTCGACCAGGAGATCGAAGCGAGCGTCGACATAGGCATCAGCCTTGCCGGCGACAGCAGCATCGCCGAACTTGGCGACGACGACGGCCTTGCGGATGGCCGCGTCGGTCAGACCGTCGGTCTTGACGTCCTTGGCGATCGACTTCGCGACTGCGATGAGGTCGGCGCGAGCCTGCACCTTCTTGTCGAGATCGGCGTCGGAGAGAACCTTGGCCTTCAGCGCATCGATCTCTGCGTCCTTCTTGGCCATCTCGGCATCCTTGGCGGCAAGTGCCGTCTGATGTGCCTTGTCGGCATCCGAAAGCTTGGTATGGGCGTCTGCAAGCCGCGTCTGCAGCGTGCCGATCACCACGGCGCCCTGGTCGGTTACTTCAACCGGGATGCCATCGACGGTAACCGTCTTCAGGGTCATGATCTTTTCCTCTGTGGGTTTGTGATCAGGGGTGAAAGGGCTGACGCCCCATGTCGCACCGTCTCCGATGCGAGCTTGTGAACCAGCCCGAGCGCGATCAACGATCGCCAGGTGGTTGATCTTGATGTTGGTCTGTTTGGCGTCGTAGGCTTCGCCAGAAGGCGTTACGCCGTCGCCCCAAACGAGATCACAGCTATAGCCAGCCGAGAGTTCACGCTTGTCGCCCTCGACCTTGCTGATAGCCTTGGCATCCTTGAGGATCAGCGGCAGCCATACCCACTCGCCGTCCTTCTTGGCGGCAGTGCTGACCTCTCCGACGGCCAGATCCTTCCAGTTGTCAGAGGTGACCGATTCCTTCGGATGGTCATCAGTGACCGGCGCGTGGGTGAAGGACTGAAGGCTGGCGTCCGAAAAGACCTCCTCCTCAGGCCGGTAGACCCGCACGACACGCATCTCGGGCTTACCCACCTCGTCACCGAGATAGAGCTGAATGCCGGTGCGCACGGCCTTAGCTTCGGCCACGAGGTATCCATCGGCGGTCCGACGGGTGCCGGACACCGTGACAGCGTCGGTGAATTGCATGATGTCAGTCCTCGCGAAGCTCTTCGAAGATTTCGGGGCCGAGAATGATCTTGCCCTGGTACGGCGTGACCTTGGTCAGATCGACATCGCCACCCACCTGGATGGTGATATGAGGTTGGTACTCCGGCCAATCCCACGATGCGCCGAGCTCGACCATGGCCTGGTGCCGCCACTTCAGCTCATTGGCGACGATCAGGAGGGCGTAATAGTTCCCGTCCTGTCCGAACGCTTCCATCTGACGAGGACCGCCGGCGCTTATCTCCAATCGCGGTGACCAGCTCTCGCCCATCTCGAACCAATCGACCGGGGTACGGCTATGGATGACGGTGACATGCAGGTCAGGCACGACGTCGGTGAAGCCCTGCTCTTTCGCCCATGCGAGGATATCAGCACGGTTGAGGACGTCACGGCGGACATAGAGCGTGCGTGGAGCGGCGTCGTTCGCTGCCTGCTGCATGCGGGTCACGTTGTTGTTGTTCGCGGCCTGGGTGGCAGCAGCTGCGGCCAGTTCCTCTTCCGAAGGCTCCTGCTCCTCGATCGGGCCGAACTCCTCGACGGCTTCGGCGAGGCCTGGCAGGTTGCCATCCTCAACGATCCTGTTGATGAGAGCCTTGGACACCGCCTCGCGGGTGATGATCTCCTGACCAGAGGCGGTGCCGACAAGCTGACGGGCGCCGTCCGCATAGGCCTTGAAGACCTCCGCGCGCTCCTTTTCGGTCATGGTGTAGAGCGGCGCCCACTCGTAGTAGATCGCGGCGTCTCGCTTGCCGGTGGCTGAGCGGATCACGATCTCATCGAACCGCCACAGGGATGGAGACAGCTTGTTGCGCTGGTCTGCCGATACCTTGTCGTAGTAGTTCTTGAGGGTGATCTCGCCATTCGAACCGAGCCCAGACGGGGCATCCTGAAGGAAGCGGACCAGCGGGATATCAGCAGCACCGGCGGCGACCTGCAGGTATTGGCGCAGTAGCTCGGGATACTGGCTGAGATTGATGGTCTTCTGTTCCCACCGCTCACCCTTGGCATTCTCCCCATCGCCGCCGTTACCTTCCAGGAGAAGCATGTTGAACATGCTCTTCATGGTGTTGGCGTAGGCAAAGCGCTCGGTCAGCTGCTGGGTGGTCTTTGGGTTCTTAAGGTACTCCGACAGGTTCGGAACATACAGAACGTCGGTCTTTGCCTCAGGCAGGAGCGCCGCTGCATGACCCTGCGAGGACGCAGCGTTCTGAACCGCGTCGTAGACGATCTGCAGGACGCTATCGCCCCAGATTTCATCCGGAGACGCGTTCTTGTCGAGAATGGGCGCACCGATGAACCGGACAACCCGCGACGGATGGATCTGAACCCGGCTGCCTGTATTGCTGGTGAACTCCCACATGACCGGCTCGCCGAAATACGGCGAGGTAATGTCTCGGTTGATTTCAGTGTAGCTGACCTGGTCACGCCCAAGGACGTGAACGTATTTCAGCGCGTCCTTGCCGACCCGCTCGAGGACAAGCTCCTCATCTGGTGCGCCGGAATCGACGCCGATGACAAGGAGAGCGCCACCTCGGAGCCGCGCGAGCTGCAAAGCCTCGTTGACCTTGGCCTGAATGTTGATCTGCGGAAGCCGCTCGACTTTCTCGATCGCCTCGACGACCGCCTCGTCGGCCTTCCACTCTCGCCACTCTCGGGTCATGTCGTCGGGGATGATGTCCACGACCTTGCGGCCCATCCAATCCGACCGATGCATGGCGATCAGCTGCTGCGGGTCGATCGGCGTAAAGACGAAGGCGTTGCCGACGGTCTTGTCCTTCGACGTCCCAAGGCCGCTGATCAGGTTCTGAAGTCGGTCAAAGAGAAACATCAAACGACCCCAAGCATTCCATAGTTGAACCCGCGCTTCACCATCGGCCCCAGGGCGTAACGGATCGCGTCCATGTAGTGGTTGTTCGCGTCGACGATGTCTGTGAGGACGTCACCGCTCAATCTGTCGACCTTGTAGGAGTAGAGCCGGCACTCTCTGGCTGTCTTCTCGCAACGAGGGTGAACAACGATCTTCTCGAAGTTGCGCATGAAGGCGATGCCGTCCTCGACACTGCCCTTCCATTTCTCAACCGCCTCAGACTTCGGAAGCCCGTGGCGGCGTATATGACTGATCCCCTCCGGCCTGGCGCTATCCCATCGCGTTGTGTAGCGATGGAAGTCCGGAATTCTCTCGCCAATATAGGTGCCGTAGTCGTCGAGCTCCAAGGCGGTCCTGCCTGCCTCGTACTCGATCCACAGACGGCCATCGCCAATCCAGCACCGAATCGCGGCGGTCGGGTCTTGGCTGAAGCCAAAGTCGCCGCCCTGGTATGGCCCGTCCCAATGCGGTTGCGGCTCGAATTCCTCGATCTCGAACTTGCCGGCGAGGATCTGCGCATCCGTGAGGGTGAGAAATGCCCCTTCCCATACGTGGTCATATGTCTCCGGCCGGAGACGCTTGTCTTGCAGTCGCTGCTCATTGAGGACGCCGGGAAACCAAGGGTTATCCGACCAGTTCACGTCCGTGATGAGGCAATCATCAGCCTTCTGGGTGATGAAGCGCTTGTTCGTGGCGCTGTCCGGACTTTCCGGATTGTAGCTCACCCAATTCTCGACGTACCAGCCTGGGCCTTCATCGCGAAGCGTCGGGATCAGCTTTCGCCAAGCGATCTCGGAAACGTTCTCCGCTTCATCAGTCCAGTTGCCGATGATGCGGGCCTTCGACTTGATGCTGTCGAGATTGTGCCTCAGGCCAGCGAACGCGTAGCTGATGCGCCGGTTCTGCGTCCTGATGTACTTCTCGCCAATGTCGAAATAATCGGCCAACCAAGGCTGCGATCGTATCGACGCCTTGATCTCCTCCATGGAGCTTTCGTCAAGGCTGTTAAGGTGCTCACGGCTGGCGAGGAAGACGCCCTCGACGCCCATCTCCGCCAGTTGGTAGACGCGCAGCGCAGACCTAAGCGCTAGGCCGCGTGTCTTGCCTGATCCTCGTCCGCCCTTGAAGACACGCGTTCTCGCCGGTCGGGCGAAGTTACGTGTGATCTTGGGGATTTCCTCAATCCGTACCTTCATCGACTTCTGGCGAGACGAACTCGATCGTGGTTGGCTTCGGCGTCATACTGCCGTCGCTGGATTGATGATCGACGTTCGAGAGCTTTGGATGGACATATGGCGCTGCGGCTTTGGCCGCCTCGAACCTGTCCTCTGTGGGCTTCGTCTCGTCTCGCAGGATGGAAAGCATGAAGTCTAGCGGAGTAAGCCCGCTCTGGATGATTTTCTTCTGACGCTCAGCCGAAGCCTTGTTCGGAGTACCCTTGATCCGGCCGCCTGTTTTTTTGCCTGCTGCCATCTTGGTCTACTCACTGTCTACTTTAGATGGATGCATCACGTTCTTGCCATTGAAGGCTGTGACGTGCTCCTATGGGAGGTCGAATTCCAGGAGAGATAAGGATGCCGAAGTTTATCGCGTGCTACGACTTGAACGAAAGGAACAATCCGCATTCAGAGTTTTTGAAAGCGGCTTACGATCTCGGATGGTCCGTATGGATTAAGGATTCCGGAGGGGAATGGAACAAGCTCCCGAATACAACCTTAAAAGGAACGTTTACGGACAGCGACGCAGCCGTAAAAGCATTTAAGGATATTAAGCCCGCTGCCGAAAAGAAACTTGGAAAATCCATCACTATCGAGAAATGGGTTGTGGCTAATTATAGCAGCGCAACACTTCACTCCGATGAGGAATCTAAGTCGGAGCCCAAATCTAACTGAGCGCCTATGTCGCGATCTCTGCCCTACAGATTGCTACTGACGGGTACAGATTGAGACACCGAAGGAGGGAGGCCGGTGCGGGCCTCGCCTCCATTGCAGGTCATGCGAAGATGCCGCCATAACTTCGGCTGTAGTGAATGCGCAGGCCGAAGATCGTAATCAGGAAAGCCTTGCCGTATTCTAGTTGTCGGTGGAACAGACGAGGTCGGAGGCCAATGGCGAGCTTTGCCGAGTATCCACCACCAGGCTCGCCGGGCCGTCCTCGTTCCCACATCAGTCGGAAAAGCCGCAAGTGGTTCTGGATTTCGTCAAACCGCAGCACGCTCTTGAAACGGAGCGACGGCGCCGACAGGATGAACAGCACGAGGGCCGCGCAGCCGATCGACAGCGCAATGGGCAACGGCGCGATGATGGGCGGCGCAACAGTTGCGGCGATGGCGAGAGCGGCACAGGCGAAGACCGCCAAGCCGCAGATGATCAGACTTCGAAGCATGCGCATGCTCTTTCCTTTCTGCTTGGTTGAACGAGAAAGCCCGCCTCAGCGAACCGGGCGGGCTGTGTGGTCGGGAGCCCAGTGGGCTGCTCGTTAGATGTCTGGTACCAGCGTCGAGCTGTGGCCACACCACAGCGCCAAAGACATCAGCTCCCGATATCGACGGGAAGGAACGGCCAGGCACGAACCCCGACCCTCGAGCTATTGCCCGCCTTCCCGATTAGAGACCCACCTGATGCGCATCGTGGAGAGGCGTGGTACGTTGGTTGCGGAGACAGGATTTGAACCTGCGACCTCTTGGTTATGAGCCAAGCGAGCTACCTTGCTGCTCTACTCCGACATGAAGGACACGGGCAGGACGGACGTTAACTCGTCAATCGCGGGTTCGGTGGAGCCGCGACATCCCCCAGCGCGACGGTTGCACCGAACACAGGGCCGTCAAAAGTGCTGGCGCATGATGCAAGGACGTTGGTTTCCTGCTTCTGCCCGATTTGAGAATCGAAAAGCCGCCCGGAGGCGGCCTGAATTTTGAATGCATTTTTCCTTTGGGCGGAAGTTGGAAGCTTCCCGCTGGGCCGTCGAGTATTCCCTATGCACTTTGGCATGGTCCGACTGCACACCCAAATCACGCCGCTGAATATAAAGCGGTTGAGCTTGCCCTGCAAGCCTCCATCTCGTTATCCATCGCTTTCAATTCATTGAGGATACGGAGGACATGGTGGCGGCTCGAGGGCGCGAGTTCGTCTATTGCCGCCTCTGCCATCATGCGCAGCGGAAGCTTCTTGCGCCGGCCCTTCGGGAAGATCAGGCCGAGGCGCTTGTTCAGGGCGTTGCGACGGTGAGCTTGGGACAGCGTCAGCCGCTCCTCGCGCTGGCGCTCCCATTCCTGCTGCTTTTGGAAGTCGGCGAACATGAGGCTGCCGATATCGGTATCGCGGAACTTGATCGGGCCGCGATCAAAGGACGGGCGAATGAAGGCCAGGACGCCGTCGATGTTGCGGACGCGCTCGAAGTCGCTCTCGCCGATGTTGACGAAGGCATACCCCACCAACAGCGGGAAGCGCCGCTCGCTCATCTTGTTGGTGCGCTGGTGCTGGGTGATCGTCCAGAAGGACGGCATGTAGACCTCGATGCCCTCGTTTCGGATATTGCGCTCGACGATGCTTTCGCCCTTGCGGCGCTCGCGCTTCAAGCGCTCTGCTTCCGTCTCGTCGTTCGCCGGCTCTAGCACCGTGGCCATGCGCTGGGCGCCAGGAACAGTTCGAACCGCATACCAATTTGTTTCCGCCATTGTGTTTCCCTCTCGTCGAACCGCCGCTCGGTTTATCGAAATTTCGGGTGAGTGATCGCCGCCAGGATCATGTCCATGGCGATTTCCCGGTTGATGCGCTGCGATCTGTCGGTCTCGACATACGCTGCTATCCCGCTTGGGATGTGAGTGACCCTGACGCCGGGATTTGTCCCGACATGCTGGCCGCCGCGATGGTGGATGCCGGGGATCGGCCACACCTCGATCTTGATATCGTCTGGCACGATGGTCATGGCTTGGCCGCCTTCCTTCGAGCCTTGGCAAACTCCTTGCCAACGACTGATACGCTGCCTGCGAAATCCTCTGGGAAAAGACCATGGCCGCAGCTCGGGCAGGCCGGGACAACCTTGCGTCGACGCCAGACCTCGTCGACGTTTTTGGCGGCGATCGATCGGCACTGGAACCGGGCCGCCTCTTCGACTTCCTCGATCTTCTTGTTGATGTGCTTGTATGCCCGGTCGTATTGCTCAACCAAAAGCGTAAAAGCGTCGAAGGCGTCCACGTCCTTTTCGCAGTCCCTACACCACACCCGACGCTCCCGAGGATCGTAGTTCATGCGGGCATGACGGCACGACGATGCGGGTCGCCTTGTCATTCCTCGGGCAACGCGGAGATCGCCGATGTCAACGACGGTGACGCCTCCGACGTACTGCTGCTCTTCAATCCGTTCGTCCGTCATCGTGCCGCTTCCTGAATTGCTTCGGCCGCCGCCGCGGCCTTCTTTGGATGGTGGATGCCGCGCTGTAGCTTTCTGGTCTTGTTGCACCAGTCGCACATCGGCTCGTCTTCGCCTGGATTGTTGCCGGCCGCGCATGCCTTGATGAATTTGGCCTTCCGGGTCTCATACGAACCGCAGACGCAGCGCACGACCCAATTGGTGCCATTGCCAGAGACGATTTCCGCGGCGATGCCGATGACTGTCAGGCGGGCCACCTTCACCCCAGTCAGGTCAACAAACGATGCCTGCTTCAACTCGCCCTCGCACGGACGCCTCACGGGGATCGGGTCGGCCGAGTGCGTGTGGTGTGGGGCCGGAGACCACTCGAAATGCTCTCCCCTCGCCGCTACCCGGCCAGCAACCTTGTCGCTCGGGTGAAGGGGAGCTACGGCGTCAAAATCGATATGAGCGAAGCCTTTCATGCCGCACCCCGCAGTTTCCCGACCTTCCGGATAGCGTGTAGAATCGTCGTATGGTCTTTGCGGAACCAACGGCCGATCATGGGCAGCGAGAGATCGGGTCGCTGAGAATAGACCTCGTACATCGCGACCTGACGTGGCTCGGTGATTGAGCGAGGCCGGCGCCCGCTGCGGACGTCCGCGATTGTCGTGCCGGGGTATCTTGCCAAGACCTCACTGACGATCGCCTCGATGGTGCGACGGCCGGCGGCGTCGAGATCCCCCGACAAACACACCTTGCCCGATGTCGAGAAGGTGCTGACAGCGTTCCACGTCCTGAAGGCGATGACGTGGGCATCGAAGGTCAGCATGCCGCTCTCCCACATCGGGAGCTGCTTGGCGAAGAAGCGGATGACTGGCGCCGGCTTCGGAGCTGCCTCGATCTTCGGCGCCACCTTCACCACCGGATTGAAGCATCGGCTGTGGGTGGCAACCGCCGCCGCCCTCATCTCTGCCGCACTGGTGAACTCTCTTGCTGTGACGATCATCTGAAACTCCTTTCGGATCTTGCCTTCTCGGCGGCTAGGTACTCTTCTCGGGATTGGGGCTTGGTCAGGTGAGACAAGCCGTTCGGGCTCTGAGGGCGCTTGTCAGGCGGCTTGAGCTTCGCCAGGCGAACCCACATGCGTTTACGGAGGTACTTGCCAGCGGATACGACGGCGGTGCGTCCTCCGCCCTTAGCTGCCTCGATGTAGGCCGAGGACTTCGCCATGGCTTCTGAGCGGTCTTCTGGGCTCAGCTCCAGCCAAGCGGCGAATGCAACGTCATCGTCGTCGCTGGCGGCCGAAGGCCAATCATTGAACCAATCCAAAAAATCTTCGCGCTCGCGCATCTCTTTTTCAGTTTGATCCGAACGAAGTGAGGATAGGTCAGAGGTTGTCGGTAACGCGCCCGTATCACTGCAATTGCTTTGCACATGCATCGCATTTGCATCTGAAGCCTGCTTTTTCCCCTTCGAGTACCGGGCCTCTGCCGCCGCTTTCCTCTTCTCGATGATATCGTCGGCCTTCGACAGCTCGGCATCGATGCGTTTGTGCGTCCAGCCAGGGCCAAAGAGCATAGCTAGCATGTCCCGGCTTTCTTCCCACTGCTCAGGCGTCAGCTTGGCGATACGAGCGATGACGCGCTCGTTCTCCGGCAGGTGGCCGTTCTGCCAGTAATGCATGATCAGCAGCATGTAGGCGCCATGCTCTGTCGCCGTCAGGTGACCGGTGTCAGCGAGATAGTCGGCGATGTGCAGAGGCATCCACGCGCGGTTACTCATCGCCGCGCTCCCGCCCTAGACGGTGCTCAAACTCCTGAAGCCATAAGTCTTTGTTTCGGTCGAAGAATTTTCCCCTGCACCAACGTCCGAACATCGGCAGCCACGCATCTGAAAGCCAGATCTCGCGTCCCGTCAGTCGCAGGGTCTTGATGCCAAAGACGTGCTCAATCTTGTCGTCACGGCGTTGATCTGCTGAAGCTTCATGGAAGTTTCTGCCATCGCACTCCACGATGAACGCCTTCCCATCCGGCGTGTCGACGACAAAATCAGCCCTATACGTCAGCAGTTTTACCTGGGGTGTTATCGTCACAAAAGGTTGCTTGCCGCGCGAGGTGGTGACGATTGGATAGGATGGCATTTTACCATCCTCAGCCACATTAAATGCCATCATCTTGGCGAGAGCGATAATCTCGATATGGCTTTCGCAGACCTTATGAACCTGATCGATCGTATCGCGGATCCGGTCGACAACTGTCGGGTGGACGTGCCCGGTCTCTTCCGCGAGGAATCTGTTCAGCCGGCGGAAGTCGTTGAGTTCGCCAACCATGTCGGCTGCGATGTCACTCACCGCGGAAATTGCGGCAGCACCAAGCGGCTTGGCATCATCGTCTTTGCTCATTTCCATATTTCCACTTCGATGTTGTATGCCGCCTTGATGATCTTCCGAACCCGCCGGAAGTCTCGGGTTATGACGCCCTTCACGTCGATGACGCGGAGCCGTCCGTCCTGGTCGTGGTCAATGAAGGCGAAGTCGGCGCGGTAGGTGCCGATGATCTCGCCGTTGACAATCAGCTCAAACTTGCGCTGGCGCTCGAATCCGCTGATGCGTCCAGCCAGCTCAAGGAGCTTCAGGTCTCCATAGACCTCAGCCTCGCGCTTGCTGTCGAAGGTGATGCCGTCGACGATCGTTCGCTTGGCGCCGAACTTGTTGCCGCGCTTCGGCTTGGCGACTGCAGCAAGGTATTCCTCGCGGGTCATGGTCTCGGTCATGCCCGCCCCTCCGCTCTCTGGCGGCGCATGTAGTCGCGACCATAGGCACGGCGGCGCTCAAGAGCGCTTTCCTCTTCACGGAGCTGGTGGATGTCTTTCTCTACCTGGGCTTCTGAGATGCCGAGGAGATTGGATATCTCGATGTAGTCGTGTCCGAGGCGGAACCATTCGAGGGCGTTCATGCTGCACCGCCTTGAGCCTTCTGGGCTTGGGCGCGCGCAAGATTGTCGAAACCCTCGATTGCTTGTTCAAGGCTTTCGATGTGACGGGCATACCGATCCCGCCACTCTTTAGGACGCTTGGCGCCATTCGCCTCGACCGTCAGAACCTTGTCCTGGCGGATCTCGCGCAGATCATCAGCAATGACGTGGGCGGGCTTTCTGGTCATGCAGCCTCTCCCTGGCGCTCGAAGATATCGAACATGGTCGGCGTCGATATCTCCCGCTCCATCGCCTGCAGGTATTTGATGCCATCGAGGAAATAGCCGGGGTTCAGTTCCGAGGCGCGCCCACGGCGACCAAGCTTGAGCGCGCGGTATGGCACCGTGAAGAGACCGCCGAACGGATCGAACACGAGATCACCCGTATTCGAGAACCGCTTGATCAGGCGATCGACGATATCGAACTGCAGCGGGCAGATATGGTTTTCCAAACCCTTTTTGGTCTGATCGCCGTTGAGCGTCCGCATGCGGTTCACGTCATGCCAGGTGAACGCATCGTGCGCGCCGGGGGCGAGGCTCATGAAAGTGGACGGAAGCGCCCCACGGACTTCCAGGGCCTCGCCAATGCGGATGTGGGTCTCGTAGTCGTAGACGTTCTTCATCGTCCACTCGGTGAAGGCCTTGGCGAGCATGTCAGGGCCTAGGGCCGCCAGCTCATCGGGGGTAAGCAGACGATCGCCGGAGGATCGCCAGAAGGCGTGGGCATCGACCTGCCAGCGCGCGCGGGTGTAGTCTTCCTTGTCCTTCGACACGCGCTCGTCGGCATAGGCCTTCGAGGTGTCGGACGGCAGCTTGCGAAACAGCAGGACGTATTCGGGCGAGCCGACGCCCATCTTCGTGCCGTCCTTGCAGTTCTCGGTCCAGCCCAGCCTGTAGGTCTGATTGTTCTCGCGAACGACATCGGTATTAATGGTGATCATGCCCATGTAGGCGAAGCCGTGGGACATGGTGTGGAACAGCGTGCGGGCGTGGAACGGGTTGACCGTCGGCATCCCCATGCCGGTGACATTGCCGAACAGGATGCGATCCTTGGTGTGGCACGCATAGACGCGACCAGGCTTCAGGATCCTGAGCAGCTCCGGCGTCAGGAAATCCATCTGCTTAAAGAAATGCTCATCGCTGTCGGTGTGGCCGAAGTCGTTGTAGCTCGGAGTGTACTCGTAATGGTTCGAGAACGGGATCGAGGTGACGATCAGGTCGACCGAGTTGTCCGCCATGCTGCGGGCTTCCTCGACGCAATCATTGTTGGCGACCTGCCATCCTTCACCGCGCGCCTCGATCCGCTCGATGCCGATCGTCCGTGTCAGAACGTCGGCTGCCGAAAGCTTATCAAGGCCATGCTGGCGAATGATCTCGCTCATGTTCTCAACCATGCGATTATGTGCCTCCCATTTGCCCTGCAGAGTCCGCAGCACTTCGCGCTCGCTCTCGGCGTAGATGATGTGGATTTCGACCTGATCCGTTTGCAGGAAGCGGTAGATGCGGTGCAGCGCCTGGATGAAGTCGTTGAACTTGAAGCCAATGCCGAGGAACACGGCCTTGTGGCAGTGGCGCTGGAAGTTGCAGCCGGAACCGGCAATCACCGGCTTGGCGGCCAGGTGCTGAAACTTGCCATCGCTGAAGTCGACGATCGCCTGCTCACGCTTCTCAAGGTCTTGAGTGCCGTAGATCGACACGACGCCCGGCACCGCCTTCTCGATCGCGCGGCGCTCATCCTCAAGATCGTGCCAGATGATGAAATGATCATCCGGAGCGGCGGCCAGGATTGAACTCATCTTCGCGATGCGAGCGTCCAGCGTGTCGCGCTTCTCCCGGGAGGCGGAAACGACGCCGACGGCCGTGTCTCTGAAAAGAGCCGATTGTCCGTCGCGATCAACGCCGCCGTCGGCAATGTTCGACTGCACCTCGTGATAGATGACATTGAACGGCGGCAGGTCGTACCCTTCAGCTGAGTAGCCGAGGTCAGCCGGCGATTGAAGAAAGATCGCCCAGGAATTCAGCCACAGCCAGAATTCGCGCTCCTTGTGGGGATAGAGCGTCAAGTTGTTCGCCTGGGTGCTATCGCGCTGGAAGAAACGCGTCAGTGCCTGCCCGGTGTCCATAATGCCAAGGAAGCCGGCATAGTGGATCAGTTCCTTGTAGCGGTTCGGGCTTGGCGTGGCAGTGGCGACAAAGCGGTACCGCACGCCGTCGAACAGCGAGAGAAAGGTCTGATACGTCTTCGATCCGTAGGAACGCAGGACCGACGCCTCGTCGAGCGACACGGCGTCGAAGGCGTTCGGGTCGATCTTCCCATCCCGCACCGTCTCATAGTTCGTCATGTAGACGCCGGTCTCGCCAGCCTCTTCGATGCGACGAATGAACTTGATGTCGACGCCAAGCATCTGCCCATCACGTCGAAACTCCTGGCGGACGCCGAGCGGCAAAACGATCAGGGCACGGCCGCCGGCCGCCTTCGTGATGAGCCTGACGATCTCGATCTGTATGACCGACTTACCGAGACCGAATGCGGCGAAGATCGCACGCTTTCCGCCGCGCACTGCCCACACAACCATGTCGCGCTGATGCGGCTTGAGGATCGGGTTTACGTCAGCCGGATCGACTTGCAGGCCAGACACCGGGGCCAGACGGATCTTATTCTTCAGGAAGTCAGCGTATGCGTTCACTTGCTATCCTCCTCTTTGAGCTCTGGGCAAACCCATTCAGCCCAGGTCGCGCCCTTGTCCCGCAGCCACATCGCGATTGAGTGCCGTCGATCGAAACTTAGCCATCTGACGAAGACGCTCGGTTTTGGCTTTGTATTCAGCATGTTCGTCCCTCGCCTTGCGCACTGCTTCCGCTGTCTCGAAAAGCTCAAGCATCTGGAAGTGCTTGACCGTGCGGCTCTCGTTGTTCCACCACCCGCGAAGGCGGCGCTCTGTCCATTGGTTTTCGGGATCGTCGCGATGCGGAAACCGCGAGCGCAATTCCCGGCAGGCGGCGCGGAACATGTCGCCGATGTGGCGCCTCGATCCGATCTCCGCGATCAAGAAATTTGCCGTTGCTACGTCGTCCATCTTGCTACTCAGACCCTGTTTTAGCTTTCCCGAATCTACGGGTGACTTTCCCGACATTTGCCTTTGCTCCTGCTCTAGGTTCGCTCTTGTTCAGGGAGCTACAGATGAGCAGGATCGATATTGAGAACGGTGAGGCCGATACCCTGGCAGGTAATCCTGCCTCACCGTTTGGTCCGCCTTCTGGGCCAACCGTAATTCCGTTTCGCAGAGCCCCGCCGCACCGGTCTGGCTCTGCTGCTGGTGGCGATCCGCCGTCGCCACCAGCCCCATCCATCGGGTCGCTAGCTCAAGCCATTGTGTTGCGCACGGCGAACAAGCGATTCCGGTTGAGAGTTCTCCGGGCCTTCGGGGAGGAGTTCGAAGACCCGGAGAATTGACGGTGCCAGGGGCAGCGCCGTCAGGAGGCGTATCGCGCCACTCGAGCCACGAGAAAGGCGAGCGGAAGCGAAATGAGAATGAGGGCGATGATGGCGATGACGACTGTCATGGCTTGACCTCGCGATAGTCCTTCTCCGCAGCGATCAGGCTGCAGGCAGCGTTGACGCCAAGGGCGCAATCGACGCGGTACCAGCCGCTCTGCTGCCAGAAGAGGAAGAACATGAAAAATATCGCCCAGACTAAAGCGTGGTCGATCTCAACCTTGATGCTCTTCTCTTCAGTCATTGCGTCCTCCCCGGCCTTGTCACCATCGCCCGGTCATGACCGGTGCGATGTTCAATGCTGTTCTGAGCGATGCGGTCTTCGCCTGTTGAAGGTCTGGTCATGCTGCCTCCTCAGATACTGGTGCCTTGGGGCTATGCTTCCTCTTGATGACGATCTCGTACTGCTCGTCTCCGCCACCGAAGCTCCATTCCATGCCCTCGCCAGGTTCTGGAACCTTGCCGTCGAAGCAGTAGGAAACGAGCGCTTTCAAAAACTCGTCCATGGCATCGCGCGTCTCGAGAGCCACTTCTGGATCTTTGCCAAAGCGAGCGAGGACGATGCGGTTGCTCAATGGAGCGTGCCGAATTCCGGTCTTTTCGATGCTCATGCCGCCACCTCGCCCGCCTTCGCGGCCTTCCCGCAGGAATAACAATGGTTGTAACCAAACCCGGCACAGTTCTCAGGTCTCAAGCAGTTCGGTCTGAGTTTGGCCGGCGGGTTACAGACGAGGCCGCCGGCCTGGTTGAGGATGTTGCCCTGCTGTTGCCCGGGCGCGCGCTCTACGCCGCTGTCTACATCACGACCTCCCGTGTTGGCGCCGACGTCTCCGCCGAGGCTTTGGACTTCGTTGCGATCCTCATTCGGATCGATCTCGGAAATGGTTGCCGGGATTCCACCGGCGCCAGCATGGGTCACGCTACCGTCTTCCGTTTCCGGGACTGCCTTACGGGCGTTTTCCGCTGCCAGGGAATGGACGGCTCGGCCGCCACGCATCTCCTCGCGGTCCATCTCGGGATTAGTTGCGGTCTCTCCCGCCGTCACGCTCTTATCGACGACGTTCTCGGCTGCAACTCTTGCGGCCTTGCTGCTGTAGCCGCCGGTTTCCTCCGCACTGGTCGGCGCTGCAGCAACCGGAAAGCCGCCCACCGTCTCGGAAGCCGTTTCCGGCTGAATGCGAAGCGGGGCGGCGGAGCCAACCCCACTGCCGACTGCCGTATTGGTCGCAGCCGGTGTTTCTTCAAACAGATCGTGCTGAGCCAGCATGCCAAGGGCGTGGAGATACGTGTCCAGCACGGCCTCCTCTTCCAGACGCTTCTGCTCATCCTTCTTCCGAAGCGAAATGACACGCTTCATGATGACGGTGTCGAAGCCCATGCCCTTGGCCTCGCCATAGACATCCTTGATGTCGTCGGCGATCGTCTTCTTTTCTTCTTCCAAACGCTCGATGCGCTCAATGAAGGCGCGGAGCTGGTCGCGGGCTACTCCGTGTGCGTCGGTCATGCTGCTGTCTCCGAAATACCGAAAACATCTGGCCGCAACTCATGCCGAGAGATGCCGGTGATGCGCTCAACGTCGAGAACTCGCTCGGCCGGAACCTTCTTCCACTGGGACACAGCCTGGGAGGTCACGCCACCCAATGCTTTTGCAAGGGCGGCTGGGCCACCGGCTTCCTGTTTGGCTTTTTCGCAGACGTTTTCCATACGCCCATTGAAAGCATATCTTTCACAAATTCGCAAGCACTTCTTTCGGCGAAAGGGCGCCTTTCTTCGGGCATATTGGCAGAATGAATCGGAAGCCTAAGATCGACGCCGCGCGAGGAGAGCGTGTTCGCCACGTTCGCGAAGATATATTGAAGCTCGACAGCCAAGAGCGGCTCTCGGAAATGCTTGAGCTCACGAGGGGAGCGGTAGGGAACTGGGAACTCGGCAAGGGAGCCAAGACGGAAAATCTCGCCAAACTTGCCGACTTCGCTGGGGTTCAGTTGAACTGGCTAGCCTTTGGGAAAGGGCCAAAGATTCTTTCAGATGCAACGCAGAACGAAGATAGCAGCCCAATCGAGATCCCTATCCATTCTTCGCCGCAACGCGTATTCTTGGCACCGAATGCAACCGTACAAGGCGAGATACCTCGCAGCCCGGTGAAGATTCCGTTGTACGGCTCTGCCGTTGGCGGGGAGGACGGGCAGTTCGTACTGAACGGCAATGCGCTCGACTACGTGTTTGCGCCCCCCAGCTTGAGTGGCATACAGAAGGCTTATGCCGTCCAGATATCTGGAGATAGCATGTCTCCTAGATACGATGATGGGGACAGCGTCAGCGTCAATCCGGATCGTCGAGTGAGGACGGGCGACTACGTCATCGCCCAAATACATCTTGAGGAACACAGCCCGCCGCTTGCCTATGTAAAAAAGCTGAAAAGGTGGACTGAAAAGGAGTTGATCCTAGAGCAGTTCAACCCGCCAAAGGAGCTCAAATTTGATGGCGCTCAAGTAGCGAGTGTCCACTACGTTCTCAGGCCTGGGGAATAGATCCCTTCGCACCCTCTCCACTCTCTAAAGGCGGTGGGGTTTTGGTCGGGGTAAGCCAAGGCCACTCGATGAAAAGGCCGCGCGCTTCATCTTCGCCATGCACCGTCCAACCACATTTACGGCATGACTTCGTAGGCGCTTTCACTGCGGAATTTGAGCAGTCGAACCAATCGTGATCGCACTGCGGATGCATGGGAGTTGGTATTGGCATCGGTTGCCAATAAACTGGATCCGAGATACCTGCCCGAAGCGCACCGCCACCTTGTTCACGCCATGTCATGCCGTCCCAATCGAGATATCCCTCGAACACATAGGGTGCGTGAGGCTGATGCTTCCACCTGCATTGCAGAATTACGCTCTGGTTTCTTGGGCAGGTGCCTATGTCCTGCCAACCCACAACTTTCACTAATGACATTCCATCAAGGATGCGTTTTGCATCCTCATATGAAATGTCTACGTCGTAGCGTGACGGGTCTACCGGCTCACCGTCAAGGGCATCAGCTGCCATGCTTTCCTCGACGGACTGAATAGCGTCTTTGAGTAAGTCGAAGCCCGTCGAAAGTTCTGCAGGCGATGCCAGCTTGGCGATGATATTTCGGAGGCTGGTGTCTGCCGCTTGCGCTGAGCCTTGTTTGTCGTCGTGTCCGCGCCGTTGCCAGCCCTGCTGGTAAGCAGCATTCCAGAATGCGTCGAGCGCTGTTTCAAGCTCGTCGCTGCCATTCTTCCAGTGGGAAAGGCGATAACCTGGGGTCACAATCGAAATCTCTGCGGTTGCTGACGATGCCTCGTAGGCATTCAGCGCCGCGACGATGTAGTCGCCGTCATCTTCATCGCCGGTCGATACGGCGATCGCCCTGACCACGCCATCCTTGGCGATGCCGACCGACACGGTGGATGAAGATTGCGAATTTTCGACGTACCAAGGATCTTGGCCTGATGTTTTCCAGGTCATGGCTGGCCCTCCGACGTTGCCGCACGCGCTGGATCAACCGCTCTACTGATGTGCGCGATTAGGTCGTTATCTTCGCCCTCAATATCGACCTCATAATTTTGGATGATGTCGAGGAGTTGCTGGCAATAGCCTTGCAGCGTGAGCGGATCGGCCTCCAGGGTTCCACCCACCGAAAACTCAGCTGGCAAAGTGTACACGGCAGATCGGGCTTCAAGAACGGCATCAATCACGCTTGCTATGGTGCCGTTCCAATCTATCAACCCAACTACCGTCCCCGCCGGTACCAAATTAGGAAGAGATGGTGGGGTCTTTTCACTTTTAATCATCAATGCGCTCCTGCTTTGAAAGAACTCCTTACAGCTTCTCACTTTCCGTAATTGAAAGCAATCCTTTCTTTATCGCTTGCACTAATGTGAAAGATATGCTTTCATAAGCTCATCAACGAAACGCCACCGGCGACGAGGATGAGGACGGAAATGACCTGCACCTACCATTTCGAAGAACTGAAAATCCCCGGCCTCGGCGAAGGCATGCTCCTTTACGGCAAGGCCGAACTGGTCGCCAATGACGAGCGCTATCCGGATGAGTTCCGCGTCGAGGATATCAAGGTCGGCGACAAGTGGCTTCCGCACTCGCCCCGTGGCGGCGGCGGAACGTTCGAGCAGATGCTCTACGCTGCGATCGAGAAGGTTCTCTACGACGAGAAGACGGTCCACGGTCGCCAAGCTGCCCTTGAGTGGGGTGACTTCGTCGAGGGCAGCACCCCTGTCGTTCCTATGTTCAAGCGCCGCGCCGGTCTGGCCGCTCTTGTGGGAGCGTACTGATGGGAAAGGTCAACACCCAGCTGCCGTTCCTCTGCGGGAAGTGCAAGAACTTCTTCGCATCGGAGAAGGCGGTTCGAGATCACGCCACTGCGGCTCACAAGGGCCAGCGCATCGTCTTCTACCGGCAGTTCAGCCATGTCGACCTGCGCGAGGATAGCGAGCCGTCTATGGCCGATCGCCAGATCAACGCGATGCTGGCCGTATCGATGGGCGAGCGAACCGATGATGAATGGTTGCTGCCATGAGCCGCGACCTCGAAGCCGCCCAGTCCTTCGTCGATCGCGCCAAGGCCATCAACGCCGAGATGGAGGCCGCCCGCCAGCAGATGATCGGCGGCCTAAGCAAGGCCATCGAGCTGATCCTCATCGCCGCCATCGCGGGCGTCCTCACCATCATCTCAATCGCGCCGACCGAGCAGAAGCTCAAGGCGGCCGCGCTCATCAACCAGGAGCAACTTACATGGCAGAAGTGAACGTTTGGGCTTGGTGGCAGAACGCCCTCGCCGGCAATATCGGCCCGATCCATGACGGCGATCCGCAGCAGGGCTATTATCGCACCCGCTTCAAGGACAAGCCGTGGGAGCCGGTCGCTATCTGGTTCGAGGACGGCAAGTGGCACGCCATGCGCGGCGACCGCCAGGTCGACGCATCCGACATCTGGACTTTCGCATGTCGCTATCCGGTGACGTATGAAGCGTATGTCAAGGCAATCGAAGGCGGCGGCTGGGACGATGACGCTCCGGTGATCAATCTCCCGCCGAAGACACATAATCAGTCTTCCGACCCCTTCGAGGCGTTGACCGAAGAGTTCGCCGGCGAAAAGGAACTGGCGGCCGCCTTCCTCAAAACCAAGATCACGACGCAGGAACAGGCAGACAAGGCCGCCGTGTGGTCGAAACGTATTGCGGCGATCGCCAAAAAGGCCACCGACCTCCACAAAGTTGAGAAGCAGCCGTCGCTCGATGATAGCCGTCGCATCGACGACAAGTGGCGCGATCTCAAAGAGGGGCCGGCAGACCTCAGCAAGAAGCTCAAGCGCCACATGGACGAGTTCCTGCAGGAGCAGCAGCGCATTGAGAACGAGCGCCGTCGCAAGGCCCAGGAAGAAGCGGACCGCAAGCGTCGGGAGGCTGAGGAAGCCGCTCGCGTTGCCTCGCAAGCCGAAGACGCCGACGTGAAGGCTGAGGCCGAGCGCCTCGCCAAGGTGGCGGAAGAGGCAGAGCGCGAGACGCAGGCCAAGAACGCCGCAGCCGGCCGCACTGGCGCCCGTGTCGCCCTTCGCACCTTCGTATCGGCGCGGGTCACCGACTACCAAGCCGCCGCGACCGCTCTCGTCCTCCTGAAGCATCCCGATCTGCTGGCCGTTATCGACCAGCTCGCCAACCGCGCGATCAAGGCCGGCCAGTCTCTGCCTGGCGTCGAGCGCATCGAAGAACAGAGGGCAGCATAATGACCGGCACCGATCTTCTCTACGTCGCCGCCATCAAGTTCAAATGGCAGAAGGACGAAAAGACCTATGACTATTTCATCCCGGCAGATCTGACGGTCAAGATCGGCGACAAGGTCGTTGTCGAGACCACACGCGGCGAAACCACCGTTGAGGTCATGAACATCAAGGCCGGCTCCGACAAGGCCCAGAAGAGCATCCTGCGCGTCGTCGAGCCGGAAGTCGCCAATGGAGAGCAGGCATGAACGCCCCTCTTCCTGCACTCACCGGCGGCGGCAATGTCCTCGCCATCGTGCCTCAGACCTTCGAGGAAACGCTGCGCATCGCAAGAGCGGTTTGCGCGTCCGGCCTCGCTCCGTCGGCGCTTATCGGCAAGCTTGAAGGCGACGATGCCGCCGCAGCGGTCGCCGTCGCCATCATGTCGGGCGCTGAGCTGGGCTTGAAGCCCATGGTCAGCCTTCGGAGCTTCACCGTCATCAACGGCAAACCGGCGCTTTACGGCGACGGCCTGATCAACGTCGTTCGCATGTCCGGCAAGGTCGCGTATCTCCGCACCGGTTGCGAAGACCGCAATGGCAAGATGGTCGGATTTTGCGAGGCCAAGCGTCTCGATACCGGTGAGGACAAGCGGGTCGAGTTCTCGCAAGCCGACGCCGAGCGCGCTGGCCTGTGGCAGACCAAGGCCGTGGTCACTAAGTGGAACAAGTGGGACAAGAAGAACGAAGAAAAGCCGAACGACAGCCCATGGTATCGGTTTCCCCAGCGCATGCTCGCCTGGCGCGCCGCCGGCTATTGCCTTCGTGAACTCTTCGGCGACGTGCTCGGCGGTATCCGCGACGAGTACGAAGCCCGCGAGATCGCCGACGCCGAGGAGATGCGCAACATCACTCCCGAGCCGTCCGGCGAAAGCAAGCCGACCCCGCCTAAGCCTCCGAAGCCACCCGCTCCCCCGTCGGCAGTCAAGACCATTGACGCCGAGCCGGTGAAGGACGTCGACGAGGAAGCGACTGCCGAGTTCGACCTCGGCGCCTATCTCGACGAGATCGAGACGGCACTCGCCAGCGCAAAGGATGAAGCCAGTGTCGAGGAGATCTGGAATGACTTCGACGCTCCGGCCACGCTTGAGAGTGAAGGCCACGCCGACATGATCGATGCGGCCCGCGCGATCCGGACACGCCGCCTCGCGATGCTGTCTTCTCTGAATGCCGGGTGACCTCATGATCAAGAAGGCACCCGAACATCCCCCGTTCTATCTCGTTCGTGATGGCGATCGCCTGATCGGCGAGATGGAAATGGATCGCGAGATGATCCGAGAATTTCCGGCCGGTCAGCGCATCCAAGTTGATCTCCGAACCGGTCGCGTCCCCAGCCGCCTCCGCTTCTACTTCAAGTTTTTGCGTGAGGTAGTGAAGGCTACCGAATGCGCGCCTCATCCGAAGGCGCTGCATCAGATAGTGAAGATCAAGACCGGTTACACCGACAAGGTCAAGATTGGTGACCTCATCGTAGAGGTCCCGTCGTCGATCGCCTTCGAAAGTATGGATGAGCCGACATTCGAGGGATTTCTCAACAACGCAATCCGCTTCATCGCATCTGAATTCGGCGTGACGCCGGAAGAGGTGATGCCGAAGCGCGAGGAACATCGGAGATCGGCATGACGGAAGCCACCGAAACATTCGAAGCCACAGAAAAGGCTCGCATCCGCATCCCGACCATGGCGAAGATCATCGACGACTTCGCTTTCGATCAGGCGGGAGAGTTCATTACTGCCGGCCAGTCCACTCGCGAGGCTACCTCGATCGTAGCCAACATGCTGATCCGCTCCGCCTGGACGATCGCATCGATAGCCGTGATTGAAGCAGGTGGCGTTCCTGACAAGGACAAGTTCCGCGCTGCTGTCGAATCTCAGCTCAATTCCATCAACTTCAAGATTGTAGAGAAAGAGGGAGGCGCGGCATGAGCCTTATATCAAAACAAACCGCCATGGACATAGCCCTCGCCTATCGCGAGGTCGAGAATGCCGAAAACCTGCTTGCGGAGATCACCGACGAGTTCAATCGGCGAGCCACCCCTGACATTCGCGATGCATTCGGTCGCCTGCAGGATGGCCTTCAGCTCGGCGTTCCGAGCGGAAGCAACAGCCACCGCCTGTTCAATGTGCCGTGGTCGATCTGCAAGCCAGTCATCGAGCTCCACATTCAGGAGCAGCGGAGCAAGATCGCCATCCTGACCGAGCGGGCGAAAGACGAGATGGCTAGCCGCCAGAATGAAGGCGGTGAAGCATGACCTGCTCCTGCATCGAAACGGTCAACGAACAATTGAGCAAGCACAACACGCGGCTCACACAGGCCATGATGTTCCACAAGGCGGCTCACCCCGGCCTTATGCTTGAAACCGAACAGGTGGAAACCGGTCGCGGCAAGCCGAAGGCCGTTTCCATGTTCCTCACCTATTGCCCGTTCTGCGGGGAGAAGTATGGGGAGCAGGCGGCATGAGTGAAACTCTCTATGTCTTGATTAAGCGCGACCTCTTCGAATGCCCTAAGCATCTTGGTTATACTGGCATCAAGGAGCTTGCCGGCGCTTGGCCATTGTCCCTCGTCGAATCCCAGACCGTTCCCGTCAAAGACAAATACGAGCCGAAATACAAGGACAGCTACGCCCTGCCATTCGATCTGGCTCCGGCGTTCACCAGAGCTTGCTTTCATGATTTGGCGATAGCTCACCTTCAGAAGAAGGTAGCTGCCTTCGAAGAGGCAGTCACCCCAAGTGGCAACACGAAGTACGCCTATCACGGCGAGTTCAAATTCAATCAGATAGGGGTCGATGAGGACGGCGAGGAGCGCAGCTACCCAGTCTATGTCCCGTGGACAACGGTCAAAGAAATCATGGCTGCGATATCTGTGCGCGCCAAGACCTCCATAGGTGCCGCATGAGAACCGCCTCCGAATATCTACAGAAGCGGCCCCATGCCCGCCCCTCGACGATAGCCCACCGGGAAAAGGTAGCGGCCACCGTTGAGCAGCTTCAACGCGAGATAGCCGCCAAGGGAATGGCCTCCCGCCCGAGGAGCGAGACCACCGTGCGGAAGATGATGCGGGGGATTGCGGCTTTGATGGGGAGGACGCGCGGATGAGCCGAACCGTTGATGAATGGATCGGCCAAACCGACGACACGCGAGCCCCACCGCGCGTAAGAGCCCGCATCTTCGACCGTGACAATAGCTGCCATCTTTGCGGTCAGCCTATCCAGATCGGCCAGAAATGGGATCTGGATCACGTCAAGGCGCTGATCAACGGCGGAGAGAACCGGGAAAGCAACCTTCGCCCGTCGCACCGCAAATGCCATGTGGAAAAGACGGCCAAGGACGTGGCTGAGAAGGCCAAGGTGGCGGCCGTTCGCAAGAAGCACCTCGGCATCACTGCCCCGAAGCAGGCCATCCGCAGCGCCGGCTTCCCCAAGCGGTCTAAGCCCGATCGCCCATCGAAGACAGCTTTGCCACCCGCCCAGCTTTACGCGCCGATACAGGAGACGAGACGATGAGCGAAGCCGTCACCTCTGCGCTGAGGGCCGCACAAAGACCTGTCACAAGCTACCTTTGGACCCCCAGCGACTCGATCACATTCACCCCTGCCGTTCTGAGCCAAATCTTCGGTGACGGACGATCCCTGTTCTCTATCACGACGATCAATGATCGGCCCGCGTATTGGATCATCCGTGGATGCAGTACATGGATGATATCGGGAGATTATCGCGCTCCAGCCGATGCGCCCGACTTTGCCGATTTCACCGATGATATCCTCACGGCGATCGAAGAAGAGTACGGAACCTCAGACTATTATGAACTGAACGCGCAGCATCGCTGGATAGACAGCGAGACGAAAAAGTTCGTCCCCGCCTCATGGGCAGAATTTCCCGTCATAAACACCCACGATGGATGCTCTTGGGGACGTCTCGATTGGCCCTCTCTCGATGGGATCGAGCTTGAGGCTCACCCGTTCGCAAATCGTGGCAATGTTCTCAAAGCCACCTCCCCACCAGAAAGGCAAGTGATATGAGCGAGTCCACCAATACTCTGCGCGAAGTTCTGTCTTCTGTCCGGAATTCCGTGAAAAACGCTCGAGGTGCTATCGAAAGCAACCAGGTCGTAGACAAGGACGTCCATGGAACACTGACGCGGGTCATTACCACTATTGATGCTGCGCTCACCTCTCCACCGCCCCATCATATTTCGGTGGGCGGATACGAACGCCAAGAGGCAGTCTGCACGGACGCAGCAATGTCGCAATGGGGCCGGTCAAAGAGCCGACCTGACCTCGACGAGGAGGCGCGCGTTCGTGGCGCTATCGAGGCCTACAAGCGTCAGGCCTTTGCCTTTGCTCATCTTCTGCCAGCACCCGCTGAGCATGTGGTGGGTATGGACGAAGAGGACCGAACGCCGGCTCCTGAAGGATACGATGCCGCCCAGTGGCGGAAAGCTGATGAAGTGCATCATGCGACGGCTTTGGTCGCCAATGATCCCGAATGCGTCAAAATCATCTACGCCGCGCTCGCGTCGGCGGTGCGGGACGGCGTTGGGGAAGCGCTGCAAATCGCCGGAGATCAGGCTCGACTGATGGCCGATCTGGCCATTGAAGGCTTGCCGGAGAACGCCCGACAGCGTGAGGCGATGGAAGCGGCTCTCACCCGGTTTTCCACGAGCCTTGCACATACGCTCGCCGCCCTCAGTGCTTCGGAGGTGGATGGATGAGCGAGATCGAAGAGTTGGCTGAAATCAACGCTGCTCTCAATGCCATCAACGCTACATGCCTCGAACTTCAATACGATGATCGCGGTCGCTTTGGCGCTGAGACAATTGAGCCACTGCGGAATGTGGCAAGACTGATCAACAAGCTTGTGTCCCAACGGCAGAACTTACTGACGGTTCTGGAAATTGCTCAGGCCTTCGCAAAAAGCGTGGTCCAACATGGAGCGGAAGATGGTGACGAAAGTGCGCTCCAGCTTCAAGCACTTGCCCGCAGTGCAATTTCGAGCGCCACGCAGGCCCCACCGCCCGCAGAGACCGGAGGCGTGGAATGAACAAGCCCGTCCTCGACGCCTGCTGTGGAAGTCGCATGTTCTGGTTCAATCCGGCCGACGAACGCGCCATCTTCGGCGACATCCGCCAAGAAGAGCACATGCTGACCGATGCCAGCAGTTCGGGCGGCTCCCGTCGCCTCATCATCGATCCCGATCAACAGATGGATTTCCGCGCGTTGCCATTCCCGGCCGGCACGTTCCACCTTGTCGTTTTCGATCCGCCGCACCTTGTGCAGAACGGCAAGACAGGATGGCTTGCGAAGAAATACGGCAAGCTTGGCGAGGACTGGCGCAACGATATCCGCGCTGGCTTTGCCGAATGCTTCCGCGTCCTCAAGCCCAACGGAACGCTGATCTTCAAGTGGAACGAGCACGAGGTGAAGGTGGCCGAATTACTGAAATTGACCGATCAGCAGCCACTTTTCGGCAATCGCTGCGGCAAGACAGCAAAGTCTCACTGGATCGTGTTCATGAAGCCAGACACCCCACCGCCCCTACAGAGGTCGGCGGGCGCCGAGCCTGTGGACGATGGCAGTGGAAAGCGGGGATAACATGGGAACAGAGTTTACCCCCATCTCCATCGATGACCTGATTTCGCACGATCAGGTGCTTGAGCAGTACCCTTTCCTCAGCGCCCAGATCTTGAATCGGTGGCTTCGCGAGAGGTCCATTCGGTGCTTTAAGGGAAAAGACGGCAAGACGGTCTATCCGAAGTCGGATCTATCTGGCGCTTTGAACAGGGAAATGGCATGCGAAGAGACAGAGGACCAAAAGGCCTTTGGCAGTACAAGGACCAGTGGATCGGTGTCGAAGCCGGTCGATCCGGGTTCTATCGCTACTGGTACGATGACGGAAGCGGACGCGTTAAGCGAAAAGCTCTGGCTGCAGTCGATCTCGAAGCAGCGAAGGAAGAACTCGTCGACATCCTCGGTGCCCCAGCCCCGTCTAGCCGAGACCCGCGAGAGGTCTATCTCTTCGCCGTCCTGAAGCATTACCAAGACCACTACGCAGAGCCCAAGGGCTACAAACAGATGGCGGCTGTACGACGGGCTTCCGAACTCGTCTACACCGCCTTCCAGTCGTTTATGGGAGCGCCAAGGGTCTCGGACCTCACCAGGCTCAATCAACGCCGCGTCTGGGCTCATATGGCCGCTGAGAATGGACTGTCGGCAAAATCCATCATGACATACATGATCGCCGTCCGCGCTGCCGTGCATTACGCCTCAGTGCCACAGCTCATTACGATTGCCGGCGAGCAGGTAGAGACCCAGCTTCTAGACGCCCCTGTCACCGTCTTCTGCAATCAGGCAGAGATTGCCGAGCACATCGGCGGCGAGATGTCGAAGCCGCGGGAGTACATTCCCTCCTTTGCCGAACTAGGCAAGTGGATTGATGCGATCGAGGAAGAGGCCGACTTCCGGTTCGTGATGATCATGCTGAACACCTGCGCCAGAAATGAAGCCATCTTTGACTTGAGGCTATCGAAGCAGCGAAACGCCGAGTTCGGGACACTCGACCTGAATCCTGTCGGCAGAAGGCAGACGAAGAAGCGCCGGCCGGTCATTCGCGTGACAACGAACCTGGCCGCTTGGTTCGACCACTGGAAGGACGACAAGCCAGTTGGCCAGTACCAGGACACCGTAGAGAAGCGCCTGAACAAGCTCGGCAAGCCGACGCTGGATGATAAGGGGGAAGTGACCGATATCGGTCTCGGCATGCCGGAGATGACATGCTACACGCTGCGGCACTTCATGGCGACCAACATGCGCCGTGCGTCTTTCCCTGTATCAAGGGAGCAGCGTTCGAAGTGGCTAGGCCACAAGGTCAGTGAGGGATCGACCACCACCGACTGGTATGAAAAGTTTGACCCGGATTATCTCGAGGAGCCAATGCGCGCTACCGAGGAAATCATCGCCAAACTGCAGAAGTTCACCAAGCGTAATCTCTTCGCCCCGACCACCCAGGCAGACGGCAAGGTCAGGGTTATTGACGGCGGGAAACTGTGAGAGCACTGTGGGAGAAGTTCTGGATTGTTCTCCGGGTGTTCTCAAATGTTCCACGGGAGAATTCCAGAGTTTCTGGGATGTTTTCCGCCAAGAGTGCGGTTTGGGACCAGAGGGTCGGGAGTTCGAATCTCTCCACTCCGACCATCATCATCACGCTGAAATAGCTGGTAAATTTCCCTGAAAATTTGACCGATCGATGTAGCAAGGCAAATGCCTTGCGAGAGCTGCGACGCGCGTCGCTACCGGCTTTGCGGCAACCCGCCGAAAGAACCGTCGGCCTTGCCCGCGAGATGGACGAACACGTAGTCCCGGTGATGCGGGAGCTCCAGCGCTTGCGCGACATTCATGATCCCCAGCGGAATCCACCGTCCATCCCTTTGAATTGATACTTCGACCAGCGGCTTGCATTCGTTCGTCATCTCTCTTCCCCCTTATCTCTCCCCGCCGAAATCCTCACCCAAGCCGCTGAGCGCCACGGATAGGAACGGCGGTAGCGTGAACTGCCAGTAGAGACGTTCCCAAAGCGACGCATCCGGATCTGCATCGAGCAGAGCCTCCAGCGGCATCGAGGGAAATGCCCGTGTCTGCCCGGATACCGGCTGGCCTGCCGCGCTGTCGCAAAATGCCTGGCTGCTCATCGCGCATCCCTTTCGTTCCATAAGAGGAGCCTAGGACGTCGCCGGCGATCTCGAAATCCTATTGGGGTTTAGCTGCAACCATACCAAGGTATGTGGCATTTCAGCTCCGATGAGCTCTGCCAGCACGAATCAGAAAACCATCCCCGACAGGCAAGGCCAGGGATGGTTGGCGTCGGGTAATCGCTTCAGCTTACGCGCCGCGGCGTGTGCTCTCGAACAAGAACCAGGCGCGGCGCTCGCCCTCGTCGATCCAGTTTTCCAAAAGGCTCGTCGTCGCGACGTCGTTATGCTCGGATGTCAGTTCGTGCAGCTGGCGCATCAGGCTCACGAGCTGCTTGTTGTCGTCGCGCAGCTCGGCAAGCATGTCCTCCGGCGTCACGTAATCCGCATCGTTGTCGAGCAGCCGTTGCAGGCGCCCGATATGGCCGATGGAGCGCAGCGTCGTGCCGCCGATCTTGCGGGCGCGCTCGGCGATGTCGTCTGTCATGGCGAAGATCTGCTCGCCCTGCTCGTCCAGCATCAGGTGATAATCGCGAAAGTGCGGGCCGGACATGTGCCAGTGAAAATTCTTCGTCTTCAGATAAAGCACGAACACGTCGGCAAGCAGCGCCGTCAGCGCCGCCGCGATATCGGTCGTGGCATTCGAGGAGAGATCCGTCGGGGTGGCGAGCGCTGCACGCTGGATCTTGGATGCGGGTTGATATGTCATGGTCGGATTCTCCTGATGATGGTGTGGTGAACGGAGTGGGATCAGCGGATGGTCTGCGCTACCAATAAGACCGGCAGGCGTGTCTCTCCGGGATCGGCGGTGATCGCGATCCGCTTCGGCCGCTCCGCGTCGGGCTGCGCCGACGGGGTGGGTCCGGGTAGTTTGGCTGATAGGGGCTTCTTGAACGACGACATGGGATCGGCTCCAGTCCGGTGAATGTGGCTGGAGCTTAGGCGGCCTTGTTTGGCCGGCCTATTCTATGGTCGTCTAATCTGACCACACCTAAGTATAGTTATGGAGCGGATGGGAAGGGAGTAGCTTCATCTCATGCCTCACGTCCCCTCCGTGAGGCGGTAGCGCCGCACGCTACCTGTCTTCGATGCCGCCCCCGCATCGAAGACGCGGATCGCTCCCCCGGATCCGCCAGAGACCGCCCCCTACCCCCGGGGCGGTCTTTCCTTTTTGGGACGAGTTTAGAAGATCACCCGGTGCGGATGCGTGAAGATCTCGAAATCCTCTCCGCGCGCAACGGCGATCATGGTAATCCCGGCCTCCTCGGCCGTCCGTATCGCATAGGCCGTCGGCGCCGAGATGGCGATGAGAATGGGACTGCCGAGGAACCCGGCTTTCTGGATCATCTCGATCGAAAGCCGGCTGGTCACGACAACCGCGCCGCTGCCGCCGGAAACGCCCGAGGCGACGACCGCGCCGCAGAGCTTGTCCAGCGCGTTGTGCCGGCCGACATCCTCGCGCACCGCCACAAGCCCGCTCCCCGGCACGAAAAACCCGGCGCCATGCACTGCGCGGGTCTTGTGGTTGAGCTGCTGGTGATCGCCAAGGCTCGCCACCGCGCGCGCGATATCATCAGGCGTGATCGTCAGATCGGACGACAACATCGGCCGAACCGTGCGCACGGCCTGCTCCAGCGATTCGATGCCGCAGAGCCCGCAACCGACCGGCCCCATCATGTGCCGCCGTCGCGCGCGCAGCTTCTCCTCGACATCGTCGACAAGCGCGATCTGCAAGTCGATGCCAACCTCGTCCTGAACGATCTCGATCGCCTCGATCTGCGAGACAGTATCGATCAGCCCCTCGGTGAGGCTGAAGCCAACGGCGAAATCGATGAGATCGGCAGGCGTCGCCATCATCACCGCATGCGAGCTGCCGCCATAGGAAAAGGCGATCGCCACTTCCTCGGGAACGCTGCGCGTCGCAGGCGCGGCAACCCCGCCCCGAAAGGCGATCGTGTGCACCGCTTCATGGCTCGCTCGGCTGTCGACGAAACTGATATTCACTCTGCTATTCCCTGAACAACGCGGCATAGCCGGAAAGTCGACCGTTGAAGACGCACTATAGGCCAGGACCGGGCGGCATGTCCTCGTCAAAGAACATGCGCCTCTGATCCACACCACTGCCAATCCAGCCGCACATACCGTCAATCACTTGAAACAGAAGGCAAAATCACCTTTTGCGTAAACGACACCTATGTATAGGTTAGAATGACGGTCGCGATCGCTATCATGCGCGCCAAGGTAGATGGGGATCTTATCATGAGCGCGGAACGAGCCGGTGTGCTGTTCAACCAACGTGGCGGCACGGGCCATCGCGTCACAGTCGCGCTGATATCAGCCTTCCTGATGGCGATCGTCTTTGTGATCGATACCTTCACCGAGATCGAAGGCGCGATTGCCGTTCTCTATGTCATGGCTCTTCTGCTCGGCTCGGAAATCCTCACCCGCACGGGATTGCTGCTGACGTCGATCGTCTGCATCTTCCTGACGGTCCTCTCCTACTTCCTGACCCACGGTCCCGATCCCGACCTGCAGACCTTCATCCGTCTCGCGGTCGCGCTGGCAGCGCTCGCCATCACCATGGCGCTCCTGTTGCGAAACGATGCCTTCCGCGCCGAGCTGATCGAAAGAAACGCCGAAATCCGCGAAAGCGAAGCCCGCTACCGCTCGATTTTCGACGGCGCCCGCGTCGCGCTCTGGGAGCGGGATTATTCGCGGCTGCACGCTTACCTGTTGGAGCTGAAGGCCGCCGGCGTTACCGATCTGGAAGACCACGCACGCCGGCACCCCGAGATCATCGACCACTGCATCGGCCTGCTGCGCACGGTCGCGGCCAACGAAGCGGCCCGAGAGCTCGTCGGCACATCCGCCGACAGCGGTTCGCGAGAATCGATGGCCGATTTCATCGCCTCCGGCGATAAGACCTTCCTGCATCTGATGAATGCGATGTTCACGGGCCAGGCCTATTTCGAAGGAAAAGGCAGGATCACCACCGACAGCGGCGAAATCAGGCAGGTACTTTTGAGCATCAGCTTCCCCGAGGACACCGCCGCCTTCAACCGCGTGGTCGTCGGCATGGTCGACATCACCCAGCGCGAAATGACGGAAGCAGCACTGATCGAGGCCCGCGCCGAATTCGCCAAGGCGTCGAAGGCGGCCACCATCGGCGCCCTCTCCGCCTCGCTCGCGCATGAACTGAACCAGCCGCTCGGCGCCATCGCCGTCAACGCGCAGACGCTGCTTCGATGGCTGGATCGCGACCCGCCAGATCTCTCGGCGATCCGCCGCTCCGCCGAACGCATCATCCGCGACGGCCAGCGCGCCAGCGACATCATCCACAACACCCGCAACCTCCTCACCCAGCAGGAGAGCAAAGCCGAGTGGATCGACCTTTCGACGCTGATCGATGAAACCCGCTCACTGGTCGAGCACGACCTGAAACGCGATGGCATCGCGGTGACCGTTCGCCCGGGCGAAGGCGTGCCGCAGGTGAAAAGCGTGCGGGTGGAGATCCAGCAGGTGATGATCAACCTCATGACCAACGCCATCCAGGCGATCAACGGCGCCAAGTGCCCTGTTCGCGAGATCATCGTCGAAATCGAGCCGGCCGATGGCATGGTCGGCGTGTCGGTCAGGGATAGCGGCCCGGGCATCAGCCCAGAGGGGATGGAGAAGCTCTTCACGCCCTTCTACACCACCAAGGCGCAGGGGCTCGGAATGGGCCTGTCGATCTGCCGCAGCACGCTGGAAAGCCGCGGCGGCAAGCTCGATGGCTTCAATCATCCCGATGGCGGCGCCGTGTTCAAGATGACCTTGCCGATCGAGGATCCTCATCTGTAAACGCCCGCAGCCGGTTGTGCGTCCCGCTCAACGCGCGGCGGACGTGAACAACCTAAACCCTTGTATGATACCGTTTCGCGGTATCGGCGCGCATATTAGAGGAACCAAGCAAGCATCCGAGTCCGAAATATCAACGTACCGGAATACCCATAGGTCCCTCTCTTGCCCCACATTTCAACCATCGCAATCGTCGACGACGACCAAGCCATCCGGGAGGCGCTCGACGATCTTGTCCTGTCCTGCGGCTACCAAAGCCTGCTGTTCGCCAATGCCGAGGAGTTCCTGGCCTACGAGGATCGCGCCTCGATCGACTGCATGCTTCTCGACGTCTCCATGCCCGGCCTGAGCGGCATCGAGCTGCAGGCTGAACTGAACAAGGCGCCACCGAGACCGCCGATCATCTTCATGACCTCCTATCGCGACGACCGGACCCGGTCGGCGGCGCTCGATGGCGGCGCCTTCGCGGTTCTCGGCAAGCCTGTCGATATCAAGCACCTCCTCGCCTGTCTCGAATCGGCGCTTCAACCCGAGACCTGACAGAGGCAGCCACCTTCGCGCGCGGCCTGAAACGCAAAACGCCAGGTCTCTCGACCTGGCGCTGTAAGGGCGTGGCTCTCGTTCAAGCCGCGGAAGACTGCCGCTTCGGCAGCTTCCAGCCTGGACGCACGAAGTGGCATGTATAGCCATTCGGGATTCGTTCCAGATAGTCCTGATGCTCCGGCTCCGCCTCCCAGAAATCGCTGACTGGCGCGAGTTCGGTCACCACCTTGCCCGGCCACAGGCCGGATGCGTCGACATCGGCGATCGTGTCTTCAGCAACGCGCTTCTGCTCATCATTGGCGTAGTAGATGGCCGAACGGTAGCTGGGGCCGAGATCGTTGCCCTGGCGATTGGGCGTTGAGGGATCGTGGATCTGGAAGAAGAATTCCAGAATGTCGCGATAGCTGGTTTTCGCGGGATCGAAGAGGATCTCGATCGCCTCGGCGTGGTTGCCGTGATTGCGATAGGTCGCATTGGCGACCTCGCCGCCGGTGTAACCCACGCGCGTCGTCTCGACACCTGGCATGCGCCTGATCAGATCCTGCATCCCCCAGAAACAACCGCCTGCAAGCACTGCGCGTTCGATAGTCATCGAATATCTCCATTCCCTGAGGTTCGTTACGGAATTCATCGGGCGGCAGTCCCGGATGTCTCCACCCATCCTGCCTGAGCCACCTGCAAAGGCAACTCGCCGCGTGCCCTACAGATAGGGATTCGACGTCATCTTTGCCAGTCCAACATGATCGGCGCGCTCATATCAGCAGCGAGACAATCAGCGACCGCTGATCAAAGACCGTGTCCAACCAATTGATTTTACTTTGACGGCTCCAGCCTCTAGGGAAGCATCATTGGCTGCGTGGCGCACGCTCGATAACCAAACGTGATGTGCATCACGTAACGGGAACCGCAGGCGCGCCACATCCCTCATATCCAACAAGCAATTTTGAAACACGAGATCAAAATGACCGACGAACCAATTGTAAGAGACAGCAACGGCGCCGAGCTTAACGACGGCGATTCCGTCACCCTCATCAAGGACCTGAAGGTCAAGGGCACATCGGAGACCATCAAGCGCGGAACGCTGGTGAAGAACATTCGGCTCAACGGAAACCCCGGTGAAGTGGAATGCAACACCAAGCAGGTCAAGGGCCTCGTACTGAAGACGGAGTTCCTCAAAAAGGCGTAGGCAGCAGAGATATGTGTGCCGGATTGCGACGTTTGATGCAGATCAATGTGGCGACGGCGCGCCGCGCTATTGTCTGTTCATGAGCTTCCTGCACGTCGCTCATAACCGTACAACTTGGCTCGTCCTGGCGATACCGCGGGACGAGCCTTTTTTATGTAAGCAAGAAGGAAACGGTAGCCGCTCTCGGCTACTTGTACTTCGTGATCGTCGGGCTGGTGACGCGGTCGCCCGCCTTGAGGCCGAGCTTGGCTGCAGCACCCGCGTTGAGCTCGATCACGTACTTCACCGGGCTCACCGAATCGATGATGTCGCGGGAATAGGGCACCGCATTCTGCTTGACGCCGCGAACGATGCCCGCCCGATCGACAAACAGCATGTCGAGCGGCAGAACGGTATTCTCCATCCACATCTGCACCCGCTTCGACGTACCGAAATCGAAAATCATGCCCGCGTCGGCGGCCATGTCCTGACGGTACATCAGCCCGCGCTGGCGCTGCTCGTTGGTATCGGCGATCTCGACGGTAAAGTTGTATTTCTGTCCTGCCGTCGTCTCGATGACCAGCGGCTCCTTGTCGAATTTGACGACGGACTGGGCGAATGCCGGCAGCGCCAGCATGAAAAAAAGCGCCAAGAAGGCGCTTCTGATCCGGTGCGAAACCATGTTCATCAGTGCGCCCGGCTCACGGGCGTCGGCGCATCCGGATGGATTTCGGCTGCCATCAGGCCCTTGTCGCCATCGCCGAAGCGAACGAGCACAACCTGGCCGGGACGAAGCTCGGTAAGTCCGAAGCGACGCAGCGTCTCCATATGCACGAAAATATCCTCGGTTCCCTCGCCGCGCGTCAGGAAGCCGAAGCCCTTGGTGCGGTTGAACCACTTGACCAGCGCGCGCTCCAGACCGCTCGTCGCCGTGACCTGCACATGGGTGCGCACCGGCGGCAGCTGCGACGGATGAACCGCCGTGGACTGGTCCATGGAGAGAATCTTGAAGGCCTGATATCCACGGTCACGACGCTGGATGAGAGCGACGATGCGCGTGCCTTCGAGGATGGTCTGGTAACCGTCGCGGCGCAGGCACGTCACGTGCAGAAGCACATCCTGCATGCCATTGTCGGGAACGATGAAACCGAAGCCTTTCGCGACGTCGAACCACTTCACGACACCGGTGATTTCGATGAGGTCAACCGCATCGCCCGCGAGTTGTTCGAGGTCAGTGAATTCCGTCGATGAAATCCTGTCAGCCATTTCGCCAGCCCCTCAATACGCGTCACACTGTTACGGTTAACTGATTCTTGAGATCAAGATTAACATGTTGGTAACGGATTAGCGCAAGCCCTACTTTTCGTTTATTCGCAGCCGCCAATCTTACCCCCTAGTCTTGCCTGAACCTGACGTTCCGCCACATAAGGGGCACGCCAGCATTTAGAGAGGAAACAGAATGCGTTATCTCCACACCATGGTCCGCGTGAAGGATCTGGATGCATCGCTCCATTTCTACGCGACCCTCTTCGGGCTCGAAGAAACCCGCCGCATCGACAACGAGAAGGGCCGCTTCACTCTCGTGTTCCTCGCAGCCCCCGGCGACAAGGCCGACGCCACCGCCAAGGGCGCCCCATGCCTGGAACTGACCTATAACTGGGACCCCGAGGATTACACCGGCGGACGCAACTTCGGCCACCTCGCCTATGAGGTCGACGACATCTACGCGACCTGCCAGAAGCTGATGGACAACGGCATCACCATCAACCGCCCGCCGCGCGACGGACACATGGCTTTCGTGCGCTCGCCTGACGGCATCTCGATCGAGATTCTGCAGAAGGGCGGCAGCCTCGAAGCGGCCGAACCATGGGCATCGATGGGCAACACCGGCGCCTGGTAAGCCGAGGCTTTTGCGAGGCTTGCGGCTTTTTCGATTTCCGGCCACTGCGTCCGGATCGTCCTTGCCGCACAACTTTGCTGCGGGCACTCTCCGGATGACTCGAGGGGAAACGTGCGTTTTGCACACCCCTCGCCTTCATTTTGGAGAATGCTCGCTTGCTCGCTGTTGAAAAGCGCACGCCTATCAAGGCGGCACTTCTGATCGCCGCCTCCGCTTTTGCGTTGCCGGGCTGCGTGTCCGACAAGCCCGCCGTCGATGCGCTCGCATCCGCTGCCGCCGAACCAGCGCCCGCTCAAGGTCAGCAGATGGCCGCAAACGCTGCCCCGACAGCCGCGACCGCCCAACAGGCCGGCTACCGCGATCCGAGAATGACGAATGTCTCCGGGATGACCAATACTCCCGGCGCGCAAGCCGGCAATCTGGCACAAGCGCCCGGCCAGCCGGCATCGGCAGCACCGGAAGCCATGGCTCCCGCCAATATCGGCGGCCTTGCCATGCAATCGACCGGCATCAACGCTCAGGCGATGAGCATCTTCTCGGTCAAGCCGAAGGTCCAGAACAACCCGACCTCGACCACATTGCAGCCCTCGACCGGCGTCGGCGCAACGCGCTCCAGCGTCTATTCGAGCCAGCTCCCGGTCGAGGAAGCGCCGCAGCAGCAGACACTGCAGCCGCAGCAATCGTCGCAGAACACCAGCACCAGGGTCGATCCGGTGCAGACCGCCTCGCTGGCGACAGCATATCTTCCCGGCCAGAGCATGAACGCGCTCTACGCCGCGCCGAAGCAGAACCTCCTCACCAGCCTCTCCGGCCTCATCAAGAAGGCGTCGCTCCCCGGCATGACCCGCGTCGCGCCGAACGGATTGCATCTGCAGAACGACAAGGTCGAGGTCGGCTGTTTTAAGCCGAACCTTCTGAAGGTGATCAAGACGGTCGAGACCCATTTCGGCAAGCCCGTGATCGTCACATCGGGCTACCGCGATCCCGAACATAACCGCATGGTCGGCGGCGCCGAGGAATCGATGCACATGAGCTGCGACGCGGCCGACATCCAGATCGACGGCGTCTCCAAATGGGATATCGCGAGCTATATCAGGTCGCTCCCCGACCGCGGTGGCGTCGGCACCTACTGCCACACCGATTCCATCCATCTCGACACCGGCCGCAACCGCGACTGGAACTGGGGCTGCGGCGGCAGACAGCCATCAGCCACCGTGGCCCGCGCGCTCTGATATCAAGCTCATCCCACTCACCGCCGTCCGCTGTCTCCCCGACAACGGACGGCGTTCGCGTTTAGGCGTTTGATTTCAAGGCAATACGCGCGTTTTTCCACACGCCGGCATTTCTTGTCATTTTTTTGCAAAAAATCACTTCTTGCCGCTTGCGAGAATCCAAGTGCCTGATTATAAGGGCGCCACCACGAAGGAAGCGCCCTTCGTCTATCGGTTAGGACACCAGATTTTCATTCTGGGAAGAGGGGTTCGACTCCCCTAGGGCGTGCCACTTCTCTTTGTTTTCCAAGCATTATCAATACGATATAGTCCGAGAGCGTTTCTTGCTCGTCCGTGTGTAGCTCGTCTCTGTAAGAGTTACGCAGTCGTGCAGGTGTTGGAACGCGAGACACTACGTTATCTCGCAAGCCACTTGGAATATGGTCCGACGCCAAACGTTTGATCGGCCACCTCGTCAAGAACCGCGATAAATTCGATGGAATGACCATCCGGGTCTGCAAAATATTGCGATAGCGCTGGCATCCAGCCAATTACTTCAGCTTCGGAAACAGGATCACCACGAAAGCCTAGCGGTTGCACGCCCCTGGAAGTCAGAAACGCGGCAGAAGCCAGAACCTCCTCTACCTCCATCCGAAAAGCGAGGTGGAGGCGCATTCGCATCGGTCCGGAACCCGTCTCCCACAAACCAATCATCCCCTTCATCTTGTCTCCGACCCAGAAAAACGCAATGCGCCGATCGTCAAATTTCCGGGCTAGCTCCAGCCCTAAGATGTCACGATAGAAGCTGATGGACCGATCCAGATCGGCAACGGTTAGATGGGTTTCGTAAATGCCATCGATTCTGGGAATGTTGTGATTCATGAGCTGCCTCCGTAAACTCACACGCTAGGAAGATGACAAGTCTCGCGGATGACCGCAATTTCGCGCCGATCAGATGGCGGCCACTGCTGCGATGCGGGTATCACGCATGCTTCCTAATCGCGGGAATGTGGTAGATAACGGAAACATACTTCGGATTCACCCGGCTGCCTTCCACCTTCCCGCCATATGCTTCCGCGATGCGCCTACTCGCGATATTTTTCTCCGCCACTGGATATTCGAAATATCTGATGGCGCGGCGACCAGATATGTGTTCCAGAACGGCACCAATCAGCTCCGTGCCAAGCCGTTGGCCATGAACGTCGTACCGCAGCCAAATCCCCAGTTCAGGGGTATCAGTTGCTAGGGCGTGTACGCCGACGATGCCTAAACATCTCCCATCACCACGGTCGCGGGCGACTAGATACAGCTCCGAAGAATCTTCCATTGAAGATATCCAGGAGGTCCAGACTTCAGCAAAGCGTTGGGCGGATGCTGGAGGTTCCCATGCCATATATCGAGTAATCTCGGGAGAGATGCATTCGAAAACATCCGCTGCGTCATTGGCCTCGAATGGCCGCAGAATTGTGCTAGCCGTAGTCAGCTTGATATCGGCCACCGTTTCTAGTCCCGTAGATTCAGCGAAGCTCGATCTTAGGCGGTTTTGGCTTGTTCGCAATCACCACTTGTAAAGAAAGACGCGCTAACGCAAGCGTGGTTCTAACTATCGGATAAAGCTCGCGCATCTGCTTTGGATGCAAACCAGCCCCCCACAATCAAACCCCGCTAATCAACTCAATCTTCGACCCATCGCTGAACCGCGACAGCCGGAATGCCTTGGGATCGACGATCGGCGCCCTGCCCGTCACGATATCGGCCATCAGCCGCCCGGCTGCCGGCGCTATGCCGAAGCCGTGGCCGGAAAAGCCGGTGGCGATATGGAAGCCGGGAATGGCCTCGACGTCGGAGATGACAGGCACCGCATCCGGCGTCACGTCGATATAGCCCGCCCAGCGCTGCGCGATCTCGGCCTTCTCGAACACGGAAAACGCGGCCTTCAGCTCCGCCAGCGCCTTGTCCTGCTTGCGCCTGGATGGGATGGGATCGAGCACCCTGTTATATTCGAAGGGGCTTGCCTCATCGAGCGACCACTGGCGCGGGATCCGGGCTTCGTCGAGGAAGCGCAGGCCGAGCCTGAAGGAGAGCGCCTTCCACTCCGAGCGCAGCGCCGGCAGAAAATCCATGGCATGGCGAAACGACGCCGGCACGATATCGACGATATTGTCGTAACCCGACGCCACCGTATACCCGCCGTCCTGGCGCTTGCGGATGGCGAAGTCGTTGGCCCAGATCGTCTGCTCCGGCCCGCCTTCGAGCGGCTTCGTCCGCAGAACGCTGTTCATCACCTTCAATTGCGGAAGATCAATCCCGAAGCGGCCCGAAAACAGGCTGGACCATGCCCCACCGGCGAGAACCACGGCCTGGCAGGCGATCGGCCCGCGTTCCGTTACCACGCCGCAGACCGCGCCCGCAGCCAGTTCGATCCCGCGCACAGCGCATGCGGTGAGGATGGTGGCGCCCTTGTCGCGCGCGGCCTCGGCAATCGCGGGTGCCGCCTTCTGCGGCTCGGCGCGGCCGTCGGCGGGTGTGTAGAGCGCGCCGGCCATGGGTAGCTTGGAGCCGGGAAAGAGATCGCCGAACTCGCGGGCGCTCAGCATCCTGGTGTCGATCTGATAATCCTGGAGATTGGCGCGCCAGCGGTCGTGATCCGACAGTTCCTTCTCGTTGGCGCAGGTAAAGATGATGCCGGCGCGCTTGAACCCGGTATCGCGGCCCGTGCGGGCGTCGAAATTGTCCCAGATGCGCAGTGCTTCGGCCATGAGCGGCACCTCGCGCGGATCGCGCATCGAGATGCGCACCCAGCCCCAGTTGCGGCTCGACTGCTCCTGCCCGATCCCGCCCTTCTCGCACAAGACGACCTTCAGCCCACGCTCGGCGAGCTCAAGCGCCGTCGAGCACCCGACGATCCCGCCACCGATCACCACGACATCGCAGGCATCGGGAAGCGTTTCATCGCCGTGAACGGGAACGACATAGGGACCGGGCATAGAGGATCTCGCGGATGGTGGTTCGTATCACGAGATGGTCTAGCGCCCGCGACACGCGCTAGAAACAGCAAATCCGCAACAAGTGCGAATTTGCCGCGGATAAGAACAACTTACGACGATCGCGGATCGAGCAGCACCCGCCAAAACTACCAGGTTATTTCAATGGAAACGCAAACACGTCGACCGGTTCGCCAAGCCCGCGGAGCGGAAACGCCCCCAAGCTGTCCATCTCGTCTTCCTGCCCCGCCATCTCCACGAACGCCCGAGACAGGAGCACCGGCCGCTTGATCTCCTTGGTCAGGCTCTCCAGCCGCGAAGCGACATTCACCGCAGGACCGATCACGGTGAAATCGAGCCGCCGGCGCGATCCGATATTGCCGTACATCACCTCTCCGACGTGCACGCCGATCCCATAGCGAAGAACCTCACGGCCCTTGCGCTTGTTCTCGGCGTTCAGCTCGACCATCGACGCCTCGGCGGTCTTGATCGCCTGCAACAGGTTTTCGCAGGCCTGAGGATTGCTGAGCGGGAAGATCGCCAGCATGCCGTCGCCCATGAATTTCAGGATTTCGCCGCCATGCTTCTCGATCGGCTCCGACATCGCGTCGAAATAGCCGTTGAGGAGCTCGATCACGTCGTCGCGCGGCCAGTGGTCGGAAATCGTGGTGAAATCGCGCAGATCGCAGATCAGGATCGCCGCTTCCACCGTGGCGCCGCTGCCGCGCGTCGTGGCGCCGGCCAGGATCTGCTCGCTGGCATGCGGGCCCACATAGGTCTGCAACAGCGTACGCGCCATGATGTTCTTCAGCCGGATCTCGGTCACCAGCGTCAGCGCCGGCAGCAGGTCTTTCAGATAATCGAGATGCTCTTCCAGGAAACCACCGGGACGATCGCTGGCGAAGGTCACGATGTGCCGCTTGCCGAGCGTATGCTCCATCGGCCAGGCGATGTACTCGGTCACACCCTCACGCTTGAGGTCGTCATAGAATTCGGCATGTCCGTCGCCGGGGCGAAGCGCCTCGATATCCTTGCGCACCTCGGCTGCACCGCTGAAGATCTCGTTGACGGGGCTTCGCAGAAACTGTGGTGTGTTTTCGATGCCGTAGTCGAAGGTGGTGATCTTCGCCTCGGTCATCCCGGTCTGCCAGAGAATGCGCGCACCCAGCCATTGCGGATGATGCGTTCTGAAATGCATCGTGGCGCGACTGACGGGAATGCCCTCGTCGCGCAGCCGGTCGCAGAGCTGGACCAGAAGATTGTCGATATAGCGCTCGTTGCGGGTCTCGTTGACCAGCCAGTCGAGGCTGGCCGTCCGCTGCCGCGGCCACTGGCCAACGCTCAGCTCGGAAGGCTGTGGAGCCGGGTTTGATTGGAATTGCATCGCCCTACACTCCGCGAGATCCCGCGGCCTTCTCAACATCAAAACAAAAAATCATTCCTACGCCAGCTAAATGGGGTGGCCGGTCGTGGAATGGAATGCCTTATCGGCAACAGCTAACGGAAAAAGTTTCGGCCGGCCCGGTCAATCAGCCAAGCAGACGCCGTGTCTGCTCGATCGTTTGCGCGCTGGGCTTTGTCGGCCGGTACTCCAGCCCCAGGTAGCCGCGATAGCCCTGAGCCACAAGCCAGTCGGCGCGCGCCTTCAGGTCGATCGAGCCGCTGCCCGGCTCGTTGCGGCCGGGATGATCGGCGATATGAACATGGAAGACCTTGTCGATATCGCCGCCGATCACACTGGCCGTATCCTCGCTCATGACGGCGGAGTGGTAGATATCGTAGATGATCCCGATCTCCGGCCTGCCCGTCTCCTTGACGATATCGAGCCCTTCCCGCGTCGATTCCAGAAAATAACCGACATGGTCGATCAGCGTGTTCAAAGGCTCGACGCCGAGCCGAACGCCGCTGTCAGCAAGCACCTCGCCGGCGCGGCTCAGCGTTTCGGTCAGCGCCGCCCGTTGCTCCTCGCGGGACTTGCCGGCGAGATCGTCGCCTGCCTGCGCGATCAGCGTCTTTGCCCCAAGCCGCCGCGCGACCTCGATCGTCCGCTTCAGCCCCTCGAGAAACGCCGCCTGGTTGGCGCGGTCCGTGAGCGGGATCATCGGCTCGGCGACAAAGCTTGCAAGCTCGATGCCGGTCTCGTTCAAGGCCCATTCGATGCTGCCGACATCCTTGTTGGTCCACCGCCAGAACTCGACGGCTTCCACACCGTGGCGGTGCGCCAGCCTGATACGATCGGCGAAGGTCTCGGCTTCATCGGCGAAAAGCCATTCGATACAGGCAGAAAGCTTCATGACATCTCACTTCGTTTCAGCAAGGCAGACGGTGCGATCCGAGCCATTTGCCCGGACTGTAGGCGCGCCAAACCATCCGCGCCAGCATTAGACTCGCTGCCGCAATATTACAAACCACAGCGATAGTTTTCATGCAAAATACACGCATCATGTTTATTTTTGATTGTGTCGGCGAAATCCCAAACTAGGATATTGCCAGCGCCGATCTGCGCATACCCACCTGGAGACACCAATGCAGCTCGCGCCGCAGCACCGAATCTATGTCTGTTTCTTCCTTTTCGCGGTATCGATGGGCGCCCTGCTCGCCCGTATGCCGGACCTGCAGCTGGCGCTCGGCGTCGATCGCTCGGAGCTGGGCCTGACGCTCATCGGTGCTGCCGTGGGTGCGCTGACTGCGCTCACCTTCGCCTCCCCCATCATCGAGCGCCTAGGCGCCCGCACGACGGCCTTCATCACCGTGCTCGGCACATCGGCGCTGATCGCAACCGTGCCGTGGATGGCAAGCGCGCCTTTGGTGTTCTGCATTCTCATTCTCGAGGGATTGCTGGCCGGCTCGCTGGAAATCAACCTCAATGTCGAGATCGACCGCATCGAGGCGCAACTCGGTCGTGGCGTGATGAACCGGGCGCACGGCTTCTGGAGCCTCGGCTTCTTCCTCACGGCACTTGCCGCGTCCGGCATTCGCCAGGCAGGCGTGCCGATGCATATCCATCTCGGCCTGACTTTCGCTTTCGTGCTCATCGTCGGCACCTGGGTCATCTCGGGCATGCGCAATGCGCCGGCGCGCGTCACGCACCATGAAGAAGCGAAAGCGCCGTTGATCGCGCTGCCGACGGCAGGCCTGCTGCCGCTCTGCGGCATCGGCATCGCCGCCTTCCTGATCGAGGGCGCCGGCATCGACTGGTCCGCGATCTACATGCGCGACGTCTTCAATTCCGAACCCTTCATCGGCGGATTGGGCCTCACCTCGTTCACCTTCTTCATGGCCGCCGCCCGCCTGCTGGTCGACCCGCAGGTCGATCGTTTTGGCGCACGCGCCGTGGCGACCGTTCTACTGGTGCTGGCCGCCGCCGGCGTCATCGCCGTGTGGGTGGCCCCGCATCCCTTCGTGGCATTGCTCGGCTTCGGCCTCATGGGGGCCGGCTGCAGCGCTGTCTATCCCCTCAGCGTCTCGGCGGCCGCGCAGCGCACCGATCGCCCGTCCCACGTCAACGTCGCGGCCGTGGCGCAGATGTCCTTCGTGGTGTTCTTCCTGGCGCCACCTCTGCTCGGCTTCATCGCCGACCACGCCGGCATGCGCATCGCCTATCTCATCTGCCTGCCGCTGATCATCTACGCGCTGCTGTCGATCAAGTCGCTGCCCAGCCGCAGACGCGCCGAGCAGCCGACCGATGCGAGCGCCGGAAGCGCGGCCTAAATAACGGCGGCAAACTCGGAAAATAAACTTTCGCGACCGCCGATGGCGTTCGCGAGGGCACAGCGAATCGTTGGGCCGGCAAATCATGCACTGCGAAAAAATCCCGATTCGAATCGTTCTGGAACATGCTTTTCAGCATGACTGGCACACGCGCGACCGTTGTGATTCGCACGGTTGAATGAAGATCAAAAACCGTCGGATAAAGTGCAGGCCCCGCCTTCCCGGCGGCACTCGCCGAAGCGAGTGTTGCATCTGCAATACTTTGATTTCTTTGAAGAAATGGTGGGTGATGTAGGGCTCGAACCTACGACCCGCTGATTAAGAGTCAGCTGCTCTACCAACTGAGCTAATCACCCGTCCGCGCTGTGTTGCGTGGTGTGAGAGGGCGTATAAACAGGATCGTTCGGCTTGTCTAGCGCCCTTCCGAAAATTCTTTCAACAAACGCGATTTTTTTGTGCGTTGCCGAAATCCAATGAAATCAAAGGTCCAGCGTGCCGGTCGCAAGCCGCACCGCCTGGCCGCCGATCCGGGCGTTCGAAATCGCCCCGCCCTCGATATCCATATGCAGGTGGATAAAGGACGGGCGCCCCATC
The DNA here is from genome assembly GCF_000377565.1 of Rhizobium sp. 2MFCol3.1. GTDB lineage: Bacteria > Pseudomonadota > Alphaproteobacteria > Rhizobiales > Rhizobiaceae > Rhizobium. The sequence goes on along the minus strand of NZ_KB898363.1, from coordinate 67,104 downwards.
TCCACGCCCTGCTCGATCATGACGTCGTGATGACCATCCGGAAGCCGGTCGAAATGATGGATCGCACCTGACAGTGCCGCCGCCGCCGATCCCGTCGCCGGGTCCTCTACAATCCCCATCCCACTCGCAAACATCCGCGTATGGAACTTCGCGATGTGGTTCACGCCACCGCGACAATAGATGTAAGCGGAAGCCAGCGCCCCATCGACGAAGGGCACGGTCGCCTCCCAAAGCTGCGGATCGAAATCCAGCCGTTCGGCTACGCCGATATCGCGCACCGGCACTAGGAGGAACGGCACGCCTGCCGTCCACAGCGAGGGGACGTGATTCTCGAAGCCGATCTCGCTCGTCTTCAGCGACAGCGCCTTGCCGATGCCGATCCGATCGAGCGGCATGGTGATCTGCTGCGATTTGCGCGGCAGGTCGAATTCCGCAAAGCTCGCCTCCCCCTCGTCCAGCCGCACCGCGCAGCGCACCGGGCCGACGTTTTCCTCCAGCACAGAGACAAGATCGATCGTCGCACCGCCATGGATGCGTTCCGCGAGCGCGATCGCGGTGCCAACGGTCGGATGCCCGGCAAAGGGCAGTTCCCGGCCCGGCGTGAAAATACGGATCTTGGCGACATGGGCGGGATTGCCGGATGCCTGCACGAAGACCGTTTCGGAAAGATTCAGTTCCTTGGCGATGGATTGCATCGCTTCGTCGCTCAGATCGTCGCCATCGAAGATGACCGCCAGCGGGTTGCCCGTCAGCTTGCGATTGGTGAATACGTCATAGACGCTGTAGCTGCGCGCCACATCGGCCTCCTTGTATCGATCCTCGTGTCGCCAACCTGCCCGACCGCTTGAGCGAGCGCAAGGCGTTAGGTGAGCGAAGACTTATGGAAGTACCAGTCGATGACGGGCAGCATCGCGAAGTTATAGGAATAGGCCTCCGGATCAGCCGAGCGGATGGCAACCGCGCCCGCGATTTCCTTGTCGTCGGCAACCAGCATATGCGCGTGGATCCGCTCGACGATCTCATCGGCCGTCAGGTCGAATCGGAATATCCTGAGCACGGTGACCGTGCGCCGATGATAGGTCGCGAAATATCCGTCCCCTGCCTGCGCATCACGCAGATCGAACCCGGTCTCTTCCAGCACCTCGCGGCGCATGTTGTGTTCCAGGTCGCAGCGCCCGTCGAACGTATCCTCAGGCTCCAGCGAGCCGGCCGCGAAATAGACCTGCCCGGGATTGGCCGTATGCGCCCCCATGCGGATCGCCACCAGCGCCCCATCGCTGCTTTCGATGACAGGATAGGCGAAGAGATGGATGCCGCCCTGCCGCTCCGGCTGCCGCCGCCAATACATGAAGGTCGAGAAGGGAATCATGTGCCCCTCGCCCGCAAGGCCCTCGCTCGTCAGCGCCAGCCGCTTCTGGAAAATCATCCGGCCATCGAAAAGATGCGAATTGGCCGCCGTCTCGCTGACCCAGTTCTCGGCGATCGCCTCGCGGTTGGCGCTGTAGAACGGATGGTCATCAGGTAGAACCCTGAGATCGATGCCCGCGATCGGAAACACCGTGCGCGGCTCCGGCCAGCCGACGAAATCCTCTGAAAAATCCATCTCAAATCCATTCATGTCAAATCGAGTTCCATGACGACGGGGCAATGATCCGACGCCTTCGGCCGGTCCCAGCCGGTGCGGGGATAACGCTCGACCTCCTGGCCCGGCGGAAACACCGTGCGGAAGGGCTGGCCGTTGCGAATGATCTCTGGCAGCCGCCCGGCATTTGTCTTGGCCAGCGCCGGCGACAGCCAGATGTAATCGAGCTGGCAAAGCCACTGCTCCTCCGGCCCGCGCGCGTGATAGAGCGTCCAGCGGTCGAGAGGATCGCGGCGGCGCACGACATTTTCCGCGAAGCCGCCGCGGCTGAGTTCGTTGAGCGCGCTCTCGCTCTCATCCTCATGTTTGAACGAATAACCCGTCCGCCGCCGCCCGATCACGTCGACGCGCTCCTGGTAGTCATTCATGTCGCCGCAGATGACGAAACGCTTTCCGTCGGTGTTACCGGCCCCGAATCGGCCCTCGATAATCCGCCGCACCGCCTTCGCCTCGGCCCGGCGAACCGGCATCGTGTAGCGACGACCGTCCACGCCCTCGCGCGGCCCGCCCATCGACTTGAAGTGCACGACGTAAAGCGTCACCGGCACGCCGCCGATCCTGAGATCGAGCTCCAAGCAGTCACGCTTGAAGATCTTGTCGTCGAGATGCGCGTGCTCCGCGAGCTCGTCGTTGAAGAGATCGAGATCGCGATAGGTCGTCATCGCGTGGCTCTTGATCTCGACAAGCTCGATCTTCTGTCCGTCGCGTGTCTCCTCGCGCATCAAGACGGCGACGTCGATGCCGCGGCTGTCATTGCCCTCGACCAGATATTTCTGCCGGTAGCCGTTGCCGACCATGCGGAAGAGATAACCGTATTCGAAGGCCTGTAGCGCCTCCATGTTGTCGATTTCCTGCAGGCAGAGGATATCGGCATCCGCGTCAGCAATCGCCAACGCCGTCATCTGCCGGGTATCGTCAGTGGACGCGATCACCCGCGCCTGCTCCAGCTGCTGGTAAACGCCCTCGCTGTGGACCTCGAAGAGCTTGATCACCCGGTCCTGGCGCAGCTGGTTTCGAAATCCGGTGAAGTCGAACCGCGTCATGAGGTTTTCGACGTTGAAGGTGGCAATGCGTAAAGACATCAGGCACTTCCGGTTGGCTTTGCGCCAACACTAGCCAGCAAATCCCGCTTCGGAAAGCCCGCTCCGCCAATCATAGACGCCAGGCGCCGCGCACGATGGCCCGGACCTCATCGCCGACGGCAAGCTTCGATCGGCTGAAAGCCCTGAGGATCTGCCCATCCGCAAGCCTCAGCCGCGCCGCGTAGCGCTCGCCCTCGTAGAGCACAGATTCGACCGTCGCCGCGATCCCCTCGCCGCCGAGGATGACATCCTCCTGCCGCACCAGAATATCCGACCGCGAGGCCGAACCACCCTCACGCGCAAACAGCGGCTCGACCGCCGCCCAATCCAGTTGCCTGACGTCACCATAAGGAGACTTCAGCGAAACGATCGCCCCACGGCCGATCAACCCGCCGACGACGCGCCCTTCCGGCCGCGCATAGATTTCATCCGGCGGCGCCACCTGCAGCAGCTGGCCTTCCGACATCACCGCGACATCGGTCGCCAGCGCCATCGCCTCGCTCTGGTCGTGTGTGACATAGACCATCGTCGCGCCGGAGCGCTGATGAAACTCGCGAAACGTCTCCTCCATCTCCTGCTTCAGGTGTCGGTCGAGATTGGCGAGCGGCTCGTCGAGCAGCACCACGTCGGGGGACGTGACGAGGCAGCGCGCCAGAGCCACGCGCTGCCGCTGCCCGCCCGAGAGATCGGCCGGCCGCCGCTCCGCATAGGCTTCGAGCCTCACGGTCGACAGCGCCTCGCCCACCTTCCTGCGATAGGCCTCGCCCGAGATACCGCGCACCTTCAGGGGATAGCCGACATTGTCGGCGACGCTCATATGAGGCCACAGCGCATAGGACTGGAACACCATCGCCATGTTGCGCTTTTCCGGCGGCAGCGATTGCGAGGCGTCGGCGAGCAGCCGTTCGCCGAGATGCAGCGACCCGTCGGTCGGCGTCTCGAAGCCGGCGATCATGCGAAGCACCGTCGTCTTGCCGCAGCCGGACGGCCCGAGCAGCGCCAGGAATCCGCCCTCGCGCACGTCGATCGAAAGGTTGGAGACGGCGGCCCGGCCTGTGCCGAAATCCTTGGCGACGCGATTGAGGATCAGTTTCGCCACGGCACAACTCCCTTCGGCAGCCGCTTTGCCATCAGTTCCAGAAGCAGCATCATGAAAACGACCATGAGAACGACGAGCACCGAGAGCGCCGAAGCGAGATCGGAGCTGCCGCTGTCATCGAGATTGTAGATGGCGACGCCGAGCGTCTGCGTGCCCGCCGACCAGAGCAGCGCCGAGATGGTGAGCTCGTTGCAGGCGATCAAAAAGACGAGGATCACCGAGGCGCCGGCCGCCGGCGCGATCAGCGGCACGATGATATCCTTCAGTCGCCGGAAAAACCCCGCCCCCGACAACCGCGCCGCCTCTTCCAGCGCCGGATCGAGCTGGTGGAAGGCGCTGACCACGGGCTTGAGGCTGACGGCGAAGAAGCTGGAGAGATAGGCGATCAGGATGATCCAGACCGTACCGTAGATCGTCACGTTGATCAGCGGTATCGGTGCCGCGAAGACCAGGATGAACGACACCGCGACGACGATCCCCGGCAGCGAATACGGGATCTCTATGACGCTGGCGACGATGCGCCCAAGCAAATCCCTGCGCCGCGTCAGCGCGTAGGCCGCAAGCACAGTCACCACAAGGAGACATATCGCAGTACCCGCCGCCAGCGACAGCGAATTGACGAAAGCCGTGCGCGTCACCGCCTGCTTGAACAGGATCTCGGAGAAGGCATGGAATGTCATCGTCTTGAAGGTCAAGGGCACGCCATAGGCCGGCACAAGGGCGCCTGCGAGCAGCGCGAAGAAGGGTGCGGCGAGCATGAAAAAGATGACGATCCAGAGAACAGGCGCAAACAGGAGCTTCCAGTATCCAAGCTCGAAGGTGGCGGTGGCGCCCGAAAGACCGAGCACGCGATAATCGCGCCCACGCAGCGCCCGGTCCTGGATGGCGAGACCTGCCACCGAGATGATCGCGATGATCGCCGAGAGCAGCGCCACGTCGCCGAAGGTGCGGCTGGTGAAGGCCGAAAACTTGGTGAAGATCAGCGTCGGCAGCGTGTAGATCGAGGCCGGGATGCCGAGAATGGCGGGAATGCCGAAATTGCCGGTGCAGGAAACGAAGGAGATCGCGGCGCCAGCGATAATCCCCGGCAGCGACAGCGGCAGAATGATGTCGCGAAACACCCGGAAGCTCGGGGCTCCCGACAGACGCGCCGCCTCGACCCCGTCGCGCGGCAGCGACATCAGGCTCGCCCGCAGCGCCAGATAAACCAGCGGCGCATGCTGCACGCCATAAAGCAGCGCAATGCCGCCGATCGAATAGAGCAGCTGCGGCGAGCCCAGCGGCGGCGCGATATGCAGCGCCTTCAGAAGCGGGCTCGACGGCCCCGACATCTGCACCCAGGCAAGTGCCGTCACCTGCGGCGGGATCATCATCGGCAGCACGAAGAGGAAGCTGATCAGCCCCTTGGCCTTGATGTCGGTGAGCGTCAGCAGGAAGGCGAAGGCGCAGCCGATCGCAAGCGAGATGACCGTGCCGAGGACGGCCGTCACCAGCGTGTAATAGGTCGCCGACCACAGCGCCGGATCGGACAGAACCGCAATCGCGCCGCCATTGGCGAGCGCGGCGATACCCGTCATCGCCAGCCGCGCAAGCGGCAGCACGCTGAGGATGAGGACGATCAGACCGATAAAAGGAAACAGCCAGACGGGCTGGCTGTTTCCGGGACGCACATATCCGTACATCGAGATGAGATCAGTTCGAGCCGTAGATGCCCGAGAAGGTCTTCAGGTCGGCATCGGTGTTCTTGAGCGCGGAGGCAGCGTTGATCGGCAGCACCTTGATCGTGTCACGTGCCGGGAAGCCTTCCGGAAGCTTCATGCCGTTGCGAGCAGGGATGTAGCCGAGCTTGACGAAGCCTTCCTGGCCCTTTTCGGAGAGCACGTAATCGACGAACTTCTTGGCGGCGTCGGCGTTCTTGGCGCTGGCGAGGATGCCGACCGGCTCGGTCACCGCGGAAACGCCTTCCGTCGGGAAGACGAACTCGACCGGCGCGCCCTTGGCCTTTTCGCGGATCGGCATGTAGTCGACGATCATGCCATAGGCCTTTTCGCCCGAGGCGACGGCCTTGAGGATGGCGCCGTTACCGCCGGCAGCGGTAGCGCCGTTTGCGGCCAGATCCTTGTAGAAGTCCCAGCCGAGGCCATCGACGCCGGCAAGCGTCTGCGCGTGGATGAGTGCCGCACCCGAGGTCAGCGGGCTCGGCATGGTGACGAGGCCCTTGGCTTCCGGCTTCGTCAGGTCCTTCCAGCTTGTCGGCTTCAGCGAGGCCGACGTGTTGTAGATGATGCCTGTGGTGATCAGCTTGGTCGAATAGTAGTAGCCGTCGGCGTCGAACAGCGAGGCGTCGTAGTTCGCGGCTTCAGGCGACTTGTAGGCCATCAGCTTGCCGGCTTCCTTGAGGCGTTCGAGCGTCACCGTGTCGGCAATCAGGAGAACGTCGGCAACCGGATTGCCGGCCTCGATCTCGGCCTGCAGCTTGGCCATGATCTTCGGCGTGCCGTCGCGTACCCAGTCGACCTTGATATCGGGATTGGCGGCCATGAAGCCATCGACGGTTGCCTGCGCATCCTCGTTCGGCTGGCTGGTGTAGAGCACCAGGTTTTCGGCGGATGCGGGAATGGCAAACAGGCTTGCAGCGAGAAGTGCCGCGGCGGAAACGATGGTCTTCATGGATAATGCCCTCGGTGATGGAAGGCCGTTCATTAGACATCTGGATTAACACGATTGTGACAGCTGCTATTCACCGATCACGGGGCCATCCACCCTTGACCCCATCACCTCCCCCCTATCTTCTAGCCCGCGTTTTGATTTTCGATTTCGGGACAGGAGGAAGTCTTATGGAATATCGTCAATTGGGCCGTTCGGGCCTCAGGGTTTCCACGCTCACCATGGGCACCATGACCTTCGGCGGCCAGGGCTGGGCGAAGACCGTGGGCGACCTCGGCGTCTCGGAAGCCCGCCGGCTGGTCGACATGTGCATCGACGCCGGCGTCAACCTGATCGACACGGCCGACGTCTATTCGGCGGGTGCATCCGAGGAGATCATCGGCGAGATCCTCGGTGGCGTCAGAAAGAACGGCACGCTGATCGCCACCAAGGCCCGCTTCCCGATGGGCGAAGGCCCGAACGACGCCGGCAATTCGCGCTACCACCTGATCAGCGCCTGCGAAGCCAGCCTGAAGCGGATGAAGACCGATGTCATCGACCTCTACCAGGTCCATGAATGGGACGGCCAGACGCCGCTCGAGGAAACACTGGAGGCGCTAGATACGCTCGTGAAGCAGGGCAAGGTCCGCTACGTCGGATGCTCCAACTTCTCCGGCTGGCACATCATGAAGGCGCTGGGGATCAGCGAACGCGAACACCGCGAGCGCTTCGTCAGCCAGCAGATCCACTACACGCTGGAGGCCCGCGACGCCGAATTCGAGCTGCTCCCGATCAGCCTCGACCAGGGGCTGGGCGTGCTGGTCTGGAGCCCGCTCGCCGGCGGTCTTCTGTCTGGCAAGCATCGCCGCAACCAGGCCGCCCCCGAAGGCACCCGCCAGTTCGCCGGCTGGACCGAGCCGCCGATCCGCGACGAGGACCGCCTGTGGAATATCGTGGAAACGCTGGTGTCGGTGGCAGAAAGCCGCAACGTCTCGGCAGCCCAGGTGGCGCTCGCCTGGCTGCTTGGTCGCCAGGCGGTGACGTCGGTCATCATCGGCGGGCGCACGGAAGCGCAGTTCAAGGACAATCTCGCGGCGGCCGACCTGAAACTGTCGGCGGAAGAGCGCAAGCGGCTCGACGATGTCAGCCTGCCGCAGCTGCTCTATCCCTACTGGCACCAGCGCAACACCGCCAGCGACAGGCTTGGCGAGGCCGATCTATCCCTGCTCGGCCCCCACCTCAATCAATAAGACCGAAACGGTCGGCGGCTCAGTGGCCGCCGATCTCGCCCGCGATCAGCTTTCCAAGCCGCGCGATACCTTCCTCGATCTTCTCCTCGTTGCTGGAAGAGAAGCTCATGCGCAAGGTGTTCTCTCCCGAACCATCGGCAAAGAAGGCGCGCCCTGGCACGAAGGCGACCTTGACGGTCTCGATCGATTTCGCGAGCAGCTTCGCCCCATCCATCCCCTTCGGCAGTGTCACCCAGACGAACATGCCGCCCTCCGGCTTCGTCCAGCTCACGCCGGCTGGCATATGCTTTGCGAGCGCAGCCAGCATCGCGTCGCGACGCTTGCTATAGGCTGCCTTGATCTTGGCGACCTGGGCGTCGAAGCCCTTGCGCGCGACCTCGGCAATGGCGATCTGGTTGATCGTCGAGGAATGCAGGTCGGCCGCCTGCTTCATCAGCACCAGCTTGCGGATAACAGGCGCGTTGGCGACGATGAAGCCGACGCGCAGGCCCGGCGCCAGCGTCTTCGAGAACGATCCGCAATAGATCGTCCTCGTCTTGTCGATATCGCCCTTCTCGGCGATCTCCAGCGACAGGATCGGCGCGATCGCCTCGCCGTCATAGCGCAGCGACTGATAGGCCGCGTCCTCGATGATGGCGATGTCCATCTCGTCGGCGAGCTTGATCAGCTTCTGGCGGCCCGCGAGATCGACGGTCTCGCCGGTCGGGTTGGAGAAATCGGCGGAGAGATAGGCGAACTTCACCTTGCCGCCGGCTTCCTTGGCCTGCGCCTGATAGGAGGCAGGCGTACGGTTGCCGTTGGGCGTCAGCTGGTCGTAGGCCGGCTCATAGGCGTTGAACGCCTGCAGCGCACCGAGATAGGTCGGCCACGTCACCAGCGCCGTGTCGTTGGGCGACAGGAACAGCTTGCCGAGATAATCCAGCCCCTGCTGCGAGCCGGAAACGATGAAGACGTTGTCGAGGCCGCAGGCGATCCCGAGCTTGCCCATCTCGCCCACCAGCCATTCGCGCAGCGGCTTGTAGCCTTCGCTGACCGAATATTGCAGCGCCGAGTTGACCGCCGTGCTGTCGAAAATATCCGAATAGGCCTGCTTGAACTCCTTGTCCGGAAACAGCGCCGGATCGGGAATTCCGCCCGCGAACGAAATGATATCAGGTTGGTCGAGAAGCTTCAGAAGCTCGCGGATTTCCGAAGCGCGCATGCGCGACGAGCGGGTTGCAAAGATGTTATCCCAGTTGAGCATGGGGCGCTTCCTCGTAATTTTTTGTCTTTACTGGACAAGATCACGCAATAAATGATAAGTCAACATTACTGACCTATTTGTTTGCTACCGTGACAATTTTCCGCAATTTTAATCCGAAAACAGGCCAAATCGGCCTTTGCAAAGCACACGCTGCGGCAGTAGTGTCGCCGCCGAAATCAAACAGGCTATGAAGGTGCCCGGACAATGACCGCGTCGTCGAATACTCCCGAAATCAAGATCGAATTCCATACCTCGCCGGTCTCCGACGCGGACCGCATCAAGGCCCTGGAAACGCCCGGCTTCGGCAAGGTCTTCACCGATCACATGGTGCTGGCGAAATGGACATCGGACAAGGGCTGGCACGATGCCAAGGTCACGCCGCGCCGCCCGCTGGAACTCGATCCGGCCAGCGCCGTCCTGCACTACGCCCAGGAAATCTTCGAGGGCATGAAGGCCTACAAGGCCGATGACGGCCGCATCCTCCTCTTCCGCCCGGAACAGAACGCCAGCCGCTTCAACCAGTCGGCCGAGCGCATGGCCATGCCGCCGGTGCCCGAGGACCTGTTCCTCAAGGCGGTCGAAGAGCTCGTCCGCATCGACAAGAACTGGATCCCATCGGGCGACGGCAGCCTCTATCTGCGTCCCTTCATGTTCGCCAACGAGGCCTTCCTCGGCGTTCGCCCGGCGCAGGAATATATCTTCTGCGTCATCGCTTCGCCTGTCGGTGCCTACTTCAAGGGCGGCGCCAAGGCGGTATCGCTCTGGGTCGAGACCGAATACACGCGCGCTGCCGCCGGCGGCACGGGTGCCGCCAAATGCGGCGGCAACTATGCGGCAAGCCTCGTCGCCCAGGCTCAGGCCGCCAAGAAGGAATGCGATCAGGTCGTGTTCCTCGATGCGGCCGAGCATCGCTGGGTCGAAGAACTCGGCGGCATGAACGTCTTCTTCGTGATGAACGACGGCACCGTCGTCACCCCGCCGCTCGGCGGCACGATCCTGCCGGGCATCACCCGCGCCTCGGTCATCGTTCTCGCGGAAGAAAAGGGCCTCAAGGTCGAGCAGCGCCCCTACTCGTTTGCGGAGTGGCAGGCTGATGCGGCCAGCGGCAAGCTGGTCGAAGCATTCGCCTGCGGCACCGCCGCCGTACTCGCCGGCATCGGCCTCGTCCGCCACGCTGGCGGCGAGTTCAAGGTCGGCAACGGTGAGACCGGCAAGCTGACGACGGAATTGCGCAACGAGTTGGTCGGCCTGCAGAAGGGCGTCACCAACGACCAGCGCGGCTGGACCCGCCGCATCATGGCGTAAGCCAGCGGATAGATCCGATCACGACGAAAGGCCGGCAAGGTTTCCACCTCCGCCGGCCTTTTCATTGCAGATGATCAGGAGCGCAGAAGTGCCGCGATCTGCGCCTGGCTCGGGATCTGCCCCTGCGGCGTCAGCTTGTCGACGACCCCAGGGAGAACTTTGGAAAGCTGGGCCAAAAGCTCCTGCTCGCTGATCCCGGCCTGGCGCGCCAGATCGCTGATCGTCTGCGAGCCGAGCGCGCTTTCCAGATTACCGGGCGCTATCGGCTGGTTCTGGCCAGGCTTTACCCAGGAATCGGCGACCGACCCCTGCCCGGCCTCAGCGAGCTTGCCCAGCAATCCGCCCAAACCGCCGAGACCACCCAGGCTGCCAGCAAGCCCGCCGAGATTGCCAAGCAGCCCGCCATCGTCGGCGCCGGCGTTGGCTTGCTGGTTCGGCTGCGCCTGTTCCGGCTCGCTCTTGCCACCGGCGCCAAGCAGCTTGCCGACGAGAAGCGCGCCGAGCGCGATCATGATCGGCTTCGAGATGTTCCCACCGGGAACGGCATCATCAAACAATCCCATGTCATTCTCCTTCGGTGTTGTTTTGAAACGAAGAGCAAAAACACAACATGAGGCCCGACCGAGCCTTGAATTCCGCCATGACAACTTTAGCTGATGCTGAAAGATGGTCGGATTGTCCGCCCATTCAAGGAGGGGAAGACAAGATGTCCGTCATCGGGTGGATTATTCTCGGACTGATCGCCGGCTTCATCGGCAGCAAGATCGTCAACAAGACCGGTTCAGGCATGCTGATGGACATCGTGCTGGGGATCGTCGGCGCCATCGTCGGCGGCGTCATCTTCACCTTCTTCGGCGCCTCCGGCGTCACCGGCTTCAACATCTACAGCCTCGTCGTATCAGTCATCGGCGCTGTCGTCGTGCTGTGGCTGTACCATGCGGTGAGTGGCCGCCGCTCGGTGTAACGCAGACGCTTCGAACTAGGACGGAGCGTTCCGCCGTGCGTGGAGCGCCGCAACGTTTTATATATACGTTTTGCAATATGCTTTGCCTCCCATCTGACGAGGCAAGGCATCATGTCCGACGAACCCACCTCATCCTTCTACAGAGACAACGCCGCGACCTACGCGGCGCGTGAAAGAACGCTGCCGATCCGCCGTCTCGATGCTTTTCTCTCGAAATTGGAGCCGGGTGCAGCCATTCTGGAACTTGGCTGTGGCGCCGGCCAGGACAGCGCCTACATGCTCTCCAAGGGCTTCGACGTCACCCCGACGGACGGCTCCGCGGAGCTTGCGAGCGAGGCCGAAACCCTGCTCTGTCGCCCGGTCGAAATCATGCGCTTCGAGGAACTGGACGAGGACGAAGCCTTTGACGGCGTCTGGGCCGAGGCGAGCCTGCTGCATGTGCCGCGCGCCCAACTGCCCGATGTCTTCGCCCGTATCCTGCGCGCACTGAAGCCCGGCGGCCACTTCCACGCCACCTTCAAGGCCGGCGAAGACGAGGGACACGACGGCTTCGGCCGCTATTACAACTACCTGTCCGCCGAACTTCTATCCGATCTGTTGAGCGCAGCCGGCTGGCACAGCGTCGTCATCAGCGAGGGAGACGGCAGCGGCTACGACGGCAAGCCGACACGCTGGCTGTCGATGCGCGCGCAAAAGTAAAAGGCCGGCGCTTTCGCACCGGCCTTTAATTCTCAGCAAACGTGGCTGGCCAAGACTTCGGCCAGCCTGTTGCCATCGATTAGTTGACAGCCTTGTCGGCCAGCTTGTTCTTGCCGATCCCCGCGTCGCCGCAGGCGCGCATCAAGAAAGATGCACTGGATCGGCAACCCAATTAGTTTACAGCCTTGTCGACGAGCTTGTTCTTGCCGATCCAAGGCATCATGCCGCGCAGCTTGGCGCCGACTTCTTCGATCGGATGCTCGTCGTTGACGCGGCGGATACCCTTGAAGCGGGCAGCGCCAGCACGGTATTCCTGCATCCAGTCCGAGGTGAACTTGCCGGTCTGGATGTCCTTGAGGACACGCTTCATCTCGGCCTTGGTTTCTTCGGTGATGATGCGCGGGCCGGTGACGTATTCGCCCCACTCAGCGGTGTTCGAGATCGAGTAGTTCATGTTGGCGATACCGCCTTCATAGATCAGGTCGACGATGAGCTTCACTTCGTGCAGGCACTCGAAGTAGGCCATTTCAGGCGCGTAGCCAGCTTCCGTCAGCGTTTCGAAGCCGGCGCGGATCAGTTCGACGAGACCGCCGCACAGAACGACCTGTTCGCCGAAGAGGTCGGTTTCGCACTCTTCGCGGAAGTTGGTTTCGATGATCCCCGAACGGCCGCCGCCGACGCCGCAAGCGTAGGAGAGAGCGAGTTCAAGAGCGTTGCCCGAAGCGTTCTGATGAACGGCAACGAGGCAAGGAACGCCGCCGCCCTTCTGGTATTCGCCGCGAACCGTGTGGCCCGGGCCCTTCGGTGCGATCATGACGACGTCGAGCGAAGCCTTCGGCTCGATCAGGCCGAAGTGAACGTTGAGGCCGTGTGCGAAAGCGATGGCAGCGCCGTCACGGATGTTGCCGGCGATGTCTGCCTTGTAGATGTCGGCCTGCAGTTCGTCAGGCGTCGCCATCATGATCAGGTCGCCCCACTTGGCGGCGTCGGCAACGGTCATGACCTTGAAGCCGTCGGCTTCGGCCTTCTTGATGGTCGGCGAACCGGCCTTCAGCGCGATGGCGACGTTGGCAGCACCGCTGTCCTTCAGGTTCAGCGCATGGGCGCGACCCTGGGAGCCGTAGCCGACGATGACGACGTTCTTGGACTTGATGAGGTTGAGGTCTGCATCACGATCGTAATAGACGCGCATTTGAATTGTCCTTCCCTTTGCTTGTCTTGTAGACTGTCAGTATTCGGTAAAGCTTGGTCGTCAGACGACGGCCGGCATGTCGGCCAGCGCCTTCTCCGTCCCGTAGAGCCGGAGGAAGGCGGTCACCGCCTTTTCCGCCTGGCGCGCGGTATCCGTAACGCCCGTTGTGTCTCCAAGCAGCATGCGCACATGCAGGTCGGAAACGATCAGGCCGTAGAATGTGTGATAGGCTTCGTCGGCATCGTTGAAGCGCAGCAGCCCTGCACGCTTGCCTGAATCGATCAGCCCCATGGCGCGGCGGTCGATCTGCCGGCGGCCGCGCTCGAGCAAGAGCTTGCCGAGCTTCGAGCCGTCGCGCGGCGACTGGCCGATCGCCAGCCGGTTCAGCGCCAGCGACACGTCACCGGCCAGAACCTCAAGCAGATCGCGCGAGAAAATCACGAGATGGTCGTGCAGGCTGGCCGACGTCAGCCGCTCGCCGTTGCGCTCGAAGGTACGCACCTTGCTCGCCTGATAGGCGATCATCGCCGACAGCAGGCCGTCGCGGTCACCAAACCACTTGTAGAGGCTTTCCTTGGAGCAGTTGGCCGCGCGCGCGACGCCCGATGTCGTCAGCGCCTTTTCGCCGCCATCGACGAGCAACCGCAGCGCCTGCTCCAGAACGGCGTTCTGGCGCGGCGAGAATTCGCTGGGCTCCAAGTTTTCGACAGACACGGCATTCGCTCCCGATAAGTACCGTACGGTACGGTTCGTGAGCGCTTATCGCCCAGAAGCACTCTCTCGTCAAGAGCCCGCAAAAGGCAGAAGCATAAATTTTCGGCGTGCCGCGCTTGTTTATTCGGCAGCGTTCAGCACGGCATCCACATCGCGCGCCGGCGACATCCCGTATAGACGGCTATATTCGCGGCTGAACTGTGACGGGCTCTGGTAACCGACGCGGTGCCCGGCGGTGCCGGCGTCCAGCCGCTCGATCAGCATCAGACGCCGCGCCTCGTGCAGCCGGATCTGCTTCTGATACTGTACCGGCGTCATCGCCGTGATCGACTTGAAGTGATGATGGAACGACGAGACGCTCATGTTGACGTGCTCGGCCAGTTCCTCGATGCGCAGCGTCCGCGCGAAATTCTCGCGCAGCCAGGCGATCGCGCGAGCGATCCGGTTGCCTTGGCTGTCGGCGATCGCGATATCGATCAGCTGGTCGCCGGCAGGTCCCGTAAGAATGCGATAGAGGATTTCCTGCTCGATCAGCGGTGCCATCGCCGCGATATCGGCCGGACTATCAAGCAAGCGCAGCAACCTGACCGCCGCATCGAGAAGCTCCGGCGTCGCCACGTTGACGACGATGCCGCGCTGGCCGGATGGAGGTGCTGCGCTGCGCTGTATCGTCGAGCGGCTGAGCAGATGCAGAAGCTTCTCGCTGTTGATCGCAAGCGTGATGCAAAGATGCGGAACTTCGGCGCTCGCCTCCACCACCCGCCACGTGACCGGCAGATCGACCGAGGTCAGAAGATAGTCGCCCGCTCCGTAGTTGATTGTATCCCCGCCAAGTTGCAGGCTTTTCGCCCCCTGGATGACCATCGCGAAACACGGCCGGTAGCTGCTGTGGCAAGGCGCGCTGGGTGTCGTGCGTCGGCTGATCCCGAGCCCGTCGATCCCCGTCTGCACCTCGCCTTCGGCAAGCGCGAAACGGCCCGCGATCGACGCGATCTCCTGGTAGCGGTTAAACAGCAAGCTCATCAGTCGCACTTTCCGGTGAGAACGGCGTTGTCGCCGTGGTGACGGCTTATGTAGAATGGAATTGCCGCTTCGCAAATAGATCGCCCATCGACTTTTGCGGACCGGACGACTTTTGCAGGCCAAGCGACTTTTGCAGGATCGTGCAAAAACCAGAGAGGATCGCTCTAACGCTTGTTGCTGCGTTGCGGCATAAATGCCCTCGTCCGAACCACCCCTCTAAATATATGGAGTTTTCCCATGGCTATCGCAAAAGGCTATGCTGCCACAGACGCCTCCAAGCCGCTGACGCCGTTCACCTTCGAGCGTCGGGAACCGAATGCGGACGACGTCGTCATCGACATCAAGTTTGCCGGCATCTGCCACTCCGACATTCACACCGTTCGCAACGAATGGAAGAATGCCGTCTACCCGATCGTACCGGGCCACGAGATCGCCGGCGTCGTTTCGGCCGTCGGCGCCAACGTCACCAAGTTCAAGGTCGGCGACCATGTCGGCGTCGGCTGCTTCGTCGACAGCTGCGTCGGCTGCGCCACCCGCGACGTCGACAACGAGCAGTACATGCCGGGCCTCGTCGGCACCTACAACAGCGTCGATCGCGACGGCAAGACCGCAACGCAGGGCGGCTACTCCGACTCGATCGTCGTCAGGGAAGACTATGTCCTGTCGATCCCCGGCAATCTGCCGCTCGACGCCTCCGCGCCGCTTCTGTGCGCCGGCATCACCCTCTACTCGCCGCTGAAGCACTGGAATGCCGGTCCCGGCAAGAAGGTCGCGATCGTTGGCATGGGCGGCCTCGGCCACATGGGCGTCAAGCTCGGCTCCGCGATGGGTGCCGATATCACCGTGCTGTCGCAGTCGCTGTCGAAGAAGGAAGATGGCCTGAAGCTCGGCGCCAAGGAATACTACGCAACGTCTGATGCTTCGACCTTCGAAAAGCTCGCAGGCACCTTCGACCTGATCCTGTGCACCGTTTCCGCCGAGATCGATTGGAACGCCTATTTGAACCTGCTGAAGGTCAACGGCGCGATGGTCCTGCTTGGCATTCCGGAAAACCCCATCCCGGTCCACGCCTTCTCGGTGATCCCCGCCCGCCGTACGCTAGCCGGCTCGATGATCGGCTCGATCAAGGAAACCCAGGAAATGCTGGATTTCTGCGGCAAGCACAACATCGTCTCGGAAATCGAGAAGATCAACATCCAGGACGTCAACGAAGCCTACGAGCGCGTGCTGAAGAGCGACGTTCGCTACCGCTTCGTCATCGACATCGCCTCGCTGGCGGCCTGATCCAACGGATAGCGGCCTCGCCCGCTCCATCAGTCGAAAACCGAAGCCCCCGTCATCCGACGGGGGCTTTTTCGTTACCGCTGCATGAAACAAAAAAAGCCCCCGGTTCGCACCGGAGGCTTTCGAATGGTCGTCGCGACAGGCCGACGAGGCTTACTTCTCGTCCGCGATGGTCTCGCGCTGCGTGATCAGGCGCGCGCTGTGCTGGCCGCTGAGGAAAATCCACAGCCAGCTCCAGGCGACCGAAAAGCGCGAGCGGGTGCCGATCAGGAAGTAGATGTGGGCGATACCCCAGATCCACCATGCAAGACCGCCCTTGAGCTTGATCCTGCCGAAATCGGCGATCGCGGCACTCCGGCCGATCGTCGCCAGGCTTCCCTGGTGCCTGTATTTGAAGGCCGGCGGCGTCTTGCCCTTCATCCGGGCGTGGATGACCTTGGCGACGAAGGCGCCCTGCTGCTTGGCCGCGGGCGCGACGCCCGGCACCGGCGCGCCGCTCTCCTGCATCACCGAAGCGGTATCGCCGATGACGAAGACATCAGGCAGGCCCGGTGCCGTCAGATCCTTCTCGACGATCGCGCGGCCGGCGCGGTCCGCCGGGATGCCCAGCCACTTCGCGGCCGGCGACGCCTGAACGCCGGCGGCCCAGCTGATCGTCCGGCTCGGGATGAACTCGTCGCCGATCTGCACACCCTCGGCCGTGCACTCGGTAACCGGCTTTCCAAGCCGCACCTCGACGCCAAGATCGTTGAGCGCCTTCAAGGCATATTCGGACAGCTCGGGCACGAAGGTCGGCAGAACGCGCGGTCCGGCTTCCACAAGAATGACCTTGGCCTTGCGCGTATCGATATTGCGGAACTCCCGCGGCAGCGTCTTGTGCGCCAGTTCGGCGATGATGCCGGCAAGCTCCACGCCGGTTGGGCCGGCACCGATGATGATGAAGGTCAGGCATGCATCGCGCTCGGCCGGATCGCGTGCGGTCTCCGCCTTTTCGAAGGCGAGAAGCACACGGCGGCGGATCGTCGTCGCATCCTCCAGCGTCTTCAGGCCCTGCGCCACCGGCGCCCAGTCGTCGCGACCGAAATATGCATGGGTCGCGCCCGTGGCGAGCACCAGCGTATCGTATTTCAGGACGTTGCCATCACGCAGCGTGACCGACTTCGTGCTGGTTTCGACGCCCGAGACATCGCCGAGCAGCGTCGTCACTTCGGGGCGGTCGCTATAGAGATGGCGGATCGGCCAGGCGATCTCGGAAGTCGACAAAATCGTTGTGGCGACTTGATATAGCAGGGGCTGGAACAGATGGTGATTGCGCCGGTCGACAAGCGTAATGCGGACACCAGCGCCTTTAAGGTCGTTTACGAGTTGCAGCCCCCCGAAGCCTCCTCCAACAACGACGACGTGATGATCAGCCATAAGTTACCCTTTTGGTAATTTGCATAAGAATTGATCAATGTCATCTAACATACCCCCGTTTCAACCACCGTTTCAGCATAGCTAACCTGCGTTGGCGAGCCTGCGACCAATCAGCGCGCGGCCTAAAGCGGCGACATCCGCGATCCCAAATGCGGCATTTGCCTAGGCAAAAGAATGGGATCGGCTGGCAATTCCGTCCGTTATTTGCATGATGCTCCGCGAAGCGGGAGACCGCCAGAAGAACGCGCGTCGCAAAGACGCGGCAGCAGCAGGAGGAGCATCGAATGCGGACAATCGGCCTGATCGGCGGCATGAGCTTTGAAAGCTCCGCCGTCTACTATCGCCTGATCAACGAGATGGTTCGCGACCGCCTCGGCGGCTTCGCTTCGGCCGAACTGCTGATGCATTCCGTGAATTTCGAAGAGATCGTCGCGATGCAGAAGGCAGGCGATTGGGATGCCGCCGGCAAGCGGCTAGGCGACGTCGCCGCACGCCTGCAATCGGCCGGCGCCGACTGCGTCCTCATCTGCACCAACACCATGCACCTCGTCGCCGGCCCGGTTGCCGAGCGCATCACCGTCCCGCTGATCCATATCATCGATGAAACAGCGGCAGCGCTGAAGGCCGCCGGATGCCGCCGCCCGCTGTTGCTCGCCACGCGTTACACGATGGAGCACGGCTTCTATACCGATCGCGTGAAAAGCCTCGGGCTCGACATCATGGTGCCCGATCAGGACGACCGCACGACGGTCCATGACATCATCTTCAACGAACTCTGCGCCGGCCAGATCCTCGACAGCTCACGCGAAAAGCTCTTTGAGATCATCGAGCGCGAACGCGCCAAGGGCGCCGACAGCATCATCCTCGGCTGCACCGAGATCTGCCTGATCCTCGACCCCGACAATCTGCCCCTGCCCGGCTTCGACACCACCAAGATTCACGCCAAAGCCGCCGTCGACTTCGCCCTTGGCGATCAAGCCACCCGGAAGTCGGTCGCTTAGTCGCAACAATTTAGTTGACTCAGTCAATCAATTGGAGGACACGGTCTCCCAACAGGAGACCTGATCCATGTCCGATTCCGCCCTCATCGATGCCGCCCGCGACTTCAACCGCTTCTACACCAACTTCCTGGGAGTCCTGAACAAGGCCTATCTCGACACCCAGTTCACGCTGACCGACGCGCGCGTCCTCTTCGAAGTGGGCTCGCAGGACCGCGTCAGCGCCGTGGCTTTGGTCCGCGACCTGCACCTCGACCCCGCCTATCTCAGCCGTATCCTGAAGCGCTTCAAGGCCGAAGGCTTAATGGAAACGACACCTGATCCCGACGACCGGCGTAGCCAGCTCATCTCCGTCACCGACCAGGGACATCAGCAATTCCAGGAACTCGTCAACCGCTCCAACGCCCAGATCGCCGGACGCTTCGAGAAGCTGGCATCAGGCGAACCGCAGAACGTTGTCGCGGCGATGAAGACGATCCGCTCCCTGCTCGATCCCGAAGCCACGCTGCCGCCCCTGGTCATCCGCCCTCATCGCGCCGGCGATATCGGCTGGATCGTCGAGAGCCAGGCGACGTTCTACAGCGAGGAATACGGCTGGGACATGCGCTTCGAGGGGCTCGTTGCCGAAGTCGCGGGACGCTTCCTCACCAATTTCGATCCGGCCATGGAATACGCCTGGATCGCAGAGCGCGGCGGCATCAACATCGGCTCTGTCCTGATCACCAACGGCGGCGACGGCGTCGCCAAGCTGCGGCTCCTCTACATCGACAAGTCGGCGCGCGGGCTTGGCCTTGGAAAGACATTGGTCGACGAATGCATCCGCTTCGCGCGGGCCAAGGGCTACCGGCAGATCTCGCTCTGGACCAACGATGTCCTGAGTGCCGCACGCAGCATCTACCTCAAGGCCGGCTTCCAGCTCGTATCAGAGGAAAAGCACCGCATGTTCGGCCCCGAGCTCAACGGGCAGACCTGGGTTCTCGATCTTTAGCTAAATTACCAAACCGCAAGTTTTTGGCTTGATTTGGAAACGATCATTTCCTAATCAGTCGATCCATGACCACACACACACTCATCGACACCGGCCGAGCGCGCGGACGCCCGCGTGAATTCGATATGGACGCAGCGCTTGGCAAGGCGCTCGACGTCTTTTCCGAACGCGGCTATCACGCCGCCTCGATCAGCGAGTTGACCGAGGCGATGCAGCTGACCTCGGGCAGCGTCTACAAGGCATTCAAGGACAAGCGCGGCATTTTCCTCGCCGCCTTCGATCGCTATCGACGTATCCGCCGCGCCCTACTCGACGCCCGCCTGCAAGAAGCCGCCACGGGCCGCGAAAAGGTCCGCGAACTCCTGAGCTCCTACGCATCGTCTTCACATGGCACATCAGGTACGCGGGGATGCCTCGTGGTCGGCAGCGCCAACGAGTTGGCAATCTTCGACGAGGAAGCCGCGCAGCGAGTTTCGGACGCCTTCGACGCCAATGAAGCGCACTTGGTCGAACTCATCCGCCTCGGCCAGAGCGATGGCTCCATTTCAGCCACGCTCGATGTCGCAGCCACCGCGCGCACTCTGCTTTGCATGACCGCAGGCATGCGCATCGTCGGCAAGACCGGCCGCACCGCGCCCGATATGGACGCCGTCGCCCGCGAGGCAATGAAGCTTCTGACCTGATTGTTTTCCCACGAGCGCGCAAAACCGCGCTCGATCACCTCTACTATCCGTTCGCCCCACCGGAGCCCAGCATGAGCCTTTCGTCCACCACACCTGAGACCGTTGCCGCGCCAACGATCTCGCCTTTGATGACATTTCTTTTCGCCGCCGCCTGCGGGCTCGTGGCCGCCAATCTCTATTACGGCCAGCCGCTCGCCGGCCCGATCAGCGCCGCGCTCGGCTTCAGCCCGGCCGCCACCGGCCTGATCGTCACGCTGACGCAGATCGGCTATGGCCTCGGCTTGCTTTTGATCGTGCCGCTCGGCGACCTCATGGAAAACCGCAAGCTGGTGCTGACCCTGGTCGTCGCCTCTGCCCTGTCGCTGATCGGCGCCGCCCTGTCGACGACGCCAACCATGTTCCTCACCGCCTCGCTCTGTATCGGCATGGGCTCGGTCGCCGTTCAGGTCCTCGTGCCCTTCGCCGCCAACATGGCGCCGGATGCCTCGCGCGGCCGCGTCGTCGGCAATGTCATGAGCGGCCTGCTCTGCGGCATCATGCTCGCCCGCCCGGTCGCAAGCTTCCTCGCCGAAGCCACCTCCTGGCATGTCGTCTACTATGCGTCCGCCGTCGTCATGATCCTGCTCGCCGCCATCTTGCGCGTCCAGCTGCCGGTCCGCACCCCGCACACCCGGCTGAGCTACGGCGCGCTGCTGGCCTCCATGGCCCACCTCGCCCTGCATTCCCGCGTTCTGCAGCGCCGCGCGCTCTATCAGGCCGGCATGTTCGGCGCCTTCAGCCTGTTCTGGACGACGACGCCGCTTCTGCTCGCCAGCCCCGCCTTCGGCCTGACGCAGAACGGCATCGCGCTCTTCGCGCTTGCCGGTGCCGCCGGCGCCATCGCCTCGCCGATCGCCGGCCGCCTCGCCGACCGCGGGCTGACCAAGATCGCCTCGACCATCGCCATGCTCTGCGGCATCACCGCCTTCCTGATCAGCCATTTCGCGACCGACGGTTCAGCACTCGCGCTGACCCTGCTCACGGCTGCCGCGATCATTCTCGATTTC
The DNA here is from genome assembly GCF_000377565.1 of Rhizobium sp. 2MFCol3.1. Lineage (GTDB taxonomy): Bacteria > Pseudomonadota > Alphaproteobacteria > Rhizobiales > Rhizobiaceae > Rhizobium. The sequence continues at coordinate 45,830 of NZ_KB898363.1, read as the reverse complement.
GGGGTAACGACCAACCTCGTGGTCGGCCAGAGGGCGATCTACGCGATCAGCCCGGAGCACCGCAGCCGCCTCAACGGCCTGTTCATGGCAACCTTCTTCGCCGGCGGTGCGCTCGGCTCTGCCATCGGCGGCTGGGCATTTGCCACCGGCGGCTGGACGCTGGCCGCCTGGATCGGCCTCTGCTTCCCCAGCCTCGCCTTCCTGCTTTTCCTCACCGAAGGGCTGCGGAAGCGCTAATCAGTATCGGGAACGGCAGGACGCTTCACACCGCGCCACAAGGCACGACAGCGTCACGCACCCGATGCGTCGAACTTGACCCGGGCGGAGCGAACGGCTTCATGGTTGTTCTCCGCCCAGTTCAAAAGCAGTGCCAGCGTCTGGTAGAGCGAGTTCCCGAGATCCGTCATCCGGTACTCGACGCTCGGCGGCTTGGTCGGAAACACCTCTCGCTCGATATAGCCGTCGCGCTGCAGGTCGCGCAGCGTCTGCGTCAGCATGCGTTGCGAAATATCCGGAATCATCCGGCGCAGTTCGCCAAAGCGATAAGGCTGCTGCGACAGGGCTTCCAGCATCAGCGTCGACCACTTGCCGCCGATCTGCTGCATCATGTCCCGCACCGGGCAATTGTTGAAATCGAGCTTGGAGAGATCGACCTCGTTGCGCACGCGCGGTTCGGCCTTGCTCTTCAGGTTGACGACGGTGCCGGCCATTCTGCTGGTTCCCTTTTGGTAACTTACGGCGCAAAAACTGCCTCCTTTACAGCTGTCGGTCAATCCCTATTTTAGCCCTAGTCTCTTTTCGAGACCAGCAATCGAACCTAGAGGTTTACAGACATGAGCGAAACGATCCTCATCACCGGTGCCGCCGGACAGCTCGGCCAGCGCGTCATCCATCACCTGCTCGAGACCTACAAGGTTCCCGCGGCCAACCTGATCGCCGCCAGCCGCGATACCTCCAAGCTGGCTGACCTTGCCGCCAAGGGCGTCCAGACCCGCAAGGCCGATTTCGACGACGCCGCTTCGCTGGAAGCAGCCTTCAAGGGTGTCGACCGCGTGCTTATCATCAGCACCGACGCGCTCGCCGTTCCCGGCCAGCGCCTGAAGCAGCACACGACCGCTGTTGCCGCCGCCGTCAAGGCCGGCGTCAAGCACATCGCGTACACGTCGATGCCATCGCCCGACAAGTCGCTTGTCACCTTCGCGCCCGACCATCTCGGCACCGAAAACGCCGTCAAGGCAAGCGGCCTGCCCTACACGATCATCCGCAACGCCTGGTATCTCGACAACTACATGCACTCCATGCCGCACAACCTCCAGGGCGGCAGCTGGTACACGGCGTCCGGCGACGGCAAGGTGCCGAACATCTCGCGCGACGATTGCGCCCTTGCAGCCGCCGCGGCCCTCGCATCGGGCACCAAGGACAGCGCCACCTACACGCTGACCGGTGCGCAGTCGCTTTCCGCCGATGAGATCGCCGCCGCCATCTCGCAAGCCGCCGGCAAGCCGCTTGCGGCCGTGAAGGTGACCGACGACCAGCTGCGCCAAGGCCTGCTCGGCGCCGGTCTTCCTGATTTTGTCGCTGACATGCTGGTTTCGGCCGACGCCAATGTCCGCGCCGGCAATTTCGATCACGTGACCGAGGACTTCACCAAGCTGACCGGCAAGCAGCCGCAGTCGCTGAAGGACTACTTCGTGGCCAACAAGGCAGCGCTCGTCGCCTGACAGCGCTCTCCCTGACGCCACAACCCGCTCCGCACCACCGGAGCGGGTTTTTGTTTGTCTGGCTAGGCTTAGATTTTCTGGCCGCAGGCCCGGCAGAAGCGGCGCACGGTCTCGGCCATGCCGAACTCCAGCGCATCCGCCGTCAGCCCGTGGCCGATCGAGACTTCCGCAAGCTTGGGGATGCGCTTGACCAGCGGCGGCAGATTGGCGACGGTCAGATCATGTCCGGCATTGACGCCGAGCCCGATCGCCAACGCCGCATCGGCCGTCTTGCCCAGCGCCTCAAGGATCGGCCCCACCCGCTCCGGCGCATCATAACAGCCGCCGTAGGGGCCGGTATAAAGCTCGATCCGATCGGCACCGACCGCCTTGGCGATCGCGACCGCCTCCTCGTCCCCGTCCCCATCGGCAAACAGCGACACGCGCGTGCCCATCTTCTTCAGCCGCGCGATCACATCGGTCAGCAATGCGCGGTCTTTGCGGAAGTCCCAGCCGTGATCAGACGTCGCCTGCGAGGGATGATCCGGCACCAGCGTCACCTGCTCGGGCGCAGCCTTGACGCAGAGCTCAAGGAACTCGTCCGTCGGATAGCCCTCGATGTTGAACTCCGCTTCCGGAAACTCGTCGTCGATCAAGTTGCGGATGACAGGGAGATCGGAAAAGCGGATGTGGCGCTCATCGGGGCGCGGATGCACCGTCAGTCCGCTCGCGCCCGATTTGAGCGCGATGCGCCCCAGCGCCTCGACGCTTGGCCAGGGCAGATCGCGGCGATTGCGCAGCATGGCAATGGCATTGAGATTGACGGAAAGCGTGGTGGGCATGGCGAGTTTCCATTCAATGAAAGAAGCTGCCTCGCTTTTAAGCCAAGGACACCGTCGCGGCCAACGAGATTCGTGCATGATTGCATGTGAATTTCTGATTGATGGCTCGCCGCCGCCACATCGCCGCAAGCAAAGTAACGCCACCGGCAAGACGTATAAGAAAAACGATTAAGCATCCGGGACATAAACGACCCGCACGATTCGTTCAGAAGTTGCGGTGCGGTCGCATGTACATTCGACTATTATTTACAAGTGACTATTTTTAAGGATAACAAATCAGTCGTTTAACGCATAGTCTGATCGCAATGGATCACCAGATCGAGGATCCGTTGCTTTGCATGCCGACCGGGAATGCATCGTCAAAACCGCTCGACCGCGCCCGTATCCGTGTCATGCGCGCACTTGATCATGCGTAGAACAGGAGGGCTCATGTCCGAACGACATAAGCAGGCTGCCAGACCAAACGCTCCGCCCCAGGCGCCTCCGGATTTCAGGTTCCTGCCGCGCGTCGCGCGCCCGGCAAGCCTGCCCGGCGGCAAGGTCGCGATTGCCGACATGGCCAACGCCTTCGGCGTCACCCACCGAACCCTGCATTTCTACGAGGAGAAAGGGCTGATCGCCTCGAGCCGCATCGGGCTGATGCGCGTCTACGAGCACGCCGACATCAGGCGCATGGCCGTCATCAATGTCTGCCGCGAGGCGGGCATGCCGGTGGCCGTCATTCAGGAACTGATGGCCGATCTCTGCAGATCCACCTCGCAGCAGGATGCCGACGCCGTCTTCGCCGCAGCACTTGCCTCGCGAAAGCGCGAACTGACGGCGGAAATGTCGACGCTGCACCGCCAGCTTCAGCAGGTGGCGGAACTGCTGGAGAACACTGCCCCCGGCGACGAGCCGCCGCTCAACGACAACCAACATGAGCGCTCGCTGAGCGAACAGGAATATCGCTGCCTCGTGCTGATGACCGAGGGACTATCGACCCAACGCATCGCCCGCACGCTCGATCTCAAGGAGGACGACGCGAAATCGATCGAGGCCGCGATTATCCGCAAACTCGATACCAACAACCGCTTCCAGGCAATCGCCAAGGCGGTCCTGCTCGGCATCGTGCAGATCTGAAGCATGTCGCGCAAAACTGTGCAGCGGTTTTGCGGCACCGACATGCGACGCGCTTAAAAGCCTCAGCGGACGATCGTCAGCGTTTCCGCCGCGCGCGTGATCGCCGTGTAGAGCCAGCGCTCCCTCGTATCGCGAAACGCCCAGCTTTCATCGAACAGCACGACATTGTTCCACTGTGAACCCTGCGCCTTGTGCACGGTCAGCGCATAGCCGAAGTCGAACTCGTCGTAGCGCTTGCGGGTATTCCAGGGAATCTCGCCCTCGACATCTTCGAAGGCCTGCTTCAGGAGCTTGATCTTCGCCGCCCCGCGATCGATATCGTCATCCTCGGGCCGGATCAGCAGATTGATCCCCGGCTTCGTCGTCTCCTTCGAGGACGTCATCACCTGCCAGAGCGAGCCGTTGAGCAGCCCCTTGGCGGGATCGTTGCGCAGGCAGACCAGCTTGTCGCCCGTCTGCGGATAATCGGCGGTGAAACCCTTCAGCTCGCGCAGCCGCTGATTATAGCGCCGCCGCGTGCGGTTGGTGCCGACGAGCACCTGGTCGGCATCGAGCACGAGCGACTGGTTGACCTCGTTCTTCGAGATCACCTGCGCCGCGCCGTAATCGCCATACATGATCTCCTTGCCCTCGCGCACCTGCATGGCGAGCCCGATGATCGGGTTGTCGCGCGCCTGCCGGTGGATATCGGTCAAGAGATAGTCGGGTTCCTGGTTGGTGAAGAATCCACCGCCGGAAACGGGTGGGAGCTGGCCGGGATCGCCGAGCACTAGGATCGGCGTGCCGAAGCTCATCAGGTCCTTGCCCAGCGCCTCATCCACCATCGAGCATTCGTCGACGATGATCAGCGCCGCCTTGGCGACCGGGCTCTGGCGGTTGATGGTGAACATCGGCGCAATCGAGGTCTTGCCGGTCTCTTCGTCCTCGACAGCCTCTTCGCCGCGCGGCCGATAAATCAGCGAATGCAGCGTGCGCGCATTGCTGGCGCCGCGCGTCCGCAATACCTGCGCCGCCTTGCCGGTGAACGCCGCAAACAGCACCTCTCCATCGACATGCTCGGCGAAATGCCGCGCGAGCGTCGTCTTGCCCGTGCCGGCATAGCCGAACAGGCGAAAAATCGGGGCCTTGCCCTCCTTCAGCCATTTAGCAACGGCTTTCAGGGCTTCGTCTTGTTGCGGAGCAAATTGCATGATCCATCGACTTGGCAGGATTCGTCAGCGATAGGCAACCGCAAAATGCCGCGAGCCGGCCGACCTTCCCGCCCGATCGAAAAAATCTGACGACACAATGGAATAAAATCGCCCCTCGCTTTGTCTCATGTCAGGCAAACGCAAACCGCGTGCGCCCAACCCGAGGAGACACCCGATGAAATCCGCGAAATTCCTGATCGCTCTCACCGTCGCATCCGCAGCCGCCACCGCCGCCTTCGCCGCCCCGCCCGTGAAGACGGTCGATTCGGCCAAGGGCAAGGTTCTCGCCGGCGAAAACGGCATGTCGCTCTACACCTTCAAGAAGGACACGAAGGACGTTTCCAATTGCTACGACGATTGCGCCAAAAACTGGCCGCCGCTGATGGCCGATGGAAATGCCAAGCCGGAAGGGGCATACTCGATCGTGGACCGCAAGGACGGCATGAAGCAGTGGGCGAAGGACGGCATGCCTCTCTACTTCTGGGTCAAGGACAAGAAGATGGGCGATATCACCGGTGACGGCGTCAAGGATGTATGGGATGTCGCAAAGCCATAAACGCTGGACAGGCTTGATCGCATGAAGCCACCCGCACCCGAAACCTTCGAGGGCCAGATCCTGGCCCTCCTCCCGTCGCTCAGGCGCTATTCCCGCAGCCTGACGCGCTCTGACAGCGATGGCGAGGACCTGCTGCAGGACTGTGTCGAGAAGGTGCTTGCCCGCCGCACACAGTGGCGGGGCCTGAACCTGCGCGGCTGGGTGCTGACGATCATGACCAACCTCTACCGCAACCAGCGCCGCACCATCGTGCACGGCAACCTCGTCGATATAGACGGCGCCGTGGACGTGGCAGCCCCCGAGACATCCGCCGACCCGCTCGAACGCTCCCGCCTGCAAGACGCGCTGAACGGCCTGTCGGAAGATCACCGCGCCGTGCTGATGCTTGTCGTCATCGAGGGCTACACCTACCAGGAAGTGGCAACCATGCTCGACATACCCTTGGGCACCGTCATGTCGCGCCTGTCGCGCGCCCGCCAGCAACTGGCCGAACACATGAAATCAGACAACGTCATTACGCTTCGGAGACCCAAATGAACGCCGCCGACCAACCCGTGACCGAAGCGGACCTCCACGCCTACACCGACGGCCTGCTCGCCGATGCCGACCGTTCGCGCATCGAAGCCTGGCTGCGCGACAACCCCGACGATGCCGCACAAATAGCCGAATGGCAGGCGCAAAACGCCGGCATCAAGGCGATGTTCTCAGGCTACGAAAAGAGCAGGCCCGGCGACGCCGACATGATCGGCAAACCACCGGCACTCTCACCCTGGTCGAAGCGCCTCGCCGCTATCGCCGCAACCATCGCCGTCTTTGCCGCCGGCACGCTCGCCGGCCACTACGGCCCCGCTCTCTTTGAGCGTCCTCAACTGCAACTGACGGCGCAGGAGACCTTTCCGAAAGAAGCCCAGAACGCCTTCCTCATCTACGCCAGCGAAGTCCGCCACCCCGTCGAAGTCTTCGCCAACGAGGAAGCCCATCTCGCCACATGGCTCGGCAAACGCCTCGCTATATCGAACCTCAAGGTCCCCGATCTCACGAGCCTCAACTATCACCTTGTCGGCGGCCGTCTGCTGCCAGTCGACGGCAAGCCGGGCGCGATGTTCATGTACGAAAACCAGACCGGCGAACGCCTTACCGTCCTCGTCGGCCGCAACACGGCGAACAAGACGACCAGCTTCCGCTTCGCCTCATCAGACAATATCGAGACTTTCTATTGGATCGACGGCGAACTCGGCTACGCCGTCACCGGTGAGATATCACGCGAGGAACTGAGGAAGGTCGCCGAGGAATGCTACCGCCAGTTTCCGTCGTAATATCACCACGGGAAGACGAACACACCATCAGCGCTGAGGATCATTGGCAAGCTCAATAGGCTTCCCATGCGGCGTCGCCTCCGCGGCCCGCTGCCAACTCTGCTGCAGGCCCATGATCGTCTCGGCGTCAGCCACACCGCGATCGACGAGGATCGACGACAACGCCGCCACCCAGCAATCAAAATAATCGCTGCCATCCTCCGCCCGACCCGGCTTGTGCAACTCCCCGGACAACGCCTCTGCCCACTCGGTCCACGTAAACAGCCCGCGCTCATGCAGATGCACCGTCATCGCAAACGCCTCGGCCGCCCACGGCTCCGGAAACACCGGCTCGCCGTCTTGGGAGCGTGGCAGCTGCGGTGACTGGGCAAGCGGCGAGCGCGTGTCACACTGGCTCAAGATAGCTCTCCCAGGCATCCAGTGGGGAAAAACATGGCGGTGCAGACGGGCTCGTCACTCACTTTGCAAGATGCTCCAGAATGACAGCGTCTTCCTCCAATAGGTAATCCATAAATGCGTTAGGTTCGAGCGGGACGGGCTTAGTCGCAAGCGTGGACCTTACCGCATCATTTCCACGCGCGGATTGTGCCTGAGTACCCATTCTGATGCTTTTCCTGACCATGCTTGCAAATATAACGGCGGTCTAACGCTTGTCAAAAAACCGAAATAGCCGCGCGATGAATGACGTTCACTCGCCCAAGCCCTTGGGCGCCTTAGTAGTTTTTCTCTGTATCACTGCAACCGGTCCTTGCGACCTGATCTCTTGGCGTTGCATCCTGACATCCTCGCGTTTTGCGAATCTGCATGTTTGAGGGGCATTATGAAACTGAAGTTTATTGGGGCGACTCTACTATCGGTAGCGCTGGCAAGCTGTGCCACGACCTCCGAAATGCCGCTAGCACCAAATATGGTGAGACTAGATACACAGGCAAGCGGCTTAATCTTTACCAGCGCCGCCGGGGCAATCACAATGAAGAAGGCAGCTGAAGCAACTATCAAGCGGGGCTACACGCACTTCCGCCTTGAACAAGCGCAGACCGCCTCAGGATCGCGCTTTGTTGGCATGAACACCTACGGAAGTGGCACTGCGCAAGCGAGTGTGTATGGCAACACTGCTTATGGAAGCTATAGCGGCTCAACATTCAGCACTCCAGTTTACGCCCCGACTGCACAGATTGGCGTCACCGTTATTATGTTCCGTGCAAACGAAGCCGGTGCGCGTGGTGCTTTCGATGCTGCCGACGTACTCAAGAAGCAAGGCAAGGTTTAAAACGCAAAGGGGCTAGGGAACCATCCCTTGCCCCTATCCCTTTCGGCACGATGATTCCGCGCCCAACAAGGATAGATCGCGTTCGGGCGGGGTCTATTGCGTCAGTGACCAGCCGGCACCAGATAGCTCTCCCAGGCATCGATCGACACCGTCAGCGACGGGTCAGCCCCCTCGCCCCAGATCTCGCCGCCATCGAACACGACGGTGTAGACCCATTGCGGGTTCTCACCCTTGCCATGCGCGTTATCGTCAGGGAACACGAAGGAGCCTTGAACCGCCTCAACGACGCCGACCTTGGCGCGCGCATAGCGCGGCAACCGCGTATGCGTCGTCGGATTGAAATTCCTCGTCTTCACACGATCGCCGACGGCAAACCGCGCTGGCTGATCGAGCGCGCGATCACAGGGACCGCCCTTGGCGAGAACAGCGGCCACCATGTCGGCCTTCAGCACCCGCTTCGGGGCAGCGCCGTCGAACTGCCTGTGGCCGCTTGCGATCTCCTCGGCGCTGGTAAAGCCGTGGCGTTCCAGAAGAACCTCCAGCGCCCGCGTCCAGATCTCGTAATAGCTGGCCGAGAGATAGCTGGCCGGCGGAATGCTTTCGCGCGCGTGTCGGCTCTCGTCGATGTTCCAGGCACCGAAGGCACCGCAGGAGAGCGTCAGCCCTAGCGCCCGCTTCTCCCACTCCGCGTGGAAATAGGGCTCGTCCTTCTCCGGCGCGACGGCGCCGAAGCCCATCTGCCCGCCGAGATCGTGCGGCCCGTTCATGCCGCTGCTCCGGGTGCTGCGGCAAGGCCGGCGCCGATCATCGCATCGCGGCTGACGAGATCGGCCAGCTGCTCCTCGCTCAAGCCCTCTGTGCCATCGGGCCGCTGCGGAATGACGAGATAGCGCAACTCCGCCGTCGAATCCCAGACGCGGATCTTCTGCTCTTCAGGCAGGGTCACGCCGAATTCGCTGAGCACCCCGCGCGGATCGATCACCGCCCGCGAACGATAGGCCGGCGCCTTGTACCATGTGGGCGGCAGCCCCAACACCGACCATGGATAGCAGGAGCACAGGGTGCAGACGACGAGATTGTGCGTCTCCTCGGTATTGAACACCGCGCGCATGTGCTCGCCTTGCCGTCCTGTGTAGCCGAGGCTGGCGATCGCGGCCGTCGCGTCGCGCCTCAACCAGTCGGCGAAATCGGGATCGCTCCACGCCTTGGCGACCACGCGCGCGCCGTTCCTCGGCCCGACCTTGGTCTGGTAGGTGTCGACGATCGCATCGATCGCCGCGGGATCGATCAGCCCCTTCTCCGTCAGCACCGTCTCCAGCGCCTTCACGCGGGCCTGCATGTCGGAATAGTGGTTGTCGTGGTGGTGATCGTGTCCATGATCGTGATCATGGTGGTCGTCGTGTTCGTGGTCGTCGTGCAAGAGACTATCCTCCGCCAGTGTCCCGATATCCTTAGGCACTCGCGCACCGGACGCCAAGCCCCGACCGATGCGATCGGGCTATTTCAGCATCGGCCATAGGCTCAGCACCAAAAGCACCGCCATGGTGATGTTGAACCACTTCAGCCGCACAGGATCGGACAGCCAGTCGCGCAGCGCCGAACCGAAGCCCGCCCAGGTGGACACGCTCGGCACGTTGACGGCGGCAAAGGCCAGCCCGACGATCATGACGCTGACGAAGTAAATATCCTGGATCGTATAGGTCGCCATCGCCGTCACTGCCATCACCCAGGCCTTCGGATTGACCCACTGGAACGCCGCCGCCGACAGGAAGGACATCGGCTTCACCGCGCCCTTCCCTTCGCTGAGAGACCGCGACGTCGCGATCTTCCAGGCGATCCAAACCAGATAGGCGCCGCCCGCAAACTTCAGCGCCGTATAGACCGCCGGCACCGTATGCAGCACCGCGCCAAGCCCGAACCCGACGCCGATCAGCAGCGAGAAGAACCCGGCTCCGATGCCGATCATGTGCGGGATCGTCCGGCGAAAACCGAAATTCACGCCCGAGGTGAACAGCATCATGTTGTTCGGGCCCGGCGTGATCGATGTGGTGAAGGCAAAGAGAAGCAGTGCCAGAAACGTATCCAGCGGCATTGGGTAACCTCCGTGGCCCGCAATCTGCGCCACGGACCTTGTTAATTTAGGTCAGTATAATTGACCTAAATCGGAGTTTCCATCTGCCTATTGTCACGGTGACAGGATTGTCAGCCGGAAGCACCGGCCACGTCGAGGTCGAGCAGCCTGCCAACGTAGCTTCTGACCAGTGTGACGAAATTTGCGGGCGTCGGCTCGATGAAGCGCAAGAGCCGTGCAGCCTTGTCGATCGACCGAATCTGGTCTGCCAACACCATCCCCCGCGTCTTCAACCCATCTGGCAACGCGATCTTGGTCATCCATGGCTGCATGTTGCTCGTGATCGGACAGACGATCACCCGGCGAGACCGCAAGTTCATCATATCGACAGACAGGATGATGACAGGTCGAATTCCAGCTTGCTCGCTGCCGAGGATAGGATCGAGATTGGCCATGTAGAGAGCGCCGGCAAACGGCGATGCATCACTCATCGTCGTAGAAGCGCTCGGAACCGACATCACGACCCCAATCCACAGTTTCCGGCTCGTTCTCCCAGCCCAGCCTGTCCATCTCGGCCACCATCTCTGCAAGTGGAGGCGCCAACTGCTGCTTCGGCTTTTCCAGCGTCGCCTTGCCGTCGCGAACGTCGAGGTTGACGACATCGCCGGCGCGCAGGTGCAGTTCGTCCGTCACCGCCTTGGGCAGGCGGATCGCGATGCTGTTACCCCACTTGGAAATCGTTACCTTGGTCATATCTAGCCCTTGATATCCAATGTATATCACTTGCCGGAGACACCGACAACATGACGAGGCCGACCATGCAAGACGACCTGATCCCAACGCTGACCATGCGCGACGGCAAAGAGATACCGGTGCTTGGCCAAGGCACTTGGAACATGGGCGAAAAGGCGTCGGAGGCCACGCGCGAGATCGAGAGCCTGCGCGCCGGCCTCGACCTCGGCATGACGCTGATCGACACCGCCGAGATGTATGCCGAGGGCGGCGCCGAGAAGATCGTCGGCGAAGCGATCCGCGGTCGCCGCGACGAGGTCTATCTGGTGAGCAAGGTCTATCCCTGGAATGCCAGCCGCAAGGGCACGATCGAGGCCTGCGAAAACAGCCTGTCGCGCATGGGCACCGACCGCATCGATCTCTACCTCCTGCACTGGCGCGGCAACCACCCGCTGGCCGAAACCGTCGAGGTATTCGAGACCTTGAAGGCTCAAGGCAAGATCGGCCAATGGGGCGTCTCCAATTTCGATACCGAGGATATGGAGGAACTGCTCAGCATTCCCGCAGGCGCCAATGTCGCGGCCAACCAGGCGCTCTACAATCTCGGCCGTCGCGGCATCGAGTTCGATCTCCTGCCCTGGTGCCAGAAGCGCAATATTCCCGTCATGGCTTATTCGCCGATCGAGCAGGGCCGCATCATCCACCACCCCGAGATCATCCGCATCGCCAAGGTCAACCAGGCGACGCCCGCTCAGTTGGCACTGGCCTTCCTTCTGGAGCGCTACGGCGTCATCGCCATCCCCAAGACGTCAAATGCGGCCCGCGTCACTGAGAACCGCGACGCCCTCTCGCTCGACCTCAGCGACGAGGACCTCGCCGCCCTCGACGCCGCCTTCCCGCCACCATTAAGAAAAAAGCCGCTGGAGATGCTCTGACCTCCAACGGCTTCGCAGCCATTCAGATCACCGCTAGCCCTTCGGCCTGAAGCGCCTTCTGAACCGAAGGGCGGGATCGCACGCGTTCGTACCAGGCCTGCAGGTTACGCAATCCATCGAAGTGAATGTCGGCCCGGATGTAGCTGGTGAGCCATGGCGCTTGCCCCCAACCGGTAAGCGCAAACAGGTAGGCGTCGGCAACTGTGAACGTATCGCCCGCGAGATAGTCACGCCCTGCCAACTCTTTATCGATGAAGGCGTAGCGGTCTTCGAGCTTCGGCTTCGCTGTCTCGACATATTTGCCGGCCAGTCGCGCGTAGAGCAGCGGAATGAACCCTTTGTGGATTTCCGACGTCAGGAAGCTCAACCATTGCTGAAGTTTGTAGCGCGCAATAGTGCCGTTCGCGGGTGCCAACCCGAGCTCCGGCTTCAGATCGGCGAGATACTGAACAATGGCAGGCCCTTCCGTGAGGACCGTACCGTTGTCGAGTTCCAGCGCAGGCACATAGCCAAGCGGATTGATCTCCTCGAAATTCCCGCTGATCCCGAAGCTGTGCTTCTTGCTGTCGACCAGCACCAGCTCGGTATCGATGCCGAGTTCGTTGAGCACGATGTGCGGTGCAAGCGAGCAAGCGGCCGGGATGTAATAGAGCTTCATGATTATTCCTTTTAGATGCCTACCGATGCGCAGCGCGTCGGATCTGCGGCAATCTAAAAGGTTGGGCTATTTTTTGAAGAAGGCACTATAATGTAGTGTAGGTACATATTTTATACTGGGGAGCCTCACATGAAGGAAAGCGTCACCAATTGTACAGTGGAGGAAGCAATGCGGCTCCTGGGCGGCAGGTGGCGGCTCCTGATCGCATACTTTCTTCTCGATGGACCAAGGCGCTTTAACGCCCTGAGGCGCAGCCTGCCGGGTATCTCGCAGCGCATGCTGACACTCGATCTGCGAGCCTTGGAGGATGCAGGGCTGATCAGCCGCACGGTCTACCCAACGGTACCGGTCACGGTGGAATATCAGTTGACGGACGACGGAAACCGGCTGATCCCCGTGATCAAGGTAATGCAGGAATTTGGGAGATGGCTGCACGAGCGAGAGCCGTCGGCGCGGCCAGAGCCCGAAACAGGCTCGTAAAAACAGACTGAAGAATTTGACGATCCCGGCAAGTCCAACGTGACTTGCCGGGATCGTCGTGTGTAGCGTCTTACATACCCTGCGGACCACGGTTCATCGCCGCGATCCCGGTACGGCAGACCTCGATCAGGCCGAGCGGCTTCACGATCGCCACGAACTGGTCGATCTTCGAGGACTTGCCAGTCAACTCGAGGATGAAGTGCTCGACAGTCGCATCGACGACCTTGGCATGGAAGGCATCGGCCAGGCGCAGCGTCTCGGCGCGTGTCTCGCCATCGCCGGCCACCTTGATCAGCGCCACTTCACGTTCGATCGGCCGCTCCTGCCCAAGTTCGCGGGCACGCACCGTCAAGTCGACAACGCGATGCACCGGAATGATGCGCTCGAGCTGCGCCTTGATCTGCTCCAGAACCTGCGGCGTCCCACGCGTCACGATGGTGATACGCGACAGATGTGCCTGGTGCTCGGTCTCCGACACCGTCAGGCTTTCGATGTTGTAACCACGGCCGGAAAACAGGCCGATGACGCGGGCAAGAACGCCCGGCTCGTTATCGACGAGAACCGAAAGCGTGTGGTTCTCGATGGCTGCCGTTTCCGGCGAAATGAAGTAGGCGGAGCCCGTCGGCTGTAGGTGTGCGTTCATGTCTTAGGTTCCTCTACCTTATCTCAAACCAGCGCACGCCCCTTGGCGTCGATGGCGTTGGCAACGGCCTCGTCGGTGGCTTCGTCCGGCAAAAGCATCTCGTTATGTGCCTTGCCCGATGGGATCATCGGGAAGCAGTTGGCGAGATTGGCGACGCGGCAATCGAAGATGACAGGCTTCTTGACGTCGATCATCTCCTGGATGGTCGCGTCGAGATCGCCTGGCTTTTCGCAGCGCAGGCCAACGGCGCCATAGGCCTCCGCCAGCTTGACGAAATCGGGCATCGCTTCCGTGTAGGAGTTGGACAGGCGGTTGCCGTGCAGCAGCTGCTGCCACTGGCGAACCATGCCCATGTACTGGTTGTTCATGATGAAGATCTTGATCGGCGCTTCATACTGGATCGCCGCCGACATTTCTTGGATGCACATCTGGATCGATGCGTCGCCGGCAATGTCGATGACGAGGCTTTCCGGATGCGCGATCTGCACGCCGAGGGCTGCCGGCAGGCCGTAGCCCATCGTTCCCAGGCCACCCGAGGTCATCCAGCAGTTCGGCTTCTCGAAACCGTAGAACTGCGCCGCCCACATCTGGTGCTGACCGACTTCGGTCGTGATGAAGGTGTCGCGATCCTTGGTCAGCGCATAGAGACGCTCCAGCGCATATTGCGGCATGATCACGTCGTTGTTCTGCGTGTAGGCAAACGAGTTGCGCGCGCGCCAGCGGGTGATGTCCGACCACCAATCGGCGATCTGGCTCTTCTCCGGCTTCTTCGGCAGGGCACGCCACAGGCGAACCATGTCTTCCAGGATATTGCCGACGTCGCCGCGGATGGGAACATCGACGCGGACGTTCTTGTTGATCGACGACGGATCGATGTCGATGTGGATCTTCTTCGAGTTCGGCGAGAACGCGTTGAGACGGCCGGTGATGCGGTCGTCGAAGCGGGCGCCGATGCAGACCATGACGTCGCAATCATGCATCGCCATGTTCGCCTCGTAGGAGCCGTGCATGCCGAGCATCTTCAGCCAGTTCTTGCCGGATGCCGGATAGGCGCCGAGGCCCATCAGCGTCGAGGTGATCGGGAAATCGGTGAGCTCGACCAGCTCGCGCAGCAGCTTGGAAGCTTCAGGCCCGGAATTGATGACGCCGCCGCCGGAATAGATGATCGGACGACGCGCCTTCGACATCAGCTCGATCGCCGCCTGGATCTGGTTCAGATCGCCCTGAACCTTCGGCTGGTAGCTCTTCTGGATCGCGTGGGCGGCCGGCGGCGTGTAGGTGCCGGTGGCGAACTGGACGTCCTTCGGAATATCGACCAGAACGGGCCCCGGACGGCCCGACTGCGCGATGCGGAAGGCCTCATGAATGATCGCCGCCAGATCGTTGACGTCCTTGACCAGCCAGTTGTGCTTGGTGCAGGGGCGCGTGATGCCGACGGTATCGGCTTCCTGGAAGGCGTCGGAGCCGATCAGCGACGTCGGAACCTGGCCGGAGAGGCAGACGAGCGGGATCGAATCCATCAGCGCGTCCTGCAGCGGCGTCACCGCGTTCGTGGCGCCCGGACCTGACGTGACGAGCATGACGCCGACCTTGCCGGTGGAGCGGGCATAACCTTCGGCCGCGTGGCCGGCGCCCTGCTCGTGGCGAACGAGGATGTGCTTGATGTCGTCCTGCTGGAAGATCTCGTCATAGATCGGAAGCACGGCGCCGCCGGGATAGCCGAACAGGTGTTCGACACCATTGTCCTTGAGCGCTCGGATAACGATTTCCGCGCCTGTCATCCTGTTTTCGTCCGTCTGATTGTCCGTGCCCGTCATGTTTTTGTTCCATTTTGACTGCTGGGATTTGAAGGTCTTGGCGGCGAGCCTGAATTTCAGGCATAAAAAAAGGCCCCTTGGGGAGCCTGTTGTCTAGCGCATGGGTGGCTATCGCCGGATGGTTACACCATCCTGCCCATGCGCTGTCCCACCACAATAAGAATTGCTGCTATCTTCATGGCCGGAAGTGATAGACAGAAAATTTCGCAGCGTCAACGCTTAAAGCAATAAAAAGCCGAGCATGCGCTGTCGGTAATAAACATGGCCGCAGAAGCCCTTGCGGCAAAGGGTTTATTAAACGTTCCCTTTTATCCTGCCCTGCAATCTCAGGGAGTAGCCCTTTGCAGAACAACGACTTGCAGACGTCAGGCAGCGCGGGCGAGCATGACCGCCGCGATGTACTAGCGCCGGGAAACCGTTTCCTCGGCCGCGTTGTCGCGTGCAGCGGGTCCCGCGCCACCATCGCAGCCGTCGCCGAAGCAGGCGGCACCGATCTCACCGAACTCTGGTCCGTCGGCCGCCTGATCTCGATCACGGTCGGCCGCAACCGCGTCGTGGCGCTCGTCTATTCCATGAACACGGGCACGCATGCCTGGGGCGAAGGCGAGGACAACTATTTCAAGATCGAGACCGAGCTGCTCGGCGAAGTCCGTGTCGACGAGGACGGCACGGAGCAATTCTCGACCGGCATCTCGCGCTACCCCTATCTCGGCGCCGTCGCGCACCGCATCCGCTCCGCCGACCTGATGCGCATCTATGACGCCGGAACGGGAACCACCGCCGTCATCGGCAAGTTGACGCAGGACGACAGCATCGACGCGTCGATCCACGTCCCCTCCATGCTGTCGAAACACTTCGCCATCGTCGGCTCCACCGGTGTCGGCAAGTCGACGGCCGTGTCGCTGCTGCTTCACAAGGCGATTGAGGCCGACCCGAAGCTGCGCGTGCTGATCCTCGACCCGCACAACGAATTCGCCGCCGCCTTCCCCAAGCACTCCGTCGTCGTCGAT
The DNA here is from genome assembly GCF_000377565.1 of Rhizobium sp. 2MFCol3.1. Lineage (GTDB taxonomy): Bacteria > Pseudomonadota > Alphaproteobacteria > Rhizobiales > Rhizobiaceae > Rhizobium. The sequence continues at coordinate 29,491 of NZ_KB898363.1, read as the reverse complement.
ACGGATACGCTCGACCTTCCGTTCTGGCTGATGCGCCTGGAAGAATTCGCTGAAGTGGTGTTCCGCGGCCGCACACCGGTGCCGGAAGAGCTCGACATGCTGCGTGACATCCTGCCGGAAGCCAAGCGCGCCTTCCGCGGCAGCGACAATTCGCTGGTTCGCCGCACCACCGAAAAAAGCTCGATCACCGCCGATACCCCGGTCCCCTACCGCATGGCGGACCTCCTGGCGCTGATCGACGAGCGCATCGGCCGGCTGGAAGGGCGCGGCGAAAAGCCGTTCCTGCGCTCGCTGAAGATGCGCATCATCGCCGCAATCAACGACCCGCGCTACCACTTCATGTTCTCCAACAACACGATCTCCGATACGATCATGGAGACGGTGGCCGAGATCTTCCGCGTGCCCGGCGACAACAAGCCGATCTGCACCTTCCAGCTCTCCGGCATCCCCTCCGAGGTCGTCAATTCCGTGGCCTCGGTGCTGTGCCGTATGGCATTCGAAATCGCGCTGTGGAGCGATGGCGCCATCCACATGCTGGTCGTCTGTGAAGAAGCGCACCGCTACATTCCGTCGGACCCCACGCTCGGCTTCTTCCCGACGCGTCAGGCGATCGCCCGCATCGCCAAGGAAGGACGCAAATACGGCGTCTCGCTCGGCATCATCACGCAGCGCCCGGGCGAACTCGACCAGACCATCCTGTCGCAGTGCTCGACGCTGTTTGCCATGCGCCTTGCCAACGATCGCGACCAGGAAATCATTCGCTCAGCCATCCCGAACTCGTCGATCTCGACGACAAGCTTCATCTCCTCGATCGGCAACGGCGAAGCCATCGCCTTCGGTGAGGCGATCAGCGTGCCGATGCGCATGCGCTTCTCCCGCGTCAGCGAGGACCTGCTGCCGAAGGCCAATGGCGCCACGCCGAAGTTCACCGAGGAAGATCCCGATAACGTCGACCTGCGCAAGATCGTCACCCGCATGCGCGCGGTGAGCGGCCCCGACATCTCCGCCTTCCAGCAAAGCGTCAAGAACGCCGGCCTCGACCTCGGGGAAGAGGAAGACGCGGACTACAACCAGGTCTTCGCGGCCGACGTCTATCCGCCGATCATCCCGGCGCCGATCCCGATCACCCCGCCGCTCGCCCCGATCGAACCCTACCGCCGCGACATGCTGCCATCAGCCCCGGTATCGCGCGAGCCGGCAACACCGCCGAGATCATCGCGCGAATCCTTCGGCGTCGCCGCCGACACCTCGATCGACAGCCGCCTCGAAGCGCTGCGACGCGAAATGCGCGGCGAACAAAACCCCGCCCCACGTCCCGCCGACCCTCAGGCTCAGCCGACAAGCATCCGTCGCGAACCCGGCGTGTCGCTGCGCGAAAGCATCCTGAAAAAGCCGTTGAGCAGCCTCTACGACAAGGATTGAGACCTTAAGCGTTGCTCGACTTGGCTGAAGCGGCAAGCACGCTGAGATGCCGCTCGACCAGCGTCAGAAAGGCAATCGTTCCGCAGACCAGCGATGCCGCCACGATACCGCCGATCGCACCGAACAGCGCGCCGATGACGAACATTCCCGGCCCGCCCTGAGCCGCCGCTGCGGCACCGGCGGAAATTGTCGAGCCGGCAAGAATAATGACCGCGAGAATCGCGTTGATCGACGCAAGCGCCTTGAAGAGAAAGTTGTTCATGAGGTCCCCCAGCTTGATCCTCATGACTGCTTAGATAGCAACCCTGGCGCGAAACTTGCGCCCATCATTCCATCAAGGTGCTAGCCGCTCCCAGCTCTCGTCCATCTGGTTGCGAAACCACGTCATCTGCCGTTTGGCATATTGCCGCGTCGCAGCCGCACCTTTTTCGAGCACATCCTCGCGCGACATGGCGCCATCAAGCATGGCCGCGATCTGCGAAACGCCGATGGCTTTCATCACGGGCATCTCGGGCGCCGGCGACAACGCCAGGAGCGCCCTCACCTCGTCAGCGGCACCCTCAGCCAGCATAAGCTCGAAACGCCGGTTGATGCGGTCGTGCAGCACCGCGCGCTCCGGCAGCACAACGATCTTCCGCGCCCTGTCCGGATCGACCACCATGGGACCGGACCGCCCCTGCAGCTCGGCGATCGACCGTCCCGTCACCTCCAACACCTCCAGCGCCCGAACAATCCGCTGACCATCCTGCGGATTGAGCGCCGCCGCCACATCAGCGTCGCGCGCCGCAAGCTCCGCATGCAGCACCGCGCCCCCTTCCTCGATCAGCCGCGCCCTGAGCCGCGTGCGGATCTCCTCGGGGATCGCGGGCATATTGGAGAGACCACCGGTCAGCGCCTTGAAATACAGCCCCGTTCCGCCGACGAAGACAGGCAGGCGTCCATCCGCCCGCAGTTGCGGCAGAAGTGCGGTGACATCGCGCAGCCAGGCGCCGGTCGAATAGGCGGTTGCGGCAGGCACGTGGCCGTAGAGATAATGCGGCACGCCCTCCATATCCTCGTCCGAGGGACGCGCCGTCAGCACCCGCAACGTGTCGTAGACCTGCATGCTGTCGGCATTGATGACGACGCCATCGTGACGTTTCGCGAGTTCGACGGCCAGCGCGGACTTGCCGCTGGCCGTCGGCCCGGTTATCAGGATCGCGTCCATTGCGTTCAGAAGGTTTTCCATCATGGCTCTCGTTGCCACGCTTGTTGCCAATCCGTCAAATCCTGTTCTGACAGCCGCCATCGCCGAGAAGGCCGCGGACGCTGCCAAGGCATCCGGTCTCTACTGGCTGGCCGACGGAGTAGCCTGCGATATCGCGCTGCGCGACGGCACCGACGCGAAGGCCGCGCACGCCGCGATAACATCCGTCATCGCCGGCGCCCCGATCGATCTCGTCATCCAGGACCAGGACACACGCCGCAAGAAGCTTCTGATCGCCGACATGGATTCGACCATGATCGGCCAGGAATGCATCGACGAACTGGCGGCCGAAGTCGGCCTCAAGGACAAGGTGGCCGCGATCACGGCCCGCGCCATGAACGGCGAGATCGCTTTTGAGCCCGCCCTGCGCGAACGCGTGGCGCTCCTGAGAGGCCTGCCGATCTCGGTTGTCGACGAAGTGATCGCCAAGCGGATCACGCTGACGCCGGGCGGTATGGAACTGATCGCAACGATGAAGGCGAAGGGCTATTATACCGCCCTCGTCTCCGGCGGCTTCACCGTCTTCACCAGCCGCATCGCTGCAACGCTCGGCTTCGACGAAAACCGCGCAAACATCCTGCTCGAAGAAAACGGCCACCTCACCGGCTTCGTCGCCGAACCGATCCTCGGCAAGCAGGCGAAGGTCGATGCGCTGGAAGATATCTCGAAGAAGCTCGGCATCTCCCCTGACGAGGCGATGGCCGTTGGAGACGGCGCCAACGATCTCGGCATGCTGCATCTCGCCGGCGCCGGCGTCGCCCTCCACGCCAAACCCGCCGTCGCCGCTGAAGCGAAAATTCAGATCAACCACGCCGACCTCAGTGCCCTTCTCTACATCCAGGGCTACCGCAAGACGGATTTCGTGACGGTATAAAGCAGAAACCGGACCACTGGGGTCCGGCTTTCAGATATTCATAGCCAGATAGGCTGACCGCCCCATCCTACTCCATCGGCACGGCGACAAACCGGAGGTCGCCGTTTGCCGAGGCGATCATCATCTGCGCGTTGCGGCGGCCTTCCTGCTTCAGCGACTGCACCTTGGCGACGACGGTCTCTGGCGAGCGCATGAATTCCTGCGCCACTTCGACGATCACGTCGCCGGCCTTCAGCCCCTTTTCGGCCGCCAGCGAGCCCGGCTTGACCTCCGAGACGAGAACGCCGTCGACGCTCTCGGCAATCCCGAAGCTCTTGCGATTATCCGCATTGAGCGCCGATAGCGACAGGCCGAGCACATCCTTCGCATCACCGACCTCAGGCGCCGGCTGCGCGGGCTTGCCCTTGCCGTCAGGCATCGGCTGGGCCTGATCGCCGTCCGGCTGATCCATGTCCTGGTTTTCCTGCGGGTCAGGATTTATCACGCCGCCGTTGCTGTCGGAACTGTCCGCCGCCGCCTGATCGCTGTCTTCGAGACGGCCGAGCGTCACCTTGACGGTCTGCTCCTTGCCATCGCGCAGCACAACGACATCGACTGCCTTGCCCACGGGGCTTTCAGCCACCACGCGCGGCAGGTCGCGCATCTCGTTGACGGCCTTGCCGTCGAATTTCAGGATCACGTCGCCGGCCTTGATCGAGCCGTCATCGACAGGGCCGCCCTTGATGACGCCAGCGACCAGAGCGCCCCTGGCGCTGGAGAGGCCAAGGCTGTCGGCCACATCGTCGGTGACAGGCTGGATGCGCACGCCGAGCCAGCCGCGACGCGTCTCGCCGAATTCGCGCAGCTGCTGCACGACGCCGGCTGCAAGTTCCGACGGTACCGAGAAGCCGATGCCGATCGAGCCGCCGCTCGGCGAAATGATCGCCGTATTGATCCCGATCACCTCCCCCTTCATGTTGAAGAGCGGGCCGCCGGAATTGCCCTTGTTGATCGCCGCATCCGTCTGGATGAAGTTGTCGTAAGGCCCGGCATTGATGTTGCGCCCGCGCCCAGAGATGATGCCGACGGTCACAGATCCACCGAAGCCGAACGGGTTGCCGATCGCCATCACCCAGTCGCCGATGCGCATGCCGCTGGAATCGCCGAACTTGACGAACTTGAGCGGCGCCTTCGGCTCGACCTTCAGCACTGAGAGGTCGGTCTTGGTGTCGGTGCCGATCAGCTTCGCCTTGAGCTTGCTGCCGTCGGCGAAGTTCACCTCGATATCGTCGGCGCCTTCGATGACGTGATTGTTGGTGACGATGAAGCCCTGCGGATCGATGACGAAGCCGGAGCCGAGCGAGCTGACATTGTGGTTGCCGCCGGGCTTGCCCTTCTGCTTGTTGAAGAAGTCGTTGAAGAACTCCTGGAACGGCGAACCATCGGGAGCGCGCGGTGCCGGGCCGGCACCCTCGTCGTCCTTGACGTTCTGCGATGTCGAGATGTTCACGACCGCGTCGAGCAGTCCTTCGGCAAGATCGGCAACAGACGCCGGGCCGTTGGTCGGCGGCGTGGTCTGTGCCTGCGAGACCCCGGCAAAGCCGACATTAGCCAGCATTGCTGCCCCGGCCAGAAGCGCGAGCGATCGTCTGAAGGTCGGGCGGATCGTGGGGGCCATCAAGCATCCTCATGTGTGTCAAAAACGCACTCTGATCATGAGCATAAGGCGTAATGATGGAGGGTGAAATCACCTTTTCGCGAAATCCCGTGCAATCTGCGTGGGCCGCCCGCGAAGCCCGGGAGCGATGGCAAAATCCCCATAAAATAAAGGGGCCGGCAAGATGCCGGCCCCGATAGAACTTCAGATGATGGCGATCAGTTCGCCGGTGCTGCCGGAACCGCAGGCAGGCTTGGCGCCGCCGACGGAACCTGGCCGGGCTGGCCGGTCGCGCTGTTGAAGTAGCGGAAGAAATCCGTGTCCGGCGAAAGTACCAGCGTCGTGTCCTGCGAGGACATGGCCGTGGTGTAGGCCGCCATCGAGCGGTAGAACTCGAAGAACGCGGGGTTCTTGTTGAACGCGTCGGCGAACAGCCTGCTGCGTTCCGCTTCGCCTTCACCGCGCAGGATTTCGGAATCACGCTGCGCTTCGGCGGTGATTTCGACAACCTGTCTGTCGGCGATGGCGCGACGGCGCTGGCCTTCTTCGCCACCCTGCGCACGCAGGAGTTCGGCTTCGGCAAGACGCTCGGCGCGCATGCGGTCATAGGTCTTCGGCGCGACTTCGCGCGTCAGATCCGTACGGCGAATGCGCACGTCCTGGATGTTGAGGCCAAGCGCCTCGGCATCCTTGTGCAGGTCGTCGCGCACCTCGAGCATCATCGCCACGCGCTCTTCGGAAAGAGCGGCATCGAAATCACGCAGACCGTAGACGCGGCGCAGCGACGAATCGAGCTGTGTGCGAAGACGCGCTTCGGCGGATTCGCGATCGCCCGATACCGTTTCGCGGAAACGGCGAACGTCCTTGATGTCGTAGATCACGAAGGCATCGACATCGAATGTCGCGCCGCCGCGAACCTGCACGCGGATGTTGTCGAGATCGAAGCGAAGCGCCTGCTTTTCAACGATCTGTACGCGATCGGCATCCATGAAGGTGAACGGCAGCTTGAAGTAGATGCCGGGCTCGGTCTTCACCGACTGGATCTGACCGAAACGAACGACGATCGCCTGCTCGCGCGCGTTGACCACGAAGATCGACGAGTAGAGCACCATGAGAACCACGGCGAAGACGACGAGAAAGATGGGAAGTTTATTCGACGTCATGGATCAACCTCCCTGCTGCGCCGGTTTGCCGATTTCGTTGAGCGGCAGATAGGGCACAACCCCCTGCTTCTCGTCGATAATGACCTTCTTGGAGTTCTTCAGCACCTGTTCCATGGTTTCCAGGAACAAACGCTTGCGGGTCACTTCGGGAGCCTTCGTGTATTCGTCGTTGACGGAACTGAAGCGCTGCGCCTCACCTTCCGCTTCCTTCACGACGCGATCCTTGTACGCGGCAGCCGCTTCACGGATCTGCGCCGCGTCACCGCGGGCCTGACCGAGCTTCTGGTTGGCATACTGGTTCGCTTCCTCGACGAGACGCTGCTTGTCCTGGTCGGCACGCTGCACTTCTTCGAAGGCATCGGCGACTTCACGCGGCGGCGCGACGTCCTGGATGGTGATCGCATTGATCGAAATACCGCTTCTGTAGCGATCCATGGTGCCCTGCACGATGGCGGCCACTTCGGTTTCGATCGGCTGACGATTGTCGCGGAACGCGTCCTGTGCAGGACGACGGCCGACGACTTCGCGCATGGCGCTTTCGGCGACCTGCTGCAGCGTTTCTGCCGGGTTCTCGACGTTGAAGAGATAAGCCTTCGGGTCCGTCACGGTGAAGAACACCGAGAACTGGACGTTGAGGATGTTCTGGTCACCCGACAGCATCAGGCCGTTCGACGACGAAGACGACGTCGCACCGATATTCTGCTGCTGGACCGTGACCTTGACGATTTCGACCGTTTCCATCGGCCACAGGTGGAAATGCAGGCCCGGTGCGGCCACTTCCTGCTTCGGATTACCGAAACGCAGTTCCACGCCACGCTCGTCCGGCTGGACGATGTAAATGCATTGGAAAAGCCAGAAAGCCACGATGACAGCCGCGACGATCAAGAGAACGCCTGTGTTGAACCCGCCGGGCACGACGCCGCGCAGCCGGTCCTGACCACGACGGATCATGTCTTCCAGATCGGGCGGCCCGCCCTTTCCGCCGCCACCACCGCCGCGTGGACGGTTTGGCCCCTGCCCCCATGGTCCCTGATTATTTCCTCCACCGCCGCCGCCGCCCCAAGGGCCGCCGCCGCCATTCTGATTGCTCCAGGGCATCAAAACCTCGTTGTTCGTTACACTCTGCGATCGCTTAACCCACGGGGGCGACGGATATTCGCGTTCGAAACCGTTATAGGTATCGCTGCATCGGCTTTCAACGCAGCATGAGGAACTTGGCAATGTTTATTGGAAAATAGTTTCTTTTCGCCGCTCAGCGCCTGTCATAAACGACGTAGCGGGTCGGATAGGTATCCTTCTCGCCCTCGGGCACGTCAAGGGTCTCGCCGGCACGCCAGATGGCAGGATCGATCGCGGGAAACGACGTATCGCCATCCACATCAGTCTCGACATGCGTCACGCAGAGACGATCAGCGATATCGATCGCCTGGCCGTAGATCTGCCCGCCGCCGACAATGCAGATCTCGTCCACACCGGTTTCCACCGCCAGCCTCTCGGCCAGAGCCACCGCCTCGTCGAGCGAGGTGACGGTGCGGACATCGGGATGATCGATGACCGTCGAGCGCGAGATCACCACGTTCGGCCGTCCCGGCAAAGGTTTCCCGATCGAATCATAGGTCTTGCGCCCCATGATCACGGGTTTGCCTGTTGTCAGCGCCTTGAACCGCTTCAGATCGGTCGAGAGCCGCCATGGCATGTCGCCGTCACGGCCGATGATGCCGTTGCGCGCAGCGGCAACCACGATCGTCTTGCGGATATCGGACATGAAACCCCTTAATCACACCGCGATCGGCGCCTTGATGCTGGCATCGGCCTCATAGCCGACCAGCTCGAAATCCTCGTAGGTGAAACCGAAAATGTCTTTCACCTCGGGATTGATGCGCATGAACGGCATCGGCTTCGGCTTGCGCGTCAGCTGCAGCTTCGCCTGCTCGAAATGGTTATGGTAGATGTGCGTGTCGCCAAGCGTATGCACGAAATCACCAAGCTTCAGACCGGTCACCTGCGCGATCATCATCGTCAGCAGCGCGTAGGAGGCGATGTTGAATGGCACGCCCAAAAACACGTCCGCCGAACGCTGGTAGAGCTGGCACGACAGCTTGCCGTCGGCGACATAGAACTGGAACAGGCAGTGGCATGGCGGCAGCGCCATGTTGTCGACTTCGGCAGGATTCCAGGCCGAGACGATATGGCGGCGCGAATTCGGGTTTTTGATCAGGCCGGACACCAGATTGGCGATCTGGTCGATATGCCCGCCATCGGGCGCCGGCCAGGAGCGCCACTGCGCGCCGTAAACCGGGCCGAGATCGCCGTTCTCGTCGGCCCACTCGTCCCAGATCGAGACACCATGTTCCTTGAGATAGGCGATATTGGTGTCGCCCTTCAGGAACCACAGCAGTTCATGGATGATCGAGCGCAGATGCAGCTTCTTCGTCGTGAGGACGGGAAAGCCCTCCTGCAGATCGAAGCGCATCTGGTAGCCGAACACCGAACGCGTGCCGGTTCCGGTCCGGTCGCCGCGGTCGGTTCCGGTTTCCATCACGTGGTTCAAGAGATCGAGATATTGCTTCATCGCCCGCCGCCGATTCCATTTTTCCCATATTTAAGCCCATCAGCAGGCAAAACCAATCACGCCCCCGTGTTTTTCCCGGTGATTCCTTGAAAGACCACGATGCTTTTGTGACGATGGCTCTTCCCATGCGCTGAGGAAAACACTATATCAGCCTTGCCAGTCCTCGGATTGGCTATGGCGATAAATGAGCGGTGTAATAAGCCTATTGGACCCGGGGGCGGTACCCGGCGCCTCCACCAAAAACCGGCGGCCTTACAAAGAGATGGCCGGCTTTTGATGGGGGCGAAACAGGATCGACAAGGGTGTAAAGATCGTCTTTTTGCTCGGCATTGTACCGCCGTTATCGGGCTAAAATTGTAGTTGCAAACGACAACTATGCGGAAGCTCGTCTCGCTGCTTAATCGCGGTGTGACACTTCAAATTAAGTCCTGAAGGTTCGCACCTTAAGGCGGGGTCCGAAGGCACCTGGCAACAGAAGCCTTCACCTTCTCCCCCAAGCTCAAATCATGTATGATTTGCGAAAGCATGACTCGGCTGCGGGCTTTTCCAAGCCGCTTGAGCATGGCATATAGGCTTGGAACAGACGTACGGACGAAAGAAAGACAGGGAAAGCATGGGGCAGGATCATATCCGGTATGACATTCTGGCACAGGACGCGCTTCGCGGCGTCATCCGCAAGGTATTGTCGGAAGTCGCGGCAACCGGCCGCCTGCCGGGCGAGCATCACTTTTTCATCACCTTTCTGACCGGCGCTCCCGGCGTTCGCATCTCGCAGGCCCTGAAGTCCAAGTATCCCGAGCAGATGACCATCGTCATCCAGCACCAGTTCTGGGAAATGAAGGTCACCGAATCGAGCTTCGAGATCGGCCTCTCCTTCTCCGACGTTCCGGAAAAGCTCTTCATCCCCTTCAACGCCATCCGCGGCTTCTACGATCCGTCGGTCAATTTCGAACTCGAGTTCGACGTGCCGCTCGCCGATAGCGACGAACTGCCGGAAGCCGAGATCACCGCCTACCCGGTTGCCCCCGAAAAGGCGGAGAAGACCGAAGACGCGGCGGCAAAGCCCGCCGACGGCGACGAGAAGAAAGCCGGATCGGTCGTCTCTCTCGACGCCTTCCGCAAGAAGCAGTAACAAACAAAGGGAAGCAATCGCTTCCCTTTTTCATATCGCCTGTTCTTATATTGTAGGTGTCCCGTGAGCGCCGAAATCGTCAATCTCCGCCAGTTCAAGAAGAAGCAGGCCCGCTCCGATAAGGAGAAGCAGGCTGAACAGAACCGGATCTCCTTCGGCCGCACCAAACAGGAAAAGCAGCTCACCAAGGCTTTGAACGACAAGGCCGAGCGCGCGCACGACCAGGGCCGCATCGACAAGAACGACGACGCCGAATGACCGCGCGCGACCGCGAAAACGAGTCCGCGATCAATCCCTTGTGTGCGTTTGCGGAATCATTTTCCGAATACGACGCGCAATGATCCGCAAGCACTCGATCACGCTCCACGGCCACCGCACCAGCCTGTCGCTGGAAGACGAGTTCTGGACCGAGCTCACCGCCATCGCCACCGCCCGCACCATCCCGCTCGCTGGCCTGATCTCGGAAATCGACGACAACAGGGATGCCGACAGCAACCTCTCCTCGGCGCTGCGCCTGTACGTTCTCGCCTGGCTGAAATCGGCGGGCGCCACGCCACCGGAAGGCCGAGACGGCGACAGGGAAGCGGCGAATGCCGGAGCGCGTTGAGATCGTCCCCTATGACACAGAGTGGCCGGCGCACTTCCGCGAAATCGCCGCCGCCCTGATAACCCTGCTGGGCGATCGCGTGCTCGATATCCAGCACATCGGCAGCACCTCGATCCCGGGCATGGCCGCCAAGCCGCTCATCGATATCGATGTGATAATGCCCACTCCGGCCGAGGTCATCGACGCCTGCCCGCTGATGGAGGCGGCCGGCTACGAGCCGCGCGGCAATCGCTACGACGCCGACATCTTCGCCTTCATGAAACGCATCACCACGCCCAAGCAGCGGGTCTATCTATGCCCCGAAGGCCACGACACGCACCACCGGCGCATCCAGTTCCGCGATTATCTGAGAACCCACCGCCAAGCCGCCTCGGACTATCAGGCGCTGAAGCTCAAGCTGGCTGAAGACTTCGAATATGACGGCGACGGCTACACTGCCGCCAAGGCCGCCTTCGTCAACGAGATCGTCGCCCGCGCCCGCAAGCGCTGAGACGTCGCCGACAGCCGACACCGGCCGCGCAAAAACGCTATTGCGGAACCTGCACCCCCGGCAAACCCGGCACCGTGTTGAAGTTCAGCGAGTTCTGCGGCGGCGTGATCAGTTGCTCCTGCGCCCGGCGCGCCGCCTCGGCCGCGGCCTTGGCGTCCGCTTCCGCCTTGGCTTTGGCGGCGGCTTCCGCCTGCGCCTTGGCTTCAGCTGCGGCCTTGGCGGCCGCTGCCGCCTGGTCGCGCTCGGCCTGCTGTGTCGCGAGCAGCCTCAGCCGCTCCTCTTCCGCCTTGCGCTGCGCCTCGATGGCTGCGGCCTTCTCGCGCTCCTGATCGTTGAACTTGGCGAGCGACACCTCGCGGCGCAGGCGCTGCTGTTCGAGAACGTTCGACTGCAGTTTCTCGACCCGCCGGCGCTCGCGCTCGAAGGCGCGCAGAGAGAGGTAACCGGTGATATCGGTGACATCCATAACCCGGCCCGGCGATCCGAGAACGCCGGAGAAATCGAGCCGGATCGACGGGTCGGCGCCGGTCAGCGCCTCGCCCATCGGATTGAGATTGATGTCGAGCGACGCGTTGATCCGCTCCTGCGGCAGATCGACCTGCGCATTGCCTGTGAGTGTCGCCTGGTCGGTGGCGACGGTCACGTTCTGAACCCTCAGCACCCCATCCGTGACATTGAACGGCACCGCCGTCGCCGGCAGCTTCGCCTCGCCGTTGTTGAGCAGCGTCTCGACGATCGGATGCACCTTGCCGGCGTTCAGCTGGTCCTGCATCGGGTCGGTCGCCGACAGAAGCGGCGCCAGCATGCCGAGATTGAGCCCGCGCACGCTGGTATCGCCGAGCTTCATCTCGCCGGAACCGTTGAGAGAGCTTGCGATATCCTTCATCGACTTGCCCGATGCTTCCATCGACAGTGCCAGCCCGAACTTGCCGCTGGCCACAGGCGAACCGCCGTCCCGCTGCCACACGACGCCGCCGAGATCGGCATCGGCAAGCGCAAGCTTGGTCTGCAGGAAGCCTGTTCCATCGGCATTTGTGAACTTCACATTGGCATCGACTGTGCCGCCGTCCCAGTTGCCCTTCATGTCGTTCAGCTGCAGCTCGTCACCCTTGTAGGCGACGTTGGAGGTGAAGTCGGTGATCGGGTTCGACCAGCCGAGCCAGAACTGCTTGGCGGTGAGCTTCAGGTTGACATCCATGTCCTTGAACACCGGAATGCCGAGCGGCGCCGCCAAGAGGTTGCCGTTCGCCGGATCCGTCATCGGCCCATAGACCGCCTCGCCAAGCCAGGTGGCATCGGCCTTCGTCAGGGCGAGATCGCCTGAGGCCGTCGTCCGCTCTGCCTTGCGATCCAGCGTCATGGCGCCGGTGAATTCGTTGTCCGCCGCATGGCCGGCAATGTTGCCGAAAGCGACCTTGTCGCCATCGATCGCCGCCGTCGTCGTCAGCTTGAACGGCAAGCCGGTGCCCATCTGCGGCACGCCGATGCCGTTCATGACGAGATAAGGGTCGAGATCGGCGCTCTCCAGCGACAGCGCCAGCTGCCCGTTCATGAAGCTCTGCGGCCGGATATCGACCTTACCGGCGGCGGTAAACGAGGTGCGGTCCGTGGCAAATGTCAGGTTGGCATCAGCAGGATCGGTCCCCTCCGCCTGCACCTTCAGCGTCATGCGGCCGTTGGCATCCGCATCGACGGGCAACGGATCGAGCCCCGCCTGACCGAACAGCACCGAGGTCACATTGTTCTCGAGCGTCGCCTCGAGGCTCGTCGTGCCCTTGCCGGTCAGCGCCAGAAGGTCGGACATGCGGTAATCGAGGTTCACGCGGCTGCCATTGGCGACGCCGGCAAGCGTCACCGAGAGCCCGTTGTCCTGATCGCTACCGAGCGTGACCGCGCCACGCAGCGCCGTATTCGTGTACCAGGCCGCGTTGCGCACCAGCCGGTCCATGACCGGATGCTGCGGCAGTTTCTCCTTCAGCATGGTGAAGAACGGACCGGGATCGGCCGCCTTGAAGGTGATCTCGCCCGAGCCCTTGTAGTCGAGCAGCGAGCCCTCGGCGCGGCCGGTCGCCGTGAACTCGGCGCCCGCCAGGTTCTTCACCGAAAGCTTGTCCACTCCGAGCGCGCCGTCGGCGATCGTGAAGCTCGTCTCGACATCGCCGGCCTCGACACCAAACGCCGTGAACTTGTCGGCCTTGAGCTGCGCCTTAATCTTGTGGTCGAGCACGTTGTTGCCCGCATCCTGCCCGGTAAACAGGCCGGTCAGTGCTCGGAGCGCGTCGAGATCGAGCGCATCGCCGGCAAGCGCCACATCAAGCGTCGGCGCCTGGTTCGGCACTGCCTGGCGGTCGAGCCTGCCCTTCAGCGTCGCTGGGCCAACCGCGATCTCGAGATCATCGAACGTCTGGCGCTCATGCGTGAGGTTCACATTCGCCGAAAAACCGGCCTGCTGCAGCGACCGTATCGCCGGATCGACATCGCCAGACAGCCACGAGGCAAGGCCGGTCGGCTGTTTAGAGGCAACGGTGATCGCGCCCTTGAAGGACGGCTGGCCCTGCAATGTCAGCTGACCATTGCCCTCGACCAGCGTGCGCCCCGGCAGCGTGCCGAAGGCGTGGTCGATCGTCCAGCCACTGCCGGCCGGCTCCAGATCGAGCTGCACGTCACGAATGGTGGTGTCACCGGCCACGATCGCCGGCAGCCTGACACTCGCCTTGCCGGGCACCTGCGGCACCGGAATCTGCGAAACAATCTGGATCAGCGCATTCAGCCGCTGCTTGGCCGAAAGGCTCGGATCGCGCGAGGTCTTGCCGCCGGAACCCTGATTGCCGATGCGATTGACGTCGATCTGCTGGCCATCGGCGGTGAGCAGGAACTGCGGCTTCACGCCGGTATCGAGCGTCGCCTCGCCTGTCACCACATAGGGGTCTTCCACCGCGCCGATCTCGAGGCGATATTCGGGGATGCGGATGCTCTCGTTGGTGAGCTCGAACTTGCCCTTCAGCCGCGGTGACTGGCTCTTGTCGGTGCCCTTGGCCTGGTTGGTGCCCGCGCGCTCGATCTGCGCCGACATCGTGCCCTGGTAGTTTGGCTTGCGGTCGACGAGCTTCAGCTCGCCATCGAGATCGACCGAAACAGGATGCTTGTCCGGCTGCAGCCGGGTGCGCATCCTGAGCACACCGTTCTCGTCCAGCTGGTTGCTGGAGATGAGGAAATTGCCATGCTCGCCGTCGAGCGCCGCATCACCCTCGATGCGCCACGGCCCGGCCAGCGATTTCGCCGACATCTCGGCGTTGATCCCGGTCACGAGACGCGTGCGGCCCGATTGATCGTCGATGAATTGAACGTCACCGCCGCTGACATGCACGTTTTCGAGAACCACCGTCTTGGCGGGAATTTCCGGCTGGCTGCCGCGCGTCCAGTCCAGGGTGCCATCCTTCAAGAGCCGCAGCTTGACCTTGGGATTGACCACGCGCATGTCGAAGATCAGCGCCTCGCCCGAGAGGAACGGCGCCAGTTCCGCATCCATGGAAAACTGCTCGACCTGCACGATCGGCGAGCCGTCCTGCTCCTGGCCGACGCGCACGTCATGCATCGTCACCGACGGGAACGGCAAAAGGCGCGCATCGACCGCGCCGTGGACCACGACTTTCTTGCCGATGATACGGCTGGCCTGATCCTCGAAATTCTGTCGGAAGCCCGTCCAATCGATGAACATAGGCGCGAACAGCGCCACGAACAGCGCCACGACAACCACACCACCCAGTACGACGAGAAACCGGCCTACCAAGTCAATCATTCTCCATTCGGGCTACACCGCGGACACCAGGCCAAACTCGATCAGGATACCCGATCGAATTTTGACCCTAGATCATCAACCCGAAGCGTGTGAAGCCGCTTTCAGGCAACAAACCGCGCAATTCCTTGTTACGCCCACGCTTTCCCGGCGGCGCTCCGATTCGCTACGCTGTTCTCAATCCCTATCGGCATTCATGCCGCAAGCAAGCCAAGATCAAAACAGAGTGTTGATTTTCAGGCAGAATGGAAAATCTTGCCCGGATTGAAGATGTTATCCGGGTCGAGCGCATGCTTGACCTGACGCATCAGATCGACCGCGCCCCCAAGTTCTTCTTCGAGGAACGCCATCTTGCCCTGGCCGATACCGTGTTCGCCGGTGCAGGTGCCGTCCATTTCAAGCGCCCGCTTGTTGAGGCGCGCCACGAAGCCCTCGGCAACGGCGATCCCCTCCTCCGTCTTGTCATCGAACAGGAGCAGCACGTGAAAGTTCCCGTCGCCAGCATGGCCGACGATCATCGCGAGAAGACCATGCTCCTCGATATCGGCCTGCGTCTCGCCGATGCAATCGGCCAGGCGCGAGATCGGCACGCAGACGTCGGTCGAAAGCGCCGCCATCTCCGGCGCCAGCGCCCGCGAAGCCCAATAGGCGTCATGGCGGGCTTTCCAGAGCTTGTTGCGCTCCTCGGCGTTGACGGTCCAGGCGAACTCACCGCCCCCGCATTCCGCCGCGATCTCGCCGAACTGCGCCGATTGCAGCGCGACGGTTTCGTCTGTGCCGTGGAACTCGACGAACAGCGTCGGCTTCTCGTCGTAGTTCAGTTTCGAATAGGCGTTGCAGGCGCGGATCTGCAGGGCATCCAGAAGCTCGATGCGCGCGACGGGCACGCCCATCTGGATCGTCATGATCACCGCATCGCAGGCAGCACGCACCGTCGGAAACGCGCAGACGCCGCCGCCGATCTTCTGCGGAATGCCCTGCAAGCGAAGCGTCACCGAGGTCAGGATACCAAGCGTACCCTCGGAGCCGACGAAAAGCCGCGTCAGGTCATAGCCGGCCGAGGACTTGCGGGCGCGGCGCGCCGTGCGGATTTCCTCGCCATTGGCGGTAACGGCGGTGACGGAGAGCACGTTGTCCTTCATCGTGCCGTAGCGCACGGCGTTGGTGCCGGATGCCCGCGTCGCCGTCATGCCGCCGATCGAGGCATTGGCGCCCGGATCGATCGGGAAAAACAGGCCGGTGTCGCGCAGATAGGTGTTCAGGTCTTCGCGGGTGACGCCCGGCTCGACGGTGCAGTCGAGGTCTTCCATATTGACCTCGAGCACGCGGTTCATCCGGCTGAAATCGATCGAAATGCCGCCGTTGGGCGCATTGACCTGCCCTTCCAGCGACGAACCCGTACCGAAGCCGATGACCGGAACCTTGTGCTCCGCGCAGACCTTCACGACAGCCTTCACATCATCGGCGCTCTCGGCGAAGAGCACGCCGTCAGGCAGCTGCGAGGGAATGTAGGTGGTCGTGTGCGCATGCTGTTCGCGAAACGACTGGCCGGTCTGGAAGCGCTCGCCGAAGCTCTGTTTCAGGATGCCGAGAACGCTGGCGATACCCGCCTCGTTGCGTGTGCCGGCCTTTGCGTCTTTGAGCGCCATCTCTTTGATCTCCTTACCGTCGTTGCCTGGGAGGCAGGTTGGTATGAGACAAGAGATGGCGGCTGTCTAGTAGCAGAATAGCCGCAGCGGTACGGCCGTCATTGTGCTCAGACGAGCGGCGGGTTCAATCGCGCAAAACCCTCCTGCCGCTGATACGGAAAATAGGGATAGGGCGCGCTGACGGCACTCGCCTTGTCGAGCCGCTCGACCTGCTCTTTCGACAGCGACCAGCCGACAGCCCCGAGGTTCTGCCGCAGCTGCTCCTCGTTGCGCGCGCCGATGATCACGCTCGACACCGTCGGGCGGCCGATCAGCCAGTTGAGCGCGATCTGCGGCACGGTCTTGCCGGTCTCTTCGGCCACGATGTCGAGCGCATCGACGATATCGTAGAGCTTCTCATCGTCGACGGGAGGACCATATTCCGCCGTCTGGTGCAGCCGGCTTCCCTCGGGCAGAGGCTGCCCGCGCCTGATCTTCCCGGTCAGCCGCCCCCAGGCAAGCGGGCTCCAAACGAGCGCTCCCACACCCTGATCGGCGCCAAGCGGCATCAGCTCCCACTCATAGTCGCGGCCGGCCAGCGAGTAATAGACCTGATGCGCCACATAGCGCGGATAGCCATGCTGAGCGGATACGCCAAGCGACTTCATCAGCTGCCATCCGGAGAAGTTGGAAACGCCGATATAGCGGATTTTCCCGGCATCGATCAGCTGATCCAGCGTCGACAGCACCTCCTCGATCGGCGTCGACGCATCGAAGGCGTGCAGCTGCAACAAGTCGATATAATCGGTGCCAAGCCGCTTCAACGCCGCATCCGTCGCTCGCAGCAATCTTGTGCGCGATGTCCCCCAATCACCGGGTCCGTCACCGACAGGAAGCGCGGTCTTCGTCGAGAGCAACACCTGATCGCGCCTGCCCTTGATCGCGTGGCCAAGCACCTCCTCCGACGCGCCCGCCGAATAGACGTCGGCGGTATCGAACAGCGTCACCCCCGCCTCGATCGCGATATCCACCATCCGCGACGCCTCGGCGCCCGTGGTATTGCCCCAGGCGCCGAAGAGCGGCCCCGATCCGCCGAACGTGCCCGCGCCGAAACTCAACACCGGCACGCGAAGGCCGGATGCGCCAAGCTGTCTGTATTCCATCTTCAGTCTCCTGTTTCTTCACAAGAGATAGACACTCCACACGCGATGAAATAGATTGCCTTCAGGAACACAATTCATGAATTGAAGTCATCATGAGCAGACAGGATATCAACCGCTCCGGAGAGATGGAAGTCTTCGTCCGCGCCGTCGAACTAGGCGGCTTCACCGCCGCCGCCCACGCCTGCCGCATGACGCCATCGGCCGTCAGCAAGCTGGTCGCGCGGCTCGAAGCCCGCCTCGGCGCCCGCCTCGTCAACCGCTCCACCCGCAAGCTGCAACTGACGCCCGAGGGCTGCGCCTTCTATGAGCGCAGCGTCACCATTCTCGCCGATATCGCCGAGGCCGAGCGCTCCGCATCATCGGGAGAACTTGCCGCCGGCCCGGTCCGCATCAACACCAGCGCCTCCTTCGGCAACCACATCCTCGCGCCGCTCGTCTCGGGCTTCCTCGCCCTTCATCCCAGGATCACGCTCGACATCTCCTACACCGACAGGGTCGTAGACCTCCTCGACGACCGCGCCGACGTCGCCATCCGCGCCGGACCGCTGAAGAGCTCGACGCTGATCGCCCGCAAGCTTGGGGCGACGGATATGGTCATCGTCGCCTCGCCCGGTTACCTGGAAACACACGGCACACCCACCACCGTGTCCGATCTCGAACACCACCGCCGCATCGGCCTCTCCTATGCCCGCAGCGTCGAGGGCTGGCCGATGCGCGATGCCGGCGACATCATGCGCTTACCTCTCACACCAGGCATCCAGGTCGCCGATGGCGAGGCGATGCGGCACATGGCCTTGGCGGGCGCCGGCCTCGGCCGCCTCGCCCGCTTCACCGTCCGCGCCGATATAAAGGCCGGCCGCCTGGTCCCGCTTCTTGAGGACTTCAACCCTGGAGACACCGAGGAATTTCACGCCGTCTATATCGGCCAGGGCGGCCCTCTGCCGGCGCGGGTGCGTGCGCTGCTCGATTTCCTCGCCGCCAATGTCAGCATGTAGGACCCCAAGAATTCGCAATTGACCCCATGCGCAGACGGCGCCTATACCCACGGCACGCCATCGGCGCCCGCCGATTTTCCAGCAAAGCCTCTGCCGCTCCCCCAGACGTCGCATCGACCCGTCATCAGCATTGGCAAGACATGCATCGGATAAGCCGTTGAAAGACGCCAGCCGCAAACTCCGAACCGCCAGCCTGCCGCGCTGGGCATTCCTGCTCGCGCTATCCACCATTCTTGTTGTCGGCCTGGAAATGCTCGGCCTGCCCGCCTCGCTGCTGATCGGCCCGATGGTCGCCGCGATCGTGCTGGCGGTATCGATCGGCCAGGGATCGCTGCGCGTCCCGCGCGGACCGCTCCTGTTCGGCCAGGCGCTGGTGGGCTTCATGATGGCCCGCGCCATCACCGTCGATATCCTGCAGACGATGGCGACCGATGCCCCGCTCTTTCTTGCGATGATCTTCTCCGTCATCGCCGCCGCCGGCCTGCTCGGCTGGCTCCTGACCCGCTGGCAGGTACTGCCGGGCACGACGGCGGTCTGGGGCTCGTCGCCGGGTGCGGCATCGGCCATGGTCATCATGTCGGAAGCCTATGGCGCCGACGCCCGCCTCGTCGCCTTCATGCAATATCTGCGCGTCGTCTTCGTGGCCGTTGCCGCTTCCGTCGTGGCCCGCCTATGGGTGGCAGCCGATGGCGGCGAGCCGCCGCCGCTGATCATGTTTCCGCCGATCGACTGGCCGGCCCTCGCCGCAACCGTCGCACTGACGATCGTCTCGGCCTTTTGTGCTGTCCGCTTTCGCATCCCCGGCGGTACCATCATCGTGCCGCTCGTCGTCGGCTCGCTGCTGCAGGGCTTTGGCCTGTTGAAGATAGAGCTCCCCATGTGGCTGCTGGCGATCAGCTATGCCTTGATCGGCTGGAGCATCGGGCTGCGCTTCACCCGCGGGATCATCGCCCATGCCGCCCGCGCCCTGCCGCGCGTCGCCGCCTCGATCCTGTTTCTGATGTCGCTATGCGGCTGCATGGCCTATGCGCTTCATGTCTTCGCCGGCGTCGATCCGCTGACCGCCTATCTCGCCACCAGCCCGGGCGGCGCCGATTCCGTCGCCATCATCGCGGCGTCCAGCGACGTCGACGTCCCCTTCGTGATGGCCATGCAGACCGGCCGCTTCCTGATCATCCTGTTCACCGGCCCCATGCTTGCCCGCTTCATCGCCCGGCGCTCCGGCCTTGCGGAAAATCCGGCCTAGAAAAGGTCTCGCCTCAGCCCCGCCCATTGGCCGGGCGTCATGCCATAGGCCTTCTTGAAATGCCGGTTGAAATGGCTCTGGTCGGCAAAGCCGGTGGCAAACGCCGCCTCCGCCAGCGCCTCCCCGGCCCCGATCATCGCGCGCGCCTGCTGCAGCCGCCGCATCAGCAGATAGCGATGCGGGCTGGTCGCGAACGCCGCCCGGAAATGCCGCGCCAGCTGAAACCGATCGAGCCCCGTCACCGCCTCCAGTTCGGCCGAACTGGCACCCATCCACTGCGCACGGCAGAGCCGCGACGACAGGCACCTAGGCCGCAAGTGCAACCTCGGCGTGGTCTCCGTGGCGCGCGATCCGCATGGACAGGTCCAGCTTCACGTCCGACGCCATGGCAACCATGGACGCTGCGGCGAATGCGAGGACGCACAAGCCGGTGATGTCACCGGCCGCGTCGCATGCGCCTCGAGATAATCCCGTGCCATCCGCGCGCGCTGCCAGGCAATGCTGCCAAGCGGCCGACGCGGAGTACCCGCATGCCGCGCCAGACCACCCGCCACGCGTGACACGAAGTCGTCGACGAAGAGTTCATCCAATTCCCGGTCCAGTTCACTCAGCGCCCCCAGAAGCGTCCCGGCAAGCACGGGATCGTCGAAGACTGGCTGATCGACGAACGGCAAGCCGATGCGCGCCGCTTCAAGACAGTCGAAGAGCAGCGCCGGTTCCAGATAGAGCATGCGGTATTGCAGCCCGTGATCGGTCCCCGCCCCGCCATCATGCTCCTCGTCGGGATGCAGCACGATCACCTGCCCCGGCAGGCTGAAGCGCCGCTCGCCACGATAGGAAAATGTCTGCACGCCCTTGAGCGTCACCCCAAGCGCATAAGTATCGTGACGATGCGGCTCGAAGGCGTTTCCGGCGAAGTTCGCTTCGATACGCTCGATGCCTGGAAAGGCCGGCGCGGTGACGATCCCAGGTGCAATCGTACGATGTGCGATCGCACCGGACGCAATGGCGCGCCCGTCCACGCCCGGCTCCGTGCACAAACGTTCAAGACCCTCAAGGGCGTGATGGCTTAGATCCTCATCCAACCGACGTCGAAACCCGCATGAAAAGAGACTGGAATGTTTGATACCAAAATTGCAATCGTGCTGCGAAACAATCTTCCATCCTGGCAGACGCTGAATGTCACCGCCTTCCTGATGAGCGGGATCACCGGCCAGAATCCCGAGATCATCGGAGACGCCTACAAGGACCGGTCGGGCAATCTCTACAACCCGCTCTCGATCCAGCCGATCATCGTTCTGGCAGCGCCCGAGGAGACCATGTCCACCATCCACCGCCGCACGCTGGAGCGCGGCATCACCGCGTCGCTCTTCATCGAGGAGATGTTTGCGACCGGCCACGACGCCGCCAACCGCGCCGTCTTCGCCGAGTACGCGCCTGATGATGCCAAGGTCGTCGGCATCGCCATCCGCGCCGACAAGAAGATCGTCGACAAGATCACCAAGGGCGCGGTCATGCACCCTTGAAGCAATGCCAGGAAAAGTGTGAAGCGGTTTTCCGTCCGGAATTGCGTAATTCAAGCTACTCTAACGCAAAACGGCCGGGCATCTGCCCGGCCGTCTTAACTCTCAAGCGAGCCCGATCAGCTCTGGGTGATCGGCGCGATCTGGATTTCGACGCGGCGGTTCTGCGAGCGTCCGGCTTCCGAAGCATTGGAGGCCACCGGCTGCGACGGGCCGAAGCCGACGGCCGACATGCGGCGCTGGTCGATGCCCTGGCCGCCGAGATAGCCGGCAACCGACTCGGCGCGGCGCTGCGACAGTTCCTGGTTATGCTGCAGGCTGCCGGTCGAATCGGTGTGGCCGTTGACGTCGATCAGCGTGCGGTTGAACTTGCGCAGCACGATCGCCACCGAGTTCAGCGTCGGGTAGAAGCCCGGCTTCACGGCGTCCTGGTCGACGTCGAAGGTGATGTTCGACGGCATGTTCAGGATGATGTTGTCGCCGTTGCGGGTAACGGAGATGCCGGTGCCCTGGAGCTGCGCGCGCAGTTCCGATTCCTGCTGGTCCATGTAGTTGCCGATCGCGCCGCCGGCGAGAGCGCCGACACCGGCACCGATCAGCGCCGCGTTACGTCGACCGACCGGCGAACCACCGACAGCCAGACCTGCCAATGCGCCGACACCAGCACCGAGCAGCGCGCCGCCCGACGTGTTCGACATCTTCTGCTGGCCCGTATACGGATCCGTCGTCGTGCAGGCGCTGAGGTAGGTCGCGGCAACGGCGAGAAGTATGAATTTCTTGATCATGGACAGGCGTATCTCCAATTCGATGGTGATGCGAGCAGTATTAAGGAATGCGGCAAGAAGATGAAGCGCGCGCCCTGAATACTGGAAAATCGATGGATTGCACAGCCTTAGAGCCGGAACTCCCGAAAAAGTCACCGGCGTCGGCGGCGCCGGCGTTGAAATCGCACAGGCTTTGCGGCCTCAGAAGTTCTGGAACAGCTGCCGCACCGTATCGTACGTCGCGTTCGCGATGTTGAGCGATTGCAGGCCCAATTGCTCTTGCGTCTGCAGCGCCGCAAGCCGGCTCGATTGCTCCTCCATGTCGGCATCGATAAGCTTGCTCATCCCGCGCGCGAAGGCATCGCCCAGGGTCTGCGCGAAGTCGCTCTGCAGGCTGATACGCTTTTCCAGCGCGCCGAAGGACGAGCCGATCGTCGTCATCTGCCCGAGCATCTTGTCGACGACGGAAACCATTTCATGGACCTCCGCGGTCGTCGTGCTCGACGATATCCCGATCTCGACCTGCCCTGCCGTATTGCCGGCGCTGGCGAGCATCACATAGTTCTTCGAGGCGCCGAGTTCGGTCGCGAAATACTGCGAGGTCAGCGCGCCATATTCGCCGGATCCGGTGGTCCGATCGTCGATCAGATAGCGCGCGTCCTTGGATGTCGTCGACCCCACCGGCGCTATATCGACCTCGTAGCTCAGCGTTCCGATTTCGACAGTTCCGTCGGCATGACGCGTGAACGAGGCTGGTATCTCTCGTGGTTTCGCCGGATCATCGGCATCGTCGATCGCCACCCAATTGTCGTTGTTGAAGCTGGCGGCTCCGGAAACGGCCCGCAACTGCTCTTTCAGATGGGTGATATCGAGATTGATCTTGTCCTTGTCGACACCATCCTCGGTGGCCGCCACGAGCTTGGCCTTGATCTGGCTGACGAGATCGGTCGATTCGCCGACGGCCGTATAGGCCGTGTCCATCGTCGCGGCCGCCAGCCCCAGCGCGTCGCGCACCGCCGACTGCGCCTTCTGGTCGCTTTTCAATGTCGAGCTGATCGCCCAATAGGCGCCATTGTCCGAGGCGCGTTCGACCCGGAGGCCGGTAGAGACCTGCCTCTGGGTCGTCGTCAGTTTATTCCCGATGTCGCGCAATACATAAAGCGCGGCATCCACCGAAGTGCGCCGATAAATACTCACGGATACTGAACTCCGAACACAACAATACGCAACAGGTACAAATGAACCGGTGCCGCGAACACTCATGTCCGGGGGCGCCAAACGGCGGCGCCGTGCAGCCTCCCGAAACGCTGGGAGACCATCGGTATCGATGCCAATTATTACGGCTTATGCTTAAAAAACATCTAAAAGTCGCAATTAATTTAGCCTGTTATGCAACTATTCGGAAACTATACGAAAACGCCGCCCGCACCCGCCCCGAGGGCACAGGCGCCAGGCGGCGATTGTCATTCAGCAGCTTCGAGCTGATCTCGCGCGGCAACGATCTTCGGCCGCTCGGCATGTTCCATCTCCTGATGCAACCGTGCCTCTTCATGCGCATGCGGCTTGGCGAAGCGGGCGATCAGCAGATAGGCGACGGGGGTGATGAACAGCGTCACCAGCGTCGCGAAACCAAGACCGCCGACGATCACCCATCCGAGTGCCACGCGCGCCTCGGCACCCGCGCCATGCGCGAAGACGAGAGGCACGCCGCCGAGGATGGTGGCGATCATCGTCATCATCACGGGACGCAGACGCAGCGCACAGGCCTTCTCGATCGACGCCCTGACCTCCTCGCCCTGATCGCGCAGCTGGTTGGCGAACTCGACGATCAGGATGCCGTTCTTGGCCATGACGCCGACAAGCAGCACCAGGCCGATCTGGCTGTAGATATTGAGGCTGGAACCGGTGATCACAAGCGCGAAGACCGCGCAGGCAAGCCCCAGCGGCACCGTCGACATGATGATCACGGATGAGAGCATGCTCTCGAATTGCGCCGCCAGCACCAGGAAGATGATGATGATGGCAAAGCCGAAGGTGAGCGCCATGCCGTTGGCGTTCTCTTCCAGCGTCGCCGCTTCCGCAAGCGGCATCAGCCGCGCACCCGAGGGAAGCAGCGGCGCGGCCAGCGTCACGGCCTCTTTCACCGCATCGCCAAGCGACACGCCATCCTTGAGGCCAGCGGTGATCGCCACCGACGCCAGCTGCTGCTCGCGATTGAGCTGCGGCGCCACGGCGCCCTCTTGCAGCGAAGCGATGACCGACATCGGCACGATCTTGCCGTCGCCGGTTTTCAGGAACACGTTCTCCAGATCGGTCGGATCGTCGAGCGGCCGCGTGTTCGAGGTCAAGAGCACCGGATAGGCATCGCCCTTGACGAACACGTCGACCACCGAGCGCCCTTCCAGCAGCGACTGGATGGCGGTGGACAGGCCGGTGATGTTGATGCCGAGGTCGGACGCCCGCTCGCGATCGATCGAGATCGACACCTGCGCCTGTGTCGGCTCGTTGGCGAGACGCGGCGTGTCGTATCGTCCGGTCGCGTCAAGCGCCTGTACCAGCTTCAGCGCCGATTGCGTCAGCGCATCGTAATCACTGCCGATCAGCGCCATCTGCAACCCGTTGCCGGCGCCGCGAATGCGCAGGCTGTTGGACTGGATCGCATTGCCGCGCAGCGCCGGAACCTTCAAAGCCGCGCGATTGATATCCGCGACGATTTCGCCCTGCGTGCGCTCGCGCTCACCCCATGGCGCCAGCGTCAGCACCATGAAGCCGCTATTGGCCTGCCCATTCTGGCCGGAGACGGAAAAGACGTTGCGGATATCGCCGCTATCGACGAGCGGCTGCAAATACTCTTCGACCAGCTGCAGCTTGTCGCGCGTATATTCGAGGCTCGATCCCTGCGGCGTCGTCAGCCGCATCATCACCATCGCCCGGTCTTCGTTGGGCGTCAGCTCGCTCTTCACGCCGGTAAAGGCGAAGACGGCAGCACCGGCGAAGATCACCGAGAACACAATGACGACGAAGGGCGCATTCAGGCAGCGCTGAAGGCACCATTCATAAGCGCTGGAAAACCGGTCGCCGAAGCGGCCAAGCATGCCGTGATCCTCTTTCATCTCCCGGGTCAGCATGCGCGACGCCATCATCGGACAAAGCGTCAGCGCCACCAGCGACGACAGGCCGACGGAGAAGGCGAGCACGAAGCCGAACTCGCGGAACAGGCCGCCGACCTGCCCCGGCAGGAACGACAGCGGAATGAACACGGCGGCAAGCGTCGCCGTCGTCGCAATGACCGCGAAGAACACCTCGCGCGTGCCAAGCACGGCGGCCGCGCGCGGACCCATGCCCTGCGCGCGCCGACGCACGATATTCTCGAGCACCACGATGGCGTCGTCGACCACAAGACCGGTCGCCAGCACGATCGCCAGCAGCGTCAGGATATTGATCGAGAAGCCGACCATGTAGATCGCAGCCAGCGTGCCGATCAACGCCACCGGCATGCTCACCGCTGGAATGATCGTCGCCCGCCAGTCGCGCAGGAAGAGATAGATGACGGCGGTGACGATGACTGCGGCCAGCACCAGCGCCAACACCACTTCGTGGATGGCGCCCTGGATGAACACCGCGTCATCGCTGGTGATGGCGATCCTCGTACCCTCGGGCAGCGTCTTCGACAGCTGCTCGACTGCGGCCTTGATGCCATTGGAAATATTCAGCGTATTGGACTGCGCCTGGCGGATGACGCCGAGACCGATGCCGGGCACCCCGTTCGAGCGCAGCGCCGTCTGCCCGTCGCGCGGCCCAAGCGTCACGGTCGCCACATCACCCAGCCGCACGCGGTCGAGCAACATGACGTTGGCGAAATCCTCGGGCTTCTGCAGGCTGGCGGTGGCGCGCACCACGATATTCTGCGTCGGGCTCTTCAGCGAGCCGGCCGGCACGTCGAGCGCTGCATTCGACAGCGCATTGGTGAGATCGCCGATCGTCAGCCCGCGGCTCGCGAGCTCCGACTGATCGACATCGACCCGAAACACCTTCTCCTGGTCGCCATAGCTCTCGACATCGGCAACGCCGTCGACGGAGGCCAGCCGGTCGATCACCTCATTGTCGACGAGCAGCGTCAGGTCGTCCATGTTGAGCTTGGTGGAGGTAACGGCAAGACGCATGATCGGCTGCGAATCCGAATCCGCCTTGACGATCTGCGGCGCGTCGGCGTCGTCAGGCAGCCGGTCGGTGATCCGCCCGATCGCGTCGCGCACGTCGTTGGCGGCAACCGCGAGATCCACCGTATCCGAAAATTCCAGCGTCACCCGGCTCTGGCCAAACTGCGAGCTCGACGAGATCGATTTCAACCCGCTGACGCGAGCCGATGCGCCCTCGATGACCTTGGTCACCTCCTGGTCGATCGTCTGCGGCGACGCGCCGTCGAAGGTGGTGCGCACGGTCACGACCGGCCGATCGACGTCAGGCAGCTCGCGCACCTCGATACCGACATAGGCCGCCAGACCCGCGACGATCATCAGCGTGTTGAACACCAAGGCCAGGATCGGCCGGCGCACGAAGAGCGCCGTAAACGTCTGCTTGCCCGATGGCGTGTTATTATGGGTGCCGCTGTCGCTCATCAGGTGACGGGCTCCTTGGCGGCCAATTCGCCCCCTTCGGAGCGCACCGGCCCGCCCTCGCGCACGCGCTGCAGGCCCTGTGTGACGATCAGGTCGCCATTATCGAGGTTGCCCTTGACCAGCACATAGTCGGGATTGCGCTGAACGATGCTGACGCGCACCTTGTGCGACTTCTGCTCGGCCACGCGCCAGACAAAGGACCCTTGCGAATCCCACTGCACCGATTGCGGATCGACCGCCGGATACTGGTCGCCATCGAACCGCATGCCGACGCTGAACGACATGCCGGCGCGCAGCTCGTCGGCCGCATTGTTGATCCGCGCCCGCATCCGGAGCGTACGGCTCGCCGGATCGACTCGGTTGTCGATCGCCTCGACGGCGCCCGAAAACACCTGCCCCGGCCGCGCCACCGACGTCGCCTCGACCGCCTGGCCGACCTTGACCGTATTGGCGAAACGCTCCGGCACCCAGTAGTCGACGAGGATTTCCGTGCGATCGTCGAGCGTCACGATCGGCGTCGTCGTCGAGACGTTGTCGCCGATATTGACAGGCATGATGCCGACGATGCCGTCGATCGGCGCCAGGATATTGCGGCGATCGAGACTGAGCTGTGCTGCCTGCAATTGCAGACGCGCGTTCTGCTCGGCGATCTCCTGATCGAACACATCCATGCGCGACACGCTGGACTTGATATTGTTGTAGAGGCTGGACTTCTCGACCGCCGACTTCAGCGCGACTTCGGCTTGCCCCTTGACGATCACCTGCTCCTCGCTGTCGAGCTTGGCGATGATCTGCCCCTGCTTGACCCGGTCTCCGGACTTGACGAGGATTTCGCGAATGAGACCGCTCGCCTGCGGCGTCACCACCACCGAGCGGATCGCATCGCCCGTGCCGATCGCACCCAGCCGGTCGTTGACGACACCGGGCACGACGGCCTGCGTGACGACAAGCACCGCACCGTTGCGGCCACCGCCGCCATTACCACCGCCGGAGCGACGGTTGCCAGCCTGCTCGCTGCCAGCGGCAGGCGCCGCGCGGCCTACATTGTCAGGATCAATCGCCTTGCCGACAAGCGCTTCGGGAACGCCGGCATTGCGCAGCGTATCGCGCGCGCCAGGCACAAAGACAGCCCACCCGGTAACGCCAGCGGCGATAACGACGAGACAGATCGCAAACTGCTTCCAAAATGACATTCACGTCTCCAGAGGGACTCGAGGTTGGTCCAGGGTCGATCGACAGAGGCGCATACGTGGCAAATCGCCGCGCAACGCCGGAATTATTGTCCGATTGCAGGTCAGCGGCAAGCAAATTGGCCGCCCATTACAGCATTGTAATGTCAACTGTTGGTGACCGGCGAATGTCGGTCATCTCACCCTGACGTTGCCGTCTTCGCAAAAGCCTAGACCCACAGGAGAAAATGTCCGCCGGACCGGCAAATAGTGCTTTCGTTTCTGATCATTCCGATGTTCTCTGCCGTCGCGCAATGGGCCGCAAGCGCGCCCGCCGCTCCATTCATTCAAACGCGAACGCAAAGAGGATGACGAGCATGCCGAAGATCACCACCAAGGACGGAACGAAGATTTTCTACAAGGATTGGGGCACCGGTCAGCCGATCCTCTTCTCGCATGGCTGGCCGCTTTCGGGCGACGCCTGGGAAGCGCAGATGCTCTATTTCGGCCAGAACGGCTACCGCGTCATCGCCCATGACCGCCGCAGCCACGGCAAGTCCTCCCAGACCTGGGACGGCAACAACATGGACCAGTATGCCGACGATCTCGCCGAACTGATCGAGCATCTTGACCTGAAGAACCTGATCATGATCGGCCATTCCACCGGCGGCGGCGAAGTCGCCCATTATCTCGGCCGCCACGGCACCAAGCGCGTCGCCAAGGTGGTGCTGGTCGGCGCCGTGCCGCCGCTGATGCTGAAAACCGACGCCAACCCCGAGGGCCTGCCGCTCAACGTCTTCGACGGCATCCGCAAGGGCACCGCGCTCGACCGCTCGCAATTCTTCCGCGACCTCTCCATGCCCT
Organism: Rhizobium sp. 2MFCol3.1; assembly: GCF_000377565.1. Classification (GTDB taxonomy): domain Bacteria; phylum Pseudomonadota; class Alphaproteobacteria; order Rhizobiales; family Rhizobiaceae; genus Rhizobium. Next base: position 582 of record NZ_KB898363.1, on the reverse strand, counting down.
TCTACGGCTTCAACCGCGACGGCGCCAAGGTCAACGACGGCCTGCGCGAGACATTCTGGCTGATGGGCATGGCCGGCGGCATCAAGGGCGAATACGACTGCATCCACGAATTCTCCGAGGTCGACTACACCGACGACCTCCGCAAGATCGACAAGCCGACCCTCTTCATCCACGGCGACGACGACCAGATCGTCCCCATCGTCGCAGCGGCCCTGAAGTCCTCCAAGATCGTCAAGGGCGCCGTGCTCAAGGTCTACGAAGGCTCCAGCCACGGCCTCGCCCAGGTCGAGCCGGAACGCTTCAACGCGGATGTGCTTGCGTTCATCAAGGGGTGAGCGGGTCGCCGCGCCGTTGGGTGTTGGACGCTTGCGGTTCATCCGCGCCGTTGAATTCGCGGAGACGTGCTTAGATCCTCGGCACGAGGCCGAGGATGACGTCGAGCAAGAGGAAAGCGCTTCCACTTCAATAGGTTACAGACGCGACCCCCATTCTCTGCCGTCATCCTCGGGCTCGTCCCGAGGATCTGCCAAGCTCTCGCTTTGCTCGACGGGAGTGGACACTTGGCGCCGCACCGCGCCGTTG
>NZ_KB898362.1 GCF_000377565.1 Rhizobium sp. 2MFCol3.1 | reverse complement strand
CTCAACGATTCGGACAAGAAGATCGGCGAAGACGCCGTTCGCGAACTGATGGCCGCTGTCGACGCCTACATCCCGACGCCTGAGCGTCCGATCGACCAGCCTTTCCTGATGCCGATCGAAGACGTGTTCTCGATCTCGGGTCGTGGTACGGTTGTGACCGGTCGCGTCGAGCGCGGCATCGTCAAGGTTGGTGAAGAAGTCGAAATCGTCGGCATCCGCGCCACCTCGAAGACGACGGTTACCGGCGTTGAAATGTTCCGCAAGCTGCTCGATCAGGGCCAGGCTGGCGACAACATCGGCGCTCTGGTTCGCGGTGTTAACCGTGACGGCGTTGAGCGTGGTCAGATCCTGTGCAAGCCGGGTTCTGTCAAGCCGCACAAGAAGTTCATGGCTGAAGCCTACATCCTGACGAAGGAAGAAGGCGGCCGTCATACGCCGTTCTTCACGAACTACCGTCCGCAGTTCTACTTCCGCACGACGGATGTTACCGGCATCGTTTCTCTGCCGGAAGGCACGGAAATGGTTATGCCTGGCGACAACGTCACGGTTGCTGTTGAGCTGATCGTTCCGATCGCGATGGAAGAAAAGCTGCGCTTCGCTATCCGCGAAGGCGGCCGTACCGTCGGCGCTGGCATCGTTGCCTCGATCATCGAGTAATCATTGAGATCGGCCGTCTCGCAAGAGACGGCCGCTTCGATGACATTATTATGAAGCAAGTGGCTTTAGCCGCTTGCTTATTACAAAGAAATACGGCACATGGCGCGCAAGCGCTGTTTGCGCGCTGCTTCGTTGTTTCGAAGCGGCAGACTGAAGCTAACATAAAGGTGGCCGAAAGGCCTGAAGACTGGATAGGGATGCCGGTTTCCGACGTCCCTCTCGATCTTTGAAACCGGTGGTCCGCCTTTAGGGAAGAAAACAACCCGTGCCTTGAACAAGGGCGCGTAAGTAACAAACACAAGGATAACGTCGAATGAACGGCCAAAATATCCGCATTCGCCTGAAGGCGTTCGATCACCGCATTCTCGACGCTTCGACGCGCGAGATCGTGTCGACGGCGAAGCGCACCGGCGCAAGCGTCCGGGGCCCCGTTCCGCTTCCGACTCGCATCGAGAAGTTTACGGTAAACCGGTCCCCACACATCGACAAGAAGAGCCGCGAGCAGTTCGAGATGCGCACGCATAAGCGCCTCCTCGACATCGTTGACCCGACACCGCAGACGGTAGACGCGCTGATGAAGCTCGATCTCGCCGCTGGTGTCGATGTTGAGATCAAGCTCTGAGCCTAGCTCGAGCTGAGTTGGAAGGATTGAACCGATGCGTTCAGGTGTGATTGCACAGAAGGTCGGCATGACCCGCGTCTATAACGACGCCGGCGAACATGTTCCGGTAACAGTACTGCGTATGGAAGGCTGCCAGGTCGTAGCCCAGCGCACAGTAGAAAAGAACGGCTACGCCGCAGTTCAGCTTGGTGCTGGCACGGCGAAGGTCAAGAACACGTCCAAGGCGATGCGCGGCAATTTCGCTATTGCCAACGTCGAGCCGAAGGCCAAGCTCGCTGAATTCCGCGTTTCGGAAGACAACCTGCTTGACGTCGGCACCGAGCTCAAGGCTGGCCACTTCGCCACCGGTCAGCTCGTCGATGTCACCGGCACGACGATTGGTAAGGGCTTTGCCGGCGCCATGAAGCGTCACGGCTTCGGCGGTCTGCGCGCCACGCACGGTGTGTCGGTTTCGCACCGCTCGCACGGTTCGACCGGCTCGCGCCAGGATCCGGGCAAGGTTTTCAAGAACAAGAAGATGGCTGGTCACATGGGCCAGACGCGCGTAACGACTCAGAACCTTGAAGTGGTTTCGACCGACGAAGATCGTGGTCTGATCCTGATCAAGGGTGCAGTACCCGGTTCCAAGGGTGCCTGGATCATCGTGCGCGACGCCGTCAAGTCGGCCGCGAAGTAAGGGAGCCAGACCAATGGAATTCAACGTCAAGACCCTCGAGGGAAAAGACGCAGGGAAGGTTTCTCTTTCTGACGCGATTTTCGGTCTCGAGCCCCGCGAAGACATTCTCGCCCGCGTAATCCGCTGGCAGCTTGCCAAGAAGCAGCAGGGCACCCACCAGGCAAAGGGCCGCGCCGACGTATGGCGCACCGGCGCCAAGATGTACAAGCAGAAGGGTACGGGCCGCGCTCGTCACCATTCGGCTCGTGCTCCGCAGTTCCGCGGCGGTGGTAAGGCTCACGGCCCGGTTGCTCGCAGCCACGAACACGACCTTCCGAAGAAGGTTCGCGCTCTCGGCCTGCGTCTGGCTCTGTCGGCTAAGCTGAAGTCCGATGATGTCATCATCATCGACAACCTGGTTGCTGCTGAAGCAAAGACCAAGGCTCTGGCTTCGACCTTCGCAACGCTCGGCCTGACCAACGCTCTCTTCATCGGCGGCGCCGAACTTGATGGCAACTTCAAGCTCGCTGCCAAGAACATCCCGAACATCGATGTTCTGCCGATCCAGGGCATCAACGTTTATGACATCGTGCGCCGTGGCAAGCTCGTGCTTTCCAAGGCTGCCGTTGAAGCTCTAGAGGAGCGTTTCAAGTGACCGATCTTCGCCACTATGATGTGATCGTCTCGCCGTCGATCACCGAAAAGTCCACTCTGGTATCGGAAAACAACCAGGTTGTTTTCAACGTCGCTAAGACGGCGTCGAAGCCGGAAATCAAGGCTGCAGTCGAGGCGCTCTTCGGCGTCAAGGTCACGGCCGTCAACACTCTGCTCCGCAAGGGCAAGACCCGTCGTTTCCGCGGTTTTGTCGGCAAGCAGAAGGACGTGAAGAAGGCAATCGTGACTTTGGCTGAAGGCCAGACGATCGACGTCTCCACCGGTCTCTGAGGAATAAAAACATGGCATTGAAAACATTCAATCCTACGACCCCGAGCCAGCGTCAGCTGGTCATCGTCGACCGCTCTTCGCTCTACAAGGGCAAGCCGGTCAAGGCGCTGACGCAGGGTCTGACCAAGAGCGGCGGTCGTAACAACCTCGGTCGCATCACGGCTCGCTTCATCGGCGGCGGTCACAAGCGTACGTATCGTCTGATCGACTTCAAGCGTCGCAAGTTCGAAGTTGAAGGCACGGTCGAGCGTATCGAATACGACCCGAACCGTACCGCGTTCATCGCGCTCATCTCCTACGCCGACGGCGAACAGGCCTACATCATCGCTCCGCAGCGCCTTGCTGCCGGCGACAAGGTCATCGCCTCTGAAAAGGCTGTGGACGTAAAGCCGGGCAACACCATGCCCCTGCAGTACATCCCGGTTGGCTCCATCATCCACAACGTGGAAATGAAGCCGGGCAAGGGCGGTCAGATCGCTCGCTCCGCTGGTTCCTACGCACAGCTCGTAGGCCGCGATGCGGGTCTCGCGATCCTTCGTCTGAACTCTGGCGAACAGCGCCTCGTGCCGGGCTCCTGCCTTGCTTCGATCGGTGCGGTTTCGAACCCTGACCACGCCAACATCAACGACGGCAAGGCCGGTCGTACCGTATGGCGCGGCAAGCGTCCGCATAACCGCGGTGTTGTCATGAACCCTGTCGACCACCCGCACGGTGGTGGTGAAGGCCGCACTTCCGGTGGTCGTCACCCGGTTACCCCTTGGGGTAAGCCGACCAAGGGCAAGCGCACCCGGTCGAACAAGTCGACCGACAAGATGATCATGCGCTCGCGTCATCAGCGTAAGAAGTAAGAGAGGAAGTCTCCAATGGCTCGTTCAGTATGGAAAGGTCCGTTCGTTGACGGCTATCTTCTCAAGAAGGCTGAGAAGGTTCGTGAAGGCGGACGTGCAGAAGTAATCAAGATCTGGAGCCGTCGCTCCACGATCCTGCCCCAGTTCGTCGGTCTCACCTTCGGCGTCTACAACGGCAGCAAGCATATTCCGGTCAACGTCAATGAAGACATGGTCGGTCACAAATTCGGTGAATTCTCTCCGACCCGGACCTACTACGGTCACGGTGCGGACAAGAAGGCAAAGAGGAAGTAACGATGGGCAAGGCAAAAGCCGAACGCCGGCTGAAGGACAACGAGGCGCAAGCAGTCGCCCGCACGCTCCGCGTCAGCCCACAGAAGCTCAACCTGGTTGCCGCGGCTATCCGCGGCAAGAAGGTCGAGCGCGCACTCGCTGAGCTGGAATTCTCCCGCAAGCGCATCGCAGGCGCCGTCAAGAAGACGCTCGAATCTGCGATCGCAAACGCCGAGAACAACCATGATCTCGACGTTGACTCGCTGGTCGTAGCGGAAGCTTACGTCGGCAAGTCGATCGTCATGAAGCGTTTCCACGCTCGTGGCCGTGGTCGTGCATCGCGCATCGAAAAGCCCTTTGCGCACCTCACGATCGTTGTTCGCGAAGTTGAAGCCGCCACCGAGGAGGCCGCATAATGGGTCAGAAAATCAATCCAATTGGTTTCCGTCTTGGCATCAACCGTACCTGGGATAGCCGCTGGTTCGCGGACAATGCCGAATACGGTCAGCTGCTGCACGAAGACCTGAAGATGCGCAAGTTCGTCATGAGCGAACTGAAGCAGGCTGGTATCTCCAAGGTGGTTATCGAGCGTCCGCACAAGAAGTGCCGCGTTACGATCCACTCGGCTCGTCCGGGCCTGATCATCGGCAAGAAGGGCGCAGACATCGACAAGCTCCGCAAGAAGCTGTCGGACATGACGAACTCCGAAACGCACCTCAACATCGTTGAAGTTCGCAAGCCGGAAGTCGACGCTGTACTGGTCGCTCAGTCGATCGCTCAGCAGCTCGAGCGTCGTGTTGCTTTCCGTCGCGCCATGAAGCGCGCCGTTCAGTCCGCAATGCGTCTTGGCGCCGAAGGCATCAAGATCACCTGCGCGGGCCGTCTCGGCGGTGCTGAAATCGCTCGTACGGAATGGTACCGCGAAGGTCGCGTGCCGCTGCATACGCTGCGCGCTGACATCGACTACGGCACAGCCGAAGCGGAAACCGCTTTCGGTATCTGCGGCATCAAGGTTTGGATCTTCAAGGGCGAAATCCTTGAGCACGATCCGATGGCCTCCGAGCGCCGCGCACTCGAGGGTGATGCTCAGGGTCCGGCTAGCCGTGACCGCGATCGTCGCCGCGACAACGCTTAATAGCGTTGGTGGCAGATAAGTTCGGAGAATAAGAAAATGTTGCAGCCAAAGCGTACCAAGTACCGCAAGCAATTTAAGGGCCGCATCAAGGGCGTCGCCAAGGGTGGTTCCGACCTCGCCTTCGGTGAATTCGGCCTTAAGGCTCAGGAGCCAAACCGCGTAAATGCACGCGAGATCGAAGCGGCCCGCCGCGCGATCACGCGCTACATGAAGCGTGCTGGCCGTGTATGGATCCGCGTGTTCCCGGATGTTCCGGTAACCGCAAAGCCGACCGAAGTCCGTATGGGTAAGGGTAAGGGCTCTGTTGAATATTGGGCATGCAAGGTCAAGCCAGGCCGCATGATGTTCGAGATCGACGGCGTCAGCGAAGAAATCGCTCGCGAAGCGCTTCGCCTCGGCTCTGCCAAGCTCTCGGTCAAGACGCGCTTCGTACAGCGCATTGCAGAGTAAGGAGCAAGGCACATGAAAGCCGAAGAAGTTCGCGGCCTGACGGCCGATCAGCTCAAGGACAAGCTCGCCGACCTGAAGAAGGAGCAGTTCAACCTGCGCTTCCAGAAGGCCACCGGTCAGCTCGAAAAGTCCTCCCGCGTCAACGAAGTTCGCAAGGACATCGCCCGCGTGAAAACCATTGCCCGCCAGAAGGCGGCAGAAGCAAAGGCCTAAGAATATGCCGAAGCGCATCCTGCAGGGCGTCGTCGTTGGCGACAAGAACGAGAAGACTGTAGTTGTCCGCGTTGAGCGTCGTTTCGCTCATCCGCTGATGCAGAAGACCGTTCGTCGTTCCAAGAAGTACAAGGCCCACGACGAAAACAATCAGTACAAGATTGGCGATACCGTATCCATCGAGGAATGCGCGCCGATCTCCAAGGACAAGTGCTGGACGGTCATTTCCGGCCAGGCAAAGTAAGAATTTCTCGCGAGGCCTTGCGTCTCGCGGAAATTTCTGTATGAAGCAGCGTCAGAACGCTCGTTCGTCGAGCGTTCTTTTGCTTTGAGCGCACGGAAGGTCCCGTTTGGGAAACCACCCTGGCACGATCGATCCCGCGCTAGTCAAGCTATTGCCGTGTTTTCGCCTGCTCTCGTGGCAAGCGGCCGGCTGACAATTTTCATATGCCGGGGTAGGGGGCGACAGCCCAACCATTCCGGTAAACACAAGAAGGCGACCTGATATGATTCAGATGCAAACAAACCTCGACGTGGCGGATAATTCCGGCGCACGTCGTGTCATGTGCATCAAGGTGCTGGGCGGTTCTAAGCGCAAGTATGCCTCGATCGGCGACGTTATCGTCGTTTCGATCAAGGAAGCTATTCCGCGCGGCCGCGTGAAGAAGGGTGACGTGATGAAGGCGGTTGTCGTTCGCACCGCCAAGGAAATCCGTCGCGTAGATGGTTCCATCATCCGCTTCGACACCAATGCAGCAGTCCTCATCGACAACAAGAAAGAGCCGATCGGCACCCGTATCTTCGGACCGGTTCCGCGCGAACTTCGCGCCAAGAACCACATGAAGATCATCTCGCTCGCTCCAGAAGTTCTGTAAGGAGCACGAACGATGCAAAAGATTCGTAAGGGCGACACGGTCGTCATGCTCGCAGGCAAGGACAAGGGCCGCACTGGCGAAGTCCTTCAGGTTCTGCCCAAGGAAGATCGCGCCGTAGTCCGTGGCGTCAACGTCGTGAAGCGCCACCAGCGCCAGACGCAGACCCAGGAAGCCGGCATCATCAGCAAGGAAGCCTCGGTTCACTTGTCCAACGTCTCGATCATCGACAAGGACGGCAAGCCGACCCGCGTTGGTTTCAAGGTTGTTGACGGCAAGAAGGTCCGTGTGGCCAAGCGTTCCGGTGAGGTGATCTGATGGCTCAGGCAAAGTACGAGCCGCGGCTCAAGAAGGAATATGTCGAGCGCATCCGTGCGGCGATGCAGGAGAAGTTCTCCTACGCCAACGAGATGATGATTCCGAAGCTCGACAAGATCGTAATCAACATGGGTGTTGGTGAAGCAACGGCTGATTCGAAGAAGCCGACTGTTGCCGCAGCTGACCTGGCCGCTATCGCTGGTCAGAAGCCGGTCATCACCCGTGCACGCAACTCCATCGCTGGCTTCAAGGTCCGCGAAGATATGCCGATCGGCGCAAAGGTTACCCTGCGCGGCGCTCGCATGTACGAGTTCCTGGACCGTCTCGTGAACATCGCGCTTCCGCGCGTTCGCGACTTCCGCGGCCTGAACCCGAAGAGCTTTGACGGCCGTGGCAACTTCGCCATGGGCATCAAGGAGCACATTGTGTTCCCTGAGATCAACTACGATAAGGTTGATCAGATGTGGGGCATGGACATCATCGTTTGCACGACGGCCACCAAGGACGACGAAGCACGGGCTCTGCTCACAGAGTTCAACTTCCCGTTCCGTCAGTAACCGTAACGACGAGCGTAGAAAAGGAACCACACATGGCGAAGACCAGCGCAGTTGAAAAGAACAAGCGCCGCCGTATTACGGTCGCCAACCAGGCCGCTAAGCGCGCCGAGTTGAAGGCGATCATCATGAACCAGGCTCTTCCGATCGAAGACCGGTTCAAGGCCTCGATCAAGCTGGCATCCCTGCCGCGCGATGGATCGAAGACCCGTATTCGCAACCGTTGTGAAGTATCGGGCCGTCCGCGCGCATACTACCGCAAACTGCGCATGTCGCGTATCGCGCTGCGTGAACTCGGCAATCTCGGCAAGGTGCCGGGCATCGTCAAGTCCAGCTGGTAAGGAGCAGGTTAGATGACAATGACTGATCCGTTGGGCGATATGCTCACCCGCATCCGTAACGGCGCTTCCCGCCGCAAGTCGTCGGTCTCGACGCCTGCTTCGAAGCTCCGTGCACGTGTTCTCGATGTTCTCCAGGCTGAAGGCTACATCCGTGGCTACGCTCTTGTCGATTTCGGCAATGGCAAGTCTGAAATCAACATCGAGCTGAAGTACTACGAAGGCGCATCGGTGATCCGTGAGATCGGCCGTGTGTCCAAGCCGGGCCGCCGGGTTTATGTCTCGGTCAAGTCCATTCCGCAGGTCGCGAACGGTCTCGGCATCACCATCCTTTCGACTCCGAAGGGTGTGATGGCTGATCACCAGGCTCGCGAACAGAACGTTGGTGGCGAGGTTCTTTGCTCGGTATTCTAATACCGAGCATCGATCTCCATAGCGAACAGACAGGATATAAAAATGTCTCGTATCGGTAAGAAGCCCGTTCAGATTCCTGCTGGGATTACGGCTACGGTCGAAGGCCAGAAGGTTACTGCAAAGGGCCCGAAGGGCGAGCTGTTCTTCGTCGCAAACGACGAAGTCGGCGTTAAGCTCGAAAACAATGCGGTTGTCGTGACGCCGCTCACGCAGTCGAAGGATGCTCGTTCGAAGTGGGGCATGTCCCGCACGATGATCGAGAACATCTTCACGGGTGTTAAGGACGGCTACGAGCGCAAGCTCGAAATCAACGGCGTTGGTTACCGCGCGTCGCTTCAGGGCAAGAACCTGCAGCTCGCTCTCGGTTTCAGCCACGACGTGGTTTATGAGCCGCCGGTCGGCATCACGATCGCTGTGCCGAAGCCTACTGAAATTGTTGTCACTGGCATCAATAAGCAGCAGGTCGGCCAGGTCGCCGCTGAAATCCGCGAATACCGCGGTCCTGAGCCTTACAAGGGCAAGGGCGTCAAGTATGCCGGCGAACGTATCGTTCGCAAAGAAGGCAAGAAGAAGTAAGGATCACGCGAAATGGCTAGCAGGAAAGAAGCACTTGCACGTCGTGCCAACCGCGTGCGCCGTCATCTCAAGTCGGTGGCCAATGGCCGTCCGCGCCTGTCGGTTCATCGCTCCTCGAAGAACATCTACGTTCAGGTTATCGACGATGTTGCCGGCAAGACCCTCGCGGCTGCCTCGACGCTCGATAAGGACCTGCGCGGTTCTCTGAAGACCGGTGCTGACACCGCGGCAGCTGCCGCCGTTGGCAAGCTCGTCGCCGAGCGCGCCTCCAAGGCTGGTGTCAAGGAAGTCGTATTCGACCGTGGCGCCTTCATCTATCACGGCCGTATCAAGGCCCTGGCAGATGCAGCCCGCGAAGGCGGTCTGACCTTCTAATGAATTTCCGGCCGGAGCCCTAAGCTCCGGCCGGATTTTAACCGGACCGCAAACGCTCCTCGATAGGGGAGGCTGCTGCGGTCCTCGTGTTGTCTGCCGTTCCACCCGCAAAAGAAAAAGGAAAAGGACAATGGCACAGGAAAGAAAAGGTTCGCGCGACGATCGCCAGAACCGCGAAGAGCGCGATAGCGAATTCGTCGACAAGCTGGTCGCGATCAACCGCGTCGCCAAGGTCGTCAAGGGCGGCCGTCGTTTCGGTTTCGCAGCCCTCGTCGTCGTCGGTGACCAGAAGGGCCGCGTTGGCTTCGGTCACGGCAAGGCACGTGAAGTGCCGGAAGCAATCCGCAAGGCAACTGAAGCTGCCAAGCGCGAACTGATCTTCGTACCGCTGCGTGACGGCCGTACGCTGCATCACGACGTTCACGGCCGCCACGGCGCCGGCAAGGTTCTGCTTCGTTCGGCCAAGGTCGGTACCGGTATCATCGCCGGTGGCCCGATGCGCGCTGTTTTCGAAACGCTCGGCGTTCACGACGTCGTCGCCAAGTCGACCGGTTCCTCGAACCCATACAACATGGTTCGCGCTACCTTCGACGCTCTGAAGCACCAGGTTCACCCGAAGGACATCGCAGCACAGCGCGGCATCAAGTATGCAACGCTCCAGGCTCGCCGTGCCGCTTCCGGTAACGCTTCTGAAGAATAAGAGGAGCTGATCCATGGCCAAGGCTACAAAGAAGACCGAAGCAAAGACGGTTACCGTCGAGCAGATCGGCAGCCCGATTCGCCGTCCGGATGTCCAGCAGCGCACGCTGATCGGTCTCGGGCTGAACAAGATGCACCGTCGTCGCACGCTGGAAGATACCCCTTCCGTTCGTGGCATGATCCGTGCTGTCCAGCATCTCGTTCGCATCGTCGACGAGAAGTAAGCAGGGAGTATTCGCTATGAAACTCAATGAAATCAAAGACAACGAAGGTTCGACCCATAGCCGCAAGCGCCTCGGCCGCGGTATCGGTTCGGGCTCCGGCAAGACCGGTGGTCGCGGTGTCAAGGGTCAGAAGTCCCGTTCGGGCGTAGCCATCAACGGCTTCGAAGGCGGTCAGATGCCAATCTACCGTCGCCTGCCGAAGCGCGGCTTCAACAACATCTTCAAGGCCGACTTCGTTGTCGTGTCCCTGGAGCGTGTTCAGGCTGCTATCGACGCTGGCAAGCTCGACGCCAAGTCCACGGTTGATGCAGCAGCTCTCAAGGCTGCCGGCGTTATCCGTCGCGTCAAGGACGGCGTTCGCGTTCTCGCCGACGGCGAGCTGAAGGCAAAGGTCAAGTTCGAAGTTGCTGGCGCTTCCAAGCCGGCAGTCGAAAAGATCGAAAAGGCTGGCGGTTCCGTCACGCTTCTTTCTGCCGCAGCTGCAGAATAATTTAATCTATGATAAACCGCCCGGGGTGCTTCACACCGGGCGGTTTTGCTCCCATATGTGAGCCTCACAAAAACCGGTCGGATGCACGTGCGTCAAGACAGGTCGAACGAACAACAGGGTGAGGCATAGGTTGCGCCCGCAATCCGTCCGAAGCCCGCTTTTGAATAATTCAGAAATGCCGATCCGGCGTTCTGCCTTTCGCTTGGTCAGAGCCCGAAACCGGTAGCGCGGAGATACGCATGGCGTCTGCAGCGGAACAGTTGGCTTCCAACCTCAATTTCTCGACCTTCGCCAAAGCCGAGGATCTCAAGAAGCGCCTGTGGTTTACACTGGCAGCTCTCCTCGTCTATCGGTTGGGAACGCACATTCCGCTTCCCGGCCTCAACCCGCAGGCCTATGCACAGGCCTTCCAGGGTCAGGCAGGCGGCATTCTCGGCCTCTTCAACATGTTCTCGGGCGGCGCTGTTCAGCGCATGGCGATCTTCGCGCTCGGCATCATGCCCTACATTTCCGCTTCGATTATCGTGCAGCTGATGACCTCGGTCGTCCCGGCGCTCGAGAACCTGAAGAAGGAAGGCGAGCAGGGCCGTAAGATCATCAACCAGTACACCCGCTACGGCACGGTGCTTCTCGGCACGCTGCAGGCTTATGGCATTGCCATTGGTCTGGAGAGCGGGCAGGGGCTCGTCGTCGATCCCGGCATCTTCTTCCGCGTCTCCACGGTCATCACGCTGCTCGGCGGCACGATGTTCCTGATGTGGCTCGGCGAGCAGATCACCTCGCGCGGTATCGGTAACGGCATCTCGCTCATCATCTTCGCCGGCATCGCCGCTGGCCTGCCTTCGGCTCTTGCCGGTACGCTCGAACTCGGCCGCACAGGCGCCCTGTCGACGAGCCTTATCCTGCTGGTCATCGTCGTTGCGATCGCCGTCATCGCGATCATCGTCTTCGTCGAGCGCGCTCAGCGTCGCCTTCTGATCCAGTATCCGAAGCGCCAGGTGGGCAACCGCATGTTCCAGGGCGATACCTCGCACCTGCCGCTGAAGCTCAACACCTCGGGTGTTATCCCGGCGATCTTCTCGTCCTCGCTGCTGCTCCTGCCGGCAACGATCGCGGGCTTCGCCAGCACCACCAACATGCCGACCTGGGTGACCTCGATCGTCGCGGCTCTTGGCCATGGTCAGCCGCTCTACATGCTCCTCTACGGTCTGCTGATCGCCTTCTTCGCCTTCTTCTATACGGCCATCGTCTTCAATCCGAAGGACACGGCCGACAATCTGAAGAAGCACGGCGGCTTCATCCCGGGCATCCGTCCCGGTGAGCGCACCGCCGAGTACATTGACTACGTGCTGACCCGCATCACGGTCATCGGCGCGATCTACCTGGTATTCGTCTGCATTCTTCCAGAAATCCTCGTGTCGCAGACAGGGATTCCATTATCCCTTGGTGGCACTTCGCTTTTGATTGTCGTTAGCGTAACTCTTGATACGGTCGCGCAGATTCAGGGTCACCTGATCGCGCAGCAGTACGAAGGCCTGATCAAGAAATCGAAGTTGCGTGGAGGAAAGAGGGGTCGATGAGACTTATACTTTTGGGGCCGCCGGGCGCGGGTAAGGGGACTCAAGCTCAGCGGATCGTGGAAAAGTACGGCATTCCGCAACTTTCCACGGGTGACATGCTTCGCGCCGCCGTTCAGGCCGGTACCGAAGTTGGCAAGCGCGCCAAGGCCGTCATGGATGCTGGCAAGCTGGTTTCAGACGACATCGTCATCGCAATCGTGTCGGAACGTATCGACCAGCCCGATTGCGAGAATGGCTTCATCCTCGACGGTTTCCCACGCACGCTGGTTCAGGCCGATGCGACGGAAGCCATGCTCAAGGGCAAGGGCATCGAACTGTCGAAGGTCGTCGAAATCCAGGTCGACGACGCTATCCTCGCGGACCGCGTTTCGGGCCGCTATACCTGTGCGAACTGTGGTGCCGGCTATCACGACACCAACGTCAAGCCGAAGGTGGAGGGGGTCTGCGACCGCTGTGGTTCGACTCACTTCAAGCGTCGTCCCGATGACAACCGCGAAACCGTGGTGACGCGTCTCGGCGCTTACTACAAGGAAACATCGCCGCTGATCGGCTACTACTATGCCAAGGGCAAGTTGCAGTCGGTGGATGGCATGGCAGACATCGATCACGTCACCGGCGAGATCGAGGGCATACTTTCGAAGCTGTAAGGCTTTGGAAATAAAACTTGGCGGGAGCGGTTGCTTTTCAGCACTGATTCCGTTAAACACCGCGCCAACTCGCGATATCTGATGCGATCGGCGCGGACTTCCGATAGGAGTTCCGGGTTCGATCGTTTTGACTTGTTGAGAACCTGAATTGTAATTGCGGCCTTTCAAGGCCGTGTAACGAGACACCACTTGCCGGATGGCAACTGGAACGCAAGGAGAATAGGCGTGGCACGTATCGCTGGCGTCAACATCCCGACCGCAAAGCGCGTTGTAATCGCGCTGACGTACATTCACGGGATCGGTCCGAAATTCGCACAGGAAATCATCGAGAAGGTCGGTATTCCTGCTGATCGTCGCGTGAATCAGCTCACCGACGCTGAAGTCCTGCAGATCCGCGAAACCATCGACCGCGATTATCAGGTCGAAGGTGACCTGCGTCGCGAGACCTCGATGAACATCAAGCGTCTGATGGACCTCGGCTGCTACCGCGGCCTGCGTCATCGCCGTGGCCTTCCGGTCCGCGGTCAGCGCACGCACACCAATGCTCGTACCCGCAAGGGCCCGGCAAAGGCTATCGCTGGTAAGAAGAAGTAATTTCCGGGAAACCGGAGGTGAGGGGGCTGGCGGTCTGCGCCGGCCTCTTTTGAGTTTGGGGCAGGGCCGCAAGGTCTCGTTCCGGTGTAGCCGCTGGTATTACGGCGGTGCAGAGATCCAAGAAAGGGATTAAAATGGCCAAGGAAGCCGTACGCGTTCGCCGTCGCGAACGTAAAAACATTTCGTCGGGCGTCGCTCACGTCAACTCGACCTTCAACAACACGATGATCACGATCACTGACGCACAGGGCAACGCCATTGCCTGGTCGTCTGCTGGCGCCAAGGGCTTCAAGGGCTCGCGCAAGTCGACCCCGTTCGCTGCTCAGATCGCTGCTGAAGACTGCGCCAAGAAGGCTCAGGAACACGGCATGAAGTCGCTGGAAGTTGAAGTTTGCGGTCCGGGTTCGGGTCGTGAATCCGCTCTGCGCGCCCTCCAGGCTGCTGGTTTCATGATCACGTCCATCCGCGACGTGACCCCGATCCCGCACAATGGTTGCCGCCCGCGCAAGAAGCGTCGCGTCTGATCATCGCCATTCACAACATCGGTGAGCGGATCCTCGCTCCCGATGCTTCTCAAGCTCGGTTGTCACGATTGGATGGTGGCAACGAACGGAAGGCAAAAATATGATTCAGAAAAACTGGCAGGAATTGATCAAGCCGAACAAGGTCGAGTTCTCTTCGAGCTCGCGCACCAAGGCGACGCTCGTAGCAGAGCCGCTGGAGCGCGGTTTCGGCCTCACCCTCGGCAACGCGCTTCGCCGCGTTCTGCTGTCCTCGCTGCGCGGTGCCGCAGTGACGGCCGTGCAGATCGATGGCGTGCTGCATGAATTCTCGTCGATCCCTGGCGTTCGCGAAGATGTCACCGACATCGTCCTGAACATCAAGGAAATCGCCATCAAGATGGATGGCGACGACGCAAAGCGCATGGTCGTGCGTAAGCAGGGCCCGGGCGTTGTAACGGCTGGCGACATCCAGACGGTCGGCGATATCGAAATCCTCAACCCCGAGCATGTGATCTGCACGCTCGACGAGGGCGCCGAAATCCGCATGGAATTCACCGTCAACAACGGCAAGGGCTATGTTCCGGCCGATCGCAATCGTGCGGAAGATGCTCCGATCGGTCTCATCCCGGTCGACAGCCTTTATTCGCCGGTCAAGAAGGTGTCCTACAAGGTTGAAAATACCCGCGAAGGACAGGTTCTCGACTACGACAAGCTGAACATGACCATCGAAACCGATGGTTCGATCTCCGGCGAAGATGCCGTCGCTTTCGCGGCTCGCATCCTGCAGGATCAGCTTGGCGTGTTCGTCAACTTCGACGAGCCGCAGAAGGAAACCGAAGAGGAAGCAGTCACCGAACTCGCTTTCAACCCGGCTCTCCTCAAGAAGGTGGACGAACTCGAACTGTCTGTTCGCTCGGCAAACTGCCTGAAGAACGACAACATCGTCTACATCGGCGACCTCATTCAGAAGACCGAAGCAGAAATGCTCCGCACGCCGAATTTTGGTCGCAAGTCGCTGAACGAAATCAAGGAAGTTCTCGCTTCCATGGGCCTGCACCTCGGCATGGAAGTGCCGGCATGGCCGCCTGAGAACATCGAAGATCTCGCCAAGCGTTACGAAGACCAATACTAACCATCAAACGGCGGGCGAGATGCCTGCATGTGAAGGAGAATAGCAATGCGCCACGGTAAAGCCGGCCGCAAGCTGAATAGAACCGCTAGCCACCGCAAGGCAATGTTTGCCAACATGGCGGCTTCGCTCATCACCCATGAGCAGATCGTGACCACCCTGCCGAAGGCAAAGGAAATCCGTCCGATCGTTGAAAAGCTCGTAACCCTCGGCAAGCGCGGCGACCTGCACGCTCGTCGTCAGGCGATCTCGCAGATCCGCGACGCCGCTGTTGTTTCGAAGCTCTTCGACACGATCGCTTCGCGCTACGCAACCCGCAACGGCGGCTACCTGCGTATCATGAAGGCTGGCTTCCGCCAGGGCGACAACGCCGCTCTCGCCGTCATCGAATTCGTTGACCGCGACACCTTCGCCAAGGGCGCAGCCGACAAGGCTCGCGTTGAAGCCGAAGCAGCTGCTGCTGAAGCCGCTTAATATTTTCCGGTTCGCCGGAAGCAAAACAGCCGGGCTGAAAAGCCCGGCTGTTTTCGTTTGAGGAGTTCGCAAAGGCGACCTTCCGCTCACGCCTTCTAATTACGGCGTTCTCCGCCATAGCAGCGCTGTCATCAGCACCAAGCCAGACAGCCCTGCGACGTTGCCCCATCTCTCATACGGCGTCATCTTCAGCTCAAGTTGGAGTTCTTTGCTGTCGGGCGGGATTGTAGCGAGGATCAGCCCGGTCTCCGGATCGGAGCGCAGCGGCAACTCGCTGCCAGTCGAGATGTCTTTCAGAGACCATAGCGGAAAGTAGGCCTGTGCGATCCGAACGTCGGTGGCATTCTCGACGCGCGCGTGAATCCGCAACGTCGAGCCCGTTCTTTCGATCTTCAGACGCTCGTCATTACCGGCCGGCGGTAACGCTTCAATTGGTGGAAACGCCCGCGCCAGGGCTTGATAGCGTTCAGACCCGGCGACCTCGTTGTAGAGGCCGCTATGCACGACGGCAGGCAGCCAATATTCATGAGGTAAGATGCAGCAATGAAGCGCATCGCTGTCGAGCGTTGGTGGCCGGTCGACGTAAATATATGAAACGGCGTCCAATCGAGAGAGAATGGAAGTTCCGACGACTGTCAGGAGGAGGGTGTAAACAAACCAGATCGGTCGAAAACCATATCGGAACTTCTCCGCAGTAGTTCTCAAGGCGATGATAATGGCGGTCGCCGAGAGAAAGTCAGCCGTTACGCCCAGCCTGAACGGGAATTGGGTGCTTCTGAGTGGGCCGAGGTTTAGCCAAAGCCATTTCGACGGTTCCGACATCATGAAAAGGATGAAAGCGATACCGATCGCGCAAGCTGCAGCCGTCGCTTTCAGCGGGACCATTCTGCCGGCCGAGCCTTCGGGCAATGGTATTGTTGACTTGGGCGATGTGGCTACCCAGAGAGCGGCCCCGAAACCCAACAGGGCTGCGGAGAGAATGGAGCTGTAAAATATTACGCCCGTGCTGAATGAAAAGCCCCGCGGCAGCAACCAATTCTCTGGCAGGAAGTGGGCATCAAAAAGCCAGGCATCCTGGAGAAGGAGAGGCCGCAGCCCGATGGCCGGCAGCAGGTAGGGGGCAGCGAGCAGGATGCCGCCAAAGCCCACGAAACCAAGCCTGATCAGACAACGGCTGATGTCGCCACGATATGAGACGACAGTCCAGACCACCATGATTGGGACCACCAAAAGCGCGCTCGGAATGTGGGAGTAGATGATGCCCGCATATCCGGGCATTGCGATGATCCAGCGCTTTCCCCCTGCAGGGCAATGCCGCAATCCGGCAAATATCAGCGGCAACCAAATGTACGCAAAGCCTTCGCCAAGTGCATTGCGCAGTTCGATGTCTAGAAAGTGATATGGCAAGGCCATGTACAGCATGGCACCAAAGAGCGCGAAACGCCTGCCGACCAGCTGCTGAGCGAAGAAGAAAAACGTGCCCCCTGCGAGCCAGTACATGACAAAATGGAGCGCTGTGAGTTGCGACGTAATAGATAGGCTGGGCGATATGAAGTGGAGAGCTGAAGTTACGTAGAACGGCAAAGGCCCATAGAAATAAAAGACGGGGCTTCCCATATTCTGCGGGTAGTCAAAAAGCCACCTTGGATAGAGATCTCCGGACGCTATTTGTGATGTGAACGCCGCGCTCCAAGGGACATTATAGCGCGTGCTGTCACCGAATGGATAGCCGTAGAGGAAATGGAAGCGAACCAGTACGATGGCGAGGGCGGCCAATACGACCGCGGTAAAAAGCGATGTATGGATCCATCTGGATTCCAGACGATACTTCGACACAAAATACCTTGAAAAACCGGCCACGTCTGTTCTCGCGTGATTGTCGTCGCAGAGATGACCACTTCTACGGGAGAGCCGTTAATATTCTGAAATAATCAACATATTCAGTTCTTGGGCCCGATAGTCGCCTTGGAATGGTCAATATCGTTGCGACAGGGGGCTTTCACGCGGCCTTGGGCGCGACAGTCGCGGCGCGCTTTGCCGTCCGTCGCCGTGCCGTCATGATCGGCCTATACGAGCGATAGAGGATCATCAGGATGATCAGCCCCACATAGACATACTGCTCGAGATCCAAAAGCTTCGTCGACAGCGCGAAGTGCACCGCGCCACAGGCGGCGATGATGTAGATCAGCTTGTGCAGCCAGATCCATTTCGAGCCAAGCTTCCGGATCGACAGGTTGTTGGAGGTGACGGCCAGCGGTACGAGCAGGACAAGCCCGGCCATGCCGAACATGATGAAGGGCCGCTTCATCACATCGTCGAGGACAGCAGACACGTCGAGCGCTTGGTCAAGGACCATGTAGACCGTGAAGTGCATGGCCACGTAGTAAAAACAGAGAAGCCCCAGCGCGCGGCGATAGCGCAGATAGTTCCAGCCGAGCAGATCGCGGGCAGGGGAGACGGCGAGCGTCAGCACCAGGAAGCGGATTGCCCACAGCCCGAGGAACAGCTCGAAGGTTTTGACCGGATCGGCCCCCAGCTGGTCGGTGGCGCCGAGATAGAAGGTCCAGGCGGCAGGCGCCAGCCCGACGACGTAGAGCAGCCAGACGGAGGCCGAGTGCCATCGCTTCGGCAGGCTGAACGAGAGCGTTGCCATCAGAAGTTCGCCTTCAGGTCCATGCCCGCATAAAGGCTCGCCACCTCATCGCCATAGCCGTTGAACGGCAGCGTCGGATGGCGGCTGGCGCCGAAGAAGCCGCTCTCGCCGATCCGCCGCTCGGTCGCCTGGCTCCAGCGCGGATGATCGACGGCGGGGTTCACATTGGCATAGAAGCCGTATTCCTGCGAATTGGTGACCTGCCAGGTGTTCTTCGGCTCCTTGTCCGTCAGCGTGATCCGCACGATCGACTTGATGCCCTTGAAGCCATATTTCCAGGGAACGACCAGCCGGATCGGCGCGCCGTTCTGGTTCGGCAGCGTCTCGCCATAAAGCCCGACCGCAAGCAGCGTCAGCGGGTGGTTCGCTTCGTCGAGCCGCAAACCTTCCACATAGGGCCAGTCAAGCGACTGGAAGATGCCCTTCTGCCCCGGCATCTCTTCCGGGCGCACAACGGTCTCGAAGGCGACATACTTGGCGCTCCCGAGCGGCTCGACCTTGCTGAGCAGCGAAGCCAGCGGAAAGCCATCCCAAGGAATCACCATCGACCACGCTTCGACGCAGCGCATGCGATAGGTGCGGCTCTCGATCGGGAATTCCTTCATCAGCGCATCGAGATCAAAGGTGCCCGGCTTGTTGACCATGCCGTCGACCTTGATCGTCCAGGGTGTGGGCTTGAAGTCGCCCGACAGCGCCGCCGGATCACCCTTGTCGAGCCCGAACTCGTAGAAGTTATTGTAAGTGGTCACATCCTTGATCGGCGTCAGCTTCTCGTCGACCTTGTACTTGCTGTCGACCGCCGAGAGCGCGGCCGCACTGGCCGTGCCGGCACCCAAGAGGCCGACGGCGCCGATCGCGGCAGCGCTGAGGAACTGACGGCGATCGAGATAGGTCTGCCTCGGCGTGATCTCCGAAGAGGCGATCTTGGGTGGGCGGTAGACGGGCATGATATCCTCCTGGGCGACAGAAGCTCGGCATGGACCTTGAACGCATTCAAGGTTGTTTCGGATCACTGTTTACGCCTTGAAGCGGCCGGCCGGGAAGCCAACTTATCGTGTAGCGAAAACATAGGTTCCGCCTGTAACAAACAGCGTTCTGCCCACGTATATGGTCGATGGGCGCCCCAGGCGTACCGAGGAGTACCGCTTTTGCCTTTCCCGGTAGTGACAGCATATACTCTTTGGATTAGGACAATTCCAAAAAGCAGCGATAGTAGGAGCGTGTCGTCAAGATCCGCCCTGTATCGCGCAAGACTTCCGATGTTGTGAGGAAACACCAATGCCAGCTTATCGTTCGAGAACCACGACCCACGGCCGCAACATGGCGGGCGCGCGCGGCCTTTGGCGCGCCACGGGCATGAAGGATTCGGATTTCGGCAAGCCGATTATCGCGGTGGTCAACTCCTTCACCCAGTTCGTGCCGGGTCACGTCCACCTGAAGGACCTCGGCCAGCTCGTCGCGCGCGAGATCGAAGCGGCCGGCGGTGTCGCCAAGGAGTTCAACACGATCGCTGTCGACGACGGTATCGCGATGGGCCATGACGGCATGCTCTATTCGCTGCCTTCGCGCGAACTGATCGCCGACAGCGTCGAATACATGGTCAACGCCCATTGCGCCGACGCCATGGTCTGCATCTCCAACTGCGACAAGATCACCCCCGGTATGCTCATGGCGTCGTTGCGCCTCAACATCCCGACGGTCTTCGTCTCCGGCGGCCCGATGGAAGCCGGCAAGGTTGTGCTGAACGGCAAGAAGGTCGCGCTCGACCTCGTCGATGCCATGGTCGCAGCCGCCGACGACAAGATCAGCGATGAAGACGTCGCCGTCATCGAGCGATCCGCTTGCCCGACCTGCGGTTCCTGCTCCGGCATGTTCACGGCGAATTCGATGAACTGTCTGACGGAAGCGCTGGGGCTGTCATTGCCCGGAAACGGCTCGACACTCGCCACCCATTCCGACCGCAAGGAACTCTTCCTTGAAGCCGGTCGGCGCGTCGTCGAACTCGCCCGCCGTTATTACGAGCAGGACGATCTGACCGCCCTGCCGCGCACCATTGCCAGCAAGGGCGCGTTCGAGAACGCCATGGCGCTCGATATTGCCATGGGCGGATCGACCAACACCGTCCTGCACATTCTTGCGGCGGCCCATGAAGGCGAGATCGATTTCACGATGGACGACATCGATCGCCTGTCGCGCCGTGTTCCCTGCCTGTCGAAGGTCGCGCCCGCCAAGGCCGACGTTCATATGGAAGACGTTCACCGCGCCGGCGGCATCATGGCCATTCTCGGCGAACTCGACCGTGCCGGCCTGCTGAATGTCGATCTTCCGACCGTCCACGCACCGACCATGCGCGAAGCGCTGGCGCAGTGGGATGTCGCTGTCACCGACAACAAGGCTGCCTTCGATCTCTTCAGCGCCGCTCCCGGCGGTGTTCCGACGCAGGTCGCCTTCAGCCAGAGCTCGCGTTGGGAAGAACTCGACCTAGACCGCGAAACCGGCGTCATCCGCGATGCCCAGCATCCCTTCTCCAAGGATGGCGGTCTGGCCGTCCTGAAGGGTAATCTCGCGCTCGACGGCTGCATCGTGAAGACGGCAGGCGTCGATGAATCGATCCTGAAGTTTTCCGGCCCGGCCAAAGTCTATGAAAGCCAGGATGCGGCCGTAAAGGCGATCCTGTCCAACGAAGTCGTCGCCGGCGATGTCGTGGTTATCCGCTACGAAGGCCCGAAGGGCGGTCCGGGCATGCAGGAAATGCTCTATCCGACGAGCTACCTGAAGTCGAAGGGCCTCGGAAAGGCTTGCGCGCTGATCACCGACGGCCGCTTCTCCGGCGGCACCTCCGGTCTGTCGATCGGCCACGCCTCTCCGGAAGCCGCCAATGGCGGCACCATCGGTCTGGTCCGCGAAGGCGACATGATCGACATCGACATCCCGAACCGCACGATCAGCCTGCGCGTGGACGACCAGGAACTGGCAACCCGCCGCGCCGAACAGGACGCCAAGGGCTGGCAGCCGGCCGAAAAGCGCAAGCGCAACGTCACGACCGCGCTGAAGGCCTACGCAGCCTTCGCAACCAGCGCCGACCGTGGCGCCGTTCGCGATCTCGGCGATCGCTGAACCCGCTGATTAAGAGTCAGCTGCTCTAATGAACCGGTCGCCTCAAAGCGGCCGGTTTATGTTTTTGTAGCTTTCCGCCAGTTGCTTCAGCCGCTCGTCATAGGCAGCCTGGATGCAGGCGACGTCGGCGGCGCATTCCTGGCGCTTCTTCAGCCACGCCGTCTGCTCGTCCTGCATCGTGCCGCGCGAGCCCATGGCAAGCAGGCCCGACAACAGGTCGAAGGTGGTCACCATCTTCACGTCGGCGTCGTTGAGCGCGCGGTTGTCGCAGATCGCCTTCT
This sequence comes from Rhizobium sp. 2MFCol3.1, assembly GCF_000377565.1. GTDB lineage: Bacteria > Pseudomonadota > Alphaproteobacteria > Rhizobiales > Rhizobiaceae > Rhizobium. Next base: position 198,690 of record NZ_KB898362.1, on the reverse strand, counting down.
CGTCCGGCTTCAACTCCTTGGCCTCGCAATCGAAGCTTGCCGCGTGGCTTGTCCCGGCGCAGCAAAGCAGTAGGGCGGCTGCGGTGAAGAGGAGTGGCTGGCGATATCGCGTCATGCAGTGGTTCCTGTCTGGTCTAGCTGGCTCTCAAGAATGCCATGCCGACGAAGATGATGCAGCAAAGCCAGATGGCAAGGATGACGATCAGCCCGGCGCGGCTGGACGGCCGCTCCAGACGCGCTGCCGCGTCGGCACGCAGCTCCGCCATCACATCGGAGGGGACGAGCCTGACAGCGAGCGTGATGCCCAAGGGCACGATGAGGAGATCGTCGAGATAGCCGAGCACGGGAATGAAATCGGGGATCAGGTCGATCGGCGACAACGCGTAGGCGGCGACGCCGCCAGCCACCGCCTTGGCGTACCAGGGCACGCGCCTGTCGCGCGCGGCAAGCCACAGGGCCACGATGTCACGCTTCAGTGATTTCGCCCACAGTTTGGCCTTTGATATCAGTCGCATGCCTGTCGTTCCTGACTCAGTTTGGCAAGTATGTCGCGCATCGGTTGACCCGCCTTATTCTTCCATGCTTCTGCCCTCTTTCCTTTCTAGCGTCCGGCACTACAACGTTCTCTCAAGACGATTTCAAGAAGGGATTCTTATGCACGACCTGTTGAAGCGCGCCTCTCTGCCGCTGCTTGCTCTGGTGCTTGCACTGCCGATCAATGCTCATGCCCAAACTGCCAATACAGCGGCGGCAAATAGCGAGACGGCCAAGACCGTGCCGCAGAGCCAGATGGAGATGCAGCTGTCCTTTGCCCCGCTCGTCAAGCAGACGGCGGGCGCGGTGGTGAACGTCTATGCGGAAAAGACAGTGCGCCGCCAGTCGCCGTTTGCCGGCGATCCCTTCTTCGAGCAGTTCTTCGGCCAGCAGATGCCGAACCGTACGCAGAAGCAGTCCTCGCTCGGCTCCGGCGTCATCGTCGAGGCGAACGGCACGATCGTGACCAACAACCACGTCATCGAGGGCGCTGACGAAATCAAGATCGCTCTGTCGGATGGTCGTGAGTTTCCGTGCAAGGTCGTCCTGAAGGACGATCGCCTGGACCTCGCCGTACTCAAGGTCGATACCAAGCAGACATTCCCGGCGCTTTCAATCGGCAATTCCGACGCCGTTGAAGTTGGCGACCTCGTGCTTGCCATCGGCAATCCGTTCGGTGTTGGCCAGACGGTCACGTCAGGTATCGTCTCGGCGCTGGCGCGCAACCAGGTCGTCAAGGACGAGTTCGGCTTCTTCATCCAGACCGACGCCTCGATCAACCCAGGCAATTCCGGCGGCGCGCTGATGAACATGAAGGGTGAGCTGATCGGCATCAACACCGCGATCTTCTCGCGCGGCGGCGGCTCCAACGGCATCGGCTTCGCCATTCCCGCCAACCTTGTGAAAGTCTTCATCGCTTCCGCCGACGCGGGCGTGAAGACCTTCGAGCGTCCCTATGTCGGCGCGACCTTCGATGCGGTCACCTCCGACGTTGCCGATGCGCTCGGCCTCGAGAAGGCGCGCGGCGCCATCGTCGTCAAGGTCACCGAAGGCGGCCCGGCCGCAAAGGCCGGCCTGAAGGCGGGCGAAGTCATCACCGCCGTCGATGGCATCGCGGTGGAGCATCCCGACGCGCTCTATTACCGCCTGACCACGGCCGGTCTCGGTAAGCCTGTCGATCTCGCCATTACCGACAATGGCAAGGAAGAGCATGTGAAGATGACGCTCGGCCAGGCGCCCGAGACGACGCCGCGCGACCAGCGCACGATCGGCGGCCGCTCGCCGTTCACAGGCACCGTCGTCGAGAACCTGTCGCCGCGCGTGGCTGACGAGCTGCGCATGGCAAGCGAGAGCACGGGTGTCGTCGTTTCGGAAGTGAAGGATGGCTCCGTTGCCCAGCAGCTCGGTTTCGAGCCGAAGGACATCATCGTCTCCGTCAACAGCGCCGATGTGAAGACCACCAAGGATCTCGCCACGCTTGCCGCGCAGAACCCGAGCTTCTGGCGCGTCGAGATCGAGCGCAACGGACAGCGCATCCGGCAGTTCTTCCGATGAGCAATGATCTCTTCGCGCCGCGCATTCCGCCGGAGGTCGCCAACAGGCGGCCACTCGCGGATCGGCTTCGCCCGCAGACCATCGCCGACGTTACCGGTCAGGATCACCTGACCGGTGAGGACGGTGTTCTCAGGCGGATGATCGAAAGCGGCTCGTTGGGATCGATGATCTTCTGGGGACCACCCGGAACCGGCAAGACCACCGTCGCGCGCCTGCTGTCGGGCGAGGCGGGTCTTGCCTTCGAACAGATTTCGGCGATCTTCTCAGGCGTCGCCGATCTCAAGAAAGTCTTCGAGGCCGCCCGCCTGCGCCGCATGGATGGCCGCCAGACGCTTCTCTTCGTCGACGAGATTCACCGCTTCAACCGCGCCCAGCAGGACAGCTTCCTGCCTGTGATGGAGGACGGCACTGTCATCCTCGTCGGCGCCACCACCGAGAACCCGTCCTTCGAGCTCAACGCCGCTCTCTTATCGCGCGCCCGAGTGCTGACCTTCAAGTCGCATGACGATCAGAGCCTGGCCGAGCTCCTGAACCGCGCCGAGGCGATCGAGGGCAGAGAACTGCCGCTGACGCCGGAAGCCCGCGTCAGCCTGTTGCGCATGGCCGATGGCGATGGCCGCGCCGTGCTGACGCTCGCCGAGGAAGTCTGGCGCGCCGCCCGCCGCGACGAAATCTTCGATACCGAGGGACTGACCAAGATCGTCCAGCGCCGCGCCCCCGTCTACGATAAGGCCCAGGACGGCCACTACAATCTGATCTCGGCCCTGCACAAATCCGTGCGCGGCTCCGATCCCGATGCCGCGCTCTATTATCTGGCACGCATGTTCGACGCCGGCGAGGATCCGCTTTATCTCGGCCGACGGCTGGTGCGCATGGCGGTCGAGGACATCGGCCTTGCCGATCCCCAGGCGCTTGTCATCTGCAACGCCGCCAAGGACGCCTACGATTATCTCGGCTCGCCCGAGGGCGAGCTGGCACTGGCGCAGGCCTGCGTCTATCTCGCCACCGCGCCGAAATCCAACGCCGTCTACACCGCCTTCAAGGCCGCCACCATGGCCGCCAAGCAGAACGGTTCGCTGCTGCCGCCCAAGCACATCCTGAACGCGCCGACCAAGCTGATGAAGGATGAGGGCTACAACGAAGGCTACCGCTACGACCACGACGAGCCGGATGCCTTTTCCGGCCAGGATTACTTCCCGGAAAAGATGGGCCGCCAGACCTTCTACGATCCGCCCGAGCGCGGTTTCGAGCGCGATATCCGCAAGCGGCTTGAATGGTGGTCGAAACTCAGGAAAGAGCGCAATCCGCGCTGATCACGACGCCCGCTTCTGGCCCGTGGGAGTGGTGATGATCTTGACGGATGATTCCGCAAGACCGTGGTGGCCTTCCATGTCGACCACGAGATGCCAGTGCCCGCTGTCAGGGATCGGCACCCGGATCGGAGATTTGCGCGCAACGCCGCCCACATATTTGAAGTCGAGCACTTCGGTAAAGCGCTGGTAGTTCGGCGATGTCATCAGCCGAACATTGGCGACCGCGTTCAAGGTCACCTCGATGACCGTTCCGGCGCGCTGTTCCTTGAGATCGTAATGAGTGAAGCGGAAATTCGGCTTGTTCGGCATCGTGTCTGCTCGGCGTGGGGTAGGGGCAGATGATACGGAACGGCGGTTAAGGAAGCGTTCGCCAACGCCTGCGGGAACGCCGTCGCGCGCTCCCGCTGAGGTGGATCATGTCCCGTCAGTGCACATGTCGGCCCTTATCGGCTTGATCGAAGGGCAGCAGCGTTCGCGTGCGGGTGATCGCGATCTGCGTGGCATCGTGATCGCATTCGTCGGAGGCGAAATGCAGTGCGGCGCTCTCGCTGATAAACAGACCGCCGACGCGCCCCTCGCGATCCTGAACCACCCATCCGCCGCCCTTGCTCCGACCGATGGTGAAGCGCGGCAGGGGGCTGGGCTCGATGGTCACGGCGAGGGCACGCGCGTTGGAGGAGGGCATGATCTTTCCTTTCAGGTTGGATGATCGAGGCTGTGATTGGGATTGTCTGGCTTAGACGGCGCGCGCTTGGCGACGGCTATCGGCAAGCCCCGTCAGGGCGGCGAAAACTGCAGCCTTCTCGGCGGCGTCAAGACCGACCATCGGCAGGCGGACGTCAGGGGATGTGCCAAGCAGCACATGCAGTGCGTATTTGACGGGGCCCGGCGAGCCATCTTCAGCAAGCGCACGGATGAGCGGCTGCAGACGGTCACGCAGCGCCGTGGCCGCCGCCATGTTGCCCGCCTTCGCTGAGCGGTGAAGCGAAGCAAACAGGCGCGGCTCGACATTCGCGGCCGACGACAGCATGCCGTCGCCGCCGCAAGCCAGAAACGAAAGCGCATTGCCGTTATCGGAGGAAAGGGAGACAAAGCGCCGTTGCAGATGCGGCGCAAGCCGGGCCCCTTCACCGCTCGAATGGACGACGCCGAGGATGCGCTCGACGGGCGCCAGCGCCTCGAGGCTTTCAGGCGCCAGGCTGCTGGCGCAGCGCGAAGGGCTGTCGTCGATGATGACAGGCAGATCGCTCGCGGCCGCCACCTGCTCAAAATGGTGGACGATGCCCTTCTGCCCCGGTTTCGAATAATAGGGCACGGTGACGAGCGCCGCGTCGGCGCCAAGCTCCCGCGCTTCCAAAGTCAGCGCGATCGTGGTCGATGTCGCATTGGTGCCGGTGGCGGCGATGACGGGCACCCGCCCGGCCGCGACCCTCACGCAGGTGCGGATGATGGCCGCCCGCTCGGTGGGTGACAGTGTCGGCCCTTCGCCGGTGACTGTGCAGACGGCCAGTCCGTCGATGCCGGAGTTGATCTGCCTCTCCGCCAGGCGCTCGAGCATCGCAAGGTCGAGCCGGTCGTTCCTGAATGGCGTGACCAGCGCCGTGATGACAGTTCCGAGCCGTAGTCGCGTATCCATCCGCATGGCCGTGTCAGATACCGCCCCAGATGACGTAGATCTCGACGGCGGCCAGCACGATGCCAAAGATGATCAGCAGGTGCGCCGTGCGCTTCTCGCGCATCTGTCGCTTGACCATCGGCCGTCGGGGCCGGCCGGTTGGAGGGTGGGAAAATAGGGAGTCTCGCATGGCGTCTACCTCTGAATTTCGACCAAAGGCTAACGCCGCGCGGCGTATGAAATCCATTCGCGGGTCTTCGAGTGAAAATAGAAATCTCATAAAGGTGGGGCCGGCTCGTGGCGGACAGCGATCGCTAAATCGAATCCGAAATCATGGACTTGCGGCGCGTTTCGGACTCGACTTGCGAAGCACTTGAATCAGAATGACAAGGCGCGGGAGGAGATTGTGCAAGGGCATGTCGGGAGCGCGTCATGCCGTTCGTCCTTGCATCATGAGCGGCGCAATCGCGCTGCGGAGAGTTCACGTATCAGGCCGCTATCGGCACAGGGAGAGAGATATGGGCAGGACAATCGCAATTCTGATCGCAAGGCTGATCTTCGCCGGCGTGTTCATCATGGCGCTGAGCTTCAAGTTCATGGATATCACGGCCACAGCCGGCTACATCGCCGCCGCCGGTTTTCCATTTCCGCTCTTTCTCGCCTGGATCGCGGCCTTCTTCGAACTGGGGCTGGCGCTCGCTTTCCTGACCGGCATCTTCTTTTCACCCGCAGCCTTGCTGGCGGGGATCTATGTAATCTTCCTCGCCGTTGCATTCCACGGACCTGGACGCTGGGCCGGCAATCAGGCGGAGTTCGGCTTCTTCATCGACCACTTCACCTTCCTGGCGGGCCTGCTCTTTGCGGCGGTCCACGGCCCCGGCGAGGCGCTAGTCGTCAAGAGCAGCCAAGCCCGCCCGCCGTCCGCCCTAGCGCAGTAGGCCGTCGAGAGCGGGCATGCCGAGGAAGGCCGAGGCGCCGATCAGTCCGTAACATATGATCCGGAAAGTGCTTTCCTTGGCGAAGCCAAAAAGCTTGGAGCCGAGATACAGGCCGATCGTATAGCTCGGCAGGATGACCAGCGTCAGCGCGAACACCGTATCGACGAACAGCCCGCCGGCATAATAGCTGGCGACGCTGAAGCAGGTGGAGATCGCGAAGTAGATGATGATGTTGGAGCGGACCTTGGTGAACTCCGTCTTTCCGCCCAGCCAATAGGCGACGACGGGCGGCCCACCGAGTTGGGCCGCACCACTGAACAATCCGGCCACTAGCCCGACCGCAGCGCTCAGATAGGAATGCGGTTCCCCGTGATAGCGCCAGCCCGAGACCAATAGCGCAAGCAGCAGCAGCGCGATGACGGTGATCGACCAGCGCAAGAGCAGCGGGTCCATCAGCGTCAGCACGGCGGTTCCAGCGGGAACGCCGAGCATCGCGCCGCCAGCCATGGTGAACACCTCGCGCCGGTTCGCCCGCTTCCAAGCCGGCGGGATCATGCCCAGCGTCGCCAGCCCGTCGATGACGAGCAGTACCGGCGAGATCAGCTTCGGCCCGATGATAGCGCCGCCAAGCGGAATGAAGATCAGCGCCGCCCCGAAGCCGGAAAAGCCGCGAGCGAGCCCGGCAATGCAGGCGATGGCGATCAGCGTATAAAGCCCATGATCCGGCAGCGCGGCGGAAAGCCACGCACCGACATCGGCCATGCTAGTGGAAAACGACATGGAACCCCGGCCTCGCTCAGGAGGCCAGCATCAGGTCCATGTTCTGCACGGCGGCACCCGAAGCACCCTTGCCGAGATTGTCGAGCAGGGCGACGAGATTGACCTGCGAACCACCAGGCGTGCCGAAGACGAAGAGCTTCATCGTGTCCTTGCCGGCGAGCTCGACGGCATCGACGCGCGCCATCTTGCTGCTGTCTGCGAGCGGCACGACCGTGACGATATCCTGGCCGGCATAATGCGCGGTCAGCGCCGCGTGAATGCTTTCCAGCGTCGTGCCTGCGGCCAGCATGTCGAGATGCAGCGGAACCTGCACGATCATGCCCTGCGCGAACTTGCCGACCGATGGCGCAAAGATCGGCGCGCGATCAAGCAGGCCGTGGATCTTCATCTCAGGCACATGCTTGTGCGTCAGCGTCAGGCCATAAAGGAAGTGCGGCGCGCTGATCGCGTCGTCGCGGCTCTGGTCTTCCATCTGCGCGATCATCTGCTTGCCGCCGCCGGTATAGCCGGAGACCGCGTTGACGGTGACGGGATAGCCATCCGAAAGAATGCCGGCGGCGCGCAGCGGGCGCATCAGGCCGATGGCGCCGGTCGGATAGCAGCCGGGATTGGCGACGAAGCGCGCCGAACTGATCTTGCCAGCCTGTTCCTTGTCCATCTCTGCGAAGCCATAGGCCCAGGATGGGTCGACGCGGTAGGCGGTCGAGGTGTCGATGACGCGGACATTGTTGTTGGCCGAGACCATCTGCACGGCTTCCTTCGACGCGTCGTCGGGCAGGCAGAGGATGGCGATATCGGCGCTGTTCAGCATATCCTCGCGGATCGCGGCATTGCGGCGCTCCGCTTCCGGAATGGACAGAAGCTCGACATCGCGGCGGCCGGCCATGCGCGTGCGGATCTGCAGGCCCGTCGTGCCGTGTTCGCCATCGATAAAGATCTTCGGTGCCATTGTCTTGCTCACACTTTCAATAGGTTAGAAAGAAGTCCGGAATCATTTTGGAAGATGGATGAGTCAGCCGTGTGACGCTGTCGCGCGTCGTTCGGCATGCAGCCCCAGCATATACATTGCGACCGTCGCCCCCGCAATGGCGGTGATGTCGGCATGGTCGTAGGCGGGAGACACCTCGACCACGTCGGCGCCGCGTATATCGAGCTGGTGCAGCCGCTGCAGCACCGAGAGGATCTTGGCGCTGGACGGGCCGCCCGAAACCGGCGTGCCGGTGCCAGGCGCATAAGCCGGATCCAGACAGTCGATATCGAAGGTCAGATAGCTGGGCGTACCTTTGGTGTGAGAGATGATCGTCGAGGCGATCTCGGCAGCGCTCATCTCCTCGACCTGATGGCCGTAGAGAATGTTGATGCCGAAATCGTCGGGCGCATGCGTGCGGATGCCGATCTGGATTGAACGATCGGGATCGATAATCCCATCGCGAACCGCGCGCGCCACGAAGGAACCGTGGTCGATCCGCTTGCTGTCGTCGAACCACGTATCCTGATGCGCGTCGAACTGCACCAGCGCCAGCGGGCCATGCTTGGCCGCATGCGCCTTGAGGATCGGCCATGTCACGTAATGGTCGCCGCCGAGCGTCAGCATGAAGGCGCCAGCATCGACGATCGTCTTCGCCTGCCGCTCGATTGCCGCTGGCGTCTCCTGGTGGTTGCCGTAATCGAGCAGGCAATCGCCATAGTCGATCACGGCCATCTCAGCGAAGAGGTCGCGGTTGAAGGGATATTGCGGATCGTTGTCGAAAATCGCCGAAGCCCGCCGGATCGCCTGCGGCCCGAAACGCGTACCCGGCCGGTTGGAGGTCGCGGCATCGAACGGGACACCCCAGACCACCACGTCGGCGCCGGTCAGATCCTTGGTGAAACGCCGGCGCATGAAGGACAGCGCACCGGCGAACGTCGGGTCCGTTGCCGCCGAGGTGAGGCTCGTTGCCGTGAAAGCGTGATCGATTGTCTTATTCGCCAAGGTCTTTTTCTCCATCAGGCTCGACTGCGCTAAATCCATAGGCGCGCTGCACCAGGCCGACGCGGATTTCATAGTGTGAATACCAGTCAACACGGCCACGTCGCTGCGCTTCCATGTGGTCGATCTGCGCCTTCCACGCCAGGATGCTTGCTTCGTCCTTCCAGTAGGAATTGGTAATGCCGAAGCCGTTTGCAGCGCGCACGCTTTCGAAACCCAGATAGCCTGGTTGTTGCTTCGCGAGCTCCACCATGGCGTCACCCGTTTCCCAATAGGCTTCGTTTTGCCCTTCGGTCCGCTGCGAGGAGAAGGTCACCACGTAGTAGGGTGGCTGTGGCGTTTTGGCGAAGGGCGAGGGCTTATGATCCGACATCGTCAAACTGGGTGTTTGTTGGAAACGACAGAAATATCGAGAGGCATGTTCAGATCTCTTTCGCCTGCGGCGATATCCATCATGCATGAATCATAATTCACGGCACCGGATTGTCAAAGCGCATGCCAAAACGAAAAAAAAGGCCGGGTTTGCACCCGACCTTTCCACATTCCGAAGTCCGAAGCGATTAACGCTTGGAGAACTGGAACGAACGGCGGGCCTTGGCCTTACCGTACTTCTTACGCTCGACGACGCGGCTGTCGCGGGTCAGGAAGCCACCCTTCTTCAGGACCGAGCGCAGACCCGGTTCGAAGTAGGTGAGTGCCTTGGAGACGCCGTGACGAACGGCACCGGCCTGGCCGGAAAGACCGCCGCCTGCAACCGTTGCGATGATGTCGAACTGGCCGTCACGGGCAGCAGCGACGATCGGCTGACGCAGAATCATCTGCAGAACCGGACGTGCGAAGTATTCCGTGAATTCCTTGCCGTTGATGACGATCTTGCCGGAGCCCGGCTTGACCCATACACGAGCAACAGCGTTCTTGCGCTTGCCGGTCGCGTAGGAGCGGCCAAGCGAATCGACCTTACGGACGTGTGCCGGAGCCGAAGCTTCGGTAGTCGTGCCGAGATCCTTCAGGGAGGAGAGGTCAGCCATTCTTAGGCGCTCCTTACGTTCTTCTTGTTCAGCGAGGCGACGTCGAGAGCGACAGGCTGCTGAGCTTCATGAGGATGGTTGGAACCAGCGTAAACGCGCAGGTTCTTCATCTGGCGACGACCGAGCGGGCCACGCGGAACCATGCGCTCGACTGCCTTTTCAAGAACGCGCTCCGGGAAGCGGCCTTCCATGATCTGGCGAGCGGTACGCTCCTTGATGCCGCCGGCGAAACCCGTGTGCCAGTAGTAAACCTTGTCGGAATACTTCTTGCCGGTGAATACGACCTTGTCGGCATTGATGACGATGACATTGTCGCCGTCGTCAACGTGAGGAGTGAAAGTAGCCTTGTGCTTGCCGCGCAGACGCATGGCGATAACAGAAGCGAGACGACCAACGACAAGCCCTTCGGCGTCGATGATGACCCACTTCTTCTCTACCTCTGCAGGCTTCTGGGAGAAGGTTGCCATAGTAGTTACTCTCTTTTGATCCCTTGGCCCGAAGGCGAAAGGGCGTTTCTTGTTGCTTGATTTGGGAGCCCTGGGGCGCACCAAAAAGAAAGCAGCCGGGAAAGGCTGCGTTCTGGCGGTGTGTATAGAGGTTGCGGCCGATAGCGTCAATATTGCCGCAGGCTACGGCCGCAAAAACAAATAAATGAAATCAATGCGTTAAGTGTGTGGTATTTTGATACCTCAATTTTCAACGCTTCGATGTCAACGCTTTGGCGCCAACGGCATCGCTTGTCCTCGAAATGACTGGCCTTTTGTGGCAGGACTGATAGCACGAAATCGACATGCAGGGAGTTTCATCATGGCCGAAGTTCTATCGTTCCGCACCGATGCCGGCAAAGCCAGCGGTTCGCTCGTGCTGCGCCAGCTTTCCGATGGCGTGCTGCGGCTGACCCTGAACAATCCTCCCGCCAATCACCTGTCGCTCGCCATGATGGAGACGCTGATGGGCGAGTTGCAGAATGCGGCCGAGGACGACGACGTGCGCGTAGTGATCATCGCATCGACGGGCGATGTTTTCTCGGCCGGCCATGATCTCAAGGAACTAGCCGAGCATCGCGCCGATGCCGATGACGGCGAGGCGTTCTTCGAGGAGACCTTCGCTCTTGCGGTCGATTTGATGCTGGAGATCACCAAGCTGCCGAAGCCCGTCATCGCCGAGATCGACGGACTTGCGACCGCCGCCGGATGCCAACTAGTCGCTTCCTGCGATCTCGCAATCTGCACCGACACGGCGACCTTCTGCACGCCGGGCGTCAACATCGGGCTTTTCTGCGCGACGCCGATGGTGGTGCTGACGCGCTCCGCCCATCGCAAGCAGGCGATGGAGATGCTTTTGACCGGCGAAACGATCGACGCTTCAACAGCCAAGGATTTCGGCCTGGTCAACCGCATCGTGCCGAAACAATACCTGCAGCAGGTCGTCACCAAATACGCGTCGGTGATTGCAAGCAAATCGCCTATGGCGCTCCAGATCGGTAAGGAAGCCTTCTATCGACAGGTCGAAATGCCGATCGAGGAAGCTTACGGCTATGCCGCCGAAGTCATGGTGGACAGCATGATGACGGAGGATGCGGAAGAGGGGATCGGGGCATTCCTGGAGAACAGGATGCCGGATTGGTCGAGGGACTGAGAAAATGGCAAGAATTACGCAGTTTGAGTTAGCTTCAATGCAGCGGTTTCAGCTGCACGATCCCATCGACGCCAAGATATTCGTGCACGAGTATGATGGCCGACGTCTTATGCAAATATCAACTTATGGCAGAGACAGTCGCCAAAAGCCTGGAAAGTTAAGCCAGACCATCCAACTCGACGAGAGTGCTGCGAAGCAACTGTTCGATCTGCTCGGCAAAGAGTTTGGTTTCAGATGATGCCTGCTACGCCAGCTTCAGCAATAGCCCGCCGAGCGCGATGATCGCGCCGGCGAGATAGCGCCAGGGGCTGGCTTTCTCCTTCAGGAATACGACGGAGATGATGAGCGCGAAGAGGATCGACGTTTCGCGCAGCGCTGCGACGGTGGCGACAGGCGCCTTGGTCATGGCCCAGAGCGCCAGCCCATAGGATGCGATCGATCCGGTGCCGCCGATCAGGCCACGCCACCAGTTCACCTTCACGTGCATCGCAACCGCATAGGCGCCGCGCCGCGAGATCGCCCAGCTGAGCAGCAGCACCGGCGGCAACAGCGACATCCACAGCGTATAGGAGATCGCATTGCCCGATATCCGCGCGCCGATGCCGTCGACATAAGTGTAGGTGGCGATGACCACGGCATTGGCGAGCGCCAGACGAATGGCGTTGCCGCTGCCGCGCTTGGCCTCGAAGGCGAGCGTCAAAATGCCGGCGCAGATGGTGATCGTGCCGATCAGCGCGCCGCCCGACAGGCTCTCGCCAAGAACAAAGCCGCTCGTCGCCGCCACCAAGAGCGGCGCGCAGCCACGCATCAGCGGATAGACGAGGCCGATGTCGCCGGCTCGATAGGCGCCTGCGACCAGCTGGAAATAGGCGAACTGCAAAATCGCCGAAGCGCCGATATAGGGCAGGGCCTCGATAGCGGGAAAGGGCAGGAAGGGCAGGAAAGGCAGGGCCGCGATTGCGCCGCCCGCCGAGATCAGGCTCGCGTCCAGCGATTTGTCCGTCCCGGCCTTGATCAAGGCGTTCCAGGTCGCGTGAAGAAGCGCGCCGAACAGGACCAACAGGATGACGGTGAGGGACAAAAGAACTACCTGATGGTGTGGCGAAAAGACGGGACAAAGCTTGTTACGCCGTCATCAGGAAAATGCAACAGCGGCCATTGAGATGAAGCTATGCAGTTCCCTCTCTGCTTAATCGATTATGCAACCTTCGGACGATCATATCGTCAAGCGGCCGTTGCGATACGTACGCCAGAAGTTTCAAACATTTTTCCCTCATTCAACTATGAGGTGTTTCTAAAATGGCCGTGAACAAATGAGGACATAAACAGTATATACAGTGAACATTGGCTGAGGTGAGTGCATTAACCCGGATGGGTGATGCAAATAGATCACAAAAGACCACGCGGAGGCGAGTCCGGCCTGTCAAAATTGGTGGGTTTTATGCCCGTCTGATGGGCAGCCGCTCGACCGGAATTTCGTGTCTCAGAGCGAATAGTCCGGAATGAACAGCATCCCGTCCAGGTTGTCGATATTCTGACAGTTCAGGACCCTGCATTTCGGGTTGTCCTTGGTCGGAACAGTGGTCCATTCGGCATATTCGTTGGCGTCGCACATCCGGCTGTTGCGCACATAGCGGTCGTAGAGCGTCATGCCGCGAACGCGGGTGGAGGGGTAGCGCAAGATGACGGCTCCCTCGTTATGGATCGCGGCGCGCGCCCGGTCGCAGCTGATCGTCTGTGAGTTATAGCGCGATATCGCGAGCGCCGGGGTTGCTGCGAGCAGCGCGGCGGTGAACACAAGCACTTTTCTCACGGCAATCTCCTCCTTAGGCATCCGGCGTACCTATTATATATAGGAAGCGCTTTAGCGCTGTCATTGAGTTGGAGACAAGGCAAGATGGATCACGATCACTATAGCGACGAATACATCCTCGATATCCTCCGGTCGGTGAAGACGATCGCGCTCACCGGCGCGTCGCCCAATCCCGCAAGGCCGAGCAATGGCGTCATGGGCTATCTTCTGTCGCGCGGCTACGAGGTCATGCCCGTCAATCCCGGGCAGGTCGGCAAGCGCATCCAGGGGCAGGAGGTCTTCGGCCACCTCGCTGACGTGCCCGTGCCGGTCGACATGATCGATGTCTTCCGCGCCTCAAACTATCTGTCGGAGGTGGTGGACGAGGCGTTAGCGATGAACCCGCGGCCGAAAGTGATCTGGGCGCAGCTCGGCGTGCGCGACGATGCCGCTGCCGCCAAAGCCGAGGCCGCCGGCATCAAGGTTGTCATGGACCGCTGCCCGGCAATCGAGTACCCACGCCTCATCGGCTGAGAAGGGCAAATTTTTCGCCAAACGCGCCTCGGTTGAAACGGATGGCGATTAACTTTTGCCGATCGTCCGCTATGCTCGCCGCCATAATGTCAAATCAGAACGGGAGGACTTCATGACCGCGAATGATCCGGGTTTCAATACGTTGGCCGTGCATGCGGGCGCAAAGCCCGATCCGGCGACCGGCGCCCGCGCCACGCCGATCTACCAGACGACGGCTTACGTCTTCAACGATGCCGATCACGCCGCCGCACTCTTCGGCCTGCAGGAATTCGGCAATATCTACACCCGCATCATGAACCCCACCCAGGCTGTGCTCGAAGAGCGTGTCGCAGCGCTTGAGGGCGGCACGGCAGCGCTCGCCGTCGCCTCTGGTCATGCCGCGCAGATGATCGTCTTCCACACGCTGCTGCGCCCAGGCGAAAACTTCGTCGCAGCCAAGCGCCTCTATGGCGGCTCCATCAACCAGTTCGGCCACGCCTTCGATAATTTCGGCTGGCAGGTGCGCTGGGGTGATTCCGCCGATCCGGCGAGCTTCGAAAGCCAGATCGACGAAAACACCCGGGCGATCTTCATCGAAAGCCTCGCCAATCCCGGCGGCACTTTTGTCGATATCGCGGCAATCGCCGATGTCGCCCACAAGCACGGCCTGCCGCTGATCGTCGACAACACGATGGCCAGCCCCTATCTCATCCGCCCGGTTGAACACGGCGCTGATATCGTCGTGCACTCGCTAACAAAGTTCCTCGGCGGCCACGGCAATTCCATGGGCGGTATCATCGTCGACGGCGGCACCTTCGACTGGTCGAAATCCGGCAACTATCCGATGCTATCGAGCCCGCGGCCGGAATATAACAGCGTCGTCCTGCATTCGACCTTCGGCAACTTCGCCTTCGCCATCGCTTGCCGCGTGCTCGGCTTGCGCGACCTCGGTCCGGCCATCTCGCCCTTCAACGCTTTCCTGATCCTCACAGGCATCGAAACGCTGCCGCTGCGCATGCAGCGCCACAGCGAAAACGCCGCGACGGTCGCCAAATGGCTGAAGGCGCACAGCAAGATCGCCTGGGTCAATTACGCCGGCCTGGAGGACGATCCGAACCATGCGTTGCAGCAGCGCTATTCGCCAAAAGGGGCGGGCTCCGTCTTCACCTTCGGCGTCAAGGGCGGCTACGAGGCCGGCAAGTCGCTGGTCGAGGGCCTTCAGCTCTTCTCCCACCTCGCCAACATCGGCGACACTCGCTCGCTGGTCATCCACCCGGCCTCGACGACCCACCGCCAGCTGACCGACGAGCAAAAGACCGCCGCCGGCGCCGGCCCGGATGTCGTGCGCCTGTCTATTGGCATCGAGGACGTCAAGGACATCATCGCCGATCTCGAACAGTCGCTGGCGAAGGTGTGAGGCGCAATGGCAAAGCAGCTCAAGCTCGATATCTCGGGCGTCGAACCTGAAGTCGGCGCCCCGGCGGAGGATCGGTTGATCGCGGGCGATCCGCAGTTTCGGACGTGGAACCTGGAGGAGGCCGATGGTGGCCTCTATGCGGGCATCTGGGAGGCGACGCCGGGCAAGTGGCGCATCGTCTATGACGAGTGGGAGTATTTCAACATTCTCTCTGGCCACTCGATCGTCACCGAGGACGGTGGCCAGCCCGTCCACTTGCGCGCCGGCGACCGGATGATCCTGAGACCTGGCTTCAAGGGAACCTGGGAAGTCATTGAAACGACTCGCAAGGACTATGTCATCAGGCTCTGATGGCATTGTCCCCGTGCAGGGACATCCTTGTTGCGCCGTTCAGTCCTGATCCTCTCGGGCGCCGGAAAATGCCGCGGCAAAGCCGGGTGATGCGATGAGGTCCATGGTCCGCCGCAGATTTTCGGAGGCATCCTTGCCGAATGCTGCGTCGAAGCGCGCCTGTGCCTCGCGCCACAGGCCGTTCGTGTCGCTCCACAACTGATTGCCCTTCTCGGTCAGCCGCACGCGCTTGACGCGCCGGTCGTGCTCGTCGGCCACGAGTTCGACGAGACCGTCGCGCTGCAGCGGCTTCAGCGTGTGGCCAAGCGCCGAGAGATCCATCACCATCGCCTCGGCCAGCAGCTTCAGCGGCGTTTCGCGGCCAAGCTTGATCTGCGTCAGCAGCGTGTACTGCGTGATCTTCAAGCCGCTCGGCGCCAGCACGTCTTCATAAAGCTGGCCCAATTGCCGTGAGGCGCGCTTGAGCGCGCTGTTGCTGCAATAATTCCATGCCCCGTCAGGGGTGTTGTTGTCTGCCATCGCATGTTCTCCATCGGTGATGTCTTCCGATTGGTGGCGATCCGTCAACCGCTAAACGGCACATCTCTTTCATCGCCTCTTGCGCGCACAGATCCGTCACCTAGATATAGTGGCATATACCAGTAAATTTCAACGCGCCTTGCCAGATCGGGCAGGGTGAGTTCAAACAAGGAAGGAATGCCACCATGTCCACCGCTACTCTCGGAACCGCACTCGTCACCGGCGCCTCGTCCGGCATCGGTGCCACCTATGCCGATCGCCTTGCCAAGCGCGGCCATGATCTCATTCTCGTCGCCCGCGATGCCGCGCGCCTGCAGGCGCTGGCCGACCGGTTGACTGGTGAGACCGGTGTGAAAGTGAGCGTGCTGCCGGCCGACCTTACCGATCGCGCCGACGTCAGGATTGTGGAAAAGCGCCTGCGCGAGGACACGGATATCAGCCTGCTCGTCAACAATGCCGGTATCGGCCCCAAGGGTACTCTGGTGGAGGATGACATCGATTATCTCGAGACGATGATCGAGCTGAACGTGGTTGCCGCCAATCGGCTTGCCGTTGCCGCTGCCCAAGCTTTCGCCGAGCGGGGCAGGGGCGCCATCGTCAACATCGCATCGGTCGTCGCCTATATTCCGGAGCGCTTCAACGGCACCTACAGCGCCACCAAGGCTTTTGTCCTCAACTTGACCCAGGCCATCCATTCGGAAGTCGCGGAAAAGGGCGTCAAGGTTCAGGCGGTCATGCCCGGCCTGACCCGCACGGAAATCTTCGAGCGCGTCGGCCGCTCCTTCGACCAGATGCCGCCCTCGATGGTGATGGACGTGAACGACATGGTGGACGCGGCCCTTGCGGGCTTCGATCAGGGCGAGCTGGTCACCATCCCGTCCTTGCCCGATAGCGGCGATCTCGATGCCGCAACGACAGCGCGCCTGGCGCTTGGGCCCAACCTCTCGCACAACAAGCCGGCAGCGCGTTACAGCGTGACGGCGGGTTAGCCGCGCTCGTCGCTCGGCGCGAAGTCGGCACGCACGATGCCGTGGCGCTGCAGTTTGTCGTAGAAGGTCTTTCGCGGAATGCCGAGTTCCGCGATCGTCCTGCGCACATCGCCGTCATTGGCGTCGAGCACGTCGCGGATGATGCTGGCCTCGTAGCGGTCCAGCCGATCGGGCAGGGGCAAGCCCTCGCCGAGATCCGTGGGCTTCGCCTCGGCCGCGCTGCTGCCGAACTGCTCGACGCCAAGCACGAAACGCTCGGCAAAATGCGATAGCTCACGCACGTTGCCGGGCCAGTCGTGGCCCTGCAAATGCCGGTGCACAACGGAAGACGCAACCGGCATATCGCGCTTGAAGCGCTTCGCCGCCCGCTCGGCGAAATAGCCGAAGAGCAGCGGAATGTCGTCGCGCCGTTCCCTGAGCGGCGGGATCGAGATCGTCACCACATTCAGCCGGTAATAGAGGTCCTCACGGAACTCGCCGCGCTGCCGGGGATCGCCGAGATCGACCTTGGCGGCGGCGACCACGCGCAGGTCGACCGGCCGCACCTCGTTGGTCCCAAGCGGCGTCACCTCGCGCATTTCAAGCACACGCAGCATCTGCACTTGCGTCGATGGCGCCATGCTCTCGATCTCGTCGAGGAACAACGTGCCGCCGCTGGCGTGCTCGATACGCCCGACACGCTTCTTCTGCGCGCCGGTAAAGGCGCCGGGCTCGTGGCCGAACAGCTCGCTTTCGATTACCGTCTCCGGCAGTGCGCCGCAGTTGAGCGCCACGAAGTTCCCGGCCTTGCGCCGCCCCCATTGGTGCAGCAGGCTGGCCACGACTTCCTTGCCGCTGCCGGTCTCGCCTGTCACCAGCACGTCGACATCGGTATCGGCGATCTGCCGCAGCGTATGGCGCAGCCGCTCCATCGCCGGCGTCTGGCCGATCAGCGGCAGGTCGTCGCGCACCTGCTCGCTCGCCTTGCGCAAGGCCCGGTTCTCCAGCACCAGACGCCGCTTCTCCACCGCCCGGCGCACGCTCTGCACCAGCCGGTCGGCGGGGAAGGGCTTGCTGATGAAATCATACACACCCTGCTGGATCGCCTTCACCGCCATCGGGATATCGCCGTGACCCGTCACCAGAATGACGGGAAGATCCTGGTCCTGTCGCTGCACGCGGTCGAACAGCTGCAGGCCGTCCATCTGCGGCATGCGGATATCGGAGACGATGATCCCCGGAAAATCCGCCGTCAGCGCTCCCAGCGCATCGACCGCCGACGAAAAGGCGGAAACTGAAAAGCCCGCCAGTTCCAGCGTCTGCTTGGTGGCGCGCAGAAGGTCCTTGTCGTCGTCGACGAGGAAGATGGATGCGGCGTCTGTCATGGCTTTGCTCTCACGAGATGCACGATGAAGCTTGTTCCCTGGTCGCTGCTCGAGACCTCGATGCGCCCGCCGTAATCGGCGACGATGTCCTTCGAGATCACCAGACCAAGGCCGAGGCCCTTTTCCTTGGAGGTGTTGAAGGGCGTAAACAGCGAGGCGAGGATGGCGGCGGGTATGCCCGGGCCGTTGTCGGCGACGATCACCTCGACGTCCTCATCCGTCGCGACCGCCGAGATTTCCACCCGCGCATCGCTGCGCCCCTCCAGCGCTTCCAGCGCGTTTTGAAACAGGTTGATCAGAATCTGCTCGAGCCGAACCCTGTTGCCGAGAACCTGCAGCCCCGGCGGCGGCAGCTTGATACTGAGCGCCTGCAATTGTCCGGCAAAGCGGCTCTTGAGCAGCACCACGGCGCCCTCGATCACGTCGCGCAGTTCCACCGGCTCCGGCGCCGTCCGGCCTTTGCGTGCGAAGGCCTTCAGCTCCTCGGTGATCGAACCGATCCGCTCGGTCAGCGCAGCGATGGCGCCGAGGTTCTCCTTCACCGGCTCGGCCTGTTCGCGATCGAGGAAGACGCGCGCATTATCAGCATAGGCGCGGATGGTCGCGACCGGCTGGTTGATCTCATGCGCGACGCCGGCCGCGACCTGGCCGAGAATGGCAAGCCGGTTTGCCTGGACAAGCTCCTGCTGCACGACCTGCAGCCTGGATTCGGTGTTCCTGTGGTCGGCGATCTCTTCCTGCAGACGGTCGCGCGCGCGGCTGAGGTCCTCGGTGCGGGCGACGACCCGGCGCTCGAGCTCCTCTCGCATCGACAATTCCACCGCGATGCGCATGGCCGCACTCTGCCTGCGCCTGAGCAGGAACGCCGCGACCGCGAGGATGGGCACCAGCACGGCGAGCGAGAGCAAACGCATTTCCCGTACGGACGAGGCGACGGCGGCCTCCGTCGGCACCAGATACTCCAGTCGCCAGGGCGTCGTCGGCACCGTGGCGTAGAGGCGCAGATATTCCGCGGCACTGCTGCCGGGAAGGATCGCGGAAACCAGCGATGTCTTGGGGTCGATGATATCGGGCCTGACGACCGGCAGCGGCGTCAGCGGCGCATCGCCGAATTGCAGGCTCTCGCGGATGGCGGCAAGCTCCTGCTGCGGGACCGGCACCGCCGTCATGAAGCGCCATGAGGGGATGCTGGTGATCAGGACGACGCCGTGCTCGTCGGTCACATAGACCGGCCGGCGCGTGTCGCGCCAGTCGGTCTCGAGCTGGTCGAATTCGAGCTTCACCACCACGACCCCGAGCGGCGCGTCGGCGCTGCCGACCCGGCGGGAGATGTAGAGACCCGGCCGCTTGCTCACGCTGCCGAGCGCGAAATGCTCCGCCGTTCCCTGCTGCATCGCCCGCTTGAAATAGTCGCGGAATGTATAGTCGTTACCGACGAAGCTGATCGGTTCACGCCAGTTGCTGGACGCGATGGCAAGGCCATCGGTGCCGATGACATAGAGGACCGCCGCCTGCGTGCCCGTTACTAGCCGCTCCAGCTTGCGGTTCAATATGTCGATATCGTTGACGCTGGTGGAGGACAGCGCGTTGAGGACCTGCTGGTCCTCGGCGAGCAGCAATGGCAGCGCGCGCGGGCGCTCAAGCACGGCCGTCAGTAGCGCCACCTTCAGGCTGGCGTCAGTCTGGCTCTGGGTCGCGAGCGCGTTGATCGACGAACTGCGCCCGTAAAGTGCCGCACCGATCAGGGCTGCGACAAGCAAGGCGGCCGAGAACGCGACGAAGAGGATCCAGCCGCGCCGCGTCCTGCGATCGACGTCGTCAATGGTCTCAAATCCCTGAATGCTCGGCGTATTTGGCATGGGGTTCAGTGTGCGGATTTTCGCACATACGTCAAATGAAATTGTGCGACAATTCGCGCAATGGCGCTCCGGCTACGTTTCGGCCCGGAAGAAAAGTCTTTTGAATCATGGCGATATTGCGGCGCGCGGAAACTGGCACGGTCATTGCTAAGTAGCTGCGAATAGCCGGAAGGCTGTTGATTGAAACGCAGTTGCCCCGGGAGGCCGGTCAGGTTTGGGGGCTTTATGGAGGACACTATGGGTGTTGAAATTCCAGCCGCCGAGCCGCGGACCAAGATGCCGTTCTACCGGCATCTCTATTTCCAGGTCGTCGTCGCCATCATCGCCGGCATGCTGATCGGCCATTTCTGGCCTGATTTCGGCGCCAGCCTGAAGCCGCTCGGCGATGCCTTTATCCGCCTCGTCAAGATGATCATCGCGCCGGTCATCTTCCTCACTGTCGCAACCGGCATCGCCGGCATGTCGGACCTGAAGAAGGTCGGCCGCGTCGCCGGCAAGGCGATGCTCTATTTCATCGTATTCTCGACGCTCGCGCTCATCGTCGGCCTCATCGTCGGCAATCTGCTGCATCCGGGCTCCGGCATGAACATCGATCCGGCGACGCTCGACGGCAAGGCTGTCTCGACCTACGCCACCAAGGCGCATGAAACCACGATCACCGGCTTCCTGATGAACATCATCCCGGAAACCATCGTCGGCGCATTTGCCCAGGGCGACATCCTGCAGGTGCTGTTCTTCTCGGTTCTGTTCGGCATCGCGCTCGGCATGGTCGGCGAGAAGGGCAAGCCCGTCACGGATTTCCTGACCGCGCTCACCGCCCCGGTTTTCCGCCTCGTCGCCATCCTGATGAAGGCCGCCCCGATCGGAGCGTTCGGCGCCATGGCGTTCACCATCGGCAAATACGGTATCGGTTCGGTCGCCAATCTCGCTTACCTCATCCTCACCTTCTACATCACGGCTCTTCTCTTCGTGCTGGTCGTGCTGGGTGCGGTTGCGAAGTATAACGGCTTCTCGATCCTGTCGCTGATCCGCTACATCAAGGAAGAGCTGCTGCTCGTCCTCGGCACCTCCTCGTCGGAAGCGGCTCTGCCGGGTCTGATGCAGAAGATGGAACGCGCCGGCTGCAAGCGCCCGGTCGTCGGCCTGGTCATCCCGACCGGCTATTCGTTCAATCTCGATGGCACCAACATCTACATGACGCTGGCGGCGTTGTTCATCGCCCAGGCAACCGGCATCGATCTGTCGCTCGGCGACCAGATCCTGCTGCTCCTCGTTGCGATGCTGTCGTCCAAGGGTGCCGCAGGCATCACCGGCGCCGGCTTCATCACGCTGGCCGCGACCCTGTCGGTCGTCCCCTCGGTCCCGGTCGCCGGCATGGCGCTGATCCTCGGCATCGACCGCTTCATGTCGGAATGCCGCGCTCTGACCAACCTGGTCGGCAACGCTGTCGCCACCGTCGTGGTCGCCCGCTGGGAAAATGAACTCGACCAGGAAAAGTTCGCCGCCGCCATGGCCGGTCAGCTGCCGGAAGAGCTCGATCAGCCGGTTCCGACGCTGCAGGCTGCCGAGTAAGGCAAACAAACCAAAGAACAGCCTGCGTTAACAGGCAGCTGTGCCTCCCAAGGCGGATGGCCGCGCTCCCGAGAGGGAGCGCGGTCGTTTTATTTGGCCGTTTCTCAGCGAGAGGGCCAGCTGAGATCGAGTCGGTCGAGCCCATGGAAATGGTAGACGTCCTTGACCTCGGGCGTCTTGGCCAACTTCAGGCCGGGCAGGCGGTCGAACAGGATCGGCAGCACCACGTTGAGCTCCAGCCGCGCCAGCGGCGCGCCGATGCAGAAGTGAATGCCGGCGCCGAAGGAGAGGTTGGCCGCTTCGCGGCGATCCGGCTTGAAGGTCAGCGGATCGGTGAACTTCAGCGGATCGAGATTGGCCGCGGCCAGGATCAGGCTCACCTTGTCGCCGCGCTTGAACGATATACCGTCGATCTCGGCCGGCTCCAGCGCCCAGCGCTGGAAGATGTGAACCGGCGCGCAGATGCGCAGCGATTCCTCGACGGTCCGCTCCGTCGTTTCCTCGTCCTTGAACAATTCTGAAGGCGCAAAGCCGCTGTCGAGGATCATCCGCACCGAATTGCCGATCTGGTGCACCGTCGCCTCATGCCCGGCATTCAAAAGCACGATCGTCGTCGAGACGAGCTCGTCCTCTGTCAGATACTGGCCCTTGTGCTCGGTGTGGATCATGTGCGTCAAAAGATCGTCGCGCGGATTGGCGCGGCGCTCGGCGATCACGGTCTTCACGTAGTCGGAGAATTCCTTCGCGGCCTTTTCAGCGCCATCCTCGTCGGCGCGGGTGCGGCCGAAGAGATACATGCGGATATAGGCGTGAGACCATTTCAGAAGCTGCGGCCCCATCTCCTCCGGGATGCCGATCATCCGCGCGATCATCGTGACCGGTATGATGTCGGCGAAGGCCGAGAGCAACTCGACCTCGCCCTTGTGCTCGAACTGGTCGATCAGCCGGTTGGCGAGCTCTTCGAGCTCCGGCTTCATCTTCTCGACATGGCGCGAAACGAAGGCGCGGTTGACGAGCGTGCGCAGGCGCGTGTGTTCCGGCGGCTCAAGTTCGAGCAGGGAATAGCGTTCGGCGAGATCGAAGTTGACGACGTGCTGGTCGGGCTCGGGAAGCCCCAGCTCCTCGCGGCTGGCGATATGCAGGATCTGCCGGCCGAAGCGGCGGTCGCGCAACAGCGCGTTCACATGGTCATATGAAGTGAAAAACCACTGCTTCTGCTCTTCCCAGTAAAATGTGGGACAGTGGGTATGCAGTGCCGCGTATGCGGCATTGGGATTGCTGTAGAACAAGGGGCTGCGCGCATCGATAGAGACGCGGCGCGCAGCAGGGTCAATGGACATGTAAGGCAATGTGATCATGCCCGAGGCTTAGCGGATTTGCCCAACCTCGGGAAGAGAGCACAACCTATTGTCAGCGTCCAAGTGATCCCACACGACGCAGCGCATGGATCTGGTCGTCGAGCGTCGGCACGAGTTCGCCCGTCGTGTGATCCGGCTTTTCTTCCGGCGGTGGCGGCGCTGCCGCCTCGGCCTCGCCGAAGGTGACGGTGCAGTTTCGGCCCGCGGCCTTGGCGGCATAGAGCGCGCGGTCGGCTGCCGATACCAGCTTGTCCATATTGGCCTCGATGGGCGAGGCAAGGGCGACGCCGATGCTGACGGTGGCCGGAATGATGGCATCGCCGGTGCTGACGGGAACGCGGCAGAACTCGGTGCGGATCGTTTCGGCGAGCGCCTCGGCCTCCGTCTGGTCGGCGACGCTTGCGAACGCGCCGAATTCCTCGCCGCCCATGCGGCCGAACACGCCAGCAGGCGTAAACTGCTGCGCCATGCGGGCAAAGACCGTCAGCACGGCGTCACCACCCTGATGGCCGAAGCGATCATTGATGCGCTTGAAATTGTCGAGATCGAACAGGAGAACGGCGACCTGCCGGTTCTCGTCAAATGCCTTCGTCTGGATGCGCGTGAACTGCGCAAACAGGCCGCGGCGATTGAGAACACCAGTCAACGTGTCGGTGAGGCTGAGAATACGCAATTTCTGCTCCGAGCGCTCCATGATGAGACGAACCGTCAGCGCGCAGGCGAGCGTCAGCATCAGCGCCGTACCCATGGCGGCGAGGCCCGCGATATTGGCCGCTTCCATATCATCAGGCGAGAGCACCGCAACCGCTCCGGCGGCGATAAAACAGACGCAAGCCTGCAGAATAAACATGACCGCGAGCTTCGCGCGGGCCGATTCCCGGTTGAGACCGGGCGAACTGACCGCCATGGTCAGCGCCGTCGCGCCCGTTGCCGAGGCGAGGTTGTAGAGTGCAACCCGGTTCGGGTAGTCGTCGTGCACCCAGGGCAGGAACACGCCGGCTAGCCAGACGACCGGCGGCAAAAGCACCCACCATTCGATCTTTCGCCGGTCGAGCGCCAGATATCCCGCCACCCAGGCGCTCTGGCCCACAAGCGCGATGGTATTGCCCACCTCGACCGACAGGTAGCTTGGAACGTGGCCGCGCAACGCGACCAGTGCAAATCCGATGCCGCTGAGCGCAAAGCCCCAGCCCCAATAGAAATAAGTTTTATCTCGGACATTATGGCGCCAGGCAATGAACGCGACCAGCGCGAGCGTCATAGCCTCGGAGCACCAAATGGCCAGTCCTGTCGTAACATTGAACACGGCAATACCCCTTGTATTGCCGCATCCTCGCTAAATAAGCTGGCGACTTTGTTAATCGCGGAGCGGCAGCCCACGGGCCTCGTCCGTTATCTGGCGATAGGCTTTCCACGAGGTAAATGACAGGCGTCCCATACTGGGCGAATTCAGCATTTCTTCATCTTGCTGAAGAGAAAAGCTGTGAGCCGGGAGTATGGCCCGCCGCCGTTAATGACGGTTTTGAAGAATCTCCCTACAGAGGGGCTATGAAAACAGGCATGGTTTCCCACCGTCTTAACGTTATCCCAAGGCGCGTCTTGAAGAGAAGGGTAGGGAAGTTCTATGTAGGGATAAGGCATTTTCTTTGATTCCCGGCGTCGGGCCGGAAAGACGTTGACAAAGGACGCACATGAGAAACCCAGTCGATACCGCTATGGCCCTCGTGCCGATGGTTGTGGAACAGACCAATCGCGGTGAACGCTCCTACGACATTTATTCGCGCCTGCTCAAGGAACGCATCATTTTCCTGACGGGTCCGGTCGAGGATCACATGGCGACGCTCGTCTGCGCCCAGCTGCTTTTCCTCGAAGCCGAGAACCCCAAGAAGGAAATCGCGCTCTACATCAATTCGCCGGGTGGCGTCGTCACCGCCGGCATGGCGATCTACGATACGATGCAGTTCATCAAGCCTGCCGTGTCGACGCTGTGCATCGGCCAGGCCGCCTCCATGGGCTCGCTGCTTCTCGCAGCCGGCGACAAGGACATGCGCTTCGCGACACCGAACTCGCGCATCATGGTTCACCAGCCGTCGGGCGGCTTCTCGGGCCAGGCTTCGGACATCGAGCGTCACGCACGCGACATTCTCAAGATGAAGCGCCGCCTGAACGAAGTGTACGTCAAGCACACGGGCCGGACCTACGAGGAAGTTGAAAAGACGCTCGACCGTGACCATTTCATGGATGCGGCGGAAGCCAAGGACTGGGGCGTGATCGACAAGGTCCTGACGTCTCGCGTCGAGATCGAAGGCGCTGCGCCTAGTCAGAACTAGGGATGGTGTTTTCCCCGCCACAGTTCTATCTCATTTGTGATCGAACTAGGGAATAAACCGAGTGGCGGGTGAACCATTCTCAAGTATTAATGCTATGTTGAATTTTTATGACATAGCATTTGGCTTCGAAGGGGAGTTCGTTGCCGCCGGGGCCAAGACGGCCTAGTCTGGACCCGGTTCGTACCCCTTGACGGCCTTGGCCGGCTGTAGCTCCAAGTGGGGCAGGCCAATGAGTTGACCGCACTTTCACCTTGAAATGCGGCGTGCTGGAAGGAAAGTGATATGAGCAAAGTCAGCGGCAGCAACGGCGGCGACTCTAAGAACACCCTGTACTGCTCCTTCTGCGGAAAGAGCCAGCACGAAGTCCGCAAGTTGATTGCCGGACCGACAGTTTTCATCTGCGATGAATGCGTCGAATTGTGCATGGACATCATCCGCGAGGAAAACAAGTCCTCGATGGTCAAGTCCCGTGATGGCGTTCCCACGCCCCAGGACATCATCAAGGTCCTCGACGAATACGTCATCGGCCAGCGTCAGGCGAAGAAGATCCTGTCCGTTGCCGTTCACAACCATTACAAGCGTCTCGCGCACGCCACCAAGAACGGCGAAATCGAGCTTGCGAAGTCGAACATCATGCTGGTCGGTCCGACCGGTTGCGGCAAGACCTATCTTGCCCAGACGCTCGCCCGCATCATCGACGTTCCCTTCACGATGGCCGATGCCACGACGCTGACCGAAGCCGGCTATGTCGGTGAAGACGTCGAAAACATCATCCTGAAGCTTCTGCAGGCTGCCGACTACAACGTCGAGCGCGCGCAGCGCGGCATCGTCTACATCGACGAAGTCGACAAGATTTCGCGCAAGTCCGACAACCCGTCGATCACCCGCGACGTGTCGGGCGAAGGCGTGCAGCAGGCGCTTCTGAAGATCATGGAAGGCACGGTCGCTTCCGTACCGCCGCAGGGCGGCCGCAAGCATCCGCAGCAGGAATTCCTGCAGGTCGACACGACGAACATCCTGTTCATCTGCGGTGGCGCCTTTGCCGGTCTCGACAAGATCATTTCTGCCCGTGGCGAAAAGACCTCGATCGGCTTCGGCGCAAGCGTTGCCGCTCCGGATGACCGTCGCGTCGGCGAAGTGCTGCGCGAACTGGAACCGGAAGATCTCGTCAAGTTCGGCCTGATCCCTGAGTTCATCGGTCGTCTGCCTGTTTTGGCGACGCTCGAGGACCTCGATGAGGACGCACTGATCCAGATCCTGTCGGAGCCGAAGAACGCGCTCGTCAAGCAGTACCAGCGCCTGTTCGAGATGGAAGACGTCGAGCTGACTTTCCACGAGGACGCCCTTCGCGAAATCGCCCGCAAGGCGATTACCCGCAAGACCGGCGCCCGCGGCCTTCGTTCGATCATGGAAAAGATCCTGCTCGACACGATGTTCGAACTGCCGACGCTCGAAGGCGTGCGCGAAGTCGTCATTTCCGACGAAGTCGTCCGCGGCTCCTCGCGGCCGCTCTACATCTACGCGGATCGCCAGGAAGAAAAGGCCAACGCCTCGGCCTAAGTATCAGCGCGATACGAACCGTGAATTTAAGGGGCTTGCCGTTGGCGGGCCCCTTTCTATTTGAAAAACCGTTCGCGGCACCTCCAAATGCCGATAAAACTTGCTGATGACGCCTGAAACCACGTTCGTTGCCGTTGCGAATTCATCCGCCCTTGGCAATTATGCAATGATTCCGTTGGTGTGTTTCGGCGTTGTATTTTAGCCGGTTCGGAAATGGTCAGCGCCGGTCCAGCTAGGCGCGACATAGTGAGGTGTTCCGTTGTAGCATAGCTGTCATGTCCAAGCGGACACGGGCCATGTGGCAGCTTGAAAAGCATAGTCAGAACCTCCACTTGTTAATCCAAGTGAGAGTGCGGCCGGTCCCAAACGGTCGCGCCAGAAGAGCCCGGCAACGGGACGATGGAAAGGAAATAAAATGACGAAGAAAACGTCAGTTGCGAGCACCGCTTATCCAGTATTGCCCCTGCGCGACATCGTGGTCTTTCCGCACATGATCGTACCTCTTTTCGTAGGCCGCGAGAAATCGATCCGCGCGCTCGAAGAAGTCATGGGCTCGGACAAGCAGATCATGCTCGTCACGCAGATCAATGCCAGCGACGATGATCCCGAACCGTCCGCCATCCACAATGTCGGCACCGTCGCCAACGTTCTGCAGCTGCTGAAGCTTCCCGATGGAACCGTCAAGGTTCTCGTCGAAGGTCGCGCGCGCGCTGAAATCGACGCCTACACCGACCGCGAGGATTTCTATGAAGCCCTCGGTCATGTGCTCGAAGAGCCGCACGACGATCCGGTCGAACTGGAAGCGCTGAGCCGCTCGGTCGTGTCCGAATTCGAGAGCTACGTGAAGCTCAACAAGAAGATCTCGCCCGAGGTCGTTGGCGCCGCCAGCCAAATCGATGACTACTCGAAGCTGGCCGATACGGTTGCCTCGCACCTGTCGATCAAGATCACCGAGAAGCAGGAGATGCTGGAAACCACCAGCGTCAAGGCACGCCTCGAAAAGGCGCTCGGCTTCATGGAAGGTGAGATCTCGGTCCTTCAGGTCGAGAAGCGCATCCGCTCGCGCGTCAAGCGCCAGATGGAGAAGACCCAGCGCGAATACTACCTGAATGAGCAGATGAAGGCGATTCAGAAGGAGCTCGGCGACGGCGAGGAAGGCCGCGACGAGATGGCCGAACTGGAAGAGCGCATCTCCAAGACCAAGCTCTCCAAGGAAGGTCGCGAGAAGGCCGATGCCGAGCTGAAGAAGCTGCGTCAGATGAGCCCGATGTCGGCGGAAGCCACCGTCGTGCGCAACTATCTCGATTGGCTGCTCGGTATTCCGTGGTCCAAGAAGTCGAAGATCAAGACGGATCTCAACAACGCCGAAAAGATCCTCGAAGCCGATCACTTCGGTCTCGACAAGGTCAAGGAGCGCATCGTCGAGTATCTGGCTGTCCAGGCTCGCGCGACCAAGATCAAGGGTCCGATCCTGTGCCTCGTCGGCCCTCCGGGTGTCGGCAAGACCTCGCTCGCCCAGTCGATCGCCAAGGCGACCGGCCGTGAGTATGTCCGCATGGCGCTCGGCGGCGTTCGTGACGAAGCTGAAATTCGCGGTCATCGCCGCACCTACATCGGCTCGATGCCCGGCAAGGTCATCCAGTCGATGAAGAAGGCGAAGAAGTCCAACCCGCTCTTCCTGCTCGATGAAATCGACAAGATGGGCCAGGATTTCCGTGGCGATCCGTCGTCGGCTCTGCTCGAAGTGCTGGATCCGGCACAGAACTCGACCT
The DNA here is from genome assembly GCF_000377565.1 of Rhizobium sp. 2MFCol3.1. Taxonomy (GTDB): domain Bacteria; phylum Pseudomonadota; class Alphaproteobacteria; order Rhizobiales; family Rhizobiaceae; genus Rhizobium. Next base: position 169,925 of record NZ_KB898362.1, on the reverse strand, counting down.
TCATGGACCACTACCTTGAGGTCGAATACGATCTGTCGGACGTGATGTTCATCACGACGGCGAACACGCTGAATATCCCTGCGCCCTTGATGGACCGCATGGAAGTCATCCGTATCGCCGGCTACACCGAGGACGAAAAGCGCGAGATCGCCAAGCGGCACCTGCTGCCGAAGGCCATCAAGGAACACGCTCTGCAGCCGAACGAATTCTCGGTTTCGGACGATGCCCTGATGGCGATCAGCCAGCAGTACACACGCGAAGCCGGTGTCCGTTCGTTCGAGCGCGAACTGATGAAGCTCGCCCGCAAGGCGGTCACCGAGATCATCAAGGGTAAGACGAAATCGGTCGCGGTTACCGCCGAGAACATTTCGGACTATCTGGGTGTTCCGCGCTTCCGTCACGGCGAAGCCGAGGGCGAGGATCAGGTCGGTGTCGTCACCGGTCTGGCCTGGACCGAGGTTGGTGGTGAGTTGCTGACGATCGAAGGCGTCATGATGCCGGGCAAGGGTCGCATGACCGTCACCGGCAACCTGAAGGACGTGATGAAGGAATCGATTTCGGCTGCGGCGTCCTACGTCCGCTCGCGCGCTGTCGATTTCGGCATCGAGCCGCCGCGCTTCGACAAGTCGGACATCCACGTCCACGTGCCGGAAGGCGCCACGCCGAAGGACGGCCCATCGGCCGGCGTCGGCATGGCCACCGCGATCGTCTCGATCATGACCGGTATCCCTGTTCGCAAGGACGTGGCGATGACGGGCGAAATCACGCTTCGTGGTCGCGTTCTGCCGATCGGCGGATTGAAGGAAAAGCTGCTCGCCGCACTGCGCGGCGGTATCAAGACTGTTCTGATCCCGGAAGAAAACGCCAAGGACTTGGCGGAGATCCCGGATAACGTGAAGAACAACATGGAGATCATCCCAGTGTCCCGTATGGGCGAGGTGATCAAGCATGCTCTGGTCCGCAGACCGGAGGCGATCGAGTGGGATGGCACGGTGGAAACGCCTGTTATCGCAACGGTCGAAGGGCACGACGAAAGCGGCACTTCCATCGCTCATTGAGCCTTGTTTGCCACATTCGTGCCCTATTGCTTAAAAACCCTGAAAAGGCTGGCATTTTTGCCAGCCTTTTTTTGTGAAAACCGTACGGAGACGCTTGCTTTTCCTTTATTTGCAGGCTCTTTGGGGTGCGGCGGGCCTGATGCACCAAATTCCGTGCCCGGCTATAGATTTGAGTCGTTTCGAACCATTTGAAAGGGGTGGAAACATGAACAAGAATGAACTCGTGTCCGCAGTTGCCGAAAAGGCAGGACTCTCGAAGACCGATGCCGCTTCGGCCGTCGACGCTGTTTTCGAAGTTGTCCAGGCTGAACTCAAGGGCAAGGGCGACGTTCGCCTCGCTGGTTTCGGTAGCTTCACCGTTTCCCATCGCGCTGCCACCAAGGGCCGCAATCCGTCGACCGGCGCTGAAGTCGACATTCCGGCACGCAACGTGCCGAAGTTCACGCCCGGCAAGGGCCTGAAGGAAGCCGTCAACGGCTGATTGGATTTGCTTGGCAGCCGGGCAACGAGACCGGCAGCACAAGTATTCGAAGGGTTCGGCGAAAGCCGGACCCTTTTCGCATTTGCGAGACTTGCCGCGATCGCGGCTTTCAACTACGCATGGATCATTCTCAGGGCGGGGTGCAATTCCCCACCGGCGGTAAGAGCGCAAGCTTGAGCCCGCGAGCGCCTTTTCACCTCAGGTGGGAAGGGTCAGCAGATCCGGTTGAATTCCGGAGCCGACGGTCATAGTCCGGATGAAAGAGAATGAGCAGGGTACGCGGGGCGGGTCGTCCGCCGCGTCGGCACCCGCGTTCATGCGTCCTGATTTATGTTGGTCCTTTTGTTCGGATGAATAACATGAATCAGACTACCCAGGTTTCCATATCCGCATCGCGTGCACTCGCCGGCGCAAGCTGGATGGTGCTCGCCGGCATCGCCTTTGCCATTCTCAACGTCGTCACCCAGTGGCTGACGATGACCTTGGCCTTCCCATCCGCCTCGGTCGCCTTCTGGCAATATGCCTTCGCGCTCGTCTTCTCGCTGCCCTTCCTGTGGAAGACCGGCCTTGGCGCGATGCGCACCCAATACCCCTCGCGCCACATCCTCCGCGTCGTGTTGGCCGCGCTCGGTGTCCAGACCTGGGTCGCTGGTCTTGCGAGCGTGCCGATCTGGCAGGCGATCGCGCTCGTCATGACCTCGCCCTTCTTCATCATCCTCGGCGCCCGCCTGTTCCTCGGTGAACGGGTAGGGGCAGTGCGCTGGGGCGCCACGGCCTGTGGCTTCGCCGGCGCCATGATCATCCTGCAGCCCTGGTCGGACAGTTTCAGCTGGGCGGCACTGTTGCCGATCCTGTCGGCACTGCTCTGGGGCGCCTCGTCGCTGATCACCAAGAGCCTGACGGGGATCGAGAAGCCTGAGACGATCACCGTGTGGCTGCTCGTGCTCCTAACGCCCGTCAACGGCGGTCTCGCCGCTGCGGCAGGCTTCGCAATGCCAATAGGCACGGTGTTGATGCTGCTCGTCGCAGCCGGCCTGTTGACGGCGATCGCCCAGTACCTCCTCACGCTCGCCTACAGTGCCGCCGATGCCGCCTATGTCCAGCCCTTCGACGATCTGAAGCTGCCGCTCAACGTTCTCGCCGGCTGGCTGGTCTTCGGCTATGCGCCGGCTGGTTATTTGTGGCTCGGTGCCGGCCTGATTCTCTGCGCCTCGCTGTTCCTCATGCGCCACGAGATGAAGCGCGAGCGCGGAACCGCATAACATAGCTGCTCCGGGCGCTCACGAGATTGTCATGTGGATGGTCCCGAGCGCCCGGCATATGTCACATCGCTGTAATGCAAACCCCATAGGCGGGGGGCGTTTCTTCGCAATGCCAATTGGGGGTATCTCTTATGAAGACCATTATTTCCGCGGCCGCTGCCGTTCTCTTCACGGCCGGCGTCGCCGCCGCTTCCGACTATGTTTCCTATCTCGACTATCCGCAGCCGAAGGACGACAGCAAGGAGTTCTTCACGGCGATCGAAATTCCGCAGGGAAGCTTCACCAAGTACGAAATCGACGCCAAGACCGGCCACATCGTCGTGGACCGCTTCCAGTCGATGCCGGTCATCTACCCGGCCAACTACGGTTCCATCACCAGCTCGCTCGGCGGTGACGGCGATCCGCTCGACGCGCTTGTCTACACCCGCGAGCCGGTCGTTCCGGGCGCCATCATCAAGGTTCGTGCCATCGGCCTCCTGAAGATGATCGACGGCGGCGAGCAGGACGACAAGGTCGTTGCCGTTCCGGCCAGCGACATCGATCCGAGCTACGACAAGATCAAGGAAATCACCGATCTTCCGGAGATCGAGCAAGAGCGCCTGCAGGCTTTCTTCCGCGTCTACAAGCAGCTGCCGGCCAAGCGCAAGGTTGTCGAGCTGAACGGCTTCGAAAACGCCGAGAAGGCACAGGGCGAAGTCGCCGCCGCCATCAAGGCTTACGCTGAAAAGAAGTAATCCGGGCAAAGCCCAGATAAGGAAATGGCCGGGTCGATGCCCGGCCATTTCTGTTTGGCGAAATAGTTACGGCTGTTACCAGCGCTGATGCACATGCGGCGCGATCAGCCGGTCGTAGATCTCGTGGCTCGCGGCCATCACCTCATGCGTCAGCGGCGCCAGGCTGGCGGCCGCCGCATTGGCTTTCGCCTGCTCGGCATTGCGGGCGCCGGGAATGACCACAGTGACGGCGTCGTTCATCAGAATCCAGCGCAGCGCAAACGCCGCCATCGTGGCGCCCTCGGGAACCAGCTTGCGAACCTCTTCGACCGCCTGCAGTCCAACCTCGAAGGGAACGCCCGCGAAGGTCTCGCCGACATCGAATGCTTCGCCGTGGCGATTGAAGTTGCGATGGTCGTCGCTCGCGAACGTCGTCTCGCGGCTGATCTTGCCGGAGAGCAGGCCGCTTGCCAGCGGCACGCGAGCGATGACGGCAATGTTCTTCTCCCGCGCCTCGCGGAAAAACAGATGGCTCGGGCGCTGGCGGAAGAGATTGTAGATGATCTGGATGCTCACCACGCCGGGGAACTCGATCGCCTTCAGCGCTTCCTCGACCTTCTCGACGCTGACGCCATAGCCGCGAATCTTGCCGGCCTTCTGCAGCTCGTTCAGCCCCTCGAACACCTCAGGGCGATAAAGCACCTCCGTCGGCGGGCAGTGCAGCTGCACGAGGTCGAGGCTGTCGACCTTGAGGTTCTTCAGGCTGCGGTCGATAAAGCCCTCGAGATTGGCCTTGGTGTAACCACCCGCCACATGCGGGTTCAACCGCCGACCGGCCTTGGTGGCGACCATCGGGCGCTCGCCGCCACGGCTCTCAAGCACATCGGCGATGATCTTCTCCGAACGGCCGTCGCCATAGACGTCGGCGGTGTCAATGAAGGTGATCCCGGCATCGAGCGCCGCATTGAGTGCTGCGCGTCCATCAGCTTCGCTGACGTCGCCCCAGGCACCGCCGATCTGCCATGCGCCAAAACCGATATTGCTCACCGTGTGCGGCAGGTGGCCGAAAGAATGCTGCTTCATGAAAAATCCTCCTCGTGATTGCCGCCCACGGCACTAGCAGGGGACAAAAGCGGCGACAAGCGCCAAGAGGAACAGATAGGGCAGCATGCGGCGCCTGCCGCTACCGCTGCCGGGTAAAGTCGACCCGCACCTTGGCGACCGGAAATCCGAACTTGCTCACCCACGCCGTGTTGAGCAATGTTCCATCAGGCATCAGCCGCAAAGTGTCGTGGAACCTCACGATATTCTCTTTGGCGCTTGGATCGATATCGACCAGATAGCTGTAACGCGCCACATTGCCATCGATCTTGACGATCGCTTCTCCAACGACGTCCTCCCGGGTGCCCGTATAGGCGCCCGGCGCGGTTTTGAGAAAGCGCCAGTTCTTCCGATCGCGCTCACCATCGGTATAGGCGAAATCTTCGCGAAGCATCAGAGTTTTGCCGTTCCAGCGACCGGTCAGCCTGACCTTGAAGCTGCGATCGACACCGTTGATCGCCTGGAAACGGCCAACGGCAATGCTCTTGCCGGCAAAGAAGTCCTCCAGCCGAAAGTCCCGGGCCGCGGCGCCGGTTGCGGGCAGGCTCGCCAGAGTGAGGAGGGCGGCAAGAAGAGGGGCGTTGCGCATGATCGATCCCTTCGCTGGCCGCAAATCGGCCTGTCAGCGCTTACGCCTGCGCGAGGGGAACGGATCAATTGCGGCGACGCGCCGGGCGACTCAGAGCCGCTTCAGGCAGAAGGAGAAGTGCGCATGCGATTCGACGGTCAGGAATTCGAACTGCCAGCCATAATCCTTGCAGAACTTGGTGACGGCCTCGACGACGCCATAGACGATCGGCTTCACCGTATTGCCGGTGCAGAAGTCGTGGCCGGCGATGCGGCCGGTCCGCTTGACCTTGCGGTCGCAGAGCAGCAGTTCCTGCCAGGTGAGTTCGAATGAGTGATCGGTGTCGATATAGGCCCAATCGAGAAAATCGTCCTCGAACTCGGCGAGTTTCTCCAGCGAGGTACCCTGCATCAGGTGCAGCTGCCCGCTTTCGATCTGCTTGCCGAACTGCGTGTGGATCTGGTCGAGGCCGGAGCTGTAGCGGTCCATGCTCCAGGGATCGATGAGATAAAGCTGAGCCGGGCGATTCTTTTCGAGAATCTCCGCCGTGTATTCCCCGAATGCCGCGCCGATCTCGACGCCGACGCCGCCATTGGGAATACGATAGAGCAATTCGCCGCGATCGGGCAGCAGGCGCGCGTTTTCCATGTGATGGGCGCTGAGCTGCGTGCGCGGCATGGCTGCCCGCTGTGCCTGGCGATCTTCGCGTGTTTTCATGATTCTATCTCCGCCTGAAGCACATGAGGTGCCGTTCGATTTGGCCGGAACCTAATCGCCGGACACGGGATTAGCAACCGCAGCAAAATCAAAGCTGCGGGCCGATCAATCACATAAAGGGGAGAGAAGATGGTGGGCGATGAGAGACTCGAACTCCCGACATCCTCGGTGTAAACGAGGCGCTCTACCAACTGAGCTAATCGCCCTCCGCGGTGCGGATCATGTCCGCCGCGTCGATGGCCGTGATCTATGCGGATCGCGGACAAACCGCAAGAGCGTTTGTGAAGATTTTTTGATTTTTTTCGATCGACCTCCACCAATGCCCCGGTTTCCCGGTAATTCCGTCTGTGGAAAAGAAAAATCGACAACGGGAGGCCAAGGGGAGGGCAGAGCCAGGATCGTTCGCTGGCGGATATCTGGAGCGTCGGCGCTGGAATGGCCCCTTATATGTGGGCGATTTCGGATGTGATTTCATTCACCCACAAACAAATCGCAGGCTGTCATCGTTTTGTCTCCAAACCTGCTTGACACTCAAATGCGAACCCCGTAGTTAGCCGCTCATCGAAGCGGCAAGCTGCTTTGACACGGACGCGAAAGCATCCGGATCGCTTGAAATGAATGCGGGTGTAGCTCAGTCGGTTAGAGTGCCGGCCTGTCACGCCGGAGGTCGCGGGTTCGAGCCCCGTCACTCGCGCCATTTCATGTAAGTGCTGAAAAGCATGGTCCGGAACGACGCAGTCTGAAAATGCGCGGGTGTAGCTCAGTCGGTTAGAGTGCCGGCCTGTCACGCCGGAGGTCGCGGGTTCGAGCCCCGTCACTCGCGCCATTCTCTTCCAGAATGTCTCCATAATATACATCACCTACAAGGTGCGCTTGCGCCTTTCTGTACTTGATGCGCGTCTCATGCGCATCGCTGTTGCGGTCCTGCGCGTTTCGCTATGCCTTCGGCATGGGCCGTCGCCGCCAAGAGGGCAGGCGCCGCCGCGTGGCCTGCCAGGAGCCGCGACAGTCGCGCTCAGACGCCTCTTCAGTGCCTCTCGATACTCAATCGACCTGCCGCGTCCTCGGTTGCCGATAAAGCCACCTATCGCTGCCGTGCTTGAGCTGCTTTGTCCTTATAATGAAGTGTCGGAATGGGCCTCCCCAGCGAGGTTATTTCGCGCAACTTATGGATTTAAGTAGCGTTCGCGCATGTCCGGAATCGCGGGTCTTTAGAGTGCGTCTGATGAGGCCGCCGCGCACCCGCCCGATCACCCCGCGCGGCCCGTTCCGGGGCTCGGACATGCGCAATACCCACTGGCCGAAATGCCCTTTATTTAGCCGTTGAGCCTGCGACATAGCGACCCGATTGGCGCAGTTTTTCAGTCGAATCGGAGCGGATACTCCGCCTTGCCGACAATTCACCGACTTTAGATGAGGAAATGCGCACTTAGCCGCCGCAAAATCACCGATTTTGCCCGTCCGCTCCATGCTGCGGCCCGGTGCGTCGCACGCGTTGTTCGACCGTTGCTCGAAAATGAGTATTGTATATCAAATACATAGACATGAGCCGGTTCGAGGTTGTCTGCGCGGGCGAATGTGGCGCGCACAGCGGATATGCCATACTTCTCAATGTGTTCGGCAGCCTGAGTTCGCGGCTTGGTCCTGTCAAATCCTGCGTTTTCCACTCATGAAAGCCCGTCAGTCATGCAATAAATGCTGGGCTGGCATGCAAGATCGCGGGCTGTGCGTTGATTTGTCGCAAAAACAATATGCGTGGCTAATAATGTCGCACGTATGCAATTGGAATTGACACGCTAAAACTCTTGCGCATTGGCTGTGGCTGCGCTAACCACGGCTTGTTGCAACGCACGTTCGCTTGCCGGGCAAATGCTCAGGCCGCGCCTCCCGGCGCAGGCGGCAAGCAGGGATGAACCTGATGACTGGACTTCTCAGTTCCTATATTCCGATCGCCATTTTCATTGCCATCGCCCTTGTAATCGGCTTGTCGCTGCTCATTGCGCCGTTCGCCGTTGCCTACAAGGCGCCTGATGCTGAAAAGCTTTCGGCTTTCGAATGCGGCTTCAACGCGTTCGACGACGCCCGCATGAAATTCGATATCCGCTTCTATCTGGTGTCGATTCTCTTCATCATCTTCGACCTCGAAGTCGCCTTCCTGTTCCCGTGGGCCGTTTCTTTCGGCGCGATCGGCTGGTTCGGCTTCTGGTCCATGATGGTCTTCCTTCTCGTGCTGACCATCGGCTTTATTTATGAGTGGAAAAAGGGAGCCCTGGAATGGGAGTAGCCCCAAGCGACAAGGCGCTCGTCGCGCCGCATCCGAAAGGCATCATCGACCCGGCAACGGGCAAGCCTGTTGGCAGCGACACTGCGTTTTTCGGCGAGATCAATGACGAGCTGGCAGACAAGGGCTTCCTGGTCACGTCCACTCGCGATCTGATCACCTGGGCCCGCACCGGCTCGCTTATGTGGATGCAGTTCGGCCTTGCCTGCTGCGCCGTCGAAGGCCTGATGCAGGTTTCCGGTCCGCGTTACGACATGGAGCGCTTCGGTGTTGCTCCGCGCGCTTCGCCGCGCCAGTCGGATGTCATGATCGTCGCTGGTACGCTGACCAACAAGATGGCGCCGGCGCTCCGCAAGGTCTATGACCAGATGCCGGAGCCGCGTTACGTCATCTCGATGGGCTCCTGCGCAAACGGCGGTGGCTATTATCACTATTCCTACTCGGTCGTGCGTGGCTGCGATCGTGTCGTTCCTGTCGATATCTACGTGCCGGGCTGTCCCCCCACGGCAGAAGCGCTGCTCTACGGGGTCTTGCTTCTGCAGAAGAAGATACGGCGCACCGGAACGATTGAGCGCTAAGGGCGGAGGACTGTCATGAGTGAAGCCTTGAGCGAACTGTCGTCGTATCTCCGCGAGATGCGCGGCGATCTGATTGTCGATGCATCGATCAGCTATGGCGAATTGAACGTAACCACGACGCCGGAAACGATCGTCGCGCTGCTGACGTTCCTGCGCGACGATCCGCGTTGCGGTTTCGTCAGCATGATCGACATTTGCGGCGTCGACTGGCCGCAGCGCGAAAAGCGTTTCGATGTCGTCTACCATCTCCTGTCGCCGAAGCAGAACCTGCGCATCCGCGTCAAGCTCGCCGTTGCCGATGGCGTATCGGTTCCGTCGGCCACGTCGGTCTACATGGGCGCCGAATGGTTCGAGCGCGAAGCCTGGGACATGTACGGCATTCCGTTCTCCGGTCATGCCGACCTGCGCCGTCTGCTGACGGACTATGGCTTCGAAGGCCATCCGCTGCGCAAGGACTTCCCGACGACAGGTTATGTCGAGGTGCGTTATGATGATGCCGCCAAGCGTGTCGTCTACGAGCCCGTCGAACTGAAGCAGGAATTCCGCAATTTCGATTTCACGTCCCCGTGGGAAGGCACCGATTACGTACTTCCGGGAGACGAGAAGGCTGCGAATTGAGATGAGGCTCGACTGTCTTGAAGCCTCTCCGTTCGCCGTCTCATGCCAATTGCCAGCGCGGAGCGCGTCGCTATGACTGAACATAACGTTCGCAACTTTACGATCAACTTCGGACCGGAGCATCCGTCCGCGCACGGCGTTCTGCGTCTGGTGCTTGAGCTCGATGGCGAAATCATCGAGCGCGTCGATCCGCATATCGGCCTCCTTCACCGCGGCACCGAAAAACTGATCGAATCGAAGACCTACCTTCAGGCCGTTCCCTATTTCGATCGCCTCGACTACGTCGCGCCGATGAACCAGGAGCATGCTTTCGCGCTCGCCGTCGAAAAGATGCTGAAGCTGGAAATTCCGATTCGCGGTCAGCTGATCCGTGTTCTCTACTCCGAAATTGGCCGAATCTTGTCGCACATCATGAACGTGACGACGCAGGCCATGGACGTCGGCGCGATGACGCCGCCGGTCTGGGGCTTCGAAGAGCGCGAAAAGCTTATGGTGTTTTACGAGCGCGCCTGTGGCGCCCGTATGCACTCGGCCTATTTCCGTCCGGGCGGCGTCCACCAGGACATCCCGCAGGAACTGGTCGAGGATATCGGCAAGTGGTGCGACCCATTCCTGAAGGTTCTCGACGATATCGAAGGCCTCCTGACCGACAACCGCATCTTCAAGCAGCGTAACGTCGATATCGGCGTCGTATCGCTGGAAGACGCATGGTCCTGGGGCTTCTCGGGCGTCATGGTTCGCGGTTCGGGTGCTGCCTGGGACCTGCGCCGCTCGCAGCCCTACGAGTGCTACAACGATCTCGAATTCGACATCGCCATCGGCAAGAACGGCGACTGCTACGATCGCTACCTGATCCGCATGATCGAAATGCGCCAGTCCGTCCGTATCATGAAGCAGTGCGTCAACCGTCTGCTTGGCGATGCCAAGGTCGGCCCGGTCTCTTCGATCGACGGCAAGGTCGTTCCGCCGAAGCGTGGCGAGATGAAGCGTTCGATGGAAGCGCTGATCCACCACTTCAAGCTCTACACCGAAGGCTATCACGTTCCGGCCGGCGAAGTGTACGCGGCCGTCGAAGCGCCGAAGGGCGAGTTCGGCGTCTACGTCGTCGCCGACGGCAGCAACAAGCCCTACCGTTGCAAGATCCGCGCCCCGGGCTATGCCCACCTGCAGGCGATGGATTTCCTCTGCAAGGGCCACATGCTTGCCGACGTGACAGCCGTTCTCGGCTCGCTCGACATCGTCTTCGGCGAGGTCGACCGCTAATGAAGCTGCCGTCGCTCGTTACCGTCGTCCTCCTCCTGGCTTCTGGCGTATACGCCCAGCAAGCCGATGGACTTGGCCCCAAGCTGGGCCAGGACGACGTGGCGCCGCCGGCAAACAAGGCGTCCATGGGCGAACTTTTGTCCAGGGGCTATCAAATCAAGGCTGCAGTCCCCAACGGTGGAAAGTTCTTCGTTGTGTTCCTGCAGAAAGACCAGTCGGCCTACGCTTGCGAGATGAAGTCTCTGACCTCGTCGCAGTGTGGCGCCCTAAACTGACAAGGCGTGAGGAAGAATGTCCGTTCGTCGATTAGCCGAAGATCAATTCCAGCCTGCCGCGTTCGCCTTCAATGACGAGAACGCGGCCTGGGCGGATAAGACGATCCAGAAATACCCTGCGGGCCGTCAGCAATCCGCGGTCATTCCGCTGTTGATGCGAGCGCAGGAACAGGACGGCTGGGTCACGCGCGCGGCGATCGAAAAGGTCGCCAACATGCTCGACATGGCCTACATCCGCGTTCTCGAGGTCGCGACCTTCTACACGCAGTTCCAGCTCGGCCCGGTCGGCACGCGCGCCCACATTCAGGTGTGTGGCACGACGCCCTGCATGCTGCGCGGTTCGGAAGGCCTGATGTCGGTCTGCAAGAGCAAGATCCATCACCATCCGTTCGAGCGTAACGCCGAAGGCACGCTGTCCTGGGAAGAAGTCGAATGTCTCGGGGCTTGCGTCAACGCGCCCATGGTCATGATCGGCAAGGACACCTACGAAGACCTGACGCCGGAGCGCCTGGCCGAGATCATCGACACCTTCGATGCCGGCAACGGCGCAAGCGTAACACCCGGCCCGCAGATCGACCGTCACTTCTCCTCTCCTGAGGGTGGCCCGACGTCGCTGACCGACGAAGAGCCGAAGAAGAAGGCCTCCGCCAAGAAGGTCGTCGCCGACGCCGCGACCGCAACGGTCGACGCCGCACCGGTTCCCCCGTCGGAAGCAGCCCGCGCCAAGAGCACGGACGCCGAGACCAATGCCGCGCTGAAGACGCCCGTAACGGCGCCGAAGGCCGCTGCAAAAAACGCCAAGGCCGTTGAAGAGCAGCCGGGCGTCGCGGCACCGGTTCCGGCAACGGCAAAGCCGTCGCTGACAGACAAGAACCGTCCTGCCGGCATCGAGAAGCCTGCCACCCCTGACGATCTGAAGCTGATCTCGGGCGTTGGCCCGAAGATCGAAGGCACGCTGCACGAACTGGGCATCTTCACCTTCGCGCAGGTCGCGGGCTGGAAGAAGGCCGAGCGCGAGTGGGTTGATGGCTACCTGAATTTCAAGGGCCGCATCGATCGCGACGACTGGGTCAAGCAGGCCAAGGCGCTCGCCAAGGGCGGCGAAGCCGAATACATTAAAGTCTTCGGCAAGAAGCCGCGGTAAGAGGTGAAGCATGTTACAAGATAAAGATCGCATCTTTACCAATATCTACGGCCTTAAGGACAAGTCCCTGAAGGGCGCGATGAGCCGCGGCCACTGGGACGGCACCAAGCAGATCCTCGAAAAGGGTCGCGACTGGATCATCAATGAGATGAAGGCTTCCGGTCTTCGCGGTCGTGGCGGCGCAGGCTTCCCGACCGGTCTCAAGTGGTCCTTCATGCCGAAGGAAAACGACGGCCGTCCGCACTACCTCGTCGTCAACGCCGACGAATCCGAGCCCGGCACCTGCAAGGACCGTGACATCATGCGTCACGATCCCCATACGCTGATCGAAGGCTGTGTCATCGCCTCGTTCGCCATGGGCGCCAATACCGCCTACATCTACGTTCGCGGCGAATACATCCGTGAACGCGAGGCGCTGCAGGCGGCGATCGACGAGTGCTACGATTTCGGTCTGCTCGGCAAGAACAACAAGCTTGGCTACCCGATGGACATCTTCGTCCACCACGGCGCCGGCGCCTACATCTGCGGCGAAGAAACCGCGCTGCTCGAAAGCCTGGAAGGCAAGAAGGGCCAGCCGCGCCTGAAGCCGCCATTCCCGGCCAACATGGGTCTCTACGGCTGCCCGACCACGGTCAACAACGTCGAGTCGATCGCCGTTGCTCCGACGATTCTTCGTCGCGGAGCCGGCTGGTTCTCGGCACTCGGCCGTCCGAACAACGTTGGCACCAAGCTGTTCATGCTCTCTGGTCACGTCAACAAGCCGTGCACCGTAGAAGAAGAAATGGGCATCACCTTCCGTGAGCTCGTCGACAAGCACGCCGGCGGTATCCGTGGCGGCTGGGACAACCTGCTCGCGGTCATTCCGGGCGGTGCATCGTGCCCGATCGTTCCCGCCAAGGACATGATCGACGTGCCGATGGACTTCGACGGCCTGCGCTCGGTCGGCTCCTCCTTCGGTACGGCCGCTTCGATCGTCATGGACAAGTCCACCGACGTCATCAAGGCGATCGCCCGTATCTCGGCCTTCTTCAAGCACGAGAGCTGCGGCCAGTGCACGCCGTGCCGCGAAGGCACCGGCTGGATGTGGCGCGTCATGGAGCGCATGGCCAAGGGCAACGCCCAGAAGCGCGAAATCGACATGCTCTTCGCCGTCACCAAGCAGATCGAAGGCCACACCATCTGTGCGCTCGGCGATGCTGCCGCATGGCCGGTGCAGGGTCTGATCCGTAACTTCCGTCATGAGATCGAAGCGCGCATCGATCAGTATACGGCAAGCGCCATGGACCATGGCGCGGTTCTTGAGGCTGCTGAGTAAGACGATGGCAAACGCATCCGACAGCAAGAACAAGGAAGGGGTCGCCGATTTCTCGGCCGACTTCGGCCGTCTTGCTGCCGAGATGCTGGAAAATGCCCGCGCCTTGCCGATCGCGCCGATGATGGTCAATCCGGCAGCCGCCATGGCTGCCGCGACCGCAATCGGCTTCGGCTTCTCCACGCAGATGGCCGGCGCCTTCTTCGGCGCTCTCCAGGGAGCGATGGAAGCATCGAACAAGCTGGCGGCAGTTCTCGACGAGACGCCGCCGGAAGAGCCGAAGCCCGAGATCGACGTGAAGCCGGAAAACATTCGCCCGGCCGCACCGAAGAAGACGGCGGCCCGCGTCAAGCTGGCCGCGGTTGCCGACAAGGCCGAGCCGGTGGCGAAGACGAAGACTGTTGTAGCCACCAAGCCGGCGGCGCGTGGCAAGAAGGCTGATGATCTGAAGCAGATCTCCGGCGTCGGCCCGAAGCTCGAGCAGGTGCTGAACGCCAAGGGTGTTCGCACGCTCGGTGAGATCGCTGGCTGGTCGGATGCCGACGTGGCCCGCCTGGACGCGGAGCTTGGCTTCGACGGCCGCATCGCCCGCGATGGCTGGGTGGCGCAGGCAAAGCTGCTCACGGCAAAGGGCCGGAAGCGGACGTGATGATGTCCGGTCGCGGATCGCGATCGGAGGAGAGACAAGACTGAGCGGCGCGGGGAGGGTCCCAATGCCGCGACGTCGCAGGCCGGTTCCCGGGCCTCGGGGGGCGGAGACGAAAATTTGGACGACACCAGTGTCAGCGGGATAAAAATCCGGCCTGGCAGTGGAAACGTTGCAGAATAGGTTTGTTTACCGGCTTCCGGTGAACGGGAAACAGGACTGAGTGACGATGGCAAAACTGAAGATTGACGGTAACGAGATCGAGGTCCCGGATCATTACACCCTCATTCAGGCGTGTGAGGAAGCCGGTGCTGAAGTTCCGCGCTTCTGCTTCCACGAACGCCTTTCGGTTGCCGGCAACTGCCGCATGTGCCTCGTCGAGGTAAAGGGTGGCCCGCCGAAGCCGCAGGCATCTTGCGCCATGGGCGTGCGCGATATCCGCGGCGGCCCGAACGGCGAACTGCCCGAGGTCTTCACCAACACGCCGATGGTCAAGAAGGCCCGCGAAGGCGTGATGGAATTCCTCCTGATCAACCATCCGCTGGATTGCCCGATCTGCGACCAGGGTGGCGAATGCGACCTGCAGGACCAGGCCATGGCCTTCGGTATCGCCGGCTCGCGCTATCAGGAAGACAAGCGCGCCGTCGAGGACAAGTACATCGGACCGCTCGTCAAGACGGTCATGAACCGCTGCATTCACTGCACGCGCTGCGTTCGCTTCACCACCGAGGTCGCCGGCATTGCCGAGCTCGGCCTGATCGGTCGTGGCGAAGACGCGGAAATCACCACCTATCTCGAGCAGGCGATGACCTCCGAGCTGCAGGGCAACGTCGTTGACCTTTGCCCGGTCGGCGCGCTGACCTCCAAGCCCTTCGCCTTCACGGCCCGTCCGTGGGAACTGAACAAGACCGAAACGATCGACGTCATGGACGCGCTCGGCTCGGCGATCCGCGTCGATACCCGTGGCCGCGAAGTCATGCGCGTCATGCCGCGCGTCAACGACCAGATCAACGAAGAGTGGATCTCCGACAAGAGCCGCTTCATCTGGGACGGCCTGAAGACGCAGCGCCTCGACAAGCCTTACGTTCGCAAGGACGGCCGCCTGCAGGTCGCAAGCTGGCCGGACGCGTTCGCAGCGATCAAGTCGGCTGTTGCCTCGACCGCTGGCGACAAGATCGGCGCCATCGCCGGCGACCTCGCTTCCGTCGAAGAGATGTATGCCCTGTCTGAACTGGTAAAGTCGCTCGGTTCCGAGAACCTCGACTGTCGCCAGGATGGGACGGCACTCGATCCGTCGCTCGGCCGCGCAAGCTACCTCTTCAACCCGACGATCGAAGGCATCGAACAGGCCGACGCGCTGCTCATCATCGGCGCCAACCCGCGCTTCGAAGCCGCAGTTCTCAACGCCCGCATCCGCAAGCGCTGGCGCCGCGGCAACTTCCCGATCGGCGTGATCGGCGAAGCCGGCGAACTGCGCTACGACTACGAATATCTCGGCTCGGGTCCGGATACGCTGAAGGATCTGGTCGACGGCACGCACAGCTTCGCCAAGGTTCTGACCGACGCCAAGAAGCCGCTGATCATCATCGGCCAGGGCGCTCTCTCGCGCGCTGACGGCGCAGGCGTTCTCGCCAGCGCTGCCAAGCTCGCCGGCACTGTCGGCGCTGTCGTCGATGGCTGGAACGGTTTCGCCGTCCTGCACACGGCTGCTGCCCGCGTCGGTGGTCTCGATCTCGGCTTCGTACCGGGCGCCAAGGGCGTCAATGCCGCCGAGATGCTGACCTCGATGGACGTTCTCTTCCTGCTCGGCGCCGACGAAATGAACTTCGAAGCCAAGAAGGCGAAGTTCACCGTCTACATCGGCTCGCACGGCGACCAGGGCGCACAGAACGCCGACGTCATCCTGCCGGCCGCAGCCTACACGGAAAAGTCGGGCACCTGGGTCAACACCGAGGGCCGCGTTCAGATCGGTAACCGCGCAGGCTTCGCACCG
This sequence comes from Rhizobium sp. 2MFCol3.1, assembly GCF_000377565.1. GTDB lineage: Bacteria > Pseudomonadota > Alphaproteobacteria > Rhizobiales > Rhizobiaceae > Rhizobium. The sequence continues at coordinate 153,915 of NZ_KB898362.1, read as the reverse complement.
GGCGATGCCCGCGAGGACTGGGCGATCATCCGCGCGCTCTCCGACGTTCTCGGCAAGAAGCTGCCGTTCGACTCGCTGAGCCAGCTGCGCGCCAAGCTTTACCAGGCGTTCCCGCACTTCGCGGCCGCCGACGAGATTGCCGAAAGCGATAGCGCCAAGATTGCTGCCGTCGCCAAGAAAGCCGGCAAGATGAACAAGGCCGGCTTCGCATCGCCGGTGAAAGACTTCTATTTGACGAACCCAATCGCGCGCGCATCGGCTGTCATGGCTGAGTGCTCGGCATTGGCCCGCAACAACTTCAAAGTCGCGGCAGAGTAAGGGCAGGGGACTATGGAATCGTTTCTTTCAACATATGTCTGGCCAGGCCTCCTCATGGTCGGTCAGTCGCTTCTCGTCCTCGTCTGCTTGCTCGTCTTCATCGCCTACATCCTGTTGGCCGACCGCAAGATCTGGGCGGCCGTACAGCTGCGTCGCGGACCGAATGTGGTGGGTCCTTTCGGCCTTTTCCAGTCCTTCGCCGACCTTTTGAAGTTCGTCTTCAAGGAGCCGATCATTCCGGCCGGCGCCGACAAGGCGGTCTTCCTTCTGGCCCCGCTGGTCACCGTGCTTCTGGCGCTGTCGACCTGGGCCGTGGTTCCCTTCGCTGATGGCTGGGTCATCGCCAACATCAACGTCGGCATCCTCTACATCTTCGCGATCTCGTCGCTTGAAGTGTACGGCGTCATCATGGGCGGCTGGGCTTCGAACTCGAAGTATCCGTTCCTCGGCGCGCTGCGCTCGGCGGCACAGATGGTGTCCTACGAAGTCTCGATCGGCTTCGTTATCGTCACCGTCCTTCTCTGCGTAGGTTCGCTGAACCTGACGGATATCGTTCACGCTCAGCAGAGCGGCATCGGTACGCGCCTCGGCATGCCGTCGTCCTTCCTGGACTGGCACTGGCTCGCCCTGTTCCCGATGTTCATCATCTTCTTCATCTCGGCACTGGCTGAAACCAACCGTCCGCCCTTCGACCTTCCGGAAGCTGAATCCGAACTCGTCGCCGGCTTCATGGTCGAGTATGGTTCGGCCCTCTACATGATGTTCATGCTCGGCGAATACGCGGCCATCGTTCTGATGTGCTCGCTGACGACGATCCTGTTCCTCGGAGGCTGGCTGCCGCCGGTCGACGTCTGGTTCCTGAATTGGGTTCCCGGCATCATCTGGTTCATGCTGAAGTCGTGCCTGGTGTTCTTCATGTTCGCGATGGTCAAGGCATTCGTGCCGCGCTACCGCTACGACCAGCTGATGCGCCTCGGCTGGAAGGTCTTCCTTCCGCTGTCGCTCGCCATGGTCATCATTGTTGCATTCGTGCTGAAGCTGACGGCAGGGGCATGATCATGCCGGCCCTGGTTTCCAGCAATATTGGAGGTTGAAGATGGCAGGCTTGTCCAACGCTGTCAGCTCGTTGTTCCTGAAGGAATTCATCAGCGCTTTCTGGCTGACGTTCCGTTACATTTTCAAGCAGAAGGCAACGGTGAACTATCCGTTCGAAAAGGGACCGGTCAGCCCGCGCTTCCGTGGCGAACATGCCCTGCGTCGTTATCCCAACGGCGAAGAGCGTTGCATCGCCTGCAAGCTGTGTGAGGCTATCTGTCCTGCTCAGGCGATCACCATCGAAGCCGGCCCGCGCCGCAACGATGGCACCCGCCGCACGGTCCGTTACGATATCGACATGGTGAAGTGCATCTATTGCGGCTTCTGCCAGGAGGCTTGCCCGGTCGATGCGATCGTCGAGGGCCCGAATTTCGAATTTGCGACGGAAACGCGCGAAGAGCTCTATTTCGACAAGCAGAAGCTCCTCGAGAACGGCGACCGTTGGGAGCGTGAAATCGCTCGCAACCTCGCACTCGACGCTCCGTACCGTTGATTGAAATTGAAATGCCGGGCGGTGCTTGAAGTATCGCCCAGTCAACATGCACCAGAGCTTCGCGGCAACCAATGCGAAGCTTCATCGGGCGGGGGGAGTACCCGGCAGCCCGTGGGAAGATGAAGAAGGCACGAACATGGGTCTGCAGGCTCTATTTTTCTATATTTTCGCCTTTATCGCGATAGCGTCGGCGTTCATGGTCATCTGGTCGAAGAACCCGGTTCACTCGGTTCTGTTCCTGATCCTGGTTTTCTTCAACGCGGCCGGTCTCTTCCTGCTGCTCGGGGCTGAATTCCTCGCGATGATCCTGCTCGTCGTTTATGTCGGCGCCGTGGCGGTTCTCTTCCTCTTCGTGGTCATGATGCTCGACATCGACTTCACGGAGCTGCGGGCGGGTGTTCTGGAATACGCGCCGATCGGCGCGCTGATCGGGGTGATCCTCGCGGCCGAGCTGATCGTCGTGGTCGGCGGCAGCGTGATCTCGCCGGAGATCGCCAAGACGGTCGCCATGCCGATCCCCGCGATCACCGAGCGCACCAACACCGCCGCCCTCGGCGACGTGCTCTATACGAATTACGTCTACTTCTTCGAAATCGCCGCTCTCGTCCTGCTGGTCGCGATGATCGGGGCAATCGTGCTCACGCTCAAGCATCGCACGACGGTCAAGCGTCAGAACATCGCAAACCAGGTTGCCCGCAACCCGAAGACCGCCGTCGAGGTGATCTCGGTGAAGCCGGGGCAGGGGCTTTGAGGCAGGCGCGAGCTTAAGGAAACAACACAATGGTCATCGGACTTTCCCATTACCTGACGGTCAGCGCCATCCTCTTCACGCTCGGCGTCTTCGGCATCTTCCTCAACCGGAAGAACATCATCGTCATCCTGATGTCGATCGAGCTCATTCTGCTCGCCGTCAACATCAACATGGTCGCCTTCTCGTCGTTCCTGAACGACATCGTCGGCCAGGTCTTTGCATTGTTCATTCTGACCGTCGCTGCTGCTGAAGCGGCCATCGGTCTCGCAATTCTCGTCGTCTTCTACCGCAACCGCGGCTCCATCGCCGTGGAAGACGTCAATATGATGAAGGGCTGATAAGGCTATGTTTTTATATAAGGCTATCGTCTTTCTTCCCCTGATCGGCGCGATCATAGCCGGCCTTTTCGGCCGCGCGATCGGCGCCAAGGCGTCGGAATTCGTCACGACGGGTCTGATGATCATCACTGCGGTTCTGTCGTGGTACGTCTTCATCACCGTCGGCATGGGCCATGTCGAAGGCGGCCCGATCAAGGTCGAAGTCCTGCGCTGGATCCAGTCCGGCGGCATCGACGTCTCCTGGTCGCTGCGCATCGACACGCTGACCTCGGTCATGCTGATCGTCGTCAACTCGGTTTCGACGCTCGTCCATCTCTATTCGATCGGGTACATGCACCATGACCCGCATCGCCCGCGCTTCTTCGCCTACCTGTCGCTCTTCACTTTCGCGATGTTGATGCTGATCACCTCCGACAACCTTGCTCAGATGTTCTTCGGCTGGGAAGGCGTGGGTCTGGCGTCCTACCTGCTGATCGGCTTCTGGTTCAAGAAGCCGTCGGCGAACGCCGCCGCCATGAAGGCCTTCATCGTCAACCGCGTTGGCGACTTCGGCTTCATCCTCGGCATCTCGAGCGTTTTCGTTCTCTTCGGCGCCATCAACTTCGACACCATCTTCGCCAATGCTGCGAGCTTCGCGCATGAAGGCGGCGAGGGCGGCGAAGTGGTCCTGAACCTCTTCGGCATGCACCTCGACAAGGCACACGCGCTGACCGGCGCCTGCCTGCTGCTCTTCATGGGCGCAATGGGTAAGTCGGCGCAGTTCCTGCTGCACACCTGGCTGCCTGACGCCATGGAAGGCCCGACGCCCGTGTCGGCGCTCATCCATGCCGCAACCATGGTTACCGCCGGCGTCTTCCTCGTCGCCCGCATGTCGCCGTTGTTCGAACTGTCGCCGGATGCGCTGACCGTCGTCACCATCATCGGTGCGATCACCGCCTTCTTCGCGGCCACCGTCGGCCTCGTGCAGAACGACATCAAGCGCGTCATCGCCTACTCGACCTGCTCGCAGCTCGGCTACATGTTCGTCGCTCTCGGTGTCGGCGCCTATGGCGCGGCCATCTTCCACCTCTTCACGCACGCTTTCTTCAAGGCACTGCTCTTCCTTTGCGCCGGCTCGGTCATCCATGCCGTTGATGGTGAGCAGGACATGAGAAACATGGGTGGCCTGCGTCCGCACATCAAGGTCACGTTCTTGATGATGCTGATTGGTACCCTCGCCATTACCGGCGTCGGCATTCCGTTCACGCCGTTCGGCTTCGCCGGCTTCTTCTCTAAGGACGTGATCATCGAGGCGACATACGCATCGCATTCGCCGGTCGCTGGCTTCGCCTTCGCCATGCTGGTTATCGCGGCTCTGTTCACGAGCTTCTATTCCTGGCGCCTGATGTTCCTCACTTTCTTCAACAAGCCGCGCGCTTCGCACGAGGTCATGCACCACGTGCACGAATCGCCGCAGGTCATGCTGATCCCGCTCTATCTGCTGGCGATCGGCGCGGTCTTCGCGGGCTGGTTCTTCGAAGGACACTTCTACGGCGAGGAATATGCCGAGTTCTGGAAGGGCGCGCTCTTCACCTCGGAGCACAACGAGCTGGTCCACGAGTTCCACCACGTTCCGGCGCTCGTAGCCCTCAGCCCCTTCATCGCCATGGTGATCGGTTTCGTGACCGCCTGGTACATGTACATCAAGTCGCCGTCGACGCCGGCCGTGCTCGCACGCCAGCATCGGGTGCTCTACCAGTTCCTCTTGAACAAGTGGTACTTCGACGAGCTCTACGACCTCCTCTTCGTCCGTTCGGCAAAGGCCCTTGGCCGGTTCCTGTGGAAGAAGGGTGACGTCGGCGTCATCGACACCTACGGCCCGAACGGCATTGCCGCCCGTGTCGTCGATGTCACCAACCGCGTCGTGCGCCTGCAGAGCGGTTACCTCTATCACTACGCGTTCGCCATGCTGATCGGCGTTGCAGCGCTCGTTACCTGGATGATGCTCGGGAGTGCCCTCTGATGACCGATTGGCCTATTCTTTCCACGGTCACCTTCCTGCCGTTCGTCGGCGTGGTGCTCCTGCTTTTGATGAATGAGAACGGCCCGAACGGCCGCCGCAACGTCCTCAACATTGCCCTGTTGACGACGGTCGTGACCTTCATCCTGTCGCTCTTCATCTGGATCGGTTTCGACAATGCGAACCCGGGCTTCCAGATGATCGAGAAGCACGGCTGGCTCGGCACGGGCATCAGCTACCATCTCGGTGTCGACGGCATCTCCATGCTGTTCGTCATCCTCTCGACCTTCCTCATGCCCTTCTGCGTGCTCGCCAGCTGGTTCTCGGTGGAGAAGCGCCTGAAGGAATACATGATCGCCTTCCTGATGCTGGAAGTCATGATGGTCGGCGTCTTCGTGTCGCTCGATATCGTTCTCTTCTACGTGTTCTTCGAAGCCGGCCTGATCCCGATGTTCCTGATCATCGGCGTCTGGGGTGGCAAGGATCGCGTCTACGCCAGCTACAAGTTCTTCCTCTACACGCTGCTCGGCTCCGTGCTGATGCTGCTGGCCATCATGGCCATGTACTGGCAGGCCGGCACGACCGATATTTCGGCGCTGCTCGCCTACAAGTTCCCGCCGCACATGCAGACCTGGCTATGGCTGGCCTTCTTCGCCTCGTTCGCGGTGAAGATGCCGATGTGGCCGGTCCACACCTGGCTTCCCGACGCCCACGTTCAGGCGCCGACGGCTGGTTCCGTCATCCTGGCAGGCGTGCTGCTGAAGCTCGGCGGCTACGGCCTCATCCGCTTCTCGCTCGGCATGTTCCCTGTTGCTTCCGATTTCTTCGCGCCCATGGTCTTCGCCATGTCCGTCATCGCCATCATCTACACCTCGCTGGTGGCGCTGATGCAGGAAGACATCAAGAAGCTGATCGCCTACTCCTCGGTTGCCCACATGGGCTACGTGACGATGGGTATCTTCGCGGCAAACGCGCAGGGTCTGCAGGGCTCGATCTTCCAGATGCTGTCGCACGGTATCGTCTCGGGCGCGCTCTTCCTCTGCGTCGGCGTGGTCTATGACCGCACCCACACCCGCGAGATCGCGGCCTATGGTGGCCTCGTCAACAACATGCCGAAATATGCTGTGGCGATGATGGTCTTCACCATGGCGAACGTCGGGCTCCCCGGCACGTCGGGCTTCATCGGCGAATTCCTGACGCTGATCGGTGTCTTCCGGGTCAACAGCTGGGTTGCGCTCTTTGCCGCCACCGGCGTGATCCTCTCGGCCGCTTACGCACTCTGGCTCTATCGCCGGGTGATCTTCGGCACGCTGGACAAGGAAAAGCTCAAGGCTCTCCTCGACCTGTCGCCGCGTGAGCAGCTGATCCTCTACCCGCTGATTGCTCTGACGATCTTCTTCGGCGTCTATCCGGCTCCGGTCTTCGATGTGACCGCTGCCTCCGTCGACCATCTGATCAACAGCTATTCGGCCGCAGTCCAGGCAGCGCATGACGTCGCGCTGTCGATGAAATGATGACGGGACTTTTGTGATATGACCTCTGAAACACTACTCGCAAGCCTGCATCTTTCGATACCGGAACTGATCCTCGCGATCGGGTCTCTGGTCCTGCTGATGATCGGCGTATTCTCGGGAGAGCGCTCCGGCCGCATGGTCAGCGTTCTCGCGATCATCCTGTTGGCGGTCGCGGCCCTCTGGCTGGTCTTCGCTCCGAGCGAAGGCCTTGCCTACGGCGGCGTCTTCCTGGCTGATGGCTTCGGCCGCTTCATGAAGGTGACGGCTCTGGTCGGCTCCATCGTGGCGCTGTTCATGTCGCTCGGCCTTGCCAAGGAAAACCAGCTCGACAAGTTCGAGTTCCCGGTTCTCATCGTGCTCTGCACGCTCGGCATCCTGCTGATGATTTCGGCCAACGACCTGATCTCGCTCTACCTCGGCCTCGAGCTGCAGTCGCTGGCGATCTACGTCATCGCCGCGATCAACCGCGACAGCGTCAAGTCGACGGAAGCCGGCCTGAAGTATTTCGTACTCGGCGCTCTCTCCTCCGGCATGCTGCTCTACGGGATGTCGCTGGTCTATGGCTTCACCGGCCACACCCACTTCGCCGATATCGCCCAGGCGCTGACGGTGGATGGTGCGCGTTCGCTCGGCCTGATCTTCGGTCTGGTCTTCATCCTCGCCGGCATCGCCTTCAAGATCTCGGCCGTTCCGTTCCACATGTGGACGCCGGACGTCTACGAAGGTGCGCCGACCCCGGTCACGGCCTTCCTGGCCAGTGCGCCTAAGATCGCCGCCATGGCCATGATGACGCGTATCGTCATCACCGCCTTCCAGCCCGTCATGGCGGACTGGCAGCAGGTCGTCGTCTTCATCTCGATCGCCTCGATGCTGCTCGGCTCGTTTGCCGCGATCGGCCAGAAGAACATCAAGCGACTGATGGCCTATTCGTCGATCGGTCACATGGGCTACGCGCTGGTCGGTCTTGCCGCCGGCTCGCAGACGGGCGTCTCGGGCGTCATGCTCTATATGCTCATCTACATGGTCATGACGCTGGGCTCCTTCGCGATCATCATGTCGATGCGCCGCAAGGATGGCACCGTCGTCGAAAACGTGGCCGATCTCGCAGGCCTTTCGACCACCAATCCGATGATGGCGACGGTCCTCACCATCCTGATGTTCTCGCTGGCCGGTATTCCGCCGCTGGCAGGCTTCTTCGGGAAGTACTTCGTCTTCGTCGCCGCCATCGAAGCCAAGCTCTATGCGCTTGCCATCATCGGCGTCCTCGCATCGGTTGTCGGCGCCTACTACTACCTGCGCGTCATCAAGCTGATGTGGTTCGATGAAGCCACCGGCGAATTCGCCCGTGTCTCCGGCTCGCTGCGCCTCGTCTTCGGCGTCTCCGGCCTGTTCGTTCTCGCCTATGTCCTCATCGGCGGTCCGATCGGCGGTGCGGCCGAACTCGCAGCCGCGACGCTGTTCTGATGAGCTTCGACCCACGGCGCCTGAAGTCTCTCGATGACTTCAGGCACGAGGCTCTGTCAGAGACATTGTCCACCAATAGCGAATGCCTTGCCCGTGCTCGGGCAGGGGATGCCGGTCGCCTCTGGGTGACTGCGGAAAGACAGACCGGCGGCCGCGGCCGCCGTGGTCGTCCCTGGGTGTCTGAGCCCGGCAACCTCTACGCCTCTCTTCTCTTGATCGACCCCGCGCCGATGGAGCGCATCTCGTCCCTGCCGCTGGCGATCGCGGTTGCCGTGCACGAGGCGGTGTGGATGGTGCTGCCTCCAAGCGCAGAGCCGCTCGAGGTGAAGTGGCCGAACGACATCCTGATCGGCCGCAAGAAGACATGCGGCATTCTGATGGAAGGCGAGGCGCTCGCCGATGGCCGCTACGCCCTTGTTATCGGCATCGGCATCAATGTCGCCTTCATGCCCGACAATCCGCTCTATCCCGTTACCTGCCTGCGAGAACAGGGAAGTTCCGCCTCTCCACAGGAACTCTTCGCGCATCTGTTCGCATCCATGGCCGATGTGCTATCAGCGTGGGACCGCGGCCGCGGTATTCGCGATATCACCGCCCGTTGGCGCGATGTCGCTTGCGGTATTGGCGAAAAGATAACCGTGAATCTGCCGGACCGTTCGATTTCCGGCCACTTCAGCGGAATTGATGATAATGGCCTGTTGCTGCTCGATACGGGGGCAGGCAGGATGATGACGATCGCCGCCGGCGACGTCTTCTTTGGATGATTGGAAAAACAAGCAGTATGGCGAAGCAGGACGAACTGGTATTTCTGCCTTTGGGCGGCGTTGGCGAGATCGGTATGAATCTCGCCCTTTACGGCTATGGCCCGTCCGCGCATCGCCAGTGGATCATGGTCGACTGCGGCGTGACCTTCCCGGGTCCGGATTTGCCAGGCGTCGATCTGGTTCTGCCCGATATTCGCTTCCTCGCCAAGGAACGCAAGAACCTGAAGGCGATCTTCATCACCCACGCGCATGAGGATCACTATGGCGCGCTGGCCGATCTATGGCCGGGTCTCAATGTTCCCGTCTACGCATCGGGCTTCACGGCCGGGCTTCTGGAAGCCAAGCGTAACTACGAGAAGTCGACGATGGTCGAAATCCCGATCACGCCGTTCACGGCGGGCACCGTGGTCAATGTCGGCCCCTTCAGCGTCGAGGGCGTGGCCGTCAACCACTCGATCCCCGAGCCGATGTCGCTGATGATCCGCACGCCCTTGGGCAACGTCATCCACACCGGCGACTGGAAGATCGACCACGAACCGTCGCTCGGCCCGCTGACCGATGAAGCACGCTTCCGCCAGCTCGGCGATGAAGGCGTGCTCGCTCTGATGTGCGATTCGACCAATGCGCTGCGCGACGGTGTCTCGCCGTCCGAGAAGGACGTTTCGGAAAGCCTGCGCAAGATCATCGAGAACGCCGAAGGTCGTGTCGCCATTACCACCTTCTCCTCGAATGTCGGCCGTATACGCACCGTGGCTGAAGCTGCCGAAGCCGCCGGACGCGAAGTCCTGTTGCTCGGCAGCTCGCTGAAGCGGGTCGTCAACGTCTCCCGTGACCTCGGCCTGCTCGATGGAATCAAGCCGTTCATCGCCGAAGAGGAATACGGCTATATTCCGCGCGAAAACGTCGTCGTCATCCTGACCGGCAGCCAGGGCGAGCCGCGCGCAGCCCTTGCCAAGCTCTCGCGTGACGAGATGCGCAACGTGGCGCTGGCGGCGGGCGATACGGTCGTCTTCTCCTCGCGCGCCATCCCGGGCAACGAGAAAGCCATTCAGGACATCAAGAACGGCCTCGTCGAGCAGGGCGTTCACATCATCACCGACAGCGAAGCGCTTGTTCACGTCTCCGGACACCCACGCCGCAACGAACTGCAGAAGATGTACGAGCTGACGCGGCCGACCGTCGTTGTCCCGGTGCACGGCGAAGCCACGCATCTGACCGCCCACAAGGAACTCGCGGAGCAATCCGGCATCTCCACCGTTCCGCGCGTGCGCAACGGCGATGTCCTGCGCCTGGCGCCCGGTACGGTGGAAGTGATCGACGAAGCCCCGCATGGCCGTATCTTCAAGGACGGCACGCTGATCGGCGATTTCGACGAAATGGGCATCGGCGATCGCAAGAAGCTCTCCTATGTCGGCCATGTCGCGCTGAACGTCGTGATCGACGCCCGTTTCGATATCATCGGCGAACCCGACATGGTGGCGATCGGCCTGCCTGTCTACGACGATGAAGGCGACGAGTTCGAAGACACGCTCTATGACGCCGCGCTGAGCGCCTTCGAGAGCATTCCGCGCGCGCGCCGCAAGGATCTGGACCTGCTGCAGGAATCGATGCGTCGCGCGGTTCGCTCGACGGCCAACCAGATCTGGGGCAAGAAGCCGCTGGTCACTGTCTTCGTCACTAAGGTCTGATCCGATGCTCGGCCGCGTCAACCACGTCGCCATAGCCGTTCCCGATCTCGCAGCCGCCACGGCCGCATATCGAGACACGCTTGGCGCCGCGGTATCTGCGGCCGAGGCATTGCCGGAACACGGCGTCACCGTCGTTTTTGTCGAACTGCCGAATACCAAGGTCGAACTGCTTGAGCCGCTCGGCCCGCAATCCCCGATAACGGCCTTCCTGGAGAAGAACCCATCCGGCGGCATGCATCACATCTGTTATGAGGTGGCCGATATCATCGCGGCCCGCGACCAGATGCTGGCCGCCGGGGCGAGGGTGCTTGGCAATGGCGAGCCGAAGATCGGCGCCCACGGCAAGCCCGTGCTCTTCCTGCACCCCAAGGATTTCTTCGGCACGCTGATCGAGCTCGAGCAGGTCTGATCGCTGCGGCAGAGTGACCCAAACGCTGCCAAGACTGCACAAGCCTCTCAACACCGCTTTGTATCGTCGCTGTTCCGTCTTATAAGGGCGGTGGCCCGATGCGGCCGCTTGGGTGGGAGATCTTATGCTACAGACATTTCTACAGGGCTTTGCCGTCTACTTCATCGTCTGGTGGATGACGCTCTTTGCCGTCTTGCCGATCGGCTTGCGGACGCAGGCGGAGGACGACGATATCGTGCTCGGCACCGTGCACAGCGCGCCAACGCGTTTCCGGCCGCTCTTCACCTTCTCGCTGACGACGCTGGTCTCGGCCGTCATCTACACCCTCTGGTATGTCTCTTCGACCTATTTCGGCTGGGGCTTCGATGCCCTTCCGCAGATCGGCCCGTCATTCTCGAACGTCTGAGGGCGTTTGCTCAGCAATTGAGCAGATGCGAGAGAAGGGGCGTCATACGCGTGTCATCAAGTTGCGGCATGGAGGTGCCGTAACGGAATGGGCAGCTTACGTTGCGGAAGATGAGTGTTTCGAGCTACCGACGCGGTGTCGAAAAGCCAAAAAAAAACAAGGCTAAAAGCCTTGTTTTAAGTATCGCGTGATCCTTAACCGTTACCGGGGCTGCGACAAGCGCGCCTAAGATCTGATCCTCCCAAGACTTGACCGCGAAAATGGTAGGGATTTGAACTCCCTGCCTGTTTTGTGGGCTAAAGCTAGCTCAAAGATTGTGCTTTGTCATCAGATTTTTTTGCATTTTTGCTACACTCGAGTAAATTTTTTCTGTTGATAAGAGTTTCGCGCAAGTCATTATAATTTCGCCGCTTTCTTGGTTTCTTCGGTTTGCGGGCTCCAACTTGCTCTAAGAGAAGCCTGTGGAAATCCCTCGCGGGTTTCCTTCCTGCCGCGAAGCGGTTATGAACGCTGCCAACATTGTGATTGCCTTCGATTCCGCTATTTGGCGGCGTCTCAACAGCTCTGGAATTCGCCATGCGTCTGTCTCGCTACTTCATGCCCATCCTCAAGGAAAACCCCAAGGAGGCTGAAATTGTCTCCCACCGGTTGATGCTGCGCGCCGGCATGATCCGGCAGCAGTCGCAGGGGATCTACTCCTGGCTGCCGCTGGGCAAGCGCGTGCTCGATAAGGTCAACAACATCATCCGCGAGGAGCAGAACCGCTCCGGCGCCATCGAGCTGTCGATGCCGACCCTGCAGTCGGCCGAGCTCTGGCAGGAAAGCGGGCGCTACGACGCCTACGGCAAGGAGATGCTGCGCATCAAGGACCGTCAGGACCGTCCGATGCTGTACGGCCCGACCAACGAAGAGATGGTTACCGATATTTTCCGGTCTTCGGTCAAGTCTTACAAAGACTTGCCGCTGAACCTCTATCACATCCAGCTGAAGTTCCGCGACGAGATCCGTCCGCGCTTCGGCACCATGCGCTCGCGCGAATTCATGATGAAGGACGCCTATTCCTTCGACATGACCCGCGAAGGCGCCGAGCATTCCTACAAGAAGATGTTCGCGGCTTATCTGCGGACCTTCGATCGTCTCGGCCTGCGCGCCATTCCCATGCGCGCCGATACCGGCCCGATCGGCGGCGATCTTAGCCACGAGTTCATCATCCTTGCCGACACCGGTGAATCGGAAGTCTACAGCCACAAGGATTTCGTGAATTTCGATATCCCCTCGGTCGACACCAACTTCGACGATGTCGCCGGCCTAGACGCGATCTTCAAGAAGTGGACCTCGGTCTACGCCGCCACCTCCGAGATGCACGACGAAGCCGCTTTCGACGCCATCCCCGAGAGCGATCGCTTGTCCGCACGCGGAATTGAAGTCGGCCATATCTTCTACTTCGGCACGAAATATTCCGAGCCGATGGGTGCTAAGGTGCAGGGACCTGATGGCAAGGAACACGCCGTCCACATGGGTTCCTACGGTATTGGCCCGACACGCCTTGTTCCCGCCATCATCGAAGCATCGCATGACGAGAACGGAATCATCTGGCCGGCCTCTGTCGCGCCTTTCGATGTCGTCGTGATCAACATGAAGGCCGGCGACGCCGCTTGCGACGCTGCCTGCGAGAAGATCTACGCGGAGCTCTCCAAGGCCGGCGTCGATGTTCTCTATGACGATACCGACGATCGCGCCGGCACCAAGTTCGCAACCGCGGACCTGATCGGTGTGCCCGTACAGATCATCGCCGGCCCGCGCGCGGTCGCGAACGGCGAAGTGGAAGTCAAGGACCGCAAGACCGGTGCCCGCGAAACGATGACCATCGACGCGGCAATCAATAAGCTCTTGGGCTAAGAAGAAGGCGGGAGGCGAAATGGCAGACGCAGCGGTGAGCCAGCAGGGATCCAAATCCGGCTCGGCTGCGGCCAGCAGGCCATTTTCCGCTTTCGAGCGACTTGTGGCGTGGCGCTATCTGCGCGCACGCCGCAAGGAAGCCTTCATCTCGGTGATCGCAGGCTTCTCGTTCATCGGCATCATGCTCGGCGTCGCGACGCTGATCATCGTCATGGCCGTGATGAACGGTTTCCGAACCGAACTGATCTCGCGCATCCTCGGCATCAACGGCCACATGATCGTGCAGCCGGTCGATGGTCCGTTCACGGATTATCCGGCGCTGACCGATCGCCTGGGCGCCGTTCCCGGCATCAAGGTGGCGCTGCCGCTCGTCGAAGGCCAGACGCTGGCCTCGGGTGCCGGCGGCGCTGGCACCGGCGCGCTGGTTCGCGGCATCCGCGCCGAAGACCTGAGCAAGGTGAAAACCGTCTCCGACAACATCAAGTCCGGCGACCTCGTCGGCTTTGCGGCCGGCCAGGGCGTTCTCATCGGCTCGCGCATGGCCGACCAGCTCGGACTGCAGGCAGGCGATACGATTACGCTGATATCACCGGAAGGTGACGTGACGCCGATGGGCATCAATCCGCGCGTCAAATCCTACAAGGTCTCGGGCATCTTCGAGATCGGCATGTCGGAATATGATGCGACGATCATCTACATGCCGCTCGAGGAAGCACAGCTCTATTTCAACGCCGAAGGGCTGGTGCAATCGATCGAGCTCTATGTCGATAATCCCGACAATATCGACGAGCTGCGCCCCAAGGTGGAGCAGGCAGCCGGCCGCCAGATCGCGATTACCGACTGGCGCCAGCGCAACCAGACCTTCTTCTCGGCGCTGCAGGTCGAGCGCAACGTCATGTTCATGATCCTGACGCTGATCGTTCTCGTCGCCGCGCTGAACATCATCTCCGGCCTCATCATGCTGGTGAAGGACAAGGGCAGCGATATCGCGATCCTGAGAACCATGGGCGCGAGTTCCGGCGCCATCATGCGGATTTTCTTCATGACGGGTGCCGCGATCGGCCTGGTCGGCACCTTCGCCGGCGTGCTGCTCGGCGTTATCGTCTGCATCAACATCGAGAAAATCCGCGCGTTCTTCTCCTGGCTGTCGGGTACGGTGCTGTTTGACCCGCAGCTCTACTTCCTCAGCCAGCTGCCGGCCAAGATGGAGGTCGGCGAAACGGTCTCTGTCGTGGTCATGGCGCTGACGCTGTCTTTCTTCGCGACAATCTTCCCCGCATGGCGCGCTTCCAAGCTCGATCCCGTGCAGGCCCTGCGCTACGAATAAGGAATGCTGATTACATGAAGCGGAATACCGTTCTCAAGCTTTCCGGCGTCGAGCGTCACTATGGCCAGGGAGAGACCCAGCTTTCGATCCTGAAGAAAGCTGACCTGACGATCAATAGCGGCGAGATCGTCGCGCTTGTGGCTCCATCAGGCACCGGCAAGTCGACCCTGCTGCATCTGGCGGGCCTGCTCGAGCATCCCGATGGCGGCGAAGTCACCATCAGCGGCAATGCCTGCAATGGCCTCTCTGACGACAAGCGCACGGCGATCCGCCGCAGCGAGATCGGCTTCGTCTACCAGTTCCACCACCTGCTTCCCGAGTTCTCGGCGCTCGAAAACATCATGATGCCGCAGATGATCGCCGGCCTGCCGCGCAACGAAGCCAAGGTGCGGGCAGGGCAGCTGCTCGACTACATGCGCATCGGCCACCGCGGCGCCCACCGCCCCGGCGAACTCTCTGGCGGTGAACAGCAGCGCGTGGCGATCGCCCGCGCCGTCGCCAATGCGCCGAGCCTTCTGCTCGCCGACGAACCGACAGGCAACCTCGACCCCGAGACCGCCATCTACGTCTTCGAAGCCCTAGAGGCCTTGGTGCGCCAGTCCGGCCTCGCGGCCCTGATCGCCACCCACAACCACGAACTCGCGGCCCGCATGGACCGCCGTGTCACCATCGCCGACGGCAAGGTCGTGGATTTCTGAGATTTCCCGGCCGGGTCAGGACCACTCTAGCCGCCGCAGATCGACTGCCCAGTTTCGTCCTTCCAGTCGGCAATCGTGATCATGCGTGCCTCGGCCTTCGCATCCTTGCCGTCGCGCTGCAGCTTGCCGGTGAGCGCATTGTAATCGCATGAGCCGCCGCCATCCGGATCCAGCGTATCGTAGTGGCTGTAGGTGTAGCCGGCGACGACGAACTGGTTGTTGCGGTAGGCAAGCGTCAGCGTCTGCTCCCAGCGGTCGCGGCCGATGGCGCTGTTTTGCGAACGGATGGCGATCGAGCTCTTGCCGGCCGCCTTGATCGACGGCTCCTGGCCGTAAATCCCCTCAGCCACGGTGGTTCCCCAGATCTTGCCGGGTGCGCTGGTCGCGAGCCGCAACAGGTCGTGGTCATCCCGCAGATAGATGTAGACGCCGAGTTGGTCGTCGGCGGCATCGTCGGGAGCCTCGGCGAGCAACGCCAGGTCCGGCTTGCCATCGCCGTTCCAGTCGCCGACCGCCACATCGACGATGCGCGCCGGATCAGGATCCGCGCCGAAGGCCGCGTTGGCTGAAAACAGGACTGCCACAAAGATGAATCGACGCATGCTCGTCTCCCGTTTGCCGTTAACCAAACAGAAAACAATCCTGTTGACAACGGAACAAGAGCGGAACAAAATAAAAACATAAGAGCACAGGAGAGCCAAATGACTGACATGATCCGCGATATCGCAGCATTCACCTCCATCGCAATGTTCATTGCCAGCTTCTCTTTGATCTGCATGGCAATGTAAGAATAACGGGGACCGCATGGCTGTCATGCGGTCCGATGGTACCCGCCTCTCTGGACATCGACGTCCCCAAATCCGACAATGCATCCGATTCATACGGATGCGCGGAAAGGCATATCATGGCGGGCACTGAAAACGGCGCGAGCGACTTCATCGGCGGTACGCCGGGCTTCGTTCACCTGCGTGTGCACTCCGCCTTCTCGCTGCTTGAGGGGGCGTTGCCTCTCAAGAAGATTCTCTACAAGGCATCGGGCGATAGCCAGCCGGCGATCGCCATCACCGACACCAACAATCTATTCGTCGCACTGGAATTTGCGCAGAAATCGATGGACGAAGGTCTGCAGCCGATCATCGGCTGCCAGGTCTCCATCGATATGGAAGACGGCCTTGAGACCGACCGTCGCGGCGGCCAGCAGCAGCTGGCGAAGCTGCCGTCGATCGTGCTTCTGTCCGCCACCGATGCCGGCTATGAACGGCTGGTGGATCTCGTCAGCCGTGCCTATCTCAGCGGCGAGGGCGCCGGGCAGGCGGTCCACATCAAGGCGTCGTGGCTGGATGAACTCGGCACCGAGGGCCTGATCGCGCTGTCAGGCGCATCGACCGGCCCGATCGACATGCCGCTGAAAGAGGGGCACATCGCGCCGGCGACCGCGCGCTTGCTGTCTCTGAAGGACAAGTTCGGCGATCGGCTCTATATGGAGCTTCAGCGACAGGGCACCTACGACAAGCGCCATGAGCAACGCGTGATCGGCCTTGCCTATGAACACGAGATCCCGCTGGTCGCGACCAACGAGGCCTTCTTCCCGACCCGCGACGATTATGACGCGCACGATGCGCTGATGGCCGTGGCGCACAACGCCATCGTCTCCGACGACACGCGTTTTCGCCTGACGCCGGATCACTATCTGAAGAGCCGCGCCGAGATGGTGAAGCTTTTCGCCGATCTGCCCGAAGCGCTTGAAAATACGGTGGAGATCGCCCGCCGCTGCTCCTTCGTCCTGAAGACCCGCAAACCGATCCTGCCGCGCTTCACCGGTGCCACGGCGGACCCCGAGGAGGCGGAGCGCGCCGAATCGCTGGAGCTTCGCCGCCAGGCCGTCGAAGGTTTGGATATGCGCCTACAGACGCTCGGCATGTCGGCGGGCTACGAGGAGAAGGATTACCGCGACCGGCTGGAATTCGAACTCAGCGTTATCGAGCGCATGAAATTCCCCGGCTACTTCCTGATCGTTGCCGACTTCATCAAGTGGGCGAAGCTGCAGGATATTCCTGTCGGCCCCGGCCGTGGATCCGGCGCGGGCTCGCTGGTTGCTTATGCGCTGACGATCACCGACGTCGATCCGCTGCGCTTCTCGCTGCTTTTCGAACGCTTCCTCAATCCGGAACGCGTCTCGATGCCCGACTTCGATATCGACTTCTGCCAGGACCGCCGCGAAGAGGTGATCCGCTACGTGCAGAAGAAATATGGCCGCGAGCAGGTGGCGCAGATCATCACCTTCGGTTCGCTGCAGGCGCGCGCGGCTCTTCGCGACGTCGGTCGTGTGCTTGAAATGCCCTACGGCCAGGTCGACAAGATCTGCAAGCTGGTGCCCAACAATCCGGCCAACCCGACGCCTCTGTCGAAGGCGATCGAGGAGGAGCCGAAGCTGCAGGAAGAGGCTGACAAGGAGCCCGTCGTCGCCCGCCTGCTCGATATCGCGCAGAAGATTGAAGGCCTCTACCGCCACGCCTCGACCCACGCCGCCGGCATCGTCATCGGCGACCGCCCGCTGTCGAAGCTGGTGCCGATGTATCGCGATCCGCGCTCCGACATGCCGGTCACCCAGTTCAACATGAAGTGGGTCGAGCAGGCTGGTCTCGTCAAGTTCGACTTCCTCGGCCTGAAGACGTTGACGACGCTGAAGGTGGCTGTCGACTTCGTCGCCAAGCGCGGCATCAAGGTTGATCTGGCCGCGATACCGCTGGATGACAAGCTGACCTACGAGATGCTCTCGCGCGGCGAAACGGTCGGCGTGTTCCAGGTGGAAAGTGCCGGCATGCGCAAGGCGCTGATCGGCATGCGGCCCGACTGCATCGAGGACATCATCGCGCTCGTGGCGCTGTATCGTCCGGGTCCGATGGAAAACATCCCGACCTACAATGCCCGCAAGCATGGCGAAGAAGAGCTCGAGTCGATCCATCCGACCATCGATTACCTCTTGAAGGAAACACAGGGCGTTATCGTCTACCAGGAGCAGGTCATGCAGATCGCTCAGGTGCTGTCGGGCTATTCGCTCGGCGAGGCCGATCTTCTGCGCCGCGCCATGGGTAAGAAGATCAAGGCGGAGATGGACCAGCAGCGCGAGCGCTTCGTCGTCGGCGCCGTCAAGAACGGCGTGTCGAAGCCGCAGGCAGACAACATCTTCGAGCTTCTGGCGAAATTCGCCAACTACGGCTTCAACAAGTCGCACGCCGCAGCCTACGCCATCGTCTCCTACCAGACCGCCTACATGAAGGCGCATTATCCGGTCGAGTTCCTCGCCGCCTCGATGACGCTCGACATGTCGAACACCGAAAAGGTCAACGACTTCCGCCAGGATGCCAAGCGCCTCGGTATCGAGGTCATCGCGCCCTCCGTGCAGACCTCGTTCCGCCACTTCCAGACCGGAGACAACCGCATCTATTACGCGCTGGCGGCCCTGAAGGGCGTCGGCGAATCGGCCGTCGATCATATCGTCGAGGTGCGCGGCGACACGCCATTCGCCAGCCTCGAGGATTTCTGCCTGCGCATCGATCCCAAGCAGGTCAACCGGCGCGTGCTGGAAAGCCTGATCTTCGCCGGCGCCTTCGATTGCTTCGAGCTCGATCGCGCCCAGCTCTCGGGCGGCATCGATCGCATCATGGGCTATGCCCAGCGCGCCCAGGAAAACAAGCTGAGCGGCCAGTCGGATATCTTCGGCGGCGTGTTGTCATCGGGTCCGGAAAAGATCTCGATGCCGCCTTTCTCGCCCTGGCTGCCTTCCGAGCGCCTGCTCAAGGAATTCCAGGTCCTCGGCTTCTATCTGACGGCCCACCCGCTCGATAGCTACAGCAGCGTGCTGGAGAAGATGCGCGTCCAGACCTTCGGCGATTTCGCGGCAGCCGTGAAGCAGGGTGCCAGCAATGCGCGCCTTGCCGGAACGGTCATCTCCAAGCAGGAGCGCAAGACGCGCACCGGCAACAAGATGGGCATCATCGTCTTCTCGGATTCATCCGGCCAGTTCGAAGCGGTGCTCTTCTCGGAGATGCTGAACCAGTATCGCGACATGCTGGAATCGGGAAAGTCATTCGTCATCACCGCCACCGGCGAAGAGCGGCCGGAGGGCATCGGCCTGCGCATCCAGACGATCCAGTCGCTGGAGGAAAAGTCGCTGCAGATGCAGAAGGCGCTGCGTGTCTATGTCCGCGATTCCGGCCCGCTGCGCGCGGTTGCCGCCCACCTGAACGCCAGGGGCGACGGCCTCGTCTCCTTCATCGTCATCAAGGAGGATGGCAAGCGCGAGATCGAGGTGGAGCTGGCGCAGAAATACCGGATCACGCCCGAAATCGCCGCCGCCATGCGCTCGGCACCCGGCGTGATCGATGTGGAACTCGTCTAGCCGCGCGTCAGCGTGATGAAGTCGGTGCCCTGACCGGTCTCCGGGCCGACGCCGGTGTCGGAGATCGTCAGTGTCGATCCTGGCGTCAGCATCGAGTCGATCCGCTGTCTCGTGTCATCCGGAATGGTGATCCGGCCGAGCGCGTTCAAGATCGGCGTGCCCGAGATGATCGAGCTTTCCATCGTGCTGATGCCCAGCCGCTTCATCGTCTGGCTGGTCAAGGTGTTGGGCAGCGTCACGCCCAGCCACTCGGTGGTGCCGTCTTCGAAGTTCACCTCGTGCGCGCTGAAGAAATGGGTCCCGAGCGCCAGTTCCGGTTGGGCGATTGTCACCGGCGCCTCGAACACCTGCTGGAATCCCTGCCGCACCATGATCACGCCGTTCGGCGGCTCACCCTTGCCAGCGGCGCTGTAGACTGCGCGCAAGAGATCGTCACTGATGAGTGACTTGGCGGCATCAGGGCTCATCGGATGCTGCTTCTTGAACTCGCCGATCGCCTGCACCGTCGCCGGCCCGAGATAGCCGTCGGCGTTACCGACAGCAAATCCAAGCTCCGCGAGATAGGTCTGCAGATCGATGATGGTTTCGCGCTGCGCCCGGCGGGTGATCAGGATCTTCACCGGTTGGTCGTTGACGGGCGCCACGATCGGCTGCACCTGCAGCCGCGGCATCGCCACCTCGTTCATCGCCACTTGCACCGGCAGCGAGCCGATCGCCGGCCTGAGTTCGACATCGGATAAAAGCGGCGCCGGAGCCGGCGCGTGCGGGCTGAACAGCAGCGGATGGTCGACCGGCTCCGGCGCAAGCTGCGCGTCGGTGATGATCACGGGCACGCCCATCTCGGTCATCTTGTAGAGTTGCTTTGCGAATGCATCGGGCATGCGCACGCAGCCGTGCGAGGCGGGATAGCGCGGCACGGAGTTCGACTGGTGGAGCGCGATGCCCGACCATGTCAGCCGCTGCATGAACGGCATCGGCGCGCCCGAATAGATGTTGGATTCGTGGTAGGTCTGCTTCTCGATCACCGAGAAGATGCCGCTTGGCGTGGTGTGGCCGGATTTCCCGCTCGATATCTTCGACGTGGCGATGACATCGGCGCCGTCATAGACGGCCAACGACTGCTTGCTCTTGGAAACGAAGATCTGCAGCGCCCGCGCGTCCGTGGCGAACGCGGGATGCACGAGGGCGGTGGCCGACAGCAAGCCGAGCCCGAAGACGAGACGCGAGAACATTTGAACCCAACCGATACGCAATACTACGGGCCGGAGGGTAATGCTCGAAACTTAAGGAAGATTTGAAATGAGCGATCTTGAGTAGGGCTCACATATTATTGATTGCGCTTGCTTCCGAACGTATAGCCGGTCTCGACCGTGCCCTTGCCGAACTTGTCGCGCAGCTTGTCCATTGCGGCTTCGGCCGCCGCTCGGCGTCCGGATTGAACGTCGATCAGGTCGGGCGGATCGGCGCGCGTGGGGTCGCAAAGGTCGGTCACGCCGATGCCGATCAGTCGGAACTTGGTGCCGTCGGTCTCCTTCTGCAGCAATTCGATGCCGGTGCGGAAGATACGGTCGGCAAGCTGTGTCGGATCCTCGAGCTTGCGGTTGCGCGTGCGCGACTTGAAGTCCGCCGTCTTCATCTTCAGAACGACCGTGTGGCCGGCGATATCGCCCTTCTTCAGCCGCCAGGCGACCTTCTCGGAGAGATTGCGCAACACTGGAACGAGCTCCTCATATCGCGAAATGTCGTCGAAGAAGGTCGTCTCGGCCGAAACGCTCTTGGCGGGATCGTTGAGATGCACGCCGCGGTCATCGATTCCGCGCGACAGCCGCGACAGCCGCTGCCCCATGGTGCCATAGCGACGCATCAGGTCGGTCTCGTCCATGGTTTGCAGCTGGCCTATGGTGCGGATGCCATCAGCCTCAAGCGTTGCGGCGAATGCCTTTCCCACACCCCAGATCGTCGTCACCGGACGCGGCGCGAGGAATGAAACCGCTTCCTCGCGGCCGATCACCGAGAATCCGCGCGGCTTCTGCAGGTCGGAGGCCACCTTGGCCAAGAACTTGCAGTAGGACAGCCCGATCGAAACGGTGATGCCGATCTCCTTCTCGACGCGGCGGGCGAACTTCGCCAGCGTGCGCGCCGGCGGGTCGTTGTGCAGCCGCTCGGTACCCCCGAGTTCCAGAAACGCCTCGTCGATCGACAGCGGCTGAACGAGCGGTGTCAGCTCTTGCATCATCGCCCGCACCTCGCGGCCGACCTTGACGTATTTCTCCATGTTGGGAGGGATCACCACGGCCTGCGGGCAGGCCTCCAGCGCCTTGAACATCGGCATTGCCGAACGCACGCCGTAGATCCGCGCGACATAGCAGGCGGTCGATACCACGCCGCGCTTTCCCCCGCCGATAATGACGGGCTTGTCGGCAAGTTCGGGATTGTCGCGCTTCTCGACGGAGGCATAGAAGGCATCGCAGTCGATATGTGCGAGCGTCAGGCCATAGAGCTCATCGTGGCGCACGAGGCGAGGGCTGCCGCAGGCGGCACAGCGTCGCCCCTCCGCCTTCTGCTCGGCAAGGCAGTCGCGACAGAAGCCGGGTGTCTTGGCAGGATTGGCGGTCATCGACGGGAACAAAGGTTGAACATCGCGACATTACGCTCTAAGTTCGAGAGTCTCAAGAGGATGTCGGCGCTTATGCGCTGGTTTTGCTGGGCGTCGTCGTGGTCGAGAAATGCCGCCGCATCAGCTCGGCCGCATGCGTCCAGTCGGACGCCTGTACGATTGTGCCGGTGGGCGGCGGCGCGAATGGCTTGAAATCGGCATTCGCCATCATGTTGAGCAGCAGGCAATCCGGCACATGGTCGGCAACTGAAAGGAGGTTGCGTTGGATATCGTCGACAAAGGCGACGGGCAGCTCCCGGCGGTCGTGCAGCGCCGCCACGATCGGCCCTTTGGCCTGTTCCGAGGCGATCATGTCGAAGCACAGATCGAACCGGTCGAGAAGCTTGCGGCGCACCTCGTGGTGGCGCGGCGGCATGGCCGTGAGAAAGACGATGTCGGCATCGGCGGCCAGCGCATGCAGCGTCTCGACGGCACGCTCCGCCGGCGCCTGCCACAGGTCCTGGGTCTCGAAGAATATCTCGTGGAAGCGGTCGAACGCCTCCCGGTCCATCTCCGCGCCGTCAAGACGCGACACGATATTGCCGTGCAGCCTAAAGGAGCGCGGCAGGAGATCGTAATCATGCGAGCGCAAGAAACGGGTGAGGGGCGAAAGAAATTCCAGCACCACCTCGTCTATATCGCAGACGATCAGCGGGCGATCACCGAGGCGCACCTGGGAGGGATCGGTGACCACGCTCATGATCAATACTCGCCCGAGCCGAGGCCGGCCGGAGAGAAATGCTGCCAGGCTGCATTCAGCACCTCCGGCGGCGTTCCGCTTGCCTGGCAAAACGCCAGCGCCGTCGGCTCATGCTGCATCAGGAAGTCCATCATCCCCGATAGGAACCCTGGGTCATTGATCGCATTGCGGACTTGCGCCGGCTCGACGCCGGTCAGCGCCAAGAATCGGCCGAACAGATCGGGTTCGTTTGCGAGCCAGGCGAGAACTGCGATGGCCGTCTCTTGCGGGTCGGCGGCGTGTTGCTTTGAAGTCTTGAAGTTGCTCTGCATTTCTTGCGGTAAATTACCTATTTTTCAACCAAATACCGATAGCGTGCCGCAATCGGTTTCATGGCGGCCGGTGCGCGCGCGGGTTTATTTCCGCACGGCGAAACGGTTTTCATGACGGACTTAGGATCGCGTTCGATGCCCAAACAAGTGATGATTGTAGAGGATAACGAGCTCAACATGAAGCTCTTTCGCGACCTCATAGAGGCGTCCGGCTACAGAACCATCCAGACCCGCAACGGTATGGAGGCGCTGGATCTTGCCCGCAAGCATCGCCCCGATCTGATCCTCATGGACATCCAGCTCCCAGAAGTTTCCGGGCTCGAAGTCACCAAGTGGCTGAAAGAGGACGACGAGCTCCACGTCATTCCCGTCATCGCCGTCACCGCCTTCGCGATGAAGGGCGACGAGGAGCGTATCCGCCAGGGCGGCTGCGAGGCTTATGTCTCCAAGCCGATCTCCGTTCCGAAATTCATCGAGACGATCAAGACCTACCTGGGCGACGCCTGATAGATCGGAAAGAAGCTTATGACCGCGCGCATTCTCGTCGTTGATGATATCCCGGCAAACGTGAAGCTGCTCGAAGCGCGGCTGATCGCCGAGTATTTCGACGTGCTGACCGCGTCCGACGGTTATCAGGCTCTGGCGATCTGCGAACGCAACCAGGTCGATTTCATCCTGCTCGATATCATGATGCCGGGCATGGACGGCTTCGAAGTTTGCGAGCGGCTGAAGTCCAACCCGAAGACATCCCATATTCCCGTCGTCATGGTCACCGCGCTCGATCAGCCGGCCGACCGCGTGCGCGGCCTGAAGGCCGGCGCCGACGACTTTCTGACCAAGCCGGTCAACGACCTGCAGCTGATCGCCCGCGTCAAGAGCCTGCTGCGCCTGAAGACGCTAAGCGACGAATTGCGCATCCGCGCCCAGACGGCGCACACGATGGGCATCGACGAATTGCTGCGCGCCGATCAGCGCGGCGAGGAGGGCGGCCAGATCATGCTGGTGGATGGCCGCGCCAATTCGCAGGAGCGGATCATCAAGGCGCTGAAGCCGATCGGTAATGTGTTTGCCATTTCCGATGCCCAGGCCGCTGTCTTCGAAGCATCCGAAAATCCGTTCGATCTCGTGATAGTCAATTCCAATATCGACGACTACGACCCGCTCAGGCTTTGCTCGCAGCTCCGCTCGCTGGAGCGCACCCGTTTCCTGCCGATCCTGATCATCACCGAGCAGGGTGATGACGAGATGGTGGTGCGTGCGCTCGATCTCGGCGTCAACGACTATATTGTCCGCCCCGTCGATCCGAACGAGCTGGTCGCCCGCAGCCTCACGCAGATCCGCCGCAAGAACTACAATGACCGCCTGCGCGCCAATGTGCAGCAGACGATCGAATTCGCGGTCACCGATCCGCTGACGGGCCTGAGCAATCGCCGCTATCTCGACAATCATATCAGCACGCTCTTCAACCGCTCGATGGCGCGCGGTCGCCCGCTGTCGGTGCTGATCGCCGATATCGATCGCTTCAAGCAGATCAACGACACGCACGGCCATGATGCCGGCGACGATATTCTGCGCGAGTTCGCCAACCGCGTCCGCTCCACGGTTCGCGGCGCCGATCTTGCCTGCCGCTATGGCGGCGAGGAATTCGTCGTCGTCATGCCGGACACCTCGCCGGAAATCGCGGCCTCGGTGGCCGAGCGCTTGCGCGGTGTCATCGAGAGCGTACCCTTCGTGGTGAAGGGCACGGGGCAGGAGCTGCAGGTGACGGCGTCCTTCGGCATCGCCTCGCGCACGCCGCAGGTCATCACGCCGGGTCATCTGCTGAAGCAGGCCGACGTTGCGCTCTATGAAGCGAAGAACGGCGGTCGCAACCGAGTCGTCGCCGCGGCCTGATGCCGGAACTGGCCGTTTAGCGCCCAAGACCCGCCGCGCATTGATCATCCACAGAAAGTTGAACAGGGCTCTGTCCGGCCCTGTGCGCGGATTAGCCGCAAGTAGTAGTGCCGGGTTTTGAGCTCGCGGCTGCGTGCGACAGCCGATCTGAGCCAGCAGAGACGCCGTCGACCTCAGAAGAAAATGTGAGACTTCGTCGCTTTTCTTGATTTGATTGGCGGATTTTGATGGTTTTCAGGCGGTTTCGTCGGTCTGCAAGCGCGAAGACTACTCGCTTATATTGTCCGTCTATTCTTGGTGTCGGATCTTATTCTAGCGCGAGGTGGCCGAAAATTATGCGAAACGGCGTCCCAAATCGGGACTTTTAACCATAAAATCAAGCTAATAAATCTCATCATTAAGAATTTGTTGATTTTCTTTCATTTTCGCGCGAATGATCAATACATAGAAATAAAGCACTCCCTATGTGGGGTGCACCGATACCCCATGATGCTCAGGTCCGCCGCATCTCCTGGGTCGTGGGGTCGGTCGGTCGGCAAGCAACACCTGCGGTTCCTCGTGCCGCGTTGCCTGTTGACCGACCCCCTTTCGCAAAACGCCGTCCTCTCCGTTGAAACGGGCAGGGCGGCGTTTTCATTTGGTGCTCTTTGAACGAGTTGAGCGCGGGCCGTATCGCAGACAACAAAAAAGCGCGCAGCCTGGTGGCGCGCGCTTTTAAGCGGTCTACAGGATCAAGAAATTACTTGATCTTGGTTTCCTTGAACTCGACGTGCTTGCGAGCAATCGGGTCGTACTTGGTCTTCGTCATCTTGTCCGTCATCGTACGGCTGTTCTTCGTCGTGACGTAGAAAGAACCTGTGTCGGCTGTCGACAGCAGCTTGATCTTGATTGTTGTAGCCTTGGCCATGGTCGTCCTGCCTTTAATGAAATGAAAGCCGTTGGAATCCGTCTAGGCGCCTCGGCTAATTCTGGCGCGAAACTACGAATCTAGCTTGAAAAGTCAACCCCGCTTTCGAATGAAAAGCAGTCTGCCCGCCGAAAGCACTGCATAAACGCCGAAGAAGCCGGCAATCGCCCAGGCAAAGCCGTTGTTTCCGGCCACATCGATAGCCGCGCCGATGACCTGCGGGCCTGCAACGGTGCCAACGGCGTAACAGAAGACGAAGGCGGCATTGGCGGCGGCAAGGTCCGATCCGGTGAGACGCGAGCCCAGATGGCTCAATCCGACCGTATAGAGCCCGGCCACGCAGCCGCCCCAGAAAAGCAGGACGCCTGCCATCAGCACCCAGCTGTGCGAGAGCACGGGTAGCATCAGTGAGCCGATCAGGCCCATGAAAGCCATGCCGGCGAGCAGGGGGCGCTTGTCCTTCATCTTGTCGGACAGCATCCCCACCGGGATCTGGAAGATCATGTTGCCGATCCCCATGACCGTCAACAGCAGGGCTGCCTGCGTCTCGGTGAAGGCAGCGCGCACCGCGTAGATCGGAAACAGCGCCAGCCCGCCGGCTTCCACCGCGCCGAAGATGAAAACGGCGGCCGTGGCGCTCGGAACCAGGAAGACGTAGCGCATGAAATGCAGCTCTGGCTTCTCTTCGAGCACCGGGCTTTCATGGCGCGCGACAAAGATCGGAATGGCCGCCATCAAAATGGCGCAGGCGCCGACGGCAAAGGGCAGGATGCCGTCGCTGCCGAGAACGGAGAAGAGCAGGGGACCCGCCGCGAAGCCGAGCGAGAGCACGGTCGCATAGATGCCGAGCACGAAGCCGCGTTTCGATGGCGGTGATGCGGCGTTGATCCAGAACTCGGAGAGAATGAAGAGCGTGGTCGTGGCCCCATGAAAGGCAAAGCGCAGCGGGAACCACATCCAGAAGTCCTGCGCATAGTAGAAGCTGACGGCGCTGATTGCCGACACCACCACTGCCCAAAGCATCGTCTGCGCCACGCCGTACGCATGGGCGAGCTTCGTCGTGATCGGAGCGGCCACCATCGCCGCGACACCGGCCATCGCCGTATTGAGGCCGATCAGGGTCGAGGGTATGCCGCGCTTCTCAAGGATGATGCTCAGAAGCGGCAATCCCAGCCCGATCGCAATGCCGACCGCTGAGATCGACGAAACGGCGGCTACCAGAGACGGCCAATGGATCTCTTCGACATCGCCCGGTGTGCCGTTTCGCGGCTGAGACATATATCCACCCCTACAGAACTGCTGCGCACAAACGCGACCCGAAAGCCACATCTGCCACCATGGTCATACCAGCCTCAGATGACGGGCCAGACCCAGATGACGTGTGTGCTTTACTAGATGAACAAGGTTGGCTGCAATGATCTGATTGCGGTGGACGAGATTCAGTCAAATAAGCCTACCATCGCGCGCGTTGACATCGTGCCTGAAACGAGTTCGCAGCACATCCGGCGCTGCTACACGCCAAATATGTCGTGACGGTGAAGGTTCAAGGAAAGTCTTCAGCCTTGATGCCGGCGGCCGGGGATTTCGTACTGATCCTGCTCGTCGCTGTGCCCGCCGAAACCATGCATCTTCAGCGCCCATTGCAGCCCGATGACCCCGCCCTTGATCGGCTGGATGATCAACAGGGTGGCGAGCAGCGTCAGCGGCGTCCAGATGGCAAAGGTGAGCCAGAGCGGCATCGGCCAGATGAGATCGGTCATCATGTAGCCCGCGATGATCACGTGGCCGACGATGACGATGGTGATGTAGGGCGGCAGGTCGTCGGCGCGATGGTGGTGCATGGCTTCGCCACAGGCGGCGCAATTGTCCACCGGCTTCAGGTAGGCGCGGAACAGCTTGCCGCTGCCGCAAGCCGGGCAACGGCCGAGAAGGCCGCGCTTGATCGATTGACCGAGCGGACGCTTGGCTTCATCGACATCGCCGTATTGGATCGCCTGGCCGTTCGAGGTGGTCGTCATGACTGCACTTCCTTCCCGGCGTCCCAAAACGCCTATCGACGCCCTCTCGGGGGTCTTGTCCCGGCCTGCTTGCGCGCGCGGCTTGCGTCGCGTCGGCCGCCCTTGTGGAATGAACGCACCGCAGTGGGCATCTTGCGCCCCTCGCTTACCATCTCGAACCGAAGCGCGCCGGCTAGCGGAATGGCTTCCACCAGCTTGACCGTGACACTGTCTCCCAGGCGGTAACCGAGGCCGGTCTTTTCACCTGACAGTGCCTGATGCGCCTCATCATAGATGAAGTAGTCCATTCCCAGTGTAGATATAGGAACGAAGCCGTCCGCTCCATAGTCCGGCAGGGCGACAAATAGTCCCGATTTCGTCACACCTCCCACGCGTCCATCGAATTCCTCGCCGATACGGCCGGCAAGGTGATGGGCGATGAGGCGGTCGACCGTCTCGCGTTCGGCGGCCATGGCGCGGCGCTCGAAGGTGGAGATCTCGGCCGCGATATCGTCCAGCGCCGCTTCCTCGTCCGGCGTGATCCCACCTTCGCCGAAGCCGAGCGAGCCGACGAGCGCGCGATGCACGATCAAGTCGGCATAGCGGCGGATCGGCGAGGTGAAGTGCGCGTACTTCATCAGGTTCAGGCCGAAGTGCCCGATATTCTCGGGGCTGTAGATCGCCTGGCTCTGCGAGCGCAGCACCATCTCGTTGACCATCGTCTGGTGCGGCGTGTCCTCGGCTTTGGCGAGAATGCCGTTGAAGTTGTTGGCGCGCATGTTGCCGCCCTTGGCGAGCGTAATGCCGAGCGTCGCCAGGAACTCGCGCAGGATTTCCTGCTTGGAGAGCGACGGGCCGTCATGCACGCGATAGATCAGCGGCTGTTTCTTCTTTTCCAGCGTCTCGGCGGCCGCGACGTTGGCCTGGATCATCATTTCTTCGATCAGCTTGTGCGCATCGAGGCGCGGCGGCACGACGACGCGGTCGACGGTGCCGTCGGGCTTCAGCTGGATCTTGCGCTCGGGCATGTCGAGTTCCAGCGGCTGCCGGCGCTCTCGGCCACGCTTCATCACTTCATAAGCATGCCACAGCGGCTTCAGGATCGGTTCCAGCAGCGGCCCGGCCTTGTCATCAGGATTGCCGTCGATCGCAGCCTGCGCCTGCTGGTAGGAGAGCTTGGCAGCACTCTTCATCATCACGCGGTGGAAGGTATGCCCGGCCTTGCGGCCTTCTTTCGAGAACGTCATGCGCACGGCCAGCGCCGGGCGGTCCTGTCCCTCGCGCAGCGAGCAGAGATCGTTCGAAATCCGCTCCGGCAGCATCGGGACGACGCGGTCGGGGAAGTAGACCGAGTTGCCGCGCTTCAGCGCCTCGCGGTCGAGCGGCGAGTTCGGGCGCACATAATAGGAGACATCTGCAATCGCCACGGTAACGATCACGCCGCCCTCGTTGTCGGGCGAGGGGTCGTGCTCGGCATAGACGGCGTCGTCATGGTCCTTGGCGTCGGCCGGATCGATGGTGATCAGCGGTACGTCGCGCCAGTCCTCGCGGTGCGACATGGTCGCGGGCTTGGCGTCGTCCGCCTCGGCAACCACGGCCGGCGGGAAGATATAGGGGATGCCATGGGCATGGATGGCGATCATCGAGATCGCCTTTTCCGAAGCGACCGAACCAACGATCGAGAGCACCTTGGCGCGCGGCAGCCCGAAGCTGCGCAGGCGCGCGACTTCGACCTCGACCAGATCGCCGTCCTTGGCGTCGCCCTTGTCATCAGGGTCGATCAGCATTTCCTCGCCGCGCCGCTCGATCGGCAACAGCCGTCCGCCGCCGCCAGGCGCGTCCTTGAAGACGCCAAGCAGTGCGCCGCGGCGTTTGTCGAGGATCTTGATGATGCGGGCCGTGTAGGCTGGGCCGCCGCGATCGGTGGCGGCAAAAATCTTCGCGAGAATGCGGTCGCCCATGCCGGCGACCGGCGCCTTGCCCTTGCCGTTGCGGCCGGCAGGCGAGGAGGACTGCCGGATGGAGACGGCAGGCGCGACGCCCATCTCGTCCGACCATTCCGCCGGACGGCCGATCAGTCCGCCGTCCTTGTCGCGCGTGGTGATGTCGAGCACGGTGACCGGCGGCAAAGCACCAGGGCGGATCAGCGACTTGCGCGTCTTCTGAAGCATGCCTTCCTGCTCTAGATCGCGCAGCAGGTGCTTGAGTTCGACCCGGCTATCGCCCTTCAGCCCGAAGGCCTTGGCGAGCTCGCGCTTGGAGGCCTTCTGCGGATGATCGGCGATGAAGCGCAGGATCACTTCGCGCGAGGGAAGCGCGCCGTGTTGGATGTTGAGTGGCTCGACGGCGGGCGCCCTGCTGGAGCGTCCCGTCTTGTCGGGACGCTTGCCCATGCCCTTTGGTTCCCGCGGAATTCTGGTCACTCTTCGCTCTTTTTCGTCTTTGCGGATGTCGCAGCTTTCTTGGCGGGCGCCTTGGCTTTTGCCTTCGGCTTGGCTGCTGCCTTTGCCGGCTTCGCGTCATCGCTCGCCGCAGCCTTGGCCTTCGCTTTCGGCTTCGCCTTGCTCTTGGCCGCCGGCGCCTTGCCGGCCTTGGCGGTGATCAGCGCCACGGCTTCCTCGACGGTCAGCGCCTGCGGATCGGTGCCCTTGGGCAGCGTCGCGTTGACCTTGCCCCAGTTGACGTAGGGGCCGTACTTGCCGTCACGCACGGTGATTGCGCCGCCGCCATCGGGATGCTCGCCGAGCTCCTTCAGTGCAGCCGCTGCCGTGCGACCACGCCCGCCGGGACCTTTCGCGGCCTTCTCGGCGATCACGGTGACCGCGCGGTTGAGGCCGATGCTGAAGACGTCCTCGACTGTCTCGAGATTGGCGTAGCCGCCATCATGCAGCAGGAACGGTCCATAACGGCCGATGCCGGCCGAGATCATCTTGCCCGATTCCGGATGCTTGCCGATATCGCGCGGCAGCGAAATCAGCGCCATCGCCTTTTCGTAATCGATATCCTCGGGCTTCCAGCCTTTCGGCAGCGAGGAGCGCTTGGCCTCCTTGCCGTCGCCACGCTGGACGTAAGGCCCGAAGCGGCCGGAACGCAGCGTCAGTTCTTCGCCGGTGACGGGATCGGTGCCGAGCGCCTTCGGCTCGTTGAGCGCAGCACCCTCGGCCTCCGCGCCGCCTTCAGAAGACAGCTGGCGCGTGTAATTGCACTCGGGATAGTTCGAGCAGCCGACGAAGGCGCCGTATTTGCCGAGCTTCAGCGACAGGTTGCCCGTGCCGCAGACCTGGCAGATCCTTGGATCGCTGCCGTCCTCGCGCTTCGGAAACACCAGCGGCGCGAGCGATTCGTTCAGCGAATCGAGAACGTTGGTGACACGCAGCTCCTTGGTATCTTCGATCTGCGCGAAGAAATCCTTCCAGAAGTCGCGCAGAACCTGCTTCCAGTTCAGCTCGCCGGCCGAAATCCGGTCGAGCTTCTCTTCGAGATCAGCCGTGAAGTCGTATTCGACATACTTGGTGAAGAAGCCTTCGAGGAACGCCGTCACCAGCCGGCCCTTGGAATGCGGGATCAGCTTGCGCTTGTCTATGATGACGTATTCGCGGTCGCGAAGGGTCGCGAGCGTTGCTGCGTAGGTGGAAGGGCGGCCGATGCCGAGCTCTTCCATCTTCTTGATCAGCGAAGCTTCCGAATAGCGCGGCGGCGGTTCGGTGAAGTGCTGGCTGGAATTGATCTTCTGCTTGGCGAGGTTTTCGCGCGCATTGATCTCCGGCAGGCGACCATCCTCGTCGCCGTCGTCGCTCTGCTCGCCGTCTTCCTTCTGGTCCGTATAGGCGGCGATGAAGCCGTCGAAGCGGATGACGGAACCAACTGCGCGCAGTCCGGCCTTCTCGCCATTGTTGTCGGCGATGATCTCGGCGGTCGTACGCTCGATCTCGGCCGAGGCCATCTGGCTGGCGATACCGCGCTTCCAGATCAGGTCGTAGAGCTTGATCTGGTCGGCGTCGAGGTACTGGCGAACCTTGTCAGGCGAACGGTTGAAGTCCGTCGGGCGGATGGCTTCGTGCGCTTCCTGGGCGTTCTTCGCCTTGGTCGAATAGAAGCGTGCCTTCTCCGGCAGGTAGCGCTGGCCGAACTGATCGACGATGGCGCCACGCGCCGCATCGATCGCCTCGGGCGCCATCTGCACGCCGTCGGTACGCATATAGGTGATCAGACCGACCGTCTCGCCGCCGATGTCGAAGCCTTCATAAAGCTTCTGCGCCACCTGCATGGTGCGCGATGCCGAGAAGCCGAGCTTCGAGGAAGCGGCCTGCTGCAGCGTGGAGGTTGTGAAGGGTGGTCCCGGGTTGCGCTTTACGGGCTTGGCCTCGACGGTATCGACGACATAGGACGCGCCTTCGAGCAGCGCCTTCAGCTTGCCGGCCTCGTCGCCGTTGCCGATCGCGCGCGCCTGCAACCGCTTGCCATTCGCCGCAACCAGCTTGGCTTCGAATTCGTCGCCACGCGGTGTTTTCAGCAGCGCCGAGATGTTCCAGTATTCCTCGGAGACGAAACGCTCGATCTCGGATTCGCGGTCGCAGACGAGGCGTAGCGCCACAGACTGAACACGTCCCGCCGAGCGGGCGCCGGGCAGCTTGCGCCAGAGCACCGGCGAAAGATTGAAGCCGACGAGATAGTCAAGAGCGCGGCGCGCCAGATAGGCGTCGACCAGCGGCACGTCGATATCGCGCGGCTCGGCCATCGCATCAAGCACGGCCTTCTTGGTAATCGCGTTGAAGACGACACGCTTGACGGTCTTGCCGCCGAGCACGCGCTTCTTGTTCAGCATATCGAGCACATGCCAGGAGATCGCTTCGCCTTCGCGATCAGGGTCGGTTGCGAGGAACAGGCCGTCGGAGGACTTCACCGCGTCGGCGATGTCCTTCATACGCTTGGCCGAGGCCCCATCGACCTCCCACAGCATTTCGAAATCCTGGTCGGGCAGCACGGAGCCGTCCTTGGCGGGGAGATCGCGGACGTGGCCAAAGGAGGCGAGCACCTTGTATCCGGGTCCCAGATACTTGTTGATCGTCTTGGCCTTCGAGGGCGATTCCACCACTACAACATTCATGATGATTCTCTAAAAATGGATGCCAGCCGGCCTATATCAGGGCAGAGGACCTGCCGTGTCACGGTCGCCGGTTCTCCGACATGGACAGGGAATTCGTTTCGGTCAAGTACTTTGAGTGCATTTTTACGCATTGCAACGCGTTGCAACCAAAAGACGATATAGCGCATATTGCAATTTCTGATTATTGCGATATCGTTTTTCGCGTGTGGTTCAGGCTGCGACGATCAACCCTTCCCAATTGGGGCGCGAGTGCTTTCATGACGGCTAAGTACGCAAAGAAGGATACCGGCCGATCCGGCTCCCGCGAGAACATTGCCTTCATCCGCCAGATGCTCGCCGAGTTGCGTCAGGTGGCGGAAAAGGAAAAGGCCGACATGCTCTGCTATCTGATCGAGATGGCATATGTCGAAGCCGGCGATCTCCAGGCTCGTATGTAATTGGCTGGCCCGGATGTAACTCGCCCATATGTAAGTCGTCACACCTCCATTGCAATGGACACCATGCCGCCGGGATGTCGGTGCAGCCGCCCGGCGATGTCGAGCTCCAAAAGGACGAGATAGACGGCCGAGGCGCTGAGCCCCGTGTGCCGGATGATATCGTCGATCTCCACGGGTGTCGGCCCGAGCGCATCGACGATACGCGCCCTGTCTGTCTCATCAGGGGGCAGCAGCGACGATCCGCCGCCGCGTTCCGGCTCCTCGGCAAGCGGTGCCGTAAACACGTCGAGTTGCGATAGCGGCGCAAGCGCGCTGATCACGTCATCAGCCGCGGTGACGATCATCGCGCCGTCCTTCAGCAACCCGTTGGTGCCGTGGCATCGCGGATCGAGCGGTGAGCCTGGCACCGCAAAGACCAGCCTGCCGAACTCGCCGGCGAGCCGCGCTGTGATCAGCGAGCCCGATCGCGTCGCCGCTTCCACCACCACCGTCCCAAGCGAAATGCCGGCGATCAGTCTGTTGCGCCTCGGAAAATCACGCGCTCGCGGTTCCCAGCCGAACGGCATTTCACTGACGGCCAGGCCGTTGCCGTTCCAGATTTCCTCAAGCAGTCCGGCGTTTTCGGGAGGGTAGGGCTGATCGAGCCCACCGGCCATGGCGGCGATCGTGCCAGTGTCGAGGCTGGCGCGGTGGGCGGCGGTATCGATGCCACGGGCAAGACCGGAGATAACAGCATAGCCGACACGTCCGCATTCGCGCGCGATCATCGCTGCAAACTTCGCGCCTGATATCGAGGCATTGCGCGAGCCGACGATGCCGACGGTCGGCTGCGCGGTCGCCGCGAGATTTCCCTTCACTGCGAGCAGTGGCGGCGCCCCATCGATCTGCTTCAGCACCTGCGGATATTCCGGCTCGCCGATGCCGACAAAGCGGGCGCCGAACCTGTGCGCCGCGTCGAGCTCTTTCAGCGCTTCACTCTCTGTGGCGATCCGGATCGCGCGGGTTGCGCCGCCACGTACCGAAAGGCCGGGCAGGGCAGCAAGCGCTGCTTCCGCAGAGCCGAAATGATTGATGAGATCGCGAAAGGTGGCGGGGCCGACATTGTCGGAGCGGATGAGACGCAACCAGGCAATCCTTTGCCTGTCCGTCAGCGCAATTCCTTTTGGCCTTGCGCTGCGTGCGTCCATCTATCCTATCCCTTTGCCCCGATCTTGCTTTCAGTGCCGCTGATGAGGCGGCTGATATTGGCCTTGTGCTTCCAGTAGGAGATCACGGTCATGATCGCCATGATCGCTGCAACCTTCTCTGCACCCAGTATCCACAATGCAACCGGAATGACAAGCATTGCAACCAGTGCGGAAAGAGAAGAATAGCGGGTGATGAAGGCAACGCCGAGCCAGACCGCAGCGAAGGCGAGAACCATCAGCGGTGCAACGCCAAGCAGCGTGCCGATATAGGTGGCGACGCCCTTGCCGCCCTTGAAGCCGATCCAGACCGGGAAGAGGTGACCGATGAAGGCGAAGAAGCCGGCGATGACGGCTGCTTCCGGGCCGAAGAAGTAGGAGACGATCCACGCCGCCGCCGATGCCTTCAGCGCATCAAGGAGCAGCGTCGCCGCCGCCAGCTTCTTGTTGCCGGTTCGAAGAACATTGGTCGCGCCGATATTGCCGGAGCCGATGCTGCGCACGTCGCCGAGGCCGGCCGCACGCGTCAAAATCAGCCCGAACGGAATGGAGCCCAGCAGATAGCCGATGGCGGCGGCCGCCAGCGCGATTTGCCAGGTGATCTGCCACGTCATGAGATCAGCGCCCATGTTCCCCCACTTGTCTTCTTATAATGTATGCACGCAGTTTATGACGTATGCACGCACTGGCCCGCGACATAGGTCGCGACCGCACGTCCGCTGAAGCGCGCGTCTTCGAAAGGCGTGTTCTTCGAGCGCGAGAGAAGCATGTCCTTGGCGACAATCCAAGGCTCTTCGAGATCGATCAGCACGATATCCGCCTTGGCGCCGGGCTTCAGCGTACCGGCATCGAGGCCAAAGATCTGCGCCGGACGCGTCGACATGGCATCGATCAGGCGCATCAGCGTCACATGCCCGCTGTGGTGGAGGCGAAGGGCTGCCGCCAGCATGGTCTCGAGCCCGACGGCACCGTCGGCGGCTTCGCCGAAGGGCAGGCGCTTGGTGTCGACGTCCTGCGGGTCGTGCGAGGAGACGATGATGTCGATCGCCCCGCGCGCCAGCGCATCCACCATCGCCACGCGATCGTCTTCCGAGCGCAGCGGCGGATAGAGCTTGAAGAAGGTGCGGTACTCGCCGATGTCGTTTTCGTTGAGCGCCAGATTGTTGATCGAGATGCCGCAGGTAACGGTTGCGCCACGGCTCTTGGCCAGCTCGATCGCCTCGACGGATTCGGGCACCGAGATCATCGCCGCGTGGTATTTGCCGCGTGTCAGCTTGGCGATGCGCAGGTCGCGCTCCAGCGGGATCAGTTCGGTTTCGCGCGGAATGCCGCTGAGGCCGAGCCAGCTTGCAAACAGCCCCTCGTTCATGACGCCGCCGGCGGCCAGATGCTGGTCGCGCGTCTCGCAGGAGATCACAGCGCCGAATTCGCGCGCATAGGTCATCACCCGGCGCAGAACCTGCGCGTCGTGGATGCTGGAGCGGCCGTCGGTGAAGGCGACCGCGCCCGCTTCCATCAGCATGCCGATCTCGCTCATCTCCTCGCCGGCGAGACCCTTGGTGATCGCCGCTGCCGGATAAACGTTGACCAGCGCCTTGTCGCGCGCGGTCTTCTTCACGAACTCCACCAGCGCGATGTCGTCGATCACCGGATCGGTATCGGGCATCATGATGATCGAGGTCACGCCGCCCGCGGCCGCAGCCCGGCTGGCGGATTCGATCGTCTCGCGATGCTCGGCTCCAGGTTCGCCGATATGGACGCGCGCATCCACGAGACCGGGTGCCGCGACAAGCCCGTTGCAATCGCGCACCGTCGCGCCTGCGGGCACAGCTTCGTTCAGCGCATCCTTGCCGGAAGCGACGATCACGCCGTCCTTGACGACGATCGCACCGAGCTCGTCCAGATTGCGAGAGGGGTCGATGATGCGAACGTTCTTGAAGACGATCGAGTTGCTCATGCGCCGGCTCCTTCGCTGCGGGGACCCTGGTTCTGCGAGATCAGCAGCGTTTCCATGACAGCCATGCGTACAGCGACACCCATTTCGACCTGTTCGGCGATCACGCTCTGCGGCCCGTCCGCGACCTCCGAGGCGATTTCCACCCCGCGGTTCATCGGCCCGGGGTGCATGACCAGCGCATCCTCCTTCGCCGCCTTCAGCGTTTCCGCGTCGAGGCCATAGAAGTGGAAATATTCGCGCACCGACGGCACGAAGGCGCCGGACATGCGCTCGCGCTGCAGACGGAGCATCATCACGACGTCGGCGTCCTTCAGGCCTTCCTTCATCGAATGGAAGACCTCGACGCCCATGTCGGCGATCCCCGCCGGAAGCAGCGTCGCCGGCGCCACGACGCGAACCCTGGCACCCATGGCGTTGAGAAGCAGGATGTTCGAGCGCGCCACACGCGAGTGCAGCACGTCACCGCAGATGGCGACGATGATGCGCGACAGCTTGCCCTTGGCGCGGCGAATGGTCAGCGCGTCGAGCAGCGCCTGCGTCGGATGCTCGTGCTGGCCGTCGCCGGCATTGACCACGGAGCAGGAAACCTTCTGCGCGAGAAGTGCCGCGGCGCCCGCGCTGGAGTGCCGGATGACCAGCACGTCGGGGCGCATCGCGTTCAGCGTCATCGCCGTATCGATCAGCGTTTCGCCCTTCTTCACCGAGGAATTGCCGACCGACATGTTCATCACGTCGGCGCCGAGGCGCTTGCCGGCAAGCTCGAAGGAGGCCTGCGTGCGGGTGGATGCTTCGAAAAACAGATTGATCTGCGTCAGTCCCCTCAGGGTCGACGTCTTTTTCTCTCGCTGTCGACTGATCTTGACGGCCTCGTCGGCCTTGTCGAGGAGAAAGGTGATATCCTGCTCTGTGAGCCCTTTGATACCGATGAGGTGGCGGTGGGGAAAGAAGACCATGAACCTGCCTCTATGCTGTCGTCAGCGGCTCTATAAAGAGTGCGTGCGGCGGCGGCAAGCATGCGCTGTGGGCAAACCGCGCTCTCCCCCTGCAATTTTGTCGCAATTGGGCTAAAGCACAAGGAGTGCCAAACTTCCGGTTTCCCTTTGCCCGCCTCATACTCTAGAAGCGATTCATGACACCCGCTGAAGAAAAACTCGCCGAACTCAACCAGCCGAGCCTGTGGTCCGGCATCAACGCCTACAGGTCCGATCCGCTGATCGTCGACCTCACTGGTGCGTTGCCGCGCGGCATTCGCGATGATCTCGACAATATGGGCCGCTATGTCACCTCGCCGGAAGCGCAGGAGCTGGCGCGCATGGCAAACCAGGGCGTGCCGCAGCTGCGCACTCACGGACCGCGCGGCGAACGGCTCGATGTTGTGGAATTTCACCCGGCCTGGCACGCGCTGATGCGCCGCTCCATGTCCGTCGGTCTTCACTCGTCCGTCTGGGATCCGCAGGCCGATGCCGAGGCGAAGGACCAGGCGCACAAGATCCGCGCCGCACGCTTCTATCTGTCCTCGCAGCTCGAGACCGGCCATCTCTGCCCGATCACCATGACGAGCGCGTCCGTCGCAGCTCTCTCCGCATCGCCCGCCGTCCAGAAGGACTGGGCGCCGAGGATCCTGTCGCGCAAATACGATTCGGCGAACAAGCCGGCCATGCAGAAATCCGCCGTGACCATCGGCATGGGCATGACCGAGAAGCAGGGCGGCACCGATGTCCGCTCCAACACGACGTCCGCCGAAAAGGTTAGCGAGGGCATCTACCGTCTGTCTGGCCACAAGTGGTTCATGTCGGCGCCGATGAGCGATGCCTTCATCATGCTGGCGCAGACCAAGGAGGGCATGGGCTGCTTCCTGGTGCCGCGCCTGCTCGAGGACGGATCCGCCAACGGACTGCAGTTCCAGCGGCTGAAGGACAAGGTCGGCAACCGCTCGAACGCCTCGTCCGAGGTCGAGTTCAGCGATACCTTCGGCTTCCTGCTTGGCGGCCCGGATGCCGGCGTTCGCACCATCCTCGACATGGTCACGCTGACGCGCCTCGATTGCGCGCTGGCATCCTCTGGCATCATGCGCGCCTCGCTGGCCGAGGCCGTGCACCACACGCGTGGCCGCAGTGTCTTCGGCAAGATGCTGGTCAGCCAGCCGATCATGACCCGCGTGCTTGCCGATATGGCGCTCGACGTCGCCGCCGCCACAGCGCTCTCTTTCCGTCTCGCCGACGCCTTCGACCGCGCGCGCGGCAGCGCCGAGGAGGCCGCCTACGCCCGCGTTATGACGCCGGTCGCCAAATACTGGTGCTGCAAGATCGCGCCCGCGCTCATCTATGAAGCGATGGAGTGCATCGGCGGCAGCGGCTATATCGAGGAACGCCCGATCGCCCGCCATTACCGCGAAGCGCCTGTCAATGCGATCTGGGAAGGCTCGGGCAACGTCATGGCGCTCGACGTCTTGCGTATCCTGAACCGTGGCAAGGATCTCTTCGAGACCGTCTTCGCAGGCCTTGCGAGGGATCTCGGCCCGGCCGGCAAGAAGACCATCGACGTGCTCCGCGCCGCCATGGCGCTCTGCGAACGCGATGAGGGCGCTGCCCGCCTGCTCGTCGAGCAGCTGGCGCTCGCGGCGGGTGCTGCCGAACTTTATCGTCTGGGGGCAGGGCGTATCGCCGATGCCTTCATCGAAACCCGTCTCGCCGGCGGCTGGCGCTCCACCTACGGCATGCTCGATAGCCGCTTCGACGCCAGCTACATCGTCGACCTCCTCTATCCGCCGGCATCCTGATGACGACAACGCTGCGCCGTGCACGGCTCGACGATCTCGATCAGATATACAACATCTCACTGGTCACGGGTGACGCCGGCCAGGATGCAACATCACTGCATGGTGACGGAAAGCTCATCGGCCACATCTATTCCGCGCCTTACGTGACGCTCAGCCCTGACACGGCCTTCGTGGCCGAGGATGCCGAAGGCGTTGCCGGCTATATCGTCGGTGTATACGATACGCTTGCGTTTCAGGCCCAGCTTGAGCGCGACTGGTGGCCGGCGCTGCGCAGCGCCTACCCAGACCCGCAAGGCGATCCCGACCTCTGGAATGCCGACGAGAAACGCATCGCCGCGATCCATCATCCCTCGTCGGCGCCATCGGCCATCATCGAGGCGTTTCCGGCTCATATCCATATGAACCTGCTATCGCGTCTGCGCGGGCAGGGGATGGGAACGAAGCTCCTCGACATGTGGCTCTCGCAGGCAAGGGATGCCGGCGTGAAGTCCGTGCATCTCGGCGCCAGCACAACGAATGCCAATGGTATCAGCTTCTGGGGCTCGCGCGGCTTCACGCGCCTCGGGCCGCCGCTCGTCGAGCCATCCGAGCGCACCGTCTGGTTCGGCCAGACGCTCTGATCGATGTCGCCGCTCGGCGACATTTGATTGCCCGCCGCGAATGGCCTGAAAACAATCCACAATCTTTCAAGGGGTTCGCCGTTGCCGGTTGGGGGCGGTGTTGTTACTCACCGATGAGTGACACATGAAATCCGAGTCCCTGATGCTGAATGACCCCATGCCTTTGACCCCCATCGCGAGCGCGCCGCAGGCCGAACCGGAAAAGCGTGTGCGTGACCGTGGCGCGACGGAAAAGGCGATCCTCAACGCCGCCAAGGCGCTGCTCGCGGAAGAGGGGTTCCAGAACTTCGGCATCAACGCGGTGGCGCGTAAGGCCGGCTGCGACAAGCAACTGATCTACCGCTACTACGGCGGCCTGAATGGCCTGGTCGACGCGATCGGCGCCGATCTCGGCACGTGGGTCAAGGACCGCATTCCCGAGGACACCGGTGGCATGTTCCTGCTGACCTATGGCGACCTGATGGAACGCCTGTCGCTGCTCTTCCTCCAGGCGCTGCGCGACGATCCGCTGATGCGCCGCATCGTCGCCTGGGAGGTGTCCGAAAACACCGAACAGGTCCGCCGCCTCTCGGAGGCGCGCTCGAAAGCACTGGCCACATGGCTTGAGCGCATGCGCGGCTCGCTGACGCCACCCAAGGGCGTCGACGCCGTCGCCGTCAACGCGATTCTGATCGCCGCCATCCAGCATATCGTCCTTTCGGCGTCGGCCGGTGGGCAGTGCGCCGGTCTGGCGCTGAAGGCATCGAAGGATTGGGAAAAGGCGGAGCAGGCCCTGAAACGCATCGTTCGCGGCGTTTACGGCTGATCGGCGCTAGACTTTCCCACAGCCTCCCGCTCGCCTGTTAACCTTAACAAATGGTTTACGTTGCGCCAGAGTGTTTAAGAAGTCAGGTTACCAGACAGTTTCAAAGTTTGAGTTGTCTGGAACCATGCGAACCAAAATCGCGAGAATCATGTTCCTCGTTGCCGCGATGATGTTCTTTGCCGTGCTCGCGCTCGATATCGCGGTGCCGGCCCTGGTGCTGGGTTTGATGGCATTATCGACATGGCTGGTCTCGCTTGATCTGCCATTCGCAAAGCGACAAAGAGGGGCGACCGCATGAAGTGGTTCCTGATCTTCTGGGCCGGTCCGATCGTGTTTCTGGCAGGCTGGTACTGGCTTTCCTACTACGACATGAGCTTCGGCATCTTCATGCTCACGCGCCAGGCCCATGACCTGACCTTCCAGGTCTACGCCAATATTCTCGGCATCCCCGCCGAAACCATTCCGCCCCTGGTGGCTCGCGCCGTCGTGGTCGACAGTCTCGTCGTCTTCGCCATCATGGCCTTCCGCCGACGCAAGAAGATCGCCGCCTGGTGGCGGGGACGTCAGGCGTCCGGTTCGTCGAGTGCTGCCCTTCCAAGCAAGGACAGCCTGTCCAGAGCGCCTTGAAGAATGAAGCTCGCGGCTGCCGAATCGATGCGTTCGGCCCGCTTGGCGCGCGACACGTCCATCTCCAGAAGCGCCCGCTCGGCGGCAACCGTCGACAGCCGCTCATCCCAATAGACGAAGGGCAGGGTCGTTTTCTGCTCCATGTTGCGCACGAAGGC
The DNA here is from genome assembly GCF_000377565.1 of Rhizobium sp. 2MFCol3.1. GTDB lineage: Bacteria > Pseudomonadota > Alphaproteobacteria > Rhizobiales > Rhizobiaceae > Rhizobium. Next base: position 112,212 of record NZ_KB898362.1, on the reverse strand, counting down.
CCGTGTGGCCTGGACGCGCGGGCCGGCCGACCCGTCCATATTCATGGGCAGGCCGATGACGAAGGCCGCGACCTTTTCCTTCTCCGCGAAGCTCAGAAGCACCTCGGCGTCGATCGTGAATTTCTCGCGTTTGATGACCGGCCGCGGCGTCGAGAATCGCCGGCCGAGATCCGACATGGAAAGTCCGATCGTCTTGGTGCCGAGATCGAGTCCGGCGATTGCCTGTCCCGGCTGAAGTGCGGCCGCCAGTTCCTCGATCGTCAGCACCGTCATCGTCGTTTCATCCCGTCAAAAGAAATTGAAGCCTCGACCGCTTTTCTTTGCGGCGCTATCGGTTATCTCCATACCCATCGAAACAGGCTTTTGCATCACTTAATAAAAGGACAGATTTCATGAAGATCACTTGGCTAGGCCATGCGGCATTCCGCATCGAGACCGCGAAGGCAACCATTCTCCTCGACCCCTTCCTGACGCATAACGGCTCGTTCGCTGGCCAGGACATCAAGGACGTCACCGCTGGCGTCACCCATATCCTGCTCACCCACGGCCACGGCGACCACGTTGGTGATACCGTCGCGATCGCCAAGGAAACCGGCGCCGTCGTCCTCGCCAACGCCGATCTCGCTTCCTGGCTTGGCACCAAGGGCGTCTCGAAGATCGAGATGGGCAACACCGGCGGCACGGTTCCGCTCGGCGGCTTCTCCGCCACCTTCACCAACGCGCTGCACTCCTCCGCACAGATCACCGAGGACGGCGTCTCCCACGCGCTCGGCAGTGCCAACGGCCTGATGCTGCATTTCGATGACGAAGCCTCGATCTTTGCCATGGGCGACACCGACATCTTCTCCGACATGGCGCTGATCAACGAGTTGCACCAGCCCGATATCGGCCTCGTCCCAGTCGGCGACCGCTTCACCATGGGCGGCGCCGTCGCGGCACTCGCCTGCCAGCGCTACTTCAACTTCAAGACCGCCATCCCCTGCCACTACGGCACTTTCCCGATCATCGACCAGACGCCTGAAAAATTCGTCGCCGGCATGGAAGGATCGAAGACCGAAGTGAAGGCGATCAAGCCGAGCGAGAGCGTCGTTCTCTGACGCATTGGCGCTCCGCCCCGACTTGAAAGGGCGGAAATCTGAATGAACGAAAGGCCATGCCCGTTGCACACAGCGGGCATGGCCTTTATAGCGGGTGGGAAAATCCCATCCGGAGAATATGATGTCCGTCGACCTAGCCACCGTTAAGCGCGTTGCGCGCCTTGCCCGTATTGCCGTCTCCGAAGATGAGGCAAACCGCATGGTCGGCGAGTTGAATGGGATCCTGGGCTTCGTCGAGCAGCTCTCCGAAGTCAATGTCGAAGGCGTCGAGGCGATGACCTCGGTCACGCCGATGCTGATGAAGAAGCGCACCGACGACGTCACCGACGGCAACAAGGCCGCCGATATCGTTTCCAACGCGCCTGTTACCGATCAGAATTTCTTCCTGGTGCCCAAAGTCGTCGAATAAGGCTTTTCGCCGCTTTCCGACCTCGTTGCCATTCAAGATTTGAAGCGAACCATCATGAGCGAACTCACCAGCCTGACCATTGCCGAAGCCCGCACCAAGCTGCGCGCCAAGGAAATCAAAGCAACCGAACTCACCGAGGCCTATATCTCGGCGATCGAGGCGGCCAACGACAAGCTCAACGCCTATATCAAGGTGACGCCCGAGAAGGCGCTGCAGATGGCCGAAGCCTCCGACGCCCGTCTTGCCAGCGGCAAGGGCGGCGAGCTCGAAGGCATTCCGCTCGGCATCAAGGACCTCTTCGCCACCGAAGGCATCCACACCCAGGCCTGCAGCCACATCCTCGACGGCTTCAAGCCGCATTACGAATCGACCGTCACGCAGAACCTGTGGGACGACGGCGCCGTCATGCTCGGCAAGCTGAACATGGACGAGTTCGCCATGGGCTCCTCCAACGAGACCTCGCATTATGGTGCGGTCATCAACCCCTGGCGCGCCGCAGGCTCGAACCAGCAGCTGGTTCCCGGCGGTTCCTCAGGCGGCTCGGCCGCTGCCGTTGCAGCCCATCTTTGCGCCGGCGCCACCGCAACCGACACCGGCGGCTCGATCCGCCAGCCCGCCGCCTTCACGGGCACCGTCGGCATCAAGCCGACTTACGGTCGTTGCTCGCGCTGGGGCACGGTCGCCTTCGCCTCGTCGCTCGACCAGGCCGGCCCGATCGCCCGCGACGTCCGCGACGCCGCGATCCTGTTGAAGTCGATGGCCTCGGTCGACGCCAAGGACACGACCTCGGTCGATCTGCCGGTTCCGGATTACGAAGCCGTGCTTGGCCAGTCGCTGAAGGGCATGAAGATCGGCATTCCAAACGAATACCGCGTCGCCGGCATGCCGGAAGAGATCGAAACGCTCTGGCAGCAGGGCATCGCCTGGCTCAAGGATGCCGGCGCCGAGATCGTCAATATCTCGCTGCCGCACACCAAGTACGCGCTGCCGGCCTATTACATTGTCGCACCGGCTGAAGCCTCTTCGAACCTCGCCCGCTACGACGGCGTGCGCTACGGCCTGCGCGTCGACGGCAAGGACATTGCCGACATGTACGAGAAGACCCGCGCCGCCGGCTTCGGCCACGAAGTCAAGCGCCGCATCATGATCGGCACATACGTTCTTTCGGCAGGTTACTACGACGCCTACTACATCCAGGCGCAGAAGGTCCGCACGCTGATCAAGCGCGACTTTGACCTCGCCTTCCACGCCGGCGTTGACGCCATCCTGACGCCAGCGACCCCATCGTCCGCCTTCGGCATCGCCGACGAGGACCTGGCATCCGATCCGGTCAAGATGTACCTCAACGACATCTTCACCGTCACCGTCAACATGGCCGGCCTTCCCGGCATCGCGGTCCCCGCCGGCCTCGACCACAAGGGCCTGCCGCTCGGCCTGCAGCTGATCGGCAAGCCGTTCGAGGAAGAAACCCTCTTCAAGACGGCCCACGTCATCGAACAAGCCGCCGGCCGCTTCACCCCCGCCAAGTGGTGGTAAGCGGACTAAGCATCAGAGACATGACGATCGCCGACCACATGCTGGTCGGCGAAGTCGGTTTTGCGGCCTGGAAATCCAGCGACGCCTTTAAAGGCAGCGATCTCGCCGTGGAGATTTCCGAACGCGTCCGGCACGAATTCTCGATCTTCGCAGAGAGCACATCGGGCGACGTGCACGTTGCCGAAATCGATGGCGTAGTCGCCGGTTGGGCAGCGCGGGACGGTGCGCGCGATTACGTGTCCGACCTTTGGGTGCATCCGGGTCATCAGAGCAGGGGTGTTGGCAAAACGCTCGTCCTCCACATCCTCAACCTCATCTCGGCAGACGGCTATCCATTGGCGCGCATCGATACCCATGCCAGCAACACCGGTGCGATCCGGCTGTATGAACGCTGTGGTTTTGCTATCGTGTGGCGCGGGATCGAGTTTTCCAAGAGCATGGGGATCGATCTCGAAAAGGTTCATATGGAGAAGGCGCTGCCTTAACATCCACGAACAGGAGTAGGCTTATGGCATCGCAGATTGCAGCGCTCATCGAGGCTTTCGACCGCTTGGCCGCCGCGGATTTCGTGATGGGAGCCGAATGGAAGGCCGTGCATGACATCTGCCAGGCCCACGAAGGCGAACAGCCTTTCGATTGGGGGCACGCGCTCTGCCACCGCATCGAAGGCGATATTTGGAATGCCGGTTACTGGTATCGGCTGGCGGGCCAGCCGGTTGCGACAGGTGCCTTTGGTGATGAATGGGCGGCGATGCGCCAAGTATTGCTGATTAAGTGAAAACGGCGCCACCTGAGCGGCGCCGTTTTCCTGTCATCGGTTGTCCAGTTGCGAGCGCACCAGCTGCAGCCCGCGTTCGGTGATCCGGTATGGCTGCCCGGTCTGCGACCTGATCGCCTTCAGCCGCTTGAGCTTTCGAAAGAGCTCGAGGTCGAAGCCGGGGTAGAGCCAGCCGTCGCGGGTGAGGCAGTTGACGGCCTCGATCTTCTTGTTGTCGTCGCGTTCGATTTCGATGCGGCCGCCTTGGGCCAGCAAGTGCAGGATGCGCTGTTCCGCGCGTGAAATATCCATGGAGATGTTGATCCGGTCTCGCGCCGTTTAAGGCGCACAAAAACGATCTGGCGTCCGGATGGGACGTCAGGGCTTCGTTCTCGTCGGGCCCGTGCGCGCAAGAAAACTTGCGGGCAGGGCCTTTACCGGGTCTCTGATTGCGAGCTCAACATGAGGATTTGATAGGCTTCGGCCCTGTTGGCGTCAAGTCCGGCGTCAGGCAAGCTCCGTCTGCTGCAATGCGGGGAAAGGCTTGCCTGACGTTACGGAAGGCTTTGAGATGGCCTGATTCGGTGGTTTACTTTCCTCGGTGTTTCGGAGGTTGTGATTGATCACTATTCGCAATGCCCATGAGGGCGAAGCCGAGGTTTTGAGCGAGATCGGGTTGCGCGCCTGGCAGAAGGCCATGGCGCCGATCGGCGAGGCGGATGCGATGGCGTCGGCTGCCCGCAGCGCCTTCATGAATTTCGCCGAGACCCGCTGGCTCACCATCACCGTCATCGAATGGAACGGCCACACGGCCGGATGGGCCGCGCGCGAAAATCTAGACGAGACGATTTCGGACTTCTGGATCGATCCGTCTTTCACCGGTCATGGCCTTGGCTCGGCTCTGCTGCAGTCGATCGAGAAGGAAGTGGCGGAGCAGGGGCTCGATAGCGTGATGATGCAGACCCACGCCGAAAACAACGAGGCGATCACCTTCTTCAAGAAGAACGGATACGCCATTCACTGGCTGTCGGTCGCCTACAATCCCAAGCTCGACAGGGACGTCCCCTCGGTCGGCCTATCGAAGCCGGTCTCGTCACAGGGCGAGGGGCCGTACGGCGCTTTCTAGATCGGCCCAAGTATCTTGGCCGCGATGCCGGAGATCAGCGCGACCACGGCAAGCAGATGAAAGCCGCAGATCGCCATAAGCTCCGAGCGAAACGGCTCCTTGCGGGTTTTGTGGCGCAGCAGCTGCTGAGCGCTCACCGCACCAGGGCTGCCGGCAAGGAAGGCAAGCGTCAGAAGCGTCTTTTCGCTGATGCGCCACTGGCCATAGCGCGCCGCCTGCTTGTCGACGAAGTAGATCGCGAACACCAGCCCGTTCCAGGCTGTGAACAGTCCGATGATTTTGGCGAGATCGGTGAGAAGCATCGGCGAAGTTTAGCGGCGGCCCGTTAACAACCGAAAAATGCCGGCTGTCCGGCCCGCAATGGCCGAGACCATGCCGAAAGCCTTGCACCGGAAGGTCATTTCCGTTACCTCACCAGTTGAATAAGATAGCCTCAAAAGAGCATTTCCATGACCCTTGTCGACGTTCGCACGCCTGATCCGAAACGCTTCATTCCCGGCGCCACTGGCGATTGGGAAGTCATCATCGGCATGGAAGTCCATGCGCAGGTGCTGTCCAATTCGAAGCTGTTCTCCGGCGCCTCGACCGAATTCGGCAAGCCGCAGAATTCCAACGTCTCGCTCGTCGATGCGGCCATGCCCGGCATGCTGCCTGTCATCAACGAGGAATGTGTCGCCCAGGCGGTCCGCACCGGTCTCGGCCTGAAGGCGCAGATCAACAAGCGTTCGATCTTCGACCGCAAGAACTACTTCTATCCCGACCTGCCGCAGGGCTATCAGATCTCGCAGTTCAAGGATCCGATCGTCGGCGAGGGCCAGATCGTGATCTCGCTGGGCCCGGATCGTCAGGGCCATTTCGAGGATATCGAGATCGGCATCGAGCGTCTGCACCTGGAACAGGACGCCGGCAAGTCGCTGCACGACCAGCACGCCACCATGTCCTATGTCGACCTCAACCGTTCGGGCGTCGCCCTGATGGAAATCGTCTCCAAGCCGGACATGCGCTCGTCGGATGAGGCGAAGGCCTATATGACCAAGCTGCGTTCGATCGTGCGCTACCTCGGCACTTGCGACGGCAACATGGACGAAGGCTCCATGCGCGCCGACGTCAACGTCTCCGTGCGCCGCCCGGGCGAAGGCTTCGGCACGCGCTGCGAGATCAAGAACGTCAACTCCATCCGCTTCATCGGCCAGGCGATCGAATACGAAGCCCGCCGCCAGATCGCCATCCTCGAGGATGGCGGCGTGATCGACCAGGAAACTCGCCTGTTCGACGCCGGCAAGGGCGAGACGCGCTCGATGCGCTCCAAGGAAGACGCGCACGACTATCGCTACTTCCCTGACCCCGACTTGCTGCCGCTCGAATTCGACGACGCCTATGTCGCGAACCTCGCGGCCGACCTGCCGGAACTGCCTGACGACAAGAAGGAGCGCTTCGTGCGCGAACTCGGTCTCTCCATCTACGACGCCTCCGTGCTCGTGTCGGAAAAGGCGATCGCCGATTACTTCGAGGCCGTTGCCGAGGGCCGCGATGGCAAGATGGCGGCCAACTGGGTCATCAACGACCTCCTGGGTGCCTTGAACAAACTCGGCAAGGATATTGAATCGACTCCGGTTTCCGCCGCTCAGCTCGGTTCGATCATCGACCTCATCAAGGCCGAGACCATCTCCGGCAAGATCGCCAAGGACGTGTTCGAAATCGTTCTGACCGAAGGCGGCGACCCGGCCGAGATCGTCGAAAGCCGCGGCATGAAGCAGGTCACCGACACCGGCGCCATCGAAAAGGCAGTGGACGAGATCATCGCTGCCAACCCGGATCAGGTCGCCAAGGCGCAGGCCAAGCCCGCTCTCGCCGGCTGGTTCGTCGGCCAGGTGATGAAGTCGACCGGCGGCAAGGCCAACCCGCAGGCCGTCCAGGCTCTGGTCAAGGCCAAGCTCGGCATCGTCGAGGAATAGGTCATCCGACATCGCCGAAAAGTGTGAAGCGGTTTTCGGATAGCCGATGCCGGAAGGAAGAAAATGGTCTACTTCGTCCGCACCGCCAGCGAGCGCGATCTCGACAAGGTTCGCGCTCTCCTGGTCGAAACCTTCCATGCGACCTACGACGCGCTGCTCGGCGCCCCGAAGGTTGATGAATTGGTCTCTACGCTCTTCTCGCCCGCGGCGCTGAAGACGCGCATGGCAAACAAGAACGCCGAATTCCTGGTGGCCGACGACGGCAAGGAAATCGGCGGCGTCGGCTATGCCGCGATGTCCGGCGAGATGACCAAGACGGTCATGCTGCATCTGCTTTACGTTCGCCCCTCGCTGCAGCGCGAGGGTATCGGCCGAGATATCTTCGCCGAGCTCGAAACCTGCTTTCCGGCAGCCGAGATCATGCGGCTCGAGGTCGAGCCGCGCAACGAGGCCGCGATCAGCTTCTACCACCGGCTCGGTTTTGCCGATGTCGGCCAGAGCGAGAACAACGGCCCCGGCCAATCCGGCATTCCGGCGCTGATCCTCGAAAAACCGCTCGCCAGCTATTGAAACGTATCCCATGGCCAAAGAGATCACTATTCGCGAAGCCCGCCTGGACGATCTGAAGGCATTGATCGCCATGTTCGCTGCCGATGATATCGGTGGGCACGGCGACACCCAATCCGAAGACGCGCTGCCGGACTACCAACGCGCCTTCGAGACCATCGCGGCCTCTCCCGATCAGACACTGTTCGTCGCCGAACTGGCCGGCGAAGTCGTCGGCACCTTTCAGACTGCCATCACCACGACGCTCACCGGGCGCGGAACGTCCTTCATGATCATCGAGGCCGTGCAAACGCGCAGTGACATGCGCGGCCAGGGCATCGGCGCCCGGATGATCGAGTTCTGCATCGAAACGGCGAGGGCGCGTGGCTTGCCGCGCGTGCAGCTCATCTCCAATACCAAGCGCAAGGATGCCCATCGCTTCTATGAGCGGCTTGGTTTCGAGCCCTCGCATCTCGGCTTCAAGATGGCGCTGAAATGAACCCTTTTGCCTTCGGAATCACTGGACAACAGGCGCTGCTGGCGGCATAAGCGAAGGATCGAATTCTGGTCCCGCTTGCTCCCAAGGCAGGCACAAGGAAAAGACATGAAAACTCTCCTCCTGCAAATCTTCACCTGGTGGAACGGTCAGACGATCGGCACCCGCTTCGCGACCTGGCGTTTCGGCAAGCGCGTCGGCGAAGATGAATTGGGCAACGTCTATTACGAAGGCGGCACCACCTCCTTCGGCCTTCCGCGCCGTTGGGTGATCTACAAGGGCTACGCGGACGCTTCCGCCATCCCGCCAGGCTGGCACGGCTGGATGCACTACCGCACCGACGTACCGCCGTCCAAGGAGACCTATGTCGCCAAGGAATGGCAGAAGGGACACCGCGCCAACCCGACCGGTTCGCCGCAGGCTTACCGCCCGCCGGGTTCGCTCGCCGTTGCCGGCGAACGTCCGCGCGTCACCGGTGACTACGACGCATGGACGCCCGGCAGCTGATCGCAGCCAGTCCGGCCCGGTTTTTGGCCACAATTGACCTATACCCGCAGAATGGCCGCAGACACTGCGGCCTTCTATTTTTGAAATGCGGTGGAGACGGAAAGATATGAAGCTTCTCACGCGGAACCCCGTCCTGCGTGCCGCCGGCATTGCCCTGGCGCTTGGCTCGTCCTTCCTGCCGCAGTCGGTCTTCGCCGCCCGCATCGACAATCCTGTGGCCGTCTTTTCCGGCCTGGACAAGATCACCGGCCGCATCACCACCTTCGACGTCTATGTGAACGAAACGGTCCAATTCGGCGCGCTGCAGGTGACGCCGAAGGCCTGCTATTCGCGCGACCAGAGCGAAGTGCAGAAGATCGACGGTTTTGTCGAAGTCGACGAGATCACGCTGGATCGCAAGATCCGCCGCATCTTCACCGGCTGGATGTTCGCCGACAGCCCCGGCCTCAACGCCGTCGAGCACCCGATCTATGACGTCTGGCTGAAGGACTGCAAGGCGACGTCGGACGTGCCTGCGCCCGACGCCAAGACGAACTAACCTCTAGCGTTACGCCGAGGGCTTCTTGCGGGAGAATAGTCCCTTGAAGGCCCGCAATAGCGCTGCTCCCGCGACAAAAACAAGCACGCCGGCCTTCTTGAAGAATACGGCCGCCATTGCGAGCAGTCCGACTTTGGCGGCGACTTTCGCGCCCGCCCCGGCTGCGATCATGCCGGCCATGCCGTAGGCCGCCAGCTTGTCTCCGCTTTCATAGTCCTTGTAGGTCTTGCCGCTGTCGAATTTGACCATGGTCAGGACGTTGGGGACGGCGGACTGAATTTCATTCAGTTGGTCCATTCCCGCGACGAAGTTGAACATGAACACGCCTTCGCGCCCAAAGACGCGCACGGAATAGTTCAGCGTGTGCGGCTGACTCATGTCGTCACCGAAGATGAGATCGCGCGCCCAATGCAGCGCATGCGCGGATTGGTCATAATGCGGGGGTGAGGCCCAGCCCACGAGCGTGATCTTCTCGAACCCTTGCTTCTCGCGTTCCGGATTGGATTCCGCGATCGATTCCTTGATGTTGCGCAGCAGTTCGTCGTAGTCGGTGGATGCGGCGTCCACGTCGGAGACGTAGCCGTCAGCACTGTATTCGACGACAGAGCCCCATGACCCGCCCTCAACGGGAGCGTATTTGGCGGGGAACACCATCCCCATCGTTCCTTCGCCCGCTTGTGGCGGATTGCCCCAGATGTCGACGATCACGCGGCGTGCGTCGGCCGGGCTGAGATAGTAGAATTCCTTGGGAATATTGAGGGTGGCGTTCGCGCCGGGTATCTTGATCGCGCCTTGCTGAAAGTCGATCTTTTCCAGGATAGCCTTGTCGGCATCTCCGAAACGATCCGCACCCGGAAACATCTCCTGATATGGTTTCGCCTGAGCCAGCGTTGCTGCCAGGACGAAGAGGGACGTCAGTGCGGCAATCTTCAACTTCATGAACAATACTCCCGTTAAAGGCGCGACAATAGGCGACTTGGGGGTAACGTCAACGTGAACGTGTATTTTATTGTGCAAAAGACAGATGCGGCGAAGCCATAGCCTTGGCGAGCATGTGCTCGTACTCGTCCTTTGGTACGTCGATCGCGCCGAAGGTCTTCAGGTGCTCGGTGGTGAACTGGGTGTCGAGCAACACGAAACCGTTCTCCTTCAGCCGCTCCACCAGATACACGAGGCAGATCTTCGAGGCGTCCGTGCGCCGCGAGAACATGCTCTCGCCGAAGAAGGCGGCACCCAGAGACACGCCGTAAAGACCGCCGACAAGCTGGTCGCCATCCCAGGCCTCGACGGTATGGGCATGCCCCATGCGAAAGAGCGATGCGTAGAGCGACCTGATCGTCTGGTTGATCCAGGTGCTCGGACGACCTGACGTCTCCTCCGCGCATGCCGCGATCACGGCCTTGAAGTCATGATCGAAGCGGATCTCGAACGGTTTGCGCCGGATGGTCTTGGCGAGGCTTTTGGAGACGTGGAAATCATTGAGCGGCAGAACGCCGCGAAGATCGGGCTCGACCCAGAAGATCTCGGGGTCGTCAGCTGATTCTGCCATCGGGAAGAGGCCGATGGAATAGGCGCGCAGGAGAATTTCCGGTGTGATGCCTGGAGATTTCCTGCGCGACCCTGCCATTGCGGTTAAGCCGGCTTGCTGGCCAGATAGTTTTCCAGCCAGTGGATGTCGTAATCGCCGTTGGCGATGTCCTGGTTGTCGACCAGATCCTGGAAGAGCGGCAGCGTCGTCTTGATGCCGTCGACCACGAACTCGTCAAGCGCACGACGCAGACGCATCATGCATTCGACGCGGGTGCGGCCGTGCACGATGAGCTTGCCGATCAGGCTGTCGTAGTAGGGCGGGATCTTGTAGCCCTGATAGACACCCGAATCGATGCGCACGCCGAGACCGCCAGGTGCATGGAAATGCGTGATCGTGCCGGGCGAGGGCACGAAGGTGCGCGCGTCCTCGGCGTTGATGCGGCATTCGATGGCATGGCCATGGAAGTGGATCTCATCCTGGGTGACCGACAGACCGCCGCCGGAGGCGACGCGGATCTGTTCGTGCACCAGGTCGATGCCGGTGATCGCTTCGGTGATCGGATGCTCGACCTGAAGACGGGTGTTCATTTCGATGAAATAGAACTCGCCGTTTTCGTAGAGGAACTCGATCGTGCCGGCGCCGCGGTACTTCAGCTTCTTCATGGCGTCGGCGCAGACCTGGCCGATCTTCATGCGCTGTTCGACGTTGAGGGCAGGCGAGTTGGCTTCTTCCCAGACCTTCTGGTGGCGGCGCTGCAGCGAGCAGTCGCGTTCACCGAGATGGATGGCGTTGCCTTCGCCGTCACCGAACACCTGGATTTCGATGTGCCGCGGCTTGCCGAGGTACTTTTCCATGTAGACGGCTTCGTTGCCGAAAGCGGCAGCCGCTTCGGTACGGGCCGTCGACCAGGCCTCTATCACGTCGTCAGCGCTCTTGGCGACCTTCATGCCGCGTCCGCCACCACCGGCAGTCGCCTTGATCAGCACAGGGTAACCGATTTCGGCGGCCGTCTTGATGGCCTCTTCCTCGGTCTTCACTTCGCCGTCGGAGCCGGGAACGACCGGGATGCCGAGTTCCTGCGCCGTCGTCTTGGCGGTGATCTTGTCGCCCATGATGCGGATGTGTTCCGCGGTCGGGCCGATGAAGGTGATGCCGTGCGCTTCGAGGATCTCGGCGAACTTGGCGTTCTCCGACAGGAAGCCGTAGCCGGGGTGCACTGCGTCGGCGCCGGTGATTTCGCAGGCAGCAACGATCTGATGAATGTTCAGATAGCTGTCGCGCGACGGCGGCGGGCCGATGCAGACGCTTTCGTCGGCCAGGCGCACATGCATGGCGTCGGCATCGGCGGTCGAGTGAACGACGACGCAGGGAATACCGAGCTCCTTGCAGGCACGAAGCACGCGAAGGGCAATTTCTCCGCGGTTGGCGATGAGGATTTTCGAGACCATGACGTCCGCCTTATTCGACGACCACGAGAGCTTGGCCGTATTCGACGGGGCTGCCGTCCTCGACAAGAATTTCAACGACCTTGCCCGACTTCGGGGCAGGGATCTGGTTCATCGTCTTCATCGCTTCGATGATGAGCAGCGTCTGGCCTTCCTTGACCGTCGCGCCAACTTCGATGAATGCGCGCGCGCCCGGAGCCGGTGCCATGTAGGCGGTGCCGACCATAGGAGCGGAAACCGTGTTGGCCGGGTTGCGGGCCGGTGCGGCGGAAGCGGCAGGCGCTGCGCCAGCAGCCGGAGCTGCAATCGCTGCCGGAGCGGCGGCGTAAGCAGGGGCAGCCATCGGCGCCTGGACATACTGGGTGTTGCCGGCGCGCGAAACGCGGATGCGCAGATCGTCCTGCTCGACTTCAATCTCGGTCAGATCCGTGTCGTTGAGGATGTTCGCGAGATCGCGGATCAGTGCCTGGTCGATACCGTTCTTTTTTTCAGCCATGAGTTTTGCCCTGTCTTTTTATGCGGTGACGTTCTTTAGCGCATGGAGCGCCAGAATGTAGCTATATGGTCCGAAGCCGGCGATGACACCCTTTGCAGCGGGCGCGATCATCGACTTGTGGCGAAATTCTTCCCGCGCATGCACGTTGGAGATATGGAGCTCTACAACGGGAATGGAAATGGCGCGGATCGCATCATGTAGCGCAACCGAGGTGTGCGTGTAGGCGCCGGCGTTGATCGCAACGCCGATAGCCTTGTCGCCGGCTTCATGCAGCCAGTCGACGAGCTGACCTTCATGGTTGCTTTGACGGAAATCGATATCGATGCCAAGCTCTCGCCCGGCCGACTTGCAGTCCGCCTCGATGTCCTGAAGCGTCTTGCCGCCGTAAATGCCGGGCTCTCTTTTGCCGAGCATGTTCAGGTTTGGCCCGTTCAGGACGAAAATGGTTTGCGTCATCGAGTGTTCCGTCAAATGTGCGAGGGCAACCTATAGACTCACCAAAGGCTTAATGAAAGCCCTTTGGGCAAGGCATCAGGAATCGCGCCATTTTGTCCACATGGCTGCAGCACCGGGATTTTGGCAATTTGATGGGGCCGGTTCAGCAGCTGGTCTTGCCGCAGGTCCGCATGTTCTTGACCTTGGTCTCGAGATCGTCATAGCCGACCGCGCCCTGCACCAGCTCGTTGCCGATCACATAGGACGGCGTGCCCGTTATGCCGAGGTTCTGCGCCAGTGAGTAGGTCTCCTGCACGGAAGCGTCGCTCGGGCTCTTGGCCATCTCCGCCCGGATCTGCTTTTCGCTGACACCGAGAGACTGAGCCGCTTCGATGGCGCTGGCCTCGTCGGCGCGCCCATCGCTGCCGAGAAGCGCGACGTGGAACTTGCTGTACTTCTCCGGAGCGATCTTGCGGAAGGCATCGGACACCTTGTGGGCGGCAACCGATTCCGGTCCGAGGATCGGGAATTCCTTGAGCACGAAGCGGACGTTCGGGTCCTTCTTCAGCATGGTCTGCATGTCGGTCAGCGCGTGGCGGCAGTAACCGCAATTATAGTCGAAGAACTCGACGATCGTGACGTCGCCCTTCGGGTTGCCGATCGTCATGTCGTATTTGGAATCGAAGATCGTCGCCTTGTTTTCCGAGATCGTCGCATTGGCCTTCACGAGGCGCGCGGTCTCCTGCTTTTTCTGCAGGGCGTCCTGCACGTCGAGCATGATCTCCGGGTTCTCAATCAGATACTGCTTGATGAATTCGCCGAACTCCTTCTTCTGCGCATCGTCGAGTGCAGCAGCCGGATGGGCGGAGGCAACGGAGGCGGTCAGCGCGAGCGCCGTGAAGATTTTCGGGAGAATGGCCATGATATCCTCGTCTTTGCAGGTGATGTCGGTCGTTCGTTGCTTCGGGTATCACAGTCCGATGATCGGAACGCAATGCGAAGCAGCAAAAATACGGCGCATCCCCGCCTATTGAAACAGGAATTCTCGCGTTCGTAATCTGGTCGCGGGATTGTGAAGATCTCACTAATGCGGCATTTGTCGGGCCGCAAATCGAGCCGAAAGAGAAGAACCCTTGTTTTCCATTTCCAAACGCAGTGCCGTTGAGCCGTTTCACGCAATGGATGTTCTGGCGGAAGCGACGCGGCGGCGCGCGAGCGGCCGTCCGGTGATTTCCATGGCCGTCGGCCAACCCTCGCATCCGGCACCTCGCGCGGCACTTGATGCGGCAAGGGCAGCCCTCGATGATGGCAGGATCGGCTACACCGATGCGCTTGGCATTCTGCGTCTGAAGGACGCTCTCGCAACGCATTACCGCGACCGGCACGGGCTGGACATCGATCCCGCCCGCATCGCGATCACGACAGGGTCGTCTGCCGGCTTCAATCTCGCATTCCTGGCGCTCTTCGATGCCGGTGATGCGGTGGCGATCGCCAGGCCCGGCTATCCCGCATACCGCAATATTCTCGGCGCGCTAGGCCTGCGGGTCATCGAAGTGCCCGTCACCGCCGAAACGCATTTCACGCTGACGCCCGAAAGCATCGAGGCAGCCCAGAAGGAAAGCGGCATCCGGCTGAAGGGCGTTCTCCTCGCAAGCCCGGCAAACCCCACCGGCACCGTGACGGGCCGCAAGGCGCTCGCCGAATTGGCGGAATACTGTTCGGCCAATTCGATCGCCTTCATTTCCGACGAGATCTATCACGGGCTCACCTTCGCGGGTGAGGAGACGAGCGCACTGGAGCTGACCGACGAAGCCATCGTCATCAATTCGTTCTCGAAATATTATTGCATGACCGGCTGGCGCATCGGCTGGATGGTGCTGCCAGATCGCCTCGTGCGCCCGATCGAGCGGGTCGCTCAAAGCCTCTATATCTCGGCACCGGAACTGTCGCAGATCGCCGCCACTGCTGCGCTTGGCGCGTCCGCCGAGCTCGACGTCTACAAGGCAAGCTATGCCGCCAATCGGGACTTCCTGATGCGGCGTCTCCCGGAAATGGGCCTTTCGATCGCCTCGCCGATGGATGGAGCTTTTTACGCCTATGTCGACGTGACGCGCTTCACTAATGACAGCATGGAGTTTGCCAAGCGGATGCTGGCCGAGATCGATGTCGCGGCCACACCGGGTCTCGATTTCGATCCGCTGGAAGGACACCGCGCCATGCGCATGTCCTACGCCGGCTCCGAGGCAGAGATCGCCGAGGCCGTGGATCGCATGGCGGCGTGGCTCAAGTAAAGCTAGAGGATTTCAAGGCGCTGCAGGCGTTTGCGGACTCATTTTCTGAGCGCCTTGAAAGCGCATTGTGAAGGGGAGGCCGACCATTCAGGCCGGCTTGCAGTTCTCGCGATCAAGCTGGGAGACCATCGCCAGCAGAGTTTCCGAAACCGGCGTCGGCACCGAGGCGAGCCTGCCGAGAACCACGACCATGCCGACCAGCGGCGTGATCTCCAGCGCTTTCCCGGCAAGCAGGTCCTGCAGCATCGATGTGCGGACAGGGCCGATCTGGCTGGCCTGCTCAAGGCGCTCCTCGACCGACATGCCCACATTGGCCCCGAGCGCCTCGCCAACCGCCTTGACCTCCTTCATCACCTTGCCGATCTGGTCGCTGACGGCGACGTCGGCCATGAGGTCGGACATGGTGGAACGCGTCAGCGCGCTGATCGGATTGAACGACGCATTGCCCATCAGCTTGCTCCAGATGTCGTTGCGGATCTCCGGCGACAGCGTGATGTTGAGATCGGCCTTCTGCAGCAGAGCCTGGATGGCCTCGAGATCAGACGTGATTTCGCCCGACGGCTCACCCAGGATGAAGCGGCCCTTGTTGCTGAGCCTGACATGGCCAGGCTGGCTGACCTCCGCACCCTGATGCGCGACGCAACCGATGACCCGGTGCGGGCCGACAAGTCTCCAGAGCGCACCGCCTTCATCAAGCTCCTCGAATTGCAGTTCAGCGAATTCAGGATGGTCGTCGCGGTGGAAGTACCACCACGGAATGCCGTTGAGGATCATCAAGACGCGCGTGTCGTCCTTCAACAGCTTCGCCATGCCCTCGGCTGCGGCGCTCAGCTGATGACCCTTGAGACCGGTGATGACCAGATCCTGCGGCGGAAGATCGGCCGGATTGTCCGTGGCCACAACCTTCACATTGAGAGGCGTCCCGGAACCCGCTTCATGCAGCGTCAGACCCTTGCGGCGGATGGCATCGAGATGCGCGCCGCGCGCGATGACCGACACCGTGACGTCGCTTCCAAGCGACGCCGCGATCTTGGTGGCGATCATCCCGCCCAGCGCGCCGGCACCAAAAATGCATATGGTCTTGATGGTCATGAAATCCTATCTCCGCAATCACTTGAAAGCGGTAGAGATAGGCTATCCGGCCTCGAAGGCGAATGATTTTTTGGTATTCAGCGATCGCCCGGCAGCAATTCGCTGCGACGCAATTCGTCGATCGCGCTCACCGCGTCCTCTGCCGACCAGCCGGCCTTCAGAGCAGCGGAAATCATCCGCAACTCGGCCTCGGCCTCGATCTGCAGGAAGAGCGGCTCAAGCGCTTCCTGAGCGGTCACGACATGGTCTTTCGGAGGGGCTATCGACTGGCTGGAAGCGAGCATAGGCATCTGCGCGGTACTCCTCTCTTTTTGGGCAGGCGGGCTTTCTTTTTGACTAGCCATTTTAGCTGGCTTGAATCGACCTAATGCGCCAACCTCAAAAAAGGTTCCGGATAAATTTTAGAAAAGCCTGCATCTTGTTCTTTCGCCCCGCCTCTGCCTTCTTGCGCCCATAGGCTGATGCGCGATTCGGGTCCCGATAAAGCGGTGGAGCCCACGGAAGAATGCGCACGAAGGAGATTGCGATGACGAACGCCAAGCCCGGGATTTCCGAGATGCGGCCCAGAATTTCGGTGATCGGCGTTGGTGGTGGCGGCGGAAACGCCATCAACAACATGATCGCCGAAAGCCTCGAAGGCGTTGAATTCATTGCCGCAAACACTGATGCGCAGGTGCTCGCGACCTCCAAGGCCTCGCGCCGCATCCAGCTCGGTGCGCATGTGACCGAAGGCCTCGGCGCCGGCTCGCTGCCCGAGATCGGCCGCGCCGCCGCTGAAGAATCGATCGACGAGATCATGGATCACCTGGCCGGCTCGCACATGTGCTTCGTCACCGCCGGCATGGGCGGCGGCACCGGCACGGGTGCTGCACCCGTGATCGCACAGGCGGCCCGCAATGCCGGTATCCTGACCGTCGGCGTCGTCACCAAGCCCTTCACCTTCGAAGGCAACCGCCGCATGAAGACGGCCGACGCCGGCATCGAAGCGCTGCGCCAGGCAGCCGATACCGTGATCGTCATCCCGAACCAGAACCTGTTCCGCATCGCCGACGCGAAGACCACCTTCGCCGACGCCTTCATGACTGCTGACCGCGTGCTGTTTGCCGGCGTCGGCTGCATCACCGACCTGATCGTCAAGGAAGGCCTCATCAACCTCGATTTCGCCGACGTGAAGTCGGTCATGCGCGGCATGGGCCGCGCCATGATGGGCACCGGCGAAGCCTCGGGCGAAGAGCGCGCGATGAAGGCGGCGGAAGCCGCGATCGCCAATCCGTTGCTCGACGACATCTCGATGCGCGGCGCCAAGGGCGTGCTGATCTCGATCTCCGGTGGCTCCGACATGACGCTGTTCGAAGTCGATGAAGCCGCAAGCCGCATCCGCGACGAAGTGCAGGACGATGCCGACATCGTCGTCGGCGCGATCTTCGACCGCAATCTGGATGGCAAGTTCCGCGTCTCGGTTGTCGCCACGGGCCTCGATGGCGCGGGTGCCGGCGTCGCTCCTGTCCAGCAGGGCGCGACCATGGTGCCGGGCCTGCCGCCGCGCACGCTGCAGTAAGCCGAAAACAAAACTTGGTTCGATCCGGCCGCGTGCTCCTGCGAGCGCGCGGCCTTTTTGCGTCTATTGGCCACAACGCCCCGCCAATTCTAGAAAAACCAGTTGAACGACCCTAGATCAGGAG
Organism: Rhizobium sp. 2MFCol3.1; assembly: GCF_000377565.1. GTDB lineage: Bacteria > Pseudomonadota > Alphaproteobacteria > Rhizobiales > Rhizobiaceae > Rhizobium. The sequence goes on along the minus strand of NZ_KB898362.1, from coordinate 94,273 downwards.
GTGCCCCCAAGACGCCCCCGAATACATCCGAGGGCGCTTTCAATTTCAGACGAAAATTTCAGGAAAACACCATGTCTCAAGACAAAAATCCCGTCTGGTTCATCACCGGTTGCTCGACAGGCTTCGGCCGCGAACTGGCGAAACTTACCATCGCCCGTGGTTGGCCGACTGTTGTCAGCGCGCGTGACAAGTCTCGCGTCGCCGATCTCGTGACCGGCCATGAGGACAACGCGCTTGCCGTCGATCTCGACGTGACCGATGCTTCCCAGATCACCGCCGCCGTTAAGGCCGCCGAGGAGCGCTTCGGACGGATCGACGTCCTCGTCAACAATGCCGGCTATGGCTATCAGTCGACGATCGAGGAAGGCAGCGATAGCGAGATCCGCGATCAGTTCGAAGCCAATGTCTTCGGCCTCTTCTCCATGACCCGCGCCGTTCTGCCCGGCATGCGGACGCGCAGGCGGGGTCATGTGATCAACATCACCTCTGTGGCCGGCTTCATCGGCTTCCCGGCATCCGGTTACTATGCGGCGAGCAAGCACGCGGTCGAGGGCATGTCGGACGCGCTTGCCGCCGAAGGCGCGCCGCTCGGCATCAAAGTCACCTGCGTCGAGCCCGGCCCGTTCCGCACCGATTGGGCCGGCCGTTCGCTGCGACAGACCGAAAGCAAGATCGCCGATTACGCGGAAACCGCTGCCGCCCGCATGCGCCAGACGGCCGGATACAGCGGCCAGCAGCCGGGAGATCCCGTGCGCGCCGGCGAGGCGATCATCAAGATCACCGAAGTCGAGAATGCTCCGCGCCACTTGGTGCTTGGCGAATTCGGCTATGGCGCGGTCACGGCCAAGCTGAAGGAGCGCCTGGCGCTGATCGAGGAATGGAAGGATACCAGCCTCGGCGCCGATTTCCCGAAATCGTGAGGCTCGCGTCCTAGCATGAACAGTGCGCCGTGGAGGAAGATGTGATGGTGAAGCTTGTCTATGGCCTTGAAGGCCTGTTGATCCTGGCCGGTCTGATCTGGATGGGGCAGGGCAGCGGCTATTTTCCGTATCCGGCGGAAAGCTTCATGATCGACCAGACGCCCTGGATCTATTGGGGTGCGCTTGCGGTTGCCGTCGGCCTCATTCTGATCGTGCTGACCAAGAGCCTGCGCGGCAGGCGTTAGCAGACGCCCAAAACAAATTCGCCGGCTGGAAGGGCAAGAAAACCCCGCCAGCCGGCGATAATCAGTCGCTTGAAACGGATCAGGCGCGGCGCAGGCGCGCCTCGGGCAGCTCGGGCCGGGTGCCGTCAGGCGCGCGAAGACCGCGATGCTTGCTGACGAAAATCCACTCGACATTGCCGGGTTCGAATGGCCGGCGCGGATTGCGCAGCGCCAAACGGCGCTCGGACAGGCTGCGGGGCAGGGTGTCGATCATGTCGTTCATGAACGTGTCGAGACACTCTTTCCAGCGGGGCGAAACGGCGACATCGACGCCGCCGTAGCGATGAAAATCGGGGTGTTTGCGGGAGTAGCATGCGCCGATCATCCAGGCATGCTGCTGTTTCAGAAAACGCTCTTTAATGGTCATTCGCAGTCTTTTTCATTCCTTGGCGTCAGCGACTCCCTAGCCGTCGAAGCGAGCGATGTTGATCGGCCGTTCCGCTGTCCAGGTGCCATCCGCACGCTGATATTTTGTTTGCAAACCGGCTGCCGATCAAACGATCGAAAAGCGACCTGGGGCCGCCGCCGGTGCCTCTACACGAGTAGGAAAAGGTGGCCGATTGAACGCCGTCGAAGCCTGAGCTGGGACGCCATTACGTTCGGCGACGTGCTACCTAGTCGACATTGATTGTTCCTTCAAGGATTTTCCTGAAACAATTTTGCATGGCTGCCCCTCAGGGTGCGAAAACGGTAGCGGCGCCCTCATCGGCTCGCGTCATGGGCGTGAATTTTGCCCGTGGCTGACTTGAAGCTGTATATGGCGGCCGAGGTCAGGGGATGCGACGCCGAATGCGCTTGCGCGGCAAGGGAACGCTTCATAGGCTCACTGCGTTGATGGATTCGTTCAACGCTTTTCAGTAGGAATCACATGCGCGCTCAATCGAAGCCGTTCGTTGTTGAAATCAAGACTTCCCGCCGTACCGATCGCAGCAAGGAAAAATCCATCTGGGGCAATCTCGACCTCTCCGCCGTCGCGCAGGAAGTGGCCGATGACGTGCCGTTGTCTGCCGCCGCAGCGTCCGCCGAGCCGAAGGCTGCTCGATAACAAGCGAAGCGCGCGGCCCTGATGTGATCGCCGCGCACCTTCCCTCATCGAATTCTGCGACAGCCAAGCCGGCTAGGCCGGATTGCAGGTCATGCCGTTGCGCTGGGCGTTGGCGATGCAGTCGTTGCGATTATGATAGGCTTCCGCCGATGAACCGACGATACGCCCGTTGGATGCCGTGCGTCGCCAGCGCCACTGACCATTGGTTTGGTAGATCTCCCACGTATCGCCGTTGCTTGCCTTACAAGTCGCCATGTCTCTCTCCCTTTGCTTTGGCGAAACAGGGCTAGGCCATTCCTTCGTTCGTTTCCACGAACCGGCTGCAACCGTGAGGTAAAGTTCGGGCTTCAGCCAGTTGCATCGGTGACGTAATGCCAGGCATAAGTGGCGAACCATCTGGCCCCTTGGGCGTTGTTTGAAAACACGCTGAAGGAGAAGATCGATGCCAATCAACGATGATGGAAAGAAGCCGCTGTCGCGCAGCGAGGACTATCGCGACTTCGAAGAGCGCAATATCGACGACGGCTGGCCCTATGCGGATACACCGGACGCCGCGTCCGCAGCGCCTGAAAATCGAGCCCATGGCGAAACGCCGGCCAATTTCGACAGCAGCGACAATCCAGGCTTCCGCCTCGACGGCATAGACCGTGATGGCAACGAAAACCGCCTGAAGGATTCGCTCCGCGCTGACACGATCGACCGCGATGACAGCGACGATCTCGAAGCGCGGGTCACCGAAAACATCGAGAACGTTCCCGAAGTCGACATCGACAGCATCGAGGTCCACGCAGACGGCCATGTCGTCACGGTCGAAGGCTCCGTCGAGACCATCGGGATCGCTCGCAAGGTCGAACTCGCCGCGTCCTCCGTCGATGGCGTCCACCATGTGAGGAACAGGCTGCACACGACGGGCGTGGATGCGCATTGATTTTGCGCCATGCCTACAACGGAAAAGGCCGCCCGCTTGGACAAGCGGACGGCCTTTTAAATTAGCGGTCTCTAAGTCGATCAGCTGCAGCCGCTGGTCGCGCCGCAAGTGTCGCACTTCTCGCAGGTGCCGTTGCGCACCATCGTGAAGTTCTGGCACTCCGAGCAAATGTTGCCGGTGTAGCCCTGCATGATCGACCGGGCGCGGCGCTCGGATTCGATCTTCTTGGCTTCCGTCTTGGCCGATGCGGCGTCAGCCGCGGCCTTGTCGGAGAAGAGCGCCGTTGCCTGCTGCTGGTTCTCGGTCGTGACTTCTTCCAGCACTTCCTCGGCGATCTCTTCGGCCAATTCCTTGGCGCGCTCTTCGTAGTCGCGCTTGAAGGCGACGATTTCGGAGGTCGAGATGGCGGTCGTCGGCTCGATCTTGCGGGCGGCAGCGCCAGCGAAGGACGTTACCGTTGCACCGGAAGAGGCGCGGGCAGGGGAGGCCGTTGCCGAGCCCTTGGGCTCGCCGGCAGCCTGGCGTTCGCTGTTCGAAACGATCGTCGGCTTGTAGCCGCGGGTCCAGCCGGTCGAGACGAGGTTCGTCTTGCCTTCCTGGATGCCCTTGCCGAGTGCCGTGTTCGAGAAGTCCGACGTATCGACATGCGCCAGATCGTGGCGGCCGAGGTAGGAGACGGCGAGTTCGCGGAACACGTAGTCGAGGATCGACGTGGCGTTCTTGATCGCGTCGTTGCCGATGACCATGCCGGCTGGTTCGAACTTGGTGAAGGTGAAGGCCTCCACATATTCTTCGAGCGGCACGCCGTACTGCAGACCCAGCGAGATGGCGATGGCGAAGTTGTTCATCATCGCACGGAAGGCGGCACCTTCCTTGTGCATGTCGATGAAGATTTCGCCGAGACGACCGTCACCGAATTCGCCGGTGCGCAGGTACACCTTGTGTCCGCCGACGGCAGCCTTCTGGGTGTAGCCCTGGCGGCGGTTCGGCAGCTTTTCGCGTTCGCGGGTCACGCGCTCGACCACACGCTCGATGATCTTTTCGGTGATGGTGACGGCCTGGGCGGCGACCGGCTGCTGCAGCAGATCGTCCAGTGCATCCTCATCGCTTTCGTCTTCGATCAGCGAGGCGTTCAGCGGCTGCGACAGCTTGGAGCCGTCGCGGTAGAGAGCGTTTGCCTTCAGGCCGAGCTTCCAGGAGAGCATGTAGGCGCTCTTGCAATCCTCGACCGTCGCGTCGTTCGGCATGTTGATCGTCTTGGAGATCGCACCCGAGATGAACGGCTGGGCGGCAGCCATCATGCGGATGTGGCTGTCGACCGAGAGGTAACGCTTGCCGATCTTGCCGCAAGGATTGGCGCAATCGAAGACGGCGAGGTGCTCGTTCTTCAGGAACGGTGCGCCTTCGAGCGTCATCGCGCCGCAGACGTGAACGTTGGCAGCCTCGATGTCCTTCTTCGAGAAGCCGATGTGCTCGAGCAGGTTGAAGCCCATGTCGCCGAGCTGTTCGTCGGAGACCTTCAGCGTCGTCTTCAGGAAGTCAGTGCCGAGCGTCCACTGGTTGAAGACGAACTTGATGTCGAAGGCCGACTTCAGCGCGCCGTTCAGCGCTTCGATCTTCTCGTCGGTGAAGCCCTTGGCCTTCAGCGAGCCGGGGTTGATTGCCGGCGCCTGGTTCAGGTTGCCGTGGCCGACAGCGTAAGCTTCGATCTCGGCGATCTGGCTCTCGGAGTAGCCGAGCGTGCGCAGAGCTTCCGGAACGGCGCGGTTGATGATCTTGAAGTAGCCGCCGCCGGCGAGCTTCTTGAATTTCACCAGCGCGAAGTCAGGCTCGATACCGGTCGTGTCGCAATCCATGACGAGGCCGATCGTGCCTGTCGGCGCGATGACGGTTGCCTGGGCGTTGCGGTAGCCGTGCTTTTCGCCGAGCTCAAGAGCCTTGTCCCAGGCGCTCTTGGCGTGAGCCGCCAGATCCTGGTCCGGGTTCTCGGAGTGGATGAGCGCGACCGGGTTGATCGATAGGCCTTCATAGCCCGACGTCTCGCCGTAAGCGGCGCGGCGGTGGTTGCGGATGACCCGCAGCATGGCTTCGCGGTTCGGCTTGAACATCGGGAAAGGTCCGAGTTCAGACGAGATCTCGGCCGAAGTGGCGTAGGAGATGCCGGTCATGATGGCGGTCAGCGAGCCTGCAATGGCGCGGGCTTCGTCGCTGTCATAGGGGATGCCCGAAGACATCAGCAGGCCGCCGATGTTGGCGTAGCCGAGGCCGATCGTGCGGTATTCGTAAGAGCGCTCGGCGATCTGCTTCGACGGGAACTGTGCCATCATCACGGAGACTTCAAGCACGACCGTCCAAAGGCGAACGGCGTGTTCGTAATCAGCGATGTTGATGCGCTTGGTGGCCGCATCCTTGAACTGGATGAGGTTCAGCGAAGCAAGGTTGCAGGCCGTGTCGTCGAGGAACATGTATTCCGAGCACGGGTTCGACGCGCGGATCGGGCCGGCAGCCGGGCTGGTGTGCCAGTCGTTCATCGTCGTGTTGAAGTGCAGGCCCGGATCGGCCGATGCCCATGCGGCGTAGGAGATCGATTCCCACAGGTCGCGTGCCTTCAGCGTCTTCATGACCTTGCCGTCTTTGCGGGCGGTCAGGTTCCAGTCGCCGTCGTTTTCGACTGCGCGCAGGAAGTCGTCCTTGATGGAGACCGAGTTGTTGGAGTTCTGGCCCGAAACCGTGAGGTAGGCTTCCGAATCCCAGTCGGTGTCGTAGGTCTTGAACTCGAGGTCCTTGTAGCCCTGGCGAGCGAACTGGATGACGCGGCCGATATAGTTCTCAGGAACCTGGTCCTTCTTGGCAGCGCGCACTTCGCGCTTCAGGGCAGGGTTCTTGTTCGGGTCGTAGCAATCGTCATTGTCGCCGTCGCAATTGACGCAGGCCTTCATGATCGCCTTCAGGTGGCGATTGACGATCTTGGAGCCGGTCACGAGGGCAGCAACCTTCTGCTCTTCCTTGACCTTCCAGTTGATGTATTCCTCGATATCCGGATGGTCGATATCGACCACGACCATCTTGGCCGCGCGACGCGTCGTGCCGCCAGACTTGATGGCGCCGGCAGCGCGGTCGCCGATCTTCAGGAAGCTCATCAGGCCGGAGGAACGGCCGCCGCCGGAAAGGCGTTCGCCTTCGCCGCGCAGATACGAGAAGTTGGAGCCGGTGCCGGAGCCGTACTTGAAGAGGCGGGCTTCGCGAACCCACAGGTCCATGATGCCGCCTTCGTTGACCAGATCGTCTTCGACGGACTGGATGAAGCAGGCGTGCGGCTGCGGATGCTCATAGGCAGACTTCGACTTCGTCAGCTTGCCGGTGAAGGGGTCCACATAGAAGTGGCCCTGGCCGGGGCCGTCGATGCCGTAGGCCCAGTGCATGCCGGTGTTGAACCACTGCGGCGAGTTCGGGGCGACGCGCTGTGTCGCGAGCATGTAGGCGAGTTCGTCGCGGAAGGCAGCCGCGTCTTCTTCGGAAGAGAAATAGCCACCCTTCCAGCCCCAGTAGGTCCAGGTGCCGGCCAGACGGTCGAAGACCTGGCGCGCATCGGTTTCAGAACCGTACTGCTGATCCTTCGGGAGTTCCTTCAGAGCGGCCTCATCGGCAACCGAGCGCCACAGGAAGGAAGGAACGTCGTTTTCCTCGACCTTCTTGAGGCGGGCAGGGACGCCGGCCTTGCGGAAATACTTCTGCGCCAGAATGTCGGCCGCGACCTGCGAAAACTGCGCGGGAACATCGATGTTCTCGAGGCGGAATACGATCGACCCGTCAGGATTCTTGATCTCGCTGGTTGCCTTGCGGAATTCGATAGCCGCGTAAGCGCCCTGATCTGCCTTCGTAAATCGGCGTTCTATGCGCATTTGCCTTAACCTCTAGCTCGCGCGCCCCGTCCGCGTTGACCAAGGCGCAAGTTTCCACCTCCGGCGGCGCCGTAAGGAGCGCAGCCAGTTCTCGTTTCCGTATCGTCACAGGAGTGTCATCCGGAGATGGGTTATCCTGTATCTTGTGGTGATGGTGGCTGCAATCACTAAATATAGTATTAACAGCCTTTTTCCGCCAGCCCCGGATGTCGCTTTTTCAGGCGGCAAAAATCGCGCAGAACATACTCATGGCGGCTCACCCCTCATGGATCAACGCCCTGATTCAATGCTCGATTTCTGGTGAGAACCGGCCTCGTCATGTCCGGTTCAGCTGCCGCCGCAACATCGAAGTTCATTAAGTTGAAAACAGGCGATTCCGTCAAGGGCTTGTTCTTAACGAAGTGTTCACCACAAGATATTGTGGAGTGGCCTGTGGAGACTGGGGAAAAACCAGTTGGGCAAGAATTTCAATGGCTTGCTACGGGATGCGCAAGAGAAATGCCAAAGCTGGATTAATTTTGCCATATTTTGTCATTTGGCGGTGGCTTTTCGAGCGCAAATGAGCCTTGTGATTCGCAAGGCCGAACAAGGCGCTAAAGTGCGTCGATGGCGATGGTCACGGTAGCGCTTCCAATCGCCTCTCCACGCTCGTCGCGAACGGTGAAACTTGCCTGCGTTTCCAGCAATTGCGTGGCATCATCGCGGCTGGCGCGATCGATGAAGACCTCGTCGGAGTCTCTGGCGAAGGTCTTCAGGAACTTGTTTTCGTCGCCCTGCCAGTAGTCGTTGGTGGGCACGCTCTGTGCGACATTCAGTCCGTTCCGGTCGGTCACGAATATTTCCACAATCGTTCCTTGCGAATCATCCTGCTTGGCTTTGAAGTATCGCGAGACCGGATTGTTGAGGAGGCGGGTGACCATCTGCCATTGCCCGCTCTTGATCTCCGAGCGGTAGCTGTTGTCTAGCACCTGGATATCCATCGGGCTGATATCGCCGAACTTCCTGTTCTGCGTCTTGATCGCGGCCAGAACGTTCGGCTTGTTGATCATCGGCTTGACGAGCGTATCCACATACTCGCGCACGACGGAGATATAGGCGGGTTCGGCTGAGACTGCGCGCGGATGCACGTTCAAACACAGCCCGAAGGCCGCGATCAAGCCGATAAACCGCCAACGCTGCATCGTCGTTCCAGTGTCGCGCTAGCGACCGCCCTCTACCCAAACACCCTGCCGCGCCCTTGCCGCCTGATGCCATATGATCATACGGCGGACGGCGAGGGGCGGACAGCGAATTTGGTGATGTTAGTAAACAAAGATTGGAGCAATTTAAAGTTGCTTCCGTCAATGTCTGCCAAGAGCCTGGAAAATCAGCCCTTGCTGCCCTTGGAGATCGGTTCCTGATAGGTGAAACCCATATCCCACGGGAAGTAGATCCAGGTGTCCTGGCTCACCTCCGTGACGAAGGTGTCGATGACAGGCACACCCTGTGGTTTTGCGTAGACGCAGGCGAAGTGCGCCTTCGGAAGCAGCGTGCGGACTTCCGACGCCGTCTTGCCGGTGTCCGTCAGATCGTCGACCACGAGCACGCTTTCGCCACCATCTTCCAGCAGTTCGGCCGCGATCCCCTTGAGGAGCATCATTTCGCCCTGGTTCACGTAGTCGTGGTAGGAAGCGACGCAAACCGTTTCGATCAGGCGGATGTTCAGCTCTCGCGAAATGATGGCGGCCGGCACGAGGCCACCGCGGGTGATGCAGACGATCGCCTTGAACTCGCGGTTGAGGCCGGCAAGACGCCAGGCCAGCGCGCGTGCGTCGCGGTGAAATTGATCCCAGGAAACGGGAAAGGCTTTATCGGGAAGGGACATGGGCTCGCTCCGAGGCATGAATGATGACACGCCGTTTGCCGGCGGCCGGACGCTCTTCCGTTCACTCGGGTCAAACGCAAATCGCGCAGCCGAGACTGCGCGATGGAAGGACCGAAGCCGGAACTCGTCGTCGGTCGTGGCAATTAGCGGAATTTGGCTGCAAAACGCAAGCCCCCGCTGATCACGGCCCCGCTAACGCGAAAGCAGCGTCATCGCCGTCATGGAGTGCAGCAGCGTCTTCGTCGTGCCGCCGAAGATCATCTGCCAGAGCCTCGAATGCGTGTAGGCGCCCATCACCAACAGATCGATACTGCTGTCGGACAGCCGGTTCTCGATAACGGCCGATGTGCTCTTGTCCGTGGTCGTCGCCGTCGCAAGGGTGACGTTGACGCCGTGGCGGGCAAGTGTCGCGGCGATTTCCGCACCCGCGACTGCCGCCGATTGCAGCGCGTTGTCGACCGGATCGACGGAGAAGATCTCAACCTCGTCGGCAGCCTTCAGGAAGGGCAGGGCGTCGAATGTGGCGCGTGCCGCCTCCTTCGAACCGTTCCAGGCGACGAGCACGCGCTTGATCGGCTTCGGCTGGCGAATGATGAAGGGGATCATCAGAACCGGCCGCCCGCTTTCGAGCAGGAAGTTATCGACATCGACGTGACTGTCCGACGGCCGTGCCGGATCGGCCTGCGAGGCGATCAAGAGATCGGCGCTGCGCGCGCTCTCGATCAACGGCGCCGAGCCGTAGCCGGTCGAGGAGGCGAAGCTGCGCCACTCGAACGACACGCCTTCCACTTCCGCCTTGCGGCGAACGATCGTCTCGATCTTGACCCTTTCGCTGTGCGCCATGTCCTGCAGCGCCTGCACGGCGACGGGATCCGGGATCTCCATCGGCGCCACGAGTGGCACGACGGCGATCGTTTCCGCATGAAGCCCGATCACATGGGCGCCGTGTTCCGCAGCCAGCGCGAAGGCGAGATCGGCGACTGCGGTGCAATTGTCTGAAGTATCGAGAATCGCAAGAATGGTTTTGTAAGACATGGGTATCTCCTTGCTCGGATGAAAAAGTCCGTAAGAGAAGCAATGCGCTTGGCCGGCATTTGTTTCCTTGACCGAGATCAAGTCCCGCAGTCCGGCTCTAGAAAGAAATTAGGCCTCCGCTGATGGGTTTTCCAGGACAGTCCGCTCGCGACGGATGCCTTCGATCATCGCCGCGACATCCGCGCCGGCTGCATCGATCACCGCCTGCGAGCGACCGCGAACGACGATCTCGGTCGAGAATTTCTGGCCGACATAGCGCGGATAGGAGCCGATGCTGGTTTCCGGATGCGCCTTCTGGATCGCGGCGAGCGGCGTGCCGATATCGCCTTCGCCATAAGGGTACGAGATCGCCAGCGACAGCACCGGCGCTCCTGTCCGAAGCGTCGGGATCACCGCGTCGACCATCGCCTGAAACACCTGTGGCACGCCGGCCATGACATAGACGTTGCCGATATTGAAACCGGGCGCCGTGGAAACGGGGTTGGGAATGTGCATCGCGCCGACAGGCATGCGTGCCATCCGCTGGCGAGCCTCGGTGAACTCCATCTCGCGGCGCTTGTACATTTCGCCGAGCAGCGCCATCGCCTTCTCGTCATGATGGCAGGCAACGCCGAAGGCCTTGGAGACGGCGTCGGCCGTGATGTCGTCATGGGTCGGGCCGATGCCGCCCGAGGTGAAGACGTAATCGTATTTCGTCCGCAGCGCGTTCAGCGCCTCGACGATCGCGTCTTCCTCGTCAGCGACGATGCGGACTTCCTTGAGGTCGATGCCTGCAAGCAGCAGCATATCGGCGAGATGGCCGATGTTCTTGTCCTTGGTGCGGCCGGATAAAAGCTCGTCGCCGATTGCCAGAATGGCTGCGGTCACAATCTGTTGGGTCATGTTAGGTCTCTGTCTTCATTCAGTCTTTGGTGTCGAGCTTATACCAAATAGAGCGGACGGGAAGCCCGTGCCCACCAATACGGAAATGTGAACGCAAGACAAAACGTGCGATAAGATTGAACAGTCCGTCTCTCGCGGCGTGGCTGGCCGTCACCAGGTGCATGCGCTAGCTATTTGCCAGACGCACGATGCGTTGCGAGGCATTCTTTATGATACGCGAATTCATCAAACGGATTTTGGTCGGTGCACCGAGCGCAGCACCCGCCGCAACCCAGAAAGAGGAAACTTCCAAGATGGCTAAGGTTCTGGTTCTCTACTATTCGTCGTACGGCCACATCGAGACGATGGCATACGCTGTTGCCGAAGGCGCGAAATCAGCAGGCGCCGACGTGACCGTCAAGCGCGTACCGGAGCTGGTCCCGGAAGAAGTCGCGAAGTCGTCGCACTTCAAGCTTGATCAGCAGGCGCCAATCGCCACCGTGGACGAGCTCGCTGAATACGATGCGATCATCGTCGGCGCCGGCACCCGTTTCGGCACGGTTGCGTCGCAGATGCGCAACTTCTGGGACCAGACGGGTGGCCTGTGGTTTGCCGGCAAGCTGGTCGGCAAGGTCGGCTCGGTCTTCACCTCGTCCGCCACGCAGCACGGCGGCCAGGAATCCACCATCCTCGGCTTCATCCCGACCTTCCTGCACCAGGGCATGGTAGTCGCCGGTCTTCCCTATGCCTTCCAGGGCCAGATGGGCGTTGACGAGATCAAGGGCGGCTCGCCTTACGGTGCATCCACGATTACCGATGGCGACGGTTCGCGCCAGCCTTCGACGGTTGAGCTCGAAGCCGCGAAGTTCCAGGGCGCGCATGTCGCCAAGCTTGCAGCAAAGCTCGCCTGAGCCACAAACGCGTAAAACAGTGAAGGCGCGGCCTCGGGCCGCGCCTTTTCATGTGTGGCGTCGAAACGCCGTCATAATATCGAAGTCGCTGCTGCTGATTGCCGCGGTCGTCTAGCCGTAAAATCCGTGGAATTTTGCCGTATAAACGAACAGCGGTACCCCAAATACCGCCAGTGCGATCAAGAATGCCGTGCCTGTTCTAAACAGTCTCAGGCGCCGTGTTCTGGCGCCATTCCAATCGTAAACCATCGTCTTACTCCCAAACAAGACAAGCTTTACAAATACACGCCCAGAAGCCGTGGCTTTACTGACACAGGCATACAATCACATTCTAACATTGCAAAAAAGACGCTTGTTAATGACTCTGTAATATGTTGTGCGACCGTGACCGAATCGCATCACATCTACTGAATCGCAATGCCGGACGCACTTGACTGAATCGCTGCAGTCGTTGATTGAGATGGCTATTGCGGGCGTGGCGAAACTGGTAGACGCAAGGGACTTAAAATCCCTCGGCCTCGGCTGTGCGGGTTCGACCCCCGCCGCCCGCACCAGCTTTCTCTTGCCCGTCCTGAACTTTGGCTCGCGCTGAATATTGCCGGCGAAGACGGTTCACGAGCATTCCGATCAAAACACCGACGCAAGCCCCGACGGCTTTCACGGCGGCATCGTGTATCCGCGCGTGCCGGGTAGGCGAGAGATATTGCAGAAATTCAATCCCGACGGCGCCGATGACGAGAAGAGCACCGACCATGAGCCAGTGCCTGGGATAAGCCAAAGCGAAGGCGAGGCCGACCACCAGATAGGCGAGCGCCCGGTCGATGTTGACTGATGTAATCGTATGAGGACGAAGGCCGATCGGCGAGACGGTTACGAAAATGATGGCGGCGAGGAGGAGCCAGGCGACCGGCTTCGAAAATTTGTCTGCTGTCATAAAACTCACAATATTGATGTCACCGGGCGGTTTAACTGCACGATTGCGTTATCTCCGTGGCGCGGTGCGCGACACGCCGGTCCTTTTCCCAATACGCGCGTCACTGGGCGCGACCGAACCGTTGTGGTTGAAAATGGGCTTCTTTCGAGGGTCTGCCTATGGCATAGCGTGGGGCGCAATAACAAGGGATTGAGACCGTGACCAGACAGAATGTCGAAGCTGCCGAGGAGGCTCTGCGCAGCCTATTTCCGGCAACGCCGCTGCAACTCAACGAGCATTTGTCCGCTCGCTACGGCGCGGATATCTGGCTGAAACGTGAGGATCTGTCGCCCGTCCGTTCCTACAAGATCCGTGGCGCCTTCAATTTCTTCCGCAAGCGCATCGAGGAAGGCGCCTCGGGCAAGACCTTCGTCTGCGCGTCGGCCGGCAATCATGCGCAGGGCTTTGCATTCGTTTGCCGCCACTTCGGCGTTCCCGGCGTCGTCTTCATGCCGGTCACGACACCGCAGCAGAAGATCGACAAGACCCGCATCTTCGGCGGCGAATTCATCACCATCAAGCTGACCGGTGACTTCTTCGACCAGTGCTACAAGGCAGCCCGCGACCACGTCGAGATGATCGACGGCGTCATGGTGCCGCCCTTCGATCATGAAGATATCATCGAAGGCCAGTCGACCGTGGCCTCCGAGATCATGCAGCAGCTGCCCGAGGGCACGGTGCCCGATCTCGTCGTCATGCCTGTCGGCGGCGGCGGTCTGGCGGCCGGCATCAGCGGTTATCTCAAGGACACGGTGCCGAGCACGGGCTTTTTCTTCGTCGAACCGCAGGGCGCGCCGAGCCTGAAGCGCAGCATCGAGGCCGGTGAGGTCGTGACGCTCTCCAAGGTCGACAACTTTGTCGATGGCGCCGCCGTTGCCCGCATCGGCGACCTGAATTTCGCGGCGCTGAAGCATTTCCCGAGCAATCAGGTGATGCTGATGCCGGAGAACGCCATCTGCGTGACCATCAACGAGATGCTGAACGTCGAGGGCGTGGTGCTGGAACCGGCCGGCGCCTTGTCGCTGACGGCAATCGCCACGATGGATCCCGAAGCAATCCGCGGCAAGACGGTGGTTGCGATCGTTTCCGGAGGCAATTTCGATTTCGAGCGGCTTCCGGATGTGAAGGAAAGGGCCATGCGCTACGCGGGCCTGAAGAAATATTTCATTCTCCGGCTGCCGCAGCGCCCCGGCGCGCTCCGCGACTTCCTCAATCTGCTCGGCCCCGATGACGATATCGCCCGCTTCGAATATCTGAAGAAGACCGCCCGCAACTTCGGCTCCGTCCTGATCGGCATCGAAACCAAGGCGCCGGAAAACTTCGCGGCGCTCTTCGCGAAATTCGAGGCATCGGGTATCAGTTTCGAGGACATCACCGAAAACGAGATCCTCGCGAACCTCATCATTTAACTTTCACGGCAACGGCCCTATTTAACCTTGATGGCATCCGCCCTCACGACAAAGGCGTATCATGGCTTCGATTTTTTCCAGCATTTTCTCCATGTTCTCGGGCGGCGCGAAGCAGCCGGGCGCTGCGTCTTCGAGCGCCGCTTCCGATCCGCAGCCCTATGCCGATTGCACGATTTACGCTGAGCCGATGAAGGAAGGCGGCCAGTATCGTCTGGCCGGCCGCATCGAGAAGACCGTTGGCGACGAGGTTCTGGTGCGCAATTTCATCCGCGCCGACATGTTTTCGTCGACGGATGATGCGATCGAATGCACCGTGCGCAAGGCGCAGCAGATCATCGATCAGAACGGAGCATCCCTGTTCAGCGACGGAGCCAAGGTTCGTCAGGTCTGATCATGGAAGGCTGGCGCGCCGTTGCGTGTTGAGCGCTCGCGCCGCCATTCCCTCATGCTATTTTAAAACATTGCGGCGATGCTGCGCTCAGCAGACATCGCAGGAATATCCAGTGCCTCAGAATGCCCGCCGCACATCCGCTGCCGATACCGCCGACAAAGTGGTCGAGGTGCCGTGGCATGGCAATATTGGCGGGAGGTCGCGGCGTTGATCGCAAACGTCAATCTCATCCTCTTCGTCGTCGAGGCCGTCGGCTACTTCGCGCTGATGGTGACGCTGCTGCATTTTCGCGCCCGCATCGGTCTCGGCATATTCCTGACGGCACTCGGTGTCATGCATTTCATGGAGACCTACCTCGCTGCGGTCTTCTATGTCGAATTGCCGTTCGGGATCGTCTCGCCGGGATCGTCGGTGTTCTTCACCGGCAAGTTGATGATGATCCTGATGCTCTATCTTCAGGAGGACGCCGCCGTCGTCCGCCAGCCGATCTATGGGCTCTTCATCGGCAATATTCTGACGGTAGCGATCGCCTGGATCGTGCAATGGCACGCGCCGCTGGAGCTTTCGTCCGGCAACGTTCCAAGTGACGAGTTCCTGAAGGAAATGGGCTGGCTGATGCTCTGGGGCACGGCCATCCTCTATCTCGACGCCATCGGCATCATCCTGCTCTACGAGCGGCTCGGCCGCTATTTCAGGCAACGGCCCGTGGTCCGCTTCATGATCTGCGGCTTCGTGCTTTTGACCTTCGACCAGATCGCCTTCTTCGGCGCGCTGCACTATTCGGTCGGCGTCCCGCTTGCCGCCTTCTGGGGTGGGTGGAAGGCGAAGATGTTTGCCGTCTGCATCTACACCGTCCTCTTCGCGATCTACGAGAAATGGATCGGCCGCGCCGTGACAACATCGAGCGCGCGCCCGATCGGCGATATCTTCAGCGACCTGACCTTCCGCGAGCGCTACAACGATCTCTTGAGCCGCACGGGCCGCGACGTCCTGACCGGACTCTACGACCGCACGCGAATGGAGCTCGAAGCGCCGGTCATGATCCGCGAATCGCTGCGCCAGGGACAATCCGCAACGGTGATGATCCTTGACGCTGATCACTTCAAGAACGTCAACGACGTGTTCGGCCACTTGCAGGGCGACGACGTCCTGCGCGCGATCTCTGCGCGCCTGGGCTCGATCCTGCGCGCCGGCGACCGGGTGTTCCGCTTCGGCGGCGAGGAGTTCGTGGCGATCTGCCCGTTGACCGATCACGCCGAGGGCCTGCGTCTTGCCGAGAGGTTGCGCTGGACGATCGAGAGCAGCGTCGCCACGCCCGATGGCAAGCCGGTAACGATCAGCATCGGCGTCGCGACAGCCACCGAAGATGGCGATGCCTTCACCGCGATACTGTCGGCAGCCGACGAGCGGCTTTATTGCGCCAAGAAGAACGGCCGAAACTGCGTCTTCGGTCAGACCGGCGTCCATGGCCTCACAGTCGCCGGCTAACAGTAAGCCTCCACAAACAGAAAGACGGCCGGCAAGCCGACCGTCTTCCTGAATTGATTGCCCTTTAAATTAGGCAGCGAGCGCGAGCTCTTCAGCGCGTGCCTTGGCAGCGCCGACAGCCTTCTCTGCTGCTTCAGGACCAAAGGCCAGGCCTTCGACATAGATGGTCTCGACGTCGGTGATGCCCATGAAGCCGAGAACGGTCTTCAGATAAGGCACGGCATGGTTCATGCCGGCGGCCGGACCCTGCGAGTAGACACCGCCGGAGGCGAGAACGACGTAGACCTTCTTGCCGGTGGCAAGGCCAACCGGGCCGTTTTCGGTGTACTTGAAGGTCAGGCCGGCGCGGGCGACGTTGTCGATCCAGCTCTTCAGCGACGAGTAGATGTTGAAGTTGATGAGGCCGGTGCCGATGACGATCGTGTCTGCTGCGAGCAGCTCGTTGACCAGCTCGTCGGAGATCTTCGCGGCTTCGTTTTCCTCGGCCGTGCGGGCGTCCGCCGGCTTGCGGATCGCGCCGGTGAAGAGGTCGTTGATATGGGCCAGCGGGTTCGCGGCGAGGTCGCGGCGAACGACGACGCTGCCGGCCTTCTGCGACTGGAGCTTGCCAGCGAGGTCTACGGCGATATCGGTCGAAAGCGACTCAGCGCGCGGGCTGGAGGTCAGAAGCAAAATGGACGACATGATTGATAATCCTTTGGTCTTTGCGTTTGCGGCGCGATCGGGGGAAGGTCGAACCGCGTCTTCGAGTGAAGAAATAGGTCTAGCGGCCTATCGAAAAAACTGTGATAATGTCGATCAAGACTATCGATCGATTGGATGGATGTAATGTTGCCCAACCCGACACTGGACCAGCTGCAGGTTTTCCTGACCGTTGCTGAAACCGGCAGCTTCTCGGCCGCCTCGCGCGTGCTCAATCGTGCCCAGTCGGTGGTCAGCTACACCATCGCCAATCTCGAAGCGCAGCTGGAAATGCAGCTGTTCGAACGCTCCGGCGCCCGTCAGCCGAAGCTTACCGAGGCCGGCAAGGCCATGCTTGAGGATGCCCGTCGGTTGATGACCGACCTGCAGGTGATGCGCGCGAGGGTGAAGAGCCTGAAGGAAGGGCTGGAGGCCGAGGTCGATGTGGCGATCAGCGTCATGGTTCCGTCGCAGGCGGTCGTCACCGTGCTGCGTGAATTCCGCGATCGCTTTCCCTCAGTCGCGCTCAATCTCAGCGCCGGCGAGCTCGGCATGGTCATGGAGTCGGTCTTGTCTGGCAAGGCCACGATCGGCATCGGCGGAGCGTTGCTGAAGCAGGACGATTCGATCGCCGTCGAAAAGATCGGCCATTCATTCATGATCCCGGTCGCCGCGCGTTCCCATCCGCTGGCCAATATCGACAGGCCTCTGACGCTTAGCGATGTTCGCGAGGAGGTACAGCTCGTCGTTACCGACGCCTCGGGGCTGACCAAGGGGCGTGATTTCAACGTGCTGTCCTACAAGACGTGGCGCGTCAGCGACATTGCCACCAAGCACGCGCTGATCCGCGGCGGCCTGGGGTGGGGCGGCCTGCCGGCGTCGATTATCCGCGAGGATCTGGCCAACGGCACGCTCGTCCATCTCGACCTGCCGGCCTACGAACAGGGCGAATATCCGATCTATGCGATACGGCGTATCGCCAACCCGCCGGGCCCCGCCGCCACATGGCTGATCGAAGCCTTCCATTCGAAGCTGTCGTTCTGCCCGAACCACGCCGATTTCACCGCGGCGCTGAACGAGATCAAGGCTCCCGATCTGCCGCTCGCGGCTGAGTAGGCGAGGCACTCGGCCTCGCCGACCATTTTCTTCAGAGAGCCAGCCGGAACTTGGCGAAACCATCCGTGCCTTCGCCGGCATCCTCGATCTTCGCGCCCTTGACGTCGGCGATGAACTGCTTTGCCTTCGGCCCGCTCTGGAACGTCGCGGTCGCGCCCGTCACCGGCTTGAACGTCCAGTTGCCGTCGGCAGCCGGATTGATCGTTCCCTGCTCGTGCACATAGCGCACGATCACGTCGCGGTTCGTATCAGGCGCCTGGAACACGACCTTGTCGGCCGCGATCTCGGGGAACTTGCCGCCACCGCCGGCGCGGTAGTTGTTGGTCACGACCACGAATTTTTGGCTGGGATCGATCGGCTTGCCGTCAAACGCAAGGTTCTGGATGCGGCTGGAACCGGCGTTGATCGCGTTGCCGTCATTGTCGTATTTGCGCGGCTGCGCCAGATCGATCTGGTAGGTGACGCCGTCGATCACGTCGAAGTTGTAGGAAGGGAAATCGGCGTTCAAAAGCTCGGCGTCCTTCGTGCCTTCCTTGATCTCGTTGAACATCCCCGCAGACATTTCCAGCCAGTTCTTCACCTGCTCACCGGTGATGACGACGGCCTGGACGGTGTTGGGATAGAGATAGAGGTCGGCGATATTCTTGATGGCGAGATCGCCGGCCGGAACATCCGTATAATAATCGGCGCCGCCACGACCGCCTGACTTGAAGGGAGCTGCCGCCGAAAGCACCGGCAGGTCCTTGTATTCGGTGTCGGCGAGCATCTGCTTGATGTACCAGGTCTGCGCCTGGCTGACGATCTGCACGGACGGATCGTCGGCGACCAGCGCGAAGTAGGAGTAAAGCGGCGCCGACGTCTTGCCGACGGGAGTGCGGACATAGGCGAGCGTCGCCTCGTGCTCCGCCTTTGCTGCCTCGACGACTTCCTTCTTGTCGGCGACATCGGCCACGACCTTCTTCTTGTCGTCGCGGTGATAGATCGGCCGCGCCTCGCAGGTGAAGTCGACAATCTTCCAGCTCTTGCCGTCCTTTTCGAGCAGCAGATCGATCAGCCCGAGATGCGAGCCCCAGAAGCCGGCCATGACGGCGGGCTTGCCATGCAGCGTTCCTTTGACCGGATCGGCATTCTGAATGCCGTCCCAGGTCTTCGGGCCGGGGAAGACGAGGTGCTGGTGACCGGTAAAGATCGCGTCGATCCCGTCGACGGCGGCCAGATGCAGCGATGCGTTCTCCATCTTGTCGGTAGGCGCACTGCCATCGATGCCCGAATGCGAGAGCGCGATCACGATATCCGCGCCCGCTTCCTTCATCGCGGGCACCCAGGCCTTGGCGGCCTCGACGATATCGCGCGTCTGCGCCTTGCCCTCGAGGTTCTTGATATCCCAGAGCATGATCTGCGGCGGGACGAAGCCGATGAAGCCGATCTTCACCGGGCTCTCATTGCCGGCCCCGTCCTTGATCATCTTTTCGACGATGATGTAGGGCTTGAAGAACAGCTCGTCGTTTTTCGGATCGGAAGCGAGCTGGCCCTTGGTCAGGTTGGCGCAGACGAACGGGAAGTTCGCGCCACCAAGCACCTTGAACATGAAGTCGAGCCCGTAATTGAACTCATGATTCCCGAGCGTGCCAACGGTGTAGCCGAGCGTGTTCATCGCCTTGATGACAGGATGGACGTCGCCATCCTTCAAGCCGCGCTGATAGGCCATGTAGTCGCCCATCGGGTTGCCCTGCAGAACGTCGCCATTGTCGATCAGCAGCGAGTTCGCCGCCTCAGCACGGATCGTGTCGATGATCGTCGCGGTGCGCGCCAATCCCATCGTGTCGTTCGGCTTGTCGGCGTAATAGTCGTAAGGGAAAACGTTGACGTGAATATCCGTCGTTTCCATCAGCCTGAGATGCGCCTGGTTGGCGGCGGCACGCGCGGTGAATGGATGCAGCAGAACGAGTGCTGATGTGGCGGCGATGCCGGTGAGAAGGGAACGACGGCTCATGGATGAAAGATCAAGATTGGAAGACATGAAAACTCCTTCGAAACATCACGCGACACCCGCCCGGCGGCAAGAGTAGGGTGATTTTCGAAGGAGTAAACCCTGTAAATGACAGGGGAATATCGCTTTTCGCTTTCTGCGTGTCGGACGCCGTCTACCGCGCCAGAACCGGCTTCACGTCCTTGTGGAAGAACCGGAAGTACGAAGCCACCTGCGCGCGGGCGTTGGAGTTCGGGTCGAACTGGACGCCGACGCGGCCATTGTGGCTCCAGCGGATGACGCCGTGGAGAACGCCGAGATCGTCGGCGAGGATCTGCACGCGGCTGCCGGAGGCGGCATGCAGCGGTGAGCGGACTTCAAGAGCAATGCCCGAGATGGACATGTTCAGAATGCGCGCATCGACTTCCTTCGTCAGGTAACGAACCTTGCCGAAGATCCGGCACGACTTGCGTTCGGCCTTGCGGGTAATAATGTTGAGATTGTGCATGACGCGTCTCCCAAATTGAACTGGAGACAGCATACGTCGCGTAGATTGAAATGAATTTATACAATTCGCTAAAATTGCACGATCGGTTTTTACTCCCGCGTTGCTTCCCGGCGGCCGACGACATGCTCGCGCCAGATCGTGAAAATGCCGGAGGCGACGACGATGACGGAGCCGACGATCGTGTTCAGGCTCAGCGTCTCTCCATAGATCGTCACCCCGATGATCGAGGCGTAGACGAGCTGAAGATAGGTCAGCGGCTGTACGGCTGCGGCATCGAGCATGTCGTAGGCGCGGATCAGGAAATAGTGGCTCGATATGCTGGTCATGCAGACGAGCGCCATCCACACCCAGTCCGTCGGCGCCATCCATGTCCAGTAGAACGGCCCGACGAGCGTCATCGCGATGGCGCCGACGACACCGGTATAAAAGAAGCTGGTCATCGACGAATCGTCGCGGCTGACCAGTCGGGTGGCGATGACGTAGAAAGCAAAGAGGAAGCAGGAGAGGACCGCCAGCAGCAGCGTGACGTCGAAGAAGCCACTGTCGGGCTTGAGGATCAGAAGCACGCCGACCAAACCCGCGCCGATCGCCGTCCACCGCCGCCAGCCCACCCGCTCGCCGAGCAGCGGCATGGCCAGCAGCGCAATCAGGATCGGCGTCGCCGAGAAGATGGCCTGCGAGTGCGCGAGCCCGATCACCGCGAAGCAGCTGATCACGACAACCACCTGGGCGGCGAGAAGCAGCCCGCGGATCACCTGCAGAACCGGCCGTTTCGTGCGCGCCGTGGCGACAATCCCGCCGCGCATCTTCGCGGCCAGAAGGATGGTGAAGAGGCCAAAGGCCCAATAGCGGATCATCGTGACGAAGACGGGCGGGTAAGCGCCGCCCAGATGTTTCGAGATGCCGTCCTGAATGGAAAAGATGGTGATCGCCAGAAGAACGAAAATATAGCCCCGGGTCTTCGATCTCATGGCGTCTTCTTAACACACCGGCCTCGGCCGTATTCCGGAAACACCCGTGCAGGCAAGTGATTCCGCTCCTCCGTCACAAGCCTACATTGGGCCGGTCCATCACCTCGCGCAAGGCAAAGCTGGAGTTGATCTTGACGACATGAGGCAGGGCCGAGAGCCAGTCGCGATGGATGCGCTCGTAGTCCTCCAGATCGCGGGCGGCCACGCGCAGAATATAGTCATATTCGCCCGACATCAGGTAGCAGACGAGCACATTGGGACAGCGCTTTACGGCGGTCTCGAATTCCGACAGCGTCTTGGCGAACTGGCCGGAAAGCGAAATGTGCACGATGGCGATCATCTTGTAGTCGAGCGCTTTCGGCGAGACATGCGCGTGATAACCAACGATGACGCCGCTGCGGTCGAGGATATCGAGCCGCCTGGAACAGGCCGATGCGGACAGCCCCACCTTGGCGGCAAGATCGGCGTTGGTGATCCGCGCGTTCGATTGTAGCGCTTTCAAAATGGCATGATCGATGGCATCGAGTTCCGACATTCGAAGAACTTTCGATTATTGCGTCCGAAACGCATCTTTCTTCGAAAAATGCCATGCATGCAAATCCTCTTTGCAAGGACATTTCGTGCACGCGGTGATTGGATTCGCCTTGTGAACGCTTCGCTCGACGAGGCTGAAAAAACAAACGAGGAGGAGCGCCCCGATGCGCGTAGGTTGTCTGAAGGAAATCAAGAATCACGAATATCGCGTCGGCCTGACGCCTGCAGCCGTTCGCGAATATTTCGCGCATGGCCACGAGGTCTGGATCGAGACGAAAGCGGGCTCCGGCATCGGCGCCGATGATGCGGCCTATGCCGCCGCGGGCGCGAAGATCGCGTCATCCGCCAAGGACATCTTCGAAAAGTGCGACATGATCGTGAAGGTCAAGGAACCGCAACCGTCCGAATGGGCGCAGCTGCGCGACGGCCAGATCCTCTACACCTATTTGCATCTTGCGCCGGATCCCGAGCAGACCAAGGGCCTGCTGTCGTCAGGCGTCACCGGCGTAGCCTACGAGACGGTGACCGATGACCGTGGCGGCCTGCCGCTCCTGGCGCCGATGTCCGAAGTTGCCGGTCGTCTTTCGATCCAGGCCGGTGCGACAGCGCTGCAGAAGGCCAATGGCGGCCTCGGCATTTTGTTGGGTGGCGTGCCCGGCGTGCTGCCGGCCAAGGTCACCATCATCGGCGGTGGCGTGGTCGGCCTGCATGCGGCGCGCATGGCCGCCGGCCTCGGTGCCGACGTTACCATTCTCGACAAGTCGCTGCCGCGCCTGCGCCAGCTCGATGACCTCTTCTCCGGCCGCATCCATACGCGCTATTCCAGCATCCAGGCTCTCGAGGACGAAGTCTTCTCCGCCGATCTCGTCATCGGCGCGGTTCTGATCCCCGGTGCCGCCGCGCCCAAGCTCGTCACCCGCGAAATGCTCTCGGGCATGAAGAAGGGCTCGGTCATCGTCGATGTCGCCATCGACCAGGGCGGCTGCTTCGAGACATCGCACGCGACGACCCATTCGGACCCGACCTATGAGGTCGACGGCGTCGTGCACTACTGCGTCGCCAACATGCCGGGCGCGGTTCCGGTCACTTCGGCGCATGCGCTGAACAACGCCACGCTGGTCCATGGCCTGGCGCTCGCCGATCGCGGCCTGCGCGCCATCGCGGAAGACAGGCATCTCAGAAACGGTCTCAACGTCCACAAGGGACGGGTCACCAATAAAGCCGTTGCCGAGGCGCTGGGCTACGAGCCTTACGCTGCGGAAGCCGTGCTCAACGTAGCGTAAAGTCCATCGCGCTACGTGAACTGAAGCCGGTTGCACTTTCCGCAACCGGCTTTTTTCCGTGATTTAGCCGTAGATCCGGCACTGATAGCAATTGTTGCGCGCGGAGCGCACATGCACATAGGCGACCTCGGGCTTGCGCAGAAGCTCTGCCGCATAGGCAGGGATATCGGCGACCTCGGTCACCGCGCCGGTGCCGTAGACGATGCGGTTGTTGGGGCCGTAGCCGCGCAGGATGAAGTTGGGGCTGGTGGTCAGGACGGGCGGCAGCACTTCCTCGGCGGCATAGCGTTCGCAGCGCTCCTGATGCAGGAACACCGGTCCCGTCTCCGCATAAGGCTGCATCTCAGGGAAGGGGCGGTAGGCGAAGACGTAAAGCGCGTCGCCTGCATCTATGTTCTTCAGGCAGTGGCGGCAGGGGTGTCCCGGGCCATCGGAAACCATTGTCTCCGGCGGGTGATCATAGGCATCGTTCCCGCCGTTCCAGATCGTGTCGGCGTCGGTAGTGGGCATCGCGGTGAAAGATAGGGCAGTCATGGCAAGTCTCCTTTTCGAGCTTGCCTTGAATGCGCTTGAACCCGAGTGGAAACCACCCGATCCTTGCGCCTCTATACCGTCGCCAGAAGAAACAGCCGAAACGCGCCGGCTAGCCTCTCTTCGCCAGCTCCAGCAACTCCTTGTCGCTGAGCGGCCGCACGATCGCGGTGCCCGTCGAGACAGGAGAAAAGCCGAACATCTGGTAGAGCTGCAACGCCCGGGGATGGTCGAGATTGTTGGTCGTGGTCGTCACGCGCAAAGGGTTCTGCGTCCAGATCGCATAGAGCGCCTGCAGCAGGAACCACTTGCCGATCCCGAGACCCAGCGCATGCTCCATCAGCCCGAAATGGCTGAGCTCGATCATATCCTCGTCAACCGTCAGATACTCGTAGAACCCGGCCGGCGCACCGTTCACATAGAGCACGCAGATCGTGTTGCGCTTGTCGTAGAGCGTGGTGGCCAGTTCCTCGTCGCTCATCCTCAGGCGATCCACCCACTGCCATCGCGCACCGACCTGGCGGTAGAGATAGCGGTAGAACGGCAGCGGAATTTCCGGCGCGCGCATGATGGCGGTCTGGATATTGACCGGCACCGGCAGGCTCGTCTTCGGCGCCGCCGTCATTTCGAGGCGGGTCACATGGGCCTTCAGCGAGGAGGGAGCTTTTGCCATGGTCAAGCTTTGATCGCTTCTGCGGGGCCGGTAACGATAGGCGTGTCCTCACGGCTGCCCCACTCGCTCCAGGAGCCGTCGTAAAGCGCGTTGTCGTCATGCCCAACGCTTTCGAGCGCCAGCATGATCACGGCGGCGGTCACGCCCGAGCCGCAGCTCGTCACGACAGGCTTGGAGAGATCGATGCCCGCATCTGATATCATCGACTTCAGCGTGGCGACATCCTTGAATCGGCCGTTGGCCGAGAGCGAGGTTGCCGGCAGGCTGCGGGCGCCCGGCATGTGACCCGAGCGCATGCCGGCGCGCGGCTCTGCTTCCTCGCCGGTAAAGCGGCCCGCGCCGCGAGCATCGGCGATCTGCGCCGAACCATCATCGACGATCTCGCGCATGGTCTCGAAGGGGATAACCTTGTCGGCCCGGAACTTCGGCGTGAAAATCGCTGGCGCCGGACTGGCTGTCTCTGTCTCCAGAGCGCGTCCTTCGGCCTTCCAGCCATCGAGGCCACCATCCAGAACGTAGACATCCTTGGCGCCCATGGTTCGCAGCATCCACCAGACGCGCGGCGCGGAGAAGAAGCCCATGCCGTCATAGACGACGATCGTGTCCGTCTCTGAAATGCCGAGCTTGCCGACTTCCGCGGCGAAAAACTCCGGCGAGGGGAGCGAATGCGGCAGGCCGGTCGAATGATCGGCGATCACGTCCTGATCGAAGAACACAGCGCCGGGAAGGTGGCCCGCCACATACTCGTCCTTGGCGGCGCGCTTGTGGGCCGGCAGATACCAGGAGGCGTCCACCACCTTGAAACCTGAAGTCCCCAGCTGCTTTTCGACCCAATCGGCCGAAACGACGAAGCGGCTCGTGGTCTCGCTCATGCTGCTCTCTCCAATCAATGCTTATGCGTCGTCGCCAGGAGCGCCGAAACGGATACGGAAGCGGCGGTTTTCCTTGCCCTTCTTCTCGATCTTGGCGATGTGAATCTGTCCGACTTCTCGTGTTGTCGCAACATGTGTGCCGCCGCAGGGCTGGCTGTCAATCGCCGAGTTCTCGCCGATGCAGACGAGGCTGACGCGACCGAGCCCCATCGGCGGGCGCACGTTCTTCGATTTGACGATCCCGGGATTGGCCGCCAGTTCCTCGTCGGTAATCCACTGCAGGTAAACCGGATGGTCCTGCTCGACCAGCGCTATCAGCTTGGCCGTCACCTCATCCTTGTCGATCGTGTCGGTCATGTCGAAATCGACCCGGCTCTCCTCCTCGCCGACGGCCGCTCCGGTAATCGGATAGGAGCAGACGACGGAAAGCAGGTGGCAGGCCGTGTGCATGCGCATCAGCTTGTGGCGGCGCTCCCAGTCGACATGCAGCACCACCTTCTCGCCGACCTCGGGGCTTGCCTGCCCCTCGACCGGAACATGGATGATGATGTCCTTGGCGGCGCCATGCTTGGTCTGTCCAAGCGTGATCTTGCTGCCGTCAGCGCGCTCAAGAAAGCCGGTATCGCCCGGCTGTCCGCCGGAGGTTGCGTAAAGGCACGTCTGATCGAGCTCGATGCCCCCGTCTTCGTGAATGGCGGTGACGACGGCCTCGCAGGTCGAGAGATAAAAGTCGTCACGATAGAGGGCATTAACGGGCATTGGGCCTCACGCTGCGGGTTCGTATGGGATCTTGATGTCGACAGGCGAGGTCAGCCATGCCGGCAGCGGCAGCGACTTCGATGTCAGGAAATCGGGATTGAAGAGCTTCGACTGGTAGCGGTTGCCGTAGTCGCACAGAATGGTCACGACCGTGTGGCCGGGGCCGAGATCCTTGGCAAGCCGAACCGCGCCCGCGATGTTGATCGCCGACGAGCCGCCGAGGCAAAGCCCCTCATGCTCGACGAGGTCGAAGACATAGGGCAGGGCTTCCGCATCCGAGATGCTATAGGCGAAATCAGGCGTAAAACCTTCCAGATTGGCGGTGATGCGGCCCTGGCCGATGCCCTCGGTGATCGAGGAGCCCGCGGACTTCAGCTCGCCGTTCTTGTAGAATTCGTAGAGTGCAGCGCCATCCGGGTCGGCGATGCCGATCTTGATGTCCTTGTTGAAGCTCTTGAGGCCCATCGCGGTGCCGGCGAGCGTGCCGCCCGAACCGACGGAGCAAATGAAGCCGTCGACCTTGCCTGAAGTATCCGCCCAGATTTCCTTCGCCGTGGTCTCGATATGCGCCTGCCGGTTGGCGACGTTGTCGAACTGGTTGGCCCAGATGGCGCCATTCGGCTCGGTCTTGGCAAGCTGCTCGGCGAGCCGTCCGGAAACCTTCACGTAGTTGTTCGGGTTCTTGTAGGGCACGGCCGGCACTTCGACGAGTTCGGCGCCAAGCAGCTTCAGCGCGTCCTTCTTTTCCTGGCTCTGAGTCTCGGGAATGACGATCACGGTGCGGTAGCCAAGCGCCTTGGCGACAAGCGTCAGGCCGATGCCAGTGTTACCGGCGGTCCCTTCCACAATCACGCCGCCCGGCCGCAGCAGGCCCTTCTTCTCGGCGTCGCGAATGATGTAGAGCGCCGCGCGATCCTTGACCGACTGTCCTGGGTTGAGGAATTCCGCCTTGCCGAGAATGGTGCAACCGGTCGCCTCCGACGCTCCCTTGAGCTTGATCAGGGGAGTGTTGCCAATGGCTTCTAGGACGGAAGGATGAACGGTCATGGAATCTGCCTCTTTGAAACACTTAGTTTAGGAACGGTCTTTTCCCTTCACAAGGCTGGGTTGGCAAGAAATCCTATTCCTCGCCTCCAACCAACACGGTAAAATTAGACTTCCCGTCCCAGATTGGTTCGCGACGTGCTGATCCGGGTCGCTATGTGATCCGGAGATTGACATTCATCGTATGGACGATGACAAAGCAATCACTGAAAGCGGAAACGACCGAAACCATCATGGTTCACGAGCATATCGACACGGTCGATGCATTGATGGCGTATTATGTCGCGGGTTCCCTTCCGGAACCGGCGCGCGTTCTTGTCGAATCGCATCTGGAAATGAAGCCGGATCGTCGGATGCTGGTGCAGGACCTTGAGTTTCTGGCCGGCCAAGAACTTGAGCAAACCTCCGAAGCAAGTCTCGATGACCGCGATGCTAGATTGGCGCGGATCTTCGCATCCGCCGCGCCGGTCGAGCCCAAGCCATTCATCGCGACTGACAAACCAAGCATCTTCCCGCGCGCGCTGCGCCGCCTCGTCGGCTTCGATGTCGATACGGTGCCGTGGAAGACCAAGCTCCCCGGTTTCAAGGAATATTCGGTCGATATCGACGGCTGCGAAGTCAGCGTCATGTGGATCAAGCCCGGCCGCGCCATGCCGGCGCATACCCACAAGGGCATGGAGCTGACGCTCATCCTTGACGGCGCCTTCAACGACAATCGCGGCCGCTTCGGCCCCGGCGACATCTCCGTTGCCGACGAGACGATCGACCACCGCCCGGTGGCCGAAAAAGATCGTCCCTGCATTGCATTTTCCGTTCTTGATGCCCCCATCAAACTGACCGGGTCCTTCCGCCAGCTGATTGGCGACCTGATCG
Organism: Rhizobium sp. 2MFCol3.1; assembly: GCF_000377565.1. Taxonomy (GTDB): domain Bacteria; phylum Pseudomonadota; class Alphaproteobacteria; order Rhizobiales; family Rhizobiaceae; genus Rhizobium. The sequence goes on along the minus strand of NZ_KB898362.1, from coordinate 66,448 downwards.
GCTGAAAGCAGCCACAATAGCGTGATAGAGCCATTATCCCGTGAGGTTGAGAGGAACTTCCGGGCGCGTTTCGACGTTCTTCGATACAACCTAAGGAGTCGCGCCATGAACGATTTTGTAGCCCGCCCCGAACATGGAATTGCCTGGATCTCAGGCGCAAGCTCCGGCATCGGCCGGGCACTGGCGCTGAAATTGGCAACCGAAGGCTACAAGGTCGCCGTGACCGCCCGAGACCACGAAAAGCTTGCCGAACTGCAATCGGAAGCCAACGGTCTTGCGGGCAGCATCATCGTGCTGGATGGCGACGTTACCAATCCCGAAGACATGGAGCATGTGCTCGCATCGATCGAATACGAGCATGGCGCGCTGGCGCTCGCTGTCTTCAATGCGGGGGTCTATTTGCCCGTGCATGCGGAAGAACTGCGCCGCGAGGATTTCGAGCAGAGCTTCGCCGTCAATCTGCAGGGCGTAGTCAATTGCCTCGTGCCTGCCGTGCGTCACATGAAGCACAAGGGGCAGGGGCAGATCGCCATCGTCTCCTCGGTCACAGGTTATGGTGGCCTGCCCACGGGCGCTGCCTATGGCGCCACCAAGGCTGCCCTGATCAACATGGCCGAGAGCCTGAAATTCGACCTCGACAAGATGGGCATCCGCATCCAGCTCATCAATCCTGGTTTCGTCGACACGCCCGCCACCCGCAAGAACGAATTCCCGATGCCGTCTCTGGTCCCGGTCGACGAGGCGGCGGCCGAGATTTATGCGGGCCTGAAGTCGAAGAATTTCGAGATCACCTTCCCGAAGCGCTTCACCTACACGCTGAAGGCTCTCAACCTGTTGCCCTACAGCCTGTACTTCTGGCTGGTGAATCGCGCGACCGGCTGGCAGGAGCGCCCACGCGCCGATGGTCGCCGCCCGGTGACGCCAAGCCCTGCGGAATAGCTCAGGCGTCATTGCCGACAAGCGATCAGGAGGTTGATGAGGATATAGACGAGGCGGATGGCGACCGGGACAGGAGGTCGACTGTCTGGTCCCGCCACCCGCTCTCGTCAGCTCCGCGAAAAGACGACCTGGCGGACGTCTATGTTTCGGGCGCGGAAACCTGCTTCACAATAAAATAAATAGAACTCCCAGAGCCGCTTGAAGCGCTCGTCGAAGCCCAGTGGGCGAACTCGTTCCCAAACGGACCAAAAACGCTCTCGCCATTCGGCCAGAGTACGTGCGTAGTCTAACCCAAAACCGAAGTCCCGCACCAGTGACAAATTCACTTTTCGCCCAAGTTCGGCCAAATGTTCGCGGGTCGGTAGCATGCCGCCAGGAAAAACGTACTTCTGGATGAAGTCTGGATTGCTTCTGTACTGTTCGAAGGACTCGGGCCGAATCGTTATGATCTGCAGACCGGCCTTGCCGCCGGGCTTCAGGCACTGCTCGAGCTTGGAGAAATAGGCGGGCCAATATTTCTCGCCGACAGCCTCGAACATCTCGATCGAAACGATCTTGTCGTAGACGCCTGTCTCGTCGCGATAGTCCTGAAAGCGGAAATCGACCTTGTCGCTGAGCCCTGCCTTGCGGATACGCTCCTCGGCGAAGGCCAACTGCTCGCGGCTGATCGTGAGACCCGTGACCCGACAATTCAGCTCGCTGGCGGCAAACTCGGCGAACCCGCCCCATCCGCAGCCGATCTCGAGCACGTGGTCTCCAGGCTTGATCCCGGTTGCCTCGGCGAGAGCCCGGTACTTGGCGTTCTGAGCCGACTGCAGGTCGTTGGCGCCGGTGGAGTAAAGCGCCGACGAATAGGTCATCGTCGGATCGAGCCACTGCTTGTAGAAGTCGTTGCCGAGATCGTAATGCGCCGAGATGTTCCGCTTCGAGCCCTTTCGGGTGTTCGTATTCATCCAGTGGCGGATGCGCTCGACGAGACGGGGCAGGCCACGCTTGCCGTTGGCATAATCCTGGATCGCCTCGTCGTTGACGATGAAAAGCTCAAGGAACGCTGCGATATCGGGGCTGTCCCAATCGCCATCCATGTAGCTCTCGGCCACGCCGATCGTGCCGTTGGAAAGCGCCCGGTAGCAGATGTTCCAGTTCTTCAGGTGAATCTCGGCGTGCTGCCCGAGCGTGCTGCCGGTCACCCGCACCACGCGACCATCGGGAAACGCGATCGTCAGCGAGCCATGCTGCATGCGAAGCAATGCCCTCAGCGCCAGCTTGGCGCGCAGCGGCAGTCCCTTCGAAACCTGTCCGATATTCTGCTGCGTCAGCTGGATCGCGTTGCGTTGAGAATCGGTCAAGTCGCTAGCATCACTCATGGTTTTCTCCTCCGGCAAGATTTGGCCGGTTCAGGACGACGATGCGCTGAAAATCTCCGCCCCCCGGCGATTGCTTTGAACGCTATCGTAAAATTTCGAAAATCCAAACAAATTTCCAATCATATGTTGCGCGCAATCGACGCATCTATCTGAGCGCGCTTTTGTCATTCCGCTGCCTCCGCCGTCTCGAGCGGCGCGACGACGCTGACGGGGGCGGGTGGTGCAGGCTTTGCGATGTATTTCGCGCCTTTCAGCCACAACTTCAGCGCCTCCCAATGAATCCCGCCGACGATCTTGATCGGCAGAAACGGAACGGCAGCCGTCAGCCACGCCAGATTCTTCGTCGTGAGCCCTACCTGTCGTCCCGAGAAGGTCGCCGCAAGCAGTGGTCCATCGGCGTCGGTTTCCAAAATCCGCCAGCGGATCTCCTTGCCGGGCGGCAGCATGCGGAAATTGTATCGCATGCCCATCTCGATGAACGGCGAGACGTGAAAGATCTTGTCGCAGCTCTGTCGAACGCCGGTGTCGCTGACCTCGCCTGAGCCGACAGGGCAGACGTATGTGTGCCGTTCGCCGAACGTGTTGCGAACCTCGTAGATCATCGCCATCAGCTGATCATGCTTGTCATAGGCATGGTAGACCGAAAGCGGGTTGAAGACGTAGCCGAGGATGCGGGGGTAGCAGACCAGCACGATGCGCTGGGCACGCAAGCCCGCCTGCGCCAACAGTTCGTCGGCATGCGCCCTGGCGCCCATCCGGCCGCCATGATCGCTCTCATGGAACGACACGGCATTGCGCTTGTTCACGGAAAACAGCGCGGACAAACGATCCGCCTCATCAAGCCGGTCGAGATCGATTGCCATCGAGAACACGCGATAACGAAAGCGGTGGCCGAAGGGTTTCATGCGCTGGTGCATGACGTCGCCGACATAGAGCGATGCCGCGGCTTCGGGCGGCGGCCCGTTGTCGCGCATGCTCACGCCTCGTCCTTCGCGTTGCTGCGTCATGCGACGGCGTCCAGCTCCGGTTCGACGTTATCAGTCTTGAGCGTGCTCCACGGCAGCGCCGCGCCGAGCGCCTTGGCGGCTGCAAGGCCAGAACTCAACCCGTCCTCATGGAACCCATAGCCCGTCCAGGCGCCGGCGAAGTAGCAGCCATTGCGCCCCTGTATATCCATAAGCGCGCGCTGCGCCTGAACGCTGTCGGCGGAGAACTGCGGATGCTCGTAGCTGAACTCCGCGAAGACCTTGCGCGGGTCGGGCTCGCGATCGGGGTTGAGCGTCACGAACAACGGGAAGCGATCGTCGATCGCCTGCAGCTTGTTCATCCAGTAGGTGACGGCGACATCGGCGTTACCGTTAGCCGAGCTGGAACGAAGGTAGTTCCAGGACGCCCAGACCTTCCGGCGCTGCGGCATCAGCATCGGATCGCGGTGGAGCACCACCCTGTTCGGCTGATAGGGAACCGCCGCCAGCAGCCGTTTTTCCTGCTCGGTCGCATCGACGAGCATGCGCCGCGTCTGATCGCTATGCGCGGCAAGGATCACCTTGTCGAAGCGGCGCTCCTCGCCGCGGTCATCAACGATGGTGACGCCGGTCTCGGTCCTGATCACGGCGCGCACGCCGAGCCCGAGCTTCAACCGGTCGCCCAGAGGCTCAAGCAGTTTTTCGAGATAGTTGCGGCTTCCGCCGGTCACCGTGCGCCACTGGTGCTGCCTGGAATAGATCAGGCGGTGATTGTCGAAGAAGTTGACGAAATGCTCGGCCGGAAACTGCATCATCTTCGCCGCCGGCGTCGACCAGATCGCAGCTGCCATCGGCACCAGATAATTGTTGGTGAACCCCGGCGAGAAGCCGCGCCAGTCGAGATAGTCGCCGATCGATCGCGCGGCGAGGTGGCCGGCGGCGCGGTCGATGAGGCAGGTCTTGTTGAAGCGCAGGATCTCGCGGATCATCAAGAGGAAGGACGGGCGCACCAGATTGCGTTTCTGCGCGAAGATCGAAGACAGGCCGCTGCCGCTCCACTCCAGCTTGCCATGGTCGAGCGACAGCGAAAAGCTCATGTCGCTGGCATGGGTGGCGACGCCGAGCCGCGCAAACAGCGCGGTCAGTTTCGGGTAGTTCGGCTCGTTGTAGACGATGAAGCCGGTATCGACGGGAATGTGCACCCCATCGTAATCGACATCAACGGTGGCAGTGTGGCCGCCGGCGCGCGTTTCCTTCTCATAGAGCGTTACGTCATGCAGCGGATTGAGCGCCCATGCCGCCGATGCCCCGGAGACGCCGGAGCCGATGACCGCGATCTTCAAGCGACTGTGCGGGTGGTGAAAATGGGCGTTCATGCTGCGTCCTTTACGGCGTTGTAGGCTTTCAACGCCCGGTCGCGGGCGGTCGCGTGGTCGACGATCGGCTTGGGATAGGTTTCGCCAAGCTTGATATCCGCCTTGTCGAGCACACTTTGAGGTGCCGCGAATGGCTTGTGGATGTATTTGCTGTCGAGCGCCGCAAGCTCGGGAACGAACTCGCGGACATAAGCGCCATCGCGATCGAACTTCTCGCCCTGCAGCACCGGATTGAAGATACGGAAGAAGGGGGCGGCATCCGCCCCGCAGCCCGCCACCCATTGCCAGCTCGCCGCATTGCTTGCCGGGTCGGCATCGACAAGCGTGTCGCGAAACCAGGCTTCGCCGCGACGCCAGTCGATCATCAGATCCTTGATCAGGAACGAGGCGACGATCATCCGCACCCGGTTGTGCATGAAGCCGTGCTTCCAGAGCTGACGCATGCCGGCGTCGACGATCGGATAGCCGGTCATGCCCTTGGTCCAAGCGCGGAAATGCGCGGTGCTGTTGCTCCATTCGAACCCATCGAAACGGTCGTTCCAATTGGCGTATGGCAGCTTCGGAAAGTGAAACAGCAAATGGTAGGAGAATTCGCGCCAGGCGAGCTCCTTGCGGAAATGAACGAGATCGTCCGACGGCACGTCAAGGCCGCGCGTCTCCTCCCATATGCGCGCAGGCGATATCACGCCGAGCGCCAGATAGGGGGACATCATCGAGGTCGACTGCTTGGCCGGAAAGTCACGGTCGGCCTTGTAGCCTTCGAGGCTCTGATCGAGAAAATCCGCAAGCCGCTCGCGCGCCGCCTCTTCTCCGGCAGTCCAGACCTCGGCGAAATCCTTGGCCCAGTCCGGCTTGGTCGGCAGAAGCCTCCAGGACGGCAATTTCTCGCTTGCTGGCAGTGGTGCTGCAAAGTGTGCCTTCTTGGGCGCATCAACAGGATGGGGCGGCTCGCCGCCGCCTTCGAGTGCCCGCCAGAACGGCGTATAGACGCGGTAGGGCGTCCCACCACCCGTCTTCAGCCGCGACGGCTCATGCAGCAGCTGGCCGGCGAAGCTCTGCGCATCCAGGCCCTGCTGCTCGAGCTCCCGCTTGATGCGCGTGTCGATTGCGATTCCGGGCGGATCGTAGCGGCGGTTCCACATGACGGTGTCCGCGCCGGTCTTCTTGATCAGGTCGACGAGCACATCGAGCGCATCGCCGCTCACAAGATTGAGCGAGCCGCCAAGCGCTTCGATCGATGCCGTGAGCGACACGAGCGAATGATGCAGCCACCACTCTTGCGCGCCGCCCAAGGGCCCGGTGCCGGAAGAGGAGGGCTCACGGATGTAGAGGGGAATGATCGGGCGTCCGGTGCGGCAGGCAGCATGCAGCGCATGATTGTCGTCGAGGCGAAGATCCTTGCGAAACCAGAGGATAAGCGGCTTTGCGGCATCGTCGGACAATGAATGTGATCCCCTTGTTTCTGTGTTGCTTCTGTTACGAAGCTACGGGGAGTGTGGATCAAAAGTTTCAGCCTGAATAAAGATTTAACGCGGCACATCGGTAAATTATCCGACAGCATCGGAGGTTGCGCGCGTCGCGGGTCGCCTGGCGGGTCGATCGTCGCCCTCAGGCGAGATCGGCATGCCGATTTTTCCCCTTGTTCGCGCATGCAGGGATGCTCATTCCTTTAATCCACTAAAAAGATAGAGAATACTGCTCTCATCAGATGGCGGCCCGAAAAACGCAGCCGCACAGGAGAGACGACGATGAGTATCATCCGGCATTTCGATCGCCTTTGCACCATCCGCGACCAGCTGGAAGCGAGGCTCGAGCTGCACGAGGCGCGATATTGTTTCGGCAGCGAGGATGTCGAGGACGGCACGGGTGCCGATCTGCGCGAGCGCATCATGCAGATGACGGACGAAATCTCTGCGCTCATGCACAGCCCGCGCTATTCCGATTTTTAGGAGGGAGCGATGACCGCGACACTGATCATCCCCGGCCTCTACGGGTCCGGCGAGGGCCACTGGCAGCGATACTGGCTCCGAGATCACCCCGATAGCGTTCTGGTGGAGCAGGACGACTGGGACGATCCCTTGGTCGATCGCTGGGCCGACCGGCTCGAAGAGGTGCTGCTCGAGCACGGCGAGGCCTATATCGTCGCCCATAGCCTCGGCTGCCTGCTAACGGCGAAGTTCGCCGACCGGCCATCGGCGCGCCGCATCAAGGGCGCGCTCCTCGTCGCCCCCTGCGACCTGCGCCCCACGGAACAGCGACACCCGGATGCCGCCATCCGCTTCGGGCCGATGCCGACACGGGCGTTGCCGTTTCCCAGCATCACCGTTGGCAGCCTTAACGACCATTACATGGAGCTCGACCGACTGACGCTTTATGCGCGTCTGTGGAAGACCGAGCTTAGAAACATCGGTCTGGCTGGCCACATCAATATCGCAAGCGGCTTCGGTCGCTGGACCGGCGGCTATGCGCTTTTCGACAATCTCAGGGAGAAGGCGAAGGCGCCAAGGCGATACGTAGCCGACCACACATCGCACACCTCGCTTGGCTGATCGCCATTGCCGTTCGATGTAAACGTATGTGCCGGTATCACCCGAACGGTGAAGCGCGACAGTTGTCGTAATGCTGTAATGTGGTCCCCATCGATAGCATGTGACGGATGGGAGGCCGGATATGTGGTATGAAGTTGCCTTGGCCATGACACTCGTGGCGTTTACGCTCAGCAGTTGCCAGACGGTGGTCACAAATACGCCGACGCAGATGTCGACGGCGAAAATGAACTGCGATCCCGCCACCAACCGCTGCCAGACCCCCGAATTCGGCATCAAGCAGAAAGCCCGCAAGGGCCAGAGGGTGTCATGGACGATGCAGCCGGCCGAGGGCTGGCGTCTGACTGGCAATCCGAAAACCACTTTCGCCGGCAAGGGCGTCTACGATGTGACTGTTACCGCATGGGACGCCAACTCGCTGACTTGCCAGTGGCACGCGGAGGGCGATTCCAAGCTCTTCGCCAGCGACGGCTGGGTCGCCGGCTACTGCTACGCCGACGCCGAACTGATCCCGCCGCCGGCACCGGTCAAAGTCCGTTCGACAAAGAAGAAAAGATAACGATCCCTGATCGCATGACCGCCGCGGCAAGCACCGCCGGCGGTCACGATCACGTGTTTTAGCAGAGCCGAACGGAAAGCGGCCCCGCTGCCATTGACAAGCACGCCGGTCCGGGCGGAAACGGTTGCAGCAATAACCCTCAGAGGCGCGCTGTCGGCAGCGCTCCGGACAGTTTTCTCATGGATGCATCAGCAGTTCACCAGGATAGCGTTCTGCGCCATCCCGGCTATCTCAATTTCGCGGCTTCCCGCGTCTTTTCCTCTCTCTCCTTTCAGTGCGTCGCCATCGCCATGGGCTGGATGATCTACGATCAGACCCATAGCGCCTTCGCGTTGGCCATGGTTGGGCTCTGCCAGTTCCTGCCGATGGTGGTGTTGACCTTCGTGGTCGGCCACGTCGCCGATCGCTTCGACCGAAGGCGTATCGGCCTCGTCTGCCAGCTGATCCTCGCCACCGTGTCGGCAGCACTTGCCGTCGCCACCTGGCAGAACTGGCTGACGCCGGCGGGCATCCTGACGGCGGTGACGATCATGGGCGCGACCGTCGCCTTCGAGCGCCCGACGATGGCGGCACTTCTCCCCAGCATCATGCCGCCCTCGCTGCTGCAGCGCGCTGTGGCGACATCGACCTCGATGATGCAGACGGCGCTGATCGTCGGACCGTCGCTGGGTGGCCTGCTTTATGGCGTCGATGCCGTCGCTCCTTTCGCCGTGGCCGCTGTCCTGTTTACCGTTGCAAGCGTCAACGTCATTTCGATCCGCATGGAATGGACGCCGAGCAAGCGCGAACCGGTCACGCTCGCTTCGGTCTTTGCCGGCGTCTCCTTCATCAAGAGCAAGCCGGTGATGCTCGGCACCATCTCGCTCGACCTCTTCGCCGTTCTGCTGGGCGGCGCCACTGCACTTCTGCCGATGTTCGCCAGCGATATCCTGCATGCCGGCCCCTGGGGCCTCGGCATGCTGCGCGCGGCCCCGGCCGTCGGCGCTCTCTCCATGTCGATCGTTCTGGCAAGACGCTCGCTGACCAGCAAGGTCGGAGCGAAGATGTTGACCGCCGTGGCTGTGTTCGGCGTCGCGACGATCGTCTTTGCCGTATCGACCAACATCGCGCTCTCGATCGCCGCGCTGCTGGTGGTGGGCGCTGCCGATACGGTCAGCGTCGTGGTGCGCAGCTCGCTGGTTCAGCTTCTGACCCCGGATTCGATGCGCGGACGTGTGAACGCCGTCAACTCGCTCTTCATCGGCACCTCGAACCAGCTCGGCGAATTTGAATCGGGCATGCTGGCCGGCATGATGGGTCCCGTCGCCGCCGGCGTCATCGGCGGGGTCGGAACCATTGTCGTGGTGCTCCTTTGGACCCGGCTGTTCCCGGATCTTCGCAAGGTCGACACGCTGCAAGGGTAGGGTGCCCAGCCACGACGAGCGTTCGCCTAGCGTGACCTAAGAAATTTACGTGGCGTTTGGTGGATGTGCGCTAGCTTAATAGCAGAGACAGTTTCGAGGAGAGGTCCATATGAAGCGAATTTCAAACGTCGTGGCCGCGATCACGCTGATCGGCCTTTCGGCGCTCACGACAGGATGCGCGGGCTACCCGACATCCGCGGGGTCCGCATCCGGCTATGTGCCAGGCGATTCCATGAACCGCGCCTGCTCCGATGGCTTCAGGCCGAACGAAGGACGCTCCTGCGGCTATTGATATCGCCGCTTCGTCTTTATCCCCGTGGCTAGATCGCCCACGGGGATGAAACAATCGCACCGCCGCCGAGAGAAGCTCGGCGCGAAACCTATCGTTTTGATTTCGGAAAAGAAAAAGGCCTGCATTTTTCAATGCAGGCCTTTTAGAAACTGGCTCCCCGGGCCGGATTCGAACCGGCGACCTGTCGATTAACAGTCGAATGCTCTACCGCTGAGCTACCAGGGATCACCGCTCGCCGCGGTGTGAGTGGGCTAATACAAATGCTTGCTCGATTTGCCAAGCGGTTTTTTCAAAAAAATGACATCTCCTTGCAATCATTCAGGTTATCCCCACATGCTGTGGATGACCGAGACCCCAAAAAACACCGCCAAACGCTTTGGCATCGATCACACCACCGGCCACATCGTTATGGGGCCGACCCGCATTCCGTTGCCGAAGTCGCGCATAGCAAGGCTTTTGATCGGCGGACTGCTGATTTTTGGCGGATGTCTCGGCTTTCTTCCGATTCTCGGCTTCTGGATGATTCCGCTCGGCGTGCTGGTGCTGTCGCACGACCTGCATGTTGCGCGGCGAATGAGACGACGATTTTCGGTTTGGTGGCACAGGAGGCGGAATTCCGCCTCCTGATATTAATCGCTCAGGCGAAAAGGCCGGCGATCCAGTAGAAGGCGGCGGCGATCAATGCGGCGGCCGGCAGCGTCACCACCCAGGCGACGACGATATTGCCCGCAAGGCCCCAGCGCACTGCAGACACCCGCCGCGCCGCACCGACGCCGATGATCGCGCCGGTGATCGTGTGTGTGGTCGAGACGGGGATCCCGAGCCATGTGGCGCCGAACAGCGTCAGCGCGCCGCCGGTCTCCGCGCAAAAGCCCTGCATCGGGTTCAGCCGCGTGATCTTCGATCCCATCGTGTGCACAATGCGCCAGCCGCCGAACAGCGTGCCGAGCGCCATTGCCGACTGGCAGGAGAGCACCACCCACAGCGGCACATGGAAGCTGCCGCCGAGATAGCCCTGCGAATAAAGCAGGATGGCGATGATCCCCATGGTCTTCTGCGCATCATTGCCGCCGTGTCCGAGCGAATAGAGCGACGCCGAGACGAACTGCATGATGCGGAAGGTGCGGTCGACCGCGAAAGGTGTCTGCCGCACGAAGAGCCATGAGACGATGAGCACGAGAAATAGCGCCAAAAGGAAGCCGATCATCGGCGACATGAGGATCGCGCCGGCTGTCTTCAAGAGACCGCTCCAGACGATCGAGCTGAAACCGACCTTGGCGAGCCCCGCACCAACCAGCCCGCCGACGAGCGCGTGCGACGAACTTGAGGGGATGCCGAACACCCAGGTGACGATATTCCAGATGATCGCGCCCATCAGCGCCGCGAAAATCACCATGGGCGAGACGATGGCCGGATCGATGATGCCGGTCCCCAGCGTCTCGGCGACATGCAGTCCGAAGAACAGGAAGGCGATGAAATTGAAGAAGGCCGCCCAGGCGACGGCGAACTGCGGCCTCAGAACGCGCGTCGAGACGATCGTCGCGATCGAGTTCGCCGCATCATGCAGCCCGTTCAGAAAGTCGAAGAACAGCGCAACCGCGATCAGCCCGGCAAGCAGCGGGAAGGCAAGGGTGGCATCCATCAGACGTTCTCGATCACGATGCCGCTGATCTCGTTGGCGACGTCCTCGAAGCGGTCGACGACCTTTTCGAGCTCGCCGTAGATCTCGCTGCCGATGATGTAGGCCATCGGGTTGGTGGCGCCGTGCTTGTGGAAGAGGTCTTTCAGCCCCTGATCGTGCAGCTCGTCCGACCGTCCCTCGATCCGCGTCACAGCTTCCGCGATCGCCGTCAGGCGAGGGGCGTTGGCGTTGATTCGGTCGAGAAGCGGAATGGCCTCCGCGATCATATGGGCGGCCTCGACGATCGTCTTGCCCATCTCCTGCATCACGGGATCGAAGCTCTTCTGCTCGAACAGGCGGATGGTCTTGACCGTCTTGTGCATCATGTCGATGGCGTCATCCATCGACTGGATGAGGTCCTTGATGTCGACGCGGTCGAACGGCGTGATGAAGCTGCGGCGAACGGCGAGCAGGACATCGCGGGTGATATCGTCGGCCTCGTTCTCAAGCGTGACGATGCGGGCGCAGTGCTTCTCGGTGTCGTTTCCGGAAAGCAGTTCGTTCAGCGCTTCGGCCGCACCCACGACTGTTTTCGCGTGCTGCGCGAAGAGATCGAAGAACCGGTCTTCGCGTGGCATGAGTTTCCGAAACCAGCTCAGCATAGTATCCATCCATGAAAGGGTATTGTCATAAAAGTGTCATAAAGCAGCGACCGAACCAATGAAAGTGCCAGAGGGGCATTCGGGGCGCAGGGTTAACCCACACGAAATCGCCGCATTCACTGGCGAATGCTGAGCAAAACCAAGTGATTGGAACGAGTTGCCGAAATGCGCGTTATCCCGCCATGGGACAACGATGAAGCATCTCTGTGGATTGTGAGGTCTGAAATGAAGAAATTGGCCATTATCGCCGTGGCACTGATGACATCGCTGGGAGGTATATCGCCTGCCAGCGCTTTCGACGTCAGGGGTAAGCAGTACGACTCCATTCTCGGGGCTAACCCTGCGGATGTGAATCGCCACAACTGGGACCGATGCGGCCCGTATCGCAACTGCAATGGCAATAGGGATCGCTATCGCTATAGCGACCGTGGTCGCGATTACTATCGCCGCGACTACAATCGCTACGACGACCGCTACTATCGCCGCCATAGCGACAACACCGGCGCGATCATCGGTGGCCTGGCAGCAGGCGCCATTATCGGCGGCGCGCTCGCGGCACAGCCGCGCTATCGCTCCGGCGATTCGCATGTCGACTATTGCTACAGCCGCTATCGCTCCTATCGTGCGTCGGACAATACCTACCAGCCCAACTACGGGCCCCGCCGTCAGTGCGTAGGTCCGTGATCGAGCCAACGCCAAGATTGGAATAGATACTGATGAACCTGATCGCTGAATGGCGGTCAGGTTTTTTAATGCGGGGAGATTCACGAGTTTCGATATGCGGGCACGCACGGGCCGCGTACTGCTAACGCGCCACGTATAAACACATCATCTGTCGGTGAGAAATTTGGAGGCCTCGCCCGGAATTGAACCGGGGTACAAGGATTTGCAGTCCTCTGCGTCACCACTCCGCCACGAGGCCTCACGACGCTTACTTTCGAAAGCGTGGGCGGCATTTAGAATGAATAGAAAACAAGCGCAAGAGGGTTGTTCAAAAACCTGGGAGATTTCAGGCGCCAAAATTCGCCACGGATATCGCCGGCCGAAAGCCGCTTTAATGGCAGCACCAAGGCCGTCGCGGTCTCTATTCAGTTCCCACGCAACGAAACGAGCGGCGACACACCATTGGTCGCGACACCGGGCACGCTCGCATGCACAAGCGGTATCATCACGACGATCGCGAACAGGCCTCCGATAAAGAGGCCACCCAAAAGAGCTGATTTCGACATGACACCCCGCTGGCCATCGTTCTTATTGGTTAAAGTCATCGCTAATTAAGCTGACGATCACCTGAACGTGTTGGTTGCGGGAGACGATGTCCGAAACTCAGCCTGTCTCTTTTCCGAGCAAGCCGCAGCACATGATCGCGATCAGCGCGGCGACGATGAAAAAGTCGAACAGCGAGAAATATTCAGCTATGACTGACATGATCTTCTCCTCCTTATTCCTCCGGTTGCAATATTATCACAATCTTATGAACGTCACCATGGATTTTTCTGAAGGTCCTAGGCGAATGGCCACACCGTCCGAATTCTTGCTGCAGTCGCTCAGGAAGCCTTGAAAGCCGGTTGCCCTGCGATTAAGACACGGGTGAGCAATAAGCGCTTTTCATTGGGCGAGAGGACACTATGAATTTCGAGACGGCACGCGCCAACATGGTCGACAACCAGATCCGCACCACGGATGTCACCTCTCACTCTGTTCAGGCCGCTTTCCTTGCCGTGCCGCGTGAGGCTTTCGTGCCGGAAAAGTCCAAGGCGATCTCCTATATCGATACCGACGTCGAAATCTGTCCGGCGCAGGCGGGCAAGCCGGCTCGTTTCCTGATGCAGCCGTCGCCGCTCGCCAAGCTGCTGCAGCTTGCAGCCGTGACCAAGGATGACGTCGTTCTCGATGTCGGCTGTGGCACGGGTTATGTCTCCGCACTCTTCTCCAAGCTCGCCGGTTCGGTTGTCGCTCTCGAAGAAGACGAAGCGCTTGCCGCCGAGGCAACGGCAAACCTCGCCGATTACGCCAACGTCTCCGTCGTAACGGGATCGCTCGAAGCCGGTAGCGCCAAGGGCGCGCCTTATGACCTGATCTTCGTAAACGGCGCGGTGGAAGAAGTTCCGGCTTCGCTCTTCTCGCAGCTGCGTGAAGGTGGTCGCCTTGTCACCATCAAGGGATATGGCGGCTCGGCGCGTGCGACTGTGTTCGTCAGCGAGCGCGGCGCGGTCTCCGAAAACGTCTTCTTCAACGCTTCCGTGAAGCCGCTGCCGGGCTTCGCCAAGGCACGCGAATTCGTGTTCTAAGCAACGAATAGCGCGGTTTTTGAAGATGCGGGCGCCACTGGCGCCCGTTTCTGTTTGAGGTCAACACTGTGCAAGGCGGTTGACCTTCCAGAAAACTGTGCAAAGCGGCAGTCATTTGATTCGCGATGATTTTTTTCCCCGATCGGCTATCCTACAGTCTGGGTGATTCGGATGCCGACACCTCGCAATCCGGTCGTTGTTTGAGAGTAACGGGGATAGATATGGCTCAGCCAAGCGTAGCGCGTGAACCGTCCATGGAAGAAATCCTGGCGTCGATCCGCCAGATCATCGAAAGCAATGAGCCGGGCGCGGGCAGGGCACTCTCCTCATCGCTGCCGCCTGTTTACGGTGATGATGAAGACGATCACGGCTCCGACATTCATCTGACTGTTGATCAGGCCTATGCCGGCGTGGAATTCCCCGATCCCGCACCGCAGCAGACCGATCCGCGCTTCGTCGCCGCCAACTCGGCCGGCTCTGCACCGGCTCAGGAAGCGCCGCGCGCCGCCATGTCGCTCGCGGATGTCGCCGCCCGCGTTCGCGCCGCCTCTGAGCGCAACACGCTGCAGCCGCAGCGCGAACCGCCTCTCGAGTTCCGCCAGCAGCCGGCGCCCGTCGCACCGGCTCCCGTCATGGAAGCGCAGCCACAGCAGCAGGCAGTCGAGGAGCACCCGGTGATGCAGCAGGCTGCTCCCGCGCCGCAGCGCGCGCCCGAGCCCGTGCTGGCTGACGAGCCGGCCGCGATGGCGTTCGAAATGCCGTCTCAGCAGCCGGTGGCAGTCGAGGCCGAAACCGTTCAGCCCGCGGCAGCGCCGGTTCAGGAGCAGGTCGCCATCGCTCCGCCCATGGCTGCTTCGCCCATGTCCGCTACGCCGATGTCCGCCGCGCCGGTCGCAACACAACCGCTCTACGCCGAACCGGTCTCCGCACCGCTGTCGGATCGTCTTCTGCCGAGCCTGATGGAAGAAGCCCAACAGTCGCTGCTGTCGCAGGATGCCGGCCTGCAGATCGCCCGCTCCTTCGAGGAACTGGCCGCCGCCATCGATGGTGCCGAGCGCCGCTCGCTGGACGAGATCGCCGAAGACATGCTGCGCCCGATGCTGCGCGACTGGCTCGACGACAACCTGCCGACCCTGGTCGAGCGCCTTGTGCGCGAAGAGATCGAGCGCGTGGCGCGCGGCCCGCGCCGCTGATCGGATCCGTCGCTTTTTACAAAGAGCCGCTCCGGTCCCCGGGGCGGCTTTTTTATTGACTTGCTGGCGGGCATCCTATTTACAACCCGCATCCAGAAAACCTCCAGATTTGGTCCAAAAATGCTCGAAAAGACCTACGATTCCGCAGCCGTTGAACCGAAGATCGCCGCGAAATGGGACGAGGCGGACGCTTTCCGCGCGGGCGCGAACGCCAAGCCGGGCGCCGAAAGCTTCACCATCGTGATCCCGCCGCCGAATGTGACGGGTTCGCTGCACATGGGCCACGCGCTGAACAACACGTTGCAGGACATCATGGTCCGCTTCGAGCGCATGCGCGGCAAGGACGTGCTATGGCAGCCGGGCATGGACCATGCCGGCATCGCCACGCAGATGGTCGTCGAGCGCAAGCTGATGGAACAGCAGCTTCCGGGCCGCCGCGACATGGGCCGCGAAGCCTTCATCGAGAAGGTCTGGGAGTGGAAGAACGAGTCGGGTGGCCTGATCTTCAATCAGTTGAAGCGCCTCGGCGCTTCCTGTGACTGGTCGCGCGAGCGCTTCACCATGGACGAGGGTCTCTCGGAAGCCGTCCTCGAAGTCTTCGTCAGCCTCTACAAGGAAGGCCTGATCTATAAGGACAAGCGTCTCGTCAACTGGGACCCGAAGCTGCTGACCGCGATCTCGGACATGGAAGTCGAGCAGCTGGAGGTCAAGGGCAATCTCTGGCACTTCCGCTATCCGCTGGAAGCGGGCGTCACCTACCAGTACCCGATCGCTTTCGACGAGGAAGGCAAGCCGACGGAATTCGAGACGCGCGACTACATCGTCGTCGCAACCACCCGTCCGGAAACGATGCTCGGCGATACCGGCATCGCGGTGAACCCTGAAGACGAGCGCTACAAGTCGATCGTCGGCAAGCATGTCATCTTGCCGATCGTCGGCCGCAAGATCCCGATCGTCGCGGATGATTACGCCGATCCGACCGCCGGCACCGGCGCCGTCAAGATCACGCCTGCGCACGACTTCAACGACTTCGAGGTCGGCAAGCGCGCCGGTTTGCGCGCCATCAACGTCATGAACATTGATGCCTCGATCTCGATCAAGGAGAACGAGGACTTCCTCGAAGGTCTCGATCATCCGGCCGCCCTGCATGGCGCCTGGGACCGTCTGGAGGGCCAGGACCGTTTCACCGCCCGCAAGATCATCGTCGAGATTTTCGAAGAGGCCGGCCTGCTCGACAAGATCGAGCCGCACAAGCATGTGGTTCCGCATGGCGACCGCGGCGGTGTGCCGATCGAGCCGCGCCTGACCGACCAATGGTGGGTCGACAACAAGACGCTGGCCCAGCCGGCGATCGCGTCGGTCCGCGAAGGCCGCACCAATTTCGTGCCGAAGAACTGGGAGAACACCTATTTCCAGTGGATGGAAAACATCCAGCCTTGGTGCATCTCGCGCCAGCTGTGGTGGGGTCACCAGATTCCCGCCTGGTACGGTCCCGATGGCCAGGTCTTCGTCGAGAAGACCGAGGAAGAGGCGCTGCAGGCTGCCATCCAGCACTACATCGCCCATGAGGGACCGTGGAAGGCTTGGGTCGAGGAGAAACTCGAGAACTTCCAGCCGGGCGAAATCCTGACGCGCGACGAAGACGTGCTCGACACCTGGTTCTCGTCCGCTCTCTGGCCGTTCTCGACCCTCGGCTGGCCGGAAAAGACCCCCGAGCTTGCGCGCTACTATCCAACCAACGTGCTCGTCACCGGCTTCGATATCATCCCGTTCTGGGTTGTCCGCATGATGCAGATGGGTCTGCATTTCATGAAGGACGAGGACGGCGTTCCGGTCGAGCCATTCCACACTGTCTATATTCACGCGCTGGTTCGCGACAAGAACGGCCAGAAGATGTCGAAGTCCAAGGGCAACGTCATCGATCCGCTGGAACTGATCGACGAGTACGGCGCCGACGCGCTGCGCTTCACGCTGGCGATCATGGCGGCCCAGGGCCGCGACGTGAAGCTCGATCCGGCCCGCATCGCCGGCTACCGCAACTTCGGCACCAAGCTGTGGAACGCCACACGCTTCGCCGAGATGAACGGCGTCGTCAACGACCCGCATTTCATTCCCGAGGCCGCCGAGCTCACGGTCAACCGCTGGATCCTGACGGAACTGTCCCGCACCGAACGCGATCTTACCGAGGCGATCGAAGCCTATCGCTTCAACGATGCCGCCGGCGTGCTCTATCGCTTCGTCTGGAACCAGGTCTGCGATTGGTATCTCGAACTGCTGAAGCCGATCTTCGGCGGCACGAACGAGGGCGCCAAGAAGGAGGCGCAGTCCTGCGTCGCCTACGTGCTCGAAGAGATCTACAAGCTGCTGCATCCCTTCATGCCCTTCATGACCGAAGAGCTTTGGGCGCATACGGCAGGCGAGGGCCGTGAGCGTGATGGCCTGGTCTGCCACGCCGAATGGCCGTCGCCGTCCTACGCCGACGACGCGGCAGCCGACGAGATCAACTGGCTGATCGACCTCGTCTCCGACATCCGCTCGGTTCGCTCCGAAATGAACGTACCGCCGTCGGCCGTAGCCCCGCTCGTCTTCGTCAACGCCAACAGCCTGACGCGTGACCGGCTGTCGCGCCACGATGCGGCGATCAAGCGCCTCGCGCGTGTCGACGGCATTTCGCTGGCCGAGCAGGCGCCGAAGGGTGCTGCCCAGATCGTGGCCGGCGAAGCGACGGTCTGCCTGCCGCTCGGCGCGCTGATCGATCTCGGTGCCGAGAAGGCCCGCCTTGAAAAGGCGATCGCTAAGACCGAGGCCGAAATGGCCAGAATCAACGGCAAGCTCTCCAACGAGAAGTTCGTCGCCAACGCCAATCCGGAGGTTGTCGCGGCCGAACGGGAACGTCTGGAAGAGCTGACTGTTCAACTCGCGAGCCTCAAGATCGCGCTCTCGCGTGTAGATGAAGCTTCGTAAAATCAACTTTCAATAGTATTTCATTCCAAGGCGCCCGATGAAGAATCGGGCGCTTTTTTCGAAAAATTAACCGTAATCGGGCCTTCCGCCGCCACAACTTGGCCGGCGGCACGCCATTTTTCAGCTTTTCCACGAAGTTTTTGCTAAAAATCAAACTGTTGTCAGAAGGTAACATATCTGTGCTCGTATAGAACGATCACCCTATCACCTGATCGATTCCAGGATTTTTTGAGATACATTTTCTAAAATGAGGAAATTTTGACGTGCTCGTCAATTTTTTACGTAAAGCATCCATTAGCTCACTTTTCAATCGCGCCCGGTCACGAAGTTGCCATTTTAACCTCTCGCCGTCACAGTCCCACCATCGCAATTGCCTCAGTGGGGGAGACACCTTGGCATCTCGTAAGGTTCTGGCGGCAGCCCTGCCGCTTGTTATGATTTCGGCGCTCACCCAGCCTGCCCTCGCGGGCGGTCTGGATCGCGGCGGCTATAATATCGATCAGTTGTTCGATGCATCACAGTTCTCCGTCCAGTCGGGCGTGATCTATGTCATGCCGCAGCGCAAGCTGAAGAATGTAAGGGATACAGCTACCTCGGCATACCCGGGCGGCGGCAATCTGAACAACCGGCCGAACACTGCCGATGATACGGAAAATTACGCAATTCCGTACGTAGGCCTGAAGGGCGGCTTCGGCGATGCTGTCGACTGTTTGCTTGATTATTCCGAGCCCTTCGGAGCGCACACCAATCCGGGTGCGAACTGGGCCGGTGCAAACAACAACATCGAAACCAAGATCACCACGCACAATTATGGTGCGACCTGCTCTTACAAGTTCGACGCTGGTCCGGGCGAGTTCCGTATCATCGGCGGCACCTTCTATCAGGAAGTCGAAGGCTTCAAGGAGCGCCTAGTCAGCACGGTTCCATCACTGCTCGGCACCGGCAACGGCGTCGGCCGTCTGGATCTCGAGGACAGCGGCTGGGGTTGGAGAGCGGGCGTTGCCTTCGAGATTCCTGAGTACGCGTTGCGTGCCAGCCTCATGTACAACAGCCGCGTCAAGTACGACAGCCTCAGCGGCACCGTCGATCTCACGCAGGTCCGTGCGCCGATCGCTCCACTCAACGCCGCACCATTTGGCGTCGTCACCAACGTCTATGGTGAAGCGGAAGCTCCGGATTCGCTGGAATTGAAGCTCCAGAGCGGCATCGCGCCGGACTGGCTGGCTTTCGGCTCCGTCAAGTGGACGAACTGGAGCGTTCTGCAGTCGATCGCTCTTTGCCCCGTCGCAACACGCGGAACGAGCTGCACGGCGAAGAACCAGCTGACTTCGCTCGACCTGCTTTACCAGGACGGCTGGACGGTTACAGGCGGTATTGGCCACAAGTTCAACGATCAGTGGAGCGGGGCGGTTAGCGTCACCTGGGATCGTGGCACGAGCCATGGTTACGGTGCGCAGACGGATAGTTGGACGCTTGGCGTCGGCGCAGCCTACAGCCCGACCGAAAACATCGAGTGGCGGCTTGCCGGCGCGGTTGGTGTCCTGACGAGCGGTTCGTCGGGCGTTCTGACCGAAGGTGGTGTCACCTACGGCAACGACGTCTCCTACGACTTCGGCAACGATCTCGTGGCGGCCATCTCCACCAGCATCAAGGTCAAGTTCTGACCTACCAAGATCAGTGCAAGTGAAAGCCCGGCAAACTGTCGGGCTTTTCTTTGTCTGGGCGCCATTAAGCATGCTCTCGTCACGTGTCATTTTGTGACGATTCAGCAACAGTTTTTTTTGAGTGTTGGCGTATGATGGGCTCCATCACGAATTGTCCATTTCCCGCCACAAACTAGGCGCAGCGGTAATCTCGGGCGAGGGAATGACAGGCATAGGGTGCGCGTAAAAGAGTAAGATGGGTCGTTTTTCGGTGAGTGTGAAAAAGACGGACATGAGGTGTGGCGCAGTTGCCGCCGCTTCGCTTGTTTCGCCTGTTTTACAGGGTGTTTCAGCCGCAAAGCGCCGTTCTATCGCAGCCTTCTCAAGCCTTTCAGTTTCCTCACGTTCGACGGTGTTGCCGCTTTCCGAACTGGCTTTCGGTAACGACGTCTCGCGTTTTGTCACAATTGGTGACTACGACATTTCTGAAGGCGAAATGCCGCTCGGCGGGCTCGCTGAAATGAGGTTGAAGGCATCGCCGTCAGTTCGCGCCGGGAAGCGGGTGGATGCGGTCGGTGCGAAGAGAATGATGGCTCTCTCTGGGGAGCCGAAGGCTGGATGCGACGCGGGCAAGCGGGTCTTGGAACCCACCGCGGGATCGCTCGCCGAAGGGACTTTATCTGCGGGCCGAACGGGCGGGATGTTCGAGATGGCGCGTATGGGTGGAAACGAAAGAAATCGAGTGAAATGCTGACGTTCGAGTTCAGACCTTTCAGATTGATGCTTATGGGGCTCTCCGTCGCCTGCTGCGCGGCGATGAGTTGTCCGGCAAGCGCGTTCGACATCAAGTCGGGCGTCAACAAGGAATCCGGTCCTTTCGATCTCTTCAAGTTCGGTTTCAAGGCCTACAAGAACGGCCAGAAGGAAGAGGCTGTCGAAGCCTACAAATACGCGGCCGAAAAGGGCCACACCGGCTCGCGCTGGGCGCTTGCCAACATGTATGCCGATGGCGACGGCGTCGCGCAGGATGATTTCGAAGCCTTCAAGATCTACAGCGAGATCGCCCAGCAGGGCGTCGAGCCCGGCTCCGAGGATACCGGCTTTTTCGTCAACGCGCTGCTGTCGCTCGCCGGCTATTACAAGCACGGCATTCCAGGCAGCCCCGTGAAGACAGATCTCACTCAGGCGCGCCAGATTTACTTCCAGGTTGCCTCCACCTTCGGCGTCCCCGAAGCCCAGTTCCAGCTGGCGCAGATGATGCTTGCCGGCGATGGTGGCGCCACCAGCACGCAGCAGGCCAAGAAGTGGCTGAACCAGGCCCGCAAGGCCGGTCACCCGGGCGCCATGTCGGTCTTCGGCAATATCCTGTTCCAGGAAGGTCAGTCGGCCAACGGCCTGGCGCTGATGACGGCGGCACTCGATCGCTGCAAGCCGAAGGATTGCAACTGGATGGAATCGCTTCAGGAGCAGGCCTTCTCGGTTGCCAGCGAAAGCGACCGCCGCAACGCGATCGCCCTCTCTCACAAGATCGCCAGCAGCAACACCGACTGAGCGATGTAAGACCGGATCGCCGAGATCCGGCCTCGATTGGCGCCGCCTAGCCCTTAGGCCGCGAAATCGAAATAGGCGACCACAGGCACGTGGTCGGAAGGCTTCTCCCAGGCACGCACATGTTTTTCGATCGCCGTCGAGGTCATCCGGTCGGCGGCCTCCGGCGACAGCATCAGATGATCGATGCGAATGCCGTTGTTCTTCGGCCATGCGCCGGCCTGATAATCCCAGAACGTATACGCCGGCACCGCATCCGTCGTCGCACGCACCGCATCGGTCAGCCCCAGGCTCTCCAGCCTGCGAAACGCCTCGCGCGTCTGCGGCAGAAACAGCGCGTCATTCTCCCAGACCTTCGGGTCGAAGCAATCATGCGGCTCGGGGATGACGTTATAGTCGCCGGCAAGGATGAGGATTTCCTCGTAAGCTAGCCGCTCGGCCGCGAATGCACGCAGCCGCTCCATCCAGGCGAGCTTGTAGCTGTATTTCTCGGTCTCGACGGGGTTGCCGTTCGGCAGATAGAGGCAGCAGACGCGGGCGACGCGATTGCCGGGAATGGAGAACACCGCTTCCAGAAAACGCGCCTGCTCGTCGAGCGGATCGCCCGGCAGTCCGCGCGTGACTTCGTCCGGCTTGGTCTTGGAGAGAATGGCGACGCCGTTGAAGCCCTTCTGCCCATGCGTCTCCACATGATAGCCGAGCGCCTCGATCTCCAGCCGCGGAAATCCCTCGTCGACCGTCTTGATCTCCTGCAGGCAGGCGATATCGGGGTTCGAATCCTTCAGCCATTGCGTGAGGTTGTCGATGCGCGCCTTGACGCCGTTGATGTTCCAGGTCGCGATCTTCATTCTTTTGTCCCGTTCCGCTTTGACGTCTTCTTCTAGCGTGGTCTTGAGACAAGCGACAAGACGTTAAACCGGCCGGAAGACAATCTTCGGCCGGTTCGGTGTGGATAGCGGAGGAGGGCGGTCAGATCGAGAAGCTGGTGCCGCATCCGCAGCTGGCAACCGCGTTCGGGTTCTTGATCTGGAAGGACTGGCCGAGCAGGTTATCGACGAAATCGATCTCGGAGCCCGCCATGTAGATCAGCGACATGCTGTCGATCAGCACCTTCGCGTCGTTCTTCTGGACGACCACGTCGTCATCCTGGATGCCGTCGGTCAGGTCGAACTTGTAGGAAAAACCCGAACAGCCGCCACCTTCGACTGAGACGCGCAGCGCGCTCTTGCCGGGGTCGCTGCCGACGATGGTGGCGATTCGCTTCGCAGCCGCGTCGGAAAGGGTTACACTTGCTTCGGTCATGTCTGCTCCTGCCGGGGTCAAGATCCGGAGAGAATAGTGGTCCAGCCATCAATATAAACGGCTGTTTTTCAATGCGATCGGGCCTTATATCACGAAAGCGCGGCCCGCGGCAAAGTGGGCGATACGTCGTCTCTTTGCCGTTTATGCTCTCTATAGGTATGAAGAGCATATGGCGGCGTCAATGGGCGTGAGCCTGGACATGGCGAGTGACGGTGAAGAATGACGATCGACAGACGTGCATTAGGCTTCGGTAACAGCGACAGGGCAATCTACGCGGCTGACCCGTGGACGACGCGTGGGCGGCTCTATCCCGAGAATTCCAGCCCGACGCGCTCGGACTTTCAGCGAGACCGCGACCGCATCGTCCACACGACGGCTTTCCGGCGTCTCAAGCACAAGACCCAGGTCTTCATCGCCCAGGATGGCGATCACTATCGCACGCGCCTCACGCACACGATCGAGGTCGCCCAGATCGCCCGCGCGCTCGCAAGGGCGCTGAAACTCGACGAGGACCTGGCGGAAGGCGTCGCCCTCGTGCACGATTTCGGCCACACGCCCTTCGGCCACACCGGCGAGGACGCGCTGCACGAGGTGCTGCTGCCCTATGGCGGCTTCGACCACAATGCCCAGTCGCTGCGCATCGTCACCAAGCTCGAACGCCGCTACGCCGATTTCGATGGCATCAACCTGACATGGGAAAGCCTGGAAGGCCTGGTCAAGCACAACGGCCCGCTGCTCACCAAGGACGGAACCGGCACGCGCGGCCCCGTGCCTCAGCCGATCCTCGACTACTGCGAGATCCACGATCTCCAGCTCGACACCTTCGCCAGCCTCGAGGCTCAGGTGGCCGCGATCGCCGACGATATCGCCTATAATACCCACGATATCGATGACGGCCTGCGCTCGGGCTATCTCACCTTCGACATGCTGGAGGATATCCCGTTCCTGGCCGGTCTGATGGCCGAGGTGAGGGAGCGCTACCCCACGCTGGAGCCGAGCCGCTTCACGCACGAGATCATGCGCCGCCAGATCACCCGCATGGTCGAGGACGTGATCTCGGTCGCCCAGGAGCGCCTGGCGGAAATCCGCCCCGAGAGCGCCGACGACGTCAGGCACGCCAGCCGCGTGATCGCGACGTTTTCCGAGGGCATGGCCGAGACGGACAGGCAGATCAAGGCGATGCTCTTCAAGCGCATCTATCGCCATCCCGACATCATGCGCATTCGCTCAGGCGCAGCACAGATCGTCACCGACCTGTTTTCGGCCTACATGGCCAACCCGAAGGAGATGCAGAGCCACTATTGGGTGGATCACATCGCGGGGCTGGCCGAGGCGCCGAAGGCGCGCCATGTTGGCGATTATCTCGCCGGCATGACCGACACCTACGCCATCAGCGCCCACAGGCGATTGTTTGACCAGACTCCCGATTTGCGCTAGGCAGCGGTCGCTCGGCAAAGGCCGGGCGGATGCCGTGTGGCACAGCCTATGCATGGAAGAGTGCGATGAACCTTTTTACCGATTTCGAAGCCAGGATTAAAACCGCCCTTGAACAGATCGATCTGGTCAAGGAAAAGCGATCCGAGCTGGATTTCGGACGCATTGCCGTCGAGCCGCCGCGTGATGCGAGCCACGGCGATGTCGCGACCAATGCGGCGATGGTGCTTGCCAAGCCGCTCGGCACCAATCCGCGCGCGCTGGCCGAAATCATCACCGAAAAGTTGAAGGAAGATCCGGACGTAGCCGAAGTATCGGTCGCGGGCCCTGGCTTCATCAACGTCAGGATCGCCGTCGGCTACTGGCAGCGCCTCTTGGCCTCGATGATCACTGCTGGCACCGACTACGGTCGCTCGACGATGGGTGAGGGGCGCAAGGTCAACGTCGAATACGTTTCCGCCAACCCGACCGGCCCGATGCACGTCGGCCATTGCCGTGGCGCCGTCGTCGGCGACGCGCTGGCCAACCTGTTGTCCTTCGCCGGCTTCGACGTCACCAAGGAATACTACATCAACGATGCCGGCTCGCAGATCGACGTCTTGGCGCGCTCCGTTTTCCTGCGCTACCGCGAGGCGCTCGGCGAAAAGATCGGCGAGATCCCGGCAGGCCTCTATCCGGGCGATTATCTCGTGCCGGTCGGCGAAGCGCTGGCGCGTGACTACGGCGTCAAGCTGCACAACATGCCCGAGGATCAGTGGATGCCGCTGGTCAAGGATCGCACCATCGATGCGATGATGGTGATGATCCGCGAGGATCTGGAAGCGTTGAACGTCCATCACGACGTGTTCTTCTCCGAGCGCACGCTGCACGCCAATGGCGCTGCCGCCATCCGCACGGCGATCAACGACCTGACCTTCAAGGGCCACGTCTACAAGGGCACGCTGCCGCCGCCGAAGGGCCAGTTGCCGGAAGATTGGGAAGACCGCGAGCAGACGCTGTTCCGCTCGACCGAGGTCGGCGATGACATGGACCGCCCGCTGATCAAGTCCGACGGCTCCTACACCTATTTCGCCGCCGACGTCGCCTACTTCAAGAACAAGTTCGATCGCGGCTTCAGCGAGATGATCTATGTGCTCGGCGCCGACCATGGCGGCTACGTCAAGCGTTTGGAAGCGGTCGCGCGCGGTGTGTCGGAAGGCAAGGCCAAGCTTACCGTTCTGCTGTGCCAGCTGGTCAAGCTGTTCCGCGATGGCGAACCGGTGAAGATGTCGAAGCGCTCCGGCGACTTCGTGACGCTGCGCGATGTGGTCGAGGAAGTCGGCCGCGATTCGGTGCGGTTCATGATGCTGTATAGAAAGAGCTCGGAGCCGTTGGACTTCGATTTCGCCAAAGTAACGGAACAGTCGAAAGACAATCCGGTCTTTTACGTACAGTACGCGCACGCCCGTTGCATGTCTGTCTTCAGGCAGGCGAAGGAGGCGTTTCCGGATCTCGACGTGTCGCCTGAGATCCTCGCGAACGCCGTGTCCGGAATCTCGGATCCTGCGGAATTACAATTGGTTGCGAAGGTTGCCGAGTTCCCTCGGCTGGTCGAGGCGGCGGCTCAATCGCAAGAGCCGCATCGTGTCGTATTCTACCTCTATGATCTTGCCAGTTCTTTCCATGCTCATTGGAATAAGGGCAAGGATCAGGTAGACTTACGATTTATTAACGATAAGAGCCGAGAGTCTAGTATTACCAGACTAGGGCTGGTGTACGCCGTTGCGTCCGTTTTGAAGTCGGGTCTTGCCATCGCAGGAACGGCTGCGCCGGAAGAGATGCGGTAGCGTCACCATTTACCCACAATGCGCTGGCACGAAACCTTTGCATTTGCGAGTGGATGAGTATGGCAGATAAACAGCGGGCGTATGACACGCGTAACGATGCGAACCTCTTTGCTGACGACGATCCCCTTGCGGAGCTTGCGCGTATCGTCGGTTTTGAGCCCCGTGTAGCGGCAAACACCGTCGAAGCGGCGCCAAGGCAGGAGCCTGCCTTCAATCTCGAAGACGAACTGCTGCGCGAGTTCGAGCGTTACGACGCTCCGACCGCGCCTGCAGTCGTCGATCATCCGATCGAGACGGCTTACGCTCAGCCTGAGCCCGTAGTCTATGCCGAGCCGGAGCCCGTCACCTACGACGAGCCCGAGCCGCACTACGAGCCCGCACAGCACTACGAGCCTGCGCAGCACTACGAGCAGGCGCCGCGCTACGAGGCCGAGCCGGTTCATTACGAAGCGCCAGTTGTCTCGGAACGGGTCGAAGACGAGGCCTTGCCTGTCGTCGAACAGCCCGATGCCCGCGCGATCCTCTCGTCTGCCGATTGGGCGGCCAGCGTCTCGCGTCCCGCCGAGCCTGTCTCCGGCGGCGCTCGTGATCTGATCGAGGAACTCGAGCTTTCGATCAGCGCCGCACCGACGCCGGTGCAGCCCGCCAAGGCGCCGCAGTGGTCGGCCGCAAGCATCCGCCTGCCGATCGCCAACTTCCATACGTCTCGCCGCGAAGAGCCGGCCGCACCGCCTGTCGCTGCTCCGGCACCTGTCGTCGCCGCCGAGCCTGTGCCAGCCGCGCCGCGCTTTGAAGCGCCAGCTGCCGCCAGCTTCCCCGCCGAGATCGACCGTCATGAGCCGGCCGTCGTTTTCGAACAGCCCGTTGCCGAGCCGATCGTCGAACCTAACGTCGATCACAGCGCCTTCGATCTGGCTGCTGCCGCCAAGGATGGCGACGTCAAGGCCGATGCCGCGCTGACGGAAGCCGTATCCGAAGTCGACGACATCGCCTTCGATATCGATGACCTCCTCGCCGATGTTTCGCAGTATCCGGTTACCGCTCGCGAAGCTGCGCCCGTGGAAGCCCAGCTGGTCGCCCCGGTCGTCCAGGCACCGATCCCTGCACCGGCTTATGTGCCCGAGCCGCCCGTCGCCGTAGCTCCTGTAGCGGTAGCGCCCGTAGCGCCTCGCTATGCACCCGAGCCCCAGCCGGTCGCCGCCAAGGCCGCACCTGACGCGGAAGACCCGTTTGCCGGCCATGACTTCGAGCTGGATCTCGAAGGCATCGAACTTGAGCTCGCCGACCTCGATTTCGTCGAGCCTGTTGTCGCCGAGGAAGTCGAACAGCCGAAGTCTCAGCCTGTAGCAGCACCCGTGGCCTACCAGCCGGCAGTCCGCCAGCCGGAGCCTGTCGCGCAGCCGGCACCCGCACCTTATCAGCCCTCCGCCCCGGCACAGGCTTATCAGGCACCGGCCTACCAGGCGCCCGCTTATCAGGCAGCCGCACCGGTCTACCGTTCGCCGGAGCCCGCAGCACCGTCCTACCGCGCGCCGGCACCTGCCGTCGACACCACGGAAGAGCTGCCCTTCGATCCGTCAATGATCTCCGATGCGGAGTATCAGATGGAAGCGGTCGAGATGCATGTCCCGACGCTGCCGCCGGTCGAAAAGCACGAGCCCGTTCCCGCGATGTCGGATTTCGATTTCGACGTCGATTCGGAAATCGCAAACCTGCTGACGCCGGCCAAGCCGGTCGAAGCACCCGCAAAGCCGGCTCAGGACATCCGTGCCCGCGCCCAGGCCTCTGTCGCCGCCGTGGCATCCGCTGCACGTCCGCAGCCGTCGCAGCCGCAGGCCCAGAGCTTCGATGAATTCGAACGCGCGCTGGAGGAAGATTTCCGACGCAGCGTCAATGAGCCCGTGCAGCAGCGTCGCGAGACGGTGTCCGAAGTTCAGATCCAGTCGGCGAGCGACGCCGAGGATATGAGCCGCGCCCGCTCGATGAAGCGCATGCTGGCGGCAGCCGCTGCCATCGTCATTTTCGGCGGCGTCGCTTATGCCGGCTATTCCTTCCTGGCGCGCGACGGCGGCCTCGGTATCGCCAGCGGCGAACCGCGCGTCATCGTGGCCGACAAGGATCCGGTCAAGGTCGTTCCGGAAAACCCGGGCGGCAAGACGGTTCCGAACCAGGACAAGGCTGTCTACGACAGCGTTGGTGGCGCCGCCACCGAAGCCCCGAAGCAGAAGTCGCTGGTGTCAAGCGACGAGCAGCCGGTTGATGTCGTTCAGCGCACGCTGACGCCGGAAACGCTGCCCGAAGACAACGACGCGCCGATGCCATCCATGGCAACGCCGGTTGGCGACACGCAGGACCCGCGTCTGCTGCCGAACGACGGCGCGATCGACACAGCCGCGACCAATCCATCGGATGCCTCGCCGTCGGTCTCGGCGCGCAAGGTCCGCACCATGATCGTCAAGCCTGACGGCACGCTGGTCGCCCGCGACGAGCCGGCGCCGGAGCCTGCTGCATCCTCGCTGCCGAAGCCCACCTCGGTGCAGACGCAGAAGATCGCCGCAGGTGGTGCATCGGCTTCGGCTCCCACGATCGAACAGCTGGCGTCCGCCGACATTCGCTCGACGCCGGTCGAAGGTGCTACGCCGACCGCAAAGCAGACTTCCGAGAACGTGCTTGCCAAGGCCGCGGCGGCAACGCCTGACAGCGTCAACCCGCCGGTCCGTGCCGTAACCAGCACCAAGACCGACACCGCGCCGACCCCGGCATCGCGTCCGGGCGCTTCGGCTCTCGCACCTGCAACGGCCGCACCGGCACCCGCCGCCCAGGCACCAAAGGAAGTCGCGGCGGTTCCGCCGGCAGCAGCTCAGGCCCAGAATCAAGCACAGCCGACCACGGCCGCTCCTGGCAGCTACGGCGTCCAGATCGCATCGCTGCCGTCTGAAGCCGAAGCCAAGAAGTCCTATGCAAGCCTTTCGAAGAAGTTCGGCGGCGTGCTGGCTGGCATGCCTTACGAAATCCGCAAGGCCGACATCGCAGGCAAGGGCACCTATTATCGCCTGCGCATCACGGCCGGTTCCAAGGACGAAGCAGCCGCGATCTGCGAAAAGTATCGCGCAGCCGGTGGTTCCTGCCTGATTTCGAAGTAAGTCTCGAAACTGAATTGATTGAGAGCGGCGGGCCCCCCCCGCCGCTCTTTTCGTTTGTGGGCTCTCTTTTGTGCCCTTCTTTTTTGTGAATGGCAGTTGACGCTGCTCGCATTTCGCGATGGCGTCTCTATGATTCGGGTATGACCGAATCAAAAGCGATGATCCTTGGCTGTAGCGGCCTTTCCCTGACGCCCGAAGAGAAGGCCTTCTACGCGGGCGAGCGCCCCTGGGGCTTCATCCTGTTCGGCCGCAATATTTCCGAGCCGCAGCAGATCTCTGACCTCGTGGCCGAGATGCGCGAAAGCGTCGGCTGGCACGCACCGGTGCTGATCGATCAGGAAGGCGGCCGCGTCCAGCGCATTCGCCCGCCGATCCTGCCGCACTATCCCTCCGGACAGCAGCTCGGCGACCTCTATCGAGAGAACCCGGAAAAGGGCAAGCGCGCGGCCTGGCTGATGTCGCGCCTGCATGCCTTCGATCTCTCGAAGTTCGGCATCAACGTCGATTGCCTGCCCGTGCTGGATGTTCCCGTCGAAGGCAGCAGCAACGTCATTGGCAACCGTGCCTATGGCATGGACCCGCAGACCGTGACCGACATGGG
Organism: Rhizobium sp. 2MFCol3.1; assembly: GCF_000377565.1. Taxonomy (GTDB): domain Bacteria; phylum Pseudomonadota; class Alphaproteobacteria; order Rhizobiales; family Rhizobiaceae; genus Rhizobium. The sequence continues at coordinate 36,773 of NZ_KB898362.1, read as the reverse complement.
CATCGCCGCATCCGAAGGCTTGAATGCGGGCGGCGTTCTCTCGGTCATGAAGCACATGCCCGGCCACGGCCGCGGCTTTGCCGATTCCCACCATGAGCTCCCGGTCGTCCGCGTCTCGCGCGAGGAGCTCGAAGCCCACGACTTCCCGCCATTCATCGCCATGAAGGACGAATTGATGGCAATGACCTGCCATCTCGTTTTCACCGCGATCGACCCGGATAATCCGGCCACCACCTCGCGCAAGGTCATCGACGGCATCATCCGCGAGCATATCGGCTTCAAAGGCCTGTTGCTTTCCGATGATAGTTCGATGAACGCGCTGAGCGGTACGCTTGGCGAGCGGGCGGCGAATATCATTGCGGGCGGGTGCGATATCGTGCTGCATTGCAACGGTCATATGGATGAGATGCTTGAGGTCGTCGCCAACGTGCCGCTGCTGCAAGGTGGAGCGCTCGAGCGCGCCAAGCGCGTGGAGCAGGGGTTCCCGACGGCCGATGGCGCTGACGAGGCCGCGATCCGCGCCGAATTCAATGCGATGTTTGCGACGGTCTGATCGCGAAAGGAACGAGACGACGTGACGACGACGACAAAGGCTCAAGAGCGCCCGCAGACATCGGCAACGCCGATGGACAAGCTGTGGCAGGAGGGCGGCGCCGACCGCGCCTCGACCGATCCGGCGCTGTTGATCGATGTCGCCGGCTTCGAAGGCCCGCTCGACCTGTTGCTGCATCTCGCACGCACGCAGAAGGTCGACCTGTCCCGCATTTCCGTGCTGGCGCTCGCTGAGCAATATCTGCTCTTTATCGATAGCGCCCGCCGCATCCGCATCGAGCTCGCGGCCGACTATCTCGTCATGGCGGCGTGGCTCGCCTACCTGAAGTCGCGCCTGCTCATTCCGCAGCAGGTGAAGGATGACGGCCCCTCGGGCGAGGAAATGGCGGCGTCGCTGGCGTTCCGCCTGAAGCGCCTGGAAGCGATGCGCGAGGCGGCCGGCAGCCTCGTCAACCGCAATCGCCTCGGCCGCGACGTGCTCGCGCGTGGCGCGCCCGAGCATATACCCGATCGCCACCAATCCGCCTACGACGCCAGCCTCTACGATCTGCTGACGGCCTATGCCTCGCTGCGCCAGCGCCAGGCGGTGACGCAGGTCACGATCGCGCGCCGCACCGTCTGGTCGCTTACCGAAGCGCGCGAATTGCTGACCCGCCTGATCGGCGAGATCGGCGACTGGACGGCGCTCGAGCAGCATATCTTGACCTACATGGTTTCGCCCGAGGACCGGGTGACGGCGATCGCCAGCGCCTTTGCCGCGTCGCTCGAACTCGCGCGTGAAGGCAAGATCGAAATCCGCCAGGAAGGCGTCTTCGAGCCGATCTACATGCGGCGCGGACCGAACCATGCCACGGTGCAGGTCGTGGAACAGGAGCTGCCGGCGTGAGCGATCTGGAAGACATCGATCTGGAAAATGGCAACGCCGAGCGCGACACCGAACGCACCGGGGATGACACCATCCACGACGAGAGCGAGGCCGCGCGCATCGCCGAGGCCTTGGTCTTCGCCTCCGCCCAACCCGTCTCGGAAGCTTTCATCAGCGATCGCCTGCCTAAGGCATTCGACGTGCGCGCCATCATGCTGCGGCTGCAGCAGGAATACGCCCATCGCGGCGTCAATCTGGTGAGGGTCGACGATGCCTGGGCGTTCCGCACCGCCGCGGACCTCTCCTTCGTCATCCGCCGCGATGAAAACGAGGTGCGCAAGCTCTCGCGCGCAGCACTTGAGGTTCTCGCCATCATCGCCTATCACCAGCCGGTGACGCGCGCCGAGATCGAGGATATCCGGGGCGTGCAGACCTCGCGCGGCACGCTGGATGTGCTGATGGAGGCGGGTTGGGTGCGTTTTCGCGGCCGCCGCCGCACGCCGGGACGTCCTGTTACTCTCGGCACGACGCGCGACTTCCTCGATCACTTCGGGCTGGAAGAACTGCGCGACCTGCCGGGTATCGAGGAGTTGAAGGGGGCAGGGCTGCTCTCCGGCCGCATCCCGGCCAATTTCAACATTCCGTCGCCGTCGATGAACGACGAGCTGACCGAAGACGAAGACCCCATCACGCAGATGGATCTCGAGGAACTGGGCCTTCTGGCGCCCGGCGGTGCGTCCGAGGAATAGCCGGCTCCGTGTCTTTGTTTCGCCACTGGAAGCTAAAACAATTGTCTTCACGACTTTTCGACCGGGGACTATCTTGTCACGATGGTCGATACCGTGACATTAAGCGTCTATCTACGGGGAATTAGATGTTGGATTTGATGTCGGGTATTCTTACATCAATAGAGCATCACAACAGGAGTTAGCGTAATGGGTTCTTTTAGCATGTGGCACTGGCTGATCGTTCTGGTCATCGTGCTGTTGCTCTTCGGTCGCGGCAAGATTCCGGAACTGATGGGCGATGTTGCCAAGGGCATCAAGAGCTTCAAGAAGGGCATGAACGACGAGGACGCGCCCGAAGCTTCGAGCACGACCACCACAGGCAAGACCGTCGATCACAAGGCCGACGAAACGAAGTAACCAAGTCCGGGCAGCGCCGCCCCCGCGTTTCCCGTTCAGGAGCCTTGAATGTTCGATATTGGCTGGACCGAGCTGCTTGTCATCGCGGTCGTATTGATTGTCGTGGTGGGTCCCAAGGATCTGCCCCCGATGCTTCGCGCTTTCGGCAAGATGACGCAGCGTGCCCGCAAGGTCGCCGGCGAATTTCGTGCCCAGTTCCACGAGGCGCTGCGCGAAGCCGATATGGACGACGTGCGCCAGACGCTGAATGACGCGCAAAAGCTTAACCCGGTGAACACGCTGCGCGAGGCAATGAACCCGCTTCGCCAGATGGGCAACGAGATCAAGGCCGATCTCCAGCGCTCGACAACGGTCGATAGCAAGACGGAAGCGCCGCTTGGTCTTATGCCGGCGCCCGAGGTCGCACCGACCGAGACGCCTGCAGTCATGCCGGCGCCGACGCCGGTGCCTGCAGCATCGGCTGCCGTGCCCGAGGCTGCCGCGGCAAAGCCCGCTCGCAAGCCCCGCGCCAAGGCCGCCGACAAGGCGGACGCTGTAGCCGCCGTCGCGGTGACGCCGGCCGAAAAGCCGAAGCGTGCTGCGGCAAAGCCCGCGGCCGTCAAGGCAGCGCCGGCTCCAGCAAGTGCTGCACCAGCCAAGGCTGCTCCCGCAAAGAAGACGGCCGCCGCAAAGCCGGCAGCTGTCGCCACGGCCGCGCCGAAGAAGCCGGCGGCGAAGAAAAAGAAAGATGAAGCATGAGCGGTGATATCGAAGACAAGCCGCAGCCGTTGATCGAGCACCTGATGGAGCTGCGCACGCGGCTCATGTGGTCGATCGGCGCCTTCTTCGCTGCCTTCATTGTCTGCTTCATTTTCGCCAAGCATCTCTTCAATGCGCTGGTCTTCCCTTACAAATGGGCGGTCCAGTGGGCGCATCTCGATGTCTCCAAGGCACAGCTGATCTACACGGCGCCGCAGGAATTCTTCTTCACGCAGGTGAAGGTCGCGATGTTTGGCGGTCTCGTGATCGCATTCCCGATCATCGCCGCGCAGATCTACAAGTTCGTGGCCCCCGGCCTCTACAAGAACGAGCGCTCGGCCTTCCTGCCGTTCCTGATCGCCTCTCCGATCCTGTTCCTGATGGGTGCGGCACTCGTCTATTTCTTCTTCACGCCGATGGTCATGTGGTTCTTCCTGACCATGCAGCAGGCGCCGGGCGAGGGCGACGTCGCCATCTCGCTCCTTCCGAAGGTCTCTGAATATCTCAGCCTCATCATGACGCTGGTCTTCTCCTTCGGCCTGGTCTTCCAGCTTCCCGTCATCACCACGCTGCTCGCCCGTGTCGGCCTGCTGACGTCCGACTGGCTGCGCGAGAAGCGCAAGTTCGCGATCGTCATGGCCTTCATCGTCGCGGCGGTGCTGACCCCGCCCGATCCGATGTCCCAGATCGGCCTTGCGCTGCCGACCATCATTCTCTACGAGATTGCCATCTACGCGGCGCGACTCGTGGAACGCCAGCGTGCTCGCGATGCGGCCACCGAGGCTGAAGGGTCCCAGGACGTTGCCAAGACGGACAACGTCTAGCGTCACCGCAATTCCTCGATGAGCGCTTTCCAATATCCGGTCGAGGCCCGGTCAGGCTTTGGCCGGGTCATCCTTTTTGTAACGACCTGGAACGACGATGCTCGATATCAAATGGATCCGTGAGAATCCCGAAGCCCTCGACGCGGCACTTGCCAAGCGTGGTGCCGAGCCCTTGTCCGAAAGCCTGATTGCGCTCGACGAAAAGCGCCGCACGGCTGTTCAGAAGGTCCAGGACATGCTGTCCCGCCGCAACGCCGCCTCCAAGGAGATCGGTGCTGCCATGGCGCAGAAGAACACCGAGCTGGCCGAGAAGCTGAAGGCCGAGGTCGCCGACCTCAAGGTCCTGCTGCCGGCCGCTGAAGAAGACGATCGCGCCTTCTCCGAAGAGCTGAACGACGCCCTCTCGCGCATCCCCAACGTCCCCCATGACGACGTCCCCGTCGGCAAGGACGAGGCCGGCAACGTCGTCACCCGCGTGACGGGCGAGAAGCCGCGTTGGAACCATACGCCGAAGGAGCACTACGAAATCGGCGAAGCCCTCGGCTACATGGATTTCGAAACCGCCGCCAAGCTCTCCGGCTCGCGCTTCACCGTCTTGACCGGCCCGCTGGCAAGGCTGGAGCGGGCGCTCGGCCAGTTCATGATCGACCTGCACACCAGCGAGCACGGCTACACCGAAGTGAGCTCGCCGCTGATGGTGCGCGCCGAAGCACTGTTCGGCACCGGCAACCTGCCGAAGTTCGAGGAAGACCTCTTCAAGACGACCGACGGCCGCTACATGATCCCAACCGCAGAGGTCACGCTGACCAACCTCGTGCGCGAGGAAATCCTCGAGCATGACAAGCTACCGCTGCGTTTCACCGCGCTCACCCCGTCCTTCCGCTCGGAAGCAGGCTCCGCCGGCCGCGACACCCGCGGCATGCTGCGTCAGCACCAGTTCTGGAAGTGCGAGCTGGTCTCGATCACCGACGCCGAAAGCTCGATCGCCGAGCATGAGCGCATGACGGCTTGCGCCGAGGAAGTGCTGAAGCGCCTCGGCCTGCATTTCCGCACGCTGACGCTCTGCACCGGCGACATGGGCTTCGGCTCGCGCAAGACCTACGATCTCGAGGTCTGGCTGCCCGGTCAGAACACCTACCGCGAAATCTCGTCCTGCTCGGTCTGCGGCGATTTCCAGGCGCGGCGCATGAACACGCGCTATCGCGGCAAGGAAGACAAGACCAACCGCTTCGTTCACACGCTGAACGGCTCCGGCACCGCCGTCGGCCGCTGCCTGATCGCGGTTCTGGAAAACTATCTGAACGAGGATGGCTCGGTGACTATCCCCGACGTGCTGGTGCCCTACATGGGCGGCCTGACGAAGATCGAAAAGGCGGCTTGAGACCATGCGCATTCTGCTTACCAACGACGACGGCATTCACGCGGAAGGCCTTGCGGCGCTGGAGCGGATTGCGCGCACTCTCTCCGACGATGTCTGGATCGTCGCGCCCGAGACCGACCAGAGCGGTCTCGCCCATTCGCTGAGCCTGTCGGAGCCGCTGCGCCTGCGCAAGATCTCCGACAAGCACTTCGCGCTGCGCGGCACGCCGACCGATTGCGTCATCATGGGCATCAAGCAGGTGATGGAGATCAAGCCTGATCTCGTGCTGTCAGGCGTCAACGCCGGTTCGAACGTGGCTGACGACGTCACCTATTCGGGCACGATCGCCGGCGCCATCGAAGGCACGATGCAGGGCGTACGGTCCTTTGCGTTGAGCCAGGCTTACATTCGCGAAGGCGACCAGCGGATCCTTCCCTGGGAAGTCTGCGAGACGCATGCGCCGGCGCTGCTCAACAAGCTGATGTCGGTCGATCTGCCCGAGGGCACCTTCCTCAATCTCAACTTCCCGAACTGCGCGCCTGACGAAGTCGAGGGCACGGAAGTGACCGCGCAGGGCAAGCTCGCCTTCAATCTTGAGGTCGACGCCCGCGCCGATGGTCGTGGCTTCCCGTACTACTGGCTGAAGTTCGGCGAGCGCGCCGGCGCCTTCGTCGAGGGCACCGATGTCAACGCGCTCAAGAATAGAAAGATTTCGGTAACGCCTTTGAAACTGGATCTGACCGATTATTCCGTACAGGACCGCGTGGCGCGGGCGCTTTCGGGTACGGAGTAAATCGCATTGGCGGCACGTCTGGTGGAGAAGGAAGAGTTTGCGGCACTCGTTTTGAGGCTGCGGGCCGAAGGCGTGTCCGATCTTGATCTGCTGACGGCGGTCGAGCAGGCGCCGCGCTCATTGTTCGTGCCGCCGCAGTTTACCGAGCAGGCCTATTCCAGCCGCACGATCCCCATCGAATGCGGCTCCTTCCTCGAAGGCGTCGATTTCGCCGTCCGCGTCCTGCATCACCTAAGGGTGAAACCCGGCCAGCGTGTGCTGGAAGTGGGCACCGGCAGCGGTTTCATGACGGCTGTGATCGCTCGCATGGCAGAGCGCGTGCTTACCATCGACCGGTACAAGACGCTCACCTCGAATGCCCAGAAGCGTTTCGAGACGCTCGGCATTCGCAACATCATCGTTCGCCAGGCGGATGGCAGTGCCGGCCTGCAGGGCGAGGGCACCTTCGACCGTATCCTTGTTACCGCCGCCTTCGAGAGCATGCCGCGCTTCTATGCCGATCAGCTGGTTTCCGGCGGTTCGATGATCGCGCCGCTGATCATCTCCGAGACCGAATGTCGCCTCGTGCGCCTGACCAAGACCGGCAGCCGCTTCGAGCGCGAGGAGCTATTCAACTCCCCATACCTGCCGATTGTTCCGCGCGTCGCCTCGCAACTCTGATCGCGTCGTCGCTATGGTTAGCGATTTGTCAAAAATCGCAAGCTGATGTTTCCGCCTTAACCGGTTGGTAATGCTAACGCGCTTTAATCATACCCACAAATGGTTGCGTTATTCAGTGGGTCGAGTGTCATGCGTTTCAGCGTTTCGCCTAAGTTCGGGAAGTCTGCCGGTAATGCCTTGATCGTGGCTCTCCTGGCGAGTGCTGCATCAGGTTGCAGTTCCGATGTGACACGTTTCGGCGGTCTGTTTTCTTCGTCCGGTCAGGACCAGATGACGACAAATTCCATTCCTCGGCGGAGCATGAGCGGCCTTCAGGCTGATCCCGTGCCGCAGGCGGACATGCAGGGCGGCGCGATGCAGCCCAATTATGCCAACAACAATCAGTCGATGAACCAGCCCTATCCTAGCCAGCAGTCGACCTACGGCTCGAGCGCTCGCATGGCGTCGGCTCCGGTCTCCGTCCAGCGCTCCGAGCTTGCCGCTCCCGGCGCCGTCTCGCAGGCTCCAATGGCTTCCGGCAATATGTCGGCCGCTCGCGAAAAGCAGGTCGCTCTCGCTCAGCCGTTCCCGGCCGCCAACGCGCCGCAGCATTCCAGCCAGGTCATCGTTCCGCCGAAGCGCAACGCCGACAACATCGTCACCGGCTCGACCCCGAAGGTCTCTGGCTGGTCCTCGACCAACGCTCCCTCGGTCACCATGCGTCCCGGCGAAAGCGTCGCGATCCTCGCCAACCGCTACGGTGTTCCGGAAAAGGAAATCCTGCGCGCCAACGGCCTGAAGAGTGCAGCAGCCGCCAGACCCGGCCAGACCATCCTGATCCCGACCTTCAACGGCGGCAACGCCGCCAAGGCCGCCGCGTGGTCGAACGATCTCGCCAAGGGTGGTCAGGCGCCGCAGCCGGCTCGTGGCCAGGAACAGAACCTCGCGGTCATCCCGAACGGCTCCAACGCCTCGCGTGACAAGTCGATGGCAAGCGCCGACCAGTCCGGCAAGGCGCCCGTCGGCGCCGGCCCGAAGGGCGCGGGCGGCACCTACGTCGTCAAGTCGGGTGACTCGCTTGCCAAGATCGCCAAGGCGACCGGCAACAGCATCGACGACATCAAGGCCGCCAACAACCTCACGGCCGGCTCGATCCGCATCGGTCAGGAACTGAACATCCCGAACGGCAGCGGCTCCGCCGACACCATGAAGACGGCGTCGATCCAGCCGAAGGCGGAGCCCAAGCCCGCCGCACAGCCAGCATCCGCGCCGGAAACGGCCGCAGCCCAGCCCGCCACCTACAAGGCGCCGGTCGCGACCGAAAGCGTCAGCGACGCTGCCAAGAAGGAAGTTGCCTCGGCCGCACCTGAAGCCACCGGCATCGGCAAGTATCGCTGGCCGGTCCGTGGTGCCGTGATCGCCGCCTACGGCGCCAACGTCAACGGCAGCCGCAATGACGGTATCGACATCTCGGTTCCGCAGGGCACGGCCATCAAGGCAGCTGAAAACGGCGTCGTCATCTACGCCGGCAACGGCCTCAAGGAACTCGGCAACACGATCCTCGTTCGCCACAACGACGGCACCGTCACGGTCTACGGCAATGCCGACACGCTGAGCGTGACGCGCGGCCAGAAGATCCAGCGCGGCCAGACGGTCGCGGTGTCAGGTATGAGCGGCAACGTCAAGCAGCCGCAGGTTCACTTCGAAGTCCGCAAGGACGCGACGCCGGTGAACCCGATGACTTTCCTCGAGTAGGTTGGGCCTCGAGTAGGTCAAGAGTTTCCTCGAATAGGTATTGTGTATCGAGGACAATGCAAAAGCCCGGCAGACGCCGGGCTTTTGTCGTTCAGGCGATCGTGAAAGCAGCCATCAGGCTCTGTCGAGCGCGATCCGTTTCCGGCCCGCCAGATCCTGGATATACTGCCAGGCGACGCGGCCCGAGCGGGCGCCGCGCGTGGTTGCCCATTCCAGCGCTTCCGCATGCAGCGTCTCCCGGTCGAGCGGCAGCTTGAAGTGGGCGGCATAGCCGTCGATCATCGTCAGATAGTCGTCCTGGCTGCACTTGTGGAAGCCGAGCCACAGCCCGAAGCGGTCCGACAGCGACACCTTCTCCTCGACTGCCTCCGACGGGTTAATGGCCGTCGACTGCTCATTCTCCATCATGTGGCGTGGTAGCAGGTGGCGGCGGTTTGAGGTCGCATAGAACAGCACGTTATCAGGCCGTCCCTCGACACCGCCATCGAGCGCCGCCTTCAGCGACTTGTAGGCCGTGTCGTCATGGTCGAAGGAGAGGTCGTCGCAGAAGACGATGACCCGGTGCGGCGTATCCTTCAACAGGTCGAGCAGCACCGGCAGGCTGGCGATATCCTCCCGGTGAACCTCGACGAGTTTCAGCGAAACGCCGCTGTCGCGTCTGACATCTTCGTGAACGGCCTTCACCAGCGACGACTTGCCCATGCCCCGCGCGCCCCACAGGAGAACGTTGTTGGCGGCATAGCCCTCGGCGAAGCGCACCGTGTTTTCGTGCAGGATGTCGCGCACACGATCGACGCCGCGGATCAGCGCCAGCGCCACGCGGTTGGGGCGCTGGACGGGCTGCAGATGCTGGCGCGCAGGGGCCCAGACGAAGCAATCGGCAGCGTTCCAGTCGTTGATGGCGGGCGGCGGTCCGGCGAGCCGTTCCACGGCATCGGCAAGGCGGCGCAGTTCGCCGAGAATGATGCTGTTGACGTCTTCGGCCATGGCGTTTCCTCCTTGGGGCGTATGCGGCTGTGTGCCAATCGCTTTTCCTAGCCGGGTAGCATGGTGTTTTATAAGCGGAAAGGTTATGAGGCAGCGGAATCGGTACGGTTTTCGGCTGTTTCAGTTGCAATCGCAAAGACCATAATTATAGTCCGGCCACCGAGAAAAAAGGCGACAATCCGCCTCCGGAAAAGTTTGAGGAGATTAGCATGTTCATCACCCCGGCATTCGCCCAGGCCACTGACAGCGCGGCGTCGCCGTTCGGTTCCGGCTTCGAAATGATCATCCTGTTCGTGCCGCTGATGGTCGTCTGGTATTTCCTGCTCATCCGTCCGCAGCGCGCCCAGGCCAAGAAGCGCGACGAAGCCCTGAAGGCGATCCGTCGCGGCGACCAGGTCGTCACCTCAGGCGGTCTCGTCGGCAAGGTCACCAAGGTGATTGACGAAAAAGAAATCGAAGTCGAAATTGCTGATGGCGTGCGCGTTCGCATCGTCCGCACCGGCGTCACCGAGATCCGCGTCAAGGGCGAGCCCGTAAAGGCAGACGCGGCATAATCATCACGCATATCCCACGAACCGGATCACCCGGATCTGACATAGTCGAGAGAAAATGCTTCATTTTTCCCGCTGGAAGACCCTTCTGATCTGGTTTGTGGTGCTGGTGGCCGTGTTGATCGCGGCCCCCAATTTCCTGCCGGTTGGCCAATCCGGCCTGCTGTCTTCGTGGCTGTCCAAGCACCGCGTCGTGCTGGGCTCCGATCTTCGCGGCGGCACGCACGTCGTCTTCGAGGTCGATCGCGCCGATGTCGCGCGCCAGAAGCTGGTCGCCACCGTCGGCGAGATCAGCCGCTCCTTGCGCCAGGCCAATATCCGTTACACCGGGCTTACGGGCAACGACCAGACGGTCACCGTCAAGATCACCGACCCCGCGCAAATCGACGCCGCCGTCGCCACGCTGAAAAATCTGACCTCGGCACAAGGTGTCACGCTCAAGCAGAGCAATAGCGGCGACCTCACGATCGAGATCGCGGATGCCGCCATCGACGCCGCCATTTCAGACGCGCAGGCCCAGTCCGTCGATATCGTCAGCCGCCGCATTGCCGGCCTCGGCAATCCCGATTTCGCGATCAAGCCCGAGGGCGCCGATCGTCTTGATGTCCAGGTCTTCGGCGTCATCGATGCCGAGCGGCTGAAGAACATCCTCAACGAACCCGCCAAGCTCTCCGTGCGCATGCTCGACGAAACCATGTCGGGCCAGGACGCGGTCAACGGCCGCTGGCCGGCGAGCTCCGAAGTTCTCTATTCGCTGGATGATCCGCCGATCCCCTATCTCGTGGACCGTACCGATTTCATCACCAGCGCCAATGTCGTCGATGTGCAATCCTTCGCGGATGCGCAGGCCGACACGGTGGCGATCCGCTACGCGCTCGACGCCGAAGGCACCAAGCGCCTGGCGGAGAAGACGCAGCAGCACGCCGGCGGCCACCTCGCCATCATCTTCGACGATCAGGTCATGGCATCGCTCCCGATCAGTGCGCCGATCCTCGACGGCAAGGGCGAGATCCCGGTGAGCTACACCGAGGAAGGGGCGAGCGATCTCGCCCTCATGCTGCGCGCCGGCGCTCTTCCGGCCACGTTGACGACAGTCGAGGAGCGCACGGTCAGCCCGGCGCTCGGCGCCGAATCGGCGCGGGCAGGGCTCGTCGCCGGCATCGTCGCGGCCATCCTGGTCATCGGCCTCATGTTCGGCTTCTATCGCGGCCTCGGCCTGATCGCCGCTTTGTCGCTGCTCTTGAACCTCATCCTCATCCTCGCGGTGATGAGCCTCATCGGCGCGACGCTCACCTTGCCGGGCATTGCCGGCATCGTCCTCATCATGGGCATGGCGGTTGATGCCAATGTCCTGATCTACGAGCGCATCCGCGACGAAGCAAAAACCGGCCGGCCGTTCTTCGAGGCGATCGACTACGGCTTCTCCCGCGCGATCATGACGATCCTTGACGCCAACGTCACCATCTTCATCGCCGCCGTCATCCTCTATTTCCTCGGCAACGACGCCGTGCGCGGCTTTGCCGTCACGCTCGCCGCCGGCATCCTGACCACCATCTTCACGGCCGTCACGCTCACCCGCTGGATCGTCGTCACCTGGCTGCATCGCCGCCATCCGCGGCATCTGCCGAAGGATGTCCACACCGGCATCTTCGATCGCGCCAACATCCGCTTCATGGGCATCCGCCGCTACGTCTTCACCGCATCGGCCGCCCTTTGCGTCGCGGCCATGCTGGGTTTCGCGGCGGTCGGAATGCATCTCGGCATCGATTTCGCCGGTGGCTCGATCATCGAGGTCAAGGCCAAGCAGGGCCCTGCCGACCTTGAGGATATCCGCGCCCGCCTTGGCGATCTGCCGATCGGCGACATCCTTGCCCGCAGGCTGGCCGATCCCGCCGGCGCGCTCATCCAGCTGGAAGCGCAGGGCGGCGGCGAGAATGCCGAACAATCGGCGGTCACGCTGGTGCGCGACGAGCTCGCCAACGACTATGATTTCCGCCGCGTCGAAGTGGTCGGCCCAGCCATATCGGGCGAGCTCACCCGCGCCGCCTCGCTCGGCGTGCTCGCTTCGCTCATCGTGATCCTCGTCTATATCTGGATGCGCTTCGAATGGCAGTTCGCCGTCGGCGCCATCGTCGCCACGTTGCACGACATCATCCTGATCCTCGGGCTCTTCGTGCTCACAGGCATAGAGTTCAACCTGACCAGCGTCGCCGCCCTTCTGACGATCATCGGCTATTCGCTCAACGATACCGTCGTGGTCTACGACCGCATGCGCGAAAACCTGAAGCGTTACCGCAAGATGCCGCTGCCGATCCTGATCGATGCGTCGATCAACCAGACGCTGTCGCGCACCGTGCTGACCGCCGCCACCACCATGCTGGCACTGCTCGCGCTGGCAATCTTCGGCGGCGAGGTCATCCGCTCCTTCGCCTTCATCATGCTTGTTGGCGTTGCCATCGGCACGTTTTCCTCCATCTACATTGCTGCACCGGTGCTGATCGTCTTCAAGCTCCGCCCGGATGCGCTCGATAACGATAACGACAAGAAAGTACCGGAACCGGCCGCCCAGCCCGGCAAGCCGGCAGTGTGAGAATATGGCAAGAGGCATAGAAATACGCGAAGCGCATTTTCCCGGTCGCGCTCCGATCGATACCTACGGGAACGGCGGCTTCCGCTTCGCCGACATGTCGCATCGCGGCTCCATCCTCTGCCTGCCGTCGGGCATCCACGGCTGGAACATGGACGCGACCATGCCGCTGTCGATCGAAAACCTGCAGCGAGTCCTGAACGAAGCGTCCGAGATTGAATTCCTGCTGCTCGGCACCGGCGTCGACATGCGCCCGATCCCGGCGGACCTGAAAGCCGCGCTGAAGGGCGCCGGCATTTCCTCGGATTCGATGAGCACGGGTGCGGCGGTGCGCACCTTCAACATCATGCTGATGGAATCGCGCGCCGTCGCAGCGGCGCTGATCGCGGTCTGACGCATGGCCGATCAATCCTCGACGAACCAGGACATCTGCCTGGCGATGCTGCGCGACAGCGATCGTGACCGTTATCTCGCCTGCTTGCTGTCTCCCGAAGACAAGCGCGGCGCGCTGGCGGCGCTCTATGCGTTCAACGCCGAACTCGCCCGTATCCGCGATCTCGTGCACGAACCGCTGCCCGGCGAAGTCCGCATGCAATACTGGCGCGATCTTCTGGAGGGAACCGCGCACGGCTCCACCGAGGCCAACCCGGTGGCTGCCGCGCTGCTGGCCGCGATCGAGGCGCATCGCCTGCCGCGCAAGACATTGTCGGATATGATCGACGCACGCATCTTCGACCTCTACGACGATCCGATGGAATCGCGCGGCGCGCTGGAAGGCTACGCCGGCGAAACGGCCTCGGCGCTGATCCAACTCGCAAGCCTGATCCTGTCGCCCGAGGAGGCGGCGCAGTCGGCCGAAGCCGCAGGCCATGCCGGCGTCGCCCAGGCGATCGCGGGATTGCTGCTGTTGATGCCGCTTCATCGCCATCGCGGCCAGATCTACATCCCGCTCGAGATCCTGGCCGCGACCGGACTTGACCGTGACACCTTCCTCGCTGGCGAAGACAAGGCGCGCATCTCGGCCGCCATCGAGGCATTCGCCGGGCTTGGCCGCGACCACCTCGCGAGGGCGCGCAAGGTCACTATCCCGCAGGCGGTCTTCCCCGCCTTCCTGCCCGCATCACTGGCTGCGCCGGTGCTGTCGAAGGCGCAGAAGCTGGGGGCAGGGCTGTTCGATCGCTCCGCGCAGCAACCGCAATGGCGCCGCCAGATCGGCATGACCATGGCGCTGATGCGCAAGAAAATCTGAGGCTCGTTCAAACTCGCGCAAGCCTCGCGCGTTATAGCTGTCATCATCGCTTGCTTTGAATGGAGTGTGACGTGAGCATAATGATCTGGGCCACTCTTTTCGTGATGCTCGTCATCGTGGCCTTCATCGCCGTGCGCATGTCGGCGAAGCATGAGGAGCAGGGCCTGCACGATACCGGCCTTGCCATCATCGAGTTCAACCGCGCCTTCCCGACAGAAGCGATCCGCTCGCTGCAGGCAACGGCCAACGGCCAGGTGGTCTTCGTCCGCCTGCACGACAACAAGGCCGGCTTCATGCGCAGCATGCAGCGCCATTACTCCTGCCAGGTCATCCAGCCGGGCAGGGTGCGCGTTCAAAGCTCCGACAGCGGCAAGGGCCTGACAGTCGACTTCCTCGATACGCCGCACCAGAACGGCACCTTCGAATTCGCCTCGCCGAAGGAAGCTTCCGAAGTGGCCCTCTGGCTTCTCGGCAACTACGTCGCCGAACCCGATCGGGAACTGCCGCTGGCCGATCCGACCGCCGCGAACCACCGGTAAACTGCCTCCAATTTTCAGTCGAGCAATGCCCGGCCATGCGCCGGGCTTTTGACGTTTTTCCGACCGCGCTACCTCTTTCGTGTCATATTGCCTTAGTCCTCAAAGTGGAGCATCTTTCGCGCACACCGCGAGGCCCTATGAATTTCCCTACAACTTATTGGAGGTAAGTATGCTTGCGATCAACGACATTGCTCCCGATTTCGAAGCGCAGACTACCGAAGGCACGATCAATTTTCACGATTGGATCGGCAGCTCCTGGGCGGTCCTATTTTCGCATCCCAAGGATTTCACGCCCGTCTGCACCACCGAGCTCGGCTACATGGCGAAGATCAAGCCGGAGTTCGACCGCCGCGGCGTCAAGATCATCGGCCTCTCCGTCGATCCGCTGGATCGCCACGACGGTTGGATGAACGACATCGAGGAAACGCAAGGCACGCGTCCCAACTACCCGATGATCGCCGACGTCGATTTCAACGTCTCCAAGCTTTACCACATGCTGCCGGCAGCCGTGTCGGGTGATCCGACCGTCCGCACTGCGGCCGACAACCAGACGGTTCGCAATGTCTTCGTCATCGGCCCCGACAAGAAGATCAAGCTCATCCTCGTCTACCCGATGACGACCGGCCGCAACTTCGACGAAGTCATCCGTGTCATCGATTCTCTGCAGCTGACCGCCAAGCACAAGGTCGCGACGCCGGCCAACTGGCAGAACGGCGGCGACGTCATCATCGCCGGCTCGGTCTCCGACGAAGACGCCAAGAAGCAGTATCCTGACGGTTGGGTCTCGCCCAAGTCCTACATCCGCATCGTGCCGCAGCCGAAGGGCTAAGTACGGCCGCGGAACATCGATATCGGACAGAACGCAGGAGGCGAAGATGATCTTCCGTCAGCTTTTCGACCCCGCATCCAGCACCTACTCCTACCTGATGGCAAGCAGGCGGGGCGGGGAGGCGCTGATCATCGATCCTGTGCTTGAAAAGGTCGATCGCTACCTGCAGCTTATCCATGAACTCGACCTGAAGCTGGTCAAGGCCGTGGACACGCATCTGCACGCCGATCACATCACCGGTCTTGGCGCCTTGCGCGACAAGACCCACTGCACGACCGTCATGGGCGAGCAGACCAAGGCCGATGTCGTCTCGATGCGCCTATCCGACAATGACAGGCTGACCATCGAGGGCCTGTCGCTTGATGTCATCTATACGCCCGGTCATACCGACGATAGCTACAGCTTCGTTCTTCCAGACCGTGTCTTCACCGGCGACACGCTTCTGATCCGCGGCACCGGCCGCACCGATTTCCAGAACGGCGATCCGCGCGCCCAGTTCGAATCCATCTTCGGCCGCCTGCTGAAGCTGCCCGATACGACGCTGGTCTACCCCGCCCACGACTACAAGGGCGACACCGTCTCGACGATCGGCGAGGAGAAGGCCTTCAACCCGCGCCTGCAGGTGCGCTCGGCCGATGAGTATGCCGATCTGATGAACAATCTGAAGCTCGCCAACCCCAAGATGATGGACGTGGCGGTGCCCGCCAACATGAAGATCGGCATGGATCATCACGACGTCGACAGCCACGGATGGTCATTGAGCGTCCGGCAGGTCTTCGATCTGATGGGGCGGCCCGACGTCGCGCTGATCGACCTGCGCGAGGATAGCGAACGCCAGCGCCACGGCGTCATCCCGTCATCGCTGCACTTTCCCTATCCGGCGCTCGCTGAAAGCATCAGCGCCGGCGGCGTTCTGCATGAACTCGGCGTATCCACCACCAAGCGCCTGGTCTTCTACTGCGCCTTTGGCGAACGCTCCGCCATGGCCGTCCAGGCCGCGCACGACGCCGGCATCGCATCCGCATGCCACATCGAAGGCGGCATCGACGCCTGGAAGAAGGCCAATGGGCCGGTCACCCACTGACCTGTCTTGGCTTGTGAACAGAGCGGCCTGATCAGGCCGTCTTTGCCACCGGTACTGTCCCGCCGAGCCACGTCGCGCAATCGGCAAGCGCCCGCTTGGCGATCAGCTGCCGCTTCATGATCGTCTTGTCCTTGCCGCGGAAACGCTTCACGCCCTCCGGCTTGACGATCGAGCCCGGCTCGAGTTCCGGGAACAGCCCGAAGTTGATGTTCATCGGCTGGAACGAGCGCTTGCCCGGTTCCTCGTCGTTGCTGATATGCCCGCCGGTGATATGGCCGAGCAGCGAGCCGAGCGCGGTCGTTGCCGGCGGCAGCGACACCGCTTCGCCCTTGCGTTCGGCAGCCGCGAAGCGGCCAGCGAGCAGGCCGACGCTGGCGCTTTCGACATAACCTTCGCAGCCGGTGATCTGGCCGGCGAAGCGCAGGCCCGGCCGCGACTTCAGCGTCAGCGAACCGTCGAGCAGCGTCGGCGAGTTGATATAGGTGTTGCGGTGCAGGCCGCCGAGACGCGCGAACTCGGCATTCTGCAAGCCCGGGATCATCTTGAGGATCTCGGTTTGCGCGCCGTATTTCAGCTTCGTCTGGAAGCCGACCATGTTGTAGAGCGTGCCGAGCGCATTGTCCTGGCGCAGCTGCACGACGGCATAAGCCTTGACGGTCGGGTTATGCGCATTCGTCAGCCCCATCGGCTTCATCGGCCCATGGCGCAGCGTCTCGCGGCCGCGTTCGGCCATGATCTCGATCGGCAGGCAGCCGTCGAAATAGGGCGTGCCTTCCCATTCTTTGAAACCGACCGTGTCGCCGGCGATCAGCGCGTCGACGAAGGCATTGTACTGCGCCTCGTCCATCGGGCAGTTGATGTAGTCCTTGCCCGTGCCGCCGGGGCCGACCTTGTCGTAGCGTGACTGATACCAGCAGATATCCATGTCGATGCTCTCGCGATAGACGATCGGCGCGATGGCGTCGAAGAAGGCGAGCGCATCGGCGCCGGTCTCGGCCTGAATGGCGCTCGCAAGCGACGGCGCCGTCAGCGGGCCGGTGGCGACGATCGCCAGATCCCACTCCTTCGGCGGAAGACCGGTGATCTCCTCGCGCACCACTGAAATCAGCGGATGATCGTGCACCGCGCGGGTGACGGCTTCCGAGAACCCGTCGCGATCGACAGCCAGCGCGCCGCCGGCCGGCACCTGGTGCTTGTCGGCGCAGGCCATGATCAGCGATCCCGCCATGCGCATTTCCGCATGGATGACGCCGACGGCATTGGCGGTCGCATCGTCCGAGCGGAACGAGTTGGAACAGACGAGCTCAGCCAGATGGTCAGTTTTGTGAGCATCGGTGCCGCGCACGCCGCGCATCTCGTGCAGGATGACGGGGACGCCGGCGTTTGCGATCTGCCACGCGGCTTCGGAGCCCGCGAGCCCGCCGCCGACGACGTGGATAGGAGAATAAGAAGAGGTCTGGGTCATGCGCGGCTGATTATCACGCCGCGCCATCACAGCAAACTGGATATTGTCAGCAAACTGGATATTGGCAGGAAACCGGATATTTGAGCAGCACCTGCTGCACCCCGGTCGCCCGCCATTCTCTAGAGATCAAGCTCCAGCCGCGCCTCGCCCTTGGCCGGAACCGCGCAACAGATCAAAGCCTCGTCCTCGCCAACCTCGGCCGTCGGCTCCCTGGTATAGGCAACCGCGCCCGCCAGCACCTTGGTCCGGCAGCTGCCGCAATTGCCGAGCCGGCAGCTGAACTCTGGCTGCAACCCGCGCGCCTCGGCAAGCTCCAGCAGCGTGCCGCCCTCAGGCTCCCACCGCGCTTCCTTGGCCGATTGCGTGAAATAGACAGGCACCGGCACATCCGCCGCCGCCCGAGCCTGCACCGGGGCAGCCTCGGCCGACACTTCACCCGATCGCGCAACCGATGCAACGCCGAACGCTTCGGCATGGATCCTGCTATCCGCGACGTTGAGACCACGCAGCCCGTCATAGACTGACTGCATGAAGCTAGGCGGACCGCAGAGGTAGAAGTCGTAATCGTTGAACGGCAGCACGGCGCGCAACAGCGCCATGTCGATCCGCCCCTGCGCCTCATAGTCTCGCCCCTCGACCGCGCCGGAGACATCACCAAGCAGCCGGACCAGCCTGACCGCCCCGCCGGATGCCGCGACAAGCGCCCCGATCTCATCGTCGAAGGCACGCTCGCCCTTGCTGTGCGCGGAATAGAACAGCCACACCGGCCGCATCCCGCGCTTGCGAAATCCTTCGTAGACGACATGCCTGAGCATGGCGAGCAGCGGTGTGATGCCGATGCCTGCCGCCAGCATCACCGCCGGCCTCGGCTCCGCCGCATCGATGCCGAACGTACCGCCAGGCGCACGCGCCTCGATGATATCGCCGACACTGATGTGGTCGTGTAGGTGACGCGAGACGACACCCTCCCGCTTGACGCTGATGCGGTACTTGTTGTCGGACGGCGCGACAGACAGCGTATAGGTCCTAATCAGCGGCCGATCCTCGCCGGGGACAGTCACGCGTATCGGCAGATATTGCCCGGCCGCATGCGCGATCAGCCCGCCACCATCGACAGGCTCCAGGTGGAACGAGCGGATGCCGGCACTCTCATCGACGATCCGTGCCACCCGCAACGGCCGCCAGCGGCTCGCCATCTCGGCGGCGCTGATGCGCCCGGCCGCCGACTTCCAATCGCCGGTCATCAGCGCGTTCGGCGATTGCCCGTCGGCGCGCGAATTCCACCGAAGCGGCAGCGCATCCGCCCGGTAGACGACACGACGCGGGCGGAAGCGCCACAGACGCTCCGCACCCTGGAAGGCGGCGATCTCCGGCGAATCCAGAACGACTTCGGCATCACCCGACAATTGCAGCAGGTCTCCGCTGTCGAAATCGACGAAGACAAGCCCGGCGCGGCCATTGATGAGAATATTGCCGAGCGTATTGAAGAACAGATTGCCGGCGAAGTCGGGGATCGTCAGAACCCCATCCTCGCCGATCCGCACGAAGCCCGGCTTGCCGCCCCGGTGCGAAACATCCACCTGCCGCTCGCCATCGTCACGATCGGCATAGGAAGCGACGAAGAACGTGTCCGACTTCGAGATCAGCGCCATCGCCCGCGCATCCAGCTCCTCCGAAACGACGGGCGGCACGGCCGAGGAGAGTTCAGGCTCGCGGCTGAAGCCGAAATCGCGCAGCTGGATGTATTGCGGGCAGTTGCCGTAGGACTGGCCGACGGTGACATCGAAGCGATCCGCCGCGTTGCGTGCGATCGTGCCGTTCAGCCGGTTGCGCCGGCGCGTCTGCAGCTCGATCCCGAGCATGCCAATCGCGTCGCCATCCTCCATCCCCCGATCGGCCGGATCGCCGGGCTCGCGGGCAAGCTTGACGCTCAGCGTGTGCACATCCGGGCTGTCGAGGAAACCAGGATAGTTCGCCCGCAGCGTCGCCCAGGCGTCGCCATCGGCGTCCACCGTGCCGAGCACGATGAAGGGCAGCTGCGGGTAGAACTGGCGGTGCTGGTCGATCAGGTGGTCGCGCAGCACGCGCGCGCCCACATCCTTCATGCGCGCCGCGACGCCGGCCTTTTCCTGCAGGGCAATCTCCCCGTCATGCCACGGGGAAGGCTTTTCCGTCTGCTTCAATGCAAGCATGACATTCTCCTTCGTGGGTTTGTGAGGATCGGCGCCGCCGCGTGGCCTGTCTCAGGCCGCGTCGGGAATGCCGATCGCCGTCTTCTGGAATGGCCGGAAGCCGGGCAGCGCTTCCATGCGCTTCAGCCAGGCGCTGACATTGCCGTAGCGGAAGCGATCGACGTTCCCCTCCGGCGCGCGGGCGATGTAACTGTAGAGTGCAACGTCGGCGATCGTCGGCCGATCCACGGCGATCCATGCCTTGCCGGCCAGCTCCGCATCGATCAGCGCCAGAATGCGGTGCGCGCGTCCGATCACCTCTTCGGTGTCGAAGCTTGCGCCGAACACCGTCACCAGCCGCGCGGCGGCCGGGCCATAGGCGATTTCGCCCGCAGCCACCGAAAGCCAGCGCTGCACGGCAGCTGCGCCCACGGCATCCTCAGGCAGCCAGTCCGGTGCATGTTTCTTGGCAAGATAGACCAGGATCGCATTCGAATCCGCAAGCACCAGCCCGTTATCATCGAGCACAGGGATCTGCCCGAACGGGTTGAGCGCCAGGAAGGCAGGCTTCTTGTGCTCGCCACCTGCAAGATCGATGTCGACAATCTCGGCGTCGATCCCGGCAAGCGAGATGAACAGAAAGGCGCGGTGGGCGTGACCCGAAAGTGGGTGCGAGTAGAGCTTCATGGAACTGGTCTCCGTTGATATTGCCCGGAAGAATAATTGTTCCTGATTTCGTATGGAATTTCGATTATGAGAAAGGGACTGTTTCTTTGGATGGAATAAAAGCGGCGATATGGATCGGCTTCAATGCATGAAAGTCCTGGTGCGGGTTTCCGAGACGGCAAGCTTTGCGGAAGCGGCGCGCCAACTGCACATGAGCCCGCCAGCCGTCACCCGTGCGGTGGCCTTTCTGGAGGACGCCACCGGCGCGCGCCTCTTCGTGCGGTCGACGCGATCGGTCAACCTGACCGAAGCCGGCCGACGCTATGCCGATGATTGCAAACGCATTCTGGCGGAGATCGACGAAGCCGAGGCCTCCGCCGGCGGCTCGCACGCGACGCCATCAGGCATGCTGACGATCACCGCGCCGGTGCAGTTCGGGCAGCTGCATATCATGCCTGTCATGACCGAGTTTCTCGATATCCATAAGGGCGTGACCGGCCGTGTGCTCCTGTTCGACAGGATCGTCAGCCTGGTGGAGGAGGGGATCGACGTCGCGATCCGCATCGGCCGCCTGCAGGATTCCGACCAGACCGCGATCAAGGTAGGCAGCGTCCGCCGCGTCGTCTGCGGCGCGCCCTCCTATTTCGAACACCACGGCGAACCGAAGACACCCGCCGATCTCGCCAACCACGCCACGATCGTCAACACCGGCTCGTCCGCACCGCTCGACTGGCACTTCGCCCCCGACGGCGCCGCCGCAACGCTCCATCCGCGCCTCTATTGCAACACGGTCGACGCCGCGATCGCCGCCTCGATCACCGGCTGGGGACTATCCCGCCCGCTCTCCTATCAAGTCAGCCGGTACGTCGCCGCGGGCCAGCTGCGTCTGACGCTCGAAGATTACGAGGAACCGCCGCTGCCGATCCACGTGGTCCATGCCGAGGGCCGCCACGTCTCGGCCAAGACAAGGGCATTCGTGGACTTCGCGGTGGGGAAATTGCGGGCGTTGGCGATGTAGGTGAACAATGAACTGCGATGATCCAATCGCCGCTAGGTCTCAGGAAGGGCCCCAGTAATAGCAGTAGTCCTCATCCTCACCGATGTACTCCCAGACGCCGGCGTCATCGATCTCGAGATCGTTGCAGGCTGAAGATGGGCCCGCATTGAAAGTTGCCTTTGGCGCCGTATGCGCCTTCGCACGAATGCGCCGGCCCATGATCATTGGCGGCCTGGCGCGTCCATCGGCGCCTGGAGGGATTTCGGAATGGCAATGAATGCAGCGAGTAGCGGCGACTTTGATCTCTTCCTTGCAGATCGGGCAGGCACGAGTTTTAGCATTGGGGTCAGCCATCACGTTGTCCTTAGGAAAGTTGATCGGAAGCACTTGGATGCACTGGGGGATCGGGGATGCAGTTCGGCTATGGGCGAGCCATGCCCGTGAATGCTGTAATGAGCTATTGCGCGCGCCGGCCCGCATTTTGGCCGGGTGCGCGGCATACTTTATTCGGCAGTTGTGTATTAGGCAATCGTGATATTGAGGCGGTACGACCGGGCCGCCGACAAAGGAAAAGCCCGGTGCGGACTAATCCGACGCCGGGCTTCTGACGGATCGCATAGGGCGATGCATCCGTGGCAAGGTGGATTTCAAACCTTGCATCGAGATAACTGGTAGGAGCCAAGATGGTTCCAGAGAGTTGGAAGCAAACCGCTTATCAGTCTCAAACTGCGACCAAATCGACCATATTAGGTCAAGAAAATTATGACACGGCTTATGTAAAAATAACTAATAGGAAATAAAATCAATAACTTAAAACGCGAAAACGGCGCCGTGAAGGCGCCGTTTTGGGTACTTCAGGCGTTCCGCTATTAGCGGAAAGCGCGCGAAGCGATGTTGTGGATCTGGTAGCGGCTTACGCCGATGTCAGCCAGAGCCTGGTTGGAGAGGCTGCCGAGTTCGCTCAGGGTACGGCGATAGCTAATCCAGCTCTTTGCAATGCGGATCGGGTTCATGGGGTAATTCCTCAAGATCAGTTCAGTGAGCGGCGCGATTGCCGTCTCAGTGGTTGACGCTGATATAGGTGATCCCGGTCATATTGTGCAGTGCATTTATTAGGCTCCTGCCATGCAATTGTGCAGTACGATGCACAGATAAAGCGCAACTGTCACTTTTTGAGCAGGCGGAGTATCGGGCTGTGGCGCAACCCAGGCGTTAATGAGACGTTAAGACAAAAGAAAACGCCCGTTGCCTGGTGGCAGCGGGCGTCTTGGTGAGGCGATCGGCTTGGGAGGAAGCGAACCGCCCTGAGATCAGCGAAGATATTAGCGAACGGCGTCGCGAGCAACGCGCTGGATGTCGGCGCGGTCGATGCCGAGGTCGTGCAATTCGCGGTTGGTCATGCGGCCGAGTTCGGTAACCGTCTGACGATACTTGCGCCAGTTGTTGAAAGAGCGAGAAATGTTCATGTCGATCCCCTTTCCGAGGGCTTGCGTCTGCCAGCTGCCGCCTATCGGCGCTGACCTCTATTTGATGAGCTGAATATATATTGCACTGCGAAGAGCTAACAGAGACAAGAATTCAACGCACATATGCGCGCGCTGCATTTCTCAAGCTGTAAACCGCACGATTTGGCCACGTTCTGGTCAATCAATAGGCAAAATGAGCAATCCAGCGGCGTCGGCGCGCATGAGCCGCCCTGCGGAGGATAAAAACGAAGACGCCCACCCGATGCGCAATCCGATGGGCGTCCATACGTATGACCGGCAACTGGGAGGAGGATGTTGCAGGTCGATCGGGTTGTTTGGAGGGGAGGATAGATCCAAATCCCGATCATGTCGGCGGAAATCATATCCGAAGGCGTCCGGTAATCCGGTCCGGGTACATCCCGGCTGCGCGCATGCTCAATGGTTTTGAGTAAGAGTGCGATGCAGTATCTTAGCCGTCTCCATGCGCAATATGCATGGCATGACGTAGCGTAAGAGCAAAGTCTTGCCGGGCGATTAACAGCTCCTCCGAAAGGTCCGTGCCGAAAGGGTCTGTGAAGGAAATAACAAGGAGCCGTTTCCTCAATCGCCAAACCGCGTCTATAAGGTTGAAAATGAGGCGCGCCGGAGGGCTGTTTGCGCGCGATTTGCGGGGTAGGGCATGTATCGCGGACGTCTGGAGAGGGATTTGTCGCTGTGGGTCGGCAAGGGGTTGCTCACCGAGCAGACCGCCGAGGCCCTGCTCAAGGAATATGATGGGCGTCCGGCAAGCTTCAGCCTCGGCAATGTGCTGATGATCCTCGCCGCCATCCTGCTCGGCGCCGCCATTCTTCTGGTGGTCGCGTCCAATTGGGAGGCGATACCGCGTCTGGTCAGGATGTTCTTCATCCTCGCACTGATCTGGTCCGTCCATCTCGGCGCCGGCGCAGCTCTCGTCCGTGGCCAGATCGCCGCCGCCAACGCGCTGCTCGTCATCGGCACGCTCACCTTCGGCGGCGCCATCTCGCTGGTCGGGCAGATGTATCATCTGTCGGGCGATGAGCAGACGGTCATGTATCTCTGGTTCGCCATGGCGGTGGTGTCGGCCGTGCTGTTCCGCTCGGGCGTGGTGTCGGGCGTGGCGGGCTTTCTTTCCTGGGGCAGCTTCGGCCTTTATCTCAGCGGCTCCGACATGCGCCTGATGACGCTCGATTCATGGGCAGCACCCGTCATGGCGGCAATCGTCGTGGCCTTGGTGCGCTACACTGGCGCCGGCCGCGTGCGCCATCTCGCCTACCTGTTGCTGCTTGGCTGGCTCGCCTGGCTCTACACGCTGAATTCCGACCTGTGGCTGGCGCTGATCTATGTCATCGGCGGCATGGCGGTCTTCGTGCTGGTCAGCCTGCCGGTGGCGCGCCTGTCCTCGCTGATCAGGGGTGCCGGTGCCGCACCTGCCTTCTATTCCTTCCTGCTTGCCGTCATCGGCCTGTTCCTGTTGCATGTCGAGCTCGATGCCAGCAAATGGGTTCTCCCGCTCGGCATCGTGACACTCGCCGCCTCCGTGCTGGCGATCGCGTTGCAGGGTCGCGACAACGGCGCAGTCCGCTATCTGGCCTACACCGTCTTCGCGGTCGAAATTCTCTATCTCGGCTCGGTGACGGTTGGTTCGATCCTCGGCACCTCGGGGCTCTTCCTCTGCTCCGGCCTCTTCGTCGCCGCCGTGGCCTGGATTGTCATCCGTCTCGAACGACGATTTGCCGGCAAGGCCAGGGAGGCGGTCCAATGAGCATATTCTCCTTCAAGGGCTATTCGAAGCGCCGCTGCGTCACCGCTGCCGTCACCGTAGCGTTGCTGCAGACGGCCGTGCTCGGCTATATCGTCCAGAGCCGCGCGTCCGTCTTGCGCAATGGAACGCAGGTTCTGTTGAAGACGGCGCCCGTCGATCCGCGCGACTTCCTGCGCGGCGATTACGTGGTACTGAACTACGACATCTCCTCCGTGCCCGTCTCCTCGATATCAGGCGCCATGCCGAAGGAGGCCGCCGAGCGCAGCCTCTGGGTGCGCATCAAGCCGGGCGAGGGTGGTTTCTGGCAGATCGCCGAATCATCCTTCGACAAGCTCCCGCAGGCGGAAGGTTCCGCCGTGCTCCACACCCAGCCCTTCTATAGCTACGGCGAGACGTCTCAGGCCGAAACCATCCGCGTCGAATACGGGATAGAGCGCTATTACGTTCCGGAAGGTGCCGGACATGCGCTGGAAGAGGCGCGCCGCGATGGGCAGGTGTCGATCGCTGCAAGCGTTGGCGCCAATGGCATGGCGCAGATCAAAAGCCTGCTGGTGGACGGCAAGCCGGCCTATGAGGAGCCGCTTTACTGAGTTTGGCCGGTTGCGGGCGCAAGTCCGCGCGGCGGCGGGAAAAATCGCTGTCATTTGACCTTCATTTTTCCTTTGCCTCCTCCAAATCGGGTGATATAGAGACGCCGCGCTCCGGAAGGCCTCATGTGCAGGCATATGCATGCGGTTTTTGAGAACGCGGGTATGGTGAAATTGGTAGACACGCCAGATTTAGGTTCTGGTGCCGCAAGGCGTGGGAGTTCAAGTCTCTCTACCCGCACCAAAGCTGGCTTGCAGGCGAGGGACCGAAAACGGTGCCCCTCGATTGCCCGGAGCCAAGCGCCGTTCCGCTCACGCAGAACGAAGAAGAATTGAGAACAAGCCACGCCCGGCACTTTCCGGCGTCGTGCTCATCGAAACGAACGGCGTCTGGGCACGGCCGCCACGAATTGAAGGTAGGAAGACATGCAGGTTATCGAAACGCTCGCTGAAGGGCTGAAGCGCGAAATCAAGGTCGTAATCCCGGCCAAGGACATGGAAACCAAGATGAACGAGCGTCTTGCCGACGTGAAGGACAAGGTCCGGATCAACGGCTTCCGTCCGGGCAAGGTTCCGGCCGCTCACCTCAAGAAGGTTTACGGCAAGTCCATCATGGCCGACCTCGTCAACGAGATCGTCCGCGAACAGCCGACCTCCATTCTCGCCGAGCGCGGCGAAAAGTCCGCCACGCAGCCTGAAATCGCGATGACGGAAGACAAGGACGAAGCAGAACTGATCCTGTCGGCTCAGAAGGATTTCGAGTTCACGCTCTCCTACGAAGTTCTGCCTCCGATCGAACTGAAGTCCGTCAAGGGCGTCAAGATCACCCGCGAAGTCGTTGATATCTCCGACGAGGAAGTCAACGAGCAGGTTCTCAAGGTCGCTGAAAGCGCCCGTTCCTACGAGACCAAGAAGGGCAAGGCCGCAGACGGCGACCGCATCACCATGGACTACGTCGGCAAGGTCGACGGCGTTGCCTTCGAAGGCGGCACCGACCAGGGCGCCGAACTGGTTCTCGGCTCGGGCCGTTTCATCCCCGGCTTCGAAGAACAGCTCGTCGGCACCAAGGCTGGCGACGAAAAGACCATCAACGTCACGTTCCCGGCTGACTACCCGGCCAAGAACCTCGCTGGCGCTGAAGCCACCTTCGACGTCACCGTCAAGGACGTTGCTGCTCCGGCCGACGTTGAAATCAACGACGAACTGGCTCAGAAGCTCGGCCTGGAATCGGCTGACCGCCTGAAGGAAATCGTTCGCGGCCAGATCGAATCGCAGTACGGCTCGATGACCCGCCAGAAGGTCAAGCGTCAGATCCTCGACCAGCTCGACGAAATGTACAAGTTCGAGACCCCGGCTTCGCTCGTCGACGCCGAGTACAACGGCATCTGGAACCAGGTCGCCAACGACCTCGCACAGTCCGGCAAGACCTTCGAAGACGAAGACACGACGGAAGAGCAGGCTCGCGAAGAGTACAAGAAGCTCGCTGAGCGCCGCGTCCGCCTCGGCCTCGTTCTCTCCGAAATCGGCGAAAAGGCCGGCGTCGAAGTGAGCGAAGACGAAATGCAGCGCGCCATCTACGAGCAGCTGCGTCAGTATCCGGGCCAGGAAAAGCAGATCCTCGAATTCTTCCGCAGCCAGCCGGGTGCGGCCGCTTCGATCCGCGCGCCGATCTTCGAAGAGAAGGTCATCGACCATCTGCTGACCGAACTCGACGTCACCGACAAGAAGGTTACCAAGGAAGAGCTGCTCGCCGACGAAGAAGGCGAAGGCTCCGAGAAGGAAGCCAAGAAGGCCGCTCCGAAGAAGAAGGCTGCTGCCAAGGCTGAAGCCGCTGAGGGCGAAGAAGCTGCTCCGAAGAAGAAGGCCGCTCCGAAGAAGAAGGCTTCCGAGGAAGGCGCCGAGTAATCTCCGGCCAATCTGGATTTTGATGAACCCCGCCTCGTGCGGGGTTTTTCATTTTGGGCGATGTTTCAGGGCAAGCTTTACGCGGGCAGGGCGCCGCATCCTCCCTCATTCCTGTGACAAGCACAGGAATGAGGGCGGGTGAGGGTGCATGCGCTTTCAGAAAAAAGGCCCGCGCTCAGCCCGCCCGATGCGCATGCGTGAGCTCGTTGACCTTCTTGATATGCGAGACCGCCGCCTGTCCGCCCGCCGTCTTGGTGAAGAGCTCGAGCGTCTCGTCCTCGTGGTCACCAACAGGTGTCAATGCCTGGTCCATATAGGTCCTGGCATTGTTGTCGCGTGAAATCATGAAGGCGGTGACCGCCAGCCGCGCGATCGTGCCGCCGAGTTTCAGATGCTTGCTGATCGTCTCGCCGATGAAGCGCGGCCAGAAGACCAGCGCGCTCTCGCGCGGCAGGTCGGGCCGGCGCTCCGAGGGATGCTTCAACCGCAATAGCCCGCTCTGCAGCGGATGCACGTTTTCAAGCGGCACGGTAGTCGCGAACGACACCAGCACTTTGACCAGCCGCGCCAGAGGCACGCCCGTCGCCACCGCCCGGCGCAGCAGCGTCCTCATATGCTCAGGCGAATAGTAGAGCGACCACGCCTCCTGATAGATGCTCTCCCATTCCTGCTTGCTCATCTTCGGATGCTCGGTGCAGACATGCTCGACATCGTAGATGTTGAGATCCGGATCCATCGCCACGCCCTTGCGGAACAGCGTCTGGTGATCTTCCGAGCCGGGCAGCGGGGTCAACACGAAGAACTCGATCACGTCGAGCGGCAACTCGTGCTGGATGATCGCGATATCGCGGCGGATCGACTCTGGCGTATCGGCCGGGAAGCCGAGAATGTAGCCGGCTAATGTCATGATGCCCTGCGCCTTCCAGGCGAGCAGCATCTTGCGGTATTCGGTGATCTTGTTCTGGTTCTTCTTCGCCGCCGTCAGATTGTCGGGGTTGACGTTCTCCAGCCCGATGAACACGCGGGTGACGCCGGCGCGCTTCGATTTCTCGATGAAATTCGGGATCTTGTGGCAGAGCGTATCGACCTGGATCATCAGGCCGAGCGGAATGCCATCCTTTTCACGCAGCTCAATCAGCCGATCGAAGATCGCTTCCCAATCCTTGTTGCGGGCGAAGTTGTCGTCGGTGATGAAGAACTTGTGGATGCCCTGCGCCCAGTTCATCCGCACCAGCTTCTCGACATCATCGGCTGTGCGGAAACGCGACTTGCGACCCTGCACGTTGATGATGGTGCAGAAGGAACACTGGTAGGGACAGCCGCGCCCGGCGTCGAAACTGGTGCTCAAGCCCAGCGTCTGCGCGACATTGACCTTCGGCAGGAACGGAACCGCAGCACCCTCGATGCTCGGCAGGTCGTTCATGAAATTGTAGAGCGGCGCCAGCGTACCCGATGCGGCGTCCTGCAGCACCTTGTCCAGCCGCCCCTCGACTTCGCCCGCGAACATCGAGATGCCCATCTCGCGGCATTCGTCGAGCCCCACGGCATGGCCGTCGAGCATCGAGAGACATCCCGACACATGAAAACCGCCCATCGCCACCGGAATTCCGGCATCGCGGAAGGGCCGGGCGATGTCGAGCGCGCGCGGATACTGGTTCGATTGCACGCCGACCAGCGCGACCATGCCGAAATTGCCGTTGGCTTTCAGCTGCCGCAGCAATGCTGAGGTGTTCACCCGCGTATTGGTCTCGTCGATGACAGTGATGTCGATGCCGACACCGGGTCCGAGCACCCGCCGCTCGGCGCAATCGGCGGCAATTCCATAGAGCGCCGCCAGCGAATTGGACGGGATCATCGCCCGCCACCAGCGAATGACATAGCCATCGTCGTCATAGTGCGACGGCTTGATGAGGATGAGTTGAAAATTCCGGTCAGACGTCTCGGATTGTTCGCGCACGTTCACTCACTGGTAAGAGAGAACCCCCACCAGCGACGCTACCAGAGACTGCGGATTATACAAGGGACGCTTTTGCGACGTCGACACGCCCAAGATCGGGCGCATCCTATGTGTCTAAGCTATTGTTTCGGCTGTCATATCAGTGTCGTGATTGCAGCGTCGGACGCTTTGTCCGCGCGATCACAATTCCGACTTGATATCGCCCATCCGGTTCCAGGCATCGAGGCCGGCGATCTTGTAGGCTTCGGCGAGAGTCGGGTAGTTAAACGTGTTCTCGACGAAATACTCGACCGTTCCCTTGAGGTTGAGCACGGCCTGGCCGATATGCACCAGCTCCGTCGCGCCTTCGCCGACGATGTGGACGCCGAGCAGGCGGCGCGTCTTGAGCGAGAAGATCAGCTTCAGGAGACCGGTATCGAGGCCCATGATATGGCCGCGCGAGGTCTCGCGGAAACGGGCGATGCCGCATTCATAGGGAATGCCGCGTTCCTTCATCTCTTCTTCCGTCAGGCCGCAGGTCGAAATCTCCGGTACGGCGTAGATCCCGTAGGGGAAGTATTTCGGCGGCTCCTTGGCGACGGCGCCGACGGCGACGCGCGCCGCGATGCGGCCCTGTTCCATCGAGGTCGACGCCAGGCTCGGGAAGCCTACGACGTCGCCCGCCGCGTAAATGCCGGGCACTGAGGTCTCGAACGTCTCGGGATTGACCTTCAGGCGGCCACGGTTGTCGGCCTCGAGGCCCGCCGCCTTCAGGTTCAGCGCATCGGTGGCGCCCATGCGGCCGGCCGCGAAGAGAACCATGTCTGTCACCAGCCGGCGACCATTGTCGAGAATGAGCTCGACCTTGCCGTCATCGAGCTTGGTGACCTTCTCCGCCTTGGTGCCGAGCATGATCTTCATGTTGCGGTCGCGCAGCTGGTAGGTGAAATCCTCGACGATTTCCTTGTCGATGAAGTCGAGCATCGTCGACTTCGGGTCGATCAGCGTGACAGCGGTATCGAGCGCGCTGAAGATGGTGGCATATTCGATGCCGATAACGCCGGCGCCGATGACGACCATGGAGCGCGGCAGTTCCTCGATATCGAGAAGCTCGTCGCTGTCGAGAACCGTTCTGTTGTCGAAGGGGATATAGTCTGGACGGAACGGCTTGGTGCCGACGGCAAGCAGGATGCTGGCAGCCGAGACGCGCATGACTTCGCCGTCGTCCTTGACGATCTCGAGCGTCGAGGCGTCGATGAAGCTCGCCTTGCCGCGCAGGTGCTGCACGCGGTTGCGCGCGAACTGGTGCTCTAGCACCTCGACTTCATGATCGAGCGTGATCAGCAGGCGGCGGCGCAGGTCCTCGGCGCTGATCTCCTGCTTGACCCGGTAGGCCTTGCCGTAAAAGCCGCGCTCGCGCCAGCCGGAAAGGTTGAGCGCGGTCTCGCGCAGCGTCTTCGAGGGGATGGTGCCGGTATGGACGGAGACGCCGCCGACGCGCTTGCCCTGCTCGATGACGAGCACCTTCTTGCCGAGCTTGGCAGCCTGAATAGCACCACGGCGACCGGCCGGGCCGCTCCCCACAACAACGAGATCGTATTGAAACATGGAAGCGGGCCCCGGTTGAAAAGCTGGAATCATATTGCGACGCAAAATGGCGCGTTCACAGGTATCCGGTCAATGTTGCAGATTGATTTACGCCCGAATATTAGGAATGAGCGAGACGAAATAAGGGCGGCGGTGCCGGTGCTGCAGGATGGTTCGTCATAAAGACGGCCATCGACGATGAGAAAGAACAGGTCGCTCCAGAATAGCGGATCCGTCCTGCGCGGGGAAAATCGCGGCGGCGGCGATTTCAGATCAGCCGCAGCCCCTTGAGGCTGGCATGGCCATCCTTACCGATGATGATGTGGTCATGCACCGTGATCCCGAGCGGCTTGGCCGTATCGATGATCATCTTGGTCATGTCGATATCGGCGCGCGACGGTGTGGGGTCGCCGGACGGGTGGTTGTGGACCAGAATGATCGCGGTCGCCGAAAGCTCCAGCGCCCGGCGCACAACCTCGCGCGGATAGACCGGTGTGTGATCGACCGTGCCATGCCCCTGGACTTCGTCGGCGATCAGCGCGTTGCGCTTGTCGAGGAAGAGTATCCGGAACTGCTCGCGGGTCTCATGCGCCATGGCGGCGTGGCAGTATTCGATCACCGAGGACCACGACGACAGCACCTGCTTGCCGCGCAGCTCGCTCTTCAGCGTCCGGTGGGCGATGGTCGAGATCAGCTTCAGGTCCAGCGCCACCGCTTCGCCGACACCCTTCACCTCCTGCAGCAGCGCGATCGGTGCGCCGAAGACGGCGGCGAGCGAGCCGAAGCGCTCCAGCAGCGCCTTGGCGATCGGCTTCGTATCGCGCCGCGGGATCAGCCGGAACAGCATCAGCTCCAGCATCTCGTAATCGGCAAGCGCGGTATCGCCATGATCGCGGAAGCGCTGGCGCAGCCGCTCGCGGTGGCCGTGGTAGTGTTCTTCCTTGGCAGGCGAGGGCCGGAGCGCGGCGGGCTTGCCGGCCTGTTCGGCGAAGAAGGACCGCTCGTCCATGCCATCGTCCTCATCCGCCGCGAAAGGCAGCTCCAGGTCTTCGGAATGGGGAACCGGTCCTTTTGCCATCAGCGGCTCATTTTGTGAGGGGTGGCAGGCCCGGGCGGTCGAGCCCGCCGGGCGACAGCGTGAAGATCTCGCAGCCATCGGCGGTGACGCCGACCGTGTGCTCGTATTGCGCCGACAGCGACCGGTCGCGGGTGACGGCCGTCCAGCCATCGGCGAGCACCTTCACATGCGGGCGGCCGAGATTGATCATCGGCTCGATCGTGAAGATCATGCCCTCGCGCAGCTCCGGCCCTTCGCTGGCGCGGCCGTAATGCAGGATATTCGGGCTGTCGTGAAACAGCGCGCCGACCCCATGGCCGCAGAAGTCGCGCACGACGGAGCAGCGCTCGGCCTCGGCATAGGTCTGGATCGCCTCGCCGATGGCGCCGGTGCGGGCACCGGGGCGCACGGCGGCGATCCCGCGCATCAGCGATTCATAGGTCACCTCGAGCAGCCGCTCGGCGGCGCGCTTGACCGTGCCGACCGTATACATGCGGCTGGAATCGCCATGCCAGCCATCGACCACATAGGTGACGTCGATATTGACGATATCGCCCTCGCGCAGCGGCTTGGCATCCGGGATGCCGTGGCACACGACATGGTTGATCGAGGTGCAGGTGGATTTCGTATAGCCGCGGTAATTGAGCGTCGCCGGAACGGCACCATTCTCAAGCCCGAAATCGAAGACGAAGCGATCGATCGCATCGGTCGTCACACCCGGCTTGACGATATCATCAAGCGCATCAAGACACCGGGCGGTGACCTGGCACGCCTTGCGCATGCCAGCAAAGGCATCGGCGCCGTAGAGCCTGATGGCGCCGGTATTCTTGGATGGCGCGGAGGAGGCTTCGATGTAGTTTACCATTGCGGGGGCCTTAGCGGAAATTGTCGTCATTCATAATGCAGCTATGCCGGGTTCGTCCATTGCGATCAATGGGGGAGGCGCATTTAAGCTATCACTCCCCTATCGCACGCTGCCATCTCATCGGCACTCGATCGAGCCACCCGGCGCCAGCAAGCCGGAAAACGAAAACGGCGCCCTTGCGGAGCGCCGTTCGCAGTCCTGCCGAGGCAGAAACCAGTATTAGTTGGCCGAGATGTTGACGGCCTTCGGGCCTTTGCCCATGCGATCCGGCTCGGTGTCGAAGGTAACCTGCTGGCCTTCGCGGAGCGACTGGATGCCGGAAGCCTGGAGAGCGGAGATGTGAACGAATACGTCCTTCGCACCGCCATCAGGAGTGATGAAACCAAAACCCTTGTCCTGGTTGAAGAATTTTACGACGCCTTTGGTGGCCATTGGGATAGGTCCTTTTCCCTGTAGTCTGTCTGGTATCCATCCCCCCGAGAGGAAATGGACGGCTTTCACTTTCGCGCTCCCTCATCTTAACTCAGAACGCGAAGGGTCAGTCGAGTAGTTCACGAACGGGGAAAGAACGTCTACGCGCGTGAAGGTCCCCCCACGCCGCCCCTCAAAGAAGGGCTCAGCCACATCAGTCCAGTCACCGGCATGCAAATGCCCGAGTACACAATTGGTGCCAGTAAACGGAGCAAAATGCAAGCGACATTATTCTGACACCAGCCGCTCCAAAGCGGGAATGGCCAAAGATTCAAACACTTGACGATTGGTAACGCTGAGCCGGTATCGCTGACCCATTCCGGGAATGCGTACCGAAACGGCACGTTCACATCCCCAATCCGTGCGAATGCCCAACCGTTGGGCGACTGCCCGCTAAACGCGAGCATAATTCCCGGTAGGCGCGAGTGCGATCAGCGGGCCGCGCCGGCGCTGAGCTTGTGCTGCACCATGTCGGCACTGCCACGGACATAGGAGAGGGCAGGCTTGCCGGCGGCATCGGCGGCGGCGTAGGCGATGATCGTCACGTCTTCCTCATAGGTCGAGACATAGAGCACCTGGGCCGGATTGACGTAGATCGTGTGATTGTGGGTGTTCTTGAAGCCGACGAATGCCATAAAAGTCTCCTACCTGCCGCCTGGAGAGATATGCCACGCGGGCGTTGACGCAAGTTTAACGCGATGTCGGCGGGCAGGGCGGGGCGCTGGGGGCGCTGGGGGCGCCGGGGGGCGGTGGCGATCGCGATCGCATCAGGGTGTGGCCTGCGCTTCCTCCTGCGGGTGCTCGAAGACCGGTGGCGCTTTCTCGGCGATAAGGGTAAGTGTCTCATCAAGGCAGGCGAGCGCCCGGGCGTCGCCGGCAAGGCAATCACGGACGACCGACACCGTATGGCCGCGCAGGTCCGGCGGCAGGAGGTCAAGGAGCCGGAACATCGCGCCGTGCTCTCCATCGCGAGCATCGGCGCAGGCCATCCCGGCCCAGCCGAGATAGTCGGTGAAGCAGGGTGTGTATTCCGAGGGCAGCGTATGGACGCAGGCGAGCTTGCTTCCCTTGACGGCGATGCGCTGGCAGGCGCGAGCGCGGCGGCAGCGGTTGATCGGGCAGGTTAAGACCGGCATGGACAGCATCTCCGATGTCCTCGCCGCCAGCGCAACGATCAACTCGAGACCGAGGCGGTCCTTAAGGTCCTTGCCGGAATTATCATGAGGGTGCTGCGGCATTGCGGTCCTCTTCGGCTCCGGCGCGCGGCGATGCCGTCACGCGGCTGGTTTCACCCGTGGTTTGCTGGTTCAGGCTTCACTCGGACGGGGCGCTGGAAATCACCTCGATAGAGTAAAAAATATGGTGCCTTCCAGCACCCCGTTCGGCGGTTTATGAACGCAACTCCGGTCTCTCTGCCTTCTCGCCCAACTTCGCGACGAGACCATGTGTGCCTCACAGGCACGTCCGGGCTCAACTCGGGGCCGTCTAGCGACGGAACCCGCCGTCACCGGAGGGAGACCATTTTCTGCGAACCCCGGATGAGAGAGCTTGCGTCCTCCTCAAACACCCAGCGCCGACCCCACCTCGCCGGCACGCCTGCCGGTGTATCCGTGGTGGGGTGAGGCGATGATGGCATGGGTGGGGAGGGTGGGGAAAATTTTTATATTTGTCGTATGCCTAGCGTTAAACGAAGCCAGGTTGCAGAAGCGACCTTCAAACTCTGTGGTTATTTAGACGCATCTTGCTTGGACCTGCCGGTTCGCTGTCCTGCCACAAACATCGCGTGGGTGGACGGAATGCCGAGAGCCTTCATTCGAGTGCCTTGATCGCCCGCGTTAAGCATTCGAGCTATTGAGGCTTCGTAGTCCAAAATTTGTTTGCTGACGAACTCGTCAAGCTGCTTGAACGGCTGGTCGTTAGTGCAGAAAGAAAATGCCTTCTGCCAGCCATATATTCTTTTGCCAATCGAATCTAACGTGCTAGTTCGCGAATTCTTTGAATTCAAAGGCTTTCCGGATTTAAGCGTTGCTCTTATCGCGGATTTCGAATCTGAAAGTGATGTGGTTATTGTCTCTTTGAGCCGAGCGATAGACCCTGCACTTGGAACACACCGTTTAGGTTGAATTGTGCATCCAAGAAAATTAATAGCGTTGCTGCTCTCGCCTCTAGCTGCTTTGTCGCTGCCTTTATCAGGGGCGTAAAGACCAAATCCAAAGGATCTTAAAGTCCTTTCGGCGTAGTCAATTGCGGCATCAAGCTCTGCCTCATTTTTTGCCACGATCAGGATGTCGTCGATGTAACGGGTCGCGGTAACCCCCATTCGGTTTAACTCGTGGTCCATCTCGTACAGGAGGACGTTACCAGAGAATGCCGAGAGAGACGAACCCTGCGCGACTCCAATTCCATTCTTTGGGAATAGATCGGCATATTTTTTTAGTTCGTCTCCGTTTGATAGATTGATTGCAAGCCCCATCGCAAAAAGGTCGGCTAACTGATCATCCTTCGTTTCAAGGCGAACGAAGTCGACAACCTGCCTTGTCGGTATCTTCGTAAAGAACGCCTTTATGTCGGACTGATAATAATACTTCCCACCAGAATCGATGGCGTTGCGGATAAGTTTGACTGCCGGTTCGACCCCACCATAAGGGTAGATTAGTCCACCAACGCCAAAACGAGATCGGTTAACGTCATTTATTCTGCCAAGGCGTTCATCTCGCCGCATCTCATATCGCGTATCTTGGCTCTGTGGATCGATTGCCACGCGCGGCTGCAAGATCTGTAGAATTGCTCTTTGCACCACTCGATTCTTCAATGTCGCAATTGCAATTGGGCGGGGATCTTTTCCTAATGCTATGCGCTTGCGAGCATCTTTCAGGACGCCGGTAACTGGATCAAAGCTAAAGCGATCCTGTCGAAGCTGATCGATAATACGGCGTAGGTGTCGTTGGTGAGCATGCTCAAATTCGGATGCAGCCCCACGGATCTCGTCGTTTTGAGACGAGAGAGCGCTCCGCTTGACATGACGCCAAGCCGAAAAAATGTTCTGTTCGGACCGTACTTCCCGAATTAGCGTGTTCATTCGTTCTCCGCTCGGGTCCCCTTACATACTGTCCCGACCGTTGACTGGCACCCATCCACTGCGCA
This sequence comes from Rhizobium sp. 2MFCol3.1, assembly GCF_000377565.1. GTDB lineage: Bacteria > Pseudomonadota > Alphaproteobacteria > Rhizobiales > Rhizobiaceae > Rhizobium. The sequence goes on along the minus strand of NZ_KB898362.1, from coordinate 176 downwards.
CGGCAGAGCCGCGACGACAGGCACCTAGGCCGCAAGTGCAACCTCGGCGTGGTCTCCGTGGCGCGCGATCCGCATGGACAGGTCCAGCTTCACGTCCGACGCCATGGCAACCATGGACGCTGCGGCGAATGCGAGGACGCACAAGCCGGTAATTCGACCCAGCGGGGTCAGTTTTT
>NZ_KB898361.1 GCF_000377565.1 Rhizobium sp. 2MFCol3.1 | reverse complement strand
GGACCGTACTTCCCGAATTAGCGTGTTCATTCGTTCTCCGCTCGGGTCCCCTTACATACTGTCCCGACCGTTGACTGGCACCCATCCACTGCGCACGGCAGAGCCGCGACGACAGGCACCTAGGCCGCAAGTGCAACCTCGGCGTGGTCTCCGTGGCGCGCGATCCGCATGGACAGGTCCAGCTTCACGTCCGACGCCATGGCAACCATGGACGCTGCGGCGAATGCGAGGACGCACAAGCCGGTAATTCGACCCAGCGGGGTCAGTTTTTGAGGGCAAGTTCACACATTTCTTCACCTTTCACCCTAGCAGGTTTTTGGCAATGTCAAGCGCTTGCCGCTCGAGGCCGGGCCACCGCTTAAATTGGCTATCTGCTGCTTGGGGACCATCAGAAGATGGCGTATTCACAGCTTCGAGACCAACGGTCAGCTTAACCTCTTCCACTGCGCACGGCAGAGCCGCGACGACAGCCACCTCGGCCGCAAGTGCAACCTCGGCGTGGTCTCCGTGGCGCGCGATCCGCATGGACAGGTCCAGCTTCACGTCCGACGCCATGGCAACCATGGATATAACTATTTAAGTGTGAGAAACCCGATATTTCAAGGTCGGTTGCAGCTTATTCCACGAAAAATCAGAGCAATATTGCTATTCTTAGAGCGAACTATTTATTTCGCTCTCGGGTTGCTCCTAGCCCGTTCCGGGTAGCCTAATTGCAACCTACCAAGCTGCAGCCCGATCTATGCTGTTGCGTGTATTGGATTCCAGCCGCCGACCTACCGCCCCGGCCGCCCCGTCTTGCCCTTCGTCCGCTTCTGCCGTTTCACATCCCCCGCATCCTCATAGCTGCCGACACCCGTCTTGCCGCGCACCAGGGGGCGTGGGTCGTCGCGGTCGGGCTGGCCTTCGAGCAGGGGGGAGAAGCGCTTGGTGCTCTTGGCGGCGTCGGGCTTTTCCGGGAGCTTGCCTGACACGGGCTTTTCCGTGCGGCCGACGGTCATTTCGTCGAGGTCGTTGCGGCGGAAGGTGCGGGACGGGATGGCGGTGTCTGTGCCCGGGCCCATGTCGTCGAGGGTGGGTTTCTGGAAGAGGGAGGTCGAGGTCGTGGCCCCCTCATCCGCCCTGCCGGGCACCTTCTCCCCGCTGGGGAGAAGGGACTCGCGGGTGGCTTTCGCGTTCCGCTTGATGCCTTCCATGGCCTTGGACTCTTCGCGCGCCATCGGGTCGTCCATGACGGCGAGTTCGGCGGCCTTGAGGCGTTTGATTTCGTCGCGCAGGCGCGCAGCCTTTTCGAAGTCGAGGTCGGCGGCGGCGTCGCGCATCTGTTTTTCGAGCGCGTTGAGATGGGTCTGCAGGTTGCCGCCCACGAGGTTGCCGCCGTCTGCGAAGCCCTTGCCTGAGACACCGGAGATGTCGGCGCGGACGTGGTCGCGTTCGTAGACGCTGTCGAGGATGTCGGAGATTTTCGCCTTCACCGATTCCGGGGTGATGCCGTGTTCGGTGTTGTAAACCACCTGCTTTTCGCGGCGGCGGGCGGTTTCGTCCATGGCGCGCTGCATCGAGCCGGTGATGTTGTCGGCATAGAGGATGACCTTGCCGTCGACGTTACGCGCCGCGCGGCCGATGGTCTGTACCAGCGACGTCTCCGAGCGCAGAAAGCCTTCCTTGTCGGCGTCGAGAATGGCGACGAAGCCGCATTCGGGAATGTCGAGGCCTTCGCGCAGAAGGTTGATGCCGACGAGCACGTCGAAAGCACCCAGACGAAGGTCGCGGATGATCTCGATACGCTCCAGCGTGTCGATGTCGGAGTGCATGTAGCGGACGCGCACGCCCTGTTCATGCAGATATTCGGTGAGGTCCTCGGCCATGCGCTTGGTGAGCACGGTGCAGAGCGTGCGGTATCCCTTGGCGGCGGTCTCGCGGATCTCGCCCAGCACGTCGTCGACCTGGCTGCGGGCGGAGCGGACCTCGACCGGCGGGTCGATCAGGCCAGTCGGACGGATCACCTGCTCGGCGAAGACGCCGCCGGACTGGTCGAGTTCCCAGCCGCCCGGGGTGGCCGAGACGGCGACGGTGTCGGGGCGCATCGCGTCCCATTCCTCGAAGCGCAGCGGCCGGTTGTCCATGCAGGACGGCAGGCGGAAGCCGTATTCGGCAAGCGTCGCCTTTCGGCGGAAGTCGCCCCGGTACATGCCGCCGATCTGCGGAATGGTGACGTGGCTTTCGTCGATGAAGAGCAGGGCGTTATCGGGGATATATTCGAACAGGGTCGGCGGCGGCTCGCCGGGGCTGCGGCCGGTGAGATAGCGCGAATAGTTCTCGATGCCTGCGCAGGAGCCGGTCGCTTCCAGCATCTCGACATCGTAGCGGGTGCGCTGTTCCAGGCGCTGGGCTTCGAGCAGGCGGCCGGCCTTTTCGAGCTCGGCGAGGCGCAGGCGCAGCTCTTCCTTGATCGACTTGATGGCGCCGTTCAGCGTCGGGCGCGGGGTGACATAGTGGCTGTTGGCGTAGATCTTCACGCTCTTCAGGTCGCCGGTCTTCTGGCCAGTGAGCGGGTCGAACTCGGTGATGGCGTCGATCTCGTCGCCGAACATCGAGATGCGCCAGGCCGCGTCTTCCAAGTGGGCCGGGAAGATTTCGATCGTGTCGCCGCGAACACGGAAGGAGCCGCGCACGAAGTTGATGTCCTGGCGCTTGTATTGCTGCGCCACGAGGTCGGCCAATAGTTGACGCTGGTCGAGGCGGTCGCCGACTTCCATCTGGAAGGTCATGGCCGTGTAGGTCTCGACCGAGCCGATACCGTAGATGCAGGAGACCGAGGCGACGATGATGCAGTCGTCGCGCTCGAGCAGCGAGCGGGTGGCGGAGTGGCGCATGCGGTCGATCTGTTCGTTGATCGAACTTTCCTTCTCGATGAAGGTATCGGAGCGCGGCACATAGGCTTCCGGCTGGTAGTAATCGTAGTAGGAGACGAAATATTCCACCGCGTTATCGGGGAAGAAGTTCTTGAATTCGCTGTAGAGCTGCGCCGCCAGCGTCTTGTTCGGCGCCAGAATGACGGCCGGGCGCTGGGTGGCCTCGATCACCTTGGCCATGGTGAAGGTCTTACCGGAGCCGGTGACGCCGAGCAGCACCTGGCTGCGGTCGCCATTGTCGAGGCCTTCGACGAGGTCCTTGATCGCCGTCGGCTGGTCGCCGGCAGGTGAATATTCGGAGTTCATGCGGATCTCGATGCCGCCTTCGGATTTCGGCGGCCGGGCCGGGCGATGCGGCGTCCACATCTTGCCGTCCTTGAACAGCGGATTGCCGCTCTCGATCAGCGCCGAAAGCGCTTCCACCGTGGCGGTCACGGCCGTGCCCGCCTTCAGCGCGGCGGCGTCCTCGAGCGAAACGTCGAGGCCGGAGACCGGGTTGAGGCCGGCGGCCGCGCGCGTCTTCGGGTCGGTCGACCCGCCCATGGACGTGCCCCTCGCGGATTTGGACGCGGCGATCTCCACCTTCTTGCGATGCTTGCCGGCCTTGGAGGCGATCTGCCGTTGCGTCTCGACACCGGATGCCTCGGCATCGGCCTCCAGCTGCTTCACCCAATCGGCGACGGAACCCTCTAGGGGCGCGCCTTCGAATGCGGATTGGGGAGCTTCCTCGAAACCATCGGGGGCGGGGGACTTTTTCGGAGATTTGGCCATGGCCGGAATATGGAGAGAGTCAGCGCGAAATGGAAGAGGCAAAGAGTACAAAAGGGAAACGGATTTTGCAGCGTCCGACGCTGGATGTCTGTGGTCATCAAATGGCTTGGTGATATTGCATCGCGGCAAAAATGCGGTTTATAACGGTTCCACTCACCACGGACCCGGTGAAACTCCGGGTGGCTCTTCTGGCCGCCGATCCGCCAGACAACGCAAAACCTGCACGCCATATTTCGACCGCCCGTCTGGGGCGCGTTGGGCCACGCTTTGCGAGATATCACCAACATGCACGTATCCTCCTTCCGCCGGGATTGGTTCTCCAATCCGACCCGCGAAATGCTTGCCGGCGCCGTCGCCACCTTCGCGCTGATCCCCGAGGTCATCGCCTTCTCCTTCGTCGCAGGCGTCGATCCGCAGGTCGGCCTCTTCGCCTCCTTCGTCATCGGCATCGTCATCGCCTTCACCGGCGGCCGCCCGGCGATGATCTCGGCCGCCGCCGGCTCCGTGGCGCTGGTCGCGGCACCGCTGGTGCATGCCCACGGGCTGCCCTACCTCTTCGCCGCCGGCCTGCTTGCGGGCGTCATCCAGGTGGTGTTCGGCCTGCTGCGCCTCGGCGTGCTGATGCGCTTCGTGTCGAAATCGGTGCGCACCGGCTTCGTCAACGCGCTGGCGATCCTGATCTTCGGCGCCCAGCTGCCGCATATCATCGGCGGTGACTGGATTGCCTATGCCATGCTGGCCGCCGGTCTCGCGGTGATCTACATCGCGCCGCGCATCACCACCGCCATCCCGTCACCGCTGATCTGCATCCTGCTGCTCACCCTTGCCTCCGTCGGCCTGCATCTGCCGGTATTGACCGTCGCCGATCTCGGCAAGCTGCCGGATTCGCTGCCGATCTTCGCCTGGCCGCAGGTGCCGCTAAACCTGGAGACGCTTGAGATCATCGCCGGTCCGGCGCTGGCGATTGCCATGGTCGGCCTGCTGGAATCGATGATGACGGCAAGCGTCGTCGACGATCTCACCGACACGACGAGCGACAAGAACCGCGAATGCGCCGGCCTCGGCATCGCCAACGCCGCCGCCAGCCTGTTCGGCGGCATCGCGGGCTGCGGCATGATCGGCCAGACGGTCAGCAACGTGAAGTACGGCGGTCGCGGCCGTCTCTCGACGCTGTTCGCCGGCGCGCTGCTGTTGATCCTCATGGTGCTCTTGAAGCCATGGGTCTCGCAGGTGCCCGTTGCGGCATTGGTCGCGATCATGGTCATGGTGTCGATCGACACCTTCGACTGGTCCTCGGTCAAGACCATGGTGGTGCATCCGAAGACCTCGAGCATCGTCATGCTGGCGACCGTTATCGTCACCGTCTTCACTGCCAACCTGGCGCTTGGCGTCACCGTCGGCGTGCTGCTCAGCGGCGTCTTCTTCACCTTCAAGGTCGCCAAGCTGCTGTCGATCCGCAAGGACACGGACGAGGCCGGCGAGCGCATCGACTACCATGTAACCGGCCAGGTCTTCTTCGCCTCCGCCGACGTCTTCATCGACGCCTTCGATATCGCCGATGCCGAGGGCATGGCGGTGACGATCGATCTCACCCACGCGCATTTCTGGGACATCACCGCCGTGGCAGCGCTGGACCGCGTGGTGCAGCGCTTCAAGGCGCACGGCGTTTCCGTCGAGGTAAACGGCCTCAACGAGGCGAGCGCGACCCTGATCGGCCGGCTCGACAATGCGCCGAGCCTGAAGGAAATCTGAGCGCTTAAAGTCGTCCTGCCGCGCACCCGACCTGTAACAAAACCGCCGACACCGGCGTATACGGGTCGCGTCAGGACAATCAGGCATAAACGACATGCCTGAACGAGGGGCATCCTCACCTGCGCCAGCCGGCGATCGTGTCTTGGCTGCAGGTCTTGGCCAAGGCACGGCGACACCATCAGTGGTGTTGTGACGGTGCCCGGAAGAGAACCAGCAGGCCGATGCAGATCGACCGGTGCCGGTCATGCGCGGGATCACAGCCTGCCGCAGGGTCGGATGGATCAAAGCCGAAGGTAAAGACCATGATGATCAACAGACGGACTTTCTCGACAGCGCTTCTCGCCGGCGCTGCCGCTTCCCTGATTTCCACACGCGGCATGGCCGCGATGATGCAGCCCGCCAAGGCGCGCAACATCGTTCTGGCCCACGGGCTGTTCGCCGACGGTTCCTGCTGGACGGAGGTGATCGCGCGCCTGCAGGCCGCCGGTTTCAACGCCACTGCCGTGCAGAACCCGCTGACCACGTTGCCGGAGGCCGTCGCGTCGGTCCAGAAGGTGCTGGATCGCCAGGATGGCCCGACTGTCCTCGTCGGCCACTCCTTCTCCGGCATGCTGGTCACGGAGGCCGGCGTGCATCCCAAGGTGTCGGCGCTCGTCTATGTCGCCGCCCGCGCCCCCGATGCGGACGAGGACTATACGGCGCTGGCAAAGACCTATCCCACTCCGCCTGCCTCGGCCGGGATTGTGTTCGATGGCGATGAAGGACGTCTGAGTGAGGAGGCATTCCTGCGCGATTTCGCCGGCGATCTGCCGGAGGCGAAGGCCAAGGTGCTCTATGCCGTGCAGGAGCCGTTCCACAAGGCGTTGCTGACCGGCAAGACCACGCAGGCGGCGTGGCGTTCGAAGCCGAGCTGGTATGCGGTGTCGACGGAGGATCGGACGATCAATCCGGATCTGGAGCGCTTCATGGCCAAGCGCATGGGCGCCAAGACCATCGAGCTCAAATCCAGCCACCTGTCCATGATCTCGCATCCCGACGAGATCACGCAGATGATCATCGAGGCCGCCGGCGGCCGCTGAGTTATGTTGTGAGAGCAGGCGTCGCGGTCTTAGGACCGCGACGAGAACAGCGAGGCGAAGGTGGAGCGCGGCTTGTCGGGCATGCTTTCGACAACGACCAGCTGGCGAATGTCGCCGCGCTTGAAGGCGGCGAGGAAGCGCTTGTAGTCCTTGAAGGAGACGCAGCCGTTGGAGTCGCCGCGTGCGCCGAGCATGTAGGTGTGGGCGAGCAGGCCAACGCGGTTGAAGATGTTGCCGGCGCCGCCGACCGGGTTGAGGCGGATCGCCTCGACGCCGTGGAACAGGCTTTCGCGCATTGTCAGCTGGTAGGTATGCGGCGGGGTCGGGCCGCGCATCTTCTCGCGAACATATTTCGGATTGTCGCGCATCTTGCCGAGGCCGGAATGGGCTTCGAGGCGTTCGCCGTTGGGCAGGTAGACCATACTCGCGGAGATGTCATAGACGGCGACGCCGGCGCGGGCGACAGGGCTTGCCTGGCGCTTCGGCACGACGGGGATTTCGCCTTCGTCGTCACCGATATCAGGCCGTGCATAGGCGAGCACCGGTTCCGCAGGGCGGCTGGCGCGGTCGTTTGCCGGCGCGCGCTTGGTCATGCCGTCGGGACGGGCCATAGGCAGTGGTACGGAATTGTTGTCGTTGAGAACGAGGCCGAAGGCGTTGCCGGCGTCGTCGCCCTTGCTGGCGTCGCTTTCGACATCGACGCTCGCCACTTCGACAGCTGCGGGCTTCGCGGGAATGGAAGCGGGCGCGGTGACGGCAACGCGGGCCTGCTGTTCATTCGAAGCGGCCTTCGGCATGGCGGCAAGCGCGAGAAGGGCAGGGCCTTCGAGTGCGGCGATCTCCGCCTTGGACGGGATGACGATGCGATCGGACGAGCTGGCGCTGGCGACCTGAGGGGCTGCGGCAACGGCGTCGTCCTTGACCTTCGACGGCTGCGCGGCGGCAACGACGGTGCGCGCCGGCAGGGCGTCAGCAATAACGGGACCGGATGTGCCGACGAAAGCGGCGCGCAGAACGTCAGGCGTCAGCAGGCGATCACGCTTCGACGACCGGTTCTCGGCCGTCAGCGGCTGCAGGCGGGAGAACTTGCTCACGTGAATATTGCGCTCTTTGGGAGCGGCCGCGGCGGTGTGCTGCACGAGCGCGATATCGCCGATGGCGTTCTTGTAGGGTGCGGGAGCGACGGCGTGCATCGTCGCGATCGACGTCACGACCCATGCCGAGGCAGCAAAACTAGCACCGATGAGACCCGCCCCGGACATAAGGCGGAATGAGCGACTGAAACGAGAAATGGACGTACCTACTGGCCTGGTATTGGCAAACACATCGACCGCAAACGCCATAACACTCGTCTTTCACAACTCGTTACTAAGGCCGGCGGTACAGATAGATGGATACTTCTTCGCCGGGGCCGGTAATGGAGCAACAGGGCCAAAATGCGGCCTGTTGCTTATTTCCGGTTGGCTCAGATGATGCCGAATTATGGTAACCAAACCCTTTACGGCGGCGGCGCCTGTTTCGAAATTCCTCACCTTGTCTGCTAACCATATTGATCTTGTTCGATTTTTTCTAATGTTCCTCGGCCTCCGCCGGGCAATGTGACCTATGTCGCCGTTTTGACATAAATATTAGCGGGAAAAGATATTGCTTATGTGCTATGAAAAGGCATCGAAGGCTTCCGAGGGGAAACGCCAATGTCTTCGGCACAAACCGCACCTGTTAACGAGATTTCGCCGGCTTTGCTTGTCGATGCGATGTTCGCCGTCCGCAAGACGGCCGCAATCAAGGCGGCGATAGAGCTCGACCTCTTCACCGTCATCGGAAGCGGCCAGACGGCAAAAGCGGCGGCATCCGAGATGCGATGTGCCGAGCGCGGCGTCCGCATTCTCTGCGACTATCTCGTCGTCGCCGGCTTCCTCGGCAAGAGCGGCGACGTCTACGCGCTGACACCATCGAGCGCCGTGTTCCTCGATCGCCATTCGCCCGCCTATATGGGCTCGGCGATCGATTTCATCGCGGCACCGCAGATGCTCTCGCTCTTTCTGACCGACCCCGCCGCCTGCGTGCGCAATGGCGGCGCCGAAGGGCTGGCGAACCTCTCGGCGGATAATCCCGTCTGGGTGCGCTTCGCCCGCGCCATGGGCGCCTTTACCGGCGGGGCGGGCAGGACGCTTGCCGCCGACGTCGCGGCATGGCCGCAGCCACCCTCAAAGGTGCTCGATATCGCCGCCGGCCCCGGCTATTTCGGCATCGAGATCGCTAGGGCCATTCCGCGGGCGCGGATCGTCGCGCTCGACTGGAAGCCGGTGCTGGAGCTGACGCGGGAGAATGCGACGGCGGCTGGTGTGGCCGGTCGTTTCAGCTTCATCGCAGGCAGCGCCTTCGATGTCGATTGGGGCAGCGACTACGATCTCATCATGCTGCCGAACTTCCTGCATCACTTCGATATCGCCGGCTGCGCGGAACTGCTGAAGAAGGCACGCCCAAGCCTGAGCGCCAATGGCAAGCTGATCGCCGTCGAGTTCGTCCCCAACGAGGACCGCGTCTCCCCCGACTTCCCTGCCGCCTTCGCCTTCGAAATGCTGGCGACGACACCGAAAGGCGACGCCTATACGGCGTCCAACCTGCGCGAGATGGCCTCGATGGCGGGCTTCCGCGACATATCAATCAGCCCGCTGCCGCCATCGCCGGCGAGCGTGATTGTGTTCGAGTAGATTGACGTCACCGATCGGTGACGGCGCATAAGCACCGCTCAGGCCTTCTCCAGCACATAACTGCCCGGCGCTTCCTCGAGCGCGTTGAGCGCGTCGCCACCTGGCTTGCGGGCGGCTACCCGCTTGCCGTCCTTGGCCTCGATCCAGGCCTGCCAGTGCGGCCACCAGGAGCCGGCCGCTTCCTCGGCGTCGATGAGCCAGTCTTCGTATTCGCCCTTGGCCGGTCCGCCGGTCCAATACTGGTATTTCTTCTTGTCCGGCGGGTTGACCACGCCGGCGATGTGGCCGGAGCCGGCGAGCACGAAATCGACCTTGCCGCCGAAGAACTGGCTGCCGAGGAACACCGATTTCGCCGGCGCGATATGGTCCTCACGGGTGGCGAGATTGTAGATCGGGATTTTGACGCTCTTCAGCGATACCGCCTGGCCGTCGAGCACCATCTCGCCCTTGGTCAGCGCGTTCTTCAGATAGCAGTTGCGCAGATAGAAGGCGTGGTTGGCGGCTGCCATGCGTGTCGAGTCGGCGTTCCAGAACAGGAGGTCGAAGGCCATCGGCTCCTGGCCCTTGAGATAATTGTTGACGAAGTAGGGCCAGATGAGCTCGGAGGCGCGCAGCATGTTGAAAGCGGTCGCCATCTTCGAGCCGTCGAGATAGCCGGTCACGTTCATGTAGTTCTCAAGCCGCGTCAGCTGTTCCTCGTCGACGAACACCTTGAGGTCGCCTGCGTGGGTGAAATCGACCTGGGTGGTGAACAGCGTCGCGGAGCGGATGCGCTTGTTCTTCTCCTTGGCGTGCAGCGCAAGCGTTGCGGCCAGCAGCGTGCCGCCGACGCAATAGCCGATGGCGTTGACGTCCTTCTCTCCGGTCGCCTTCTCGATGGTCTCAAGCGCGAAATCGATCCCTTCGCGCGCATAGGCCGCCCAATCCTTGGCCGCATGGCGCGCATCCGGATTGACCCAGGAGATGACGAACACCGTCTGCCCCTGATCGACGCACCACTTGATGAAGCTTTTCTGCGGATTGAGGTCGAGAATGTAGAACTTGTTGATCCAGGGCGGGCAGATGAGGAGAGGGCGCTTCAGCACCGTCTCGGTCGTCGGCTCGTACTGGATGATCTGGCAGATCTCGTTCTGGGCGATCACCTTGCCCGGCGTCAGCGCCATGTCGCGGCCGACGGCGAACTTGGTCATGTCGGTCTGTCGAAGCTTCAGGTCGCCATGGCCGGCCACGATGTCCTCGGCCAGCATCTTCATGCCCCGCACCAGATTTTCACCGCTGCTCGCGATTGTCTCGCGATAGAGCTGCGGATTGGTGGCGACGAAATTGGTCGGCGAGATCGCCGCCGTGATCTGCCTGACGTAGAAGTTGGCCTTCTGCCGCGTGTGCTCGTCCAGCCCCTCGGTCTCGGTCACGAGTTTTTCTGCCCAGTCCGCGGTAATGAAATAGGCCTGCTTCAGGAATTCGAAGAAGGGGTTTTTCTCCCAGTCCTGATCGGCGAAGCGCTTGTCCTTGCGATCGGGTTCCGGCTCGAGCGATTCGCCCTGCATGCGCTGCATCGAGCGCATCCAAACGCCGAAAAAGCTGGTCATCAGCTTGGTCTGCGCATCGAAGGCGCGGCGCGGATCGGAGATCCAGTATTCGCTGACCTTGGAGAGCGTCTTGACCATGTCGGTGACGGGGTCGGCGGTGTTTTCGCGGATCTCGCCGCTTTCGCGCGGGCCAAGCCAGGCGGACGCCGCTTTCCCCAGGTTTTCCAGGGCGCGGGCGAAGTTCAGCGCCAGCGTTTCCGGGTCCTTCAGCATGTAAGGATCGAAATCCTTTGCCTCGAAGCCCGGGCCCTTATCGCTCTTGTCCTGGTTGCTGTCGGTCACGCGGTTCCTCCGGCGGCAGCATCTCTATCCAAATCAAGTTGTATCCGCTCGGATCAAGAAAACAAGTTCCGCAGACATGCCTTCATGCTATTGCTTTGTGCAGGCTGCGAATTTAACAAGTCGAAGCAGCTTAAGGATTTGGAACCTCTGGCATGACCAACACAGGCATTCGTACCATCGCAAACGTCACCCGCATCGCCCTTATCGGCGCCGCCGCGGCCATGGCGCTTGCCGGATGCATGCGAACGCCGGAAGAAAAGGCCGAGATCGCCGCCAGGCGAGCGGCCCCGACGGCCGTGGTCATGAATGCCACCAAGGGCGAGGCGCCGACCGAAAGCGGTCTGTCGCACTATCGCGATGGCTATCCAGGCTTCGGCGCGCCGCTGACCGCCGCCAACGTTCAGATGAACGACGAGGAAGCGTCCGGCCTGCAGCAGAAGCTGACGGCGCTGAGCAACCGGCGCAAGGCGGGCACTATCTCGGAAGCCGAATACCAGCGCCGCGTTGCGGAATACCGCAAGCTCGCCGAAGACCACGGCCCGGAAACGCTGTCCGAAATCACCAAATAAGGCCTTGCCTTCTCTGGCGTTTGCAAGCAAAGCCTTCCGTCAGGTGCGGAAGATGAAATTTTCCTGATAAAGCGTCAGCCCCGAGGCGGTCCGTCAAAGAATCGCCGTGCGCTGGACGTCTGATGAATACGGCCTTGGCGATTCTGAAGTTCGTGTCGCAAGCAGCCGGAAGTTAGGACGAACTTCGATTTGCGGTCATGGTGGCCGCGTTTCCGTGGGGAAAGAAATGGAAGAGTTTCACAAAGTCCGGCGTTTGCCGCCTTATGTTTTCGAACAGGTCAACCGTTTGAAAGCAAGCGCGCGAGCGGGCGGAGCCGATATCATCGATCTCGGCATGGGAAACCCTGACCTGCCGACCCCCAAGGCAATCGTCGACAAGCTCTGCGAAGTGGTCCAGGACCCGCGCACGCATCGCTATTCCTCGTCCAAGGGCATTCCCGGCCTGCGCCGCGCCCAGGCCGCCTATTACGCCCGCCGCTTCGGCGTGAAGCTCAACCCGGATACGCAGGTGGTCGCAACCCTCGGCTCCAAGGAAGGCTTCGCCAACATGGCGCAGGCAATCACCGCGCCCGGCGACGTCATTTTGTGCCCGAACCCGACCTATCCGATCCACGCCTTCGGCTTCCTGATGGCGGGCGGCGTGATCCGCTCTTTGCCGGTCGAGCCGGATGACAGCTTCTTCCCGCCGCTGGAACGCGCCGTGAAGCACTCGATCCCGAAGCCGCTGGCGCTGATCGTCAACTATCCGTCGAACCCGACGGCCTATGTCGCGACGCTCGACTTCTACAAGGACGTCATCGCGTTTGCGAAGAAGCACGACATCATCGTGCTCTCCGACCTTGCCTATTCGGAGATCTACTTCGACGACAACAACCCGCCGCCATCGGTGCTGCAGGTGCCCGGCGCCATGGATGTCTGCGTCGAGTTCACCTCGATGTCGAAGACCTTCTCCATGCCCGGCTGGCGCATGGGCTTTGCCGTCGGCAACGAGCGCCTGATCGCGGCGCTGACGCGCGTGAAATCATATCTCGACTACGGCGCCTTCACGCCGATCCAGGTTGCTGCCACGCACGCGCTGAACGGTGACGGCTCGGATATCGCCGAAGTCCGCGGCGTCTACAAGCGTCGCCGCGACGTCATGGTCGACAGCTTCGGCAAGGCCGGCTTCGAAGTGCCGCCGCCGGCAGCCACCATGTTTGCCTGGGCGAAGATCCCGGAAAAGTTCCGCCATCTCGGCAGCCTGGAGTTCTCCAAGCTCTTGGTCGAGAAGGCCGACGTTGCCGTGGCGCCTGGGATCGGCTTCGGCGAAATGGGCGACGATTACGTGCGTCTGGCGCTCGTCGAAAACGAGCACCGCATCCGTCAGGCAGCGCGCAACATCAAGAAGTTCATGTCCACCGCCGACGAGACGATGCACAACGTCGTCTCGTTGAACGCTCACCGCTGATACAATCAGTTCTTTCGGCAGCTGCTCCGGCGGCTGCCATTCATGACATATTTCAGGATCGATCCATGGCAGATGCCCTTAAAATCGGCGTTGCGGGCTTGGGTACCGTTGGTGCCTCTCTCGTTCGTATCATTCAGCAGCGCAGCGACGTGCTTGCCGCGACGTGCGGCCGGCCGATCCTGATTACCGGCGTTTCCGCCCGCGACAAGACCAAGGACCGCGGCATCGATGTCGGCGGCATCGAGTGGTTCGACACGCCCGAGGAACTGGCGACCAAGGGCGACATCGACGTCTTCGTCGAACTCGTCGGCGGCGCCGAGGGGCCGGCCAACATTGCCGTCCACGCTGCCCTCAATCGCGGTCTCCATGTGGTGACCGCCAACAAGGCACTGCTTGCCTATCACGGCGTCGAGCTCGCCAGGATCGCCGAAGAGAAGGGCGCGCTGCTCAACTTCGAAGCGGCCGTCGCCGGCGGCATCCCGGTCATCAAGGCGCTGCGTGAATCGCTGACCGGCAACACGATCTCGCGCGTCTACGGCATCATGAACGGCACCTGCAACTACATCCTGACCAAGATGGAGAAGGAAGGCCTGTCGTTTTCCGATTGCCTGAAGGAAGCCCAGCGCCTCGGCTACGCCGAAGCCGATCCAGCCTTCGACATCGAGGGCAACGACACCGCCCACAAGCTCTCCATCCTGACGACGCTCGCCTTCGGCAACCAGATCGCCGTGGACGACATCTATCTCGAGGGCATCACCAATATCTCGATCGACGACATCCATGCGGCCGCCGATCTCGGCTACCGCATCAAGTTGCTCGGCGTTGCCCAGCGCACGGATACCGGCATCGAGCAGCGCGTGCACCCGACCATGGTGCCTGTCGATAGCGTCATCGCCCAGGTGGATGGCGTCACCAACGCGGTTGCGATCGAATCCGACATTCTCGGCGAACTGCTGATGGTCGGCCCCGGCGCTGGCGGCAATGCCACGGCCTCGTCGGTGCTTGGCGACATCGCCGACATCGCCAAGAGCCGCCCGGGCGCCCAGCAGGTTCCGGTGCTCGGCCACCCGGCCAAGTCGCTCGAACCCTACCGCAAGGCGCAGATCCAGAGCCACGAGGGCGGCTATTTCATCCGCCTGACGGTTCTCGACCGCACCGGCGTCTTCGCCAGCGTCGCCACCCGCATGGCCGAGAACCACATCTCGCTCGAATCCATCGTGCAGCGCTCCAAGCAGCACCTTTCGCCATCGCACCACCAGACGATCATCCTCGTCACCCATGCGACCACCGAGGATTCGGTGCGCAAGGCCGTCGAGGCGATCAAGACCGAGGGCTATCTGGTCGGCGAACCGCAGGTGATCCGCATCGAGCGTCCGAAGGAAGATTGATCCGTGTCACCGCATGGTGATCTATTCTGTGGGCGGCGGGGCGCAGGCGTGCTCCGCCGTCTTTCGTTTGCCGTCACGGCTCTGTAGAACGGCCTTGTAGTGGCAGTGGAGTGACATGATGGATATCCCGGCCGATCCGGTACAGCGCGCCTTTCTGGGTGTCGAGAAATCCGTTCTCGACAATCGCTGGATCTCGCGGCTGGACCAGGCCGGGCAGAACCGGGCGCTCGCCATGTCGCAGATGCACGGCCTGCCGGATCTGATCGCCCGGGTGCTTGCCGGCCGCGGCGTCACTGTCGACGAGGCGGTCGAGTTCCTCGATCCGACGCTGCGCTCGCTGATGCCCGATCCCTACAAGCTGACCGATTGCGAGAAGGCCGCCAAGCGCATCGTCGATGCCATCAACACGCGCCAGCAGGTCGCGATCTTCGGCGATTACGACGTCGACGGCGCATCCTCCTCGGCGCTGATGTACCGCTTCCTCAGCCATTTCGGCGTGACATCCGAAATCTACATTCCAGACCGCGTCTTCGAAGGCTATGGCCCCAACCCCGCCGCCATGGACCAGCTGATCGACAACGGCGCCCGCCTGATCGTCACCGTCGACTGCGGCTCCACGAGCCACGAGGCGCTGGCCGCGGCCGCCAAGCGCCATGTCGACGTCGTCGTCATCGATCACCACCAGGTGACACATGACCTGCCGCCGTGCCACGCGCTCGTCAATCCGAACCGCGAGGACGATCTGTCGGGGCAGGGGCATCTCTGCGCAGCCGGCGTCGTCTTCCTCGTGCTTGTCGCCACGCTGAGGCTGTTGCGCGAGGCCGGCCATCCGAAGGCGCGCAGCATCGACCTCCTGCAATGGCTTGATATCGTGGCGCTCGCCACGGTCTGCGACGTCGTTCCGCTGAAGGGCCTGAACCGCGCCTATGTCGTCAAGGGCCTGATTGCCGCCCGCCACCAGGGCAATGCAGGCCTCTCGGCGCTGTTTCGCAAGGCCGGCCTTGCCGGGCCGGTGACGCCCTATCACTTCGGCTTCCTCATCGGCCCCCGCATCAATGCCGGCGGCCGCATCAGTGACGCCGCACTCGGTAGCCGGCTATTGACACTCGACGATACCGGCGAAGCCGAAGCCATTGCCGAGCGTCTGGACGAGCTCAACCGCGACCGCCAGGTGATGGAAGCCAACATGCTGCAGGAGGCAGAGGCCGAGGCCTATGCCGAATATGGCGACGGCAGCGGCGCCTCGGTCATCGTCACCGCGCATGAAAAATGGCATCCAGGCATCGTCGGCCTGATCGCCGCAAGGCTGAAGGAAAAGTTCAAGCGCCCCGCTTTCGCCATAGCCTTCGACCCAAATGGCAAGGGCACCGGCTCCGGCCGCTCCATCAACGGCTTCGACATGGGCAAGATGGTGCGCGCGGCGGTCGATGAGGGGTTGCTGGTCAAGGGCGGCGGCCATGCCATGGCGGCGGGCCTTACCGTCGAACGCGACAAGCTCGGCCGGCTGCGAGGCTTCTTCTCGGAACGCGCCGAAAAGACCGTGGCAGCGCTGGTGGCCAACGAGACGCTGAAGATCGACGGCGCGATCGGCGCCAGCGGCGCGACGATCGACTTGATCGATCGCCTGGAAACGGCGGGTCCCTACGGCTCCGGCCATTCACAGCCGATCTTCGCCATCCCCGCCCACCGCGTCCGCGATTCCAGGATCGTCGGCGAGAAGCATGTGAAGGTCACGCTCGAAGCCATGGACGGCGCCCGCCTCGACGGCATCGCCTTCCGCGCCGCCGATACGCAGCTCGGAAACCTGCTCCTGAACTCGCGCGGTGCCAACCTGCATGTGGCGGGTTCGCTCGGCGACAATCACTATCAGGGCTCGCGCCGCGTCCAGCTGCGGGTGATGGATGGCGCCATCGCGCGCTGACCAGCTGGCATCAGAGCGGCACCGTCAGTGTCGACTTGACATTGTCCATGGCGATGAAGGTCTTGAATTTCTTCACATTGCCGCTGTCGAAGAACAGCCGCCGCGTCAGCCGCTCGTAATGGGCCATATCGGGCACCAGCACGACAAGCACGAAATCCGCCTCGCCGGTCACGTAATAGCACTGCTGCACCTCGGGCGCCTCGGCGAAGCTCTGCTTCAGCGCATCGATCAGATCGGCGCGCTCATTGTCCACCTCCACCTCGACGAAGATGGTGATCGGCTGGCCGACCTTGGCGGGATCGAGCAGGGCCGAATTCTGCCGGATGACGCCGCTCTGCTCCATCCGCTTGATGCGCCGCTGGACGGCCGGCGCTGACAGGTTGACGGCCTCGCCGATCACCCGCTGCGGCGTCGTGTTATCCTCCTGCAGGATCTTCAGAATGGCGATGTCGAATTGGTCAAGACCATCGGCAGACATGGCGGCTCCACGAAACAAACTTGCAAAACAGGGGCCGTTTTGCAGCGCCTTTTTCGCGCCTCCTGCAATATATCTTTATGGACAGGAGGGATCGACATGTTTTTGAAGAACACGCACACCGACTTCGGCAAGCCGCTATCCGCAACCGATGCCGACATGCTCGGCCCCGAGGGCGCTGCCCATGCGCAAAACTATCTCAGCCACCGCGACGGCCATAAGCCGACGCCATTGCTTGCCTTGCCAGGCTTGTCGCGTGACCTCGGCGTCGCCTCCATCCACGTCAAGGATGAGGGCCACAGGCTTGGGCTTGGGAGCTTCAAGGCGCTTGGCGGCGCCTATGCCGTCGCCCGCCTCGTGCTCGACGAGGCATCGAAGCGATTGGGCCGCTCGGTCGATATGGCCGAATTGCAGACGCCTGAGGTGAGGGCCGTGGCTGCCACCATGACCTTTGCCTGCGCGACGGACGGAAACCACGGGCGCTCGGTGGCGCAGGGTGCGCAGCTGGTCGGCGCCCGCTCAGTCATCTCGGTTCACTCAGGCGTCAGCGCCGAGCGCGTCGCCGCCATCGCCCGCTATGGCGCCGAGATGGTCCGCGTCGAGGGCACCTATGATGATTCGGTGGCGGAAGCCGCGCGCGTCGCCACCGAAAACGGCTGGACGATCGTGTCGGATACCGCGTGGCCAGGTTACGAGCGCATTCCCGGCCTCGTGATGCAGGGCTACACGGCGCTGGTGCGCGAGGCGCTGCAGCAACTTCCCGAGATACCCACCCATGTCTTCGTGCAATGCGGCGTCGGCGGCATCGCAGCAGCCGTGGCCGCGCATCTGGCGCTCGAGCTTGGTGAGAACAGGCCTGTTTTCACCGTCGTCGATCCGGCCCGCGCCGCCTGCATGTTCGAGGCGGCAAGAGCGGGGCGGCCTGTTACAATCGCTCATGCGGAGCCGACGGTCATGGCGATGCTCGAATGCTACGAGCCGTCGCCGATCGCGTGGCGAATCCTTAGCCGGCTTGCGGATGGTTTCATGACCGTGGAGGATACCGACGCGATCGCGGTGATGAACCGGCTGGCGCGGCCCGCTGCCGGCGATCCGGCCATCGTTTCGGGCGAAAGCGGCGGCGCTGGCCTCGCCGGACTGATTGCCGCGCTGTCTGATCCCGGGGCCAAGGCGGCGCTCGGGCTCGATGAGACGGCGCGCGTCTTCGTCATCAACACCGAGGGCGCCACCGACCCGCAACGCTACGAGGAGCTGGTCGGGATAGCACCGGGTAAGGTCGGTCACCGTGTGGAGATATCCGCATGAGCCCTGCTTCCATCGATCGCGAGCGCATGCTCGGGCGCATTCGTGAATTGGGTGAGGTCGGGCGGGAGGATGGCCGATTGACGCGGCTCGCCGGATCGGATGCGGACCGCGCCGGCCGCGATCTGCTGGTCTCCTGGCTGGAAGGCGCCGGGCTTGATGTCAAAATAGACCGCATCGGCAACATCTTCGGGATCTGGACGGAAGAGCCTATCGCTGGCGAAGCGCCGGTGCTGCTTGGCTCGCATATCGACACCGTGATCAACGCCGGCATTTATGACGGCTGCTACGGCGTGATCGCCGGGCTGGAGGTGATCGAAACGCTGAAACGAAACGGCTTCGTACCATCACGGCCGATCGCGGTGGCCGCCTTCACCAACGAGGAGGGCGTGCGCTACGCGCCCGATATGATGGGCTCGCTGGTTCATGCCGGCGGGCTCTCGGTCGAGGCGGCGCTTGCAAGCGTCGGAACGGACGGATCGGTGTTGGGCGAGGAGCTTTCGCGCATCGGCTATGCCGGCGGTGTCGAGCCCGGCTTTCTCAGGCCGAAAGCCTATGTCGAGCTGCATATCGAGCAGGGGCCGGTGCTGGAGCGCGAGGGGCTTCGGATCGGCGCGGTCGAGACCCTGCAGGGCATCTCCTGGCAGCGCGTGACGATATCAGGCGTCGCCAACCATGCCGGCACGACGCCGATGTCGATGCGCTCGGATGCCGGCCAGGCCGCTGCCGAGGTGATGGTTTTCCTGCGGCAGCGCGCGATGGCGTCGAACATCCCGGTTGTCGCCACCATCGGCTGCATGGCCTTCGAGCCGAACGCCATCAACGTCATCCCGTCGCTGGCAAGCTTCACCGTCGATCTCCGCAGTCCCGACGAGCAGCGTCTGCGCGAGGAGGAGGCGGCACTGGACGCCTTTCTCGATGCGCTGGCATTGCGCGATGGTTTCGGCGTTTCCGTCGAGCGGCTGGCGCGTTTCCAGCCGGTGACCTTCGATCCAGCTATCGTGGCGCTGATAGAACAGGCAGCCGGCCGACGTGGCCTGTCGTCGCGCCGGATGACATCGGGTGCCGGCCACGACGCGCAGATGATTGCCCGCATCGCGCCCTCGGCGATGATCTTCGTTCCGAGCCGCGACGGCATCAGCCACAATCCGAGAGAACACACAGATGCCGATGACCTTGTCGCCGGCGCCGACATCCTGCTTGATGTCGTCCGCGACCTCTCTGCATGATCGGGAGACGATAACATGACCGACCTGACAGCGCTGAACGACGAGATGACGGCATGGCGACGCGATCTGCACGCGCATCCGGAATTCGGCTTCGAGGAGACGAGGACGGCGGCCTTCGTGGCGGATAAGCTGCGTTCGTTCGGCCTTGAGGTCGCGGAAGGGGTCGGCGGAACCGGCGTCGTCGGCGCGCTGACGCGAGGCACTGGAAATCGCGCGGTTGCGCTCCGCGCCGATATGGACGCACTGCGTATCACCGAGCGGGGACAGGCGGACTACCGCTCTCAGGTGCCGGGCACGATGCACGCCTGCGGCCATGACGGGCACACGGCCATGCTGCTCGGCGCCGCCAAACTATTGGCCGAGGAGGGTGGTTTTGACGGCACCGTGCGCTTCCTGTTCCAGCCGGCGGAGGAGTGGGGCAAGGGCGCGCTCGCCATGCTCGACGACGGGCTGATGCAGCGCTTCCCCTTCGACGAGATCTACGGCCTGCACAACATGCCGGGCCTGCCGGTCGGGCATTTCGAGACCAGGGCAGGGCCGGTCATGTCGGCGGAGGATAATTTCGAGATCGTCCTCACCGGGCTGGGCGGCCACGCCGCCCGCCCGCAATCCGGCAACGAGGTGCTCGTCGCCGCCTGCGCGCTGTTGACCAACCTGCAGACGATCGTCTCGCGCCGGCTGAGCCCCGCCGATATCGCCGTGGTCTCCGTCACCGAACTCATCACCGACGGCACCCGCAACGCGCTGCCGGGGCTTGCCCGCATTCTTGGCGACGCCCGCAGCTTCCGCCCGGAAGTGAGCGCCGAGATCGAGCGGCAGATGCGCATCATCGCCGATGGCACGGCGATGGCCTACAACGTGACCGCCGAAACCCGCTACACGCGCGAATTCGTGCCGCTCATCAACGACGCCACCTTGGTGGAAGAGGCGGTGGCTGCCGCCCGCACTGTCTTGCAGGCTGACCACGTCAAGGTCGCCGCCGAGCCGATGACCGCATCGGAGGATTTCGCGCGCTTCCTGGAACACGTGCCCGGCTGCTTCGTCTTCATGGGCAACGGCGAGAACTCCGCGCCGCTGCATAATCCGGATTTCGATTTCAACGACGCTGGCCTTCTGCCCGGAGCACGCTACCATGCCGCGATCATCAGGCGACGCCTGCCGATCGGCTGAGTTTCCGTCCGCATATTTCTACTGCCTGACATTCAATCGCAATGGAGCATCGATATGGCGCATTCCCTGAACAAGTCCTCCGCGGCCACCGGCGCTTCCGGCGCCAACCAGCCGGAGCTCGACACCGAGGAGGTCTGGCAGGCCCGCGCCGATCTGGCGGCCTGCTTTCGCATGGCTGCGCGCCATGGGCTCGAAGAGGGGATCTGCAATCATTTCTCGGCGCTGGTGCCCGGCTATGACGATCTCTTCATCGTCAATCCCTATGGCTATGCCTTCCGCGAGCTGACGGCGTCTAAGCTTCTGATCTGCGATTTTCACGGCAACGTCGTCTCGGGCGAGGGCGAGCCGGAGGCGACCGCCTTCTATATTCATGCTCGCATCCACGCCCGCGTTCCGCGCGCCCGTGTCGCTTTCCACACCCACATGCCCTATGCGACGGCGCTGTCGATGACCGAGGGCGAACCGCTGATCTTCGCCGGCCAGACGGCGCTGAAATTCTACGGCCGCACGGCCTATGACCGCGACTACAACGGCCTTGCGCTGGACGAGCGCGAGGGCGACCGCATCGCCAATGCGATCGGCGACGCCGACATCGTCTTCATGAAGCATCACGGCGTCATGGTGCTGGCGCCCAATATCGCCGAGGCCTGGGACGACCTCTATTATCTCGAGCGCGCCTGCCAGGTGCAGACGCTGGCGCTCTCCACCGGCCGCCAGGTCCTGCCCGTCGCCCCCGATATCGCCGAGGCCGCCTACCGCCAGATGCGCGAGGGCGACCCGGAATCGGCGCGGCTGCATCTGGAGGCGATCAAGCGCATGCTCGACGCCGAGGAGCCGCAATATCGCGATTGAGGTCGGGAGGGCGCGTGTCCGCAGGGGGGGCGCGCCTGATACGAAACGGCGAATAACGGATCGAGCCGAATGGTTCGCTCGCTTTGTCACTTACAGAGAATTTTGGGAAAAGTAGTTCGTTATCAATGACAACGAAGAGAGAAGTGGCACGCCCTAGGGGAGTCGAACCCCTCTTCCCAGAATGAAAATCTGGTGTCCTAACCGATAGACGAAGGGCGCTTCCTTCGTGGTGGCGCCCTTATAATCAGGCACTTGGATTCCCGCAAGCGGCAAAACGCATAAAAATGGCGATGTGCTGATCTTTTCCCTATCCGTTTGATAGTTAATGGCTATTTTCAGCGTTTGGCGATGCGTCGATCCTCTCCGGGCCGTGGATGTCGGCCTCTCTTCAAGCGCGAACCTCGAACACCATGTTGAACGGCGTTTCGGTGGCGCGGTGGAAATGCTTGAAGCCGGCGTCGAGCGCCACTTTGCGCAATCGCGTTTCGCCGGCCTGCGCGCCGAGCGCCAGTCCGACCTCCTGCGACATCGAGGCGGGCGTGCAGATCATCGTCGAGGCGCCGTAATAGACACGGCCGACGGGGTTGAGATTGTCCTTCAGGTGATCATGCGCGAAGGGCTCGACGATCATCCAGGTGCCGCCCGGCGCAAGCGTTTCCTTCACATGCTTTCCCGCGCCGACGGGATCGCCCATGTCGTGCAGGCAATCGAACATGGCGACAAGATCGTAGCGCCCGGCCGGGAAGCTTGCGGCCGACGCCTGCTCGAAGCTGACGCGGTCGGAAACGCCGGCCTCCTTCGCCGCCATCCGAGCGCGTTCGATCGACGGCATGTGGTAGTCGTAGCCGACGAAGCGCGAGGCGGGATAGGCCTGCGCCATCAGGATGGTCGAACTGCCATGGCCGCAGCCGACATCGGCGACCTTGGCGCCGGCCTTCAGCTTGTCCTCGACGCCGTCGAGCGCCGGTATCCACTCGGTGACAAGGCTGTTGTTGTAGCCGGTGCGGAAGAAGCGTTCGGTGCCGCGGAACAGGCAGTTGCTGTGCTCGTGCCAGCCGAGCCCCTTGCCGGTGCGGAAGGCATCGGCCACCTTCGGCTCGTCCGTCCACATCGCCTGCACCAGCTGGAACGCGCCGGTGAAGAATGCGGGGCTGTCCTCGTCGGCGAAGACCAGGGCCTGCTCCGGTGTCAGCCGGAAGCGGTCGGTCTTTTCGTCGTAGGTCAGATAGTCGGCGGCGGCGAGCGCCGAGAGCCATTCGCGCAGATAGCGTTCTTTGACCGCCGTCTTTTTCGCAAGCTCGGCGGCGGTGACGGGCTCGCCGTCGCTCATTGCCTTGAACAATCCGACGTCGTCGCCGAGCACCACCAGGGAGCCGGATACGGCGGCGCCGATATCGCCGACCAGCCGGCCGACGAGGGCATCCACTTTTTGCATGTCGGGTTGGCGCATGTCATCCTCCATAAAAATGCAGGGAAGAACCAGCGGCGCGACTATACACCTGCTCACGGTCGCGTGAAAGGACGGCGCGGGGCGAGGGCGCCCGGCCATGCGGCATTCCGGGTGTCACGGAATATTCGCGCAACCATCGAAAAAGCCGCGTTGACAACAAAATGCGCCGGGATAAGAGTGGCTTAGCCTGCATATTAGGCTTTGGAGGAATGACCATGATCAAGCATCTGACAATTCTTGCCTCTGTTTCCCTGCTCGGCGCGCTCGCCTTCGCCACGCCGTCCTCGGCGCTCTCGATGAAAGAGTGCAGCGCCAAGTACAAGTCGGCGCAGGCGGATGGTTCCGCCAAGGACATGAAGTGGAACGACTTCCGCAAGGCGCAGTGCGGCCCGGATGCGACCGCTGAGCCTGACGTTACGATGGCAACCGGCGCCGAGCCTGAAAAGCCGACGATGGACGCTCCCAAGGGCGTGACCTTCCCGACGGCGATTGCTCCCAAATACGCCAAGGAAACTCCCGGCAAGGGCCGCATGCACACCTGCGTCGATTCCTACCACACCAACAAGGACGCCAACACGCTGAACGGCCTGAAGTGGATCCAGAAGGGCGGCGGCTTCTACAGCCTCTGCAATGCCAAGCTGAAGGGCTGATTTCGGATTAGCCGAGCGCCGCCGGGACGGCATCCGCCGTCCCGCCCGGTTTCTTCCGCCGTTCCGCAGGCCTGTTGCGGCGAGGCTGGGAAGGGCATTCGTTTCAACGGGTTTCCGGCGCCGACCACCCTCTCCGCCGTCATGCTCGGTCTTGTGCCGAGCATCTGCCGGTCTCTCCATTTGCTCGACGGGAATGGACACTTGGCACCCGGTGGCCAGACTCAGCGCCTTTACTTCGTTCGCTCGCCTTGAGCAGCACTGTTGCATTCTGGGCCACGTGCTTAGATCCTCGGCACGTTGGCCGAGGATGACGCCGAGAGTGAGGAGGCGCCTTCGTTCCCAGGTTCCCGCCGGGCATAGAAAAACCCGCCGCGGCTTTCGCCCGGCGGGTTTTCATTGAGCATTACTGTCGCAGTCCTAGTGCAGGATCTGGCTGAGGAATAGCTTGGTGCGCTCGTGCTGCGGATTGTCGAAGAACTCGGCGGGAGAGTTCTGTTCGACGATCTGGCCCTGGTCCATGAAGATGACGCGGTTGGCGACCTGGCGGGCGAAGCCCATTTCGTGGGTCACGCAGAGCATCGTCATGCCTTCTTCGGCAAGACCGACCATGGTGTCGAGCACTTCCTTGATCATTTCAGGGTCGAGCGCCGAGGTCGGCTCGTCGAACAGCATGATCTTCGGGTTCATGCACAGCGAGCGGGCGATCGCCACGCGCTGCTGCTGGCCGCCGGAGAGCTGGCCCGGATACTTGTTGGCCTGCTCGGGGATCTTGACGCGCTTGAGGAAGTGCATGGCGATCTCTTCGGCCTGCTTCTTCGGCATCTTGCGCACCCAGATCGGCGCCAGCGTGCAGTTTTCCAGGATCGTCAGATGCGGGAAGAGGTTGAAGTGCTGGAAGACCATGCCGACTTCGCGGCGCACTTCGTCGATCTTCTTCAGGTCGTTGGTCAGTTCCGTGCCATCGACGATGATCTGGCCCTTCTGGTGTTCTTCCAGGCGGTTGATGCAGCGGATCATCGTCGACTTACCGGAGCCGGAAGGGCCGGCGATGACGATGCGCTCGCCGCGCATGACCTTCAGGTTGATGTCGCGCAGCACGTGGAAATCACCGTACCACTTGTTCATGCCGATGATTTCGATGGCAACATCGGTTGCCGACACGGTCATCTTTTTGGGTTGGGCTTCAGCCATGATTTTTCCCCTTGCTCTTATCGTTTGTGGCCAGTGTCGAGGTGGCGTTCCATGAAGTTTGAATAGCGTGACATGCCGAAGCAGAAAAGCCAGAAAACGAAGCCCGCGAAGATCAGGCCGGTCAAAGGCGTCACCGCACTTGCCCAGTTGGCGTCCGAGAAGTTCAGGCGCACGATGTTCAACAGGTCGAACATGCCGATGATCGACACCAGCGACGTATCCTTGAAGGTGCCGATGAAGGTGTTGACGATGCTGGGGATAACCAGCTTGATCGCCTGCGGCATGATCACCAGCCGGGTCTTTTGCCAGTAGCCGAGGCCGAGCGAATCCGCGCCCTCGAACTGGCCCTTCGGAATGGCCTGCAGGCCGCCGCGGATGACTTCGGCCATGTAGGCCGAGGTGAAGATCGACACCCCGATCAATGCGCGCAGCAGCTTGTCGATGGTCCAGCCGGTCGGCAGGAACAGCGGCAGCATGACGCTGGCCATGAAGAGGACGGTGATCAGCGGCACGCCGCGGACGATTTCGATGAAGGCCACGCAGACCATGCGGATGACCGGCATCTTCGATCGCCGTCCGAGCGCGAGCAGGATGCCGCAGGGGAAGGAGACCGCGATGCTGACGAAGGAAAGGATCAGCGTCACCATCAGGCCGCCCCAGAGCGACGTTTCAACGACCTCGAGACCGAAGCCGCCGTAAAGCAGCCAGAAGGAGACGACCGGCAGGACGAGGAACAGCAGGATGGCGTTCAGACCCTTGCGCGGCACCGACGGGATCAGCATCGGCACCAGCAGTGCCACGAACAGGATGCCGACGATGGTCGGGCGCCAGCGGTCGCTGATCGGATAGCGGCCGAAGATGAACTGGTCGTACTTGGCCTGCACGAAGGCCCAGCAAGCGCCGCTCCAGCCATCAGGCTGAACGCCGCCCTGGACGGTCGTTGCGCAGAAGGTGCGATCGGGACCGGACCAGACGGCCTCGATGAACAGCCAGTTGACGATGTGCGGCACCGCCCAAAGGATCAGCGCCAGCGCAAGCACCGTCAGCACGACGTCTTTCGGCGTCGCCAGAAGGTTCTTGCGGACCCAGGCGGTTACGCCCTTTTCTCCCGCCGGGGCGGGTTCTGGCGACAGCATGGTTGTTCGGACGAAAGAGTTCTTGGATACGGACATCGTCTTATCTCTCCACCAGGGCCATCTTGGCGTTGAACCAGTTCATGAACAGCGAGGTGAGGATGCTCAGTCCAAGGTAGATGATACCCCAGATACAAACGATCTCGATCGCCTGACCGCTCTGGTTCATGATGGTGCCGCCGACCGCGACGAGGTCGGAGAAGCCGATGGCGATCGCCAGCGACGAGTTCTTGGTGAGGTTGAGATACTGGCTCGTCAGCGGCGGGATGATGATGCGCATGGCCTGCGGCACGACGACGAGGCGGGTGACGCTGGAGGGATGCAGACCGAGTGCTCCGGCCGCTTCCGACTGGCCCTTCGGCACGCCCCGAATACCACCGCGCACGATCTCGGCGATGAAGGATGCGGTGTAGAAGGACAGCGCCAGGAACAGCGACATGAACTCAGGCCCGACAACCGAGCCGCCGGTAAGGTTGAACTTGCCGGCAACGGGAATGTCGAAGGACATCGGCAGTCCCGATGCGAGGAAGGCTACGACGGGCAGACCGACGATGAGCCCGATCGATACCCAGATGGTGTGGAACGGCTTGCCGGTGGCGGCCTGCCGCTTGTGCGCCCAGCGCGCCATGAAGATGACGGCGATGATCGCGATCACGAATGCCGCCAGCACCGCGAGCATGCCGCTCTCGAAGATCGGGCGAGGGAAGGCCAGGCCGCGATTGTTGAGGAACATGCTGAACGGCAGGTGCAGCGATTCACGCGGCTGCGGCAGAACGGCGAGAACGCCGGAATACCAGAAGAAGATGACGAGCAGCGGCGGGATGTTGCGGAACACCTCGACGTAGATCTGGCAAAGCTTGGCGATCAGCCAGTTGTGCGACAGGCGCCCGATGCCGACGATGAAGCCGATGATGGTCGCCGTGATGATGCCGGTGATGGCCACCAGCATGGTGTTGAGGATGCCGACGACAAGAGCGCGTCCGTAGGTCGAATCGCTGGTGTAGGAGATCAGCGACTGGCCGATTTCGAAGCCGGCGCGGCCGCGCAGGAAGCCGAAGCCCGAGGCCGTGTTGCTGCGTGCGAGGTTGGCCGCGGTGTTGTGCGCGATCCACCAGACGAGGCCGACGAGTGCGACAACGGTGAGAACCTGGAAGAAGATGCCCCGATATTTCGGGTCGTTGAGTACGGACCGGTAGTTCCAGCCGCTTTCGGATATGGGTGCGGTGTGAGCCGCCTCTTGCTGCGCCATGCCGAGCCTTTCCCCTGTGTGCCCCTTTTAGGGCTTTTCTTTTTTGGAAGACGGAAAGGCGGCTTGGCCGCCTTTCCGGGCTTTCATAAGGGGCCGATTAGCGGACCGGAGGTGCGTACTGGATGCCGCCCTTGTTCCACAGCGCGTTCAGGCCGCGAGCGATCTTCAGCGGGCTGCCCTGGCCGATGTTGCGCTCGAAGATTTCGCCGTAGTTGCCGACGCCCTTGATGACGTTTGCAGCCCAGTCGTTGGTGAGACCGAGATCGGTGCCGATCTTGGTGTCAGCCTCGGAGCCGAGGAAGCGCTTGATATCTGGGTTCGGCGAGTTCTTCATCTCGTCGACGTTGGCCTGCGTGATGCCGAACTCCTCGGCGTTGATCAGCGCGTAAGCCGTCCAGGAAACGATGTCGAACCACTGGTCGTCGCCCTGGCGAACGGCCGGGCCGAGCGGCTCCTTGGAGATGATCTCAGGCAGGATCATGTGCTCGTCGGGGTTCTTCAGCGTCAGACGCAGCGAGTAGAGGCCGGACTGGTCGGTGGTGTAGACGTCGCAACGGCCCGAATCATAGGCTGCGTTGACTTCCTCGAGCTTTTCGAAAACCACCGGATTGTACTGCAGGTTGTTGGCCTTGAAGTAGTCGGCGAGGTTGAGCTCGGTCGTGGTGCCGGACTGTACGCAGATGGCAGCGCCCGAGAGTTCGAGAGCCGACTTCACGTTCAGGCTCTTGCGAACCATGAAGCCCTGACCGTCATAATAGGTGATCGGGCGGAAGTTGAAGCCGAGAGCGGTGTCACGGTTGATGGTCCATGTCGTGTTACGCGACAGGACGTCGATTTCGCCGGACTGCAGCGCCGTGAAGCGCTCCTTGGCGTTGGTCGGCGTGTACTTCACTTTGGTCGGATCGCCGAAGACGGCGGATGCAACGGCCTTGCAGAAATCGACGTCGAAACCGGCCCAGTTGCCGGAAGCGTCAGGTGCCGCGAAACCGGTCAGACCGGTGTTGACGCCGCACTGAACGAACCCTTTTGCTTTTACGTCCCCAAGCGTCGTCGCCGAAGCTGCCGAAGCGCCAAGTGCGAAGACTGCTGCGCCAATGGCGACCGACAGAAGCTTAATCTTCATTTTTCCCAACCTTTTTCCGTTATCTTTTGTTTATTGTGGGAGCATCCGCAGAAGCATGCTGACCCCCCAAAAGACCCGACACCCTCCCGGCGCGAGTTGGTCTATCACAGTCGGAAATGTCACCACGGTCAAGTCTCGCGCCACAAGATTGCGTGATATTTCGGCAATTTGCTGAGTGCGGCTCACAAAATGAGCAATTGATTACCCAAAAGGCAGTGTTTGGCGAAAAAAATCGCGCAAACTCACTGATATATCTGGATAATTGCCGTACCGACCGGTTCTCTTGGTCGACTTTACGTTACGTGAGCGGGGTTGACCCCGCCTCGGGAGAGGTCCAAGAGTTCCGCAAAGAGCGTTCATTCCAAAGGCTTAATTAGACATGACAGATAGAGACGGCCTGCTTCAAAACGCCGGCATCAACACCCGCCTTTCGCATATCGGCAATGATCCTTCCGACTATCATGGCTTCGTCAATCCGCCCGTCGTGCATGCGTCGACGGTGCTGTTTCCCAATGCCAAGGCGATGGATCAGCGGGCGCAGAAATACACCTACGGAACACGCGGAACGCCGACCACCGATGCTCTTTGCGAAGCGATAGACGCGCTTGAGGGATCGGCCGGAACGATACTCGTTCCCTCGGGTCTCGCCGCCGTCACGGTGCCGTTCCTGGCTTTCCTGTCGTCCGGCGATCATGCGCTGGTCGTCGATTCGGTCTATGGCCCGACCCGCCATTTCTGCGACACGATGCTGAAGCGCCTCGGCGTTTCCGTCGAATATTACGATCCGGCCATCGGCGTCGGCATCGAGACGCTGATCAAGCCCAACACCAAGCTGGTGCACACCGAAGCGCCGGGTTCCAACACCTTCGAGATGCAGGATATTCCGGCCATTGCCGCGATCGCCCACAAGCACGGCGCGGTGGTGACGATGGACAATACCTGGGCGACACCTGTCTATTTCCGCCCGCTCGATTACGGCGTCGATATCTCGATCCACGCGGCGACGAAGTATCCGTCCGGCCACTCCGATATTCTGATGGGCACGGTTTCGGCCAATGCCAAGCACTGGGAGCAGCTGCACGAGGCCAACATCACGCTCGGCATCTGCGGCGCGCCTGACGATGCCTACCAGATCCTGCGCGGCCTGCGCACCATGGGTGTGCGCCTCGAGCGCCACTACGAGAGCGCGCTCACCATCGCCAAATGGCTGGAAGGCCACGAAGACGTGGCCGCCGTGCTGCATCCGGCGTTGCCGAGCTTCCCGGGCCACGAGCTCTGGAAGCGCGACTTCAAGGGCGCCAGCGGGATCTTCTCCTTCGTGCTGAAGGCCGATAGCCCGGCCGCCTTCAAGCCGAAGGCGCATGCCTTCCTTGATGCGCTCCGGATTTTCGGTCTCGGTTGGTCCTGGGGTGGTTTCGAGAGCCTTGCGGTCCACGTCAATCTGAACGACCGCCGCGTCACCAAGGCGCCGACCGAGGGGCCGGTGATCCGCCTTCAGATCGGTCTGGAGGATGTTGCCGATATCAAGCTCGATATCGAGCGCGGTTTCGCCGCCGCCAAGGCGGTCTGATCAGCGGCGCTGTCAGTCCATCGCGCGATAAGCGTAGATCCAGTCAAGATCCGCCGCGAGACTTTGCGGCGGCTTCAAAGAAAGAACGATATCACGCCCGATCCGGAATGGACCACGGGCGTGATAGACGAACTGGTTGAACGCGCCGCGTTGGCGCAGCCGGTTCACGCGCGGCACGCGATGGGCCTCGAACAGCGGCAGCGCTTCTGAAGCAGGGCGTTTGGCCAGGAACGACGCCAGTTCGTAGGCGTCTTCGATCGCCATCGCAGCACCTTGCGCGGCAAACGGCATCATCGCATGCGCCGCATCCCCGATCAGCACCGTATCGCGGCCGTTCTGCCACTTGCCGCGCGTCGCCTCGTAAAGCGGCCAGAAGGTCATCTCGCCGGATTTTTCGAAGAGCGACAGCAACGCCGGGTTCCAGCGCGAGAAGCGGGCGAGCAACTGTTGGCGCTGCGCCTGCGTCGGCTGCGCCAGCCATTCGCGGGTAGCGGCATGGCCCGTGGTGATCGCCACCATGTTGAAGTTGTCGGTCTCGCGCAGCGGATAGGCCACCAGATGCGCCGATGGCCCGAGAAAGGCCGAAACACTCTCGCGGTTCAGCACGCCCCGCGCATCCGCCGCCGAGACGGTGAAGCGATAGGCGATGTTGCCGGAAAAGCGCGAGGAGGGGCTGTCGGCGACGAGATCGCGTGTCTTCGACCAGACGCCATCGGCGCCGATGATCACGCCGCCCGCGCGAGTGATCGCTGCGATGTCGCCGCTTTCGATGCGCGAGCCGAGATGCAGCGTGCAGAGCGGATTGTCTTTTACGGCGGCAAGCAGCGCGCCTTGCAGGCTCGTGCGATGCAGCACCCCGTA
This sequence comes from Rhizobium sp. 2MFCol3.1, assembly GCF_000377565.1. GTDB lineage: Bacteria > Pseudomonadota > Alphaproteobacteria > Rhizobiales > Rhizobiaceae > Rhizobium. The sequence continues at coordinate 192,506 of NZ_KB898361.1, read as the reverse complement.
GGGCGCCTCCCAGCGCGCGCGGGCGGCAGGGCCCGATGGCACGGCGGCCAGTTCATGCAGTGATGTGCCGGAGATCAGGCGAATGTTGTTCGGCTCGAGCCAGATCGGCGTCAGCAGGTCGAGAACGCCGAGCTTGTCGAGGATGCGCGATGCATTGGGCGATATCTGCAGCCCGGCGCCCACCTCGGTCAGCTCAGGCGCCTGCTCGAAGATCTCGGAGCGAATGCCATGCCTGGCGAGTGCCAGCGCCGCCGTCAAACCAGCGACGCCCGCTCCGATAATAGCGGCATGTTCGACCGACATGGTCGATCCAATCTGTGTTTTAGAATTAAGCGACCTGGAAGTGGAAGACGCAGCCAGCCGGGTTCGTCTGGGTGGCCTTCAGCGCGCCGTTGAAGCGGTAGAGAGTCGAGCAGTAGGAACAGACCTTCTCGTTCTCGTCGCCCATGTCGATGAAGATATGCGGGTGGTCGTAGGGAACGGAGGCGCCGGTGCACATGAATTCCTTCACGCCGACTTCGATGACACGGTGTCCGCCGTCGTTCTGGAAGTGAGGGATATTGTGACCGGCCATGAGGGATCTCCGAATGCCTTTGAAAACGTGGGCACCTTATAGTGCGTCGCCGGAAATGTGTCGAGCCAAAGGAGAGGCGCGCCCGATAGTTTTTGGAGGCGCTTTTGGACCGTGCTTTTTGATTGGGGCAGGGGTTCCCGTCAGCGGCCCGATAAAATATGGTCCCGGCAAAACAGGACTGCCCCGATGAACTTGAATACGCCTGCCTTTTCGACCTTCGTGCACGACGGCCTCAACCTCTCCTACTTCGACGAGGGAAATCCCGAGGGGCCGCCGGTGCTGCTCATCCACGGCTTCGCCTCCACCGCCAGCGTCAACTGGGTCTACCCGGGCTGGCTGAAAACGCTGGGCGAGGCCGGATACCGGGTCATCGCCATGGACAACAGAGGCCACGGCGCAAGCGACAAGCCGCATGATTCCGAAGCCTATCGCCCGTGGATCATGGCGGCTGATTCCATCGCGCTGCTCGATCACCTCGGCATTCCGGAAGCCAACCTCATCGGCTACTCGATGGGTGCGCGCATCTCGGTCTTCGCGGCGCTCAGCAGGCCCGATCGCGTCCGCTCGCTGGTGCTCGGCGGCCTCGGCATCGGCATGACCGATGGTGTCGGCGATTGGGACCCGATCGCCGATGCGCTGCTGGCGCCCTCGATCGATGGCGTCACCCATGCCCGCGGCCGCATGTTCCGCGCCTTCGCCGAGCAGACGAAGAGCGACCGCCAGGCGCTCGCCGCCTGCATCAGGGGCTCGCGCGATCTGGTCGAACGAAGCGACATGGCGAAGATCGAGGCGCCGACGCTGGTGGCGGTTGGCACCAAGGACGACATCGCCGGTTCCCCGCAGGAACTGGCGGCGCTGATGCCCGACGCCCGCGCGCTCGATATCCCCGGCCGCGACCACATGCTCGCCGTCGGAGACAAGGTGTTCAAGGCGGCCGTGCTGGACTTCTATGCGGAGCTCTCCGCCCGGTGACATCAGGGGCGGGCGCGCAAGGACGATCGTTCACCAAAATGTGGAAATAGCGAAAAGCCGTTTCCGTCGCCCCATTTATATCAGCCGGATTTTGCCCTATATAGGGTGACACTCAGGCGCAAATGCCCGGCGCCGATCGACGGATCCAGCCGGAATACCCAGTCTGAATACAATGCCCGGATGGAATGCCATTCGGAAGACAAGGAGACCTCGATGGTCGCGAAGTCAGACATTCGTCCTCTTGAGACCCAAGGTTCGCTCAAGGCGATGGACCCCATCTGGGATAGCCTGCGCGAGGAAGCGCGTCTTGCCGCCGAAGCCGATCCGGTGCTGGCGGCATTTCTGTATTCCACCGTGCTCAACCATCGCTCGCTCGAGGAATGCGTGATCTACCGCATCTGCGAGCGCCTTGATCATCCCGATATGCAGGCGATCCTGCTGCGCCAGACCTTCGACCAGATGCTGGCCGACTGGCCGGAATGGGGCGCCATCCTGCGCGTCGATATCCAGGCCGTCTACGACCGCGATCCAGCATGCCTGCGCTTCATGGAAGCGCTGCTCTACTTCAAGGGTTTCCACGCGCTGCAGACCCATCGTCTCGCGCACTGGCTGCTCAATCGCGGCCGCCGTGATCTGGCGCTCTACCTGCAGAGCCGCTCGTCGAGCGTCTTCCAGACCGACATCAACCCGGCCGCACGTATCGGCCGCGGTATCTTCCTCGATCACGCGACGGGACTCGTCGTTGGCGAAACCGCCGTCATCGGCGACAACGTCTCGATCCTGCACGGCGTCACGCTCGGGGGCACCGGCAAAGAGGGCGCCGATCGCCATCCGAAGATCGCCAGCGGCGTCTTGATCGGCGCGGGTGCTAAGATCCTCGGCAATATCGAGATTGGTCATTGCTCGCGCATTGCCGCCGGTTCCGTCGTGCTGAAGGCGGTACCGCCGAAGACGACCGTCGCGGGCGTACCCGCCAAGGTGGTCGGCACGGCCGGCTGTTCGGAACCATCGAGGCTCATGGATCAGGTGATCATGGATCAGGTGATGGGCGCCGACATCTAGGCGTTTTCGCGTCGCTCATAGCGACAACATGGCCTGAAGAACGGCGGGGAAAGCGGTATCGCAACCGGCTCCGCGCCTTTACAGACCCAACTTTCCCATGCAAAAAGCGGCCATTGAGACCGCTCAGGAGATGCAGTGTGAAGCCCGAAGAAATCAAGAAACTCGACGCCTATTTCAAACGCACGTTCAACCCGGAAATGATCGTCAAGGCACGTCCGCGCAAGAACGACTCCGCTGAAGTCTACATGGGCGAGGAATTTCTGGGCGTCGTCTACATCGATGACGAGGACGGCGACCGCTCGTACAACTTCTCGATGGCGATCCTCGACGTCGATCTCTGATCCGGTTGCGAGCTTCGTCTCGCACCGATTGTGCCTGGGCCGCGACGTCGCGGCCTGGCCGAAATTGCTGGTCCCGCTCTGGACCACCCGGTCTTGCGCCCCATCTTGGGCTTGAGCATGTGCTCGAGCGCCATCAAGGGGAAACCGGACATGGGTATTTTCGACAAGATCAAACACGCAATCTGGGGTGAGGCACACGCCGCCGAGGCAACCCCGGCCGCTGCACCTAAGATCGAGCCCGCGCAGGCGCCGATATCGCCTTCAGCCGCCCCGAGCCCGTCTCCGACCCCTGCACCCACATCGCCAGCCACTTCCGCGCCATCGACCTCGGTCGATATCGCCATGGTGCTCGACGCCGCCGTCAAGAAGAACGGCCAGAAGCTCGATTGGCGCCGCTCGATCGTCGATCTCATGAAGGCTCTTGGCATGGATGCGAGCCTGACCGAGCGCAAGGAGTTGGCGACCGAGCTCGGCTATACCGGCGACAAGAACGACTCGGCGACGATGAACATGTTCCTGCACAAGTCGCTTCTGAAGAAGCTGTCGGAAAACGGCGGCAAGGTTCCGGCCGATCTGCTCGACTGATCGTCGTCGAGAAAGTATTCGCGGCTCGCAACCGAGTTTTTGTTCAAAGCTTACGGTTGCGGCCGCCTGATATATTTTAGCGAAATTAATTAAAGACGTACGTCGCTCGAAAACCGGGCCGCAATTACAATCATCGACGCAACCAATGATTGTTTTGCATTGCACAAAGTCGCTTGACTTCGTGTGCGGTGCAGCTAACCTTCGATGTCGAGGCAGGGCAAGGAGGCCCACGCACGGCAAGTACGCAAGACAAGGAGGATAGTCATGCTGAATTTTGAGGACACGAATCGCAAGAGTAAGGAAGCCATGGACGCGGTGCTGAAAAGCTACTCGGAAACCGCCAAGGGCATGCAGGCGATCGCCATGGAAACCACCGAATATTCCAAGAAGTCTTTCCAGGATGCTGTCACGCATTTCGAGACGCTCTCGGGCGCCCGCAGCTTCGAAGCCGTCTTCGAGTTGCAGACCAGCTATGTGAAGTCCGCCTACGAAAACTTTGTCGCCGAAGCGACGAAGCTGACGGAAATGTACTCCGACATCGCCAAGAGCGCCTACAAGCCCTATGAGGCGCCGGTCGCGGCTGCCGCGAAGGCAATGAAGCCGGCGCCGGTGGCGACGCAGACGGCGGCCTAAGCTTAGCGCACACGTCTCTTACCTCTTGAAATACAAAGACCGGCTACGCATCTGCAGCCGGTCTTTTTGTTTTGCCGTCAGGCAGTCTCAAATCTGCGCGCTATTTTTGTGTCTTTGCGCCTGACGCGGGCGAATTGTGATTGCAGTGTGAAGCAAGGGGCTTAAAATCGCTCTATTATGAACTAAGTTAGTAGTCAGACATTCGGCGGGTAAAGCACATCTCCCATGCTCCGCCGGGTTGATCGAGGAACGAATGAAAATGATCGCAACGCCCGTCCGGATGCAGGATGATAGCGAAAGGAACGGGGACAACGGAAATCGCGGCACCTCGGTCATAACGCGCACCAAACCGAAGACCAAGAAGCCTAACCTGTACCGCGTACTTATTCTGAACGACGACTACACGCCCATGGAATTCGTCATCCACATCCTGGAGCGGTTTTTTCAGAAGGACCGTGAAAGTGCCACCCGCATCATGCTGCATGTCCACAACCACGGCGTTGGCGAATGCGGAACATTTACATACGAGGTGGCGGAAACCAAGGTGAGCCAGGTGATGGACTTCGCCCGACAGCACCAGCATCCGCTGCAATGCGTCATGGAAAAGAAGTGAGGATCTGAACGTGCCAACATTTTCGCCTAGTCTTGAGAAGGCGCTCCATCAGGCACTGACCTTTGCCAACGAGCGGCATCACGAATATGCGACGCTCGAGCATCTGCTGCTCGCCCTGATCGACGACGCCGATGCGGCAGCCGTCATGGGTGCCTGCAACGTCGACCTCGTCGCGCTGAAGAAGACGCTCGTCGAATACGTCGACAATGAACTCTCCAACCTGATCACCGGATACGATGAAGACTCGAAGCCCACCTCCGGCTTCCAGCGTGTCATTCAGCGTGCGGTGATCCATGTGCAGTCGTCCGGCCGCGAGGAAGTGACCGGCGCGAACGTGCTCGTCGCCATCTTCGCCGAGCGCGAAAGCCACGCTGCATACTTCCTGCAGGAGCAGGAAATGACCCGCTACGACGCGGTCAACTACATCTCGCACGGCATCGGCAAGCGCGCCGGCTCTTCGGAAAACCGCACGCCGCGTGGCGCCGAGGAAGGCGAAGCCGAGAGCAAGCCGAATGCCGCGCGCGGCACCGAGGAAGAAGGCGGCGCAAAGAAGCAGCAGGACGCCCTGAAGGCTTATTGCGTCAATCTCAACGAGAAGGCCAAGACCGGCAAGATCGATCCGCTGATCGGTCGTCACGCCGAGGTCAACCGCACCATCCAGATCCTGTGCCGCCGTTCGAAGAACAATCCGCTCTACGTCGGTGATCCCGGCGTCGGCAAGACGGCGATTGCCGAAGGCCTCGCCAAGCGGATCATGGAAGGCAAGGTTCCGGAAGCGCTGGCCGATGCGACGATCTTCTCGCTCGACATGGGCACGCTGCTCGCCGGCACCCGCTATCGCGGTGATTTCGAAGAGCGTCTGAAGCAGGTCGTCAAGGAACTCGAGGAGTATCCTGGTGCCGTTCTGTTCATCGACGAAATCCACACGGTAATCGGCGCCGGCGCCACCTCTGGCGGCGCGATGGATGCATCGAACCTCTTGAAGCCGGCTCTGTCTTCGGGCGCGATCCGCTGCATCGGTTCGACCACCTACAAGGAATATCGTCAGTTCTTCGAAAAGGACCGCGCCCTGGTGCGTCGCTTCCAGAAGATCGATGTGGCTGAGCCGTCCATCGACGACGCCATCGCGATCATGAAGGGGCTGAAGCCTTACTTCGAAGAATATCACCACCTGCGCTACTCGAACGACGCCATCAAGACGGCGGTCGAGCTGTCGGCGCGCTACATCTCCGACCGCAAGCTGCCGGACAAGGCGATCGACGTGATCGACGAAACCGGCGCGGCCCAGATGCTTCTGCCGCCATCCAAGCGCCGCAAGCTGATCACCGAGAAGGAAATCGAGGCAACGATCGCCACGATGGCCCGCATCCCGCCGAAGAGCGTGTCGAAGGACGACGAAGCCGTTCTCGCCAATCTCGAGCAGGAACTGCGCTCGGTCGTCTACGGCCAGGACCTCGCGATCGAAGCGCTCTCGACCTCGATCAAGCTGGCGCGCGCCGGCCTGCGTGAACCGAACAAGCCGATCGGCTCCTACGTTTTCTCCGGCCCGACTGGTGTCGGTAAGACGGAAGTGGCCAAGCAACTGGCCTCGTCGCTCGGCGTCGAGCTTCTGCGCTTCGACATGTCCGAGTACATGGAGCGGCACACGGTCTCGCGTCTGCTCGGTGCGCCTCCCGGCTATGTCGGCTTCGACCAGGGCGGTCTCTTGACCGATGGCGTCGACCAGCATCCGCATTGCGTGGTGCTGCTCGACGAAATCGAAAAGGCCCATCCCGACATCTACAACATCCTGTTGCAGGTGATGGACCATGGCACGCTGACCGACCACAACGGCAAGAAGATCGACTTCCGCAATGTCATCCTGATCATGACGACCAATGCGGGCGCGTCGGAAATGGCAAAGGCAGCCTTCGGCTTCGGTTCGTCCAAGCGGACGGGCGAGGACGAGGAAGCGCTGAACCGCATCTTCACGCCGGAATTCCGCAACCGTCTCGACGCGGTCATCCCGTTCGCGCCGCTGCCGACAGTGGTCATCCACAAGGTCGTGCAGAAGTTCATCATGCAGCTCGAAGCCCAGCTTTCCGAACGGAACGTCACCTTCGACCTGCACGAGGATGCGATTTCGTGGCTGGCAGAGAAGGGCTACGACGAAAAGATGGGCGCCCGTCCGCTGGCGCGCGTCATCCAGGACGTCATCAAGAAACCGTTGGCCAACGAGATCCTCTTCGGCAAGCTGAAGAAGGGCGGCGTCGTCAATGTCACCGTCGGACCGAAGGAAGACGGCAAGCCGGGCATCATCCTGGAAGCCGTGTCGGACACCGCGCCGATCAAGCCGAAGCCGGAAGCCGAAGTCGTACACCCCGAGGTGGACGACGAGGATGACGGCGAGCTGAAGACGAAGGCCAAGGCCAAGAAGGCCACGGTCAAGAAGTCGAAGGCAGCAGCGGTTGCCGAGCCCGAGGTCAAGAGCGCGCCGAAGAAGGGCGCGGTGCCGAGGGTGCCGAAGAAGTAAAGCGAATAGAAAAGGCGGCTTTCGAGCCGCCTTTTTTCATGTCTTGGAGCCTGTGCCTCTGACAAGGGAACGCTGGTCAGAGCGGTGCGTAGTCGATCTCGAGAAATTCTTCGACCTCAGGCACCCAATGGTCGCGGACAAAGGCCGTGTGTACGGGATGCTCGTTGTAAGCGTCGTATCCAGCCTGATTTTCGAACTCCATCGAAAAGCCGAAAGCGAAGCTGTTCTTGCGGCTGGTCTGCCGCAACTGCTCGAAGTTTCTCACGCTTGGGATCGTGGAGAGGATGAGTGCTGCGTCAAGAAACGCCTTTTCCTCGGCGGATCCTTCCGCGTGCTTCAGGCGAAATGCCACGGTGTGACGTATCATTGAAGTTCTCCGCTATCAGTGCGTTCAGCTCAAAGCTCGGCGTTGTCGATCAAAGCTCCGCTTTGATCTTCTCGGCATTCGCCGCCAGCACGGCGCCATCTTCCATCTGGCCGGAATGCGGCTTCAGCGCGATGCCTTCGTGGCGTGGGATGACATGGAAGTGCAGGTGGAAGACGGTCTGGCCGGCGGCCGGTTCGTTGAACTGGCAGACGAACACGCCGTCGGCGTCGAAGGCTTCCTTCACCGCGTTGGCGATCGTCTGGACAACGGGGATGGTCTTGGCGAGTGCTGCCGGATCGGCGTCGAGAAGGTTGCGCGAGGCAGCCTTCGGCACGACAAGCACGTGGCCCGGCGCCTGTGGCATCACATCCATGAAAGCCAGCGTATGCTCGTCCTCGTAGACCTTGACCGAGGGGATCTCGCCACGCAGGATCTTGGCGAAGATGTTGTTGGTGTCGTAAGCCGCGCTCGTCATCTTATCTCTCCTGATGGTGTCCTGTTCGCGTAGCGCGGCTGAGGAGAGGGCGTCAATCCTCCTGTAGCCGCTCGCCGCGACGGAACGGGCTGTGCTCGCTCAAAATCTCGTTCATGTGCTCGACGTCATCGCGCTCGCGGGCGAGGTAATCACCGATCGCCTGGCGAAGGCCCGCATGGGCGACATAGTGGGCCGAGTGCGTTGTCACCGGCAGGTAACCTCGGGCCAGCTTGTGCTCTCCCTGCGCGCCTGCCTCCACCCGCTTCAGCCCCTTGGCGAGCGCGAAATCGATCGCCTGGTGATAGCAGACCTCGAAATGCAGGAAGGGATGATCCTCGATGCAGCCCCAGTGCCGGCCGTAGAGCGTTTCGGAGCCGATGAAGTTGATGGCGCCGGCGACGTAGCGGCCATTGTGCTTGGCCATGACAAGCAGGATATCCTCGGGCATGCGCTCGCCGATCAGCGAGTAGAATTCCCGCGTGAGATAGGGCCGCCCCCATTTGCGGCTGCCGGTATCCATGTAGAAGGCGAAGAACTGGTCCCAGATATCCTCGGTCAGATCGCTGCCGGTCAGCCAATCGATGCTGATGCCGTTTTCGAGCGCCGCCCTGCGTTCCTTGCGAAGCGCCTTGCGTTTGCGCGAGGCGAGCGTTTCCAGGAATTCATCGTGGTTGGCATAGCCTTCGTTGATGAAGTGGAATTGCTGGTCGGTACGGTGCAGATACTCCTCGCTCTCCAGCACCGCCATCTCGTCGTCTGGCACGAAGGTGATGTGCGCGGAGGATACGCCGAGGCGACGCACGACTTCCTTCAGACTTTCCGCCATCGCGTCCTGTACGGCCAGACGCGGATAATCCTCGGCGACCAGCAGGCGCGGTCCGGTGGCGGGCGTAAAGGGGATGGAGCATTGCAGCTTCGGATAATAGCGTCCGCCGGCGCGCTCGAAGGCGTCGGCCCAGCCATGATCGAAGACATATTCGCCGCGGCTGTGGTTCTTCAGATAGCCGGGCAGGGCGCCGACAAGGCGCCCGTCGTCCGTCTCGAGCAGCATGTGGTGCCCGAGCCAGCCCGTCTCCGCGGTTGCCGACCCCGATTCCTCGAGCGACGACAGGAAGGCGTGTGAGACGAAGGGATTATAGGCGATCGATGTGCTTGATCGGGAAGCCCCGGCGAGCTTGGACCAGCTCTCCGGGGAAATCGCGGTGAAAGACCGCTCTATGCGGATTGAAAGTTCATCAGTCATGGAGCGAATGCGAGACCGTTTCAATGATTTGGGGGCATTGCCAGTCTGCGCATATCTTGATGAAAAAGCGAGGGCTTGTTGAAAAAGCGAGCGTCAAACGGACGCGCGCGGGTCGAAGCCCTCGAAGGTCATCTGGTCGGCGTTTTCGAAGGTTTGCTTGCGCGCCTTCTCGTCACGAACCGTCCAGGTGATGACGACGATGCCCTTTTCGCGCTCTGCCGTGATGAAAGGGTTGGGCAGGTCGGCATAGAAATAGGAAATGAAGTCGAGACCGTGTTTCATAGCCTTTTCATGGGCTTGGAACTCCTCGGGCTTGTTTCCGCCAGCCGTCAGCCCGATCGGGTAGGGCGCGTTCAGCGCCTTCAGTTCCTTCAGGAGCCAATGGTCGAAGCTCATCAGCGCCACCTGGCCTTCATAGCCCTCGAGCTCTTCCAGTACCGCTTCAACGAAGCCTTCATCGTCGGTTTCTCGGCCCTTGAGCTCGATCACGAGCGGCACTTTTCCCTTCACAAGTTCGAGAAGCTGGCGAAGCGTCGGGATCTTGTCGGCCGTTCCGCCGACCGAGAGCATGCCAAGCTCCTTCGAGGTACGCTCGCGCACGTCGCCCTTGAGGTTGCAGAGGCGCTCGAGATTCTCATCGTGAAAGACGACAGGAACGCCATCCGAGGCGTAGTGCAGGTCGCATTCGATCGCAAAACCTGCCTCGACCGCGCGCGCGAAGGCGGAAAGCGTGTTTTCCCAAACGACCTTGTTCTGGTCGTGATAGCCGCGGTGGGCGACGGGACGTTCCTTAAGCCATGCTGCAGAGGTCATTACGCGATTTCCATGATGGCATCGATTTCGACGGCGGCGTTCATCGGAAGCGCTGCCATGCCGACGGCGGCACGGGCATGTTTGCCGGCATCGCCGAGAACATTGGCGATCAGGTTCGATGCGCCATTGATCACGAGATGCTGCTCGACGAATTCAGGCACGGAGGCCACGAAGCCGTTAAGCTTGATGACGCGCTTGATGCGGCTAAGATCGCCGCCGAGGGCAGCACTTGCCTGCGCCAGGATGTTGATGACGCACAGTTCAGCGGCACGCTGGCCCGTGGCGACGTCGACATTGCGGCCGAGGTGGCCGGTAACCGCGATCTTGCCGTCTTCGATCGGCAACTGGCCGGAGATGTGCAGCACGTTGCCCGAGATGACGTAGGAAACGTAGTTGGCTGCGGGTGCTGCAGCCTGGGGCAGGGATATCCCCATCTCTTTGAGCCGTGCTGCGATCTGATCGGACATTTTCTTCTCCGCTTTTGTTGTGAATAGTTCTAAAACTATGCATCTGGGCTTGAATCAATTTTGTGACACGATCGAGCCTCGATTTAGCCGGATGCGTTCTTATAACATCGTTGGTGAGTCCAACAGGAGATTATCTATGGTCCGATCGAGTCTTGCCGCGCTGTTCCTTGCAGGCGTTTCGGCAACCGCTCATGCGGCGACACCGGCTGCCGGCGCAGTGATGGCCACGGGCCTGATCGCGCATCGAGCGATCTACGATCTGGAACTGAAGGATGCGTCGGAGCGCTCCGGCATTTCGGGCATGTCCGGCCGCATGGTCTACGAATTCGACGGCGACTATTGCACCGGCTACACCACGAAGTTCCGCTTCGTGACGCAGATCGACACCGGCGATGCCGTGCGCGTCAGCGATCAGCAGACCAATACGTTCGAGAACCTGAAGGACCGCAAGTTCACCTTCGACACCAAGTCCTTCACCGACGACCAACTCGACAAGGAAGTGAACGGTGCGGCCCAGGATCAGGCCGACGGGACCAAGGTCGATCTGAAGCAGCCATCGAGCAAGGAGCTGCAGCTGGCCGCAAGCCGCTTCCCCACCGAGCACATGATGGACGTCATCAAGAACGCCAAGGCCGGCACCCGCCTGTTCGAAGCCCGCGTCTTCGATGGCTCGGATGATGGAGACAAGGCGCTGGCGACGACAACGGTTGTCGGCAAGGCCGTGACACCCGTCAGCGTCGAGGCTGATGCCGGCAATGCGGGCGCCTTTTCCAAGACCAGCTTCTGGCCGGTGACCATCTCCTATTTCAACGAGAACACCAAGACGGACGCCCTCCCGGTCTACCGCATGTCGTTCAAGCTCTACGAGAACGGCATCACCCGCGACCTGACGATGGATTACGGCGATTTCGTCCTGACCGGCAAGCTCTCCAAGCTGGAGCTTCTGGACGCCAAAACCTCGCCTGTAAGTAATTGCACGCGTTGAACGATTTCGCCGTTTCAATTTGACACGGTATGCAAAGCGACGCGCTCTGTGCTAGAGATCGCTCTATAGTGAGCATTGACGGCAAGCGGAGTGCATATATTGCCAGGCTTTAGAGTATCGATCGTGGCCGCGATGGCCTTGGCTGCGTCCGTGGCAGCGGCGGTGTTTACAAGTTCGATCTCCGCGGCCGATTGCGGCTCGACCGCTACGGCCGGTATCGATTGGGGCGGTTGCAGCAAGAAGAACCTGATGCTGCAGGGTGGCGATTTCCAGAAGGGAAATCTCGCCGACGCCGATTTCACGCTCACCAATCTCAGCCACACCAATCTCGCCTCCGCCAATCTAGAGAAGGCGACCCTGGTGCGTACCTGGTTTACCGGTTCCGACCTGAGTAAGGCCAATTTCTCCAAGGTCGAGGCCTATCGTTCCGGCTTCGAGGGCGTGAATGCCGAGGGCGCCAATTTCACGGGCGCGGAGCTGCAGCGCGCCAATTTCAACGGTGCGACGCTGAAGAGCGTCAATTTCGAGAAAGCCGAGCTCGGCCGCGTCACCTTCAAGGGCGCCGATGTGACGGGAGCGAATTTCTCGCTGACCAACCTGTCGCGCGCCGATCTGAGCGGAGCCACCTTCACCGGTCCGATCTCCTTCGACCGCGCCTTCCTGTTCCTGACGAGGATCAGCGGACTGGATCTGTCACAGGCGACCGGCCTCGACGAGGCGCAGGTGGCGCTTGCCTGCGGCGATTCGAAAACCAAGCTGCCCCAGGGCATGGCGACGCCGACAAGCTGGCCCTGCGACGCCGACTGATCCGCCCAAGGGTCCGTAATGTGCCTAAAGGCCGGGCATAGCGGTTATTTTACCGATAAGGCTTGATTTTCCGGGGCGGGGAGGGTATGGCCCCCGCATTCCACACGTAAGGCATGGGATTGTCCGGGAGAAATCCGGATGGTTCCGCCCGGTGGCATTCTCAAAGAGAGTGCTGTTCGCCTTGCGGAGGTTCAACCGGAAAAGGATAACTAGGCATGGCATTGCCCGATTTTTCTATGCGCCAGCTGCTTGAAGCAGGCGTCCACTTTGGTCACCAGACTCACCGCTGGAACCCGAAGATGAAGCCGTACATTTTCGGCGATCGTAACAACATCCACATCATCGACCTCGCACAGACGGTTCCGCTTCTGTCGCGCGCTCTGCAGGCTGTTTCCGACACCGTAGCCCGTGGCGGCCGCGTTCTGTTCGTCGGCACCAAGCGCCAGGCTTCCGAGCTCATCGCTGACTCGGCCAAGCGTTCCGCTCAGTATTACGTCAACTCGCGTTGGCTCGGCGGCATGATGACCAACTGGAAGACGATTTCGAACTCGATCCAGCGTCTGCGCAAGCTCGACGAGATCCTGTCTTCGGAACAGTCCGGCTACAACAAGAAAGAGCGCCTGAACCTCGAGCGCGAGCGCGAAAAGCTCGACAAGGCTCTCGGTGGTATCAAGGACATGGGCGGCACGCCGGACCTGATGTTCATCATCGACACCAACAAGGAAAAGATCGCGATCGACGAAGCCAAGCGCCTCGGCATCCCGGTTGTCGCAATCATCGACTCGAACTGCGACCCGGACCTGATCGACTATCCGATCCCCGGCAACGACGACGCTTCGCGCGCCATCGCTCTCTACTGCGACCTGATCTCGCGCGCTGCCATCGACGGTATCGCTCGTCAGCAGAGCTCGTCGGGCCGTGACCTCGGTGCATCGATCGAAGCTCCGGTTGAGCCGACGCTCGAAGGCGAAGCCGAAGCCTGATAAAAGAAGCAGGCGGATCAAATGGTCCGCCGTGCTTTCCAGAGATTGGGAAAAGGCCGCTCGCGACTTTCATGAAGTTGGGCGGCCTTGACCATTTCAGGCGAGGGGAAAAAGTCTCCCGCCATTTGAGTTTCGTTATGACGCGTCATTCATCACGCTGTCATACATACAGGTACATTTCGTGCCTCAATCCGGTGCCGCACCGCCTTTCGCGGGCCACCGTTTGAACCGACAAGAGGAAGCTTATGACCGAGATTACGGCTGCACTGGTGAAGGAACTGCGCGAGAAGTCCGGCGCAGGCATGATGGACTGCAAGAAGGCGCTGGTGGAAAACAACGGCGACATCGAAGCATCGATCGACTGGCTCCGCGCAAAGGGCATCTCGAAGGCCGACAAGAAGGCTGGTCGCGCTGCTGCTGAAGGCCTCGTTGCCATCGCCGGCGCCGGCCACAAGGCTGTTGTCGTCGAGCTTAACTCGGAAACCGACTTCGTTGCCCGTAACGACGCCTTCCAGGATCTGGTTCGTGGCATCGCCAACGTTGCCCTGACGACCGACGGTTCGGTTGAAGCCATCTCGGCTGCGACCTACCCGGCATCCGGCAAGCCGGTCGCCGACACCATCAAGGACGCGATCGCCACCATCGGCGAAAACATGACGCTGCGTCGCTCTGCCAAGCTCGAAGTCGAGCATGGCGTTGTTGCGACCTACATCCACAACGCTGCCGGCGACGGCATCGGCAAGCTCGGCGTTCTGGTTGCCCTGAAGTCGGAAGGCGACAAGGCTGTCCTGACCTCGATCGGCCGCCAGGTCGCCATGCACATCGCTGCGACCAACCCGCTCGCGATCCGCGCTGAAGAAGTCGACGCTACCGTTGCAGAACGCGAACGCAACGTCTTCATCGAGCAGGCTCGCGAATCCGGCAAGCCGGAAGCCATCATCGAAAAGATGGTCGACGGCCGCATGCGCAAGTTCTTCGAAGAAGTCGCTCTTCTCTCGCAGGCTTTTGTCATCAACCCCGACCTGACGGTCGGTGCTGCTGTTGAAGCCGCTGCCAAGGAAGCTGGCGCCAAGATCGAAGTCGTCGGCATGGCGCGCCTCCTGCTCGGCGAAGGCGTCGAGAAGGAAGAGAGCGATTTCGCTGCTGAAGTGGCTGCTGTCGCCAAGAGCTGATCGTCCTATATATGTGAAAACAGAAGGGCATCGCGTGACAACGCGGTGCCCTTCGTGTATCCGGCACTCAGCGGTAATATACGAGGAGCCAAGATGTCGTCAGAGCCTGTCTACAAACGTGTTCTACTCAAGGCTTCCGGCGAAGCCCTCATGGGCAGCCAGGGATTTGGAATCGATGTAGCGGTGGCCGACCGCATTGCGGCCGACATAGCCGAAGCGCGGCAGATGGGTGTGGAAGTCGGCGTCGTCGTCGGCGGCGGCAACATCTTCCGCGGCGTGGCCGTCGCTTCCAAGGGCGGTGACCGCGTCACGGGCGACCACATGGGCATGCTCGCGACCGTCATCAACGCGCTGGCGCTGGCGACCTCGCTGCGCAAGCTCAACATCGACACGGTGGTGCTGTCGGCGATCGCCATGCCGGAGATCTGCGAAAGCTTCTCGCAGCGCGCCACGCTCTATCATCTTTCGCTGGGCCGTGTGGTGATCTTCGCCGGTGGTACCGGCAACCCGTTCTTCACGACGGACTCGGCCGCTGCCCTTCGCGCCGCCGAAATGGGCGCTGAGGCGATCTTCAAGGGTACCCAGGTCGACGGCATCTATTCGGCCGATCCGAAGAAGGTGCCCGATGCCACGCGCTTCGACCAGCTGACGCACAAGGAAGTGCTCGACAAGGGCCTCGCCGTCATGGACGTTGCAGCGGTCGCGCTGGCACGCGAAAATTCCATTCCGATCATCGTCTTCTCGATCCACGAGAAGGGCGGTTTTGCTGAAATCCTCCGGGGCGGCGGTCTGAAGACCATCGTCACCGACAACTGACAGAGTGGCGGCGCCCAAAGCGCGCCGCAGCTTCTACCGAGACGGGAGCACTGCTATGAGTGAAGGCATCGACATCAACGATATCAAGCGCCGCATGGATGGCGCGATCAACGCGTTCAAGAGCGATATCGCATCGCTGCGCACCGGTCGCGCATCAGCGAACATTCTCGACCCGGTCACGGTCGAAGCCTACGGTTCGCGCGTGCCGCTCAACCAGGTCGCGAACGTGACCGTGCCGGAGCCGCGCATGCTCGGCATTTCGGTCTGGGACAAGTCGATGGTTGGCGCAGTGGATCGTGCGATCCGCGAAGCCAATCTCGGCCTAAACCCGATCGTCGACGGCCAGAATCTGCGCATTCCGCTGCCCGAACTCAACGAAGAGCGCCGCAAGTCGCTCGTCAAGGTCGCACACGACTATGCCGAGAAAAGCAAGGTTGCGATTCGCCATGTTCGTCGTGACGGCATGGACGGCCTTAAGAAAGCCGAAAAGGACGGTGTCATAGGGCAGGACCTGAGCCGCTCGCAGTCGGATCGTGTGCAGAAGATGACAGACGACACGATTTCTGAGGTCGACCGCTTGCTTGGCGAGAAGGAAAAGGAAATCATGCAGGTCTAAGGCGCAAAGCGCCTGCGCCTTGGACTGTAAAAACCGGACGGGAAATGTTGGAAAGAACATTTGTGACTGTGCCAGAACACGTTGCCATCATCATGGATGGCAACGGTCGATGGGCAAAGCAGCGGGGGTTGCCGCGCACCATGGGGCATCGCAAGGGCGTTGACGCCGTGCGTGAGACCGTGCGCGCAGCGGGCGACATCGGGGTCAAGTATCTC
The DNA here is from genome assembly GCF_000377565.1 of Rhizobium sp. 2MFCol3.1. Lineage (GTDB taxonomy): Bacteria > Pseudomonadota > Alphaproteobacteria > Rhizobiales > Rhizobiaceae > Rhizobium. Next base: position 176,255 of record NZ_KB898361.1, on the reverse strand, counting down.
ACCCTTTTCGCCTTCTCGTCGGAGAACTGGCGCCGTCCGGAAACCGAGGTGTCGGACCTTTTGGGCCTGCTGAAGGCATTCATCCGCCGCGACCTCGCCGAACTGCACAAGCAGAACGTGCGCGTGAAGATCATCGGCGATCGCCACAGCCTGCAGAACGACATTCTCGACCTCTTGATCGACGCCGAAGAGACCACCAAAGCCAACACGGCGCTCACGCTGATCATCGCCTTCAACTATGGCTCGCGCGATGAGATTGCCCGCGCCATGGCAAGCCTTGCACGCGATGTCGAGCAGGGGCGGCTGCGCTCGCAGGATATCACGCCGGCGCTCATCAATGCCCGGCTGGATACGGCAGGCATTCCGGATCCCGACCTCATCATCCGCACCAGCGGCGAAGAGCGCCTGTCGAACTTCTTGCTCTGGCAGGCAGCCTATTCGGAATTCATCTTCATTCCCGATTACTGGCCGGATTTCAGCCGCGAGACGCTTTACGCCGCGCTTGAGACCTTCGCTTCCCGCAACCGCCGCTTTGGCGGGCTGGTCGCCGAAACCGCGGCGGCGGTGGGAACCTGATGCACCGCGAACTGCAGCTTCGTATCATCTCGGGCACCATCCTCGCCGTCATCGTGCTTGCCGCGACGTGGTATGGCGGGCTCGCTTTCAGCCTGCTGTCGGCCCTGATCGGGCTTTTGATCTATTATGAGTGGTCGACGATCACCCGCCTTGCCAGTGAGCAGCCGGTTGCCAATGCGATCGGCTGGATCGGGCAGGCGGCGATCGCCGTTGCTGTCGTATCCGGCACTGTCGGCTACTCGCTGATCCTTCTCTTGTTGTTCTTTGCCATCGCTGTCGGCTTTGTCGTCACGCGCGGCGTATCGCGCTGGTTCCCGGCGGGTATCGTCTATGCCGGGCTGACCGGGATCGCGCTCGCGAATATTCGCGGCAGCGATGCAGCCGGCCTGCACGCGATGCTCTTCGTCTTCGCCGTCGTCTGGGCAACCGACATTCTGGCCTACTTCATCGGCCGCGCCATTGGTGGGCCGAAGCTCGCGCCAAGGATCTCTCCCGGCAAGACATGGTCGGGTGCGATCGGTGGCGCCGTCTGCGCGGTCATTGCCGGTGTGCTGGTGGCCTACGCGGCATTTCCCGATGGCATCGCATTGGCGTCCTTCGTGGCGCTGGTGCTGTCCGTCTGCAGCCAGTCTGGCGACCTCTTCGAATCCTTCATCAAGCGCCGTTTCGGCGTCAAGGATTCCAGCCGTCTCATTCCGGGGCATGGCGGGGTCATGGACCGGGTTGACGGGCTCATTTTCGCCTGTTTTGCGGCGTTCTTGCTTGCCGGGCTTTTTTCGCTGATAAAGGGCGGAGAAATGGCGTCGCTGGGCGCAGCCTTGTTCGGCGGATAATGTCGATAGAGGCTGACGGAAGGATTTTATGGCAGGCTTGACCGAAATTTTTGGGTTTCTGACGGGATATATCGTTCCTTTCGTGCTCGTGCTTTCTCTCTTGGTGTTCGTGCACGAGATGGGGCACTACCTCGTCGGTCGCTGGAGCGGCATCCGCATTCTGGCGTTTTCGGTCGGGTTTGGTCCCGAACTCCTGGGCTTCACCGACAAGCATGGAACGCGCTGGAAGCTCTCGCTGATCCCGCTTGGCGGCTATGTCCGCTTCTTCGGCGACGAGGATGCGTCGAGCAAGCCGGATGAGGACAAGCTCGCGCAGATGTCGGACGAGGAGCGGGCGCGGTCATTCGCCGGTGCGAAGCTCTGGAAGCGCGCGGCAACGGTCGCCGCCGGCCCGATCGCCAACTTCATCCTGGCAATCGCCATCTTCACCGTCCTGTTTTCGATCTACGGCCGCTCGGTCGCCGATCCCGTCGTAGCTGAAGTCAAGCCGGGCAGCGTTGCCGCCGAGGCCGGCGTCGTGCCGGGCGACCTGTTGATCGCGATCGACGGCTCCAAGGTGCAGACCTTCGACGACGTGCGGCGCTACGTCAGCATCCGCCCGATGCAGAAGATCGTCGTGACGATCGAACGCAACGGCGAGAAGATCGACGTGCCGATGGTGCCCGCGCGCACCGATATGACCGACCAGTTCGGGAACAAGATCGAGATCGGCCTGATCGGCATTGTCACCAACCAGGACGTCGGACATTTCCGCCAGCAGACCTACACGCCGCTTGAAGCGCTGCATGAGGGAACGCTGCAGACCTGGCACATTGTCACCGGTACCTTCAAATATATTGGCAATCTGGTGTCCGGTTACATGAAGCCAGACCAGCTCGGTGGCCCGATCCGTGTCGCGCAGGCATCCGGCCAGATGGCGACGCTGGGCGTTGCAGCTTTGCTTCAGCTGGCCGCCGTATTGTCGGTTTCGATCGGATTACTCAACCTGATGCCGGTTCCGGTACTTGATGGCGGGCATCTGATGTTCTATGCGATTGAAGCTGTGAGGGGAAAGCCGTTGGGATCGTCGGCCCAGGAGATTGCGTTTCGCATCGGACTGGCCATGGTTCTGAGCCTGATGGTTTTTGCCACGTGGAACGATATTAGTGCTCTGATCGGCTGATTGCGGGACGAGGGAAAATTACGATTTATTTACGATGTTTCAAAGCTGTAGTGGCGAAAGCGTCACGCTTTGAAATGAAGTAAACAGAAATTAACTAGCTCCCTTGCTTGTATATCAAAAGCGGGTAAAACGACACACGTGACCGGAATCGGGGGACGCCTGGTGATGGGGACGAGAAAAAAGGTAATGGGTGAAATGAAGGCTGGTTCAAGATTTTTGAACGCAGTATCGGCGGTTGCGCTGTCTGCAGGTATCGTTGCGTCGGGAGCGGGTGCGACAGTGTTCATCTCGGCTTCTGCTGCCGAGGCTGCAGTCATTCAGCGTGTTGACGTCCGTGGTGCAAACCGCGTCGGCGCCGAAGCTGTGCGGTCCAACCTCACGATCCAGCCCGGCCGGAGCTTCTCCAACACCGACATCGACGACTCCGTAAAGCAGCTCTACGACACGGGCTACTTCTCCGACGTCAAGATTTCCGTTTCCGGCAGCACGCTGGTTGTGACCGTTGAGGAAGCTCAGCTGATCAACCAGGTCGTGTTCAACGGCAACCGCAAGATCAAGGACGACAAGCTCGCGGCGGTCGTCAAGACGCAGTCGTCTGGCGCTTACAACGAGACCCAGATCCAGGCTGACATCCAGTCGATCAAGGACGCTTATGCAGCGACCGGTCGTAGCGAAGTCGAAGTGACGACGCAGGTCGTTCCGCTCGGCCAGGGCCGCGTCAACCTCGCATTCGTCATCAATGAAGGCGACCGCACGAAGATCGACTCGATCAACTTCGTCGGCAACAACGCCTACAGCTCTGGCCGTCTCGCATCGGTCATTGCCACCAAGCGAAGCAACTTCCTGTCCTTCCTGACCCGCAAGGACGTCTACAGCGCTGACAAGCTGCACGCAGACGAAGAAGCGCTCCGCCAGTTCTATTACAACCGTGGTTACGCCGACTTCCGCATCGTGTCCTCGGACGCTGCGTTCGACGAGGCGACCAACAAGTACACGCTGACCTTCAACATCGAAGAAGGCCCGCGCTATGACTTCGGCGCAATCTCCGTTCAGTCCACCGTTCAGGGTGTCGACGGCGCGCAGCTTCAGGGTCTCGTTCGCACCCATGAAGGCCAGGTCTACAACGCCAAGGAAGTTCAGAAGTCGATGGAAGCGATTTCGGATCAGGTGGCTTCGGCCGGCTATCCGTTCGCTCGTGTCACACCCCGTGGCAACCGCGACCTCAACAACAACACCATCGGCGTCGAGTACCTCGTCGACCAGGGCGAAAAGGCCTACGTCGAGCGTATCGAAATCCGCGGCAACAGCCGTACGCGTGACTACGTCATCCGTCGCGAGTTCGACATGAGTGAAGGCGACGCCTTCAATCAGCAGATGATCACCAGAGCCAAGCGTCGCCTTGAGGCTCTCGGCTACTTCTCGACCGTCAACATCTCGACCCAGCCTGGCAGCTCGCCAGACCGCGTTGTCGTTGTTGTCGATGTTCAGGACCAGGCAACCGGTTCGTTTGGTATCGGCGCGGGTTACGCTGCCGGCGGCGACGGCCTGCTGCTCGAAGCCTCGATCGAAGAGAAGAACTTCCTCGGACGCGGCCAGTACATCAAGGTGTCTGCCGGTGGTGGTCAGGAAGGTTCGCGTACCTACGGCCTGAACTTCACCGAGCCTTACTTCCTCGGCTATCGTCTGGCTGTCGGCTTCGACATCAACCACAGCGAGACGTCGAGCAACGACAACTACGACTACGAAGAAAACAACGTCGTTCTGCGCGCCACCGCGCCGATCACCGAAGATCTGGCGACGACGTTCCGCTATAACTACAAGCAGATGAAGTACGATCCGTCTGGATCGCTCTCCGATCTGTCCACGCCTTACCAGGACCTCGTCAACAACAGCCCGTGGGTAAAGTCGTCTGTGTCGCAGACACTGACCTACAACACGCTCGACGACATGGTTCTGCCGCGTGAAGGTATCTACGCCAGCCTGACGCACGAAATCGCCGGCCTCGGTGGTGACTCGCAGTTCTACAAGATCTACGGCAAGGCGCGTTATTACCACACGCTTGCTGACGATGCCGACATCATCGGCTCGGTTGCCGGTTCTGCCGGTTACGTCGTCGGCTTCGGCAAGGATCTGCATGTCTTCGATCAGTTCACGCTGACGAACGGCGACATCCGCGGATTCGAGAACAAGGGTATCGGCCCACGCGTTGGCGGCGGTCCGGATGATCCGCTCGGCGGCACGACCTACTTCACCGTTTCGGCTGAAGCATCGTTCCCGCTTCCGGCTTTCCCGCGTGACTTCGGTCTGCGCGGCGCGGTCTTCGCGGACGCTGGTACGCTCTTTGGCAACAAGGTCAACGTCAGCGGTTCCGAGTTCGTGAACGGCGAAGATGCTTCGCTGCGCGCTTCCGTCGGTGTCGGCATCGTCTGGAACTCGCCGTTCGGCGCTCTGCGCGTCGACTACGCGATCCCGGTCCTGAAGGAAGACTACGACAAGGTTCAGCACTTCAAGTTTGGCATCAACAACCAATTCTGATATCGGCAGTCCGGAACCGTAAAATCGAATTCCGTTCTGGAGATTTGCCGATGGAGCAAACCTATTTCTTTCCGCCCCATGACGGTGTGAAGCTCTCGGAGCTAGCGCAATTTCTTGGGGCGGAACTTGCCGACCCCAAACATGCCGATATCGTGATCCGTTCCGTTTCGCCCGTAAGCCGGGCGAAAGCGGGCGATCTCTGTTACGTCATTTCCAAGAAGAGCAAGGACGAACTCGTCACCTGCGAGGCGTCCGCTGTGCTGGTGAGTTCGGCATTGCAGTCGATCGTGCCGGCGCATGTGCCTGTTCTCGTGTCGAAAAACGCCCATGCCGCGTTCGCAATGGCCGGTGGGCTGCTCTATCCGAGCGCCTTGACGCCTCAGCGTTTGCGGTCCGTGAGCGCTGATGTCTCCGACCGTGCGTCCATCGATCCGACGGCGAGACTGGAAGCGAATGTCGAGATCGAGCCGTTTGCCGTGATCGGCGCTCATGCCGAGATCGGTGAGGGCACGCGCATTGGCGCCGGCGCCATCATCGGACCGGGCGTCAAGATTGGCCGCGACTGCACGATCGCCAGCGGTGCCAGCATCCTGTGCTCGCTGGTGGGCAATCGCGTCATCATCCACAACGGCGCTCGTATCGGCCAGGATGGCTTCGGCTATGCGCCGGGCCCGCGCGGCATGATCAAGATCGTTCAGATCGGCCGGGTCATCCTGCAGGACGACGTCGAAGTTGGTGCCAACACGACGATCGATCGCGGCACGATGGATGACACCGTCATCGGCGAGGGGACGAAGATCGACAACCTCGTTCAGATTGGCCACAATGTGCGCATCGGTCGCCATTGCGCCATCGTTTCGCAAGTCGGCATTGCCGGAAGCGCCATTATCGGCGATGGCGTGCAGATCGGTGGCCATTCCGGTATTCGGGGCCATATTACAATTCACGACGGTGCCCAGGTCGCTGCGATGAGCGGCGTAGTGTCCGATATCCCGGCAGGCGAGCGCTACGGCGGCATACCTGCACGGCCTGCACATGATTTCTTGCGCGAAGTCGCGGCAGTCATGATGCGGACGACGGGGCCCAAGAAAACGGGAGAAAAGAATGGCTGAAGAAGTCAAGAAGTCGCTGTCCTCGGCGGACATCCTCGAAATCATGAAGTTGCTGCCGCATCGCTATCCGTTCCTGCTGGTCGACAAGATCATCGACATCGACGGCGATGACTCCGCGATTGGCATCAAGAACGTAACCGCCAACGAGCCGCACTTCACGGGACACTTCCCGGAGCAGCCGATCATGCCTGGCGTCTTGCTGGTCGAAGGCATGGCCCAGACGGCCGGTGCGATCTGTGCGAAGAAGGAAGGCGAAAGCGGCAATCTGGTCTACTTCATGACCATCGATAACGCTCGCTTCCGCAAGCCGGTGGTTCCTGGCGACCGGGTGGAGTACCATGTCGTCAAGCAGAAGCAGCGTGGCAACATCTGGAAGTTCCACTGTGATGCGAAGGTCGATGGAGCGCTGGTCGCCGAAGCCGATATCGGCGCGATGATCGTGCGCAAGGATCAGGCATGAGCACGATCGCAGCCAGCGCCAGCATTCACCCGATGGCGGTCGTCGAAGACGGCGCCGTGATCGGCGAGAATGTCAAGATCGGTCCGTTCTGCCATGTCGGCCCCCGGGTCGTGCTCGGCGACAACACCGAAATGCTCGCGCATTCGATCGTCAGCGGCATCACCACGCTCGGCAAGGGATGCCGCATTTTCCCGATGGCCGTTATCGGCGGTGATCCGCAGAGCGTCCATCACGGTGGCGAAGAGACGACGCTGACGGTTGGCGACAACTGCACGATGCGCGAAGGTGTGACGATCAACACCGGCACCGCCGATTTCGGCGGTAAGACCATCGTCGGCAACAACAACCTGTTTCTCGCCAATTCGCACATCGCCCATGATTGCCGCGTCGGCAACCACGTCATTATGTCGAACAACGTGATGCTTGCGGGCCACGTGGTCATCGAGGATCGCGTGATCCTCGGCGGCGGTTGCGCCGTGCACCAGTTCACCCGCGTTGGCCGCCACGCCTTCGTCGGCGGTCTGTCGGCTGTCAGCTACGACGTCATTCCGTATGGCATGCTGAACGGCAATCCCGGTCTTCTCGGCGGCCTCAACGTCGTCGGGATGACGCGTGCAGGCATCGACCGCGCGACGATCCATATCGTGCGCCGTGCCTACAAGGCGATCTTCGAGACCGAAGGCAATCTGCGTGACAACGCCGCCGCCATCCGCGAGGAATTCGCCGATTGCGAGCAGGTCGTCCAGATCCTCGACTTCATCGCTGCTGAAAGCGATCGCGCGCTCTCTTCTCCGACGCGGGGACAGAAGGGATAAACCTTGTCTCCAGCAAGTGACACGGCAAAAGGCCGCCTGGCGATCATCGCCGGCAGTGGCTTTCTGCCGTCCTACGTCGCCGAAGCCGCCAAGAGCGCCGGCGAAGACCCTTTGATCATCGCGCTGAAGAACGAGACCGACCGCTCATGGGAAGGCTTCGAGCACGCCATCGTCGGCGTCGGCGATTTCGCCGCCATCGACGGCATGCTGGATAGCCATCGCATCGATCGCGTCGTCATGTCCGGCGCAGTACGCCGGCGGCCGGAATGGCGCGAGGTTCGCCCGACGCTGAAGACGCTCGCAAGCATTCCCTCGACCATTCGAACGCTGCTGTCTGGTGGCGATGACACCGTGCTGCGCATGGTGATCGGGCTGATCGAGAAGAACGGTCGCCGCGTCATCGGCGTGCAGGAGATTGCACCGGATCTTCTGGCCGCAGTCGGCCCGCTCGGCGCGATTGCGCCATCGGCTGAGGATGTCAAGGATATCGCCAAGGCGGGTGCCGCAGCCGACGCGCTCGGCCGGCTGGATGTCGGGCAGGGCGCCGTCTCGGTTGGCGGCCGCATCGTGGCGCTCGAGGGTGTCGAGGGCACCGACAGCATGTTGCAGCGCGTGGCCGATCTGCGCGCCGCCGGCCGCATCTCGGCGCGCCGTCGTGGCGTCCTCGTCAAGCTCTGCAAGCCGCAGCAGGACCTGCGCGCCGACCTGCCATCGATCGGCATCTCGACCATCGAGAATGCCAGCAAGGCCGGCCTGGCGGGTGTTGCGATCGAGGCCGGGCGCGCGCTGATCCTGGATCGCCCGGCAGTCATATCGGCGGCAAAGGAAGCCGGTATCTTCGTCTGCGGTCTGGATCGTGGATTGCCATCCTGGGGGCTTGAATGAGCGTGCGTGCATTGAAGGTCGCGATCATCGCGGGCGAAGTCTCCGGTGATCTTCTGGCGGCCGATCTGATCGCCGCGCTGAAGCAGCAATATGCGGGGCCAGTCGAGCTCATAGGCGTCGGCGGCGAGGGGCTGCAGGCGCAAGGACTAACGTCGCTGTTCGATTTCTCCGAGCTGTCGATCATGGGCATCACCCAGGTTCTCGCTAAGCTGCCGACGCTGGTCAAGCGTATCCGCCAGACCGCCGCCGCCGTGATCGCCGCCAAGCCCGACGTGCTCGTCATCGTCGACAGCCCCGATTTCACCCACCGCGTCGCCAAACGCGTGCGCACGGCGCTGCCCGACCTGCCTGTCGTCAATTACGTCTGTCCAAGCGTCTGGGCGTGGAAGGAATACCGCGCGCAGCGCATGCTGCCCTATATCGACCATGTGCTCGCCGTGCTGCCCTTCGAGCCCGAGGTGATGCGCAAGCTGGGCGGGCCGCCGACAAGCTATGTCGGCCATCGCCTGACCGCTGATGTCGATGTTCTCGCGACCCGCAAGGCGAGGGCAGCAAGCAAGCCGCGTCCGGCGCATGAGCCGAAGACGATCATGCTTTTGCCGGGCTCGCGCGGATCCGAGATCACGAAGCTCTTGCCCTATTTCGGCGACGCGGTGGCCGAGCTCTCCGCCCGCAACGATGGCATGCGCTTTGTGCTGCCGACTGCGCCGCGCCGCGAGGCCATGGTGCGAGAAATCATCAAGGACTGGCCGGTTAAGCCCGACGTGGTGACAGGCAAGGACGACAAGTGGAAAGCCTTCGCCGAGGCCGACGCCGCCATGGCCGCATCCGGCACTGTCATCCTGGAGCTGGGGCTTGCGGGCGTGCCCACCGTTTCGGCCTACAAGACCGACTGGATCATCAAGCTGATGACCGGCAAGATCAAGATCTGGACGGCGGCGATCCCGAACCTTGTCGCGGATTACGCGGTTGTGCCCGAATATATCAATGAGGTCGTGCGCGGCGCGAGTTTCACGCGCTGGGCCGAGAAGCTCTCATCCGACACCTTGCCGCGCCGCTCGATGATGGAGGGATACGATCTCGTCTGGGAGCGGATGCGGACAGAGAAGCCACCCGGCGTTCATGCCGCGGAAATCGTGCTTGATGTGCTGAAAAACAAAAAACCCGGTCAGAACTGACCGGGTTTCTTTTTAAGCTTCGATGCGTCGAGATTAACGCTTGGAAACCGGAACGTAGTCGCGCTGCGCTTCGCCGATGTAGAGCTGGCGCGGACGGCCGATACGCTGCTGCGGATCTTCGATCATTTCGTTCCACTGCGCGATCCAGCCGACGGTGCGCGCGAGCGCGAACAGCACGGTGAACATGGTCGTGGGGAAGCCGAGAGCCTTGAGCGTGATACCCGAATAGAAGTCGATGTTCGGATAGAGCTTCTTCTCGATGAAGTAAGGATCGGTCAGCGCGATGCGCTCGAGCTCCATGGCGACGTCGAGCAGCGGATCGTCCTTGATGCCGAGCTCGCCGAGCACTTCATGCGTCGTCTTCTGCATGATCTTGGCGCGCGGGTCATAGTTCTTGTAGACGCGGTGGCCAAAGCCCATCAGGCGGAACGGATCGTTCTTGTCCTTGGCGCGGGCGATGTACTCAGGGATACGGTCAACCGTGCCGATTTCCTGCAGCATGTTGAGGGCTGCTTCGTTGGCGCCGCCGTGAGCCGGGCCCCAGAGGCAGGCAATGCCGGCCGCGATGCAGGCGAACGGGTTTGCACCCGAGGAGCCGGCGAGACGAACGGTCGAGGTCGAAGCGTTCTGCTCGTGGTCGGCATGCAGGATGAAGATGCGGTCCATGGCGCGGGCAAGCACCGGATTGACCACATATTCCTCGCAAGGAACGGCAAAGCACATGCGCAGGAAGTTCGATGCGTAGTCGAGGTCGTTCTTCGGGTAAACGAAGGGCTGGCCGATATGGTACTTGTAGGCCATCGCGGCGATCGTCGGCATCTTCGCGATCATGCGCAGCGAAGCGACCATGCGCTGGTGCGGATCGGTGATGTCGGTGCTGTCGTGGTAGAAGGCCGACAGGGCGCCGACGCAGCCGCACATGACGGCCATCGGGTGCGCGTCGCGACGGAAGCCGGTGAAGAATCGGCTCATCTGCTCGTGCACCATGGTGTGGTGCGTCACGCGGTAGTCGAAGTCTTTCTTCTGCGCGGCCGTCGGCAGTTCGCCGTAGAGCAGCAGGTAGCAGACTTCGAGGAAGTCGCCCTGTTCGGCCAGCTGCTCGATCGGATAACCGCGATGCAGCAGAACGCCCTCGTCGCCGTCGATATAGGTGATTTTTGATTCACAGGATGCGGTCGAGGTGAAACCAGGATCGTACGTGAAGGAAGCCGTGTTCTTGTAGAGGGCGCCGATATCGATGACATCAGGGCCGATCGTGCCGCTCTTGACCGGCAGGTCGACTGTTTTCTCACCGAGTTTCAGTGTTGCGCTTTGATCCGTCATTCTGATCCTCCAAACTGGCGGTTGGCGCCTTAAAAGCGCCATAGGGTTAAGCGTCGTCTGCGATAGCTATATGATCGCGCGCCTAATGCCAAGTTACCGTGATGCCATTTTGTGCATCGCAGTATCAACTTTTAAGCACTGCTGCGATGTCGTCTCCGCATAGCGGAAGTCAATGATAAACCTGACATTTTTGATGGTTTTATTTCTGGTTTGAATTCAAACGATTATAGTTGCGTTTCGGTTCCGCAGGCTTCATTTTGATTGCAGGTCAGGGTGGCTTTCGGGTGTCGTTGCATGCCGGAGTTGAATGCCAGTCACGTCGTTTTGATGCCACCCGAAGCGGCGCAAATTGCCAATTTGCCGGCCGAGGAAGGACAAAATGCCCGTGCCATAATGACGCGTGCGCCATTGACGCAGTCGACGTCCGGTATGTTGAGTCGCGCAGGCCGTCGAATCGAGCGGCAAGTGGCGGCCGCGCGGCAAGCGTTCAGCACGGAGTTCGACCACGGTCGCTTCTTCCTGGCATCACCCGTCTTTCTCGGGGCCGGTGCGGTCGCTTGGTTCAAGCTTTCCGTCGATGTCCCGCCCATGCAGCTTCTTGCCTGGGCTGTCCTCTTTGGTTTCGTCTTCATCCTGGCAGGTGCCACGCGCGTTGCCACCCGTCGCGTCGCTGTCGCAGGCCTGCTTGTCATCCTCGGCATGTTCGCGGCGCAACTTGAGACCTGGCGCGCCGATACCGTCGTCCTCGACACCCCTGTGACGACGACGGTCACCGGTCGCGTTGAGCGCCGCGAGGGCGACGATAACGGCCGCTGGCGTTATATTGTCAGGATAACGCGCACGGACGAGCCTGCGCTCAAGCGGCCGCCAAGCCAGGTGTCGCTGGTTGCGCGCGCCGGCGAGCCGATCTCGGCGGGCGGATGGCTGACCGGTCGCGTGCGCCTGACGCCGCCGGCCGGCCCTGCGCTCCCGGAACTCAACGATTTCGCCTTTTCGGCCTATTTCGACGGCATCGGCGCCAACGGCTTCTTCTACGGCATTCCGCAGTCCATTCCCTCGCAGGCGGGTATCGTTGACCTCTCGGTGGCCGACCGCGCTGTGGGGTGGCTCTACGGTCTGCGCAGCAGCATCGGCGACCGCATCCGCAGCATCTTGCCAGGCGATACCGGCGCCTTCGCCGCCTCGCTGGTCACCGACGAGAGACGAGCCATCTCCAACGAGACGACCGACGCGCTGCGCCAATCCGGCCTTGCGCATATCGTCGCGATCTCGGGCCTCAACATGGCGCTGTCGGCCGGCATCTGCTTTGTCGGGCTGCGGCTGTTCTTCGGCCTCTTCCCCGGCTTCGCGCAGGCCTATCCGACCAAGAAGCTTGCCGCCGGCAGCGCGCTTCTGGCGCTGACCGCCTATTACATGATCTCCGGCTTCGCCGTCTCCGCCGAGCGCGCCTTCATCATGATGGCGATCATGCTGGTCGCGGTTCTGTTCGATCGCCCCTCGATCAGCCTGCGCAACATTGCGCTCTCGGCGCTGCTGATCATGCTGATGTCGCCATCCGAGGTGCTCGGGCCGAGCTTCCAGATGTCATACGCCGCGACGCTCGCCCTGGTCGCGGGCTTTGCCGTCTGGACCAAGAGACGGCACCGCGAAAGCGTCTTCCTCACGCACCCCGCGATAGAGCCGGTCATGGCCGCGCTTCGCTTCTTCGGCGGCATCGCGCTGACTTCGATGATCGGCGGTTTCTCGACGGCGCTGTTCTCGATCGAGCATTTTCACAGGCTGAGCGGCTACGGCCTTCCCGCCAACCTTCTCGCCATGCCCGTCATCTCCTTCATCGTCATGCCTTTCGGAATGCTCGCGATGTTGGTGACGCCCTTTGGCCTCGATGCGGCGCCGTGGACCGTCGCTGGCTTTGGGCTGGATCTGGTGATCGATATCGCCAAGATGGTTTCCGGCTGGGGCGGCAGTGTCGATATCGGGCGGATACCGGAGTGGTATTTTGCGCTAGCCGTCCTCGGCTTCCTCGTCTGGGGTCTGATGCGCACACGCCTGCGATGGATCGGCGCTGCCGGTGCCGCGCTTGCAACGCTCGTCGTTATCCTGCTCCCGGCAGCACCTGTGCCCGAACTCGTCGTCTCCGAGGACGGAACCCTCGTGGCATCAGTCAAGAGCGACAGTCTCGCCAGCAACCGCGAACGCCCGCCCGACTTCATCTTCGGGCAATGGCAACGCGCGCTCGCCATCGAAGACCACAAGCCGCCTGATATGCTAAAGGGCGAGGCCCTGCCCATTCCCAAGAGGGGTGAGCCAAGGCCGAGGTTGACACCGAAACAACAACGCGAAGCCCGCGCCATGATGCGCGACGCCGCGGCTTCGACAAGCGACAGCGGCTTCCAGTGCCTCAAGACGGCCTGGTGTATGACAGCGCTCGACAGCGGCTACGTCATCGCCACGCTCGAAAACGCCGCCTATCTCGGTCCCGCCTGCGACGTGGCCGATATCGTCATCACGCCCGTCCGTCTGCGCCAGGCGACATGCCGCTCCGGCGCGATGCTATTGACCGGCGAAACCCTCAGGCGATCGGGAGCGGTCGAAATCCGCATAGACGAGCAGGGGGCACCCGTCGTCAAAACCGCCTATGAAAGTCTCGGTCGCCCGTGGATGCGCCATCGCGCCTATGACTGGCGCAACGACAGCTTCAGCGACGACCCGTCACCAACTAGTGATGCCGCCACTCAGTGATACCGGCGAATGAGCCCGACGAGCTTGCCCTGAACCTTGACGCGGTCAGGCCCGAAAATGCGTGTTTCATAAGCCGGGTTCGCGGCTTCCAGCGCGATCGAGGCGCCCTTGCGGCGGAAGCGCTTCAGCGTTGCCTCTTCGTCATCGACAAGCGCCACGACGATATCGCCGGGGTTGGCGGTGTTGCCGTTGCGGATGATGACCGTGTCGCCGTCGAAAATGCCGGCTTCGATCATCGAGTCGCCCTTGACCTCGAGCGCGTAGTGCTCGCCGGAGCCGAGCATGTCGGCGGGGACGGTGATGTCGTGGGTGTTGTTCTGGATCGCCGAGATTGGCACACCGGCAGCGATGCGGCCCATGACGGGAACGGAGGCCGAATTGCCGTTGTCGGCGCTCGGCGCGGCCTTGGGGGCAGGGGCCGCGGCCACCGGCTGCGGCTTTCCGAGACTGCCCTCGATGACGCTCGGCGAGAAGCCGCGTCGCGGCTGCAGGCTCGGATTATAGGCTTCCGGCAGCTTGATGACTTCGAGCGCACGCGCCCGGTTCGGCAGCCGGCGAATGAAGCCGCGCTCTTCCAGAGCGGTGATCAGCCGGTGAATGCCGGATTTTGATGCGAGATCGAGTGCGTCCTTCATTTCGTCGAAGGATGGCGGAACGCCCGACTCTTTCATCCGCTCATGAATGAACAGAAGCAGTTCTTGTTGCTTGCGTGTCAGCATCGAAATGAACCCCAGAGTCGTGAAACAAAGCCAGAACGGACACTATATGTTCCATATGTGTTCCGCAAGTGCCTAAATTTTCGTAAAACTTGGCTCGGAATCGTCGCGATTTTGCACTTCATTCGATTTAACCGCGCTCGCCTCTTGCATTGTGGCGAAAGCCAGCGCACATCTCTGCCGATTTCGGGAGGATTTGCCGATGAGTGATCCCCATCCCCTGGACCACGTGGTGCTGCCGGTCGTCAACATCGAGATGGCGCGCGAGCGCCTGGGCAAGCTCGGTTTTACCGTCGCCGCCGACGCGCGGCACCCATTCGGCACCGAGAATGCCTGCGTCTTCTTCGCCGACAAAACCTATCTGGAGCCGCTCGGTATCACCAGCCTGGAGACCTATGAGGCGGCCATCGGCGACGGCAACGTCTTCACCGCCCGCGACCGCGCCTTTCGCTTCCGCTGCGGCGACGACGGCCTGTCGGCTATCGTCTTCGGCACGCCGGATGCCGACGGCGATCACGCCCGCTTCCTCGCCGATGGCATGAGCGGCGGCGAGATGCTGCAGTTCGCCCGGCAGATGAAGATGCCGGATGGTTCGCAAGCAACCGCGGCGTTCCGCCTGGCTTTCGCAGCCGATCTGCGCGCGCCCGACTTCTTCCTCTTCGCCTGCCAGCGCGTCAATCCGCTGCCCAGCGACCGCAAGGCATTGGAAACCCATGCGAATGGCGTTTTGGGCATCCTGTCGATCGTGCTCTCGTCGTCCGATCCGAAGGCGTTCGCGCCGCTGTTGCAGCTGGCGTCTGATGCGCAGGCGACCCGCGAGGAGGCATTCGGTGTCAGCCTGGATGCCGGCAACGCCCGTATCAATATCCTGTCGCCGGATGGCTTGAACGCCTACTACGATCTCTCCGAGCCAAAGGCCGATCGCGGCCTTCGCGGCGCGGCGATTGTCTTTTCCGTTGCCGATCTCGCCGTGACAGAGGCGCATTTGGCTGCTAACGGGATCACCTATACACGCAAGAACAATCGAATTCTGGTGAAGGCCGCACCCGGCCAGGGCGCGCTCTTCGCCTTCGAGGAGAAACGATGACTGAAACCAATTCCGAAGTGGCCGTCGGCGAAGGCACCGGCCGTGTGGTGTTTTCCAACACCGGCAAGCTGTCGCTGATCGCCGGCCCCTGCCAGATGGAAAGCCGCGACCACGCCTTCATGATCGCCGGCACGCTGAAGGAGCTCTGTGACAAGCTCGGCATCGGCCTTGTCTACAAGTCCTCCTTCGACAAGGCCAACCGCACGTCGCTGTCTGCGCAGCGCGGCATCGGGCTGGAAACGGCGCTCGAAGTGTTCGCCGATCTCAAGAAGGAATACGGTTTCCCCGTTCTCACCGACATCCACACCGAGGAGCAGTGCGCCGAAGTCGCAACTGTCGTCGATGTTCTCCAGATTCCGGCCTTCCTTAGCCGGCAGACGGACCTGCTGGTCGCCGCCGCCAAGACCGGCCGCGCCATCAACGTCAAGAAGGGCCAGTTCCTGGCGCCCTGGGACATGAAGAACGTGCTCGCCAAGCTGAATGCAAGCGGCAACCCTAATATCATGCTGTGCGAACGCGGCGCCTCCTTCGGCTATAACACGCTGGTCTCCGACATGCGCTCGCTGCCGATCATGGAAGCCATGGGTGCGCCTGTTGTCTTCGACGCGACGCATTCGGTGCAGCAGCCGGGCGGGCAGGGCGGCTCGAGTGGCGGCCAGCGCGAATTCGTGGAAACGCTGGCGCGTGCCGCCGTTGCAGTCGGTGTCGCCGGTGTGTTCGTCGAGACGCACGAAGATCCCGACAACGCGCCCTCGGATGGCCCGAACATGGTCTATCTCAAGGACATGCCGCGCCTGCTTGAGAAGCTTCTGGCGTTTGACGCCATCGCCAAGGGCTGACGTTCAAAAGACTGACACGTTCGTGTATTAGGCCACGAGGAATAAAGCGGCGAAGCATGCGCAAAACGGCCTTAAACTGCCATTGTAATTTGCGCATCTTCGATTAAAGACGAATTTCAAACGATTTATCCACCCTCAAGCAGAGAAGAGCCGATGACCGCTATTACCGACATTATCGCCCGCGAGATTCTCGACAGCCGTGGTAACCCCACTGTCGAAGTCGATGTCTATCTCGAAGATGGCAGCATGGGCCGCGCCGCCGTTCCGTCGGGCGCGTCGACCGGCGCGCACGAAGCCGTCGAACTCCGCGATGGTGGCAAGCGTTATCTCGGCAAGGGTGTCGAAAAGGCCGTCGAAGCCGCCAACACGGAAATCTTCGACGCCATCGGCGGCATCGACGCTGAAAACCAGATCCAGATCGACAACATCATGATCGAACTGGACGGTACGCCGAACAAGTCGCGTCTCGGCGCCAACGCCATCCTCGGCGTTTCGCTCGCCGTTGCCAAGGCTGCCGCTGAAGCTGCCGGTCTGCCGCTCTATCGCTACGTTGGTGGCGCTTCCGCTCACCTGCTGCCGGTTCCGATGATGAACATCATCAACGGCGGCGCGCATGCCGACAACCCGATCGACTTCCAGGAATTCATGATCCTGCCGGTTGGCGCTGATTCCATCCGCGAAGCTGTTCGCATGGGCTCGGAAGTCTTCCACACGCTCCGCAAGGAACTGGCAGCCCAGGGCCACAACACCAACGTCGGCGATGAAGGCGGTTTCGCACCGGGCCTGAAGAGCGCTCCTGAAGCCCTCGATTTCATCATGAAGTCGATCGAGAAAGCCGGCTACAAGCCTGGCGAAGACATCCATCTCGGCCTCGACTGCGCCTCGACCGAATTCTTCAAGGACGGCAAGTACGTTCTCGAAGGCGAAGGCCGCACGCTGGAGCCGGGCGCAATGGCTGAATACCTGGCGCAGCTCGCTGCCCAGTACCCGATCATCTCGATCGAAGACGGCATGGCTGAAGACGATTGGGATGGCTGGAAGGCTTTGACGGATCTGGCCGGCAAGAAGGTTCAGCTGGTCGGCGACGATCTCTTCGTCACCAACTCGGCTCGCCTGCGCGACGGTATCAAGATGGGCGTCGCCAACTCGATCCTCGTCAAGGTCAACCAGATCGGTTCGCTGACGGAAACGCTCGACGCCGTCAACACCGCGCACAAGGCAGCCTACACCGCCGTCATGTCGCACCGTTCGGGCGAAACCGAAGACAGCACGATCGCCGATCTCGCTGTTGCGACCAACTGCGGTCAGATCAAGACCGGCTCGCTGTCGCGTTCGGATCGTCTTGCCAAGTACAACCAGCTGATCCGCATCGAAGAAGGCCTCGGCCCGCAGGCCCAGTACGCCGGTCGTTCGATCATCCGCGGCTAAGTCTTCTGAAATCAAGCATTTGGAACCCGCGCCCCAACCGGCGCGGGTTTTTTGTTGCGCCGCGTTCATAGTCAACGGACGGTTAATCTCTGCCCGGTAGTCTTCTGGTCAAGGGTAATGCGTTTCGAGAATGCGTGTATGTGGACCAAGCATCATAAGAAGAAAAAGATCGGCCGTTTCGTCATTCCGGCGATGACGGTCGCGTTTCTCTCCTACTTCGGCTACCATTGCATCCATGGCGACTACGGCCTGCGCGCGACCGAAGTGTTCGAGCGCCAGCGCATCACGCGCGAACGAGAGCTGGCCGTGCTTAAAAATAAGCGCGAACACCTTGAAAAGCAGGTGGCGCTCCTAAGTGATGGTTCCATGGACAAGGACATGCTGGACGAGAAGGCCCGTCTGCAGCTGAACTTCTCCCGCGCCGACGAGATCGTCATATTCAATCATTATTCAAATTAACCGGATTCGGGTTAATCCAAATAAATTGATATTTATCAACAGCTTGTGCCAGAATATGAGCCATGCATTTATGGCATTGCTGTGGCGAAATTTCTTCCCTATGGTGCGCACCACCCAAGAACCGATAAACCCATAGGGAGGGTTGAATGGCTCCGCGAAAAAACGCGACCGTTTCCAGCCGTAAGACAAGCGCAAAGCCTGCAGCCAAGGCATCGAATGGTGGCCCGGTGGCCGATTTCGATCGTGACGAAGAGCTCAAGGCCTATCGCGAAATGCTGCTTATCCGCCGTTTCGAAGAGAAGGCGGGCCAGCTTTACGGCATGGGCTTCATCGGCGGTTTCTGTCACCTTTATATCGGCCAGGAAGCTGTCGTCGTCGGCATGCAGATGGCGCAGAAGGAAGGTGACCAGGTCATCACCGCTTACCGCGACCACGGTCACATGCTGGCAACCGGCATGACCGCACGCGGCGTCATGGCCGAGTTGACCGGCCGCATCGACGGCTACTCCCGTGGCAAGGGCGGCTCGATGCACATGTTCTCCAAGGAGAAGCATTTCTACGGCGGTCACGGCATCGTCGGTGCACAGGTGTCGCTCGGCACCGGTCTCGCCTTCGCCAACCGCTATCGCGGCAATGACAGCGTTTCGATCGCCTATTTCGGCGACGGCGCCGCCAACCAGGGTCAGGTCTACGAGAGCTTCAACATGGCTGCTCTCTGGAAGCTCCCGATCATCTACATCATCGAGAACAACCGTTACGCCATGGGCACCTCCACGGCCCGTGCCACGGCACAGTCGAACTACTCGTTGCGCGGCTCCGGCTTCGGCATCCCCGGCGTCCAGGTCGACGGCATGGACGTTCGCGCCGTCAAGGCTGCGGCCGACGAGGCGCTCGAGCATTGCCGTTCCGGCAAGGGCCCAATCATTCTCGAAATGCTGACCTATCGCTATCGCGGTCACTCCATGTCCGACCCGGCCAAGTATCGCTCCAAGGAAGAAGTGCAGAAGATGCGCTCCGAGCAGGATCCGATCGAGCAGGTCAAGGCACGCCTTATCGAAAAGGGCTGGGCCAGCGAAGACGATCTCAAGGCGGTCGACAAGGACGTTCGCGACATCGTCGCCGATAGCGCCGACTTCGCCCAGGCCGCACCGGAGCCGGATGCATCCGAGCTCTACACCGACATTCTGCTGTAATCGGGGAGGGTAGACCCATGCCAATCGATATTCTCATGCCCGCCCTCTCTCCGACGATGGAAGAAGGCACGCTGTCCAAGTGGCTGAAGCAGGAAGGTGACAAGGTCACCTCCGGCGACATCATTGCCGAAATCGAAACCGACAAGGCGACGATGGAAGTCGAAGCCGTCGACGAAGGCGTCATCGGCAAGCTGCTCGTTGCCGCCGGCACCGAAGGCGTCAAGGTGAACGCCAAGATCGCTGTTCTCCTGCAGGACGGCGAATCCGCATCCGACATCTCGGCTGCACCTGCTGCTGCCGCACCGGCCGCCACTGAGGCACCCAAGGCTGCTGAAGCGCCAGCCGCTGCTGCCGCTCCCGTTCCCGCCGAGCCGAAGGCTCAGGTTCCGAACGATCCTGAAATCCCCGCCGGCACCGAAATGGTCTCCATGACCGTACGCGAAGCGCTTCGCGACGCCATGGCCGAGGAAATGCGCGCCGACGACAACGTCTTCGTCATGGGCGAGGAAGTGGCCGAATACCAGGGCGCCTACAAGGTCACCCAGGGTCTGCTGCAGGAGTTCGGCGCCCGCCGCGTCATCGACACCCCGATCACCGAACACGGCTTTGCCGGCGTCGGCGTCGGCGCTGCGATGTCCGGCCTGAAGCCGATCGTCGAGTTCATGACCTTCAACTTCGCCATGCAGGCGATCGACCAGATCATCAACTCCGCTGCCAAGACGCTCTACATGTCCGGCGGCCAGATGGGCGCTCCGATCGTGTTCCGTGGCCCGAACGGTGCCGCTGCCCGCGTTGGCGCCCAGCACAGCCAGGACTACTCGGCCTGGTACAGCCAGATCCCGGGCCTCAAGGTCGTCATGCCCTACACGGCATCCGACGCCAAGGGCCTGCTCAAGGCCGCTATCCGCGATCCGAACCCTGTCGTCTTCCTTGAAAACGAAATCCTCTACGGTCAGCACTTCGACGTGCCGAAGATGGACGACTTCGTTCTTCCGATCGGCAAGGCCCGCATCCACCGTCAGGGCAAGGACGTCACGATCGTTTCCTTCGGTATCGGCATGACCTATGCCACCAAGGCAGTCGCTGAACTCGAAAAGATCGGCATCGACGTCGAATTGATCGACCTGCGCACCCTGCGTCCGATGGACCTGCCGACCGTGATCGAATCGGTCAAGAAGACCGGCCGTCTCGTTACCGTCGAGGAAGGCTATCCGCAGAACTCTGTTGGTACCGAAATCGCCACCCGCGTCATGCAGCAGGCTTTCGATTATCTCGATGCGCCGGTTCTCACGATCGCCGGCAAGGACGTTCCGATGCCTTACGCCGCCAACCTCGAAAAGCTTGCGCTGCCAAGCGTCGACGAAGTCGTCCAGGCCGTGAAAGCCGTCTGCTACAAGTAACAAGGGAAGGGTATTTCGATGCCTATCAACATCACGATGCCTGCCCTGTCTCCGACCATGGAAGAGGGCAACCTCGCCAAGTGGCTGGTCAAGGAAGGCGATACGGTTAAGTCTGGCGATGTCATCGCCGAGATCGAAACCGACAAGGCGACGATGGAAGTCGAAGCGGTCGACGAAGGTGTCGTCGCCAAGCTCGTCGTTCCCGCCGGCACCGAAGGCGTCAAGGTCAATGCCTTGATCGCCGTTCTGGCCGCCGATGGCGAAGATGTCGCTGCCGCAGCAAGCGGCGCTGGCTCTGCTGCTCCGGCACCGAAGGCTGCTGAAGCGCCGAAGGCCGAGGCAAAGGCCGAGGCTGCTCCGGCTCCGGCCGCAGCCCCCGCGGCCGCTCCTGCACCAGCAGCAGCGCCTGCCGCTGCTTCCACGGGCAACCGGACCTTCTCCTCGCCGCTCGCGCGTCGTCTGGCGAAGGAAGCCGGTATCGACCTGTCGGCCGTCGCAGGCTCCGGCCCGCATGGCCGCGTCGTCAAGAGCGACGTCGAAGCTGCCGTCGCCGGCGGTGGCGCTAAGGCTGCATCTACCGCTGCTCCGCAGGCTGCCGCATCGGCTCCGGCCGCGGCACCGAAGGGCGCTTCCGACGAGACCGTTCTCAAGCTGTTCGAGCCGGGTTCCTACGAACTCGTGCCGCATGACGGCATGCGCAAGGTCATCGCCAAGCGTCTGGTCGAATCCAAGCAGACCGTGCCGCACTTCTACGTCACCGTCGATTGCGAGCTCGATGCGCTGCTGGCGCTGCGCGCCCAGCTCAACGACGCCGCTCCCCGCAAGGAGGGCGCGCCGGCCTACAAGCTGTCGGTCAACGATATGGTCATCAAGGCCATGGCGCTTGCGCTGCGCGACGTTCCGGATGCCAACGTCTCCTGGACCGAAGCCAACATGGTCAAGCACAAGCACGCCGATGTCGGCGTTGCTGTCTCGATCCCGGGCGGCCTGATCACCCCGATCATCCGCAAGGCCGAGGAAAAGACCCTGTCGGCCATCTCCAACGAGATGCGCGACCTCGGCAAGCGTGCCAAGGACCGCAAGCTGAAGCCTGAGGAATATCAGGGCGGCACCTCGTCGGTCTCCAACATGGGCATGATGGGCGTCAAGCACTTCGCCGCCGTCATCAACCCGCCGCACGCAACGATCCTCGCGGTCGGCGCGGGCGAGCAGCGCCCCGTCGTCAAGAATGGCCAGCTGGCTGTCGCTACCGTGATGACCGTCACGCTGTCGACCGACCATCGCTGCGTCGATGGCGCGTTGGGCGCGGAGCTGCTGCAGGCGTTCAAGGGCTACATCGAAAACCCGATGGGCATGCTCGTCTGATCAAACGGCGGAGGCGGAAATGACGAAGACCGTTCTTTGCTATGGTGATAGCCTGACCTGGGGTTATGACGCCGCTTCCGTCGGCCGTCATGAGTACAAGGATCGTTGGCCGAGTGCGCTTCAGGCTGCACTCGGCAACGAAGTCCGGGTTATCGCCGAAGGATTGAACGGTCGGACAACCGCCTTCGACGACCATCTGGCCGATTGCGACCGCAACGGCGCGCGCGTCCTGCCGACCATCCTGCAGACGCATGCGCCGCTCGATCTCGTCATTCTGCTCCTCGGCACCAACGACATGAAGAATGTCGTGGCCGGATCGGCCTTCGCCGCCTGCCAGGGCATCGCCCGGCTGGTGCGGTTGATCCGCAACCACGCATGGCCGTTCGATTTCGACGTGCCGGATATCTTGATCGTCGCACCACCGAGGATCTGCGAGACGGCAAACGTTCCCTTCGCAGCCTCCTTCATCGGCGGCATCGAGGAATCGGCAATGCTGGCAACGCTCTATAGGGACCTCGCCGATGAGCTCGGCTGCGGTTTCTTCGACGGCAATTCGGTCGCCAAGACGACGCCGCTCGACGGCATCCATCTCGACGCCGACAATACCCGCGCTCTCGGGCGCGGCATGGAATCGACCGTGCGGATGATGTTGGGGCTTTGACCGTGGCGTCTTTCGTGACGCTGCGTCCCGCCACACGGGATGACGCGGCCGAACTGGCGATCCTCTCGGACATTGCCTCCCATGGCTTCGCCTCCTGGCTCTGGCTGGGTGAGCTCGGTGGTACCGGAAGCGATACGCCGATGGAGCTTGGCCGGCTGAAGATGCGTCAAGACGAAGGCTACGGCACATGGCGCCATGCGGTGCTGGCCGAAGCCTACGGAGAGACGGCGGGCGCGGCGATCGGTTACGCGCTGGGCGAGGACGTTGAGAGCATGGAGGTCGACCGCGTGGCTTTGCAGCCGGTGATCGACCTACAGAAGATGGTTGTTGGCAGCTGGTTCATTGCAACGCTCGGCGTCTATAGCCATCTGCGCGGCATCGGGATCGGCCGGGAAATACTGAAAGGTCAGATCGACAGGGCAGGGTCGCTGCCGGTCAGTTTGATCACCGCAAGCGACAATGAAGCGGCTCTGTCGCTTTACAAGAAGAATGGATTTTCGGAAGCGGCGCGTCAGAAGGCGATGTCTCTTTTCGAAAGCAGCAGGAAACACGAGTGGGTGCTTCTCACCCGCGACGCCCGATAACAAAGGCAGGAAAACATGGCTGAGAATTACGACGTCATCATCATCGGCTCCGGTCCCGGCGGCTATGTGGCCGCTGTGCGCGCCAGCCAGCTCGGTCTCAAGACCGCGATCGTCGAGCGCGAGCACCTGGGCGGCATCTGCCTGAACTGGGGCTGCATCCCGACCAAGGCACTGCTGCGCTCGGCCGAGGTGCTCGACCACGCCAACCACGCCAAGGACTACGGCCTCGTTCTCGAAGGCAAGATGAGCGCCGATGTGAAGGCAGTCGTCGCCCGCTCGCGCGGCGTTTCCGCCCGCCTCAACGGCGGCGTCGGCTTCCTGATGAAGAAGAACAAGGTCGATGTGATCTGGGGCGAAGCCAAGATCACCAAGCCGGGCGAGATCGTCGTCGGCAAGTCCTCCAAGCCCGTCGTCGAGCCGCAGAATCCGGTTCCGAAGAACGTCAAGGGCGAGGGCACCTACACCGCCAAGCACATCATCATCGCAACCGGCGCCCGTCCGCGCGCGCTGCCCGGCATCGAGCCGGATGGCAAGCTGATCTGGACCTATTTCGAAGCGATGAAGCCGGCAGCCCTGCCGAAGTCGCTGATCGTCATAGGCTCGGGCGCCATCGGCATCGAGTTCGCGAGCTTCTACCGCTCCATGGGAGTCGACGTCACGGTCGTCGAAGTCATGCCGACGATCATGCCGGTCGAGGACGTCGAAGTCACCGCGATCGCGCGCAAGCAGCTCGAGAAGCGCGGCATGAAGATCCTCACCAGCGCCAAGATCACCAAGGTCGAAAAGGCCGCTGATAGCCTCACGGCGCACGTCGAGACGGCTGACGGCAAGGTCCAGCAGATCACCGCCGACCGCATGATCTCGGCCGTGGGCGTCCAGGGCAACATCGAAAACCTCGGCCTCGAAGCCGTCGGCGTCAAGACCGATCGCGGCTGCGTCGTCATCGATGGCTACGGCAAGACCAACATCGCCGGCATCTACGCCATCGGCGACGTCGCCGGCCCGCCGATGCTCGCCCACAAGGCAGAGCACGAAGGCGTCGTCTGCGTCGAAAAGATCGCCGGCCTGCCGAACGTTCACGCCACCGACAAGGGCAAGGTCCCCGGCTGCACCTACTGCCATCCGCAGGTCGCCTCCGTCGGGCTGACGGAAGCCAAGGCCAAGGAAGCCGGCCGCGACATCCGCGTTGGTCGCTTCTCCTTCGCCGCCAACGGCAAGGCGATTGCGCTCGGCGAAGACCAGGGTCTCTGCAAGGTGATCTTCGACAAGAAGACCGGCGAATTGCTCGGCGCGCACATGGTCGGCGCCGAAGTCACCGAACTCATCCAGGGCTTCGTCGTCGCCATGAACCTGGAAACGACCGAAGAAGAACTGATGCACACCATCTTCCCGCATCCGACGGTTTCCGAAACCATGAAGGAAGCGGTTCTGGATGCTTATGGTCGCGTCCTCAACGCTTGATAATTTTCTTCGCCGCTCTCTATGACGGATTGAACCACGTTCAATCGCGGACTGGAAAAAGCGAAAGGAAATCATCATGTCTATGGGTACGCAGGCACTCGTCATCTTCCTCCTGATCGGTTTGGTCGCGGGGTTCCTCGCCAGCCTGATCGTTGGCGGAGGCGGATTGATACGGTGCCTGCTCAGCGGCATCATCGGCGCGTTCGTCGGAGGCTTCCTCTTCAACGCGCTGGGGATCAACCTGGGCATAGACAGCGCCATCGTGGTGCAGATCATTCACGCCACGGTCGGCGCCATCATCGTGGTGTTGATCGCAAGGGCGATAGCTTGAGGGGATAGGACTGCATGGAAGGTGTGGGCTGGATTACGGCGATCATCGTCGGCGGCTTGGCGGGCTGGCTCGCGGGCATTTTGATGGGCATACGCTTCGGCGTTTTTATGAACATCGTCATCGGCATCGTCGGTGCTGTCATCGGCAGCGCGATCTTTGCCCGCGCCGGCATCTATGTCGCCAGCGGTTGGCAGGGTTACCTTGTGACGGGTTTCATCGGCTCTTGTATCTTGCTATTTCTGGCAAAACTCGTCAGACGCTGACGAAGAAGGCCGCTTCCGGCGGTTTGAAGGCAGGTTATTGATGGTAACTATTCTCGACAGGATCAATCCAAGCGCTGAAAAGCGCGTGCGGCACCCGGAAAAGGCGCATCGCCCGGACACGGAAGTCATGCGCAAGCCGGACTGGATCCGCGTCAAGGCGCCGACCTCCAAGGGCTACGCCGAAACCCGCTCGATCGTGAAGGAGCACAAGCTCGTCACCGTCTGCGAGGAAGCCGGCTGCCCGAATATCGGCGAGTGCTGGGACAAGAAGCACGCCACCTTCATGATCATGGGCGAGATCTGTACGCGCGCCTGTTCCTTCTGCAATGTCGCGACCGGCAAGCCGAACGCGCTCGACATGGCCGAGCCCGAGAGCGTGGCGAAGGCCGTCAAGGAGATGGGCCTCAGCCACGTGGTCATCACGTCAGTTGACCGCGACGATCTGGAAGACGGCGGCGCCGAGCACTTCGAGAAGGTGATCTGGGCGATCCGCGCGGCATCGCCGACGACCACGATCGAAATCCTGACGCCCGACTTCCTGAAGAAGCCCGGTGCACTGGAGCGTGTCGTCGCCGCCAAGCCGGACGTCTTCAACCACAATATGGAAACCGTTCCGGGCAACTATCTCACCGTCCGTCCCGGCGCGCGCTACTTCCACTCCGTTCGCCTGCTGCAGCGGGTGAAGGAACTCGACCCGACCATGTTCACCAAGTCGGGCATCATGGTTGGCCTCGGCGAGGAGCGCAACGAAGTGCTGCAGCTGATGGACGACCTGCGCGTCGCCGACGTCGACTTCCTGACGATCGGCCAGTACCTGCAGCCGACCCGCAAGCACCACGCGGTGATGAGCTACGTCACGCCCGAGGAATTCAAGTCCTACGAGACGGTCGCCTACACCAAGGGTTTTCTGATGGTCGCCTCCAGCCCGCTGACCCGCTCCTCGCACCACGCCGGCGACGACTTCGCCCGTCTGCGCGCGGCGCGCGAGAAGAAGCTGCTGGTGGCTGCGGAGTAAGACGGTTCTCTTGGCGGGCCTGCTGTGCCATGATCGGCGGCAGGCAATGCAGCAAAGGAACACGTCATGCCCACGGTAACCGTGACGGTGTCGGATGAGATGAAGGTCTGGCTGGAAAAGCAGGCCTCCGCCGGCAGCTATGCCGATGCGTCCGACTACGTCCGCGATCTCGTTCGCCGCGACCAAGAGCGCGCTACCAAGATCGCCAACATGCAGGCTCTTGTCGATGAAGGGCTGGCGAGCGGCGTCTCCGACGAAACCATGGATGACATTCTGCGGTCGCTGCACTAGGTGATAGGACGAGCACTGCGTCGTACACGCACGAATGAGGAGACGCGGATGCAGATCATTCCTGTCGACCCCATCCATCCCGGTGAAATCCTCAAGGAGGATTTCCTGAAGGAATACGGCATCTCCGCCTACAAGGCGGCGGAGGATATAGGAATTCCGCGCACGCGGATCGAACGGGTCCTGCGCGGCGAAAACGGCATTACCGCAGACACGGCGTTGCGTCTGTCCCGCTATTTCAACAACAGCCCGGAATTCTGGCTCAATCTGCAGCGCACCTATGACCTTGCGGTCGCGCGTCGGACCGCCGGCGACCTCAGCGGGATCACCCCCGTCCAGGCGGCCTGACCCTCCCCGCAATCAGACAAGAGGCCATCGTATTGCAACAACCGAAGCATCGGCTGAACGTCACCGATCTCGGTGAGGCGGCAGAATTCCTGAAGCGCGCCGACCGCATCGTCATCTTTGGCTCATCCGGTGGCGGCAAGAGCACGCTGGCGCAGAAGCTCGCGCGCATCCTCGGCGTCCGCTACGTCTCCATGGACCGCGAGGTATTCTGGCTTCCAAGCTGGGTGTCGAGACCGAGGCCGGAACAGCGCGAGATCATCGCCAGGATCGTTGCCGAGGAGCGCTGGATCATCGACGGCAATAATCCGAGGACGCTCGATCTCAGGCTGCCACGCGCCGATGTGATCCTGTGGGTGAGGGTGTCGCGCTGGCTCTGCCTGTGGAGCATCTTCAAGCGCGGTATCGTCTATCGCGGCAGGACACGGCCCGATATGGCGCCTGGATGCCTGGAACAGTGGCCGGACCGGGAGTTCATGTCCTATGTCTGGAATTTCGAGAGGGACGATGTGCCCGAATTCATGGAAGGCATCCGCCTGCATGGGCCTGATGTACCACTCGTCGAACTGAAGAGCAGGGCGCAGATGAGACAGCTGCTTCAGCGCCTCGAAGCCATCGGCTAGGATGACAGCCTGATTCGGTCTTTGCTTGCGGGAGGGAAAGACATGCCGAACTTCGTCACCGATATCGCCAGTGCCGCCAACCTCGTCAGCCGCGCCGACCGCATTCTGGTGATCGGCTGCTCCGGTGGCGGCAAGACCACGCTGTCAAAACGCCTCGGCGCGCGGCTCGGCGTGCGGCATATATCCATGGACCGCGACTTCTATTGGCTGCCCGGCTGGGTGAAACGGCCGAAGGCCGAGGAGCGCGAGATGATCGCCACCGCCGTCGCTGAAGAGCGGTGGCTGATGGACGGCACCGGCGCATCGACCTTCGATCTCAGGATGCCGCGCACCGATATGGTGCTTTGGGTGCGGCTGCCGCGCTGGCGTTGCCTGCTCGGTGTCACCACAAGGTGGCTTCGCTGGCGGGGCAGGGCGCGGCCGGAGATGGCGCCGGGTTGCCCGGAAAGGCTGGATGGCGAGTTCCTGACCTATATCTGGAATTTCGAGCGACGGTGGGCGCCGCTCATCCTTGCGGGCATCGAGCGATACAAGCCCGATGTGCCCGTCCTTCAGTTGAAATCGCACCGTGAAATGCGCCGCCTTCTTGATCTTCTTGGCGCGCCCGCTTAACTGCCGGTCATGCCTCAGTTCGAAACGCACCGCCCCGTCCCGCATTCCGCAGACCAGATGTTCGATCTCGTTGCCGATGTCGAGAAATACCCGCAATTCCTGCCGCTTTGCGAAGGGCTTGCGATCCGCAGCCGCAAGGAGCGCGATGGCAAGGTCCTGCTCATCGCCGACATGACGGTCGGCTACAAGGCGATCCGCGAGACCTTCACGACGCAGGTGCTGCTCAACAAGGCCGAGCGCGTCATCGACGTCAAATACATCGACGGCCCTTTCAAGTACCTCGACAATCGCTGGCGCTTCGAAGACACGGCGTCGGGCTCCAACGTGCATTTCTTCATCGATTACGAGTTCAAGAGCCGCATTCTCGGCGCCTTGATGGGCTCGATGTTCGATCGCGCCTTCCGCATGTTCACCGAAGCCTTCGAAACGCGCGCCGGCAAGATCTACAGCTGAGCGAAACTCACTGGGGTCCGAGCCGCCGGATCATCGCCAGCGCCGTCCGGACGGTGGCGAGACGAACTTCGCCACGGCCGATATCGCCATAGAGCATCTTGTTGTGAATGAGGTCACCGTGGCGTGACTTGGCGGCGAGGTGCACGAGGCCAACAGGCTTTTCCGCCGATCCGCCGCTTGGCCCGGCAATACCCGTGACCGCGACGGCGATCGATGCGCGCGAGCGGAAGAGGGCGCCATGCACCATCTGCCGCGCCGTCTCTTCCGACACGGCGCCGAAATGCGCAAGCGTCGCTTCCTGGACGCCCAGCATCTCCATCTTCGCGGTGTTCGTATAGGTGACGAAGCCGCGGTCGACGACCGCCGACGAGCCCGAGATTTCCGTGAGTGCGCCGGCAATCAGCCCGCCCGTGCATGATTCCGCCGTCGACACCATCAATCCCGCCGCTCCGAACGTCCTCACAATGGCTTCGGCCTCGGATAGGATATCGGCGGGAAAGAGGCTCATTGGCTGATCTCCTGATAGACGACGGTGGCGGTGGCGATGGCGGCGATCCCCTCGCGGCGACCGACGAAGCCGATCGTCTCGTTGGTCGTCGCCTTGACCGAGCAGCGGTCGATCGAGATGCCGAGGAACTCGGAAAGCATGGCGCGCATCGTGTCGCGGTGCGGCCCGACCTTCGGCGCTTCCGCAATCAGCGTCACGTCGGCGTTCATGATGGTGCCGCCGCGCTCGCGCACGATCTTGGCCGCATGCTCGATGAAGATGCGCGAAGGAGCGCCCTTCCATTGCGGGTCCGACGGCGGGAAGTGGTCGCCGATATCGCCGGCGCCACAGGTGGCAAGCAGCGCGTCCGTCAGCGCATGCAGCGCCACATCAGCATCCGAATGGCCCTTGAGCTTCTGGTTGTGCGGAATGAACACGCCACAGAGCGTCACGCCGTCGCCGGCCTCGAGCTGGTGCACGTCGTAGCCGTTGCCGGTGCGCACATCGGGAAGGCGTGTGCTGGAAAGTCTCTGGTCGGCCATTGCGATATCACGCCTCACTGTCAGTTTTACATTGTCGGCCATGCCCTCGACGATCGTCACGGGATGGCCGGCCCATTCGGCGATCGCCGCGTCGTCGGTAAAATCGTTGCGATCGGCCGCTGCCGCCTTCTCATGCGCGGCAAGGATGATGCCGAAATCGAAGGATTGCGGCGTCTGCGCCGCATAGAGCTGCGCGCGGGGGACGGTCTCGACCACGATGCCGGATTGATCGGCGCGCTTCAGCGTATCGGCAACCGGCATGGCCGGTAGCACGGCAGGCGCGCCCTCAGCCAGCGCGGCCGCGACGCGTTCGAGCAGATCGTGATCGAAGAACGGCCGCACGGCATCATGAATCAGGACGTGGGTGATCCCCTTGTCCTTCAGATGCCGAAGCCCCGAGAGCACTGATTGTTGGCGCGTCGAGCCGCCATGGACAGTGGCGATCGGCAGCTTGGAAGTCACACCAGCGGTTGCCTTCGCAAATAACGCTTCGTCATCGGCGTGAATCACGGCGACGATCTCAGTTGCTGCGGGCCATGTCGCGAAAAGTTCGAGCGTGTGGGCAATGACGGGCCGGCCACCGATCCGGCGATATTGCTTTGGGCCTTCAACGGATGCGCCGGCGCGCTCGCCCCGGCCTGCGGCCACCACGATAATTCCGATCGATATCGGTTGCTTTTGATGCATTTGCGGCATAAATCCCCAAAAAGCAGAATTTCTGGAGGTGCTCTAACGGCTTGGCGCACCGAATTCCAGCATCTGCCCGAAAAATATCAATTCGGGCACTTCCCCCTTGGCAAGTCTTTTAAATCTGTCTAAAAATAGTGCACCTGCTTAGCGTGCCTGAAAGATAATCAGTTGTCTGACATACACCTCGCATCTCCTTTGTGCATCGGAACCGTTGCGGTGCGCAACCGTATCGTGCTGGCGCCCATGTCCGGCGTCACCGATATGCCGTTCCGTCAATTGGCTTGGCGCCATGGCGCGGGGCTGGTGGTGACCGAGATGGTGGCCAGCCGCGAACTCGTCAACGACACCGAGCAATCCTGGGCGCGGCTGAAGACCGCCGGCTTCAATCCGCACATGGTTCAGCTTGCCGGTCGCGAAGCGCACTGGATGGCGGAAGGCGCGAAGATCGCCGCCGCGCACGGTGCCGATATCATCGACATCAACATGGGATGCCCTGCGAAGAAGGTGATCGGCGGCTATTCCGGCTCGGCGCTGATGCGCGACCCGGACCACGCGCTCGGCCTCATTGAGGCGACCGTCAAGGCTGTCGATGTTCCCGTGACGCTGAAGATGCGGCTTGGCTGGGACGAAAATTCGATCAACGCCCCCGAAATCGCAAAGCGTGCGCAGGAGGCCGGTGTTCAGCTGGTGACGATCCACGGTCGCACGCGCATGCAGTTTTACGAAGGACGCGCCGATTGGGATGCGATCCGCGCCGTGCGCGATGTCCTCACCATTCCGCTGGTCGCCAATGGCGACGTTGAAACGGTGGAGGATGCCCATGAAATCCTGCGCCGCTCCGGCGCCGACGCCGTGATGATCGGCCGTGGCTGCCAGGGACGCCCGTGGCATGCCGGCGTGCTCGCCGGCGCCGATGAGCCTCAGCCATGGGAGATCGCCGATATCGCCGTCGAACATTATCGCATGATGCTCGATTTTTACGGCGAAGCGGTCGGCGTTCGTCATGCGCGCAAGCATCTCGGCTGGTATATGGAGCGCTTCGCACCGTCGGTGTCGGCAAACGACAAGGCGGCGATCATGACCGCGCGCGACCCACGCGAGGTCTCGCAACGATTCCACGATGCCCTGGTCGCGGCGGCAGACAATACAGATGCCCGGGAGGCTGCATGACAAACGACGCGTCGCTATCATCTGCCCATGCCGGCAGTGCCGTCGCCATGGCCGTTCTCAACGCCATCCAGAACCCCGTTATCATGGTCGATGATGCCGGGCTTGTGGCCTTTGCCAACTGGGAGGCGGAAGCCTTCTTCGGGGCCAGCGCCTCGCATCTGGCGCGTTACAAGATCTCGACCTTCATTCCCTTCGGCAGCCCGCTTCTCGCACTGATTGATCAGGTGCGCGAGCGTCGCGCTCCGATCAACGAATATCGCGTCGATCTGAGTTCGCCGAGACTCGGCCAGGACAAGCTCGTGGACATCTATGTGGCACCGGTGACGAGCGAGCCGGGCTCCGTCGTCATCGTTTTCCAGGAACGCTCGATGGCCGACAAAATCGACCGGCAGCTGACGCATCGCGCCGCCGCCCGTTCGGTCACCGGTCTCGCGTCCATGCTGGCGCATGAAATCAAGAACCCGCTCTCGGGGATTCGCGGCGCCGCCCAGCTGCTCGAGCACTCGGCAACCGACGATGACCGCGCGTTGACAAGGCTGATCTGCGACGAGACCGACCGCATCGTCTCGCTGGTCGACCGCATGGAGGTCTTCTCCGACGAGCGTCCAGTCGACCGTGTGCCTGTCAATATCCATTCCGTGCTTGATCATGTGAAGGCGGTGGCCAAGGCGGGCTTTGCGCGTCACATCAAGATCACCGAGAACTACGACCCCTCGCTGCCGTCGGTCTACGCCAACCGCGACCAGCTGGTGCAGGTCTTCCTCAATCTCGTCAAGAACGCCGCCGAGGCGATCGGCGACCGGCCGGATGGCGAGGTCGTGCTGACGACCGCCTATCGTCCCGGCATCCGCCTTTCGGTCGCGGGAACCCGCGAGAAGATCTCGCTGCCGCTGGAGTTCTGCGTGCAGGATAACGGCCCTGGCGTGCCGTCCGATCTCCTGCCGCATCTGTTCGACCCCTTCATCACCACCAAGACCAACGGCAGCGGGCTCGGCCTTGCGCTGGTGGCCAAGATCATCGGTGATCATGGCGGCATCATCGAATGCGACAGCCAGACCAACAAAACCACATTCCGCGTGCTCATGCCTGCCTCCAAGGACGCATCGCTTGAGGACGCAACTATAACCCCCACAGGACCTTCTCGATGACAGCAACGATCCTCGTCGCGGATGATGATGCGGCAATTCGTACGGTGCTTAATCAGGCCTTGAGCCGCGCCGGATATGACGTGCGTATCACCTCGAACGCCGCCACCCTGTGGCGCTGGGTTTCAGCCGGCGAGGGCGACCTCGTGGTCACCGACGTCGTCATGCCCGACGAGAATGCCTTCGACCTGCTTCCGCGCATCAAGAAGGCCCGCCCGGATCTGCCGGTGTTGGTCATGAGCGCGCAGAACACCTTCATGACGGCGATCAAGGCCTCGGAGAAGGGTGCCTACGACTATCTGCCCAAGCCCTTCGATCTGACCGAACTAATCGGCATCATCGGCCGCGCGCTGTCCGAGCCGAAGCGGAAGCCGGCAAAGGTCGAGGACGACGTGCAGGACGGCATGCCGCTGGTTGGCCGCTCGGCCGCCATGCAGGAAATCTACCGCGTTCTCGCGCGTCTGATGCTGACCGACCTGACGCTGATGATCACCGGCGAATCCGGCACCGGCAAGGAGCTGGTCGCCCGCGCGCTGCATGACTACGGTAAGCGCCGCAACGGTCCCTTTGTGGCGATCAACATGGCCGCGATCCCGCGCGACCTGATCGAATCCGAGCTGTTCGGCCATGAAAAGGGTGCCTTCACCGGCGCCCAGACCCGCTCCACTGGCCGCTTCGAGCAGGCCGAGGGCGGCACGCTGTTCCTCGATGAAATCGGCGACATGCCGATGGATGCGCAGACGCGCCTGCTGCGCGTGCTGCAGCAGGGCGAATACACCACCGTCGGCGGCCGTACCCCGATCCGCACCGACGTGCGCATCGTTGCCGCCACCAACAAGGACCTGAAGCAGGCGATCAACCAAGGCCTCTTCCGCGAGGACTTGTACTACCGCCTCAACGTCGTGCCGCTGCGCCTGCCGCCGCTGCGCGACCGCGCTGAAGATATTCCCGATCTCGTCCGTCACTTCGTCCAGCAGGCGGAGAAGGAAGGTCTCGGCACCAAGCGCTTCGATCAGGAAGCCCTCGATCTGATGAAGGCTTATGCTTGGCCGGGCAACGTGCGCGAGCTGGAGAACCTCATCCGCCGCCTGATGGCACTTTATCCACAGGATGTGATCACCCGCGAAATCATCGAATCCGAGCTCCGCTCCGACGTTCCTGATAGCCCGATCGAGAAGGGGCCGATCCGCAATGGCAACATGACCATTGCGCAGGCTGTTGAAGAAAACATGCGGTCCTACTTCGCGACGTTCGGCGATAATCTGCCGCCTCCGGGCCTTTATGACCGCGTTTTGACCGAGATGGAGTATCCTCTCATCCTTGCAGCGCTTACGGCCACGCGCGGCAACCAGATCAAGGCCGCCGACCTGCTGGGTCTCAACCGCAATACCTTGCGCAAGAAGATCCGCGAACTCGGCGTATCCGTCTACAGAAGCTCCCGCACCGCTTGACGCCCTGCAACGCTTGACAATGTGACGCGATGCGTTGCATTTTCGCCACATTGCGTTGCCAATAAGTCACGCAAGGGGTTTGTGTTCCTACGGTCAGTTCTGCGTCCGAAGATCCTGCTCGACGATGGACGAGCGGGAGATCGAGCGCGGTCTTCACCCTGACCCATGGACGGCGGCGAAATGCGTTTCGCCGCGTGGAGAGTTAAACGAATGAAGCAGGATGCGTTGCCGCCGGCGGCGGAGGGCGAAGCAGTTACCACGGTAACGGATCGCCGCGCGCTGTTTGCTCTTCCCGGTCTCGTGCTTGCCGGGGGCGCGCTCCTCTGCGCGACGATGACGCTCTTCGTGCTGCTCGGCCTGACGCCGATCGCGCCGACATCGCCTGTCGTCATCACCTCCGTCGTCGTCAATTCCTTCTTCGTGCTCGGCCTTATGGCGCTGATCGGCCGCGAGGTCTCGCGGCTTCTTAAGGCGCGCAAGCGTGGCCGCGCCGCGGCACGTCTGCATATCCGTATCGTCGTGCTCTTCTCGATCGTGGCGATCACGCCCGCGATTCTCGTTGCCCTCTTCGCCAGTATCACGCTGAACGCCGGTCTCGACCGCTGGTTCGCGCTCAGAACGCAATCGATCGTCAGTTCCTCCCGCAATATCGGGCAGGCCTACATGATGGAGAATGCGAGCTATCTGCAGGGCCAGACGGTCTCGATGGCCAACGACCTGGAGCGCAATCGCCAGCTGTTCAATCTCGATCGCACCGGCTTTGCCGAGCTGATGACGCGTCAGGCGAGGGGACGCGGCCTGCTCGGCGCCTTCTTGGTGCAGGCGGATGGTACCGTCATCACGCAGGCCGATATCAAGACCGAGAAACCGCTGCCGGCGATCCCGCAGGACGCCCTGAACAAGGCCTCGGCCGGCCAGCCGACACTCATTCCGCCGGGTGTGACGAACCTTGTCGGCGCCATCATCAGGCTCGAATCCATCGACGGCGCCTTCCTCTACACCGTGCGCGCGGTCGACCCCAAGGTCATGACCGCAATGCGGATGATGGAGGAGAACGCTACCGAATACAGGTCGATGGAGGCGGGGCGTTTCTCGCTGCAGATCGCCTTCGCCATCCTCTATGTCGGCTTCGCGCTGATCGTGCTGCTCGCCGCCATCTGGACGGCCATCGCCGTCGCCGACCGTATCGTCCGGCCGATCCGCCTGCTGATCACCGCGGCCGACAGCGTCGCATCCGGCAATATGGACATCGTCGTGCCCGTCCATGCCGTCGATGGCGACGTCGCCAACCTGTCGCGCACCTTCAACAAGATGATCTCGGAGATCCGCACCCAGCGTGACGAGATCCTCGAAGCGAAGGACGAGGTGGACGACCGCCGCCGCTTCATCGAAGCCGTTCTCTCTGGCGTCACCGCCGCCGTCATCGGCGTCGAGCATGATCGCCGGGTCACCATCGTCAACAGTTCGGCCGAGACGCTGATGGCGCTCGATGCTGGCGACATGCTCGGCAAGCAGCTGTCCGAAATCGCGCCTGAGGTTGACCAGGTCCTCACCGAAGCGGCTTCGCGCTATCGCGGCGATTTCCGCAAGCAAATCGCGCTGGTGCGCGCTGGCACCGTGCGCACGCTGAGCGTCCAGGTGACGCGCGAGGAAGTGCGCGACATGAGCGAATCCTATGTCATCACGCTCGATGACATCACCGATCTCGTCATCGCCCAGCGCTCGACCGCCTGGGGCGACGTGGCGCGCCGTATCGCCCACGAAATCAAGAACCCGCTCACGCCCATCCAGCTGTCGGCCGAGCGCATCCAGCGCCGCTATGGCAAGCAGATCAACCAGGACGACCGTGGCGTCTTCGATCAGTGCACCGAGACGATCATCCGTCAGGTCGGCGATATAGGCCGCATGGTCGACGAGTTCTCCTCCTTCGCGCGCATGCCGAAGCCCATCAAGGAGCCGAGCGACCTGCGCAAGATCCTGCACGACGCGGTCTTCTTGCGCGAAATGGGTAATAGCCACGTCGCCTTCCTGCAGGAGTTCGGCGATGCGCCGCTTGAGGGGCAATTCGACAGCCGCATGCTGGGCCAGGCCTTCGGCAATCTCATCAAGAACGCGGTGGAAGCGATCGAGGCCGTGCCGGCCAACGAGCGCGACGAGCGCAAGGTGCTGGTGCGCGCATCGCTCGACCAGCCGCGTGATCGCTTCACCGTCGATATCATCGACAACGGACGCGGTCTGCCTGTCGAGAACCGGCACAGCATCTTGGAACCTTATATGACGATGCGCGAGAAAGGGACCGGTCTCGGCCTCGCTATCGTGAAGAAGATTATTGAAGAACATGGCGGACAGCTCGAACTGCATGACGCACCCGCTGATTTTGACCAGGGAAGAGGGGCCATGATCCGCGTGCATCTGCCACGCCTGGAGCAATCGCCCGCCGCCTCGGCCGCAAGTGACAAGGAAAATGCATATGGCCTCTGATATTCTGGTCGTCGACGACGAACACGACATCCGCGAGATCGTCTCCGGCATTCTCTCCGACGAGGGCCACGAGACCCGCACCGCGCACGACAGCGACAGCGCGCTTGCCGCGATTTCGGACCGTGCGCCGCGGCTGATCTTCCTCGATATCTGGATGCAGGGCAGCAAGCTCGACGGTCTGGCGCTGCTGGATGAAGTCAAGGCGCGCCATCCCGATATTCCCGTCGTCATGATCTCCGGCCACGGCAACGTCGAGACCGCCGTCTCCGCCATCAAGCGCGGCGCTTTCGATTTCATCGAAAAGCCCTTCAAGGCCGATCGTCTGATCCTGATTGCCGAGCGTGCGCTGGAAAACTCCAAGCTCAAGCGCGAGGTCTCCGAGTTGAAGCGCAAGGCCGGCGATCCGGTCGAGCTGATCGGCACCTCCGTTGCCGTCTCGCAGCTGCGCCAGACGATTGAGAAGGTCTCGCCGACCAACAGCCGCATCATGATCCTCGGCTCCTCCGGCTCCGGCAAGGAGCTGGTCGCGCGGATGATCCACAAGAAGTCGTCGCGCGCGAGTGGCCCCTTCGTTGCCATCAACGCCGCCAACATCACGCCCGACCGCATGGAAGTGGCGCTGTTCGGTACCGAAGGTTCGCCCGGCCAGGCCCGCAAGATCGGTGCGCTTGAGGAAGCCCATCGCGGTATTCTCTATCTCGATGAGGTCGGCGAAATGCCGCGCGAGACGCAGAACAAGATCCTGCGCGTGCTGGTCGATC
This sequence comes from Rhizobium sp. 2MFCol3.1, assembly GCF_000377565.1. Taxonomy (GTDB): domain Bacteria; phylum Pseudomonadota; class Alphaproteobacteria; order Rhizobiales; family Rhizobiaceae; genus Rhizobium. The sequence continues at coordinate 138,784 of NZ_KB898361.1, read as the reverse complement.
AGCAGTTCGAACGCGTCGGCGGCTCCAAGCGGGTGAAGGTCGATGTGCGCATCGTGTCGTCCACGGCTTACAATCTCGAAAGCCGCATCGCCGAGGGCTGGTTCCGCGAGGATCTCTATCACCGCCTCGCCGTAGTGCCGGTCAAGGTGCCGTCGCTGGCCGAACGTCGCGAAGACATCCCGTTCCTCGTCGATCAGCTGATGCGCCAGATTTCCGAACAGGCCGGCATTCGTCCGCGCCGCATCGGGGACGATGCGATGGCGGTCCTGCAGGCCCACGACTGGCCGGGCAATATCCGCCAGCTGCGCAACAACATCGAACGCCTGATGATCCTCGCCCGCTCCGACGGTCCGGATGCGCCGATCACCGCCGAGATGCTGCCGACGGATCTCGGCGACATGCTGCCGAAAGTATCGGCGAAGAACGACTACCACATCATGACGCTACCGCTGCGCGAAGCGCGTGAGATGTTCGAGAAGGATTATCTGATTGCCCAGATCAATCGATTCGGCGGCAATATCTCGCGCACCGCCGAGTTCGTCGGTATGGAGCGTTCGGCGCTGCACCGCAAGTTGAAGTCACTCGGCGTCTGATCAAGGGTGTAATCGGTAGCCGGCGTGTCTTTTCGATGCGCGGGCAGGGCGGCGGCAGGGCCTGAGGCGATCTGCCGCCGCATAAAATTAGACAGGCCTTTTTCGCCGTTGCGGAAAAGATTGCGATTTGATACCAAAGGCTTTCCGGGCAGCAGGGATGAGGGTTGTCGGCTGTCTGATGGAAAAATAAGAAGTATTTTACCGGCACGTGAAGGCCGGCAATAAAGAAAGAATCGGCGCGATGGCGGAACGTTCTCAAAACCTGCAGGACTTATTTCTCAATACTGTTCGCAAGCAAAAGATTTCCCTGACTATATTTCTGATTAACGGTGTGAAGCTGACCGGCGTTGTTACGTCGTTCGACAACTTCTGCGTTCTGCTGCGCCGTGACGGCCATTCGCAACTCGTGTATAAGCACGCGATCTCGACCATCATGCCCGGCCAGCCGATGCAGATGTTCGAAAGCGAAGAATCCGCTTCCTGACAGGACAGACGTCATCTCGACACGTGATACCAAGAATGATTCGATCATCCCGGAAGCTGTGAAGCACCGGGATGACATGCGCGCGACCGTCGTCGTTCCCGTGCTCAAGCAGGCACGCGGCAGCCGCGGCAGTGCCGACACCATCACCACGACCCGCACGCCGGAAAGCCGCCTCGAAGAGGCGACCGGACTGGCGCAGGCGATCGATCTCGATGTGGTCAAGGGCACCATCGTCACCGTCAGCGAGCCGCGTCCGGCGACGCTGATGGGCACCGGCAAGATCCAGGAGATCAAGGACAGCCTTGATGAGACCGATTCCGGCCTCGTCATCGTTGATCATCCGCTGACGCCGGTTCAGCAGCGCAATCTCGAGAAGGAATGGAACGCCAAGGTCATCGACCGCACGGGCCTCATTCTCGAAATCTTCGGCCGCCGCGCCTCCACCAAGGAAGGCACGCTGCAGGTCGATCTCGCCCATCTCAACTACCAGAAGGGCCGGCTGGTTCGCAGCTGGACCCACCTTGAGCGCCAGCGCGGTGGTGGTGGCTTCATGGGTGGTCCGGGTGAGACCCAGATCGAAGCCGACCGCCGCATGCTGCAGGATCGCATCATCAAGCTCGAGCGCGAGCTGGAGCAGGTGGTCCGCACCCGCCAGCTGCATCGCGCCAAGCGCCGCAAGGTACCGCATCCGATCGTGGCGCTGGTCGGCTACACCAACGCCGGCAAGTCGACGCTGTTTAACCGTATCACCGGCGCCGGCGTTCTGGCCGAAGACATGCTGTTTGCGACGCTCGATCCGACGCTGCGCCGCATGAAGCTGCCGCATGGCCGCACCGTCATCCTGTCCGATACCGTCGGCTTCATCTCCGACTTGCCGACCCACCTGGTCGCCGCCTTCCGCGCGACGCTGGAAGAGGTACTGGAAGCAGACCTCGTTCTGCACGTCCGCGACATGGCAGATGAGGACAACCAGGCGCAAAGCGCCGACGTCTTGCGCATCCTGAAGGATCTCGGCATCGACGAGGCCGAGGGCGAAAAGCGCATCATCGAGGTCTGGAACAAGATCGACCGGCTCGAGCCGGAAAACCACGAAGCGATCGTCCAGAAGGCCGAAGGCGCCCGCAATGTCGTGGCCGTCTCCGCTGTCACGGGCGAGGGCGTCGATGCGCTGATGGAAGAGATCAGCCGCAGACTGTCCGGCGTGCTGACGGAAACAACCGTCGTGCTCCCGGTCGACAAGCTGGCCTTGCTGCCATGGCTTTACGATCACGCCATCGTCGACAGCCGCGAAGACAACGAGGATGGATCGGTCACGCTCGATCTCAGGCTGTCTGAAACGGAAGCCGTCGAACTTGAACGCCGGCTTGGCAATACGACCAGGCCGAAGGAAGACTGGGAGCGCTGATCAGGCGCTCCTGTTCTCTATGTTTGGCGTTCGGTTAGACCAGCGCGTCCTGATCCTGCACCGCGACTTTCTTCTCTGAAACAAGCCGATCGAGTTCGATCCGTCCAACCGGATCGAGCAGCTCACCTGTGACCAGCGTGGTGATCAGGCTGCGCACCAGCGGTAGCTTGGTCGCCGGGCCAATCATGATGTCGCGGCTGAAAGGCAGCACTGAACTGTCTGATTGATAGAATGGCGTCAGGATACGGCTGAGCAGCTGATAGAAGCGGATATGGATCTGCCGCTGTTTCAGATGACGCTCGATTGCCTCTCCGACCGTTGCCGCGCGGCAAAGCGCCGAAGCGAGAGACGCCGCGTCGAGCAGCGCCATGTTCGCTCCCTGGCCAAGCTGCGGGCTTGTTGCATGCCAGGCGTCGCCGATCTTCAGCACGTGCTTCCCCGCAACTGGCGCGCGGGTCAGATGCCGGTAGCGCGCGTGCACCGGCTCGGCCACGGCGGCAAGCGCTTCCGCTTCCGGCCAGAAGGATCGCACCGCGTCGATCCAGGCCTCGCGCCCGGCGGCCCGCCATGCCTCGAAATCCTTGTTCCGGATGCTCCAGAAGAACGTCGCCATTGGAGCCGCTCCATCGCGCGCGGTGCCGACAGGCAGCACGCCGGCCATCTGGCTTGCTTTCTTGTAGCGTTGCTCCAGCTCGTCTTTGCGGAAGATACCATGCTCTGGCCAGGGAACAGTCGCCCAAAGCGCCCCATAGCCGAGTTCGGTGGCGGCCTTCGCCGCGACCGGCGAGTTGGCGCCCATGGCATCGATGGCGAGATCGGCGGTCGCTGTGCGTATGCCGCTGTCGAGGATCAGGCGCGGCGCGCTGCCCGCCTCGATGTCGGTCACCCGTGATGATGTCTCGAACCGCACTCCGGCATTGATCGCAGCCTCAAGCAAGAGGTCGAACAGGGCGACGCGCTGGATGGCGATGCCGTAGGCGCCCGGACGATAGCCGACGTCGAGCACGGTCCGGCCATTGCCGGACAGGCGCCCATGCATGCGGCTGATGCGGGCGCCGCGTGCCTCGACCTGGGCAAGCAGACCCATGCGCGACAGAACCGCAGCCCCGGTCGGCTGCAGCACGAAGCCGGAGCCGACGGGCTGCGGCGCGCTCATCTGGTCGTAGATGGTCACGCGGGCGCCACGGCTTGCAAGCAGTGCTGCCAACGACAGGCCACCAACGCCGGCGCCTGCAATCGCGATGTCGAGCGTTTCAAGCTTCATGCCGCGACCCGTCAATCCAGCTGTCGCTCGATGGCCTTGGCGGCTTGCCAGAGATCTTCCATCCGCTCCAGCGTCGCGGCCTCCAGCGTTTTACCTTCCGCTTCAAGAGACGTTTCTATATGGTTGAAACGGCGTCGGAACTTGGTATTCGTTCCGCGCAGGGATTGCTCCGGATCAGCCTTCACGTGGCGGCCGATATTGACCACGGCGAAGATCAGGTCGCCGAGTTCATCGCTCACCTTGGCTCGGTCGCCCGAGGCCAGCGCTTCCCTCAATTCGCCGATCTCCTCCTCGATCTTGTCGAGAATGGGCTCCGGCGCCGACCAGTCAAAACCGACCTTGGCGGCACGTTCCTGCAGCTTCAGCGCTTCCGTCAGCGCCGGAAAGCTGCGCTGCACGGAGCCGAGGAAACCGGCCTTGAAATCCTCCGAGATGCCCCGCGCGGCCCGGCGCTCGGCGCGCTCGCGCTTTTCCGCCTGCTTGATGTCGTCCCACTGCTTCTTCACCGCGTCGGGCGTATCCGCGTCGGAGCGGGCGAAGACATGCGGATGGCGGCGGATCATCTTAGCCGTGATCGCCTCGACGACATCGCCGAACGAAAACTCGCCGGCCTCCTCGGCCATGCGGGCATGGAACACGACCTGCAGAAGCAGATCACCGAGCTCGTCGCAGAGATCGTCCATGTCGTCGCGCTCGATCGCGTCCGAGACCTCATAAGCCTCCTCGATAGTATAGGGCTTGATCGTCTCGAAAGTCTGGACGATGTCCCAGGGGCAACCGGTCTCGGGATTGCGAAGGGCTGCCATGATCTCGATCAGGCGCGAAATGTCTTTGGAGGCTTCCATCGTGTTCTGGTCGCTCGCGTCAGTTCAACGGAATATCGTTGTCGCCCTTGGACGACTGGTAGCTTTCGGAAAGCGCGTCGTAGCGCCCCTTGATCCGCGCCGTCTGCGCCTTCAGCTCGGCCTTCTTGGCGTCGCCCTCGGTTTCGACCAGATCGGCGATGGCGAAGCTGTTCCAGAAGGCGTTGCTGCGACGGTAGCCGCCGGGCTCGAGCCCGAACACTTCCTTGAGGATCTTCAGGTCGTGCGGGATCGCGAAGGCGTCGCGGGAATCCTCGTGGCTGAAGAAGTAATAGAAATTGTCGAAGCCGGCCCAGGTGATCGCCGACATGCACATGGTGCAGGGTTCATGGGTCGAAAGGAAGATCAGGTCCTTGGTGGCGGGCTTTTCGCCCAACTCATAGAAGCGCTTCAGCGTGTGCACTTCGCCGTGCCAGAGCGGGTTTTCCAGCTCGTTGTTGGTCTCGGCGACCACGAGCGAAAGGTCCGACTTGCGCAGGATCGCGGCGCCGAAGACCTTGTTGCCGAGGCCGACGCCGCGTTCGGTCATCGGCAGGATATCGCTCTCCATCACATCGAGCAGGCGGGCGGCAATCGTGGTGTCGGACATGGTGTTCTCCTTGTTGCCGGCACTTTATCGCCGGTGCTGCGCGAGGCAAACGAGGATTCTTGGCCGCGCCTGAATTTGTCACAGGCTTTGTGCCGCGTTGCAGCGTGATTCATCGTGCCACGCGCGCCGCATCGGTGAGTTTTGCTCAAATCATTGACATGCCGGGTAAAACAATACGCGGTCCTAGCGGGTTTGGAATTTATGTTTCTTCATTTGGCTGGTCCGGTGGTGCATATTCCGGCAACTTCGAAATGGATTGATGATGCCTTCCAAGAGTGAGCAACTGTCGGTTTTTCCTGCCTTCGTTCGTGTCGAAGGCAAGATCGCGGCTGTCTTCGGCAATGGCGATGAAGCCTTTGCCAAGGTGCGCCTGCTGTCGAACACCAAGGCCCGGATCGTCGCCTACACGGATCGCCCCGAGGCCGATTATCACGCCCATCTGATCGCCAACCGCATCGAGACCGTGCGCTCGGCCTTCGCGCCTGAGCAGGTTGACGGCGCAACGCTGGTCTTCGCGGCCACGGGCGATGCCGCCGCCGATCGCGCCATCGTCGACGCCGCGCGCGCCGCCAAGGTCCCGGCCAATGCCGTCGATCAGCCCGACTACTGCGATTTCTACACCCCGGCGCTCGTCAACCGCGCGCCTGTCGCGGTTGCCATCGGCACGGAAGGGGCAGGGCCCGTTCTCGCGCAGATGATCCGCGCCCAGGTCGATCAGCTGCTGGCGCCGTCGCTTGGCCGTTTGGCGGAACTGGCCGTCAGCTATCGCGGTCGCGTCGAGCATGCGCTTGAGAAGGGCGCTACGCGTCGTCTGTTCTGGCGCCGTTTCTTCTCCGGCGCGGTTGCCGATGCTGTCTCAAACGAAAACATGCCGCAGGCACAACGCCTTGCTGACGAGCTGTTGCTTTCCGCCGACAAGGCCGAAGGCCGCATCTGGCTGGTCGGCGCCGGTCCGGGTGCCGCCGATCTCCTGACGCTGCGCGCCCAGCGCGTGATGATGGAAGCTGATGTCATCGTCTATGACGCATTGGTGCCCCAGGAAATCGTCGACATGGGCCGCCGCGATGCGGAGCGCCTCTCGGTCGGCAAGCGCAAGGGCTGTCATTCCAAGTCGCAGGAGGAGATCAACGACCTGCTGGTCTATCTCGGCCGCGAGGGCAAGCGCGTCGTTCGCCTGAAGTCGGGCGATCCGTTGGTCTATGGCCGCGCCGGCGAGGAGATGGCCGCTCTGCGCGCCGCCGGTATCGCCTATGAAGTCGTCCCCGGCATCACCTCTGCTTTCGCCGCCGCCGCCGATTTCGAACTGCCGCTGACGCTGCGCGGCGTTGCCTCGTCGCTGGTCTTCACGACGGGCCACGATCTGACCGGCGATGTGCTTCCCGATTGGGCGAGCCTTGCCGTATCGGGCGCCACGATCGCCGTGTACATGGGCCGCACCGTCGCCGCATCGGTTGCCGAGCGGCTGATGCGCGCCGGCATCGCGCCGGAAACGACGGTCGCCGTCATCGAGAACGCCAGCCGCGCCGATCGCCGGCTGCTGCATGGTACGCTGCGCGATCTGCCCGATCTGCAGAACCGAGATGAACTCACCGGACCTGTCATGGTCATCATCGGCGACGCCGTTGCGGGCGCCAATTTCGAACTGTCCGAACCGCTGGTGCGTGCACGCGCCCGGTCCGATGAACTGCTAAGGAGCTGACTATGGGAGACAAGGTTCTGACCGCCAACAGGCTGACCGACGGCATCGCCGTCTGGCTCGATGCCAACGGCACCTGGGTGACGTCGCTGCAGGATGCGCTGGTCGCGCGCCATGCCGAGGCCGTTACCGCGCTGGAGGCGATCGGCAAGAAGTCCTACGCCGATAATCTGGTCGTCGATGTCGCCGTGGTTGACGTGCAGGAGACCGATGGTGTTCTCTGGCCGCTGCGCCTTCGCGAGCGCATTCGTGCACAGGGTCCGACCATGGAATACGCGCCGGGCTACAAGCCCGCCGATCCCGCATTCATTGCAGTCTGAGGAATACGATGTACCGTTACGACGAATTTGACCACGCCTTTGTCGCCGAGCGCGTCGCGCAGTTCCGCGATCAGGTTGAGCGCCGTCTGTCCGGCGAGCTCGCCGAGGATGCGTTCAAGCCGCTGCGCCTTATGAACGGCGTCTATCTTCAGCTGCATGCCTACATGCTGCGCATCGCCATTCCCTACGGCACGCTGAACTCCAAGCAGATGCGCATGCTAGCCCATGTCGCGCGCACCTATGACCGCGGCTACGGCCACTTCACTACCCGCCAGAACCTGCAGTTCAACTGGCCGAAACTGTCGGACATGCCCGACGTGTTGGCAGAGCTTGCCACCGTCGAGATGCACGCCATCCAGACCTCGGGCAACTGCATCAGAAACGTCACCGCCGACCACTTCGCCGGTGCCGCCGCCGATGAAGTTGCCGATCCGCGCCCATACGCCGAAATCCTGCGCCAGTGGTCGTCCGTCCATCCGGAATTCTCCTTCCTGCCGCGCAAGTTCAAGATCGCCGTCACCGGCGCCGAGCGCGACCGCGCCGCGATCCAGGTTCACGACATCGGCCTGCATCTGAAGAAGAACGACAAGGGCGAGATCGGCTTTGCCGTCTATGTCGGTGGCGGCCAGGGCCGTACGCCGATGATCGCCAAGCTGATCAAGGACTTCCTGCCGGAAGAGGACCTGCTGTCCTACACCACCGCCGTCATGCGCGTTTATAACCTGCACGGCCGCCGCGACAACAAGTACAAGGCCCGCATCAAGATCCTCGTCCACGAAACGGGCGCCGAAGAACTTGCCCGCCAGGTCGAGGTCGAGTTCGCGGCTCTGAAGGACACCGAACTGAAGCTTCCTGAAGCCGATGTCGCCGCCATCACCGCCTATTTCGCGCCGCCGGCTCTGCCGCAGCGTGCCGAAGGCTGGGAAAACCTCGCCCGCTGGAAAAAGGCCGATCCGGCGTTCTCGCGCTGGGTCCACCAGAACGTCCAGCCGCACAAGAACCCCGATTACGGCATGGTGACGATCTCGCTGAAGCCGATCGGCGGCATTCCCGGTGACGCCTCCGACAGCCAGATGGATGCGGTCGCCGATATCGCCGAGGAATACGCCTTCGACGAAATCCGCGTCAGCCATGAGCAGAACCTGATCCTGCCGCATGTGGCACTGGCCGATCTCGAAAGCGTCTATCGTGGCCTGGTCGCCATCGGTCTTGCCGAAGCCAATGCCGGCTTGATCACGGATATCATTGCCTGTCCCGGCTTGGACTACTGCGCGCTCGCCAATGCGCGCTCCATCCCTGTCGCGCAGGAAATCTCGAAGCGTTTCGGTAATCCCGAGCGCCAGGCCGAAATCGGTGAGCTGAAGATCAAGATCTCCGGCTGCATCAACGCCTGCGGCCACCACCATGTCGGCCATATCGGTCTGCTGGGTGTCGAGAAGAAGGGCGCCGAGCTCTATCAGATCACGCTCGGCGGTTCCGGTGACGAGCACACCTCGATCGGCGAAATCATCGGCCGTGGCTTCGAGCCGGAGAAAGTGACGGATGCGATCGAGAAGATCGTCGACACCTATCTCGGCCTGCGTAACGATCCGTCCGAGATATTCCTCGATGCCTACCGCCGCGTTGGTCCGCAGCCGTTCAAGGATGCGCTCTACGGTGATTCCAAGGCGGAGGCTGCGTGATGACCAAGATCTGGAGAGAAACCGGCTTCGTCGAGAACGACCCGTGGGTCATCGAGACCGAAGAGGTGAAGGCGGGCGAGGGGCAGAAGCCTCTGCTGAGCCTCGAGGAACTGGTGGCCAAGGCCGACGAGAGCAACGAAGTCGGCTTCGGCGTGCTGATCAAGCCCGCCGACGACGTGCGCAAGCTCGAGCCCTATCTCTATCGCCTTGAGTTGGTGGCGGTGGCGTTTCCTGCTTTCAACGACGGCCGCTCTTTCAGCCATGCATCGCTGCTGCGCGAGCGTCTCGGCTACACCAACGAACTGCGCGCCGTCGGCGATGTCCTGATCGACCAGGTGCCTTTGATGCTGCGTTGCGGCATCGATAGCTTCGCGGTGACCAACGAGACTGCGATAAAGCGTCTCACCGAAAAGCGCCTGCCGGAGATTCCGCATTATTATCAGCCGACTGCGCGTGACGCGGAGCCGGGCAAGAGCTATAGTTGGCGCCGTCAGGCGAAGCCGGCGGCATAAGGCCGGCTCGCCGTTTCAGAATTTGCGGAACGGTGCAATGAAGACTTTCGAAATCGCGGTGATCGGCGGCGGACTGGCCGGCATGATCGCCGCAATCGCCCTTGGACGCGGCGGACGCAACGTTGCACTCGTTGCGCCGCCGGCCCCAAGGGAAGACCGCCGGACGACGGCGCTGATGGATCAGTCGATCCGCTTCATGGACCGGCTGACGCTCTGGGAGCGCCTGCGGCCGTCATCCGCGCCGCTTTCGACCATGCGCATCATCGACGGCACCAACCGGTTGCTGCGCGCCCCGACCGCGACCTTCCGCGCCGCCGAAGTCGGGCTCGAAGCCTTCGGCTACAATTTTCCCAACAAGGCATTGATGGAAGTGCTGGAAGCGGCCGCGGCCGCCGAGGGCAACATCACCCGCTTCACCGCCTTCGCCGATGCGATCGATGTCACCGAAGACGCCGTCTCCATCTCGCTCGACAATGGCGAGACGCTCACCGCCGATTTCGCGATCGGCGCCGATGGCCGCAAGTCGAAGCTGCGCGAAACCGTTGGTATCGACGTCAAGAAGTGGTCCTATCCGCAGTCGGCCATGGTGCTGAACTTCCAGCATTCCCTGCCGCACGAAAACATCTCCACCGAGTTCCACACGGAAAACGGCCCCTTCACCCAGGTGCCACTCCCCGGCAACCGCTCCAGCCTCGTCTGGGTACAGAGCCCGTCGGATGCTGAGACGCGCAGCGAGCTTTCGCTGGCCGAGCTAAGCAATGTCGTCGAGGAACGCATGCAATCGCTGCTCGGCGAGGTGACGGTCGAGGAGGGGGTGCAGATCTGGCCGCTGTCGGGCATGATGGCGCATCGCTCGGGCAAGGGCCGGGTAGCGCTGATCGGCGAGGCCGCGCACGTGTTTCCGCCCATCGGCGCGCAGGGGCTGAACCTCAGCTTGCGCGACGTCATGGCGTTGACCGACATCCTCTGCGACCGGCCGGAACTGCCGATCTCCAAGGACGCCGGCAGTCAGTTCGATCGCAAACGCCGCGTCGATATCATGACCCGCACGGCGAGCGTCGATGTGCTGAACCGCTCGCTTCTATCCGATTTCCTGCCGATGCAGGTGCTTCGCGCAGCAGGTCTGCATATCCTGGCCGCCGTGCCGCCGTTCCGCAGCATGGTGATGCGCGAGGGTGTCGAGCCCGGGCGCGGCCTGCGCGCGATCCCGGATGCGATCAAGGAACATCTACGTCGGAAGAAAGCCTGACTTCATCGCGATCAGGAACAGCGACACGGTCACCACGGATAGCGTCGTGGTGATCAGAATCGTGGCCGACGCCCGTTCCTGCCAGACGCCGTAGAGCTGACCGATGACGAAGACATTGGTCGCCGTCGGCAGGGTGGCGAGCAGGACGGCGGCGTAAATCCACACCGGATCGAAGCCGCCCACGGTCGTCAGCGCAAGGTAGACCACAATTGGGTGGATGATCAGCTTGGCCGGGACGATGTAGCTGATTTCAACCGGAATGCGCCGCATCGGCCTCAGCGCCAGAGTCACCCCCATGGCAAACAGCGCGCAGGGAGCGGCAGCCTGCGCGAGATAATCGATAAAGCGCTGGAAGGCCGCCGGCTGCGGTATCTCGAAGCCGGCCGCGACGAAACCAAGCGCGGTCGACAAGATGAACGGATGCAGCGCAACCTTCCGCGCGATATCGAACACCAGCCGTCCGCGCGAACGTTTGTCGTCGCCTGACGCCGCCATCATCGCAGGCGCGACGATGAAGTGGACGGCATTTTCGATGCAGACGATCAATGCCACGGGCACGGCGGCCCCTTCACCGAGCGCGATCAGCGCAAGACCGGGACCCATGTAGCCGATATTGCCGTAGGAGCCGGCAAAGGCCTGGATCGTGCTATCGGCAAAGGAGTTGCGGCGCAGGAAGCGGCCGATCAGAAACATCGCGATGAACATCGAATAGGTGGCGGCCAGATCCGTGACGATGAAATCGATCCGCGTCAGATCCTCGAACGGAGTGCGCGACACCAGCTTGAAATAGAGTGCGGGCAGGGCGGCATAAACGATAAAGGTGTTCAGCCACCCCATCGCCTCGGCCGGTTGCTTGGTGACCTTGGCCGCGATGAAGCCAATGAGGATCAGGCCGAAGAACGGCAGGAGAAGACTGACGATGTCGGCCAAGGGGCATTCCAGTGCTGGGGCCGATCTGGCGCGATAGGCGGCCAATACGGCTTGTCTGCGGGAGGAGCCTAGTCTTAGCCGATTTTCATCAGGATTGGAAAGGTCTGCTGGAACCAGATCGCGGCGTCGCTGACGAAACCGAAGATGAAGGCGAGGCCGGTCAGAATCAGGAACACGCCCATGACTTTCTCGACCGTGCCGAGGTGGCGGCGGAAACGGGTAAGGAAGCCCATGAAGGCGCCGGAAAAGCCGGCGGCAATCCAGAAGGGGATGGCAAGGCCAAGCGAATAGACGGCAAGCAGGCCTGCTCCCGAGCCGACCGTTTCACGAGAGGCGGCAACGCCAAGAATGGCGCCGAGCACCGGGCCGATGCATGGCGTCCAGCCGAAAGCGAAGGCGAGCCCCATCACATAGGCGCCCGTCAGCGTCGCCGGCTTACCGCTTCCCTGAAAGCGGGCTTCCCGCGCCAGCACGCCGATGCGGAAGACGCCGAGGAAGTTCAGGCCCATGACGATGATGATCAGCCCGCCGATCTTGGAGAGCAGATCGAGATGCTGGCGCAGCGCCATGCCGATGCTCGATGCGCCGGCCCCGAGCGCCACGAAGACGGTGGCAAAGCCGAGTGTGAAGAACAGCGCCGAAAACAACACGCCGCGGCGCACATCCGGTGCAACCGTGACCGCCCCGCCACCCCGAAACTGCTCGACGGAAATGCCGGCCATGTAACAGAGATAGGGCGGCACCAACGGCAGCACGCAGGGCGAGAGAAATGACAGGGCGCCGGCAAGCAAGGCACTCAACAGGGAAATATCGGCAATCGACACGCGGTTCTCCGGCGCAGGGCATTCGAGCGCAGTCCTAGCGCAGCCGGTGGCCCACCGCCAATCACCTTTTTGCGTCTCGCGCCCCGGGAGCTTGGAGTGGTGGATACAACCTGTGTTAATTGTCTGGCAATTCGGACGCCCTAATATACCCACATGCGGATCAGCGTCATCACCAACTGGGCCTACGGAGTGACGGTTGTTCTGACCGTTCTCTCAGGCTCTGCTTTCATCCTGTCGGCCACTAGTGCCACGCGCGAACGAATCGCGGTCGAGGAGCATTTGGCGCTGGACGATCTCGCCGACGAGTTGGCGCTAGGCGCCGAAGAGCGCACGGATGAGGCGCGCCTCTATGTCATGCGTGACGACATCAGGCATCTCGATGCCTTCCAGGGCAAAGAAGGCGAGGAGCGCCGGCGCGAGCGCGCGATCCGGAGCGTGCGCGACTTGGGCGCCGCGCCTATCGAGTTGCAGGCGCTCGAGGACGTGGAGAAGAACGCCGACGTTCTCGACAAGATTGAAGAAGAGGCGATCGCCGCGTATCGCAACGGCGACCAGGCCGGCGCCCGCCAAACCTTGTTCGGCCCGGAACATGACCGCCTGCAGACGGCGCTCCTCGCCGCTGTCACCCGCTTTCGCGATCTGGCGAACGCCCGCACCCAGTCGGTCATGCACGACACCCAGCTGCGCAGCGACTGGTGGGGGTTCATCGCCAAGACGCTGCTCGCCGTCACCGCCGCCCTGTTCTTGAGTGTCCTTTATTTCATCCTCAAGCGCCGCGTCGCCATGCCCTTGATGCGCATGACCGGCATCGTCACGCGTCTGGCCAAGCAGGATTACGCGGTCGACGTGCCGCTTGATCGCCGCCGCGACGAGATTGGCGAGATGAACGAGGCCATCCACATCTTCCGCGAAAACGGGCTGGAGCGCGATCGTCTGGACGCCGAGCGCCGGCGCGACCAGCAGACGAAGGACCTCATCTTGCAGATGATGCACCGCCTGCAGGCCTGTCAGGCGCAGGAGGAGCTGGCCGAAGTCGTAGCCCTGTTCTCCCCGCAGATCTTTCCCGATCTCGCGGGCAACCTCTACATCATGAACGAAAGCCGCTCGACATTGTCGCGCATCTCCTCATGGCATGAGCCGCTGCGCTCCGAGCCTGTATTTCCGGCGACGGCCTGCTGGGGCCTGCGACGCGGCCGTCCGCATGTAAGCTCGCACGAGCACGGCGACATCAGCTGCCAGCATCTCGACCAGTCCGATACGATGGGACTGTGCGTTCCGCTGACGGCGCAGGGCGATGTCGTCGGGTTGCTCTATTTCGAAGAGCGGCCGCAAGGCCATATGGAAGCCGAGGCGTCCCGGCTCTATTTGGAGCTGATCGCCGAGAACATCGGCCTAGCCGCCGCCAACCTGCAGCTGCGCGACAAGCTGACCAACCTCTCCATTCGCGACGCGCTGACGGGGCTCTATAACAGGCGCTCACTCGATGAGGACATGAACAATCACGCACGCGATCGCGAGCTGGAGCAGCTCAGCTGCATGATGGTCGATATCGATCACTTCAAGCGCTTCAACGACGAGTTCGGCCATGACGCCGGCGACGAGGTCATGCGCTACGTCGCCCAGACCATTCTCGACACGATCGGCGACGCCGGCCGCGCCTACCGCTTCGGCGGCGAGGAGTTCACGGTCCTGCTGCCCGATATCAGCGATGCGGAAGGATTCGACATCGCCGAGCGCCTGAGGTCCAACATCCGCGGACTGGCGCTCTCTCATCGCGGCCGCATTCTCGGGCCGATTTCGGTATCGATCGGCGTCGGCTCTCTTACGGAAGGCGCTGCCGTCTCGACTTTGCTGACACGCGCCGACGCGGCATTGCTGCAAGCGAAGGGCCAAGGGCGCAACAGGACAGTCATGGCCTCGGTGCTGATGCCGGAGGATAGCAAACGGCGTGGCTCCGCCTGAAGGGCAGGTACGCGCTACTTCTGCGTCGATCCAAGCCGCACGAGCACCTCATCCGGAATGCCGTAGCGTTGGATAACGTCGCGAGTGTTGCGTAGACCGCAAATCTCACGCTGGACGAAAAGATCCCATACGGCGTCCGCCGCTTTGCGAAGACGCGCGTCGCGATCATCCTGCCCATGGCGCGCGGGATCCCACGCGTTAAGCTCGGCCAACGCCGCCTCGGCCTTCAGGCCGCTTCGTCCAAGCGAACTCGCGCGCTCCGCTCTCAATTCATACTCGAGAACATTGAACCCGCTCTCGACCGAGAAAGGCTGCCTCAGCGATTGAGGCGGACGAACGGTCATGACCATACCCTCATGCTCGCGCTCACCTATACTGTGGGCGAGCGTAGCTCGTTTAGCGAATGCGGTGACAGAGTAGGGGTGATCAGCTTGCCGGTAAAGATAGCCGCCGAGGCAATCGAGACGCCCCGGCCGAGAATCTGCTCTTGCAAGCGATGGTGATAACCGAGCCGCAGCTAGCCGCCTTACTTGGCGGCGGCGTTGCCAACCCGATTGCCCGCATTCTGCGTTGCGTCAACGGTGTTGGCCGCATCCTTGCCCATGCCGCGGATCGTATTGCCGCAAGAGCTGAGGGCCAGCATGACGCAAAGAGCAGCTGCGATCTTTGTGGTTATTGAGGAAGTCATGTCACAATCCTTTTCGTGGAACCTGTGACACAACGCATGGACCGGCAGCTGGTTGCATTCCATTGCCGTTCACGTGCTCTTACCGCTTATGGCTGCTCGCGCATTCCAGGCGTCGCTTCCCGCTCGTCGGCATCTTCCAGATCCGTCTTCACGATGAAGGCATCGGTATGCTGTCTTGCCGCTTCCCTGAGCGCCTCGAGGTTCGGCACATCATCACCCGCGATCTGGTCGCCGCCATGATTGATCTCATGCTCGGCCTGCGACCAATGTTCCTCGTGCCGTCCCTCAGGTTTGCCTTCGCGCTCCCAGATGGCATGGGCGCGGTCGCGGATATCTTTTTCACGGTCTGACATGATGTTCTCCGATGTTTTCCATCGCTAGAACTGGCGGCGGGCATCAAATGTTCCGGAGAATGTAAAGCGGGTCAGCGCCGCGCACAGGTGTTTTGTCCTATCGTATGGCGATCATCGACTTCGGCAGGCCCATGAAACGTTCCCAATGGATCTTCGCGTCGGGGAAATAACGCTTCATCTCTGTTGCGGTCAGAAGCTGCGTCGACAGAACCTCGCCAAACGTTTGCTCCTGTGGCCACCCCCATGTATGCCCCAACGGCCACCACTCGGCCGTCTTGACGCGTAAGGCCATCGGCATGAACTGCATGCCGGGGAACAGCCAGTGCGGCTCGATCGGGAAATAGCGATAAGGGGTCTGGACGAGATAGCGCGGTGCCATCTTTCTGGTGACCTCGGCGAGTTGCGAGAACGAATGATGCCCGCCAACATGCTCGATGAGGCTGTTGGAGAAGACGAGATCGAAGCGCTCGTCTCCGAATAGTTGATCGGCCTTGCAAGCGTCACCACGGATCGCGGTAATGCGGCCCTGCTGCTCGTCGATGTCGAGGTTGACAACGGTTACATGCGGCGGCTGGATCGGGGCTCTCAGCCACCATTCTCTCGTGCCGCCGAGATCCAGTATCTTCATCTTTGGAAGATCAGGCATCAGCGCGAGCATCATGTCCCAGCGCTTCAGGCGAATGCGAGCGGCCAGCGACCGGTCGCTGTTGACAAAGAGATTGCGGGCTGCTGCGACGTCCATATTGTGATCCCCATGCACACTGTGCCTGAGCTTAACGTAGCCTCAAGTGCGGGCTGCGTCGCCTTAGCCAATTGAGTTAAGGGCGTACGGAAATCGTGCAAGGATACTGCTCGGATAAAATGCAACCAAAAGCGGCGATTGCTCACCGCGCGCAAAACCAGAATCGGACTTAAGTTGTTGATTTAATGGTGAGAGCGATGGGGCTCGAACCCATGACCTACTGATTAAAAGTCAGTTGCTCTACCAGCTGAGCTACGCTCTCCCGTGTTCCGAAGCATCCCTCTAGGACCCCCGGCTGGAAGTGCGCGGAACATATGCAGACGACCCATTGCGGTCAACTGAAAAATCCACCTTTCCTGTGCATTAGGCACATTTCTTGCGATAGATCGCGAAGCAAGCGGTGCAGCGCAGCGGGAAGGCCTGCGGCTTACGGATTGGCGGCGGAAAATGGCAGCTAGCGATTAAGACTGTCGCCTATCGTCGATGTTCACGACTGAATAGGCGCCGCAAATGCACGAGCAGCAATAAAGTTCCCGAAAAATATTTAGGAAAATCAATCGGTTCAATCGCATTCGCGGCTTAACAAATCGATCCCTGGCCCTAAATCTCTCTTATACAAGGAGATGACCATGACCAACGTGATCGAACACACCAATAGCCGCAAGGTGCTGCGTGGCCGTGCCTATAGTCTTACGGAGTTCTCGCGCAAATACCGGCTCGGCCAGGATGAAGCCGTTCGCCTGTTCGAGAAATTCGGGCCGTCCGCTACTGAACTCGACCTGCTGATGGCCGCCAAGCGCCGTCCGCCCGTGTCGCTGGAGTCACTCGGCGCCTAATCGGCGCCGTTCGCGCCGGGGGCTGAATCACGCGGGCCATCAGCGCTCGCGAGCGGTGATGTGCGGCCTCACTCCGCGACAAACTCGAGTTTCATTACCAAGATTTCATTTCCATTTGACGTTGCTGCGTGCCAATGCGGTCAACTTGCTAATCCTGCGTTCAGCTTCAGATCGTTATTCCCGAAGCTGACAGTCGTATTGGCTGTATCTGACCGAGGCTGCCCGCATGAACGATATGACAACGCCGAATAAACCCAAAAGCACGGCAAACGCCGATCTCGCCGCTATCCTTGCCGCTTCTCAGCAGAAGCAGAAGGGCCGGTGGTGGAAGCGTTCGTTGGTATCGCTGGTCGTGATAGCGGCGCTTGGGGGCGGATTCTATCTATATTCGCGCCAGGGCGGCAACGAGGTGACCTACACCACGCAGCCGGTCAAGAACGGCGACCTGACCGTGCTTGTGACCGCCACCGGATCGGTGCAGCCGACCGAGCAGGTCGATATATCGAGCGAACTCTCCGGTACCGTGCGCGATGTCAATGTTGACTATAACAGCGAGGTGAAGGCGGGCGACGTGTTGGCGGTCCTCGATACGATCAAGGTCGAGGCTGACGTCAAGAGCACGCAGGCGAAGCTCGATTCGGCGAAGGCGAATGTGGTCAAGGCGACGGCCGATCTGGAATCGGCCAAGAGCTCCTACGATCGCTACCGCAACCTTGTCCAAAGCAACGTGACGACGCAGCAGAGCCTCGAGGACGCGCGCTACAAGTACGATTCGGCCGTTGCCACCAAGGAGATCAACGAAGCGGCAGTGCTGTCGGCGGAAGCCGATCTGCAGCTCGCCCAGGTCAATCTCACCAAGTCCAAGATCGTCTCGCCGATCGACGGCGTAATCCTCACGCGCTCGGTCGATCCGGGCGCGACGGTCGCGGCTTCGCTGTCGGCGCCGGTTCTCTTCGTCATCGGCGGCGACCTCAGGCAGATGGAGTTGCAGGTCGATGTCGACGAGGCCGATGTCGGCCAGATCGCGGTCGGCCAGAAAGCCACCTTCACGGTCGATGCATATCCCGATCGGACATTCCCCGCCGAGATCAAGCAGATCCGCTTTGCCTCGGAGACGACGAATAACGTGGTCACCTACAAGGCCATCCTCTCCGTCGACAACGCCGACCTGCTTCTGCGCCCGGGCATGACGGCGACCGCCGACGTCACTGTGGAAGCGGTCAAGAGCACGCTCATGGTGCCGAACGCCGCCTTGCGTTACGCGCCGCCGGCAACTGAAACCAGGCGCAACCGCGGCCTCTTCGGCATGTTTGCTCCGCCGCGCATGGGTCCTCGCGGCGGCAATCAGGGTGGCGGCGAGACCTTGACTGGTGCCAAGCGTCGGGTCTGGGTGCTAAAATCCGGCAAGCCGTCGCCTGTTGTCATCCAGGTCGGCTCCTCCGACGGCCAGTTCACCCAGGTGACGTCAGGCGATCTCAAGGAAAACGAAGCGATCATCACCGATTCGACCGAGCGGTCGAGATAGCGGCGCGCCATGACAACGCCGCCTCTCATCGAGTTCAGCAAGGTGTCGAAGATCTACGGTCGTGGCGAAGCCTCGATCCGTGCGCTCGATCATGTCGATCTCGCCATCCGCGAGCACGAGTTCGTCGCGATTATGGGGCCATCGGGCTCCGGCAAGTCCACTGCCATGAACATTCTCGGCTGTCTCGATGTGCCGAGCGCCGGCGATTACTTGTTCCAGGGCATCTCGACCACTGGTTTCGACCGCGCGCAATTGACGATGCTGCGCCGTCACATGCTGGGCTTCGTCTTCCAGGGCTTCAACCTCCTGCCGCGCACGTCGGCGGTCGAGAATGTCGAACTGCCGCTGATCTATCGGGGCATGCCGGCGGCCGAGCGGCACCGGCTGGCGAAGGAAGCGCTTGGCCTTGTTGGCCTCGGCGGCCGCGAGCACCACAAGACGCAGGAACTGTCCGGCGGCCAGCAGCAGCGCGTCGCCATCGCCCGCGCCATCGTCACGCAGCCATCCCTGCTTCTCGCGGACGAACCGACGGGCAATCTCGACACCAAGACCAGCATCGAAATCATGGACCTGATGACGCGGCTCAACCGCGAGCAGGGCATCACCATCGTCATGGTCACGCACGAGCCTGATATCGCTGCCTATGCGCAGCGGCTGCTGCGCTTCGTCGATGGAAAGCTGGAAGCGGAAACGGCGCATCAGGGAAGGGCGGGTCATCATGTTTCTTGAGACGGTCAAGCTCGCGCTGCGCGCCATCAGCCGCAACATGTTGCGGTCGTTCCTGACGGTGCTTGGCGTCGTCATCGGCGTCGCCGCCGTCATCGCGCTGGTCACGATCGGCAACGGCACCACCGCGCAGGTCACCTCCGAGCTGTCGCGTCTCGGCACCAACATGCTGTTTGCCCGCCCCGGACAGTTCGGCCCCGGCCGCGCAAGCTCCGAGGCACGGCGCTTCACCGTGGCTGACGTGGATGCCATCAGCGAGCAGGTCAGCGGGCTGCGGGCCGTAGCGCCGCTCAACCAGACCACCGCGACCGTCATCTATGGGGGGCAAAGCCACTCGACGACGGTCATGGGCACGACCAACGACTATTTCACCGCACAGGACTGGGACATCGCCTCCGGCCGTACCTTCGACGCTGCCGAAGAGCGCGGCCGCGCGCGCTGCATTCTCGGCGAGACGGTCCGTTCGCAGCTCTTCGGGTCCGCTGATCCGATCGGCCAACAGGTGCGCGTCGGCAAGGTGTCCTGCGGCGTCATCGGCGTATTGGCCAAGCGCGGGCAATCCGGCATGGGCACCGACCAGGACGATGTCGTCATCGTGCCGATCAAGGTTTACCAGCGCCGCATCGGCGGCAAGGCCAATGCCAATGTCTCGATGATCCTGATCTCGGCGCGCGATGGCGTTGCCACATCCAAGGTCCAGTCGGACACTGAAAACCTGCTGCGCGAGCGCCGCAAGATCATCCCCGGCCGCGAAGACGATTTCAACGTTAACGACATGACCCAGATCGCAGCCGCGATGACCGGCACGACGACGCTGCTCACCAGCCTGCTTGGCGCGGTGGCCGCGATCAGCCTGCTCGTGGGCGGTATCGGCATCATGAACATCATGCTGGTCTCCGTCACCGAGCGCACGCGCGAAATCGGCATTCGCCTGGCGATCGGGGCGCTGGAGCGGCAGGTGTTGATGCAGTTCTTGGTCGAGGCGGTGGCGCTGTCGATATTCGGTGGCATGAGCGGCATTCTGCTGGGGCTGGGGCTCGGATTCGGCGCCGTCTCTCTGCTCAAGGTGCCGTTCGTGGTGAGCCCGACGATGATCATCGTCGCCTTCGCCTTTTCCGCCGCGATCGGCATGATCTTCGGCTATTTCCCGGCAAGGCGGGCCGCCCAGCTCAATCCGATAGATGCGCTGAGGCACGAGTAAGCCGCTGTGAAATAACGGCTCTCCCTTCGGCCTAATATATCATGGCAACCTGCCATTGAATCCGTTAACGCGGGGCTTATGATATATCAGGTCGAATCACGGATCCGCGATGCCGAACTCCTCACAGAGCCATCTTGCCTATCTGGCGCTGGAACATGCCATCGTGACCTTGGCGTTGACACCCGGTGCGCTCGTCAATGAGAAGCAGCTGATCGATCTCTCCGGACACGGCCGTACGCCGGTGCGCGAGGCGATCCAGAAGCTGGCCTGGCAGGGATTGATCGTGGTGAAGCCACGCGTCGGCCTGCAGATCGCCGAGATCAAGCCGACCGACCACGCCCATGTGATGCAGGTTCGCCGCGAACTTGAGCCGATCGCGGCGGCACTCGTTGCCGAACAGGCGACCGACGGGCAGCGCAACCAGCTCGTCGAATGCGCACGCGCCATGAACGATTGCGCCGTCAGCGGCGATCTCGCGGGCTTCTTTGCGGCCGACAAGGCATTTGACGAAATTCTCGAAGAGTCCTGTCCGAATGCCTTCATCACCTCGGCGCTCGGCCCGGTGCAGACCCATTCGCGCCGCCTCTGGTATTCGAAGGCGAGCCCTGAACGTATGGACCGCTCGATCTCGCTGCACGTCGCCGTGATCCGCGCGATCCAGCAGGGCAAGGCGACTGAAGCACGCAAGGCCATGACGACGCTGATCGATTATCTCGGCCAGAAATGAAAACGGCCCCGTTTCCGGAGCCGTTATTCTAAGGATGTGAGGAGGCGATCAGCCGACGAAGGCGCGTTCGATGACGAACTGCGCCGGCTTACTGTTGGCGCCTTCCTCGAGGCCAGCCTGCTCAAGCAGTTCCTTGGTGTCCTTCAGCATCGCCGAAGAGCCGCAGATCATGCCGCGGTCGATCTCGGGATCGAGCGGGGGAACGCCGAGATCGGTGAACAGCTTGCCAGAGGAGATCAGGTCGGTGATACGGCCACGGTACTCGAAATCCTCGCGCGTCACCGTTGCGTAGTGCAGCAGCTTGTCGCCCACCACTTCCTGCAAGAGTTCGTCGTTCTGGATCTCATGAACCAGATCGAAGCCGTATTTCAGTTCGGCTATGTTGCGCGTGGTGTGGGTGAGGATGACCTGGTCGAACTTCTCGTAGGTCTCCGGATCGCGGATCAGGCTGGCGAAGGGCGCGATGCCGGTGCCGGTCGAGAACATGTAGAGACGACGGCCAGGCGTCAGCGCGTCGAGCACCAGCGTGCCCGTCGGCTTCTTGCGCATCAGCACCTGGTCGCCGGGCTTGATGGCCTGCAGATGCGAGGTCAGCGGACCATCGGGAACCTTGATGGAGAAGAATTCAAGTTCTTCGGCCCAGGCGGGGCTGGCGATCGAGTAGGCGCGGAAGATCGGCTTGCCCTCGACCATGAGACCGATCATCGCGAATTCGCCAGAGCGGAAGCGGAAACCTTCAGGACGCGTCATCGTGAAGCGGAACAGGTTGTCCGTGTAGTGCGTGACGCTGAGAACGGTTTCGGCGAATACGCCGGCAGGGATTGGGGCTGCGAATTCTTCGGTCTTTGCAGGGGCGTTCATTGCGGTATCGGATCCCGTAGTTCGTCGATCATCAATTCGATGCGAGCGAGATATTACAAATAGGCGGCGGATTAAAGGTATTCCATTCCCTCTGTGGCGAGTTGCATGAAATATGCATGTTATCGTCAGGTTTGGGAAACCCGATGTGCATCATTCGCTTTTGCTCTGGCGAAGCCCGACAAAGGATGCATATTAGGCCGAAATCGCGCCTCGGGGGTGCGGATTGCTTATGGCAACTCGGGGAAACATGAAGATTTTCAATTACAAGCGCGTACCCTACGCGGAAATGCGCGCATTTTCCGTCCATATTTTGACGGCCTCCGGTTCCTTCCTTGCTTTCCTCGGCGTCGTCGCCGCCGCCGAGCATCGTTTTGTCGACATGTTCTGGTGGCTGGGGCTGGCGCTTCTGGTCGATGGTATCGACGGACCGATCGCGCGCAAGGTCAAGGTCAAGGAAGTCCTGCCGAACTGGTCGGGCGATACGCTCGACAATATCATCGACTACGTCACCTACGTGCTGCTGCCGGCCTTTGCGCTCTATCAGAGCGGCATGATCGGCGAGCCATGGTCCTTCGTGGCCGCCGGCATGATCGTCGTGTCGAGCGCCATCTATTACGCGGACATGGGCATGAAGACGGAGGAGTATTTCTTCTCCGGCTTCCCCGTTGTCTGGAACATGATCGTCTTCACGCTGTTCGTCATGGATGCCAGCGCCACGACGGCGCTTGTCGTCGTCACCGTCTCGGTGATCCTGACCTTCCTGCCGATCAACTTCCTGCATCCGGTGCGCGTCCAGCGCCTGCGTCCGCTCAATCTCGGCATCTTCTTCCTGTGGTCGGCACTCGGCATCTATGCGCTGCTGATGCATTTCGTCGTGCCGCAATGGGCGCTCGTTCTTTTCGTTCTGAGCGGTATCTATCTCTATTGCATCGGCGCCGTCCTGCAGTTCCTGCCGGCGCTGGGACGCCGCGCTTAGGAGAATTAGGCATAGGAGAGCTGGAATGACGAAGACACAGGCGGTCGTGCTGAATGGGACCGGCGGTCCCGAAGTTCTCGATTATGTCGATATCGACCTGCCGCCACCCGGCGCCGGCGAAGTGCAGATAAGGCACGCGGCGATCGGCCTGAATTTCATCGACGTCTATTTCCGCACCGGCCTCTACAAGGCGCCGCATATGCCCTTCGTTCCGGGCAAGGAAGCCGCCGGCACCGTGACGGCGGTCGGCCCCGGCGTTTCGGATTTCAAGGTTGGCGACCGCGTCGCCTATGCCGGCTCCGACGGCGCCTACAGCATCGAGCGCAACATCGAGACCAGGCATCTCGTCACCGTTCCCGATGGCATCGGGCTCGATACTGCCGCGGCGATGATGCTGAAGGGCATGACGGCGCAGTATCTGTTGAACCGCACCTTCAAGGTCGGCCCTGACACCACGCTGCTCTTCCACGCCGCCGCCGGCGGTGTCGGCCTGATCGCCGGCCAGTGGGCCAAGGCGCTTGGCGCGACCGTCATTGGCACGGTCGGCTCCGACGCCAAGGCTGAACTGGCGCGCGGGCATGGCTACGACCATGTCATCAACTACAACACCGAGGATTTCGTCGCGCGCGTCTCGGAGATCACGGGCGGCAAGGGCGTCGATGTGGTGTACGATTCCATCGGCCGCGACACCTTTCCGCAGTCGCTCGACTGCCTGAAGCGCTTGGGCATGTTCGTGTCCTTCGGCCAGTCATCCGGCCGGGTTGAGGATTTCACCCTGGCGTTGCTGGCGCAGAAGGGCTCGCTCTTTGCGACCCGTCCGACGCTTTTCACCTATATCGCCACGCGCGATGAGCTAACTGATTGTGCAAACGCATTATTTGATGTTGTTTTGAGCAACAAAGTGCGTATCAATGTCAATCAGACCTATCCGTTGCGCGAGGTTGGGCGAGCCCACACGGAATTGGAAGCTAGAAAAACGACCGGAACGACGCTGCTGATCCCAGAATGATCCTGAAGGGGCAGGTCGGCAGTGGGAAATGAGGGGAAAGTGTCGTCATCGACTGTGCCGGCATCAGGCGCGTTATTGTCGGTCCAGAAGCTGACAAAGCTCTTCGGCAGCTTTGCTGCCTGCAACCACATAGACCTCGATATCGCTCCCGGCGAAATCCATGCACTGCTGGGCGAGAACGGCGCGGGAAAGTCCACGCTGGTGAAGATGCTGTTCGGCGTCCTGGAGCCGAGCGAGGGCGAGATCGTCTGGGAGGGACGTCCGGTCGCGATCAACTCGCCCGGAGCCGCGCGCAAGCTCGGCATCGGCATGGTGTTCCAGCACTTCTCGCTGTTCGAGGCTCTCACCGTTGCCGAAAACATCGCGCTCTCGCTTGATGACAGCATCCCGATCGGCAAGATCGCCGAGGAGGCGAGGGCGCTGTCGCAGGCCTATGGCCTGCCGCTTGACCCGCACGCCCATGTGGCCGATCTGTCCGTCGGCGAGCGCCAGCGCATCGAGATCGTTCGCGCGCTGTTGCAAAACCCGAAGCTGATCATCCTCGACGAACCGACCTCGGTGCTGACGCCGCAGGAAGCGGACAAGCTGTTCGAGACGCTGTTCAAGCTCAAGGCTGAGGGTCGCTCGGTGCTATACATCAGCCACCGCCTGGAAGAGGTGCAGCGCATCTGTGACCGCGCCACCGTTCTGCGTCACGGCAAGGTCACCGGCGCTTGCGTGCCGGCCGATGAAACGCCTGCCTCGCTTGCGCGTATGATGGTGGGCAACGACGTGGCATCCGTCACCCACCCCGATCGCGGCGCCAAGGGTCCGGTTCAGCTTGCCGTCTCCGGCCTCTCCGTCGCCCCGCGCACGCCCTTCGCCATGCCGCTGAAGGACGTGTCGATGACCGTCTGTTCCGGCCAGATCCTGGCGATCGCAGGCGTTGCCGGAAACGGGCAGGGCGAGTTGTTCGATGCACTCTCGGGCGAATATCCGGTTTCGACGCCTGAAGCCGTCGTCATCCGCAACAAGCCTGTCGGAAACCAAGGGATCACTGCCCGCCGCCTGCTCGGCGCCGGCTTCGTGCCCGAGGAGCGCCACGGCCACGCGGCGGTGTCGGCGATGAAGCTCTCCGACAACCTCGTGCTTGCCCGCAGCAAATCCGACCGCAAGGCGTTTCTGTCGGGCGGTTTCCTCAAGATCATCCGCCGTAGCGCCGTCAAGAACGCGACGAAGCGTATTTCCGAGGAAATGGACGTCCGCAAGAGCGGCGAGGATCCGGCGGCCGGTTCGCTCTCGGGCGGCAACCTGCAGAAATTCATCGTCGGCCGCGAGCTCGACCGCCAGCCGGCCGTCCTCGTCGTCAACCAGCCGACCTGGGGCGTGGACGCCGGCGCCGCAAGCCGCATCCGCCAGGCGCTCGTAGATCTCGCCCGCAATGGTTCGGCCGTCGTCGTCATCAGCCAGGATCTCGACGAGATCTTCGAGGTCGCCACCGAGATCGCCGTCATCTCGGAAGGACGCCTGTCGTCGCCATTCCCTGCGGGCGAGTTGACGCGCGAAAAGATCGGCCTGCTGATGGGCGGCCTGCATGAAAGCAAGACCGCGCCGGAGACCACGCATGCGCATTGAACTCGAAAAGCGCCCGCAGGCGTCGAAGCTCTATGGTCTCGTCTCGCCGCTTCTGGCGCTGGTTCTGACGCTGGTTGCCGGCGCGATCATGTTCGAGATCCTGGGCAAGGATCCGATCGAGGCGCTCGACGCATTCTTCCTGGAGCCGTTGCTCGAAGTATGGTCGCTGCACGAGCTGGCGATCAAGGCCGCACCTCTGATCATGATCGCCGTCGGCCTGGCGGTCTGTTATCGCTCCAACAACTGGAACATCGGCGCCGAAGGCCAGTTCACCATGGGCGCGATCACCGGCTCGATCCTGCCGATCCTTTTCACCGAATGGCATTCGCCGCTGGTGTTGCCGCTGATGCTGATCATGGGCGCTCTCGGCGGAGCGCTGTTCGCCGGCATCCCGGCGCTGCTCAAGGCGCATTTCAACACCAATGAAATCCTGACCAGTCTGATGCTGGTCTATATCGCGCAGCTCTTTCTCGATTGGCTGATCCGCGGCGCCTGGCGCAATCCTGCCGGCTTCAACTTCCCCGAAAGCGTCTCCTTTCCGCCCGAAGCGGTGCTGCCCGCGATCTGGGAAGAATCCGGCCGCGCCCACTGGGCCTTCATCTTCGCGATCGTAGCCGCGATCCTCGTCTGGTTCATGCTGAAATACACGCTGAAGGGCTTCGAGATCGTCGTGCTCGGCCAGTCGGAACGGGCAGGGCGCTTTGCCGGTTTCTCGTCGAAGAAGATGATCTGGTTCAGCTTCCTGTTCTCGGGCGCGCTGGCCGGTCTTGCCGGCATCTCGGAAGTCTCGGGCTCGATCGGCCACCTGCAGCCGGCGATCTCGCCGGGCTACGGCTTCACGGCGATCATCGTCGCCTTCCTCGGACGCCTCAATCCGCTCGGCATCATCGCCTCCGGCCTGGTGCTGGCGCTGACCTACCTCGGTGGTGAGGCGGCGCAGCTGTCGATCGGCGTCTCCGACAAGGTCACCCGCGTTTTCCAGGGGCTGCTGTTGTTCTTCGTCCTGTCCTGCGACACGCTGATCGCCTACAAGATCCGCATCGTCTGGTCGCGTGTCCGGGGAGGCGTCGCATGAGCATTTTCGAAGCCATCCTGCTGACCGTCATCACCGCCTCGACGCCACTCGTCATCGCAGCCCTTGGCGAACTGGTGACCGAACGCTCGGGCGTCCTGAACCTCGGCGTCGAGGGAATGATGATCATGGGTGCCGTCGCGGCCTTCGCCGGCGCGCAGATGTCGGGCTCGCCCTATATCGGCCTTCTCGCCGGCATCGCGATGGGCGCCATCTTCTCGCTGCTCTTCGCCTTCCTGACGCTGACGCTCGTTGCGAACCAGGTGGCGACGGGGCTGGCGCTGACCATCCTCGGCCTCGGCCTGTCGGGCATGCTCGGCGAAGGCTATGTCAGCGTGCCCGGCGTCCGGCTTGCGCCGATCGTCGTGCCCTATCTCTCCGACCTTCCCTTCGTCGGCTCGGTGCTGTTCAAGCAGGATCTGACCTTCTACCTGTCGCTGGCATTGCTCTTCGGCGTCAGCTGGTTCCTGTTCCGCAGCCGCGACGGCCTCAAGCTGCGCGCCATCGGCGACAGCCACGGTTCGGCGCATGCGCTCGGGATCAGCGTCATCCGCACCCGCTATCTCGCGGTGATGTTCGGCGGCGCCTGCGCGGGCCTTGCCGGTGCGCAGCTGTCGCTCGTCTATACGCCACAATGGGTGGAGAACATGTCATCAGGCCGCGGCTGGATCACGCTGGCGCTGGTGGTCTTCGCATCGTGGCGGCCATGGCGGGTGTTCGCCGGCGGTTATCTCTTCGGTGCCGTCACGATCCTGCAGCTGCATGCCCAGGCGTTCGGCATCGGTATCCCGGCGCAGTTCCTCTCGATGCTGCCCTATGCGGCCACTATTGTGGTTCTCGTCATCATTTCTCATAATCGGCGCACGACGCTGATCAACACGCCGGCGTCCCTGGGAAAACCATTCGTCCCGGAACGATAAAACAAGAACAAACGAACTCAGAAATTCCAAACCACAGGGGTTATCATGAAAAGACTAGCATTCGCATTTGCCGCTTCGGCAGCTGCCATTCTGAGCGTCGGCTCGTCCGCACAGGCTGCCGACAAGACCAAGGTCTGCTTCGTCTACGTCGGCTCGCACACCGACGGTGGCTACTCGCAGGCGCACGACCTCGGCCGCCAGCAGATCCAGAAGGAATTCGGCGACAAGATCGACACGCCGTATCTCGAGAACGTTCCTGAAGGCCCGGATGCCGAGCGCGCCATCGAGCGTCTCGCCCGCTCCGGCTGCAAGCTGATCTTCACGACGTCGTTCGGCTTCATGGACGCCACCGTCAAGGTTGCCGCCAAGTTCCCGGATGTGAAGTTCGAGCACGGCACCGGCTACAAATCCGGCCCGAACCTTGCGACCTACAACTCGCGCTTCTACGAAGGCCGCTACATCCTCGGCCAGATCGCCGCCAAGACCTCGAAGAACCACGGCGCTGCCTACATCGCCTCGTTCCCGATCCCGGAAGTCGTCATGGGCATCAACGCCTTCGAGCAGGGCGCGAAGTCGATCGATCCTGATTTCAAGCTCAAGGTCATCTGGGTGAACACCTGGTTCGACCCGGGCAAGGAAGCCGACGCAGCCAAGGCCATGGTTGACCAGGGCGTCGACGTCCTGACTCAGCACACCGACACGACGGCTCCGATGCAGGTTGCCGAAGAGCGCGGCATCCACGCGTTCGGCCAGGCTTCCGACATGATCGCGGCCGGCCCGAAGGCACAGCTGACGGCAATCGTCGACACTTGGGGTAACTATTACTCCAAGCGCGTCCACGCGCTGCTCGACGGCACCTGGAAGTCCGAGCAGAGCTGGGACGGCCTGAAGGATAACATCCTCAAGATGGCCGACTACACCAACATGCCTGACGACGTGAAGAAGATGGCGCAGGATACCGAAGCCAAGATCAAGTCGGGCGAGATTCACCCCTTCACCGGCCCGATCAACAAGCAGGACGGCACCCCGTGGCTGAAGGCTGGCGAGAAGGCCGACGACGCCACGCTGCTCGGCATGAACTTCTACGTCGAAGGCGTGGACGACAAGCTGCCGAAGTGAGCATTTCTCACTGTTAGCATATGCGAAAGGGCGCTCGTTTCGGGCGCCCTTTTTTGCTGCATTGCATACCAGAAAGTGCATTTACAAAAGTAATACTATATGATTTTCCTAGTGCGTGCCGCGGGAGGCGGCTTTTGGAGGAAATCATGAAATTCAAGACAGCACTCATGAGTGCCACGGTTTTTGCTGCCTGCATGTTCGGCTCGGCACAGGCCGCCGAGCTGGTTGTCGGCTTCTCGCAGATCGGCTCGGAATCGGGCTGGCGCGCTGCTGAGACGACAGTCACCAAGGAAGAGGCCAAGAAGCGCGGCATCGACCTGAAGTTCGCCGATGCCCAGCAGAAGCAGGAAAACCAGATCAAAGCGATCCGCTCCTTCATCGCCCAGGGCGTCAACGCCATCCTGCTCGCTCCTGTCGTCGAAACTGGTTGGGACGCGGTTCTGAAGGAAGCCAAGGAAGCCGATATCCCGGTCATCCTGCTCGACCGCACGATCAAGGCGCCTGAGGATCTCTACCTGACGGCTGTCACCTCCGACCAGGTGCATGAAGGCAAGGTTGCCGGTGACTGGCTCGTGAAGACCGTTGCCGACAAGAAGTGCAACATCGTCGAGCTTCAGGGCACCACCGGCTCCTCGCCGGCCATCGCCCGCAAGAAGGGCTTCGAGGAAGCCATTGCCGGCAAGTCGAACTTCAAGATCGTTCGCAGCCAGACCGGCGACTTTACCCGCACCAAGGGTAAGGAAGTCATGGAAAGCTTCCTGAAGGCTGAGAACGGCGGCAAGGATATCTGCGCCCTCTACGCCCATAACGACGACATGGCTGTCGGCGGTATCCAGGCGATCAAGGAAGCCGGCCTGAAGCCGGGCAAGGACATCCTCGTCGTCTCGATCGACTCCGTTCCTGACATCTTCAAGGCGATGGAAGCCGGCGAAGCCAACGCGACCGTCGAGCTGACGCCGAACATGGCGGGCCCGGCATTCGACGCGCTCGACGCTTACCTCAAGGACAAGAAGGCTCCGGCCAAGTGGATCCAGACCGAATCGAAGCTCTACACCCAGGCTGACGATCCGAAGAAGGTCTACGAGTCCAAGAAGGGCCTCGGCTACTGATCTGACACATGAACCGCACTGGTCCATCATGGACCGGTGCGGAACTGCCGCGAACGCTGCCAGACATCATGTCGGGTTGCTATCAGGCCATGTCGGTCAATATCAGGAAAAGCCCACTTGATGATTCACAATTTCGAGAACGTCCTTGCCGCATCAGGCATATCGAAATTCTTCCCCGGAGCCGTCGCTCTCGACAAGGTCGATTTCACCCTTCGCAAGGGCGAAGTGCACGCGCTGCTCGGTGAAAACGGCGCCGGAAAATCGACGCTGATCAAGTGCATCACCGGTGCTTATCGCCGCGACGAAGGCAGCCTCACGCTTGATGGCGCCGAGATCGATCCGGCTGATACCCTTGCTGCGCAGCGGCTTGGCATCGGCACCGTGTATCAGGAGGTCAATCTCCTTTCCAATTTGAGCGTTGCCGAAAACCTGTTTCTCGGACGCCAGCCGAAGCGCTTCGGCATGATCGACGTTTCCACCATGAACCGCCAGGCGCGCGAGTTGCTGCGACAATATGGCATGGAGATAGACGTCACCGCGCAGCTCGATCGCTTCTCGGTCGCCGTCCAGCAGGTCGTGGCCATTGCCCGCGCCGTCGATCTGTCCGGCAAGGTGCTGATCCTCGACGAACCGACGGCAAGTCTCGACGCGCAGGAAGTGGCGATGCTCTTCGGCATATTGCGCGACTTGAAGAAACGCGGCCTGGGCATCGTCTTCATCACGCACTTCCTCGAACAGGTCTACGACATCAGCGACCGCATTACGGTGCTGCGCAACGGCAAGCTGGTCGGCACACGCGAGAAGGCCGAGCTGCCGCGCCAGGGCCTGATCTCGATGATGCTCGGTCACGAGCTGGCGCATGCGGAAGCCGCTGTGAAGGAACGCAGCGTGGCGGCCGGTCCCGTCAAATACAGCTTCGAGGGATATGGCAAGCGCGGCAAGGTGAAGCCGTTTGACCTGAACGTGCGCGTCGGCGAGGTCGTCGGCGTCGCGGGCCTGCTTGGCTCGGGACGCACGGAAACGGCAGAGCTTCTCTTCGGAATCGAGAATGCCGATAGCGGCACCGCCAAGATCGACGGCAAGCCGGTGGCGCTCTCCAACCCGCGCGCAGCGATCCGCGCCGGTTTCGGCTTCTGCCCGGAGGATCGCAAGACCGATGGCATCATCGGCGATCTCTCGATCCGCGAAAACATCGCGCTAGCGCTGCAGGCGCGCCGTGGATGGGCGCGGCCGCTGTCGCGCGGCGAGCAGAACACGCTCGCCGACCAGTACATCAAGGCGCTCGATATCCGCACCACCGACCGCGAAAAGCCGATCCGTCTGCTGTCAGGCGGTAACCAGCAGAAGGCGATCCTCGCCCGCTGGCTGGCCACCAATCCCGACTTCCTGATCCTCGACGAGCCAACCCGCGGCATCGATGTCGGCGCCCATGCCGAGATCATAAAGTTGATCGAGGAGCTCTGCGAGAGGGGTATGTCTCTGATCGTTATTTCATCGGAATTAGAAGAGCTTATCGCCTATAGTTCACGTATTTTGGTATTGCGGGACCGCGAGCACGTGGCGGAGTTGACGGGTGAGAACGTCAGCACGTCGCGCATCGTCCAGGCAATCGCCGCCGTGCAGAAAAAGACGGAGGACGCATGACGTCGTCACAGAAGGCGCTGCTCATCCGCCTGGCACCGCAATTGATCGCGTTAGCCGTCATATTGCTGTTGAATTTCATTATGTTTCCGCAGTTTTTTAGTGTCACAATTCAAAATGGCCGGCTCTACGGCAGCTTGATCGACGTTTTGAACCGCGGTGCGCCCGTAGCGCTGCTGGCGATCGGCATGACGCTCGTTATCGCCACCAAGGGCATCGACCTCTCCGTCGGCGCGGTCATCGCCATCTGCGGCGCCGTTGCCGCGTCGTCGATCGTCTCAGGCAATTCGCTCGCCTGGACGCTGGTGCTGACGCTGCTGATCGGTCTCGCATGCGGCGTCTGGAACGGCTTCCTCGTCGCGGTCCTCAACATCCAGCCGATCATCGCCACGCTGGTGCTGATGGTTGCCGGTCGCGGCATCGCGCAGCTGATCACCGAAGGCGTGATCATGACCTTCAACGATGACGGTCTGATCTTCTTCGGCAGCGGCTCCTTCGCCTTCATGCCGATGCCCGTCGTCATCTGGTTGGTCGTTGGCGTTCTGGTCACGCTGCTCGTCCGCCGTACCGCGCTCGGCATGCTCGTGGAGGCAACCGGCATCAATCGCCGCGCAAGCACGCTCTCTGGCGTCCGCACGCCGGTGCTCCTGATGGCGGTCTACATGCTGAGCGGGCTGTGCGCCGCGATCGCCGGCATCATCGTCGCCGCCGACATCAAGGGCGCCGACGCTAACAATGCCGGCCTCTGGCTCGAGCTCGACGCGATCCTCGCGGTGGTCGTCGGCGGCAACTCGCTGCTCGGCGGCCGCTTCAGCATCGTCGGCTCGCTCATCGGCGCGATGATCATCCAGGCGGTCAACACCGGCATCCTGCTCTCGGGCTTCCCGCCGGAGTTCAACCTGATCATCAAGGCGGTAATCGTTCTGGTCATCCTGGTGATCCAGTCGCCGGCCGTGCAATCGGCAGCCGTCTTTGTGGGGCGTCGCTCCGGCCCGAGAGGGGAACTGCAGAAATGAACTCGAAATACCTGCCGCTGCTGGCGACAATCGTTATCTTCGTCCTCTCCTACGCCGTTTGCGCGATGCAGTATCCGAGCATGCTGTCGACGCGCGTGGTCGGCAACCTTCTCACCGACAACGCCTTTCTCGGCATCGCCGCGGTCGGCATGACCTTCGTGATCATCTCGGGGGGCATCGACCTCTCGATCGGCTCGGTCATCGCCTTCACGGGCGTGTTCCTCGCCGTCATCCTGCAGAACACCAGCATTCATCCGCTGGTCGCCTTCGCGCTGGTGCTCGTCATCACCACCGCCTTCGGAGCGGCGATGGGCGCGGTGATCCATTATCTGCAGATGCCGGCCTTCATCGTCACGCTCGCGGGCATGTTCCTGGCACGCGGCATGGCCTTCGTGCTCTCCATCGACAGCATCCCGATCGGCCACGATTATTACAACACGCTGTCAGGCCTTTATTACAAGCTGCCGGGCGGCGGCCGACTCACTTTGATCGGCGCCGTGATGCTCCTGGTCTTCGCCGTCGGCATCTTTATCGCGCACCGCACCCGCTTCGGCACCAACGTTTACGCGCTTGGCGGCGGGGCGCACACGGCGCAGTTGATGGGTGTGCCGGTTGGTCGCACCACAATTCAGATTTATGCGCTTTCCGGCTTCCTTGCCGGCCTGTCCGGAATCGTTTTTTCCCTCTATACCTCCGCCGGCTACTCGTTGGCGGCTGTCGGTGTCGAGCTCGACGCCATTGCGGCGGTTGTCATTGGGGGCACTTTGCTGACGGGTGGAGCGGGATTTGTAGCGGGGACCTTTATCGGGCTCCTGATACAGGGGTTGATTCAGACCTACATCACCTTCGATGGAACACTCTCCAGTTGGTGGACGAAGATACTGATCGGCCTGCTGCTTTTTGCATTTATCCTGATGCAGAAGGCCATCCTGTTCCTCTCGAGTTTGAACAAGAGGTATGCCTGACGGGGGCCGTGGCTTGCGCAATCGAATTCTGGACACCGGGAAGACACAACGGCGATCTCGCACCAGCCACGCACAGGTGGTGGACGAACTCGGCCGCGCCATCGTGGCCGGCACCTATCCTGTCGGGAGCATCCTTCCTGGCGACATCGAGCTCGCGCAGCGCTTCAAGGTGTCCCGCACGGTTCTTCGCGAAACAATGAAGACGCTGGCCGCCAAGGGCATGATCGTCGCCAAGGCGCGCGTCGGCACCCGGGTCACCGAAAAGAGCCAGTGGAACATGTTCGACAGCGAGGTGATCGCCTGGCACTTCGACGACGACGTGACCGAGGAGTTCCTGCTGCAGCTTTACGATATCCGACTGGCCGTCGAACCCTTCGCGGCTGGTCTGGCGGCCGAGCGGGCAACGCCTGAGGAGATCGCGCTTTTGACCGATCTCGCCAAGGAGATGGCGGCACCCGATCATACGACCGAGAGCCTCGCGATGGCCGATCTCGAGTTCCACCTTGCCGTCGCTGACGCCGCGCACAATCCTTTCATGCACACGCTCGGAAGCCTGATCGAGGCTGCACTCGTCGGCATGTTCCGCATCAGCACGCCGCCGTCGCAGAACGGCTTCTCGAACATCGCCGAGACACATATGCGCATCGTCAAGGCGATAGCGGCAGGCGATGTGCCGGCCGCCCGTTCGGCGATGGAGGCGGTCATCGTCGAGGGCCGCGATCACGTCCACGACGCGTATGCCGGAATGACCAAGGTATCGGCCTAATCCTTTTTTGATCTTTGTTCCGTTATCGAGTTGCTGCTATGAGGCGGCAACGCGCCTGTAACGGATTCTTGGGAGCAGACCATGGAACGCACTTGTCTTGCCGTCATTCTCGCCGCGGGTGACAGCACGCGAATGAAATCGTCGAAGTCGAAGGTTCTCCACCCGGTGGCCAACCGCCCGATGATCGCCCATGTCGTCGAAGCCGTGGCCAGGACGGATATCGGCGCAGTCGCACTCGTGGTCGGCCGTGATGCTGACGAGGTCGCCAAGGCTGCTGCGGTCGGCGGTGTCGAGATCGAGACCTATCTCCAGAAGGAACGCCTGGGCACCGGCCATGCGGTGCTTGCGGCGCGTGAAGCCATTGCGCGCGGTTATGACGATGTGATCGTCACCTACGGCGATGTTCCCCTTCAGACGGCAGCGCCACTCAAGGCCGCGCGCCAGGCGCTAGCTGATGGCAGTGATATCGTCGTCATCGGCTTCCACACGGACAAGCCGACCGGCTACGGCCGTCTGCTGGTCAAGGACGGCGAGCTCATCGCCATCCGCGAGGAAAAGGACGCGACCGACGCCGAGCGCGCCGTCACCTGGTGCAACAGCGGTCTGATGGCCATCAACGGCCGCAAGGCGTTGGAGCTTCTGGCGCTGATCGGCAACAACAATGCCAAGGGCGAGTATTATCTGACCGATCTCGTCGAGATCGCCCGCTCGCAGGGCGGCCGCGTCACCGCCGTCGATGCCCCCGAGGTCGAAATGACCGGCGCCAACAACCGCGCCGAACTCGCCGTCATCGAGCGGCTCTGGCAGGAGCGTCGTCGCCACGAGTTGATGATCTCAGGCGTCACCATGATCGCTCCCGAAACCGTCTTCCTGTCTTACGACACCGTCATCGGCCAGGATGCGCTGATCGAGCCGAACGTCGTCTTCGGCCCCGGCGTGGTGATCGACGGCGGCGCCATCATCCATGCCTTCTCGCATATCGAGGGCGCGCACGTCAGCGCCGGCGCAACGGTCGGCCCGTTCGCGCGCCTGCGGCCGGGCGCTGATCTCGCCGAAGGATCGAAGGTCGGCAATTTCTGCGAGGTGAAGAACGGCAAGGTGGGCGAGGGCGCCAAGGTCAACCATCTGACCTATATCGGCGACGCGCGCATTGGCGCCGGCGCGAATATCGGCGCGGGCACGATCACCTGCAACTATGATGGCGTCAACAAGAGCGAAACGATCATCGGCGCAAACGCTTTCGTCGGATCGAACTCCTCGCTGGTTGCGCCCATAAGCATCGGCGACAACGCCTACATCGCCTCAGGCAGCGTCATCACCAATGACGTGCCGGCTGATGCGCTGGCCTTCGGACGTGCGCGCCAGGAGATCAAGCCCGGCCGCGCCACCATCCTGCGCGAACTGGCACTTGCGAAGAAGGCCGCCAAGAAGGCGAAAGGCTGATTGTCTTCGTAACGCGCGGTCACCGAAAGTGACCGCCGGGCCGATTGAGTAAAAAGCGAAAATTGTTACGACTGCCTGCAATTGATTGCTGGCTCTGGGGATTTCTTTATGTGTGGTATTGTTGGTATCGTTGGTAACAGCCCTGTAGCGGTGCGTCTCGTCGATGCGCTGAAGCGGCTTGAATATCGCGGTTATGATTCTGCCGGCGTCGCCACCATCCACGATGGCGCCATGGACCGCCGCCGCGCCGAAGGCAAACTCTTCAATCTCGAAAAGCGCCTCGATGCCGAGCCGCTGCCCGGCACGACCGGTATCGCCCACACCCGCTGGGCAACGCATGGCGTTCCCAACGAAACCAACGCTCACCCGCATTTCGTCAAGGGCGTCGCCGTCGTTCACAACGGCATCATCGAGAACTTCTCCGAGCTGCGCGACGAACTGACCGCCGAAGGCGCCGTCTTCGAAACGCAGACAGACACCGAAGTCGTGGCGCACCTGGTTGCGAAGTATCTCGGTGAAGGCCTTGAGCCGCGCGCGGCGATGATGAAGATGCTGAACCGCGTCACCGGCGCCTACGCGCTGGCCGTCATGCTGCAGAAGGACCCCGACACGATCATGGCGGCGCGCTCCGGCCCGCCGCTCGCCGTCGGCTACGGCAAGGGCGAGATGTTCCTGGGCTCCGACGCCATCGCGCTGTCGCCCTTTACCAGCGAGATCACCTATCTCGTCGACGGCGACTGGGCTGTCCTGACCAAGGACGGCGCGACCATTCTCGATTTCGACGGCAACGAAGTCTCGCGTCCGCGCCAGATCTCGCAGACGACTGCTTACGTCGTCGACAAGGGCAATCATCGCCACTTCATGGAAAAGGAAATCTACGAGCAGCCGGAGGTTATCTCCCACGCGCTCAGCCAGTATGTGGATTTCGCCAGCAACACGATCAGTGCCAACGCGGCGGCGATCGATTTCAAGTCGGTGACCGGTCTCGCCATCTCCGCTTGCGGCACCGCCTATCTGGCCGGTCTGGTCGGCAAATACTGGTTCGAGCGCTATGCGCGCCTGCCTGTCGAGATCGACGTCGCTTCCGAGTTCCGCTACCGCGAAATGCCGTTGTCGCCGACGCAAGCAGCACTCTTCATCTCGCAGTCGGGCGAGACCGCCGATACGCTGGCCTCGCTGCGCTACTGCAAGGACAACGGCCTGAAGATCGGCGCCGTCGTCAATGTCAAGGAATCGACGATCGCCCGTGAATCGGATGCGATCTTTCCGATCATGGCCGGCCCCGAAATCGGCGTCGCCTCCACCAAGGCCTTCACCTGCCAGCTCGCCGTTCTGGCATCGCTGGCATTGGGCGCCGGCAAAGCGAGGGGCACGATCGGCCCTGACCAGGAAAAGGAATTGGTGCGCCATCTCGCCGAGATGCCACGCATCATGAGCCGCGTGCTCAATGCCATCCAGCCGCAGATGGAAACCTTGTCGCGCGAGCTGTCGAAGTGCAAGGACGTGCTCTATCTCGGCCGCGGCACCAGTTACCCGCTCGCCATGGAAGGCGCGCTGAAGCTCAAGGAAATCTCCTACATCCACGCCGAAGGCTATGCGGCCGGCGAGTTGAAGCACGGCCCGATCGCGCTGATCGACGAAAACATGCCCGTCATCGTCATCGCGCCCTACGACCGCTTCTTCGAAAAGACGGTGTCGAATATGCAGGAAGTGGCTGCCCGTGGTGGCCGCATCATCTTCATCACCGATGAAGCGGGTGTCGCCCACTCCAAGCTGCCGACCATGGCGACGATCGTTCTTCCCAATGTCGACGAGATCATCGCGCCGATGATCTTCTCGCTGCCGATCCAGCTTCTCGCCTATCACACGGCGGTCTTCATGGGCACCGATGTGGATCAGCCGCGCAATCTCGCCAAGTCGGTCACGGTCGAGTGAGTCCGGCCGACCGAGGCTTGTGCGGCGCGGCGAATTCTGGCAGTTTTTGGCACGGAAAGCACGGGGGCACTGATTTCCGATCGCAGCTAAACTCAACGGAGTTCGTCGGCATACGATGACGGAAAAACTGCCCCGATTGTCGGTCGCGTCGCGCATCAGAAACAACTTTCTGGCGGGCATCATCATCTGCGCGCCGATCGCCATCACGCTGTGGCTGACATGGTCGGTAGTGCGCTGGGCCGATAGCTGGGTGAAACCCTACCTTCCGGCGCGCTATGACCCTGATAACTACTTGAATTTCGCCGTTCCGGGCTCCGGCCTGCTGATCGGCCTGATCATCATCACCGTCATCGGCTTTCTCGGCAAGAACCTGATCGGTCAGCAGATCGTGATGTTCAGCGAGTCTCTAGTGCGCCGCGTGCCGCTGGTGCGTGTCATCTACAAGAGCGTCAAGCAGATATTCGAGACGGTGCTCAAGGAGCGCAGCAACTCTTTCAAGAAGGTCGGGCTGATCGAGTATCCGAGCCAGGGCCTCTGGGCGATGGTCTTTATCGCGACCGATGCGAAGGGCGAGATCGCCTCGAAGTTCAACGCCATGGGCCACGACATGGTCAGCGTCTTCCTGCCGCCGACCCCGGTGCCGACGGCGGGCTTCCTGATTTTCGTGCCGCGCGAGAAGATCGTGCTGCTCGACATGTCGCCGGAAGACGCCGCGAAGCTTCTGATTTCGGGTGGCCTCGTGACCCCGGAAGAACTGGCCTCGCAGATCGCCGCCCCTGAGCCTGCACGCAAGCCGCTGCCGGCGCCGGTCGAGATGTAATCCAGCCGGTTCAGCCGCCAGCCTTTTCCCACTTCTTCACCAACCGGTCGCGCTTCAGCTTCGACAGACGCTGCAGCCAGAAAATCCCATCGAGCTGGTCGATCTCGTGCTGGATGCAGATGGCGAGGAAGCCTTCGGCACCTGCCTCGTGGGTGTTGCCATCGACATCCTGATAGCGAAACCGGATCGCCTTCGGCCGGATCACCTCGTCGGTCGCCCCCGGCATCGAGACGCTGCCCTCGGTATTGCGGCTGGTCTCCTCGGATGCACTGATGATCTCGGGATTGACGTAAACCCGCACACCATCCTCGCGGCTAAGCTCGATGACGGTCACGCGCTCGAACACGCCGATATGCGCCGCGGTGATGCCGACGCCCGGGGCTGTACGCATCGTGTCGAGAAGGTCGGCGACAAGCGTGCGCAGGGCGTCGTCGAAGACTGTCACCGGCGCACAAGGAGTTTTGAGACCGGGGTGAGGGAAGAGTAGAATAGGCCGGACGGTCACGAAAACCTCTCCTGATTTCAGATGCGCCGAAACTATCTCCCGACTGGCGAATTGTCATCCGTATGAACGGTTTAACGCTGGACGTTCCCATGTCTTTCGGCTAGCACGGGTTGAATTCCGGCGTATCGAAGCGTTCTAAACTTCGAAAGAGATGCGAGGGCGGCAAAGATGACGAACGACGCAGAAGAGCTCGTCCGCACGCGTCCGGAGGACAGCGAAGCCGACCTCTACGACGAGAACGGAAACGTCCGCAGCGACTTCCTGGCGCTGGTCGGCGCGGCAATCGCCGATCGCGATACGATCTTCCTCAGACAGCACGTCGCGCGCCTGCACGAATCGGAGCTGGGCGACCTGCTGGAATCGATCCAGCCCGATCAGCGCTTAGCGCTCGTTCGCCTGCTCGGCGACCAGTTCGACATGACGGCGCTGACCGAGGTCGACGAGGCGATCCGCCGCGAGATCGTCGACCAGATGCCGAACGAGCAAATCGCGGCCGCGATCGGCGAGCTCGATTCGGACGACGCCGTCTACATTCTGGAAGATCTCGACCAGGAAGACCGCGACGAGATCCTGGCGCAGCTCCCGTTCACCGAGCGCGTTCGCCTGCGCCGGGCGCTCGATTATCCCGAGAGCTCCGCCGGCCGCCGCATGCAGACGGAGTTCGTCGCCGTGCCGCCATTCTGGACGGTCGGCCAGACGATCGACTACATGCGCGACGAGGAGAACCTGCCGGACTCCTTCTCGCAGATTTTCGTCATCGACCCGACGTTCAAGCTGCTCGGCGCCATCGATCTCGACAAGATCCTGCGCACCAAGCGGCAGAACAAGATCGAAACGATCATGCGTGAGACCAACCACCCGATCCCGGCCGAGATGGACCAGGAAGAGGCGGCGCAGCTCTTCGAGCAATACGACCTTCTTTCCGCCGCCGTCGTCGACGAAAACGACCGGCTGGTCGGCGTGCTCACCATCGACGACGTCGTCGACGTCATCCACGAAGAAGCCGACGAGGACATCAAACGCCTCGGCGGTGTCGGCGATGAAGAGCTGTCGGACAACGTCTTCTCGACGGTGAAGTCGCGTTTTCTGTGGCTGGTGATCAATCTAGGCACAGCACTTCTGTCAGCCAGCGTCATCGGCCTGTTCGACGGCTCGATCGAGAAGATGATCGCGCTCGCCGTGCTGATGCCGATCGTCGCCTCCATGGGCGGCAATGCCGGTACGCAGACCATGACCGTGACCGTGCGCGCGCTCGCGACCGGCGATCTCGATATCTACAATGCCGGCCGCGTCATTCGAAGGGAAGTGGCGGTCGGTCTTGCCAATGGCGCCATGTTCTCGGTGATCATGGGCACCATCGCCGCCACTTGGTTTCACGACTATCAGCTCGGCTTCGTCATCGGCTCGGCCATGATCATCAATCTCTTCGCAGCCGCCGTCGCCGGCATTCTTTTGCCGTTGTTGCTCGATAAGGTTGGCGCCGATCCCGCCATCGCCTCGTCGGTTTTCGTGACCACGGTCACTGATTGCACCGGCTTCTTCGCTTTTCTGGGGATCGCCACCTGGTGGTTTGGCATATAGACAACTCGCAACCGGGTTGCACAAATTGACTATTACGTAAAAGTCAATATTATGGGTTCCTGAATATCGAGGGATCCATGCCGGTTAGCAAATATTACAGTATCACGGAGTTGACGCGCGAATTCGGAGTTTCGACGCGCACACTTCGCTTTTATGAAGACGAAGGCCTCATTCACCCGGAGCGTCGTGGCCGTACGCGGCTGTTTCGCCCGACCGACCGGCGCCTGATCCAGGAAATTCTGCGCGGTCGCCGGATCGGCTTCACCATCGCCGAAATTCGCGAAATCATTCAGGTCTACAAGGAGCCGCCGGGCGAGCTCGGACAGTTGAAGCTTCTGATGAAGCGCGTCGACGAGAAGCGCGAAGACCTGCGCCAGAAGCGCAAGGATATCGACGACACGCTTGCCGAACTCGACAATATCGAAGAATCCTGCCTCGGCCGCCTCGCTGAGATCGGCGTCGGCACCTGATCAGCCAACGCGCCCCTTATTGGGGCGCGGCGCTGCACTCGCTGGCAAGGCTGAGGATGCGACCATCATCGGCCTTGACCTCGCCGGATTGAAACGGCGTGAACAGCTTCTGTTCCTGAAGTTTATCGAGCGTGCACTGGCAGAAGCTACGGCACAGCGCTTCGCCTTCCTGCAGGCTGCAGGACGTGTTGCACTGCTGCAGGTAGGTCTGCACGGGATCAGGCTTGGCCGGCGGCACGATGTAAGCCAAAGCAAACGCAATCGAGATCAGAACCGGCTGGTGGATCAGGTAGAAGGCGAGGCTGTGTCGGCCCAGCCGCGCAAGCAGGCTGGATCCAGTACCTAGACCGGCGAGCTTTTCCGGCAGTTTGGTACGCAAAGCGATCGCAGCACTCGTCAGGCCAAGCAGAAACGGCACCATCCACGGAAACAGCGGAACATAGTCGTTGGAGCGCTGCGGCATCTCGGCGAAGCCGATCCAGGCCAAATAGCGCGGGTCGAAGAACGGCGAGCGCAGGATACCCGGCGATACCCACGTATCGGCAATCCAGCCGGCGACCGCCACGATGGTGACGGCGACGATAGCGGGCAGGGGCAACCGCAACAGCAACACGCCGACCACGCTCAGCACGGCAATGCAGTGCAGGATACCGAAGAAGATCCATTCTCCCGGCATGAAGAAATAGGTCGCCACGGAGATGGCCACCGAAGCGGCGGCAATCATCCCGAACCGCTTCCAGAACGAATTCCAGCGCGTCTCCGGCGTATTGGCGAGCACCAGGCTGACACCGACGATGAACAGGAAGGTCGAAGCGATGGCGCGGGCATAAAGCTTCAGCCAGCCGGTCTCGGCCGTTCCCGGCGTGAGGTAGCCGACGAACTCCATGTCCCAGGTGAAGTGATAGGTCGCCATCGCGATCAGCGCCGCGCCGCGCAGCGTGTCGAGCAAGCCGATGCGCGGTGGCCTTAGTGCCGCTACGGTCTCCGTCGCCGGAACAGTCATTCACAATCCCCCAGATGAGTCGCTTCCGTCGGCTGACGGATTGCTGCGGGGAATAGGAGAAAGGTGGAGATTTGATGACGGCTCGCGATCCATGATCGCAAGCCGCGCCTCCGAGAAGAACTGCCGCCGCGTGAGGACGACGATGACAATCGTGGTCGTCGCCATGAAGACGTAGGGGTTGATGAACCAGCCGAGATAGCCGATCGACAGGAAGATCGCCCTGAGCCCTTCGTTGAAATGACCGGCGGCGATGATGTTCATGCGGATGACGCGCTCAGCCGCGCGCTCCGCAGCCAGCACGTCGTTTTCGCTATCGCGCATCATCGGGATGCCGCCGAACAGGATGGTGCAGTAGTTGAACAGGCGATAGGACCAGCCGAACTTGAAGAAGGCATAGCCGAACAGAGCCGCCAGTCCGCCGACCTTCATCTCGAACACTGCATGCCCACTGTGCAGCACCATCGGCAGATCAGCGAATACGGCATCCACCTTTTCCGTCGCCCCGAGCAGCGCAAAGCAGCTGCCGACCGCGAAGATCGAGGTGGAGGCGAAGAAGGCCGTGCCGTTCTGCAGGCCGGCCATGATCTGCGTATCGATCATCTTGAGGTCGCGGCGCAGCGAATTGTAGATCCACTCGCGCCGCCGCTCGATCATTGCATGCGTAAGACTGGTGCGGCCGAAGAGGCTTGCGCTGCGCAACAGTCGCGCGTAACCGAACCACATGAGCGCGAAGAAGCACAGGGCGATGTAATCTGCTGTCGTCATCATTATATTGATTCAGTCCCTCTCCACGCGCCCACTCTATAGATAGAAGCGCTGACCGCAACAACGGGCGGAACTGGAACCTTTCACAGGATGATGTCGCACGCGTGAAATGCTATGTCGGTGGACCGAACGGATCGCAAGCCGCGCTGGCGTAGCTTGATTAAGTAAAATCTCAACAGGACGCACCCATGTTCCTTTCTGTTTTCGACGTATTCAAGATCGGCGTCGGCCCTTCCAGCTCTCATACGATGGGCCCGATGACGGCGGCGAACCGCTTTCTCGATCTGATTCTGTCGGATGAATGGCCGCGCCCGTCTTCGGGTGCCAATGTCGCGGCGATCAAGGTCAGCCTGCATGGCTCGCTCGCCCACACCGGCATCGGCCACGGGACGGGCAGGGCCGTCATTCTGGGCCTGATGGGCGAGCAGCCTGACAGCGTCGATCCCGACCAGATGGACGGCATCATCGACAAGGTCGAGCGCTCCGGCCGCATTACGCCTCCTGGGCATCCTGCTTACCAGTTCCAGCCGAAGACCGACCTGGTGTTCGACAAGAAGCAGCCGCTTCCGGGCCACGCCAACGGCATGTCCTTCTCCGCCTTCGACAAGGACGGCCGGATGCTTGTCCGCCGCATCTACTATTCCGTCGGCGGCGGCTTCGTCGTCACCGATACGGAGCTGGAGACAATGCGCGCCAAGAAGAAGATGCCGTCGGATGGCGTCAAGGTGCCGTATCCCTTCTCCACCGCCAAGCAGATGCTCGACATGGCGTCGCGCTCCGGCATCTCGATCGCGCAGATGAAGCGCGCCAACGAGGAAAGCCAGCGCAGCCGCGAGGAGCTCGACGAAGGCCTTGACCGGATCTGGGAAGCGATGCGCTCCTGCATCGAGCGCGGCCTGAAGGTCGACGGCATCATGCCGGGTGGCCTCAATGTCCGCCGCCGCGCCCGCTCGATCCATGACAAGCTCCAGGAAGAGTGGCGCAGCAACCGCATCAATCCGCTGCTCGCCAACGACTGGCTGAGCGTCTACGCCATGGCCGTCAACGAGGAGAATGCCGCGGGCGGCCGCGTGGTCACCGCGCCGACCAATGGCGCCGCCGGCGTCATCCCGGCAACGATCCGCTATTACGAGCACTTCCACGATGATTGGGATCAGAACGGCATCCGCGACTACCTACTGACGGCAGCAGCCGTCGGCGGCATCATCAAGCACAACGCCTCGATCTCAGGCGCCGAGGTCGGCTGTCAGGGCGAGGTCGGCTCGGCGGCTGCCATGGCGGCCGCCGGTCTCGCTGCCGTCATGGGCGGCACGCCTGAGCAGATCGAGAACGCGGCCGAAATCGCGCTGGAACACCATCTCGGCATGAGCTGCGATCCCGTTGCCGGTCTCGTCCAGGTTCCCTGCATCGAGCGCAACGCGCTTGGCGCCGTGAAGGCCGTGACCGCCGCGTCGCTCGCGATCAAGGGCGACGGCCGCCACTTCGTGCCGCTCGATGCCTGCATCGAGACCATGCGCCAGACCGGCTACGACATGAGCGAGAAGTACAAGGAAACCTCG
The DNA here is from genome assembly GCF_000377565.1 of Rhizobium sp. 2MFCol3.1. Lineage (GTDB taxonomy): Bacteria > Pseudomonadota > Alphaproteobacteria > Rhizobiales > Rhizobiaceae > Rhizobium. The sequence continues at coordinate 94,464 of NZ_KB898361.1, read as the reverse complement.
ACCGGCGGCCTTGCGGTCAACGTCGTGGAGTGTTGATAGGGCAGGCCGACCATCGCGGTCTGGACGGCGTATCACACTGTGATTGGAAAACCGGCGGCTATGGGCCGCCGGCGCGTTCAAGCCGCTTGACGCTGCCGCGCAAAAGGATTTGAACGGCGGTATGGCATTGCATCTTATCAAACTCTGCGTCGGCGCCGACTCGATCGACGACTTGCGCGAATGGGTGGCCGAACGCTCCTTGAGGGCGATCGCGGCCGGCATGGAACCACACTCCGTCCACACGACACGAATGGTCCCGAAGCGCGTTGAAGAGCTGCTCGACGGCGGCTCACTGTATTGGGTGATCAAGGGCCAAGTTCAGGCGCGGCAGAAGCTGCTCGATATCCAGAGCTTTACCGATGGCGAGGGAATTGGCCGCTGCCATCTGGTGCTCGGCCCCGAGGTCATCGAAACGGCGGTACAGCCGAAACGTGCCTTTCAGGGCTGGCGTTATTATCCGGAAGAGGATCGCCCGCGCGATCTCGATACGCTCGGCGAGGGTGTCGCCGAGATGCCCGCGGACCTGCGCCGCGAGCTCTCCGAGCTCGGCCTTCTCTGACGAAACGCATCCCGTCAGAGAAAAAACCGTTCGTTTCGGCTCAGCGGAGCCGCATCGTCACCGGCGCCCGGCCTTCCGGGTTGGTAACGTGGAGATGGATACTTGCTTCGGGCTGCGAATAGCGCCAGGCGCGTGCGCCATGCGACAAGAGCAGATTGATCAGGTCCTTGGTCTTGGCCGTCTTCGCCTTCGGCCGCGGCATACCAATCTCGGCAAGACGCATCGCCGCTTCGTGAAGCGGATGCAGGACCGAGCGCGGATTCTTGCCAGTCAACCGACCTTCGGCCGGAAATTCCGGAACATTCTCGTTGATCGCCATAATTATCCCCGTACGCAATACAAATCAGGTCTAGGAAGGCCGGCCCTGTCGCGAACACCGATCAAGGCCGAATTCCGGGCCGCCGCCTGAACACCATAGGCGGCGGTCGTCTTCATCACTGGGCGGAGGCCCAGCACTTCACGCCGGCACGCTTCAGCGAGTTGCAGGCGTTGACGGCTTGCTTCTGGTCGTCGAAGCCACCGAAACGTGCGCGATAGCTGCCGGCATAAGCGACGGCGAAAGGCTTGGCGGAACGCAGTGCCTTGCCGCCCTTGCTCTTGGCGCCGTCGAGCAGGTCCATTGCTGCTTCGCGGCTAGCTGAGACGCCGATCTGTACGACCCAACCTTCCGGCTGCGCCTGCTTGGTCGATGCGGTCGTGACGTTGTCAACCGAGGTATCACCCTGTTCCGGCGGAACGTAGGCGGTGGTCGGCGTGGGAACCGGCGCGGCAGCGGCCTGCTTGATCGGCTGCGTCTTTACCTTCGTCGGCTGCGGCATTTCCTGCAGAAGCGGATTGTCGGACTTGGACGACGACGTGCCGGCATAGGCGACCTGCGCCGAGGCAACCTCGGTACGGCTGACCGGCAGCGGATGCGTCGGCGGCAGTTCAGCGACTTCCTGCTTGGCAACGGTCACCGGAATGACGGTTTCGGACGAAATCTTCGGCGCCTGGGCAACCAGCGCGGAGCCGCCACGGGTCGAAGCCTTCGGCAGGTAGGAGGCAATCAGGCTGCGCATCTGGGTGTCGCGGGCAGGCGTGGAGGCACCGCCGAGAACCACGCCGACGATGGACTTGCCATCGACCTGAACCGAGCTCACGAGATTGAAGCCTGCAGCGCGGGTGTAACCGGTCTTGATGCCGTCAACGCCGCGTACCGAACCGACCAGGCGGTTATGGCTGCGGATGATGCGGTTGCCGAACTTGAAGCTCTGCGTGGAGAAGTAGCCGTAATACTGCGGGAAATGCTGGCGCAGCGCGATGCCGAGACGGGCCTGGTCGCGCGCCGTTGTCATCTGCGCGGTGTTCGGCAGGCCGTTGGCATTGCGGTAGGTGGTGCGCGTCATGCCGAGCGCATGTGCCTTCGCTGTCATGATCTGCGCGAAACGGTCTTCCGAGCCGCCGAGCAGTTCGCCAAGCGCGGTAGAGGCGTCGTTGGCGGAAAGGGTGACGAGGCCGAGAATGGCCTGCTCGACCGAAATCGTGGCGCCTGGGCGAACGCCGAGCTTGGTCGGCGCCTGGCCGGATGCGTGAGCGGAAAAGGGAACAGCGCTATCGAGACGGATGCGGCCCTGCTCAAGCGCTTCGAACGTCAGATAGAGCGTCATCATCTTGGTCAGCGAAGCCGGATACTGCAAGCGATCGGCGTTTTCGCTGTAGAGGACATTGCCGGTATTGGCGTCGACGACGATGCCGGCATACTTCGAATTGGCAGCTTCCGCGTCGGAATTGACCGTATCCAGACCGAGCAAACCGACTGCCATGGACAGCGCAACGATTGCCTTGATCAGGAAATTGCTGGAGCGGGACGGGGAAGCGGAAGAAGCTGACCTTGACACTATTTCACTCTTTGCTTGGCTTGCAGTTTAGAAGAATCGGGATCGCGCTTCGCCCGCACGATCAACCTCATTGAAGGTAGCTCTTTGGGGTTACCAATCCGTTTATGATTAATCGTTTGTTTCACGGTTTCGGACCATTCTACCTGGATGTCGCGGAACGGTTCACGAGGCGCGTTTCCACAAATTGGGCAATAGCGGCATCAATATGTTCCCACTCCGCCAAATGTCGGCTGGAAAAGCGGTAAAGCACACTTAAATCGCGCCCGACCTTGATATCACGCTGGCAGTCGCCGCTGGTGGTAAGCTCCGGGCTCGCCGGCAGTAGGCAGCGCACGACGTAGTCGGCGCCACCCTGGCGCGGCGCCGTCAGAAGCACTTCGTCGCCATATCCGGTATCGGCCCGAAGCTTGTGAAGCGTCATGCCGTTGGCGAATGGCTGCGGGGTTGAGTCGATCAGATGCGAGTAGATCGGCTCGAATCGGCCGGACATGTCACGCGACATGGTCGCCTGAGTGACCTGAAGAAAGATCAGGTCCGGGGACTTGGTGATATCGTCGAAACGATCACGGTTTTCACTCGAATAGCCCTGCATCTGCGGCCAAGCGAGATAGAGGTCGGCGCGCTCGGTGGTGCCGCTATGCCGCTGGCTGGGAAAGCGAATCGTGTTTTCCTGGAGCTGCAGCGTGTCCTGGCCGATCGTCAGCGTCACCGGCGCCGTGTTGTCGGTATTTCCGGCGAGCGAGACGCGGGCGCCAAACCATCGGCCACCAACGCTGATGGCAACGGTGAGCACCGCCAGAAGCGCGATCACAATGGTTGTGCGGATGAGAAAGCCAGTCGACAGGAGAGGGGATTCCTCGACCTCTGTGGAGCTCTGAATGGCCTGGCGCATGACGGCTTTCGCATATCTGACCGTCGCAGGAGAAACGTGAGCCGCCGGTGTCGCTGATCTATAGGGCGATGATCGGGCTTGTGTGGTTAATTAATGGTTAACCGAGGGCGTCGGACTCATGCCGATGGCCCATAAAAAGCGAGCCGCTCCTGGGACAGCAGGAGCGGCTCTTGAGACGCCGGTCTGGACGTGCATGCGGGGACGGGACCAGGCGCCTTGCTTGCCCACCGGATTGCTCCGGCGGATGGAATTACTTGACGCTACCGACAGCCACGGCGCGGCCGTCCTGAAGCTTGACCCAGCGAGTCGGATCGCTGGACGACTGGCGCTTCAGATAGGTGTACTCGGTATCGGCCCAGAGCATGACCTTGTTGCGCATGTTGTCGAGAATGAAGTCGCCGCGATCGGTGCGAACGGTCAGCACGGCATGGCCATCGCCATTCGGCTGCAGCACGACGGTCATCAGGAGGTTCGACGGCGAGAAGCCGGCTTCGATCAGCATCTTGCGCTTCAGAAGCGCATAGTCTTCGCAGTCGCCTGCCGTCTTCGGGTAGGCCCAGCGTTCCTCGACGCCGTAGATCTCCATGTCCGTCATCGGCGTGATCTCCGAGTTGACCTGGTAGTTGATCTTCAGGATCGTCTTCCAGCTGTCTTCGGTCAGCACCATCGTGCCCTGGTCGCCGGCTGCGTTCTTGCAGTCTTCAGGAATTTCCTTGCAGAACTGGTAAGCGCCGATCGGCGGGCTGGTGTTGCCGAGAACGGTCATGCTCTGGTAGCCGGCCTGTCCGACGCCTGCCATCGACATGAGCATCGCAGCCGCGGCGAGGCCGCCCTTGATGAAGTTTGTTATCGTCATTTGTATGTCCCCGTTTGTGAGGAGACATTGCCAGACGTGTTTTTATTCGACGCAAAATTCAGAAGCAAAATTAAAGGCTTAGTTGATTCAAAAGCGCGTCGAATTAGACTAAAATCAACATCGAATTTTACTGAAATTCGAGGGGAATCTTTACCAAGATTGCTTCAACTTTTATCTTTCTCAAAAAGCCTCGCCGCCATCGGATGGCTCGTTTCGAGGCAAAAGATTAACGCCGACGGCCACGGCGCGATTTCGGTAATATTGCGTTCATCATGTGGCTTGGAGGGAATTGGCGTTCTGTAGGCCGCCGGAAGGCCGGATTCGCCCGCAAATGACGCGTTTTGGGCCGCTTTTTAAGGTGATGCGTCGAAAATTATTTTTGAGAAATTTCGCGAAATCTGTCGGTCGCGGCGATAATTGCGCGCGCCATGCCGTCATGATCGGGCGAATGGGCGGCGTTTTCGACGATGATGAGCTCGCTTCCCGGCCACGCCCGCGCCAATTCCCATGCCGTGGTCAATGGGGCCTCCAGGTCGAGCCGTCCCTGAACGAGAACGCCGGGGATCGAGGCCAGCTTTCCGGCGTCCCGCAACAGCGCGCCTTCCTCGAGCCACGCTGCATGGCTGAAGTAGTGGGTTATGATCCGCGCACGGGTGAGCAAATACTCCGGATTGCGCCAGCGTCGCGGATAGCCGTCGGCGTTGGCAAGCAGGATGGACGCCGCCTCCCAATCGTGCCAGTCCCGCGCCGCCTTCAGCCGCACGTCGAGATCGGGCCCATTGAGCAATTCCCGATAACCTTCAAGGACACCCTTGGCTCTCATGTGATCGGGAAGGGATGCGTTGAGTCGATCCCACTCCTCGGGAAACAGCGCGGCCATTCCCTGTGTCAGCCATTCGATTTCCGATCGCCGCGTTGTCGTCACGCCGGCGAGCACCATGGCCGCGACGCGGGCCGGATGGGTCTGCGCGTAGGCAAGCGCGAGCGTGGATCCCCAAGATGTCCCGAATAGCACCCAATCCGTCACCTTTAGGTGACAACGAAGTTTCTCGATGTCATCGATCAGGTGCCAGGTTGTGTTGGTGGAGAGATCCGTTCCCATGTCGGCGGCATTGGGGAGGCTGCGGCCGCAATTTCTCTGGTCGAACAGGATGATCCGATAGGCCGATGGGTCGAAATAGCGTGCCGCCGAGGGTGATGCGCCGGAGCCCGGCCCACCATGCAGATAGAGCGCCGGCCGTCCGTCAGGATTGCCGTAGCTTTCCCAATGGATGAGATGGCCGTCCCCGACATCGAGGAGACCGTGGTCGTAAGCTTCAATCTCGGGAAAAAGAATCGACATCGGCGCGCCTCCTGAAGAGGCGCTTCAATCCATCAGCTTTGTGAAGCCGGGATGACGGTGATCAGAGAAATTCGCGCAGCGTGTCGCGCGACTGCAGCGACAGGAACTCGATCGCGACGCCTTCGACGAAGTGACGCACCACGCGGCCGCGCATGTTGCCGAGGCGAAGCGCTGTGCCGATCGCCGGGCGAACCTCGACGTCGACGGCAGCACCCGAAAGCGACAAGTCCATGATCCGGCACATATACTGCGTACCGTCTTCAAGCGTGATTTCCGTCTGCGTCTCGCGCGGCATCAGACGATCGTGGCGGCGATCTTCCGGCAGGCCGAGCTCGTGCTTGTTGGCAAGCCACGTCAGCTGCGCGGCAAGCTTCTCGCGCTTGCGCTCGGTGGCGTGGATGGACATGTTGAAGCCGCGGCTGTCGATCGTCTGGACATAGCCTTCAACGCGACCGAGGTGATCGATATAGGCGACTACGCGTTCGTTGACGCGCGGGCGGCCCTGGCAGGTCACGTACATGTCGCCGGGCGACATATCGATGACCAGGCATTCGAATTCCTCGTAATTCGCCAGCATCAGGCGGCCCTGCATATTGATGGGCACGCGTTGGAATGCACCTTGTTCAAGGCGAGGCGCAGTTTTTTGCGTCTGAGCTTGCTGGAAAGCGTGCATAAAGGGCTTCTTTTAAAAATAGCTTGGCGCCAAGCTTTACTCGCAATCCATTAACAGAAGGTTGTTCAGTCGGGGGTGATTTACCGCTCAGCGGTAGTGCCGAAATGGTGCATCCTGTTTCACGGGCTCATCCATCAAGCTGGACATCAGACGACGCACCGTATCGGCGATCGAGCGGCTGCCGCTGGTCGCTGCACGGGGCTCGTTCGCGCCGCTTTGCGTGCTCTCCACCGGGTCGAGCTGCTCATGCAGCAAACGGCTGCGGTCGAGCGCCAGGAACTGCAGCGGAACGACCTCCAGCCAGCTCGCGGTCGTGGCCGGTGCGATCGCGCCGAGGAGCTTGTCGCATTCCCCCTCGGCGTTGCGCAGCGGCAGAAGAATGATTTCGAAGGCGGCGCGATGGCCGGCGGTGCTGTATCCGGTGGCGTTCAGGAGCGCCGGGATGCCGTGCTCCATGACGCCGACGGCGGTTTTCTCGATATCCTCGTGCCCGTGCGCCCAGAGCTCCGACAAACAGCTGCCGCCGAGGTCGTGGCCGAAGAGATCGCAGATACGTGTGCCGGCGAGACGGAAGGTGACGCGGCTCGTCTCGGAGGTTTCAAGCATGAACAGGCTTGAGAGAAGCTGGCTGATATCGCGTGGCTCCACCTGCGTCCGCAGGGGAGCGATCTCGCTGCCGCGTAGCTTGTTCCAGTAGTCGAAGATCTGGATGGTGGTGTTGAGGCGCATGGGACTGCCGATCTGTTTCATTTCGGTTCAAACGGCGGCCATCATGGCCACCTTGCCCTATGCCATGCGGATTTCATGCCAGATCCGGCCAGTTAAGGTTAAGGAAGGGTTTCGATTGTCTGTGACGGCCCGTCGTGCCAGTATCTTTTCATTGCTTCCGGTATTGGAAGTTCAGCATGAATTGCTCGGGCGCGAGGTCATTCTCGGGGGACGCTCAGCAAGCCGTTCGGTAGATTGCCGGACGGCTTTTTTTTTGACCTGTCGTCCTGTAAGCCAGTGCACGCGAAGTGAACGAGGAATGCAATGGACGATACGAACGAGCCGCACCAGCCGACCGAGCCCGCCGCCAAGCCGCCGCGTACGCCCATTTTCAATCTTCCAGGCGCCATTGTTGCGACGATCGGTCTCTTGGCGGCGATTTATGCCGTGCAGGCGATTTTCCTGACCGAGAGCGGCGTCGACATGTTGTTCTTCGATTTCGGCTTCATCCCGCTGCGCTACATCACACCCTTGGCGGAGCAGGGACCGCAATTGTTCTGGACGCCGCTCACCTATTCGCTGCTGCATGGAAATATCGAGCACATCCTGTTCAACGGGCTCTGGCTGATGGCATTTGGCGCGCCGGTCGCCCGCCGCATCGGCTGGGTTCGCTACACGGTGTTCTGGGTTCTCGCCGCCGTCGCCTCGGCCGCGCTTCACGCCGTGCTGAATTGGGGGCAAGCGACCGTGCTGATCGGAGCATCCGGCGTCGTTTCGGCCTTGATGGGTGCTGCCTGCCGCTTCGCATTCCCGTCGGAGCGTCGCGTCGCGCTTCCCACCCATCTCAATCCACGGCTCTCGATCGCGGAAACTTTCCGCAGCCGAACCGTCGTCATGTTCATGCTCTTCTGGTTCGTCGGCAACATCCTGATCGCCGTCGGCATTCCACTGATCGGTGACACCGGCGCGCCGATTGCCTGGGACGCCCACATCGGCGGCTTTCTCTTCGGCTTCGTGCTGTTTTCGCTCTTCGATCGGCCGCCGCCCGAACTTCCCTCTATTTCAGAGGATGCGGATATATTGCAATCCTGACCGTTGAAGTGCACCATTCGAACTGATCCGCGTTGGGAGGAGAGACCGCCGCGGATGCCTGTGATCAGCTGAAGTGTCTCACTTTCGACATAGGAGGTTCAAATGTCCAATACAGTCAAAGCCATACTGGATGCCAAGGGCAGGGACGTCGTCACCGCCGGCCCGAACACGACCGTTTCAGAAGCCGCCGCGATTCTGAGCAAGAAGAAGATCGGTGCCATCGTCATCGTCGGCATGGAAAACAAGATCGCCGGGATTTTCACCGAGCGCGACGTGGTTCACGCAATCGCCAAGTCCGGCCCCGCCTGTCTTGAAAGCTCCGTGGCATCGGTGATGACGGCGAAGGTCTATCGCTGCAACGAGGCAACGACCGTCAACGAGCTGATGGAACTGATGACCAGCCGGCGCTTCCGCCATGTGCCGGTCGAAACCGCTGGAAAGCTTGCCGGCATCATCTCGATCGGTGACGTGGTCAAGACCCGTATCGCCGAGGTCGAACGCGAGGCCGAGGACATCAAGGCCTATATCGCAGGCTGAATAAAGGCGCGCCGGCTTGCTCAGCTGGAGCCGGCAAACAACTCCTGCATGCGCCTCAATTCGGGAAGCCGCGCCGTGGCTTCCTGATAGCCGCGCTCGATCGCTTCGCCGGCGCGATGAAATTCCGAGAGACCGATATCGCTCAATCTCGGTTGAAGCGAGATATCGGGCGGATCGCCCGCCAGACGCGCACGCGCGATCCGGTCCTGGATAATGTTGAACGCCTGCACCATCACACCCGTCATGCCGAGCTTGGCATAAGGTGCATGCTCCTGCTTCTGCACCTCGGACGGCGTCAGGCTGGCGCTGTGGCGCACCACGGCGGAGCGGCCGTAGATGTCGTAGTTGAGGTTGACGGCGACGACCAGCGGCTGCTCGTAGGCGCGGCAGACCGAGACGGGAACGGGATTGACCAGCGCGCCATCAACTAGCGTCCGGTGATTGCTGCGCACAGGCTCGAAAATGCCGGGCAGGGCATAGGACGCCCTCAGCGCCGTGATCAGCGAGCCATTGGCGATCCAGACCTCGTGGCCGCTGTTGACCTCGGCCGACACCGCAACGAACGGGCGGTCGAGATCCTCGACATTCAGCCCTTCCAGATGTTCCTGCATGCGCTTGGTCAGCCGCATGCCGCCGAACAGGCCGCTGCCGCCGATCGTCAGATCGAGCAGGCTGGCGATCCGGCGCATGGTCAGCGACCGGGCGAAACCCTCGAGCTCATCGAGCTTGCCCGCCAGATAGCAACCGCCGACAAGCGCGCCGATCGACGTTCCTGCGATCATGCCGATCTCGATGCCCGCTTCGTCGAGCGCCCTGAGTACACCGATATGCGCCCAGCCACGCGCAGCACCACCGCCAAGGGCAAGCGCCAGCTTCGGCTTCTTCGGTGTAGGAGCGGGGAGCTTGATGTCGGCGGGCGAGGCGATGCCAGCGTCGGAACCGACGGCTTCGGAGCCTTGACGGATCAAACTCCAGCTCACCATGGCAAACCTCCCCCTGGCGCGACGTGCAGGCAAATATTAGTGCGCCGCCACCCTTTCGAATTGGTATATGGCCGCCCCTCCTGACCCGAAAAGAGACAGCATGCCGTTGTTACGGCTCTTTTCCGTAGACTTCGTGAGGATCGAACTGGCGCTCGTCGTCGGCGATCTCGAGCATCGGCTTGCCGTCTTCCAGGCTCACCGTCCGATAGAAGCAGGAACGGCGGCCAGTGTGGCAGGTCGCGTCGTGACCGGCAACTTCTACCTTTAGCCAAATTGCATCCTGGTCGCAGTCGGTGCGGATTTCCTTGACCGTCTGGATGTTGCCCGAGGTTTCGCCCTTCAGCCAGAGCTTGCCGCGCGAGCGGCTGAAATAGTGAGCCTGGCCGGTCTGGATGGTCAGCGCCAATGCCTTGGCGTTCATATGCGCCACCATGAGCAGTTCGCCGTCATGGGCATCCGTCACGATAGCCGTGATCAGGCCGCGGTCATCGAACCGCGGCGTGAAATCACCGGCATCCTCGAGCTCGGACTTGTCTTCGGACGGCGCATTGAAGGCAAATGGCATCATCGCGGCTTTCTGAAATGAAGCCGGTCAGCGGCTCCGCACCATGGAAATAAACCGGGCTTGATCAGCCGGCTCAGTTTTAAATGTGCCGGTGAAGGTTGTCGTCAATGTGGTCGAGCCCTGTTTCTGAACGCCGCGCATTGCCATGCACATATGTTCGGCCTCGATCATCACGGCGACGCCGCGTGGAGCGAGCGTTTCGTCGATGGAACGGGCGATCTGGGCGGTCATGGTTTCCTGCGTTTGCAGGCGGCGGCCATAGATTTCAACCACGCGCGCGATCTTCGACAGGCCGAGAACCTTGCCGTCGGGCATGTAGGCCACATGTGCCTTGCCGATGATCGGAACCATGTGGTGTTCGCAGTGCGAGAAGAACGGAATGTCCTTCACCAGCACCATGTCGTCATAGCCGGCGACCTCTTCGAAGGTGCGGCCAAGCACCTCTTCGGCATCCATCTCGTAGCCGGCGAAAAGCTCGCGATAGGCTTTCGCGACACGCGCCGGCGTATCCAGCAAACCCTCGCGCGCAGGATCGTCGCCGGCCCAGCGGAGCAGCGTGCGCACCGCGTCTTCGGCTTCCTTCTGGCTTGGGCGATTGGCGTCTGGCGTGGTCTGCGGAAAGTTCTTTACGATGGCGTCCATCTGCAACTGTCTCCTGATCCGCAATGCGGACCGTATTTCGGACTAGCCACTGGCAATCCCACTCGGGAATAGTGCACCTTTGGCAGGCTCCGGGGCTTTCAGGGCGAAATTCTGTGGCCCATCCGGCACGGTTTCCCATTCAAACTTACCCGAGGCCATTGCATTTCTATGGCCTTCGAACGACATACATATAGGAAAACGGCATCGCTATGTAAGTCTTCCAGCGTGACACGGTGTGTTTTTGTTTGGGTGACGATGAACAATGAGCCGTCTATCCGCATGAAATATGGAGCGGAATACCCGATGGACGACATCTACAACAGCAAAATTCTCGAATTCGCCGGCAATATTCCGCTGATCGGCGCGCTCGACGCCCCCGACGCCAGCGCCCAGGCGCACTCCAAGCTCTGCGGCTCGAAGGTCAGGATCTGGCTGAAGATGGATGGCGATACGGTCTCGGCCTTCGCCCATGACGTCAAGGCCTGCGCGCTAGGCCAGGCCTCGTCCTCGATCATGGCCCGCCATGTGGTCGGCGCGACGGCGCAGGAGTTGCGCCAGGCGCGTGCGGACATGCTCGCCATGCTGAAGGAAGACGGCGAGGGGCCATCGGGGCGCTTCGAGGACATGCGTTATCTGCGGCCGGTCCGCGAATACAAGGCCCGCCACGCCTCCACCATGCTGACCTTCGACGCCGTGGTCGATGCGATCGGCCAGGTCGAGGCCAAGCGTGCCGAAACGGTGGAAGCCTGAGCGGATCGTCATGTGCCAGTTCTGCTCGCTGAACCATGATGACGACGAGGACGAAGGCGGCGCCGCTGCATCGCCCAAGAAGCCGTTTCATCGCTCGCGCAATTATACCGGCCCGTTCCGCAAGACACCGGACCGCCTGTTCGGCATGGGCCTGATCCGGCTCTACCAGCTGACCCTATCCGGCTTCATCGGCAATTCCTGCCGCCACATCCCGACATGCTCCGAGTACGGCTACGAGGCCATCGCCCGCCATGGTCTGTGGAGCGGCGGCTGGATGACGCTGTTCCGCGTCGGCCGCTGCGGCCCCGGCGGCACCAGGGGTCTCGACCGTGTGCCGGAGGTGCTGGGTGACCGTTTCCATTGGTGGACGCCGTGGCGCTATCTCGCGTTCGGCCGCAAGCAGACGTGACCGTTTACGTCGCACTCCTCCATAGCATCGTTCTGGCCCCAGGTCGCAGGGTGATCATGTCCGACCTGCGCGACATGGCCACGTCGCTCGGCTATCGCAATCCGCGCACTCTTGTTTCGACAGGCAACATCGTCTTCGAGGCGCAATCGTCACCGATTGGAGACATGGAGGCGCGGCTGGAGCAGGCGTTCCTCACGCGCTTCGGCAAGCCGGTCGATATCCTCGTCAGAACGGCCGAGGATTGGCGCAAGATCGCCGCCGCCAACCCGTTCCCTGATGGTGATGGCAGTCAGGTGATCCTGCGCGTCATGCGAAAGCCGCTCGACCGCACCGTTATCGAGCGGCTGCAGCCTTATGCCCAGCCGAACCAGCGCCTTGCCGTCATCGGCGGCGATCTCTGGATCGACTTCGCCGGCAAACCCAGCGAGTGGAAACTGCTCTCCGCCCTGACGACCAAGCGCATGGGTGTCGGCACGCTGCGCAACTGGAACACCGTTCGCGGCCTCGCCGAAATGCTGCGCTAAACCCTCTTTTCCTTTACTGCGGCGGTAAATCCCGGTATCAGGCGGCGGCGTATTCGTGATCCGAAACGCATCATTGCAACCACCCGCATTCGTTGGCGGGACTGGACAAGGAGAAGTCTAAAATGTCCCAATCCGTTTCCCTGACATTCCCCGATGGTTCCGTGCGCAGCTACGACGCTGGCGCAACCGGCAAGGATGTCGCTGAATCCATTTCCAAGTCGCTTGCCAAGAAGGCCGTCGCCATCGCGATCGACGGCACCGTGCGCGACCTTTCCGATCCCGTCGTCGACGGCACGATCGAGATTATCACCCGCACCGATCCCCGCGCGCTCGAGCTCATTCGCCACGACGCGGCCCACGTCATGGCCGAAGCCGTGCAGGAGCTCTGGCCCGGCACGCAGGTCACGATCGGCCCGGTGATCGAGAACGGCTTCTATTACGACTTCGCCAAGAACGAGCCCTTCACGCCTGACGATCTGCCGAAGATCGAAAAGAAAATGAAGGAAATCATCTCGCGCAACGCTGCCTTCACCAAGCAGATCTGGTCGCGCGAGAAGGCCAAGGAAGTCTTCGCCGCCAAGGGCGAAAACTACAAGGTCGAACTCGTCGATGCGATCCCTGAAGGGCAGGATCTGAAGATCTACAATCAGGGCGAATGGTTCGACCTATGCCGTGGCCCGCACATGGCCTCCACCGGCCAGATCGGCACGGCCTTCAAGCTGATGAAGGTTGCCGGTGCTTACTGGCGTGGCGACAGCAACAACGCCATGCTCTCGCGCATCTACGGCACGGCCTGGGCCGAGCAGGCGGATCTCGACAACTACCTGCACATGCTGGCGGAAGCCGAAAAGCGCGACCACCGCAAGCTTGGCCGCGAAATGGACCTGTTCCATTTCCAGGAAGAGGGGCCCGGCGTCGTCTTCTGGCACGGCAAGGGCTGGCGGATGTTCCAGGCGCTCACCTCCTACATGCGCCGCCGTCTCGCGGGCACCTATGAAGAGGTCAACGCGCCGCAGGTTCTCGACGCCTCGCTCTGGGAGACTTCGGGTCACTGGGGTTGGTACCAGGAGAACATGTTCGCAGTGAAGTCGGCCTATGCCTTCACGCACCCGGAAGACAAGGAAGCCGACAACCGCGTCTTCGCGCTGAAGCCGATGAACTGCCCGGGTCACGTGCAGATCTTCAAGCATGGCCTGAAGTCCTATCGCGAGCTGCCGATCCGTCTGGCCGAGTTCGGCACGGTGCACCGCTATGAGGCCTCCGGCGCGCTGCACGGCCTGATGCGCGTTCGCGGCTTCACCCAGGACGACGCGCACGTCTTCTGCACGGAAGAGCAGATGGCCGCCGAATGCCTGCGCATCAACGATCTCATCCTGTCGGTCTATGAAGACTTCGGCTTCAAGGAAATCGTCGTCAAGCTCTCGACCCGTCCTGAAAAGCGCGTCGGCTCCGACGCTCTGTGGGATCGCGCCGAGGCCGTGATGACCGAAGTGCTGAAGACGATCGAGGAACAGTCGGAAGGCCGCATCAAGACCGGCATTCTGCCGGGCGAGGGCGCGTTCTACGGTCCGAAGTTCGAATATACGCTGAAGGACGCCATCGGCCGTGAATGGCAGTGCGGCACCACGCAGGTCGACTTCAACCTGCCGGAACGCTTTGGCGCCTTCTATATCGACAGCAACTCCGAAAAGACGCAGCCGGTGATGATCCATCGCGCCATCTGCGGCTCGATGGAGCGCTTCCTCGGTATCCTGATCGAGAACTTCGCCGGCCATCTACCGCTGTGGATGTCGCCGCTGCAGATCGTCGTCGCGACGATCACGTCGGAAGCCGACGCTTACGGTGAAGAAGTGGCCGAGGCGCTGCGCGAGGCAGGCCTCCATGTCGAGACCGACTTCCGCAACGAGAAGATCAACTACAAGGTCCGCGAACACTCGGTCACCAAGGTGCCCGTCATCATCGTTTGCGGCAAGAAGGAAGCCGAGGAGCGCACGGTCAACATCCGCCGTCTCGGCAGCCAGGAACAGAGCTCGATGTCGCTTGACGACGCGATCGCTGCCCTGACGCACGAAGCGACGCCGCCGGATGTGCTGCGCAAGGCCGCCGCCAGAAAGGCGAAGGCCGCCTGAGGCCTTCGTGATCCCGGACTGAAAAACGAAAACGCCCGGTCAGCAATGACCGGGCGTTTTGCGTTGATGGCGATGTAGGATGCGTCAGTCGGAATCGACGCCACCTGCCGCGGCACCGCTCTGCAGCTGCTCGAACGAGGGCAGCGGCTGCGCGGCGTGCGATTGTTCCGTCGGGGGCTGCTGCTCCGGCGGCAGCTGCTGCAATGTCGTGGCGGCCGGCCCCTGGTCCGGCTGCACGTCCTTCATCAGCACTTCGACATCGGTGTTCTTGCCGGCCTCGACCTTGAATTCGCGCTGGTAGATCTTGTCCTTGTTGCGCGCGACGGCCGAATACTCGCCTTCGGCAAGCACCATGGTCGGAAACGCGCTGACGCTTTCGCCGACGCTGTCGCCTGCGGCCGTCAGGATCGACCAGGCGGTATCGGCGATCGCTTCGCCGCCCTTGTCGGAAACCAGCTTGAAGGTGATCTGTGCCGCCTTGTGCTGGATCGTCGCTTCGGTGAGCTTGCCGGCTTCCACCTGGATGTCGGCGCGCACCGATGCGTTGGTCTCGCCGTAATCGGATACGACGTGGTAGGTGCCGGCGTTGAGCCGCACGACCGTGTTCGGCGGCACGTCCGCCATCACCAGACCACGCTCGCCGTCATCGCGCACATCGGCGGAATAGATCGAGAAGCTCAGCTGATCCGGCCGGATCTTCACATCAGATCCGGAGACAGCATTGAGCAGAAGGCCGCCGGCCTCGAGAACCATCGTCTGCTTTTCAAGCGCGCCGTCCTCGGGAACCGAGAGCTTGCGTGTCACGCCAGCGCGGCCGAAGGACACGTTGACGAAATAGTCGCCCGGCGCCAGCTGGAAATCAGCCGAACCACCCTGGGAACTCGCAATCAGCGGCAGCTTGCCGTCGCTGCCTGCGACCGGGCTGAACACATACCAGGAGAGCCCGTCCTTGACGGCGTCGCCCGATGCCGTGAGCTTCGCCTCAAGCGCGACGGAATGCAGCTTCGCGCCCTGGGGCGTCGTGCCGGGCGCGATGAAGGCGTTGAGCTTGGGCATCTTCGTCGTGGTGTCGAGCTGCTTGAACTCCTTGAAGGCATCCTGCGCGCCGGCGCCGGCGGGGATCAAGGCAAGGAGGGCTACGGCAACACTCCAGCGTGCGTATGGCAAAATGCCGAGCATGTGTTTTGCGAACCAATTGACAACTGAAATGACAGAGGCCACTTCAAGACCAACCGGATGGCAAATTCAAGACCCATCCCCGATACCGCGATGAAAATGAGAGTTTCTTGCCTATGAGATCCGATATCAAGCTGATCGACTACCTCGGCGTCCGCCGTTCCATCCCTGCCTTCCAGATGTCAGAGCCCGGTCCCGAAAAGCCCGAGATCGAGGAAATCCTGCGCCTTGCCTCGCGCGTGCCGGATCACGGCAAGCTCGCGCCCTGGCGTTTCATCGTCTATCGCGGCGCGGAACGCGCCCGCATCGGCGAGGAGCTTCTGAAGCTTGCTTTGGAAAAGAAGCCCGATCTCTCCGAAGAGATGATCCAGGTCGAGCGCAGCCGCTTCACCCGCGCGCCCGTCGTCGTCGCGGTCGTCAGCAAGGCCGGCCCGCACATCAAGATCCCTGAATGGGAACAGCTGATGTCGGCTGGCGCCGTATGCCTCAACATCATCTTCGCCGCCAACGCCCATGGCTGGGTCGCCAATTGGCTGACCGAGTGGTTCGCATATGACGAGCGCGCCTATCCGCTGCTGGGCGTCGAGGAAGGCGAGAAGGTCGCCGGCTTCATCCATATGGGCTCGACGACGTTCCCGCCCGTCGAGCGCCCGCGCCCCGAGCTTTCCGAGACGGTCACTTGGGTCGGCGGGGAAGGCTGATGTTCTACACGACGGATCAGAACCGGCATGGCCTTGCGCACGACCCCTTCAAGGCGATCGTGTCGCCAAGGCCGATCGGCTGGATCGGCAGCAAGGGCAGGGATGGCACGCTCAACCTCGCGCCATACTCGTTCTTCAACGCCGTGTCGGATCGTCCGAAGCTCGTGATGTTCTCGTCGAGCGGCCGCAAGGACAGCTACCGGAACGCCAGCGAAACCGGCGAGTTCACCTGCAATTTCGTCAGCCGCAACCTGATCGACAAGATGAACATGTCCTCGGCCGCCGTCGCTTACGACGTCGACGAGTTCGCTTTGTCCGGGCTGACGCCGAAGAAGGGCGAACTCGTCGATGCTCCCTATGTGGCCGAAGCCTTCGCGGTTCTGGAGTGCAAGGTTACCGAGATTATCGAGCCGAAGTCGCTGAGCGGTGAGCCGTCGGAGAATGTCACGATCTTCGGCCAGGTCGTCGGTATCCATATCGACGAGGCGATCCTGCGCGATGGCCGCATCGACATGGGTCTGGCGAGACCCGTCGCACGCCTCGGCTACATGGATTACAGCGAGAGCAGCGACGTGTTCGAGCTCTTCCGACCAAAGGCCTGAAGCGTTTATCGGTCCTGCTGAACGGTTAAAGTATATGGTGAACCAATCATAAACTTTTTGCCGCTACCGTCATCCTCAACACTTGGGGTGCGAGAGAATCGCACTTGAGGATTGGGGTTCGCGGTGATCGTAGAGGCATTTCTTCGTTGGGTTGAGACTGCCAAGGTTGGAGACCGGGCGAGGGCGGCGAGCGCGCTTGGCCGGGCCTATCTGCAGTCTGAAATGTCTCTGGAAGAGCGCAAGGCCGCCGAGATGGCCATGACCTTCCTGCTCGACGACCCGTCGCCGAAGGTTCGTCTTGCCATGGCCGAAGCGATCGCATGGTCGCCGGATGCGCCCCGCGCCATCGTCCTGTCTCTGGCCGGTGACCAGGCCGAGATCGCCTGCCACGCCATCACCTTCTCGCCGCTTCTCTCTGACGCCGATCTGGTTGATCTCGCCGCACGCGGCAGCGGCGTTACTCGCATGTTGATTGCCGCCCGCTCCTGCATTTCGCGCTCGGTCTCCGCCGCGCTTGCCGAGATCGGCGGCGCGGAAGATGTGCTGTGCCTGCTTGAAAACGAAGGTGCCGCAATCGCCCCGCAGGCGCTGAAGCGCATTGCCGAACGGCTGGGCGACGACTGCGAAGTCCGCAACCTCCTGCTCGATCGCCCAGATTTGCCCGCCGACGCTCGCCAGCTCTTGACGCAGCATGTCAGCGACGCCCTGATCAATCTGCCGCTGGCGCAGGCCGCGATCGGCACCGGCCGGCTGCAGCGTGTGGCCCGCGAGGCGACGGAAACCGCAATCGTTGCCATCGCCGGCGAGATCACGCCGCGCGAGGTTGCCGATCTGGTCGAACATCTGCGCGTCAGCGGACGCCTGACGCCATCCTTCCTGATGCATACGCTGTGCTCCGGCAAGATCGAATTCTTCGCTGGCGCGATCGTCAATCTCACTGGCTGCGACGAGCGGCGGGTGCGTTCGATCCTGGCGACCGGCCGCATGCACGCGGTGCGCGCGCTTTATGAGTCGGCTGGCCTCGCTCGCGATATCAGTGTGATCTTCGTCGAAGCCACCTTGCTGTGGCGTGAGGCGTCGAAATCCACGTCAGGCACGATGCTTGCCAATGTTTGCGGCCGGCTGCTGAAGAGTTTCCGCAGCCGTAACACCACGCATGGCGCGGTGCAGGAACTGCTGGAGATGGTCGAGAAGCTACATGTCGCCGAGCAGCGACAGTCGGCACGCGGCTACGCGTATATGACGGCGCTCGCTGCTGCTTGACGCTAATTGCTCAAGCGCCTGACGACCCAGGAATAGCTTCCTGTTACGAAGTGCACGGGCGTTGCGAGCGCGGATTTCATCGAATGGCCAGAGGGAAGGTGCGTGCGTACCTCTGCCGCCATTCTGGACGCGAGGCCGGAAACCCCGGTCTCCGGCTTTTCCTCGGTAACGGCAGGCGCTGGTACTGGTGCTGCGGCGATCACCTTGGGCTCAGGCGGTAGCGGCGGATGCGGCGGCTCGCAGACGGCGATGACCGTCGGATAGCTGATGTTCGAATAATGCTTCAACTGCCGTTCGGAATCGGCATCGCACATCGCCACCGTCTCAAAGTGCTTTCCCACCGTCGCGACGTAATTGCACTGCGTGACCGAGTCGTTGCAGCCGAGGATGGTCATGGCGATGAGGACAGCTTGCATGGGGACGCTTTCGATATTGAACCGCTCCCCTTAGACGCAGCAATTTCAACCAAATGAAGGCCGCTTTCCGGCATCCATGCGGAGCAAGATTACAATCAGGAAAGGTAGTGTTCCCATATCAGCCTTCAGCGACGCGGGGCGGTGGCGGAGCTTGCTCGTCGATCAGCACCTGCGGACCGAGATCCGGTTTTTCGGCCGTGCGAACCTCATGCATCCATTCGCGCCAGATCGCCACCAGAAGCGCCATCAGCACCGGGCCGATGAAGAGCCCGAGGAAGCCCATGGTCTTCACGCCGCCGATCAGACCGAAGAAGGTCGGCAGGAACGGCAGCTTGATCGGGCCACCCACCAGCTTGGGTCGCAATGTCTTGTCGACGATGAAGAGTTCGACGGTACCCCAGACGAACAGGCTGATGCCGGCAACGGGCGAGCCGCTGGCAAGCAGGTACAGCGACACCAGTGTGAACGACAGCGGCGCGCCGCCGGGGATCAGCGCCATGATGCCGGTGATGACGCCGAGCGTCACCGGCGAGGGCACGCCGGCGACCCAATAGGCGACGCCGAGCACGATGCCTTCGCCGATGGCGATCAGCGTCATGCCCATCACGGTCGAGCTGATCGTGGCAGGCACCACCCGCGAAATCCGCTCCCAGCGGTTAGGTAGGATGCGTTCCCCAAGCATGTCGATCTGGCGGGAGAAGTCCGCGCCGTCGCGATAGACGAAGAACAGCGCGATCAGCATGAAAAGCAGTGTCAGCAGCAGATGGAAGGCGCCGCCGCCGGCGGCAAGCACAGCACGGTAGATATTGCCGATATGCGCGCCGCTGACCGCCTGGATCAGTTCGCCCATGCTGCCGGGGCTGCCGATATACTTGACCCAGAGCTCGTCGAGGTAGGGCCCGACAAACGGAAACGCCGAAATCCACTGCGGTGTCGGTTCGCCAAAGCGGTTCACATGGATCAGCCAGCCGACCCATTCGCGCACTTCACCCGTGGTATAGGTGACGGCAAGCACGATCGGCGTGATGAGAAAGGTGACGATGAGTATGATTGCAATGGTCGCCGCGACCGTCGTGTTTCCACCGACCCTTTGCAGCAGCCGGCGATAAAGCGGCCAGCTTGCAAATCCGATGACAAGCGCGGCCAGCACCGGCACGACGAAGCCGTAGAAGAAATAGACGCCCGCGGCCACGACAAGGA
This sequence comes from Rhizobium sp. 2MFCol3.1, assembly GCF_000377565.1. GTDB lineage: Bacteria > Pseudomonadota > Alphaproteobacteria > Rhizobiales > Rhizobiaceae > Rhizobium. Next base: position 74,529 of record NZ_KB898361.1, on the reverse strand, counting down.
TCAGAAGCCAGCGCGCCGCGGAGATCGAAGGGATGAGCGGCGTACGTGCGGGAGAGGATGGACCGATCCACCGCGACTCGCGCTGCATGTTGTTGTTCGGAAGGCTCACGTCGTCCTTTTCCCCCTTATTTCACCTAAGGATATGGGCCATGCGTCCTTTGCACGCAAGCGCCATCACCGATTTAAGCCCGATGACGCCCCCGCCGCCGGTCCATCGGCCTGATCCGCAGGCTTCATAACCTTACATCACGCAATCATTAAGACAGAAACCCTTCGACATCCTTGTCATGGATCACGCTCGGTCTGCGCGATTGGCGATTTTCGCCGAGATCGCGCCTGTTTCGACCGATATTGGAACGAACTGGCGTCATCTGACGGAAATGTGATCCCGCAATTTTGGCTGCCGCATGCCTGCGAAGCGTCGGTCGATCCCGATCGACTGAACCAATCTCACTTCGAGACCTTGCTGCGATCATAGGTCTCGGCTAGTTTGGATCCATGGATACAAATGCAATCATCACATCGCTTCGACGCGATATCGAAGCCGGGCATCTCGGCGCCGGCACGGTGCTCAAACAGGAGCAACTGGCGGAACGCTTCGGCGTCAGCCGCCAGCCAATCAGGCAGGCGCTCGACAGGCTGCTGGCATCAGGTCTCCTCGTGCGCCGCCCGGATCGCAGTCTTGCCGTGTCGGGTCTCGACGAGGAGCAGGCGCGTGAGCTCGCCGAAATTCGCTTGTCTTTGGAGACGACCGCGCTGCTGGCGTCGATCGAGGCGCTGACCGACAGCGATCTGCGCAAGGCACGACGGCTGAACGAGGATCTGCTTGACGAAGAAGACCCGCAACAGCTCGAGGAGCTCGACCTCGCGTTTCACCGCACACTCTACGGCCGCTGCGGCAATGCGAGATTGCTCGACATGATCGACACCTTCCGCCGTGAATCGCGCCGGGCCTATGCGCGGCAACCGAAAGGCTCCGAGGCCCGCCCGACCCTTTATCGAGAGCATCAGGCGATCATCGAGGCATGCGCCGCGCGAGACGCCGATCTGGCGCGCCAGGCGCTTACGCAACATCTGAAATTGACGACCGCAAGGCTTACCCGCGAAGGAGAAAAGGAATGACGACGTTTTCGGCACAGGTGGCGTGGAAGCTGGGCGAGGGCAGCTTTATCGACGGACGCTATAGCCGTGGCCACGACTGGACCTTCGACGGCGGCATCACGGTTCCGGCCTCCGCCTCGCCGCACAATGTGCCTTTGCCCTATGCCGTCGAAGAGAATGTCGATCCGGAGGAAGCCTATGTCGCGGCGCTCTCGAGTTGCCACATGCTGTTCTATCTCTGGATCGCCTCGAAGAAGCGCATCGGCATCGACAGCTACGTCGATGATGCCGTGGGCGTGATGGAGAAAGTCGATGGCCGGATGATGGTCAGCCGCGTCGAACTACGCCCGAAGGTCGGCTACACCGGTGAAGTTCCGAGCCGTGACCTCGAGGAGCAGATGCACCATCAGGCGCACGAAATCTGCTTCCTCGCCAATTCGGTGAAGACGGTGATCGAGATCAGGCTCGACCGAGCCTGATCTTAAGCCTCGGCGTCAGATGTCGAGGTTTTCCGCGAAAGCGGCGCGGTCCTGGATGAAGCGGAAGCGGGCTTCCGGCTTCGTGCCCATGAGATCGTCGACCGCCGTGCGCGTGCCTTCGAAATCCACCTCGTCGATCAGCACGCGCAGCATGGTGCGCTTGCTCGGATCCATGGTGGTTTCCTTGAGCTGCGCCGGCAGCATTTCGCCGAGACCTTTGAAGCGGCTGATCTCGACCTTCGCCTTGCCCTTGAATTCCGTCTCCATCAGCTCTGCGCGGTGGCGATCGTCACGCGCATAGGCCGATTTCGCGCCCTGGGTGATCTTGTAGAGCGGCGGGACGGCGAGGAACAGGTGACCGCCGCGCACGAGCTCGGGCATCTCCTGATAGAAGAAGGTGATGAGCAGCGAGGCGATATGCGCGCCGTCGACGTCGGCATCGGTCATGACGATGATGCGTTCGTAGCGGAGATCTTCCTCGCGGTATTTCGAGCGGGTGCCGCAGCCGAGCGCCTGGACGAGGTCGGAGAGCTGCTGGTTGGCGCCGAGCTTCTCGCGGCCGGCGCTGGCGACGTTGAGGATCTTGCCACGCAGAGGCAGGATCGCCTGATTGGCACGGTTGCGCGCCTGCTTGGCGGAGCCACCTGCCGAATCCCCTTCGACGATGAAGAGCTCGGCGCCCTGGGCGGTGTTCTGAGAGCAATCGGCAAGCTTGCCGGGCAGGCGCAGCTTGCGCACGGCCGTCTTGCGGTTGACTTCCTTTTCCTTGCGGCGGCGCAGGCGCTCTTCCGCACGCTCGATCACCCAGTCGAGCAGCTTGGCCGTCTCGTTCGGATTGTCGGCGAGATAATGGTCGAAGGGATCGCGCAGCGCGTTCTCGACGATGCGCTGAGCTTCGACGGTCGCGAGCTTGTCCTTCGTCTGGCCGACGAATTCCGGCTCGCGGATGAAGACCGAGAGCATGCCGACGGCCGAGATCATCACGTCGTCGGTGGTGATCTGCGCGGCGCGCTTGTTCTGCGTCAGCTCGCCATAGGCCTTCAGGCCCTTGGTCAGCGCGATACGCAGGCCGGCCTCATGCGTGCCGCCTTCAGGTGTCGGAATGGTGTTGCAATAGGAGTGAACCTGCGGGTCGCCTCCGTACCAGGTGATCGCCCATTCTAGCGAACCATGGCCGCTGGTCTTCTCCGTCTTGCCGGCGAAGATCTCGCGGGTAACGGTGAACTCCTTGCCCATCGTCGCCTGCAGATAGTCCTTCAGGCCGCCGGGGAAGTGGAAAACCGCCTTATCGGGGATCTCGCCGCCTTCCTGCACGACGCCAGGATCGCAGCTCCAGCGGATTTCGACGCCGCCGAACAGATAGGCCTTGGAGCGCGCCATGCGGAACACGCGGCCGGCATCGAACTTGGCGTGATCGCCGAAGATCTGCGGATCGGGATGGAAGCGAACGCGCGTTCCGCGGCGGTTATGAACGTCGCCCAGTTCTTCCAGGCCACCCTGCGGGATACCGCGCGAAAAGCGCTGGCGGTAGAGCTTGCGATTGCGCGCGACCTCGACTTCGAGAACGTCCGAGAGCGCGTTGACGACCGACACGCCGACGCCGTGCAGACCGCCCGACGTCTCGTATGCCTTGCCGTCGAACTTACCGCCGGCATGCAGCTTGGTCATGATGACTTCGAGCGTCGACTTGCCGGGAACCTGCGGGTGGTTCTCGACCGGAATGCCACGGCCGTTATCGCTGACGGTCAGAAAGCCCATCGCGTCGAGATGCACTTCGATGAAGTTTGCGTGGCCGGCCACCGCTTCGTCCATCGAGTTGTCGATGACTTCGGCGAAGAGGTGGTGCAGCGCCTTCTCGTCGGTGCCGCCGATATACATGCCGGGACGCATGCGCACCGGTTCCAGGCCTTCCAGAACGCGGATCGACGACGCGCCGTAGTCCTCGGACGTGGAACTCGCCGGCGGCGCCTGCCGTGGCGCGGCACTGGCGGCAGCGCTCGGCGCTGTCGAAGCGGCGACGGGCGCGGCGGCTGCGGCTGCCGGCTTTGGCGCATCCTCCTGCTTCTTGGTCAGGGGCATTCCGGAAAAGAGGTCGTTGCTATCGTCCATGGAGCCGTTCAGATCTTCATCTTGTCGTTGGGTGGCCGCTTGCGCTTGAGCCTGACCCAAAATCACCGCAATTCATGTCACGTTTGCGAATCAGGCAGAGTCTGCCAGAAAGCACCTCGATACGCGACGCCACCTCATCGGGCGGACTTTCTTTAAGAAATGATTTGCGTCCTGGGTCGCCGAATGGCAAGCGGCCAGACGCCTCAGGGAACCTTGCGCATGCGAATGTCCACAAGTCATTGCATAACTATCACAGCAATTGCGGCCTTTTTAATGATCGCATCGGCTGATCTTAGCGCAGCCGACACCTTGCCTCCCTTCAAGGACGATCTGTTTTCCAGCCAGACGACGCTGCAGACCGGCAATGGCGGCGCTTTCGACGTTATCGACTACGACGAGATGCGCGATATCAACGGTCGCGACCAGATCCCGGAAAAGCGCACGCAGCAGAGGTATGTCTCGCTCGGCATCCGCAAGCTCCAGAACAACGAGACGCTGTCGCTCGATGGCATCAAGCTCGACGTCGCGAGGGTAGGGCCGAGCGCCGGCGCCGCCTTCACCGTCATCTTCATCCACGGCCGAGACGGCGACCGTCGCCTCGGCGTCAACGATTACACCTTCGGCGGCAATTTCAACCGGCTGAAGAACCTCGTCGCCGGCAATGGCGGTGTCTATTACGCGCCCTCGGTCAAGACCTTCGACAGCGATGGCGTGACCGCTGTCGCAGGCCTCATCCGCTACGCCAGCGCCCAGGCGCCGGGCCGCCCAATTATCCTCACCTGCGCCTCCATGGGCAGCCAGATCTGCTGGGGCGCGACGCGCGACGCCGAGACGGTCAAGCGCCTGAAGGGCATGGTCATCATGAGTGGCGTCGCCGATCCCGATTTTATGAAGAGCGCATTCTACAAGGCCAAGCTGCCGCTTTGGTTCGCCCACGGCAGCCGCGACCCGACCTACGCCGCCGCCGACCAGCAGGCGCTATTCGAAACGCTGATCAAATCGCGCTACCCCACCCACTTCACGCTGTACCAGACGGGCAATCACGGGACGCCGATCCGCATGATCGATTGGCGCCAGACGTTGAACTGGATACTGGCCTCCTAGAATTGAGGGGGCTAGCCATAGCTTAGGCAACACGGCTGACAAATTTTAAGCATTTGCGCCGCAAAACGCCGCAATTTCCCTTACGTAAGCGTCCCAAACCTTTTCATTGCCGCATGCTTTTGCTAAGGCCCGTGCTGACGGAGAAATGGGGAAGGCCGGCATGACACCTGACGTGCGACCGCTTGTGGCGGGAAACTGGAAAATGAACGGCACGCGTGCCTCGCTGGATCAGATCAAGGCGATCGCTTCGGGTGTCCAGGGTCCTCTTTCCAACAAGGTGGAAGCGCTGATTTGCCCGCCGGCGACATTGCTTTACGTAGCGACCGCGCTCTGCACCGACAGCCCGCTCGCCATTGGCGCGCAGGATTGCCACCAGAACCCCGAAGGCGCCCATACCGGCGATATCTCGGCTGAAATGATCGCCGATTGCTTCGGCACCTATGTGATCGTCGGTCATTCCGAACGCCGCACCGATCATGCCGAAACCGACCATCTCGTACGCGCCAAGGCCGAAGCCGCCGCCGCCGCCGACCTGACGGCGATCGTCTGCATCGGCGAGACCGCTGCCGAGCGCCAGGCCGGCCAGGCGCTCGATATCATCAAGCGGCAGCTGTCGGCCTCCGTGCCGGAGAATGCCACGCCAGAAACCACCGTGATTGCCTACGAGCCCGTCTGGGCGATCGGCACGGGTGTGACGCCGACCGTTGAGGATGTCGAGAAGGCGCATGCCTTCATGCGCGCCGAGCTCGTCGCCCGCTTCGGCGACAACGGTCGCAAGTTCCGCATCCTCTATGGTGGCTCTGTCAAGCCGGGCAACGCCAAGGAATTGATGGGCGTCGCCAATGTCGACGGCGCGCTGATTGGCGGCGCGAGCTTGAAAGCAACCGATTTCCTCGCCATCTACGGCGCATACGAGGCGTTGCTCTCTTGAGATGCGTGTATATTCCGGGCTGAAGGGCTTGGAATAGCGGATCACCTCATGTAAAGAGCGCCAGAATTTTACTTTATGCCCGCTTCGCGCCGGCAGGACTGGACCCATGCAGACCGTATTGATTGTCATTCATCTCATGATCGTGCTGGCGCTTGTCGGCGTTGTGCTCATCCAGCGCTCCGAAGGCGGTGGCCTCGGCATCGGCGGCGGTTCGGGCTTCATGTCGGCGCGCGGCACGGCCAATGCGCTGACCCGCACGACCGCGATCCTCGCAGCACTCTTCTTCATCACCTCGCTCGGCCTCGGCGTATTGAACCGCTACGAAAGCCGTCCGACGGACATCCTGAACCGCATTCCGGCAACGAGCGGGCAGGGCAACGGCATTCTCGATTCGCTCGGCGGCCAGCAGAATGGCGCCGCCGCTCCGGCTGCACCTGCGGCTCCTGCCGGCAACGGCGTTCCGACCGGCGGCGACGCACCTGCTGCTCCGGCCGCTCAGGCTCCTGCCGCGACCGCTCCGGCTGCCCCTGCAGCCACCGCACCGGCTCCCGCCGCGACCACGCCTGCCCCGGCAGCGACTGAAACTGCTCCGGCAGCACCGCAGGCCACCACGCCTGCCGCTCCGGCCCCGGCGACTGCTCCCAGCGGGCAGTAAGCCGAACAACGCATAAACCGCCGGCAGGCCCCAGGGTCTGCCGGTTTTCTTTTGTCTTGAAGTCACCGACAGCGATCACGCGGCAAGCGCGGGAAGAATGCTGTTGAATTAGAGCCCTAAAATTCAGGACATGAATTTTAGGGCTGGTGGAATCGTTTTTGAAAAGGTAAGCGGTAGCTCCCATGGCGCGATACGTATTCATCACTGGCGGCGTGGTTTCCTCTCTCGGTAAAGGAATTGCGGCCGCCGCTCTCGGAGCGTTGCTGCAGGCCCGTGGTTACCGGGTGCGGCTGCGCAAACTCGACCCCTATTTGAACGTGGATCCGGGCACCATGAGCCCGACCCAGCACGGCGAAGTCTTCGTCACCGACGATGGCGCGGAAACCGATCTCGATCTTGGCCACTACGAGCGCTTCACCGGCCGCTCGGCCACCAAGACCGACAACATCACCACCGGCCGCATCTACAAGAACATCATCGACAAGGAACGCCGCGGCGACTATCTCGGCGCGACCGTGCAGGTCATCCCGCACGTCACCAACGAGATCAAGGATTTCGTGATCGAGGGCAATGATGAGTACGACTTCGTCATCTGCGAAATCGGCGGCACCGTCGGCGATATCGAAGCGATGCCCTTCATGGAAGCCATCCGCCAGCTCGGCAACGACCTGCCGCGCGGCACGGCCGTCTACGTCCACCTGACGCTGATGCCCTATATCCCGGCAGCCGGAGAGCTGAAGACCAAGCCGACCCAGCACTCCGTCAAGGAACTGCAGGCGCTCGGCATTCACCCCGACATCCTGCTGGTTCGCGCCGATCGCGAAATTCCGGAAGCCGAGCGCCGCAAGCTCTCGCTGTTCTGCAACGTCCGCGAAAGCGCCGTCATCCAGGCGCTCGACGTTGCCAACATCTACGACGTGCCGATCGCCTACCACAAGGAAGGCCTCGACAACGAAGTCTTGGCCGCCTTCGGTATCGAGCCGGCGCCTAAGCCGCGCCTCGATTCCTGGGAAGAGGTCTGCAATCGCATCCGCACGCCTGAGGGCGAGGTCACGATCGCGATCGTCGGCAAGTACACCGGCCTCAAGGACGCCTACAAGTCGCTGATCGAGGCGCTGCACCATGGCGGCATCGCCAACCGTGTGAAGGTCAATCTCGAGTGGATCGAATCGGAAGTCTTCGAAAAGGAAGACCCGGCGCCCTATCTCGAAAAGGTCCACGGCATCCTCGTGCCCGGCGGCTTCGGCGAGCGTGGCTCGGAAGGCAAGATCCTTGCCGCCCAGTTCGCCCGCGAGCGCAACGTGCCCTATTTCGGCATCTGCTTCGGCATGCAGATGGCAGTCGTTGAAGCGGCCCGCCATCTGGCCGGCATCGAGAAGGCCTCGTCGACCGAGTTCGGCAAGACCGAGGAGCCCGTGGTCGGCCTGATGACCGAATGGGTAAAGGGCAACGAGCTGCAGAAGCGCAACGCGGCCGGCGACCTCGGCGGCACCATGCGCCTCGGCGCCTACAAGGCGGCACTCAAGAAGGACACCAAGATCGCCGAGATCTACGGCTCGACCGATATCTCCGAGCGCCACCGCCACCGCTACGAAGTCAACATCGACTACAAGGACCGTCTGGAAAACTGCGGCCTCGTCTTCTCCGGCATGTCGCCGGACGGCGTGCTGCCTGAGACCGTCGAATACCCTGACCATCCCTGGTTCATCGGCGTCCAGTACCACCCGGAACTGAAGTCCCGCCCGCTCGAACCGCACCCGTTGTTCAAGAGCTTCATCGAAGCGGCGACCGAGCAGAGCCGGTTGGTTTAAGACATAGTCGCAAGACGATAGAGAAGGCCGCTTTTGACAGCGGCCTTTTTGCTTTTTCTGGTCAGGATGTCGAGGCAGCGCGCGCGCTAGCGCTGATGCGTGGAGCGACGGGTGCCAAAAACTCCCCTCATTCTCGCCCTTGTGGCGGGAATCCAGCCGCCGCGCGTCCGCGCGGCGAAGAGACTCTTTCCAGCCCAAAAACTTGGGCTGACTGGATTTCTGTGACGAGCACAGAAATGAGGGTGGAGGAGCTGCCGGGGCCATGGCTAGGCAAGCAAAAGCCGCCGACATCCAACGATGCGGCGGCTTTTCATTCCCAAATTTCCGACGCGCCGCCTCAGGCCGCGCGCTGTCCCCGCACCGGAGCAGCGGCTTCCGTCCCCTGATCGCGGATCATGCCGCGTCGGTTGAGCTTGAAGTGATTGACCAACTCGGCCAGCAGCGCCGCACCCGATGCCAGCTCCGAGCTGATGCCGGTCGTGCGCTCCACCATGCCGGCGTTCTGCTGCGTCATCCGGTCGATCTGCGAGACCGCGTTGTTGATCTCCGAAAGGCCGGTCGATTGCTCGGCGGCGGCGGTCGCTAGCGCGGTCATGTTGGTGTCGATCGATTCGACGAAGGTCTCGATCTCGTTGAGCGCCGTTCCGGTCGCATCGACCAGACGCACTCCTTCGTTGACTTCCTTGCCGGAGTTTTCGATCAGACCCTTGATCTCCTTGGCGGCCTTGGCCGAACGCTGCGCCAGTTCGCGCACTTCCTGGGCAACGACCGCGAAGCCCTTTCCAGCTTCGCCGGCACGCGCTGCCTCGACGCCGGCGTTGAGCGCGAGCAGGTTGGTCTGGAACGCGATCTCGTCGATGACGCCGATGATCTGGCCGATCTCCTTCGATGCCGAGGCGATCCGCTGCATGGCGGTGATCGTCTCGCGCACCACGGCAGCGGAAGTCGAGGCCGAGGCGCGCGCGCTCTGCACCAGCTTGCGCGTCGCCTGCGTGTTCTCGGTCGAGGACTTGACCGTCGCCGTCACCGTTTCAAGCGCCGCAGACGTTTCCTCCAGCGAAACCGCCTGTTCCCTTGTCCGCGCAGAGAGTTGCTCGGCGGCGTCGCGCATTTCCTGGCTGTTGCCGTTCAGCGCGTTGGTCTGCTGCAGCACCTTCACCAGCGTTGCCTGGAACGCGCCGATCGAGGTGTTGAAATCGCGGCGCAAGGTCTCGAATTCCCCGACGAAAGGCTCGTCGATCGTCTGGCGGATATTGCATTCGGAAAGACGGGCGAGGCCGGCGCCGAGATCGTTGACGACCTTCATCCGCTCGGTGACATCGGTCGCGAACTTCACGACCTTGAAAACACGGCCCGACGCATCGAGGATCGGATTATACGACGCCTGGATATAGATCTCGCGCCCGCCCTTGGCGATCCGCTTGAACTGATCGGCCGCAAATTCGCCGGCCGCCAGTTTCGCCCAGAAAGCCCTGTATTCGGCGGAGCGGCTGTAGTCCGCTTCGCAGAACATCGCGTGATGCTTGCCGACGATCTCGGACAAGGAATAGCCGAGCGTCGCCAGAAAATTCTCGTTGGCGGTGATGATGTTACCTTCAGGCGTGAACTCGATTACCGCCTGCGCCCGCGACAGCGCTTCGAGCTTGCCCTTGTCCTCGGCTGCCTGCTTCTTGGCGGCGGTGATGTCGGTCGCGAACTTCATCACCTTGTATGGCTTGTTGCCGCGATAGATCGGATTGTACGTCGCCTCGATCCAGATCTCACGGCCACCCTTGGCGATCCGTCGATATTGGCGCTGGTCGAACTTGCCTTCGCCGAGACGCGCCCAGAAATCCGCATAATCCCTGGAGTTCGCCTCGGCCGGATCGACGAACATCCGGTGATGCTTGCCGACGATCTCGTTGAGCTCATAGCCGACCGCCTTGCAGAAATTCTCGTTGGCCGTCAGAATCTTTCCGGTGAGGTCGAATTCGATGATTGCCTGCGACTTGTTCAACGCGTCCAGCACGGCGCTGCTGGAGGAGCCGATGCTTGATAGAAATCCGACCATGGACAAACCCCGATATGCCAAGCGTGCCAAAATGCACGCCGGGCAAATCTATGGGATTTGAGTAAATATTCGCTAAATCTCTATTAGTGTTGAGTTTTTCGGATTATGCGACCTTTGGTAGAGGGCCAGTATAGATCGAGCGGGGGCGGATCAATCGGCCGTTGAGTGCCTGCTCCCGGGCATGGGCGATCCAACCGATCGTGCGCCCGATTGCGAAGACGCCGGTAAAGGCCTGCCGCTCGAAACCAAGCGATTCGAGAAGCAACGCCGTGTAGAACTCGACATTGACGTCGAGCGGCCGATCCGGCTTCCGCTCCTTGAGGATGGCAAGAGCGGCGCGCTCGACGGACGCTGCCAGCGCCATCCGTTCACGATCGACCTGGCCGGAGCGAACCAGAGGCGAGAGCGCATTCTTCAGCGCGTCGGCCCTCGGATCGCGAACGCGATAGATCCGGTGCCCGAACCCCATCAGCCGCTCTCCGCGATCAAGTGCTGATGTCAGCCATGCATGGGCGTTGGTTTCGGTTCCGATCGCATCCAGCATATCGAGGACAGGGCCGGGCGCGCCGCCGTGAAGCGGTCCTTTCAGAGCGCCGATGGCGGCCAGCACCGAGGATGTCAGCCCCGCCTGGGTGGAGGCGACGACGCGCGAGGCGAAGGTCGAGGCGTTCAATCCATGATCCGAGATCGTCGCCAGATAGGCGTCCAGCGCCGCCGTCTGCTCCGCGCTCGGCATCCTGTCGGTCAACATCCGTAACATGTCCGCTGATTGCGGCAGCGACGCATCCGGCGCCACTGGCCGCCGGCCGGCCTGCAGCCTGAGGATGGCGGGCAGGAACACGGCGGGCGCTGCCATCAGATGCAGAGCCGTATCGAAATCCTGCCCATCAACAAGGCGCGCGATCATCGCGCGCATGGCATCGACAGGCGGCAGCGCCAGAAGTCCTTCGTCCAGGTGCGTGATGTGCGAATAGAGTTCGACCCTCGCGGCCCCGAGCAGCGACCGCAATGTCGTCGCATCGACCGAACGCTCCATCAGTCCGTCGAGCAGCAGTGCTGCGACACCCTCATATGTCTCACCGGGAACGAGATCATCAAGCGAGACGCCGCGTATCACCAGGCGTCCGCGTTCACCGTCCACATCGGACAGTTGGGTTTCCGCTGCAATCACATCTTCCAAGCCATTCTTCATCGCATTTCTCCTTTACGCCTGGAAAGATCGGACCTAGATAGATTGACGTCAATCTTGATGAAATAGATCAATGTAAGAGGTTTGCATGACGTGGCTGACGGCCGAGGAAGCGTTGGAACGGCTCGGCACGAAGCCGCAGACGCTCTATGCCAATGTCAGCCGCGGTCGCATCCGCGCGAAGCCCGATGCTGCCGATAGCCGCCGGAGCCTCTATCATTCCGAGGACGTCGCGCGTCTCGCCAAACGCCATACGGGCAGGCGAAAGGCGGAGGCCATCGCCGCCGAGACGATCGACTGGGGCGAGCCGGTGCTGCCGACCGCGATTTCGACGATCGCGGATGGCCGGCTCTACTATCGCGGTCACGAGGCGGTCGCCTGGTCCGAACGGGCGACGTTCGAGCAGGTCGCGGCCCTGTTGTGGGAGAGCCCGGCAGCCATATGCCCGTCGATCGAACTCTTGGCAGGCGAGCCGTCAAGGATATCTGGCGCTTTCGTCTTGCTGGCGAGGAGAGCGGCGGCGGATCTTCCGGCTTTGGGCCGCGCGCCCGCCGCGTTGAAGTCGGAAGCTGCGCAGGTGCTTGCCACGGTGGCAGCCGCACTTGCTCCAAGCCAGATGCCCGACCTGCCGCTGCACGAGCGCCTTGCCCAGAGCTGGGATCGGCCGGAGGCGGCGGAGCCCATCAGGCGAGCACTCGTGCTTGCCGCCGAACACGAACTCAACGTCTCCGCATTCGCGGCGCGTGTCACCGCATCGTCGGGCGCTTCACTGGCCGCCGCCACGCTATCCGGCCTCTCGACGCTGACCGGCCCACGCCACGGTGGTGCCTGGCAGGGCGCCGTGCGGTTGATGGATTTGTCAAGGGAGATGGGTGCTCGCGAGGCGATCAGGACGATGTTGGCGACGGAAGGCGTGGTGCGGGCCTTTGGTCATAAGCTCTATCCAGACGGCGATCCTCGCGCGGCGGCGATCATGCGTTCGTTCGAGATGCCGACGCGCTACGCCGAGATTGCCGCTCTCGGCGCGGAGCTGTTGGGCGAGCCTGCGAATATCGATTTCGCGCTCGCGGCGATGGCCGGGCACTTCGACCTGCCTGACGACGCACCACTTGTCATCTTCGCGCTTTCCCGAACCGCCGGCTGGCTCGCGCACGCCATCGAGCAGGTGATCAGTGGAACTATGATCCGCCCGCGTGCTCGCTACGTCGGTCCATCGCCGGAGGCGCATTCATAGGACGCGGGATTGTCTCATCGCCTGTGTAACTGCCGCCAGGCGCATTGCGGTGCCGGGCGAGGCGGGGTTAGAGTGCGCTATTCGGTCGTGGGGCGGAAATTGCTACAGGGGGATATCATGGAGACAGTATCGTACGGTCGTCCTTGTCTGGCCACCGCCATTGCCGCGACGACATTGCTTTGGGCGGGCCTTTGGGCAGGACAGGCAGCGGCGCAGTCCGCCGGCTGCACGCTTGAACGCGTCGCCGGCACGGCGCGCCAGATCATGCGCTGCGCCGATGGCGTGACCGTCACCGCCGAAGGTGGCGCGCGCTTCCAGCTTGTCGACAGCAATGGCGATGGTCGTCCTGATTCGGTGTCGCTGCGCAACAAGGCGGTCCTCGTCGATGTCGATAGCGCCAGACGCAGCGGTGGCTTCGAGGTGGTGACGCCGCAGGCGATCGCTGCCGTGCGCGGCACGCGTTGGGCCGTCGATGTCAAGAACGGCACGACATCGGTCTTCGTCGTGCGTGGGCGTGTGGCCGTGGGCAGGCCATCGGCTGGGCCGCGGGTCGTGCTGGCGCCGGGCGAGGGCGTGGATGTGTCGCGCACCAGTGGCGCGCTGACAGTTCGGCGCTGGCCGCAGGCACGCGCTGATGCGCTTCTTGCGCGGTTGGGCCAGTAGTCGCCCATGCAGGCCAGACGGCTTCTGATCACCATATCACTGATCGCGGCCGCCCTTTGGGGCGGCGCGCTCGGCTATCTCCACATGCAGGGCAATGCCGGCTTTCTCGACCGCATGGAAGCATCGCTGGCCGACATCAGAAGCCATCTCATTGGACCAAGCAGCGCGCCTTCGGTCGTCACCATCGTCGCGATCGATGACCAGACGGCAAGCACAAATGGATATCCGCTAAGCAGGGCGACGCTCGCGCGGCTGGTGGAAACCATCGGCGCGCTGAAGCCGAAGGTCATCGCGCTGGATCTGCTTCTGGTCGATCCCGGACCCGAGGAGGGTGACCAGGCGCTCGCCGATGCGCTGAAGGGCGTACCAACAGTCATCGCCGCAGCCGGCGTCTTCCCGTCAAGTCTTCAGTCGGTGACATCGAGTGCCGAGGATCCGCTCGCGACCATTCCGGTGGCCGACCGGATGATGCTGCCGATCGCCCGTTTCGCCGATTCCGCCGCGATCGGCGTCGTCAACGTGTCGACCGATCAGGGCGGGACGCCGCGCTATATTCCGCTGATCTCTCGTGGCGCGCAGCGCGTCGATGCCTCGTTTCCCTTGCGGGTGGCATCGGTGGCGCTCGGCGTCAATCCGGCCTTCACGCCGGCTGCTCTTGCTTTGGGCGAGTTGCGCCTTCCGACCGATATCGGCCAACGCCTGCCGCTGACCTTTTACGGACCGCGCGGAACGATCCCCACCTTCAGCGCCGCCGATGCGCTCGCCGGCAAGATCGACGCCAAGATGGTCGAGGGAAGGGTGGTCGTGATCGGCTCGACGGTAACCGGTGGCGGCGACGTCTTTCCGACGCCGTTCGATCCCGTGCTTCCCGGTGTCGAGGTCATGTCCACGGCCATCACCCGGCTGATTGCAGGCGACAATATCGTCCGTGATGGCAATGTACGCTCGTTCGATGCGCTGCTCGGCGTCACCTTGCCGGTGCTGATCATCAGCCTGCTTGGATGGCGCCGCAGCGCCGTGGCCTATAGCGCCATCGCGGCCGCGGTGCTGGCATGGCTGATATTCAACATCGTCGCCTTCTCGCACGGCTATTGGTTCAGCGCCGCGCTGCCGATCGCCGCGACCTTGCCGCCGGTACTGCTATTCGGCGCGATGGAGCTGTGGCTCGATCGCCGCCGCGCCATCCATTTCGCGGCGCAGAGCGACCTGCTGCAGCGAATCGAGGCGCCGGGCCTCGGCGAGTGGCTGGCGCGCGATCCGACCTTCCTGTCGCGCCCGGTGCGTCAGGAAGCCGCGGCGGTGTTCGTCGATCTGTCAGGCTTCACCGGATTGAGCGAGGCGATAGGTGCTGCGCGCGTGCAAGAGGTGCTGAGCGGCTTCTTCGAGCTCGTCGATGACGAGGCGCGCGCCCATGGCGGCGCGATTACCAGCTTCATGGGCGATGGTGCGATGATCCTCTTCGGCCTGCCGCGGCCGGCCGATGACGACGCCTTGCGGGCGGCTGCCTGCGCTGTCGGGCTTGGTAACCGCCTGAGGGCCTGGCTTTCAGCAGATCCCGGGCTTTCCGGCCGCAAGATTGGCTTTAAGGTCGGCGCCCATTGCGGCACCGTCGTTGCCTCGCGGCTCGGCACCGGAACACGCCAGCAGATCACCGCGACCGGCGATACCGTCAACGTCGCAAGCCGCCTCATGGAAGTCGCGGCAAGCCACGGTTTCGAACTCGCGCTCAGCGCCGCCTTGATGAGCGCGGCGGGGGCGGGGGCCGCACCCAACCATCAGGGTCATCTCGAGGGGCCGGTCTCAGCCAGGATCAGGGGCCGCGCGGAAAGCATCGATGTCTTCCTGTGGCGCGGACATCCGCTTTGACATTTGTCGTGTGACGCAGTAGGAACAGCCCAACTTTTCAACCGGCAAGTTCCGGACGGCGCACCGTGCGCCCGATTATTCCGAAAGACAGACAAAATGACAGAGATAAGCGGCGTCGTTCCGGCGATCGGCAAGGCGTTGGCGAAGCGCGGTTATTCCGAGCTCACCCCCGTTCAGCAATCCATGCTCGATCCGGCGCTTGCCGCATCCGACGCGCTGGTGTCGGCGCAGACCGGCTCCGGCAAGACGGTTGCCTTCGGTCTGGCCATGGCGCCGACCCTGCTTGGCGACGAAGATCGCTTCGAGCCGGCCGCCACCCCGCTGGCGCTCGTCATCGCGCCGACCCGCGAGCTTGCGCTGCAGGTCAAGCGCGAGTTGGAATGGCTCTATGAGCTGACCGGCGCCGTCATCGTCAGCTGCGTTGGCGGCATGGACATCCGCAGCGAGCGCCGTGCGCTCGAGCGTGGCGCCCACATCGTCGTCGGCACGCCGGGCCGTCTCTGCGACCACATCCGTCGCCGCGCGCTCGACATGTCCGATCTGAAGGCCGTCGTGCTCGACGAAGCCGACGAGATGCTCGACCTCGGCTTCCGTGAAGATCTCGAGTTCATTCTCGATGCGTCCCCGGACGATCGCCGCACGCTGATGTTCTCGGCAACCGTGCCGGCCGCGATCGCCAAGCTTGCCAAGAGCTACCAGAAGAACGCCGTGCGCATCGCCACCACGACGGAAGAAAAGCAGCACGTCGATATCGAATATCGTGCGCTGGCCGTCGCTCCGAGCGACCGCGAAAACGCGATCATCAACGTTCTGCGCTATTACGAGGCGACCAACGCCATCGTCTTCTGCTCGACCCGTGCAGCCGTCAACCATCTGACCGCCCGCTTCCATAACCGCAATTTCGACGTCGTCGCGCTCTCGGGCGAACTGACGCAGAACGAGCGCAGCCACGCGCTGCAGGCGATGCGCGATGGCCGCGCCCGCGTCTGCATCGCGACCGACGTCGCCGCCCGCGGCATCGACCTTCCAGGCCTCGATCTCGTCATCCATGCCGACTTGCCGACCAATCCGGAAACCCTGCTGCACCGTTCGGGCCGTACCGGCCGCGCCGGTCGCAAGGGCGTCAGCGCCATGATCGTGCCGCTTAACGCCCGCCGCAAGGCCGAGCGTCTGCTCGACAACGCCGGCATCGCCGCCACCTGGGCGCTGCCGCCGTCGGCTGAGGAAGTCATTGCTCGCGACGAGGAACGCCTGCTCGCCGATCCGATCTTCGAGGAGGCTCCGCGCGAGGAAGAGCAGGACATCGTCAAGCGCCTGCTCGAAGCGCATGGCGCCGAAAAGCTCGCAAACGCCTTCGTCAACCTCTACCGCGCCAAGCAGTCTGCGCCGGAGGATTTGATGGAGATCAGCCTGCAGGCCGGTCCGCGCAAGCCGCGTGACAACGCCGATGGCCCGCGCGACACCAGCCCCCGTGGCCCGCGCGACGATTTCGGCCCCAGCGTCTGGTTCTCTTTGTCGGTCGGCCGCAAGCAGAATGCCGAGCCGCGCTGGCTGATCCCGATGATCTGCCGTAACGGCAACTTGACCAAGCGCGACATCGGCGCCATCAAGATGCAGCCGGAAGAGACCTTCGTCGAGATCGCCGCCGGCAGCGCCGACGCGTTTCTCGCCGCCACCGGTCCGAACAAGACGATGGAACGCGGCATCCGCGTCAGCCGTCTGCCCGGCACGCCGGAATTCGGCCGCCAGGATTACGGCAAGTCGGATTTCAACAAGTCCGGCCCGAAGCCTTACGCCGCCAAGAAGAGCTACGACGATCGCCCGCGCGACGGCGGCTTCAAGAAGGGACCGCGCAGCGATGCGGCTCCATCCGGCGAGCGCGACAGCAAGCAGTGGAGCAAGCCCGGCAAGCCTAAGTTCGAAGGTAAGCCCAAGTTCGAGGGCAAGCCGAAATACGAAGGCAAGCCGAAGTTCGACGGCAACGGCCCGAAGCCGAAATTCTCCAAGAAGAAGGGCTGAGGCCCAACCGTGACGGCGAGGATCGCATGCGCCGCCAGTCGTTCGGATGGTCCTGATTTTCCGGGCAATCTTCGACCTGGCAGCCATGTCTCGCCGTCTTTCATGTTCAGCAATCGCAAGACACGGTTTTCGCGGTTGCTGATCCGGACCGGGTGACGCCATGGATGATCAGACCGAGCGCATGACATCCGTTTCCGCCGAAGCTGATCCCCAGCCGCAGAAGCGCACGTCCTCCTTCGACGCCAGCGCCTTCATCGCCAGGAATCTCCGGCTTCTGCCGGTGCCAGGTCTCGAACATATCCAGCTCTACACCGCCCATTCCGGCAGCCGCCTGTCACGGCTCGGCGGGACCAATCCCGACGCGCCAGCGCCTTACTGGGCCTATGGCTGGGGCGGCGGTGCGGTGCTCGCACGTCATATCGCCGAAAATCCGCAGATCGTATGCGGCCGCCGCGTTCTCGACCTCGGCACGGGATCCGGCGTCGTCGCGATCGTCGCCGCCAAGGCAGGCGCAACATCCGTGGTCGCCGCGGACATCGATGACAACGCCATCGCCGCCGCCCGCCTCAATGCGGGCGCCAACGGCGTCGAGATCGATCTTGTTCATGGCGATCTCCTCGAGGGTCCGCCGCCTTCGGTCGATATCGTTCTGGCCGGCGATCTCTTCTATGACGAAGCGCTGGCAAAACGCGCGCTGGCGTTTCTCGAAACCTGCCGCGCCGCCGGCATCGACGTCCTGATCGGCGATCCCTATCGTGTCCCGCTACCAACGGAGAAGCTGCGCTGTATCGCCGAGTATTCCGTGCCGGATTTCGGACTTGGTAGCGAAGGAGGCGAGGTGCGCGCCGGTGTCTTCAGCTTGGCCGCGGTTCCTGACCGCTAGCCCATTCGAGGCGCTCCAACGTCAACCTGCCGCCGCCTGCAGCTCCAGCAGCACCTTCATGGCCCCCTCGGCGTCGGCCTTTGGCACGAAGACGTGGTCGTGATGATAGGCGGCCACCATGTTGCAGGAGATGTTGTGATTGGCGAGAGCGGTGGCGACGGCGGCCGTCAGCCCGACGCCTTCCAGTGACGAGAACACGGTGAGCGTGATCCGCCGCATGGGGAGTGTGGTGTCGAAGCCCAGCCGTAGAGCGTCGCCAATGTCCAGTATCAAGGAGACGCCTTCAGCCTCACGAAACCAGCCAAGCGACAAAAGCGCGGCCCGTGCGATCAGTTGCTCATCTTGGGTCGTGCAAAACACATAATCGGCGGCGTCAAGGCTCGGCATCATGCCACGCAGCATGGCCTTCGTATCGCGAACCGGCTCGGTGGTCATGATCAGGCTTCCCAGCTATGAGTGAAGTGCGCGGAGTGTGGAACACGCGCGCTATCCGCACAAGTCACGGTGACAACCGAGATCTGTCGGTACCGGCGCACGACAAAGCGTTCAGCCAAGCAGCTCCGGACGGATCAGCATCACCTCGCATGCCTCTCCGGCCTCGAGAGCGGGCGCATGCGGTGGCCGTATGATCAGGCAGTCGGCTTCCGCGAAGATCTTCATCATCGACGAATCCTGCTTGCCGAATGGCTCGACCTGCAAAACGCCAGATGGCGAACGCACCGCTCTTGCCCTGACGTAATCCTGCCTCTGGTCGTTCGCCTTCATGCCGACGGCGGTTTCCGCCGTAGCGCTCCGCTTGACTGGAGGCAGGGAGGCGAGCTTGCGGATCAGCGGTTCGAGAAACAATAGACCGCAGACGAGGCTGGAAACCGGATTGCCCGGAAGACCGAGCACATGCGTGTCGCCGAAACTGCCGACCATCAGCGGCTTTCCCGGCCGCATGGCGATCCGCCAGAAATCGAGCTCCATGCCGGCGGCGAGCAAAGTCGCCTGCACGAGATCGTGGTCGCCGACCGATGCGCCGCCCAGCGTGACGATCACATCGACCTTGGCTTCGCGCGCTCTCTCGACGGCAGCCGTGATCGCCGCCTTGTCATCGGCAACGATACCGAGATCGAGCACGTCTGCGCCAGCCTTGCGCGCGAGTGCCGCAATTCCGAATGTGCTGGAAGCGATGATCTGCGAGGGGCCGGGCTGCTCGCCTGGCGTTACCAACTCGTCGCCGGTGGCAAGCAGCGCCACCAGAGGCTTGCGCCGAACGTCGAGCGTCGCGTGGTTCATGCCGGCTGCCACGGTCAATCGCGAGAAATCGACCACCGTGCCCGCCATCAGAACGGGCTCGCCCTCACGAAAGTCCTGCCCGCGTGGTCGCACGTGCTGGCCGGGACGCACGGGATAGGTGGTGCGGATGCCGTTGTCCGTCGTTTCGGCGTCTTCCTGCAGCAACACGCTGTCGGCGCCCTCGGGAACTGGTGCGCCGGTGAAGATTCGCACCGTCTCACCTGTGCCGATCGTGCCGTCAAAGGCGTGTCCTGCGGACGACGTTCCAATCACCCGCAGCTCGATGCCGGGCTCAAGGGCGTCCTCGCCGCGCAAGGCATAGCCGTCCATTGCCGATGAATTGAAGGGCGGCTGTGTCAGGCGCGCCGTGACATCGGACGCGAGAACGCGACCCTCGGCCTCAGCCAGGGAAACGGTTTCGAGCGCCATGATGGGCTTTGCCCGCGACAGCAGGCGTTCCTGCGCTTCGGCTACGGGCAGAAGGCTCATTTCGCATGCTCCGGATGCCTGAAATCGCCCGATTTCCCGCCCGATTTCTCAAGCAGGCGGATGCCGCCGATCTCCATCGCCTTGTCGGCGGCCTTGGCCATGTCGTAGATCGTGAGGCATGCGACAGACACGGCCGTCAGCGCTTCCATCTCGACGCCGGTCTTGCCGGTGAGTTTGGCGGTCGCGGCAACGCGTAGGCCGGGCAGGGTGCTATCCTCGGCAATCTCGACGGAAACCTTCGTCAGCATCAGGGGATGGCAGAGCGGGATGAGATTGCTGGTCTGCTTGGCAGCCATGATGCCGGCGAGCCTTGCCGTGCCGACCACATCGCCCTTCTTGGCATTGCCCTCGAGGATCAGTTGAAGCGTCGCCGGCGCCATCTTCACATGGCCTTCGGCGGTGGCGATACGGGTGGTGTCGGCCTTGTCGCCGACATCGACCATATGCGCCTCGCCGGCCGCGTCGATATGGGTCAGGCCGGCTTTCTCACCACTCATCTTATTCGGCCGCCAGCGAGGCCTGGCCGAACAGCAAAGCCTGCGTGGCCGCCGTCACATCGTTCTTGCGCATCAGGCTCTCGCCGACGAGGAAGGTGTTGATGTCGAAAGCCTGCAGCCGCTTGCAATCCTCATGCGTGAAGATGCCGCTTTCGCCGACCAGCAGCCGGTCACCCGGCACCATGGCCGACAGCTCTTCGCTAACGGTGAGGCTGACCTCGAAGGTTCTGAGGTTGCGGTTGTTGATCCCGACCAGCGGCGACGAGAGCTTGAGCGCCCGTTCCATCTCTTCGGCATCATGCACTTCGACGAGCACATCCATGCCGAGCCCGAAGGCCTCGTCCTGCAGCCGCGCCGCATCGCTGTCGGAGAGCGAGGCCATGATCAGCAGGATGCAATCGGCACCCCAGGCACGGGCTTCCTGCACCTGATAGGTCTCGAACATGAAATCCTTGCGCAGGGCCGGCAGCTTGCAGGCCGCCCGCGCTGCCATCAGAAACTCGGGCGCGCCCTGAAAGCTCGGCGTGTCCGTCAGAACAGACAGACAGGCCGCGCCGCCGAGTTCGTAAGCGTTTGCCAGCGCCGGCGGATCGAAATCAGGGCGGATCAGTCCCTTGGACGGGCTTGCCTTTTTGATCTCGGCGATCAGACCGAACTGCCCCGCATCACGCTTGGACACCAGCGCCTTATGGAAACCGCGCGGCGCGGTCTGGTCCTGCTGCATCGCCTTCAGATCGGCGAGCGAAACCTTGGCCTTCGCAGCAGCGATTTCTTCGCGCTTGTAGAGTTCGATCTTCTGCAGAATGTCGGTCATGTCGGTATCCTAGTCGAGGTCGTTGGATACGGCGACAAGTTTGTCGAGCGCACCCGCGGTGGCGCCGCTGTCGAGCGACTGGGCGGCAAGCCGCATGCCGTCATGCAGCGTCTCCGCCTTGCCGGCGATCACGAGCGATGCGGCGGCGTTGGCAAGCGCAATGTCGCGATAGGCGTTCTTCGCGCCGCTGAGTACATCCCGCAGCGCAGCCGCATTGACGATGCCGTCGCCACCCTTGATCGCCTGAAGTTCGACCGTATCGACGCCGAAGTCGCTAGGCGACAACTCGAAGCTCTTGATCTTGCCGTCCTCAAGTGCTGCCACGCTGGTCTTGCCCGTGGTGGTGATTTCGTCAAGGCCGTTGCCGTGCACGACCCACACACTCTCGGAACCGAGATCGCGCATGACTTCGGCGATCGGCATGACGAGCTGCGGCGAGTAGACGCCGAGCAGCTGGCGGCGAACGCCGGCCGGATTGGAGAGCGGGCCAAGCACGTTGAAGATCGTGCGGGTGCCGAGTTCGACACGCGACGGGCCGACATGGCGCATGGCCGAATGATGTTGCTGCGCGAACATGAAGCCGACGCCGGCCTCGCGAATGCAGCGCGAGATGACCTCAGGCGTCACGTCGAGCTTGACGCCCAGCGCCGCGAGGCTGTCCGCGGCGCCCGATTTGGAACTCAAAGCGCGGTTGCCGTGCTTGGCGACCGGGACACCAGCGCCGGCGACGATCAGGGCCGCCAGCGTCGAGATGTTGTAGGTGCCGCTGGCGTCACCGCCGGTGCCGACGATGTCGATGGCATCGGCGGGGGCCTCCACCGTCAGCATCTTCGACCGCATGGTCGTGACGGCGCCGACGATCTCGTCGACGGTCTCGCCGCGAACGCGCAGCGCCATCAGAAAGCCGCCGATCTGAGAGGGCGTAGCCTGGCCGGACATCAGGATGTCGAAGGCCTCGCGGGCCTCCTCACGTGTCAGAGGTTCGCGGCTTGCGGCCTTCGCCAGGAGGGGCTTCAGATCGGTCATGCGTTCATCTTCCCCTTAGCGCGAGGCTGCCTGTTCGGCGAGCTGCTGGTTGATCGACACGCCATACTGCGTCTGCAGCAGGGAGACCATCTGGTCCAGGATGTCGTCGCCGGCGGCGTTGGCGATCGCGTTGATCTGTTGGTCCTGGTTGGCAAGCACGTCGCCGGTCGGCTCGGTGTTGACCTCGGTGACCTTCATCAGGATCTGCGTCGTCGGATCGGCACCGATAGCCGTCGCGATCGTGTCGATCGGACCGGAGAAGGAGGCGTTGACACCACCGGTGCCAAGAACCACGTCGTCCATGCCGCGGGTAATGCCGCTCTTGCTCTCGACCTGAATGCCGAGTGGTGCGGCGATGTCAGCGAGCGAAGTACCCTTCTGGGCCTGCTGCTTCAGCTCGTCCGCCTTCTTGGCGAGTTCCGTCTTCTGCTGCTCGGCGGTCCAGTCGGCGACGGCCTTGTCGTGAACTTCGGCAAGCGGACGGTCGCGCTCGGGCGTGATGTCGCCGAGAGCAAACCAGAGATAGCCATCCGTGCCGATCGACAGCGACGGGATATCAGCACCAGCTTCGGCACGGAACACCGCGCCCAGCACCTGCTGCTTCTCCGGGATGTCCTTGACCTCATTGCCGGCCTTGTCGAGGCCGGTTGCATCGACGGCGTCGATGGTCACGGCCTTGAGCTTCAGCTGCGTGGCGATCTGGTCGAGCGTCGAGCCGGCGCTGCGCAGGTCTTCGATCTGATCGTGAACGGTGATCATCTGCTGCGAGGCATTGGCGACGGCGAGCTGCTTGCGCAGGTCTTCCTTGACCTCGTCGAAGCTCTTGGCGCTCTCAGGCTTGATGTTGGTGATGCGCAGGATAACCGGGCCGAAGCTGCCCTCGACGACGGGCGAGGTGCCGCCGTTGCGGGAAACCGCGAAGGCCGCGTCGGCAACGGACTGGTCGGGAACCTTGTCCTTGGTGAACTCGCCGAGCATGACGTCGCTGGCCGTCTTGCCCTGGTCGGTCACCAGCTGGTCGAAGGTCGTGCCGGTCTTGAGCGCATTGGCGGCAGCGTTGGCGAGATCCTTGTTCTGGAAGGTCAGCTGCTCGATCGTGCGGCTTTCCGGCGTGCGATAAGCGTCCTTGCGCTTCTCGAAGTCTTCGCGGATCTGATCGTCGGTTACCGTTCCGGCGTCTGCGATGTCGGCCGGCTGCAGTTTAAGATAGGTGAACTTGCGATATTCGGGCGCACGATAGCGCGCCTTCGCGCCTTCGAACCACTTGGCCAGAACGTCGTCGGCCGGCGCCTTGATCGGCTCGATATTGGCGTTGGTCAGCAACAGGTAATCGATCCCGCGGCTTTCCTGGCGGTAGAGCTTCAGCGAATCGACAAGCGTCTTCGGCGGTGTGAAGCCGTTCGAGATCGCATCGACGATCTGGCTGCGGACCGCAACCTTGCTGCGTTCCTTGATATAGTCGTCCTCGCGAATACCGGCATTGCGCAGGCGCGAGGTAAACAGCGAACGGTCGAACTGGCCGTTGACGGCCTTGAACGCCGGATCGTCACCGATCAGCTGGGCGAGACGATCCTCGGAGAGGCCGAGTCCCATGTCGGCGGCGAGCTGGTCGAGCGAAGCGCCTGCCACCAGCTGCGAGATCACCTGCTGCTCGACGCCGAAGGCGCGGGCCTGATCTGGCGTCAGGCGCATGCCGAACTGCTGGCTGAGGTTGGAGACCTGGCGCTGATAGGCGAGACGAAACTCGTTGACGTCGACCTGCTGGTCGCCGACCGTAACCACGGTCGTGCTGGTGCTACCGGTCAGCAGGGAGTGTGACACACCCCAAATGCCGAAAGAGGCGACTAGGAGCAGCATCAGGAGCTTGGCCGCCCAGGTCCGGGCAGCTCTACGCAGAAGATCGAACATCGAAACGCAAACCTCGCATTATATTCGCCCGTTCGCGGGCAAAGCATTGGACGTTCCTTAGAGCAAACGCATCAGGAATTGAAGGGTTATCGCGCGAAAACATCTGCGCTATACCAGCCGTGTTTCGCGACGCCGATCGACGACAAAAGATGCTCGCTTGCGGAACCTTTGACGGCGCTATTTCGTTGAGCAGCATCCCCAAGAAACAGGAGCAAACAATGGCCGACATGAAAACCGCCTCCGCACAGTCCACAGCCGCGCGCGTCAAGGCGGAGATTGCAACGGATGATCTGTCCGCGCAGGTCGCCGCATTGCGGGAAGATCTGGCGCGCCTGTCCGAAAGCGTCGTTGCGCTGGGGCAGGGTGCAAAGACCGCCGTTGCTGATGAGGCCTCAGTTTTGACCGAACGCGTCCGCGACAAGGTCCGCGAGGAACCGATCCTCGCCATCGCGGTCACCGCCGGCGTGGCATACCTGTTTGGCTTGATGAGCCGTCGATAGAATTTTTCGACTGAGAATGGAAAGGGCCGGGCTATGGAGCTCGGCCCTTTTCGTATCCGGTTTTCGATGCATAAAGCCACCGGATGATCCGTCCGTGAAAACCATGCTCCGGACGACCCGTCATTCATACCTAAACGCCGCCGCGACACTGAAAATCACGGAAATGTGAAATGCAACCACTGGGGGATTTTAATTCAATTACTCGACACATTGTCGAGTGATATGGCGTGACCGACCGATCAATGAGGGCAGGTGGCTGGCATGATGATCCATTTCCATTGGAATGTCATTTTGGTATCGCTTTATGGTTTAGATAAAAGCAACATTTGGAAGCATTTAGAAAAATACATAGAGCCAAAATATGTTGGAATATAAATGCTGAAATCGGGCGCCGATACGATCTCGTTGATGTCAAACAATACTAAGCAAGACTTTGGCGGTGATGTCGAAGTTGTTGGTTTGTTTTGAAGGTTCCGAAGTATGTTTCATCATTTTCAATGATATATCGCCAACTATGGAACGTATTTGTCAGTGCTCTCGCGGTACTTTCGGTCAAGTTGCATGGCTGATCGCTTTAGGCGAGTGTCGTTGAAAAACCTCATCCGGCGGCAAAATTTTGGTTTTGATCAGCAATCCCTTGCTCAACCTGCAATCTATGTCATGGTACAGACTTGGACATGAGGGGTAACAGAGATGATCAATCTTCAGTCAGCTCGCAGTGACACCAACCACGACCAGCGTTTGCTCGATTGCCGGGCCGACGTGGAACCCGCACTCCACCAGATTATCAGGGAAGCGCAGAAGAACGGCTGGGCGGCGGCCGAGGTGGCCATGGCGATCGCCGATGCTGCCGATGATTACATTCTTCTGCTGGCAAACCGTAAAACCACCGCGCACTGATCGTCTTTTTCCTTCGCTTATCCGATATCTTCGCTCGTGCTCCCGCGTCATTATGCGAGAGCACGGCGCGAAGACGCGGTTGGGCTGGTTGACGGTGCCGACGAAGCAGCTTAAAGCCTTCGAAATCCGATTTGCTGACACTCGACGTGCGCTGATTGCACTACGAGGACAGCAGATCGCGTGTTGGAGGGGTGGCCGAGTGGTTTAAGGCAACGGTCTTGAAAACCGTCGTGCGGGGAACCGTACCGTGGGTTCGAATCCCACCCCCTCCGCCATTTTTCACTTTGTCGGAAACAAACACGTAAAAAAAACGCGGTACTTCCGCGCGCGAACGACGTGCGTTCTCAAGATCATGTGAAAGGGCGCGGCGATGATGCCGCGCCCTGTTGAACTCAATGCGCCCCGGCGGGAACGCCGGGAGCGGAGCTTGCGGCGCGCTTGTGCGTGAACCTCGCCATCAGTAGGTAGATCACCGGCGTCGTAAACAGCGTCAGCACCTGCGAGACGATCAGGCCGCCCACGATTGCGATGCCGAGCGGAACGCGAAGCTCGGATCCGGCGCCGTGGCCGAGCGCGAGCGGAAGCGCGCCGAAGAGGGCCGCGAGCGTCGTCATCATGATCGGCCGGAAACGCAGGATACACGCCTTGTGGATCGCATCGCGATGCGACAGGCCCTCGTTGCGTTCCACCTCTAGCGCGAAATCGATCATCATGATCGCGTTCTTCTTGACGATGCCGATCAACAGGATGATCCCGATCATCCCCATGATCGACAGGTCCTGCCCGGCGAGATAGAGCGCGACCAGCGCGCCGAGCCCGGCCGAAGGCAAGGTCGTGATGATGGTGAACGGATGGATCGGGCTCTCATAGAGAATGCCGAGCACGATATAGACCGCCACCACCGCCGCTAGGATGAGATAAGGCTCGCTCTTCAGTGAATCCTGGAAGGCTTGCGCGGTGCCCTGGAACGAGCCGATGACGGTGATCGGCATGCCGGCCTGAAGCTCGGCATTGTGGATCGCCGTGGTCGCATCTCCAAGCGCGTAGCCGGGCTTCAGGTTGAACGACAATGTCGTTGCCGGCATCGAGCCCTGATGGTTGATCGAAACCGGCAGCACGCCCGTCTTCAGATTGCCGAGAATGCTCAGTGGCACGAGCTTGTCGGAATTGGTGCTCGACTTGACGTAGAGATGCGAGAGCGCGTCCTGCGACAAGGCGAAGCGCGGATCGACCTCCATCACGACATGGTATTGCGACACCTGCGTATAGAGTGTTGCCACCTGTCGCTGACCGAAGGCGTCATAAAGCGTATTGTCGATATCGGTGATGCTGACACCGAGCCGCGAGGCGGTGGCGCGATCGATATCGAGCGTCACGCTTGTGGCGGCTTTCTGGTTGTCGCTGATGACGTCCTGGATCTGCGGCAGGCCCTTCATCGCCTTGGTCATCACGCCTGCCCATTTTGCAAGTTCGGCCGAATCCGGATCCTGCAGCGTATATTGGTACTGCGAGGCGGACTGGCGGCCGCCGACCTGGATGTCCTGCTGAACCTGCAGGCCGATCGTCAGCCCCGGCAGATGTGCCATCTGCCTCTTCAGGCGCGCGACGATCTGCGGCGCCCGATCGCGTTCGCCGAGCGGCTTCAGCACGATCTGGATCTGGCCGACACTGGCGGATGGGCTGGGATTGATCCAGTATCCGACGTTGAAGACGCCGGGGTCGGCCGAAATGATCTTGCCGATCTCGGTCATGTTCCTGGACATGTCGGCGAAGGAGATATCGGTCGCGGCCTGCGCCTGCCCGCCAATATAGCCGCTATCCGTCTGCGGCATGAAGCCCTTGGGGATCGTCATGAACAGCCAGCCGGTGCAGGCGATCGTCGCGATGGCGACGCCAAGTGTGACGAAGCGAAAACGCAAGACGACATCCAGCGCCCGCCCGTACCCATTGGTGCAGGCCTCGAAGAAGGCTTCCGACCATTGATAGAGCCGCCCGTGCTCCTCGTTATGGTCATGCTTGATCAGCCATGCGCATAGCATCGGCGTCACCGACAGCGAGATGATCCCGGAGGCGAAGATCGCGACGCTGACGGTGACGGCGAACTCGCGAAACAGGCGTCCGACCATGCCGCCCATCAAAAGGATGGGAATGAACACCGCGACCAGCGAAATCGTCATGGAGATGATGGTGAAGGTCACTTCCTTGGTGCCTTCGATCGCCGCCTGGACCCTGGTCTTACCCATCTCCATGTGGCGCACGACATTCTCGATGACGACGATCGCGTCGTCGACCACGAAGCCGACGGCGATCGTCAGTCCCATCAGCGACAGGTTGTCGAGGTTGTATCCCAAGAGGTACATGATGGCGAAGGTGGCAAGCAGCGACAGCGGGATCGTGATCGCGGGAATGACCGTTGCCCAGAAGTTGCGCAGGAACGCGAAGATGACGACGACCACCAGCGCGATGGTGAGCACCATCGTCAGCTTCACGTCGTCGACGGAAGCAGTGATCATCTGCGTCTTGTCGCCGAAGATGGTCAGTTTGGCATCCGCCGGAAGCATCGCCTGCAGCTGCGGCATCTTGGCCTTGATGCCGGTGATCGTATCGAGAATGTTGGTGCCAGGCATCGAGTGGACGTCGAGCATCACCGCGCGGGTCTCTCCGAGCCACGCGGCCTGATTGTTGTCCTGAGGACCGGAGATGACGGTGCCGAGATCCTGCACGCGGATCGGCGCGCCGTTCTTGTAGGCCACGACCATGGACTGGTAGGCGGGCAGGTCCATGATCTGGTCGGTGCTGTCGATGATTGTCGTCCGGCCATTGCCGGCAAGCTGGCCCTTCGGCTGGTTGACCGTCTGCTTGCCGATCGACGTGCGAACGTCTTCCATGGTGAGGCCACGTGCCGCGACCTTGTCGGGGTCGAGGCGAATGCGGATCGAGGGCCGGGCCGGGCCGTGATAGTCGACGAGGCCGACGCCGTTGATCTGGGATACCTGCTGGGCAATGATGTCCTCGGCGTAGTGATCGAGCTCCGTCAGCGGCAGCCGCGGCGAGGTCAGCGCCAGCGTCAGTACGGTCTGCGCGGCTGGATTGACCTTGTGGAAGGTCGGCGCCGTGGTCATGTCCTTCGGCAACTGGCCGTTGGCAGCCGTCAGCGCCGCCTGCACATCCTGCGCCGCGGTATTGATATCGACGCTCAGATCGAACTGAATGATGATGCCGACGCGGCCCGCCGAGCTCGTGGAGGTCATCTGGGTGATGCCCGAGACGGTCGAAAGCTGGTTTTCAAGCGGCGTGGCGACAGAGGTCGCCATGGTGTCTGCATTGGCGCCCGTCAGCGTGGCACTGACCTGGATGGTCGGAAAATCGACCTGCGGCAGCGAGGAGACCGGCAGGAGATTGTAGCTCACAAGCCCCAGCAGAACGACGGCGATGGCGAGCAGGCACGTGCCCACCCGCCGCCGGATGAAGAGTTCCGAGATCGTCACTGGATTGCCTCCTCGGCGTTGGCAAGATGCTGTGTTTGGCCTGCAAGCGGCTTGGCGCTGACAAGGGTGCCGTCCGTCAGGCGCGACTGGCCCGAAGCCACGACCGCATCGCCGGAGGAAACGCCGTCGAGAACGGCGGTCATGTTGGCAGCGGACGGGCCGGTCTTGACGGGCGTGGCGACAACCGTGTTGTCAGGCTTCATCACGTAGACATAAGGGCCGGTCTGGCTGTTCTGGATTGCCGAGGAAGGAACGACCGTGGCGCCCTTGTCGGTCCTCAGAACGATCCGGGCGGTGACAAGCTCTCCCGGCCACAGCGCGAGATCGTCGTTGGGAAACACCGCCTTCACCTTCACCATGCCCGTTGTCGTGTCTACCTGGCTATCGACGACGGACAAAGTACCGTCGGCGAGGTGCTTCCCCCCATCGCGGCTGTTGACGGCAACGGCAAGCGCGCCCTTGGCCTGGCCGGCGATCAGATCGGGAAGTTCGTCCTGGGTGAGCGTGAACTGGACGGCGATCGGTTTCATCTGGGTGATGGTCACGATGCCGGTCGTATCGCCGGCGCGAACGATCGCGCCTTCTTCCGCCTGCTTGAGGCCGGTGCGCCCGGTGATCGGCGCGGTCACCGTTGCGAAACTCAGGTTAAGCTTGGCCGTGTCCAGCGCGGCCTTTTCGCCCTGCGCGGCGGCTTCGAGGATGGCTACCTGCGCCGCTGCGGTCTCGGACGATTGCGTCGTGCCGCTGCCGGTCGCGATGAGCTTCTTGGCGCGGGCGTCGTCGAGCTTGGCGCCGTTCAGTTGCGCCAGATCCTTGGCATAGGCTGCCTGGGCCTGATCGACGGCGGCCTCGTAGGGACGGGGGTCGATATGGGCGATCACATCTCCTGCCTTAACGTCCTGGCCCTCGGCGAAATGAACCTTTTGCAGCTGCCCATCGACGCGCACCTTCACATCGACGGCGGTCAGAGGCGCCACGAAACCCAGTCCCGACCGCTCGATCGGAATATCCTGGACCTGTGCCTGGGCGGTCTCGACAGGGATCGCGGCGGGTGCCGCGGCTTTTGCGACCGGCGCCGACCTGGTCTCATGCGCTTCCAGCATGAAATAGATACCGGCACCGGCGGCGGCGAGTAGCGCGATCGCGGCGACGGAATTCCTGAGGCGGGACAGAGGACGGCGCCGGCTTTCAGCTTCAGTCGTCTTTTCGGTGTTTGTTGGGGTCATCAATCCGCTCGCTTGAGTAAAACAGGCGACGCAGCAATTGTGCATCGCAGCATTACTCTGCCTTCCCGATCATGGGCGGCAATTCGCGCGAACATGAAAAATATTTTAAGAAGCGGCGGCTGGCCTCAGGCGCCGGGTGCGATCCCCAGACAGTATCCGGCGCCAGCAACCGTATGCAGCAGCGGATAGGCGAAGCCCTGGTCGATCTTGCGGCGGATGCGGTGGATATGCATGTCGATGATGTTGCCGCGCGGCTCGAATGCGTAATCCCATCCGGATTCCAGCAGCATGGTGCGTGTCACCACGGCGTTGGCGTTGCGCATGAGTGTCTGCAGGAGCAGGAATTCGCGCAGCTGCAGCGGGATCGTCTTTCCCTCGCGGATCGCGACGCGTTGCTCGAGATTGAGCGAGAGCGCGTCGACGGTTAGCGTTGTCGCATCGCTGCGCCCATCTCGACGCCGGGCGATGGCCTGCACGCGTGCCAAGAGTTCGCCGAATGCATAGGGCTTGGCGAGATAGTCGTCGCAACCGGCGCGAAGCCCCTCGACCCTGTCCATCGGATTGGCGAGCGCGCTCAGCATCAGGATCGGCACCGCGTTGCCCTGCGCGCGCAGCGCCGTGACAAGCGCCAGCCCATCCATTTTTGGCAGCAGTCGGTCGACGATCAACACGTCGTAGATCGGCTCGCTGGCGAGCACGAGGCCGAGTTCTCCATCGCCGGCATGATCGGCGATGATGCCGCTTTCGGTCAGCCCGCGCATCAGGTAGCTGGCAGTCTTGTCGTCGTCCTCGACGATGAGAACCCGCATGAATAAAGGCCTGTCCGTGAAAGATTAAAAAGTTTTCATGCTCGGGCGAACCCCGTTTAGTCTCAATTTCTGTAATGTGTCATCCAATATATCCGATTGAAGCAAATTTAGGGTCGGTTTCAGGGAGTGCACGTGTCGACGGTATTGGTAATCGAGGACGACAAGAAGACGGCGCTGGAGATCGAGGCCGCCTTGGTCGACAACGGCTGCGCAGTCGTCTGTGCCCATGACGGCCGCGAGGGATTGGTGAAGGCAGTTTCGGGAACGTTCGATGCGATCGTTCTCGATCGGATGCTTCCCGGGACGCTCGATGGGATCGGCCTGCTCACGACCTTGCGGACGGCGGGCGTTCAGACGCCGGTGCTGATCCTGAGCGCCCTGTCGGCGGTCGACGAGCGCATTCGCGGCCTCAAGGCCGGTGGTGACGATTATCTCACCAAACCCTTCGAATCCCTCGAACTGACCGCCAGGATCGACGTGCTCATCCGGCGGCAATATGGCCAGGCCAAGGAGACGGTGCTCAAGGTGGGCGACCTCGAAATCGACCTCCTGACGCATACCGCCCGCCGCTCCGGTCGCCTGCTCGATCTGCTACCGCGCGAGTTCAAGCTGCTGGAGTATCTGGTGCGCCATTCCGGCCAAATCGTCACCCGCACCATGCTCTTCGAGGAGGTGTGGAATTACCGTTACAACGAGCCGAGCAACGTGATCGATGTTCACATCAGCAAGCTCCGCAAGAAGGTCGATGCGGCGGGCATGCCGACGATGATCAAGACCATGCGCGGCTCGGGATACATGCTCGATGCGTCTGCTTGAACTCGTCAGGACGACCAGCTTCCGGCTGGCGGTTACATTTCTGGTGCTTTTCAGCATCGCCGCCGCATGCCTCTTCGCCTTCATCACCTGGCAAACCAGCGACTTCGTGTCGAAGCGGGTGGACGAGTGGCTTTATCGGGAGCTAGCCGGCCTCGATAGGGTCGGCATAACGGAGATAACGGCTCGTCTGAAGTCTCGACAGGAGAACGGCATCAGCCTCGAGCGTTCCTTCACCCTGTTCGACGCCAGCGGCCAGAGATTGGTCGGAAGCGAAGTGCCGCTGCCGGAACACCATCCCGCAACGGTCACGCCCTTCGACTTCATCGCCCATGTCGATGGACACAGGTTGCCCTATCGAGGGCTGGTGAAGGTTTTCGCCAGTGGCGAGCAATTGATGATCGCCCAGGAAATCACCGAGCAGCGTGAGTTCGACGAATTGCTGTCGCGGGCGATGCTCTTCGGCGCGATCGTTACCGCCACACTGGGCCTCGTGGGCGCCGGCCTGATCGGCGCCGGCTCGGTGCGTCGGATTGATCGCATAACGCAGACCGCCGAACGCATCATGCATGGTGATCTGAGCCAACGCCTGCCCACCGGCCGCGCCTCCGGAGATATCGACCGGCTGGCGACCGTCGTGAACGAGATGCTGGACGAGATCGAGCACCTGATGCACGAGGTCAAAGGGGTGTGCGACAACATCGCGCACGACATGCGCACGCCGTTGACGCGTCTGCTCGCCGGTCTGGAACGTGCGCGTCGGCGATCCGCCACCGCGGACGACTACGCCGCATCCATCGATGACGCCGTCGTTGAAATCCAGGGCATATTGAAAACCTTCAGCGCGCTCCTGCGTATTTCCGAGGTCGAGGACGGAATCCGGCGCTCCGGCTTCCAGCCGGTTTCGCTGGCCTCGATCGCCCAGGACGCCATGGAGTTCTACGAGCCCTTCGCCGAAGAGCGCGGCGTTGATCTTTCCTTTGTCTGCGATGCGGGCGAGGAGGGCATGGTGTTGGGCGACGCCAGCCTGCTCTTCGAAGCCATCAGCAACCTCACGGACAACGCCATCAAGTTCACGCCCGAAGGGGGCAGGGCGACGATTACGCTCGCGCAGGTCGGCGATAAGATCAGCCTGGCCGTCGAGGACACCGGCTGCGGCATTCCGCCGGAGGAGGTGGAAGCCGTGTTGCGCCGCTTTCATCGAACCGAACGCAGCCGCCACGAACCCGGCAATGGCCTCGGCCTCAGCCTCGTCTCGGCGATTGCCCGCCTGCACGGCATGAACCTCTCCATCGAGCAGCCGCCGCTTGGATGCCGCATCGTGCTGGATGCGCAAACGATCGCTTCCAACGGGACCGCATGACGAAGGACTTGGAGGGCGCTTAGCGCCTTCAGGTGTCCGTCAGCCTCGTCGTCCAAGGTCGCTCCAGACTTTGATCACCGAGGTTCCTGTGAAAAACTTTGTTATCGCGCGTAGGAAAATGTTGCGAGGCGCTATCGCCGGCGTTCTCATGGCGGGCGCTTTGTTTGGCGGCTATATCGGCTACCTGCAGCTCAGCGGAAATTTCCATAGTGTCATTTCGGGCGAGCTCTATCGATCCGCGCAGCTGTCTCCCGCGCAGCTGGAACGCCACGTCCGAGACCACGGCATCAAGACGATCATCAATCTGCGCGGCGAGAACGTGAACGCGCAATGGTATAACACCGAGATCGCCACTGCCCAGAAACTCGGCGTCGAGCATATCGATTTCGGCATGTCGTCGGGCAAGGTCCTGACGCCTGAGCGCGCCGATGAGCTCGTCGCGATCATGAAGGCCGCGCCCAAGCCGATCCTGATTCATTGCCAGAGCGGCGCCGATCGCTCCGGTCTGGTATCGGTGATCTACAGCCAGCAAATCGCCGGCGTGAACGAGGACGTCGCCGAGCGCCAGCTGTCGGTTCGCTACGGCCACGTCGCCATCCCACACATCTCGTCGGTCTATGCGATGGATATCAGCTGGGATCACCTGGAGACCCATTACGGCCTCAAGGGGTAGCCGATCTTAGCTGTGGTGGTGCGATAACGCCACGCAGCTTTCAGGCTCATGTCAGAAAAGAAAGGCATCCCGCTCAGGATTGGCGGGATTCCGGCCATCATTTTTCCGATGGTGTCCCGCAACTAGCTTTAGCGGAGACATCGAATTGACCGATAACAATTCTCAAGGAGCGTCTCGCTACTTCCGGCCCGAGATCGGAAGCGTGACGCTCTGCTTGTTGACGACGGCCTATCTTCTGGTCGTTACAAACCAGACCTTCTGGTCGAAGGCTTTTGGATATTTTTCCGCCGACCATTTCGGCTTTACCATCTTCGTTATCGGCATTGCCGCGGCGAGCATGGGCGTCGTGACCTTCTTCTCCGCCAAATACATCACCAAGCCTTTTCTCATCTTCTTCGTGCTCGTCGCATCCGCGGCGTCCTGGTTCACCGATTCGTTCGGTGTCATCGTCGACAAGGAAATGATCCGCAACGCGGCGGTTTCGACCGGCGCTGAGGCCGGACATCTGATCACCAGCCGCTTCCTGATGCATATGCTTCTGACCGGCATCATACCCTCGCTGCTGATCGTCTGGGTGCGCATCCGCCACCGGCCGATCCTCGGCAAACTCGCGCACAACACGGCTGTCATCCTGGCCTGCACGGCGGTCTTCGCCGCCATCGGTATGGGAGACTACCGCACCTTCGCCGGCGTCGGGCGTGCGCATAAGGATATCCTCGATACCCTCAATCCGTTCGTGCCGATCACCAGCGCCGTGCGCTTCGCGATCTCGTCCGGCCAGGATGCCAACGTCGTGGCGCAGCCGCTCGGCAGTGATGCCCACCGCGTCAACACCGCCGGCACCACCAAGCCGCGCGTCATGATCGTCGTCGCCGGCGAGACGGCGCGTGCGCAGGACTTCGCGCTCGGCGGTTATGATCGCGATACCAATCCGGAACTGGCCAAGCAGAACGTCGTCTATTTCCCGAACACCAGCAGCTGCGGAACCGCGACGGCGGTCTCGATCCCCTGCATGTTCTCGATCTATCCGAGAACCGCCTATACGCACCGCAAGGGTCTCGAAACCGAGAATGTTCTCGATGTGCTCGGCCACGCGAAGGTCGATGTGTCCTGGCTCGACAACGACACCGGCAGCTATCATGTCACCGACCGGATACCCTATGAATTCCTTCCCGATTCCGCCGATGCGCGCTTCTGCAAGGATGGCGAATGCCTTGATGCGATCCTCATGGACCGGATCGATGCGTGGCTGGACAAGGTGAAGGGCGACAGCGTTCTCGTGCTCCATCAGCTCGGAAGCCACGGCCCGGCCTACTACGCTCGCTACCCGGAGGAGTTCCGTCGCTTCAAGCCCGATTGCCGCGCCAACGATTTCGGCAGTTGCTCGCCGGAAGAAATTCAGAACGCCTATGACAACACCGTGCTCTACACCGATCACATCGTGTCTTCCGTCATCGACAAGATGAAGCAGCGGGCCGACAAGATGGCGGCATCGGTCGTCTACATCTCCGATCACGGCGAATCGCTCGGCGAGAACGGCCTCTACCTGCATGGCACGCCATATGTCGTCGCGCCGGTGCAGCAGACCCATGTGCCGTTCCTGGTTTGGGTGGCGAACGACCTTCAGGCATCGGCCGGCTTCGATATGGCTTGCCTTGCCTCAAACGCCAACAAGACGACTTCGCACGACAACTTCTTCCACAGCGTGCTTGGCTTGATGGACGTTTCCACCAAGGTCTACGACCCGGCGCTCGACGTGTTTTCCGCGTGCCGCAAGGGAGATACCCACGTGGCAAGTGCGACGTCCGGAACGACGGTTCACTAAGATCAAAACGCCGACAGCGACGGGTGAGACACCCGTCGCTGTCGCAACAATGTCATCTACGCTTCAGGTTGTTGTCAGCCGCTCGCTGCATACGGAAATCTCTTCGATAATACTAGGAGATGTCAGTGCGCGCATGGAAACGACTTCGGATTCCACGTCCCGTTAAGGCGGTCGGCGGTCTTATACTTTTGGCCGGCCTGACGCTCGGCGGTTACGCCGGATATCTCCAGCTTACCGGAAATTTTCATACTGTCGTCGCCGGGCAATTCTACCGGTCCGCGCAGCCGTCGCCGGCGCAGCTGGAACGGTACATCCGTGACCACGGTATCAAGACGGTGATCAATCTCCGCGGCAATGCCGGATACGCGAAATGGTGGGCGGAAGAGGTCGCGGTATCGGAGCGCCTGGGCGTCAAGCATGTCGATTTCGGCATGTCCGCCTCGAAAATCCTATCGACCGAAAAGGCTGACCAGCTTGTCGCCATCATGCGCGACGCGCCGAAGCCGATCCTGGTGCACTGTCTGTCCGGCTCCGATAGGACCGGCCTTGCCTCCGTGCTCTATAGCGCGCAGGTCGCCAACATCAAGGAAGACGTCGCCGAGCGCCAGCTCTCCTTCGTCTTCGGTCATGTCGGCATTCCCAAGCTCTCCGCCGCCTATGCGATGGATGAGACCTGGAGCAACCTCGAGAAGCATTATGGTCTCGACAAGGACCAGGGCGAGGCCACGGTGCACGACGCGCTGGTGGAAAACGATGTGACCACCGACGGTGCGGGCTGAGCGATAACACTGGAAGCCGGGTCGCGCCATGCGTTGACGCGGGCGCCATGCGCGCCGTTGATCCGCTGCTGACAAGCGGGATTTCAAATCAAATCAGCGATCGACGTGAATGGCCGGTCGCAAGCGTCTGGCGAGTATTCTCTATCGCCTTATGGCGCACCGATGAGTAGGCACGAAGGCGTGGGAGCGAAAGGCAAGCCTTTTATGAATGTCCTGTTGGTCGAAGATAACGCCGTGCTCGGTGATGCCGTTTGCGACCATGTTGCAGCAAGCGGACACTCCGTGGAGTGGTGCCTCACACTTGCCGACGCGACGCGCGCTGCCGATAACGGCGACTATGGGCTTGTCCTGCTTGATCTGCGCCTTCCCGACGGAAATGGCTTGTCGCTGCTTCGCCGGCTGCGGGGACGCAGCAACGACGTGCCGATCATCATTCTCACGGCGCATGATCAGGTCTCCGACCAGATCGAAGGCTTCACCTGCGGTGCTACCGACTATCTGGTCAAGCCATTCGGCCTTCAGGACCTTGATCGCAGAATGCAGGCCGTGACGCAGGCGCACCGCGCCAACTAAAGCATTTCCCCTCAAGACCCTTTGCGCGGCATGCAGCCGGCGAACACGTCGAGCTTCGGATCGTAAGCCTTCGTCGTGACGTTCATCATGCCCAGCACGCTGTGAAAGAGATTGTCGTGCGACGTCGGCTGCTCGCGCGATTGCGCGACGCACGCCATGTCCACGCCCATCGACTTTCTAAAGTCGGGATCGAGCCAGACGAGGAACGGCACGTGCGTCTGCTCGTTCGGCGCGAAGATGTAGGGCGTGCCGTGCAAATAAAGTCCGTTTTCGCCCAGCGACTCGCCATGGTCGGACATATAGATCATTCCGGCCTCGATCTTGTCGCTGCGGCCCTTCAGCTTGTCGATGATGGTCGAGAGGAAATGA
Source organism: Rhizobium sp. 2MFCol3.1 (assembly GCF_000377565.1). GTDB lineage: Bacteria > Pseudomonadota > Alphaproteobacteria > Rhizobiales > Rhizobiaceae > Rhizobium. The sequence goes on along the minus strand of NZ_KB898361.1, from coordinate 37,102 downwards.
TCCGTGTAGAGGATGGTGTTGTCGTAGGCGTTGACGATATCGCTATCCTTGCAATTGCCGAGCTCGGCCGTCTGGCATTCCGGCGTGAATTTCCGAAACGCTTCTGGATAGCGCAGATAATAGGCCGGGCCATGGCTGCCCATCTGGTGAAGAACCAGTACGCTGTCCTTCTTCACATTGGCGAGCCACTCATTGAACTTGTCGAGAAAAATCCCGTCCTGGCATTCGCCGTCGGCGCAAAAGCGCGCATCGGTCGATTTGGCGAGGTCGATATAGGTGATCCGGTCGGCGACGCCCTTGCTGCCCGTGTTGTTGTCGAACCATGCCGTGTCGATCCCGGCATGTGAGAGCACATCCATCAGGCCTTCGTTGGCCAGTCCCTTGGTGTGGTCGAAGTCGTCGCGCGTGAATTGCGAGAACATGCAGGGGATAGATGTCGCCGTGGCGGTGCCGCAGCTCGTGGCGTTCGGGAAATAGACGATATCCTGCTTCTTGAGCTCCGGATTGGTCTCGCGCTGATAGCCGCCGAGCGAGAAGTTCATCGCGCGGGCAGTCTCCCCGGCGACGATGATCGTGACCCTGGGCTTGTTGGTCGAACCTTCAGGTGTCGCGACCTTCGCGTCCAGCCCGAGCGGCGCCACCACAAGCCTGGCCTCTTCCCCGGCCTGGACGAAGTATTTCGCCGTGCTGACGATCGGAACGACGGGATTGAGCGTCTTCACGAGGTCGCGGTGCTGGCGGATGGCGGTCGTATAGGCCTTGGAGTAGGCGAGGGCGGCGGCGGTAAAGACGGCCAGACAGGCGATGACGGTGACGCTGTTCCACAACAGCTTCTGCATGATCGGCCGATGCACGACGCGCACCCACAGAACGAGAGCAACCGGTATGACCCCGAACAGCAGGGCGTGGAGCAGAAGTCCCGGCGTGATCAGATGCTGCGCCTCGGCCGGCGTCGTCTGCATGGCATTGCGGATCATGTCCGTGTCCATGACGACGCCGAACGAATCCGTAAACCAGGCGGCCATGGCAGCCGCGATGATCAGAAAAATCAGCACCGGCTTGATCAAATATTTGGCCGAAAAGATCGTGATCGTGCCGACGAACAGCGCGGTGATGGCGATGTACAAGGACATCACCGCCGCCGGCTCGAACCCAAGATAGGCATGCACCTTCTTCCAGAAGGTGAAATTGGTGAACAGCACCAGATAGAGGCCGACGATTGCGGAAAGAGTAACGCTGCCGATATTTGGGCGGGGAAGCCGGGATTTACGCACGTGTTGTTTTTCTGTCATGCCGATGCTCTATGGTCTGCCTGCACACCGTAGTGACGATAGCCGACCGCGCTCATCGCCAAAGCTTGGTAAGTGCTGCACAACCCTGACATCAACCTGAACACCCTTGTGGGTATGCGTCCGGAAAAGACGTCGCTACGCGCTCGCGCTTGGGCGCGCAGGTAAGGGGAGGCCGCCGGCGATTCAAGTCGGCAACGGGACCGATTGCTATCGCAGCCGATAGCGCAGCGACGGGCCATGGCGGTCGTCGGCCGAAACAGTAAGCTCGACGCAAGCAACCGGGCACACAAGTATCCTCGAATATGCGCGCATCGGCGACGCGACGGCGAAACAGCCGCCGCCACCGTTGCGCTGGCCAATGGAGTTGATGCTTTGAAAAATGCCGCCGCCAGGATCCTCGAGGCTGAAGAAGAAGGGCATGTGATCGCTGGCAAGGCGGTGATCGTGCGCGCCATCTATGAAGGCAAGGACGTCACGCCCTATTGGGAGATGTTGATGGCGCGTGTGACGGACAATCTAGCCGATGCTGGCGCCTTCATGGACCTTTCGATCATTCTCCAGACGCATGGAAAGTCCGAACAGGCTGCCATCGCCCAAAAGGGCGCATTGGAGACGAGCCGCGCCTACAGGATTCGCAACGGCAAGGGCACGGGGCTCCGCGTCCTCGTCATCGTCACCCATGGCGACTTCATGGCCAACACGCCGATCGAGTTCCTGCTCGAGAGTTCTGATGTCACTATCCTGCTTCACTATGTCGATGAGACGACCGCTGATCTAAACAACATTCCCGAACACGACGTTGCCTTCGTGGCTGTCGGCGAATCGCCCGACAATCTTCCGGTCCTGGAAAATCTCGAGCGCGTGCTATCGGCCTGGAAGGGGCCTATTCTCAACAACGCACCGCGCGCGATCATCGATCTGTCGCGCGAGGGCGTCTCCGAAGCGTTTCGAGACGAGCCCACCATCCTCGCGCCGCTGACAAGCCGGATCGCCCGCGAAGCGTTGCGCGACCTCGCGGACGGAACACGCGGCCTCGACACCGTCGACGGTCTTGCGAACTACCCCATCATCGTGCGCCCCACAGGCACGCATGCCGGCCACGGCATGGAGAAGATTGCCTCGGCGGACGCGCTCGCGGCCTATCTGGGCGGGCGAGACGAGACCGACTTCTATATCGCTCCCTTCATCGACTACAGCAGCGAGGACGGCAAGTTTCGCAAGCAGCGTGTCGCGGTGATCGACGGCAAGCCCTACGCGAGCCATCTCGCGATTTCCGACCACTGGATGGTGCACTATCTCAGCGCCGGCATGGCCGAACACGGCGAGCGGCGCCTGGAGGAGGCGGCGTGGATGGAGAATTTCGACGCCGATTTCGCGAAGCGCCATGCCAGCGCCTTCGATGCGCTGAGCCGCCGCCTTGGCCTCGATTATTTCGCGATCGACTGTGCGGAACTGTCCGACGGTCGCCTGCTGCTCTTCGAAGCCGACGTCGCCATGATCGTGCATGCAATGGATTCCGAATCGGTGTTTCCTTACAAGAAGAAGGCGATGAACGCGCTGTTTGCGGCGTTCGAAAGCGCTCTGGCAAAGCGCGTCGCAACCGGATCCAAACTCAGTACCGTGTCGGTCGTCGAGCCGCTGTGATCACAGCGTCCCGACATTCCCATCCCATGGAGACGACATGAGCGCCGCCCCGAAGATCACCTACGACCTGCCACACAATCGCGAGCTTTTCCGCGATCCGGCGAACGCGCCGCATTCCCTGTCGATGCTGCTTGCCGCCGGTGGTGACGGCCGCATCCAGCCCGACCCGGCAACGGGCCGCAATCGCTACGGCACGAAGACCACGCCTTCGATCGGCGAGATTTCGTTCGCCTCGACGACCGCCAGCAATGTGTCCGTTCAAGGTTTCGCGGCTGCCGATGAGCAATTGAAGCGGCTGTTCGGCGTCGATGGGTCGCATGCCGTCGCAATCGATCAATGGTTCGCCAATATTCACCATCGCATTGGTGACAGCCTCGGCTGCGCCGGCAGCGACATCGTTCTAGCGGCATCCGGCACGGATGTAGAACTCCTCGCGCTCGGCCTGACCCTGGCGCTGTCGAAGCGGCCGGTGACGAACATCCTGATCGCGCCGGAGGAGACCGGCAGTGGCATACCGAGGGCCGCGGCCGGCCGGCATTTCGCCGACGCAACCGCGCTTGGATACCGCGTTGCCGCGGGCGAGGTGCTGGACGGGATGTCGGCCGACCGTATCGAAGTACGCACGGTTGCGATCCGCAATGACGCCGGCCAGGCGCGTAGTGCGGATGAGATCGACGGCGAGGTCATTATGCTTGCCGAGCAGGCGTTGAAGCACGACCGCGATGTCCTCCTGCATGTCCTCGATACATCGAAGACCGGGCTGACGGCGGTATCGCGCGCTACGGCGCGCCACGTTGCGGCGCTGGCGCCGGGTCGAGTTCGCGTGCTGGTCGATGCCTGCCAATTCCGCTGCGGCATCGCCGATCTTCGCCGCGATATCGCCGACGGCTTCCTCGTTGCCGTCACCGGCTCGAAATTCCTCGCAGGCCCGCCCTTTGCCGGCGCTCTTGCCCTTCCGCCGGCGGTGGTCGATGAGTTGTCTGCGACGTTGCCGATTGCTGCAGGCCTTTCACAATACACGGCGCTCCACGACTGGTCGTCGCTGATCCATGGCCGGACGAGCCTGGAATTCGGCTCGCACTTCAATCTCGGGCTTGGGTTGCGATGGATCGCCGCGCTCGAGCAGCTGGATCCGCTGGCCGGCACCGGCGCGGACCTGCAGCGCCAGATCAAGCAGGCATTCGCAAACCTCGTGCGAGAGCGCGCTCATCATCTTCAAGACGCGATGATCCACGCCGACGACGAGGGAGACCACATCGTCGACCGCGCGATCGTCCCGCTGACGATCACCAACGGCGCCGGCGCTTTCGCCTCGCTGGCACAGACGCAGGCGCTTCATCTGGCGCTGCGCGAGCATGGCGCCGGACCTGTCTGCCACGTCGGGCAGGCGGTACATCTGAGTGCGCGCACGATCCTGCGGATCGCGGCTTCCGCCGCCGATGTCAACGCCGTCTCAGCGAGGCTGGCCGAGGGCTACGACATGGCACGGGCCATGCAGCCGATCGCCGACGATCTCGATATCCTGTTCGGCAAATGGGCCGTCGTGTCCCAAACCGTTCGAGGGATGTGATGTCGCGGACACCGGAAAGCGATCTGGCCGCAGGCTTGAACGAAATCGAGCGCACTGCAAATCTCGATCCCACCGATTGGGATGCGTTTCGCCAGGCGGCGCACCAAATGCTCGACGACACGATCGATCATATCGCCAACGTCAGGCAAAAGCCCGTCTGGCAGCCGATGCCATCGCAGATACGCGCGCGGTTCGCGCATCCGCTGCCGCAAGACCCTCGCGCGCTCGACGACGTCTTGAGCGACATACGTGACAACATCTTCCCTTACGCGACCGGCAATCTGCATCCGCTCTTCATGGGCTGGGTCCACGGCGCCGGCACGCCGGTCGGCATGGTGGCCGAGATGGTCGCTGCCGGGTTGAACATGAATTGCGGCGGCCGCGATCATGTGGGCATTGAGGTCGAAAAGCAGATCACCCGCTGGATGAGCGAAGCGCTCGGTTATCCCGAAGCGGCAAGCGGCCTGTTTGTCACCGGCTCGTCCATGGCCAATTTCCTGGCCGTGATCATCGCCAGAACCGAGGCGCTGGGCGAGAACGTCCGCCGCGATGGCCTTGGTGCAGTCGACCGGCAGCTCGTCGCCTATACGTCCGCGCAGGCGCATATCTGCATAGCCCAGGCAATGGAGCTGTCGGGTATCGGCTCGGCGAACCTGCGATCCATCGCGGTCGACGATGCCGGCCGCATGAACATGGATGCCTTGCGCGCCGCGATTGCGGAAGACCGCGCGCGGGGACTGCAGCCATTCCTCGTGGTCGGAACGGCCGGAACCGTCAATACCGGCGCGGTCGATCCGCTGGCCGAGATCGCCGGGATCGCCGAAGCCGAGAAGGTCTGGTTTCACGTCGATGGCGCGATCGGCGCGTTGGGCATGCTGGCGCCCACACTGCGCGAGCTCTTCTCCGGCATCGAGCGCTCGGCCTCGGTGGCGCTGGATTTTCACAAATGGGGTCACGTTCCCTACGATGCAGGCTTCCTGCTGGTGCGCGACAGCGCTGCCCACAAGCGCGCCTTCGCGCAGCCTGCCGCGTATCTGCAGCGCTCGGAGAGGGGGCTTGCCGCAGGCGACACATGGCCTTGCGACCTCGGGCCGGACCTGTCGCGCGGTTTCAGGGCGCTGAAGACCTGGATGACGATCGAGACGCTGGGCGCCGAGCGCATGGGCAACGCGATCGCCCACACCTGCGAAATCGCCCGCTATCTGGCGGCAAGTCTCAAGCGCGACCAGCGCTTCGAGATCAAGGCGCCGGTTGCGCTCAATATCGTATGCTTCGGCATTCGCGGAGCGAATGACCACGTTATCAGGGAACTGGTGCTTGATCTCCACGAAAGCGGCCTAGCGGTGCCGTCATGGACGACGGTCGATGGCGAACTTGCGGTGCGCTGCGCCATCGTCAACCATCGAACCACGAAGGCGGATATCGACGGCTTCGTAAAGGTCCTGACGGAGCGTCTCGGTTAGCGAAGCTGTCATGGGGCGCATGTTCACATTGTTGTGTTATTGACACACGTCGACAATCAATCGTCCATCGGCGCGAACTGAAATAGCGCTGTCACAAAGGGCGGCGAAGATCGCCGGGTTGATAACCTGGGGACCATTCATGCGCCGCGCATTCCGTCTTTCGACATACGCACTCGTCACTGCCGCCTGTCTCTGCGGTCCGGCAAAGGCCGAGGATCTGCAGTTCTCCGTCTATGGTGGCTACCAGACGGCACCGCACAGCGGCGTGGATGTGTCCGACGGCACGCATTTCAATGCCGGCTGGGAAGGAAAGTCGTTCGGCTCGCCGCCCTATTACGGCGCGCGGGTGACTTGGTGGCTTGAGAATTTCAATCATCCCAATCTCGGCTTCTCCCTCGATTATACCCACGCCAAGGTCTATGCAGACGAAAAGACGCTGGCGACATCCGGCTGGTCGCATTTCGAATTCACCGATGGCCTGAACCTTCTGACGGCCAACGCGCTCTATCGCTTCCCGATCGAGGGTCAGCGCTGGACGCCCTACATCGGCGTCGGCGTCGGCATCAACGTGCCGCATGTCGAAGTCACGCGCCCCCAGGGCACGACCTTCGATTACGAGTTCGGCGGCGTGACGTTCCAGGCCCAGGCCGGTGTGGATTTCCGCATCACCGATCGCTGGTCGACCTTCGTCGAGTACAAGGGAAATTACTCCCGCGTGAACGTGCCGATCGATAGCGGCGACAATCTCAAGACCAACATCATCACCAACGCCGTTAACGTTGGTGTCTCGTTTCACTTCTGACAGCCGATTGATAGCTGCTCAAGACCGCCATGGATGTGCCGGATCGCTTCATTAATTTAGCGATCCATTAACCATATTCATTAGAATTGTCTCTATCTCGGCGAAAGCTTTCGCAAATTCGCCGCGAAGGTCGCATGATTAAAGTCTCGTTAGGTTGATGGCGGTACGGCTTGTTTTGCCTGAATAGGCGGACTTTGAGCCATAACGGTCTTGAGCGGCGTGGGACATATGAGACGAGACTTCGGGGCGGCGGCACTTGCGACACCAATGCGGTGGGTAGGCTTGTCGCTTATCTGTGCGACAGTGACCGCTTGCGGAACGGCACCGACGACGACGGCCAAGCGCACGCACGGCAAGGAATATTTTGCCGAGTCGGAATATGGCGTCAAAGCGAGCCCGCGTGTCGCCACCGGCAACAATATCCCGAAGGGCGGCGGTCGCTACATCGTCGGCAATCCCTATGTCGTCAAAGGTAAGACCTATTTCCCGAAAGAGGATTTCTCCTACAACAAGGTCGGTATCGCCTCCTGGTACGGCTCGGCTTTCCATGGTCGTCTGACCGCCAATGGCGAAGTCTACGACCAGATGCATATTTCCGCCGCTCATCCGACATTTCCGCTCCCGAGCTACGCGCGCGTGACGAACGTCGAAAACGGCTCGTCCATCATCGTGCGCGTCAACGACCGCGGCCCTTATCACGAAGGTCGCATCATCGACCTGTCGAACAAGACGGCAGACCTGCTCGATCTCCAGCACAGCGGCACCGGCAATGTGCGCGTGCAGTATGTCGGCAAGGCGCGCATGGACGGCCACGATATGCCGTACCTGATGGCCTCCTACGTGCCGAAGGGCAGCCGCATCCCCGGCGTCTATCCGGGCGAGGGGCAGATCGCCACCGGTGTCATGGTTGCCTCCAACAGCAAGCGCATCACGCGCGAGGAGATCCAGAGCTTCGGTGGCTTCACGCCGCCCGCAGCCGACAGCGTGCCGGTTCCGCGCTCCGCGACCTCCTACGCCGGCTCGACCCCGAGCGCGCCTTACAACGCTGCTCCGATCCCAACGCCGCTACGCGCCCCGTCCTTCGACAATGCCGCACCCACGTCGTTCGGCGAAATGGTCGTGCTGCCTGAGATCGGACCCTATCCCTACGAGCGCCCCTATGGCTGGCAGCAGGGGTCGATGGCCATGGGCTACCAGGAAGAGGGCGTGAAGACCGTGACGGTCGATCTCGCCTTCGACGCGGTCATGGTTCGCAATGACGGCTTGACCGAAGACAGCATCCTGGCATCATTCAAGCGTCAGAAGGCAGCGAAGGCTGCGCTGAAGTAAGTGTTTCCGAGGTCCTTCGGGGCCGGATCGATGAGGGTTTCGATGCTGAAACATATGCTTCGTCTCTGTGCCTGCCTGTTGCCGTTGGCTCAGATCGTTTCGACTGATGCCATGGCGGCACCCGCCGACGCCAATCAGTCGTTCGTTACCAAGGCCGCACAAGCCTATATGGTCGAAGCGTCGACCGGCACGGTCCTGCTTGCCAAGAACGAACACCAAACCTTCTCGCCGGCCTCGCTTGCCAAGCTGATGACGGTCGAGCTCGTCTTCGATGCGTTGACGAGCAAGCAGATCACGCTCGATACCCAATACCCCGTCTCCGAATTTGCCTGGCGCACCGGCGGCGCGCCGTCGCGCACCGCGACCATGTTCGCGGCGCTGAAGTCCAACGTGCGTGTCGAGGATCTCGTGCGAGGGATAGCCATCCAGGGCGCCAACGACAGCTGCATCATTCTTGCCGAAGGCATGAGCGGCGGCGAGCCGGCTTTCGCCGAAAGCATGACGCGCCGCGCCAAGACGCTCGGCATGCAGCACTCGCTCTTCGCCAACTCCACCGGACTTCCCGACGGAAAGAGCAAGACCACGGCTTATGACATGGTCGCGCTGGCGGAGCGCCTGCAACAGGGGTATCCGGCCTATTATCCCTATTTCGCCCAACCCGATTTCGAGTGGAACAAGATTTTCCAGCGTAACCGCAACCCGCTGCTCGGCTTCGGTCTCGGCGTCGATGGCCTGGCGACAGGCTTTGCCGAAGGCGAGGGGTACTCGATCGTGGCGTCGGCCGAGCGCAACGGCCGCCGCTTGTTCATGACGCTCGGCGGCATCGCCTCCGACAAGGAGCGCACCGAGGAAGCCAAGCGTGTGCTCGAGTGGGGCCTCAGCGCCTTCGAAATCCGCCAGCTCTTCGCCGAAAACGAGGTCATCGGCACGGCGAGCGTCTATGGCGGCGCATCGCGCAGCGTCGAGCTCGTCGCCAAAAGCCCAATCAGCGTCTACATCCCGGTCAACAATCCCGACCGCCTGGCTGCCCGCATCGTCTACCACTGGCCGCTCCCGGCACCGGTCGAAGCGGATCGCGAGGTCGGCACGCTGCGGCTTTTCGCTGGAAGCAGACTGCTGCGTGAAGTGCCGCTCTACACCAAGGCCGCGGTCGAGGAGGGCACTCTCAGCAGCCGCGCTGTCGACGCCGTGCTGGAGCTCGGCGAAACGCTGCTGTTTTCCTGGCTCTGGGATAAGCCGGCCGAGCCCACATGATCGCCATAGTCGCGTTTCACCTTGTGACAAAGCCGAGAGATCGACGCGAAGCGGTTCCGCTCGCCGTCATCTTCGGCTAGATGTACGGACGAGGTGCCGCTGGCGCCGATTGAGTGCAGGCCAAGATCGCAGGAACATATTGTTGTCATCCGCTACCGGATTGTTCGTTACGTTTGAAGGCGGTGAGGGTGCTGGTAAGTCCACCCAGATCCGTCGGCTGGCCGATGCCTTGCGCGCGAGGGGTCACGAGGTCGTGGTCACGCGCGAGCCGGGCGGTTCGCCAGGCGCGGAGGCCGTGCGCCATGTGCTACTCTCAGGTGCTGCCGAATCCTTTGGAACGCGCATGGAAGCGATTCTCTTCGCCGCCGCCCGCAACGATCATGTCGAGGAGATCATTCGTCCTGCCCTTGGTCAGGGCAAGGTCGTGCTCTGCGATCGCTTCATGGATTCCTCGCGCGTCTATCAGGGCGTGACGGGCAATCTGGAGCCCGATTTCATCGAGACGCTGCAACGCGTCGCGATCAACGGTGTCGTTCCCGATTGCACGCTGATGCTCGACCTGCCGGCGAAAGCCGGTCTCGAACGCGCCAAGCGCCGAGGTGCCGCCGGCGACGTCGCGCCCGATCGCTTCGAGAAGGAAGAGATCGAAACCCACGAGAAGCGCCGCGAAGCCTTTCTCGACATAGCTTCGCGCGAGCCCGAGCGCTGCCACGTCGTCAACGCCATGCAGACCGAGGAAGAGATCGCTGCCGAAATCGTCTCGATCGTCGGCCAGTTGCTGGCGCCTGCGGATGCCCCGAAGGTCGCGGAACCGGCGATGAGTGCGATCGATGAGTGACGAGCACCCGAGCCTTCTCGACGGTGCGATCTGGCCGCCCGAAAACACAAAGCTCTTCGGTCATGAAGACGCCGAGGCCTTCCTCGCGCAGTCCTACCGTTCCGGCAAGGGTCACCACGCCCTCCTGATGGAAGGGCCGTCGGGGATCGGCAAAGCGACGCTTGCCTTCCGTTTCGCCAATCACGTCCTGTCGCACCCGGACCCGGAGACGGCGCCTGACGTCCTCGCCGATCCTGATCCGCATTCCTCCGTCAGCCGCCAGATCAACTCGGGCGCCTCGCACAACCTGCTGCATCTCGCCCGCCCGGTGGACGAGAAGACCGGCAAGGTGAAATCGGCGATCACGGTCGACGAGGTGCGCCGCGCCGGCCGCTTCTTCTCGCAGACATCGGGCACCGGCAACTGGCGCATCGTCATCATCGATCCTGCCGACGACATGAACCGAAGTGCCGCCAACGCCATCCTGAAGATCCTCGAGGAGCCGCCGAAGCGCGCGCTCTTCCTGTTGATCTCGCATGCGCCGGGCAAGCTGCTCCCCACCATCCGCTCCCGCTGCCTGCCGCTCAAGCTGTCGCCGCTCGGTGACAACGCGCTGCGCTCGGCTCTGGGACATCTCGGCGTGGACGCAAATGACCCGTCGCTGCTGGCATCCGCCAATGGCAGCGTCGGTGAAGCGCTGAAGCTGGTGAACTACGGCGGTGGCGAGATCATCTCCGCCTACAACGAGGTTCTGACCCTGCAGGGACCATCGGCGCGCAAGGCGATGCACCGTCTGGCCGATGCGCTGTCTGGCAAGGAAAGTGACACGATCTTCGAGTTTTTCGCGGGCCATCTCGGCGACGACCTGATGGGCAAGGCAAAGGCTGCGGCCATGGCGGGGCAGGTGGCCCAGGCCGAGCGCCTGTCGCGCCTGCACAGCGATATCATCGAGCGCCTGACGGTCTCCGACGCCTACAATCTCGACCGCAAGCAGACAATTCTGAGCATTCTCGGCGATATCAAGCAGCCGGGACCGTGACCCGGTAAGTTTCGGATCAGGAAGTCAGAAGCTTGTAGGCGACGATCGCAAGCGTCCCTGCCAGCACAAGGCGGATCGTCCGCTCATGCAGCTTCGGCGCCAAAAGGCTGCCGGCGATGATGCCGGGGATCGAGCCGACCAGCAGTGCCGCAAGCATGAACCAGTCGATCTCGCCGATCATCCAGTAACCCATGCCGCCGATCAGCGTCAGCGGCACAGCGTGGACGATGTCGGAACCGACGATCTCGCGCACATCGAGCCTGGGATAAAGCACGAGCAGGATGGTGACGCCGAGCGCGCCCGCGCCGACCGACGTCAACGTCACGAGGATGCCGAGCGCCAGCCCGAGCACGACGGTGAGAATGCCAAGCGTCGCCGGCCGCAGCGTCCGCCGCTCGCCTGTGGAGCGCTGCGCGAAGGCCAGCACCTGTTTGCGAAAGACCAGCATGAAAGCCGTCATGACGAGCAGCCAGCCAAGCGCCGTCGTGATCGTATGCGCGACTTCGATGCTCTTGCGATCGACGCCCGACAACAGCCACAGCATGATCAGCGCTGCCGGCACGCTGCCGGCGGCAAGACAGCCGACGATCCGCCAGTTGATGCGCCCATGCATGCCGTGGACCGCGGTGCCCGCACTCTTGGTGACGGCCGCGTAGAGCAGATCGGTCCCGACGGCGGTCGCCGGATGGACGCCGAACAGCAGAACCAGCAACGGCGTCATCAGCGAGCCACCGCCGACACCGGTGATTCCGACAAGCGCTCCGACGAAGAAACCCGAGAGCGAATAAAGCGGATCGAAATGGGAGAACATCAAATAGCAGGCCCTAAGCCTACGTATAACAAGCCTACGTGGAAGAGGTCGGTGCGGGGGACGGCTGATGTCACGTTTGCGGAACCCTGTTCGATGGTTCTCTTGGGTAGAATGGGGAAAAAAACGAGTCAAGCACGCGGCGGTCACGAACATTGCACTGCAATGTGTTGGAGGCGTCGCTTTCCAAACTTACTGTTTCGCTTCGCCGCCACATGCGCTAAGGAGCGGCGTATAGATTTCAAAGAATAAGCCGCACGAGAATGGCCGCCATGACAGACAAGACACCCTTCTACATCACCACCGCGATTTCCTACCCGAACGGCAAGCCGCATATCGGCCACGCCTACGAGCTGATCGCGACGGATGCCATGGCGCGCTACCAGCGCCTCGACGGCAAGGACGTGTTCTTCCTGACCGGCACCGACGAGCATGGCCAGAAGATGCAGCAGACGGCCCGCGCCGAGGGCATCACCGCGCAGGAACTCGCCGACCGCAACTCCGGCGAATTCCAGGCGATGGCCAAGCTACTCAACGCCTCCAACGACGACTTCATCCGCACCACGCAGGATCGTCACCACGAGACGTCGAAGAACATCTGGAACCTGATGGCCGACGCCGGCGACATCTACAAGGACAGCTATGCCGGCTGGTACTCTGTGCGCGACGAGGCCTATTACCAGGAAAACGAGACCGAGCTGCGCGCCGATGGCGTGCGCTACGGACCGCAGGGCACGCCTGTCGAGTGGGTGGAAGAGGCGAGCTACTTCTTCAAGCTCTCGGAATACCAGGACAAGCTCTTGGCGCTCTACGAATCCGAGCCCGATTTCATCGGCCCGGCCGAACGCCGCAACGAGGTGATCTCCTTCGTCAAGTCGGGGCTGAAGGATCTGTCGATCTCGCGCACCACCTTCGACTGGGGCATCAAGGTGCCGAATGATCCAGAGCACGTCATGTACGTCTGGGTCGACGCGCTGACCAATTATCTGACCGCCACCGGCTACCTCGAGGACAAGAACGGCCCGCGCGCCAAGTATTGGCCGGCCGACGTCCATATCATCGGTAAGGACATCATCCGCTTCCACGCCGTTTACTGGCCCGCCTTCCTGATGTCGGCCAAGCTGCCGCTGCCCAAGCGCGTCTTCGCGCATGGCTTCGTGCTGGCCAAGGGCGGCGAGAAGATGTCGAAGTCGCTCGGCAACGTGCTCGATCCGTTCGAGCTGATCGAGCATTTCGGCCTCGACGCGATCCGCTACTTCCTGATGCGCGAGATTTCCTTCGGCCATGACGGCAACTGCAGCGAAGAGGCGATCGGCACTCGCATCAACGCCGACCTCGCCAACGGCATCGGCAACCTCGCCAGCCGCTCGCTGTCGATGATCGTCAAGAACTGCGACGGCAAGATCCCCGTCTGCGGTCCGCTGACCGACGAGGACAAGGCGATGCTGGCAGCCGCCGACGCGCTGCTCGCCTCAACCCGCGACGACATGGAAAAGCAGCTCATCCATCGCGCGCTGACGTCGATCATCGCAGTCGTGTCCGAGACCGACCGCTATTTCGCCGGCCAGCAGCCCTGGGCGCTCAAGAAGACCGATCCTGCTCGTATGGAGACCGTGCTTTACGTTACGGCCGAGGTCGTGCGCCAGATCGCCATCCTGCTGCAGCCATTCGTTCCGGGCTCTGCCGAAAGGATGCTCGACCTCGTGGGTGCTGCCGCCGACAAGCGCGACTTCACGGCGCTCGGTGAAGCCGGTCGTCTGGTTTCGGGCACACCGCTGGAAGCGCCGACGCCGGTCTTCCCGCGCTACGTCGCGCCGCAGGCGTGAGGCCAAGATGCTGATCGATACCCATTGCCACCTGGATTTCGCCGACTTCGAGGAGGAGCGCGACGAGATCGTCAAGCGTGCCCACGATTCAGGCGTCAAGCAGATGGTGACGATCTCCACGCGCGTCCGCAAGCTGGACGGGTTGCTCGCGATCACCGAGAAGTATCCGTCCGTCTTCTGCTCCGTCGGCACGCATCCCAACAGTGCCGACGAAGAGCTGGACATCCAGGCCGAAGACCTGATCCGCCTGGCGAATGCGCATGAGAAGGTGGTGGCGATCGGCGAGGCGGGTCTCGATTACTTCTACGACACGCAGAAGCCCGAGGACCAGAAGACCGGTTTTCTGCGCCACATCGAGGCCGCCCGCGAAACGAAGCTGCCGCTGGTCATCCACAGCCGCAGCGCCGACGAGGATATGGCCGCGATCCTGACCGAGGAAACGGGGAAGGGCGCCTTCCCTTTCATCCTGCACTGCTTCTCGGCGGGCGCTGATCTGGCGCGCGTTGGTGTCGAGCTCGGCGGCTACATCTCGTTTTCCGGCATCCTGACCTTCCCCAAGTCGCAGGAGCTGCGCGAAATCGCCGCCACCATCCCGCACGACCGCCTGCTGGTCGAGACCGACGCGCCCTATCTCGCGCCGAAGCGCTGGCGCGGCAAGCGCAACGAGCCGTCCTATGTCGTCAACACGGCCGAAGTCCTGGCTGAGACGCTTGGGTTGAGCTACGCCGAGATGGCCGCGATCACGACGGACAACGCTTTCCGCTGCTTCTCCAAGATGCCGAGGATCTGACACGGTGGGCTACAGGCGGCGGTTCACCATTCTCGGCTGCTCGTCCTCACCAGGCGTTCCGCGCATCACCGGCGACTGGGGCGCCTGCAATCCCGACAACCCGAAGAACCGGCGCACCCGCGCCTCCTTCATGATCCAGCAATACGACGCTAACGGCGGCGTCACCACCGTGGTCATCGACACCGGACCGGATTTTCGCGAACAGATGATCGCTGCGAAGGTCGGGCATATCGACGCCGTGATGTACACGCATCCGCACGCCGATCACATCCATGGCCTGGACGATCTGCGCGGCTACTATTTCGGCGCGCAGCAGCGCGTGCCGATTTATGCCGACCAAGCGACCATGGACCGCATCCGCCAAGGCTTCGGCTATTGCCTGGAAACTCCCCCGGGCAGCAACTACCCGCCGATCGTCGAGGCAAGGGTGATCCGAGATCTCGACAGGCCGGTCCATATCACCGGCGCGGGCGGCGCGATCTCATTGCGTCCACATGTTCAGCAGCACGGCGACATCACCTCGCTCGGCTTCCGCATCGGCGATGTCGCTTATTGTAGCGATATCAGCGATTTCCCGCCGGAAACCGTGCCGAAGCTGCAAGGCCTCGATGTCCTGATCATCGACGCGCTTCAATACCGTTACCACCCAAGCCATCTGTCGCTTGAGCAGTCGCTGGAATGGATCGGTCGTCTACAGCCGAAACGCGCCATCCTGACCCACATGCACACGCCGCTCGACTACGACACCGTCATGGCCGAAACCCCTGATCATGTCGTCCCGGCCTACGACCAAATGAGCTTCGAGATCGAGCTGGAAAGCCTGGAGCGCGGAGCCTAAGCGCCACGCGCTCCAACGCGCGACATCATCGCGCGCCGCCGACCTTCTGCTGGGCTCCCGCCGCAACATAGCTGCGCCAGCCGCCATAGCCGGTGATATCGGCCGCGCCGGAGATCGCCGCCGCCTCGACCAGAAACCCTTTCACCTCGGTTCCATCCGAAAGCGAAATGCTGCCGATCCCAAGCGGTGAGGGGATGGCGGCGACGAAGCGACCGAAGGCATCCGGCGTCAACCGCCACACTTCCACATCGATTTCCCCTCCCGCGCCCGCTTCGACGCGGATCAGCCCCGGTTTGGCGGGAACCTGGCCGGCAAGCGCATAAAGGCGGTAAGCATCCGTCGTCCGCGCCTCACGCACGAAGCTTGCGTTGAGTTCGCGAAGCTGGCCGTTGAGCGGCATCCCCGAGAGATGCGCCCCGACCACGACGATGTCGATCCCGGGCTCAATCTCCGCATCCGGCAGCCTGGCACTCGGCAATGACCAACCGGTCGCACCCAGTGTCAGCCCGGACGCGCGATGAATGTCGAGGGCGAGCGACGCCGTCAGCCCGTCGCGGCCGAAAGGGGCGAGCAGCGTGACACTCGCAGGTAGGCCGTCCGAACGCTTGCCGGTGGGAACGGCGATGCCGCACATGTCCAGCAGATTGACGAAGTTGGTGTAGGTTCCCAGCCGCGAATTCTCGCGGATCGGCTCGGCGGCGACATCGGCAAGGGTATAGTGGCTGGGCGCCGTCGGTACGCAGAAGAGATCGACGGAGGCGATCACGGGCGCGAGCTTCCGCTTCATCGCCTGCAGCGCATAGAACCCATTGAACGCATCCGCCGCAGTCAGCGTCTTGGCCGCACCATAGATCTTGCGGGTAACCGGATGGAAGCTGGCTTCACTTGTATCGAAGAAATCCTTCACCGCCGCATAGCGCTCGGCAACCCAGGCACCCTCGTACAGCAGGTCGGCGACATCGTAGAAATCGCCGAACGGCACTTCGACGATCCGATGACCGAGACCCCGAAGCATATCGATCGCATCCTCATAGGTGGCGGCCATGACGGCATCACCGAAGAAACGCAGATCCGCCTTCGCGGGCACGCCGATCGAAAGCATCGGAGGCAACTGTCCATAACCCGTCGTCGGCACCGCGCGCGAATAGGCATCCTCGCCATCCTCCCGGGCGGCGACGCTGAAGACGCGCCAGGCGTCATCGGCGGAAAGCGCGAAGATCGACACGCAGTCCAGCGTCCGGCAGGCGGGAATGACGCCCGTGGTCGACAGCGCACCAACGCTCGGCTTCAGCCCGACGATATTGTTGAGCCCGGCCGGAATGCGTCCGGAACCGGCGGTATCCGTCCCCAACGCAAAGCTGACGATCCCCTGCGCGGTGGCCACCGCCGAGCCGGAGCTCGATCCACCCGGCACCAGCGTCGGATCGATCGCATTACGCGGGATCGGATAGAGCGAGCGGACGCCGACGAGGCCCGTCGCGAACTGGTCGAGATTGGTCTTGCCGATCACAAGCGCTCCGGCTTCCCTCAAAAGCCGCACGACAGTCGCGTCCTCGATCGCGCCATAGGCATAATCGGGGCAGGCGGCCGTCGTCGGCATGCCGGCCACATCGATATTGTCCTTCACGGCGAAGGGAATGCCCCAAAGCGGCTTTGCCGCCGGATCGAAGGCGCCGAGAGCGGCGGCCTCGGCGAGCAGCGATTGGCGATCGGCGAGATGGAGAAAGATACCGGGGTCATCGACGGCGGCGATCTGCGCGAACACCTGATCGATGATTTCGGCCACCGTGCCACCGCCGGCATAGAAGGCGTGCAGCGAGGCGATATCGAACGCGGGCGTACTCATGCCGCGGCCTCCTCGAGGATTTTCACGGGCCGGTCCCACTGAATGAGCACCATACAGCCCGTGTCGCTCCACACCGAATGCTCGGTGCCCATGGCATTGACGACGAAACTTCCCTTGCCATAGTCGCCAGCCTCGTCCGACTGGACGCCATCGAGCACCAGGATTGTCTCCAGCCCCTCATGCCGATGCCGAGGCACGGAGGCGCCGGCCTCGTATTTCAACAGTGCCACGCCCGGCTGGTCGCCCTCGAAGGCCTTGATCCAGTGGATGGTCACGCCATCGCGAAACGGTCCGAAGGCTAGGTCCTTCCACCCACCCGATGTCAGCAGTTCGCGCGTTGTCTCAGGCATGGCTGATCGTCTCCAATATGTCATCGATATCGGCCGTCCATCCGACGATCGCCCCTTGGGCGCGGATCATCGCGATGGCGGCTTCCTTGAATTCGGGGAAATAGCTTTCCGTCGCTTGCTCGCAGAGCAGGCATTCGTAGCCCCGGTCGTTGGCCTCGCGCATCGACGTCTGCACGCAGACCTCGGTCGTCACGCCGGCAAACACCAACTGCGTGATGCCTCTTTTCTTCAGCACGTCGCCAAGTTCGGTCGCATAGAAGGCGCCTTTGCCGGGCTTCTCGATGACAACCTCGCCATCGATGGGTGCCAGTTCCGGCATGATCGCCGTACCCGGCTCGCCCGCGATCAGGATCCGCCCCATCGGGCCCTCGTCGCCGATCCTAAGGCTCGGCTTGCCCCGATTGCGCTTGGCGACGGGCAGGTCCGACAGGTCGGGCCGATGGCATTCCATGGTGTGAATGACCGGCAGCCCGGCGTCGCGAAATCCCTGGATCAGCCGCTTGACATCGGGGACGATCCTGGTGATGCGACCGACATCGTTGCCGAGGCTGGCGCCGAAGCCGCCGGGTTCGGCGAAATCGCGCTGCATGTCGATGACGACGAGCGCGACCTCCTGTTTTCGGAAGGGAAAATCAAACGGTTGCGCCTTGATCTCAGCCATCAGTGATGCCCCGCCATATGCGCGCCGATGACGGAGATGTCGGCAGCCAGCGCCGGCGTCTCGTAGACCAGCTTGCCCTCCGAGATCACCATGATCCGGTCGGACATTTCCAGCAGCTCATCGAGATCCTCCGACAGCAGCAAAACTGCTGCACCCGAATTGCGCGCTCGCATTATCCGCGCCCTGATCTCCGCCACCGCCGAGAAATCGAGGCCGAAGCACGGGTTGGACACGATCAGCAGATCGACCTCGCCGGTGAGCTCCCGCGCCAACACCGCCCGCTGCACGTTACCGCCGGAGAGTGCCGCGATCGGCGAGGACGACGATGCGGTCTTCACCTTGAAATCGGCGATCAGATCGGTGGCGCGTTTGCGCATCTTGCCCTTGCTGAGCCAGATCGCATCCTTGCCGTCGGCCTTGAGGTCGAAGGTGCGGAAGGCGAGGTTTTCGCTGACGGTCATCTTCGGCGCGCAGGCGTTCTGCAGCGGCTCTTCAGGGATGAAGCGCACATTGTTGCGCCGCGTTTCCGGCCGTGTCGCGCCATAGGCGTCGCCATTGACCTCGACGGTGCCCGCATCGGTCGGCCGCTGGCCGGCGAGGATTTCGGTCAGCTCCTTCTGGCCGTTCCCCGAAATGCCGGCGATGCCGACGATCTCGCCGGAGCGCACCATCAGGCTGTCGATCTCGATCGTCTTCAATCCGGACCGATCCGGCGCCTTCACCTTCTCGACCTTCAGAACGGGTTTGGCGGCGGAAGACACCGGCACGCGGGTGTCGAGTTCCGCCAGCTTCACATCGCCGATCATCATCGCCGCCATGTCTGATGTCGAGAGTTCGCCGACTTTGCCTGATCCCACCAGCTTGCCACGCCGGAGAATGGAGACGGCGTCCGCGAACTTGGTCACTTCATGGAACTTGTGCGAGATCATCAGCACGGTCAGCTCGCCGCGCTCGGTCATCCCGCGCACCAGCCCGAGCATCTCATCGGCCTCGGCAGGCGTCAGCACCGAGGTCGGCTCGTCGAGCACGAGGAAGGAGCGGCCGAGATAGAGCTGCTTGACGATCTCCAGCTTCTGCTTCTCGCCGGCCGCCAGCTCGCTTACCGGCCTGTCGAGCGGGATCTTGAACGGCATCCGCTCCATGAAGGCGGCGAGGTCCTTGCGCTCCTTGGCCCAGTTGATGATCGCGGGCACTGCGGCACGGCTGATGACGAGGTTCTCGGCACCTGTCAGCGATGGCACCAGCGTGAAATGCTGATAGACCATGCCGAGCCCATAGGTCGCCGCATCCTTAGGCGAGGCGACCGCCACCTCGCGGCCATCCACCGACAGCGAGCCCGAGGTCTGGTGGTAGAAACCCATGATGCATTTCACCAGCGTCGATTTGCCGGCACCGTTTTCGCCGAGCAGCGCATGGAAGCTGCCGGCCGGGATATCCACGGAGACATTGTCGAGCGCCGTGAAACTGCCGAAGCGCATGGTCATGTCGAGGGTCTGGATGCCGACGGCCTTGCCGGCCTGGGGAAGACGCGTGTCGCGGACTATGCTCACTTCAGGTCTCCTTTTCGACGATGATTGCCACTGGCCCGCCACCCGGCGGCCCCTGATGCTCGGCGCCACCTGAGACGTAGAGATCGGTCATCCCGAACACACCTGAAAGCACTCCGCCGACGAAGGCGCGGGCATGGCGTGTGCCGGATATGTCGGAATCGCCGAGCATGGTGTGCCGCTGGCCGCGCACCTGACCGCTCGGGTCTGGCTCCGCCTTGGCCAGAACCGCCGCAAGCTTGCCCCCAGGTAGCCGCGCATAGGCCGCCTTCACCGACTGCAGATCGATTGCGTCCTGCATGACAGCATGGTCGATCTGCAAAGGACCGGACCATCTGCAGCTCATGCCGAGCACGACGATCTCGTGATCCAAAAGCTCGACGCCGGCCGATGCCGAAGCACAGCGCGAATAGAGCTCGTGGCGCGTGCCGATATCCCCATCGGTGATCTCGTCCGCATCGATCTCGCCGAGCGCCACCGCGACCCCGAGCGCCGACGCGCCACGCGAAAGCCCCATGGATTTCAGCGTATCCCGCGTGGCGACGGTCTTGCCGGATGCTTCCACCGTGGCGATCCGCTGCGTGGTGAGCAGCGGGCACTTGATCTGCACGAAATGAACGTCCGCCATATCCTCGATCCCGGCATCCTTGATCGCGGCCTTCACGGCATCGGCCACCATCAGCACCTGCGCCCGGCGCCCGAGATCCCACGAGGGCAGGGCAGGTGTGCGCGCCGCGCCGATCGCCAGCGCCCGTGTCGCCGGTGCATCGGTCTCCTCGCGGGCAAACACCGTCCAGTGCGGCGACAGCGCTCCTTCCGTGCCGCCGGACATGACGATCGACACGCCCTCGACGCCGTGTCGGTGAAACAGCGCCTCGAAGCTCGATGTCGCATAGCCGCGGGTAAAGTCGTTGACGCAGCCGTTGCCCTCGGTCTTGCCGAGAATGGCGACCACACTCTCCGGCTTCAGGCCGGCAGCAAACAGCGCCTCGACGCCGGAGACATCATCCGGCCCGTCGGCCGGCACGCGAAAGACCTGGGCACGCATCGATGGCATCAGACGAGCGCCTCGATCAGGGCCTTGGAATTGGAGACGGAGCCGAACACACCGCCCTGCATCTTCACCATGTGAATGGCGGCGAGGTGATTGTTGTAGTCGGTGGCGCCGCAGCAATCCTCGAGCAACAGGCATTCGAAACCGCGATCATTGGCCTCGCGCATGGTGGTGGAGACGCAGACGTCGGTGGTGATGCCGGTGAGGATGATATTTTCGATGCGCTTCTGGTTGAGGATCAGTTCGAGATCCGTGGCGCAGAACGAGCCCTTGCCCGGCTTGTCGATGATCACTTCGCCCTCAAGAGGAGAGAGTTCGCGAATGATGTCCCACCCCGGCTCGCCACGCACGAGGATGCGGCCGCAAGGCCCAGCGTCGCCGATGCCGGCGCCGATCCGCTGCGAGCGCCAGCGCTTGTTGGCCGGCAGGTCGGCGAGGTCGGGCCGGTGGCCTTCGCGGGTGTGGATGATGTGGTACCCCTTGGCGCGCATCGCCGTCAGCACCGCCTTGATCGGCTCGATCGGCGCCTGCACGAGTGCGAGGTCGTAGCCCATGTGATCGACATAGCCGCCCTTGCCGCAGAAATCGGTCTGCATGTCGATGATGATGAGCGCGGTATTGTCGGGCCTCAGCGCGCCGTTATAGGGCCAGGGGTAGGGATCGGCCTTGACGTAGTGCTCTTTTGCCTCGGTCATCATGTCCATCGTCCGTCTCCTCTATTCGCCCGCAAGCTTGAATGTTTCGCCATAGCGCCTCGCCGGCTTGTCGAAGCCGCAGGAAGTGCCGTCGGTGATCTTGATGTCCGCCTCCCAGGGCAGCTTGTACTGGCCCGCTATCAGGTCGTGCATGTAGCTGTAGGGCGCGTCGCCAGCGCCGCCCGCGACAGCGACATAGCCGCGATGGCCGAACTGGTAGATGTTGTTCTCCACGCCCCAGCCGAGCCGCGCCTCGCGCACGAGGTCGGGACGCACCTCGGCGGTGATGATCTCGTTGACGCGGCCGGATGTGCCGTGGGCGATGATCGAGCCGTCGAAATTGCAGATCATGCCTTCGCCCATGCTGTCGAAGGTGCCGTCCGAGCCGCACATGCACACGCTCGCCGTGACCATGAGGTTGCAGAAGGCGTTGGACTGGTTGGTGAACTTCCAGCTGTCGCGGATCGGCGCGGTATAGCCCGCCGTGCGGATCATGATCTCGGCGCCCTTGTAGGCGCACTCGCGCGCCATCTCGGGAAACATGCCGTCATGGCAGATGATCAGCGCCAGCTTGGCGCCCTTGGGGCCATCGATGACGGGAATGCCGAGATTGCCTGGCTCCCATGGCTCGACCGGCACCCAGGGATGCATCTTGCGGTAATAGAGCTTCAACTCGCCCGTATCATCGATGACGATGCCGGAATTATAGGGCATGCCGCCGGGATTGAATTCCATGATCGAGAAGCAGCCCCAGATCCTGTTGTCCAGGCACGCCTTCTTGAAGGCCGCGACTTCAGGCCCATCCAGCCGGCACATGATCTCGGGGTTGATATCCATCGACAGCCCATGCAGCGCATATTCGGGGAAGACGACGAGATCCATGCCCGGCTGGTTGCGCCGTGCCTTGCCGACGAGGTCGACGATCACCTGCGTCTGCCGCGCCAGGTCCTCCTTGGTGACAGTCACGGGGAGTTGCAGCTGCACGAGGCCGATGCCGACGCCGTGTTCGGATTTGTTGAGGCCGCCGAGACCGTTCATGGCTAAATCCTTATTCGATCGACAATTACTTGGTGAGTGACTTATTTCGTGAGTGACAGGGCCCCCGGCGCACCCGCAAGCGAGCGGGTAGGCGAGGAAGTGGCGATCAGGATGGCGAGCGTCAGCACGTAGGGCGCCGCGTAGAACAGGTAGTACCCTTGCGTGACGCCGACCGATTGCAGGGCAGGGCCGAGCGCGCCGGCGCCGCCGAAGAGCAGGGCGGCCAAGAAGCAGCCAATCGGGTTCCAGCGCGCGAAGATGACGAGCGCCACCGCCATCAGACCCTGGCCGGATGAGATGCCCTCGTTCCACGAGCCGGGATAATAGAGCGAAAGATACGCCCCGCCGACCGCGGCCAGCGATCCGCCGGCAGCTGTGGCCAGCAAGCGAACACGATCCGGATCGATGCCCATGGCGCGCGCCGCATCCGTGCTGTCGCCGACGACGCGCAGGATGAGGCCGACGCGGGTGTTCTTGAACGCCCACCACAGCGCCACCGCGAGCAACGCGCCGATGACGAAGAGCACATTGATGTTCAACGCCGCCTGCACCTGCGGCAGGCTCGACCAGCCGCCGAGCGGGATCGAGGGCAGATGCGGCGCCACCGGCTTGATGAAGGGCTTGCCGAGGAAGAAGGCCATGCCCAGGCCAAACTGCATCATGGCGATGCCGATCGCGATATCGTTGACCTTCGGCCACTTGCAGATCCAGCCGTGCACGAGGCCGAAGACGGCACCCGTCGCCATAGCCGCGAGCACGCCGAGCCAGGCCGAGCCGCTCATGACGGCAACCGCGTAGGCCGTCATCGCGCCGAACACTAGCGTTCCCTCAAGCCCGAGATTGATGCGGCCCGATCGCTCGGTGATCGTCTCGCCGAGGCTGACGAAGATGAAGGGCGTGGAGACACGGATGGCGCCGGCGAGGATCGCCAGCGGTACACCCCATATGCCGATACCGGTCTCGTCCATCACGGGTTCCTCTTCCAAAGGTCGGGATTGAAGATCTTGAAGCGGCCGTAGAAGGTCTCGAACAGCAGGATGACGACGAACAGCGTCCCCTGCAGCACCAGCACGGTCGCGTCCGGCAGGCCCATGCGCCGCTGGATCAACCCGCCCGAGGCATCAATGCCGCCGAGAAGAATGGCGACGGGAATGATCGCCAGCGGATTGTGTCGCGCCAGGAAGGCGACGAGGATGCCGGTATAGCCGTAGCCGGCGGCGATCGAAGCATTGGCGCTACCCTGGACGGCGGCGACCTCGATCATGCCGGCAAGCCCGGCGAAGCTGCCGGCAATCGCCGTGAAGCCGACGATCAGCCGTCCCACCGGCAATCCCTGGATCTGCGCGGCGCGCACATTGCCGCCGGCGATGCGGGCGGCGAAGCCGTAGCTCGTCACTTCGATCAGGATCCAAGAGACAATGCAGGCAACGATACCGATCACCAGACCCCAGTGCACGTCCATGCCCGGTATCTTGCCCATCATGTACTCCGCCGGCAGCGGCGCGGTGGAAGGCTTGTTGAGGCTGGCCGGATCGCGCAGAGGCCCCTCGACGAACTGGTTCATCAGCGCGATCGCGATATAGGCGAGCAGCAGCGAGGAGATCGTCTCGTTCACCCCGCGGTAGTGCCGCAGGAAGCCAGCGAAGCCGATCCAGATGCCACCGACCACCATGGCCGCCGCCGCCATCAGAAGCAGCACCAGGATGGCGGGCAGGGTGCCGATGAAGGGAAGGGCGATTGCCGCAGCCGCAACGCCGCCAAGCACCACCGCTCCCTCGCCGCCGATGATCGTCAGACCCAGCCGCGCCGGCAGCGCCACGCAGAGCGCCGTCAGAAGCAGCGGCGCGGAACGGCTGAGGCTGTTCTGCACCGAAAACCAGCTGCCGAAGCCGCCGGTATACATGAGCTGGAAAAGCACGGCCGGCGACTTGCCGACCGCCATGATGAAGAGCGAGAAAAGCGCCAGACCGACCAGGATCGCGCCGAGGCTGATGATGACGGGTTCTGCCCGCCGCGCCAGCCATTCCAGCAACGGCCCCAGGAAGGACCGCGCTGGCGTATCGGAGATTGCAGGCGATAGGGATGGAGTGTTCGCCTCGATTGTCATGACGCTTCTCCCTCTGGCTTAAGCCGTGGATCCGACGACGCCCTCGACTAGGTAGTCCATGCTCTCGAGTTCGATCGCGTCCTCGGCGAGCGCCTTGTCGGCGGCGACGATGACGTTGCCCTTGTTGTCCTTCATCGGTCCCTTGAAGACCGAGAACTTGCCGCTCATGATCTCCCCATGGACGGCCTCGAACTTGGTGCGGGCTTCAGCCGAAACGGCAGGTCCGAGCGGGCTCATCTTGACGAAGCCGTCCTTCAGACCGCCGCGCACGAAATTGCCGAGCTTCTCGCCGGCCTGGGCCTTCTTGACGAAATCGGTGTAGACGTTGCCCCAGGCCCATTCGGCACCAGTGAGGTACTTCTCGGGCGCCAGCGGGCTCTGGTTGGCGTGGTAGCCGCAGACGAAGGCGCCGCGACCGGCCGCGGTCTCGACCACCACCTTCGGGCTATCGACATGGCAGGTGATGACGTCGGCGCCCTGGTCGACCAGCGCGTTGGTGGCTTCCGCTTCCTTGACGGCCAGCGACCATTCGCCGGTGAAAATCACCTGGCAGGTGATGGCGGGATCGACCGAGCGCGCGCCGAGCAGGAAGGAATTGATGTTCTGCAACACCTGCGGGATCGGCTTGGCGGCGACGAAACCGATCTTCTTGCTCTTCGAGGCATAGCCGGCCGCGATCCCGTTCAGATACTGACCCTGGCCGATATAGCCAAAATAGGAGCCGGTATTCATGGGGTTCTTGCCCTCCTGCCAGAGGCCGCCGCAATGGCGGAACTGGATGTCGGGATATTTCGCGGCCATGGCCAGCATGTGGGGGTCAAAGTAGCCGAACGAGGTCGGGAAGAGCAGGGTCGCGCCATCGAGATTGATCATCGACTCCATCGTCTTCTGGACATCGACGGTTTCAGGCACATTTTCCTCTTCGACGACGGTGACGCCTTCGAGCGCCTTGACGGCGGTGGCACCCTCGGCGTGGGCCTGGTTATAGCCGTAGTCGTCCTTCGGGCCGACATAGATGAAGCCGACGGTGAGCGCGGTCTGCGCCATGGCGCGACCCGCCATCAGGCCCGGCGTCATCGCCAGCGCGCCGGCGGCGGAAGCCTGGAGGAAATGGCGGCGATTCATGGAAAGGAGCTTGGTCATTGCGATTCTCCCTGCGGCAAGGCCGCGTCAAACAAATGGTTGCGGGAAAAGTGCATGCAATGACCGTGCCAGTTTCTAAGGTATTGTTATTACGTGTTTTTCGAAAGAGGGGAGGCGGTAGCGCGTAAACTGTATGCAGATTGCAATCTGGATGTGATTAAAAATGCATCCATGTCTGAAAAATCGCCGCATCTACCTGATAACAACGGAAAAATGCTGCACATAGACATTCATACAAGCCCATAAGACGCTGCAAATGTATAATTATTTGACTTTCCGTGTTTCGCCGTTCATCTGTATGCAATGTGAAATGCAGAGTTCTGAAGTGAAGCAGATCAGGCGCAGACAAGTCATACGCACAGGCACCACCGTCGAGCAGATGGTGCGCGCTATCGCGGACATGATCGTCATCGGCGTCATGCATCCCGGCGAACGACTGGATGAACTCTCCCTTGCTGTCCGTTTCGACGTCTCCAGGACGCCGGTGCGCGAGGCCTTGCGGGAACTGGGCGCCATGGGTCTCGTCGATCGCGAGCCCAACCGCAGCGCCGTGGTCGCCAACGTCACTGAAGCCTATCTTCACTCCATGTTCGAGGCGATGTCGGAGCTCGAAGCCATCTGCGCGCGGCTGGCCGCGGAGCGCATGACCGTCGATGAGCGCCATGCGCTCGAACTCGAACATCGCGCGTCGGCGAGATTGGTTCACGCCAATGCCCAGGAAGACTATGCCGCCCACAACACGGAGTTCCACACCCGCCTCTATCGCGGCGCCCACAACGACCATATCTATGAAATGGTGACGCAGACCCGCGCGCGTCTGGCGCCGTTTCGCCGCGCGCAATTCCGGCTCGCCGGGCGCCTTGCCAAGTCCTATGACGAGCACGACGTCATCGTCACGGCGATCATGCGCGGCGACGCTGCTGCGGCCAGCCAGGCCGCCTATTCGCATGTTGCCATCGTCAGCGATGCCAGTATTGTATTCGCATCCGACAAGGCGGACTGATCTTCGTTTCGGATATCAGCAATGAACCATAAAGAATTGTGAAATATAGGTTTTCATGAAGAACGCGATCAATCCCGCATCTGTTCGCAAGCCCTTCGGCAACTACAATCACGGCTTCCTCGTGCCGCAAGGCGCTTCGCTGCTGGTCACGTCAGGTCAACTCGGCATCGCGCTTGACGACACTATTCCCGAAGGCGTCACCGCCCAGGCGGAACTCTGCTTCAAGGCGATCGGCGCGATCTTGGAGGAGGCAGGCATGACCTATGCGGACGTGATCCGCATCTCCGGCTTCGTGACCCGCCGCGAGGACTTCCCGGCCTACATGGCCGTGCGCGACCGCTACACGCTCGACCCCAAGCCCGTCTCCACGTTGCTCGTCGTCGGCGGGTTTACGCGTGCGGAGTTTCTGGTCGAGGTCGAGGTGACGGCTGCGAAGGTGGTCACGCTGTAGAGCGTCTAAAGCACTAGAGAAAAATTCATTTTATCAATGTCTTGATAAGATGTTCTCATGCGATAATTGACCGATGAAACGGGCAGGGCGGCGATACTCGAGACGGTCTAAAACCGCCCCATCGCCGTCTCGACCTTGCCCATGAACGCCGCCCTCGTTTCTTCCGTGCAGTTGTTCATGTCGTAATGAGCGAGAAAGGTCACCGGGCGCACCGGATTGATCTGCGCCCTCAGCACCCGCTTGACGATCTTCTTCGGCGGATTGCCGGCGACAAAGGCGCGGAACGGGGTGGCCCCGTAGGTCAGCACCGCGCCAAGCTTGCGGATGTGCCTGAGACGGGATTCGACCTTCCCGTCCACCAGTTCGAAGGAAACGCCCGGCAGCCAGACGCGGTCGAAATAGCCCTTCAGGATCGCCGGGAAGCCGAAGTTCCAGATCGGGGTGACGATGACCAACCCCTCCGCCCGCTTCAGCCGCTCGACATGGTCCTTCACCAGCTCGGTATTCTCAGGATAGTCGTGATAGACCAGCCGGTCATGCCGCGACAGAACCGGGTCGAATTCCTCGGCATAGAGGTCGCAGGCATCGACCTCATGGCCCGCCGCCTTCAGGCTCTCCAGCGTCTTTTGATAGAGCGCCTTGCCGTAGCTCGATTCCACCGGATGCGAGTGAAGGACCAGAACCCTCATGCGCTCTCCATCACCGAGGCCAGGCCCGGGAACAGATAGTTCTCGCCGGCGGAGAAGTCGAAGTTGGGGTTCTCCCAGGCGATCATCTTGCCGGGGTTTAAGAGCCCCTTCGGATCGGTCTCGTGCTTGAAGGCGAGCTGCACCTTGTCCGTCTGCTTCATGCCGCCTTCCTCGAGCGTATAGCGGTGCGGATTGAAGATCGGGCAGCCATGGTCCTGGTGGATCTTGATGATCTCCTCCAGCCGCTCTTCCGTCGTGTAGCGGACCAGCGGCAGGCCGGAGCATTGGATCTGCCCGTCGAACTTGATAAACTCCAGATGGCCGGGCACCTCGTCCCCGAAGATCTCGACCATCTTGGCGACCTTCGCCACATGGTCGGGGCCGGGATACTGGACCTGCAGATAGGTGTACTCGGGATCGACCTTGAGCGCGCGCAGCGTCGTGTGGTTCCAGGCGAGCTCATAGGCATGCGGAATGCCCTTCATGCTCTCGACCTTGTCGGAGCGGAAGATGATCTCGCCCTTCTGCGAGGCCGTGAACGCGGCGAAGGCATCGATCGAATGCGGCGCCACCATCACCACCACGACGGACTGCCCATCGCGGATATAGGGCTTGTGGCGCGTGAAGTAGCTGTAGGGGATGGGAGCCGCGATCGGGGCGATCTCCTTGGTCAGGATGCCGTTGCACTTCGCCAGCGCATCGGCGTAGCGCACGCCGTCCATGAATTGGTCATAGCCGACGAGCACGTCGACCCAGTCGTAGGCCGGCGCCAGCGGCATCTCGATCTCCGTGATGATGCCGTTGGTGCCATAGGCGTGGCTGACCTTCTGCAGGTCCCAGCCCGTCAGCTCCAGAATGCGCGGCTCTGCCTCCATGGTCACCACCCGCAGCCGGATGATGTTGCCGATATCGCGCAAGCCACCCCAGGTGATCGAACCCACACCGCCGGAACCGCCGGCAATGAAGCCGCCGATCGTCGCCGTCTGCGCCGTCGAAGGGTGGAAGCGCAGTTCCTGGCCGGAATGCGCCTTGGTCTGCTTGTCGAGCTGCGCGATGATGATCCCCGGTTCGCAGATCACCCGGCCGGGATGGATTTCCTTGATCTGGTCCATGGCCGCCAGATTGAGAACAATACCGCCGGAGAGCGGCATGGCCTGGCCGTAATTGCCGGTGCCGGCACCGCGCGGGGTGACCGGAACGCCGTGTGCGAACGCCACCTTCAGCGTCTGGATGACCTCGGCCTCATTCTTCGGCGTGACCACCAGATCGGCGGTGACGCCGTCGAGCTGCGCCTTCAGCACGGGGGAGTACCAATAGAAGTCCCGGCTCTTCTGGCGCACCAGCGCCGGATTGTCCTCGATGGCGATGCCTTCGAGTTCCTGTTTGATCTTCTGGTAATCCGGCATGTCAGGCTCCAACGACGCTATCGAGTTCACGGTAATCCGGCAGGCTGCGGTCGATGACCTTGCCGCGGCGTAGCACCACGCGGTCGGCCTGCGGACGGGATAGAAATTCGCTCCAGCGCCGGGCGCTGAAAAGCACGAGATCGGCGGGCAGGCCGACAGCGATGCGGCCCATATCCGGGCGCCCTGCGATATCGGCGGCCGATGTGGTCACGACGCGCGCGGCGCTGTCGAGCGGATGGTCAAGCTGCAGGATGCGCACCGCCTCGCGGAACACTTCGACCGGATCGAGATCGCCATAGGCATAGAAGGGGTCGCGCGTATTGTCGGAGGCGACGGCTGTCAGCACCCCGGCAGCATCGAGCTCTTTGAACAGCGTCACCCCACGCCAGCGCGGCGTCCGGTCAGGGTATCGGTCCTGAAGGTACATGTTGCACATCGGCAGGGAAATGATTGAAATTCCTGCCTTTTGCACCAGATCGATGGTGCGCTTGGCAACCTCGTTGTCCTGCCTTGCAAGCGAGCAGCAATGCCCGGCCGTCACCTTGCCGGTAAAGCCGTTGCGCAGCACCGCCTCGGCGATCGCCTTCAGCGTCTCTGCGCCGGGATCGTCGGTTTCGTCGACATGCAGATCGACATCGAGCCCATTGTCGGCGGCCGTCTTCAGCAGCGTATCGAGCTGCCAGGTGAGATCCGCGCTCATCTTCGTCACGCCACCGAGCAGGCAGCTGGTGTCGCGAACGATTTTGACGAGTTCGGCGAAATAGGCCTCGTTGACCATGTCGTCCATTGGAAACAGGGCCGCCGCCTGCAGCGCGATCTTATCCTTCCAGGCGTCGCGCACCTCGGCAAACACCTCGAACGAGATGCGATGCTGCGGCGCTGGCGAATCCAGATGCGTGCGGATCAGACTGGTGCCGTGTGCGTAGGCCGAGCGCAGTGAGAACTCCATACGCTTGCGAACATCGGCCGCGTTCCAGTGCGTGGCGCGATCGATGCCGACGGAGTTCAGCGCGCCCATGAAGGTGCCATCGGGATTGCTGTTGCGCGCCCAGATGTGACCCTTGTCGAGATGCGTGTGCACATCGGCGAAACACGGCCAGACCATGCCGTCGCGCATGTCGGATTTCGCAAGTTCCTGCGGCGCAGAACCTGGCGGCAGGATCGCCGCGATCAATCCGTCCTCGATGACGAGATCGGCCTTCACCAGCCCCTCGGCCGCCACACCCTCGCAGCCCGCGACGGCGATATCGGGCAAAGTGGCGTGGCTGAGCACGAAGCGCGCGGAGTTGGGCGGCGACATGAAGGAATAGGTCATCAGTTTTCCCGCTTCAGGCTGCTCTCATGCCAGCGGTGCAGGCTGAGCCAGGAGATGAATGAGGTGACCGCGAAGATCGCCACGCCGAGCAGCGACAGCATCAGCAGGGCGGCGAAGAGGCGAGGGATGTTCATGCGGTATTGCGCTTCGAGCAGACGGAAGGCCAGACCCGATCCGGCGCCGGCCGAGCCTGCTGCGAATTCGGCGACGACGGCTGCGATCAGCGCCAGCCCGCCGCCGATGCGCAGCCCCGTCATGAAATAGGGCTGGGCGGCCGGCAGCTTCAGATAGAGCAGCGTCTGCCAGCGCGAGGCGCCATAGAGCTCGAAGAGGTTGATCAGATTGTGATCGACGCTCTTCAGGCCCTGCACCATGTTCGACAGGATCGGAAAAAAGGCGACCAGGAAGGCGCAGATCAAGAGCGCCACCTGCGTCGACGGTGCATAGATCAGGATCAGCGGCGAGATCGCCACCACAGGCGTCACCTGGAGGATGACCGCCAGCGGATAGAAGGCGATCTCGATCCAGCGCGACTGCACGAGAAAGACGGCGAAACCGACGCCGCCGATCAGCGCCAGGATCAGCGACATGAAGGTGATCTTGGTGGTGACCCAAAGGGCAGGGGCAAGCGTCCCCCAATCGCTGACGAAGGCGTTGGCCACCGCCGCCGGACCCGGCAGGATATAGGGCGG
Source organism: Rhizobium sp. 2MFCol3.1 (assembly GCF_000377565.1). Classification (GTDB taxonomy): domain Bacteria; phylum Pseudomonadota; class Alphaproteobacteria; order Rhizobiales; family Rhizobiaceae; genus Rhizobium. The sequence goes on along the minus strand of NZ_KB898361.1, from coordinate 5,633 downwards.
CACGCCAGACAGCTTGACATAGAGCCACCAGATCACGACCAGCGCCGCAACCGTCAGCACCGGAACCAGGATCCGCAGCGCCAGATCGCGGCGGCGCGCATTGATCGGCTTGGCAACCTCGATGGCGGGTGTCTCGGCGATATCGGCCATCAGTGGTCCTCCTTCGCGGCGTTGATCGCGCCGATCAGCGAGTGCGAGACCGTCTCGCAAGCCTGGCGGTATTCCTCGGAGGTGCGGTAATGCGCGTCGCGCTCGAGACTGGTGACGAGCGGCAGATCGGCATGCACCCGCCCCGGCCGCGCCTTCATGACGACGATGCGGTTAGAGAGGTAGGCGGACTCGAACACCGAATGCGTGACGAAGATCACCGTGATACCGGTCTCCTTCCAGAGCCGCAGCACGTCGTCGTTGAGCTTTTGCCGGGTGATTTCGTCGAGCGCCGCGAAGGGCTCGTCCATCAGGAGCAGCTTCGGCTTCGTCACCAGCGCGCGTGCGATCGACACGCGCATCTTCATGCCGCCGGAGAGCTCGCGCGGATAGGCCTCGGCGAAATCCTGCAGCCCGACGGTCGCAAGCACCGCCATGATTTCCGCGCGCGCCGCAGCTTTCGATACACCGCGCAGCTTCAACGGCAAGTGCACATTGTCGAACACGTTCTTCCAGGGCATCAGCGTCGGCTCCTGGAACACGAAGCTGATATCGCCCTCCGGCAGGCCGCGCGAATTGATGCGCGAACTCGGCCAGTCGATCGTGCCCGATGAGACGTCGCCGAGCCCGGCCATGATCCGCAGCGCCGTCGATTTGCCGCAGCCCGATGGCCCGAGCAGGCTGATGAACTCACCGCTCTCGACCGTCAGCGTCATGCCCGAGAGCGCGACCGTGCCGCTGGAGAAGACCTTCGACACCTGCTTCATCGCAACGAGCGGCCGCCTGCGCGCTTCGGCTGGTGTCGCGGACGGGGTGGGCTGCGATGAAGTCATGAGGTCCGTTCGTTTCCTGGGTATGCCATGGGCCTCCTCTCCACACAGGAGAGGAGGAAGCCCGACCTACTTCTTCAGCGCCATGCCCACGCCCTTGCAGACGTATTTGGTCGTGAATGCCTTGGTGTAATCCGTGTCGGCCTTCAGCACCTTGATGCCGACCATCTCGTCGAAGAACTTCTTGTAGTGCGCGTCGGTCATGCAGCCGATGCCCTTGTCCAAGGCTTCGCCGGACTCGACGATCCCGTATTCCTTCATCTTGGCGATGGAATAGGCGATCTGACCATCGGTCATCTCGGGATTGTCCTTCTTGATCAGCTCGTTGGCCTTGGCATTGTCGCCATAGAGATAATTGTACCAGCCCTCGATCGAGGCGTCGACGAAGCGCTGCACCACGTCGGACTTGCCGTCGATCATTGCCTGCGTCGTGGTGATCGCCGTGGAGTAGGGGCTGTAGCCGTTATCGGCGAGAAGGAAGACCTTGGGCTCCCAGCCGGTCTGCTTCTGGACCTCATAGGGTTCCGACGTCAGATAGCCCTGCTGCGCCGAGGACTTGTCGGCGATGAACGGGCCGGGATTGAAATTGTAGGGTTTGTACTGCTCGTCCTTGAAGCCGGAATAGTTGGCCTTCATCCACTCGAAGAAGGTGAGGTAGCCATCCTTGCCGAGAAACAGCGTGTCGAGCTTGGCGAGATCCTCGAACTTCTCGACGCCGGCATCCGGATGCGCGATCAGAACCTGTGGGTCCTTCTGGAAGATCGCCGCGACATCGACCAGCGGAATACCTTGCTCGACGGCCGTCAGTTCACCCTGCGAACTGCCCATGTAGAAGTCGATCTTGCCCGAAATCAGCAGCGCCGAGTTGGCCGCATTCGGGCCACCCTGAACGATCGTCACGTCGAGACCATGCTTGGCGTAGGTGCCATCCGCGATCGCCTGGTAGAAGCCGCCATGTTCGGCCTGGGCCAGCCAGTTGGTGCCGTAGCTCACCTTGTCGAGCGCGTAGGAGGGAGCAGCCACGCAAAGCGCCGTCCCGAGACCAAGCAGCGCCGTAAAAGCCATCGTCTTCAATGCATTGGACATGTCAGCCATTCCCCTTTTAGGCCAAGGAGCGTCTGCGACAGCGCCCCATTTCTTTCATTTGAACCGTTGCTTTGCTGTTTGAAAAGCATCAAAATTCGTGCGCAACGATGCCTTTTTGGCATCTCATCAGGCGTCTGTTTCTAATTTGTGCGCGGCGCTTAAAATAGATGCACCGAGGGTCAAATGCTGCACTCCAGAAAGCTTCAATACATCGACGAGATCGCCCGCTCTGGCTCGATCCGCAAGGCCGCCGCCCGCCTCAACGTCGCATCCTCGGCCATCAACCGGCAGATCCTGGCGCTGGAGGAAGAAATCGGAGCGCCGTTGTTCGAGCGCCTGCCGCGCGGGTTGAGACTGACGGCCGCAGGCGAGCTGTGCATCGAACATATCCGCGAGGTGCTGAAGAATTACGATCGCCTGGAAGGTCGCATCAGAAGCCTGAAGATGCAACAGGCCGGCAAGGTGCGGCTGGTGACGACAGTGGGTCTTGCATCCGGCCCGCTTGCCGAAATCATTACCCGGTTCCAGACCGAACATCCGCGCGTCTATTTCCAGATCCGGAACGACGCCGGCACGACCACGGTCAATCCTGTTCTCTCAGGCGAGGTCGATATCGGCCTCGGCTTCAACATTCCAGCCACGCCAGGCATCCGCTCGCTCGGGAGCTTCGACATCCCGATCGGCATCGTCCTGCCGCCCGGCCACCGATTGATCGGCGACGGACCGATCAATCTCGGCGATGTCGTCCAGGAGCGCCTGCTTCTGGCGCAACAAGGCACCAGTCTGCGCGATGTCATCAATCTGGCGCTGGCGCGGCTTGATGTGTCCGTCGAACCGGTGCTGGAAAGCAACGCCTCGGAAATGCTGAAGAAACTGGTGAAATGCGGGGCAGGGCTGACCATGCTGAACCCGCTCGACGTGGTGACCGAATGCCGTGCCGGCGAACTCGTGTTCCGGCCGATCGCCGAGCCGCATGCGCGCCATCAGCCGATGAAGCTCTTCGCCCGCGCCCGCGCGCCGCTGGACGCCGCCACCAGCCTGTTCGTCGAATATCTCTTGGCCGAGCTCGCCGGCCTCGTTCACGAGCTGCAGGACAAGGGCCACATCGCGCCGGATAGAACAGTCGGCGCGTGACGGCATACCGGCCGGGCCGCAGCCTATTTGCTGTAGAGAGTGGAGAGCGGATAGCGTTTGAGGTCCCCGAGCATCTCGACGAAGCCCTTGACCTGATGCCGGCAGATCGCCTCGCCCTTTTCGGCGGTGCCGCGCGAGGCATCGCCGACCACGCCGTTCGGATTGAGATCATGGGCGATCCAGGCCAGCGAATGCGGTGGCAGCGGTTGGATGAACTTCGACTGTTCGCGCATCCATTCGGCCTTCGACGTGAAATTCTCGGCCTTGTCCATCCGCACCAGATCCGGCCGGAAATGCAGCATCAGCGAGGTCTCGACCTCGCCGCCGTGAATGCCGTAGCGCGTCTCATGCTCGCTGATCATCCCATCGGGATGGCCGAAGCGGCCCCATTGTGTGGAGACCACGGCCATCTGGTAACGCACTCTAAGCTCGCGCGCGACGATGCTCATGATATCGACATTGCCGCCATGCGAATTGACGATCACCATCTTGCGCAGGCCGGCTTCCGCCACCTTCGCACCGATCGCGGTCCAGACGGGAATGAGCAGTTCGGCGCTGAGAGACAGCGTGCCCGGGCCATAGACATGCTCGTTCGCCTTGCCGATCTCCTGCGTCGGCAGCACCAATATGTCGAGATCGTCTGGTCGCTGGCGGCGCAGTTCCTGCAGCATGCCGTTGGCAATGGCGACATCGGTGGCAACGGGCAGATGCGGCCCGTGTTGCTCGGTCGAAGCGATCGGCAGAATGGCGATCGTGGTGTCGGCGGACAGCCCGGCGAAATCGTAGGTGTTGAGCTCGTTCCAGTAGAATGGGGTTGCCATCGCCGTGTCCTCTTCGATCAGATGGAAATTGACTAGGCCTTAAGCCGGCATGCGAAAAGCATCAATTTGCGTTCATGCCGATGCCTTTTTGCGAGGGACATGCGCGATGGCGACGGAGGAGGGTGCGCAACAGCGCAAAGGCCGGGCAGGGCGCCCCGCCCGGCATGCCAGTGTGGATGGATCGTTCGGAAAATGGCGGTCCGCCCGCCTCTACCGCTGAGGACGCGGCATGCGCAGCACATACCAGCCGAAGTGCCGCTGGATGATCGGCGTCACCAGAAACACGATCAACGACACCATGACGGGCGTGATGACAAGCGTGCGGTGCCACGTCTCCCATGTGCTGGTGAGCGGCATCAGAACATAGAGAAGCGTCGTGATCAGCGGATAGACCGCGATGATCAGCAGGAAGGACAGGCGAAATCGGCACGGTCTAGGCAATCGGTGAGGCGGCGTCGTGCCCGTATCGCCCGAAGATGCGGCGGTATCATTGTGGTCGGCGCTCATGGTTTTCCCCTCTTATAAGAACGCATCGTTTCGATGGAACCATAACGAAACGATGCGTTTCATTCAAGTCTGCGTTGTGCTACGAAAGCCCGGGATAACGGAGGAGTTTCATGACATCGACACTGACAGCCGAGCGACGCACCTCGATCGGCGCGCAGCGAAATCCGGCGAGCCAGGAAGCGATCCTGAAGGCTGCCGCCGATATTCTGCGCGAGACAGGATTGAGCGGCTTTTCCATCGAGGCCGTCGCCAGGCGGGCGCACGCAGGCAAGCCGACGATATATCGCTGGTGGTCATCGCGCGCGGCACTTCTACTGGACGTCTACCATGATCAGAAGCACGTGGAGCCGGTGCCTGATACCGGTACCATCGAGAGCGACCTGTTCGCCTTCGTCACCGCGCTCTTCGACTACTGGCGCGACAGCGAAGCCGGCTCGATCTTCCGCTTCGTCATCGCCGAAGCCCAGAGCGACGCCACGACCTCAGCAGCGCTCAAAGCCTACATGGCCGAGCGCATCGACCAGACTGCCGAACTGGTGCGCCGCGCCAAACGCCGCGGCGAGATCAACGCCGACGTCGATCCGGAACTCACCATCGAACTCCTGGCGGGCTTTGCCTGGGGCCGCTTGCTGACCGGTCGGCTGGATGTCGATCCTGAGCAGCTCCACAAACTCATTGGCCAAATGTGCCGGGGATTGCGCAGCGACGATGATTGAGGTGCGATGAAGCGAAGCGGTGGGTTGCTGAGCATTTCGAGCCAGTTTTACTCATCTGCATACATCTGATTGTTCCATAATCTATCTTATGCGATAATTTTCTGTAAGGGCTATTTAGTAATGCGACAGTTGGGCCAGTTAGAGATGCGACAGTCTCGCCTCTCGACGCACTGGTCAAAGCCAACGTTGGGAGCAAGGATGACGATCTTCAGTCTGGTCGAGACCATGAGCGGTCGGAGTCGTCATGTCCTTTTTGATCACCATGTCGCAGAAAGAATTGCATCGCCTCGAATTCATCCAGAAGATCCGTGACGAACGTCTGAGCGTCGTCCAGGCAGCCGAACGGCTCGACCTCAGTCGAAGCCAGGTCCATCGACTGCTGCAGGCCTTTG
>NZ_KB898360.1 GCF_000377565.1 Rhizobium sp. 2MFCol3.1 | reverse complement strand
ATCAAGGGGATCGGGGTGCGCAGCGCGCTTTGCCTCGTCATCCGCATGCCCGAGCTCGGCCATGCCGGCCGCAACGAGGTCGCCGCTCTTGCCGGTGTCGCACCCTATGATGACGACAGCGGCAAGCATCGCGGCAGGCGCAGGATCCAGGGCGGTCGCGAAAGGCTGCGCAAGAGCCTGTTCATGTGCGCCTTCACCGCCCGCCGGCACAATCCGGATCTGGCGGCCTTCTACAAGCGGTTGCGCGGCAACGGCAAGGAGCACCTGTGCGCGGTCATCGCGGTGGCCAGAAAACTCGTCATTCTCGCCAACACAATCCTCACCAGGCAGACCGAATGGACGCCGAAATATGTGAAAGGATGAGACATGGTTGCTCCCCGCTGGGGAGAAGAGACTCTTGGCGGGCCGCTCGCTCCATCTTTCCTTCGCCCCAGCGGGGAGAAGGTGGCCCGAAGGGTCGGATGAGGGGGCTCCGGTCTCCCACCCATCCAAAATCATTATCCAACTGAAACCCCTACTTGATCACCGGCGGCTGGCTCAAATCCGGCTGCGCAGGCTTCACCTGTGCCGGCGGTTGCCCCGGCAAGCCATTCATCGGCGGCAGCGACAGGCCGGGCATGCCGGGTGGGGTGCCCATCGGCGGTAATCCAAGCCCGTTGCCGCCAAAGCCGGGCACCTCGATCTTGATAGAATTCAGATCCACCTCCGGCCCCTTCTTCAGCCAGTAGGTTACCGATTGCGGCCAGAAGATCACGATGGCGACGAGGATGAGCTGCATGCCGACCCAGGGCAGGGCACCCATGTAGATATCGGAGGTCTTGACGCTGCGGTCGGCGATCGAGCGGAGATAGAAGAGCGCGAAGCCGAAGGGCGGGTGCATGAAGCTCGTCTGCATGTTGACGCAGATCAGCACGCCGAACCAGATCAGGTCGATGCCGAGCGCGGAGGCGACCGGGGCCAGCATCGGGATGACGATGAAGGCGATCTCGAAGAAATCGAGGAAGAAGGCGAGCACGAAGATGAAGATATTGACGAAGATCAGGAAGCCCACCGGGCCGCCGGGGATGCCCGAGAGCATGTGCTCGATCCAGCGCGAGCCGTCCATGCCCTGAAAAACGAGACTGAAGCAGGTGGAGCCGATCAGGATCATCACCACCATCGACGTGATGTGCATGGTGGAGCGCATCGCCTCCTGCATCAGCGGCCAGGTCAGGCGGCGGTGCATGGCGGCGAGCGCCATGGCGCCGACGACGCCGAGCGCGCCGGCCTCGGTCGGGGTCGCGAGCCCCATGAAGATGGTGCCGAGCACAAGGAAGATCAGCACGATCGAGGGCACCATGCCCGACAGCACCTTGAAGAGCAGCGCCCAGGTGAAATCGCCGCGCACCTCCTTGGGGAGCGGCGGCACGGAGGCCGGCTTCACGATCGACAGGATCAGGATGTAGATCATGAAGATCGCCACCTGCAGGATCGAGGGGCCGATGGCGCCGAGATACATGTCTCCCACCGACTTGCCGAGCTGATCGGCGAGCACCACGAGGACGAGGGAGGGCGGGATGACCTGGGTGATGGTGCCGGATGCGGCGATGACGCCGGTGGCGAGCCTCGGGCTATAGCCGTAGCGCAGCATGATGGGCAGCGAGATGACGCCCATGGTGATGACGGAGGCCGCGACCGTTCCGGTGATGGCGCCGAGTACCGCGCCGACGAGGATGACGGCATAGGCAAGGCCGCCGGGGATGCGGCCGAAGAGCTTGCCCATGCCCTCCAGCAGATCTTCCGCCAGGCCGCAGCGCTCCAATATGGCGCCCATGAAAGTGAAGAAGGGGATGGCGAGCAGGAGATCGTTGGAGACGATGCCGAAGAAGCGCAATGGGAGCGCCTGCAGGAAGGCCTCGCTGAAATGGCCGATGGCGACGCCGATGATGCCGAAAAACAGGCCGACGGCGGCCAGCGAAAAGGCCACCGGGAAACCGTAGAGCATGAAAAGGACCATGCCCACGAACATGGCCGGCGGAATGATGCCGAAATCGAACAATGGCTTTCCTCCCGGTCGCGGTTACTGCAGCGGCTTTTCGTATTTGGTCTCGACGACCAAATGACCCGTCAGCGCGGCGATGCGCTTGATCAGCTCGGAGAGACCCTGCAGCGTCAAAAGGCCGAAGCCGGCGACCAGGATGAGCTTGACCGGCCAGCGGATCAGACCACCGGCATTGGAGGAGACCTCGTGCTGGACATAGGAGAGCCAGAAGAAGGGCCAGCAGAGCCATGTGAGGAAGATGCAGGCGGGAAGCAGGAAGACGATCAGCCCGATCGTGTCGATCCACAGACGTGCCCGGTCGGACACCGAGCCGTAGATCAGGTCGACGCGGACATGTTCGTTCATTCTGAGCGTATGGGCGGCACCCAGCACGACGACGAAGGCAAAGAGATACCACTGGATCTCGAGCCAGCCGTTGGAGCTGTAGTTGAAGGTGTAGCGGATCAGCGCGTTGGCGGCGCTGATCAGGCAACAGAACAGCACCATATATTCGGACAGCTTGCCCATGAACTGGCTGACAGCATCGATCAGCCGGCTGGCGGCTAGAAAAACCGGCATGCCTTTCCCCCTCCTATTTCATGGGTTTTACCCCATGCTCTCCCACCTCAAGTGGTAGATCAGGGACCCTGAAATTGGAAGCGGAAAGCCCGGATGTTGGATTATAGTCTTATATCGCGGGCGAACCGCCAGCAGCACTTGCCGGCGAGGATGGCGACAACCTCTGGATGGACCGCCTTATTGTGAAACATCCCCGTCAAGCTGCAAAAACAGCCGATTCTCGGCGTGTCTCTCGCTAAGATTGCAGAAAAATCAACCAAATGTGTGCGTGCCCTGAAATCAATTTTTAAAGGGTTGGCGGTAATGTTTCGCCGCACAGGGAAAGTATGGATGAAGCCACATAACCCGAACAGGGTCCCTACTGACGTATATCTGTCGTTTGTGAGTTCCCTTTTCGGGAACCGGATGACGCTCGTCGCGGGTGTGGCCGTGCATGTCGTTGCGTTTCTCGCCGTCGCCGCCAAGACCGATTCCCCGTTTTACGTCCTGCTCTCCATCGCCTTCCTCATCGTCTTCGCCGGGCGCATGATCACCTTTCGCATGTTCGACAAGGTGGACAAGTCGACGCTTTCGCGCGAGCGGATCGAGCATTGGGAGACGATCTATGTGATCGGCGCCGCCTCGACGGCCGCCATTCTCGGCATCGGCAGCGGATACGCGATCTTCTTCCTGCAGGACCCGTTCGCCGAACTCGCCTGCACGGCGGTGACGATGGCCTCGATGGTCTCGGTCGTCGGCCGCAACTACGGTTCGCAGAAGGCGATCGACCTGCAGACGCTGGCCTGCTGCCTGCCGATGATCCTCTGCAGCCTGATGGCGCTCGATTTCTATCGCACCATGCTGTCGGTGTTTCTCATCCCGTTCGGCCTGACGACGCGGGCCATGGCCAACGGCGTGCGCGAATTCCTCTATGAGAACGTGATTGCCCGCCGCGAGATCACCCAGATCGCCGATCGTTTCGACACGGCGCTCAACAACATGCCGCACGGCCTCGTCATGGTCGATCCGGAAAATCGCATCCAGGTGATCAACCGCAAGGCCTGCGATCTCCTGAAGATCGGCGATCCCGGCCGGCTGAAGGATCGCGATCTCGGCGCGGTGCTGCGCTATGGCGCGCGCTACAGCTTCATGGATTCGACGCAGCCGGAGCTCATCCTCCGGCAGATGACGCATGTCGCCGAGGGCAAGCTGTCGCGCACACTCATTCATTTCCCCGAGGACCTGTCGCTGGAGTTTTCCGCGAGCCGCCGCGCCGATGGCGGCGCCGTGCTGATCTTCGAAGATGTGTCGAGCCGCGTGAAGGCGGAGCAGAAGATCCTGCACATGGTGCGCTACGACGCGCTGACCGGCCTGCCGAACCGCGAGTATTTCAGCCATCTCGTGCAGGACTATCTCAACAAGCATCACAAGAAGCGCGGCCCTGTCGGCTTCATGGTTCTCGATATCGACGAGTTCAAGCACGTCAACGATATGCGCGGCCATATCACCGGCGACCATCTGCTCTGCAACATCGCCAACCGGATCGAGGAACAGGCGCGCAAGGCCATCGTCGGCCGCTTGATGGGCGACCAGTTCATCCTGTTCTTCCCGCATGCCAAGGATAACGAGGCGCTCGACGCCGAGATCCGGCGCGTCCACGCCGCGATCCAGGGCAATTACGAAGCCGATGACGTGACCTTCCTGGTCTCGCTCTCGGCCGGCTTCGCGATCCTCGAGAGCGATGCATTCGCCATGGACGAATGGAGCATCAAGGCCGATCTCGCGCTGTCTGAAGCAAAGTCCAAGGAGCGCGGCGGCATTGCCGGCTTCGAGCGCGAAATGGATGGCCGCTATATCGAGCAGCAGAAGCTGAAGGCGGATCTGCGCGAAGCCGTCGCCAACCAGGGCCTCAGCGTCGCCTACCAGCCGATGTTCAAGGCCGATGGCACGCGGATCGAATGCGCCGAGGCACTGTCGCGCTGGGTGCACCCCGAAAAGGGCTCGATCCCGCCTGATGTCTTCATCCGTCTCGCCGAAGAGATGGGTATCATTTCCGAGATCACCCGCTTCGTGCTGATGAAGGCCTGCGCCGACTGCATGACCTGGCCGGAGCATGTTGCCGTCTCGGTCAACCTCTCGGCGCGAGACCTGCGCGACGCCGATATCCTGGCGGTCGTCGCCCAGGCGCTCGACAATTCCGGCCTGGAGCCGGAGCGGCTGCACCTGGAGATCACCGAAAGCTGCCTGATCGACGAGCCGGCCGCCGTGCGCGCCATCCTCGCGCAGCTTCGCGCGTCGGGCATCACGATCGCCATCGACGACTTCGGCACCGGTTTCTCCAGCCTCAGCTATCTCGATACGCTGCCGCTCGATATCGTCAAGATCGACCGCTCGTTCCTGCGCAACATCGTCGAGGACGGCCGCCGCCTGAAGTTGTTGCGCGGCACGGTCAACCTGGCGCGCGAGCTCGGCCTGAAGATCGTCACCGAGGGTGTCGAGACGACCGAGCAGCTGGCGCTTCTCAACAAGTACCGGGCGACCGATCTTGTCCAGGGCTACGTGTTCTCGCCGGCCGTTCCGTCGCAGAACATCGTACTCCTCTCGCAGAGTCTGAGCCGCCGCTCGACGCCGCGCAAACGCCCGAGAGTTGCATAAATCCACCCGTCAGAATGTTTAAGACCACGCTGATAAGCATGTGTTTTCCGCGAGCCTGTTAACCTTAACAACTCAAATCTAAGGCAAATTTTAATTAATTCTTGCCCTTCTCGCGGTTCCGTATGATTAATGGCCCGTTAACTTTTGGGCCGGGATGCAATGGTGGACAACTCTTTAAAGACGAGTGATTTCAGCAGTAAAATTCTCGAAGTGATGGACCACGTGGAGTACCGCCGTATTGAGAGCGGTGAGGACATGGAAGAGGTCGAGCGGCTGCGTTTCAAAGCCTACAAGGCGCGCGAAGTGCTTCCCGTTGCGGCCAAGTCGATGATCGACGATGCCGATTTCGACAGCCAGGCCTATGTGTTCGGTCTCTACTATTACGAGCAGCTGGTCAGCACGATCCGCATTCACCACGTGACACCGGATCATCGCGTGTCGCAATCGGGCGGGATCTTTCCGGCCGAGATGGATGCGTTCCTCGATGCCGGCATGAGCCTCATAGACCCGGCGCGGTTCGCCGCCGATCCGGAACTCAGCACCGAGCTGCCGTGGATACCTTATCTGACGCTGCGGCCGAATATCGTGGCGGCGGCGCATTTCAGGGCCGACCGCGTGATGCAGCATGTTCGTCCAGCTCATGCCGCCTTCTACAAGCGCGTCTTTTATGCCGACACCGTCGTCGCTAACCGGATGACCGAGACCTACGGTTTCGAGCTGACGCTGATGGCGACCAATGTGATCGAGGTCGGGCGCAAGCTTTTGACGCGCTATCCGTTCTTCATCTCCAGCGCCAGCGAGCAGCGGATGATGTTTTCGCGCGATCCCGCCGGCGGCATGCCGCCGCTCAACATCATTCCGACGGCGCGCTTCATGCCCGAGGGTGATCTCGGAACCGATCTGCCGCTTTGAGCGGCGATCAGCAATGCATGAGACGGCCGCTCGCCTGCGGCACTCTCATGCATTGCGCTTTTGAAGGCTTTGTGTAATTCCTCTAGCGGGACATTTGCGCGTGGGAGCGTGCGGATGAGAAAGTCATGCGGCCGCATCGTGATGCGGGCCGGGGTTTCAGGGAGATGACAAGCATGGCCGAGCACAATACCGGACCCGCCGAAGTCGGCGCGCCGATGGACTATCCAGCGCACGAGCAGACCTACAACATGTTCCTGGCGGCCGCGAAGTTCGGCACGCTGTTTCTGATCGCGCTGCTGCTCGGCATGACCGCCGGCTTCTTCGCCGGCGCCGGCCTTCTTGGCGGCATCGTGGTGCTGCTGATCGTGTTCATTGCGGGCCTCGTGCTGCTGCGCTAAGCGCGGCCCGCGGGCTTATCCAGATAATTCGAAGTGATCGATCCGGGTGGGTGACCGCCCGGATTTCGTTCGTGCGCGTGTGGTGGGGGATTGCTTCAGTCGCGCTGCAGCACGCGGCGCGGCGCCGTCAGTTCCCAGCGCAGACCTTCCGGGCGGAAGTCGACGTGGACGCTGCCGCTGAAGGCGGCGGCGGCGTGGTTCTTGATGACTGTCGTGCCGAAGCCGGAGCGCTCGGGTGCTGTGACAGGCGGGCCGTTGCGCTCGTCCCAGACGACGCGGAGCATCTCCTCGGTGTGCTCGTCTTCCTGGATGCTCTGCCAGTAGAGTCTGACGCGGCCCTGAGGGACGGAGAGCGCGCCGTACTTGATCGAGTTGGTGGCGAGTTCATGCAGGGTGAGGCCGAGGTTCTGCACGGCCTCGGGCTTCAGCATGAAATCGGTGCCGGTCACCTCGATCTGCTGCAAAGCGTGCGGGAAGGCTTCAAGGTGGATGTCGATGACACGGCGCAGCGACGCGCCGGCCCATTGCTCGCTGGTCAGAAGCTGGATCGAGCGCGCCAACCCCTCGAGGCGATCGGCGACGGCTGCCTGGTATTCCTCCACCGAGCTCGCCTGCCGGGCGATTTGGCGCATCATCGCCTGGGCGAGCGCAAGCAGGTTCTTGGTGCGGTGGACGAGCTCGTTCATGACAAAATGCAGCCGGTCTTCCGTCTGGCTGCGGTCGAAGGAGGCGTTGGAGAGCGCCACGGCCACGCGGTTGGCCTCGATCACGCTGGTTTCGATCGGCGCGACGATGTGGCCTTCGCCCATGCGGTTGGCCATATCGGCGATGGCGCGAATGGTGGTGCGGACCTGGCGTGCGACGATATAGGCGCCGAAGATGGCGACCAAGAGCAGCGCGATGCCGCCGATGATCAGGAAACGCCATGTCGTGAGGATCGAGGCCTGGGCGGTGGCGACCGGTCCCCAAACCACGGCCTTCCACGACCAGCCGGGGATCTGCGCATAGCCGAGCAAGGCCTTCGGCATGACGACGCTGTCTTCGTAGACGCCGCTCGAATTGATCAGCTCGGGAAGGATGCGGGGGTCGAAAGGCTTGCCGAAGGCGAGATTGGTTGCGCCGGCGGAGGCGACCACATGGCCGCTTTGATCGAGGATCGCGGCCGACCAGTCGGACGACAGGCCCTCCGTCGAGACCATCTTGGCGAGATCCTTGGCGTTCTGGGTGACGATCAAGGCCGCGACGTCGCCGATCTTGACGGGCATGGCGACGTTGTAGACCCACTCGCCGCTGGTGCGGCCCATGAAGACATCGGATGCCTCGATGCGGCCGGAGCGCATGACCGATTCGACGGATGGCAGATTGGCCACCTTGCCGAGCGGCGTGCCGTAATCGACGCGGGTGTTGAGCAGCAGCTGGCCCGACTTGTCCACCGCCAGCACGTAGAGCGTGTCGCCACGCATCGCGGTTTCGGTACGATTATGGAAGGCGGCGAAATCGTCGTGCTCGAGTTCTGGCGAGGTCGAGAGCAGCCGCAGCGTGGTCGCCATGTCCTGCAGCTGGCGGTCGACGGTGCGGGCTAGGGCTGTCGCGTCCTGTGCGGTCTCGCGCTTCAGGATCGAGCGCTGGCTGTCTTCCAGCTGGCCGAGCAGCAATGCCACCAGCGCGAAGATGGGGAGCGCCACGGCAACGGCCATCGCGATCAGGTATGTACCGATCGAAGCCTTGGGGAAGAAACGCAGGCTACGCTTCATCGGCACTGGCACCGCCTGACGCGTGAGAGAACGGCCGCGGACACAGATTTCCAACAGGTAACAGCAGAGAGTTCAACCACAATATCCGCCCTCAACGCGCTATCACATTCCCGATAGCCTGCTATCGAACGTGTCGCATGTTAGGGGCAGGGGGAATTGGTTGCAACACACTAAAACATGCCAGAGGGCATTTGTCGGTCAGTGTTGCGTGCGCTGTCAGAGGAAGCGGCCGGGCCGGAAGGGCGTGAGCATCGGATCGCTCTCGCCCTGCAAAATCTCGCTGGAGGCGAGCATGCCGGCGAGTGGCGCCAGCGTTACGCCGGAGTGCATGACGGCGATATAGAGGCCGTCGCAGACGTCGCCGATGACAGGGAAACCGTCTTTCGGCGTCGGGCGGTAGCCGACGGTGAAGAAATCCATGGCGAGCGACTGGCTGTCGGCAAGTGCGACCTTCACCTTGGCGAACAGGGCTTGCGCCGTCGCATGCTGGTCCTCGCCCGGCTGGGCGCCGCCGAAATCGCTGCCGGCGATGATGCGGCCTTCAGCGGTCTGGCGCATGTGCAGCTCCGGCGCCATGACGAGGCCGTTCAAGAGCCTTGCATGCGGGCGGGAATGGACGATGAGGCCGGCCGGCGTTTCGATCGGCAGCGTGATGCCGATGCTTGCGGTCAAGGGCCCAGTGCCGGCGCCGGAGGCGAGCACGACATGATCGGCCTCCATCACGCCCGCCGACGTCACCACGCCGGAGATACGCTCGCCGGTGCGCAGCAGCCCGCGCACGGCGGCGTCGATGACGGTCGCGCCGCGCGTCTTGGCATCGGCGAGCATCATGCGGGCGGCGGCGACCGGCTCGACGGCCCCTTCCTCGGCAACGACCACGGCGTGGTCGGGATGATTGGCGAGATGAGGTTCGCGCTTGCGGATCGCATCGCCATCGACGCGCTCGATGCCGTAGCCCCAGGCGCCGTGCTCGGCGATGAAGGCTTCCAGCCGCTCCGGCGGAAGATCCCAGGAGAGGCTGCCGCACCATTCGAGCGGCAGGCCTGGCAGTTCGCCGGCAAATCTCTTCCACTCGGCCATCGAGCGGCGGCGGAAGCGATAGTAGAATTCGGGATTACCCCAGCTGGCGTTGATCCAAGAGAAGGAGCAGGGGGTGGCGACGCCGCCATTATCCTCGGCGACGACGGTGACTTTGGCGCCATCGCGGGCAAGATGCCAGGCGATGGAAGCGCCGATGATGCCGGCGCCGACGACGATCACATGCGGTTTGGCAGCCATCGTCGTCCTCGTCCTCCGTAATTGGGCTGGATCAGCCGGCGGCGCTGACGCGGGCGAGGCCGTCCTTGGCAGGCTGGTATTTCGGGCTGAGGCCGATGGCGTGGCGATAGGAGCGGGCGGCCTTCTGCTTGTCGCCGCGGCGCTCGTAGACCAGCGCCTGGTTCGCCCAGCTCTCGGCGATGTTGCCGTTCAGCTCGATCGCGTGGTTGAAGTCGGCGAAGGCGTTGTCGTCGTCATTGAGAGCGATGTAGGAAATGCCGCGGCCGTTATAAGGCTCCGGCGAGTTCGGCGAGAGCGAGATCGCCTTGGAGAAATCGTCGATCGCCTTGGCCTGGTCGTTGCGCTTCTGGAAGATCAGGCCGCGATTGTGGTAGGCGCGGCCGTCGGTGGTGCCGTTCTGGATCGCCTTGTTGAAATCGTTGAAGGCGGCGTCGTCCTGGCCGGCGGTGCGGTAGACGTTGCCGCGGCCGATCAGAGCCACGTCGTAATTCGGGTTGATCTGCAGCGCCGAATTGTAATCCTGGATCGCCTGCTGCTGCTGGCCCATGTTGCGGTAGACGAGCGCGCGGTTGGCGTAGGCCTGGTAGAATTTCGGATTGATCTGCAGCGCGGTGTTGAAATCGTTCAGCGCCGCGCGGAAATCGCCGCCGCGACCATAGGCGGAACCGCGAACGTTGTAACCCTCGGGATCGCGCGGGTTGGCGTTGATGACCGAGGTCAGCGATGCGATGTTTTCCTGCGAGCCCTGGGCCTTGTCGATGCGGATGACGGCATCGGAGGTGCTGTTCGTGGTGCAGCCGGCGAGGCCGAGAGCGGCGACCAGCGCCAGCACGGGCAGGGCGGTCATTTTCGTCGACGAACGCAAGGATCGGGCATTCAACATCGTATCAGCCATGCGGGCTCGTTTTCCCCATTACGGCCGGCCGGTCTTGAGACGGGCAGGCGAAGCAGCAAACAAAAAAGGCGGTGGCGACCAGATCGCCCCCGCCAACATGCATCTGAAAACGTCGAAATAACGACGGGAACGCCTTAGCGTGCAGCAACTCCGCCTTCGCGCTGAAGGCGCTTGCGGGCCAGCTTGCGAACGCGACGAACAGCTTCAGCCTTTTCGCGAGCGCGCTTTTCCGAAGGCTTTTCGTAGTAGTCGCGCATCTTCATTTCGCGGAAAATGCCTTCGCGCTGCATTTTCTTCTTGAGAGCGCGGAGAGCCTGGTCAACATTGTTGTCGCGGACGAGTACCTGCACGAGAATCACGTTCCTTTGGTTCGGTTGATGCCTGGGTCATCCCAATGACAGAGGCAAAAAATGTTCATTCCGCGCGGCAGCGCCTCGCGATTGGTGTGCGGGATAGCAGATCACTTGGCCGAAGTCCATATGGATCAGTGGGTTTCAGCCGAAAAAACCCTGCAATCCAGGCTCGCATTGGCGCAAAAGGTATTTTCCCCCTCGCATCGCGCCACAAGTGCCCCATGCGGCGCCCGAAAGCCCCGTGACGGCAGGGCATGGCGGCTAATTCCGGTTCGTTCCTTGCATCGGCTGCCGTTTGCACTATAATTGCGCCATCGACTATTGCTTGTGACCTTTGTCAAAGAGCCCAATCGCTCCGTCAGATCTCCTCTCAAAATCGATCATGCCCGGCACGCAATTGTCGGGAAATGCCTCGCATTGGAAGTGATCATTGGTATCGCTGCGAGGATCGGCTTTTTGCCGGTCGCCTCAGGATTTCGATCCTCCGGCGCAGCAGTTCAGACCGTTTCGGGGCCCTGGGTCTCGATTGTCGAAATTGCCGGCGGCGATTTCGGCACCACTTAGCCGGCATCCTCGATGCCAGACACGAAACCGCGACGATTGCCGCCAAGACATCCCGGCCTAGCTTAGTCAGCCAAGGACAGGAACAGTTTTCGGCTCGTCACAAACCGGCAATTCATTGCCGCAAGAAAGGAATACAATTTGCAGGTTCTCGTCAGGGATAACAATGTCGACCAGGCGCTCCGCGTCCTGAAGAAGAAGATGCAGCGCGAAGGTCTCTTCCGCGAATTCAAGGCGCGCAGCGCCTATGAAAAGCCGTCGGAAAAGCGCGTGCGCGAAAAGGCCGAAGCCGTTCGCCGCCAGCGCAAGCTGACCCGCAAGAAGCTGCAGCGCGAAGGCTTGCTTCCTGCGCCGAAGAAGGCCGTGCGTCCGGCCCGCTAAAGGCTAGCCCAACGCTTAGATGTAGAGAGCACAGATGACTTCAGACAATGAATTCTTCAATCAGGCCAAGCTCTCGTCTCGCGATAAGGCTGTCGTGACCGACACGACGGCCCGTGCGATCATTTCAGCCGAGGCCGCGGCTCGCGAATTGAAGACGGAGAAGCTCAAGGCTCTCCGCCTGCAACGCGCTGCCGAGGCCCCGCCTGAGGCCGAGCCCGCCAAGAAAAAGCGGGCAACGTCCAAGGCCGCGTCCTCCTGATCTCGGAGCGCCCGATCGGGCACGCGTCATTCCTCTCGACATTCGGTTGATTATGCACATCGGCATCGGCCCCCTTTGGGTCTGTGTCGCCGAGCTGTGGTTTATTCCTCTGTTCTAAAATGACCCGAACTTCTCGGTAGGCTTACCTCCGGTTAAGTTCGATTCAACGTGCGATGGCACTTTTGCGCCGCGTGCTCGTTTTCGAGCATGCTGTACGTTCAAGACATAAAGCGCCTCCTGAGGCGCCGGGATGGAAACTTCGGCATCACCACCGCGCTCGTGCTGCCTATCCTGGTGGGCGTCGCGGGATTGGCGGTCGATACCGCCAACCTCTCCCTGTCGCAGCGCCAGTTGCAGGAAGCGACGGATGCGTCGGCCCTTGCTGTCTCGACCGCGCTTATGAAGGGAACCGCCGACGAGACGTCAGGCAAGACGCTGGGGCTCGATTTTCTCTCCGGCCAGGTGGCCAGCATTGCCGGCAGCACGGCTGCGGCGGCCGCCAAGCAAGCGGCCACGGTGTCGATCACGACGACGACCACCGCAGCCGGCAAGAATTTTGTGGTTGCTGTCAATGCGTCGATGCCGGTGACTCTGTCGCCGCTGAGCGCGCTTATCGCCGGCAATACGAAGACCGTGTCCGCCGGCAGCAAGACCACCAGCGGCTCGGGCACAACGAAGAACGGCATCTCGATCGAGCTTCTAATCGACGCATCGACATCGATGGCCGACGATGTGAACGGTTTGAAGTGCACGCTCGGCCTGCTTGGCATCTGCCTCATCACCCCGCCTGGCTATTACGCCAAGATCGACGCGTTGAAGAGTGCCGCGGGCAAGCTGTTCGACTCGCTCGACAAGTACGATCCGACCCCTCGCTATGTGCGAAGCGGCGCGATTTCCTACACGAGTAGCATCAAGGGGCAATCGGCGATGGCCTGGGGCACGACAGACGCCCGCAACCACGTCAAGAACATCACAATCGTAGGAAATAGCGGCACGGACGCGACGGCGGCTGTGAAAACGGCGAATGCAAATATCGCCCAGAACTCATATGGCACGGACAAGGAAAGCGTCGAGCAGGCGAAGAAGCTCAATACGAGTTCGGACCGCATCATCGTGTTGATGACCGATGGCGACATGACCGGCGACAGCAGTACATGGAACAGCAATCTCGATCAATCCGTGCGCAACGAATGCACCAACGCCAAGGCGGCCGGCATCAAGATCTATACGGTGGCCTTCATGGCGCCGGACAAGGGCAAGGCGCTCTTGAAATTCTGCGCCTCCACCGAAGCAAACTATTACGAGCCGAACACGATGGATGCGTTGACGGCGGCGTTCAGCTCGATCGGCGAGGCGGCGACCAAAACGATGAGCCGGCTGACGAATTGAGCTTGGGGAAGCGGCTAGTCCAGTTCCTGGGCAAGGCCGATCAATAGCCCGCCCGGACCCCTGATGTAGCAGAGCCGATAGGCATCCTTATATTGCACCAGCTCGCCTTCGAGCCGGGCGCCGCGTTTGCCGAGGCGTTCGAGCGTGTCGTCGATGTCTTCAACGGCGAACATGACGCGAAGATAGCCGAGAGCGTTGACCGGGGCGTCGCGGTGATCGGCGATGATCTCAGGCGAGATGAAGCGGGAGAGTTCGAGGCGGCTGTGGCCATCCGGCGTGCGCATCATGGCGATCTCGACTTGCTGGTCGCCGAGCCCGGTGATGCGCCCGGCCCACTCGCCCTCGACCATGGTGCGGCCCTCGAGTTCAAGGCCGAGTTCGCGGAAGAAATCGATCGTCTCGTCGAGGTCGTCGACGACGATGCCGACATTGTCCATGCGATTGACTGCCATGCGCCCTGCCTCCCTCACGCAAACCGGAGTGCTGATTTCGCGCGCGCCTTGGCGGCCACTTCCTCGCGGTCGCGGGGCGGTTGAGAGGTTTCGAGGTTGTCCAGCAGCTCGCGGGCGCAGGCCGCGATCGACGAGACGGCGGCCTCGAAGGCTTCCTCGTTGCGCTTCGACGGCTTGTTGGTGCCGCTCAGCTTGCGCACGAACTGGAGCGCCGCATCATGGATTTCCGCGTCCGTTGCCGGCGGGTCGAAATTGAACAAGGGTTTGATATTCCGGCACATGCCTTGCCTCCCTTTCCCGTCATGCCGCACGGTTGTGGGGCGTGATCTACAGGGAAAGCTAGGCAAGGGGGCGGCGATTGCAACCGCAAGCGATGTCAGCCGCTTACGGATAGAGATAATACCGCGTCCAGTCCTTGTGGGCGATGATTGCACCGCGCTTGAAGGTGAAGGCGACGATCGAGAGGTGGTCGGGGCTTGTCGTGCAGGCGTAGGAGAGGCGGTACCAGTTGCCGTTGCGCCGGAACACCGCGCCGTCTGCATCGACATGCACCGCCGTGCGCTTGGGATGCGAGAAGGTGTAGGAGATGACCTTGTCGGCCTGAAGACGATCCATCGCCTCGATGTCGCAACGCTGGTCGAGTTGATCGACCGGGGTGAGCTTCTTGATCTGGGAGATCGTTCTGCTGTCGAGCGCCAGCACGTTGGTCGAAACGACGCAAATCGTAAAAAGGGCGAGGGCTGTGTTGATAAGGGCGGAGCCCGGCTTGAATAGGGCGGGGCCTATCTGGGGGAGTAGCTTTGCCATGCCGGGCGACTAGCACGCGCTTTCAAAGCCGATCAAGGTCGGGCGGGACGCGATCACGACATTGGGATTTCATCCGGCGATTTCGTGTAGGCCATTTCGCGCGGTCGGTGAAAATGTCGCAGCCTCTCTTCCGCCGCATCCGGCGCAATCTTGCGCCGTGTCAAAACAAAAGCCTCCCGGCGTCGCAAAAGAAACGTTGTGCCGCATTTGGATTTGCGATTTGTATGGCCGACGACAGGGGATTTTCCCCGCAAGGAGATCAAGGCGGATGCGCAGATATTCGGTTTTTGCCGTGGCACGTGAGGCTCTGAGGGGCCACAAGGGCTGGGACAAGCAATGGACGTCGCCGGAGCCGCGCGCCGAATACGACGTCATCATCATCGGTGGCGGCGGACATGGCCTGGGCGCGGCCTATTATCTGGCCAAGGAGCACGGCATCACCAATGTCGCGGTGCTCGAAAAGGGCTGGCTCGGCGGCGGCAATACCGGCCGCAACACGACCATCATCCGCTCGAACTATCTCTATGAAGAGAGCATGCACATCTACGAGCATTCGATGAAGCTCTGGGAGAACCTCTCGCAGGATCTCAACTACAATGTCATGTATTCTCCGCGCGGCGTGATGATGCTGTCGCACAATGTGCACGACCAGCAGTCCTTCAAGCGCCATATCCATGCCAATCGCCTCTACGGCATCGACAATGAATGGCTGACGCCGGAACAGGCCAAGGCTTATTGTCCGCCGCTCGATATCTCCGCCAGCGCTCGCTATCCGATCAACGGTGCGGCCCTGCAGCGTCGCGGCGGCACGGCGCGTCACGATGCGGTTGCCTGGGGCTATGCGCGTGCGGCGTCCGATCGCGGCGTCCACATCATCCAGAACTGCGAAGTGACCGGCATTCGCCGCGGCCCCGACGGTCGCGTCACCGGTGTCGAGACATCGCGCGGCTTCATCGGCGCCAAGAAGGTCGGCGTTTCGGCTGCCGGCCACACGACCACGGTCATGAAGATGGCCGATGTGCGCGTGCCGCTGCAATCGAGCCCGCTGCAGGCGCTGGTATCGGAACCCTTGAAGCCGATCTTCCCCTGCGTGGTCATGTCCAACACGGTGCATGCCTATATCTCGCAGTCCGACAAGGGCGAGCTCGTCATCGGCGCCGGCACCGACCAGTACAATTCCTACAGCCAGACCGGCGGCCTGCAGATCATCACGCATACGCTCGATGCCATCTGCGAACTCTTCCCGATGTTCCGCCGCGTCAAGATGATGCGCCAGTGGGGCGGTATCGTCGACAACACGCCGGATCGCTCGGCCATCCAGTCGAAGACGCCGGTTCCGGGGCTCTACGTCAACTGCGGCTGGGGCACCGGCGGCTTCAAGGCGACGCCGGGCTCGGCCAATCTCTTCGCGCACCTCATTGCCCGCGACGAGGCGCACAAGTTCAATGCCGGCCTGACGCTGGACCGCTTCCGCACCGGCCGTCTGATCGACGAAGCCGCCGCAGCAGCCGTCGCGCACTGACACGAGGACATCATGCTTCTTATCTATTGCCCATACTGTCAGGAAGAGCGCTCCGAGCTCGAATTCCGCGGCGCCGGCGATGCGCATATCGCCCGCCCGACCAACATCGCAGAAATCTCCGACGAACAGTTCGAGGAGTTCTTCTTCCTTCGCGACAACCCGAAGGGGCTGATCTTCGAGCGCTGGCGCCACCAGCACGGATGCGGCCGCTTCTTCAACGCGGCGCGCGACACGATCAGCGACAAGTTCATCATGACGTACAAGGCCGGCGAGCCGAAGCCCGATATCGGTGCGGCCGTAACGCCCCATGCTCCCGTCGAGACCTATGAGCAGCTCGAAGGAGAAGCGAAATGAGCGCTGCGAACCGCATTTCAGGCAAGGGCCGCCTGACGCCCGCCAAGACCGCGCGCTTCACCTTCGACGGCAAGACCTATACCGCGCTCGAGGGTGACACCGTCGCCTCGGCGCTGATTGCCAACAACATCCATCTGGTCGGCCGCTCGTTCAAGTATCACCGCCCGCGCGGCATTTTGTCGGCAGGTGCCGAGGAGCCGAACGCGCTGATCGACGTGTCGCGCGATGCAGCCCGCAAGCAGCCGAACGTGCGCGCCACGGTGCAGGAAGTGTTCGACGGCATGATCGTCGAATCGCAGAACCGCTTCCCGTCGCTTTCCTTCGATATCGGCGGCATCAACAACCTGCTCTCGCCCTTCTTCGCGGCCGGTTTCTACTACAAGACCTTCATGTGGCCGAAGGCCGCCTGGAAGAGCCTCTATGAGCCGATCATTCGCCGCGCGGCCGGCCTCGGCGTTGCGCCGAAGGAAGCCGATCCCGATCACTATGCCGGCCGTTACGCGCATTGCGACGTGCTCGTCGTCGGTGCCGGCGTGGCTGGTCTTTCGGCGGCTCTTGCCGCGGCGCAGACCGGCGCCAAGGTCATCCTCTGCGACGAGCAGGCCGATGTCGGCGGCGCGCTGCGCTACGATAGCGGCGTGACGATCGACGGCCTTTCCGGCTACGAGTGGGCGCAGAAGACGGTTGCGGCTCTGAAGGCGATGGACAATGTGCAGGTTCTGACCCGCACCACGGCTTTCGGTTATTATAACCACAATTTCGTCGGCCTCGCCGAGCGCGTGACCGACCATGTCGCCAACCCGAGCCGCCATCTGCCGCGCGAGCGTCTGTGGCAGCTGCGCGCCAAACGCGTCATCCTCGCCAATGGCGCCATCGAGCGCCACATGGTGTTCCCGAACAACGACCGTCCGGGCATCATGCTGGCATCCGCCGCGCGCATGTATCTCAACCAGTACGGCGTTGCCGTCGGCCAGAAGGTCGGTGTCTATACAGCGCACGACTCGGCCTATGAGGCAGCCTTCGATCTGAAGCGCGCAGGCGTCGAGATCGCGGCGATCGTCGATACCAGGCAGACGCCGGGTGCGGCCGTGTTGGCCGAGGCCCGTTCGCTCGGCATCGATGTTCTCGCCGGCCAGTCGGTTATCAACACATCCGGCAAGCTGCGCATCGCGTCGATGACGGTTGCCCGCAACGGCGGCGGCTCGCCGCGCAAGATCGCGGTCGATGCGCTGCTCGTTTCGGCCGGCTGGACGCCTTCGGTGCACCTGTTCTCGCAGTCGCGCGGCAAGGTGAAGTTCGAGCCGGAAACCCAGCGCTTCCTGCCCGGCACCTATGCCCAGGATTGCCTCTCCGTCGGCGCCTGCAACGGCACCGACGACCTGCAGCGGACGATCGAGGAATCGCTTGCTGCCGGCGAGCTGATGGCGCAGGCTGCCGGCAAGGCGTCCGCTGGCAAGATCAGCATCTCGGCCGAGCAGGCGCATCAGTGGACCGGCGGGATGATCGGTGCGGCCGAAGGGGCGGGTCCGGAGACCAGCGCCAAGGCCTTCATCGATTTCCAGCACGACGTCTGCGCCAAGGATATCCGCCTTGCCGTGCGCGAGGGAATGCACTCGATCGAGCACATCAAGCGCTTCACGACCAACGGCATGGCCTCCGACCAAGGCAAGCTCTCCAACATGCACGGTCTGGCGATCGCCGCCGAGATGCTGGGCAAGGAGATCCCGCAGGTCGGTCTCACCACCTTCCGTGCGCCCTATACGCCGGTGACCTATGGCACGCTGATCGCGCATTCGCGAGGCGAGCTGTTCGACCCGACGCGCAAGACGCCGCTGCACCAGTGGGAAGAGGCCCAGGGGGCGGTGTTCGAGGATGTCGGCAACTGGAAGCGCGCGTGGTTCTACCCGCGCGCCGGCGAGACGATGCACCAGGCAGTGGCGCGCGAATGCAAGACGGCGCGTGATGTTGCCGGCGTGTTCGATGCCTCGACGCTCGGCAAGATCGAGGTCGTCGGGCCCGATGCCGCCGAGTTCATGAACCTGATGTACACCAACGCCTGGGACACGCTGAAGCCTGGCAAGTGCCGCTACGGCATCATGACCCGCGACGACGGCTTCGTTTATGACGACGGCGTCGTCGGGCGCTTGGCCGACGATCGCTTCCACGTGACGACGACGACGGGCGGCGCGCCGCGCGTGTTGAACCACATGGAAGACTATCTGCAGACCGAATTCCCGCATCTGAAGGTGTGGCTGACGTCTGTGACCGAGCAGTGGGCGGTTATCGCCGTGCAGGGTCCGAAGGCGCGCGAGATCATCGCGCCGCTGGTAGAAGGCGTCGATATTTCCAACGACGCCTTCCCGCATATGAGCGTTGCCGAGTGCACGGTCATGGGCGTTCCGGCACGTCTCTTCCGCGTGTCGTTCACCGGCGAGACCGGCTTTGAAATCAACGTGCCGGCCGATTACGGCCAGTCGGTTCTCGAAGCGGTCTGGGCCAATGCCGAACCGCTCGGCGCCTGCGTCTACGGCACCGAGACGATGCACGTTCTTCGCGCCGAGAAGGGCTACATCATCGTCGGCCAGGATACGGATGGCACCGTGACCCCTGACGATGCCGGCCTCAACTGGGCGGTATCGAAGAAGAAGACCGACTTCGTTGGCATTCGCGGCCTGAAGCGGCCGGATTTGGTCAAGGAAGGCCGCAAGCAGCTGGTCGGCCTCGTCACCAAGGATCCGACGCTGGTGCTCGAAGAGGGCGCGCAGGTCGTCGCCAACCCGAACGAGCCGAAGCCGATGACGATGCTGGGTCACGTCACCTCCTCTTACTGGTCGGAAAACCTCGGCAAGTCGATCGCGTTCGCGCTGGTCGCCGGCGGCCGCAAGCGCATGGGCGAGACGCTCTATGTGCCGATGCCCGACAAGACGATCGCGGTCGAGGTGACGGATATGGTGTTCTTTGACAAGGAAGGAGGCCGCATCAATGGCTGATACGGCAGTTCGCACATCCGTTCTCACGGGCAAGCAGGGCGGCTCCGCCAGCGTACGGCTGACGGCCGCGCCGAATGCCACGCGCGTTGCGCTTCGCGCACCGGCGGAATCGCTTTCGGCTATCTCGTCGGCGCTCGGCGTGACCGTTCCCGACGCGCCGAAGACCTCGGGCCGCAAGGGCGGCCGCGCCGCTCTCTGGCTCGGGCCGGACGAATGGCTGGTCATCGACGAGAGCGGCGCCGACATGATGGGCGCGCTGAGGGATGTGGGCGTCGTGCATTCGGCGACCGACGTCTCGCACCGCAACGTCGCGATCATCGTCTCCGGCCCCGGCGCCGAAACGACGATCTCCACGGGCTGCCCGCAGGACCTCTCGCTCGAAGCCTTCCCCGTCGGCGCCTGCTCGCGCACGCTGTTCGGCAAGGCCGAGATCGTGCTCTTCCGCACCGAGGAGGATACGTTCCGGGTGGAATGCTGGCGCTCCTTCGCGGACTTCGTCTTCGGTCTGCTCGCCGAGGGCGCCGAGGATGCGGGGCACTGAGCTTCGCCTTGTTGTGATAATGCGATCGGGGACGGTGCAGGTGCGCTGTCCCCGATTTGCTTTTGGTCGATGTGCTTTCGATTGTCGGATGCGGGCATTCGTATAACGTCGCCGGCGCGTTTCCCCCTTGCGCGACGTCTTCCTCGGGCTTGTCCCGAGGATCTAAGCACGTCTCCTAGGGTTCAACGGTCATGGCTCAAGGCTGTGAGGGCTGCGGCGTCAGTCCGCCGTCATATAACGGCAATTCACGTCCAGTGCTGATTGAGCCAAGGCAGATGCTCGGCACAAGACCGAGCATGACGTCGCGCGTGGGGTTGGCGCAGGCCGTTTACTCGCCCAGCTGATTGCGTTGCTTGCGCCATTCGCGCTCGTGCAGCAGGAGGGCGACATAGGCGAGGATAGCGATAATGGCCGGGAGGCCGAATGATACGAACAATAAGGCACCAGTATTCATGGTCTGAGCCCCTTCAGCGTTCTTCTCGCCAGAGAATGTAATGTCGCGGCGAACAAAAGCCAACCTGCGAAGTAGCTGGCTCAAGGCTCGGCGGGCTTTGCCCTAGCTAACTTACTCGCCCGGCTCGTTGTGGTGACGCTTGATGTCCCACATGTGCAGGCGCATGGCGATGTAGCCGAGTACGATCACGACTGCCGGTGTGACGACAAAAGCAAATGTCCAATCGCTCATCGATCGATCCCATCTAGAACATGCCTCGCCATAATATGTAGTGCAATTGCGGCGACAAGCCAACCGCATAGACCGAGCGCCATACGCGGGATGGACACAGAGGCTCCGAAATTGCCGACATTGTAGAGAAGTCCCGCGAGCGGTGTGGCTATGCCCACGGTGAAACTTGCGGTCGAAGCGCGATCCAGCGCGTTCGCCACCAGCTTGGTCTTCTCCAGTTCGGAAGGCGACATTAAACGTCCTCCGGCCGATCCTTCGGGTCGAACTGGATGATGGTCGTCCAGCGGGCCGTCAGTGCCGGCTTGCGTTCGTTTTCGATCTCGATCGATACGTCATAGGTGGTCATCAGCATGCCGGCGCCGCGGAAGCGGGCTTCGGCGAGAACGAAGCGGCCGCGGATGCGGGCGCCGGATTTGACCGGGGCGACGAAGCGGACGGCATCGAAGCCGTAATTGATGCCCATGGTCTGCTCGCGCACCTTGGGCAGGCAGTTATAGTTCATCGCAGAGAGCAGCGAGAGCGTCAGGAAACCATGGGCGATCGTGCCGCCAAAGGGGCTGTCGGCGGCGCGGGCCGGATCGACATGGATGAACTGGTGGTCGTGGGTGGCGTCGGCGAAGGCATTGATCATCGTCTGATCGACGACGATCCAATCAGAAAGGCCGGCTTCCGTGCCGACCAGCCCGCGGACATCCGCGAGCGAGATTTCCTTGACCATCAATTCCTCTTGAAAAAAGCTGCTTCGAAAAGACTTACAATGGCTTCGTGACAATTACGACAAGGATATTAGTACAACTTACGGGCGCGTCAATTTCCTACAAGAAAAGAAACGGATCGGGCCGGCACGCGCGCCTGGTTCTGCGGCTCGGAGCCTTCCTCTTCTTCAGCCCGGCGCCATGTCGCATCGGCGGGCAGCGAAAACGTCTGTTCTGATTGGGCGCGGTTGAAGAGCACCGCCAGCCTGACCTGTTTGCCGGTGATTGCGTCCTCGCTTTGCAGGATCATGCCGAGGGTGGCGAAATCAGGTGTCTCCCAATCCGATACGCTCATCGGCTGGCCTGAGGGCGCGATCCAACTCACGTCGCCGTCGCCCTTGAAGAAAGCGAATTGCGAGAAGACGCTGAAGCGCTTGCGTAGCTTTGAGACGAAGGCGGTGTGGGCGATCAGCTCTTCGTCGAGCGAGGCCCAGTCGACCCAGGTGATGGCGTTGTCCTGGCAATAGGCGTTGTTGTTGCCGCGCTGGGTGCGTCCGCCTTCGTCGCCCGCCGTCAGCATCACGGTGCCGCGCGTCGCGAACAGCGTGGAGATGAGCGCCTTCAGGTCGGCGCGGCGCCGCGCGATGATTGCGGGGTCGTCGGTCTCGCCCTCAACGCCATTGTTCCAGGAGTGGTTCTCGTTGTGGCCGTCGCGGTTGTCCTCGCCGTTGGCCTCATTGTGCTTGCCGGCGTAGGAGACGAGGTCGTTGAGCGTGAAGCCGTCATGGGCGGCGAGGAAATTGACGCTGCGGGTGGCGGTGGCACCGTCTCGGGCGAAGATGTCGGAGGAGCCTGCGAGAGCGGAGGCCAGAGCGCCGGTCTTGTAGTGGTCGCCGCGCCAGTAGCATCTGAGGTCGTCGCGGGCGCGGTCGTTCCATTCGAGGAAGGGGGCGGGGAAGTTGCCGAGCTGGTAGCCGCCGGGGCCGATGTCCCAGGGTTCGGCGATCATGATGCGGTCGGCGAGGACCTCGTCGTCCAGCATCGCCTTCAGCGTTTCGCCGTGTGCCTCGAAGCCTGACGCGGTGCGGCCGATGATGGGCGCGAGGTCGAAGCGGAAGCCATCGATGCCGGCGTTAGCCACGAAATGGCGGAGCGTGTCGACGATCAGCTGCCTGATATAGGGGTGATCGCAGGCGACCGTGTTGCCGGTGCCGGTGTCGTTGACCAGCGTGCCGGGTTGGCCGGGGACGTGGCGCAGCAGCGATCGGTTGTCGAGGCCGCGCATGGAGAGCGTCGGGCCGAAGCGGTCGCTCTCGCCGGTGTGGTTGAAGACGAGGTCGAGGATGACGCCGATGCCCTCCTCGTGGAGCTTGGCGACGGTGTCGCGCAGCTCGGCGATGCCGCCGGGGGCAAGGCGCGGGTCGAGCGCCATGAAGGCGACGGGGTTGTAGCCCCAGCCGTTGGTGAGGCCAAGCGGGGGAAGGTGGCGCTCGTCGATCCAGGCGGTAATCGGCATCAGCTCGATGGCGTCGACGCCGATGCGCTTGAGGTGGGCGATGATCGAGGGGTGGGCGAGGGCCGCGATGGTGCCGCGCTCCGCTTTCGGCACATCCGGGTGCAGCATGGTGAAGGGGCGGACCGCGACTTCGTAGATGAAGCCGCCGGGGCGGAAGACGGGGGCCGCCGGCTTGACGGCGACGTCGCGGGTGACGATCGCGCGGGGGACGAGGTGTTGCGTGTCGGCGCCGAATTTCGAGAGCAGCGGGTCGTAGCGGAAGGGGCGGTCGAGTTCGGTCGCGTAGGGGTCGACCAGGAGTTTGGCGGGGTCGAACCAGAGCCCGTCGTCGGGGGCGTAGGTGCCTTCGGCGCGGTAGCCGTAGCGGGCGCCGGGGGCGATACCCTCTACGAAGAGGTGGTGGAGGTCGTCTTCGCCTCGCGCCATCGGCAGTCGATCGGTTTCGCGGCCAGTCTGGTCGAAGAGGCAGAGGTGGAGTTTCGTGGCCTCGCCTGAGCGGACGGCGAAGGTTGCGCCTGTGGCGGTGAGGGTTACGCCGGAAGCGAAGGGCATGGGGTGCTAGGTCCTTGTTCCGGGGGGATGTTTGATGGGGTTGATGTGGTGCCGTGTGGCCCCCTCATCCGGCTGCCGCCACCTTCTCCCCGTTGGGGAGAAGAGATGTGTGGTGGGCCGCTCGCTCCATCTTCCCTTCTCCCCAACGGGGAGAAGGTGCCCGTAGGGCGGATGAGGGGGCTGCACGGCAGGAGGCGGGAGGTGGAAGTTAGCTAGGGTTACGCCGGGGTTTTGGGCAAATAGAGACGTCGGCATGCGGTGTTACCCCCTCTGCCCTGCCGGGCATCTCCCCCACGAGGGGGGAGATCGCAAGCGGCTAGCGCTCGCTCAGCTTGAAAGGTTGCCTTGGCGGAAACGCTACGTTCGAGGAAGGATACCGATCGGTGCTCCCAGCCGATCTCCCCCCTTGTGGGGGAGATGCCCGGCAGGGCAGAGGGGGGTAGAGGCATCCGCTGCTCCCGATCGGGCATTAGAGAGGCTATCTCAGGTAATCACCGAAGGGGCGTCGCGGCCGGTGCGGGACTTGATGTCGGCGATGGTTTCGGCGGCGGCGATGAGGTCGGCCAGGGCTTCCTGGGTCTCGATGTTGTGGCGGCTGGAATCGGGCTCGTAGCGCTCGATGTAGACGCGCAGCGTGGCGCCCGAGGTGCCGGTGCCCGACAGGCGGAAGACCACGCGGGAGCCGCCCTCGAACATGATGCGGATGCCCTGGTGTTCGCTCACCGACTTGTCGACTGGATCGTGATAGGCGAAATCGTCGGCCTTTTCGACCTTGAGCGGGCCGAAGGTCCTGCCGGGAAGGCTGGAGAGCTGGGCGCGCAGATTGTCCACCAAGCCGTTGGCGGCTTCGGTGTCGACGCCTTCATAATCGTGGCGCGAATAGTAGTTGCGGCCGTAGGTCTGCCAGTGCTGGGTGACGATGTCCTGAACGCTTTCGCCGCGCACGGCCAGGATGTTCAGCCACATCAGGACCGCCCAGAGGCCGTCCTTTTCGCGTACGTGATTGGAGCCGGTGCCGGCGCTCTCCTCGCCACAGATCGTCGCCATGTTGGCGTCGAGCAGGTTGCCGAAGAACTTCCAGCCGGTCGGCGTTTCGTACATGCCGATGCCGCGCTTTTCGGCGACGCGGTCGGCCGCACCCGAGGTCGGCATGGAGCGGGCGATGCCGGTGAGGCCGCCGGAATAGCCGGGGGCGAGATTGGCGTTGGCGGCGATGATCGCCAGGCTGTCGGATGGGGTGACGAAGATGCCGCGGCCGATGATGAGGTTGCGGTCGCCGTCGCCGTCGGATGCCGCGCCGAAATCAGGGGCGTCGTCGCCCATCATCTCGTCGTAGAGTTCCTTGCAGTGAACGGGGTTCGGGTCCGGATGGTGGCCGCCGAAATCGGGCAGCGGCATGAAGTTGCGGACCGAGCCGGACGGGGCGCCGAGGCGGTTTTCGAAGATTTCCTTGGCGTATGGGCCGGTGACGGCGCTCATCGCATCAAACGCGATGCGGAAGCCGAGGCTGATCAGGTTGCGGATGGCGCCGAAGTCGAACAGCTCTTCCATCAGCGCCGTGTAGTCCTCGACCGAATCCAGAACCGAAAGCAGCATGCCGCCGGGAAGCTCGTCCTTGCCGATACGGTCGAGATTGACGTCGGGGAAATCGGCGATCTTGTAGGTGTCGATCACCTTGGTGCGCGCATAGATCGCGTCGGTGATCTTCTCCGGCGCCGGGCCGCCATTGCTGATGTTGTACTTGATGCCGAAGTCTTCGGTCGGGCCGCCTGGGTTATGGCTGGCGGAGAGAATGATGCCGCCGAAGGCCTTGTACTTGCGGATCACGTGCGAGGCAGCCGGCGTCGAGAGGATGCCGCCCTTGCCGACGATGACCTTGCCGAAGCCATTGGCGGCGGCCATCTTGATCGCCTTCTGAATGACTTCCTTGTTGTAGTAGCGTCCGTCGCCGCCGATGACGAGGGTCTTGCCCTGAAATCCTTCCAGCGAATCGAAAATCGACTGGATGAAGTTTTCCGCGTAGTTCGGCTGCTGGAATACCGGGACCTTTTTACGCAGTCCCGACGTGCCGGGCTTCTGATCCTGATAGGGGGTGGTGGATACGGACTTGTTCATTTTCTGTCACTTGCCTTTCGGGGCGAGGCTTGAATAGAGGGCAGCATAGCGCTCGGCGCTTTTCTCCCACGAAACATCCGATTTCATGCCCTGCTTTTGCAATTGGGTCCAGACCTTTTGATCGGTATAGAGATGTAGCGCACGGCGGATTGCCTGCAACAGACCGGAAGCGGTCACCGGAGAGAATTGTATCCCGGTTGCCACTTTGGCTGCAAGTGCGGCGTGATTGGCATCGATGACGGTATCGGCAAGGCCGCCCGTGTGGGCGACGATCGGCACGCAGCCATAGCGCAGGCCATAGAGCTGCGTCAGGCCGCAAGGCTCGAAGCGCGAGGGGATGATGATGGCGTCGGAGCCGGCCTGCATCAGGTGCGACATCGGCTCGTTATAGCCGATCGACACGCCGATGCGGCCCGGATGGCGGGCGGAGGCGGCGAGCAGCGAGCCCTCGAGCGCCGGATCGCCGGAGCCCAGAATGGCAAGCTTGCCGCCCATTGCGACGATCTCATCGGCGCAACTGGCGATCAGGTCCATGCCCTTTTGCCAGGTGAGCCGGCTGATGATGCAGAAGATCGGCGCATTGTCGTCGTGCAGGCCGAAGAATTCCTGGACGGCGGCGCGGTTGGCGGCGCGGTTCTTCAGCGTCGCGCCGGTGTAATGGGTCTGCAGAACGGCGTCGGTGGCGGGGTCCCAGACCTCGTGGTCGATGCCGTTGACGATGCCGTGCAACGCCTCGATGCGGCTGGCGATGACACCCTCAAGGCCCATGCCGAATTCGGAGGTCAGGATCTCGCCGGCATAGGAGGGGCTGACGGTGGTGATCGCGTGCGCGGTCTTCAGGCCACCCTTAAGGAAGCCGATATTGCCGTAATATTCCAGCGCTTCCACCGAGAAGGCCTGCGGGGGAAGGCGCAGGCCGGAGAAGATCTCGGCGCTGAACTGGCCCTGGAAGGCGATGTTGTGGATGGTGAGGATGCTGGGGAGTTCGGGCGTCGGGTAGAAGCGCATGTAGACCGGCGTCATCGCCGCCTGCCAGTCATGTGCATGGACGACGTCTGGCTTCCAGCCGGGCATCAGGCCGGCGGCGATCTCGGCGCCGGCAAGCGAGAGCGCGGCAAAGCGGCGCCAGTTGTCGTGGTAGTCCTTGCCTGTCGCGTCGAGATAGGGGCCGCCGGAGCGGTCGTAATAGGCTGGCGCGTCGAGGACGAGGATATTGAGCCCCTCGTGATTGACCTCCAGAACCGTTGCCTGTTCGCCCAAGAGATCGTCGAAGCGCATGCGCACGACGGGGTCGCGAATGACTTTCATCACCGCGGGATAGCCGGGCATCAGCGTCTTGGTTTCGATGCCGAAGCGCTTCAGCGCGATCGGCAGGGCGCCGGCCACATCGGCCAGGCCCCCTGTCTTTATCAATGGGAAGACTTCGGACGAAACCGAAAGAACTTTCATCGTTTACATATCCAGCTTGTCGATCATCGGCTGCGTGATGAGGCAGATCCCGCCTTCGGAACGGCGGAAACGCTTGGCGTCGAGAACCGGGTCGTCGCCGACAACAAGACCTTCCGGAATGACGACGCCGTGGTCGATCACGACATTCGTCAGCTGTGCGTGGCGGCCGATCTTGACGCTCGGGAGCACGACGGCGCCCTCGAGCTTCGAGTAGGAGTTGGCGCGCACACCGGTAAAGAGCAGGCTGTTGTTCAGCGTGGCACCGGAGATGATGCAATCGCCGGCAATGACCGAGGAGGTCGCCGAGCCGCGGCGGTTCTCGTCGTCGTGGACGAACTTCGCCGGCGGCGAGATCTCGGCATAGGTCCAGATCGGCCAGGACTTGTCGTAGATGTCGAGTTCGGGAACGATCGCCGTCAGGTCGATATTGGCCTGCCAGTAGGCATCGATGGTTCCGACGTCGCGCCAGTAGGGCTCGCGCTCGAAATCGGAGCGCACGCAGGAATTGGCGAAGCGGTGGGCGACGGCCTTACCGTTCTTGACGATATAGGGAATGATGTCCTTGCCGAAGTCGCGGCTGGAATTCGGATCGGCGGCGTCGCGGCGCAGTTCCTCGATCAGGAACTTGGTGCGGAAGACGTAGATGCCCATCGATGCGAAGGCGCTGTCCGGCTTGCCTGGGATGGCCGGCGGATCGGCGGGCTTTTCAACGAAATCGATGATGCGGTCGGTCTCATCGACATGCACGACGCCGAAGCCCACGGCTTCCATGCGCGGCACTTCGAGGCAGCCGATGGTGACGTCGGCGCCACTGTCGACATGCTGCTGCAGCATGTATTCGTAGTCCATCTTGTAGACGTGGTCGCCGGCGAGGATGACCATGTATTCGACGCCGTAGTCCTGGATGATGTCGATGTTCTGGTAGACCGCGTCGGCCGTGCCTTCGTACCACTGCGTCTCGGAGACGCGCTGGGAGGCCGGCAGGATGTCAAAGCTCTCGTTGCGCTCGGGGCGGAAGAAGTTCCAGCCGCGCTGCATGTGGCGGATCAGCGAGTGCGCCTTGTATTGGGTAGCGACGCCGATGCGGCGGATACCGGAGTTCAGCGCGTTGGACAGCGCGAAATCGATGATGCGCGACTTGCCGCCGAAATAGACCGCGGGCTTGGCGCGTCGGTCGGTGAGTTCCTTCAGACGGCTCCCCCGGCCGCCGGCGAGAACATAGGCCATTGCATCGCGGGCAAGTGGCTGAATGCGTTTTTCTACCATTGTCTTCCTCCCACCAGTCTCAAGTCTCAGGTTCAAGCATGATAACCGCCAGCGGCGGCAAGGTCAGTGATGCGACGATGGTGCCGCCGGCGTTGACCGCCTGGACACGACCGCCATTGCCTTTGCCGCTGCCGCCATAGATGTCGGCATCGGTATTCAGGATTTCGCGCCAGCGGCCTTCGGTGGGCAGCCTGACGGCGTAGTTCTCGCGGTATACAGGCGTCATGTTGCAGATGACGGCGACCGGCTTTTCACCCGGCGACTTGCGCAGCCAGGCGAAGACCGAGTTCTCGTGGTCGTCGGCCACCAGCCATTCGAAGCCTTCGCCCTCGCAGTCGCGGGCGTGCAGCGCCGGCTTGCTGCGGTAGGTGAAGTTGAGGTCACGCACCAGACGGCGCATGCCCTCGTGCATGCGGTACTGCAGCAGGTTCCAATCGAGCGAGCCGGCCTCGTTCCATTCGCTCCACTGGGCGAACTCCTGGCCCATGAACAGAAGCTTCTTGCCGGGATAGCCCCACATCAGCGCGTAATAGGCGCGCAGATTGGCGAACTTCTGCCAGTCGTCGCCGGGCATCTTGGCGATCAGCGAGCCCTTGCCGTGCACCACCTCGTCGTGGGACAGCGGCAGAACGAAGTTCTCCGAGTAGGCGTAGAGCAGGCCGAAGGTGAGCTCGTTGTGGTGATGCTTGCGGTGCACCGGCTCGCGGCTCATGTAGCTCAGCGTGTCGTGCATGAAGCCCATGTTCCACTTGAAGCCGAAGCCGAGGCCGCCTTCATGCACCGGCTGCGAGACCTTGGGCCACGACGTCGATTCCTCGGCGATGGTCATGACGCCGGGGTGCTCGGCATAGATGCGGGTGTTCATGTTCTGCAGGAAGCGGACGGCCTCGAGGTTTTCGTTGCCGCCATATTCGTTGGGAATCCACTCGCCGTGCTTGCGGGAGTAATCGAGATAGAGCATCGAGGCGACGGCATCGACGCGCAGGCCGTCGAGATGGAATTTCTCGGACCAGTAGAGCGCGTTGTTGACGAGATAGGACACGACCTCGGTGCGGCCGAAATTGTAGATCGCCGTGTTCCAATCGGGATGGAAGCCCTTGCGCGGGTCCTCGTGCTCGTAGAGCGCCGTGCCGTCGAACCAGCCGAGACCATGCGCGTCGGTCGGGAAATGCGCCGGCACCCAGTCGAGGATGACGCCGATGCCGACCTTGTGGGCGCCGTTGACGAAGCGGGCGAAACCCTCCGGCTCGCCGAAGCGGGCGGTGGGCGAATAGAGGCCCGTGGTCTGGTAGCCCCAGGACGGATCATAGGGGTGCTCGGTGATCGGCAGGAACTCGATATGGGTGAAGCCCATGTCGACGCAGTAGGGGATCAGACGGGCGGCGAGCTCGTCCCAGGAGAGGAACGTGCCATCGTCGCGGCGCTGCCAGGAGCCGGCATGCACCTCGTAGATGGAGATCGGCTGGCGGCGCTTGTCGATCTCGCTCCAATGCTTGAGGTGGGCCTCGTCTTCCCACTCCTGCAACAGCTCAGGCGTGGTGACCGAGGCGTTCTTCGGACGCAGCTCGCTGCGGCGGGCGAAGGGGTCAGCCTTCAGAGGCAAGAGCACGCCGTCCTGGCCGCGGATCTCGAACTTGTAGGCGACGCCTGTGGGCACATCCGGGGCGAAGATTTCCCAGATGCCGGCGCCTGCGCGAAGGCGCATGACGTGGCGGCGGCCATCCCAATTGTTGAAATCGCCGACGACGGAGACGCGCTGCGCATTCGGCGCCCAGACGGCGAAGTGGATGCCCTGCGCACCCTCGTGCTTGATCCAGTGCGCGCCCATCTTGTCGAAGAGGCGCAAATCGGAACCCTCGCGGGCGTAGTAATCGTCCATCGGCCCGAGAACGGGGCCGAAGCTGTAGGGGTCGGTGACGGCCCATTCGGCGTCGCCGCGACGGGCGCGATAGCGCACCGGCACCTGCTTGTTGACCGAGATCGTGCCGGCGAAGAAGCCATCGGGATGCTGTAGCGCCAGATCGCCGATCGCGGTGCCGTCGAGCGACATCGCGGTGACCTCTTCGGCGCCGGGAATGAAGCATCGGGCAACGTAAACGCTGCCCGATTTGTGGACGCCCAGAACGGCAAACGGATTGGAATGCGCGCCGGCAAGGATCGCCGCTATTTCATCTGCCGAAATTTCCCAGGGAAGCTTGACTTCAGGGGTCGCCTTCGGCGTTTTCATCCGGCTCTCCAGATTTCCTTGGCATACTGCCGGATCGTGCGGTCCGACGAGAACCAGCCCATGCGGGCAGTGTTGCGGATGGTCTTTTCGCTCCAGGCGGCCTTGTCGTTCCAGAGGTCGTCGACTTCGCGCTGGGCCTGGGCGTAGGCATCGAAATCGGCGGCGACCATGAACCAGTCGTGCGAATAGATGCCCTCGATCAGCTCGGAATAGCGGTTGCGATCATCCGGCGAGAAGACGCCGGAGCCGATGGCCGAGAGCGCCTGCGCCAGCTCATGCGAGCCTTCGATGATGGCGCGCGGGTTGTGGCCGTCGGTGCGCAGGTTGGCGACCTCATCGGCGCGCAGGCCGAAGATCTTGATGTTGTCCTCGCCGACATTGTCGCGCATTTCGACATTGGCGCCATCGAGCGTGCCGATGGTGAGCGCGCCGTTGAGGCCGAACTTCATGTTGCCGGTGCCCGACGCTTCCATGCCGGCGGTCGAGATCTGCTCGGAGAGATCGGCGGCCGGAACCATGACCTCGGCCAGCGAGACGTTGTAGTTCGGCACGAAGACGACCTTGAGCAGGCCGCGCACGGCCGGGTCGTTGTTGATGGTGCGGGCGACGTCGTTGATCAGCTTGATGATCAGCTTGGCGTTATGATAGCTCGGCGCCGCCTTGCCGGCGAACAGTTTTACGCGCGGTACCCAGTCGAGCTCGGGACGCGATCGGATCTGGTCGTAGAGCGCGACCGCCTCGATGACGTTCAGGAGCTGGCGCTTGTATTCGTGGATGCGCTTGATCTGGATGTCGAACATCGCCGACGGATCGATCTTCACGCCCATGCGCGATGCAACCAGATTGGCGAGCGCCACCTTGTTGTTGCGCTTGACGGCCGCGAACTTCTCCTGGAAGGCGCTGTCGGTGGCGAACTTGTCGAGCGCGCGCAGCTTTTCGGCGTCGTCGAGGAAATCGTCGCCGATCGCCTCGCGGATCAGGCCGGTGAGACCCGGATTGCACTGCTGCAGCCAGCGGCGCGGGGTGATGCCGTTGGTCTTGTTGTTGATGCGATCGGGATAGAGCTTGTGCAGGTCTGCGAAGACGGTGACCTTCATCAGGTCGGTGTGGAGCGCCGAGACGCCGTTGATCGAATGCGAGCCGACGAAGGCGAGGTTGCCCATGCGCACCCGGCGGCTGCCGCCTTCCTCGATCAGCGAGATCGAGCGGATCTCGGTGTCGGAGAAGTTCTTGGTCTTGCGGGCCTCAAGCAGAACCTTGGCGTTGATCGCGTAGATGATCTGCATGTGGCGCGGCAGGAGACGCTCGAACAACGGCACAGGCCAGCTTTCCAGCGCTTCGGGCAGAAGCGTGTGGTTGGTGTAGGCGATGGTGCCGCGGGTGATGTCCCAGGCCTGGTCGAACTCCAGCCCGTGCACATCGCAGAGCAGGCGCATCAGTTCGGCGATGGAGACGGCCGGATGGGTGTCGTTCAGCTGGATCGCCACCTTGTCGGGCAGCGAGGTGAAATCGTCATACTGCTGCAGATGGCGGCGCAGGATGTCCTGCAGCGAGGCGGACGAGAAGAAGAACTCCTGGCGCAGGCGCAGCTCCTGGCCGGCGGGCGTCGCGTCGGCCGGGTAGAGAACGCGGGTCAGGCTTTCGGCCTTGTTGCTCTCACGCAGCGCACCGATATGGTCGCCGGCGTTGAAGGCATCGAGCAGGATCGGGTCGATCGGCTGGGCCGACCAGAGGCGCAGCGTGTTGACGCGCTTGCCGCGCCAGCCGACGACAGGCGTGTCGAAGGCGGCGGCGATGACGCGCTCGGCCGGCTTCCAGACATAGCGCGGTTCGCCATCGGCGCCATTGGCGACATCGACCGAGCCGCCGAAGCCGATTTCATAGGCGCTCTCGCGGCGTTCGAATTCCCACGGGTTGCCGTGGGCGAGCCAGCTTTCCGGCAGCTCGACCTGCCAGCCATCGGCCATCTGCTGGCGGAACAGGCCGTGGACATAGCGGATTCCGTAGCCATAAGCGGGCACGTCGACGGTCGCCATGCTCTCCATGAAGCAGGCGGCGAGACGGCCGAGACCGCCATTGCCGAGCGCTGCATCCGGCTCGAGGCCAGCGATGACTGACACATCGACGCCGAGCGAAGCGAGCGCGTCACGTACCTCTTCCATCAGGCCGAGGTTGGACACGGCATCGCGCATCAGGCGGCCGATGAGGAATTCGAGAGATAGATAATAAACGCGCTTGGCGCCGGTGGCGTAGACCTTGCGGGTGCTCTCCATCCACTTGTCGATGATGCGGTCGCGGATGACGAGGATGGTTGCCGTCAGCCAGTCATGCGGCTTGGCGACCTTGGCATCCTTGCCGATGCGGTAGGTCAGGCGCTCGATGATTTCTTCTGCGAGAATTTCCGGCTTTGAGCTGCGCGGTGCGGGAGAGGGGATGGTGGGCTTCGAAACGGTGGTCATCGTCAGGGCTCGCCAATTCTGTTTTGGTTTCAGTAGGTTATACGTACTTCAATCGATTTACTCACGCACTAGCGATGCAGTTTATGCACCGTTACTACGCACTTGCAACAAGGGAAAACCGGCAAACGGAAAAATTGACGCAGGGCACCCGTGGGCGACGGAAAGAACTTGATTTTTATCGGCTTTCTGATTTTGATAGACGGGATTGCACAACAACGAAAAGCCGCTCCGGTTTGTTCCGGAGCGGCTTTTTTGTTTTGTTGGGTTGGGAGCAGCTTACTGGGTCAGCAGGGTCTTGTCCTTTGCCGCTTCCGAGCCAATCGCCTTGAACGCCGTCAGCAGGTCGGCCATGCTTTCGGCTTGATAATAATATCCGTTGCCGCTTGCACAATTGCGCAAAAGCGTCTGTCCGCCGGTGGGCGCCATGAACGCAACGGAATAGATCTTGATCCCCGCGTTCTTGGCATCGGTGCAGGTGTTCAGAGTCGCCGTGTTCGACGATCCGGAGTTGTTGTCGCCGTCCGTCATGAGTACGATGTACTTGGTAATCT
The DNA here is from genome assembly GCF_000377565.1 of Rhizobium sp. 2MFCol3.1. Classification (GTDB taxonomy): domain Bacteria; phylum Pseudomonadota; class Alphaproteobacteria; order Rhizobiales; family Rhizobiaceae; genus Rhizobium. The sequence continues at coordinate 205,519 of NZ_KB898360.1, read as the reverse complement.
TGTTATTACCTGCCCGAGTATGGACTTGTGTCTCCGAATTGTAGTTGGTGGTTGTCAAATCTTCGTAAGCCTTCTTCATGGGGGCGGCGGATTCGGTGCCGCCTCCGCCGGACAGCTTGTTGATCACACTGGTGCGGGTCGCCGAAGTTCCCCAGCCAAAAGCGTTTGAGATCTGGACCTCGCTACTCCAGCCAATGGCATTGGTTCTCACGTATTTTGCTTCGGGATCGGCGGTATCAAGCTGCGTAAAGAGTAGATTTGCCGCGGTCTTCAATGCATCGATCTTCTTTACGTAGCAGGGCTTGTAGGAGCCAATGGATCTGCCGCTCGTATTGTAGTGCGTGCAACTACTCTGACTTTGAATCTCAGTCGTATCGGCGAGCATGGATCCGGATTCATCTAGCGCCAAGGTCATGGACAACGCCGACTTCACGTCACTGGTTCCGCTGCTGGAGAAGCTGTTGCTTGCGATCGCGGCCGTATTCTGCCCGAAGACCTTCATCATCGGAGTAAGGCTCATATCGTAGCCAGCATTCACCTTTACCTTGTAGCTCTTGCTGGTTGCGGTGGTCGTGGTGGTAATATCGACGGTCGTGCCGTTCTTCAGCGCTGCCATATCAGCGCTTCCAATGAAGTTGGCCATCTGACCGGCGACAAAGTCCTTTGCCAGGGCTTGCGCCTCCGCTTCGGTAGAGACCTTGCCGTTGGACAGCGCTGTCGCGGCCGCAAGCGCGGCGGAATCCGATGCGTCCTGTAGCTGGCGCTTCTGCATGGCCATGTTCGAAAGGTCGATGGCAATGCCTGCGCTGCCAATCAGGACCGGGATAATAATGGCCGTCGTGATCGCGAAATTTCCGTCCCGATTGGATATCAATCGGGAAATGCCATTCATCATAAATAGCAAGGTGTTCATCATGCTCACCCGAATAGTTGTTTTTGACAATGTGGCAGTGATGCGCCCAATTCATTGAGCTTGTTTTTACGGGTTTGCTTCAATTTTAATGGAATGTTGCTTTCCAACACGAATTCGGGCGGGATATGTATTTCGGTGAAATTGCGTCCGATGCTGTTGCTTTCATGCATCATCATTGCGTCGCGCGACGTGGCCGTCCTCAGGTTTCGTGACAACAAAAAGCCGCCCCGGATCGGTTCGGGGCGGCTTTTTCGTTGCGATGAAATCGATGTTACTGCGTCAGGCGAACGTAAGTCGTGTCCGAGCCGCTACAGTCGGCGCTGACGGTGTAGAAGAAGTCCTGGGTGGGCCCGCCACCGCCGTCTTCCCAGGCGTGGCTCTGCTTGGATGCGCAACCGAAATAGGCTTCAAGCGGATAGGCCGTGCCCTTCTGGAGCTGCTTGCCGTCGACATAGAGCGAGTCCATCTGGTTGGGGTTGTCCGTGCGCAAGGTGCTGTCGTAGACCTGCTTCGACGACTGGTTGCTGGCCGTGCAAAGGACGGTTCGATTGGGGGCGACTTCCTTGCCGGAGTATCCGGTCGGGCAGTAGTCCTTCTTGATCTCCATCTTCAGGATCAGCTTGGTGTAGTTGTCAAGGTTGATGGTTCCCGTCGCCGGTACCATTGTCATGGTGCCTTTGCCGTCGTCGTTTAGTGTGGTGGGCTGGTAGACGATGGTGGCCAAGGTCGTCTCGGCGGTGCTGCCGGGGCGGACGACCATGACGGAGATCTTCTTGTACCAGAAGCCTTTTGCATAGGTCGGGTCGAAGGTGATTTTCGTCGGCTTCACCGGGGCGATGGCGGCTGCGTTCACGCCAATCGGAATCGAGTTGTAATTGGCGATCTTCATCAGCGACGTGTCGACCGCCGCATTCAGGGCAACCTTGAACGTCCGGCCATCGGCGGTCATGCTCGACGTGACATTGCTCGGCATCTGCGCGGAATAGCCCTTGAGGAATGCCTGGGCCTTGGTGGTGGCTGCAGCAAGATTGGTGCCGTCGAAGATCTTGCCGCCTTCGAGCGCGGTTGCGTCGGCAATTTCCTGCAGGTTCGTCCTTTGCGCGGACGCGTTGGAAAAGTCGATCGCGACGCCTGCGGCCAGCAGCAGCGGGGTGGCGATCAACGCCGTCACAATGGCGAAGTTACCGCCACGGTCGTTCGAAAAACGGGCGATTGTGGTCTTCAGCAGGGACAAGGCGCGCATCATGTTCACCGAGATGGTTTTCCAAAGTATGCGAATATCCTTGGACCATCTTCATTTAGGTCAGCTTTATGAGTCTGATCTAATTTTAGCGAATTGTCGCTTTATCGTGCGCTTTCGTTCGATGTCGGCCTTCGGCCCCGCTTCACCGCCCCCTACTTCACCGGAATGACATCAACCGCCTGAACCGCACGCTGGCCGCCATAGCTCTTCAGCACGCCGATGACGGGGGCGACGTCGGAGTAGTCGCGGCCGTAGCCGACGACGATGTGGTCGGTGCCGGCGGGGATGTTGTTGGTGGGGTCGAGTTCCACCCAGCCGGTCGTTTCGCCGCACCAGACGCGCACCCAGGCATGCATGGCGTCGGCGCCTTCCAGCCGCTCCTTGCCCGGTGGCGGGATGGTGCGCAGGAAGCCGGAGACGTAGCCCGCGGGAATGCCGAGGCTGCGCAGCGCCTGGATCATCACATGTGAGAAATCCTGGCAGACGCCGCGCTTCAGCCGGAAGGCCTCAAGCGGCGTGGTGTCGACGTTGGTCGCCTCTGCGTCGTATGTGAAGTCCTTGTGGATCGCGGCGCAGAGGGCGGTGGCGATCTCCAGCACGGTCAGCCGGGGCTGGACGACGCCCTGTGCGTATTCCGAGATTGTTGGCGTCTCGACCAGGCGCGGGCTGTTGCCGAGGAAATGGTGCGGGGAGCCCGGCTTCAGCGACCAGACGCCTGCGATCTCCTCCGGCAAATCTGCGAGCACGGGCGAGAAATCGGCCGTGATCGAGTGGCTCTCGACCTGGACGCGGGCATGCATGCGGATATCGAGCTTCTCGTGGGGCGCGCGGACCATGAAGGAGGTCGCGGGGTGCTCGAAGAAATCCGTGAAATTGGATTGTTCGTCCGGCGTCGGCGAGACCTTGATCGAGCCCGCGATCAGGCGCTGGCGATCAGGCAGCGACAGAGGTAGCAGGCGCATGATGTGGCGGGCGCCGGAGGCCGGCCAATCGTAGCTATAGCCCATGTGCAGCGACAGATCGTAGAGCACAACATCACCCCAGATAGGTTTGCGCGAGGAGATCGGAGAGGTTTTCGAGCTCGCGTTCGAGGCTGCGATAGACGTCGTCGGTCATCGTCTCGGGCGTCATGACGGCGAGGCCGGAGCGCAGGCGCATGGATTCGCGATAGAAGGGCGACATCTGGCCGTTGGTGAGCGCATTCGGCAGCTGCTCGACCTCGCGCAGGATTTCGTTCAGCTGGAAGAGGATGGAGCGCGGGTTGAGCGGATCGAGCGCCAGAAGGTCGGTGACGGTCAGCCGCGCCGTGTTGACGTTGTAGCGGCGGCGGTGGGTCATGACGCTGTCGCCGATCTCGAGCAGCATGTCGAGCGCGCCATCGGGCGCCTCGGGGCCGGACATGTGGCCGAGCAGGCGGGTCATGTGCAGCGCGCGCTCGATATGGCGGCCGAGCGAGAGGAAGCGCCAGCCGGTGAAGCGGTACATGTTTTCATGCACGAGACCGGCGAAGCCCGCGAGCTTGCGCAACAGGATCGTCATCGCATGGCTGGCGTCGTCGCCCGGCGATACGGTTGCGTGGAAGCGGCGGGCGGTCTTGGCGAGATCGGTCAGCGCCAGCCAGCCATCCGGCGAGAAGCGGTCGCGGATGTTGCTCGCCGAATAGACGGCGCTGTCGATGTTGCGCAGCAGCGTGTCTGGCACCGCGTCCTCGGTGTCGATATCGACGGCGGCGAGATAGGCGCTGACATCGGCCAGCAGCGGCTGGCTCGGATCGGCGGCCTCGGCAAAGCGGGCGTGCCAGGCGCGCAGGATGCGCAGCGCCCCTTCGGCGCGCTCGATATAGCGGCCGAGCCAGAAGAGATTGTCGGCGGCGCGGCTGGGCAGGCTGCCGGGCATGTTGCGGGTGAAGCTTGCCTCGGTCGGCAGCAGCGTGTGGCGCTCGACGGGCTTATCAGAAACGATCCAGACGTCGGCGGCGGCGCCACCCGACTGCATGGCGATTGCCGCCACGTCGTCGCCAGCGCCGATGCGGGCGAAGCCGCCGGGCATGATCTGCCAGCCATTCTTTGTGCGGGCGGCGAAGACGCGCAGCGACATCGGCCGCGGCACCAGCTTGCCGTTGACCCAGCTTGGCGTGGTCGACAGCGTCACGGCCTCCTGGCCGACGAGCTTGGGGCCATCGGTGTTCAGCCAGTCGCCGATGGAATCACGGGCGGTGGCGCGAAGCGCCGAGCCGAGCACGGATTCACCGTTGTCGTCGAAGAAGGGCGCGCGCGAATAGGCCGGGCCGATCACCATCTTCTCGATATTCTGGGCGACATGGTCGCGCTCGCTCTTCTGGCCGCACCACCATGTGGCGATCGACGGCATCTTCAGCTCCTGGCCAAAGAGGCGGCGGCAGATGGTGGGCATGAAGGCGAGCAGCGCGCGCGTTTCGATGATGCCGCTTCCGAGCGCATTGACGATGGTGACGCTTTCGGCGCGCAGCGCTTCCACGAGGCCCGGCGTGCCGATGTGCGAGGTCTGGTTGAGCTCGAGCGGATCGGCATAGGCGGAATCGAGTCGGCGCCAGAGTACGGTGATCGGCTTCAGGCCGGAAACGGTGCGCACCATCACCTTGCCGTTGACGACAGTCAGGTCCTCGCCTTCGAGCAGCATGAAGCCGAGATAGCGGGCGATATAGGCGTGCTCGTAATAGGTCTCGTTGGCGGGGCCGGGGGTGAGCACGGCGATGCGATCGTCGCCGCTGTGCTTCATGCCCTGCAGTGCATCGCGGAAGGCGCCGAAGAAGGAGGCGAGACGGTGGACCGGGGTTTCGGCGTAGATATCGGAGAAGGCGCGGGTGGTCGCCACCCGGTTTTCCAGCGCGAAGCCGGCGCCTGATGGGGCCTGGGTGCGGTCGGCCAGAACCCACCAGTTGCCATCTGGGCCGCGGCCGACCTCGAAGGCGCAGAAATGCAGATAGTGGCCGCCGGCCGGCTTGACGCCGACGAGCGGGCGCTGGAACTCCGGATTGGAGGCGATCAGCGCCGGCGGCAGCACGCCATCCTCGACCAGCCTGTTGTCGCCATAGATATCGGCGACGATCGCTTCGAGCAGGTCGGCGCGCTGGACGAGGCCTTCCGAAAGGCTCTCCCATTCGCGCTCGTCGATCAAGACGGGGATGGGCGAGAGCGGCCAGGAGCGCTCGGCGCTGCCGGTGCTGCCATAGGCGCGGTAGAAGACGCCGGCATCGCGCAGATAGCGGTCGGCGCGGGCGAAGCGCTCGGTCAGGTCCTTTTCCGGCATGCCGCTCAGATGCGCCATGAAGCGCTGCCAGACCGGGCGGATCGCGCCGTTCTGGTCGACCATCTCGTCGGCGACGCCAGGCGGCGGGCGATAGCCGAGCACCGCCTCGTTGCCGATGCGCTCGCTCTTCTGCTGCCGCAGCTCTCTTGCCGGTTGCTTGCCCATGAACCCCTAGTCTAATGCGTCTAAATGCCTGCCGGTCGTCTCAGATCCAGCGTCAGCGGGAACTCCGGCGATCCGGTCTCGATCGCGGGGATATAGCCGCCCGATGTATGCCCCCATGGCTCGAATCGCGCCAGACGCCTAGCTTCGGCTTCGTTACCATTGACCGGGAAGGTGTCATAGTTACGCCCGCCCGGATGGGCAACATGATAGATGCAGCCGCCGATCGAACGCTTCGACCATGTATCATAAATGTCGAAGGTGAGCGGTGTGTTGACCGGCAGTAGCGGGTGCAATCCCGACGCCGGTTGCCAGGCCTTGAAGCGGACGCCGGCGACGGAGACGCCAGCGGTGCCGGTCGGCGTCAGCGGCACGGTGCGGCCGTTGCAGGTGACGGTGTAGCGGGAGGAATTGCTGGTTTCGAGCCGCACCTGCAGGCGCTCGACGGAACTGTCGACATAGCGCACGGTGCCGCCGATCGCGCCTTCCTCGCCCATGACGTTCCAGGGTTCCAGCGCCTGACGCAGCTCCAGCTTGGAGCCCTCATATTCGACTTCGCCGCAGAAGGGGAAGCGGAATTCGAGCTGCGCCTTGAACCATTCGGGGCTAAGGTCGAAGCCGTTCTGCTTGAGGTCGGCCAGCACGTCCTGGAAATCGGCCCACACGAAGTGCGGCAGCATGAAGCGGTCGTGAAGCGTCGTGCCCCAGCGCACGAAACGGCCATCGGCCGGGTTCTGCCAGAAGCGGGCGATGAGGGCGCGGACCAGAAGCTGCTGGGCGAGCGACATGCGCGCGTTCGGCGGCATTTCGAAGCCGCGGAACTCGACGAGGCCGAGGCGGCCGGTCGGGCCATCGGGCGAAAACAGCTTGTCGATGCAGATCTCGGCGCGGTGGGTGTTGCCGGTGACGTCGATCAGGAGGTTGCGGAACAGGCGGTCGGTAATCCAGGGCAGGGGCGTCGGTCCACGGCCTGGCGCGGGGATCTGTGCGAGCGCCGTTTCCAGCTCGTAGAGGCTGTCGTGGCGGGCCTCGTCGATGCGCGGCGCCTGGCTGGTCGGGCCGATGAACATGCCCGAGAACATGTAGGAGAGCGAGGGATGGCGCTGCCAGTGCAGCACCAAGCTCTTCAGCAGGTCTGGGCGGCGGAGAAACGGGCTGTCGCCGGGATTGGCGCCGCCGACCACCACATGGTTGCCGCCGCCGGTGCCGGTGTGGCGACCGTCGATCATGAACTTGTCGGCACCGAGGCGCGACTGGCGCGCTTCCTCGTAGACGACGCTGGTGATCGCCACGCAGTCCTGCCAGTTGGAGGCCGGATGGATGTTGACCTCGATGACGCCGGGGTCCGGTGCGACGCGGATGACGTTGATACGCTCGTCCTGCGGCGGGGAGTAGCCCTCGATATGGACGGGCAGGCCGAGCTCGGCGGCGGCGTTTTCGGCGGCCGCGATCAATTCGAGATAGTCCTCGATGCGCTCGACCGGCGGCATGAAGACGCAAAGCCGGCCGTCGCGCGGCTCCACCGAGATCGCGGTGCGCACGGCGCCGCCGATCTCGCCCAGCGTCTGCTCGACGCGGCTCTGGCCGGCGTCTTCGCTATGGCGCGAGGCCTCCGGCATGGCGCGGCCCGAGGGCACGAAGACATCGGGGAGCGGCTTGCGGGGGATCGAGGGGTCGGCGGGGTGGATATAGGGGAAGCGGGCGGGCGGCACGTAGGGCAGAGTGCCGAGCGGCAGGCGGTAACCGACGGGGCTGTCGCCGGGGACGAGGTATATCTTGCCGCGACGGGTCTTCCACCGCTCGCTCATCCAGCGCTGGCCGGACGCCTGGGCGTTCCAGGCCTGGACGGGAAGGATATAGCCCGTCGGCGTGGTCAGGCCGCGCTCGAAGACGCGGGCGATGCGGCTGCGCTCTTCCGGGTCCTTGAGCTTGGAATTGGAGGGATCGACATTGTCAGGGAGGCTGCCTTCCTTGAGGATCCATTCGGCCGGGTCCTCATAGGCCGGCAGCACCATGTCGGTGTCGATGGCGAGTTCCCGGGCGATGGCGCCGAGCAGGTTGGCGGCGTCGTCGGCCGCCACGCCGGTGTCCTTGCCTTCGCCGGCAATGAGATCGGGGTTGCGCCAGATCGGCTTGCCGTCCTTGCGCCAATAGAGCGAGAAGGTCCAGCGCGGCAGGCTTTCGCCGGGATACCACTTGCCCTGGCCATAATGCAGGAAGCCGCCGGGGGCGAAGCGCTCGCGCAGCTTGCGGATCAGGATATCGGCCTTTTCGCGCTTGGTCGGGCCGACGGCCTCGGTGTTCCATTCGGCGGATTCGAAATCGTCGATCGAGACGAAGGTCGGCTCGCCGCCCATGGTGAGGCGGACGTCCTCGGCCTGAAGAATGCTGTCGACCTTGGCGCCGAGCGCGTTGAGTTCGTCCCAGCTGTCGTCGGAAAAGGGCTTGGTGATGCGCGGATGTTCGGCGACGCGCGTGACCTTCATATCGAAGGCGAATTCGGTGTTGGCGTGGCCGTAGAGCGCGCCGGAGATCGGGGCGGCGTTGCTATAGTGCGGCGTGGCGGCAAGCGGGATGTGGCTTTCGCCGGTCAGCAGGCCCGAGGTCGGGTCGAGGCCGATCCAGCCGGCGCCGGGGATGTAGACTTCCGCCCAGGCATGCAGATCGGTGAAATCCACCTCGGTGCCGGAGGGGCCATCGAGCGCCTTCAGATCCGGCGTTAGCTGGATGAGATAGCCGGAGACGAAGCGGGCGGCGAAGCCGAGATTGCGAAGGATTTCGACCAGGAGCCAGCTACTGTCGCGACAGGAGCCGAGCGCCAGCTTCAGCGTCTCCTCCGGCGACTGCACGCCGGGCTCCATGCGGATGACATATTCGACGTCGTTCTTGAGACGCGCATTGAGGCCGACGATGAAATCTGTGGTGCGCATCGGGGTGCGGTCGATGCCGGCGAGATAGGCTGCCAGCGCCGGCTCCACCGGCTGCGTCTGCATGTAGATCTTCAGGTCGTCCCTGATCTCCTCGGGGTAGGAGAAGGGCCACATCTCGGCGCTCTCCTCGATGAAGAAATCGAAGGGGTTGTAGACCGTCATGTCGGCGACAAGATCGACCTCGATCTTGAATTCGGTCACCGGGTCGGGGAAGACGTAGCGGGCCAGATAATTGCCGTAGGGATCCTGCTGCAGGTTCACGAAATGGTTCGCCGGCGAGACCTTCAGCGAATGGCTGATCACCCGCGTCTTGGAATGCGACGCGGGCTTGAGGCGGATGATCTGAGGCCCGAGGCGGACCGGCTTGTCGTATTTGTAATGCGTCAGGTGATAGATGCTGGCTTTGATCGACATGGACTGCCTTATCCGCGGCCGTATCGTTGTACGGCATTTGCTGTTCCCAAGTGCAGTGTGTGCAATGCAGCGAGAGAATGCAAGGTAGGGATGGGTGGTTTGGCGGTCGTGCGTTTGTGCCGTATCATCGTGTTGGATGGGAGATCATTTCATGACGAAAGTGACGGTAACGGAGCAGGGCAACGCGACTTTGCCGAAAGATGTGTTGGAGCATCTCGGAATCCGACCCGGCGAGGCGATCGGGTTCGATCTGCTGCCAGACGGGCGCGCGGAACTCAAAGCAGCCGGAGGCAGCGGTTCCTGGCGTGAGCTCGCCGGCATGCTAAAGGGCAAGACCAACGGCCGGACGCTGTCGATCGAGGAAATCAACGATGCGATTGCCGAGGCGGGAACGGCCGGGATCATTATCAAGATAGATCCATTTCCCTCGGACGATGAACTCAACAGCCTCTGGGTGGAAGCCTGGGGCGCTCATGAGGCGCGGGATTTCGGCAAGGTACTCGCTCGCAGTCTCACCCATCTCGGAGCCTACGAGGGCCCGCGCCTGGTAGGATTTGTCAACGTCGCGACGGATGGTGGTCTGCACGCATTCATTCTGGACACCTGCGTCACACCTGATATGCGGGGGAAGGGGATTGCCACGATGTTGGTCGAGGAAGCGATACATGTTGCCCGAGACAGAGGCGCAACATGGCTGCATGTCGACTTTGAGCCGCATCTGGCCTCATTCTATCGTGGTTGCGGTTTCAGATCGACAGAAGCAGGTCTAATTCAGCTGTAGGACGGGCACGTAGCCCTCCGTGTCGACGATCTCCTCATCCTCTGGCAAACGTCACTACTGCCTTCAACCCGCGTCCATCACTACCGGGACCGAGGTCGAGCGTGGCATTGAACAACCCGCAAATCTCCTCGACGATCGGCAAGCCCAATCCAGCACCTGGGGCGCCGGATTGGTCGGCGCGGGAGAAGCGGCGGCGGACGGCGGCGAGTTGGTCTGGCGGGATGCCGGGGCCGTTGTCTTCGACTTCTAGCAGCACGGCATCGTCCAAGCCGCGGATACGGACAGTGACCTCGGCGCCGTGGCCGGCATAGGCGATGGCGTTGCCGGCGAGGTTGCGCAGGAGTTCGCCGATCAGGAGCGGTTCGGCGCGGATCATCTCGGGGCCATCGCCCTCGAAGCCTAAGTCGATGCCGGCGGCGGATGCTGTCGGGATGAGTTCGCCGGTGATCTCCTGGGCGATCGCGGTGAGGTCGATGGCGGTCGCCGTCAGCGCCTCGCGCGAGGTGGCGGCGTCGATCTTCGCCATCAGCAGTAGCTGGGCCAGCACGCGCTCGGCATGGGCCACGGCTTGGTCGCCCTTCAGCGCCACGGCCTGGGCATCGGCGAGCGAGGTGGCGCGGGCAGACAGCGCCAGCTGCGTGCGGATGATGGCGAGCGGGGTGCGCAGCTGGTGGCTGGCATTGCCGGTGAAGTTGCGTAGCGCGTCGAGCGCCTGCTCGAGCCGGATCATGAAACCGTTGACGGTATCGACCAGCGGCTGCACTTCGCTCGGGACCGATTGCTCGATCGGGTGCAGGTCGTCGGGGCTGCGCTCGCCGATCGCATCGCGCAGCTTGTAGAGCGGGCGCAGCGCTACCGTGACCGAGATCCAGACGATGATGGCCGCGCCGAGGATCATGACCGACAGGCGCAGCGCCGAGCGTAGCAGGATGGCGCGGGCAAGCTGGCGGCGGGCGATGGTGGTTTCGGCGACGGTAACGGTAAAGGGGACCGAGCGGATGCCCGTCGAGGCCGAGCGGTTGAGGGTCGCGACACGGATCGGCTCGTTGCGGAAGCGATCGTCGGCAAAAGCGGCGCCGTCGCCCTTGGTGTCCTTGATGACGGGGAGAGCCTGGTAGCCGGTGATGAAATGGCCGGGCGGGCCGTCGACGCGGTAGAAGACGCGGTCCTGTGCGGCCGATGTCAGCATTTCCAGCGCCACATAGGGGATGTCGACCTGCAACGAGCCGTCCTCGGCGACGACGACGCGCTCGGCGATCGCCAGCGCCGAGCCGGCGAGAACGCGGTCGGAGACGATGTTGGAGGTCTCGACCGCCTCACGATAGGTGTCGGCCAGCGCCACGATGCCGATGACGGCGGTGGAGATCAGCAGCCAGAAGAGGAGGCGGCGGCGGAGCGAATAGGCCGACGTCATGAGGCCTCGGGAGCGGCGATATCGGGTGCGGGCTCGGGCAGCTTGTCGAGATAGTAGCCGATGCCACGCGCGGTTTTTACTGTCAGGCCATGCGGGGCGAGGCGTTTTCTGAGGCGGCTCACATATTGCTCGATCGCATTGGCGGAGATGTCGTCGTCGAAGGCTGTGAGCGACTGGATGATCGCTTCCTTCGACACCACCTTGCCCGCGCGCATGAAGAGGATTTCGAGCAGGCCGAGCTCGCGGGCGGGGATGTCGAGCGGCGTGCCGCCGGAGAAGAAGGCGCGGGAGTTCAGATCAAGCGACAGGCCGCCGAAGCTGACGGTCGCCGAATGCAGCCCGGCCTGGCGGCGCAGGAGTACGCGCACGCGGGCCTCGAATTCGGAGATGTCGAAGGGTTTGATCAGGTAGTCGTCGGCGCCGAGATCGAGGCCCTTGACGCGTTCTTCCGGGGTGCCGCGCGCGGTGAGGATGAGCACGGCGGCCTGGTTCTGGCGGGCGCGCATGGCGCGCAGCACGTCGAGGCCATCCATTTCGGGCAGGTTGAGATCGAGCACCACGAGGTCGAAGCTCTCGGCCGCCGTCACCGCATTGGCGGAAGCGCCGTCATGGACGACATCGACGGCATGGCCGGTGCCGCGCAGAATGGCCGACAGCCCGTCAGCCAGCGCGATATTGTCCTCCACCAGTAGAATGCGCACGGATCCTCCCCTCGATCTCGCCGGAGACTACAGGGCGGCGCTGGCGATGTCACGATGCGCTTTTTACGGCTTCACTGCTGCGCGATGGCGGCCATCAGCTCGATGAAGCGCGGGTCGGAGCGGATGTTGTCGAGGTCTGAATCGTTTTCGAACCAGCCGATCTGGTAGGAGGAGCTGTTGGGGAGCAATTGCTGCATGTGCTCGACGGCGCGGTCGGTTTCTCCGAGCAAGGCGTGGACGCAGACGGCGTTGTAGCGGGTGATGACGTCGTGCGGGTCCATGGCGAGCGCGCGGTTGATCCAGGAGACGGCACGCTTGTCGTCGCCGATCTGCGCGTAGGCAAGGGCGGCGCGGTGGACAGGGGCGGAGTTGCCGGGGTTCTGCTCGGCGGCGCGTTCGGCGCGGACCGCCCCTTCGGCGGCCCATTTGCGACCGTCCTCGGGAAGTCCGAGCGAGCGGAAGGCGGCGGCGAGCAGGACCGGGGAGACGTAGTCATCGCCGTAGAGGCTGGCGGAGCGCTCGAAGTAGATGATCGCGTCCTCGAACTGGCCGCGCTTGAACAAGCGGTGGGCGAAGTGGAAATTGGCCTCGAAGAGATTGGGGTCGAGTGCCAGCGCCCGGGCGAAATAGATGTCGGCTTCTCCGTCGCGGGCGGCGTGATGGAGCGCGATGGCGCGGGCGGCGTGGGCTTCGGCGAGATTGGGGTCGAGTGCCAGCGCCTTGGCGGTCATCTCGAGGATCTCGTCGATCGGCAGCTCGGCTGCGTACCAGATGTAAAGGGCGCTGTCGCAATCGGCGATGCCGGCATAGGCGCGGGCATAATTTGGATCGAGCTCGACCGCCTTGTAGAACATGCGCCTTGCCATGATCAAATAGGACATGGTCATGGTGCGGGCGAATTTGCGGCCGCGCAGATAGTAGGTGTAGGCCTCGACATTGGTGGTGGGGTCGCTTTCCAGTGCGCGCACTTCCTCCGGGCGCATCTTGACCTTCAGCTGGCCGACGATAGCGTGCGCGATCTCGTCCTGGATGGCGAAGATGTCGGTGAGGTCGCGGTCGTAGCGGTCGGCCCAGAGATGGTCCTCGTTGCAGGCGTCGATCATCTGGGCGCTGATGCGCACGCGGCCGCCGGATGTGCGCACGCTGCCCTGCAGCACGTAGCGAACCGACAGCTCGCAGGCGATCTGGCCGATCTTCATGGCCCGGCCCTTGTAGGCGAAGGTGGTGTTGCGCGGGGTGACCAGCAGGCCCGAAATCTTCGAAAGGTCGGTGATGATGTCTTCCGTCAGGCCGTCGGAGAAATACTCCTGGTCGGGATCACCACTCATGTTGGTGAAGGGGAGCACGACGATGGAGCGCGTGCCTGCGGTGGGCGTTTCGGAGGCCACGCCCGTGCTCTGATCAGGGAGATCGACGAGAACGGCGTAGACGTGGACCTTCTGCTCGATGTTCTTCAGCGTCTGACGGCCGCGATCCTCGAAACGCAGGTCGAGACGGGCCCCGACATGGTCGCGGACCGAGGAGGAGACGGCGATGCCGCCGGGGTCCGCCACGGCCTCGAGCCTTGCCGCGACATTGACGCCGTCGCCGAAGATATCGCCGCCCTCGACGATGACATCGCCGAGATTGACGCCGATGCGAAAGCGGATGCGGCGTTCCTCGGGCACCTCAGCATTGCCGAGCGCGATGCCGCGCTGGATTTCGACGGCACAGGCGACCGCGTTGACGACGCTGCCGAATTCCACCAGCAGGCCATCGCCGAGCAGCTTCACCACCCGGCCGCCATATTCAAGGATCGCCGGCTCGATCAGCTCGACGCGGTGACGGTTGAAGGCCTTCAGCGTGCCTGTTTCGTCGATGCCCATCAGCCTCGAATAACCGACGACATCGGCGGCGAGAATGGCTGTCAGTCGTCGCTCCAATGCGGCCTCCGCGTGATAGGCAACTGGGTCGCGGGAAGTCTAACGTCTTTGGCGCTGATTGTCGCGCGCGACGGTTACGCCTTTGGGCGGGCATTGAGCATGTGCAGCATCGCGCGCCGCTGGATAGCGCGGGTGGTGCTCACTTGTGCCTCATCGCGCAGTCATGCATTCTCATCGCATGAGGAGACTGCCACTACTTGCGTTCATGTTGCTCTGTCCGGGCTTGGCCCTGGCGGAGCCGATTTTCTATCCGGCTGTGTCGGGCAATGCCGGGGCACCCGTGCTCGTTGTCTATTCCTCGCTCGACGAGCCGCTGGCGCAGCCGATGATCCGCGGATTTCAGGAAGCAAACCCCGACGTCGCCGTCACCTACGAGGACATGCTGACCGGGGAGATCTACGATCGCATCGTGCAGGAGACGGACGCGGGGAAGCCGACGGCGGATTTCGCCTTTTCGTCGGCCATGGACCTGCAGGTGAAGCTTTCCAACGACGGCTATGCGCAGCCGAGCAACCTGCCGATGAGCGGGATCTGGCCGAAATGGGCGAACTGGCGCAACACCGCCTATGCGCTGACGTTCGAGCCCGCCGTCTTCGTCTATCACAAGCCGAGCTTCGTCAACGAACAGCCGCCGAGCTCGCGCGCCGAGTTCGTCGATTATCTGAAGCGCAAGGGCGATGCGGTGCATGGGCGGATCGGCACCTATGACATCGAGCGCTCCGGCGTCGGTTTCCTGTTCATGGCGCGCGACCAGGAGCAGTTCGGCGATATCTGGTCGGTCATCGGCGCCATGGGAGCGGCCGGGGTGAAGCTCTATTCGACGAGTTCGGCGATCCTGGAGCGGGTGTCGGACGGGCGCTTCGTGCTCGGCTACAATATTCTGGGCTCCTATGCGGCGGATTGGGCCAAGCGTAACCCGCAAGTCGGCATCGTGCTGCCGAAGGACTATACGGTCGTGATGTCCCGGATCGGGCTGGTGCCGCAGGCGGCGGCCAATCCGGAGCTCGGGCGGCGCTACCTCTCCTTCTTCATGTCGAAGGAGGGGCAGACGATCATGGCGCGCGAGCTGCAGATCCCCGCCGTCAGCCCCGAGGTGACTGGCGAAAACACCGCCAACACCATGCAGGCACTGCTCGGCGCGCAGCTGAGGCCCGTTCCTGTCAGCCCGGGCCTGATGGTCTATCTCGACCAGGTGAAGCGGGCGCGGCTGATTGCGCATTGGAACGAGGTGCTGCGCACGCAGTAGATGCTGGATCAGCGGCAGCTAAGCGCTGGGCGTGTTGTTTTGGCGCATTTATATCGGCTGGGTTGCATAAGTATATTGTCGCGAGATTTCATCGGTTTTGCCGGGACATGCGGGATTTGTATTGAACATTTAAAGCCCAAAATTGGTATGGCGCGGCTACTATTCTTTTAACCCTCGGGCTCCATATTAGGAAATTGGAAAGGTCGGGAACCAATCGCGGCGTCACGCGTTTTCGAGTTTCAGGCTGGCATGCATTCCACAGATATGGGCACTACCGCATGAATATTCTTATAGTCGAAGACGAATTGTTGATCGCGCTTGATCTCGAATCCATCGTCGAGGATCTCGGTCACACCGTCATCGGCCCGGCCCGAACGCTGGACGAAGCGCTGGAGCTTGCCGAGCAGGCGGAAGTGGCGCTGGTGGATGTTCAGCTTGCCGATGGCGTGACCGGCCCCGCGATCGCCGAGCGTTTGTCTAGCGAGCATGGCGTGACCGTCGTCTTCGTCACCGGCAATCCCGAGATGGTGCGCAACAGCCGCAGCGCCGTTGGCGTCGTCTCCAAGCCGCATTGGCCGGAGAAGGTATCGGAAGCGCTCGATTACGCGGCCGCGATCCGTTTCGGCAAATCGCTGATCTCGCCGCGCTTCCTGATGCCACTGGCGTCGTGAGCCGCAGGGCGGTTGTCTAAATTCTCGTTTGTCTGATGTGAAAGTAGGTCAGCTTCGGCGTCGAGATGATGCCGGATATGCGGGCCGCTCGATAGCGTGCCCGCGGTATTCACCGGGGATGGGTGTTTTGACCTATTCGCGCGACGCTCCGCTTTTCAGCGGAAGCGGCAGGGGCGCTGGGCGTTCGAGAGCAGTTCCTGCTTCGTCGCGAAGGAGCCGAAGAGCTTGAGAAGACGCTGCTCCTCTTCCTTTTCCAGCCGGTGACGGCGCGAGAAATCGGCAACGCTCCACACTTCCCGCAAGCGGTCATTCTGGCGGTCGTCGTTGATCTGGTTGATGTCGATGTGCGTGCTCATGGCGCAAATTCCCCTATTACATCAGCCTAACGTCGAAGGGCGACAAGGGTTCCCGCCGTGGATCAAAAATCCGCTGCTTCTGGCCCGAATTCGAATTGCGGCAAAAAAGTGTCCGTCCTGACTGGATAAGCGCGGGGTGTCAGCTAAATGACAGCTTGTTGTGGTCCCTTTTGACGAACTTCAACTCCGTGGAGGCGGATAGGGGAAGTTTCGGGAGGAGTTTCGCCAGATATTTCGGATGCCTTTTCGCATCCATGCGCGCTGTCCTTCCTGATCCGATCGAGAACAATGCGTGGTCACAGACCGCGCTCATGGAGGACAGTCTCTTGAAGCATATTTTTCTGACCAGCATTTTCGCGGCGGCAATCGCGCTGCCGGCCTATGCCGCCGACTATTCGATCATGGCGCCAGCCGCTCCCGGCGGCGGCTGGGATCAGACGGCCCGCACCATGCAGACCTCGCTGCAGAGCGAGAAGATTTCCGGCAAAGTTCAGGTCATGAACGTTCCGGGCGCCGGCGGCACGATCGGCATCGCCCAGTTCGCCAGCCAGCAGAAGGGCAATCCGAACGCCCTGCTCGTTGGCGGCTATGTCATGGTCGGCGCCATCCTGACCAACAAGTCGCCGGTGACCCTCAAGGACGTCACCCCGATCGCCCGCCTGACCGGCGAATACGAGGCCATCGTCGTGCCGGCGAATTCCGATATCAAGACGGTCGCCGATCTCGTCGCCAAGCTGAAGGAAAATCCGGGCGCGGTTTCCTGGGGCGGCGGTTCTGCCGGCGGCACCGACCACATTCTCGTCGGCCTGCTCGCCAAGGCGGCTGGTGCCGATCCGACCAAGATCAACTACATCGCCTTTTCCGGCGGCGGCGAGGCTCTGGCCGCCATCCTCGGTGGCCAGGTGACGGCCGGCGTATCGTCCTACGGCGAATTCGAAGGCCAGATCAAGGCCGGTGCGCTGCGCCTGCTGGCGATCTCGGCCGACAAGATGGTCGACGGCATCGACGCGCCGACGCTGAAGGAATCCGGCTTCGACGTCGTGCTGCAGAACTGGCGCATGGTTGCCGCCGCTCCCGGTCTTACCGACGAGCAGAAGAAGGCCGTGACCGCTGACGTCGAGAAGCTCGCCAAGTCGAAGACCTGGCAGGACAACCTGAAGACCAAGGGCTGGATGGACACCTATCTCGCCGGTCCGGAATTCGAAGCACAGCTCGCGCAGGACATTTCCGCGACGGAAACGATCCTGAAAGACATCGGACTGGTTAAATGAACCCCGAAAACCAAGTGACATCGCAACAGCGCCGCCCTGATTGGGCGGCGCTTGTTATTGCCGCCGTGCTGGTCGCCATGGCGGCCGTCATCTTCTTCGACGTGGCGCGCCTCAACGAGACTACGGGCTATTCGCAGGTTGGCCCGGCGACGGTGCCGCACTGGATCGCCTATGTCCTCGTCGGCCTGGGCGTCTGGACCGTCTTTGCCGCGTTCCGCCGCGATTTTCCCGAGCGCGAGCGCCAGGAGTTTGGCTCGGTGGTCTGGGTCGTCGCCGGTCTCGTCGCGCAGATGGTGCTGATCCGGCCGCTCGGCTTTTCGATCGCAACCGGCGCGCTGTTCGGTCTTGCCGCCGCCGGCTTCGGCGCCCGCAGGATCTGGATCAGCATCCCTGTCGGCATCGTCATCTGTCTCGGCATCTACTGGCTTTTTGCCGTTGTGCTTCAGCTTTCGCTTCCGGCGGGACCGCTGGAACACCTGATCCATTGACGGGAGCCCTGAGAGTAGCATCATGAGCACATTCGAATTTCTTCTACAGGGCCTGGTCTCGGCGATGGAGCCGATGAACCTGCTCTATGCGCTGATCGGCGTCACGCTCGGCACCATGGTCGGCGTGCTGCCCGGCATCGGCCCGGCCACAACAGTGGCGCTTCTTTTGCCCGTCACCTACCAGCTCGACGCGACCGGCTCGCTGATCATGTTCGCCGGCATTTACTACGGCGGCATGTATGGTGGCTCCACGACATCGATCCTCCTGAACACGCCCGGCGAAAGCGCCTCGATCGTCACGGCGCTCGAGGGCAACAAGATGGCGCGCGCCGGACGCGGCGGGCCGGCGCTCGCCACCGCGGCGATCGGCTCCTTCGTCGCCGGCCTGATCGCCACGCTGGCGCTTGCCTTCATCGCGCCGCTGATCGTCAAGATCGCCCTCGTCTTCGGCCCGCGCGAATATTTCGCGCTGATGATCCTCGCCTTCGTTACGGTTTCCTCGGCCTTCGGCAATTCGTCGCTTCGCGGCCTCACCTCGCTGTTCATCGGTCTCGCGCTGTCGCTTGTCGGCATCGACCAGCTGACCGGCCAGAACCGGCTTTCTTTCGGCGTTCCGGATCTCCTCGACGGCATCGAGGTGACGACGATGGCGGTGGCGATGTTCGCGATCGGCGAAACGCTGTTCATCGCAGCACAGGGCGCGTCGGCCCCCGACAAGATCGAGGCGATCAAGGGTTCTGTCTGGATGACGGCGCAGGACTGGGCACGCTCCTGGAAGGCGTGGCTGCGTGGCACGGTCATCGGTTTCCCGATCGGCGCCATGCCGGCCGGCGGCGCCGAGATCGGCACGTTCCTCTCCTATGCGACCGAGAAGAAGCTCTCCAAGCATCCGGAAGAGTTCGGCAACGGCGCGATCGAAGGCGTCGCCGGCCCGGAAGCCGCCAACAACGCCTCGGCCGCCGGCACGCTGGTGCCGCTCTTGACGCTCGGCCTGCCGACTTCGGCAACGGCCGCGATCATGCTTGCCGGCTTCCAGCAATATGGCCTGCAACCGGGCCCGCTGCTGTTTGCCACCAATCCGCAGCTCGTCTGGGGCCTGATTGCCTCGCTGCTCATCGCCAACCTGATGCTGCTCGTGCTCAACCTGCCGCTGGTCGGGCTGTGGGTACGGCTGCTGACAATCCCGAAGCCCTGGCTCTATGCCGGCATCCTGGTGTTTGCGACGCTGGGTACGATCGGCGCCAATCCCTCGGTGTTCGAACTCGGGATGCTTCTGGTGTTCGGGCTGATCGCCTATGTCATGCGCGTCTTCGATTATCCGATCGCGCCCGTCATCGTCGGCCTGATCCTCGGACCACTGGCGGAGCAGCAGCTGCGCCGGGCGCTCGCCATCAGCCAGGGCGATGTGACGACGCTGGTGCAATCGCCGATCGCCGCCGTCCTGCTTGGCCTCGCGGCCCTGGCGCTGATCCTGCCGCTCATCCTTCGCCTGCGCGGGCGCGGCGATGTGCTGACACAGATGGCGGCCAGCGAAGACTGAGGCGCCTCAGACAAAGAAAAAGACTGCCCAAACCCCAAGACTTGCGGCCGGCGATGGACACATCCGCCGGCCGTTTCTGTTTACGGCAGCCCGTCGCCGGCGCCGTTGACGTGTCGGAGGAAATCGAGGACGCGGCGGGTGAGCACTTCGGCGGCGTCGGAATCCCAGGAGGGGAGCGAGCTGTCGGCGAAATAGTGCTGATCGCCGGGGTAGAGGAAGAGGCTCGCGTCCTTCACATGCTCCAGGATCTCGCGGGCGGCATCGATATCGCCCTCGCGCATGAAGATCGGGTCGGCATCCATCGCATGGATCTGCACCGGCACGCCCTCCGGCCAAGGGCCGAAGGACCACTCGCCCGATATCGGCAGGCAGGCGTGGAACAGAAGCGCGCCGCGCGCGCCGGGCCTCGTCTGCGCCAGCTGCTGCGCCGGCACCACGCCAAAGGAGAAGCCGGCATAGACAAGCTCGGCCGGCAGGTCGTCAGCCAGCCTGACGCCGCGCTCGCGCAGCGCATCGAAACCGGTCGCCTGGATATAAGCCATGCCCTCGTCGATGCTTGAAAAGACATGGCCGTCGAAGAGATCAGGCGTGTGCACGACATGGCCGGCATCGCGCAGGTGATCGGCGAAGACGTGGATGCCTGATGTCAGGCCCTGGGCGTGATGGAATAGCAGGACTTCGGCCATGGGTTACCTCCGGGAGGGGTAGGTATGGCGGGGGCGGGGGAAGTCCATGGGGGTGATGCTGCTCAGCTTCGCTGAGCCTCGTCGAAGGCAATCCGGGAGGCTTCGATATCCTGCCAGGTATCCCTGATCCAGCCTGTGAAGGCGGCCAGGGGCGGCAGCATGGATTTGCCGCGTTCCGTCAGTTCGTATTCCACCCTTGGCGGCACCTCGGGATAGTAATGGCGTGCCACGAGGCCGTCGCGCTCGAGGTTGCGGAGCGTCAGAGTCAGCATCCTTTGCGATATGTCCGGAATGCCGCGTCGGATGGCGCCGAAGCGCATCGGTGCATCGGGTGACAAAGCCAGCATCGAAACGACGAGAATCGTCCATTTGTCGCCGAGGCGGACCAAGACGCTGCCGGGCGCGCAAGGGGTCAGAACCGGTCCGCGCGCGGTTTCGATGACGGGGCGGCCATTGATGTGACGCTGCATGAATTGGCTCCTTCAATGGTTATCATCATGTGCCTGAGGCCCAAACATGTGCCGTCTTGTGCCGGATTTCAAATAATTCCAGATAGTAACTATTGAAGCTTACGAAAGGTAACTATCATGGACGACAATTCCGAATTTCTCGTCTTCGGCGCGACCGGTCAGCAGGGCGGCGCGGTGGCGCGCGCGCTTAGGGCCAAGGGCAGGACTGTCCGCGCCTTCGTCCGCAACCCGGATAGTGCGAAGGCGAAGGCCTTGGCCGGCGAAGGGATTGCTTTGGTGAAAGGCGATCTCTTCGATACCGACTCGATCGATCGAGCCATGGCCGGCATCGGCGGTGTTTTCAGCGTTCAGACCAGCTCTCCCGGCGGTGAGGTCAGCGATCAGCAGGAGGTCGATCAGGGCAAGGCGATCGCCGACAGCGCTTTGCGGCACGGCGTTCGGCATCTCGTCTATTCCTCCGGCGGCGGGGCAGGCAAAGGGCCGACGGGAATGGGTCACTTCGACAGCAAATCGGAAATAGAGGCCTATGTCCGAGGCCTGCCAATGGCAACCACGATCACCCGGCCGGCAAGCTTCATGGAAATGATGATGCTGCCCGGGATGGGTTTGCCCGAGGGCGAATTCACCTTCTTCATGCGGCCGGATCAATTGATGCAGATGATCGCCGTCAAAGACCTGGGCAGGATCAACGCCGAGATTCTGATGGCTCCCGACAGGTACAGCGGCAGGGCGATCGAGCTTTCCAGCGCATCCGTGACGGGTGAGGACCTCTCGCGCGCTTTCACCAAAGCCGCGGGCCAGCCGATCACTTACCGGCGCTTTTCCGATGAATTGCTCGACAGCAACCCCTTCCTGAAACGTCTCGCCGAACTGGTGGACGACGGTCTGCTTGCCGGCGTGGCTGATATCCCGGCACTCGAGCGGGAGTTTGGCCTCTTGACGTCGCTAGATGCGTGGATGGGCGGGGATGGGAAGTCGCTTTTCGAGGCGGCCCTCAACGCCGGGAAGGCCGACGTGGCGCTGCGCTAGGGGTGGGCCGAAGAATGCCGCCCCTTGTGCTTGGGGCGGCGGGCCGGCGTTACCGTGCCGCCGAGGGCATCGGCGAAGGGCTGCCTGACAGGAGAAGGCGGATGCCGAGGCCGACCATCACGATGCCGGTGAAGCGTTCCTGCCATGCCAGGAGTTTCGGCCAGCGGTTCAGGAATTTGCCGACCGAGCCCGAGGCAAGGGCGACGCCGCCGAGCGAGAATACGCCGATCAGTTTCTGGATCGAGCCGAGAACGAGGAGCTGCAGCCAGACCGGGCCTGCTTCGGGATCGACGAAGAGCGGCAGGAAGGTGAACATGAAGAGCAGGGACTTGGGGTTGGTCAGGCTGTTGATGGCGCCTTCGCGTACGGCTTTCCAGCCGGAAACCGGCCTGGCCTCTGGCGCGCCAGTCGCGTGGTTCTTGAAGCTGCCCCGGATCATCCTGACGCCGAGATAGAGAAGATAGATCGCGCCTGCCCATTGCAGGATCTGCAGGGCGGCAGGATAGGCCGCCAACAGCGACGCCAGCCCCAGAACCAAAAGAGCAACCTGGATCGTGCCCGCCACGAAGATATTGCCGACGACCGTCAGCACGGCCACCTTGCGCCCCTGTCCGACACCGCGCGCGATGATCAGCATCGGGTCCAGGCGTGATCTCCAGCACCGCGAGGGCAGCGAGGAAGGTGAGGAATGTCGAGGCGTCTGGCATCGGGGCGATCCATGGTTGGGGGTGGTCGCTCATAGCATTGCGGTGGGCGCGCGGCTATCGGGATGTCGGCTCGCGGGGCGTTAGGCGCGTGGGTTTGCGGGCGGAGCGGACATTTCCACTCGCTGTTGCTAAAGTCGGGGAAGCAACCAGGGAGGAACTGATGAGCGCGCCCAAGCTTTTGTCCGGCGGCAATCCGCAGATACCGAAGGGGGAAGGGGATGCCCCGGTTCAGGCATATATCGCGGCGATGCCGGGGTGGAAGAGTGCTGTGGGGAAGGAACTCGATGAGCTGATAACCGGGCTTGTTCCCGATCTGCGCAAGGCGGTGAAGTGGAACACGCCGCTCTATGGCGCCGCGGGAGGCGGCTGGTTCCTGGCGTTTCACTGCTTCGATCGGTATATCAAGGTGACGTTCTTCAAGGGCGCCTCGCTTGTTCCGCTGCCGCCTGTCGGGTCGAAGCAGGAGGGAGTGCGGTATGTGCATCTGCATGAAGATGAGCGGTTTGATGCGGCCTTGCTGAAGGGGTGGATATTGCAGGCGGCGGCGTTGCCGGGAGAGGTGATGTGAGGTTGGCGGTGCGGCTGAGACATATTGTTGTTTGAACCTCAGCGCCAGGAGCCCCCTCATCCGCCCTTCGGGCACCTTCTCCCCGCTGGGGAGAAGGGAAAAACGGCACCCTCTGCGGTCTCTTCCCCTCTCCCCTCGGGGAGAGGGTAGGGTGAGGGGGCTACTGACTGGGGTCTTGCTTTTTGGGGCTATCTACAACGTCCGCACATCCATTCCCGCATGGCTGGGTTGAAATCCCGGCGGTTGTGGTTCCCACCTCGCGCGCCCATATGTGAGCAGTCAATCATATGCTAGAGAAAGAAAGACAATGTCCTTCCGTCAGTCGATTCGTGATGGCTTGCTTGGCCGCGCTTTTGCGATGATCGGTGCCGCGAATGCCGCCAGCGCCGCCGTCCAGTCCGGCCGCCGCCCCCGCGAGCGCGATCTCAACAAGCTTGGGATCGATCCGAGCCTGTTCGGCCGCATCAATCATTAAGCCTGCAAGCTAGAGGCGGTGATTGGTCGCCTGAAATGAAACAGCCCGCAACCTCTCGGTCGCGGGCTTTATTTTTTTTGCCTGAGATGGGGGCGCATTCTCCTCCTCATCCTCGCCCTCGTGGCGGGGATCCAGCCAACCCAAGTCCTTGGGTTGGAAAGAGCCTCTTAGCGTCGCGGACGCGACGCTGCTGGATCCCGGCACAAGGCCGGGATGAGGGGTGAGGACGATGTGGCCGCGTGCCAGTCGTCAGGAGCGCTCGGCTCAGGTCTGCGCCTGAACCTGCTGCTCCTTTTGCGCATGCGTCTCGCCATGCGCCTGCTCTTCGGCCTGTTCCTTCCTGTTGTAGCGGATGGAAGACCAGAGCGAGATGCCGATCAGGGTGGCGCCGCCGAGGCCGGTGATGACTTCGGGGATGTGATACAGCGTCTGCACGTACATGATCACCGAGAGGATCAGGATGGCGTAGAAGGCGCCGTGCTCGAGATAGCGGTATTCGGCCAGCGTTCCCTTTTCCACCAGCATGATCGTCATGGAGCGCACATACATGGCGCCGATGCCGAGACCGATGGCGATGACGAAGAGGTTCTGCGTCAGCGCGAAGGCGCCGATGACGCCGTCGAAGGAGAAGCTGGCATCGAGCACCTCGAGATAGATGAAGGCGCCGAGGCCACCCTTGGCGGCGGCGCTCATCGTCTTTTGCGAGGCATCCAGCAGGCCGCCGACGACCTCGACCGCGAGGAAGGTCAGAAGACCATAGATGGCGCTATGGACGAAGGTGCTGGCTTCCGCTTCCGGCAGGAAGGAGGAGAAGACCAGGATGAGGGCCAACACGAAGGCGATCTCGATGCCCTTGATGGTGGCCGAGCGGGCCATCATGCGTTCGAGGCCGGCGATCCAGTGCACCTCCTTCTCATGGTTGAAGAAGTAGTTGAGGCCGACCATCATCAGGAAGGTACCGCCGAAGGCTGCGATCGGCAGATGCGCGTCGTTCATGATGCGGGCATATTCGGCAGGCTCGCGGGCGGCGAGAACCAGCGCTTCCCATGGGCCGATCTGGGCCGCGATGGCGACGATCGCCAGCGGGAAGACGATGCGCATGCCGAAGACGGCAATGACGATGCCCCAGGTCAGAAAGCGATGCTGCCACTCAGGCGTCATTTCCTTCAGCTTGTTGGCGTTGACGATGGCGTTGTCGAAGGAGAGCGAGATTTCGAGCACGGCAAGCACCGTACAAATGAAGAAGACGGTCGCCATGCCGCCGATGGTGCCGGTCGTCTGCCAGCCAAGTGCTGCGCCGAGCGCCAGGCCGACGGCGGTGACGATGAAGGACCAGGTGAAGTAGCTGAGTGTCGATTTCGTCTTGGTGGGGGTGCTCATGAGCGAACCTCCCCACTGTCAGCGCTGTTTGAGAGCGTGGATACGCTGAAGAAACGCGACATACCACAACGGGCATGCGCGTAAGGCATGGTGTGCTTTTTCATCGAATGAAAATCCGCCGGCTTATCTGCAGGCGGTACCGACATCACGAGAGCGCCGTAAAAACTCTCGCCAGAGGGGCCCGGCACCAGGTTGCCCGTCGGCCGATGTCTGAGGCCGCGGGATGTCCACAGAGATAGTCAAGTTCGCGGCTCAGTCAAGATCGGGCTGGCGCGCGCGATCGCTTTTCTCGGGAACCATCCGGGCCTCCGGTCGTTAGGTCCTCAGTTGCCCGACAGATGTGTCGCCGATGGGCCGCCGACTTTGGTCGCGGCGCGCTCGGCGCGCGGTCGGGAAACGGAGCCAGTGTAAAGCGAAGAGTGTAACGAGAAGGGAGAGGACGACCATGCCGACCCATAGCCACGTTCCAGACACCCATATTCCCGACAAGCGCACGCAGGCGGCCGACCGCATGAAACGGGCAAAGCCGAACCGGATGAAGACCGCCCAGGTGATGCCGCCGCATCAGGTGGACCTGACGCTGACGCCGGGCGTTCACCACGACATCCATGTGCCCGCGCATGTGACGGGCGGAGATTTGTCGCGCGAGGGGCCGATCACGAGCGACGACAAGGGCTCCGACAAGAACTGAATCCACCAGATAGCGAGAGAGATAGATGACCGTAAATACCGTGCCCGTTGATCTCACCATGAAGCATGAGAGCGAATGGCGGGCGATCAGGTTGATTGCCGTGCGCGGCGCCGAAGGCGCCACACTCGGTGCGCGTCAAAACCCAATCGTTTCCTCGAAGGCGTCCCAGGAGCGGGTGAGTTCGTAGCGGCCGATGCCGGGGAGGGCGAAGTGGCCGAAGTAGGGGCTGAGCTGGAATTCGGCGAAGGCCTCGCTGAGCTTGCCGACGGCGCCGACATAGATCGCGGAGGCGAGGCCCGTGCGGTTGGCGCCGTGTTCGCAGTGGATGAGGAGCGGCTTGGGTGCATCCGCCATCAGCTTGGCGAGGCGCTCGGCTTCGGGGATCGGCAATAGCTTCGACGAGGACATCGGGAAATCGATGAGAGTGATGCCGGCCTTTTCAGCGGCGGCCGCCTCATTGCGGTACCAGTCGGTGCGCTCCTCGTCGCGCAGGTTGACGATCGTCTTGATGCCGTAGGTATCGGCATAGGTGGCAATGTCGGAGCCGCTCGGCTGGGCGGAGCGGTAGAGCTCGCCGGCGATGACTTCGTGGAAATTTCCGGTGAGCTGGCCAATGCCGGCATGGCCGAGGACCAGGAGCATGGCGCCAAGCGCGAGGCCTGCCGGCCACTTCAGAAGTCTCAGATATCGTCGCGTCATGCGTTTACTTCTTCTCAGCAGCCATCGTGGCTTTTCCATCATCGCTGTCGCAGCGATCGCGCCTCAGATGGGGAGCGGGGTCAGGCCATGCCAGCGATTTCGGCGACCGGCGCCTTCAATCAAACGTGAGCGGAGGGCACTAGCCGGCAAATGGCGCGATGATGTGGCGGCGGGGGCAAAGGTAACGTGCGAGGCGAAACTTGCCGGGGGCAAACGCCGCTTGCCAACCTTTCGGAAAGGATTGCGCGGCGATAATCGGCCATCACGGGAATCGGGACGCCATGGCCAAGACAGCGACACGCCGCAAGACATCGACACGCTCGCGGGCGGGAGCGAGGAAGAGCGGAGGCGGCAGCCCGCTTCCCTGGGTGGTCGTGGGTGCGCTCGCCTTTGGCGGCATCGCCGTCTACGACAACTGGAAGAGCGTGAAGCCGTTGCTCGCCTCGCATGCGCCTTCGGCTTCGCGGCCGGTCAGCGTGGCGAAGAACACACGCGAGCGCGATGCGGTGCGTGAGGCCATCAAGGATACGAGCCGTGACACGGGACCGAGGCAGACGGCATCGATCGCGCCGGTCTCCAAGATCATCCCGCCGGCGGCCGTGCCGATCCCATCGTCCAAGGGGTCCGCTTCCGAGAGGGCGGAGCCCGTTTCCATCTCGCCAGCGTCCATTTCACCGGCGCAGACGCAATCCGCCAAGGCTGCCTTCGGCTATTGCGGGCAGGGCGAGCATATCAACTGCGTCGCCGACGGCAGCACCTTCTGGTACAAGGGCGAGAAGATCGTGATCGCCGATATCGTCAGCCCCGGCATCGACAATGCGCGCTGCGACGGCGAGCGCAAGGCCGGCTTCGCAGCCAAGCTCCGGCTGCTCAATCTTCTGAATGCCGGATCGTTCTCGATGAACGCCGCCGGCCAGCCCGACAAGGGGGCAGCACCCCGCGTCATCTCGCGCGACGGCCGCTCGATCGGCGCGCAGCTGGTGGATGAAGGCTTGGCACGCAAGCCGGGCAAGGGCGCCTGGTGCGCCTGAAGATCGTCTAGGCTTACTTCTGCTTCGGCGCCTTGCCGTTGGTCTTGAAGACGGCGGAGAAGGCCGTGTCGGTGCTCTTGGCGCTGCACTCGATCGCGACCGGCTTGCCGTCATAGGGGTTGCCGAGCGTGCAGCTTCCCGAGACCTTGACCTGGCCGGTCATCTTCTGGCCGGCGCCCGTCACCACCATATCGAGCGGCAGCGTGACATTGCCTGCTGATGCCGGCTTGATCTTGGTGCCGTCGCCCTGAAAGCCGAGCATCTTGCCTTCGGCGGAAAAGATGAAGGTGACCTGACCGTTGACCAGCGTGACGCTGGCGATTTCGTTCTGGCAGGGCTTGGACACGTCGACCTTGCCGACGACAAGCTTGCTGCATCGGCCGGCCAGCGTCAGCGCGCCGGGGGCGCCTGGAAAGTTCTGCTGTGCCGTGCCCGCTGCCTGCGCGATCGATGCCGACAGAAGTGCGCCGGCGGTCAGGATTACCAGTTTCATTTCAATACCTCGTCATGCCTAAAGCTTGTCGCCACAGCACCGAGGCCATGACATTCTACTGTGTTCGAAATTGGTCAGCACGCTAGACTTTCAATGTCATGGCACACAACTTCGCAGCCCAAGAAAAGCCACCAGAAATGGCTGCCGAAACCACTTTTACATATGCTCATCCGATAATAAGACCGTCGCGCCCCGTGTGGGGCGTTTTGAGGGGAAACATGAGAAACATCACGCTGTCGGCGGTCTCCGCCATCGCATTTCTGGCATTTGCAGGCGTCTCGCACGCGGAAGACCTGGTCTTCACGCTGAAGAACGGCACCAACTCGGTGCTTACCAATTTCTATACCTCGCCCGTTGGCGTCAACGAGTGGGAAGACGACGTCTTCGGCAAGCAGGTGCTGAACCCGGGCGAGAGCATGGACATCACCATCGGCGACGGTCGCGACGTCTGCAAATACGACATGAAGTTCGAGTTCGAGGAAGGCTCCAACCTCGACACGACCACCGACACGCAGAACCTCTGCGAAATGGGCTCCTATACGATCCACGAATAAGCGCTTGCGCGGTTCGCACGACATGAGGAGGTCCGGCCGAAACGCCGGGCCTCTTTTCGTTTCAGCGCCTGTGTTGCGCCAGACCTGACAGCAAAACGCCCCGGAGACCGGGGCGGTGGTTGCTGCTTTGGTGCCGGGCACAATGCCCGACATCGTTAACGGCAGACGCGGATGCTTTCCATGTGGTAGCCGCCGTCATAGGCGTTCTGCACCTGGCGATCCTCGAACCAGCAGCGTGGCGGGGGCGGCGGTGGCGGATCAATGTAGCGCGGGCCGGAATTGCCGTTGGCAATCGCGCCGCCGATCAGGCCGCCGATCACGCCAGCCGCAAGACCACCGGCGATGACGGCGCCATCATTGTTGTGATGGTGGCGGCGCGGGGGCGGGGGTGGCGGCTGGTCGCGGTAACCATAGCCCGGCGGGCGACGGTCGTAATACTGCGCCATTGCCGGCGCGGTGGTCGCCAGGACGCTGCTGAACGTGGTTGCGGCAACCACGGCGTACAGAGCCATCTTCTTCATTCGCATGCGTCTCCGTTAAGATCGAGAGGCTCGATAGCCACTCAACATGCCCAGAAGATGGCATTGGTTGGCTTAATGGATTCTGAACGAGGTTGGGGTGTGGACAGGGTTTGAAGCGGGTGGGTCGGTGCCGGGTCGCAGCTGGCGGATCGGCGCGGGCCGCGTCGCCGGGTGAAGTATGATCCGCCGACGGAGCGTCGGTTGCGCGCTTTGGATCGCCGGTTGGCGAAACGAAGAAGGGCTCAGCGATTTCTCGCTAAGCCCTTGACTATTCAGTCTAATCTGGATGGTGGGCGTGACAGGGATTGAACCTGTGACCCCTACGATGTCAACGTAGTGCTCTCCCGCTGAGCTACACGCCCATCCGATGTCGGCGCATAGACCACAAACCTATTTGGCCGTCAATAGGCCTTTTTCAGATTTGTGACATGCGCCCACAGAACCCTTAGGCCGCAAGCATTTTATTGACTTCGTCAACGAGGTCGCGGAGGTGGAAAGGCTTGGAAAGGACCTTCGCGTCCTTCGGTGCCTTCGAATCAGGGTTGAGCGCGACGGCCGCAAAACCGGTGATGAACATCACCTTGAGGTCGGGATCGAGCTCGGTGGCGCGGCGCGCCAACTCGATGCCGTCCATTTCGGGCATGACGATATCGGTGAGAAGAAGGGAAAAGGGTTCTTCGCGAAGGCGGTCGTATGCGCTGGCGCCGTTGTCGTAGGACAGGACCTTGTAGCCTGCCTTTTCGAGCGCCTTCACAAGGAAGCGGCGCATGTCGTTGTCGTCTTCTGCAAGAAGTATCTTCTGAGTCATTATCCAGACCGCTGATCAGTGGAATTTATGCGTGAGTATTGGTCATTTACACTAGATTTCGGCCGGTAAACAACCGGTGAAGCGCCTGTGCAAAGCGTCATCCCCATGAGATAGTATGGACTTGGCGGCCTTCAACTGGCAACATGGGCAAGATAGCTGCCTGCCAGCATGGTTAAGAGGGAAACAGGTGGACGAGATTCCCGCGTACGAGCTTTTTGAGATACGGGAACCCGCGTCGCATACCATTCCATTCGTCTACAATTCCCCCCATAGCGGCCGCATCTATCCGCCCGAATTCATCGCGCAGTCCAGATTGCAGGGGATTTCGATCCGCCGCTCGGAAGACCATTATGTCGACGAGCTGTTTTCGGCGGCCGGCGCGCTCGGCGCGCCGCTGCTTCTCGCCAATTTTCCGCGCGCCTATCTCGACGTCAACCGCGAGCCCTACGAGCTCGATCCCCGCATGTTCGACGGGCTCCTGCCTGCCTACGCCAATATCAACTCGCTGCGCGTGGCCGGCGGTCTCGGGACGATCCCCAGGATCGTCGCCGAGAACATGGAGATCTACGCGCGTCGCCTGCCGGTGCAGGAAGCGCTCGATCGCATCGAGGCGGTCTACAAGCCCTATCACGCCGCTCTGCGCCGGCTGATCGCACGCACGCATGTGCAGTTCGGCTTCGGCGTGTTGATCGACTGCCACTCGATGCCGGGCAATATCCGCGTCGCGGGCGCCACCTCGCGGCCGGATTTCATCATCGGCGATCGCTACGGCACGAGTGCTTCTGCTGAGTTGTCGCGCATGGCCGTCAGCATCTTCGAGGAGATGGGTTTTGCCGCGATCCGCAACAAACCCTATGCCGGCGGCTTCATCACCGAGCACTACGGCCGCCCCTCGCGCGGCCTGCACGCGCTGCAGATCGAGGTCAACCGCTCGATCTATGTCGACGAGGTGACGCTCGAGCGGCGCGCCGATTTCCCGCTCGTGGCCGCCGCGATCACGTCCTTCATGCGCCAGATGGCCGACTACGTCGCCAAGTTCGCCGGCGATACGGCGCTGGCCGCGGAGTAGGCGGTTTTTTCGCGCGCGTCTGATCGCGTGGTATTCCAACGCAGTATTGCTGTCGTGAAGTTGCGGTAGGTTGCCTGTCGCGGCGGCGGGTTTTTCGTGTCTCCGCGCCTGCGATGGTTCCGGCCTGCTTCCAACCCGACAAAAAAAGACCGCCTTGCGGCGGTCCAAGTCTAGGGAGGAAACACCCAAGGAGGGTATTTACAGTCAGAAGACTGTGAGGAGACGCTACTATTGCAGTGCACAATTGTCAATCATTTTATTGCGGTGCGCAAAATATGTGCAGCCGGCTAAAAATTGCTGCTTGCGTTTGCAAAATGAGCCTTTTCGGCTATGGAAAGCAGCATCGACGGTCTCACACGGATGTCCCTCATGTTTCCTGATCGCACCTTCTTCAATCGCCTCGCGGAAGCCGCCAAAGCCGAGACGCTGCCGCGGTTTCGCTCCGGGACCGGCGTGACAAACAAGCTGGCGTCGGGCTTCGACCCCGTCACCGAGGGCGACCGGGCAGCGGAAGTGGCGATCCGGGCGCTGATCGAACAGAATTTTCCCGAGCACGGCATTCTCGGCGAGGAGTTCGGCAATGTCGGGCTCGACCGCGAGCATGTATGGGTGATCGATCCGATCGACGGCACGCGGGCGTTCATCTCGGGCGTTCCCGTCTGGGGCACGCTGATCGGCCTTTACAGGAACGGCCGGGCGATCATGGGAATGATCGAGCAGCCGTTTACCGGCGAGCGCTATTTCGCCGATGAGAGCGGCTCCTACTACACCGGTCCCGAGGGCGAGCGGAAGCTTCAGGTGCGCGATTGCGCCGGGCTTTCCGATGCGATCCTGTTCACCACCTCGCCGCATCTGTTTACGGGCACCGAGATGGATCGGTATCGCGAGATCGAGAGCCAGGTGCGGCTCTTCCGCTATGGCACCGATTGCTACGCCTATGCGCTTCTGGCGGCCGGGCATATCGATCTCGTGGTCGAAAACGGCCTGAAGCCCTACGATGTCGGCGGGATCATTCCGGTCATCGAGAAGGCGGGCGGGATCATCACCACCTGGGATGGCGGGCGGCCGGAGAATGGCGGCTCGATCATCGCCGCCGGCAGCCAGGCGGTCTATGACGCGGCGGTGGCGATCCTGCGGCGCTAAACTGAGGGTTGCGCAAAACCGAACGGGATCAGGGCTGGTTTTGTTGGCCATAGGCGATGTTTGACAGCAGTGGTTGTTGTGCGGCAGCTCTGCGTCGCGATGGTTGTTTCTTCTGCTGGATCATGCGGTTACTTGTCTCACAAGATGCCCGCATGGGATGAACATTAATCGAACGGAAAGAATTCGCTGCAAATCTTGCCGCTGAAATGACTATTCTGGATCTTTGCCTTTCCGGCGGTCCGCATTTCGGTTTTGAGGCAAATTATAATGCAGCTTTTTTCTTTCGGATCCGCGACCGGCGCCAAGGCCGTTCTTGATGCCGTCAGCCGTTCCCAGGCCGTGATCGAATTCGACATGGCAGGCAACATCCTCTTCGCCAACGAGAACTTCTGTCAGGCGATGGGATACCGCGCCGACGAGATCGTCGGGCGGCATCACAGCATCTTTGTAGAGCCGGAAGAGGCGAAGAGCGCGGATTATGCCGCGTTCTGGAAGCAATTAAACAAGGGCGAATTCGATCGCCGGCAGTACAAGCGCATCGGCAAGGGCGGGCGTGAAGTGTGGATCGAAGCCTCCTACAATCCGGTCTTCAAGGGCAGCACGCCCTACAAGGTCGTGAAGTTCGCCACCGTCATTACCGATACGAAGCTGAAGAGCGCGGAAGATGCCGGCAAGCTCGATGCGCTCTCGCGCGCGCAGGCAACGATCGAGTTCACGCCCGACGGCCATATCCTGACGGCCAACGAGAACTTCCTGAAGACGCTCGGCTATACGCTGGAGGAAATCCGGGGGCGGCATCATTCGATGTTCTGCGATCCGGCCTATGCCGAGAGCGCCGAGTATAAGGAATTCTGGCGCAGCCTGGCGGCCGGGCAATTCGCCGCCGACGAGTTCGCGCGTATCGGCAAGGGCGGCCGCAAGGTGTTCATCCAGGCCTCCTACAACCCGATCTTCGACATGAGCGGCAAGGTGTTCAAGGTCGTGAAGTTCGCGACCGATGTCAGCGAGCGGGTGCGGGCCGTCAAGGAGCTCGCCGTTGGCCTGCAGGCGATGGCAGATGGCGATCTGGACCAGACGATCGAAAAGCCCTTCATCGCCTCGCTGGAGACGCTGCGCACCGATTACAACTCTTCGATTGGCCGGTTGCGGTCGGCTATGCAGGCGATCGCCAGGAACGCGACGCAGATCGCATCGGGAACGCGCGAGATCAGTGCGGCGTCCGACGATCTCGCCCGCCGTTCGGAATCGCAGGCTTCGTCCGTGGAAGAAACCGCAGCGGCGGTGACCGAGATTTCCACCACCGTATCGGATTCTGCGCGCCGTGCGGCGGATGCCGGTCGATTGGTCGACGATACGACGAAGAGCGCGCAGGATTCCGCCGATGTCGTCAAGCAGACGGTGGACGCGATGGCGCGGATCGAGCGTTCCTCGACCCAGATCGCCGGCATCGTCAGCGTCATCGACGATATCGCCTTCCAGACCAATCTCCTGGCGCTGAACGCTGGCGTCGAGGCGGCGCGTGCCGGGGAAGCCGGCAAGGGGTTCGCGGTCGTGGCACAAGAGGTTCGGCAGCTTGCGCAGCGTTCGGCCGATGCGGCCAAGGAGATCAAGGCGCTGATCCATGATAGCGAGGCGTCGGTTCGTGACGGGGTGGCGCTTGTTGATAAGACCGGTGCGGCACTGGAGGCGATCGCGACGCGGGTGCTGCAGGTGCACGACAACGTCTCGGGCATCGTTGTGGCGGCGCGCGAGCAATCGCAGGCGCTGGGCCAGATCAACGAGGCCGTGATGTCGATGGATCAGGACACGCAGCGCAATGCGGCGATGGTCGAGCAGACCGCGTCTGCCAGCCGCAAACTGGCGGCGGAGGCGAGCGCATTGTTCGAGCTGATCGGACAGTTCAAGGTCGGCGACGAGCGAAGCGCGCGGGGCATGGCGCCTCTGGCGAGAGTGGCCTGACGATCGCGATCCGGCGCGTCAGCGATGACGCGCTATTGGTTTGGGACGCGTGGCCGACGGCCTGACAGTCCAGACAGACAAGCAAAGAAAAAGGGTTCCGCCGGCAGGCTGGAACCCTTTTCTGTTCGATCGTCTCGGGAGGCCTGAGATCAGCCGCCGATGCCGCCGCGCATGCGGGCCGTGTCGAAGGCCGTCGGGCGCGGCGTTGGCACGGCCACGGCCGTCGGGACGGTGTAGGCAACGGCCTCGAAGGCGGCAGGCGCCGGCTCGGACGGGACATAGGCCTGCTGGACCGGAACCTGCAGTACGTGCTGCTGCTTGGTCTGGACCTGCTGCGGCTGAACCTGCTGGAAACGAGCCTGCTGGAACTGCTGCTGAACCTGGGCCGGTTGAAGCTGGGCGGTCTGGACCTGTCCCTGCTGTATCTGGCCCTGCTGCACCTGTGCCTGCTGAACCTGCGGCTCTTCCATGCGGACCGCTTCGGCGGTCGTCTGCATGGGGGCGGCCTGCGGGACGGGCACGCTTTCCGGTGCTTCGTAGGCGGTTTCGACAACGCCTTCGGCCATCGGGATCGGCTCGCGGGCCGGCGCAGAGGCTGGCGTCAGCAATTCGAACTGTGCCGCCATCTGGCTGTGAGCGGGCACGAAATTCATCGCGACTTCGTAGGCGGGGAGCGGCGAAGGGGTCTGCAGCTCGCCATCGGCGCCGCGCTTCTCGTAGAAGGCATTGCCGCCGGCAACCGTCACGTAGTGCATGTTGTCGTAGGGGAACTTCATACCGTCGGTATGGAAGAACATGGCTTCCTTGACGGCGGGATTGCGCTCACCCTTCAGGAGTGCGTCGGCGGCAGCGTTGAGATCGGGCTCCGCCTGTGCCTTGACCTCACGGGTCATGACGCCGGGGGCGAACTGCTTGGCCTGCGAAACGACGCCGCAAATGGACTTGGGATAAGCAGGGGATGTCAGGCGGTTCATCACGACGCTGCCGACAGCCATATAGCCGTCGTGGTCGGAATGCAGCGATTCGAAATACATCGCCCGCTTGAGGCAGGTGCGGTCTTCCGTCGTGTAATTGTAGGTGACCTTACCGGGCGTGCCGGTATGCAGACGCTTGGTCGTCTGAATGCTGCCTGTCGTCTTTGGCGTGCTGGTGCAGCCCGTGGCAGCTAAGCCCACAATCATGATCCCGAAGAGAGATCGTCCCAATACGTAATGCGCCCTCAACGCCAGGTGCCCCCTATGTGATTAGTTCAGCCCTTATCGAAAAAGTGGGTAACTAATATCTTACAATCGTAAAAATTCAAACACCGCGTTACATTTTTGTCTCAAAATGTGATCGCTCCGGTCGGAACTTCGCGATGCCGGACAGGTGGAGAGGGGAGGGGGACCCCGCCTAAGGCGCTTCGGCTCAGGTGCCGAAGCCTTCGAATTCCTCGGAAACCTCGGCATCCGCGCCCGGAATGAAGGCGTGGAAGGCTGCAAGTGCTGCCTGCCGGTAGACGTCACGTTCCTGTAATACTTCGTGACGGGCGCCGTTGATCGGCACCAGTTGGCCGGCGCGGAAATAGCGCGAGAGACGCTCCTGGGCGATGTAAGGCACGATCGTATCGCGCGTCGGCGCGATGACGACGGTCGGGATGGTGATTGAAAAGAGGTGGTTCGGCGCGGTCACGCGCTCGATTGTCTTGAAGGATTCGACCAGCCAGCGCGCGGTGGGCGGACCGAGCGTCAGATCGGGATTTGCCTGCGCGATCGCGACGTTGCGTTCGAAGCGGACCTCGTCCGATGTCAGCGGATTGTCGCGGAAGGGTTTTTCCCTGAGCTTGCGCGACAGCGGGTGCGAGCCGAGGCCGAGCGCGCAGGCCGCGGACGCGAGCCAGCGGATGGTGCCCGCCGAAGCGGCCTGGCCCGAGAGGCCGATGAAGGGCGCCGTCAGCACCATGCGCTCGATGCGCGTCGTCAGATAAGGAGCGGCCGACAGCGCGATCAGCGCGCCGGTCGAATGCGCCAATAGATAGAAGGGCAGGCGGGTATCGGGCAGCACGACTTTCTCGAGGAAGGTATCCAGGTCGTGCTCGTAATCGATGAAGCGGCGGACATGGCCGTAATGACGCTTCTTCAGCATGCGGTCGGAATTGCCCTGGCCGCGCAGATCGAAGGTGGCGACCCAGAGGCCCTTGTCGGTCAGGTCGCGGATCGTCTCGTAATATTTCTCGATGAATTCGTTGCGCCCGTGCAGCAGCACCACGGTGCCCTTGGCGACGGATGCCTGGGAGCGGAAGACAGCGTAGCGCAGCTTCAGGCCGTCATGCGTCTCGAAGTAGCCTTCCGTGCGATTTTCCGGAACCGGATTGCCGGGTGTCGAAAACAGAACCTGTTCCATAGCCGTCAGCGCGCGCCCTTCGAAAGGATTCGGGATAGAAGTAAAGCGGATAGGCGATCGGCCTGTCAAATCAAAGAAAAAAGCGTTCCCGAGATGCGCGTCGTCCGCGCCCGCAAAAAAAGTGGCCGGCATGCGGGACCTGAGGGGAGCGCAGTGCCGGCCGGAGATCGGGCTGAAGACGAAGGGACGATACACTCCAGCCATCGAGCCAGTGTAACCCGATGGCGCAATCTTTAGGCCCGCGCGTCTGAACGGATGCCGAACCGGGTGTTCATGCGCGGTTCACGGTGGCTGGCCGCGGATTTTCGGTGGTTGTGGGCGGCTCTCAGAAAGGGTCTTGAAGTCCGAAAAAGCCATACCCATCTCATGGTAGCGGACGCCAGAACGGGTCCGCGGGACCGTCCCGAAGCTGCCGATCAAGGGGTTTTTGGGGCAATTTATCGCAATCAGTCGCTTCCTCAGGAGGACATCATGCGTCACGTAGACTTCTCTCCCCTCTATCGTTCCACGGTCGGTTTCGACCGTCTCTTCACCATGCTCGACAGCCTGGGCCAGCCCGACCAGGGCCAGACCTACCCGCCCTACAATATCGAGCGCACCGGTGAAAACACCTACCGCATCACCATGGCCGTCGCCGGTTTCGACGAAACCGAAATCTCGATCGAAGCGCAGGCCCATGCTCTCACCGTCAAGGGCGAGAAGAATGAAGACAATGCGGAAGGCTCCGAATTCCTCTATCGCGGCATCGCCAAGCGCACCTTCGAGCGTCGCTTCCAGCTTGCCGACCATGTCGAGGTGACGGCTGCTTCGCTGAAGAACGGTCTGCTTCACATCGACCTTCTTCGCAGCATTCCCGAGGCCATGAAGCCCCGCAAGATCGCGATCGCCGCCGAGCCGGTGAGCGCGCCGAAGGCCATCGAGGCCCAGGTTACCAACTAAGTCACCAACGAACCAATCCCTCCCAGGATATGGCAACGAAGCGGCGTCCCCACGGGGCGCCGCTTTTTTTGTTGTTCGACACGCCGGGTTGGCGGCGCGTCGGGTCACGCCGCATCGGCGGCGCGACTGGTCACGCCGGGTTGGCGGCCTGTTCCACTTCGGCGGCGGTGGCGCGGCGGTGGTGGGCGGCGGCGTATTTTTGGGCGATGACGGCGCAGACCATCAGCTGGATCTGGTGGAAGAGCATCAGCGGCAGGACGATGGCGCCGATGGCCTGGCCGGCGAAGATGACGTTGGCCATGGGAACACCGCTCGCCAGGCTCTTCTTCGAGCCGCAGAAGGTGATGGTGATCTGGTCGGCTTCGTTGAAGCCCATCAGGCGGCTGCCGAAGGTGGTGGCGCAGAGGACCAGCGCCAGAAGAACCATGTCGGCGACGATGACGACGGCGATGTCTGATAGCGAGAAGGTGTGCCACAGACCCTCGACGACGGCGGTCGAGAAGGCGAGGTAGACGACCATCAGGATCGAGCCGCGATCAACAGGCATCAGGATCTTCTTCTTGGCGCGGATCCAGTCGCCGATCCAGGGCTGCAGCACTTGGCCGACGATGAAGGGCAGCAGCAGCTGGGTGAAGATCTGCAGCAACGCATCCCAGGAGAAGCCGCCATGGCCGCCGACCGAGAAGAGCAGGCCGACGAGGAGCGGGGTCAGGAACATGCCGAAGATGTTCGATGCCGAGGCCGAGCAGATCGCGGCCGGCACGTTGCCGCCGGCCATCGAGGTGAAGGCGATCGACGACTGCACCGTCGACGGCAGCACGCAGAGGAAGAGAATGCCGAGATAGAGCGAATGCGGCAGGATCGTTTCAGGGATGAAGCCGAGACCCATGCCGAGCAGCGGGAAGATGCCGAAGGTGGTGAGCAGGATGACGAGATGCAGCCGCCAGTGCAGCAGGCCGGCGATCACCACGTCGCGCGACAGGCGCGCGCCGTGCAGAAAGAAGAGGAGCGCGATCGCGATTGTTGTCGCCGTGCCGAAGTAGTGCGCGAAGGCGCCGCTTGCCGGCAGGATCGATGCAAGGATGACCGTGCAGACCAGGAGGATCGTGAAAGTATCGGGCAGGAAACGGCGCATTGGCTTAGTCTCGGCTTGTTCGGCATTGTAGCCGGCTTTTGATGGATCAATCCTGTTTCTTCCATTATGATACGCGATGCAAGAAATAACAGTTATCGCAAAGCGGGATAATAATGCTTGATCTTACGCAATTGCGCAGCTTCGTCGCCGTCGAGCAGATGGGGAGCTTCACGCTGGCCGCCGAGCGGTTGGGGCTCGGGCAATCGACCGTCAGCCAGCATATCCAGCGGCTGGAGACCTCTGTCGGGCGACGGCTGCTGGCCCGCGATACCCACAAGGTGGTGCTGACCACGGATGGCGAGGCGCTGCTGTCGCATGCGCGCGCCATGCTGTCGATCGAGGGGCAGGTGCAATCGCTGTTTGGCGGGCGCAGCCTGCGCGGCAAGCTGCGGCTCGGGGTGTCGGAGGATTTCGTCACCAGCCAGCTGCCCGGCGTGCTCGAGGATTTCGTACGCTCGCACCCGTCCGTCGATCTGGAGCTGACGGTGGCGCTCTCGGGTGTGCTTTATGAAATGCAGGACAATGGCGAGATCGATCTGGTGCTCGCCAAGCGGCGGCTGGGTGACGCGCGCGGGCGGCTGGTCTATCGCGAGCCGCTGGTATGGCTGGCGCGCGATCCTGACCATATCATGAGCGCTTCGCCGCTGCCGCTGATCGCCTTTCCGCCGCCGAGTGTTACGCGGGCGATTTCGCTGGAGGCGCTGGGGCGGCACCAGATTTCCTGGCGGATCGTCTGCACCTGCGGGAGCCTCAGCGGGCTGACGGCGGCTGCGCGCGCCGGCATGGGCGTGCTCGTGCAGCCGCGCAGCATGGCGCCATCGGGCCTGAAGGTGATCGGCAAGGGCAAGCTGCCCGTGCTCGAGGATGTCGAGTTCGTGCTGGTGCCGCGCAAGGGGGCGGACCAGGCGCTGGTGTCGGCGCTGTCGGACGATATTCTTTCCAAGGTCAGAAGCCTCAGGTCGAGCTGAGATCGTCTGGTCGGTCGGATGGCACGATAGTGGTTAATCGATTGCCCGGCATTTTAAGTATCCTTCAACCCTGTCGCTTAGGCTTCTGGTTACCTTGGGCCCCTTAGTTTGGTCCCGCTCAAGGTCGACGTTCGGGGCTACAGGGAGAACGGACGATGGTATATGGAGCGCTCTTCGTCTCCGGGCTGGTCGCCTGCGTGATGCTCATCGTCGTGGCCGGCCACGATAGCAAGACGACGGATAACGGGGCGCCGCCCTCCGCCGTGATGCTGCATCAGAATTAGACGTTCACGAGAATCAAAGACGATCTCGATCGTGGTGATCCGCAGCCCTAGGGCGCGGATCACCATTGTCATTCACGCATCATTGCAATGGCTTTCGCGGTGTTGCCTTCACCGGCTGCGATTTTCCAGACTTAGGTAGCCGTTGAATGACCGCAGTCGGGTCCGAAACGGACGTTGGAGCGGAGCCCTGATCGCAAAGTAGATGGGACCCTTCAGTAGAAGTGAACCCTCGACAGATCAATCTCATAGGGATCGATGAGAATGGGCTTTCCATTCTCTTTGTATATTTCAAGTTCTGATAGCTCTCCGCCAGTCACATGCAATGCGAGCCTCACGAGGGCCGCGATACCCAACATTCCCTTAGTTTCATCAATGACGTCGTCATAAAATCCTTCAACGGGAATACGGTCATTCGGCCGCGAGGATGGAGCGTCACTGTCTTTAACTTCGGCGTACGGTCCGTCACTGCGAAGCTTTAGGCTGCTGCCAAAACCAATCCGCATAACTTCCAGAGAATTGAGTTGTTCGAGGATTTCGGCTCTTCCCGGAAACTCCTGCCCTAGCAAGTGTATAATAAGGGCACGCTCGGCAACACCGACTGGCCGCCACCTCCGAAGTGGTAGGTCAACGTCCGTGGGTCGACTATTTGTTGCCGATGGAAGCCGCATCCATTCTATCATCTGTCTGGCTTCTGCCATGGCATTCTTGGCGCTGGCGAGGATGCCTGACGTACGTTCTGCGACCCAAGAGGGCGGGCTGTCATCCCATTCAGACAGCACCTCTTCGACATATTCGTACTTCCCGTCAGAACGAGAATACACGCTGACACGCCGGGCGTAATCTTCGCGCACAACCCTCATAGTTAGTTCGCCGGGCATGGTTTCTCCCCTTTGACTTCACCTGAATTGAAATTGGGAGGAGTGTCAACGGCCGCTCATGGCGCCAAGCGGCCGCGCGCTGGCTTATTGACGTCTGAGGCCGAACTCCGCGATTTTCGGTTCGCACACAAAAATGTCGCAGCGAAATCCACGGTCATACGGATCAAAGTTTGATCTATGTCAAAGCTGCCGCGCGGGGGGCGACATAGCTTCCGGGCATGCGCCAGAAAACATTCATATCACGAAATTTTCGCCGGTTTGTCGCACCTCTTGCGCTGCTTCCTCTCAGTGGTTGCAATATGGTGGTGATGAACCCAACGGGGGATATCGCTCTTCAGGAGCGTAACCTCATCCTCGTCGCACTCGGCATGATGCTTCTCGTCGTCATTCCGGTGCTGACCCTGATCGTGGTCTTCGCGTTCCGATACCGCAAGGGCCGAGCGCCCGGCAGGTACGATCCGAATTTCACTCATTCGACGCCGATCGAACTGGTTGTCTGGTCGATCCCGCTCATGATCATCGCGTGTCTCGGCGTGGTCACCTGGATCACCACCCACAGCCTCGATCCCTTCCGCCCCCTCGATCGCATTTCCGCCGACAAGCCGCTGGCCAAGGACCACAAGCCTCTCGATATCCAGGTCGTCGCCATGGATTGGAAATGGCTCTTCATCTATCCCGAACAAGGCATCGCGACCGTCAACGAGTTGGCCCTCCCGGTCGATGTCCCCGTACGTTTCTCCATTACTTCGACCAACCAGTTCAACACCTTCTCGGCGCCCACGCTGGCGGGCATGATCTATGCGATGCCGGGTATGAAATCGATGCTGCACGCCGTGCTCAACGCGCCGGGCGACAGCTGGGGCTATTCGGGCAACTACACCGGCGCCGGCTATTCCGACATGCGGTTCAAGCTGCACGGTGTCGATCAGGCAGGGTTCGATCAATGGGCCGCGGGGATAAAGGCCGCGGGCGAGACGCTGTCGACCGATCGTTATGTCGAACTGGACAAGCCGAGCGAGAAGGTGCCCGTCATGCACTTTTCCACCGTCGCCTCCGGTCTCTTTGACCGCGTTCTCAACCGTTGCGTGGTCGCCGGCACCGAATGCATCGCCGACATCATGAAGAAGGATCGTGCGCTTGATCGCGACAATGGCGGCATCTTCGCGCCGCAGCCCATGGATCACTCAGCCATGCAGTCAAGCGACGGGCAGATGAGCCAGGGCATGCCATCCATGAGCCACACCTCGACATCCGGCGACGTCACCGCCGCCGTTCCGGCCGCTCATGACCACACCAACACCGGCACCAACACTGGCACCAACAGTGGCGCGCTCGCCGCGCCTGAACAGCAGGGCTCCAATGCAAGACCATAGCTTCACCACGACAGTCTTCGGGCGGCTTACGCTCGAATCGCTGCCGATCCACGAGCCGATCCTTGTCGGCACTTTCATCGCGGTCGCCGCGCTCGGTCTGATCGTCGTCGCAGCACTCACCTATTTCCGGCTCTGGGGCTATCTCTGGAAAGAATGGTTCACCTCCGTCGATCACAAGAAGATCGGCATCATGTATATCGTGCTGGCGATCATCATGCTGCTGCGTGGCTTCTCGGATGCCGTGATGATGCGCCTGCAACAGGCCGTTGCTTTCGGTGGTAACGAGGGCTTCTTGCACTCGAGCCACTATGACCAGATCTTCACCGCCCACGGGACGATCATGATCTTCTTCGTGGCGATCCCGCTGGTCGTCGGCATCGTCAACTTCGTCATGCCGCTGCAGATCGGCGCGCGCGACGTCGCCTTCCCCTATCTCAACAACCTCAGCTTCTGGCTGACGGTCGCGGGTTCGGTGCTTGTCATGATCTCGCTGTTCGTCGGCGAATTCGCACGCACCGGCTGGCTGTCCTACGCGCCGCTGGCTGAGAAGGCCTTCAGTCCGGATACCGGGGTCGACTATTATCTATGGTCGCTCGAAATCGCCGGGATCGGCACCACGCTCTCGGCCGTCAACATGGTGGCAACCGTCATCAAGATGCGCGCGCCCGGCATGACGCTGATGAAGATGCCCGTCTTCACCTGGACCGCGCTTTGCAGCAACGTTCTTGCCATCGCCATCTTCCCGGCGCTGACGGCAGCCTTCTTCCTGCTGCTGCTCGACCGCTATCTCGACACCGCCTTCTTCATCAATGATCTCGGCGGCAACGCGATGCTGTACTGGAACATGGTGTGGATGTGGGGTCACCCCGAGGTCTACGTCCTGATCCTGCCGGCCTTCGGCATCTATTCGGAAATCACCTCGACCTTCACCGGCAAGCGCCTGTTCGGCTACGGTTCGATGGTCTACGCCACGGTCGTCATCACCATTCTCTCGTACCTCGTCTGGCTGCACCACTATTTCACCATGGGATCGGGTGCGAGCGTCAACGCCTTCTTCGGGATCGCCACGATGGTGATCGCCATTCCGACCGGGGCCAAGGTGTTCAACTGGCTGTTCACGATGTTCCGCGGCGAAATCCGCTTCGAACTGCCGATGATGTGGGTCGTCGCCTTCATGCTGACCTTCGTGGTCGGTGGTATGACAGGCGTTCTGCTCGCCGTACCGGCTGCCGACTTCGTGCTGCACAACTCGCTGTTCCTGGTGGCGCACTTCCACAACACCATCATCGGCGGCGTCGTCTTCGGTCTCTTCGCCGGCATGACCTACTGGTTCCCGAAGGCCTTCGGCTTCAAGATGGACGAGTTCTGGGGCAAGGTTGCCTTCTGGGGCTGGGTCATCGGCTACTGGGTTGCCTGGACACCGATCTACATCGTCGGCCTGATGGGCACCACCCGCCGCGTCAACCACTTCGACGATCCGACGCTGCAGCCTTACTTCGTCATCGCGCTGATCGGCGCCGTGATCATCCTCATCGGTGTGCTTGGTTTCGTCATGGCCATCGTCATGGGCATCGTGAAGCGCAACAAGCTGCGTGATGTAACCGGCGACCCCTGGGGCGGCCGTACGCTGGAATGGTCGACCACATCGCCTCCGCCTGCCTACAACTTCGCGATCACGCCCGTCGTTTATGAACTCGACGCCTGGCACGACATGAAGGAGCATGGCTACAAGCATCCGACCGAAGGCTTCCGCCCCGTCCACATGCCGCGCAATACAGCCACCGGCGTCGTCGTTGCGGCACTCGCCACGGCACTGGGCTTCGGCATGATCTGGTACATGTGGTGGCTGGCGGCCATCAGCTTCGCCGGCATCCTCGTCGTCTCGATCGTCCACACCTTCAACTACAGCCGCGATCACTACATTCCGGCCGATGCGATCGCGCTTACCGAAGGCAAGCGTGCGCAGCAGCCGGCAGCGAGGGCCTGACATGACCATTCAACTCGTCAACAAGGACGCCCCGCGCGTCTACCACCAGCCCGAAGCCGAGGAGCATTACCACAGTGGCGGCGCCACGATGCTCGGCTTCTGGATCTACCTGATGAGCGATGCGCTGATCTTCGCCTCGCTGTTCGCCGTCTATGGAACGCTCAGCCGCAATTATGCGGGTGGGCCTCCACCGCAGCACCTGTTCGAGCTGCCGCTGGTAGCGCTGAACACCGGCTTCCTGCTCGCATCGTCGATCGTGCTTTCGATCGGCATGCAGGCGATGGCTGCAGGTCGCACCGCGCAGATGTGGCGGCTGCTTGCCGTCACCGGCCTGCTCGGCGCGGCGTTCCTCTGCGTGGAACTCTACGAGTTCTCGTCGCTGATATCAGAAGGTGCCACGCCGCAGCGCAGCGCCTTCCTGTCGGCCTTCTTCACGCTGGTCGGGACGCACGGCCTGCACGTCCTGTTCGGCCTGATCTGGCTGGTCACGCTGCTGGTACAGATCGCCCAGCGCGGACTGAATGAGGACAACAAGCGTCGCCTGATGTGCCTGTCGATGTTCTGGCACTTCCTCGACATCATCTGGATCGGCGTCTTCACCGTCGTCTACCTGTTTGGAGCACTTCGTTGAGCACACATCATCACACCGAACCCGCTCACGGCAGCAAGGGCAGCATCTGGACCGGCTCGATCCTGTCGATCATCCTGACGGTCATTCCGTTCTGGCTGGTCATGTCCGGGGCGCTGGAAAATGCCGCGGCGACCACCGTGATCATCTTCGCGCTGGCCATCGCGCAGATCATCGTCCACGTCGTCTGCTTCCTGCATGTCGACAGCCGCGCGGAAAACGGCTGGACGCTGATCGCCTTCATCTTCACGGCCATCATCGTGGTCATCACGATCGTCGGCACGATCTGGGTCATGTACAACATGAACGTGAACATGATGCCGATGAGCGCGGGCGAAATGCGCAACATGTAGGTGAGGAGTGCGCGCCGCATGGCTGGGTGCGGCGCCATGAGGATCGGCCCGGTGATCTCGATCGCCGGGCCGATCGGCGTTTATGGGGTCAGGATGCGAGGCAGCTCAGGAAGCTGTCGACGTCCTTTTCCTCTGTCGCGAAGCTGGTGACGAGGCGGATCAGGATCTCGTCTGCGCCGACGAGATCGGGCGTGGCTGACGGGATCGGCCATTCGTAGAATTTCGCGCCCTTGTCTTCGGCGGTCTTTCCGGCGCTCT
This sequence comes from Rhizobium sp. 2MFCol3.1, assembly GCF_000377565.1. GTDB lineage: Bacteria > Pseudomonadota > Alphaproteobacteria > Rhizobiales > Rhizobiaceae > Rhizobium. Next base: position 160,711 of record NZ_KB898360.1, on the reverse strand, counting down.
TCTTTATAATGGCGAAGACTTCGTTCGACGCTGTCGACCAGGCAAGGCGGGCCGAGTTGCTGGCGCCGATGCCGGCGCGCAGGCGGTCGGCCATGCCGTTGGCGTGGCCGGCGAGATCAAGCCAGAGACCGTTGTCCAGATAGGCGTCGAACTGGGCGGCGATGAAGCGCGACTTGGAGAAGAGCTGGGCGGCGCGCTTGCGGATGAAGGGCATCTCTTTCGCCTTTTCAGGATCGAAGACGACGATCGCCTCGGCGCACCAGCAGCCGTTCTTGGTGCCGCCGAAGGAGAGGATGTCGACGCCGCGCTTCCAGGTCATTTCGGCCGGGCTTGCATCAAGCGCCACCAGCGCATTGGCGAAGCGGGCGCCATCCATGTGGAGGGGCAGCTTGCGCTCCTTGCAGATCGCCGAGATGGCATCAATCTCGTCGAGCGAGTAGACGGTGCCGATCTCGGTTGCCTGGGTGATGGTGACGGCCGTGGCGCGGCCATGATGAACGGCGTTTTCAGGGAAGCCGGCGATCGCCTTGGAGAGCTTCGCCGGATCGATCTTGCCCAACTCGCCATCGACAGGGGCAAGCCGTGCCTGGCTGAAGAAATCGGGCGCGCCGCATTCATCGGCGATCACGTGGGCTTCGGCGTGACAGAAGGTGATGCCGCCGGGGCGCTGGACGCTCGCAAGCGACAGCGAGTTGGCGGCCGTGCCCGTCGCCACGAAGAAGACGGAGACCTCACGCTCGAAGATCTCGGCGAAGCGGGCCTCGACGCGGCGGTCGAGATCGCTGGTGCCGTAAGCGGCGGCGAAGCCGGCGGATTCCTGCAGCAGGCGCTCGGCAATGGAACGGTGGGCGCCAGCCCAGTTGTCGGAAGCGAAAATCATGGAAAATGCCTGGGAAAAAATGGAGGTGGGGGCGGGTTCGGATCGGAGCTTAATCCAAAGCTTCACCGGATCAAGCGATTGGGGCGCAACCCATCACAAAAATTGAATTCCGCAATCAAGAAACAATATAATACGAGATCGCGTAATTTTATGTCGCCAATGCGATTGATTTGGTAATCTTGATGCGCCAATTGACGTTTTTTTAATTTATGGCTCTTGCGGAGCTGCTGCGTTTCTGGCATAGAACCGATGGATTAGGACAGGGTTGCTGTCCTATTTTGGCCGTCAAGGCCGAAGAGGCGCTGGGGGACCTTACACTCGTGGGGTTTCACGCTATAGTTCTTGGACCGCGGACGAAGTTCCCGCACGGACCTATGGCAGGCGCGGAGCGCAACGGTTGATTTGTCGGGAAAGGCTCTGCCTTCCCAGAGAAAGCCTGCCGCCGGCGACCGGATCTTCGATAATGCAACAGCGCTGTCATGCGCCGAACCTAATATCAGGGACGGTGTGCGACGAAGAGCCGCCCGCACGATCGCGGGCTCTGACAGGAGGCAAGATGATGACGAAGAATACGCCATCCACTGACATCGACCAGTTCGCAGCAGCAGACATGCGCGCGGTGGCCGATACGCGTAAGTTCGCCAACGGTCTCCCGGGCAAACAGGGCCTCTATGACCCACGCAACGAGCATGACGCCTGCGGCGTCGGCTTCGTCGCGCATATGAAGGGCCAGAAGTCGCACCAGATCGTCAAGGACGGTCTCTTCATTCTCGAGAACCTGACGCACCGTGGTGCTGTCGGCGCCGACCCGCTGATGGGTGACGGTGCGGGCATTCTCGTGCAGATTCCCGATCGCTTCTTCCGCGAGGAAATGGCCAAGCAGGGCATCACCCTGCCGAAGGCCGGCGAATATGGTGTCGGCCATATCTTCATGCCGCGCGACGAAAAGCAGATCGCGCATTTCAAGAAGGTGATGCAGGACGTCATCTCCGAAGAGGGCCAGGTTCTCATCGGCTTCCGCGACGTGCCTGTCGACAACTCGTCGCTGTCGAAGGCGCCGGATATCGCCGCGACCGAACCGCATCACTGTCAGATCTTCATCGGTGCGGGCGATAGCGCCGCGACCACCGATGAATTCGAACGCCGCCTGTTCACGCTGCGCAAGGTGATCTCCAACCGTATCTATGACGAGTTCGATGGCGAGGAGAGCCACTTCTATCCGGTGTCGCTGTCGTCCTCGACGATCGTCTACAAGGGCATGTTCCTGGCCTACCAGGTCGGCGCCTACTACACGGACCTGTCGGACCCGCGTTTTGAGTCCGCGGTCGCGCTCGTGCACCAGCGCTTCTCGACCAACACCTTCCCGTCCTGGAAGCTGGCGCACCCTTACCGCATGGTCGCCCACAACGGCGAAATCAACACGCTGCGCTCCAACGTCAACTGGATGGCGGCGCGTCAGGCGTCGGTGTCTTCGCCGCTCTTCGGCGAGGACATCTCCAAGCTCTGGCCGATCTCCTATGAAGGTCAGTCGGACACGGCCTGTTTCGACAACGCGCTCGAGTTCCTCGTGCGCGGCGGCTACTCCATGGCGCATGCCGTGATGATGCTGATCCCGGAAGCCTGGGCCGGCAACCAGTCGATGTCGAAGGAGCGCAAGGCGTTCTACGAATATCACGCAGCCCTGATGGAGCCGTGGGACGGCCCGGCCGCTGTTGCCTTCACAGACGGCAAGCAGATCGGCGCGACGCTCGACCGTAACGGCCTGCGTCCGGCCCGCTATCTCGTCACGTCAGACGATCGCGTCATCCTCGCCTCGGAAGCCGGCACGTTGCCGGTGGCTGAAGAGGATATCGTCAAGAAGTGGCGCCTGCAGCCGGGCAAGATGCTCTTGATCGACATGGAGAAGGGCAAGATCGTCTCCGACGAGGAGCTGAAGACCGAGCTTGCGACCAAGCATCCCTATCGCAGCTGGCTCGATCGTACGCAGTTGATCCTCGAAGACCTGAAGCCGGTGGAGCCGCGCGCGCTGCGCCGTGACGTCTCGCTGCTCAACCGCCAGCAGGCCTTCGGCTACACCACCGAAGACACCAAGATCCTGATGTCACCGATGGCGACGACGGGCCAGGAAGCCGTGGGCTCGATGGGCACCGATACGCCGATCTCGGCCATGTCGGAAAAGTCGAAGCTGCTCTACACCTACTTCAAGCAGAACTTCGCGCAGGTCACCAACCCGCCGATCGATCCGATCCGCGAAGAGCTGGTCATGAGCCTGGTGTCCTTCATCGGCCCGCGCCCGAACATTCTCGACCACGAGGGTGCGGCCAACGCCAAGCGCCTGGAAGTACGTCAGCCGATCCTTACCAATGGCGATCTCGAAAAGATCCGCTCGATCGGCCACACGGAAGACCGTTTCGACACCAAAACGCTCGACTTCACCTATGATGTGGAGCGTGGCGCCGAAGGCATGCCCGAAATGCTCGACCGTCTCTGCGAGCGTGCGGAAGCGGCCGTCAAGGGCGGCTACAACATCATCGTGCTCTCCGACCGCCAGATCGGGCCGGATCGCATCGCGATCCCGGCGCTGCTCGCAACGGCCGCCGTGCACCATCACCTGATCCGCAAGGGTCTCAGAACCTCCGTCGGCCTCGTCGTCGAAACCGGCGAGCCGCGCGAAGTGCACCACTTCTGTCTTCTCGCCGGTTACGGCGCGGAAGCGATCAACCCGTACCTGGCCTTCGACACGCTGCTCGACATGCATGCCAAGGGCGAGTTCCCGAAGGAAGTGGACGCGTCCGAAGTCGTCTACCGCTACATCAAGGCGGTCGGTAAGGGCATTCTCAAGGTCATGTCGAAGATGGGCATCTCGACCTATCAGTCCTATTGCGGCGGCCAGATCTTCGATGCGATCGGCCTGCAGCAGGAGCTGGTCGACAAGTATTTCTTCGGCACCGCGACGATGATCGAAGGCGTCGATCTCAAGGCGATCTCGGAAGAGACCGTTGCCCGCCACAACTCCGCCTTCGGCAAGGATCCGCTGCTCGCGACCACGCTCGATATCGGCGGCGAATATGCCTACCGCATGCGCGGCGAAAGCCATGCCTGGACGCCGGATGCTGTTGCCACGCTGCAGCACGCCGTTCGCGGCAACTCCGAGGACCGCTACCGCGAGTTCGCCGAGATGGTGAACACATCGGCGCTGCGCATGAACACCATTCGCGGCCTGTTCAAGATCAAGACCGCCGAGCAGATCGGGCGGAAGCCCGTCTCGCTTGATGAAGTCGAGCCTGCAGTCGAGATCGTCAAGCGCTTCTCGACCGGCGCCATGTCCTTCGGCTCTATCAGCCGGGAGGCGCATACGACGCTGGCGATCGCGATGAACAAGATCGGTGGTAAGTCCAACACCGGCGAGGGCGGCGAAGAGAGCGACCGCTACTTCCCGCTGCCGGATGGTTCGGCGAACCCGGAACGCTCGGCGATCAAGCAGATCGCATCGGGACGCTTCGGTGTGACGACGGAATATCTGGTCAACGCCGACATGCTGCAGATCAAGGTCGCGCAGGGCGCCAAGCCCGGCGAAGGCGGCCAGCTGCCCGGCCATAAGGTCGATGCGACGGTCGCCAAGACCCGCCACTCGACGCCGGGTGTCGGCCTGATCTCGCCGCCGCCGCACCACGACATCTACTCGATCGAAGATCTGGCACAGCTGATCTACGACCTGAAGAACGTCAACCCGACGTCCGATGTCTCGGTCAAGCTCGTCTCGGAAGTCGGCGTCGGCACGGTTGCCGCCGGTGTCGCCAAGGCGCGCGCCGACCACATCACGGTCTCCGGCTTCGACGGCGGCACCGGCGCATCGCCGTTGACCTCGCTCAAGCATGCCGGTTCCCCATGGGAAATCGGCCTTGCCGAAACGCAGCAGACGCTGGTGCTGAACGGCCTTCGTTCGCGCATCGCGCTGCAGGTCGATGGTGGCCTGAAGACCGGCCGCGACGTCATCATCGGTGCGCTTCTCGGTGCCGACGAGTTCGGCTTCGCGACGGCTCCTGTCATCGCCGCCGGCTGCATCATGATGCGCAAGTGCCACCTGAACACCTGCCCCGTCGGCGTTGCCACGCAGGATCCTGTCCTGCGCAAGCGCTTCAAGGGTACGCCGGAGCACGTCATCAACTACTTCTTCTTCGTCGCCAACGAAGTGCGCGAGATCCTGGCCTCGCTCGGCTTCACCAAGTTCGATGACATCATCGGCGCTTCGGAGCTGCTCGAGAAGGACGAGATGCTGGCGCACTGGAAGTCCAAGGGTCTCGACTTCAGCCGCATCTTCCACAAGGTCGAGGCGCCGAAGGAAGCCACCTACTGGACATCACGCCAGAAGCACCCGATCGACGACATTCTCGACCGCAAGATGATCGCGGAAGCCGAGCCTGCGCTCGCGTCGAAGACGCCTGTCAGCTTCGAAGTCGACATCAAGAACGTCGACCGTTCGGCGGGCGCGATGCTGTCTGGCGAAGTCGCCAAGCGCTACAACCACCGCGGCCTGAAGGAAGACACGATCAACGTGACGCTGCGCGGCACGGCCGGACAGTCGTTCGGTGCGTTCCTGGCGCGCGGCGTGACCTTCAAGCTGATCGGCGACGGCAACGACTATGTCGGCAAGGGTCTTTCGGGCGGCAAGATCATCGTGCGTCCGCCGGAGAACTCGAAGATCGAGGCAGAGAACTCGATCATCGTCGGCAACACCGTGCTTTACGGCGCGACCGAGGGCGAGTGCTATTTCCGCGGTGTCGCGGGCGAGCGCTTCGCGGTGCGCAACTCCGGCGCCATCGCCATCGTCGAAGGCGTGGGCGACCACGGCTGCGAATACATGACGGGTGGCGTGGTGGTCGTGCTCGGCGAGACGGGCCGCAACTTCGCGGCCGGCATGTCTGGTGGCGTCGCCTATGTTCTGGACGAGAGCGGCGATTTCGCCAAGCGCTGCAACATGGCGATGGTCGAACTCGAGCCGGTTCCCGAGGAAGACGACCTGATGGAGAAGCTGCATCACCATGGCGGCGATCTCGCGCACAAGGGCCGCGTCGACGTTTCCGGCGACATGACCCGCCACGACGAGGAACGCCTCTACCAGTTGATCTCCAACCACCTGCACTACACGGAATCCACCCGTGCCAAGCAGATCCTGGACAACTGGGCGGAGTATCGTCCGAAGTTCCGCAAGGTCATGCCGGTCGAATACCGCCGCGCGCTCGAGGAAATGGAGCGCAGCCGGATGGGGATCGCCGCGGAGTGAATTGGCGTTGATAATGGGGTGTGATATGATGCGTCATATCACACTTTGGAGGCGGCCATGGAAGCAAGGGATGAAAAGGAAGTCAGTATCTTTCGCAATGGCCGAAGTCGGGCGGTTCGCATTCCGGCCGACTTTACCATCGAGGGCGACAAGGTGATGATGTCTCAGGACAATGATGGGGTCATCCATATGCGTCCGAAACAGACGAAGATGACCTTGATCGAGGTGCTGGACTGGCTGGCAGAGCAGGAGCCACTTGACGAAGAGATCCCGGGAGATCCCGGGGAAGAGGGGCTTCTGCCACTTGACGATATCGACCTATGACGCGGTTTCTCTTGGACACGAACGTAATTTCGGATGTTGTCCGAAACCCTCGAGGTCAGGCGGCACGACGTTTGCGGTTCAGCGCGGCTGATGAGGTGGGTACCAGCATCGTGGTAAGGGGAGAAATTCTCTACGGACTGGCGAAGAATGCATCGGTCAGAGGTCGAGAAGCGCTTGATGCGATATTGGGATCGATACCGGTCTGGCCTTTGGAGGCGCCTACAGAAGAGGTTTATGGCCGCCTCAGAAATGAGATGCGGCTTCAGGGTGACGGGATCGATGCCAACGATCTTTGGATTGCGTCGCACGCGCTCGCGCTAGATGCGGTCATGGTGACGAACGACGAGATATTCTCCCGCGTGCCGGGATTAAAGGTTGAAAACTGGCTGCGCTGAACGAAAGAGGCGGTCATGAGTGTAAGGGAAGACAGCAGCATGGGTAAGGTAACAGGGTTTCTGGAAATCGACCGGCAGGTGGCGAAGTATCAGCCGGCGTCGGACCGCATCCGGCATTTCCGCGAATTCACGATCCCGATGTCGGACCCGGAAGTGCAGAAACAGGCCGCGCGCTGCATGGACTGTGGCATTCCTTATTGCCATGGCCCGACCGGTTGTCCCGTGCACAACCAAATCCCCGACTGGAACGATCTGGTCTACAACAACAACTGGGAAGCAGCGATCCAGAATCTGCATTCCACCAATAACTTCCCTGAATTCACCGGCCGCGTCTGCCCCGCGCCCTGCGAAGAAGCCTGCACGCTGAACCTCGAGGACGCGCCGGTCGCCATCAAGACCGTCGAGCAGGCGATCGCCGACAAGGCCTATGAGCTCGGCTTCATCCGGCCGCAGCCGGCCGCTGTCCGTACCGGCAAGAAGGTGGCGATCATCGGTTCGGGCCCCGCCGGCATGGCGGCGGCCCAGCAGCTCGGCCGCGCCGGCCACGAGGTGCATGTCTATGAGCGTGAATCCAAGCCCGGCGGCCTGCTGCGCTACGGCATTCCCGACTTCAAGATGGAGAAGAACTTCATCGACCGTCGCGTCGAGCAGATCTCGGGCGAGGGCGTGACCTTCCATTGCGGCGTCAATGTCGGCGTCGATCTGAAGGTCGAGCAGCTGCTCGCCGATCACGACGCGGTGCTCTACTGCGGCGGTTCGGAAACGCCGCGCGAAGCCGGCATTCCGGGCTTCGACCTTGCCGGCGTTCACGATGCGATGCCTTACCTCGTGCAGCAGAACAAGCGCGTCGGCCGCGAAAACATCGACAGCGTCGGCTGGGCATCGGACCCGATCCTCGCAGGCGCCAAGCATGTCGTCGTCGTCGGCGGCGGTGATACCGCATCGGACTGCGTCGGCACGGCGTTCCGCCAGGGGGCCGTGAAGGTCACCCAGCTTGATATCCGCCCGCAGCCGCCGGAGAAGGAAGACAAGCTCGCCGTCTGGCCGTTCTGGGCCACCAAGATGCGGACCTCCTCCAGCCAGGCTGAAGGTGCCGTCCGCGAATTCCAGGTGGCGACGCTCGAATTCGTCGGAGAAGACGGCGTCCTGACCGGCGTGAAGTGCTGCGAAGTCGATGAACGCCGCAAGCCGATCGCCGGCACGGAGTTCATCATCAAGGCAGACCTCGCCTTCATCGCCATCGGCTTCAGCGGCCCGTTCACCACGAGCGTGCTCAAGGAACTCGACGGCAAGCTGACGCTCAACACCGACCGCCGCGGCTCGACCAACGTCGTCGCCAACGACCGGGACTACAAGACCTCGGTTGACAAGTTCTGGACGGCGGGCGACGTGCGCCGCGGCCAGTCGCTGGTCGTCTGGGCGATCCGCGAGGGACGCCAGGCGGCGCGCGCGATCGACGAGGCGCTGATGGGCTCGACGGTTCTGCCGCGCTAAGCGGACGGGACGTTCGGATCGATCTCGGCTCGGGGCTGCGTGACGCGGCCCTGAGCTTTTTTGTGGGACCGATATCGGCGCACGTCAGATGGCAAAGTTCGGCGCGGCGCTCTATGCTGGCCGCCATGCGCGGGCGTCATGGCGATGCCAAAAGAGGACGACATGCCATCAACCGAGCTTCTGATCACCTTCTTCGTCACCACGGCGTTGTTCGCCTATATTCCGGGGCCGGCGATGCTTTATGCGGCGGCGCAGACTTTGGCGCGGGGCAGGCGGGCCGGGTTCATGGCGACGCTCGGTATCCATATCGGTTGCTACGTACATGTGATAGCTGCCGCCGCGGGGCTGTCGATCATCTTTCACGCCGTGCCCGTGCTCTATATGGCGGTGAAGCTCGCCGGCGCGGCCTATCTGGTCTGGCTCGGCATCTCGCTGTTTCGCAGCAAGTCTCAAGGAGAGACGACGCTCGCTGCCATCGATCCGAAGTCCGGGCGGCGCGCCTTTGTCGAGAGCATCTCGATCGAGGTGCTGAACCCGAAGACGGCGCTCTTCTTCCTGGCCTTCCTGCCGCAATTCATCGATCCGGCCGCCAGCTTCCCGGTCTGGCTGCAATTCGTGCTTTTGGGGACGATCGTCAATTTCATCTTCTCGTCGGCCGATATCGTCTGCGTGATGCTGGCGGGCGCCGTGGTTTCGAGGCTGAAGCGCTCGGGCTCGGCACAGCGGCTGGTGCAGCGTGCGGGTGGAGGGATCCTGATCGGCCTCGGGGCGCATCTGGCGCTGCAGCGGAGTTAGTCGCTTCGATTGGTGGGCTCGGGACTGCCTGGCGCGGCCCCGGGCTGAAAGGTTGTTCATCCGTCGTGGGAAGGGCTTAGAGGCCCGCCTCGGCCATCCAGAGTTCCGCGTCGGCGCCACCCGGAATACGCAGTGGCGCGGATGGATCGGTGGCGGCCCGCCACACGGCCTCGGCCACGTCGGCGGCATGGGTCACCGGGCCGGTATCGTCCTGCACGTCCTTGATGAACTGTTGGAGCATCGGCGCATAGTCGGCATCATCAAGACCACGGAAATGGGGACGCGCGTTTTCGCCGAAGCGGGTGGTTGGCGAGCGGCCCGGCAGAACGATATGCACCCGCACGCCGAAGGGCTCCATCTCGACTGCCAAGGATTCCGTCAGCGCGTTCACCGCAGCCTTGCTGGCGCGGTAGACGCCGATGACCGGCAGCGTCTTCACCGTCACTGTCGAGGTGACGTTGATGACCACGCCTGCGCGGCGTTGGCGCATCTGCGGCACGACGGCCTGGACCATCGCCAAGGTGCCGATCGTGTTTGTCTCGAACAGGGACCGCACGGTCTCCGGCGCCGTGAGTTCGATGGGCGAAGGGGCTCCGAAGCCGGCGTTGTTGACCAGCACGTCGATATGACCGGCGGCGGCCACGGCCTCGGCTATGCTTGTGGGGTCCGTGACGTCGAGCGGCAGAACGCGCAGGCGTTCGGAGGCCGGCAGCAGGTCGGGGTCGGGCTTGCGCATCGTTGCGATCACGTCCCAGCCGCGGTCGAGAAAGAGTTTCGCGGTCTCCAGGCCAAAGCCGGACGAGCAACCGGTGATCAATATCGTGGGCATCTGCGTCTCCAATTGAAAAGGAATGATTGCAGGGTAGTGACCGCGTGCGAGACTTGATATAGGCTGCAGTCTCCATTTCTTTAGCGATAGTCCTGATCGTGGCCGTTGATCCTCTTGCCGAAATCGTCACGCTGCTGCAGCCCGCCGCACGCTTCTCGAAGCTGGTCGAATGCGCCGGCCTCTGGCGGATTGAACGCGAGGCCACGGGCGAGCCCTTCTACTGCGCTGTCATCGAGGGGCGTTGCCGTGTGGCATTCGGGGAGGAGCCGCCGTTCATTCTTGAGGCCGGCGACTTCGTCCTAGTGCCGGCCATGCGTGATCTCGTCAATGAGAGCATCGACGCGCCGCGCGGCTTGCCCGCCGTCGTTCCGATGCAGATGAGTGATGGTCACTTCCGCGCGGGTCGTCCCGATGGGCCGGCTGATCTGCGCATGCGCATCGGGCATTGCAGCTTCGGTTCACCGGATGCGGCGCTTCTGGTTTCGCTGCTGCCCGATGTGGTTGTCGTGCGCGGCGAACCGCGTCTGGCGACCCTCATGCAATTGGTCGGCGATGAAACGCGCGAGCGGCGGCCGGGGCGGGAGCTGGTGCTTGAACGGTTGCTGGAGGTGTTGCTGATCGAGGCGCTCCGATCCGGCACGCAGCCGACAGGCGCGCCTGGGCTCAGCCGTGGTCTGGCGGACGAACGGCTGGCGGCGGCACTGCACGCGCTGCATGAACGGCCGGCCCATGCGTGGACCGTGGCGGATCTCGCAACCGAAGCGTCACTCTCCCGATCGGCCTTCTTCGCGCGTTTCAGCCGTGTCGTCGGCCTGCCGCCGATGGAGTATCTGCTGGCCTGGCGCATGGCCCTCGCCAAGCAGCTGTTGCGTGGCCGCGAACTCGCGATGGATGAAGTGGCGGAGCGCGTCGGTTACGGTTCGGCCAGCGCGTTCAGCGTCGCCTTCTCGCGATATGCGGGCGTGCCGCCGGCTAGGTATGCCCGCAGTCAGCCTCTGCTTGAGAGGTGATCGACCAGCACCCGCAGCTTCTGCGGCTGGCGATGGCGGCGGGGGTAGTAGATGTAGAAGCCGTCGAAGGGCGGGCAGTAGCTTTCGAGAAGCGGCACGAGCTCGCCGCGCGCGATATAGGGCGCGAAGGTCTCGACCATGCCGAAGGTGATACCGGCGCCTGAGGAGGCCATGCGCAGCATCATGCCCATGTCGTTGGTGGTCATGTCGGGATCGACCGCGACATCGAAATCGCGGCCGTTTTCGGTGAATTCCCAGCGGTAGGGGGCGGTGTCGGGTCTGGGGCGCCAGCCGATGCAGACGTGATCGACGAGATCGCGGGGGTGCTGCGGCGCGCCGCGTCGGGCGATGTAATCGGGTGATGCGACGGCGCATTGTCGCTGGGCTGACGAGACCGATACGGCCACCATGTCCTGCTCGATCACCTCGCCCAGCCTGATCCCCGCATCGAAGCCGGCCTCGACGATATCGAACTCGCCGTCGGTGATGGTGATATCCAGGCGCAGCTCCGGATATTTCGCCATGAAGCCTGCCAGCAGCGGGCCGGAGATGACGCGCTCGGCGATGGACGACACGGCGATGCGCAGCAGGCCCGATGGCCGCGCGCGGACCTCGCGGACGGCTTCGATCGCCTCGGTCACCCGGTCGGCGGGCTCTTTCACCAGGGATTGGAACAACTCGCCCGCCTCTGTCAGCCGCACGCTGCGCGTGGTGCGCTGGACGAGCGTAACACCAAGCCGGTCTTCCAGCCGCTGCAGCGCCTGGCTGACGGCGGAGCGGGTCACGCCCAGCCGCTCGGCGGCGACGCGGAAGTTGCGCGCTTCCGCGACGGCAAGGAAAACGGAGATGCCTTCGAACTGGTCGCTCATTGGTTAGAATAACTAACCAAGCTATCTCGGATTGGCAACTCGTTCGATGCCAATACTGTGCCTATCTCTCATGCATGGCAAGACGGAAGAGCCGTCGCCTGCAATCGCATCGGCCCTGCAAGGCCGGAAGAGGAGAGAGATGATGAGCGACCATCCCTATGTCGGCATGTGGATCACCGATGACGGCCGGGTTCGGCACGAGCTTCTGGCGAACGGCCGATACGACGAGGCGCGCGGCAATCGCGAGAGCGCCTATCAGGGGCGCTACGAGGTTCGTGGCGCTCATATCGATTACTGGGACGACACCGGCTTCACCGCCGATGGCGACTTCGTCGACCGCGACACGCTGCATCATGGCGGCATGATCCTGCGCCGGCGCTAAGCCGCCGACGCGACAATGGGCTCAGAAGCCCGGAAGGAGACGACATGACTGAGACTTCCCCCATCTGGTTCATCACCGGTGCTTCCTCGGGCCTCGGCCTCGCTTTGGCCGAAGCCGTTCTGGCGCGCGGCTGGCGGGCGGCTGTCACCGCGCGCAAGCCCGGCGCGCTCGACGATCTGGCCGCCCGCTACGGCGATCATGTGCTGCCGCTTACGCTCGATGTGCGCTCCAAGGCATCGGTCGACGAAGCAGTCGCTGCGGCGGAGAAGCATTTCGGCGGCATCGATGTGCTGGCCAACAATGCCGGCTACGGCTATCTCGCGGCGATCGAGGAGGGCGACGACCAGGAGATCCGCGACCAGTTCGAGACCAATGTCTTCGGCCTGATCGCGGTGACCAAGCGGGTGCTTCCAGGCATGCGCGCGCGGCGTCGCGGGCATGTGTTCAACACCTCGTCGCTCGGCGGCCTCGTGGCGTTCGCGGCGACCGGCTATTATCACGCCACGAAATTCGCGGTTGAGGGCTTGTCGGAATCGCTCTCTCACGAGGTGGCGCCGCTCGGGATCAAAGTCACCATTCTGGAGCCGGGTGCGTTTCGCACCAATTGGGCTGGCAGCTCGATGATCGAATCGGCGACCGTGATCGACGATTACGCGGAGACGGCGGGCAAGCGCCGGGCCGCGACCCGTGCTGTCTCGGGCAACCAGCCGGGTGATCCGGCGCGCGCCGCAGCCGCCGTCATTGCCGCCTACGAGGCGAAGGAGCCGCCGTTGCGGCTGCTGCTGGGCGCGCCGGCGCTGAAGATCGCGCGCGAGCGGCTGGATGCGCTGCGGTCGAATTTCGATGCCTGGGCGGATGTGACGCTGAGTGCGGATTTTCCGAGCTGACAAAAGAGAGAGGCGGGCGTGTGAGCGCCCGCTTTTACTTGACCGAGACCTCGGCGGCCGATTTGGCGGCGGGGCGGCTGTAGTCGTCGACGCGGCCGGCCGGGGGCTTTGCCATCTCGCCATCCTGCACCAGCTTGTCGCGCGGCGATTTCGTGGCGCTGACGGGAATGGCGGCGCCGCCGAGAAGGGCAGTGCCGCCGTCGAGATTAGGGTCGGAGAGCGCGATCGGGTCGGTGTGGTCGGCCGGGTTCGACGAGAGGCCGATCGCCGGCGCGCTGCTGTTGTCGAGGCGCACGAGATCGGGGCTCGCCTGGGTGCCGAGGATGCGGCGGGCGGGCTTTTCGACGTAGAAGGCGACCTTGCGGCGGCCGGCATCGGTCATGTTGATGCCGTCGGAGGTGCGCAGGCGTACCTGCTGGCCGTTGATGTCGGAGCCTGTGACGATGAAGTCGCCGCTCTCGCTGACGAAACCATCCCAGATATCGACGAACTCGCCGCCGATCGATTCCACCTGCTTGCGGTAGACCTGGTTCATCTGCGCCGCATCCGCCATCATCGAGGGAGAATCGAAAGCGGGCAGGCCGACCCAGAGCAGCGGAATCTTCCTCGCCGTCACCGCCTTGCCGAAGGCGAGAACGCGGCGCTGGTATTCGGTGTACCAGCCATCGGTGCGGAACTTCTCCTTGCCGACATCGGTTACCATCTGCTGGCGGTCGTTGGCGCCGAGCATGACGACGACCATGGCGGGCTTGGCCTCGTCCATGAATTTCGTCAGTTGCGTGGGCCAGTCGTAATAATCGTCGCGCACGAGGCCTGACGCGACGTTGCTGTGGGTCTCGATGAGGATGCCCGGCGAATCCTGGAAGGCCGCGTCCATGCCGACGCCGAGGCCGCCGGCCAGGAAGTCGCCGACGACAAGGATCTTCTGGGCGTTGTCGAGCTTCTCTACGACCTTCTCTTCCGGCGCGGTCACGGGTGCGGCGCGTGGCGTGGAGACGGTGGTCTTGGGCGGCGTTGTCTTCTTGCGTTGCGGCGCGGCGCGCGGCCGCGTGTATTGGCCGGGCGCCTGCGGGGCCTCGTCGATGTAACGGCGGCCCAAGAAGAAATCCATGAGCGAGCGGCGCTGATAATAGCGCTGTTCCTGGGCCTCGGCCGAAACGGGCGGCAGGACAGAGGTGGACAAGACCAGCACCGCCGCGCCCAACGCGCCCCAGCGGAGCATGCCGCGAACGCCACTCTTGGCTGTTGTCTGATCTACTCGTTTACGCATATCGGCCGCCCTGCATCGACGCTTATTTTCTCATGGAGCGGGACGGGCGTCCACACCCCAAAGCGCGGTGCGCGTGTTTTTGATCGCGACGTGACGGCTACTTGCGAAGCGCGTTCAGGAGCGGCAGCGAGGGTTCGCCATCCGCCTGCATGCCGATACGGCCCTGGACAGCGGCGATCGCGGCCTTGGAGCCGCTGCCGAAATTGCCGTCGACTTCGCCGTCATAATAGCCCAGCGCCTTCAGGCGGGTCTGCAGCTCGAACTTCTCCTTGACATCGAGCGTGCCATCCGGGCGCGGCCAGCGCTGCTTCATGCCGCCATAGCCGGCGATCTCGTCGGCGAGCAGGCCGACGGCAATGGCGTAGCTGTCAGAGGCATTGTACTTCTTGATGGTGTAGAAGTTGCTGGTCATCAGGAAGCCCGGGCCGTCATTGCCGGCGGGCATCTTCAAGACTGCCTTGCCGGAGCCATCCTTGAAGCCCATGCCGCTCGGGCGCTTCAGGCCAAGGGCCGACCATTGTGCCAGCGTCATGGTCTTGCCGACGTGCTTCAGCGCGCTCGACGGAACCTTGACTTCGTAGCCCCAGGTCTTGCCAAAATCCCAGCCGTTCTTCTTCAGGAGATTGGCGGAGGTGGCGAGCGCGTCGGGAACCGAGTTCCAGATGTCGCGGTGGCCGTTGCCGTCGGCGTCGACGGCGTAGAGCAGGTAGCTGGTGGGGATGAACTGGGTGTGACCCATGGCGCCGGCCCAGGAGCCGGTCATGCCGTCGGGCGAGATGTCGCCGTTCTGCAGGATCTTCAGGGCGGCGATCAGCTGCTTCTGGGCGAACTTGGTGCGTTTGGCGTCGGCATAGGCGAGCGTCGCCAGCGCGCGCGGCACGTAATGCAGCCTGTCGTCCTTCTCGAGCACTGCGCCGTAATTCGATTCCATCGACCAAATGGCGAGCAGAATCGTCTTGTCGACACCGAAGTTCCGCTCGATCCAATTCAACGTAGAGGCGTGTTTGGCCATCATCTTGCGGCCGATCTGGACGGTATAAGGATTTACGCGAGAATCCACGTAATCCCAGATTTTCGTCGTAAATTCAGGCTGATAAGTAGCCTTTTCCAGCACCGTAGGGTCAGGGTCGCTGACGCCTGAGAAAGCTTTACGATAAGTTGCCTTGCTGATGCCATTTTGAGCGGCAGTTTGATAGAAGTCCGCGATCCACTTCTGGAACCGCTGGTCGGCCATGGCGTTAACAGGCGCCAGACTGGCGGATGCGGTCATGATGAATGCGAATGCAAGACCACGAAGGGAGATTTTGTGATTTTGAGTCATCGGCGGTCATCCGTCCTTTCGTTTCAGGCACAGCAGAGCGCAAAAATTCCGCTCAGGCCTGAGACTACCCGAACGGAGTCAACAAATTCTTTACCATGACGCACGAACACAGTCACTATTTGCAAAACCGTAGCAAATCTCATCTAATCCGATCAAAATCGCGTTATATTTCAAGCGTTAGAATCATCGCAGGAGGCCTGTGTGGCAGAGCATAAAAAAGTTCGCAAAGCTGTATTCCCGGTCGCCGGTCTCGGCACGCGCTTCCTTCCGGCCACGAAGGCCGTTCCGAAGGAAATGCTGACTGTCGTAGACAAGCCGATCATTCAGTATGTGGTGGACGAAGCGCTGGAAGCCGGGATCGAGCATTTCGTTTTCGTGACGGGCCGTAACAAGCACATCATCGAAGACTATTTCGACATCCATTTCGAGCTTGAGCAGACGCTGCGCGAGCGCAGCAAGAACGCTGAAATCACCCTGCTCGCAGGCCAGCTTCCCAAGGCTGGTACCGTGAGCTTCACGCGCCAGCAGGAGCCGCTCGGCCTCGGTCACGCCGTATGGTGCGCCCGCGAGATCATCGGCGACGAGCCCTTCGCGCTGCTGCTTCCCGACATGATCATGAAGAGCGAAGCCAAGGGCTGCATGAAGGGCATGATCGATCTTTATGCCCAGAGCGGCGGCAACATCATCGCCGTCGAAGAATGCGCGCCCGATCAGGCCCACAAGTACGGTATCGTTGGCGTCGGCGACGCGATCGGCGACGGCTTCCGCATCACCGGCATGGTCGAAAAGCCTGCCAAGGGCACAGCGCCCTCGAACTTCTTCATCAACGGCCGCTACATCCTGCAGCCGGAAGTGTTCAAGATCCTGGAAACCCAGGAACGCGGCGCCGGCAACGAGATCCAGCTCACCGACGGCATGCTGAAGCTCCTGAAGGACCAGGCTTTCGCCGGTTACCACTTCAAGGGCACGACCTATGACTGCGGCGCCAAGGATGGCTTCATCCTCGCCAACGTCGCCTTCGCGCTTGAGCGTGCGGATATCCGCCCGACCGTGATCGAAGGCTTCAAGGACCTGCTCAAGGGCCTCTGATATCTGGCGATCGAAGGGGAGGCCGCGGCGCGGTCTTCCCGATCGCTATCAGCGTTTCAGCTTCAGACCGACGCCGGCTCGCCATTGCTGCGAGTCGGCGCCGACTTTTCTGGAAGTCAGTTCGTAGCCGATGGTGCTCGTCAGATCGAGATATCGGTTGATGTTCCAGGTCAGGCCGGCGCTGGTCGTATAGACCGTCTCGTCGCTGATCGCGCTATCCGACGGATAGTCGCGCAAGGTTATCCCACCCAGGAAGGTTCCGACCAGATTGTCGCGCAGCTGATGCGTGACCGTCGTCGTCATGGCGCGCGAGATATAGCCCGCGACACCTGGCGTGGTGGATGGCTGCAGGCTGGTTTGCAGGCCGAAGTCGATATCGGTGCCGCGCAGAGGCGACCAGCGGACGCTGGCATCGAGCACGGTTGCGTCGATATCGGACAGCCTGTTGTCGTCGAAGCTGGCGATCTCGTAACCCACGCCCACTTCGCCGCGCAGCTTCTCGCCGAGATCCACCTCGACGCCGACCTTGGCGCCGTAGCTGTCGCCGGAGCGCTGGTAGCCCGCCACGTCGGTCGTCTGGTCATACACCGTCTTGCCGACATTGCCCTCGATGAAGGGGATCAGGGCAGGAGACAGCTCGTAGCCGATGCGGCCGCGCAGCGTGCCCGATGTCTGGTCGCGGTCGCTAAGCGATACGACGGTGCCATCAGACAGCGTCGCGTCGGAATAGATCGTGCGGGTGAAATCGATGCCGGTGCTGCCGCGCAGGATGCCGAAGTCGCGCTCGATCGAGGCGCCGAGGGTGAGTTCCTGCACGTCCGACTGCTGGTTGGCGTTCTGGATGGCGTTCGGGTCGTCGGTGTCTTCGCGGTAGAAGTGGTAGCCGCCGGTGATGTGGGCCGTGGTTTCCTCGGGGAGATCGAGCCTCAGATCGCCGTTGATCCGGAAGTCCGGCTGCTCTTCGCCTTCGCCGCTGACATTCTTCTGCCAGGCGCCCTCGCTTGTGATCAGCAGCTGGTGCAGCGCCCAGTCCGACGTCAGCGTCGTCTTCATGTCGGTTTCGAGGAAGGCGCGTGTCTGCTTGACGTCGCCGTCCTTCTTCGTCTCGGTGTTGATGCTCTGCGTCACGGTCGGGCGCAGCACGAAGGTGCCGACGCGGATGCCAGGGGTTTCCTCGGTCGAGAGATTGACGTCGGGCTTGCGCGGCCTGCGCTCGTCGAGCGGGGCCTCGCGGGTGTTCAGCCGCATCATGTCTTCGTCGAGAATGGAGCCGGTGGTCTCGTCGCTTGGCTGGTCGCCTGATGTGGTTTGCCGTGCGGTCGCACTGGTATTGGCGCTGGTGCCGTTGGGGGTGCCGTCGTTCGCATTGGTCGGGTCGTCTGCGGATGCCGCGGCGCCGGGTATGGCCGTGCCGTCATCCTGTTGATCGCCTGTTGCATCGGGGGTGGCGATGTAGGCGGACTGGGCAAGGGGAGAGGAGGATGCGGCCGTGCGCGCCGATTGGGCGAGCGCCGAGGTGGGGGCTGCGAGCTCGAGACCGGCCAAGGCCACGGACACGGCAACGCCCGCCGCGCGGAGCGGCGTCAGACTGCTCGTATGTCTCCAATGGCCCATATGGTTGCGCTCGGCATGCTTCGAAGTGGTTACCCGAACGTAAAGCCTCGTGGTTAACCATTCGTTGCCATCTGATCGAAGGCTATGCTCAATCCGCCGCTATGGTGGACACCGCGCTGGAAAGCGGCTAACGGATGGCGATGATCAAGCGAGCGGTAAATCTCATCGACAACGGCGTGATCGACTCGGCCAGGCGCACACTCGCCACCGAACGACAGTCGTTGGTGTCCCTCGAACAGGCCTTTGACGGCGATCTCGCCGGGCCTTTCATGCAGGCCGTCGAAACGATCGGTGGGATTTCGGGGCGAGTGATCGTTACCGGCGTCGGCAAGAGCGGCCATATCGGCGTCAAGATCGCCGCGACGCTGGCTTCGACCGGAACACCCGCCTTCTTCATGCACGCCGCCGAGGCCAACCACGGCGATCTCGGCATGGTGGGGCTTGGGGATGCGGTGCTGGCGCTGTCGAAGGGCGGCGAGAGCGCGGAACTGCGCAACGTGATCGCCTATACGCGCCGCTTCTCCATTCCGCTGATTTCCATGACCTGCTCGCCGGACTCATCGCTCGGCAAGGCGTCCGATGTCGTGCTTCTGATGCCGAACGTCGAGGAAGCCTGCCCGCACGGCTTGGCGCCGACCACGTCGACGATGATGCAGCTGGCGCTCGGTGATGCGCTGGCGATCGCGCTGCTCGAGGCGCGTGGCTTCACGGCGCGCGATTTCCATGTGTTCCATCCCGGCGGCAAGCTGGGCGCTGCCTTGAGCCATGTCGCCGACGTCATGCATACCGGCGAGCGCGTGCCGCTGGTTGCCAAGGGCACACCGCTGCCAGAGGCGATCTCGACGCTATCGCGCAAGCATTTCGGCTGTGTCGGCATTTTGGATGAGGATGGCCGGCTCTGCGGCATCGTCACCGAGGGCGACATGGCGCGCAACCTGTCGCGTAACCTGTCGGAACTCGTGGTCGACGATATCATGACGCGGGCGCCGAAGACGGTGAAGCCGAATGTCCTGGCGACCGCGGCGCTGGCATTGCTCAACAAGCACAGCATCGGCGCGCTGATTGTCGTCGATGACGACAACAGGCCGGTCGGGCTTATTCATTTCCACGATCTTCTCAGGATCGGCGTGGCCTGATCAAGCCAGCTTGATCGGGATCAAGGCCAGCTTGATCGGGATCAGGCTTCCTCGACCGTCAGGTCACGGCCGTTGCTTGCGGTGACCTTGACGCGCGCGCCGACGGGCAGATCCGGGCCGCTCACCTTCCATTGCGTGTCGTCCAGCTTGATGCGGCCACGGCCCTCGGTGATCGGTTCGGCCAGCGTCGCGGTGCGGCCGACGAGGCTGGCGCCGCGCTGGTTGAGAAAGGGCTCGTCCGTCTCGCCATGATCGCGCGTCAGCTTGCGGCCGATGAAGGTGGCGGCGACGGCGAAAGCGGCAAACAGGATCGCCTGCAGCTGCCAGACCCAGAAGGCGCTATCCCAGAAGAGCAGCGAGAGCGCGCCGACGGCGATTGCCGCCAGCCCGATCCAGACGAGGAAGAAGCCGGGCACCAGCATCTCGGCGGCGAGCAGCACGAGGCCGACGACCCACCAGCTCCACGGCCCCAATTCCGATGTGATGGCCGCCAGCATCTATCAGCGCTCCGGGTTCTGGTTGAACGGGTTGACCTGCGGCGTGGTGCGCGGGGCCTGGACCTGACGCGGGGTGGGGGCTGCGGGCGGAGTGTCGTTGCCGAAGACTTCCTTGGCGATGGCACCGATGCCGCTCAGCGAGCCAATGATTGACGAGGCCTCGATCGGCATCAGCACGACCTTGGAATTGGTGGCCGAGCCGATCGCGGTCAGCGCCTCGGTGTATTTCTGCGCCACGAAGTAGTTGATCGCCTGCACGTCGCCGGCGGCAATGGCTTCCGACACCATCTTCGTGGCCTTGGCTTCGGCCTCGGCCAGACGCTCGCGGGCCTCGGCGTTGCGGAAGGCGGATTCGCGCTGTCCTTCGGCCTGCAGGATCGCCGACTGCTTGGCGCCCTCGGCGCGCAGGATCTGCGCGTTTCTCGAGCCTTCGGCCTCCAGTACCTGGGCGCGCTTCTCGCGCTCGGCCTTCATCTGGCGGGCCATGGCGTCGACGAGGTCGCGCGGCGGCTGGATGTCCTTGATCTCGACACGGGTGACCTTGATGCCCCAAGGCTGGACGGCATCATCGACGACGCGCAACAGGCGGTCGTTGATGGCGTCGCGGTTGGAGAGCAGTTCGTCGAGATCCATCGAGCCCATGACCGAGCGGATGTTGGTCATGGTCAGGTTGAGGATGGCGTTTTCGAGGTTGGAGACCTGGTAGGCCGCCTGGGCGGCGTTGAGGATCTGATAGAAAGCGACGGCATCGGCCGAGACGGAGGCGTTGTCGCGGGTGATGACTTCTTGCGTCGGAACGTCGAGCACCTGCTCCATGACGTTCATACGGGCGCCGACGCGCTCGATGAAGGGGGTGATGATGTTGAGGCCCGGACCCAGCGTGCGGGTGTAGCGGCCGAAGCGCTCGACCGTGTACTGATAACCCTGCGGGACCGTCTTGATGCCGGCGAAAAGCACCAGGATGACGAAGACCACCAGTGCGATGACCACGATGTCGAAGCCGCCCAAAACCATGAAATACCTCCCAAAACCCGAATCGAATAGCCGCACCTTAGCCGAGACGATTTCAAAAGCCACGCTCTCAGGTAGTCGTGCCGCGTTACCCATCAAATATGGGGGTTCGATTGGTTCTTCACAATGCGGTCCCTTTGGCCTAGAACGCCCGCATCCGGTCGCAGCCCACCCGGTCAAAACAAGGGATCAAACATCATGAAGACTATCGTCATCTGCTCTGGCGGATTGGACTCCGTTTCGCTTGCGCACAGGATCGCCGCGGAACAAACCCTCATCGGCCTGCTCTCCTTCGATTACGGCCAGCGTCACCGCAAGGAACTCGACTATGCCGCCGCCTGCGCCAGGAGGCTCGGCGTGCTGCATCAGATCATCGACATCAGGCCGATCGGCAGCCATCTCACCGGCTCGGCGCTCACCGACGATATCGACGTGCCCGATGGACACTATGCAGAGGAAACCATGAAGGCGACGGTGGTCCCGAACCGCAACGCCATCATGCTCGCCATCGCCTTCGGGCTTGCCGCCGCGCAGAAGGCGGATGCCGTGGCCGTTGCCGTGCATGGCGGTGACCACTTCATCTATCCGGATTGCCGCCCCGGCTTCATCGACGCATTCCAGGTGATGCAGGATGCGGCGCTGGACGGCTATGCCAGCGTCAAGCTGCAGGCGCCCTACGTCAATGCCACCAAGGCCGATATCGTCACGGATGGGGCAAAGCACGGGACGCCGTTTGCGGAGACGTGGTCGTGCTACAAGGGCGGGGGGCGCCATTGCGGGCGCTGCGGCACCTGCGTCGAGCGGCGCGAGGCGTTTCATCTGGCTGGCGTCGCGGATCCGACGGAGTACGAGGATGCCGATTTCTGGAAGTCGGCGACATCGGGCTTCTCGGCCACGGAGGTGTAACTCCGTGTTCCGCATCACCAAGGAATTCCACTTCTCCGCCTCGCATCAGCTCTCGCATCTGCCCGCCGATCACCAATGCGCGCGGCTGCACGGGCACAACTATATCGTCGTCGTCGAGCTTGCGGCCGCAGAGCTCAACGCGGACGGCTTCGTGCGCGATTATCACGAGCTTGCTCCGCTGAAGCGCTATATCGACGATCGCTTCGACCACCGGCATCTGAACGAGGTGCTCGGCCACAACAGGGTGACGTCTGAATATCTCGCCAAGCACTTCTATGACTGGTGCAAGGCGATCCTGCCGGAGACGTCTGCCGTCCGGGTCAGCGAGACGCCGAAGACATGGGCGGAGTATCGGCCATGAGCGCCGATCACAAGATCCGCGTCAGCGAGATCTTCGGGCCGACCATCCAGGGCGAGGGCGTGCTGATCGGCCTGCCGACGGTGTTCGTGCGCACCGGCGGCTGCGATTACCGCTGTTCGTGGTGCGACACGCTGCATGCCGTCGACAGCGAATACCGCGATCAATGGACGCCGATGTCGGTGGAGGAAATCTGGGCCGAGGTCGTTTCGCTCTCGGGCGGGCAACCGCTCACCGTCTCGCTCTCCGGCGGCAACCCGGCGATCCAGCCGCTGGCGCCGCTGATTGCGCGCGGCCATGGCGAGGGCTATCGGTTCGCGCTGGAGACGCAGGGCAGTGTCGCCAGGGATTGGTTTGCCGATCTCGATACGCTGGTGCTGAGCCCGAAGCCGCCGTCTAGCGGCATGGAGACGGATTGGGGGCAGTTCGAGGACTGTCTGGCGCGGGCCGCCGGCGGGCCTGAGGTCGCGCTTAAGATCGTGGTGTTCGATGAGCGGGATTATCGCTATGCGCGGGAGGTTGCGGGGCGCTATCCGGATTTGCCGGTTTATCTGCAGCCGGGCAACCACACGCCGCCGCCTGCCGATGACGATGATGCCAGGATCGATATCGACGGGGTCATGGATCGGATGTTGTGGCTGGTGGGGAAGGTGACCGAGGATCGGTGGTTCGAGGCCAGGGTGCTGCCGCAGTTGCATGTGTTGTTGTGGGGGAATCGGCGGGGGGTGTGAGTGGTTTTGGTGGAGAGGTTGTGCCGTGTGGCCCCCTCATCCGACCCTTCGGGCCACCTTCTCCCCGTTGGGGCGAAGGGGAGGTTGAGCGAGCGGCCAGCCCCGAGTCTCTTCTCCCCAGCGGGGAGAAGGTGCCGGCAGGCGGATGAGGGGGCTTCCGCACAACGCCTACAGCTTCTTCGCTGCCGACCTCAAACCCACCCCAATAATTCCCGCCGCACCACCTTCTCCAGCACCGCCATTCCATCATCGCTGTCGTTCAGGCACGGGATATGCGCGAACTTCTCGCCGCCATTCTCGTGGAAGGAATGCGCCGCCTGTTCGGCGATCTCTTCCAGCGTCTCCAGACAGTCGGAGACGAAGCCGGGGTTCAGCACGGCGATCTTTTTCACGCCGTCCTTGGCGAGCTGTTCCACCGTCTTGTCGGTGTAGGGCTGCAGCCATTCTTCCGGGCCGAAGCGGGACTGGAAGGTGACCATGAACTGGTCCTTCGAGAGGCCAAGCTTCTCGCGCAGCAGGCGGCCGGTCTTCTGGCACTGGCAGTAATAGGGGTCGCCCTTCTTGAAGTAGGACATGGGGATGCCGTGGAAGGAGGCGATGATCTTTTCCGGTTGCCAATCGAGCGCCGACAGATGCTTGGTGATCGAGTTCGCCAGCGCCTCGATATAGGTGTCGTCGTCGTGATAATCGGGCACAGTGCGCAGCGCCGGCTGCCAGCGCATCTTCAACAGGTGCTGGAAGGCCTTGTCGTTGACCGTCGCCGTGGTCGCGGCTGCATATTGCGGGTAGAGCGGGAAGAGCACGATGCGGTCGCAGCCGTCGTCCTTCAGCGCCTGGATGCGCGAGGCGATCGAGGGGGTGCCGTAGCGCATGGCCCAGTCGACCTTGACGTTTGGCAAGTCCTTCAGCCGCTCGGCCATGAGATCGGACTGGCTGCGGGTGTAGGTGCGCAGATAGCTCTCGTCCTTCTCCTTGTTCCAGATCAGCTCATAGGCCTTGCCGACCTTGCCCGGGCGGGTGTTGAGCACGATGCCGAAGAGGATTGGATACCACTTCCAGGGCGACCATTCGATGACGCGCTTGTCGGTGAGGAATTCCTTGAGATAACGGCGCATCGAGGTGTAGTCGGTGCCATCAGGGGTGCCGAGATTGACGAGCAGGACGCCCACCTTGCCATAGTTCACCTTCGGGTGGTTCGCCGGATGGTGCGTGGTATCAACGGTCGTCATTCAAACCTCAGTTCTGCTGCTCAGCCGCTCATACGCGGACGAGATCGAATGGTTCACCCTATAGGAACAAAAGCCGGCCCGGGAAACCCCGGACCGGCTCACATCGTTGGGACAAATCGTCATACTTTATTCCGTCAAGCCGCAGGGCTTACTTGGACGGGATCTGCAGCTCCTTGCCAACGGTCAGGTGGCGCGGGGTCGGCTTGCCGTTGGCCTCGGAAATCTTCTTCCAGAGCGTGCCGTCACCATAGAACTGCTTGGCGAGATCCCACAGTGTGTCGCCCGATGCGATGACGTGGGTGGTCGGCGTGTTCGGGGCGAGCGCCGCAGGGGCTTCCGTCGCCGGTGCCGTTGCCGCCGGGGCGGTGGGAGCAGGCGTTGCGTCCGGCGTGGCCGGTGTTGGCGTTGCTGCCGGTGCGGTCGCTGCCGGTGCCGAGGGGGCGGCCGGTATGGTCGTCTCGGATGCCGTCGGTGCAGGCGCCGCGGCGGAAGAGGCGACCTCGGTCACGCGACCGTCCGTGTACGGCTTGTAGGGCGAGTGGGCCGCGAGGAAGTCGGCGGTGACGTCGGCGAGGTCGGGGCCGAAGTCATAGGCGTTCTTGCCCGCCGTGGCGAAGATCGAATAGCCGTCGCCGCCAGCGCGCATGTAGTTGTTAGTCACCACGCCGTAGGTCTTGGCCTCGTCGAGGGGTGCGAAGGCGTCGCCGTCCTTGACCTCGACGGAGACGACGCGGCTGCCTGGCGGCTTCGACTTGTCGAAGCTGTACTTCATGCCCGCCACCTGCGGGAAGCGGCCGGCGCCTTCCTCGATCTTGCCGAGGCCGTTTTCCAGCGCCGCGCGGATATCGGCGCCTGTCAGCTGGAAGGTCGCGAGCGTGTTCTGGAAGGGGAGCACGGTGATGACTTCGCCCTGGGTGACGTCGCCGCCGTCGATCGACGAGCGCAGGCCGCCGCCATTCTGGATGGCGATCTGCATGCCCTGGCTCTTGCCGCGATCGAGCATGGCGTCGGCGACGAGGTTGCCCATCGAGCATTCCTCGACGCGGCAGACCTTGCGGTCGCCTTCGATCGGGCCCTCGGAGGAGCCGATGACCTTCTTGCGCAGGTCCTCGATCGGCTTGGCGAGCTCGGTGATGCGGGCGGCGATCTGGGGGTCGGGCGTGAACGAGCTATCGATCAGGATCGGATCGCCCTTGGCTTCCTTGACGACGCCGTTGTCGTCGAAGGTGATCACGACATCGCCGAGATACTTGCTATAGGAGGCGGCCGTGACGACGGGGACCTTATAGCCACCGGGATTGTCGACCATGGTCGGATAAGGGCCTTCGGCCTTCGGATCGGTGTTCGACAGAAGCGTGTGCGAGTGGCCGCCGACGACGACATCGACATCGGGGATCTTGGCGATATCGGAGAGGTCCCTGGTGTAACCGACATGCGTCAGCGCGATGATCTTGTTGACGCCTTCGGCCTTGAGCTTGGCGGCTTCCTTGGTGATGGCCGCGACATCGTCGGTGAACTTGACGTTCGGGCCGGGGGAGGCGAGTTCCGGGGTTTCGGTGGTGACGACGCCGATGATGCCGATCTTCTGGCCGCCGATCTCCAGCACGACCGAGGGTTCCGGCTTCTTCTTGATCGTCGAGGCGTCGGAGATTTCGACATTGGCGGCGGTGACGGGGAAGGCGACCTTGTCCATGAACGGCGCCAGCGCCTTTTCGCCATCGTCGAATTCATGGTTGCCGAGCGTCATGGCGTCGAACTTGATGGCGTTGACCATCTCCAGTTCGGCGGTGCCCTTGTATGTCGAATAGAACAGCGAGCCCTGGAAATTGTCGCCGGCGTTCAGCGTCAGCACGTTCTGGCCGGCCAATGCGGCGCGGCGCTGGTCGATCGCGGTCTTCAAGCGGGCGGCGCCGCCGAAGCATTCCTTCTTGCTCTCCTCTTCGGCCGAGCAGGTGGAATCGAACTTGTTGATCGCCTCGATGCGCGAATGGAAATCGTTGATGTGCAAAATATTGAGTTGGTAATCGGCAAAGGCGGCGCTGCTCGACAGCGCCAATACGGACGCGGTCAGCAGACCGAATTGAAACGATTTCGTCATCCTGTTCTCCTGGTTTTATCGGCGGCGCTCGAACCCGATCCGGTTTACCGGATGCCAGTCCCCCAAGCCCCGCCGTCGCTACACGGTCGATGTTTCCATCAACCCTTAGTGGCCGCAAGAGAAAAACCTGTGACAGCGCGGGTGCATTCCAAGAGCGGTAAACAAAAAAGCTCCCGCGAGGGGAGCTTTTCCGATCGACCGTATAAGGCGATTTACATGTGGCGATTGAGGCTGAACTGCGAGCCGCTGTCGGAGGTGCAGTTGAGCTGGCTCTGGGTGACCAGCGCGCAGTTGACCTTGGACTGCGTCTTGCGCACCAGCGAGGTCATGTTGATCTCGACCAGCGTCGGCGACGTGTTGATGTAGGTGCCGGATGCGAGCATCTGGTTGGTGTCGGTCGTGCGCGTCGTAAACGTGCCGGCCTGGAAGGTGGAGATGATGCCGTTCGGGTCCGACCAGGAGCCTTCCACGCCTGTCTGCGCCGGGGCGGCGGCAACGGGCATCGGACGCGGTGACTGCGGAACGCAGGCCGAAAGGGCCGCCGAAGCACTCGCGATCACGAGGAGGGTTTTGAGTCTCATAAGATTCTCCCGGAAGTTCAGACCGAAAAACATAACGCTTGGTTAACGAACACATGGCGCGAGCGTTCCGGGAAGGCAAGGCTTCTTGCGCGCGTCAGGGCATTTATACAGCAGGCGTTACAAAAATGCCCGCCTTGCGGCGGGCATCTGGTGATCGTGATCTCGTTTCTATCAGCGAACGAGGATGTTCTTGAACTGCCAAGGATCCTTGGTGTCGATGTCCTCGGGGAAGAGGCCCGGGCGGCCATCGAGCGGGGTCCAGTCGGTGTAGTGACCTTCGACCGGGCCGAGGTAGGGCAGCTGTACTTCGAGGCAGCGCTTGTAGTCGATCTCGTCGGCTTCGACGATGCCGGCCTTCGGGTTTTCAAGCGCGTAGACCATGCCGGCCAGAACCGCCGAGGTGACCTGCAGGCCGGTGGCGTTCTGGTAAGGCGCGATGCGGCGGGTTTCTTCGAGCGAGAGGCGCGAGCCGAACCAGTAGGCGTTCTTCTCGTGGCCGTAGAGCAGCACGCCGAGTTCATCGACGCCGTCTACGAGTTCATGCTCGTCGAGAACGTGGTGAACCGGCTGCGAGTTGCCGCCGTTGCCGAACATCTCATGCAGCGACAGAACGGCGTCGTTGGCGGGATGGTAAGCATAGTGGCAGGTCGGGCGGAAGGTCACTTCGCCGTCCTTGTCGCGCACCGTGAAGTAATCGGCGATCGAGATGGACTCGTTGTGGGTGACGAGGAAGCCGTACTGCGGGCCAGGCGTCGGGCACCAGGTGCGAACGCGGGTGTTGGCGCCCGGCTGGTCGAGGTAGATGGCGGCCTTGCAGCCCTTCTTGTGCTTCTTGGCGTTCTTCGGCATCCAGTTTTCGTGGGTGCCCCAGCCGAGTTCGGCCGGCTGCAGACCTTCGGAAATGAAGCCTTCGACGGACCAGGTGTTCCAGAAGACGTTGAGCGGCTTCGGGTTCTTGGTGAGCTGCGTGTCGCGCTCGGCGATGTGGACGCCCTTGACGCCGAGCTTCTTCATCAGCTTGGCCCAGCCTTCGCGGTCATGCTGATCCGGCTCTTCGAACTTCAGGCCGGTGTCGTTGGCGAGGTTGACCAGCGCCTGCTTGACGAACCAGGAAACCATGCCCGGGTTTGCGCCGCAGGTGGAAACGGCCGTGGTGCCGCCCGGGCTCTTCTTCTTCTCATGGCGAAGTGTCTCGCGCAGCGCGTAGTTGGTGCGCTCCGAGTTCTTCATGTTCTTGTCGAAATAGAAGCCGAGCCATGGCTCGATGACCGTGTCGATGTAGAGAACGTCGAGCTTGCGGCAGAGCTTCATCAGATCGAGCGAGCCGGTATCAACCGAGAGGTTGACGCAGAAGCCCTGGCCACCACCTTCGGTCAGAAGCGGCTTCAGGAGTTCCTTGTAGTTGTCCTTCGTCACATATTCCTTGATGTGACGGACGCCGTGCTGCTTGAGGATCTCCATGTCGGAGGGCTCTTCACGCGGGTCGATGACGACCATCCGGCTCTTGTCGAACTTGAAGTGGCGCTCGATCAGGGGCAGCGTGCCGCGGCCAATGGAGCCAAAGCCGATCATGACGATCGGGCCGGTAATTTCGGCATATACCGGGTGGTTCTGTTCCGTCATTCTTTTCTCCTGTGGAAGGCGACGAAGGCGAGAGGCCTCTAAGAATTCATTTGAAATCGTTCAAATACCGCTAGGTGACCGGCTCTAATCACAAAATCACGTCACAATAAAGAGCGTTCCGGCCGGGAATGTAAATATCAGGTGAAGCGATCGCTGCTTGCAAACGCGTGCAATTTCGCCGCCAGTTCCCGCTTCTGCAGGCTCAGTCCCTTGTAGGCCGCCTGGTGCTCGTCGAGGCTTTCGAGCTGGGCTGCGAAGCTTAGCGCCAGGCTTTGCGCCTGCGGGTGATGGGCAATAGCGGAGATGGGATCGATGTAGACGCGGATCGTGAAGAGGATATCGCCCGAGCGAGGCAGCTTGCGCAGCGTCTGGCGCTCGACGCGGGCGAAGCGATCGGCGAGCGTAAACGGCTCCGCCTGCGGCGGGCGGCGGTGCTTGGAGAGCGGCAGGAAGAGGGCGCTCGAGGTGTTGACCGACCAGTTCAGTCGCTCGACCGGCTGAGAAACCTGAAGATTGTCGAAGATGCGGTGGATGAGGGTGGCGTTGCGCGTGCCCTCGCCGAAGCCCGGCACATCCGCATGGATCGCATGCATCGGCCGCCCGAATTTTTCGCGCAACGACCACGAGGAAGGGAAGGCGACGAAGCCGGCCACGAGATGCCAGCCATCCTGCTTGCGGCGCATGATGACGAGATCGTCCTGGACCATCAGGCCGGCGCGGAGCAGCGGCGGGAGGTCGCTGCCAGTGTCTGGAGCTTCAGGACAGAGATTGGGATGTTGTTCGCGCAGATGTTGTCGCAGCAGGTCGAGGGCTTCCTGTTGCGCATCCAATGTGTCGGCTTCGGCGACGAAGACGTCGTCGCGACTGCATTCGACCAGAGCACGCTTTTCGCCGACATAGCGGGCCCAATCGGTATCCGGCTCGATCCAGCGGTCGGGATCGAGCGGCATCAGGCCGATTGTGAAGGGCTTGGCCGAGCCGTCATAGGGTGTGTAGGTCGGTGGCGTCATGGATGAACTCTAGCGCTCCGGCGTACCCTGATGGAAGACCATCCGCCACGCGGCGTCAGTGCCACGGCGCCAGATGGAGCTGCGGAGCGCCCGGACGGGCGGCTCGCCCTGGACGATGCGCTCCGAGCGATAGGTGGCAAGAACCACGTCGGATGCCAGTGTTTGAATTTCGAAATCGGTCAGCTGGCGCGTCGTGCCATCGCTGGGCTCTTCCAAAAGAGCGGCGATGATCTCCTCATAAAGATAGAGGCGACCGGAACTGCCGATCTCGCGAAAATCCGGTGAGAGCAGGGTCTCAAGCAGGCTGCGCGTGTTGCGGACCGTCTGGTCGAACAACCTCTCCTCGAGCAAACGGATATGGTCGCGTAGTTCGCTGTTCATCGCCTACCCCCTTAAAAACCTCCCGCGCGGCAATCGCCGTCGTGAACCAAGGCGTCGTATTTCGGAACAACCGAATAGTGCAATTGCGTCGAAACCATCCATCTTCTTTTCAGATTTCTGCGTCAAACTGCGAATCATCTTATATCCACGCCCCGGAACCATCGGATGAACCAGATATCGGAGCGGCTTGCGGAATTGCAGGAGGACAGTTCCGTCCTGATCGCGCTTTATGATCAGGACGATCGTCTGCGCTATGCAAACCCGGCCTTTCGCACGACCTTTGCCTTGGACCCCGAGGAATGCCCGCTATGGGCGGACCTGATGCGGCGCAATACGCGCAGCGGCAAGGGCACGATCATCCGGACCTCCGATTTCGAGACTTGGCTGGTCTCGGCGCAATCGCGGCGCGGCAAGCTGCCGTTTCGCGCCTTCGAGACGGATGTGGTCGACGGGCGCTGGCTGTGGATGACCGAGACCGTCCAGAAGGACGGCTGGATGCTCTGCATCGCCAGCGACATCACGCATCTGAAGGCCAGCGAGCGGGATGTCAGGCAGGATCGCGATTTCGCGCTGAAGGCATCGCAGACCGACGAACTCACCAGCGTCTCCAACCGCCGCTTCATGATGGCGGCGCTCGACAGCCTTGCCAACGGGCATGCCGCGCCGCGACCGGTGGGTGGCTGCATCTGCATCATCGATCTCGATTTCTTCAAGCGCATCAACGATCTCTACGGGCATCAGACGGGCGACGACGTGCTGGTCGATTTCGCCCGGCGGGTGCATCCCCTCGTGCGCCGGCGCGACAGTTTCGGGCGGATCGGCGGCGAGGAGTTCATGCTCATCCTGCCGGATACGACCCTGGCGCAGGGCGAACTGATCATCGAGCGGATCTTGACCATGGTGCGCGGCGCCCGGCCGATCCAGAATGCGCCGAGTTTCTCCTACACCTGCTCGGCCGGGCTTGCGGAGCTGCATCCGGGCGATACGGCGCGCGAGCTCTATGCGCGCGCCGACGAGGCGCTCTACCATGCCAAGCAGGGCGGGCGGGATCGGCTGCGGATCGTGGCCTAGTCAATGAGCGTTGCCGGGATCAGCCCGCGCAGCGAATTGCCGACGTAGAGTTTTCCCGTCATCAGATCATCGCGCGTGATGCGGCCGACGCGGGCCTTGCGCTGGCAGATCAGTTCCGTGCGCAGGACGCCCGCGAGCAGGCCGCAGGAGATCGGCGGCGTGCGCAGCATGCCCGAGCCGTCGTCGAGGAAGATCGAGGTGATCGTGCCCTCGCAGGCCTCGTCGCGCTCGTTAAGTATCAGCACTTCGTCAGCTTCATCAATCGTGTATTCGGCGCGCGCGGCCTCGTAGACCGCGCGGCGCGTGGTCTTGATGCGGAGCAGTTTGTCGGCGGAGTCCAGCCGCTGGTCGGCGATGCGGATGGTCCAGGTGGTCTCGGGCGCGAGCGGCGTGAAGGGGGCTGATGTGACCTCGATAGTCGCGTTCTCATCGAAGGTCAGCCGGACGCGTTGGGGCGTGGTGGCGCCGGCGACGGCTTGCTGCAATCGTTCGAGCGCATCCGCCGGCTGCGGAAAGCCGATGCGGCGGGCGGAGCGGGTGAGGCGGGCGAGATGCAGGCGCAGGCGGATGAAGCCGATTTCCGGCTCGTAGCGCAAGGTTTCGATCAGCGAGAAGTCGGCCACGGTCAAAGGCTCCCCGTTCCTGCGATCGGCTGGTCGCCGATGGCGAAGCGGGCCTTCAGGAGGCACTCCTCGTATTCGGCTTCAGCGGTGGAATCGATGACGATGCCGCCGCCGACATTGAAGACGGCGCGGCCGTCGTCGAAGAGGGTGAGCGTGCGGATGGCGACGGAGAAGCGCATGGCGCCCGAGGGCGCGATCATGCCGATGGCGCCGCAATAGACGTCGCGCGGGCCGTCTTCCAGCTCGTGCAGGATGGTCATGGCGCTGATCTTCGGTGCGCCGGTTATCGAGCCGCAGGGGAAGAGGGCGGCGAGGATGTCGCGGATTTCGAGGTTGGGCAGGAGCTTTGCCTGCACGTGGCTCACCATCTGGTGCACGGTCGGATAAGTCTCGATGTCGAAGAGTTTCGGGACATCGAGCGTGCCGACCTCAGTGATGCGCGAGATATCGTTGCGCAAGAGGTCGACGATCATGCGGTTTTCGGCCTGCGTCTTGATATCGGCGAGCATGGCTTGCTTGATCGCCTCGTCCTCGGCGGGGGTTCTGCCGCGCCTTGCCGTGCCCTTCATCGGATGCGTCTCGATCCAGCCTTCCTCGTCGGCGCGGAAGAAGAGTTCGGGCGAGCGCGACAGGATGACCGGGCCGCCGAGATCAACCAGCGCGCCGTATTTCACCGGCTGGCGCTCGATGAGCGACCAGAAGGCGGCGCTGATATCGCCGGACCAGCGGGCCGTAATCGGCATGGTGAGATTGGCCTGGTAGCAGTCGCCCTGCATGAGGTGGTGGTGCAGGCGGTCGAAGCGGTTCTTGTAGGTGGTAAAGTCCCATCCGGCTTTCGGCGCCGTCAGGAACTCTTCGTTTTCGAGGCGTTGCGTTGGTTGGGCGAGAGGGTGGTCGTCCGATTGCGGGTGGTCGAAGATGCCGAAGCAGAGGAGCGGGGTCGTGCGGTTCTCGATGGCGAAACCGGCGAGCTTGTCCTCGAAGAGGTGACCGGCTTCGTATGCGATGTAGCCGGCGAGCCACTTGCCCGCCCTTCTGGCCTCCTCCATGCGGGCGAGGCCGGTAAAGACCTCGGCGCGGGTGTGGGCGACGATGATCTCGGCCGGGTCGGCGAAGAGCATGACCTGGCCGGATGTGTCGTCGCGGAAGAGGATGTGGGGGGCGCGCCCGTTCATGCTGGGTCCTGTTTATGAAGCGGGGCGGTGCGACGACCTCCCTTCTCCCCGACGGGGAGAAGGTGCCGGCAGGCGGATGAGGGGGGCACGGGCGCAATTGCCTCTTGCATTCGCTCAAGGCGTCGCTTGCGCTCCCCCCCCCCCTCATCGCCTCGCTACGCTCCGGCACTTCTCCCCGTCGGGGAGAAGAGACCTGTGGCGGCGTAACGCCCCTTCTCTTGTTTCCGTGGCGTGAGAAGCGCGCTACTGGCGCTTCTATCCACCTCAGCCCTTATCTAGCGCTTCTAGCTCGTCGATCAGCCCCTCGATCATCGACAAACCCTTGCTCCAGAACGACGGATCGGTGGCGTCGAGGCCGAAGGGCTTGAGGAGTTCGGAGTGATGCTTGGTGCCGCCGGCCTTGAGGAGTTCGAAATACTTGTCCTGGAAACCCTGATCCGCCTTCTGGTAGACGGCGTAGAGCGAGTTTACCAGGCAGTCGCCGAAGGCATAGGCGTAGACGTAGAAGGGCGAGTGGATGAAGTGGGGGATGTAGGTCCAGTAGGTCTCGTAGCCCTCCGAGATCTTGATCGCCGGACCGAGGCTTTCGGCCTGGACGGACAGCCACAATTCGCCGATCTGCTCGGCCGTCAGCTCGCCGTCCTTGCGGGCGGTGTGAACCTTGCGCTCGAATTCGTAGAAGGCGATCTGGCGCACGACCGTGTTGATCATGTCCTCGACCTTCTGGGCGAGCATCGCCTTGCGCTCGCGCTTGTCTTTGGTCTTGTCGAGAAGGGCGCGGAAGGTCAGCATTTCGCCGAAGACGGAGGCGGTTTCGGCAAGCGTCAGCGGGGTCTGGCACATCAGCGCGCCCTGGCCGCCGGCCAGCACCTGGTGCACGCCGTGGCCAAGTTCATGGGCGAGCGTCATCACGTCGCGCGGCTTGCCGAGATAGTTGACGAGCACATAGGGGTGGGCGGAGGGAACGGTCGGATGCGCGAAGGCGCCCGGCGCCTTGCCGGGGCGAACCGGCGCGTCGATCCATTCCTCATCGAAGAAGCGCTTGGCGATCGCGGCCATCTCGGGGGCGAAATTGCCGTAGGCTGAGAGAACGGTGTCCTTGGCCTCGGTCCAGGAAATGACGGCGTTGGAGGTTTCCGGCAGCGGCGCGTTGCGGTCCCAGAACTCCATCTGGTCCATTCCGAGCCACTTTGCCTTCATCGTATAGTAGCGGTGAGACAGGCGCGGATAGGCGTCGCGGACGGCGGCTGCCAGCGCATCGACCACCTCGCGCTCGACGCGGTTGGCGAGGTGTCTTGAATCGGCGATGTCCTCGAAGCCGCGCCAGCGGTCGGAAATGTCCTTGTCCTTGGCTAGCGTGTTGGTGATCAGCGTGAAGATGCGCAGATTGTCCTTGAAGGTCTTGGCGAGCGCCATGGCGCCCTTGCGGCGCACTTCAGGGTCGCGGTCCTGCAGCATGTTCAGCGTCACTTCGATCGACAGCATCTCGCCATCCACCTCGAAGCGCAGTTCGGCCATGGTCTCGTCGAACAGGCGGTTGAAGGCGGCGGCCGAGGTCATCGACTTCTCGAGGAAGAGCTGCTCCAGCTTGTCGTCGAGCTGGTAGGGCTTGTCCTTGCGCAGGTCGACGAGCCAGGGGCGGTAGTGGCCGGCATCGGGGTCGTTGGCCATGCAGGCGTCGATCACGGCGTCGTCGATGCGGTTGAGCTCAAGCGTGAAGAACAGCAGGTGGCCGGAAAAATCGGTGATCTTCGCCTGCACGTCGCCATAGAGCTTGCCGTTGGCCGGGCTCGACGTGTCGGAGAAATAGGTGAGGCCGGCGAACGAGCCGAGGCGGCCGATGATGTCGTCGAGCGCTTCATATTCCTTCAGCGCCTGGCCGATGCCGTCTGCGCCCTTCTTCGTCGCGGCGTCCGAGAGCTTGCCCTTCCACTTGGCTTCGAAGGCAAGAGAGTCCTTTTCTGCCTTC
Source organism: Rhizobium sp. 2MFCol3.1 (assembly GCF_000377565.1). Classification (GTDB taxonomy): domain Bacteria; phylum Pseudomonadota; class Alphaproteobacteria; order Rhizobiales; family Rhizobiaceae; genus Rhizobium. The sequence continues at coordinate 125,869 of NZ_KB898360.1, read as the reverse complement.
GCCATGTCGGCCTTGAAGGCGTCGGAGGTGGCGGAAGGATAGAGGTCCTGAAGCTTCCAGGTCGGGAGGTCGCCGAGTTCGATCGCCTTCGCGGAACCGGCATTGCTTACCGAAAAGTTGTATTCGGCGCCGAAGAGCGGGTTTTTCATGAGCGGGATCCTCTTCCTATTTTACGACAGGTCTGACTGTCTAAGCGCCCAAAGCCTTGGCATCAAGGGGCTTTTCGTCGCGCAGGAGCGTCGTTTCGAGGCGAATCCGCCTTCGTCACAAACGTTAAAATGCGATTATTTCTCAAAACTGGATGTTCAAGCCTTTCTGCGACATTGCCATTCAAGGTTTCGCATGAAGTGAGGCAGCAATGACCGGTTACAACGAGCACAAGGGTGCAGCGCAGATACTTGTCGTCGAAGACGATCCAGTACAGCGCAGACTGCTGAAGAACGCCATCGAGCGTCACGGACACGTCGTCCACCAGGCAGAGAATGGCCGGATCGGTCTTGAGATGGTGAAGAGGGCCGGCGGCCTCTACAACGTCATCGTTCTCGACCTGATGATGCCCGAGATGACGGGCCTCGAGTTTCTCGAGGCGATCCATGCCTTCGGTACGCAAATTCCTGTGATCGTCCAGACCGGGCAGGGTGGGATCGAGACCGTGGTGCAGGCGATGCGCGCCGGCGCCTTCGATTTCGTCGTCAAGCCCGTCTCGCCGGAGCGGATTTCCAATTCGATCGCCAATGCTCTGAAGCTCGATCAACGCGAGGTCAAGGCACGCGCCGGACGCCGTTCGCGCTCCGGTGCCGTCGGCTTCGACGATATCGTGTCGGCAAGCCCGGCGATGATCCGCGTGCTGGATCTCGCCCAGCGCGCCGCGCAATCCAACATTCCCGTCGTGCTCGAAGGTGAATCCGGCGTCGGCAAGGAGCTGGTGGCCCGCGCCATCCAGTCCGGCAGCGACCGTTCCGGCAAGCCTTTCGTCACCGTCAACTGTGGCGCCATTCCGCACAATCTGGTTGAGAGCATTCTCTTCGGCCATGAGAAGGGGGCCTTTACCGGCGCCACGGAACGGCATGTCGGCAAGTTCATGGAAGCCGATGGCGGCACCATCTTCCTCGACGAGATTGGCGACCTGCCGCTCGACGTGCAGGTCAAGCTGTTGCGCGCCGTGCAGCAGGGCGAGATCGAGACCGTCGGCGCGCGCACCGCGCACAAGGTCAACGTCCGCCTGATCTCGGCGACCAACAAGGATCTGATCGAAGAGGTCAAGAACGGCCACTTCCGTGAGGATCTCTATTATCGCCTCAACGTGTTCCCCATCACCATCCCAGCGCTGCGCAAGCGCAAGGAAGACATTCCGCATCTGGTGCGGGTGTTCACGGAACGCTTCTCGAGCGAGCAGAAGAACGGCAACCGCATGACGGTCAATGCCGGCGCGCTGGCGCTCCTCACCGCTTACGATTGGCCGGGCAATATCCGCCAGCTCGAGAATGCGATCTTCCGCGCCGTGGTTCTGGCCAATGGCCCGGAGCTGACGGAAGCCGACTTCCCGCAGATCGCAGCACAGCTTCCGGAATATGACGTGGTCGATCATCTGGCGCTGGTTGCCGACAACAGCAGCAATGTTCGCCTCGGCGAGATCGCTGCAGCCGAGTTCGGTGTCTCGCAGACGGTGGCCGACAATGTCGCGGCGCGGATCAACGATGCACCCGACAACGCGATTTCGAGCACCAATCCGTCCGGCGACGTGCGCAAGCTAGCCGATGTCGAAGAAGAGCTGATCCGATTCGCGCTCAAGTTCTATCGTGGCCAAATGAGCCAGGTTGCGCGCAAACTGGGCATCGGTCGATCGACGCTTTACAGAAAGTTGAAAGACTACGGGATCGACCCTGATAACCCGCAAAAGGACGCTGCATAGGGTGTTTCAGTTAAGATTCCGGCAATCATCTTTTGTTACCAATCATAAACCACTTGTTAGTGGCCTGTTCACTATGTAAAGAAAAGGTTGATCATGTGTGGCATTTTTGCCATCGTGTGACCGCATTTCACAGTCAAGGGTCAGATTGAGGGACCATCGGCTGTCTGACGGGGATTGAGTTTGCCGGATCTGAATTGGAATACGAAGCCTTCGCGCCCGACATGGCGCAACAGGTGCGCAGACCTTTGCGGAAAGGTGACAAGGACGGCTATGGCCGCCCTTCTCGCAGTTGCAGTTTCGTCCCCGGTGCTCGTCGGCTCCAGTACGCCGTCGCAAGCGGCGGGCGAAACGCGTAGTCTCAAGCTTTACTTCATTCACACGGGTGAAAAGGCTGTCATCACCTATAAGCGCAACGGCAGGTTCGACCCCAAGGGTCTCGAGCAGCTGAACCGCTTCCTTCGCGACTGGCGCAAGAACCAGCCGACGAAGATGGATCCGCGTCTCTTCGACCTGATCTGGGAAGTCTACCGCCAGAGCGGTTCCAAGGATTACATCAACGTTGTCTGCGGTTTCCGTTCGCCGGGCACCAACGCCATGCTGAAGAGCCGCTCGCGCAATTCCGGTGTCGCCGAGAAGAGCCAGCACATGCTCGGCAAGGCGATGGACTTCTTCATTCCTGATGTGAAACTGGCGACTTTGCGCGCGATCGGCATGAAAATGCAGGTCGGCGGCGTTGGTTTCTATCCGAAATCCGGTTCGCCCTTCGTGCACATGGATGTCGGCGGCGTTCGCGCATGGCCGCGCATGAACCGCGACGAACTCGTCCGTCTCTTCCCGAACGGCAACACGATGCACATCCCGGCCGACGGCAAGCCGTTGCCGGGTTATGAGCAGGCGGTTGCCGATTACAAGCGTCGCGTCAGCGACAGCTCGGTACAGATGGCAAGCTCCGGTGCCTATACCGGCTCGGCCAGCGAAGAGCGCAAGAAGCCGAAGACCTTGTTTGCAGCCCTGTTTGGCGGTGGCGCGGATGAGGAAGAGGATAACTCCGACGACAGCACGCCAGCAGTCGCCGTTGCCAAGGCAACGCCGCCGAAGGCCGCCGATATGCCGAACGCAGCTGATCCGAGCCAGGGTGCCCCGGCTCAGGCAGAAGCTTCGCAGCAGACCGAAGTCGCAAGCGTCAACGCGCCGATCCCGCAGGTGCGGCCGGCGTTCGCAAATCAGCCTGGCGGCAGCGAAGTGGCCAGCGCCCTTGTCGCTCCGCAATCGGGTAATGCCGCGCAGGATGCACTTGCCGCTGTGACCGATCAGGGCCAGCAGGGCTATGCGGATCTCAGCGCGTATAGCGTTCCGGTGCCTTCGCTCCTCGGTGCACGTCGTTCTCCGGGAGACGCGGAGGTCGCTTCAGCCGATCCGGCTGCCGCGATGACGGGGAATCTCGCGGCCGTGCCGACGCCGGCTGAGCGTCCGGCTCTGGCAGAAAAGCTCCTGGCGGCGGCGAATGCCGATCCGGAAGCCGGTGTCGATGAGGCAGATCAGCAGGGTACGCTTTCTCCAGCTGTTGCCGATGCTCTTAACCAGCAGAACACTGCCAATCACGGCCAGCTTGCAGCCAACCAGCCGCCGGTATCGAGCGTCGAACAGGCTATAAACGCAGCGATGCCGCAAAAGGTTCCGGCCGAAAAGCCGCCGGTTCAGCTGGCAGCGCTTGCGCCCGCTACCAAGTCGGCAAGCTTCGGCGATGCCTTCGATGTGCCGAAGCCGGCAATCGAGCCGAGTGCGGCTCAGAGCCTGCCCTCGAAGGGTGGCCGGCCGACGAAGCATGAAGCCGCCGAGGCAGATGCCAGCCGCGCGACGGTGACCACCGAGCCGAAGCTGACGCAGAAGATCATCTCGCAGTGGGCGCTCAGCAATGCGCGCATGGAAATGGTCACCAAGCCGGTCAAGGCACCGCGTTTCGTCAGCCAGACGCTGCGCGCGCAGCCGAAGGCCGTTTACGCCGAGGGCTTCACCAAGACGGCCTCGATCGACACCGGTCGCTTCAGCGGCACGGCGGTCAACTTCATGGAAGTGCGCAAGTTCGAATCGAACTGAGCCGTCTTCCAGATCAGACAATCAGAACCGTCGGAGCGATCCGGCGGTTTTTTGTTGGTGGCGTTGGATGCGCGCAAGTAACGGAGAGCGGCGATGAAGATTGGGTTCGTGGGTACGGGGACGATCACCGAGGCCATGGTCAAGGGGATGCTCGGCTCGTCGCTTGATCTGTCGCGGATCACCGTCTCGCCGCGCAATGGCGAGATCGCGGCGCGTCTTGCCGCGTCGTCGTCGCTGGTCGAGATCGGCGCCGACAACCAGGCCGTGGTCGATGTCGCCGATATCCTGTTCCTGGCCATCCGGCCGCAGATCGCTGAAGACGTGATCAGAGGCTTGCGCTTTCGTGCCGGGCAGAGCGTCGTCAGCGTTGTCGCTGCGACCGACCGGGCGAAGCTCGAGGAGTGGATCGATGCGCCTGTCGAAATCACCCAGGCCATTCCGCTGCCCTTCGTTGCCGAGCGCGCCGGGGTGACGGCGATCTATCCTGGGAATGACACGGTCGCCGCGATCTTTTCGGCGCTGGGCAGTGCCGTCGCCTGCGAGACGCGTGTGGAGTATGATCTGTTGGCGGCCGCAAGCGCGCTGATGGCGACCTATTTCGGCATTCTCGACCGCACCACCGGCTGGCTCGCCGATCAGGGGATGCCTGCGGACAAGGCGCGGGCCTATCTGGCGCCGCTGTTCCTCAGCCTCGCGCAGCAGGCGGTCAAGCATGGCGAGACGCCGCTCACCGATCTCAAGGAGGAGTTCTCCACCAAGGGTGGCTTGAACGAGCAGGTGTTTCAGGATTTCGACCATAAGGGCGGCAGCGGCGCGCTGATCGCCGCGCTCGATCGCGTGCTGGTGCGGATCAAGGGGTAGGCGTCGGTTCAGGGCTTGCCGGGATTGTCGTTGGCGGTCGTGCGAAACTGTTCGTCTTCGAGCACGCGCGCGCCGGTATCGAGCACCCGGATCACCATCTCGTAGATGTTGAGCGCGCGTTTGCTCGAGGGCATGCTGTTGTCGAGAACCGTGAGCGCCTGGCGCAGGCGCTCGGCCAGTTCCTTGTCGGTGATCGTTTTCACGAAATGCGCTCCGCAAGTTGCTCCTCTGACTGTGCAATCTACCGCGAATTGCGCGGTGAAACCACTATCCGAAGGTTGGAGACGGGCGTTGTGCGCCACCTTTCAGCCGGCGATTTCGGACATGACGTGTTCGGCGATCGCAAGCGACGAGGTAAGCCCCGGGCTCTCGATGCCATAGAGATGCACCATGCCGCTGACGCCGTGGACGGCGGGGCCGTGAATGGCGAAGTCGGCGGCGGGCTGGCCGGGGCCGGAGAGTTTGGGGCGGATGCCGCTATAGGCGGGCTGCAGGCAGTTGTCGGGCAGGCCGGGCCAGTAGCGGCGGATCTCGTCGTAGAAGCGCTCGCAGCGCGTGGGATCGACCTCGTAGTCGATCGCATCGATCCACTCGACATCGGGGCCGAAGCGGATGGAGCCGCCAAGATCCATGGTCAGATGCACGCCGAGGCCGCCATCCTCCGGCACCGGGTAGATCAGCCGCGAGAAGACGTTACGCGTCGGGGCGGCGAAGTAGTTGCCCTTGGCGAGTTGGAGCTTCGGCACTGTGGCGTGATCGAAGCCCGAGACGAGGTGGGCGAGATCGTTTGCGTGCAGGCTGGCGGCGTTGATGAAGTGGCGCGATGATACGTCGTATTCCTCGCCGCTCGTCTTGTCGCGGGTGCGCAGGACGAAGCGGTTGTCGGCGGCCTCGCCTGACACGATCTCGGTGTTGAGGGCGATGAAGGCGCCGTTCTCCTCGGCATCCCCGCGCAAGGAGAGCATCAGTGCGTGGCTATCGATGATGCCGGTTGACGGCGAGACGAGGGCGGCGACGCAGCTCAGCGCCGGCTCGCGGGCCATCGCTTCCTCGCCTGAGATCAGCACGAGGTCATCGACGCCGCATTCGCCCGCCTTGATGCGGATGGCTTCGAGCTTTTCGACCTGCGCGGGGCTGGTCGCGACGATGAACTTGCCGCAGCGGGCGTGGGGAATGTGCCTGTCCTCGGCGTAGCGATAGAGCCGCCCGCGGCCTTCCATGCAGAGCCGTGCCTTCAGCGATCCGGGCGGGTAATAGATGCCGGCGTGGATGACTTCGGAGTTGCGGGAGCTGGTCTCCATGCCGATCATCGGGTTGGCCTCAATGACCAGCGTCTCCAGACCACGCATCGCCGCTTCGCGCGCGGTCGCCAGCCCGATTACGCCGGCACCGGCGATGATGCAGCCGACCTCATCCATTCCAATCCTCCTGCGACACCCCGATCACTACCGCAATCGGTGGGGCGATCAAAGTCCTGCAATCGTAGAGCTTTTGGCGTAGAGCTTTTGGCATAAGTGGCATGACCGATTGGGGGGAGACACAGGCCCATTTCGGTTTATAACGTCGCATGCTCTGAGAAACAGCATCCGTTCGGCCTATATGAGGCATGTGCGGAGCGCGCCCCCGGCGCGCCGTTCGCTGTCCGACAAATTGATTTGATGAAGACGACAAGGAATAATCATGCAGACCTATCCCGATGTGAAGCTGTTCATCGACGGCGAATGGAAGAATGCCGCCTCCGGCAAGACGCTGCCCGTTACCGACCCGGCCACCGGTGAGACCATCGGCACCATTCCGCATGCCTCCCGCGAGGATCTCGACGCAGCACTCGCCGCAGCCGACAAGGGCTTCCGCGTCTGGCGCGATACCTCGCCCTTCGACCGCTCGAAGATGATGCGCCGTGCCGCCGACCTGTTGCGCGAGCGCAAGGAAACCATCGCCTGGATGATGACGCGCGAGCAGGGCAAGCCGCTGGCGCAGTCGCTCGTTGAAATCGCCGGCGCCGCCGACGTCATCGACTGGTTCGCCGAAGAGGCGCGCCGCACCTATGGTCAGGTCATCCCTTCGCGCGCGCCGAACGTCACGCAGCTGGCGATCAAGTCGCCGGTCGGTCCGGTTGCGGCGTTTACGCCGTGGAACTTCCCGATCAACCAGGTGGTACGCAAGCTTTCGGCTGCTATCGCCGCCGGCTGCTCGATCATCGTCAAGGCGCCTGAGGAGACCCCGGCATCGCCGGCCGAACTCATCCGCGTCTTCGCCGATGCCGGCATTCCCAATGGTGTCGTCAACCTCGTCTACGGCATTCCGGCCGAGATCTCCGAGTACCTGATCTCGCACCCCGTCATCCGCAAGATCTCGTTCACCGGCTCGACGCCTGTCGGCAAGCAGCTCGCGGCGCTCGCCGGCCTGCACATGAAGCGGGCGACGATGGAGCTTGGCGGTCACGCTCCGGTCATGGTGTTCGATGACGCCAATGTCGACCGGGCCGTGACGATCATGGCCGGCTCTAAGTTCCGCAATGCCGGCCAGGTCTGCGTCGCACCGACGCGCTTCCTGGTGCAGGATGGCGTCATGGACCAGTTCACGGACGGCTTCGTCAAGGCCGCGCAGGCGGTCAAGGTCGGCAACGGCCTGGACGCCGGCGTCGAGATGGGCCCGCTCGCCAATGAGCGCCGCATCCCGGCTCTCGAAGAGCTGATCAACGATGCCGTGTCGAAGGGCGCTGAACTCAAGACCGGCGGCCGCCGCATCGGCAACACCGGCAACTTCTTCGAGCCGACGGTGCTCGCCAACGTGCCGCTTTCGGCGCGCGTGATGAACGAGGAGCCCTTTGGCCCGCTCGCCATCATCAACCGCTTCTCGACGCTCGATGATGCGATCACAGAAGCGAACCGCCTGCCGTTCGGCCTGGCCTCCTTCGCCTTCACCAGCTCGAGCGCCACCGCGCAGGCACTTGGCCGCCGCGTGGAAGCCGGCATGCTGTCGATCAACCACAATGGCCTTGCCCTGCCGGAAGTGCCGTTCGGCGGCATCAAGGATTCGGGCTACGGCACGGAAGGCGGCTCGGAAGCGATCAACGCCTATCTCGACGTGCGCTACGTCACGCAGCTCGGCTGAGCCACGCAGCTCGGCTGATCGGCTGAGATAGAGAGAATAAGGAGAAAGCCGCCGGGGCGACCCGGCGGCTTTTTCGCGTCAGGAGGCCGCAGTCATTTGCACGGCCATGGCGCTGTTGCTTTCCGATCGTTAAGGGGCGGGCAAAGCAAGCGTAAAAAAGGGTCTTCATGGTGCGCCGCAGCACGATTTCCGCACGTGCGCAATTCGGAGACCTACCATGAAGCGAGAAACTTATACGATCGATAGCCCGTATGCGGGCCTGCAAAGCCTGCTGGCTCCGGCCGATGGCATAAACATGTTTGGCCGCGTCGCGGCGGTAAACGACCGCACCAAATCGATGCGAGGTGCGGCATGAGCAAGCACCAAACGGTCAACAAGATCGCCGAGATCACCTTGTTCTTCTGGATCGCCAAGGTGATCGCCACGACGCTGGGCGAAACGGCCGGCGACTTCCTCGCCCAGACGCTTGGCCTCGGCTACGTCGTGGGCTTCTTCGTGACGGTTGCCGCGCTCATTGCAATCCTGTTCCTGCAGATCAGGAGCAATTCCTATCATTCCGGCCTGTTCTGGGCAGCCATCGTTGCCACGACCACGGCGGGGACCGAGATATCCGACATGATGGACCGGACATTCGGCTTCGGCTATGTGCTGGGGTCGAGCGTGCTGCTGGCGGGCTTGGTCGCAACGCTTTCCATCTGGTACGCCAGAAAGCGATCGGTGAGCGTCGAGCCCATCGTCGGAAAAGAGAGCGAGTTCTGGTTCTGGATCGCTGTCATCTTCTCCAACAGCCTTGGCACCGCCTTCGGCGATGCGCTGATCGACCCGATCGGGATGACGTTCATCCAGGGTGCGCTGGTCTGTTCCGCCGTCATCGGCGTGGTGCTGCTGATGCACTATTTCACGCGTATCAACGTGGTCGTCCTCTTCTGGGCCGCTTTCGTGTTCACACGCCCGTTCGGCGCCACATTCGGCAATTTCCTGGTGAAGGAGCAAGCGCGCGGCGGGCTGGAACTGGGGACGCTGCAAACGTCGCTGGTCGCCGGCGGCCTTCTGATCGCGGTGGTCTTCCTCGGTTCGCAATGGAGCAGAGCCAAGCTCGCCGCCGTCGAGAACACGTAATCCGCGGCTCTTTGGCCTATACAAGAAAGCCGCCGAGGGTGACCCGGCGGCTTTCTGATATAGGGTTCGATCGGGATCCGATCAGGCTTCCGCCGGACCTTCGATCATGCCGAGAGCGGCGAGGTAGGTGTCGAGGATCGCTTCTTCCTCAAGACGCTCCTGCTCATCCTTCTTGCGCAGCGCGATGACCTTTTTCAGGATCTTGGTGTCGAAGCCGGTTCCCTTGGCTTCGCCGTAGACGTCCTTGATATCGTCGGCGATGGTCTTCTTTTCTTCTTCCAACCGTTCAATGCGCTCGATGAAAGCGCGAAGCTGGTCGCGGGCAACGCCGTGGGCATCAGACATCGTGTTCTCCTGATAGGGGGATAAAAATTCGGATGGCGTTGACTGCCGTGAAGATCAGCCGGGGTCAAGCCTATTCGACAGAGCCGGGGCTCATTTGTGCGGGTTGTTGCTTTCGAATGCGGCTTTTTGTTGGGGCGTCGCTTCGGTCTGGTAGCGGCTTTTCCACTCGTCGAAGGGCATGCCGTAGACGATCTCGCGGGCCTCGTCCTTCGTCAGTTCGGCGCCATCGGCATCGGCCGCGTCCTTGTACCAGTTGGACAGGCAGTTGCGGCAAAAGCCGGCCAGATTCATCATGTCGATGTTTTGCACGTCGGTGCGTTCGCGCAGGTGCGCGACGAGGCGGCGGAAGGCGGCGGCTTCGAATTCGGTTTGTTGTTCCTTGCTGAGCTCGGTCATTTTGCTCTCCTATCGTCAGTATGGGCCGGTGCGCGAAGCGTGCACTTGGTATTGATGCAGCGCCGGGTCGGCGTTCATGGTCGCAAAGATCGGCGCCAGCCGGTCGGCCCAAGCGGCGATGCCCGCCGTGTCGCCGATCAGGTCCTGGCGAACCTCCAGCAGCGCGTGCGGGATGCCCGTGACCATGCAATGCTGGTACATGGTGTCACCCTTCAGCGCGCCATCATAGGGCTCGTTGTCGCCGATCACCAGATCGGGATCGGCCCGCAGCAAGTCAAGAAGCGGAGCGACGGCGCGGTGATCGCTGTCCCACAGCACGGCCGCATGCCATGGGCGCGGCACGTTTTTCCAGGCGGGCGTGAAAGAATGCAGTGAGAGCACCAGCGGCGCCTTGCCGGTGGCGGCCGCCACCTTCGCAATCGTCTCGCTGACGGCATTGTGATAGGGGCGGTGGAAATTGGCGATGCGGCCGTTCCACTCTTCCTGGGTGATCGGGTGATTGCCCGGAATGATGGCGCCGTCGGAAATCTTCATGATCAACGTCGGGTCGTCCTCGCCCCGGTTCGGGTCGATCAGCAATCTAGAGAAGCCGCCGAGCACGGCGGGAACGCCAAGCTTCTCGGACAGCGCCCGCGTCAGCCCCTCGATGCCGATGTCATAGGCGATATGGCGGGCAAAGGCGCTCTCGGGCAGGCCCAGGCTGCCATAGCGTTCCGGCAGGCGGTTCATTGCATGGTCACCCAGGAGCACCATACCCCTGTCATGATGTCCGCCTAGAATTTCGAAGGATTGGAAGTCGTTCATCGAGGACAATGCCGTTGAGTGTTTGCAAGCGTGTCTCTGATCGCACGGGCAGGGGAAGGGTTCAAGCGCGCCCCGTGATCAATCACTTCGTACCAGCCTGGCAATCTCCGCGCGATCCTTGCGGCGGCGAGTGCGCCTCTTGTTTGATGTCAGAAATATAATCGATTAGCATTGCGTTGACTTTCGCCGGGAGGCAGCGCAAGAAGGCACGACAACGAATAACCGGGAGCCAATTGGAAGTCGTGTTGATCCAGACCGCGCCATGTTTCCTTACGCGTTCCGGGCCGCTTGCCCGTTTTGCTCTTTTTGTTCTCGCGGCGTTCTCGCCGTTCTTCATTGCCGATGTGGCGCGCGCTGATTTTCGCGTCTGCAACGGTACGCAGAATCTAGTCGGCGTGGCGATCGGATACCGGGCCAAGGACGGCTGGATGACGGAAGGCTGGTGGCAGGTCCCGGCAACGACCTGCGCGACACTGATCGAGGGAGAGCTTCAGTCTCGCTACTACTACCTCTACGCCGAAGACGCCGCCCGGGGAGGACGATGGACGGGCGACGTGCAGATGTGCGTGGCGGAGAACGAATTCAAGATCACGGGCGTCAATGATTGCTACGCCCGTGGCTATCAGAAGATGGGGTTCAAGGAATATGACACGGGCCGCCAGGGCAGCTGGATGGTTCAACTTTCCGATACCCCAGGCACCCAGGAAAGTCCGAACTGATGAAGCGTAACCGCAAAGTAAAAATCCTCGCAACGCTCGGACCCGCCTCGTCCGAAGAAGCGATGATCGAGAAGCTGCACCAGGCCGGTGCCGACGTTTTCCGCATCAACATGAGCCATGCGAGCCATGACACGATGCGCACGCTGATCCAGCGCATCCGCGCCGTCGAAACCCGCAGCGGCCGCCCGATCGGCATTCTCGCCGACCTTCAGGGTCCGAAGCTGCGCGTCGGCAAGTTCGCCGATGTCAAGGTCGACCTGAAGCCGGGCGACACGTTCACGCTCGACAACAACGACAGCCCCGGCGACAAGAACCGCGTGTTCCTGCCGCATCCCGAAATTCTCGAAGCCGTGAAGCCGGGCGACCGCCTGCTGATCGACGACGGCAAGCTGGCGCTCCGCGCTGAAAAGTGCGACGGCAAGAGCATTGTCACGACGGTTGTTTCGGGCACTCGGATTTCCGACCGCAAGGGCGTCAGCCTTCCCGACACGATCCTCACTGCCGGCGTCCTGACCGACAAGGACCGCGCCGACCTTGATGCGGTTCTCGCAACTGATGACGTCGACTGGGTTGCGCTCTCCTTCGTGCAGCGTCCGGAAGATCTGGTCGAAGTGCGCAAGATCGCGCGCGGTCGCGTTGGCCTGATGGCGAAGATCGAAAAGCCGCAGGCAATCGAACGGATCGAAGAGATCATCGAGCTTTCAGACGCGCTGATGGTTGCCCGTGGCGACCTCGGTGTGGAAATGCCGCTCGAAGCGGTTCCCGGCATCCAGAAGCAGCTGATCCGTGCCTGCCGTCGTTCGGGCAAGCCTGTCGTCGTCGCCACGCAGATGCTGGAATCGATGATCTCGGCGCCGGTCCCGACCCGCGCTGAAGTCTCCGACGTCGCGACCGCCGTCTTCGAAGGCGCCGACGCTGTCATGCTGTCGGCCGAATCCGCGTCCGGCGATTATCCGGTTGAAGCCGTCTCGACGATGGCGTCGATCGCCAGCACCATTGAGCGCGAGCCGCACTATCCCGGGATCATCTACGCGCAGCGCGCCCAGGCGGAAGCCACCGGCGCCGACGCGATTTCGCTGGCCGCCCGCCAGATCGCCGAAACGCTGCGCCTGTCGGCCATCGTCTGCTACACCTCGTCGGGCACGACGGGCCTGCGCGCCTCGCGCGAGCGCCCGCAGGTGCCGATCCTGGCGCTGTCGCCTGTCATCCAGACCGCACGCCGCCTCGCCATCGTCTGGGGCCTGCACTGCGTGGTCACGCATGACGCGACCGACCTCGACGACATGGTCAACCGCGCCTGCCGCATCGTCGCCGACGAAGGCTTCGGCAAGCCGGGCGACCGCATCATCATCTCGGCCGGCGTGCCGCTCGGGACACCGGGCGCGACGAACATGCTGCGCATCGCCTATATCGGTTCGGACGGCCAGAGCGGGTTTTGATCCGGATTTGGTTTGATTGAGTTGGACCCGCTGCCTCTTGGAGGTGGCGGGTTTTTTGTTGTCGGGTTGTGGTTTGGTGCATTGCTGGCTTGGAGGGTGGGATACTCCCCTCTGTCCTGCCGGACATCTCCCCCACAAGGGGGGAGATCGACTCGTGGCGTACTCCCCATCCAAACATTGAGGTAGGTGCGAGCGGGTAAGCCCAGCCAATCTCCCCACCTGTGGGGGAGATGCCCGGCAGGGCAGAGGGGGGCACCCCACGCATTGACCTCTCGATCAGCATTCCTCTGCACCTATCGAGAACTCGCTATAGCCGCTCACGGCAAGGACACGTGACCGACGTGATAAATCCGCGCCGACGACGACACAGCAGGCGCATCCGCGTGCAGTGCAAAGCGCACCATCGTCCAGCCCGAGGGATCGAATGCCGCGACGGAGGCAAGCACGCCGGGCTGATCCAATCGGGCACGGGCGCGCGCCGTCTCGCTCTCGCGAACCGATGCGAGCGAAACGTCCGTACCCAGCGGCAATATCTCGCGCGTGGCGAAGCGCGCCTTCGTCGCATCCGGCGCCACATCGCCATGCCACACAATCCACGTCGCCACCTGCGGCCGGCCGAAGGATCGGCTGACGGCCTCGAAGCCGGGGCCGCAGAGGAAGTCGCTTGCGCCTTCAGCGTGCCGCCAGAGATAGAAGGGCGCGTAGAGATTGTCGGTTGCGCCGAGTTCGCCCTTGCGTGTCGTGAGATAGGCCTTGAAGCCGAGCTTGGGGAAGCCGTCGGTCATCGGGCCCTTGTCGCGGATGCGGCGGTCGATAATCGCCATGTCGTAATCGGCGGGCAGGGTGAAGCTGTATTGCATGGCGATCATGGCGCGGTCTCCATGGCGCGGATTTCCCAGCCGGGTTCCAGCATCTGCTGCCCGCCATTGCCGAAGGACCATTCGTCCGGTGCCGTGGTGTTGATGACGATCATCGCATCCTCAGGCCGCAGGCCCGGCGATTGGCCGAGCAGTTCGACCGCGCGCTTGAAGAACGCTGTGCGCGCTTCCGCTGTGCGCGGCTTGCCGGCGGTGATGGCGATCAGCACGAAATCGTCCGAGCGCGGACCGGCGAGATAATTGCGGTCGAAGATCAGTTCGCCCGGTTCATGCTGGTGGATCATGTGAAAGCGGTCGGCTGGCGGCACGTTGAAGGTTTCCACCATGGCGCGGTGGAGGTTCTCGGAGAGGGCTGCGATATAGTCCGGCGACTTGCCTTTCAGAAGCGAGATACGAGTGAAGGGCATGTTTGCCTCCTTTTCCCAGATGTTGACAGGGAGAAGATCGCACGGCACGATAATGCAGAAAAGCAGAATATAATGGATCGTCGATCCTGAAAATATGGACTATTAAATGCGCCGGACCATCTTCGACCTCGACGTTCTCAGAACCTTCGTCACCGGCATGGAGCTCGGCAATTTCGCGCGCGCCGCCGACCGGCTGGGGCGTTCGACATCTGCGGTAAGCGCGCAGCTCAAGAAGCTGGAGGAGCAGGCGGGCACGCCGATCTTTCGCAAGTCCGGCCGCGGCCTGGCGCTGACCGATGCCGGCGAAACCATGCTCGGCTATGCGCGGCGCTTGCTGGAGCTGAACGACGAGGCGGCGGCCGCCGTGCACAGCGTCGAGCTGGAGGGCTGGGTGCGGCTGGGACTGCAGGAGGATTTTGGCGAGACGCTGCTGCCTGATGTGCTCGGCCGTTTCGCGCGGGCGCATCCGAAGGTCAGGATCGAGGCGCGGGTGGTGCGCAACGTCGAGCTGATCGAGCGGGTGACATCGGGCAAGCTCGACCTCGCCCTTGCCTGGAGCGACGGGACGCTGACGCCGCATTGCGACCGGATCGGCGAGGTGCCGATGCGCTGGATCGGCTCGGCCGCCGTGTCATCGGGGTGGGACCGCGCGAGCGGAGAGCCGCTGCCGCTCGCGGCACTCGAGGCGCCCTGCCTGATGCGCAGCGCGGCGACCAAGGCGCTGGATGCCGCGGGCATTTCCTGGCGGCTCGCCTTCGTCAGCCCCAGCCTCGGCGGCCTGTGGGCGGCGACGGCGGCCGGGCTTGGCATCACGCTGCGCACGCCGGTTGGTCTGCCCGCGAAGGTGCGACCGCTCATGGCGGAAGACTTAGCGCTGCCTGAGTTGCCCGGGCTCGGCCTCGTGCTGCACCGCGCGGAGGCCGAGAGCGCGCCGGCGGTGGCGAGGTTGGCGGGGTTGGTGCGGCAGTCGGTTTCCGATGTGCTTGGCGAGGTTGCGAGGCCCGCTGCCGTCAGTGCGGTGCGGATGGCGCGGCAGGGGCGCGGTTGACCCGATCGCCCGCCGCTGTTAGCCTTCACCCATCATGATGACGCTCACGCTCAACATCGCTTCGGTCTTCTTCTTGAGCCGCTAAAGGCTCTGCCACCACTGTGGCCCTGAAGACGCGACCGCAGTCCGGCCCTTCGGCCGGCAGCGGCGCTTGACCGAAATCCGCTTCCTGTCAGACGAGCGACGCTCCGGGGAGGCGCAGATGGAGCAATTTCCATGACCGACAAAACCTATCCGCCTGTGCTCAGCGCGGCCGACATCGAGCTGTTCATCGAGCGCGGTTTCATCCGCATCGACAATGCCTTTCCGCGCGAACTGGCAAAGCAGGCGCGCGATATCATGTGGCGCGATATTCCCTGCGACCGCGACGACCCCTCGACCTGGACCCATCCTGTCATCCGGCTTCCCGGCTATGGCGGTGGACCTTTCGCCGCGGCGGCCAACACGCCGGTGCTGCACCAGGCATTTGATCAGCTGGTGGGCAAGGGGCGGTGGCTGCCGCGTGATGGGCTCGGCAGCTTTCCGGTACGGTTTCCGCATCCCGATGATCCCGGGGATGCCGGATGGCATGTGGACCTGAGCTTCGCCGGGGAGACGGGCGATCCCGACGAGCGCAGTGACTTCTCGGCGTGGCGGGTGAATGTCACCTCGCGCGACCGGGCGTTGTTGATGCTCTTTCTGTTTTCCGATGTCGGCGAGGAGGATGCGCCGACGCGTATCCGGGTGGGATCGCACAAGGACATGGCGCGCTATCTGGCGCCGGCGGGCGAGGCGGGACGGTCGCATATGTATCTGGAGCAGATGGGGGCGGAGCGGCCGCAGGCGCTGGCGACGGGGGCAGCGGGCACGGTCTATTTGTGCCATCCGTTCCTGGTGCATGCGGCGCAGAAGCATCGTGGCAAGACCCCGCGCTTCATGGCGCAGCCGCCGCTTGGGCTACGGCAGCCGTTTTTGCTGGAACGGGCGGATGGGGATTATTGCCCGGTGGAGGTGGCGATACGGCGGGGGCTTGCGGAGGGGGATGGGTGAGCGTGAGTGCGCTTGGCTGGGTGCCGTGCGGTAGGTGAGTTCGACGTTGGCTTGGAGGGCGGGATACCCCCCTCTGGCCTGCCGGCCATCTCCCCCACAGGTGGGGAGATTGGCTGGGAGCGGCTGCTCGCTCCACCTTGATTGTTTGGCGGAGATCTATCCACGGGTCGATCTCCCCCCTTGTGGGGGAGATGCCCGGCAGGGCAGAGGGGGGTAACACAACCTCCGACCTCTCGGTCTCGCAGCTACCTCCCGCAGCGCCGACCTCGCGATCCTACCCCTGCAACGCCAACGCCCGGCCAAACATCTCGTCATCGACATTGCCACCCGAGGTCACCACGATCGCGGTATCCTCCTGCAGCTGATCGCCATGAAACAGCGCGGCGGCCAGCGCGACCGCGCCGCCGGGTTCGACGACGATCTTCAGGCGGGTGAAGGCAAGCGCCATGGCGCGCAGCGCTTCCTCGTCGGTGACGACGAGGCCCGGGCCGGCGAGGCGTTTGAGGATCGGGAAGGTGATGTTGCCGGGCTGCGGGGTGATGATGGCGTCGCAGATCGAGCCTGACAGCCTGGCGTTGCGCTCGATCTTGCCCGAGGCCAGCGAGCGGGTGGTGTCGTCGAAGCCTTCGGGCTCGCAGGGGCGGACGCGGAAGCTTGGAGTGCGGGCTTCGAGCGCCAGCGCGATGCCCGACGTCAGGCCGCCGCCGCCGCAGGGGACCAGCACTTCGGCCGCGGTCACGCCTTCCTCTTCCGCCTGCTCGGCGATCTCGAGACCTGTCGTGCCCTGGCCGGCGATGACCTGCGGTTCGTCGAAGGGCTTGATCAGGGTCAGGCGGCGCTCCTCGGAGAGGCGCGCGCCGATCGCGTCGCGGTCTTCGGTGGCGCGGTCGTAGAGCACGACCTCGGCGCCGAGCGCGCGGGTGTTAGCAATCTTCAGCTTCGGGGCGTCGGAAGGCATGATGATGACGGAGGGGACGCCGTGCAGCTTGGCGGCAAGCGCCACGCCCTGGGCGTGGTTGCCGGAGGAAAACGCGATGACGCCGCGGGCGCGTACCTCTGGCTCCAGCGCTGAGACGGCCGACCAGCCGCCGCGGAACTTGAAGGAGCCGGTGTGCTGCAGGCATTCGGCCTTGATGAACAGCCGGCGCCCGGCGATCTCATCGAGAAACGGAGAGGAAAGAAGCGGGGTGCGGCGGGCATGTCCACGCAGGCGGGCGCGGGCGGCGACGATCATTTCAATGCTGACCATGGGAGCTCTTTCGGATGATAATGCCGTCATGAATAGGACGCGGCCTTCGCGTTGTGAACGGCTGCTTTGTCACGGTGACATGAAAAGCGGCTCTTGCGGCGCGAGCAGGAATTCGGGTTCCGGCGCGGGCTTTGGGCTGACCGGCCGGGTCCGGTGGCGCCTGCGGTATTCGGTGGGGCTGGTGGCGGTGACGCGCAGGAATTCGCGGTTGAAATTCGACTTGCTGATGAAGCCGCAGTCGAACATCAGTCGGGTCACGGGCTCATAGGTTGTTTCGAGCATCCGGCAGGCGGCGCGGATGCGGAAGTCGTTGACATATTGGGAGACGCTCGCCCCGTGCACGCGGTTGACCGCGATCGATACGCGGCGGGCGGGCAGGTTCATCCGGCGAGCGATGCGGCCGAGGTTGAGCTCGGGGTCGCGGTAGAGTTCGCGCGATTGCATGAGCTCGTCCAGAGCCCTGGCGATGGCGCTGTCTTCCTCCGTCGGGCCGGATGCGGGTGCCGGTGGCTGTGGCTGGGGCTGTGGCAATGACGCGGGTTCGGTGGTCTGGCTGCTGCTGGCGATGGCGGCGGCGGTGCCGAGTGCCAGCAGCGAGATGACATTGCCGATCGCGACCACGGCGCCGGCATGAGCGCCGCCGGTTCTATAGAAATCGAAACTGATGACGATATCGGCGGTGGCGGAGGCGAGGAGTGCCGCAGCGGTGATCAGCAGCGAGCGGTAGGACAAGAGCGCGCCGTCGAGGCGCGAGGAGACAAGGCCATCGGGGCCGTGGCGGGCGAGCCAAAAGAGGGCTGCGCCATAGGTCGTAAAGGTGGCGGTGATGAAAATGCCGACGGGGCCACGCCAGAAGATCATCAGCGCGAGGACGATGACGGCTGGCAGGAGATGCGGCGTAAGGCGCAGCCAGGAGAGGGTGTTGTCGCGCGCGAGGTTGCTGAAGCTGATCCAGGCGAAGGCGGCAATCAGGGCGGCAAGTACCGCCTGGCCGGGCATCAGGGCGATGATGTCATAGCCCCAGCGCAGGCCGAGCAGCACCGATTGCAGCGCGTAGAGCCCGATCAGGATCAGGAAGGGACGCCGCTCGGGCGCCAGTCCATCGCTTTGCCTGACCATGCGGACAAGCAGGATCGCGAGCAGCAGTGTGACGACGAAGGGCAGCGGCACGAAGATCATGGGTGCGGATCCAGCAACAGAAGAGCGATATGAGCACGACAATGACCTCGATCGCAATCGCGGGCGACCCGGATCGCGATCGAGGTCTCGATTTCCTGTGTTCTCAGCGACCTTGGATCCGCCGCTCGATGGGAGCGGTGTCACGCAAGGAGACTGCCATGATGATCATCATAACGATACCTCTGCTCCTGTTCACGCTGGTTTCAAGCTATGCCGATGGCTGGCGGACGGGAGAGACGATCGACGTCTCGTCGATCCGCTCGATCGTGATAACAGGCGACGCCAGCTCGATCCGGATCAGCGCGAATTCAGATGAGCCCTATCGGGCCGAGACGCGCGGTCGGCGCGACGGCTGGTTCAGCCGCTGGTATTCAAGCTGGTTCTTCAGCGGTTGCGAGGACCAGAGCCGGATGGTGATCGATGGCACCACGCTGTCGATCGCGGTCGCCTCGACGAAGTGGTTCGATCTCTCCGATTGCTCACCCGAAGTCGTCGCCAATATTCCGCCGGGCGGGTCGATTGAGGTCAACCAGCAGGCCGTGATGGCTCGGTTCGACGGCGAGTTTGCGAAGCTCGGCCTGTCGAGCAAGGCCGCCGACGTGACCTTGCTGGGGCATGCCTCGAACGTCGCCATCGATAGTGCGGCGCTCAGGGCGCATCTGACTTACGACAAGCTCAACGCCGATGAGACGATCGACGTGAAGGCGCATTCGGTGGACAGCTATCTCGACTTCGGCAAGGACGTGCCTGTCGATTACACCGTCACGGCCAAGGCGTCGCTGATCGATAGCCCCCGGCCGAGTGTGGTCGGTGCAAAGCCCGTGGTCACCATCAAGGCGGAATACGCGCATACGACGATCCGCTGAGGGGCCTGGAGCCTTCCTGCTGCGATTGCCTAATAGCCGCCGGCCGAGCCCTCGGTCGAGCGGCTGTCCATGGCGCCGTTGTAGCGGGCGCCGCCGCCTTTCTCTATATCTTTCAGGCTCTTGCCGCCGACGAGGATGCCGGCGGCCTGGCCCCAGACGGGCGTGCCGCTGCCGTCGTCCATGGTGTGACCCATCGCGATCAGCGCGCGGATCGTGTCGGGCGAGAGCGCGTAAGGCTCGAAATAGATCTTGTCGGGCTGCCACTGGTGGTGGATGCGCGGGGCGTTGACGGCCTGGCTGATGTCCATGCCGAAATCGACGACATTCAGAATGGCTTCCAGCGTAATCGTGATGATGCGCGAGCCGCCGGGGCTGCCGATCACCATGAAGGGCTTGCCGTCCTTGATGACGATGGTGGGGCTCATCGACGAGAGCGGGGTCTTCTTCGGCGCGATGGCGTTGGCTTCGCCCTGGACGAGGCCGTAGAGATTGGGGACGCCGGGCTTGGAGGTGAAGTCGTCCATCTCGTTGTTGAGAAGGATGCCGGTGCCTGGTGCCACGACGCCGGCGCCGAAATTGCCGTTCAGCGTGTAGGTAACGGCGACCGCATTGCCCTCGTCGTCGATGATCGAATAATGCGTGGTCTCGGTGCTTTCCTTGGCGCCGAGCGGCTTCAGGTCGGCCGATGTGCCTGATTTGTTGATGTCGATCTTGGCGCGGATAGCCTTGGCATAGCTCTTGTCGAGAAGGGTGGTGACCGGGTTGTCGACGAAATCGGGATCACCGAGGGCGGCGTTGCGGTCGACATAGGCGTAGCGCATGGCCTCGGTCATGAGGTGAACGGTCTCGGCCGAGCCATAGCCGAGGAAGGAGAGCGGATAGCCTTCCAGGATGTTCAGGATCTCGCAGATGATGACGCCGCCGGAGGAGGGCGGGGGCGAGGAGATGATGTCATAGCCGCGATAGCTGCATTCCACCGGCTTCAGTTCGCGCACCTGATATTGCTCGAAGTCCTCTTTGGCGAGAATGCCGCCCTTGGCCTGGCTGGCCTTGACGATCGCATCCGCCGGCATGCTCTTATAGAAGGCGTCGGTGCCCTTGTCGGATATGCTCGACAGCACGGAGGCCAGTTCCGGCTGCACCAGCTTTTCGCCCGAGGTGAAGAGCTTGCCGTCGGGCTTGAGGAAGATCTTTTTGGCTGCCTCGTCCTTGGCCAGCCGCTTGGCGCTGTTCTCGATCGAGGCGACGTCGCCCTGTTCGAGCGTAAAGCCATCCTTGGCGTAGCGGATGGCGGGGGCAAGGAGATCCTGGCGCGACTTGGTGCCGTATTTCTCGCGGGCGGTCTCGAAGCCCATGACGGAGCCCGGCACGCCAACGGCCAGATAGCCATCGAGGCTGGCGCGGGGGACGATATCGCCCTTGGCGTCGAGATACATGGTCTTGGTGGCGGCGAGCGGCGCGCGTTCGCGGAAATCGAGGAAGCTGGTCTTGCCGTCCTTCATGCGGATGGTCATGAAACCGCCGCCGCCGATATTGCCGGCGGTCGGATAGACCACGGCGAGCGCATAGCCGACTGCGACCGCCGCATCCACGGCATTGCCGCCGTTCTTCAGCACCTCGACGCCGACATCGGTCGCCAGATGCTGGGCGGTGACGACCATCCCATGCTCAGCCTCGACCGGCGCGGGTGAGGCGGCAAGTGCCGGTGCGATTGGCGCCAGCGTCAGCGACAGGGCAGCGATGAGGGCTGCGGATTTCGTGGGAAGGCGGTCCATGATGTTCCCCTCGTTGGACTGACATGGGGAACATATGGGGTTGCTGGCGTGGCAGGCAATGCGCGGCGGGCGCTATGTGGTGCCCTGCAGGTCCGGGGTGGCGGCAGGCTTTGGCGCCGAGGTCGGCTGCGGGGTGGACGGCAATTTGGCTTCTGGCGCTGGCGGTGTGGTCGCGGCCAGCCTTGCCTCGGCGATCCGCGCGGCGGCCTGCAGGTCGCGGTCGTAGCCTGACATCTTCTCTATTGCCGCGATGGCGACGTCGGTGGCGAGGTAGTCGGGCTTGTGGCCGACGCCCTTGATCTTGACCAGTTCGGAGCCGGCGATGTCGCGGGCAAGGCCCTGCGAGTGCAGGTGCTCCCAAACGATGTCGTCGCTATCGCCAGTGATGATGACGGTAGGCGCCGATATCTTGGTATAGAGATGCGACTGCGTCTTGAAGTAATCGAGCAGGCGTACGAAGTCGGCGGCGTTGTTGTGGAAGGTGGCGGGGCGCAGCACCAGCGAGGGGCCGGTTTTCAGGATGTAATCGTCCGGCCGTGGATTGGGGCGGAAGACGTTGAGAGTGCCGCGTTCAAGGCGCCGGAGGCCAAGCGGCACGACGAGGGCGTGGTTGAAGAGCCAGCCGATCACCGGGGCCGTCGAGACGTGATAGTACCAGTCGATGCCGCCGGGCCACGGATGCGTGGCGGGCGCCAGGAAGAGCAGGCCGGCCGTCTTTTCCGGATGCCGCACGCCGAATGCGGCGGCGATGGCGCCGCCGAAGGAATGGCCGACGATGATTGCCTTTTCTATGCCGCGCTTTTCCATAAGCGCCGCGATGGCATCCGCTTGGCCTGAGGGCAGGGCGTTATCCGGTCCGCCGCGTTCGGAATAGCCGTGGCCGGGGCGATCGACGAAGAGCATTTCGGCACGGCCACGCAAGGGCTCCAGAAAGGCGCCGATCTGGTCGAGCAGGTTGCCGCTGGCGCCATGGATGAAGACGAGCGCCGGCAGGTCGGCGGTTTCGGGGCGCTCGATGTGGACGGCGTTCATGCGGTAGCCGCCAATGTCGGTCAGCTCGCCAATGTTGGGATAGGCCTGCTCGAACTGGCGGGCCTTATAGGAGGAGTAGCCGATTGCTGCGGCTAGAGGGGCGAGAAGGGCGGAGAAGAGGGTAAGCATGGTGCGACCTGCGGCAGGGACTAACGGACCATACGTTAGATTGGCTCGCGCGGTTCACCTTCAAGAGGTCAGAGGTCGCGCTATGACGTTACGTCAGGTGCGGCTGCCGGCGAGCTTTTCGGAGAGCGTGTTCAGCTGTTCCTGCGCATTGCGGTTGGCGGGGTAGATTTCGAGGAAACGTTCCCATGCCTTCAGCGCCAACTGGTCGTTGCCGCTGTCACCAAGAATGGACGCCATGCCGGCAAGCGCGCCGAAATGGCGCGGCTCGATGTCCAGCACATGTTCGATATCGGACATCGACTTGCGCATCGCGCCGTTGGTGTAGTTCAGCGTGGCGCGGCGGTTCCAGCTCTCGGAGTAGCCGGGCTTCAGCGCGATCGCCTGGTCGAGGAAATCGAGTGCGGCGCTATTGCGCTTCTCCTCGATCGCCTTGTCGGCCCATTGCATCAACAGGTTGACGGTGGCGCTGCCCGAATCGTTCCATTCGGCGCGGATCTCGTTGGCGATGTTATCGGCCTTGTCGGCGTCGCGCTCGCGCTTCAGTGCTGCGAAAAGCTGATCGAGATGTTCTTTGGGCGAGAGGTTCGCGGCCTGCTGCTCGACGATCTTTTCCTTGTCCCGCGCGGGTGCGGGTTCCTGCGCATGGGCAGGCAAGGCAACTGAGAGCAGGGCGAGGGAGAGCGGCAGTGCCGCGCAGGTCATGGCCAAAAAACGCATGGCGGGCATAATAGCCCGCCAACGCGAAAGATCAAAACACTTTAACGGGATCACAAAAAGGACCCTTCCGGACAGGCTCAGGCGCGCAAACGCTGCCGAGCCATCCGGCCAGCAAATCAGCCCTGACGAGCCTTGAAGCGTGGGTTCAGCTTGTTGATGATGTAGATGCGGCCCTTGCGGCGAACCAGGCGGTTGTCACGGTGACGAGCCTTGAGCGACTTGAGCGAATTCTTGATCTTCATTGTTTTGATCCGCGATGTTGGGGGGAATTCACATTCGCCCGTATCTATTACATTCAAAAGCGCGCTCAGGGCGCGCTCTTCAGGTTGGGCGTGCAGATAACCCGGCCTCTTGTCTGTGTCAACCACGTGAAGGTGTTTTTCCCGTGGCAGTGGCCGGTTTTGTCAGGGGAAAACCCCTTATTTGCCCGCCCGTGCGCTGGCAAGTGTGGTGACGTGACCCATCTTGCGGCCGGGTCTCGATTCCGTCTTTCCATAGAGGTGAACCAGCGTGTCGCGCCGCTTTAGCCAGTCCGGAAGATCAAGGATATCGTCGCCGATCAGGTTCTGCATCACGCAGTCGGAGTGGCGATCGGCATTGCCGAGCGGCAGGCCTGCGACGGCGCGAATGTGCTGCTCGAACTGCGAGATCACGCAGGCTGCTTCCGTCCAGTGGCCGGAATTGTGCACGCGCGGCGCCATCTCGTTTGCGATCAGGCTGCCGTCGGCGAGCGCGAAGAACTCGATGCCGATGACGCCGACATAGCCGAGTGTCGTCAGGATCTTCTCTGCAGCCTCGCGCGCGGCTGCTGCCGTGGCGTCGGTGATTGATGCCGGGACGGTCGATGTGTGCAGGATGCCGTTGCGGTGCACGTTTTCGGCCGGGTCGTAGCAGGCGACGCTGCCATCGGTGGCGCGGGCGGCGATGACCGAGATCTCGCGCTCGAAAGCCACGAAGCTCTCGAGGATCAGCGGCACGCTGCCGAGCTCGGCAAAGGCGCCATCGGCGCTATCGGCGGCTGAACGGAAGACTTTCTGTCCCTTGCCGTCGTAACCGAGCCGGCGCGTCTTCAAGACACCCTGGCCGCCGAAATCGGCGAGGGCGGCTTCGAGGTCGGCCTGGCTGTCGACGGCGTGGAACCGCGCTGTCGGAATGCCGCAATCATTGATGAAGCGCTTTTCGACGAGACGGTCCTGGGCGGCTTCCAGCGCTTTCGGCGGCGGATAGACCGGCACGGTCTGCGCCAACGCTTCGGCTGCGGAGACGGGGACGTTCTCGAATTCGTAGGTGACAACGTCGCAGACGGTCGCCAGCTCCTCGAGTGCGGCGGGATCGTCATAGGCGGCGACGATCTGCCGGTTGGCGACCTGCGCTGCCGGGCAATCGGCCTGCGGCTCGAGAATGATGGTGCGGAAGTTCAGGCGGGCGGCAGCCATGGCCAGCATGCGGCCAAGCTGGCCGCCGCCGATGATGCCGATCGTTGTCATGCTCATAGGTCGTCCATCGGGTATTCGGCGATCGCCGCACTTTGGCTCTCGCGCCATTCGTCAAGCCGGTCGGCAAGGTCTTCGTCCGACAGCGCCAGAACCGCTGCGGCCAGAAGTGCCGCGTTGATGGCGCCGGCCTTGCCGATCGCCAGTGTTCCAACCGGGATGCCGCCGGGCATCTGCACGATCGACAGCAGGCTGTCCTGGCCGGACATCGTTTTCGACTGCACGGGAACGCCGAAGACTGGAAGCGGGGTCATCGCGGCGGTCATGCCGGGAAGATGGGCAGCGCCACCGGCGCCGGCGATGATGACCTTGAAGCCTTCCGACTTGGCGCCTTTTGCGAACTCGACCATGCGATCGGGCGTGCGATGTGCCGATATGATGCGCGCGTCATAAGGGATCTCGAGCGCCTCCAGCGTATCGGCGGCGTTCTTCATGGTCTCCCAATCGGACTGGCTTCCCATGATGATGGCAACGGTCGGTCTGTCTGTCATCGTCACGACACTTCCTTCAAGCGATGATGTCAGGAATGATCTGGTCTTCGAGCTTCGACAGCTTGTCCTTGATAACAAGCTTCTTTTTCTTCATGCGCTGAACGCGCAGCGCATCGCAGCCAGTCGCGATCATGGCGTTGATGGCGACATCGTAGTCCTCATGCTCCTGGCGCAGGCGCGCCACCATGAGCCTGACTTCCGCCTGTTCCTGATCCGGCATACGCATTCCCCATGATCGTCTTCAGACCTTCTCCGGTCTGTCGCTAATTTTTGCAAGCTCCTATCACCAAATAGCGGTAACGGCTAGTTAGTCTCGATCATGAATTTGCCACGCTCTCTCCTTGTTTTCGCCTTCGACAAGCCTTCAAAAATGTGTCACAGTTTGAGGGTTGACGCCTTGGATCTCCGGCGGTGTTGGCTGGAGAAAGGCTAGAGGAAGGAAGGGTCATATGACTGTTCAAGCTCATCTTGAATCACTCCAGAAGAAGCATGGCGCTCTCGAAGACGAGCTCCATTCACTGATGGCATCCCCCTCCAGAGACGACCGTGAGGTTGCCGAGTGCAAGCGCAGGAAGCTGCGCATCAAAGACGAGATTGAGCGTCTCAAATCATCCGTACACTAAGCAGGATAGAACGTTACAGGGCGTG
Organism: Rhizobium sp. 2MFCol3.1; assembly: GCF_000377565.1. Lineage (GTDB taxonomy): Bacteria > Pseudomonadota > Alphaproteobacteria > Rhizobiales > Rhizobiaceae > Rhizobium. The sequence continues at coordinate 100,119 of NZ_KB898360.1, read as the reverse complement.
GTCGATGCGATTCAAAGGGTAAATATCGCAATATAACCAGTTGTTTAGTAGTCTGTCGCGTCCGTTGGAATGTTCCTGCGCGTCGGTTGCCGAAAAGGTCGCAGCCGGCGCGTTTTCATGTCCTGATGGCATTATGCCCAGAACTGATCCAGCCAGAGATTGAGCCTGTCGAAGCCGCGATTGTTGACCGCGTAGATGCGCTTCGTGCCATCGGCGGTGACCGAGACGAGGTCGCAATCGAGCAGGGCCTTGAGGTGCTGCGAGACGGCCGGACGACTGATCGGAAGGCCTTCGGCGAGCTCGTTGACGGTGCGCGGCGAGCGCCGCAACTCCTCCAGCAGGAAGCGCCGGTGAGGGTCGGCAATCGCAGTGAAAGGGTCCACGTTCGACATGGCGAAAAGCTACGTCAATCGGAGAATTAGGGCAAGCGAATTGTGCGCCGCAACAAGGCCCTTAAGGCCTAAAATCCAAGGCCTTCGCGGGCAATCAGGACGGCTGCGATCAGCGCCATCGCATACATGAACGGATAGAATATTTTCGGCTGCATGCGCTTCACGCACCAGGCGCCGGCGATGGTGGCGAGCGGCGCGAACGGGAGCAGCGTGGCGGAGGCGGCGAGGTTCTGGGTGTCGAGCTGGCCGAGCGCGAAATAGGGGATAAGCTTGACGGCATTGAGGATCGCGAAGAAGCGGGCGCTGGTGCCGGTATATTCGCGCGGCGGCATCTGCAACGGCAGCACGTAGATCTGGAACGGTGCGCCGCCGGCGTGTGCGACGAAGCTGCCGTAACCGGAAAAGGTGCCCCAGAGCGTGGCACGGACCGGCCGCTGGCCGTGCGGGGGCACGATCTTTCCTCTGCCGGGGCCGAAGTTGTTCCAGAAATAGCGCAGGCAAAAGAGGATGGTGACGACGCCGATGACGACGCGCAAGACGCTGCCGGGAACCATTGCTGAGGTCGCCCAGCCAAGCGCGATGCCGGCCAGCGCGCCGGGAAGCATGATCCTCAGCGTCGCCCAATCGCCATGCTTGCGCCAGATGACGAGGGAGATCATGTCCATGAAGATCAGGATCGGCAGCAGGATGGCGGCGGCCTGCACGGGGGAGACGACGAGAGCCAGAAAAGGCAATCCAATCAGCGACAAGGCGTCGCCCATACCGCCCTTCGCGAGGCCGACCAGAATGACGGCGGGAATGGCGGCGTAGTAAAATGACACGTCCATCGGCATGCTTTTGAAGTCCTCCCCTTGCCAGCCCGGTCTAACGGAATTACTCACACAAAACGAGTGCGGATCGGCCGGCAGATGGCGAAATCCGCTGGAAATGGAAAGAGTTCATGAGCGAACCTGAAAACCGCTGCCGCCTGGTGCTGATCGTGCCCGATATCGCCGATGCCGATGAGCAGGCGAAAATCGTCGGTGATGCGCTGAAGGGCGGCGATGTCGCATCGATCATCCTGCCGCAATATGGGCTTGGTGACGGTGAGTTTCAGAAGCACGCCGAAAAGATCGTGCCGCTGGCGCAAAACGCGGGTGCTGCGGCGCTGCTTGCCGGCGACAGCCGTGTCGTCGGCCGCACCAAGGCGGATGGCCTGCATATCACTGGCGGTGCGGCGGAGATTTCCGAGGCGGTCGAGAAATATGCCGACAAGCTGATCGTCGGCGGCGGCAATGCGGCCGACCGACATCATGCGCTTGAGATCGGCGAGGAGCGCCCCGAATATGTTTTCTTCGGCAAGCTCGAAGGCGACATCAAGCCGGAGGCGCATCCGAAGAATCTGGCGCTTGCCGAATGGTGGGCTTCGATGATCGAGATCCCGTGCATCGTCATGGGCGGCACCGATCCGGCCTCGGCGCTTGCCGTTGCCGAGAGCGGCGCTGAATTCGTGGCCATGCGTCTTGCCGTTTTCGGCGAGCCGGCGCGCGCCGCCTTGGTGGTTGCCGAAATCAACGCACTTCTTGACGAAAAAGCGCCACGGTTTGAGGGTTGATATCGCCCTCATGCCCATGCTGACACGCCATTTGCGCCTTTCTCTTCTTGCCGCCGCCACATGTGTGGCGGTTTTCGCGCATGGCGCATCGGCCCAGCAGGTCGACAATATGGTCACGCGACCGCTCACCGGCGCGCCTGAGACGCTGAAATCCGGCCGTGCGCAGCCGGACGGGGTAACACCGTCCACCGGTGTCGGCGTGTTCGACCGCATGGGTGCGAAGCTCCCTGATCTGCCGGCCGAGAAGGACTATCACGGCAAGGTCGACGATGCCTACGGCGCCTATCAGCGCGGTTATTACCTGACGGCGATGGGGATTGCGCTGCCGCGCGCGCAGCTCGGCGATCCGGCGGCGCAGACGCTGATGGGCGAGCTGCTGGCCGATGGTCTCGGCGTCAAGCGCGACGCCAAGGGTGCTGCCTTCTGGTACGGAAAGGCGGCCGAGGGCGGTGATCCGGCGGCGATGTTCAAATACGCGCTCATCCTGATGGAAGGCCGCATCGTCAAGCGCGACAAGACGCTTGCCGACACCTACATGCGCAAGGCGGCGGAAGCCGGCAATGCATCGGCCGAGTTCAACTGGGGGCAGATCCTCGTTGCCGACAATCCCGGCGACAAGGGTCTGAAGCTGGCGCTGCCGTTCTACGAAAAATCAGCCGAGAAGGGCGTCGCCGACGCCCAATACGCGGTGGCCGAGATCTACTCGTCGCTGCCCGACCTTCCTCCCGAAAAGAAGCAGCTTGCCCGCGAATGGATGGCGCGCGCCGCACATGCCGGTTTCGACACCGCGCAACTCGATCTCGGCGTCTGGTTCGTCAATGGGACCAATGGGCCACGCGATTTCGAAAAGGGCTTCCAGTGGCTGAGGATCGCGGCCAATGACGGCAACGTGGTTGCGCAGAACAAGCTGGCGCATCTCTATATCAACGCGCTCGGCACGAAGCCGGATCCTGTCGAGGCTGCCAAGTGGTATGTGCTCTCGCGCCGTGCCGGTCTGCCCGACCCGGCGCTCGAGGATTTCTACCTCGGTATCGAGGAAGAGCAGCAGAAGGCGGGGATCGAAGCCGCCAACAAGTTCCGCCGCCTGCGCTGACCGCGCTCTAACGTTTTAGAAGAGCGCGTCCTCGAACAGGTCTTCGTCGCTGGACGCAGCGCTAGCCGGCTCTGGCTCTACTGCTGCCGTCTCTTCAACCGCTGCGATGATGTCGCGGTGGACGTTGCGCTCCTGCACCATCGTATACAGCTTGAAGATCTTGCGATCGAGCGGGGCGATGGCTTCGGCCAAGTCCGAGATATCGGCGATCTCGGCGCCGGCTGCATCTTCCAGCGCATCGGCGCAGCCTGCCAACACATCGCCGAGGTCCTTCTGGAAATCCAGCGTGCCGATCAAGAGGTTGATCTTGCCGGCGACCTCGCGGCCGTGTTCGGAGAGCGTCTTCAGCTCTGCTTCCATCGTATCGGCGGCGGTGCGGATATCGGCGACGGCGGTCGTCAGGTTCTCGGCGAGGCCGCCTGATGCCGTCTCGCTTGATGGGGCCACGCGACCGGCGGCTTCCTCCAGCGCAGGCAGGCCGCTGACGATGGCGTCGGCGCTGTCATCCAGCTTGCCGGCGAAGATGCGCAGCTCGGCGGTGACGACGTTGATCGACTTGCCTGCCTCGCCAAGACGGCTGCAGCGGAGATTGGTGTTCAGCGCCATGTAATGGATGTCTGTCTTCACCGCCTTGATGTTGCCGATCGCTTCCAGAAGCTTGGCGGTGGTGTCGCGCGTCGACTGGCTGACCTGATCGGCCTTGAGGGTGACGGCGTCGACCTGCTTGACGATCTCATGGGCGGCCGAGACGCTGGATTCGAGCGCGCGGATGAAGTTGCCCTGGCCGCCGCCGCTCATCTGGTCGCGCAGCCGCAAGATTTCCTGCGTGTCGTGGCCGAAGCTGGCGATCGTCTTCACGACGTTCTGGGAATCGCGGTGAAAATCGCGGCACATCTCGTTCATCTGCGCCGCCGTCAGATGCTGGATGACGTTTTGCAGGCGTGCGCGGGCGTCGGCGTTCAGGCTGCGGCCGTCTTCGCTGTCGAGGAATTCGTCCAGCAGCGTAAACGTGCTCTGCACATGCTCGATGCGCTGGCGGGTGATGTCGCCGATCTGCAGCGCCGACAGGGTCGAGGCGACCTTGCTCTGCACGCCTCTGGCGACCGCGCCGACGTCGCGGGCAATGGCACTCAAGTTCTGGCGGTGCTCGGCGATCTTGCGGGCATCGCCATCAAGGGCGCTCGCCACGGCCGGAACCGTGTCGGCGTAGCTCTTGGAAACGTCGGTGCCGAAGGTCAGCGCGAGCTTGACTTCCTTTTCCAGTTCCTCGATCCGGCCGGCGAAGCGATTGACCTCATCGGTGCCGGAATAGATGCGCTCGAGAATTTCCTGCGCGAAGCCCGCGAACTCGGCAAGGCCGGCGCCGGTGATCTTCACGGTGACGGCGAAGGTGCGCAGGTAGCGCATGGTTTCCTGCATGTCCGAGACGTGCCGGCGCAGCGAATATCCGGTCTCGGCGAGCGACGAGAGCGCGTCGCGGCGCGACTTTTCGGCGGTCGGGAGATCGCTGAGGCTCTTGACCGTGGAGCGCAGTTCCGCACCTGCATCACCATTCTCGCCGGCATCAAGCGCCTTGGTGATGTTGTCGAGCGAGCTCAACAATCGGTTGAGGACGTCCATGACCGAAAGCAGGACGGTGCCGCCTTCGAGAAAGCGCTCCTCGACCTTGCTGCGCGCCGCTTCCAGTGTTTGGCTGATGGCTGATCCAGATGCCTGGAATGCAGTCGCCGCCGATGTCGCCCCGTTCGTCATTTTATTGTCCTTTACTTAAAACCTCAGCAAGGTTCGGGACTATTTTTACGGGCATCATGGAAACGGCGAGTAAACACGCCAGACTCGTCAACGTTGTGCTTAACATAGCGTGAATTGCATGGCCCGAATTGCGTTCGGTTCCGCTAAATTTCCATAACTGTATGATATTAATGCAATTATAGGATATGATAGAATGCTAATTATTATTTCTGCAGGGTGATATTTCAGGGAGTCGGGACTCGTCTCAATTGCATTTTGCTGCAACCTACTTTTACGTGTTGTTAAGCGTGCCGTGAGATTCCTCAAAGGGTTGAAAAAGTATTTCTCCGCCCTAGGAGGCCGAAGTGAGTGTGCGTGAACAGTATTCCGAGTCTATATCCCTGCCGGAAGTTCTAACGATCAGGAATATCTCGGATATCTTCTCGAAAATTGCGTCTTTATTTAAGAATAACAGTTCCGTTGTTCTCGATATTCCCGAAAAAGCTGAGGCCGACTTGAGTTTTGTGCAGCTGATCGAAGCTGTCCGCCGGCACGCTGAAACCAACGACAAAGCGCTCGCACTCGCGGCTCCCGCCCGCGGTCAGGTCCTCAAGGTGCTGGAGCGCGCCGGCTTCGTGGAAGCCTTCAACAGCGAAGATACAAAATTCTGGTTGCATGAAGAGGTAAAGCCATGAGCGCCAACATTCTCACCGTCGACGATTCCGCAAGCATTCGACTGACGACCAAGGTCACGCTGACCAATGCGGGCTACACCGTTAGCGAGGCGGCCGATGGCGCGCAGGGACTGGCGGCCGCGAAGGCCGGCAATTACGACCTGATCATCACTGATCTCAACATGCCCGTCATGGACGGCCTGACGATGATCGAGGAGCTGCGCAAGCTGCCGGAGCATACCGGCGTGCCGATCATCTTCCTCACCACCGAATCCGACGCCGACCTCAAGGCCCGCGCCAAGGCCGCCGGCGCCACCGGCTGGCTGACCAAGCCGTTCGATCCTGAAAACCTCGTCAAGATCGCCAGGAAGGTGCTCGGCAGATGAGCTCTCTCGATCCTGTAGCGGTCTTTCGCACCGAGGCGGCCGAATGCCTCGAAGCCATCGAGACGGGTCTTCTCGATCTGACGCACAAGCTCGACGACAAGGACGTCGTCGATGCCGTCTTCCGCGGCCTTCACACGCTGAAGGGCTCGGGCTCGATGTTCGGCTTCGATGCGCTGGCCGCCTTTACGCATCATTGCGAAACGGCGTTCGACCGGGTTCGCAAGGGCGAGGTGCCGGCGACAGCCGAGCTCGTCGCCGCCGTGCTTGCCGCTCAGGATCACATGCGTGCTCTCGTCGATCGGCCGGACGCCGATCACGGTGACACCGGCCAGCGGTTGCTGGCCCAGCTTCAGGCCGCCGTCGGCGAGACATCGGGCGGCGCTGCTGCTCCTGCTGCTCAACCGGCCCCGGTTGCCGCTCCCGCCGCAGCCGCCGCCAAGACCACCACCTGGCGCATCCGCTTCAGCCTTCCCTCGAATTCGATGGCGAACGGCACCAATCCGCTCGGCCTGCTCGACGAATTGCGGGATCTCGGCGAATGCAGCGTCAAGGCCAACCTCTCCGCCATTCCTGTCCTCGACGAGATGGTTCCGACCGATCTCTACGTCACCTGGGACGTCATCCTCACCAGCACGCAGGACCGCTCAGCGATCGACGACGTGTTCATCTTCGTCATGGACGACATGGAGCTCGAGGTCGAGGAGATCGCCGCTCCGGTAGCCCACGAAGCCAAGGCCGAACCCGTCGCCGTCGTGGCAGAAGTGAAGGCTGAGCCTGTCGTCGCAGCGCCCGTCGCGGCTGCGCCCGCAGTCGCCGCCGTGCCGGAATTCAAGCCTGTCGAGGCGGTCCCGGCCAAGCGCGAGAGTGCTGCACAGGCCGACCAGCGTCAGGCGAAGGCTGCCGAAAACGTTCGCGTTCCGGCCGAACGTCTCGACGAACTGATGGACCGTGTCGGCGAGCTCGTCATCGCCCAGTCGCGCCTCAGCCAGCTGGCGAGCGCCAGCGCCGATATCGCGCTTCGCTCGGTGTCTGAGGAAATCGAGCGCCTGTCGGGCGAACTGCGCGACACGATGATGGTGCTCCGCATGGTGCCTGTCGCGACGCTGTTCTCACGCTTCCGCCGCCTCGTTCACGACCTCGCCCGCGAAACGGGCAAGGTGATCGAGCTGGTGACCGAGGGCGAAAGCACCGAGGTCGACAAGACCGTGATCGAGCGTCTCGCCGATCCGCTGGTGCATCTGGTGCGCAACTCGATCGACCACGGTCTTGAGACACCGGCCGAGCGTCTGGCTGCAGGCAAGAGCGAAGCCGGCACGGTGACGCTGTCCGCACGCCAGGCCGGCGGCGAGGTGATCATCTCGATCAAGGACGACGGCCGCGGCATCAATCGCGATCGGGTCCGCGCCAAGGCGGAATCCTCCGGCCTCATCGCGCCGGGCCAGCCGCTCACCGATTCCGAGCTGCTGCAGCTGATCTTCGCGCCGGGCTTCTCCACGGCTGCGGCGATCACCAATCTTTCCGGCCGTGGCGTCGGCATGGATGTGGTCAAGAAGACGGTCGAGGCGCTGCGTGGCGCGATCGATATCACCAGCCTGAACGGCCAGGGTTCGGAAGTGTCGCTGCGCATTCCGCTGACGCTTGCCATCATCGACGGCCTGCTCGTGCGGGTCGGCAATGGCAGCTACGTCATTCCGCTTTCGGCTGTCGAGGAATGCCTGGAGCTGTCGCTGGAAGAGGACCTGCGTTCGCGCGGCCGCAGCTTCATCTCGCTGCGCGACAGCCTCGTGCCATTCTTGAGACTTCGCGATCTCTTCCGCACCGGCACCAAGCCCGACGTGCACCAGAAGGTCGTGGTCATCTCCACCGGCACTGAGCGTGTCGGCCTGGTCGTCGACCAGATCATCGGCGATCACCAAACGGTCATCAAGTCGATGTCGAAACTGCACAACGACGTGTCCACCTTCTCGGGCGCCACCATTCTCGGCGACGGCAGCGTCGCCCTCATTCTCGACGTCGGCCATCTCGTGGCCGCCGGTCAGCAACAGGAAACACAGATGCGGGTGGCAGGATGAGCGCGGCAGCCGAGAAGATCGACCATCATTGGAACTATGCCGACGAAGTCGAGGTGCTGACCTTCGACATGAACGGCGAGACCTTCGCGCTCGAGGCGGTGATCGTCCAGGAAATCCTGGACCTGCTGCCGGAGACGGCGGTGCCGGGCGCGCAGCCTTTCGTCGCCAGCGTCATCAATTTTCGCGGCAAGGTCATTCCGCTGGCGGACCTGCGCCTCGCCTTCGGGATGGACGGCACGGAAGCGACGATCGACAGCCGCATCATCGTCATCGAGCTCGATCTCGATGGCGAGGCGACGCTGGTCGGCCTTCGCACCGACAAGGTCAACGAGGTGACGACGCTGGCACGGGCAGCCAGCGAACCGCCACCGAGCGTCGGCATGCGCTGGCGCGCCGACTACATCAACTGCCTGGTGAAGCGCGGGGGCGAGTTCATCATCCTGCCCAATCTGCAAGCACTGTTTTCTTCACGACACGAGACATCGACCGCCGGTTAGGCTGCGTCATCTAGGGGTAAGGGGTTAGAGATGCGATTGACGATCAAGACGAAACTGGTGTCGGCGTTTGCCTTCATCATCCTCATGTTGCTGGGCACATCGACCTATTCGATCATCAGCCTCAGCGGTTTGAATGATTCCATCGGCGCCGTGCTGGCCGGCCCGGCCGCGCGCCTGGAACTGGCGCAGACCATCAATATCGGCCAGCTCGAAGCGATCCGCCAGCAGAAGAACCTGCTGATGGCCAAGGATCAGGCCGAAGTGAACAATTCCATCGCCAAGGGCGATGTCGGGCGCAAGGAATTCGCCCAGGCGCTGGCATCCGTGCTGCAGATCGCCACCGAACAGGGCCGCCCGCGCTGGGAACAGGTTTCCGAACTTTCCAAGCAGTTCTTCCAGGCTGACGACCAGATCCGCGAATTTGTGAAGGCGGGCAACGCCGAAGCGGCCAACAATATCTCGGTCACCACGGCACGCGCCGCCGCCAACCAGATCGATACGGCGCTGGCGGAAATTCTCAAGCTTGAGAAGGAGCGCATGAGCGTTGCCGATGATGATGCGGAAGCAAGCTATCTCGCAACGCGCACGACGATGATCGTCGCCGTCGCCGCTGCTCTGCTGTTTGCCGCCATTACCGCTTACTGGATCGCAAGCACGATCTCCAAGGGTCTGAACCGCGCCAACAACGTGGTGCGCGAAGTTGCCGAGGGCGATCTCACGAAGATGGCAGAGATCACCAATCGCGACGAGATCGGTGAGCTGCTCGGCAATGTCAACGTGATGATCGAGCGTCTGCGTGGCGTGGTCGGTGATGCGCTCTCGGCTTCCGAGAACGTCTCTGCCGGCAGCCAAGAGCTGTCCGCCAGCTCCGAGCAGGTCTCGCAGGGCGCGACCGAGCAGGCGGCATCTGCTGAAGAAGCTTCGGCTTCGATGGAAGAAATGGCCGCGAACATCAAGCAGAACGCCGACAATGCCGCGCAGACCGAGAAGATCGCTCGCCAGTCGGCCAAGGATGCGGAAGAAAGCGGCGCTGCCGTCAGCCGTGCCGTCGAAGCCATGCGCACCATCGCCGACAAGATCGTCATCGTGCAGGAAATCGCACGCCAGACCGATCTGCTCGCACTCAACGCCGCCGTCGAGGCAGCGCGTGCCGGCGAACATGGCAAGGGCTTCGCGGTTGTTGCTTCGGAAGTTCGCAAGCTTGCCGAACGCAGCCAGTCGGCAGCCGCCGAGATCAGCGCCATGTCGGGCGATACGGTCAAGGCCGCCAGCAACGCCGGCGACATGCTCGGCCGCCTGGTTCCCGATATCCGCAAGACAGCCGAGCTCGTCTCCGAGATCAGCGCCGCCTGCCGCGAGCAGGATATCGGTGCCGCCCAGATCAACGAAGCGATCCAGCAGCTCGACAAGGTGACCCAGCAGAACGCCGGTGCCTCCGAGCAGATGTCGGCCACCTCTGAAGAACTCGCGGCGCAGGCCGAGGAACTTCAGGCCTCGATCGCCTTCTTCAAGGTTGACGGCGCGGGCAGCAAGGCCGGCTTCAAGAAGCCCGTGGCCAAGCCGGCCGCCAAGGCTCCTACTGCCCGGCCCGCTGCGGTCGTCAGCAACAAGAACGTCGCCACTCGCTCGGTTGCCGCCCAGCAGGCACGCGCCAAGGGCTTTGCTCTCGACATGTCGATGGGCGGTCCGGACGCCAGCGACGACGATTTCCGCGAAAGCGCGTGATCAAGAAACATGTCGTGGCCGGATAGCCGGCCACGACATCAAGACTGCCAACGAATGGATCGTTGGAGGCGGGGCGCGCGACAGCCGCCGGCCACGAGCAGATGAAAAGCTCCCATCTTATTTCCGAAATCGCGTGGTCCGAAATCGCCTGGATGATCGGAAAGCCAGGATCGCCATCGCGGTTTCACCCAGCGATTTTTTAAAGGCCGGAGTTTTCACATGCGCATTACGCTTAAGCTGAAACTTTCATTCGCATTCTCACTGCTGATCCTGCTCATCATCGGCTCCGTCGGGCTTGGCATCCACGGCCTGCAGTCGATGAACACGCTGCGCAACGAGCTACTGGAAGGTCCGGTAGAGCAGGATCACTACGCCAGCAGCCTGACATCCGCTTTCGATGGTCTCGGCCTTGCCGTGGGCGACCTGCTCGTTGCCAACAGCCCCGAATTCACGGCGCGGGCAAATGCCGCGATCGATGCGGAACGCAAGGCTTTTGAAAAGACGCTCGACGAGGGCGAGCAGCATGCGCCGCCGGAATTCAAGGATGAGTGGAACCAGATCCGCGAGTTCTGGACCGGCTACGTCGTCTTGAACGACCGCATTCGCGGCCTCATCACCTCCGGCCAGAAAGAAATGGGCCTGCAGCTCAACGATACCGATGGCGTCACCGCCCGGCAGAAGCTTGATGGCATGACCGCCGCGCTGATGGCGCTGACCAAGCAGGCCGTGACCGATGCCGATGCCGTGGGCGACAAGGCCTATGATACGACCTTCACCATGCTGCTGGTCGTGGCTGGCGTCGCGCTCGTCATCGCCATCGGCGCGACCATCTGGATCGCAACGACGATCAGCTCGGGTCTGCGCAAGGTGAAGACGGTGGCCGACGCGGTGGCGATCGGCGATCTCAACCAGAACATTGAGATCAAGAGCAATGACGAGATCAAGGACCTTGTCGACACGATCAACATCATGACCGCCAATCTGCGCCAGACGGCCGGGATTGCCGACCAGGTCGCGCAGGGCGATCTCTCCATCGATCCACGCCCGCTGTCGGAGAAGGACGTGCTCGGCATCGCCATGAAGGACATGGTCACCAACCTGCGCGCCACGTCTGCGATCGCCGACCGCATCGCCAATGGCGACCTGACCGTTTCGCCGAAGCCGCTGTCGGACAAGGACACGCTCGGCATCGCGCTGGAACAGATGGTCGAGCGGTTGCGCGGCGTCGTCGCCGATGCGCTTTCTGCTTCCGAGAATGTTTCCGCAGGCAGCCAGGAACTCTCCGCAAGCTCCGAGCAGGTGTCGCAGGGTGCGAGCGAACAGGCAGCATCGGCTGAAGAAGCGTCTGCTTCGATGGAAGAGATGGCGGCCAACATCAAGCAGAACGCCGATAACGCTGCACAGACCGAGAAGATCGCTCGCCAGTCGGCAAAGGATGCCGAGGAGAGCGGTGCAGCGGTTACCCGCGCCGTGATCGCCATGCGCACGATCGCCGACAAGATCGTCATCGTGCAGGAAATCGCGCGCCAGACGGACCTGCTTGCACTCAACGCCGCCGTCGAGGCAGCGCGTGCCGGCGAGCATGGCAAGGGTTTTGCGGTCGTTGCTTCCGAAGTGCGCAAGCTTGCGGAGCGCAGCCAGTCCGCTGCCGCCGAGATCAGCGCCATGTCGGGTGACACCGTGAAGGTGGCAAGCGAAGCGGGCGACATGCTCGGTCGCCTGGTGCCCGATATCCGCAAGACGGCCGAACTCGTCTCCGAGATCAGCGCTGCCTGCCGCGAACAGGATATCGGCGCATCGCAGATCAATGAGGCGATCCAGCAGCTCGACAAGGTGACGCAGCAGAACGCCGGTGCTTCCGAGCAGATGTCGGCGACCTCCGAAGAACTCGCGGCCCAGGCCGAGGAGCTGCAGGCCTCGATCGCCTTCTTCAAGGTCGACATGTCGGGCATGCGGGCAGGTGTGCGGACCGTCGCGGCCAAGCCCGCGGCGACACGGTCCGCTCAGGCCGGAGCTTCCCGCCCGACGGCGGCCGGCAACAAGAATTTCAGTGCCCGCTCGGTTTCGGCCCAGCAGGCGCGTGCCAAGGGGTTTGCTCTCGACATGTCGATGGGTGGCCCTGACGCCGGCGACGACGATTTTCTCGAAAGCGCTTGATTTGAGTTCCGTCGCACCGGGCCGGTGGCCGGGTGCGACACCCGAAGTGTGAATACGTCGGTTGAAATATCCGGGTTCCGGAGATCGCAGAAGGGTGGATGTACAGTCTTCCTGCGCCTGTCATGCCTCCATTTCCCCAATGGCGGCGCCTTTAATACTGCGATTTCAAGGACATGAAGAAATGCGGTTTACCATCAAATTGAAACTGGCCATTGCCTTTGGCCTGATGATCGTTCTGCTGCTGGCGACGGCCGGCTACGGCATCTACAGCCTCTCCAATCTCAACAACGCGATCAGCGATGTGATCGCCGGTCCGGCCAAGCGTCTTGAGCAGGCACAGAACCTCGGTAACTTCCAGCTGCGCATCGTTCGCGCGCAGATGAACATGGCGACCGCCACCAAGCCTGAAGATGTCGCCAAGTACATCGACGCCAGCAACAGCAACCGCAAGCAGTTCTCCGAAACCCGCCAGTGGCTGCTCGACAACAACACCAGCGAAGCCGGCAAGAAGGGCTGGCAGGATGTTGGCGAGCTTGAGACGAAGCTCTATGCACTCGATGATCGCATTCACCAGCTCGCTCAGGACGGCAATGGCGCGGAAGCCGTTCGTCTGGCCACGAACGAGGGTCGCACGATTGTCGACGACATCGAAACGCTGACCCAGGCCCGCATCGACGCAAACCGCGCCGCGATGCAGAAGGCCGATGAAGACACGACTGCGCAGTATCTGACGACGCGCAATTTCATCTTCGCTGTCGCTGGTGTTGCGCTGCTCATGGCCATCGCTGCCGCTCTCTGGATCGCACTCGGCATCAGCGCCGGTCTCAACAAGGCGAAGGCCGCCGTTAGCGCAGTTGCCATCGGCGATCTCGATCAGGACGTCCTCGTCAAGACCAACGACGAAATCAAGGATCTGGTCGACACGCTGAACATCATGACCGCAAACCTGCGCAACACCGCCAACATCGCCACGCAGATTTCGAACGGCGACCTGACCGTCGCGCCGAAGCCGCTGTCGGACAAGGATACGCTTGGTCTCGCGCTGGAGCAGATGGTCGAGCGCCTGCGCGGCGTCGTTGCCGATGCGATCGCAGCCGCTGAAAACGTCTCGGCTGGCAGCCAGGAACTGTCGGCGAGCTCCGAGCAGGTGTCGCAGGGTGCCACCGAACAGGCAGCATCCGCCGAAGAAGCCTCGGCTTCGATGGAAGAGATGGCCGCCAACATCAAGCAGAATGCCGATAACGCAGCCCAGACCGAGAAGATCGCGCGCCAGTCCGCCAAGGATGCCGAGGCTTCCGGTGACGCTGTAACCCGCGCCGTCGAGGCCATGCGCACGATCGCCGAGAAGATCGGTATCGTCCAGGAAATCGCTCGCCAGACCGACCTGCTTGCGCTGAACGCCGCTGTCGAGGCAGCGCGTGCCGGCGAGCATGGCAAGGGCTTTGCAGTCGTGGCTTCCGAAGTTCGCAAGCTTGCGGAACGCAGCCAGTCCGCAGCGGCTGAAATCAGCGCCATGTCTGGCGATACCGTCAAGGCTGCCAGCGAAGCCGGCGACATGCTTGGTCGTCTGGTTCCAGACATCCGCAAGACGGCGGAACTGGTCTCCGAGATCAGCGCCGCCTGCCGCGAGCAGGATATCGGTGCCTCGCAGATCAACGAAGCGATCCAGCAGCTCGACAAGGTGACCCAGCAGAACGCCGGCGCATCGGAAGAGATGTCAGCAACCTCGGAAGAGCTGGCGAGCCAGGCGGAAGAACTGCAGACCTCGATCGCCTTCTTCAAGGTCGACATGGCCGGCAGCCGCGACAGCCGCAAGCCTGCCGCCCGCATCAGTGTTCGCAGCCCGGCACCTGCCGCTCGCATCAGTGTTCGCAGCCCGGCACCTGCCGCTCGCAAACCTGCATCCAAGCCCGTTGCCAATTCGGTCACGGCGCAGCAGGCACGCGCCAAGGGCTTCGCACTCGACATGGCCATGGGCGGACCCGATGACGGCGACGCCGATTTCAAGGAAAGCGCATAATATGCCAACCACCTCCCAGGAAGCGCAGTTCGTCACCTTCAGCCTCGGCGAGGAAATCTTCGCCGTGCCTGTGGAGGTGGTCCGCGAGATCCTCGACTATGCCGAGGCCTTCAAGATCCCGAATGGTCCCGACTATCTCCTTGGCCTGCGCGACGTGCGCGGCCAGGGCGTCCCGACCATCGATCTCAGGCTGAAGCTTGGCATGTCGAAGACGGTGCCCACGTCGCACACGCGGGTTCTCGTCCTCGACATCCCGATGGAGAGCCGGCTTCTCACGCTCGGCCTCGTCGCCGACCGGGTCTTCGAAGTCACGCCGTTCAGGCGCGACCAGATCGAGGCGGCGCCTGATATCGGCGTGCGCTGGCGCTCGGATTACATTTCCGGCGTCGTGCGCCGCGAAACCGGCTTCGTCGTCATCGTCGATCTCGCGCGGCTTCTGTCGCGCGAGGATGCCTCCGCCCTGCAATCGGCCGCCTGAGCGGACACGCTGGAGTATTTTGACTTATGAGCATGGCTGCCGTTGAGACCCAAATGGTGGGCGACAGGATCAGCAAGCGGAATTTCGAGAAGCTTGCACAGTTCATATATGACTATAGCGGCATCAAGATGCCGCCGACGAAGCTGACGATGCTCGAAGGCCGGCTTCGCCGCCGGCTGCGGGCAACGCAGCACGCGACCTTCGACGACTATTGCGACTTCCTGTTCCACGACGACGGGCTGGAGCAGGAGACGGTCTATCTGATCGACGCGGTGACGACGAACAAGACCGACTTTTTCCGCGAGGCGCGCCACTTCGAATACATGCAGCAGGTGGCGCTTCCCGCACTCGTCTCGAGCGGCGTCCGCACCATCCGCACCTGGAGTTCCGCCTGCTCCACGGGGGCCGAGCCCTATACGATGGCCATGGTGCTCGAAGAGTTCGTCGCCGACCGGCGCGACCTGAATTACAGCATCCTCGCGACCGATCTCAGCACCGACGTGCTGGCGACGGCGCGGCGCGGCATCTATTCCGAGGATCTGGTGCATCCGGTGCCGCGTGAGCTGCTGCGGAAATATGTGATGGTCGCCAAGCAGAAGGATCGTCGTGAGGTCCGCATCTCGGCCGATCTGCGTAGCCGCGTCGGCTTCGCCCGCATGAACCTGATGGACGAGAATTATCCCGTCGGCGAGGGGATGCACATGATCTTCTGCCGCAACGTGCTGATCTACTTCGACAAGCCGACGCAATCAGGCGTTCTGAAGCGCTTGTGCGCGCGGCTCCTGCCGGGCGGCTACATGTTCATCGGCCACTCCGAATCCATCACCGGTATCGACCTGCCCCTGAAGCAGGTTTCCAACACTGTGTTCCAGCGCATCTAGGTCAAAGAGCATATGGGCAAGAAGATCCGCGTTCTCGTCATCGACGATTCCGCAAGCGTTCGCCAGACGCTCGTTCGCGTGCTGCAGGAGGATCCCGATATCGAGATCATGGGGGTCGCGACCGATCCCTTCATGGCGGCGAAGAAGATCCAGGAAGAAATCCCTGATGTCATCACGCTCGATGTCGAGATGCCGCGCATGGATGGCATCACCTTCCTGCGCAAGCTGATGTCGCAGCGGCCGATCCCCGTCGTCATGTGCTCGTCGCTGACGGAGGCGGGGTCGGAAACGCTGATGCAGGCGCTGGAGGCCGGCGCCGTCGACGTGATCCTGAAGTCGAAGATCGGCGCTGCCGACAGTCTGGCCGACGATGCCGTCCGCATCCGCGAGGCGGTGAAAAGCGCCTCGCATGCACGTCTCGGCAATGTCAGACGCAACGTCAACAGCCTGCGGCCCGGCGCGCCAATGCCGGCGCAGAAGCTGACGGCGGATGCGATGCTGCCGCCGCCATCAGGGAAAGCCATGGCGAAGACGACCGAGATGGTGGTCTGCGTCGGCGCGTCCACCGGTGGAACCGAGGCGTTGCGCGAGTTTCTGGAGGCGCTGCCGGCCAATGCGCCCGGTATTGTCATCGTCCAGCACATGCCGGAGAAATTCACCGCCGCCTTCGCCAAGCGGCTGAACAGCCTGTGCGAGGTCGAGGTCAAGGAAGCCGTCGATGGCGATCCCGTGCTGCGCGGCCATGTGCTGATCGCGCCCGGCGACAGCCACATGCTGCTCGAGCGGCGCGGCGCGCGCTATCACGTTGCGGTCAAGAGCGGCCCGCTGGTCTCGCGCCACCGGCCATCGGTCGATGTGTTGTTCCGCTCGGCGGCGCGTTCGGCGGGCTCCAACGCCATGGGCATCATCATGACCGGAATGGGCGACGATGGCGCCAAGGGCATGCTGGAGATGCACCAGGCCGGCGCCTACACGGTGGCGCAGGACGAGGCGACGTCGGTGGTCTTCGGCATGCCGAAGGAGGCGATCGCCAAGGGCGGGGTGGATCGTATCCTGCCGCTGGAGCAGATCGCCCGCGAAGTCCTGATCACGCAGCAGAAGTTCTGAGGCGCGACGATACACAGATGAGAGCCGGCGGTGTGCGAGCACCGCCGGCTTTTTGCGTTCAGGCGAGGTAGCCGCCGTCGATGGTGAGCGCGGAGCCGGTGACGAAGGATGCCTCGGGGCTCGCGAGATAGGCCGCAAGGCTGGCGATTTCGTTGTCTTCGCCCATGCGGCCCAGCGCCATCAGCGGCGACAGGTGCTCCTCCGTGCCCGACGCGCCGTTCATGTCGGTGGCCGTTGGTCCCGGCTGGATGGTGTTGACGGTGATCCCGCGCGGGCCGAGATCGCGCGCCAGGCCGCGGGTCATCGAGGCGATGGCGCCCTTGGTCATGCTGTAGACCGAGGATGTTGGAAAGCCGCTGCGGTCGGCAACGACGCTGCCGATATTGATGATGCGACTACCTGCCTGCATGTGCCTTGCCGCTGCCTGGGTGCCGACGAAGACGGCGCGGACGTTGACGGCGAACATGCGGTCGAAATCCTCCAGCGCGAATTCATCGAGTGGGGCGAGCATCAGGATGCCGGCATTGTTGACCAGAATGTCGAGCGCGCTGAAGCGGCTGATTGTCGTGGCGACGGCATTGCGCACGGCTTCGGGATCGGCGCTGTCCGCCTTGATCGCCAGCGCCTTGCCGCCTTTGGCTTCGATCTCCGTGGTCAGCGCCTTCGCCCGGTCATCGCTGCTGGCATAGGTGAAGGCCACGGCCGCGCCGTCTTGCGCCAGCCTGCGGACGATCGCCGCGCCGATGCCGCGCGAGCCGCCGGTGATGAGGGCGACCTTGTCGGTGAGAGAGTGAGACATTTGGATTTCCTTTCTGTTTTCCGGATCATTCAGTCTAGAATTGGATGCCAGAAGGTGGTGCGGCCTTGTGGTGCTCTTAGCGAAGGCTGCGGATGGCCATGCGGGCGATGCCGCGAAGGGTTTCGGGGGAGGCGCCGTTGCGGGCGCTGACTTTCATGCCTGATAGGGTCGCGCCGAGGAAGTGGACAGCCTCGTCGGGGTCGATGTCGGATGCGATGCCGCCACTCTTGCGGCCGTCTTCGACGATCGTCTTCAGCGCCGTGGACAGGGTGCGCGACGCGCTATCGGTCAGCGTGGCGATCTCAACGTCCGTGCGGCCGAATTCGCAGACGGCGCTGACGCCGAGGCAGCCGCGGCTGGCTTCCGCCGCCGGCCGCGAGGCAAAGGCGACGAGCGCGCCCTCCAGCGCCTCGACGGGCGATGCCTGGCGCTTCAGGTCGTCGATCAATCTCGCGGTGCTGTCGGCGTTGTAGCGCTGCAAGGCTTCCAGATAGAGGCCTCGCTTGTCGCCGAAGGTATCATACATGCTCTGGCGGCTGATCTTCATTGCCGTCAGCAACTGATCCGTCGACGTGCCTTCATAGCCGTGCTCGGAGAAAACGTTGATGGCGGCGCCAAGCGCCAGGTCGCGGTCGAATTCCTTGTGTCTTGCCATGGCGGAGATATAGGAATTACAGACTGATCTGTCCATAATTAATTTGCGGCCTTCTGGCGATTCAATGCAGCCATGCGGCGCCGCTCTTGAAATTTCCCTGATTTTGTGGTCTTGAAGCCGCCAATCTTATAAAGCGCAGCCTCTACCGGCGATCAGGGACCATCCCCGCCCTGACAACGCGCACCTATTTAGCCCAAGGAAAACCGCCCACATGGCCCGTTCAGCTCTTCTCAATGTCATGGTTCAGGCTGCCCTCAAGGCAGGCAAGTCGCTGGGGCGTGATTTCGGCGAAGTGCAGAACCTGCAGGTCTCGGTCAAGGGACCGGGCGATTTCGTTTCGTCCGCCGACCGCAAGGCCGAGAAGATCGTGCGCGAAGAGCTTCTGAAGGCACGTCCGACCTATGGCTTCCTCGGCGAGGAAGGCGAAGAGATCAAGGGCACCGACGGTGCGCACCGCTGGATCGTCGATCCGCTCGACGGCACCACCAACTTCCTGCACGGCATTCCGATGTTCGCCGTCTCGATCGCGCTCGAGCGCAACAACGAGATCGTCGCCGGCGTCATCTTCAACCCGGCGACCGACGAGCTCTACACCACCGAGCGTGGCGGCGGCGCCTTCCTCAACGATCGCCGCCTGCGCGTCGGCGCGCGTCGCGTGCTCTCTGACTCAGTCGTCGCCTGCGGCGTTCCGCATCTTGGCCGTGGCAACCATGGCAAATTCCTCGTCGAACTTCGGCACGTCATGGGCGAAGTCGCCGGTGTGCGCGGCATGGGCGCGGCCTCGCTCGATCTCGCTTATGTCGCGGCCGGCCGTTTCGACGGTTTGTGGGAAACCGACCTTTCGGCCTGGGATATCGCGGCCGGCATCCTGCTCATCCGCGAAGCCGGCGGCTATGTCAGTGACTGGGATGGCGGTAACTCTATTCTGGAGACCGGCAACGTCGTGGCCGGCAACGAGTACATCCAGAAGGCGCTGATGGAAGTTGCCAAGCGTCCTGTGCCCAGCCGGTAAGTCTTTGTTATAAAGACAGGCTTTTTCGTTCCGCATACTTCAATTCGGCACAATGATGATCTAGTCTCCGGCTGTGATGAGGCCGGAGGCTGCGGAATCTATGGAAAATGTGAATGTGGCGGAGTTCGGCTCGACCGAAAAAACCACGGGAAATTACAGCTATAAGCTATCCAGCCCAATGCCCTTTCTGTGGACGATGGTGCTGTTCCTCGTCATCGTCGGGTTCATAGCATCCATCCTGTTCCGCCAGGCGCAGACGGCCTTCATGCACAATCCGGGGCTGAACGGCCTCATTCTCGGCGTTCTCGGCATCGGCATCATCCTAGTGTTCAGCCATGTGCTGTCGCTGCGGCCTGAGGTGCGCTGGTTCAATTCGTTCCGCGCCGCCGGCAGCGCCGACAAGGTGAACCGCAACCCGAAGCTGCTCGCGCCGATGCGCACGCTGATCGGCAGCCGCACCTCCTCGGCCGCCGGCATCTCGACCACGGCCTTCCGCTCCATTCTCGATTCGATCGCCAACCGCCTGGACGAATCCCGCGACGTCTCGCGCTATCTGATCGGGCTTCTGGTCTTCCTCGGCCTGCTCGGCACCTTCTGGGGCTTGATCGGGACAATCGGTTCGATCAGTTCGGTCATCCAGTCGCTGGATGCCGGCACGAGCGGGTCTTCCGATGTTCTGACCTCGCTGAAAGAGGGGCTGTCGCAGCCGCTTTCCGGCATGGGGCAGGCGTTCTCGTCTTCGCTGCTTGGTCTTTCCGGTTCGCTCATCCTCGGTTTCCTCGACCTGCAGGCCGGCCGCGCGCAGAACCGCTTCTATACGGAGCTCGAAAACTGGCTGTCTTCGGTGACCGATGTCGGCTCCGACCTCGCAGCCCCTGTGATCGACACCAAGGGCGGCGTTTCGCCGGAAGAAATTCGCGCGCTGTCTGAATACATGCAGAAGGTCTCGGAAGAGGGCGGCGGCAGCCAGCGCTCGGTCGCGGCCATGGCCAATCTCGCCGAGGGCATTCAGGGGCTGGTCAAGAACATGCGCAACGAGCAGCAGATGCTGCGCGACTGGATCGAGGCGCAGCAGGACGAGGCGAAGGCTATGCGCCGCACGCTCGACCGGCTGGCCGAGCGGATCGGCGCACAGGAAAAGCATGCCTCGACTGAGCGCCCGCGCATGCCGCAGACCGAAAAGAGCGAGGGCAAGTAAGCCATGGCTCTTGCCCGAAACCGTCGCCGCGAACGCACGGTCGACTACTGGCCCGGCTTCGTCGATGCGCTCTCGACGCTTCTGATCGCGGTGATGTTCCTGCTCACGGTGTTCGTCGTCGGGCAGTTTATTCTGAGCCGCGAAATATCCGGCCGCGACGAGGTGATGAACCGGCTGAACAGCCAGATCAACGAGCTGACGCAGCTCTTGGCGCTCGAAAAGGGCAGCAAGCAGGATCTCGAGGACAGCGTCGCCAACCTGCAGGCCTCGCTTGCGACCGCCGAGGGCGAACGCTCGCGGCTGCAGTCGCTGCTGTCGGCCGGCTCCGGTGGCCAGGACGCGGCGCAGCAGCGGATCGGCTCGCTCACCAAGGAGCTAGACGAGCAGAAGCAGATGAGCGACCGGGCGATGAGCCAGGTCGAGTTGCTCAACCAGCAGATCGCGGCGCTGCGCAACCAGATCGCCGCCGTCGAGGTGGCGCTGCAGGCCTCCGAGCAGAAGGACCAGCAGTCGCAGACGAAGATCGCCGATCTCGGCCGCCGCCTCAACGTGGCGCTTGCCGCGCGGGTGCAGGAGCTCAACCGTTATCGCTCGGATTTCTTCGGGCGCCTGCGTGAGATTTTGTCTGACCGCGAGAACATCCGCATCGTCGGCGATCGCTTCGTGTTCCAGTCGGAAGTGCTCTTCCCCTCCGGCGGCGCCGATCTCAATCCCGACGGGCAGACGGAGATGGCCAAGCTTGCGGCAGCGCTGCTCGACGTCGCCAAGGAAATTCCGCCGGAGATCAACTGGGTGCTGCGCGTCGATGGCCACACCGACAACGTGCCGCTCGCCGGCACCGGCCGCTTCGCCGACAACTGGCAGCTGTCTTCGGCGCGCGCGATCTCGGTGGTCAAGTTCCTGATCGCGCAGGGCGTGCCGGCCGACCGACTGGTCGCGGCCGGCTTCGGCGAGTATCAGCCGATTGCGCCGGGCGATACGCCTGAGGCGCGGGCGACCAACCGACGGATCGAGCTGAAGCTGACGGAGAAGTGACGGGGTCGTTGCGGTTGCGCAAGTAACGGCGCGGCATACCGCACTATTCATGGCCCAGCAGCACAAAAGAAAAAGGCGGCGCCCTGAGGTGCCGCCTTTGATGTATCAGGCGTCAGCCGCCTTGGTGGTGTCGTCGACGATGGCTCCGGGAGCGTTTTTCTTGATGGATTCGATCGCGCTCAGCGCCGACGCCTTGGCCTTGTAGCCTTCGGAGCCGAACATCGCTTCGCCGTTCGATGCCTTGAAACGGAAACGGAATTCGCCTGCCTTGTCCTTATAAACTTCGAACTTATACATCGATTGTCTCCCGGAATCAGGATGTTGTTTAAATCTGCAAGCGCAGCCTAAAACAAAAAATTCAATTATTCCATCGGGATGTTTGCGCCGTCTTAGCTCAGGCGGCGGCGTCCGGGGCATCTTTGGTCGCGGCCGTGGATATGCCCGCCTTGAACGCATCGATTGCCTTTAGCGCCGCTTCTCTCGAGCTCAGGGGCGCGGACGAGAACAGGATTTTGCCGCTCGATTGCTTCACGTCGAAATGAAAGCGGTTTTGTGAGTCCTTCGTGATTACGAAGACGTAATCGTCCGCCGCCACATGTTCTGGCGGGATCTTCTCGAACAACATGTCACGACCGGTGGAGAGATCGAATTCGGTCAGGTCGGCATCGGCGACGAAATCCTCGGCCTGCCGGTCAGAGGTGAAACGTGGAAGCGGCTTAAGACTTTTGCTGTTCATAGTGCCTCACTTCCTTTGCGTGCATGTGGCGCGCGCTGATGGGACGCAGCAAAGTTACACCGTTTCTGACGCGCAGGCAAAAGACGACGAAGACGTAACGCCCGTGCTCATCCTTGCCGATCGCTCGCATCCTCGTTTCCAATCCGGGGTCGAAGGGATCGCCGAAGATGGTGACTGGGCGTTCGAACACGGATTCGATCGTCCGGATGGACAGGCCATGCCTGCCGCACTTCGGCCAGTTGCCATCATCCCAATCGAAGCCGTTGAACCGCATCACCCGCGCCCTGGATACGGTTCAACGGTATTGCAGCACCTTTGGGATTGCAATCCCTAGTGGAAGTACTGCCCCACCGTCACTTCACCGCAGCGAGAAGCTCCTCGGCACCAGCATCAAACTGCAGCCGGGCCAGTTTGGCGTAGATGCCGCCGTGGCGCACCAGGCTCTGGTGGGTGCCTTCCTCGACGACGCGGCCCTGGTCGAGGACCAGGATGCGGTCGGCCTTCAAGACGGTTGCCAGGCGGTGGGCGATGATCAGGGTGGTGCGGCCTTCCATGAGGCCATCAAGGGCGCGCTGCACGAGGGTTTCGCTTTCGGCATCGAGCGCCGAGGTGGCTTCGTCGAGCAGCAGGATCGGCGCGTTCTTGAGTATGGCGCGGGCGATGGCGATGCGCTGGCGCTGGCCGCCCGACAGCATGATGCCGCGTTCGCCGACCGTGGTGTCGTAGCCCTGCTCCAATCTTGCGATGAACTCGTCGGCCTGGGCGGCGATGGCGGCGGCGCGGACTTCCTCGCGCGTGGCGCTGGGGCGGCCGAAGGCGATGTTATCATGGATGGAGGCGGCGAAGATGGTGACGTCCTGGGGGACGATGGCGATGCGCTTGCGCAGGCCGTCGGTGTCGGCTTGGCGCGCGTCGACGCCATCGATCATGACGGCGCCCTGCTGCGGATCGTAGAAGCGTAGCAGCAGCGAGAAGATGGTGGTCTTGCCGGCGCCTGAGGGTCCGACGATGGCGACGGTCTCGCCCGGCTTGACCGCGAAGCTCAGGCCATGCAGCGCCGATGTATCGGGGCGCGAGGGGTAGGCGAAATGTACGTCTGTGAACTCGACGCGGCCGAGGCTCGGGTCGGGCAGGGCGATGGGGGATGCCGGGGTTACGATCGGGGAGACTTCGTCGAGCAGTTCGGTCAGGCGATCGGCGGCGCCGGCTGCCTGCGAGAGCTCGCCCCAGACTTCCGAGAGCGCGCCGAGCGAGCCGGCGGCGATGACGGAATAGAGCAGGAACTGGCCGAGCGTGCCGGCAGACAGCGTGCCTTCGAGCACATTGTGCGCGCCGACCCAAAGGACGGCGACGACGCTGCCGAAGATCAGCGTGATGGCGATGCCCGTCAGCAGCGAGCGCGAGCGGATGGCGGCACGGGCGGCGGTGAAGGCTGCTTCGACGGCTGCTCCATAGCGGCTTGCCGCTGCCGTTTCGCCACCGAAGGCCTGGACGGTGCGGGTGGCGGCGATGGTTTCGTTGGCGAAGGCGGATGCCTCGGCCAGCGTGTCCTGTGCCGCGCGCGAGCGCTTGCGCACCGAGCGGCCGAAGGCGACGAGCGGGAAGACGATAAGGGGTATGGCCAACAGCACGAGGCTGGCGAGCTTCGGCGAGGTGACGACCATCATGACGATGGCGCCGAGACACAGGATCATGTTGCGTAGCGCGACTGAGGCAGTGGCGCCGACGGCGGACTTGATCTGCGTGGTATCGGCCGTCAGACGCGAGACGATCTCGCCGGACTGGTTGACGTCGAAGAAGGAGGCGGACAACCGCGTCACATGCGCGAAGACGTCGCGGCGGAGATCCGAGACGATGCGCTCGCCGAGCGTGATGACAAAGAAGTATCGCAGCGCGCTCGATATGGCGAGAACGACCGCCATGACCATGAGCATGACGAAGTAGCTGTTGATGAAGCGGCCGTCGGAATGGCTGAAGCCATGGTCGATCATGCGGCGCACGGCAAGCGGCAGCGCTAACGAGGTGACGGCGGCAAGCGCCAGCGAGAAGAGGGCGCCGGTGACGAGGCCGCGATAACGCATGACGTAAGGCGTCAGTCTGCCGAGAGGTTTCAGCGAGCGGGACTTTTTCTTCTCGGTCTGCATTGCGTCTGTCAATTCAATCTCCAGCAGCCTTCAACACCGTGCAACACGGTCGATGGCTCTTGTTATCCTAATGGCCTTCATGTATAGGCACCGCATCCTAATGGGAAGCCGTAGCCAGTAGCGACTGCGGCTTCATTTATTCAATCGGTCCTCTTGTCGCAACGTGGTGCGTCAAATGGACGTGACATCGCAGGAAGATTGTTATGAAGGCTGAAATCCATCCCGCTTATCACACCATCAAGGTAGTGATGACCGACGGCACCGAATACGAAACCCGCTCGACCTGGGGTTCTGAAGGCGCTGTAATGAACCTCGAAATCGATTCCAAGTCGCACCCGGCCTGGACGGGCGGCAACCAGCAGCTCATGGACCGCGGTGGCCGCGTTTCCAAGTTCAACAAGCGTTTCGGCGGCCTCGGCCTCTAATCGCTGCTGTTGCACTGATTTCGAAGGAGCCCTGCGAAAGCGGGGCTTTTTTGCGTTTGGGCCATGCTTGAGCTGAACGCCGGTCAGCGGCTGAGGTCTGGACAACAAAAAACCGGCCGCGCAGGGAACGCAGCCGGTTTATGCAGTCTACTTTGAATGGATCAGTTGTTGCCGAAGGCCGTCTGCAGCAGGCTGAGCTGAGCCTGGACGCTGTTCTGGTTGTCGGGAACGATCGCTGCCTCGTTCGGGCGATAGATTTCGCGGTCGAGCAGGGCTACGCGGTTCTGCAGGCGCAGCGAGCGTTCGATCAGGTCGCGGAAGGCTTCAGGCAGGTCGCCCCAGCCAGGAGCGTTGCGGTCGACGTTGAAGCCGTCGAGGCGAACCTTGTTCTTTTCGGCCAGAACCTGATCGCGCGACATTTCGCCATTGTTGACGGCGCGCTGCAGGAGGAGCCAGGAGGCCATCTGCATCAGGCGGGTGGTGAGGCGCATGGATTCCGCTGCGTAGAGAACCGACGCCATGCGCGGCAGAACCTTGGATGCGGTGCGGCCATTGCCATCCAGATAGGCGGCGGTCTCTTCGACCAGCGACATGCCCTCGGAGTACAATGTCTTAAACTGCGACGATGCGGCAGCGCGTCCTGCAAAACTGATCGTGTTCAATCCAAGCTCTGACATTTAAAGGGTCCCTGTTGCACGCATCTACTTATTGATCAGGTAACGCAGGCCGGTCCCAAAAGGTTTCACCGGTCGGCCTTAATGACTTTAAAGATGGTAGTTTTAGCCTAATAGCGCAAGGCGTTTCTTAATAAAGGGTTAACTTCCACAGTTTCGTGGTTTTCGTCCCCAGCCAATGCGAAAAAGGAGAGCCGCAAAAGCGGCTCTCAAGGTAAAACAGGGAGAAAAATCAGACCAATTCACCGCATGGGAAACTGTCTGAGATCCAGAGCAAGTCCGGATGAGCACATCAATACATTAGAAAGCTTAACGCCTCATTAAGTGTGTGCCGAATTAACACTTGCGCGGCGGCTATAAATCAAATCCGGGGTTTTGCCGGCTCAGGATTTGAAGAGGTTTTCTGCGGCCAATCTTCCCGATGCCTTGCGCGCCGCTTCCTGCTCGATGCGCGAAATCTCGGCCTTGAGCATGTCGATACGCGCGTTCAGCTCGTCCACCGACATCATCGAGAGGTCCATCCCGATCTCGTGATTCGGTTTCTTCTGCGGCCGGTCGTCATCCATGAAGCTCATGTTCGGTCCTCCGTCCTCGTGTCGGCGGGCAAGCGCCCGGCCGTCTCCGCTTCAAGTCTATCGGGTTGCCGGCTCCATCGGCGGCTCGGGCGTCTTGTTCTGCCCGCGATCGGCAAGCGTCATGCCCTCCGGCGTCATCATCTGCGATGTGGCCGTCGGGATGGTGGTGAAGGCGTCGCGGTCGCTTGCCGGAATGGCGGCGCGCGCGCGGCTGCGGATGATCGCGTAAGCCGTGATCAGCACGTGGGCGAGTGCGGTCACCAGGAACAGTGCGTGCGGGCTTGCCATCGACATGACGGGGCCGCCGATCGTCGGGCCGATGATGGTGCCGATGCCGTAGAGCAGCAGCAGGCCGCCGGAGACCTTCACGAAGTCTTCCGAGGAGGCGTAGTCGTTGGCGTGGGCGACGGCGATCGGATAGAGGGTGTTGGCGACCGCGCCATAGAGCACCACGAGCGTGATGATGAAGGCGGGCGAGGAGGGGTGGAGGACGACGAGCATGAGACCGGCGAGCGCCGCGATCGCCGACATGGCGGCCAGCACGTAGCGGCGGTCGATGCGGTCGGAGAGGCGGCCGGCCGGTAGCTGCATGACCGCGCCGGCAAAGATGGTCGAGCTCATCATGATGGCGATTGAGGTATCCGACAGGCCGGCGCCGGCGCCGAAGACGGCGCCCAGCGTGCCATAGGCGCCATTGGCGATGCCAACCAGGAGAATGCCGAGGCAGGAGACCGGCGAATTGCGATAGAGCGCCTTGAGATCGAGTTTCACGGCCTTCAGCGGCTGCGGAGAGGCTGCAGTCGACAGCAGCGTCGGCAGCATGGCGATGCAATAGAAGATGCCGCAGATCATGAAGAGGATGGGCGTGCGGACGTCCTCAAGCGGGATCATCATCTGGCCGGCGACGACGCCGATCAGGGTGATGGCGATATAGAGCGAGAAGATCGCGCCGCGGCTTTCATTGGTGGCGCGTTCGTTCAGCCAGCTCTCGATGATCATCGAGGTGCCGGCCGTGGCAAAGCCGGTGACGGCGCGCAACAGCACCCACCAGACCGGATGAACGGCGATGCCGCTCACCAGCGCGATGATGGCAATGATCGAGATGAAGCCGGAGAAGGCGCGCACATGGCCGACGCGGCTGACCATCTTCGGCGCAACCAGGCAACCGATGACGAAGCCGGCGGCCCAGGATGTGCCGAGCAGGCCGAGCGTGGTGGTCGCATAACCTTCGAGATTGCCGCGGACGGGGAGGAGGATGCCTTGCAGGCCATTGCCCATGAACAGAAAGAGCGTGCCGAACAGAAGTGCGGCGACGGATAGAAGATTTCGTTTCATTGGCCCCCCATGCAACTCAGCTTACATGCACAAAGACATATGGCAGCACACGATGCTGCCCAGTCTTTGCAATGTTGATTGTCTCCCCGAATGCCTTTACGGCATGTTTAGAAGCAGTGGTTGCGCGAAATAATGTCCGTCCTGTGACATCAAGAACATATGGAAAAATAAAGACATGACGAAGCTGATCGCGCTTCTCCTGATGCTTGCGATGGTGGTGCACCTGATCAAGCCGCTTGGTCTGCCGGGCCTCAGGAAGCGTGCGGATTTCTGGAAGATCGCGCTGTTTGCCTTCGCGATATGGGCGGTTGCGCTGCTTGGGCGGGATCTGTTTGTTTAAGCGCAATTGGTTGTAGAGACGCCGGTCGCGGGAAGGGGGTTCCCCCTCAGATGGCGTCAGGCTGCTGTTTCGGCTATTGTGAGGGTTGCTTGGACGCTTCTTGGGGGGAGAGGACATGCTTGCCCTGCATCACGTGTCGATCATCACTGATGACCTGGAGACATCTCTTCCGTTTTACCGCGATGTCTTTGGTCTTTCCGAAATTCCTCGGCCGGACTTTCCTGTCGGAGGCGCATGGCTCGCCTGCGGCAGTCTGCAGGTCCATCTCGTCGTCCATCCCGAGGGCACCTTTCGGCAACGGCCGGTCATCGATCGCAACGACTGGCACTTCGCATTTCGGACCGATGACTTCGAGGGCGTTCTCGAACGCTTAGCCGCGTTAGGCTTTAGCGCGGACCTGCCTGAAGGCGATCCCAAGCACATGCTGGTTTTCCGCACCGGGCCGGCCGGGTTCCCGCAGCTTTATCTTCGCGATCCTGATCTCAACATCGTCGAGATCAACGGAGCGCCCTGAAGGGCTGTCCGAGGCGTCGTCGACATCTTATGCCGACCACGGGTCATCCGGCAGTGGCGTTTCCTGCTGGATGCTCTGTAGGATGCCGATCAGGCGCGGTGCCATTTCGCGGATTTCCTTGAGGTGGATGGTCGTCAGCTGTTTGAGGACGGCTTCGGCCTGGTCCGTCAGGATGAGCGTCTGGCGGCGGCGGTCGTTGGGGTCGGGGCGGCGGCTGACGTAGCCGGCTGCCTCCAGACGGCCCACCAGTTCGGTGGCGGTATGCGGCGCGATGATCAGTCGCTCTGCCAGTAGGCCGACGGTCATCGGATCGGGGGCGCGGTGCCCCTTGATGGCGAGCAGCGCCTGATGCTGCTGCGCGGGCAGGCCAGCTTCGAGCGCGGCCGAGGCGCTGAAATCCATGAAACGGCGCAGCGTGTGGCGAAGGTTCGCGAGAGCTTCGTAATCCTCGTCCGACAGATCGTCCCGCATCGCCACATCCTTCCGTCAACGCCCATGAAAGTCACGGCGATCTGTAGCCGTTATCGCCGCCATCCGCAAAGGCCGCGGCGCGAGAGGCAGCTCTCTTGATTTATATCGTAATACGATATATTTGAGCGCGCAGATAAAAACCAGACAGGATCGACCATGCCCCCAAAATCTCTTCCTCCCGATACATCCCCCAATGCCGCTTCCCTGCTGCCGCGCCGCGCGGCGGGCGATTTCACCACTGACAAGCGCGTTCTGGCGCTGATCGCGATGGCCGTCGTCGTCGGCACCGGCGGCGCCTTCGCGGCGTGGCTACTGGTCAGCCTGATCTCGCTCGTCTCCAATATCGTCTGGTTCGGAAAGTTCAGCCTCGTTGCCGAGAGCGTCGCGCATGCGCGTCCGTCGCTGTGGATGCTTGTGGTGCCTGTCATCGGCGGGCTGATCATCGGGCTGATGGCGCGCTTCGGCTCGGAGAAGATCAGGGGACACGGCATCCCTGAGGCCATCGAGGCGATCCTGATCGGCGGAAGCCGGATGTCGCCGAAGGTGGCCGTGCTCAAGCCGCTATCGTCGGCGATCTCGATCGGCACCGGTGGTCCGTTCGGGGCGGAAGGGCCGATCATCATGACCGGTGGCGCGATCGGTTCGCTGTTTGCGCAGTGCTTCGAGATGAGCTCGGCGGAGCGCAAGTCTCTGCTGGTGGCGGGGGCTGCCGCCGGCATGACCGCGATCTTCGGCACCCCGATCGCGGCACTTCTCCTGGCGGTCGAACTGCTTCTGTTCGAATGGAAGCCGAGGAGCTTTATTCCGGTTGCCGTGGCTGCCTGCGTGTCGGCTTGCTGGCGGCCGTTTCTGTTCGGCGCCGGTCCGCTGTTTCCCGCGCATTTCGACATGAGCCTGCCTTGGTGGGGGATCGCGCTCTGCGCCGGGCTTGGCATTCTCACCGGCTTCGCGTCCGGTCTTCTGACCGTGCTCCTCTACAAGGTCGAGGACCTGTTCGAGGCCTTGCCTGTTCACTGGATGTGGTGCCCGGCGATCGGTGGTCTGTTTATCGGGCTCGGCGGGCTGATCGAGCCGCGCGCGCTCGGTGTCGGCTACGACATCATCGAGGATCTGCTGCACAGCAACGTCCTTCCGGCCGCCGTCCTCACCATCCTCGCCGTGAAGGTGGCGATCTGGCTGATCGCGCTCTCCTCCGGCACCTCTGGCGGCGTGCTGGCGCCGCTGCTCATCTTCGGCGGGGCTATCGGCTGGCTGGCCGGGTTGTTTCTGCCTGGGGATCAGGGCTTCTGGGCGCTGATCGGCATGGCCGCGATGATGGGTGGCACGATGCGTGCACCGCTGACTGGGACGTTCTTCGCGGTGGAACTGACGGGAGACCTCTCGGCGCTTCTGCCGCTGCTTGCCGCCACGGTGTCGGCCTATGCGGTGACGGTGCTCGTGCTCCGGCGCTCGATCCTCACGGAAAAGATCGCCCGGCGCGGCCAGCACATCACGCGCGAATACGGCATCGACCCGTTCGAGTTGACACGCGCCCGTGACATCATGATCGTGGATGTCGACGTGCTTTCTGCCGGGCAGACCGTGGGTGAGGTGAAGACCTTCTTCGAGACGGCCGAGAAGACGCATCGCGTCTATCCCGTCGTCGACGAACAGCGGGTGCTGCTCGGCCTGGTGTCACGTGCCGATGTGCTGCGGTGGCATCAGGCGGCCGTGGCAAATGATGTCAGCATTGTCGACGCGGTGTCGAATTCCAAGATCGCCTATGCGCTTGCGGATGATACGGTCGGGCATGTCACGGACATCATGCTGAACTCGGGTGAGGGACGCATCCCCGTCATCGATCCGCAGACGAAGCGGCTGGTCGGGCTGATCGCGCGCAAGGATCTGCTGCATTTGCGGCATTCCTTCAAGACAAGTGAGACCGAGCGCCGGCCTTATCTGTTTTCAAGTGCTGCCTAGGCCGATGCAGAACAAGTCGCCCGCCGCGTTCTCGTGGCGGGCGTTTTCATTTTCTTACTTCTCGGCACCTTCGACAGCCGGCACCTTCCGCTCCCTGATATGGCGGAGCGAGACGCCTGAGGGGATGGAGCCCATGGCGCGGCGTTTCGGGACGCCGAGGCGTTGGGCGAGATAGATGCTCGAATGGCCGCTGCAGAGATAGGCGAGGAAGCAGGCGACCGCGAGGTAGACGGCGTGGGTGGCGCCGAAGAGCTCGATGCCCATGATCATGCAGGCAAGCGGCGTGTTGGTGGCGCCGGCAAAGATCGCCACGAAGCCGAGACCGGCGAAGAGATCGGGCGGCGCGCCGAAGAGCGCTGCCAACGCATTGCCGAGTGCGGCGCCGATGAAGAAGAGCGGCGTGACCTCGCCGCCCTTGAAGCCGGCGCTGAGCGTGACGATGGTGAAGAGCGCTTTCCACAGCCAACTCCAGTAATCGACGGCGCCGGGTGCGAAGAAGCCCGCGATCGTCGGGTCGGCTGGATCGGGCGACCAGACGCCGAGGCCGAGATAGGCGCGGGTGCCCAGCAGATGGACGAGGCCGATCAGGATCAGCCCGGCCAGAACGGGGCGCAGCGGGGCGTAGGGCAGGAGCTTCTTGAACAGTGCCGAGGCTGCGTGGGAGAGTTCCGCGAAGGATTTCGCCGCGAGCCCGAAGATGACGCCGGCAATGGCGACCTTCGAGAGCAGGATCGCATCGAGGTGGAAGACATTGGCGGGCGCGTCGGCGAGATAGGCGATGTGGTAATGCGTGTGCTCGATGCCCCAGGCATGGCAGGCCCAGTCGCCGGTGACTGCTGCCATCAAGCAGGGGATGAGGGCTTCGTACTGCATGCGGCCGATGGTCAGCACTTCGAGCGCGAATATGGCGCCGGCGATCGGCGTGCCGAATACCGCGCCGAAACCGGCCGCGACGCCGCCCATGAGCAAGATTTTCACGTCGGCGGGCGACAGGCGGAAAAGTTTCGCCACGGCGCTGGCGATGCTGCCTCCAAGCTGCACCGCCGTGCCCTCGCGGCCGGCCGAGCCGCCGAAGAGATGGGTGGCGATGGTGGAGACGAGGATGAGCGGGGCCATGCGCAGGGGAACGCCGGCGCCGGGTTCGTGGATCTGGTCGACGATCAGGTTGTTGCCGCCCTCGGCGGACTTTCCGAATGTCTGGTAGATCAACACCATGAGGAAGCCGGCGGCAGGCAGGCCGTAGAGCAGCCAGGGATGATCGAAGCGGCTCCTGGTCGCAAGATCAAGCGCCCAGAGGAAGAATGCGCAGAGCGAGCCGACGACAGCTGCCATCGGAACGATGACGGCGATCCATTTGCCGATATCGCGAAGCTGGCGCAGGCGAATGCCGAAAATGTCGGAAAAGGCGATCATTGTGCTGCCCCCTGATGATGGGCGGTATCGCCAGCGATGTGTGATGGAATGAAGACTTCGAACATGACTCTACCCTTTCGCGCGATGGCAAATGAAGTAGGAGTCATCGGCTTCGTCGGGGAAGCGGTTCAGCCTTTTCTGGCCTCGGCAGAATCCATTACCGATAGCCAGTTTGATATCGCTTGCGCCGGATTGCTGTCAAGCGCGCCGGCGAGCGGATCCGTCCTGTTCAAGCGGGGCGATCAGCAGTCGATTACGCCGCGCATGACCTCGACGCAGGCGCCCGAGATCGCAACGTCGGTGACCACGCCGCCGGTCTTCGTCACCTCGATGCCGATGAGGCTGCGGCGGCCCATTTCGACGCCCTGCTCGATGGTCAGCGATACCGTCATGTCGGGTTCCGGCTCCAGCGAGACTAGGTAGGCGCCGAGGGCTGCCGAGGCGCTGCCGGTGGCGGGGTCTTCGGGAACATTGTCGAGCGGGGCGAACATGCGGGCGCGGATATGCCAGGGCTTGTCGGCCGTGCGGACATAGACGAAGAGCGAGAAGTCGTGGTTGCCCTCAAGCGTCGGGCCGGCGGCATCGCGGAAGTAAGCGAGATTGGGGCGGGCTCGGGCGAGCGTGTCGAGATCGGCGAGTTCGGCGACGACGAAGCTCAGGCCGACTGATGTCGTCAGCGGCTGATGGATGCGGGTGCTGACCTCTGTGCTGTCGATGGCGATGCAGCGGGAGATGGTGTCTACAGCGACAGTCGAGCCAGTCGATAGGGGCTTCGGCGCGCGGATCGCGGTCGAGGTCACGCGGTCTTCTTCGCGGCGCACGTCGACGGTAACCACCCCGGCCTTCTCCTCGAAGCGCATGACGTCGCCGACCGGTTGGCCGAAGATGTCGTCGAGGTTGCCGAGCACATAGGCGGTGCCGACATTGGGGTGGCCGGCGAAGGGCACTTCCGTGGTCGGCGTGAAGATGCGCACGCGGGCCGTATTCTCGGGGTTTTCTGGCGGCAGCACGAAGGTCACTTCCGAATAGCCGAACTCGGCGGCGATCTTCTGCATTTGATCATCGGAGAGGCCGCGGGCATCCGTCATCACAGCCAGCGGATTGCCTTCGAAGCGGGTGGAAGTGAAGACATCGACGGTGGTGAAGGAAACGGCGGTCATTGCGTGCTCCGATGGTTCAGGAGCGCAATCAGTAGCTATCGCTGCCGCTTGGCAGAAGGGGAATTCTTGTCGCCGTGACAATCAATCGGCAACAAAAAACCGGCCGCCAGAGGCAGCCGGTTTGTAGAGATAGGCGGGCGGATCAGGCCTTGTTGACGCTGGCCGCGTAGATCTCGTTGATCGTTTCGGCGAGGCTCGTGTCGAACTCCGCATCGCTCATCGAAACGCGCAGGTTTTCGGTCAGCGCGCGCGAGAAGCTGGCGATCATACCATGGTTGTGGCTGAGCTTTTCGCAGGCATCGACGCGGCTGTAGCCGCCGGAGAGTGCTACAACGCGCACGACCTGCTTGTGGGCGATCAGCGGCGCGTAGAAATCGGGAACCGTCGGGATCGTCAGTTTCAGCACCACCTTTTCGCTCGCCGGCAGAAGGTCGAGCTGATTTGCGATCTCGTCGCGCAGGATGGCCTCGGCCTCCTGCTTCGTCGGGCTCTTGATCGAGACTTCAGGCTCGACGATCGGAACGAGGCCGTTGCCGATGATCTGGCGGGCCACTTCGAACTGCTGCTTGACGACGGCTGCGATGCCCGCCTTGTCGGCATTGGCGATCACCGAGCGCATCTTGGTGCCGAAAATTCCCTTGTCGCGGCCGCGCGCCAGGAGCGTGTCGAGATCGGGCATCGGCTTCATGACCTGGACGCCGTTTTCCTCGGCAGCAAGGCCCTTGTCGACTTTGAGAAGTGGCACGACGCCGCGCTTTTCCCAGAGATAGGAGGGAACCGGCTGGCCATCGACGTCGCCGTCCATGGTGCGCTCGAAGAGGATGGCGGCGATGATCTTGTCGCCGGTGAAGGCGGGCGCGCTCATGATGCGAACGCGCATGGCGTGCATCAGGCGGAACATTTCCTCATCGCCCTGGTAATCGCTGTCGGCAATGCCGTAGAGGCGCAACGCTCCGGGTGTCGAACCACCGCTCTGGTCCAGCGCTGCAATGAATCCTGGCGCCGAGCTGATCTTGTTCAACATCTTCGCGTCCACCATAGGTCACTCCTTCCCACAAACCGGCGCCTCGCGCGCGGATTTTCTTCTATCTCGAAACCGATCGGCAACGCCCGATCGATCAATCAACGGATCGACATTTGAAAAATGTCAGGTCCCTACACGCTGTCGAAGCACTGGATCTGCGATATCAGAAGAATTTTAAAAGGAAAATCCTGGGTTAAGCTATTGAAACGATTGAAATCATTTCAAACGTTTGAAAGTTAAGGCTTATTCTAGCATCAACTAAAAGACCGCGAAAGCGCTTGCTTTCGCGGTCTCATATCAAACGGTGCAAACAGGCCAAAAGCCCGGTTTGACTTACTTGGCCTTGGTCAGAACCTCGACGCCAGGAAGGACCTTGCCTTCCATCCATTCGAGGAATGCGCCGCCCGCGGTCGAGACGTAGGTGAAGTCATCGGCAACGCCGGCATGGTTCAACGCCGAGACGGTATCGCCGCCACCGGCGACCGAGGTGAGCTTGCCGGCCTTGGTGCGCTCTGCCGCATATTGCGCGGCGGCAACGGTTGCCTTGTCGAAGGGCTCGATTTCGAAGGCGCCGAGCGGGCCGTTCCAGACCAGCGTGTTGGCGCGTTCGATCCAGGCCTTCACGGCTTCGACCGACTTCGGGCCGACGTCGAGCATCATGGCGTCATCGGGGATGGCGTCGATGGCGACGATCTCGTTGGCGGCACCGGCCTTGAACTCGCGGGCGACGACGCCGTCTTCGGGCAGAACGATCGCGCAGCCGGCCGTTGCGGCTTCGATCATGATCTGGCGGGCGGTGTCGGCGAGGTCATGCTCGCACAGCGACTTGCCGACGCTGGTGCCGCGCGCGGCGATGAAGGTGTTGGCCATGCCGCCGCCGATGACGAGGGCGTCGACCTTCTTCACGAGGTTCATGAGGAGGTCGATCTTGGTCGAGACCTTGGCGCCGCCGACGATGGCAACAACGGGACGGACCGGCTGGCCGAGGCCCTTTTCCAGCGCTTCCAGTTCAGCCTGCATGGTGCGGCCGGCGTAAGCGGGAAGGTGACGAGCGAGGCCTTCGGTCGAGGCATGGGCGCGGTGCGCGGCCGAGAAGGCGTCGTTGACGTAGATGTCGCCATTGGCGACCAGCGCCTTGACGAAGTCGGGGTCGTTCTTTTCTTCGCCCTTGTGGAAGCGGGTGTTTTCGAGAAGCAGGATATCGCCGTCCTTCATGGCGGCCACGGCGCCGGCGGCGACTTCGCCGATGACGTCGGTCGCCGTCTGCACGGGATGATCGAGAACGGCCTCAACCGAAGGGGCGATCAGGGTCAGCGACAGGTCCGGCGAGGGGCCATCCTTGGGGCGGCCGAAGTGCGCGAGAAGGATAACCTTGGCACCCTTCTTGGAGAGTTCCTTGATGGTCGGGGCGACGCGCTCGATGCGGGTCACGTCCGTCACCTTGCCGTCCTTTACCGGGACGTTGAGGTCGACGCGGACGAGAACGCGCTTTCCGGCAATGTCGTTAAGATCGTCGAGTGTCTTGAAGGAAGGCATTGGGAAATCCGTTCGTTTATTGCCTGAAAAGATGCGGGGACCATAGCAAGGATCATCGCGGACGCAAGGCGTTCAGCGCGGGTTTTCGTCGGCTTTTCCACCCGCCGCGGCGGCTGCCGCCTCCTTGTTCTTGCGGCTCTTGAAGCGGTCATGCACGCGGTCGATGATATCGCGCATGTTGATGAAGATCGGCAGCGTCACGGCCGGCTCGACGGCCTCCAGCGACATGCCGATCGCGCTGATATGATCGTGGTCGTCGAGGTCGCGGACGATGAGGATGATGGAGCCGAGGCGCACGCGGTCCGCATATTCCGCCTTGCCGCCGAGGCGCTGCTTCATCAGCTCGGCGATGGTCAGACCCTTCTCGTTTTCGTTCAGCAGACCGGGGCCATAGGCGGCGTCGAGATCGGTCGCCGGGCGGCTGGGGGAAAGGGCGAAGGCGCCGAAGAAATCGGTGTCGTCTTCCTCCACCGGCACGCGGCTTGCGAACAGCTTGTCGAGCAGGCGCGAGTAGGAGGGAACGATGAAGAGGTAGACCAGATCGTTCTCGCGCAGGCGGCCGGCATATTGATAGCGCATCGACTTGCCGTCGCGGATGACGAGCGAGGGTGTCGCCCAGCGCGGAATGCGCTCGCCGCGCAGCACGGGGCTGTCCTTGACGACGCGATAGGAGAGGAGCTCGTGGTTGGCCGCGCCCGGCAGGTCGACCTCCACCTTGTCGACGGCGCCGATGCGCGGCGGAATGATCAGGCCGAGCTTCTTGGCGACCGGCTTGATGGTCCAGCCCTGCAGCAGCAGCGAGACGAGCACGATGATGAAGGCGGTGTTGAAATAGACCTGGCCGTTTTCCAGCCCGCCGAGGATCGGCATGATGGCAAGCAGGATGGAGACGGCGCCACGCAGGCCGACCCAAGCGACGAAGCCGATCTCCTGCTGCGTGTAGTCGAAGGGCAGCAGCGACAGCCAGATCGCCAGCGGCCGGGCGATGAAGATCAGGAAAAGCGCGAGCAGCACCGCGGGGATGGCGATCGCGCCGAACTGCGACGGCGTCGCCAGAAGGCCGAGCACCAGGAACATGATGATCTGCGCCAGCCAGGTCATGCCGTCCTGGAAGCGCTTGATTGAGGCATAGCCGGGCAGCTTGCGGTTGCCAGCATAGATGCCGGCGACGTAGACCGCGAGGAAGCCACTGCCGCCGACGGCGCCGGTGAACGAGAAGACCAGGAGCGCCAGCGCCAGAACGAAGATCGGCGTCAGGCCGCGATCGGTCTCCAGCCTGCCGACGATCAGCACGATCATCATGCCGCCGAGCAGGCCGAGGATGACGCCGAGGCCCATCTGCTGCACGAACATGGCGAGCATGCCGATGTTGATGCCGTGATAGCGCTCGCCCGATGCCAGGACTTCGACGAGCGCGATGGTCAGAAAGATCGCCATCGGGTCGTTGGTGCCGGATTCGACTTCGAGCGTTGAGCGCACCTTGTCGCGGATGTTGATGCCGCCGATGCGCAGCAGGAAGAAGACGGCCGCGGCGTCGGTGGAGGCGACGATCGAGCCGAGCAGCATGCCCTCGAGCCAGGTGAAGTTCAAAAGCCACATGGCAGCGACGGCAAACAGGGATGCTGTCATCAGCACGCCGACCGAAGCCAGCGTTATCGAGGGGACGGCGGCGAGCTTGAAGGCCTGCACCGGCGTGCCGAAGCCGGAATCGAAGAGGATGATCGCAAGGGCGATCGAGCCGAGGATGTAGGCGAGGTAGTTGTTGGTGAATTCGATGCCGAGGCCGTCGCTGCCGGCAAGCAGGCCGATACCGAGGAAAAGCAGCAGAAGGGGGGCGCCGAAGCGGAAGGCGAGCAGGCTGGAAAAAGCCGCAAGAAGCACGAGCGCCGTCGATACCAGTACGACGATGTAGAATGCTTCCATGCCCGAACCCCTTTATGCAAATATCAATCGCCGCAGTGTCGCCCCCCGTCGCATGCGGCTGTCTAAAACTATGGTATCGCGCCTCCAGTTCCGGTCCGATGCCTGCCAGTAAACGGCAAAATCCGAACGAAGGGTAGACCTAAAGGGCTATCCTTGCGCTTTGCTGCATCATGCTGCTGAGTGGTTCGCCCGACGGCAAATCAAATGAACGGTTGGAGAGTGATCCTGAGTAAAGTGTAGGATCAAATCAGGCGAGAGCAGGGCAGAAATCGCTGCCCTGTCCTTTTCTTGGACAATCGTCGCGTATTTCTCTTTGGCCTTACGCCTCGTCGTCGCTGTCGTCTTCATCCGCGTCCGAGAT
This sequence comes from Rhizobium sp. 2MFCol3.1, assembly GCF_000377565.1. Taxonomy (GTDB): domain Bacteria; phylum Pseudomonadota; class Alphaproteobacteria; order Rhizobiales; family Rhizobiaceae; genus Rhizobium. The sequence continues at coordinate 62,023 of NZ_KB898360.1, read as the reverse complement.
CGGGATGAGGAAGACGACGAATTCGTCGTCGATGGTCCGCGAGGGGTCGTCGTCGAACTCATACGCGTGCTCGACTTCGCTTGCCTCATCAGGCGTCGCCTTGCGAAGGGTGAGCGGCGTCTTGCCGTCCCATACCGGCTCGCCTTCCGTCTCGAGCACCGTCAGATCCTCGCGGAAATCCTCGGCCTCAATGAAGTGCTGGGCGTCTTCGGCGTTTTCCGAGCGGAAACTCGCGATGGCTTTGCCTGATATCTCGATGGTGAAGTAGTCCATTGAATTCTCTTTCGTTTCTCGGTTTCCCGACACTATTGCGTTCGTTCACGCCACGCCAGCCCCGTCGCCGGCATGCGTGCAATTATCGCGGTCCCATCAATCGCGAGGAGGAGGCCAGCAGCGGCTGACCCTTGGCAAGCTGCTTGGAGCCGCCGCCGACGACGGTCAGGCTGAGCACGCCGGCGATCATGAGGAGTAGGATTGCCAACATCAGCATTCTCATGGGTAATCCGCCTGTTGCAGGTCCGGTGTCTCGTTGCGCGACCGCGTTGCAGCTTGCGGCCGAATTTACCGCATCCTGCCGGATGCGGGCAAGCGCGTTCGACCGTCGCGGCTCGCCCTTAGTCTAGCAAACGAAAAGCGGCCCGGTTTCCCGAGCCGCTTTCCGAAATCGATATCGCCGACCTTAGATGGTCTTGGCGAAGGCGACGGCCGTGTCGGACATGCGGCTGGAGAAGCCCCATTCGTTGTCGTACCAGGTGAGGATACGAACGAAGTTGCCTTCCATGACCTTGGTCTGGTCGGTCGCGAAGATCGACGAGTGGCTGTCGTGGTTGAAGTCGCGCGACACCAGCGGCTCGTCGGTGAAGCCGAGGATGCCCTTCAGCTTGCCGTTGGCGGCAGACTTGATGGCTTCGTTGATTTCGGCAACCGAGGTGGCCTTCTTGGCGACGAACTTGAAGTCGACGACCGAGACGTTCGGGGTCGGAACGCGGATCGAGGTGCCGTCGAGCTTGCCCTTCAGGTGCGGCAGAACCAGGCCAACGGCCTTGGCAGCGCCGGTCGAGGTCGGGATCATGGACAGGGCTGCGGCGCGGGCGCGGTACAGGTCCTTGTGCATGGTGTCGAGCGTCGGCTGGTCACCCGTGTAGGAGTGGATCGTGGTCATGAAGCCATGATCGATGCCGACGGCGTCGTCGAGAACCTTGACGACCGGCACGAGGCAGTTCGTCGTGCAGGATGCGTTGGAGATGACCAGGTGTTCCTTGGTCAGCTGATCGTGGTTGACGCCGAAGACGACGGTCAGGTCGGCACCATCGGCAGGCGCCGAAACGATGACGCGCTTGGCGCCAGCCGTCAGGTGGGCGGCAGCCTTGTCGCGCGAGGTGAAGATGCCCGTGCATTCCATGGCGATATCGACGCCGAGTTCGCCGTGCGGCAGCTGTGCCGGGTCGCGAACGGCGGTGACCTTGATCGGCTTGCCGCCGCCAACGGTGATCGTGTCGCCTTCGACCTTTACTTCGGCCGGGAACTTGCCGTGGATCGAGTCGTAACGCAGCAGGTGCGCGTTGGTCTCGACCGGGCCGAGGTCGTTGATGGCAACGACTTCGATGTCCGTGCGGCCGGATTCAACGATGGCGCGGAGAACATTGCGGCCGATACGACCGAAGCCGTTAATGGCAACCTTTACAGTCATGTGTGTCTCTCCCGAGAGTAGGGCTTGGTTTATAAGCAAAGAGGAGCGCCCTGAGGCGCTCCTTGTATCAGATCAAAGCTTGGCTTCAACTGCGGCGACGACGGCTTCCGTCGTGATGCCGAACTTCTTGAAGACATCCTTGGCAGGACCCGAAGCGCCGAAGCCCTTCATGCCGATGAAGGTGCCTTCCGGTCCGATGAACGCATCCCAGCCTTCGCGGACGGCGGCTTCGACGGCGATCTTGATCGGCGACTTGCCGAGGATTTCGGCGCGGTAGGCATCCGGCTGCTCGAAGAACAGTTCGGTCGAGGGGACCGAGACGACGCGGACGGTAACGCCCTTTTCTTCAAGCGTCTTGCGGGCGGCAACCGCCAGCTCGACTTCGGAGCCCGAAGCGAAGATCGTCACCTTGGCATCGGCATTGCCTGCCAGCGTGTAGGCGCCGAGTTCGCAGAGGTTCTTCTCGCTGTACTCGGTACGAACCGTGGTGAGGTTCTGGCGGGTGAGCGCCAGGCCCGACGGACGGTCCTTGGTGTTCAGCGCGATCTGCCAGCACTCGGCGGTTTCGACTGCGTCGGCCGGGCGGAACATCATGAGGTTCGGGATGGCGCGCAGCGAGGCCATCTGCTCGACCGGCTGGTGGGTCGGGCCGTCTTCGCCAACGCCGATCGAGTCGTGCGTGAGAACGTGGACGACGCGGATGCCCATCAGCGAAGCGAGGCGGATCGGAGGACGGCAGTAATCCGAGAAGATCATGAAGCCGCCGCCGTAGGGGATCAGGCCGCCGTGCAGCGCGATACCGTTCATGGCAGACGCCATGCCGTGCTCGCGGATGCCCCAGTGCATGTAACGACCGGCGAAGTCCGTCGGCGTGATCGAATGCATCTGGCTGGTCTTGGTGTTGTTCGACGGCGTCAGGTCGGCGGAGCCGCCGATCGTCTCGGGCAGGAAGCCGTTGATGACTTCAAGCGCGTCTTCGGAAGCCTTGCGGGTTGCAACGGTCGGCTTGGTCTCGGCGAGCTTCTTCTTGTAGTCGCTGATGGCGGCGTCGAAGCCCTCAGGCAGGTCGCCCGCGAAGCGGCGGGTAAACTCGGCCTTGGTCGCTGCCTTTTCGAGGCGGCCTTCCCATGCCTTGACGGCTTCAGCCGAACGGGTGCCGGCGGCGCGCCAATCGGAGAGAACGTCGTTCGGGATGACGAAGGGTGCGTATTCCCAGTTCAGTGCCTTGCGGGTGGCTGCGATTTCCTCGGCGCCGAGCGGCGAACCGTGAACCTTGTGGCTGCCCTGCTTGTTCGGAGCGCCGAAGCCGATCACCGTCTTGCAAGCGATGAAGGTCGGCTTGTCGGACTTGTGGGCTTCTTCGATGGCAGCGGCAATCGCAGCCTGGTCGTGGCCGTCGACTTCGATCGTGTGCCAGTGAACAGCCTTGAAGCGCATGATCTGGTCGGTCGAATCCGAGAGCGAGACAGCGCCGTCGATGGTGATCGAGTTGTTGTCCCAGAAGAGGATGAGCTTGTTGAGCTTCAGGTGGCCGGCGAGCGCGATGGCTTCATGGCTGATGCCTTCCATCAGGCAGCCGTCGCCGTTGATCACGTAGGTGTAGTGATCCTGCAGGTCGGCGCCGAATTCCTCGCGCAGCTTGCGTTCGGCAATCGCCATGCCGACGGCATTGGCAATGCCCTGGCCGAGCGGGCCGGTGGTGGTTTCGATGCCCGTGGCATGGCCGTATTCCGGGTGGCCGGCGGTCTTGGAGCCGAGCTGGCGGAACTGCTGGAGGTCATCGACCGACATGTCGGGGTAGCCGGTTAGATAAAGCAGCGAGTAGAGCAGCATCGAGCCGTGGCCGGCCGACAGCACGAAGCGGTCGCGGTCTGGCCAATGCGGCTTCAACGGGTCGAACTTCAGATACTTCGAGAACAGGACGGTGGCGACATCGGCCATACCCATCGGCATGCCCGGATGGCCGGAATTCGCCTTCTCGACTGCATCCATTGAGAGGAAACGGATCGCGTTTGCCATCCGGTCGTGTTGTTCAGGAGAAATCATCGCTATTCCGCTTGTTCCGGGGTGTCGGGGGATGGCCTCAAGCCTGCGGAGACCATCAATGAGAGCGGGTGCACAAATAGCAGTTGGAGCAGGCAAGTCAATAAATCGAAGCCCTATTAGAGAGCTCGGAATGACGATTTTTGACATTTGACCAACGATTTTAACAAAAGTTGACAGGCGTGTGACAGAGGCGCCGAGGAGGCTGTCGACAGAGTTGCCGATTTCAGTCATCCACAACTAGCTCGCCTGCCGCCTTCCAGCCTTTATTGACGGGCAGTTGGCGAGCTGCATATCCTTTTGAAAACATCGCGTCGGGCCTCAATACCGATTCGCGGGTCTTGCGCGGGGAACCGGAAAGACATGACATCCACAGGCAACAGCATCGATGCAGCGCTCCTCGAGCTCCGGCAGGCGATTTCGGCGCTCGACAGCGCCGTCGACGCCCGGATCGAGCGGCAGCGCGAGACCGGCGAGATCGAGGGCGAGGTTCGCCGCGTGCATGCCGATCGCTCCAAGCTGGCGCAGGAGCTCGACCAGGCGGAGTTCCGCGCGAACCGGCTGGAAGAGGTCAATCGCGAGGTCTCGCGTCGTCTGGTGACGGCGATGGAGACGATCCGCGCGGTTCTCGACCGCTAATAAAGGGCTTAGGACATGGCGCAGGTAACGGTAACGATCGACGGCAAGGCCTATCGCATGGCCTGCGAAGAGGGGCAGGAAGATCACCTGACCGATCTCGCCACCCGTTTCGACCGCTATGTCGGCCATCTCAAGGATCAGTTCGGCGAAATCGGCGATCTCAGGATCACCGTCATGGCCGGCATCATGATCATGGACGAGATCTCGGAGCTGACGCGGCGCGTCGCCAGCCTGGAAGATGAACTTAACAGCCTGCGCAGCAACCGCGACACGGTGCTCGCCGCAACCAGCCGCACCGAAGAGAGCATCGCGGCTGCCATCGTCGAGGTCAGCAGCCAGCTGCGCGGGATCACCGACAAGCTGAACGGCCGGGCGCCAGCGGCTCTGAACTGAAGCGGGCTCAACTGAAGCGCTTGAATTAAATCCGGGACGCCCGCGTCAGCCTCTGGCGCGCGTCATGGATCGGTCTTATATAGCAGTTGCGATCTGCGCCTCTCGACAGGAACCACAATCCCTGGGGCCATACTCGATCCAAAGGGAGCTGTCCCTGGCCAGGCCCGTGGGCTTGGACATATGGCGCCCACCTACGTTTGTAGGCACCCAGGATCGTAAACCTCCATCGGTTGCCGCGGATCGCACTCTCTTCCTTCTCATCTCCGGCAATCGTATCGCGCTTCGAGCGTCCTGATATCAGGCGCTATTCGGCGCCGTTTTCCTTCATGCAGGTCGTCAGCGCGGCAAATGCCTCCTCTGTGCCGGTCAGCGGCAGGATGACGTCGATGCCGTTGGCGGTGACGGTCAACTCCTTGCCCGTGGTCAAGGCGGTGACGGCCTCGGCATCGTTCGGAACGTCGATCGTCACGGTCTTGTCGCTGTCGGCGGTCGACGAGAAATCCGCGGCGGTCGCCCCATCCACCGACCATGTCCCGTTGACGCGCTCATCCTTGGTGATCGCGAAGGCGTCGGCATTGGCAAACAGCGCCAGCTTGTCGCCGACGGCGAGGTAGCCGATGCCGGTGTGGTTGTTCTGTGCAAGGCAGCCAATGAACGTGTCGCCATCCGTCATCGGGGTGACGCCGAAATCGGCGGCGCGGGTGGCGGCGACCGAGAGCAGGGTGGTCGTTACGAGCGTGGCCGCGGCGAGGATATGCTTCATGTGACGTCCTTGTTACGCGGGTGCTGGCACGGCCGCCTGATGTCGCGCATTCGATCCCGCCGGCGCGCTTCTACTGCCGTATGCCGGGTTTGCTGGCAATGGGGTCGTGGGCTGTCGGCGGCGAAAAACTGGCGTGTCGCGAGTGTTTACGGGCTATCCGGCGCGGTGTCGCAGGCTTGCCAATAAAGCATGCGCTCAGTGCACGGGATGCGTTTCGGGTCTTTCTCACGCAGGAATTGCTGATTTTTCGAAGCCTGGAGCCGATATCGGCCGATTAAAACGGTTAAAACACTTTAACGATTGTGGTTGAGCCAATTGCCATATCGCAAATTCGGGCGAAATAGCCACAAAACGGCGCTTTACTAAAACGTTTACGGCTTTTTTGAGGGCAAAAATATTAAGCAGCACGGTTTTAGTTATGCACTTGGTGCATGGGTGTTCTGATGCTTTAGCGCTGTTCGTTGTCGGCCTTCATGCATATATTCGCATCAACAGAGAGACACGGGCAGCAAGCACGCTGCCAAGCGCTGAAAGCCCTAGGAAAGGGGATCATCATGAACGTAGCACGCTCCTTCAATAACTGGCGCAAGTATCGTCAGACCGTTAGCGAACTTGGCCGCATGTCCAACCGTGCGCTGAACGACCTCGGTATCGACCGCTCCGAGATCCAGCGCGTTGCTCGCGACGCCACTCGCTAACAAGCGATCGCTGCTCTCTATGAGCATATAGATTTCAAACGCCCGTTGCTTCCAGCTGCGGGCGTTTTGCTTTTGTGGCCTTTGATTTGCGAGCGGGGCTGGGATTTGCGAGCGGGGCTGGGGCTTCAAGCCGGTTTTGCTTGCGAAGCGCGCGGTGCTGGCGATATGGCAATGGCCATGTTTTCACTCACCCGCACCGAGACCCTGGAGCAGATCGTCAAGAAGAGCCGGTTTCTGGCGGTCGCCGCACCGATCGGCGCCGAAGACGATGCCCGGGCGTTTCTGGCCGCGCACGGCGATCCCGCCGCCAATCACAATTGCTGGGCATGGCGGATCGGCCAGAACTATCGCTTCAACGATGATGGCGAGCCGAACGGCACCGCCGGCAAGCCGATCCTGCAGGCGATCGACGGGCAGTCGCTCGACCGGGTTGCGGTCGTCGTCACCCGCTGGTTCGGCGGCGTGCTGCTTGGAACCGGCGGCCTGATCCGCGCCTATGGCGGCACCGCTGCCGCGTGCCTCAGGGCCGCGGCGACGGTTGAGCTGGTCGCGACCATCGAGGCCGAGATCGCAGTGAACTTCTCGGATCTGGCTTTGGTGAAGGCGCGGCTTGCGGGCTCGGCCGGCGTGCGCGTCGTGGCAGAGGTGTTCGTCGATGCGGGTGCGTTGTTGACGCTTTCCGTGCCGGAAGCCGTGTTCTCCGACACCGCGCGGATGCTCAGCGATGCCACCAGCGGGCGCGTTATTCTTGCGGTGCAGCAATGAGCCGCAGCCTTATTGGCGGTTTGCGGTTGACATTCGAAATATTTTTTTAGTTTTCAGATTCGGCGGAAGGCCTTGCGGGCTCGCGGTTCTCGCGTTCATCGGAGCCAGATGCGGTGCCGTTCCCGCTATTGTGACGGAGACTTCGCTTGCGTGCTGCAGTGCGAGTGATAGGTATTCGCGCATAATATCGATTAGATTCTCAATTCTCAGGAGATTATGAGATGCAGCTTGGCATGGTTGGCTTGGGCCGTATGGGCAGCTTCATGGTCCAGCGCTTGATGCGTGATGGCCATGAATGCGTGGTCTATGATGCGAAGACGGAAAGCGTGAACGATCTGGTCGGCAAGGGCGCCATCGGCAGCGCCTCGCTGGAAGAGTTCGTTTCCAAGCTTTCGCGCCCGCGCGCCGTGTGGCTGATGCTGCCGGCGGCCATCACCGACAAGGTGATCGCACAGATCACGCCGCTGCTCGACAGCGACGATATCATCATCGATGGCGGCAACTCCTATTATCACGACGACATTCGCCGTGGCGGCGAGCTGATCACCAAGGGCCTGCACTATGTCGACGTCGGCACCAGCGGCGGCGTGTTCGGTCTCGAGCGCGGCTATTGCCTGATGATCGGCGGCGAAAAGGCCGTGGTCGAATCGCTGTCGCCGATCTTCAAGTCGCTGGCGCCCGGCGTCGGCAATGTGGTTCCCTCGGCGCATCGCCCCGATCAGGCCGGCAGCACGGCCGAGCAGGGCTATCTGCATTGCGGCCCGCACGGCGCCGGCCACTTCGTCAAGATGGTGCACAACGGCATCGAATACGGCCTGATGGCGGCTTACGCCGAAGGCTTCAACATCCTGAAGCGCGCCAATATCGGTGCCGATAATCATGAAGTCGACGCCGAGACGGCGCCGATAGCGCATCCTGAGCACTACCAGTATGACTTCAACCTGCAGGATGTCGCCGAAGTGTGGCGTCGCGGCAGCGTCATCACCTCCTGGCTGCTCGACCTGACCTCGGATGCGCTGCATGCCGATCCCGCGCTCGGCGCCTATGCCGGCCGCGTTTCGGATTCGGGCGAAGGCCGCTGGACGATCATGGCCGCCATCGACGAAAGCGTTCCGACGCCGGTTCTGAGCGCTGCGCTCTACAGCCGCTTCTCGTCGCGCGACAATGACGAGTTCGCCAACAAGGTGCTCTCGGCCATGCGCGCCGGCTTCGGCGGCCACGTCGAAAAACCGAAGGCGTAAACCATTCAGCAATAATGGTTATCCAAGCCCGCGCAGCCACAAGCTGCGCGGGCTTTTCTTTCCCGCGCTTCAATATAAGCTACGCTATATATATTGGAGGGGCTGGCATGGGTCTGGGGTTTGGTGCGCGCGTCATGAAGCGGCTTCTGCCGCTCCTTGCATTTGGCATGATCGTTTCGAGTGCCGCGGCACAAACGCCAGCGGCAACACCCAGCCCGACACCGGCAGCGCCACCGCCCACCGAGGTGCGGCAGATGCTGCAGCTCATGGAAACGCCCGCCGTCAAGCAGTGGATGGCGACGCAGGCGCAGACGCAAAGCCCGACAGGACAGGCCCCGGCGGCAGCGCAGCCGGCGAGCACCCCGGCACAACCGGCAGCACCTAGCGGCGAGATGTCCGGCGAGCAGATGTCGGTGCTTTCCGATTTTCTCGGCCACGCGCGCCGTCACTTCGATCTCGTCTCCGGTGCAGCGATGACGCTGCCCGATGAAGTCGAGAACGCATCGGAGATCGTCGAGCGCGAGGTGCAGCCGAGTGGCTGGGCATTCGTGACCATCGAGCTGCTGGCACTGTTCCTGGCCGGGGTGGTGGCGGAACTCCTGTTCCGGATGATCGTGCCGCGCCCGCGCGTCAAACTCGAGGATGGCGCCGTCGTCACGGTCGCACACCATGCGGCGAACAATCTGAGCTACCGTATTGTGCCTGCGCTGGTGTTCTGTGTCGCGACGCTCGTACCGCTTGTACTCTTCAACTGGCCGCCGATCACGCAATCGCTGGCGATCGCTGTTGCCATCGCACTGATCGTCTCGCGCGTCACCATTTCGGTCGGCCGTCTCATCGTGGCGCTGGTGACGCTGCCGCATGTCGGCGGTGAAAGGGACGTCTCGCGCGTCACCGCGATGTTCTGGTTCAAGCGCAGCTGCGTGTTCATCATCTATTTCGTGTTCGGCTGGGTGCTGATCCAGCTGATGGCGCCGCTCGGTTTCTCGCCGGGGTCGCGCTATCTCGTCGGCTATACGCTCGGGCTCGGGCTGCTCGCCATCGCAACCGAAGCCGTGTGGTCGCGCCCGGCGGAGGAGGGGCAGAAGAGCACGACGGCCTCCTGGATGCTGACCATCTATTTCGCAGCGCTCTGGCTGCTGTGGGTGGCGGGCTTCAATCTCATCCTGTGGATCGGCATCTATCTCGTGGCGTTGCCGCGCGTTCTACGCGTCTCAACACTCGCCGTGCGGGCGCTGCACAAGGCCGAGGCCGGGTTCCTTGCCAAGAAGCGGATCGCGGCGGTGCTGCTTGATCGCGGCGTGCGCGCAGTCATCATCACCATCGCGGCCCTCTGGCTCGGCCGCATTCTCGGCTTCGCGGCCGAACGGATGGCGGCGGGCGAGACGATGATCGACCGGATCGTGCGCGGCTCGGTCGGCGGTATCGTCATCCTGCTTGCCGCCGATCTGCTCTGGCACCTCGCGCGCGCCTATATCAACGGCAGGCTGGAGGACTCGCCTCTCGAAGGCTCGATCAACGATGAGGAGAAGGCAAGGCGGGCGCGGCTGCAGACGCTGCTGCCGATCTTCCGCAACATCCTCGCGGTCGTCATCGCCGTGATTGCCGTGCTGATGGTGCTCTCCGGCCTCGGCGTCGAGATCGGGCCGCTGATTGCGGGCGCCGGTGTTGTCGGCGTCGCGGTCGGCTTCGGGGCGCAGACCATCGTCAAGGATGTCATCAGCGGCATGTTCTACCTCTGGGACGATGCCTTCCGTGTCGGCGAGTATATCGAGAGCGGCAGCCACAAGGGCGTGGTCGAGGCCTTCAGCCTGCGATCCGTGAGGCTGCGCCATCATCGCGGGCCGTTGACAACGGTGCCGTTCGGCGAACTCGGGGCGGTCAAGAACCTCAACCGCGACTGGACGATCGACAAGATCACGCTGAACGTCACCTACGACACCGATCTCGTGCTGGCGAAGAAGGTCATCAAGCAGATCGGCCAGAAGCTGCTCGAAAACCCCGATTACGCGCCCCACATCATCGAGACGATGAAGATGAAGGGCGTCGAGCAATTTGGCGAGTTCGCGATCGTCATCCGCCTGGCGATGATGACGAAGCCCGGCGAGCAATTCGTCATCCGCCGCAACGCGCTGGCGATGATCCGCACGGCCTTCAAGGAAAACGGCATCGAATTCGCCGTGCCGACGCTACAGGTATCCAGCGAGACGCATGATGCCGACGCCAGTGCCGCGGCTGCGCGCTATGCCGCGCAGAGGAACAACCAGGGCGCGGAGCCGGCGGCTTAGCCGGCATACCGGCATCCCCGGATGCCGGTATTGGCGCATCGAAGGCTTTAACCTTACGAAAATACAATATTCAAACCCCTGTCCCCGCGCCAAAAATGCCCCAATTGGGGATGAAGCAGGCGTCGTTAAGCGGCATTGGGGTAGTGTTGGCATGTATTCGCGGGCTTGCGTCCAAGAACTTACATGCAGGTTATGTTAGATGTCCAAGACATGATTCCCGCTAATATGTAGGTTTACGACGGTTCGTAATGTCGAAGCACGCCAATTTGGAAGAGATTGAAGTCATAGAAGAATCCGCCATTTCGCGGTTTTTCAGCCGGTACCGGACGCATCTGACGGCGCTCGCCACGCTGGCCGTGTTCTGCATGGTCGGTTTCGCGATCGAGCAGCTGACGACCGAGGTGCGCTATGACGACGTGGTGCAGGCGCTGGCCGACACCAAGATCAGCTCGATCGTGCTGGCGCTGTTCTTCACGGCGCTGAGCTTCCTCGCGCTGGTGTTCTACGACGTGAACGCTATCGATTACGTCGGCAAAAAGCTGCCGTTCCCGCAGGTCGCGCTGACCGCCTTTGCCGCCTATGCCGTCGGCAACACGGCGGGCTTCGGCGCGCTCAGCGGTGGCGCCATTCGCTACCGCGCCTATTCCAGGCTCGGACTGACGCCGGAGGATATCGGCCGCGTCATCGCTTTCGTCACCATCGCCTTCGGCCTCGGCCTGGCCGGCGTCGGCTCCATCGCGCTTCTGGCGATTGCTGACGAGATCGCGCCGCTCATCGATGTCAGCAGCTGGGTTCTGCGTCTCCTCGGCGGATCGATCGTGCTGGTGTTGGCGGCGGGTGTCGTGCTCGGCCGTGGCGGCCGCGCAGTCAGCATCGGCCGCTTCTCGCTGCGGCTGCCTGATTCCGCCACATGGTCGCGTCAGTTTCTGGTCGCCGCCTTCGATATCGCGGCGTCCGCCACCGTTCTCTATGTGCTCCTGCCGCAGACGGCGATCAGCTGGCCGGTGTTTCTCGCTGTCTACGCGATTGCCGTCGGTCTCGGCGTGCTCAGCCATGTGCCGGCGGGTCTCGGCGTGTTCGAAACCGTCATCATCGCGGCGCTCGGCAGTGCTGTTAATATCGACGCAGTGCTCGGCTCGCTGGTGCTCTACCGCCTTATCTACCACGTCGTTCCGCTGCTGCTTGCTGTTCTCGCGGTCTCGGCGACAGAGCTTCGCCGCTTTGCCGACCATCCCGTCGCTTCAGGCTTCCGCCGGATCGGCATCCGGCTTATGCCGCAGCTCCTTTCGGCGCTATCGCTGCTGCTCGGCGTCATGCTGATCTTTTCGAGCGTCACGCCGACGCCGGATTCCAATCTGGAGTTCCTCTCCAACTATCTGCCGCTGCCGATCGTGGAAGGCGCGCACTTCCTTGCGAGCCTTGCCGGGCTGGCGCTCGTGGTCGCCGCGCGCGGTCTTGGCCAGAAGCTCGACGGCGCATGGTGGATCACCATCTTCTCGGCCGCCGCAGCACTGATGCTGTCGCTGCTGAAGGCCGTGGCGCTGGTCGAAGCCGCGTTCCTCGCCTTCCTGATCTTCGGTCTCTTCGTCAGCCGGCGCCTGTTCCGTCGCCGCGCCTCGCTGCTCAACCAGACGCTGACGGCATCCTGGCTGACCGCGATCGCCGTCGTCTGCGTCGGCGCCGTGGTCATCCTGCTCTTCGTCTATCGCGACGTCGATTACAGCAACGAGCTGTGGTGGCAGTTCGAATTCGCCGACGAGGCGCCGCGGGGTCTGCGCGCCGTGCTAGGGATCACCATCATCTCGACCGCCATCGCCGTCTTCAGCCTGCTGCGGCCGGCGACGACCCGGCTTGAGCCGGCAACGGACGAGGCGCTGGAGCGCGCCGTCGATATCGTCGAGAAGCAGCGCTACGCCGACGCCAATCTGGTGCGCATGGGCGACAAGAGCGTGATGTTCTCCGACAAGGGCGACGCTTTCATCATGTATGGCCGCCAGGGGCGCTCGTGGATCGCGCTGTTCGATCCGATCGGCGACCGCAGCGCCATGCCGGAACTCGTGTGGCGCTTCGTCGAGACGGCGCGCGCCGCCGGTTGCCGTGCGGTGTTCTACCAGATCTCGCCGGCGCTGCTTTCGCATTGCGCCGATGCGGGCCTTAGGGCCTTCAAGCTCGGCGAACTTGCCGTCTCCGACCTTTCGACCTTCGAGATGAAGGGCGGCAAGTGGGCGAACCTGCGCCAGACCGCGAGCCGCGCCCAGCGCGACGGGTTGAGCTTCGAGGTGATCGCGGCGGAAGACGTGCCTGCTGTGATGGACGAGCTGGCGGCGGTTTCTGACGCATGGCTTGCCGACCACAACGCCAAGGAGAAGGGCTTTTCGCTTGGTGCGTTCACGCCCGACTACATCCTGGCTCAGCCGGTCGGCATCCTGAAGCTCGAGGGCAAGATCGTTGCCTTCGCAAACATTCTGATCACCGGCGCCAAGGATGAGGGGACGATCGACCTGATGCGCTTCTCGCCGGATGCGCCGAAGGGCTCCATGGACTTCCTGTTCGTGCAGATCATGGAATATCTGCGCGCCGAAGGCTTCTCGCACTTCAACCTCGGCATGGCCCCGCTTTCTGGCATGTCGAAGCGCGAAACGGCACCTGTGTGGGATCGCATCGGCAGCACCGTGTTCGAGCACGGCGAGCGCTTCTACAACTTCAAGGGCCTGAGGGCCTTCAAATCCAAGTTTCACCCTCAATGGCATCCGCGCTATCTTGCGGTGTCCGGAGGAGGCAATCCGATGATCGCTTTGATGGACGCGACACTCCTGATCGGCGGCGGATTGAAAGGGGTCGTGAGGAAATGATGAAAAGACACATTCTGGCCGCCGCCTGTGCGCTGGCGCTCTCCATTCCCGCCGCACATGCGGCCGACGAGACGACGCAGGAGTTCGAGACCGGGCTCATCCCGTCGCCGCACATCTTCCTGCCTGACGGCGACGTCAAGGGCGCCGTGATGCTGATCTCGGACGCTGGCGGCTGGGGCGACAAGGAGAAGACGGAAGCCGATCGTCTGGTGGGTGAGGGAGCCGTGGTGATCGGCGTCGACTTCCCATCCTATATCGATGCTCTGCGTAAATACGATGTCAGCGACAATGACGGCTGCATCTATCTGGTCTCCGATATCGAGTCGCTCAGCCAGCAGGTGCAGCGCGCCGCCGGCAACAGCCCATACCATCTACCGATCGTGGCCGGTATCGGCGAGGGTGGGGCGCTGGCGCTGGCAATCGCCGCGCAGACGCCGGATGCGACCATCGGCCAGACACTGGCGATCGATCCGCTGGCCGGTATCCCGCTGACGCAGCAGCTCTGCACGCCGGCCAAGAAGAAGACGGTCGGTGACCGGATGATCTATGGCCTTAGCGACATCGCGCTGCCCGATCCCATCATCGCCGCCTTCACGCCCAATGCCGACAAGGATGGGCGCGCGCATGCGGATGAGCTGAAGAAGGCGCATTCCGACATCGACATTCGCGACTCCCAGGATGATGCGCAGACGACGCTTAGCAGCACGCTTGACGACCTGATCGCCGCATCCGGCAATGCCGACAATCCGCTCGGGCTGCCGCTGACGATCCTCGACGCCAAGCCCGCCTTCGACACGATGGCGATCATCTATTCCGGCGATGGCGGCTGGCGCGATATCGACAAGGAAGTGGGTGCGGCGCTGCAGAAGCAGGGTATTCCCGTCGTTGGCGTGGATTCGCTGCATTACTTCTGGTCCGAACGCCAGCCACAAGAAACGGCGGACGATCTCGGCAAGATCATCGAGCTCTACCGCAAGCAGTGGAAGGTCAAGCATGTTCTCTTGGTCGGCTATTCTTTCGGCGCCGACGTCGTGCCGGCCGCCTTCTCACGGCTGAAGCCGGCGGCAAAGAGCGCCGTCGCGCAGATCTCGCTGCTGTCGCTGTCGCACGAGGTGGATTACCAGATCTCCGTCATGGGCTGGCTCGGCGCCAAGACCGAAGGCGCCGGCGGCGACCCGGTGGCCGATCTGAAGGCCGTTGATCCGAAGATCGTGCAATGCGTCTACGGCAAGGAAGACGACGACGAGGTAGCCTGCCCTGATCTGAAGGACAGCGGCGTCGATGTCATCGCGCTCGCCGGCGACCATCACTTCGACGAAAACTACGCGCTGCTCAGCAAGACGATCATCGACGGGCTGAAGGCGCGGCTGCAGGATTAGTCCATAATCCGTACTTCGCTCCATCCGAGGGCGGCGATCTCGTCGCCCCGGAACCTGGCATCGTCGGCTACGATGAATTCATCGAGTTGCGGCGGCCTCACGCCGGTGCCCGCCAGCATGGCATGCGCCTGGCCGCGATGATGCGTCTGGTGCTGGAAGAGATGGTTGAGCACATCCTCCATCCGCTCCCGCTGGATACGTTCGCCGCGATGGATCTCGACGGTCGAGACCAGCTTCTGCGGCGAGAGCGCTTCGGCGAGCGTCACCAATCTTGCATCGACGGCCTTCTGCTCGGCGGCAAGGCTTGCGATATCCGGGCAGGGCTCCTCGACCGCCCAGGCCTGCGGCCCCAGTGTGCCACCCTCCAGCGCATCGACATAGAACCAGTCCACCGTCAGGATATGATTCAGTGTCGCCTTGATCGACGGGAAGAAGCTGACGCGCGGCGCTTCGAACTCGCCGGGCTGCAGCAGCGCGCAGGCCATGTGCAGGCGATGGTTGGCGAGCGCGTTGTTATAGGCGAGCTTGCGGAAGGATCGGATGGGGTCAAAATCAGTCACGGCATGTCCTCCTCTTTGCGGCGGCTGGATCATGCAGGCGCTTCAGGCCGCCGTCAGCCGGATTTCTTCAGCTCGGAATGGCTTTTCAGCACCTTGCCGCCGTCTTCCTGCTCGATCAGATAGGCCGGCTCCTCGGTGTTCGCCTTCCGCTTGATGACCGCACCTTCGATCGTACGCTCGACGTCGTCGGTGAAGCTCTCTTTGATCTTGCCGGTCCCGGTTCCCTTGCCCCATTTCCATTCGACATCAGTGCCGATGCGGTACTTGCGCATGACGATCTCCTTTCGAGATGCCAATGCGCGAAGCGGGGTAGGGGTTCCTCAATCGTCCTGCTGGAACAGGCGGAACTGGGCGGCTTCGAGATCCTTGGGCGGCTGCATGCCGAGATGCTTCCACGCGGTGGCCGTCAGTACGCGGCCGCGCGGGGTGCGCTGGATGAAGCCTTGCTGGATCATGTAGGGCTCGATGATATCCTCGATCGCGTCGCGCGGCTCGGACAGCCCGGCCGCGATCGTCTCGATGCCGACGGGGCCGCCGCCGAAATTCACCGCGATCATGTTGAGATAGCGCTTGTCGAGCTGGTCGAGGCCGAGATTGTCGACCAGCAGCCGGGTCAGCGCTTCGTCGGCGATCTCGCGGGTGACGGCCTCGGCTCTCGCGACCTCGGCGAAATCACGCACGCGGCGCAGCAGGCGGCCGGCGATACGCGGGGTGCCGCGGGCGCGGCGGGCGATCTCACGGGCGCCTTCGTCCGTCATCGGCAGGTTCATCAGCCGCGCGCCGCGGCGCACGATCAACTCCAGTTCGTCGACGGTGTAAAAGGAGAGCCGCACCGGGATGCCGAAGCGGTCGCGCAGCGGTGTCGTCAGAAGGCCGAGACGGGTGGTGGCGGCGACCAGCGTGAACTTCGACAGGTCGATCTTCACCGAGCGCGCGGCCGGGCCTTCGCCGATGATGAGATCGAGCTGGAAGTCCTCCATGGCAGGATAGAGGATTTCCTCGACGGCGGGGCTGAGGCGATGGATTTCGTCGATGAAGAGCACGTCGCGCTCCTCGAGATTGGTGAGCAGCGCCGCGAGATCACCGGCCTTGGCGATAACAGGGCCGGATGTCGAGCGGAAATTGACGCCGAGCTCCTTGGCCATGATCTGCGCCAGCGTCGTCTTGCCGAGGCCGGGCGGCCCGACGAAGAGAACGTGATCAAGCGCCTCGCCACGGTTCTTCGCCGCCTCAATGAAGATCTTGAGATTGGCGCGAGCCTCGGCCTGGCCGGTGAACTCGTCGAGCGATTGCGGCCGCAGCGTCGCGTCGAAGTCCTCTCCACGTTTTTCCGGGGTGATGAGGCGGGCGGTGTCGGTCATGCGAGAAGTTCCATTCCGGGAATTTTGCGGGCGGCCTTGCGGTCGAAGGTAAAGGTTTTGGCGCAGCCGTCGAGCCGGTTCATTTCACTGAGCAGCACATCGGCGAAATCGACGTTGGCGGTTCTGCAGAGATAGACGGCATTGCCCACGGCTTCATAAGCGGCCACCTCGAATTCTCGTCGTTCGAGGACTGCCTGGATGAAATCGAGAATACGCTCTCTCGGATAGCGATACATGCGGTTCAACACCCAATAGGCTTCGAGAACGACGGAGACATTGACGAAGAGCACGTCGTCCTGCCCCAGCCGGCCCAGGAGAGCCGCCACGGCATCGGCTTGCCTGGCGTCATCGGCCATGGCGACGCGCAAGAGCACGTTCGTGTCGATGCCGAAGCGCTCATTCATTCGCGCTCGCTCTTTCCAATCGCATTTTCGTAGCGCTCGACGGCGGCGTCCATTATCGCCTCATCGATGCCCTCCTGAGACAGCGGCGCATCAACCGGCGGCTTGCCGAGGATGCCTGCAAGCTCGCTGAGCGGTTTGTTGCGGGGGACCATGATCAGTTCACCGTTTCGGACCCAAGCATAGCATTTGTCGCCGGCTTTGACGTTCAGCTGATCGCGCAGATCCTTGGGGATCGTCATTTGTCCCTTGGATGTGATCGTGATGTTGAAGCCCATGGTCTCGCTCTGTCGCTCCGCCTTACGTTTGCATAATAGTAAGGCGTGACCGCCCTGGCAATTGCGCTTACCGCGACAGTTCCTTGAGGTCTCCATCACGTTTTTCCGGGGTGATGAGGCGAGCGGTGTCGGTCATGCGAGAAGTTCCATTCCGGGAATTTTGCGGGCGGCCTTGCGGTCGAAGGTAAAGGTTTTGGCGCAGCCCGCATTCGCAGCGGCCCAGACGACAAGATAATCCGCGATATCGGCGATCGGTCGGGATGCGTCGACGGTCAAAAGCTTCAACTCCTCCGAATGCTCGATAACGATTTCATCTGCTTGCGCAAGCTGCGCCAATACGTTGGCGATCTCGGGCTTGGAGTAACCAAGGCGTCGGTTGAGCAACCAGATGGTTTCCGCGAGCACGACTGCGCTCACATATGCCGGGTCGTCAGTGGTCCGCTCGGACATGAACTGCCGGGCGATCGCGCCTTGGGTCGGTTCATCATCGAGAAGAAACCGCAGCAGGATGTTCGTGTCGATCCCGATCATTTACGGCCTTCGTGCCATTCCCGTTGAATACGCTCCTCATCCTCTACAACCGCGTCCATGATGGCTTCATCGATGTCCTCCGAGCTCAAGCTCCTGCCATTGGGAGGCTTGCCGAGAATTCCTGCAAAATCCATCAGCCGCTTCGTTGCCGACATCGATGTGCGTTTCGGTGTTGCCAATAGCTTGCCGTCTTCAACCGTCAGGTAAAATTCGGTGCCCGGCGCGATGTCCAGTTTCTCCTGAATTCCCTTTGGGATCGTAAGCTGTCCTTTCGAACTCAATTTTGTCAAAGCGCTCATCGTTGAAGCCTCTTTCGGTCGAGTGCATCAATAGTAGTTCCAAACCGGCTTCCAGCCAATCACCGCGACAGCTCCTTCAACCCCAGCCGGATCAGCTTGGCGCTGTCAGCGCCTTCTCCCGCCGTCTTCATCGCGGCGGCAACCGCGTTGGCGGCCTGGTCTCTGCTGTAGCCGAGGTTGGTGAGGGCCGAGACGGCGTCGGCGACAGGGGCGGAGGCGACGCCTTCGCCGAGTTCCTGTTTCAGGCCAATATTGGCGGATGCCTCACCGGCGAAGGCGGGGGCCTTGTTCTTCAGTTCGGTGACGATGCGGACGGCAACCTTGGGGCCGACGCCGTTGGCGCGGGAGATCGATGTCTTGTCCTGCAGGGCGATGGCATTGGCGAGTTCGCCCGGCGTCAGGGTTGAAAGCACTGCGAGCGCCACCTTGGCGCCGACGCCCTGGACGCTCTGCAGCAGGTTGAACCATTCACGCTCGAGCGCGCTCATGAAGCCGAAGAGCTTCAATTGGTCTTCGCGCACATAGGTCTCGATAAAGAGAATGCAGGCTTCGCCCACCGAGCCGATGCGCGACAGGGTGCGCGCCGAGCAATGGGCCACGTAGCAGACGCCGTGCACGTCGACGAGCACATAGTCGTCGCCGATTTCGTCGATGGTGCCTTTGAGCTTGCCGATCATGTTTGGTGGTCCGCCGGTTAAGAGTTCAGATGGGGTGGGTTTCGGGCGTGATAAGGTCGAGCGCCGGGAAGTAGGCTCGGTAGCGCCCGGGATCGCGGGTGAGTAGGCGATGGGAGCGAACGAACGCATGGGCGCCGATCAGGAAATCGGGGAGTGTGCGTTCGCGCGCGCCGCCGGCGCGGCGGTAGGCGATGTGGGCCAGTCCGGCCTGATAGGCTGCAGGAAAGGGTACCGCTTCGCGCACCAGATTGAGACGCGCCAGCATGAACATGAGCTGATCCTCGCTCGGCGCCATGCTTGACAATTCAGCCCAGACGATCGGTGTGAGAATGAACTGCGCTTGCGGGCGCAGCCTCAAGATCATCTCCGACGACCACTCCTTGAATTGCGTTTCCGGCCCAAAAACGTCGATGAAAACGTTGGTATCAACGAGGACCGAGGTCATCGCGCGGCCCCCTCAGCCATTCCATATATTCATCCGTGGTCATGCCGAGCGTGTCGAATGTACCGGACACACTTTTCAGCCACGTCGCGAATTCTTCGTCCGATGTGGATTTACCTTCGGCGACGACCACAAGCCGAGCGCCTTTCTCGTCTGCGACAAAATCCACCTCCGACCCCGGGCCGATGTTCAATCGGTCGCGGATCTCCTTGGGGATCGTCACCTGGCCTTTTTCGGTTACACGCATGGTAATACCTCTCGGGTATTACTTACCACGAAACGAGAACAAGTCAAGAACAAGCTAGCCGGCAAGCGCGGCCATGCGCATGCGAGCGCCGCCGCGGTTGTGGGCGTGGCAGATGGCGATGGCGAGTGCGTCGGCGGCGTCGTCGCCCTTGAACTCGGCCTTCGGCATCAGGATCTTCAGCATCATGTGGATCTGCTTCTTCTCGGCGTGGCCGACGCCGATGACAGCCTTCTTCACTGCGTTCGGTGCGTATTCCGAGACGTGCAGGCCGGCGCGAGCGGGAACGAGCATGGCGATGCCTCGGGCCTGGCCAAGCTTCAGCGTGGCGACGGCGTCCTTGTTGACGAAGGTCTCCTCGACGGCGGCTTCATCGGGCTGATGCACGTGGACGACGTCGGCAAGGCCGTCATGCAGCTGGCAAAGGCGCGAGGCGAGGTCCATGTCGCCATCGGACGTGACCGTACCGGAGGCGACGAAGCGCAACGAATTGCCGAGCGTCTCGATGACGCCCCAGCCGGTGCGGCGCAGGCCGGGGTCGATGCCGATGATACGAATCGCGCTTTGCATGCGGTAATCCTATTGCAGATCAGCGATAACTGCCATCGATATGTGAACAAAACAAAAACATGCCATCGTTTTTGATGGACCATATTTACGGGAATTTAAATTCCCTCGGTAACTTATGATCCACAAGAGATGAGAGGAGCCAGCTTTCTTGAGCGAAGGCTTCCCGTGTTCTGTTTTCAGGCCTGCCTGTGGGGCGCCAGCCCCGTCGGTATCAGCTGTTCCGGAAGGGGTTCGAGTTTTTTCATGGTTCAGAGATTCCAGTCGCTGTCCTTCAAGGTCATTGCTACTTTCATTCTGCTGACGGCGCTTTCCATCGCCGCCATCAACTGTCTCGCCTATTTCGCCAGCAGCCGCATTTCCGGCGAGCAGGCGCTGAAGGCCAAGGAGAGCGTGCTGATCTTTCGCGGCGACATGCTGCATGATCAGCTGGCGCAGCTGGAAAATCAGGCCAATTCGATCGCCCGCATCGAGGCGCTGCAGATGTCGATCACCAGCCTGAAGAGCGGCTGGAAGACGATCGAGAAGACCTCGGGCGATGTGCGCGCCGAGCTCAAGAAGGTGTTCATCACCGACAATCCAAACCCGGCCGGCGAGCGCGAGAAGCTGGTGAAGCCGGATGCGCCGAGCGGCTTTTATTATTCCAACCATGAGAAAACCCAAGGCGAAGTCGCGCGCGATCTGCAGAATACGCCGTTCAGCGACCTCCTGATCGCCGATCTCGATGGCTTCGTGCTCTATTCCTACAAGAAGAACGACGATTTCGCCGAAAACCTGAAGTCGGATGCGTGGAAATCGACCGGCGCCGGTCTGGCGTTTGCCAAGGCGATCGAAAACACCGCCAAGGCGACCGACGATGGCGCGCCCGCCGGTTTCTCCGGCCTGCGGGTAGACGCGAACAGTGCATCGGCGATCTTCTATGCCGTGCCTATCGTCAAGCTCGGCCAGCCGAAGGGCGTGATGCTGTTTAAGGTGCGCGACGATGTCGTCGCCAGCATCCTCTCCAAGGGTATCGTTGCCGGCAGCACGGCGCAGGCGGCGATCGTTTCCGAGGATGGGTCGGCCGTCACGGTCAACGAAGCCGGCCGGCTGGCGACGCTTGATACCGCGCCCTTCACCTTCCTGAAGGACGCGTTTGCCAATCCCGCGATGTCGGTCAACGATTTCAGCCGCGCCGATGGCGCCGCGCGGGCCTATGTGAAGCCCGTTGACTATGAGGGTGCGCGCTATCTGGTGGTCGAGAGCATGCGTCTCAGCGAGATCAATGCCGGATCGCTCGAAATCGCGATGCTGTTGACGATGATCGGCTGCGGCGTGCTCGTGGTCATGGCTATCGCGACCGGGATCATCACCAAGATGTTGTTTTCGCCGCTCGCCAAGCTTGCGGGCGTCACCCGCGCGGTGGCCGATGGCGATCTTGAGGTCGAGATCGGCAGCCAGAACCGCCACGACGAGATCGGCACTATGGCCAAGGCGCTTGCGCGCTTCAAGCAGTCGCTCATCGACAGCCGCACGCTGGAAGCGGCAAGCGCGGAGACGCGCGAACGCGCCGACCGCGACCGACAGCAACACATGGCCGAGCGCGAGGCGGAGGCGAAGACGTTGCAGGAAGTGGTCGAGGCGATCGACGAAGGGCTGCTGCATCTGGCGAACGGCGATCTCGCCTATCAGATCGACCGGCGCTTCCCGAACGAGCTCGAGGGGCTGCGCCACAATTTCAATCAGGCGCTGGCAACGCTCAGCGACACGATGACGGCGATCGGCGGCAATTCGGCGGCGGTGCGTTCGGGCTCGGAAGAGATGCGCGCCGGTTCGGACGATCTTGCCGGCCGCACCGAGCGGCAGGCGGCGTCGATCACCGAGACGGCGAGCGCCATCGACGCGATCACCCAGTCGGTCCGCTCGCAGCTTGCGCGCGCCGAAGAGGCCGAGCGGATCGCCCGCGACGCCAAGCGCGAGACATCGGGCTCCGGCCAGATCATGCGCGATACGATCGCAGCGATGGAGGCGATCCAGTCTTCGTCGCGTCAGATCAATTCGATCATCTCGGTCATCGATTCCATCGCCTTCCAGACCAACCTTCTCGCGCTGAATGCCGGCGTCGAGGCGGCGCGCGCCGGGGAAGCCGGCAAGGGATTTGCGGTCGTTGCCCACGAAGTGCGCGAGCTTGCCCAGCGCTCGTCGGGTGCTGCCAAGGAGATCTCGCATCTCCTGCAGAAATCCACGCATGAGGTCGAGGCCGGCGTGTCGCTGGTCGAGCGGGCCGGCGTGGCGCTGACGGGGATCGGCGGTCATGTCGAGGCGATCAACGGCCAGATCAGCGAGATCATGGACGCCACCCGCGAGGAGGCGGAGACGCTGCGCCAGATCAATACGGCGGTTGCCGAGCTTGATCAGATGACGCAGCAGAACGCGGCGATGGTTGAAGAAAGCACGGCCGCCATCCATCTGCTCGCCACCGAAGCGGTCGAGATGGATCGCCAGCTCGCCAATTTCACGCTGGCGCAGGGTGAGCATCAGCACAGCGCCGAAGTGCATGTGCTGCGGCGGCGTGGATAAGACACGCATCGAGGCCGCCGCTTCTCATGGTTGAAGCGGCGGTGCCGGACCTGCGTATGCTCAAGGGTCGGCTGCGGGCGATATCAGCGCTATCGCGAATGTTCTTCTCCAGTCAGCCAGCCGTCCGGCTGAAGCCAACAGCACGCCACTTGCCGCCAGCGCGCGATTGGCGTAAATAAGCGCATCGCGAAAAGCGACCGCTTTCCTTGATCCGCTCAGTGGCGGAGTAAAACAGGTGGACGAATTGTCGTCCATGCGGTCAAGCACACGCCATCCATGCCGCCTCAGGCATCGATCGGCCAGCGTTCCCAAACATCATCGCCTGCATCGCCAGGCCCTATCGTGAGCCATCGGCGCCGCGTGCGTTCGTGCGCTCGCGTTCGATCGGAACACGCCATGCCTACACAATCCATGACCACGCCATCTGTGACTAGACCACTTCTCGTCATCTTCACTGCCATCGTTCTCGATGCCGTCGGCATCGGGCTTATCTTTCCCATTCTTCCCGCACTGCTCAAGGACGTCACCCACGCCGACAACGTCGCCTCCACCATCGGCATCATGACCGCGCTTTACGCGGCCATGCAATTCATCTTTGCCCCTGTACTCGGCTCGCTGAGCGACCTGCTCGGCCGGCGGCCGGTGCTTTTGATCTCGCTTGGCGGTGCGGCCATCAATTATCTGTTCCTCGCCTTCGCACCCAGCCTCTGGATGCTGCTTCTCGGCCGCGCCATCGCCGGGCTCACCAGCGCCAATGTCTCCGTCGCGTCGGCCTATATCACCGACATATCGCCGGAGGACAAACGCGCCCGCCGCTTCGGCCTCATCAATGCGATGTTCGGGGCCGGCTTCATTGTCGGCCCGGTGCTCGGCGGCGCGCTGGGCGATTACTGGCTGCGGCTACCCTTCATCGCGGCGGCGGTGCTGAATGGCTGCAACCTGCTTCTCGCTTTCCTCATGCTGCCGGAATCGCGCAAGCCCAGCCGGGAGAAGGTCGATCTCGCGGCACTGAACCCGCTGCGGCCGCTTCATTGGCTCTTTTCCATGAAGAGCCTGCTGCCCATCGTCGTCATCTTCTTCATCTTCAGCGCCACGGGCGAGGTCTACGGCACCTGCTGGGCGCTCTGGGGCGCGGACAGTTTCCAGTGGAACGGTCTCTGGGTCGGCCTCTCGCTCGGCGCCTTCGGTGTCTGCCAGACGCTCGCCCAGGCCTTCCTTCCGGGGCCCGCCGTCAAGCTGCTCGGCGAACGCAGCGCCATCCTCACCGGTGTCGCCAGCGCCTGTCTCTCGCTCGTCGTCATGGCGTTTGCCACGCGGGGATGGATGATCTTTGCGATCATGCCGCTCTTCGCGCTCGGCGGCATCGGCGTTCCGGCGTTGCAATCGCTGGCGACGCGGCAGGTCGACGAGAGCCAGCAGGGGCGGTTTCAGGGCGTATTGTCCTCGGCGGTGAGCCTTGCCTCGATCGTCACGCCGCTCGGTTTCTCCAGCGTCTATTTTCTGGTCAGGGCGCAATGGCCGGGCGCGATCTGGTTGTCCGTCATCGTCGTCTACGCGGTCAGCGTGCCGCTTGTCTGCGGATTGCGGTTCGGCAAGCCTGAGGCTGCCCCCGTTCCGGCTTCGACATGAGCGGATGCCAAGTCACTGTCCGAGATTCCGAACAGCCCGTGCGGATTGTCTTGGCTTATCGATGGAACCAGACTGACCTATTTCTCGTCTTGATCGAAACGGAGAAAGATCATGTCCAATCTTGAAAAGTCTGGAACATTCAAACTCGGCAACCGCATCGTCAAACGGCTCGGCTATGGGGCCATGCAGCTCGCCGGCAAGGGCGTCTTCGGGCCGCCGAGGGATCGCGCGGAAGCGGTGGCGGTGCTGCGTGAGGCCGTCGAGAGCGGTGTCGATCATATCGACACTAGCGATTTCTACGGCCCGCACGTCACCAACCAGATCATCAAGGAAGCGCTGCATCCCTATAAAGACGACCTCGTGATCGTCACCAAGATCGGGGCGGTGCGTGGGGCGGATGCGTCCTGGAACCCTGCCTTTTCGAAGGAGGCGCTGACGCAGGCTATCCACGACAACCTCAAGAACCTCGGCCTCGATGCGATCGAGGTGGTCAACCTGCGCGCCATGTTCGATGTGCACGGCCCGGCCGAGGGCTCGCTGGAAGAGCCGCTCACCGTACTGGCGGATCTGCAGCGCCAGGGCCTCGTCAAGCATATCGGCCTTTCCAACGTCACAGCTAGGCAGATCGCAGACGGGCGCAAGATCACCGAGATCGTCTGCGTGCAGAACCAGTACAATCTCGCCCATCGCGAGGACGATGCGCTGATCGAAAAGCTTGCGAGCGAGGGGACGGCCTATGTGCCCTTCTTCCCGCTCGGCGGCTTCTCGCCGCTGCAGTCCTCGACGCTGTCGGATGTTGCGACCGAGCTGGGTGCCTCGCCGTTGCAGGTGGCGCTGGCCTGGCTGCTGCAGCGCGCGCCGAACATCCTGCTGATCCCCGGCACCTCGTCGCGCGGGCATCTGCGGGAAAACCTCGCGGTCGCCGATCTCGTGCTGCCCGCCGATGCCGTCGCCAAGCTTGACGGTATCGGATCGGCGAAGGCTGGTTGATCTCTCGACCACAACAGGCTCATGCCGGCGTTGGCGCCGGCATGAGCGGGGTCGGTCGGGTCATTATCCCTCGGGCAGCGCCGCGCGGGCCGTTCTGCGGCGCAGGGCGGTGGCGATCAGCAATCCGAAGGTGGCGGTGGTGCCGCCGACTAGGAAGATGCTGTCATAGCCGGCCCGGTCGGCGAGGAGACCGGCAAGCGGTCCCGTCAGCCCGTAAGACGCATCCTGGAATGCCGAGAAGCCGCCGAGCGCCGTTCCGCGCAGATGCGGCGCGACGAGATGGACGACCTCGCGGCCCATGGCCGGAAAGATCATCGAGCAGCCGAGGCCGGTCATGAAGGCGCCGATCAGCGCGACGCTGGGGTCGCCGGCGCTCCAGATCAAAGTCTGGCCGACCGCCTCGACGGCAAGCGACACCATGGCCACGGCAAGTCCGCCAAACCGATCCGGCAGGTGGCCGAAGAGAATGCGCACCATGACGAAGCCGACGCCGAAGGCCGTCAGACCGAGGCCGGCGAACGCCCAGCCTTTGCTCTGGAAGTAGAGCGTGAAGAATGCGCCGATCGCGGCAAAGCCGATGCCCTGCAGGCAGATGACCGCGCCATGCAGCCAGATGCGGCCGATCACGCTGAGGAGGGGAGGGCGCTGCTGTGCGGCGTGCACCGGAACTGCTGGAACCCTGCTGATGGCGATAAGCCCGAGCAGGGGCAGGATCGCGCCGACCGCCATGGTTCCGGCAAAGCCGAGATGGGCGAGCAGCAGCAGGCCGATGGGGCCGCCGACGGCCAGCGCGCCATAGATGGCGGCGCCGACGAGGGCGAGCACCTTGCCGGAGCGCTGCGGCCCGACGATGCCGATACCCCAAGAGATGATACCGACCGCGACGAGACTTTCGCCAAGCCCGAGCAGCAGCCGCCCGGCAATGAGCACAAGATAAGCGGCGGACGGCATTTGCGACAGCAGGCCCGAGATCAGTGACACCAGCGCACCAACCACGTAGAGCGCAAGCCCGCGCTGCACGGCAACCTTGGTGCCACGCTGGTCGCTCATTCCGCCGGCATAGCCGCGGCTGACGATGGTCGAGAGGAATGCAATGCCGACGCCGAGGCCAGCCCACATGTTTCCAAGCTTGAGCGTGCCGGTGACGTAAACAGGGATCACGGGAAGCGCGATCGCGATGCAGAGATAGGAGATGAAGAGGATCGCTGCCAGCAGATACAGCCGGCGCTGCTGCGGATCACGAAAAGTCTGGAAAGCCACGGTAACCTCCTGGCTATTCCTCGTCCAACGGGCACAAAAAAACGCACTCCGACCGACGAGGATCGATAAGTGCGTTGCTTGACGTTAGACGCTTACGACCGGTCAGCCGGTATGAGGCATGCTTAGACAACCGCCGGCGGGCTGTCAATGCGAGCGCTGCCTCTCCGTGTTGCGGTCGGTGTTTTTCGCCTGCGGCCCTTTGGGGCGCTCATCCAAGCACCTACATAGGGTGTCCAATCCAACCACCGACAGGCCGCGCCATGGTTCCCTTCTCGATCCTCGATCTCTCACCGGTTGCCGAAGGCAGCACCATCAGGCAGTCGCTGGAGAGTTCGGCGCGGATGGCGCAGCGGGCCGAAGCGTTCGGCTATAACCGCTTCTGGCTGGCCGAACACCACGGCATGCCGGGGATCGCCAGTGCCGCCACCGCCGTGGTCATCGGGCATGTCGGGGCGGCGACGAAAAGGATCAGGATCGGATCGGGCGGCATCATGCTGCCAAACCATTCGCCGCTCGTGATTGCCGAGCAGTTCGGCACGCTGGAGGCGCTGTTTCCGGGGCGCGTCGATCTTGGGCTCGGGCGGGCGCCGGGCACCGACATGCGCACGGCGCAGGCACTGAGGCGCAATCTCGATGCCAGCAGCTTCCCCAACGATGTCGTCGAATTGCAGCAGCTGCTCGGCGCGCCGGTCGAAAACCAGGCGATCCTCTCCGTGCCTGGGATGAACAGCAACGTGCCGATCTGGCTGCTCGGCTCCAGTCTCTACAGCGCGCAGCTCGCCGGCATGCTCGGCCTTCCCTATGCGTTCGCCTCGCACTTCGCGCCGGATTCGCTGATGGAGGCGCTCGATATCTATCGCGACCGGTTCCAGCCATCCGCCGTGCTCGACAAGCCCTATGCGATGGTCGGCGTCATGGGATCGGTGGCGGAGACCGACGAGGAGGCCGCGTATCATTTCACCTCGGCGCAGCAGCAGTTCGTGAACCTGCGCCGCAACGTGCGCGGCCAGTTCCCAAGGCCGCTCCAGGATATGGAGAGCTTCTGGTCGCCGATGGAGAAGATGACGGTCGAGCATACGCTGCGCTACGCCGTGGTCGGGTCACCGAAGACGGCTGAGGCGAAGCTCGCGGAATTCCTGCGCGACACGCAGGCCGACGAGCTGATCATCTCGATGCCGATCCACGATATCGAGGCGCGGCTGAAGTCGGTCGAGTTGTTCGCGGGGCTCAACACGTTGATGCAGGCTGCTGCCTGACGGCAGCAACCGGGATGCAGGTCGCCGCCTGAGGGCGGTGGTCTGAGCCTCTACTTGATCGTCTCATTGGGATAGACACCCCAGAGCGCCGATTGCCTGATGAAGCCGTCCAGATCGTGGCCGGTCACATCCACCTTGCACCAACTACCGTCGCAATCGCTGATCGCGACGCGCACGCGAGGGGTCAGCGAGGCCAGCTTGCGAGCCGAACTGCTCGGTCCGTCGCGAAGGGGCACGTGTGCTGATAGCCACGGCCCGACGATCGCGGTGCGGTTGCTCGACAGCAGCGCGCGGTGCATCCAGCCGGAGACGCCGTCGCTGTCGCGCACCTGGCGCCAGTTGCCGTATTCGGCGGTGATCTCCAGCGGCAGGCCGGGAACGCGGTAGATCCAGGCGATGCCGTAATCGAGCGAGGGGCCGACGCGCATGCGGGCCTCGCGCGACCGCAGCGACACGAAGCGAGGAACCTTCAGCCCGGTCTCGCGGCCCTTGGGACCATTGTCGGCCTTGGCCGCAACGGGCGCGGGCTGCGACAGCAGCGGATTGGCGGCGATCGAGGTGCAGGCCAACGCCATGCCCGCAAGGCAGATCGCGGCCGTGCGCTTCCAGCCGCGGGCAAGGCGGGCAGGGGACGGCACGCGGATGCCGTCCTTTCGAGCGCGCCTCATGCCGAGATGCGCTTCGTCAGTTTTGTCTTACACATTGCGATCGGCTCAGTTGCACTGGGCCATGCGCTTCAGCGCGGCGGTGACGCCGTTCAGCGAGTAGGTGTAGCTGGTGGCGGTGCCGCGGCGCGAGACGGCGTCGACGGTCATGTCGCTGCCGCCGCGCATGGAGTCGATCAGGTCTGGCTCCTTGGTCTCTTCCAGCACCCAGGCCGAGGAGCCCTTGGTGAACATGGTGAATTCCTTGCCGCCGATCTCCACCTTGGCGCGCGAGCCGGGCTTCAGATCATAGCCCATGATCGCCTGCGGCTCGTAGTTCGTGCCACGGCCCGGCGCGCGGCCGACCACGAAATAGTTGCGGCCATGATCGACGGCGGCGGGCTGCATGGTCTTCGGCACTGTCAGAATATAGCACACCGTCTTGCCCGAGCGGTCGTAGGAATAGACACCCCAATCGTCGAACTGCTTGACCATGGATGGCTGCGCATGAGCCGTGACCGCGCCTGCGAGCGTGCCTGCAAGTGCGATGGAGAGCGAAAGGGATAGTCTTTTCATGGGTCGTTTTCCCGCCGAGAGTATGAAGTGAGGCTGGCCTTGAGGCAGACCGGCTGGAGCGAATGGGCGGCATTCAAAGCGGCCAGGGTTACCGAGGCCTTAACAAACACCCCGTGTTCACGGACGTGTTACCGCCTGGGGGCAGTATGTGAGGGCTCACGCGGATAGACCTGTGGACAACAAAAAACCGGCCGCGTTTCCGGGGCCGGTTTTTTTCAGATTGCGATCGGAAGCGATCAGGCCGAGAGCTTGGCCAGAACTTCTTCCGAGACTTCGAAGTTCGAATAGACGTTCTGCACGTCGTCGTCGTCCTCGAGGCTGTCGATCAGCTTCAGCAGCGACTGGGCGCGCTCTTCGTCGACAGGCACGTTATTCTGGGCGCGCCAGACGGCCTTGACGGTTTCAGCTTCACCGAGCGAAGCTTCCAGCGCCTTGGCGACTTCGCCGAGCGCTTCGAAACCGCAGGTGATGTAGTGGCCTTCCTCGTCGGTCTCGACGTCGTCGGCACCGGCTTCGATCGCCGCTTCCATCATCTTGTCGGCATCGCCGGCAGAGAGCTTGTAGGTGATCTCGCCGACATGGTCGAAGGAGAAGGAAACCGAGCCGGTTTCGCCCAGTGCGCCGCCGGCCTTGGTGAAGATCGAGCGGACGTTGGAGGCGGTGCGGTTGCGGTTGTCGGTCAGCGCTTCGACGATGATCGCGGTGCCGCCCGGGCCGTAGCCTTCGTAGCGCACTTCGTCGTAGTTCTCGCCGTCGGCGCCGGCAGCCTTCTTGATGGCGCGGTCGATGTTGTCCTTCGGCATCGACTGGGCCTTGGCGTTCTGGATCGCCAGGCGCAGGCGGGCGTTCATCGTCGGGTCGGGCAGACCGGCCTTGGCGGCAACGGTGATTTCGCGCGCGAGCTTGGAGAACATTTTCGACCGCACGGCATCCTGACGGCCCTTGCGATGCATGATGTTTTTAAACTGTGAATGGCCAGCCATGGCACCCCTGTTCACGTCTTATTGTTGGGAATGGGCCGCCTTATAAGAGTGAAACGGGGCGCGTTCAAGGGAAAACAGGCGTGCCGGATGGCCGCGGCGTCGGGGCGTGGCGTCAATCGACGGTGTATTTGTTGCGGCTCGCGAAGAAGCCGTGGCCGTCCTTGCGGCGGCAGGTGAGGCCGCTTTCATCGGACATGCAGGTAAACGGTCCCGCCTTCCAGCGATCGCCGTAGTTCAGCACGTTGACATCGTCGCAGCAGGCGGTGTCGCCCTCCATCTCGAAGACGAAGGCCTTGCCCGTGGCCGACAAGATCAGTCGGATATATTTCGGCTCGATGCGGTCGCAGCCGAGCTCGGGGCCGCCGTCATCGGGCTTATACATCTCCGTGCCGCCCTTCGGGATATAGGTGCAGCCGATGTTTCTCGATGGGGTGACGAAGACGATCTGGCCGTTCTCGTCGGGCATGAAGCTGCGGTCGGCGGCGTCGGCGGGCAAGGCCGATGCCAGAGACAATGCCGAGGCGAAGCCCAGCGTGACCAATGCCGCTATGCGCATGACGATCCCCCATATCCCCACGATACCAGGAGCGTAGCATCTGTTTTCACTTTGGGGAACAAAGCCCGCGAGATGACGTTTCAAACACGGACCATTCGAAACGGAAGGAAGCGCTATGGCTAGTTTCAACGAGGCACGGGAACACCCGGCACGCCAGCTCTGGGATCAGGTCAACGACATTCATGCCGGTATGCTCGGCGTCGATGGCGCCGACATGCACATGCAGCCCATGGCGCCGAACGCCGATCCCAAGACCAATACCATCTGGTTCTACACCAAGTCGGACGCGGAGATCGTGCGGGCGATCAAGCCCGGAACGCGGGCGCATTTCTGCGTGGTCGGCAAGGATCATGACTATCACGCTTGCCTCGCCGGCAAGATCGAGGTTCGCCAGGATGCCTCCAAGATCGAGGAATACTGGAACTCGGTCGTGGCCGCCTGGTACGAGGATGGCAAGAAGGACCCGAAACTCACGATGCTCGCTATGCATGTCGACGACGCCGAAATCTGGGTGTCGACCGGCAGCAAGTTGAAATTCGGCTGGGAAATCGCCAAGGCCAATCTCGACGAGGACAAGATGCCCGACGTCGGCGTGCGTCAGCATCTGCAGTTTGCTTGAGTTGGGCCTTGTAGCGAGGTCGATCGAGGCCCGGGAGCTTTGGCTCCTGGGCTTTTTTGTTGCTTAGGCTGCATGGGTGGGAGGTTTGACGCGTCTACTGGTGTGACGTAGCTTGCATTGCAATCGGAGGTAAGGCGATGAGCAGTCATGAGCTTTCAGACCCGATCACCATGCGTCTGCCTGCCGATGTGCTCGCGGGGATCGAGCAGATCGCTGGTATTTGTGACCGGAAAAGCAGCTGGGTGTTCGTGCGCGCTCTGAAATCCTATCTCGCGTCGGAAGGCCGACAAATCATTGAGTTGGATCAGGCACGCAAGGATATCGACGCAGGCCTTGGACATGACCTGGACGATGTGATCGACGAGGTTGATGCCATCGTGAAAGGTGCCGTCACGTGAAGGTAGCGCCGCTTCTCACGATGCCGGCGAACGAGACAGAGTATGATCGTCTTGTCGGCCAACTCGACGAAATCCTTGCGGAGGTCGGTGATGACGAGGATCATCCGCTCGCCTTGCTAGCGTCGCGCATGGGCGATCTTGTCGAAGCCTATGACGAAAAGAACCGCCCAATATTCCCGTCGCCTTGAGTGACGCAGGCACCCCTCTACTGCATCCCCTTCGCCACATAGATCTGCGGCTTCTTCGGCAGGGTGCGCATCGAGACGTCGATGCTGTTGCCCGAGGCGTAGACGACGTCGAAGTCGGGGCCGAACATGGAGAGGAAGTTGGCGAGCGGGCGTGGCTGGTGCATCGGTAGCACCAGCGAGGAGCGCAGGCGCTTGATGATGCGGCTCATGCTGTCGGCGCCCATGGTCAGCCCGCCGTCGACGGGAACCATGACGATGTCGAGCCGGCCGATCTCGGTGTAATGGGCGTCGGTCAGTTCGTAGTGCAGGTGGCCGAGATGGCCGATGCAGAGGCCTGCGACCTCGAAGATGAAGATGGAATTGCCGTCGGCCTGCGGCGCGCCATAGCCGCCCCTGATATCGGTGGTGACATTGCGGATGTAGGTGTCGCCGACCGTCAAATCGATCTTGGCCTTCTCGCCCGGCACATCGCTCCAGCCATGCAGGACGTATTTGATCGCCGGATCAGGGGTCAGCGTGTAGTGCGAGGAGTGGGCGCGGTTCATCGTCGCCACCATCGGCATGCGCGGCGGCGTATACCAGCCGCTGTAATCGGTGGCGATGCTGACGCCGCCGGGCGTCTCAATCAGGAAGGTCGAGTGGCCGATGTAGGTGAGCGTCACCGTCTCGTTGTCCGCGGCGCCCGCGATCGGGACGGCACCGGAGAAGCTCGCGAATGTCGCCTTGGGAATGGATTGCGCGATCGCCTGGCATTGGCTGACGTTGCGGCGCGCTTCCTGTGCTTGCGCGGCGTCAGAACCCAGCCAGCCCGGCAGCAGGCCGGAGAGTGTGGTCATTGCGAAGACAAGAAAATGCAGCTTCATGCCACGTCCCCAGCGCTTTCACTGGCAAAAGGATGCGGCAAGGGTCGGCAGCGGTCCAGATCAAATCCGGACCGCGATGCTCACTTTTACGTCATGGCAGACAAATGCCCGGTTTAGCGCCAGAATTCCGGGATGGTTTCCGACAGTCTCGGGCCGAGGCGCAGCGGCGCGATCTTTTCCGCAAGACCCGTCGCATCCGAGATCTCGACGCCGACGCCGCAGATGGTGGCGGGGCCGGTGGCGGCCTCCATGCGGCCCTTCGGCATCTTCGAGATGAAGCGGTTCAGCGGCTCTTCCTTGTCCATGCCGAGTGAACTGTCATAGTCGCCGCACATGCCGGCATCGGAGAGATAGGCGGTGCCGCCGTTCAGGATCTGGTGGTCGGCGGTGGGCACATGCGTGTGGGTGCCGACGACGAAGGAGGCGCGGCCATCGACGAAGTGGCCGAAGCACTGCTTCTCGCTGGTGGCTTCCGCGTGGAAATCGAAGATGATCGCATCGGCCTGCTCCTTCAGCGGGCAGGCGTCCAGAATGGTCTCGGCCGCCTTGAAGGGGTCGTCGAGTTCCGGATGCATGAAGACGCGGCCCATGACGTTGGCAACCAGCACGCGGGCACCATTGCGGGCGTAGAACAGGCCCGATCCGCGACCGGGCGTGCCCTGGGGATAGTTGGCGGGGCGCAGGAACTGGTCGTTACGGCCGGCGAAGGCGACCGCTTCCTTCTGGTCCCAGACGTGATTGCCGGTCGTCACCACGTCGGCGCCGGCGTTGATGGTCTCGAGAAAGATGTCCTCGGTGATGCCGAAGCCGCCGGCGGCGTTTTCGCCGTTGACGACGACGAAGTCGAGCTTCAGGTCCGATATCAGGCCGGGGAGGCGATCCCACACCGCCGTGCGTCCCGTCTTGCCGACCATGTCACCCAAAAAAAGCAGTCGCATTGCTATCCAATCCAAGAGGCAAAAAAGCGCAGGCCGCTTTCTGTCAGGATGGCATCCAGGCTTACATCGTGCGGCTCGTCGGGCACATGTGCCACTTCCTGGCAGTCGAATGCAATGCCGATGAGTTTCGGATGCATGCCTTTTTGCCTCAAACGGTCGATCGCGCGGTCATAATGACCGGCGCCGTAGCCGATCCGGTGGCCGCGTCCGTCGAAGGCGGACAACGGCACCAGCAGGATCTCGGGGTCGAGAACCGGTGCGTCAGGGCCGGGGCCGGATGTGCCGAAGCCGGTGGAGACCAGTGGCGCGCCATCGACGAGTTCGCGAAACACGATGGTCTGGCGGTCGAGAATGGCGGGGACGCAGAGCCTAGCGCCGCGTGCGCGAAACCGCGCCATCAGCGGGCGAAGGTCCGCTTCCGATCGGATCGGCAGGAAGCCGGAGATGATGGTGCCGGGCGCAAACGCGATGGCCTCGCCGGCGTGTTCGGCCATGGCGAGGCTCATCGCGGCCCTGGTCTCCATGGGAATGGCATCTCTCAGCGCCAGCCTTTCGGCGCGCATGCCGGCCTTGATGTCTTTTGCGTTCATGATGTCCGCCTTGCTCTTGTGGCGGGACAATAGAACGCCGGGCGCGCAATGCAACGCGCGTATGCAAAAGCAACGCGCGAATGCGACGTTCGTGCGTCAGGCCGCCGGCTGTGTCGCGAGCGCGTGGATGGTTTCTTCGAAGAGCGGCAGTCCGCCTGGCTGCCAGCCCAGCGCTTGCAGCTTGGTCGTGTCCATCGGCGTCAGCAGCGATTTGTCGGCGGCGACAGGCAGGCGGTTGGCGCAATCGTGCTCCCAGCGGATCGGCTCGAGAATATCCCAGGTGTCCAGCGCGAGATCGGAGACGTTGAAGGTCTCGCCCGAGATGCGACCGGCATCGGCCTCGAGCATGACGCGCACGGCCTTGCCGACATCCTGGCCGTGCACTTCGGTTCCGGCCCGTGCGGGGATCGGTCGGCCGCTCAGGTAATCGCCGAACAGCTTGTCCCATTTGTTGGGGCGCAGATTGCCGTAGACGCCGGTGAGGCGCAGGCTGGCGGTGGCGAAGCCGGGGGCGGCCAGATGCGCTAGGCTGCGTTCGGCGTCGAGCTTGGTTTGGCCGTAAAGCGTTTCCGGCTTCTCCTGCGTCGCCTCCGTCAGCGTGGTTCCCGGCGGATGCTCGCCATAGGCGGCACGGCTGGAGATGAAGATGCAGCGGCGCGTACCGGCGCGTTTGGCGGCCTCGAACAGACGCACGGTGCCGTCGAGATTGAAGCGCTTGAAGGTCTCGGGATCGTCGCCTTCGCCGCCGCGATATTTGCCGGGCGCATGATGGAAGGCGGCGTGCACGAAGAAATAGGCGTCGTCGAAGGCCTCGACATGGTCCTTTTCGGGGTCAAGCGACAGCGGCGCGAAGTCGACGGGGCGGGAGAAGGCGCGCGGCAGCGGGGCATGGCGGCCACCGATGATGACCGAATATCCGGCTGCAAGCAGTTCCTCGACGATATAGCGACCGACAAGTCCTGTTCCACCCGATACCAGTACCTTCATGCTGCCCCTTTCGGATTGGCCATGGCCGATATGTCCGGCACGTCCTTGCCCATGTAGAATGCCTGCCACAGGTCGATCAGCGGCCTCAGGCTTTCCGCCTTCGGATGATCTGTTTCCCATGGCTTTTCATACTGGTAGTGCAGGACGGAAATACTGTTCCAGTCCCAAAGCGCAGGCATGGTAAACCAGACATATTGTAGCATGTTGAAATAGACCGGTAGACCATGCCATTCCGGGAAAAACGCCTGCAGGAAGGTCTGGTCGGTGCGTTTCCACAGGATTTCCGGCTGATCCAGGCGCTCCAGCATGGCGCTGAATGTTTCCCTCGAGGGCTTTGCGACGAAGACGCCGGAGTTCATGCGGTGAAAATCGGCGAGCGATTCGTAAACATTCGGGGCGGCGGAGAATTCGGGATAGGCGAAGAGCCGGTCGATATTGCGCAGCACGATGGCATCGGCGTCGATGAAGACGCAGCTTGCGTATTCGGTCAGTTCCCAGAGGCGCAGCTTGCAGAAATTGTCGAGCGGCGAGTGGAAGAGCGGCTTGCGGCCCTTGGTGAAGGGGGCTGCCGCGTGGAGTTGGCCGCGCGCGTGGCGTTCGTTGAACGCGTCCGACAGCGGCAGATGTTCGACGGGGATGAGACGGCAGCCGAGGGTGCTCAAGGGCGCGAGGTCAGCTTCGGTGACGCCGCCGGTGTGGAGGACGACGATGTCGGCGGTGGTGTGGGTCATGCGCAGCGAGCGGGCGAGCGCGGTGGCGCCCATGGCGTAGTCGGCGTTGGTGACGAGGGTGACGTAGGCGTTGCGGGAGGTCATCTTGCGTGGGTCTCGGGGAGGGCTGTGATGTTGGCCTTCGCTTGCCGCTCAGGCCGCTCGGCGGACCTCGCCCCCCTCATCGCCTCGCTGGCGCTCCGGCACTTCTCCCCGTTGGGGAGAAGGGGCAGGTGGTGGGCTTTCTGCCCTATCGCAGGAACGGTGAGGTTAGACGAGGTCGAGAGGGTGCAACGAGTCTCTTCTCCCCAACGGGGAGAAGGTGCCGGCAGGCGGATGAGGGGGCTCACCGCTCTAGGCTTCCCATGTCTCGCCACGTCTCACGACACCGACTTCAATCGCTTGCCCTCGGGATCGTGGTTGATCGTCGGCGCGATATCCCTCGTCCATGCCGACACCGCCGGTACGCGGCTGCGATCGACGCGGTAGGCGAATTTCTTCGCGACGTCGACGATCTCGCCCATCAGCCCCGTCTTCAGCGTGATCGGATCAAGGCCGAGATTGCGGAACTTGTCGTTCTTCACGATCAGCTCGTTTTCCGGCGCTTCCTTGCGCGGATTGGGGAGCCAGGCGATCTCGGCGCCGGTCAGCTTCGCAATCATCTCGGCGAGGTCGCGGACGCGGTGGGTTTCGGTCATCTGGTTGAAGATCTCGACGCGGGCGCCGCGGGTCGGCGGGTTCTTCAAGGCCAGCTCGATGCAGCGCACGGAATCCTGGATGTGGATGAAGGCGCGGGTCTGGCCGCCGGTGCCGTGGACGGTCAGCGGATAGCCGATCGCGGCTTGGATCAGGAAGCGGTTCAGAACGGTGCCGTAGTCGCCGTCATAGTCGAAGCGGTTGACCAGTTGCTCGTGCCGGCGTGTCTGCTCCGTGTGGGTGCCCCAGACGATGCCCTGGTGCAGGTCGGTGATCCGGAGGCCGTCGTTCTTGGCGTAGAAGTGGAAAAGCGTCTGATCCAGGCACTTGGTCATGTGGTAGATCGAGCCGGGATTGGCCGGGTAGAGGATTTCCTGGCTTACTGTTTCGCCACTCGTCGTCTCGATGCCGACGGGGAGATACCCCTCGGGTATGGCGGCGCCGACCGTCGAATAGCCGTAGACGCCCATGGTGCCGAGGTGGATCAGATGCGCGTCGAGCTGCAGTTCGACGAGTGCGTTCAAGAGATTGTGGGTGGCGTTGATGTTGTTGTTGACCGTGTAGTTCTTGTGGCGGTCGCTCTTCATCGAATAGGGCGCGGCGCGCTGCTCAGCGAAGTGGATGATGGCGTCGGGCCGGTTTTCGGCGAGCCATTTCTTCAGGAGCTCGTAATCCCTCGCGAGGTCGATCAGATTGAAGTGGATGCGGCGGCCGGTCTCGGCGTGCCAGATGCGGGTGCGCTCCTGGATCGAGTCCATCGGGGTCAGCGACTGTACGCCGAGTTCGGTGTCGATCCAGCGTCTCGAGAGGTTGTCGAGAATGTGAATATCGTGGCCGGCGTCCGACAGATGCAATGATGTTGGCCAGCCGATAAATCCATCTCCGCCCATCACCGCAATCTTCATGGTGTCGTCTCCTTGTTGGCCTTCGCTATCGAGGAT
Source organism: Rhizobium sp. 2MFCol3.1 (assembly GCF_000377565.1). GTDB lineage: Bacteria > Pseudomonadota > Alphaproteobacteria > Rhizobiales > Rhizobiaceae > Rhizobium. Next base: position 24,529 of record NZ_KB898360.1, on the reverse strand, counting down.
TACTTAGAAAGCGTGACAATTGTTCAATGCTTGCAAGGCGGAATGTCTTCAGCCAAAGAGGGCGCGCGACTTTGGAGAAAATTATGGCGGACGGTGTGCATTCGATCTCTCATTCGATCTCGGGCGAACTGACGGAAGCGGGCCATCGCCTGCTGCAGCGGGTCTATTACGAGGACACCGATTTCTCCGGCCTCGTCTACCACGCCCGCTACCTGCACTTCCTCGAGCGCGGCCGCACCGACTATCTGCGCTGCCTCGGCGTCGAGCAGCGCGAGCTGATTACCGCCGATGAAGAGGGCCTCGTCTTCGTCGTCCATCGCATGGAGATCGATTTCAAGTCGCCGGCGCGCATGGACGATATCCTGACAGTAACGACGCGTACGGAAAAGGCCGGCGGCGCCAAGATGGTGCTCACGCAGGAGATTCGCCGCGACGACACGCTGCTGATCGCCGCCAAGGTGATCATCGCCGTCATCAATGCCAGCGGTCGTCCCCGGCGGCTGCCGGAAGGGTTGGCGAAGCAGATGATGATCGAGGTCTAGTCTAGGCCAATCGCCCGGCGGCATCCTTGAATTTTTACCCTCAAAGGGTAATATTGGGTATGGAGAAACGGACGGCGCATTACGATCTTGCGGCGATTGTCGTGGTGGTGAGAGCCCGCCGCGCTGCAGCTTTCACCAAGACCGCGATCGACGGCGGCAGAGCGATGGGTCTGACGATCTCGGAGATGATCGATGTGATCTGCGGTCTGAAGAGAAAAGATCTCTACAAGTCGATGACCACCTACGCCGACAGTTCCGTATGGCAGGACGTCTACCATGCCGACACGCCGGCCGGCATGGCCTATGTGAAGGTGACGCTTCGGGCCGATGGCGCGCCGGTGATACAGTTCAAGGAGTTGGGTTCATGACCAAGCTGTGTGTTTGCTGCGAGGCCGAGCGCGAGATGGTGCCCTTTGCCAATGAAACACATCAGGTCGTCTTTCGGGATCTGAAGGTTGATGTGGAGGGCCTGTCCGGTTTCCGCTGCGGCGCCTGCGGTGAGATTGAATATGATCAGGAAAGCGCCGAGCGTTATGCGGCCGCCGGCGACGCCTTGTTGCTTGAGGCGCGCAAAGCGCTCGGCAGCGAGTTGCGTCGCATCCGCAAGAAACTCCGCATCAATCAGGTCGAAGCGTCCGAGCTGACGGGTGGGGGGCACAATGCCTTTTCGCGCTACGAGACCGGCAAAGTCATGCCGACGCCCGCCGTCGTCAATCTCTTCCGTTTGCTCGATCGCGATCCCGGTGCGATCAAGGAATTGAAGCGGGCGTGATCGTCCTGCTAACTGGTATTCGTGAAGAGCTCTTCCGTTACCGCATTGCCGCCATGCACGGATATGGCCAACCAGCCCTTGCAAAAACATGACTTTCATGTGAAGGAATTGCCGCGCGCAAGGTTTGTGCTGTTTTGGTCATCGATCTGAGATCTGGCCAAGTATTCCAAGGGATCAACCTCTCGCCAATAGTCAGCCTTTTATGATCCGGCGCTAACGAACTATTAACGATAATAGTGTCTTACTCGGATTGTCAGAGTTTGTGCGGTGCACGCCTTCCTTTGACCAAATTTGACGGCAAGGAAGGCGGATAAGAGCTTGGAAGCTTGACCAGGGCTTTGGGCGGCGGCAGCCAGACATATCTTGCGAGATCACTTTGTGCCGCCCGGTCAAGTGCCGGGCGTTTGGATTCGGGGATTTTGGATCAATGGAACAAGTAGGTTTGGCAGCGGCTCACACGGACGTCAGTCTCTGGTCGCTCTTCATGCAGGCTGGCCTCGTCGTCAAGCTCGTTATGCTCGGTCTTATCGCAGCGTCCGTCTGGACCTGGGCGATCGTCATCGACAAATATCTGGCCTTCGGCCGCGCGCGCCGGCAGTTCGACAAGTTCGAGCAGGTATTCTGGTCGGGCCAGTCGCTGGAAGAACTCTACCGCTCGCTGTCGGAGCGTAACAACACGGGCCTCGCCTCAATCTTCGTCGCCGCCATGCGCGAGTGGAAGAAGTCGTTCGAGCGCGGCGCACGTTCGCCGATCGGCCTGCAGATGCGTATCGACCGCGCCATGGACGTGACGCTTGCTCGCGAATCCGAAGGGCTCTCGGCCCGTCTCGGCTCGCTGGCGACGATCGGCTCTGCCGGCCCGTTCATCGGTCTGTTCGGTACCGTCGTCGGTATCATGACCTCGTTCCAGGCAATCGCCGGCTCGAAGTCGACCAACCTCGCGGTCGTCGCGCCGGGTATCGCCGAAGCGCTGCTCGCAACAGCAATCGGCCTTGTCGCCGCTATCCCGGCGGTTATCGCCTACAACAAGTTCTCCGCCGATGCGGGCAAGCTCTCGGCACGCATGGAAGGCTTCGCGGACGAATTCTCCGCCATTCTTTCGCGCCAAATCGACGAGAAGCTGCAGCCGCGTCAGGCCGCGCAGTAATCCGACGGAAACGGAGAGAACGACATGGGTATGGGTGCTCCAAGCGGTGGCGGAGGCGGTGGAAACCGTCGGCGTCGTCGCGGTGGCCACAGAGGTGGCGCCATTTCCGAAATCAACGTGACGCCGCTGGTCGACGTCATGCTCGTGCTTTTGATCATCTTCATGGTCGCAGCTCCGATGATGACGGTCGGCGTGCCGATCGACCTGCCGGAAACGCAGGCCAAGGCGCTGAATTCCGAAACGCAGCCGATCACGATCTCCGTCAAGAACGACGGTACCGCGTTCCTGCAGGAAACGCCGATCCCGGTCGAGGAAATCGCCGCCAAGCTCGAGGCGATCGCCACCACCGGCTACAATGAGCGCATCTTCGTTCGTGGCGATTCGGCCGCGCCTTACGGCGTGATCGCCGATGTCATGGCACGCATCCAGGGTGCGGGCTTCAAGAACATCGGTCTCGTCACCCAAGAGAAGAAGGGCCCGTAGTAGAGCTATGAAGGCCAGTATTGTCTCATCTGCTGTACTGCACTGTGCTCTGCTCGCCTGGGCGCTGATTTCGATCGGCTCCCCGTCGGAGTTCAAGGTCGAGGATTTCGAGGCCATGCCCGTCAACCTCGTGCCTGTCGAGGACCTGACGCAGTTGCAGCAGGGAGACAAGACGGCCAAGCCGAGCGACAAGCCGGCGCCGAAGCCGACCTCCAAGCCGACCAATGTGGCCAACGCCGAGAACATGGGCGAGAACAAGGTCGACCTGAAGACGCCGCCGATCCCGAACGCCAAGCCAAACAACAACGAGTCGGCCGCAGCACCGAAGGCCTCCGAAAAGCCGCTTCCGGACAATGATCCCGTGCCCAACGAGGTGAAGGACATCATGAAGGAAGATACGGCGGTGGAGCCGAGCCAGGTCGCGTCGATCACGCCGCCGAAGCCGGAAATCGCGCCGACGCCTCCGAAGGCTGAAGAGAAGCCGCAGGACATGCCCGAGCCGCCGAAGCCGGATGCGGAAGCATTGCCGGACAAGGTGCCGACACCCGTAATCAAGCCGCAGCCGAAGCCGCCGGAACAGAAGCCGGCTGAAAAGCCCGCGGAGAAGAAGACGGAAGACAAGGCGCAGACCGACGAGAAGCCGTCTGACAAGAAGAAGTCCGACAAGAAGCAGGAAAAGGCCAAAGCCTCTTCCGCGCAGAAGAGCGACTTCAACGCCGATGACATCGCCGCACTCTTGAACAAGCAGGATCCGTCGAATGGCGGCGCCAAGAGCTCGACCGAAGTTGCCTCGCTCGGCGCCAAGAAGGCGACCGGCGGCTCCAAGCTGTCGATGAGCGAAATGGATGCACTGCGCAGCGCGATCGCCGGCAACTGGTCGGTCATTCCCGGCATGGAAGGCGCCAGCGAAGTCCGCATCAGGGTCCACATGAAGCTCGACCCTGACGGCAACATCATTGGCGCTCCCGAAGTGGAAGCCATCGGCGGCACCAACGAATCGACCCGCATGGCGCTCGCCAGCGGCGCCAAGCGCGCCGTCATGAAGTCGTCGCCGTTCACCAATCTGCCGAAAGACAAATACGACGCCTGGGGCGAAGTCATCGTCAATTTCGACCCCAGCGATCTAGCCCTTTAAAATGCTGAAAGGCTTGTCCTCTATGTCCAAGTGTTCCCTTTTCCGCGCCCTGATGGTCGCCGTTGGCATGATGACCACCGCGGTCATCGCCACGCCGGCGCATGCGCTTGTCGAAATCAACATCAACAAGGGCAATGTCGAGCCCCTGCCGATCGCGATCACCGACTTCCTGCAGGGCGACATGGGCGCCCAGGTCTCGCAGGTTATCGCCGCGGATCTGCAGCGCTCTGGCCTGTTCAAGCCTATCGCCAAGAATGCCTTCATCGAGAAGATCTCCAACCCGGATGCCGCTCCGCGCTTCGAGGACTGGAAGGTCATCAACGCGCAGGCGCTGGTCACCGGCCGCGTCACGCAGGAGGCCGATGGTCGTCTTCGCGCCGAGTTCCGCCTGTGGGACACGTTTGCCGGCAGCCAGATGACCGGCCAGCAGTTCTACACGCAGCCTGAAAACTGGCGCCGCGTGGCCCACATCATCGCCGACGCGATCTACAAGCAGATCACCGGTGAAGAGGGCTACTTCGACACCCGCGTCGTCTTCGTGTCCGAATCCGGCAGCAAGCAGGAGCGCAAGCGCCAGCTCGCCATCATGGACCAGGACGGCTTCAACGTGCGCATGCTCACCAATGGCAGCGACCTCGTTCTGACCCCGCGCTTCTCGCCGAACCGGCAGGAAGTCACCTACATGTCCTTCGCCAACCAGCAGCCGCGCGTCTACCTGCTGCAGCTGGAAACAGGACAGCGCGAAGTGGTCGGCAACTTCCCGGGCATGACCTTCTCGCCGCGCTTCTCGCCTGATGGCCAGAAGGTGGTGATGAGCCTGCAGCAGGAAGGCAATGCCAATATCTACACGATGGACCTGCGTTCGCGCACCACGACACGCCTGACGTCCACGGCCGCAATCGATACCTCGCCGTCCTATTCGCCTGATGGCAGCCAGATCGTGTTCGAAAGCGACCGCGGCGGCCGCCAGCAGCTCTACAAGATGAGCGCCGACGGTTCCGGCCAGACGCGTATCTCCTTCGGCGACGGTTCCTACTCCACGCCGGTCTGGTCTCCGCGCGGCGATCTGATCGCCTTCACCAAGCAGTCGGGCGGCAAGTTCTCGATCGGCGTGATGAAACCTGATGGTTCGGGCGAGCGCATCCTGACCACGGGCTTCCACAATGAAGGCCCGACCTGGGCGCCGAACGGCCGCGTCATCATGTTCTTCCGCCAGGCGGCGGGTGCAGGTGGCCCACAGCTCTATTCGATCGATCTGAGCGGTTACAACGAGCAGATGATCAAGACCCCCGCTTACGCTTCCGACCCGGCCTGGTCGCCGCTTCTGGAGTAGGGAAGTCCGCATGCCTGCCTTCTTGTCGCCTCAAAAATCTACGAATGGGGCGACAGAGGGCCAAATCAACCATTCGTTAACCATAGTTCTTGAAAGCCGATTAACCGAGAACGGTTACAGTCCGGCAACCTTAATCAAGTCGCAAGGAGACCGGCCATGAGCCGAATTCATACCCCGGCAATGAGCCGCATGCAGAACTTCGCCCGCAACCCGGTCATGATCGCGCTCGTCGCCGGTCTCGCACTCGCAGGCTGCGCCAACAAGAAGAACATGGCCAACAGCGCCGGTGATCTCGGCCTCGGTGCCGGCGCTGCGACCCCGGGTTCGGCCCAGGACTTCACCGTCAACGTTGGCGACCGCATCTTCTTCGACACCGACTCGACCTCGGTTCGCGCCGACGCCGCCCAGACGCTCGATCGTCAGGCGCAGTGGCTCGGCCGCTATCCGAAGTACGCAATCACGATCGAAGGCCATGCCGACGAACGCGGCACGCGCGAATACAACCTCGCTCTCGGCGCTCGCCGTGCGGCTGCCACCAAGGACTACCTCGCTTCGCGCGGCGTTCCGGCTCAGCGCATGAAGACGATCTCCTACGGCAAGGAACGTCCGGTCGCCGTTTGCGACGACATCTCCTGCTGGTCGCAGAACCGCCGCGCCGTTACCGTTCTCGGTGGCGCCGGCATGTAATTGCCGATCCGGCGATAAAAAGCCGGGTTTTATTACAAATTGGAAAGGCGGCTCCATCGCGGGCCGCCTTTTCTTTTTGAACACACTTTGGCCGAACTCCGTTGCTTTTTGAAAGCAATTGGAAAAATCTCCTGTTCGTGCCATCGAGGCGCGAAGAATCACTGGGACAGGACGAACCAAATGAAGAAATTTGTCGTGGCGGGCATGCTCTGCCTCGCAACGGTGGCCGGGGTTGGCCAATCGGCGAACGCGTCGTCGCTATTCGGATTGCATTTCGGAAACAAGACGGCCAGCCAGGCACCGGCGCAGGCGCCCGTCGTCAACGTGCAGGCCGGCGGCGCGGAAGTGCGCATCCAGCAGCTCGAAGATCAGCTGCGCCAGCTGAACGGCCGCATCGAGGAAATGAGCTTCCAGCTGCTGCAGATGCAGGAGACCATCCGCAAGGCACAGGAAGACAATGAATTCCGCTTTCAGGAACTGGAAAAGAGCGGCGGCGGTGGCGGCAGCGCCGGTGGTGCATCCAAGCCGATGAAGAAGAGCGAAGCCGATATCCCGGCTTCCAACCAGACGGCGCAAGGTCAGGGAATGGGCCAAGGTCAGGCAATGGGACAGGGCGGTGGCGACGATGTCGCCCGCGCCATCCAGACCTCGAGGGCACCTGAAACGTCGCCCTCGACCGACGTCCCTGAGAACACCGGTCTCGGCCAGCCGCCGCAGCAGCTCGGCTCCATGCAGTTCGACCAGAACGGCAATCCGATCGGTGGCTCGGTCAATCCGGGCGCCGAAGTCGGCTCCAGCCCGCTGCCGCCGGTCGGTGCCGCAGGCTCGCAGACCGCGTCGCTCGGCAGCGAAGCCGATCAGTACAAGGCTGCTTACGGCCATGTGCTGTCAGGCGACTACTCGACCGCCGAAAAGGAATTCAACGCCTATATCGGCCAGTATCCGAACAGCGCGCGCGCGGCGGATGCCAATTTCTGGCTTGGCGAAGCGCTCTATTCGCAGGGCAAGTTCAACGAATCGGCCAAGACCTTCCTGAACGCGCACCAGAAGTACGGCACGTCGGAAAAGGCGCCGGAAATGCTCTTGAAGCTCGGCATGTCGCTGGCCGCGCTCGACAATACGGAAACCGCCTGCGCAACGCTGCGCGAAGTGCCGAAGCGTTATCCCAAGGCTTCCCGCGCCGTCATATCCAAGGTCGCGAGTGAACAGAAGCGTCTCTCCTGCTAAGGCTTTCCGGTCTTGCGCCCGGACGGCATCCTCTCCCCAGAGACGGCGACACGCCGCTTTCTCTCCTCGCTTGACCAGCCCTCGCGCATTCTCGTCGCGATTTCGGGCGGCAGTGATTCCACTGGCCTGCTGATCGCGCTCTACGATGCGCTGAAGGCCGAGCCCAATCCCCAAATTTCCCTCTGCGCCGCGACCGTCGACCACGCGCTGCGCCCACAATCGGCCGATGAAGCGCGCGATGTTGCTGCTCTTTGCCGATCGCTCGATATTCCTCACGTCACCAAGATCTGGCAGGGCACCAAGCCGAAGGCCGGCATCATGGCCGCCGCGCGCGATGCCCGCTACGGGCTGCTTGCCGAGGCAGCAGTCGAGCTCGGCGCTGACATTATCGTGACCGGCCATACGCTCGACGATCAGCGCGAGACATTTGCCATGCGCGGCCAACGCTCGGCCGCCACCACGACTGGGATCGCCGATCTGGTTCTGTTCGATCGTCGCATCTGGGTCGCCCGGCCGCTGCTGTCTTCGCTGCGGGCGGATATTCGCGCGATGCTTAAGCTGCGCGGTATCGGGTGGAGCGATGATCCGAGCAACGAGGATGTGAAATACGAGCGGGTGCGGACGCGCCAGGCGCTGGCGGGCGAGGGGATCTCGGTCGGCGAGATTGAGGCGATGACGGCTTCGCGGATGGCGCTCGATGAGGCTGCGGCCGGGTGGCTTGATGCGCATGTCGATGTGCATGAGGGAATGCTGTTGCGGGTTGGCGTTGCTGGTCTTTCAGTTGATCGGGCGGTGCTTGGGCATGGGCTTGCGCGGCTGGCGGCTGTGATCGGTGGGCAGGCGTTTGCGCTGGGGGCGGAGCAGATCGGCGCGGTGGTCGAGTTTGTCGAAGCGGGCCGGCCTGGTCGGATGACGGCGGGGCGGGTGGTGTTCGATCTAAGGCGCGATGGGCTGTATCTGGCGCGGGAGACGCGGGGGCTGGTGCCGCTGACGGTCGGCGCCGGCGAGCGTGGTGTGTGGGATGGGCGGTATGTGGTGGTGAACAGGTCTGAGGTTGAGGTGACCGTTGGGGCTGCGGGGACGAGTGCCGACGCTGCAGTAGGGCACCAAGCGCCTAACTCACACTCCCTCATTCCTGTGCTTGTCACAGGAATCCAGCAACGGCGCGTCCGCGCCGTGAGGGACTCTTTTGTGCCCAAGGACTTGGGCACGCTGGATTCCTGTGACAAGCACAGGAATGAGGGTGGACAGGAGGGCGGCGCCGAAACAGCTAGACGCCAAGAAAGCAATGGCAGAGCCGGCGATGGACCTGCCGCCATGCCAACACCCGAAAACCTCCCCAAAAGCACGCTCGCCCGAGCCCGTGCGGCGCAAGCGCGCATCGTCGCCGCCGACCCGTCGCCCGATCTCGCCGATGACATCGACGTCGTGCCATATTTCGCGCCCTTCGACCGTTTTTTGACACGATTGGACGTCAAGTTCGCGACCAGCCTCGCGGCAGCCTTTGGAACACGCCCCTATCCAAAACCGCCTTTAGGTCTTATTGACGGAAAAACCATCTAACTGATGGGTTTGCCTTGGCAACCGCCTGACGCAATCCTATGTTAGAAGCCAAATAAAGCGGTCGCCATGAGGCGGTCGTTCCAGTGCTGGGGAGTTCGATGAACCCTAACTTACGTAATTTCGCCTTGTGGGCAATCATAGCGCTTTTGCTGATTGCCCTCTTCAGTATGTTCCAGACGTCGCCGGCGCAGACCAGCTCCCGCGATATCCCTTATTCGCAGTTCCTGCGTGAAGTGGATGCGGGCCGCGTCAAGGAAGTCGTCGTCACGGGTAACCGCGTCTCCGGCAGCTATGTTGAAAATGGCACCACCTTCCAAACCTATACGCCTGTGGTCGACGACAATCTGCTCGATCGCCTGCAGACGAAGAATGTTCTCGTTTCGGCACGTCCCGAAACCGACGGTTCTTCCGGTTTCCTGAGCTATCTCGGCACCTTGCTGCCGATGCTTCTCATCCTCGGCGTCTGGCTGTTCTTCATGCGGCAGATGCAGGGTGGTTCGCGCGGCGCGATGGGCTTCGGCAAGTCGAAGGCCAAGCTGCTTACCGAAGCGCATGGCCGCGTCACGTTCGATGACGTCGCCGGCGTCGACGAAGCCAAGCAGGACCTTGAGGAAATCGTCGAATTTCTGCGTGATCCGCAGAAGTTCCAGCGTCTCGGCGGCAAGATTCCGCGCGGCGTGCTTCTGGTCGGCCCTCCCGGTACCGGTAAGACGCTGCTCGCACGCTCCGTCGCAGGCGAGGCAAACGTTCCGTTCTTCACGATCTCGGGTTCCGACTTCGTCGAAATGTTCGTCGGTGTCGGCGCAAGCCGCGTCCGCGACATGTTCGAGCAGGCCAAGAAGAACGCGCCGTGCATCATCTTCATCGACGAAATCGACGCCGTCGGCCGCCATCGTGGCGCCGGTCTCGGCGGCGGTAACGACGAACGCGAGCAGACGCTGAACCAGCTGCTGGTCGAGATGGACGGCTTCGAAGCAAACGAAGGCATCATCCTGATCGCGGCGACCAACCGTCCCGACGTTCTCGATCCGGCGCTGCTGCGTCCGGGCCGTTTCGACCGCCAGGTCGTCGTTCCGAACCCCGATATCGTCGGTCGTGAGCGCATCCTCAAGGTTCACGCCCGCAACGTGCCGCTGGCGCCGAATGTCGATCTCAAGGTTCTGGCTCGCGGTACGCCCGGCTTCTCCGGTGCCGACCTGATGAACCTCGTCAACGAAGCTGCCCTGATGGCCGCGCGTCGCAACAAGCGCGTCGTCACCATGCAGGAATTCGAAGACGCCAAGGACAAGATCATGATGGGCGCCGAGCGCCGCTCGTCCGCCATGACCGAAGCCGAAAAGAAGCTGACCGCCTACCACGAAGCCGGCCACGCCATCACGGCGCTCAAGGTTCCGGTGGCCGATCCGCTGCACAAGGCGACGATCATTCCGCGCGGCCGTGCACTCGGCATGGTCATGCAGCTTCCCGAGGGCGACCGCTACTCGATGAGCTACAAGTGGATGGTCTCGCGCCTCGTCATCATGATGGGCGGTCGCGTTGCCGAAGAACTGACCTTCGGCAAGGAGAACATCACATCGGGCGCATCGTCCGACATCGAGCAGGCCACCAAGCTTGCCCGTGCGATGGTCACCCAGTGGGGCTTCTCCGACAAGCTCGGCCAGGTTTCCTATGGTGAAAACCAGCAGGAAGTCTTCCTCGGCCACTCGGTTTCGCAGTCGAAGAACGTGTCCGAAGCGACGGCCATGACCATCGATTCGGAAGTTCGCAAGCTGATCGACGAAGCCTATGCCGAAGCGCGCCGCATCCTGACCGACGACCATGACGCGTTCGTGGCCATCGCCGAAGGCCTGCTCGAATACGAGACGCTGACCGGCGAAGAGATCAAGGCGTTGATTCGCGGTGAAAAGCCGTCGCGTGATCTCGGTGACGATACGCCTCCGAGCCGTGGTTCGGCCGTGCCGAAGACCGGCACGCGTCCTGCCAAGGGCGATGAGGCCGAAGGTGGCATGGAGCCGCAACCGCACTGATTTTCTTTGGAAATCATGAAAAGGCCGGACACCCGAAATGGTGTCCGGCCTTTTTCGTTGGTAACGGGATATAATCGATTTTCTCGTTAATTGACGTGATGGTTGCCGCGTTTTGTGGCATTCCGCTGACATAAGGTGGCCTCAATGAAGGCCTCTCTGGCGAGGGAACACGCGCAGGCGTGCAATTTGCAAGACACGACGATGCGCAGCGTAACGCGCGCTCAAGGCACAGGGGTGCATATGAAAAGACGCTATTTCGGCACTGATGGTATTCGCGGTCAGTCCAATGTGTTTCCGATGACGCCGGATCTCGCGATGCGGGTCGGTATCGCGGCAGGCACGATCTTCCGCCGCGGCAACCACCGCCACCGGGTCGTTATCGGCAAGGACACCCGGCTTTCCGGCTACATGCTCGAAAACGCCATGGTCGCGGGCTTCACCGCCGCCGGCCTCGATGCCTTCGTTCTCGGCCCGATCCCGACGCCTGCCGTCGCCATGCTGACGCGCTCGCTGCGCGCCGATATTGGCGTGATGATCTCCGCCTCGCACAATCCATACGAAGACAACGGCATCAAGCTCTTCGGTCCCGATGGCTACAAGCTGTCGGATGATCTGGAAATGCAGATCGAGGATCTGCTCGAGAAGGACATGAGCGCGCAGCTCGCCAAGTCCGACGATATCGGCCGCGCCAAGCGCGTCGATGGCGTTCATGACCGCTATATCGAGCATGCCAAGCGCACGCTGCCGCGCGACGTGACGTTGCAGGGGCTCAGGATCGCGATCGATTGCGCCAACGGCGCAGCCTACAAGGTGGCACCGGCCGTGCTCTGGGAACTGGGCGCCGATGTCGTCGTCATCGGCAACGAGCCGAATGGTACCAACATCAATCTCAACTGCGGCTCCACCAGCCCGGTAGCTCTGCAGAAGAAGGTCGATGAAGTGCGCGCCGATATCGGCATCGCGCTCGACGGCGACGCCGACCGCGTGATCATCGTCGATGAGAACGGCGCGATCGTCGATGGCGACCAGCTGATGGCCGTCATCGCTGAGAGCTATGCCGAGAGCCAGCAGCTGCGCGGCGATGGCATCGTCGCCACCGTCATGTCCAATCTCGGGCTTGAGCGCTTCCTGCAGGGCAAGGGTCTCGGTCTCGTGCGCACGGCTGTCGGCGACCGCTATGTTGTCGAGCACATGCGCAACAACAATTACAATGTCGGTGGGGAGCAGTCGGGCCATATCGTGTTGTCGGATTACGGCACGACCGGCGATGGCCTCGTGGCCGCGCTGCAGATCCTGGTCGCGGTCAAGCGCACCGGCAAGACGGTCAGCGAAATCTGCCGCCGTTTCGAGCCTGTGCCGCAGCTCCTGCGCAACGTGCGCTATTCCGGCGGCAAGCCGCTGGAAGACCTGCATGTGCAGCAGGCGATCGCCGAGGCCGAAGCCGAGCTTGCCAAGAGCGGCCGTCTGGTCATTCGCCCGTCCGGCACCGAGCCGCTCATCCGCGTGATGGCGGAAGGCGACGATCGCAGCCAGATCGAGCGCATCGTTAACGACCTGATCGGCACGATCTCAAGCGTGCGCACGGCCGCCTGATTTTCGTCAGGCACCGTCCACAAGCTTCCAATGCCCAGCCTTTGGCTGGGCATTCTCATTCGTACATCGCGATTTTGTCAGATCACCTCTCGACGCATGAGGTCGAGAAGCGCTGGTGTCGTGATGGCACCGTCTTCGAAGAAGTCGAGCAGCCTCGATGCGGCTGCACAGCCTTGCAGGCTGTCGGGCCCGAATCTCTGCTCCCTGCACCAAAGCGACAGGGCCTCGAAAACGGGCGATAGATCTTCTTCGAACGAAATAGCTCTGTTGAGCTTGGACATGGGCGCACCTCCATAAAGGGGCGGAAGCGCTTAGTAACTCCCAAGCGGTCATTGCCTTAAAAGTCCTGACCGACAATGCACCCTACGCGCTTACGGCCAGAACCGCTATTAACTTTGTTAAGTCGGGCGCTTTTTATTAGCGTGGCAGCGACGCGCGGACGGTGATATCCGCAGGCTTTGACCGCACCCGCCCGATGCGTGTTCAGGCAATAAAATCCGAACCAAATCAGCGGTTTGCCAGTGCCTTTGAGTAAAAGGCGATGTTTGACAATTACAGTTAAGCAGCGCTTAACGTTTCCACTTCATTATCCTTACCGAAACGTATTCAACTGGCGGAGCTCGATCCTGCCAGGCGTCGAACCTTGGAGTGGGATCCATGAAGAGAAGCTTGTCTGGCGTCTTCGCCGCATTGCTCATTACCTCGAATGCTTATGCCGCGGACCTCATGCCCGCCGAACCGATCGCCGCTCCCGAGGTCACCGTGACCGAAGCGACCGGCTGGTATCTGCGCGGCGATGTCGGCTACGGCTTCAACGACCTGCGTGGCGCGAAATTCTTCCAGGGCGGCAGCAGCGCAAGCGAAGCCAGCTTCGACCGCGCCGATCTCGATGACGCCTGGACCATCGGCGGCGGTGTCGGTTACCAGATCAACAACTATCTGCGCACCGACGTGACGCTGGATTATCTCGGCAAGTCCGACTTCCACGGTTCGACCAATGGCGGCGGCTCGCAATTCGGCGCCTGCCAGGTTACCTGCTCCTCGACCGATCTTTCCTCGCTGACCGCATGGTCGCTGATGGCCAACGCCTATGTCGATCTCGGCACCTACGGCTACGTCACGCCTTACGTCGGCGCCGGCATCGGCGGCACCTACGTCAAGTGGAAGGACCTGAGCAACACGTCTTGCGACACCAGCGGCAGCGGCAATGGTTGCGATGACACGGTCATCCACGGCGGCAAGGGCGGCTGGCGCTTCAGCTACGGCCTGATGGCCGGTGCGTCGATCGACGTGACCTGCAACGTCAAGGCCGACGTCGGCTACCGCTTCCTGCACGTCAACGGCGGCGACATGTTCGGCTACAACGAAAACGGCGGCCCGGGCCGCGACAAGGGCTTCAACGTTCATGAAGCACGCGTCGGCGCTCGCTACCTGTTCGGCGGTTGCCAGACGGCGTCCTACGAGCCTGCTCCGGAAATTCCGCTGCAGCAGCCGGTCTATAAGTAAGCGCCTGTATTCAAACGAGACATTGTCTCCACATCTTGGAAAGCCGTCCCTTGGGGCGGCTTTTCTCGTTTCCCGCCACGTCGCTCCTGCGTCAATAATTCCTCAAAGCGCGACATTTGTAAGTTGACGATATCTGGCCACATCTGTATCAACGGCGGCGGGACACCTCTCCCCAACGAGAGGCTAATTACCTGGAAGGGTATACATATGGCCACTGCCACCGCGAAGCCGGACGTACGTCCGAACAACACCCATTTTTCGTCTGGTCCTTGCTCGAAGCGCCCCGGTTGGTCGCTCGAAGCCCTTTCCGACGCGCCGCTCGGCCGTTCGCATCGTGCGAAAATCGGAAAGACGAAGCTCAAGCAAGCCATTGATCTCACGCGCGAAGTTCTCGAAGTGCCGGCGGATTACCGCATCGGCATCGTGCCCGCTTCCGATACCGGCGCCGTCGAAATGGCGCTCTGGTCACTGCTCGGCGAGCGCGGCGTCGACATGGTCGCCTGGGAAAGCTTTGGCGCCGGTTGGGTCACCGACGTCGTCAAGCAGCTGAAGCTGAAAGACGTTCGCAAGATCGAAGCTGGCTACGGCGAACTGCCCGATCTCTCGACCATCGATTTCGACCGCGACGTCGTCTTCACATGGAACGGCACCACCTCGGGCGTTCGCGTCCCGAACGGCGATTTCATTCCCGCCGACCGCAAGGGTCTGACGATCTGCGATGCGACCTCTGCCGCCTTCGCGCAGAACCTTGATTTCGCCAAGCTCGATGTCGTCACCTTCTCCTGGCAGAAGGTTCTCGGCGGCGAGGGCGCTCATGGCGTCATCATCCTGTCGCCGCGTGCTGTCGAGCGTCTCACCACCTACGCACCGGCCTGGCCGCTGCCGAAGATCTTCCGCATGACCTCGGGCGGCAAGCTGATCGAGGGCATATTCACCGGCGAAACCATCAACACGCCGTCCATGCTCTGCGTCGAGGACTATATCGATGCGCTGCTGTGGTCGAAGGACGTTGGCGGCCTGAAGGGCCTGATGGCCCGCGCCGACGCCAACGCCAAGGTCATCGCCGACTTCGTTGCCGCCAATGACTGGATCGCCAACCTGGCCGTCAAGGCCGAGACGGCTTCCAACACCTCGGTCTGCCTGAAGATCACCGACAAGGACGTTCTGGCGCTCGACGCCGACGGCCAGGCGAACTTCGCCAAGGGCATCGTCAGCCTGCTCGACAAGGAAGGTGTCGCCTACGACATCGGCCATTACCGCGACGCGCCGTCGGGCCTGCGCATCTGGGCCGGCGCCACGATCGAAACTGCAGACATGCAGAAGCTGATGCCGTGGCTCTCCTGGGCGTTTGCGACCCAGAAGGCAACGCTTTCCCAGGCCGCTGCCTGAGTTGATCGCATCCGGCTCCGCTGAAAAGGCGGAGCCTCGCAATCCCGATACATTCCATCGTTGAACCTTTTGAAGGAAGCCCCCAATGGCACCTCGCGTTCTCGTATCCGACGAACTGTCGGAAACCGCCGTCCAGATCTTCCGTGATCGCGGCGTCGAAGTCGATTTCCAGCCGCAGCTCGGCAAGGACAAGGACAAGCTCGCCGAAATCATCGGCAATTACGACGGTCTCGCCATCCGCTCCGCCACCAAGGCGACGGAAAAGCTGATCGCGGCTGCGACCAACCTCAAGGTCATCGGCCGCGCCGGCATCGGCGTTGACAACGTCGATATCCCGGCCGCCTCGCGCCGCGGTATCATCGTCATGAACACCCCGTTCGGCAACTCGATCACAACCGCTGAACACGCGATCGCTCTGATGTTCGCCGTTGCCCGCCAGCTGCCTGCAGCCGATGCCTCCACGCAGGCCGGCAAGTGGGAAAAGTCGAAGTTCATGGGTGTCGAGATCACCGGCAAGACGCTCGGCGTCATCGGCGCCGGCAACATCGGCGGCATCGTCTGCAAGAAGGCCATTGGCCTCGGCATGCATGTTCTCGCCTACGACCCCTTCCTCTCGGCCGAGCGCGCTCAGGAGATGGGCGTCACCAAGGTCGAGCTCGACGAGCTGCTCGCCAAGGCCGACTTCATCACCCTGCACGTTCCGATGACGGACAAGACGCGCGGCATTCTCGGCAAGGAAAACCTCGCCAAGACCAAGCCCGGCGTTCGCATCATCAACTGCGCCCGTGGCGGCCTGGTTGACGAAGCAGCGCTTGCCGAAGCCATCAAGTCCGGCCACGTCGCCGGCGCCGGCTTCGACGTCTTCGAAGTCGAGCCCGCCAAGGAAAGCCCGCTGTTCGGCCTGCCCAACGTCGTCTGCACGCCGCATCTGGGCGCATCGACCACGGAAGCGCAGGAAAACGTCGCCCTGCAGGTTGCCGAGCAGATGTCGGACTACCTCGTCAAGGGTGCCGTTTCCAACGCCATCAACATGCCCTCGATCACCGCTGAAGAAGCGCCGATCCTGAAGCCGTTCATCAAGCTCGCCGACGTTCTCGGCGCGTTCGTCGGCCAGGTCTCGGAAGACCCGATCAAGGAAATCGAGATCCTGTTCGACGGCGCGACCGCGACGATGAACACCAAGGCGCTGACGTCTGCGCTGCTCGCCGGCCTCATCCGCAACCAGGTCGCCGACGTCAACATGGTTTCGGCTCCGATCATGATCAAGGAAAAGGGCATCGTTCTTTCCGAGGTCAAGCGCGACAAGACCGGCGTTTACGACGGCTACATCAAGCTGACGGTCAAGACCGACAAGCAGACGCGCTCGGTTGCCGGCACCGTCTTCTCCGACGGCAAGCCGCGCTTCATCCAGATCAAGGGCATCAACCTCGACGGCGATGTCGGCGCGAACATGGTCTACATCTCCAACACCGACGTTCCCGGCATGATCGGCTTCATCGGCACGACGCTGGGTGCGGCCGGCGTCAACATCGCCAACTTCCAGCTCGGCCGTGGCGAGCAGGGCGGTGACGCGATCGCGCTGCTTTACGTCGATGGCCCCGTCAGCGACGACGTGCTTGGAAAATTGACCGCCAACCCAGCAATCCGACAGGCCAAGCCGCTCGTATTTGCTGTTGATTGAGGCTTTCCTCCCAGGGAAGATGTGAAGAGACCCGACGCAGGCGACTGTGCCGGGTTTTCTGTTTTGAGGCTTGCGTGGCGGCGTTGATCACAGGCGGGCCGGCGCTATCTACCTGATCGCGTGCCGCTCCGGCCGATCATTAGGGAGATTTTCATGACACGATTTGCCGTTGCCATTGCGCTCACCTCGCTGCTGGCGCTGTCGTCCTGCGCCAACACCGCCAACGGCCTTGCAAAGGACGGCCGCCAGATGGGTAATGCCGTCGATGACAGCACGCACCGGGTGCTGAAGGCCGGCCAGAACTAAGCATCGGTCACGCATGCAAAAAAGCCCGCCTGAACTGGCGGGCTTTTCGTTATCTGCGATCGAACCGGCTTTACTGCGGGTTCGCGGGAGCCGGCGTTGCGGGAGCCGGGGTCGTGGGCGCTGGTGTTGCCGGGGCAGGTGTCGCTGCCGGCGGTGTTGCAGCCGGCGGGGTGGCCTGCGAGGCGGGCGGCGTTGCCGGTGCCGCGGGTTTGGTCACGGGTGCCGTTACGCTCGGCGCGGTTGCCGTGGGAGCCGAAGCGCCCCTTGGCCAATAGGTTGCCGCCAGGGCGACGATGACGACCAGAAGTGCGATTGCAACCCACATCGTCTTCGACGAACTCTTCGCCGGTGGGGTGTTCGCGGCATTCGGACGATTGAAATCATTGGTCATGGTGCTTCTCCTCCTCAATCACTAACGCGTGAAGAAGAGATAGGTTCCAGAATGTGGCAGGCGCCACTTTCCGGTTGCAGCGCCGAAACGCGAAAGCCCGGCGCGGAAGGCTGCGCCGGGCTTTGTCATCGGTGGCGGCGGGAGCCCGCGGCTAAACCGTCAAAACTGCTGGTAGAGAAGCGTGACGGCGTTGACGCGGCTCTGCTCGCTGCCTGCTTCGACGCCGAAGAGCGACAGGAATGGCGAGGCCGCGCCGGTCGAACCGTCCGCGAACATCGACCGGAGCCGCTCGGATTGGCTTGTCTGTTCCGCCTGCTTCTTCAGCAGATCGGTGAGGTCGATATCGTCGCCCTTGGTGGCGGTGCTTGATGGTGTCGTCGATGCCTTCGAGGCCGAGGCGCTTGCGGTGTGCGTCGGAGACGTCGGCAACGGTGTTGCAACGGGAGCAGTGCCGCTGGTCGCGCCGGTACCGGAAGCCGGTGCCGAGGCACTGTTGTCGTTGGCGGGCGTGGCGGCCGCGTTCTGCTGCGGCTCTGTCGGTGTGGGCTCGGCGGCGGAAGCCGGTTGGCTTTCCGGTGCCGGTTGTCCAGCCGGCTCGCTGGCCTTGGCTGTGGTCACCGGATCGCTTGCTGGCTTCGTGGAGGCTGCCTGCTGCGTATCGTCGGCAGCCGATGCCTGAGGCGCGGGTGCTGGCTGCGCGTCAGGTTCGGCCGGAGCCGATGCTTCGGGCTCAGGCTCGGTCTGCGGCTGGGCGGTGTAGGTCTGGTCGTCCGTTTCCTCCGGCGGGTAGCTGATAGGCTCATTGCTTGCCGGGGAAGGGGAGGCGGATTGCTCGGATGGGGGCGATGTTTCCGAGGCGCTTTGCGATGGGCTTGTGGTGGAACTCGATGCTCCGGAGGATTGATTGGGATAAAATATGCCGTCTAGTAACATATGCGAAGCCTTGAAAATTGAATGACTCGCGCCGGATAGAGGCAACCCGTTGCGAAAATCTCTCAAACAGCCGTCGCTCTTTAAGAAAAATTTAATGATCTAAAATTGTATCTCGTTGAATTGCATAGCGAATACACGCCCTGCGGAGCGTGGCGCTCTTCACTCCTCAAAATTCAAGGGAAAATGCGCGCCACGCGTGCTGTTAACATAGTCTTAAGCCTGTGATGAAACCGGCCGCAGCAATCGCAATGCGTTGATCGTCACCAGCACCGTGGCGCCGGTGTCGGCGAGGATGGCGGGCCAGAGGCCGGTGATGCCGGCAATCGTCGTGACCAGGAAGACGGCCTTCAGGCCGAGCGCGATCGAGATGTTTTCGCCGATGTTGCGCATGGTGCGTTTCGACAGCGCGATCATGGCGGCGATGTCGGAGACGCGGCCGTGAAGGATCGCGGCGTCGGCGGTTTCCAGCGCCACATCCGTGCCGCCGCCCATGGCGATGCCGACATCGGCAGCAGCCAGCGCCGGCGCGTCGTTGATGCCGTCGCCGACCTTGGCGACCTTCAGGCCGCTCTTCTGCAACTCGCCGACGATGCGCTGCTTGTCCTCGGGCATCAGCTCGGCGCGGACCTCGATGCCGAGCTCCTTGCCGATGGCGTTGGCGGTGCGGGCGTTGTCGCCCGTCAGCATGACGATCCTGACGCCGGCGTCGGTCAGCGCCTTCAGGCCCGATTTGGCGTCGTCACGCGGCTCGTCGCGCATGGCGATGGCACCGGCCAATTGGTTGCCGACGACAAGCACGGAGACGGTCTTGCCTTCGTCGTTGAGCCCCGTGATGCGCGCCTGCTGCTCGTCTGAGAGTGTCGCGATTTCGGCGGCGGCCTTGGGGGAGCCGAGGAAGACCGGCTGGCCGGCCACAGTGGCGATCACGCCCTTGCCGCCCAGCGCCTTGGCGTCGGTTGCCTGCGGAATGGCGATGGCGTCGCGCGCGGCCCTGCCGAGGATGGCGAGCGCCAGCGGGTGGCTGGAGCCGGTCTCGAGTGCCGCGGCATAGGTCAGCACCTCGGCCTCGGGCTTTCCGAAGCTCAATATGTCGGTGACAACAGGCTTGCCCTCGGTCAGCGTGCCGGTCTTGTCGAGCGCCACGGCGTTGATCTTGCCCAGCGTCTCAAGAACCGCGCCGCCCTTGAGCAGCAGGCCGCGCCGCGCGCCTGATGACAGCGAGGCGGCGATGGCGGCGGGCGTGGAGATGACGAGCGCACAGGGGCAGCCGATCAATAGGATCGCAAGGCCCTTGTAGATCCACTCGTCCCATGCGCCGCCCATAACCAGCGGCGGCAGGATGGCGACGAGGGCGGCAACGACGACCACGCCTGGCGTGTAATAGCGCGAGAAGCGGTCGATGAAGCGCTCGGTCGGCGCCTTCTTCTCCTGCGCTTCCTCCACGAGGCGCACGACGCGGGCGATGGTGTTGTCGGCGGCGGCGGCCGTCACCGTGACGCGCAATGCCGCGTCGCCATTGACCGTTCCCGCGAAGACGACGTCGCCTTCGCCCTTGCGCACCGGCGTGCTTTCGCCTGTTACCGGTGCCTCGTCGATCGTGCTTTCGCCGGAGAGGATGATGCCATCGGCGGAGATGCGGTCGCCGGGGCGCACGAGAATGGTCGAGCCGACGGCAAGCGTTTCGGCCGGCACCTCACGGGTTGCGCCGCCCTCTTCGAGAAGGGCGCTTTTCGGCACCAGCGTCGTTAGCGACTGGATGCTGGCGCGCGCCTTGCCTGATGCCACACCTTCCAGCAGTTCGCCGACCAGGAACAGGAAGACCACGGTCGCGGCTTCCTCGCCGGCATGGATGATGACGGCGCCGACGGCGGCGATGGTCATCAGCATCTCGATCGAGAAGGGCGTGCCCGACAGCGCGGCCATGACCGCGCGGCGAGCGATCGGGACGAGGCCGACCAGCATCGCGGCGATAAAGGCATAGGGCGCGATCGATGGGACGAGATGGCCGACGATGTAGGCGATGACGAGGGCGGCGCCCGAGAGGATCGTCAGGCGGCCCTTGCGGCTCTGCCACCATGGGCCGGACATGGGCGCGTGGTCGTGACCATGCAGGCCTTCGATTTCGGCGGGGGCGCCTTGGCTGTCGTGGCCATGATCGTGTGCGTGGTCATGGTGATCATGATCGTGGTCGTCATGCACGTGGTCCCGCGCGTGGCTGTGTCCGTGATCATGGCCGCAGTCCGGTCCGTGCACATGCTCGGCGCCGTGGCCGCTCGGGCGGGGTGTCTCGGTGGTCGCCAACGGGCGCAGGCCGTAGCCGAGGCCGATGACCTTCTTTTCGATCGCGGCAAGGTCGCTGCTGCCGTCGTGGCGCACGGTCATGGTGCCAGAGGTTACCGACACCGAGACGTCCTCGACGCCGGAGACGCGGCGCACGGCGGTATCGATCTTGGCCGCGCAGCTGGCGCAATCCATGCCTTCGACCCTGTAGCGCTTCTCGATCCTGTCGCTCATCATCGGCTTCCTTATGGGCTTCCTTGTCATTGACGAGCATCCTTCCTACATCCTCTAGCGACTAGAGGTGCAAGGGGGAAATGATGAAAAAAATCACCATCGGCGAAGCATCGCGCCAAAGCGGCGTGAAGGTGCCGACGATCCGCTATTACGAGGGCATCGGCCTGCTGAGCGCGCCAAGTCGCAGCGAGGGCAATCAGCGCTCCTACGAGCCCACCGACATCAGCCGCCTGGTGTTCATCCGCCACGCCCGCGAACTTGGCTTCGAAGTCGATGCCATCCGCACGCTTCTCATCCTGCAGGACGATCCGAACCAGTCCTGCGCCTCGGCCGACGCGATCGCCAAGGCGCGGCTTATCGATGTCGAGCAGCGCATCCGCAGCCTGATGGCGCTGAAGGTGGAACTGGAGGCGATGGTCGCCGGGTGCGGTCACGGGCGGGTCGATCAGTGCCGGGTGATCGAGGTTCTGGCCGACCACGGGCAGTGCGCGCATAACCATCACTGATCTGGCCGATCTTTGTGCAGACCTTTCCAGTGTGTGAAGAAAAGCCGCGAAACATCATAACAAGCGGTTAGTACTGCACACAGCGAAGGCGGTTCGCCTAAAGTTTGTGCGAACTATGATTCTGATTTTATTTAGTTTTTTTCACTATAGTCGTCGGAATCAGCCATCAGATTCATGTGATTGTGATATTGCCTATGACAGGTATTCAGAGAGCATTCGTTTCGACCGATACTCCCAATGATGATTTCCAGTCTCTCTTCGCAACCCATCCGTCGCCGATGTGGGTCTACGACCCCGACACGTTGCGCTTCCTGATCGTCAACAATGCCGCCATCGATCTCTATGGCTATTCACGGGAGGCCTATGAAGGCATGACCGTGCTCGACATCCGTCCTGCGCATGAGCGCCAGCGAATGCTGACAGCCGTGCATGCGCGGTCCGACATGGAGCGGGCCGAGCGCTGGACGCATCTGAAGGCCGATGGCACGATGCTCGAGGTGCTGACTTATGGCCGCGGCGTGCGCTTCAACGGCCGTGATGCGATCCTTGCCATCGTGCAGGACCAGACCGAGGTGAATGCCGCGCATCGCGAGGTCAGCGACACGCGCTCGCTCCTGGACAGCATCGTCGACAACCTGCCGGTCGGCGTGTTCGTCAAGGACATGGACGCGGATGGTCTTTATATTCTCTTCAACGAAGCCTGCGGCGACATCATCGGCCGCCATTCTCTCGACGTGGTCGGCCGCAGCGATCGCACCTTTTTCGACGACGAACAGACCGAAGCGTTTCGCGAGCAGGATGCCCGGGCCTTCGCGGCGCCTGCGGCGATCAGTTTCGAAGAGACGATGCAGCGCTCAGATGGTCAGCAGCGTATCCTCAGAACCGTCAAGCGCGCTCTGCCGTCGCCGGATGGCAGCGCCCCACGCTACCTGCTCGGCATCTCGCAGGATGTAACCGAGGAACGCTCGGTCGAGGCGCGGCTCGCCTATATGGCCATGCACGACGTTCTGACCGGCCTGCCGAACCGCGCCTTCTTCGCCGACCACATCAAGCGCGTCTCTTCGCTTGCCACCGCCGACAAGCCGGTTGCTCTGCTTTATCTGGATGTCGATCACTTCAAGCATATCAATGACAGCAAGGGCCATGCGGCCGGCGATGCGCTGCTCTGCCAGGTGGCCGCGCGGCTGACCGGTCTTGCCGACGACGGCGATCTCGTGGCGCGTCTCGGCGGCGACGAGTTCGCGCTGGTGGTCGGCTTCCGGGAGGCCGGTTGCATCGAGCGGTTCGCCGAGCGGCTGCTTGCGTCGCTGTCTTCGCCCTTCGATCTCGATGGCGTCAACGAGCATGTGACCTGCAGCATCGGCATCGCGCTGGCGCCCGATCATGCGGAAGACGACGATGTTCTCATGCGCCATGCCGACCTCGCGCTCTACGCCGCCAAGGAAAGCGGCCGCTCGACCTATCGCTTCTACGAGCCCTCGATGCGGCTCGAGGCCGAGCGCCGGCACATGCTGACGGTGGAGCTGCGCGAGGCGCTGCAGAGGAACCAGTTCGAGCTCTACTACCAGCCGATCGTGCAGCTGGAAAATGACGGGCTCGGCGGCTTCGAGGCGCTGATCCGCTGGAACCATCCGGAGCGCGGGCTGGTGCCGCCGATGGAGTTCATTCCCGTTGCGGAAGAGACCGGGCTGATCGTCGCGATCGGCGAATGGGTGCTGCGCGAGGCCTGCCGCACGGCGGCGCGCTGGCCGTCTGAGCTCAAGGTGGCCGTCAATCTCTCGGTCAGCCAGTTTCGCCACACCAGCCTGCTTGCCAGCGTCGTCTCGGCGCTCGACGAGAGCGGGTTGCGGCCGGAGCGGCTGGAGATCGAGATCACGGAATCGGTTTTCCTCGCCGATGTCGGCCAGAGCCTGCCGCTCTTGAAGGCGCTGAAGGAACTCGGCATCCGCATCGCCATCGACGATTTCGGCACCGGCTATTCCTCCTTCAGCTACCTGCGCGCCTTTGCCTTCGACAAGATCAAGCTCGATCGCAGCTTCATCGCCGGCATCGACACCGATCCCGGCAACCTGGCGATCGTGCGCGCCGTTGTCGGCATCGGCTCCGGCTTCAACGCGACGACGCTGGCCGAAGGGATCGAGACAGACGCGCAACTGCTGCGGTTGCGCCAGGAGGGGTTTCACGAGGTTCAGGGGTATCTGCTGGGCAAGCCGATGCCGCTTGCGGAGGCGGAGCGGTTGATTGCGGGCGGGGGCTTGGTGGCTTCGACGGCGGCTTGAGGGGGAGTGGTGAGTTCGGTGTGGTTTTGGAGAGGGTGTGCCGAGTGGCCCCCTCATCCGCCTGCCGGCACCTTCTCCCCGCTGGGGAGAAGAGACTCGGAGCCGGCCACTCGCTCCATCTTCCCTTCGCCCCAGCGGGGAGCAACCATGTCTCATCCTTTCACATATTTCGGCGTCCATTCGGTCTGCCTGGTGAGGATTGTGTTGGCGAGAATGACGAGTTTTCTGGCCACCGCGATGACCGCGCACAGGTGCTCCTTGCCGTTGCCGCGCAACCGCTTGTAGAAGGCCGCCAGATCCGGATTGTGCCGGCGGGCGGTGAAGGCGCACATGAACAGGCTCTTGCGCAGCCTTTCGCGACCGCCCTGGATCCTGCGCCTGCCGCGATGCTTGCCGCTGTCGTCATCATAGGGTGCGACACCGGCAAGAGCGGCGACCTCGTTGCGGCCGGCATGGCCGAGCTCGGGCATGCGGATGACGAGGCAAAGCGCGCTGCGCACCCCGATCCCCTTGAT
>NZ_KB898359.1:56507-254900 GCF_000377565.1 Rhizobium sp. 2MFCol3.1 | reverse complement strand
AGCGTCGATGGCGCCTGGAAACGGCCGGTCATTGGCTGCGGCGAGATAGACGGCCAGGACGAGAACGAACGCGGCCAATGCCTGTATCTGCAGGAAGAGGAACAGCCGCCAGGCTGCGCGATCACCCCAGTCTTCGATGAATTTTGCATAACGAGGATCTTCGCCACCACCTCTGGTGCGCGAGCCGATATGGCTTGCGAGCCTAAGCGACCAGGCGCTGATCACGATCAAAAGGGCGACACGGCGGTCGAAGTCACCATCAGCGAGCGCGATAGCGGCAATGCCTCCAACGCCGACGGCCACCGACCAAATTGTGTCGATCCACCCACTTTGTCCGGTGGCGCGCTGTATCGCCCACGCGCCAGCCATGGCCAGTGACAACCAGAATGCGATGGCGACGAGGAGGAGGATGTCCATCAGTCTTCCCGTATGGTCCCTGAGGCGTTTCATGTGTCTACGGTGGCCACAAGCACTTGGTTTCGCTCCGGGGCAAAGAATTTTTGCAATTACCCCCTCAGTTTTGCAGCTCGCTGCCTGTGCATCTGGTGCGTCTAACACGTCAATTTTTGAAAGGGCCGCAATGCTAGGAAATGATCGCGCTGACGCTCTTGCTGACGTCGTCGCAACAGTGCTGGTTCATGCCCTTTCGCCTTTTCTGGCGGCTGCCCATCTTCTACCCATTGAAACTTTACGGTCTCTGTCCAACAGGAGCTCACGAAATATATCTGCCCGCAATGAAACTATAGGCGGTCGGCTTTCGTGCCAATGTCGCGACAGAGCAATCGAGCCGCCGAGGTGCACGGGTTGAAGGAACTGAAACGTCGAAGGGCGGATAGGTTGAATATTGCGATGGTTGGCAGCGGAATGTCCGCAATACCCACTGATTGGCTCCTGTCCCAATCACTTAAGGCGACGTTTTTTGATGCTGCTGATCGTGTTGGGCTGGGGAAAGGAGCGTGGTTTACAAGCGATGCATAACAATCTCGACAACAGATTTTGAGAAGCGTTTAGGCCGATGGAAGGAGAAATAAGCATGATGAAGTTGATCATAATCCCAACCGTTGCGGCACTATCAGCCCTGCCGTGTTTCACGTTGGCGCATGCCGCAGATATTGACGGGAATTGGGCTCGAGGAGACGGCAATGCTAGGGTCCGCATTGCATCTTGTGGATCGGATATTTGTGCCACCAACACTTGGATCAAACCGGGCACGGCCAAGGAGAAAGAGGGCGATCGGCTTGTCATGACGATCGAGCCTGGAACCGACGGTGTCTATTCTGGGACGGCCTTCGATCCGCAGCGAAACCTGACCTACAAGCTTACAGTGACAATCAATGGCGACAAGATGACCACGAGAGGGTGCGTCGTAGCCGGGCTGCTATGCAAAGGCATTGATTGGACCCGGATTAATTAGACAGGCAGGCTGGCAGCGAAGCAGGTGCGGCCAATGATCGTGACCCACTCCTCTTTGTCGCGATCGGCTTCGTCTGGCATGCTTTATCGGCTGCCGATGCGCTATCGATTGAAAGATTTATAGGTTTGCGCAGGCGGCTTTCATCGACATACTCACATAGATCGGTGCTGGCGAGGGAATACAATTACGCTTCCCACCCACCTGATCGATTTATGGATGGTGCAAACGTCAGGCAATGAGGCTCTTTGTGATCGATTAGTGGTTAGAAGAGCCCGTTCCCGGGCCATCGCCGGTTATGATCCCCGTCTCTTTGACCAAACAGACACTGCTCCTTGGGCTCAGCTAGCGCATGTCGCTATCGCTGGCCTTGTTGGTGCTTGTAGGCCTTGTCGGAGCGGAGACTCGGCGCGGGCTTAGGTAAACCGCGGCCTGAGGCGAGTGGAGATGGAGTTCGGCCTTCGGGCCGGCCTAGAGGTTGGCGACATTACCCTTCTGCTGGACCGGTTAAGGCGTCGTCTGCTAGAACTTAGCACGGTCATGACGCTGATAGCGAAGTGGCGATACGATAGGCGGGCAGGTGTGCTTTAAAGGAGCAATGTGATGCGTCCGGAACACTATAAAGACGGAGGTGCCGCGGACCAAAGCACCCGGCTTAAGGTCGGCTTCGTTCTCGCGCGGTCATTCACGCTTTCGGCCTTTGCGATGTTCGTCGATACGCTGCGTCTCGCAAGCGACGAGCATGATCGGTCGGGAAGGGTGAGGGCCGACTGGCAGGTGCTTGGCAGCACCCGTCACCTGATTACATCGAGTTGCGGCGTGCAGGTTGCGCCGACATCGGACTTCGTCGATCCAGGCCGGTTCGACTATATCGTCGTGGTGGGCGGGTTGCTCAACAGGCAGGAACCTGTCGATCGTGATACCGTGGCGTTCCTTAAACTCGCTGACACCAAGAAGATTCCTCTGCTCGGGGTTTGCACAGGCACTTTCATTCTTGCCGAGGCTGGGATGATGAAGAACCACGACGTCTGCGTCAGCTGGCTTCATGCAAAAGCCTTCCGGGATCGGTTTCCCGATTTGTCGGTTAGGTCGGACAGGATTTTCAATCTTGATCGGCGTCGGGGTTCGTGCGCCGGAGGCAGCAGCGCCGCCGATATGGCCGCAGCCCTTGTGCGCCGCCATATCGGCCGCGAAGCAGAAAGAAATGCTCTTGAGGTGCTGCAGATCGAGAAAGCCCGCTCCCACCTGGAGGTGCAACCACGGCGGCCACTTTACGAGGAATACAAGGATACGCGCTTGAGAGCGGTGCTGATCATGATGGAGCAGCATCTCGACAGCGATATATCGATAGCGCAACTCGCTGCATCGGTGGGTGTTACGCGCAGGCAGCTTGAGCGTATTTTTGAGAAAGAAGCAGGCATGTCACCGGCACGCGCCTATGCCAAAGTTCGCCTTGAACGAGCCAAGGTGCTTCTTGCGCAGACAAAGTTGCCGATGATCGACATCGCGATGGATGTAGGTTTTCGCACGGCTTCGCAGTTCACCCACTCTTTCAAGCGAGAATTCGGACAGACGCCATCGCGCGTACGAGCCGCTCTGCTCGCAGTAAGCTGATGCAACCCGTTGGAACCATCAGGCAGCTTGTCGCTATCCTGTCAGTTCCGTCACGGGCGAGCGGGTTGGAGACGTGAGCTCCTGCGCCGATGGGTTCGGGGACCGCCGATATGCTTTGATCGACCGTGCAACGGCTATCGTAGCGCAGCCGGGGCGGGAATGCGACCGGCACAGGCGCCGACGGCCATAGGCTTGCCACCAGCCTCAGCGAAGCTTCGATGGAACCTGCGGCCTTGTGAGCAAACGATGGAAGCGAGCCGGCGCGAGGCTTTCGCGCACGATCAGTACGACATATCGCCACTGCACCTCCTGACAAATTCTTGGGCGAGCACCTGAAGACGTTGCATCCTGGAGGTAATATCGACTGCCGCCGTTTTAAACGGGCACTTGCTCCGCTTCGGGCGCGAGCCAACGAACGCCCTGGCGAGAAGAGCCGTATTGCCGGAAATGTCGCGTGGCGGGCGGTAGAAGGTAACCCGCTTCTAGTGTGAGCGCACGAGCACATGAAAAACCCGCTCACTCGTTGCAGGCGGAACGGAACAAGTGGCTATCACCGCAGTTACGCCAACACGGCACGTCGCCGGAGACTTTTACCGGGAGTGATGTCCGGAAACGAGGGCGGGATCGAGTTGCGCGTTAGCGAGTACAGCACAGAAAACCACGCATCAGAAACAAAACCTGTCGACACAAACACATTTTCGGAACGACTGCCCGCGGGGTTTGTCGCCACCCGCCTTGCTGACGTCCTTCGCAAATCGACGACCTCTCTTTGTTATGTCGCGCTTGGCGAAGAGGCGCTCGAGGCCATTGCAAGATCGATCCGGTCACTCTTCCCCAACTTGAATTTGATTGTCTTTCCACCATGGGATTGCCTCCCCTACGATCGCGTACCACCGACCCGGCAGTGTATGGGGCGGCGAATGGACGCGCTTAGGGTTTGGGCTGAACCATCGCAGGCGCCGCGACTTATCCTGACATCGCTCGATGCGATACTACAGCGCGTACCTCCTTTAGACACCATCCGCGATAGCAGGCTCGAACTGCGTGTCGGTCAACGACTTAACCGCGCGGCCTTCAAAGCCTTTGTCGAAAGAACAGGCTATCTGGAAGAAGGGGTCGCGGACGATCCAGGCGAAGTTGCGGTCCGAGACGAGGTGATCGACATCTTTCCCGCCGGCGCGACCTTTCCGATGCGTATCGTATTATCGAAAGATCTACATGTGAGCGAGCTGCGGTCATATGACCCCGAGACGCAGCGGACAGACAAACTGCTTGAAACACTCATACTCGGTCCAGCGTCTGAAGCTATTCCCGACAGAGGGGGTAAGGTTGTAGACGAGCCATCCGATGGGATGGAGCGCCGACTTCTTCGACGTTACGACCAGATGCCGGCGGTCTTCGACCTGCTCGGCGATGCCCGGCTGCTGTTCGAGCCGGGGTTTGATGATCGCGCTGACCAATATCATGATATTATCGACGACGCGCGCCACGCCCACCGGACGTTGCGCGCTACGGAAGCATCTTCACCGCGATCGATTTACCTTAGCAGCGACGAATGGCAGGCAGTTTGCCGCAAGGCTGAAACACTCGACATCGGCTCAACCGCACCCCGCGCACTTGCCTCGTTCGACGAAGCGTCTGACCAACGTAAGGCTTTGATAGACATGGTACCGGATTGTCTAAGGAATGGACGAAAGGTCGTCGTGGCGGGCCGCGGCCGTTCTCATGACGCCTTCTGTAACCGCCTGCGGCGCGTCGCGAAGATTGAGGTATCGAGCGCGATGGACTGGGTGGAGATTGAGCGCTCGAACTCTGGCCTCTTCAGGATCGACGGGGAGATCGACGAAGGTTTTGTCGATGTCGATGCAAATATTGTGCTGATCAGCTCGGGACACAAGTCGGGGCTGACTGCCCGATCGACTGATCTGCTTGCTGAACCCGAACTGCGGATTGGCGATGTCGTCGTCCATGAGGAGCACGGTGTCGGTGTGCTGACAGAGCTCGAAACGATCACGATCGACGGCACCTGTCGCGATGCCGCGCGACTTGAGTATCGTGATGGGGCATCGTTGCTCGTACCGTTCGATGAGTTCGACCGGCTGTGGCGATACGGTGCAGAGCCTGACGCCGTGACCCTTGACCGTCTTCATACCGATGCATGGCACAAAAAGCGGGCAAAGATCGCTGCCGATATCCGCTCGACTGCCATTCATATAACTGCCTTAGCTGAGGCACGCAAAGCATCGAAGGCCGACATTTTTGTCCCCCCTCGCGCGACCTACGGCGCTTTCGTGCGGCGCTTTCCCTATCCCGCGACCGCTGATCAGAGCGCTGCCATACGATCGGTTCTCTCGGACCTCAGTTCCGGAAGAGCGATGAACCGCTTTATTTGCGGCGATGTTGGCTTCGGCAAGACGGAAGTGGCATTAAGAGCTGCTGCGGCGGTAGCACTTTCAGGAGGGCAGGTCGTCGTGATCGTCCCCACCACCGTGCTCGCGCGTCAACATCTGATGACATTCGAGCGACGGTTCGCGGGGTCGCCAGTCAAAGTGGCAATGTTGTCGCGTCTCGTAAAACCCGCGGCGGCCAAGAAAGTCAAAGCCGGGCTCGCCGACCGTGATATTGGGATCGTCATTGCCACCCACGCCATTTTGGCAAAGGATGTGACCTTTTCGCGCTTGGGGCTGCTTGTCGTCGACGAGGAACACCGGTTCGGCCTCAAGGATAAACAGGCCATGAGCTCATTAGCGCCCTCCCTCCACACGCTTACAATGTCCGCGACCCCAATCCCGCGGACATTGCTGTCAGCTATGGTCGGCCTTCATGACGTCGACATCCTCGCAACTGCGCCTTCCAGGCGCCGACCCGTCAGGACGTCCCTAGCTACTGTTGACCGCGCCACAATGCGCATTGCGTTGATGCGCGAGTTTAGGCGCGCAGGTCAGAGTTTCGTTGTCGTTCCCAGGATCGAGGATATCCCGGACGTGGCAGATGTTCTTCAGGAGATCGTTCCCGAGTTAAAAGTCCTGATCGCGCATGGAAAGATGCCGGCGGCCGACATCGATGAAGCCATGGTCGGCTTCGCGGATGGAGAGGGCGACATTTTGCTGTCGACCAACATTATCGAAAACGGTCTCGATGTGCCCCGCGCCAATACGATGTTTATCTGGAATGCCGAAAAGCTAGGCCTCGCGCAATTGCACCAATTGCGGGGCAGGGTCGGCAGGACGAGGGTCCAGGGTATCGTCCATCTCCTGGCCGAAACGATTGAAGAGCTGTCGGAGGAGGCACGCTTACGGCTGACCACGCTGGTTGAGAATGATCGTTTGGGTTCAGGGCTCGACATCAGTCTGCGTGATCTTGACTTACGCGGCAGTGGGGATATCGCAGGCGAAGAACAGACAGGGCATATGCGGGTGATCGGAACCGGCCTTTATCATAGGCTCCTCGAGGCCGCCCTGGCGACGGTCAATGGCAAGGAAACTGCTGACACAGTCCGGGCGACGCTCAATATCGGAGTGTCAGGCGGGATTCCCAGTGATTACATTTCTGATCCAGAAGTTCGCCTCGATCTGCACGCGAGGCTGTTGCGCGCTGCGTCGGTGAAAGAAGTCGATAATCTAGAAGAGGAGTTCGACGACCGGTTTGGTCAGCCTCCGATGGAGGTCGTCACCTTGTTGAGACTGGCCAGGGTCAAAATTACGGCCGGTCGCATCGGCATTTCGCAACTTGACGCTGGGCCAAAAGCTCTTGCATTGTCGCTAACACCAAGGGTGTCCGCCAAGACAATAGCAAAATTCGTCGGCATGGGCGGCCTGCATAAAAACGAGAGACTGGTTTTCGAGGGCGAGGCGACGGGCAGTACCGAAGGGATCGAATTCATCGAGAGGCTGTTAGGTATCCACTCGTGAATGATAGTCCGGTCGGAGAAACGCTATTAGGCGGTTCGAGCCGTTTCATCCGACAGCTTGCATCAATGATTTCAGCGCGTGGGAACACACTGGGACCTGCGGTCGACCCTTCTTTGCAATAGTTTCGCTTGGCGTGCCGCACCAGGCTGTTGGCGCCTTGATGCAATTCAACGGACGCGCGGGTTCTCTCTCATCTGCTTCGTTGATCTACCAAATGAAGCCAAGAGCTCAAGCCTGCGCGCCAACAGATTGTTTCGCGCCTCTCGAAATCGGTCCAACATCGGCAATCGTCATGAGGCTAAGACAAAGGTGATAATGTCGGTGACAAGAGGTTCACCGTTACGCCTCGACGAGATGGTCGATTTCAAGCCAAGCGCTGGCGGAAATTGATGCTTGCGGGCTGCCTTTCCGACCTCCACCTGTGTGACGGCGACCCTGCTCATTAGAAGCTGCCTGGTGCCCGGGGGTGCAATGGTCCGGCGCGTCGTCGATGTCGGATCTGGGCTCTCACGTGGTCGGTAGGGGCGCGAGAAGGTTTGTGACGCGCAAGGCTTCGTCGGCTATGCACTCGTGGTGAGTTCGCAACCCGCGTGGTTGCTGCTGCGAATATGTTTTCACGCGGCGCGTTCGGATCAGGTAGCGATAGCGCCTCTGTTGTGCGCCAATCGTGTAGCTTAGACGTGAAGCACAATGCGCCGCCCTTAACGGCGCGAACGAGCATCCAAACTTGCCGCTTTTATTAAAGTGTCATCGGGGGCGGATCAGATCATGCTCGCTATGTCTCCTTGAGCAGCGGTCTAAATGTGTGACCCTCGCGTGATAGCCGGCTTTTTCAGTCGGCGATTTGCGGTCGGAGCGCATGATGTGGACCGAAAGATCAGGTCCGACGTCACTTCAGACCAAGGTCTGAAATGTCTCCGACCTAGGTCCGACCAGGGAACTCCCAGCAGGTTAAGTCGTTTTCTGGCTGCGAGAAAGCATCGTTAAAGGAGATCAAGATGACTTACAAACTGACAGCGACCGCAATCGCGGCCATTGCACTTATGTCCGGCGTGGCCATGGCCCAGTCGGGAACCGTTAACGGCGCGGCTGGCGGAGCGGTTACCGGTGCCATCGTTGGTGGTCCCGTTGGTGCGGCCGTGGGTGGCGTTACGGGCGCCGTGGTCGGAACCATCATCGATCCGCCGCCGGCAAAGGTCGTTACCTATGTCCGCGAAGCGCCTGCTCCGGCAGCGCCGGTCGTCGTGCAGGAAAAGGTGGTCGTCGGCCATGCATTGCCGGAGACCGTCGTCGTCACGCCGGTCCCCGAAAATCCGAAGTATGGCTATGCGATCGTCAACAACGAGCGCGTCATCATCGAGCCTTCGTCCCGCAAGGTTATCCAAGTTATCAATTGATTTGGCTTGGCAGGGCGGCGCGGCGCAACGCGGTGCCGCCCAATCAGGCTAACACCGCCGCAAAGGCGTCGAAAAAGCATAGTAAATAGCAACGGATGATATGATGAATGGGCTCGCAAGCGTCGCGTTTGGAATTGTCACGGTCTTGGGTACCGTCACCCTCGCTGCGTCGGTGGCATCCATCGGTATGGCCGAAAGCACTGAGCAAGGTTTGCGCGGGCAAGGCGATACGACCCTTTGGACCGAACAGCCCACGCGCGTCAATCCCACGAACCAAGCCTACGAGCGTTTACCTCCTGCACTTTCGACTTATGCGGTGGCGGAAATCCACAGAGCTCCGTCAAGGCCGCCGGTCGTTGTTGCGGCGCGCCCTGTCGCCGATAGCTTACCGGCGCCGAGTGCAATGTCACCGGAACATTTGAACTGGTGTTCGTCGCGCTACCGATCTTTTGATCCGGCGACCAACACGTATCGAACATTCCAGGGTCAGGTTCGCGTCTGTCAGTCCCCCTTTAAGAATAATGCCGACGTTGTGACTTACACGCCGCCCGTCGCCGCCGGCCCGCTGAGCGGTGAGGCAACTTGGTGCGCAAGTCGTTATAAATCCTATCGAGCGGAAGATAATACCTATCAGCCCTACAATGGACCTCGCGTGAAATGCACGCCGCCAGCAGGCGGCCAGACTCTCGCGTCGAGTGAATAGTCGAGCCAGTTTGGACCAAAGCCCGTGTTGCAAGCGTCTACAATGTGATAGGCTTGATTGACATGACAGGAGCAAGGTTCAAACCGCTAAAGATGATGGCCAAGATTTGGCAAGTCCGAAACGGCGCGCAAATGTCAGGGCGTGATGTTGAGCGACTGGGACGGGTGTCTCGTCGTTCACCCGCCTTGTGGGACATCCACAGTGACAGGGGAGTGGCGCGCCCGGAGGCCAAAAGCATAGGTCACCCACCCACCCATCGCGCGAGCTTGGACCTTGTCCAAATGTGCCGTGGGTGATGAGAAATTTAAGCCTGTGCCAATTGAGCTTGAGAAGCTGCGCGCGGTTTTTGCACGGGGCCCCGAACGTCGAAAGTTTTCGCCGACGATCCGATAGGAGCGATCATGCGTGTCCTGATTGTTGAAGATGAGCCGGCCTTTGCGCTGACGGTCGAAGATATCGCCATTGCCGAAGGCTTCGAGATCGCGGGGATTGCCCGTAACACAGCCGAGGCAATGGAACTGGCGCGCGAGACGGATATCGCAGTCCTAGATGTGCGCCTTGCCGATGGACTGACAGGGCCGGATATTGCCGCGCAACTGGCCGAGCGCTTCGACGTTGGCATTGTCTATCTCACGGGAAATCCGGACCTTATTTCCGAAAAGGAGGGCGTGCACGTCGTCGTCAAACCGCCGAGCGCTGCAGGCGTTCTCGACGGCCTACGTAAGGCGGCGGCGTGGCGAAGTCGTCGTGTGCGGCAACAGCTTGCGCCCGATGAACCAACCAATAACGCATTTAAACCAATACAGCACTGACAGGAGCACTTCGTGACAAACATTCAAGCCAGCCGCTCCAACGGCGGCGCCGATGGGCAGCGAACCGCCGAGATTATCCCGGCGCACTCCGTTCGGTCACATAGCAACTTACGTCGTTCCAACGCAAGCGCCGCCGAACGTGGGCGCGGCTTCGACGTTAAGTTCTTACTTCGCGAGATGGACATTCTGGCCGAAGAACTCGCCAAACTCGCCCCCTCAATGGACAGAACCGCGCTTGAGCTTCGGCTGGCACAGATGCGGCAGGTGGTGGAATTTCGTTACACGCAGCGGCCAGATCACCTAGAGGTCGAATAAACGTCGCAATATTTCGGTGTAGCGTCGATCCACGCGCCGTCACCTGCGTAGAGAGAGGCACAAGGCCGGAAAGGACGCAATCATGCTTTCAAGGCGCTGCCTGTTGAAATTGGGATGCGGAGCGACTGTCGCCCTTGCTATCTCGGCGATGCCACTGACGCTGAGTTTGGGGACGTTTCCCGCGCCGACGATGAATGCCGCCGAGGCAAAGGATGGCAATAACGGCAACGGCAATGGCGGTGGTAACGGCAATGGCGGTGGTAACGGCAACGGCGGTGGTAATGGCAACGGCGGCAACAATGGAAATGGTGCCAGCAACGGGAACGGCGGCGGTTCAAGCAACGGTAACGGCGCAGGCAGTGCCGGCAACAGTTCCAGCAATTCGGGTGGTAACGGAAACAGCAATGGCAACGGAGGCGGGGGCGCAAGCGCTAACTCCGCCAGAGGCGGTAGCTCTTCGCCGTCATCTTCCTCCGCATCGCCTGCTTCGGGCGTTCAGGCCACGCAAGATAGCGATGGCAGCCTCGATGTCCGCCACGGAAATGGCATAACCGAAACGCTGCGCCGCGGCCGCTACATCATGCGGGATTCAAAGGGCCGCACTATCGTCGACAGGCGGGCGACAGCCAACGATGTTCGGCGGCTGAACCGGTTCGTTCGCTAGGATTTGCAGACCTAACCCTTCCCACGCCAACGCAGGGCCGCCTCGGTTCGATTGGAAACGCCCAATTTCGTCAGGATTTGCGTCATGTGATGCTTGACGGTCTTTTCCTGCAGATCAAGCCGTAGCGCGATATGCTTGTTAGAGAGGCCTTCGCCTACAAGGTCCATGACCTCCCGTTCGCGCGGCGTCAGGCTGTTCTTGGACGGCTCCTTTTCCAGCGACACATCCACCACTTTTGCGGACATAGCTGGAGACACATAGCGGGTGCCCTTGAGGATCGTTCTGATCGCCTCCGCAAGTCCCCTGGAGCCGATGCCCTTGAGAACATATCCCATCGCGCCTCTTTGAAGAGCTGCCAGCAATGTGTCGATCTCCTCCGACGCGGTCAGCATGAGGACTTTCGTCGATGGGCTGTGCTGCAAGATTGCACCGATCGCGCTCAAGCCCCCGCCTGGCATTGACACATCGACCAGCATGACATCGGGATGCTTGTCGGCCGCAATCATCGCCGCGTCGGCGCTGGTGGCACCTTCTCCCACGACCAGGAAGTCCTTGATTTCGGAAAGGCTGCGCGTCACACCTTCGCGAAACAATGGATGGTCATCCACGATCCCAACGGTAATGGACGTCATCTTTGCTCTCCCGTTTCCATCGGTTCAAAGGTCATCGTCAAGATCGTGCCTTTGTCACCGGTCTTCACTTCAAACGTTCCGCCAAGACTATCGACCCGCTCGCGAAGCCCCACAAGCCCTAGGCTCGATGGCCTGACATGGTTTGGATCGAAGCCCTCGCCGCGATCACTGACCGTGATCGTGACATGCCCGCGATGAAGGGCGGCCCAAACAGCCTGCTGAATGCCGCCGCCGTGGCGATGAGCATTGTTCAAGGCCTCCTGAATGAACCGGTAGACACAGATCTTGACCGCCGCCACTGGCTCCGATCCATCCTGCTCGATTACTGTGTTGACGGTCGTGGCTGTTCTCATTTGATGAGCTTCGGTGACACGGTTAACGATTTCGGCAAAAGATGCCTTTTCGATTTCGGGAAGCACCAGTCCCTTGCAGATGTTTCTGATCTCTGTCATCGCCTCGGCCAGGCTGGAGCGGATCCAGGACAGTTCCTTCTCACGCTCCTCGGGCTGCGTTTCGGCACTGATCAGCAATTCGCTATCGAGCCGCAGGGAAGCATAGGCGATGTGCTGTGCGGGGCCATCATGGAGGTCGGCGCCGATGCTGCGCAGATAGGTCTCGTTCAAGGATGCAGCGCGTTGGGATGCACGCTGGAGCCGGACCTGCAGCCCCTTGTTCTCAGCGAGCAACGTGGAGAGTTCCGCAACGCGTCTTGTGAGATCCCTCTGCTGTTCCTGGATTGTTTGGCTCCCGCGAAAAACCAGTGCTGACAAGACGGCAAAAAACACGGAGGTGAGACCTGCGACCGCGAACCAGCTCCACAGTCGGGCCTGCGTTAGGCTCTCGGCAAGGCCTTCGGCGGTCTCGTAAAATTCCAGGACTGCCACGGCCTGGCCGGACCATGGCTGGAGCACTGGATTGTAGATCTCCATCAGTGGCTTACCGAGAGAACGTTCGGCGGTGCTTTCCGGATCGTCGGCGATCTCGTAGCGCGCAACCAGCGTTCCCGCGAATGCCTGGCGAAGCTTGTCGTTGACCGCAAACTGTTTTCCGACAAGCGCCTTGTCGTTGGAGTATAGAATTGTCCCGTCGCCGCGCCATAGCTTGAACGACACCAATCTCTTTACAAGCGCTCCTTGCTCAAGCGTTTCATCGAGCGCCAGCGCGCTCGCCTCGTCGAGCGGCGCAGCCTTCTGCATATCGGGAAGAAGTGGGGCAACGACACTGTCCACATAAAGGGCGGTCGCGGCGCCGGAGTTGTGGATCACCGCATCTTCGATGACCATCGACACCAGATAGCCGACGATGAACATGGCCGCTAAACTAACCAGGCCGCCAACGACGACAAATCGCAGAGCGAGAGAGCGGGCCGTCCAGCGGGAAATCCAGTTCATATTCAGCCAGTTGTAATGAGACACCCGATACCTAATGCTCATTTGGATCTTTTCCAGCCCTGCACAACGGGGGGTTCAATGGACGAGGGTGCGCGGTGTTCGCTTGCCGAGGGGGAGACGACGTACGCTGCGCGCCAACTGATTTGCCGATCGTCGATCCGCAGTGCAAAAGGCGCTCTGCAGGTGTGCCTTCGATCAAAGCGATGCAAGGGGTGACACAAGAGTGACGGTCACGGTGAAACGGGACAACTCCAAGATCGTTCTGGGCAACAGATAGGCGACACGAGCGACGCATCATCGACGCCTAGGCGAGCACGCTTCTGGTTTCATGAGGCGATGATTTCGCTACTCTGCGGCTTGGTTCATTTGTAGGCTGTCCAAGGGTTCGACGATAGAGATAATTTCGAAGTCCCCAATCATGTGGTGTTGATCGGATCCAAGAACGGCCAAGGTCCAGAAATCACGATCTTCGCCGAAAACCGTCGAGACTTGGACGATCGTCGTCTGGCCAGCGGTATGGCTTGCTGATCGCGCCCAGTAAAAGCAGCCTGGTACCAGACTCTTCATCATGCCTACTCCACACACAATTGCGGTAAGATATCAGAAAACTTGAGCGTGACCACTTCTCGTATTCGATACCCACAAAGACGTCGAGCAAGACGGCACATGCTTGATGCCCCAGTTACTCTTGGCTCGCTGAGCCTCTCCTCGAAAAGCGCTCCAACAACTGCCGCCGTATCGGATAGCGATGCGCGATTGAAGTCCGGTGTTTCACGGTTTGCACCCGTCGCCGAGGCGACTACACGAGATGTGAGGAAAACAGCCATCGTATTAGCGACCTCCGATCCGTCTTGGGAGCATAAAAATAGCTTACAGATGTGCGTGCGAACCTTGCAAGTGGGACCTAAGTCCTACCGGCGGAACCAAAGGAATTTTGAGAGATTACTTTCATATCCATTGCTTGGTTCTCCAGGCAGGACTTGAAAGGTTTACCTCGATGAGATTTGGTTCCGATAGCTTCACCCATGAAGATTGGTGCTTGCAAGGTCATGGTTCGGCGTCAACGATTGCAACTATTCGGGCGGCACTTTCCGCCGAGCCTGACATTGACAGCAGCGCGATCAAGGTTCAGATGATCGGCCCAATTGTGATATTGGAGGGTTACATCTCGAATACGGCTCATCGTGACAGGGCGATTGCGATTGCGGCGATGGTCGTTGGATTTGGAAACGTTCACGATCGAATGTTGAGCCACTATCCCACTCACTAAGCCCAATGTCTCTTTGCCTATAACTTCGATGGCGCAGTCAACTCGAATGCCAGACTGCAAAGAAATCGCTGCTGTTGCGGCGCCAAGCTCAGATGAAGCACAACTGATCTTGGGAATGTTGTGACTTTAAATGCACTTGGAACTTTCAACGCTGATACCTCGCTCCGTGACGATCGATCCACTTTGGAGAATCCGATACGTTTGACGCGTGCACGTGTCGATTTTTACGTTAAGTGGAAGCGAGGCGGGAATGTGAGGCTGCCGGCTTATGCGAGGCCGACAAAAGCACACTATCCTGCATCACTATCCTGCATCTTTTTGCATGGTCGCACGTTCCGTTTTCAGATGACAGCACCTAAGGACGATAGCGATGACAGATACGCGATTAAGAGGTTTCAAAAGCCGAGCTGAACTCGAGGAGCACCTCGCTGAGATCTCCGATGATGCGGAGGCGATTGGGACAGCTGGCGACCTTCAAGGCGATCTCAAAGACCTTGAACGAGAGGCCGCCTGGCTTCGCAAGGAGGTCTCTGATCTTCGATCACAGCTCCATGTCGTCCGTGGTGTTACCCAGCCGAACCGAGGGGAGCAAGCATCTGGTCGTCACTATTGGCGATGGGCCACAGCATTCGCCATTGCCGTGACGCTCTATCACTTTCGGATGCGCGCGCGACACCGTCCAACTTAGAGTGTGCCCAAGCTATCTTCTGTCAGTGGCCACCGCGCACTTAACAACGTAGCCGTCGATTGCATCTTGTGTTCGAAAGCCGATACCAAAGGCCCGCTGCAATGCCAGCAGTTGGGTCGGGGTCATCGGCGTTCGTTCCTCCCCACGACATCAGACCTCCGTCCGATGTATGATCAGCGATGATCCGTTAGCGTTGAAATCAATCTTGAACGGTAATGAGACGTCCTGCTGGCGGCTCACCTGGAGGAAACGATGCGCATCACCATTCTGGCTTCGATGACTGCCCTATCCCTTGCTGTCTGCGCGGTCCCCCTCGCTGTTGCGGGCTTTGCTTGCACTGCCATGGCGAAGGACGGAAATGGTGGGGGTAATGGCGGTGGCCATGGAGGCGGCGGCGGCTATGGAGGCGCAAGTCATGGCAACAGCGGTGGCCAGGCCGGGAGCTCTGCACACGGCACCTCGCCATCGCGAGGCAGTATCGCGAAAGGCAAGTCGCGCGAGGCTAGTGATCATCCGCGGGGCAGCAAGGCTGAGCGGGCGACATCTTTAACCACGAAAGAACGCAAGGCGTCCGCCGAGCTAGCTGGATTGAACTCTCTCAATCGCAACTACAAAGCCTATCTTCATACGTCTGATCCACGAATGAAAGCGATCTCAGCTTACGCCGTTGCCTATGCCCAATACGAACTCGATAACGGGATCGAGCCGTCCGAGAATGATCCAATCCTCGGGGACCAGGCGCTGCAAGACGCGCTCGCATTGGCAACGACGACTGGGGGCTCCGTCGCACTCCAGAGGGCCAAGTCTATCCTTGGTGTCGGTGAGGCCGAGGGAAAGATCGATCAAATCAGAGCCACACTCACGCCGACATCGGCAGTCGAGGATGCCGTCCCCGTCGTTTGCCGCCCGAATTGAGCAAAAGAGGCGTGGATGCCTATGACCATCGAGCGAGACTGGCTATGCGGTGTTGTTTTCGGTTGAAACACGCTGCGCGAACGCTACAGCGATGATCGCGCAGGCAGTCAAAATAGCGACGAGAAGCCAAGCCTCGTTGATCGCCTGGACAGTTCCTGCGGTCTGAACGAGCGGATCGAGCACGGCAGTCTGTTCCGCGTCGAACCCGCCGGACTGATGCGCGGTGACGATGTCAATTGGAGCTCCAATAAAATCGGCGATGTTTTTGTCGCCATTCTCTAGGCCCTTCCAAAGCTTTTGCCCCAGGGCCTCGGAACGGGTGTAGATGATCGTGTCTATCAAGGCGATCCCGATCGCGCCTCCGAGGTTGCGCATCAAGTTGAAAAGGCCGCTAGCATCTGGAACACGATTGGGCGGTAGCGTGCCGAGGGCCAGACGAGTGGGCGGCAAAAGGCAAAACATGATAGCGACGCCGCGAACGATCTGCGGCCAAAACATCGCATCATAATCAGATCGTGGATCCTGGTATGCGCTCATTGCGAGGCCAACCGCAAACAGGGCAAATCCGCATGCTGACAACAGGCGTGGGTCGGTTCTCTTTTCTAACGCCACAGCCATTGGCGCGGTAACGAGTTGAGCAATGCCCGTGACCAGCATAACCATACCGATTTCCAAGGCGTCGTGTCCCCTGACAAATGCCAGGAAGACTGGCATGAGATACACCGAGCCGAACAGCCCGATACCAAGAACGAAGCTCAGGATCGAGCCAACGAGAAAATTACGGTCCCCGAAGTTGCCGAGCTCAACGAGAGGTCGTGAGCGCATTGTGGAACGCCAGGCGAAAAGCGATCCAGCGATGAAAGCGCAGCTCAAGCAACCGATCACGTAAAGGGAAATCCACCCGTTTGTCGGCGCTTCCTTCAGGCCGATTTCCAAGGTGGCGAGACAGCCGGCCATGCACAGCAGGGACACCCAGTCGAAGCCTCGAAGTGCTGACGGATCGACCTTGTGGCGCGGCAGGGTCCGCGACGCAACCGTGGCGGCGACTAGTCCCGGCGCGAGGTTGATCAGGAAGAGCCAATGCCATGAATAAGTATGGGTCAGCCACCCGCCCGCAATCGGTCCAACAGTGGGTGCGAGGACAGCAAGCACGCCCGCGATCGTCGTCGCCAACGCTTGGCGCTTATTGGGGAAGAGGATGAAGACTGCGGAAAAGACCGAGGGTATCAACGTTCCCCCGGAAAATCCCTGAAGAACCCGAAAGGTGACGAGCTCGCCGAATTCGCCGCTAGCTGCGCATCCAGCGGAAGCGATGACGAAAACGATGAGTGATCCTACAAACAACCAGCGCATGGTCAGCAACCGGGTGAAAAAACCGGTCAGCGGGATGGCGACGACCTCAGCGATCAGATAAGCGGTCTGGATCCAGCTCAGCCTGTCAGGATCGATTTCGAGCGCCGACTGTATAGTCGGAAGCGATGTCGCCACGACCT
The DNA here is from genome assembly GCF_000377565.1 of Rhizobium sp. 2MFCol3.1. Lineage (GTDB taxonomy): Bacteria > Pseudomonadota > Alphaproteobacteria > Rhizobiales > Rhizobiaceae > Rhizobium. The sequence goes on along the minus strand of NZ_KB898359.1, from coordinate 237,684 downwards.
GGACGTCAAGGATCGCCAGGAACATGCCCGCGCACATCGCGACAAATCCGATCCACACCGAAACGGATGTTCGAAGTGCTGGCGAATGATCAGTGGTGTCAGACATGTCGAGATCCCGAAAGGGCCGCGTTCTCGGTCTTGATCCTGACCGTTAGAACGAGTGCGTTGGCGATGGAGAATACCAGCGCATGGAGCGGTTGGCCAAGACAGAGTGGAAGCACCGCGATCTCGCCGATGACGACCAGGTAATTGGGATGGCGAATGAAGCGGTAGGGACCGGCAGCCACCAGCGTCTCGCCAGGAACAACGATAATGCGTGTCGTCCAACGTTTCCCGAGTGTGGCAAGCGTCCAAAACCGCAATGCCTGCAGACACACAAACACACCGAGCCCAATAGGGTGAACCCGCACATTCCATGCCCAAACCCAAAGGCTGGACAGCCACAACGTATGAAGCGCGACGATCAGGCTATAATGTTCTTTGCCAATCTCCCTGCCACCCTTTGAAAGCAAAGCTTTGGTGTTGCGTCGCGCGAACCAGAGTTCACCGACCCGCTCCACAGTGACCGCCAATAACAACATAGACGACCAGGTCATGCCATGGCCTTCAACGACACGCAGCTTAGCGTAAAACCCGGTCCCATGGCCGTTAGCAATGTGCGCTGCGGCTGACCTGCCGCAATGACCCTTTCAAGAACGAACAGAGCGGTCGGCGATGACATGTTGCCGTACTCTCGTAGAACTTGCCTTTCGTGGTCCAGTGTTCCCCGATCGAGTTTCAGCGCGGATTCCAGGGCATCGATCACCTTTGCGCCGCCTGGATGACACGCAAAGCGATCGATATCATGCAAGGCAAGGTTGGACCTCGATAAGATGGTTTTAATCGCCGGACGAAGATTGCCTTGCGCGAATGGCGGAATAGCGCGATCGAAAATCACACCGAGACCTTCGGGGTCGACACTCCATCCCATTATGTCGAGGGTGTCGGGCCAAGTGTGCTGCCCGCTCATGTCTATTTCCGCTAATCCATATTCGCCTGCCTTGACAATACAAGCGGCGGCTCCGTCGCCGAAAAGTGCGGTGGCGACGATGTTCGCCTTTGTGAGTTTATCCAAGCGGAACGCGAGCGTGCAGGTCTCCACGGCGACGAGCAGCACGACAGAACCGGGTCGCGACGCCGCCAGTCGCGACGCGATCGACAAACCCGAAACGCCGCCCGCGCAACCCAGGCCGAACACGGGCACGCGCTCAATGTCCTCGCGAAAGCCCATCGTCTCAAAAACGCGCGCTTCCAGGCTGGGCGTCGCGATGCCGGTCGACGAGACAGTCACAACGGTATCGACATCCGACGCGGCGAGCTGGGCAACTTCAAGCGCACGGGTTGCCGCATCAACAAAAAGTGCGCTCGCACCCTCGATGAAAGCCGTGTTTTTGGCTGGCCATCCTGACGTGTTGAGGTACCAGTCGATAGGTCGCACGCCGTAGCGCCGGCTAATGCCCGAGCTCTCGAAGACTTTGGCCAGGCGCTCGAAGTCGCCAAAGCGAGACGAGAAAGCCTTGTGTGAAGCAAGAGCAGCATCACGCTGGTCAATCAAGTACGGGGGCAGGGCGGTTCCAATCGAGACCAATTTCACGGATGGGGGCATGGGAGTCCTTTGGCGGTTCTTCTCGGCCACGCTCCGCGTCGTTTGGGCCTCGAGAGCAGGAACGTCATCCGCGGGAAGAAAGTTTCAAAACATAAGGAACTGTTCCAAAGGCTTGAGCAGCGGCACCAAACAGCGCAAGTCAGCCGCCCTCCAAAGAAGATCTATGTGAAATCCCGCCACAAGCTGCCGAGCAGGTCGCCTGTGAATTCATGGACCTCTGATCGAGTGAAACGATTAACCAGTCGATTGGACTGCGAGGCAAAGAAGCCAGTTGCACGGCACAATCAACTGCCGGTCGCCAGCAGGTCGTCAAATGGCTCAAATACCTCGAAAACCAGTTCAAGGCTCGCAAACGCAGCAGGGCCGATAGCGACATGGAGCTTCGAGTGGATATGCCACGACCTTGGGATCTGCGCCACTGCAGCTACCGAACATTCGTGCCCATCATCACTGAGGCCAAGAAGCGATTTGAGACATGCCGGAAACGAAGAAAGGCTACGTGTCGACCTGTAGCGCCGCGCGGGTCTCCCTCCTGGCCGTCTAGTGAAGGGCCGGCACTCGTGTTCGCGCTATCCACCCGCTGCGAGGACGGCAAACCGGCCCTGGACCACAAATGACGGTCGAGATTGGCGCTGCAAGCCTGGTTAGAGGAACTCGCAAACGTGAGCTCCGCTCTAGCGATATGTCCCGGACGCCCGATTTCCTCCTCGTGCTCTTTAATTCGACAACGGGTCTGTCTTTGCCTATGAGAATGTGCCGCGAGTAATGGGTTCGTGACGTGCCACCAACATTGCGAGATTTTGATGAAAAATACGCCTGCCTCTGAACAGAAGAAAGCATCCTTGGGCCTCGATCCTGGCGTCGCGATCGGACTGGCGGGCACGCTTGTCTTCTTTGTAATCAGCGGTCTCATCGCCTTTCTCAATCTTCAGACGTTGGAAGAGAGTAATCAGCGAATCGTTCAGACCCATGTAGCAATCGTTGCACTTGATGAGCTGCTCTCGCGAGTGCAGGACGCCGAAACCGGGCAGCGCGGCTTTCTGCTGACATCCAACGAGACCTACCTCGCACCGTTTGATGCCGCGCTGCAGTCAATACCATCGAAGTTGCAGGACATTGATCGGTTGACGGGAGAAAATTCTGGCCAGTCGGAGCGGCTTGCGACCCTCAAGCACCACGTCGATGCCAAGCTCGCCGAGTTGAAGGAAACAATAGACCTGCGTCGAAACGATGGGTTGCAGGCGGCCTTGGCGGCCGTGAACTCGGATCGCGGCAAGATCGAGATGGATGCCATTCGCGCACAGATATCCGCCATGGCACAGCGCGAAGGGGAAGTTCGCCTACAGCGCATCGCGGAAATGAAAGGTGCCCAGCAGACAGCATTGACGAGCACAATATTATCTGGGCTGGTCGGCATGGTGCTGACCTTGGTCATCGGGACGCTCATCCGGCGGGCAACGTTAGCGCGTCGACGCGAAGACTGGTTGCAGTCGGGTCAGGTTGGACTGGCGAACGCCATGATGGGGGACCAGCCACTCGATCAGTTAGGCAACAGCATCTTGGAATTCTTGATAAGCTATGTGGGGGGAATAGCTGGTGCGGCCTTTGCAATGGACCAGGACAAATTCAAGCGCATTGCCGCTTTTGGTGTACCGGTCAATGCAGCTATCCCAGACCATTTTGGCCCGCGTGAAGGCCTTCTAGGCCAGGCCGCGGCGCAAGGCCGACCACTGATCTTCGGCGAGGTGCCCGACGGATACCTGGTTTTTGGCTCGGCACTTGGCAGGGATAAGCCTCGTCATCTTGCAATTTTCCCAGGCACGGTCGATGGGAAGGTAAATTCCGTCATCGAGATTGGCTTTCTGCGCCCTGTAGACCCGCTGGTACAGACACTTCTGGAACGGGCGTCAGAGGCTGTCGCCATCGCCGTGCGATCTGCCGCCTATAGGAGCGCTTTACAAGACCTTCTTGAAGAAACTCAGCGCCAGTCGGAAGAACTTCAGACCCAGAGTGAAGAACTTCGTGTATCGAACGAAGAGCTCGAGGAACAAGGCCGTGCGCTGAAAGAAACGCAGACCCGCCTGGAGCAGCAGCAGGCCGAGCTGGAACAGACTAATTCGCAGCTCGAAGAGCAGGCGCAGGAACTCGAGTTCCAGCGCGACAATCTTGAGCGCGTCAACGCGTCCGTCGAACTGAAGGCAAGAGAGCTTGAGCAGGCCAGCCAGTACAAGTCCGACTTCCTCGCAAACATGTCTCACGAGCTGAGGACGCCACTCAACTCTTCGTTGATTTTGGCAAAGCTGCTTGCAGACAACCCGGACGAGAACCTGACTGCCGACCAAGTCAGATACGCTCAGACGATCCAGTCATCAGGCAATGACCTTCTAAACCTGATCAATGACATTCTCGACTTATCGAAGATTGAAGCTGGTCATGTGGAGGTCCGGCCGGAGACTGTGGTTATCGAGCGCCTTGCCAACAACCTACGGCAGGTCTTCCAACCATTGGCCTTTGAAAAGGGACTGGCTCTTACAATTGAATATGCCCAGGATGTCCCAGCGACGATCGAGACCGATCCGCTACGCCTGGAGCAGATACTCAAGAATTTACTTTCGAATGCCATAAAATTCACGCAGTCGGGCAGCGTCGCTCTCATGATTGCCGCGGAGGGTGCGCAGGCGGTTTCGTTCGCTGTCACCGACACCGGTATCGGTATCCCCTCTGATCAGCAACAGCGCATATTCGAGGCGTTCCATCAGGCCGATGGCACGATCAGTCGCCGGTATGGTGGCACGGGGCTCGGTCTCTCGATCTCGCGCCAGCTCTTACGGCTGCTTGGTGGGACAATAGAATTGGCAAGCCAGCCCGATAAAGGTAGTACCTTCACGGTCACCGTGCCGCAAAGCCATGGGCGAGCCTTGCTTCCACTGGCGGATGTGACGCCCCGCTTCACGCCGCAGATTGCGGGCGTGGTCGACCAGGTTGAACAAACGGCCAGAATGCAAACCGCGGCCCCACGGGCGCGAGCCCTGGATGACGACCGTGCCGTGCTCGATAGCGCAAGGCGCGTCTTGCTGGTGATCGAAGATGATGCATCGTTTGCGGCAATCGTTAGAGATCTATCGCGCGAAATGGGCTTCCAAGCTTTGGTCGCCGGCACGGCGGAAGAGGCGCTAAGGCTTGCCAAGGAGTACAGACCGAACGCGGTCATCCTGGACGTCGGCTTGCCCGATCAATCCGGCCTGGCGGTGCTTGATCGCCTCAAGCACGACGTCGAGACCCGCCACATGCCCATCCATATGATTTCTGCCGAGGATCATAGCGAAACAGCGTTGTCCCTGGGTGCCGTCGGCTACGCGGTCAAACCGGTCAAACGCGAACAACTTGTCGAAATGCTGGAGAAGTTGGAGCTCAAACTGGCACAGGATGTTAGACGTATCCTAATTGTGGAGGACGATCCAGTGCAGCGCGAGGCGGTTGCTAAACTTCTCGGTTCGCGCGGGGTCGAAACGCTGACGGTTGGGACTGCCGGGGAGTGTTTGCAAGTGCTCAAGGATGGCACCGTCGACTGCATGGTTCTCGACCTGTCGCTCCCTGATGCTTCAGGCTACGCCCTTCTTGAGACCTTGAGTGCGGAAAGTGCCTACGCGTTTCCGCCGGTTATCGTTTACACCGGGCGAGAACTATCGCAGGACGATGAGCAGCGACTGCGACGTTATTCCAAGTCGATCATTATAAAGGGCGCAAAGTCACCCGAACGTCTCCTCGATGAAGTCAGCCTGTTCCTGCATCAGGTGATCTCCGAGTTGCCGCACGAACAGCAAAAGATGATCCGCAAAGCACGCAATCGCGATTCCATCCTGGAGGGTCGTCGTATTCTTGTGGTGGAAGACGATGTTCGAAATGTCTATGCGTTGACTAACATTCTCGAGCCTCGTGGCGCGATTATAGAAATAGCCCGCAATGGGCAGGAGGCAATAAACGCACTTGAGAGGGCCTCTCAACCCGATGCTTCGATGATAGACCTCGTGCTGATGGACGTGATGATGCCGGTGATGGACGGCCTGACGGCCACCCGCGCAATCCGCCAAAATCCCGCATGGAAAAAGCTGCCCATACTCACGCTGACGGCGAAGGCAATGCCAGACGACCAGCAACGCTGCATCGGAGCCGGTGCAAATGACTACATGGCTAAGCCCCTCGACGTGGACAAGCTGTTGTCGCTGGTACGGGTTTGGATGCCCAAATGATGGGAACGGAAGATCCGAAAAGCGTTGAAGATATCGAGATCCGGCTCCTTTTGGAGGCGTTGTTTCTCACCTATCACTACGACTTTCGCAATTATGCGATGGCGTCCGTGAAACGTCGCCTGCGCCAAGCCCGCCAAGCTCTGGGGTTTGCTACGATCTCAGCAATGCAGGAACGCGTCCTGCACGATCCGTCATTGCTCCCAAAGCTTTTGGGATATCTGACCGTGCAGGTCAGCGAGATGTTTCGCGATCCCACCTTCTTTAGGGCAATCCGTGAAAAGGTTGTCCCCCACCTGAGGACATATCCTTCGCTGAAGGTCTGGATTGCGGGATGCAGTGGCGGCGAGGAGCTCTATTCGATGGTGATCCTGTTTCGCGAGGAAGGCTTGGAAGAGCGCACCCTGTTTTACGCGACAGATATCAATGCGCAAGCGCTTGAGGTTGCGGAGGCCGGCATTTACGCTCTCGATCGAATGCAACTATTCACGGAAAACCACCGTATGTCGGGAGGTAAATCGTCTTTGTCCGACTATTATCAGGCGGCCTATGGCAGGGCATCTTTTGACAAAAGCCTACGCCGCAACGTGGTTTTCTCAGATCATAGCCTGGTGACGGACGCTGTCTTCGCCGAGATGCATCTCATCTCTTGCCGCAACGTGCTGATCTACTTCGACCGGGATCTGCAGGACCGCGCGCTAAGGCTCTTTGAAGCCTCCATGGTCCGAAAGGGATTCCTTGGCCTCGGCGCCAAGGAAAGCCTGAGATTTTCGGCACTTGCGGGGTCCTTCGAGGAACTGTCAAGAGAAGACAAACTCTACCAGAAGCGGGGCGGCTGATGGCGGCCCGTTTTGACGCGGTGGTCGTAGGAGCATCGGCGGGCGCGTTGGAGGCGCTTTCGGCCATTCTGCCCTTGCTTCCCCCTCATTTTCCGCTTCCGATCATGGTCGTCGTTCATGTGCCGCCGGGCAGGCCTAGCGCCTTGGCCGAGCTTTTCGCGCTCAAATGCCAGATGGTCGTCAAGGAAGCGGAGGACAAGGAGCCGATCTTGCCCGGTACCATCTATTTCGCGCCACCAGGCTATCATCTACTCGTGGAAGTCGATAAAACACTGGCTCTTTCGAGCGATGAGCCAGTCCTTTTCTCCCGTCCCTCTGTCGATGTGTTGTTTGAAACCGCGGCCGACGCCTATAGAGAAAGGCTGATAGCGGTCGTTCTAACCGGCGCCAACAGCGACGGCGCACAGGGACTGAAGGCGGTGGTTGAGGCAGGCGGCGTCGGACTAATCCAGGATCCCGCGACCGCACACTCCGCTTTCATGCCGGACGCTGCCGCCAAGGCAAGTCCTGAAGCTCTTATTATGACGCTTGCGTCAATTACGGAATATTTGCAAAAAGGTTTGAATTCATAATGGACGCCGTTCCTTTTCTTCTTGTCGACGATCTGGAGGAGAACCTTCTTTCACTCGAAGCGCTTCTTCGGCGTGAAGACCTGGTTTTACTGAAGGCCCGATCGGGCGATGAGGCATTGGAAATGCTTCTTCATCACGACGTTGCCCTTGCCCTCGTCGATGTTCAGATGCCGGGTTTGACCGGTTTCGAGCTCGCCGAGCTAATGCGCGGCAATGAACGCACCAGGCGCATCCCCATTATCTTCGTGACCGCTGGTAGCACCGATGGGCAGCGTCGTTTTCGCGGCTATGAAGCCGGAGCGGTCGACTTCATCCAAAAGCCGATCGAGCCGGATGTTTTGCGAAGCAAGGTGGAGGTCTTTTACAAGTTGTTTCGACAGCGCCAGCAGCTGGCTGCGCAGCGCGATGAACTCAAAGCCCAGCGTGATGAGCTCGCATCGCAAGCCGAAGCACTCAAAGCGGCGGCGGGTCATAAGGATGTCCTGCTACGAGAGATCAATCACCGCATCAAGAACTTGTTCAGCTTGACCGCGGGGCTGATCTCTTTAAGCGCGCGGCCCGCCAGAAGCGTTCCGGAACTGGAGGCTGATCTTAGATCCCGACTACACGCCCTATCTCGGGCACACGAATTGACATTGCCGGACCTCGCGCTGGACGGTGTCGGGAGTGAGATCGCAACAACCGTGACCGCACTCCTTCGCGCTATCGTGGCGCCGCATGAGCATGATGAGGATTCTCGCATCGAGATTTCGGGAGCGGACGCGCCGCTGACGGGCAGCGCGCTTACCTCTCTTGCGTTGCTGCTGCATGAATTGACAACCAATGCGGCCAAGTATGGAGCGCTTTCGGTTCCCGACGGTAAACTGAAAATTGAAGTCGAGGCTGCCGATGAGGTGTTGTCGATCAAATGGTCGGAGGCAGGGGCGATGAAAGTCGAGGGAGTACCAAAACGAGAGGGATTCGGATCGACCCTCGAAAAGGCCGCTCTGCAGGGCCTGAGCGGGCAAATCTTACGAGAGTGGACCGAAGATGGGCTCAGGCTCCAAGTCAGCATTCCACTTCCGTCTCTCGTCAGGCTATGACGGGTCGAGCGAACCATAGCGCCTTGGATGGGCCGCCGAAGCTGTCACATGCCACCGGCCCGTTTTGGACTTGATCTCTCTGACAGCCGCCTAGATTTCTCAGCGATCGGGTAAAAGTGACACCGTAAGACATGAAAAAACATACCGAAGAGCGTCTTGCAGCCATCGTCGAATCGTCGTTTGATGCGATTGTCAGCAAAGATCTTTCAGGCACCATTGTTAGCTGGAATAAGGCCGCTGAGCGAATGTTCGGTTACCGAGAGCATGAGGCTGTCGGTAAGCCGATTTACCTGATCGTCCCGGACGACAAGCACGATGAGGAAACGCTTATCCTTGCCCAACTCAAACGGGGTGAGCGTATCGACACGTTCGAGACCATCCGTCGCCATCATGACGGAAGGCGCATCCCGATATCCATCACTATCTCGCCGATCAAGAGCCGGGCGGGGAAACTTGTCGGCTCGTCGAGCATCGCCAGGGATATCACCCAAGCGAAGGAAACCGAGCGGCGGCTTCACCTGTTGATGCGCGAGGTCAACCACCGCGTCAAGAACCAATATGCGGTCGTGCTCGCAGTCATCCGGCAAACGGCGATGCGCTCCGCCTCGGTAGGAGAGTTCGAGGCACGCATCCGTGAGCGGGTCATGGCGCTATCCCACTCTCACGATTTGCTTTCACAGGTCGACTGGGCCGGGGTAGAGCTTACCCAGCTTGTCTCGCATCAACTCAAAACGTTCGAGATGATGCAGAGTGTAAACGTCAGTGGTCCCGACATCACCCTTGACGCCAACGCGGTCTTAAACATTGGCATGGCGATACACGAGCTGGTAATGAATTCAGTCCGCTTCGGAGCGGCGGAAAAACAAGGTCTGTCGGTGACGTGGGCAGTAATGCCCGCGCACGATGGAGACGGTCAACGCTTCGAGTTGAAATGGGCGGAGCCGGCGGTGGAATACGCGGATCTACTGTTGCAGGAGGACGGTTTTGGCGCGCTGGTGCTCTGCCGACTTGTTCCGTCAGCTCTATCTGGACGAGCGGCGTGGAGCATCCATGGCGGGTTGATTGAGTGGACGCTAAACGCCCCTCTCTCCGCTGTCCAAGTCACCCTTCCGTAGCTCTGGAAAATCGACTGGGTTGTCGCTAGTCGCGTTGAGGTGGCAGATCGCTGATGACTTCGATCTCCCTCGAAGAGCGCCGCGCCGAAAATTCATTCATCTCAGCCTGGACTGAGGTCGCGTTTGTGGACATGTGACAAAGGCGCTTCGGTTATCCTGCGCAGCATTGACGGGAACGCCCGCGATCCGGCTGCGACCGGCCTTGAAGATCCAATGCTAGATCTGGTCGCGAGCTTGCGGGAGGGCAAGGCAGTTACCTTTTGATTGTGATAGACTTTGTAGGACGTCTTTACCGGCCCTGAAAAGCCCGCACGGCTGGTAAAAAGAAGCAACCTTTCCTGACGCTTGTTTAGGGGATGCGCTTGAAATTCCCTTAAGAAAAATCCATCTCACCGCCATCTCTCTAGATGGAGTTATGGAATGACGACAGTTGATGAGCCGCAGCACGAGCAACATGCTTTCGAAGCCGATGTGACCCGACTTCTGCACATGATGGTGCACTCGGTGTACTCGGACAAGGACGTGTTCCTCCGGGAATTGATCTCGAATGCGGCGGACGCCTGCGAAAAGCTGCGTTATGAATCGATTTCCAACCCACGGCTATCGTCCGATGGGCATGAGCCGGGAATTCTCGTGGCACTCGATGAAGAGGCGCGAACGCTCATTGTCGAAGACAACGGAATCGGCATGAATCGCGAAGAGATGATCGACGCGCTCGGCACGATCGCGCGTTCAGGAACAAAGGCGTTCATGGACCGTCTCGATGCCGCTAAAACTGGAGAGAAGGCGGAGTTAATCGGCCAGTTCGGTGTCGGTTTCTATTCATCATTCATGGTGGCTGACCGCGTCGACGTGATCTCGCGCCGCGCTGGAGACGTCGAGGCCGCAAAGTGGTCCTCTGATGGAAAGGGACGCTATGAGATAGTCTCGGTGGATCCTGGACAAGCGCCAGCACGCGGTACGCGAGTGGTGCTTCATCTGACGGAAGAGGCCAAGAAATATACAAACAAGTGGACGGTCGAGAAGATCATTCGGGATCAATCGGGCCATGTCCCCGTGCCTATACGTCTGGTCGAGAAAGCTGGCGGCGAACCATCACAGGTCTCCGATGGTGCCGCGCTGTGGACCAAGCAGAAGAGCGATATATCCGAGCAGGACTATAGCGACTTTTATCACGGCATCTCCGGTCAGTATGATGAGCCACTCGCCAACGTGCATTTTCGAGCTGAGGGCCGATATGAGTACACGACGCTAGCCTTCATCCCAGGCTCTCAGCCATTTGACCTGTTCGACCCCGATCGACAAGGTCGAATGAAGCTCTACGTGAAGAGAGTGTTCATTACCGATGAGGCGGAATTACTGCCGCGTTACCTGCGGTTCGTTCGTGGTGTCATTGATACCCCAGATCTACCGCTGAATATCTCGCGCGAGATGATCCAGGAAAGCCCGGTGCTCGCCGCGATCAAAAAAGGCGTCACGAGCCGGATCCTCTCCTCGTTTGAGAAGATGGCCGAGACCGAGGCTGACAAGTATTCCAAATTCTGGGACCTCTTTGGTGCGATTATCAAAGAAGGCATCTATGAGGATTTGGAACGGCGCTCGCAGTTGCTAAAGCTCGCGCGCTTCCGAAGCACGGCGTCGAACGAAGCGACACGCAGCTTGGCAGACTACCGAGACGCGATGAAGGAAGGACAGTCGGCCATATATTACATCAGCGGCTCCAGCCTTGAACAGTTGCAGTCGTCGCCGCAACTCGAGGGCTTCCGAGCCAAGGGTATCGAAGTCCTACTGCTCACTGACGGCGTTGATAATTTTTGGCCGACGAACGTTGCGAACTTCGAGGGCAAACCCTTCAAATCGGTAACCCAAGGTCTCGCCGATCTGGACGCCGTTGTTGGTCAGGAAGACAGTGACGAGAGCGCTCGACAAACGCCTCCCGACGTGGATGCCTTTGTCGAGTTCGCACGAAACCTTCTAGGTGAGGAGGTCGCCGATGTGCGTGTTTCGGGTCGGTTGACCGAGAGCGCGGTCTGCCTTGTTGCGCCGGAGCATGGCCCCGATCGTCAACTCGAAAAACTTCTTCAGGGGGCGGGCAGGTTGCAGACGGTTTCGAAGCCGATCCTGGAGGTAAACGCGCGCAGCAAGCTTGTCATAGACATCGCGTCAACGCACGATCAAGCATTTCGCGAGGATGCTGCATGGCTATTGCTTGATGAAGCACGCATTCTGGACGGCGACAAGCCCGCTAACCCGCGCGCCTTTGCCGAGCGGCAAGCAAGGCTGTTTGCGCTTGCGATGAACCGCGACATCTGAGAAATATTCCGGCGAGGTCGCGGCCGCGACCTCGCCGGAATACGGACGAATGAGGCCTCAGCGCTACTTGGAGCTGGTCCAGATTTGCTCATCAATGAATGTGCGATCATGGAGGCGCGAGACTTGACTGGAAAACAATATCCGGCGTGGTCCATCTTCAAAAATGTGGGGCTCTCCGCGTAAGATTTGCCAATCGTGACAGCAAAGCCGGCGCAGCCTGGGAAGGCTCGGTTTGATTTGAAAATGACTGTCGTGTGGGTCAGCGAACCTGCTGGTGATGAGCCAAGCCCCAAGAATTTCGCTGGGGCCTCTCGACCCCAGCGACGCTAGCATTACTGACGCGAGGTCAGATCGTCGGGTAGTTCGGCATTATGGTACTTGCGATAGATATCGCGCAGTATCTTGTTGTCAAAGTTGGTCTTGACCCACTGGTCGAGCCAACCCTTTAGAGCCGTCTCGCCTTTTGGGATGCCGATGCCAAGATTGGTTTCCTTCTGGGTGAATTTCACCTGCAGCGGATTTGCGGTCATTTTCTTGTTGATGCCGTTGATGACGGCCGACTGGCTCGACAGGACATCGACCTGACCGGATACGACGGATGTGATCAACGTCGCATCGTCCTCGAAGCGAACGATATCGGCGCCCTTGGCCTTGGCAGTAATGTCCTGGTCGTTGGTGGTGGCGCGGGTCACACCGATGCGCTTACCTTCCAGATCGGCATAGTCCTTGATTGCGACGTCAGCCGGACCGGCCACCACGAGAGCAAGCGTCGCGTAGGGGACCGAATAGTCGATCGCCTTCTTGCGCTCCTCGGTGATGCCGAGCGATGAGACGACCATGTCTGCCTTGCCCGTCTGGACTGAGGGCACCCGCGCAGCGTTGGTGATTTCCACGAGTTCCAGTTCGACACCGAGATCCTTGGCGATGAGTTTTGCGGTCTCGACATCCGAGCCCGTCGGCTTCAGGTTTTCGTCGACAAAGGAATACTCCGGAATGCCCATCGCCACGGCGATGCGGACCTTCCCGGACTTATTGATGTTGTCAAGCACGTCGGCATTGGCGACCGATGCAAGGGCCATAAGGCCAGCTCCGGCGATAAGCGCGAGTTTCGAAATCATTTTCGTCGGCATTTGAGTCTCCTCTCTCGTTTGTCTGACCCTGCGGTGTCACGCAGGTCCTCCTCCTAAGCTCATAGCTCTTCAGCCATGAACTCCTTCAGTTCCGGTGTCTGCGGATTGGAGAGGATCTCTGCCCCTCCGGTCTCCCAAACCTTACCGGTATGCATGTAGATGACGCGATTGGCGGCCCGCTTGGCGAAGCCCATCTCGTGGGTGACGACGATCATCGTCATGCCGCCACGGGCTAGATCTTCCATGACGCGCAACACTTCACCGGTGAGTTTCGGATCGAGCGCCGATGTCACTTCGTCGAAGAGCATCACCTTCGGCTGCATCGCGAGCGAGCGGGCGATAGCCACGCGCTGTTGCTGGCCGCCGGAAAGCTGTTCGGGATAGTTGTCGAGCTTATCCAACAGGCCGACCTTGGCAAGAACCTGCTTGGCGATCTCATAGGCCTGGTCCTTGCGAATTCCCTTCACGCGGCGCAGCGCCAGCATGATGTTTTGTGCGACGGTCATGTGCGGGAAGAGATTATAGCTTTGGAAGACCATGCCTATATCACGGCGAAGCGCGCGCAGATCGAGCTTCGGGTCCTCGACACGGTGGCCGCAGACCTCGATCGTCCCGTCCTGGATCGTCTCTAGCCGGTTGATGCAACGCAGCGCCGTGCTCTTTCCGGATCCCGACTGGCCGATCAGGGCCACGACCTCCCCGGTATTGATTTCGAAGGACACGCCCTTCAGCACCTCGAGGACGCCGAAACGCTTGACGACATTGGTGAGCTTAACGGCGGCCGGCATTGAGTTTCCTCTCAAGCGAACGGCTCCAGACCGACAAAGGATAACAGACGCAAAAATAGAAGAGCGCTGCGATGCCGAAGACCAAGAACGGCTGGAACAGGGAGTTGTTGATGACCTGCGCGGCGCGTGTCAGCTCCAGGAAGCCAACCACGGAAGCGAGCGAGGTATTTTTGACGAGCTGAACGAGAAAGCCGACCGTTGGCGGTGTCGCGATCTTCAGCGCTTGCGGAAGGATAACGTCGCGCAACGCCTGCCAACGGGTTAGGCCCAGGCATTCCGCCGCCTCGAATTGCGTCTTCGCGATCGATTCCACCGCGCCGCGCCAGATCTCGCCGAGATAGGAGCTCGAATACACCATCATGCCGAGGCCGGCAGCAACGAGCGGCGCCACCGCCACACCAAATACGCCGAGGCCGAAATAAAGCAGAAACATCTGGATCAGCAGCGGTGTGCCTTGCACAATCTGGATATAGATTAGCGCCGCGCGCCGCAGCCAGCGGAAGCGGGAGACGCGAGCCAGCATGACGAAGAAGCCGGCAATGCCACCGAGAACGAAGGCAAGTGCCGAGAGCACGACGGTCCAGAGCAGGCCGTCTACCAGATACAAGAGATGGTTGGTCGAAAACGCGCCGAGCATCGTTACCTCACACACCAAGCCCGAGCCGGCGGCGGCGCGGGAATGCGATGAGGCCGAGCGCGAAGAAGGCAGCGCGCATCAGATAGGTGATCGCGATATAAAGAAGCGCAACGACGAAATAGGTCTCGAGCGAACGGAAAGTGTTCGACTGAATGTTGTTGGCGACCCCGGTCAGCTCTTCGGCCGAAATCTGCGAGCAGATCGACGTAGAAAGCATCATCAGGATGAACTGGCTGGAGAGCGAGGGATAGACGCGTTCGATCGCCGGCAGGAGGATGATGTCGCGGTAGATCTGAAATTTCGAAAGGCCGAGTGCTTCGGCCGCCTCGATCTGGCTAGGATGGATCGAATCCATCCCGGCGCGGACGATCTCGGCGGTGTAGGCGCCGACGTTTATAACCATCGCGAAGACCGAAGCCGCGATGATCGGCAGCCGCAGCCCGATCGACGAGAGGCCGAAGAAAATAAAGAAGATCTGCACGATGAACGGCGTGTTGCGCACCGTTTCGATGTAGACCCCGACGATGCCGCGTAGAATGCTTGAGTTCGAGCGGCGACCCATCGCGCAGGCCAGGCCTATACTCATGCCGATGATCACCGAAAACATAGTTATTTCGATGGTTGTCAGTGCACCGGACAGGAAGTCCTGCCAGTACGGCAAGAGTGCACGAAAATCGAACTGATACTGCATAACTCCTCCGTCCGCAGCGGGTCACGCTGGCGCTAATGCCTTATCGTGCAAGCCAGCCACCATCGACCGGGATAACGGCGCCGTGGACGTAGTCGGATGCTGCCGATGCAAGGAACACGGCGGTACCGCCAAGCTCCGATGGCGAGCCCCAGCGTCCAGCCGGAATGCGCGCTAGAATGGCGGCATTGCGGTCTGGGTCTTCGCGCAGCGCTGTCGTATTGTTTGTCGAGAAATAGCCGGGTGCAATCGCGTTGACGTTGACGCCCTTGCCGGCCCATTCACAGGCGAGCAGTCGGGTGATCCCTGCAAGGCCGCTCTTTGAAGCTGTGTAGGATGGTATGCGGATGCCGCCCTGAAAGGATAGCAGCGAGGCGATGTTGATAATCTTGCCGCTGCTCTTTTTCAGCATGTGCCGACCCGCAGCCTGCGATAGGAAGAATGCCGTTTTCAGATTGGTATCGATGACTGCATCCCAATCTTCCTCGGTAAAGTCGATCGCATCGGCGCGGCGGATGATGCCGGCATTGTTGATCAGAATGTCGAGGCCGCCGAATACGGAGATGGTTTCTGCAACGATATCTTTGACCGGAGCGATTGTGCCAAGATCCGCCTTGATCGCGTGGAAGCGGGAACCTGTCTTGTTGACCAGCGCTTCGGTTTCCTCCATCGATGAACGGCCAACGGCAGAGATCGAAGCACCTGCCTCAGCGAGCGCGATGGCGATGGCCTGACCGATGCCGGTATTGGCGCCGGTAACGATGGCGGTGCGGCCCGAAAGATCGAAGGGATTGGCCATCATCCTACCTCAGATCCGCGATGGCGATATGATCCATGTCGGTGAAGCTCTTGTTGTCACCGGCCATGGCCCAGATGAAGCTGTAATTCTTGGTGCCGGCGCCCGAGTGGATCGACCAGGGCGGCGAGATGATCGCCTGCTCGCTGGCAACCAGTATATGACGGGTTTGCTGCGGCTCGCCCATGAAATGAAAGACGCGTTGTTCGGCTTCCAGATCGAAATAAAGATAGGCTTCCATGCGCCGGTCATGCGTATGGGCCGGCATGGTGTTCCAGACGCTGCCGTCGTCGATCATGGTAAAGCCCATGGTCAGCTGGCAGGACTGGCAGACCTCGGGGTGGATGAACTGATAGATCGAACGCTTGTTAGCGGTCGCCGCCTCGCCGGGTGTCAGATGGCGCGCCTTGTCGCGCGTCAGGAGCACGGTCGGATGGACCTCATGTGCCGGCGTCGAGACCAGATAGAATTTCGCGGGCTTGGCAGCATCAACACTTTCGAAGCGGACATCCTTGGCGCTCTTGCCGACGTAGATGCAGTCGTATTTCTGGAGCTCGTGGCGCTTGCCATCCACGACCACCCAGCCGACATCACCGACGTTCAGAGCGCCAAGCTCGCGTTCAGCGAGAAAAGTATCCTGGCCGATCTCCCTCGGCGCACTGAGTAAAAGCCCTTCATCCAGAGGCATCGCGCCGCCGATGACCATGCGGTCATAGTGGGAATAGGTGAGACGGATCTCGCCGTCTTCAAACACCCTTTCGATCAGGAAATGGCGGCGCAGTGTTTCCGTGTCAAAGGCGCGGACGGCGTCTGGATGGGACGCGTGCCGGACATCGATCTTCATAGGTTTTTTCCCTTCTCTTCAATAGATGCCAAGGGAGATGCAGCATCCTCGACAAAGTAATTCGGGTCCCAGATCTCGGCCTTCTCGACTTCGCCGAGCAGTTTGCCGAGATGGAAGCTCATAGCGGCGGCAGCGCCAGTCTTGTCTCCGGCTTTCATGCAATCGATGACTGCCGAATGCTCCTCGATCACGCGGGCGAGACGTCCTTCCTGTGGGAGCGTCAGCAGGCGGTAGCGATCTGAATGGATTTTGACCTGCTCGATGATTGACCAGATCCCAGGGAAACCGGAGATAGCGCTGATCAGCTTGTGAAACTCGTTGTCGACGACGTGGAAAGCCGTGACATCGTCGTCGTGCACGCAAGCACTGAGATCGGCCAGATTGCGTTCCAGTGCGCGGATACCTGAAGGTGTGATTTTCTCGACGGCAACAGAGACCGTGGTGTCCTCCAGCGCCTTGCGCACCAGGATTGCCTCGTAAAGCGCGCGGCGCGGGATGCGCGAAACAAAAGTGCCGGATTGCGGAAAGACATCGACTAGACCGTCGTCGGACAGACGAAGGATTGCCTCGCGGATGGGCGTGCGGCTCACTCCGAACTGAGCCTCCAGCTCTTTTTCATTCAGGAGGTCCATCGGCTTTCGGCGTAGTGAAATGATATCGTCGCGCAGCGAATTGTAGACAATCGTCGCTGCGCGCGGGGCCGTTGCGCGCTGATGCGAGATCTGTGTTACGCCCGCAAGCGATCGCCTTCTACGCGCCTCGCTCATTGAGCGGCGTCCCGCATGCCTGCGAAAAAGTATCCGACAGTATTCTCCACCTGATGCCACCTCCCACTGGCAAGAAAGTAGTATATTAGTATCCAAGCTTTCGCAAGCGCCCCGTCGCCCGCCTTAAGATAGGGGTGGTCCCGGTGCCAATCGGGAGCGCGTATCGCAAGGAACGTCGTTGTCAGGTGGTGGCTGATAGTGGGGCGGGGACGAGCCCCTGTCCAAATGCAGACGTGACCTGACATTCAATGAATGAAGCGTAAGCGTTCGGCGTTTAAAGCTCTGACGGCCAAGACCCCATCGTCAAATCGCAGCTCATCTTGCGCAACTTCGAGATGCTCAAGGTTGCGGCAAGAGCCAACCGCTGGAAGTTTTTAGGCTGAAAGAATCTGACGTATCAAAGCCTGCGGTGGTCCTGCACCCACAGCGCCCGGTGCAACACGGTCCCGACCTGAACTTGACGCTGTTGAGCGTGAGGGAAGAGCAAAAATTCGAATTCGTGTCTCGAAATAGCCGGAAAGAGGGGCATCAGGCCCGCAACCCGGTGGTTTCCGCGAGGCTTCCGTGACGCTTAAGAAATCGGCGAAAGTTCTCTGCCACCGCCGAATCTGGCAGATTGCCGGTGATCGCCTTTCGGCATGCACCGATCATGACATCGTAAGTGATGTCACGCTGATCTTGGGGCCAGTCGTTGAGAAAGTCGAGCACATCATCCACACTGGCGATCTTTCGAACATAGTTCTCGAGCTGCGCAAAGATCGCGCGCTCGAACATTCTGCGTGACATGTGTTCTAACCTTAAAAGTTTGATGAGGTGTAACTAAGAAAAAAGCGGATGATTTCAGGCCGCTAGGTCCTTTTTCATCATCTTGTGGATGGCGCCGATGACCCGCAAATCCACAAATCAACCGGTAAACGCAGATCTATCAGTAATGAAAGACCACAGCAGTCGAAAAGACAGATGTGAACCTTGTTGAGATCCTCGCCTGCGCTTCCTCTTCCGTGCTTGATCCAAGAGGGAGCGACGGTTAGCGATGTCGAGCTTAACGTTGCTACTCAGACACAGCCCTGGTGGCGCGCTTGTGTTAGAGCACGCGATGTTTTCCGCGGATGATTTTGACGTCCTCAGCGAGGACGAGACTTGTGGGAGGCGGAAGGTCCGACAGCCCGTCGATCACACCGGAGAGATAAGCGATTGCGCTTTTCATTCCAGCGACTGTGTAAGGCTTTTCGATAGCGCCCAGAGCTCCCACGAAGTCGTTCGGAATTTTTTTTATATTACCGCTTACAAAAACGAACGGGATGCGCTCACTGGCCAGATCGCGGCCCACATCGATCCCTGTGGGCCCATCCTGCAGTTGAATATCAACAAATGCGAGCTCGGGGCGCTCCAGCGAGATAGCCGCCTGCGCTTGGCTTCTTGACATCGCGATTGCCGTCACATGATGGCCCGCCCGCTCAACTTCACTCTCAAGCTCAATCGCGAGGAGCATTTCATCTTCAACGATAAGTACTTTCAAAAACCATTCTCCTGCGCGGTGTCTCCACCGCTGGTGTAACGTCAATTTTACATCGATGCCGCTCGATCAATTTTTCGATCTCTGCACCGATGTGTTCTGCTTGGTTCTCAACGAAGGATGCTACTAATTTCGGTCTCGTCGTTAACGCCGAATGGAAGACGTCCGAGCCCGCTGCGATTGTTTCGCGTATACAAGCTGCGCTCTCGCCGCTGCTTCCCCGTCGTGAAAAAACGACAATTACGTGCCCCAATCGCTCCCGTGAAATTGCCCGCCAGTCTTCAAGCGTCCTGTTGCAGAAGATAATCGGGCTGTCTTCGTGACTTGGGTCCGTGCTAATCATCGGCAGGCGCGTTGCTTTGAACGCCGAAGCGAAGGGATCCTCGCGAAGGTGTCGCGCGACCAATCGTTTGCCGGCTTCCTGCGCGTCAGATCGTTTCTGTTCGTTATGCTGCATAATCTTTTGGTCTTAATTGTAAACGAGCAATGATCGAAATCGCCGATGGCTTCAATGGTTTCAACTCTCAAGGCGAGATGGGAGGGGCGTTGAATTTGTAAAGGGTAAGATTGGATATTGGACGCACAAGGCGCTCAAGTCGTCCTATGGATGCCCGAGGCCGGCCAAGCCTAGTCGTTCAGCCTGTGGCGCCGGGAAAGCCGCAGTCGTTTAGGGGCGAGGCAGTAGGTCTTCTCGGCACCGCAGGGCGTGATCGCTTTGGTTGACGAGCTGTCCGGCCCACGTTGACTGCCGGTCAATGCGATGCTCACCCAGAAACAGGACTTCACTGGGCGTGTCCGGTTCGATGGTGATCACACCCATCAACTCGAGCATCTACCGACTTGGATCGGGGGCGTTCGGATGCGTCAGGACCCCAAGAGAATCGCGCTTAATGATCCTGAGGAACTGATGGAGGCGTGTTGCGTTTCTTGGGCTGTCCTTTTCTTAAAAATCGAGAGCCGCCGTGACCCAGACCGAGCGCAACAAGACGCAACTGGATGAAAACAATCAAGTAGAAAAGCGCGAAGACCTGCAATCGAAAAGGCCCGACAGTGGCACCCCGCAGCAAGAAGCGAAGAAGGCGTCGATAATCCGTCGTCATCCGCTCGCAAGCATCATGATCGTGGTGGCCCTGATTGTCGTTGCTCTGATCGGCTATTTCGTCTGGCTAGTCTATTTTCAACCGTATGAAACCACGGATGATGCTTTTGTCGATGCGCGCAGTTTCTCCGTTGCCGCAAAAATTTCCGGCTACATTGCCGACGTACCTGTAAGCGATAATGAGCGCCTCAGCGCGGGCGCCGTTATTGCCAAGATCGATCCGCGCGACTACCAGATCGCGCTTGACCAAGCGAATGGCCAGATAGGCGTTGCTCAAGCCGCCATCTCGAGTTCTGAGGCGCAGATTGCGGCAGCAGGGGCTGCAATCGAAGAAGCTCAAGCTCAACAAGCCTCCAGCGCAGCCGCCCTTCAATACGCCAAGGACGAAAACGACCGCCAGCAGGAGCTCGTCAAAAGCGGGGCAGGGTCCCAGCAAGCAGCTCAGCAGGCCGCTTCAAGTCTTCGCCAAAGCCAGGCTAGCTACGCGCAATCGCAGGCAAGCGTGACCTCGGCCATCAAGAACCAGAACTCTGCCAAAGCCCAAAAGGCGAGTGCAACCGCGAGCCTACAGCAAGCGCAGGCACAAGCTGAAGCCGCTAAGCAAAACCTGCTTTATACCCAGATCACCGCGGCTCAACCCGGTCGAGTGGTCAAGCTTAGTGGCTCGAAAGGCCAGTACATTCAGGCGGGTCAAGCGATCGCGATGTTTGTTCCCGAGGAAGTGTGGGTGACCGCCAATTTCAAGGAAACGCAATTGGCCGATATGCGCCCCGGCCAGCCGGTTGACCTTGTCATTGACGCTTACCCGGATCATGTCTTGAAGGGTAGGGTTGATTCCATCCAGCCTGGATCGGGCACCGCCTTCTCGTTGCTCCCGGCGGAGAATGCGACCGGCAATTACGTGAAGGTTACGCAGCGCGTTCCGGTGAAGATCACGGTCGATAGCTGGCCGAAAGATGTTGCTATAGGCCCTGGCATGTCGGTCGTCCCAACCGTCACGGTCCGGCCGAGGAGCTAAGATGGCCAGCAATGCAATAACTGCGAGCTCGCCAGCGGACATGCCTGGCACCCCCAATCCGTGGCTCATCGCTATTGTCGTGTCTATAGCGACGTTCATGGAGGTTCTTGACACTACGATTGCCAATGTCGCTCTCCGGTACATTTCGGGAGGTCTGGCCGTTAGCGCCGATGAAGCGTCCTGGGTGATCACCACCTACCTTGTGTCAAATGCAATCGTTCTTGTCGCATCGAGCTTCATCGCGAAACGCTATGGCCGACGGCGCTTCTATTTGCTTTGCCTTGCCACCTTCACAGTTTCCTCGATCTTGTGCGGTCTCGCCTGGAATCTAGAATCTCTCCTCATCTTTCGGATGATCCAAGGGTTCGCGGGTGGGGGAATGGTGCCAATATCACAATCAATCCTCGCTGATTCCTTTCCGCCCTCCAAGCGCGGCCAGGCATTTGCGATGTTTGGCGTCGCCGTCGTCGTCGCACCCGTGATCGGTCCCACGCTCGGAGGCTACCTCTCGGATAATTTTTCCTGGCACTGGTGTTTCCTGATCAATGGCCCGGTGGGTTTCTTAGCTTTCTTTCTTGTGTACACGTTGGTTAAGGAGCCGGAAGCGCTTAGAGAGGAGCGCGCGCGAATGCGGGAGACCGGTACACGCTTTGACATTACTGGCTTCCTGCTCGTTGCCACTTTTCTCGGGGCTCTCGAGTTGGTTCTCGATCGCGGCCAGACGGAAGACTGGTTTGGCTCAGGCTTTATCATAACCGCTTCCGCCATTTCAGGGCTGGCGCTTTGCATCGCTATTCCATGGCTACTAACGAGGGCCAACCCTGTGATCGATCTTCGACTGCTGGCAAGCCGTCAGTTCGGTGCCTGTGCAATAGTTATGTTGGCGACTGGCGCTATTTTGATCGCAACGACGCAATTCGTGCCCCAGGTCCTACAGACAAGCTTCGGGTACACGGCGACCTGGGCGGGCCTAGCATTGTCACCAGGCGGGCTTGTCACAATGTTTATGATGTTTGCCGCCGGTCGGCTCACATCAATATTCCAACCAAAATATCTCATCGCGGTCGGCATGGGGATCATCGCGCTGGCGATGTGGGATATGACGAGACTTAACGCAGATTTGAATTTCGGCTTCTTCGTCTGGTCCCGCCTCTACCTTGGTCTTGGTCTACCCCTGATCTTTATTCCGATCACCGCAGCATCCTACGATGGGCTGAGGCCCGATCAAACGGACCAAGCCTCAGCACTTATCAACGCGGCACGTAATACTGGCGGGTCCATAGGGGTCTCGATCGCCTCGAACGTGCTCGCACACCGAGAGCAATGGCATCAAAGCAGGCTGGTCGAAAATATTGTTCCGTCGGACCCAGGGTACCTCAACAGCTTCGATCAAGCCACCCGGTTCTTTGTCGAGCGCGGGTCGAGCTTATTGGACGCGCAGTCCCTGGCGAGCGGGTGGTTGGCAAAACAAGTGCAAACGCAAGCGAGCTACCTTGCCTATATCGACGTATTCAAGGTGCTGATGGTCATTTCGGTTTGCATGGTGCCGCTCGCACTCATTTTGCGGCGCATCGACCTCAAACAGGCAACGGAATCCCAGGGGCATTGACATAACCGCAGGCAACGAGAGACTTTCTTGTTGGCCCGGAGGTCTCTCATAGTCATCGCGTAAAGAAGACGCTCGGACCTGCGAGACCCCTGCTTCTCTCGCACGCGCGGCTATCGCAGCTATTTCAATCCACGGATGTTCGTCATATCGCCACGGCGACATGGCCCAATCACCGCGTCAAGCCACTGCAAGTGCGCCCCGCAGGGTCACACGAACCATAGCACTCACGATGGATGCCCACCGGGGCATCCGCCTAGCGCGCCAAGCCATGCGAGAAGTACAAACGATGCGATCGCAACGTAACAACTGAGATATGGGGCTGGCACGATCAAGGCTACGATCAAATGTGGAGGAACGCCAAACCGCTTTCGCTCTTAAGAACTGCATTCAAAATGGCGCTCCTGAGAACGTCACGGATAATTCCGGTGCCCACGGACCGCCAAGGTATCTCCACAGATCAAGCCCCGGGGCCATTATTTCAAGCGCTTGAAATTTGCTCGATAGTTCCTCATACAGGCTGTCTGCCCTGGCCTTGGACGTCTTGTTCTGGATCGTGATGTGCGGTTGCCACTTTCCCATGTCCTGAGGGCCGAGCCAGTGGTTGAAACGTCGTTTCAGCTCGTCGCGCACGATGGTCAACGCGAGGCTTTCTATGGCAAAGGCGACGCCGGCTCCAAGATGACGAATACCGGTGACATTTGCTACGATGGGGCTTTGATGCTCGCAAACGCTCTGCAGGTCGCGTACGATCTGTTCAAAGTACTCTCCCGGAAGCCGGTGAAACATGGTCAGGTGCGCGCGCAGGAAGTTGCGTTGCGGGGGGAAATGCGTCTGGCGGAGATCGTCAAACATCTGAAGATCGGCCTCGGCAATCCGAGCGGTGAGGATCAGGGGATGGCGTGTCTTCAATTGCGTTCTGCCCTTCCTCGTTTGGAGCAGGGGATTGTTCGAGAGCGCAACCGCTCGCCTCGGTTGACGCCACCACGACGGCCTTTCGCGGTGGATGCGAGAAGCAACGGTTGCGCCTCACGCTCTACCAAATGCGATCTTCACCCTGTTCCGGCCGGCGTTCTTGGCCTCGTAGAGTGCCATGTCAGCTTTCCTGTGGGCTTCGGCGATGTTGGCGGGAGAGGTTAACGACGCGACGCCGAAACTTGCGGTGACTTGCAACGTTGCGGGCAGGCCCGGCAGCGTCATCGTGGCTGATCTTAGTGTTTGAGCAAGCCCAACGGCCATATCGGTCTCGGTGTCGGGAACGAAGATTGCGAATTCTTCGCCTCCGATACGCCCAGCCACCGCATGCGGCGGCAAATGGTGAAGCAGTTGTCGGCCAAACTCACGGATGACGAGATCTCCAGTGTGATGACCGAACGTGTCGTTTATGGTCTTGAAGTGATCAAGGTCGCATAAGATGATCGCATGCTTGCCATCAGGAGAACGCTCAAGAATAGATTGAACTGTCCTCTCGAACCGCCTTCTGTTGAAAAGGCCCGAGAGTGTGTCGGTGTCTGACTCGTCCCGCTGATCAGACATGATCTCGAGGATGAGCGCGGCTAGAAGCGTCAGGCCAACCGCGACGACGAGCACTGCCGTCATGCTCTGTGAAATGATAGCGTAATCGGTATGAACGTAGTCGCGAGCCGAAGTGCCAGCTCCAGCAATCACCGCTAGCCCTGCCTTGGCGAAGAAGTGCAGGCCTGTGATCAACAGGAGAATACCAAGAAACCTGTCGATCGAGGAGCGTTTGCGAAAGGGCAGAACTGACGCCGCGCTCACCAGAAGCACGATTGCAAACGGGGTCTGATATAGAAAGGCTTGTAGTGGCGTGCCACGATGAAGATCAAAGATGAGATAGGAGAGGCAGACGCTCGCTCCCACGAACGCGCAAATTATCCAGCCAGCCAGCCGCTTTCGGTAAAGGTCCCCAATTCCCATGCCCAGCAGGACCATGCCAATCAGAACAGATGAGAAGGCGCCAAGAGCCCAAAGCTTCGGCATGAAGCCATAGGCAACGAGCAGTTCGCAGATGGCGGAAAGCGAGGCAACATTATAGCCTGCGCCAATCCAATACGCTGGTCTACGCGAGCGGCTATGCCCGGCCACAACGACAAAAACCACACCAAACGACGCGGCGATTATGAAGTTCACCACCAGGAGAGATGCCGCGCCGTTCATTATATCTTCATTCTAAATATCGCACTGGGTGTGATTGGACACCCTAGACGCAAAAGGTAAAGGCTTTTTTGCGGCGGGCACACTCATGCCAACGGCGCTTGCGTTTAAAATCATTGCTGTCTGCTGTGTGCGAGGCTTCTCGACATCGCGTGGAAATTTCGTGGCTTCACCAATCCGCGTCGATAGCGCATTGGTCGGCCAGGCAATCACAATCGCCGGCGATCTTGTCCAAATCAAGCGTTAGGATTGCCTGCCGCAACGTCCGATCGACGCTTTCGGTCTGCCGCCTTCCGCAAGTCGGATCAAAAATCTCTTCCGGGAAATAGGCAGGTCGCAGTTCAAAGCGCGCTGGAACCAAGTTCTGTCAATGTAACCGAAGCGACAAGGCGGCGCCCACCTCCTATGAGAGAGCGATGCTTCCCCGCCTATTGATGCCCGCAATGCGTTTAATTGCACTCTAATAAGTCTTGATTGGTGTGGCGCGGGCGCTCAGGGACGCTTCAGTCCGCCGGCCGAGTTCTCATCTTGTGGAAAAACCTGGGCTCAGAGGTCGTTTCGACTTCGATTGAATGACAAAGCTCGATCAAAGTGGAAAGGTTTCCCTATTCCAGAAAGGATCAACAATGACTACGACAAACGAAATTGCCGATAAGATTGCCGCGCAACATAATTTGACCAAGGTCCAGGGCAAGGCCATCGTTGAAGCTGTTTTTGCTGCGATTACCGATGCGGCATCTTCGAATGCTGAAACGTCCATTCCTGGTTTTGGGAAGTTCAAGGTCAAGGATACGCCGGAGCGCGAGGCCCGCAATCCGTCGACTGGTGCGGCCATCAAGGTTGCTGCGGCGCGGAAGTTGACGTTTCAGCCCGCTAAGGCGCTCAAGGAATCCCTCAACAAGTAGGCTGACCTTGGGTTGAGCCCATCAAGATGGCGGACATTGATCCGCCATCATAGGTTACGGCGAGATACAGCGCCTTCTGCCCCGCGACCGCCGTGTCTCGACCGCACGCGGGGATCTCGAGAAACGCTTTACTTCTTGATCTGCAGACGCTCGCGAGACTATGTCCGGCTTTGAAGAAACCATGCCGGGCGCTTTTTTCAGTCTATACCGTAAGGCACTTTCGACGGCGGTGTTTCCAGATCGCTGGCCCGGTGCCTTCCTGTTGATTAACGACACAGCTGCCGCCCTTGAAATCTTGAACGGACTGAAAGCGCTTGGCGTAAAAATTGCCATGGATGATTTTGGCACGGGCTATTCGTCGCTCGGCTATCTGAATTCATTTCCCTTCGACAAGATTAAGATCGACAGATCGTTCATTGGCGACCTAAGCGACACCGAAAAGTCTGGAGCGATCGTCAAGTCGGTTATTGGTTTGGGCCAGAGCCTCAAGATGGTGACAACGGCGGAGGGCGTTGAAACATCCGAGCAAGCTGCTTTCTTGCGCGAGCAGGGGTGTGACCAGGTGCAGGGTTTTTATTTCAGTAAACCGGTAGGAGCGGCCGAGCTTTCGGCGTTCATCAGCAGTTGGAACGCTCGAAGCATCCTCGAAAAGATGCATACGGATGCGGCCGCTTAGGACTGGCCTTTTAGTGGAGCGCTCAGTCGAAAATGCCTGCCAGGGCGGCGGCGATGTCAGGGCTGCGTCGCGCCAACCCTTTTAGCGACCTTACTCAAGAGCTGCCCTTGCCGATCAGCCAGTGGCTGCCATCTCTATGGTGACGTAACGGAGATTGCTCTTGAATTCATTGCTGGACCCCTTCCTTTCACGGTTTGACTTGGCGACCCATCTGCTTGTGCTCTTGATAGCATACGTTTTGGCGCTCCCGATCGCCTGGGACCGGGAGCGAAACGAGCGCAGCGCCGGGCTCCGAACATTCCCTCTCGTCGCAATCGCGGCCTGCGGCTTCATCCAGGCCGCCGAAACCGTTACAAACGGCAGCCCGGAGGCCACGGCGCGAATCGTCGAAGGTCTGATCAACGGGGTTGGCTTCATCGGAGGCGGGGCAATTCTCGTCGGCAGGGCAAGTATTCGTGGAACCGCAACCGCCGCAAGTCTTTGGGCGACCGGAGCCATCGGGGCCGCGGTCGGCCTTGGCGCTTACGATATCGCGATCGTGCTCTCCGCGATGACATTCTTCACGCTCCGGTTCATGGCGAACTTCAAGACCGAAACAAGAGACAGGATCGCGGAACCGGAAAACAGCAACCATCCGCCCGACCTCACGCCTTGATCCAGCGTTCCTCCCCGACAAAGGTCAAAGCGTGCGATAGCGGCGCCATCAAACACCATCGCGAAGAAATTGATGTCCGTGATACGCCCTGCGGCGTTGAAATTTCTGATAAAAGCGAAATTCGATCACGGGCGCCGAGCGACGCTGCGTGACAGTGCCACCTCAAGCCGCCCGGATTGACGTTCTCCAGACCAGCTCAGCAGTGAGCCGGACCGACTGCAAACCGTTATCATTGCCATTGTCGTCGACCGATAGCCAGCCGACAGCCTTTGCAGCGATCTCGGCAACTGGTTGCGCAAACGTCGTAAGCCCGTAGGACAGCCACGATGCCTGCTCGATGTCGTCAAAGCCCGCAATGCACATCTGATCTGGAACCGAGATGCCAAACTGATGGCGTGCTGCATCCATGAAACCGCAAGCAAGAAGATCAGTTGCACAAAAGACCGCGTCTGGCCTGCGGGACCTGGTGAGAAACCGTTGCGCCAGAACACGACCCGCTTCGTAACCGGTCCAGCCATAACGTTCTACAGAAACCTCAAGGCCACATCTGGTGGCCGCGGCAACAAAACCGCGCTCGCGCCCCATCAGGCTTGGCGTCCCGGCGTCAGAATTGGCGAAGGCCAGTGACTTGCAGCCTGCCCTTGCAAATGCCGTGACGATCCTCTCTCCAGCTTCGAAGTCGTCGAGATTTATTTTTAGTGGCCCAGGCTCGTCATCATCACGATTGATCAGGACAAGTCTTTGTCCGTTTCTAAGGCACAGCCTGACGATCGACGCGTCAGGTAGTCCGGACAAGATGATCGAAGCATCGGCGCGGTAACGGATTGCCTGTGACAGAGCACGATCCACACTGCCGTCAGAGCGGTCGGTGTTGATCAGCATCGCCACCTTTCCGGCATTCTGGAGCTTGCCCGTAAGCTCACGCAGCAGCGCCGATCGATAGGGCGTGGCGACATCCGACACGATCAGACAGACAATTCCGCTGTGGCTGCGCATTAATCCCCGCGCAAGCTCGTTGACGTGATACCCCAGGGCCTCAGCCGCATCCGTCACCTTTCTTCTTGTCTCGGCTGAAACGCTTGCGCCTGGCGTGAACGTTCGAGAGACCGCAGATCTCGATACGCCAGCGCGTTGCGCTACTTCGAGTGCACTGATGAAGTCCTTTGGCGGCATACTCCCCTCCGATGCTGCACGCGCTTGCAAAGCTGTTCGCAGACGCAAAATCCCTTCTATTTCGAGAAAACCATTGACAGCCTTTTCTGTCACATGCAAGCTTTGCACACGCTTGCAAACAAGCGTCGACGTGGAGGCGTCGCTCAAAAGGAGGAAATCATGAATTCGATCAAGCTCGCCACAGCCGCGTTAGCGGCAGCCACCGCGTTGTTCGCCCTTCCTGTCTATGCCGCCGGAAATCTCAACGTCATCTGCTCTGCAGACCAGCAAGTCTGTGACCTGATGAAGGGTCTCTTTGAAAAACAGACGGATATTTCGGTGAACATGGTTCGCCTTTCGGCTGGTGAGACCTATGCAAAAATTCGTGCGGAAGCGCGAAATCCCAAGACTGATTTGTGGTGGGCCGGCACTGGCGATCCGCACCTGCAGGCAGCCAGCGAGGGACTAACGCTGGAGTACAAGTCACCACTCTTCGACCAACTGCAGGATTGGGCCAAAAAGCAGGCAGAAAGTGCAGGCTTTCGCACTGTCGGCGTTTACGCAGGTGCTCTTGGTTGGGGCTACAATACTGAGATCTTGCAGAAGAAGGCCCTGAAGGAGCCAAAATGCTGGGCCGATCTTCTCGATCCTTCTTACAAAGGCGAAATCCAGATCGCTAATCCAAACTCCTCGGGAACCTCTTATAACACGCTGGCGACCCTCGTTCAGATCATGGGCGAGGACAAGGCATTCGACTATCTCTCGAAGCTCAACGCCAACATTTCCCAGTACACAAAGTCTGGCTCTGCGCCGGTGAAAGCTGCAGCGCGCGGCGAATCGACCATTGGTGTCGTCTTCATGCATGATGCGGTCGCTCAGACCGTCGAGGGCTTCCCCATCAAGGCGATAGCGCCGTGCGAAGGGACCGGTTACGAGATTGGCTCGATGTCAATCGTCAAAGGCGCAAAAAACCTCGACAATGCAAAGAAGTGGTACGATTGGGCGCTGAGCGCGGATGCTCAGTCCCACATGAAAGACGCGAAGTCTTTCCAGCTGCCATCCAACAAGTCCGCCGAGGTGCCGAAGGAGGCGCCGAAGTTCGAAGATATCAAATTGATCGACTACGATTTCAAGAAGTACGGCGATCCGGATGTTCGCAAGGCTCTTCTGTCCCGCTGGGATAAAGAAATCGGCGCTAAAGCCAACTGATCGTATGGCGAGGGCAGGGGCTTGTGGTTCCTGCCTTCCGACCGTCACGAAACGCTGCGGACAACCGACATGATCTCTCGCAATCGCCGTCTCGATATCACCATACTCCTGGGTGGTTTGGCCTTCTTGTTGTTGCCCTGGTATCGCATCGAAAGCGGCTTCTTCGGCTTCCAATGGCTGGCAGGCTACTTCTCTGACACAGCAAGTGCACCAGCTGCAGTCCAGATCGCAAGCTTCGGACGCTGGTGGCTTCTCATTGTCGCTCTGGTCTTTGTCGCAGCGTCTCTCGCGCGCTTCATTCACAACGCTCGCAGCCGCGGCCTCCTACTCGCGATTTGCGGGGGGGTCGGATTGGCACTTCTTACACTTCAAGGGCTGGCGATCACCTTTTCCGGTTGGTCATGGGCAGTCAGCGAGGGGCTGTTCGGCGCCTTGCCGGACGGGCAGCCGTCCATGGGAGCCGGCGCCGTTCTTGCCGGTATCGTTTTCGTGCTGTTCTTTTCGTTCGGTCTTGCCGATCGCGGCGTTATGAAGGGTGACGCCTTCGTGGTCAGCGCCATCTCGATGCTTGTGGTTTTAGTGGCGGTCTTCGTCTTCTATCCAGTCGGAAGCATGTTCATTGCGGCTTTTCAGTCCGTCGATGGCTCGTTCGATCCAAGCGGCTTTCTCAACACGATCCAGGATTCATCGGTCTGGAGCCTTGGCTGTGTCGTCGGTGGCGAGCGCTGCGGTGTGGCCTGGCGCACGCTATGGCTGGCAATCATGACAGCAGGGGGCGCAACTTTGCTCGGTCTCTGCTTCGCGCTGGTGGCAACGCGCACCCGCTTCCCCTTCAAGAAGGGCTTGCGCCTATTGACGATCCTGCCGATCATCACACCCCCCTTTGTCGTTGGCCTGGCACTGACACTCCTGTTCGGGCGCGCTGGCGTCGTGACACAGTTGGCAGCATCCTGGCTCGGTATCGAGCCCGGCCGCTGGCTTTATGGTCTCACCGGCATATGGATCGCGCAGGTCCTTTCCTTCACGCCAATCTCGTTTCTTGTCCTGATCGGTGTGGTTGAAGGCGTCAGCCCCTCGATGGAAGAGGCGTCGCAAACGTTGCGGGCAGATCGCTGGCGTACCTTCTGGCGGATCTCGCTTCCGTTGATGAAGCCCGGCCTCGCAAACGCCTTCCTGATCAGCTTCATCGAAAGCATGGCAGACTTCGGCAACCCGATGGTTCTTGGCGGCAGCCATGGTGTCCTTTCCACGGAAATATTCTTTGCAGTCGTCGGATCGCAAAACGATCCAGCCCGCGCTGCCGTGCTTGCAATGATCTTGCTTGCTTTTACCATGTCGGCCTTTCTCGCACAGCGACTTTGGCTGCAGGGGAAAAGTTACGCCACCGTCACGGGAAAAGGCGATTCGGGCGCCCATGCTGCCTTGCCGCGCGGCCTCTCGATTGCTGTTCATGCAATCGTCATTCCCTGGGCGCTGTTTACCGTGGTGGTTTACGCGATGATTCTTTTCGGCGGCTTCGTGCGCACCTGGGGCCTCGATAACAGCCTGACCTTCCAGCACTATATCAGCGCGTTTTCCGTAGGCTGGCGCGAGGCCGGCGGTATAGCTTGGACGGGTGTCGCATGGAACTCGTTCTGGACGACGATGGAAATCGCACTGATTTCCGCGCCGCTGACGGCAGCCGTCGGCCTGCTGACTGCCTATTTGATCGTGCGCCAGAAATTCGTCGGTCGTGCCGTCTTCGAATTTGCACTTATGCTGAGCTTCGCCATTCCAGGCACCGTAATCGGCATCAGCTACATCATGGCATTCAACCTGCCGCCGCTGGAGATGACCGGTACCGCTCTCATCCTAATTGCCTGCTTTGTCTTCCGTAACATGCCCGTGGGTGTGCGCGGCGGCGTGGCGGCTATGAGCCAGCTCGACAAGAGCCTCGACGAGGCATCCCTGACCTTGCGTGCAAACAGCTTCAGAACCGTCAGGAAGGTGATCCTGCCGCTCCTGCGTCCGGCGATCACCGCGGCCCTCGTCTATTCCTTCGTGCGGGCGATTACCTCGATCAGTGCCGTGATCTTCCTCGTCAGCGCCGAGTACAACATGTCAACGGCCTATATCGTCGGCCTCGTGGAAAACGGTGAATATGGCGTTGCGATCGCCTACTCGTCCGCCCTTATCGTGGTAATGGTCGCTGTGATCGGTGGTTTTCAGCTGCTGGTCGGCGAACGGAGACTTCGTCGCGAGAACCGCGTGGCGCTCGCTGCCCCGACAGCCAAACCCTCCCTGCCGCTCAATCAGGAGAAACCCGCATGAGCAAGACTGTGCCCGGCTCCGTCACGTTCGAACGAGTGAGAAAGACATTTGGCGCCTTCACGGCGATCCCCGACCTGTCGCTCACCATCGAACCTGGAGCGCTTGTCACGCTTCTCGGGCCATCGGGATGCGGCAAAACGACGACGCTGCGCATGCTCGCCGGTCTCGAGCATCCCTCGTCTGGACGTATTCTGATCGGCGGAAAAGACGTAACGATGCTGCCGGCAAACGAGCGCGATGTTTCGATGGTGTTTCAAAGCTACGCGCTCTTTCCGCATATGACATCGCTCGACAACGTCGCCTACGGTTTGGAATCATCTGGTATCAAGCGTAAGGAAGCGCGCGAGCGCGCCAAGGACGCTATGAAGCTCGTCGGCCTCGACGGAATGGGCGAGCGGCTGCCGGCCGAATTGTCGGGTGGCCAGCAGCAGCGCGTTGCCGTGGCGCGCGCCTTGGTCCTTGAGCCGCAGGTGCTGCTGCTCGACGAGCCGCTGTCCAATCTCGACGCACGTCTTCGCCGGCGGGTGCGCACCGAAATTCGCGATCTGCAACAGCGACTGGGCTTCACAGCGGTCTATGTCACGCACGACCAGGACGAGGCTCTTGCCGTGTCGGACCAGATCATCGTGATGAAGGATGGCGAGATCGCGCAACAAGGTGCACCACGCGACCTTTACGATGCGCCCGCCTCCGCCTTCATCGCCGATTTCATGGGTGAGGCCAATGTGTTGGCCTGCCAGGTCGAAAGTGTCGAAGACGGCATCGCCCTGATCGATATCGAAGGGCTGAAGCACCGCGTAGCGGCCAGGAATGCATCGGCCGGCAGGGCCGAACTCGCCATCCGGCCCAATGCAATTCAGTTGCATCGCACGCCCACGAAGGGTGCCTTCACCGGCAGGATCACGCATGCGGCCTATCTTGGCGATCATGTCGAATACGAAGTCGCAACCGGCAGGGGGAACTTGTTCGTCATCGACAGGACAGCGAATTCACCATTCGACACGACGACCGAAGTCGCCATCAGCCTCAAGGATCGCGGGATCGCGCTGATTACCGCACCAACCAAGTAAGAAATCGCAAGAGGGTTTGAAATGACATCGCATTCTTCACTGGGCCTCGATGCTCGCAGGGCCTTTGCGGAAACCATTGCAAAGAAGGCGGGCGCGCTGGCGCTCGGGTATTTCGAAAAGAGGGAAAGCCTGGTCATAGAAACGAAGCGGGATCCCCAGGACGTCGTATCGATCGCTGACAGGGACGTCGAAAACCTCATTCGAGACGCCGTGCATGAGACCTATCCCGGTGACGGCTTCCTCGGGGAGGAATACGGACTTGAAGTTGGCACGTCGGGACTGACCTGGGTCGTCGATCCAATCGATGGAACGAGCCCTTTCGTCAATGGCATGCCGAACTGGTGCATCTCGATCGCGCTTCTCCAGGATAACGTGCCTGTTGTCGGCGTTATCTTTGCACCGTGCCACGGTGAACTCTACTCTGCAGCTGCTGGATCCGGTGCGACGTTGAACGGACAATCGCTGTCGCTCGATTCTTCACGCACGATCCGTAATTCCGTGACAGGTATCGGCGCCAACAACCATGTCACGCCGGCATTCGTCGCCGCGATGGTGGAAAAGCTCTTGTCTGCCGGCGGCAACTTCATTCGAAATGGATCTGGCGCACTGATGCTTGCCTATGTCGCTGCCGGCCGTCTCGTGGGCTATTACGAACCCTACATGCATGCCTGGGATTGCCTGGCCGGTTATTGCCTCGTGAAGGAGGCCGGCGGCTGGTACCACCCATTCCCGACCGACGGAGACCGGTTGACGAAGGGGGCGCCCGTTCTTGCGGCAGCGCCCGGCGCCGTCGAGGATCTTCGCGCTATTGCCGGAATTTGACAACGCACGATTGCCGATATCTGGACAGATCGCTTCGCGGCGTTAGTTGTGACAGGAGACCAATTTTAAGCCGGCTACCGGCTTTGACAGATGTGAGGCGTGGCTGACGGGGAGGTCAGCTGCGCCACGCAGGCGCAATATGCGCGAATTGACCCAAAGGGAGGAAACATGTTTCGTCATCCAATCGCGATCGGCTTTGCCACGGCCTTTCTTTCAAGCACGACTGCCGGCGGCGCGTATGCCGCTACCGAACTGCAATGGTGGCATGCCATGGCAGGCGCCAACAACGAGGTCGTCGACCAGCTCGCCAAGGAATTCAACGAGAGCCAAACCAATTACAAGATCGTTCCGGTTTTCAAGGGCACCTATCCCGAAGCACTGAACGCCGGCATCGCAGCCTTCCGGGCCAAGAAGTCGCCGGCGATCCTGCAGGTCTTCGATGCAGGCAGCGGCGTGATGATGGGGGCCGAAGGGGCCATCATGCCGGTCGCCGAAGTCCTCGAGAAGGGCGGATACAAGTTCAACAAGGACGAATATCTGCCGGGTATTGCGGCCTATTATTCCAGGCCGGACGGCACCATGCTGTCTTTCCCGTATAACTCGTCCTCGCCGATCCTCTATTACAACAAGGACCTGTTCAAGAAGGCCGGACTTGACCCGGAGGCCGCACCTAAGACGTGGCCTGAGGTCATCGAAGCTGCCAAGAAAATCAAGGCAAGCGGCGCTGCCTGCGGTCTGACGTCGACCTGGCTCACTTGGATCCAAACCGAAAATTTTGCCGCATGGAATAATCTCTCTTACGGCAGCAACGAAAACGGCTTGGCGGGCACCGACGTCAAACTGTCGTTCAATTCGCCTGACTTCGTCAAGCACTTCCAGGATATCGCCGACCTCGCCAAGGATGGAACGTTTCGCTATGGCGGTCGAACATCCGAAGCCAAGCAGCTCTTCACGTCGGGCGAGTGCGCTATCCTGACGGAATCGTCCGGCGGCCTAGGCGATATCGTCAAGAGCGGCATGAACTACGGAATTGGGCAACTGCCCTATGAGCCGGGCGAGGGCCGTCCGCAAAACACCATCCCCGGCGGCGCAAGCCTTTGGGTATTCGCTGGCAAAAGCGACGCCGAGTACAAGGGTATCGCCGAGTTCTTCCATTTCCTGTCGCAGACCAAGATCCAGGCGCGCCTTCATCAGGTATCGGGCTACATGCCTGTGACCATGGCTGCCTATGAGGAAACGAAGAAGTCGGGCTTCTACGAGAAGAACCCGGGTCGCGAAACCCCGATCCTGCAGATGATGGGCAAGGCGCCGACGGAAAACTCCAAGGGCGTTCGTCTCGTCAACCTGCCGCAGGTTCGCGACATCATGAACGAGGAGTTCGAAGCGATGCTCGCGGGCAAGCAGGATGCCAAGGCCGCTCTCGATAAGGCTGTCGAGCGAGGTAACGCGGCCATCCAGCAGGCGATCGCCCAGTAAGCTTGATCTGTCGATCATCCGCGCTCACGCGCGCGGATGATCACCTCGCTTCGCTCAAGGGGGTCTCCGCGTGCAAAATGTCGTCTTCCCGAATAAAGTCCTTCCCTATTTTCTGTTGGCGCCGCAGATCGTTCTGACGGTCGTGTTTTTCTTCTGGCCGGCCAGTCAGGCGCTTTATCAATCCATGCAGCGGGAAGACCCGTTCGGGCTGAAAAGTGGATTTGTTGGACTTGCGAACTTTCGCAGGATCCTCAGCGACCCGAGCTACATTCATTCGCTTCAGGTGACAGTCGTGTTCAGTGTGGCGACCGCAGCCCTGGCGATGATCGTGGCGTTGACACTTGCCACCGCCGTCGACCGTATCAGGCGGGGCCAGACGTTTTATCGCACGCTGTTGATCTGGCCCTACGCTGTGGCTCCTGCAGTTGCGGGCATGTTGTGGCTCTTCATGTTCAATCCGGCGATGGGAAGCTTCGCCTATATCCTGCGACGCGCAGGGTTTGCCTGGGATCCGCTCTTGAACGGCGGACAGGCCATGGTCCTGGTGATTGTCGCAGCCGCATGGAAGCAGATCAGTTACAACTTCCTGTTTTTCGTCGCCGGCCTTCAGGCGATCCCGAAATCGTTGATCGAAGCAGCAGCCATTGACGGCGCGCGCGGCAGCCGTCGGTTCTGGACAATCGTCTTTCCACTGTTGGCACCAACGACATTTTTCCTGCTTGTCGTCAACACGGTCTACGCCTTCTTCGATACCTTCGGCATCATCCATGCCGTGACCGGAGGTGGGCCAGCAAAGGCGACCGAGACATTGGTCTACAAGGTCTATAATGACGGCTTCGTCAATCTCGATCTCGGCTCGTCCGCGGCCCAGTCCGTCGTCTTGATGGTCATCGTTATCGCGCTGACGGCCGTGCAGTTTCGCTTCGTCGAACGCCGCGTGCACTACGCTTGAGGTTTGAGATGATCGATCGACGCCCCATCGCAAATATCACAGGCCATCTGATCCTCGTAATCGGGATCATTATTGTTGCCTTCCCGATCTACTACACGTTCGTCGCGTCAACCATGACGTCGGCGCAGATACTGCGCCCACCAATCACCATGCTGCCGCAAGGCCATTTCACGGAGAATTATGGCGACGCCTTGGTTGGCGGGGTTGAGCGGGTCGTCGGGGTCAGCCTCGAGCGCATGATGTTCAACACGATTGTCGTCGCGGCTCTGATCGCGATCGGCAAGATTATCATTTCCTTCCTGTCGGCATTCGCGATCGTGTTTTTCCGCTTTCCGCTGCGCATGGTCTTCTTCTGGATGATTTTCGTGACGCTGATGCTGCCCGTGGAGGTCCGTATCCTGCCGACATACAAAGTCATCGTCGATCTGGGCATGATTGACACCTATGCGGGGCTGACCCTTCCACTGATGGCATCGGCGACCGCAACCTTCCTGTTTCGCCAGTTCTTCCTGACGATACCCGGCGAATTGGTGGAAGCCGCCCGTATCGACAATGCAGGGCCGATGCGCTTCATGCGCGACATCCTGCTTCCGCTCTCACGCACCAATCTGGCGGCGCTTTTCGTCATTCTCTTCATTTACGGCTGGACACAGTATCTCTGGCCGCTGCTTGTGACCAACGACGCGAGCATGTCGACGATCATCATCGGGCTGCGCAAGATGGTCGATTTCGCCGACGCGGCGACGCCCTGGAACCTCGTCATGGTCACCGCAATTCTTGCAATCATTCCCCCGATCCTCGTTGTCGTCTTGATGCAGCGCTGGTTCGTGAAGGGCCTCGTGGAGACAGAGAAGTAATGGCAAGCATCACCATCAGGGACGTTCGCAAGACATATGCAGGTGGCTTCGAGGCAATAAAGGGAATCTCGCTCGACATCGCCGATGGTGAGATGGTGGTCCTCGTCGGGCCGTCCGGGTGCGGGAAATCCACGCTCTTGCGGATGATTGCGGGATTGGAAGCGATCTCCTCTGGAGAAATCGCCATTGACGGGCGCGTCGTCAACGCTTTGGAACCATCCGAGCGGGATATCGCGATGGTCTTTCAAAATTACGCGCTTTATCCGCATATGACCGTCAGGCAGAACATGGCCTATGGCCTGAAAAATAGAGGGATGGCTGCAGCAGAGATAGAACGGCGAATTGCTGCTGCGGCGGCTTCCTTGGAAATCGGTTCCCTGCTCGAGCGCAAGCCACGCCAACTGTCAGGCGGCCAGAGGCAGCGCGTCGCAATGGGCAGAGCAATCGTGCGCGAGCCGAAGGCATTTTTATTTGATGAGCCGTTGTCCAATCTCGATGCGAAGCTGCGTGTCCAGATGCGGGTTGAGATCCGCAAACTCCAGAGTTCACTGGCCACGACTAGCGTCTATGTGACCCATGACCAGATGGAGGCCATGACCCTTGCAGATCGCCTTGTCGTGTTGAATGGAGGGCAGATCGAGCAGGTCGGCACGCCGATCGAGCTTTACGAGCGGCCGGCCACGACTTTCGTGGCAGCCTTCATTGGTTCGCCGGCCATGAACCTTGTCAGCGCCGACGCGTTGGGCACCGACGCTCCCGGCCTGTCACTTCCCATCGGAGTGGCAACCATCGGAATTCGCCCTGAGGACTTGAAAATCGGTCACACGCGGGAAGGTTCAACCTTCAGCCTTGCTCTCGACATCGATGCCATCGAACTTGTCGGTGCAGAAAGCTATATTCATGCCACGACGGCTGGTGGCGTGGAGATTGTCTTTCGAGTA
Source organism: Rhizobium sp. 2MFCol3.1 (assembly GCF_000377565.1). Lineage (GTDB taxonomy): Bacteria > Pseudomonadota > Alphaproteobacteria > Rhizobiales > Rhizobiaceae > Rhizobium. The sequence goes on along the minus strand of NZ_KB898359.1, from coordinate 199,782 downwards.
GCAGGCAGATCAACAATGTCTATAGGTAGCCGGGTGATGCTTCAGGCCGAACCGGACGCCATCCACTGTTTCGACAGTGCAGGTCGGCGTGTCGCGACGCCTGCCGGCATATTCGGGTCCACCCGCTTGATCGATCCGCAAATTGGTTGAGCTCGCGCAGCGCACTTCGATGTTGGACAGAGCTTCATCCATCGTCGCCTGGTAACGAGGAAACGTTCGCAGTGCCCCTCGGTTGCAGTTAGAGTAAGCCGACTACGCGGAATGATGTCCAAAACCACGCCTTCAAGGCGCCTGTCTTGCTATCGAAAAACCATTCACTATCTGGAGTCCAGATACTGGAGCCAGTCATGGACGAACACCAATCTACTAGCCACTATGACGAAGACATGATCGACATTTTGCCGCCTCGACCGAGGATCCTCGCGGGGTTGCAGACGTCCGTATGCGACTGCTGCGGGCAGTCCGCCATACTCGATGTGGATTGCTGCGGCATCTGCGAAGAGTGCCTTGCGCCGTGACCGATCTGGAGGCGGAAATCGTGGATTTCCAACGCGCTCTCATGCGGCTTCCGACCGGATACTTTAGGGGTGAGCTCGACGGCCGAAGCTGGGGTGTAACGTTGCGCCGATCCGACAACGGGCGTCGCATCTGGCTCTTCGCAGAGGAACTTGCAGGAAACGACATCGTCTCCTTCAATCTCTATCAAATCGGACAGATGCGTCCGTTGCTAAAGCCGTGCGAGATGTCTTCATCTAAGGTTATCGACTTTGTACTCGGTATCAAGCCGGATGTCGAAAAAGCTGAGCTCGGTAGCAGACACCGCCGAGCCTGCGAGCCGCGGTCGTGCTCCACACGGCCGGCCAAAGAACCTTGGGACTGATTGGTTGCCGGATTGTTTAAAACCTTGGAAGCTTTGAGCCGTTATTCTAGACGACCTCGGCAAGGCTTTTTCATAGTTCAGCGTCTGTGATGGCAGCAGTGTTGCCCGCTTACGAGTGCTGTGGCTTTTTTGCCGCAGCATGCCAATTGCCGGAGCACAAGCTTGCTATGATAAGGATGGTCGACGGTTCTATCAGCCTTGTCATGGCCCTAGTCTTCAGTTCGGGAAGTGCTCGATATGGGTGTCCGCGGTACGGCCAAAGTAAAGGACCCGGTGGCCGAGAAACGAGACAATGTAGCCTGCGCAACCAGCGGCCTTGGCTTTCTCGCAGAAGGCGACGTAGCTATAGTTCTCAGGATTGGCCTGAGCCCATCGCACCAGGCGCTCCACCTCGCTCGTATCGAATGTAGCGGCGACTTTGCCAGGGGAGGGACGCATATCGAAGGCGACACTATCGCCATCCGGCAGGTAATAGGTCTGGGTGTTGCGGCGGTAGTCGACTGTGTATCCCTCGAAGCCCGCCGCTAATAGTGTTCCGACAATCTCCGGGAAGCTCAAGCTTCCATTATGGGCAGAATGCAGGCAATTTTCGGCAACAGCTATCCGTTCCGCGTCCATGGTGGCTTCCTTTCGTTTCAATGTTGGGTTCGCTCGACGGTTCAGTCCACCGGGGTTGCTCTCAAGTCGCGCTTTTCGGTGAGGACCCTTAGGATGTGGTCGAGTGTCTCATGCTCTTCCTTCGTCAACACGCCAAAGAAATCAGCGTCGTTCTGATCGGCAAGCGACGCCAGGAGCGGAATTTTGGCTCGTCCCTTTGTCGTCAGGGACAAGTTGTGGGCGCGCCGGTCCTCTCGGCTCTGTGCCTTCGCAACCAGCCCTTTGGCCATCAGGCGTTCTGCAAGTTTGCTGATGGCTCCCTTTGTCATGGTCATTCTTTCCGCCAGAACCGATGGAGGCGTGGGCTCCAGGTCGTAGAGTGAACGCATGAATGACCATTCTGCGACAGTGACATCTTCACACGATACCTTGCGGGAGAACTCCTGCGACACGGCGTTTGATACCATTCGCATCCAATAGCCGGTGTGATCGGTCAGTTTCGCGACTGATGTCATGATGAACTCCCTGTTGACTAGGAAACTAAATCGAAGAGGTTTCCTAGTCAACAAGATTCGTCAAACTGCCCGACGAGCCATAGGTCTTTACCGTTCACAAACGGCTGGATTGCACACTTGGTGTTCGGACCTCCTCATCCAAAGCCAGCAAGAAAATTGAACCGCCTCTGTCCGCAGAATTTTTAAAACGAGCACTCTCGTGTGTGCGATGAAAATACCGGTTACGCGATCGCAAGGTCGCGGGTCTTCAAAGATCTGCGACCTTGCGCGGTCCGGATCAAAGAGTTTGCGTCAAGAGACTTTGTTCAAGGCGCGCAACCTGGTGTCGATCTCAGAAGGACGACCAGGTCGACCTTCCCCCGCGCCCGCTGTCACAGTATTGTGCATCGCTTGTGGTATCGAAAGCGACGTGCATAGGCCGTGCAAAGGCACAAGCGCTCATAGTGCCGGGATAATCCCTGTCTCATATCAGCGGGGACAGGGGCGGGCGCGAGCCTCAATTGCCAACCGATTACTTTTCGACGGTCAGGTCGCTCAGAGGCAGCCGGCAAGTTTAGATGCGCCCGCTAAGATGCCAGACCCCAAAATCCCGACTTCCGCCCATGCTTCCGCTGCAAATCCGCCAGATAATCCTGGTGCGCCCGTACCTTACCGAAATCCTCAATCTGGTTCGCCAATGACTTGCATTCCGCAAGGTGTCGCGCTGCGTGCTTGTATCGGCTCGACCGGCCACTCTCCAAAGTGAAGTCAATCATCGCTCGCAGGGCGATTGTCGCGGCCAATGGGTACTTCGTTGAAAGCATCTCGGCCGCCGGGGTCATCAGCTCATAATAATCCCCATCGAGCTCGCCCGACCGATTTATCACAAGCTTTGCTGCCTGTGCCGGTGATGGCCACCGCAGGAAGAAGTTAAGGCCGCGATTGGCATCGGGAAATGCCTGGGCGAATGCGAAAGCTCTCTCCTCGGCTTCGATGTCGTCGAAATCAGGCAAGCGCCGGACGTAGGCACGCAGGTGCTCTTCATTTAAGGATTGTTCGAAGCACATCCACCGAAACGCTTGGGCTTCATCGTTCCGCGCCAACGCTTCTAGTGCCGCGGTTCGTGCAAGCTGCCATTCGAACGGAACATTCTCCCATCCCGTGGCCTCGACATTGTCGAGCGCTGCGAGTGCTTCTTCGGCTCGCCCAGCTGAGATAAGACGGTTGGCGATGTCGGCGGCGACCATGGGGGCGCTGCGTGTCTTCTCCGGTTGCTGCGCAATGTAGGCGTCGACATCATTCTGGGCGTCCGCAATCTCCTGCAGCGCGATGCGAATGGTGAGATCCTTGTGATTTTCGTAGACGTCGTCCTCGTAGATCGCACCCGCGCTGCTCCAGCCGATGATCTGTCGATCATTTTGAGCCGGCTTCTCCCTTGCTTCTTTTGACCAGTCGACGAAGAGCCCCTTAACATGCTCGAGGCCTTTGTGGCCAAGCGCTGGAGCCATCGCAGTGATCAGGCGGTCAAACTGTCCGTAGCCGTTGCGCTGAATTGCTCTGAACGCCTTCTCCGCAAGAACATCGGCGTCGATCTTCGCGGATTTGGCGATATTCCCAGCGTCTATGCCTGCCTGATGGAAGCTTTGCATCAACGACCCGTTGCCGTCGTCCGAGCGTTCAAAGAGACGATCCGCGATCGCCAAGAACTGCCAAATCAAATCGAAAGCTTCCACCGGATCGTGGGAAGCGATGGTCTCGACGATGATCTTCCGCTGAGTCTCCAGATCCGTCTTGGTGGCTTTGACCTTGCGCCAGTCGATGAAAGTCTTAGCGCGTGCAATGCTGGACAGCCGTTTTCGGACCTCTCGGGCCACCTCGGCGCTACCGTGGTTTCCGGCAAGTTCCATGCGAAGACGTCGCTGATGGGCGGCGCTGCCAATGCTGAGTTCAATGAGCAGTTCGGCGAGCCTTTGCACGCCGAGTGCCTCGAGGTTCTTTGCGTTGAGTGTAGTCTTCGCTGCCATGGGACGATCGTATCACCATTTCTAAAGCCGGATAGGTTCTGCACATTCTTGAGCGCTGAGTTTGTTCATTCGCTCGCCTCTTGCGACTTGTAACTTAACAGAGATCGAGGACGAGGCGCATCGAGGGTGGCCGAATTATTTGCAAAGTATCTGACACGCTAGCCAGTTTCACGCCATCAAGGCGCCCTGTTTACGCTGCGAAGGCGCGAAGGTCCTGAGGATCCCAGTCTGCAAGCGGTTGGAGGGATACCCCAGCGTCTGATCTACCACTGCGAATGTCCGTGGTCCCGCTTACACCATAGACAACGACGCCGCTTCCAGGACCATTCCAGCTCTTCTAGGTTACGGGCGGTTGCGCATACATCAAAGGTGAAGGGGCAGACAAGTTCACTTCTTACCGACAGCAGGTGGCGGCTCTCGGTGAAGTCGCCGATCCGGTTGAAAAATCGCTCGGGAATGACTTGTTGGGGATTTTGGATGCAGGCAAGCGTCATCTCGCGTTGCATTTATGTCACGCGCTCTTCATCATCGTGATCTATGGGTGGAACGCCGCCCAATCCTTCCTACTTGCGAAACCTGAAGCCCACGAATTCCTTGTGGCGCATAAGTTTGGGTTCACAATGAAAATTCCAGCTCTCGTTCTCACCGCTCTCGTCTCCTCCACGTCCTCGCTGCTTGCAGCAGATTTGGTGCAGCCCGTCGAGCAGCCGGCTGTGGTGCAGTCGTCATCCGGTTTTTACATCGGTTCTCTATCGTCCGTGAATTTTCTCGACGACACCAGCTTCGGCGCCGCCGGCACAACGGTCTCGACCGATTATGACGTCGGTTTCTATAGCGCTCTTCGAGCTGGCTACGACTTTGGAGCGTACGGTTTCATTTCGCCGCGTATGGAACTGGAAATCGGCTATGGTACAGCTTCGGTCGATGAGCATAGCATTGGGGGCGTAGGTCTCGGCGGCATCAACTCCTTCGGCGATGCTCGCTCGATCCAAGGTTATGTCAATGGCTACCTGGATATTCCTCTGGCGGCAGACGGAGCGTTGAGCGCCATCACTCCATATGTTGGCGGTGGTGTCGGCTTCATGAACCTTGACCTTCGCAAGCAGGGCGTTGCGGGTACCGGGACGTTGATGGACGACAGCGACACAGCCTTCGCCTATCATCTTGATGCGGGTGTTGGGATCAACCTACAGGCTATTGGGTTGTTCTCTGACGTTTCTCTGTTCGACAATACGACACTCGACATCGGATACAGGTTCACAGCCGCAGATAATTTCGATTTTACCTCGCAGGGGGGCACCTCGTCGAGCACGGATTTCCGTAGCAACGCTGTAACCTTCGGTTTCCGCAAGAGTTTCTGAAGACACAGGCGCAGTGTCGGGAGACCAATGCTGCGCCATCGCCATGCGACCCTCATCGATGATGAAGGTCCAAAACCAATTCGTTTCTTGGGTGCTAGAAACTCATTCGCTTGCGACCCCGAGATTCGTCGCCGCGCGCTGTCGACCGCCCAGTCGTTTATCGCACGTCCGGTCGCGATCAGAACGGCTTTTCGATCGCTCCGTGGCGTTAGCGACGTAGCATAGGCCGCCACTATCGGTTGCCAGCGCACTTCCCAGCTATTTGAAGCGCCTCAACCCCGGCGTTCTTTTATCTACCTGATTTTAGCTGCGATGGTGTGTGGTGCGAAAAAGCTGGCGTCCAGGTCATGCTGGCAGGTGGACACCTAACACGGAATACCCCATCACATGGAAGAAGAGTGCCTCCTGCGAAAATACGCGGTGACACCTGCGATCGACCACGGTGCCGGCGTGGTGCCATCGCACTAGAACGGACCCCAGTAGTAGCAATATTCGTCGTCTTCCCCTATGTATTCCCAGACGCCGGCGTCATCGATCTCGAGGTCGTTACACGCGGATGATGGTCCCGCGTTGAAGGCTGCCGCGGATGCGCGGTGCGCCATGGCACGAATGCGCCGGCCCATGATCATTGGAGGCCTTGCGCGGCCGTCTGCGCTTGGGGGGATTTCGGTATGGCAGTGAATACAACGGGTAGCGGCAACCTTTATCTCTTCCTTGTAGATTGGGCAGGCCCGCGTTTTATCATTTTGTCAGCCACCACGTGTCCTCAAGCAAGTTGATTGTACGCGTTTTAATTTGTGAGTTCGAGCGCTGGCTAATCACTACGGGATCAGATCAGAGCGCCCCATTATGCATGAATGCTGATTTAGGTAATCCTGATATTTAAAGGGTTAGGCTGCCGCTTGTAAAGGAAAAGCCCGGTCCGGAACAATCCGACGCCGGGCTTCTGGCGGATCGTATGCTGTACGCATCCGCGGCAAGATGGATTTCAAACGCCTTGCACTGCCATAACTCGCGTGCGTTGAAAAAGTTCCTGAACTGAGCGAAAAATCTTTGGATCGTTTCATCGGATTACCCAAGCCCGTTTGTTATCTCAATAACATTTAACTTTATTTCGAAAATCTTTATTAGCAGTCGCGGGCTATTGATGCGGGTTGAGGAGATCAACGAATGCTTCGACGACTGAGTATCGCATTTGCCCTAACAACGCTATTGGCCGTTGGTGCGGGCCATGCCGAGACGCTACGAATAGCGACCGAGGGTGCATACCCCCCGTTCAACTTCCTCGATAACGGCGAGCTCAAGGGCTTTGACGTGGATATTGCAAAGGCTATCTGCGCCAAGATGTCTGTCGAATGTTCCTTCCAGGCTGTCGCGTGGAACGACATCATCGACGGACTGGAAGCTAACAAATACGATCTGATCGTCGCAAGCATGGCCTTTTCGAAAGAGCGCGCCGCCCGTATCGACTTCTCCGAACCCTATTACCGCTCTCACTCGGTGCTCGTCGGCGACGAAAAATATCAGGACAGCTCACCGGAAGCGCTGGCCGGCGCGCGGATTGCCGTGGAGAGCGGGACGATCCAGGCGGAATATCTCAAAAAGGCTTACCCAAAGAGTACGATCCTGCTTGGCGAGGACCAGCCGGCGGCACGCAAGCTGCTCATCGAAAAAAAGGCAGATCTCCTAATCGGTGACGCAATCGAGCTTCTGACCTTTATGGAGACCCCGGAGGGGTCTGCATTCAGCTATGTCGGAGACCCGATATCGAGCGACTTCCTGCAAAGCTCGGCACACATCACCGCCCACAAGGGCAACCAGGCGCTTCTCGCTCGCGTCAACGCGGCCCTCAAGGAAATCAAGCTTAACGGCACATACGATCGGATCAATGACGCCTACTTCCCCTTCAGCATATACTAAGGCTGCAAATGTTGAAGTCTTGGTCACGGTGGCGGTCGTCACGTCAAATCTCGCTTAGATCAGCGGGCAGGGCACTCTTTCTCATCGCGCTGGTGTACACAGGCGCCGCCGCTATATTCACTGGCGTCTTGCTCACGAAGATCGAACGAGAAGCCAAGTTCACCCGCGAAACGCAGTTGCCGCTGATCCTCTCGCAGACCCGAAATGCCGTCAAGACCGAGCGTTTGGCGTCTTTGGTCAGGGCGATCTATCTCGCGCGTGATAGACGCCTCGAACGGCAGATACAGCTCCAGATACAAGCGCTCGCGCAAGGATTTCCGTTCGACGCTGGCGAACGCGTCGTTTCGGGATCGAAAAGCGTGGCAACGCTTGCGAAAGAGATCGCCGCGGCTCGGCAGCAGGCCCGTGACAGTGCTGGGCAGAGCACTGCCGCCTTCAACTTCGAGGAACGTGCGACGGCTGCATACAGCCAAGCGATCAAGATCATCGACGAAATGGGGAAGGAGCTGAGCGGAGACGCGGCTCTCGCCGCCGACAGACTTGCCAAGGAAATAGAGGCGGGAGCCGCAAGCACGAGGAACACCGTCTTGTTGACGTTGCTGATGCCCGGCCTTTTCTGCGTCGTGCTGCTTCTGCTCGCTCGACGGCATCTTGCAAAGCCCGTTCTTGCGGCGATCGGAAACCTCAAGCGCATCAGTGAAAATAGGCCAACCTTACCTGTACAGACGCGTCCGGTTCTCGCGGAGCTCGCGATGATCGGAGATGCGGTGCTTTCTTATGGATATACGGCAAGTGAACTCCGACGAAAGAACGTGGTGTTGCAGGCACTCGCCGAAGAAGACCCGTTGACTGGACTGGCGAACCGTCGGACACTTGAGACATATTTACAGTCGGCGCTTGCCGACAAGGACAAGATTGGTGGCACTGCGGTCTTGCTAATCGATGTTGATCACTTCAAATCCATCAACGACCGCTACGGACACCAGGTCGGTGACCAATGCCTTCAAAGCTTAGCTCTTCTTCTCGTCTCACTTGATCGCTTACCGAGTTCGCTGGCAGCCCGCTACGGAGGCGAAGAGTTTGTCATCGTCTACAATGCGGACAACGAAGAGCAGGCACTACTGGACGCGGCTTTTGTGTGCCGGCGAATTGAAGCCATGCGAATTCCGCTAGAAGGCGAGCATTCAATGACGATGACAGCCAGTATCGGTGTCTCGTTCGCCCCGCGCGGCGATGCCGGTGGAATGAACGAGCTGATATTGCGCGCTGACAAGGCGCTCTACCTTGCGAAAAGCGGTGGTAGAAACCGAGCCGTCGCCGATCACCCCGTTCAAGCCCGAGGCCGCTTTTCGAACGCTAGAGGCCAGACAGCAGGATAGACGCTGCTCGCGTTGTTGATGCGAAGGGCGATTATGCAACACCATCCGCACTGAGGCTTTTGATGATCAGACACGTTAGTGGGTGGGCACACTGAACAAATGCCGTATTCGAGCCGCCAAAGAAACTGGGCGTACTCCAGAAGCGCTTTCGTTGTCAGCTCGCAGATGCTCTTCCGTCTCGACCCGTTTCGCCAAAAGCTGGCTTAGTTCTTCTACCAAGGCCGGGCGGTCATGCATCACGCTCGCCAAATGATCCTTGGAGATCTCGTACACCACGACCAAAGTCAATGCTCGCATCGCAGCCGGCTCTGGCGCGCCCATCAAGACGCCGCGTTCACCGAAAAGATCACCAGGCGCCAATCTGGTCAATTCCGTCCTGCCGGCGCCGTTGTCGTTTTCTATCACCACAACCCCACTCCGGATTATCATCAAGGATGTCATTGATGCGTCCTGAGGAGCGATGACGACGTCCTTTTTGAAGGTCAGTCGCTTCATACTGTTAGCGACAGTTTCCATTTCATCTTCGGTGAGTGCCGAAAACAGTGGAATTGAGGTGAGCAGGCGCCAGGGAGTTCCAGGATGCTTGCTTGCTGTGTCTGAAAAGTGTGGTTCCGCCAACGCGTTCGAAGGCGCTGAAAGCTGTATGCCAGCCGCCTTCGTATGCCTGTAAACCAGATCGAATATTTCGTTTTTCGCAGCGCCAGTCTGTCCGAGACTTGCGACCTTGAACGACAGTTCAATCTCGATTGAGGATCCGTCAAGGCCGGTGATCGATACAGATGGTGGAGGCGTCTTCAAAATAGAATTCGCGCTTAACAGCACCGTACGCATAGTCTCCTCGATGACAGCTGGCGAGCGCGTCGGCATGGCCCGCACAATGATTTTGCTCCCATGAACGGAGTCGCCCCCTGTGAGGTTTGTCAACGTCGCCTTGGCGAGGGCGCTATTTGGTACGATGACGAGATCGTTGGTGTCGCTGAGCAAGTGTGTCGATCGCCAATTCGTTTCTACGACCTGTCCGCGGACGCCGCCCTCCACCTCGATCCAATCTCCAACTGCGTACGGCCTGCCTAGGTTAAGCGCGATACCGGAGAAAACGTCGTTGAGCGTGCTTTGAAGGGCCAGACCCAAAACGATGGCGAACACGCCGGATGTAGCGATCAACGTTCGCACAGGTAAATCAAACACGAAGGCCACGATCGAGAGCACGGCACCAAGGTAGATCACGGCTACCAAAAGGTCCTGAAGCAGGCGGCCTTCACGGGGCTTGCGCTCGAAAATGAGGTATACACGAACAGAGCTGGCGAGCACCATCGCGCCCCCGGCCCACCATGTCGCCTTTGCAATGCCGATGAACATTCGATGCGTAAGATCCTCATCGACGGTGCCCGTCGTCCATGGTGCGACGTTGTTACCGACAAGAAGCACAGTGAGGAAAGCAAAGAAGGTTATATGGACCAGAAAGCGGTGCGTAGGTCTTCCGCGGACGAAAAATCTCGCGGCCACAAGCAGAAGAACGATCGTCGCAAACTGAGCGATAGGATCCGCGATGAGAGGGAAGATTGAACTTTGCTCTTGGCCCATTTGCCTGTTTCACTGTTGTCGTCGCCGGCAATTGACAGCGTGTGGGGTCGCTTCGTCAAGAACCCATTCCTCAACCTTTACAGATACGATCAGCGTCGGCACGACGACGGCGCGTGGGCCTGTGTCAGGCTCCCTTTCGCTTTCCCTTTGGCTTGAAGTCGACCAGTAGCGATTTTAGCTCCAACTCGCGCACGCGCCGCGCTGCTTCGTCCGGTTCGACCCAGGCGATCCGGCGCTGCCCCTTTTCCTTGAACTCGTCTTGCTGGACGGTGACCTCTATCTGGAAGAGATCGACGATCGTTGGAACAACGCTACCGTCATCGAGAAATTTGAGGTAGGTGTAACGTCCAACCGCGTCCTTGCGCACACTGCCCTTGACCCCGGCTTCTTCCCAAGCCTCGACCGCCGCCGCCTCATGAGGTTTTTTCTTCTTCATCGGCCAGCCTTTGGGGACAATCCAGCGACCAGTGTCTCGCGACGAGATGACAAGCACCTCGATTTTCGAGGACATACCAACGTAGCGAAAGCAGATGGCGCCATATTGCTGCCGGAACGCGCCAGCGAACAGCTTCTCTGGCTCGTCGGCAAGTTGCGCCAACAGCGATCGGCGCTTCCCTTGACTATCAGTGGCCTGCTTTTTACCTGGCATATGTGTCTTCCGTGAACCTGCACACGCTAGCGGGCGCGGGGGATGATACATAGGGCAGACCCACCGTCTGATCGACGCGAGGGACGCCAATCCACAGGATTGAGATCAATATCGCCCAAGATGCATTTGTCGGACTTTGCGGGCTTACGCTTTTCGATAGTCGAAAAGTGATGATGCCGGAGGAGGATGTCGCAATAAACATCGTCGCTGCCAGCATCGTCAGCCATGTAGACGGGCTGGGAAGCGGCCTTGGTGCGCTTATGATGGCAAAGCGCAGGTGAAACCCCAAGCTCGTGGCCACGGAAAAAGCGGGGGGTCCAGTCAGAGCTTGACAGGTCCAGGATTGTCAAGATCTCGCTACCATCCTTGCCCTCGTTTGGGTTTTACCCCCTGAAAGGTTTTAGACACCGGGGCAAGCTCAGAGGCGACATGCACGCATAGCCGGTGGTATTTTTTGGTCGAATAGACAAGCGTATGGTCGTTTGAACGAAAAGTCGGTGGCGGCGTTATTGTACGGGCTGAAGAAAGGACCCGAGATGAAAAACGCAATTCTAATCGCCGCCGCCGCATCACTCTCCCTGGTGCCCCAGGTCAACGCGGCATCCATGCACAAGCCGGCAAAGCATTCTAACCAGCACATCGCCGCGACAGAACCAAGGGAGCGCTTGGGCACGCTTTCATGCGAGGTCGCGGGCGGAGTGGGAATGATCATCGGTTCCAACAAAGCTGTGACTTGCACCTTCAAGCAGCGGACCGGGAAAATTGAACGCTATTCTGGGACAATCGGAAAGCTCGGCGTTGATGTCGGCATCACCGGGAAATCCTATCTCAGCTGGATTGTCGTTAACACAGCCCCGACGCGGGTTGGCGATGGGGCCCTGGCTGGGACCTACGTCGGCGCATCCGCCGCGGCATCGGTCGGTGTCGGCTTGGGCGCAAACGCCCTCGTGGGCGGTAACGCCAAGAATTATGCCCTGCAACCTTTGAGTGGCGAGGCGAACACTGGCCTTAACGTGGCAGCGGGCGTGTCTCGACTGAGACTTACGGCTACGCGGTAAACATGATTTACAGGCGCGGTATCAAACCGCGCCTGCTCACCACGTTTCGTGTGTGACGGGCCGAGAAATCTTCGGCATCTGAATTCAATCGACCTGCTAACCAATGACGCGAACGAACGTATCGCTCTTTCGATCATTCGCAGACCATGCACGGGTCGTCCAAAACGGATATCAGTCGGATTACTCAATCTTGCGGACTTGATAGCGATTATAGTTGGCGGCGCCGCTGTCCCACCGGGGACTTCCCCGCTGGCGAGGCGCCAGCTTAGAGCGCGAGCCCGCCGCCGCGCGGAGATTAACCCATCCACTGGTAGCGCTTGTCAGATATCCTCAGAGATTAGTATTACTTTTTGGGAACCTTATTGGGGTGTGGGTCGTTAAAGGGCAGGCGGAAAAAGGGGATACGCACAAATGCCGTATGAGGATGGAATGCAGTTGGTCTTTGACCACGTCGACCGCACACTGGTTGTGAGCTTCCGCGACATTGTGAAGATGATCGGTCCTTTCGAAAACCAAAAGGCCGCCGTCCGCGCTGGCGAGCAGTTCTGCCGAGATCGGGGTTGGAAGGATGGCGAGCAACCTATCGCTTGTCATTAGCTGTGCCGAAGGCAACAAGCAAAAGAGGCCAACCCATTTAATGACATGCAATTGAGGTTGACCAGCGCCGCGCACCACGCGAGCGCTCTTTGGCGCGCCTCTTAGGGAACGATAAGAGCTGCGGAGGGGCGATCCTCATGCGTCATCAGCCTATTGTTGACGGAGGAGCGCAACTCCAGACCGTTGTCTTGTCGCGAACCGACAGCCACAGAGCTGTCAAATCCGCATTGCAAATGTCGCCTATCAATGACGACCGCGTTTCAATGCATTCTGATAGATCTCGGTTAAACGCGTTCGGTCAGTCGCGGTCAGGAGGAGGGTACACGCGAATTTCCGGGCAAGATTGGGATTGGACGGCCGGTATCTCGTGGCGGCAGGAATTGGGCGAACCTTGATCCGTTCACCCAAGCCGACGTGATACTGACTCAAGGTCAGCCCTGCCTTGACCAGCAATGCGCGAATATCGGGTCGATTTTCCGCCGCAATTACAAGCGTGAACGCCTCAATGAGAAGGGGCTTGGGAATAGGTAGCTCGATCTCGTCGACAAGGTCGTTGCCGACGTCGTTGTCTCGGACAAAACGCACGTACTCTGACACTGCATCATTGGCCTCTTCCAACGCGATGGCATAGCGATCCGCCGGCGGGCGTGGGTGAAATGGTCCTTCGTAAAGCATTGGTCACTCCTAGTTTTCCTTCAAACGCAAGAGATTTGGAATGGTTCACCACTTTGGCGGCAATGATTTTGGCTTGGCTACCACCGGTGTTTTACGCCAGCAGACGGGACTAGGCGACGGAAGTGCGACGGAAGGTAGCGATCTACCCGGCTTAAGAGCGCGAAATTCATGGTCTAACTTATGTTGTCAAAAGGCTGAATTTCAGATGGGCGGAACTCACTCGATCAATCCGCATTCTTCCTCGACAGTAAAAGGAGCAATGCGATGCAGCTTATCGATACACACATCAGCACTTCAGCGAATGGTACGGTTACCGTAGAGTTCAAGGGCGAGGGCCTCGAGTTGGTCTCTGTCACGATGGCAGGTGGTGACGGGAGCCTTGACGGCGACCGCGCTGTTCTTCGCGCCAAAGAGATGATGGTGCAATTGACGGCATTCGACGACGTTGGCCAGGGGGAAACTGTGTTGCAGCCGAATGGCGGTCTGACGCCGTCCAACATCGGATCGGACGCTGATCCGATCCCAAATGCGACACCTGGCTCCCATATACGCGCCGATTGAGCATCTGGACGGTTTTAGGCTCGAGGTAAGTGATGGTGATGGCTTTGACGCCGTTTGGCGAACATCGAAAATCGGAACTCCGTGTGGGCGGCTTGGAGCAACCCAAGACTGAAAGAAGTTTGGGCGCCGACCATTTGCGTCGACTGAGACGGCTCTCCTCGATCGCCTCGCTTATGGACACAGCCGTTGGTATCCCCTTCACGCGGTTGCGCATTGGCGCGGACTCCGTGCTTGGCCTGGTGCCGCTGGCAGGGGATGCTGCTGGCACCTTGGTTAGCCTCTATCTCGTCAACGAGGCTCGCCGCCTTGGGCTCCCACGCGAGAAACTGGCAAGAATGCTTGGAAATGTCGGCGTCGACCTTATAGGAGGCGCGGTTCCAGTCCTTGGTGACCTGTTCGACATGTACTTCAAATCCAACCGCCGCAATGTCGACTTGGTACTCGACCACTTCTCGGTGTCTAGAGACGACCTGAAGCGCGTGAGGCGGCCGAACAGGCGTGCCCGTCGATAGGAAATCGGGTACCGATCGGCAAGCCCATAAACCGTCCGGCAACGCGGGGGGCGTGGCTCTGAGGCGATTTCGCGCCGGGCAGCAGGCTACGACGATCTCGCCGTCAGCCAAAGGTTGGTGCTGTTTCAGCCTGGCATGCATCTTTTCCACAGCTCCGGCGTTTTCCCGGACCATATTTGTCAAATCGGAGGGCAGAAATGAGCCGGCGAGGCGTGGTTACAACAGCGGCTTTACTAACTGCCGTCGGCATTTCTCTCGTGATAAATCAGAAGGCCAAACCGATCACTAAGGTGGTTGCAGACGGTGACGACCCTCACGGGCGCAACGCCGAGGTGCCAGAGGCGATCCCGATCACCGGACTAAAAGATGTGCTTTGGCGCGTCTTTCATCAGATCTCGGAGGATAGGGTCACCCTGATCGCTGCCGGCGTCACCTTCTATCTCCTTCTCGGTCTGTTTCCCGCGATCTCGGCTATCGTGTCGCTCTACGGGCTGGTTGCCGATCCCTCGACCATGGCGGATCATCTGCGCCAGCTTGCGGGCGTACTGCCCCCCGGGGCTTTCGATCTTATCGCCGAGCGCATCGGCACTTTGACAGCAAGCCGCAATTCGACGCTTGGGGTCACCTTTGTGTTTGGTTTGGCGGTCGCACTATGGAGCACCCATAGTGCGACGTTGGCGATATTCGATGCTATGAATGTCGCCTATGATGAAGAGGAAAAACGCGGGCTAATTCGATTAAACCTCATTGGTCTCGCCTTTACGATCTGCGCGATGGCCTCGGCGACGCTCGTGGTCGGCCTTGTCGCGGTCATTCCGGTTCTTCTCTCCTATGTCTGGCTCGACCAGTTTGAAGAGCAGATGGCACTCATTTTGCGCTGGCCAGTTCTTTTCTTGATCGTCGCGGCCGCCACGACCGCCATCTATCGCTTCGGTCCGAGCCGTCAGCCAGCCCGGCTTCGGTGGATAAGCTGGGGCTCTGTGCTGGTCACGTTATGCTGGTTCGCGATGTCGCTCGGTTTTTCGTTCTATCTAACGCACTTTGCGAATTACGACGCAACATACGGGACTCTGGGCGCGCTTATCGGTTTTTTGGTATGGACCTGGTTGTCCATTCTCATATTGATCGTGGGTGGCGAACTCAATGCCGAACTTGAACACCAGACCGCGAAGGACACAACCACGGGCCCTCCGCTACCTATGGGGTCACGCGGCGCCTATGTCGCGGACACGCTGGGGCATACGGTGGGGGGCAAAATTGTTTGAGGGGAATCGCTTAATACCAATCAGGCTAGCCTCTGAGAGCTATCCACGCCTCCCTCGATGATGCCTTTGAGCCTCTTCAACATTATGCTGAGCGCTAGTGTCCAAGTCTCGATGTCTCGATCATCCCGGCCTAAGCAACTGGCTTTCCGGACATGCGTGGCGGACGACAACTAGGGCGCGACCTGCGCCACGAAGCGCACGAGCCCGATTTGGATCCCGCCAAGACAGGGTGCCACGCCTTAAAGCTCACGACAAACATATTGCGTTTTTTATTTGTTCCCCTTATGTTCCGTTCGTTAACGCAGGGCAGAATATGGCTATCAACGTTGCACTAAATCGGGATCGAAAACGTCTGGCTGAAGCCAAGATACGCGATATGCCAATCGATAATCCCCTTCGACAGCGGTACGTTGATTGGATCAACGAGCTTGATCGCGTCTTAAAGATCGATAAAACCAAATATCAACCTGATGAGCGGGCCCATCGGCCGCCTTTGACCACTAAAGACAACGTCGCGTCGAAATCATCCAAGGGGCTAGCTTCCGATGCAATGTCTTGCCCAGCGAGCGCAAAAAGCATCCCGGGGCCAAGTCCGCGGCATCGACCGAGGGCGTTCATATCAGGCCGTACTGACACCCGCGAAGCAAGTGACGCCGGATCCGTCGCTGAGTGTAAGCGCGAGCAGCTTCTCAGGGAAAATCAGATGTTGCGTTATATGCTGAACCGTTACCAGTAAGTTGAACCCCCAAAAACCTTCAACTTCCTGAAAAGCGCCAGCGGCTTGACTGCTTCTGCGTTGAAGATGCGGCATGGACGACGAGAGATCGCTGAGCGATAGCGGTTTGAAATGGGTCCACCACCAAGGATGAGGCACCTGTTGTGTAATGCTGAGCTCGCCTTTCACCGCCATTCGAGGCCAGCATCACCGCGTCCTGCCCCGGCTTTGGTCCTGCCAGGCTCGCGCCGGCCGCAACGGCCTTGCCATCCTGCTATTCGTTTCGGCCCTGCGGGTGCCAGCCGCCGCTCTTAGCCCGGCTTTCGGACCGCCGTAGCAGGTCGCGATGGTCGCGACCTCAAACGGAGGCCGACATGACAAGAGAACACATCAATCACCGAGCCGATATCTACAGCCGCGTCACCGACAAGATCATCGCCGAACTCGACCGCGCCGTGCGCCCCTGGACCCAGCCATGGCAAAGCACCTCGCCATCACAGACCGTGACCCGTCCGCTGCGTCACAATGGCGAACCCTACTCCGGCATCAACGTCCTTCTCCTCTGGTCTGAGGCAATCGCCCGCGGCTTTTCCTCCTCGACCTGGATGACCTATCGTCAGGCGCTCGAACTAGGGGAAGCCGTACGCAAGGGCGAGACCGGCACGACCGTCGTCTTCGCCAGTTCGATCATCCGCACCGAGACAGTCGAACATGGCGATGACGTCGAACGCTCCATCCCCTTCATCAAGGCCTACACCGTCTTCAACACCGACCAGATCAAAGGGCTCGATGGGCGTCATCAGGCAAATGTCGATCTCTCCGATCCGTTCGATCGCATCGGCCAGGCAGGGCGTTTCTTTGCCAATACCGGTGCGCTCATCCGCCATGGCGGGTCGTGCGCCTACTATGCGGCTGCCAAGGACTACATTCAGATGCCGCTTCTCGACAGTTTCGTCGATGAGGCGAGCTACGTTGCCGTCCTCAGCCACGAAATGACGCATTGGACATCAGCAGCAGGCCGTCTGGATCGCGATTTATCCCGCTACGCCAAAGACCGCACGGAGCGCGCCCGCGAAGAACTGATCGCCGAACTCGGTAGTGCCTTCCTCTGCGCCGATCTCGGGATTACGCCTGAACTCGAACCGAGGCCAGACCATGCAAGCTATATCGACGGATGGCTGAACGTGCTTCGTGGCGACAAGCGCGCCATCTTTCAGGCCGCAGCCCATGCACAGCGCGCGGCCGACTACCTGCACTATCTGCAGCCCCGCATCATCACTGGCGAAGATGAAGAAGACGAAGAGGAGGCGGCGTAAGCCGCTTTCCCCTAACATACCACTTTCTTAATCGGTTCCCAATTCCCCAACGGTCGCGACCATACCCGGTGTCTCGGGGCTAGCGGAAGGAGGAGCCGAGCGCGTCATAAGGCAAGGCACGCTTCGCCCAAGGTGAAAATGGGCTTAGATGCACGTTGCTTCAAAGGTTCTCCGTTCCCGCGACCAGACGATCTGCCGGAGCGCCATGGTCACAGCCTCAACGTCTTTCCGCTTACCGCATCAAACAGATGCGCCTTCGCCGGATCGGCTGAGATAGATAATGTGTCACCCGCGCGCAAAGAGAGGCGATCGCGAACCGTTGCAACGACAGTCGCACCTCCCATCACCAATGATATTTGCGTTTCGGCGCCCGTGGGTTCAATCAGTATGACGTCGGCATGCGTCCCCGTTGGACCAATCGTCAGATGTTCGGGCCGAATGCCGTATACAACGTCCTGACCTCGTGCCGCGGGGACATCGGCTGGTATCGGCAACCTAGCGCCCCCGTGTGCGATGAAATCGAGCGGCCCGTCTGCGCTGATTTTTCCCTCAACGAAATTCATCCCAGGAGAGCCGATGAACCCCGCGACAAAACGGTTTGCTGGACGATCGTAGAGGTCCAGCGGTGATCCGATCTGCTCGACATGACCATCGCGCATGACGACGATCTTGTCTGCCATCGTCATCGCCTCAATCTGATCGTGCGTAACGTAGATGGTCGTGGTTTTCAGGCGCTGGTGCAGCTGCTTGATTTCCGAGCGCATCTGGACGCGCAGCTTGGCATCCAGGTTGGACAATGGCTCGTCAAACAGGAAAACCTGCGGCTGGCGGACGATAGCGCGCCCCATGGCGACGCGTTGGCGCTGGCCGCCGGACAGGTTTCGCGGATGGCGGTCGAGCAGTTTTTCCAGCCCGAGAACCTGAGCTGCTTCACGCACGCGTGTCTTGATCTCTTCCTTCGGTGCCTTCGCCAACCTCAGGGAAAAGCCCATGTTGGCCTCCACCGTCATATGCGGATAAAGAGCATAAGACTGGAACACCATGGCGATGTCGCGCTCCTTAGGCGCGACGTCGTTGACGACACGCCCACCGATCGAGATGCGCCCACCGGAAATCTCCTCCAGGCCTGCGATCATCCGCAGAAGGGTGGATTTGCCACAGCCCGAGGGACCGACAAGAATGACGAACTCGCCGTCCTGGATGTCGATATCGACCCCATGAAGGATTTCCAGGTGACCGTAGTTCTTGCGGGCATTCGCGACGCTGACTGACGCCATAATTCTCTCCGACTGAAACTGTGTGACACGCGGCCGCCGTACCGGCAGCCTGCGGCACTACTTGAAATTTACTGGCTGGCCGTGGCCGTGGAATAGGGCGCGAGCGCCGCATCAATTGAAGCGAGGCAAAGATCGCGAGCTCGTGGAGCCACGCGTCCTGTCACGACGTCAGGATAAATACGAGCAAGATACTGGCTGATCAGCGTTTCCGGGATGGGATCGGGAAGCGCTGCCATCAGCGCTTCCACCGCGCCGGCGGCCTGCCTGTCGGGCCAGTAATAGCGAATACGGTCGCTGTAGCTGAAGTGGCGCTGCAGCCGCAGCTCCTCGGCCGACCCAGTGTAGTGACCCGCCCAGTGTTGCGGCTGGCTCAACATGATCGCTTCCATCTCGGCGTGGAGGCTATCCGACCCGCCAGCGAGTACCTGCCTGATGGCATCGAGCCCGTAGAGCGCCTCGCGCAATGCAAAGGTCAAGCCGGGACCAACTTTCAGGATGGCAAACCCGTCATTGACGAGGGCCGAAAGCTCGGCAACCGTCTGATAATCCGTTGAGTGGGCCTCGAAGAGAAGTCCCGGCATTCGGCGAAGCGACGATGCCAATCCCCGGGCGCGGTCCGGCTTGTAAAGGACGACATTCGCATTTCCGAACTCGACGCCCGGCTGGACGACGATCCCGATCACGCGGTCCATCGCCGCTCCGGCGCCAGCCTTCTCGAAAGCCGATGTGTGGATGGCGAGCGTCTTCAGGGCGGCGTCGGGAGAGGTGACCTCAAGCTCCTCGATCGCATGCGTCGCGCCGCCGGGTGGAGGGACCTCCGTGCCGATGATATACACCGGAGGGCGTTGCCCGATGCGGCGTGCTGTATCCTCCGCGACCCTTGCCAGACGTGCCGCCCTTTCGGCGGTTACCTCGTCGTCGAGCGCCGCTCCTTCTCCGGCGCATCCCATCGACGTGTCGAGATGAAGCTTCTCAAAGCCTGCTTCGACATAAGCTGCAACCATTTCCTCGGCTCGAGCCATGGCTTCGTCGACACCCAGCTTCTTCCATGGATTGGGACCAAGATGATCGCCGCCGAGGATGATCTTCTCCAACGGGAAACCGACCTTTGTCGCGATGCGCTCGATGAACTGCCGGAAAGCTGCCGGTGTCATGCCCGTATAGCCGCCTTCCTGGTTGACCTGATTGCAGGTTGCCTCGATGAGGGCCACGCTGCCTTCCCGTGCCGCCCGCCTCAAAGCGGCCTCGATCACCAATGGATGAGCCGAGCAGATCGACGTTATGCCGCGCGGCAACGCTTGTTGGCGCGCGCCAAATAGCTTCGAGAGCGCGCTCTCACGATTTTGATCGAGAGCGTTGCTCATGCCAGCGTTACGACCTTGGTCAGGTGCCTCGGCGATACCGTGTCTATGCCTCTCGATTGCGCGACACGCTCGCCGAGCATCTGCAGGGCAGGGAGAACCACGAGTGCGGCGAGCGAAAGATCGACGTCGACATCGAGTTCGATATCGCCAGGTCCGCCAAGGCCAATGACGATAGCGCCCTTTTCCTGCAGCTCTTCGACGAGTTTGGCTTCGGCATCCTTCTGATCGGTGGTGTAAAGCATGACAGCCGCGGTCTTCTCGTCCACAAGGCTGATTGGGCCATGGCGATATTCAAGCGGATGGAAGGGCTGGGTCAGGACCTGGCTCATTTCCATCAGCTTCAGTGCGCCTTCGGCGGCCATGCCAAAAAGCGGACCGCCGCCGAGAAAGACGAAATGGCTGCGATCGAGAACCTGTTTGCTGAGGCAAGCGTCTAGCGCATCCGCGAGCTTTTTTGCGGAAGACACGGTCGATGCAGGGATCTTGTGGCCTATCATCTGCAGGCCAAGCAGCAGCATAAGGCTGGCGGAGACCGACATGACAATGCCTTCCTCGCTGTGGGTCGGCGAGGCAACGACGTCGTCGCTGCATTTTGCAAGCGTGCTCTCGGCCTCGACAGTCAGCGCGGTGACGAAGGCGCCGTTCTCGCGGCTCATTTTGGCGGCAGCGACCGTCTCTGTCGTTTCGCCGCTGCGCGAGATCGCGACGACATGGGTGTTCTTCCAGTCCGGCCAGAAGAATGAGGGGCGATTGAGCCATTCGGCGCCGGGGACGGCAATTGCACGACGACCGGCATTGTTTGCGTAGGCCGCCAGCGACATGGCGAGGTAGTAAGATGTCCCGCAGCCGACATAGACGAGGACTTCGCCGCGCGTCACCGCGGTGTTTGAGCCCAGCGCCTTCTCCCAAAACGGAAACTGCTCGCGGATGACTTTTTCGGTCGTGTTCATGGTAACTCCGATTACTTGACCGAGCCGGCCAGCAGACCGCTGACGAGGTATCGGTTGAGAAAGATGACGACGAGGGCAGGGATGACGATTGCGATCGAGCCGCTGGCCGTGATCAGCCCGTAGTCGATGAAGTTTTTCGTGACGAACTCAGGAATGAGAACAGTCAAAGGCTTGGTCGCCTGCGGCGAGAAGATGAGAGGCACGAGATATTGCCCCCAGGCGCCGAGGAAGGTGAGGATCGCAGCGGCAGTCAGGCCGGGACCGGCCAACGGCAACACGATATTAAAGAAGATGTAGAGACGTCCCGCGCCATCCAGCTGGGCTGCTTCCTCCAGCGCCAGGGGCAGGGCCTCGAAGACGCTGCGCAGCAGCCAGAGCGAGAGCGGCAGGTAGGCCGAGACATAGATCAGGGCGACGCCGACATAGGTATCGACGAGATGCATCTTGATCATGAACTGGTAGAGCGGGATCAGCACCGCATAGGCCGGGATCGCCAGCGTCGCGACCACAAAGCCGAAGAGCGCGTTGCGGCCGGGGAAGCGTATGCGGGTGAAGGCGTAGGCGCCCAGTGCGGAAATTGCCACGCAAAGCAGTGTCGCGGCCGCCGAGGTGACGACGCTGTTCAACAGCGCCGCGCGAAACTGGCGCCACACCTCAACGCCGCCGATGCGATCGACGTTGATGCCGAGTAGGCGCGAATAGTGATCCAGCGTGAAATGCCGGGGGAAAAAGTGGATTGGCCGGACGGAGAAGTCGTCCGTCGGCGTCACGGAACTTGCAACCGTCCAATAGATCGGACCAAGCGACCAGATCAACAGCACGGCAACGCCGATCCATATCATCAGGCGATAGAGAAGGGTGGGTTTCATCAGTCGAACCGTGTGTTGCGATAGACCCGAAGGACGTAAATGAGCGAGACTAAAAGCGAGACGAAGGTGATGACGACAGAAAGCGCCATGCCGTAGGAAAACCGCAGGTTCTGGAAGGTCTCCAGGTAAATCTGCACGAGGATCGGCCGCGTCTCGAGACTGGAGCCAGCAAGAACCCAGGCCTCGTCGAAGAGATTGAAGGCGTTGACCGTTGCGTTGGTCATGGCGACCGCAATCGCGCTGCGAACAAGCGGCAGCGTGACCAGCGCGAACATCTGCGGGCGCGTTGCGCCATCGATGCGAGCCGCTTCATAAAGATGCGAAGGAATGCTCTGCATCGCCGCAAGGACGATGACGATCGTCAGCGGCATCATGCGCCAGACATGCACGATGGTAACGGCAACGATCGCGCTCGTCCGATCGTTGAACCAGACGTGGTTCTCAAACGGAAGCCCGAGCGATGTGAGGATGCCGTTGAGCAGGCCTGCGCCAGGCTGATAGATCCACAGCCAGATTACGGAGTTGACGACACCGGGAAGCGCCCAGGGGAGGATGACGGCCGCGAGAACCCACTGCCGGCCGACCTTCAACTGATTGATCAGCGAGGCGGCGAGCACACCGAAGACCGTTTCCGCAAGCACTGCCAGAACGACATAGATGAGCGTATTCACCCACGTGGTGCCGAGCTGCGCGTCCGACAGCATGCGCGTGTAATTTTCCAGGCCGACGAACGGCGTGCCTGCCTGCATCGGATTGACCCGGTGGAGGCTATCCCAAAGCGTTCGCGCCATCGGATAAAAGACGAGCGCCGTCATCGTGATGAGAATGGGAGACACCAGCAGCACGCCGAGGGAAGTGTCGGCATTCAAGCCGACACCCTTCTTGACTGCGGTCTCCTTGTAGGCGACAGCAGTCATTGCGCCATCGCCTGCTTGGCGGCGGAGGCGATGCTTTCGACAGCCTGATCAACGCTCATCTGACCCTTGGCAGCGCTGTTGATTGCGGTGTTCACGCCGCTTGAGAACTGCGGATACCAAGGGGGCGTGCCCTGCGGGAACAGCGCCTCGACCGTCTTAGACTGCGCGACGAGCGCGTCGCCGCTGTTCAGCTTGCCTTCCGAGTTAAGCTCGGCCAGTGCCGAGGTGCGGGTCGGCAGGAAGCCGTTTGCCATGTTCTTCTTCTGGAATTCGCGGCTCGTAAACCACTTGACGAAGGCAACAGCTGCTTCCTTGTTGGGCGAGACGTTGGGGATCGCAAGCGCCTCCGGCAGGCCGAAGCTGCGGGTCTCGCCGCTTTCGGTCGGAACAAGGATCGCCTCGACCTGACCGGCAACCTTGGACTGCTTGGGATCGTTCATCTGTCCGAGACGACCGGGTTCGCCCGAGATCATGATGCTGGTCAGACCCTGGGAGAACATTCCCTCGTTGATCTGGCTATCCTTGAGACCGGTGGAAGCCGGATCGACCAGGCCTTCCTTGAGCAGCATCAGTTCGAAGGCCAGCGCCTTGTAACCAGCGGAATCGGGCTTGGTGAAGAGCGGGTTGAAATCCTTGTCGAACAGCTCGCCGCCAAAAGCCTTGGTCAGCAGATACCAGCTTGTCGAGGCACCTTCTGTCGCCGAGACCGGCAGGCCGATCGGATAGGTGGCGATACCTTTTTCCTTGATTTTCTTGGCCGCTGCCACCAGCTGGTCGAGCGTCTTCGGGGTCTCGGTGACGCCGGCAGCCGCGAAATGCTTCTTGTTGATGAGCATCACGCGGAAGTCGTTCGAATAAGGGACGCCAAGCAGCTTTCCGTCGACCGTGAAGATCTTGGCAACGCCGATATCCTTGGTGGTTTCCGCGTCAATCACGTCGTTCAGCGGCATATACCAGTCGGCTGCGGCGAACTGGCCCGTCCAGGACCAGTCGAACTCTGTCACGTCGGCAGGCGCCGTGCCGGCAACCAGTGCCGTCACCAGCTTCGGGCGGATGTCGTCCCAGGAAAGCGTCTGCAGGTCGACATGGATGCCGGTTTCAGCTTCGAATGCAGCAGCGATATCGGGGCCTTGCGGCGAGGGCATCAAGACTGTGATTGATTGACCGGCAAGCGGTTTGTCTTGCGCGGCTGCCGGAAGAGCGACGGCTAGGGCAGCTGAGGCAAGCAGTGATAAGATTGTCTTACGCATGTTCCCATCCTTCTTTGTTATCAAGAATTTACGTGATTTTATTGCGCAAACGCCGCATTTGCCGATGCAGCGACCTGCTCGATCCAGCCGTCGTCTACTGGCCAGTCGAGAAGTTGGGCGGCAGCAAAGATCGCACCGCCGATCGGGGGTAGTTTCGGAGCGATCGGGGGACGACCGATGCGTCGCTCGAGCGCTTTCAAAAGGATCGTGCTCTTGAACGTGCCGCCGGCAAACGTCCAGTCGGCTTCCGGTCCACAGTGGCCGACGATCGCCCTGTGGTGTTTGGCGAGTTCGTCTGCAGCAAGGTCGAGGAGACCAATGGCGCTCGTGTCGCCGTTGAGTGCAACTTTGTCGACCACTGCGGCCAGGGCAGCGATGCTTGATCGTTTCGCATCCGACGTCGCCCATGCACCGAGGCTGTCCATCGGGTTGGACGGGTCAAGCCCCAGATTATCAAAGACAGCCTTTATCAGGGCGGTCGGAGGCAGGCGCCCATCCAGGCTCTGGCTAACAAGATTAAGCGCCAGCCTGCCGATCCAATAGCTGCTGCCTTCGTCTCCTATGATGTCGCCCCAACCGCCGGTCCGGGCGGGTTCGTCCTTTGCATTGCGCGCCCAGGCCATGGAACCGGTTCCAGACAGCACGAGAATACCGGACTTGCCGGCCAGCGCGCCAAGATGGGCGGCATCGACATCGTTGAGAACACGGGTCCGCGCGTTCGGGAAGGCTTGCGCGATGGCTTCTTCCAATTGGAGCGAAAGATGAGCGACCTCTCCGTAGACCGGCAGCGCGGCCGCGACGGCAGTCAATCGCCTTTCGCCGCGAAACGGTTCGATCTGCGCCTCGAGTTCGGTACGCCAGGCTGGATTGTCCATGGCGTTGACGCCGCCACCCAAAGCAGTACGAAGAATGCGTCCGTTCTGATCGGCGAGCGCCACCATCACTTTGGTGCCGCCGCCGTCTATGCCGAGGATCAGGTCGTCGCTCAAGACTTCGCTCCCTGGTCGGCAAAAACTGTCTCGACGGAAAAGTCGCCAAGCTGCGCGCGCCAGTCGTTTGAAAGATCGGCATCGGTGATCAACTTGGCACTGTTGAGCGGCGCCACCTTGTAGGTTGCCGTGGTGCCGAATTTTGAGGAGTCCGCGAGTACGAAACGATGGCTGGATCGGGTGAGCATCTTCCGATTGAGGCTCGCTTCGGCGCTATCCACGCTATAGATCGCGCCGTCATTGCTCACGGCGCTTGCGCCGAGAAACAGCTGGTCGAACCAGATCGATTCCAGCATGGCCTCGGCCTGGGGGCCGACGAGCGATGCATTTTCGCTGCGCAATTGCCCGCCGAGCAGGACGACGTCGAGGTTTGGGACATTCAAGAACTCCTGCGCCACGATCAGGCCGTTGGTAAAGATGCGCAGCGGCATGGGATTGATCCGGATCAGCTTGGCCAGTTGGAGCACCGTCGTTCCGGCATCAAGAAATATTGCGGTACGGGGATGGAGGCGCTCGTAAGCTGCATTCGCAATAGCCCGCTTGGCGGCCAATTGGCGCTTCTCGCGCTCTTGAAATGCAAGCTCTACCGAAGACCCTTCGGCGATCCGAGCACCGCCGTGTACCCGGTCGATCGCCCCTGCCTCCTGCAATAGCTGGAGATCGCGCCGCACGGTCGCGAGCGAGGCGCCGACGGCATCGGCGATGTCCTGGATCGTAGAAAAGCCGTTCGCATAGAGATGTCTGCGGATGAGGTCCTGTCGATCAGTCTTGTGGCCACCGCTCTGGTTCAAGGCATGTTCCCTTTAGATCTTAATTTCACTCACGTTTTCATTTCAAAAGATCAATGTCAATCAAAATTATGATTTTTTCTGATCGTTTTCTTTGCGCGCAAGAAAACGGCGCCTCAAAAAGGCGCCGCTGAAAAGGGCGGGGTGTGCTCAGTGATACTTTGGCAGCAGGTCGCCGTGTTGGTCGATGAGATCGTCCACCATGTGCCAGATTTCGTCCGGCGACAGCTCGGCGGATGTATGCGGATCGAGCAGCGCGGCCTGATAGATCCGATCCCGCTTACCGGTCAGCGCAGCCTCTACGGTCAGTTCCTGCACGGAGATGCTCAATCGCATGACGGCGGCGAGCTGCGACGGAATTCTGCCGATGCGCGTCGGCTGGATGCCATTGCGGTCTACATGGCAGGGGACTTCGACGATGCATTCAGGGGGAAGGTTTTCGATCAGTCCGTTGTTCGGGACATTGCCATAGATCAGCGCCGGCTGTCCGGTCACCGCCGCGTGGATTATGCCCGCGGCATACTCATTGCTCCGGCACACCTCGATTGGCTTTCCGCCTTCAAGGTCTTGGCGCAGCGCTTGCCATTCGCCGATCTGCACCTCGCAACGACGGATGTACTCGTCGAGCGGAATGTTGAACTGCTCGACCAGTTCCGGTCGGTGGTTCTTGATGTACCAGGACGTATATTCTGAGAAATGCTCGCTGGACTCTGTCACGAAGTGGCCAAGCCGTTTTAGCGCGTCGAAACGAACGCGGTCGTCGGCTGGAACCTTGCCCTCGGCTGCCAGCGCCTTCAGTCTCGGATAGAGATCTTGCCGTACGCCGTTGTTGTCGACTTTCTCGTATTTGAGAAAGAACGCGATGTGATTGATACCGGCAGAGACGTAGCTGATGTTGTCGATGTTCTCGCCAAGGCAGCTTGCGAGATGGCCGGCGGTGTGCTGCACGCTGTGGCAGAGGCCGACGTTTCGGATGCTCGGAGCGATTTCCTTAATTGCCCAGCAGTTTATCGCCATCGGATTGACATATTGCATCAGCAGCGCATTGGGGCACACATCTTCCATGTCACGGCAGATCGCCTCAAGCACAGGGATGGTTCTAAGGCCCCTGAAGATGCCTCCAATGCCGAGCGTGTCGGCGATCGTCTGCCGCAGGCCGTATTTCTGCGGAACGACGAAGTCCGTCACCGTGGCGGGCTTGTAGCCGCCGACCTGCATCATCAAGATCACGAAGTCGGCGTCCTTGAGTGCCTGGCGACGATCGAGCGTCGCTTCGATACGCACCGACGTCAGCATCAGCGCTTCGCAGATGCGTCGCGCAACGATCTCCGACGTCTTCAAACGTTCCGGATCTATGTCGAAAAGGCTGATGACATAATCATGGTCGGATGGCGTCGACAACACGTCGCCCAGGATGTTCTGGGCAAACACCGTGCTTCCGGCTCCCACAAGGCAAATCTTTGGCATTTCGGTCTCCTTTGAGTGGATTGGACCTTAATGCCTCTTTTAACCGGGACGTTCTTCTTGATAATGGCATATTGTTTCTTGGATCGGAGCATGAAGAGATGCGCGTAAAAAAATCCGCCTCACAGGAAGAGTGGCTAGGTTCACCGCGTGACTTTTTGGTCGAGGAGCACATAGCCGACACAATGACATCGGCCCATTGGCATGATCATATCGAGATCAACTTGCTCCGCGAGGGATCGATGACCTACCTGTTCAATGGGAAGCAGGAGCATGTCGATGCTGGGCGTCTGGTTTTATTCTGGGCGGCGATTCCCCACCAGACGATCGTCGTGACACCGCAATCGCCGCTCGTCTGCGTCTACATACCGCTTAGCGATTTTCTTGCAATGCCGATTGACGCGACCGCGAGACAGCAAATCCTACAAGGAGCGTTCTTGCACGAGCATAACCCCGTCGATGGTGCGTCTTTATCCAGTATCCGATGGGTTGAAGAATGGAGAAATGGCGATCATGCGCGGCGCCAACTGGTCGCTGACGAGGTTGCTCTTCGAGTGCGCAGGCTTATCCTTGACCACGCGGACGCTGGCGTTACCCGCCGCGCTGCGACGGCCCTTGCCGGACCTAGTATTCGCTATGCGCAAGCTGTCACCGAGATCATCAGCAAGCGCTACCGTGAATCACTCGCGCTTAGCGCCATCGCCAAGCTGGCGGGCGTCCATCCCACAACCGCCAACAGAGCGTTTCGCGACATACTTGGCATATCCGTCATGGACTATCTGACGCGTTTTCGCCTGTCACGTGCCATGCAGCGCTTGGCGCAGACCGACGATCCGATTCTGGAGATCGCGCTTGATTGTGGTTTCGGGTCGTCAGCTCGCTTCTATGCCGTTTTCAAGCACCACACACGTGATACACCTCGCCAATTTCGAGCAACGATGCGACTAAGATTAGATCGCGCGTAATGGCTGTCCACACCTGCTTCAAAGCAGCGACGCATTGAGCCGAATTTGGACACCGAGCCTCGCCCCCGACTAGACCATCGAGGCGAGCAATTCATCAAGCTGCCGAAACTGTTCCGGCAACGCGGTCGCGCTGCCCTGTAGCGCTTCTTCGAGCGCGTCCGTCGACGGGTACATTTCACGGAATGTTAGTTGTGTCTGACCATCCCGATCGTCGAATGTCACCGTCGTGAGCGCTCCTTCCTCCTCTTCATCATTGGTCCAAACGATACTTCGATCCGGTATTACCTCGACATAATTGCCATGGAACGCCACCGTTTCAGAGTCACAGGCGCCGAATTCGAGGCGATACCGGCCGCCGGTGCGAACGTCCATGAGACACGATGTCAGCGAAGCACCTGTCATCGACTTGGGCAACCACCAGAGCCTGAAAAGATCCGGCTGGCTCCACGCCCTGAACACGGCGGCAGCAGATGCATTGAAAGTGCGTTTCACAAAGAATTCGCAGTCTCCACTGCGCTCGACCGACATCTGGGTGTGTCTATCGTCTATATTGCTGACCTGCATCATCTCGCTCCTCCTCGACGTTGCTACAGTTTTGCTTCGATCGTTGTTACGAAGACGTTTGAGCGATTTGGCGCCCGACAGTCATTTGAAGAAAACTTTGTCTTACTCTCTCGATCGTTGTCCTTGATCGCCGTCCCGATAAGTTTGTCCGGCACCGGTCACACCAAGGTGAATTTAGGAGAGCACCGCCACCTTTTTGTCGCATGCTGGGATTGAAGAGATCCGCTTGGATGGACGTTGTTGCCAACGACAGGTAATTCAGCCTAAAAGGAGGCTGCCTCTCGATCCCACTTGGCAGCGGTCCTGGCGACTTTCTGCCTGCCACCTTAATCCCTAACACCAATATCCTGCGCGCCAGCAGGCGGCCGAAGACCCGCCGTGGGCGATTTTCTGATGAAGCCGAGCGCCAAAATTCTAGCCGGCGCTGTCTGGTGTGCGTTGCGTGAGGTGCAGTGTCCGAAGTGGAGGTGGCATGGATGCTAGCAGCAAGATAACGTCCAGCCATATCATCGTCGCCAACCGGCCACAAAATGGTTCCGCACACCTGATTGCAAGGAACAAATGTCTACTCGTGCTGGTTACCCGACCAGCGCCGAATATGAAAGATGGCGCTGAATGTGACCCAACGAGAGTGTTCAAGGAGAACGGCGATGGTGATGCCGGAACGGAACTTTCACGGACTTAGACCTCAGTCCGATCTCGAAACGCCGAACGGCGCGAGCCTGGAAACGAGAGTTGCCAATGCTCTCGCAAAGGATGGATCGCTCGATGCTTCCAACATCGTGGTGATCGATGTCAATGGTCAAATAACCTTGCGTGGTGCAGTATCGAGCAAGGCCGAAGCACGGCGGGCCACCGAA
This sequence comes from Rhizobium sp. 2MFCol3.1, assembly GCF_000377565.1. Classification (GTDB taxonomy): domain Bacteria; phylum Pseudomonadota; class Alphaproteobacteria; order Rhizobiales; family Rhizobiaceae; genus Rhizobium. Next base: position 169,938 of record NZ_KB898359.1, on the reverse strand, counting down.
GTCGCCGGATCGATTGACGGAGTGAGCTCTATCGTCAACGACCTGGAAATCGTCGCCGGGAACGGATGACCGACTAGAACCGTGCGGATAGCGAGACACCCAACTTTATCGATCGAGCCGGTCATGAACGGTGCACTTCAATGCGTCTTCATCTCATGGCCGTCGTTCAACGCTTTGCGGCTGCCCTTCATGTCACCGGACACGGGTTTAGGTTAGGACGAACGTTGAATTATTGACCAAGCCCCCATGGGCTTGGAACAATCAGACAATTTATCGGTTCTATCGCCAGTAAATTCTGGAGGATGGAGAATGTTTAGGGTTACGAAGTACGCTTTTGCCGCGATGATTGTCGCTGCGGATATCACGGTCTCTGTTTTGCCCGCCGCCGCGCAGGGTATTGAACTGCGTGTCGGGCCCGGCGGTGTGGATGTCCGTGATCGTGACCGATATCCTGATCGCTATGAACGACGCGGATGCAGCCCGGATGAGGCCTTGGATGCCGCCCGCGATGAAGGCTTCCGACGCGCAAGAATTGCCAGCGCAAATTCTCGCAGGATTGTAATCGAAGGTATGACACGGCGCGGACCGGACAGGATCGTCTTCGCCAATGCCCGTGGTTGCCCAGAGATATGATGTCTTGACAGGTCGAGCCGAGGGGTGGGCGCCGCAAGGCGCTCGCCCGCTTAACCGAAAGACGTTCGGCGCGCCGCCCCTTACTTTTGCCGGGGTTGTATCTTGAAACGCATCGCGGATAGAATGCCCATCGACCGCTTATTATGCTTTGTCCGAATGCTGGCCCATGGCGAGCTTCGAGCGCCCGAATAGGCTTCGAGGCTTATCTCGTCGTCGCCTCGCTTTGACTTAAGATAGTGCGGAGCCTTCCCAACTAGACGAACGGGCTACGTCACAAAGATGTTCTCGAGCAGTCGATATCAACTGCTCGGTAGTGAGCGCGTCCCCTTCTTTTACCAAGCGAACCAGAAGAGTGGCGATGTGAAGGACCGACTGTCGATCTCGCTCGACACCGAGTTCACGGCAAATGGCCTTCAACGCGCTATTGATCGTCGATACGTCAGACATCTGTTCCATCTTGCCATTGCCTCATGTCGCCCCTCTCATTGTTGGTCGACCCAACTCAGTCGCGCGAACAATAATCGCGAGGTCCGACAAGTCTGAATTGATCAAAGCTCACTTATGAGGTGGCGCGCTCACGAAGGCGAGTAGGTTTCGCTAAGTCAGCCAGAAGCATCGATCAACCAGGAGCGATTTTTGCTGCCTGGCTGACAGAGCACAAGGAGGCAGTACCGTAGATCCGCATCTACAGAAACCAAAGCCGACCAACGCACTTAAAAGACCGTTGACCGTCCAATTGTCACTCGCGGGAACGCGGCAGCAAAAAGAGCGGTCTTTGACCGACTGTTCTGAGCTTTAGATTACAGAAACTCTTTCCGCTTTGGACTTTCCGGTCTTGCGATCCTGTCCAAGGTCGTACTCAACCTTCTCGCCTTGGCCAAGTGAGCCGCCTCGAACAAGCGCCGAAACGTGGACAAATACGTCCACGCCGCCGTTGTCAGGCGTGATGAAGCCGAAACCCTTTTCATCGTTGAAGAATTTAACAGTTCCCGTTTGCATTATGTTCCCCTGGCGATTACCGGCGCCAATTCAAGTTAAAGATACAATGCAATCGATACATCATACCGACCCGAAATCAACCCGTGCCGAGTGTTGTGCTGAAATCACTGCCACTGCATATAGCTTCGAGTGCAGTACGATTGCTGGCCCGACAAGTTTCCGATCACAACAGGCTGGTAGAAGGTCGCAGACCAAGTCCATGCTGGCGCGCTCTATGACGCGTGGACAAAGACAATGAATTCATTGTCAACAAGTTGTAAACTACATGCGGTGCATACTGTCCCAGACTAAGTTCTGTCACGAATGGTTATGTAGTTCTCAAGGATTGAAACAATGGCTGACGAAACCAACATTGCTCCTGCAACTGAGATAGCATCTGCGGATGCATCCGCGACTGCCAAGGAAAAGAAGACCCGCGCGCCCCGTAAACCGAAAGCCGCAACGGAAGCCGCATCTGGCTTGTCGGTAAGCGCGCCGGTTAAAAAGACCCGCGGACCCCGCAAAAACGCAGCTCCCGCGAGCGATGCCGTTGTCGCCGCACCGGCGGCCAAAGCGCCGGCTCCCGCAAAGAAGGCTGCACCAGCTACCAAGAGCCAGCCTGCAAAGCGTGCGCCGCGGGCCACGATGGCAGCGGCATCTAACAACGACGGCTTTTCCGAGCTGTTGAAGCTGGAAGAAGAAAACCAGAAGCTTCGCAAGTCCTTGTCGGACAAGCTCCGGGCTGAGAACGCCGATCTCCGTAAAAAGCTCGGTTTGTCCTGATAGCGGGCGACATCGGCGTTACCACGGACGTTCCCCCACATCTAAAGACCGGGCTTGCATTGCAAGTCCGGTCTTTGACTTAGTACAATCGGCCCGACGATAACGAGTCGGGGAGTATTATCCATGCGATCGCCATGGCAGGTATTGAAAGGCTTTGCCGCGCGCGGCAAGGCAGATGGCCCCCACGGGCATCCTGACGAGACCAGGAGTGACGACGCGCCGCCGCTTGACGGGGTACAGACCGACGAGAGCACCCAACAAAACAATCTGCCAGATCCGATAACAAACTCGGATACGGTTTCGATTCGTGTCAGTATCGCAGCAAGGGACCAAGAAGCGCCTGAGCAAGGACAGCCTGCGGCCGACGTTGATCCCAGCGCGCCTTCGCAAACTGACGTGTCGACGGCCGGCGAAGATGCACCCCCACCCCAGCTTGCCGAAATCACGTCATCGCACGTGACCGATGTCCCACGCTCTCTCACGGTCGATCGTACCGAAGTGAGCAAGGCGCATGGAAAGCAACCGGCGCGTCGAGGAACGAGATCCATCAAGGCTGCCGCGAGCGATCATGAAGTCATCCGGCGAGATGAACCTGCGGTCGTCGATCAAGCAATGGTGCTCGAAACGGAAATAAACGCGCTTCGGACGCTTCTTTCGCAAAAGCTCGACGCGCAAAATACACATCTGCGTCTGCTCCTCGAACGATACGATCAGTAGGAACGGCTCGCGCCTTTCGTCCTGTCGGTATCGAGCGCGGCGCGCGTTGGTGGCCAAGGTCGGGTCAAGCGACGTTGCCTCGAGCTGGACGGAGAGCAACGCACGTACAACTGACTGTTCCCAGCCGATCGGCCGGGAATAACAAAGCGGCAAATCGCGATGATATCTGCTACAACCGGGCAAAAAAAGACCCCGCACGGGGGCGCGGGGTAGTGGTGCTGATCTAGAGTGGCTACTAAACGTAGCCAGATGTCTGGAGTTCCATGCATTGGAAAAAAAGCGAAGGTCTCTCTGCTGCCGATGTGCGGGGCTCCGGCAAAGCGCCGGTCCGATCGACACCGCCAATTGTTGCCGCCGGGCGATCTCTATTCAATCAATCGAGCGCGGGATAAGGATCGAAACCCGCCGTGCGCGATGCTCACGGCGGGCAGTCACTGGACCGGCGATCATGTCAACGCCACGTAAACGAGAAGCCGATCCAGCTCGAATAACGCTATCGGGCCGAAGCCGGATTTGGTGTACCTCTTTAGGATAGGGCCCGCTTTTGTTGCGTCCATGTTCGTGTCCTGTCTGTCACACTGCGGTAGAGAGAGTGCTTTCTGTGGACTAGGGTCAGCGGCTCCCCGTATCTGACGGCAATCGGGATCACCAAACTCGGTCGAATGAGGTCGAGACCGCAGAGCTAGCAGCCTTGTGGACTTTCCCCAACGCTTTTCTTAACGAGGGGCAAGGATACGAAATCGAGGCTCGTGAGCGGCGTCTAACGTTGAAATGTCGGCCAGGAGCCGTCGCCCTGAAATGCGTGAGATGAAGACCCGACGCTAAGGTTCAGATGATTTGCCGCTCGGCGAGCTAGCTTAGCGTGCCGGGGATCAAAAAAATGCCCGCTGATGAGGGCCAACGGGCATTTGCTAATGTGTTCGTGCGGCTTGAACACGCGACATTTAAGCATTTCGGGATTTGCGTTGACAGATCGTCGAAAGGCGTAGGTGCGATGTCCCGACGACACGGCGCGCCAACAGGCTCTCATGTAGCCGATGATAAGTGCAGCATCGGTCGAAATATCCGCGAGGCGCAGACTGCGGCTTTTCGCTCTGCGCAAAAAAGATTACGCGTAGTTTCTATTTCTCATTTTTCCATATAGGCCGCCAGTTCTTCGGCGGTGCCGGTAGGAAACGCTTGCTTGAGATAGTCCAGGAAGGCCGACACTTTAGCACTCAGCAGGCGGCGTGAGGGGTAAAGCGCCCATAACACGGTCTCCGATCCCTCGACATTTCCCCATCGAACGAGCCTGCCCGTCTCCAGGTCTTGGCTCGCCAGTGACAAAGGAAGGCATGCAGCCCCGACGCCCATCAGCACAGCGTCGCGGACCATTGTCATTGAGGAAAGAGTGAGCACCGGGTCAAATTTCAAACTTGAGCTTCCCACCGACGTGGTCATCGTCCATGACCTCGTTGGGCCAGGATTTCCGCGAACGACCGCTGGCACAACTTCTCCAGCGGTATTCACAAGGCCTGGTGCCGACGCAATTATCAATTCATCACGCAGGAAGGCTCGGCCCACCAGGCTCTCGTCAGGATCGGGATTGACCCTGATAACAAGGTCGTACCCTTCTTCAACCATGTCGACGGGCCGGTCCTCCGTCGTGACTTCCAGCCGTACCTTTGGATACTTCAGAGCAAAGCCGGCAGCAAGTTTGCCCATCGCCATCTGTGTGAACAACAATGGCGCGCTAATCCGTAAACGACCCTGCGGCTGGCTGCCACCGGAAGCGATAGCAGCGGCAGTCTCGTCAAGTTCGGTCAGCAGAGCACCCGCCCGCTCGTGAAGCGCTCGACCTTCCTCTGTCAGCTTGAGCATGCGCGCGCCGCGCTCGAACAATCGTAGGCCGAGGCTGGTCTCCAGCTCAGCCACGCGGCGCGAAAGCGTCGCCTTCGGCCGACCGGAGGCGCGTGACGCGCGGCCGAAACCCCCATGTCGGGCGACTGTCACGAAATCTGTAAGCGCAAGCAGGTCCATATATGTTCCACTACTGAGACGATGCGTCTATTTTTAGCGTCTATCGATGGAAATGTGAACCATCCATATTCGGCGTGTCTTCAATATCGAAGCCTTCCACAGACGCAACCAAGGAGAAAATTCGATGACCATTCTCGTAACAGGCGCTACCGGGCGCGTTGGCCGCCACGTCGTTGACCAGCTTATTGCCCGCAATGCTGATGTCCGCATCCTTGTGCGTGATCCCGCCAAAGCTCACTTTGCTTCCAATGTCGAGGTTGTACAAGGTGACTTGCTCGATATCGACGCGCTACGCACGGCCTTCAACGGTGTCCGTACTTTGTTCCTACTGAATGCGGTCGCCGGTGATGAATTCACCCAGGCCATTATCACCCTGAACATTGCGCGTGAAGCCGGCGTAGAACGCGTCGTCTATCTTTCTGTATTTGATGCCGACCGGGCGGTGAACGTCCCGCATTTCGCGGTCAAGTTTGGTGCGGAACGCATGTTGGAGGCGATGGGCTTCGGCGCGACCATGCTGCGTCCGGCCTACTTCATGGACAACGAAGTGATGATCAGGGATGTCATCTTCAATCATGGGGTTTACCCTATGCCGATTGGTAGCAAGGGTGTCGCCATGGTCGATGCTAGAGACATCGCCGAGGTCGCAGCAATCGAACTCATTCGTCGCGATCGGGCAGCTGAGAAAATTCCGAGCGAGACCATCAACCTGGTTGGCCCGGATACATTGACTGGCGCAGGCCTGGCAGCCATCTGGTCCGAAACTCTGGGCCGTGCTGTAGTCTACGGCGGCGATGACCCGTCCAGCTTCGAGCACAACATTGCCAGCATCATGCCCAAGTGGATGGCTTACGAAATGCGCTTGATGGCAGAGCGATATGTCAGCGATGGCATGGTTCCGCAAATGGGCGATGTCGAGCGCCTGACGCAAATCCTAGGTCGTCCGTTACAAAGCTACCGCCAATTCGCGTCACAACTTGCCGCCTCTGCGTGAACCGTGCGCATCGGCCTCAAACCATTATCGGGACGTCCTCATCAAAGGGCGTCCTAGGTCTTCTTCCATAAGGCGAGGCGGATAAGCACCTGGATCAGAGCCTCGCCTTCACAAGAGGGAGAATAAAGTTCTAGCACCCAGCAATTGCCGAAGGCTGCCCTCCGCTTTGTAAAAGAGGGCACATTATAATCATCTAGCCATTAGCCGATTGTATACGACTGACGATGCTGAGAACACTTCCATTTTGGATCCTGCCCCGCCGTCATACGCGACACTCTCGGACATATCCCATCCATTCGCAAACAGCGTCCTCACCTCATTCTTCTCATCAGCCGTTCGGATTGATCACTTCCGCGACGGGTTTGTCGTCGCTCTCTCCAGGCTTGGCCATGATCAAATAACTACCAGCGATCACGACACCAACGGCGAAGATAACTGCGACAAAAGTATACATGCGTTGGCGGACTTTGTTAGCTTTGGACATAAAAATGGTCGCTCCTTTGACAGCGACGACACAACGTACGATCAACGGTTTGAGTTCCAACCCAGGATCACTGCCGTCATCCCTGTGAAGAGCAAATGCGAACCTGCGCGCCTACCCATTAGTGCCAGTGGCGCGATCCTCGGGTCAACGTGCCGGTGGTCATTCGAGCACCGTCGTCTCTATTTGATAGGGTCCGGCTGGAATATGCCTCGTCCGTCATAATTCCCAGCCGCCAGGGAAAAGCGCTGCCGGCGAAGGAGCTCAATTCGACCTCACCGGCTCCGAGAAAAGCTCACTGGCATCGAGAAGCTCGAAAAAGATGAGCTTCGTGAGATGAGCGAGAAACTGGCCGCAAGGACTGCCTGGTGTTGCGCGGTTGCGAACGAAGAAGCTCGAAGGCGCTCAGGTCAAAGTGCTCTCTGGTCTGACACTACTGCGTTGTCGTGAAGATTGATGCCACGGCCGCGGTCCTTAGACCGCCGGCACGCGACAAACGAAACAGCCGCTGTCTGTTGCGACGTGGGATTCGAAAACAAGGCTAGTCGCCTTGGTCAACTCCTGGAGGCCCCCATTGACAAACTTACCATCAATCCTTGATGTCACGGTCGTGAGCGCTTAAACCTCACCAGGTCGGTGAGTGATCAGGATGAGTGTCGGAGAGCAGCTTGCGACCGCGGCCGAATACACGCATGTCCTCCTCTCCCAGCCCCAAGAGATCAATCCGATCGTTTCACCTGACCATAATCCAGCGATTCATTTTCTCCATGTCCGAGACCGCGGCTGGCTGAGCGAGACTTTATATCTACGACGTCAAAGACACTCACAATCCCTGCGGCGTCCGAGCTCGTTCTCGCCATTCTTCATACTCTGCCCTGGCGTCGTCATGAAGGGGATAGTAGCGTTGCAGCGATCCGCCCGCCATCAGTTTCGAACGCGAAAATTCCTCCCATTCATGATGCGACTGTGATTCTTCGATTACCCTTGCGGCCATCGCAACTGGAAGCACCACCACGCCATCATCGTCAGCCACGATTATGTCGCCAGGAATGACCGTGACACCGCCGCACGCGATCGGAACATTGACCGCGTTTGGATAGATACTTGTTTGGACGTGGTAATTCGGCGTCCAGCCGCGCAACCATAGCGACAGGTCGAGCTTTTCAACATTTGGCCTATCGCGCATGCAGCCATCGATAACGATGCCAGCTCCGCCGCGCCCCTTGAAATAGGTGGACATCATATCACCAAAGACACCTGAGCTCATGTCTCCGCGAGCATCCACAACGACGACGTCGCCTTCCTGAACATGATAAAGAACGTGCCGGTGCAATTGGGTCTCTGGATCCGCGTACTCGCCTTCACTGAAAAGATCCGGTCGCTGTGGCATGAACTGAAGCGTCAGGGCGGGCCCCACAATTGTCTTGCCTCGGCTCTGCGAGACGGGGCCGACCATGTGCGGATTGCGAAACCCCATATGGCCGAGTGTGCCCGCGATTGTTGCTGCACCGATGTCCTTCAGCGCAGCGATTAGTTCTTTCGCAGGTCGCTGGATATCTAGGGTCTCACTCATGATCATCTCCAGTTTAAGTGTCTACCAGTTGGTCACGGATCCGTCGCGGCGTGTGAGATGAGGCGCTTCCCAAAAACGAAAGCTCTGAGCCGCGATCGCATCCTCGTTGACTTCGACACCGAGACCAGGGAGGTCGCTCACCGGATATTCTGTTCCGTCCAGTCTCGGTTGCACGGGAAAGAACTCGGAATTGTCGAAGCCTAGCTTGGTTTCGGGGGCTCTGGTCTCCAGCCAGGCAAAGTTTGCCACGGCCGCGCCAAGGTGGATCGTAGCCGCGGTGCATACCGGACCAAGAGGATTGTGAGGCATAAGGTCGACGTAGTGAGCCTCGGACCAGCCGGCTACTTTCATCGCTTCGGTGAGGCCGCCGACATTGCACACATCAATGCGATTGAACTGATGCAGGTCCTGCTCGATGTAAGGAATAAACTGCCACTTGCTGGCGAACTCCTCGCCGATCGCAAACGGTATGTCGGTCATCTTGCGCAGCGCGGCGTAGGCACCCGGCGTTTCGTCCCTGATAGGCTCCTCTAGAAAGTCTAGAACGCCGCGGTCAAGCTTGCTGCAGAAGCTTGCTGCTTCAGCGACTGATAGCCTATGATGGTAGTCAATGCCCAAAACGACTTCACTCCCCAAAGCCTCGCGGGCCTTGTTCAGCATCGCAGCGGTAGCGCCAATCGATTCGCGCGGCTCGAAAATGTCTCGACTGCTTTGCCCTGCCGGGAAGAAGCGGATCGCTTGCCAGCCCTGTGCGCGCAGTTCGATCGCACGTTCGATCGCTTTATCCCCCTCCGCCTCGTCCCCGGTTGAGGCAAAAGTGGGTACCCGTTCTCGCTGTTTGCCCCCTAGCAGCTCGTAGGCAGGTACCTCTAGCGCCTTCCCCTTGATGTCGTGCAGTGCAATATCGATCGCGGAGATAGCTGCCTGCAGGACGCGACCGCCTTCAAAGTACTGACTTCGATAAAGTTCTTGCCAGATACGACCGATCTGCATCGCATCACGCCCGATCAGGAATTCGCGATAGTGCTCAACAACCGCGGCAACCGCTTTTTCGCGGCCGCTCAAACCGCTCTCGCCCCACCCAAAGATGCCGCTGTCGGTCTCCACCTTTACGAGCATCTGGTTGCGTATGCCGACCCAAACCGGATAGGGCTTGATCGCTGTAATTTTTAACTTCATCGTGATTGACGTCCCATAATCCGCTCGTCCACCATTACTCGGACCTGAGGGCCATTTCGGTTTCACCGTCGAACAAGTGCAGCCGCTCCTGATCGAATTCGAGCCAAACTGGCTCGTCTGGCGATACAGGAACCGCTGGCGGCACGCTGATATTTACGATTGCGCCAGATAGAAATGCCTGTACGAACGTGATGTCTCCAGTTGGCTCGACCGTGTACGCCTTTGCAGGGACGCATCCCGTTTCCGCGTTCTTGTGAAGCCTTATGGTCGAATGACGCGCGCCCAGAACAACCTTGTTGGAGGATGCTTTCGCAACCTTGCGGGCGTTCTTCGGCGAGAGTTCAAGCTGCCAACCTTCCGCGCTTGTCAAAAAAGTGCTGCCATTGGACGTCGAGGCCTGAAGCGGAACGAGGCTCATGGCCGGACTGCCAACGAAACTTGCAACGAACATGTTCACTGGGTTGGCAAACACTTGCGCAGGCGTGTCGTACTGCTGAAGATAGCCGCCATTCATTACGGCCATTCGGTCAGCCATTGTTACCGCTTCAAGCTGATCGTGGGTCACGTAGATAATCGTCGCCTTCAGATCCTGATGGAACCGCTTAATCTCGGAGCGCATCTGTACGCGCAGCTTCGCATCGAGATTTGAGAGGGGCTCATCCATTAGAAACACCGCCGGGTCACGGACAAGGGCTCGGCCCAGTGCCACGCGCTGCTGTTGACCGCCTGAAAGTTCGCGTGGCTTGCGCTCGAGTAGTTGCGTCATATCGAGGACACGCGCCGCCTCTTTGACTTTCCTGTCGATCTCGTCCTTCGGCAGTTTGCGCATCTGGAGCGGGAATGCCAGGTTCTTGTAGACGGATTTCTGAGGGTAAAGCGCATAGTTCTGGAAAACCATTGCGATGTCCCGATCCTTGGGGTCGAGGTCGTTGACGACCTGGTCGCCAATCAAAATATCGCCCGATGTCACTGAGGTAAGGCCGGCCACCAAGTTGAGCGTCGTGGTCTTGCCACAGCCCGAAGGGCCGACAAGCGCTACGAACTCGCCGTCGTTGACCGTTAGCGAAACGCTTTTGACAGCATTGAAGCTGCCGTAATTCTTGATCAGATCTTTCAAGACCACATGGGCCACAGGCAACTCCTTAGTGCTTGACAGCGCCTTCGGTGAGCGCGCGTACGAAGTATCGTTGCAGAAGAAGGAACAGGACGACGACGGGCACGCTCATCATGAAACTGGCCGCCATCAGACCGGGAAAGTCCGTCGTGTTTTCTGAGAAAAACCGCTGGATACCTACCGGTAGGGTCAATTGGTCGTTCTTTGACAGGAACGTGTAGGCGTAGATGTACTCGTTCCACGCGCTAATGAAGGAATAGATCGCAGTAGCGATGATCCCGGGCGTGGAGAGTGGCACGACAATCAAGACGAAGGCCTGAAAGCGCGTTGCGCCATCGATACGAGCTGCTTGTTCCAACTGGATCGGGATGTTGTCGTAAAACCCTTTTAACAGCCAGATAGCCAGTGGCAGGCCGAATGTAAGGTAGGTGAGAACGAGGGAACCATGAGTGTTCACAAGGCCGATCGCACGCATCAAAATGAAAAGCGGGACGAGAAAGATGACAGCGGGAAACATGTTGCGCAGAAGGACCGCGAAGAACATGAAGTTCCGGCCTGGGAAGGTGAAGCGTGAGAACGCGTAGGCCGCGGGGACTGCCACAATGACTGACATGATCGTCGTGGCTGTCGAGACGAACAAGCTGTTCCAAAAGAAACGCAGAAAGTCCTGGCCCACGCTGTTTTGTGGATCGAGCAGCTTTTTATAGCTCGCGAGCGTAGGCTGGTCTGGCCACCATTGCGGCGGGAACTGCATAGCGGCAAAGCCCGACTTGATCGATGTGATCAACATCCAGACCATGGGCAGCGCTGTGTAGAGCAACATGAAGACGAGAAAGATGCGTCCACCCCAGCGCCATCCGTCGATCCGGCTTCTTCGGCGATCTTGAATTGGCTTCGTGTCCGCGATCGCACTCATTCTGCTCCCCCCTTCTGGTCATTGCTGCTGAGTGCCCGGACGTAGAAGTAGCCAAAGGACATCAAGATCAAAAACAACAGGACAGAATACGCTGATGCCACACCCCAGCGCTGACGGCCGAACGCCAGTTCGTAAATGTGTGTGATCCAGATATGCGAGGCGTTCGACGGCCCGCCGCCCGTCATGATCCACGGAATGATGAACGAGTTGAAGTTGGCGACCGCCAACAGAAGAATGGTCACTGTCGAGACATTTCTCACATGCGGGAATGTAACGTGCCAGAATCGTTGCCAAGCATTGGCTCCGTCGACTTTGGCTGCCCGCAGGAGTTGGTCAGGCACCGTCTGGAGGCCCGCCATCATCATGATCATCGCGAATGGAAACTCACGCCAAATGTTCACGACGATTAGCGCGGGAAGCACCGTATCCACATTGTCTATGAAGTTTGGTGGTCGATCGGCAAGGCCAAGGCCCACCAGCACCGCTCCGATTACGCCGAAATCCGAGTGGTATATCCATTTCCAGATGTAGGACGCGGCAACCGCACTGATCACCCACGGAATGATGAGGATGGCGCGTAAAATTGCGCGGCCCGCGAAATCACGATGCAGAGCCAATGCGCAGGCAAAGCCAAGGACGAAGGAGATGAACGTCGATCCGACAGTCCAGATCAGCGTGTTCTTGGTGACCGTCCAAAAGACCGGGCTCTTCAAGATCGCCGTGTAATTATCGATTCCGACAAAGATCTTGTCGCGAAGCTGTAGGCCAGGAGGCGTATTGAAGAAAGACAGCTCGATCGTGTAGTAGATCGGATACGCTATGACGATGAGCATGACGGCAATAGAGGGGAGCACGTACGCATAATCGAAGCGGTGATTCCATATCCTGCGCACGACACTGCTATTGCGATGCTGGTTGACGAGGGACACGTCGGCCTTGCCGGTTAGAATCGTCACTGTTCGAAGCCCTTAATCCGGAGGGAAGAGACCGGCTGCAATTTAATCGACAGCCGGTCAGATTGCGGACCTCTTCTAGAGCCCACCATCCATCAGAGACTTGACTTTCGCGGCAGCATCGTCTGCTGCCTGGTCGACCGTCATGGCTCCCGTCAATGCGTTTTGCAGCATGTCTGGAACAATAATGTTCATAATCTCAGGAGACTGCGGTAGTGCCGGGAAGGGGATGCCGTAAGGCAGCATCGACGTGGTCACATCGAGAAACTTGATCTTTTCCAGACGATCCTTCATCCACGTGGTCGTGAAACCGTTCAGGTTTCCAGGGTTTGAGCCAACGTAAGCAAGCTTCAATGACCATTCTGGGCTTGCCCACATGCAGGCGATCGCTTTGGCAGCGGGCTCGTCTACCTTTCCTCCCTCTACATATTCTGGCTTCAAAATGTGGATGTTTGAGCCGCCAAAGACGACTGCACGTTTGCCGTCCGGCCCGGTCGGGATAAGGCCATAACGCATGTTGTCGATGACAGTCTGCGCCTTTTCTTTGTCGGTTGCCGTGGCCTTCTTCTGCAGATCCAGCATCACGTCATAATCGGACGGATGCGAAACCATCATTCCGAGCTGGCCAGCCAGGAACAGTGGTTGATTGTCGGCCTGCTGGTTGGTGAGTGCCGAGACGGGGACCGACTTGTCGCGGACGTACATGTCGTAAGAAGCCTGGAGCGCGGCCTTGCTTTGAGGGCTGGCGAGCTCGACCTCCTTGTACGTCGGATCTTTGGACGCCTCATCGAACACGCCGCCGCCGTAGGCCCACAGCTGCGGCATGAAACGATACGGCGTGTTGCCAGCGTTCTTTCGGGCGACGAGCCCATAACCGGAAACGCCAAGCTTGTCATGGATCTGCTTGGAATACTTGACGACATCATCCCAGGTCGCAGGTGCCTTGTCAGGGTCAAGTCCAGCTCGCTTAAAGATATCAGCATTCCAGATGAAGGCCATTGTCTCGTTGTTGGTCGGAATGCCATAGCCCACGCCATCCCACGTGACGGCTTTCATCGCGCCGGGCCAGAAATCTTGGGTCGAATAGCCGATATCTTCCGGCTTAAGAGGCTGGAGGTATCCCTTTGACGCAAACTCTACGCCCCCAAGGATTTGAAGGCGGACCGCCATCGGGGCGGCGTTGCCCAGAAGTGCGGTGCGGAATTTGTCGAGCAGATCGTTGTAGGTGAGCCCCTGTTCCTCCAGCTGGATGTTCGGATAGGTCTTGCGAAACGTTGCGAAGAATTCCTTGTAATACTCACGCAGCGAATCTGGATCTCCTTCGAAAATGCCTTGGTACCAGAACGTCAGACGACCTTTATAGTCCAACGGCGTTACCTTGCCGCACTCGGCTGCTGTATCGAAGTCCTTGGTACCGGCAATAGAACGAACGTACTCTGGCGACCACTTGCTCAGGTCGACAGACGCGCTCATTGCCGAAGTAGACATAAGCGACACCAGCAACGCAGTAGAGATAGTGCCGCGCAGGACGGCACCGCCGAATGAAATCCTCATCACAGGTATCCTCCAGGTTCTCCCATGCCGCTCTACTCGTGCGAGCGGTCCCCATCCGCCGGAGCTGACCTCCTCAAGTCAGTGTATCCTATCGGACGAATTGCACGTTTTCAGATCAAAGAATGTCTGTCAATCGGCAAAATCGTACATTGTTTGCGGAAGATTTGCGTGGTAGTCGAATAAATAGAGTATTTATGGGGAATATTTTGACCGAGACTACAGATTTCAGAGCAAGGCCGCCCGAAGGCATAGACGCCGACGGCGCCTCCAGCGAAGGGGCCTCCCTCTACAAGCTGATTAGAGACGACATCATCGAAGGTCGGCTCGCGGCAAACGAGCGCCTGGTGGTGACAGATCTCGCTCGACGGCACGGGACCTCGACCAATCCGGTCCGTGAAGCGCTGCAATTGCTGCGCGGTGAGGGTTTCGTCACATTCGTACCGAATCGCGGGGCGCGGGTGCGACCTATCGACCAGGATTTTGTCCGGGACGTCTATGAGATCGGGGTGTTGATCGAGCCGGCATTGACACGATGGTTCGTAACGATGGCGACCGTGGAAGACATCGCGGAGCTCGAACGCATTCAGGCGCTTATCGAGGAGAACAACTTCGCCGACACCTTCAAGCACAGCGAGCTGGATACTGCCTTTCATACGGTGATGTATCAGAAGCATTATAACCGTCATGCCGCCGAGCTCTGGTGGAAGCACCGCGAAGTGCTCAGAGCGGTCGGTAGACGCTTCAACTTCACGCTCGCCAGGCGAGCTGCCATTCTTGCTGAACATCGCGATCTCATCGCGCATGTAAAAGCGGGAAACGCTGAGGCCGCAGCAGACCTTATTGCCCGTCACGTGGAAGGTTCGGGTCGTCATCTTCTCGAGCATATGCGAGCCCGTAGTGCTGCCCGTGCGGGATAGATAACACCCGCCGATCTTGTCCTCATCCTCAAATGTCGGAGTTGGCTCAGATGAAAATCACAAGCGTACTACCATGGCTAATAAGATCTGATGCGTCTTACTGGGGAGAGTTTCTTTTTGTCGAAGTGACCACCGATGAGGGTGTGAGTGGCTGGGGTGAGATCACAACGACGACGAAGCTCGCCAATCGCGCACTTTGCACGATTCTCCGTCAAATCGGTCAGGCATTGAAAGGAGAGGATCCTGCGCGTATCGAATACCTTTGGCACAAGATATTCCGCAGCTTCACCTATATGGGCAGCCGTGGTGCAGCCGTTGAATGCGTGAGCGCGATCGACATCGCTCTTTGGGATATTCGCGGCAAGGTCCTTGGCAAGCCGATCTATGAGTTGCTCGGCGGGCCAGTCCGCGACGAAATCTCGCTCTACACGCATCCCAACCAGGCGAAATTCACCAGCAAAGAGGGCGTTATCCGTGAAATCCGCGATATTGTCGATTCCGGTCACACGGGATTAAAGTTCGACCCCTTTCCACAACAGGGCCGCACCGCCGATGGACAGGCGCGGGAGCAACGGGATGGCTATCTCGACGGCGGCATGACACGCAAGGATGAGCGTGAAGCTGCCGAGCTTACGGCACTCATTCGCGAGACGGCGGGGCCTGACGTCGACATTCTGATCGACGCTCACGGCAGGTTTGATGTTCCAACCGCCATTCGCCTTTGCCGTAGCCTCGAAGAAGCAGGCCAAATCGACTGGTTCGAGGAGCCGTGCCCGCCCGAAAGCTTAAACGCTCTTAAACAGGTCCGCGAAAAGGTAAGTACCCCCATATCCTGGGGGGAACGCGGCCATACCAAATGGGATTTCGTCCCTGTTCTCGAAAACAAACTCGCCGATTACATCATGCCCGATGTCACTTGGACCGGTGGCATTACAGAGCTCAAAAAGATTTCCGCGCTGTGCGAGGCCTATTACATCCCCGTGTCGCCACATGACGCCGCCGGCCCCATCAACGTGGTTGCGGGCGCCCAGGTCATGATGACCGTTCCGAATTTCTATAAGCTTGAAACGTCGGAGTGGAACCTCGCGAAGTACGACCACCTTATCGACCGCCCACTCAATGTATCAAATGGCAGCCTAACACTGACCACGAAACCTGGCCTCGGTGTCGAAATGAACCGCGACTACCTGCAAGCCCACGAGATTGCATTGGACTGATCCACGTTATCGGCCTCGCTGGCCAAGCGAAGCTTTATTGATCGTAACAGGGATGACATCATGTTAGAGGCAAACCGGGTAGAAGACGCCCTCGACCGGGTAAATTTGCATTCCAAGCCTTCCGAACTTCGCATCACCGACATGCGGGTCGCCGAAATCGTCGGTGCGCCGTTCACATCGGCTCTGCTTAAAATCTACACCAACCAAGGAATTGTCGGGCTTGGCGAGGTTCGCGACGGGGCGAGCGCGACCTATGCTCTTATGTTGAAGAGCCGATTGCTGGGTGAAAATCCCTGCGATATCGACCGCTTGTTCCGTCGCATCAAACAGTTCGGTGGGCACGGGCGGCAAGGTGGTGGCGTGTCTGCAGTGGAGATAGCGCTTTGGGATCTCGCGGGCAAAGCCTACGGCGTGCCGATCTACCAGATGCTCGGGGGGCGGTTTCGCGAGAGGGTCCGTGTCTATTGCGATACGGACGCCACCGTCCCAAGCGGGACGGAAACAGGCAAGCGGCTCAAGCAGCGCATGGACATGGGCTTCACCTTTCTCAAAATGGATCTGGGTCTGATGCAAATTGCAGATGTGCCGGGCGCTGTTGTGTTCCCTGCAGGTTCGCTCGAAGGCTATCGTACCGATCCAGTTCGCGGGGCCCTCAAAACGATCGATGAGCGGCGGATGCGAAACGCGAGCTATGATCATCACAATATCCAGCACCCTTTTACCGGGCTCCACTTCACCGACAAGGGCCTCGACCTTCTTGAGCAATACATCGCCGAGGTTCGCGAGGTGATCGGGATGGACGTGCCGCTGGCGATCGACCATATCGGTCATATCTCGATGCAAAACGGTATCCGCCTTGCCCGGCGGATCGAAAAATACGTGCCGGCTTGGTTAGAGGATGTCATTCCTTGGCAGTACACGCAGCAATATCGCCAATTGCAGGACGCGACGACGGTGCCGATCTGCACTGGCGAAGACATCTACCTTAAAGAAGGTTTCGAGCCGCTGATGAAGAGCGGAGGAGTGTCCGTTATCCATCCTGATCTTCTCACCAGCGGTGGGATACTGGAGACTAAAAAGATCGGTGATATGGCCCAGGATCACGGTATCGCTATGGCTATCCATATGGCTGAAAGCCCTATTGCCGCGATGGCGGCTGCGCATGTCGCAACAGCCACCGAGAACTTCATGGCCCTCGAGTATCACTCCGCCGACGTGGAATGGTGGGACGATATCGTGAGTGGCGTCCCTAAGCCCCTCGTCAAAGACGGCTTCATCACAGTGACCGACAAGCCGGGCCTGGGGATCGACGATGTCGTCGACGAAGTTATCTCGCAACATCTGCAGCCAGGCGTAGCCGGCATCTGGGAGCCAACTGATCGCTGGGATGACGAGTATTCCTGGGATCGAACCTGGAGCTGAGGCAAAGAGGAACGAAGATGAAGATTATCGATCTACGCTGCGCCGTTATCGGCAAGCATCCCATCGTCCGAATTGTCACCGATGAAGGCCTCTACGGTCTGGGTGAAGTCGAATTTACGAAGTCATATCTCAAGCCATGGGTCCTGCATTTTCGCGATGCGCTCATCGGCGAGGATCCGACAGATGTTGAACGCGTGATGCTAAAGATTCGCCAGCGTGGTTCCTTCAAGCCTTATGGTGCCGCCGTCAGCGCAATCGAGCACGCGCTTTGGGACATCGCTGGCAAGGCCTGTGGAATGCCGGTCTACAAACTGCTTGGGGGCAAGGTCAGAGATAAGGTTCGGGTCTATAATGGCTCGATCCGCCAGAAGCGTTCGGGCGACAGGCCGGAAGATTACGCGGCCGATGTCAAATGGATGATGGAGCAGCCACAGAATTTCTTCATGATCAAGCAAGGAATATCCTTCCACTCAAACATGAAGGACACAATCGAGGATTTCCATTTTGGTGTGACGCAAAAAAAAGCGGGCTACCACGGCGCGATGGATCAAGGTGTTATCAGCGAGCGCGGCTTCAATCACATGCTCGACTGCGTCATCGCGATGAAGGAGGTTCTTGGCGACAAGGTCAGTCTCGCGCTCGATTGTGGGCCGGGATGGATGTTGCCGGACGCCATCAAGTTCGCGCGCGCGGTCGAAAAGTACAATCTGATGTGGCTCGAGGACATGCTGACCGGTGATTATGTGCCGTGGGTTAACCCTCAGGCCTACAGGGAACTCACTACCTCAACCTCGACGCCCATCCATACCGGCGAGCAGATTTATCTACGCCATAACTTCAAGGAGCTTATTGAAACCCAAGCCGTGCGCGTGATCGGACCGGATCCCGCTGACATCGGGGGTATCGCGGAACTAAAATGGGTTGCTGAACACGCCTATATGCATTCCATCCTAATGGCGCCGCACGGCACCGCGAACGGTCTGCTTGGCCTTGGCGCCCTGATCAATGTCTGCGCGACGCTGCCCGCGAACTACGTGGCCTTTGAATACCCCTCGGCTTCGGACCCTTGGTGGGAGGATCTGGTTGTTGGGTTGCCTGACCAAATCGTCAAGGACAGCATGATTGATGTGCTCGAAGCACCGGGTCTTGGCGTCGACATCAACCCGGAAGCGGCCAAGAAATATCTTACGGAAGAAGACACCGGTTTCTTCGATTAGGCTCTTCGAGGAGGCCGCGCGAAAATTCCTGTCGAGGAACGCGGCTCGTTGTCGCCGCGATCACTTTTCCGTTTGCGCGCTAGCTGCCGTCGCGTAGCGTTCGCCATGGGGCGTTATCGTTTTAAATACTGCGCCGATCTTATCCATCTCTCCCTGAGAGAACTCAATTGCCGCTGCGGCGATGTTTTCCTCAAGGCGGTGGATCTTCGTGGTGCCCGGGATTGGAACGATCCACGGCTTACGAGCGAGAAGCCATGCAATCGAAATCTGGGCGGCGGTCGCGTTTTTCTCTCTCGCCACGGATTGAATGACGTCAATAATCGGCTGGTTCGCGGCGCGGTTTTCGGGCGCAAGATAAGGGTTTGTCTTTCGTTGATCGTTTTCGGCCTCGAAACTTGTATTCTCTCCCATCGTTCCTGTCAGAAAGCCACGACCGAGCGGGCTATAAGAAACAAAGCCGATGCCAAGCTCTTCAACGGTTGAAAGAACGCTAGCCTCCGGCTGTCGCCACCAAAGCGAATATTCGCTTTGCAGCGCCGCGACCGGCTGTACGGCGTGCGCAAGGCGGATGGAGTGATCATCCGCTTCCGAAAGACCAAAATGCAATACCTTGCCTTCATCAATTAGGTCGCGCACGGCGCCAGCGACTTCAGGCATTGGTACAGCTGGGTCAACGCGATGCTGGTAAAGAATGTCGATCCTGTCTGTCTTCAACCTAAGCAGCGCGGCCTCGACCATTCGGCGGATGCTTTGAGGGCGACTGTCGAGGCCCGTATTCGGACGGCCGTCCCTAAACCCGAACTTGGTCGCGATCACAACACTGTCACGAATAGGCGCGAGAGCCTCTCCCACGATCGCTTCGTTCGTGAACGGCCCATAAATCTCCGCGGTGTCGAAAAGTGTTACGCCGCGGTCGAATGCGGCTCTCAGTAACACGACCGCGTCCTCGGTACTTAAGGCCGGTCCGCGATGGTGATTTAGCCCCATGCAGCCAAAGCCGATCGCTGAGACTTCTGGACCGGAAATGCCGAGTTTGCGTTTCTGCAACATTGTTCCCACTAACCCCGAACAGACTTCGACTTATCCAACCGGCGTCCTCGAGGCACCCTTTTTCTCTGATCACCCCAGAAAGGATGTAGTTCGCGAGCTAGAAATGGCAATCACTGAATGCTTGCGCTTATAGAGTTGTCAATCATGCGGTCCATAAAGTCATTCATCGGTTCCCCGAAGATGTCTTCGGGCCCCTGTTTCATTCCGCAGAAGGACGTTACAGGTAATGATCAAGCCGGCGAAGGCGCGGTTAAGCGGAGCTAAAAGATCGCGGCCAAGAACATTGGCCAACGTTTGACAAGCACGGGCCATAAGCTTGTCGGTGACACGCCACGAACATGATGGCTGTCGCTCCAATCGAAAGCGCGAGGAAGTTTATAATGTGACGTCCTGGGGACGGCATTCCACCTTCGGCGACGATCACGACGGAAGCGCATCGGAATTCGGCGAACGAACCTGCCGGCATTGGCGATAAGTGCGCAGAGACCTCATAGGGAAGGGGACTGTCCGCCATGGCGCTCGGTAGGCCGCATGGACGGCGGGCAGCAACTCCACGCCCTTGGCGGCATCGGAGACTGCCGCGTCTCCAACCGACGCCCGATCGCGAGGATACGGGAAGACCGCGATGTCCAAGGCTCCCTTTTCTTTCCAACGGCATGAAACGGGCAGGCCGATTAAGCCAATGTACGATCGACACCAGTCGTCTGGGCAGGGTATCTGGCCGTGCAATGTTTTGCGAGAGAACAACTGGACCTGAACGCGGCGGTTTAGTTTGAGCAAAGTATCCGGCGACACGGATGACGGAAAACGGACGGCCGCGCGTGGCGATCCTGATCGTCAAGGACGACTATCTGACCGCTCAAAATTCAAAAATGATCTGATAGATGCCGGTTTCACGGTCCTGCCGCGAATGTTTTGGGCGCGGTAGCGATCTTTGAGGGCGGACAACCCGACGCGGCGATACTCGACGTCATTCTCGGCACACCGCTCAAGCCCCGGTTATCATCATGCTGTGTCAGCTCCCAGATCTCGTCGCCATCCCTCGCAAGCTGCTACCCGCCAGTGACGGATAGCGATAGCGCACGGTCATGCCGAAACCGCGGTCTTGGGGTCACAGGTTGTGATGCACGCACGACCTCTTCCTAGCAGATGCCGCGACAACGATCGCTGACGACCTTGGCCGGATCTCAAGAGAGTTAATGCCGCTGAAGGCGAAAGGCCCTCTGAGCAAATCACGCGAGGTGCTTCCGCTGGTCGAGACTGAGCCCGCATTTTGAGGCCATCATTATCGAACCAGATCACATAAGCGGGGAACAACTACGATCAAGCTAGGTTAGGCAAAGGCAGCAACCCTAAGGAGCCGATCATGGTCTACAAACTTATCGCCGTTTCTATTCTCTCGCTTGGTCTCGCAACCTCGGCACTCGCGCAATCGTCCGGCGGTTCGGGCAGCGGTAGCGGTGGGTCGGCTGGCGGATCCTCGGCTGGGTCCGGCACAAACGGCGGGACCAACTCTGGAACCGGGGGAGGAGCGAATGGAAGCGGCTCCAACACTGGGACCAACAACGGAACAAACGGCGGAAATTCGACTGCCAGCGATGGACAGTCGAACAGCGGCAACACCAACAATACTGACTGCGGCGCTGGATCTGTGAACCGCGGATCCGGCACGGCGGGTAGCTCGTCGACAGCCACCGATGGCGCTGGAACTTCCACTGCAGGCAGTCAGGTCCCGACCAACTGCCAGTGACGATAACGGTTGCAGGTGGCCCCGCTAGTCGGGGTCTCTTGCTTCGAGGGCTCTTCGCCCTCAAGCGCTGCGACCTCTAGCAGACCATGCTGGAAAAATGACAGCAGTGATACAACTGGCGAGCGGCTCGCAAAGGCCGACGGTGACATCAGCGTTCTTTCAAAGCTGGCCTTAGTTCACAAGGAGCGATCTCGACCCTCGTTTTTGTGATCGTTTCTGTCTTCCCGTTCGACGGTCGTGTCGGGAACGACAACAACACCGTGGGAAGAGCGCTTCGGCCGATAAGCGCTAAATTGTTCTGAAGACCTGCAATCCCGGGCTGTCCAGGACGGGTTGGTGATATCAGGCTCGAAAGCACCATCCCGTCACGGACAGACCACTAACCACGCGCTCATGATCGTTAATCAGATCCAGCTTTAAAGCCGCCTTTGATACGGTCTCAAGCGTCGTCGATGTGTCCCATGTTTTCAGTGAACTCGCGTTCTTTGGCGGTGCGCACGTCGGCGGACATCTTTTCGGTTTGGTATGGTCCGAGCGATCCGGTGGCGCCGTCGTTGTTCCATTCTACCCAATGACCCTTGTCATCGGATCGAACGACTACGGATAGTGACTGCTTCTTTTCAGACATGTATAGGTCCCCTACTCTCGCTACCATAACTGGAATGGTGGCCGTGCGGCAAGGTGCAATATCATTCGATCGGTTTGTGTGATGATCGCTGAAGTGCATCTTGGGACGCCATATCACTGCGACTCGCGATGGAATCGAATTCAGCGAGTTTGATCTCTCGCCTCATCGCGAGCGAGCCGTGCTTCACGAAGCCGTTGGGTCTTTGCCTGTCGCGCCTGTTCTTCGGTCTGAACTTCCTCGACCGCTTGGCCGTGTGCGAAGAAACGGGATTGGACACGGTCGAATGCGGCTTCGGCCTGCTGCCTGGATTTGCTCTGGGTCATGAAACCTCCTTGGGTTTCGGGTCTACGAAGCCAAAAGGCCGAACAACATTGCCCGGCCCTTCAAACGCGCTCTCCCATTGCCAGTACATCCGTGGTCAATGGGACCGCACGATCGATTATGCAGCTTGCAGGTTGCAGGCGGACATCTTGCCCGACTTGGCGTCGCGCTCGAGATCGTAGCCGATCTTCTGGCCCTCGATGATTTCGCGCATTCCCGCACGCTCGACAGCAGAGATATGGACGAACGCATCAGCGCCGCCGTTGTCCGGCTGAATGAAGCCGAAGCCCTTTGTGGAATTGAACCATTTTACTGTGCCCGTGGTCATACTGAACCCTTCAAAGCATAAAGTGAGGGACCGCGAATCGACGCTTCGCGGACGGTGATACGACTATTTTTGAAAGAGAAGGTTCGAATAGAGCGCGGTGCCAATGGCGCGGTAGACAAAGCTCGGCAAGCAAAAGTTCGATAAACCAATAATAGAGACTTTGAACTGAAAGTCAACCGATAGTTTTCTGGTCGTTGGCACACGCTTCTAAGCCTTGCCGGATTTGGCTGATTTCGAGATATACCCAGACTTGGAAAGCGTGCCCAGGGTTTTGCTGACCTTTCTGCGAACCTGCGCGTTGAAGGATGTCAGAGCAATCCTGTCCTTGGAAATCGCCGATCCTTGTTTTCGAGCGAACATTGATGAACGCGCGGCCATCGATACCGCAAGACCTTTTGTCTGTCTCCTGCTTGGCGTACCCCTACCACTTCGGCGTTCCGTAAAGTCACTGGCGAGGCGCGTCGGCCGAAGCGATACGCGCGACGGAGGCAGCAAAATCGATCAGAAGAAGCGGTGCATGTCAGGACTGGTCGCCTTTGGAACATCCCGTCGTTTGGCGCGTTCAGAGCGCATAAATCTACAGGGGTTATCATGGATACCAATCTCGCCATCGCAGCTTTTGCCGTTATAGCCTCGTTCTTGTTCATGGTGTGGGGTGTTGGTCGGAACTACTGACAGGTATAAGATATTCTACGATCTTTGCTGGTGCGAGGAGGTCAAACGTTTAAGCTATGTGTCCAATGTGGATGATAGGCCGAATGCTACTTTGACCCTATCGCTTTCATCCGTTCGCGGCGATTGACTGGTTCGCTTCGATTTGCTGGGAGAAGCGAGTTTACTATCGCGTCGGACGTCAAGCTGGACCTGTCCCATGCGGATCGCGCGCTACGGAGACCACGCCAAGGTTGCACTTGTGGCAAGGTGGTTATCGTCGCAGCTATGACCGACTGCCGGACGCAGTCGCACCAGGCGATATATCGAGGCCGTCTTCGATAGCCAGGTGATAGGCGGTCTCTAGCTTCCAAACGGCAATTCTTTCCAGGTCCGAAACTCGATTGCTAGGTCCGTTGCTTCAGGCGCCTGCAGAACAACGCGGCCGATCCGCTTGAGCTGTAGCTCGAAGTCCTCCCCGGCGGCGACTGAAACGGACGCCTATGAATGCGGCGCTTGGCCCCTTATTTTGCATTTCTATTGCGGGTGAGCGCTGCGACCGGGCTTGCCAAGGCAAGGGTGGACAAGCGCGTCCCGAGGGTGGGGCCAAAGCAGCGGCCATGCTTCGGTCTGGAGAGAGCCACGGAACGAACCAGTCATAAGGGGAGAGGCGAAATGACTGAATGGGAAGCAGCGCTTGAGACGGAGTTGGAGGAACTCGTTGCGGATGGGTTTACGCTCACGGCGTGAAGCAGGAGGAAGTCCTAAAGGAGTGATGGCGCCTTAGCGCGGCGCTAGAACGTAACCCTTATCTCGCGCACAAGGCGAAAGCTTCGTTCCGAAACCCGCCAATCACTGGCCGACATCACGCGATCAAGGGCGATATGGCATTGGATCAATCAACTGAGCCTAGTCGGCCTACATTTCAAGCGCAGAAAACCAAGACAGCATCGAGGGACTTCTTCACCGGTCAAATTAATCCTCTCCTGATGGCCAAAGCTACAAGCTGCGTGTTATTGCAAAGGTCATACCGGCCTCTCAATTCCTCTAAAGTCTTACGCACGGTATTGTATTTCAAGTTCTCGACATCGGCCACATCTTGCACCGTCTTGCCATGTTCCAGCCAGCGAGTGAAGATCTTCTCCTTGGGCGTGAGGTGGAAAGGTTCCGCCACCGATGGGGTCACTTGCAGCGCCTCAATGCGAGCGTGGATCTGCGCGACAACGGATGCCGCCATCACGGCATCGATCTTTTCATCGATAGCCACCTTCGGTTTGCTGGAAGCCATAGTTAGCACGGCTGTTCCGCGGTTGGGCAGAGCAACCGGAACGGTGATCCCTGATCGAATGTTGAATGTCGCGGCTTGGGCAAAGAAACCCGTTTCTGCCTTGGACATCGATCTCGTTTCCGTATCCGCTGACCATGAGAATGCACGCCGCAGCTGCTTTGCTTTCTGAATGACAGGGTCGAGCGTTTTGAGATTGTTTTTAAAGTAAAAATCCTGCCAATCGGGATGGTAGTTGGAAATCGCAAAGGTGTGACCGAAACGGAGATCGATATAAGCATATCCAGAGAATTGGAAGCGTGCGGCAAAGTCGGAGAGCGCCGATTGAAGTGTGTGTTGATCATGGGCTATGGCCGTTTCATCAAGTAATGCGTCGAGCCAATCATTCATTGTGATCTCCTCGTGTTGATCGCGACGGCGCGAGATCTGCGTGCAGTATATATAAAGATTCTATTTTGGCGAGCATTCGTCGCGGGCTCTTTGAGAGCGGGGTGAGCTCGACAACGATTGTATTGCCGTCACGTTGGGCGGGCCCACGGGTCTCAGCTCATTCGGTGGACAACAGAACTTCAAAGGCACGAGCGTCGATCGGCAGTATCGCGAGCGAGGGGCTCTCAGTATGGGAGCGGAAAGCCCGGCGCCGGCCTAATTGAACGCGTGCTCCCTCGATGGGTCCGGTTCGCCTCAAGGCCGAAGATGACGCTGATATAACCGATTTGGCCAGTCACATGGAAAGTAATGCGAAAATCACATATGGTTCTTGTGTACAGTATCGTACAGTCGATCACCCGCCTTGCCTTCCGCGTCTTGTCAATTATATGACGGCGTATTCTCGCTAGGGCCGATTAATGCACACCTCATACCCGCCTGTGGTCCTTATTGTCGAAGACGAGCCGTTCATCTTGCTCGATGTCGCTGAATCCATTTCACAAGCCGGTTTCAAGGTCATTGAGGCGGTCACTGCGGATCGAGCACTGCAAATAATTGAACAGGGTCAAAAAGTAGACGCGATCTTTACCGACATAAATATGCCTGGCGACATCGACGGCTTGGGGTTGGCTTCCGTCGTCAGTGTTCGGTGGCCAGAGATCGGTCTGGTAATCACCTCCGGCAAAGTCAGAGACGTCACTGGTCTACCTGCCGGTACGATCTTTTTGGAGAAGCCGTACTTGCCAGAAAGTGTCGTCTCCGCCATTCATGACACCATTCGCATCTTGTGATCACGTAATGCAGGTGCGGGTATTTTGTGTCGCCAACTGGAATCTGAACGATGTCTTCCTCTTCTGGAATAAGTAAGTCCCGCACTGGCATCGAGGGATTCGATGAACTCACGCTCGGCGGTCTACCGACCGGGAGACCGACGCTCGTCTGCGGGACCGCCGGCTGCGGAAAGACACTTTTCGCCTCCACCTTCCTCCTGAAAGGCGCTCGCGACTTCGACGAACCTGGAGTCTTTGTCACATTCGAGGAGCGCCCCTCTGATATCATCAGCAACGTCGCGTCGCTGGGCTTTGAGGTAGATAGACTGATCGAGGAAGGCAAGGTCTACATCGAACATATTTCAATCGATCCATCGGAGTTAGAGGAGATTGGGGATTACGATCTCGAGGGGCTCTTCCTTCGATTGGAGCTGGCCATTGATCAGGTCGGGGCGAAGCGCATCGTGCTTGACACGATCGAAAGCCTGTTCTCCGCCTTTACCAATCCAGCCATTCTGCGCGCTGAAATCCGCCGGCTTTTTGATTGGTTGAAGGACAAGGGGCTCACCACCATTATCACTGGGGAGCGCGGCGATGGAAGCCTCACGCGCCAGGGCTTGGAGGAATATGTCTCTGATTGCGTAATTCTGCTCGACCATCGCGTGCACAACCAGATTTCTACGCGACGACTGCGGATCGTCAAATACCGCGGTACCGCCCATGGAACGAATGAAGTTCCCTTTCTTATCGACGAAGATGGCTTCAGCGTCCTTCCGGTCAGCAGCCTTAACTTGAATCACAAGGTCTCCAACGAGCGCGTCTCTTCAGGTGTCGTAGACCTGGACGCGATGTTGACGGGGGGTGGCTTCCATCGTGGAAGCAGCATCTTACTAAGCGGCGTGGCCGGCTCGGGCAAAAGCACGCTTGCTGCCAGTTTCGCAGCGGCAGCGTGCGTCCGCGGTGAAAAAGCGCTATACTTTTCTTTTGAGGAATCTCGTGATCAAACCGTTCGAAACATGCTTTCAGTGGGAACTGATCTTCAACCACACATAGATAGTGGACTTCTTCGACACGTCGCGACCCGTCCAACGTTTTACAGTTTGGAAATGCACCTCGCCGTGATGTTGAGGGAAATCGGGCGGTTTGATCCGACGATCGTCGTTCTCGATCCGATATCTGCGTTTACCGGAAGCGGCGAGCGTCTTGAAATCCAGTCCATGCTGTTGCGCATGGTCGATTTCCTTAAATCGCGCGGCGTCACGGCCGTCTTCACCCATCTCATGCACTCTCAGGTTGGTACAGATGAAACGGACGCCGGTCTCTCGTCGCTGATGGACTCGTGGATTTGGCTTCTGAACAGGGAGGTTGGCGGCGAATTCAATCGGGAGCTGTACCTGCTAAAGGCCCGTGGCACTGCGCACTCCAACCAAGTCCGGGAGTTTGTTATGTCCGGATCGGGCATCTCCCTGCTCGAACCGTATATTGGAGACGGTAAGGCGTTGACGGGGTCGGCGCGGAAAGCGGAAGAAGCACGTCTGAGACGCGTCGAGACTGAACGGAAAGAAGAGCTGTTCCGCCGGAAGCAGGAATTGGAAAGCAGGCGCGATCGGGCGCTGGCCCAGATCGAAGCACTGCAGGCCGAGATCGCGGCAGATGGTGCTGAGCTCGAGCGAGCTGCAAAGGCTGAAAACCAATACCTCAGGCAGGCCGTTGCCGATGAACTTGAGATGAAAACGAGCCGCCGTAGTCAAAGTTAAGGAAAGCAGGCATGGAAAATCCCGAAGGTGAAGGTGGCGCGCCTAAAAAGCTCACCCTCTATGTAGCCGGCGAAACGCCGAAATCCCTTGCGGCGATCCGCAACTTGGAGAGAATATGCACCGAAGAGCTACCGGGGCGATATGTTGTTGAAGTCGTTGATCTGAAGAAGCAGCCGCATCTGGCGCGCGAGCATAACATTGTAGCCATTCCAACGCTTGTTCGAGAACTACCCACCCCGATCCGAAAGGTCATCGGCGATCTGTCAAACACCGAAAAAGTGCTCATCAATCTGCAGGTTAGCGGAGCCGAATGACCCCACTCAGTGACAGAATTTCTCGCGCAGAGCTGCTCCAACGCCTCGAGGAAGCTGAGGAGATTATAAGGGCGATCCGCGAGGGCGAAGTTGACGCACTTGTTGTGCAAAAGGGGCGGGCCAATGTCGAAGAGGTCTTCACTCTCGGCGGCGACGACTCCTATCGCTCCTTTATGGAAGCGATGGATATTGGCGCGGCGGCTTTCGATCTTGGAGGGAACCTTCTTTATCATAATGGTGCGCTATCGCAGCTGCTACATATTCCCGAAGGGGTTGCAGGAGAAGCTGTCCTCGAGCTGCTTGATGGCGACAGCCGTGCAACGCTCTCTGATCTCCTTGTCGATGCTCGTGAAAAGAGATCATCGCGAGACATTCGAATTCCGCGCGACGGAAGCTACCGCATTCTGCTGCTGAAAGCTGACAAGCTTTTGCTCGGTGTTTCTGATGCAATTGCGGTCACCTTCGATGACATTACTGATCGCATACATGACGAGCGCGCTCACGAAGCAGAGCGAATGGCGATGGCGGTTCTCTCCTCTGCGGCGGAAGCCGTTATCGTAACCGACATGCAAGGGCTCGTTTCCCACGCAAATGCTGCCGCGCTGGCATTGTGCCGGCGCGATCCAGTAGGTGCGAAGTTCAGTACTGTCTTCGAACTCGAGTTCAAAGCTACGACAGGGCTGATGCAAAGCGATGATTTCATATCGCTCGCGCTCTCTGGTCATTCGGTCCAGGGGATCGAGGCCTCCGCTTTGAACGAGCGCAACTCGCAGCCGCTGCTCGTCAGTGCTGCACCATTGCGAGTTGCCGAAAATGAAACGAAAGGCGCGGTGGTGACCCTGATCGACCTTTCGCGTCACAAAGAAGCCGAACGGCAACAGCTCCTCCTGATGCGCGAGCTAGATCACCGTGTGAAGAACACACTTGCGCTAGTCGTCTCGATCTCAAACCGCACCGCGTCGACGGAAGACACAGTCGACGGATTCAGACGCGCATTTGCCGGTCGTATCCAAGCTCTCGCGGCGACACACAATGTGCTCGCGGAGCGCTCTTGGATATCGATCCGCCTGAGCGACTTGATCGCAGCCGAGTTAAAACCCTTTGTTGAAAACTTTCGGACGCGGTTCGCCATTAATGGTGGCGACCTCGACATTCTTCCAAGAGCGGCTGTTCCGTTAGGGCTGATCATCCACGAACTGGCCACAAACGCTGCAAAATATGGTGCCCTGTCGAACGACGCCGGAATGGTGACCGTCGAACTTGAGCCGGATCAGGAGACTGGATCGCGCGTCATCAACTGGATTGAGAGCGGTGGTCCCAAGGTGGCGGAACCAACACGAAAAGGGTTTGGCAGCACAGTAATCGGAAGAAGCTTGAACTATTCCGTCCATGGTGGGGCAGAGACCATGTTTAATGAGAGCGGACTAACATGCCGTATCCGGGTTCCCAGCGAGGATGTGGTAGCTCCCGATTGAGTTGAAAATGCTCACCCAT
The DNA here is from genome assembly GCF_000377565.1 of Rhizobium sp. 2MFCol3.1. Taxonomy (GTDB): domain Bacteria; phylum Pseudomonadota; class Alphaproteobacteria; order Rhizobiales; family Rhizobiaceae; genus Rhizobium. Next base: position 140,494 of record NZ_KB898359.1, on the reverse strand, counting down.
CCTGCCGGCGCGTACGCCAACCTCCCAAGTAACGGCAATACCCGATTAACCGATCTCAAGAGTAACGGGGGCGGCGGGCACAGGTGACGCCTCGCTGACGCACACGACAGCGCTCATTGGCTCACGGGGAACATCCTATTGCCGCGCTAGCCAGCTTTGCACGACCTTCGGTGGTGTCGATTTGGGCCGATACCCACAAGAGGCGTTTGCACCGGAGCCACACGTCGATAGGCGCAATACCAGTACTTTTCCGACAAACTGCTTTAGTGGATCGAAAGGAGCTGCGTTCAAAATGGCGGCACGAAAATCTCTTTCGAACGCTTTCCGAGCGGAAGCAGGTGACCCTCTCACGATAACGACGGGTCCGCGCACCACAGTGCCACGGTCATCGATCACAAAGTAGCCTACACCGTCAACCGCTGCCGATCGCGTGTCCTCGCTCACCAATAAGTCGAGTTCGGCTGCGACAAGTGAGAAAGGCGCTACCTGATTGGCCGGCTGAGCGCGCGCACCCACGCCCGTCAGGAATAAAGCCGTGGCGCAGGTCGCCGCCTGCAAGAACGTCCGAGCTATTAGCCGCTTATTCGATCGTTGACACATTTCAGGTCCATTTTTCCCGCCAGCGAGTTTTAGCGGACACCAAGAGCTCTGCAATCAATGATCGCTGTCATGGCATCGAGCACCTCTGATTCCATCGGTTCGCGTGGTATTTTGGCAACCGAACACGGTGGTCCTTGAAATTCCTGCTACCGTCGAGATCGACTTGCTTGAAGAGCTATCAAGGCACCGAATGCCCCGGGGTCGGAGGCGTAAGCCGCGGCTCGGCATCGTCGGTCACAGTCTCTACCGCTGAGCAATTTTCCAACAATTTTCAAACCATCTAGCGCGCCGAACGTTGTGGTGGGCGTCGACGTGTCGAAGCATTCATATCAAAAGTCCGGATCGCATGAGAGAGATTGCGCATGTCCAAATTGACCGAGATGTCCAGCAATAACCGGGATGCGTTCGACACGAGTTCCGTTGCAGCCGTCGACGCGACGCGACTGCTGGTTATCGAAATCCACTCGGCCTTTACGTTAGTCCAGCTCCGGGTGATTTCGATCATAATGAGCTCGGTCGACGCTGGTTCGGTGGGCCACACTCAAGCGGTGGCTGGTATCCACGATGTATCTTCCGCGATGTCCAAACTAAGCCACGACGCGATCGAAGCGGTAAGAGTGTTCCGCGAACTTGCCCTGACAGCAAAGAAAACTTATGCGTCTGGTAGCAAAACCTGAAACACCGTTTCGCCTGATCGACGGCACCAAGGCCGCCCAATAGCGTTGTGAAGACTGGGCCGCTGGGATGAGGTAGGCGAACCGAACGCAAGCTGAAGCCTTCGAAATGCCTTCCTAATGCTTCGCTAGGATATGTTCCCCGACGCGAAGGGCGCCGTCATGCATCGAACACCGCGCAAATCATGTCCCTGACGGGAGTTTGCGAACCAAATCCGATAGCGACCCGGAGATGCGTTCACTTGGGATCGATGGTCCGGCCTGTACGCCAAGTCGGAGGCAGGCGCCTGAACAAGGAATCGCGCCTGCCACCCGCAGAGGGCACTTGTACGAAGGAACCGAGGGCGAGAATCCGGCGGCGACAGATAGAAGCCATTTTACGTTAACTCCGCTCGTCGCCGCGAACTTTCCGCTTCGAAGGTCGCGACTTCCCGGCCCGAGCGTGGCGCCTGTTAAAAGGACATGTAGACCCCATGGAGACGACGGCCAAGGCGGCCGGGCGTTCATCCTTCGATGAAGGCGACCGTCGTTGTACGCTCACTGTCTGCCATTTTGTATCTTCGAACGTCTGCTTCGGGCCGAGTGGTCTCCCGCCGCGCCAAAGCTGACATTCACTGCCCTTGTGTAGACAACTGTATCAGGGTGTCGAGGAATGCGCGCACTGCCGGGTTGGACCGTCGGCTTTCAGGCCAAAGCGCCGTAATATTGTGCCGGTCCACCGCATAGTCGGCTAGAACGGGGACAAGGGCTCCCCGGCTCACCCATGCGCTGGCCATGAAACTAGTAGCTAGTCCAATTCCAGCACCCGCTGCAATGGTCGCAAGCACGGCCTCACTCGCATCGACGATGATGCCGGAGGACGGCACGATCTCAATCTCCTTGTCCCCGACCCGGAAGGGCCAGCGGAAAATCTGCCCGCTACTTTGGTAGCGCATGCCAACAGTCTCGTGTTCTTCCAACTTGTCTGGATGCGTCGGGGGGCTGCGCTCCGCAAGATATTCGGGTGAGGCGTAGCAACATAAACGATGCGGCAGGAGCCGTCGTGAGAGTAGACGCGAATCTGACACGTCGCCGATGCGGACTGCGAGATCAAAGCCACCTTCGATGAGATCAACCATATGATCGCTCAGACGCAGATCAATGTTCACCTTCGGATGGAGGCTACGAAAGCGAGGAAGCGCGGGCGCGATGACGTGCAAGCCGATCGGCAACGACGCCGCGATCCGTAATGTGCCGGCGGGCTCGGTGCGGGCTGCTTTTGCCGCCTGCTGGATTTCTTCGGCATCGCGAAGCAGCCTGAGGGCACGCTCGTGCAGATCGCGCCCTTCGGTCGTCAGGGTCAGGGAACGTGTCGTGCGTGAAAAAAGCGAAACACCGAGCTGCTTCTCGAGCCGTTGGATGCTCTTACTCACTGCCGAGGGTGAAATGGCCAGGGAGCGGGCGGCGGCAGTGTAGCTTCCAAGAGAGCCAGCGCGGGCGAATGCGATCAGCCCCGTTAGCCGTTCAACTACGATTTGTTCCTTCATGGCATTATTAAAGCGATTTATCCGACGATTATCAATCCGTGCATATGGTCGTATGGTCTGTTTAAAGATGCAAATACCCAATGAGGCAGTGATGACTGATATGATGAAAGCCGTGCGCTTGCACAGATTCGGTGGGCCGGATGTCCTTGTCTATGAGGACGCACCCATACCTGAAATCTCGGCGGATGACGTGCTGGTTCGCGTCCATGCCGCGAGCATCAACCCGCCGGATCTCTATCTGCGCGACGGCTACCGGGCTTTGCCACCGGAATGGCAGCCCAGCCAGCACTTTCCGTTGATCCTCGGCACAGACGTTTCCGGCGTGGTCACGGCGATCGGCGAAAACGTGTCGCAGTTCATGGTCGGCGACGAGGTTTATGCGATGGTTCGGTTTCCGCAGAACCTCATGACAGGAAGCAACGCATATGCCGAGTATGTTCGCGTTCCAGCATCCGACCTGGCGCCAAAGCCTGCCGGGATCGACCATATCCAAGCGTCCGCCGCGCCGATGTCGCTCCTGACCGCGTGGCAATTTCTGGTCGATCTGGGACATGACGCGCCCAACCCATTCCAGGCCTTCCCGCATGAACCAGTGCCGCTGGACGGTAAGACAGTGTTGGTAAACGGAGCCGGCGGCGGCGTCGGCCATCTCGCTGTCCAACTCGCGAAATGGCAAGGCGCAAAGGTAATTGCAGTTGCTTCCGGCAAGCACGAGGCGCTTTTGAACGATCTCCGCGCCGATATCTTCGTCGACTACACAAAGGCTGCTGCCGAGACAGTGGCGACGGACATCGATCTGGTGCTGGATGCCGTCGGCGGCGTGAACATGGAACGCTTCCTGCCGAGCATCAAGCAAGACGGCGCCCTGTTTCTTGTAAACCCCCTGGGCTTTTCCGGCTATGAGGAGGCTGCCCGGCGAAGGATCACCGTTTCTACGACGCAGGTGCGTTCGAACGGCGCCCAGCTGTCGGCAGCTAAAGGCCTACTCGATGACGGAACCGTTCGGGTGGTGATCGACAGCACCTATCCGCTGGCTGAGACATCGGCAGCGCATCGCCGTGCTTCCGAAGGGAGCATCCAGGGCAAGATCGTGCTGGTCGCCGCCTGATCACTAGGTGGCCGGTCAAGGCTCCACGCCGCGAAAAGCGGTCAGGACGCTGATAGAGGAAACTCCAATGCTGATTATAACCGGCTATATACATGTCGATCCGACCCATTTGGCGCAATTCCTTAAAGAGTTGAAGGCACTGGCTTCCACCACACGAAGACGCTCTGGCAGCATCGCCTATGATGCTGCCGTGGAAGATTCACGATCAGGGCGACTGCTGATAGCGGAACGCTGGGTCGATCAGGCTGCACTAAGCGCTCACCTGCAGGCGGCCGACACGCTTGCGTTTGTCAGCCGCTGGCGCGGTAAAATGCGAAGTGACGTCCGAAAGTATGACGCATGGAACGAACGCGACATAATGGATCGCTGAGGCGCACTTCGGCGGTGGGCCGACTGCGGTCTTCCCGTTCGCGCGGACAGTGGTCATTGTGATCGCCAGGCAGGCATTGATGCAAGCATCGTATCTTCCAAGTTCTACGGAAGGGATCAGACCTACTCAGCTATGTCCTGGCATGCACTATTGCGTAGACGGCCATAGCCGCCTAGCGACCTTCCCTTCAAATGGCCGTCACAAAACTAAAGCAAAGCACAGTCGTGTTTCCAGATCGAGATTTGATTGGAGGCTGTACAACGCAGTTCCCGATGGCGTTGCAGCTCGATAATTGGCCAGAAAAAGAGTGAAGGAGATGTTTCGTGAAGTCGTCAATGGAGGCCAACTTCGATCAAGGAAATGCTGTCCCAAAGGGCACTGCCAGTGAAGTGTTTACCACCTTCCTCAAGCTCGGCCTCACCTCGTTCGGTGGACCCATCGCACACCTCGGCTACTTCCGCGATGAAATCGTTGTTCGGCGGAAATGGCTAGACGAGAAGGGGTATGGCGACCTTGTCGCGCTATGTCAGTTCTTGCCCGGTCCGGCGTCTAGCCAGGTCGGCTTTGCCCTTGGTCTCATGCGCGGCGGCCCCTTGGGTGCACTTGCGGCATGGGCCGCATTCACACTGCCTTCCGCCATCATCCTGATTATCTTTGCTAAGGCTGCAACCGCCCTCGACAACCCGCTTGGGCAGGGTCTGCTACATGGCTTGAAGCTCGTTGCGGTCGCTGTTGTAGCACAGGCAGTATGGGGGATGGCAAAGTCCCTAACCCCCGACAAGCCGAGAATTATAATCGCCCTTCTGGCGGTCGTCGCGGTCATCTTCGCCGGCATCTTCGGACAGCTTGCTGCCATCGTCGTTGGTGGCTTTGTTGGCCTCGTCCTCTGCCGCGCCGATGCCCAACGGACCGGAGAGTTAATCGCGTTCGGGGTACCCAAGTCGGTCGGCATCGTCTGCCTGCTCGCTTTCCTTGGTCTCCTGTTTGCTCTGCCCCTTCTCGCCGGGGCACTCAGCGACCGAGGCGTGGACGTGTTTGATGCTTTCTATCGTTCCGGCTCGCTGGTATTTGGTGGCGGTCACGTTGTCCTGCCGCTTCTTTCGTCGGAAGTCGTGGGACCGGGCTGGGTTTCCGATAGCTCGTTTCTGGCGGGGTATGGCCTCGCCCAAGCCGTTCCTGGGCCGCTATTCACATTTGCTGCCTATCTAGGGGCGGTCATGTCAACGCCCCTGAATGGCATCCTCGGCGCAGCTATCTGTCTCGTCGCGATCTTCCTTCCGGGCTTCCTCCTGTTGGTAGGCGCTCTACCGTTTTGGGGTAGTGTCAGTCGCCTCCCTCTAGCTCAAGCTGCAATGAGGGGCGCGAATGCGGCTGTCGTGGGTGTACTGGGTGCGGCCCTCTATCATCCAGTATGGACAAGCGCTGTGCTCACGCAGATTGACTTCCTGCTGGCGATCACCGGCTTCCTGCTATTGGTGATCTGGCGAGCCTCACCTTGGATCGTGGTGGTGTCGCTGGCCGCCGCCGCTGCCGGCCTAAAGGTATGCGGATTAGCGTGACCACTTCACACTGAAAAGCCATTGTCGCTTTCCTGTCCGGTCTGGGCCGACTGCGATCTTCCACTTTGCGTCAACACCGGTCATCTCCCGGAAGCACTCACTGTGCTTGCGTCTCACGTCCGACGGACGCGATTGGTATGCCAACAATAATCCTATTGGCTTCCTTCACGCCGGAGAGGAGCGCCATGCTTGCGGTCGACGAATACCTAGGCCTAGCGTAGGTGCGTTGCGCGGGAGGCCAAAGTGGTTGAGGCGTGATGCTACTCGCTCGTTCGCGCAGCAGCGTCCCGTGCGGCGGCGACCTCCATAAAATCGAACCATCGTCACCGGAACTTTGTGACGGCAGGCGCAGTTATGTTCGGTAACGTACAAAGCTCGCGCAAAGCCTCGGGAGCATTCTTAGAGAAGCGAACCCTGCATGCCCACCAACCAAGTAGTTGTACTCGTTGTCGATGACGAGCCTCTTATTCGCCTGTCGATTACAGCGGATTTGGAGGACGAGGGCTTCATCGTGTTTGAAGCTGGCACCGCAGACGAGGCGATCGAGGTCCTCGAACTGCATACCGAAATTACGCTCGTGTTCACGGACGTGGACATGCCGGGAAGCATGGACGGGCTGAAACTCGCAGCATTTGTTCGCGATCGCTGGCCGCCAATTAAAATCATCGTGACATCCGGCCACCGTCAGCCCTCAGTCGAACAACTCCCCCAAGGTACGCCCTTCCTTAAAAAGCCCTACGTCTCCGGCGAAGTCGTGACCATGATCCGTGAGCTATTGACGGACTGAGTAGTCGCGGGCCCTTATTCAGGGAAGCTCATGAAACAGGGAAAACGCGTTGTTTGGACCGTAGGGTTAGTAGTGTTTGCGTGAAACGCTCAGGCCCGGAATCAGACGCCAACCGGTTCGGCAGTGGACGCGTGTTAGTCGACCGAACTGCCCGCCCTTCAAGAGCGTTCGCCGGAAATAACTCCCGTCCTCGATATAGAAAGTCTTGCTGTCAGTACGGCGGACACCAAGGTCGGCGACGTAGCAGTCGAGAACGCCGTCCTTGGCAAAGCTTAGATCAGTCTCTCAGAGCCCCTGAAGTTCGATCGCAGGCCAGACTAATACCATACCAAGGTCGGCGAACTCTCGATTTCGGAAAAGGGGGCGGTTACCGCCCTGATCTGTTGCAGGGCGCGCTCTTTTTATTCCGACGCTGACGTTGATGGTCTTCGACACTCGGCGAGGATGATCATTTGGCGCGGGATATGCCACAGCCGCATCAACTCCAATGAAGCCAAAACCCCGCGGCCAAAGCGGATGGATCGCCGGTGGTCGCCCTCATCTGCGCTCATTGGAAGGCCGCTTCCCATCTCTTCGATCAAGGAGAACTCGGCACGGCTCTTGAGTATTTTCACCTGGCGGCTCGATTAAGAACATCGGAGCTATATTTCATAATGACTAACGGACCATCGGTGATACGTCACGAGATATGGGAGAGGCAATTGGCTGTGCAGAGATCGAACACGACCAGCATGTCCGACATTACTCCGATCCACGGCAGCCTGACCAATTCGACGATCTCCGGCCGAATGGTTCTGATCCTGATTGGCGTGGGTGCATTGTTGCACATCGGCCAAGAAGTCTTCGTGCCGTTGGCCCTGGCTTTGCTGCTCACTTTCACGCTGGCGCCGATCGTCAATTTCCTTAGAAAGCGTCATGTCCCGAAAATCGCGTCCGTTTTGCTGGCGGTGGCATCCGCCTTTGTGACAATCACGCTTTTCAGCATCGTCGTTGCTACCCAGGTCGCCAATCTTGCCGATAACATTCCGACCTATCAGCGTAACATTGTCGCTAAGGTCGACGCTCTGACCCAGGCCGGCTCCGGAAGCGGCGTACTAGATCACCTGAGCAAAGCTGTCGAGCGGATTGGTAACGAGCTCAAAATCCGCGCGAACGAAAGCCAGGAAACGCCGACTGCAGAAGCCCAAAAACCCGAACCTATTCCCGTCGAGATCGTAACGCGGTCAAACCCGATAGAGACACTTGGAAGCTTCATCCTACCGCTCATCAGTCCATTCGCCTCAGCGGGCCTCGTCATCGTGCTGGTCATCTTCATGCTGCTCGAACGCGAAGCCCTGCGTGACCGCTTCATTCGGCTCGTCGGGCTGGGTGATCTCCACAAGACGACCTCTGCGCTCCAGGACGCGGGTAAGCGGGTGGGCAAATACTTGCTGATGCAATTGGTCGTGAACTCTCTCTACGCCATCCCGATCACAATCGGCCTATGGGCTCTAGGTATTCCAAACGCGATACTCTGGGGACTTCTTACGCTGGTGTTGCGCTTCGTCCCCTATATCGGGCCGGTGATCGGAATGATCCTGCCGCTTTTTCTGGCACTCGCCATCGCACCGGGTTGGTCACTTGTTGCGTGGGTCGCGGGCTTGTTCATCGTGACAGAACTGGTCAGCAACAATGTTGTGGAGCCCTGGCTTTACGGCAGCCATACAGGACTTTCGCCGCTTGCGATCATCGTCTCGGCTATTTTCTGGTCGTGGCTCTGGGGGCCTGTCGGCTTGATGCTATCGACCCCCCTGACAGTTTGTCTCGTTGTGCTTGGTCGCTATGTCCCACAGTTCAGCTTCCTCGACGTGCTACTTGGAAACGAGCCTGTCCTCCAGCCACAGGAAAAGCTCTATCAGCGGCTGCTCGCCGGCGATCCGAACGAAGCCACCGACAACGCGGAACAGCTCCTTGAGGAAGAATACCTCGTGGATTATTATGAAAGGGTTGCGCTCCCCGCGTTGATCCTGGCTGAAACCGACCGCCAGCGCGGTGTGATGACGCGGGAACAGATTGCCCTGCTTGCATCGACCACGCGTACACTCATCGATAACCTTGCCGACATCGCCGTCGAAGAAGAGAACGAGGAAGAAGACGGGCCTGCGGCGAGTGCGGGTGGCGCCAATGACAGTCAGGCGCTTCCAGATGGCGAAGGACGTATCGTTCTTTCGATTGGCGGTCGCGGGGCGATCGACGCGGCGGGAGCGGCAATGTTGGCGCAATTACTGTCAATTCAGGGTGCAGAGCTCATCGAAGTGCCGCAGACTTCGAACGAAGATGGCCCTACTGTGCCCCCCGTTGGCGTCGCCGATACAGCGATCATCACGTTTTTGAATGGAAACTCAATGTCTCATGCACGTCAGATTGTTCGCCGCTTGAAACGTCAAAAGCCGGGTCTACGTGTCGGTGTCATGATGCCGACCGCAAACGGACAGGCATACCCTCAAATAAAGGAAGACGACGTAAACGCGGATTTCGTCTGCACCACAATGAGCGACGCCATCAGAAGTGCCCTGACCGATACAGGTCCCGCCCGGCCAGAGGTGGTGGTCAAGAAGTTGGCACGACCAAGGATTCCGCGCGCGGCACAAGCGTGAATCGTGACGTGTCGACGCCGATGCACGCCACTTTCGCGCCGCCTCAAAAAAGCAGCGAGAGGCGAATTAAATCATATGCAGCGTGCATGAAACCACTATTGATGCGCCAGCAGTTTCCGGGCCTCCCGGAAAGAAATAAGGCGGCGCCGCCGTTCATCCCATAGTGCAAGTCGAACACACCCAAAGCTCTCCCACAACGTTATGCGGCCAATGCCCGCCAGTTCAGGATGAGCGCGCAGTACCTCCGGAAGTCGGTAGTATGGAATACGGCTAGCGAGATGATGAATGTGGTGGACGCCAATGTTGCCCGTTAGCCATCGAAGCACCAGCGGGAGGTCATAGTGCGAAGCGCCATGGAGAGCGGCTTTAGGAAACTTCCAGTCGTCGGCGTTTGACCAATGCGTTTCCTCAAACTGGTGTTGTACGTAAAACAGCCAAACGCCGGCAGCTCCAGCCAACAATACAACAGGAAGATGCACCAAGAGGAACGGCACCAGCCCCACGAGCCATATCGTCAATGCAGCGACAAGCGCGATCGCCAGATTGGTTGCCATTGTCGACACCCAAGGCAAGAATTCGGCCCTCATCATACCGATCGGCAGCCGTTGTTTTAGGAGGAATACCCAGATCGGGCCGATACCGAACATGACAGCTGGGTGCCTGTAGAAGCGGTATCCAAGTCTCCTTGCCGGAGAGAGGGCATAATATTCGTCGACCGTTAGGGTGGCGATGTCACCCACTCCCCGTTCGTCAAGATTGCCAGCACAGGCATGGTGCTCGGCATGGGTTCGCCGCCAGTAGTCGTAGGGCGTGAGGGTGAGAACTCCAATTATGCGTCCCGTCCATGTGTCCAACCTTCGCCGCGCGAAGAACGAGCCGTGCCCGCAGTCGTGCTGGATCATGAAAAGCCGAAGCAGGAAAGCTGCAGCAGGCAGAACTAGCAAGGCGCCCAGCCACGAACCTTGCATGATGAAGATGCACGCTCCGGCCCAGAACGCAGCGAACGGCACAGCCGTTACCACAAGCTCAAAAACGCTGCGACCAAGTCGCGGCTGCCGGTATTGCGCCAGAATCTTGATCCAAGCGCCGGTCGTATCCCGGCTTGGTGATTTTGGTTCGTGGTTTTGAGAGTTCATGTGATCCGAGCTGTTTCTGATCGCAATGCAGGACTTCCGCTCCACACCACGGTTTAAATTATAAGGCGTCAGCCTAGGCTTACGTGCTGCCTCATCTACTACGGCGCGGGAGGCGAAACCATCTGTTTTTGTTTGTGGGCTTGCGCGCCGGCCGCTTTCCCGCGTCAGTGCGGCCCGTGCAAAGCAGTGGCGGCTGCGAAATGAGACAACACGCCTGGATCTTCCTGCCGACCTCGGTGTTCAGAGACGCTTTTGTTTTACGAAGGTTCAAGCAATGGCCTCCGTATAAGAGCGTCGATCATTGGTCTTGAGTGAACACATCGATATTGAGGGGCGCATAGCAACCGATATCACACGACCTCGTAAACTGCTCGGTCGTAGAACCGTCTCCTGGTGCTTGGCGTACCCCCTACCAATTCGGCGTTCCGTGAAGTCACTGGCGGGGCGCGTCGGCCGAACCGATACACGCGACCGCGGCAGCAACATCGATGAAAGCGCTCGCATGTCGGGACTGTTCGCCTCTGGAACTATCCCGTCGTTTGGCGCGTTGAGAGCGCATAAAGTTACAGGGGTCATCATGGATACCAATCTAGCTATCGCAGCTTTTGCCGCTTCAGCCTCATTCTTGTTCATGGTGTGGGGTGTTGGTCGGAACTACTGACCGACATCAGATATCTCCGGTGGGACAAGCGCGCTAGGCCCATGCGGCGGCCTGGCACACAGAGCCTCGATGGCCAAGATATAGCTTGCATTCTCTCCAGCGCTGCTCGGTAATGCGACGTTATCTCAACCAGGAGGAATCGATGGCTAAGGGTCAAGCTAGAAGCAATAAAGAGGTCCGCAAACCAAAGAAGGACAAGGCGGCTCCAGCCGCAGCGCCGGCGACCTTCGGGGCCAAGGCTGTAGAGTCCAGCAAACAGAAGAAGCCCTAAAGCCCTTCGGCCTCTGCAACATGGTCGACGGGCAGGCTCAGCTTCAAACGCACGTGTGGTCCCGATACGTTCGGGTGCCCAGATCGTCCATCTGCCTCTCAAGTCCGCGCCAAAAGCACAGATCTGGTCGGCGAAACCCTATTATCATAGAAGGCACTAGCCAACGTGGTGTGGCTAGTGCCGTTTTGTCCTTTCAAGCAGGAGGCCACTTACGATACTGATAGCATCAACGGCCCGCGAAACGCTCTTTGGCAGCGTCCGTGACTGGCATATAGAGTGCCACGCGGGTACCCTCCGGATCCGAAATCTGCATGGTTCGGTTTCCCCATGGCAGATCCTTGGGTTCGTGGACGACCTCGACCTGATCCTTGAGCCGCGCGAATTCTGCATCGACATCCGATACCATGAACTCGAGGATAGCCGTCCTGTTCGCTCTCGGTTCCGCACTACCTGCGCTGAACAAGGCTACCGTCTCCAAGCTGCCGATTGCGACAACCGCGCCGGGTGTGACGATTTCCGCAAAGACCGGGGCGAGCCAGTCGGCTTTGACACCTGTCACAAGTTCGTAAAACGCCACCATTTTGGTCATGTCCGAGGCGACAAGGCGGGTGGATGCGAGCTTCATGATCTTCCCCTTTCTAGATGCACTATCTCTGTCCTTGCCTTTATCGCACAGGCGTGCTGACAACGTTATGGCAGCAGGAGTCAGCAGCAATGCGCAAAGCGGATCGCCTTTTCCAGATCATCCAGATATTGCGACGATCGAACCAACCGGTCACCTCGTCCGATCTGGCCGGCGAACTCGAAGTATCGCAACGTACGGTCTATCGGGACATCTCTCACCTGATTGCTCAACGCGTCCCTATCGAGGGGGAGGCGGGTTTTGGCTACGTTCTCGATCCGCGCTACGACATGCCGCCGCTCATGCTGACCCCAGAGGAGATCGAGGCTGTGGTCCTCGGCGTCCAAATGGTATCCAGATTGAATGACGAGGCCATGCGGAACGCTGCCAGAGACGTGATTGCCAAGATAACGTCCGTCATGCCGCACGACCTGCTTCCCTTTATCGCCCAGCCCGCCGTCGGCATAAAGCCGGATGATGTCAGTCATGACACGACGGGCGATACACGTCTGCTTAGGCTAGCGATCAGGGAGGGACGAAAACTTCTGATCGACTATCGCGCCGCGGATGGAACCATTACCAATCGCATCGTCTGGCCAGTGCTCTTGGGCTATGCCGACACACACAGCCTCTTGATCGCGTGGTGCCAATCGAAACAATCGTTTCGGCACTTCCGCGCAGATCGCATTCTTCAAGCAGACGTCCTCGATGAGCGTATAGGCATACCCCGCAACAAACTGATGCAGGAATGGCGAGGCGGCGAAATGCAAAAAATTGTCAAGACGGGATGACCGCTTCGGGCCGACTGCGGTCTTCCGCTTCGAGCCGATTGCTGACATCAGGCCGCGACTGCCGCAGGACGCGGCCGCGTCGTCGCTTTGGTCAGATGGTCAAGATGATCTTTCCACGAGCGCGCCCGGATGCCTGGCGTTCGAAAGCCCGATCGAACTGGCTGAATGGCAACACGCTGTCGACGAGAATCTCGACATCGAAGGACTGTATTGCCTTCACGGCGTCGGTCAGGCGAGCGCGGTTCGAACTGTGAAAGATGAACCCGGCATCGACGCTGTAGGCTTTCGCCATGGTCTCGTCCGGCGGCGCCACGATCGAGGCGATCTTGCCGCCACGACGCAGAACCTTGTAGGATTCTTGCTGGGTTTCGCTGCCGATCGTGTCGAGAACAAAATCGATGTCGGCAATCTTGTCGGCAAAATCCTCGTGGCGATAGTCGATGACGAAATCGGCGCCAAGCTTGCGCGCGATGTCGATACCGTCGCCCGAGGCGGTCGCGATAACGCGAGCGCCCAATCCACGGGCGAACTGGATCGCAAAGCTCCCGACGCCACCTGCACCGGCGTGGATCAGAACCGTCTGACCACTGACAATACCGGCATATTCGACCAGCGCCTGCCATGCAGTTCCCGCTGCTGTCGGAATGCCCGCCGCGGTCTCCAGTGCTAACGTCTCGGGTATCAGGACGAGCTGGTTTTCCGGTACAATTGCGAAGTCGGCAAAGGCTCCGCCCCTTGTCGGATTAAGCCGGGCGATGACTTTGTCGCCAGCGCGCCAGCGTGATGTCAGTGACCCCGTCTTCTCGATTATGCCGGACAAGTCCGTGCCCATTGCAGAGGGGAAATTGAGGGGGAAGTAGTCATGCGCCAGGCCGCTCTGCAGCTTCACGTCAAGTGGATTGAGCGAGGCGGCGACAACGCGGACGAGGACCTCGCCCTCATCCGGAACAGGGGCTGCAATCTCTTGCGACTGCGGCATGCGATCATAGGCGGAAAGGATCATGCTTTTCATTTGAATATCCTCAGGCGGCGTTCGGGGCTGCGCCCACCTGCGCAAACCAGCCCATCCAGTCCTCCATGTGATGGGTGCGGGTCAGTCGGCCGTTTTCGAAGGCATGGAATTCGTGGATCGGCAGCGCAAACTCCTTTTGGGTCGGGGCAACCCCGAGCAGCTCGCCGACATGGCGCCCCTTCATGACCGCCCGGACAGCGGCGCGGTTCGGTCCGCCGATAACTTCGAGGATTTCGATGCGCAGCTCCGCAAATACAGTCCCGAAGCCCTCGATCAGCGGCTTTGCGCCATCGCGACCAGTGGCCTGGCCCGGCGCCAAGGGAATGTCCTGCCAGTCGGCGGTGACGCAATCGTCGAGAAGCGCAGGCTCTCCGGCGAAGGCGCGGTAAAAAGTCTTGAGCATCTGCAGATCGGCTTCGCTGATCCCGCTGCTGCGAATTTCGGTTTCATTGGGCATTGACTGGCTCCGTGTTCATTCAATGAAACGGAAATAGCCCGCGCTAAAACATTATTGAAATCGATATAATGTATGCCGTAACATCCATGGAATGGATTTACATGGTATCGATCTCAACCTCCTTGTCGCTTTCGACGCTCTGATTGCGGAGCGCAGCGTTACGCGTGCCGGCATCCGCATTGGCCGCACACAGCCCGCGATGAGTGCGGCCTTGAGCAGATTGCGCGCGCTGTTGAACGATGAGCTCTTCGTGCGGGGCCCCGATGGCCTCCATCCAACCATGCGGGCTCTCGAATTGGCGGAGCCGATCAGCCGCGCTTTGACCGATATTCAAAGAACACTTGAGTTCCGCCAGGTCTTCGATCCCGCGCAGTCGACGGCGACTTTCGCCATCGGATTGGCCGAGCATCCTGCCCACCTGATCCTGCCAAGGCTGGTCGCGCGGCTCAGGCAGGATGCGCCTGGAGTCATCCTGCAAATTCGCAGCTTCGTGCATCGCGACGATGCGGTGGCGCTGCTCGATGACGGAGAAGCCGACGTAACGATCGGCGTACCACACACGCCGGCGGGGCGTATCTTGAGCCAAGCCTTGTTTGCCGAGCGATTTGTCTGCGTGGTCAGAAACGGCCACCCTCAAGCCGACCAACCGATGACGTTGGACACGTTTCTGGAACTGTCGCATCTCCTCGTGTCGCCTGAAAATGACAGTTTCGGCTTGGTGGATGCGGCACTTTCGAAGCAAGGGCTGCGCCGCCGCCTCGCTCTCACCCTTCCGCAGATGTATGCAGCGCCCGCTTTGGTCGCGTCGTCGGATCTGATCGCAACGCTTATGCAAGGGGTTGTAGAAGCGTCGGGTCGTGCCGCGGAATTGCGCGTGAAAGATCCCCCGCTGGACCTGCCCAGTGTTCAATACAATATGGCTTGGCATCGCCGAAACGACGTTCATCCAGCGCAGAAATGGTTCAGGAGCTTGATCGCCTCACTGTGTGTATAAAGTGATCGGCTACCTGGTTTGGATTGCGATGCGATCAAAGCGCCCGGTTGGTTTGCTCACTAACGTGCGTGTGCATGACCGCAAAGGGCCGACTGCGGTCTTCCGCTACGCGCCATGTGCGACCGTTACCTGATCGGCCACTCGCACTGTCGGTTGCAAAAAGAACCGCCGTATGCCCCATCTAATTTCGACCATATACTTCGAAGGCCCTTTCGCTCTTTTGCGGCCCCTCGACGACGTAGCGTCTTACCTCGAAGTCCGGCAGGACTTGCACGGTACGGTCCAATCGATGCTTGAGCCGCCAGTGAAAGACCTGGAAATGCTCATATCGAATGTTTATTAAAGATTAGGCGATTAGCGCAAGAGAGGGTAAGGTCCGATGTCGGCCTATTCTTCCGGGCAGAGCCGATTGGGAGATTCCACGTGCTCTTGCCTAAAAGTAGGAGTACCGATGATGAATGCCAGATCCAGCAACTATGTTGCGCCGATGACTATTGGTCTTCAAGCCGTCACGACGCACACGAAAATACCCAACCCTCCACCGGTACAAAGCAGGCTGCATAAGTTTGCAATTAGGGGTGTGCCTGCGGGTGAACGCGTCCACGCCAAAGTTTACTCGATGAGCGATTTGCGGCGTGGGCTGGAAAAGCACGCTACTTGATCAGCGCCCGAAATTACGCGTGGGAGCAATTTATGACTATCCCACCACCGTTCGAAAGCATGTCTGTCGACGAGAGGATGGCCATCCTCAGGGCGCTTGCTCATAGGCTGCAGATTTGCGCGCGTGCCGCTGAGCGTGATTGCGATCCAGTTTGCGAGTTGTTGCTGGCACTCAGTGTTCGACTGTCAGGATGCTGTGAAGAGGTGGCAGCCGACCCGCTTCGTGGCGCCGACGTTGTTAAAAAGCCGTCAGGTTGCTCAGCGAATTCGCGCTACGTCGACCCATAGGCACGTTTCATGGATCCGCGATCACGTCGCAACACTGATCTTGGGGCAGATCGATCAGCGATTGGTCCACAACGCCAAACGCAGTTTGCCACCAAACTCTCATCCCCAGGTCTAATTGCTGCTGCAGCGGAGGGTAAATATGACCGAAAATCCAAAGACTGGATTGCCTGGTGCGCCAGGGAAACCAGGTAAACCTGGAAAGGGTCAGAACCCCGGAAAGGGCGGGTCAGGCGGTGCCGGTGGAAAGCCGGGCGCGCCCGGAAAGGGAGACGGAAAGACCTAAGGAACCTATGCCATCTTCATTCGTGAACAATCGTGTAATCCGTGGTAAGCACTGACGACCGCAAGGGGCCGACTGCCGTCTTGGGCCGACGCATGTCCGCAAAGGGCCAGCTGCGGTCTTGAAGTTTGCGTGGCAAAAGGCAAACGCTTATTGGCGTCGCAAATGTGCTGACTTGCCAGCAAATACTGAGCGAAACTTTTCAACGGCCTCAATACCCGACTAGGGCCGCATGGTTTAACCCGGTTGCGCGCAGGATGGCCAGTTCTGATTGAAGTGCGACGACCCCTTCCTTTGATCACTAGCCCGCGGCGTCGCCAATTCGGCGACGATGTGAAGCTCGAACCGAGTTACGTTGCTCAAGCGAAAACCCGCGACCTTGCCAAACCCCGGCTGCGAGTGGAACCATTGACGGCTATCTAGCTTCTTTATACTGGTCACGACCGCGGAGGATTCACCTGTTCATCGTCCATCACCTCAATAATAGTCGCTCCCAGCGCGTCCTTTGGCTGATGGAGGAGCTGGGACTTGATTACAGGATCCGCTTTTACGAGCGAAATAGGGATATGTCCGCTCCCGAGGCGTTGCGGACAGTTCATCCGCTCGGAAAGTCTCCGATTGTCGAGGATCTCGATAGCCCCGCAGGCTGCCAGGTGTTGGTGGAGACCGGTGCGATCGTGGAATACCTGACCGGCGTGGCCGGCGGCAAGCTGGGCCCGCCTCCGACACCCCGGGAAGTCGTCTTATATCGCCAGTACCTTCACTATGCCGAGGGTTCGCTGATGCCGATACTCTTCGCCAGCCTTGTCGCATCGAAAATACCCCTTTTCGGACGGTTTGCATTGAAGCGTATATGGCCGATGCTCGAAACGCACCTGCACTTCCTCGAGCAGGAACTCCGCAGTCGCAAATGGTTCGCTGGAGCCGAGTTCACCGCGGCCGACGTCATGATGAGTTTCCCGCTTGAGGCGGCGGGGTCACGTGGGTTTCTCGACGATAGTAAAAGAGCCACGACAGACTGGATCAAACGCATCCACGCCCGTCCCGCCTACCATCGAGCCGTGGAGAAAGGCGGACCATATGCATTTGGCCCCCGCGATCATCAACGCAAAGAATCCGACGAAACTTAAGACAATCGCTCTGAACGGCACCTCGAAACCTAGCGGGCGCGAGCCGTCATCCACCGACCGAATACTCGACCTCATTGCACGCGGTCCACCCGAAAAGGCGTGTCAAGGGCGAAAGCATCCGGTCGGCCAACCATGACACCAAGCCCGGCGCCACATCCGACGAAGGACTGTGTGACGCGCGGCCCAACGTCAGAAAGGTAGATTTTGGATGCGAACATGATAACGGGGATAAGTACTTGGCTTGGGCAACCATCCTCGGTCGCCGAACGCGCCCTTGAGCCATGAACGCTTTAGTCTCAGGAGACCGGCGCCACGGGGCAGATGATTTTTACGGCCGGGGCGGGGGATACGATGGCGCCCATCACGTTTCTGCCGAAGTTTACTCGGCCCTGAACGATTTGGGCTTCACCGTTGCCGGCAATACGGTCGCCTATTGGGTTGGCGAGGCAATGGGCAGTCAGAACGTTGTGAACCTCGATGAGATCACTGAGGGCGTTACGTCAGCAGTCGACAGGCTTTATTGCGGTCCGTTTAGCGGGATTGTTGACGTACAGAGCGATATAGATCTTGCGCCGTCTTCGTGGATCGAGTTGCAGCCGCCTCGATCTGGAATATCGTAGGTTTCGCGCACATGAGTTACTCCGTTGGATCGACCGCGATGGTGCGGCAGACGGCGTTCCGTGTTGATGCATTCGTAAGATGTTGCTGATGAACTCGTCATGAGACACAACCTAAATCAGGATCCAATCGTGCGGTTGCGGACCAAGCTCGTACCGCGGGAACCGGCAATCCTGAGCGAGGTTGTACATATGCTTATAGAAGGAGGTGCCGAATGCCTACGGTGATTGATGTCGATTTCCAAATCCGATGGGCGGTTCCGGTTCACCTGCGGATCGCTGGCGGTGGCCGTAAATGTATTAATGGGCCCGATGCCGCCCTGTTAGCGTTAAAAGGCCAATGGCCCTCGAAGGATAGTGCAGAATTCAGCTTGGCGGTGGCCAGGTGCCGCAAGGCTTTGATGGAGCACGGAAGCGCGGAGTTGGCTCGCCAGAGTTTCGTCAACGCGGCAGTTCGAGCGAAGGTGCTTTCATGACAGCGATCTCAGCCACGCCAGTCAATTGGGCCATCATCTTGGGATGCGCAACGCTACTATGCTGGATGTTTGCCGGTTTCTCCGCCGTTTTGGCGACTAGGGGCGAAATCAGGAGCGCGGAGCCAGGCCGATTTAGTGTTTATCTCACGACTGGATTGGCCGTGACCGGTTTTCTTGCATTGACCGCGATGGGCCTATTACTAGGATTTGGTTCGTAAACACCGGTTTGATGTTGCCGGCACGACATGGAGGACATCATGCCACGGTGGGCTCATCTGTGTATTGATATGCAAAGGATGTTCGACGAGGAGACCGCGTGGAACGTTCCATGGATGGCGAAGGTATCCAATCATATCGAGGAACTGACGGCGCGAGCACCCGAACGCACCATCTTCACCCGCTTTATACCGCCACGCTCGGCTGGGGAAATGCCAGGTGCATGGAAGGCATATTACCAAAAATGGGATCAGATGACTCTGAACCGCTTACCGCGCGAGCTTGTTGACCTTTTGCCAGCCTTGGCTCGATTTGCCCCGCCAGCGCGGGTTTTTGACAAGTGGACGTATTCCCCTTGGGTGGACGGACGGCTTCATCAACTCCTGGTCCAAGACGGCGTCGATACCGTTATCGTCACAGGAGGGGAGACAGATGTTTGCGTGCTAGCGACGGTGGTCGGCGCGATCGACCTTGGCTATCGCTTGCTAATTCCGCATGACGCAGTGTGTAGTGGGGCCGATAGCACGCACGATTCAACCCTGGCGCTTCTTGGCGCAAGGTTCTCAGTCCAGGTCGAGATGACTTCCACAGAAGCCCTACTAGCGAACGTTGTTTAGGAAAATGCAACCAGCTGCGGCTCCTGTTCGCGGTGACCCGGCAGGATAGAGGTCGGTCACGATCAAGACGAAGGGCGGCAGATATCGCGGAAGTTCTCCAGGATGATACAAGTCTGCCAAGCTACGTCGCCGTCCGAGTTAAAACAGTCAAAATCGAGCCGGGCGTAAAAAGAGGCTGAGGCAACCGACGGGTGCGCCTGTAAATGAAACTTGCTTATAGACGAACGTACACGCTACGGGCGTGAAAGCGCCGGTGCGGCAGTGCGCGCGTTCCTGGGTCGCGTCCCCTTGGAACGGTTTGGCTTAAGTTGCGACGATGATTCAGTGAGCTGGATTTGATCGTCACGTGGTTCGCCCCGCTATGGGTTTTGTCGTGCTTTGCAGCAGCTCTAGCAGGACATCATTGGCCTCCGTTCCGGCAATGCCAAGGTCGCGCACCGAGCTCATGTGATTGCGTCCGCGTAGGACCTTTTCAGCAACCGGTACGCCTTGCCTTCTCAAGACGTCCGAAAACGCGCTCATCTGAGTGTGAAACGGGTTTGTTTCTTGTTCACCAACCGCGAGGATCACCCGGCAGCCAGGATCATGGAAATGGTGAAGCGGCGTGAATCTTTCGATTTCCTCCTCCGTCAGGTTGATCTCGCTCTGGAGAAAAGAACTTTTCAACGGTCGAAGGTCGTAGAGCCCTCCCAGAAGTAGGGCCCCAATGATCTCAGTGCCTGGTGGACTGAGGTAAATCAAATGGCTCGCCAGATGGGCTCCCGCCGAGTGACCACTGATCGTAATTGATGCGGGATCGCCGCCATGTTCGCTGATATGATCGCGCACCCACGCCTTGGCTCGAAAGACCTGATCCACGAGCACTTCCATCCGAACATCTGGCATCAGTGAATAATCGACAATCACTGCGATCCCGCCCGCATCGGTTATGGGTCTCGCGACGTAGGAATATTCGCGTTTGGACCACATCCGCCAGTAACCGCCATGTATGAAGATGTGGACCGGCAGGCCTTCGCGATGGCCGGCTGGAAAAAACAAGTCCACCGTTTCACTTGGGCCCGTGCCGTATGCGATATCCGCGATCATGGGCAGGGTCTCGCGCGCCCGTGCGCTCGCCTGCACGATTTCGGAGACAATGTTGTCGAAATCCGCGACATGATCGCGGATGCGGAATGGATCGGACCCCAATGAATATCCTCCGGATCAGAAACTTGTTGCGATATATTTCGCTTCCATGAACTCCGCAATGCCGTGGTGTTGTCCGCCCTCACGACCTAGTCCGCTTTGCTTGACACCGCCGAAGGGGGCGGCCGGATCGGAGACCAAGCCACGGTTTAGTGCAATCATGCCCGCCTCAATAGCCGACGACACCCGAAGACCGCGGGCAAGATCGCGTGTGTAAACATAGGCTGCCAGTCCGTACTCGGTGTCGTTTGCAAGGTCGATCGCTTCTTGCTCGGTCTCAAATCGATAGATTGGCGCAACGGGTCCGAAGATTTCTTCTTCAGCCATTTCGCTTTCCGCGGACACATTTGCAAGTACTGTTGGTGGATAGAAAAAGCCGGACCCTGACGGCGCTTCGCCACCACACAGAACACGTGCGCCTTTGCCTTTCGCATCATCAACCAGGCGGCTGATCTTGTCGACTGCCTTGCGGGTAATCATAGGGCCGCAGTCCGTGTCGGCCTCGACACCCGAGCCGACCTTCAAGGCTGACATGCGATCGGACAGCCCTTTGGCGAAAGCGTCGTGGATCCGGGACTGCACGTAGAACCGGTTTGCTGCCGTGCAGGCTTCACCAGCGTTGCGCATCTTGGCGATCATAGCGCCATCGAGCGCGGCGTCGAGATCCGCGTCGTCGAAAACCACGAACGGTGCGTTTCCACCAAGCTCCATCGAGCAGGAAATGACGTGCTTTGACGCTTCAGCAAGCAATTGTCGCCCGACGCCAGTTGATCCAGTGAATGAGAGCTTCCTGACGCGCGGGTCGGCCAAGACCGTCGATGTTACGGGCCCGGGGTTGGTTGTCGTCAGCACGTTGACAACGCCCTTTGGCACACCGGCCTCTTCGTATATCGCTGCGAGAGCATAAGCTGTGAGTGGGGTTTCGCTCGCGGGCTTGAGAATGACGGTACAGCCAGCCGCTAGCGCTGGCGCAATTTTCCGGGTGGCCATCGCCGCCGGGAAATTCCAGGGCGTGATCAGCAGACAAATTCCGATCGGCTGATAATCGACGATGATGCGGTTGGTGCCGGATGGAGCTATGGCGAATTCGCCGCTGATGCGCACAGCCTCTTCGGCGTTCCAGCGGAAAAATTCCGCAGCATACGCAACTTCACCGCGGGCGTCCCGCAGCGCTTTGCCGTTCTCCATGGAAATGAGCGTAGCCAGCATGTCCGACCGATCGATCATCAGCTCGAAGCAACGACGCAGAATTTCGGAGCGTTTACGAGGAGGTGTCGCTCGCCAAGATGGCGCTGCCGCCGCGGCCGCGTCTACACTGGCTCTGGCATCCTCGATCGTTGCATCGGGAACGGTAGCCAAAATGCCACCCGTCGATGGATCGACGACGTCGATCTGCCTCCCCGAGTGGGAGGGTCGCCATTGTCCGTCGATATAGAGCCCGCGCGCAGCGGCATTGAGGTCTGGCAGGTGGCGGTTTGCCGGGGTGATCTGTTGGGCGATTGTCATGGTTTCCTCGATAATCACATGGCGGAAGCGGCGAAATTGCCATCGTAGGCGGCTTTGACAAGACGTTTCATGGCGTCGAGATCAAACGGCCGTGGATTGTTCTTGATCAGCCTGTCAATGTTGAAGGCCTGCTCGGCCGTCCAGTCCAGCTTGTCTGCTGCGAGCCCTAGATCGGCGAGCGTTGCGGTAATGCCGATCGCCGCGAAAAGCCTGCGGATTTCCTCGATTGCTGCCACCGCGAGCTGCCTCTCGTCGAGACCCGATGTCCCCAGACCGAGCGCCGCTCCGATCTGCGACATTTCGGTAACTGAAGCCGAAAGGTTGTAGTTCATGACGTAAGGCATCATTGTCGCGACGCCGAGACCATGGGCCGTATGCGTCAAAGCGCCAGCCGGGTACTGAACGGCGTGGGCCGCGGCCGTGCCTGCTGTCCCAAACGCGCAGCCTGCAGCAAGTGCACCCATCATTACGTCGGCGCGCGCATCTTCGTCCGAACCGTCCTTGCAGGCTTTCTCGAGACTTCGGCCAAGAAGCTTGATGGCTAGCAGCGCGAAGTGGTCGGTCAACGCGCTCTTGCCGATGAAGACGTGCTTCTGAGCCAAGGAATGATCAACGCCGCGACGCGCGGCCGTGAAGGCCTCAATCGCATGGGTGAGGGCGTCAGCGCCTGCAACGGCAGTCAAGCCTGGTGGGCACGTCATCGTCAGCTCGGGATCGCATATCGCGGCTGTTGCTATCAGATAAGGGCTAGATATCCCGACCTTCAAAGTGCGTTCGGAATCGGAAATTACCGCAACAGGGGTGACCTCCGAACCCGTACCCGCCGTTGTCGGGACAGCAAGGACGGGGATTATCGGGCTTGGCACCTTGTATTCGCCATAGTAGTCCTTGAGCTGGCCACCGTGAGTCAACAGGAGTGCTGCGCACTTGGCCATATCCAAACAACTTCCACCACCGATGCCGATCACCATCTCTGGATCGAACGTTCTGGCGTCCTCTACGCAAACCGAGACACTGTCGGCTGGCACGTCGGGCTGTACTCCGTCGTAGATCAAAACGGCTACGGAGGCTGCTTCAAGCGCGCTCACGAGTTCGGCGAATACGGAGGTCGCCGCGAACCTCTCGTCCGTGCATACCAGGGCTCTCCTTCCAAGCCTTGCCGCGACAGTTGCCAGGGCATGGCGCTGTCCTTTGCCGAACAAGATTTCCTGGGGAAGCCGTAGAGCGGCGAAGAGGGTCATTGTCCATGTCCTTTGACAAGCGGTTTGCTACTGTAAGAAAGGGCGTTGAGTTCGTCCCAAAGCCGCGGCGAAATCGCTATGCCGGACGAAAGGGCTTCTTCACGTCGTGCCAATGCGCCGTCCCCTGGGACGGTTACCGGACGGGCCGGATCAGCTGGCAGCGAGTTGCGAACGCCGTTGAGATAGGTGGTGAAACTGGCGAGCATCTCGGGTTGCTCGCCAATATCAATAGCAATGAGGACGTCGCCCTTGTTGCATAAAGCGTTGGCGTCGAGCGTTCCTCGAACGTTGGGCGCTAGAGCAGATTTGGCGACAGATGCGACCATCAGTTCCAGCGCCATACCCAATGCATAGCCCTTGGCCTCCCCGAACGGGGCGATTGATCCTTTCGTGGCTGCGGTAGCATCGGTTGTTGATCTCCCATCGGCGTCTCGCGCCCAGCCCCTCGGTATCGGAGAGCCGTTGGCGGCATGGTGGTGAATCTTGCCCATCGAGACGATGCCGGTTGCAAGGTCGATCACCATCGGCCGATCCGCGGTGGGTATGGCGATCGCAAGCGGGTTGGTCCCCAAAAGCGCCTGCGTCCCGCCGTAAGGGTGAACCAGCGCCTCGCTCGAAGACATTGCGAGCCCTATAAGACCTTTGTCGGCCAGACGTTCGACGTAGTAGGCAAGCATTCCAAGATGGTTCGAGTTGCGGATTCCAGCAACCGCGACACCAGCCTGACGGGTTCGGTCTGCCAGGTGCTCAAGCGCTGCGCAGGCCACCACTGGGCCAAGCCCCTTCATGCCATCGACTTCCAGGAAGGACGACGACCGCCAATGCGAACGGCCTGCGGAAGCCGGGTCAATAAGAGTGCGCTCGATGCGTGCAAGGATGCGGGGAAGGCGCTGCAGGCCGTGCGATGGATGGCCTTTCAATTCGCCTTCGAATAGGACGCGTGCCTGTAAACGCGCGTGTTCCAATGGGGTGCCTCGCTCCTCTAAAAGGCGCGTCGCTAGGCACAGAGCACTCTCTTGATCGACCCTCACTTTGGCTCCAATATAAAATCCTATAGGATATGGGATTGCATATCGGCGAGCATCATGTTAGCGATTGATCATGTCAAGAGGCAAAAACATGCAACTGAAAATTCCCGCGGTGACACCTGACACATTCGATACGAGTGGCTTTATCCCACGCGCTAACAGCCTCGCTGGCAGCGTTTACGAAGCGATATTCGCTCAGTTGATGACGTTAAAGATTCCGCCTGGCACACGCATCACGGTCGACAATCTCGTTCGCGAACTCAACGTGTCGCAGACACCGATCCGCGAAGCGCTCGGACGCCTAGAAGGCGAAGGTCTCGTCGTTAAGACCCACCTTATCGGCTTCAGCGCCGCTCCGCAGATTACCCGCCGACGTTTTGACGAGCTGTATCAGCTTCGCCTGTTGCTAGAGCCCGATAGCGCCGCGAGGGCCGCAATCGCCATGGACGACGTCAAGCTTTCAGCCGTGCGGGCAGCTGCTGGGCTGATGGGTCGCCGCGAAGGCGGCGATGAACGTTTGCGCTATTCCACCTTCGCACGACAGGACGCGATGTTTCACGACAAGATTCTCGAGATCGCAGGCAACGAACTTATTCGCGAAACCCTGAACCATCAGCACACGCACTTTCATATATTCAGGTTGATGTTCCATTCGCGGGTGACAGAAGAAGCGTTGGACGAACACGAGGCGCTTCTGGCGGCGCTGGAAGCTGGCGATGGCCCGGCCGCGGAGCGGGCAATGCGTGTGCATCTTGAGCATTCACGTGACCGGCTCCTGCCGGCTTTCGACCAAGGGTGACGGAATGTCCAACGTCGCGAGCATCGGCAGAGCGGGTACGCAAGACGTGAAGGAGGCCATCCAACCCGTTCGGCAACACGTACTGCGCGCAAAAAGCCTATCGAAACAGTATGGCCCCGTCACTGTTCTGTCCGATATCACGCTCGATATTCTGCCTGGAGAAATTCACGCTATCATCGGGGAAAACGGTGCCGGCAAATCAACCTTCATGCGGTTGCTGTCAGGCTATGCCGAGCCGTCGGCTGGGTCACTGTCGATGGCTGAGGTTGACGTCAAGTTTGATAAACCCGAACGCGCCCAAGATGCGGGTATCGTGCTTGTCCATCAGGAGATACTCCTCGCCGAGGCTCTGACTGTCGCCGAAAACGTGTTTCTCGGCAGAGAGCTGATGCGAAATGGTACCGTCGACGACAAAACCATGCGACGTCTTACTCGAGAGAAGCTTGCGGAGCTTGGCTGCGTTGTGTCGCCGAACGCGCTTGTTCGCAACATTTCGCTGGCCGACCGTCAGCTGGTCCAGATCGCCCGAGCCCTCCTGGATGACTACAAGCTTGTCATCTTTGACGAACCCACTGCCGTTTTAACTGGCGAGGAAGTCGAGCGGCTCCTTGCCATCATCCTTCGCTTGAAGGAGCAGGGGACCGCAGTCCTCTACATCAGCCACCGGCTCGATGAAGTGCAACGTCTTGCCGATAAAGTCACGGTCCTGCGTGACGGCAAGATGATCGGAACCTATCCCGGACACACGCTCAGTCAGATGGACATGGCGCGGCACATGGTTGGCCGCGACCTTGCTGCGCTCTACCCGCCGAAGCGAGCAATTGCCCCATCCAAGACGACGCTTTCAGTCCGCAATCTCACCGTGCCCGGCTTCGCAAAAGACGTTTCGTTCGACGTCCGTCAATCGGAAATCCTTGGCTTCGCAGGGATGATCGGTGCCGGACGCACGGAACTCTTCGAGGGCATAATGGGGCTTCGTCCTGCGACCGGTACTGTCGAACTGCTTGGCAAGGCAATCAACATCCACACGCCCAGGGCAGCCCTCGACGCCGGTATCGGTTATCTAACCGAGGACCGTAAGGGCAAGGGCCTTCTCTTGCAGGAACGGCTTGCTCCGAACCTCACCTTGTCGGCGCTGGGACGCTTTCATCCCGGGCTGCTCATGCGCCGCAAGCGCGAACAGATGGCACTGACGCAAGCCGTTGATCAATATGACATCCGGCTCAAAAACCTGGGCGTGAAAGCAGGCCAGCTCTCCGGTGGCAATCAACAGAAGCTGCTGCTTGCAAAGGTGTTGCTCACCACGCCGTCGGTCGTTGTCATCGACGAGCCGACCCGCGGGATCGACATCGCCAACAAGGCGCAAATTTACGCATTCATTCAGCAACTCGTGTCGGAGGGGAAGACCTGCATCGTCATCTCCTCGGAGATGCAGGAGCTGATCGGCATCTGCGACCGAATACTGGTAATGCGCGAGGGGCGTATTGCTGGGGAAGTCTCAGGCGAGGCGATGACGGAACATAATGTCGCGCTCATGGCGACGAGCCACGCGGCTGGAAGCAATGAGGGAGGAAGAAGATGACGGTGATTACGGGTTCCACTGCGGTCAGGCCGGAACGTGATTGGAATATCGGCTGGTCGGATGTCGGCCCCTTTATCGCGCTTGCCGCGCTCATGGTGATCGGCTTTGCTATCAATCAGGATTTTCTCTCAGCCACCAACCTCGGCAACGTGATTACCCGAAGCGCCTTTATCGCGATCATCGCAGTCGGCGCGACATTCGTCATTTCATCCGGCGGCCTCGATCTTTCCGTGGGCTCCATGGCGGCGTTCATCACGGGTATCACCATCATGTTCATGAACAGGATGGCGCCGGAATGGGGCGTGGCGGCTATTCCCGCGGGGATGCTGGTGGCTGTCGCCGTTGGGTTGTTCTGTGGCCTGATGAACGGGATTATCGTCACGGTCGGCAAAATCGAACCCTTCATCGCTACTCTCGGCACGATGGGCATATTTCGGGCACTGATCACCTACATGTCGGATGGCGGCACGATCCCTATCGATCGTGGCCTGCGTGACGCCTATCGACCGGTTTATTTCGGTACCATTGCGGGGATACCGTTTCCGATCCTGATTTCGATCGCGGTCGCAGCCGTTGCGTCCTTCATTCTTTATAAAATGAAATACGGTCGTAAATGCGCAGCCGTCGGAGCCAATGAAGACGTCGCCCGCTACTCCGGCGTTTCGATCATCAAGACCCGTACGATCGCCTACGCTATCCAAGGTGCCTGCGTCGCGATCGCTGCCATCTGTTATGTGCCGCGGCTCGGTGCGGCTACGCCAACCACGGGCGTTCTCTGGGAGCTCCAGGTAATCACTGCGGTGGTCATCGGTGGGACAGCGTTGCGCGGTGGGAAGGGACACGTGTGGGGAACGGTGGCGGGCGCGGTCATCCTCGAGCTCATCGCAAACCTCATGGTTCTCTCCGACTTCGTTTCGGAATACCTCGTGGCGGGCGTCCAGGGTGTGATCATCATCATCGCCATGCTCATTCAAAGGTTCTCGAAATAATCCGTGTCAGGACCACACGGGTTCACGATCTTAGGTCCAAATTCTGGGAGGAATGGAATGTCTACTACAAAATGGATCGCGGCTGCAGCCGTGAGTACGATGCTGATTGCGGGCCACGCGCTCGCTGAGGATAAGAAGGTTGTCGCGGTATCGATCCCGGCAGCCGACCATGGTTGGACAGCGGGCATCGTGTATCACGCTCAGGCCGCCGCCAAGGAGATCAATGCCGCGTTTCCGAATGTCGAGGTCGTCGTCAAGACCTCACCGTCGGCAACGGCTCAAGTCAGTGCCCTTGAAGACCTGTCCGCGGGTCGTAAGCTCGACGCACTGGTCATTCTGCCGTACACGTCCGAAGAGCTGACCACTCCGGTCAAGGCCGTAAAAGATGCCGGTACGTTCATCACCGTGGTAGACCGTGGCCTCAACGATGCGACGATCCAAGACCTTTATCTCGCAGGCGACAACATCGCGGTTGGTCGCAACACCGCGAAGTTCATGATCGACAAGCTGGGCGGCAAGGGCAATTTGGTTGTTTTGCGCGGCATTCCGACCGTCATTGACGACGAGCGAATTCAGGGTTTCCAGGACGCTATCAAAGGTACTGACCTCAAGGTTCTGGACATCCAGTATGCGAACTGGAACAGTGACGAAGCTTTCAAACTAATGCAGGACTACCTTGCTAAGCACCCTCAGATCGACGCCGTATGGGCCAACGACGACGATATGCTGCTTGGCGTTCTCGAGGCCGTGAAAGAGTCCGGCCGCAAGGACATCAAGCTAGCGCTCGGCGGTAACGGCATGAAGGATATCGTCAAGAAGGTTATCGATGGGGACGCGATGACGCCTGTCGAAACGCCTTATCCGCCTGCAATGATCAAGACCGCGATCTACATGACTGTCGCGAATTTAGTGGGTCAGGCGCCCGTTCGCGGAACGGTCAAGCTCGACGCTCCGCTCATCACTCAGGAGAACGCCAAGGAATATTATTTCCCTGACTCTCCGTTCTGATCACCAACGTCAACCGGGGCGGCTGAGCCGCCCCATAGCATGAGAAAAGAGGAGTAAATCATGCCAGGCAAAAAGATATTGATGCTGACAGGCGAGTTCACCGAGGAATACGAGATATTCGTCTATCAGCAGGCGATGGAAGCGGTCGGCCACACAGTGCACGTTGTTTGCCCAGACAAGAAGGCGGGAGATCTGATCAAGACGTCGCTGCACGACTTTGAGGGCGACCAGACCTACACCGAAAAGCTCGGCCACTTTTTCACGATCAACAAGACGTTTTCGGAAGCCGAGGCGCAGCTTGATCAGTATCACGCTGTCTACGCGGCCGGCGGACGTGGTCCCGAGTACATCCGAACCGATAAACGCGTCCAGGCGATGGTTCGCCATTTCCACGAGACACGCAAGCCTATCTTCACGATCTGCCACGGGGTTCAGATATTGATCGCCGTCGACGGTGTCGTGCGTGGCAAGCGTGTCGGCGCGCTTGGCGCGTGCGAACCTGAGGTCACGCTTGCTGGCGGTACATACGTGGACCTGTCGCCGACCGAGGCACTCGTTGATGGAACCATGGTTTCGGCAAAAGGGTGGACTGCACTAGCGGCGTTCATCAGGGAATGCTTGAAGGTCTTGGGAACGGAGATCCACCATCGCGAGGACGTCGGCCAGGCCGCGGAATAGTCCACGGAATTGGGTGTGCCTACCTTTCGCAAATCGAGGCCGCCTTTATGGGCGGCCAAGAACTTTACGCCCCCCGTTATCCGGCTGGCCCCAATCAAGTGTTGAAATCAGCCGCGTGAAGCATGCATGCTCTGAGATCAAGCAAGAATTCCCCCGCCCCGGCTCGCCACACCATTGAAAACCGCGTTGATGTATCGCGCACGCACGCCGCTGAGAACGACGTGGTTCTCGAAGGAAGGGCGCTCTTGTGGCGATGGCGATACTGGCGTCAAGATGGCGCAAGAACATGGCCGAATTGACGCCCCATTGCGCCATCGAAAGATGACTGGCGTCAAAAGCCTGCGAAAAGACTATGTCATGATGCTGGAACCGCTGTCCCGTTATAGGCTCAGATCCCAACCTGGATCGCCTTATCTTTCCATGGTCTTTTGGAGGCCGGCGGGGGCTATTTCAGACGTAGCCTTGATGCTCGCCGAATGGAACATTTTCACTGAGGTTCCCCTTGCCAATTCGCTCGCTTTCGCCTGACAGATGACTGTCTGACTGCTCGGCCTCTCGAGCTTGGTCTTCAGGTGGAAGATGTGGCAAATGGCCTGAAGGTAATTCGTCATCCCCGAGGTTTTGTTCGCGACCTTCGTTGTTCTTTTGCTCCAAGCTGGCAGTGATCGCAGATTGTCTCTCAGCTGCCCATGCTACATCCGGTTCCGCGAGCGAGATACTGCGATCGACCCGTGTCGGGTTTGACGATGCGGTGGACGATACTGGGGAAAGCCGCTCAACCATTTGGATTTTCCTTGCTCAAGATCTTAGATAGTGAATGCGCCGCGAACCGCAAGCCCACAAGTATACAACGTATGATTGGCCGGTTCAGGCGCCGACATTTTTTAGGATGCTCAGGCAATTCGCATTGAAAGCGTGGTATGCGCCAGACCACATCTCGACGCGCGGTGGTGTCGGCATATCGGGACCGCGTTCACGCGAACCGAAAAGGGGATCGGTGTGCGGCTCAAGCGGATCGTGGGCTGTCGGTGTCAACGGAAGGGACAGACTGCGACCACTTGGTGGACGTTCGTGGCTACCAGTATGTGTTGACATGGTCCACAAAGTCGCAGGCAGTCATAGGTCCGCCGGTTGTGATGCTCGATCAAGCCGACGGCGTCGACGGACGTTCCTTAGCCCGGTTGCTTGAAAGCGCCGCTCGAGTGATGTCTTCAATATCAACTTAAAGGCGACCGCGGTGCCTCGGGAGGCGGCCCGGCCTGTTTCGGTATGCCTACGATCTCAACATTCACAATGAAAAGCGCGCCAGAAGGAAGTCTGGGTAGGCGCTAGACCGCTCAGCAATCTTCGCGAGTTCGTCCTCGCTCTGGCCAGCCAGGATACCCGTTCCCACTAGGACTGAGCCTAGACCGGCGGTGTTCGCTCCAAGGATGTCGTGCTCAATGCTGTCTCCGATACAGACAACGCGGTTCTGCTTATCTATTGCAGCTACTTTGAGGGCATACTCGTAGATCTCGGGAAATGGCTTTCCAACCCAGCGCACGCTCCCGCCAAGCTCCTCGTAGAGTTTTGCAATGCTCCCGGCTCCGGGCGCGATCCGGCCCTGATGTAGCTTGTGGATGTCTGGATTGGTGCAGAAGCATGGGATGCCGTTTACCGCGGCTGGGAGCAGCATCTTCCGATACTCATCCATTGAGATCCGCTCGGCCTCGCTGCCCGAAATGATAACGATATCAGCGCCGCGCGCGGCACCGGTGGACGCAAGCCCGAGACGATCCGCTAGGTCGGTGTCTCCCCCGCTGGAAATCGTAAAACACCGTGCGGATTTCGAGACACCTGATCCCTGTTTTGAGAGGAGGTCAAACGCGACATCGCCGGAGGTCACGAAGCGTTCGAAGCTTTCCGCCGCGAAGCCAAGTCTGACCAGTCTCTCGCTGTTGTAATCTCCGCTCCGCCCGGAGTTCGAAAGAACGATCGCGCGCTTTCCTTGCGAGGCAAGCCACGACAATGCTTTGACAGCCCCTTCATAAGGCCCAATGTCGTCGCGCAAAACACCAAACTGATCAATCAGAAATACGTCGTACGTCCGCGTCAATGCCGCAAGGTCGGTTTTTGTCGGGTTAAACATGCGGGCCCCCGTTGGCTAGAACGAGGGTAGCGGTCCCAACGGCGGCCTCAACCGATTTCGCTGGTAGTGGCTCGAGCCCCATCGCTCGGGCTCTCATTGCCGTCCAGGCGGGGTTTTGTGCGCCGCCGCCCACCGTGCGCAGCGTCCTTAGGGCGGGGGAACCAAGTTCACGCAGGCGATGGTAACCCAGGCGCTCTATCTCGGTCATTCCCTCCAGGAGGCCTTGGAAAAACGCCGCGTCGTTTGCGGGTCGCGGCTCAAGGCGCGGCAGATAGTGCGGATCATTGATTGGAAAACGCTCACCCGGCCTAAGGAGCGGGTAAAATCCCAAACCGAGCGGTTGATTAGGGTCAATCGCGGTCGTCAGGGCCGTCAGCCGGTCGTCACCTATCAACGCACGCAGTACGTTTCCACCACTGTTCGATGCGCCGCCCACCAGCCAGAAATTGCCCACACGGTGTGAATAGACCCCGAACTCTGGCGCATTGATCGGTTGGTCGGACGCTAACTTTAATACGATCGTCGAACCAAGAGCGGTGACCGCATCCCCGACGGCTGAAGCGCCGGTAGCCAGGAAGGATGCACATCCATCGGTGGTGCCCGCATGGTACCATGCCGAAGCGGGGATACCCAGTTGTCTGAGATATCCTGAGATTTTGGCAATTCGCGCGCCGGCGCGGTAAACGCTGGGCAAGCTCGCGATGTTCATGCCTGCCGCTTCGATCCACGCCGGCCAGGTCTGGCTTTCGAGATCAAAACCTGATTTGAGCGCGTTGTTTTCATCACTGGGCCGACCTGGGCATCCCAGCTTCATGAGGATCCAGTCCGCCTGATGCACGATGGCGTCAACATCGCGGTCACGGGACAGGTAAATAGCGCGCGCTAAGCCTG
The DNA here is from genome assembly GCF_000377565.1 of Rhizobium sp. 2MFCol3.1. Taxonomy (GTDB): domain Bacteria; phylum Pseudomonadota; class Alphaproteobacteria; order Rhizobiales; family Rhizobiaceae; genus Rhizobium. The sequence goes on along the minus strand of NZ_KB898359.1, from coordinate 107,971 downwards.
AGTTCGCGCCGACGGCCGTTGCGCCGTCGGGAGCATGTCGCGATATACTTACCACGATGGCCGCATCGGGGCACGGCTCGTTGTACATCAGCACTGATCCGGTGGCTTCGCCCGAAGCGTTTAGCGACAAGATCGTTCCAGACGTCCCGTCGACGGCGACGCCCTCGACCGCTCGAAGGTCGATTGTCGCGGCGAGTTGTTCCATCGCTTCTTTCACTCGCCGCCACCAAGCCGCAGGGTCACGCAGTTCGTCATTGGACCTAAACGGCGATGCGGCAAACGCTACTGGAGTGCCGTCAACGTCGATGGCGGCCGCGCGAGCGCCCGATGTTCCAATATCAATTCCAATGGCGACCGCTGATCCAGCATTTTTGGTCACGCTGTTTGCCTCGCCGATCCACGATCGAGCGCCTGTCGATATTGCTCGGCCTCCCAGTTCATCAGCTCGTATTCGTCGCTTTCGGACAGGTAGACGACTTTGCTTTCAGTGGGGATGCGGCCGACAACCTCGGCCAGGCACCGCGCCATCACTTCACCGCCAGCTGTCAATGCGCTCGAAAGCAGAATGCCTTTGTCTGGGACAATCAGCATCTTCGGCACCTCTCGACCCTCGTTGTGCGAGGCTGCTTGGAAATCCGCGGCACTTTGGCCTTCCCGCAACACGCCGATCTCGGTTCCGAGGAAGATCACGTGGTCGGGATACAGGGATCCTCCCAAGGCGATTGCCCGGTTCACTTCGGACAATGCGACCTTATGACTGTCGTGGTCTCGCGCGGGATGGAATCCAGATCCTTTGGCAATAGCGTCGAGTGCCGCAAGATCGGGGCTGATCGTCTCGCGCGTGCCTCGCGCCAGAGCCTTCGTCACGCGTTCGATCTTGTCCGCAACGTCTTCGACGGTGTTACCACATACAATGATACCGTGATTGAACAGGATCAAAACATCCGGTCGAGACGCAGCCGCTTTTTCGATCTCCCTCGCCAACGGCGTTCCCGGACGTCGGTAGGGGATGGTGACCCATGTGAGGTCCGCAACGGTCCGCATTCGATCAGCCAACTCTTGGTCGCGGTTTTCAAGCACCGAAAGCGCAATCGCGTTAACGCAGTGATAGTGAGCAATGACGGGGCTTTTAAGCGCCGCGTGGAAGCTTGTCTCGATGGACGGCCTGAGCCCGCTCGAGTTCAGTTCGCTTACTATGAAATCCGTTGATTTTTCCGCCCGAGGATCTTCCGCCCGTAACGCGCGCACGAGTGGTTCGACAACCACCGGAACCATAATGTCCTCGGCCTGCGCTTTGGCAAGCCAAGTGCCAGACGCCTTCACCCACATGACGCCATCATCCTTGATGGACGTGTTTCCACCCGCACCTTGGGTCTTGAGGATGTCGCTACCGATCTCGCTGGAAAGCCGGAGGAACCCCTTGAACAGGTCCGTTCCTCTTAGGTCTGGTTGATCCATGAATGTCTCCTCCTGACGATTGTCGCCCAATGATGAGCGAACTCCGGCCCACCATATAAATGTGATCGAATATCGTCAACGATGAAGATTTTACATCTTCCTATGTTGCGGTGGATGATTGTCTGTGATTATAGTTCATCAAAGACGTTGGGGAGAAACGTCAGTGGAGGCATTGAGTTGAACGATTCCGATCGCCATCGCCTGATCACGGAGATGCTTCTAGAAAGGCCGTTCGCATCCGTGCGCGACCTGCAGGAGCGGCTCGGTGTTTCTCCCGCGACAATCAGGCGCGACATCGACAAGCTCGATGAAATCGGCGTTGCACGCAAAGTTTACGGTGGTATCTCCGCAAACGAGTCGGCTCTTTCTGGCCGACTGTCGGCGAGGCCATATGATGAAAACCGCGACATCGCGGTTGATGCCAAGCGCGCTATCGCGGAGAAAGCCGCAGGCCTCGTGCGGGACGGGGATGCAATCATCGTTCACGCGGGCTCGACATGTTACCAGTTGGGACTGCATTTGGCCCGGCGCAACGTGCGCCTTTACACCAATTCCATGCCTCTTGCCGCCTATCTCGGCGAGCATGGCACCTGCAGCCTCATTGTGGCTGGCGGCGTTCTGTACAGAGAGCCTGGTATCATCCACGATGCGTCGGCTGGCGCGCCGGACTTCTTCGCTTCCCGCTTCTTCCTCGGCACGCAGGGTATTAGCGGCGAAGGGCTTTTGGAATCGCATCCCCTCTTGACCAAGGCTATCGGCGAACTGAGCGGTTGCGCCGACGAGATCGTCTTGCTGGCGGACAGCCGGAAGCTCTCCATCCAACCTCGCAACGTTGTCCTGCCGCTCTCGCGGATAGGGACGATTGTCACTGACGACGGCCTGTCGGATGCCGGTGCGAAAATGCTTGAGGACGCGGGGATCACGATCATGATCGCAGCGGTCGGGGGGCAGGGATGACGTCTGGAAGAGCCGTGGCTGTCTTCGATTTGGGCAAGACGAACTCGAAGCTGTTCGTATTTGGCGCGGATGGGGCGATCCTCGCGCAATCGAGGACAAAACCAGTCTGGATAGAGCGCGACGGGATTCGTGTCCTCGACGATGAGGCGCTTTTTGGATGGATGACAAGTTCGCTCCTGGATGCGGTCGAAGATCATGCGGTCGGGCACGTCATGTTCTCAGGGCATGGTTGTACTTTCGCGCTCGTCGATGGTGATAAGCTGACGCATCCGATCCTCGATTACGAGCAAGAGCCACCAGCGGTGATTGCTCAGCGCATCGACATCTTGGCTCCGCCCTTCAGCGAGACCTACTCGCCCAAACTCCCTCTCGGCTTCAACTACGGCCGGCATATTCTCTGGTTGGAGGCGGCCAAGCCGGAAATCCTTGGCAAAGCCGACGCGATCCTGGCATATCCGCAATTCTGGTCCTGGAAGTTTTCCGGCAGCAAGGTGTCGGAAGTCTCCTACATCGGTTGCCACTCACATCTGTGGGCACCCCTGAAGGAAGACTTCAGCAGCCTGGTCGATCGTCAGGGCTGGCGAGAGAAGATGCCGGCCTTTACGCGCGCTGGCGCAGCGATCGGAAACTGGCAAGGCCCGCTTCGTGACGGTGACCGCGCCAACCTCCAGGTCCACAATGGCGTTCACGACAGCAATTCAGCGCTTTACTATTATCGCTCGGTCGGGTTCGACGACTTCACGCTCGTATCAACCGGTACATGGGTCGTCATCTTCAACGCGGCCTGCCCGCTGGATGCACTCGATGAGCATCGTGACATGCTGGCCAATGTTACCGTCGATGGAAAAGCCGCTCCAACGATCCGGTTCATGGGGGGAAGAGAATACGAGCTCGCGAGCGGCGGTTGGAACAAGCCCGTTGGGATCGACGCGTTGTCGCGAGTGATCGAAAAGGGCGTCTTCGGCCTGCCGTCTTTTGCCCCAGGTGGTCCGATGCAAGGGTTTAACGGCCGCTTCTTAGGGCCGCTTGTCGAGGGTGAGGAGAGGGCAGCCGCGGCACTTCTCTATGTTACCCTGATGACTGACTTGTGCCTCGATCTGATCAGGTCGGGAAATTCGATCGTCATTGACGGCGGCCTGGTGAAGACAGGTTTGTTTGCCGAGCTTCTCGCTGAGCTCCGTCCCTCGCAGGACGTTTACTCAAGCGCGACCGCCGAGGGAAGCGCTTTCGGGGCCGCCGCGCTCGTCTTTGATAGCCTTGGGCAATCTCCGTTCAGAAACGAAACGACACGAGCAGAATCACTGCCGCTCTTCGGCCTCGAGGCCTATCGCAAGGCTTGGCGATCATTGATCGAGACCGAAGAGGCTGAGGTCGCGCCGCCACGCAAGGAGTTGCACGCATGACGACCGGAGGAAACATCGAGCGCGCGCCTGTCCTCGAGATGCGCAATATCAGCAAGACTTTCGGGACCACCAAGGCTCTGACCAAGGTATCGCTCACGGTCTACCCGGGAGAGGTTCATGCGCTGATGGGGGAAAACGGTGCTGGTAAGTCAACCTTGATGAAGGTCCTGTCTGGCGCATACACGGCTGATCCAGGTGGGGCCGTGCTGGTCAACGGCAAGCCGATCGTGGCGGGAGATCCGATCAAGGCTAAGGCAAACGGCATCTCGGTAATCTATCAGGAGCTGTCGCTCGCCCCTAACCTCACCGTTGCCCAGAACATGTTTCTGGGAGCCGAGCCTTCGCGCTATGGGGTCGTTGACAAAGCAGAGGCACGCAGTCGTGTTGAGCCGATCCTCAAGCAGCTGGGCATTAGCTTCGGGCCATCGCAACTCGTCGCCGCCCTGTCCTTGGGTGAGCGCCAAATGGTCGAGATCGCGCGTGCCTTGACGACCAACGCGAAGATCATCGTGATGGATGAACCGACAACGTCACTCACGTCAAGGGAGACCGAACGCCTGTTCGGGGTGATCGCCGACCTGAAGGCGCGGGGAATTGCCATTATCTATATCAGCCATCGCATGGAAGAGATTTACGCGCTGGCCGACAGGGTGAGCGTCCTTCGCGATAGCGCGTATGTCGGCACACTCGATCGCGCTGACCTGTCCGCCGAAAAGCTGGTGGCGATGATGGTGGGGCGCGATCTGTCCTCGTTTTACAAAAAGGAACACCGCTCGCCCCCACAGGCCGCAAAAACGGTGTTGTCCGTCAAGGACATGGGCGACGGCCGACGCGTGCATGGCTGCTCGTTTGATGCAAAAGCTGGTGAGGTCTTGGGTATTGCCGGACTTGTCGGTTCAGGTCGAACCGAACTCGCTAGGCTTATTTTCGGAGCAGACAGCAAAACATCCGGAACGGTGACCCTAGACGGGCGAACGATCGCCATCACTGGGCCACGTGACGCCATGGATGCAGGGATTGCCTACCTGACCGAAGACCGCAAGGGTCTCGGGCTCTTTCTCGACATGACGATCAACGAGAACATCAATATCGGCGTTATCGGCAAGGATGCGGCTCGGGGAGGCATACTGAACTTCGCAGCCGCGAAGGAGCGCGCCTCCCGGGCGATCAAGTCACTGTCTATTCGCACGCTGAGCGCCAGCATAAACGTCGGAGCGCTTTCGGGTGGCAATCAGCAGAAGGCGCTTATCGCGCGTCTTCTCGAGACCAAACCAAGGGTGATCATTTTCGATGAACCGACGCGTGGCGTCGACGTCGGTGCAAAGTCGGAGATCTACCGGATTATCGACGAACTCGCACAAAGCGGGATCGCCATCGTGGTGATCTCGAGCGACCTGCCCGAGATCATCGGTATTGCCGACCGTGTGCTTGTCATGCGCGAAGGCTTATTCGCCGGCGAGGTGAATGCCTCGCCCGACCACCCGATAAGCCAAGAGGCCATCATGGCCTTCTCCACGGGATCGGCATCCAAGGTAGCCTGAGGCCTGAAACCATAGACGACGGGATTTTATCATGACCTCTACATCGACCGATCAAACAAACGCCAGCAAGGCAAAACTCAGGTCGACATTGACCGCGCTCGGGATGCTGCCGGTGCTGGTCATTCTTGCACTCGGCTTTCATCTTTTGAGTGGCCGTTTCCTCAGCGTCAACAACCTTTCGATCGTCACCCAGCAGGCCTCGATCAACACCGTGCTTGCAGCGGGCATGACTTTTGTCATCCTGACCGGCGGTATCGACCTGTCGGTCGGCTCGATCCTGGCCGCCTCCGCGATGGTCGGGGTCATCGTTTCGCTTTATCCCGAAATCGGGATGCTGGGTATTCCCACGGCAATCGGCGTGGGGCTGGCGTGCGGCGTGGTCAACGGTGTCATCATATCGTTCCTCAAGCTGCCACCGTTCATCGTGACGCTCGGCTCGTTGACGGCGATGCGGGGCATAGCCCGGTTACTCGGTAACGACACGACGGTCTTCAATGCCGACCTGCCGTTCGATTTCATCGGCAACGGCTCTCTTTTCGGGATCCCTTGGCTTGCGATCATCGCGCTCGTCACCATTGTGATCTCATGGTTCATCTTGAAGCGAACCGTGCTCGGCACTTGGATTTACGCCGTGGGCGGCAATGTCGAAGCTGCGCGGTTGACGGGCATCAAGGTGCCGCTCGTTCTACTCTTCGTCTACTCGATGTCTGGTCTTCTCTCTGGCGTCGGCGGCGTAATGTCCGCGGCGCGTCTTTACGCGGCCAACGGTCTTCAGCTCGGTCAGGCTTACGAGCTAGACGCCATCGCAGCAGTTATCCTTGGCGGAACCAGCTTCGTCGGCGGCGTCGGATCGATATGGGGAACGCTGATCGGGGCTCTGATTATCGCGGTTTTGTCAAACGGTCTCATCCTCGTCGGGGTGTCCGACATCTGGCAGTACATCATCAAGGGACTTGTCATCATCGTCGCTGTGGCGCTCGACCGCTATCGGCTGAAAGGGCTTAGCCGCACATGAGGTGCGGCTCAAGAAACCGGGATTACCGGATCACAGGCGCGGGGAGCGCCAAAATGGAGGAAAGTATGCGTCTATTTTCTAAACTGCTCGTCGGTACTGCTCTTGCGGCGGCCGTTGCAATGCCCGCCTCTGCCAAGGAACTGCAGAAGATCGGTATTTCGGTCGGTCTTCTTGGAAATCCGTTCTTCGTCGCCACCATCAAGGGCATCGAAGACCGCGCCAAGGAGATCAACCCGAATGTCCAGGTGACGTCCGTCTCGGCAGACTACGACCTAAATAAGCAGGTCTCGCAGATGGATAGTTTCGTCGCCGCTGGCGTCGACATCATCATGCTGAACGCCGTCGACGCCAAGGCGATCGCGCCAGCCGTGAAGAAGGCGCAGGCCGCAGGCGTGATCGTTGCAGCATTCGACGTCTCCGCGCCGGGCGCTGACGTGACCGTCATGACGAACAACATCAAGGCAGGCGAGGAAGCCTGCAAGTACATCGTCGATAAGCTCAAGGGCAAAGGCGACGTCGTCATCATCAACGGCCCAGCATCGTCTTCGATCATCGACCGCGTTCAGGGTTGCAAAAATGTGTTGGCGCAGAGCCCGGACATCAAGATCCTGTCGGACGACCAGAACGCACAGGGTTCGCGCGACGGCGGTCTGGCCGTCATGCAGGGCCTTCTGACACGCTTCGACAAGATCGATGCCGTCTTTGCCATCAACGACCCGACGGCGATCGGTGCGGAACTCGCCGCCAAGCAGCTCAACCGGAACGAGTTTTTCTTCACCGCCGTTGACGGCGCGCCGGATATCGAAAAGTCGCTTGCTAGCGGAAACTCGATGATCAAGGCGTCGGCATCCCAGGATCCGTACACGATGGCGGGTGACTCGCTGAAGATGGCAGTCGACCTCTTCAATGGCAAGAAGCCTGCCGAACCCACCGTCCTCCTCGATCCTCAGCTGATCACGGCCGACAACATCAAGGACTACAAGGGCTGGACCGCGGCTCGTTAAGGTCTCCTCTTCTTCCCCGTCGGGACCTTTGGGTTTCGACGGGGCTCACTCTGAAAAAAATCGGGAAATTGGTGCTATGTCCAAAATCGGTGTCCACTCGTTTGTCTGGAGTGCGGGATCTTCGAAAGATGAGATCGAGAGGACCCTTGCCCGGTCCCACGAGCTTGGTTTCAAACTTGTGGAATTCTCCTACCTCGACCCCGATGAGGTCGATGTAAAGTGGCTTGCATCTCGTATTCGGGACCTTGGCCTGGATGTCGCGGTCAGCATGGGGCTGCCCGCGGAGGGCGACATCTCCAGCGCTGATCCGTCAATTGTTGCCAACGGCGAAGCGATCCTCGATCGTGCCGTGGCGCTCGTTCGCGACCTTGGCGGCACCAAGCTGGCGGGAATCCTGAGCTCCGCTCATGGGAAACAAGAACATTCATTGTCTCGAAAGGGGTGGGATCAAAGCGTCGCCACGCTATCGAAAGTCGCTGATCGAGCCAAAGCCTCGGGCGTGACCCTGAACCTTGAAATCGTCAATCGGTTCGAGAGCAACATGCTCAATACCGCGGCGCAGGGACTGGCCTATATCCGCGACACCGGCGCGTCCAACGTCTTCCTGCACCTGGATACGTTTCATATGAATATCGAGGAGGCGGATGTCGGCCTAGCAATCCGAAACGCAGCGGATAAGATCGGTTACGTTCATATCGGGGAAAGTCATCGCGGATATCTGGGGACCGGTAACATCGATTTTGCCTCGATCTTCGACGCTCTCGTTGCGATCGGGTGGAACGACTATGTAACGTTCGAGTCCTTTTCGACGACTATCGTGGATGAGGACCTCTCACTGAAAACCGCTATCTGGAGAAACCTCTGGGAAGACAATGTCGCGCTCGCGAAACATGCGCGTACATTTATCGAACTCGGACTGGAAACCGCGCGGCTGAAGGCGGATCTGGTCACGACAGCACATGTGCCGGTCGCATAAGATGGTTTACAGCGGCCGCGGTTCGGTGGACGACAAGTGCTGCCATAGTGGGACCGCTTTCCTGGCAAGACCTGGCATGTAAGCGCGGGTGGCCAGCCTGCTCAGTAGCCCTCTCGGCTTCGGTACGATCCTTGCTTGGTTGACGTTGTGTTCACGTTGCAATGGGTCATTGACATGAATTGGCACACAACGAAGGAGTTCACGCCGCTGATGCTCGTGATGGCCAACAGCGACGCGTTTAGAATTAGGACGCTTTATGACGTCGGGCGTGTCCTGCTGGAGTTCTGGCCAGATGACGATGGTGAAAAATACGTCGTCGCGGTAAAAACCTGCGTCGACGCCATCACAGGAGAAACGACCACAGAGGACGCGAGACGGGCGTTCATCGACGCCGCCGGGGAAGCCAACATTCCTGTGATCACCATTGTCAGATAGCGTTTAGTTCCAGTCGCATCGGAAGTCCTCGCCGGTAAACAGGGGCGTCCCCTGTCAAGCACCTATCCCGGCTCGCGGCAAGAGTAAAGGCGTCGTGAAAGCCTTGCCATGACCCTCGTGCGGCTCCGTCATCCAAACGTCGAGCGCGAGAAAACGAAGCTAGCTGACCACGCCGTGTATTAAGGTGTTATAGCAGCAGGACGTTGGAACATTTGATGAGGATCCGGTTCAGAGCAGGGTTCAAGGCATGTCGAGGCGATCCCGTGGTGAACGCGCAGCAGCGATACCATCGGGGAAGTGTTCAAGCTTCGAATTGAACTTTTTTTACCATCCGCTCGTTAACGCGCATCGGTATTGGGTTTCGGTCAAACCCTTACCAAAAGATATTGATGGCGCTTGCACGAATTGAGGAGCTGGATATGCCGAAGCGAACAACAAATTCCGACAATGTGGAGACCTCTGGGGCATTTCCTTGGGGGAAAGTGATCGCGGGTATCGCCGGTAGTGCCGTGGCGACCCGGGTCCTTCGCAGGGTGCCGCTCGGCCGGGTTGTCATTGCGGCTGCACCATTGATCATCGCCGCTCTGCAACGGGACCGCGGCTCAGCGAAAAGCCGACCAAAGGGTTGACTTCCCTCATTGCACAGACCGGCGGGCACGCGGCGGTTTCCGATCTCTCATTCGAGCGACCGTTGATGCCTTGTCGGCTGTCTTCCACGTGGAGGGCGCAGCTCGCTGGCGTGGGCGATTTCGGTTTGGCGTGCGTCAAAAGGTAAGGAGTGAGCGCCATGGCTACAAGCGACCAGGCTGTGAAGCTGATTTCTGAGGCAGTACGAAACTGGTTTGATTATTATAATATGACGCCCGACGACCCCTCGACCGAAATACTATGTGCCGCTGCGATCGACCTCTACAATGGAGGCGTTGTCACGGTAGACGCGATCACGTCATCGCTTATTGGCACTTATGTCGGTCGGATAGGCATCCAATCGAATGCGCCCACCTCAATCGCAATCCATTGACGTTGAGGCCGCGGCAGCAATGAAAGGGGCGGGAAAGCCACGTGCCTTCGGTGTCGATTTTCGCTCAGATTTCGAGGCTGCGGTTGGTTACTCACCTTTCTGCCATATGGAGACAGACCTGAAATGACTTATCGTGTTGAGTACAATCATAAAAGCAGTGGCCTGATCTGCGTTGAGGCCGGCATCGAACTCAAAGAAAACGCGCAAATCCTGGCGCGTAGAACCCTGGACATCGAGGGGGCTACCTTCGCTCGTGTCATCGACGAGGACGGCGAGGGCGAAGTTTGGTCAGTCAGAGCAGACGGTGACGGAACGACAAAGCAAGGCTAGCGGTCGTGATGAGAATGAAACCCGTCGGCTTGCCCAGCTCGGCCGCACGACGTGACCTTTTCGACAGATTGTTATAGTCATCTGTGTCACTAAGAAACCTTATGCGTCTGGCGTCGCATTCTCGGCGTGCCGTGAGCCGTGCCTCCTCGGAACGCTAAAAGCCACCCTCCATCCTGACAATAATATCCTTACTAGCATGGAGCATGCCATCATCGGCCGTCGCCTCGGCGCGATTGTCGACCAAATTATTTGCCTTTCGATGGTCACGTTGCAGAGGACAACTCGCCGCGGTAAAGTACCGACGCCCAAACCTGTGGGGTAGGAGGACGGCGGATCCGCCCGACCTGTGGGCTTGAATTTGTCGCCATTAATGATGCAGCGGGAAGCTGCTCCGAGCAGCCTCTTTGCCTGTCAAGAGCGTGAGGAAGAGGCCCGGGCTTGCTCATTTAATTGGAAGGTTAGCGTCGCCGCCTCGGACGATGGCACAACAAAAGTCATCGCTGCCTATGAACCCGAAAGTTTACGGTGTCCCGGAGAGCAAAGAATGCCTAGGCTTGCGGCCCGGGGCAGAACCGTGCCTTACTCCGCCCTACCGCGTCGCAATCCGCTGTCCCGCTTCGACGAAGAAAGAGGAGAGCTGTCGCGCTCTCCTCTTCGTCAGGCCGAACGTCCGAACAGGTGCGGACGTTGGGGTTCGGCAATCAGGATACGTTTAGCCGCCGAATAAGTTTCACCAGCGGGCCTACTACCTTCGGGGTATCATCAAAAGTCGACCCTTCAGACGCAATGGGCAGCTTGGCTGCGTCGAGCAGACAGCACGCGTCAGCATCGCGCTCAAAGCCGGTGAGCAGTCAGGGACAGAGCAACATGATCCGACCGACGCATGGAAGGATGGTAACCGATCGACCACGCGGGCGACCGTCGCAAGATTTCGTTGAATATCCGGTGATACAAAACCCAGCGCCCGCAGGCTTCGGCCCTTGCCGACACCCAGATCGTGCATGCCTTTATGGTTTACCTGAAAGAACCCGGATTCGGTTTGGTAATAGGGAAGAGCGACGATCCTCTAGAGGATGAAACCATAGGGAACCGAGATCCTCGAGCAGCGTTAGCGTCGAGGAAACAGGAATGGTTTTAAAAAACGACGATCTTGACAGATCGGGTGAACAGGGCACTTCCAACGAAGCAATCAGGCGCCCTCGCATCACGGCCGCTCGGGAAGGTTCGGTTGTCGAGGGAGTCGCTCAGGCTTGACGGACAGGGCGGGGGCGGTGACCAGCTCTTCCAGGATGCCCTTCACCTCTCTTTCGGCCATCCCACGTCCAGACATGCGAGAGTGACGCATCTCAGAAAGAACGGTTCGCCACGAGCAGTTCCTGTGTCCTTCCGCTGCAATCGATGGTGATACCAAATGGTAAAAGAACATTCCTCGCGCGTTGTCGTAATCAGTGACTACCAAGAGGGCCCTTTTGATGAAGACCCGCGACCATCCGTTGAATGGTATCGGGACAAATGGCAGGCCGTTCCGCAAGCGGCCGGGCAGGTTGAGATTTCAGATTTTCCAGTTGAGGGAAGCTATCTTGAGCGGTTGCCATTGGCGTGCGTCAAATCCGGGTTGGCCGACGAAGCGGAGATCTGGACACATTGGAGGGGCGGCGAGGCTCCGTCTGAACCTCGGGACGTGACCTCGCCGCTGCGGCGGCGTGCCTTCCAGATGAACGGCTTTGCAGCACCTTTCAACTCGAACGACATGATTGGCCACATTCAAGCCTTCGGCGCGCCAGAGCTGCTATGCGTGTGGGGCCTGGGCGTAAGCGAAGACGTCATGGCCGCGTGCTCTTCCAGCTTCAAAATCTACAATTCGATTGATGCCCCATCCTTGAGAGTACCTTTTGAAGTGGGACGACACTTCGACTTGGTTATCACGGGAGCTGAATGGCAGTCAGATGAAGTTCGACAAATTTACCCAGGCGTGGAGACTATCGTGCTACCGATTGGTCCCGAGTTTGCGTCCCCGACAATGTTCGGCCCGCTGCCTTTAGAAAAAGTATATGATGTCATCTACATCGCAGCCGCACAGCCATACAAGCGTCATGACATCCTCTTCGATGCGCTTGCTAAATTCCCACGGAAACTGAAGGCCTTGTGCGTCTGCGGATACGGTGAACTGGTCGACGACCTGAAAGCCATGGCCGACAGGCTCGCAGTTGATGTAGACTTTATCGAGCCTCCCGGCGTCTCTTATAGCGCGTTAAACAAGCTGATAAACCAATCGCGACTTGGTGTTGTCTGCGGCATCGACGACGGTGCTCCCGCTATAATCACCGAGTATATGCTCGCGGGGATACCAGTCCTGGCGAATGCAAAGCTGAAGTGCGGTCTCCAATACATCCGACGCGAAACCGGTGTGACGCGAACCGCGGAGAATTTTCACACAGGGTTCGCCGATATCTTGGGAGATATTGGACGGTTCTCTCCGAGACAGACTGTCCTTGAAAACTGGGTATGGCAGCACTCGATTGAAAAACTGACGAACGCAATCCTGTCGACGAAGAAAGGACGGCATATTTTCAAGGGAAAGGAACAAAGATTTTAAACGCAGGTTGACCGGCACAACAGCGCACGGGGAACCGCGATGAACCTTGTAAGTGCCTTCAACACGCCGCCTCGAAACGCCCCAATTGTTTGCTTTTCGCACCTGCGGTGGGATTTTGTGTTCCAGCGACCGCAGCATTTGATGGAGAGGTTCTCGCGTACCAGAGACGTCATCTTTTTCGAGGAATACATCCCGACAGATCACCACCTGGCATATTATGAGGTCCACACGTTCAAGGGCTCGTCAGTCAAGGCTATACGTCCGAGGGTTCCGCATTGGTGGCCCGAGAGCAAGCGGCTTCAAACTCTGTCAGACCTCCTCGATCAGGTCCTCAAGTTGGCGAGGATCGAGCGACCAGTTTTATGGTTCTACACGCCAATGATGTGCGACATCGCCAGCCATGTAGAGGCGCAAGCCGTCGTCTATGACTGCATGGATGAGCTGGCGAATTTCAAGTTCGCCCCATCCTCCATACGGGAGGCAGAGCAAAGGCTTCTGGCGCGTGCAGACGTGGTTTTCACAGGTGGTGAAAGCCTTTATCGCTCCCGGGCCGAGTGCCACAAAAACATCCACTGCTATCCGTCTAGTGTCGATATCACGCACTTTGGGCAAGCAAGGTCCATTCAGCGCAGTCCGCTTGATCAGGAAAATATACCGTCGCCACGGCTTGGCTATGCCGGTGTGATTGATGAAAGGACGGATCTGGGGCTTGTCGCGGAGATCGCGCGCGCTCGCCCCAACTATTCTTTCGTGTTCGTCGGTCCAGTGGTCAAGATTTCGGACGACGACCTTCCTCGTGCCGCAAATATCCACTTTCTTGGTCGAAAAGAGTATGACGAGCTCCCGTCTTACATGAGCGGCTGGGACGTGGCGCTAATGCCTTTTGCCCATAATGACGCAACGAAATTCATCAGCCCGACCAAGACCCCTGAATATCTTGCCGCCGGCTTGCCGGTCGTTAGCACCCGGATAACAGATGTTGTCGCCTCCTATGAAGGCCTGCCCGGCGTATTTCTCGTGGACGGCACGCAAGACTTCGTGGCGGCGTGCGATGCCGCATGTCGGATAGATCAGGGCACCCGTGGATGGCTGGACGTCATCGACAGCAAACTTCGCCAATCGTCCTGGGAGAAGACGTTCGATGCTATGGAAGCGCTTGTAGAAGAAGCTGCATTCCGTGAACTTCATGTCTGATAAGCCTCGCGTCGTCCTTGCGACCGATAGTCGAGACCCGTCCGGTGTCGGCGAGCATATGCTTGCGCTAGGTGAGGGGCTTTCAACGGAATTCGACGTCACTGTTGCGATAGTCGGAGAAGACAGGACGGGCCTTCTTCCACGCGCGGCACGGGTCGGGCTTCGTATTAGGTTAGCCGCAGACGACGACGAGTTTCGAAGATGGCTGTCGAAAAGCTACGTCGCGCTTTTGCATGTCCACGCCGGGATCGGGTGGGAAGGGCACGATGTCGTGCGTGCGGGGAGTGCGTCGGGTGTTCCAGTGATCCGAACCGAGCATCTCCCCTATCTGCTGACCGATGCCGAGCAAAAGCGGCAATACCTCGAGGACTGCAGCCTCGTTGCCCAGCACATCGTTGTCTCGACATCCTCCAAAAAGTCCTATGTCGCCGCTGGTATAGCAAGCGCCCAAATCACTGTTGTGAAAAACGGCGTGAAGCCATGCGTTGCGTCGGTGTCCCGTACGGTTAAATCCGAGGAGCTCGGCCTTTCGGGAAAGACGGTTATCCTGACGGTGGCCAGGTTCACAGCACAGAAGGATCACACCACCTTATTGAAGGCCTTCCAGCAAGTGCTTGAGACGATCCCTTCGACGGTCCTGGTCTTGGTCGGCACGGGAGAGGAGCAGGCGGCGGCCGAGGCACTGGCCAAAGAACTTGGCATTGAGCAGGCCGTGAGGTTCTTAGGCAACCGTCGGGACGTCTTCGAGCTCATGCACCTTGCGGACCTGTTCGTCCTGCCTTCGCGCTTCGAAGGTTTGCCGCTTGCCGTATTGGAGGCCATGTCTGCCAATTTGGCTGTCGTGGCGACCAGGATCGACGGAAGTGTCGAAGCTTTAGGCCACGACCATCCTTTTTTGGTGGAACCTGGTAACGCTCCCGCGCTGGCCCGCATGTGTCTAGCCGCACTCAACGACCGCGAAGCCACCGTCATCGCGCAGAAAGAGCGTTATGAGGCGCACTTTACTTCGTCTCGTATGACCCATGAAACAGCTGAAGTTTACCGAAAACATCTTGTCGATACGTCATCATTGGAGACTGAAACCATGGCCCGCACCCGGATCGGTTTTATAGGCGTCGGCGGCATCGCGAACCGCCACTTGGATATTCTAGCAAACTTCGAAGATGTCGAGATCGTTGGCTTTGCCGACCCCGACCTATCTCGCGCCGATCGTGCGGCAAGCCGTTTCGGTGCGCGATCCTATGACAATCACGTCGCGATGTTGGACAACGAGCGGCTTGATGCCGTTTACATCTGCATCCCGCCTTTCGCACACGGTAACGCGGAATTTGATCTCATTGAAAGAGCTATACCCTTCTTTGTCGAGAAGCCTGTTACAAAAGACTTGGCGCTTGCTGAACAGATCGCCACCAAAGTCAAGGCATGCGGACTTATCACCGCCGTTGGCTACCACTGGCGCTATCTTGATACCGTGGAGGAGGCGCGTGAACTGCTAAGGGAAAATCCTGCACAGCTTCTGTCCGGTTACTGGCTGGATTCCACGCCGCCGCCAAGATGGTGGTGGAAGGAGGACCAGTCGGGAGGCCAGATGATCGAGCAGGCGACCCACCTTCTTGACCTTGCGCGTTTTCTGGTCGGAGAAGTGACAGACGTTTATGGGCGCGCGGGCCACAAGGATCGTTCGGACTACCCAGGGTTGGATGTTCCCACGGTAACAACGGCGAGCTTGACCTTCGAGACGGGTGTTCTAGCAAACGTATCGTCAACATGCCTGCTGGGATGGAGCCACCGCATCGGACTGCATATATTTGCGGAAAATCTTGCGATCGAACTGACCGACCGCGACATAATGGTCGACGTCGGGCGTGGTCGTCCCGTGCGCGGCGCGGACGGTGACCCTGTATGGCGCGAGGACCGCGATTTCGTCGATGCGGTAAAGGGGCTTCAAAACAATATAAGATGCCCTTATGACGACGCGATCGTCACCCACCGTCTTGCGACCGCTGTCATGTCCTCGGTGTCAAGCGGCCAGCCGATCAAGCTCGAGACCAAGCAATTCCAAAGGGAACTGCTTTCTCCACTGAGATCGCCGCCCCATAACGGTGACGAACCGGAGGGGTTACCACCTGGGCACCGGATTATCCGATCGCTCGGCGTCAGTGGCCCCGGCGAGGCCTATTTCACTGAATACCAGGAGGGGCCACCTGCACCCGGCCATGTCAGGCTAGAGACACTGTACACCGGCCTGTCTGCCGGAACGGAACTGACTTTTCTCAAGAACACCAATCCGTATTTTCACTCTCGCTTCGATGGCCACCGCGGCGTTTTCATATCGAACGAACCAGATTTGAGATACCCGGTACCGTTTCTCGGATATATGGAAGTCGCGCGTGTGTCTGAATCCGATGCCAGGGGCTTCAGCCCTGGGCAGATTGTATCGGGGACATTCGGTCATAAGACCGGGCACACCGCCAACCCAGACCACGAAGTGCTGGTCGCCCACCCCGCCGATCTTGATCCAGTTCTCGGAATATTCGTCGCGCAGATGGGCCCAATCGCCGCCAATGGTATCCTTCATGCGGACGCAGACTATTTCGGCGCAAGCGTGCCCTATCTGGGTGCTAGCCTGTCTGGGCGGCCAGTTGTGGTAAACGGTGCAGGCTCTGTGGGAATGCTGACGGCACTTTTTGCCTTGAACGCGGGTGCATCGGACGTGGTGATATGCGATCCCTCGCCCTTCAGACGCGAGAGGGCGCAAGCACTCGGCTTGACTGCCATGACGGAAGAGGAGGTCTGGCAACATGCCAAGGCCAGATGGCATGACGGCGCGATGGGGAGAGGCGCCGATTTCGTGTTTCAGACCCGAGCCACCTCGGAAAGTCTCAATAACGCACTGAAAACGTTGCGTCCGCAAGGGACGGTGATCGATTTGGCTTTCTACCAAGGTGGAGCATCCGCCTTGAAGCTTGGCGAGGAATTTCACCACAACGGTCTGAACATCAAATGCGCGCAAATAAACAGGGTTCCGCGTCCGGTAGCGGGTTCGTGGAACAGAACGCGACTTGCTCAGGAAACAATTAGACTGCTCCAAAGCCATGGCGACGCCATCCGCGAGCACCTCATCACACATCTCGTATCCTTGTCGGAAGGGCCGCGCTTTTTGCACACGCTCATCAATGAGCGGCCGGATTTTATCCAGGTCGTCTTCAAGGCGGACCAATGACAGAGCCAAAGCACTCGCCTGTCCGGATATTGTTTGTTTTCGCTTGGCTGGTCGTGGGCGGCGAGGAAACAGAGGTTCGACTTCTGGCTGCCAATCTCGATCCGAAGGTCTATAGGATCGACGTCGTCGCATGCTTTCGCAAATCCGGCATGCCCGATCAGACACATCAGCAATTGTCTGAACTGGGCGTGGACGTCGACACGGCGCCTTACGAGATGTCGTTCGAGGACACCGTCGTATATTTGGCGGACAAGGTTTCCGGCTATGACATCGTCGTGTCATGCCAGAATGTGGCAGATATCTATCCCGCTCTCGAGCGCCTTTATCTTAGACCACCCCTCATCGAACACGGTGGCTTAGTTTCCGAGGCTCAGGCTGGGCCGAAACATTTCACCACAAAGTATGTTGGTGTTTGTCGATCAATACGCGACGCTGCGGCCGCAAAAATGCCCGATCGAGAACATGATGCCATCGAGATCCCGTCCATGGTCGATTTGAGCGAGTTTGATCAAGCGCGTCGTGACGCAGTCAGGCGACGGCTGGGTCTTAAGGAAGAACAGGTTCTCATAGGCTGGGTGGGAAGGCTGGATCCTAAAAAGAATGTGCAGGACTTTATCCGCGCGGCGGCGCTCGTCAAGACGGAAGCCAAGGACGCGACGTTCCTTGTCGTTGGCGGCCCGGACGCATTTCACGCTGACTATGCCGTCGAACTTGCGCGTCAGGCGTCCGCTCTGGGTCTTGACGCCTCTGTGCAGTTTCTTGGCGATCGTACGGATGTGCCCGACCTCATGGTTGCTATGGACATCTTTGTGTGGCTGTCCGAAGGCGAGGGGATGCCCCACGTCGTTGCCGAGGCGGGGGCGGCAGCCCTTCCCGTCATTGTCACGCCCGACCCCGGCGTGCTTCAGCAAGTCGAGAATAACCTGTCGGGACTTGTCGTGCCTTATCGCGACCCACCCGCGGTCGCGGCCGCTATCCGGCATCTTCTTCAGCCAGCCGAGCGTCGTAGGATGGGTGAAGCGCTCAGACGCCGCGTTGTCCAGGACTACAGTGTGAGCGCGGTCATTCCACAGTGGGAGCGCCTTTTTTGCGACGTGATGACAGAGCAGAAGGTGAGCCAATCATCAAGGGTGTTCAAATCATTCTTGCAAGCAGGGTTCGAATGTTCGACGCACCGCTTGCGTCCACGAGACGAGAATATCATGGGCAAGCGATTGGACGTGATACGGGCGACGCGGCACGATGATTACGCCTACAATGACTACGTCCAGCTACAGGAGTTCGGCATCAGAACTGTCCGCGATGGGTTCCGGTGGCACCTGATCGAGAGGGATGGCGTCTACGATTGGTCAAGTGTCAGGTCGATGCTCAGAGCGGCGACGACATCGGGAACGCAGGTCATATGGGACCTTCTTCATTACGGATGGCCCGATGACATCGACATTTGGTCCCCCGCATTCGTCGAGCGGTTCGCGCGGTTTGCCAGGGCATGCGCGCAAGTCGTTGAAGAAGAGACCGATCTGGTGCCGTTCTACTGTCCGGTGAACGAAATTTCTTTCTTGGCCTGGGGCGGAGGGGATGCACGCTACCTAAATCCGTTCGCCCATGGCAGGGGATTTGAACTGAAGGTGCAACTGGTTCGGGCCGCCATTGCTGCGATGGATGCCATACGCGACGTTGATCCTCGTGCCCGATTTGTCCATTGCGAGCCGCGCATCAACGTTGTCCGGGATCGTCACCGACCTTGGGACGCCGCGGCGGCGGAAGGACACCGCCTGTCTCAATTCCAGGCCTGGGACATGATCGAAGGGCGGATGTGGCCACAGCTTGGCGGAAAACGCCAATATCTCGATGTCATTGGCGTCAATTATTACTTCAACAACCAATGGATACATGGCGGTCCCCCGATCGACATGGAGCACCGCGACTATAAGCCCCTACGCAATATTCTCGTTGAGACCTATGCTCGCTACGGCCGGCCAATGATGATCGCCGAGACCGGCATTGAGGGAAACAGGCGAGGCTCCTGGATCACTTATGTGGCAAACGAGACGCGCGAAGCTATTCGACAGGGCGTGCCCATGGAGGGGATTTGCCTATATCCAATCGTCAACCATCCGGGATGGGACGACGATCGTCCGTGCGAAAATGGCCTTCTGTCCGCGGGGGTGGTGGGTGATCGCCGCACCGTCGCGGATGGAAGGTTCGCAGAAGCTTTGGAAACTTTGTTCCCGACACGCGGCCCACGGTCGTTGGGCTTGAGAAAATGACATTTCAGGGATCGCTCGTGGTGTTATAGGGACCTAGTTTTTAGATATGTTCATACACCGTCGGGCTGGATGACGCGGTCCCCCGCCACGTGACGACAAGGCGACCGCTGCACGATAAAGGTCACAAGACGAAATCAAAGGTCCCGACCGCCGGCGCCGAAAGAAGGTGCGCGCCGACATTGGAGAGGCTGCTGCCATGCGTGAGCTGCGTGGCAGCTATTCCTTGCTTATGCAGCCTGCGGGCACCATCTCCCGATCATCGCCGACAATGTTCAGCTATGACACCGCGACCTACGGGAACACGCGAGGAGATCAACATGAACGCAATTTCCAAGACGTTGAACGAAATGACGATCGTGGAGCGCACCAGTCTGCTCGATACGGTCGCCGATGCACTCGAGGCCACCGCAGAAGAGGCCGAAGACGCAGGATACGTTCTATTCGCCACCAACTCGACATGCGTGGCCAGTACGATCCGAGGCCTGTCTGGACACCTCGGCATCCGCGACCTCCCGGCCGCCGAGCTTCTTCTTGAGCAAGGGATCATGCTGGTCCACCAATATTCTAACCGGAGCCTGCCCGAGACGCACCACTGACGCCGACCGGCTGCTCATCCTCGAAGGTCGGCGAACAGAAACTCTCGGTCGCCTTTGACGCGACCGCGACTAAATCTATTTTTCTTCACTCCCCTTATGAGGCGACGGATACTGCAAAGCTGTTGAACTGCTGCTAAACTCTTTCTCGGTGGCTTGCCCGCGGCCCAGGCCAACGCCACTTCCGACCGAACCCGCATCGTGATCCGTGTCAGCCACTGCCCGGCGACACGCTCTCCTCGCCCTTGTCCGGCAGAGTTCCAGCGCCGGGGGTCTTGCTCTCGTCCTGGAGTTGATCCTTGTCATGAGGCCCTGCCGGCGGATGCTCCTGTATGTCGATCGGTTTCTTCCCGGTCTTCTCGATCGCCTGCTGGGCTTTCTTGTCACTTGTCATGTTTGCGCTCCTCATCTTGGCCACAGGAAACCCGCGACCGCCTTGACGGTTCCAACAATAGGCGAGCGCCGCAGAAGATCTCGTATACGTGTAAAGCCGGCGTGATGCCCGGTTGTCTTAACTCGATTGCTTGATCGGCTGGCGCGCTACGGTGAAGAGCGGATACGCACTCATGGTGAGTGTCAAAAGCATCACCGTCCATCCGCCACAGTGGCTTGCTTTCATCGAGCGTGGCCTTGGCGGCGTAGACCGCTTTCCATGCACGGCAGCTCAACAATTGTCGCCACCTTTGCCATTTAGCAGGCAGGCGACGTTTACTCGACATTAAAGGCGCGCCGCATTGGCGCGCCTTCCTTGACCTGACAGTGTATCAGGCTCGGTCAACAATGTTCTTTACCGCGTCCTTCGCGTTGCCCTTGGCCTGCTGAGCATCACCCTTGGCTTCCTGGACGGCGCCCTTGGCCTGCATTTCTTTGTCATCGATCGCCTTACCGACAGCCTGTCGAGCCTGGCCGGCCAATTCGTTTGCCTTACCGGAAATCTTGTCGCTGGTGCTACCCATGTAAATTCTCCTCAGAGACAGAAGCGTCTCGCCGAATAAACGGGATGGATGCTTTTTTGTTCCGCGCGCCGGCGTCCTTGGTTGGAGGCGTCCGATCGCGACGGCCTGCAAAAAGGATCCAAAGGCATGCCGGGTGTCCGCAAGCCAAGCCGCCCCTGCAGGTCGCTGGGATGGCTGCACCACTGCTGCCGTCATGCAAGGGAATTTCCCTCGGCGTGCGAGCAGGGGGGCGGGAAGGCCTAAGTCATCGCGTCTCTTGACGTTGTCACGATGAAAGAGAGACCGTCGGGAGGAAAGTCGATGTCTGCCTCGCCCCGAAGGCTCGCGCCGAGCATTTGAATAAGCTTTGTCCCAAATCCGCGCCTCTCCGGCTCTACCACAACCGGTCCTCCGGTTTCCTTCCACCGGAACACAAAGTCGTCTCCGGTAACGCTCCAGTGGATGTCCACGCGGCCCTGAGGCTCGGAGAGCGCGCCGTACTTGACCGCGTTTGTCGCAAGCTCGTGCAGAGCGAGCGAAAGGCTGGTATTCGATCGATGGGAGACGTCCAGGTCAGGTCCGTCGAACGCGATGCGACCGGCCTCGTTGAACGGCGCGACTGCCTGCTGAACGATTTCCCGCAAGCCTAGGCTGTCGACCTCTCGGCCGCGCAGAACGTCGGCGGAGCGGGACAGGGCAGCCAGACGTTGCGATATTGTCGACCTGATGCTTTCAATCGGCTCGTCGGCGCGCAGCGACTGGTTAACGATCGACTGAGTGATCGCCAGCATGTTCTTCATCCGATGACCCATTTCTTGAGCCATCATCGTCCGGTAGGCTTCCGCCTGCCTCCGTTCGGTCGTGTCGATCGAGACACCACTCATCTGTTGTGGCCGCCGCGCCTCGTCGAATTTCGTCTCCGCCCGCACTTCGATCCAGGAGAGGCTCCCGTCTGGCTTTACGATCCTGTACTCGACATGAAGGTTGCCATCGGACTCCAGCGCGGAGCCAACCGTTTGCTGCCAACGTTCCAGGTCGTCGGGATGGATGGAGGCTCTTAAATCCTCATAGGTGAAGTTTTCGGCGGGCTCGCGCCCGAAGTTCGCCTTGCAGATTGGCGAACAAACCAGCCGGCCTTCTTGGACGTCCAGCGTCCAAACGCCGAGACCTCCGGCTTTCAAGGTGAAGTTCAACCTCTCCTCGCTTGCCGTCAGATCCGCGATCCGGCGTTGGAGCGTCGCCTCCAGGTCCTGCTGTTCGGGACGCGATGGCGCAGTCCTCTCCAAGGTCGCATCATACTGAGAGGCGAAGAAATAGGTCAGCTCTCCGTCATCGAAGACAGGTGATACGAGCAACCTGTTCCAGAACAGCGAACCGTCCTTGCGATAGTTGAGAAGATCCATCTCTATGGGGCGCTTCTCCGCGACTGCCTGTCTGATCTTGTCGACGTCGTCCGAATTCGTTCCTGGTCCTTGGAGAAAACGGCAGTTTCGCCCCAGTGCTTCCTGGCGACTGTATCCCGTGAGGGCGGCAAAGGCCTCGTTCACGAATATGATCGGATTGTCCGGCCGGCGGGGATCGGTGATGATCATCGGCATCCGAGAGGCTCGCATCGCGGCCGCGAACGGATCGGAACCTGAGCTTACTTGATTGATCTCGCGGTCGATCCGACGTTCTTCGATACTGTCCATCACCAATTAATATACACGTTATGTTCCGTTGTCACTGCCTTCGGAGAGAAGGTTATCTGCAGGGATATGCCGCGTTGCAACGTGCGTACCGCACCTAAGAAAAAAGCGCACGTGGAAAGAAAAACCGGTAAAAGCCATTAGGCAAAGTCTGTCTGTGCAAGACCCAAAGCAACTGGGAATTGCTACCCGAGACGAATGACCGCCTGGATCGGTATGATGCCGATCAGCGTGCCGTCTTCGCGTGTGATTTCGAATTGCTGAACGAGGGGAGTATCTCCCGTTATGACCGCATCGAGCACCATCTCGCGGGCAGCGTTGGACGCATCGACAACAGCCAAGTCATCTGTATCGAAATCCGCGCCAACCTCATCCAGTTCGAGGATGCCATCGGTCCGCAGGTGAAAGAAGTATTTGGTCAACTCTGGTCCTCCGCGACATCGTTTCAGGATGAGCACGACGCACGAAGCCGCGCGTTGACCATGTCTCAACTCGCCCGTCCATTCGCTGCTCAATCGGCAATTAGTAACCGACTGATCCAACTAACGTTTCAGATCGCAAGATTGTTTCGCTGTGAATGAACGATCTTGCAACTCGGCATACCAATCAGCGTAAGGGGTATTTCGGGCGAGGTAGCGATTGTAGTCGGGAGCGCCATCGGTCCACCATGGAGCTCCCCGCTCGCCAAGTGCCACCTTGGCATCGTCGATACGGCCTCGTGCTTCCGCCATCTCGCTGCTACCCGCTGTCGCACCGCGAACGGCGCGCCGGGCAGCCATGAGCTCGGCCACCAGACGATCGCGAGTATCTTCGTCGAGTGCGGGGTTAGCCTGCCGCCACAGGCGACCGCGGACGACGAAATATCGCTTATCGGGCGTGATCGGGTACTCCGGCAATCCGTCTATCCTGTTTTAATTGAGCTCGGAAGACTGCCTTCGATGGCAACCTTGACGATATTGACGACGTTACTAATGCCTTGTGAGAGCGCGATCAATCGGCGCTTTCCGCGCTAAGCTTCCACGATTGGCCGGAGGGGCAAGCGACACCGTCGAACCGAGTTTTTCCGCCGAGGGCTTGCTGACTTGTCGTGAATTTTCGGCACCCAGTCTCCTGGCCGGTGGTATTTTCGACATGCTCGATGACGCCAGCGCTGCCGGTTTCCGGGTTTGCCCAGGCCAGCGGTTTCGATCCCGCTGACGCGTTGCCGACAGCTTCAGCGATGACAGTACGATCGTCAGCCGGAGCGCTCGCGGATGTCGGACTTGTCGCGGAGGTTGTCTCGAATGGCTCTTGGGAAGCGCAGCCGGTGGCGAGTACGCCAAGTAGTGCAGAAATCAAGATCAAAAGTTTTGGCAAGTTGCTGCTCCAGTGATATTTGCGGGACTGCCATTAGATTGTGTCTACAAACGGGCCGATCACGTCGATAGCGCTGTGTCGATGCGAAAACGTGTTAGGTCCTGGCCAAACTAACGTTGCCCATCCTTTCGCGCGTTTAAGACCAAATCGCGAGTGGCTCTGTACGACGCCGTGCTGGTTCAGCCGCGACTGGGTGACTTACCAGTTTCACGCGGATAACCAATGTTGAAGCACCAAACTGCTCTATAAAGTCATTCACCAACCAAGTCCCCGCGCGAGCAGTAATCAAGCTGCGCTTGAGATCGCGCGATGGCGACGCCATTTCGAGGCTCAGCAGCGCTTTGATCTATCCAGTCGCCTATCCGGCCATGCCGCGCGCGAGATCCATTGGAACAACTATGGCGTTTGCAGGTTGGTCATGCTCTGAAACATAGGAGACATACAAGCATGGTAACCATGGTGGGCAACGAGTCCGACATCAAGGATCTGGTCAAGAACCTCCTTTTTTTGGAGCATGATGCAATCGCCGCCTACGATTCATGCATCGAGCGTTTGAACAGTCGGGAACTGGCCGGCAAAATTGCGGTCTTCAAGGAGGACCACCTCGAGCATGTACAGGTTCTTACGGAAACGGCCCGCGAGTTGGGCATCGAGGCGCCGACGGAAGGCGATATGAAGCAAATGCTGACGACCGGCAAGATTGCGCTTGCCGACATGATGGGTGACGCTGCCATCCTCATGGCCATGAAGACCAACGAGGACGACACGGTCACCGCGTATGAGCGAGCCGCCCGGCACGAGGATGCAATTCCGGCATTAAAGGCCTTTTTTATGAAGGCACGTCAGGACGAGGAAAAACATCGCGCTTGGATGGAAACAACAGCAAACACCCTCTGATCTCGTGACGTGGTCGCAAACACGTCAAGTGTGTGCAACCAACCGAACAACGATTGTCGGCTTCGCCGCGAAATGATTTCGCGAGCGTCGCGGACGTCCGGGTGAAAAAGGGCGCTTAAGATGAAGGGTGGAGCGCCCTTGGCTGGATTGTATTCCGGTGAAATAGTCCTACTTTTTGGATGTCACCTCGTGATCAGGACGCAAAGGCCTTACTTTCCACGGCATGGACCTATCTCGACCTTTCAGGTTAGCTCTTGCGATCTATCAGAAATCACTTACTTTTTGGCGCGCATGTAAATTCGCTCGAACAGTGGAAGAGCACACGTGTCGGACGTAACTCAAAAGGGGCAAGGTGCAAAAAGCGGCATTGCTCTTATGATCGAGAGTGGGGCATGGGATGACTCCATCCTTGGGCCGCCAAGTGACTGGCCTGCCTGTCTGAGGTCCGCAGTCGATCTCATGCTCCCGTCGCACGCCCAGATTGTGATGTTCTGGGGCGATCAGTATGTCGCGCTTTACAATGATGCTTATGCGCCCAGCATCGGCACGCGCCACCCAAGAGCATTCGGGCGGCCTGGACAAGAGAACTGGTCCGAGCTTTGGGATGATCTTGAGCCGTTGCTCAGACGGGTGCTCCACACAGGCGAGACCGTCTCCGCCAAGGATCGGCCGTTTTACATCGAAAGGCATGGACACCCGGAAAACGTTTATTTCGACATCTCGTACTCCCCCATCAGAGACGAAAGCGGCAAGGTTCGCGGTGTCTTCTGCATCGTGAACGAGACGACCGAGCGCGTCCGATCGCAGCTTGCCCTGAAGGAAAGCGAAGAGCGTCTGCGCGCTCTCATCTCTCAATCGGCGGCTGGGATCGGACAGACAGATCTCTCGGGTCGAATGGTCTTCGTCAACAGACGCTTCAGCGAGATGCTGGGCTATGAAGCCGACGAACTGGTCGGTATGAGGTTCCAAGATATTACGCATCCTGACGATCTGCCGGAGACGGAGCGACGGTTCGAGCAGCTAATATCAGAGGGCGCAAGCTTCGACATGGAGAAGCGGTGCGTTTGCAAGAGCGGTGATTTCGTTTGGACGGCTATCTCGGTCGCGGCACTCAAGGACGAACACGGAGCGGTCCGGCAGGTCGGTTTCATTGCCATCGACATATCGGCGAGCAAGGCTGCACAGGAGTCCGAACAACAACTTGCCTCGATAGTCGCATCGTCAAACGATGCGATCCTCAGCATCGACATGGATATGAGGATCACGAACTGGAATGCTGCTGCGGAAAAGCTTTACGGATATAGCCGTGAAGAGGCGATCGGGCAAACAGTGCTCATGCTCGTTCCAGAAGGCAGGCGCGACGAAGAGACGGAGATCCTCTCCAAAATCAGCGCAGGCGAGACCATCCATCGCTACGAAACCCAGCGACTTAGTAAGAGTGGACGTCCGGTCGACGTTCAGCTGAGCGTATCGCCCATCTACGACAGCAGTGGTAGGGCAATCGGCGCATCGAAAATGTCTCAGGACATATCCGCCCGCAAAGAGGCCGAGCGCTTGCAGCGAGTGCTTATCGGAGAACTCAATCATCGGGTCAAGAACGTCTTCGCGACGGTGATGGCGATCTCACGGCAGACCCTGGACCGCGACGGGGACGCAGCCGACAGTGTAGCCTCGTTTAACGCGAGACTGATGTCGATGGCGCACGCTCATGACCTTCTGACACACAACGACTGGCAGCGTGCCGATCTCGCTGAGCTGATAAAGCAGGTGTTGAAACCCTATCCCCCTGAGAAGTTCGATGTCGAGGGTGGCCCGGTGCTTCTCCCGCAAAAGGCCGTCGTGTCGTTCTCGCTGGCAATCCACGAACTCGCAACCAACGCTGCCAAATATGGGGCCTTGTCTGTTTCCCAGGGTACCGTCTCGATCTCATGGACATATTCGCAAGCCAGTCGTCGGCTGCGATTCAGTTGGATCGAGCGGGACGGTCCGACTGTGGAGCCTCCGACCCGCAAAGGTTTCGGTAGCCGTCTCATCGAGCGGCTCCTCGCCGCTCAGATCAACGGTCAGTCGTCTATTTCGTACAATCCTGATGGTGTCGCTTGCGAAATCGAGGCTGTGCTGGCACAAGACGTGTAGCTTCCAAATATTGCTCTGGCAGCCCGACTTGCGAACCAATCGCTAGCGCGGGAAAGGGTAGCTTCCTCGCAACCACAGCATGCTTGCAGCTGATCGGAACTTGCCACGCGCAATGCGTCGTCGCATGCTGTCCATCCGATCTAGACGAACGTCCCATCTGCCCGGCCTCACTCGCTAATCTCAAAATAGGCGACGGCGCAGCCGGCAAGCTGCGGCATGCTTCCTGGAAACGAAGTACCGCGATTGAACTGAGGTGCCCTTGCCGAAACGTGTTGTTCTTTGCTTCACGGTCAAGCGAATACCGCCTTGATCGGAATCAAAGCGTACAGACAACCCGAGCGTTGTACCTTTGCGCCCTCAGACTGAAGTCCCATGCCAGGAACCGCAGCGCCCGAGATCGCGTTTTCATTCGCTGGGCAACAATGAGGGTTCAATGAGCCATAACGTCTTATCCAGAGGTTTTTCGAAGTTTGCTACCACTGTTGCGGATCTTTCCGGAAAGCCTGCAACGTTCGTACTCGCGGTCGCGCTCGTCGTCGCTTGGGCGGCGTCGGGCCCTGTCTTCGATTATAGCGAAAACTGGCAGCTGGTGATCAACACAAGCACGACGATCATCACGTTCCTGATGGTTTTCGTCCTTCAGAATTCGCAGAACCGTGATGGCAAAGCGCTGCAGGCGAAGCTTGACGAACTGATCCTGAGTTCGCAGGCCCAGAACAAGTTCGTCGGAATCGAAAAGCTAGAAGAGCAGGAGCTTCGCGAGCTGAGCAAAACGCTGGCGGAAAAGGCCGAATGTGTCGAGGAAGTCGCGGAGGAGAAGGCCGAAGAGCGGGAGCGCAAGCCTGCCTGACCCAGGGAAGCCATCGACGGCCTTTTAAATGCGCTGCCTTCTGCGCTAATCCGTCCTTCGCAAACGAGCCGATAAACGGATCTCGTTACTGCTGCTTCTCTGAGCGCGCCGGGATCGCATCAAGCTCATGCAGTTGAGGGACGAACCCTGTCTTCTGTGCAAGCGCGTCGAGTAGAGCTTCTATAGTTATTTCCTTGAGCATGGGTCGTCGGCGGCGATGTCAGACGTGATAAGGTTCGATGGCGCTTGAGGTCTCAACGCTATGCCCCTCAGAAACTTTTATTGTCCGCCAGTCGCGCGAGTTCTTCAGCCTCGAGGCGCTCGACACCAATCATATGGTTTCTTGCCGGGCTGGACCGAATAAGTTCATCGACCTTGACCTGAAGTGCCGCCATGTCCCGGTTCTGGCTGTGCTGCATGATGAGAAGCAGGAAGAGGGTCACCAGCGTGCCGGTAATTGACGAGATCAGATGCCACTCCCTTGGCAGGCCGAGTGCAGTTCCGACTGCGCACCAGACGGTGACGAGTGCGGCGGCGCCCGCCAGAACAAGCCGATGTCCCGCCAACCAAACGGCGGTCTCCGACAGTCTAAGGAATGCGGCTCCGACCTTCATGCTGATAAAATGGTTTTGGAATGGAAGGGTTCCGACGCCTAAAGCATTTGGTCGATCCAAGAGAACGCGGCAGTCTTCGGGCTGACATGCGAGGGCAAGACGAAAGGTGGGGCAACTCGCATAAGAAGATCGTAGCCGAACTTTACAGAAAATGAGGATATTCGTCACGCTGACACTGCGCTCGCGCTTGAGCCGGATATTCCCAGTTGATCGCCTTCATGACACGCAGGGCAGGCAACCACCATCCTTCCTCTTCCGGGAAGACATGCTGAAACGCATCGACGCACGAAAGCCATTTATGCGCGCGAGGGCGGCACACGCCGCGGTTAAACGGCGATCGCTGTCGGCATCGGGTAGCCTCATTCGTCCTTTGATCCCATTTTCATGAAAAGGCGATGAGGTTGACCCAGCGTGACATTGAGGAAGAGGCCATCATAGCGATGATTATGATGCGGGCGAAAGCAATTGGCGAGAAGGATGCCAAGGATGCTTTGTCCTTCGATACAGACGATTGCGTGGAATTTTCTCTTGCACCACCGCTTGTTTATCATGGCAAGCACGAGGCAGGACTTCAGGCCTGGTTCGATAGCTGGGAGGGCGCGATTGGCGGCGATGTCCAGGACGTCAAGCTCACCATAGGCAGGGGCGTGGCCTTCTGGAGCGGCCTCGTCAACATGACGGGAACAAAGACCGACGGTACAATCGTGGATTTGTGGTTCCGTCAAACCCTGGGTCTGGTGAAGCTCGAAGGGCGATGGCAGGTCGCGCACCAGCACGCTTCCGTTCCATTCGCAATGGATGGCAGTGAAAAGGCGATGCTGAACTTGAGGCCTTAGCGAATAGGCGGCCGGCGATCGTTGGAGGGGCGCGGCCTCGAAGCAGCGATCTCGCCCCGCCTCGTTTAGGAGGATCGTGGACACCAGATCATTATGCAGCCACGCTCAAACTGCGGTTGATTTCGAGTTGGCAAACTCCGTCTCGATCAACAGGACCGAGCGATCTGAGGTCTCCATTACGTTGTCAGCAACTTGGCCGTAGGAGAGCCGTTCTCCAGCCCTGCGGCTCACTCCAAGCACAATAAGATTATAATTGCCGCTGCGCGCAAGGCGGAGAATATCCAGCTCTGCCGAAGATCCCTGACGCACGAGCTTTTCGGGTTTGACGTCGTAGTAAGCGGCAATGGCGTCGAGCTGAGTGAACGGATTGCTCTTGCTCGTCCCCCTGTCGGTGACCCGCGAGATCCCCACCGATTGAGGGCGCTCCTCGATAAACGTCATTGCACAGTGCCCATCACTTGCCTTGGCGAGCGCAAAAGCAAATTCTGCAGCACGCGCCGACCGCTCGGTGCCGCTGACGGCCACCAGGATGCGAAGAGCGGTGCCTCCGTCAGGCATATGGCCGCGTGAGGAAACAATCGCCGTCGTACCTGGAAATTCAAGCGAGGTTGTCTCGATCGTTGGGTGGTAGCTGCCGTCCTGCTGTATTACGGGATCAATGCCCGCAAATAGCAGATCGTGGCCCGATTTCGAAATGTCTTCGAGTGCGCTTTCCAATTCACCGCCCATGTCGAATTCTGTCACGTGAATGCCTGGCTCCCGATCCGCCGCCACAGACGTTTGAGCCGCGTGTCTCTCGAGCACATCGACAATGTTGCCATCGCTCCTTGTGTCCGTAGCCACGCTATCTCCGCGCTCAGGCTGATCTTGCTCCACGGGGGCGACATTCAGCGTCGTTACCGGCATGTTCCTCACTGCAGCCAGGAGTGCCAAGAGCCGAGCCGCAAGCTTACTATTGGATGACCCATCCACGACAAGAACAGCTCTCTCGAATTGGTTCAGGAAGCTGTCTTTTTCGAAGTCCTCGCGCTCGAGGCGGTCTTTCTCTTCCTCTCTTAGGGGAAGCCTTGCCAGTGCCCATCGCAAGGTCGGTGGCATTGCC
This sequence comes from Rhizobium sp. 2MFCol3.1, assembly GCF_000377565.1. GTDB lineage: Bacteria > Pseudomonadota > Alphaproteobacteria > Rhizobiales > Rhizobiaceae > Rhizobium. Next base: position 77,541 of record NZ_KB898359.1, on the reverse strand, counting down.
ATGGTCGTCACGACCGCCATCGCGACGATCACGGAAAATAGCTGTTCGTTTAATACTCCGACGGAAAGGCCGATCGTCGCAACGATGACCTCTGTGGAACCGCGAGCGTTCATCCCGCATCCCAGTGCCAGGGCCTCGGAGTTCGAAAGCCCACTTGTCCTGGCTGCTGCAAACGCGCCGCCGAATTTGCCAATCGAGGCGATGAGCACGACCGCCACCGTCAATGCGAGAATTTTCGGGTCTGCGAGAGTGGTCAGATCGGTCTGCAGACCTGTGAGCCCGAAGAATACCGGCATGAAGAGAGCGGTGGTCAAACCGCGCAACTGGACATCGATCTGCCTTGTCAGGATGGGCGATTCACCAACGAGTATGCCGGCCACGAATGCTCCAAGGACGGTGTGGACCCCGATTGCGTTGGTAATCATCGCCATGCCCCCCATGATGGCGATGATCGCGCTCAATACAGGCAGGTCGCTCTTGAAGTTGTCGTTGGTCCAACGAATGATCTCAAAAACGATGCGGCGACCGACGGTGAAGCTCAATGCCATGAACGCCACTGTGCCGATAACGCTTTTCATCAGCGTGAGTGGATCGACGGTGCCCGTTTTTGCCAGGCTGAAGGTAATAGCAATGATGATCCATCCGAGCGTATCGTCGATGATGGCGGACGCGACGATCAATTGTCCGATGTTGCGCCTCATGAAGTCCATCTCGCGTACCACTGAAGCAACTATCTTCACGGATGAGATCGACAGCGCCGTGCCGAGAAAAAGCGACGCGACGAGCCTCTTTTCGGGGTCGGGTAGAAAATCTGCGGGCATAAGCTGGCCGAGTGCGAACCCAGCTGCAAACGGAACGGCAATCCCGGTCAACGAGACGCCCGTTGCCGACTTTCGAAGTTTGCGAGCCAGTCCCAGATCAGTCTCCATACCCGCCAGGAGCAGAAGAAAGAGGATTCCGAGCTGACCCACTGCGTTGGTCATACTCTTTTGCGCTGCGTCCGACGGAAAAAGCTGGGCTTGTAGGTCAGGCAAGGCCAAGCCAAAAAGAGAAGGGCCAAGCAACACGCCTGCAATGATCTGCCCCATAATCGACGGCTGTCCGATCCGCACCATCAATTCTCCCAGGAGGCGACCTGAGACGACAAGAACGACAATTTGAAGAAGGAATAGCGCTTCTGAGGGTTCGGCAACCTTATGCTCGCCCGCCGCCAGGACGGGTGTGGCGAACAGAATAGACGGTAAGATTAGAGACGCTGCCAAAGATGTAGGCGATATGCGACGTTTCGTCATGTATGGGACCTAATTGAGGCGGATAGGAACGAGAGGCCCGACGAATAGTTCCCTTAAGCTTCGCCGATCTCTTCACAAAGCTCGGCGGTGGAACCACTCAGCTCTTTTACGGGTTACAGGTGTGCGGTGAAACAGAGCGCGCCAGCCGTCTAGGCAAGATGATTACATTCCTGCGATAGAGAGGAAAGCATGGGTACCAACGATAGCAACGCCACTCCGGAGCAGCGCCGGCCCAACGACGTCAACCCCGTCCCAGCAAAGCCTGAAAACGCTGACAACGAATCTTTGGCACCGACGGCGGTGCAGCCGGCAGGCAGCAAGGATGAAAGTGAGCGTCCAATCGTCAATCCAGTCACCGGCGCGGCCCTTTGAGGAACTCGTATGATCGAACAAGATGAGCTCCGCCAGCAGGTCGAATTTTTGGCCGCTGCAGCAGAAGCCGAGCCTGAGACCGTATCGGACCTCAAGTCGCTCGCAGTCCAGCTTTGGGCGAAGTTCGACGAGTTCAGCGTCGAAGATCTTGAGGACATCTTGCGAGACACTTGGCGAAGCCGGGGACTTCCGTTCAATGACAATGCTCCCTTGTGAGCCTCCCGGTTATGCTGCATACGTTAGCGGTGAGACCCTAAGGGGTGAAAGATCGCAAGCTGCTTACCGCGTAGGACGCCTGTCTTGTGCCCAGCGCAGAAACGCGCAGTCCTCTGTCAACCGCGATTACTTCACGAAGTCGACCTCGACGCCCGGCTTGACCATGCTTGCCAGTTCCTCGACGTCCCAGTTGGTCAACCTGACGCAACCATGTGATCCGGACTTGTCGATCTTGCTCGGTTCTGGGGTTCCATGAATGCCATAGGTCGGCTCTGACAGATCGATCCAGACGCTGCCGACAGGGTTGTTCGGTCCGCTCGGAAGCGTGAGCCTCTTTTTGTTCTTGCCTTGCTGAAAATTGACTTTCGGATTGTATTCATACTTGGGGTTGCGGGCGACACCATTGATCTTGTGGCGGCCCTCAGGCGAGGGGTTGTCTTGGCTACCGATTGTCGCCGGATAAGCGGCAATGATCGAACCGTCCTCGGCAAACGCGATCACTTCGCCAGCATCGCGGCGTGCTTCAATTCGCTTCACCGCTCCCGTGCGCGGTGCACCGACGATGGCGACAGCAATTGTGTCACCTGGTGCGAATTTCGATCCTGGGTTCAGCGTGCGAAGCAGGTCGATATCCATATGAAACCGCTCCGATAGCTTCTCCTGGACGCTGGTGTAATTGAGGTTTTTCATTTCAGCTTGAAGCGCATAGTCCTCAGGGATGGCCTCTACAAGATCTGCGACATCGTCCGGCTCGACCTTGTATGGGCCGATGACCTGCTGGCCGTCGGCCACACGCTTGGCGACCTCTTGATCGAGCTTGCCGTCGACCGGCAGTCGTTGCATGGCCTCGAAGGCTGCGATTGCTTTTTTCAGATTGGCGCCGTCTAGACCATCGATGACACCGGGCGACACGCCTGCCCTGTCAAGAAGAACCTGCAGTCGAATGATTGCAGGGTCTGGTTGAGGGCTTGTCTGCGCCGGATGGCCGGTTTGCAAAATACTGACGTCCGCACCATTGATGATGTCAGGTGTCAGTTCCTGCGCAGTCGCGCTATGGAAGAAGGGAAGGACGGCTAAGGCGCTGAGTGCAACGAGTTTTTTCATGTCAGTGAAAGCGTGAGCTTGCTGTTTTGTTCCCCGCACGCTTGATGCGCGGCTGCTTCATCATGCCGAGGCCGATCTCTCGTCAGCAGTTGTTTGGAGCGGCGTTCAGCAAAATACCGCGTCAACGACGGCAAACAACCTCAGGCGGCGCGGTCTTTGATATCGTCTGCGGCTTGAAGCGTTATGTCGCTGGGATCCCGACAATTAGTTGTCAGTGACGAACAGAGAGTACGTTCGTTGATCGTGGGAACCTTCCATGCTTGCGCCAAGGCGCATGTCTGCTGCCGCGTGCGCTCCCCAACATGTCGAGCACCGCGATTTGAGAAGCCCTTCACGGTATAGTCACTGACTTCAGCGCGTTTCCGAGATTCCGTACACGCGCATTGTCTTCTCGTCGATCATCGCGCACATCGATATTCGGCCATCTAAAAATCGATCGTATTTTCAGAGCTTTGCATGGAACCTTTCATCCATACCATCGTTTATGGTTGCCACGGATAAACGTGGACATGCAATAAGAGGAATCTTTATGAAGAATTTTGTCATCGCCGCCGTATCACTTGCCGCTATGTCTGGCGCTGCGTTTGCTCAGCAGCCGGCTGCCCCTGCAACCCCTGCAGCTCCTGCAACGGCAGCTGCTGGCTCTGACGCCATGATGGCCGGTCCTGGCATGACGATGGGCAAGGCAGCGACGATGCCGCTGAAGTATGTCGAGATCAAGGACACCGATCTCGTCACCTCGAAACTTGTTGGCGTCAACATCTACAACAAGGCAGACGAGTCCATCGGCGAGATTTCCGATGTTGTCATCGGTGGCGGCAAGTCGGTCATCGGTATCGTCGCCAGCGTCGGTGGCTTTTTGGGTGTAGGCACCAGCTATGTTGTCCTCGATCCGGCGTCGGTAGCGCTCAATGACGACAACGGCACTTGGAAGGCCTATGTCGATACCACGAAGGACGCACTCTCCAAGGCGCCAAAGCTCGATTACGACAAGTTCAAGAAGTAATCATTTTGCTGGCGACCGCGGATGTACCGGCGCCATGCAGACAGGAAAGGTCGGTGCGAGTTTCGCCCGGCCTTTTTTATTGACGGCATGAAGCAGCGCGAAGGTTGAGCTAAAGCTCTTCCGGCTCGCCTGCGGGTAACCGTTATAGACCCGGCGGGATGCTCGCGGGCATCCGGCGCGCCATCCCGCTCGCTGGGTCCGGCAAAGTCCCATGGTATCGCACTTGTGACTTAGAACCGAGACGATGGTCCGGCCAACGTAATATCCGCCGATCTCGAGCGGAATTCTATCGATTGCCAATGATGACGTCCTCGATCGCCTTTGTACGGTCCCAGACCAATTCCTTGTCGAACGTGGAGAACCTTACAATTTAGCGTGGATGACTGATGATAAAGACACCAATCACCGCTCTAGGAAGTCATTCACCAATCAGGAGCGCCGTGAACAACTCCAAGCCACGCACGAGACTGCGATGGCGGCAATCGAGGCCGAGATTGCGGCTCGCCGAAGGAAGACCGAAAAGCTTCGAGCGGCGCGGGAGGCCCTGGCGCGAGCAACGCTAGCGTCCGACGCGCCCGCCCGCGAAGATTGATGGAAGATTGATGGTGGACTGATCCGCAGCGCGAGGGACAGCTCAGAGGTCTCGGCCCTTGCGTTGTCCGGCGACCTCGAAGCGTGGATTTGGCGGCTGTTCTCTTTCAATTGACACATTGGAGGAAGTTGGGTGTTCGAGGGGTTTGCGCTGGACTTTATCGATGTCGGTCCTGGCAAGCTAAGGGTTCGCCATGGCGGCTCGGGGCCAGCTATCCTTTTGCTCCATGGCCATCCTCGCACGCACATGACGTGGGGTCAGGTCGCAGATTTACTTGCGCCAGAATTTACGGTTGTTTGCCCAGACCTTCGAGGCTTCGGACGATCGTTCTTGCCCGAGGATGCGAAGGATCACGTTAATTCATCAAAGCGGGCCAAGGCGGATGATTGCGTGGCGTTGATGCGTAGCTTGGGGCATGAACGCTTCTCCGCCGTCGGCCATGACCGCGGTAGCTATGTTGCGTTCCGGCTCGCAATGGACCATCGGGATGCCGTTGACAACGTCGTGGTCATCGATGGCGTGCCGATTATCGAGCACCTGGAGCGGACCGACTGGCAATTCGCTCGGGACTGGTATCACTGGTTCTTCTTCGCTCAACCCGATAAACCTGAAAGGGCAATCAACGCCGCCCCGCTGGCTTGGTACGACGCGCTGTCGCCGGATTTGATGGGCGAGGAGGCTTACCTGGACGTCGTTGCAGCGGTCTCCGACCCGCATGTCGTCCATGGCATGATCGAGGATTACCGAGCCGGACTTGCCGTTGACAGGCAAGATGAGATGGAGACCTTGGCGTCAGGTCGAAAAATAACCGCCCCCCTGCTTTGTCTTTGGTCGACGCGGGACGATTTGATCGACACGGTCGGCGATCCCTTGGAAATCTGGCGACGGTGGGCGACAGACGTTCACGGTTTTGGGATCGACAGCGGTCATCATGTCGCGGAAGAAAACCCCACCGAGTTGGCGGCGGCGATAGCCAGTTTTCTAGGGTGAGCCGAAAACCACCTCCGGTCCTTGACGGGTGCCTTTCGTGTTGGCGGCCCTGAGACCACAACAAGGTTGGGCCCACTCACGACTGTCCGTGAATAGCTTGGGCAAAGCGGAACCATCCTTGCCGACGTAAATTTTAGGTCTGTCCCATTACGAAAGGTGTTCATTCATGGCTTCCGCCAACCAGTTCGATATGCAAAATCCCCTCACTCAGTATCCACGACCCGATTTTCCGAAGCAGCCGCAGCCCGTTCCTGGCCTAGCCAACAAGATGCAGCCCGTCCCCGACCACGGTGAGGAGAGCTACAGAGGTCTCGGTCGCTTGACGGGCCGTAAGGCACTTATAACGGGCGGCGATTCCGGCATCGGTCGCGCCGCAGCCATCGCGTATGCGCGCGAAGGGGCCGACGTTGTGATCAACTACCTTCCCGAGGAGCAATCGGACGCCGATGATGTCGTCAAGCTGATCGAAGCCGAAGGTAGGAAGGCCGTGGCCATTCCTGGTGATCTGAAAAGCGAGGCATTTTGCAGTGAGCTGGTCGCAAGGGCACATCATGAACTCGGTGGCCTGGATCTGCTAGCAAACGTCGCTGGACGTCAAAAAGCGCTCGACAGCATCGAGGATTTGACCACCGAGCAATTCGACGAGACGTTCAAGACCAACGTCTACGCGCTGTTTTGGATTTGCAAGGCCGCCTTGCCGTTGATGCCGACTGGCGCGACGATCGTCAACACGGCGTCGATCCAGGCCTATCAGCCGTCGGAAACTCTCCTTGACTACGCGCCGACAAAGTCCGCCATCGTGGCGTTTTCCAAGGCGCTCTCCAAGCAGGTCTTGCCCAAGGGCATTCGGGTCAACGTGGTCGCCCCGGGGCCTTTCTGGACGCCACTTCAAACGTCGGGTGGCCAGACCCAGGACGTGATTGAAAAGTTCGGGAGCGAAGTCCCGATGAAGAGGCCCGGCCAGCCGGCCGAGTGCGCGCCGATTTATGTTTTCCTCGCCTCGCAGGAATCGAGCTATATCACCGGCGAGGTGTTCGGCGTAACGGGCGGCAACACGCTGCCCTGATGCTGACGACCCTGACCCCTCGACGATCGGACGGCTTTCTCCCGCTGGAACACTACGGTGCGATTGGAGACGGCCGCTCGGTGGCGCTCGTTGGAGCGGACGGATCCATCGATTGGTGGTGCGCGCCCGACATGGACTCGCCGCCGCTCTTCAACAGACTGCATGACGCGTCGGGGGGCAGGTTTTCGATCACGCCAAGGGAGCCTTTCTGCATCGAACGGCGCTACCGTAAACACAGCAATGTGTTGGAGACCGTCTTCATAACGAGGACCGGCTCGGCGCGTGTTACGGAATCGCTGAACAGCGGCGTAGCAGGGCGTCTGCCCTGGTGCGAGTTGGCGCGTCGCATTGAAGGCCTGTCCGGATATGTCGACTTCGATATCCATCTTGAACCGATATGTGCCGCCGGGCCAGCGCGCCGCGTCACCCATCCGAATGCCGACATTCGCTATATTGGCGATCTCGTAACAACGTTCCGCCACGACCCGGAACTCGAAATCGATGTGGACGAGGATGAACGCACCGTCGCCCGATGGACGGCACACGCGGGAAAAGCGACGTGCGTTGCCCTTCTCGTGTCCGATCGAGCACCGCTGGCTATCCCCGCTTTGTCGGAGATTGATGCCCGTATCGATCTCAGTGACCGGGAGTGGCGTCGGTGGGCGGACCAGCTTACCTACGACGGACCTTTTGCCGATGACCTCAGGCGATGCGCCCTGTCTTTGAAGTTCCTCGTGTTCTCGAAGACGGGGGCGATTGCTGCGGCAGCTACCTCGGGGCTGCCCGAACGCATTGGCGGCGAAAAAAATTATGATTATCGTTACGCCTGGGTCAGGGACGCAGCCTATACCATCAAGGCATTGTTGCGCGCCGGCTCGCTCGAGGAACCAATAGCCGCGTTCGGTTGGCTGGTGCGGACGCTTGCCAATGATGGCCCGCACCCGCAGGTCGTCTACACCTTGACTGGAGCGGAAGTCCCCGACGAAGAAATCATTGATGTCCCTGGCTACAGGGGCTCTCGCCCTGTCAGGACGGGCAACCGGGCCAAGGAGCAGATACAACTTAGCTGCTATGGCGACATCCTCGAAACCGCATCGCTATTTGCCAGGGTGGGGCACGTCATCGATCCCGACGCCGCCAGGCTGCTGACGAGGCTGGCGGATCAATGCATGGAGCGATGGACATTGAGGGATTCCGGCATCTGGGAGCTGGAGGACGAGCAGCACCACACGTTTTCCAAGATCGGCTGCTGGTTGGCGCTTTCAAAAGCGGCTCAACTCGCTCGAGACGGTCACATCGCCGGAGACGCGGATAAGTGGGAGCGCGAGAGTGAGCGCGTGAAGGGCTGGATAGACGAGAATTGCTGGTCAGAAAAACTGCAGGCGTACACATGCCACGCAGGATCCGAAAAACTTGATGCCTCGCTTCTGCTCACTACTCGTTTCGGCTTCGAGCATGACGGACGGCTTGCCAAGACGCTTGTCGCGATCGAGCGCGACCTTTCCGTTGGCCCCCTTGTGTACCGCTTTTCCGACGCCGACAGGCAAGAGGGCGCGTTCGTGGCGTGTTCATGCTGGCTGGTGGAGGCCTACGCGTTCTTGGGCAAAGTGGACCATGCCGAGGGATTGCTGAAGACCCTCCTGGAAAAGCTTGGCAATAATTTCGGGATCCTTACGGAGCAGATCAATCCCGCAACCGGTGAGGGATTGGGCAACCTTCCCCAGGGCTTGAGCCATCTTGCCCTGCTTCACGCGATCTTCTCGATCCAGGAAAACCGATCGCCAGCCGGAATACCAAGGCCTGTGTAAGACGCGATCCTTCGACACAAGGCACCTGCTCCGCTGTATCGAATAGAGATCGTCTGCAAGGAGACATGATCGAGCCAATGTCCTATTAGGCCGTCAAAAGGCATCCGACGTCAAATGCCGGCGAAATAAATGGGCGACTTCACGGTGGACTAACCGCCAGGTCTTGGGCTTGTTGAAAAGCGATGCCACATTCTAACTCAGATGGCCCGAATTTGCTGGAGCACGCCCTTGTCGCGCAGCGCGGACCCTGAAGTCGCGGGCGCGGCCAGCGTCCGTGCCTGGATGTGTTCGACGTCGTTTTCTCTTTTTTGCACATGCCGAGTAGATGGTGTGTTCCGTTTCGCGTAGCTAGGTCATCGCCTTGGCGGCGGCGTGCCCGCAGGCGCTTGCAACGCTAGTTAGGACCGTTCCCCAGATCATATCGATGATGCTCAGGCTGATGGGCCATCCCTTCAGCGTCGAGAGGTTTGTCATATCGTAGGTGCCGTATGCGGCAAGTCCGAGGACAGCCCCGTATCCGACCGCGACCCACACCGAACCCGCACCAAGCCCCGGCCGCACAGCAAGTACCACGATGGCAATCGCGAAGACGACGTAGAAGGCGGCGGCAACACCAAGGCTGGGGGAGGGAAGCATGAGATCGCCAAGCTGCTGACGATAGAAGCTTTTGGCAACCAGGCCCAGCCACACCGCATCCACGAGGAGAAAAGACAAAAGAGTGGCGATGTAGTCGATGCCGAAAGTCTTCATGTGCAGTCTCCTGGGGTTGAGCGAAGGAGGAACCACGATGAGACCGAGTTGTTCCTGTGACAATTCACGTTGACCTGAGTGGATTGAGGCCTCGACAAAAATTGGGGCGCGGCGGACGATGGCGATAGCCGTGTCTGTCGCAGGCCGTCTCCCGGTTTATCATGCGCAAGCTCCTGGCTCGCCAAGGCCATCTATCGGCGGCTTACTTAAAGGCGAATGTCAGATCAATGATCTCCACGCTGTGGCTCAGGCGATATGTGATCCCGGATGACGCGAGCTAGTTCGTCTTGGTCACGAATACGAAATTCAAAGCGAATCCACGAAGCTCTTGGCAGTCGATTGAACTCGCATGCCACCCATGTCGCAGCCGTCTCGTTCGCGCTATGCTCGCAGGACTCGATCCAGCGTCCACAGCGCTAGCGGCTCTTCGGGCCAGTTGGTTAACGTCATTCAGGTCCTCGATCTTCCCCCGACCTGCAGGTGAAGTTAGCGCCCTCCAATGTTGTTGACCCGTATGCACTGGGTCGAACTGCCACCCGATTGTTATCCACAAGAATGCGTGTCCAACAGCGGAACCAACTCGTAGTCGAGCGAGTTTGCTGGGACCAAGAGGCGAGATTGGAATGGAACAAACGAGAGAGACCTCCTTCAAAGTGCTTTTCGGCAATGCCGAAATGCGTAGACGACTTCAAACTCTCAACGAGATTAAAGACGTCCAGCCTGCGTCATTCGACTGTCTTCTAAACCGCATAAACGACGCCGAGGCGGCCAAAAGTGCTGAATTTTCGCAGGCCGACGTGCCTGCCAGGTGCTAAGGGCAGCGTCGGGTCTCGCTTGTGCAGTCCATGAGCACCGCGGAGCCGGACGAGGCGGTGGTCGAATCTGACGCTGTAATATTCTAGCAGGGCAGGGACCCATCAATCATTGCGTCCTCTCCGGATCCCGGATGCATCTGATATCGCTTCTCCAACGGTTTCAAAGTGCGGCCTCCCTAACTCTCGGAACTTTTCCGCTACCTCTCTGTTCGGGCCTTCGTTCCGGGCAGTGATAGGGAAAATGATGTCGTTCGACGACGACGATGGCGGCCTCGTCGCGGGCAGTTCCGCCATGTTGAATGCCGTGGTGAAGAGCTTCCGCGTCTACCAAGTCCCGTTTGACCATGCGGTAGCCGACGTGCTGTGCACGGTTGCGATAGCGCTAAACTCAAACGGATTTGGGGAGCGGCAGATAGCTGATTTTCTGATCCAGAATTTCAATGGGCCACTTGCGACCAAAGCCGCCGCGCCATCCTCATCGGTGTACCACTGACGGATCGGCGCCCAAAGTACGGTAATGTACAAAGCGGTTGCTCTCCGGAACGACATCGAGCACTGGTCATTTACCATCTCGAGATCGCGGCCGTGTCAAACGGACACGACGGAGATGGCGAACATGGGGATTTTTCCGTTTTCTTCCTGTGGCCAACGAAACGGCAGTCGAGCGCCCTACCCGTCCGGCGCGATCTCATCCACGCGCTTGTCAGACCCGGTGGAATTTGCACGGAAGCGTCGTTGAAATGGAAGGACTCTTAGCGAGATCACGACAGGAACGGATCGCGATGCAGACGCTTGAGGTGAGCTCCGCGTCCCAAATGCCGCAAGGCACGGCACGACGCGAGGGTTGAAAGCAGAGCTTTGCCAAAGCTGATCGGCCACCCGCATGTGAGCTACAATGAACCTTCCTGAAACCACTCGATACCAAGCGTGACGGGCATAGACGTTAGTGCCACCGGCGCGCCAGACGGGATTTCGTTATACCGAGCGTGCGACGTTCGTGCCCTGAGACGCGGACAGCAAATCGATCGACGACTGGCGAGGAACTGGGTGACCTTTCGCTGGGCTTGAGCCATCTAGCCCTGCCTCAGGCGATATATTCGATCTAAGAAAACCGAGATAACTGGGGGCCTCTGCGGCTCGTGTGAGCCGCAGTCATCCAAGACAAGGTCTCAAACCAATACGGTCCCTCGGTCTTCCGAATTGTTGTCTTGGCAGGCTCCCGTCCGGTGCTGATATCCACAACAGGTGACGAGGATGGAGTGGTGGTCCCGATGATTTGAGCATCGCGCCGCTTGGCCTCATCCTCGCGGTCATCCTCGTCGATGAGTTCCTGGAGGGTTTCGTGTGTGTCGTCGCCGGCAAGCTCGTCGGCGGCTTGAAGCCAGTGCCGCAAGTCCGCGCCCTCTGGCTGCCCTTCGTCAATCCAGATCTGGTAGGCGCGCGTCCTGATTTGCTCTTGCAAGTCCTGTCCCATTGATACTCCTTTCCGGCTTGGCGAAATTCGCGCGGTAACCGGGCTAAACATCGCCACGAGGCGATTTGCCGGACGCGTCCTTCATTCCTTCATTCGTGTCCTTATCGACCTCGGCGTCGTCCGCCGGTTTGCGCTCTTCGGATCGACGATCATGCCCGCCAGCCTGTGGCACGGGTTCTTGCTCGCGCGATGGGGTCCGGTCCGAGAAATTCTTGTCGCGTTCCATTGTCTTCTCCATGCTTGTGCCACGCTCGTGGCTACCCGGCCTTCCGGCCCTTGATTTCAGCGTTAACGCTCTTTCGAAGCGCGTCCATGATATTGACGACATTGGACGCAGGCGCAGAGCTTGCCTTGCCTTTGGTTGCCTTTCGGGGCTTCATGAGCTTCTTCTTTTCGGCGATCAGCTTCAGCAAGGCTTCTTGGATGGGGTCGCTTACCATATCCGGCGACCATTTGGCCGATTTCTTCCTGATCAGCTGCTGGACCAGCGGCACGAGGTCGGGGTCGGCTTCCTCGTCGATGTCTGCGAAATAGTTTTCCTCTGGCCGAACCTCGTCACCGAAGCGCAGCGTCCATAGAACAATACCCTGGTCGCGAGGCTCCAGCACTACGGCGCGCTCGCGTCGACCGATCACCAGTTTGGAAACACCGAGCACCTTATCCGCCTTCATGGCGTCACGAATGACGGCGAAGGCCTCGTTCCCGACGGCGTCGTTGGGCATTAGGTAGTGCGGCTTTTCCAGATAGATCCATTCGATACTGTCGGTCGGCACAAACTTTTCGATATCGATGGTTTTGACCGTATCAAGCGCAACGGCATCTAGGTCATCGTCCGTCAAGATGACATAGTCGTTTTCGCCACGGGCATAACCCTTGGCCTCGTTTTCGTCCTTGACCGGTTTACCAGTGACCGCATCGACATACTGCGAAACAACCCGGTTGCCCGTCTCCCTGTTTAAGGTATGGAACCGAACTTTTTCGCTCTCGCTCGTCGCTGGCGTCATGGCGACCGGGCAGGTGACGAGTGAAAGTTTCAGATAGCCTTTCCAGTAGTATTTCTGAGCCATGATTGCGGTCCTCAACTAGCCCTTCGCTGGGAAGCGGATTTCACAGCAGCCGCATTGGAAGCCGATCCGCGTGCAGCACGCTGACGACCCGTGCCAGCATTGGCATTGGCGGCCGTGCGTTTGGGCTTGTCTGCCGTCGCCTTCGTCAGGCCAGCGCTCTGGCGAAGTGCGGCCAACAGATCGTTTGGTTTGGAAACCTCGACCTTTTTGGTCTTGGGAAGCGATCTGCCCTCAAGCTTGGCTTTGACTAGCTCAGCAAGAGCCGCTTCATAGCGATCCTCGAATGTCGCCGGATCGAACGTGCCCTTCTTGGTCGCGATGATGTGCCTTGCCAAGTCGAGCATTTCGCCTTCGACCTTTATTTTTGGCATGTCCTCGAAAGCCCTCTTGGACGACCTGACCTCGTAATCGTAACTCATCGTCGTCGCGATCAGCCCGCGTCCGTGGGGGCGAATGAGGACGGTTCGCATCCGTCGAAACAGGATGGTCCTGGCAATTGCTGCAACCTTGGACTTCTTCATGCCATCGCGCAGCGCCGCAAAGCCTTCTGCGCCCATCTTGTCCGGCGTCAGGTAGTAGGGCTTGTCGAAATAGATGTCGTCGACGTCGGAGCAGGCAATGAAGGCCTCGATTTCCAGCGTCTTGTTGCTTTCGGGAATGGTCGCCGCCACTTCTTCCGGGTCAATGACTATGTATTGGCCATTTTCGATCTCGAAACCCTTCGTCTGGTGTTCCTTGGGAACAGTCTCCTCAGTTTCGCTGTCGATGAAGACGCGATTAACCCGGTTTCCCGAGGCCTTGTTGATCGTATTGAAGGTGATGCGGTCGGACGTGGAGGCCGCCGTGTAGAGACCCACTCCGAATGACACCTCTCCAAACTTGATGAAACCCTTCCACTGGGCACGGTGGCCAGTTGCCATGACGCATACTCCGAATCACCTGATTGCCGACTCAAGCACTGAGCGCGTGATTCGTTCCGTCACGAAGCGAATCATTTTCAACGGGTTACCCCGGCTTTTGAAGAAGATGATTCAGCTTGAAACGTACGAGGGCTGCGCGCCTGGGGGGCGGGCAGGCAGCGATGCATCCATTTGCTCTTTCCAACGTTGGAGCATGAATAGTGGTTGATAGGAGGATTTTCATGAACGAACTGGCTGGAAAATTGCGGCTCAAGCTGGAGCAGTTGGTCGACGAGTTCGTCGTGACCGGCGTAAAGGCGCCGGAGGTGCTATCGATGATCGAAGCTGAGATCGAAAATATGAAATCACTATACGATCGCGACCCTGATCCCGCCGAAGATCCCGACGTACTGGACGAACCAGCAAACGACTGGCCGGCTGCGTCTTGACGGGCGTCATGCAGCCACGATGGACGCGGTCTCGGGCTTACCCCGAGGATCACTGATCAAAATGTCGCGCGGCCATTTACCTCACGGAACCACCTGCGCTGGTCGGGTGAACAGCCATGAGGAAGCAGGTCGGCTTGAACTCATCCCGATCAACTAGGCTGGCTCTCAGTTGAGGCGGTCGAAGCGGCCGAAGCTGCGCGTGCCGAGGATTACCAAGCTCTCCGTTCGCAGCCGCGTTGCGATTGCCCTTTTATGTAACGGCAGGCGGTCCCCTCGGCCGATATGGGACCTTGGTCCGATAGACGCGTGTCGGCGCCGCACCAAATTACCGCAGCGCCGAACGAAAGGAGATAAAATGCTGTGGTGGCTAATGATGGGTTATCTCGCTGTGACCTTGACGACAATGGTCCTTCTACTTCTCATGGTCGCGCGCCACGTCTTGACCCTGAGGAAAACGGATCCTCAGAACGCCACGATCGCCGAGCGAGAGCATCGTGATGCCAGATCGATGACGCCAAACGGGTAAAACTGGGCGAACTGTCAACGCTATGGACCCCGCGAATTCGATCGTCGCGGGGTTGCAATACCAGTGGGACGGTAATCTTCACCGTTATTGACGGGTGTGTTCATGCTCGACCAGTCAGTTCAGGCGGTCGTGTGAGCAACCTCGGCGTTATCGTGAAATGAGCGCGGATCGAAATAGCCGCTTCACCGGATGTCTCCGCGAGCAATGGCTCAAAAGCTGGAGAACAAGGGTCGGTGTCGCGGCCAATTTGCATGAGGCAAACAGTAACTTTGTCGGGAGCGTAAATCATAGTCTCGATGCCGTCTCGACGGTTTTGCTCGCAATGTGTTTTCTCCGATGACCCACGCGCGTCATCGAAACTCAGACAACCATTTGTGCTTCCGCGCCGCCTTTTCCAGCTCTGGGATCGTGATGTTGCCAGCCTGAAATAGACTGACAAGGACCGCGCCAGCAAGGACGCCGTCGGCCGAGGTCGGGTCGACCTGATGCTCGCCGCACCAGCGACCAAGCACAGCCTCGATTACCTTCAGCTCTTCGGAGCCAAATGTCCTATTCAATTGAAATGTCATGATGTTGTTCCTTAGCACTGCGCGGATGCGACGCCATAGATGGACGGGTCTTAAGGATTTTCAAGCTCACTCCAGCATTATCTTTGCGGTCACCGCTCGGCTCCTATCGGCCAAGTTGGTGCTCTCACGAAACTGATGTCTTCCGACACGTGGATCGACATCGCGCCTCGATGGCAGATAAGGTCGTCTAACGTGGTGAAAGCCAGATTGACCCTCTGCACTACCTGAACTTGAAGGAACTCAGTGAAGCGTCGCTCGCCGTGCGGCTCTGCGCACCGCCGCCTCAACCGTACCGATCAGCCCTCCTGAGCACGATGCCGCCACGCTCGTCTACGGCAGTGTCGCCCGCCATCCCCTCGATCAGGTTAGCCACATCGGTCAACCTATCTGCAAACTTTTCAAGATTGAGATCACTCGCTTGCCTTGCCAGCCGGTGCAGGCACTCGGCGTAGCGCGAGGCGACTATCATCTGCCCGCCAGCCCGGCATGCATCGACGTCATTGACAAGGGCAAGCTCCTTGCTCCTCGTGGTCATCATCTTCTCCTCGGCTGTGATCGGCTACCGAGGGTTTCACCTCCCGCACGCTTTTCACCGTCGTCGAGACTACGCAGCGCGTTGAGGATGTCCTGGCAACGAATGGGACGAAGGAAGCCCGGAGGTTTCCTCAAGTGTGGATGCGAGTGGACGGCGAATAGGTCAGACGCCCACGAGGCCAGGATCGCCCGCTTTTCCGCATGGTCAAGCGCCGTTGCGAGCACGTCGCGCGGGTGGTCATAGCGCTGCCGCCTTTGAAGAATTCGTCCCGCGGAGATGGCGTCACGGCCGGATGAATTCCCCGATACGTTCCTTTCGATCGTCATTGTCTTGTCTCCCGAAAACTTTCATCAATGGTGTGAAAATCTTGAGGTGATGAATGAGATTGTTCGTCCGTTTCCGGTGTTCAAGACGGACATGGCGAGCTTAAGAAAAAAATTTGGCCGTCGGTCTTGAATCGAGAAAAACGCAAAACCAGATCATTTCGCGTCGGTCGCCAAAGAGGGGCCGATAAGTAAACGTAGACGCCGGTTTCCGCGTCTCGTCCAACTCGCTTTACGGAGGATTTGGTCATGAGAAATGAATACGACTTCGCACCCCTGTTCCGGTCCAGCATCGGCTTTGACCGCGTCTTCAACTTGCTCGCTAACTCCCATCGGCTACAAGCCGTGGAGAGCTGGCCGCCCTACGATATCGTCAAGACTTCGGAAGATAGCTACCGTATCCAGATGGCGGTCGCGGGCTTTGGTGAAGACGATCTCGACATCACGCAAGAGCGCAACGTGCTCGTCGTGAAGGCGCAAAAGGCCGAAGAACCGAACACGGGCGAATACCTGCATCGCGGCATTGCAGCCCGCGCATTCGAGCGGCGCTTCGAAATTGCCGACCACGTTCGTGTCGAGAACGCAAGCCTCAAGCATGGACTGCTCAGCATCGAGTTGAAGCGTGAAATCCCCGAGGCCATGAAGCCGCGTAAAATCGCCATCGGCGGCGAGGCCTCTGTCGCCCCGATCCAGATCGAAGGCGAAAAGCACGCTGCGTAGGTTAATAGGGTAGCAGGAATAGGGTAGCAGAGGCACCGCGTCGGCGCCTCTGCTTCAAGCTCGCCCGCACCAGGCCATCTGGTTCCGTCGCGTTCAGTCGCCCAGGTTTTGACCAGACGGATGGGCGATTTTTCGAAACCCGCGTGTGCCGTCCGCGAACGCATGGTTCAACGTGGCGCCTTTCGACGTTCCCGTTCAGCTCTTCGATGTCTCCCAGTTCGGCTGCTTTGACGCGGTGTGCTAGTTCCGTTCATCTGATCGCGCCGACACAGTTTAGACCTTCCATTGCCTCTGAAATTTTTGTACGCCCGGACGCTTGTGAAGCGCGGAATGGGAAATGTAGAGGATCGTATCCTGATTTCGCAGGTGCCCACTTCTACATCGAACTGGGTCGCGGCTTCTGATAACCTGAAGGCCGCGGGTTCAAATTCTGCCCCGCAATCATCTTTACTTGCCAGCCCCGCTGGCATGGCGGGTGTGAACGGGTTTGACCCTATCGTATTGCCATTTCGCGCCATAAGCCGCTATTTTCCTCTTGAAGGCGACAAGCCATGGCCGCCACTGTCGAACGCAAGGAGTACCTGATCTCGATGCGCCTGCCTGAAGCAGACGTCGCGATGATCGATCGTGCGGCACGTCTGCGCGGACGCTCACGAACGGATTTCGTGCGGGAGGCGGCGGTGCGCGCCGCGGAAGAAGTCGTCATGGATCAGGGGCTCATCCGTATGAGCCCGGAAGGCTTCGCAAATTTCATGGGTATCTTGTCCCTACCGGCGGCTCCTGTTCCTGAGATGGTTGAACTGGCCAGGCGGCCCGCTCCGTGGGAAGCCGGTTACAAGCCGAAACAATAAGCCGTGGCATTGTCGGTTCCAGAGCCGCTTACGGCGGCGCATGACATTTCCGAATTTTCCAGCGGCAAGCCGACACTCGATCATTGGCTAAAAACGCGCGCGCTTTCCAATCAAGAGAAGGTTTCACGGGTGTTCTTTCCAGGAGGCCGGCCGCGTCGTCGGGTATCACGGCTTGGCGCCGACCGCCGTCGTTTCCGCAATCCTGCCGCGCTCGATCCCCACCGGGCAACCACCCGATCCGGTCCCCTGTCTTCTCCTCGGCCAGCTTGCGACGGACACGGAATGGGCGGGAAGAGGTATCGGCACAGGACTGGTAAAACATGCCCTTGAGCGGTGCGTCCAGGCCGCTTATCTGATCGGCGGTCGCGCGTTGATGGTCAATGCAGTCGATCACGAAGCGGCTCAGTTCTGGCAACTGCGAGGTTTCACGCCCTCGAAGGACGACCCACTCGTCCTCTTTTGCTCCATCGCTGCAATCGCCGCATCGCTGGCTGAAGCGAGGCAGGAAAAGCAAGGCGCCTACCTCAATCCTCACGATGCCACGTCGCTTCTCGACGGCAGTTAACAACCCGCTCTGGCGGGCTTCATCCGCGTCGATCCATGTTCTCCAAACTGAGGATCCGGTGCGGCGGCCGAGGCTAAAGGCGCCTGCCGCCAGTAGCGGGGGTGGAGCCGATCAGCGGCTCGAACGTTGTCGTGCTCGCCGCCAACGCGGCGCCGGCGGTGAGGGTGTCCGGCCGCAAGCACTTACTGGGTTCTCACGAACGTTCGAGGTCCAAAGTCAGGAGGGTCGTGCGACACGCGTCTCACGCAGTCGTGCTGAGCAAGATCTTCCAAAGTCCGGGGCTCGCCATGAGCCGCGGGTCGGAGAGCGCAGGTGATGTATTTCACGGTTCCAACACGCTTCACCATCAGGCGCGGATCTCAGGGATAGCCAATCCGCACGACTGCATCGATCCCGGCCGAGATCGGATCCGTCAACGTGTCGGCGAATATTGTCGCAATGTGCAATTCGGGAAACCGGGAGGTCAGATTTCCGAGCATAGGAATGATCCGAAGACGACCAAGTGCCGTCGGCATCTTGATTCTAAGCAGGCCGCTTGGACAACCGCCTCGCTCGAGCATGTCAGCCTCGGCTTGATCGAGTTCCTTGAGGATCGCGCTGCAGCGCTCGAAGAAAAGCTTCCCGTCTCCCGTCATGGCCAGCGACCGTGTCGTTCGCTGAACAGCCGCAGTTGCAATCTTTTTTCCAATCTGGAGACACTCTTGCTAACGGCCGAAGCAGAAATGCCAAGGGACCTACCAGCCGCGGCGAACCCTCCAAGTTCCGCTACGCGGACGAATGCCGTAGTGCTACCAAGTCGACCCGTTGCCAAACGCGCATTCCTTCAGATCTGCGACCGCACGGCGTCCGCAATGGGGTGAAGCTTATTGGGAGAGAGCGAGCTGAAAGCGCAACTTGCCGGGAGATTGCGCGCTTGTCTCGGAGAAGATCAAGCCGCTGCAAGCTGAAGCGCTCGGCCCACAAAACCTGCGCATCGTCCACAAAAATCAGCTGGGCAAAGAGCGTGATATCGTCACTGTTGCCGCTGATGCGGGTCTCAAGGACATAATTGACCGACTGGCGCTCGAAGAAGACGGCCTGCGTTTCGACGTTGTGACCTATCTGAACAGCGGAATAAGGGGCGATCACCTGCAAGCTGTTGAACGCGCAAAAGCCGATTGTTATGTCCTCGATCAGTGACGAGGCGATCAGGCCGACTTCCGGGCTCATCGATGGTTGCTCGGGCCAGGAGCACAAGGCAGGGATCGCAGTTGCTATGCGCCGGCCTCAATCGGGAGAGCGCCATTGGCGCCGTTGCGCGGAGGGACTTTCGCTTCCGCCGTAACCTTGGCGCCGCCGCCATTCGCCCCGGAGAGCTTGAACTAGTGGCCGCGTTCGACTGCTCTGCGGCGCTGAAGGAAGTAATTTTGAAGGGATTCAGCATCTTGCTCGGCATTGAAGATCTTCAACAATAACTGGAGTGTGTACGGATCCTGTGGCTCGGACCGGAACAGAATGACGGCTGCCTTGCGCAGTACCTCGGCATCGTCGCGCGTCTTCGCGGCGCCATGAGCTTCTCTCAGCGTCCGGTCAAGAAGCCGAACATGTCGGTTTGCTTCATCGGCGAGCCAGCTGTTGAACTCTCGGTTTTGGACTTTGACGGGTCCGAGGAAGGGCTGATCGAGTAGTTTGAAGAGCCGGCGCAGACGCGAGAAGGGTGTAGACGTCACATCGGCGGCAACTAGCTGGATATCTGACGTTAGCAATGTACGATCGATCGAGATCTTGCTGCCCTCGAAGGATACGAAGCTCGTTCCGAGATCGCTCTGAAAGGCTTTGATTCGCGACAGGAGTTTTCGAATGGTCGTGTCGGATGCGCCGTTATCCGTCTCGCCCCACAGGAGGCGGGCAACATCGGTCCGATAGGCCGATCCCCTCGAGCGACAAAAGCTAGGCGATCAGCAACAGGCTTTTTTCGGGTAGCGAGATAGGGCTGCCATCTTCGCCAGCCAGACGCAGCGTTCCAAAGGTTTCCAGAACGAACGTCATTTCACCCCTGATTAGCGCTTTCCCGCAATCGATCCGTCTGCGACATTGCGACAGCACGCTCTGACATCATTCATCTGCGAGCACGAGTTCTGCTGTTTTCTTGGGAACTGCAACCGTCAGATTCTCGGGGTGCTTTGGGTGAAAGTTTGATTTTCAGTCACTCTGGTCGCCTTCCACTCTTGAGCGGCTTAACCTGGACCATGTTGTCGTCCACTGGAGCGAAAATATCCGATATGTCGCAGGAGAGCGCTGTAGCAATCTTCTCGAGGGTAGCGACTGTGGGATTTTTTCTCCCGCGCTCAAGGTGCCCAACATAGGAGCGCTCGATCTCAGCCGAGAGAGCTAGATCGTCTTGTGAAATTTTCCTAGCCACCCGTAACAGCCGTAGATTTATAGCAACTCTCTGCCTCGCATCCATGGCAGAGAACACAACATTTGACATTCTATGAAACCACGTATTATAGGACTACGAAAACAATCACAGCTTGAATGTTTTTGATCGTTCGCGCCGGTGATGGAGATTTTCATGGAACTCCGCCAACTATCCCTTTTTCGCGCGGTCGCCGAGGAGCTCCATTTCGGT
Source organism: Rhizobium sp. 2MFCol3.1 (assembly GCF_000377565.1). GTDB lineage: Bacteria > Pseudomonadota > Alphaproteobacteria > Rhizobiales > Rhizobiaceae > Rhizobium. Next base: position 56,941 of record NZ_KB898359.1, on the reverse strand, counting down.
CGGGCCGCGATAAAGATGAACATCGCCCAGCCAGCGCTCAGCAACCATGTCATGGCGCTGGAGCGGGAGCTTGGATGTCCGCTGTTCATTCGCTCCACTCGTCGGGTCGAGCTGACGAGGGCAGGGGAGACCTTCTACGATCGTGCCGTTCGCATCCTCAGCGAGATGGAGCTGACGACCGAACTGACACGGGCCGCCGGCGGCAGTCGCATCCGTCAGATCAAGATCGGTACCGTCTATCCAGCCACCATGGGCATGTTGCCCCTGTTCCTTGGGAAGATCGCCCGCAAGTTTCCCGACGTCCGCATCCACATTGCCTCAGGCAACACCGGAGACATTATACGCGGGCTGGAGACCGGACAGCTCAACCTCGGCTTCATCAGGCCGGTCGAGAACATCGGATCGCTGCGTTTCTTCTCCGTTGCCCATGAACG
>NZ_KB898359.1:0-56407 GCF_000377565.1 Rhizobium sp. 2MFCol3.1 | reverse complement strand
AGTGAAGGCCGAGCTCGAAGGATTTGCCAGAGCCGTGTCGGACCGCTTCGGCGAAAGAACCTTCCTGCCACTTGCGGCAAAGACCGCGGATGGCAAGGCGTTCGAGGCAGCGTCCGCAGGCATGCAGCCGGCACAGAAACAAGAGCTGCATTCCGCCTGGGACACGATCCGCACCGTCCAGCAACTTGCGACGCATGAGCGGAAAGCGGTGGCACTCGAACAGGCCGAAACCATGCGCCAAACCCAAACGAAAGGGTTGTCGCTGAAATGACGTCTCAAGAAAAACCCACCGCTGCCATAATGCGCCAAAGGCGCCCTGCCCTCGCCCTGATCGCTGCCTCATGTGGTGTTGCCCTTGCGGTGGTCATCGGCGGCGCCGTCGGCGGCCTGCGGATCAACACAACACCCAGCGAACCGCTCGGTCTCTGGCGTGTCGCACGCCTTGACCGTCCAGTTCACGTCGGCGACATGGTGTTCGTTTGCCCGCCTGAGACCGAAGCTGTCTCGGAGGGTTTTGCGAGAGGCTACCTTCGCGCGGGCCTATGCCCAGGCGGGTTTGGTCCGCTCATTAAGAGCGTGGCGGCGATTGCCGGTCAGCGCATTGATGTCGCCGGTGACGTCACGATCGATGGGCGGCCGATCGAAAGCTCGAACCTCGTTTCTCAGGACGGCCAAGGGCGGCCCCTGCGCCCGTATGTGGGAGGGAAGGTTCCGACCGGCTTCCTGTTCCTACACTCACCGTTTCCCGGGTCCTGGGACTCGCGATACTTCGGGCCGGTCCCCGCGTCCGGTGTCCTTGGTCTTGCAAAACAGGTGCTGACCTATGCGCCCTGATTGGATCCAACCACTTGCCCTCGCGCTGACTTCCGCCACGGTTGGGTACATTGCCTGGAGTGGCAACGCATTGGCGCTTCCGGCAGCAATCGCGTTTCCAGCGCTCTGGTCGATGGCACGCAGTCGCCGCACCGCTGGTCTCGTTTCGGTGGCCTATTTTCTGGCGGCGTCGCGTGGTCTTCCGCAGGGCGTGGCTGCATTCTATCAATCGGACATCTCGCCGGGACTGACACTGTGGCTTGTCGCCTCAAGCGGCTTCGTGTTCGTTCATGTCGCCCTTTGGTCGCGCCATCCCGGCGCCCGTAAAGCCCTGCGATATACGATCGCGATGGTCCTGATGGCGCTGCCACCGTTTGGCATTGTCGGCTGGGCGCATCCGATCACCGCGGCGGGTATTCTCTTTCCAGGATGGGGATGGTCAGGGCTTGCGGCAGTGACAGCCGGTCTCGCGATCATGACAACGCAATATAGACCGGCTGCAGCCATCACCCTCGTAGGTTTCTGGCTCTGGTCCGCCGCATTCTGGACCACCCCCGACGTAGGGCGTGGGTGGCAGGGCGTCGACCTGCAGCTCGGAAATAGTCTTGGCCGCGATACCAGTCTTGCTCGCCATAGTGACCTTGTTGGAACGTTGCGACTACAGCGCGCGCCCGACACCGCCTACATGCTCTTGCCTGAAAGTGCTCTTGGGTTTTGGACGCCATCGGTGGAGCGCTTGTGGCGGCAGCAGCTCGCCGATGGCGATCTGAGCGTCATCGCCGGCGCAGCTGTGGTCGATGCGCAGGGATACGATAATGTCCTGGTCCAAGTCTCGGCCACCGAAAGTGAGATCCTCTATCAGGAACGCATGCCGGTGCCTGGCTCGATGTGGCAGCCGTGGCTGCCACTGTTTGGAAAGAGCGGCGGCGCGCGAGCTGACTTCTTCGCAAATCCGATTGTTTCGATTGGCGGCCGGCGCGTGGCTCCACTCATCTGCTACGAGCAGCTGATCATCTGGCCCGTTCTGCAGTCGATGCTCCATGATCCAGACCTCATCATCGCCGTCGGAAACGACTGGTGGACCAAGGGGACATCCATCGTCGCCATTCAGCGCGCCAGCACAGAGGCCTGGGCACGACTGTTCGACAAACCTCTCGTGATGTCCTTCAACACCTGATCTGGAGAAAGACCATGGACGCTGCCCTTATCGCGAAATGCGCCGATCCGAGTCTTGCCCCCGCTATCGTCGAACAGTTCGTTACGGCCGTCGGTTCCGAAGATCCACTGGCCGTAACCGTGAAGGCGGATGGTCGGCTGGTTCTCATTCCCAAGCCTGGCTCGCCCGACGAGGCGATGGGTGTGGTCAAGGACTATGTCGGTCATGCCATCGTTCGCGTCGGCATCACCCAGTTTCCCGCGGGTATTGGCGTTGACGACCCGTCACAGCTTCAGCCAGACATGTTCGACGCCTGCTCGAACTTGCGAACGGGGACAGGCATATTTGCAAAGGTCGCCCGCATCGTCACCAAATGGTATGGCCGCCCCACAAACAGCGAGCTCCTTCCGCAGTTGGTCGATGATGCAATCTACGCTTGGAAGACGGGATCCTTCGAGGGCGACAATGTGTTCCGAGCCAACGATCCCGGTGGTCCGACCTTCATGAATACAAGCTCAGAAAAGCCGGCTGACGATGATGAACCTGCGGCCCCTCGCCCCGAAACTGAAGATAGCTCACAATCAGCCGAGCCGGGTGGGGCCACCGAGGCAGGAATGAGGATCGATCTTTCGCGGATAGGCGGAGGTAGATAAGCCTGATTTGGGCGCCAAAAACATAGCTTTCCCTATTTCTGCCGGATAAACTGAGTGGCAATGACAGCACCTCCCGAATATCACTTGTTTATCGACGACACCGGCAGCCGAGATCCCGACCATGAGCTTCCTCAGCAGCGAAAGGACGGCATGGATTGCTTTGGCTTGGGCGGGTTCCTGATCAAGCAAGAAGATATCGGTGAACTGAAGGTGCGACACTCCGCATTCTGCGCTGAGCATGGGATCGATTATCCCTTGCACTCGCACAAAATTCGTGGCGGTCGCGGAGATTTTGGTTGGCTAAGGAATCCTGAGAAGGCGCGGCTCTTCTTTCCGGAACTCGACGCATTCATCCTCTCCCTGCACGTGATCGGGATTGCAGCCGTCATCGATCGACCGGGATATGTCCTGCGGTATCGCGAGAAATATCAGGAACGACTGTGGCTGATGTGTAAAACCGCCTACTCGATCCTCATTGAGCGGGCTGCAAAGTTCGCCGACAGTCAGGGCCGGACCCTTCGGGTTTTCTTCGAGGCGAGCGGCAAACACGAAGACCGGGATCTGATGACCTATGCCAAGGCGCTCAAGGCCGACGGAATGCCATTCGCGGGCGACGGCGCAAATGCCTATGGCTCGCTTCCTCCAGAGGAATTCCGGCGGATCGTCAGAGGTGAACCCAAGCGCCGGACCAAGGAGGCGGCGATGATGCAGGTCGCTGACCTGATGCTCTATCCGATGGCCAAGGGTGGATACGATCCCACCTATAAACCGCATGTCGATCTCATGAGGTCGGGCAAACTGATCGACGCGCTCGTTCCAGAACAGGACCGGCCGAGCCTCGGAATCAAATACAGCTGCTTCAAATGAAAAAAGGTCCTTGCGGACCTTAATTCGTTTCGGCCAGCGCCTAGCGCTGACCCCGGAGCGTTGCTCTACTGGAAAAGTAGTGCACGTAAAACCGTTTTGCAAGTTTGATTTGGGCGAGTCGTCAGATTTGGTGCGGACACGCTCTGAAGCTCTAGCAGGGCGTTCGGTCCTATCAATAGAGAAACCGTTTCAAACTCAGACCCGCATGCAGGATGTACGGCAGCCGTCCAAGGGAATAATGGCCACAATTCAGCTTCAAGATCCGTGGTCGGCCACCGTCGTTCTTCAAGCTGGATATCAGGCTCTCTGAGATCGCTGGCATCACAACCTTGTCTCTTCTGGCCAAGACCATCTGGATATCGAGCCCCGGCCGCGACAAACAACGCGTGTAGTTCTCGAGATTGAGTGGACCCCATGCTCTCCTGAGATCAGCCAGCTCGATCTCATGCTCCAGGCTGCTGCGGATAGTTCGAGTGGCGCGACCGGTCCAAACCATGTCCGCAAGGCTCCCACCTGGCAGAAATAGCGAAGCCTTCGAAATGCTCAGATCATGGGCCGCAATCAATCCTGCAACCCAAGATCCAAGGCTCATGCCAAGGACAGAGATCTCTTGGTAGCCTTCACCCTTCAGCCAGCAGATGAGTTTTTTCCATCGCACACTGCCTGCTTCACTGCTTGGATCGTACGACCAAGGTTGGCGCTCAACATATAGTCCGCGTGCAAGGAGCCGGGCCGGCCACGCTCGAGGTGATAAGGCATCGCGATCTCGACGACCGTGATCCCGCGCCATGACAAAAAGCCGCCAATTTTCGCGTTTCGAGCCTGTGAATTCCAATGGTGAAAGATCACGAGTGCCTTGTGGAGGGATCCGCCTTTGGTGATTTTCGCCCAGACGATATTATTCTCTGCGACATCGGTGGATATGTCCGAGGGGAATTTAACCCAATCCTCGTTCACCTCGAACCGATGATTGCCGCGATTTGGCTCATCGAAAAACTTAGGGTCAATCGACGCTTTATCCGCGCGGTCACAAAATTCGGAAATGCTCTCGATGTTCTCACCGGGAAAGGCACGGTCGGCATCCAGAATGAAACGCGTCGCTTCCTTACCGTCTTCACCGCGTCGCGCGCGCTGTTCATGCCACTGATCAAGCCACCTAAGATGCAATTTGCTTGCTTCCTACGTCATTGGCTCGCCGGCTGCCTAGGCCAGGTTCAATCAGGCTGAAGGCCGCGACGACCACACCGATAGCCAAAAGGATTGAGAATCCTACGAAAGCGTCGATCAGCAGGTATGCAGCAAACAGCAAAGTAACGACCGCCGCCATTGTCCGGAGAGGTTTATGAAATCGCCCAGCGATAGCTCGGATCGAGATTGAACCGTAGACAAAGACGACGATGGTCGAGAGGGCGACAAGCAGGCTACTGTAATGGGTGGGCATCCGATGTGGAACCCATTGCTCGCAGCATCGCGGCCAGCCAGCACTGAAGAGAAATCCCCGGCCAGCCAATCGAGGATGTTTTTGGCGTTCGAGGTTAGATAGGAGCTCTGGGCCTTCGTGCATAACGCGACAAGTAGGCCGAGAACCGTGCAACGAAACACTCCGCGCATCAGTCTCAAGCATAGCCTGTGCACCTCGCCTCGCGATCCAGTTTGCTCAAAGACCGCTGCGTCCAGGCCAGTTCTCTTGAGATCGTGTACCATCGTGTAGAGCAAAATTAGCCCGGCAAAAAATAAATAGAAGCACAGGCACACGTAGAGAAAGGCGAGAGCGGTGAACGCGATCGCCACCGGCACCGAAATGACCTCCGGGCGCACAATTGCCATCGTACCCCAGCTTGTCGCGTAGTCTGCTCCGCCTTCCAGTAGTGGGACGAGGCAAACGCCAATCGATTGGAAAACGCCGGCGAACAACACGCAAATCAGGAAGATTGCCCAGTAGGACAAAGAGGACGCCTGCACCTGACTAGCCCATCCATCGTCTCAGGTGCTCGTGTGGCTCCACGTCCACAGCTTCAGGCGTGCCTCTCCATTCCAGAAGGCGAGCAGCTCGGCCACGATTGCGAAAAACAGCGGTAGGAGCACCATGAAAAGGATGGTCCAATTCGGCGCCCAGAGAAATCCGACCTCTTTCGCGACATTGTCCGCGCGGAGGTAAGCGGCGCTGTGAATCCCCAAGATAACAATCGAACGCCTCAATGGAGAAATCAAGAAGCGGACCGATGTCGTCGGCATCTTTCCAAACGGAGATGCCATTGTCAGGCTCGTCGGTTCAATGCTCCTCGAGCAGAACGATGAGTGGGCGGTGCAACGGTCGCGTTACATGACAGTAGAAACCATCGGCAAAATGAGCGATGATCCAATCATCAGCTTGCCAGCCGTGGCGCGTTGATCCTCCCGGCCTGGCCGGAGAGTACGGTGGCCTCGTCGGCAGTTACACCATCTCATGGGACACGATCTGCGCAATGCCCTCGCGAATGTCGGTGAATGCCTTCACGGTCCGCTTTGAGATGTAGTCGCCGTCGGCTTCAACATTTGACTGCAGGGCATGCGCACAGTCTGTAGCGAGCTTATCAACCTCTGGCGAAATATCGTAGAGCTGTTGCATCACACGGTCGAGATCGACCTTCGCGCGCTCTGACATTCGATCGACCATCGACAACTCCTTGTCTTCTGAGCCCGGCAGTATGTCAGACTTTAACCCCTGTAGTTTCCCGGGAAAATAATGTCCTGATCAACGAGCACATTGAACCTGTATCCCGGCCTGATCTTGATCGTCGGCTGGACATTGAGGTTTTTCGAGATTGTCTGTTCCGCGACCCTTCCAAACGTCTCGGCAAAATTCCGACGTGCCGCGTCTGAAGCTGTGTCCTTCGTAGCGAGAGTTGAACTCTCAGGCATCGACATGTCGATCCCCGTCCCTATCAGCGCGACTAGCGCCGCCGACCCGAAGGTCCTTAGATAGTGATTGTCGACCTTGTCGTTAAAACCACCATAGCCCTCAGCGTCGATTCCAGCCATGCCGTCGATCTGCAGGGTCGAACCATTCGGGAAGATTATGTCGGTCCAGACAACGAGAACGCGGTTTTGTCCGAATGACACCTTGCTGTCGTATCGGCCAAGAAGCTTCGTGCCTTGTGGCACAAGTGTGTGATGGCCAGTTGCGCTGTCATAAACGTTCTGGCTGATCTGGGCCGTGATACGGCCGGGCAAGTCAGAATTGATACCCGTGATTAGCGTGGCAGGTATCACCGACCCACGTTTGAGCTCGTATGGCGACTGCTGTGGCACGACCTGATTGGGCAGGTAGCCGAGATCCTTGATATCAGCGTTAAAGAAATCTTCCTTGGACGTTTGTCCGTTCTGATCGACCTGACCGGCCGCGCCCGCTCTCAACGCTGCAGCATAGAGATCTTGCGCGCCGCTCGACGCGGTGTTCGATTGACGCGCTCCAGCAAATTGAGCGACTGGCGATTGTGCCGAGACATCTGACATGTCGACCTTCAGTGGCGAGTCGAGGGCCGCCCCCCTCGCCTGCAGGCTTGCCATGCGCTGGCGCTGCTGTTCGCGGAAGATCTGTTCTCGCTGTTCGCGAAGCATCCTTGCATTCCACTCCTCGTCGGATTCCATGCGAGACCTGCTGGGCTGCCGTGGTTCGGCCTTCGGTTCTGCCTCTACCGGGCGAGCAGCTTCCTGCTGCTGCGGAACAGGGGTTGGCTGAAACACTGGCTGCTGTACCTCCCGGTCACCGATAATGCCATCCTTGACACCCCGCTTAAGCTGATCGGCGAAGGTCGATGCCGGCGTGCCGGATCCGCCATCGTTTGGATCGTGCTGACCAAACTTGAGCCCACGCGAGGAAAGGCCGTAGACCAGAACGGCGAGGAACAGAATCAGGATCCCGATGCCGATGAACAGAGGCACGCGATTGAGGCGCTTCATCCCTTTGTCGTCAGCCGATTGATTTGACGTTCCCAGTTGCAGCGATTGGACCATGATCGTCTCCGCCTGTCAGTTTCGCTTCATGAGGGAAAGGGGACTTGCCGGCGTCGCCACGCCATTGCTGACTGAATACGCCCGGCCGAGCGACATGGTGTCCGTCGACAGGCGCGCGAGCACCTGCCCGTCTACGGCAGCAATCGAGTAGGCAAGCTCGACCGGCTTGGTTGACTCCGTCGCGCCCGTGCTCTTGTCATCCGTGACGACTGCAAAGCCCCAACCCTTCAAAGCCGCCTCGAGCGCGACGGAAAATTCGGACGTGTCCTTGTGCAGTTTGATGGGAGTGGTCGTCGATCGGGCTTGCTCGGCGAACCGGCCCGCCATGTCGCCGGCAATAGCGCCAGCGGCAGGCCCGCTGACGTCAGCGGGTGCGGCAGCTGTGGAGAGCCCGCCGGTTGCCGTCTGGCATCCGGTCAGGCCGAAAGCGATTACAATGGTAATGAGGCGATGGAGCTGCATGAATTATCCTCCCCGCCGGATCGTGATCTTCTGCTGTTTCCAGCCGACCCCTGATATCAGTACCGCCTTGTCGATATTGTAGTCGACGATCATCATGTCGTTCTTCATCCGGTAATTGACGATGCGGTTCTGGCCGCCCGAGACGACGAACAGAACCGGTGCATCCTGACCGGAGATTGCGCGGGGGAACTGAATGTAGGTCTTCTGCCCATCGGAATAGACCCGCTTAGGGCGCCAGGGAGCGCGTCCGCTCAGGGCATAGGAGAAGGCGAGCTGTTCGGGAGCGACACCGCCCTCCGGTCCAGTCATGGCCTGGAGACGGGCGTTGATGTCGGATAGTTTCGTGGCGGCATCCTCGGGATATTCGAACCCGACGCGGGCCATGTACTGCGAGGGGTGCGATTTTAGCTGGATATGATAGGTGCGCCGTGAGGTCGTCACCACCATGGACGTGACAAGCCCCGGCTCGGACGGCTTGACGATCAGGTGGATCGCCTGACCGCCTGCGGCGCCAGAGGTTGCCGGTTCGACCTTCCACCGAACAGTATCGCCAACCAGCACGTCGCGGACGATTTCCCCGCCCTGCAGCTCGATATCGCAGACCTGCAAGGGTGAGCAGACGACTGACGGCTGCGTCTCACCGAAGAGAAAAATCACCTTACCGTCCGGCCCTCTTGTCACCAGCCCGGCCTGGCCTCGCCATTTGCCGGAGAGGTTCGTCCCCTTTGCCTCGTTGCCCGTCAAGCTTTGCGCGATCGCATTGGATGAGACATCGGCCGATACGGCAAGCACCAGCAAGCAGACAAGCGCGACGCGTTTATGTTTGATCCTCATTGCAGATCCTGCCCTCAAAGTTGCGCGGTCCAGTCGAAATCGGTCACATAGACGCCGATCGGATTGAGCCGGATTGTTGCTTCGTCTTGTGGTGAGGTAATCGACACGGTCGCGATCCCTCGGAAGCGCCGGGTTGCGACCTCCTTGCCTTTCCGATCGCGCTCGTACTCGGTCCAGTCGATCTGATAGGTCTGGTTCGAAAGCGCGACGATGTTGTTCACCTCGATCGCCACTGTCGCGTTGACTGCCTTCTCGAACGGCGAGTTGCCGCGAAACCAGGCGTTGACCTTTTGCGTCGAGGCATCGCTCGTTCTGAGCAGTGCATAGGTGCGATCGATATATTGCTTCTGGACCACCGCATCCGGCGTGATCGAACGGAAGCTGGTCACGAAATTCCCAAGGGTCGCGCGAACGACCCGCGTGTCGGCGTATTCGATCTGCTGCGGGAAGCCGCCGGAAACCGTGTTCCCGAGTTTGTCGACCTCGACGATGTAAGGAACGAGCTTGACCTGCGTGCTGAGATAGAGCGCGTAGCTGACGCCGATAACGGCCAATCCCAGGCTCAGGATGCCAACGGCCCGCCAGGCGGAGGCCGCCTTGACGTAGGAGCCGTAACGTTCTGACCATTCCTGCCTTGCGGCAAGATACGGGTTCTCAGGTGCGGGATGCCCTGCCATGTGTGTGATCCTGTCCGTGAATTATGGTTTGTCCGGTCGTTCCGGAGGAGGTGGCGGAGCTGTAGGATTGCCCCTTGCCTGATCGAGTTTCGCGTTGGCCAGGCCGAGAAGCGAGCCGGCATAGGCACCGGGTGACCCGATCGCCTTCTCCTTGGCAGCGGACCCGGCGGCCATGGCACCGGAGCTGAAACTTGCGCCCATGCCTTTGAGCACCGAGCCAGCTGCTGACGAGCCACCGGCACGCGCTGCCTGCGCGGCGGCAAAGCCAGCGCCGACCGCACCGGCGCCGAGAAACGCGCCACCCGCTGCGAACGAGGCCGCCTGTCCGCCATGGCGGATTGTCTCCATTCCGCCGGAGACCGAAGCTCCCTGCACGACGCCCTGGATGATGTTCGGGACATACATCGCGATGATGAAGACGACGACGGAGACGCCGGCAATCGCTAGAGCGGTTCGAAATTGGTCACCGACTTGAGGTTCATTTGCGAGGCCGATCAAAACCTCGGAGCCGATACGGGAAATCATCACCAGCGCCATCAGCTTCATGCCAACTGAGAAGGCGTAAACAAAATAGCGGATCGAAAAATCTTTGGTAAACGACGAGCCGCCAAGACCAAGCATGATCATACCGGCCAGCAGACCGAGATACATCTCGACCATGACCGACACGAAAATTGCCGCGACAAGAGAAAACGCAACGACAACGACGATCATTGCAAAAGCTGAGGAGATTGCCAGCGCGTTATCCTCGAAGACGCCAAACTGAATTTTCTCCGACATTTTAGTCGCCACCGCCAAGCCGGCATTGAAGACATCAGCAGGAGAAGCGGTACCCCCGCCGGCACCTATTTGGAAAAGGCTGTCTACGACCGCCTTGGCGAAGGCCGGTCCCTGCGTCAGCGCAAACGCGAAAAAGCCGATGAACATAATGCGCCGCACCAGTTCGGCGAACCAACTGTCCAGCGATGCTGCCTGGATCGCCAGCCATACCGCTGCAATGCCGACCTCGATGACTGCGAGGATCCAAAACAGCGATCTCGCCGCATCCATGGTGGTGGTTTCCCACCCTTTGGCTGCTGATGTGATCTGGGTCTGGAGTGTTGTCAGCACCGTGCCTTCTTGTGCGAGGGCGGGGTGTGACATGACGAGGAAGCCGCCGATCAGGAGCAGGTTTCGTCGTCGAGGGGAGATGAAAATGGTCATAAGGCTACCACTCGATCTTCATTTTCTCGCCGCCAGAGGTAGGTGGTGCCGTGCCACCGAAGAATGCCTCCCTTCGCGCCTGTGCAAGGTCCTTGTCCGTCTGTTCGCTCTGCAGCCAAGTCCCCATCATCGCCGTCTGCTGGGCGACAATGCCGCGGAGCTTCTGCATCTGCGCGACCTGCTGAGCGGCAATCTGATGGCCGACCTGAAGCGCCTTCATCTGCCCGTCCGCCGCTTGCGACATTGATCGCAGCTGACCCATTGTATCCTCCTCACTGTCGAAATGATCGGCGGTAAGGCCTGCCGCCCTGAGGGTACTGGAAATCGTGTCGCGGTTGGTAATCGACCACGTCTGATAGGTAGAAGAGAAGCTCTCGGCGTTCGGGAGGTCGGCCTTCAAATCCGAGTAGCTCTTGAACCGTTGCTTCAGGAGATCGTCGGCATTGCCCATGGAGAAGGCGATGCCCTGGCCCTGATTGACGACATCGCGCAGCTGGTTCAGATCGCCTTCGACCTCGCCCCAAATGTGGTTCGGAAGCTGGGCCGTATTCTGCAGCATGTTCTGGTAGATATTGAGCTGGTTTTGAATCTGCTCAGCAAGTTGGGTAATCTGCTTGATCTGATTGTTGATCTGCTCAGTCGACTGACCAACAAGATGGATGAGCTCACCATTGTTGAGCATCTGCGTCATCTCGGTCGCGCCGGTGACCGCGCCTCCTGCGTAGGAGAGAGTGGGCGTCGCGGTCAGCCCGGCGGCGACCAACCCGGTCACCAACGATTTGCCGAGTTTCAAAAGCTGGATTGCTTCACTCATTGCGGTTGATCCCCCTTTCGATGAGCCACTGACCCGGCCATTCGTGGCCGTGGGTCAATGAGAGCGCCCTGATGCGGGCTAGATCGGCCTTGCCAGAAGCGCCGACAAAGGAAAGCGTGACCGGACCCAACGACATGTCGAAGAGCCTGCGGCCGTCGGGCGACGTCACGTAGTATTCGCGTTTCGGGATGGCGTTCGCGACGATCTCAACTTGCCGCTCGTTGAAGCCGATCCGCTCGTAGAATTCGCGGGTTCCGGTTTCCCGGGCGGCGCCATTCGGAAGGCAAATCTTGGTCGGGCAGGATTCCTTCAGCACGTCGATGATGCCCGAGCGCTCAGCATCGGAGATTGATTGCGTTGCGAGAATGACGGCGCAGTTCGCCTTGCGCAGCACCTTCAGCCACTCCCGGATCTTGTCGCGGAACACAGGATGGCCGAGCATCAGCCACGCCTCGTCCAGAACGATGAGGCTCGGCGAGCCGTCGAGCCGCCTTTCGATCCTTCGAAAAAGATAGGTCAGGACGGGGACGAGATTGCGCTCTCCCATATTCATCAGCTGCTCGATTTCGAAGCACTGGAAGCGCCCTAGCGTCAGGCCATCCTCTTCAGCATCGAGGAGTTGGCCCATTGGACCATCGACCGTGTAATGATGGAGGGCATCCTTGATCTCGCGCATCTGGACGCCACTGACGAAATCCGACAGCGAGCGGCCAGGCGCCGATGCCATCAATCCTATCTGCCTCGAGATCGCATTACGGTGGTCAGGCGCGATCGCCACGCCTTGAAGCGAAACGAGGGTCTCGATCCACTCGGAGGCCCAGGCCCGATCCGCGTCGGTCGAAAGCTCTGACAACGGGCAGAAGGAAAGACTGGCCGCCTCCCCGCTTTCGCCACCGATCTCATAGTGGTCACCGCCAACGCCGAGCGTCAGCGGCAGCATTGAATTGCCCTTGTCGAAGGCAAAGACTTGCGCCTTCTCGTATCGGCAGAATTGCGCGGCGATCAGCGCGAGAAGGGTCGATTTGCCGGACCCGGTTGGACCGAAAATCAAGGTGTGACCGACATCGTCGACGTGAAGGTTCAGTCGGAAGGGCGTCGAGCCGGATGCCACCTGCATGAGAGGTGGTGCATCGGATGGATAGAACGGGCATGGCGCGGACGGCTGTCCTGACCAGACCGAGTTCAGCGGAACGAGATCTGCCAGATTGCGCGTATTGATAAGCGGTTCGCGGATATTGCAGTACCAGTTGCCTGGCAGGCTGCCGAGAAAGGCATCGGTCGCATTCAGCGTCTCGATGCGAGCTCCGAAGCCTTCCGCCTGGATGAGGCGACGAACCGCCTCCGCCTTCTCTTGCAGCGCCGACCGGCTTTCGTCGAAGAGGATGATGACAGGAGTGTAATAGCCGTATGCCACCAATTGCGACGAGGCTTCGGCGATTGCATCCTCGGTTTCGGCGACCATGGCCATCGCATCTTGATCGATCGACCTGGACTGCGTCTGGAACAACTGGTCGAAGAACGGCCGCACTTTCTGCTGCCACTTCTTGCGGGTTCGCTCCAGGCGCTGCTTTGCCTCCTCCGCATCGAGGAAGATGAAACGCGACGACCACCGATATGTCAGCGGCATGAGGTTGAGGCTATTCAGGATCCCCGGCCAACTCTCGGCCGGAAGCCCGTCGATCGCGATCACGCCGAGAAATCGACCTTCGACCCGCGGCGTCAGCCCGTGTTCAAGCTCTGCCGTCGCCAACCAGTCCAGATACATGGGAATTTCTGGCAGGCGGACGGGATGGTTCTCGCCGGTGATGGCGAACCGAATGAACTGGAAGAGCTCGTCGTAGCGCGCGACGCGACTACCTTCGCGTTCGGGAACCTCTCGGGTCTGCATGCGCTGAACCGAGAGAACATTGCCGAAATATTGCTCAATCTCCCTGATCGAGCGCCGAAACGCATCGAGAGCGGTATCGGCATATTTTGCTGAGCGACTTTCGGTATCCGAGTAGATGTATCGGGTCAGGCCGGATCGGCGTCGTTCTGGCGGTCGGTAGGTCAAGATAAGCGCGTGCCGGCTTTCGAAATGTCCGCGCTCCTGTCCAAAATGCCGCCGACGCTCGTCATCGATCAGCGACGTGACCGGATCGGGGAAATAGCTGCGCTCAGCCGACGGGTAATCCGTCGTTGGCACCCGCACGGCCTCGACCTGGATCATCCAGCCCGTACCGAGGCGCGAGAGGATCGCGTTGATCTGACGGGAGAGCTCGTTGCGCTCGAAGTCATTCGCGCTTTCGGAATCCGGACCGGCAAAATACCACCCGGCCATCAGACTACCGTCCTTCAGCAGAAGGATCCCATTATCGACAAGGCCGGCATAGGGAACGAGATCCGCGAATGATGGACCTGTCGATCGAAATGTGCGTAACGCGACCATCGCGGGGGCCCTTAGTATCGGCGCCAGGGCGCGGAGGTCGGAAGGTAATGCGCCCGATAGCGCATATGGCGGGCATAGACTTTGCGCATCATGGGATCGGATTTCGCCATCATGCGGAGCACGCCGACGACCACGATCCAGATCGCGACGCCGAACAGGGCCGAATACACGGTCAGAACGACGAAGATGAGAATGATTGCCGCGAGCCCGGTCAGCAGCACGAGCTCTCGGTCCGCTCCCATCAATAGGTTCGGCCGCGACAAGGCGCGATGGATCCGGTTGCGATGGAGCCCGGCGCCGGCGTCAGCCATGACGCCCCTCCCCTCCCCCAACCCGGTTAGCATTCGGGATCGCGGTTTGCTTGACGCCAAACGAGCCACCGATAGAAGCGCCGGTCGAGCCGAACAGGCCGACGATCGTTGTCGCGCCAAGCAGGATCCCTGCGACCAGCACCACATACACCAGTCGCCGCGCGAAATCGTTGAGTTCGCCGCCGAAGATCAGCATGCCGCCGGCAATTGCCACGGCTGCAAGCGCTATATAGCCGGCGACCGGTCCGGTGATGGATTGCTGGATCTGCTCCAGCGGCCCCTCCCAGGGAAGCGATCCGCCCGAGCTTGCGAGGACGGGTGAGCTCACCAACAGAGTTGCCGCGAGGATACATAGCGTTGTTCTAAGCCGCATGACGGGTATCCTTATCGCGAGCCTCGATGTGATAATGGCCGTCGCTGAAACCGGCGACGCTTAGAATTTCGCTTAACCGTCGCCCTTTCGGTGTTCTCTGGATGGCGATGATGAGATCAACTGCCTCACCGATGACCGCCTGCATCGGTTGCAGGCTTGCTTCCGCAGTCAATTGCTCAAGGCGCTGTAGCGCCATGCGTGCTGAGTTTGCATGCACGGTCGCAATGCCGCCCGGATGTCCGGTGTTCCAGGCTTTCAGGAGGGTCAGCGCTGCACCATCGCGCACTTCGCCAACGATGATGCGGTCGGGACGAAGCCGCATCGTGGTCTTCAGGAGCCGCGACATGTCGACCAGCTCACTTGTATGCAGGCTGACGGCGTTGTCGGCCTCGCAGCGGATCTCGGCGGTGTCTTCGAGAATGATCAGACGATCTTCGGGTGAGAAGGCTACGATCTCCGCAAGAATGGCGTTCGCCAGCGTCGTCTTTCCCGATCCGGTACCGCCTGCAATGACGATGTTCGCTCGCTGCGCGACCGCCTCCCGAATAACATCCGCTTGCCATACGGTGATGTTGCGCGATCGCACATACTCGTCGAGGGGAACCAGTCGCGATGATCGTCTCCGGATTGAAAAAATCGGTGCGGTTACCACGGGAGGCAACAATCCTTCAAAACGGTGGCCCCCAATTGGCAATTCGCCGGAAATGATCGGTCTGCTATTGTCAACTTCCACGCCGAGGACGTGCGCTACGCAGCCAATCACCGTTTCAGCCGCCGAAGCCGCCATGTTGCCGAGCGTATTGATCGACCCACCCAGACGCTCGATGAAGAGCTTGCCGTCGGGGTTCAGCATGACTTCGATGACATCCGGCTCGTCGATCATACGACAAAGCTCCGGGCCGAGGGCATGTTCGAGCTTGCTGATCAGGCGTGATATCGAATGGCGGCTGCTGTCGGTCATAGAGGTATCCCGTCGCAGGTTGCGGGTTGGCCAAGGGTCCATCCGAAATTTTTTCTGTGATCAGGACCTGGTGACTGGTTGGTAGCGGGCTCAAGCCACCAGCGTCTACTCGCAGATCTGCGAGTAGTTCATCGAACAGGCTTCGGCGTAGGTTCGCGACTTCGGAGCAGACGAGGCTGTAATGGTTGATGCCCCGTCGCCTTGATCACGGTCATCTCCAGCCCGACGAGCCGATGCGTGTCAATCGGCTGCGTATTTCAGGAAAGCCGAGGCTGGTCAGCAAGACTTCAAATGCCAGGAGATAATCTGGAAGGAAAAGACAGGGCCACAGCCTAAGTGAGGACGACGATTCGCATCGAATTCGACGCCCAACCCATCCGGTTAGTAGCCGGCTTGCTGGATCATAAGGTTTTACAGCGCCCGGATGCTTTCGAACGCACATCGAGACTGGATAACAAAATTGAACGTAAACCGCTGATTTTGTTGATTGAGATCCGCATAAGGGTGGAGCATCCATCCAATCAGTGCGTGGAGTAAGATCTCGTTAACTTTAAAAGGCTTGCAAGGGTCAGAGAATCGATGCACTCCTCAGATGCGTATTTTTCACGTTTTTCGGGCGTTTTCCGCATACGTGCCCTGATGGACGAAATGATGACCAAGACCACAAACAATGGCGACAGCCGCTCTTCACCGCTCCGATCGAAGATCGCGAGCCATTCGGCGTCGCTTTCGGCCAAGCTTCAAGAGCACCAATCGAATATCTTCACGCCACATGCGCGCAAGACCATTCGGTCGTTTTCTCCCTCGGAAGCCGCAAAGCTGCTCGGGGTAGCCGAAGGTTATCTTCGCACAAGTGCGGTCGAATTGGAAAAGAAAGCCTCCGTCGGCTCGGAGCGCGACTTCAGTCCGGCGCTCGCCGGTGGCAGACGCATGTATTCAGTGCACGATATCGCCGCCATGCGCGCCCATCTCGACAAGCCGGCCCGTTCGAACGGCCGTTACTTGCCGCATCGCCGCGAAGGTGAGGAGCTGCAGGTCATCTCGGTGATGAATTTCAAGGGCGGCTCGGGAAAGACGACGACCGCAGCTCACCTGGCTCAGTATCTGGCACTGCGCGGCTATCGCGTCCTTGCGATCGATCTCGACCCGCAGGCCAGTTTGTCAGCCCTGTTCGGCAATCAGCCCGAGCTCGACGTTGGCGAAAACGAAACTGTCTATGGCGCCATCCGCTACGACGAGGAGCGCCGTCCTATCCAGGAAATCATTCGCGGAACCTATATTCCTGATCTTCATGTCATCCCAGGCAATCTGGAACTCATGGAGTTCGAACACGACACTCCAAAGGCTTTGCTGCAACGCAAACCCGACGATATCCTGTTTTTTGCCCGTCTGCAGGCTGCAATCAAGGACGTGGAGGACGCGTACGACGTCGTTGTGATCGACTGCCCTCCGCAACTGGGCTTTCTTACCCTGTCGGCACTGACGGCCGCAACGTCGGTTCTGATCACCATCCATCCGCAGATGCTTGACGTCATGTCCATGAACCAGTTCCTCGCCATGACAAGCGCCCTTTTGGATGAAATCGCCGAAGCTGGCGCCGAGGATCGCAACAACTGGATGCGTTACCTCATTACCCGGTTTGAGCCGACCGACGGCCCGCAGAACCAGATGGTCGCCTTTCTTCGATCGATGTTCGGCGAAAACGTGTTGGTCAATCCGATGCTGAAGAGCACGGCCGTATCCGATGCAGGCATCACCAACCAGACACTATTCGAGGTGGAACGCGCCCAGTTCACCCGATCCACGTACGACCGGGCACTGGAATCGATGAACAACGTCAACGCTGAGATCGAATCATTGATCAAAGCGACATGGGGTAGATCATGAGCCGGAAAAACCTCCTCCCGATGCTTCACAATGAAGCCAAGGACGGGCAGCAAGCTGCTCCGCCGCCACCATCACGACCACACCTCGACGCGCCGAGATCAAAGCCACTGGCCGCAATCAGCAAGTCGCTTGGCGACCTCAACGATCGCAGTCGCCGTGCGAATGAAATCGAGAGGAAGCTGGCTGAAGGCCAGGTTGTCATCGAGCTTGATGCCGCTACCATTGAACCGTCCTTCGTGCAGGATCGAATGGAAGGAGACCTCGATGGTCTCGTCGCCTCCATACGAGAGCAAGGCCAACAGGTTCCGATCCTCGTTCGCCCTCATCCTGAACAATCGGGCCGCTATCAGGTCGCCTTCGGCCACCGACGCCTGCGGGCGCTCGTTGAACTCGGCCTTCAGGTCAAGGCAATTGTTCGCGAACTGAGCGACGAACAGCTGGTCATTGCTCAGGGGCAGGAAAACAACGAGCGTGAGGACCTGACGTTTATCGAGAAAGCCCGCTTTGCAGCGCGTCTCAAGGAACGGTTCGCCCGCGACGTGATCACGGCGGCGATGTCTGTCGACAAAAGCGATCTGACGCGGATGTTCAACATCGTCGATGCGCTGCCAGCGGATCTGATCGACGCAATTGGCCGGGCACCCGGCGTCGGGCGACGCAGCTGGATTGAATTGACCGAGCTTGTTGAGAAAGCGTCTTCACCGGAAGATGCGACGCGCTATGCGCATACGCTCAAGAGCCTGCCGTCGCAGGATCGGTTCAAGAGCATGATCGCCCATCTGAAGCCGCGTCGAATCACACGCGGTGCTCCAGACGTGCTTTCTGGGCCGGACGGACAACGTCTTGCTCAAGTCAAACAAAACAAGACCAAGGTTGAACTGACGATCGACAGGAAGGCAATGCCAGACTTTGCCGCCTTCGTACTGGAGCAGTTGCCCTCGATCTACGCAGAATACCGCACAAAACTGCAGCCAAAAAAGGAAGCGTAACCCGCAAAAGAAAAGAGCCCCCAAAACGTCGCCGTCCTGGAAGCCCCTATCTGTCTAAGCACCAGTAGAATCGCATTTCCGGGATTCATCGTCAAGAGTCTTTGGCATCGTTTTGATGAGCGAATTGCTTTTGCCTGAAGAAAGGTAAAGGACGATGCATACGGAAAGTGTGGCGACGCCGTTCGGGCGGCGGCCGATGACGCTTGCCTTGATCAGGCGGCAACAATCGGTTGCCGAGCTGAAGGCGGGGAAGACCTGTGACAAGTGGAAAGTTAAGCGGGACGCCTCTGCCGCCATGGAGCAGCTGGGCCTTCAATCGAACAGCCTTGCAGTGCTCGACGCTTTGTTGAGCTTTTATCCTGAAAATGAACTGCGCCAGGATGGACAGTTGGTTGTCTATCCTTCTAACCTCCAGCTCTCCCTCAGAGCCAATGGCATGCCCGGTTCAACGTTGCGACGTCACCTCGCCCTCTTGGTTGAGGCCGGTTTGATCATGCGCAAGGATAGTGCCAACGGCAAACGGTATGCACGCAAGGACGGTGCCGGCGACGTTGAACGCGCCTTTGGCTTTGATCTCGCCCCCCTTCTGGCACGCGCAGAAGAGCTTGCAGCTATGGCCCAAGAGGTGATCGCGGCTCGCACAAGATTGCGTAAGTCGAAAGAGGACCTGACGATCTGCAGACGCGATGTTCGAAAGCTGATTACCGCTGCCATCGAAGAAGATGTCGAAGGCGGTGATTGGTATGCCATAGAAGCAGCCTATACGGCCATCGTTGGACGCCTGCCGCGCGTCGCATCGCTAGGTGAGGTCACCCGCGCCCTAGATGAAATGCTCGTCTTGCGGACAGAGATCCTCAATCGATTGGAAAAGCACGATAAATCGGTTTTTTTGGGCACCAATGATGCTCATATTGAGCGGCACATACATAATTCGAATCCCGATTCTCCTAATGAATTTGAACAAAGCTCTGAAAAGGAGCTGGAAGCGAAATCGGTGGAAGATACTCGGGCGAAGAAACAATCACGAGAACCTCTCAAGGTTTTCGCGCTGGGTACCGTGTTGAGAGCATGCCCGCAGATTGTCGGCTACGGGCCCGGCGGCAGCATCACGTCGTGGCGTGACTTCATGTCAGCCGGCGTAGTCGTCCGATCGATGTTGGGGATCACGCCCTCGGCTTATCAGCAAGCTTGTGATGTCATGGGGCAAGAGAACGCAGCGGTGTCAGTCGCCTGCATGCTCGAGCGAGCAAACATGATTAATTCGCCTGGTGGATACCTGAGAGATTTGACCGGCCGGGCACAAAGAGGTGCGTTTTCTCTTGGTCCAATGCTCATGGCTCTCTTGAAGGCGAATGCCGATTCCGAGCGGAGGGTTTGAGTTCTAGCGAATAAACTTTACGAGCAGCAAGACACATGGTCGCGGGGATAGATATCCCTGTGGCCCCGGGATTTGTCTCGTTCACGTTCGAGTTGGACGAAACTGCGGTACTGCGCTGCAGGTGTGGAGCCGTTGCGCGCTCCTATAGGGCGGATCCATCGGGAACAGGAGCAAGGTTGGAGGCTCTGATTGCTGTACCGTTGCAACAAGCAGCAAGGGAAGCGGTCATTGGCGGCAAACACTACGGAGGGTGGAAGAGATGAAGGCAGCGCTTGCCTCGGGTATTCTTCCGGAAGGAAGGGGCTCCGCGTGCCGCAGATTGTTCGAAATATGCCCTGGAAGAGCCTGATGACTCTCGTCAGACTTTTTTGGCAGTCGCTGTCGATCGGGAATACGAGCGTCGGAGTTTCATTGGTCTCGACCCAAGTCGCCCAGGCGTGGTCATCATGTCACACGATCGGCAAGATCTGCGACCTACTGCCAGGCCTAGTTCTTCAAAGTCAGAGTTCCGTCGCGCCGAGTCAGACATTACTAAGCCTATGAAAAAATGAGACAATCCTGAATCTCGGAAAGGAATGTGGTGGGTGGTCTGAGCGACATCGGCGTCCTTGCAACCATTTGCATGATTAATTCCACGAACGGTGTTGGCACCAGCGTTGCGATGGTTTGATCAATGCTTCGGCGGGACGTCCTCCGGCTCAGCTTTGCCTGACATTACCGCAAGACAAGATAACGATCTTGAAGGGGCTTTTGGGATAGCGCGTGTGGCCCTTGTTTAGGTTGGGAGGCATAAGGTCGGCCGGCACGCGCCTGTCTCGCATCGGGTACAGGACTTAGTATTGCGATCTAGTTCGAGGAGGAATTGCGTTTTGCGCTCAGTCGGCTTCGCTGCTCGAGCAGAGATTGGTGAGATCCGTCATTCTTCGAGATGGGAGGCATCATATTTCAAGCTGAGGCATCCAGCGGTGATGCTGATGATGGTCGAGTCGTTCGGGCGAAGCGAGAAACTTATACCCGCGTTGAGGCGGACGTTTCTCAAGCGCCTTCGCTCGACTTGCGTCCCCGGTCTAGCGCCAAGATGGGCGCGCGTCGACCGCGATGCTGCCGTTCCGGTTTCCGACCCAATGCTGAACGGATCGTGTGGAGTGATTCGTGACATGGCGGCAACATAGCCCCGGTGATGATACGGCTGTCCAGCATGGGAGTCATAAGACCGGGCCTATTATCAATGCTTCTAGGTCTTTTGGACCTCTTTTGCCTGGCTCGCTTGCAAAGCGGCGATTGGGATCCTTTGCCGATCTCGAAGGGGGATCGGCAAAGAGGAGCCGCCATTGCCGGATGATCGTCGCGAAAACCTTCAATTGGCAATGACGTCTGGCCACCGAGCGAACGAAGATAACCTGCGGCTCAATGGGGCTGCGACCAGTGCAGCAGCCGCAAGGAGGCAGCCTAGCAAGTTCAGGAAGAGGCGACCGGAGTGAGATGCTTAGGTGCATGGAGCGTCAACGCTCGTTCTCCATTCTCGGTGAATGTTATCGGTCCGCGGGGCGCCTGGGCGGGAATACGAGGCCAGGAAATATGTTTCGCTACCGGGTTACCTTACCCTCTCCCCTCTGCCAATTGCAAATGTCTTTCGAGACGGAGGGGAGACATTTGGTGTTTCTTCCGTCTCTTAATACGAGAGAGCTTCTTACGCTGCCGACACGGACTTCAGGGGCGCTCGGTATTGCTGCGATGGGGTTTGAGCAGGCTGTGGTTCAAAGAGCGCCCCTCCCCTCTCGTCCGCTCCTCTTACTGCAATCGGCACAACCGCGTGGCTTGTGATTGTGCCCAGCTACGCGCCAGGTCGTCGGTGTCGGTTAGACCGGGCAGGAGGCCTCCAAGACCATCATCGATATTGAGGTGAGCGTCGGTGACCCTGCGAGTTGATGGCTCCAGGGTGACGTCAACGTTTACTCTTCCTTCCACGGCGTCGACCTGAAACAATGAACTGACGTCGGCCTCACATGTCAGATAGGCCTGCGCCCGCACGGTTGTCAGCCCGCCCGCCTGCGGACAGACTTCAGCATAGGCCACCTCGAAACTCCTTGTTTTGTTAGGTCCGACCGGCAATTGTTCGCAGAGCCTGACATCGGAGATCGCGCGTGCAATAGCTGGCCAGTTTTCCTTTTGGATAATCGACACGCAGTTCGCCGAGGCTGCGGCGTGCCCCAGCCCAACAAGTCCGGCAGCTGCCCACATGATTGCGCTTTTCGTCCGCCCCGCTTCCATGATCATCTCCCGTGAGCTTCCGCCGACGAATCAATAGAAACGTCATTCCCGGGTTTTTGATGACGACGTCGAAGCCATCCGACCCCGGCGGTATGAATGGATCGCTGAGAGGTGCGAGTGACCTCAGCCAAACATCCAGTTGTCGCGATCCCGGTCGCGGACCGTTCTTTTGACGAGCAAGATATGGCGTTTCCGCCGATGCTTGTGCGTGCAGGTCTCGTTCGACTTGCAGCAGCGACGAATGTTCTCCGTGGGTGGCTGGCGATAGGGAGGCGTCCGATCGCTCGCTGGTTTTAGCGACGTCAAAGGTTCCAATGATCGCTGATCGCTGACTGGTGAGCGCTGGTCGCTGTTTGCTGCGTGGGGTCTATGTCCCCCTCCTCTCGCCGCTCGCTTGTTGGAGCTCGGATGTGACGAGAACGCCGACGGGCACTTCGAAGTGCCCCCTTAGCTTACGCTGACCTCCACGCGCGTCGTGGTTCGCAGGTGGTAGGAGGCGAGTGGGAGATCAGTGGTTGGTTGGGCGCCGTTCGCACACTTCAATGACGCTGCGCGGCTGGAGAAAAGGGCGTGAAAAAAAGCCGATTTGCAATCGACTTCAGAAAATGACGTTATTTCAGTGAGTTGAGATCGTGGGCCGCGGCCCACGGAGGCCGGCTGAGATCCTTGCGATATTTCATCAACTTGGATTATGTAGTAAATTCAGATAGTTAAATCTGTGGGCCGCGGCCCACGCAGGCTCTCATCAATTTCACTAAAAATATTGCTGGGAACCATGCTGTACCTAGCGACGGCCGACCCAACCAACGAACTAGTCCACGACGGTCGCTTCGCTCGATCACTTGCCTTTCCGCGGCGGAAGCTCTCAGCTACTAGACCTTTGCGAGAAGAGTATGGGGACACCTGTAAACGGCCGGACAGGTGCGGGGCTCTTCAGCGGGCGTCAGGCACTCCTCCCCTCCGCGCAGACATGGTGAAGCATTTGTCATGGTCTGTGCGCTCGCGAGGCCCTTCTTTGGGAAGGGCGAGTTCTGTTTGCCTCTATCCGCCCAGTTTTGCATGGCGCCTGACGCCTGCTTCCCGCTCCTCCGCAGGTGGTCATTGCAGACCCTGCGCTACACTGAGTGGCTGCCTGTCCCAAGTCTCTGCCGTTAGGCGGAGGGGCATACTGGCTTCGAGACGACGCAGGAAGCCCATCAACATCAGCGCAAGGCAAGCGATCCTAGATGTGGAGGTTTGGGCCCGCGGGGATTGGTGCGTCCCATGAGCGATGAATTTTGAGGCTGAGTCTCAACAGAATCCGGTGCCAGCTTGCAGGACGTTCGGCAAAGGAGTGCGTGCGGTGTAGAGGCGTTTTGCGAAGTTTAGCTGGATGCTTGCTGTCCGACGAGAGGCTGTCGGCCGAGAGAAAGCTTCGCGGGGCGCAATCGGGTGCCCCGATCTCCTGACGTTGGCGCCAGTGTGTGCGAGGGCTGTTTGGCGGGGCCGTCGTGTCTGTTCAGGCACCAAGATGGCCAGTCGTCCCAACGCAACATGCGTTCTTTGGACGGCAATTGTGTTGGCTGATTGTGCGTGTGGCTTTCTGGTAGGGTAGGCCAACCAAAAATTACCTTGATCGACATCCAATGAGCCGGGTGGCTATGGAAACCATCGCATGCCGTTGCGAACGCGACATCGTAGAAAAGGCAATTGGGTGCTCAGCAGAGCAATGAGATCGAACGTATCTGAGCCCCGAAATCTGTAGCGCTCGATCCTGAGGCGCAGCCAATATGGAACCGGATGGTTTGAAACCTGGTGCTGGCCACGAATGCCGGGCCATGATGCCTCGGCGCTGATCAGCGTTTATTCGGGTGCCATGTGCCATACGTCATGCTCTGGCGCCTTCGACGCTGCGGCTTTCCAGTGGTGCTTATGGGCTGGCGTTTGCTGCGTTCGGCGATTGGTATCGGCACTCGTATGAGCCCCCGGCGAGGGATCATTCGAAGAACGCCTTGAGCCCGTCGGGAGGCTTCCGCCTTATCCGGCAGGCTTTGGCGATATTGGTCTTCCACATGCGCGCTTTTTGACCTGACGTCGAGAAGCGATCGGTAGGACTGGATCCTGACCAGCAAGGTCGATTGTCCGGGTCAGACCGGGGAATATTTCCCTGTCAGCAGTGGGCGACCGCGCTCGGGTCGGGTCGCCAACCACCGGTAACGACCATCCCCCAAAAAGGCTATCGGCTCTGCGTAGGTTCCCGGCGTGACGGACTTCAAGAGACGTCAGCCGAGGGAGCGAGACGACTGATCAGGTCGATTACGTTTGCAGGGGTCAGTTCTTCGCTTCGTTTGATGGACTCCCTAACGCCCGAAAGCATGAGAGAGGATCAAGAGCAACCGCCTTGGTGTAATAGTACTGTCGGACGGAATGAGGTAGACACAGGCGCCGGGCTTTTTGATCCTAACGGCGGATGAGACCAAATCGGTGGGC
Organism: Rhizobium sp. 2MFCol3.1; assembly: GCF_000377565.1. GTDB lineage: Bacteria > Pseudomonadota > Alphaproteobacteria > Rhizobiales > Rhizobiaceae > Rhizobium. The sequence continues at coordinate 31,865 of NZ_KB898359.1, read as the reverse complement.
TTTGTCCAGCAGATCTCGAACAGATGAGGCCTGGAACTTCTTCCCGCCACGTGCCGGTCGTTCTCCCATTTTCTCAAGCTCACTTGCAATGTCGCGAAGCGATAAGCTCGGATCAGCGATCGTGATTGCCGCTACCTTCTTCATCAGATGGTCTTCGGGAGCGCGGCGAGGGGAGCGGTCAAGGAGCTCCTTTTCTGCTAGCTGCTCGCGCACCAGACGGTGTACCGCTCGACGAAGACGCTCTACCGTCCAATCTTGGCCGCGTCGGTTGAGAACGTCGACGACGTTATCCCAGCTGTGCTTCGGGCGCAGTTGCCGAACGACTGGAAGCCAGGTTTCCGACGAGGCATTGAGACTATCGATGTATAGCTTCTCGCGTGCCTTGGACGCAGCTTCAATGGCTTCCGGGCGTCTTTCCCGAAGGCCGGGGTTGCCAGGAAGTCGACCTTGAGCTTTTGCTGCCTTGATACTATCTCTCGCGCGCTCGGCGCTTTGCGCCTTTTCAAGATCTACGATCGCGGCAAGAACCTGGATGGTGAAGGCACCCAGCGGCCCAGCCGTGTCGATGGGGTCACCGAGAGAGCGGAAGCCGATCTCTCGATCTTTGAGTTTTTCAATTAGCCCCAGGAGGTCGCCAGCTGAGCGTGCCACTCGATCCAAGCGGGCGACTACCAAAGCATCCCCAGCGTTGAGCTCTGCAAGTAGGCGGACCAAGACCGGCCTCGTTTGTGGCGAGCCGGACCCATGCTCCTGAAAGATGCGGTCACAACCGGCCGCCCGGAGATCATCGACCTGTCGATCGTTGGCTTGATCACCAGCGGACGAGAAACGTGCGTATCCTACGAGACGGGTAGGAGACTTGTGATTGTCTACTTTTTCTTGCACCGCGGTGATGGTCCCGATCTTTGTGCTCGCAATAATTTGTACAGATATAAAGTGCGCCGATAACACTATTTTTGCAAGCATGTATCAATGTGCTAATAGCGGGCCACACGGCGCGATTTTCTGGGTGGCGCTCATGGTTACTCATTTCACGATGACAGCGACATCTGGTGTCGCTCTACGGCAGAGAAATTCCTTTCGAACAGACGGGAACTCACACGCTGCCACTTTCCTTCCTTCTGAATAGATTAGGCGGCCTCCAGCTGTCAGGTGTAGGTGTCCTGACAGCAGAGGCTATGGTGGGCCCGTAATCGACGGTCCATATTTGGAATCTTTGAAGCAGGTTTCACTTCCGGGAGCCTGAACGCTTCCTACTTTGCGTTCTTTGGTTTGCGCCCTGACCGAAGAGGTTCGGGCCTGCCGCTCTTAGGGTCAACTTCTGCAAAAAGCGCCACGACCCGAACCGAGAGGACATTGGCGAAAGCTTCAAGAGTGGCAACCGTCACGTTTTCTTCACCGCGCTCGACCCTGCCGACGTAGGACCGATCGATGCCTGCCTCAAGGGCGAGCCTCTCTTGTGACAGTCCACGCTCGACGCGTAGGCTTCTCAAATTCCATCCAATGGTGTGCTTCGTGTCCATTGGCGCACAACACATTTAAACGGCTTGACAATCGACGGACTGTGGGTCCCATATTACTCCTCTGGTTGTTCATATGCACGATGCCGAGGACTGCAGCATGGAACTGCGCCAACTATCTCTATTCAGAGCTGTCGCCGAGGAGCTTCACTTCGGTCGGGCTGCCATCAAGATGAACATCGCCCAGCCGGCGCTCAGCAACCATGTCATGGCGCTGGAGAGGGAGCTTGGCTGTCCGTTGTTCATCCGATCGACACGGCGGGTCGAGCTAACGAGGGCAGGGGAGACCTTCTACGATCGTGCCGTTCGCATCCTCAGCGAGATGGAGCTGACGACCGAGTTGACGCGGGCCGCGGGTGGAAGTCGCATTCGCCAGATCAAGATAGGTACCGTCTATCCAGCCACCATGGGCATGCTGCCCCTGTTTCTTGGCAAGATCGCTCGCAAGTTTCCTGATGTCCGCATCCATATCGCCTCAGGCAACACCGGAGACATCATACGCGGGCTGGAGACCGGACAGCTCAACCTCGGCTTCATCAGGCCGGTCGAGAACATCGGATCGCTGCGTTTCTTCTCCGTTGCCCATGAACGCTATCTTCTGGCGGTTTCGGAGAGCAATCCTCTGGCTTCGCTCAACGAGATCTCGATTGAGGATCTACGCGATCAGAAGATCATTGCCTTCAATCGGCAGAACCTCTCCTTCACGGAGCGGTACTTCAATGAGAAGTTCGAGGAATACGACCTGACCAAGAACGTCGCCTATAGCTGCGACGACACCTATTCGCTGGTCTCTCTCGTCTCCGCCGGTCTTGGCATCGGCTTCGCACCGGAATGGACGACCGATATCCCCAACCGCAGCTTCGTGCTCAAGAAGGTGAGGGGGATCGACTTCAAGATCGGGCTTGGCATTGCCTGGTCGAAGGAGGATCCGACAGCGTCGCGTGATGATATCGTCGAGATCGCGAAGTCGATCGTGCGCCGAGGATAATGCATGGACGAAGAGGTTAGAAACACCAAAGGATTGACCAGAAGTCTCAAAAAGGCGATTCTCGGCTATGAGAATCGAGATGCATTGATGGGCTTTTGTCGCACGCTTTAAGAGGTCGGTGGTGCAACTTTGACTATCGATAACCTACAATTATCGATAGCCAGGCATCGCCTGGACCATCATACGAAGTAGCGAATAGTAATTATGCCATAGCATTCGTTTAACGAATGATTTACTATGGTTTCAATGCGTTACGATCTCGCCAATCTGCCCATCCATAGCCTGCTCAAGCCCTTCACCGAGGCGACAGCCGCTCTATGCCGGCTCGACGAGCGCATCGCCCGCTCAGCCGTCGGCACCGGCCTGCTTGAGCGCCAGAATTTTGTCGACGCCTGCGCATCGCTGTGGCTTGACGGCGAGCTCGTGCATCTCGAGGACCTCGTCCTCCACGACGCCGGCGCTGACGTCCGCGCCCCGACCCACGAACTGACTATCGCCCGCGACGTGCTGCGCAGCCGCCGGCGCATCGCCAGCCAACCACCGGCCTGGGCGCTCAGCCCCGATGGCTTGCGCACCCTCCGGCAAGCGCCGGCGCAGGCGGGGCCTGCAGCCTCTTTTGGTGAAGACGAAGTTCGCGACACTGCGGATGCCAAGGTCGCAACGCCCGGGGGAGGGGAGGGGGAGCGAGATGACGAGGCGGACGCGACCGCGTCCGACCCGGACGCCGGTGTCTTCGCTGAAATCGATGCAGTGCTGGCTCGCTCGGCCGCCGCCATCGAGGAGGCAAAGCGCCCGAGCCGGGTGGCAAGCCACCGCGACGCGGACACCAAGGCGCTGGTCTACGATCTCGACTGGGATGAGGAAGCGCGGCTCGAGGAATGGCGCGACGTTGTCCGGCAGGCGCAGGAGCTGCCGCCGGTGCTGGCGGCGATCGTCACCCTCGATGCTTGGAACGAATTGTCCGTGTCGCAGCACGCGCCGTGGCTCGCCCGGCTGCTGGCCGCGGCGCTGCTGCGCCAGGCTGGCATCTCAACCGGCGGCCACCTGGTGGCGCTCAATCTTGGCCTGAAAACCATCCCGGTCGATCGGCGCCGGCATCGCGATCGCGAGACACGGCTGCTGGCCATTGCCCACGGTTTGCTGGCGGCCGCCGAGATCGGGCTGAAGGAGCACGACCGGCTGGCGCTGGCGCGCACGATGATGGAGCGGGAGGTGTCGGGGAGACGAACGTCTTCGAGACTGCCGGAGCTGGTCGAGCTGGTGATGGCGAAGCCATTGGTTTCGGCTGGCATGGTGGCCGAGACGCTCGGGGTCACGCAGCAGGCGGCGCGGCGGATCGTCGTGGAGCTCGGCTTGCGCGAGATGACGGGCAGGGGGAGGTTTCGGGCGTGGGGCGTACTGTAGCCAGCTGGCGGATTAAGAATGGGCTTGTTTCAACGCCCCTCTGATAATTCCCTGGCGATCCATCATTGCTAATTGCAGAGGAGATGCGGCTACTATGCTGTCGAGGATGTGAGCTCCATCCATGTGCCGATTTTTTTGCTAAGCTGTTGAAGAGGGGCATCCCGTCGACACCGAAAACGTTACTGAGCTCGTCGCTTTGAGTTGGTGATGTAGGCTACACCACTAAGTGGTCCGCGATAAAATCCCTCATCAAGAAAATGCATCAGTTTCTTCGCGTCTGCCTTGTTTTGGGGGATAACAATTCGCCCACCATCGAGCAGTACATCAAGCGTCGCTTGAGCTGCTGCGGTGGCAATTTGAGTTGGCGTAAAGTTATCCAGAACAGCCTTTTTTGAAATAGCGGTCACGAGCTTTCGAAGCGTTTGATCGGCGAAACCTTTGAAAGCATTAACATCACCGATGTAGAGTGAGGCGTGGCCAGCAAATGTGTCGATCTGTGCGTTGGTCGCTTCCTGATACAGGTTGGCCAAGTCGAAAATCATCTTGACGTTGTTGTAGCTCCGAAACTTGAGATGGGTCTCGGTCATGATCGCAGAAAGATTGGTTGCGAGCGTGAACGCCGGAGATGTGAGCTGGTTAAATGTGTTGCCGTCATAGACGAATGCAATCGCAGTCCTACCCAGAATCTGCCGCGATGAAAAGTTCTGGATCAGCAGGCGTCTGTTGGCTCCATTCCCTACTGCAACACAAGTGGCTCGCACGCCTTCGGAAAGAAAGTTCGGAGCGTCCAGTTCGTCCAGCGCAGTGACATTTTGTTGAGACAGAGCCCATACGGCCGTCATTTCGTCGGAAACAGCGGACCTCAGTAGTTCGTTTTCATCTGGCTTCCAGCTGCCATCGAAATCCACTTCGTCTGTGATGCCGCTCTGAAATGTTGTTTCTTGTCCGAGAAATAAGCCTTCAAGCATGTGCTGAACAGGCTGAGTCGTGACGACCCTTTTCAGAGTAAAGCCATTTGCGCCTCCGCAAATGGCGAGCAAATTCACAGACAATTTCTACCTCGTAAGATCTAGCAGCATGTATCCTGTAAGTTGCCCAACTTTGCGAACGGCGTCAACGTTCTTCAATTTTCTTTGTGTTAAAAGCACATAGGTAACCTTCTCTTTGGAAGAAACCTTATAGAAGTGCCAACCCATAAGACTAATAAGTGGGTTGTATTGGAATGTGTAACTTGTAGCGATGAGCAATCCATATACAATCAGGCCGGGAATTAGCACGTTTAGATTGACATTAGCCATCTTATCCAAGAATAGGGGAGAAAGGTATAAAAGTATAAATGAAATGTTCTCCTGGTCAGCTGGCTCAACTGACTCGTACTCGAAATCGAACTCCTCGATTTGACTATGAGCAATCTTCAAAATTCCCCAGCAAGAGGATACGAGAATGCAAGAGGCAATCAGCAGCCAAAGCGCCGTGAAGTTGTAGCCTTCCGATATGGCGACCCACGCGTACACCAGCGCGATCGGCGTGAGTGCCGTGAGAACGAGAAGAGCCTTCACAACTGCTGAAAACATGCCTGCGTTATCCCACCACAGCTTTTTGTTGTCGAGGTTCATAGCCCATAGTGGGAACATAGTAAGAACGCACCAAGTGTTTTGCAATCCTCAATCCAGCCATTGCTCTAAATGCAGATGACTGCTTCTCGCCTTGTTGCTTGCCATATCAGCAGCTTAAATTAGTGTTCGAGGCAGGCAGGTCGGCATAACGATTGCCGAGGGAGTATGAGGAAACCATTGGCGAAGTATTTTCTGAAGCCCACAACCTACGCCCCAGTATTGGACGACGATGAGGTTGGCGAAGACGCGACTGATGTCATCCGCGAATGGTTCTTCGAAAATTTTGAGGCTCCTGAAAAGGATGATCCCGATCCTTGGCGCTTTGGTGGCCCTTTTGATGCTCGCGAGGAAATCGACGATAATTTCTTTGGCGTGAACGATGAGATCGTGGACGATATTGTTGATGAGTTAGAATTGGAGGCACCAGAGTGGGCACCGCATGCGGATCGCGTGGTTGATGTAGAAGTTCTTGAGTTGGACCTCCGAGTAAAAGTTTCTGAGCTGCGGGAATTAGTAGCTAGACTTCCAACATCACCTCCGGGAATTGGCGGCAACCAGCCTCCTGAAGATATCGGTCTGCCTCCTTATGATGAGACCGGGCGACATGAAATCCAAGAAGCACTGCGGATTCTAGACATTCCCGTCGAGGAAATGCCGACCGCGACGAAGCAGGTGGTGGAAGCTGCGGAGAGATTACGATCGCGGGGCCAACAGATCGCTCATTTTTTCGCACGACACGGCGATAGATTTGCCGAGAGCTTCGCGGATCAACTCGGAAAACGGGTTGCAGATTCTATCACCGCTGCCACTTGGCTTAAATTCGCTGGCTTGCTGGCGGCCGTCTATGAGGTTGCAAAGGCACTCTTTATTAAGATTGGCATCCCGTGGCCGATCTAGTCTTTGCGAACTCAATTTGCGCAACGACTGTACTGCGTGCGCCGACCAGTGCAACAATGGCCGGTTGAGCGATAACGTGGGTTTCTCAGTTCCAAGCAGGAGGGCGTTCTGACGTTATCCGCAGTTTCGGCTTGCGACCAACCGACGATGTTAGAAGGCCGGTGGGCACCTGTGTGAAGTATGAAAGGGACCTTGCGTCATGCATATCCAAACTGAAACTCATCACGAAATGTCTTGCCAGATAGTTAGGCAGCCCGAAAATTTTTACACGGGTACATTGATGTATAAGGTCTTTGAAGTTGGCCAGATTTCGGGCGCCAGTGCCGACGCTGTACGACTTCAGTTCAAATCCATTTGTGAATTAGTCGATGGGGGAGGCATGGTTCGCCACGGAACGATCATGCTTGGATACCACAATCGAGCTCTTAAGGGCGACGTGTTGCGCGTGGACGGCGAAATCATCGGCGAATGGGAGTGCGATGAGTTAGAGTGGTGTCATTTTACAGCTTTGGAAGCTTCTGAGGTGACGCTGAGTGCGCCATCACCTTGGATGCTACAAGATGCGATTGCAGATTGGGAGAGCGAGACAACCCGGTCATGATCGGCGGAATAGAAGCCAGCGTCGGAGCAGCAAGTGGGTCGCGGGTTCAGATACCATCAAGACCTAGAGTATTCAGAGATCAGGCGCAGTTCGTTCACCGAGCCTGATCTCACTATATTCTAAGTAGCCTACGCGGCTTCCCAGACCTGGTTCAAGATCTTGGCTGCCAGTGCGGCTTTATCCTGAGGTAGGAAGCGGCCGTAATGCTGCTGCACGACATCCGGCGTATCCTGGATAGCATAGCTCGCCTGTTCATATGAACCGGTCTGCTTCAGGATATGGGTCGCAAGAATATCCCGCAGATTATGCGGTCCATGCGGCAGCAAGCCCTTGATAGCGCCGCGGCCGGTGTACGGATTATAGATCCCGTACCGCTGGATCACCGTTCTCCAAGCCTCATAGAATTTCGTCGAGTCGTAGGCGGCGTCGATGCTGGTGGTCTTCACGGTCTTGACGAACAGCGTGCCAGGATCCTTTGCGTTCCCGAGCAGCACCCCGCGATGCTTGTCGATATAGGCTTCGAGGTATTTGTAGAGATTAAGTAGGTCCGGCAGGATCAAGCGAAACGGTTTTTGCCCGAAAAACGATGAGCTGGCATTCTTGAAGGCGACCGACGGGATGAGCACTTCCCAGCCGTTATCACGGTCGCTCCAGCGCAGTTCACCGCATTTCATATCTTCGAGACGGCGTTCAGATGTCGGGAAATGCCCGCGTGGGCAGACGCGCAGTTGCCGCAGGTTCTTCTGGCGAAGACCGAGATGCAGGCCAAGCCGCAACAGTAGAAAGGATCGCACAGCTTCCGCCGCCGGCCTTGGATAACGATCCTCGTCAGGCATCCGCTTCAGGATCTCATCAGTAATCTTGCGATATTCCGCGAGCGGGCTGTCGGCTTCGAGAATGCACATGATCGGCTCGAACGGATCACGATGGACCCGTGCGACCCGCTGGATTTCTTTTGACCGATTGGCCGCATGCCGATGAAACGCGTCGCAGGCACCACTCCAGTCGCGGGTTGCGAACTCGATTTCCTCCGGAGCAATCAGCCCTTCGATCGGACGAACGTTTTTGAGTAGTTCCGGGTGCTGCCTGATCCAGCCCACCTCCGCGCGAGTGAGAGCTTGCGCCACCATAAGCATGTCCTCTTCCCACTTGGTGTAGAAGCCACGCCGCTGCTCTCGCCATTGCAGATACCAGTCCCAGACACCCGGGAAGACCAACAGGCCAAAGCTCAACTGACTGAGCGGCACGCCTCGCCCCTTGACGATGCCAGACGGGGAGGCGGCAAGGGCGCCAAACATGAGGCCGAGATGTTCAATCTTCTGGGAGGCAGTCTCCTCGCCCCACACGCCGTTACGTTGCAAGCCGATCGCAGTCAGCGTCGATGTTTTAAACCGGATCAGGTCCGCCATTTCCATCGCAAGACGCGGCGGTGCGTCGACGACGCCGGACAAAAGGTCGGGATCGTCGAGTTCTTCAACAATATGCTGGTTGGCATTGGCAGCAGATGTCAGAGATCGGGGTGACAGTGAACCACCACCATAGGTGACACCGGGAAAACGGATCGCATAACGCTCCTTGCTCTTTGCGGCCTGGTAACGGCGATACTCGGTGGAGCCGGAGATGATCACCCGGCGCACCCAGTCGAGGATCTCCTCTCGCTTTGTGAAGGGCAGGGTGTTGAAGTCCTCTGGCAGATGTAGGGAGATCCGCCGACGCTCGGCTGGGCTGATGTCGCCGAGATCATGCCCGTAGAGCGATCGCGCCTGATGCGGTAGCTTCGCTTTGAAATAGCCTTCCGACAACCGATACCGCGTCTCGATCCGGCGCAGGATGTCGAAACTGGCAACCGAGCGCGGGGCACGCTCGCCCAGGATCCAGGACAGAAGCGTTTTGCTATCGAAGGTTTCGGTCAAACGAACCACAGCGCGGTAGAGCTGCCAGTAGCTGTCGCCAAACCGGCGCATGTGGTAGATCAGCGCATCCTGAAAACTCGCCGGATCGTCGGTTGCTTCGAACAAGGCATCCGGGAATGGGCTGATAGGCCTCGGAGCAGGTCCCGGTTGCGCAGATGTGTTCCGGGCAAAAATTCCATCAGCGGCGGCGCGTAGCGGTTTTCTGGTCGAGGAAACTGGCGCTGTCTTTTTGACCGCATCTGCCTTGCTTGTCCGAGTAGACACCTTTGCAGGCGAAACGTCTTCAGCGACGGGAGGCGCCTTCAGCCACCGGATGATCGCATCCAGCGCCGGCCGCAAATGCTTCTTCAGCTCGGCTGTCATTTCGGTCTCGATCTCGCAGGCCTCTCCGATCGCGGTCCAGTCAAGATGGCCGTTCAGGATCGGCGGCCGTTTGCGGTATATGATCAGGCTGATCAGGTAGGGGCGGACATTCTCCAGCACCCGCTTTGAGGATATCGGTGCAATGCGCACCTCGCAGAATTCCGAGATTTTTCGTTGAAAATGACGTGATGAAAGATCGTGTTTGGGCATGCTCATTCCGTTTCTTGTCAGCACCAGTGCCGAGGGCGAGCGGGAATAAGAGGCGGCCTTTAACGAAGCATGTATGGTGTGCGGGTATCAGGTCGCGGTCTGCAAACGTCGTGAATGATAAATAAATGCATCATAGATCTAGAAATGATCCGTATTTCTATCTTCTTCATTGACTGAAAGGGTGATTTTGGTAATTCTTCTGCCATTACGATGAAGACCGGACGGTGAGATAATGATGGCACGCTCCGAGTCGGATGCTTTGCTGGAAATCGGACAATTGCTGAGGGCTACCCGCAAGGGCAGGCGATTGACCCAGGAGAAGGTTGCCGACATGGCAGGCATATCTCGCCCTCGCTATCGCGAGATCGAATCCGGGAGCAGTTCCGCACGCACGACGACGTTAATTAATATCGCTCGCGCTCTAGGGCTGGAATTGATGCTGATCCCGCAGGCAATGGTCCCTGCTGTCGATGCATTGCTGCGGCCGCACGACGATCTCGATGATCTCCCAGCGTTTGTTGCTCATCCAGACGGTGATCATGGTGCCTGAGGCTTTTCCCGATCCGAGATCCATCTCCTCGCTCAACGTGATGCTGAACAACGTGAAGGTTGGGTCGATTGTGCGGACGCCCGGCGACTTCAACGCGTTCAGCTTTGAGGATAGCTATCGCGTGACAGGTGGAATTCCCGTCCTGAGCTTGTCTTTTCGGGCGGCTACCGGCGGCCTACGTAAAGACCCAAAGCCTGTTGCCAGAGCCTTGCCGGCATTCTTTGCTAATCTCCTCCCAGAGGACAAATTGCGCGAGGCGATGGAGAAGCACCACGCCGGCAGCGTACGCACCGGGAACGATTTCGATCTGCTTGTCGCACTCGGGGCGGACCTGCCGGGTGCCGTGCGCGTCGTGCCGAGCGATAGAACGGTGGCACATCTCAACGATACGCCTACTCCAAAACCGAAAGCCCGGTTTTCGCTCGCCGGCGTCCAGATGAAGCTCTCGGTCATCAAGAACACTGGCAAGGGCGGTGGACTGACATTGCCACTTGGTGACGAGCAGGGTTCCTATATCGCAAAGTTTCCGTCCACTTCATTTCCCGGCGTCTCGGAAAACGAATATGCCAATCTGGCATTGGGCTGAAGCGATTGGCATGGAAGTGCCGGAACGGGAACTTGTCGAGCAATCGGAGTTCGAGGGTATACCGAAGGAATTCGAGACGCTGTCGGACGGAAAAGTCCTGCTCGTCAAACGTTTCGATCGCGGAGCAAGCGGCGAGCGGATCCATATCGAGGACTTCGCTCAGGTCTTCGGCGTCCCTCCTTCCCGGAAATACGAAGGTGCCGCTTATCACGACATTGCTGCGGCCTTGAACGTTGCCGTGTCGTCAGACGCTGCGCTCGAGTTCGTCCGCCGGTTGGCTCTGGCTGCCTTGACGGGCAATGGCGACATGCACTTGAAAAATTGGTCATTGATCTATCGAGGTGCTGGCGACAGACCGCAACTCGCGCCGGTCTATGATGTGCTATCGACAATCCCCTATATCCCAGCGGACGCCATGGCTCTGTCGCTCGCCGGCGAGCGTCCTTTCAAGGCATTGAATGCCCAGCGATGGAAAGCATTTGCAAATCGTGCGCGCTTGCCGGAAGCCGCAGTTTTGAGGGCGGTGGTCGACACGGTCGAACTTGTGAACTTTCGCTGGTGGTCGCTGCCAGAACGCGAGGTCGTACCGGCAAAGGTACTCGAGCGTATGGATGCACATATAACGCTGATGACGCCGATCCTTTGCACGTTTACGAACTAAGTAGCCCGCGCCGATATGGCAAACAGCCATCTTAACTTGCTCGCCAGTTTTCTTGGCGCATCTTCACACGCTGCCAAAGAGCGGGGTTCTGTTGAGTAACGCGCGTAAAGCACGACGCGCTTGGGGGCATGCATAATGGCCGATCTCCCTGGTTTGAATCGCAGTCACCATGGTAGAGATTGAGTATGGGATTCGGGGTTTTCATTCACCGCACAGATTCGATCTACGACGACAGCCCGGCTGCGCAATATCAGTTTCCGAGCCAGTATCTCGGACGTGTCCAGGCCTGCCTCGGAGACTGGATCATCTATTACGAGCCCCGAAAGGTGGCGGCGACGCGAGGATATTTTGCGGTGGCCAAAGTAGCGCAGGTCATCCCGGATGCCAAAGCTACGGGAATGTATCTGGCTCTGATTGAACCCGGCAGCTACTTTGATTTCGTCAACGCTGTTCCATTCAGCGGGCCAGAGGGTGTGATCGAGCGCGGGGTGCTCAACGATGCGGGACGGATTTCGGGAAGGGCGCAAGCAGCCGTGCGGCCGATCTCAGCGGTAGACTTCAATCGAATTCTGTCGATTGGTCTGGCCGAGTGTCAGCCAGAGCTTCCGCGATCGGGCGAGGCGACAGATATGCCAACAGGAGCCGGCTTCTCGGACGGCATTCAAGCTCCTTTTATATTATTCGAAGAGGAACGGGTGCGGGTCACACAGCTTTCGTCGCGTATCGTTCGCGATCGGCTGTTTCGCCGATTGATCTTGCAGGCCTACGACAAACGATGCGCGATAACAGGATTGAAGCTGATCAATGGGGGTGGTCGGGCGGAGGTCGATGCGGCCCACATCCGCCCCGTTGAAGCGAACGGCCCTGACATTCTATCGAACGGCATCGCGCTTTCTGGCACCGCTCATTGGATGTTCGATCGCGGCCTTATCGGCTTATCGGATGATCTTGAGGTTCTGGTTTCTCGTCACGCCAATGACCGCGACAGCATCCAAGGTCTGATCAACAAGACCGGAAGAGTGATCGTGCCGGTTGGTACTCACGCGCGCCCGCATCCACAGTTTCTACAATGGCATCGTGAAAATACGTTCAAACAATAGCATGTCGTTAATTCAGATCATTTCAAGAACGCTGATCCGCGACCTTCATTTTCCAACCCCTTCCGAAGGGTTCACCATCCTAGATCAAGCCGAGCTTTCCTATGGACTTCTTTATTTGCCCGATCGCGAAACATCCGGCGGCTGAACGTGGTATAGTAGGTTGCGGCACGATCAGGTGCCCGTGGAGATGGTCATAACCAAATTCGCACTTTACGTTCCGCTTGAAGCAAAACCCGGCAAGGAACAGGAGGTCGCCGATTTCTTGAGATCAGCCATACCTCTCGTCAACGCGGAGCCGAGCACGATATCCTGGTATGCGATACAGGAGGGCCCAAGCTCGTTCGCAATCTTCGATACGTTCGACGTTGAGGACGGAAGGGATGCCCACCTAAATGGCCAGATCGCTGCGGCTTTGATGGCGAAGGCCGCCGAAGGCGACTTATTCGCCAAGCCACCACAGATCCACAAGTTATCCATTATCGCCGATAAGCGGTCGTAAGTGTCGGGCTGTTGTCGTGGTCATTCGTGGCGGCTCTTTTCTTCGCCGGAGAAGGCAGAAAGATTGAGCGCCCTAGCCGATCCCCTTCAACTCAGTCTGAAGCGCTATTGCCCGATGCTGCTCGCGGCAGCGTCGTTGAGAAGAGTGGTCAATGCTGTGACAAGCTGGGCATGGACGAAGGGCTTCTGAAGCAGAACGCTATTGGGAACGCCTTGAGCTGCCCATTCCTTTGCGCTGTCCCCGGTCATATAGATCACTGGCATGAGCGGCTGCATTTCACGCGCCCGGCGAGCCAAATCCCAACCGTCTGTTTCTCCTGGCATCCTTACGTCGGTTATCAGGGCGCAAAAGCGAGCCGAATCCTCTTCCAAAGCACGGATCGCATCGTCCGCGTTCGAAACGGCGAGGTGCTCGAAGCCAGCTTCCGTCAAGACATCTTCAAGAGTTGCTTGAATTAGAAATTCATCTTCAGCGATAAGAACGAGCAGCTTGCTACCGTCTCCGCGGATGATTTTCTCAGATGTCCCGGCGGAATCATCGGCCATGAGCACGTCCTGCATTTGGCAGGCGGGAGCTTTCAGCCCTCAGCCGCCAACGCCTACGGATTCGTTTGCTGACGATAATTGACACATAGAGCATTGCGATGATTTGTCCATCCTCGCCGTATGCGTGAAATATGCCCGAAACCTAGCCCTATCGGGTGATAGGGGTTCTATCGAGCGTCTCCTTCCATAAAAAGGTTGAACTGCCAGGACACCATGATCTATATCACGGCATGATATTGTTGTGATCGGAGCTCGACCTCATCGTGTCAAATCAAATCAATCCTCGATGCCTGCCGAGCGACCAGGTCCTTGCGGACCGCCTGGGTCTGTCGATCAAAGAATTCCAGCGCTACCGTCTGCAGAACCTCATTTCGGTATCCACGACCTCCGCGACCGCGAGCGACGGGCTCCTGGTCACCTGCCAGCTTGGGAACAGGGTCTGGGAAGGTGTTGTCGTGAATGGAAGCGTCACCTCCGAACGGGTCAGGTTTCTGCGCGGAAAGCGGGCGGGCAGTTCACCTTCCACGGTGCGTCGTGAACCTTGATCCGAGTTGAAGAAGGAAAACAATAAGAAGCTTGTCGGTCTCCTGGTCGCTTTATCGATTCCCTTCACCGCCCACGCTGCGGCCAGAATGGTCTACCGGGCTGGCGACTGGGGCGTCTACTCCTTCAAAAGAGACGGAAAGCTCGTGTGCTACGCGCTGTCGGCTCCCAAACAATCCAGACCTTCTGACGTCGATCACGGGAAGAACTACTTTCTGATTGCTCCAGCGGCAAATGGCGGCGGCAACGAGCCAGAGGCGGTCCTCGGCTACACAGTGCAGGCCGGCTCGCTGGTGCATGTTTCAGTTGGCGAGAAGAAGTTCAAGATGTTCGTAAAGGGAAATACCGCTTGGGTCGCGGAGGCGGTGCGGGAACCTGAATTCATCAATGCGCTTCGATCCGGAAGCCGGATGACCTTACAGGCGACGTCGGCGAGAGGAACGCGTACCAGCTACGACTATTCGCTGTCAGGGGTAACGGCAGCTTTGGAGCGAGTCGCTCGCTGCAAGTGAAGCGGCGCTCACCCGATTCCGAACGCCGCTTTGTTATCGGGCGTCGCGAGTTCTCGAAGACGGTGCGACGGGGTTCGCCCCTTGCCCGAAAGCAGCAAGTCCAGTTCGTGCGTCGAATTCCCAAACCTCTGCAGAAGGCGCTCCGCTTCGTGTCGGCTGATGCCGTAGCGTCGCCGCAGGCCTCCAACATCGTATCTGGGTTCGGTCTCGGTTTCGTTCACCGATCGGTAAGGTGTGCTTTCGTGTTGGGAACGCTGCATGATCAAAACTCCTTCCAAGGAGTAATGGACCCGACGCCCTGCGATTCCAAGCGCTGTAGAATATATCATGTGATGATCAAAACGGCGATCAGATATGAAGGACGACGTAGATCGCGACGCCCCAGATTCGGTTAGTTCGAGGTCTGGATAGCTGCAGCTTCGGACACTTCGGAGGGGGGCTCGCCGGGGATCGATGCGATGGCGAACATGACTGCGACATAGCTCGCAAATACAGCCGAAAGGATGGCGCTCTTAGTCCATAATGTCAATCCTGAATGCAGGATGAACGACTTGGGAGGGGGATGGTTGTGGAACGGGTTCCAATCGTGGAGGATGACGCACTGATCGCGACAGATGTTCAAGATATCGTTGCCAGTTCCGGCTACGACGTCGTGGGCATTGCCGATAGTTTCGAGAGCGCGCAGCGGCTCGCCCCGTTCGCAACCATTGCCTTGGTTGACGTAAACCTTCGCGACGGGGCCACCGGGCCGAGGATTGCGCAGTATCTCGCGAACGACTTTGGCGTCGCGGTGGTCATGGTCACCGCCAATCCCGAAATGATCGTTGCCGATCTGTCGAAAGTGATCGGTCTGATATCGAAACCCGCGCAGCCGAAACTGATCGGCAGCGTCCTCGAATACGTGAGGACAATCCGCGAGGGAGGGCGCGGCTCGCCTCCGGAAGGAATGCGTGTCTTCGCGTAAACGACGGGGGCGACACCATGATCGAAAGACGGGCCGAACTTGGTCTGTGGGTGGGACGGCTGGAAACCATTCTGATCGAGCGGGGAGTGCTGAATCAGGACGGCGAGGTCGCCTGCGACGCAGGATCTCGCTTCGCCAGGGACGTCGAGGAGGCGCTGGACGGTTTCATCGAAAACCCGGTCGAGCTCGTCGGTCTCCTCAAGATCTGCCGCGACGCCCGCGATGGAAGGCCATTGTCTCCCGCAGTTCTGATGGCGGCACATCTCATGACAAAGGAGATACTGCTGGTGCTGCAGGAGGCCAGAGGCGCCGAGAGCTAAGGCTGTTTCAAAGAAATGGCCCGCCCGAAATCATTTCGGACGGGCCTCGCGCCAACCAGGTATCTCATCACGCCTGGTCGAAGCCTAACTGTCGGTTACTGGCGCATCTCCTCCCGATCGCGGCAGTTCCTTCATCTTGACGAGCTGGTCAGCGCAGGTGTCGGCCGCATTTGTGACGGTTCCGTCGATGCCCGCGACCGTCGCCCAGCCGCCTTCGGTGATGAAATCGTCGCGCTGCCACGAGGACTTCGCCTGCAGGGCCTTCAGGTTTTCCTGTGCATCGCTCGCGCTCACGAAGTTATGGACGCAGATGCTTGCGACCAGATCAGCTTTCGCGTCGCGGACGGCAATCTCGGTCATGACGTTAGCCCTGCCTGATGTCGTCCAGCCGCCCCAGGTGAAGCCGAGCACCATCGTCAAGGCGGAGGCGCCAACAATCGACCAACCCCAAAGTGTCTTGGAAGGCCGGTATGCCGACCAGCCACTTTCGCCGTTTTGCATAGCTGTTCTCCTCTGGTTTATATCATGACATGATACAAAATCAGGTTGAGAGGTCAAGGACGCTATGATCAAAAAATAGTGACGCCGGTCAAGCGAGCTCAGTCACCTGTCGCAGTCGCGAGAGGGATTCCGCCAATAGTGGCTCGTTCTCGAGCATGCCTTCGACATGGATTTTCGCCAGAGCTCCAAGAATGGTCTCGCCCTTCGCCGTCATGCCGATCAGCACGCTTCGCTTGTCGTCTTCCGCAGGGATGCGCTCCGCAAGACCTGCCGAACACATGCGGTCAACGAGCTGGACCGCGCCGTGGTGGTGCATCAGCATCTGTTCCGCGAGATCGCGAACCTTGATCTGCCGGCCGGGCGCCGTCCGGACGACGAGAAGAACCTGATATTGATGAGAGGTCACGCCAGCCTCGGCGAGCGCCGCCTCACTGAACGACAGGAATCGCCGCATCGCGAGCCGGAATCCTGCGAGGCCATCAAAGACTTCGTCAGCCAGGCCGGAATTCCGGCGTCCCGATCGAGGCATTCTTTAGTCCTTCCAAAATATCATGATGTGATATAAATAACGAACCACGCTAGGAGAACGGTTCGCGAGTGCGGCCGATGCGGGAGACGGTGCAAAAGCACCGGCGTCGGCTGATCACTCGCGGACCATATTCTCCTGATGCTGGCAAAAAGACTGTGCCTATTTCGTGACGCAGCGAGAAAATTACATCGTGTTTGGTAATCGCAGGCCCGCAACGCAGCCATATGAGACCAATCGTTTCGGCGTACGTCTCGAAGGGGATGGCACGCGGACGGTGTTCGACATCTTCACCGGCTGGCCAGCGGATTACGACGGACGGTTTCTCGACGGACTGGAGCAGGGCGTCGCCGATAGCCTTTGCGCGGTCGTAAACGCGTTGGACAAGAACCGCCGCAGGACGCCGAGCCGCCGAGGCGATTCTTTCTAGCTCGATTTCAGACCCGAAGCGTTCGCGCGATTGCCTTTCCATGCCCTGAAGCTATTTGACCTTGTCTAGAAGAAGGGGACACCATGAGCTCGCGCTTGATTTGGTCGATATCGGTTCTGGCGCGGCGGATCTGGTTCAGGGCGACGCTGTTCTCCCTCGCGGCAGTTGCAACCGCCCTCCTGGCGATCGTCGTCACACCCTATATTCCGGCGGACCTGTCGACGAAGATTGGCGCGGATTCTGTCGACAACATCCTTGGCATCATCGCCTCGAGCATGCTCACCGTCACGACTTTCTCCCTGAGTACGATGGTCTCGGCCTATTCCGCAGCGACAACCAACGTCACGCCTCGCGCAACCCGGCTCGTCATGGAGGACAGCACGACACAGAACGTGCTGGCGACCTTCGTCGGCTCGTTCCTGTTCAGCCTTGTCGGCATTATCGCGCTGACGACCGGCGCTTATGGCGAGCAGGGCCGGCTGGTGCTCTTCGTTGTTACGATCGCCGTCATCGTGCTCATCGTGGTGACTCTGTTGAGATGGATCGACCACCTGTCCAGGCTGGGCCGGGTGACAGAGACGACCCGCCGTGTGGAGGAGGCGACGCTCGACGCCGTCAAGGCCTGGCGGAAATCCCCGAACCTCGGTGGAAGGGCGCTCGAACGAGATAGTCGTGAGCCACGGACCGACGACACACCGTTTTTCGCAGACGAGATCGGCTACGTGCAGCACGTGGATGCAGAGGCGCTCGCAAAGATCGCCGACGAGAGCAAGTGCGAGCTGGTCATCGTGGCGATACCTGGCAAGCTGGCCTCGCCCGTCCAGCCGCTTGGATGGCTGCGAGGAGCCGTCGGCGAGGATGTTCTGGATCGGGCCGGTGCCTGCTTTTCGATCGGCGACGTCCGCTCCTTCGATCAAGACCCGCGGTTCGGAGCGTCGGTATTGACTGAGATCGCGTCGCGCGCTTTGTCTCCTGCCGTCAACGATCCGGGAACCGCCATTGACGTCATCTCGCGCGCGATGCGGATCCTATGCGCGTGGCATGACGCGAACAGCGAGGCACCTGACGAGATCCTCTATCCCCGGCTCCATGTTGCGACGCTTTCGGCCGCCGACCTGTTTGACGACCTGTTCACCCCAATCGCCCGCGACGGCGCGGGCCTTGTCGAAGTCGGACTCCGACTTCAAAAGACCCTCGCAATGCTATCGAAACTCAGCGAGGAGTTCCACGCGAACGCCGTGCGACATTCGAAGGAGGCACTCGATCGTGCGGCCGCGGTATTGCGGATCGAGGCCGACATGGAGAGACTGCAGGCCGCTGCCGCCGCCATCACAGCTGACCACAAGCTAAGTTGAGTGGTAGAGCGAGGAGATTTGATAAGACTGGAGAGCGAGGAGGGACCACGCACTCTCAATGGGGAACTTCAGTGGTTGCGCTACTAGGCAGTAGAGTCTGAAGACCACGTCCGCGAAATGCTTGTACTGCCGCGCTCCACTCAACAAGGTCTGCTATTGATCGGAAGACGATCTCGCCACGCTGCGGACAGGGACCCGCGTCGGGTTGGCGTCATAAAGATTAACGCGTCGTCCTCTGCGATGGTTGACTGACTGACGGGTGTCTTGCGGACTTGCCCGCTTTGATCGCCGTCACCTCCTGTAGCCTCGTTTAAGGGGTCCAGGGAACAAGTTCTCCGAGCCTCGCTGGCCAAAGCCCGAGATCGTCCTTCACCGCAATTGGCAATGCGTCTCTCTGCTTTACCAGCAAGGCTTGGTGGATAGCCACTTCGAGTGGCTCCGCTTGGCTTGGATGAGATTGGCCTCTGAGCGCCAGTTCGCCAGTGATCCCGGCTTTGTCGCCAGCAACAATGATTACGTGCCCTGGATAGCTCAAGGCGGTTTCATTATCCACCAGGTCGAATTTCTGCATCTGTTTCCCCATTTCCCATGTTTTCGGCGTCTGTCGAGCCTTCCGAGAGAACCTCGGACCGCACCTCCTCAATGGTTCGTCCAGCCCCTCGGAGCCTGACGATCCTAGCAATTGTGGCATAGGCCTTCGGATCGCCTTGGTTGACTGACCAACGCCTGCACCACTCGTCAAGAAGAATGCTCACAGCCACAAGCTCATAGGCGTCGATCGGGGCGTCTGGAGGCCGACGGAAGGCAGGTCTTACGAACCCGATGAGCTTCAGGGCTACCGCGGTGGCTGAGAATATCATACCATGATATTAATCATTTCTTGACCTGAGGAAAATGACAATACCGCGAGCGGCCCGCGCTGCGTGGTCAAGCGGAGCTGGGCGGCAATCAAGAACTCTTTGGAATGTCAGTCTCCGCTGGGCAGCTCGAAGGCCACCCATCGCATTCGACTTTCCTCGTAGACACATTGCGTCGGAACCAAGCACGACGGCTCTTCAAAGCATCCCAAGGCGACCGCGAGGAGATTCTCCCGG
This sequence comes from Rhizobium sp. 2MFCol3.1, assembly GCF_000377565.1. Classification (GTDB taxonomy): domain Bacteria; phylum Pseudomonadota; class Alphaproteobacteria; order Rhizobiales; family Rhizobiaceae; genus Rhizobium. The sequence continues at coordinate 12,167 of NZ_KB898359.1, read as the reverse complement.
AATTCCGGCATCCAATAGACCGTCGACCCGCAGTCCGGACAGAACCTAAATTCGATCGATCTCCCGCTGTCACCCGACCTTATGTAACTGTTCGAGGCTCCGGAAACCGCCACCTTTTTCCGATCGAAGAAGACCGCCACTCCAAATGCGCTGCCCGTGCGGCGCTGGCATGCCCGGCAGTGGCAAACGGAGACCTTAACTGGGTCTCCCTCGGCCGTGATCGAAAGCTGGCCGCAGGAACAACTGGCTTCTCGTTTCACTGTCTCCATGGTGCGCTCCTCCATATGAGCCTGCGTCGCTCCCGAAGGCATTGCGAACGCTATTTCGAGGTCTGTCGCCGCCGGTGCTTGTCGAGTGCATTCATGACGATGCAAAGGGACTTCGATCCGTCCTCGTCCATCAGTGTCGTCGGACGTCCGTGGTAGTCCGCCGCAAACCCGGTGAACAGATCGAAGATCGTCCAGGAGCCGTCATGTTCGCGGCGAGTAGAATACCGGTCAGTGGAATAGTCCCGCATCATCATGGGCTGTCTGTGTCAGGTTCGAGTTGGTTCCGGTTCTTTATCCGCGGCACGCCGCGCCCGGATCGCCGCCGCGACAAAAACGCGTGACAGGCCATGATAGAGCGGCTCGCGCGAGAGTACACGCGAGGTGACATAGCCGATCATCGAGACCGCCATGATCGGGATGACGGCCTGGTGGTCGCCGGTCATTTCCAGGATGATTACGAAGGCCGTCATCGGCGCCTGCACCACACCAGCGAAGTACCCAGCCATGCCGAGGATCGCCGCAAGGGCGATGCTGGTGCCGAGCAGAGAGCCGACGGTGCTGCCGAACCCGGCGCCGACCGCAAGAGACGGCGCGAATATGCCGCCTGGGATGCCTGACAGCATCGACAGGAAGCTGGCTGCAAGCTTCTCGACAAAGAACAGCAGCGGAAGAGCGTTGCCTTCGACCGCACCGCGCGCCTGGTCGTAACCGGTGCCGAAGGTCGTGCCGCCGGATGCGATGCCAATCACGGCGATTGCCAGTCCGCAGACGCCTGCGAGCGCTAACATCCGTTTCAGCGGATGCGGTTGCGCCCACCGGCGAATCTTCTGGCCGAAATGCAGCGCAAAGCCGCTGAAGGCCGCCCCAAGAGCACCGCCGCCAACGCCGCAGATCAGCACAAGTCCCCAGTCGCGAAGCTCGGTCGGCGCAGCAGACGCCATGCCGAAATAATTGTAGCTGCCGGAAAGCCCGAGTGCTGCCAGACCAGACAGGATGACAGCGGTCAGCACTAGCCCGTTAGCTCGCGATTCATAGGTCCGGCTCATCTCTTCGATGGCAAAGACGATACCGGCGAGCGGCGTGTTGAAGGCGGCGGCGATACCGGCTGCAGAACCGGCAAGGATCAGTCCGCGCGCCTGCGCCATGCCGCCGAAGCGGGCGACCGCCAGCATGATCGACGCGCCGACCTGCACCGTCGGCCCCTCGCGGCCGATCGAGGCGCCGGAAAACAATCCGAGCACCGTCAGCACAATCTTGCCGAAGGCGATTTTCAGCGATAGCAGCCGCGTTCGGTCTTCGGTATCGTGCAAGTGCCGGGCGGCAATCGCCTGCGGAATGCCGCTGCCGCCCGAGTTTGGAAACAGGGTTGCGGCGAGATAGGCTGATAGGATGAAGCCGGCGGGCGTCAGCACCAGGGGCAGGAGAAATGTCCATTCACCTGCGGAGGTGAGGGTTTCGAATGCATGTTGCGCCAGATCAGCGAGCTTGGCGAACCCGACGCTGATCACGCCGATCGCGAGCGCCCCACACCAGAATACCAGCCGTGGTTTCCAGAGCGAAAACGAACCCCAGATCACGCGGGAGCGGCGAAAGAGCTTGGAATAGCGGTAACGGCTTGGCATGACGGACTCGATACGTGCGCAGGTTATGAAGCCTTCTAACGCCAAAGGTGCCTGAAAATCACCCCCCAACAATTGAAAAGGCGCAGGATCTGGCTAGGATCGCGCGTCCCGGACCACGGAGGACGCTATGGTCAGCGCATTCGAAGGGGGATCGCCATCCCTTGGGCCAGACGTCGTTTCGATGATGTAGACCCTGGTGAAGAACTACTGCCTGACGAAGGCGATCGATCCGGCAGCGAGGAAGGGCGGGACGTCGCGCGCGAGTTGCTGAAGTGGCTTCAGATCGGCGTGACCGATAGGAGCAAACTAAAAGAACTGCTCGCGTCCCGGACGTGACGCCGATCGAACCTTGTGACGTCTGCGGGTCTACGCCAGTGGTCTTCTCCGGGCCGACGCCACCAGAACGGCGGCCCCGGCCACGCCCGAGGCGAGCGAGCCCGCAAGGATCCCGATCTTCACATGATCCTGAGATGACGCATCCGGGAAGGCCAGCAGTCCGATGAACAGGCTCATCGTGAAGCCAATGCCGCAGAGCAGCGATACGCCCGTCATCTGAGGCCAGGTGGCTCGCGCAGGTAGGTGCGCCAACCCGGACTTGACCAGAAGCGCGACCGTTCCAAGCACACCCGCAAGCTTCCCGAAGAACAGGCCGGCAGCAACGCCAATGGTCACTGGCTCCGCCAGCACGCTTGCCGACGCGCCCGCGAAGGAGACGCCGGCATTGGCAAAACCGAAAACCGGAACGATGAAGAAAGCCACCGGCTTCTGGAGTGCGTGCTCCAGTTTGTGGAGCGGAGAGTCCTCGTGCGAAGCTTCGGGCGCGCCGGGGGTGACTTTCAACGGAATGGCAAGCGCCAGGACGACGCCCGCGAGCGTGGCGTGAATCCCGGACAGGAAGACGGCTATCCACAGAAGAACCCCGAGCCCGAGATAGGCCCAGATGTTCTTCACGCCGGACCGGTTCAGGATCATCAGGTTCCCGATCAAGACGGCTGCGACGGCAAATGCAAGGAAGTTGATGTTTGCAGTGTAGAAAATGGCGATGACGACCACCGCGCCGAGATCGTCGATGATGGCCAGCGCCGCCAGGAAGATCTTCAAGGAGGCAGGCACCCTGTCGCCGAGAAGGGAGAGGACGCCGAGAGCGAAAGCTATGTCGGTCGCGGTTGGAATCGCCCATCCCCGCAAGGTCGCTGGGTCGGACAGATTTAAGCCGATGTAGATCAGGGCGGGCAGCGCCATTCCGCCCGTCGCGGCGGCGCCCGGAAGGATCCGTCGGCTCCAGCTCGATAGTTGTCCGTCCAGCATCTCGCGCTTGATCTCTAGGCCGACCAGCAGGAAGAATACGCTCATCAGGGCATCATTGATCCAGTGCCGCAGATTGAGCGGGCCCAGGTAGACATGCAGGGCGTGAAAATAAAAGTCGGCGACGGGAGAGTTTGCAACGACGATCGCCAGCGCGGCTACAGCCATGAGGATCAGGCCGCCCGACGCCTCGCTATCTAGAAAGTGACGAAGGGTGGACTTGATGCGGCCTTGGATTTTTTTTGACACGGGTTTGCTCCCTCGACGAAGGTTGATCTCAGTCTCCGTCAATCAGGGGAAACCCCGGCGCACGCAGCACACGCCGGTCTCATCACTAAGGAATGGAGATCGATTTGCCTAGGAAAATCGGCAGGTGCCGCCCGGTCTGACAAAGGCTTGAGGTAGCGTGAAACGTCGTATCTGTTCGATAGCAGCCTGAACCGGGCCGCGCATACGTCTCATCCCATAGAAGTTCGCCAATGCGTCCCTCAGAAATAATCGTCCTTTTCGTCACTGCAATCGCGATCGCAGGATTGCTATACCTGGTCTTTTCCGTCGGCCCCACCATCGCTCCGCCACCCGTGTAGGGATCCTGTTCGAAGGCGGCTAAGAGGTCGAACCATCCCGCGACGCGGGCGCTTCTGGCCGCGAACTGCACCAGGGTGAGCTGTCGGCGATCAGTCGGGCAAAACAGGCGGCCCGATCGGTCGCCTGTCTCGTTTTTAAAACGTCACATCTTGCCCATGCTCTTCATCGCGTTATCCATGTGCATCTTGCAGTCGTCCATCTTCTTGGCCTTCATGGAATCATGGGCCATCACCATTTCCTTGGACGCCATTTCCTTCTTTTCCTTCATCATCGGATCCTTCATGCCATCGACCTGGGCCTGCATCTTCATCATCGATGCATCGTCGCACTTGGCCATCGTCATCGTTTCCGCCGCGAACACCGGCATCGACGATACTGCTGCCAAAGCGATGGCTGCGAGGTTGATTTTCAACATAGTCTTCTCCTCCAAGTGGGCATGATTGCCCGTTTCAGACCGGCTATATCCCGGCGTACCATTCGTAGCCGCGATCTTCCCAGAACCCGCCCTTGCCGCCCCAGAGGCCGGAAAAGCTGTCCTTGATCTCGATTCTCATCAGATATTTCGCGTGCTTGTAACCAAGGTGCCGCTCGACCCGGAGCCGCAGCGGTGCTCCATGCGCAACTTCCAGATCCTTGCCGTTCATCGCATAGGCAAGGATCGTCTGCGGGTGGAAGGCATCGATGAGATCGATGCTTTCGTAGTAGACGCCGCTGCCATCCATCGTCTGCTCGAGCTCGTCGGCACAGTGGAACACCGCATAGCGCGCGCCGGGTTTCAGCCCGACGCTCTGCAGCAATGGCCCGAGCGGCGTGCCCATCCACTTGCCGATGGCGCTCCAACCCTCGACGCAGTCGTGGCGCGTGATCTGCGTGCGCTGCGGCAGCTTCTTGAGATCGGCAAGCGATAGGTCGACAGGGCGCTCCACCAGTCCGTCGATCTTCAGCCGCCAGTCGGCAAAGCCGTTCTCGGTCATCCGCACATAGTCTTCGCTGTCGGGTGCCGTCGAGCCGTTGGGTTTAAAGACCGGCGAGATATCCGCTTCGGAAAATTCCCGCGCCAACTTGTCCTTGGAAACCAGCAGCCGCTGGCCGCGCATTGTCAGCCGCTCGGCCATCTCGAGAACGTTCTGGACGTTCGAATTCTGGGCGATGTCGTCGCAGCCGGTAAGGCCTATGACGCCGACACTGGCCGCAGAGCCGATCAGCAGGCGGCGGCGTGTGATTGAGAAGGTCATTGGTCGCCTCGCTCTGTTTCGATGGCGTAGCGACCGGTGATCATCGAACGCATATTATTCCAGAGGCCCGACAGGATCACCATCGCCACATGGACAATCACGAAGACCACGATCGACCAGGCGCAGATGAAGTGGATCGACCGCGCCGACTGCCGCCCTCCGAACAGATCGAGCAGGAACGGATAGCCGGCATCGATACCAGGCGACATCGTCAGCCCCGTCGCCAGCATCAGCGGCAGCATCACGAAGATGACGATCAGGTAGGTGAGCTTTTGCAGCGCATTATAATGGCGCGCTTTTTCACCCTTGGGAAAGCGCAGCCGAGCGTGATCGGCGATCTCTTGTTTGAGGTGGCGCGGCGATATCTCCTCGGCGCTCGGCGCCAGATCACGACGAAAATGTCCGCGTGCGAAGCCATAAAGCGCATAGAGCGAGCCGTTGATGACAAACAGCCAGGCAAAGAAGAAATGCCAGCGCCGGCCGGTGGCCAGATCCTGATAGCCGGGAACCGTCGCCCAGGCCGGAAAGCCACGCTCAGTCGCATCGTCGCCGGAACCGGAGACACCGAGAATACCTGTCGTGCTGACCTGCAAACTCCCGATGTTCAACACGCCGCGCGTGCCATTGTCATCGCTGACGGCCGTAATCGACAGCCATGACGGATCGGCATCGGCGCCATATTGCCCCCAATAAAGCGAGGGATGTGCGTTGAAAATCTGCAGCCCGCTCATGAGGAGCAGGCTGAGACAAAGAACGTTGATCCAATGCGTGATGCGCGTCACCAGCGAGTGGCGGCGGATGAAGGTGGTTGTCGGTGCGGTTGGCGGTGTGTCGCTATAGTCGTCGAGTATCGCCATGATCGTTCTCGATGTCCCGGTTGTGTGACCTTCACAAGCAGATACGGAGCCCCGGACGAGTTTGTTACAGCAACGATCAGATTAATTTTGGAGGCACGAACAACGCAGGTCCGCCCACTGGCGATGCGGTCATCTCGCACGTTTGCGCTACGGCGAGCACCAGGGTCACGAAGCCGTGAAGGCTGTAACAAATCCCAAGCAATTGCGAAGCAGATCCAGAGGTAGAACATCTGGGAGAAACGCAATGACGACATCAATCGTATCACCACTGACGATCGCCACGACGATCCTTGGCTTTGCGGCGGCCTTCACCACGCAGGCCTCGGCAGCGTCGACCTCGGCGGAGCGATCGCCCACGGTGGTCGAACTGTTCACCAGTCACGGCTGCTCGTCCTGCCCACCCGCCAATGCCAATCTCGTCAAGCTGAGCAACGACCCCAACGTGCTGGCGTTGAGCTTCTCTGTCACCTACTGGGACTATCTCGGCTGGAAGGACATTTTCGGCAAGCCGGAGTTCACGGCGCGACAGGTCACATATGAACCCGCGCTTGGCCAATCCGGCCCGTTCACACCACAGATGGTCATCAACGGCCATCGGTCGACCGTCGGCTACGAGCTGAAGGACATCCGCAGCACCATAGCCGCTGAGCCGGCCTTCACGGGGCCTGCGATCAAATTTTCTAACAACATGGCCGCGCTCGACGGAACCGAGAAGCAGTCGGCCTCGGCCGATATCTGGCTGGTTCGATATGCACCCGGCACGGTGGAGGTGCCGGTCGCCAGAGGCGAAAATGCCGGAGAGACCTTACCACATGCCCACGTCGTGCACGCTCTTACTCATCTCGGCACCTGGAGTGGCAAGCCATTGAACCTTCCGATCCCTGCCGCAAAGAGCGATCTCAAGCGCGCCATACTCGTGCAGGAACCGAACGGTGGCAGGATCCTGGCTGCAATGACCGACTGACGACACCGACTTGCCGCAATTGCGCGCTGCGCCCGCCGCAGATGTCAGCGGTGGAGGCAACGCGCACGAGACGTTATGTTAATGTCAGTTCCATCCGACCGCTCATGCCGCGACCCACAGTGCCCCGCTCGACAATTCCCAGGCGTCTATATCGACGGACAGGCCTCCGCAAAGTGCTTCGACAGCGATCTCGGTTCCGGCCTCGGCGGACAAGGCCTTGTCGATGGAAATCACGGCTTCGGCTATGCGCTCTCCGTTCGGAAAGAAGGTCGGCGCGGAACTCATGGAGGATACCGAAATCGGTCCGATGGTCATCCAACCATTGAAGATGAAGGGCGTCGAGGAGTTCGGCGACTACAGCACAGTGCTGAGCTTCGGCATGACGACTTTGCCGGGTATGAAGACCTAAATTCGCAGGAAGGCGCATGTGATAATCCAGGAAGCTTTCCGAGCGAACGACGTCGAGTTCGCGCAGTCGATGGTGAATGTCGGCGGCGACGAGAAGGATGGGGGAGCCGCCGCCGCGGTTTCGTTGAATGTTCGACAGGCTGCCGCCATGCCTGAGACTTCAAATTCAGATAATTGAGCTATCTGTCGACCGTTCGATCCCCTTCAAGAACGCGGGATCCGGTCTCAAGGAAGTGAACCGCGACGTCAGCGCTAGGCACTTTGCGGCCATTGAGGTCCGCTGATACAAAAGCAAATGCGATCACAATGACGAGACGGTCATGGGCCTAGCAATCGAACTCAAGCCTGTCCTCGAGCTTCCGGCTGACATCGAGCTTCTTCGGATCGAGGCCTCCACCGCGGGTTTTCGTTTTATGGAGAAACTTGTCAAGGAATGGGAGTCGAAGGCAAATCGGTTCGACAAAAAAGGAGAGATGCTGATTGGTGCTTATCACAATGCACGATTGGTGGCTGTCGGCGGATTGAACATCGACCCTTACGTAGATGATCCAAGTATTGCTCGCCTGCGCCACCTATACGTACTAAAGCCCATCCGCCGACAAGGGGTCGCCTCCAGCATTGCTCGCTATTTGCTGGACACAGCGCGAACATCATTCTCCGGTGTTCGGCTGTTTACCGATACGGCAGAAGCTGCTGCTCTCTATGAGAAGCTCGGTTTTACGCGCGCGAACTGCGTAAATGCCACTCACATCATTAGATTCAGATGACTGCTTGTGGTGCTTGGGTGCCGCCCGCAAGCTTGGCTGCAAATTCTCCCATCTTCCCTCGATCCTCAACGAGGCTGACCTACGCAGTTTCATGGGCAATTCTCAGCGACGGCGGCCACGCTCCTCGGCCTCGTCCTGGAAGCCTGGTGGTTTTGTTTTCACCCAAGTTACAAACTTCTGGATTGTGGGGTCGTCGAGAATAGCGGCGATCGTGGAGAACTTCTTCGCCAACTGTGCGTCCGTGAAGGTTGCGTGTATATGGCTATGACATATTCGGTGCAAAGGGACCTTTACCTTGCCACCTTTGCTCTTGGGAACAAGATGGTGTTCCTGGATCTGGTCGTCCGGTATCGCTCGCTCGCATAGCGAGCAGATGACGGGCTCCACCTCGACATCCCGCGAAGCAACATCGTCTCTGATTTTTCGTGCCATCGAATAAGCATCTTTCTAGCGACAATTTGAATGGGTCCTGTGGCTCGATAGACTATCGCTGTCATTGCGACAACACCAAGCGCGTTCCCAATCGAACGCTGCAGCAGGCCGGCCAACATTGTTGTCTGGCCGACGCTGTTTGAGAAACGTCGCCGTGTGGTGCTTGGATCCTCGATGATGGCGATCAATGGCTAGATTCAGCAGGAAGGGGAGGTGGCGCACCTGGTGGCGCAGCGGCTGTTCGATCTATCCGGCGATCTCTCAGGGCTGGCCGATCGCGACACCGAGTTTAGGCTGCCGACGGGGAGGGGTGATGAGTTTGCCCATGGGGGTGGTCCCGATCCACGCGATGCGCCGAAGCTCGTGGAGATATTGGCGGCGTCCCATTGCGTCGGTTTTCAAAACAACCCGTTAGTAGGGCTGAGGATCACCGAAGAAATCCATCCCGATCGAAGTCTTCCCAACCACGAAGCCCTACCGCGCCCTTGTCGACATCCGCATTTTTCTCGGACTTTGGCTTCTTCCTGAGCGATCGTGCCAGCTTTCTCTGAAAGGCAGCCTTCTCCCGCTTCTCCGCCTTCGCCCCGGCGTCCTCGATCCGCCACTCGTCCACGACCCCACGGTCGAGGAGGTCTTCGACAATCCTGGGATCGAAGACATGGAAGGTGATCTGCCTGGCACGGCCGTTCAACCGCACCGTCCTCGTACCGGCGCTGGGAAGACGCCCGTCCGCGAGCCAGCGATGGCGCTCGGTCGCCTTGATCTCAAGGATTTCCTGGATCTCGCGCGGGATCACCGGCAGGGTCTCGGCCTCCTCCATCACACCTGAGACGATCCCCGCCGCAGCGTTGAACGCAGTCTTGTCGCGGGCGGGCATCGCGAGGGTGATCTCGCTCCCTTCGAGCGTGATCGACTTCTTGGAAATGGTAGGAAGCCGGGCTTGCGTCTCCTGTAGGATGCCTTTCGCTCGGACAGACGATCCCACGGTCGCGGCCGCTGGGAGCGTCCACGTCCTGATCAGTTCGATGTCGATCGTTTCGGTCTTCGGCATGCTCCATAGATGGGATCGTTGTCCGTCTCGGTCAACGAGAGAGGTATTCTTTGTTTGCCGCCGACGCGCGAACACGCACGGAACTAAATGTATTCTCGCAGGTTACCTCTTCGCATTCCAAACTGGATGCCGAAATTGGAGGAACACCATGAAAAAGATCACTTTTATCGCCGCCGCCGCGCTCCTCTCTGCATCCGCCGCCTTCGCTCAGAGCGAGACACCGAAGACGTCGCAGACCACGCCGGCCGTCTCCACTTCCGGTGAGCAAAACCCCGGCGCTCCAGTAGCTGGCAAGAACAGCTTCACCGAGGATCAGGCGAAGTCGCGCATCGAAGTCGCGGGCTACACCGACGTGTCCGGCCTGAAGCTCGACGACCAGGGCGTCTGGCGCGGCATGGGCACCAAGGATGGTAAAGCCGGGAACGTATCTCTGGACTTCCAGGGCAACGTGACGATGGCAAAGTAATCCAAGCGACAACAACGAAAAAAACACGAGGAGACAACCATGCAGACCGTAACAGGACTTTTCGATTCCTACGATGACGCTCGCTCCGCCGTTAAGGCCTTGGAAGATGCTGGCGTGTCCTCCGACGAAATCAGCATCGTCTACTACAAGGACGGTAAGGAAGAGGTCGAAGGGCAGGGCAACAATGCCGCCGAAGGTGCAGGCACGGGTGCAGGCATCGGTGCCGTGGCAGGCGGCGCAGGCGGCCTTCTCACGGGCCTTGGCATGATGGCCATTCCGGGCGTCGGCCCAGTCGTTGCGGCTGGCTGGCTTGCGGCAACGGCGGCAGGTGCGGTTGCGGGTGCAGTCGTCGGCGGCGCGGCCGGTGGTATCGTCGGTGCGATGATCGAATCCGGTGTCCCGGAGAGGGATGCTCACGTCTACGCCGAGGGCATCCGTCGTGGCGGTGCTGTCGTCGCAGCCAAGGTCGAGAGCGACAAGATCACGGCCGCACAGTCGATCCTCGATCGCTCGCGCGCCGTCAATCTCGGCGGGCGCCGTGACGCCTACGTTGCCGAGGGCTGGACGCGCTTCGATGACACCGCTGATCCGTATACCGCAGATCAGATCGCAGCCGAGCGCGGCCGCTACCGTACCGATCCCCGGATCTAAGTTCTAAGTAGATTGCAAGAGCCGCTTCATCGTGAAGCGGCTCTTTTCATGTCTAATGCCTAATGCGCCAGAACAAGTCGACCCCATGCTTAACCGGGATCCGTGGCTTCTTTCCCAGCTTCCATCGAAGAATAGTCCGTATAGCCCTTCTCAGTGCCGCCGAAGAAGGTCGCACGGTCGGCCTCGTTCAGAGGGCTTCCGGTCTTCAGCCGTGCGACGAAATCCGGATTGGCGAGAACCATCTGGCCGTGGGCCTCGAGGTCGGCCAGACCGGCCGCGATGGGCGAGCGAAAGCAGGCGGGTTTGCCGCAGGCGGATTAGGCGAGCCTTGCCAAACGGTTTATCTGGCGATGCGAGCCCATGTTTCCGAGAGAAGTAGCGAGTTCAATGTGGCTCAAAACAGAGCCATATTCGATGCCTCTTCAGAGGCATGGCATGGCGCCGGTGGTGCTTGAGTCTTCTGTTTACGGCGGATTCATTGTCTTTTGAAAAGGGTATTGTGATTAACCGCTTTGAAATCAGTTACGCCAATCATGAGTGCATCGGATCATCGATAGGAGAATGAGCATGATGCTCGACGATATCTCCCCGTTGCTGTACTTCGCTGCGGGCGCCTTTGCATTTTTCCGGTGGGTCGTTATCGACATGAACCGCCATGGATAGCGCATAGACGCATGCACGTTTCCGCCACATCGGAAACTGTAGCCGATCCAATCTCACTGCTACCTATCGAGGACCCTACGAAGCCCTTAGGGGCTGACACGAAGTTGCGGGATATCGCCATTCTCCGCGCGAGCTGATGGTCACCTCTTCTCTCAAGGCGCGGAGGGCAGACAATCGACTGTCATCCGCGCTCCAGCGGGACGTTCTGAAAGTGCGTCGGCGCTCGACCTGCTGAAGTAACCTTCGTCCACTCACCGCCCGGACTGCGCGGGAAACTCAAGCTTTCTGACATCATAGCCGAGTTCGCTCGCCTTGCGGATCATCACCTTCAGTTTTGCTTTCGATGGGATGGCCCGCGCGTAGATCCAGAGGTTCCGCATTTCAGGATCGGCACTAATGAACCACGTTTTGTCGGGGGATTTGTAAAGAACCCAGTAGTTGAACACGATGAAGAAGGGATATCGGACGCGCATCTTGCCATTGCCGTGCCCGAGATCGACGATCCTTCCATCGCCATTGACAGTCTTCAGCCGTCCGCCAGGAGTGCCGACGTGACAACCGTCTTCCACCTGGACCGCGCCTGGCATTTTTCCGGGCTTGTAGGTTGAATAGCCCGCAACACAGCCATCAGTCAGCCACATAGGCCGACGGCCGATCTCGAGCCATGTCCCATGATAATGGTCCATACCCACTGCAATCGGACGCGGCTCGACTGAGGCCGAGAGGGCTGGGCTGGATAAAGACATCCATGCGACCGCCGCGGCAAAACACCAACGAGAAATTTTCTGCATACCAAGCTCCCATTTGTTCACGCTTTTGTTTGATCGGATGGGCTTCAAGTCCGCGATATCCCCGCATAGCGAAGAGCGATAAAGGCCAACAGGCTGGC
>NZ_KB898358.1 GCF_000377565.1 Rhizobium sp. 2MFCol3.1 | reverse complement strand
CGACACGTTCGCCCCCTCAAGCCCCGCCAGCCGACAGAATTCCAAACGCTCGTCCACAACCGACCTCGCCCGCCAAGCCATCGAAACCTCCCGGATTGCAATCCGAAAAGTGTCAGGCATGTCTCCGAACATCTGTCAGGTATGTATCAAGGCTGTACAACGAGCCCGAGGATGACGGTAGAGAGTGGGGCGCGGCCTCGCTTGCAATAAGTGGCGTTGCCGGCAATGGGGGGGAGGGGGATGTCAGGTATCGCCGCCCGCCGCCCTCGCCCACCTTACGCGCGCTTGCGCTCGATCGCATCCCACAACAGGCTGGCGATATCGGCGCCGCCGAATTTCTTGACTTCGCGGATGCCGGTGGGGGACGTGACGTTGATCTCGGTCATGTAGTCGCCGATGACGTCGATGCCGACAAGCAGGAAGCCGCGTTCGCGCAAGGCGGGGCCGATGCGGGCGCAGATTTCCTTTTCGCGCGCGGTGAGCTCGGTCGCCTCGGCGCGGCCGCCGACGTGCATGTTCGAGCGGCTGTCGTGCTCGGCCGGAACGCGGTTGATGGCGCCGACGGGTTCGCCGTCGACGAGGATGATGCGCTTGTCGCCCTTGCGCACGTCAGGCAGATATTGCTGGGCAATGTAGGGCTCGCGGAAGAGCTGGCCGAACATTTCGAGCAGCGAGGAGAGGTTGCGATCGTCCTTGGTCGAATGGAAGACGCCGGCGCCGCCATTGCCGTAGAGCGGCTTCAGGATGATATCGCCCATCTCGTCGCGGAAGCGGCGGATTTCGGCGGGATCCTTGGTGATCAGCGTCCGCGGCATCAGGTCGGAAAATTCGGTGACGAAGATCTTCTCCGGCGAATTGCGCACCCAGGCCGGGTCGTTGACGACGAGCGTCTTCGGGTGGATGCGCTCCAAGAGATGCGTCGAGGTGATGTAGGACATGTCGAAGGGCGGGTCCTGGCGGAGCAGGATCACATCCATGGTCGACAGGTCGACGCGCTCCGGCGCGCCGAGATCGAAATGGTCGCCCTTGATGTCGCGCAGCGTCATCGGCTCGACGGAGGCGTAGAGCTTGCCGTCGAGGAAGCTCAGGCGGTCGGGCGTATAGTGAAAGAGCTTGTAGCCGCGGGTCTGCGCCTCGAGGCTCATGGCGAAGGTGGAGTCGCCCGCGATGTTGATGGAGGCGACATGGTCCATCTGGACCGCTACGTTCTTGATCTTGGCCATTTCTGTCCCTTAGCGATTGCCGGACAGATGTAGGCCGCAGAGGGCGCGAACGCAACGGTCAATGGACGGCTTTTGTGCGGTGCGCCGGCGCAATTGGCCGGCGTGCCGTTCAGGTCTCAACACAAACCGTGTTTCAGGCCGCGATGCCCTGCTGGCCGCTGCTGCGCAGCAGGTTGCGCAGGCGATAGGCGAGCGCCACCGGCTTCGGGAAAGGCTTGCGCAGGAAGGCGACCTTGCGGACGTAATTGTCGACGCGCCAGCTGGCCCAGGTGCCGCCGGCGAAGAAGGCGACGTCGCCGGTGCGCAGCATGCGCTCGGTGCCGTCGTCGGCGGTGATGTGAACCTCGCCCTCGAGGATCATCACCGTCTCGTCCCAGCCGAAGAACCAGCGGAATTCGCCCGCCGTGCAGTCCCAGATCGCCGTCAGCGCGGCGTCGTCGTGGCCGCGCGAGTGCTCGCCGGTGCGCGCCTGCGGATCGCCGGCGACAATCCAGTCCGGGTTGATCGGCGTCGATTTCATGGCGATGAGATCGCTGGAATGCGCGACGAAGGACTTGCCGCGCGGAAATGCCACGATGTCGGGCATGGAGCGGGCGGCCAAGGCCATCGCGCTCGCGAACATAAGATGCAGTGATGCCACCAGAACCCCCTGAGTACACTATCCCCAATAGTGGGAATATCAGGGAGTCCTGACGGAGCCGTTCAGACATTCGCTAAAGTTGTAACGAGTGCCGCGATATTGCAACGCCCGCCTAACGCGGGCGCTAGCTTCAAGCGGGCTGGGCAGCCATGGCTGGCGCGGAGGCGCCATCAGTGTCGGCGGCGGCAATGCGCTTGCCCGTGTCGGCCGCGAAGAAGTGCAGCTTTTCGGGCGCGATGGTCAGACGCAGTTCGGCGGGAATGTCGATATCGGGCGCCAGCACCGCGGTGATCGGCTGATCGCCGAGCAGGCCGTGGACCAGCCGCTGCGCACCGAGTTCCTCGACGTACTCGACGCTGACCGGCATGGCGTGCTGGTCGGGTCCGGCGAGGCAGAGATCCTCGGCGCGGATGCCGACGGTGACGGCGCCCGAGGTCGGAGCACAGCCGGAAAGGTCGATCAGGCTCGGCCCAAGCGCCAGCTTGTCGCCGTGCAGCTCGCCCTTCAGGAGATTCATGGCCGGAGAGCCGATGAAGGAGGCGACGAAGGTGGAGGCCGGGCGGTGGTAGACATCGAGCGGCGAACCAACCTGCTCGATCTTGCCGCCGTTCAAGACGACGAGGCGGTCGGCGAGCGTCATCGCTTCCAGCTGGTCGTGGGTGACGTAGATGGAGGTGGTGCCGAGGCGGCGCTGCAGGCGCTTGATTTCGCCGCGCATGGAAACGCGCAGCTTGGCATCGAGGTTGGACAGCGGCTCGTCGAAGAGGAAGACGGCCGGCTTGCGGACGATGGCGCGGCCCATGGCGACGCGCTGGCGCTGGCCGCCGGAGAGCGCCTTCGGCTTACGCTCGAGATACTGGTTGATCTCCAGCATGCGGGCGGCCTCGGCCACGCGCGCATCGATCTCGGCCTTCGGCGTCTTGCGGTTCTTCAGGCCGTATTCCAGGTTCTGGCGCACGCTCATATGCGGGTAGAGCGCGTAGTTCTGGAAGACCATGGCGATGTCGCGATCGGCGGGCTCGACATTGTTGACGACGCGCGCGCCGATCTTAACCTCGCCTTCGGAGATTGTCTCGAGCCCCGCGATCATGCGCAACAGGGTGGACTTGCCACAGCCGGAGGGACCGACGAGCACGATGAACTCGCCATCGGCAATCTTGAGTTCGATGCCGGAAACGGCGCGCACGCCGCCGTGGTAGATCTTGCCGACATTATCGACGTCGATGGAGGCCATTGTTACTTCTCCGTCTCAACCAGGCCTTTGACGAAAAGGCGCTGCATGAAAATGATGACCAGAACCGGCGGCAGGGCCGCGAGGATGACGCCCGCCATCACAAGGTTCCATTGGGTGTCGCCATCCAGCACCGCGGCCAGGCGCTTGATGCCCATGACGACGGTGTAGTAGCCGGGTTCGGTGGTGATCAGCATCGGCCAGAGATACTGGTTCCAGCCGTAGATGAACATGATGATGAAGAGTGCCGCGATATTGGTGCGCGACAGCGGCAGCAGGATATCCCAGAAGAACTTCATGGGGCCTGCGCCATCGACACGCGCCGCTTCCATCATCTCTTCAGGAACCGTCAGGAAGAACTGCCGGAACAGGAAGGTGGCGGTGGCCGACGCGATGACGGGAATGACGAGGCCGGAATAGGAGTTCAGCATGCCGAGATCGGCGACGACCTTGTAGGTCGGCAGGATGCGCACCTCGATGGGGAGCATCAGCGTCATGAAGATGATCCAGAAGGCGACCGTGCGGAAGGGAAAGCGGAAATAGACGATGGCGAAGGCCGAGATGATCGAAATGGCGATCTTGCCGATCGCGACCAGGATTGCCATCGCCAGGCTGTTGCCGAGCATCAGGAGGAACGGCGGTGCGCCGGCGTTGGATGCGCCGGTGCCGAGCAGCACGCCGTAGTTCTCCAGCATCTGGTGACCCGGCGTCATCGGCACGACGCCGGTCAAGAAGTCCGAGGGACCGCGCGTCGAGGCGATGAAGGCGAGATAGACGGGGAACACCACCATGCCGATGCCGATGATCAGCACGAAATGGGTGAGGAAATTGAGGAAGGGACGGTTCTCGACCATGGCTAGCTCTCGCTTCAATACTGCACTTTGCGCTCGATCCAGCGGAACTGGACGACGGTCAGGACGACCACGATCAGCATCAGCACGACCGACTGCGCGGCCGATGGGCCGAGATTGAGACCGACGAAACCATCGGCATAGACCTTGTAGACAAGGATGTTGGTCGATTGCGACGGACCGCCCGAGGTGGCCGCGTCGATGATCGGGAAGGTGTCGAACATCGCGTAGGTGATGTTGATGACAGCAAGGAAGAAGGTGGTCGGCGACAGCAGCGGGAAGACCACCGTCCAGAAGCGCTTGATGGGACCGGCGCCATCGATCGCGGCGGCTTCGGTCAGCGAATGCGGGACCGATTGCAGGCCGGCGACGAAGAACAGGAAGTTGTAGGAGATCTGCTTCCAGGCGGCGGCGATGATGATCAGGATCATCGCGTTGTTCGGGTTCAGGCGGTGGTTCCAGCTATAGCCGAAATGTTCCAGCACATAGGGAATGATGCCAACGCTCGGGTTGAACATGAACCACCAGAGCAGGCCGGATGCGGCCGGCGCCACGGCATAGGGCCAGACCAGAAGCGTCGTATAGAAGCGCTGCGAGCGGATCACGCGGTTGACGCAGATCGCGAACAGCAGAGACAACCCCATCGACAGCACGGTGACACCGATCGAGAAGACGAAGGTGACGGTCAGCGAGTTCAGATAATCCGGATCTTGCAGCAAGCGCGAGTAGTTCGCCAAACCGACGAAGGTGTCCTTCAGACCGAAGGGATCCTGGCGCAGGAAGGACTGCCATACGGCCTGAACCGCCGGCCACACGAAGAAGACGATCGTGATGAGCAGCTGCGGTGCGATCAGGAGATAAGGCAGGAGACGGCTTTGGAAGACGGTGCGTTTGGTTTGCATGCATGACCCCTCAAGGAAAATGCCCTCCCCGGACGGGCCGGAGAGGGCTGACGGAGGGAGCGACCCTTAGTTGGAGTTCGCGGCTTCGAATTCGCGCAGCTTGGCATTGCCCTGCTTTGCGGCTTCGTCGAGCGCTTCCTGACCGGTCTTCTTGCCGTTGAGAACGGCTTCGAACTGCTGGTCGATGACGTCGCGGATCTGCGTCAGGTTGCCGAAGCGAACGCCCTTGGAGTTTTCGGACGGCGTGCCGCGCATGATCTGCTTGATGGCGATGTCAGAACCGGCGTTCTTTTCGTAGTAGCCCTGCTTCTGACCAAGCTCGTAAGCAGCGTTGGTGATCGGCAGGTAACCGGTGAACTGGTGCCAATCGGCCTGGACTTCAGGCTGCGACAGGTAGGTGAAGAACTTGGCGGCGCCCTTGTAGACAGCCTTGTCCTTCTGACCGTTCAGAACCCACAGCGTTGCGCCGCCGATAATCGAGTTCTTCGGATCCTGGGTGACCGTGTCGTCGTAAGGCATCGGTGCGAAGCCGACCTTGAAGTCCTTGGCGTTGTTGATGACGCCGGCGCGCGAAGCGGACGAGTTCATGTAGGCTGCGCACTGCTGCGAGTAGAAGAGCGGAGCAGCGTCGGCACCGGCGCTCGGGCCGCCGTACTTGTAGACGCCTTCATCCTGCCAGGTCTTCAGGTGATCCCAGAACTTGGCCTGGTTCGGGCCGTTGAAGGTGAACTCGGCGTTCATGCCGCCGAAGCCGTTCTGCTGGGTGCCGTAAGGCAGGTTCTGGATGGCGGAGTAGTTTTCCAGGCCAACCCAGGTCGCGCCGTAGGACATGGTGAAGCCGCACTTGGCAGCGCCGGAGGAGACGATCTTCTTGCTCATTTCAGCAAGCTCGGCCCAGGTCTTCGGGGCGACTTCAGGATCGAGGCCGGCCTTCTTGAAGACGTCCTTGTTGTAGTAGAGGATCGGGGTCGACGAGTTGAACGGCATCGACAGGATGCTACCCTCAGCGTCGGAATAGTAGCCGACAACAGGCGCCAGGAACTTCGAAGGATCCCAAGGCTCACCCTCGTCCTTCATCAGCTGGTAGACCGGGTAGACGGCGCCCTTGGCGGCCATCATGGTGCCGGTGCCGACTTCGAAAACCTGAACGATAGCGGGCTGCTGGCCGGCGCGGAAAGCGGCGATAGCGGCCGTCAGCGTCTCGGGATAGGTGCCCTTGTAGACAGGAACGATCTTGTATTCGCTCTGGCTGTCGTTGAACTTCTGGGCAACTTCCTCGAGTTTCTTGCCGAGTTCACCACCCATGGCGTGCCACCAGGTCACTTCGGTTGCAGCGAAGGACGCGGAAGCGGACAATGCGACCGCGGCAGCGGCCAAAGAAATCGACTTAAACATGAAAAAACCCTCTCCACCTTTGTTGGCGTGAGGACGCAATAGAGGCCTATTGTGACACCTCCTTAACGCTTTCATGACAGCGCGATTACAAATTCCGAAAATGTTAACCGACTAACGAAAGCAATCAGAACGCATCGCGCAAATGGACCGGCCATCGCCCGGGCAAGACGGCGACGATGTCGTAGCGTTGAGACAGGCGGGCCTGGTCGCGCTGGCGGGCGAGCCAGAGATCACTGGCGCCGCGGATGCGGGTTTGCGCGAGATGCGAGACGGCATCGACGGCCGCGCCCTCGTCGCGACGAGCCTTCACCTCGACGAAGACGGCCAGATCGCCCTTGCGGGCAATGATGTCGATCTCGCCGAGCCGCGTGCGGTAGCGCAGCGCGACGATGCGGTAGCCTTTGAGAATGAGATAGAAAGCGGCGATGTATTCGGAGACATGGCCCCGACGCAGTGCCTTGCGGCGAAGACCCCGTTGATGCGGGTCACTAGCGTCGTTACCTGACATCGCCCGCCTTTCTGTCGAGAAGGCGCTGGTAGAGCTCCTTGCGGGGGAGACCGGTGATGCGGGCGGCCTCGGCGGCGGCCTTGGCGGTCGGCAGCGTTTGCGAGAGGTCGGCGAGGATGGCGTCGATATCCGTCTCCTCGATTGCGCGCTCCGGCGCCGGGCCGATGACGAGGACGATCTCGCCTTTGACATTGTCCACATCCGCATAATGAGCGGCGAGCTCGGCGAGCGTGCCCCGGCGGAACTCCTCGTAGCTCTTGGTGAGCTCGCGGCACACGGAGGCCGGGCGATCGCCGCCGAGAACGTCGGCGGCCGCAATGAGCGTGGCGCCGATGCGGTGCGGGGATTCAAAGAACATCAGCGTTGCCGGCGTGGCGGCGAATTCCGACAGGCGGTCGCGGCGGGCCTTGTCCTTGGTCGGAAGAAATCCGGCGAAAAGGAAGGCATCGTTCGGAAGGCCGGAACCGACAAGGGCCGCCAGCGGCGCCGAGGCGCCGGGGATCGGGATCACCCGATAGCCGGCTTCGATCGCCGATTGCGCCAGGCGGTAACCGGGGTCGGAGACCAACGGGGTGCCGGCATCGGAGACCAGCGCCACGGACTTGCCCGCCTCGAGCGCCGCAAGCAGCCGGGGCCCGGCTTCGTCGGCATTGTGCTCGTGATAGGCGTAGGGGCGGTTCTGGATGCCGTAGCGATCGAGCAGCACGCGGGTGACGCGGGTGTCCTCGCAGGCCAAGACATCGGCGCCGGCGAGCGTTTCCAACGCGCGCAGCGTTATGTCGCCGAGATTGCCGATAGGCGTCGCGACGAGATAGAGGCCGGGCTCCTGCGGGCGGGCGGGAACGGCCATGTTGTGCAGGCGGAAGCTGCGCTGCCTGCCGCCCTCTGTCGTCGTCTCGTCATTGCTCAAGATATGTGTGCCCTTTCTGGCTTCCGGCCTTTATGGGCGACACCTTTCTCTTCGGCAAGGGGCAGGACTTCGCCGGTAACGGTGATTTCTGTGAGCATCCGCAGCGAAAATGGCAATTGCAGAGGCAGCGACCTTTGCGCCTCTTGCATTCGTCCGCAAAATTCTGCCATTTTGCGCGTCCAATCCTCCGATCCCAGCTTTTGGGAAAGGCATTATTCAGGCGCGTTTAAGCGCGCCCGGGCAGTAACGGTCGAAAGCGGTAGCATCCCATGCGTATTACTATTGAGCGGTCCAACCTTTTGAAGTCGCTGAACCACGTTCACCGCGTGGTTGAACGCCGCAACACGATCCCGATCCTGTCGAACATCCTGCTGCGCGCCGATGGCCAGAACCTCGACATGAAGGCGACCGACCTCGATCTGGAAGTGACGGAAGCGACGCCCGCCAATGTCGAGCAGCCCGGCGCCACCACGGTTCCCGCCCATCTTCTCTACGACATCGTGCGCAAGCTCTCCGATGGCTCCGAAGTGCTGCTCGCCACCAGCCAGGACGGCGGCTCGATGACGGTTCAGTCCGGCCGCTCGAAGTTCTCGCTGCAGTGCCTGCCGGAATCCGACTTCCCCGACCTCACCGCGGGCACCTTCACGCACACCTTCAAGCTGAAGGCGACGGATCTGAAGATGTTGATCGATCGCACCCAGTTCGCGATCTCGACGGAAGAAACCCGCTACTATCTGAACGGTATCTTCTTCCACACGATCGAAAGCGAAGGCGACCTGAAGCTGCGCGCCGTCGCCACCGACGGCCACCGCCTGGCGCGCGCCGACGTCAACGCACCCTCGGGCTCCGAGGGCATGCCCGGCATCATCATTCCGCGCAAGACGGTCGGCGAACTGCAGAAGCTGGTCGACAATCCGGAAGCGATGGTCACGGTCGAAGTTTCCGACGCCAAGATCCGCCTTTCCATCGGTTCGATCGTCATGACCTCGAAGCTGATCGACGGCACTTTCCCCGACTATCAGCGCGTCATCCCGACCGGCAACGACAAGGAAATGCGCGTCGATTGCACGAGCTTCGCGCAGGCCGTCGACCGCGTCTCGACCATCTCGTCGGAACGCGGCCGCGCCGTGAAGCTGGCGCTTTCCGACGGACAGCTGCTGCTTACCGTGAACAACCCGGATTCGGGCAGCGCCACGGAAGAAGTGGCCGTCGGATACGACACCGACGCCATGGAAATCGGCTTCAACGCCAAGTACCTGCTTGATATCACCGCGCAGCTCTCCGGCGATCAGGCGATCTTCCTTCTCGCCGATGCCGGCTCTCCGACGCTCATTCGCGACACCGCCGGTGACGACGCCCTTTACGTGCTGATGCCGATGCGCGTGTAGCGCGTCGCATTTGCCGTTCAAACTTTGTCAATTGCGACGCTCTGCCTTGTTTTAGCGCCGTATTGCCTGCACATAAGCATGCAGCATGTGCTGCACGAAGGAGAACGGCATGGGTGGCTTGCGCCTCAAGGAACGGCTGGGCAAGAAATTCGACGAGGAGATCCGGTTTTTCAAGGGGATGATGCAGGGGCCGAAGACAGTCGGCTCCATCGTGCCGACGTCGTCGATCACGGCGCGCAAGATGGCAAGCGTCATCAACCCAAACTCCGGCCTTCCGGTACTCGAGCTCGGCCCAGGCACCGGCGCCATCACCAAGGCCATCCTGCAGCGTGGCGTGAAGCCTGAAAACCTCGTCGCGATCGAATATTCGACCGACTTCTATGAGCACCTGGTGCGGCTCTATCCCGGCGTTAACGTCATCAATGGCGACGCCTTCAATCTTGACAAGACGCTGGCGCACATGGACGGGCAGAAATTCGACAGCGTCGTTTCCGCCGTGCCGCTTTTGAACTTCCCGATGCAGGCGCGCATCGCCATGCTGGAAAGCGTGCTGGACCGCCTGCCGGCCGGGCGCCCCTTCGTGCAGATTTCCTACGGACCGGTGTCGCCGATCATCGCGCGGCCGGAGCGCTACCATATCCAGCACTTCGACTTCATCGTCCGCAACATTCCGCCGGCGCAGCTCTGGATCTACCGCCGAGGCTGACGTGTTCGGTCTCTACATCACCCACCCGCAAGTGAAGATCGACGCCGCCGTCCCGGTGCCCAAATGGGGCTTGTCGGAGGTCGGCGCCGCACGCGCGCGGCTGGCGGCGGATACCCCCTGGGCGTCGCAATTGCGACGTATCGTCAGCAGCGACGAGACAAAGGCGATCGAGACCGCCGCAATTCTGGCCGCACCCTCGGGCGTTTCGGTCGAGATCGTCGAGGACATGCACGAAAACGACCGGTCCGCGACCGGCTTCCTGCCTCCATCAGAATTCGAAAAGGCGGCGGACTGGTTCTTCGCCAATCCTCAGCAGAGCTTCAACGGATGGGAGCGGGCGATCGATGCGCAGCAGCGGATCGTTTCCAACGTCGAGCGCATTCTCGCCACGCATGATAACAGCCTGCCGATCGCATTCGTCGGGCATGGCGGCGTGGGCACGCTATTGAAGTGTCACCTCGAGGGCCGGCCGATCGGGCGGGATCGCGACCAGCCCGGTGGCGGCGGCAATCTCTATTGTTTCCGTCTTGCGGATCGGCGCCTATCATGCGACTGGACGCCTATCGAAGACTGGCACGGATGGATGTGAGATGGACGCGCGCGAACGGTTGATCGTGGGACTGGATGTTCCAACACTCGGTGAAGCCGAGAAGATGGTCGCGACGCTCGGCGATACCGTCTCCTTCTACAAGATCGGCTACCAGCTGGTGTTTGCCGGCGGACTGGAATTCGCCCGCGACCTTGCCAAGGACGGCAAGAAAGTCTTCCTCGACATGAAGCTGCTCGACATCGACAACACGGTCGCCTCGGGCGTCGAAAACATCGCCAAGATGGGCATGTCGATGCTGACGCTGCACGCCTATCCGAAGGCGATGCGCGCCGCCGTCGAGGCCGCCAAGGGCTCGGGCCTCTGCCTGCTCGGCGTCACCGTGCTGACCTCGATGGACGAAGCCGATCTCACCGAGGCCGGCTATAGCGGCGATCCTCGCTCGCTGGTGCTGCGCCGCGCCGAACAGGCGCGCGAAGCCGGGATGGGCGGCATCGTCTGCTCGGCCGAGGAATCGGCCGTCGTGCGCGAAGTCGTCGGCCCCGACATGGCGATCGTGACCCCCGGCATCCGCCCCGCCGGCAGCGACCGCGGCGACCAGAAGCGAGTGATGACGCCCTATGACGCGCTGAAAGCCGGATCGACGCATCTCGTCGTCAGCCGCCCGATCGTCAAGGCGGCGGAGCCGAAGGTCGCGGCCAAGGCCATTCTCGACGAGATGGTCAGCGCGCTCTGGCCCGCCAACCGCTGATTTTACGACATAAACCAGGAGGAGACACCATGGCCAAGGGATACTGGATCGCTCGCGTGGATGTGCGCGATGCCGAGCGCTACAAGGATTATGTCGCCGCCGCCAAGCCGGCCTTCGAGAAATACGGCGCCAATTTCCTCGCCCGCGGCGGCGCGTTGACCGAGCTCGAAGGCAAGGCGCGGGCGCGCAATGTCGTCATCGAGTTCCCCTCGATGCAGCATGCGGTGGATTGCTACAACTCGCCTGAATACCAGATCGCCGCCAAGATCCGCCAGGAAGTGGCCGACGCGGAAATGGTTGTCGTCGAAGGCGTTTGAGGCAGATCAAAGTCGTGGCAAGCGTGGTGCGATAGGTCTTTTCGTCGCACCCTGATTGGGCTAAGACGAGATCACCCGCCAATCACATCAGCCTTCCGAGGAACCTGCCATGACCCTTGCCAACCTGCCGCCACTCGTCACCGTGTTCGGAGGCTCCGGCTTCGTTGGCAGGCACGTCGTACGCGCGCTGGCCAAGCGCGGCTACCGCATCCGGGTTGCCGTGCGCCGCCCCGATCTCGCCGGTTTCCTGCAGCCTCTCGGCAATGTCGGCCAGATTTCCTTCGTGCAGGCCAATCTACGCTACCGCCAGTCGGTCGATCGCGCCGTCGAAGGGGCGTCCTACGTCGTCAACTGCGTCGGCATCCTGTTTGAAAGCGGCCGCAACTCGTTTGAGGCCGTCCAGGAATTCGGCGGCCGCGCCGTGGCCGAAGCCGCGCGCGGCGCCGGCGCCAAGCTGGTCCACATCTCCGCGATCGGCGCCAACGCCAACTCCGATTCGTCCTACGCCCGCACCAAGGGACGCGCCGAAGCCGCGATCCACACGGTCGCGCCTGACGCCATCATCTACCGTCCGTCGATCGTGTTCGGTCCGGAAGACGGCTTCTTCAACAAGTTCGCCGGCATGGCGCGCTCGGCACCGTTTCTGCCGCTGATCGGCGGCGGCAAGACGAAGCTGCAGCCGGTCTACGTCATGGATGTCGCCGAAGCGGTCGCCAAGGCTGTCGAAGGCAAGGTTGCCGGAGGCAAGATCTACGAACTCGGCGGCCCTGAAGTGCTGACCTTCCGCCAGTGTCTCGAAGCGGTGCTGAAGTCGACCGCGCGCACCAACCCGCTGGTCTCGCTTCCCTTCGGCGTTGCCTCGCTGATCGGCAGCGTTGCCTCCATGATCCCGCTGATCGCCCCGCCGATCACCGCCGATCAGGTGAAACTCCTGAAGAAGGACAACGTCGTCTCCAAGGAAGCGGAAACCGAGGGACGGACGCTGAGGGACCTCGGCATTGCGCCGACGATGGTAAGCTCCGTCATCGACAGCTACCTCGTGCAGTTCCGCCCGCAGGGCCAGTATACGAATAGCGGCAAGGCTGCCTGATCCACGCCGATTTTCTTAACGACAACGCCGCTCGCGGACCCCGCGGGCGGCGTTGCGCGTTTCGAGGCAGGGGTTAAAAAACAGGCTGAACCATCAGCTTTTGCGGGTTTATGCACCGCCGGGCGTTGCATAAAAGTCGCATGAAAAGTTTAGCGGAATTAACAGGAAATTTAGCAGGAACATTTATTGCTATTTCCCATTCCTCTGACTACACACCCCGCGCGTCTGTGCTTGGACTCAGCGCCTCAAACAGGCGCGCTCAAACGACTTGAAAGGTTACTTCGATGGGTAGGTCAATTGCGCTGCTTTTTGCTTCCGCGGCGCTGGTGATTCTGGCTGGTTCTTTCGTGGCGCCCGGTTCGGTCGCTGCCGTGAAGGGCGAATGCTCGCCGGCCTACGGCGTTGATCCCTGCGAAACCGCAGCTCTCAGGTAAAAGAAAAACCGGCGCCCCAAGACGCCGGTTTCTTTTTTGGTCGGGGAGCTTTGCTTCCCGATCAGGCGATCATGCCGACCGATGCCATGCCGAGAAGAATGGCGCCGAGAATGATGCGGTAGATCGCGAAGGCCGTGAACTTGTTGCTCTGGATATAAGAGAGCAGCCATTTGACGGCGACGAAGGCAACGATCGTCGACACGACGAAGGCGATGCCGAGAGCCGTCCAGTCTTCATTGGCCGCGCCACCATCCTTGAACGTCTTCAGCAATTCATAGGCGCTTGCCGCATACATCGTCGGGATACCGACGAGGAAGGCGAATTCCGTGGCGGCCGCGCGGTTGCCGGTGCCGGCAAGCATGGCGACGAAGATCGTCGACGCCGAACGCGAGGTGCCAGGAAAGACGCCGGCGACGACCTGCGCGATACCGACAAGGATGGCGACCAGCCAGGTGATCTCCTTGTGCGGCGGACGGCGGGCGGCGAGCCATTCGGCAACCATCATCCAGATACCGCCGATGATCAGCGCCCAGGCGATCGGCGTTGCCGTATTGGGGAGCTCGAAGCCGAGCTTCTTGACGATCAGGCCGAGGACGGCGGTGATCAGGAAGGCAAGGATGAGCTTGAAGAGATAGGCGCGGTTGGCGGGATCCTGCCAACCGAGCAGAAGCGTCATGATACGGCGCCAGTAGATAATGGTGACGGCGAGGATGGCGCCCGCCTGAATGACGATGTTGAAAAGATCAGACCGGTGGCCGAGCCATTGCTCCGCAATGATGAGGTGGCCGGTGCTGGAAATTGGTAGAAACTCGGTAATGCCTTCGACTATGCCTAGGATTATCGCGTTTATGTAATCCATCAATTGTCTCCGTTTCGGGGTTCGGTCAGACGTGAATTGTGCTGTGCCGCTGGGGGAACGACACCAATTTTCACCAGACGAGGATGCGACGAGAACCTCTGATCGGTTGTCGGCGATTTTTGGGCGAGGTCGATTTCCTTCGTCAGGGTTTCGGGCGGCCCGACTCGCTTGTGTTGGAGGGGCCAAACTTCTATAGCTTCAACGAATGAGTCATGACTAGGGCGCTATAATCATCGCGTCCATGCGACGTGCACCCCCAGCCATCCAAAAATCCGAGTTTCGATGCCCACGCTCTATCATCACCCCATGTCATCCGCATCACGCTTCGTCCGGTTGATCCTGACGGAGTACGGCTATCAGGCAGACCTGATCGAAGAGCAGACCTGGGAGAAGCGCCGGGATTTCCTGGCGCTCAACCCGGCCGGCACCCTACCCGTCTACGTCGACGACAGCATGCGCGCACTCTGTGGGGCGACCGTGATCTCCGAATATCTCGACGAGACGCACGGTGTGCTGAAGCGCGACCGCCGATTGCTCGCCGAGGACCCGTTCCAGCGCGCCGAAATCCGGCGGCTGACCGAGTGGTTCATGGTCAAGATGGAAACCGACGTCACCCGGCCGCTGGCGCGCGAGCGCGTCTACAAGCTGCAGATGACGGCCGATCAGGGCGGTGGCGCACCGGATTCGAAGATCCTGCGCACGGCACGCGCCAATATCCGCCAGCACATGAAGTACCTGACGTGGCTCTCCGGCTCGCGCCAGTGGCTGGCGGGCGACCGGATGAGCTATGCCGATCTGGCGGCTGCGTCTTCCGTCTCCATTCTCGACTATCTCGGCGAGATCGACTGGACGGAATCGCCGCTCGTCAAGGAATGGTACCAGCGCATCAAGTCGCGCCCGTCCTTCCGCCCGCTGCTCACCGAGCGCGTGCGCGGCCTGACCCCTGTTTCGCACTACGCCGACCTGGATTTCTGACGGGGCCTCTCATGCCCGAACGATCCGCACTGACCAAGGAAGACAAACGCCTGCAGACGCTGACCGCCTTCGTCAAGGCGGAAGCGCAGGCGCTCGGCTTCGATCTCTGTCGGATCACGCGGCCGGACAGCATTCCCGAGGCGAAGGAACGCCTCGGCCAGTTCATCGATGCGGGCAGGCACGGGACGATGGAGTGGATGGCCGAGACGCGCGAGCGGCGCGGCGATCCGCGCACGCTGTGGAGCGACGTGAAATCGGTCGTCGTCTTCGCGATGAATTACGGGCCCGAGGAAGACCCGCGCGGCATTCTCGATAAGCCGGATAAGGCGGCGATCTCGGTCTATGCGCGCAACCGCGATTATCACGACATCATCAAAGGCCGTCTGAAGGAGATCGCCACGCGGTTTGCGGCGCGCGCCGGCGAAGACGTGAAAGTGTTCGTCGATACCGCCCCCGTGATGGAAAAGCCGCTGGCGGCCGCGGCCGGGCTTGGTTGGCAGGGCAAGCACACCAATCTCGTCAGCCGCGCGCATGGCTCCTGGCTGTTTCTCGGCTCGATGTTCACCACGGCCGACCTCTTGATCGATGCGCCCGAGATCGATCATTGCGGCTCGTGCCGGGCCTGTCTCGACGCCTGCCCGACGGCGGCCTTCCCGGCGCCCTACCAGATCGACGCGCGACGCTGCATTTCCTATCTGACGATCGAGCACAAGGGGCCGATCGATCCCGCCATCCGGCCGCTGATCGGCAACCGCATCTATGGCTGCGACGACTGTCTCGCCGCCTGTCCCTGGAACAAGTTTGCAAGTGCTGCTTCCGAAATGAAGCTGAAGGCGCGCGAGAATCTGCAGGAGCCGGATATCGAGGCGCTGTTGACGCTCGACGACCCGAGCTTTCGTACGTTTTTCAGCGGCTCCCCGGTCAAGCGCATCGGCCGCGACCGCTTCGTGCGCAACGTGCTGATCGCGGCCGGGAATTCCGGCGACCGACAGTTCCTCGATGCCTGCCTTTCTCTTTCCGTCGACGCCTCTCCTGTCGTGCGCGCGATGGCGATATGGGCGCTGTCGCGGCTGATGGAGGCTGGCGAATTTAAGCGGTTTGCGGCACAAAGGCCTCAGGGTGAGTCGGACAGCGATGTGCTGAACGAATGGAGACTGGCGGGAGCGGCGTGATGCATCTTGTGATTTTCGGTTGCGGCTATTCCGGCACGGCAATCGCCAAGGCGTTCATGGCCGAGGGTTTCCGCGTTTCCGGCACGACGCGCTCCGACGAGAAGGCGGCGGCGCTGAGAGCGCAGGGTATCGAGGCCTTCGTCTTCGATGGCGAGACGCTCGATGCGACACTCATCGACGCCATGCGCTCGGCCACGCATGTGGTGCAATCGATCGCGCCGCGCGAGGCAGGCGATCCGCTGCTGAGGGTTGCCGGCGAGCACATCGAGACGCTCATGCCCGAACTCTCCTGGATCGGCTATCTCTCGACCGTCGGCGTCTATGGCGACCACAAGGGCGAATGGGTGAGCGAGGAGACGCCGTGCGTTCCGGTCTCGGGCCGTTCCAAGGAGCGCCTGGAGGCGGAGGCGGCGTGGATTGCGATCGGCGAGCGGATCGGCATTCCCGCGGCGGTGCTGCGCCTGTCCGGCATTTACGGACCGGGCCGCAATGCCTTCGTCAATCTGGCACGGGGCACGGCGCGGCGGCTGATCAAGAAGGATCAGGTGTTCAACCGCATCCGTGTCGAGGATATCGGCACCAGCGCGCGGTTCCTCTCGGACCACAAACTTGGCGGCATCTATAATGTGACCGACGACCGCCCCGGCCCGCCGCAGGATGTCATCGTCGAGGCGGCCCGCCTGATGGGTGTCGAGCCGCCGCCGGAACAGGCTTTCGAAACCGCCGAGCTGACGCCGATGGCGCGCTCCTTCTATGGCGAGAACAAGCGCGTTTCGAACGCCAAGCTGAAGGCCGCCGGCTTCACCTTCGCCTTCCCCACCTACCCGCAATCACTCGCGCAGTTGTTGCAGAACGAGCGCTGGCGCGGCTGACTTAGACGCCCCTGATATCGCCATATCGTATGCGATAGATTGGTAGGAAATTCCTACTCCAGGCAGATTTCGTTAAAATTTGGCGCAAAATTTGGGCGGAAGCCTTGGAAATTGCCCAAATGGGGCAAGAATTATGACGCCGGCGCAAAATTATTTTCGTGATTTTTGTGATCACGGGAGTCGTGAACGGCTTCCCGCAAAAAAAGTTCTAATTTTACTTGATTCAATTGCGCTTTTTTCATTCGAAACCGCTTGACGACGGTTCGAATCATTTTGCCGGCTCATCACATATATTTCATAACGTAACATTCCGTGATCTCTCGGGGCACTTTTCTGCCACTTTTCGACCGGTTTAAGCCCCCGCCGCCCACAAGGCGTAGGTTTAACAGTTGAGGGACACCCCGTTTTGAAGAAAATTTGCCGTTCTATTATCGCCGTCACAACTATAGCAGCCTGTTCTACGATCCTTCCGATGGAAGGTTTTGCTGCAAATGGTTGCGGTGGCGCGTCGTGGTACGCACTTCACTCCAAAACCGCTTCCGGCGAACGCATGAACCCGACCATCAATACTGCCGCGCACCGCTCGCTCGCCTTCGGCACCAAGGTCAAGGTCACCAACCGCAACAACGGCCGCAGCGTCGTCGTCCGCATTAACGATCGTGGTCCTTTCATCCGCGGCCGCGTTCTCGATCTTTCCCGTGCAGCCGCCAGCAACATCGGCATGGTCAGCACCGGCACCGCCAAGGTCTGCTACGAAGTGATCGGCTAACGCCTGATATAAGGCACCGCTTGCTCTTGCCGCCAATCGCGGATACCACGCGGTTGAGACTTGTGTACCATCCGCTGCGTCTGTCGCGCTTCCTGCGGATCGTTCACAAGCCGCCGGTCCTTAAAAGGGTCCGGCATTGATCCAGGCAATAGGAGCGTTGTGAATGCGATTGGGCGGTAGGCTCGAAGGGGCGATTTCGGTTCTTGAAGACATCGATGCCCGCAGACGGCCTGTCGCCGATGCCCTCAAGGATTGGGGGCTCGCGCATCGCTTCGCCGGTTCCGGCGACCGCGCCGCAATCGGCAACATCGTCTACGACGCGCTTCGCATGCGCCTCTCGCACGCCTGGCTGATGGACGACGACAGCGCATCGGCGATTGCCCATGCCGTCATGTTCCGCCAGTGGGGCTTTACGCCCGAGACGCTCGCCGCCGAGCTTGCCGATGACAAGTTCGCGCCGGCAGCACTCTCCGAAACAACGCTTTCGGCCTTTCACTCCCGTGATCTCAAGGATGCTCCTTCCCATATCCAGGGCGATATCCCGGAGTGGATACAGCCCACCTTCGAAAAATCCTTCGGCGATACCTGGCTTCGCGAAGCCCAAGCGCTCGCCGAGCGACCGACGCTCGATCTCCGTGCGAACATCCTGAAGGCCACCCGCGAAAAGGCCGTCAAGGCGCTCGAAAGATCAGGCGCGCAGGAGGCCAGCATCGCGCGCTACGGCATCCGGATTGCCGCGGGCGAAGGAGCCTCCCGTCTTCCCAACGTGACAGCGGAGCTTTCGTTCCAAAAAGGTTGGTTCGAGGTTCAGGACGAGGGATCGCAGATCGTCGCCGATCTCGTGCTGCCCCAGGATGGTGAGCAGGTGCTCGACTATTGCGCCGGCGGCGGCGGCAAGACGCTCGCCATGTCGGCCGCGATGCACAACAAGGGCCAGGTTCACGCCTATGACGCCGACCGCAAGCGGCTGGCGCCGATCATCGAGCGGCTGAAGCGCGCCGGCACCCGGAACGTCCAGCTGCACGACAATCCGAAGGCACTGAAGAACCTCGAGGATCGTTGCGACAAGGTGCTGGTCGATGCGCCCTGCACGGGAACCGGCACATGGCGCCGACGCCCGGACACGAAATGGCGCCTCACCGCCAAGAATCTCGACGAGCGCACCGCCCAGCAGCAGGACGCACTCAGCCAAGCGAGCGCCTATGTGCGCCCCGGCGGCGAGTTGATCTATGTGACCTGCTCGGTGCTGCCGCAGGAAAACGAGGAGCAGGTGCGCGCGTTTAGCGCCGCCAATCCGGAGTTCGAAATCTCGGGTGCGCTCGAGGGCTGGGATCAGCTGTTCGGCAAGGACAGCCCGCATCCGCGCTCGTCGGACGGACAGACCATCACGCTGACACCCGCGTCGACAGACACGGATGGATTCTTCTTCTGCCGGATGAAGCGCAAAGCCTAAATCAATAAAGGCTAGATCAGTGCGGGGCCCGCAGCGGATATTGATGCCGCGGCGGGATCAGGTGATGCAGCACGGCGATCGCGATCAGCAGCGCACTGCCGAAACCGACGATCAGAAACAGCATCGGTCCGCCCATATGCGAGCCGAACGCCACCAGCGGCACGGCGCCCGCCGGCGGATGGGTGACGCGCAGCATCAGCATGCCGGCAATGGTCAGCCCGACGGCGATCGCGCCGACCCACCAGAGGCCCGGAAACAGGAAAACCGCCAGACCACCGATCAGCGCCGCCAGAAGGTAGCCGCCGATGACGTTGGCCGGCTGCGCCAGCGGGCTCTTTGGCTGGCCGAAGATCAGCACTGCCGTGGCGCCGAAGGGCGCGATCAGCAGCGGAATGCCGGTGAAAACGGTGAGCGCGCCGACCGACGCCATGCCGATCATGGCGCCGATGCCGGATTTCAGATGGAGGTGGACGGTACCCTTCGGCTCATGGCGATGGGTGAAATGCTTGATATGTCGGCGCATACGCGGTCAATCCGGACAATGTTTATGCAGTTGCACATTGATTACTCATATATCGCCCATTTTCCAAGCAATTCGATTTCGATTTCATGGCCTTTCGGCGGAATTCGTTTCCTTAAAATCATTCCAAACTAGAGTGTTTGACACCAGTTTGCTTTTGCGCGAAGACATTTTCGCCGGGTGTCATACGGGATGCCCGTCACAGGAGAGGATCCCATGAAACTCAACAAAAATTTCTGCGCAGCCCTGGCGCTGGCGGTGGCCCCAACCGCTTTGTCCGCCATTCCCGCTTACGCGGCCCCGGATGCTGCTGCCGTTGTGAAATATTACACCGAAGTCGGCCACGCGAAGTATGAAGACGCGCTGACCACGGCGAAGGCTCTCGACGCCGCGATCGACGCCTTCTTAAAGGAGCCGACGGACAAGACGCTGGAAGCTGCGCGCGCCGCCTGGATCAAGGCTCGCGTTCCCTACCAGCAGACGGAAGTCTACCGCTTCGGCAACCCGATCGTCGATGACTGGGAAGGCAAGGTCAACGCCTGGCCGCTCGACGAAGGCCTGATCGACTATGTCGACGCGTCCTACGGCACCGAGAGCGACGAGAACTCCCTTTACGTCGCCAACGTGATCGCCAACAAGACGATCAAGATCGACGGCAAGGATGTCGACGCTTCGAAGCTGACGCCCGAATTCCTCTCCGGCACGCTGGCGGAAGCCGGCGGCGTGGAAGCCAACGTCGCGACCGGCTATCACGCCATCGAATTCCTGCTCTGGGGCCAGGATCTGAACGGCACCGGCCCAGGCGCCGGCAACCGCCCGGCAACCGATTACGACCTGAAGAATTGCACGCACGGCAATTGCGACCGCCGCGCCGAATATCTGAAGTCGGCCTCGACGCTGTTGGTCTCCGACCTGCAGGAAATGACCGACAACTGGAAGCCGGATGGCGAAGCCACCAAGCATGTCGAGGCCGATCCGAAGGCCGGCCTCGTCGCCATCCTGACCGGCATGGGCTCGCTCTCCTACGGCGAACTCGCCGGCGAGCGCATGAAGCTCGGCCTGATCCTGCACGATCCGGAAGAAGAGCATGATTGCTTCTCCGACAACACCTACAACTCGCACCTCAACGACGCTGTCGGCATCGCTGCCGCCTATACGGGCAACTACACCCGCGTCGACGGTACGAAGATGAAGGGTCCGTCGCTGCACGATCTCGTTGCCGCCAAGGACAAGAAGCTCGACAAGGAAATGCAGGGCAAGCTCGACGCGACGCTGAAGGCGATGGCGATCATGGCCAAGCGCGGCCAGAACGTCGAGAAGTACGACCAGATGATCGCCGAGGGCAACAAGAAGGGCAACGCCGTTGTCCAGGCCGCCATCGACGGCCTCGTCGACCAGACGAAATCGGTGCAGCGCGTGATCGCAGCCCTCGATCTCGGCACGGTCAAGCTTGAAGGTTCCGACAGCTTGGATAATCCTACTGCCGTCTTCAAATAAGTAAAAAGGCGGGCCGCTTCGCTATCGAGGCGGCCCGAACTCCGAAATGTCGCCTTTCTCGGCCCGTCGTCTTCTTTTCAGCGCAACCATCTGCGCCACGATCGCCGGCCTATCAGCCGCCCTTGCGGATAATTTCGACCTTCCCACCAAGCGCACCGATCTCACCGAAGCCGACGCCAAGCGCGTTGCCGATGTGACGCGGCCGACCACCGACTTTTCCAAGGCCGAGCAATACGAGGCCATGCAGGCGGGCGGCGCAACGTCGATCGATCCGGTGACGCGCAATTCCTTCTCGCATATCTCCGCGAACATCCCTTTCGAGGAGGAGCAGCCGTTCAAGCTCGGCAATGCGCTCTTCAAAAAGCTCTGGGTCTCCGCCCCTTCCTCGACGCAAGCCTCCGACGGGTTGGGGCCACTGTTCAACGCGCGCTCCTGCATGAACTGCCACCTCAACGACGGGCGCGGCAAGCCGGAGCCCGACGCCAGCACCAGCTCAATGTTTCTGAGACTGGCGCGCACGGCCAAGACGCCCGACGAGGAACGCGCTGTCGCCAATGCCGAGACCATCAACTTCCCCGATCCGGTCTACGGCCACCAATTGCAGGACCGCGCGGTACCCGGCCTTCCCGCCGAGGGGAAGATGGCGGTCAGCTACACCGAGGAGCCGGTGACGCTTGCCGGTGGCGAGACCGTGTCGCTGCGGCGACCGCGCTACGCAATCGACGACCTCGGTTACGGGCCGCTCGATCCGGCAACGACAATCTCGCCGCGCGTGGCGCCGGCGATGATCGGGCTGGGGCTGATCGAGGCCATTCCCGAGGCCGATATCCTCGCGCATGCCGATCCGGACGACAAGGACGGGGACGGCATCCACGGCAAGGCGGCGATCGTGCGCGACCACCGCACCGGGAAGATCGCGCTTGGCCGCTTCGGCTGGAAGGCTCAGAACGCCAGCGTGCGCGACCAGAGCGCCGATGCCTTCCTGAACGACATCGGCATCTCCACCCCTGACCAGCCCGACCCGCATGGCGATTGCACGGAGGCGCAGGCCAAGTGTAAGGCGATGGCCACAGGCGTGCAGAAGCGGCTTGGGAACGAGGAAGCGCCGGGGCCGATCCTCGACCTTGTGACTTTCTATTCCGCCAATCTGGCCGTGCCGGCGCGGCGCAAGGCGAGCTTTCCGGAAACGCTGAAGGGCAAGCAGGTTTTCTACGAGAGCGGCTGCACCGCCTGCCATGTGCCGAAGTATGTGACGCGCCGCGACAGCCTCGACAAGGCGCAGTCCTTCCAGCTGATCTGGCCCTATTCCGACTTCCTGCTGCACGACATGGGCGATGGGCTGGCGGACGGACAACAGGTTG
The DNA here is from genome assembly GCF_000377565.1 of Rhizobium sp. 2MFCol3.1. Lineage (GTDB taxonomy): Bacteria > Pseudomonadota > Alphaproteobacteria > Rhizobiales > Rhizobiaceae > Rhizobium. Next base: position 236,758 of record NZ_KB898358.1, on the reverse strand, counting down.
GACTTGCAAGCGGACGTGAATGGCGCACGCCGCCGCTATGGGGTATAGGTCTCACCAAGACTGTCAGCGGACATAGCTTTTTCCTTCATGACGGCCGGGCCAGAAACCTCACCGAGGCCATTCTCTGGCACGGCGGCGAAGCACAAAAGTCGCGCGACGCATTTGCCTCCCTGCCTGCGGATAACAGGCAGGCACTGATTACGTTTTTGGAGTCTCTTTGATGCGCCTTTGGTACCCTCTGGTTCTCTCGCTTGCCCTTGCCTCCAATGCCGTGGCGCAGACGGCCGCTCCGCAGGCGGGCGAGACCCCAGCACCGGCGGGTCAGGCTGCCGCTCCGGCCGGATTGAACGAGGATGCGGTGCCTGCCGTCATGCAGCGCGCTGTCGACGAGGTGATCCGCCCGGGATACCGCAACGCCCAGCAATCGGCCGCGCGGCTGACCACGGCGATGAAGGATCTTTGCGACAAGGGTACGCCCGGCAGCCTCGACAAGGCGAAGTCTGCCTTCGACGACATCATCCGCTACTGGTCGGCGATCGAAATGGTGCAGGTCGGTCCTGTCATCCAGGACAATCTCTTCGAGCACATCCTGTTTTATCCGGATCGCAAGGGCGTGGGCTTGAGGCAGGTGCAGACGCTGATCGCCAAGGCCGATCCCAAGGACACGACGGTCGACGCAATCGCCTCCAAGAGCGTTGCCCTGCAGGGCCTGACGGCGCTCGAATACGTGCTCTATGGGACGGGATCGGAAGACCTCACCAACCAGAAGAGCGGTTTCCGCTGCCTCTATGGCGCGGCCGTTGCCGGCAATATCCAGCGCGAGGCGGCCGAAGTGGTCGCCGCCTGGGAAAAGCCTGACGGCATCCAGGCGAGCTGGAAGCATCCGGGTCCGCAGAGCGCCGATTTCATGGACAACAAGGAAGCTGTGACCGCGCTTCTCGGCACTCTCGTGCACGGCGCCGAGAATGTCCGCGATCAGCGGCTCGAGCAATTCTACAAGGGCAAGGACAGCACCCCGAAGCCGCGCATGGCGATCTACTGGCGCTCCAAGAACACCTGGAAGTCGATGACATCCAATCTGGAGGGGCTGCGCAACCTTTGGCAGAAGGCCGAAATGGCCGACCTGCTTCCTGCCGACAAGAAGCCGGTTGCCGACGCGATCGACGCCAAGCTGAAGTCGCTGCTTGAGACCGTGCCGAAGCTCAACCCTGATATCGAGGTCGCCACCAGCGACGCCGAAAAGGCAAAGCTTGACCAGCTGCTGGTCGATACGCGCGACCTCGTGACCATGATCAGCGACAACTATGGCGCCGCGATCGGCCTTTCGGCCGGCTTCTCCTTCTCCGACGGCGATTGAGCCGATGATCAGGAGTGCCGCGATCGATCGGCGCAGCTTCGTCAAGGCGGCCGGGCTGACCTTCCTGGCGGCATTGCCGCCGCGCGCGCTGATGGCGCTCGAGCGCGCCGACGCCGTCTATGCCTCCGGCGTGCGGCAGGCCAACGGGTCCTTCGCGGTGGCGACCGTTTCCGAGCGTGGCGAGATCATCGACCAGGTGGCGCTGCCGGCGCGCTCGCACGGCATGGCCTTCAGCGCCGCCACGGGCAAGACCGTCGCCTTCGCGCGGCGGCCCGGCACCTATGCGATGATCTTCGACCCGCACGGAAAAGCCAAGCCGATCGTGATCACGGCCGCCGAGAACCGGCATTTCTACGGCCACGGCGCCTTTTCGCCCGATGGGCGCATACTCTATGCCAGCGAGAATGACTTCGACGGCAATCGCGGCATGATCGGGCTCTACGACGCCACCCATCGCTTCGAGCGGATCGGCGAATTCGAGACCTATGGCGTCGGCCCGCACGACATGACCGTCAGCGACGACGGGCACACGCTCATCATTGCCAACGGCGGGATCGAGACGCATCCGGATTTCGGCCGCACCAAGCTCAACCTCGGCAACATGCAGCCGTCGCTGACGCTCGTGGACGCCGCAACCGGCGCGCTGATCGAGAAGCACACGCTGCCCGCCGAATGGGCGCAGGTCTCGACGCGCCATGTCGATGTCGACGACAGCGGCCGCATCTGGTTCGCCTGCCAGTATGAAGGCCGCCGCAACGACCTGCCGCCGCTGGTCGGCTCCTTCGCCAAGGGCGAGGACCTGCGCTTCGTCGATTTGCCCGAAGAGACCACCCGAAGGCTCGCCAACTATGTCGGCGCCATTGCCGTCAACCGCAAGGACGGGCTGGTGGGCGTGACCTCGCCAAAGGGTGGGGCCTCGGTGACGATCGATGCCATAAGCGGCCGGGTGCTGCGCGAGGAGATCGTGCCCGAGGCGGCCGGCATCGCGCCCGCGAGCACCGGCTTTGCCGTTTCCTCCTATGACGGCGATTTCCTTGGCAAGCGCAGCGACGTGGCCTGGGACCAGCACATCGTCAGGATCGCGCCCTCACGACGCGTGTGACCATGTTTTCTGCTCGGCGCCGATCTGCGCTGCTGTAGCCTTCGCGTCTTCCACCAGCCAGCCCGGCTTGCGCGCCTTGAGGTCGCGCAGGATCGCATCAACGGCCGCAGGGTCATTGGCGTGGCAGTTGCCGATCTCGAAGCCCATCAGATCAAGCATATCCGGCGACAGCAGCAAATCGGAATTGCCGTCGATCTCGATCTTGGTGCTGCTTGGCGACAACCGCCGCACTAGGACCGAGCCGATCAGCCGATAGTGCTGATCGGGAGACCGCATCTGACCTGTCGCGATCTCGACGGCGTGGATGGCCCGATCATCGGGCGCGTGGGCGAGCGACCAGGCCGATTGCAGCATGGCCTTGGCCTCGCGCAGCACCGGCCCGCCCCGCCAATCCGTGTAAGCGATGAAACGCGGACGCCCGAGGCTGCCGGTGCCCGCCGTGCGCGGCTTCGGAATGTAAGCGGCATGGCCCGACGGCAAGGACGCGTCGAGCGCTTCGGTATAGGCTGACGGCGCCGGCTTTTCGCTCGGCGCAAGGCTCGCGAATTTATCCCAGAAGGCGCGGCGCTCGCTATCGGGCAGGGTCAGCGCCTTGCGCAGCCATTTGTGATCGCGCTCGAGAATGACGGACGTGGGCGTCTGCAGCGCCCTCAGATATCCCCCCAGCACCGAAGCCGCGATCGTCTGCGCCGGCGGGCCGCCCTCGGTGACCGCGAGGAGCGCGCTTGCCGTCAGCCGGATGAGATCAAGCGCGTAGGGCATGACGGCCGCGTCGTCGAAATCATTGGCGCCCCAGACGAGGCGTCCCTCGACATCGCGCCAGGTACCGAAGTTTTCCAGATGCGTATCACCGATCGCCAGAACCTTCGGCGCGGCGGCAGCGTCGGGGCAGATATCGAGGACGGTTTCTGAAAAGCGCCAATAGGTGGCGCGCAGGAAAGAGAAGCTGCTTGATCGCATCTTCATGTGCTTGCGCAGGAGATCGCCTTCGACCAGATCGGCCCCGAGTTGGCCGCGAAGCCAGCTTTCATAGGCCTGTGTGGACTGCACGATGCCGGCCATTTCGAAGCACTCCAATTTCCTGCTTCGCCAAGCATATCCCGAAGCGCATGGCGGGCAATCGGGATCATTGCACGATCATTTGAATCGTATGCGATATGGCTCTGGCGACGCGACGGCCGCGCCCTATCTCCGCCGCATGAGCAAAGCCCTGACCTACATCATCTTCGTTGCGATCGTGCTTGGCGGCGGTCTCGTGATCGGCGTCAACAATCTTCCGGGCGAATGGTATCAATCGCTCGCCAAGCCGCCGTTCAACCCGCCGAACTGGGTATTCGGCCCTGCCTGGACCATTCTCTACGTGCTGATCGGGCTTGCCGGCGCGCGCACCTGGATGCGCGGGCATCTCTCCGTGGGGATGCTGATCTGGGCGGGACAGATGGTGGCGAATTTTCTCTGGTCGCCGTTCTTCTTCGGCCTGCAGGTGCCGACGGTGGCGTTGATCGTGATCCTTGCCCTGCTGGCGTTGATCATCGCCTTCATCCTCAACCGCTGGAATGCCGACCGGATCGCAGCGCTGCTCTTCCTGCCCTACCTCGCCTGGGTTTCCTTCGCGACGCTGCTCAACGCCTCGATCGTCTATCTCAACTGAGATTGCCCTCGATGCCGCGCACCGCTAACACGGGCCGCATGGAGACACGACCGATCCCCGATCACGGCGCATGGGACGCCTGGCAGCCCGCGGAACTGGCCTTGCGGTTCGGCGGGATTGCGAAGCCATGGTGCGTGGTCGGCGGCTGGGCGCTCGATCTCTGGCATGGCGAGAAGACACGCGATCACGAGGACCTGGAGTTCACGGTTCTGCGCGGCGACGTCGCGGTGTTTCGCGCGGCGCTCGGCGACATGGATTTTTACGCCGTCGGGAGCGGCGTGGTCTCGCCCCTGCCGGATGACGCTGCGCCGCCCACCGGGATCGCGCAGATATGGTGCCATGATCGCGGCGCCGGCCGCTGGCGCGTCGACATGATGATCGAGGAGGGAACGGCCGATCGCTGGGTCTACAAGCGCGATCCCTCGATTGCGTTTCCCCGCGCCGAGATGATCGCCACCACCGCCGACGGCATACCCTATCTCGGGCCGGCCGGTGTGCTGCTGTTCAAGGCGAAATACCTGCGCGACAAAGACGAGATAGACTTTGCCAAGGCGCTGCCGAAGCTTGCTCCTTCCGAGCGCGACTGGCTGAAGGCCACGCTGGGACAAGCGCACCCCGGCCATGCCTGGCGGGACCGGCTCTAGAGAAATTTCTCCATGCGGAAATTGGTGAGGCGCTGGCCGCGCTTCTCGACGCTCTGGCGGGCGATGACGCTGAAGCCGCGACGCTCGAAGAAGGGCCGCGCGGTGAGGCTTGCCTCGGTGAAGATGCGGCCAATGCCCTGTTTTTTCGCTTCCTTCTCGACCGTCGCAAGAAGCAGGCTGGCGACGCCGATGCCCTGATGGGCGGGGTGGACGAACATCATGTCGAGGTGACCGTCGGGTTCCAGATCGGAAAAGCCGATGAAGTGCCCCGCACGCTCGGCGATGAAGGTTGGCCGGCTGGCGCGGCGCTCCGCCCAGGCGTCGCGGTCCTCGACCTTCGCCCAGGCTTCGATTTCGGCCGGGCTGTAATCGCGCGATGCCACCTCGCGGATCGCCGCAAGAAAGATCGCGATCGTGTCGTCGCAATCATCCGCCGTGTAACGCCTCACCTGCAGCACGCCGGTCCCTCCTCGTCTCCGCACTCGCTTGCCCGATCTAGCACGTCCCTCCGCCGACGTTGAGTGCACAATCGTACCGGCCATTCCGCCATTGCGCTTGTGTGGCGCGGCGACGCATGGCACTTTCCGGCTCGCACGAGGGCAGACAGATGACCAACACCGATAGCGGCGACTTCCGCGATCGCATCCAGACCAACTTTTCGCGCCAGGCGGCGCTGCACACGATCGGCGCCGAACTCACCCGCGTGGAGCGGGCGATGGTCGAGATCGAGCTGCCGTTCGACGTGAAGCTGACGCAGCAGCACGGCATCCTGCATGCCGGCATCATTTCGGCGGTGCTGGATTCGGCCTGCGGTTTTGCCGCCTATAGCGTCATCGACCCTGATGCCTCGGTGCTGACGATCGAATTCAAAGTGAACCTGCTTTCGCCCGGGCGCGGCGAGCGCTTCCTGTTTCGCGGCGAGATCACCAAGCCCGGCACCAATATCATCGTCGCCGACGGGCGCGGCTACGCGATCAGCGACGGCCCGGCCAAGCTGATCGCCTCGATGACCAGCACCATGATGATCATACGCGGCAGAGAGGGCATTACTGGATGACGTTCGAACTGAAATCGGTCGCGGGAAAATCCATCCTGTTCGTGATGGCAGCCGAGGCCGAATATGGCCCCTTCCTGCGCTCGCGCTTCGAGCCGCTGATGACGGGCGTCGGCCCTGTCGAAGCCGCCGTGGTGCTGACGCGGACGCTCGCCGCACTTGAGCACCAGGGAGAGCTGCCGCAGCTCGTGGTCTCGCTCGGTTCGGCAGGCTCCGCAAAGCTCGAGCAGACGGCGGTCTATCAGGTGACGTCGGTTTCCTATCGCGACATGGACGCCTCGCCGCTCGGTTTCGAAAAGGGACGCACGCCGTTTCTCGACCTGCCTGCCGTGATCGACCTGCCGCTGCGCATCCCCGGTGTCGCGGAAGCGACCTTGTCGACCGGCGGCAATGTGGTCTCGGGCGCGGCCTATTCTTCCATCGATGCCGACATGGTCGACATGGAGACCTTCGCCATCCTGCGCGCCTGCCAGGCCTATAATCTGCCGCTGATCGGCCTGCGCGGGATTTCCGACGGCGTCGAGGAGCTGCAGCACATCTCCGGCTGGACCGAATATCTGCACGTGATCGACCGCAAGCTGTCCGATGCCACCGACAGCCTGTTCACGGCGCTGGAAGATGGGGTATTCTGGTTCTAGCGCTTCTTATGCCCGAAAAACGGCTCCAGGCCCTGCGAAAGCGGGACAATCGATGCAATAAATCCCGCGGCGGCGGATTTCCCGCATTGCAAGACCGGGTGCTTTTCATTAAAGGCTCGCCATGACCCAGACAGCACATCCCGACAGCGTTCTCATCGTCGATTTCGGCAGCCAGGTAACCCAGCTGATCGCGCGCCGCGTGCGCGAAGCGGGCGTCTACTGCGAGATCGTTCCCTTCCAGTCCGCCGAAGAAGGCTTCAACAGCCTGAAGCCGAAGGCCGTGATCCTGTCCGGCAGCCCGGCCTCGACGGTCGACGAGGGTTCGCCCCGCGCACCGCAGATCATCTTCGACAGCGGCCTTCCCGTTTTCGGCATCTGCTACGGCCAGCAGACGATGTGCATGCAGCTCGGCGGCAAGGTCGAGAGCGGCCATCACCGCGAATTCGGCCGCGCCTTTCTCGAAGTCGACGAAGACAGCGAACTGTTCGAAGGCCTCTGGTCCAAGGGCTCGCGCCATCAGGTCTGGATGAGCCATGGCGACCGCGTCACGGCATTGCCTGAAGGCTTCAAGGTCGTCGCGACCTCGCCGAACGCACCCTACGCCTTCATCGCCGACGAGAAGCGCAAGTATTACGGCGTGCAGTTCCACCCCGAAGTGGTGCACACGCCCGATGGCGCCAAGCTGATCGGCAACTTCATCCACAACATCGCCGGCATCAAGGGCGACTGGTCGATGTCTGCCTACCGCCAGAAGGCGGTCGAAGAGATCCGCAAGCAGGTCGGCGACAAGCGCGTGCTTTGCGCTCTCTCCGGCGGCGTCGACAGCTCGGTTGCGGCGCTTTTGATCCACGAGGCGATCGGCGACAAGCTCACCTGCGTGCTCGTCGACCACGGCCTGATGCGCAAGGACGAGGCGGCCAATGTCGTCGCCATGTTCCGCGAACACTACAATCTGCACCTGATCCACGTCGATGCAGCCGACAAGTTCATCGGCGAGCTCGAGGGCGTTTCCGACCCCGAGACCAAGCGCAAGATCATCGGCCGCCTGTTCATCGAGACCTTCGAGGAAGAGGCAAAGAAGCTCGGCGGCGCCGATTTCCTCGGCCAGGGCACGCTCTATCCAGACGTGATCGAAAGCGTTTCCTTCACCGGCGGCCCGTCGGTGACGATCAAGTCGCACCACAATGTCGGCGGCCTGCCTGAACGCATGAACATGCAGCTCGTCGAGCCGCTGCGCGAACTCTTCAAGGACGAAGTGCGCGTGCTCGGCAAGGAGCTCGGCCTGCCTGACTCGTTCATCGGCCGCCACCCCTTCCCGGGCCCAGGCCTCGCGATCCGCTGCCCGGGTGGTATCACCCGCGAAAAGCTGGAGATCCTGCGCGAAGCAGACGCCATCTATCTCGACGAAATCCGCAAGGCCGGTCTCTACGACGCGATCTGGCAGGCCTTCGCAGTGCTACTTCCCGTCCAGACCGTCGGCGTCATGGGCGACGGCCGCACCTACGAATTCGTCTGCGCACTGCGCGCCGTGACCTCGGTCGACGGCATGACGGCGGATTTCTACCACTACGACATGGAATTCCTCGGCCGCGCCGCCACCCGCATCATCAACGAAGTGCGCGGGATCAACCGCGTGGTTTATGACGTGACCAGCAAGCCGCCGGGCACGATCGAGTGGGAATAAGGGTTCACGCTTGAAGACCAGGGCAAGGCGGATTATCTTACATCCGTCTTACCTCTGGAGTTCAAGCCATGGCGCAGAGCGAAACGCTGATCACGACCGTCTCGACCAAGGGGCAGGTCATTCTCCCCAAGGCAATCCGCCAACGGCGCGATTGGGAAGCCGGTACGCGCCTGATCGTTGAGGAAACGCCAGAGGGCGTCCTGCTCAAGCAGGCGCCTGCGTTTGCGCCGACACCTCAGGGCTCGGCGTTCGGCATCCTGCCGTACAAAGGTGAGCCCAAGACGCTTGAAGAGATGGACGCCGGTGTGGCGGCAGAAGCGCGGGCTCGCTACGCGCGCAGCCGCGATCCGGAAACATGATCGCTGTCGATACGAACCTTATCGTACGGTACATAACAGGCGACCATCCTGAGCAATCGCTTCGGGCGCGAGAGATTATCGACACGCAGAGCATTTTTGTCGCCGGGACCGTAGTAATGGAGGTGGCCTGGGTTCTCAGGACGACCTTCGGTTTTTCTCGGACGGATATCGCGAACTCGCTGCGCATCTTCGCAGGCATGCCGAGTGTGACGATCGAAGACGCAGACTTGGTGGCCGCCGCATTCGATCTCGTTGAAAACGGCATGGACTTTGCGGATGCGCTGCATCTGCTTCGCGCCCAGCATTGCGACGCTTTGATCACGTTTGACCGCAAGTTCATCAAGGCGGCACATGCCGCGGGCCACCCGTTCGTCCGCGAACCCTGACCTCAAAACAACGACTGCTGCACCGGCGTTGGCGGCGCGAGCTTCACGCCTTCCAGTTCCAACATGCGCGCCTTCGACACCGAGCCGCCGGGGGCCGAGAAGCCGCCGATCTTGTTGCCGGCGGCCAGCACTCGGTGGCAGGGGATGATCAGCGCGACGGGGTTCTTGGCCATGGCCTGGCCGACGTCGCGGGCGGCTTCGGGGCCGTGGCCGAGCTCTTTGGCGAGAGCGCCGTAGGTGGTCGTTTCGCCCCAGCGCAGGCGGCGGGCGGCGGCGTAGATGTCGCGGAAAAAGTCGTCCTGGCCGGCGAGATCCAGTGCGAGATCAGAGAAATCGATCGGCTCGCCGGCGAAGTAGCGTTTTACGGCAGCGATAGCCAGCGCGATGTCAGGCGTCGGGGCTGCCGGCTCGGCATCGGGGACGCGGCGCAGCAGCAGGCGTTCGGTTCCTTCAGCGCTTGATGTCGGCAGCTGAAAGCGGGTGATGCCGACGGCGTTCCATGCGATGCCGCAGAAACCGCCCGCAGTTTCGAAGATGGCGTAATGCTGTGCTTGTTGGGCCATGGGTCTCGCCTCCCGATATCGAAGCTTGCCGGCCTAAAGATCGGCCTCACCCGAAAATCGTGCCTGCCGGCCAAGAATTCAACCCGTTTCTTGCGCGTGGCGAATTCGCGATCAGCCGCGCGCCTGGCGAGGTTCGGCGTCTTCCTGCGCAGGCTTTGCCAGATCGGGGCGCAGCTTGGCGAAGACGGCGTCGAAGCCGGCGGCGATCTTTTGCGGCTCGTAGCGACGAGCCGCCTCAAGGGCTGCGCGCGACAGCGCCGGGATAGCCTCTGGTTTCGCTGCCATGGATGCGATCTCGGCGGCCAGCGCCGTGTCGTCGCCGGGATCGAAGAGATAGCCGTCCTTGCCGGGATCGATCGATTCCGGGATGCCGCCGGAGCGGGCGCCGATGACGGGAACGCCTTGCGCGAAGGCCTCGATCACCACGCGGCCGAAGGGCTCGCGGAAGAGCGAGGGGACGACGAGGACATCGATCTGAGGGAAGAAATCATCTGGCTTGGTCCAGCCGAGGAATGTGGTGTTTTCTCCCGGAAATTTCTGCGGCAGCGACTTCGAATAATCGCTCTTGGCGCTGCCGGCGATGACGAAGCGAACGTTCTGGTCGTTCACCAGCCGATGGGCAGCGCTGGCGAGTGTGTCGAGGCCCTTCACCGGATCATGCACGCCGATGAAGCCGAAGCGCATCGGCCCCTCGGGCTGCTTGCGCGGTTCTCTCAGGGCGATCGGCGGAACGGCGCCGGGGACGCGGTGGGTGCTGGCATTGGGGAAATAATCATGCTCGGTGTGGCGGCCGATGATGAAATCGGTCTCGCCGATCACGGCATCGACATAGCGCGAGAAGAATTTCTTGCCATAGGAAGAGACCTGGCAGGAGGAACAGGCGCGCACGCAATTATCGTCGCCGCGCCGCATGCTGGCCTTCCAGCAGAGCAAAAAGGCGCTGCGCAGGATATGGCAGACCGGCACGCCTGAACGCTTGGCGGCCGCCCAGGTGGCGACATTGATGTTCTCGATGCTATCGGTCAGCACGATATCCGGCTTGAAGCGGCGGATTTCGCGGCGCATGACGAGATAAGCGCGCGGATTGAAATTTTCCAGCGCGTGCCAGATCAGCTTCTTCCAGCCCGGCCGCGGCAGGCGGTAATTCCAGTCGATGTTCAGCGTCTTCAGGCGGTGCACTGGAACGCCGTCATAGACCTCGTGCTTGTCCTCGCCCGAGACATTGACGACCTCCAGGTCGTGACCAGCCGCGATCAAGAGCTTGGCGACCATCATCGCCGAAATCGGGCCGCCGCCATCGATAAAGGGCGGAAAGGCCGCACAGGCCATCAGGATACGCATGTACAGTCTCCCGGCATCGATATTGAATGTTCTTCTTTTGTTCTTGATTTCCTCAATCCACCTGCTACCATCCCCGCGTTCCCTGGATAGACAGAGGCGGGGCGGATGCTCCGGTGGTTGGTCATGCACGAACAGAACACGCAATCGTCCTTCGATTTCGCAAGCCGCACGATGCATCCGAAATCGTCAAGATTTGGCAAAGAAACCCTGTTTTTCGCGATCCTGCCGGATCCCGACGCGCGCCAGGCCTGCCTGGAGATACAGGCGCACCTGCAGAGGGAGCATGACGGGCTGCTCTCGCCCATGACGCCCGAGCGGTTGCACGTTTCGCTCTACGGCGTCGCCAGCGCCGAGAAGATCAAGGACGAGATGATCTTCGCGGCTTGCCAGGCAGCGTCGGCGGTGGATGCCTGCCGCTTCGATCTCAGCTTCGATCATGTCGCGACGTTCCGGACAGCGTCGCGCAACGCCGTCGTGCTCTCGGGCAATGGCGGTCGAGAATTTCTGCGACAGTTGCATATCCAGATCGGTATCGAGATGCATGCGATCGGCTGCGACCCGCATGTGAAAGCCGATTTCCAGCCGCATGCGACGCTGTTTTATGCTGACGAGACGGTGGCAAAGACGACGCTTGCGACGCCTGTTGTCATGCCCGCGCGGGAGTTCGTGCTCCTGCACAAGCGGCCGGGTGAGCCGAACTACGAGCATGTGGAAAGCTGGCCGCTCAGCGAACGCGGCTGACACCTTGCCTCATGCATCGGAACGCGCTTAAAGCTGCTGCAGCAATGACAGCAGCAGCGGAGACAAAGATGGATAGGTCCGAGATCATCATTTCAGGCGATACGGCGGGAATGGAGTGGCGGCTGCCGGTGCTGCGCTTCAAGGGCAACGATCCGAAGGCGCCGAAGATTTATATCCAGGCGGCGCTGCATGCCAACGAGCTGCCGGGCACGGCGCTGGTGCATTTCCTCTGCGAAAAGCTGCGCGCGGCCGAAAGCGCCGGCGAAATCCGCAGCGATATCACGATCGTTCCACACGCCAATCCCGTTGGTGCGGCGCAATCGCATTTCGGCGAGCTGCAGGGCCGGTTCGATCTTGGGACGCGCACCAATTTCAACCGCGAGTTCCCGCTGATCTCGGTCAAGGATCGCGACAGGCTGGTGGCCGAGCTCGACCGCTACAACGCCGTCGACCGGCTGAAGCGGCAGCTGATGCATATGGCGCTCGAAGCGGATCTGGTGATCGACCTGCATTGCGACGATGAATCGCTGCAATATGCCTATATCGACGAGGCCTTCTGGCCGGAGGCGGCCGATCTCGCAGCAGCACTCGAAATGGAAGCGGTGCTCCTGTCGGATGGCGAAAGCTCGGCCTTCGAGGAGGCGATCGGCTATGCCTGGAAGCACGAGACGCATGAGAAGAAGACGCGGTTGCCGGGCAAGCTCTCGGTTACCGTCGAGCTGCGCGGCATGCGCGATGTCTACCCAGAGATGGCGAAGAAGGATGCCGAGGGGCTGTTCAACTTCCTCGCCGCGCGCGGCGCCATCGCCCATCCGGTTACGCTTGCGCCCTTCACCGGCCCTGCCGTGCCGCTCGACAATATCGAGATGATCCGCGCGCCCGAGGCCGGCACGGTGCTCTTCCACCGCAACATCGGCGAGGAGATCAAGGAAGGCGAGCTGCTGGCTACCATCCTCACCCGGCCGGGCATGGCCGATGGCGCGATCGAAGTGCGCGCGCCGCAGGCCGGGCTGATCGTCACCCGCAGCTCGTCGCGTCTGGTGCGCCGCCGCGCCGACCTGATGAAGATTGCCTGCGGGGCCGCCAGCAAGGTCGTGCGCAAGCCGGGTGCGCTGGAAAACTGAACGCCTTAGAACTGATTGGGAAGAACCGAATGACCGTCACCATCTATGGCATCAAGAACTGCGACACGATGAAGAAGGCCCGCACCTGGCTGGAAGAGCACGACGTCGCCTATGATTTCCACGACTACAAGGCGTTGGGCATCGACCGGGCGCATCTGGAGAAGTGGACGCAGGAAGCGGGCTGGGAAACGGTGCTCAACCGCGCCGGCACGACTTTCCGCAAGCTGCCGGATGACGCGCGCGAAAACCTCGACCGCGAGAAGGCGATCGCGCTGATGCTGGAGCAGCCGTCGATGATCAAGCGGCCTGTTGTCGAGGCCGACGGCAAGCTTCTGGTCGGCTTCAAGCCGGAGATCTATGGCGGGTTCTTCAAGGGCTGATCAAATGTCGAAGACGACGCGGGCAACACAGGTTCTGGAGAAGGCCAAGGTGGCCTTCACCGTTCACACCTATGAGTACGATCCGAACGCCGAGCGCATCGGGCTGCAGGCGGCCGAAGCGATCGGCGAGGAGCCGCACCGCGTGTTGAAGACGCTGATGGCCGAGGTGGACGGCAAGCCTGTCTGTGTCGTCGTTCCCTCCGACCGCGAGGTCAGCATGAAAAAGCTCGCCGCAGCCTTCAGGGGCAAGTCGGCCAACATGATGAAGCCGGCGGATGCCGAGCGCCTGACCGGCTATCACGTCGGCGGCATCAGCCCTTTCGGCCAGAAGAAACTGGTGCCGACGGCGATCGAGGAAGCGGCGATGAGCGAGGCCCTCGTCTACATGAATGGCGGGCAGCGCGGATTGCAGGTGCGGCTTGCTCCGAAGGATGCGCTCGACGTGCTGAAGGCGACGGCGGCTGTGCTCGTCGCCTGATTGTCTTCGAGCTTCAATTTCGCCGCAAAGGGGTCTAAGTCTGATGGCCTGTCCGTTCGTTTCAGAAGGTGATCGATCATGAACTACATGCCGCAGGGCGATAACGCCGTGGACCCCATCAAGCTCGACAAGCTCGCCGAAGTCGCCGTCAAGGTCGGGCTGCAGCTGCAGAGCGGCCAGGATCTCGTGATCACCGCGCCTGTTGTGGCGCTGCCGCTGGTACGCCAGATCACCAAGCATGCCTATATGGCCGGCGCCGGTCTGGTCAGCGCGTTCTATTCCGACGAGGAATCGACGCTGGCGCGCTATCAATATGCCAATGATGCGAGCTTCGACCGCGCGTCCAGCTGGCTCTACGAGGGCATGGCGAAGGCCTATGAGAATGGCGCGGCGCGGCTTGCGGTTGCCGGCGACAATCCGATGATGCTCTCCGAGCAGGATCCTTCCAAGGTCGGCCGCGCCAACCGGGCGATGTCGACGGCCTACAAGCCGGCGCTCGAGAAGATCTCCAATTTCGACATCAACTGGAACATCGTCTCCTATCCGAACCCTGCTTGGGCAAAGCTGGTGTTCCCCAATGATCCCGAGCCGATCGCGGTCGCCAAGCTCGCCAAGGCGATCTTTGCCGCCTCGCGCGTCGACGTCGAGGACCCGATCGCCGCCTGGGCGGAGCATAACGCTAACCTCGCGAAGCGCTCCAGCTGGCTGAACGACGAGCGCTTCTCGGCGCTGCATTTCACCGGCCCGGGCACGGATCTGACGGTCGGGCTTGCCGATGGCCACGAGTGGCACGGCGGCGCCTCCACCGCCAAGAACGGCATTACCTGCAACCCGAATATCCCGACGGAAGAAGTGTTCACGACGCCGCATGCGCTGCGCGTCGAGGGTTACGTGTCGAGCACCAAGCCGCTGTCGCATCAGGGCACGCTGATCGACAATATCCGCGTGAAGTTCGAGGGCGGCCGGATCGTCGAGGCGAAGGCGTCGCGCGGTGAAGAGGTGCTGAACAAGGTGCTCGATACCGACGAGGGCGCGCGCCGGCTCGGCGAAGTGGCGCTGGTGCCGCATTCCTCGCCGATCTCGGCCAGCGGCATCCTGTTCTACAACACGCTGTTTGACGAAAACGCCTCGTGCCACATCGCGCTCGGCCAGTGCTATTCCAAGTGCTTCCTCGATGGCGCCAACCTCAGCCAGGATCAGATCAAGGCGCAGGGCGGAAATTCCAGCCTGATCCACATCGACTGGATGATCGGCTCCGACAAGGTCGATATCGACGGCATCAGAGCCGATGGCTCGAAGGTGCCCGTCATGCGGCAGGGCGAGTGGGCGTAACGGCCGGCTCGATCACCGATTTGGCATCCAATTTGGCGGGCATCGAGACCCGCTGACTGAACCAGACGCTCGCCAGCACCATTGCAAAACCGCAAAGCTGGGCGGGCGTCAGCACCTGGCCGAGCGCCAGCCAGCCGAGGAGAGTGGCGACGACGGGGCTCAAGAAGCCCAGTGAGGATGCCGCCGACGGCTCGATGCGGGCGAGACCGCGAAACCACAGAATATATGTCAGCGCCGCGCCGATCAGGCCGAGCCAGGCCATGCCGAGCACGTTTTCGAGCGTCGGCGGCGGCAGAGCGGGCTCGGCGATCAGCGCCAGCGGCACCAGCAGCAGGCCGCCCGCCGTCAGCTGCCAGGCGGTGAAGGCGAGGCTTGATACTGGTGGCGTCCAGCGGCGGGTGAGCACCGTGCCGCAGGCCATGGAAACGGCGCCGGCAAGACCCGCAAGAACCCCGATCGGATCCAGCGCCGCGCCCGGCGTCAGCACCAGCAACCCCACGCCCGCCATGCCGACAAGGCCGGCTGCGACCGCCAATGCCTTGATCGGCCGGCCAAGCACGAGGCGCGAGAGCACGATGACGATCAGCGGCTGGATGGCGCCGACCGTTGCGGCGACGCCGCCGGGCAGCCGATAGGCCGAAACAAAGAGCATTGCCCAGAAGAACGAGAAGTTCAGCGCGCCGAGCACGAAGGCGCGAAACCACCAGATACCCTGAGGCAGCCTGCGAACGACCGCGAGCAACAACAGCCCGGCGGGCAGGGCGCGGAGCATGGCTGTTGTCAGCGGATAGCCGTGCGGAAGATAGGACGTGGTGACGAAATAGGTGCTGCCCCAGATGGCCGGAGCGAGCGCGGTGGCCAACACATCGGCGGCGTATGTCGTGTTTTTCTTCATATCAAGTATCTCTATCTCAAGATAAATCAAGCCTATGCCGATTTATCTTGACGTCAAGACATATTGCGGTAGAGCTCAATCAGCATGGAGTGAGCCGATGGACCGCGTCGACAGGATATTGCAGCAATGGGCCCGCGAGCGGCCTGAACTCGACACCCAGGCGATGGGCCTGCTCGGGCGCATGAAGCGGCTGGCGACGCATCTCGGGCGCGAGGTGGAGCAGGTGCTGCAGAGCCACGGTCTGTCGTCGTCTGCCTTCGACGTGCTGGCGACGCTGCGCCGCTGCGGCGCGCCCTACCAGATGTCGCCGGGCGATCTCTTGGAGATGACGATGGTGAGCTCCGGCACGATGACCAACCGCATCGACCAGCTGGAGAAATCAGGCCTGGTGGAGCGCGTGGTCAATCCGCATGATCGGCGCAGCGTCCTGATCGCGCTGACCGGCAAGGGGCTGGCCCTTGTCGACGAGGCCGTCGGCGCGCATGTCGCCAACCAGCAGCGGCTGACGGAGACGCTCGATCAGGATGAGAAGGCGGCGCTCGATGCGTTGCTGCGGAAGTTCCTGGCGGCGTTCGAATAAAACGCCGCCCAGCCGAGATGATCAGCGGTAATAGATCACGTGGCCGCCGTTCAGCGCCCGCTGGACCTGGATGACATTCTTCAGCGCGATGCCGCGATCGGCGATCGCCTGCATCAGATGCCGGTCGGCGCTGACGGTTGCCTGCGCCTCGCGGATGCCTGAGGGCATGGGGTGGCGCAGCGATAGCGGCAGGGATTGCTCGCGCTGGGAGAGCGAGGTGATGCGGATGGCGGTGACGCTGTCGTTGTAAGCCTTGCCGAAAATAAACTCGGACACTTTCGACTGACCCGCCAGCGCCGGCGCGGCAGGCAAAGCGCCGGAGAGTGCACCGGCAAGGGCGCCAACCATCAGAAGAGCGGGCAACATTCTTTTCAAGGTATTTCTCCAGTCTCAAATATCAGAGCGGCCGCGATAGGCTGGCCATATCAAACGCGCGACGCACCGAAAGGTGGCCGCTTCAGCATCCAGATAAGCACTTTGCGGCAATTTTTAAACGCCCGGAAATAGGGCTCGACCACGATTTGGTGATTGCCCGTTGCGGCCCGCAAAGAAGCCGCGTGGGATCAGAACAGGCTGCCCTGCTTCGGCGGCGCTGCAGGATCGGCTGCCTTCGGCTCCGAGGTTTTGCTGCCGCGCTTTCTGGCGCCGGCCGGCGGTTCGCCGCCCTCGGTGGTGATCGCGCCGATGCGGCCATCGGAGAATTCGATCGAGATGCCTGAGCCCGCCGACAACATCGCCGCCTCGGAGACCGGGCGGTTGTCCTCGTCGCGAATGACGGCATAGCCGCGCTTCAGGACGTTCTTGTAGGAGAGCGATTGCAGCATGCGCTCCTGCGCCGAAAGCTCGCCGCGCGCCCGCACCAGCTGGTGGCGCACCGCCGTGTCGGCGCTGCGCGAGAGATTGGCGAGGCGGTCGCGCATGCGCGATGTCTGGCTCTTCAGGCGCGATGGCAGCGAGGCGAGTGCGGCATCGGCGCGGCCAATGCGCGATTTCGAGCGATCGATCAGCCGCTCGACGGTGCGCTCGGCCCGCGTCATGCGCTCGCTAAGCATCTGGCGGCGCTCGGCGATCCGGTTTGACAGCATGTCGGGGCGCAGATGCGCCGCCGTGCGCTCGAAGCTGCGGCGCTTGTTCAAGGTGTTGAGCTCAAGGCCACGGCCAAGGCCCGATGCGGCCTCGTCGAAGCGGCGGCGTGGGAGGGCGAGAAGCTGGTCGAGCGAGGGAAGTGCCCGCATCAGCGCCCGCACCTGTTGCCGGCGCTGGTCCATCTGCCTCAGCGTGCTGCCCTGCAGCCGGGCCGCAAGACCCGAGATCTGCGCCTGAAGCTCCGCCTTGACCGGCACGGCCATTTCGGCCGCACCCGTCGGCGTCGGGGCGCGAACATCGGCGGCGTAGTCGATCAGCGTCCAGTCGGTCTCGTGGCCGACGGCCGAGATCAGCGGGATCCGGCTTTCGGCGGCGGCGCGCACCACGGTCTCGTCGTTGAAACTCCAGAGATCCTCGAGACTACCGCCGCCGCGCGCGACGATCAGGACATCGGGACGCGGCGTTGGACCATTGGGCTCGAAAGCGTTGAAGCCGCGAATGGCGTTTGCCACTTCCTCGCCCGAACCCTCGCCCTGCACCTTCACCGGCCAGACGACGACATGCACGGGAAAGCGATCGGAGATGCGATGCAGGATATCGCGGATGACGGCGCCTGTCGGCGAGGTCACCACACCGATGACGCGAGGCATGAAGGGCAGCGGCCGCTTGCGGGCGGGATCGAACAGGCCCTCGGCGCCGAGCTTGCGCTTACGCTCCTCGATCAGCGCCATCAGCGCGCCGGCGCCCGCCGGCTCCAGCGTCTCGATGACGATCTGGTATTTGGAAGAGCCCGGGAAAGTGGTGATCTTGCCTGTTGCGATCACTTCCATCCCCTCTTCGGGGCGGACCTTCAGGCGCGAAAAGCTTGTCTTCCAGACCACGGCGTCGATGCGGGCGCGGTCATCCTTCAGCGAGAAATAGGCGTGTCCCGACGAGTGCGGGCCGCGATAACCGGAGATTTCGCCGCGCACGCGCACCTGATCGAAGGCCGTCTCAACGGTTCGCTTGATCGAACCCGACAGTTCCGACACCGAATATTCGGTGAGATTGCTCGGCGAATCATTGTCGAAGAAGCTGCTCATGGCGCTGTTCTAACCGAAGAACCGTGCGAACGCAGCCCCGTACGCGGGGAGGTTTTTTGCTCGCTGGCGCTATTTGGCACCGCATCTCGACGACAAAAGTCTTTTCGCTTCAATGGCTTGATGGTTCGGTAAGATTATATTGCGTTTCAAGCCAGCGCGCGATTTTCCCCGTTTTGCATGATGGCACCATCATTGCGCAAGCAACCAAGGAGCTTCCCATGTCCGATCGCTTTGCATCCCATACCCCCTCGCTCACGGGCCCCGCCAGCAGCGGCTTTCCGATCACGCCCGACGACACGCTGGCGCTGCCGGAAACCACGCGCGCGCTTTATGTCGGCGGCGGCGGCAGCCTTGCGGTGGAGATGGCGTCTGGCGCGGTGCTCACCTTCGAGGGCGTGGTCGACGGCATGCTCTTGCCGCTGCGTGTTTCGCGGGTGCGCGCATCGGGCACCACGGCAAGCGGCCTCATCGGTCTCGTCTGAGTTTTCCGGTGATGTTTTTCGGCCGGCCAAATATATGGAACCTCGAATATTGCCGGTGCGTTAATTGTTCGTCAAAGCCAGCGGACGTATAGTGAGGTGATTCGGGAGACCCTGATGATTGCTCTGACCGCAACAGCAATTGGCATCGCCACCGCGCCGATGCGCAACATCTTTTCCATGATTCTCGTGGGCTTGCTCATCTGCGGGAGCTATATCTGTGCCGCGATTTTCGGGCCGACCTCGATCATCGATCTCGCTGTCGCCATCGTCTTTTACAACATCAGCCTGCTCGCCTGCCTCGTCGGGCTTCACCTGATCGGGCGCGCCCGCAAGAGCGCGCGCCTCGTTTAACCTCCCTCACGATCCGACGATGATTACGATCCGCTGGGCACGTAGCGGAAAAACTGCACCGGCGACCCCTCCTGCTTCGGCATCGGCTGCAGGTAGGATGGGATATTGCCCTTTTCCAGCTGCGCGTAGAGACCATCCGGCTTCATCTTGGCGATCTCGCGCGTCTGCGCGAAATCGGGGCAGAAGGCGAGCGTCGTCACGCCGGTGCCGCGAATGAAGGCTTCCGCGTCCGCGGGCGTCGCAAGACCGATGTGCAGCTCAGTGAGCATGCCGCCCTGATTGCGGTGGTAGGGCGCGGAGAGAATGCGGTTTTGCGTGAAGCGCAGGATATGAACGCCCATGTCCGAGGGTGCTGAGACGAGGCCGGGCGGGATCGACGCCAGCGGCGCGACCACCTCGGGCGAGGCGCAGGTGAGCTTCTCCTTGGCCTCGGCCAATTCGGCCTGGGTGTTGTCGAGCCTGGAGCCAATGAAGCCGCCGACCAGTCCCCAGACCGAAGCAACGCTCAAAAGCACGGTGAGGATATAGCTCAGCGCGGCGGCGCCGTTTTCGCGGTCGGCATTGGACACGCGGCGCATGTCGATGATCAGCAGCGCCAGAGGGAAGACGGCGAGCTGGTTGGCGAAGGTCGAGCCGCGAACCTGGACAAGCGAGATCCCGAAGCTGATACCGAGCAGGCACAGCAGGATGAGATGGATACGGACACGATCGGCATGGAACAGCCGGAAGATGCAGACGGCGATGCCGAACAGGCCCGTCGCGTAGAAAAAGCCGATCGTATAGGGATCCTGGCGGATTGCGCCGAAGATCGACTGCGCTTCCTGGACATTGTTGAGCCACAGGTCGATCAGCATCGGGTCGAGATCGGCGAGCGGGTTGCGCAGGCATTGCGGGGCGATGATGAGCGCCGAGGCGAGCACGCCGGCCCCCACGCCCGCAAGGGCGACGAAGCGCAAGCCGCGTCCGAGGCCGCTGGCAAAAGCGGCGGCAAACAGGAGCAGGCCGCCGCCGATGGTCGCCAGGCTGTAATAGCCGAGAGAGAGGTTATCGCAGGTCACGGCTGGATAAAGCCTCGGCGGCACCGTGCCGAAGAAGAATAGGCTGATCGACAGCGCGAGCGTCAGGCCGAAGGCCTTGGCGGCGGGCGCGAAGGGCTTTCCCTCCCAGGCCCAGGCCAGCGAAACGACAAGGCAGACGCCGGCGACGAAGGGCGTGGTCTCGGCGCCGATCGCAATTGCCAGCGCCGCTGAAAATCCAGCGATCGCATAGCTCAGCGGCCTGTGATCCTCATCGAGCAGCATCGCCGTCATGATCGCCACCAGGGCAAACTGGACATTGTGGTGATCGATGGAGCCGGGCAGGAAGCGGTTGCTGGCAAGCAGCAGGAAAACGGTGAACCCCAGCGCGATATGCATGCCGAGCACGCCGCCGACGCGCCGGCCGGCAAGCCCCATGCCCCAGAGGCTCGGAACCACGAGCGAGAGCGGCCAAACGAGCAGTGCGGCGGCCTCGGCCCGCTGCTCCGGCAGGAAGAGCGAGAAGAACTTGAGCAGCGTGGCGATTGGAAGGTCGATCAACCGCGACCAGTGCATCAGCGTGCCGTTGCCCAGCCCCATGCGGTACTGCATCAGATCGAACCAGCCTTGTCCGTTCAGGAAGTCGCGAACCTCGACGAGGCGCATGACATCGTCATTGTCGGCGCCGACATAGTCCTTGGCATTCGGCAGGCGAAGCGCGACGATCGCGATTATCAGCAGCACGCTGTAGAAGAAAACGGAAGGCCAGAGCCGCGTCGCCTGCAGTTGCAGCCTTTCGCGCAGGGACATGGATGTTGGTTCGCCAGTCATCGGGGCAACAGTCGCCATGAAGCAGATCTCGTCATTGATTGCGGCGCGACTTTACGATGTGCGTATCAAGAAAGCGTAAAGTAGCGGCGCGGACACATCTTCGCGGCCCCATCAGTGACCTTCGCCCTCGTCATAGGCACTTGTTAACGGCCCTGCTTTAGACTTGCCGCAAATTCTTTCTAACGGGTGTGATCATGACCGGATCGCGTATCGACAATCTGAGCGTTGCCGTTTTGCTTCCCTGCTACAACGAGGCAGCGACGATCGGCGCGGTCGTGCGCGGCTTCAAGGCGACGCTGCCGGATGCGGCAATCCATGTCTACGACAACAACTCCACCGATGGCACGGCGCTCCACGCCATGCTGGCGGGCGCCCATGTCGTGCGCGAGCGGCGCCAGGGCAAGGGCCATGTGGTGCGCCGCATGTTTGCCGATATCGATGCCGACATCTACATCATGGCCGATGGCGATGGCACCTATGCGCCTGAGGACGCCGAGGAACTCATCCGCACGCTGCTGTCGGAGCGCGCCGACATGGTCGTCGGCACACGCCGCGGCGTGCATGACGACGCCGGCCGCCAGGGCCACGCCTTCGGCAACCGCATCTTCAACATCCTGTACCGCACGATCTTCGGCCCGGATTTCACCGATATCTTCTCCGGCTACCGGGTGTTTTCGCGCCGCTTCGTGAAAAGCTTCCCGGCGGTCTCGGCCGGCTTCGAGATCGAGACGGAGATGTCCGTCCACGCATCGCGGCTGAAGCTGCCTGTCAGCGAGCTGGAGCTCGACTATGGCCGCCGGCCCGAGGGCTCGCATTCCAAGCTTTCGACCTTCAAGGATGGCGCCAAGATCCTCTGGATGTTCGCCATGCTGATGAAGGAAACGCGCCCCTTCGCCTTCTTCGGCATCATCACCGGCCTGTTCATGGCGCTAAGCCTCGGCTTCATGACGCCGGTCCTGGCCGAATATTTCGAGACGGGGCTCGTCAGCCGCATGCCGACCTGGGTCATGTCGATGGCGCTGATGATGATCTCGTTCATGATGTTTACCGCCGGCGTGATCCTGGATTCGGTCGCCCGCTCGCGCGCCGAGCATCTGCGCATCGAATATATGCGGCTCGAGGCATCGCATCTTCTCGGCAACGGCTTTGCCTCCGAGCTCGAGGAGATCGACATTCGCCGGCAGACCTCTCAAGCAGGTGCGGCGTGAAGAAACTGCTGCGTTTCGGCATTGCCGGCGGGCTGGGCTTTATCGTCGATGCCGGCGTGCTCATGCTTCTGCTGCACACGACGCCGATCGGGCCCTTCATCGCTCGGGTGATCGCGATCGCGCTCGCCATGGTGACGACATTCGTCTTCAACCGAACCTTCACCTTCGAACGCTCGGGAGATTCTCTCGCCGCCGAAGGGTTCCGCTACGGCTCGGTCGGGATCACCGCCGCATTGGTCAATTACGGGCTCTATTCGGCGCTGCTTCTTTCGATGCCCGACCTGCAGCCGCTGGCGGCGATGGTGTTTGCCACCGCCGCGGCAACTGTCTTCAGCTTCTTCGGCTACTCGCGCTTCGTCTTTCGCGAGAAATAATCACACTGTCTCCCAGCCATCCTTCTCGCTGGCGCGATAGATCGCGTCGATGAACGCCTGGCTGAGCTTGGAGCTCTCCAGCGACACGATCTCCTGCGCCTCACCCTTGGCGGCGCGCGCGAAAGCTTCGGCCTCGCGCTTGTACTGGCGGCTGTCGGGGAAGCGGAAGGTGGTGGATTCGTTGTGGCTACGGTTGCTGAGCTCGATCTCCTCGGCGCCCCAGCGGTCGGCATTGAAGGGCGACTTCACCTCGATGAAGCCTTCGGAGCCGTGGAACACCATGACCTGGCGGTTCGCCATTTGCGTGGAGATGTAGAAGCTGAGCTCGAAGCCGCCGAAATCCGCCTTGACGCTGGAATAGATGTCGGTGCCGAAATCGGGATCGCGGCGGGTGACGGCCTGGACGCGGCGCGGCTCCTCGCCGGTGACGAAGCGCGTGGTGATGGTCGGATAGACGCCGATATCGGGCAGCGCGCCGCCGCCGAGTGCAGGGATGTTGCGCATGTTGCCGGGGTCACGGTTGAAGTAGGTGAACGCGCCCTGCACATGCAGCAGCGTGCCGATGGCGCCGTCCTTGATCAGCTGGCGCACCTTCAGCCACACCGGCGCGTAGGTGACCATGTAGGCCTCGGTCACCAGCACCTTGTTGCGGTCGCGCGCGGCAATCAGGCTGTCGATCTCGTCTGCCTTCAGCGCGATCGGCTTTTCGCAGAGCACATGCTTGCCGGCATCGGCCGCCTTGATCGTCCATTCGACATGCTGGGCCGTCGGCAGCGGGATGTAGACGGCGTCGATCAGGTCGGAGGCCAGCATTTCCTCGTACGAGCCGAAGGCATGCGGCACCGAGAAACGGTCGGCCATCTCCCTTGCCCTGGACAAATCGCGGCTGGCGATCGCCGTAACGACGCAGTTTTCCGCATCCTGGATGGCCGGAACCACGAGCTCGCGGCCGATCTTGGCGGTCGACATGATACCGAAACGCAGCATGGTCATTTCCTCTCCTCTACTGATTTTGAGGGGAGATTAGAGACGGCGGCCCCGCGGCGCAATGGCGCGATCACAATTCGCGGCGCTGGCCGCGGCGCGGGTTTTCATCCGCCTTGGCGCGCTCTAGGTTACATCGCAGCGGCGTCCTGCCGCGATCCGAATTTCACCATATTGAAGATTTCAGGAGTATCTCATGGAATTGCGTCGCCTTGGAAAAACCGGCCTTTCGGTCGCGCCGATCGTGTTCGGCGGCAATGTGTTTGGCTGGACGGCCGACGAGAAAACCTCTTTCAACATCCTCGACGCCTTCTTCGACGCCGGCTTCAACACCATCGACACCGCCGACGTCTATTCGGCCTGGGTGCCGGGCAACAAGGGCGGCGACAGCGAGGAGATCATCGGCAAGTGGCTGAAGCAAAACAAGGTCGCCCGCGACAAGGCCGTGATCATCACCAAGGTCGGCTCCGAAATGGGTCCGGGCAAGAAGGGGCTGAAGGAGCAGTACATCCTTGAGGCCGTCGAGGCCTCGCTGAAGCGGCTGCAGACAGATTATATCGACCTCTACCTCTCGCACTGGCCAGATGCCGAGACGCCCTATGAAGAGACGCTCGGCGCCTTCGCCAAGCTGAAGCAGCAGGGCAAGATTCGCGCCATCGGCTGCTCCAACCTCGACGCCACGCAGCTGCAGGCCTCCTTCGACGCCGCCGAGAAGGCCGGCCTGCCGCGCTATGACGTGATCCAGCCGGAGTATAATCTCTACGACCGCGCCCCCTTCGAGGGACCGCTGGCCGATCTCTGCGTCAAGCAAGATATCGGCGTCATCACCTATTTCAGCCTCGCGGCCGGCTTCCTGTCGGGCAAGTACCGCAGCAAGGCCGACACCGAAGGCAAGGCGCGGGGCGGCAAGGCTGCCGGCTATCTCGACGACAAGGGCCTGAAGATTCTTGCGGCGCTCGACACGGTCGCCACCGAAACCGGCGCCAAGCCGGCCGAGATCGCGCTTGCCTGGCTCCTGCGCAAGAAGGGCGTCACCGCCCCGATCGCCAGCGCCACCAGCCTGTCGCAGCTCGACAGCCTGACGAAATCGGCGACGCTTTCGCTCAGCGACGAGGCGATGGCACTGCTCGACAAGGCTGGTGCCTGAGGGGAGATGGCGATGACCGTGACGATCCGTGACGCGAGACCCGACGACGAAGCGCGCTGGCGTGCGCTTTGGGATGGCTATCTGGCGTTCTACGCGGTGACGGTCGCGCCCGAGATCACCAACAATACGTGGCGCCGGGTCTTCGATCCGGCGTCATCGATCGCCATGCGCGTGGCCGAGGTGGATGGGACACTGATGGGCTTTGCGCTCTATCTCACCCATGAGGGCACTTGGATCATGGGCAAGGACTGCTATCTGGAAGATCTCTATGTCGACGACGCCGCGCGCGGAATGGGGATTGGCCGGACGTTGCTCGACGACCTCGTGGCGCTCTGCAGAAAAGAAGGCTGGTCGCGGCTCTACTGGCATACCAGCGAGAGCAATGAGCGCGCCCGCTCGCTTTACGACAGCTACGTCGAAAGCGACGGCCATATCCGCTACCGCATCAATTTTTGAGCGGCGGAAAACCCTCATACCAATCCGAATGCTCGCCCTCCCAATTCTCCATCCCGGGCTTGGTCAAGATGCCGCGCGGGCTGACGTAGCTCTGGATCACCCGCCGCGGGCGCTCATGCCACTGGATGTTGAAGGCCCATAGCTTCGGGAAGAAGCAGAGCGAGGCGTAGGGCAGATGGTCGTGGATCCACCAGGCGAGCCGCTGCCAGTCTTCGAGCGCGTGATAGCGGTCGACCACCCAGGGAACGACGACGCAGGCTGCAGCACCCATGTAGCCATCGGCGTCGCGCATGTCCCAGATATGGTGGGCGGCCGTGGACGCGTTGGTGGAGCAGTTGAGCTTGTTCTGGTTGCCGAAGCGATTGACCTCGGGCGAGCGGTAGCCGGAACGGATGTGCAGGCGGCCGAAGGTCTCCTGCAAGGGTTCCAGCAGCTCTTCGCAGAGCCTCTTTCCCGTCTCGATTGCGAGATCCGGATCGTCGGGGATATTCGGGATGCGGTAGAAATCGGCGATCTCCGAGTGCAGGAAATCGCGCAGGAAGAAGTTCTTCGACAGCCGTGCCCGCCCCAGATCCTCCAATGCTTTCATCGATCCCGGCTTTTTCATAAGCGGCCTCCCTGCCCTTCTGACGACAAGTTTGCAGCATCCGCTGCAAATCGCCACCCGAAATGATCGGAACCATTAGCCTTCGTCCAGCTTCTCTCTGCGAAGCCGCATGACGCGGCTTCCACGAGCCAGGGACAAAGGACAAGGGACATGGCAAAGGAAAAGAACCTCGACGATCTGTTCTACGATACGCTGAAGGACATCTACTACGCGGAAAAGCAGATCCTCAAGGCGCTGCCGAAAATGGCGCGCGCGGCGCAATCGGAAGAGCTGAAAGCCGGATTCATGACGCACAAGGAACAGACGGAAGGCCATGTCGACCGGCTGCATCAGGTGTTCGAGCTGATCGGCAAGCGGGCGCAGGGCAAGACCTGCGAGGCGATCCAGGGGATCATCGCGGAAGGCGAAGAGATCATCGAGGAATTCAAGGGTTCGCCGGCTATCGATGCCGGGCTGATCTCCTCGGCGCAGGCCGTCGAGCACTACGAGATGGCCCGCTACGGCACGCTGAAGACCTGGGCGCAGACGCTCGGCAAGAAGGACGTGGTGACACTGCTCGATCAGACGCTGCAGGAAGAAGCCGCCACCGACAAGACCTTGTCTAAGCTCGCCACCTCGGCAGCCAACCAGAAGGCCGCGGCCTGACCGGCGGCGCGGGCGGGAGCGCCATGATCGGCCGCTCCCGCCTCAGGCGGTGTAACGGAAGAAGTCGATGAAGGCGCGCAAGGCCGGGCGCATCTGGCGGCGGCTTGGATAGTAGATGAACGGGCCGGGATAAGGTGCGCACCAATCCTCCAGCACCCGCACCAGCTTGCCGCTGGCAAGCTCGTCTTCGACGCGCAGATCGAAGAGATAGGCGAGGCCGACGCCGTTCAGCGCCGCGATCAGCGCCAGCCTGTCCTCGCTGACGATCAGCGGGCCATCGACGGGAACCACCAGTTCGCGGCCGTCCTTCTCGAACTCCCAGCGGTAGATCGTGCCATTGGTGAAACGCCTCTTGATGCAGCGGTGGTTGACGAGGTCGGAGGGATGCAGCGGCTTTGGGTGGCGTTTGAAATAATCCGGCGAAGCGGCGATCACGGTCGTGAGGTTCGGTGAGGCGCGGACCGCGATCATGTCGGCCTCGAGACTTTCCTCCAGCCGGATACCGGCGTCGAAGCCCTCGCGGACAATGTCGATGAAACCATCCTCGTTGGCGATTTCGAGCGTGATATCGGGATAGCGGTTGAGGAACTCGCCGAGACGGGGCGCGAGCAGGATATCGGAGGCAAAGCGCGGCGCGGTCACCCGCAGCGTGCCGGCCGGGCGTCCGCCCGCCTCGCTGACGGCTTCGAGCGCGATGCCGATCTCGTCCAGCGCCGGCTTCAGCCGCTGCAAGAGCAGTCGCCCCTCCTCCGTCGGCGCGACGCTGCGCGTCGTGCGCGCCAGAAGGCGGATGCCCAGGCTCTCCTCGAGGCTGGAGACGGCATGGCTGACGGCCGAGGGCGCGATCTCCAGCTCCTTGGCGGCGGCGCGGAAGCTGCGGCGCTCGGCGACAGTGGCGAGAACGGCGAGTTGGGCGAGCTGGGTCCTGTTCATTGATCTATTTGTTAGAACAGCCTGTGCCGCATTGCACGTATTTTTTGAAAGCTTCCGGCGCGCTAGGTTTGCCTCGTGCCGCTCAAATCGCGGCCTCACTATTTGCTCGAAGGGAGCCAGACATGAAAACCCGCACACTCGGACAGGACCTTGAAGTATCCGCCGTCGGCCTCGGCTGCATGGGCATGAGTTTCGCTTATGGCGCCAGCGACGAGAATGAATCGATCCGCACGCTTCACCGCGCCGTCGATCTCGGTATCACCTTCTTCGACACGGCCGAAATGTACGGCCCCCACACCAACGAGCAGCTGCTCGGCCGCGCCTTGAAGCCGGTGCGCGCGCGCGTCGTCATCGCCACCAAGTTCGGCTTCAAGTTCGATCCTTCCAAATCCGGCGCCGCGGCGCTGACAGGCGTCGACAGCCGGCCGGAGAATGTGAAGCGCGTGGCGGAAGCGTCGCTGAAGCGGCTCGGCACCGATGTCATCGACCTCTATTACCAACACCGCGTCGATCCCAATGTTCCGATCGAGGAGACCGTCGGCGCCATGTCCGAGCTGGTGCGCGAGGGCAAGGTGCGGGCGCTGGGCTTGTCCGAGGCCGGCAGCGCCACGATCCGGCGGGCGCATGCGGTGCATCCGATCGCGGCCGTGCAGAGCGAATATTCGCTCTGGTCGCGCGATCCGGAGCATGACGTGCTCGCCACCTGCCGGGAGCTCAAAATCGGCTTCGTGCCATACAGCCCGCTCGGCCGCGGCTTCCTGACGGGGGCGATCCGCAAGCCTGATGATCTTGGCGCCGACGATTTCCGCAGCCAGCTGCCGCGCTTCCAGGCCGACAATTTCGATGCGAATGCGGCCCTTGTGGCCAAGCTTGAGGCGCTGGCGAAGGATAAGGGCGTGACCACGGCGCAGCTGGCGCTCGCATGGGTTCTGCATCAGGGCGAGGACATCGTGCCGATCCCCGGTGCCCGCAAGGTCAACCATCTCGAGCAGAATGCGGCCGCCGCCGATATCGCGCTGTCGGCCAGGGAACTCGCCGAGCTTAGCGCGATCATGCCGCTCGATGAGATCGCCGGCAAGCGCTACTCCGAGGCATCGCTGGCGATGACCAATCTCTGAGGGAACAACCTCTGACAGGTTGGGCCGCGCCAGGCGATGTCAGCGGGGCGGCCCAACCACAGATCAGGAAAGAGATTTGGTTTTGTTCAACTTTGGGTCTTCTCCTCGCGCATATTAGCACTAGGTAAACTTTCCGTTGAGAGGAAGGGAACCCCATGCCAGATGCCAAGGACAAAGGGCCGGCCGATCCAGGCCTGTCCGACATAAGAGGACGTATGCTCGTGCTTGAAGTGGTGGCGATGACCTCGCTGGCACTGGTTCTGGACACATCCGGCGAGGATGGCGGAAAGATGGGGCGGGGTATCCTGCACCTCATCCGCGAGGCCGTCGGCAACAAATGCGACGAGATGGGTCTGTCCGACAACGCCTCATCGACCGCGCAGGCCTATGCCGAGGAACTGATCGGCACCGCCCTGGCCACGCTCTACCCATCCACGCATTAAGGTCAGCGCCATCCAGCCACTTTGCGCGTTGCGCGCTCCGCGCTATACTTCACCATCGACACGATCGAGGTACGGACCATGACGGACCGGCAGGCGATAGAGGCAGTTGTGCATCTCTATGTCGAAGGCATGACCTTCGCCAACGAAGCAGCGCTGCGCAAGGCGTTTCATCCGAAATGCGCTGTCATCGGGCATTACGAGAGCGCGGTCGAATGGTCGACCCGCGACGAATTCATCGCCGCCATCGTGGCCGAGGGCTCGGCCCCGCCAGGCACACAGCCGCACATGGACATCCAGACCCTCGACGTCATCGGCGATGCCGCGAGCGTCAAGGTCAGCGACGACTTTGCCGGCATGCGTTTCACCGACTATCTCTCGATGCTGAAGATCGAGGGGCGGTGGACGATCGTGAACAAGGTGTATTATTTGCACGATTGATGGGGTGGTACGAGCCTACCCAGTAGCTTTGATATCGCGTTCCGCGATAGCCCACTCTCCTCCCTCATTCCTTTGCCCAGGCTTCGCCCGTGCGATGTGACAGGAATCCAGCCACGGCGCGTCTGCGCCGTGAATGACCGTTTTTTGCATGTCAGAAAAAGAGTCTCTCCGCCGCGCCGACGCGCGTCGGCTGGATCCCCGCCACGAGGGCGAGGATGAGGGAGAGTTAGGGGCGACTGCTGAGGCAGATCGACCCACCGATTTCATCAGCCGCGCAGGACGCCGCCGGTGACCTTGGTGACGCTGGCGACGATCTTCTGCGTCAGAGCCTCGAAATCCTCGTCGGTCAGCGTGCGCTCGACCGGCTGGATCTGCACCTCGATGGCGACCGACTTCTTGCCCTCGCCAACCGAAGCGCCCTCGAAGATATCGAAGACGTTGACACCGGCGACCAGCTTGCGGTCGGCACCGGTCGCGGCCTTGATGATGGCGCCGGCTTCGACCGCCTTGTCGACGACGAAGGCGAAGTCGCGCTTGACGGCCTGGAACTGCGAGAGTTCCAGCGCCGGCTTAGTGCGGGTCGCCTTCTTCTTCGGCTCGGGCATGGCGTCGAGATAGACCTCGAAGCCCGCGAGCGCGCCGGAGACGTCGAGCGCTTCCAGCGTCGAGGGGTGGAACTCGCCGAAATAGCCGAGCACGACCTTCGGGCCCATCTTGATGGTGCCGGAGCGGCCGGGGTGGTACCATTCGGGACCGCCTTGCTCGACCTGGATGTTGGTCATCGGCAGGCCGCAGGCCTCGATTACGGCCAGCGCATCGGCCTTGGCGTCGAAGACGTCGACCGGCTTGCCGCCGCCCTTGGACGCGTTCGACCACATGCGGCCGGAGCCCGCCATCGAGGCGCTGCCGCGACGGATGCCGCCGGCAACACGGCGCTGGCCTTCCGGCCTGTCGTTCTCATAGGTGCCGGAAACTTCGAAGATCGCGACATCGCCATAGCCCTTGTCGGCATTGCGCTGGGCAGCCGTGAGCAGACCAGGCAACAGCGAGGGGCGCATGTCGGACATTTCGGCAGCGATCGGGTTGGCAAGCTTCAGAGCCGGCGAACCACCGCCGAAGAGCTTCGCCTGTTCCTCGGAAATGAAGGACCAGGTGACGGCCTCCAGCATGCCGCGCGAGGCAAGCGCACGCTTGGCGGTGCGGGTGCGGATCTGCAGCGTCGTCAGGATGCGGCCGTTGACTTCCGTGTGGCTTTCGAGCGGCGCCGGCTTGATGTTGTCGACGCCATGGATACGCATGACCTCTTCGACGAGATCGGCCTTGCCGTCGACATCCGGACGCCAGGAGGGAACAGCGACGGAAACGCGCTCGCCCGAGCCGCTAACCTTGAAGCCGAGGCGCGTCAGGATCTCGACACTCTCTTCCGTGGAGACTTCGAGGCCCGTCAGGCGCTTCACTTCCGAGAAGGGGAAGTCGACGACCTTGGGCTCGTAGCCCTTGTAGCCCACGATCTCAGCCTTGGCCGCCGTGCCGCCGCAGAATTCGAGCACCAGTTCGGTGGTGCGTTCGAGGCCGGGGACCATGTATTCGGGGTCGACGCCGCGCTCGAAGCGGTAACGGGCATCGGTGATGATGCCGAGGCCGCGGCCCGATTTGGCGATGTTCATCGGATCCCACAGCGCCGATTCGATCAGCACATCGGTGGTGTTTTCATCGCAGCCGGAATGCTCGCCACCCATGATGCCGCCGATCGACTCGATGCCGTTTTCGTCAGCGATGACGACGTTGTTCGGGCCGAGCTTGTATTCGCGCTGGTCGAGCGCCAGCACCGTCTCGCCGTCCTTGGCGCGGCGAACGGTGAGGTTGCCCTTCACCTTGGCGGCGTCGAAGACGTGCATCGGGCGACCCTGGTCGAAGGTCATGTAGTTGGTGATGTCGACGAGCGCGTTGATCGGCCGCAGACCGATCGCCGTCAGGCGCTGCTGCACCCACTTGGGGCTCGGGCCGTTCGTGACGCCGCGCACCAGGCGCAGGCCAAAGCCCGGGCAGAGCTTGTCGTCGTCGAGATCGAGCGTCAGCTTGACCGGCGTTTCGCCTTCGACGGCAAATGACGGTGCGGCGCGCGTCTTCAACGTGCCGAGGCCGGAAGCGGCCAGATCGCGGGCGATGCCGTAGATCGAGGTGCAATCCGGACGGTTCGGCGTCAGGTTGATCTCGATCATGGGGTCGTCGAGATGGGCGTAGGCGGCAAACGAGGTACCGACCGGCGCATCCTCGGGCAGGTCGATGATGCCGTCGTGGCTGTCGGACATGTTGAGCTCCTTTTCGGAGCACATCATGCCGTGGCTTTCAACGCCGCGGATCTTGCCGACGCCGAGCGTGACATCGATACCCGGCACATAATCGCCCGGCCGCGCCAGCGCGCCGACCAGACCGGCACGCGCATTCGGCGCACCGCAGACGATCTGCAACGGCTTGCCGCCATTGATATCGGGACCGGCATCGACCGACAGCACCTTCAGGCGATCGGCCTCCGGATGCTTTTCAGCCGAAAGCACGCGGGCGATGACGAAGGGCTTATAGGCCGCCTTGTCGTCGACATCCTCGACCTCAAGGCCGATCTCGGTCAGCCGCTTGCAGATTTCATCCAGTGTGGCGTCGGTCTCAAGATGATCCTTGAGCCAGGAAAGCGTGAATTTCATGATCTTTATCCTCCCTTACGCGCTCAACCCGCCGAACAGCGTCGGCATGTCGAGTGGGCGGAAGCCGTAGTGAGTCATCCAGCGGACGTCGGCGTTGAAGAAGTCGCGCAGGTCGGGCATGCCGTATTTCAGCATGGCGATGCGGTCGAGGCCCATGCCCCAGGCAAAGCCCTGGTACTCGTCGGGATCAAGGCCACCCGCGCGGAGCACGTTCGGGTGCACCATGCCGCAGCCCAGAATCTCCATCCAGTCGGTGCCTTCGCCGAACTTGACGATCGGGCCGGAGCGGTCGCACTGGATGTCGACCTCGAAGGACGGTTCCGTGAAGGGGAAGAAGGAGGGGCGGAAGCGCATGGTGACGCTGTCGACCTCGAAGAAGGTCTTGCAGAACTCTTCCAGCACCCAGCGGATGTTGGCGACATTGGCCTTCTTGTCGACGACGAGGCCTTCGACCTGGTGGAACATCGGCGAGTGCGTCGCGTCCGAGTCCTGGCGATAGGTCTTGCCGGGGATGATGATGCGGATCGGCGGCTTCTGCGCTTCCATGGTGCGCACCTGCACCGGCGAGGTGTGCGTGCGCAGCACCTTGCGCTCGCCGTTCTCATCCGGATTGAAGAAGAAGGTGTCGTGCATCTCGCGGGCCGGGTGGCCCTCGGGGAAGTTCAGCGCCGTGAAGTTATAATAGTCGGTCTCCACATCGGGACCTTCGGCGATCGAGAAGCCCATGTCGGCGAAGATCGCGGTGATCTCGTCGACGATCTGGCTGATCGGATGGATGCGGCCGCGCTCGGCGGGCGAGGAGCGGACCGGCAGCGAGACGTCAACGGTCTCGGCCTTCAGGCGCGCATCGATCGCCGCCTTCTTGAGATCGGCCTTGCGGGCGTTGATCGCATCGGTCACGACCGTCTTCAGTGCATTGATCTGGGCGCCGCGGGTCTGGCGCTCTTCAGGCGTCATCGATCCCAGCGTCTTCAGGAGTTCGGAGACCGACCCCTTCTTGCCAAGGGCCGCGACGCGCACGGCTTCGATCGCCGGTTCATCGGCGGCGGCCGCGACATCGGACAGGAGTTGCTTTTCCAGGGTTGCGAGTTCGGTCATCTTTTCCTGCCTTCAGGGCGTCCAGTCTTTGAGGGACACTTCACGAAACATGCTTCAGATAGCTGGTCGCCACGATGAAACGTCGCAGATCACTACCCATGTGTACGCGGCCAATCAACCGGGCAGCCGACAAAAAGCCGCCCAGGAAGCCGGTAAGCTTGCGCAGTTCGGCAACCGCCGCCGGTGGCGCCAACTCGGCCCAGGCCTTGTAGGCCCGGTCGTGGGTTTCGCCGCCAAGCTTGGCGCGGGTTGCGACCTGCAAAAAGAGCAGCCAGATATCCCGCGCCTGGGCGACCTCCAGCGGCATCACCCGGTCGGGCTCTTCCTCGAAATCCATGAAACCGACGCGGCCGTCCTTCAGGAACATGTCGCGCGGATAGGGGCGGCCGTGGCAAAGGCCCTTTGCATGCAACCGGCCGAGTTCGCCGGCGCAATGGACGAGCATGTTGTCGTGGGCGACGGGGTCGTTGTTCAGCACGTGATAGAGCTGGCGATCGACGGTCTCGCCGGCATCGCTGAAGACGACGGCGGCACCCGAGGAATAGATGACGCGGGCTGTCGGCACGTCTTGGGCTGAAAACTGGGCGATGCGGCGGATTTCGCGCGCCGCCATGCCCTCGTCGGCCAGAAGCGGCGACGGGCGCAGGAAGGGCGCGCGGATGAGATTGGCGAGCATGCGCTGCAGCACCATCCAGCGCGAGGCGCGCTCGGTGCCGTAGCGCTTGATCCAGACGGCGCCACCAGACAGCGCGACACGCTCGACGCGCTTGGAACCACGCAGCAATGCCGCGAGCAGAACGGGCACGTCCTCCTCGCCCAGCCCGCTTTCGGCAAGCAGGTCGCGATCCATCGTTGGACGCATCACATCGTTCGCCAAATCTTGATCGTTCGCCACGTCAGGCGTCCCTATCCCGGTAAAACGAAGAAACCCGCGCAAGCCTTGCCAGCGCGGGTTTCAAATCATCGAAGCGAAGGTTCGAATAGCGCCGGCTTAGTTGACGGCTGCTTCAAACTCGTTCTTCGTGCCAGCGTCCTTCAGGTACTCGAGTGCCTTCTTGGAGGCAGCAACGAGCGCACCGAATGCTTCCGGCTCATGGATCGCCATGTCGGAGAGAACCTTACGGTCAACTTCGATGCCAGCCTTGTTCAGGCCGTCGATGAAGCGGCCGTAGGTCAGGCCGAATTCGCGGACAGCAGCGTTGATACGCTGGATCCAGAGTGCGCGGAAGTTACGCTTGTTGATCTTGCGGTCGCGGTAAGCGTACTGCTTCGAGCGATCGACAGCAGCCTTGGCGGCGCGGATGGTGTTCTTGCGGCGGCCGTAGAAGCCCTTGGCCTGCTTCAGAACCTTCTTGTGCTTGGCGTGGGCGGTAACGCCTCTCTTTACACGTGCCATTTCATGATCTCCTTAATCTATACGTTCGCGGAATAGTCTTAGAGACCGTTCGGCAGGTAATTCTTCACGACCTTGCGGCCATCCGGTTCTGCCAGAACCATGGTGCCACGTGCATCGCGAATGAACTTGTTGGAACGCTTGATCATGCCATGGCGCTTGCCAGCGGCTGCAGCCTTGACCTTGCCGGTCGCGGTGATCTTGAACCGCTTCTTGGCGGAGGACTTCGTCTTCATCTTGGGCATTTTGCTACTCCGTTTCTGATCCCCCCACTTGGCCAAAGAGGCGCGCTTCAAAAGAAGCCTTCTTACGATGCCCGGTTGCCCGGTCGTCGCAACAAGTGCGGGAGCGTTTGTTGTTGATCTGCGGTCACGGTGACGAACCGTGCCGCAAGCATTCGAAACTGCCACGGCATGCCCTGCCGGTCAGTTCGGACGCGCGCTTATAACCGCAGTGTCATGAAAGTGCAACGGGGCGAAAGACGGAATCTTTTCAGGAGCGGCGGCTGAAAAACCAGCTTAACACACCAATCCTTTTCCGCTTACATTCCGGAAAGACGCCGTCGTCAAGAACATCGCTATTAAAGATGAGCAGATAGGATCCAGCGAGGCGATCATCGAAATCAGGATTGCCATTCTCTTTGATCACGACGCGCATAGCTTCCAACGCCGACGCGTTGGCTTTGAAAACGACCCGAACCGATGGGTCTTCGTCCTTTTCTATGGATGGATTGGTTACGAACTTCACATCGGGAAACTCCGTCGCGCGGAGCAGCGACCGCTTCGTCCCTTCGCTGTCGGCCACCGCGTAGGAATAGACTTTGACCTTCAGGTCGCGGCTTGACGCATCGGCATCGTCGATGGCAGCGTTGTTGATCATGAACCACACATTGCCGCCGATGATGGACCGCGCTTCGACGAACATGCAGTTGTTTCTGTTCAACGGCGCCAGGCGCTTGGCATTCTGCGCATAGCTTTTCTGCGTGTTTTTACCCTCGCCTGCTCCCACCACGACCGCTAGCGAGAACGCGTTTTCGGGCGTTAGAAAGGTCTTCCTATCCAGCTTTGCTCGCGTTTCGACGAGGAAGCTGCGCGGCAACTGTTCCTCGGCATCCTGCGCCGCGACTGCGGTCGGGATAGAAAGAGCGATCGCCAGCAACACACATGCGGCACAGGACCTCATACGATCGGCTCCTGTCCCTTGCCATCATTCTGATTGCCGGCCCCATCCGCCGGGGGCACCTCCGTTACTCCTTGGAAGGCATAGATGATTGGGATGCAAAAATTCCAGAGAATAACGAACATCAGAAACGCGACGCTGTTGCGTGCCAAGGTGTCGAAGGGAAAAGGCAGTTCATACGCCGTCGCGGTCTGGGCAAAGTAGCTGATGTCGATTGCAACTGCCCAAATGAAGAAGGACAGGACCGTTATTGCTATCTGGAGCTTGTTGCGGATTTTGCTGACGCCATAGAGATAAGCGATGGCGATGACGATCATCACCATCATGTAGGGAATCATGATCTTGAGATATCTCGCGACATCATCGCCGCTCGGCACCCCAGTACCGAGTAAGGCCTGCGCGGCAAAAAGCTTCAGCGACATGTAAACGCTGGTTATTTCGCCAGGTATGGTCTTCTTGAGTTTGTCGACATAACTGTCGCTTGATGTGACATCGTTCGCCATGATCGCCCCCAAATGGAGAACAATCTTAGGTAACAATCACATCTTATCAATAATCCAAAAATTGCAATCAGTTGCATTCGTCGAAGCGTTTGAAAACACCTACATTTCGCCTGCTCAAAATACAAAAGCCGCCCTCGCGGACGGCTTTGATACGAACGGTGGCGACGCGCCTTATTTGGGCGCGAGCACCATCATCATCTGGCGACCTTCGAGCTTGGGCTCGGCTTCGACCTTGGCGAACTCCAGAGTGTCGGCCTTGACCTGCTGCAGGAGCTTCATGCCGAGTTCCTGGTGGGCCATTTCGCGGCCGCGGAACTTCAGGGTCACCTTGACCTTGTCGCCTTCTTCGAAGAAGCGGCCCATCGCCTTCATCTTCACGTCATAGTCATGCGTGTCGATGTTCGGACGCATCTTGATTTCTTTGACTTCGACGATTTTCTGCTTCTTGCGCGCCTCGGCGGCCTTCTTCTGGTTGGCGTATTTCAGCTTGCCCAGATCGAGGATCTTGCACACAGGCGGTTCGGCGTTGGGGGAAATCTCAACGAGGTCGAGTCCGGCTTCTTCAGCCATTCTCAGGGCCTGGTCGGTCGCCACGACGCCCAAATTCTGTCCTTCAGCGTCGATCAGCTGAACTTTGGGAATGCGAATTTCCCTGTTCGAGCGCGGCCCATCCTTTACGGGCGCGTCGTTCTTAAACGGTCTGCGAATGGTCGTATTCTCCTCGCGTTGTTTCGGATTGCTGCAGCGGATCGCCTCTATATAAGGAAGACGACCGTGTTTCGCCATCGCTGCAACGAAGTCATTAGCACGCTTTAGCGGAAAAATCACCTGCTGTCAGCCTGTCAAGAATCTGTTTTATAGGCCGAAACAAAGGAGTTTCGCCATGTCCGACGCCAATATCGCCCCGCAGCCCCAATTTCTGACCGTCGGCGAGGGGCTGGCTGCGCGAGAGATCGCCTATATCGCCCGCCCGGCTGTCGGCGACAAAGCGGGCCCGACGCTCGTCTGGTTATCCGGATACCGGTCCGACATGAGCGGCAGCAAGGCCGTCGAGCTCGATCGCATGGCTGAAGAGGCCGGGCTTGCCTGCATCCGCCTCGACTATTCCGGCCACGGGCTCTCGGGCGGCGAATTCCGCGACGGCACGATTTCGCGCTGGCTTGAGGAGGCGATGGCTGTCATCCTTCACCTCACGCCGGAACGCATCATTGTCGTGGGATCCTCGATGGGCGGCTGGATCGCGCTTCGGCTGGCGCAGGAGCTGGCCGCGAAAACCGGTGCGCCGAAACTTGAGGGTATGGTGCTGATCGCGCCGGCGCCGGATTTCACCGAAGTCTTGATCGAGCCGAACCTCACCGAGAAAGAGAAGACCTCACTTGCCGAGCGCGGCTTCTTCGAGGAGCATTCGGAATATAGCCCCGAGCCCAATATCTATACGCGCGCGCTGATCGAGGACGGCCGCGACAACCGGGTCCTGACCGGGATGATCGAGACCGGATGCCCGGTTCACATCCTGCAGGGCATGAAGGACCCCGACGTCCCCTACACGCATGCAATGACCCTGATCGAGCACCTTCCCGCCGACGACGTGGTGCTGACATTTATTCGTGATGGCGACCACCGCCTGTCGCGTCCACAGGACATCGAGCGCATGCTTTCTGCGGTCAAGTCGTTCGTCAGCTAAGGCGCTGATGGCGCAACAGCGTCGCGCCATCCGAAAATATGAATTTATTTCAATATGTTGGCGATGCATTGCCGCGTGCAGCAAGCGCGCGCGGCGCCACGCCTTGTGCCAAATCCTAACGCATTTTAACCATATTGACCGCTTCTCACCCCCTCCTCAGAAGTAGTGATTGACTCCAAGCAGCCCTCTCCGTTAACTTTTTGTTAATAAATCAAGGGCGATGCAAGGGACAGTGGGCGTGCGGATCAAGGGTTTCCTGGTGGCCATGATGGCCATGTTTGCAATGTCGACCTCGGCTACGCCGGCATCGACCAACACTCTTTCCATGGTCGTCGGCGCCACGACTTCGCAGCCGATCGGCCATTACGAGTTTTGCCAGTCGCATCGCGAAGAATGCGGTCCGAACCGCAATGTTGCCGTGATGGAAATGACCGATGCCAAGTGGGCTCTCGTCCGTTCGGTTAACGCAAGCATCAACACCACGATCATCCCGATGACCGACATGGAAGTCTACGGCAAAGAGGAAGTCTGGGCCTATCCGACGACCGCCGGCGACTGCGAGGACTATGCGCTTTTGAAGCGCCGCATCCTGATCCAGCGCGGCTTCTCCGCCGCCAACCTTCTGATGACCGTCGTGCGCAAGCCTGACGGCGAGGGTCACGCGATCCTGACGCTGCGCACCACCAAGGGCGACTTCGTCCTCGACAACCTGGCCTCCACAGTGAAGCCCTGGTTCGACACGCCCTATTCCTTCATCAAGCGCCAGTCGAGCGCCAATGCCGGCCGCTGGGTCACCATCGAGAACGGCCGCGACGTTCTGGTCGGCGCGCTGAAGTAGGATTATCGAAAACCGAAATGTTCAATGGCCGGCTTGCGCCGGCCATTTTCGTTTTCGGGTCAACCACTCCCGATCAGTATACCCGCCCCTAGCACCAGCCCGCCACCGACGACCACTTGGAGGGCGGCGCGCAGGAATGGGGTTTCCATGAAGCGGTTCTGGATGAAGGCGATGGCCCAGAGTTCGAAGATGGCGATGATGACCGCCAGCGTGGTGGCGGTCCAGAAATCGGAGATCAGGTAGGGCAGCGTGTGGCCGAGGCCCCCGAGCGCCGTCATGACGCCACAGGAGAGGCCGCGCTTGATGGGCGAGCCGCGGCCGGAGATCTTGCCGTCGTCATGGGCAGCCTCGGTGAAGCCCATGGAGATGCCGGCGCCGACGGAGGCCGAGAGGCCGACGAGGAAGGTCTGCCAGGTGTCCTGCGTGGCAAAGGCCGCGGCGAAGATCGGCGCGAGCGTCGAGACGGAGCCATCCATCAGGCCGGCGAGGCCGGGCTGCACGTAGGTCAGCACGAATTGCCGACGGCTCTTCTGGTCTTCTTCCTTGCGCACGTCCTCGGGCGTGTGCTTGTCGCCGAGCATGCGGGTGATGTCCTCATGCCCCTGCTCTGCCAGCGCCAGATCGCCAAGCAATTGCCGCGTCGAGGCGTCGCTGACGCGGCCGGCGGCCTCGATGTATAAGCGGTAGGCCTGGTTCTCCATGGCTTCCGCTTCCTGGCGGATCTTTTCCAGCGACAGATTGGCGCGCAGCCAGTCCGGCTTGCGCTCGTAGAAGCCCTCGACATGCTCGCGACGGATCAGCGTGATGCGCTCGCCGAAGCGCTGGCGGTAGAGCGTGATCAGGGAATTGCGGTGGGTGTTCTCGACTTCCGCCATCTCCTCGAAAACCTTGGCCGAAGCCGGATAATCATTGCGCAGGCGGTCGGCATAGGCGAAATAGATGCGCGCGTCGTCCTCCTCGGAGCCGATGGCGAGCGCCAGGATCTCCTGCTCGGACAGGCTGTCGAAAGAACGCTTGGGTGATCTGAAAATACGTTTGAGCATGCTGGCCTCTTTTAGAATAATTCTAAAATAGGCTTCGCGGATGCGACGGTCAAGCCCGCTACACGGCTGCGATCGGGTGATGCACCCTATCTATCGAGCGGCCATGTCTAGCACGGGCGAAAAAGCATTTCCGTTAGTAACGCAGGCACAGCTGTAAACTAGCTTCATGTATTTTATGCACGCCAAGGTATATTTCATCTTCTTTATTTACAAAAATAGTCCCAAAATCAGCCAAAAAGCTGGTTGAATTTTGCAAATCCTGGGTTGAGATATTTAAAAACCTCTGCATTATGCTCAGATAAATTTAATGAAATGAACGGGAACTATCAAAGTGCCAGATCCGGTGGATATTATTGTCGGCCAGAATGTCAGGACGTTGCGCGCCAAGCGACGCATCTCCCAGCTGGAACTTGGAGAGGCGCTCGGGCTGACGTTTCAGCAGATCCAGAAATATGAAAAGGGCACCAACCGCGTTTCGGCGAGCAAGCTGCACCAGATCGCGGTTTTTCTCGGCGTCGACATTTCGGCGCTGTTTGAGGGTGCGGATACGACGTCGCGGCCGGGCCTCAGCGCCGAGGCCTACGAGCTTGCCGTGACCTACGACAAGCTGCGCTCAACCGCCGGCAAGGAAGCCGTCATGACCATCGTGACGCTGATGTCGGGTGAAGACGTCTACGCCTGAGATTTCGGCGCGACGTGACCGCGCGAGCGGTTAGTGAAAATCGCAATCGTGCAGAGCGACCAGCAGCTGATCCTGCGTCTGATGACCGGCATGATAGAGATCGATCGCGATATTGGCGATCGACAGGCCCTGTTGGCTGAGCAACTTGATATTGCGCTCGGCGCACCAGGTGTACAGCGCGCCCGCGAGTACATCGACATCATCAGCATGTAAGGACAAAGCGGCTACCGTCATGGAAGTTGCTCTCGGTGTGTGAGTGTGCGTGTATTCCCCTTCGAGCATATTGAATATATTCGCGATCGCTGCAAAGCGGCTTTCATTGCTTGCGTTAACGCGAATATTGCGGCTGCCACACCCTGTCCCGGAATGAAGCGCCTGCGCGGTTGCACTCTACCTGCACGTTATTCCGACGCGACCCGGAACCCGTCCTGATGGAAGGTGCAGGCGGCGATGGCGTCGAGCATCGCCTGGAAGCGCGGGTGGCCGCGCACCGCATCGAGGTCGGAATCATTGCTGAACCAGAGGATCTGGTAGCAGGATGATTGCGGCAGCAGGGCCTCGAGGATGTCGAGCGCCTGGTCGCATTCGCCGATCAGCGCGTGGACGCAGGCGACGTTATACTGCGCGACGATATCATCGGGGTCGATGAGCTGGGCGCGCTTGACCCATTCGCGCGCCTCGTCGAAGCGGCCCATATGGGCGAGCGCCAGCGCGCCGCGATGCGCGGGGCCGGCGTTTTCGGGATGCAGCTCCAGCGCCCGCTCGGCGCGCTCCAGCCCGACCCTGGCCCAATGCTCACTCTCGCGCGAGAGCCCCAGCGAGCGGCAGGCGCTCGTCAGGTGGATCGGCGAGAGATAATCGTCCGGCCGGATCTCGCTGGCGCGGGTGAAGAAGGTGATGGCGCCCTCGAACTTGCCCTGCATGAACAGGAAGCGGCCGTAGTGGAAGTTCGCCTCGTAGAGATCGGGCTCCAGCGCCAGCGCCTTTTCGAACTCCACCAGCGCCTCGCCGTCGCGACCATCCTGGTGCAGCGCCAGCCCGCGTGAGGCATGCGCCTCGGCGAGATTGGGGTCGAGCGCTAGTGCCTTGGCGGTGAGCTCCAGAATGCCTTTCAGCGTGTATTCGCCGGCGTGCCAGTCGCGAAGCGTCGATTCGCAATCAGCGATGCCGGCATAGGCCTGGGCGTAATTCGGGTCGAGCGCGACTGCGGTCGCGAACATGCGGCGCGCCATCAGCAGATAGTGGCGAGTCCAGGAGTGCGAGAACTGCCGTCCGCGCAGATAATAGGTGTAGGCCTCGACATTGGTGGTCGGCGCGGCGGCGATCGCTTCCTGCTCTTCCGGCAGCAGCTTGATCTTCAACTGGTCGACGATCGCATGGGTGATTTCGTCCTGCACGGCGAAGATATCGGTCAGGTCGCGATCGAAACGATCGGCCCAGAGATGAGCGCCGTTGCGCGCATCGATCAGCTGGCCGGTAATGCGCACCCGCTGACCGGCCTTGCGCACGCTGCCCTGCAGCAC
Organism: Rhizobium sp. 2MFCol3.1; assembly: GCF_000377565.1. Taxonomy (GTDB): domain Bacteria; phylum Pseudomonadota; class Alphaproteobacteria; order Rhizobiales; family Rhizobiaceae; genus Rhizobium. Next base: position 194,603 of record NZ_KB898358.1, on the reverse strand, counting down.
GAAGTGGACGCCGAGCTCGGCTGCCGCCTGCTTCACCTGCACCGACTTGCCCTTGTAGGTGAAGGCGGTGTTGCGGGCGACGACGTAGAGATTGGAGATCTTCGACAGATCCGTGATGATGTCCTCGGTGATGCCGTCGGAGAAGTATTCCTGCTCGGGATCGCCGCTCATGTTGGAGAAGGGCAGCACCGCGACCAGCGGCTTCTGCTTCTCCTTGGCCGCCGCAAGTGCCGCCGCATTGACCTTGAGCGGCAGAGCGCGCTTCGCCGAGATGGCGTAGACCTGCACGGGCTGCTCGATGTTCTTCAGGGTGAAGAGGCCGAGATCCTGGAAGGACAGGTCGAGCCGGCTGCCGACGTGATCGCGGGCCGACGCCGAGATCGCCACGCCGCCCGGCGCGCAGATCGCCTCGAGCCTCGCCGCGACATTGACGCCATCGCCGAAGATGTCGTTGTCCTCGACGATGACGTCGCCAAGGTGGATGCCCATGCGGAATTCGATGCGCCGCTCTTCAGGGAGTGCCGTGTTGCGCGCCGCCATCGCCTGCTGCACGTCGTTGGCGCAGGAGACCGCGTTGACGATGCTGGAGAACTCCACGAGCATGCCGTCGCCGGTGTGCTTGACCACACGGCCGCGGGCATTGGCGATCCTGGGATCGATGACCTCGCCGCGGCAGAGCTTGACCGCATCCAAGGTCCCCCGCTCATCGGCACCCATCATTCGGCTGTAGCCGACAATATCCACTGCGAGAATAGCTGCGAGACGGCGTTCCAAATCAACCTCGGGACAGGCTACCAAAGGGAATGCAAGTCTAGACCGTTTTCGAGGCCCAATACAGGAAGAATGCAACAAATCTAATAAAGAGACTAGCAATAGAATTGTCGAGTCTCTTCGACCACAAAAGATATGTTTATCCCTATGCAAAAACAGAAAAGCCCGGTCGCGAACAACCGGGCCCCTGAATTTTTACTGAGTATCTTCGATCAGCCTTCGAAGAATTCCTTCATGCGGGCGAAGAAGCCCGTCGATTCCGGATTGTTCTCCTTCGACGACAGCTCCTCGAATTCCTGCAGCAGCTCGCGCTGGCGCTTGGAGAGCTTTTGAGGCGTCTCGATCTGGATCTGGATGTAGAGATCACCGGTCTGGCTGGAGCGCAGCACCGGCATGCCCTTGCCCTTCAGGCGGAACTGCTTGCCGGCCTGGGTACCCTCGGGAACCGTGACGCGCGACTTGGTGCCATCGAGCGTCGCCACATCGAAGGTGCCGCCAAGGGCCGCCGTCGTCATCGAGATCGGGATCGCGCAATAGAGATCGGCTCCGTCGCGCTGGTAGAACTCGTGCGGCTTGACCGACAGGAAGATATAGAGATCGCCCGCCGGGCCACCGCGCATGCCGGCCTCGCCCTCGCCCTGCAGGCGGATGCGGGTGCCGTCCTCGATACCGGCCGGAATGTTGACCGACAGCGAACGCTCTTCCGTGACGCGGCCCTGGCCGTGGCACTTGGTGCAGGGATCGGGAATGATCTGGCCGCGACCATGGCAGGTCGGGCAGGTGCGCTCGACGGAGAAGAAGCCCTGTGCGGCGCGGACGCGGCCGGAGCCCTGGCAGGTGCCGCAGGTCTTCGGCTGGGTGCCAGGCTTGGCGCCGGAGCCGGAACAGACGTCGCAGGTGATCGAGGTCGGAACCCTGATCTGTGCCGTCTTGCCGGAGAAGGATTCCTCCAGCGAAATTTCCATGTTGTAGCGAAGATCGGCGCCGCGTTCGCGACCGCCCGACGAGCGCTGCCTTGCACGGCCGCCGCCCATCATCTCGCCGAAAATGTCCTCGAAGATATCGGAGAAGCCGCCGCCGGCGAAACCGCCGCCACCGCCGCCCATGCCGCCATGTTCGAAGGCCGCGTGACCGTAGCGGTCATAGGCCGCGCGCTTCTGCGGGTCCTTCAGCGTCTCGTAGGCTTCGTTGATTTCCTTGAACTTCTGCTCGGCGGTATGATCATCGGGATTCTTGTCCGGATGGTATTTCATCGCCAGCTTGCGGAAAGCGCTCTTCAGCTCTTTTTCGTCAGCCGTCTTGGCGACACCCAGCGTTTCGTAAAAATCGGCTTTTGCCATTAAGGATCAGACCCCGGAAATGGATTTCCGGCTGCCATGGTGAGCAGCCGGAATGTCAGTTTCAAACGTGACCGTTGCGAGCCGCTTACGCGGACTTCTTACGGTCGTCGTCCTTGACTTCTTCGTAGTCGGCATCGACGACATTGTCATCGCCGGCTTCGGCGGAAGCGTCTTCCGCGCCACCTTCAGCCTGCTGCGCTTCGTAGATCGCTTGACCGAGCTTCATGGACACTTCCATGAGGGTCTGGGTCTTCGCCTTGATGTCCTCGGCGTCCGGCTCAGTTGCCTCGACGGAGGTCTTCAGAGCGGCAATCGCGTCGGAGATCGCGGTGCGATCGGCTTCGGTGACCTTGTCGCCGTAATCCTTCAGCGACTTCTCGCTGGAGTGGATCAGGCTTTCGGCCTGGTTCTTGGCTTCAACGCCTTCGCGACGCTTCTTGTCGGCTTCAGCATTGGCTTCAGCGTCCTTGACCATCTTTTCGATGTCGGCGTCGGAGAGACCACCGGAGGCCTGGATGCGGATCTGCTGTTCCTTGCCGGTGCCCTTGTCCTTGGCCGAAACCTGCACGATGCCGTTGGCGTCGATATCGAAGGTGACTTCGATCTGCGGAACGCCACGCGGTGCCGGCGGCAGGCCAACGAGGTCGAACTGGCCGAGCAGCTTGTTGTCCTGGGCCATTTCGCGCTCGCCCTGCGAAACGCGGATGGTGACGGCGGACTGGTTGTCGTCGGCGGTCGAGAAGGTCTGCGACTTCTTCGTCGGGATCGTGGTGTTACGCTCGATCAGACGGGTGAAGACGCCACCCAGCGTTTCGATGCCGAGAGACAGCGGGGTTACGTCGAGAAGCAGAACGTCCTTGACGTCGCCCTGGAGAACGCCGGCCTGGATGGCAGCGCCGAGAGCGACGACTTCATCCGGGTTGACGCCCTTGTGCGGCTCCTTGCCGAACAGCTGCTTGACGACTTCCTGCACCTTCGGCATGCGGCTCATGCCACCGACCAGAACGACTTCGTCGATCTCGGCTGGCGTTACGCCAGCATCCTTGAGGGCTGCCTTGCACGGCGCGATGGTGCGCTGGACGAGATCGTCGACCAGGCTTTCGAGCTTGGCGCGGGTCAGCTTCAGCGTCAGGTGCTTCGGACCGGTTGCATCGGCCGTGATGAACGGCAGGTTGATTTCGGTCTGCTGCGAGGAAGACAGTTCGATCTTGGCCTTTTCAGCAGCTTCCTTGAGGCGCTGCAGAGCAAGCTTGTCGCCCTTGAGGTCGATGCCGTTGTCCTTCTTGAACTCGGCAACGAGGTATTCGACGAGACGCATGTCGAAGTCTTCACCGCCGAGGAAGGTATCGCCGTTGGTGGACTTCACTTCGAAGACGCCGTCGCCGATTTCGAGGATCGAGATATCGAAGGTACCGCCACCCAAGTCGTAAACGGCGATCGTCTTGCCGTCCTTCTTGTCGAGACCGTAGGCCAGGGCTGCCGCCGTCGGCTCGTTGATGATGCGCAGAACTTCGAGGCCAGCGATACGGCCGGCATCCTTGGTTGCCTGGCGCTGTGCGTCGTTGAAGTATGCGGGAACGGTGATGACAGCCTTTTCGACCTTTTCACCGAGGTAGGATTCAGCGGTTTCCTTCATCTTCTGAAGGATCATCGCGGAGATCTGGGCAGGCGAATAGCCGGTGCCGCGGGCCTTGACCCATGCGTCGCCGTTGTCGCCCTTGGTGATCTCGAAGGGAACGAGGCCCTTGTCCTTTTCAACCGTCGGATCGTCGTAGCGGCGGCCGATGAGGCGCTTCACTGCGAACAGCGTGTCCGTGGGGTTGGTGACTGCCTGGCGCTTGGCCGGCTGACCGACGAGGCGTTCGCCATCTTCGGAAAATGCAACGATCGAAGGCGTGGTGCGCGCACCTTCGGCGTTCTCGATGACCTTTGCGTCCTTGCCGTCCATGACAGCGACGCAGGAATTTGTCGTTCCGAGGTCGATACCAATTACTTTTGCCATGTCATTTACTCCTTGAAGCAAGCTGTCTGAACCCCGGGAAGGCATTTCGATGACAGCCCCTTACGGGATGGGTCTCTACGTTTGACGCAATCGTGATTGCGGTGATGCGGCGTATATAAGGACGGGTTTTCGCGACTGCAAGGCGGGAAATGTCCTGAAAACCAGCAAAAGAAGCCAACAGCAATTAATTTTCGCCGCGCGCCCGAAGGCACGTTTTTTGTTGCGCGGCAAAGCGTTTACTCACCCATGATCAGGTCGAGAAGCGTGGTGCGGCGCGGCTGGTACGGCTGGTGCTGCGGACCACCCCCGACATCGCCCGGCGGCAGCGCATTTCCATAGCCATAACCCTCGTCCTGAGCGACATCGGCGGGCGGTACCGGACCGCCATAAACCGGAGACTGCTGCTGGCCACCGCGGCGCACCGGCGCCTGCGGATACTGGCTCCGCTGATCGTTGCCGCCGCCACCGAAGACGCCCGAAATGATGCTGCCGATGGTGCCCTGATCCTCGACGGGCGGCTGCATGCCACCGGTGGAGCCTGTCATGTTACCATTCATGTCGTTGGGCATGCCGCCCTGCATATTTGGCTGCATGTTTGGATCGTTCGACGCCATCGGCTGGCCGTTATCGATGGGTGCCGCCGGATTGACGAACTGGCCGTTGCCGAAGAGCGGCGCGGGAGACAGGCCCTTGTGGGCGGCGACCATGAATTCCTGCCAGGCCTTGGCCGGAAGACCACCACCGGTGACCTTCTTCATCGGCTTGCCGTCGTCGTTGCCAAACCAGACGCCTGTGGTCAGGTTGCTGGTGAAGCCGACGAAGAGAGCGTCACGGGAGTTCTGCGTCGTTCCGCTCTTGCCGGCGACCTGCCAGCCGGGGATCTTCGCGGCCTTGCCCGTTCCCTGCTCGACGACGCCGATCATCATCGCGTTCATGTTGGCGGCGACCGCCTCAGAGAGAACGCGCGGCGGGTTGTCATAGGTGTTTTCGTAGAGAACCTTGCTGCCATCGGCCGTCGTCACACGGCGGATGACATGTGGCGTTGCCTTGTAGCCGCCGTTCATGAAGGCGGCGTAGGCGCCGGTCAGCTCCGTCAGCGACACTTCCGAGGTGCCGAGCGCGATCGAGGCGTTGGACTGCAGCTCGCTCTCGATACCGAGGCGGTGGGCGAGCTTGATGACCTGATCGGGGCCGTCATACATGACCAGCTGGGCAGCGACGGTGTTCAGCGATTTCGCCAGCGCTGTCGCCAGCGTGACCTCGCCGTTGTACTTCTTCTCGTAGTTCTCCGGCGTCCAGTCACCGATGCGGATGGGCGCGTCGTTGAAGACGGAGAACGGTGTCAGTCCCTTTTCGAGCGCTGCCGCATAGACGAAAGGCTTGAAGGAGGAGCCCGGCTGGCGCTTGGCCTTGACCGCGCGGTTGAACTGGCTGTCGGCGTAATCGCGGCCGCCAACAAGCGCGCGGATCGCGCCGGTGCCGTCGACCGAGACCAGCGCTGCCTGCGAGGCATCGAGCTTGGCGCCGTCCTTGCCGAGCACGTCGTTGAGTGACTGTTCGGCGCGCTTTTCCAGCGTCTTGTCGATGGTGGTGTCGACGACGATGTCTTCCTTGACGTCGCCGATCAGCGCGGGAAGCTCGTCCATGACCATGTCGGCCACATAGTGACCGGCGCCGTCCCAATAGCGCTTGGCCTTGGCTGGCGTCTGCGACATCGCGGTCTTGACCTCGTCGTCGGAGATCATGCCCTGGTCGCGCATGGCCTGCAGCACCACCTGGGCGCGGTCGTTTGCGGCCTGCGGATCGCGCGCCGGTGACAGGCGCGACGGCGCCTTGACGAGACCGGCCAGCAATGCCGCCTCGCCGAGATTCACATCGCGCGCCGACTTGTTGAAATAGCGCCGCGAGGCAGCCTCGACGCCATAGGCATTGGAGCCGAAGAAGACGCGGTTCAGATACATCGCAAGGATCTGGTCCTTGGTGTATTTCTGCTCGAGCCAGAAGGAGAGCAGCACTTCCTGGACTTTACGCTCTAAAGTGCGGTCCGGCGAGAGGAAGAGGTTCTTGGCGAGCTGCTGGGTCAGCGTCGAGCCGCCCTGCACCATGTGGCCCGAGGTCAGGTTGGTGACGAAGGCGCGGGCGAGGCCCATGGGGTCGACGCCGAAATGCGAATAGAAGCGCCGGTCCTCGATGGCGACGATCGCTTCGGGGATATAGGGCGACATGTCTTCCAGCGCCAAGGCTTCGCCGCCGGTGGCGCCGCGATTGGCGATCACGCTGCCATCGACAGAGGTGATCTTGACGTTGGGCGGACGGGCGGGAATTTCCCAGCTGCTGGCGCTCGGCATGCGCGAGCCGTAATAGACGACCAGACCGGTGACCCCGATGCCGGCCCAGATGCCAAGCACGATGCACCAGTAGACCATGCGGCGGATGAGGCCGAAGAAGCCGAGCCCCTCACGCGCCGGCCGCCGGCGCTTGCCCCTGCCATCATTACCACCACCACCGCCGTTGCGGCGGCGCGGCGGCTCGCGATAGCGCGGCTCGTCGTCGTAATCATCTTCATAGCGGGCGGAATCGGGTTCGCGCCTTGCGGGCGGTTCGCGGCGTGGGGCGGACTTCTGCGCCGTGCGCTTGACGGGGCGTCCGCCGCCGGCGACGCGGTCATCGGCGCCGAGCGCGAAATCATCGCCATCGTCGCGGCGCTCGCGCCCGCTGAAGGATGGTTCGATTCTATCGCCTGATCTGCCCCTGCCTGCCATTTACGCCCGCTGAACCTCGCTTCAATCGCAAACCGAGGTTTGCCCCAACCCGCAATCCACCGGCTTCAAGCCCGATGGATGCGGCGGCCGCATCACGCTGGCCGCATCTTTACCCGGTTGAACTTTAAATGCGGCGATTTAAGGGGGAGTTAAGACCTCGTTAGCCAAAGGCAAACGCTTTTGAACACAGTGTTTTTACCCTGTGTCGCCTGCCGCAATAATGCCTTGGTTGGTTCAGCTTCCATTCACCAGAGCGGCCCTCTAATCCACGTGCAAGGGACTTGCATAAGGAATGAGGTGCAGAGATGCGCAAGACAATTATCGCGATCGCGATTGCACTGACCGGGCTTACTGCCACGGTTGCCGAAGCCATGCCGATGGGCGCCGTACAGAGCGGCGTAAACAACAATGTCGTGAAGGTCGACTATGCCTGCGGCCGTGGCTTCCACGTCACGCCCTGGGGCGATTGCAGGCCGAACTGGCGCCGCCCGCCGCCACCGCGCTACGAACGCCGCTACAACCGCGACTACGGCTGGGGCCACCGCCCGCCGCCACGCTATGGCTGGCGTTATGAACGCGGCCATCGCCCGCCGCCATGGGCACGCGACGGCTACGGCTATCGCTACTGAGCGACCAACGATCGCACCGACCACTCGAAAGGCCCGCCCGTCGCGGGCCTTTTTTCGTAGGCATGCGCGAAACGAGCCATTTTGTCTCAACATGGCTGCTATTCGTTGCCTTTGTCACAAATCTGACATATGTCGCGGCGGTTGCGCCTCTTATTCGCTCATTCAGCGCATCAAACAGGCAGACAATGACTATCCATTCGGCAACAGCAGACGATTTCAGCCCCAGGGAGATCTGGAGCGTGCATGATTTCGCGCGCCGTCATCGGCTGTCGAAGATGGAGGAGAGCCGTCTGAAGATGCTGCACGGACCCTATGCCGCCATGCGCGACCTGATGGCATCCGGCAAAAATACAGCTTCCGGCTGGTGACGCGGAACCATTTCCGCTTTCACCCATTTCTACCCAAGCGAGGCAACACGCCTCGCGGCAGGTCGGCCGTCTCCCCTCAACACGAGCCGATCGAATTCAGGCCCGGCGTCTCTCAGGAGCGTCGGGCTTTTCGTTTCTTCCCGACAAAACAGAAAGGGCGACCTTTCGATCGCCCTCTCAATCTTACTGCTGATTCCTGATCACTGCTGGTTTTGGCCGCAGTTCGGATCGCCCGGCTGGCAGACCGGCGGGCGGCGGCGGTCGTGGTCGCGACGATCCGGGCCGCGATCGAAGCCCGGCTGTCCGGGTTGGCCTGGCTGACCAGGCTGACCTGGCTGGCCGGCCTGTCCTCCCTGACCGCCTTGGCCGCCCTCGCCACGCCGGCCGGGCTGACCCGGTTGACCTGGCATGCCTGGCTGGCCAGGCATGCCGGCGCGGCCGGACTGATCGTCAAACTGCGGCGGGCGGCCCGGACGGCCACCGTTGTCCTGACGCGGATCGGGGCCACGGCCATAATCGGGACCGCGACCGGGGCCACGATCGAAATTGGGCTGGCCATTGTCGAAGCCGGGACGCGGGCGATTGTTGTCGTAACCCGGGCGGTTGTAATCATAGCCGGGACGCGGACGGCCGGGATTGTCGAAGCCAGGGCCGGGCGGCGGGCGGACGGCTGCCGGGCGGTCGTAGACCGGGTTGCGGCGCCAGCGGTCGCGCTGACCATAGAAGGACCGGTCGCGGTAGTAGCGATCCCAGTAATTGCCGACGCTGAAGACGACCGTCGGGATGCCGAGCGGGCGATAATATTGCGGATCGACATAGACGCGGCGCTGCTGGTAGAGCGCCTGCACATAGCGGCCGGCGACCCAGCCGCGGCCATTGTAAAACTCGACATCGCACCAGGGCACATCGGCAAGGCAGCCGTGGATTTCGACGGATTCGCCGGCGGGAATGACGGTTACGGCCGGATACTGCGTGCTCGGGCCGGCGCGCATGTTGACGTTGGCGGTCGCGAACCCTTCGGCGGCCTCGGCCGCCACCGGGGCCAGCAACAAGGCTGCGACGGCGGTGATCTTCATCAATGTGGTCTTCACGCTTGCACTCCCTAGATAGAGCGGCCGAAACGCCGCCCCTTCAGAAAACTTTCGGGCTTATCGCCTTATCAAGACAACAGTGAACAGCTTCCCGGCCAAAGTTTGGCGAGAGTGATTCAACTTTTCTTTCAATGACTTATAGCATCCGCTGATGAACGCAGCTTGAACGGTTCGAGCGCAAAGGCCTTGAAATGGGCCGGCGCGATCACGATATCCCGGTCATCGGATGCAGTCGTCGATCACCAAGCCGCACCATGGAGCGCATGGAGAATTGACCTGCCTATCGCGAGATTATCGTTAACGCTTCGTTAACCTTTCGCGGGCAGTCTGACTGCAATATTCGCTTTCACTTTGACCACGGATGTACTGGCACTGATGCGAAGCGAATGACGAAAGGCCGGTTTCAACCCGGCCTTTTTGTTCCTCTGGCGCCCCGATCTTTAAAAATCGGTGCGCCTTTTTCATTTCATCGACGCCGATCAGGCCGCCAGCGCTTCCATGATGCGGATCCAGGAGCGGATGCCCTTGTGATAGGACGTCAGCTCGTACTTCTCGTTCGGCGAATGGATGCGGTCGTCGCTGAGGCCGAAGCCGACCAGCAGCGATTCCATGCCGAGCATCTTCTGGAAATCGCCGACGATCGGGATCGAGCCGCCCATGCCGATAACGACGGCGGGCTTCGGCCATTCGTCGGAGAGCGCCGTCTTCGCCTTGGTCAGAACCGGCGAATCATAGGAGAGGTGGATCGCCGGCGAGCCGCCATGCGGGTGGAACTCGACCGAGCAATCGGCAGGCAGCTTGGAGCGCACGTAGGCGCGGAAGCTGTCGCGGATGGCGGCCGGATCCTGCGTGCCGACGAGGCGGAAGGAGACCTTGGCCGACGCCTTTGCGGCGATCACGGTCTTGAAGCCTTCGCCGGTATAGCCGCCCCAGATGCCGTTCACTTCGGCGGTCGGGCGGGCCCAGGTGAGCTCCAGCACCGAGCGGCCCTTCTCGCCCGAGGGAACCGACAGGCCGACCTCGCCGAGGAAGCCTTCGGTGGTCAGGCCCAGCGTTTCCCAGGAAGCCTTGATGTTTTCAGGGGTTTCCTCGACGCCGTTATAGAAGCCATCCAGCGTGATGCGGCCGGTGTCGTCGTGCAGGCCGGCGAGGATCTTCGTCAGGATGTGGATCGGGTTGGCGGCGGCACCGCCGAAGAGGCCCGAATGCAGATCGCGGTCGGCGGCGGTGACGACAACTTCTTCGCCGACGAGGCCGCGAAGGGTGCCTGCGATCGCTGGCGTGTCGCGGTCCCACATGCTGGTATCGCAGACCAGCGCATAGTCGGCCTTCAGCTCGGCGGCATTGGCCTCGAGGAAGGGCTTCAGAGATGGTGAGCCGGATTCTTCCTCACCTTCGAACAGGATCGTGACGCGGATGGGCAGCGCGCCGTTGATTTCCTTATAGGCGCGGCAGGCTTCGACGAAGGTCATCAGCTGGCCCTTGTCGTCGGCGGTGCCGCGGCCGGTGAGGATCTTGCGGCCGCCAGCTTCCTGCACGGAAGGCTCGAAGGGGTCGTTGTCCCAGAGATCGATCGGATCGACCGGCTGCACGTCATAGTGACCGTAGAACAGCACGTGCGGAGCCGAAGAATTGGCGCCATCGTGATGGGCGACGACCATGGGATGGCCGGGCGTGGTGCGCACCGAGGCGTCGAAACCGATGTCGCGGAGATAGGCCACCAGCCACTCGGCCGCCTTGTGGCAATCATCCTTGTAGGCGGGATCGGTCGAGATCGACTTGATCCGCAACAGCTCGAACAGCTTGTCGAGGCTCGAGGGCAAATTCTGGTCCGCGCGCGCGAGAACCGGCATCAGGTCAGGCATTTCCGACTCCTTCTTGAATTTTTGCCGGACGATAGACCAAAGCATGTGCGCTTTCGAGGTGAAAAACGAAATTCGGGCATCCGCACGACAGGGTGAAAACGCACATCGAATGCTGGGAAAAGTTGCAATTTGCAATTCATAGTTATTTAAGAAGACGCTTGATAACTTCCGGAGATTGGTGCTGGAGGTGGCTGATGTTTACCGTGATCGCCTGTATTCGTGACAATCATGACTGGCGCTTGATCATTGCCGCCGTCGTCGTCTGTTTCATCGGAAATCTCACCGCCATGCTGCTGCTCTTCCGCGCGCAGCAATGCGATCGCGCCCAGCAGCGCAACTGGCTCATGGCGTCTGCCTTCGCCATCGGCGTCGGCATCTGGGCCACCCACTTCATTTCCATGCTCGCCTATGACGGCGGCTATTCGATCGCCTACGGGCTGGGGCTAACCACACTCTCGGTTGTGATCGCCATCGGCGTCTCCTATCTGGCGCTGCTTGTCGCCACCGAGGGCACCAGCCGCTTCGCCTTCGCGCAGGGCGGCGCGCTGATGGCGCTCGGGATCACCGCCATGCACCTTACCGGCATGCAGGCGGTCGAGGGCCAGTTCAACATTCTCTTCAACGCGACGGCGACACTCTCGGCGCTTGTCATCAGCGCTGCACTTGCCAGCATTGCCTTCCTGATCTTCCGTTCGCTATCCGGCTCCAAGCGCGTGCTGCTCTCCGCAACCGCAATGGTGCTGGCGATCGCCGCCGCGCATTTCGTGTCGATGAGCTTCATCACGCTGACCCCTGAGCCGGGACGGCAGATGACGGCTGCGATCGTCGAGCCGAAGGCGCTGGCGGGTGTCGTCATGGCGGTCTCTACGGCGCTCATTCTCGCATCGCTCGGCATGGTGTTCCTGGCAAGCCACCTCACCGACCTCAAGGGCCTGGCGAACGCCACGATGGAGGGGCTGCTGGTGCTCTACGAGGGGATGATCCTCGACGCCAACGAGCGCTTTCTGGAGATGTCCGGCTGGCAGCTCAACGAATTGCGCGGCCAGAAACCGGACTTTCTGCTGCTGCCCCCAGGCGGGCTGCAATCCGGCGTGCATCATGAGACGCTGCTCACCACGCACAGCGAGACGGAACTGCCGGTCGAACTGATGGCGCGGCGGATGATCTATCGAGGCCGCAGCTGCGATATCCTGGCGGTGCGCGACCTGACGGAGCGCAAGCGCGCCGAGCAGATGATCGAACACCTGGCCCAGCATGACGTGCTGACCGGGCTTCCGAACCGCTCGCTCTTCGACCCGCGCCTCAGGCAAGCAATCCAGGTGGCGCAGCGCAAGCGTGGGCAGGTGGCTGTCTTCTATCTCGATCTCGATCGCTTCAAGGCCGTCAACGACCTGTTCGGCCATGCCGAGGGCGACCGGCTTCTGTGCAAGGTCTCCGCGATCCTGCAGCGCGTGGCCGACGACAGCGCCACCATCGCGCGGCTTGGCGGCGACGAGTTCGCCATCATCCAGAGCGGCAAGCCGCAGCCCGATGGCGCGCGCGGCCTGGCCGACGCGATCCTTGCAGGCGTCGCCGCCGAAATGGACGTCGCCCGCGATCCGACGGCCGTCGGCGTCAGCATCGGCATCGCGGTCTACCCCGCCGATGGCGATACCGGCGAGCTTCTGTGCATCAACGCCGATACCGCGCTCTACCGCGCCAAGCATGCCGGCCGCGGCAAGGCGTGCTTCTTCGACGCGGAGATGGATGCCGCCGTCAAGGCACGGCGCGAGATCGAAAACGAGCTGCGCCACGCGATCACCCGCAACCAGCTTTTCGTCAACTACCAGCCGATCCTCGACAGCCGCACAGGGAGCATCAGCGGCTACGAGGCGCTGATGCGCTGGAACCGGCCGGGGCATGGAAGCTCCGAGCCCGACGTCTTCATCAAAATCGCCGAGGAGAGCGGGATCATCGTGCAGCTCGGCGAATGGGTGCTGCGCCAGGCCTGCACCGAGGCGGCGCGCTGGCCGCAGCCGCTGACGATCGCCGTCAACGTCTCGCCGGTGCAATTCATGCTTCCCAATCTCTACGACCGGGTCGCCGCCATTCTGCACGAGACCGGGCTTGCGCCGCAGCGGCTCGAGCTTGAAATCACCGAGGCTGCCTTCATCCGCGACCGCGTGGCGACGATCTCGACGCTGATGCGGCTGCATGGTCTCGGCGTTCGCATCGTCATGGACGATTTCGGCACCGGCTTCTCCTCGCTCTCCAACCTGCGCGCCCTTCCCTTCGACAAGATCAAGGTCGACCGCAGCTTTACCGGCATCCTCGAGCACGACGCAGCCGCCCGCTCGATCGTGCGCGCCATCATCGGCCTCGGCCACAGCCTTGGGATCCAGGTGGTGACGGAAGGCGTGGAGACCGAACTGCAGCGCCAGATCGTCACCAACGAGGGCTGCGAGCAGATGCAGGGGCTGCTTCTCGGCAAGCCGGATATCGAGCCGAGCGTGAAGATGGCGGCGCGCGAGAGCTATCTTTCCGCGCATGAGAAGCAGCAGAAGACGGTGTTGCTCTATCCGCAGGTGGTATCGACGTCGAAGTAGGCGGGCATCATCTGGGGCGGAAGACAGGGACAGGCGTTTCGGATAGGTTGCGCCTTCCCGCCGATTTGCCAGACATTCCGCCGACATGACCGATAATCCCGACACCGCCCGCGCCGCCATCGGTGCTCACGACACGCTTGAGATCTTCACCGATGGCTGCTGCGAGCCTAGCTCCAGCAATGGCGGTTGGGGCTTTGCCGTCTACCGCGATGGCGTCGAGATCGCATCCGGTTGCGGCGGCGCTGATAAGACCGCCAACAATGCGATGGAGGCGACCGCCGTTCTGGAGGCCGTGAGATGGGTCAACGCCCACGCGGCGGAGGCGGCGGTGACGATCTGGTCGGATTCGGTCTACGCGGTGAAGGGCTGCAACGAGTGGCGGCCGATCTGGCGCAACAACGGTTTCAAGAAGATCACCGCCAATAGCCGGCTCAGAAGCCGTGGCATCGCCGATGCCGATCTCTGGAGGGCGATCGACGCGGCACTCTCGGGATCAGCGACGATCACCGTTTCATGGTGCAAGGGCCACGCCGGCACCGAGGGAAACGAGCGGGCCGACAGGCTTGCGGAGAGCGGGCGGCTGTCGATCGCGGGGAAAGCCCCGCTCAAGCGATCGCGATGATCTCAAGCTCCTGGCCGCCGGCATCGACCACGTCGCCGACGGCCTTGCCGATCAGCACACGCGCCACCGGCGAGACGTAGGAGATCGACCCGGCCTTCGGATCGGCCTCGTCCTCGCCGACGATGCGATAGGTCTGCACCCGCCCGTCCTCGCGCTCGAAGGTGACGAGGCTGCCGAACGCCACGGCATCGCTGGACGTAGGCGCGGGCATGAGCTGGGCAGTGCCGAGGCGGGCCGCGAAGTAGCGCGCATCGCGCAACGGCGCGGCACCCTGGCGGCGGCGCTCGTTGATGTCGTCGATCCCCAACGTCGCCTTATAGGCTTCGCGCGCTTGGCTAAGATTGAGCTCCAGTGCCTTCAACCCGGCCTCGGTGACGAGGTTCGGATGCGGCGAGATCGGCCGATCGGGAATCAGGGTTTCCGATGCCGTCTCGAAGCTTTCTTCCTTTGTGAAGGCGACCGCCAATCTTTACTCCATATCGATATCAGGGACGTCTTCGTCCCTTGCTTGTTCGCAACAGCATATACCGGCGCGGCGGCGAGCGCCAACGCCGGCAAGATGCCGCACGATCCCGCTCAGGCCTTCGCGCCGAAGACGACCTCTTCCAGCCATGGATTGGAGAACTTGCGTTCCGGGTCCATACGTTGGCGCAGGCGGGCGAAGTCGGGGAGCTTCTCGTAGTTCCTTCCGATATGCTGGCGGGCGAAGACCTTGCCCCAGTGCGGCAAGGGCGAGAAAGCCGCCAAGGCTTGCTCTATCTCGGCGGCGGCGGCATCGACCGCCGCCTGGTCGCGAACCCAGGTGAAATGGATCGACAGCGTATCGCGATTAAACTGCGGGCTGAGCCACAGGCTGTCGGCGGCGACGGTGCGGAGTTCGCCCGATTGGACGAGATGCGCGAATTTGGAGCGGATCGACAAAAGCGCCTCGACGGCGGCCGCGCCATGCTTGCGGGGCACGTGGTATTCGGACTGGATCTCGGCGCCGCTGCTTGGGGTAAAACCCATCTTGAAATGCGGCAGCCGGTCCGACCAGCGTCCGAAGGCGCCGAGCTGCTCGGTGGCGTTTTCGGCGTCGAGGCCGATGATCGGATGGCGCTTGATGTCGGCATTGACCGCGCCATGCAGGGCATCGGGATGATTGCCGCTCTTTTCCGTCTCCTTCAGCCAGACCGCGCCGGCCTTCTCGCCCCATTGGGTGAAGACGCTGACGCTATAGGCCGCCGCCATGATGGCATCGAGGTTGGCGAGCAGTGCATCCCAGCTTAGCCCCTCATAGACGTGCTGCGCGACCTGGAATTCCGGCTGGACATCGAGCGTCACGCGGGTGACGACGCCGAGCGCCCCCAGATGAACGACCATGCCTTCGAAATCGACGTCGCCGCGCTTCACCTTCACCAGGCTGCCATCGCCGGCGACGAATTCGAGGCCGGAGACCGCCGTCGCCAAGTTGCCGTTGCCGTCGCCCGAGCCATGCGTCGCGGTGGCGATCGCGCCGGCGATCGAGATGTGCGGGAGGGATGCGAGATTGTGGATGGCGAGCTGGTGGCGCTGCAGGAAGAGTGCGAGCTCGCCATAGGTGCAGTGGCCGGCGACCGAGACCTGGTGGCCGCCGCTTTCGACGACAGGATCGATCGGCAGGCGCTCGAGCAACATGGCAGAGCTGCCATCGACGATGGCGTTGAACGAGTGGCGCGAGCCGAGCGTCTTTACCGCCGCCGACCGGGCCACGATCGCACTGATCTCCTCGAGCGAGGACGGATAATGGCAGTCCTTGAAACCATAGTGAAAGCTTTCCGCCCAATTGGCGGCAGGCACCTGCGTCATGAGTGAACCTCCTCGAATCCCGCAGGAGTGGTAGCACGACGATGGAGGCGGAGACAAAGGAAACCCTCTTTCCTTCAGCCGCGAATCTCCTAGATTGCGTAGTATTCGCATGAGCTTATCGACGGGGAGGATGGAATGGCGGAGAAGACGAAGGGTGCCGTGGGCGAGGAAGCCAATGCGTCGCAGCTGATCGACCAGCGGATCGCGGAGCTGACGGACTGGCGCGGCGCGATGCTGGCGAATGCCCGGCGGATCATCCGGGACGCCGATCCCGACGTGATCGAGACGTGGAAGTGGCGCGGCGTTCCGGTGTGGGAACGTTCTGGCATCATCTGCACCGGCGAGACCTACAAGACCGCCGTGAAGCTGACCTTCGCCAAGGGCGCATCGCTCGATGATCCCTCCGGCCTGTTCAACGCCAGCCTCGAGGGCAATGCCCGCCGCGCCATCGACTTTCACGAGGGAGACACGATCGACGCGCCGGCCCTTGCGGAACTCGTGCGGGCGGCGATCGCACTCAACATGACGAAGGCCACGAAGAAGCCGAAGGGCGGTTGAGAGGGCGGCCTGCCAAACCACCCGCCGAACACATGTTGCGGAGGATAATCTGATGCCGAAGATCGACGTCGCCACCGTAGCCCGCGTCAAGGGCTCGCCTTACCCGGCGCCGCATGCGGCGGCCTGCGCCGAGCGGGTCCGCCAGCGGCTGGGTGACGCCGGCGGGCTTTCCGATTTCGGCATCAACCTCATGCACCTGCCGCCCGGCAACTGGTCGAGCCAGAGACACTGGCATTCGCATGAAGACGAGTTCGTCTATGTGCTTCAGGGCGAGGTGGTGCTGGTCGAGGATGACGGGGAGACGCCGCTTCGCGCCGGCGATTGCGCGGCGTTTCCGAAGAACACCGGCAACGGCCATCACCTGATCAACCGGTCCGATGCGATGGCCATCTATTTGGAGATCGGCTCGCGGGACATGGCCGATCTCACCACCTGTTCCGACATCGACATGATGAGCGCGAACGCCGACGGTCGGTTCGTTCACAAGGATGGGAGCCCTTATCCGCAGCCTTGACACCCCTGCCCGCGACCTTCACCCATGAGAACCGGGGACGCATAATATTCATTTGTTCATGATTTTGTGCGAGGCATCTCATACACGGACTTAGGTGGGGAGCACGTTTGCAATGGCTGTTGCGCGCGCATTCGGTACATCTTCCGCGGATGTGAAACAGCGGGAACTCGAGCGTCTGGCGGCGCTGGAGCAGCTCGACCTGCTCGATTCGCCGCGCGATGAAGGCTTCGAGCGGATCGTTCGGCTGATCAAGGAAGTGTTCACCGTCGACATCGGCCTGGTCTCGCTGATCGACGCGCACCGCCAATGGTACAAGGCCTGCTCCGGCCTCTCGAACAGCGAAGTTCCACGCGAGGATTCCTTCTGCCGCTTCGTGGTGGACCTCGACACGGCCGTGATCGTGCCCGACGCGACGCGCGACCCGCGCTTTGCCGCCCACCCCGCCGTAACAGGTGAAAATCACGTTCGCTTCTATGCCGGCGTTCCGCTGCGCACCAAGAGCGGCCACACCGTCGGCACTGTCTGCGCCATCGACCGCACGGCGCGCTCCTTCGGGCGCAAGGATCTCACCATTCTCGAAGAGATTGCCGGCGTCGCCATGGACCGCATCGAGCTGATGCAATCGGCGGCGACCGACAGCCTGACCGAGGGACTGACACGCCGGGCTTTCAAAGAAGAGACCGACCAGCTGATCGGGGCTGCGCTGCGCAGCCAGAAGAGCCTCGCCTGCATCGTGCTCGATATCGACCACTTCAAGACCGTGAACGACACGCATGGCCATGCGGCCGGCGACGAGGTGCTGAAGGCGGTGTCTTCGATCTGCCGCTCGGTGCTTCGAAGCGGCGACCTGTTCGGGCGGCTGGGCGGCGAGGAATTCGCGATCATCCTGCCCAATGTCGACCGCGAGGGCGCACTCGTCGTGGCCGAGAGACTGCGGGCGGCGATCTCGGCCGAGCCGATCGTCGGCGATTTCGGCTCGCTCGAGGTGACGGCGAGCTTCGGGATTTCGGCGCTCTCGATCGTCTGCAAAGAGATCGACACGCTGCTGGCGCAAGCGGACGCCGCCATGTACGAGGCCAAGCGCAGCGGCCGCAACCGCTGCCTCTGCTGGCAATCGATCAGCTCGGATCAGCCGAGCGGCGCACGCCGGCGGGTGCTGAAGGCCGGCTCGATCCTCTTCAACGACCGCCGCTCGACGATCGACTGCACCATCCGCTCGCTCGGCGCCGACAGCGCCGCACTCTCGGTTTCGAGCTCGACGGGAATCCCGGCGGAGTTCGTTTTGATGATCAAGGGCGAAGGCTTCGAGACGCATTGCCGGGTGGTGGCGCAGGACAGGCAAAACCTGGAAGTTGCGTTCCGGGGCTGAGCCGATGGCGCTCAAAGGGCGAAAAAGCGGCGAAATTCGTAAGAATTCGAAACAACTTGTGACTAAGTGGCTCCAAAAGCTGACCTTTTCGTCTTGAAGCTGAAACATAGATATCGGATATTACGTGCACGTTAAGGAAGACGTCATGATCCGTATGATTGAAGATCCCGCCGAATTGGCCGGGGAAGACATCACCGGCAAGTATATCTTGCGGAAATTGAACTACCACTGGTTTGCCTATGGCAAGGCCGGCATCGTGACCGCGTGCAAGGGCACGATCCTTCATATCGATCGCGAAGAGACCGTCTATTCCGAGCGCTGGGGTCGCCGCGCCTACACCGGCAACGGCAAGCGCTATCCCGGCGGCATCTGCCCGATATCTGCCATTGCCTGCGTCTGCGATACGCCGGATGAGGTGAACGCCGTCATTCAGCTCGATGTCGAGGCACAGGACGAGTTCTATCAGCTGATCGCCAAGACTGAAGCGCGCGTGCAGGCTCTGGCCGCATCCTCGCAGAACCAGATCTACCTCGCCGCCGCCGAATAAGGCGCCGGCCCCATCCCGGGTGCTAATCGCGCCGGAGCCACACCCAAATCTCAGAGTTTTTTGGCGTTCTCCAGCAGACGGCGGATGTATTCCAGCGTCAGCTCGCGCTCGAATGTCTTGAAGCCATCGAACAATGCGAGATCGGCCTCGCGGGCGGCGAGAACCGCATCGTTTTCCATCGTTTTCGCGCGGTCGGTGAGGAAGACCAGCTGGGCGCGCTTGTCTGACGGGTGCGGGCGGCGCTCGATCAAGCCATCGCGCTCCATGCGCGACAGCGTGTTGGCCATGGTCGCCTGCTCGATATCGACGCGGGCAAGCAGCTGCTTCTGCGTCAGCCCGTCCTCGGCCCAAAGCTCCAGCAGAATCGGAAACTGACCCGGCGAAAAACCCAACCTTGCCGCGCGCTGCTGCAGCGAGCGGGCAAAGCCCTTGGCCAGCTGGCTGGCGAGATAGGCTCCCGAGTCCATTCGTTCCGTTCCCATTTTTTCAGTTAGGCGCAAAACCCAGCCACGAGCAATGCAACAAATCGTATGCGATGCTTTGAAAGACAGACATTCATATTCATACAGCTGGAGATAGTGCAGAAAAACAAAGCCGCCATAGCCTGGAGGTAAGGCTATGGCGGCTTCAAATAGGGGACAAAGGCCCGGAGAGGGGATGAGGCCTTTGTCCAAGTCCAATGCGGCGGGGGACGAGCCGGCAATCAGACCCTCGACGTGATCAATGTCGCGTCGGTGATATTTATTTGTAGTTCCGAATGTGGCTTTTCAAGGGAAAGAAAAGAATTGACTATTACATTTTGGTAACAGTCCGGTGAGCGACTTGCGCAGGACTACGCCGCAGGTGGCAGGCGCGGGCCGATGAGGCGTTCGAGTTCGGCGAGGCGCTCCTCGATATCGTTAACGGACATCCGGTTCTGATAACTGTCCTGCACGGCGTTGATCACTTCGTTGTACTGGCGCAGGCTATCGGAACGCAGTTCCTGGATATGATCGGCGATATCATGTGCCCGGCCTTCCAGGTCGTCTATGCGCTTCAAGATCGCGCCGAGCCGAGCCTCCATCTCCGAGCGAAACTGACCCATCTCAGAGCGAAACTGGCCTATCTCCAGTTTCACGCCTCCCATATCAGCCCTGAGGTCGATCAAGTCGTTCTCGAACTTGTTCATGGAACGCCCGAGCTTAAAAAATTCGACGTCGTACCGACCCATCGCGTCGACCTGCCGGGCGACCTGCGTACTCAACCCCTTCATGCCATCGATGAGCACGGAGAGTTGGTTGAGAAAGTATCTCTGTGACTCAGGGGCTCCAGACATCGCGGGCTCTCGTTGAACGCAGACCCAATGTATGGGCGAAAAACGCCTGAAACAAGCCGCAGCTATTGAGGGGTTATGGCCGTTTGCTGGCGTTTTCCGGCACTTCCCAAGCATGTGCGCAACGCGCCGGCACCCTAACTTTATATGGACCTCGCAGGGCCGGCGCGCTATCCATGCTGCCATGAAAAAAGGCGATCATCTCTTTCTTGTCGACGGCTCCGGATTCATCTTTCGAGCCTTCCATGCCCTGCCGCCGCTGACGCGCAAATCCGATGGGCTGCCTGTCGGCGCCGTCTCGGGCTTCTGCAACATGCTGTGGAAGCTTTTGACGGAGGCGCGCGACACGTCGGTGGGCGTGACGCCGACGCATCTCGCCGTCATCTTCGACTATTCGTCGAAGACCTTCCGCAAGGATCTCTACGACGCCTACAAGGCCAACCGCTCGGCACCGCCCGAAGAGCTGATCCCGCAGTTCGGGCTGATCCGCCAGGCAACGCGCGCCTTCAACCTGCCCTGCATCGAGACAGAGGGTTTCGAAGCCGACGACATCATCGCCACCTATGCCCGCCAGGCCGAAGCGCTCGGCGCCGACGTGACGATCGTCTCCTCCGACAAGGATCTGATGCAGCTCGTCACCGATAACGTCCACATGTACGACAGCATGAAGGACAAGCAGATCGGCATCCCTGACGTGATCGAGAAATGGGGCGTGCCGCCGGAAAAGATGATCGACCTGCAGGCGATGACCGGCGATTCCGTCGACAACGTGCCTGGTATTCCCGGCATCGGCCCGAAGACGGCGGCGACGCTGCTTGCCGAATATGGCGACCTCGACACGCTGCTCGAGCGCGCCACCGAGATCAAGCAGGAGAAGCGCCGGCAGACGATCATCGAGAATGCCGACAAGGCGCGGCTGTCGCGTGAACTCGTCAAGCTCAGGACAGACGTGCCGCTGGAGCTTGCCGTCGCCGACCTCATTCTCGAAGCGCAGGACGGGCCGAAGCTGATCGGCTTCCTCAAAGCCATGCAGTTCACCAGCCTGACGCGGCGCGTGGCCGAGGCCTGCGAATGCGACGCGAGTGTAATCGACGCGGTGGACGTGCCGGTCGAGTGGGGCGCCAATGCGCATGGCCCTGATCTCGACGTAGCCGAGCCGGCGCCGGTTGCCGGCGGAACGCCTGAGGTCGTCGGCGATGCCGTCGCTGTTCCCACTAAGGTCAACGGCGTGGCTGCGCCCGAGGGCAGCTTCACGCCGTCCGACTTCGCCAAGTCGCGGGCCGACGCCTTCGCCAACCTGCCCTTCGACCATTCGCGCTATGTGACGATCCGGGATGTCGCGACGCTCGACAGGTGGATCGCGGATGCGCGCGAGACCGGCGTGATCGGCTTCGACACCGAGACGACCTCGCTCGATGCGATGCAGGCCGAGCTCGTCGGCTTCTCGATGGCGATTGCCGATAACGCGAAGAGCCCCACGGGCGTCAACATCCGCGCCGCCTATGTGCCGCTTGGCCACAAGACCGGCGTCGGCGATCTCTTGGGCGGCGGCATGGCCGAGAACCAGATCGCGATGCGCGACGCGCTGCCGCGGCTGAAGGCGCTGCTCGAGGACCAGTCGGTGCTCAAGGTCGCCCAGAACCTGAAATACGACTACCTGCTGATGAAGCGCTACGGCGTCGAGACCAAGAACTTCGACGACACGATGCTGATCTCCTACGTGCTCGACGCCGGCACCGGCGCGCATGGCATGGACCCGCTGTCGGAGAAATTCCTCAACCACAAGCCAATCGCCTACAAGGATGTGGCCGGTAGCGGCAAGTCGAACATCTCCTTCGACCTCGTCGATATCGACCGCGCCACGCATTACGCGGCAGAAGATGCCGACGTGACGCTCAGGCTCTGGATGGTGCTGAAGCCGCGGCTGGCGGCCGAGAAGCTGACATCGGTCTATGAGCGGCTGGAACGGCCTCTGCTGCCCGTGCTCGCGCATATGGAAGAGCGGGGGATCACCGTCGACCGGCAGATCCTGTCGCGGCTCTCGGGCGAGCTGGCGCAGGGTGCCGCACGGCTGGAGGACGAGATCTATCAGCTGGCCGGCGAGCGTTTCAACATCGGCTCGCCGAAACAGCTGGGCGACATCCTGTTCGGCAAGATGGGCCTTGCCGGCGGCTCGAAGACCAAGACCGGGCAATGGTCGACCTCGGCCAGCGTACTGGAGGATCTGGCGGCGGCCGGGCTGGAACTGCCGCGCAAGATCGTCGACTGGCGGCAGCTGACCAAGCTCAAATCGACCTATACCGACGCGCTGCCGGGCTATGTGCACCCTGAGACGAAGCGGGTGCATACCTCCTACTCTCTGGCGTCTACGACGACGGGGCGGCTTTCCTCGTCGGAACCCAACCTGCAGAACATTCCGGTTCGCACCGCCGAAGGCCGCAAGATCCGCACCGCCTTCATCTCGACGCCGGGCCACAAGCTGATCTCGGCCGACTACAGCCAGATCGAGCTGCGCGTGCTTGCCCATGTCGCCGAGATCCCGCAGCTGACGCAGGCCTTCGCCGACGGGATCGACATTCACGCGATGACGGCGTCCGAAATGTTCGGCGTTCCGGTCGAGGGCATGCCGTCGGAGGTGCGCCGCCGCGCCAAGGCGATCAACTTCGGCATCATCTACGGCATCTCGGCCTTCGGCCTCGCCAACCAGCTCTCGATCGAGCGCTCGGAAGCCAGCGACTACATCAAGCGCTATTTCGAGCGCTTCCCCGGCATTCGCGACTACATGGACAGCACCAAGCAGCAGGCGCGCGACAAGGGCTATGTCGAGACGATCTTCGGGCGGCGAATCAACTATCCGGAGATTCGTTCCTCCAACCCCTCGGTTCGCGCTTTCAACGAGCGCGCGGCGATCAACGCGCCGATCCAGGGTTCGGCCGCCGACGTGATCCGCCGGGCGATGATCAAGATGGAGCCAGCGCTGGCCGAGGTCGGGCTTTCCGAGCGGGTGCGCATGCTGCTGCAGGTGCACGACGAACTGATCTTCGAGGTCGAGGACGAGGACGTCGACAAGGCGATGCCTGTTATCGTTTCGGTGATGGAAAACGCCACCATGCCGGCGCTCGAAATGCGTGTGCCGCTGAAGGTGGATGCGCGCGCGGCGACCAACTGGGACGAGGCGCACTAGAGTGCCTCGTCGAAAAATCGCTAAAATTTTCTTTATCAAGCAAGCCACTGAAAACACTCTAATTACGCCTTGCGGCGGCTGTCCCGCAGGGGCGTCGAGAAGGAACTTATTAACCTTCATTTCCTAAGCCGGAAGAGGATAATAGTTACCAATCATGAGTGAGTGGCTGTCGTATGCGCTTTCCTAGAACCAATCTGACGGATGCAGGCGAGGTTTCCGCCGACACCCAGGGCGAACAGCTGCAGGAACAGGCCGGCGAGAAGCCGGTGCCGCCGATCTGGCAGAATCACTTTTCGCTGGCGCCGAATGTCCGCTTTACCCGCACGCCGGAAAGCCAGATCAACCCGCGCAAGCAGCCGGCCGAGCCGGTGCAGCAGCGGGTGATGGAGCCGGAACAGGTCGTGGCAGCCGCGCCGACACCTGTCCCGCAGCCCACCCAAGCGGTAGCACCGGCGGCCGTGAAGGTGATGGCGCCGGTGGCCCAGCCGATCGTCGTGACGCCGCAGCCCGCCGCGCAGCCGCGCCAGGGCTATGTCGCCCGACAGGCCGCCATGCAGCCTGCCGTCACGCAGCCGCAGCCCCACGTTCAGCAGCAGGCGCTGCGCAATGCATATGCGTCGCAGCCGGCCGGCCCACGCGCGCCTTTGGTCACGTCTCGCGCACCCTTGGTCGCGCCCGTCGTCAACGTGCCGTTCGACGTCTACCAGCCGGTAGCCAATGTCGCCGCCGTCGAGGAAAACGCGATCGTCGTTTCCGAGACCTCCGACGAGGCGCAGTTCCATGCCTCTTCCAACCTCTCCTCGATCTCCGACTTCGCCTTCTGGGAAGTCATGTCCTTCGAGGATGGCGAGGCGCCCGTCGAGCCGGTGGAAGCGGCACCGCAGGTGCAGATCGTCGCGCCGCAGACCGTCTCCGAACCGCACTCGATCATCAGCCAGTTCCGCATCATGGAATGGCGCCCGGGCAAGCAGCCCGTCGTCGCCGCTCCCTATGCCGCGCCGCTGCCGGTCGCCGTTGCCCCCGCTCCGGTCGTGGCCCCGATCACCACGCCCGTCGTAACAGTTGCGCCTGCCGTTTCCGTTGCAGCACCTGTCGTCGTGGCGCCTGCACCGACCACTGGTCGCGCGCCGATCCGCCAGCCGCTTGCGGTGAGACTGAAGCAGCAGGCAGCTGCCGCCGAGGCACTGGCGCCCGCCCCTGCCCCGCAGATCGTGCAGCCGATCGCCATCGAGCCGCAGCCATCAGTAGCGCAGCCGATCGCGCCGATGCCGGTTCGCTCGCAGCCGGCGATCGCGCCGCTGGCGCCCGCTGCCCGTATGGTGGCGCACAAGTTCGTGCCCTCCAAGGTCGATGCCTCGGGCTACGAGTTTCCCTCCAACTCGCTGCTGCAGGAGCCGCCGGAACGCGTCGGCGAGATCATGTCGCAGGAAGCGCTGGAGCAGAATGCAGGGCTTCTGGAAAGTGTTCTGGAAGATTTCGGCATCAAGGGCGAGATCATCCATGTGCGCCCTGGCCCTGTCGTTACGCTCTATGAATTCGAGCCGGCGCCGGGCGTGAAATCCTCGCGCGTCATCGGCCTTGCCGACGATATCGCCCGCTCGATGTCGGCCCTTTCGGCGCGCGTCGCCGTGGTGCCCGGCCGCAATGTCATCGGCATCGAACTGCCGAACGCGCTGCGCGAAACCGTCTATTTCCGCGAGATGATCGAGAGCGCCGATTTCGAGAAGAGCAGCTACAAGCTGGCGCTAGGGCTCGGCAAGACGATCGGCGGCGAGCCTGTGATCGCCGAGCTTGCGAAGATGCCGCATCTGCTCGTTGCCGGCACCACCGGTTCCGGCAAGTCGGTCGCCGTCAACACGATGATCCTGTCGCTGCTCTACCGGATGACGCCGGAACAGTGCCGTCTGATCATGATCGATCCGAAGATGCTGGAACTGTCGATCTATGACGGCATTCCGCATCTGCTCACTCCCGTCGTGACCGACCCGAAGAAGGCCGTGATGGCGCTGAAGTGGGCGGTGCGCGAGATGGAAGAGCGCTATCGCAAGATGTCGCGCCTCGGCGTGCGCAATATCGACGGCTACAACAGCCGCGTGGCGCAGGCCAAGGAAAAGGGCGAGACGATCCACATCATGGTGCAGACCGGCTTCGACCGCAGCACCGGTGCGCCGATCGAGGAACAACAGGAACTCGACCTGACGCCGATGCCTTACATCGTCGTCATCGTCGACGAGATGGCCGACCTGATGATGGTGGCCGGCAAGGAGATCGAAGGCGCGATCCAGCGTTTGGCGCAGATGGCGCGCGCCGCCGGCATCCACCTGATCATGGCGACGCAGCGTCCCTCGGTCGATGTCATCACCGGCACGATCAAGGCCAACTTCCCGACCCGCATCTCCTTCCAGGTGACGTCGAAGATCGACAGCCGCACGATCCTTGGCGAACAGGGCGCCGAACAGCTGCTCGGCCAGGGCGACATGCTGCACATGCAGGGCGGCGGCCGCATCTCGCGCGTCCACGGCCCGTTCGTCTCCGACGCCGAGGTCGAGAAGGTCGTGGCGCATCTGAAGACGCAGGGGCGGCCGGAATATCTCGACACGGTGACCGCCGACGAAGAGGAAGACGGCGAGGAGGAAGACAGCGCCGTGTTCGACAAGGGCGACATGGCGGCCGAGGACGGCAACGACCTCTACGACAAGGCCGTCAAGGTCGTCCTGCGCGACAAGAAGTGCTCGACCTCCTACATCCAGCGCCGCCTCGGCATCGGCTACAACCGCGCCGCTTCGCTCGTCGAGCGCATGGAGAAGGAAGGGCTGGTCGGCCCGGCCAACCATGTCGGCAAGCGCGAGATCGTCAATGGGCGTGGCGAGGGGGATTGAGGTCTCTCGCCGGGGGTGCAGCACAGAAAAATTGAACTCGGAACCCGGAGCCCCCTCATCCGGCTGCCGCCACCTTCTCCCCGTTGGGGAGAAGAGACTCGTGGCTGCGCCTTGAGCGATATTGTCACTCGTTAGCCGGCTGGAAATCAACATCCAAGGTGGCGCAGAGCGGCAACCACCTGCCCCTTCTCCCCAACGGGGAGAAGTGCCGGAGCGACAGCGAGGCAATGAGGGGGTGGAGCGGAAGCGACGCCCTGAGCGACAAGCGAAGGGCACCCCAGTCTCACATTTCCTTTTCCCAAACCCCATCTCCACCCACCGCCACCCCGTGGTCGCCGGTTTTCGAATTGACAGATCCGCGTCAAAATGATTGATCCGGTGCAGGTTTCGAGTGCCTGCCGCCTGCGGACGCAAGTCACGGTAAAAGCTCGACGTGGATATCGTCTCACCCTCGAAGCATTTCGTTGGTGGCAATGCAGGCTCCCTCCTCAATCGAAATGCCTCATGTGAGGAGTGCGTGATGTCTGCGAGACAATCACCCGATAATCGATTCCTGACCGCGCCCGTGGGCCGGATCTTTGCCACGACCGCCCTGCCGATGGTGGCCATCATGACGATGAACGGCCTGCTCGGTATCGTTGATGCCGCCTTTCTTGGACGCTTTGTCGGGGAAGAGGCCATAGCGGCCATCAGTGTCGCGTTTCCCGTTCTGCTGCTCACTATTGCGCTTTCGACGCTTGTAGGCAGCGGCATGTCCAGCCTGCTTGCCAGACAACTCGGCGCCGGTGCGCGCGAAGAGGCGGGCGCGACATTTGCCCGGGCGCATGGTCTGGCCATCATGATCGGCCTGGCGCTGATCCTGCTCTTCCTTATCGGGGGCTGGACGTTTGCAACGCGGATGGCCGGAACGGCGCAGCCGGTTGCCAGGATGGCTTGGGTGTTCCTGATGATCACTCTTCTGGGCACGCCGCTGCAGTTCCTGCTTGTCATCCATGCGGATGCCTGGCGCAATGAAGGCCGGGCGGGCAGCATGGCGCTGATGTCGCTCGGCGTGACATCGATCAACATCCTCTTCAACTACATCCTGATCGTGCCGCTTGCGATGGGCGTTGCGGGGTCGGCCTTGAGCACCGTCTTGGCGCAGGCGGCGGGCCTCGCTCTCCTTATCGAGGGCCGGCGGCGATCCCGGGGCATGATGCCGCTTGGCGTCCTGCGGCGGAACGCATGGTATGGGCAATGGGGGAAGATCGCGGCACTCGGCGCTCCCGTCAGTCTCACGTTCCTGGGGATGGCGCTGACGGCGACCTGCGTGGTTCTTGCGCTGCCGGCCTCAGGCGAAGGCCATTCGCAGGCGGTCGCCGCCTATGGCATCATCACGCGCATCCTCGGTTTCGCCTTCCTGCCGCCCATGGCCGCAGCGCTCGCCATGCAGAGCATCGTCGGCAACGATGTCGGAGCCGGGCGCTGGGATCGCGCCGACCAGGTCCTGCGGATCGCCGTGGCAACGGCCTTCGTCTATGGCGCCGCCGTCGAACTGTTGCTTCTGACAAAAGGCAAAATGATCGCCTCCGCCTTTATCGCCGATGCCGGCGTCATCGAGGAGGTCGCTAGAATTCTTAGACCGATGGCAGCGCTCTATCTGTTTTCGGGGCCGGTGCTGGTGCTCGCGCTTTACTTCCAGGCGATCGGCCGACCTCTACAGGCCGGGCTTCTGACGCTGATGAAGTCGTTCGTGCTTGTTCCGGTCGCCATCATTGTCATCGCCGCTTTCTTGGACCGAACGGCCATCTGGTTCGCGTTTCCGATCGCTGACGGGCTGACCGTGGCGATCGCTGCGGTGGTTCTCGGCGCGGTCGCGATGCGCGGCGAAGAGCGGATGAGACAGGGGTGATGGAGCCGGAAGCATAAAGATCATTGGCCGCAGGACGCCCAAGCGCGGCGACAGTTCCTGCGGGCATTCAGCCAGCGACCGAGCATCGCCCGTCGTTCACTCGAACGGCTCGAACCAAAGCACGCCGGCGACCTCGGATGTGCCGCCGGCATCGTTGGGGTGGGCGATGCCGTTCATGACCTTTACTTCGGCGAAATCGAAGGGGCTGACGCCTTCGAGGACGGCGACGTTGATGCCGAATTGGCTGGTATTGGAGCGACGCTGGTGGTGGGTGTAGATGCCGCAGGTCTTGCAGAAGTAGTGCTTCGCCGTGCCGGTGTGGAACTGATAGAGCGTCAGATTGTCCTCGCCCTCGACGAACTCGATGTCGTCGAGATTGGCGGAGGCGGCGATGGCGCCGCGCATGCGACAATAGGAGCAGGTGCAGCGGCGGATGGTGTTGAACTCGTCGGTCAGCCGCACCTTGAACTTTACCGTGCCGCAGTGGCAGGCGGCGTTATGCTGGGGTCTTGCGTCGGTCATGGGGTGGTACCTTGTGATGTTGGTCGGACGGTAGAGAAGGGGTGTGTCGGCTGCAAGACGGGATGGGATTTTGTGGGTGACGTTAGCGCCAGGAGCCCCCTCATCCGCCTGCCGGCACCTTCTCCCCGCGGGGGAGAAGAGACAAGTGGCGGCCGCTCGCCCGGTCATCTTCTCAATGTTTCTTAGGGACGTTTCAGGGACGCTCAAGATCGCGCAAAACAGTGCGCCCAGCCCCTTCTCCCCAGCGGGGAGAAGTGCCGGAGCGATAGCGAGGCGATGAGGGGGCCGCGGGCTCAAACGTTGCGACTCCAGCAATACGAACACCGCAAAACCCCGCGCCGGAGACCTCTCCGCGACGGCATGACAAGCTGGGAATGGGCAGGCGACGGTCGGTATAAAGTATGATTGTCAGGCAATATCGCCTGCCCGATCATATCAAGACTTCCGGATATCCAGGCCGACAGGAGCGTCTCTCGGCCTTTCGCTTCCGGAGGGATGAGAGGTCCTGACGACCAAATCACCCACCTTTCAACAACCATCACCGGACGCCGGGCTTGCGCCCTGATGTGTCAGATCCGGTTCGCGACCCGGCTCCCTGTCCAATGACGCTGTCAGTATGGGAGCGACGACCGCGGCGGGGATGGATGGGGACGACGAAATTCTCAAGCGGCTGATATCGCGGCGATTTCTTTCGCCGCGCAACAAAATTATCCCCGCGACGCCGATATCTCGGCCTCGGCGCGGCGCAGCGTCTCGGCAACGAAGGCGCTCTTGCCGCCAGTGTAGTGGTCCCAGTCGCCGGCGGCTTCCTCGGCGAGGCGCTGCTTCAGCGCCTGGTATTCGGCGGCGCGGTCCGGGTGGAGGCGGAGGTGGTCGCGGAAGAGGAGGCGGTCGTGGTGGGCGGGGTTCGCCTCAAGGCAGAGGTAGAGGCGCAGGCCGTAACCTTCGTGCTCGCGGGTGAATGGCAGGCGGCCGTCGCCATGCGGGTCGCCGTGGGCGCGGAAGCCGGAGAGCGTGAGTTTCTCGGTGAGGGTGGCGAGGGCGGCAGCGTCGATCAGGACGGCGTCGAGGTCGATTTTCGGCTTGGCGGCGAGGCCGGGGACGGCGGTGCTGCCGATGTGTTCGACAGCGAGGATGAGGTCGGGCGCGAGCGACAGGAGTTCGTCGCGCGCGGCCTGGAAGAACGAGGGCCAACGCGGATCATACTGGATAACCAGGATTGGTCGATTTGGCCGGATCGGCCGCATCGTCGTCAGCCGATTTCCTGGAGGAAGCCCTCGAGCACCTCGACCATGCGGCGTTCGCCCTGTTCCAGGGACCCGCTATTGTCGAGATCGACGACGTCGTAATCACCGCGCACGGTGAGCGGGCCGCGGGCCAGGCGGGCCATGATGTCTTCGTGGGTCTCGCGGCCGCGGGCCTCCAGCCGGCTTGCCAGCACGTCGGCGCGGGCGGTGACGTTGATCACCTTCAGGCGGGGGAAGACGGCGTGGAAATGGTGCAGCGCCGAGCGTGAGCCGTTGGCGATGACGAGGCTTCCCGCTGACAGCGACACCGAGACTTCCGAGGGGATGCCGTATTTCAGGCCGTGGGCTTCCCACCAGACGGAGAAGCTGCCGGCCTGCTCCATCGAGGCGAAGCCCTGAGGCGAGACGGCGAGATGATCCTCGCCGCCGGCGTCGTGATCGCGGGTGATGACGCGGCGGACGAAATGGACGTCCTGCCGCTGCCTGAAATGCCGGGCGGCGGCTGCCATCAGCGTGTCCTTGCCGGCGCCGGAGGGGCCGACCACGACCACCATGATGCCGTGCTCGGTTCCGGGAACGACGTGGGGCTCGTGCGAGGGATGCGTTTCGTGCGCGGTCATGCGACCCGGCGCCCTTCGCGCCAGACGGAGCGGCTGACCGGAACGCCCTCGTCGCGGAAGACGCGAACGAGATCGGCGCGGAGCCCGGTTGCGATGCGGCCGCGGTCGTTGAGGCTCACGGTGCGCGCCGGCGTCGACGTCACCATGGCGATCGCCTTCGGCAGCGAGATGCTCTCGACTTCGTCGGCGATCAGGAAGGGTGCGTAGAGCAGGCTGAGCGGCACGTAATCGGACGAGAGAACGTCGAGCACGCCGCGCTCAGCGAGATCGCGCGCAGCGATGTTGCCGGAGTGCGACTTGCCGCGCACGATGTTGGGCGCGCCCATGAGAACGCTCATGCCGTTTTCATGCGAGGCCTTGGCTGCGTCGAAGCTGGTCGGGAATTCGGCGAGACGCACGCCGTTTTCGATCGCCTCGTCGACATGGGCGAGCGTGGCGTCGTCGTGGCTGGCGACGGTGATGCCGCGCTCGGCGCAGACCTTCGAGATCGCGACGCGGTGCGGCGTCGAGTTGCGCTCGGATTCAGAGACCCGGCGATCGACGAACTTTGCGAACTCGGCATCGGTGAGGCCGCGCTTCTTCTGGTAGTAGAAGATGTACTGGTCCATGGTCTGGAACTGGCGCTGGCCAGGCGCATGGTCCATCAGCGAGACGAGGCGGACATAGGGGTCGTTTTCGAAATCGGCGAAGTGCTGCAGCACGTTGTCGGCTGAGACTTCGCAGCGCAGGTGGATGAGGTGCTCGGCGCGCAGGCGGCCCTCTTTCTCGGCCTTCTGGATGGCATCGGCCATGTCGCGCATCTCGCCATGCTCGAAGCCGCCGTCTTCGTCGGCGCCCATGCGCAGGCAATCGAAGACCGTGGTGAT
Organism: Rhizobium sp. 2MFCol3.1; assembly: GCF_000377565.1. Lineage (GTDB taxonomy): Bacteria > Pseudomonadota > Alphaproteobacteria > Rhizobiales > Rhizobiaceae > Rhizobium. The sequence goes on along the minus strand of NZ_KB898358.1, from coordinate 163,232 downwards.
GCCTGACGTCACGATCTGGGCGTCATGCGCCTGGATCGCCGCCGTCTTGTTCCAGCGCAGGCCGGGGCGGGGCGAATAATGGCCTTCCAGATGATCGGTGTGCAGCTCGACCAGGCCGGGGATCAGGTAATCGCCCTCGAAATCCTCGCCGAGGCGGGAGCTGCCGCTTGCGATATCCTCGATCTTGCCGTCGCGAACGAGGACCGATCCTTCGACGATTTCATCCTCGAGGACGATGCGGGCGTTGGAGAAGACGGTTTCTTTGGTCATGGGCGTCAGATCTTTCAAGGTTTGGCGGCGGCAAGCGGCCACCAGGAATGGGCGGTAAATGGCGCGCCGCGCGTCTCTTCGACGAAAACGGCAAGGCCCGAAATCAAAAGCGGCCGGCCGGTGAAGGCGGCGAAACGCTCGGCGAGAATGGTCTTCATCACCTCGGCGCGCTCTTCCGGCACCTGGCCGGAAAGCGTCATGTGGAAACCGAAGTCATCCATCACGTAAGGATAGCCCCAGCGCAACAGATTGGCCCTCTGGCTTTCGCTGAGCTTGTCCGGATTGCGCCGGGCGATATCGGCTTCAGACAGTGCCGCGCGGAACGGTTCGAAGGACTTTACCACGGAGGCCGCGAATTGCTGAAGCGGCGGATGCAGGGAGCCGGGCACGAGCGCGAAGAACCGGCCGAGCTGGCCGAGCACGAGCTCGGGGATCTCGAAGGCCGGCGTGCGGTCCGCGAAATCCTCGACGGCCTGGATGAGATCCTTTTCGGTGACCGAGGAGGCGAGATGGAACGGCGCCTTGATGGTGGCGTGGAAGGCGTAGCGGCGCGGATCGGCGGTGAGCTCGAACTGCTCGGCGGCCGGGAGATCAGGATAATCGGGAGCCGGATAAGTTTCGCCGGTGAAGGCATCGCGGCCGAGCCAATGGGCAGCCGCCACGTTCAAGGGATCACCCTTCGGCGGCGTGAAATAGAGTGCGTATCGCAAGGCCAGTATCCCGGAAATCTATGTGGATGCGGGAGGCAGTCTGCCGTGATTTGACCGCCCGCCGCAAGCTTGCTTCCGGCTAAAAGATTTCCGTGACAGAATGATGATGATCAAGACCCATCAATGGGTCTTTTTGCCCATCACCCGCGAACGCAGCGCATTGGAGATATTGTCGAAGACGAAGACGACGATGAGGATGAGGAGCACCATGTAGGCGACCTTGTCCCAATCGGAATTGGTCTTCATGGATTCCAGGAGTTTCAGACCGATACCACCTGCGCCGACAGCGCCGATGACGGTGGCCGAGCGGGTGTTGGATTCCCAGAAATAGAGCGACTGCGAGATGAAGATCGGCAGCACTTGCGGCACCACGCCGAAGCGCTGGACGACGACGGGGGATGCACCCACCGACTTGACGCCCTCGCGCTGCTTGTCATCCACATTCTCCAGCGCCTCGGCATAGACCTTGCCCAGCGCGCCGGTGTCGGTGAAGAAGATGGCGGCGATGCCGGGGATCGGCCCGGGTCCGAAGGCGCGGGTGAAGAACAGCGCCCAGATCAGCATGTCGATGGAGCGCAGGAAATCGAAGAGGCGCTTCGTCGCCCAGTTGGCCGAGCGGTTGAGCGTGATATTGCGCGCGGCGATGAAGGCCAGCGGAAAGGCGAAGAGCGAGCCGAGCAACGTACCGACAAAGGCCATGACCAGCGTCTGCATCAGCTTCGACAGGATATCGCCGTGCTGCCAGCTTGCATTGTTGAGGAAATTGTCGAGCACGAGCGAGGCGTTGGACTGCGCGGGATCGATGCGATCACCCGACAGCATGAGGCCGGCGACATCGACGAGGCTCTTGCCCCAGAAGGGCGACTGCGTGTCGAAGAAGAAATTGGCCCAGCCGAGGAAGCGGCGCTGCACATAGACCTGCGTCGAGCGGATTTCCGCCTGGCCCTCGAAGCCGAAGGAGACGGTGACCTTGCTGTCGTCCTGCTTCATGACGGCGGGCGCACCCGGCGGCAGGATGGCGCGATCCTTGGTGATCTCGACAGGATAGAGCTTGCCGCCGAGATAGACGTCGACACGTTCAGGCGTCACTTCCATGCGGTCGGCATCGCTGCCGTAGGTGACGGTGTAGCCGCCGGCAGCCGTCGGCAGCATCCATGCGATGACCGCATCCTTCGGATACTGGCCACGGCTGGTCCATTGCGGCACGACCTTGCCATCGACGAAGCGCAGGCGCGGCTGGGCGCGCCAGGAATACCAGTCCTGGACGTAGATCGAGGCGCGGTCCCAATTGCCGTTGACGAAGGTCGGGATGACCTTGAAGAAATTGAATGCGAGCGCGAGGTAGATGATGACGAGGCCGGCGATGAGCGCGAGACCCCAGCGCTGCATGAAGCTGCGGTGGAAGACCTCGGGATAATTGTCCAGCAGGCGCTGGCGATCGGCGGCGTTGACTGTGAGCGACGACATCAGGCTGCTCCTCGGCCGAATTCGAAGGACTGCTTGCCGATCATGCGGCGGCGGAGCCAGGCGGAGAACTGGTCGACGCAGACGACGGTGATCAGAAGCAGGATGATGATGGCATAGGTCTTCGCGGCGTGATCGCGGCCGATCGCCAGGCTGAAGACCTCGCCGATACCGCCGCCGCCGACGGCGCCGATGATGGTGGAGGCGCGCACGTTGATCTCGAGACGCAACAGCGTGTAGGAGACGAAATTGGGCATGACCTGCGGCAGAATGGCGAAGCGGACGCGCTCGAGCCAGCTGGCGCCGGATGCGCGCAGGCCCTCGTCCGGCTTCATGTCGGCATTCTCGACCACTTCGAAGAACAGCTTTCCAAGCGCGCCGATGGTGTGGATCGACACCGCGATGATGGCCGAGATCGGGCCGATCGACAGGATGGCGGCGAGCAGGCCGGCAATCACGATCTCCGGGAAGGCGCGCAGGATTTCCATGATGCGGCGCACGACCCAGCGGGTGGCGCCGGCGCCGACCAGATTGGTCGAGGCGAAGAAGCAGAGCACGAAGGCGCCGGATGCACCGAGAATGGTCGAGACGATGGCGACGTTGATGGTGATCGCCAGCTGGTAGAAGAAATTCGGGATGTAGAAGCTGTCGGTGATGTAGACGCGGTCGCTGACGTAATCATACTTGATCGAGCCATCGGCATAGGGCGACGGCAGATCGAACATGGCACGGAAGATTTCGAGCGGGCTATCAGGCACGAAGTGCTTCATGAAGTCGAAGAGATAGGGAAGGCGCTCGAAGAACTTGCCCGAATTGGCGCTGTTGGCGAAATCGAGCGAGGCACCGAGGACGATCAGGAACACAACGATCGAGATCACGGTGTAGATACGCCGGGTCCGGACCTGCTGCTGGTAATGATCGAGAATTGTGCGGGAGCCTTGCTGCAGTCCGCCCATGTGGTCGGGTTCGGCCACGTGCGCCATGTTGAGCATCCTTGTTGAACGAACGGCGGCACCATGATGATGCCGCCGCGAGTTTATTCAGAGGTTCGGATCAACCGCCGATAACCGACTTACGAGCGTCGATGATCGTCTGGTAGAAGGACTGGTCGACCGGCGACCAATCGACGTAACCACCGCCGGTGAAGCTGTCGAAGCAGCCCTTGTCGGTCTTCGGCAGTTCGGCGAAGTAGGCGGTAACCTTCTTCTGGATGTCTGCTGGCAGCTTGTTGGAAACCATCAGCGGGCCGTTCGGGATCAGCGGGGACTTCCAGACCTGGACGATATCGTCCATGTCGAGCAGGCCCTTGGTGACCATGATGTGCAGGTTGCCGGAGGTGTAGCCCTGGGCCCAATCGCCGGTGGCGGAGCCGAAGGTGGTGCCGACGTCGAACTTCTTGTCGAGAACGCCGAGAACGAGGTTCTCATGGCCGCCGCCGAAGCCGGTTTCGGAGAAGTACTGCTTGACCGGCATGCCGACATCCTTCGGCAGCGAGACGTTCGGGACGAGGTAGCCCGAGGTCGAGTCCGGATCGGCGAAGCCGAGCTTCTTGCCCTTGGCGTCGGCGAGCGTCTTGATGCCCGAATCCTTGCGGGCGACCATGATCGAGTAGTAGCCGGTCGAGCCGTCTTCCTGCTTGGTGGTCAGAACCGGCGTAACGGCGTTCGGATCCTTGAGGTAGATCGAGGCGTAGGAGGAAGCGCCCATGACAGCGAGGTCGATGGTGCCGCCCAGCAGGCCCTGGATGACGCCGTTATAGTTCGGCGACGGGAAGATCTGGACTTCCGAAACGCCGGTAGCGGCAACGAGGCCCGGCTTGACGCACTCGGTGCGGCGAACCTGGTCGGCTTCGTTTTCACCGCCGTCGAGGCCGATACGCAGGACCTTGACGTCCTGAGCGTAGGCCTGGCCTGCAACGGTGGCGATGGCGATCGTTGCCATCAGGATCTTGCGGAACGCAGACATGGTAGTCTCCTTTGGTGACGTTTGTCAGTGACTTTAAAGTACTGGGGAGCTGTGCTTTTCCGGCTTTTTCCCCCGGCCGGAAACTTGTCAGCGCATGACGGCGGAGGCGGCCATCACGCGGGATACGGCGTCCTGCTGCTTGCCCTTGATGTTATCCAGGCTGGTGGACGTCATGGTCTCGTCGATGCCGGCGCCGTTCTTGTCGGTGCCGTAGATCTCGTTGACGGCGTCGGCCGTCAGTTCGGACGGCTTGCCGTCGAAGACGACGCGGCCGCCGGCCATGCCGACGATGCGCTCGCAATAGCTGCGCGCGGTGTCGAGCGTGTGCAGGTTGGTGATGACGGTGATGCCTTCGCGCTCGTTGATATCGCGCAGCGCGTCCATGACGATCTTGGCGTTCAGCGGGTCGAGCGAGGCAATCGGCTCGTCGGCAAGCAGCATCTTCGGCGCCTGCATGAGGGCGCGGGCAATCGCCACGCGCTGCTGCTGGCCGCCCGAGAGCGTGCCGGCCATCTGCAGCGCCGTCTGCTCGATGCCGAGGCGCTCGAGCGCCGCGATCGCCTGCACGCGCTCTTCGCGGGTGAAGACGCCGAGCAGGCTGAGCACGGTGGAGCGATGGTTCAGACGGCCGAGGATGACATTGGTCATCACGTCGAGGCGCGGCACGAGATTGAACTGCTGGAAGATCATGGCGCAATCGCGCTGCCAGTTGCGCAGCGACTTGCCGCGCAGGCCCGACACCTCGTTGCCGTTGAAATGGATCGAGCCGGAGCTCGGCTCCTGCAGGCGGTTGATCATCCGCAGAAGCGTGGACTTGCCGGCACCCGAACGGCCGATAATGCCGACCATCTGGCCCTGAGGGATGTCAAGCGTCACACTATCGACGGCGATCTTCTTGCCGAATTGACGGGTGACATTCTTCAGCTCGAACATCATGCTCTTCCTCATAGCCCAAACGCGATATGAGGGAGTGCATTAGGCCCGGTCCATGAAGCTCCAATGTCAGTTTTGTGTAAGTGCTGTCACAAACGGGGCTACTGTGGATTGAAACGTGACAGTGGGGTCACAATTCTGTGACAGATGCGGGATGTGGTGAGTGCGATCTCTCGAAGCAGGAGTAGTTATTCGATCACCGCACTATTGAGCCGGCCATGCTACTCGTCGTTCAATATCGGCATGGCAAAGCATTTCGTTAGATGCGGCCCGGTTGGGAAACCCAACAAGAACAATCTGCAACCCTGCGATACGCGCGTATTTCATCGCCGGTATGCAGTCGGTATCGCCGGTCACGAGTACCAGCCTATCGACAGCCTTCGATGCGCAAAAGGTGGCGATATCCAGGCCGATACGCATATCGACGCCTTTCTGTTCGAAATCCGCCTTGAAGTCGTTATCCGTCAACGCCTGTCCGGCCGGCAGAATCTTTTTCGGCTTGAAGCCACGGAATTTCAACACGCCCAGCCTGACAGCGAAGAGATCTTTCGCCGCAAGCTCTCGTAGCCAGGCATCCGATCCTGAGAATGTCTTGGGTGTTGCGGACACCGGCAGCTTGACCGTTCCGCTATACGGTGCGCAATCGTAGTAGAAAAATCGGAAAGCGTCCTCGTCCGGCTCCACGCAGGCTTTGGCCACCTTCTCAATGTAATCGGGATTGTAGTTCATTCCGGCATTTCGCGCCAAAACGCGAACATGGCCGCCATCGATCAAGACCGCAACGTTCTTCAAATAAAAGACCCCCTCGGCTCGTCGCCTTGGGGGTCTCAAGATACGTGCCCGCCTACGGGCGTACGGATATACAGCGATAATGCTACAGCGACGCCATTAGTCAATCGAAATCGTCGGTAAGAGCACCTCCCGCCCTCACCGCCGCTTCTGCAGCACCTTGTTGCCCTTGGGCCCGGTCATCTTCGGGGTGTTCTTGTCGTTTTCCTCGCGCAGCACCCGCCAGCGGGCGAGGCGCTCGGGCGCGAGCGTGCCTGATTTGACGGCGGCCTGGACGGCGCAGCCGGGTTCGTGGTCGTGGGTGCAATCGCGAAAGCGGCAGTGTTCGGCAAGCTCGGTGATCTCGGAGAAGACTTGCTCGATACCTTCTTGCACATCGCTGACATGGAGCGTGCGCATGCCCGGCGTGTCGATGACCCAGCCGCCGCCGGCCATGGCGTGCAGCGAGCGGGCCGTCGTGGTGTGGCGGCCCTTGGCGTCGCGTTCGCGGATGCCGCCGGTTGCCTGCGAGCCCTCGCCGCTCAGCCCCGCCAGCGCATTGACCAGCGTCGACTTGCCGACACCGGAGGAGCCGATCAGCGCCAGCGTCTGGCCGAAGCCGCTCCATGGACCAAGCGCTGCAGCCGCACCGTCGCTCTTGGCGTTGAGCACGACCACCGCGAGATCGCGCTGCAGGGCCTTTGCCTGCGCTTCGTATTCCGCGAAATCAGGGGCGAGGTCGGCCTTGGTCAGCACGATGACGGGCGTCGTCTCCGCCTGGTTGGCGAGCGCCATGTAGCGCTCGAGGCGGGCGACGTTGAAATCGGCGTTGCAGGAGGTGACGATCAGAAGCGTGTCGACATTGGCGGCGCCGAGCTGCTGGCCCTGGCGCCCCTCGACGCGACGCTGCAGCAGCGTGCGGCGCTCCAGCCGGCGCACCAGGCTATCGTCCTCGGGATCGACCATCACCCAATCGCCGACGGCGAATTCGGACGTATTCAGCTGATGCGAGATCTTGAGCCGGATCAGGCCATCCAGCGAGGTGACGCTCAGGCGGCTGCGGTGCACTTCGGCAATACGCCGGGGGATGAGGCCATGATCGTCATCCGTCAGCTGATCGGAAAAGAATTCGGACCAGCCGAGCGAGGCCAGGAATGTCGCTTCGTGATCGGTCGTCAAAGGTTCACCGGGGACTGCGGCGTATGGGTCAAGGTTGGCTCCGTGAAGGGACGTGTGGTGACGCGGACATTAGCGGAAGCTTCGGCGGGAAGATATGGGGTTTGCACCATGAGAGACATCCGGACGGAAAACGCCAGCCGATCCCTGATGCTGTCGGAGCGCCAAGTCACCGGCAGAGATTGGTGCCGTTCGCGCCTCATAGTATCTTGATTTCCCGCGAGACTTTCCCGAAAGCTGCGTCACCCCTCAAGGAAATCTCTATGTTCATCTCGGAAGCCTTCGCCATCGGTTCGGCCACCTGCATCGCGCTCAGCTCGATGTTCATCAACGAGCTTAACGGGCGGGTGCCGTTGATGCAGCTGGCGCGCTGGCAGCTAACTGCGGCTTTCGTGATGACGGCGCTGGCGGCGACGGTTGCCGGCGGGTGGGCGACGCTTGGGGCTTGGCAGCTCGGGTCGCTCTTAGCCTCCAGTGTGTTCGGGATCGTGATTGCCAGCACCACCTATTTCGCGGCGATCTATACGGCCGGGCCGCGCGTGACGGCGCTTTTGTTTTCACTGGCCTCGCCATTTGCGCTGGTGCTCGGTTATGTCGCGCTGGGCGAGACGATCGATCTGCGCCAGGGGTTCGGGGTCGTGCTCATTTTATGCGGCATCGTGATTGCCATCGGCTTTCGCCGGCGTCGGCCGGCGCCGATGATCCCGCTTGCCGATGGCGAGCCGATTGCGGAGCCGGCGCCGTCAACACCACCGGTGTCCATGCTCGGCATAACGCTCGGGGTCGTGACCGCGCTCGGGCAGGCGCTGGGGAGCCTGACGGCGCGGCCGGCGATGGCTGCCGGTGTCGAGCCATTTACGGCGATGGCGGTGCGCTCCGGGCTGGCGGTGATCTGCTTCTGGGCGCTTCTGGCGCTCCCCCGTGTGCGGGCGCAGGCGAACAGCTTTCGGGCGCGGGATTTCGGCCTTGCGGCCACCGCCGCCTTCTTCGGTACGGCGCTCGGGATGTCGCTTCTGATGGCGGCCCTGAAGACCGGCAATGTCGGGATCGTTTCGACGCTGTCTTCGATGACGCCTGTCGTCATCCTGCCGATGGTGTGGCTGCGCAGCGGGCAGATACCGCGTGCGCATGCCTGGGGCGGGGCCGCACTCGCCATCGCTGGCACGGCGCTGATCAGCCTGAGCTAAGGCCCCGGCGCGAATGGCGATCCATCCGCGCCGGAGAGGTTTGATGTAGACCGGTAGACGGCTTATGCCTCGTATCGTGCCAGAAAATCCTCGGCGTTGAGCGCACGAAAATCGGCGAGTGCCACGCGCAACCGGTCGTGTTCCCAATCCCACCATGCAAGCCTGTCCATGCGCTCGCCGATCTCTTTCGGGAAGCGCTCGCGGATCAGCTTGGCGGGCACGCCGCCGACGATGGTGTAGGGCGCCACATCCTTGGAGACGACCGCGCCGGCGCCGATGACGGCGCCGTTGCCGACGCTGACGCCCGGCAGGAGCGTGGCGCCGTGACCGATCCAGACGTCATGGCCGATCGTGACGCGGTTTGAGCGGCGCCATTCGAAGAACTCGGTCTCCATATCCGCGTCCGGCCAGTAATCGGCGGCGCGGTAGGTGAAGTGGTGCAGCGTGGCGCGCCAGGTCGGATGGTTGGTGGCGTTGATGCGCACGGAGGCGGCGATGTTGACGAATTTGCCAATTGTCGCACACCAGATGGCGCCATCCTGCATGACGTAGGAATAATCGCCGAGCTCGACCTCGTCGATGCGGCAGCGCTCCGACAGCTCGGTGTAGCGGCCGAGCGTCGAATTGTTCACCGAGGCGGTCTCGTGGGTATAGGGCTCGAGGCCAATCTTGCGGCTCATGCTGCGATCGGCCTCCGTGGCGAGAACTTCTGCACGTCGAGAATGCGGTCGGCGACGGCCTCGCGCACTTCCTCGTCGTGGAAGATGCCGAGCAGGCCCACACCCTTCTGTTTCTTCTCGGCGATCATCTCGACGACGACGGCGCGGTTCTTTGCGTCGAGCGAAGCGGTCGGCTCGTCGAGCAGGAGGATGGTGTGGTCGGTGATGAAACCGCGGGCGATGTTGACGCGCTGCTGCTCGCCGCCGGAGAAGGTGGCGGGGGGCAACTGCCAGAGCGCTTCCGGCAGGTTGAGCTTGGCGAGCAGTTCGGCCGCCTTTTCGCGCGCGACATCCGCCTTCGTGCCACGGGCGACCAGCGGCTCGGCCACGACATCGATTGCCGCGACGCGCGGCACGGTGCGCAGGAACTGGCTGACATAACCCAGCGTCTGACGGCGCACCTCGATGATGGTGCGCGGATCGGTGGTGGCGAGATCGACGATGCGATCCTGGTGCTTGACCAGGATCTGGCCGCTGTCGACCGCGTAGTTGCCGTAGATCATCTTCAAGAGCGAGCTCTTGCCGATGCCCGAGGGGCCGCCGAGCACGACGCATTCGCCGGAGGCGACGGAGAAGGAGACGTCCGAGACGACGGGCAGCTTGATGCCGTCGCGCAGATGCATGGTGAAGCTCTTGGAGACTTCCGAAACAACGAGTGGCGTTGCCATGATTGACTTCCCTGGTTTCTGGCGACAATCCGTGAGCTTAGCCGGCTTACGGATCACGCTCTCAACTATACCTGCAGGATCGAGGAGACGAGGAGCTGGGTGTAGGGTTCGCGCGGATCGTCGAGCACCCGGTCGGTCAGGCCATGCTCGATGACGTGGCCGTCCTTCATCACCATCATCCGGTGCGACAGCAGGCGGGCGACGGCGAGATCGTGGGTGACGATGATGGCGGCAAGGCCGAGATCGTTGACGAGGCCGCGAACGAGATCGAGCAGGCGCGCCTGGACGGAGACGTCGAGACCGCCGGTCGGCTCGTCCATGAACACCAGGCGCGGGCCGGTGACGAGATTGCGGGCGATCTGCAGGCGCTGGCGCATGCCGCCGGAAAAGGCGCGCGGCTGGTCGTCGATGCGGCTCTCGTCGATCTCGACGCGGCTCAGCCAATCGACCGCGGTGGCGCGGATATTGCCATAGTGCCGATCGCCGATCGCCATCAACCGCTCGCCGACATTGGCGCCGGCAGACACCGTCATGCGCAGACCGTCAGCCGGATTCTGATGCACGAAGCCCCAGTCGGTGCGCATCAGGAAACGGCGCTCGGCCTCGCTCATGTGGTAGAGATCGCGGTACTGGCCGTCGCGCATGTGATACTCGACGCTGCCTGTGGTCGGCATCAGGCGGGTGGAGATGCAGTTCAAGAGCGTGGTCTTGCCGGAGCCGGATTCACCGACGATCGCCAGCACCTCGCCGGGCCAAAGCTCGAAGGAAACGTTCTTGCAGCCGATGCGGTTGCCGTAGAATTTCGAGACGTCGTTGACTTTGAGAAGGGGGGTGTCGGTCATGGCTATGCCTCCGCGAATGTGTGTGTGAGGACATGGAGCGTGGCGGATGGGTTACCCCCCTCTGTCCTGCCGGACATCTCCCCCACAAGGGGGGAGATTGGCTGGATGAAACCACTCGCTCCACTCTCATTGTTTGGCTGGAAGCCTGCCACGAGTTGATCTCCCCCCTTGTGGGGGAGATGCCCGGCAGGGCAGAGGGGGGTATCCCCGGCAGAACGCCGAACTTGAAGCGCCCTCATTCCGCCGCCTCCCGACCCTGCGCCAGCATCTCGCCAACGTGGCCGTGCTCCCGCCGGTCCTCGCAGTGATCCGTATCCGAGCAGACGAACATCCGGCCGCCCTTGTCGTCCAGGATCACCTCGTCGAGATAGACGTCTTCCGCGCCGCAGAGCGCGCAGGGCTTGCCGAAGCGCTGGATTTCGAAGGGGTGATCCTCGAAATCGAGGCTGACGACTTCGGTGTAGGGCGGCACGGCGTAGATGCGTTTTTCGCGACCGGCGCCGAAGAGCTGCAACGCGTCCGACATGTGCATTTTCGGATTGTCGAATTTCGGCGTCGGCGACGGGTCCATGACGTAGCGGCCGGCGACTTTCACCGGGTAGGCGTAGGTCTTGGAGATACGGCCGTTATGGGCGATGTCCTCGTAGAGCTTCACGTGCATGAGGCCGTATTCCTCGAGCGCGTGCATCTTGCGGGTCTCGGTCTCGCGCGGTTCGAGGAAGCGCAGCGGCTCGGGGATCGGCACCTGGTAGACCAGAACCTGGCCCGCGCCGAGCTTTTCTTCCGGGATGCGGTGGCGGGTCTGGATGATGGTGGCATCCTTGGTGTGGGTGGTGACCGCGACATTGGCGACCTTCTGGAAGAAGGCGCGGATGGAGACGGCATTCGTCGTGTCGTCGGCGCCCTGGTCGATGACCTTCAGCACATCATCGGGGCCGATGATCGAGGCCGTGACCTGCACGCCGCCGGTGCCCCAGCCGTAGGGCATCGGCATTTCGCGCGAGGCGAAGGGCACCTGATAGCCGGGAATGGCGATCGCCTTCAGGATGGCGCGGCGGATCATCCGCTTGGTCTGTTCGTCGAGATAGGCGAAGTTGTACGTGGCGAGATCGCTCATTCGGCTGCCTCCTTGAGATCGTCATCGCTGCCATTGCGGGCGGCGTCGAAGTCGTTTCGCATGCGGCGGACGAGGTCGAGCTCGGCCTGGAAATCGACGTAGTGCGGCAGTTTCAGATGCTCGACGAAGCCGGTCGACTGGACGTTATCGGCATGCGAAATCACGAATTCCTCATCCTGCGCGGGGGCGGTGATGTCCTCGCCGAGCTCGCCTGCCCGCAGTGCACGATCGACCAGCGACATGGACATGGCCTTGCGCTCGCTCTGGCCGAAGACCAGCCCGTAACCACGGGTGAACTGCGGCGGCGCCTTGGAGGAGCCCTTGAACTGGTTGACCATTTGGCATTCGGTGACCTGGATGGAACCGAGCGAGACCGCGAAGCCGAGCTCTGGCACATCGAACTCCACCTCGACCTCGCCGATGCGGATTTCGCCGGTGAAGGGGTGGTTGCGGCCATAGCCGCGCTGGGTGGAATAGCCGAGCGCCAAAAGGAAGCCCTCGTCGCCACGGGCGAGCGCCTGCAGGCGCAGGTCGCGGCTCATCGGGAACTCCATCGGCTCACGGGTGAGATCGCCGATCTCGTGATCCTCCGGCATCTCGCCATCGCCCTCGATCAGGCCTTCATGGGCGAGGATTTCCGAGACGCGCATGACGCGGCCGGTTTCGGCTTCGCGCAGCACCGGCTCCTCGACGGCGCCATCCTCGAGCAGCGAGGGGTCGAGCAGGCGATGGGTGTAATCGAAGGTCGGGCCGAGCAGCTGGCCGCCGGGCAGGTCCTTGTAGGTGGCGGAGACGCGGCGCTCGATCTTCATTTGCGCCGTGTCGATCGGCTGCGAGTAGCCGAAGCGCGGCAGGGTCGTGCGGTAGGCACGCAGCAGGAAGATCGCCTCGATCATGTCGCCGCGCGACTGGCGCACGGCGAGTGCCGCCAGCGTGCGGTCGTAGAGCGAGGCTTCGGCCATGACACGGTCGACGGCGAGCGTCAGCTGCGCGACGATCTGCTCGATACCGATGGCGGGGAGCGCGCGATCACCACGGCGGCGATCGGCGAGCAGGCGGTGGGCATTCGAAATGGCGGCCTCGCCACCTTTGACGGCAACATACATGGGTCACATCTCCGTTGCGGTGATCTTGGTGGTGCGCGGCAGGCAGAGGAAACGGCTGCCGGAGGTCAGCACGATGTCGACGCCGCGCGGGAACAGCGCGCGATTTTCCGTCCACAGATGCAGGAAGCGTTCCGGCAGGCCAAGCGGCGCGACGTCGGTGACGGTCTTGATGCCGGGGCCCATCAAAGCGAGGCGGCGACCGCCTTCGAGATCTGGCAGCTCGATGACGAGCGTCGTCGAACGATCCGGATATTCCTGGGTGCCGGAGGCAAACAGGCCGAAGGAGGAGAGCGTGGCGCCTTCATCGACGAAGGCGAAGCGGGCTTCGGCCTTTTCCGGCGTCACCGGCGCACCGGTGTGGAAGCCGAGCCATTGCGGCGTGGCGGACTTGGCCAAGGCAGGCGAGAGCCAGACGGGGGTATCGTGATCACACAGCGTCAGCGCGATGGCGCCAGCTGCGATGCCGAGCGGCGCCGGCGGTTCGGCATCGGGCGACACGGTCTGGATGGTGCCGGGGCGGGCCATGGCATCCATCATCAGCTTGAAGACGCTCTGGGCGTGGAACACCGGCTCGGCGAAGCCGCCGGAGAGAGCATCAGCGTTATGCGTTTCGGTCTTGAGGGGCATCAGTCGTCTCCGCGAACCATGGTGAAGAAATCGACGCGGGTGGCCGCAGTCTCATCGGCCTTCTTGTTATCCGCATCGGCGACACGAGCCGCGATCGGCGCAAGCAGGGTGGTTTCGATGGCGTCGCGAGTGGCTGGTTCCTGCCAGAGCGCATCGAAGATTGCCGAGAGGCGGGCCTTTTCGCGATCGGTGCCGAGCGCCTGGGCATGGCCGATGGTGCCGGAAGCGAGGCGGATGGTGGCGCGGGTGACAGTGACCTCGCCGAGATTGAAGGCGGCACCGCCGCCGCCCATGCGGCCGCGCACCATGACGAGGCCGGTTTCGGGGCCGCGCACGGCTTGCGCCACCGGCTTTTCCGCCAATGCCTGCCAGGCCGCTTCCAGCTCCTGCCGCTCGGCACGGGCCAGCAGGTCGACGGTGCGCTTGCGCGCCCGGTCGCCCTCACTCAGCTCGGTCTTGCCTACCTTCTTTTCCGCTAAGGTCATCGCCACATCCTTTTAAATGTCTATTGATATAGACAACCATACAAGCTATACCTAGACCTAAATCGCCGAGGTGACAAGCGTGTGACATTTCGGGGGCACATAAGATAAAGGGCTAAAATGGCTGGGCAGGTTCAGAGACAGACGGGCGTGGCGCTGTGGCGGCAGATCGCCGACCGGATTCGCCAGGCGATCAGCGCCGGCGCCTACGACGAAACGGGCATGGTGCCGCCGGAGATGACGCTGGCCACGCAGTTCGGCGTCAACCGGCATACGGTGCGCAGCGCGCTGGCGGCTCTGGCGCAGGAAGGGATCGTGCGCGCCGTGCAGGGTCGCGGCACGCTGATCGAGCGCAAGGAACGGCTGAACTTTCCGATCAGCAAGCGCACGCGCTTCAACAGCGGCATCGGCGAACAGGCGCGCGAGACACGCGGGCTGCTACTCGGCCATGGCGAGGAGGCGGCCAGCGACGAGGTGGCGCGCTGGCTGAAGCTTGCGCCGGGGACAAAAGTGATCCGGCTGGAAACGGTGCGCAAGGCGGATGGGCGGCCGGTCTCGAGCGCGACCTCGTGGTTTCCGGCGGCACGCTTCGCGGGCATGCGTGACGCCTACGAGACGACGGAATCGATCACCCGCGCCTTCGCCGAACTCGGCCTATCCGACTACATCCGCGCCACCACCGAAATCACCGCCGCCCACGCCGAAGCCGCCGACCTCTCGGCGCTGGAGCTGACGCCGGGTGCGATCGTGCTGATTACCAAGGCGATGAATACCGATCTCGACGGCGTGCCGGTGCAGTATTCGGTGACGCGCTTTGCGGCCGATCGGGTGCAGTTTACGATCGAGAATTGAGGGGAGGCTCACCGGTTAGAGGCGGAGGGCCACTGCTGCGCGGCGTGTAAGATACGGAGGATGCGGACGGTTTCGCCGCTGATGCTATAGATCAGGAGATAGTGCCGATGCACGACGAACTCCCGCATTCCCTTCACGCGCCCGGGCCGCCCCATCGACGGAAACAAGTCCAGCCGCACCGCGGCGCCGGAAAACACATGGTCCAGTGCAATTGCCGCATTGATATCGGCTGCCCCGACAAACTCAAAGATGGATTGGCGGTCGATCGTCGCCTGGCGCGTCCAATGAACGGCCACGATTGCTAGCGCATCAGCTTCTGGCGCGCCGCATCACGGCGCCGCGCAAATTCCGTCTCCACCTCATCGTTGGATATCAGATCGCCAGAATTGGCGGCATCCAGTCCGATTTGAACTTCACGCCGGAACCACCGGTCATATTCGGCATCGTTCTGCTGGCTCTCCACATACTCACGCATCAAACCCAGAAGCAGTTGCTCCGCGCTCTGATCCTGCGCCTTGGCGGCTTCGCCAAACGCTGTTTTGAGATCTTCATCGATACGAAAGGTAAATACGGCGTCCGGCACGACGTGCTCCATCTGTTACAGAGGCAACAGAATGTAGCACACAGGCATTTCGAACGCCAAATGCCTGCCGACCGGGTGCAGTTCACGATCGAGAATTGAGGGCTATCCTAAGACTTCGGTGCCTTGATGGCCGGAGGCACCGTCAGACATGCCTCATCGAAGTCTCGCAGCATCGCCTTGTCGATGCCGCCGACCTTAAACAACGCCTGCGCGGACGAATGGATGGCCTCGAAGGCATCCGACTTGAACTTACGCCGGGTCGTCATGGTACATCTCCCTACTCGGTCCTGAACGTAGCACCCAGTCCGATCGCTCTCAAGCAGGCGTGCTTGACGCTATTTTAGGCCCCTCACCTCGCCTCCCACGGAAAGTGCCCTGCCCCGTTGCCGGCGTCGAAGTCGGTGGAGAGGCTGAGGTCGCGCCAGGTGGCGTGTTCGGTGGCTCTTTGCGCGTCGTTCTGCTCGATGGCGCGGATGGCGTCGCTGCCGAGCGGCAGACGCAGCGGCGGGTTTTCGAGGCTCGCGAGATGGATGATGGCGGCGGCGGCTTTCGTGGGGTCGCCGGGCTGCCTGCCGTCGTAATCGCGCTGGTAGCGGGCCATCTTGCCGACGGTTTCGTCGTATTCGGGGCGGCCTTCGCGCAACTTGGTTGAGGCGCCGGCGAAATCGGTGCGGAAGCCGCCGGGCTCGACGATGCTGACCTTGACGCCGAGCGGGCCGACTTCGCGGCTCAAGGCTTCCGAGAAGCCCTCGACGCCCCATTTGGCCGCCGCGTAGGGCGCGCGTCCGGCCGGGCCGATGCGGCCGCCGACGGAGGAGACCTGGATGATGTGGCCGGCACCCTGCTCGCGCATCAGAGGCAGTGCCGCCTTGGTGACGATGATGGTGCCGAAGAGGTTGGTTTCGATCTGGGCGCGGAAATCTGTGAGGCTGGTATCCTCGACCGATCCGACATCGCCATAGCCGGCATTGTTGACGAGGACATCGAGCCGGCCGAAGCGCTCGACCGCGGCCTTGACGGCCTGCTCGGCCGATTGCTCGTCGGTCACATCAAGCGAAATCGTCAAGACACTGGCGGGGTAACGCTGCTTGATATCGTCGAGCTGGGCGGGATTGCGCGCGGTGGCGACCAGATTGTGCCCTTTAGCCAAAACCGCTTCCGCAAGCGCCCTGCCGAGACCGCGCGAACTGCCTGTAATCAACCAAACCTGTGACATCGAAAATCTCCTTGATCCGTCGAAAGACCATATAGGCCTGACGGTATCTTCTTGAAAGAAGGTACCGAATGGATCTATACATACCTTATGGTAACTGAACTAAACGATGGTACATTCGACTTCTGCGAGACGCTGACGGATGCCGAGGACGCACTCGCTCGCGAGATGCTGGAGCGCGCCAGCGCCAAGTGGCCGCTGCGCGTCATGCATATCCTTGCCGAGGCCAAGGGGCCGCTGCGCTTTTCACGGGTTCTGGAACGGGTGGAAGGCATCAGCCAGAAGGTGCTGACGCAGACTTTGCGGACGCTGGAGGCCGACGGGCTGGTGACGCGTACGCTCTACCCGCAGGTCCCGCCGCGCGTGGAATACGAGCTGACGCCGCTGGGCGGGGAGCTGCTTGTGGAGGTGGTGGGGCTCTGGCAATGGATCGCCAACCGGCTGCCGGATTTCGAGGCGGCGCGGAAGCCGAAGGGTCAGACGGAAAACTAAGGAACTTTCCGGCTTGTCCGGAGAGGCGCCGCGCATCGGAGAGACGCGCGGCGCGATAATATTTAGTGGGCGCCGGACATGTCGCCGAGGACTTCCTTGGAAGCGACGGTCGAGTCGGCGTTGAGCTTGTAGACCATGGGAACGCCGGTCGCGAGGTTTACGCCGAGGATCTGTTCCTTGGTGAGCTTGTCGAGCACCATGACCAGCGAGCGCAGCGAGTTGCCGTGGGCGGCAACCAGCACGGTTTCGCCGCGCAGGACACGGGGCAGGATCTCGGTCAGATAATACGGCCAGACGCGCGCGCCGGTGTCGCGCAGGCTTTCGCCACCCGGAGGGGGAACGTCGTAGGAGCGGCGCCAGATGTGGACCTGCTCTTCGCCCCACTTGGCGCGGGCATCGTCCTTGTTGAGGCCGGAGAGATCGCCGTAGTCGCGCTCGTTCAGCGCCTGGTCCTTGATCGTCTCGAGGCCGGTCTGGCCGACGTTTTCAAGGATGATCTTCAGCGTGTCCTGCGCGCGCTTCAGATCGGAGGTGAAGGCGATGTCGAACTTGATGCCGGTTTCGGCAAGCGCCTTGCCGCCGGTGTTGGCTTCCTGAACGCCGAGCTCGGTGAGCTCCGGGTTCTTCCAGCCGGTGAAAAGGTTCTTCAGGTTCCAGTCGCTCTGGCCGTGGCGAACGAGGACGAGGGTACCGCTCATTATAAATTCCTCCTGATGAGATCAGTGTTGGGAAAGCCCGAGAACATCGAGCATGGAATAGAGACCCGGCTTCTTGTCGCGCGCCCAAAGGGCCGCCTTGACGGCGCCGCGCGCGAAGATCGAGCGATCGCCGGCGCTGTGGGCCATGGAGACGCGCTCGCCTTCGCCGGCGAAGATGACGGAATGTTCGCCGATGACGGAGCCGCCGCGAAGCGTGGCAAAGCCGATCGTGCCCGCTTCGCGCGCGCCGGTGTGGCCATCGCGGACGCGGACGGAATGGGTGGCGAGATCGATGCCGCGGCCCTTGGCGGCGGCTTCACCCAGAAGCAGCGCGGTGCCCGAGGGGGCATCGACCTTGCGCTTGTGGTGCATCTCGAGAACTTCGATATCCCAATCGGCGGGGTCGAGCGCGCGCGCCGCCTGTTCGACGAGCACGCTCAAGAGATTGACGCCGAGGCCCATATTGCCAGACTTGACGATGCGGGCATGGCGGCCGGCGGCCGAAATCTTCTGTTCGTCCTCGACCGAGCAGCCTGTGGTGCCGATGATGTGGACGATGCGGGCCTGGGCGGCAAGCGCCGCGAATTCATTGGTGGTCGCCGGCGTGGTGAAATCGAGCACGCCATCAGCATGCTGGAAGGCGGCCAGCGGATCGTCGGTGATCGCGATACCGTTGGGGCCGAGGCCCGCGATCTCGCCGGCATCCTTGCCGATGAAGGGCGAGCCCGGGCGGCCGACGGCTGCGTGCAGAGTAACGCCTTCGATCTCATGCACCATGCGGATCAGCGCCTGTCCCATGCGGCCCGCTGCACCAACCACCACCAGTTTCATCGCAGCATCGCTCATGTCAGGCGTCCATCACTCACGTGTCAGAAAGTCTCGGAGGCAGCGGGCCTCTGAAGGTTGTTGAGGCGAGCGTAAAGACCGTCGCTGCGCTTCGCAAGCGTCTCGTGATTGCCCTCTTCGACGACGCGGCCCTGCTGCATGACGACGATCTTGTCGGCGCGGACGACGGTCGAGAGACGGTGAGCGATAACGACGACGGTTCGGCCGGTCATGGCTTCATCGAGCGCCTTCTGGACGGCTGCTTCCGATTCTGTATCGAGCGCGGAGGTCGCTTCGTCGAGAAGCAGGATCGGGGCGTTGCGCACCAGAGCGCGGGCGATCGACAGGCGCTGGCGCTGGCCGCCCGAGAGCGTCACGCCGTTTTCGCCGACCGGCGTGTCGTAGCCTTCCGGCTGGGCGAGAATGAAGTCGTGGGCGTAAGCGAGACGCGCTGCTTCCTCGACCTCGGCATCGCTGGCGTCGGGGCGACCATAGCGGATGTTGTCGCGGATCGAGCCTTCGAACAGATAGGGCTGCTGCGAGACATAGGCCAGCTGCTCGCGCAGCGACTTCTTCGTCACATGGGCGATGTCCTGGCCGTCGATCAGGATCTCACCGGCCTTCGGGTCGTAGAAGCGCGGGATGAGATTGATGATGGTCGACTTGCCGGCGCCGGAGGGGCCGACGAGCGCGGTGGTCTTGCCACCCTCGGCGACCATGTTGACGCCGTCGAGTACATTGTCGTTGCCATAGGCGAAGGCGACATCCTTGAGCTCGATGCGGGCTTCGGTGACGACGAGGGGCTTGGCATCCGGCAGGTCGCGCTGGCGCGGCTCCATGTCGAGCAGCTCGTAGATCATGCGCGCATTGACGGCGGCGCGCTCCATCTGCACCTGCAGCTTGGCAAGACGGCGGGCCGGATCATAGGCCAAGAGCAGCGCGGTGACGAAGGAGAAGAAGGCGCCGGGCGGCACGTTCTGATAGATCGAGCGGTAGGCGGCGTAGGCAAGAACGCTGGCGACGGCGAAACCGGCGAAGCTTTCGGTCATCGGCGCGTTGCGCTCGGACAGCTTGGCGATCTTGTTGCCGCGCTCTTCGGCGGCGACGATGATCTTGTTGATCTTCTGCTCGAGCTGCCGCTCCATCGTGAACGCCTTGACGATGGAGATGCCCTGAATGGTCTCCTGCATGGCGCCGAGCACGTGGCTGTTGAGATCGATCGCTTCCTTGGTGGCCTGGCGCAGGCGCTTGGAGAGATAGCGCAGCGCCAGAAGCAGCGGCGGCGCGAGAATGAGGACGGCAACGCTGAGCAGCGGGTCCTGATAGACCATGACGCCGAGCAGCGACACGAAGGTCAGGAGGTCGCGGGCGGTCGAGGTGATCGTCAGATTGAGGACATCGCGGATGCCGCCGACATTCTGGCTGACCTGGGCGGCGATGCGAGCCGAACGCGCCTCGTTGAAATAGCCGACCGACAGCGTCATCAGATGCACATAAAGACGGCTCTGGTAGCGGGCGACGATGTTGTTGCCGATCTTCGACAGCGCCACCGCCTGGCCATAGCTCGCGAAACCGCGAATGACGAAGGCGATGAAGATGGAGAGGCAGATGACCCAGACGACATCGGCGCGCCGGTTGGCGAAGGCCTCGTCGATGATCGAGCGCATGATCCAGGCGGTGAAGGCCGTCGACAGCGCGACGAGGACAAGACAGCTGATGGCGACGACGTAGCCCCAGATGTGCTCGCGGCCGTTTTCAGCGATGATGCGCTTCAGGACGGCGGTGACCGTGCCGCTGTCGACGGGGCGCTGCTGGGGATCGGGTGAACGCAATAAAGACTTCCTGTCTCGTGACCATGCGAGCCGCTGCTGCGGCCCGCGCTCGAGCGGCTCTATAAAGAGTTGGCGCCCGTTTGGCTAGGTCTGTCCGGGCGCCGGACGCTGGGGGGGCTATCGGCCCCAGCGGCGGCCATCGGTCGACACGCCGAAGGTGTCGGGCCGGCGGGCGTAGGACGAGAGGCCGGAGAGTGCCGCCAGCGGATGGGTGACGACATAGGTCGGGATGGTCGAGAGCAGTGCCGTGTGCGGCGCCTTGTCCTCGAAACCGGCGCGAAACTCGGGCTTGCGCAGAGCGGCCAGGATCTTCTGGCTGATGCCGCCGGACAGGAACACGCCGCCGCGCGCCATGAAGATCATCGCCATGTCGCCGGCAACCCGGCCGAGATAGGTCGAAAACAGCGAGATGGTCTCGACGGCGACCGGGTCGCTTTCGGCCAGCGCGTGCGAGGTGATATCAGCAGGGTCGCTGTACTTCGGCGCGATGCCATCGGCGGTGCAGATGGCGCGGTAGAGATTGACGATGCCGCGGCCGGAGAGGATCTGCTCGGCCGACACGCGGCCCTCGATGGTTTCGACATAAGGGAAGATTTCGAGATCGCGCTTGCTGCGCGGCCCGAGATCGACGTGACCGCCCTCGCCCGGAACCGGGATCCAGACGCCGCGCGCATGCACGAGGCCGCCGACGCCGAGGCCGGTGCCCGGCCCGAGCACGACGCGGGAAGCGACCATGTCCTCATGGGCGTCGGCATTGCCGAGGCGTTCGCGATGTTCCGGCGCCAGATCGGAGATGGCGAGCGCCTGGGCTTCAAAATCGTTGACGACCAGGACATCCTCGATGCCCAGATTTTCGATCATCGACTTCGGACGCACGACCCAATCGCAATTGGTCAGCGGGATCTCGTCGTCGCTGATCGGGCCGGCGACCGCGAGGATGGCGGAACGCGGCTTGATCGCGCTTTTTTCCAGGATGGTGGCGCGGATCGCGTCGTCGATGGTCTTGAAATCGGCGGTGCGCACGTTCGGGAAATTGACCTGTTCGGCGTCGGCCGTCTCGATGATGGCGAAACGGGCATTGGTTCCGCCGATATCGCCGATCAGGATCGGGAAGGGCATGGAGGCGTCGCTGGTATCGAGCTGGTGCATGGCAGGTTCCGTTGTTGCGCGTTCGCGCGCCGCTTATGCGTGAAGATTGGCGATCAGCCTGTCGGCCGTGGCCTCGTTGAGTGCCATTGGGATATCATAGACGATCGCAAGGCGCATCAAGGCCTTGACGTCGACGTCGTGGGGCATTGGGGTCAGCGGGTCGACGAAGAAGATCAGGGCATCGACCTCGCCGGTGGCGATCAGCGCGCCGATCTGCTGGTCGCCGCCGAGCGGGCCACTTTTCAATCGGGTGACATCGAGCGAGGGAGCGGCATCGAGAACGCGGCCGCCGGTCGTTCCGGTCGCGAAGATCGTCCAGTTCGTCCGGAGCGTCTCCTCGTTGCGGCGGGCGAATTCCGCCATGTCGTCCTTCTTCTGGTCATGCGCGATGAGCGCAAGGCACTTGCGGCCGGCCATCAGAAGCTCCCCCTCTAAAATCACTGGCTTAATTCAATCGATTTGACCGCTTCTATACGAAGCGATCAGGGTTTTAAAGAGCGGTGTCGCGGTGTTCAACCGGCATCATTGCGCTGCCGGCTTGTCATCCGGAACAGGGCCGAGATCGGGCAGTTCGTCGTCATTGGCGGCGGGCGGCGCATCGATGGGCTGAGCGCGGAGCACCTCGGCAGCAGAAGGGCCGCCATAGGTCGCGGCGCGCACGGAGGAGACCGCGGGGGCATCGAGAACCGCCTGGCAGGCCTTGGGCAGATCCGACACCATGACCTCGCGCGGCTTGACCGGCTTGGCATCCGGCTTCGGCGGCTTGGGCTTGGCCCAGGGCGCCGGGCTGAACCACCAGGCGAGCGACTTGTCGCAGCCATCGCCGGCCACCACGGGTGCCTGCGGCTTGCAATTGGCGGCGCCCGGCGGGCACTTGATGCGGATGTGGAAGTGGGAATCGTGGCCGTATTCCGGGCGCAGCTTGCCGAGATTGGTGCGATCGCCCGTCCAGGTGTCGCACATCTTCTTCTTGATCGCCGGATTGACGAAGATGCGCTCGACCTGCGGGTAGCTCGCGGCGCGCATCAGGAGACGCGCATGGGCCGGTGTCCAGACATTCGGATTGATCGTCAGGAAGGCGTTCTTCTGCAGCATGGTCGTGAAAGGCAGCGCCTCGCGCTGTTCTGCCGTCATGCGGAAGTTGGGCATCGGCGTCAGCCAGATATCGGCGTCGAGGCCAATCTGGTGCGAGGCGTGGCCCGTGATCATCGGGCCGCCGCGCGGCTGGGCGATATCGCCCACCAGCAGGCCCGGCCAGCCATCATATTTGGCGGCATCGCGCGACAGCTGCTCGATGGTGGAGAGCATCGCCGGATTGCCCCAGCGGCGATTGCGCGACAGGCGCATGGCCTGCCAGTTGGGACCATCGGTCGGAAGCGCCTCGGCGCCTGCCATGCAGCCCTTGGCGTAGAAGCCAAAGGGTTGCGGAGCGCCTTGCGTCGGAAGCTGGACGCCGCCGAAGATCGCCTTGGCGCTGCCGGGGCTCGGCTGTTTCTGCTGGGCGGCGACATCGCCGGCGATAAGGCTGGCGCCGATCGCAGTGGCCAGTGCCAGTTTACCGATTGAAGAGAGCGCCTGCGCGATGCGGAAAGCCATGCCGTATCCTGAACTGCTGCCGACCATAGTCGAGTGATTTGCACCCGTTTTACCGTGAAATGCGATTCTGGTGAATCGATGTTTTTCACGGGCGATTGCGAGACATCGCGTCGGCCGGCAGCGTCGCACTCAGGCGTTGGCGAGGATGTCGGCGGTTTTGCGGATGCGCGACAGGCGCGGGAAGATGCGCTCGCAGGCGAAGGCGTGCATCTCGGCGGTGAACGTCGTCATCGCATCCTCGGCGGCGATGACCGCGTAGTTGTGGGCAAACGCATCGCGGATCGTGGCCTCGACGCCGAAATTGGTGGCGATGCCGGTGAGAATGACCGTCCGGATGCCGCGACGGCGCAGCTGCAGATCGAGCTCGCTGCCATAAAAGGCGCTCCATTGGTGCTTGGTGATGCGGACATCCGGCGTCAGGTCAGCGATCTCGGGCGGTTCGCGCAGCGCCTCGGCCGGCAAGCCACCCTGTGGGAAGGCGATCGGTTCGTCGGTCGGCTGGTTGACAGCGTCGGCATAGTCCGCGGAAAATCCGACGGTGACGAAGACGGTCGTGCCGCCGGCCGCTTTCAGCGACTTGGCGATCGCGGCGGTATTTTCGATGACCTGCTGGGCGGAATGAGGCGCGACGGGCCTGGAAATGATAAAGCCCTGCAGATCTATGGAGATCAGGGCGGTGGTCTTGGGATCGTATAGGGACATGGAAGGCTCCGGAATAAACATGAGGATATCCTCGCAATTGGAAATATGAGGATGCCCTCACAAAAATCAAGTGCCGATTCGATCGATCGCTCGCCGAAGCAAAAGCGCGGGCACGAGCGCGTTGCCATTCTGACCGAGGCGGCCGCCAAGGTTTTTCTTGAGAAGGGCTATGAGGCCGCGACGATGACGGAGATCGCCGCCGAGGCGAAATCCTCGATCGGCTCGCTCTACCAGTTCTTCCCGACCAAGCCGGTGCTGGCCGAAGCGCTGCATATCGAGCGGATGCGGCAGCTGAACGCCGCGCTGGTCGACCTGCAGAACGAGGTCGACGGCAAGCGGGCGTCCGAGATTGGCGACGCGATCTTCGCGCGGCTTGGCGCCTTCCTGGAGGAGTACCGCGAATTTCCGGTGCTGGCGGCGCGGCGCGACATTCCCAAGGAGCGCAAGGTGAAATCGCGGGCGGAGCTGCGCGGCAACATTAAGGCGCTGCTGCAGAAGGCGAGCCCTTCTGTTGGAGACGATCTCGATCTTCTGTCGGCGCTGGTGCTCGAGCTGCTGAGGATCATCGTGACGGCGGCGCACGATCCCGACATCGGCGGCGATCCGCGCATGGTGGCGGAGTTGCGGGGGATGCTGCGCAAAAGGCTGGAGGAAGCGACGGCCTGAGCGGCCGGGCTTGCGCTCACATTTGCGCGAAGCCGGACAAAAAAGGTTGCGTCACCTGTTTTTCGCCAGCATTTCGCCTATCCTCGAAAAAAGCGAAACAATTGGGGCTGGCGAATGGCGCGTGCGTGGTCGAGACTTGGTTTGGTGTTTTCTCTGTTGGGCGCTGCCGCCCTGCCCTTGCAGGCCGTCGCCCAAGAGCCGGTGTTCCGGATCGGAACCTCCACCATCGGCGAGCTGAAATACAAGCCGGGCTTCAAGCATTTCGACTACGTCAACCCGGATGCGCCGAAGGGCGGCAATCTGAGGCTTTCGGCATCCGGCACTTACGACACGTTCAATCCGCTGCTTTCCAAGGGCCAGGCCGCCGTCGGCCTGACGCTGCAGTTCGAGACGCTGATGAAATCGGCCGACGACGAGCTGCTCGCTTCCTACGGGCTGCTGGCCGAAGGGCTTTCCTTTCCCAATGACGTCTCGAGCGCGACCTTCAGGCTGCGCGCCGAGGCGAAGTGGGCGGATGGCAAGCCGGTCACGCCCGAGGACGTGATCTTCAGCTTCGACAAGGTGAAGGAGCTGAACCCGCTCGCCTCCAATTACTACAAGCACGTGGTGAAGGCCGAGAAATCGGGCGAGCGCGATGTGACCTTCACCTTCGACGAGAAGAACAACAAGGAGCTGCCCAATATCCTCGGCCAGCTCGTGGTCGTGCCGAAGCACTGGTGGGAGGGCATCGGGCCTGACGGCAAGCCGCGCGATATCGCCAAGACCACGCTGGAACCTGTGATGGGCTCCGGCCCCTACAAGATCGCCGCCTTCACGGCAGGCGCCACGATCCGCTACGAGCTGCGCGATGACTATTGGGGCAAGGACCTCAACGTGAATGTCGGGCAGAACAATTTCGGCTCGATCAACTACACCTATTACGGCGACCGGGACGTGGAGTTCGAGGCGTTCCGCGCCGGCAACAGCGACTACTGGCAGGAGACGCAGGCGGCGCGCTGGGCCACCGGATACGACTTCCCCGCGGTCAAGGAAGGCCGCGTGAAGAAAGAGGACGTGCCGAATGCGCTGCGCGCCACCGGCATCATGCAGGCGCTGGTGCTGAACACCCGCCGTGACACGTTCAAGGACGAGAAGGTGCGCGAGGCGCTGAACTATGCCTTCGACTTCGAGGAGCTGAACCGCACCGTCGCCTTCAACAGCTACAAGCGTATCGATAGCTATTTCTGGAACACCGAGCTCGCCTCCTCCGGCCTGCCTCAGGGGCGCGAGCTGGAAATCCTGAACGGCCTCAAGGACAAGCTTTCGCCTTCGGTCTTCACCACCGCCTATTCGAACCCTGTCGGCGGCGACCCGCAGAAGAGCCGCGACAACCTGCGAACGGCGATCAAGCTGCTCAAGGAAGCGGGCTGGGAGATCAAGGGCAACCGCATGGTCAACACCGCGACCGGCAAGCCGATGAGCTTCGAGATCCTGCTTTCCAGCCCGATGCTGGAGCGCTGGGCGGTGCCCTACACCAACAATCTCAAGAAGATCGGCATCGATGCGCGGGTGCGCACCGTGGATGCCTCGCAATATACCAATCGCGTCCGCAGCTTCGACTACGACATGATCTGGAACGTGTGGGCGCAGACGATGAACCCCGGCAACGAGCAGGCCGACTACTGGGGCTCGGGTTCCGCCAACCAGCAGGGCTCTCGCAACTATGCCGGCATTTCCGACCCTGCGGTCGATGCGCTGATCCGCATGGTGATATTCGCGCCCAACCGCGACGAGCAGGTGGCGTCGATCAAGGCGCTCGACCGGGTGCTGATGGCGGGGCACTATGTGATCCCGCTGTTTTATCGCGGCACGCAGTCGATCGCCTACTGGAACACGATCAGCCGGCCGGCCGAATACCCGACCTACGCGACCGGTTTCCCCGACGTCTGGTGGTCGTCTTCCGCCAAGAAATGAGCGGACTTGCATTGGCCTGACGGCTGGGCTCCAAATGGGCCCACCGAATCACTTCGGACCATGATCAGCGCCGGTACGGACCGGCAGAGGAAGGCTTGACGATTGAGCGGCGATAGACTGGACAGCCTACGACAGAACTCCCCGGAGGCCGCTCGCTGATGGGAGCCTATATCCTTCGCCGCCTGCTTTTGATGATCCCGACTATTATCGGCATCATGGCCATCTCATTCACCGTCATCCAGTTCGCGCCCGGCGGGCCTGTCGAGCAGGTGATCGCACAGCTGACCGGCGATGCGCAGGGCGCTGACGCCCGGCTTTCGGGCGGCGGCGGCGACCTGATGGGATCGGGCATGGATGAAGGCGGTTCGAAATATCGCGGCGCGCAGGGGCTCGATCCGGAGCTGATCAAGAAGCTCGAAAAGCAGTTCGGCTTCGACAAGCCGCCGCTGACCCGCTTCGGCGAGATGATGTGGAACTATATCCGCTTCGATTTCGGCGAGAGCTTCTTCCGCAACACCTCCGTTCTCGACCTGATCAAGGACAAGCTGCCGGTCTCGGCCTCGCTTGGCATCTGGATCATGATCTTCTCTTACGGCATCTCCATTCCGCTCGGCATCCGCAAGGCGGTGAAGGACGGCTCGACCTTCGACGTCTGGACCTCGGGCGTGATCATCATCGGCTACGCGGTTCCGAGCTTCCTGTTCGGCATCCTGCTGATTGTGCTTTTCGCCGGCGGATCCTTCTACGACTGGTTCCCGCTGCGCGGCCTCGTCTCCGACAATTTCGACCAGCTTTCGTGGTGGCAGAAGCCGCTCGACTATTTCTGGCACCTGGCGCTGCCGCTGATCTCGCTGTCGCTGGCAGCGTTTGCCACGACGACGCTGCTCACCAAGAACTCCTTCATCGAGGAGATCAAGAAGCAGTATGTGGTGACGGCGCGCGCCAAGGGGCTGAACGAGCGCAAGGTGCTCTACGGCCACGTGTTCCGCAACGCCATGCTGATCATCATCGCCGGCTTTCCCGGCGCCTTCATCTCGGCCTTCTTCACCGGCTCGCTGCTGATCGAGAATATCTTCTCGCTCGATGGACTGGGGCGGCTCGGCTATCTCTCGGTGGTTAATCGCGACTATCCGATCGTGTTCGCGACGCTCTACATCTTCTCGCTGCTTGGCCTGTTCGTCAGCCTGATCTCCGACCTGATCTACACCTGGATCGATCCGCGCATCGACTTCGAGCGGAGGGACGTGTGATGGACACCGCCGCAAAGCCCGCGACCGCCACGCCCGTCAAGCCGCCGCGCAAGGGGCTGCTCTCGCCCACCAACATAAGGCGCTGGAAGAACTTCAAGGCCAACCGGCGCGGCTACTGGTCGCTCTGGCTGTTCCTTCTCATTTTCGGGCTCAGCCTGTTTGCCGAATTCATCGCCAACGACCGGCCGATCATCGCCTCCTACAAGGGCGAGATCCTGTTTCCGGTTCTCGTCAATTATCCCGAGGAGAAGTTCGGCGGCTTCCTGGCCGAGACCGACTACCGCTCCGACGTGATCGCCGACGAGATCGAGGCCAATGGCTGGATGATCTGGCCGCCGATCCGCTATTCCTACCGCTCGGTAAACTCCAACATCCCGCACTCGGCGCCAACAGCACCCTTCTGGATGATGAGCGAGCAGGAGCGCTGCTCGGGCTATCCGCAAGGGGTGAACGACCCCAACTGCACCTGGAGCAACCTCAACTGGCTGGGCACGGACGACCAGGCGCGCGACGTGCTCGCCCGCGTGATCTACGGCTTCCGCATCTCGGTGCTGTTCGGGCTGGTGCTGACCATCTGCTCGGCCGTCGTCGGCGTCAGCGCGGGCGCCATCCAGGGCTATTTCGGCGGCTGGACCGACCTTCTTCTGCAGCGCTTCATCGAGATCTGGTCGTCGATGCCGGTGCTTTACATCCTGCTGATCATCGCCGCGATCCTGCCGCCGGGCTTCTTCGTGCTGCTCGGGATCATGCTGCTGTTCTCATGGGTCGGCTTCGTGGGCGTGGTGCGCGCGGAGTTCCTGAGAGCACGCAATTTCGAATATGTCCGGGCTGCGCGCGCGCTCGGCGTCGGCAACCGCACGATCATGTGGCGGCACCTTTTGCCGAACGCGATGGTGGCGACGCTGACCTTCCTGCCCTTCATCCTCTCGGGCTCGATCACGACGCTGACCTCGCTCGACTTCCTCGGCTTCGGCATGCCGCCAGGCTCCCCCTCGCTCGGCGAGATGATCGCCCAGGGCAAGGCCAACCTGCAGGCGCCATGGCTGGGGCTGACGGCATTCTTCGCGATGTCGATCATGCTGTCGCTGCTGATCTTCATCGGCGAGGCGGTGCGCGATGCGTTTGATCCGAGAAAGACCTTCGGATGAGGGCGGCCTCGTCATGGCAGGGGTTTGCGGGTAGAGTTGGTTGTGTTGCAGCTTTTGGAGCGTGGCCGTCATGAACAAGATTGTGCGTGATCATTATCCTGTCGCCAACCTTCCCGAGGATTTGCGGGAGGGATTGGGGGACGTGGCGACGGTGCGTGTGGTCGTCGAATCCGAGCCGCAGGCAAGTCGTGCGGCGCAGAACGACGATCCGCTGCTGCGCGACGGACCTATCGAGGCGCATGAACTGATGACTCTGCGCGAGCGCTATCTTGCCCTAGGCCACCCACGCGTTACCGAGGAAGAGGCTGTTGCCCGCATTCGTGAGCTTCGCGACGAGTGGGACTATTGATGGGTCAGTTCGGTCGGATCTATCTCGACACCAACCTCTTCATTCTTGCGTTCGAGACGGAAAGCGATGTCGCGGTCAAGGCGACCTTGATAATGTCAAAAGCCAAAGCGCAGAACCCGCCACGTTTCGTGACGAGTGAACTGACACTGGCTGAACTTCTGGTGCTGCCCTATCGCCAAAGCAATGCGTGGCTGGTCGGGCTGTATCACCAAGTCTTCAGCGGCTCCTGGCTGGACGTCCAGCCGGTCACCCGCGACATCCTTCTATCGGCCGCTCAGCTCCGAGCGATCAATACAGCCCGGAAGCTGCCCGACGCCGTTCATGTGGCGACGGCGATTGCCAGCGGCTGCACGCACCTGCTTTCCTCCGACAAGCGGATCGGACCGGGGCCGAACGAGGCCCTTCCCTTCGCCCTTGCCAAACCCGACGACGCCACCCTGACCTCCCTGATCGAGAGCCTGTCCTGATGTCCGAACCCTTGCTGTCCGTCCGCAATCTTTCCGTCGCCTTCCACCAGGGCGGCGCGACTTCAGTGGCTGTCGATGGCATTTCCTTCGACGTCAACAAGGGAGAGGTGGTGGCGCTGGTGGGAGAGTCCGGCTCGGGGAAATCGGTGTCGGCCAATTCGATCTTGCGGCTGCTCCCTTACCCCTCGGCCAGCCATCCCTCGGGCGAAATCCTGTTCAAGGGCAAGGATCTCCTGAAAGCATCGGACAAGGTGCTGCGCGAGGTGCGCGGCAACGACATCACGATGATCTTCCAGGAGCCGATGACTTCGCTCAACCCGCTGCACAATATCGAGAAGCAGATCGCGGAGATTCTGGAGCTGCACCAGGGGATCAAGGGACAAGCGGCGCGCACCCGGGTGCTGGAGCTCTTGAACCAGGTCGGCATCCGCGAGCCGGAGAAGCGGCTGAAGGCCTATCCGCACGAGCTCTCGGGCGGACAGCGGCAGCGCGTGATGATCGCCATGGCGCTCGCCAACCGGCCGGAGCTGCTGATCGCCGACGAGCCGACGACGGCGCTCGACGTCACCGTGCAGGCGCAGATTCTTGAGCTCTTGCGACAGCTGAAGGGCCAGCACGGCATGTCGATGCTGTTCATCACCCACGACCTCGGCATCGTGCGCAAGTTCGCCGACCGGGTCTGCGTGATGACCAAGGGCAAGATCGTCGAGACCGGAACGGTCGAGGAGGTCTTCACCAATCCGCAGCATCAATATACCCGCCATCTGCTGGCCTCCGAGCCGCGTGGCGAGCCGCCGCTTGCAGACAGCTCCAAGCCGATCGTGATGCAGGGATCGGACATCAAGGTCTGGTTCCCGATCAAGGCGGGGCTGATGCGCAAGGTGGTGGACCATGTGAAGGCGGTCGACGGGATCGATCTGTCGCTGCGCGCCGGGCAGACGCTTGGCGTGGTCGGCGAATCCGGATCGGGCAAGACGACGCTCGGGCTGGCGCTCACCCGGCTGATTTCCTCGCAGGGGCGGATCAGCTTCGTCGGCAAAGATATAGCCAGCTATTCATTCACCGAGATGCGGCCACTGCGCAACCAGTTGCAGGTCGTGTTCCAGGACCCTTACGGCTCGCTCAGCCCGCGCATGTCGGTAGGCGACATCATCGCCGAGGGGCTGAAGGTGCACGAACGGGGGCTTTCCTACGAGGAGCGCGACCGGCGCGTCTGCTGGGCGCTTGAGGAAGTGGGGCTCGATCCGACCACCCGCTGGCGTTATCCGCATGAATTCTCCGGCGGCCAGCGGCAGCGTATCGCGATAGCCCGCGCCATGGTGCTGAAGCCGCGCTTCGTGATGCTCGACGAGCCGACATCGGCGCTCGACATGAGCGTGCAGGCGCAGGTGGTCGATCTCTTGCGCGACCTGCAGCAGAAGCACGACCTCGCCTATCTCTTCATCAGCCACGATCTCAAGGTGGTGAAGGCGCTCGCCAACGAGGTGATCGTGATGCGCTTCGGCAAGGTGGTGGAACAGGGGCCATCGGCCGATATCTTCCGCGCGCCGAAGGACGACTACACCAAGGCGCTGATGGCGGCGGCCTTCAACATCGAGGCGCGGCCGACGCCCGCAGTGCAACACTAACGACATCAGAGCCCAGACACCATGCCAGCTTCTAAGCCAGCCCCCATTCTCGTCGATCTCAAGTTCAATCCCGATACCGTCGCGCGCATCCTCAAGACCGCCTTTCTCGATCGCGGCAGCATCAATATCGCCGATCCCGAGACGAAGGGCCGGGATCTATCCGATCTCGACTACGCGCTGCTGTGGAAGCCGGATGCGGATCTCTTCGAGCGGGCGCCGAACCTGAAAGTCATCTTTTCCGGCGGCGCGGGGGTCGACAGCTTCATGAACCTGCCCGGCCTTCCCGACGTGCCGATCGTGCGCTTCGTCGACCACAGCCTGACAACGCGGATGAGCGAGTGGGTGGTGATGCAGTGCCTGATGCACCAGCGTGGGCAGGCGGAGCACGACCGATTGCAGCGCCGGCGCGAGTGGGGCCACGACGTGGCGCCGGAGGCATCGGAGCTTACCGTCGGCGTCATGGGTCTCGGTGTGCTCGGCCAGGATGCGGTCAAGAAGCTGACGGTCATGGGCTTCAACGTCATCGGCTGGTCGCGCACGGCCAAAGAGATCGATGGCATCGAGACATTCGACGTGAGCGGGCTCGACGCATTTCTTTCGAAGACCGACATCCTCGTCGGACTGCTGCCGCTGACGCCGGAGACGACCAAATTCTATGACGCGGCGCTGTTTTCCAAACTCCGCCAGGGCGGCGCGCTTGGAAAGCCGGTGTTCATCAATGCCGGGCGCGGCAAGAGCCAGGTCGAGGCCGATATCGTCTCGGCGGTCGAAAGCGGCGTGCTTGGCGGCGCTTCGCTCGATGTCTTCGAGGTCGAGCCCCTGCCTTCGGGGAGCCCGCTATGGGATCTGCCAAACGTCTTCATCACGCCGCATGATGCGGCAAGCTCGGAGGAGAATGCGCTGTTTCGCCATGTGGAGCGGCAGATCGCCCGCTTCGAGCGCGGCGAACCACTGCAATATGTGGTCGACCGCAACCGCGGTTATTGAGGCGGGAACCATCGTTGCCGGTGGCCGTTTCTTTCCCTGATGTTTTAAGGGCGGCCGATGCCGCCCGGTTTGGGAAGGGGCAGGCATGGTCGAGCGGATCGAGAGACCGTGGAACGAAGACGCTCAGGCGCCAAAAGACACGACGACCGGGCGGACCAAACGGAAGTCGCCGACCAGCGTCCGCATCTTACGCATGCTGATCGCGGCCCTGCTTCTGGCGTTCGCCGTCTGGATTCCGGTCGAGATCTGGAGCCGCTATCACCTGCCGCAGCCGGACGAACCCACGCATGCTACGCCGGCCCCTGCTCAGGGCGGCGGCGGACAGTCCGGCACCGAGGCACCGACGCCCGCCGGGCGGGCAAATGCGCCGCAGACAAACGCGCAGTAGGCGGGCGGACGCTTGGCCCGGCTTTCGGGGAAATGGCGGGGTTGTATTTGTTCTGGACATTGCCGGCGCAGTTTTCGATAAGAAAGCGCACAGGCCGGTTGTCGTGCGCCTCTTTCGGCGCCTGCACCCGGATTGGATAGGGTGGAATCGATGGCGAAGACAGATATTGCACGGCGCGTTTACAACCACGCTTGGAAACTCGACCCCATCGTCCGCAGCCTGATCGACACGGACTTCTACAAGCTGTTGATGCTGCAGATGATCTGGAAGCTCTATCCGGATGTCAACGCCACCTTCACCGTCATCAACCGCACCAAGCGGGTGCTGCTTGCCGAGGAAATCGACGAGGGTGAACTGCGCGCGCAGCTCGACCACGCGCGCACGCTTCGCCTCTCCAAGAAAGAGATGATCTGGCTGGCGGGTAACAGCTTCTATGGCCGCGCGCAGATCTTCGAGCCGGAATTCCTGGCCTGGCTGTCGCATTTCCAGCTGCCGGAATACGAGCTTTCGAAGCGCGACGGACAGTACAGGCTCGATTTCCACGGTTCGTGGAAAGAGACCACGATGTGGGAAATCCCCGCACTCGCGATCATCAACGAACTGCGCTCGCGCTCAGCGCTACGCGCGCTCGGGCCATTTACGCTCGACGTGCTCTATGCCCGCGCCAAGGCGCGCATGTGGGAGAAGGTCGAGCGGCTGCGCGAACTGCCGGGCCTGCGCATCTCCGACTTCGGCACGCGGCGGCGCCACAGCTTCCTGTGGCAGCGCTGGTGCGTCGAGGCGTTGAAGGAAGGTATCGGCGCCGGCTTTACCGGCACCAGCAACGTGCTGCTCGCCATGGACAACGATCTCGAAGCGGTGGGAACCAACGCGCATGAGCTGCCGATGGTGGCGGCCGCGCTTGCCGAGACAGACGATGAGCTGCGCAACGCGCCCTACAAGGTGCTGCGCGACTGGAACAAGCTTTACGGCGGCAACCTTCTGATCGTGCTTCCGGATGCCTTCGGCACCGCGGCCTTCCTGCGCGACGCGCCGGAATGGGTGGCGGACTGGACGGGCTTCCGCCCCGACAGCGCGCCGCCGATCGAAGGCGGCGAGAAGATCATCGAATGGTGGAAGAAGATGGGGCGCGATCCCCGGCAGAAGATGCTGATCTTCTCCGACGGCATGGATGTCGATGCAATCATCGACACCTACAAGCATTTCGAAGGCCGTGTGCGCATGAGCTTCGGCTGGGGCACCAACCTCACCAACGACTTCGCCGGCTGCGCGCCGACCGAGATTTCCGGCCTCAACCCGATCTCGATCGTCTGCAAGGTCAGCGACGCCAACGGCCGCCCGGCCGTCAAGCTCTCCGACAACCCGCAGAAGGCAACCGGCGAGCCTGAGGAAGTGCAGCGCTACCTGAAGTTCTTCGGTACCGAGGATCTGGTCGATCAGGCCGTTCTGGTCTGAGGCGCGCTTACCGAGGCATGTGCTTTGGGGATGAGGGAACGGCCACGTGATCTCTTGACAGCGACGTGACGTCAATCTGCCGCCCGACCCCGTTCTTAAGTTAACGGCAGTCGCGTTCCGACGCTGCGTTTACAGCATATTGGCGGGGATGCAAGGCGGCATGCCACCTTGCTTCGTCATCTACATCGATCAGGCGAGACCGGCGCCTCGCTCTCGGGCGCCCGTAATCACCTTACTTGACGACGAGGATCGCCTTGCCGCGAACCCGGTCATAGAGGTCGATGATATCCTGGTTGAACATTCGCACGCAGCCGGAAGAGGCGTTCTTGCCGATCGAGCGCCATTCCGGCGATCCGTGGATGCGATAGAGCGTGTCCTGGCCATCCTGGAAGATATAGAGCGCGCGGGCGCCGAGCGGATTGCTGAGCCCCGGCGGCATGCCCTCTTTCCACTCGCTGAGCTTCGGATTGCGGCCGATCATCGACGGCGTCGGCGTCCAGGTCGGCCATTTGCGCTTCCACTGGATCACGGCCCTCCCCTTCCAGGCGCGGCCCTGTGCGCCCAGGCTGACGCCATAGCGGACCGCGCGGTCGTTCTTCAGGATGAAATAGAGGAACTTGGTCTCGGTATCGACGACGATCGAGCCCGCCGGCTCGTCGCTGTGATAATCGACCTCCTGGCGCAGATAGCGCGGGTCGACCTCTGCATAGCTGATCGCCGGCAGACGATAGCTGCTGTCGTCAAGATCGGCGTAGATCAGCGGATAATCCGGCTTGTCGACCGGGCGCGCCGGCTGCGACACGGCGGCCTCGGCGACGGGTGCCGGTGCCTCGACGGCCGGCGGCTTGGGCATGGCGACATCGACAGGCTGGGAGGGAAGCTGCGTGCAGGCCGCAAGCAGCGAAACGCCGGCCGCCGCGACAAGCGGCCGAAGAATGGAGAGGCTATGCAATTTCAGGGTATCCAATGCGAGAGGTAAGCTGTGATCCCTCTCCCTGGCCGGGCATCGGTGACCAAATTGTGTTCGCTGAGGGAAATACAGAGGGGGCCCGGGAGCTTCGGCGCGGGGTTGTTGGCGGAATGCAACAGGGGGCGTGACGCGCTGGGAATAGGGCGCAAAAAGCCGGCGTTGGCTAACGGATCACACGTCGTTGCGGAGACGGAGATAGCAGCGTCGATTTCCGAGGAAATGGCGGACAAGGTGGGATTCGAACCCACGGTACGCTTTCACGTACACACGCGTTCCAGGCGTGCGCCTTAAACCACTCGGCCACCTGTCCTGCTGCTTGATTTGGCACCCTTCGGCGCAAATCGTTGGAACGGCGCGATATATACCGAGGAATTTTCAGGGATCAACCTAAATCTAACAGTTTTTTGACTTCTTCCAGCAAAAGTGCCGGAATGCGGTCCATTGCGGTTCCGGCGGCAGGGCACTAGTGTCTTGATGTCTTGGAGAATGGGCGCAACTGGCCGGGCCAAATCCGGCGGATCGGTGGCGGAGAGTGTAATGCGTTTCCTTTTGCGTTTGGCGAGCCTGATCGCGCTGGCGGTTGCGGTGATTGCCGGAACGATCGACAGCATCCAGTCCGTGGCGGCATCCTCCGTCGTCATCACGCCGATGGGCGATGCCTGGCAGGACATGAGCGCATCCTCCTTCGAGGCGCTGCAATCGACCATCGCCTACTATATCCACCCCCGCTTCTACACGATCGCCTTCCAATGGCTGATGATGCAGCCTGCCTTCGCGGTGTTCCTCGTGCTTTCGCTGTTGCTGTGGATGGCGGGGTACAAGAAGCCGCCGGTGGCCGGCCGTTTCGCGGCTTAGGTGAGACGCTGGTCTCAGGCATGTTGTCCACATTTATGCTACCTGACGTGGCGGCGATCGCCTTTGAGCTGCCATGCGCGCATGACGCGGACACGAGGCGCATCGCGGCTGGAGGTGCATGGCGGCGCCCCAAATGGCTAGAAAAATCGCATTTTAGCGGTGCTTTTGCGTAAAAAACGATTGCGCTGGCCGGTTTTTACGCAATGTCGGCAATTTTTTACCAGCCGAAAAATTTCTCGTGAATTTTCATTGGAGCCATGCAAGGATGCGGCAAGCCAGGCCTCCGGGGGGAGGTCGGTGTTCCGCAGACATGCCTGAAAACGGGCTTGCGGGAGGACCCCTAACAAATAGCAACAACAGGGCTGCACAATGAAAAAATCCCTTCTGACCGTCCTTGCCGTGGCTGCCATGTCCACGACGGCGCTCGCTGCCGACGTCAAGCCGGCACTGGTCTACGGCACCGGCGGAAAGTTCGACAAGTCGTTCAACGAAGCCGCCTACAATGGCGCCGAGAAGTTCAAGAAGGAAACCGGTATCGCCTACCGCGACTTCGAGCCGACCGGCGACACCCAGGGCGAACAGGCCATCCGCAACTTCGCCAGCCGCGGCTTCAACCCGGTTGTTGCCGTCTCCTTCGCCTGGACCTCGGCGATCGAAAAGGTTGCCGCCGAATTCCCGGACACCAAGTTCATCATCGTTGACGCCGTTGTCGACAAGCCGAACGTCCGCTCGGTCGTCTACAAGGAAGAAGAAGGTTCGTACCTCGTCGGCGTTCTCGCCGGCATGGCATCGAAGACCGGCAAGGTCGGCTTCGTCGGCGGCATGGACATTCCGCTGATCCGCAAGTTCGAGTGCGGCTACGAGCAGGGCGCGCGCGCTGCCAACGCCAAGATGGAAGTGTTCCAGAACATGACCGGCACGACCGGTGCTGCATGGAACGACCCGGTTCGCGGCGGTGAGCTCACCAAAAACCAGATCGACCAGGGCGCCGACGTGATCTACGCGGCGGCCGGTGCAACCGGTCTCGGCGTTCTGCAGACCGCCGCCGACAACAAGAAGTTCTCGATCGGCGTCGATTCGAACCAGAACCACCTGCATCCGGGTTCGGTCCTCACCTCGATGGTCAAGCGCGTCGACCTCGCCGTCTACAACGCCTACACCGACACCAAGGCCGACAAGTTCACCGGCGGCGTACAGTCGCTCGGCGTCAAGGAAGACGGCGTTGCTGCTGCCATCGACGACAACAACAAGGCGCTGATCACGCCTGAAATGCTGGCCGCCGTCGAAAAGGCCAAGGCAGACATCATCGCGGGCACCGTCAAGGTTCACGATTACACCTCGGACAACGCCTGCCCGAAGTGATCCGCGCCTGAAATTGGGCGTATGGCGGAATTGATTTTCGCCATACGCCCTTTTCGTATCTGGAGCCTGCTGTGACTGACACGCCCGCTATCGAACTTGTGGGCATCGACAAGAAATTCGGTGCCGTCCACGCCAACAAAGATATCAACCTCACTGTCGCCAAGGGGTCCATCCACGGCATCATCGGGGAGAACGGAGCCGGAAAATCGACGCTGATGTCGATCATCTACGGCTTCTACCACGCCGATCAGGGCGAGATCCGGGTCAACGGCCAGGCCGTGACGATCAAGGACAGCCAGACGGCGATCGCAACCGGTATCGGCATGGTGCACCAGCACTTCATGCTGGTCGACAATTTCACGGTGCTCGAGAACATCATGCTCGGCGCCGAGGGCGGAGCGCTGCTCGCGAGGGGCGTGGCGTCTGCCCGCGCCGAGCTGAAGCGGCTGGAAAAGGAATACGGCCTCGAGGTCAACCCGGATGCGCTGATCGAGCAGCTCCCCGTCGGCCTGCAGCAACGCGTCGAAATCCTCAAAGCCATGTATCGCGGCGCCGAGATCCTGATCCTCGACGAGCCCACGGGCGTTCTGACGCCGGCTGAAGCCGACCACCTCTTCCGCATCCTCAAAGTGCTGCGCGACCAGGGCAAGACGGTCATTCTCATCACCCACAAGCTGCGCGAGATCATGGCGATCACCGATACGGTGTCGGTCATGCGCCGCGGCGAGATGGTGGCCACCCGCAAGACCGCGGAGACGACGGTCGAGGAACTGGCCGAGCTGATGGTGGGCCGCCGCGTGCTCTTGCGCGTGCAGAAGGGCGAGGCCAATCCCGGCAAGGTCATCCTGTCGGTGCGCAATCTGACGGTGAAGGACGACCGCGGCGTCGTCATGGTCGACAACGTGTCGTTCGACGTGCGGGCCGGCGAGATCGTCGGCGTGGCGGGCGTGGCCGGCAACGGGCAGTCGGAACTTCTCGAAGCGATCGCGGGCATCCGCAAGCCGCATTCGGGCGAAATCCTGCTCGACGGGCAACCGATCGACAAGGCCGATCCGGCGCGGCTGCGCGAGCTCGGGCTCGCACACATCCCCGAGGACCGCCACCATATGGGCCTCGTGCTGAAGTTCGAGGAATACGAAAATTCGGTGCTCGGCTATCACCGCAAACCTGAATACAGCAAGGGCCCGCTGCTCGATCTCGAAGCGATCCGCAAGGATGCGATGGAGAAGATCGAGAAATACGACATCCGGCCGCCGAACCCACGGCTGAAGACCGCCAACTTCTCCGGCGGCAACCAGCAGAAGATTGTCGTCGCCCGCGAAATCGAGCGCGACCCGACGGCGCTGATCATCGGCCAGCCGACGCGCGGCGTCGATATCGGCGCCATCGAATTCATTCACCGCCGGATCATCGAGATGCGCGACGCGGGCAAGGCGATCCTGCTCGTCTCCGTCGAGCTCGACGAAATCCGCGCCCTTTCAGACCGTATCCTTGTCATGTTCGCCGGCCATGTCGTCGGCGAGAAGACGCCCGATGCCGGTGAACAGACCCTCGGCCTGATGATGGCCGGCATTGCCGCGTGAGGCCTTGATGAGCACTGCTTCCACTCCCCTACCCCGCTGGATCAACTACGGCCTCATCCCGATCCTGAACCTTCTCACCGCCTTCCTGATATCCGGCTTCGTCGTCTGGCTGATCGGCGAAAGCCCGATTGGGGCGCTGCAGCTTCTGATCGAAGGCGCGCTCGGGAGCGGCGAAGGCATCGGCTTTACGCTCTACTACGCCACCAGCTTCATCTTCACCGGCCTTTCGGTGGCGGTCGCCATCCATGCCGGGCTGTTCAACATCGGCTCCGAGGGCCAGGCCTATCTCGGTGGCCTCGGCTGCGCGCTGGTGGCGCTGGCGCTCGACAAGTTCGTGCCGTGGTATGTGACCATGCCCGTGGCCGTGATCGGCGCCGGCCTGTTCGGCGCGGCCTGGGCCTTCATTCCGGCCTGGCTGCAGGCCAAGCGCGGCAGCCATATCGTCATCACCACGATCATGTTCAACTATATCGGCGCGGCGCTGATGGTCTATCTGCTGGTGCACGTGCTGATCGTGCCGGGCAAGATGGCGCCCGAGACCCGCACCTTCCTCGAAGGCGGGCAGCTGCCGAAGCTCGGCTGGATCATGGACATGTTCGGCGCCAAGCTGGGCGCGGCTCCGTTCAACGTCTCCTTCATCATCGCGCTGGTGGCGGCCTATTTCGTCTGGCTGCTGATCTGGCGCACCAAGCTCGGCTTCGAGATGCGCACGCTCGGCGTCAGCCCGAGTGCGGCCGCTTACGCCGGCATTCCCTATGCGCGCATCGTCATCATCGCCATGCTGCTTTCGGGCGCGCTGGCGGGGATGATGGCGCTCAATCCCGTCATGGGCTCGTCGGCCCGCCTGCAGGTCGAGTTCGTCGGCGGCGCCGGCTTCGTCGGCATCGCGGTGTCGCTGATGGGGCGCAACCATCCCGTCGGCATCGTGCTCTCGGCGATCCTGTTCGGCATCCTCTATCAGGGCGGCGACTGGATCTCGTTCGAGATGCCCAACATTACCCGCGAGATGATCCTCGTGATCCAGGGTCTGGTGATCCTGTTTGCCGGCGCGCTTGAATATATGTACCGGCCGGCGATGGTGCGTCTCTACCAACAGTTCAAGCGGGCGTAAGGAGCGCGACGATGGAATATTACGACATCTTCATCAGCGTTCTGAGCTCCACCATCCGCCTGTCGATCCCGCTGATCTTCACGGCGCTGGCAGGCCTTTTCTCCGAACGCGCCGGCGTCTTCGACATCGGGCTCGAGGGCAAGATGCTGGGCTCGGCCTTTGCCGCCGCCTGCGTCGCCTATCTCACCGATTCCGCCTGGGCGGGGCTTTGCGCCGGCATCGTCTGCTCGGTGGCGCTGAGTTTCGTGCACGGCTTTGCCTCGATCACCAACCGCGGCAACCAGATCATCTCGGGCGTCGCGATCAACTTCTTCGTGGCCGGTATCACCATCGTGCTCGGCCAGGCCTGGTTTGGCCAGGGCGGGCGCACGCCGCAGCTGGCCGGCGACGCGCGCTTTACGCCGATCACGCTTCCGGGTGCCGACGCGGTGCGCGAGGTGCCGATCCTCGGGCCGCTCTATGCCAACGTCATCTCCGGCAACAATATCCTGACCTACCTCGCCTTCCTGGCGGTGCCGCTTTCGTGGTGGATCCTCTACCGCACGCGCTTCGGTCTTCGTCTGCGCGCCGTCGGTGAAAATCCGGGTGCGGTCGATACCGCCGGCATCTCGGTGAGCTGGCTGCGCTACCGCGCCGTCATCTGCGCCGGCATTCTCTGCGGCTTCTCCGGCACCTATCTGGCGATCGCGCAGTCGGCCGCCTTCATCAAGGACATGTCGGCTGGCAAGGGCTATATCGCGCTTGCCGCACTCGTCTTCGCCAAGTGGAAGCCGGTGCCCGTCATGTTCGCCTGCCTGCTGTTCGGCTTCCTCGATGCACTTGGGAATTTCATGCAGGGCAAGCCGATCCCCGGCATCGGCGAAGTGCCGGTGCAGATCTTCCAGGCCCTGCCCTATATCCTCACCTGCGTGCTGCTCGCGGGCTTCATCGGCAAAGCCATCCCGCCGAAGGCCGGCGGCGCACCCTATGTCAAGGAACGCTAAGACCATGTCCCACGACCTCTTCGAAGCTGCCCGCGGCGCCATGGCATTCGCTCATGCGCCCTACTCCAAGTTCCCCGTCGGCGCTGCGATCCGCGCCGAGGACGGAAAGGTGTATACCGGCGCCAACATCGAGAACCTCTCCTTCCCTCAGGGCTGGTGCGCGGAGCCGACAGCAATCAGCGCCATGATCATGGGCGGAGCGAAGAAGATCGTCGAGATGGCCGTGATCGCCGAGAAGCTGCCGCTCTGCCCGCCCTGCGGCGGCTGCCGGCAGAAGATCTCGGAATTCGCCTCCAAGGATACGAAGATCTATCTCTGCGACGAAGCCGGCGTGCAGAAGACCATGACCATGGACGAGCTGCTTCCCTTCAGCTTCGAGACCGAACTCTGATGCAGGCGGCGCTCGACCTGCTGAAATCGCGGCTCGGCGGGCTTTCGCCGCGCTACGGCGTCATCCTCGGCTCCGGGCTCGGCTCGCTGGTGGCGGAGCTCAAGGATGCGGTTCGTATCCCCTATCAGGACGTTCCGGGCTTCCCCGTCAGCGCGGTTTCCGGCCATGCCGGCGAGGTCGTGGCCGGCACGCTTGGCGGCGCGCCTGTGATCATGCTGTCGGGGCGCGTGCATTTCTACGAGAAGGGCGACGCCAACGCCATGCGGCGGCCGATCGAGGTGTTGAAGGCGCTCGGCGTCGAAGCGCTGATCCTGACGAATTCGGCGGGATCGCTGCGCGAGGATCTGGCGCCGGGATCGGTGATGCAGATCACCGATCACATCAACTATTCCGGCATCAACCCGCTGATCGGCGAGGAGAGCGACCGTCGCTTCGTGGGCATGACCAATGCCTATGACACCGAGCTTGCTGACGCGATGCGGCGGGCGGCGGAGAAGACGGGGACAGCGCTTTCGCAGGGCGTCTACATGTGGTTCTCGGGCCCGAGCTTCGAGACGCCGGCGGAGATCCGCATGGCGCGTATTCTCGGCGCCGATGCGGTGGGCATGTCGACCGTGCCCGAGGTCATCATTGCCCGAATGCTTGAGATGAGGGTTGCGGCGGCTTCCGTTATCACCAACTATGGGGCCGGAATGACCGGTTCGGAACTGAGCCACGACGAAACCAAGGAGATGGCGCCCATCGGCGGTGCCCGTCTTGCCGCCATCCTGAAAGAGATGATCGCGGCTGGAGGAAATGACGCATGAGCAATCACTCGCTGAAGGAAACGGCGGCCGTGGCGCTGTCGTTGCTTGATCTCACCAACCTCAAGGACGACTGCACGGAAGCGCAGATCGAGGCCCTGTGCGCGCGCGCGCAGACGCCCTACGGCAATAGCGCCGCGATCTGCATCTGGCCGCGCTTCGTGGCGCATGCGCGCTCGATCCTCGGCAGCGGCCATCCTGTGAAGATCGCCACCGTCGTCAACTTCCCCTCGGGCGACATGGAAGTCGCCGACGTGGCGGCCGAGACGCGCGAGGCGATCGCCGACGGCGCCGACGAGATCGATCTCGTCATCCCCTATCGCAAGTTCATCGCCGGCAGCGGCCGGGCCGTTACCGACATGGTGGCCGCCGTGCGCGCCGAATGCGGCGAGGCGGTGCTGTTGAAGGTGATCCTCGAGACCGGCGAGATCAAGGATGCGGCGATGATCCGTCGCGCCTCGGAACTGGCGATCGAGGCAGGTGCCGACTTCATCAAGACCTCGACCGGTAAGGTGTCCGTCAACGCGACGCTTGAAGCCGCCGACATCATGCTGCGCGCCATTCGCCAGAGCGGTCGCAAGGTCGGCTTCAAGCCGGCGGGCGGCATTGCCTCGGTGGCGGATGCGGCGCTCTATCTGAGCCTTGCCGAAACGATCATGGCACCCGACTGGCCGATGCCCTCGACCTTCCGCTTCGGCGCTTCCGGTGTGCTCGACGATATCCTCGCGGTTCTTTCCGGCACGCAATCGGCACCGGCGACCGCCGCGAGCTACTGAGATGATCCCGCAGGAGATCATTCGCCGCAAGCGCGACGGCGCGGTGCTGTCCGATGACGATATCCAGGCGTTTATCGCAGCTCTTGCGGCGGGCAAGCTCTCCGAAGGGCAGATCGGTGCCTTTGCCATGGCCGTGTGGTTCAAAGGGATGCGCCGCGAGGAAACCGTTTCGCTGACCATGGCGATGGCGCGCTCCGGCGACATGCTCGACTGGAGCGATCTCGACCGGCCGATCGCCGACAAGCATTCGACCGGCGGCGTCGGCGACAATGTCTCGC
This sequence comes from Rhizobium sp. 2MFCol3.1, assembly GCF_000377565.1. Classification (GTDB taxonomy): domain Bacteria; phylum Pseudomonadota; class Alphaproteobacteria; order Rhizobiales; family Rhizobiaceae; genus Rhizobium. The sequence goes on along the minus strand of NZ_KB898358.1, from coordinate 119,853 downwards.
TGATGCTGGCGCCGATCGCCGCGGCCTGCGGGCTGGCTGTGCCGATGATCTCGGGGCGCGGGCTCGGCCATACCGGCGGAACGCTCGACAAGCTGGAATCCATACCAGGCTATACGGTTACCCCTGACGCCGCACTGTTTCGCAAGGTGGTGCGCGAGGCGGGCTGCGCCATCATCGGCCAGACGGCTGCGCTGGCGCCGGCCGACGGCAAGCTCTACGCCGTGCGCGACGTCACGGCGACCGTCGATTCCATTCCGCTGATCACCGCCTCGATCCTGTCGAAGAAGCTGGCCGCCGGGCTGCAGACGCTGGTGCTCGACGTGAAGGTCGGCAACGGCGCCTTCATGGCCTCCTCCGACGAGGCCGAGCAGCTGGCACGGTCGCTGGTCGAGGTGGCCAATGGCGCCGGGCTGAAGACCTCTGCTGTGATCACCGACATGAACCAGCCGCTGGCGGATGCCGTGGGCAACGCGCTGGAGATCCGCAACGCGATCGCGTTCCTCGCGGGCGAGAAGAGCGGCACGCGGCTGGAACAGGTGGTTCTTGCCTTCGCGGCCGAGATGCTTGTCCAGTCGGGCGTCGCATCCTCGCGAGAGGATGGCGAGGCGCGAGCGGCCGTGGCGCTATCATCGGGCAAGGCGGCGGAGATATTCGGGCGCATGGCGCATACGTTGGGCGGCCCGTCCGACCTCCTGGAGAAGCCCGACAGCTATCTGCCCACTGCCCCGGCCATCCGGCCTGTCGTGGCCACGCGAAGCGGCTGGCTTGCGGCCTGCAACAGTAGGGATATCGGCATGAGCCTGATCGATCTCGGCGGCGGGCGGCGGCATCCGGATGACCGGATCGACCATCGGGTGGGGTTCAGCGATATCCTGCCGCTCGGCACGCGCGTCGAGCGCGGCGAGCCGATCGCCTTCGTGCATGCGGCGAGCGATGATGCGGCGGAGATAGCGGCTGCGGCGCTTCAGGCGAACTACACGATCAGCGACAGCGCGCCCGCGCTGCCACCAGTCATTTCATCGCGCTTCTGATTACTGCTTCATGCTGAGCGAGCCGTCGGCGACCGCATAAGAGGCGAGCTTCTTCAGGAAGCTCATACCAACCAGCGTCGAGGACAGCGCCTCGTCCTTCAGGACGAAAGCCTCGACGTCGCGCACCCGGATGCCGCCGATCTCGACGCGGTCGAGCATGATATGCGCGGCCTTGGTCTGGCCGTTGGCGGTGTTGACCGAATAGCGGAAATCGAGCTGGTTGGCGGTATAGCCGAGACGGCGGGCCATGGTCTCGTTCAGCGCGACATAGGTGGCGCCGGTGTCGATCAGGCCGGAGACCGACTTGCCGTTGATGCGGAAATCGCCGGTGTAGTGGCCCTGCTGATCGGCCTGCAGGAGCATGCTGGTGCCATTGCCTGAGATTGCGGTCGTGGGCGTGGGATCGACCGCGCCGGAGACGAAATTGGCGGAGATCGGGCCTTCCGGCCGTGCGGGCGTGCTTCCGATGAAGGAAGGAACCTGTGTGGCAAGCACCGCGGCGATGCTTGCGAATATGACTGTACGCAAGAGCATGGAAACAGAAATCCTTCCTGTATAAACCGTGCATCATGCGCGGCCGTATCTTTAGCAGCTAAGCCACAATTGCTGAAAAGTTGCTAACGGCGGAAGGAGATAAGGCCTGGAAACATAGTCCAGGCCCCATGTAACATTTCAAATGGTAAACGGCTCGTTAATTACTTCGTGCCGTACATGCGGTCGCCGGCATCGCCGAGACCGGGCATGATATAGCCCTTCTCGTTGAGATGGCTGTCGATCGAGGCCGTGTAGATCTTCACGTCGGGATGAGCTTCCTGGAAGTTCTTGATGCCCTCCGGGGCAGCGAGCAAGCAGAGGAAGCGGATGTTGGTCGCGCCGCGCTCCTTCAGCTTGTGGATGGCCGCGATCGAGGAGTTACCGGTCGCGAGCATCGGGTCGACCACGATCATCAGGCGTTCGTCGAGCGCTTCGGGCGCCTTGAAATAGTATTCCACCGGCTGCAGCGTGTCGTGATCGCGGTACATGCCGATATGCGAGACGCGGGCGGAGGGAACCAGCTCCAGGATGCCTTCGAGCAGGCCGTTGCCGGCGCGCAGGATCGACACGAAAACCAGCTTCTTGCCTTCGAGGATCGGCGATTCCATCGTCTGCATCGGCGTTTCGATGGTTGCCATCGTCAGCTCGAGATCGCGCGTCACCTCGTAACACAGGAGCGTGGAGATTTCGCGCAACAGGCGGCGGAAGCTGCCCGTCGACGTTTCCTTGCGCCGCATGATGGTGAGTTTGTGCTGCACGAGCGGATGATCGATGACCGTTACGCCGTTCATGGCCGAGCCCTTTCTTTAGCTGTTCTTAGCGCATGTTTCTTCCACGGAATTTGTCTCCGCCGCAAGAGCGGAGGGCAAATTGCACCTATGATCCCCAATCTGGGATCCCCAATCCGACCCGGATCGGGACGGATCAGAGCTTCGCCAGAAGCGCGCTACGGGTTTCCTCGTCGACGAAGGCGGCCTCGATGCCGGTGCGGGTGATCGCATCGATCTCGGCGTCGCTGAAGCCGAAGACGGAGGAAGCGAGCTCGTATTCCCGCTCGAGCGAGGTGTGAAAGAAGGGCGGATCGTCGGAGCTGATGGTGACGCGCACGCCGGCCTCCTTCAACGCCCGCAGCGGGTGCGACTGGAAATCCGGGAAGACCTTGAGCGCGATGTTCGAGCCCGGGCAGACTTCCAGCACGGTGCCGAGGTCAGCCAGCCGCTTGACGAGATCCGCGTCTTCAATAGCGCGCACCCCATGGCCGATGCGGGCTGGGCGAACGGCATCCAGCGCATCTGTAACGCTGAAGGCGCCGCAGACTTCGCCGGCGTGGATGGTGAGGCCGAGGCCGGCGTCGCGGGCGATATCGAAGGCCCGCGCATAATCGGCCACGCGGCCCATGCGCTCCTCGCCGGCGAGGTTGAAGCCGGTGATAAGGGGGTTACGGGCGCTTGCGGCGTATTCGGCGGCGCCGATGACGCTCTCGGGACCGAAGTGGCGCTCGCCGGTGACAATCAGCCGGGCCTCGATGCCCGACGCCGCCTTGGCGCGGCGGATGCCCTCGCAGACGCCTTCGATATAGGCGTCGGCTCCAAGGCCGATGCGCTTGCCGTGATCGGGCGAGACGATGAGCTCGCTATAGATCGTGCCGATCGCTGCGAGCTCGGCCAGATAGGTTTCGGTGAGCAACGCATAGTCCTCGTCGGTCTTGTAGACCTCGGAGATCTTGTCGTAGCACTCGAGGAAGCTTGCGAAATCATGCCAGACATAGGCGCCGTCCTTCAGATAGGCGCTGATGTCGATGTTGTACTTGCGGGCCTGCGCCAAAGTGAGCGCCGGCGGAGCGGCACCTTCCAGATGACAGTGCAGCTCGACCTTCTTCAGATGTGACGTCACAGAAAACTCCTCCCGTGCGGGCCGGCGGGGATGCGCAGATGCTGGGCGATGGTCTCGCCGATATCGGCGTAGCTCGAACGAATGCCGAGATTGCGCGGGCGGTGGCCGGGGCCGTAGGCGATGATGGGAACCCGCTCGCGGGTGTGATCAGTGCCCCGCCACGTCGGGTCGCAGCCGTGGTCGGCGGTGATGATGACGAGATCGCCGGGCTTCAGCTTGCCGCCGACTTCCGACAGGCGCGCGTCGAAGGCCTCGAGGGCTGCGGCATAGCCCGGCACGTCGCGGCGGTGGCCGTAGAGCATGTCGAAATCGACGAAATTGGTGAAGACGAGATCGCCATCCTCGGCGACATCCATGGCGTCCAGCGTCGCATCCATCAGCGCCGCATTGCCGTTGGCCTTGACGACCCGCGAGACGCCCTGGTGGGCGAAGATATCGCCGACCTTGCCGACGGCATGGACGGTGCGGCCTTCCTTCACCAATCGGTCGAGCAGCGTCGGCTCGGGCGGCGGCACGGAGAAATCGCGGCGATTGCCGGTTCGCTCGAACGTCGCCCTGGTTTCGCCGACGAAGGGGCGGGCGATGACGCGGCCGATGTTTTCGCGGTCGAGAAGGGCGCGGGCGATGGCGCAGAAGGTCATCAGCCGCTCAAGGCCGAAATGCTTCTCGTGGGCGGCGACCTGGAAGACGGAATCCGACGAGGTGTAGCAGATCGGCTTGCCGGTGCGGATGTGTTCCTCGCCGTAGCGGACGATGATATCGGTGCCCGAGGCGTGGCAATTGCCGAGGATGCCAGGCACCTCGGCGGCGCGGCACAAGGCCTCCACGAATTCAGGCGTAAAGGCGTCGCCCTCAGTCGGGAAATAACCCCAGTCGAAATTGACAGGCGTGCCCGCGATTTCCCAATGACCTGACGGCGTGTCCTTGCCGCGCGAGACTTCGTTGGCGGAGCCGAAGCTGGCATAGACCTTCTCGGCCATAGGCATGCCCACGGGGATCTTGCCGGATGCCGCCTTTGCGAGGTGCAGGAGGCCGAGCGCCGACAGGTTCGGCAGCTTCAGCGGTCCTGATCGCAGGCCTTCACGATCGCCCAGGCCGGCGGCGCAGAATTCGGCGATATGGCCAAGCGTATCCGCACCCTCGTCGCCATAGGCGGCCGCATCGGGCGCACCACCCACGCCGAAGGAATCCATCACGAATAGAAAGGCACGCGGCATGTTTCACCCGACACTGAAAAGCTGGCGCGCCGGATTGCCGGCCGCCGGGTCACAAGCCTTATAACGGAGACGGAAAGATGGCAAATGCGGGTGCAGGCGCGTGCCGCTCAGCAGTCGCTGCAGAGAACGTTGTCGCCCTGGCGCTGCCGGTAGTAATAGGTGCGGCTGATGGTGATGATGCTGTCGTTCGGCATGAGATTGGGGCCGAAGAGAAACAGCCTGTAGGGCACCGTCAGCTCCGAGCGGACGAGAAAGCTGTTGGCCTTCTTCAAGTCGGCAGGAACGGTGACTGCGGCGTTGACAGCGTAGGGACGGCTGTTGTCCTGCGCCCATGACCATTTAACGGTCGGGTTGGCGGAAGCATCGATCTGGATGCCGGTGACCTTCAGGGTTATGCGGTTGCCCATGTTATAGGGCACGAAGATCGACGCGGCGACATTGGGCATGTCCGAGAGCCAGGACTTGGTCACGGTTTGCTGCTGGGTAATGACATCGGCGACAGTCGCCGCGGCGCGGGAGGCGCGTTTGCTGACGCTGAGGCCGATCGTTACCTCGAACGCCCCGACATAAAGCATGACCAAAATCGGAAAAAGGATCGCGAACTCGATCGCGCCCATTCCGTCGCGATCGCCAGCTAGGCGACGAGATAGAACACCAAGTTTCGAGATCATACCGCTCAGCCTCATCACGGATACTGCTCGTTCTGGAAGGCAGCCGTCGCGACAATCAGAAAGTATGCCGACGATCCGTCGGTCGGCTTCACATTCGAAATATACGGCCGGATCAGATCGGTGATCACCTGCCACTTGTAATAGGCTCGAACCATATTGATGGTTCCCGCCCCGCCCGGCGCATATTGAAAACCCGAGGTGTCGATATCAGCGTTCGCCGCCGTCGATTTCTTCGGAATGGTTGTAGGAATGGCAGCGAAAGTCGCAAACTTCTGAACATCGACGAAAAGCTTGCTCGGCGTTGCCGCTTCCGTCGCCGAGCAGGTGATCAGGATCGAAATCTCCTTGCAGAAGGCGGTGCGGAAGGCGGTTCGGTCGGTGTTCGTGGCGGTGATCTGGCCGGTACGGATCTTGCGGCCCAGCGTATCGACTGCGTTGGACACGAGCTCCTCGCCGGCAAAGGCGATGAATGTCTCGATGATCGCGAAGACCACCATGAAATAAGGAATGGCGAGTAGGGCGAATTCGATCGCGGCGGCGCCGTCACGCGAGCGCCTGAAAGCGGCAATGGACCACCGCCGCCTGCATTGGCGCCGATCCGTCCGTTCCGCTGTTTGATCCAATTCCGTCATGGCCTGTACCCGACACAGCTTCGATCATGCACTTTTAGGTGCCGAACGTTGATTTTCCGTTTCAAGCCGGTTCAGAAATTTAACAACAAGTAAAAGAGGCTCGGTTAGGGGCCGGTCGCACCGGCGCTGGCACCTGCGGCGGCCGTCGTGTCGCTGTGCTGCTCGCAGTTCGGCGTGCAGGACAAAACCGTGCGCTCCGTCTGGCGGAAGACACGCACCGTGTTGGCTTCATCGATGGATACGAGGATGCTCTGATCGAGGATGGCGTTGCCGTCGGCATCGAGCAGGACGAGATTGGTGCTGCCGAAGCTGCGGCCTGTCAGCACGATGGTCTTGGCGTCGGCGACCGTCGCATCCGCCACCTTTGCATTGCCGACGATGACCTTGCTGACGGGACGATCGAGCTTCAATACGCGCGCCTGGTCCATATAGACCCTGAGCATCTGCTGCTGTTGGGCGAAGGCCGGGGCGCAGACAGTTGTGCAAGCCGCCGCGGCGGCAAGAACACTGGCAAGGACTAGCCTTATGCCGCTCGATGACATCTGGATTCTCTCACGATCACGACGCTAACTTACCGGGAGCATAGAAAAAAATGGTGCATGAAACCTTAATATTGCGACCGGCTCGTCCATAATGAGACGTTAACGCGCCAAAGGCAGTAGCGTAACGAGACATACGGCTTTCACGATTGCGGATGAGGTAACGGCATCGCACCCCGCCCCGTCAGAAATCCCTTATGTAGCAGTAACTTCGACATGATATTTAAATTTCTACAGATCTACTGAGGCAGTTACTTACCATAGCCGCTGACTGCTTCTTCTTTACACATTGGTAACCCATTTTTTTAAGCCGATCGAAAGAGCGGTACGTTAGGTTGTGCTCATCCGATCAACGGCAAACAGTTGGCGGACGTGCTGAACATCAACTGGAGTTAGGAGTTATCATGACCAAGCTTGTAAGCCGTTTTCTGAAAGACGAATCCGGCGCGACCGCAATTGAATACGGCCTGATCGCAGCGCTCATTTCCGTAGCGCTCATCACCGGCGCTTCTGCACTCGGCGGTAAACTGAACCAGGTGTTCAGCGGTCTGTCGAACAAGATGAACAGCGCCGTAACCAGCTCGGGCGGCTAATTAGCCTCTCCAAGGGATATACGCCAGACCTTAACGGGTCTGGCGCTAAACATAGGCTCACGCGAACACGCGGTGGGCCTTTTGTCTTAAGGATCGATAGCAGAATGATCGCAGCTTCCGTCTTTGTGATATTCCCGCTGTGCCTCGCAATCGCGGCATTTTCCGATCTGTTCACGATGACGATCCCGAACAGGATCTCCATCATCCTCATCGCGTCTTTCTTCGCCATCGCGCTTTTGACAGGCATGCCGCTTGCCGCGATCGGCAATCATGCTGCCGGCGCGCTTGCCGTGTTTGTCGTCTGCTTCATACTTTTTGCCACCAATACGATGGGTGGCGGCGACGCCAAGCTTCTGACGGCCACAGCACTCTGGTTCGGCCTTAACCCTGCTATCGTTGAGTTTCTCGGCTATGTCGGTATTTTGGGCGGTCTCCTGACGTTGGTCATCATGATGATCCGCACGCAGGCAGATACCATCCTGGCGATCGGCCTTCCGGTTCCGAACTCGATCCTCATGGCCAAGAAGATCCCTTACGGTATCGCCATCGCGATCGGTGGTTTTCTGGCATTTCCGTCTTCGCCGCTGTTCATGAGCGCGCTGGAAGGCCTGAAATAAAGGCGCTTAAGCGCTCGTTAACCTAAGATCGAAGTCTTTCGTTAACTATAATTACACCAATTGGAGCCAATTCTCCGGAACGAATATTTCGATTCCTTGGGGAACGCCTGATGAAACCCGCCCGCATATTGATCCTTGGAGTGGCTGTCGTCGCCGCCGGTCTGGCCGGCGTTCTGGCGATGAGCCTTGCAGGCCGCGGATCGGTCGTGACCCAGGTGCAGCAGGTGGTCGAGAAGGAACCGACCGTCAACGTGCTGGTCTCCAGCGCCAACCTGCCTGTCGGCGCACGGTTTGACGACAAGGCGGCGCACTGGATGGCATGGCCGACAGGCGGCGTCGTCCAAGGCTTCATCACCGAAACGGACAAGCCCGACGCGATCAAGGACCTGCAGGGCGCCGTGGTGCGCATGCCGATCTTCGAGGGCGAACCGATCCGGGCCGAAAAGATCGCCGATTCCAACAGCCGCATCATGTCGTCCCTGCTGCCTTCGGGCAAACGCGCGGTCGCCACCGAAATCTCGGTCGCAACCGGCGCCGGCGGCTTCATCCTGCCGAACGACCGCGTCGACCTCATCATGGTGCGCAAGGAAAAAAGCGGCGACAAGTATCTGACCGAGACCGTGCTCAACAACGTGCGCGTGCTCGCCATCGACCAGCAGGTTCAGGAAAAGGACGACGGTTCGAAGGCTGTGGTCGGCACGACTGCGACGCTTGAGCTGACACCCGACCAGACCAAGGTTCTGGCGGTTGCCCAGCAGATGGCGGACCGCCTGTCGCTGGCGCTGCGCTCGGTTGCCGACGCCCGCGAACCGGACACCAAGGCCGCCGACTACCTGCTCAGCGGCGATAATGGCAGCTCCATCGTTCAGGTCATCAAGTCAGGCGCCATCGTCACCGACAGCGCGCCTTCGAAAGCCGAGTAGAGGAAACGGATATGGGCAACTCAACACGGCACATGAAACATCTGATGGCAGGCTGCCTGTCGCTGACGGTCGGCTTCACCGGCATTGCGCCCAGCTTCCTCGATCCGATCGTCGGCGTCAGCGCGGCTGAGGCCGCCGCCGACGGCATGATCAACATCACCCAGACGGGCCCGGGCGCTCATCGCGCCCTCAAGCTCGGCCTGAAAAAGGCTATCGTCATCGACCTTCCCGTCGATGCGCACGACATCCTTGTTTCCGATCCGAGCATGGCCGACGCGGTGACGCGCTCCTCGCGGCGCATCTACCTGTTCGGCAAGACGGTCGGGCAGACCAACATCTTCATCTTCGGCGCCGACGGCCAGCAGATCGTCAGCCTCGACATCGCGATCGAACGCGACGTCAGCGGGCTGCAGAACAACCTGCGCCGCTTCATTCCCGATTCCAACATCAACGTCGAGATCGTCTCCGACAACATCGTTCTGACGGGTACCGTTCGCACGCCGCAGGACGCCGCGCAGGCGGCTGATCTGGCCGGCGTCTTCCTCAAGGGTGGCGAGGCGACGACGCGGACGGAAACGGCCAGCAGCCAGGGTGGCGGCGACGGCTCGGTGGCGCTGTTTGCGGAAAACCGCCAGCAGTCGCAGGTGATCAACCTGCTGCAGATCGAAGGCGAGGATCAGGTCACGCTGAAGGTGACCATCGCCGAAGTTCGCCGCGAGATCCTGAAGCAGATCGGCTTCGACAACCTGGTTTCCAACTCCGGCGGCCTCAGCGTCGCGCAGCTCGGCGCACCGAACGCGAGTGCCGCGACCGCCACCGTCGGCGGGGGTCTTGCGGCGCTGTTCAAGAGTTCGATCGGCAAGTACGACATCTCGACCTATCTGAGCGCGCTCGAACAGGCGAAGGTCGTCAAGACACTGGCAGAGCCGACACTGACGGCGATTTCCGGCCAGGCCGCCACCTTCAATTCCGGCGGTCAGGTTCTTTACTCGACGACCGACAACAACGGCAACGTGACCGTCGTGCCCTATACTTACGGCATCAACCTTGCCTTCAAGCCTGTCGTCCTGTCTTCGGGCCGCATCAGCCTGGAGATCAAGACCAACGTGTCGGAGCCAGCACCTTCGGTCAGCGGTTCGGCACCGACCTACCAGCGCCGGTCGGCCGAAACGTCCATCGAGCTTCCTTCCGGTGGCTCGATCGCGCTGGCCGGCCTCATCCGCGACAACGTCTCGCAGACGTCGAACGGAACCCCCGGCGCCAACAAGATTCCGTTGCTGGGTACGCTGTTTCGCCAGCGCACGGTGCAGCGCGAAGAGACCGAGCTTGTCATCATCGCGACGCCCTATCTCGTGCGCCCGGTCGCCCGCAACCAGCTGAATCGACCTGATGACAATTTCAGCCCGGAGAACGACGGCGCAGCATTCTTCATGAACCGCGTGAATAAGGTCTACGGCGGCAAGACGCCGGTCGCCGACGCCCAGTTCCACGGTTCAATCGGGTTCATCTACAAATGAGCGAAGCGGGATCAGCAATGGCACAACACAGAGACACGCCGATGGCCAAGATCAAGACCAGCGCCCGTCACCGCGGCTTTTCGACACCGCTGATCGCGGCTGCCGCGATCGCCGCCGCCCTGCTTTCGGGCTGCGCTTCGCGCGACGATCTGACGACGGGCGGCATCCCGGATGATTACCGCCAGCGCCACCCGATCGTGGTGACGGAGGCCGAGCAATCGGTCGACATTCCGGTTGCCTCGACCGACCGCAGGCTCAACACAGCGCAGCGCGACATGATCCGCGGCTTCGCGCAGAACTACGGTTCGCGCGCCACCGGCCCGGTCTACCTCTTGACTCCAGAGGGATCGCCAAACTCTAACGCCGCACGCCAGCTGCGCGGCCAGGTGCGCGCCGAACTCTCCGCACGCGGCATCGCGAGCTCGAAGATCGTCAACAGCTCCTACGTGACGCTCGACGCCAAGGACGCGGCGCCGATCCGCCTCACCTTTGTCGGCACCACGGCGATGACCTCGCAGTGCGGCCAGTGGCCGAAAGACATGATCAACGACTTCAGCAACCAGAATTACTACAATTTCGGCTGCGCGACGCAGAACAACCTCGCGGCACAGATCGCCAACCCCGAAGATCTCGTCGCGCCGCGCGGCATGACGCCGATCGACGCAACGCGCCGCAACGCCGCCATCAAGGAATATCGCGAACGCAGTTCCACGATCGAAGACGTCGGCGGCAGTTCCGCCGGCGGCTTCTGATCAGACCAGGATTGACGATGAGCACGGTTGAATACGACATCACGAACGCCGCCGACCTCCAGCGGGCCGAAGAGGCCATGCGCATGGGCGAGCTGGAAAACATGCGCCCGCTTCCGCGCATCTCCGTGCACGCCTTTTGCGAGAGCGAAGAACTGCAGCGGGTGATGGAGCGCTGCGGCAACGATCGCCGCCTGTCGAAGGTCAGCCTGCGCATCACTAGCGGCGGCATTGCGGCGGCGGCCAACATGTTTGCCAGCGCGCCGACACCGAACCTCATCATTCTCGAGACACGCGCCAATAGCGCCGGCCTGCTCAACGAGCTGGCGCCACTCGCCGCCGTCTGCGACCCCTCGACCAAGGTCATCATCGTCGGCTACCACAACGACATCGCGCTTTATCGCGAGCTGATCCGCAACGGCATTTCCGAATATATCGTGCAGCCGGTCGGCATGGCCGACATCATGACGGCGATGGCGACGATCTTCGTCGATCCGGATGCCGAGCCGCTCGGGCGCAGCATCGCCTTCATCGGCGCAAAGGGCGGCGTCGGCGCCTCGACCATCGCGCATAACTGCGCCTTCGGCATCTCGCGACTGTTTTCGACCGAGACGATCCTCGCCGATCTCGACCTGCCCTACGGAACCGCGAACATCGACTTCGATCAGGACCCGACGCAGGGGATTGCCGAAGCGGTCTATGCACCTGAGCGCCTGGACGAGATGTTCCTCGACCGCCTGCTGACGAAGTGCTCCGAGCATCTTTCGCTGCTGGCGGCGCCGTCCATCCTCGACCGCGCCTATGATTTCGACGGACATGCCTTCCAGCCGGTCATGGACGTGCTGCAGCGCAGTGCGCCGGTGACTGTTCTCGACGTGCCGCACGCCTGGTCCGAGTGGACGCGCTCTGTCCTATCAGCCGCCGACGAGGTGGTCATTTGCGCATCGCCGGATCTCGCCAATCTGCGCAACACCAAGAACCTGATCGACGCGCTGCGCAAGATGCGGCCGAACGATAAGGCGCCGCACCTCGTTCTCAACCAGGTGGGCATGCCGAAGCGCCCGGAGATCAGCCCATCGGATTTCTGCGAGCCGCTGGAATGCGAGCCCGTCGCCATCATCCCGTTCGACAGTAACCTGTTCGGAACGGCAGCCAATAGCGGCCGGATGATCTCGGAGATGGACCCGAAATCGCCGACGGCCGAGATCTTCTCGCAGCTGTCGCACATCGTTACCGGGCGCATCGCCGTCAAGAAGGCGAAGAAGAGCAGTCTTCTCAGCCTCCTGAAACGCAAGTAGCCCACCAGAAGTGGAATAAGGCATGTTCGGAAAACGCGGAAACGAAGGATCTGGCAAGGCGGGCGGCACGATCGCGCCACCGCCGCCTGTTGCTGCGCCTTCCTCGTCGTCGGCGCCTGCCGTCTTCGTCGAGCCGCAGCGCGAGCAGACCCGCCAGCAGGTGGCGCCGCCGCCGATGCAAACGCCGCAGCGCAAGCGCCCTGCCCGCACCGACGAATATTACGACACCAAGGCGCAGGTCTTCTCGGCGCTGATCGACACGATCGACCTGTCGCAGCTCGCCAAGCTCGACGGCGAGAGCGCGCGCGAGGAAATTCGCGATATCGTCAACGATATCATCACGATCAAGAACTTCGCGATGTCGATCTCCGAGCAGGAAGAGCTGCTCGACGATATCTGCAACGACGTTCTCGGCTATGGTCCGCTGGAACCGCTTCTGGCGCGCGATGACATCGCCGACATCATGGTCAACGGCTCCGGCAAGACCTTCATCGAAGTGGGCGGCAAGACACTGGAATCGGAAGTGCGCTTCCGCGACAACGCGCAGCTGCTCTCGATCTGCCAGCGCATCGTCAGCCAGGTCGGCCGCCGCGTCGACGAGTCGAGCCCGATCTGCGACGCCCGCCTGCCCGACGGTTCGCGTGTCAACGTCATCGCACCGCCGCTTGCCATCGACGGGCCGGCGCTCACCATTCGTAAGTTCAAGAAGGACAAGCTGACGCTCGATCAGCTGGTGCGCTTCGGGGCGATCACGCCCGAGGGCGCGACGCTGCTGCAGATCATCGGCCGCGTCCGCTGCAACATCGTCATCTCCGGCGGTACCGGCTCGGGCAAGACGACGCTTCTGAATTGCCTCACCAACTACATCGACCGCGACGAGCGCGTCATCACCTGCGAAGACACGGCCGAACTGCAGCTGCAGCAGCCGCATGTCGTGCGCCTCGAAACCCGCCCGCCGAATATCGAAGGCGAAGGCGAGATCACCATGCGCGATCTCGTCAAGAACTGCCTGCGTATGCGCCCTGAACGCATCATCGTCGGCGAAGTGCGCGGACCCGAGGTTTTCGACCTGCTGCAGGCGATGAACACCGGCCACGACGGCTCGATGGGCACGATCCACTCCAACTCGCCGCGCGAATGCCTCAGCCGTATCGAATCGATGATCGCCATGGGCGGCTATTCGCTGCCGGCCAAGACCGTTCGCGAGATCATATCGAACTCGGTGGACGTCATCGTCCAGGCCGCGCGTCTTCGCGACGGCTCGCGCCGCATCACCCAGATCACAGAGGTGATGGGCATGGAAGGCGACGTGATCATCACCCAGGATCTGATGCGCTACGAGATCGAAGGCGAAGACGCGGGCGGAAAGATCATCGGGCGGCACAAGTCGACCGGCATCGGCAAGCCGAATTTCTGGGACCGCGCCCGCTATTACAACGAAGAGAAGCGGCTCGCCGCGGCGCTCGACGAAATGGAAGAGAAGTCGAAGGATTAAGATTATGTTCGGTTTCGATCCGATCGTGCTGGGTATCGTGCTGCTCGTGGCCATTTCGGCCGGCGCGGTGTGTTACGGCCTGCTGTTCTCGCGGATGGAAACCGAAAAGAAGGCGGCAAGCCGCGTCAGCCGAGTGGCATCCGCCGAACTCGACAAGCAGAGTGTCAAGGCGGCGCGCGACCGCGTCCAGGAAATGTCGAAGCGCCGCAAGTCGATGCAGGACAACCTGAAGGATCTCGAGAAGCGGCAGCAGGAAAACGCCAAGAAGAAGCTGACGCTGAAATCGCGACTGACGCAGGCCGGTCTCTCGATCACGCCCGGCCGTTTCTACATGTTCAGCGCCATCTTCGGCTTTGTCCTGATGTTCGTCGCGTTCCTCGCCGGCGCCCCCACCATGGTGTTGCTCGGGCTGCCTGTTGTGGCCGGGCTCGGGCTGCCGCGCTGGATTCTCGGCTTCCTGATCAAGCGTCGCCAGAACAAGTTCCTCGACGAGTTCCCGAACGCGCTCGATGTGATCGTGCGATCGATCAAATCCGGCCTTCCGCTGAACGACGCGATCCGGCTGATCGCCAACGAAGGCAAGGAGCCGGTCAAGGGCGAGTTCCGGCGTGTGGTCGAGAGCCAGCAGATCGGTCTCAGCGTGCCCGACGCCTGCGCCCGTATGGGCAACCACATGCCGCTGCAGGAAGTGAACTTCTTCGCGATCGTCATCGCCATTCAGTCGCAGGCAGGCGGCAACCTTTCGGAAGCGATCGGCAACCTCTCCAAGGTGCTGCGCGAACGCAAGAAGATGAAGGCCAAGGTCAAGGCGCTTTCGATGGAAGCCAAGGCGTCGGCCGTGATCATCGGCGCGCTGCCGTTCATCGTCGCGACGCTCGTCTACATGACGTCGCCTCAATACATGATGGTGCTGTTCACCGACCCGCGCGGTCACTTGATCATGGGCGCATCGGCGGTCTGGATGTCGATCGGCATCTTCGTCATGCGCAACATGGTCAATTTCGATATCTAACCGAGGCAATGCGATGTCGTCCGATCTTGCGAGTTCCCTGACCGATCCTTCGATGCTGATCGCGGTGCTGGTGGCGCTGGCGGTGTTCGCGACGCTCTACACACTCGCCATCCCGTTCTTCGAGCGCGGCGATCTCAACCAGCGCATGAAGGCGGTCTCGACGGAGCGCGAGCAGATGCGTGCCCGCGAACGCGCGCGCATGAACGCGGAATCGACCGGCAGCAAGGCCTCACTGCGCACGCAGAACAACCGCTCGGTTCGCCAAATCGTAGAGCGCTTCAACCTGCGCGAGGCGCTGGTCGACGAGAACACCATGAACAAGCTGCGCGCGGCGGGCTATCGCTCGGAAAACGCGCTCAACATGTTCCTCGTCGCGCGTTTCCTCCTGCCCTTCTTCTTTTTCGCGCTGGCGATCTTCTGGGTGTTCGGCCTCGACCACCTCGTCGACAAGCCGACGCCGATCCGCTTTCTCGCGACGCTCTGCTTTGCCTATGTCGGCTTCTACGCACCGAACATCTTCATCTCCAACAAGATGAAAAAGCGGCAGCACTCTATCAAGCGCGCATGGCCGGATGCGCTGGACCTGATGCTGATCTGCGTCGAATCCGGTATCTCGATCGAGGCCGCGATGCGCCGCGTCTCCGAAGAACTCGGCGAGGCCTCGCCGCCGCTCGCCGAGGAAATGGTGCTGACGACGGCCGAGCTGTCGTTCCTGCCGGATCGCCGCGTGGCGCTCGAAAACCTCGGCACGCGCACGCAGATCCCGATCGTGCAGTCGGTCGTGCAGGCGCTGATGCAGGCTGATCGCTACGGTACGCCGATCTCGCAGGCGCTGCGCGTTCTTGCTCAGGAAGGCCGCGACGAACGCATGAACGAGGCGGAGAAGAAGGCCGCCGCGCTGCCGCCGAAGCTCACCGTGCCGATGATCCTGTTCTTCCTGCCGGTTCTGGTCGCCGTCATTCTCGGACCGGCCGGTATCCAGGTCGCCGACCGGTTCTAAGCGCCTCGACCGAGCACAGCCGATTTTTAGGATGGACCGCCGCGCGGGGCCGTGTGACATTCGATCACGCAACCCCACCCACGGACCATCGCCATGTCGTCGCTCAGCGTCTTTCTCAGCATTATCGCAACGCTCTCGATCGGCGCGATGAGCCCGGGGCCAAGTTTCGTTCTCGTCTCCAGGATCGCCGTGTCGCGCTCGCGCGTTGACGGGCTTGCGGCGGCTGCCGGCATGGGTCTGGGCGGGGTGTTGTTCAGCATCCTGGCGCTGGCGGGGCTGACGGCCCTGCTCTCGCAGTTCGGCTGGCTCTATCTGGCGCTGAAGATCATGGGCGGGCTCTATCTCGCCTACATCGCCTACAGGATCTGGCGCGGCGCCGGGGAGCCGCTTGAGATCGGCGAGACGACCGCCGCCAACCGCGCCGTCGGCCGCAGCTTCATGACGGCGTTCCTGACGCAGGTCAGCAATCCGAAGACGATCGTCGTCTATGCCAGCATTTTCGCAGCACTCTTGCCGAAGACCATTCCGCTGGAATTGTTCGTGGCGATCCCGCTTGGCGTCTTTGCCGTCGAGGCCGGGTGGTACACGATCGTGGCGCTGGCTTTCTCGGCCCGGCACCCGCGCCTAATCTATCTCGCCGCGAAGAAATGGATCGACCGCGCGGCCGGCGCCGTCATGGCCGGGCTCGGGCTGCAGCTTGTCGTGTCAGGCCTGAGCGGCCGTTAGACCCGTCAGTTGGCGCTGGCTGTCGCGGTGCCGACATCCTTGGCGGCGAGCTTCTGCCAGGAATTCTGCTGCGACATCATCGAGCGGAGATAGGCGACGTTGGCATCGGCCTGTTGCGGCGAGAGTTCGCCGCGGGCGATCTTTTCAGCTTCCGGGAAGCGGCCCTGCAGGCCGACGACGAGCGCGAGATTCTGGCGCACGCGGCTATCGGCCGTCGGCTGGCTTGCTGCCTGGCGCAGATAGGTTTCGGCGGTCCTGAGATCGCGGGTCAGCACGTAGGACATACCGAGGTTGGACAGGATCGACGGCTCGCCCGGCTGCAGATCGAGCGCGTCGCGATAGCGTTGGCGCGCCTCGCTGGACCGGCCGAGCTGATCGAGGATGGCGCCTTGCGCGGAGACGAGCTTCCAGTCGGGACGGTCGGCCGTCTGGGCGCGGCCGATGGTATCGAGCGCCTGCTGCAGCTGGCCGGCGGCGGCCTGCGCCTTGCCGTAAGCGGCCAGCACGTTGCGATCCTGCGGATTGGCGATCGCCACCTGCTGCATGACGGCGAGCGCCTGGGCGTCCCTGCCCTGCATGCGCAGGAGATTGGCGTAGTTGACGCCGTTGACGGGATCGCGCGGGTTCTTGTCGTAGGCCTGGCCGACGCGATCGGTGGCGGAGCGCACTTCCTGATCGTTCATCGTCTCGACCGGCTTGTTCAGCGCGACCGGGATCGAGCCCGTCGTCATCTTGTCCTTGGTGGTGTTGCAGCCGGCCAGCATCAGGGCCAGCATCGCGGTTGCCGCGCACTGGAGAAGACGGGTTTTCGAATAAGTGTCGACCAAAGCAGCCATCGCGGTTTCCTGAAATCAGAAATCGGCGCCTGACCTAAAAGCGGAACAGGGAAAGGCTTTGACGCAATCTACGCTCAAGCAATAGTCTGTTAACCCTAACGGAACGTTAAAATATGATTCCGGACGCCCCCGAAGGATAAGCAATGCCCCCGTTCCAGTTCATCGAGAGACCGACCCCCTTCAACTCCAAGGGCGGCCAGACCCTGCCGATCTTCGCCGTCACGCCGGCGCATATCGAAACCGGGACGATCGATCCGATCGCGCTCGATTGGGCGAAAAAGGCGGGCTACAAGGCCGAGAGCGGCTCGCTGCTGCTGATCCCGACTTCGGAAGGCCATCTCGGCGGCGCTCTCTTCGGCCTCGGCACCAATCCTTCCGAACACCCCTATATCACCGGCAAGCTGGCGCGCGCGCTGCCGGCGGGCGACTGGCACATCGAGACGGCGCCACTGACGGCCAACCGGCTGGCGCTCGGCTTCGGCCTCGGGAGCTACCGTTTCGATCGCTACAAATCCGAAAAGCAGCCGGCCGGAACGCTGATGATCCCGCGCGATGCCGATGCGGCCGATATCAAGCGGCAGCTGGCCGGCGTATTTCTCGCCCGCGACCTGATCAACACCCCCACCAACGACATGGGCCCGAACGAGCTGGAAGCGGCGTTCCGCGGGCTTGCGGCGCACTACAAGGCGGAAATCTCGGTGATCTCGGGCGACGATCTCCGGCATAATTTCCCGCTGGTCCACACGGTCGGCCGCGCCAGCGCCGACGCTCCGCGCCTGATGGAGCTGCGCTGGGGCAAGAAGGGCCACCGCAAGATCACGCTGGTCGGCAAGGGCGTTTGCTTCGACACCGGTGGTCTCGACATCAAGCCCGCCTCCTCCATGCTTCTGATGAAGAAGGACATGGGGGGTGCTGCCAACGTCATGGGTCTGGCGCTGATGATCATGGATGCCAAGCTGAAGGTCGACCTGCGCGTCGTCATCCCCGTGGTCGAGAACTCGATCTCTTCGAATGCCTTCCGCCCGGGCGACATCTACAAGAGCCGCAAGGGTCTGACGGTGCAGATCGACAACACCGACGCCGAAGGTCGCCTGATCCTCGCCGACGCGCTGGCCTACGCCGACGAGGAAGAACCGGACCTTATGATCGACATGGCGACGCTGACGGGGGCTGCGCGCGTGGCGCTCGGACCCGACCTGCCGCCCTTCTTCACCGACGATACGGATCTGGCGCGCGACCTGATGGAATCGAGCATCGAGACCGACGATCCGCTGTGGCGGCTGCCGCTTTATGCCGGCTACGAAATGGACATCCGCGCCAAGTTCGCCGATATCACCAATGCGCCGGCAGGCGGCATGGCGGGCGCGATCACGGCCGCGCTGTTCCTCAAGCGCTTCGTCAGCCATGCCAAGAGCTGGGCGCATTTCGACATTTACGGCTGGGCGCCTTCGGAGCGTCCGCATTCGCCCGGCGGCGGCGAGGCGCAGGCGATCCGGGCGCTTTACCACCACATCCGCGAGAGCGTTCGTTAAAGCAACGCCAGGAAAAGTGTGGCTCGGTTTTCCGTCCGGCGTTACGCACATCGGATCAGCGTCGCGATCGTTAAAATTTTATTCACCCTGTGGGGCGGCAGATTTGCCGCCCCATTGCGTTGTGCGGATACGTGCCGGAAAATGGAACGCAGGCGTAACGAATGCGGGAGGGGCCGTGCCGATCGAATTGACCGCATCTCAGGCGCTCGGGCTCTGGCATGGCGTCTCGCTCGACCAGGTTCGCCACGACGACCGCGATTTGACATTGCGCCAAATGGCGATCCTGCTGCATATCTATCTCGTGCCGCCGCCGCATACCGTGCGCGGACTGGCCGCCGAGCTCAACGTCACCAAGCCCGTCATCACCCGGGCGCTCGATACGATGGGCGAGATGGGGCTGGTGGACCGGGTGCGCGATGACAGCGACCGGCGCAACGTGCTGATCAAGCGCACCGTGGGCGGCGCGCTTTACCTGGAAAAACTGGGCGACCGCGTGCGCGAGCACGGGCGCCGGCTGTGACTTTGAGGACAAGACCATGACCACGCTCGACCGCCGCCTGCACGCCTTCAGGGACGACCTCGCCGAGCGCGGACTGGAAGGACAGGTCATGGCGCAGCGTTTTACCGACGGGACGCCGGCGCGCATCGCAGTGCCCATCGTGGGGCTTCGGCCGCGACCCGACGCGACCGTCGGTATCGACACCGAGCTCTTGTTCGGCGAGGACGTGACCGTGCTCGACCGCGCCGACGGATGGTGCTGGATCAAGGCGCGGTCGGACAATTACGTCGGCTATCTGCCAGAGAGCGCTGTGAGCGACAAGGCGCCCGCGCCGACCCATATCGTCACCGTTCAGCGCACCTTCCTCTATCGCGAGCCGGAGCTGCGCAAACCCTATAACAACATTCTTTCGATGGGCAGCCGCGTCGCTGTTGCCGGCACCGCAGAGGCGCGCGGCAACCACTATGTGACGCTTGAAGACGGCACGGCCATTTTCGCCAAGCATGTGCAGCCGATCGGCGCGCTTGACGGCGCGGACTATGTCGATATCGCCGCCCGCTTTGTCGAAACCCCCTATCTCTGGGGCGGACGCTCCGGACTCGGGATCGACTGCTCCGGGCTGGTGCAGCTTTCCATGCTGATGACCGGCCGAGCCGCGCCGCGCGATACCGACATGCAGGCATCAGCGCTTGGCACACCGATCACCCGCGAGGAGCTGCGACGCGGCGACCTGGTGTTCTGGAAGGGGCATGTGGCGATCATGGAGGATGCGGAAACGATCCTGCACGCGACCGGCCATACCATGACGGTGGTACGGGAGAATTTCGAAGAGGCCGTGCAGCGCATCGGCTGGCTCTACGAACAGCCCAACGGTTATCGTCGACCGATCAGCTGACCGGCGGCTTCGGCCATGCGGTGACGCCGCCCGACCACGTTTCGAAGGCCTTGGACAATCGCAGAACGCGCATGTCGTCGAAGCGGGGGCCGACGATCTGCAGGCCGATCGGCATGCCGGATTTCGAGAAGCCGCAATTGATCGACGAGGCCGGCTGCTCCGACATGTTCCAGGGAACGGTGAAGGCGATGTGCTCGAAGGGCCGGGCCGGATCGTTGGTCGGCGAGGCCCATTCGGCCGGATAGGAGACGATGGGATTGGTCGGCGAGAGCACGGCATCGACCGTCTCGAACAATGCGCCGCAGGCCTTGCGCATCTCGATCGTCTGATTGAAGCCCTTGACGGCGGCAACGCCGCTGACATCGGCTCCGCGCTTCGCCCAGCCGTAGATGTAGGGAAGGATGCTCTCCCGGCGCTCCTCGCTCAGCCCCTCGATATCGCCCCAGAAGCGGGCGCGCCAGAAATTGTCGAGCCCATCGAGCATCGCCCGCGACAGCACCGGGCCGACCGGCACGACGACGGCGCCGGCTTTCTCGAACTGTTTCGCCGCGGCAACGACCGCCGTCTTCACCTCGTCCTCAGCATCGAGACCGCAGCCGGCGTCGAGCATGAGGCCGATGCGCATGCCCGACAGGTCGATATCGAGATCGGTCCAGTCGATATCGTTTGGCGGCAGGCTGGTGCCGTCGCGCCAGTCCGGCCGCGACAGCGTTGCCATGGCGAGCGCCGCATCATCGACCGTGCGCGTCATCGGCCCGGCGCAGCGGCCAACATAATAGGGGTCAACCGGGATGCGGCCGTGGCTGGGCTTGAAGCCGAAAATGCCGGTCCAGCCGGCCGGAAGCCGCACGGAGCCGCCGATATCGGTGCCGATGTGCAGCGGGCCATAGCCGGCTGCCGCCGCCGCCGAGGCGCCGGCGCTGGAACCGCCAGGGTTCTGGCTGACATCCCAGGGGTTGCGGCTGAGCTTGTGGAAGCTCGAGAGGCCGGACGAGAGCATGCCGTAGTCAGGGCATGTGGTCTTGGCGAAGATGATGGCGCCATCCTCGCGCATGCGGGCGGCGATGGGGGCGTCGTCGAGCGCCGGCGTCAGCTCCACGGCTCTGGTGCCGAGGGGGACGGGCTGGCCTTTCGTAGCGATCAACTCCTTCAGCGTGACCGGGATGCCATCGAGCGGGCCCAGCGTTTCCCCCTTCGCCCAGCGTTCGGTCGAGGCCTTTGCCTGCGCGCGGGCGGCTTCGGGATCGTAGAGATAGAGCGCGGCGATGTGCGGCTCCCAAGCTGAGATATGCGGCTCCAGCGCCAGCCAGTATTCCAGCGGAGACAGGCTCTTCGTCGCAAAATGCCGCTTCAGGTCGCGGATGCTCAGGTCGATCTCGGTCATGGCGCGGTCTTTCAAAATGACATTATCAAATCAGCGGCGTCTTCAATCAGCGGCTGGCCTCACGGGGATTCAGGAGATCGCGCAGGCCGTCGCCGAGCATGTTGAAGCCGAGGACGGAGAGCGCGATGGCGAGGCCGGGGAGGATGGCGAGCCATGGGGCAAGGGCAAGATAGGTCTGCGCATCGGCCAGCATCCGCCCCCAGCTCGGCGCCGGCGGGGCAAGGCCGAGACCGAGGAAGCTGAGGCCCGCTTCGGTGAGCACCGCGAGGCCAAGCTGGATGGTCACCTGGACGATGAGCTGGCTCATGATATTGGGCAGCACGTGGCGGAGCGAGATCGCCAGCCGCGTATTGCCAAGCGCGCGGGCGGCGAGCACGTAATCGCGGCTCCAGGCCTGCAGCGCGCTTGCCAGCGCAACACGGGCAAAGACCGGAATGAGGAAGGTGGCGATGGCGGCGATCGCCGTCAGCCGGCCGCCGCCGAGGAAGGCGCCGAGCATCATCGCCGAGAGGATGGGCGGGAGCGCAAAGATGACGTCGCAGACGCGCATCAGAAGCGTTTCGAAGATGCCGCGAAAGGCGGCCGCGGCAAGGCCGGCGATGGTGCCGAGCGTGGCGCCGATGGCGACGGCGACGATCGCGATCGACAGCGAATTCCAGCAGCCGACCATCAGCATGGAGAGCACGTCGCGGCCGAGCTGATCGGTGCCGAGAAGGCCGAAGCCGAGCGGTGGCTGCAGCTTGTGGATGATCTGCATCTTGGCCGGCGGCAGCGGCGTCCAGACGAGCGACACGAGCGCGATGGCCGCGAGGCAGGCGACGATCGCGGCGCCGACGATGAGGTTGACGCGCTTGACGCCGCGCATGCGGCGGCGGCGGCCGATATTTGTTGCGGTCGAGACCAGGGGCGCCATCTCAGATCCCCTTTCTCAGACGCGGGTCGATCGCGAGATAGGAGAGATCGACCAGGAAATTCATGAGGATGACGAGGCCGGCGAAGAACAGCACCACATCCTGCATGACGACGATATCGCGCTGCGACAGCGCCTGATAGGCGAGGCGTCCGAGGCCGGGGAGATTGAAGACATTCTCGACCAGCACGGCGCCGGCCACCAGGAAGGTGGCTTGCAGGCCGAGGATGGTGAGGATCGGCACCAGCGCATTGGGCACCGAATGGCGCCAGAGCACGGTGCCCGATGACAGGCCTTTGGCGCGGGCGGTTCGAGTGAAATCCTCGTGCAGCGTGTCCAGCACCGCCGAGCGGGTAACACGGGTGAGCACGCCCGCCTGCGGCAACGCCAGCGCCACCGCCGGCATCAGCAAGGCCTTCAGCGCCGGCCAGACGCCGGCGCTCCAGCCCGGAAAACCACCCGCCGGCATCAGCCCGAGCGTGGTCGAAAACAGGATGATCAACAGCAGCGCCACCCAGAAGGCGGGGACGGCGATGCTGACCTGCGAGAAGACGGCCGCGACCGCATCGACAATGCCGCCGCGCCTGGAGGCGGCGGTGACGCCAAGGGGGATGGCGATGGCGACGGAGAGCAGGATGGCGATGAGGGCGAGCGGCAGGGTGACGGCGAGGCGCTCGAGGATGAGGCCGGCGACGGGGACGCCGTAGGTGTAGGAGCGCCCGAGATCACCGGTGAAGACGCCTGCCAGCCACTCGGCGTAGCGGACCAGGAGCGAGCGGTCGAGGCCGAGTTCATGACGGAGCGCCGCCAGCGTTTCCGGCGAGGCCGAGGTGCCGAGCATGATTGAGGCCGGGTCGCCGGGCAGCGTGTCCATGACGGCAAAGATCAGCAGCGAGACCACGAGCAGCGTGAGGACGAGGCCGGCGACGCGACGGAGCACGAGGGCGATCATGCGGCGGGCCTTGGGGGCAAGGGGAGATGGAGCGAGCTGCCCGCTGCGAGTCTCTTCTCCCCAGTGGGGAGAAGGTGGCGGCAGCCGGATGAGGGGGCCGCAGACGCGGCGGGCGGGATACCCCCCTCTGTCCTGCCGGACATCTCCCCCACAAGGGGGGAGATCGGCAAGTGGCGAGGTTTACGCCAACCAATGAAGGTCGAGCGAGCGAGCGCGCCCATCCAATCTCCCCCCTTGTGGCGAAGATGTCCGGCAGGACAGAGGGGGGTAACCTTGGCGGGGCTGTACGTGGGGGACCCAGCGCGCGTAGCCCCCTCATCCGACCCTTCGGGCCACCTTCTCCCCGTTGGGGAGAAGGGAAGAGGGAGCGAGCGCCCCGCCACGAGTCTCTTCTCCCCAGCGGGGAGAAGGTGCCGGCAGGCGGATGAGGGGGCCGCAGGCTCGGTGATTACCCTCACCTCTCCATCCTCTCCCACCAACACAAACCCTCCCGCCACCTATTCGTCCCAGGAGACGTTGGTGAGCACGTTCGACGGGATCGGCTCGTTTTCCCAGAGGCCTTTCAGCTTCTTGTCCCAGACGCCGAGCTTGGGCATGACGAAGAGAAAGAGCGCGGGGACGTCGTCGGCGAGGATGGTTTGTGCCTCGGCGTAGATCTTTGCCTGCGCGGCAGGATCGGTGGTTTCCTGGACCTTCTTCATCAGCGCGTTGAAATCAGGATTCTTGTAGTTGAAGTAGTAGGGATCGCGGGAATAGATGTCGATGTCCATCGGCTCGGCGTGGGCGACGATGGTCATCTGGTAAGAACGGTCCTTCATCACGTCCTGGACCCACTTGGCCGGGAATTCGGTGGGTTCGATGGTCATGGTCACGCCGATTTCGGCGAGCATGGCCTGCATGACCTCGGCGCTGCGCGGCGCATAGGCCATCTGCGGCGACTTGATGGTGAAGCTGAAGCCATCGGGGTAGCCGGCTTCCGTCAGCAAAGCCTTGGCCTTTTCGGGATCGTAGGGGAGCTTGGCCGTCAGGTCGACATAGCCGGGATCATTCGGCGTGTAGTGGCTGCCGATCGGCGTGCCCAAGCCGGACCATGCGCCTTCGATCACCGTCTTGCGGTCGATCGCCATCATCAGGGCCTGGCGCACGCGCTTGTCGTTGAAGGGCTTTTCGGCATTGTTCATGCCGGCCACGACCTTAAGCTCGGTGTTGCCGATCTTGGTCGTCAGCCTCGCATCGCCATCGAAAGAGGTCATCAGCTCCGGTGCTGCGAATTCGGGGATGGCGTCGACGTCGCCGGATTTGAGCGCCGCGGCCTGCGCCTGCGGATCGGCGATGAAGCGGAAGGTCACCTTGTCGAGCGCGACCGAGACATCCTTGTTCCAATAGCCGGCGTTCTTTTCCAGCTCGACCTTATCGCCCTTGGCCCAGCTAACGAACTTGAACGGGCCGGTTCCAACAGGCTTGGTCTTGTCATCGGCCGCTGAGTTCGGCGCCACCATGACGGAGGCGGGCCAGCCGAGCCAGTAGAGCAGGCTGCCGGTGGGCTCGGAGAGATGCAACACCAGTGTCGCGGCATCGGGCGTATCGATCGAGGCTATCGAGGCGAAGAAGCGTTTCTGCGGATTGACGGAATCTTTGCCGCGAGCACGGTCGAGCGCGAACTTGGCGGAGGCGGAATCGAAGGCCTGCCCATCATGGAAGGTGACGCCTTCGCGCAGCTTGAACGTATAGGTCAGTCCATCCGGCGAGATCTCCCAGCTTTTCGCCAGCTGCGGCTGAACCTTGCCGGCCTCGTCGATCGTCACCAGGCCCTCGAAGACGTTCTGCCAGGTGACCTGGCCGATGGCGACGGGGGCGGCGATCGTCGGGTCGAGGCCTCTGGGCTCGATGGTCATGCCGAGGCTAAGCGTCGTCTTGGCGGCTTCAGCCGGCGTCAGGCTGAGCATCACCAGGCCGGCCGAGACGGCGGCCCCAAGCGAAAGACGACGAACGAGACGCGCGGAAGGCGCGAACGAAAGCTTGATCATCATGTCCCCTTCATGGCCGCCGCTTGCTGCAACTGGCCGATTGCCGATAGAGTGTCATTGCGCCTGTGCACACACAATGACGATTTTGTGTGCTCAGTGTAGCCGAAAGAGCTACACAGGAATTTTTCCCGCGATGCAAGCCCAAGGCGATCCAAGTCCAAGACCGTCGGTTGGCGGCCGTTGCATTTCCTCAGCCCTTGCCGACAGGGCTGCCGGCGCGCTCGCGCATGAAGCGCTCGATGAAGTCGAGAAGCTTGGAGGCGGCAAACGATAGCTGGCGATCGGGCGCCACGCAAAGATCGACATGGGTGCGGATGGCGCTTCTGGGCGCCAGCGGCACGGCGCGGAGCTGGCCCGCCTCGATCTCGCGGCGCACCGTCAGCGCCGGCAAGAGCGTGGCGGCGGCACCGCTCAGCACCAGTTCCTTCAGCATCTCCAGCGAACTGGTGACGAAGACGGCATCAAAGCTCAGCCCCGCCTTTTCGAACAGCGCATCGAAAGCCTGGCGAAAGCCGAAAGACTGGTCGGGCAGCGCCAATGGATAGTCGGCTATATCCTTGAGGTTCACCTCCTGCCGCTCGGCCGCCGGATGGCCTGTCGCGACGATCAGGTCGTAGGCGATCTCGGAGCGCAGCCTGACCTTGGTGCCCGCGACGGCCGGCGCAAACAGGGTGACGGCGATATCCGCCTCGCCGCCATTGACCGCCTCGACGGCCTGGCGGGCGCTGGAGATGGTGACCTCGAAATGCAGCTTGGGATATTTGAGGCTGAATTCGGCCAGCGCCGGCGCCAGGAGATTGGCGACGGTGGCGCCATTGGCGTGGATGGCGACGCGGCCGGCCTGCAGGCCCTTCAGATCCTCGATCAGCTGGCCGACATGATCGAGCTCGCGCAGGGTGCGGCCGGCGCGGGCGGCGAGCAGCTCGCCGGCGGCCGTCAGCTTGACGCCACGGGCGCTACGCTCCACCAGCGGCGCGCCGAAATGATATTCGAGGTTCTCGATCTGTCGGCTGATCGCTGTCGGCGCGACGTTCAGGTTTTCGGCGGCCTGGCGCATCGAATTGGTGCGGACCAGTTCGTCGAAATACATCAGGGCGCGTATCTGCATCTCACCGTCTCCGCATTCGGACCAATGCCATCCTCTAATCCATCACAGGCGATCGGCATAGCGGTCCCGCCATGCCGGCTGGGCGCCTTTTACTGGAAGGGCCGTCGCCTCGTAGACGCCGCGGGCGATGGCGCGGGCCATCACAAGCGTGGCGAGGTGGCAAAGTTCCAGAAAATCGGGTAGCCCGCCGAGTGGCTTGGCGCCGGTGGCAGCCGAGAAGATGGTGTCGCCATCGAGCGGCAGATGCGCGGGCAACAGCGCACGAGCAAAGCCGTCATGGCCCATGATAGCGAGGCGATGGGCTTCGGCCTTGGTCAGCACGGCATCGGTGACGATGGCGCCGATGGTCGTGGCGGTGGTGTTCATGCCCTTGAGGCGCATGGCGGTATCGCGCGCGCCGATTGCCTGCGGAAGGCCGAGGCCGCCGAATTCATTGTCCTCTTCGAAAGGCGCCGACCAGAAATGCGGTCCCTCGCCCACCGTGGCGGAACCGAGCGCATTGACGGCGACGATGGCAGCGATGGTGTGGCCAGCCGACGAGCGGGCGCTGGCAGAGCCGAGGCCGCCCTTGAAAGTGGCGGTGGTGGCGCCGGTGCCGGCGCCGACGGTGCCGAGCGCGAACGAACCCTTCGCGGCAGCGCGGAAGGCTTCGTAGCCGAGATCGCGGTAGGGCGATTGCAGGCCCCAATCCTTGTCGCCGCCGTTCAGGAGGTCCATCAGGATCGCCTGCGGGACGATGGGCACGCGCTGGTTTCCAACAGGAAAGCCCCGACCCATGGCGCGCAGGCCGGCCTGGACGCCACCGGCGGCATCAAGCCCGAAGGCGGAGCCACCTGACAGCACGAAGGCGTCGACCTCGGCCACCGTCATGGAGGGGTCGAGCAGCGCGGTATCGCGGCCGCCCGGCGCGCCGCCGAGCACGACGCCGGAGGCCACCGCCGGCTTATCGAAGACGATGGCGGTGACGCCGGAGCCGAGGCCGAGATCCGTGGCGTGGCCGACGGAGAGACCTTCGATATCGGTGAGCAGATTGAGCAAGTGCGGCGTCCTTCTCGTCGGTGGGCTTTTCGCGAACAGGGCGATCGGCAGGGGGGCGATAGGACGATATGGGAGGGCAAAAAACAAGACCGGCCCCGCTTCAGGCGGGACCGGTCAGATATCCTCGAATTGTTTTCGCCCGGCCATTTCAAGCCGGCATCGAACCATGCCCTCAGGCATGGATGGGTTTGGGATGACGGCGGGTCATCAGATCGTGGATCGCGTGCTTGACCTCGGCCGGCGAGCTGAAGTGCTGCTCGTCGAGATCGTGGACGTGATACTTCACGGCGATGAATTTCAGCCGGTTTTCATCCGGAATGACGATGCCAACGGGCACGCCTGCGTATTCGATAACTTCTTTTTTCATGCATAGAACTCCTGCCGCGCGGAGTGCGTCGGCGATGGCGAATTGACTTGTCTTTTACCGTTTAAGGGGGGACGAAGGTCACATTCGACAGTTCGGGCGGGAGAGAGCGCCCGGACGGTCATTGCCAAGCACCGGGCGCATCAGGAGCGTGGCAAGAATATCAAAGTCGTTCATGTCTCGTTCCTTTCTTCTGCGTCGTGCTTGCTTCGGGCCCCGGGGCATGCCGGGACCGGCGGTTGGTGTTCCGTATAATCTACCTTATTTGTAGAGAATACATAACGAACTGTCGGAAACATATTCCGAAACGTGTCAAAATGTCGGCGATTAGGAAAATATCATTCCGCCAAATCCGAATTCACGAGAAGACCATTAGCAGGTCTTTGTGCACTTGGTATGACGATACGGAACTCTCCGTCGCTCGCAGCCAGAGATAGGGAGTGCGTCTGATTCCGGCAATGGGGCTTTTGATTAAAAGTCTGTAAGCCGCGAAATGACCGAAATGGTTAACGGGTGCAAGCGGCGATTAACGCTTGAAAGTCAGATGGATCGTGCCGCTGGGCGCGGTTTCGGATTTGACCGTGTAACCCGCTTCGAGGCCACGCAAATCATCCCAGAGCCGGATGCCGCGACCCAAAAGGATCGGCGTGATCGCCACATGAAGCTGATCGACAAGACCGGCCTTCAAGAAATCGCGCGCGACCGTCGGCCCGCCGCCGACGCGCACATCCTGGCCGTTGGCAGCCTTGGTCGCCTGCGCCAGCGCGTCGATGGGGTTGGCGCTGATGAAATGGAACGTCGTGCCGCCGGCCATCTCGATCGACGGGCGCTCCCTGTGCGTGAGGACGAAGACCGGGCAACCGAAGGGCGGCTCGTCGCCCCACCATCCGCGCCAGTCCGGATCATCGGGAAAATTGTGCAGGCCGAACATGCCGGCACCCATGATCTCGGCGCCGATATTCTCGAAATAGGCCCGCGCATACTCATCGTCGAGGCCGGTGGTGCCGCTGCCGCTCGTGTCCTTGAACACACGCTCGCGGAAAGTCCGCGTGGCCATGTAAGCGCCGACGAGCCGTGCCCAGTCTTCGCCGAACGGGACTTCTGATGTCTGGTCCGTCGTCGTCGCGAAACCATCCAGCGAGATCATGAGATCGATACGAACTGCCACCGTGTTATCCTCTTCACAGGTCAAATACTAAGGTCATTACCTTTGTATCAGGTCAAATTACTAAGGCAAGTACCTCTCTAATATTGACCCGCAACCCGGCCTGCCGTAAAAAACGACATGCCCTATCACTCGACCCCGCTCGACCTCGCCTTTCACGCCCTCAGCGACCCCACGCGCCGCGCGGTGGTCTCGCGGCTGGCCGAGGGCGAGGTATCGGTCAGCATCCTGGCGGAGCCATTCGACATGGCCCTGCCCTCCTTTGTCCAGCATCTGAAGGTGCTTGAAGATTGCGGGTTGATCGCCAGCGAGAAGCGCGGCCGCAGCCGCTGGTGCCGCCTGGTGCAGGCGCGCTTCGACGAGGCCGCTGACTGGATGGCGTCCGAGCGGCTGCGCTGGAGCCAGCGGCTGGATCGGCTGGAGACTTATCTCGATAATACGCAAGATGAAGTGGGAGGAGATTGAAGCACATGGCAGATCCGTTTGACAGCTGGTCGCTGGACCGCGAAATCGTGCTGGTGAAGGTCATCAATCATCCCCGCCACAGGGTCTTCGCGGCCTGGATGGACCCCAATGCTTTGGCGCAATGGTATGGCCCTACAGGACTTGCGATCGAGAGCATCGAGGCCGATATCCGCGAAGGCGGCGTTTGGCGGTTCGATATGGTGGGCATGTTCGAGGGCCGGGAGCAACGCTTCCCCAATCTCATGCGCTTCCTCGAGATCGTGCCCAACGAGCGGATCGTCATGGACTACGGCACGCCCGACCCCGAGGACCCCGATCGCTTCAGGGTGACGGTGACCTTCGACGAGCAGACCGACGGCAAGACGGTGCTGACCATGCGCCAGCTGCATCCGACCCGCGCGCGGCGTCAGTTCGTCATCGGCTTTGGCGCCGTCGAATACGGGCTGCAGACGCTGGATGGTCTGGTGGCCTGGCTGGATGGCCAGGCAGGCGGGGCGGCAGAGTAAAGGCCGCTCACCAGCCCTCGGACAGTACCTTCTCCAGCATGTCGGCGAAGAAGTCGGCGCTTTCGGCGGCAAGGCAGAGCGGCGGCTTGATCTTCAGCACGTTGAGGTGATCGCCGGTCGGCTGCATGATGACGCCGAGCTCGAGCAGGCGCGCGCAGATCGCCGCCGTCTCCTCAGTCGCCGGCTCCAGCGTTTCGCGGTCGCGGACGAACTCGACGCCGAGATAAAGCCCCATGCCATGCACCGCGCCGATGAGCGGATGATGATCCATCAGCGCCACCAACCGGCCCTTCAGCCGATCGCCGATCTCGCGGGCGTTCTGCTGCAGCGCCTCGTCGGCCATGATGTCGAGCACGGTGATGCCGACGACGGAGCTGACCGGGCTGCCGCCGGCGGAGGAGAAGAAATAGCCCTCCTTCTCCAGCGAATCGGCGATCGCCCGCGTGGTGATGACGGCGCCGAGCGGGTGGCCGTTGCCCATGCCCTTGGCGACCGTGATGATATCGGGCACCACCTGCTGCTCTTCGAAGCCCCAGAAATGATGGCCGAGCCGGCCATAACCGACCTGCACCTCATCGGCGATGCAGACGCCGCCACGGGCGCGCACCTGGCCATAGACGGCGGCGAGATAGCCGTGCGGCAGCGCGATGCCGCCGGCATTGCCGTAGACCGGCTCTGCGATAAAGCCCGCCAGCCGCTCGCCGCTGGCATCGATCAATTCCAGCGCGGCAAGAACGCTCTGCAGATAGTCACCGGTGGAATCGGGACCGCGAAACTCGCCGCGATAGGTGTTGGGCGCGGCGACCGGATGGACCCAATCGGGCCGCGTCGTCAGCGCCTGCGGATTGTCGGCGATCGAGGTGGAGACGGCATCGCTCGCCACCGACCAGCCGTGATAGGCCTCCAAGAGGCTCAGCATGTTGCGCGCGCCGGTGTGGGCCCAGGCGAGGCGCAGCGCCAAGTCATTGGCCTCCGAACCGGAGTTGACGAGGAAGACGGTGTCGAGACCTTCAGGGGCCAGAGCCGCCAGCCGCTCAGATAGATCGGCGACGGCGGCATAGTGAAAGCGCGAATTGGTGTTCAGCCGCAGCCATTGTTCGCCGACGGCATCCGCCAGGCGCGGATGGCCGTGGCCGAGAATGGTGACGTTGTTGACCATGTCGAGATAGGCGCGGCCCTCGACATCGAACATGTGTTCCTTCCAGCCGCGCTCGATGCGCGGCGGGGTCTCGTAATAATGCTTCTGGGCGGCGGCGAAATGGGCCGTGCGAACGGCAAGGATTTCCGCGTCCACGGGCTTGGGTGCTTTGACGCCCTTGCCGAGCAAGGCCGCCGGCGACGGGCAGAGCGCCGACCAGGCGAAAACTTCGGCGGGCGTGCAGAAAAGCGGCGGCTCGACACCTTTCAGTGTCGAGAGCTGCACGCGCAAGCCGCCGAGCGAACCCTGCTCGCCGGAGACCACGCCGATTGCCTGGCCAGCTTCGAGCTCGGCGCCATCCTCGACCGAGGGGTCGAGGCCATCGAGATGAAGGCTGATATCGGCACCCTCGAGCACGAGATGGTGGTTCTGCCAGCTGATGCGCCCCGAGAACGGCGCCGAAATCGTGTTGCCAGCGGCCAGGCAGATATCGGCATGCAGGGCGTAGGTGGCGGACGGCCTGGCGCTCAGCAGGCGGGCGCGCGACAGCCTGTATTCGCCGTAGCGGGTGGCAGCGGCATCGGCCTCGGAGGCCGCGCGGGCAAGCAGGCGCCAGTCCATATCGCCCTGGCCCCAATTGCCGGCGGCGAAGTGCTGGCTTTCGACGCCGAGGTCGACATAGAGCATGTTCTGGAGATCGAGATCGGGCAGCAGCGGATGCCAATGCTCGGTCGCCACGCCGGGAAGTTCGATGCCCGCCGTCTTCAGGATCGCCGTTTCCATGAGATCGAAGGGAACGGCGATGGCGGTATCGAAGATGCGCTGCTCGAGCACGAGGTTGGCGCGGACATATTCGTTTTCGGGATCGATGGAAATCTGCTGCTCGCTGCTCGCCACCAGAATGACGGCGCGGGCGACGACCAGCGGCCAGAGCGCCCTGAGCTCCTCTTCCTTCAGCGGATAGACCTCATGATAGGCCCTGACGGCGGGGAGCACGAAGAAGGCGTCGCCATCGGCCTGATGCAGCAGCGAGGCGCAGGTGACGGCGAGATCGCCGACCAGCCAGCCGCGGATGATATCGCCGAAATCGATGACGCCATCGGGAATGAGGCGGCCCTTTTCATCGCGACGGCTGACGACATTATCGCCGGTGACGTCGTGATGGACGGCCTGCAGGCGCAACGCCGGCGCGAAGGGCTGCACGCGACGAACGGCGGCGACCATGTTCTTGGCGATGCGGTCACGCGCGGCACCATCGGTGATCGCCGACAAGAGCTGTACGGCGACCGGGCCGGCGCGGCGCAGGTCCCATTGCAGGTTGCGGTCGAGGCCGGGGTGATCGAAATCGGCCAGCGACTTCGCGAGATTGGCGCAGAGCGCGCCTAGCGCCGCCACGGATTGCCGGGGGAGATGCGAAGGCTTGGTCAGCCCCTCGCCTTCGAGATATTCCAGCAGGCGAACCTGATAGGTCTGGTCGCGGATGACGGCGGCGACGATGTCCTGGCCGTCGGTGGAGGCGACCACGCGGGGCACGCGCGGCGCGCTCTCGATGCCGGCGAGATGACGGATCGCGGCATTCTGCGCCTCGAGCTCGATCGTCTCGTAGATCATGTGGCAGATCTTCAGGACATATGTCCGATCGCCGGTATCGACGCGGTAGTTGCGGTCCTGCTGGCTTCCGAGTTCGCTGAGCTGGCCCGACAGACCGTAACGCGACTGCAGTATGTCTCCGGCTTCCTCGGCCGTCACATCAGGACGCGGAAGCTCGAGACGCTGAGCGAGCGTTTCATCGGTCATGGCATTCCCCCACCGCACGATTCGATCCTGCACAATAAGCAGATAATCGACAGCTTGCTATCGGCAAGCAAGGGATCGGGCGTCATCACTAGGAATTACCGGCCCAGGAATTACTGGCCACGGAATTAGAGGACGCCCGATACCAAGTGCTTAGCCCATGCGCTCGGAGGCATAGCTGCCCGGGCTTGCCGGGAAGACCACGGTGCGGTTGCCGTTCAGGAACACGCGATGGTGGATATGGGCATGGATAGCGCGGGCGAGAACCTGGCTCTCGACGTCGCGACCGATCGAGACGTAATCGTCCGCCGATTGCGCATGGGTGATGCGCGCCGTGTCCTGCTCGATGATCGGACCTTCGTCGAGGTCGGCGGTAACGTAGTGCGCGGTGGCGCCGATCAGCTTCACGCCACGCTCATAGGCCTGCTTGTAGGGGTTGGCGCCCTTGAAAGACGGCAGGAAGGAGTGGTGGATGTTGATGATGCGGCCGGACATCTTCTTGCACATGGCATCGGAGAGCACCTGCATGTAGCGGGCGAGCACGACGAGCTCGGTGCCAGTCGATTCGACGATCTGCATGATCTGCGCTTCGGCCTCGGGCTTGTTTTCCTTCGTCACCTTGATGTGGTGGAAGGGAATGTCGTGATTGACCACCACCTTCTGATAGTCGAAGTGGTTGGAGACGACGCCGACGATATCGATCGGCAGCGCACCGATCTTCCAGCGGTAGAGCAGGTCGTTCAGGCAGTGACCGAAACGCGAGACCATCAACAGCACCTTCATCCGCTGGTCGCCGTCGTGGATTTCCGCGGTCATCTCGAACTTCTCGGCGATCGGCTGGAAGCCTTCGCGGATCGCAGACAGCGTCGCACCTTCTTCGGAGATGAAGCTGACGCGGGTGAAGAACATGCCTGTCGACAGGTCATCGAACTGCGAGCTGTCGATGATGTTGCAACCCTTATCGGCCAGGTAGGTCGAAATCGCCGCCACGATGCCGCGTGTCGATTTGCAGGCTACCGTCAATACATATTGCGTCATGCGTCACGTTCCTTGTTTAAGCGTCGGCCTTGTTCAAGCGTCGGCCTTTTAAGCGTTAGTCTGGGGCGACCGTCGAGCCTGCTTAGATCAAAGCGACATGGCCGATCAAGCACGACGCTCACGCCGCTGCACCAAGTTTATCGAGAAGAGCGGCTTCAGTGGCCGGAACATCCCATCGACCGTCAGCTTACGGCGTTTCCTATCGGAGTCCGTTCACTTTGCGTCGTGGAACCGCGCATCCCCGCCGTGGCCTTGGTGCCCTCGTTGAATTTGAGGAAGCCGACGAGAAGCCAGCCCAGGCCGGCGGTCTTCATGGAGAAGATCGCGGTCGAGCCGATCATCAGGTTCAGGAACATGAAGAGCGACAGGGAATGGCAGAGCCGCTTCTGGTTCGGCGTCTGGCCGGCCGGATAGAAGGAGACGAAGAGCCAGAACATGATCAGGCCGAAGATGGTGGCGCCGTAGGTGATGTAGACGTAGCCGCTGTCGACGAAGGTGGTGGCCTTGTCGAGTTCGAGGCCCATCGTGGCCGGCAGGTCCATGGCGATGATATTTCTGACCGTGCCGCTGATGCGGCCGACGAAGTCGTCGTCATGGGCGTTCGGTTTGTAGGCATGGATGATGAAGCCGACCATGACGATCCCCGGCATCATCAGGAAACTAAAGATCTTCGGGATGAAGGGATAGATGACATAGCCGGCGGCGCTGACGATGGCGAAGATCAGCATGGTGCGGGTGTCGTTGGTCACCAGGATGAGCACGACAGTGGAGATGAAGATAAGCCGATCGAACAGCGTGATCCGGTTGGCGAAGCTCACCAGATAGATGACCATGACGCCGCAGAAATTGGCGAGCGACACCTGTTCGAGGAAAATCGACGACGAACGGTGGTCGATGAGGCCGAAGGAGAAGCGCCCTTCGAAGCCGAGCGCGCCGCGAAAAAGGCCGACGTCGCTATAGGTGGCGGGGGGCACGCCGCGGGTATTCTGGAAATACTCTGCCGGATGGACCAGCGCCACATAGGCGGGCGTCGAGATGATCTCGCAAACCAGCACGGCCAGAACCGTGAGGCAGCAGATCTTGAAGGCGAGCCGCAAAGTTCGCTCGTTGCTCCAGCGGCCAAGCACCGTGAAAGCAAAGATGATCAGGACGTTGCGCAGATGATCGATATAGCCGGCCTTGTTGATGACCATCACGTAGACAGTCAGCACGATCGTCGCGAG
Organism: Rhizobium sp. 2MFCol3.1; assembly: GCF_000377565.1. Taxonomy (GTDB): domain Bacteria; phylum Pseudomonadota; class Alphaproteobacteria; order Rhizobiales; family Rhizobiaceae; genus Rhizobium. Next base: position 84,532 of record NZ_KB898358.1, on the reverse strand, counting down.
GAGATAGCCGAGAGGAATGATATCCTCCTCGAATATTCCCTTCTTCAGGATATAGCCGAAGCTGTAGGCAAGGATCAGGATTTCGCTCATCACCACGGCGGTTGGTGTCAGCGGCATGATGTTGTGATTGATGAAGGCAAGGATGGCGTTATAGGTCACGCCAAGCACGCTGACAGCAAGGATGCTGTAGTCGATCGGCTCCTTAGCGGTCGTGCCCTTGCCTGCCATAGCCTCAATCCACCAGTGTCTTGCACTTGGCCTTGTCGGCGGGCGGCGCTTTAATGGCGTTTTCCAGCGCCGTCATCTGCTGGCGATCCTTGCCGTTGCGCGGCTGGACGTTCAGCGTCTCGGTCTCCGGCCACCAGTCGCCGGCCACCCAATAGGTCCAGCCGATCCAGACATCCGGGTTTGCCTGCATGTGATTGAGCACGCGGCCGAGGCCTGCCACGCAGGCCTTGTCCTGCGACACGCCGAACTCGCCGAGGAAGACGCGCGTGTTGTTCTTCTTCGCCCAGTCAGTCATTGCAGTCACCGCGTTGAGCGCGCTGTCGTTGCCGCTGCATTCGGCGTGCATGCCGGACGAATCCTGGTCGAAATACTGATGCACCTCGTAGGCGTAGTTCTTGCGCGGGTCGCGAACGCCAAGCATGACCGTGCCGTTGGCGCCGCCCGGCGCATCCGCCTGCCAGGAGTGCGCGCCGGTGAAGCGGGTGCCGGGAACGAGGATCAGATTGTTCGCCCCCGTCGCGCGGATCGTGCGGATCGCCGCATTGGCGGCCTTCAGCCAGGCATCGGCGCCGATGTCATAAGGCTCGTTCATAAGGCCGAAGATCACATCTTCCTGATTAGAAAATTCGATCGCCAGCCGCGCCCAGAATTCCGCGAAGGCGGTATCGGTGACCGGCGGCGTGCCGATCATGACCTTGTCGTAGTGGGCGTAGTTGTGCGGATCGAGAATGATGGTCAGGTGCTGCTTGCGCAGAAGCTCGACCGCTTCCTTCAGCCGCTGCAGCTCGGCCTCGTCGAGCGGCTTTCCAAGCTGAGGCTGCAGGCGCTCCCAGAGGAAGGGAAGGCGCACGGTGTTGAAGCCTTTCCTGGCGAAATAGGCGATGGTGTCCTCGGAGGGATAGGCATAGGCCTTGAAAACCTCGCCGCCGCGCTCGCCGAATTCAGCGCCCGAGAGGTTGATGCCCTGCAGGCATGTGCCCTGCGCGCTGGCGCCACCGGCCTGGAGCAAGATCGTTGCCAGGACGGCCGCCGCGAGGCGCCGCCGGGGGGAGGATTTGTCGCTCATTTGATACCGCTTCCAGGCTTCAGCCGATCATTCGTCTTCATGCTCTCCCGGCATCTTAACGGTCCGTTAGCTAAGGATTTCTAAAGTCGAGCGCACCTCGCCCGTATTTTGAGGCGAGCAACGAGCGCGCGCATGAACCAGTTTGACAGGAACAAGGTTGGCCGGCTGCCACAATGGCGCAGCTATGAGCCGCCGAATACCGAGCCCAACCGGGCCGGCACGCCCGGACCGGTGTTACGCCCGTCCGACTTCGTGCCCGTCAAGCCCGCGCCTACCTCGCTGATCACAGACGCCGCCCCACAAGACACGCAACCGCAGAGCCGGTCGAGACCGGTACCGCCGCCGCCCGTCGCCGAACCCGCGCGGACGACTGAGCGCGACGACCCGATCCAGCCGAGCGCCGACGCTTCGCCTCGATCCGCCAGCACCGTCGCGCGCGAGGCGGCACCGGCACCCCTTACGACGCCGGTGACCGAGACCGTCGCTACGCCCTTGATGGCGCCCGCCGTCGTCCACGTGCCGGAACAAAGCGGACCGTTGCTCGACACCCGCTCGGCGATCCAGGCGATCTGGAACAAGCGCCTTCTCATTCTTGGTCTCTCCGTGCTCGGCGCGGTTGCCGGCGCCGTCGTGCTGCCGATGTCGACGCAGAAGTTCACGGCCAACACGACGCTCTACTTCGACCCACGCCAGATCGGCCTCAACGATCCCAGCACGCAGGCCTCAGGCCCCTCGCCCGAGATGATCTCGGCGATGATCGACAGCCAGGTGCAGATCCTGAGTTCAGGTAACGTGATGCGCCGCGTCGCCGATGCGATGAAGCTCGACCAGGATCCGGAATTCAATGCCGGACGGGCCGATAGCGCCGCCGTTATCAGCGCGCTGCAGAAGGCGCTCGTCATCACCCGCCAGAGTTCCACCTATGTGGTCTCCATGGACGTCACCACGAAGAACGCCGAGAAATCCGCGCGGTTGGCCAACCAGGTCGTGGCCTCCTTCCTGCAGGAAGAAGACGGCGCAAGCTCGGGCCTCTATCAGGACACCTCGACCACGCTCGACAACCGCCTGACCGACCTTCGCCAGAAGGTGCAGGAGGCCGAGCAGGCTGTGGAGACCTACCGCGCCGACAACGACATGGCCTCGACGCAGAACGGATTGATCTCCGATCAGCGCCTGGCCTCGCTCAACACGCTGCTGGTGACTGCGCAGGACAAGACTATCCAGGCCAAGGCGCGCGCCGATGCAGCGGCCAACCTGCGTTTCGAGGACGTGGTCGGCGGTACATCGCAGGGCGGCGGCGTTTCGACCGCGCTCGCAACGCTTCGTCAGCAATATTCGACGCAGGCCGCCATGGTGAGCAGCCTCGAGAGCCAGATGGGCACGCGCCATCCGCGCCTGCAGGCGGCGCGCTCGTCGCTGAACAGCATATCCGACCAGATCCGTGGCGAGCTGCAGCGGCTGGCGAGCACGGCGCAGGGCGAATACCAGCAGGCGAAGAAGGCCGAGGACGCCGTCTCCAAGGAGCTGTCGGTTCAAAAGGCGCTGCAGGTGAACACCTCCGACAAGCAGGTCGAGCTCAACGAATTGCAGCGCAAGGCGACCGCCGCGCGCGACATCTACGAGACCGTGCTGAAGCGTTCCGGCCAGACCAGCGAAGAGCAGAGCCTGTCGCGCAGCAATGTGCGGGTGATCTCGCAGGCCGAGCCGCCGCTGAAGGCCAATGGGCCGGGCAAGACGGCGCTGCTGATTGCCGGCGTCATCGGCGGGTTCTTCGCCGGCTTCCTCCTCGGCGCGGGCTTTGCCATCCTCGCCAGCCTCTTCGCCCACCCGACGTTTCGCGGCTACTTCCGCAAGCCGGCATAGGCTCGCATGAGGTCACGTTTGCGGGAGCGGCGCGTGCTTCCGCTTGATGCATTAGAGTGGCGTGCTTACATCCAGGGCATTGATAGAGAGACCGGCAAACGGCCGGAGGGAATTGATGCGGCTTGGTAATTTCGAAAAAATCGTTCTTGTGGCGCTGACGCTTTCCAGCGGCGTTCTTCCCGCGCCGGCGTTTTCGACCGACTGGGGCCGCGCCGGCCAGGGCCGGGTGCAATCGGCCTATCCCTATCCCAACCTACCCGGCGTCAAGGCGCCGACCGATCCGTCGCTGGAGCCGAAACTGACCTGCCGGACCGAGACGCAATTCGTGCGCCGGCGCTATGACGAGATCTTCCGCTCCGGCGGCATGCCGATGACCGTCTATGTGTGCGATCGCGACGGCGTGATTTCCACCGGCAGCCAGGTGCCGCTGCGCGGCCACTACCAGCCCGTCCGCTAAGCGGGCCTTTTCCCCTCCTCATCAGGTTTCAGCTCGTGCCCGCGACGCTTTTTAAGCGATGCGGCCTTGCGAGGTCTGCGAAATATTTCCAAGGTCCGGTAACAACTGCATGTGCCCGTTCGTAGAGGATGATGTCGGGTGAATTATTCGGCGCGTGAAGAGGAATGGGCAGACTGGATGCGGCGGGCGCTTGATGGCGACGCGCAGGCCTATCAGCGTTTTCTTCTGGCGGTGACGCCGCATCTGCGGGCCATGGCACGGCGGCGCTGCGAGCAGTTCGGCGCGCCGGCAAGCGAGGCGGAAGACGTGGTGCAGGAAGTGCTGCTCGCCGTGCATCTGAAGCGCGGCACTTGGGATCCGGCGCGGCCGATCGGCCCGTGGCTGTCGGCCATCGTGCGCAACAAGCTGATCGACAGCCTGCGCCGGCGCGGGCGGCATGTCAGCGTGCCGATCGAGGATGTGATGGAAACGGTGGCCAGCGACGACGAGGCAGCCGATGCGATGGACCGGCTCGACGCCATCCACCTGTTGGAACGGCTGAAGGATCCACAGCGCGACATCGTTCGCTCGATCTCGATCGGCGGCGCGGGGATCAGGGAAACGGCGGAGCGGCTGAAGATGAGCGAGGGGGCGGTGCGCGTTTCGCTGCATCGCGCGCTGAAGAAACTTGCCGCCTTTTATCGCGGCGAGACGGACGATCGGAGTGGACGTGTTGAAGACGAATGAGCTGATCAGCCTGTTGACCGAGGATGCGCCCGTGCGGATGCGGCTGGGGCGCGCGCTAAAGACTGCGCTTGTCGCGGGCGTCGTCGTTTCGGCGCTGATCCTGGTGTTCGCGATCGGTATCCGCCACGATATCGCGAGCATGGTGGGGACCGTCCGCGTGCTCTCCAAGGTGAGCCTGATGCTGGTGCTCGCCATTCTCGCATCGACGATCGTGTTTCGCATCGGCCGCCCCGACGCCCCCGTCAACGCTAGCGTCTGGGCGCTTCTGGCGCCGACGGGCCTGCTTGCAGCCGCCGTCCTGATCGAGCTCCAGGTGCTGCCGCGAGAGCTTTGGGAACCGCAGATGATGGGGCACAATGCGGCCTATTGCCTGATGCTCATCCCGCTTTTGTCGATCGCGCCGCTCTTGGGCTTCATCCTGGCGCTTCGCGCCGGTGCGCCGCGTCGGCCGGCGCTTGCGGGCGCTGCAGCCGGCCTTGCCGCCAGCGCCATCGCGTCAGCGCTCTACGCCTGGCATTGCGTCGACGACAGCCCGCTCTTCGTCGCCACCTGGTACACGATCGCAATTGCGCTCGTGACCGCCATGGGCGCGGCACTCGGGCGTCGTTACCTCAGATGGTGATGATCAAGCGGCGGTCCGAACGACCACCCTGCATGCGGGATTGCTAACCGCTATTGGCGACGTCGCCATCGACCGCCTGCTGCTGCGTCGCCTTCGGCCCGACCGGCTGCACGACGTCGTCGATCCGGTGCCTGGTGCCATAGCCGATGATGGCGCAGGCGACGATGACGGCCATCAGCAGACAGGCAAGCACGCCCGTCAGATCGACCCTCAGCGTGGAACCGCCGCCATTATCGGAAGAAGACGTCACGTTGGTCATGCGGCACCCGGTCCCTCGAATACTATCGATGAATATCGTCGCCCTCCCAGCGGGACGAACTAAGCATCATTCGAAGAGGATGGAAAGAGATTGGGGCTTATCTAAGGGATCGATCGCGCGATAATACTTGGCAGAGTTGCAGCAAAACATGGCTACGCGGGCAGGGGTAGAAATAATCGTGCCGGCACTTGCGATGAGGCAGTAATGAATGGTCCGGTGTACACGCTATGCGCTTGAATGGAGCGCAGGTGCAAGTTAAGGCGGTGGGACTCTATAAACATCGGGATACTCAGGGCCATGTTCTTTACTCGCATCGGAAAAGTTGTCGCCCACCTCATTTTCTGGTTTGGCCTCATCCGTGTTTCGGCGGCATTATTGATTGCCTTTAATACTCCTGACCTGGAAACGAATGCAGCGTTCTCGCGCCGCTATCTTGGAACGGCGACGAGTGGCGAGGCTTTTTCCGACAAAATCTTCCTTTATATCATCGCAGCCATCATTCTCGGCGTTGTCTGTGAGATCAGCGCGAGGCAAGTGAAAGTTGGCGTCGATGCATGAGGAGCAATTCTCACCGACTTAAAATGTATCGGCTGCCTTCCGAAGCGCCCTTTGGAAGGCGCTTTAACACATTCCAAGACAAGCCCCGTGAGGGCTTCCGGTGAACCGGAAAGCGTATCAAAGATATCTGCTAAGTCTTGAAATAATTGAGAAATCTAGGTTTCTCAAAAATGGAATGGTGCCCAGAAGAGGACTCGAACCTCCACACCCTTTCGGGTACCAGCACCTGAAGCTGGCGCGTCTACCAATTCCGCCATCTGGGCGACGGAGAGCCATGTACGGGGGTGGCCCGTTGGTGTCAACAGGGTTTTTGAAGTTTTTCTGACACCACGCAAAAAAGTCTTGGGCCAAGGCCGGGAAAGGTGGGTTTTTGGGCGCTCGGGGATTTCGGGCGGTGCCAAGAAAGCTTGGGCGCACTATATGTGCCTCAGGGAAAAGGATGGTGCGATGCGCGTTTTTCAGAAATTTCCGGTTGTTGTGATTCTATCCGTGATGCCGCTCAGCCAGATTTCGGCCATGCCGACGGTGCCTGCTCCCGAGGTGACGGGCAATCGCGATATCATTCGCGTGCAGACCATGTGCGATTCTCGCGGCTGCTTCACCTTCGGCCAGAGGCAGTCGTTCACGCCATCCTACATACAGCCGAACTACCGGCCGCCGACCGCGACGGGCCCGACCTATTATCGTCCACGCGCGGCGGGGCCGGCGCCGAAATATTACGACACGCAGCCGCCGGCCCGCTACCAGCCATCGCAGCCACAGGCGCGGACCGCGCGGCCAAACACGCCCGATCGCAATTTCCATGTCGATTGGTGCCGCAACCAGTATCGCAGCTACAATCCGAGGACGGATCGCTTCGTCACCTATGAGGGGATCTACAAGACCTGCAACTCGCCTTACGATTAGGAGCGAGCTGAGCCTGCCGGGTGTGGCTTAGCTTTCCTTCACACCCGGTCGGTGTGGCCGAGGTCGCGGTCGGGGTCGATGATATCGCGGATGCGCTGCTTCAGCTCCTTGGGGCCGGGAAAGCCGCCGTCGCGCTTGCGCTCCCAGACAAGCTCATCATCGACACGGATCTCGAAATTGCCGCCGGTGCCGGGGATGAGCGCCACTTCACTGAGACTGTCGGTGAAGGTCTGCAGCAGCTCCTGCGCCATCCAGCCGGCGCGCAGCAGCCAGTTGCACTGGGTGCAGAGGATGGTCACGCGGGCTTTCTTCTCGGTCATGGGGGCTTTCTGTCGTCTCGTTCCGGTGCGCCGAGCTTACGAAGTGGCCGGGTGCCGCGCAACGGATATTGCAATGCACAGCGGCTTGGTGTTCTTCCTGAATTTGCAGCAAGACAGGAGATGCCGATGCGGGTTGCGATCATCGAGAACATGAAGAACACGCCGCTGGGTTCGCTCGGCATCGCGCTTGCCGAAGCCAATGCCGCGCTCGACATCTACCAGCCCTATCTCGACGGCCGGCTGCCGCAGAGCATCTTCGAGCATGACGCGCTTGTCGTGCTGGGTGGGGAACAGGACGCGCTCGACGATGCGAACTACCCCTATCTGCCGGCGCTCGGGCGGCTGATGCAGCGCTTTTGCGAGGCGGGCAAGGCGGTGATGGGCATCTGCCTGGGATCGCAGATCCTGGCGCGTGCCTATGGCGCGGAAAACCATCTTGGCCGGCAGCTGGAGTTCGGCTGGAAACCCGTCGAGATGACGGCCGAGGGCAAGGCCGATCCGCTGCTTTCGGGCCTCGATGCCCATTTCACCACCTTCGAGTGGCACAGCGATACTTTCACACTGCCTCAGGGCGCTTGCCTGCTTGCGACCAGCCCACTCGTGCGCAACCAGGCCTTCCGGCTCGGCCGCGCGACCTATGGCACGCAGTTTCATTTCGAGGCCAGCCGTGCGGTGGTCGAGGGGTGGACGACGGGCTTCGAGGCGACGATCGAGCGGATGGAGCCCGGCTGGCTGAAGCGCCATCCCGATCTCGCTCCCGTGGATGGCGCCGCGGCCGATGCCAGCGGCCTTGCGATCGCCCGCAACTGGGTTGCGATGATCGAGGTCGCGGCGGCGAAGGAAGCGGTCGCCATCGGCGCCTGAGGATAGTGCCGATGGCGCCAGCCATCGGCTTACATCAACCCGCCTTCGTCGGCCGGTTTGCCTCAGCCCGCTTTCAGGCCCGGGCTTGCATCGCCACCCGTGAGTTCCGGCATGAGGTCAGCGATCTTGACCACCTTGCCGCTACGCGCACTCGACAGTGCGGCGATCCCCGTCAGCACCGACATGGCGCCGGCGCGGGTGCCGGCGCGCTGGCCGAGGCGGTCTTCCATGCCAGGCTTGAAGATCATGTTGCGCATGCGGTCGTCCCCACCATAGTGGCCGCCGGAGAAATGCGGCACGACGATGCGCTCGACCGGCTCCCTGCCCTTCGGAAAGTTGCGGATCAGGAGGATCGTATCCTCATCCGGCGTTTCCCAAGGCTGCTTTTCGAACTGCCTCAGCTCGATCCGCCCCTCGGTGCCGTTGAAGGCGATGTGGTGGCCTTCGATCGGCTGGAAGGTGTTCAGCGAATAGGAGACGTGGACGTTGTTCCTGTAACGCAGGCTGACGACCATTGTGTCGGGGATATCGATATCCTCGCGATAGACGCAGCCATCGCGGAAATAGCCGTCAATCTCCGAGGGGTCTTCGTACAGCGCGTCGAGGAAGGGATCGGCCTCAAGATCGAGGTAGTAATCGCATTCCCCGGTGTGCGGACAGAGCTTGCAGCGCGGGCCACGGAACGGGCCCTTGCGGCCGTAATTCTGCAGGTCGGCAAACGAGGTGACGGCCTCGGGGTCGCTGTCGAGATACCAGTTCAGGAGATCGAAGTGGTGGGTGGCCTTGTGGACGAAGAGGCTGCCGGAATTTTCCGTATAGGCGTGCCAGCGGCGGAAGTAGTCGGCGCCGTGCTTGGTATCCAGGTACCAGTGGAAATCGACGGAGGTGACGCGGCCGATCTCGCCTGAGGAGAGCAGCTCCTTGATCCTGGCAGCCGTCGGCGCGTAGCGGTAGTTGAAGGAGACGTCGACGCGCTTGCCGCTGCGCTTTTCGGCATCGAGGATGCGGCGGATCTTGCCGACTTCCGTCGTCATCGGCTTTTCGGTGATGACGTCGATGCCCGCCTCCAGCGCGCGCACGACGATGTCGTCATGGGTGTAATCGGGCGTGCAGACGATGACCATGTCGACTTCATGCTCGGCGAGCATGGCGTCGATATTCTCATAGATGGGGGCGTTGCTGCCGATCATGGTGCGGGCGCGTTCGGCGCGCAGCGAATTGGTGTCGACGATCGCCACCAGATCCACATGCTCGCGCCAGCCGGCCAGCAATTCCTTGCCCCACATGGTCGTTCCGCGATTTCCGGTGCCTATCAGTGCGAAGCGGCGTTTCTCCATCGAATGATCCTCCTTCATGCGTGCGGAAACGGGTATGTTGTTTTGCCGGCTCAAATCCGGCAGCAGTCGTGGAAGCGCTCGACGCAGGTGCGGATCACCTCGTCGGCCGGGCGTTTCCACCAGTTCTCCGCCGAGAATATCTCGACCTCCTGCGCGCCATAAAACCCTGATACCTCCACCATCCGTCTTATGCCCTTCAGGTCGATGACGCCATCGCCCATCATGCCACGGTCGGTCAGCATGTCCCGCGTCGGGACCAGCCAATCGCAGATGTGGTGTGCGAGAATACGCTTTAGCTGACCCGCGCGGGTGATCTGGCGTGCAAGATCCGGGTCCCACCAGACATGGTAGACATCGATCGCAACGCCCACCCCCTCGCCCAGCGTCTCGCACATGTCGAGCGCCTGGCCGAGCGTGTTCACGCAGGAGCGGTCGGCCGCATACATGGGATGCAGCGGCTCGATCGCCAGCGGCACGCCGCTGGCGCGGGCATGCGGCAGCGTGGCGGCGATGCCGTCCGCCACCATGTTGCGCGCTTCATCGATGTTCTTCGAGCCGCCGGCGAGCCCGCCGACCACGAGCACGAGGCAATCGGCGCCCAGAGCCGCTGCCTCATCGACGGCGCGCTTGTTGTCGTCGATCGCGGATTGGCGGTCCGCCGCCGTGGCTGCCGGAAAGAAACCGCCTCGGCAGAGGCCGGTGAGCTTGATGCGGTTTTGGCGGACGATGCGCACCGCCTCGTCGAGCCCGACCTTGGCGACCTGATCGCGCCAGGGGGCGATCGAGGTGATGCCGTGCTTGAGGCAGAGATCGACGGCTTCGGCGAAGCCACATTGCTCGCGTATGGTCGCGAGATTGATGGAGAGATCGTCTACCATGTTTGCCAGGCCCCGCTTTCATGCGGGGTCCCAGGCGCGATCACCATGGATACATAGCGCGCTATATCAGGCATGGCTCAGAACTCCAGCGCGGGCACATCAAGCCAGCGGCGTTCGGCCCAGGATTTCAGCCCGAGTTCGGCGAGCTGCACGCCCTTGGCGCCGGCTTCCAGACCATAGGGCCAAGGCGCATCCTCGGCGACATGGCGCAGGAACATCTCCCACTGCGCCTTGAAGCCGTTGTCGAAGGCCTGCGTGTCCGGCACCTCGTCCCAGGTCTTGTAGAAATCGATGGTCTGCGGTTGGTCTGGGTTCCAGACGGGCTTGGGCGTATTGACGCGGTGCTGGGTCCAGCATTTCGTCAGCCCGGCGACGGCCGAACCGTGGGTGCCATCAACCTGGAAAGTGACCAGATCGTCGCGGCGCACGCGTACCGCCCAGGACGAATTGATATGGGCGATCGCCCCGCCTTCGAGCTCGAAAGTGGCATAGGCGGCGTCATCGGTGTCGCAATGATAGGGCTTGCCCTGTTCATCGACGCGGGTGCCGATGTGGGTGGCGCCGAGGCAGGAGACCGATTTGACCTCGCCGAAGAGATTGTCGAGCACGTAGCGCCAGTGGCAGAGCATGTCGAGGATGATGCCGCCGCCATCGGCCTTGCGGTAATTCCAGGAGGGGCGCTGCGCCGGCACGCCCCAATCGCCCTCGAAGACCCAGTAGCCGAACTCGCCGCGCACGGAGAGGATCTTGCCGAAGAATCCGCTATCGCGCAGCAGCGCAAGCTTGCGCAGGCCGGGCAGGAAGAGCTTGTCCTGCACGACACCATGCTTGAGGCCCGAGGCGCGCGCCTTGCGGGCGAGCGCGATGGCGACTTCGAGATCGTCCGAGATCGGCTTTTCGCAATAGACGTGCTTGCCGGCATCGAGCGCCCGCGACAGGAGCTCGGCGCGCATCAGCGTGGTGCCGGCATCGAAGAAGATCTGGTCGTCGGGATTCTTGAGCGCCGCGTCGAGATCGGTAGACCAGCGCTTGATGCCGTGGCGCTTCGCCAGCTCTTCCATCTTGCCGGCGTTGCGGCCGACGATGATGGGGTCGATCTCGAGCTTCTCGCCTGATTTAAGCGTCAGGCCGCCCTGATCGCGGATCGCCAATATCGAGCGGACGAGGTGCTGATTGTAGCCCATGCGGCCCGTTACGCCGTGCAGAATTATTCCTAGACGTGCCATGTCTGCCTCCCTGCAAAACTGCGTTGCAATGCCGGACGCGCGATGCCGCGCGGCTCCTCCCGGCCAGTAACCAAACAGTTACTTGATGGCAGAGGAGAAGCGGCGCTGTCAATAGCCGGGGCTAAATTTCAGCGATCAGGCTTTGATCGAGGCGAGCGTGACGTGAACGATATGGCGTTCCCAGGCGTCGAGATTGCCCTTCTCCTGAAGGTCGCGGCCGAAGATCGTCGAGAGCGTGTACTGGTTGGAAATGTAGAAATAGCCGAGCGAGGCGATGGTCAGATAGACGTTCAGCGGATCTGCGGCATCGATGAAAACACCCGTCTTCTTGCCGCGGTCGAGCACCTCGGTCAGCTCGACGATCAGATGCGAATGAAGCTCCTTCAGTCGCACCGACTGGCGCAGCCAGCGGGCGCGGTGCAGGTTTTCGGTGCCGAGCAGGCTCAGGAATTCGGGGTGCTTGAGAAAATAGCGCCAGGTGAACAGTGCCAGCTCGGCGATCCCCTCCTCCGGGCTGCGGTCGCCGATATGCAGCTCGCGCTCGGCGGTGCGGATGCCGACATAGGCTTCCTCCAGCACATGCAGATAGAGCTGCTCCTTGTCGCCGAAGTAGTGATAGAGCATGCGCTTGTTGGTGCCGGCACGCTCGGCGATGGCATCGACGCGGGCGCCGCCCATGCCGTTTTCAGCAAACTCCCGGGTCGCGGCTTCGAGAATGGCGGCGCGCGTTCGCTCGGGATCGCGCTGCAGAACGCGCTCTTGTGAGCGCCGCTTGGCCGGTTTCTTCTCTCCGCTGCCATCCATCCCTACTACCCTTTCCTTTGAACCTCGCGCTCATAGTTGTTTATGAACAGATTGTAAAAAACCAAGCCTGACGATCCCGCCGCCACATGTCGCTTGACAGTCCCGGTGCTTCTTCATAGCTTGTAACCAAATAGTTATTTGTTGCAAGAGAAACCAGCCGGGAGCGTGTGGAGGCGCTCCCCAAGGGAGGAGGAAAAACAGATGACGTTTCGTGTGAGCAGACGCAATTTCGTTGCGGGAGGAGCCACGCTTCTTTCGCTGTCCGCACTGGGGCCAGGGGCTTTTGCCGCCGATGCCCGACTGCGGCTCTTGTGGTGGGGTTCGCAACCGCGCGCCGACCGCACCAACAAGGTTTCGGATCTCTACAAGGCCAAGAACTCAGGCACGTCGATAACAGGCGAGTTCCTGGGCTGGAGCGATTACTGGCCGCGCCTGGCGACCCAGGTTGCCGGTCGAAACGCGCCCGACGTGATCCAGATGGATTACCGCTATATCGTCGAATATGCACGACGCGGCGCGCTTGCCCCGCTCGAATCCTACATGCCGTCGAAGCTCAATCTCGACGATTTCGATCCGGCGCAGATCGAGGGCGGCAAGGTCGACGGCCATCTCTATGGCGTCAGCCTCGGCGCCAACTCGGCGGCAACCGTCGTCAACACGGTGGCGCTGCAGGAAGCCGGCGTCGAGATGCCGACCAACAAGACGACCTGGGAAGAGCTCGGCAAGATGGGCGCCGAGATCACCAAGGCGGGCAAGCGCAAGGGCTTCTTCGGCTTTGCCGACGGCAGCGGCGCGGAGCCGCTGTTCGAAAACTACGTGCGCCAGCGCGGCAAGGCGCTCTACACGGCGGATTCGAAGATAGCCTTCGGTGCCGACGACGCATCCGAGTGGTTCGACATGTGGGCCAAGTTCCGCGAGGCGCAAGCCTGCGTGCCGCCCGATGTGCAGGCGCTCTACAAGGACACGATCGACACCGCGCCGCTGACGCTCGGCAAGGCCGCGATCGACTATGCGCACAGCAACCAGTTCGTCGGCTTCCAGGCCGTGGTCAAGGACAAGCTGACGCTCAACAACTACCCGCTGATCAAGGCGGACTCGAAGGGCGGCCACTACCGCAAGCCGTCGATGTTCTTCTCGGTCTCGGCGCAGTCCAAGGCGCTTGAGCAGGCCGTCGACTACGTCAACTTCTTCGTCAAGGATCCAGAAGCCGCCAAGGTGCTCGATGTCGAGCGCGGCATCCCGGAATCGAAGGCGATGCGTGACGTCGTGGCCGGCATGCTCGATGATGTCGGCAAGATCCCGCTGAACTATGTGGCCAATCTCGGCGATCTCGCCGGGCCGCTGCCGCCGCCGCCGCCATCAGGCGCCGGCGAAGGCCAGACCGTTCTGCGCCAGCTTGCCGAGCAGGTCGCCTTCGGTCAGGTCACGCCAGCCGATGCCGGCAAACAGCTTGTCGACGAGATCACGCGCCTTCTCGCGCGGGGTTGACCGACATGAGCAATGCGATGCGCGCGACGGCTGACCGGGCCGCGACGGCGGAGCAGTATCAGGGAGTGGTCGCCGACAGCCGTTGGCGACGCCTCCTTGCCGCCAACGGACCGGGATATCTCTTTCTTCTTCCATGGCTGCTCGGCTTCCTGGGGCTGACGCTCGGGCCGGCGCTGGTGTCGCTCTACCTGTCGTTCACGGATTTCGACATGATCCGCTCGCCGGAATGGGTGGGGGCCGCGAACTATGTGCGCATCACCACCGCGGACCCGAAGTTCGCGGCGGCGATGAAGGTGACGCTGACCTATGTCGTGTTGTCGGTGCCGTTCAAGCTGATCTTCGCGCTTCTGGTGGCGATGGCGCTCAACAAGGGGGTGCGGGGGCTGACCTTTTACCGCGCCGTCTTCTATCTTCCGTCGCTGCTTGGCGGCAGCGTGGCGATCGCCGTTCTGTGGCGGCAGCTCTTTGCCGGTGACGGCCTGGTCAACGCAGCACTCTCGCACATCGGCATCCAGGGACCGAGCTGGATCTCGCATCCAAGCTACTCGATCTATACGCTTGTGGCGCTCAGCGTCTGGCAGTTCGGCTCGCCGATGATCATCTTCCTCGCCGGTCTCCGCCAGATCCCGACCGACATGTACGAGGCGGCCAGCCTCGACGGGGCCTCGAAGTTCCGGCAGTTCTACAAGATCACCCTGCCGCTGCTGACGCCCGTCATCTTCTTCAACGCCGTGGTGCAGACGATCGATGCCTTCAAGGCGTTCACGCCCGCCTTCATCATCTCCGGCGGGTCGGGCGGGCCGATCAATTCGACGCTGTTCTACACGCTCTATCTCTATCAGGAGGCGTTCGGGAACTTCCGCATGGGCTATGCGTCCGCTCTTGCATGGATCCTGGTGCTGATCATCGCCGTGTTCACCGCCTTCTCGTTCCTGTCCTCACGCTACTGGGTGCATTACGATGACTAACGGGATCACATCCGCGGTCGCCGCGCCGCCATCCGACATCACCAAGCGCAGCCTGCCGGCCTCGATCGTCGTTCACACGCTGCTGATCATGGCCTCGCTGCTGATGCTCTATCCGCTCTTGTGGATGGTGTCGGCCTCGGTGCGGCCGGAGAACGAGATCTTCTCGTCGACCTCGCTCATCCCGTCGTCGATCGATTTCACATCCTATGTGCGCGGCTGGAGCGGGCTCGACATCACCTTCGGGCGCTTCTTCTGGAACTCGCTGGTGATTTCGCTTCTGACGGTGACCGGCAATGTCGTCGCCTGTTCGCTGGCGGCCTATGCCTTCGCGCGGCTGCGCTTTGCCGGGCGGAACTTCTGGTTCGCCATCATGCTCGGCACGCTGATGATCCCCTATCACGTGACGCTGATCCCGCAATATGTGCTGTTTCTCAACCTCGGCTGGGTGAACACCATCCTGCCGCTGGTCGTGCCCAAGTTTCTCGCCAGCGACGCCTTCTTCATCTTCCTGATGGTGCAGTTCTTCCGCGGGATCCCGCGCGAGCTCGACGAGGCAGCGATGATGGATGGCTGTAGCGCCTGGCGGATCTACTGGAAGATCATGCTGCCGCTCTCGCTGCCGGTGCTGGCGACGGCGGCGATCTTCTCCTTCATCTGGACCTGGGACGATTTCTTTGGGCCGCTGATCTACCTCAACGACATGGACACCTACACGATCCAGCTCGGCCTGCGCACCTTCGTCGATTCGAGCAGCACATCGGACTGGGGCGGGCTGTTCGCCATGTCGACGCTGACGCTGGTGCCGGTGTTCTTCTTCTTCCTGTTCTTCCAGCGGCTGTTGATCGACGGCATCGCCACGACGGGCATGAAGCGTTGAGACCGGCCGCAATGAACATGCCAAAGAGACCTACCCCATGAGCATAAAGAGAGTTGCGATCATCGGCTGCGGCATCGGTCGCTCGCATATCGTCGAGGGTTATCTGCCGCATCCCGACAAGTTCGAGGTAGCCATTCTCTGCGACCTCAACGAGGCACGCCTTGCCGAGGTGGCCGACGAGTTCGGGATCGCCGGACGCACCACCTCGTTTGCCGAGGTTCTGACCGACGAGAGCATCGACATCGTCGACATCTGCACGCCGCCGGGCATCCATCTCGAGCAGGTGGTGGCAGCCCTTCAGGCGGGCAAGCACGTGATCTGCGAGAAGCCGCTCACCGGATCGCTATCAGGCGTCGACGAGATCATGCGCGTCGAAAAGACCGCCAAGGGCGTGCTGATGCCGATCTTCCAGTATCGCTACGGCGACGGCGTGGAGAAGGCGAAGCGGATTATCGAGGCGGGGATCGCGGGCAAGCCCTATATGGGCTCGGTCGAGACCTTCTGGCTGCGCACGCCCGCCTATTACGCCGTTCCCTGGCGCGGCAAATGGGCAACCGAGCTCGGCGGCGTGCTGGTGACGCACGCGCTGCACCTGCACGATATGCTGCTGCACCTGATGGGGCCGGCGACACGCGTCTTCGGCCGCGTCGCGACACGCGTCAACGACATCGAGGTCGAGGACTGCGCCTCGGCGAGCCTGCAAATGGAAAACGGCGCCTTCGTCTCGCTCTCCTGCACGCTCGGCTCGCAGCAGGAAATCAGCCGGCTGAGGCTGCATTTCGAGAACGTCACCTTCGAGAGCAACCACCAGGCCTATTCGCCGGGCAAGGACCCGTGGACGATCCTTGCCGCCAATGACGAGGTGCAGCGCCGGATCGACGCCGTGATCGGCGACTGGCAGCCGGTGGCACCGCGCTTCACCACGCAGATGGCGCATTTCCACGCCCATCTCGAAGGTAACGGCCCGCTGCCCGTCAGCACCCAGGATGCGAGGCGGGCGCTGGAGCTGGTGACCGCCATCTATCAATCGTCGGACAGCGGCCAGGATATCGCCCTGCCTGTTGGACCCGACAGCCCGAAATACGCCGACTGGCGCGCAAGAACCCGGTAACGGACAGACAAGGAACCAAGAGATGGCAACAAGCGTCGTTCTTCAGAAGGTCGAGAAACGCTATGGCGCGCTTGACGTCATCCACGGCATCGATCTGGCGATCGATCCAGGCGAATTCGTCGTCTTCGTCGGTCCGTCCGGCTGCGGCAAGTCCACGCTGCTTCGTATGATCGCCGGGCTGGAGGAGATCTCCGGCGGCGCCCTGATGCTCGACAATGAGCGGATGAACGAGGTGGCGCCGGCCAAGCGCGGGATCGCCATGGTGTTCCAGTCCTACGCGCTCTACCCGCACATGTCCGTCTACAAGAACCTCGCCTTCGGGCTGGAAACGGCGGGCTACAAGAAGGCCGATATCGAGCCGAAGGTGCAGCGGGCAGCACAGATCCTGCAGATCGAGAAGCTTCTGCAGCGCAAGCCGAAGGCGCTCTCAGGCGGGCAGCGGCAGCGGGTCGCGATCGGCCGCGCCATCGTGCGCGAACCGCGCATCTTCCTGTTCGACGAGCCGCTCTCCAATCTCGACGCCGAACTGCGCGTGCAGATGCGCGTGGAGATTTCGCGGCTGCACCGCAGCCTCGGCAATACGATGATCTACGTCACCCACGACCAGGTGGAGGCCATGACCATGGCCGACAAGATCGTGGTGCTGAACTCCGGACGCATCGAGCAGGTTGGCGCGCCGCTCGACCTCTACAACAACCCCGCCAACCGCTTCGTCGCCGGCTTCATCGGCAGCCCGAAGATGAACTTCCTGCAGGGCAAGATCGAAAGCGTCGGCGGCAACGAGACAACGATCAATGTCTGCGGCAACAGCGTGCGGCTGCCGCGCCGCGTCTCGGCACAAGCCGGAGAAAGCGTGACCTTCGGCATCCGCCCGGAGCATCTGTCGCTGATCGACAAGGGCGGTATCGCGCTCTCGTCAGTCAACATCGACCTTCTGGAAAACCTCGGCGGCGCGACGATGCTCTACACGACGACACCGGACAAGCAGCAGCTGACGATCGCGCTCGACGGGCAGCAGAAGGTGGAGCGCGGAGCCAACGTCACCGCCTATTTCGACCCGGCGCGCTGTCATGTCTTCGACGGCGCGGGCTCGACGATCTAGCCCGGTCATTTACCCCGCTTGACAGCACAGCCCGCTCTGGCCAAGATTTCAATAGGATAGGCCGCGAGGGGGACAGCGTGACGCCTGAAGACCGTATACATGCGCTTGGCATATGGAATGGTCCGATCGATATCTCGGCGATCACGGGAGGCATCACCAACCGCAACTATCTGGTCCGCGACGGCACGCTGAAGCGGGTCGTGCGGCTGGGCGACGACATCCCCGTCCATCACATCAGCCGATCGAACGAACTGGCGGCGAGCAAGGCGGCGCATGCGGCGGGGCTCTCGCCCGCGGTGATCCACCACGCGCCGGGCGTGCTGGTGCTCGACTACATCGAGTCAAAAGCGCTGACGCCCGAAGATCTGCGCGACGCCGGTACGCTGGAGCGCGTGATCCCGCTGGTGCGCGCCTGCCACCACGATATCGCACGCGAATTTCGCGGCACGGCCACGATCTTCTGGGTGTTTCACGTGGTGCGGGACTATATCGCGACGCTCGATGCCGCCGGCAGCCCCTATCATCAGCTATTTTCCGATCTCCTGATCAAGGCGGAGCGGCTGGAGCAGGCGGCCGGGCCGTTCGAGATCGCCTTCGGCCACAACGACATGCTGGCCGCCAATTTTCTCGACGACGGCAAAAGGCTCTGGCTGATCGACTGGGACTATGCCGGCTTCAACACGCCGCTCTTCGATCTCGGTGGGCTCGCCTCCAACAACGAGTTCTCCGAGGATGCGGAGCGGGCGATGCTGGAGGCCTATTATCAGGCGCCGCTGACACCGGATCTCTGGCGACGCTACCAGGCGATGAAATGCGCCTCTCTCTTGCGCGAGATGCTGTGGAGCATGGTGTCGGAAATCCACTCGACCATCGATTTCGACTACGCCGCCTATACCGCCGAAAACCGCGCGCGCTTCGAGCGCGCCTATGCCGAACAGGATCAATGACATGACGAAGGAATTGCCCAGGACCGCCAAGGTTGTCGTCATCGGCGGCGGCATCATCGGCTGCTCGACGGCCTATCACCTCGGCAAGCTCGGCTTGACCGATACCGTGCTCTTGGAGCGCAAGAAGCTGACCTCGGGCACCACCTTCCATGCCGCCGGCCTTGTCGGCCAGCTCAGGACCAGCGCTAACATCACCCAGCTGCTCGGCTATTCCGTCGATCTCTACAAGCGGCTGGAGGCCGAGACCGGGCTTGGCACCGGCTGGAAGATGAATGGCGGCCTGCGGCTTGCCTGCAACGAGGAGCGCTGGACGGAGGTGAAGCGGCAGGCGACCACGGCGCAATCCTTCGGGCTCGACATGCAGCTTCTGACGCCGCAGGAAGCCTTCGACCTCTGGCCGCTGATGACAACAGACGACCTGATCGGCGCCGCTTATCTCCCAACCGACGGCCAGGCCAATCCCTCTGACATCACGCAGGCGCTCGCCAAGGGCGCGCGCATGGCCGGCGTCTCGATCTTCGAGGATACGGAAGTGATCGACCTCGAGATCGACAAGGGCCGCATCCGCGCCGTCATCACCGCGCAGGGCCGCATCGAATGCGAGCGCGTCGTCGTCTGCGCCGGGCAATGGACGCGCAATTTCGCGGCGCGCTTCGGGGTGAACGTGCCGCTGGTCTCGGTCGAGCATCAATACATCATCACCGAATCCTTCGGCGTGCCCTCCAACCTGCCGACGCTGCGCGATCCCGACCGGCTGACCTATTACAAGGAAGAGGTGGGCGGCATCGTGATGGGCGGTTACGAGCCGAACCCGATCCCCTGGGCGACATCGGGCATCCCCGATGGTTTCCACTACACGCTGCTCGACAGCAATTTCGACCATTTCGAGCAGATCATGGAGCAGGCGCTCGGCCGCGTGCCGGATCTCGAAAATGTCGGCGTCAAGCAGCTTCTGAACGGGCCGGAGAGCTTTACGCCTGACGGTAACTTCATTCTCGGCGAAGCGCCGGAGCTCAAGAACTTCTTCGTCGGCGCCGGCTTCAACGCCTTCGGCATCGCATCGGCCGGCGGCGCCGGGATGGCGCTGGCGGAATGGGTCTCGAAGGGCGAGCCGCCCTACGACCTCTGGCCGGTCGATATCCGTCGCTTCGGCCGTCCGCATTTCGACACCGACTGGGTGCGCACCCGCACGCTGGAAGCCTATGGCAAGCACTACACGCTGGCCTTCCCCTTCGAGGAATACTCCAGCGGCCGCCCCTGCCGCAAATCGCCGCTCTACGACCGGCTGAAGGCGCAGGGCGCATGCTTCGGCGAGAAGCTCGGCTGGGAGAGGCCGAACTGGTTCGCCGATCTCTTCGCCAACGAGGAACCGAAGGACGTCTACAGCTACGAGCGGCAGAACTGGTTCGAGGCGGTGGGCCGCGAGCACAAGGCAGTGCGCGAGGCGGCGGTGATCTTCGATCAGACCTCATTCGCCAAGTTCACGCTGAAGGGACGCGACGCGGAGAGCGCCCTCTCCTGGATATCAGCCAACGATGTGGCCAGGCCGGTGGGCTCGCTCGTCTACACGCAAATGCTGAACGACAAGGGCGGCATCGAGTGTGACCTTACCTGCGCGCGCATCGCCGAGGACGAGTATTACATCGTCACCGGCACGGGCTTCGCGACCCACGACTTCGACTGGATAGCCCGCAATATTCCTGACGACATGCATGCCGAACTGGTCGATGTGACCTCGGCCTATTCAGTATTGGCGCTGATGGGGCCGAATGCACGAGCCGTGCTGCAGAAGGTCACGGGCACCGACGTCTCCAACGCCGCCTTCCCCTTCGGTCGCGTGAAAACCATCGGCGTCGCCGGCTGCCCGGTGCGCGCGCTGCGCATCACCTATGTCGGCGAGCTCGGCTACGAGCTGCATGTGCCGATCGAATACGCCACCACGGTCTATGACGCGCTGATGGCGGCCGGCGCTCCGCTGCATCTGGTCAATGCCGGCTATCGGGCGATCGAGAGCTGCCGACTGGAGAAGGGATATCGCGCCTGGGGTTCGGATATCGGGCCCGACCATACGCCGATCGAAGCCGGGCTCGGCTGGGCGGTGAAGACGAAGAAGACCACGCCGTTTCGTGGCCGCGAGGCGATCGAGCGGCAGCTGGCCGAGGGCGTCAAGAAGATGCTCGCCTGCTTCGTGCCTGATGATCCCGACGTGGTGCTGCTCGGCCGCGAGACGATCTACCGCGACGGCAAGCGCGTCGGCTGGCTTTCGAGCGGCGGCTTCGGCTACACGGTGGGCAAGCCGATCGGCTATGGATATGTCCGCAACGCCGAGGGCGTGAGCGAGGAATTCGTGCTGTCGGGCCAGTATGAGCTCGACGTCGCGCGGGTGCGGGTGCCGTGCAAGGTGTCGCTGACGCCGCTCTATGATCCCGAGATGGCGCGGGTGAAGGCTTAGGCGCTACACCCGCTCCGATCAGAACAACGGCAGTTTGTTGTCCTGGATGAGGATGTCGAGCTTGTTGGCCACATCCTCGGTCCAGGCGAGGTTTTCCGTGAGCGCGGCCGGGAAGAGGCCGGGGAGCGTGAACAGCGCGGCGGCGACGGCGCCGCCGTTGCGTGGGATGTCCGCCAGCAATGCCGCGATCTCGGCGGCGCGGGGGTCACGGAGTTCGTAGGCCTTGCCGTTGCGGTCGATACCGAGCGCGTAGCGCATCCAGGCGGCGACGGCGATGGCGTAGGTTTCGGCCTTGCTGCCATCGGCCAGTGCTTCCATGGCTGGCTCCAGCAGGCGCTGCGGCAGCTTCTGGGTGCCGTCCATGGCGATCTGGTAGGTGCGGTGGGCGATCGCCTTGTTTGCAAAGCGCGCTGTCAATTCGTCGGCATAGGCTTCCAGATCGATGCCGGGGACCGGATCGAGCGTGGCTGCGGCAGCGTTCATGTGGCGGCGCGCGAGGGCGGCCAAGCCTGTGTCGTCCATCACGTCGCGGATGAATTCATAGCCGCCGATATAACCGAGATAGGCGAGCAGCGAATGCGCGCCGTTCAGCATGCGCAGCTTCATCTTCTCATAGGCCGAGACATCCTCGACCATCAGCGCGCCGGCTTTTTCCCATTGCGGGCGGCCGTTGGCGAAGCTGTCCTCGATAACCCATTGTGTGAAGGGCTCGGTCTCGATCGCGACAAGATCGACACGGCCGATGAGCGTTTCGGCATCGCGATAGGTGGCCTCGGTGCTGGCAGGCGTGATGCGGTCGACCATGGTCGAGGGGAACGGAACGTTGCTCTCGATCCACGCCTTGAGCTCGAGATCGACGCGGCCGGCGAAATCGAGGACGAGGCGCTTCAGCACCGCGCCGTTGCTCGGAAGGTTGTCGCAGCTAAGGGCAGTGAACGGTGCTACGCCCTTGGCGCGGCGGCGGGCGAGGCCCTCGACGAGATAGCCGATGACGCCGCGGGGCGCGTGGCGGCTTTGAAGGTCGGCTGCGATATCCGCATGCTTGAGATCGAGACCGCCGGTGGCGGCATCGAAGCCATAGGCCTTTTCCGTTACCGTGAGGCTGACGATGCGGATGGCGGGATCCTCGAGCCGGGCCAGCAGTTCGTCGGGATTGCGGGTCGCGACATGGGCTTTCAGGATCGGGCCCATGACATGGGCGACCGTGCCTTCCGTGTCGCGCACCAGCATGGTGTAGAGGCCGTTCTGCTCGTTCAGATGATCGGCGACGTCGGCGGTGCGCAGGCTCGCCACCTCGATCCCCCAATCGCCGCCGCCAAGCGCCAGCGCCGCATCCGTATAGGGCGCGAAGTGGGCGCGGAAGAATGCGCCGGGGCCGAGATGCAGGATGCCCGGCTTCAGCACATCCCGATTGAAGGCGGGAAGCTTGGCTGAATGTGCGAGGCCGGTGAGGCGCGTCAGTCGTTCGGTCACAGCTTGTAGGCCTTCTTGGCGTTGCCGTAGGAGAGATCGGCGGCGGCGATTGCCGCATCCTGGCGCGATATCCGGTGCTCGGCGGCCAGCGTCGCCAGGAAGCCGCAGACTTCGCGGCGCCAGACATCATGGCGGGCGGGGATGGAGAGCAGCGCGCGCGTGTCGTCGTTGAAACCGGCCATGTTGGCGAATCCTGCGGTCTCGACCACCTGGTCGAGATAGCGGCGAATGCCGGCCGGGCTGTCGTGGAACCACCAGGGCGGGCCGATCATCAGGCAGGGCCAGTGGCCGGCCATCGGCGCCAGCTCGCGGGCGTAGGTGGTTTCGTCAAGCGTGAAGAGCAGGACGCGCAGGCCCGGCGCATGGCCGTATTTCGCGAGAAGTGCCGACAGCCCGCCGACCCAATCGGTGGGCGTCGGGATGTCGGCGCCCATGTTCGGGCCGCGCGTCTGGAAGAGTTCGCGGTCGGTGTTGCGGCGCGAGCCGGCGTGTATCTGCATGACCATGCCGTCTTCCGCCGAAAGCCCGGCCATCTCGGTCAGCATCTGGCCACGGAAGAGCTCGGCTTCACCTTCTTCGAGCGTACCCTTGTGCGCCCGGTCGAGCAGCCGCTGCTTGTCGGAATGCGGGAGATCGGCGGTGAAGGCGGTGGGGACGCCGTGGTCCGTCGCGGTAGCGCCGAACTGGCGGAAATAGGCGCGGCGCTTGCGATGTGCGTCGATCAGGCCATCCCAGCTCGCGACGTCGCAGCCGGTGAGCTCGCCGAGCTTCACGAGGTTTTCGCGGAAACCGACGGCATCGGGATCGGTGACGCTATCGGGGCGATAGGTGGTGCGCACACGGCCGATCCAGCCGTCCTCGGCCATCTTCTGGTGATGCGGCAGCTGGTCGAGCGCGCCCTCGGTGGTGGCGATCGTTTCGATGCCGAAGCGCTTGTGGAGCGCGCGGGGACGGAACTCCGGCAGGGCCAGCTGCGCGTTGATATGATCGTAGAGCGCATCGGCATTGCCTGATGTCAGCGGCTCCTCGCAGCCGAGCACGGCCGACATGGCGTGATCAACCCAGAGGCTCGACGGCGTGCCGCGGAAGAGATGGTAGTGCGCCGCAAAGGTGCGCCAGATGTCGCGGCCGGACGAGACGGGCTTGCCGTCGAGGCGGGGAACGCCGAGGTCGTCGAGCTTGACGCCGACGCTGTGCAGCATGCGGAAGAGATAGTGATCGGGAATGACGAGCAGCGAGGCGGCGTCCTCGAAGGGCTTGTCTTCGGCGAACCAGGAGGGTTCCGTGTGCCCGTGCGGGCTGACGATCGGGAGCCCGCTGACGCTCTCGTAAAGCTCGCGCGCTATGCTGCGCGTTGCCGGATCGGCCGGAAAGAGCCGGTCCGGATGCAGAAATCCATTGCCGATATCCATCTGTATTCCTCCCTGGTGCCTATCGGCCTAGCGCACAAAAAAAGATGCGGCAAGGGCTTTTAGTAACCAAACGGTTCACTTTGTGAATCGGCGGCGGCCCCTCTCGAAACGATTGACCTTGCGGCCTATTTCCGCTTTGGAGAGCGCAATCACATGACCGGTTCATCTGGCCGGTCGTGGCAAGGAGAGCCCGATGTCTGATCAGACCGATCGTATCACCCAACTCGAGGAAACCATCGCCCACCAGGCAAAGACGATCGAGGAACTGTCCGACCAGCTGACGGAGCAGTGGAAGGTGGTCGAGCAGACGCGCGCCAAGCTGGACCGGCTGACCGAGCGCTTCCTTTCGCTCGAAGAACAAGCGCTGGAAGCGCCGGCGATCACAAGGCCGCCGCACTACTGATCCTCACAGCCTTTCCTCACAGTCTTTCCTCACAGTCTTGCGCTTCGATGTCCTGATCCTTATATAAGCGCTTGTGAGGACGACCTCCGCCGTATGGGCTTAAACTCGGGACGACCCGGCATATTCCCATAGGGGCATTTCATGAGATCCGTCTCCGACCGTATCCGCCACGCCATCAGCTTTGAACTCATTGGTCTCGCCATCATCACGCCGCTCGGCGCGTTTGCCTTCGGCATGCCGATCGCCGATATCGGCGTCGTCGGCGTTGCCAGCGCCACGGTGGCGACGGCGTGGAACTATCTTTACAATCTCGGCTTCGACCATGTGATGCAGCGCCTGACGGGCGGCACGAAGAAGAGCCTTGGCGTTCGCATTCTGCACGCCGTGCTGTTCGAGGGTGGTCTGCTTGTGGCGCTATTGCCGCTGATTGCCTGGTATCTCGGCGTCACGCTGGTGCAAGCGTTCCTGATGGACGTGTCCTTCGCGCTCTTCTATCTGGTCTACGCCTTCGTCTTCAACCTCGCTTACGACCGCATCTTCCCGCTGCCGGACTGGCAGGCGAAGGCGCCCGACGCCGTGCGCGGCTGATTGATACCACGCCGCGCCAAATGGCGTGGTTTGCGATCGCCGCTTTCAGGTCTATATAGCGCCAGGACATCATTATTCAGCGAAAGACGACAGCATGGCCGCGACGATCCGTTACCACGAAGGCGACATTTCCGCCGCCGATGCAGCTCGCTATACCGGCGCGATCGCGATCGATACCGAAACGCTGGGCCTCGTGCCGCGCCGCGACCGGCTCTGCGTCGTCCAGCTTTCGCCGGGCGACGGTTCCGCCGACGTGATCCGTATCGCAGCCGGCCAGACGGAGGCGCCAAACCTCGTGGCGCTTCTTTCGGATCCGACGCACGAGAAGATCTTCCACTACGGCCGCTTCGATATCGCCGTGCTCTTCCATGCTTTCGGCGTGACGACGACGCCGGTGTTCTGCACCAAGATCGCCTCGCGCCTCTGCCGCACCTATACGGACCGGCACGGGCTGAAGGACAATCTCAAGGAGATGCTCGAGGTCGATATCTCGAAGACCCAGCAATCCTCCGACTGGGGTGCTGAGACGCTGTCGCAGGCACAGCTCGAATATGCGGCGTCCGATGTGCTCTATCTGCATGCGCTGCGTGACAAGCTCACCCACCGCCTCATTCGCGACGGGCGGTTCGAGCATGCGACCGCCTGCTTCGCCTTCCTTCCCACCCGCGCCAAGCTCGACCTGCTCGGCTGGGACGAGACGGATATTTTCGCGCACAGCTGAGATTGCTTGCAGGCTTCTCACCACGCAAAGCCCAAGTGTGCCGCCACGCACCGAATGATTAGTGCTTCGTTAACGGTGAATCACTAGGATGCTCATTAACTTCTGAGCATTCCGTGGCGCGATGCAGCGTCCTCCAGGCACGCGACATCGCCGGAGAATGCAAACAGCCCGATGAACGCGGCTTTCCTGTAACCTGCTTCAGCGCATTTTACGAAAGAGGAAGCATGCCATGTTGTCTCCGGTTCGTGCAGCGTCAAGCTCAAGCTTTCCCTCGCAGGGCTCTACCTCGGCGCTGAGCGCCAGCGACATCGTGCGCAGTGTCACCGCGGTTGCGCCCGTCAACCAGGTCGAGAGCCCGGACCTGACATCCGGCGCCACCGCCAAGCTCAACATCCTGCTGCTTGCCGTTCGCGCCCGCATGGTCGAGGCGCTGCTCAATGTGCTGACCGCCACCGGAGAAGCGCTTTCGCAGCCGCGCGACGATAACGAGCCGGACCTCGTCTTCGCATCGCGGCTGGCGGACGCGATCCAGAAACTGCCGGCCGCCAAGATCGAAGTGATCGAGCGCCAGCTGGCAGCCCAGGGCCACGCGATCCCGCTGCGGCTGCTTGCCGAAGCGCTGCAGAACCCGGCCGGCCCCGCCGCGACGCGCATCGCAGCCTATCTCGAAACCATCGGCACGAGGGATCGCGATCTCGCGACACGCGCCGTTCTCAAGTCCTACAGCCAGAACGACGGTTCGCCGGCGCGCCCGGAGCAGCGGCCCGAGATCAGCCTGCATCGCGATACGGTCACATCAGCGCCGCGCGCCACGACGGCGGCGTCCGAGAGCGCTGGAGCCAGGAATGCGCCGACGTCGGCGGCGGCAGCTGGGACCACGGGCCACGAAAGCGAAGCGACCGCGCAGGTCGCGGTGACCGACGAGGCACCAATGGCTCCTGTCGCCGAGCGGGCGGATCCCAAGGTTGCGATGACCGCCGCAAGCGCCACGCTTTCGACCGACGAAGCGGCGGAAGCGCCTGTGGCAACGGAGGCGTCCGCTCTCCCGGCCGAAGCCGAAGCAACCGAGGTCGCGGCTGAGCCGGCAGTCACGCGCGACACCAAGGCCGATCCGATCATCCCGAAGAGCTGGGTCGGCATTCCGGCTTCGCTGTCGAAGGACGAGACCGACATGATCGTGGTCATCATCCGCGATCAGGCGACCGAGACGCTGCTCGAGGCGACGGACGTCGAGCCGGCGGTCGATATCGACGTCCTGCTCGACGACACGCTGATCGCCGACATACCCGATAATCTGAAGCGCCCCGCCGAACAGATGCTGATGGCGAACGGGCTTGCGAAGCCGATGACAGCGCAGGCAGCCCCCTCGCCGCTGGAGGCGGTGGCGGCACAGGCGGCTGCGCAGCAGCCGGCACAGGCGGATACCGACACGCCATCGGCAACGCGGCAGATGATCGACGCCACCTACGCGCCCGTGCTGATGAAGGTCATCGAAGGCGTGCCCTATGCGCCGCAGCCCTACGACTTCGCCAAGGACGAGACCGACGATGCCGGTTCGCGCGAGATGAACCGCGAAGACCACAACGGCAATATCGACCAGGGCGACGAGAACGAAGACGCCGAGCGGGAGGGCGACGAACAGAATGGCGCGGACGAGGCGGAGACGCTTGAGGGGCAGGTGCTTGCTACTGATGACAGCGACGACGCCGCATTCATGGCAGCGCAGCAATCCGCGATCGCCGCCCCGGTGCTCGACGAGGCGGGCGAGCCTATCCTGATGCTGCCGGGTCCCGGCCTGCCGATGGCGCCGGCAAGCGATGAGGCCTATGCGCGCTACCGGCGGATGATCGGCTGGGAATAGCCGGCACGGAACGGGCGCGAGCCGCAACGACCAATCCTTCAAAACAAAGAACCCGCCGGAGCGATCCGGCGGGTTCTCTTATTCTTCAAGCCTGACGGCTGGCGATTATTCGCCGCGGTTCTTCAGAGCCGCGCCGAGGATGTCGCCGAGCGAAGCGCCAGAGTCGGACGAACCGAACTGAGCAACGGCTTCCTTCTCTTCAGCGATTTCCAGAGCCTTGATCGAAAGCATGACCTTGCGGTCCTTCTTCGAGAAGTTGGTGACGCGAGCGTCAACCGTCTGGCCAACCGAGAAGCGCTCCGGACGCTGGTCGTCGCGATCGCGAGCGAGGTCAGCGCGGCGGATGAACGAGGTGATGTCTTCGTGGTCTACGAGCTTCACTTCGATGCCACCGTCGTTGACGGCGATGACTTCAGCCGAAACAACAGCGTTCTTGCGCAGGTCGCCGGAAGCGGCAGCTTCGCCGACCGAGTCCTTGCCGAGCTGCTTGATGCCGAGCGAGATGCGCTCCTTTTCGACGTCTACATCGAGAACGACAGCCTTAACGACGTCGCCCTTGTTGTATTCTTCGATGACCTGTTCGCCCGGACGGTTCCAGTCGAGGTCAGAGAGGTGCACCATGCCGTCAACATCGCCGTCGAGGCCGATGAACAGGCCGAATTCGGTCTTGTTCTTGACTTCGCCTTCGACTTCAGTGCCGGCCGGATGGTTGCGAGCGAATGCCGCCCACGGATTTTCCAGGGTCTGCTTGAGGCCGAGCGAAATACGACGCTTGGACGGATCGACTTCGAGAACGACGACTTCGACTTCCTGGCTCGTGGACAGGATCTTGCCGGGGTGTACGTTCTTCTTGGTCCAGGACATTTCCGAGATGTGGATCAGGCCTTCGATGCCCGGCTCCAGCTCGACGAACGCACCGTAGTCGGTGATGTTCGTGACGGTACCGGAGATCTTCTTGCCTTCCGGATACTTGGCCTGGATGCCATCCCACGGATCCGACTCGAGCTGCTTCATGCCGAGCGAGATGCGGTGGGTTTCCTGGTTGATGCGGATGATCTGAACCTTGACCTGCTGGCCAATGGACAGGATTTCCGACGGATGGTTCACACGGCGCCATGCCATGTCGGTGACGTGCAGCAGGCCGTCGATGCCGCCGAGGTCAACGAACGCACCGTAATCGGTGATGTTCTTGACGACGCCGTCAACAACCTGGCCTTCTTCGAGGTTCTGAACGATTTCAGAACGCTGCTCGGCACGGGACTCTTCCAGAACCGTACGACGCGATACGACGATGTTGCCGCGACGCTTGTCCATCTTGAGGATTTCGAAGGGCTGCGGGTTGTGCATCAGCGGGGTAACGTCGCGGATCGGACGGATGTCGACCTGCGAACGCGGCAGGAAGGCGATGGCACCGTCGAGGTCAACCGTGAAGCCGCCCTTGACCTGGTTGAAGATAACGCCTTCAACGCGCTCACCAGCTTCGAACTTGGCTTCGAGCTTGACCCAGCTCTCTTCGCGGCGAGCCTTTTCGCGCGACAGAACAGCTTCGCCGAGAGCGTTTTCGATGCGCTCAACGTAAACTTCGACTTCGTCGCCGACCTTGAGCGTGCCGTCCTTGGCCTTGGCGCCGAATTCCTTGAGCAGAATGCGACCTTCGACCTTGAGGCCAACGTCGACAACGGCGGAGTCCTTCTCGATTGCCGTTACGATACCCTTGGTTACATAGCCTTCAGCCAGATCGTTCTTGGCAAAGGATTCTTCCAGAAGGGCCGCGAAATCTTCGCGAGAGGGAGTAGCTACTGACATGAAATCTCCTGCGTGTCCGGATTTCTGGACACGTATGCGCCGGTTGGTTCGTGTTGAATGAGCCTGATCCCCGTCCGCCCTCTCATCGAAGGCAATCCGGCGCTTGGACGGAATTTCAGGCTGTCGTTCAAGGCGGTCAGGGCAAAGCCTGGCGGAACGCCTCAAATCCTAGTTTCGGTTCAAGGCGGCATCGATGACCGATTTCGCGGCTTGAAACGCGGCTTCTATACTCATTTCCGACGTATCAAGCAAGTGCGCGTCGTCGGCTGGTTTCAAAGGGCTGTCGGCCCGTCCCATGTCGCGTTCGTCGCGTCGCTTGACGTCTTCGAAAATCGCCGCGAAATCGGCGTAGATCCCTTTTGCCTTGATCTCGTCGAAACGGCGCCTCGCGCGCACTTCCGCCGATGCCGTCACATAAAGCTTCACCGGTGCCTGCGGGAAGACCACCGTTCCGATGTCGCGCCCATCAAGCACCGTGCCCGGCGTGCGCTCCGAAAACTTGCGCTGCGCCTCGACCAACGCGCGGCGCACCGACGGCATCACCGCGATCTTCGAGGCGGCTTCGCCGATCTCGTGCTTCGACAGGATATCGCGATCGAGACCGGCGAGTTCAACCTCGCGGGCCATTTTTTCCGCCGTAAGCTCGTCATCGAGCGGCAGGCCGGCATCGAGCAGCGCCTTGGCGGTGGCACGGTAGGTCAGCCCGGTATCGAGATGGTGGAAGCCATAGGTCTCGGCGATGCGGCGCGACAGCGTGCCCTTGCCGGCCGCGGCCGGTCCATCGATGGCGATGACAAAATGGTCTGAACTGGTCGGCATGCTCGTCTTTCTATCCCGCCCGATATTCTAAGGGCATTGCTGTCGGCCGATCTTGCTCGGCCGGTGTCTCAATTCTCTTTGCCGGCTTCTTCGCCCGCTTCTAGCAAGCCGCCATAGCGGCGTACGAGATCCGTCATCTCGCCCTGCCCCGCCGTTTCGCCGAGCCCGGCCGCGACCCCTTCGCGGTCGGCGATCGGCCGGTTCTGGCTGACCTTCCACTTGCCCTCGATGGCGGTGATCTCGATCTCGACGCCGACGATGCCCTTCATCTGCGCCTTCACATAAGCGTCCGGCGCATCGCTAACGGCCCAAGGCTTTTCACGCGGCGTCTCGTGTTGTGTGGTCAGCGCGGTGATCTGCGCCAAGAGCCAATCGGCATCGTCGATGACGCGGGCGGTGCCGCGCACCTGCACGACGGCGTAGTTCCAGGTCGGCACCACCTTGCCGGTCTCGCGCTTGGTCTCGTACCAAGAGGGCGTGACATAGCTGTCGGCACCCTGGAAGACGGCAAGCAGTTCGGCGCCATCTTGGAGATCGCGCCACTGCGGATTGGCCTTGGCCAGGTGCAGCCGAAGCGTACCCTTTTCGGATGCCGCCGCATCAAGATGAAAGGGCACGGAATTGGCCATCAGGCCGGAGGCGCCGGTCGTGATCAAAAGGCCAAGCGGATGCGCCCTGATCAGCGCGTGCTGGACACCGAGATCGTCTTCCCTGAAATGCGGTGGCTGATACATGTCGCCCATCCGTCTTGCCGCCGGAAGCTGCCGGCGTCACGTTGCCCATCGAGTAATCGCGGCTCACTAGCACAAACCATCGGCCCGGTCATCCGGCGTGGCGCATGGCGCTTGCGGTCGCGGCCCGTGAAGTTAGGCTTTGACATGGCGGCCCGCAACGATTATGGGGACCGGCTTATAAATTCCGAACAGAACGCCGGTTTCAACGGCATTTGCCGAACTCAGGTTCGGCCATTCTCACGATCACGAGGCTCAACAGTGGCGAAAGCTGAACTTGGAACCAAGCGTACCGATCCGGAAACCGGCAAGAAATTCTACGACCTGAACCGGAACCCGATCGTTTCTCCTTACACGGGCAAGACCTACCCGCTCTCCTTCTTCGTCGAAAGCTCGGCTGCGGCCGCCGCTGAAGCCGCGCAGGAAGAGGAAGAAGTGGCCGAAGTCGATACCGAAAGCACGGAAGTCGAACTGGTCTCGCTCGAGGACGCAGACGGCGATGCATCCGGCGACGATATCCCTGACATGGGCGACGACGACGTCGAAATCGAAGGCGATGACGACGACGATACCTTCCTGGAAGCCGACGAAGACGATGACGATGACGACATGAGCGACATCATCGGCGTGACCGGCGACGAAGAAGACGTCTGATTTCGAACAAGGATCGGCCCGGGCGAGAAAAATTCACCGGGCCGATTTTTTAGGCTTGCCATCTGCGAAAACCGCACGTATTAAGCCGCCACTTCCCGAGGACAAGCGCTTCGCGAAGCATCCCAGGCCCGGCACAAACCGGTCCACCCTGATGGGGCTATAGCTCAGCTGGGAGAGCGCTTGCATGGCATGCAAGAGGTCAGCGGTTCGATCCCGCTTAGCTCCACCAAATTTTTCTTCTTTAATTTTCGACTAAATCATCCGACTACCCGAATTGCGTTCCTCGCCATATCGGACGTATGCTCCCCTAGCAATTTTCAAACAGCGCTTTTCACGCCGCGAGGCTCACGGTCTCCGGCACCATTTAAGCGCCCCGGACCCCACCCATGACACGACAAAGACGACGGCGGATCATTCATACCAGACGCACCGCGACCGGGCTTGTGCTCGCAGGGGCGATTTCGTTTTTGGCGGGGATGACGGATGCGACCGGGTTGGTGCTGAGCGGTGACTTCGTGTCGTTCATGACCGGGAATACGACGCGCGCCGCACTTTCGCTTGGAGCAGGCAATTTCGGGCACGCGGCGGTGCTGATTGCGGCGATCACCGTCTTCGTGCTCAGCAATGCCGCCGGGATCGTGCTTGCGCATTTCGCCGAGCGGCGGGTTTTCGTGGTGCTCGGCTTCGTGGGGCTGATGCTGGCGGGCGCATCGCTGATGAGCGATCCTGGCCTTGCGCTGCCACGTTTCTATTTGATCGTCGCCTCCATGGGGATGGTGAACGCCGCGGTGGAGCATATCGAGGGGCTGCCGATCGGGCTCACCTATGTGACCGGGGCTTTGTCGCGCTTCGGGCGCGGCATCGGCCGCTTTATGATCGGCGACCGGCGGCTGGACTGGACGATCCAGATCGTTCCCTGGCTCGGAATGCTGCTTGGCGCCATAGCGGGCGCGCTGCTGACGCAGGTTGCGGGTGCGTCGGCGCTGTGGGTGGTCGCCGCCTTCGCCATGCTGATCGCGCTGGCCGCGCTTCTCATCCCGAAGCCGCTGCAGCGGCGGTTCAACCAGTCGGCTGCCGCCCGCGCGTCCGTCCAGCGCGCGAAGTGATCGTCGCACCATCGTCAGCGCGAATCAGCTAGACGTCGTTCCAGAACCGATGCAGGAACGGGAGCGCCCACGTGTTTATCTTCTCGAAACTCGTCTGGATTTTCGGCCAGCCGCTGTCGCTGGTTTTCCTGCTTATTCTGGTCGCGCTGATTGCGGGACTGATCCGCTTTCGCATCATCAGCCTGCTCGCGACCGCCTGCGCCACGCTGGTGCTCTTCCTCACGCTCTACACGACATCAGGCAATTATCTGCTGCAGGGGCTGGAGGATCGCTTCGCCAAGCCGCAGGATCCGGCTGAGCTCACATGCATGATCGTGCTCGGCGGTGGCTTCGAGAACGAGGTCAATACATCCAGGCATGGGATCGAGATGAATGCCGGCGGAGACCGGTTCATCGAGACGTTGAGGCTGGCGCAGAAATATCCGCAGTCGCGCATCCTCGTCTCGGGCGGCGATGGATCGATGTCTGGTGTCTATGAGGGCGATGCGGTCATGGCGGAGCGGTTCTTCCCGCTGTTCGGCGTGGCCAAGGAGCGTCTGGTCCAGGAGACGACCTCGCGGACCACCTTTGAAAACGCCGTCAACACCAAGGACCTGCTCGCAAGCCATGGGCTTTCCAACTGCCTGCTGATCACCTCGGGCTATCACATGCCCCGCTCGGTCGGGATCTTCCGCAAGCTCGGCATCGACGTGACGCCGTGGCCAACGGACTACCGGACGGATGGTCACGAGCGCCTGGCGCTCGATTTCACTCAGCCGAGCCGGAACGCGCAGAACATGGCAACAGCGATCCGCGAATGGTTCGGCCTTGTCGGATATTACTTCGCCGGGCGCACCTCGGAGCTTTATCCGGGCTGAGCCCGGCCGTTCTCGGCTACTTCTTGGAGATCGTCACGAACTTGGTGCCGCGCACGCGGGTGGTAATGACGCAGGGATCGGTCTTCGGATCGCCGTCGGGCCGGTCGCAGAAGCGCGGATGCATCTTCATGGCCAGCACCTTGTTGCCGAAGCGCTGCACGAAATCGTAGCCATAGGTCTTGGCGGTGGCGATCATGAAGTAGCCACCTTCGGCCACCTGCAGATAGAAATTGTAGATGCAGCCGTCTTCGTCGCACTGCGGGCCCTTGGTGCCGTCGCAGGTCATCTCGCCTTCGTTGACGACGACATCGACCAGCCCGTCATTGTTGATGTCCTGGCGGGTGACGAAGCCGTCGTCGAACTCCACCTCGGTGCATTGCTGCTTGAAATGATCCTTCTCGTAAATCTCAGGATCGGGAAGTAGCGACTGCTGGGCATAAGCCGCGGTGGATACGGCCAGGGCCGCAACGAGGTTCAAGGCGATCAGCAGCGTTTTCACGGGTTCTCTTTTCGTCGGATAAGGACGGCATTGGCTCGAGAGTTTGGCTGATCCGCCTTGCGCCGCCCTTGCGGCCATGATTATTCGAGGGAAAGATCGCCATTGGAGTACGCGATGTCGCCATTCGTCTATCTCGACTATGCCGGCGTTGCCCTGTTTGCGGCAACGGGTGCGCTCGCGGCCTCGCGCAAGCAGCTCGATCTGATCGGCTTCCTGTTCTTCGCGGTCATCACAGGCATCGGCGGCGGCACGGTGCGCGACATCGTCCTGGGTCGCGTGCCGGTCTTCTGGGTTCTGAACCCCACCTATATCCTGGTCTGCTGTGCCGCCGGCGTCTTGGTGTTCTTCACCGCGCATATGGTGGAATCGCGCTACCGGCTGCTGATCTGGCTCGATGCCGTCGGGCTTTCGGCCTATTGCGCCATGGGTGCGGCCAAGGGGCTAGCCGCCACCGGCTCGCCGACCATCGCGATCGTCACCGGCACGCTGACGGCGACCTTCGGCGGCGTGTTGCGCGATCTTGTCGCCAACGAACCCTCGGTATTGCTGAGGCCGGAAATCTACATCAGCGCGGCGCTGGTCGGCGCGGCGATCTTCACCGGCGCCAATGAATTCGGGCTACCGCTCTATGCGGCATCGGCCGCTGGCGTGCTTGCGGCGTTCGCGGTGCGCGGCGGGGCGCTTTACTACGGCTGGACGTTTCCGACCTACAAGGCAAAGCCCGGGCGGCATCCCGACGATGTGATGTAGAGATTGAGTTGGATCAGGAGCGCTTGGGGCGCAGGCGGATCACCACGTCGACATGGGCGATTTCCATACCCTCGGGCGGCTCCGGCAGATTGTCGATGGTGAGGTTGCTGACAGGAATATCGAGCACGTCGTTATCACCCTCCACGAAGAAGTGGTGGTGATCGGAGACATTGGTGTCGAAATAGGTCTTGGCACTTTCGACCGCGAGAACGCGGATCATGCCGGCCTCGGTGAACTGGTGCAGCGTGTTGTAGACGGTGGCGAGCGATACCGGCACGCCTGCGACAACCGCCTCTTCGTGCAGTTCCTCGACGGTCAGGTGGCGATCGCCCTTTGCAAAGAGCAGGTCGCCGAGCGCGACGCGCTGGCGCGTCGGCCTGAGGCCAGCGCCCCGCAACCTTGCTTCAATGGTAAGAGGGGCTTCAGCCGCCATCAACAACTCCCGCTAATCTAGCGTCTCGCAATCATGTTTCTATTAGCCATATAACTTTTGCACGAATGGCTTTCAATAGTTTCAATGGGGACAACAGGTGTCAAAGCGCCGCGAAATCGGGCTTTTCACGCAATTAGTGCTGGCCGGGGGCTTGGCCTTCCTGTATGCGACCACCAAATAAGGCGCGCAGCCGGTCCTTGGACGTGGGTGAAGCTCAGTCATGCTTATGCTTCATTTTCCGTCGAACTTGGATTAAACGTTCACATCCATCAGCTTAGTTGCGGGGGGAATTAGAGTTTTCATGGCGACGAAACAATCCAGCTTCAACTATGAGGAAATCCTGGCATGCGGCCGCGGCGAGCTTTTCGGCCCCGGCAACGCGCAGCTTCCTCTGCCGCCAATGCTCATGGTTCACCGCATCACCGATATCTCCGAAACCGGCGGCGCCTTCGACAAGGGCTATATCCGCGCCGAGTACGATGTGAAGCCTGACGATTGGTATTTCCCCTGCCACTTCCAAGGCAACCCGATCATGCCGGGCTGCCTCGGTCTCGACGGCATGTGGCAGCTGACCGGCTTCTTCCTCGGCTGGCTCGGCGAGCCCGGTCGCGGCATGGCGCTGTCTACGGGTGAAGTTAAGTTCAAGGGCATGATCCGCCCGACCACCAAGCTGCTCGAATACGGCATCGACTTCAAGCGCGTCATGCGCGGCCGCCTGGTGCTCGGCACCGCCGACGGCTGGCTGAAGGCCGATGGCGAAACCATCTACCAGGCCTCCGACCTGCGCGTCGGCCTGTCCAAGGACAAAGACGCCTGATTGCACCGGGCATCCATGCCCGGTTTTCCAAGTTAGAAAAAACGAAAAGGTCGAAACACATGAGACGGGTAGTTGTCACGGGTCTGGGCGTCGTTTCCTCGATCGGCAATGACGCCGCCGAGGTCACCGCTTCGCTGCGCGATGCCAAGTCCGGCATTTCCTTTTCCAACGATTTCGCCGAGCACGGTTTCAAGTGCCAGGTCTGGGGTCGCCCTTCGCTCGATCCGACGGATCTGGTCGATCGTCGCGCCATGCGCTTCCTGTCGCAGGGCGGCGCGTGGAACCACGTCGCGATGAAGCAGGCGCTCGCCGATTCCGGCCTTGAGGAAAAGGACTACAGCGAGAACGAGCGCACCGGCATCATCATGGGCTCGGGTGGTCCTTCGACGCGCACGCTGATCGAAGCCGCCGAGATCACCATCAAGAACAACAGCCCGAAGCGCATCGGCCCGTTCGCCGTGCCGAAGGCGATGTCGTCGACGGCATCGGCCACGCTTGCCACCTGGTTCAAGATCCACGGCGTCAACTACTCGATCTCGTCTGCCTGCTCGACATCCGCGCATTGCATCGGCAACGCCGCCGAGATGATCCAGTGGGGCAAGCAGGACATCATGTTCGCCGGCGGCCACGAAGATCTCGACTGGACGATGTCGAACCTGTTCGACGCCATGGGCGCCATGTCCTCGAAGTACAACGACACGCCCGAGACCGCCTCGCGCGCCTATGACGCGACCCGCGACGGCTTCGTGATTGCCGGCGGCGCCGGCGTTCTGGTTCTCGAAGAGCTGGAGCACGCCAAGGCCCGCGGCGCCAAGATCTACGCCGAAATCGTCGGCTACGGCGCTACCTCCGACGGCTACGACATGGTCGCTCCGTCGGGCGAAGGTGCTATCCGCTGCATGCGCCAGGCGCTCTCGACGGTGAAGGGCGATGTCGACTACGTCAACACGCACGGCACCTCGACGCCAGTCGGCGACAGCAAGGAAATCGGCGCGATCCGCGAAGTGTTCGGCAACAAGATCCCGCACATCCAGTCGACCAAGTCGCTGACCGGCCACTCGCTGGGCGCTGCCGGCGTGCAGGAATCGATCTATTCGCTGTTGATGATGCAGGCCGGTTTCATCGGCGAAAGCGCTCATATCACCGAGCTCGACCCTGAGTTCGACGGCGTGCCGATCGTGCGCAAGCGCATCGACGACGCCAAGATCGACATCGCGCTTTCCAACTCCTTCGGCTTCGGCGGCACCAACGCCACGCTCGTCTTCCAGCGCTACAACGGATAATAACATGACGGGAATCATGCAGGGTAAGCGCGGGCTTATCATGGGTGTCGCGAACAACCACTCCATCGCCTGGGGCATTTCCAAGGCGCTGGCGGCACAGGGCGCGGAACTTGCCTTCACCTACCAGGGCGACGCGCTGGGCAAGCGCGTCAAGCCGCTTGCCGCCGAAGTCGGCTCCGACTTCGTGCTGCCATGCGACGTCGAGGACATCGCGTCCGTCGACGCCACTGTGGACGCGATCAAGGAACGCTGGGGCACGCTCGACTTCGTCGTGCACGCCATCGGCTTCTCCGACAAGAACGAGCTCAAGGGCCTCTACGCCGACACCACGCGCGAGAATTTCAGCCGCACGATGGTGATCTCCTGTTTCTCGTTCACCGAGATCGCCAAGCGTCTGGCGCCTTTGATGAACGAAGGCGGCTCGATGCTGACGCTGACCTATAACGGCTCGACGCGCGTCATTCCGAACTACAACGTCATGGGCGTCGCCAAGGCGGCTCTCGAGGCCTCCGTGCGCTATCTGGCTGCTGACTACGGCCCACGCGGCATTCGCGTCAACGCGATCTCCGCCGGCCCGATCCGCACGCTCGCCGGCGCCGGCATTTCGGATGCCCGCGCCATCCTGTCGTGGAACCAGCAGAACTCGCCGCTGCGCAAGACCGTGACGATCGATCACGTCGGCAACTCGGCGCTCTACCTGCTCTCCGACATGGCGGCAGGCGTCACCGGCGAAATCCACTTCGTCGACGCCGGCTTCAACATCACCTCGATGCCGGCGCTCGACACGCTGCGCAAGGCGGACGCCGAGTAATGAATTGCAACCGCCTTCCATCGGACGGCGGTTTCATCAGCCACACAGGTTGATTGTAATCTAAACCGGAAATTGTAGTGTCTCCTAAATTCACCATGGGGGATACAATGACAGCAGACGTCGCCGACCCACCCACAGCTAATCCTTTGCTTGATACGATGCGCCCGCGCCTGACGGGAGCGTGGTTCGTCAGCCTTGAGGATCACGCCGACATCGGCCCGAGCGTCGATGCATTGCGGCGATATGCGAACACCGACGTATCCGTCGCCGTCATGAGCGAGTTGCAGGCGGTGCCTCCCGCTCCCGGCGGCAGTACGATCCTCTTCGAAGACCTGAAGCTTGCACTCGTCGTCCCACGCCAGGGCCAGACGATTGCCGGCGCCATGGCCAAATTGAGCAGAGAGAGTGATATCGCCGAGGCGCGCCCGGAGTTCTACCTGTTCGGCCTGCAGGAATTTCGTGATACCGAGGCGGCCACCTGGGGCGTCGGCGCGACGCACGCGCTGCAGTCGCCCTATACCGGCAAAGGCATCAAGATTGCCATCCTCGACACCGGCATCGACCTAACGCATCCCGATTTCGCGGGGCGGCCGATCGTTACCCGATCCTTCGTCAACGGCGAGACAATCGAAGACATCCAGGGGCACGGGACGCATTGCGCTGGAACCGCAGCCGGTCGCCCACGTTCGCCAGCCACGCCGCGATATGGAGTGGCGCCAGACGCGGAGCTCTACATCGGCAAGGTGCTCAGCAATGCAGGCTTCGGGGCAGAGCGCGATATTCTTGCCGGAATCCTGTGGGCGATCAATCAGGGATGCGAGGTCATCTCGATGTCGCTTGGAAGCCCTGTTCGGCAGGGCGAGCCCTATACCAGGGTCTACCAGCGCATCGGGCAGATCGCGCTCGACAATGGCAGCCTGATCTGCGCGGCGGCCGGCAACGACAGCAATCGCGCTTTCGGTGCCATCGCGCCGATCAGCTCGCCGGCCAACGCGCCCTCGATCATGGCGGTAGGCGCCGTCGACGCGCTCTACCAGCCGGCCAGCTTTTCCAACGGCGGCATCAATCCCGATGGCGGAGAGCTCGACCTGGTCGCACCCGGAGTCGGTATATTTTCGTCCTCGCCAAGTCCGCGGCTTTACCGCATAATGGACGGATCAAGCATGGCGTGCCCACACGCCGCCGGCGTCGCCGCTCTCTGGGCGGAAAGCGATGCCAGCCTACGCGGGCAGGCGCTTCGGGATGCGTTAACAGCTCATGCACGACGGTTGCCGCATAATGCACGCGACGTCGGCGCGGGTCTGGTCACCGCTCCTCAACGCCCGTCCGTTTGAAGATCCGAAGGCAGTACCTATATGCTGGCGGGTTAGGACGGCTGAAGAAAGGTATGAAATGAGCAGGCTCAGTTATGCCGTCGTCGTTGATGACAATCATTTCGACGAGACGCGCTCGATCGCAGAAACGATATCGCGCCAGGGCTTCAAGGTCGAAAGCGTGATGCCCGAGATCGGCGCGATCTACGGCAGCGCCGAAGAAACCATCGTCAACCGCCTTCGTGCGATCGAAGGCGTCGAAGAAGTCCGCGAAGCACACGATATACAGATGCCGCCGTTTGGCGAGGGTATCCCGCAGTAGCGGCTTTGCCGTGGGGCGGGATTTCTCGCGGGGCGGCAAGCTTCGAATGCGGAGCGATGATGGATATTGAATGAAAAAGGCGGCCAATGGCCGCCTTTTCTATTTCTTCGCCCACAAGACCTTGAAACGGGCGTTACGGCAGGTTTCGCCGCTTTCGCGGAAGCTTGCGGCCAGTACCGGCTCGTAGGGAAGGCCTCGGTTGGCGACCAGCAGGAGACGGCCGCCGGAGCGGAGCGAAGCTGCCGCGGTCTTGATCATCGCCTGGCCGAGCGCCGGCTCGGCGGCGTGGCTTTCGTGGAAGGGCGGGTTCATGATGATGAGGTCGTACTTGTCCTTGACCGGCTCGCCCGCCAGATCGTGCCAGAAGAAGCGTGCCGGTACATTCGGGCAGTTCTCCTCGATATTGGCCTTGGCGGCCTCCAGCGCGGCGTAGTTCGCCTCGTAGAGGTCGAGGCGGCTGACACCTGGGGAGCGCTCCGCCATCTCGACGGAGAGGTAGCCCCAGCCGGCGCCGAAATCGGCGACGTCGCCGGTGAAATCGGCGGGCAGGCGCGAGGCGAGCAACTCCGAGCCGTCGTCGATGCGGTCGTGCGAGAACATGCCGGCGGCAGCCTCGAAGCGGCCGTCGACGCGCACAGCGGGCTTGGCGAACTTGGCGATGATTTCGGAGGGATCGGCGGGCGCGCCGAACCAGAAGGCGACGCCGTGGTATTTCGGCATGTGCTCGAGCGACAGGCCGAAGGCTTCCATGCGCTTGCGCAGCGGCTGGATGCCGTCTTCCTTGCCGCCGGCGATGACGACGAGGCCGCCCATCTTCACGCGGGTGAGTGCCTCGGCGATATTCGCCTCGTTCTCGCCCTTGTGCTTGTTGCAGAGAACCAGAACGGCATCATAATCCTCGCCTTCGACCTCAGGCGTGGTTTCGATGCGCTGGGCGAGCAGCTGCCGGTACAGCGGCCGGAAGCCCTGTACGGCGCTCAGCGCGGCGGCAAAGCCCTGCGGCAGGGCGAAGCCTGCCTCGGCGCCGAGGAAGAGCACGCGCTCGCCCTCGCCGGGCGCCTCGACGGTGCCGCTTACAAAGGGGTGGAACAGTGTCTTCAGCGTCTCGCTGCTCATCGTTTTATCTCGATCCTGAATAGAAAAAGGGCGCGAGAAGATTCCCGCGCCCATGAAGTCATCGGAAGGCGCAGCTTACTCGGCTGCTTCTTCCTTCTTCTTGTCGGCAGGGATTTCCTGGCCGGTTGCCTGGTCAACGACCTTCATCGACAGGCGGACCTTGCCGCGCTCGTCGAAGCCGAGGAGCTTGACCCAAACCTTCTGGCCTTCCTTGACGACGTCCTGGGTCTTGGCAACACGCTCGGAAGCAAGCTGCGAGATGTGGACGAGGCCGTCGCGGGCGCCGAAGAAGTTGACGAAGGCGCCGAAGTCGGCGGTCTTCACGACCGTGCCTTCGTAGATCACGCCGATTTCAGGCTCGGCAACGATCGAGTGGATCCACTTGCGGGCCGCTTCGATTTCCTTGCCCGAGGAAGATGCGATCTTCACGGTGCCGTCGTCTTCGATGTTGATCTTCGCGCCGGTCTTTTCGACGATTTCGCGGATGACCTTGCCGCCGGAGCCGATGACTTCACGGATCTTGTCGACCGGGATGTTCATGACTTCGATGCGCGGAGCGAACTCGCCGAGCTGCGAACGGCCTTCGGAGATCGCCTTCGACATTTCGCCGAGGATGTGCGTACGACCGCCCTGTGCCTGACCGAGAGCAACCTTCATGATCTCTTCGGTGATACCGGCGATCTTGATGTCCATCTGCAGCGAGGTGATGCCGTCGGCGGTACCTGCAACCTTGAAGTCCATGTCGCCGAGGTGGTCTTCGTCGCCGAGGATGTCGGAGAGAACGGCGAAGCGGTCACCTTCGAGGATCAGGCCCATGGCGATACCGGCAACCGGCTTAGCCAAAGGAACGCCGGCGTCCATCAGAGCGAGCGAGGTGCCGCAGACGGTTGCCATCGAGGACGAGCCGTTGGACTCGGTGATCTCAGAGACGACGCGCAGCGTGTAGGGGAACTGTTCAGCCGAGGGAAGCATCGGGCGGATAGCGCGCCATGCGAGCTTGCCGTGACCGATTTCGCGACGGCCCGGAGAGCCCATGCGGCCGGTTTCGCCAACGGAGTAGGGAGGGAAGTTGTAATGGAGCAGGAAGCGCTCCTTGTACATGCCCGTCAGGCTATCGACGTACTGTTCGTCTTCGCCGGTACC
Organism: Rhizobium sp. 2MFCol3.1; assembly: GCF_000377565.1. Classification (GTDB taxonomy): domain Bacteria; phylum Pseudomonadota; class Alphaproteobacteria; order Rhizobiales; family Rhizobiaceae; genus Rhizobium. Next base: position 42,555 of record NZ_KB898358.1, on the reverse strand, counting down.
GAGCGTGGCAACGACGATCGCCTGCGTTTCACCGCGGGTGAAGAGAGCAGAACCGTGGGTGCGCGGCAGGAGGCCGACTTCCGATACGATCGGGCGAACGGTCTCGAGGTCGCGGCCGTCGATGCGGCTCTTGGTGTCGAGGATGTTCCAACGAACGATCTTGGCCTGCAGGTGCTTGAAGATCGCGCCGATGACTTCGGCGGTGTACTTCGGCTCTTCGCCCTCAGGGAAGAAGTGCGCCTTGACCTTCGCCTTGACGGCGTCGACGGCAGCGTAGCGTTCAGCCTTCTGGGTGTTCTTGTAGGCGGTGCGCAGCTCGGCTTCGAAGTGCTTCAGCATTTCGGCTTCGAGTTCGGAGAAGTCTTCCGGCTGGAAGTCGCGCGGCTCCTTGGCAGCCACTTCGGCGAGCTTGATGATCGCGTCGAGAACCGGCTGGAAACCCTTATGGCCGAACATGACGGCGCCGAGCATGATTTCTTCGTTGAGTTCCTTGGCTTCGGATTCAACCATCAGAACGGCGTCGTGCGTGCCGGCGACAACGAGGTCGAGGATCGACTCGTCCATTTCGTCGAGATGCGGGTTCAGGACGTATTCGCCGTTGATGTAGCCGACGCGTGCGCCGCCGACCGGGCCCATGAAGGGAACGCCTGACAGCGTCAGAGCAGCGGAAGCGGCAACCATCGACAGAACGTCCGGGTTGTTTTCCAGATCGTGCTGGACGACGGTGACGACGACCTGGGTGTCGTTCTTGTAGCCTTCAGGGAAGAGCGGGCGGATCGGGCGGTCGATCAGGCGCGAAACCAGCGTTTCGTTTTCCGACGGACGGCCTTCGCGCTTGAAGTAGCCACCGGGAATCTTGCCGGCTGCGTAGGTCTTTTCCTGGTAGTTGACGGTCAGCGGAAAGAAGTCCTGGCCAGGCTTCGGCGCCTTGGCGGAAACGACGGTGGCGAGAACCACGGTTTCGCCGTAGGTCGCGAGAACGGCGCCGTCAGCCTGACGGGCGATCTTGCCGGTTTCGAGCTTCAGCGGGCGGCCTGCCCACTCGATTTCCACGGAATGAGTGTCGAACATATGTCTTGTCCTTCAATGCGGAGGCGCGCCATTGGCCCTGGGGCACGGCGCAGACGACCGCAATTGTTGATGACGCATCATGGGCAAGACAACGGGAGGCTTTGCGGTCTCGATTTCCTCGTCGAGAAAATCGGGCCAAGGTATGCGCCTTGGCCGAAAGCATCCGGCAATCCTGCCCCATGACAGGTCAACGGTTGGTTTTGCGGATCCGGCCCATCCGGGTCCGCGGGCAGTCCCGCAAACGCCTGCGGCGTCCTGCGGTGTCGGAGAAACGTTCCCCGGAAACAAATGCGGCGGGCGTCCATAAGGAGCGCCCGCCGGCAAAGCCTTAGCGGCGGATACCCAGGCTGGTGATCAGCTTGGTGTAACGGCCTTCGTTCTTCTTCTTGAGGTAGTCAAGAAGCGAGCGGCGGCTCGAAACCATCGTCAGCAGGCCACGGCGGGAATGGTTATCCTTCTTGTGGCCCTTGAAGTGTTCCGTGAGGTTGTTGATGCGCTCGGTGAGGATCGCAACCTGAACTTCGGGCGAACCGGTGTCGCCTTCGAACGTTGCGTATTCCTTGATAAGTGCCGTCTTGCGCTCAGCAGTAATCGACATCGGATGTTCCTTTCGATGAGAGGAGATAAGGTCGCCAAAAGCCGGGATGTCGTCCAGCTTTGGCCGCGAATGCATTCAAGCAATGCCTGATGCTGGCGCTGCCTATAAACCATTCAGGCAGCAAAGGGAAGAGGCGCGCCCGGCGCGTCGGCGCCGGGCTAAAAACATCAGCCGAAGACGCGCTTGGGGCGGAATTCGCCCTGGCCGATTTCGCCGATGGCGATCAGCTTGCCGCGGGCCGTCGCATAGGCTTCGCTTTCCTCCACCGGCGCATCGCGGCCGCGCACCAGGATGGGGTTGCCCATCTTCAGGCGGTGGGCCTGGTCGTCGTTGACGATCAGATGCGGCAGCGAGGAGAGCGCCTCGCTGGTGTCGATCAAAAGCGCATCGAGCGCCGCCAGACGTTCTTCGTCATCCTGAATGTCTTCCAGCGCAACGAGTTCGGCGAGCGGGATCATGGTCTCCTCGGCAAACGGCGCGACGAAGGTGCGGCGCAGGCCGGAGATGTGGCCGAAGCAGCCGAGATCGCGGCCGAAATCACGGGCGAGCGCGCGGACATAGGTGCCCTTGCCGCATTCGACTTCAAAGTGCGCGGTGTTTTCGTTCTCGCATTCGAGCAGCGTCAGGCGATAGATCTCGACCTCACGCGACGGGATCTCGACCGTCTCACCCTCGCGGGCGAGATCATAGGCGCGCTCGCCTGCGATCTTGATCGCGGAGAACTGCGGCGGGACCTGATTGATGACGCCGGTATAGTTCGGGAGCAGCGCCAGGATCTCGTCTTCGGTCGGACGCTTGTCGGAGCTCTCGATAACCTCGCCCTCGAGGTCGTCGGTCGAGCGCTGCTCGCCCCAGGTCACGGTGAATTCGTAGATCTTGCGGCCGTCCATGACGTAGGGAACGGTCTTGGTCGCATCGCCGAGCGCGATCGGCAGCATGCCCGAAGCCAGCGGATCGAGCGTGCCGGCGTGGCCGCATTTCTGCGCCTTGAACAGCCACTTGATCTTGGAGACGGCTTCGGTCGAGCCGAAGTCGACGGGCTTGTCAAGGATAAGCCAGCCCGAGATCGGGCGGCCTTTGGGCTTGCGTGGTTTGGACATAAGGCTCTTCTGTTACTTTTCGTCGGTATCGCCGTCTTCAAGGTCGCGCATGACCTCGGGCGAGCGCAGCAGCTCATCGATCTTCTTGTAATTGTCGAAGCTCGTATCGTCGCGGAAGCGGATCTCGGGCATGAATTTCATCTGCCTAAGATGCGGGCCGAGACGGCCGCGGATGAATTTGGCGTGGCGGTTGAGCGCCGTGATGACCGTCTCGTGATCCGACACGCCGAGCGGCGTGATGAAGGCGGTCGCGACCTTGAGGTCGGTCGACATGCGCACTTCGGACACGGAGATGACGGTCTTTTCCAGGAGGTCGTCTCGCACTTCGCCGCGCTGAAGGACCTGGGTGATCGCGGCGCGTACCTGCTCGCCGACGCGCAGCATGCGCTGCGACTGTGCTGTCGAGGTTTTTGTTGCCATTGTTCTTTGCCTCAAAAATCTGGGGCCTCAAAAGTCCGGGGCCTCAAAAGGTTCGGGCGCCGGCCTCATATGATCCGGCGCCCGTCCACAACTCTAGTCTCGCACGATCAGAGCGTACGGGTGATATGCTCGACGCGGAAGCATTCGATGACATCGCCCGCGCGGATGTCTTCATAGTTCTCGAAGGCCATACCGCATTCCTGACCGACCGGAACTTCCGATACTTCGTCCTTGAAGCGCTTGAGCGTCTTGAGCTTGCCTTCGTGGATGACGACGTTGTCGCGGATGAGGCGCACACCTGCACCACGTTCGACCTTGCCTTCGGTGACGCGGCAACCCGCGACCTTGCCGGTCTTGGTGATGTTGAACACCTCGAGGATCTCGGCATTGCCGAGGAAGGTTTCGCGGCGCTCCGGCGTGAGCAGACCCGACATCGCTGCCTTAACGTCATCCACCAGATCGTAGATGATGTTGTAGTAGCGGATCTCGATGCCTGCGCGTTCAGCGGCGACACGTGCCTGTGCGTTGGCACGGACGTTGAAGCCGATGATCGCGGCGTCGGAGGATTCGGCAAGCGCCAGATCAGACTCGGTGATGGCACCGGCGCCCGAATGGACGATACGTGCCCGCACTTCGTCGGTGCCGAGCTTGTCGAGAGCACCGATGATCGCTTCGATGGAACCCTGCACGTCGCCCTTGATGAGCAGCGGGAATTCCTTGAAGCCGGTGTTCTGCAGCTTGCTCATCATCTGTTCGAGCGAACCGCGCTGGCCGGTCTGGCGGGCAACCGCCTTGTCGCGGGCCAGACGCTGGCGATATTCGGAAATCTCGCGAGCACGGCTCTCGTTTTCAACGACGGCGAACTTGTCACCCGCAGCCGGCGTGCCGGACAGGCCGAGCACTTCCACCGGCATGGCCGGACCCGCTTCCTTGACATGGTCACCCTTGTCGGTGACGAGCGCGCGAACGCGGCCCCACTGATCGCCGGCAACGATGATCTGGCCGGGCTTCAGCGTGCCCTTCTGGACGAGGACGGTCGCAACCGCGCCACGACCACGGTCGAGCTGGGCTTCGATCACGATACCTTCGGCAGTACGCGTCGGGTCGGCCTTGAGGTCGAGGATTTCGGCCTGCAGCAGGACGGCTTCGAGCAGCTTGTCGAGGTTGGTCTTGTTCTTCGCCGACACTTCGACGTCGAGCACTTCACCGCCGAGCGATTCAACGAAGACTTCGTGCTGCAGAAGCTGCTGACGGACCTTGTCCGGGTTGGCTTCGTGCTTGTCGATCTTGTTGATCGCCACGATGATCGGAACACCAGCCGCCTTGGCGTGGCTGATGGATTCGATCGTCTGCGGCATGACGCTGTCGTCGGCCGCGACTACGAGGATCGCGATATCGGTTGCCTGCGCACCACGGGCACGCATGGCCGTGAAGGCGGCGTGGCCGGGGGTGTCGATGAAGGTGATCTTCTGGCCGTTCTGTTCGACCTGATAGGCACCGATGTGCTGGGTGATGCCACCGGCTTCGCCCGAGACGACGTTTGCCTGACGGATGGCGTCGAGCAGCGAGGTCTTGCCGTGGTCGACGTGACCCATGATCGTAACGACCGGCGGACGCGAAACCATTTCGCCGGCATCGTCGGCCCGGTCGAAGATACCTTCTTCAACGTCGGATTCCGAAACGCGCTTGACGGTGTGGCCGAATTCGCCGGCGATGAGTTCAGCGAGGTCGGCGTCGATGACGTCGCCCGGCTTCATCATCTGGCCTTCCTTCATCAGGTACTTGATGACGTCGACGGCGCGTTCAGACATACGCTGCGACAGTTCCTGAATGGTGATGGTCTCAGGCAGGATGACTTCGCGAACAACCTTTTCGCGGGTTTCCTGGATCTGGCTGCGGCGGAACTTTTCCTGGCGACGGCGCATGGCGGCCATCGAGCGGCCACGGTTGTTGCCGTCGTCGTCCGTGCTGGCAGCCGTGATCGTCAGCTTGCCCTGGCGGCGACCATCGTCACCCTTCGGACGCGCGGTAACGGGCTTTGCCGGTTCCGGACGCACGACGCGGCCACGCGCCGGAGCGCCACCGCGCGGTGCACCGCCGCGATCATCCTCATCATTTTCACGGCGACGGACGCCGGGAGCGCCCGCAGGCGCAGCGCCGGGAGCCGGACGAGCCGAAGACGGCGCATCGGTGCGGCGAACGGCCGGAGCCGCAGCCTGGGTACGCGGAGCTTCAGCAGCGGCCGGAGCCGGAGTTGCGGGTGCCGGCGGAGCGGCAGCGGCCGCAGCAGCGCGTTCTGCTTCTTCGGCGGCAAGGCGCTTGGCTTCTTCAGCGGCAGCGGCCTGGCGGACGATTTCTTCGGCGGCGCGGCGCTTTTCTTCCTCGGCGCGGCGAACCGCATCCTCGGCGTCACGAACCTGGGCCATGGCGAGCGCACGGCGGCGCGCGTCCATTTCTTCCGGCGACAGATGGTTCAGAACCACCGGGCGCGGACGATCCTGCTGGCGCGAAGGCTGCTGGGATTGCGGACGGTTATACTGCTGGCCGCTCGGCTGATTGTAGCGCTGCGGCTGCTGGGGCTGCGGCGGGCGGGCCTGCTGAACAGGCGCCGGCGCCGGTGTTGCCGCTGCCTGTGCTGCGGGCGCAGGAGCGGGCTCGGCGGCGCGTACGGGCGCTGCCGGTGCTGCCACCGGGGTGATCGGGCGCTGTTCGTCTTCAGGGCGCATCGGGCGCCGCTTGCGGGTCTCGACAACGACCGCCTTGGTGCGACCGCGGCCCATATCCTGGCGCACGGTGCCCTGGCTTACGCCCGACGGTTTCAGGGTCAGAGTCTTCTTGCCCGGGCCGTTCAGTGTCTTGTCGTCATTGCTATCGGTCATTCGTTCCCGTTCCTTCGGACAGGGAGCGATGACGTCATCAGTCCCTGTCAATCAAAATGTCGATCAATGACATCGGGCCGGACAAGTCCGGTGACCGTATCATTGTTTTTGCCGGCCAGCGCCGCCCGTTGCCCGGGACTGACCGCCATTGCGGTACTGTTCGAGCATCTTTGCGCGCTTCACTACACCCTCACCCGCCTGCCCTGCAAGCACTGCAGCATGGATAAAAGCGTTCTGACCCATCAGGCCTTCCATTTCGCTCTCCGAGAAGAGTTTGTAGGAAGGTATTTCCTCCTCGGTCTCCATTCCGAGGTGCCAGGCCTTGCGGGCCTGGTCGATCTTTCTCACGCCGTCGGCCGCCGCGTCCGTTGCGTGGAACACGGCAAGCGCCGCGCCACTGCGGATCGCGGCATCCACCTTCGAGGCGCCGGTGATGAACTGTCCGGCCTTGCGGGCCATGTTCATCATCTGCATCAGTTGCTGCATCAGCAGCTTGTCGACGGTCTCGCCGAGATCGGCGGCCGCCTTCACATCCGTTTTCAGGGCGCGGGCGAAGGATTTCTTCGCCACCGCCTTGTCGACCAGGGTGCGGTCGATCTTCACCCAGCAGCCGCGACCCGGAAGCTGACGCTTCAGGTCGGCCACCACCGTCCCATCGGGAGCGGCGACGAAGCGGATCAGCTCATCCGGCGATCCGCTTTCGCGCGTCACGATGCACATGCGACCATTCACGTCATAACCTGCAAGATCGTCGTCCTCAGGAGAAACGGTAGGCTCACGCGCAGACATTAAACTTCCTGCTCGGCCTCGGGAGCTTCTTCAGCTTCCGCTTCCTTCGCAAGGTCCTCTTCGGTGATCCAGCCAGCCGCGAGGCGGGCCTGAACGACCATCTGTTCAGCTTCGACGCGCGAGACGTCGAACTTCGAGAACAGGCCCTCGAACTTCTTGGTCTCGCCGTTCTTGCGCTCGCTCCAGCCGACGAGATCGTCGGCTGCGCAGCCGGCGAAGTCTTCCATCGTCTTGATGCCGTCCTCACCGAGGGCAACCATCATCTGGGCGGTCATGCCGTCGATGCCACGCAGTTCGTCCGATACGCCGAGCGCCTTGCGCTTCTCGTCCATCTCGGCTTCGAGCTTTTCGAGATATTCGCGGGCGCGGGTCTGGATTTCCTGCGCGGTGTCTTCGTCGAAACCGTCGATCGAGGCGATTTCGTCGAGTTCGACGTAGGCGAGTTCCTCAACGGCCGCGAAGCCTTCGGAGGCCAGAACCTGGCCGACCATTTCGTCGACGTCGAGCGAATCCATGAACAGGTTGGTGCGCTCGTTGAATTCCTTCTGACGGCGTTCCGATTCTTCGGCTTCCGTCATGATGTCGATATCCCAGCCGGTCAGCTGCGATGCGAGGCGAACGTTCTGGCCGCGGCGGCCGATGGCCAGCGACAGCTGTTCGTCCGGAACCACGACTTCGATGCGCTCGGCATCTTCATCGAGAACGACCTTGGCGACTTCCGCCGGCTGCAGGGCGTTGACGACGAAGGTCGCCGGATCCTGCGACCAGGGAATGATGTCGATCTTTTCGCCCTGGAGCTCGCCGACAACGGCCTGAACGCGCGAACCACGCATACCGACGCAGGCACCAACAGGATCGATCGAACTGTCGTTCGAGATCACGGCGATCTTGGCGCGCGAACCCGGATCGCGGGCAACCGACTTCACCTGGATGATGCCGTCGTAGATTTCCGGCACTTCCATGGTGAAGAGCTTGACCATGAACTGCGGATGCGTGCGCGACAGGAAGATCTGCGGGCCGCGCTGTTCGCGACGTACGTCATATACGTATGCACGGACGCGATCGCCATAGCGGACGTTTTCGCGCGGGATCATTTCGTCGCGACGGATGATGCCTTCGCCACGGCCGAGGTCGACGATGACGTTGCCGTATTCGACGCGCTTGACGGTGCCGTTGACGATTTCGCCGACGCGATCCTTGAATTCGTCGAACTGGCGATCACGCTCAGCTTCGCGAACCTTCTGCACGATGACCTGCTTGGCGGACTGGGCAGCGATACGGCCGAAATCCATCGGCGGCAGCGGATCGGCGATGAAATCGCCGAGGGCCGCGTCCGGGTTGCGGTCGCGGGCCAGTTCGAGCGGGATCTGCGTCGAGTAGTCCTCGGCAGCCTCGACAACCTCGAGCAGACGCTGCAGGCGGATTTCGCCGGTCTTCGGGTTGATGTCGGCGCGGATGTTGGATTCAGTGCCGTAGCGCGAGCGCGCCGCCTTCTGGATCGCGTCCGCCATCGCGGCGAGCACGATCTCGCGGTCGATGACCTTTTCGCGGGCGACTGCATCTGCGATCTGCAGAAGTTCGAGCCGGTTCGCACTGACTGCCATGTGTTTTGTCTCCGTCTAGGCGTCCAGGCTTCCCTTGCCCGGCGCCACAAGTTGATCGGTTTATTCTTCGTCTTCCGCTTCGTTCTGGTTCGCAGCCTCTGCCTTCGCCAGCTTGTCGGCGCGCAGGGCATCACGGATCAGATCGTCGGTCAGAATGAGTTTCGCATCGGCAAGGGCCGTGAACGGAATGACGATCGCCTTTTCCTCGCCGGCCGGAGCCTCGTCACGCTCGAGCGTGAAGCCATCGACGTCGCTGGAAACGATCTTGCCGCGGAAGCGCTTGCGACCCCCGACGATGATCGAGGTCTCGCACTTCAAAAAATGGCCCTGCCAGCGCACGAAATCGGACTTGCGCACCATCGGGCGATCGATGCCGGGCGACGACACTTCCAGATGATACTCTTTATCGATCGGATCTTCCACATCGAGAACCGGAGAAACGGCCACCGAGACCTCCTCGCAGCCTTCGACGTCCATGGTTCCATCGTTGCGCTCGGCCATGATCTGCATGGTGGCGCCGTTCTGGTTGAGCATGCGCACGCGGATCAGGCGGTAGCCGAGGTCGATGAGGACGGGCTCGATGATGGCGGCGAGGCGCTGGTCGAGGCCAGTCTCGGTGATCAGCCGCGGCTCAAGTTCATTGTCTGCGTTCGTCGAATCCGACAAGCGATGCGCTCCTAAGCGATATTTTCGGGCGATCGCGGTAATAAAAAAGAGCGGGTCCTTGCGGCCCACTCCTCATCAATGCGATCAAGATTTGAGAGCCATATAGGCCCGTTTCCGCGAAATAGCAAGCTCCATCGGCGGTACGGCGCGGTTGCGGCAGGCGGTCGGTGGCCTTGATCGCCGTTTCGCTTATATAGCTTGGCGCAGCGCATGGCATTCGACGGGAGGAATCGTGGCCTATACTTCATCGACACTGGCACCGCTCAGGCACGAGACCTACCGCACCATCTGGTTCGCCAGCATCGCTTCCAATTTCGGCGGCCTGATCCAGGCGGTCGGTGCCGCGTGGATGATGACGATGATTACCGCGTCGGGCGACATGGTGGCGCTGGTGCAGACCTCAACCGCGCTTCCCATCATGCTCTTCTCGCTGGTCTCGGGGGCACTGGCCGACAGCTTCGATCGGCGGCGGGTGATGCTGACGGCGCAGTGTTTCATGCTGGCGGTCTCGGCGCTGCTCAGCATCTTCGCCTTCTTCGGGATCCTCTCTCCCTGGTTGCTCCTGTTCTTCACCTTCCTGCTCGGCTGCGGCACGGCACTCAACAATCCCTCCTGGCAGGCCTCGGTGGGCGACATGGTTCCGCGCGCCGATCTTCCCGGCGCCGTGACGCTGAACAGCGTCGGCTTCAACATTACCCGCAGCGTCGGGCCGGCGATCGGCGGCATCATCGTCGCCGCCGCCGGTGCGGCAGCCGCCTTTGCCGTCAATACGATGAGCTATTTCGCGCTGATCTATGCACTGATGCGCTGGAAGCCGACCTATCCCGCGACCACGCTGCCGCGCGAGGCGCTCGGCAGCGCCATCTTTGCCGGGCTGCGCTACATCTCCATGTCGCCCAACCTGCAGAAAGTCATGCTACGCGGCCTTATCTTCGGCATCAGCGCCAGCTCGATCCTCGCGCTCCTGCCGATCGTGGCGCTGGAGCTGGTGGTCGGCGGTCCGCTGACCTACGGCCTGATGCTCGGCTCCTTCGGCATCGGCGCCATCGGCGGCGCGGTGCTGAACGCCAGGCTGCGCGAGCGCTTCTCCAGCGAGACGATCGTGCGCCTGTCGTTTTCCGGCTTCGCGCTCAGCGCAGCGATCGCCGCCTTCAGCCCGATTTCGGCGGTCACCTGTTTGGGATTGGTGATCTCGGGCGCTTGCTGGGTGCTGGCGCTGTCGCTGTTCAACACCATCGTGCAGCTCTCGACGCCGCGCTGGGTGGTCGGCCGGGCGCTGTCGCTCTACCAGACCGTGACCTTCGGCGGGATTGCCGGGGGCAGCTGGATCTGGGGTATCGCCGCCGACAATTACGGCGTCGCCAACGCGCTTTTGATGTCGGCTGTCGTCATGCTGTTCGGCATCGTCATCGGGCTGAAATTCGCCATGCCGGCCTTCGAGACACTCAACCTCGACCCGCTCAACCGCTTCACCGAGCCGGCGCTCGGTCTCGATATCACGCCGCGCAGCGGGCCTGTCGTCATCCAGGTCGATTACGAGATCGACGATCTCGACGTGCCGGAGTTCCTGCAGCTGATGGGCGAGCGGCGGCGTATCCGCATCCGCGATGGCGCGCGCAACTGGGCGCTGATGCGCGACCTGGAAAAGCCGGGCTCGTGGACCGAGACCTACCACACGCCGACCTGGGTGGAGTATATCCGCCACAACCAGCGGCGAACCCAGGTGGACGGCGAAAACACCGACCGGCTAAGGGCGCTGCATCGCGGCGAAACGGGGCCGCATGTGCACCGTATGATCGAACGGCAGGCCATTCCGCCCAGCGACGACCTTTTCTTCAAGGCGCATATCGACCTGCACCACTAGAATTTACTTGAGCTTGCCGATCATGTGCGCCTCGGGATAGCAGGTCGGCTTCATGCCGTTCTTTTCCTGCCACTGGCCGATGGAACGGCGCGTCTTGTAGCCGGGCAGGCCATCAGAACCGCCGACGTCGTAGCCCTTCTTCTCCAGCGCCTTCTGCATGGTGGCGACATCCGAGCGCAGCATCTTGCCGACATCGCCCCAAGCGCCCTCGAACGCGCCGGAGCCATAGGCGATGCGGTCCGCGAGATTGCCGATATAGAGCGCGTAGAGATCGGAATTGTTGTATTCCTTGATGACATAGAAATTCGGCGTCACCAGGAATTCCGGGCCGTCACGGCCGGCCGGCACCATCATCATGCCCGTCGCGTTCTTCTCGCCCGAGGGGAAGGCCTTGCCGGAGATGCGGTCGATGCCGAGCGAGTTCCAATGGGCGATCGGCTTGCCGAGATCGGGACCTTCCTGCGCGCAGGAGACGTTTTCGGGGATCGTCACCTCGTAGCCCCAGCTGCGGTTTGCCTGCCAGCCCTTCTTGACCAGGAAGTTGGCGATCGAGGCCAGCGTATCGGGAACCGAGGTCCAGATGTTGCGGTGACCATCACCATCGAAATCGACGGCATATTTCAGATAGCTCGTCGGCATGAACTGCGGCTGGCCGAGCGCACCGGCCGACGATCCCTTGAAATCGGCCGCCGTGACATCGCCGCCGTCGATGATATGCAGGCCGGCGATCAGTTCGGTGCGGAACATATCCTTGCGGGTGGACATGAAGGCCTTGGTGGCCAGCACCTCGATGCCGGAATTCGGGATCTTGGCGGCGCCGAAGCCCGTCTCGCGACCCCAGATGGCGAGCACGATCGAGCCGGGCACGCCATAGGTCTTCTCGATCTTCTTCAGCGTCGAGGCGTATTGCGTCTGGAAGCTTCGGCCGGTGACGGCCAGGCGCTTCAGCCTGTCATCGTTGAAATAGGGCGCCGGCGAGGAGAACTCGGCCTGCGTCTGCTTCACCTCCTTCGGCGGCGGAAAACCGGGAGGGGCGAGATCGTTCAGCGACCAATCGAGCGTGACGCCTGAGAATGCGGCCTTGAAGGTCTTTTCGGATATGCCGCTCTTTTGTGCTTCCGGCCAGAGGTCGATTTGCACCCAACGCTCGAACTGGGCTTCGACCTCGGCTTTCGAGGGGGCGGCTTGGGCGATGCTGGTGGTGGCGAGGAGGGTGAGAAGAATAGCAAGGGCATGCCGTGCGATACCCCCCTCTGTCCTGCCGGACATCTCCCCCACAAGGGGGGAGATTGGCTGGGAGCGACCGCTCGCTCCAATCTCATTGTTTGACTGGAAGCCCGCCACGAGTCGATCTCCCCCCTTGTGGGGGAGATGTCCGGCAGGACAGAGGGGGGTATTTCTTAGCATCAGTTTTCCCCTCATATCGACGTCCGCGCCCGCAGCGCCGCGGTCAGCGTACCCTCGTCGAGATAATCAAGCTCACCGCCAACAGGCACGCCATGCGCCAGTCGCGTGATCTTCACATCGAGCCCGGCCAGCTGGTCGGTTATATAGTGTGCTGTGGTCTGCCCTTCGACGGTGGCGTTGACGGCGATGATCAGTTCCTTGATGCCGCCGGCCGTGACGCGTTCGATCAGGCCCTTGATGTTCAGATCATCCGGGCCGACGCCATCGAGCGGCGAGAGCGTGCCGCCGAGTACGTGATAGGCGGCGTTCAAGGCGGCGGCGCGCTCCAGCGCCCAGAGGTCGGAGACATCCTCGACGACGATGATGACGGACTGGTCGCGGCGGTCGTCGGTGCAGACGGTGCAGGGATCGGAGGTATCGACATTGCCGCAGCGCGAGCAGATCTTCACCTTGTCATAGGCCTCGCCCATGGCGCTGCCGAGAGGCCCGAGCAGCTGATCCTTCTTCTTGATCAGGTGCAGCGCGGCGCGGCGCGCGGAGCGGGGGCCGAGGCCCGGCACCTTTGCCAGCAGCTGGATGAGTTTTTCGATTTCGGGGCCGGTGACTCGCTTTGCCATATCGGGTTCTTAGCCCATATGTTTGAAAAACGGAAACGGACAGAAAAGCGGGCCTTATGAAAATCCTCGCCGTCTGCATCGGCAACGCCGAGAGGCTGCCGGGCAAGAGCTACAAGACCGGCATCAACAAGCACGCGATCAGCGGCGGCGTGCTCGTCGACGCCGAAGGGCTGCTCGGCGACGCGATCTGTAACCGAAAGCACCATGGCGGTGTCGACCAGGCCGTCTATGTCGAGGGATCGCTGACGCTCGACTGGTGGTCGGCGGAACTCGGCCAGACGATTAAGCCCGGCACCTTCGGCGAAAACCTCGTCATCGAAGGGCTCGACAACACGATGGTCGCGGTCGGCGATCGGTTCATAGCCGGCAATCTTGTTCTCGAGGTCACCTCCGCGCGTATCCCCTGCGCCACCTTCGCGGCGCGCATGGGCGATCCCTTGTTCGTCAAGCGCTACACCCGCGCCGGCCGGCCCGGCATCTATTGCCGGGTGATCAAGCCGGGCACGGTGACAACAGGCGAGACGGTGGAATGGCAGTGCTTCGAGGGATCGCGGGTGACGATGCCGGAGATGATGGCGACATTCGGCAGGCGGCTGTCAGCCGAAGACCGCGCCCGCTATCTGGCCGCGCCGATCCACTACAAGCTGCGCGACAGCCTTCTCGCGGGAGGCTAAGCCCGCGCCGATCGCGGCTCTGAGATTCCGGCTTTATGATCACTTGCTGATATCAGGACATCTCCTAATTTCCTCCTGACGGTGTGCCAATCCAAGGAGGCCTGCATGTCCGTCTTCAAGTTTACCTCGATCGCCCTTGCCGTTGCCGCCGCGACGGCCCTTTCCGCTCCGCAGCCGGCGACGGCGGCCAATGTGCATGCGGGGTCACTGACCTGCGATATCTCGGCGGGAATCGGCATGATCATCGGCTCGAAACGGGAGGTGGACTGCATGTTCACGCCCTCGCAGCCCGGGCATGTGGAGCATTACCGCGGCGCGATCACCAAGATCGGCGTCGATATCGGCATGCTGAAAGGTGGAACGCTGATCTGGTACGTCTATGCGCCGGCGAACCATCCTGAAGGCGCGCTACAGGGCAGCTATTCCGGCGTGGCGGCCAATGCGACCGTTGGCCTTGGGCTGGGCGCGAATGCGCTGGTAGGCGGCCTGGAGGGATCGGTGGCGCTGCAGCCGCTGTCCGTCGAGGGCACATCCGGCCTCAACGTCGCGGCCGGCATCGCCAACATGAAGCTGACCTTCGTTCCGCCGCCGAAGGCAAAGCCCGCCAAGCACCACACGCAAAAGCATACGAAATAGGCGTGTCTCAAACGACAAGCGCCGGCCAACCGATGGGCGCCGGCGCTTGCAAATCCAAGTTCGATCTGATGATCAGAACGGCATCTTGAAGCCGGGCGGGATCGGCAGGCCTGCCGTCAGCGCCTTGGTCTTTTCGGCGGCAACCGCGTCGGCCTTTTCCTTGGCATCCTTGTGGGCGGCGACGATCAGGTCCTCGAGAATCTCGACGTCGTCTTCCTTGAAGAGCGACGGATCGATCTTCAGGCTCTGCATTTCGCCTTTGCCCGTGATGACGACGGTCACGAGACCGCCACCGGACTTGCCTTCGGCCGTGAGCGTGGCGATTTCCGCCTGCATCTGCTCCATCTTGGCCTGCATTTCCTTGACTTTGCCCATCATGCCCATGATGTCGCGCATCGTCTTGCTCCTTCTTGGTGTCTCAGAATTCTATGTCGTCGCCGGGCAGGATATCGCCCTCTTCGGATTCGGCGGTCGCCGGCGCCTGCACGGGGCCTTCCTCTTCTTCCGGTTCCGGCGCACGGACGCGAACGTCGATGATCTTGGCGCCCGGAAACTGCGAGAGAATGGCCGCCACGTCAGGATCCTGCCTGGCGTCGCTCACCTGCTGCGCCTTGGCGTTGGCCTCGGCTTCCACCATGGTCGGCTGGCCGGCTTCGCGGCTGAGACTGACGATCCAGTGGATGCCTGTCCATTCCTTGAGCTTCAGCGCAAGCTCGTTCAGCAGCGTTCCCGGCGCGCCTTCCGTCAGGTTGACATCCAGGATGCCGGGCTGAACGCGCACCGGGCGCACGAAGTTGCGCACCAGCGCCTTGATCTTCACATCGCGCTTTTCGCCGGCGAGGTTGGCGATATCGCTGACCGAATTGACCCGCACCAGCGGCTGCGGCGCATCGGCGGCCTTCGCCTCGGTGCGGCCGACGGCGAGGCTCTGAGGATCAGAGTTCTGGACGACGCGCAGCATGGCGGTCGGACCGGCGGGCTGGGGGCGTGGTGCCGTGGCTTCCGCGGCGCGGGCCATGACATTGCCCTGGTAGCTGACGGTCGCGCCGCCATTTCCACCACCATTGCCGGATGGCGAAGGCGAACGCGCGCCACCGTTGTTTTCAGAAAATTCCGCAAGCCGGCGGGCCGCGTCCTCGGGGGCCGGGAGGTGGGCGGCATGCGCGAGGCGGATCAGCACCATTTCGGCGGCACCCGAAGGGCGCGAGGATGCTTCCACTTCGGGAATGCCCTTCAAGAGCATCTGCCAGATGCGCGAAAGCGCCGTGACGGCGACGCCTTGCGAGAATTCCGCGCCCTTGGTGCGCTCGATTTCGCTGAGCGAGGGATCGTTTGCGGCATCCGGCACATATTTCAGACGCGTCACCAGATGGGTGAAATCGGCAAGATCGGTGAGCACCGCAACCGGATTGGCGCCGGCCTCGTACTGGCTCTCGAATTCGCCAAGGGCTGCGGCCACGTCACCCTTGATGACGTGCTGGAAGAGATCGACGATGCGGGCGCGGTCGGCGAGACCGAGCATCCCACGCACCGATTCGGCCAGCACCGCGCCGCCGCCATGGGCGATCGCCTGGTCGAGCAGCGACAGGCCGTCGCGCGCCGAGCCTTCGGCGGCACGGGCGATCATCGCCAGCGCATCGGGCTCGGCCTCGATGCCTTCCTTCGATGCGATCGTGGTGAACAGGCCGACGAGATCGGACGCGCTGATGCGGCGCAAGTCGAAGCGCTGGCAGCGCGACAGGACCGTGATCGGCACCTTGCGGATTTCCGTCGTGGCGAAGATGAACTTCACATGCTCCGGCGGCTCTTCGAGCGTCTTCAACAGGCCGTTGAAGGCCTGCGTCGAGAGCATGTGCACTTCGTCGATGATGTAGACCTTGTAGCGCGCCGAAACCGGACGGTAGCGCACCTGCTCGATGATCTCGCGGATATCGTCGATACCGGTATGCGAGGCGGCGTCCATCTCGATGACATCGACATGGCGGCCTTCCATGATCGCCTGGCAGTGGTCGCCGGGGATGCGCAGATCGATCGTCGGCTTGTCGATCTCGGCTGTCTTGTAATTCAGCGCGCGCGCCAGGATGCGGGCGGTCGTCGTCTTGCCGACCCCGCGAACGCCGGTCAGCATGTAGGCTTGCGCGATACGGCCGGTCTCGAAGGCGTTGGTCAGGGTCTGGACCATCGGCTCCTGGCCGACCATCAGATCCGTGAAATCCTTGGGGCGGTATTTGCGTGCCAGCACCCGGTATCCGGTGCCCGTCGAGGCGGCATCTGGTGATTGTCGCTCGGTGTCGCTCATCGCCCTGCTTAACGCCCGAACTCTTCGGGCAAAGGATGGAGAGAAGGGTGGGAGGCTGGCACGATGACCCGTGCCTGGCTCGTTAGGGCTGCTTCCTTCCGGACCTGACCCGGTTGGCGAGTGGCTCGTCCACCACCAACCTCCCGAAGGCACATATCGGCAATATCGCGATCAAAAGCAAGCCAAGCTCCGAAAAAACTGCTAGCCTATGGAAAACTCTGGAGGAATACCCGTTGGACGCTTTCAAACTCGACCACCGGCTGGCCAATGACAGCATCAGTATCCTGAAAACGGGCCTCTGCGACTTCCGGCTGGCCAGGGACTGTCGCTGGCCATGGCTGATCCTCGTGCCGCAGCGCACCGATATCACCGAGATTTTCGAGCTGACTCCGCTCGACCAGGTGATGTTGACCTTCGAGACGGAGCTGGCCTCGACCGCCTTGAAGAAGGTGACCGGGGCGACAAAAATCAATGTCGCGGCTATTGGCAATATCGTCCGCCAGCTTCATGTTCATGTCGTCGCGCGCTTCGAGGGTGATCCGAACTGGCCCGGCCCGATCTGGGGCTACGGCAAGGCGGAAGCCTATGAGGACGCAAAACGAGACCAATTCATAGAGACGATGCGGGAAGCCCTTTCATCATGAGCCGTTCGCTTTTCGAGACGGATGTACCCCATCCCGAGCCCAGCAATCTGACGGCATTCGCCGCCAACGACCTGATCCGTGATTCCGAGCATCGCAACGAAAACTCGGTGGACGAGGCGCTCGCCAAGGATGGAACCCATATTTTCGCCTTTACCGGCGACAAGCTGGTATTGAAGCATGACGGCCAGGTGCTCGACCCGCTGTTTGCGCGCTACGAGCTGACCGATCTCAAGCCCAACTGGGACGAGACGATCCTGCTCGGCTACCGCAAGACCGGCGAGCCCCGGCTGGCGGTGCCGGTCGCCGTGCCGGAAGAAGAGCTTTCGAGCCAATACAAGCCCGCCGACGGTCGGTCGCTCTATCGCGACATGCTGCTCGACGACGTGCTGCTCGGCGAATTCGCGCAGAGCGCCAGCCTGATCCGCTGGAACAGCGACAACCGGTTCTGCGGCCGCTGCGGCTCCGGCATGGAGATGCATATCGGCGGCTACAAGCGCGTCTGCTCCGCCTGCCAGCACACGATCTTCCCGCGCACCGACCCTGTCGTCATCATGCTTACCATCGACGAGGAGCGTGATCTCTGCCTGCTCGGGCGCGGTCCGCATTTCGCGCCGGGCATGTATTCCTGTCTCGCCGGCTTCGTGGAGCCCGGCGAAACCATCGAGAACGCCGTGCGCCGCGAAACGCTGGAAGAATCCGGCATCCGCACCGGACGCGTCCGCTACCACGCCTCGCAGCCCTGGCCGATGCCGCACACGCTGATGATCGGCTGCTATGCCGAGGCCAAGTCACGCGACATCACCCGCGACGAGCAGGAGCTCGAGGACTGCCGCTGGTTTACCCGCGAGGAGACGATCGAGATGCTCGAGCGTCCGGGCGCCAACGGCAGCGCCCCGCCGCCGAAGGGCGCAATCGCTCACCGCCTGATGCGCGACTGGGTGGAGTGGAAGAAGTAGGCCAATAGAATGGCTCGCTCAGAACGCCTGCTGACATTGCTGCAGACGCTGCGCCGTTACCGGCGGCCGGTGAGCGGCGCGGTGCTGGCGGAGGAAACCGGTGTCAGCATCCGCACGCTCTACCGCGACATTGCCAGCCTGCAGGCGCAGGGAGCGCTTATCGAGGGCGAGCCGGGGCTTGGCTATATCCTCAGACCCGGCTTCATGCTGCCGCCGATGATGTTTTCGCAGGACGAGATCGAGGCGCTGGTGCTGGGATCGCGTTGGGTGGCGCGGGCGGCCGATCCGAGGCTGGCGGCAGCGGGCGCCGATGCACTCGCCAAGATCGCCGACGTTTTGCCGCGCGAGATCCGCGACGAGATCGAAACGTCCCCTCTCCTCATCCACATGCGCCCGCCGATATCGAGCAAGGCCGACATGGGCGTGATCCGCAAGGCGATCCGCGGCGAGCGGGTGCTGAAGCTCACCTATACCGACGAGGGCGGCACCGTCTCCATCCGCAATGTCTGGCCCTTCGCGATCAGCTATACCGAACAGGTCCGAATGATCGTTGCCTGGTGCGAGCTCAGACAGGACTACCGGCATTTCCGCACCGATCGGATCGTCGAGATGATCCCGCAGGAGACGCGCTATCCGCGCCGCCGAGCCGCGCTGCTGCAGGAGTGGAGCGACCGCGAAATCGTGCCGCGCGAACAGAAAACACTACTGCCATAAACTGACAGCATATGAGTCTAGTATGGGTCCCATCGAAACAGGAGGACCTGCCATGACGAGCCTGAACACGTCCCAGACCATGGGCCAGACCATGGGCCAGACGACGCGCGGCAACCACCGTTCCGACGAGGCCGGCTCCGACACCTGGTATCCGCAATCGCTGATGCTCAGGATGATGCAGAATGCATCGCGCAGCATGGCGCATAGCATGGGACGGACCGGCGCTCCGCGTCTCGATCCGCAATCCATGTCGGAAAACCTGAGGCGCGATATCGGCGTCATCGACTGGGACAGCCGCGACCGCGAGCGGTAACCGACCACACTTTCACATTTCAATCACGCTTTTGAACGCTGCCGGAAAACCCGGCGGCGCTCGCATCATCACGTCATTTTCACGCAGAGGGACACTATCATGAACAGCCCCAATCTCATCATTCTCTATGTCCGCGATCCCGCCGAGAGTGCCAGCTTCTACAAGGCGCTCCTCAACCGCGAACCGGTCGCATCAGCACCCAATTTCGTGGCTTTCGCGCTCGATGGCGGCTTCACGCTCGGGCTGTGGCGGCTGAGCAGCGTCGTGCCGCAACCATCGGCGATCGGCAGCCGCGCCGAGATCGCCTTCATGGTGCCAGGCGAAAACGGCGTCTCCAACCTCTACCGCGACTGGCGCGACCGGCATCTGCCGATCGCACAGGATCTGACGGACCTCGACTTCGGCCCGACTTTCGTGGTGCTCGATCCGGACGGGCATCGGCTGCGGGTTTGTGAGCCGGATAAGTAAGCATCATTGCAAAGTATTAAAAAGGGCGCCTCGGCGCCCTTTGTCGTTACTTCTGCAGCAGGCCCCGCATCGGGTGGCCCTTGTAGACGCCGAGGATGCGCACCTTCTCGGAGAAAAACTGCAACTCTTCCAGAGCGCGGCGGACGTTAGCGTCGCCGGGGTGGCCTTCGATGTCGGCGTAGAACTGGGTGGCGACGAACTTGCCGCCGAGCTGGTAGCTTTCCAGCTTGGTCATGTTGATGCTGTTGGTGGCAAAGCCGCCGAGCGCCTTGTAGAGCGCGGCCGGAATGTTGCGGACATTAAAGACAAAGGTGGTGACCAGCTTCTCTTCGGCAGCGCCACGTTCGGCCCACTTCTCGTCACGCGAGAGGATGACGAAGCGGGTGACGTTGTCTTCGGTGTCCTCGACGTTTTCGGCGATGATATCGAGCTTGTAGAGGTCGGCGGCCAGACGCGGAGCGAGCGCTGCCATCGAGCGATCACCGGTTTCCTGCACCAGCTTGGCGGCGCCCGCCGTATCGCCGGCAACGACGGCCTTCCAGCCATTGGCGCGCACGATCTTGCGGCACTGGCCGAGCGCGTGGATGTGGCTGTGGACGGTGCGGACCTCGTCCTTGGTGACGCCGGGCAGCACCATGAGCTGGAAGCGGATCGGCATGAAATATTCGCCGATGATGTGCAGGCGCGATTCCGGCAGCAGGTGGTGAATGTCGGCGACGCGGCCGGCTATGGTGTTTTCGATCGGGATCATCGCCAGATCGGCATCGCCGCTTTCGAGCGCCACGAAGGCATCCTCGAAGGTCTGGCACGGCAGCGGCTCCATATCAGGAAACATGTCGCGGCAGGCCATATCGGAATTGGCGCCGAAGTCGCCCTGGAAGGCGATCTTGTTGGTCTTGATGCTCATGGAAGATCCGTCATTTCTATTGTGCGGAAAGAATGCGCCGCGCCTTTTCAAGGTCGGCGGGAGTATCGACACCGAGCGGAACGGTGTCAACGATCTCGACATCGATGCGCATGCCGGCTTCCAGCGCCCGCAGCTGCTCCAGCGATTCGCGCTTTTCGAGCGTGGAGGGCCCGAGCGATACGAAGCGCTCCAGCGCCGCGCGGCGATAGGTGTAGAGGCCGATGTGATGATAAAGCGGGCCTTCGCCATAGGGTGCCGTTGCCCGCGTGAAATAGAGCGCCCGCATGCGGGTCTCGGACAGCGGCGCGCCGACCACCTTGACGATATGCGGCGCCGTCTTGTCTTCCTCGTTGTCGATGGCGATGGTCAGCGTGGCGATATCGACTTCGGCGTCTTCAAGCGGGCGCAGCGATGCGCGTACCGTTTCCGGCTCGATCGTCGGCAGGTCGCCCTGGACGTTGACGATATATTCGATGCGGCCTTCTGGATCGACCTTGGTCAGCGCTTCGTAAATCCGGTCGGAGCCGGACTGGTGCGCCTTGGCGGTCATGACGACCTCGAAACCGGCGGCGGCGACCACGTCGAACACTTCCTGCTCGTCGACGGCAACGACCACGCGGCCGATCGCGGCCTCCTTCGCCCTCAGAGCCACCTGGATGACCATTGGCTTGCCGCAGATGTCGGCGAGCGGCTTTCCGGGCAGTCGGGTGGATGCCATGCGGGCCGGAATGAGGACGAGTACGTTGTCTAAATTTGGACTTGCCATTGCTCAGGCCTTCATTTCCGGGCGGAAAGGTGTCAAAAAGTCTCATGCTGCCGAGGCGTTCGGCTGTTGCAAGAACTAGCCAAAAGACATAGGTTTCGCTCGATTTCAAGTGACAGACCGGTTTTATGTCTGCCGGCTGTGAGGGGGGAGCATCACAGATGAATTCTTACGTGAATACGGCGGTGGGAGCGCTACTTGGGACGGTTTTCGTCCTGATGTCCGTATCCATCGCTTCGGAAAGCCTGTTTCATTCGGAAAATCCGGAAAAAGAGGGCTTTACCATTGTAGCCGAGGAAGCTTCGGCCGCCGATGCCGGTGGTGCTGCTCCGGCTGCCGCCGTGCCGATCGCGCAGCTGCTTGCAAAAGCCGACGCCAAGGCCGGCGAAACGGTCTTCAAGAAGTGTCAGGCCTGTCATGACGGCACGAAAGGGGGACCGAACAAGGTCGGGCCGAACCTCTTTGGTGTCGTAGATCGTCCCATCGGCGCGCATGAAGGTTTCGCCTATTCCGCCGCCATGAAGGATTTTTCCAAGGGCGCCAGCGAGAAGTGGACCTTCGATCACCTGAATCACTTCCTGGCCGCGCCGAAGAAGTACATTGCCGGAACGGCGATGGGCTTTGCCGGCCTCCAGAAGGACACCGACCGCGCCAACGTGATCCTCTATCTGCACACGCTGGCCGATTCGCCGGTGCCGCTGCCGGATCCGAACGCGCCTGATTCGGCGACGCAGTGAGATCTTCCATTGCATGAGATGCGAAAGCCCGGCCGATGCGCCGGGCTTTTTCGTTTCAGGTATCTCGATTATCCGAGCAGGTAGGCCCAGAAGGACACGGTGATGGCGCCGAGCGCGGTCGTCAGCGTGATCGTCGAGGCGGCCAAGCTGTGGCCGACGCCGAAGCGGTTGGCGATCAGCCAGGCGTTGACGCCTGTCGGAACCGCCGAGATCAGGACGAGTGCGGCCGTCCAATCGCTTTCGAGACCGAGCAGGTGGCTGGTGGTCCAAACGCAGGCAGGCAAGAGCAGCAGCTTGAAGGCGGAGGTGACGCTGGCGATGCCGACATTGCCCGAGGTGCCGTATTGCTGCAGCGCCATGCCGAGCGAGATGAGGGCGACGGGGCCGGACACGCCGGCGATCTGATCGACCACGAGTTCCACAGGCATCGGCATCGTCCAGCCGAGCAGATGCATGAGGGCGCCGCCGGCGAGCCCGATGACGAGCGGATTGCGAACGAGATTGCTGGCGATCTGGCGCAGCACCGCGACGATGCTGCGGCCGGGCCCACCGGCGATCTTGTGCTCGGCGCGCTCCATCAGAATGGTGCCGATGATCATCATGACAGGCAGGTGCACGGCGATCAGGATCGACAGCGGCACGAGGCCCTTGTCGCCGACGGTGCGCTGAACGAGCGGCAGGCCGATGAAGATGGTGTTGGCAAAAGCCGACGACACGCCGGCGAGCACGCCGATCCGGTCGTCGCGGCCGAAGAAACGCGTGGCAGCGATATGGGCGGCGGTCCAGGTGATGGCGACGCCGGAGAAGTAGGCGATCCAGAGCCTAAATGGCGAGGCGCCCTTGAAGTCCGCCTCGGCGATGGTGCGGAAGAGCAGCAACGGCACGGCGATCTTGAAGACGAAGTCGCTCAGCGCATCGCCGACCTCGGCCTTCATCAATCCCACTTTGACGATCAGCCAGCCGATGAGGATCATCACGAAGATGGGAAGAACGTCGAGAAAGATGGCGGACATCGGGGACGGATTGCCTATTGCATGGAATATCAAAGGTCTAACAGCAAACCGTTCGCGCTGACAAACCGGAATGACATCGGCCATGGCGCAAACGCAAAAAAAGCGGGGTTCGGCCCGCTTTTCCGCATCCGGTCCTGCCGGATTGCCGGTTGGTCATGCTGCCAGTTCATCCGTGGTCAGCGTCGCACCGGTATCGTCGAAGGGCATGACTTTATCTGTCGGGCCCTTCTCGATCGGCGACTGCCCTAAAGCCGTCCATGCCGATCTTGTTGATGAGAGATATAGCCAGGCAAAATGACAGGCGAATGACGTCCGCGCGGCATTTTTGCGAAAGGATTGGCCGCAGATCCGGCATTTCTGCTTCCCATGGGCTGAAAATCCGATAAGACCGACTACCGGCTATCACCAAAACCGGGACCTCCCATTTCATGACCAAATTCGATGTACTGACTGTCGGCAACGCCATCGTCGATATTATCGCGCGTTGCGACGACCAGTTCCTCATTGATCACAAGATCACCAAGGCAGCGATGAACCTGATCGATGCCGAGCGCGCCGAACTGCTCTACAACCACATGGGCCCGGCGCTGGAAGCCTCGGGCGGCAGCGCCGGCAACACGGCGGCCGGTATCGCCAATTTCGGCGGCAAGGCTGCCTATTTCGGCAAGGTTGCCGAAGACCAGCTCGGCGAGATCTTCGCGCATGACATCCGCGCCCAGGGCGTGCACTACCAGACGCAGCCAAAGGGCAAGTTCCCGCCGACCGCCCGCTCGATGATCTTCGTGACCGAGGACGGCGAGCGCTCGATGAACACCTATCTCGGCGCCTGCGTCGAGCTCGGACCGGAGGATGTCGAGCCCGAGGTCGTGGCACAGTCGAAGGTCACCTATTTCGAAGGCTATCTCTGGGATCCGCCGCGCGCCAAGGAAGCGATCCGCGATTGCGCCCGCATCGCCCATGAGAACGGCCGCGAAATGTCGATGACGCTTTCCGACAGCTTCTGCGTCGGCCGCTATCGCGACGAGTTTCTCGACCTGATGCGCTCGGGCACCGTCGACATCGTTTTCGCCAACAAGCAGGAAGCACTGGCGCTCTACGAGACCGAGGATTTCGAAGAGGCGCTCGTCAAGATCGCGCAGGATTGCAAGATCGCCGCGGTAACGATGAGCGAAGAGGGCGCCGTCATCTTGAAGGGCAGCGAGCGCTTCTATGTCAGCGCCATCGAGATCAAGGAGCTTGTCGACACGACCGGCGCCGGCGATCTGTTCGCGGCGGGCTTCCTCTACGGCTACACGCAGGGGCGGACGCTCGAGGATTGCGGCAAGCTCGGCTGCCTGGCGGCCGGTATCGTCATCCAGCAGATCGGACCGCGTCCGATGAAGTCGCTCGCTGAGGCCGGCAAGCAGGCGGGTCTCGTCTAAGGCCTGACTTACCTCTGGCGTACCTGCCTCTGACTTATCTGGAAGCCTTCAATCCGTTGAAGGCTTCTCTTATTTGAAGGCCTCTCCGGGATAGGCGCCCCAGATTTCCGACTGTGCCACCCAACCTTCGGCGCCGTCGATCTTGGCGAGGCACCAGTCGCCGGTGCATTCGCCGATGTTCATCATCACACCGGGCTCCAGCTTGGCGACGACGGTCGCGGAAGGCTGGGCCTCGCGGCGCACGTTGACGAAGACGCTCTTGCCCTTGCCCTTCATCCAGGGGGCGGCGATGGCGGCGCGGGAACCAGACAGCAGCGACTGGTTGACCCAGCCCTCGGTGCCATCGGCATCGCGCACCTGGCGCCAGTTGTCATATTCCTGGATGATTTCGACCGGCAGGCCGGCTTTCAGATACATCCACGACGCGGCATAATCGGTGCCGGGGCCGATGCGCAGGTTGACGCGCTTGGATTTCAGCGTGACGAAGCGCGGCAGCGGCAGGCCGCTCGGACCCTTCGCCGCCTGGGCATAGCCAAGCTCGGCGGTGCCGGCCGAAAGCACAAAGCCCAACGCGAGGGCGAGGCATGATTTAAGGACTGTGCTGCGCATGACGATTTCCGTTCGCTATGACCCAGGCGGTTCCTCCGCCTGATTTCCGGACCTCGACATTCCACGCACGCTCAACGAGTTTTGTTTGTCTTCGCGTACGGGTCTGGTAGAAATTCCCCGGAACGGGAAAATTATCCCGCGTCTTGGTTAAGGACCTCTGAACAAGGCAGCAGCTCCAGGATATGACGACAAAGAAAAAAACGAAGGTCTACATTACCCGCAAGCTGCCGGATGCCGTCGAAACGCGCATGCGCGAATTGTTCGACGCAGAGCTCAATATCGACGACACGCCGCGCACCGCAGCACAGCTCGCCGCTGCGATGAAGACCGCCGACGTGCTGGTGCCGACGGTGACCGACCGGATCGACGCGGCGCTGATCGACGAGGCGGGGCCGCAGCTGAAGCTGATCGCCAGCTTCTCCAACGGCACCGATCACATCGACGTGGAGGCTGCCGCCCGCAAGGGCATCACCGTCACCAACACACCGAACGTGCTGACCGAGGATACAGCCGACATGACGATGGCGCTGATCCTCGCCGTGCCGCGCCGGCTGGGCGAAGGTGCGCGTGTGCTGACCGACCGGCCCGGCGAATGGGCCGGATGGTCGCCCACCTGGATGCTCGGACGGCGCATCCATGGCAAGCGGATCGGCATTGTCGGCATGGGCCGGATCGGCACCGCCGTTGCCCGCCGCGCCAAGGCCTTCGGCCTCTCCATTCACTATCACAACCGCAAACGTGTGACGGCGACGACGGAAGACGAGCTTGAGGCGACCTACTGGGAAAGCCTCGACCAGATGCTGGCGCGCGTCGACATCGTCTCGGTCAACTGCCCGTCGACGCCGGCGACCTTCCATCTGCTCTCGGCACGGCGCCTGGCGCTGCTGCAGCCGACGGCCTATCTCGTCAACACCGCCCGCGGCGACGTGATCGACGAGGCGGCGCTGATCAAGTCGCTCAGGGAAGGCAAGCTCGCCGGCGCCGGGCTCGACGTGTTCGAGAACGAGCCCGCGGTCAATCCGAAGCTGATCAAGCTCGCCAACGAGGGCAAGGTGGTTCTTCTGCCGCATATGAGCTCGGCGACGATCGAGGGCCGCATCGACATGGGCGACAAGGTGATCATCAACATCCGCGCCTTCATGGACGGCCACCGCCCGCCGAACCGGGTGCTGCCGGGGCGTTAAGCCAAAGCTCTAAACCGGCAGGCGCTTACGCATCTCGATCGAGGTGACGCGGGTGAAGCCCGGATGGGCGTTCTCGGCGGTCTTCTCAAAACCCCAACGGCCGAAGACGGCATGATTTTCGGTGAGCTCGATGCGCGTTTCCAACCGCAACGCCGGCAGCGAAAGTGCGCGTGCCGTGTCCTCGGCGATGCCAAGCAGTTTCCGGCCAATGCCGCGCCGTTCCGCAGCCGGCGCCACCGCCAGCTTGCCGACATAAAGGCAATCCGCCTCGGGCCGCAGGAAGATGCAGCCGACAAGCGCACCCTCTTCGATGACGACATAGGCGATCTCGGCTTGCGCCTTGGCGGCCAGCGATTGCACCGTCAATCCGAGCGCCGAGGATGGCGGGTCGATGCGGTCGTTCATGTAAGCGAAGGACGACAGGATGAGCGCGAGAAGCTCGTCCCAACGGGAGAAACCGGCACCGAGGCGAAGGATGGTCACGATGCCTGGCTTTGGCTCTGTCGGGCGCGCCGACGCTTGTAGCGGATGGTGTCGAAGCGCGCCGCAAGCGCATCGTAGAGCAGCAGGCGGCCGACCAGCGGTTCGCCGGTGCCGGTTATGAGCTTGATCGCTTCCATCGCCATCAGCGTGCCGATGACGCCAGTGAGCGCGCCGATGACGCCGGTCTCGGCGCAAACCGGGATCAGGCCCTCCGGCGGCTTTTCCGGGAAGAGGTCGCGATAGGTGGGGTTGAGCACGCCATCGGCTGTTGTCTCGTAGGGCTTCAGAACGGTGACCGAGCCATCGAACCGGCCGACGGCGCCGGTTACCAGCGGCAACTGAGCCGTTTCGGCGGCATCGGCCGCGGTGTAGCGCGTGTCGAAATTATCCGAGCCGTCGATGACAAGATCGAAGCCGGAGAGATGGCGGCGGGCGCTATCTGCGGAGAAGCGCTCCTCGAAGCGGATGACGCGGACATGCGGATTGAGCCTTGCGATGGCGAAGGCCGCACTTTCCGTCTTCAATTCGCCGATCGTGCCGGAATCGTGGATGACCTGGCGCTGCAGATTGGAGAGCGACACCCGGTCATCGTCCGAAATCCCGAGCGTGCCGACGCCGGCTGCCGCCAGATATTGCAGGATGGGAGCGCCGAGGCCGCCGGCGCCGATGACAAGCACACGCGCTGCCTTCAGCTTCTGCTGGCCGGCGCCGCCGATCTCCGGCAGCAGGATGTGGCGCTGGTAGCGGGCGATTTCTTCCGGGCTCAACGGTTCCATGGGCGCGATGCTAGCATGGCCCTTGGCGGCGGGGAAAGTGTCGGTCATTCGAATATCTTTCCATCGGCAACGGTGAAAAACTGCGCCCGATCGCCGAGCGCTGCGAACATCGACCGATCGGTGCCGGTCATGAAGGCCTGACCGCCGAGCGCGTCGATCAGATCGAAAAGTGCTGCGCGCCTGTTTTCATCGAGATGGGCGGCGATCTCGTCGAGCAGCAGGATCGGCGCATGGCCGGTGAGATTGGCGACGAGACGGGCGTGGGCCATGATGAGGCCAACCAACAGCGCCTTCTGCTCGCCGGTTGAGCAACGCGCCGCTTCCATGCGCTTGTCGCGGTGGCGGACGAGCAGGTCGGCGCGGTGCGGGCCCTCGAGCGTGCGGCCGGCGGCGGCGTCGCGATAGCGGCTTTCGGCGAGTTGTGCGGCGTATTCGTCCTCTAGATCGACGGCGGGGCGATCGAACTGGCCATCCATGAAGCCGGCGAGATCGAGCGAGGCCGAGGGGAATGGCGAGGTCTCGCGCGTTTCCTCGATGAGGCGGACGAGGAGGCCCAGCATCTCCTGGCGGGCCATGGCCATGGCGATGCCGAGCGTTGCCATCTGCTCCTCGATGCCCGACAGCCAGGAGGGATCGAAGCGGCGCTCGTCGAGCAGCTTGTTGCGGCTGCGCATGGCGCGCTCGAAATCGCTGGCGCGGCGGCCATGGGCGGGATCGAGCGACAGCACGAGGCGATCGAGGAAGCGGCGACGCTCGGACGAGCCGCCGGTGAAGAGGCCGTCCATCGAGGGCGTCAGCCAGAGAAGGCGCAGGTGATCGGTGAGTTCGTCGGCGGTCTTGGCCGGCGTACCGTTGATGCGGAGCCGCCGCGACGTGCTCTCGTCGTTGCCGTCGACGCCGGTGCCAATCTCGACCTCGCCATCCATACCGTCGAGGGCCGCGAAGATCGTAAAGCCGCCATGGGCGCCGACGCGGGTGACATCGCCATAGGTGGCGCGGCGCATGCCCCGACCCGGCGACAGAAACGACACCGCCTCCATCAGATTGGTCTTGCCGGCGCCGTTATCCCCCACCAACACCACATGCCGGCCATCCAGCTGCAAACCGGCCGACGCATAATTGCGAAAGTCGGTGAGCTTGAGACGGGACAGGGAAACCTTGTGGGGCATGCTTTATCCGGATTCGTGACGGCTGAGAGCTAAGCGCTATGGGCGCGGATGGCAAGGGTGGGGGGAGCTTCGGCGAGTTGCGAGGAGTGGATGTTTAGCGACCTGCAGTGTGGCGGTAAGGTATTGAGCGTCGTGCCGTGGGATACCCCCCTCTGCCCTGCCGGGCATCTCCCCCACAGGTGGGGAGATTGGCTGGGCGCGGCCACTCGCTCCGACATCAACGTTTGGATGGGGAGCATGCCACGAGTCGATCTCCCCCCTTGTGGGGGAGATGTCCGGCAGGACAGAGGGGGGTAACACACGGCACAGCCTCGCGATCATCACATCCTCAAAGACACACCAAAACCCCACGCCGCCCGGAAGGCCGTGTCTCCACCATTCCAATCTTCACTCGGACGGGGCGCTGGAAATCACCTCGATTGAGTAAATAGAATATGGCGCTTCCCAGCGCCCCGTTCGGCGGTTTTTATCCGCGACTTCGATCTCTCTGCCTTCTCGCCCAACTTCGCGGCGAGACCATGTGTGCCTCACAGGCACGTCCGGGCTCAACTCGGCCCCTCTTGCGAGGGAAACCGCCGTCACCGGAGGGAGACCATTTTCCGCAGACCCGGGTCATGAGGTTTTGCGTCTCACCCTCACGCTCCGCGCCGATCCCGCCTCGCCGGCACGCCTGCCGGTGTATCCGATGACGGGACGCAGATAGTGTAGGGCGGGATTTTCGAGGCGGGGAAAATCAGCGCCTGGATTTTGCGTAAGTGGTTGATCGTCAATGGTCGCATCATCTCCGACATCCCCTCGCTGGAGGAGCCGCATCATTCACGGCGAGGGCATTGCGTCGCAGCGGCTTTCGCGGCAGCGGGCGAGCGCTTATATGAGGCGTGCCGCAGGAACGCGGCGGAACGGATTTTGCGATGGATAGCGAGATACAGGGACGAGCGGCGCATTCGGCGGCGATCCGGGAGCGGGCCGAGGCGGAGATGGCGGGCATGGGGGTCGATGCGGCGTTTATCGATCGGCTGGTCGAGACGTTTTATGGGCGCGTGCTTGCGCATCCCGCGCTGGGGCCGGTGTTCGACGCCAGGCTTTCCGGGCGGTGGCCGGAGCATATGGAGAAGATGAAGAGCTTCTGGTCCTCCGTCGCCTTTCGCAGCGGCGCTTACGGCGGCAAGCCGGTGCAGGCGCATGTCGGCGTGGCCAACATGACGCCGGATCTCTTTCCGCAATGGCTGGCGCTGTTTTCCGCGACGCTCGACGATATCGCCCCCTCCGAAGAGGCAAAGGCCTGGTTCATGGCGACGGCCGAGCGGATTGCCCGGAGCCTGACGCTGTCGCTGTTCTACAATCCTGCGCTAGACGATCCCAGGCTGAAGAAGGGCTGAGATCGCCGGGCCGGCCCGAAATCAGGCGATGCGCTTGTAGAAGAAGGTCGAGGCGCAGAAGCCGCCTTCCGGCCAGAGGGCGTAATCCGGGATGACGCCGACGCGCTCCCAGCCCAATCGCGGATAGATCGCCTCGGCATCGCTGCCGGTCGCAGTATCCAGCACGAGAATGGTCTTGTCGCGGCGCGCTGCTTCCTCTTCGGCAGCGCGCATCAGGAGGCGCGCGAGGCCCTTGCCGCGGGCGGCGCGGTGGACGAGGAGCTTCTTCAAGTCGGCGCGGTGCGGCTGGTTCGGCATCTGGGCGGCGCCGATCTGCACGGTGCCGAGCACCCTGCCTTCAACCTCCGCGACGAAAAGCAGGGTGGCGCCCGTGGCGACGCTCTCGGCGACGGTCCGCCAGTAGGGTTCCGCATCTTCACGCGTATAGGGTTGCATGAAGCCGACGGAGGCGCCGCCATCGACACAATCGACGAGCACATCGCAAAGATCGGGTATCGCGGCGCGCGCCTCTGTCGCGTCGAGCAGGCGGATGGTGGTCATGGGGGCTCCTGAGATCGATTAATGGCGGCGGCGGTCGAGCACGACGCAATAGCGGGCCGGCGCGGGGCCGGGATTATGAAAGACATGGCCTTCGGCCACGGGCATGAACAGGCAATCGCCAGGAAGCAGGCGATGCACGGTGTTGTCGCCGGTCGTCATCTCCATTTCGCCATCGAACATCCAGATATGCTGGGTCATGCCGCTGGCCGCCGCATGCGGAGGGAAACTGACGCGGGCGCCGGCCGGGAATTCGACATCGACGATATCGACATCCGACGTGGTGCCAGGCGGCGAGACGGCGCGCCTGATGTAGCCGGTTTCCGGATCGCGCCAGACCTGCTGGTCTTGCCGGCGCAGCAGCGGCGCGGCCTCGCCCTCCTCCGCAAAGAAGGCAGACAGCGACAGGCCGAGTGCGGCGCAGACGCGGGCGAGCAGGGTTGCGGTCGGACTCGCCTCGCCGCGCTCGATGCGCGAGATCATCGCCCGACTGACTCCCGAGGCGGTGGCGAGATCGTCGAGCTTCAGGTTTCTGTCGGTTCTTAACCTGCGAATCCTGACGCCGATCGCGGTTTCGAGTTCCTGTTCCATTATCCGATCCATATTTCCACTATAATAGAAATGCATGGTTCAATCCTGGAATCAAGCGCTATTTTCGCCGCGCGACAGCGCGACTTATCGTAAACGAAACCCTGCTTTTCCGCTTTGCGGCAAGGGGATGCGCTGCTATATGCGGCGCATGAGCACCAATTCGACCCGCACGCCCCTCGACCATATCCGCAACTTCTCGATCGTGGCCCATATCGACCACGGCAAGTCGACGCTGGCCGACCGCCTGA
This sequence comes from Rhizobium sp. 2MFCol3.1, assembly GCF_000377565.1. Classification (GTDB taxonomy): domain Bacteria; phylum Pseudomonadota; class Alphaproteobacteria; order Rhizobiales; family Rhizobiaceae; genus Rhizobium. The sequence continues at coordinate 11,019 of NZ_KB898358.1, read as the reverse complement.
TTCAGTCGACCGGCGGCCTTGCCGAGCGCGACATGTCGGAGCAGGTGCTGGATTCGATGGATATCGAGCGCGAGCGCGGCATCACCATCAAGGCACAGACCGTTCGCCTGCACTACAAGGCCAATGACGGCGAAACCTATATCCTGAACCTGATCGACACGCCCGGCCACGTCGACTTCGCCTATGAAGTGTCGCGTTCGCTGTCCGCCTGCGAGGGCTCGCTGCTCGTCGTCGACGCCTCCCAGGGCGTCGAGGCGCAGACGCTCGCCAACGTCTACCAGGCGATCGACAACAACCACGAACTCGTCACGGTCCTCAACAAGATCGACCTGCCGGCGGCCGAGCCCGACCGAATCAAGGAACAGATCGAGGAAGTGATCGGCATCGACGCCTCCCAGGCCGTGCTGATTTCGGCGAAGACCGGTCTCGGCATTCCCGATGTGCTGGAGGCGATCGTGCACCAGCTGCCGGCGCCGAAGAGCGAAGCCGGCGAGAAGGGTCCGCTGAAGGCGCTGCTCGTCGACAGCTGGTACGATACCTACCTCGGCGTCATGGTTCTGGTGCGCATCCTCGACGGCGTGCTCTCCAAGGGCATGACCATCCGTATGATGGGCACGGACGCCAAGTATCAGGTCGAGCGCGTCGGCGTGCTGACGCCGAAGATGCTGGCGGTTGATTCACTCGGCCCGGGCGAGATCGGCTTCTTCACCGGCTCGATCAAGGAAGTGGCGGACACCCGCGTCGGCGATACCATCACCGAGGACAAGAAGCCGACGGCGACGGCGCTGCCGGGCTTCAAGCCGGCGCAGCCTGTCGTGTTCTGCGGTCTCTTCCCTGTCGATGCGGCCGACTTCGAAGATCTGCGCGCTGCCATGGGCAAGCTGCGCCTCAACGACGCGTCGTTCTCGTTCGAAATGGAAAGCTCGGCCGCGCTCGGCTTCGGTTTCCGCTGCGGCTTCCTCGGCCTGCTGCATCTCGAGATCATCCAGGAGCGTCTGGAGCGCGAGTTCGATCTCGATCTGATCGCCACCGCCCCTTCGGTCGTCTATCAGCTGACGATGACCGATGGTTCGGAGCGCGAGCTGCACAACCCGGCCGACATGCCTGATGTCGTCAAGATTTCCGAGATCCGCGAACCCTGGATCAAGGCGACCATCCTGACGCCGGATGATTATCTCGGTGGTATCCTGAAGCTCTGTCAGGACCGTCGCGGTATCCAGACGGAACTCACCTATGTCGGCAAGCGCGCCATGCTCACCTACGAGCTGCCGCTCAACGAAGTGGTGTTCGATTTCTACGACCGCCTGAAGTCGATCTCCAAGGGTTATGCCTCGTTCGACTATCACCTGGCCGATTACCGCGAGGGCAACCTCGTGAAGATGTCGATCATGGTCAATGGCGAGCCGGTCGATGCGCTCTCCATGCTGGTGCACCGCACGGCTGCCGAAAAGCGTGGACGCGACATGTGCGAGAAGCTGAAGGACCTGATCCCCAGGCACATGTTCAAGATCCCGATCCAGGCGGCGATCGGCGGCAACGTGATCGCCCGCGAGACGATCTCGGCGATGCGCAAGGACGTGACGGCCAAGTGCTACGGCGGAGACGCATCGCGCAAGCGCAAGCTGCTCGACAAGCAGAAGGAAGGCAAGAAGCGCATGCGGCAGTTCGGCAAGGTCGACATTCCGCAGGAAGCCTTCATTGCCGCACTGAAGATGAAGGACGACTGAGGCTCTTTGCTTCTGCCTGATATGCGCATATCATATGCGCATATCAGGAGACCGATCATGCCTCAGACCCGTCGCAAGGCCGCCAACCTGTCGCTCGACAGCGAGCTCGTCTCGCAGGCGCGCGAACTGAACCTCAATGTTTCCAAGGCCGCCGAAGACGGCCTCAGGCGCGCCATCAAGAGCGAGCGCGAACGGCTTTGGCTGATCGAGAACGCTGACGCGATCGATGAAGCGAACGCCTACGTCGAGAAGCATGGGCTGCCCTTCGCCAAGTACCGCACATTCTAATGGCGCGCTTTCGCGTCTATGAAGTGGGCAGCGACTATGCTCTCGATGTGCAGTCGAACCTGCTCTATCGGCTTAACACGCGTGTCATGATTCCGCTCGTCGTTGCCAGCCAGGTTGTCAACGTCATGTCCAGGCTAAACCCGGTCTTCGTGGTGAACGGCAGGAATTATCTGATGTCCACCGAGCGCATGGCGTCTATTCCTTTATCGGAGATCCGCGCTGAGATTGCCGATCTCTCCTCACGAAGCGACGACATCACCGCGGCGCTCGATTTCCTCTTCCAGGGCTTCTAAAGCGCGTCGCGATCTTTCAGATTCGCTCCTTGCGCTTTAGGTCCTTGTTTTGTCGCATGTCGTTATCGCAAAACCGCTTCGCGCTTTTGCGCGACATGCTCTAGGCGTTCCTCTCCATATAATCCTTCGTCAGCTTTTCGTAATCCTGCATCTCCGGCAGCGCCTCATAGCTGTGCACAGCGCCGGTTGCGGCGAAGGCGAGCTTCTCGCGGGTCCATGTCTCGATGAAGGGTGTGAACCAGCTGGCGTCGTCGAGCATGGTCGGGCGCAGGTTGACGAACCACTCCATGCCCTCCGTTTTCGTGAACATCCAGGTCATGCAGTGCGGGCAGAAATAGTGGTGCGACATGGCGCCGTGCAGGCCGCCGATGACGGGTTCGCCGCTGGTGATCTCGAAGCCTTCGGAGGGGATCGCCGCGCTCAGCGAATAAGCGCTTGAGGACATGGTCTGGCAGCCGGTGCAGTGGCAAGCCATGGTCAAAAGCGGCTTGGCGCTGATCTTCAATCGCACGCGACCGCAGCGGCAGCCGCCCTCGCTCGGCAAATTCAACTGGCTCATCTCTATCTCCCTGATTCCGATTGAGATGATAGCGCCCGGCGGGCGGAGATGAAGAGGATCGGTCGAATAAATGCGCTTTGTGATGAACTCTCAACCTGCGGGACGAGATGGCTGCCCTCGGATCGCCCGTCCTGCCTCATTGAAAATGCGCAATAATCTGTCGCGCCCGCGACATATCCGTACCCACGGGTGCGTTGACCGGCGCGAATGCATTTTCAATCACTGATTGTTTATATGTTCATTTAGGCTCCGGCCAACAAGCGGGCAATCCTTCGCCCCGAAGGCTATGCCTGGCGCGATATATCGACATTTAACCGGCTAATTGGCGTCGTTTTCGACCGGTTTTCCCCGCTATTCGCAGCTTTCGTTTTGGGGCTTGCAACGGCCGACCTTTACGATAGGTTGCGCGTTGACTTGCACGTAACAGGTCACCAAGGGAACAACGACGAATAAAAGGCGCTAAAAGCCTAGAAAGGTGGGCCCCCACATGAACTTCCCCACGAAGAAATTTCTTGCCTCCGCAGTGCTTGGCTCGCTGCTGGCATTCTCCGCCCATGCGGCGACGATCAACATCCACAATGGCGGCGACCCACAATCGCTGGATCCGCAGAAGCTCTCCGGCGACTGGGAAAACCGCATTGCCGGCGACATCTTCGAAGGTCTGGTGACCGAGGACGCGCATGACAATCCTGTCGCCGGCCAGGCCGCGAGCTGGACGATCTCGGACGACCGCAAGGTCTATACATTCAAGCTGCGCGACGGCATCCAGTGGTCCGACGGCCAGCCGGTGACCGCAGGCGACTTCGTGTTCGCCTTCCAGCGCCTGATGGACCCGAAGAACGCCGCCGACTACGCCTATCTGCAGTTCACCATCAAGAACGCCGAGAAGATCAACAAGGGCGAGATCACCGATTTCAGCCAGCTGGGCGTCAAGGCGATCGACGACAAGACGCTCGAGATCACGCTTGAAAACCCGACCCCCTACTTCCTCAACGCACTGATGCACTACACGGCCTATCCGCTGCCGAAGCATGTCATCGACGCCAAGGGCGCCGACTGGGTGAAGATCGGCAACATCGTCACCAATGGTCCGTACACGCCGACGGAATGGGTTCCGGGCTCGCACGTCACGACCAAGAAGAACGACAAGTATTGGGATGCCGCGAACGTCAAGATCGATGGCGCCAAGTTCTTCGTGCTTGAAGACCAGGAAGCCGCGCTGAAGCGCTACCGCGCCGGCGAATTCGACATCCTCACCGACTTCCCGACCGACCAGTATGAGTGGATGAAGAAGAACCTGCCGGGCCAGGCGCATGTCGCGCCGTTCTCCGGCCTCTATTACTACGTCATCAACTCGCAGAAGGGCGCGACCGCCGACAAGCGCGTGCGCCAGGCGCTCTCCATGGCGATCAACCGCGAAGTCATCGGACCGCAGATCCTCGGCACCGGCGAACTGCCGGCCTACTCCTGGGTTCCGCCGGGCACCGCCAATTACGGCGAGCCGGCTTACGTCTCCTGGAAGGACGAGCCCTACAAGCAGAAGGTCGAAGAGGCCAAGAAGCTCTTGACCGAAGCCGGATTCGGACCGGACAAGCCGCTGACGCTTGAGCTGAAGTACAACACCAACGACAACCACAAGCGCATCGCCGTTGCGATCGCCGCCATGTGGAAGCCGCTGGGTGTCAACGTCCAGCTCGTCAACGCCGAGACCAAGGTACATTACGACCAGCTGCAGCGCGGTGACGTGCAGGTTGGCCGCGCCGGCTGGCTCGCCGACTACAACGACCCCGACAACTTCCTCAGCCTGCTGATGACCGGCGTTCCGAACAATTATGGCCGCTGGTCGAATGCCGACTACGACAAGCTGATCAAGGACGGCAATGCCGAAACCGATCTGGCGAAGCGGGCGGAGATGTTCAAGAAGGCCGAGCAGATCGCGCTCGACGACAGCGCCGCGCTGCCGATCTACTACTACGTTTCCAAGAACGTGGTCTCGCCGAAGATCGAAGGCTTCGTCGACAACATCCAGGACATCCACCGCACCCGCTGGCTGTCCATCAAGGAATAAAGAGAGGCATTGTCTTCACCCTGCCCGGGGGTGATTGCAACTTGAGAAAGACCCTCTCTGGCCTGCCGGCCATCTCCCCCACAAGGGGGGAGAAGACCTGCCGCGCCAACCCTGCCCCAATCCCGCTTCGGCGGATCGGCCGGGTTAAGCCCTCCCCCTTGTGGGGAGGGTTGGGAGGGGTATTTTCCCACACTATTGCCTTCGCATCCGCGCGAACCAGTTTCGACTGATCACGATGATGCGAAAGACCCGGCGCAGGAAAGACCGTCACCACCATGATCAATTATGCATTCCGTCGATTGCTGTCGACGATCCCCGTTATGTGGATCGCCGTGACAGCCTGCTTCTTCGTTCTGAGATTGGCCCCAGGCGGGCCGTTCGATGGCGAAAGGCCGTTGCCACCGGTGATCCTCCAGAATCTGGCGGCCCACTACAATCTCGATAAGCCGCTGATCCTGCAATATCTCTATTATGTCGGTGATCTCCTGAAGGGCGATCTCGGTCCCTCCTTCGCGTCGGAAGACTTCACCGTCGCGCAGCAGATCATGATCGGCCTGCCCTACACCTTCATCATCGGCACCGCGGCCTTTCTGCTGGCGATCGTCATCGGTGTCGCCGTCGGCTGTCTTGGGGCGCTCTACCAGAACAAGGCGCCGGATTACATTCTGGGCGCGCTGATCCTGGTGGGCGTCGTGCTGCCGAACTTCCTGATCGCGCCGATCCTGCAGCTGGTCTTCGGTATTCACCTGCAGTGGCTGCCTGTCGGCGGCTGGGGTAATGGATCGTTGAAATTCCTGGTGCTGCCCGTGGTCGTGCTGGCGCTGCCGCATGCCGGGCGCATCTCGCGCATCACCCGCGGCTCGATGATCGAGGTTATGGGCCAGAACTTCATCCGCACCGCCAAGGCCAAGGGCATCGGCCCGCGGCTGACCGTCATGCGCCATGCGCTGCGACCGGCGATGATGCCCGTCGTTTCCTATCTCGGCCCGGCGGCCAGCTATCTCTTGACCGGCTCGCTGGTCGTCGAAAGCGTCTTCGGCCTGCCCGGTATCGGCCGCTACTTCGTCAACGCCGCATTGAACCGCGACTACGGCATGGTTCTCGGCACGGTCATCTTCTACATGGTGCTGATCGTGTTCCTGAACCTTCTCGTCGATATCGCCTATGCCTGGCTCGATCCGAAAGTGAGAAACCGATGATCCTCAACCCCGCAAAGAGAGAGCTGCTCGCGGCTGAACTGCTGGAGGCCGAGGGTCTCAGCCCCGTCAGCCGTTCGCTCACCCGCGACGCGCTGCGCCGCCTCTGTCGCAACAAGGCGGCCGTGGCCTCGATCATCGTGCTTGTCCTGCTCGTGCTTGCCGCCTTTATCGGCCCCTACCTCATTCCCTTCGGCTACGAAGATCCGGATTGGGCCGCCTTCCGCGCACCGCCTTCGTTTGCCGACGGGCATTATTTCGGGACCGACCCGAATGGCCGCGACCTGCTTGCCCGCGTGCTTTACGGCACCCGCGTCTCGCTGGCCGTGGCGCTGACGGCGACGCTTGTCTCCGTCGTCATCGGCGTGCTCTATGGCGCCATCTCCGGCTATATGGGCGGACGCGTGGATGCCGTCATGATGCGCTTCGTCGACATCATGTACGCCTTCCCCTACATCCTCTTCGTCATCCTGCTGATGGTGATCTTCGGCCGTAACGTCTATCTGCTCTTCGCGGCGATCGGCGCGCTGGAGTGGCTGACGATGGCGCGCATCGTGCGAGGGCAGACGCTGTCGCTCAAGCAGCGCGAATTCATCGAGGCGGCGCGCGCCTCGGGACAGAAGCCGCTGAAGATCATTACCCGGCACATCATTCCCAATCTTGTCGGCCCCGTCGTGATCTTCGCGGCGCTGACCGTGCCCGAAATCATCGCGACGGAGAGCTTTCTCTCCTATCTCGGCTTCGGCGTGCAGGAGCCTCTGACCTCATTGGGAACGCTGATCTCCGAAGGCACCGACGCCATGGAGAGCATGCCGTGGCTGCTCGTCTTCCCGGCCGGCTTCCTCGTCGCCCTGCTGCTCAGCCTGCTGTTTATCGGCGACGGCCTGCGCGATGCATTCGACCCAAGGGACCGCTGAAGGGATCGCTGACATGCAAAAAGACATCAAGAACGACACCCTTCTCGAATTGAAGGACTACTCGATCAGCTTTCGCACGCCCGAGGGCGAGGTGAAGGCCGTTTCCAACATGAACCTCACCGTCAAGCGCGGCGAGCGCATCGCGATCGTCGGCGAGAGCGGCTCCGGCAAGAGCCAGACCTTTCTCGGCATCATGGGCTTGCTCGCGAAAAACGGCCGGACCAGCGGACAGGCGCTTCTCGAAGGGCGCGACGTACTGGCGCTGAAACCGCGCGAGCTGGACCATGTGCGCGGCAAGGATATGGCCATGGTGTTCCAGGACCCCATGACCGCGCTCAATCCATCGCTCAGGATCTCCCGGCAGCTGACGGAGCAGCTCGAAGTGCATCGCGGCTTTACCGCGCGTGCGGCCTCGGCCGAAGCTCTCGACATGCTGAAGCGCGTTGGGATCCCCGACCCATCCAGGCGCTTCAACCTTTATCCGCACGAGCTATCCGGCGGCATGCGCCAGCGCATCGTGATTGCCATGGCGCTGCTGACGAAGCCGAAGCTCCTGATCGCCGACGAGCCGACCACTGCGCTCGACGTGACGATCCAGGCGCAGATCCTCGACCTCTTCAACGACCTGACCGCCGAGATGAACACGGCGCTGGTGATGATCACCCACGATCTCGGCGTCGTCGCCGGGCTCGCCGACCGGGTGGCTGTCATGTATGCGGGCCGCATCGTCGAAGAAGCGCCGGTGGGCGAGCTCTTCGAGAACCCGGCGCACCCTTATACGGCGGCACTCCACGCCTCGATCCCGCGACCGGACCAGGATGTCGACCAGCTCGCCGTCATTCCCGGTAGGCCGCCGAACCTGCAACATCTGCCGAAAGGATGCAGCTTCTCGCCGCGCTGTCCGCTCGTGCAGAACGACTGCATCGACGCCGCACCACGGCTCGACGTGCAGGCGCCGCGCCATCTCGCGGCCTGCTTCCATGCCTTTCCACGCCTCGAGGAGGTTCTGACCAATGGCTGAACGTTCACTTCTCAGGGTCGAGAACCTGACGACCCAATTCGACGTACCCTCCAAGGGCTTCTTCAAGCCACCGCTGACGCTGACTGCCGTCAACAATGTCAGCTTCGATCTCAGCGAGGGCCGCACGCTCGGTATCGTCGGGGAATCTGGCTGCGGCAAGTCGACCCTCGGGCGCTCGATCCTCAGACTCCTGAAGGCGCAGAAGGGCCGTATCCTCTGGCAGGGCCGCAACCTGCTCGACCTCTCGGACGAGGAGATGCGGGCCGCACGCCGCGACATGCAGATCATCTTCCAGGATCCGATCGCATCGCTCGACCCGCGCATGACGGTCGGCGACATCATCGCCGAGCCGCTGACGGTGTTCGAACCGAAGCTCAACCGCGCTCAGCGCGCCGAGCGGGTGCAGGAGATCATGGCCGCCGTCGGCCTCGTGCCTGAGATGATCAACCGATATCCGCACGAGTTCTCGGGCGGCCAGGCGCAGCGCATCGGCATTGCCCGGGCTGTCATCACGCGGCCGAAGCTGATCATCTGCGACGAGCCTGTCTCGGCCCTCGACGTGTCGATCCAGGGCCAGGTGATCACGCTGTTGCGCAAGCTGCGCAAGGAGTTCGGCCTGACGCTGATCTTCATCAGCCACGATCTCTCGGTCGTGCGGCTGATCTCCGACGATGTACTGGTGCTCTATCTCGGGAAGGTGGTCGAAGCCGGCGATTGCGCGACGGTGTTCGACAAGCCGGCGCATCCCTATACGCAGGCGCTGTTTTCGGCAGCCCCAATCCCGGATCCGAAACTGGCGCGCGGACGCCAGCGCATCCGGCTGCAGGGTGATCCACCATCGCCGCTGAACCCGCCAAAGGGTTGCGTCTTCTCACCACGCTGCTGGAAGGCGACGGACATCTGTCGAACCGAGATGCCACCAAGCGAAGAGGTCAGGCCCGGCCAGACGGCCGCCTGCTACCATATCGAGCGCTGATATCCGGGCGGCCACGACGATTATCGTGGCCGCCTGCCTCCCGCAAAGCGTGTGCGTCCTGCAACAGCGCGCATATCATCACCTGCTCAAGGACCATACTGTGGTCATTGCGTAGTCTTGCGGGCTTCCCTCCAGCGCCGGTTGCTCTATGGTGCGTCCATCAGACCGGAGGGGTTCATGCGCGTACGGTTTCTCGTTGTCATGCTGCTGCTGACCAGTTGTGGCCACCCAAGCGGCGTGATGACGCCCGTGGCGCTGACGGCGGCGACGCCGAACACCACCCGCGTCGACATGTTGGTCGCAACCACACGCGAACCCTCGGGCGATCCGGCGACGCTGTTTAACGGCGAACGCAGCCCCAAACCGTCGCTGACGGCCGTCGAAGTCTCCATTCCGCCGAACCGCAAGTCTGGCACCGTGCAATGGCCAAAGCGCCTGCCGCCGAACCCGGCCACCGACTTCGCGGTCACCGGTGTCCAGCAGATCGCCACGGTTCCGGAAGGGCGTACCTGGCTCAGCCAGCACATGCATAACGGCCACGCGCTGGTCTTCATCCACGGCTTCAACAACAAGTATGAGGATTCCGTCTTCCGGCTGGCGCAGATCGTCCACGACAGCAAGATGGACGCGACGCCGATCCTCTTCACATGGCCGTCGCGGGCGCAGATCACCGCTTACGAATACGACAAGGAAAGCACCAACTATTCGCGCACGGCGCTGGAACAGGCGCTGAGGACACTGGTCAACGATCCCAACGTCAAGGACATCACCATTCTCGCGCATTCCATGGGCACGTGGCTGACGATGGAGTCGCTGCGGCAGATGGGCATTCGCGACGGGCACCTGAACAGCAAGATCCGCGACGTCATCCTGGCCTCGCCAGACATCGACATCCAGGTCTTCGCCAAGCAATATGCCGAAATGGGCACGCCGCGCCCGAAGTTCACGATCTTCGTGTCGCAGGACGACCGGGCTCTGGCCTTCTCAAGCTTCATCACCGGTCGCGTTTCGCGCCTGGGCGCCATCGACCCGACGGTCGAACCCTATCGCACCAAGCTGGAAGAGGCCGGCATCACGGCGATCGACCTCACCAAGGTCAACAGCAACGACAGGCTGAACCACGGAAAATTCGCCGAGAGCCCCGAGATCGTGCAGCTGATCGGCCAACGCCTGATGACCGGCCAGCCACTCACCGACAGCAATGTCACTCTCGGACAGGGCATCACGGCGGTGGTCGGCGGGACGGTCACCAATATCGGTACCGTGGCCGCGACCGCGGTGGCCGTGCCGGCGACGATCATCGAAGCGCCGATGATGCATCCGCCGAAGAAGAAGCCGGCCACGGCCGATCAGACGCTGCAGGGCGATTTGAAGGAACAGCAGCTGACGCAGTGAGGCGGGGCGGCTAGGCATGATGGCGGAAGCAGAAGCCAGAGGATTCGTCTGCTGCTGAAGACCTGCTCGATCGCCTCGCCTCGTGCGGCGTTGCCAATGTGCGTGCTGCAAACGCCAAAAAGCCCGCGTGAAGCGGGCTTCGTTCGTACTTGTGTTATGTCATTCTGAGGGAATTTAGGCGCCCTGCCGGACTTTGAACAGTCGTGCGGCGTTCAGGTGATAGTCCTGATGACGCCGAGCTACGATCGCCAGCGAAGATGAAGTCTTCGCGCTAGCGATAAGGTTGAGGTTCTGGAAAGGAAGATTGGTTGCGGGGGCAGGATTTGAACCTGCGGCCTTCAGGTTATGAGCCTGACGAGCTACCGGGCTGCTCCACCCCGCGTCCTCAAGGTGAGGCGCTTGCGCCTCATCCTAACATCGACGAACCGCGTAGCGGTTTGTCGTTCTGCCGGGGCAACTGCGAAGCGGTTGCTCCCGTACGACGTTTCCGTCGTCGTGCCGGAGCAAAACCCTATGGGTTTTGTTCCTGTAAGGGACGCACCATTATAGCTGAGGTGCGTCGAAGTTTCATTCTGTATG
>NZ_KB898357.1 GCF_000377565.1 Rhizobium sp. 2MFCol3.1 | reverse complement strand
GCCAGAAAACTCGTCATTCTCGCCAACACAATCCTTACCCGAAAGACCGAATGGACGCCGAAATATGTGAATGGATGAGACATGGTTGCTCCCCGCGGGGGAGAAGGGACTCGTGGCGGGCCTCTTGCTCCCCCTCTCCCCAGCGGGGAGAGGGTAGGGTGAGGGGGCCACGCGCGCCAACGCTGGCCACCCCATATCCGTCGAGCGAGCCCTCAAGCTGCCTTCGCCACATCCCCATGCGGGTCGAGCACGAATTTCGTCGCGGCCCCGTGGTCGAAGCTCTCGTAGCCCTGAACGGCCTCTTCGAGCGGGATCACCTTGGCGTTGACGATATCGGCGATCGGCAGGCGGTCGTGGAGGATCGCCTGCATCAGCTGCCGGTTATACTTCAGCACCGGCGTCTGGCCGGTGTGGAAGGATTGTGCCTTGGCCCAGCCGAGGCCGAAGCGCAGCGACAGGTTGCCGGTCTTGGCCGCGCTGTCGACGGCGCCGGGGTCCTCGGTCACATAGAGGCCGGGAATGCCGATCGAGCCGGCGGCGCGGGTGATGTCCATCATCTGGTTCAACACGATCGCCGGCTGCTCGCCGCCCGAATGGCCGCGCGCCTCGAAGCCGACCGCGTCGATCGCGCTGTCCACTTCGTTGCTTCCCGTCACCTGCGCGATCATGTCGCCGAGACGGTCGCTCTTCGACAGATCGATCGGCTCGAAACCGACGCGGGCGGCATGCGCCAGGCGATCCTTGTTGAAGTCGCCGATCATCACCACGGCGGCACCCAGGATGCGGGCGGAAGCGGCAGCCGCAAGCCCGACCGGGCCGGCGCCCGCGACATAGACGGTCGAGCCGACGCCGACGCCGGCGCGCACCGCGCCATGGAAGCCTGTTGGAAGGATGTCGGAGAGCATGGTGAGATCGCGGATCTTCTCCATCGCCCGGTCGCGATCCGGAATTTTCAGGAGGTTGAAGTCCGCGTAAGGGATGGTCACGTAGCGGGCCTGGCCGCCGATCCAGCCGCCCATGTCGACATAACCATAGGCGCCGCCGGCGCGCGACGGGTTGACGGTGAGGCAGACGCCGGTGTCCTGCGACTTGCAGCAGCGGCAGCGGCCGCAGGCGACGTTGAACGGTACGGAGACGATGTCGCCCACCTCGAGCATCTCGACGTCGATGCCCTTTTCGATGATCTGGCCGGTGATTTCATGGCCGAGAACCAGCCCCGGCATCGCCGTGGTGCGGCCGCGCACCATGTGCTGGTCCGATCCGCAGATATTGGTCGAGATCACCTTCAGGATCACGCCATGCTCGATGCGGCGCCCATCGGGTGCCTCGAGCTTGGGATCGTCGATGTCATGGATTTCGACAACGCCGGGCCGCATGTAGACGACGCCACGGTTCTTGCTCATTTTCATCTCCTCCGTTGAAAATGCTCACCTCCGCGCGGGCTCCTCTTCCCGTGCGGTCATGCGTCGCAGCTTAGAGGAGAATGTCGCCGGCGTCGTCCCGTTTACGACGGTTTTTCCGCCCGAAACGGCCATCGTGCAGTCGTAACGCCCTGGGTTTCGGGCGTTTCGCAGCGGAACATGGGGCGTTGCTACATTTAGCCGCAAGCATCGCTCCGGTAAGTATTTCTCAATTGCCATTTGTCAAACCGGTTGCCGGTTGAGGAGGGCCAGAGCGAAAAGATTGAAGAAAGACCGGGGCTTACGATGATGAATTTGAAGATCAGGACACTGATACCAGCGCTGTTTGGCGGCGTTGTTGTCTTGGGTGTCATTCAGGGCGGCTTGGCGCTCAACTCTATTTCCAATCTCGAAACACAGTCGCAGTTGATGGTCCGCAACATGACCGGCAACGCCTTCCTGGCCGCGCTCGACAAGAGCTTCGGCGATCAGCGCCGCCATGTCACGGCCATGCTGTCGGCAACTGGCCCGCAGGAGATCGCAACGCTCGAGAAGGCGCTGGAAGATGTCCGCGTCGTTCGCGACGAGGCGCTCGCTTCCTTCGAAACCCGCGTCACCCTGCCGGCCACCCGCGCCAAGGTCGAGACGCTGAAAAAGGACTTCCGCGACTACGACAATTTCGGCGCGACGATCGCGAAGATGGCGACCTCGGGCGAGCAGGCGAACCTGAAGACGTTCATGGTCGAGAACATGGACCCGATCAGCACTGAGGCCAGCGGCATCATCAAGGGCGTGGTCGACAACAACAAGACCCTGGCGGCAACATCGATCACGATCTCCAGCGACGTCATCAGCTTCGCCCGGATCTCGACGATCGCGGCCGTCGCCATCGCGGCCCTTCTCGCCATCGCCGCCGCCTTCATCTCGTTCTTCCGCGTGGCGCGGCCGATCAGCGACATCACCAGTGCGATGAACAAGCTTGCATCAGGCGACAACAGCCATGAGATCCCGCACGGCGCCCGCCGCGACGAGATCGGCGAAATGGCCGCCGCCGTCACTGTCTTCCGCGAAAACGCGCTGGAGCGCGAACGCCTCGAGCGCGAAACGGAAGCCAATCGCAGCCTCAGCGAAAACGAGCGCATCGCCCGCGAAACGCAGAAGGCACGCGAAGCCGAAGACGTCCGCTTTGCTGTCGATGGCCTCGGCGTCGGGCTGCAGCGCCTGTCGGATGGCGACATGACCTACCGTCTCGAAACGCCCTTCGCTGATCAGCTGGACGCGCTGCGCATCAGCTACAACGAATCGATCGGCCGTCTGCAGGAAACGCTGCGCACGGTTGGCGAGAATGCCCGGATGATCGATGCCGGCGCAGCCGAGATCAAGGCGTCGGCCGACGATCTGTCCCGCCGCACCGAACAGCAGGCAGCCTCCGTCGAGGAGACGGCCGCCGCACTGGAACAGGTGACGACCGCAGTCAAGGATTCGGCCACCCGCGCCGGTGACGCCGGCGAACTCGTCAAGCGCGCCCAGGCCGGCGCCGAACGCTCCGGCGACATCGTCCGCGAGGCGGTCGATGCCATGCATGAGATCGAGCAGTCGTCGAGCCAGATCTCGAACATCATCGGCGTCATCGACGACATCGCCTTCCAGACCAACTTGCTGGCGCTGAACGCCGGTGTGGAAGCGGCGCGTGCCGGTGAAGCCGGCAAGGGCTTCGCGGTCGTGGCCCAGGAAGTGCGCGAACTCGCCCAGCGCTCGGCCAACGCCGCCAAGGAGATCAAGCAGCTGATCACCAAGTCCGGCGAACAGGTGCGCGGCGGCGTCGATCTCGTCGGCCGCACCGGCAAGGCGCTGCAGGAGATCGTCTCCGAAGTGCAGGACGTCAACCGCAACGTCCAGTCGATCGTGCTTTCGGCGCGCGAACAGTCGACCGGCCTGTCGGAGATCAACACCTCGGTGAACCATATGGACCAGGGCACGCAGCAGAACGCGGCCATGGTGGAGCAGGCGACCGCGGCAAGTCACGGCCTCGCGACCCAGGCGGCAACCCTGCTGGAGCTCCTGTCGCAGTTCAAACTCGACGACCGCGCCGTCAGCGCCGCAACGTCAAGCTCGCGTCCGGTACAGTCGCCGGCCCGTGCGCTCGCCGATCGCCTGACGTCGTCCTTCGGCGGCCGCTCCGCCGCCTGACCGCGGCTTGGCAATCATCGTTCAGAAGGCGCGGCCGGCACCGGTCGCGCCTTTTTCCATGGCTAATCTTTGCATCTTGCCCGCAGCCGCATTCCCACTATGCTTTGCGGATAACAACATGTCGGGAGGCGACCATATGATCCTGCACTCAGTGCTGATGCGGCTGAAATCGGCCATCACGGGCGAAGAGAAGCAGTCCCTGTTTGAACAGATCGTCGCGCTGAAGCAGGTCATTCCGGGTATTCTGGATATCAAATACGGCCCGAACGTCTCGCCAGAGGGCCTGCATGCCGGCTTCGTCGATGGCTTTGCCGTTACCTTCGAAAGCCCGGAGGCGCGCGACGCCTATCTCGTCCATCCCGAGCATGTCGCCGTCGGCGAGCGCATCGTCTCGTCGCTGGATGGCGGCCTCGGCGGCCTGATCGTCTTCGACCTGCAGGTCTGATCCCGCAGGTCGAACGTCTCGGTTTCCGTCGTCAGCTGCCCTTGCGCATCGCGGCGGAGATCTGGTCGACATTGTAGCGGAACATCTTCTCGTAGTTGGATGCCGGGCCCTTGGCATCCGACAGCGACTCTACATAGAGCTCGCCGCCGGGCTCAGCCCCCGTTGCCTTGGCGATCTGCTTGACGAGGCGCGGATCGTTGGAGTTCTCGAAGAAGTACGTCTTCACGTGCTCGGCTTTGATCTGCTCGATCAGCTGGGCAACTTCGGCGGCTGACGCCTCGCTTTCGGTGGAGACGCCGAGCGGCGCCAGGAAGCTCACATGATACTCCCGGCCGAAATAGCCGAAGGCGTCGTGGCTGGTCAGAACCTTGCGGTGATCCTCGGGGATATCCTTGAACTTCGCCTTGGCATAGGCGTCCATCTCGTCGAGCTTCTTGGTGTAAGCCGCGGCATTGGCCTTGAACGCCGCCGCATCCGCAGGATCGGCCGATGAAAGCGCCTTCTCGATGTTGGCGACCCAGACCTTGACACTGACGGGGCTGTTCCAGACGTGCGGATCGGTCACTGTCTTGCCGTCCTCTTCCATGGTGCGCGTCTTCACGCCCTCGGAGACGGTCACCGGCGTGCCCTTGTAGCCCGATGCCGCGATCAGCCGGTCCATCCAGCCCTCCAGTCCTTCGCCGCTGACGAAGGTGACCTTCGCGGCCTTCAGGTTCTTGGCGTCGGTCGGCGACGGCTCGAATTCGTGGGGGTCGCCGTTCGGCCCGACGAGGCTCTTGACGTCGACATGGTCGCCGCCAACCTGTTTGACGACATCGGCCAGCACGGTGAAGGAGGCCACGACCTTCAGCGTTTCGGCCGAAGCCGGCATGGCCGAGAAGGCCATCAGCGCGGGAAGCGAGGCGGCAAGAAGCAATCTTCTATGGGGCATAGAAGGATCCTTTGGTTAGCCCTTGAGATGGGCGCGGGGGAAAAGACGCCGGGCAAGGCCCGACGGTGCGAAAAAGATGGAGAAGCCGTAGATCGCCGCCGCCGTCATGATGATCGTCGGCCCGGAGGCGAGCTCTAGATGATAGGAGGCGATCAGCCCGAAATAGCCGGATGCCGCGGCACTCAAGGCCGCCACCAGCATCATCGAGGGCAGACTGCGCGACCAGAGCTGCGCGATCGCAGCCGGCAGCATCATCAGCCCCACCGCCATCAGCGTACCAAGCGCCTGGAAGCTGGCGACGAGATTGAGCACGACGAGCAGCAGGAACAGGAAGTGATAGACCGGACCGCGCCCGCCGATCGCCCTGAGGAAACTCGGGTCAAAGCATTCGGCGATCAGCGGCCGGTAGATCGCGGCGAGCACGATCAGCGTCAGCGTCGTGATCGCGCCGATCTGGTAGAGGGCAGGGGGATCGATGGCGAGGATGGTGCCGAACAGCACATGCAGCAGATCGATATTGGACCCCCTCAGCGAGACGATCAGCACGCCCAGCGCCAGCGATGCCAGATAGAAGCTGGCAAAGCTCGCATCCTCCTGCAGCACCGTCACACGGCTGACCGCGCCCGACAGCAAAGCCACAGCGAGCCCCGCCACCAGCCCGCCGATCCCCATCGCCGTCAGCGACAGCGACCCGGCGACGAGATAGCCGATCGCCGCCCCCGGCAGGATCGCATGGCTCATCGCATCGCCCATCAGGCTCATGCGCCGCAACATCAGGAACACACCGATCGGCCCGGAACCGAGCCCGAGGCAAAGGCACGCGACCAGCGCCCGGCGCATGAAGCCGTAGTCGACAAAGGGCGCGAAGAAGAGATCGTAGATGGTCATGCGGCCGGCGCGCAGGCGTCTGCGTCCTCATCCCAGCGCTCGGCCATCGCCCGCGCCTTCAACAGGTTCTCGGCCGACATCGCGGAAGCGGTCGGGCCCCAGTCGATCATCTCGCGGGCGAGAAGCAGCGTCTGCGGGAAATGCGCGCGGATCTGCTCGAAATCGTGCAGCACCGCCACGATCGTGCGCCCGTCGCCATGCCATCGCCTGATCATCTCGATCAGGTCGCGGGTGGTGCGGGCATCGATCGCGGTAAAGGGCTCGTCGAGCAGGATCACCTTGGCATCCTGCAGCAATAGCCGCGCAAACAGCACGCGTTGCAGCTGGCCCGACGACAGCGACCCGATCTGCCGCCGCTCGAAACCTTCGAGCCCGACCGCCGCGATCGCCTCACGCGCCCTCACCATCTCCGCACCCGAAACCCGCGAAAACGCCCCCGCCTGCCGCCATGCGCCGAGCAGCACGGTATCGAGCACCGAGATCGGAAACCGCCTGTTGATATCGGCCGCCTGCGGCAGATAGCCGAAATCGGTGCGCTGCAGCCGATGCTCCACGCGCCCCTCGCTCGGCCTGAGCTCACCCATGATCGCCTTCAAAAGCGTCGATTTCCCCGCGCCGTTCGGCCCGGCAATGGCCGTCAGACTGCCGGCCGCTATCGCGCCGGAGACGTGGTGCACAGCCGGGTGCCGGTTATAGGCGACGGTAAGATTGGAAAGCCGGATCAGATCTTCGCTCATGGCAGCACCACCGCCCATGCGATCGCGATCCAGAGCAGGGCGGTGACGACAACAGCGCCGATCACGCGGCTCATCGCCGATGTGCCCAACAGGCCGGCGGCGAGATTGTTTAGGAGGGTCATTCTCGGCACTCAGTATGTAATAACATTACTTTGTAACGTTATAACGATATTTTCAATGAGGACGCAAGCGCTCGAGCGCGAAAATATCGGCGACCAGCAGAGGTTTGTGGAGAACAGGAAGTGGAAGGCGGACTGGGAGGACGCCGCCGCCACTCTCTCGGCGTCATCCTCGGCCAACGTGCCGAGGATCTAAGCACGCAGCCGCGAATGCAACGGTTCAGGGGGATGAGAGGAGCCGGAGCCACTGGAGTTGGTGGGTGATGCGTACTTGCGTCTGAGCCGGCACCCGCAGCCCCGTCCTCGCCCAGCGTCCATTCACGTTGAGCCAATTGCACCGACAGCAGATACTCGGGACGGGCCCGAGTATGACGGTTGAAAGGATGGATACGTCTCTAACCTATTGAAAGGACGTCGCTTCCTACGCTCTCGGCGTCATCCTCGGGCTCGTCCCGAGGATCTAAGCACGCCGCCAGAAACGCAACGGTGCGTTAAAAACGCAAGAGAGCCAAGGCCCGCAGCAACCCGCCACGGAAGCCAGCGCAGCGTGGCCAAGCGCAGGGCGAAGCCGACACGCGGCCCCGCCCCGCAACATCACATCAAAGCTGCTCGATCATCGTCGCAGCGCTCGAAACCGTCGCCTGGCCGGGATTGTCTTCGACGTTGAGCGACTTCACGACACCGTCCTCGACCAGCATCGAGTAGCGCTTGGAGCGCACGCCGAGGCCGCCGCCGGAGAGGTCGGCGTCGAGGCCGATGGCTTTGGTGAAGGAAGCGTCCCAGTCGGGGAGGAAATGGATCTTGCCCATGCCGCCGGAGGATTGCGCCCAGGCGCCCATCACGTGCCAGTCGTTGACGGCGATGACGGCGATGTCGTCGACGCCCTTGCCGAGAATGGTGTCGCGGTTTTCGAGATAGCCGGGCAGGTGGTTGAGCGAGCAGGTCGGCGTGAAGGCGCCGGGCACGGCGAAGAGCACCACGCGCTTGCCCTTGAACAGCGCCTCGGTCGTGGTCTCGACCGGACCGTCAGCCGTCTTTTCCTTGAAGGTCGCCGAAGGCAGCGTGTCGCCGATTGCAATGGTCATGACTATCTCCTGGTTATTGTTTGGCAGGCGCCGCCGAGGGCCGCCTAAGTTGAGATCAATGGCAGGTGTGAATGATAGGATCGGCCTATTTGAAAGCAAGCGGGCTTTCGATGGCGCGGGCACCGTCGATCACAAGCGCGCTCCAGCTCTTGCCCGATATGTCGTAATTCTTCGGCAGCTTGCCGATCGCAACTGTCGTCGTCAGCGACGTGCCATCGCGCTTGCTCATCAGCTGCTTGGTAAACACATAGCCGCTCGGGCCGGCAATGGCGACGTCGGGCGTCGTGTCGCCGATATCGGGGAGCGTGATATTGAGCGTCAGCTCCTTCAGGTCGGCCGACAGCGTGTGCTTGGTCACCTTGAACTTGGAGGAAGGCGCCTCCGGCAACCGCGCGTCGGCGGCGTCCAGTATGGCCTTTTCCTCCGGCTCCGATTGTCCTGCCGCAGCGAGGCGAACGGTGAGATCGGCCTGGAAGGGCACGCAGATATCCTTGCAGATACCGATGAAGGCCTGCGCCTTGATCTCGGTGGCACCGCTCGTGGCCGAAAGCGTGAGCGGCAGCGTCACCGGCGCGTCGTAGCCGATGTCGTCGAGCCTCTCGTCCTTGATGTGCTTCGGGATCGGGTAGCCGATCTTATCGAGCGTCACGCCTGTCTCGGGCGCGATCGTGATCTGCGGGGGGATGCCGCTATTGCCCGGCTCGCGCCAATAGGTGATCCATCCGGCATTGGGTTCGATCTGCAGCCCGGCGCGGATCTTGCCGTGCGCGTCGGGCGCCATCGCCACCAGCCGCATCCGCCCGCCGGCATTGTCGACCCATTCGCTGGTGCCCGCCTGCGCTGTGGAGAGCGCGGCTGAGGACAGGCCAAGAGCCGTGGCGAGGATTAGGACGAGATGTCTTTTGTGCGGGGCAAAGGTCATGCGGCAATGGTTATTCAAATCCGCTGCCCTTCGCCAGCAGCCGCATCCGATTTAATTTTCATTTTCAGTTGATTGAAACAGGACATTGGCCCATGTTTCTCTTGTCGGCGCCTCGAGCGGTCTGGCATCAGGAGGTATCATGTCCCTGTCGACCCTGAAAAACAGACGTGAACGCGGCTTCTTCGACGGCCAGTTCCTGATCGCCATGCCCGGCGTATCGGACAGCAATTTCGCCCGCACCGTCATCTATGTCTGCGCCCATTCCGATGCCGGCGCCATGGGTTTCATCATCAACCGCTCTCAGGAGCTTTCGTTCACTGACGTGCTCATGCATCTCGACATGATCAAGAGCGACGAGGCGATCCTCATGCCGCCGCCATCTGGCGACCTGTCGATCCAGACGGGCGGGCCTGTGGAAAGCGGCCGCGGTTTCGTTCTGCATTCCGATGATTATCTCTGCGATTCCAGCATTCCCGTCAGCGACGATATCTGCATGACGGCGACGCTCGACATCATCCGTGCCATTGCCAAGGGCGAGGGGCCGAAGCGCGCCACCATGCTGCTCGGCTATGCCGGCTGGGGTGCTGGCCAGCTCGAAGCCGAGATCGCCAGCAATGGCTGGCTGAATTGCCCGGCCAACGATGCCCTCATTTTCGATCCCAATCTGGATGATAAATACGAGCGCGCATTGGCCGGCATGGGCATTTCGGCCGCCATGCTCTCCACTGAAGCCGGCCACGCCTGAAGCTGAAAAAATTCGCGGAACGAATAGCCGCGAACCACGTTCTCTTTTCGCACCGGGCACGAGGCCCGTACCAAAAGGAGACATCAGATGGGTAGCACCAGCGACAAGATTTCCGGCAAGGCCAACGAAATCGCCGGCAAGGCGAAGCAGGCTGTCGGCAAGGCGACCGGCGACAATTCGACCCGCGCCAAGGGCGCCGTCCAGGAAGCCAAGGGCAAGGCACAGACTGCCAAGGGCAATGCAAAGGACAAGCTGAAGGATGTCGTCGATCGCATGTGATCGAAAGCATCCACGCAATGGCCCGTCGCGCATCCGCGCTGCGGGTCGTTTTGTATCAACACCACGCTATGGGGCGTTCCATGCGGCTTTTCGCCTGCGATAACTGCGATCAGGTCGTGCACTTCGACAACCGGCAATGCGTTCGCTGCAACCATCGCCTCGGCTTCCTGCCTGATGACCTCTCGATGCGGGCACTCGAGCCGCGCGACGACACGCTGTGGCAGCTGACGTCGGACCCTCAGCGCGCGGTGCGCTTCTGCGCCAATGCCGGTCTCGATATCTGCAACTGGCTGGTCAATGCGGATGACGAAAATCCGTTTTGCATCGCCTGCCGCTACAATCGCCTGGTGCCGAATACCCATACGCAGGAGGGGATCGATCGCTGGCGTCGCATCAGCCAGGCGCAGCGCCATCTCTTCTACTCGCTCTTGCGCTGGCGCCTGCCGCCGCCCGATCGGATCGAGGATCCGCAAGGCGGGTTGGTATTCGACTTTCTCGAGGATGAGGTGCAGGTCGACGGCAACGTCATCCCGGCCATGACCGGCCACGACGAAGGTGTCATCGCCATCCGCGCAGCCGAGGCCGACGACATCACCCGCGAACTTGCCCGCGCCTCGATGAACGAACCCTATAGAACGCTGCTCGGCCATTTCCGCCACGAGATCGGGCACTTCGTCTGGAACCGCCTGGTCCGCGACCGCGACGCCTTCGATGGCTTCCGCGCCGTCTTCGGCGATGAGCGCCAGGATTATGGCCAGGCGCTGCAGAACCATTACCAGAACGGCGCGCCTCTCGGCTGGCAGCAGAGTTTCATCAGCGCTTATGCTGCGGCCCATCCCTGGGAGGATTTCGCCGAGTGCTTCGCGCACTATCTCCATATCGTCGATACGCTGGAGACCGCGCGCGGCTTCGGCATCGCGATCGATCCGCGCGGTCATGAGGAAATGGCGTCTGAGGTGGATTTCAATCCCTATCGGGCAGCGAGCGCCGAGCAATTGGTCAGCGCCTGGGTGCCGCTATCGGTAGCGATCAACGCCATCCAGCGCAGCATGGGCCAGCCGGATTCCTACCCCTTCGTGCTGTCGAACGCTGTCGTCGAAAAGCTCGAATATCTGCATCGGCTGATCCAGGATCGCGTCGCCGAGCCACGGCAAGTCGCGGCCTGAATATTAGGTGCCTGAACCTTGGCGGCCTGAGAGACCTCAGGCGCGCTTGGTCAGAGGAAACCGTTCCTTCAGCAGCCGCAGTACCGATTCCGACGCCATCGGCGGGCCGAAGAGATAGCTCTGGCCGTAGGTGCAGCCCATCTTCGCCAGCTCGATCGCATCCTCGTTGGACTCGATCCCCTCGGCGACGACCTTCATCTCAAGCTCCCGCGCCATCGAGATCACCGAGCGCAGCACGGTCGACTTGCGGTCGCTGGTGTCGCAGACCAGCGTCTTGTCGAGCTTGATCGTGTCGAACGGGAAGCGGGTGAGGTAGGAGAGCGAGGAGTAGCCGGTGCCGAAATCGTCGAGCGCCAGCCCAAGCCCGATCTCGCGCAGCTTGCCGAGCACCAGGCGCGCCTGCTCCGGGTTTTCCATCACCATCGTCTCGGTCAACTCCAGCTTCAGCCGGGTTGGATCGCAATGGGTCTTGGCGAGAACCGAGCGGACGTCGTCATAGAGATCGTTGTTCAGCAGCTGCGAGCTGGAGAGGTTGATCGACACGAAGATCGGCAGCTCGCCGGTCTGGCTCTCCCAGGCCATCAGGTCGTTGGTCGCCTGTTCGAGCGCGAAGACGCCGAGCATGTTGATGATGTCGGAAGCTTCCGCGATCGGGATGAACTCCGACGGCGGGATGTTGCCGCGCTTCGGATGCTCCCAGCGCATCAGCGCCTCGAAGCCGGCGATCTCCACATCTTCCAGGCCGGCAATCGGCTGGTAGACCATCGACAGTTCCTTGCGCTCCAGCGCACGGCGGAGATCCGATTCCAGCTGCAGCCGATCGGCGCCGAAGTCGCGGAAGGCAGGCTGGAACGGCTCGACGCGATTGCTGCCGGCACGTTTCGCTCGGTACATGGCAAGCTCGGAATCGCTGAGCATCCCCGTCGCGTTTTCCTGCTGGTCGACGAAGGAGGCAAGCCCGATCGACGCCGTCAGGATGATCTCGCGGTTGGCGAAGTTGATCGGCACCATGATCGCCTTGCTGATCGCATCGGCGAAGTCGGCGATCTTGGTGGGATCGCGCTCGGAAACCAGAATGAGGCCAAACTGGTCGCCGGAGAGCCGCGCCAGCGTGTCCTGCGGCTTCAACAGTCGGCGAAGACGGCGCGTCAGCGCGATCAGAATGTTGTCGCCGGCCGCCACGCCAAGCGCGTCGTTGACCAGCTTGTAGCGATCGATATCGATCACCATCACGGTCGGCCTCAGCGTATCGCCACCTGGCGCCAGCGCCAGCACGCCCTGCAGGCGGTCGAGGAACAGCTGGCGGTTGGGAAGGCCGGTCAGGTTGTCGTGCAGCGCGTCCTGCAGCAGCCGGTCGATCGAGTTCTTCTGCTCGGTCACGTCGATGACGGTGCCGACGCAGCGGATCACCTCGCCGTTGGAATCGAGCACCGGCCGGGCGCGGATCAGCAGCCAGTGGAAATGCCCGTCCTCGGCGCGGATGCGGAACTCGTGGTTCAGCCGGCCGCGGCGATGTTCGAGCAGCACGTCGAGCGTGGCGCGGAAGCGGTCGCGATCGTCGGGGTGCAGGCGCGGCAGCCAGTTGCGGGCGGCACCATGCATCGTGCCGGGCGAAAGGCCGAGCTTGACCGAGACATCGGGGATGGTGACGACGCGGTCGCGCGCCACGTCCCAATCCCACACCATGTCGCCGGAGCCAGTCAGCGCCAGCGATTGCCGTTCGAGATCGGAGAACAGGCCCTGCTGGAACGTGCCGCCGGCAAAGGCGTGCTGCATGACGGTGAAGCCGATCAGAAGCACGATCAGCACGAGACCACCGCCGAGCGCCGGCTGGATGATGTCGTTGTCGAGCTGGCCGGTGATCGTCAGCCAGCCGCCGAACAGCCACACCAGGATCAGCGCCCATGCGGGCACGAGCAGGATGGCGCGGTCGTAGCGGTTGAGGCCGAGATAGATGATCAGCAGCAAGCCCAGCGTCGCGGTGAGCGCGAAGGAGAGGCGGGCGATACCGGCGGCGATGGCCGGATCGTAGATCGCGACGCCGAAGAGCAGCGCCAGACCCAGCACCCAGGCCAGCGTCACGTAGCCGAGATGCGTATGCCACCGGTTTAGGTTGAGATAGGTGAACAGGAAGATGACGAAACTCGATGCCAGCGCCACTTCCGCGCAGGCGCGCCATATTCGCTGGTCCGCCGAAGCGATGCTGACGAGCTTGCCGAGAAAGCCGAAATCGACGCAGATATAGCCGAGCACCGCCCAGGCGAGCGCGGCGGTCGCCGGCAGCATCGAGGTGCCCTTGACGACGAAAAGGATGGTGAGGAACACCGCCAGCAGGCCGGCGATCCCAAGCACGATGCCGCGATAGAGCGTGAACGCGTTGATCGTGTCCTTGTAGGCGTCGGGCTCCCACAGATAGATCTGCGGCAGTTCCGGCGTCGAAAGCTCGGCGACGAAGGTGATGACGGAGCCCGGGTTGAGCGTGATGCGGAAGACGTCGGAATCGTCGCTCGGCTGCCGGTCGAGCGCGAAGCCTTCGCTCGGCGTGATCGCGATGATGCGCTGCGAGCCGAGGTCAGGCCAGAAAAGCTTGGAATTCACCAGACGGAAATGCGGTGCGACGATGACGCGTTCCAGCTGCTCGTCGGAAACGTTGGCAAGCGCGAAGACCGCCCAGTCGCCCTGGTGGTTGCCGGAGCTCGAGCGCACCTCGATGCGCCGGCGGATGCCGTCGGCGCCGGCCGCGGTAGACACCTGAAAGGCCTCACCCTGGTTGGCGTAGATCTCGGTGGTCTTGGTCAGATCGAGCGCGGTGTCGTCGCGGGAAATCTTCACCGGTTCGGCCGCCTGCGCGACCCCTGCCATCAGCGCCAAAGCCGACAGGAAAAGCGCTGCGATCACCGCGACGAAACGTCCAGATGGTGATGGGTGCAGCATGCGTTTGTTGGTCATCGGCTGTCGGTTATCCTGCCTTTATCCGTATCGGTGGCGAGCAGTGAAAACATCACGTGATCATGCCACTGACCGTTGATCTTCAAGTATCCGCGCAGATAGCCTTCCCGCTGAAACCCGGCTTTTTCAAGCAGGCGGATGCTCCGAGCATTGTCTGGAATACAGGCTGCTTCGATACGGTGCAACTCAAGGCCTGCGAAGATGTAGGGTATAACCAATTGAAGTGCGGCGAACATATGGCCCTGGCCGGCATGCGCTTCGCCCATCCAGTAGCCGATCATGCAGCTCTGTGCCGCCCCGCGCCTGATATAGCCGATGGTGATGCCGCCGAGCAGCGTCATGTTTTCACGGTGGAAAAGCAGCAGCGGAACGGCCTGGCCTGACGCGTATTCCTGCTTGCCGCGAATGACGCGCGCCCGGTACGAGCCTTCCGTCAGCTCATCGCGGCGCCAGGTCGGCTCCCAGCGTTCGAGAAAGCCGCGGCTTGCCGACCGCAGCTTGTGCCACTGGTTGAAATCCTGGTAGCGCGGCAGCCGCAGCACATAATTGGCGTCTTCGATTTCAACTGCTTCCGGCTGCCGAGACAGGAACCGAAACACCGATTTTGGCATCGATTACTCCCGGAGCCGCGAATGCAGGTTCAAAGTACGGCTTGCTTGCCCTGTGGGGCAGGCGAGGTGAGCGACGCGGCGATGTCTTCCATCGGCGCCAGATGCTCGAGCGGGCCGATCGCCGACAGCGTCGGCACGGTGTCGAAGAACAGCCGGCCCGCAAGGTCGGTCAGGCGTTCGATGGTGATGCCTTCGAGCCGCTCCATCATTTCAGGATTGGAGATCGGCCGGCCGTAGAGCATCATCTGCCGCGCCACCTGGCCGGCGCGCGCCGCCGGGCTTTCCTGGCCCATCAGAAGCTGGGCGCGGATCTGCGCGCGGGCACGCTCGATTTCCTTCTGGTCGATGGAGGTCGCCGACTTGTGCAGCTCGTCGATGATCACAGGCACCAGTTCCGGCAGGTTCTCGCCGCCGGTCGCGGCATGAATGCCGAAGATGCCGGTGTCGGAAAAGCCCCAGTGGAAGGCATAGATCGAATAGCAGAGCCCGCGGATTTCGCGCACTTCCTGGAACAGGCGGGAAGACATGCCGCCGCCGAGGATGTTGGCGAGGATCTGCGAACAGTAGAAGTCGCGCGCGTGATAGGCCTTGCCCTCGAAGCCGAGCAGGATCTGGGCGTCCATCAGGTCGCGCGTCTCGCGGATGTTGCCGCCGATGTACTTGGCGGGGTCCATGACCGGCGTGGCGCTCGGCGCGGTCGGGAGCGAGGCGAATCGCTCCTCGACCATGCGCACGAACTCGTCGTGCTGCACGGCGCCGGCTGCGACCACGAACATGCGATCGGTCGTGTAGTTGCGGCTGAGATAGCCGCGGATCTGCTGCGGCGTGAAGGACACCACCGTCTGCGGCGTGCCGAGAATGGCGCGGCCGAGCGTCTGGTCGCGATAGGCGACTTCGGAAAACCGATCGAACACCACATCGTCGGGCGTGTCGTTGGCGGCGTTGATTTCCTGCAGGATGACCTGCTTCTCACGCTCCAGCTCTTCCTCTTCGAAAGCGGATTCAGTGAGGATGTCAGCCAGGATATCGACGGCGAGCGGCACGTGGTCTTTCAGGACGCGCGCGTAGTAGGAGGTCGTTTCGGTCGAGGTGGCGGCGTTTACTTCGCCACCGACATCCTCGATCTGTTCGGCGATCTCGCGGGCGCTGCGGCGCGCGGTTCCCTTGAAGGCCATGTGTTCGAGCAGGTGGGCAATCCCGTGCTCGTCTGTCGTCTCGTTGCGCGAACCTGATTTGATCCAGACCCCGAGCGCTGCACTTTCGAGGTGCGGCATGGTCTGTGTCACTACTGTCAGCCCGGATTTGAGCCGGGTGCACTCAACTGTCATTGGCTATCTTTCTGCGCCTTCTGCCGATTAGGCCCGGGAATGCTCGTCGATAAATGTTTCTACCTCTTTGAGCTCGGGCTTAACGATCTGAAAGCGCTCCTCCTTGTCCATCAAATCAGCAAGCCACGTCGGGAGCGCGGGGTCAATACCGGATGCGGATTTTACGGCGGCGGGGAACTTAGCCGGATGCGCGGTGGCCAGCGTCACCATCGGTGAATTGGCCTTTTCATGCTTGTCAGCCACGAAAACGCCGATCGCCGAATGCGGATCGAGCAGGTAGCCGGTCTTTTCGAGCGTGGTCTTGATCGTCTCGGCCACCTGCTTTTCGCTGGCGCGGCCGGCGCGGAAATCCTTCTTGATGAAGGACATGGCATCGGCCGAAATATCGAAACCGTTCGATTGCTTCAGGCTGTCCATGGCAGCGCGAACCTTCGAGGCATCGCGGCCATAGGCCTCGAACAGCAGCCGTTCGAAATTCGACGAAATCTGGATGTCCATCGACGGCGAGGTCGTCGCCTTGACGTCCTTCATCTCGTAGCGGCCGGTCTTGATCGTGCGCGCCATGATGTCGTTTTCGTTGGTGGCAACGACCAGCTTGCCGATCGGCAGGCCCATGCGCTTGGCGCAGTAACCGGCGAAGATATCGCCGAAATTGCCGGTCGGCACGGTGAACGAGACCTTGCGATCAGGTGCGCCGAGCGTGATCGCCGTCGTGAAATAATAGACGATCTGCGCCATGATGCGCGCCCAGTTGATCGAGTTGACGCCCGAGAGCTTCACCTTGTCGCGGAAGGCGGCATCGTTGAACATCGCCTTCACGAGGTTCTGGCAATCGTCGAAATTGCCCTCGACGGCGAGCGCATGCACGTTCGACGCCGTCGACGTCGTCATCTGCCGCTGCTGAACCGGCGAAACCTTGCCATGCGGGAAGAGAATGAAGATGTCGGTGCGCTCGCGGCCGGCGAATGCGTCGATCGCGGCCCCGCCCGTGTCGCCCGAGGTGGCGCCGACGATGGTGGCGCGCTCGCCGCGCTTTTCCAGCGCATAATCCATCAGCCGTGCCAGAAGCTGCATCGCCACATCCTTGAAGGCGAGCGTCGTGCCGTGGAAGAGCTCCATCACGAAGCTGTTCGGGCCGGTCTGCACCAAAGGCGCGATCGCCGGATGGCGGAAGGTGCCGTAGGCTTCGTCGATCATCGCCCGGAAGGTGTCGGCTGGGATTTCACCGTTGGTGAATGGCGACAGGATGGTGAAGGCGATATCATGGTAGCTCTTGCCGCGCAGTGCCCGGATTTCCTTCTTGGAGAACTGCGGCCATTCGCGCGGCACATAGAGGCCACCGTCACGCGCCAGACCCGCCAGCAATGCATCGCAGAAACCGAGAGCAGGCGCTTTGCCGCGGGTCGAGATATATTCCACTGTCGTCATCCTTGATGTGCCGGCCTAAATAAAATCCGGATTGAAGAGAAAACCTGTGTCGCGCCGCCTCTTGGCCGCAGCTCTGGCCTTCGCCGGCTGCAATCCCGAAATGTGCATCAAAACAGTGCTTACCCAATCGATTTTTGTTTGCGCCGCTGATATAGACCATCGCAAACTGTCACGAAAGGCCCTGTTTTCACTCAGCAGGCCTGGCAAAAAACTTTGTGAAGAGGGTGGAATAATCGTGCTCGGCAAGGTCTCTCGTCTTATCGCTTCCGTATCCTTCGCGGCTGTTCTGGTCGGCTGCAACTCGCTCGGGATGGGCGGTGGTGAGACGAAGACGGCGGAAACGGCACCATCAGGCGCCACCGGCCAGATCATGCCGCTGTCGCCCGCCAACCCGTCCTCCAACGATCCGTCGATCGGCACCGCCACGACAGCATCCGGCAATACGGCGCGCGTCGTCCAGGGCGCTTGCCCGACCATCTACATGAAGGACGCCGACGCGATCCTCTACCGCTACGCAGGCGGCGCCAAGACCGGCGCGCCCGACAAGCTCTCCTTCCAGGCCTCGATCGGCAACTACACGCGCCAGTGCACGCTGAACGACCAGAACCTCGTGATGACCGTCGTGGCACAAGTCCGCGTCGTCGCGGGCCCGGCCGGCACCGGCGGCAACGTCACGCTGCCGATCCGTATCTCCGTCTTCGACGGCGAAGACGCGCTCTATTCCGAAGTCACCAACTTCCCCGCCCAGATCGACCCGACCGGCGCCACCCAGGTCCTGTTCCGCAAGGACGACATCAAGCTCCCCGTCGGCTCCGGCGCACTGGTCCGCGTCAACGTTGGCTTCGACCAGGGCGCGCCTGCCAAGGGCAAGGGCAAGGGCAAGAAGAAGTCTAGCTAAGGTTTGGGGTAGGGGGATCGCGGTTGCCGAGGTATCGCGATTTCAAGTTTGAGGGCGTGCCGTGAGGCCCCCTCATCCGACCCTTCGGGCCACCTTCTCCCCGTTGGGGAGAAGGGAAGATGGAGCGAGTGGCCGGCCCCGAGTCTCTTCTCCCCAACGGGGAGAAGGTGCCGGCAGGCGGATGAGGGGGCTCACGGCACAACGCCAACCACGTAATCCCTCAAACACCCCTCAATCCAAACTCACGCCACGCCTTCCCACTCCGCAAGCGCCGCAACTACACCCGGCAGATCCACCATCCGCGAAATCACCGTCTCGGCACCCGCATCCGTCAACCGGTCGGCATGCGAGGGGTAGGTGTGCGAGGCGCCGGTGAAGCCGATCACCCGCATGCCGGCGGCGCGGGCCGCGTGGACGCCGTGCACGGAATCCTCGACCACCACGCAGCGCGACGGCGAAGCGCCCATCTGCTTGGCGCCATGCAGGAAGATATCGGGCTTCGGCTTGACGCGGTCGGCGCCAAGATCCTTGGCCGAGAAGATGTTCGGCGCGAAGAACTGGCTGAGCCCCACCTTCGAGAGCATCATGGTCAGCCGCGCGCTCGACGAGTTCGAGCAGATGCAGCGCTTGAGATCGATGCGCTTGATGGCCGCCTCGACGCCCGCGATCGCCTGCACGTCGGAAGCGAGGCGCATGTCGAGCAGCTTCTCGGACTTGTCGAGCAACGAGGCCGAGAGCGGAATGCTGGCGTCGCGCTCCACTTCCATGAGGATGTTCTGCCAGGTCATGCCGGAGAAGCGCTCGCCCATCTCCTCGATGCTGATAGGGTAGCCGGCCTCCGTCAGAAGCTTGGACTCCACGTCCGCCGCGATGATTTCGGAATCGACCAGAACACCGTCGCAGTCGAAAAGGATGAGGTCGAAGCCATTCATGTCTATCAAGCCTTGTTGGGGGATGCTGCGGCTTTACACGATGCCTCGCCCGATCTCAACCGGCCGGGCGTCATGGCTGGCCTGCGGGTGCTGGGTGGCTAGGGTTGCGCTCAATTGAAATGCCTGCGGATGCAGGCGCTTGCCGCCTCGACAAGCCATCTCGACAAGCCACGGCTCGCCCTCTAATGGATGAGTATGGCCAAGGAACCGGAAGACACAATCGCAAGCCGCATCAGCCGCGTGCTCGCCGACCGCATCGTTCGCGGCGAACTGCCGGCCGGCTTCCGTCTGCGCCAGGATCATATCGCCGAGGAGTTCGGCGCCAGCCACGTGCCCGTGCGCGAAGCCTTCCGCCGCCTGGAGGCCCAGGGGCTGGCGATCAGCGAGCCGCGCCGCGGCGTGCGCGTCGCCTCGTTCGACATCAAGGAGGTGCGCGAGGTGGCCGAGATGCGCGCCGCACTCGAGGTCCTAGCGCTGCGCCACGCCGCCAAGCATCTGACGCCCGCCATCCTCGATGCCGCCGAGGACGCGACCCGCGAGGGCGATGCCGCGGCCGACGTTCATGCCTGGGAGGAGGCCAACCGCCGCTTCCATCGCCTGATCCTGACGCCCTGCAACATGAGCCGTCTGCTCGCCTCGATCGACGATCTCCACGCCGCCAGCGCTCGCTTTCTGTTTTCCGCCTGGCGTTCGGGCTGGGAAAAGCGCACCGACCACGACCACCGCGCCATCCTCGTGGCTTTGCGCCAAGGCAGGGCGGAAGAGGCGGCCGGCATCCTTGAGCGACACGTCCAGTGGATCGGTCGCGCGCCGAAATCCACCAACAAGGCTGGCGAAAACGGCGAAGCGTTCGCCATCGTCGGCTGATTTTCCAAAATTATAGATAATTTTTAATGGTCGTGATTTTCCCGGAAAATCGCGCCGTTACGCCTGCTTTCATGGTCGATCGTGCACGCGCTCTCGTTTGTCCACTGCACAATCGCGTCGCACCCGCTTGCCATCGCGAAAAATCTCTCTCATAAAATAGATGGGAATCAAAAATTATCTATAATTTGAGAAGGAGAGTTCATGTCCCTGTTCGATCAATCCCAGGAGTTCCGTTTCGACCCGCTGCGCCTCGCTGCTCGGCCGGCCGCCATCAAGGCCGTCTTCGTGCTGGCCGGCACGCTCGTCCTGGCACTAGCCTCGCAGATCTCGGTGCCGATGGTGCCGGTGCCGATCACGATGCAGACCTTCGCGGTGACGATGATCGGCGCGCTCTATGGCCGGCGTCTCGGCGCGGCGACGGTTCTGGCTTGGCTCGCTGAAGCAGCCATGGGCTTCCCGGTTCTGGCTGGCGGCGCCGGTGGTCTCGCCCCCTTCGCCGGTCCTACGGCGGGCTATCTCGCATCCTTCCCTGTGATCGCGGCGCTTGTCGGCTGGCTTGCCGCGCGCGGCTGGACCGGCGACGCCGTGATCCGCAGCTTCGCCGCTCATTTCGCCGCCAATATCCTGTGCCTGGCGATCGGTGGCCTGTGGCTCGCAAACCTGCTCGGCATGGAAAAGGCCTGGCTGCTCGGCGTCGCCCCCTTCATTCTCGGCGCGGTGTTGAAGTCGGCGCTGGCGGCAGCCGTGCTGAAGGGTATCAGGATCTATACCGGCCGCTGAAATGACCGTTCGCCTGCGCGCCCACCACCTGCTCTGCATGCTGACCTTCGTCGGTGAAGGCTACACGCCCGCCTTCACCGAGAACTACATGCGTATCGCCCGGCGCCTCTCGTCGGGCGAGGAGATCGAGGTGGTCGACGGCCCCGACGATATCTGCGCGCCGCTGCTCTCGGGAGCGGCGGCGCATTGCCACAACGACAGCGTCGTGGCGCGGGACAGGGCGGCGGCGCAAGCCGTCGGCCGTCTGTTGGGGATGGCGGTCTGGAAAGGCACCCGCATCTATCCCGACGCGGCGCTGCTGGAACGCCTGCGCCGCAATTTCGCTCTCGGCACGATCCGCAAGGCTTGCGAAGAGTGCGAATGGAGCGAACTCTGCAACGATATCGCCGAGCGCGGCTTTACCGATGTGCTGGTCGCGCCAAGCTGACGCATGTCTCCCGAAAGTGGTTCACGGTTTCGGGACAAAGACATGCGCAAAAACAAGAGCCTCTACCGGAAACAGTGCCAGGAACTGTCGCTCTCCATCAGGCGAAAAGATCACCGAGCGGCTGCCCGCCGTACGACGCGCCCAGCCCTTGTCGAAGAAACTCGCAAGCAGCGCCTTGCCGAGACTGCCCGCCAGATGCGCCCGCCGCTCGCTCCAATCGAGGCAGGAGCGGCAGAGTGGCCGCCGCGAAGCCTTGAGGTCGGCGACATTAATCCCGATGCACTGGAACGTCTCCTCGCCCTTCGCCGTCAGCGCCAGCCCGTCGCCGACGGCGTCGATCGCGCCTTTGGCGACGAGGCTATCCAGCATCCGCACCCCGTAATCGCCGGCCAGATGGTCGTAGCAGATCCGCGCCTTGCGCAGCGCCGGCTCCTTCGGTCCCGGCTGGTGGCGCAGATGCCCGCGGCTCGCCGCAAAGCCCATCATGCTTTCGATCAGCCGCGCCACAGTTTCATCGGCAAGAGTGAAATAGCGATGCCGCCCCTGCTTGCGGGGAAGGAGCAGCCCGCCGGCCTCGAGCTTGGCGAGATGCGCGCTCGCCGTCTGCAGCGTGATGCCGCCGACCGCGGCAAGCTCGGTAGCGGTCAGTGCCTTGCCACCCGTCAGCGCGGCCAGCATGTTGGCGCGGGCGGGATCGCCGATCAGCGCGCCGATCTGGGCGATATCAGGTCCTTCCTTCACGGCTCACCTCCTGCAGATGTCATCTTCCATACTTCGACCGTAGCCGAAGCATCTCCGTCCCGCAACATGGCAAAACCATCCTGCAATCAAGGAGAAAAAAGATGATCACCTGCTTCATCCGCTACGAAATCGACCCGTTCAAGAAGGATGCCTTCGCCGAATATGCGCGCAACTGGGGCCAGGCTATCCCGCGCAACGGCGCCGACCTCATCGGCTACTTCGCCCCGCACGAGGGTTCCGCGACCACGGCCTACGGCGTCTACAACATCGAAAGCCTCGCCGCCTACGAAGCCTACCGCGCCCGCCTTGCCGCCGACCCGCTCGGCCGCGAGAACTACGAATTCGCAATAGGCGAACGCTTCATCCTCAAGGAAGATCGCATCTTCCTGAAGAACGTCTCGCTCCCCCATGCCGCAAAGGTGCTGCCATGATCGCCGTTATCTTCGAAGTTCTGCCCTACATGGGCGAGCGCCACACCTATCTCGACCTCGCCGGCGAACTGCGCGCCGAATTGGAGAAGATGGATGGCTTCATCTCCATCGAGCGCTTCGAAAGCCTGACCATGCGCGGCAAGCTGCTGTCGCTCTCCTTCTGGCGCGACGAGGACGCGGTCAAACGCTGGCGCAACCTCGAACACCACCGCGCCGCCCAGGCCGCCGGCCGCGGCGGCATCTTCGCCGACTACCGCCTGCGCATCGGCCATGTCGTGCGCGACTACGGGATGAACGAGCGGGACGAGGCGCCGGCAGATAGCCGGGCGGTGCATGATGTGGTGGGTTAGGGATCAGCTCGGCCGCTTCGAAGGGCTGAGCTTTCCATCCTCATCAAGATCGTCAAGTTCGTAAGGCGCATCGGTTTCAACGCGCGCATTGCGGATCAGCCGAATTTCTTCATCGGTCAACTCTCCCGCGAGAATGCTCTTCCGGGACGGTTGCTTGCCTGAGCTTTCGGCTGCCTTGGTCG
The DNA here is from genome assembly GCF_000377565.1 of Rhizobium sp. 2MFCol3.1. Classification (GTDB taxonomy): domain Bacteria; phylum Pseudomonadota; class Alphaproteobacteria; order Rhizobiales; family Rhizobiaceae; genus Rhizobium. The sequence goes on along the minus strand of NZ_KB898357.1, from coordinate 395,807 downwards.
ATCGCATCGCGTGTTCGCTCCTGAGAATTCAATCATAGGCAATGGCCCGCAAACCCGGCAAGTGGTTGCACCATGGCGCGCGCTGGAGATTTTATTTTCCCGAAATCGTACCCCGGTTCAGGCTTTGGTAACCAAGATGAGTAACCATAACAGACAGTAAAGAGCGTAATGTGTATGAGCGAGTTAAAAGATGGCGTCTGTATTTCCGCTTGCCGATCTCAAGGCCTCCGCAAAGCCGGACAGCTGGATCGACACGATCATCAAGGGCGATTGCGTTGCCGCTCTTGAAGCCCTCCCGACCCATTCCGTAGACGTCATTTTCGCCGATCCGCCCTATAACCTGCAGCTCGGCGGCAATCTGCATCGTCCCGATCAGTCGCTGGTCGACGCGGTCGACGACGAATGGGACCAGTTCGCCTCCTTCGAAGCCTATGATGCCTTCACCCGCGCCTGGCTGCTCGCCTGCCGCCGCGTGCTGAAGCCGACGGGCACGCTCTGGGTCATCGGTTCCTATCACAACATCTTCCGCGTCGGTGCCACGCTGCAGGATCTCAACTTCTGGATCCTGAACGACATCGTCTGGCGCAAGACCAACCCGATGCCGAACTTCAAGGGCCGTCGCTTCCAGAACGCGCATGAGACGATGATCTGGGCGAGCCCGAATGCCAAGGCCAAGGGCTACACCTTCAACTACGATGCGCTGAAGGCCTCGAACGACGACGTGCAGATGCGCTCCGACTGGCTGTTCCCGATCTGCAACGGCCACGAGCGCCTGAAGGGCGAGGACGGCAAGAAGGTGCATCCGACGCAGAAGCCGGAAGCGCTGCTTGCCCGCGTCATCATGGCTTCTTCCAAGCCCGGCGACATCATCCTCGATCCGTTCTTCGGCTCGGGCACGACGGGCGCCGTCGCCAAGCGTCTCGGCCGCCACTTCGTCGGCATCGAGCGCGAGCAGCACTATATCGACGCGGCGTCTGCCCGCATCGAGGCCGTCGAGCCGCTCGGCAAGGCGGAACTGACCGTCATGACCGGCAAGAAGCAGGAGGTCCGCGTGGCCTTCAACACGCTGGTCGAAAGCGGCCTCATCAAGCCCGGCCAGGTGCTGACCGACGCCAAGCGTCGCTATAGCGCGATCGTTCGCGCCGACGGCACCGTCACGGCGGGAGGCGAGGCGGGTTCGATCCACAGAATGGGCGCAAAGGTCCAGGGTTTCGACGCATGCAACGGATGGACGTTCTGGCACTTCGACGACGGGCAATCCCTGCGCCCAATCGACGATCTCCGGGCCGTCATCCGCAGTGATCTGGCAAACGCGGGCTGATCCGCGAAAGGCCCGATCGAGACTGCCGTCGACCGGTTTTTGTACCTCCAGTTGCGGAAGACGGCAAAAGGCGCCCGGGATCATACCCCGGGCGTCTTCAGTTCTGGACTTGGTCTTCACGCAGCCGCGCAATGAAAAACGCCCCGGAAAGCCCGGGGCGTTTGATGTTTGTCGATATCGCGGTCTCGGCTTCAGCGCTGCAGCAGCGCCATCCGCTCCTCGTCCTCGTCGCGCTGGCGACCGCCGATCGCGGCGGCGACACTGGCGATGAAGGCGCCGACGAACAGCGACAGCGCGCCGAACAGGGCAACCGCCGAAGCCGTCTTGCGGGCGTTATCCGCAGCCTCCTTGGCGGCAAGCTTGGCGTCGTCGATCCGCTTCATGACGGCGTCGACGCGGGCCTTGGCATCGGTTGCGGAAAGGCCGGTGCGGGCCGCGACCACCTGCTCGACAAAAGCCTGGTCATCGGCCGAAAGCTTGCCGTCGACAATGCCGTTCACCAGCACACGAGTCACCTGCGCATTGACCGCCTCATCGCTCTGGTTGCCCGCTGCCGGCGCCGTATTGGCCGGGCGCAGCAAGGCGTCGGTGAAATAGGCGGGCGAGAAACCGCTCGTATTGTCGCTGGCGCTTACGGCCGCCCCGGCACCCGCGGCGCCGACTGCTCTCACCGCTGTTGCCGTCGCCTGCGTGCCGGTGCTGATCACCGATGACAGCGCCGATCCCAGCAATCCGGCAACGACCACGGTCGCCAGCGCCCAGGAGAGGAAGCCATGCGCGGTATCGCGGAAGAAAACCTCGTAGGTATGGACGCCGACCCATTTGGTGCGCAAGCGGCCGGTCAGATAACCGCCGAGTGCGGCCGAGACCCATTGCACGACGATCAGCCAGATCGCGGCAGTCGCGCCGATCGTGGTCAGCGAGGCGTTGTCATGCGACCAGGGCGATACCATGGTCAGGCCAAGGCCGGAACCGATCAGGATGAAGATCAGCGAGATCGCGGTTGCGGCCAGCGTGCCGGCGATAATCGGCCCCCAGCTGACAGCGGGAGCCGATGATTCTAGTGGTGCGTCGGTCACCACGGTGGAGGAGGTAAAGGACATCGCCGACCCCCTAGTGCCAGAACAGCAGGATGATCAGGATCAGCGGGATCGGAACGCCCAGAAACCACAGCAAGATACCTCTACCCATCATAACCTCCCGTCAGCACGGCTGACTTATCGTTTGCTCGAAACCGCGTCATGCGCGGGTCCTCACAAAACCGTCAACGGCGCTGATTGTTCCTAAGGCGATGAGAGATTTACGGTTTCTCTTCGCGCCGGGAGGGAGGCCTAGAAGCTTCTCCGGCTTAGAAGTCCTGATAGTCCTTCACATCCACCCGCGTCACGCGTCCCTCTTCGTTGAAGGTGATCGTCTCCTCGCCCTCGCGCACGAGCGGCTTGCCGGTCTTGCTGTGGGTGGCGCGCACCGACCATACGGCGCGTCCGGCATAGGGGCTGACGCGCTCGACAAGCGTGTTGAAGGCCGTCTGGTCGGGATAGTCGTCGAAGTATTTGCGGAACGCCGTCATGATCTCGTCGCGGCCCGAAAGACTGCCGACGCCGTTCGAGACATAGGTCGCGTCCTCGGCGAAATAGTCCTCGATGACAGGATAATCGAGCCTGTTGATCGCGTCGTGAAACAGGGTGATTTCCTTGACTGGATCGAATGCCATGGTCAGACCCTCACGCCGCGTTCTGCAAGATCGGCGCGCAGCTGCTCGGCGCCGGTGAAGAGCACCGCGTCCCATCCCGCCTTCTTGGCGCCTTCGATGTTGGGCGCCGAATCGTCGATGAAGATCGTCTTCGCCGGATTGAGGCCGAAGCTTTCGGTGTGTGCTTCGTAGATCGCGATGTCGGGCTTGATCAGGCCGATATCGCCCGAGACGGTAACGCCGCGCGGCTTGGTGAGGAAGGGGAAGCGCACTTGCGCCTCGCGGAACGTGTCGGAAGCGAAGTTCGTCAGCATCGTCACGTCGCGGCCTTCGGCAATTAGCCCTTCCATGATGGCGACGCTGTCGTCATAGGAATGCGACACCATCTCGTGCCAGTGCTTGCGGAAGGCGCGGATGTGCTCTTCGCGATCGGGATGCGTCTCGATCAAAAGCGCCTCGGCATCCGCCCATGTGCGGCCGCGGTCCTGCTCGATGTTCCAGTCGTGGGTGCAGACATTGTCGAAGAACCACTGCCGCTCGGTCGCATCCGGAATGATGCGGCTGAAGGGAATGTTCGGATCGTAGTGGATAAGAACTTTTCCGATATCGAAAACGATATGATCAATAGGCATTTATCCGTCCTTGGACTGTTGAAACGCGCGTGGAATAGCCGATGTGATCGCTTTTTTCATGACTGTGGGCAATGCCTGCGCGTCAAGATTTGTAACCGGCTCCCACCATCCGTCATCCTCTTCGATCCTCGCGGGGATCGCCACGCGCCAGATCGAAAGCCTGAGCTCGAAATGGGTGAAGACATGGGTGACGGTGCCCGAGGGCTGCCAGTCGGCCGCGAACGGGGCCGCGTCGGCCGAGGTCTCGCCGTCGATCCGCGCCGTCCAGCCCGTCGTCGGCACCTCGGTCATCCCGCCGAGCAGCCCGCTCTCGATCCTGCGTCGCAACAGCACCTCGCCATCTGATGTGACCGCCACGAAGGCGGCGCCGACGCGAACGGGCTTGGCTTTCTTTGCGGCCTTGACCGGAAAATGCTCGGGATCGTGAAGCGCCAGCGCTTCGCACGATCCGTTGAAGGGACAGAGCGCGCATGCGGGCCGCTTCGGCGTACAGATCGTGGCGCCGAGGTCCATCATCGCCTGCGCGAAATCGCCCGGCCGGTCCGCCGGCGTCAGGAGCGCCACCCTCTGCTTCATCAAGGGCTTGGCAGCAGGCAGCGGCGTCGAGATCGCATAGAGCCGCGAGATCACCCGCTCGATATTGCCGTCCATCACGGCGGCCTGCCGGTTGAACGCGATCGCCGCCACCGCAGCCGCCGTATAATCGCCGATCCCGGGCAATGCCTTCAGCCCTTCCTCGGTGTCGGGAAACACGCCGCCATGATCGTACGCCACCGCCTCGGCGCATTTCTTCAGGTTGCGCGCACGGGCGTAATAGCCAAGCCCGGCCCATGCCGCCATCACGTCCTCGCTGGGTGCTGCGGCGAGATCATCAACTGTTGGCCAGCGCGCGAGGAATTTCAGGAAATAGGCTTTGACGGCGGGAACCGTGGTCTGCTGCAGCATCACCTCGGAAAGCCACACATGATAGGGATCGGCCTTGATCCCGCGCTTTGCCATCGGTGGCGAGACGCGCCAGGGCAGGTCGCGGTGATGGCGATCGTACCAGTCGAGCAGGGGCTTTGCTAAGGGCGCGGTGGTGGTCTTTAAGGTCATCATTTGCCGTGCGGAGGGGAAGTGCCCTATACTTGGCGAAGCATTGCCGCCCGATCAAGGCGGCGGCGCCCGATAGCGGCGGCATCCAAAGGTTTCCATGAGTTATCCACGCAAAGGTGAAAAACAGATCTCCGAACTGGCCAATGGCCTGATCGACCCCGTGCTCGCCAAGCGCGCCGGCATCAACACGGCGCTGCTCGGCTCCTGGGACGAGATCGCCGGCGAGGATTTCGCCGATTGCACCCGCCCGGAAAAGATCGCCTGGGCGCGCGGCGGCGATGACGGCAGCTTCCGCCCCGGTGTCTTGACCATCGCCTGCGAGGGCGCCCGCGCCTTGTTCTTGACGCATGCGCAGGGCGAACTCATCCAGCGCATCAACAGCTTCTTCGGCTTCTCCGCCGTCCACCAGATCCGCATCGTCCAGAAGCCGGTCTCCCAAGCCTTCAAACGCTCCCGCACCCCGCCGCCGCTGAAAGGCGAGGCGGCCCGCCGGCTAGAGGGGATGATGGAGGGGATCGACAATGCGAAGCTGCGTGAGGCGGTGAAGCGGCTCGGCACGGCGGTGTTGGGGAAGAAGGGGCGGTAGCGGCTCGGCCGCCTTTCGCTTGCATCAGAGGCGTTCTGTATTACACTGTAATTGTTCTCGTTCCGGTCTCAGGTGATCAGCATGCGCAGCAGCAAACCCATAACCGTTACGCTGGGCAGCCAGCAAAAGAGCTTGGATACGCGCCTGGAATCAGGGGCCTACAGCTCGGCCAGCGAAGTCATGCGCGCCGCGTTGCGCGCGCTTGATCGAGAGGAGGACGCGCTTGACGAAATCATGCGCCAGAAAATCCGCGAAGCGATTGACGATCCAAGCCCCGACATCGATGAGGACGTGGTCTTCGACCGTATCGAGCGCAAGCATGCGGAAAGAATGAAAGCGCGCGATGCCGGTAACTAAGGTCGTCTATCGCGCCAAGGCCGAACGAGACCTCGACGAAATCTATGACTTTATCGCCGACGACAATCCTGTTCATGCTGTCGACTTTGTTCGCAGATTGCGAGCCTTTTGCCGCAGCCTGACGGAGTTCCCGGAGCGCGGCGCTGCACGAAACGATTTTGATCCAGGTGTCCGCATCTTGGTGTTCGAGAAACGCGTGACGGTCGCTTACAAAGCTGACGGCAAACGCGTCCTGATCCTGCGATTTTTCTACGCGGGACGAAACACTCCGGCCGCCTTCCGTGCCAAATAAAATCAAGAGTTGCTTGCCACTCCCGCCCCTTCGTCCCATCAAGGTCACAATTGTTTGAAGAAACTCGTTCACGCGTGCCTTGTTCGCGGCCGTCAGCCGTTATATCGCACTTCCAGCCGCTACTCTCATTTATGAGGAAATTATGCAGATGTCCGAAATGCAACTGACCAAGCGCCAGCTCCTGGGCGGCGCAGCTGCCGCGACCGCCGGACTGGCGGTCTTCAGCAGCGCCAATGCGGCTGTGGAAATTCCGAAGTCCGACGGCGATGTCGATATGGAAGCCGTGCTGAAGCCGGGCGCTCTGCCGGAAATGGCACTGGGCAAGGAAGACGCCAAGGTCACCATCGTCGAATACATGTCGATGACCTGCCCGCACTGCGCGCACTTCCACACCACCACCTTCGACGAGATCAAGAAGAAGTATGTCGACACCGGCAAGGCTCGCTTTATCATCCGCGAATTCCCCTTCGATCCGCGCGCTGCCGCAGCCTTCATGCTGGCTCGCTGCAATCCGTCCAAGCCCGAAGATCTGAGCACGCCGGAGCAGTATTTCCCGATGGTCTCGATGCTCTTCAAGCAGCAGCAGACCTGGGCCGCTGCCGAAGATGGCCGCACCGCACTCCTCCAGATGTCCAAACTCGCTGGATTTAGTGAGGAAAGCTTCACGAAGTGCTTGACGAACCAGAAGCTGCTGGATGAAGTGAACGCGACGCGGGAACGGGGTTCCAAGGATTTCGGCGTCAACGCCACGCCGACTTTCCTCATCAACGGGAAGCGCTATTCTGGAGACATGTCGGTTGACATCATGTCGGCCCTTATCGACAGCCTGCTTTAAGCTGAGCCGTTCCTATAAGACGGGCGACGGCGGAAGCCGTGCGCCCGTTTTTTCGTTGGGCCAGCGCCCGGCTGAGGCGACCGCATGAAGTTCAACAAGCTCCGCCTCGTCGGCTTCAAATCCTTCGTGGAACCCGCCGAATTCGTCATCGAGCGCGGCCTGACCGGTGTCGTCGGGCCGAATGGCTGCGGCAAGTCCAATCTTGTCGAGGCGCTGCGCTGGGTGATGGGCGAGAACTCGTACAAGAACATGCGCGCGTCGGGCATGGACGACGTGATCTTTTCCGGTTCCGGCAATCGTCCCGCCCGCAACACCGCCGAGGTGGCACTCTATCTCGACAATGCCGACCGCACCGCACCTGCCGGCTTCAACGATAGCGACGAGATTCAGGTCACCCGCCGCATCGAGCGCGAGCAGGGTTCCGTCTACCGCATCAACGGCAAGGAAAGCCGCGCCAAGGATGTGCAGCTGCTCTTCGCCGACGCCTCTACCGGCGCCCGCTCGCCGTCCATGGTCGGGCAGGGGCGTATCGGCGAACTGATCTCGGCCAAGCCGCAGGCCCGTCGCCAGTTGCTGGAAGAAGCCGCCGGCATTTCCGGCCTGCATTCACGCCGTCATGAGGCGGAGCTTCGCCTGCGCGCTGCCGAAAGCAATCTCGAGCGCCTCGACGACGTGACGTCGCAGCTCGAAAGCCAGATCGAGAGCCTGAAGCGCCAGGCCCGCCAGGCCAATCGTTTCAAGTCGCTCTCCGCCGATATCCGCGCCCGCGAAGCGATGCTCCTGCATATCCGCTGGGTGCAGGCCAAGGAGGCGGAAGCCGAGGCAGACAGCGCGCTCAATCAGGCCACCTCCATCGTCGCCGAAAAGGCGCAGATGCAGATGGAGGCCGCCAAGTCTCAAGGCATATCGAGCCTCAAGCTTCCAGAGCTGCGCGAGGGCGAAGCCCGCGCCGCGGCTGCCCTGCAGCGCCTGCAGATCGCCAAGACCCAGCTGGAAGAAGACGCCAACCGCATCCTGCGCCGTCGCGATGAGCTCACCCGCCGCCTGGCGCAGCTCTCGGAGGATATCAGGCGCGAGGAACGGCTCGTCGCCGACAATGCCGAGATCCTCCAGCGTCTCGATGCCGAGGAAGCCGAGATCAACGAGATCCTCGCCGATTCCGGCCGCTACGCCGAAGAGACCCGCGAGGCCTTCGAGGAAGCCGCCGCCAAGCTTGCCGACAGCGAGCGCATCTTCGCCGGCCTGACATCGGAACGCGCCGAAGCCGCCGCCGGCCGCAACCAGCTCGAACGCGCCATCCGCGATCTCTCCGACCGCAAGATGCGCCTTGAGCGTCAGATGGACGAGGCCAATCGCGAGCTGTCAGGTATCGGCGAGCGCATCGCGACGCTGCCCGATCCCGACGAGAAGCGCATGGTGGTCGAAGCCGGCGAGAGCGCTGTCGCCGAGGCCGAAGCCGCGATACAGTCAGTCGAGCAGGCGCTGGCCGCAGCCCGCCAGACGGAGGCGATGTCGCGCGCCCCGGTCGATCAGGCCCGCGCCCAGCTGAACGCCATCGAGACCGAAGCGCGCACAATTTCCCGCATGCTGGCATCCGGCGCCACCGCCGGCGAATTCGCGCCTGTCGCCGATGACCTCAAGGTCGATCGCGGTTTCGAGACCGCCGTGGGTGCTGCCCTCGGTGACGATCTCGAATCCCCGCTCGACCCCAAGGCGCCCGCCCATTGGTCGGAAAACGGCGACGGCGCGGCCGATCCGGCGCTGCCATCAGGCGTCACACCGCTGATCACGCATGTCCGCGCCCCAGCCGCACTTGCCCGCCGCCTCAAGCAGATCGGCCTCGTCTCCGACGCCGATGCTGCCGGCCTGATGGTAAGCCTCAAGCCCGGCCAGCGCCTCGTCACCCGCGATGGCGCCGTCTACCGCTGGGATGGCCACGTCACCGGCGCCGATGCGCCGAGTGCCGCAGCACTCCGCCTGGCGCAGAAGAACCGTCTGTCCGAGCTCGAGAGCGAAGCATCGATCGCCCGCGACGTGCTGACTGAAGCCGAGGAGCAGCTGGCGATCGCGGCCGAAGCCATCTCGGGCGAGGAACATCGCCTGGCCGAGGCCCGCGATACCGCGCGCATGTCGTCACGCCAACTGGCGGAAGCGCGCGAGGCGTTGGCCGCTGCCGAGCGCGCCTCTGGCGATCTCATCCGCCGCCGCGATGTCATCGCCGAAGCCGTCAGCCAGCTGCAGAGCCAGCTCGAAGACATCGCCATCCAGGAAGAAAACGCCCGCATCGAGCTCGACGACGCGCCGGATCTCTCCGCACTCGACGAACGCCTGCGGCTGCAGCAGGCCGATGTGGCGACCGATCGGGGCGCCCTTGCCGAAGCCCGTGCCCGCCACGAGAGCCTCAACCGCGAAAACGACGCCCGCCAGCGCCGCATCATCGCGATCGGCCAAGAGCGCGAGACCTGGCGCCAGCGCGCCGCAAGCGCCGAGGACCACATCGCGACCTTGCGCGACCGCGAAGAGGAAGCCCGCGAGGAAGCGGCCGATCTGGAAATGGCGCCGGACGAATTCGACGACAAGCGCCGAGGCCTGCTCAACGAGCTGCAGAAGGCCGACGACGCACGCCGCGCCGCCGCCGATCTGTTGGCGCAGGCTGAGCTGATGCAGCGCGATGTCGATCACAAGGCGGCGATTGCGCTCTCCGAGCTTGCCGAAAGCCGCGAACGCCGTGGCCGCGCCGAAGAGCGCCTGGTTTCGGCCCGCGAAAAGCGCGTGGAGACCGAGGCCCGCATCCGCGAGGCGTTGAACGTCGCCCCGCACGAAGCCTTCCGGCTCGCCGGTCTCGACGCCATGCAGGCGATGCCTGATCTGCGCGAGGTCGAGCGCGAGCTTGAGCGGCTGAAGATGGAGCGCGAACGGCTGGGCGCCGTCAACCTGCGCGCCGAGGAAGAGCAGAAGGAACTGAGCGACCGGCTGGCGGCGCTGATCAAGGAGCGCGACGACGTCATCGACGCGATCCGCAAGCTGCGCGGCGCCATCCAGAGCCTGAACCGCGAAGGCCGCGAGCGCCTGATCGCCGCCTTCGATGTGGTCAACACCCAGTTCCAGCGCCTCTTCACCCACCTGTTCGGCGGCGGCACGGCCGAGCTGCAGCTGATCGAATCCGACGATCCTCTGGAAGCAGGCCTCGAAATCCTCGCCCGTCCGCCGGGCAAGAAGCCGCAGACCATGACGCTGCTTTCGGGTGGTGAGCAGGCGCTGACGGCGATGGCGCTGATCTTCGCGGTGTTTCTCACCAACCCGGCGCCGATCTGCGTGCTCGACGAAGTGGACGCGCCGCTCGACGATCACAACGTCGAGCGCTATTGCAACCTGATGGACGAGATGGCAGCCTCCACCGAGACGCGCTTCGTCATCATCACCCACAACCCGATCACCATGGCCCGCATGAACCGCCTCTTCGGCGTGACGATGGCGGAACAGGGCGTGTCGCAGCTGGTCTCTGTCGACCTGCAAACTGCGGAACAATTGCGCGAGATCGCCTGAGGTCAAGGCGAAACACCCAAAAAAGGTCGCCTCTGAGTAGCTTTCTCACCCAATAAGGTGATGCCTTTTTACCCATCTTGCATTAGAAGAAACTGTATGTGCGGTCCGCGAGGATCGCGCCACCGGTTTTGCGTACAGATTGCCGTGCGCATGTGTTGAGGCTTCCTCCACGTCGTGTCGGCATGCTGAACCCCCCGTCCGGTTTTCCTGGCCGGACGGAAATAAGGCTTTGCGGGACTTTGTTGCGGTCCCGCAAAGCTTTATTACTCTTCCTGAAAATTCAAACGGCTTGAATACGCGGATGTTGTGCACTGCAACATTTTGGCCGTATTTGTGCGATTTTCATTTTAACACCAAGGGATTAAGCTGATCCCGATTTTGGTGTTGGGGAGAGCATGACCAAGTGGGTCTACACATTCGGTAATGGCGCGGCGGAGGGGCGAGCGCTCGACCATGAAATGCTGGGCGGCAAGGGGGCCAATCTCGCCGAGATGTGCAGCCTCGGCCTGCCCGTTCCCCCTGGCTTGACCATCACCGCCGACGCCTGTTCCGCCTATTATCGCGACGGCCGCCGCATCTCGGATGAGGTGCGTGCGCAGGTGCTGTCGGGCATCTCAAGCATCGAGGCCGTCACCGGCCGCCGCTTCGGCGCGGGCGCCAGCCCGCTGCTGCTGTCGGTCCGCTCCGGTGCGCGCGTGTCGATGCCGGGCATGATGGATACGGTGCTGAACCTCGGGCTCAACGATGAGACCGTTCAGGCGCTCGGACACGATGCCGGCGATGCGCGCTTCGCCTGGGATAGCTACCGCCGCTTCATCCAGATGTACGCCGATGTCGTCATGGGGCTCGACAACGAGGTCTTTGAAGAAATCCTGGAAGACGAGAAGGCGCGCCACGGCTACGAATACGATACCGAGATGACCGCGAGCGAATGGCAGCACGTCGTCCATCTCTACAAGGCGGTGCTGGAAGAGGAACTCGGCGAGGAGTTCCCGCAGGATCCGCAGGTGCAGCTCTGGGGCGCTGTCGGTGCGGTGTTTTCGAGCTGGATGAGTGCCCGCGCCGTCACCTATCGCCATCTCCACAATATTCCCGAAGGCTGGGGCACCGCCGTCAATATCCAGGCCATGGTCTTCGGCAACCTCGGCAATTCCTCTGCCACCGGCGTCGCCTTCACCCGCAACCCGTCGACCGGCGAAAAGGCGCTTTACGGCGAGTTTCTGGTCAACGCCCAGGGCGAGGACGTTGTCGCCGGCATCCGCACGCCGCAGAGCATCACCGAAGAGGCCCGCATCTCCTCCGGCTCCGACCGGCCGTCGATGGAAAAGCTGATGCCGGAGGCCTTCAGGGAGTTCGTGGCGATCTGCGATCGTCTCGAGGCGCACTATCTCGACATGCAGGATATCGAGTTCACCATCGAGCGCGGCACGCTGTGGATGCTGCAGACACGATCGGGCAAGCGCTCGACCCGCGCGGCAATGAAGATCGCCGTCGACATGGTGGACGAGAAGATGATCACCGAGGAGCAGGCGGTGCTGCGCATCGAGCCGTCCTCGCTCGATCAGCTGCTGCATCCGACCATCGACCCCCGCGTTGCGCGCGAGGTGATCGGCACCGGCCTTCCGGCATCGCCCGGTGCGGCCTCCGGCGAGATCGTCTTTACCGCCGAAGAGGCTGTCATGGCGGAAGAGGAGGGGCGCAAGGTCATTCTTCTGCGCGTCGAGACCAGCCCCGAGGACATCCACGGCATGCATGCCGCCGAAGGTATTCTCACGACCCGTGGCGGCATGACCAGCCACGCGGCCGTCGTTGCCCGCGGCATGGGCATCCCCTGCGTCGTCGGCGCCGGCACCATGCGCATCGATCTGCGCAACGAGCGGCTGATCGGCATGGGCGTGACACTGAAGAAGGGCGATATCATCACTATCGACGGATCGGCCGGGCAGGTGCTGAAGGGCGAGGTGCCGATGGTGCAGCCGGCGCTCTCGGGCGATTTCGGCCGTATCATGGAATGGGCAGACCGCGTCCGCCGCATGACCGTGCGCACCAACGCCGATACGCCGGCCGACGCGCGCGCCGCGCGCTCCTTCGGTGCCGAGGGCATCGGCCTCTGCCGCACCGAGCACATGTTCTTCGAAGGCGAGCGCATCCATGTCATGCGCGAGATGATCCTGGCCGAAGACGAGGCAGGACGCCGTACCGCGCTCGACAGGCTGCTCCCCATGCAGCGCGAGGATTTCGAGAGCCTCTTCAACGTCATGCACGGCCTGCCGGTGACGATCCGCCTGCTCGATCCGCCACTGCACGAATTCCTGCCGAAGACCGACGAGGAAATCGCCGATGTCGCTGCCGCCATGAACATGGACGCGACAGCACTTCGCCAGCGCGTCGATGCCCTGCACGAGTTCAACCCGATGCTCGGCCATCGCGGCTGCCGTCTGGCGATCTCCTATCCCGAGATCGTCGAGATGCAGGCGCGCGCCATCTTCGAGGCAGCCGTCCATGCGGCCCGCGAGACGGGCGCCGCCGTCGTGCCGGAGATCATGGTGCCGCTTGTGGGCCTTCGCTCCGAGCTCGATTACGTCAAGGATCGCATCGACGCCATCGCCCGCGACGTGATGACGGAAGCCGAGATGCAGATCGATTACCTCGTCGGTACGATGATCGAGCTGCCGCGCGCGGCGCTGCGCGCCCACATCATCGCCGAAGCCGCCGAATTCTTCTCCTTCGGCACAAACGACCTGACGCAGACCACCTTCGGCATTTCGCGCGATGACGCCTCGGCCTTCATCCCGACCTACCAGCGCAAGGGCATCATCGAGCATGACCCGTTCATCTCACTGGATTTCGATGGTGTCGGCGAACTCATCCGCATCGCCACCGAGCGCGGCCGGCGCACCCGCGCCGACATGAAGCTCGGCATCTGCGGTGAACACGGCGGCGACCCGGCCTCGATCCATTTCTGCGAGGGCATCGGTCTCGACTACGTCTCCTGCTCGCCCTTCCGCGTGCCGATCGCCAGATTGGCGGCGGCGCAGGCGGCGATCAAGGAGAGGTCGCTTCGGTAGAGGCTATCGATAGCGATAGTAAGGGCCACCTAATAGGGGCCGCCCATGCGCCATGACATGTCCGACATCACATAAGCGCTGTCGGCCCGCGCCTGCGCCTGCCGGTTGAGGTCGATGCGCTGCAGGCAGGTGGCGAAGCTTTCTGTGCCGCGCTTGAAGCCATAGCCCAGGCACTGCCGCTCATCGGCCGCGCGCCGCTCTTCCGGCGTCATCGTCTGGCAGGCCGAAAGGCCGATCGCAATGGCGGCGATGGTGAGCGTCAGCGGGAGAATACGCATGGTTTTATCTTCAACGGATTGATCTTGCTGGAAATAGCAGACGCCAAGCCCGACCACCCGTCAACTAAAAACTCCGTCAGCCGCAAAACTTGTCACGCAGCGCCGGCGGGATCGCCGATCGGCAAAAGCGCCGGATCAAGCGTCGGGTCGTTCGGGTTCTTGCTGTCGCCGGGATCCTGTGCCGGCGTCAGCGGCGGCTTTTCCTGCACGCGGTCGGGAATGCCGGGTGTCGGCGTCGGGCCGCGCGGGGTCTCTGGCGTGGGCACGGGGATCGGGTCGCGATTGGGCATGATTGTCTCCTTTCAAGGGAAAACGATGCCCCCAAGCTTTGGTTCCGGCTTTCGCCCGGATGAGAACCGCTATAAGAAGACGCCTCACGGAAATGGAAGCGACTGATGGCACTGCGTGATCGATTCTCGAAAAAGCTGACCTGCCCGCAATGCGGCAATAGCGGCTTTGCCGAAGCCTCCGAGACGGACGATCCGAAGCGCAAGCACCCGGGCTTCAACATCGACCAGCTGCCGCGCGGGCTTTTCGTCCAGCGCCAGACCAATTTTCAGGAAACCAGTGTGATCAAGTGCGAATGCGGCCGCAAGTTCGCCTTCCGCACGCTGGCCGAAGCCGCATCCGGTCGCGATTGAACGAGACTAGAACCGCTCCAGCACCTCGATAAAGGCATCGGCGAACTGCGCGATATGGGCGGTCTCGGGCGCCGGGCTTTCCATGCGGATATCGGTGCCGTTCTGATCGAGCACCGCGAGCACGATCCGCATGTCTGTGGAAGCCGACGGGATGCGCAGCACCGCGATCCGCTTGCAATCGTCGATCAGCCCTTCGGCCGGGAGATCGAACAGGAATTCGCCGCCGCTCTTGCCCGCCGCCGTGCGCACCGCATCGCAGAAGTCGCTGTCGCCATCATAGCTTTCGAGCGAAAGCTCGAGCTCCAGAAGCTCCATCGGCAGAAGCGGATCGCTCGCATCGGCCCCTGATAGCGTCGGCATGGGGCTTTCCACTGCAAGCTCGGATGCGATCATTGCTCTTCTCCTGTTCGTTCGTGACCGATGAACATGCTGCAACTGCGGGAAATCAACTCAATATCAGAAAATGCTCACGTAGGCCATGCCCGCTTTGCTGGTCTAAAACGTGGGTTCATCGTGGATTGGACACGCTCGCGTAAGACAACAGTTTCAATTTAGGCGAATCTTGCACTAAACAAGTGCTTGGGCGATTTGCGCGTTCATGCGGGACGCGCCGCTTGCGACTAACCGGTAAGTTTGATGGCAATCCGTTTCGACCGCCCCATTTCCAGTGCCGCCCGCTTTTCCAGGCGGTTCGCGGCCTTTGCGCTGGTCTTGTGCCTGGCGGCGCTGATCGGCCACCGCTTCGCCGGCCTCGCCACGCCCTATCTCGTGCTCATCCTCATTGTCGCCACCGGCTTCAGCATCCTGGCCGCCGTGCTCGCCGCAGCCGGCCTGCGCAGCCTGTGGCTGACGGGCGCCGAGGGCGGTCATGATGCGCTGAAGGCGCTGATCTTCGCGGCACTGCCGCTCGTCATCGGCGGACTGGCGGTGGATCGCTATCTCACCATGCCGGTCATCTACGACGTCTCCACCGATCCCGTCTCTGTGCCGGACTGGCTGAAGACCCCCAGCGCCGACCAGATCTGGCTGAAGCGGGTTCCGGTGACGCCTGAGGATCGCGAAAAGCAGCTGGAAGCCTATCCGGAACTCACCGGCCGCCGCTACGACGGCGCCATCGACCGCGTGCTGGAGGCCGTCAAGAAGGTCGCCAAGCTGAACGGCATCCGCATCACGCGCGCCGAAGGCGACAGCGTGCCGACCCGCGATCCGGAAGACAAACCGGCGGCCAAGCCCCAGGCGCAGCCCCAAGCCCAGAACCAAGCTGCCGACAACACCGCCGTGCCCGACGAGGCCCCCGACGTCGTGCCCGTGCCGACGCCGCGTCCCTATGACGACGACGTCGCCCAGCTGATCCGCCGCGCCAATGGTGTGACGCTGCAGGGCGAGACGCGCACGCTGGTTCTCGGCCTGCGCTTCGACGTGATCATCCGCCTGCGCGAAGAGGCCGAGACCACCTTCGTCGACGTCCGCGTCGCCTCCCGCTACGGCCCCTCCGACCTCGGCTTCAGCGCCGATATCGCCGAGGACTATCTGAAGGCGCTGGACGCCGAACTGCTCGGCATCGCCGGCAGCTAATTGGTTTCCGGTGAAAGTGCAGCTGTCGGCACCAGCCATCCACGATAACGAACGATCAGGCCGACCAGCGGCGCCCTGACCTCGACATGAAACCGGAACCGCCCGTCGCGTTCCTCCTCATGCACCGTGCCGCCCGGTGCCAGGGCCATCGGCATGGGCAGCCCCAGAAACCGCCAGCCGCGCACCTGCAGCAGCAGCCGTCCATCCGCAACGACAAGCGCCATCAATATCCGGAACGGCCCGAGATCCTCCGCCAGCAGCGGAGCGCCGGCGTTTCCGCCCGCCATCTGAACACTGCGAAACACCTTGCCCCCGAAACGCCGCGTCCAGACCTCCATGCCATCCCGCGCCAGAAAATGGACCTCGACATCCGTCTCCGCCGCTGCCTTCGGGAAGCCCGCAAGCGTGGCGGCGAACTGGGCAAGCCACCCGCGACCGCGCTCGATATCGGCGCGCCCGCGCGCGGTGAGTTCATCAGAGACATCATGCATCGCCGCGACGCAGGGCGGCAACCGGTCCCAATCCGGGCCGAGCAGGCGGCGATAGAGCGGGGCAGGGCAGGTGCCCGGCTTCGGCGGGACGTTGCCGCGTCGATCGCTCATCCGAGAAAGCGATCCCGTTGCGCCTTGGTCGGCACGAAGCAGCTTGCCCGCCGCCCGGCAATCTTCAGCCGGTTGCGCGCCACGAATTCGTAGAGCCGATCTGCGAGCTTTCGCGGCAAAAGCCGGAATATCCTCACAGCCGACCACGGCGCGCCGAGCCCCGCCACCATCCGGATCGAGCCGTCCGACTTGAAGAAGGCCCGCCCGTCTTCGATCAGGATATTGGTCTCGTAGTCGCGCTCGTTGAGCCCATAATGCCGGTAGAGCGCCTCGCCGAGCGGCGTCTGCGCGGCAAGAAAGCGGTAGCGCTGGCGCTTGTCGTGCTTCAGCGCGAATTGCACCCAGGCAGAGCAGAACACGCATTCGCCATCGAACACGATCAGCGGCCTGTCGTCGGGGAAATCGGGAACGGCCGCATCGTTTCGATAGCTGTAGTCCGCCCGCATCGTCTCATCCTCTCCCGGCCATCCGATACGACCCCAGAAGCGCCGGCGGCCCATCGGTCTCGATCTCGCCGCGCTCGATCAGATCCTCGATATGCGCCAGCACGGAGAGCGCGGCCGCGCCGTGCAGCCTGGGATCGGTGTCGCGGTAGATCACCTTCACCATGTCGGGGATATTCGTGTCGCCGGCCCTGATCCGCCCCAGCACTGCGCGCTCGCGCATGCGCCTGTGCGTCTTCAGCGCCCGCATGAAGGAGATCGGCTTGCGCACCGGGCCGCCATGGCCGGGCAGAAGCAGCCGGTCGCGCCTTGCGATCAGCTTGTCGAGTGAGGCCATATAGTCGGCCATCGAGCCATCCGGCGGCGCGACGATCGAGGTCGCCCAGGCCATGACATGATCGGCCGAAAACAGGATGCCCGTGTCTTCAAGCGCGAATGACATGTGGTTGGCCGCATGCCCAGGCGTATGCACGCCCGTGAGCCGCCAGCCATCGCCCTCGATCGCATCGCCATCGGCAAGCGCGATATCGGGGCGAAAGGCCATGTCAGAGCTCTCGGCGAAGGGATTGGTCTCCCCCGCATGCAGCGGCCGCGCCGCCCGGTGCGGCCCCTCGGCGACGACGATAGCCCCCGTCGCCTCCTTGAGCCGGCGCGAGAGCGGCGAGTGGTCGCGATGCGTATGGGAAACGAGGATATGCGTGACCTCGCGCCCCTTAAGCGCTGCCATCAGCGCCGAAAAATGCGCGTCATCATCCGGGCCGGGATCGATCACCGCGACGGAGCGATCGCCGACGATATAGCTGTTGGTGCCGTGAAAGGTGAACGCGCTCGGATTGTTGACCGTGATCCGCTGCACACCGGGTGCTACCGGCACGGCCTGGCCGTAGGCGGGCTCGAAGGCGCGATTGAAGTCTGGATTGGCCATGTCGTTCCTGCGGTCGTCCACCCGGTCGTGTCCTGTAACGACCTACTTGTACTCGATCTCGATGAACGACATCGGCTTGTCGCCGGCATTGACGACATTGTGTTCGGTGCCCGCATCGCGCCGATAGGCGGCACCCGCCGCGATATCCACCCGCCGGCTATCGCCATTCTCCTCGATCAGAAACTGGCAGTCCGTCATCGGCACCACGACATAGCCCATGCCATGCGTATGCACGCCGGTATCGGCGCCGGGCTCGAAGTCCCAACGGGTGATCTTGACGACGGCATCGTCGAGGAGAAGCGTGGCAAGGGCAGGCGGGCGGGCACGATACTGGCTCATTGTCACTCCGAAGCGGTATGGTCTGAGAAGAGACCTAGCATGCCGTCCGCCAAAGCGTACAAAAAAGAGCGCATGGAAAACACCGCACAGAAATATGCTCGCCCTGAAACTTAATGATTGTGACGTTCACGGACCTTTGCTAATCAGGCGACGCAATTGGCAAGCGTTTCTCGCTGCCAGTCTCTGGTGGGGCGTCGCCAAGCGGTAAGGCACCGGTTTTTGGTACCGGCATTCCCAGGTTCGAATCCTGGCGCCCCAGCCACTGCTATCCTTCTCATCCAATAAATCTCTGAACGCGATCGCGCTTCAAACACGTACGCTTTGCCGTGGTGACACCTGTGCCCCACAACAAAAAAGGCGGAACCTGCGTCCCGCCTTTCATATCTCTTGCCGTGGCTGCGCCTTACTGCGTGGCCGGCTGGGCAGGCGCCAGGAATTCGGCGCAGTAGGAGGGGCCGTTTACGCCGGGGATGTCGCCGGCAACCTTGATGCTGCGGATCGTGTAGTCCGAGCTGGTGGTAATGGTAACCTTGCAGCGCAGGTACTGCTTGCGGGCGGGCGAGATCTGCTTACCGCGCTTGCCCTCAGTGCCATCGGCATATTTCGCCGGAACGGTTACGGTCTTGTAGCCGCCCTGCCAGGTGTATACGTTGCCGCCGCCATTGTCGGCATCGGTAAGCGGCGGGCCGTAGGCTGCGAAGAACTTGCCGGCGGACTGGCCGACCCAGCGGCTGGAGATCGGATCGGCGGCCGTTGGGATGGTCGTGCAGCCGGCCAAGGCGATGGCCAGCGCTGCGGCTGCGAAAGTGCGGAGTTTCATGATGTCGTCCCTGGATTTGTCGCGCATTCGGCGGCGGGAATCACTGCCCCTGCAGCGTTTCAGCCTGTCCTGACAGCGCTTTAGCGCGGAACCCGGCAAAAGAAAATCAGCTCTTTTTCGCGATTGCAAAATTTGCGGCGGGTGTGGCTTTTTGCTCTCGCGCAAGCCCGGGCGCGCTTCCCGCCGCCGCCGTCATAAAAATGCAACCTGCTTTGGATTTTGGTGCTTGCGCAAGCCGTTGGGCCGGTCTATAGAGGCGCCGCTGGTCACGGAGTGTAGCGCAGTCTGGTAGCGCACCACGTTCGGGACGTGGGGGTCGGAGGTTCGAATCCTCTCACTCCGACCAGCTGAAAATCCAGGCATTGCAGGATTTTCCACCCGATCCCGAATTTTTCCGAATACATCGCCCTATCGCAACTGACAGCTTCGCCGTCCGCCCGCCTCAGCCTGTCTGGATCCGGTTCTTACGGCGTGGCCTGCTCGGGCCGAGCATCCGGCGCCATATTGTCGGCGACACTGTTGCCGTAGCTTGCGCGATAGGTTCCGTCCGTTCCGGGGAAGAGGGCGTATTCCACACCTTTGATGACGGCTGTTTCGATCGGCATCGGCGCACCATTGTGGGTAAGCTCCAGGAGCCGCCCCCGGTCCGTTGATGACGGAAGCATCGCGGTCAGCATGCCATGCGTTCGCGGATCGCCGACGATCGTGAAGGAGAGGCCTTCGCCGTCCCACAATTGATTGAGAACGTCGGTCCGCGACCGTCCGTCCATCCAGTCCAGCATCTGCCGCGCCGAGACCATGGGGACCTGGTATTTTCGCGCCAGTTCCATCAGCATCTTGTCGAATTCGTTGTGGAAGTCGTAATGCGTGCCGAAGGCGCCGAAGAACTGTTCCGGCCCGAGCGCTCGCTGGATAAGCCCCTCGACCGCGGCGCGATCATTGCCGAAAATCTCGTCCACGAGATGGGTCTCCTGCTGATAGACATTGATCAGCTCGCCCTTCTCGCTGCTGAACCGCATCGGAATGCCCGATCCGGTCATGAAGCCGGTGCGGCCGTCCACCCAGGCCCTCGGCCAGTAATAGTAGTTCATGTCGAAGCGAATGCCCCAGTCCCGGCCGATCTTGGCCTGGGAGCTGTAGTCGCTCCACACGATGCAATGCAGCCGGCTCGCCTCCTGCACCGGAACATCGGGATAGGCGGCGCGGAAGCGCAGGATGTCGTGGGCGAAGGCAAGGTCGAGAGAGGCCCTGGACCAGTTCTGGCAATAGGTGCTGGCATGCGAGCCGAGATCGAAGCCCGCCGCCGCATAGTCCTTGGCCGCATGCGCGGTCAGCCCTGAATCGGCGTAGAGCCAGGAGGTGGCTCGTGCGCACTCCCATTTCGAGACGTCGCAAGTCTTGTCGTCGAGCGAGAGCATGCGCTCGAAGGAATCGCGCGTCCCGCGTTCGGTTCCGTGATCGTCGGCGGCCATGACGAGTACCGCCTTGTGGCGCTTGGGGAAATACCAGAAGCGCGGGATGGGCGCGCCGTCGCTCTGCAAATGTTCGATCAGGTTCGTCAACAATCGCATCTGTTCGTCGGCTTGCGGGATGTGTACGCGCGATATGTCGATGAAGTCGGGCTGCGGGTCGGTGGCGGATTGGCCGTAGAAGAGATCGTTCGGCCGTATCGGCGCAAGCCCGTCGCGCTCCTGTCCCGCCCATTGCGGATTTCCCTGGCGGGTGAGAACGACCGACTGCGGCAGGTCGAAGGCGAATGCGGCGACTTCGCCGCCCGCGTTGCCGACGCGTCGCAGCGTCAGGGCCGGCATCGGGCTCTTGTCGGCGTGGCTAGAAAGCGTGGCGAGCGTCCTGGTATTGGGGCCCGCGATGTAACGCTGCGCGGGACCATGGAACCGGAGATCGGCCACAAGCCCCCGTCCGGGCGCCTGCTGCGTGTCGATCGCCAGTTCCCCCTCGGAAAACGGCGCACCTGTCATCCGCAGCCCCGCGAGATCCGCGAGCTCGGCGGAGGGCCGGATCGAGATCAGATGCCCGCCACCATTGACCCAGGTCTCAAGCGCCGATGCCGACGCAGCCGGTATCGTGCCTGCGGTGATCACCAGCCGGTGCTCGCCAAGGGCGGTCGACTGCAGCGAGGAGCCGCCGATCGTCACGAAATTGGTAAAGCCCTCGGCCCGCATGATTTCGGAAAGATAGGACCCGAAGGGCGCATCCTCGCCAAGCACGAGCAGGATCGGCCCGCCACGGCCCTGGTCGAGCGGCGCCTTTTCCAAGACCGAGAACGCCCAGTCATGCATGGTTTTGCCTTGCAGCGAACCGCGCACCTGGATGTCGCCTTCAGGCAGCGGCCGATAGCTGCGGAAGATCGCGGCGGTGCGCTGCTCGTTTACCTCCACGGAGCCGGCGATATCCGTCTTCGAGCCATCGGGTTTGCGGGCCGATACGTCGAGCACCATCGCGCCGGGGTCGAAGGGTTGGCTGAAGCCGATCTGGATGCGCACGCCGGGAACGTTGACCGAACCCGGAAGGGGGAAGGTCGAAGCGACCTGGGGTTCCTTCTTCGACAATTTCGACAATGAGGAGACACTCATCGCGGCGGCCGCGATGAGTAGGAGAAGCGCGACAGTCCCTATGATTTTCTTCACGAGCCGTATCTTCCTCGCTATAGTTTGCCTAATCCACGCGATGCTCGGGCCGACCGGAACCAGCCCCATTGCCCGCCGGGTGGCAGGGCCTTGGAGAGGCGCCGTTTGCAAACACAAAGAAGAACCGTCCGTCGGCATCTCCCACTGCCGACGCCCACAAAAACGCCCTGCTGCCACAGATATCTTGAGAAAACGGGTTTTGAAATTACACCCTTCGCAGGGCCAGAAACTACCGCTAAAAGCTAGTTAAATTCAATTTTTGATTGCTTAAGGTTGAATCAATCAACTTTGTGGTGGCATCGAGAGACCCACGCCTCATCTTGCCCCCCGCTCGAAAACAACCGCATGCGACGAAGTCGCCGGCATGGTGCGGAAAAGCTCTTCCGCCAATCCGCATATTGCCTCGCCCGGACTGCGCGCTTAAAGCTTGATGTCACAAATGTCATGAGAAGCGGACCGATGAGCAGAGATTACTATTCCAGCATGGGCGGCCTGCCGCCGCAGACCGATCTTTTGTCGAGCAAGGCGGTGTTCACGACGGCCTATGCCGTCATCCCGCGCAGCGTGATGACCGATATCGTCACCAGCTATCTTCCCCATTGGCAGGGCACGCGCGCCTGGGTGATCTCGCGCCCGATGACCGGCTTCTCCGAGACCTTCTCGCAATACATCATGGAAGTGCAGCCCGGCGGCGGCAGCGACCGGCCGGAGCCGGAAAAGCGCGCCGAGGGTGTGCTCTTCGTGGTGGATGGCGAGGTGACGGTCGATCACGAGGGCGCAACCCACGTGCTGCGCCCCGGCTCCTTCGCCTTCCTTCCTGCCGGTTCGAGATGGACGCTCTGGAACAAGGGTGCAGATGCCGCCAAGTTTCACTGGATCCGCAAGGCCTTCCAGCCGGTCGAAGGCCTCGAGCCGCCACCGGCGCTCTTCACCCATGAGGATCAGAACCCGCCGCAGTCGATGCCCGATACCGACGACGTCTGGGCGACCACCCGCTTCATCGACCCGTCCGACCTGCGCTACGACATGCATGTGACCATCGTCACGCTCGAGCCCGGCGGCGTCATCCCCTTCATGGAAACCCACGTCATGGAGCACGGTCTCTACGTGCTCGAGGGCAGGGCGGTGTATAGGCTCAACAAGGATTGGGTCGAGGTCGAGGCCGGCGATTACATGTGGCTGCGCGCCTTCTGCCCGCAGGCCTGCTATGCCGGCGGCCCCGGCCGCTTCCGCTATCTGCTCTACAAGGACGTCAACCGGCACATGCCGCTGTTCTAAGCGGAGGCAGCGTCGATGACGGCATCGATCGAGATCAGGCGCGCCGAAGCGGCGGATGCGGCGGCACTCAGCCATTTCGCCGCCCGCCTGTTCCGCGCCACCTATGGCGACGATACGCCGCCCGCCGATCTCGAGGCCTACGTTACCAAGGCATTTAGGCCGGACATCCAGGCCGCCGAGATCGCCGACGCTGGCGCCGCCGTCTTTCTGGCCACGGACGGCGACATGCTTGCCGGCTACGCCTATCTCGTCGTCTCGCCATCCCCGTCCGATGCCAGCCTGCTCAGCCGCATCTACATCGACGCCGCCTGGCGCGGCCAAGGCCTCGCCAACCGCCTGCTCGACGCTGTTGTCTCGGAATGTGCGGCGCGCGGCGTGAAGCGCCTGCAATTGACGGTCTACGAAAAGAACGCCCGCGCCATCGCCTTCTACAACAAGGTCGGCTTCGTGCCGGTCGGCAGCACGACGTTCACAGTGGGTGAGGATGTGCAGAGGGATATCGTGATGGAACGCGCGACGCGCTAGTGTCTGTCGTCAGATGTCGCTCGCCGCATACGGCCAACGCCGCACCGCCTGCGCCGCCGTCATCCGCCGCACTCCGCCGCCACCGATGAGCCGCCGCAACACCCGGCCGTCGATCACAACCAGGCTGCTCATGATCAGCGCCATTCCCGCAAGCTCGAACATTCGCAGCCGCTCGCCGAGAAAGAGCGCGCCCAAGAGCGTGGCGCTCACCGGCACCAGCAGCGTCACCAGCGAGGCATTGGTGGCGCCTGCCGAGGCGATGAGGCCGAAGTAAAGGATGAAGGCGAGCGCCGTGCACAGGAGACCGAGGATCGCGATCGCCAGCCATGTCGTTCCGCTCACGGGGATGATGTCATCAGGCGCACAGAAGATTGCGACAACGGGCAGCATCAGCAGGCTCGAGACCGTCAACTGGCCGGTGGCGATCACCTCGGCGCCGATGCTGCGGAAGCGCCTCGCCAGCACGACGCCAAACGCATAGGAGATGGAAGCGCCGATGACCGCGAGCTTGGCCCATAGCGGCCCGTCGAGATTGGAGATCAGGCCGGGGCCGATCAGCACCACAGCCCCTGCGATGCCGAACGCGATACCTGCAAATGCCGTCATCGACAGCCTCTCGTCCTTCGCAAGCACCGTGGCGACGAAGATCGTCCATAGCGGCGTCGTCGCATAGAAGATCGAGGCGAGCCCGGCGCCGATTTCGGTCTGCCCGGCGAATATCAGCGAGAAGGGGATGACGTTGTTCAGCAGTGCTAGGCCGAGGAAGCCTGCCGGGTGCGCCAGCACCGGGGCGAAGGACAGGCCGCGAAGCTTCAGCCAGAGATGCAGCGCCAGCGCCGCGATCGACACCCGGTAGAAGACGAGAGCCAGCGGCGAAATCTCGGAAACGGCGATCCGCCCGATGAAGAACGAACCGCCCCAGAGCGCGCCGAGCAGCAGCAGCCGGCTCCAATCCTGCGAGGACATGGCGCGCCCCGCCGTGACAGGCACGACGATGCTGTGTGACGAGACAGGCTTTTCCGGTATTGCGATGCCACGCATGCCCTTTGCCTCCCCAAAAGAAAACGGGGCCGATCGGCCCCGTCTCATGTCGTCATCTCAGATGTCGCCGCCGGCGTTGGTCCAGAGGTTGGCGGCCTCCGCCGCCGTCATCCGGCGCACTTCCGCCTCGTCGCGGCGGCTGGAAAACAGCTCGCTGGCCATGATCTGGTCGGCGAGGTCGGCCGGCAGTGAGAGGATCACGCGGCCGTCGCCGCTGTGCAGGCCGCCGAGTTCCGAGCGCTTGCCTGTCACCATGCCGCCGGCGACCGTATTGTTGGTCTCCGGATCGATCAGGATGAAGGCGCCCGAGGAGCGGTTCTGCTCATAGGGGTCGAAGATCGCCGCTTCGTCGAAGGTCAGGTGCACCTTGCCGATGGCGTTCATGTAGAGCGTCTCGGCCGAGGTCCAGGTTCCGGTCTTCAGCTGAAGCTGCGCGACCGGCTGAACCTGAACGCGCTGGCGGCGGCTGCCGCTCTTCAACCAGTAGCGCTTGCCGGCTTCGATGCCCTCGGGCTGCAAGGCCACGATCTGTGCGTCGAAGGACAGGCCCACCTGCGGCTGGCTGTCGATCGAAACGATCATGTCGCCGCGCGCCACGTCCACCTGGCGGTCGAGCACCAGCGTGATCGCATCGCCCGCGACCGCCGCATTGCGCACGAGGTCGAAGGTGACGATCTTGGTGACGTTGGCGACCATGCCCGACGGCAGGATCATGACGCTGTCACCCGGCTTCACCGAGCCGCCGGCAACCGTGCCCTGATAACCGCGGAAGCTTTCGCCCGGGCGCGACACGCGCTGAACGGAGAGGCGGAAGCCGACCGTCTGCGACGAGCGCACGGTGGCAAGCTCCAGCGTTTCCACCAGCGTCGGGCCGGCATACCATGGCATCGAAGCCTCGCCGGAATAGACGACGTTTTCGCCCTTCAGCGCCGACATCGGGATCGCGGTGATCTGCTTGACGCCGAGAGACAGTGCGAATTCGCGGAACTCGTGGACGATCTTGTCGAAGCCGGCGCGATCATAGTTGGTGAGGTCGATCTTGTTGACCGCGAGCACGAACTGCTTGATCCCGAGCAGCGAGGCGATCGTCGCGTGACGGCGCGTCTGCTCGAGAATGCCGGCGCGGGCATCGACCAAGAGGATGGCGAGATCGGCCGTGGATGCGCCGGTCGCCATGTTGCGGGTATACTGCTCGTGGCCGGGGGTGTCGGCAACGATGAAAGAGCGCTTGTCGGTCGCGAAATAGCGATAGGCGACGTCGATGGTGATGCCCTGTTCGCGCTCGGCCTGCAAGCCGTCGAGAAGCAGCGCGAAGTCGGGCAGGCCGAGATCGTTCTGCTTGCCGGTGGAATCGCGGCGCAGCGTCGCTGCCTGGTCTTCCTTGACGGCCTTGGTATCCCAGAGCAGGCGTCCGATCAGCGTGGACTTTCCGTCATCGACGCTGCCGCAGGTGATGAGGCGCAACGGTCGCGTGTCGCGCACGGCCTGGGCGGGCTCGGCGGCGGGGGCGGCGATGGCGCTTGCTGTTGCTGCTGCAGTCATCTCAGAAATATCCTTCACGCTTCTTTTTCTCCATGGAGCCGGACTGGTCGCGGTCGATGGCGCGGCCCTGGCGTTCGGAGACAGTGGCAATTTCAAGTTCGGCGATAATGTCGTCCATCGTCGTGGCGGTGGACTTGATCGCGCCCGTCAGCGGGAAGCAGCCGAGCGTGCGGAAGCGGATGAAGTCTTCCTGCTTCGTCTCGCCGGGCAACAGCTCCAGGCGCGGATCGGTCGCATCGATCATCATGCCGTCGCGCTCGACGAACGGGCGCTTGGCGGCAAAGTAGAGCGGCACGATCGGAATGTTTTCGGCCTGGATGTAACGCCAGATATCGACCTCGGTCCAGTTCGACAGCGGGAAGGCGCGCACGCTCTCGCCGCTGCGGATCTGGCCGTTATAGATGTTCCAGAGCTCGGGGCGCTGGTTGCGCGGGTCCCAGCGGTGGTCGGGCGTGCGGAAGGAGTAGATGCGCTCCTTGGCGCGGGATGCTTCCTCGTCGCGACGCGCGCCGCCGAAGGCCGCGTCGAACTTGCCGGCGTCGAGCGCATTGCGCAGCGCTTCCGTCTTCATGATATCGGTGTAGCGCGCCGAGCCATAGGTGAACGGCGTGATGTTTTCGGCCGCACCGCGTGGATTGATGTGCTCGATCAGGTCGAGATCATATTCCTTCACTATTCTGTCGCGGAAGGTGATCATCTCCGCGAATTTCCAGCCGGTGTTGACGTGCAAGAGCGGGAAGGGCACGCGGCCGGGGTAGAAGGCCTTGCGCGCCAGATGCAGCAGCACGGAACTATCCTTGCCGATCGAGTAAAGCATCACCGGACGCTCGAACTCGGCCGCCACTTCGCGGAAGATATGGATGGATTCGTTTTCGAGCGCCTTCAGATGAGGGTCGAGCGGCGGCTTGGTGCTCTGCGGATTGCTGAGTTCCGTATCCGGACGGCTATCGGGCATGTCTTACTCCAGACTTCGATCATTCGCGGGCGCCTGGCCCGGAATGTAATGAGACGATGCATCGGGGAGCGCCGGCGGCTGCCGCGCTCTGATCCCGATGCCGAGGGGTTACTGTTGGATGGAAATGGCGGACGCCTCTTCAGCCACGTGCAGACCGCATTCGCGCGTCTGGTCCTGTTCCCACCACCAGCGGCCGGCGCGCTCGGGCTCGCCGGGCTTGATGGCGCGGGTACACGGCTCGCAGCCGATCGACGGGTAGCCGCGCGCATGCAGCGGATTGATCGGCACACTGTTGTCGGCGACATAAGCCTTGATGACATCGATGTCCCAGTCGGCCAGCGGATTGACCTTCAGGAGATGGCGATCGGCGTCATATTCGGCAAACGGCGTCTCGGCGCGATTGGCCGATTGACCGCGACGCAGGCCGGTGACCCAGATGGTTGCCCCATTGAGCGCGCGCGCAAGCGGCTTCAGCTTGCGCACGCCACAACAGGCATGCCGGGCTTCGACGCTCTCGTAGAAACCATTGAGGCCGTATTGCGCCGCATAGGCGTCGATATCGGCCTGTTCGGGCTCGTAGCGGCTGATGTGGATGTCGTACTGCTTTTCCGTCTCGTCGATCAGGTTGAGCGTCTCGGCAAAAAGGCGGCCGGTCTGCAGCGTCACGACGTCGATCGGCAGTCGGTGATTGCCGATCTCGGCGGTAATGACCTGGTCTTCGATACCAAGCGACGTCGTGAACACCACCCGCCCGCCGAGGCCGGCGACGAACGACAGGCGTTCCGCCAGAGATAGGCTTGCAAGCTTCGTGTTCAGCGTTTCCGCTTCTTCGATTGTATGAGCAACAGTCATGGGAATCCTGTCCTAGATGTTGACAGGAGTATCGCAGGTCGAGGCTGGATCTAACAGAAACAGGCATTTCGAAAGCGGGCTGGAAAGGAGCAAATATCTCTCCCCGGCCGCTGCAACGCAGAAAAGCAGCCGCGCCGGCGCTTAACGGCGCCGTGAGCCTTAATGTCTATTGATTTAGTAGTCTAACACGCCGTTTGTCAACCAGAAATCTGTTTTGATGATCGCCATTGTGCATTTTGACGTACATTCGACGGTGCTGAATTGTTCCGGAAGCACGCGCTCGAAAGCCTTGCCACGCAAGGGTTTTCTCGCTGTTGTTCAAACTCCGTTCATCCCGGCTATGCCATAAGGCAAGATGGAAAATTGCTGCCGGGTGCTGATGGCGCCCTGCCGCGTGTGTATCGATGGTTTGAGATGATTACGCAGAAGGCGAAATACGCGCTCCGTGCGCTGACGGTTCTGGCCGAGGCCGATGACGGCGAACCTGTGATGATCTCCGATATCGCGGCGCAGCAGAAGATCCCGAAGAAGTTCCTCGAGCAGATCCTCCTCGACCTCAAGCACCAGGGCATCGTCGTCAGTCGCCGCGGCAAGCAGGGCGGCTATCTGCTCCTGAAGCCGGCCGACATGATCACCTTCGGCGAAGTGCTGCGCATCATCGACGGCCCGATCGCTCCGCTGCCCTGCCTGTCGATCACCGCCTACCGCAAGTGCGACGATTGCGACGGCGAGCAGAACTGCGAAATCCGCCATGTCTTCGCCAAGGTGGCCGACGCCACCCGCAAGGTGCTGTTCTCCACCACCATCGCCGACGCCGTGGCGCCGCGCGGCGCCGAAGTCACGCGGATGCTGGCCTAAGCGCCGGCGGGTGACTCAGTGGGCCGGCTCTTCCTGATGTGACGCCTTCTCCGCCGCGCGGCGCGCCCGGATCGTGGCTGCGATGAACACGCGCGACAGGCCGTGATAGAGCGGCTCCCGCGACAGGAAGCGCGAGGTCACATAGCCGATCATCGACACCGCCATGATCGGGATTACCGCCTCATGGTCGCCGGTCATCTCCAGAATGATCACGAAAGCCGTCATCGGCGCCTGCACGACACCGGCGAAATAGCCAGCCATCCCAAGGATTGCGGCCAGCGCGATGCTGCTGCCGATCAGCGAGCCGACCGTGCTGCCGAAACCGGCGCCGACGGCCAGCGACGGCGCGAAGATGCCGCCCGGAATGCCTGAGATCATCGACAGGAAGCTGGCGAGCAGTTTCTCCACGAAGAAGAACAGCGGCAGCGCATGGCCCTCGACCGCACCGCGCGCCTGCTCGTAACCGGTGCCGAAGGTGTTGCCGCCCGACGCGATGCCGATGACGGCGATCACAAGCCCGCAGCCGCCCGCGAGGCACAGCATGCGTTTCAGGGGCTGTGGCTGCGCCCAGCGGCGCACGCGCTGGCCGACATGCAGTGCAAGGCCGCTGAAGCCTGCCCCAAGCGCCCCGCCGCCGACGCCGCAGATGAGAACGAGGCCCCAATCGGCCATATGCATGGGCGCCACCGAGGTGGAGCCGAAGTAGTTGTAGCTGCCAGATAACCCGAGTGCTGCGAGACCGGAGAGGATCACTGCGGTCAGCACCAGCCCGTTCGACCGCGACTCGTAGGTGCGGCTCATCTCCTCGATGGCAAAGACGATGCCGGCAAGCGGCGTGTTGAAGGCCGCCGCGATGCCGGCTGCCGAGCCCGCCAAGATCAGCCCGCGTGCCTGCGCCATGCCGCCGAAGCGGGCGACGGCCAGCATGATCGACGCGCCCACCTGCACCGTCGGCCCCTCGCGGCCGATCGATGCGCCGGAGAAGAGGCCGAGGACCGTCAGCAGGATCTTGCCGCCGGCGATCCGGAGCGACAGCAGTCGCGTGCGGTCAGCCTCGTCATGCAGGTGCCGCGCCGCGATCGCCTGCGGGATGCCGCTCCCCTGCGAGTTCGGAAACAGCTTCGCCGCCAGATAGGCCGACAGCACGAAGCCAGCCGGTGTGATGATCAGCGGCAAAAGGAACGACCACCGCCCTGATGTCGTCACCGCCGCAAACGCTTTCTGCGCCATGTCGGCAAGCTCCGCGAAGGCGACGCTGATCAACCCGATCGCCAATGCACCGCACCAGAACACCAGACGCGGACGCCAGAGCGAGAACGAGCCCCGAAACACGCGCGAACGGCGGAGCAGCTTGGATTTGCGATAGAGAGTGGGCATGTCGGTCACTTGGGGGTGGGGACGGGAGAGGGGGCACCGGTCTTATCTGCCCCGTGGCCGGTGTTTGCAAGCCCTGACGAATATGCGGGGGAGGTTGTATTTGGGCGCTATATGATATACATAGATGATATCTATAAATATCGCTTTTGGTGGATCCAATGAGAATCCTTGTCGATGTTGGTGAAGATGACCTTCGAGCTCTTGATGCGATCGCCGCCGCCAAGAACGTCTCGCGTGCCTCCCTTATTCGCAAAGCGGTCAGCGGCTTCCTTGAGCAAGACGCGCCCCGTGATCGGAAAGAGGCTTTTGGGCTATGGGGAAACCGTAAGATCGATGGTCTTGCATATCAGGAGGAGATCAGGGGCGAATGGTGAAGCCGCTGTTCGACACCAATATCCTCATCGATCATCTGAACGCCGTTCCGCAGGCTGCCCAAGAGATTGATCGCTACGACAGCGCAGCGATCAGCATTATCACCTGGATGGAGGTGTTGGCCGGCGCCCGTCGTGACGTTGCCGATGCCACCCGACGCTTCCTGGCCGGATTTCAGGTGATCCCGCTCGAGACATCCATCGCGGAAAGAGCTGTCGAGATCAGGCAGAAATACCGCATCAAGCTCCCCGATGCGATAATCTGGGCGACCGCCGATACGAATGCGATGCTGCTTGTCACGCGCAACAGCAAGGACTTTCCGGCAGACGCACCCGGGGTGCGGCTGCCTTATGTGATCTAACCCCTACCGGTCACTCACTTCCCACCGCGGATTGATCCATGGCTCCTGGTTGGAGCGCGGCAGCGGCTGCTTGCCGAGAATGTGGTCGGCGGCCTTCTCGCCCGTCATGATCGAGGGGCCGTTCAGGTTGCCATAGGTCACGTGCGGGAAGATCGATGAGTCTGCGACG
This sequence comes from Rhizobium sp. 2MFCol3.1, assembly GCF_000377565.1. GTDB lineage: Bacteria > Pseudomonadota > Alphaproteobacteria > Rhizobiales > Rhizobiaceae > Rhizobium. Next base: position 364,781 of record NZ_KB898357.1, on the reverse strand, counting down.
CGCAATCCATCGACGCCGATAACCCGCGTTTCCGGATCAACCACCGCCATCGGATCGTCCTTGGCGCCCATCTTGCAGGTGCCGCAGGGGTGATAGGCGCTTTCCAGATGCTCGCGCAGGAAGGCGTCGATCTGATCGTCCGTCTGGACGCTCTCGCCCGGCTGGATCTCGGGGCCGCGATACTGGTCGAAGGCCTGCTGGCCGAAGATCTCGCGGGTGAGACGCACGCAGTGGCGGAACTTCTCCCAATCCTCGGGGTGGCTCATGTAGTTGAAGCGGATCAAGGGATCGGCCTTCGGGTCGGCTGAGGCGAGCGTCACGTTCCCGCGCGATTTCGACAGGTTATAGCCGACATGCACCTGGAAGCCGTGGCTCTTGGCGGCCGCCTTGCCGTCATAGCTGATTGCAACAGGCAGGAAGTGATACTGGATATCCGGCTGCTTCACACCCGGTGCCGAGCGCAGGAAGGCGCAGGCCTCGAACTGGTTGGAGGTGCCGAGACCCGATTTGGTGAACATCCACTGCGCGCCGGCAACGCCCTGCCAGAACCAGGGAAGCCACGAGTAAAGCGATACCGGCTTGGTCGAGACCTGCTGGAAGTAGAACTCCATATGGTCTTGCAGGTTGGCGCCAACACCAGGCCGGTCCGCCTTCACCTCGATCCCCATCTCCTTCAGATGCGCCGCCGGGCCGATGCCTGAGAGCATCAGCAGCTTCGGCGAGTTGAACGACGAGGCCGAGACGATCACCTCGCGTTTGGCCTTGATGACCTCGACCTTGCCGCCGCGCTCGATCTCGACGCCAACAGCCCGGCCGTTCTCGATCACCACCTTGCGGGCAAGGCCGTAGACGAGATCGACATTCGCCCGCTTCAGCGCCGGCTTCAGATAGGCCGACGCGGCCGACCAGCGCCGCCCCTGGAAGATCGTCTGCTCCATCAGCCCGAAGCCTTCCTGCTTCGAGCCGTTATAGTCGTCCGTCGCTTCGAAGCCCGCCTGCTTGCCGGCCTCGATGAAGGCGTGGAACAGCGGGTTGCGGAAGCCGCCGCGCTGCACATGCAGCGGCCCGTCGGTGCCGCGCCATCCCTCTTCGCCGCCGTGGCTGTGTTCCATCCGCTTGAAGTAGGGGAGCACGTCGGCATAGGCCCAGCCATTGGCGCCGAGCGCCTCCCAGCGGTTGTAGTCCTCCGCGTGCCCGCGCACATACACCATGCCATTGATCGACGACGACCCGCCGATCACCTTGCCGCGCGGCGCGGTGATGCGGCGGTTGTTGAGGTTGGGCTCTGGCTCGGAAAGATAGCCCCAATTGTAGCGCTTCATGCTCATCGGCCATGCCAGAGCCGCCGGCATCTGGATAAACGGCCCGAAATCCGACCCGCCGGCCTCGATGACGATAACACTGTTCTTGCCGTCTTCAGAGAGACGATAGGCAAGCGCCGAGCCCGCCGAGCCGGAACCGATGATGACGAAATCTGCCTGCTGCATGATGTTCCCTTATATTTTTTGTGGAGCCGGTGGCCCCCTCATCCGGCTGCCGCCACCTTCTCCCCGGCGGGGAGAAGGGATGTGCCGCACCGTCTCGTTCCCCCTTCTCCCCAGCGGGGAGAAGGTGCCCGTAGGGCGGATGAGGGGGCCGCACGGCAAAGCCGAAAAGGCATCAACCGAATATCAATAAGGCGCCTGAACCGGCCCCATGCCGACGTAAACCGTCTTCAGCTCGGAATAGTGCTCCAGTGCGGCAATCGAGTTCTCGCGGCCGAAGCCGGATTGCTTGGAGCCGCCGAAGGGGATTTCGACCGGGCAGAGATTGTAGGTATTGATCCACAGCGTGCCGGCCTCCAACTGATCGACTACCCGGTGGGCGCGGCTCATGTCTGAGGTGAAGACGCCGGCCGCCAGGCCGAATTCCGTGGCGTTGCCGCGCGCGATGACTTCCGCCTCGTCCTCGAAGTCGAGCACGCACATCACAGGTCCGAAGATCTCCTCGCGGGCGATCGTCATCTCGTCGGTCACATCGGCAAACACCGTCGGCTGCACATAGTAGCCTTCGCCCGAGACATTGTTCGGAATGCCGCCACCGACCAGAAGCGTCGCGCCCTCGGCCTTGCCCTTCTCGATGTATTGGAGAACCTTCTCGCGCTGCGCCCAGGAGACCATCGGGCCGATCTGCGTCGCCTCGTTCATGGGATCGCCGATCACCATCGCCTCGGTGCGTGCCTTCAGCCGCTTCAGGAACTCGCTCTTGATATCCTTCTGCACGAAGACGCGGGTGCCGTTGGAGCAGACCTGGCCCGTCGAATAGAAGTTGCCGAGCATGGCGCCACCCACCGCGCTGTCGATATCGGCGTCGTCGAAGACGATCAGCGGCGATTTCCCGCCAAGCTCCATCGTCACATGCTTGAGATTGCCGGCTGCAGCAGCCGCGACCTTGCGGCCCGTCGGCACCGAGCCGGTCAGCGACACTTTGGCGACATCGGGATGGTTGACCAGCAGCGGCCCGGTGTCGCGGTCGCCCTGGATGACGTTGAAGAGCCCCTTGGGCAGGCCGGCTTCGATCAGGATCTCGGCGATCTTCAGGGCGCCGAGCGGCGTGTTTTCCGACGGCTTGAACACCATGGCGTTACCGGCGGCCAGCGCCGGTGCTGCCTTCCAGCAGGCGATCTGCTGCGGATAATTCCAGGCGCCGATGCCGACGCAAACGCCGAGCGGTACGCGCTTCGTATAGGCAAAATCGCCGCCGAGCGGGATGTAGGAGCCGTTGAGGGCCGCCGCGATCACGCCGCCGAAGAACTCGAAGCTATCAGCGCCGGACGTCGGGTCGGCGACGATGGTCTCCTGGATCGGCTTGCCGGTATCGAGCGTTTCGAGCTCCGAGAGTTCGCGGTTGCGCTCGCGCATGATGTCGGCGGCCCGCTTCAGGATGCGGCCGCGCGCCGTCGGGCTCATCGCCGCCCATTCCGGCTGCGCGCGCTTGGCCGCGGCGATCGCCTTTTCGACGATGGCGGGCGTGGCGGCGTAAAGCCGCGCGATGACTTCGCCGGTTGCCGGATAAAGGCTTTCGATCACGGTGCCTGCATCGTCCTCGACATACTCGCCATCGATGAAGTGCGATGCTGTGGGCTGGGCTCTCATGTCAGATGTCCTTGCGGTGCTTGGGTTCGCTTTCCCTTCTCCCCTCGGGGAGAAGGTGGCCTGAAAGGCCGGATGAGGGGGCCGCGGTCTCGGCCTTGCGGTTGTCCATGTCGGGAGACGAATGGCGCGCCAGCTGTATCGTCACATAATCCTCCGTCAGCGCGATCGAAGCCTCGGCGCCAACCCGTGTCGAGCCGAGACTCTGGCGGATGTAGAGCCCGTCGATCATCGCGGCCACGCCTTCGGCGATATGTTCCGCGACATCGGCGGGGCAGAGCGGCTTCAGATTGGCGACGAGGTTGGAGCGCAGGCGCCTGGAATAGATGACGAGGAAGCGGCGCGTCTCTTCCGAGCGCTGCGCCTCGGGGTAGAAGGCAAGCCAGGCGGCGACCGTCTGCGGCGCGAACTGGTCGGCGTGGAAGCTGACGCGGATCACCGCAGACAGCCGGGCGCGCGGCGTGGCGGCCGCCTTCAGCGCCGTCACCGCGTCGTCGCGCAACTGCTTTAGAAGCGAACGGATCGTCTCGATCAGCAGCTGATCCTTGCTGCCGAAATAGTGGTGCGCGAGCGCCGGTGAAACGCCGGCCTGCTTGGCGATTTCGGACATGGTGACGCTGAGCGAGCCGTGATCCCCGATCACGCGCAGCGCTGCATCGACGAGCGCCTTGCGGCGCATCGGTTCCATTCCGACTTTCGGCACGGTCTTTCTCCTGCAATAGCCCAGCATAATTTTGATTGACTGATCAATCAATAAAAATCTGACCGCCTTTTCCGTGAGATATCTCTTTCCATCCGCCGTTTCTGCGCCATACTCAATGAACAACCGGGAGGTGCATGATGACAGACATGTCCGATGAAATGCCTTCGTCCTCCGCGCTGCGGTCGAAATGGGTCTGGTTCGTGGTGCTCGGCGTGCTGCTGATCGTCTTCGGCGCCATCGCCGCCGCCAACGTCTTTCTCGCCACCGTCGTATCCGTCTATTACGTCGGCCTGCTCATGCTCGTCGGCGGCATCGTCTATCTCGCCCATGCCTTTCAGGTGCGGGAGTGGGAGCAGCTCTTGTTCTGGGCGCTGAGCGGCGTGCTCTATGTGCTGGCCGGCGTCTTTGCCTTCATGAATCCCATTCTGGCATCGGCGGCGCTCACGCTGTTTCTCGCCATGGCCTTGCTGGTGGCGGGCATCTTCCGCGTCTTCGTCGGCTGGCGCATGCGCCCGTCGAGGGGCTGGGGCTGGGTGCTCTTGAGCGGTCTGATCACGGCGCTGGCGGGCTTCGTCATCGTGCTCGGCTGGCCGGTCAACAGCCTGTGGATCCTCGGCCTGTTCCTCGCTTGCGACCTGCTGCTGCAGGGCTGGTCGATGCTCGCCTTTGGCCTCGCCATCCGCCGCTGATTGTACCCGCTATTCACAGCCTGTTCATCACGCACTGTTTCTTTTTTGACAAGAATGTGAGTGAAGACTAAAATTAACCCCATGGCAGAGGTCGCAAACGTGTGAAAGCGACGCTGCTGAAAGCCCAGCACCCGCGACCGGAAGGGCGGCCGAAGCGAGTGTGTATCCGTTCCTCAAGAGGGTAGGTGTCTGCCCGACGAGGCGATGGGAGACCACGAGGCAATGGGAGTGATGTCATGCCGATGGTAACCGTTTCCATCTCTCCGCTGCAGGCGGCCGATATCCGCGCGGCGATCGACGATGGCACTTATGTTTCCAGCAGCGAGGTGGTGCGCGAAGCGCTCCGGCTGTGGGATGCCGCCCGCAAGGTCGATGGCCTGCCGAAAGCGCGCGATTGCGCCCCCGCCGATGCCAGATGCGTCGCCGACATGTTCGCCGACCATGAGCACCGCCGCACCGCCTGAAGGCGGCCTATATATGACCGCCGCCCGGTGCGGCGGTTGCGGCATGCATTTGATAAAACGCCAAGTTTCACAAAACCTTCACATTGGGGAAAGTGTTCGTTGACGCTTCGCCCTTAGTCTCCGCGCGAAAAATTATAATTATAAATGCCGTATAGTGGAGAATGGCATGTCGTTGGCTGCCACCGTAGAGCCCGCCCTTATTCGTCGCTATACCAGCGATCAAATCATTACCCTCGCAAAACTTGTTATCGAAAACGCCTTCCAGCCAATCGTCGAAGCCAGCACCGGTGTTGCTTTCGGCTATGAATCGCTGATGCGCGGCCAGGAGCGGCTGGGCTTCAATTCGCCGCTCGAAATTCTGGACGAGGCCCAGCGCGGCGATCAGCTGCTGCAGCTCGAGCAGATGGTGGCGAGCCGCGCGCTCGCCAAGTTCGCGTCGCTGCCGAATTTCGCGACCGCGACGCTGTTCCTCAATCTCGATGTCCGCCTCATTCCGCATGGCGAGCAGCTGGTGGAAAACCTGCTGCAGCATCTGAAGCTTGCCAATATCCCGCCATCCTCGATCTGCTTCGAATTCTCCGAGCGCTTCGACAACACCTCGGTTCCCGAATTCGCCGCATTGGTGTCGCTGCTGCGCAAGCGCGGCTTCAAGCTGGCGATCGACGATTTCGGCGTCGGCCATGGCGAGATGAAGCTGCTCTGTGATCATCCGGTGGATTACCTGAAGATCGACCGCTACTTCATCGCCGATATCGATGGCAGCCCGCGCAAGCGTCACCTGTTGAAGAACATCGTCCACATCGCCCACGTGCTTGGCACCCGCGTCATTGCCGAGGGCATCGAGACCGAAGCCGAGTTCATCACCTGCCGCGAGTATGGTGTGGATCTCGTGCAGGGCTGGTTCATCTCGCGCCCGACCACGCATGTCTCCGAGCTGGTGCCGTCATTCCCGCATCTGCAGGAACTCGGCAAGAGCAAGCGCAACAACCAGTCGCTTGACGAAATCCTCATCCGCAAGCAGATCGAAGTGCTGCCGACGGTCTATGAAAACGACACGATCGACAGCGTCTTCGAGGTCTTCCGCCGCCATCCGCAGAATGCCTTCTTCCCGGTCCTGAATGCTAATGGCGAGCCGCGCGGTATCCTGCATGAGCGCCATCTCAAGGAATATATCTACCACCCCTTCGGCCGCGACCTGCTGAAGAACAAGATGTATGAGCGCACCATCTCGCACTTCGTCGAAATGGCGCCGATCGTCGGCCTCGATTCCGATGCCGAGCAGCTGATGACCATCTTCGCCAACATGGAAGGCGCCAACTGTCTGCTGTTGACGGAAAACATGCGCTATGCCGGCGTCGTCTCGGCCGCCTCGCTCATCAAGGTGATGAACGAGAAGAAGCTCAAGACCGCGCAGGACCAGAACCCGCTGACCGGCATTCCCGGCAACCACGCCATTCGCGATTTCATGCGCGAGGCAAGCCGCGACAGCGATGAGACGCGGCACTTCTGCTATTGCGACTTCGACAACTTCAAGCCCTTCAACGATGCCTATGGCTTCCATCTCGGCGACCACGCGATCTCGCTCTTCGCAGCCTTGATGCGACGCTACTTCTTCGCCGAGCGCCACTTCCTCGGCCATGTCGGCGGCGACGATTTCTTCATCGGGGTGCAGGGCTGGACCAAGGAGGAGCTCACGGAAATCCTTGATCGGCTGATCGGCGACTTCCACGACGATGCCCAGGATCTCTATTCCGAGATCGACCGCGCCGCCGGCCGCATCCGCGGCCACGACCGCGCCGGCGTCGAAGCCTTCTTCCCGCTGATGCGCTGCTCGATCGGCGTTCTGGAGCTTCCCAAGGGTCTCGTCATCGACGATATCAGCCGCGTCTCCGCCGCCATCGCCCATATCAAGGCGCTGGCGAAGGAAAGCGCGGAAGGCCTGGTCTTCCATCGGTTGGGCGAGGCGAATTGACGCTACGGCGTTTCCGCCCTTCTCAACGCGGCGGGGCTGAACTATCTCACTGCTATCCGAATGAGGAGACCGGTGATGTCTTTGCCTGCGCTTATGCGTTTTGTCGATTTGCCCCGCTTCGGCGCCCCTGACGTGATGACCATTTCGAGCGGGCCGCTGCCCGTGGCGGGCGAGGGGCAGATCCTCGTGCGCACCCAGGCGATCGGTGTGAACCGTCCCGATGTCGCGCAGCGCCAGGGCACCTATCCGCCACCGAAGGACGCAAGCCCGATCCTCGGCCTCGAAATCGCTGGTGAAGTGGTCGCGATCGGCCCCGGCGTCAGCGGCTATACGGTCGGCGACAAGGTCTGCGGCCTCACCAATGGCGGCGCTTATGCCGAATATTGCCTCGTTCCCTCAGGCCAGGCACTGCGCTTCCCCAAAGGCTATGACGCCGTCAAGGCGGCAGCACTTCCTGAAAACTACTTCACGGTCTGGGCCAACATGTTCCAGATCGCGGGGCTGACCGAAGGTGAGAAGGTGCTCATCCACGGCGGCACAAGCGGCATCGGCACAACCGCGATCCAGCTTGCCCGCGCCTTCGGCGCCGAGGTCTACGCGACCGCAGGCTCTCAGGAAAAATGCGACGCCTGCGTCAAGCTCGGCGCGAAGCGCGCCATCAACTACAAGGCCGAGGATTTCGCCGAGGTGATCAAGGCCGAGACCGGCCAGGGCGTCGACATGATCCTCGATATGATCGGTGCCGCCTATTTCGAGAAGAACCTCGCCTCGCTGGCGAAGGACGGCTGCCTCTCGATCATCGCCTTCCTCGGCGGCGCGGTTGCCGAAACGGCCAACCTCGCGCCGATCATGGTCAAGCGGCTGACGGTGACAGGCTCCACGCTGCGCCCGCGCACGCCGGAAGAAAAACGCGCCATCCGCGACGATCTCCTGTCGCAGGTCTGGCCGCTGCTCGACGAGGGCAAGCTTGCCCCCGTGATCCACAAGACCTTCGCCTTCGAGGATGTCGTCGAAGCCCACAAGTTGATGGAATCGAGCAGCCATATCGGCAAGATCATGCTGCGCGTTTGACGATCACGCCGCTGCCGTCGCTTGCGTCTCGTTGCCGGACTTCTGGATCGACAGCGAGATCACGATCGTCACGATCCCCGGCAGCGCCATCAGCACGAACAGCCAATGCGCGGCGGATATGCCGCCGGCAACGCCGCCTGGCGCAAGCAGGCCGGTGCTGTTGACGATGACGCCCGCAAAGGCTGCGCCGAATGCGCTTCCGAGCGATTGCACGGTGGTGATCGCCGCCGAGGCCTTGTCCTGCTCCGAGGTCGCGACGAGACGCAGCACCTTGGTCACCAGATGTGCCCAGCCGAGCCCGACCCCAAACCCCATGAGGAACATGAAGACGACGGCCGGCGCGAGCAGCGCGATGCTGCCTGCCTGATTGTCGCGTGCCAGGAATATCGCCAGCGCCGCGACCGCAACCGTCTCGATCACGCAGCCGATAACGATCGCGCGCCCGGCGCGGCGACCGGAGAACGAGGCGCTGAGAAACGCTGCCACCGTCCAGCCGAGCGCGACGAGCGCCGTGAGGTATCCCGATTCCAGCGGGCTGACATTGTGCAGGGATTGCAGGAAGTAGGGGATGTAGATGTCGCTGGTCAGCACCAGGATCAGCAGGAACATCATCAGGTAGACGCGGGAAATCGGCATGCTGAGGGCCACGGCGCCTGTCGGCAGCAGGCGGTTCTCGCTACGCCGCTCAATGCCGAGCATGGCGACCACGGCGATGAGCGATGCCGCAACCAGCAGCGCCTTCGATTGCGTCGCCTCGATCGTGCCGGCGATGCTGACCAGAAGCACGGCCACTAGGAGCAGCGCGATCTGGGTGATCGGCGTGCGCCCGGGAGCCCGGTCGTCATGCGCCGACGGCAACAGCACGGGCGCAAGGATAGCCATGAGCACGCTCACGGGGACAAGCAGCATGAAGGCGTGGCGCCACGTGCTGCCATCGGAGAACAGGCCGCCGAGGCTTGGGCCGAGCAACGTCGCCACACCCCAGATCGCCGCGTAGAGCGTCGAGGCCTTGCGCCACAAGTGCTCGGGATAGGCAAAGCGGATGAATGCATAGGCAAGCCCGCCCAGCGCGCCGGCTCCAAACCCCTGCACCGCGCGTCCGGCCAGGATCACCTGCATCGAGGGCGCCAGCGCGCAGATCAGGCTACCGGCCGCAAACATCAGCGCGCCGGCCACGTAAACCGTGCGCAGGCCGATGCCGCGCGGCCGCATCGCGACGAAGATGGATCCGAGCACGGCCGCCGCGACGAACAGCGTGGTGACCCACGAGAGCAGTTCCAGCCCGCCGATATCGCGCACGATCGATGGCGCGATGGTCGCCATGATATAGGCCTCGACCGCATAGAGCGTCACGCCGCCGCCGAGCATCAGCGTGGCGGCTAGGACCGGCCTGGAAAAGAGATGGAAGACGGAGGAGCGCTCCGTCGCGACGTCGTCGATGCTGCTCATGCGGAATGCCTTGAATGTTTCCTGGAACGCTTTTGGGAAAGTTTTTTGCAAGTTATAGCTTGGAAAAAATACACGGCTGCGTTATTAAAGCAAGAACAAGCTTGGAAAAATATCAGCCTATGCGACAATCACCGGCCAACCGAATTCTGATGCTGCTCAAGACCGAAGGGCCACAACTCCTATCGGCCATAGGCGACGCGCTGTCCATCTCCGGCGAGGCCGCGCGCCAGCAACTGGCGAAGATGGCCGACGAGGGGTTGGTCGAGCCCGTCTCCGCGCCCGCGCCGGGCAGGGGCCGCCCCCGCCAGCTCTGGCACCTGACACCATCAGGCAACGCCCGCTTCCCCGACCGCCACGCCGAACTGACCGCGACGCTTCTCGCAACCATGGTCCAGAGCCTCGGCCCCCAGGCGCTCGACACCGTCATCGCCGCCCGCGAGACTGAGACGCTGGCGCGCTACCGCAGCGAGATCACGGCAGAAGATCTCCCCACCCGCGTCCGCCAGCTGGCCGGTATCCGCACCGACGAAGGCTACATGGCCGATAGCTGGCAGGAAGAGGACGGCTCGCTGCTCCTGATCGAAAACCACTGCCCCATCTGCGCCGCCGCCACCGCCTGTGCCGGCTTCTGCCGCTCCGAACTCGAAACCTTCCGCAGCATCCTCGGCGCCGACGTCGAGCGCGAGGAACACATCCTCCACGGCGCGCGGCGTTGTGCGTATCGGATTAGCGGGACCGCCCGCTAAAGCCCGATCCGCCCGATCGCCGGGATCTTCACGCCGGGGTTGGCGACGTCTATGCCGGCGACCAGGCCCATGAAGTGCACTTCGAAGCCGCTGCGCTGGCCGGCGGCGATGCCGATCAGGCCGTAGAGGGTCGCATGCATGTCGCGCCCGTCGGCATCGATCGCAAACATCCGCCCGTCGCTGAGGTAGTCGCGCCCGACCGCATCGGGTGGCAGCACCGTGTCGAGATCGGGCACCGCGCGCAGCACATGCGCGACGAAGCTGTTGGAATTCGGTCCCGGATAAATCCGGTAGTCGCCGACGCCGGCATAGGGGTAGGACTGGATCGCCGCCTCGACGGCGGGGATGAGCCTCTGGGCCTCGTCGCCGGAGATTTCCTTCACGATATGAGGTGTGTTGGAATACCAGTAGGCGTCCGCGACGTAATTGTTGCGGCGGATCGGCGAGCCCCAGCCGACCTTGTCGTAGCGATTGTAGGTCGCGTCGCCCTTGGCCTTGGTGACGATCCACGAGTGGCTGGCGACCGCGCCCTTCAGCCCGCCGGTGCTGGCCGACATGATATAGATCTTGGCGTCGCCCTTGGCATCGGCCTTCGGCAGCACGCCCGACGTGCCCCATTCAGCCTCCCGCCATGAGCTGGGATGGTTCTGCAGCGACCACCACCCGGCCGACGCCAGGGCCGGCAGCAGATAGACGACGAGGATGAGAAGAAGGAGCCGTTTGAGATGACGCATGAAACGCCGGGGACCTTTGCTGACGTGCGGTTGCGGTCAAGGATGTGACGAGCAAGATGGCGCAATTGCGCCGCTCTTTTTCAACATGAACCCGATTGCTTTATCGCGCCCATCATTTATGCGTGACAGCCTGTTCAGAATATCAGGATGAGCTCATGACCAATCCCGTCACCGTTGAAGTCACCCGCGGCGCGCGCGTCGAAAGCCGGCATCGCGGCGCCGTCATCGCGGTCGATGGCGATGGCAAGGTCGTCTTCTCGCTTGGCGATGTCGAGGCGCCCACCTTTCCGCGTTCGGCCTGCAAGGCCATGCAGGCGCTGCCGCTGGTCGAAAGCGGCGCTGCCGATGCCTACGGTTTCGGCGACAAGGAGCTGGCGCTCGCCTGTTCCTCGCATAATGGCGAGGACGAGCATGTTGCGGTGGCAGCCTCTATGCTGGCGCGTGCCGGCCGCGATGTCGAAACGCTCGAATGCGGCGGCCACTGGTCGTCGAGCCAGAAGGTGCTGATCCACCAGGCCCGCACGATGGAAAAGCCGACGGCGCTCCATAACAATTGCTCCGGCAAGCATTCCGGCTTCGTCTGCACCTGCGTCCACCAGGGCGTCGATCCCAAGGGCTATGTCGGTTACGATCATCCCCTTCAGCGCGAGATCCGCGCCACCATGGAAAGCCTGACCGGCGCCGTGCTCGGCCATGACAATTGCGGCACCGACGGCTGCTCGATCCCGACTTACGCCGTGCCGCTGAAGAGGCTGGCGCATGGCTTCGCCAGGATGGCGACCGGCAACGGCCTCGAACCATTGCGCGCCAAAGCCTCGCGCCGGCTGTATGACGCCTGCATGGCTGAGCCCTTCTATGTCGCCGGCACCGGCCGTTTCTGCACGAAGCTGATGCAGCTGGCGCCCGGCCGCATCTTCGCCAAGACCGGTGCCGAGGGCGTCTTCTGCGCCGCCATTCCCGATCAGGGCATCTCGATCGCCGTCAAATGCGACGACGGCCATGCGCGCGCCGCCGAAAGCATGGTTGCCGCAGCCCTTGCCCGCTTCTTCGACAAGGACAGCGCCATCGGCGTCGGTCTGGCAGAGCTGGCGACTTCAAGCATGCACAACTGGAATGGTATTCACGTCGGCGACATTCGCGCGGCGGCGGTACTCTCCGATTAAAGCGTGCCGGAACGGTACATTCCAAGCATCAAAGATAGTCGATTCTAATACATGCGAAACTGAACCGGATGACGGCGCGTGCGCTTTCATCCGGTTAAGCTACTCTTGGCGCAGTACATCGATTGCCATGAGGGCAGGATATGTTTGCAGGCCGCTATCTCTGGTGGATGCTGATCGCTCTGGCGGTCTTCCTGTTCTTTGCCATGAGCTTCGATTACGTCACCTGGGCAACGGTCGCGACATCGAGCTGCGCGCGGGTGGCCGGCTCCTGCGGGCCGCTGATCCTGCTGATGACCGGCACGATCAAGCCCATCGGCTATTACATCGCCAGCGGCATCATCCTCGTCATCACCTGCGCCCGCATCCATCACGTCGGCATGAGCTGGCTCTGGTGCCTCTTCGTGCTCGTCCTCTTCGGCGCCTCGGCGCCGTTTCCGCTCCTGCTCGCCAATGTCTGGACCGGCCAGATGAACGCGGAAATGGTGATGGAGAACCTGCCGGTGGCCTTCCCCTTCCTGGTGGTGTTCTGCACCTATATCGGCTGGTCGTTCGAGGATGGAGGGGGCAGGCCGCTCGGCCCCTGGCGCTGGCTGCGCGTAGCGATCCGGCTCTCGGCCCTGTATGGCGCCATGATAGCGCTCGCGCAGACACCGACGTTTGCCTGGATGCCCGGCCGGCTGCTCGACATGCCCGCGCTCTCGGTCCTGCTGGCCACCTGGCAGCCGAAGCTGGAGGCGGCACTCACGCTGGGCGCATTGGATGATCGGCTGGCCTATCTGGCCCTTGCCGTCTTCTCTGCAGCACTCGCGACAAGCCTGTTTGGCCCCCGCATCGAGACCCTCGGTGCCCGCCTCATGACACCCTTCATGCTGAGAGGATCGCGCCGTTGAGGCTGCGATAGGGCGCAAGCTGCGCCTCGTCGATATCGTCAGGCACGATCAGCCCCGAGACGGAAGCGACCGGCAGAACCTGGCAGGCGGAGGCCCGGTCGAGCTTGTCCGCCGTCAGCAGCACATAGGTCTCGATCGCGCAGCCGGCGATATGCCGCTTGATCGCGGCCTCCTCGAAATCCCCCGTCGACAGCCCATGCACGGGATGCGCCGCCGTCACGCCCAGAAAAAACAGGTCCGGCCGCAGCTGCGATATCGCGGCCATCGCGACGGCGCCGACAGCAACCATCGAATGCTTGTAGAGCTTCCCGCCGATCAGGATCACCTCGGCGCTCGGATGATGCTCGAGCTCGGCTGCGATCGTCGGGCTGTGGGTGACGATGGTGACCGATAGCCCGCGCGGCAGCTGCCGGGCGATCTCCGCCGTCGTCGTGCCGCCGTCGAGAAAGACCATGTGTCCCGGCTTGATCAGCCCGATCGCTCTTGCCGCAAGCCGCTGCTTGGCGTGGCGCGACACATCCTTGCGGGTCGTAAAATCGGGCAGCTCCGGCGAAAGCGGCATCGCGCCGCCATGCACGCGTTTCAAAAGCCCCTCCGCCGCCATCTCGCGCAGGTCGCGACGGATCGTGTCTTCAGACACGGAGAGGTCCTCGGCTACCCGCTTGGCAATCACCTGGCCGTCGCGGCGTAGCAGGTCGAGGATCAGTGTCTTGCGTTGGGAGGTCAGCATAGGGCTCACGAAGTTGAATGAATTTTCTTGAGTTTGCACGAAATGATTCGACAATCAAGAAATATCATGCATTTTCACGCAATCCCGTGCATGAAGCCGGGAGTTGAGGAGAAGAGACATGTTGATCTTGATTGCGGGCCCCTATCGTTCCGGAACCGGTGACGATCCGGCGAAGATGGCGGCCAACCTGCAGCGGCTGGAAGCGCCGTCGCACGTTTTGTTCGAAGCCGGCCACGTGCCGATGATCGGCGAATGGGTCGCCCTGCCGGTCTGGCATGCCGCCGGCGGCAAAAGCGTCGGCGATGATCTCTACGAGCGCATATTCCACCCGGTCGCGGGCCGCCTGCTGCAACTGTGCGAAGGCGTGCTGCGGCTGGAAGGGGACTCCAAGGGCGCCGACAACGATGTCCGCATTGCAAGAGAGCGCGGCATTCCCGTCTGGTACCGGCTGGAAGACGTGCCGGGCTGCGCCAAGGCCGCTTGACGCTGCGCCAGAGACAAATCGGGGAGGCCGCGCATGCGGTCTCTCTTTCTCGCTCGCAATCCCCCGCGCGCGCTCTATGCTCTCCTGAAAAAAACAGGAGTCGTCATGCTGACATTGTATTTCGCGCCCGGCGCATGTTCCCGCGCCAGCCTCATCGCGCTCGAGGAATCGGGCCTTCCCTTCGAAGCGAAGCGGGTCGATACCGCCAATGGCGAACAGCGTTCCGAAGCCTATCGCAAGATCAATCCCAAGGGCCGCGTCCCGGCACTTGCGACCGAAAAGGGCGTGCTCACCGAAACCCCGGCAATCCTTGCCTATATCGCCGCCATCGCGCCGGCCGCCGGCCTCGCGCCGCTCGACGACCCCTTCGAATTCGCCCGCCTGCAGGCCTTCAACAGCTACATCTGCTCGACGGTGCATGTGAACCACGCCCATGGCCGCCGCGCCAGCCGCTGGGCAGATGATGCCGCCGCCCATGAGGCGATGAAGGCCAAGGTGCCGGAGACGATGGCGGAGAGCTTCGCGCTGATCGAAGACGGCATGTTTGCCGGCCCCTGGGTGATGGGCGAGCGCTACTCCGTCGCCGATCCCTATCTGTTCGTCATGACCGGCTGGCTGCCGAGCGACGATGTCGACCCGGCGCGCTTCCCGAAGGTGGCCGACCACTACGCCCGCATGCTCGATCGCCCCGCCGTGCAGCGTGCGCTCGCCCGCGAGAAGGCGTAAGCCGCTTCACTGCGGATAACTTGCCGAAAGCTTCTTCGGCGCGCGCAACCGCCACGCGCGGATCAGCCGATCCGTCAGTTCCGCATCGCCGATGACGTCGATACGCACGGGCAGATACTGCCAGCCGACATAATGCAGTGTCTGAAAATAGATCTCGGGCGCCAGCTCAAGCAGCGCCTCCTTCTCGTCCAGCGGAATGGAAATCACCACCGTCTCGTTATCCTTCACGGCCACGAAGGACTTGCCCCCGACCTTCAGCGCATGGTTGCCGTAGGACGTGCCTTCCTCGACCCCGGGCAGCTTCGCCTCGGCCACCAGCCGCAGCAGCCGCTTGAAGATCGCATCGATATCCTCAGCCATGCCTTTCTCCCGATCCCGTCCGGGAGAGACTAGCAGATTTCGGAGCCTATGCGCAGAGCGCCAGCTCTGGCCGCTTAAGGCTTTGGCTGGACTGCTCGCAACGCTCGAGCGGCAAGTCCGCCAGCTCCGTCAGCGACATCCGCGCAAGATCGGGATGGGAGAGCGGATCGCCTGCCGGGTCCGCCCCATAAGACGGTTCGGCGGTCTCTTCGTTCAAGAAAAACTTTAGCCATTGCATCGGATGCCTCGCTTTCTCGGTCTCTGCCTGCGGTGGGTGATCGCTTGGCAGGCGTAAGATGTACGCGTCATGCCGGGCAATATCCTCCCGAAGCGGGGAGGGTTTCAATTGAGAATAACGGAATTCTGATATAGAAAATCTATATGAGAAATCTGAACTCGGTACATCTGAACGGCCTGCGCGCGCTTGAAGCGGTCGGGCGGCTGGGCTCGCTGCAGGCGGCGGCCGAGGAGCTTGGTGTGTCGATCGGCGCCGTCAGCCAGCAGGTGATCAAGGCCGAGGCGCAGCTTGATCGAACGATCTTCGAGCGTACGCCCAAGGGCATGCTGGCGACCGAAGCGGGCGCTCCGCTGCTGGCGGCGCTGAGTGAAGGCTTCGCGCATCTGTCGCGGGCGGTGGCGCTCGCGCAACGCCGCGACGACAGCATCCTGACGATCTCGGTGGCGCCGGTCTTCGCCGCACGTTGGCTGGTCTATCGCCTCGATCGCTTCGCCGAACACCACCCCGACATCAACCTGCGCATGGACGCGACCATGAAGCTGGTCGATCCGGCGCTCTGCGATGTCGATATCGGCATCCGTGTCGGCGATGGCCGCTGGCCGGATGTGAAGGCGGAACTGTTGCTGGAGCAGGAGGTGTTCCCGGTCTGCACGCCCGCTATGGCCGAGCGTCTGCGCGAACCCGCCGACCTCTTGGCGCTGCCCGCGATCATCGATGGCCGCGCGATGTTTGGCTGGGACGTCTGGATGCGCGCGGCGGGGCTTGAGGGTGCGGCGCTCGAAACCCGCCACGTCTTCAATGACGCCTCGCTCTGCCTCGATGCCGCCGTCGCCGGGCAGGGGGTAATGCTCGCCTGGCAGACGCTGGCCGGCTACGCGCTGCAGCAGGGCCAGCTGGTCGCGCCATTCGGCATTCGCGCCAGAACCGGCTTCGGCCACTATTTCGTGACCGCGCACGGGGTGCGCGAGCCGAAAAAGGTCAGGGACTTCAAGGCCTGGATCCGCGCCGAGATGGCCGAGACCTTGAAGCTGTTTATCTGATCACACCGCCTCTTTGGACCGTGCCGCCTGCATGGCGATATAGGCCGGGCGGGCCTGGCAGCGCTTGATCCAGGCATCGACCTTGGGGTGCGCGTCGAACAATGCCTGCTCCGACTGGGCATAGCGCAGCACTTCGGCAAGGTTGAGATCGGCGGCGGTGAAGCGGTTGCCGACGAGATAGTCGGTGGTGGCGAGATGCTTTTCGAGCACCGCCAGCGGCCGCTTCAGCGAACGGCTGGCCACCGCGATGGTCGCTCGGCCCTCGTCGGTGTCTTCCTTCTCGTTGTCGTAGGTCATGACGAGCTTGATCGTGTGGATCTCGACCTCGGTCGCCGCCCACATCGTCCACATGGTCAGAAGGCCGTCTTCCTCCACGCTCTGGCCGGCGAGCGAGCCGCCGTGCTTGCGGGCGAGATAGAGCGTGATCGCCAGCGACTCGTGCATGACGAGATCGCCGTCCTTGATGGCCGGGATCATCGCCATCGGGTTGATGGCGGCAAAGTCGGGCGACAGCGTATTGACCGGCGCATCCGGTGCCAGCGGGTCGTCGAGGCGCCGCGCCTGCAACACGGGCACGGATTTGAACTCCAGCCCGAGCTCTTCCGCCATCCAGTAGACGCGCGAGGCGCGCGAGCGATAAACGCCGTAGATTGTCAGCATGATGATGTGCCCCTCTTCAAAACTGCCGCGAGCCTAGAGGCTAGGGCGATCAAGCGGAAGCTTCCAAGGCTGATGGGTCAATCAAAGCTTTTGATGGTGGATTAAAGCTCGTCGCATGTCGCGCAAAACCGCTGCACACTTTTTCGCGACATGCTTCACGACACGCGATTGCGCTCGACCGTCAGATGCGCGTAGCCCCCGGCGCCATCCGCCAGTTCTCCCGACATCTTCTTGTCCCACGCAAACCCGACCACCGCTCCCTCGGCCATGTCCTGAAACACGTTGTCGGTGATGACGGCCGTTCCGGCCCCATCGACGACCGAAACCGCGCAGCCGACCGGCGCCTTGCGCACCACATTGCCGGTGACCACCAGATTGCGCATGTAGGGACCCCAGCCGAGCTGCATGCCCCATCTTGGCGCACCCTCGATGATGTTGTTCGAAACCAGCGTATCGGCCTCCGCGGCAATGCCGATGCCGAAGCTCACATCCGGCTTGTAGGGTCCGTCGAGCTTGAGATTGCGCATGACGTTGCCGGTGACGCTGGCGAGCCTGCCGCCCTTGTCGAAATTGGCGATCGAGATGCCGTTGGCGGCCCCGTCGATCATGTTGTTTGCGACCACGGCCCCCTCGAACTCGAATTCGACATAGATCGCCGTCTCGCCCGATCGCCGGCACTGGTTGCCCGTGATCTGCACGTCGGAGGCCGAGTTGGCGCGGATCGCGGTGAAGGCGCAGTCGGAGATGTGGTTGTTGGCGACCATGACATTGTCCGCGCGAAACAGGTTGATGCCGTTGCCGTTCTGCCCGGTCCCGCCATCGGTCGCGCCGATCCTGTAGATCCGGTTGCCACTGACGATGCTGTCATCGGCCGCCTTTTTCCAGCGATGGATCAGGATGCCGCCATTGCCGCAATCGAAGACCTCGTTATTGGTCACCGAAAGGCCCGAGGATTCCACCACGTAGAGCCCGGATTGCGCGGCCCCCGATATGCGGCTGCGCTCGATCCGCCCGCCGCAGCGTTCCAGCTGCAGTCCATGCTTGCGGCTTCCCGAGATCTCGCAATTGTCGATCACGACGTCGTCGACGCCGGTGAATTGCACCAGAGCGGACGCATTATCGCCCAGCCAGCGGTTCTGCCCGTCGATCACGATATTGGAGAGCTCGATGCGCTTGACGTTCTCGGCGGTAAACAGGCGTCCGTCGCCGGTATAGACGATCCGCGATGCGCCCGGCACGCCGGTGATGCGCGTATTGTTGGGCAGGGTCAGGTTCGACACCTTGTAGACACCGGGCGGCAGGAACACCGGAACGTTCTCCGCCGACGCGTCGTCGATCATCTTCTGCAGGCTGCTGCTCTTGCCGTCACCAGGATCGGGTGCGGCCTTGTATTTCACCGCGTCGATCGACCCGCGCAGATCCGGCTGCCGGCTCGCCGCGAAGGCGGGCGGCGCAAGCATGGCGACCGTTGAGCAGGCGGCAAGGCGCAGGAGATTGCGGCGGGACGATAGGAGAGGTGATTTGTTCATGGTGGCCGCCATGCAGGAACCGTGCCGCGACGACAGTATCATTTTGATACACCGGAAGTTGATAGGATTATTATTTATTAGTCATGCGATTCATGCAGTGGTGTTGGCGTATGATTCACCTTTTTATTTGAATGTGGCTGGGTAATCCGGAAGCATCTCCGGATTTACTGTGTGTATGACCGTGTTTGATGGCGTGGTTGCCGTTGCGGCCACTCTGGAGACTGACAATGAATGACTTGAGTGCCGGCCGCCGCGATGCCGATGTGACTGAGATCGACTCGAAACGGATTGCCGCTGCCGCCGAAGCGCTCATTGTCTCCAGCCGCCTTGGCATGGCCGCGGGCATCGAGGATCTCGGACTGAAGGCGATCATCCACGAGCTTCCCGATTTCTTCTACGTCAAGGACCGCGCCAGCCGTTTCGTGTTCGCCAATGCCACCGTCGCGCGCTCCTTCGGAGTTGACGACCCCGAGGACCTCACCGGCAAGCGCGATTTCGATTTCTTCGACTTCCAGACCGCGCGCGGCTTTTTCGAGTTCGAACAGGAGATCATGGCGACGGGCGAGCGGCGGCTCGATGTCGAAGAGATGGTCCGTTCGGCATCAAGCGAACTCGTCACCTGCCGGCTTACCTCCAAGCTTCCGTTGCGCAACGACAAGGGCGAGATCGTCGGCTTGATCGGCGTTTCGCGCGATATCACCGAGCGGCAACGGCAGGAAGAGTTTCGCCGTAACCAGGCGCAAATAGTGGAAATGATCGCCCGCAACGAGCCGCTCGAAATGATCCTTGAGGCGCTGGTCCTCTTGGTCGAGGCCGAGATCGAGGGCATTTCCGGATCGGTGCTCATTCTGGATCGCGACGGACGACGACTCTACCACGGCTCGTCGCCCAGCCTGCCAAGCATCTACAGCCGAATGATCGATGGCATCACGATCGGCCCGAATGCCGGCTCGTGCGGAACGGCGGCCTGGCGCGGCAAGTTCGTGATGGTCGAGGACATGATGGTCGATCCGCTCTGGGCCGACTATCGGGCCGTGGTGCAGCAATACGGCTTCCGCTCCTGCTGGTCGATGCCTGTCATGACGGCGCAGAACAATGTGCTCGGCACCTTCGCGCTCTATTCCAGCGAGGTTCGCCGCCCGACACCGCGCGAGATGGAATTCGTCGCCATGGCGACGCACATCGCCGGCATTGCCATCGAACGCCGCCGTGGCGACGAGCGCATCCAGTTCATGGCCCACCACGACGATCTGACCGGCCTGCCCAACCGCGCCTTCTTCAAGGAGCGGATGGCCAAGACCCTGCATCAGGCACGCCGCAGCGGCCGCAAGGTCACGGTCGCCTATATCGACCTCGACAATTTCAAGGATATCAACGACGGTCTCGGCCACGGGGCTGGCGACGAGGTCCTGAAGGAAGTCGCCGCCCGCATGGCGAACGGCGTGCGCGCCTCCGACATGGTCGTGCGCCTCGGCGGTGACGAATTCGTGGTGGTCCTCGTGCACCAGTCGAACCACGATACCGGCATCACCCGCCGCCTGCGCGAACTGCACAAGGCGGTGCGCAAGCCGATAAACTATCAGGACAAGCAGCTGCATGTGACCTGTAGCATCGGCGTCGCTTCTTTCCCAAGCGACGGCGCCACCGCCGAAGAGCTTCTGGCAAACGCCGATGGCGCCATGTACCGCTCCAAGCAGCTCGGCCGCGACACACTGCAGCACTATCAAAGTGCGCGCGATGCCGATCTCAACCTGCCGATCAGCGAGCAGGAGGAACTCAGACAGGCGATCATCTCCAATCAGCTCATCCTTCACTATCAGCCGCAGATCGATGTCTCGACACTTGAGGTGACCGGGCTCGAAGCCTTGGTGCGCTGGAAGCACCCGACGCGGGGAATGGTGCCGCCGATCGAGTTCATTCCGATGGCCGAAGAGTGCGGGCTGATCATTCCGCTCGGACTTTGGGTGCTGAACGAAGCCTGCCGCCAGGCGCGCGAATGGCAGGACATGGGCCTGCCGCCGCTGCGCATCGCCGTCAATGTCTCGGCACGGCAGTTCACCGACAAGGATTTCGCGCGTCATGTGACGGAAGCCATCGAGCGTTTCGACCTCGCACCGCGCTGGCTGGAGCTCGAGCTCACCGAAAGCGTGCTGATGCAGGACGCCGACCGTGCCCGCGCCACCATGAACGCGCTGCGCCCTCTCGGCATCCGCTTCTCGATCGACGATTTCGGCAGCGGCTATTCCAGCCTCGCCTCGCTGAAGACCTTCCCCTTCGACCGCCTGAAGATGGATCGCTCGCTGATCGAGGCGCTGCCATCCGACAAGACCGCCGTCGCCATCGGCCTGGCCGTCATCTCGCTGGCGCAGACGCTGAAGCTGACGGTCGTCGCCGAGGGCGTGGAGACCGACGAGCAGCGCGAGTTCCTGCGCTTCGCCAAGTGCGAGGAAGCCCAGGGCTACCGCTTCTCCAGGCCGCTGCCGGCTGAGGAAATTCCCGCTTTTCTGAGCCGCTAGGACAAAGGGGCGGGGCAGGGCGACGCCAAAGGGCCCCGATCCCGCCAGCCCCTCTGGTTCTTCCGCCATTTGCCGCTATCTCTATGGCGATGAGATTTGACGCGCTGCTTTATCCCGCGCCCGAGGGCCTCTACTGCCCGGTAGGCCGATTTTATGTCGATCCGGTCAGGCCCGTGGAGCGCGCGCTGATCACCCACGGCCATTCCGACCACGCCCGCTCCGGCCACGGCCATGTGCTCGCCACCCGCCAGACGCTCGACATCATGCGCATCCGCTACGGCGAGGATTTCTGCGGCTCGGAGCAGCCCGCCGCCTTCGGCGAAGAAATCGTCGTCAACGGCGTCAAGGTGAGCTTCCACCCCGCCGGACATGTGCTCGGCTCCGCCCAGATCGCCATCGAGAAGGACGCGACCCGCATCGTCGTCTCGGGAGATTACAAGCGCCGTCCGGACCCGACCTGCGCGCCCTATGAGCCTGTTGCCTGCGACGTCTTCATCACCGAGGCGACCTTCGGCCTGCCTGTCTTCCACCACCCGGACCCCGCGGGCGAAATGGCCAAGCTCTATGCGTCGCTGCGCCAATTTCCCGAGCGCACCCACATGATCGGCGCCTACGCGCTCGGCAAGGCGCAGCGCGTCATCCGCCTTCTGCGCGACACCGGCTACGACCAACCCATCTACATCCACGGCGCCATGGAGCGGCTCTGCGACTACTACGTCAGCCAAGGCATCGACCTCGGCGAGCTGCGCCCGGCAACCGTCGAGGGACGCGACAAGTCGGCGTTCAAGGGCGCCGTCGTCGTCGGCCCGTCATCCGCCTTCGCCGACCGCTGGGCCCGCCGCTTCAACGACCCGCTGCCTGCCTTCGCGTCCGGCTGGATGATGGTGCGCCAGCGTGCCAAGCAAGGCGGTGTGGAACTGCCGCTTGTGATCTCCGACCATTGCGACTGGCCCGAACTCACCGACACGATCTCCGAGCTTCACCCAGCCGAGGTCTGGGTGACGCATGGGCGCGAGGAGGCGCTGGTGCGCTGGTGCGAATTGCAGGGCATCAAGGCCAAGCCGCTGCATCTGGTGGGGTATGAGGATGAGGCGGAGTGATGGGTGTCTTGACGAGCATAGTTGGCCTTGGCGCCAGCATTACCCCCCTCTGCCCTGCCGGGCATCTCCCCCACAAGGGGGGAGATCGGCAAGTGGCTTGCCCAGAGCCAAACAATGAGCGTGGAGCGAACGGTTGCACCCAGCCAATCTCCCCCCTTGTGGGGGAGATGTCCGGCAGGACAGAGGGGGGTATCCCACCCACCAACGCCTCCTACGGAAGCGACGGAGGCCACCCATGAAAGCCTTCGCCGACCTCCTCGACCGCCTGGTACTTACGCCATCCCGCAACGACAAGCTCAAGCTGCTGACCGACTACTTCCGCGACACGCCCGACCCCGATCGCGGCTACGGCCTCGCGGCCATCGCCGGCACGCTCGATGTGCGCAACGTCAAGCCCGCCATGCTGCGCGAACTGGCGCTGGAGCGCATCGACGACGTCCTCTTCCGCTACTCCTACGACTACGTCGGCGATCTGGCGGAAACCATCTCGCTCGTCTGGGACAATGAGCGCGACATAGAGCGCTCGGCGCTGGCGCAGCCGAGGCTCGGAGAGGTGGTGGCTGAGATGAACACGCTCGGCCGCACCGAGGTGCGCGGCTATGTCCGCGACCTGCTCGACCGCCTCGACGCCTCCGGCCGCTTCGCCTTCATCAAGCTCGCGACCGGCGCGCTGCGCATCGGTGTATCGGCAAGGCTCGCCAAGCAGGCGCTGGCCGATCTCGGTGAACCCGATGTGACCGAGATCGAGACATTGTGGCACGGCCTGCAGCCGCCCTATGAGAGCCTGTTTGCTTGGCTGGAGGGCAAGGGCGGTAAGCCGGTGCTGGCGACGCCGGCGATCTTCCATTCGGTGATGCTGGCAAACCCGGTGGAGGAGGGCGATCTCACGCAGCTCGACCCGGCCGACTACGCCGCCGAGTGGAAATGGGACGGCATCCGCGTGCAGCTGTCGCGCGCTGGCGATACCCGCAAGATCTACTCCCGCTCCGGCGACGACATCTCCGCCGCCTTTCCCGATATCGTCGATTCGATCAGCTTCGACGGCGTCATCGACGGCGAGTTGCTGGTCGGCGGCACCGCCCGCTCAAACAGCCCGACCCGCACCTTCTCCGACTTGCAGCAGCGCCTCAACCGCAAGACCGTGACGCAGAAGATGCAGGACGATTACCCCGCCTTCATAAGGGCTTACGACCTGTTGTTCGACGGCGAGGAGGATGTGCGCGCCAAGACCTATCTCGAACGCCGCGCCCGCTTGAGCGAAATCGTCGAGCAAGCGCCGCACGAGCGCTTCGACCTCTCCGCGCTGGTTCCGTTTTCCTCATGGGAAGAACTTGACGACCTGCGCTCGACCCCGCCCGATCCCGTCATCGAAGGCGTGATGATCAAGCGCCGCGACAGCGTCTACCAGGCCGGACGGCTGAAGGGGCCGTGGTTCAAGTGGAAGCGCAACCCCTATAATGTCGATGCCGTGCTGATGTACGCGCAGCGCGGCCACGGCAAGCGCTCGAGCTACTATTCCGATTTCACCTTCGGCGTTTGGGCCGAAACGCCCGACGGCGAGCAGCTGGTGCCCGTCGGCAAGGCCTATTTCGGCTTCACCGACGCCGAGCTGGAGATCCTCGACAAGTTCGTGCGCAACAATACCACCGAACGCTTCGGCCCGGTGCGCGCCGTGCGCGCCGACAAGGATTTCGGCTTCGTGGTGGAAGTCGCCTTCGAAGGCATCAACCGCTCCAACCGCCACAAGTCAGGCGTCGCCATGCGCTTCCCCCGCATCTCGCGCCTACGGCAAGACAAGCCTTCCTATGAGGCCGATAGGTTGACGACGCTGGTGGCGATGATCGATGCGAAGGCGGGGTAGGGGCGGTCCTCAAGTCACCGTTTTCTCGATGATCTCTCGCTGACCTCGCATTTTCCTGATGCAAAATACATCCGACTGTGCATCCTCAACACAATGTGTCTTGGCGTTGATGCGTCGAGGGTGCAAGCATCTATCATGCCGGGGAAGACGGAAGAGTGATATGACATCAGACAACGACCATTCCTTTTCGCGCCAGCGCCGCCTGCTTCTTGGCGGGCTCGCCGGTGCCCTTGTTCTTCCGGCTCTTCCAGGTGTCGCCAATGCCTTCGACGTTCCCCCCGAGCCGCGCCTGATCACCCGCGATTACGCCAAGGTGCGCAAGCGCTTCCGCACGCGGCTGCTCGAAAAAGGCCCGGCGCCCGACAAATACGAGCCGCTCGATGCGCCCGCCAATGCCGAGAAGATCTTCTATCGCTCCGGCTATGGCGGCGAGCTGGAGTTGGTCGCCTGGGTGTCGAAATACAAGCGCGAGCGCAAGGCCAAGCCCGGCATTCTCTTCCTGCATGGCGGCAATGCCATGGGCGTTGGCCACTGGAACCTGATGGGACCTTATATCGATGCCGGCTTCGTGGTGCTGATGCCGTCGGTGCGCGGCGAAAACGGCCAGGCGGGCAATTTCTCCGGCTTTTATGACGAGGTGGACGACGTGCTGTCTGCCGCAGACCGCCTGGCGCATCTGCCGGGTGTCGATGCGAACCGCCTCTTCATCGCCGGCCACAGCATCGGCGGCACGCTCACCATGCTGGCCTCGATGTCCACTCACAAGTTCCGCGCGGCAGCCCCGATCTCCGGCAATCCCGACGCCTTCCGCTTTTTCAATCGCTATCCGCAGGATATCCGCTTCGACGACGACAACACCCACGAGTTCGAGGTGCGCACGGCGCTCTGCTACGCGCAGAGCTTCAAGTGCCCGGTGCGCGTCGTCCACGGCACGGACGAATCGCATTTCAACGACCGCGCCGGCCTGCTTGCCAGCCGCGCGCGCTCCGGCGGAGTTCGCATCGAGACGGATACAGCCAAGGGCGGCCACACATCCGCCTTGCCCGAGGAAATCGAGCAGAGCATCCGCTTCTTCCACGGCGTGGCGGCTTAATCAGTCGCGTTAGGGCGCTGGCTGGTCGTCGTCGCCAGCTTCGCGCCAGCCGCGCATGCCATCCTCGCGGCAGCTATAAATGTCGCTGTTATCGATGAGGGTGGTTTCATGAAGGGTCTAAGCCGGTTGTCGGCCATGTCGGGGCTTGTGTTGGCGGCCCTGTCGCTTGGCGGCTGCAACATTCTCGTGCCCGATACCGGCGCCACCGATCCGGCCCGTTTCGTGCAGGAAACCTATCCGGTGTTCTACAAGCCGCCGGGCATCGATCCCGATCGCGTCCGCCCGATCAACGCGCCGATCCCGCAGCGTCCCGGCGTCCCGGCGACGATCTACAACCAGACCTACGGCATCCCCGGCGCCACCCAGATGCGCACCTACGGCATGCCGTTGATCAATCCCGTCAGCGCCGCGATGTATGGCGAGGTCAGGGACAACGACTTCACGCTGCCTGCCATCCCCGTCAGCCGCGTCGATCCTGTATATATGCGCCAGGAGGTCGATTACCCCTCGACCGAAAAGCCCGGCACCATCGTCGTCAACACCAAGACCAAGCACCTCTATTTCATCGAGCCCAATGGCAAGGCCATGCGCTATGGCGTCGGTCTCGGCCGCGAAGGCTATGCCTGGTCGGGTCGTGGTGTCATCCAGTGGAAGCAGAAGTGGCCGCGCTGGACGCCGCCCGATGAGATGGTCAAGCGCCAGCCCGATGTCCGCTCGTTTTCGGCGGCCAATGGCGGCATGAACCCAGGCCTTGGAAATCCGCTTGGCGCGCGCGCCATGTATATCTTCAAGAATGGCGAGGATACGCTCTACCGAATCCACGGAACGCCCGATTGGGAATCGATCGGCAAGTCCACGTCGTCGGGCTGCGTGCGCATGATGAACCAGGACGTCATCGACCTCTACGACCGTGTTTCGGCCAAGTCCGAGATCGTGGTGATGTAGCCGCGCAACAGGCGGCGTGAGAACGTCGCCGCAAGCGGGCACACGTCTTCGTGAGGTTCTGGTTTATTTAGCATAACGGGATAGTTTCCTTGAATTGTGACTAGCGTTGAACAACCCTCCAGGAAACGACGTTCGCCGTTTCCGCGCTTAAGGAAAATTGACCCTCGTTATGAGCTTTGACAAATCCATATCCCGCCGCAACTTTCTATCGCTTTCAGCGGTAACCGCGGCATCGGCGCTGGCAGGGTGTGCCTCCACTTCGGGCACGAGCCCGTCGTACGGCCAGCCAATGGCATTCCCGAATCCAATCCGTGCCTTCCAGACGACGCCGGCGCCCACCGATGCCGAGCTCGCTGTCATGTACGGCCCGGTCGAGGATGGCGGTTTCCTCATTCCGCCGGTTCCCTACCAGCAGATCGATCCGCGCTTCTATCGCCAGCAGGTCATCGATCCGACCGGCGAGCGCCCCGGCACCATCGTCGTCGATACCCCCTCGCGCTTCCTCTATCTCGTCCAGCCGGGCGGGACGGCGATGCGCTACGGCGTCGGCATCGGCCGCGAAGGCTTCGCCTGGCAGGGCGACGGCGTCATCCAGTGGCGTCAGAAGTGGCCGCGCTGGAAGCCACCGAATGAGATGGTCGCCCGTCAGCCGGAACTCGTAAAATATTCGATCGAGAACGGCGGCATGGAGCCGGGCCTGAAGAACCCGCTCGGCGCCCGCGCGCTCTACATCTTCTCGGGCGGTCAGGACACGCTCTACCGCCTGCACGGCAATCCGGACTGGCGCTCGATCGGCAAGGCCGTATCGTCTGGCTGCGTCCGCCTGCTCAACCAGGACATCATCGACCTCTATGACCGCGTGCCGAACAAGGCGCCGATCGTCGTCAAGCAGTAAGTCACTGTCTCCGTCTCTCCCCGATCAGGGGAGAGACTTTTCGCGCCGGCCCCATGGCTTCTCGGCTGTGCGCCCCAAGCGCTCCTCATCCCCAGAACGCCGATTTCGCCGCTTCCGTCATCGCTTCCGCGCGCGACACGCCGATATCCTTGAGTTCGTCATCGGTGAGTTCGCTGAGCGCCGCCCTGCCGCGTCGCTTCCGGCAGCGCGTCTCGATGCTTTCGATAAGGTTTCGCGCCGCCTCCGCAAGCGTTGCCAGCAATGCCGGCACGCGCGGTTGGCTTGCTCTTTCGTCCGATGTGTCGGTCGCCATCTCTTCTGTCTCCGTATTGGCCTGTCCCGACAATGCGCTGGATATATATCGCAATGAAGCTTATGCATCTTATGCAAACCATAAGAGAAACTTCGCATGGCTTTCGGTTTCGATCAGCTGCAGACCTTCATTCACATCGCCGAACTCGGAAGCTTCACCGCCGCCGCCGACAAGGCGGGCGTGACCCAGCCGGCGGTCAGCCTGCAGATCAAGCTCCTGGAGCAGCGCCTCGGCGTGCGCTTGATCGAGCGCGTCGGGCGCCGCGCGCAGCCGACGGCGGCCGGTCTCGAATTTCTCGACCATGCGCGGCGGATCATGCGGGAACTGGCCGATGCCGAGGAGGCGATGACGCCGCACAGGAATGGCGAGAGCGGCCGCGTGCGCATCGGTAGCGGCGCCACCGCCTCCATTCACCTGCTGCCGCTGGCGATCTCGCGCGCCAGGAAGAAGATGCCCGGGCTCGAAGTCACCGTCCGCATCGGCAATACCGACGACATCCTGCGCGATCTCGAGACCAATGCGCTCGATGTCGCGGTCGTGACGCTGCCGGCGCCCGGCCGGTCCTTCGAGGTCGAGGCATTCTATGACGACGAGCTGATGGTGGTCGCGCCGCGCGGCTCGGCCATCCCGCATGGCGGTCCGGACGCGGCCTTCATCAACACCAAGCCGCTGCTGCTCTATGACGGCGGCAACACGAGGCGGACCATCGACGAATGGATGGGGCAGGCCGGTCTGGTCGCGCGCCCGGCGATGGAATTCGGCAGCGTCGAGGCCATCAAGGAACTGGTGGCGGCCGGCCTCGGCTGGTCGATCCTGCCCGGCCTTGCGCTGAAGCGCGACCGCGCCGGCTTCCTCGAAACCGCACCCGTCAGCCCGCCGCTGGTGCGCAAGCTCGGAATGGTCGTGCGCCGCGACAAGCACCTGAGCCGGGGTCTGCGGGAGATGATGAAGTCACTGCGTGAAGCCGGGTCGTAGAGCCGTCATCGCCCGAGCGGCAAGCCTCTATGCCGTCGGCTCCGCGATCCCGTGGATCTTGCGGATCTCGGCGGCGACGAGTTCCTGCAGGCGCCAGAGGTTTCGGTCGTGGATGCCGAAATTCTCGAGATGCGTGACGGTGTTGTAGAGATATTCGGCGCAGGAACCGACATAGCCGCAGGCGCGTGCAAGCGTGGCGGCCACCAGGGGCAGGGGCTGCTTGCGGTAGATGCGGTTGCCCGTCGGCCCGATCCAGAAACCCAGCGCCCGAGCCCGGCCCTCGGGCGTCTTCACTGGCAGCCACCTTATAGTATCGATATGCTCGCGGTCGCTGATCTCGCGGCGCAGCAGCCGGGAGATCTGCGCCGCCCGGTCTCCCTGAGGCAACTGGTACATCATGCCGTCGCACTGCCCGCCGCGATCGAGCGCCATCATCAGCCCTGCCTGCTCGGGCGAGCCGCGCCAGCTCTTGATCTCCAGACAGAAGGAGCGGTGCCAGCCGAGAGCAGTCGCTCGGCTCTGGTCGACGAACTCGAATTCCGGTTTCCAGATCAGCGAGCCATAGGCGAAGACCCACAGCGGCTCGTCGCCGCTCTCTTCCGTCAGTCGCGCGGTGAGCGCGGCGAAATCGTCGTCCGTCAGCGTCGTGCGACGCGGGTCCGGACCGGGATCGGCCTCTTCGCGGTAGCAGAGTTGGACAAGATCGGGTGTGAGGCACATGGTGCGTGGTTTGGGCATGACATCTCGCAATTCCTCCCGACTGAACTGCGCGAACAGGCGTCGCGGCTATAAAATTCGCAAACTATCCCTCGGAGTCAACCCGCTTGTCGGCCCGGGTGAGGGGATGGAGCGGCTACCGCATCTCGGTCAGGTTGCCGCGCAGGCCTTGCAGCTTCTCGCGAATATCGGCCATCTCTTCCAGCGTGCAGCCGATCGCCTGGCCGATCTCGCCCATGATGTTGTCCACCTGCGATCGCATCGCGTCGCCCTCTGCCGTCAGCGTCACGATCACCTGCCGCTCGTCCTTGGGATCGCGGGTGCGCACGATGAGCCCGCTCTGCTCGAGGCGCTTCAACAAGGGCGAGAGCGTGCCCGAATCGAGATCGAGCTGCTCGCCTATCGTCTTCACCGGCAGCGCCGACTTCTCCCACAAAACGAGCATGACGAGATATTGCGGATAGGTGAGGCCCACCTTGTCGAGGATCGGCTTGTAGGCGCGCGTAAAGGCATGCGCCGTCGAATAGACCGCGAAACAGAGCTGTCGCTCCAGCCGCTTTTCCTCTTCCGGAATTTTCATCGTCTTAGCCATCTGCGCTTTGGTCATCGTCTTTCCCCGATACCGCATTGTCGTCTTTTCGGATTTCGAATGCAATTTGCAAAATTCACTTGCATACAATTTAATTGCGCGATATACAAAATCCAGCCCCAACGAAGGAGCCAATGAAGGAGACTCACATGCCGATCCTCTACACAACCAAAGCTTCCGCCACCGGTGGCCGCGCAGGCCGCGCCGTTTCCGAAAACGGCGTTCTCGATGTCACGCTGACGGTGCCGAAGGAACTTGGCGGCGACGGCGCCACCGGCACCAATCCGGAACAGCTCTTCGCGGCCGGCTACTCGGCCTGCTTCCTCGGTGCCCTGAAATTTGTCGCGGGCCAGCAGAAGGTCAAGATTCCAGAAGACACGACCGTATCGGCCACCGTCGGCATCGGCCCGCGTGAAGATGGCGGCGGCTTCGGCATCGAAGTGGCGCTGACGGTCAACATTCCGGGCCTCGACAAGCCGACCGCTGAAAAGCTGGCCGCTGCCGCCCACATCGTCTGCCCCTACAGCCACGCCATGCGCACCTCCACGGAAGTGCCGGTGACCGTCGCCTGATAAGGCCGGGCCTATATCCATCGCCAAAGGCGCCGCGCTCCTCCGAGTGCGGCGCCTTTTCGTTATGCGGTGCGATTCAGTGCTTCCTGATTTTGTGTATGTTCTAATATTCTGTTAAAGAATACTCACTATCTCATCATACCAGTTGACGAGTGGCTGGTAATTTGACAGGAATGTGTCGCTCGCTAGGGGAGGAGGCATGTCCGTTGGGGCTCGTGCAGCAAGGCGCATTCGGTGACGGGGCGCGGTCAGTTGCACAGGTTGCGGACATAGGAGACCGACTTTCGCGGTAGGGCTAGAGATCAACATCCAGCATTCCCGACACAGCGGGTCTGCATAGCGCAAGTCGCAATCGTAGGCTCGATGGGCCGCAGCGGTCTTGTCGGGAGGACTATGTGAACGCGACGTTTAAACTATCAGACCAGGAACAGCAGGTCGAAAAATCGGCGATCCGCAAGATCTCCATTCGCCTGGTGCCCTTCATCGCCTTGATGTTCTTCATCAACTTCCTCGACCGTACGGCAATCTCCTTTGCCGGCCCGAACGGGATGACGCAGGACCTCGGCATGACCGCGGCCCAGTTCGGCTTTGCCGCCGGCATCTTCTTCGTTGGCTATATCGTTCTGGAAATCCCCAGCAACCTGGCGCTTCACAAATATGGCGCCCGCCGCTGGCTCGCCCGTATCATGGTGACCTGGGGCGTCGTTGCGATGCTCTTCACCTGGGTCAGCAGCGTTACCGGCCTTTATTCGCTGCGCTTCCTGCTCGGCGTTGCCGAGGCGGGCTTCTTCCCCGGCGCCATCCTCTATCTCAGCACCTGGGTTCCCGGCCGCCATCGCGCCAAGATCCTGGCGCTCTTCTATCTGGCCCAGCCGCTGACCACAGTTATCGGTGCACCGATCGCCTCGCTGCTCATCCAGGCACACGGCCTGTTCGGCTATGAAGGCTGGCGCATCATGTTCTTCGGCGTCGCCGTTCCTGCGATCATCGTCGGCATCATCACCTGGTTCTACCTGCCCGACACCCCGACCGCCGCCAAGTGGCTGACCTCGGAAGAGCGTGACTGGCTGAACCGCGAACTCGCCAAGGAAGAAGCAGGCAAGCTCTCCGGCCACGGCTCGATGACCCTGCAGGCGCTCAAGGACAAGCGCGTCTGGCTCCTGTCGGTCATCTACTTCGGCCTGATTTACGGCCTCTATGCACTGGCCTTCTTCCTGCCGACCATCATTGCCGGCTTCGAAACCAAGTTCGGCACCAAGTTCAACGTCTTCGACAAGGGCCTGATCACGGCGATCCCGTATCTGCCAGCCGCCGTCGCGCTGTTCTTCTGGAGCCGCGATGCATCCAAGCGTGGCGTCCGCGCCTGGCACGTCGGTATCCCGGCTCTGGTCGGCGCAATCAGCATACCGCTCGCTCTGCTGATGTCGTCTCCTGAGGCAACCGTCATCGCCATCACGCTCACCGCCTGCGCGATCTTCTCGGCGCTGCCGAACTTCTGGTCCTTCCCCTCGCGCTTCCTCACGGGTGCCGCGGCTGCCGCAGGCATCGCGCTCATCAACACCGTGGGCAACATCGCGGGCTTCGCGGCGCCATACATCACCGGTGCTGTCAAGGATGCCACGGGTCTCTACGAGATGCCGATGTTCATCGTCGGCGCCCTGATGCTGATCTCGGCCCTTCTGGCCTTCTCGATCGGCAAGACCATCAAGGACCCCTCGGCGAAGTAAGCCTAGCCGTCACGACTATTGGCAACCCGGTCCGCACTCGCAGGCCGGGTTGTTTTCGTTTCGGGCGGAATTTCCGCCAACCATCTTTCCATTGGAAATATAATCGCTATATTATTTCCAAGGAAAGGAGATCGCCATGGCCATCGCCCAGCCGCTATCAGGCACGCATCCCCAGGAAGCCGTCGTCATCACCAAGGCCGCCGTTGCCGCTGCCGAACGCCTTGGCATCAGTGCCCGCACGCTGTCATCAGTGCTCGGCCTGTCGGAAGCCACCGTTTCGCGCATGAAAAGGCAGGACTACCTGCTCGAGCGCGGCTCGAAATCCTTCGAACTCGCCATCCTGCTAGTCCGCCTGTTCCGCTCGCTCGATGCCATCGTCGGCGGTGACGAGGCGGTTGCGCGCTCATGGCTGCGCAATTCCAACACCGCGCTCGGCGCCACGCCGCTCGAAAAGATCGTCAGCATATCAGGATTGACCGATGTCCTCGCCTACCTGGACGCCCGCCGCGCTATCGTCTGAAGCGCGACCCGTCTCCGGCCGCTTCTGGCGATTGGTGGAGGCGCAGCATCAGATCTCGACCCTGAAGATCGTCGACACACTGGAAGAGCAGGCCCTGCTCGAAACGCTGCTGGAAGAAAGCAAGCCGGTCCTGCCGCCGGAATGCAAGGGTCTCGACTACCTGCTGGCGACACCCTTCCGCTACGGCGCCATCTATCCCCACGGCTCGCGCTTCCGCCGGGCAGGGCGCACGCTCGGCGTCTATTATGCGTCGGAAGCAGTCGAGACCGCGATCTCCGAGATGGCTTTCTACCGGCTGCTGTTCTTCGCCGACTCCCCCGATACACCGCTTCCCGCCAACGCCGCCGAATACACCGCCTTTGCCGCGGCCATCGAGACACCGCGCGCAATCGACCTCACCGCGCCGCCGCTCGACCGCGATCATGCGGTTTGGAGCGACCCTCAGCGCTACGAGCCCTGCCAGGCGCTGGCCGATTCCGCCCGCGACGCCGATTGCCAGGCGATCCTCTACGCTTCGGTCCGCGATCCCGGCCATCGCCGCAACATCGCGCTGCTCACCGCCTCGGCCTTTGCCGCGCGCGATCCAGTCGAGCGCCAGACATGGCGCCTGCGCCTCTCCGCATCAGGCGTCCAAGCGCTCTGCGAATTTCCGAAAGCGAGAATTGGGTTTACCCGCGCCGATTTCGGCGATGACCCGCGCATCGCAGCGCGGAGCTAGGCCAGCGCCTGCAAATCCTGCCGCAGCCGCTCGGCATTGCCCTCGGGCAACGTCTTTTCCAGCGCCGCATGCGTGCTTTCCCAGATCGGCAGCGCGGCGGTCAGCACGCGCATGCCCTCGGGCGTCAGCCGCAGCAGCCGTCCGCGCTTGTCCCTCGGGTTCGGGAAGACCTCGACCCAGCCGCGCCGCTGCAGCGGCTTCAGCGCCGCCGTCAGCGTCGTCTGGTCCATGGCAAGCAGCTTGGCGACCGGCCCCATGGGCGGCGGCTCCGGCCGGTTCAGCGACATCATCAGCGAGAATTGCCCGTTGGTCAGCCCGGCCGGCCTCAGCGCATCGTCGAACAGCCGCGCCAAGGCCCGCGCCGCCCGCTGCGCGTGCAGGCAGAGACATGTGTCGCGCACCAGAAGCGTCGTCGCGAAAGGAATCTCGGTAGCGTTTGACATGGTCAATTTCTATTGATATCAATATATATAGTCAAGGAAAAGGAGAATGGACCGTTTCGGTCGCGCCGGAGGAGGGCGCACACGATGCAGAACCAAGTCGTTTCCCGCGAAGAATGGCTCGAAGCCCGCCGCGCGCTGCTTCTCAAGGAGAAGGAAGCAACGCATCTGAGGGACAAGGTCAATGCCGAGCGCATGGCGCTTCCCTGGGTAAAGGTCGAGAAGGACTATGCCTTCGACACGCCAGATGGCAAGAGATCGCTCAGCGAGCTCTTCGATGGCCGCAGCCAGCTGATCATCTATCATTTCATGCTCGGTCCCGACTGGGAGGCCGGCTGTCCCGGTTGCTCGTTCCTGTCCGACCATGTCGATGGCGCGCTGCCGCACCTGAACAACCACGATGTCACCTGGGTCGCCGTTTCCCGCGCCCCTGTCGCCAAGATCGAGGCCTACAAGACCAGGATGGGCTGGAAGTTCCCCTGGGTATCCTCGGCATCGAGCGACTTCAACTTCGACTATCACGTGTCGTTCAGCCCGGAAGATCTCGGCAAGGATAAAGTATTCTACAACTTTACTTCGATCCCGCCGGAAGATGCCAATGACGAACTGCCGGGATTGAGCGCCTTTTATAAAAACGAGAAAGGCGAGATCTTCCACACATACTCCAGCTACGCCCGCGGCCCGGAAGAGCTGATCGGCACGCTGATGATCCTCGACCGCGCCCCGAAGGGCCGCAACGAGGACTCGACGATGAACTTCGTCAAGCGCCACGACGAATATGCTGAGGCGCCCAAGACGTCATCCTGCTGCCACTGAGGCCTGAGATCATGGGCTCCTGAGATCATCAGCGCCCATATCGACGCAACGAAGAACGTGAAAGGGAGATCACGATGTCGGAGACCCACGGCAAGTTCATCTGGTGCGAATTGATGACGCCCGATACCAAGGGCGCCAAGGATTTCTACACAAAGGTCGTCGGCTGGACGACCAGCGAAATGACCGTCCCCGGCATGCCGCCCTATAATATCTTCGAGGCCGATGGCGTCGGCCGCGCCGGCATGATGGTCTTTCCCGCAGAGCTTGAAGGCACCGGCATCCCGCCGAACTGGACCGGCTATGTCGCCGTCGACGATGTCGATCAGAGCGCCCGGGATTTCGCCGCCAATGGCGGCTCCGTCCGCCGCCCGCCGGAGGATATCCCCGAAATCGGCCGCTTCGCCGTGGTCGCAGACCCGCATGGCGCCGTGATCTGCATCATGACACCGGCCCCGATGGACACCCCGCCGCCCGAGGCCGCGATGGGCGCGCCGGGCACGCTCGGCTGGAGCGAACTCTACGCCGGCGATGGCGGTGAGGCCTTCACCTTCTACGAAAAGCTCTTCGGCTGGACCAAGGACCATGACTTCGACATGGGCCCGATGGGCGTCTACCGCATCTTCGCCGAGCACGGCACGCCTGTCGGCGGCATGATGACCAAGCCGGAGAATGTGCCGATGCCGGCCTGGGCCTATTACTTCAACGTCCCCGCCATCGATTCCGCCATCGAGCGGGTCAAGGCCGGCGGCGGCCAGGTCGTCAACGGCCCGATGGAAGTGCCCGGCGGCAGCTGGGTGATACAGGCGATCGACCCGCAGGGCGCCTTCTTCTGCCTCGTGGCGCCGGCCCGCTGAGGCCTGGCAAGCCTTCTTGCAAACACCTGAAACACGCTCGAATCGGCCCCGGAAACGGGGCCGCTTTGCTGTGGCCGAATAGCCTCTATCGTTCTATTTTTATTAGAATTTTACCGACTAAGCGGTTTTGCGGTTAACCGTTCTTAAACATTTCTGGGTGGATGCATAACCGGCTATATCGGCGCCTATAAGGCAGTATTGCTTTTGTATCTTCGGCAGAATTATTTGGCCTCAGTTTCTCATTGGGGTATTTTGTATGTCTATCGAAGATTCTCGCATCTCTGTCGTTGAAAATGAAAACGCATCGCATGACTTGATCTCCGATATTCATCAGGACGCCCGCCTGCAGACTTCCGCCCGTGATGGCGTCGAGGTCGCACAGGCCGATACCACTCAGCCGGCCGACCAGCAGGGCGCCCAGTCGACTGAAACGACCGGCCGCTTGCCGGCAGCCCAGGAAGCCGCTGCAGCCGCACCGGCAGGCCAGGTTGTCCCGGATCAGAACAACATCGCCCACCTGCCGGCCGGCACCGCGATCGACGATATCCACGTCCGCGGCAACGACCTCGTCCTCGTCCAGGCCGATGGCACCGAGATCGTCATCGTCAACGGCGCGCTCCACGTTCCGACCTTCCTGCTCGGCGAAGTCGAGCTGCCGCAGCAGGCCGTGATCGCGGCTCTCGAGCAGAGCAACATCAACGTCGCCGCCGGCCCCGACGGCTCCTACTCCGCCAGCTCCTCCCCCTCGAGCTCCGGCGCCAACTTCCAGGACACGACACCCGGCAACGGCGGCGCGCCAACGCAGCTCGCTTCGCTGCTGGCCGATACGCAGCAGCCGGACTTCACGCCCGAGCGCACGCCTGATCTCAACAACGATACCCCGACGGCACTTGCCAATGCCGTGGTCCTGCTCGACGACAGCTCGCTGCCTGGTGGCAACGGCGAAGCCACGCTCCTCAACACCACTGGCACGCTCGGCTTCCTCTCCGGCAACGACGGCATCGGCTCCGTGCTCTTGACCGGCGCCGGCCTCGCCACGTCGCCTGCAGGCGAAGGCTCCTTCTTCCAGGCCGTCGGCGCCGATGGCCGCAGCATCGTGATCTCGCAGGTCCAGCATGGCACTAACGTCACGGTTCTGACCGTCACGCTCAGCGACACCACCTCCGGCATCTACACGATCGTCCAGAACGCCGCGATCCAGCACGCGGCCGGCCAGGGCGAAAACACCCAGGCCTTCACCATCGGCTACCAGGTCAAGGATCAGGACGGCGATATCGCCAACGGTACGCTGACGCTGAACGTCAAGGATGACGTCATCGCCTGGAGCCCGTCGGAAGACAGCAACACGACAGTCGACGAGCATAATCTCGGCAACGGCGGTGAAACGCCGGTTCTGCTGCGCGAGGCCGTCTCCTCGTCATCCACGACCGCTTCCGGCGACCTTCACATCTCCTGGGGCGCCGACAACTATGACGTCGCAGGCGCCAATGACGGCGTCGGCCGCTCGCTCGTCTTCGCCTCGGCTGCAGGCGATACCTCCGCGCAAGTCGCCGCTATGTCGGCGGTCGATGCCAATGGCGAAACCGTTGCCCTGACATCGAATGGTATCGCGCTCACCTATTCCCTTTCGGATAACGGCACGACGCTCGTCGCCACCGCCGAAGGACAGCCGATCTTCACCGTCACGTTGAACGATGACGGCAGCGGCACCTACGAATTCACGCTGACCGGCCCGTTGGACAACAAGTTCAAGGGCACCGACGCGCTGACACTGACCTTCCATACCGTCGCCACGGATTCGGATGGCGATGCGGTCCCGGTCTATTTCTCCGTTGCGGTCGCCGACGACATTCCTGTGAATCCAAGCGATGCCACGCTGTCCGTCGACGAGCACAACCTTGCGTCCGGTGCGATCGAGGCGACGGGCCATGTGTCGGCGCTCGCGCCTGGCGCCGATGGCTACCAGGGTGGCTCGCTGGCCACGGCGATCCACTTCACGACGGTTCCTTCCGACCTGAAGACGACGGCAGGCGTTGCGATCGACGTGACGCAGTCGGGCAACGTGCTGACCGGTAAGGTCCACGACACCGGCGCCATCGCGTTTACGCTGACGGTCAATGCCGACGGCACTTACAAGTATGTGCAGAACGTTGCGCTGTCGCATCCGACGCAGGGCACCGACGTCAAGGAGATCGGCTTCGGCTTCACGATCACCGACGGTGACGGCGACGTCTCTGCGCCGGCGACGATCACGGTCAAGGTGACCGACGACGTGGCGGCACCGAACCAGATTGCCGATGCGACTGCAAACCATGTCGGCGAGATGGCGCTGACGACGAAGACGCCTGCCGACAACACGATCACCGGCAGCCTGATCGACGGCAACGCAGGCGACGGCGAGATCAACTTCGGCGCCGACGGTTACAAGACCGGCTCGCTCGCCTTCGACGGCATCGCCGGCCAACCTGCGGTGACCTCGCATGGGGATACGGTTCGCTACGTCCTCTCCGGCAACACGCTTTACGGCTATGTCAGCCCGATCGCGCTTTCGGCCAAATACGTTTCCGAACATTCGGGCGTGCAAGTATTCAAGGTTGTTCTGGACCCGGCGACGGCATCCTACAGCTTCACGCTTCTGAAGCCGCTTGACCACGTCAAGGGCGACGACCTGTCGCTTGGCTTCAAGCTGACGGCGCAGGATGGTGATACGGATGCGGTGAAGTTCACGCTGAACCTGCATGTCGATGACGCCAACCCAGTCGGCACGCAGGTCAACGACGTCAACACGACGATCGACGAGCATGCGATCCTGACAGGCAATCCGCTGGATGAAGTGCGCATCGGCTCTGTGGTCGAAGGCTTCCTGTCGAACGGCGCGGTCGACTTCGGACCCGACGGCTACAAGGCGGGCTCGCTGAGCTTCGGCGCGCTGGTCAACCAGCCGCAGTTGACGTCCGGCGGTGCGGTGGTTCACTA
The DNA here is from genome assembly GCF_000377565.1 of Rhizobium sp. 2MFCol3.1. Classification (GTDB taxonomy): domain Bacteria; phylum Pseudomonadota; class Alphaproteobacteria; order Rhizobiales; family Rhizobiaceae; genus Rhizobium. Next base: position 326,375 of record NZ_KB898357.1, on the reverse strand, counting down.
CGTCGTCGTCGGCAACACGCTTTACGGCTATGTCGGCGCAGACCCGCAGGCCGGCCATGTTCCCTCGCAGGGCTCGCAGGTGTTCACCCTGTCGCTGGCGCCCGCGCTCGGCGGCTACGTCTTCGAACTGAAGGGCGCGATCGACCACCTGGGCGACGACGCCGTCGCAAAGGAACTGAGCTTCGCGCTCACAGGCAAGGATTACGACGGCGACACCGTCAACATCGAGCTGCAGTTCCATATCAAGGACGACATCCCCACGATCGGCGCGCCGACGCTCGGCCATGCCGCTGAAGTCGGCTCCTCGCAGATCCTCGCCAACGGCACCTTCGAGCACGACAGCCTGGCAACCGGCCCGAAGGACGTGCACGAGGACTCCAACGGCAACTACAGCTACAACGCCCCGACCGGCTGGACCATCACCGGCGGCGTCGGCGGCCTGTTCGCACCGGCAACATCGATCGTCTCGGCTGAAGGTCACGATGGCGGCAACGTCGTCTGGCTGCGCGAAGGCGCAACGCTTGCCAAGGACACCGGCACGACGCTCGCCGCGGGCCAGGTCTATTCGTTGCATTTCGACGTCGGCAACCGCTCCGACCAGGCTTTTGGCGGCGGCGTCGCCAAGCTGATCGCCACCAACGGAAACCAGACGGTCGTGCTCTCCGAGGTCACGCTGACGGAACCGGCCGACGGCAAGTGGGGTTCGGTCGACCTGAACTCGCCTGTCATCGGTAGCGACTATGCCGGCTGGCAGCTGCGCGTCGAAATCACCCAGACGAGCGGCACCGGCGACCAGATCCTGATCGACGACGTCGAGCTGCGCCAGTTCACGCCGTCGGTCGCGACCGGCTCGCTCGGCATCAGCTGGGGTGCTGACAACAATGTCGACCTGCGCGGCGTCACCTTTGACGCGCAGCAGCCGACAGGCCTGACCTCTAACGGCGATGCGATCCACTACACGCTGTCTGCAAACAACACCCTGCTGACGGCGATCTCCGCCGATGGCCGCACCATCTTCACCGTCGAGCTGTCGAAGACGACGGGTCAGTACAAGCTGACGCTCATCGACACGCTCGACCATCAGTCGATACCCCAGGGCGGCCTGCAGTTCGCCTTCACCGCGACCGACGCCGATGGCGATCCGACCTCCAGCCACTTCACGGTCATCGTCGCCGACGACAAGCCTGTCCTCTCCAACGCGGACGGTATTTCACAGGCGCTGCTCTCTGAAAGCGGCATCGTGGCGGTCGGTACCCAGCCCGCCGGCACCGACGCCGGCCATGGCAACGTCGCATCCGGCAATCTGGCGGTTAATTTCGGCGCGGACGGCTTCGGCTCGACGGCCTTTGCCGGCGGCTTCACCGTGAACGGCGGCGCAAGCGGCTCGCTGGTTGCCGGCGGCGCCGGCGTCGACAGCGGCCTGACCTCCGACAAGCGTCCAGTCTTCTTTAGCCTCTCGTCCGACGCCCACACGATCGAGGGCCGCACCGCGAGCGGCGAAGTGGTGCTGCGCGCCGTCCTCAACCAGGGCGATGCCGGCTGGAAGGTTACGCTGCTCGGCAATATCGACCATCAGCCGGGCAATGCCGGGCGCGGCGCCGACCAAGCGCTCAGCTTCACCGTTGTCGCCAAGGACGGCGACGGCGACAGCGTCAACCTGACGCTTTCGACCACGATCCATGACGACAAGCCGGTGATCGCGGCGCCTGTCGATACCGGCCACCTCGCCGAGAGCGGCCTGCCTTTCGTATCGGTCGACAGCGGTTCGTTGCATGTCAATCTCGGCGCCGACAACAAGGCGGCGAACCATGTCGAGATCGGCCTGGACACCGATGGCAACCCTGTTATCAACGCCGGCCTGACCTCCGACCGCATTGCGCTTGAATACCTCGTCCGCCCGACCAACGGCGGCGACCAGGAAATCGTTGCCTTCAAGCACGGCGAGAGTGCCGACAACCCGGTCTTTATCGTTTCCGTCGTTCGTAACGGCACATTCGTTGCAACGCTGTTCCAGAACCTCGACCACGCGCCGGGCAGCGACACGCTGACGCTCAACCTCGTCGCCCGTGTCTATGACGGCGACGGCGATTATGTCGATCAGAAGTTCTCGGTCGTCGTGGCCGACAGCCAGCCGACAATCACCGGCCCGCTGCAGAACGTAAACCTACTCTCGAACGGCGATTTCACCGGCGGCACCTGGGCGCATACCGCAGACTGGGGCGCATGGGCGACGGAATCGACCGGCTGGAAGATTGAGGGCACCGCTCCCGGCCAGGCCGGCGTTCAGCTTGAAAAGATCGTCGGAACCTACTTCGGTCTCTCCGGAGCCAATAGCCACCCGATGGTCGATCTCGGCGCTTCGCCGGGCAATATCGCGATCTCGCAAAGCGTTGCCGGCCTGACGGCGGGCGACAAGTACACGATCAGCTTCCAAGTTGGCTCGCACGATCCAGACTCGTCGGCTCTTGAGGTTCATTGGAACGACAAGGTCTACTTCGTGCCGGTAACGGCTGAGATGAAGGTCGTAAGCCTTGATGTGACGGCGGGAAGCGGCAGCAATACGCTGACCTTCAAGGAGGTCGGCAACCCTGACGACAACACCGGCACCTATCTCGCCAATATCAGCCTGACGCATGGTGCTGCCGTTCCTGTCTTCACCGGCGCGACCGTCGAAGACAGCGGCGCGATCAAGTTCAACCTGCATGCAGGCACGGACTTCAATTTCGGCGCCGACGAGAAGGGCTCTGTGAACTTCGACACGACGCATATCACTATCTCGACGCCCTCGGGTACGACGATCACGCTCCCCACGACTGCTTACAGCTACGATGACAAGACCGGTGTCTTTACGATCAATCCTGGCTACAGCTTCGACGGCCTGAGCGAAGGCGAAGTCGCCAAGATCACCATCCCGTTCACTGTCACCGACGGTGACGGCGACAGCAAGTCGGCTGTTTACCAGCTGACCGTGACAGGCAAGAACGATATCGTGCGGACGTCTGAGGGTTTCCCGGACGGCGGCACGATCACCGAATACCAGGCGACCGATCCTCGCGCCGGCTCCACCACCGATCGCACAGTCTTCGACAACGCACCGAGTGGCGCTTCCGGCCACAACGGCGGCGGCTTCTATATCTATGACGACCAGGGCGACAAGCATTCGCTGACGATCAGCCCCGGCGGCACCGGCTATTTCGGCACCTTGACGGCTGTTGTCACCGAGGAGACCGCCAATGATGGTCGCGGCTGGGTCGACTGGAAGTACCATGTCGACGACGCGACGCTGAACAAGCTTGCCGAGGGCGAGACCCGCACGGAAGTGTTCCGCGTCACGGTCGACGACGGCCACGGCTCGACCACGTTCCGCGATATCACCGTCAAGCTCGTCGGCACCAACGACAAGCCGGTCTTCGACATCGTCGACCCCGCTAAAGGCTCCGTCATCGAGGACACCACCCCGACGGCAACCGGCACGATTGCCTTCACCGATGCCGACCTGATCGACACCCATACCGCGACCGTAACGGCGCCGCAGGGCCCGACCTACGGCACCTTCACGCTCGGCGCCGTGACCGAATCCGCCACCACGGCGGGCGGCAGCGTCGGCTGGACCTACAAGCTGAACAGCTCGGCTGAGGCTTTGGCTGAAGGCGACATTCGCACCGAGACCTACAAGGTCACGATCAACGACGGCCATGGCGGCGTGATCACCAAAGACGTGACGATCACCATCACCGGCACCAACGATGCCGCCGTGATCGGTGGAACGACGACGGGTTCGGTGACCGAGGACGTCGCGACCATCAACACTTCGGCACCGCTCTACAAGGAAGACTTCAGCTCCGACAGCTCGGCCAGCGGCTGGGGCAAGAACGCTCTCGTGCAGACCCGCGGCTTCTCGCAGCATCTCTCCGAAAACAACTTCGGCGATTACGATGGCCGGGAATCGATCTCCAAGACGATCACGCTTGCACCGGCCGGTTCCGCCGGCCCGGCCGTGGCCCAGATCGAGTTCGACTTCATCAAGATCGACAGCTGGGACAGGGGCGAGCAGCTCAAGGTCTACCTGAACAACGGCATGGCCTTCGCCTTCACGCCGAAGAACACCGGCAACGATGGTCTCGACGGCACCACGGGCACGTTTACGGTAGGCGGCATCACCGGCACCTATGTCATCACTTCGAGTGGTGTCGACACGCAGATGGGCGGCAGCGGCCTCTATCTCGACCGCATCTACCACATCAGCATCATTGCCGAGGGGGTCGGTAACAAGGTCACACTCGGCTTCGGCAACACCCTGAACGAGCACTACACCAACGAAGACTTCGGCATCGACAACATCGTGATCCGCGATGCGACCGCCGGCCAGCTCTTCACCCAGGGCAACCTGACGGTTGTCGACGTCGACCACGACCAGTCCGCCTTCATCGCCCAGCAGGCGACGGCAGGCAAATACGGCACCTTCACGCTGGATACGGCCGGCCACTGGACCTACACCGCCGACAACGCCAACCCTGATATCCAGGCGCTCAAGGCCGGCGCGAGCACGGTCGACAGCTTCACGGTACAGTCGATCGACGGCACGTCGAAGATCGTCACCGTGACCATCAACGGCACCAACGACGCGCCGACGGCGATTGCCCTGTCGAACAACACGGTCGACGAAAACGACGCCGGAGCCATCATCGGCAAGCTGACGACCACCGACAAGGATGTCGGCGACACCCATACCTACACGGTATCGGATGACCGCTTCGAAGTGGTCGACGGCTCCTTGAAGCTGAAGAACAACGTGTCGCTGGACTACGAAGCCAAGCACAGCATCGACATCACCGTCACATCGAAGGACAGCGGCAACCTCACGACATCGCAGACCTTCACCATCCAGGTCGGCGACGTCAATGAGAAGCCGACGACACCGATCGATAGCAACAAGAGCAACAACACCATCGCCGAAGGTGCGGCGAACGGCACGACGGTCGGTATCACCGCGAACGCAACCGATCCCGATGGCGACCAAGTCCGCTACAGTCTCGCGGACGATGCTGGTGGCCGCTTCAAGATCGACGCTAACTCAGGCGTCGTGACGGTGGCGAACGCTTCGCTCATCAACTACGAGGATGCGAGGTCTCACACGATCACCGTCCTGGCTTACGACGGCAGGGGCGAAAGCTCCACGCAGACCTTCACGATCAACGTCACCAATGTTGCTCCGTCGGGGCTTGCTGACACCGACAGCAGCAACAACACGGTTGCAGAAGGCGCTGCCAACGGCACGGTGGTCGGCATCACTGCCAACGCAACCGACGTCAATGGCGGCACGGTGACCTATTCGCTCTCCGACAGTGCCAGCGGTCGCTTCGCGATCGACAGCACGACCGGCGTGGTGACGGTCGCCAACGGCGCGCAGCTCAACTACGAGAGCGCAACCTCGCACTCGATCACCGTCGTGGCGTCCGATCCGAGTGGTGCTACAACCTCGAAGACCTTCATTATCGGGGTCAGCAACGTCGCGCCAAGCACGCCCATCGACTCCAACACCGCGAACAACACGGTCGCGGAAGGCGCTGCCACCGGCACGACCGTTGGCATCACCGCGAGTGCCGCGGATGTCAATGGCGGCACGGTGACCTATTCGCTGGTGGACAATGCAGGCGGTCGCTTCGCAATCAGCAGCACGACGGGTGTGGTCACGGTCGCCAACGGAGCGTTGCTCGACTACGAAACCGCGACGTCGCATTCGATCGTCGTCAAGGCTTCCGACCCGAGCGGCGCCTTCACCACCCAGACATTCACGATCGATGTCGGCAATGTCGCGCCGAGCACTCCGACCGACACCAGCAGCGCTGCCAATACTGTCCTTGAAGGGGCTGCAAACGGTACGCTCGTCGGCATCACCGCGAGTGCAACGGATGTCAACGGCGGCACGGTGACCTATTCGCTCGCCGATGATGCCGGTGGCCGCTTTGCCATCGACGGCAAGACGGGTGTGGTCACGGTCGCCAACGGAGCGTTGCTCGACTACGAAACCGCGACGTCGCACTCGATCGTCGTCAAGGCTTCCGATCCGAGCGGCCTTTACGCAGCCCAGACCTTTGTGATCGCGGTCGGCAACGTTGCTCCGAGCGCACCGGTTGACGCCGACACCACCAACAACACAGTCGCGGAAAACGCCGCGAACGGCACGCTGGTCGGCATCACCGCCAGCTCCTCGGACGTCAATGGCGGCACAATCACCTACACGCTGACCAATGACGCCCAGGGTCGTTTCAAGATCGACAGCACCACCGGCGTGGTGTCGGTCGCCAACGGCACGCTGCTCGACTACGAGACGGCGACCTCGCACACGATCACCGTCAAGGCGGCCGACGCTGCTGGTGCGTTCACGACCAAGGACTTCACGATCAACATCAGCGATGTCTACGAAGGCCCGGTCAACACCGCGCCGGATGCAGGTGGTCCGGTCAAGGTCATCACCGGCAATACCACGACCGCAATCCCGGACTGGGCGCTGCTTCACTTCGCCCGCGATGCGGATGGCGACACGCTGAAGATCACTGGTGCCAGCGCGACATCCTCGAACGATACTGCAAGCCATACCGGCAACGTTACGCAGGTGACGTTCAAGGATGGAGGTCAGAGCGGCGGATCGTTTAGCTATGTCGTCTCGGATGGCTCGCCGAAGGACACCGATACGGGTTCTGCCAGTGTCGTCCGTGCCACCGGTCCGCTTATCGGTTCGGCCGGCGCTGAAATTATCATCGCTTCCAACAACGGTACGACAATCGATGGAAAGGGCGGTGACGACATCATCATCGGCGGTTCGGGCGATGATGTGATCTATGCCTACAATGGCATGTTCAAGGTCGATGGCGGCGCCGGATCCGACACACTGCAGATCAACGGTGACAAGGCCATCGTCGATCTGTCTTCGACGGAGATTGTCAACGTCGAAAAACTGGTGGGTCAGGATGGCGGCAAGTCCGACTACAATCAGACGGTGACGCTTTCGGCCACGCAATGGGCCGGCTTCTCGAGCATCAACATGAACGACGGCACTGACACCGTGAACGTCAAGGTCACCGGCAACATGGATATCTCCGGTGCCTCGTCGACATCCGTCAACGGCGTCGAGATTGGTCATCTGGTCGGCAGCGATGGCAACGATACGATCACCCTGACAGGTGCTCAGTTGAACTCCATTCTGGTCGGTAGCGGCGACATCAATCTCGGTTCCGGCATTGACACGATCAATCTGACCTCAACGTCAAGCGATCTGAATAATCTGGACGACAACAGCCTGAAGGGTGTCGAAGTCATCTCAGCGTCCTCGGCGACATCTGGTGTGACCATCAATCTCTCCAGCCAGTCGGAAGGTTTCACGATCGTTGGCGGTAGCGGTGGCGATACGCTTGTCGGCGGCAACGGGAACGACATTATCATCGGAGGTGGCGGTGCCGATATCATGACTGGCGGCACGGGTGCTGACATCTTCAGGATCGCGGCCGGAGATTCGAAGCCTTCCATAGAATTGTCTAGCTCTATCTTTAGTTCGAGCTACTCGGTGACCGGTTACGATCAGATCACCGACTTCGATGCCAGCCAGGACAAAATCGAGCTTCCAAACAGCGGAAGCTTGAAGATTGCCGCTGATGTTTCGAAGGGCGATTTTGCCGATGTGACGCTCAAGGAAACCGCGCTCTTCGGCAATGGTGCCAGCTCGACAATTACGGGTCATTCCATTGTCAACGGCGTCGTTACCTTCAAGAGCGGCAACGGCAACGGCGTAGTCCCGATCAACTCGATGCTAGATTTGGCGGTGGCGGTAAAGTACCTGCAGGCGCTTGGGGACAACACGATCGTTGCCTTCAAGGCCATGCTCAAGGATGATGGCTCCAACAAGACGGTTGAACACACCTTCCTGTTTGAACACCAGACAGGATCCGACTACACCCTGGTCGATCTCAAGGGCTACTCGCTTCCGAACGATGGCTTGAAGTCTCTCTTCGGCACCACCACTTCCGCCATCGACCCCATCATCCTCGACCTCGACCACAACGGCGTCGCGCTCACCACCCTCGAGCATGGTGTCTCCTTCGACATCAATGCCGATGGTCACCAGGACAAGATCGCCTGGACGGCCGGCACGGATGGCATCCTGGCTTACGATGTGGATGGCAACGGCAAGATCGACAATGGCAGCGAGATCTTCTCGCCGCACTTTGCCGGCGGCAATTATGTCGATGGTCTTCAGGCGCTGGCGACGCTCGACAGCAACCATGATGGCAAGATCGATGCCAATGACGAGGCCTTCTCCAAGCTTCTCGTCTGGCAGGACCTGAACCACAATGGCATCAGCGATGCCGGCGAGCTTTCGAGCCTTGCCGATCATCAGATCGCCAGCCTGTCGCTCGATGCGCATGCGTCGGATAGCGCGATCAACGGTCAGGCGATTTTGGCCGATGGCAGCTACACGCTGACGGATGGCTCCACCGGCCACTTTGTCGAGGTTGCCTTCGATGCGACGCTCGGCAGTGCCGACGACAACCATGCCTACTCGCTGATCGGCAGCGATGGCGATGATATCCTGTCGGGCGCCGGCGGCATGTATACGCTGACGGGTGGCGCAGGCGCCGACACGTTCGTGCTCGATGCCGACGCGCTTTCGGACGTGAAGATCGCCGACGTGATTACGGACTACAAGGCCGGCGAGGGCGATACGCTCGACGTGTCGAAGCTCCTCGACAGCCTGCTCGGCCACCAGTCGACCGAAGCCGAGGCGCTCTCGAGCGTCAAGACGACGGTCCAGGGTGCCGACACGGTGGTCAGCGTCAACGCCAATGGCGGCTGGCACGACGTGGCGGTTCTCCAGAACACCACGGAAGCGGTCAAGATCCTGTTCGACGACAAGCACGACACCACCACCGCGCCGCATGTCGGCTAAGCGGTGACGGACAGGCGGAACGCTCCGCCTGACATGACAAGGGAAAAGGCGCGCGAGCGCCTTTTTCGCGTTTTGAGGGGGGATGTGAGGGGTGAGGGGAGCCCGTTCCCGATAGTGCTGTTCGAGGTATGGCGGATGGGTCGGGCGGTCGGTTGCTGCGGCCCGCCAGTTTGCGACCGATTGATGGCGAATGAAACCAAGCAGACTGTTTCCCGCGGAATAGCCGGTGGCGCCCTGATCCACGTCGTGGGTGGCGCCCGGCAGGGAGGGCGGCTTTCCTGCGCGCACCAATCGCTCCAAACGAAAAGAGGCGCCCGATGGCGCCTCAAGATCACGTCGCGATTATCACCTTGTCCGCCGCAGTCCTCAGGCCGCCGGCAGTCTCGAGATCGGCACGATCTCGTCGCCCTCTCCGCCGCCGCGGTCCATGGCCATCTCGTCGGCCAGCTGGCGGATGTGGTTGAAGTCGGTCGGGCCGTCGAAAACCGCGCCGCCGAGGCGGATGTCAAGCGAAAGCGGTGCGTCGCCGGCGGTAAATGCCGCCTGTTCGCAGCGGCGGCGAATGCGCATGCCGACATCCTGGGCGTTCTCGATGGTCGCGCCGGGCAGGAACACGCCGAGCTCATTTGTGGCGAGGCGCGCAACGAGGTCGCCCGAGCGCACCGAGGATTGGGTGATCGCGGCAAGCGACTGCATCACGGTATCGGCCCATTGCGGCCCGTAGCGGCGGCTGATGGCGTCGAGCGTGTCGATGACAACAGCGATCATCACGCCGCCCGCATCAGTAGAGATTCGCTTGCGGCGGTCGATATAGTGTTCGACGGCGGCCGCGAAGGCTGTTCCGTTGAGCGCCTTGGTAACGCTGTCGTGCCGCTGAGAATAGTTAACGGCATCCTGCAGTTTTCTGAGCTCGTTATTCTTGATCTGCAGCATCATCAGCAGCGGAAATGCAACAAAAAGCGAAATAGCGGTGGCTCCGACGAATCCAACCAAAAATGGTCGCTCCGGCATCAGAAGGTTTAAGATAAGTAAAAAACCGACCGAGCAGGCCGCGAAGCAGATCGAAACGATCGCGGCAATGCGGAGAGCGGAAAGGTTTGTTGCGGATTGGTAACTCTGACGGAATTTCATCGCGGGGCAGGTCCCTGTGGAAGTAACGGCAGATAAACACGGACGGGAAAAGTTGGCGTTAAAAAACCCTGTAAAATTCTAGCTTTAGCGCTTGATACTAGGGAATTAACCGTCTCCGCAGGAAAGACCTGTACCGGAATTGGAATGTGGAAAAATAGGTGTTACTTGTTTGCCGAATGAAAGCGTTCGGTATACGGGTTCACTCGGTGAATTTAGATGTTGAGGGGCATCCGTCTTGTTTAAAACCAAAAGCATTATTGCAGCATTGTCTGCCACTGTTGCTCTGAATTTCTCGTTCTTCGTTGACGCTAACGCGATGTCTTTGCAGCAAGCCATCGAAACGACGATGAAAACCAATCCGCAGATACTTCAGGCTGCAAAAGACAAAGAAGCAATCGAGTTTGAACTTCGCCAGGCGCGTGGGCTTTACTTGCCGTCGGTTGATCTGGAGAGCGGCATCGGCCGCCGCCGGTTGTCGAATTCGACCACGGGCACGCTGACCTCGAACCATGATTACCTGTCGCCCGGCGATGTCGGCGTGACGGTCACGCAGACGCTGTTTGATGGCGGCGCGCGCAAGTCGCAGGTCGATCAGCAGGCCTCGCGCGTCGATGGCGCCTCCTTCCGGGTCCTCGAGCGCTCCGAAGCGCTGGCGCTCGAAGTAACCCAGGACTACCTGGAATATATGCTGCAAAACCAGATCGTTGCCGCCGCGAAGGAAAACGTCTCCTTCCACACGGCGATGGTCGGCGATATCAATGAAAGCATCAAGGGCGGCGCGCTCACCGATGCCGACCGTCTTCAGGGCAGCGAACGTCTGCAGGCCGCCAAGGCCCGCATGCGCGAAGCGCTCGAAGAACTGGAAGCAACGAAGATCCGCTTCATGAAGGCCGTCGGCCAGCCGATCGTCACTGCCCAGACCCCGCCATCGGTCGCCAAGTATATCCCGAAGACGCTCGACGATGCACTGTTCGTCGCAAACAAGAACAGCCCGCGCATCTTCTCCGCCAACGCCGATGTTGACGCGGCCGATGCCGGTGTTCGCGGCGCCCGCGCCAATTACCTGCCGAAGGTCAATCTTGAGGGTACTGCCCGCGTCGGTAACGACATCGATGGCGATGAAGGCAACACCAACGATTACCAGGTGCGCGTCGTCGCCCGCTGGAACCTTTATCGCGGCGGCATCGATGTCGCCCGCGAGCAGGAACAGATCCGCCGCGCCGGCGAAGAGCGCTATGCGCTTGCCCAGGTGCAGCGCGAGGTGAAGGAATCGGTCAGCTCCGCCTGGAACGAACGCGTCAGCCGCGGCGAACTGTCGGGCATTCTTGCCAAGCAGTCCTCGATCAACAACCAGCTGGTCGGTTCGTACCGCGAGCAGTTCAAGGTCGGCCAGCGCTCGCTGCTCGACGTGCTCGACGCGCAGAACACCCGCTTCAACACCAAGGTGCTGGCTGATACCGCCCGTGTTGCCTCGCTGTTTGCGGAATACAAGATCCTCGCCGCATCCGGCAATCTGCTTCAGACCATGAAGCTGAAGCCGCTGGATCAGGCCAAGCCTTACGCACGAGAAGAGTTCGCTGTTCCAGCGGCCGCTCAGAATCCCGGATATGCCGAAGTCGACTCTCATCAGAAGGCTGGCATGCCTATGGACCTGCTGGCGCCGATCCGGCAGCAGTAGTAGTCAGGTGACCATAGAACATGCGGAACGTTGCATCTGAGACGAACGGCAGCATGCCGCTTCAAACATTCAAGGCCGCGTTCAAGTCCGTGGCAGCGTTCTATGGTCGACCAAGCTCCGATACGGTGCTCTTCTCCGGTCTTCCGGATGAGATCACCGAATCGCTTGAGGGCGATGATGTCGAGCAGATGGCCGAGCGCATCGGCCTGCAGGTCATCAAGCATCCGGAGCGCGATTGCCGGCTGGGCAATTTCGATTGTCCCGCCATCGTCGCCTTCGCCGATGGCGGCGTTCTCCCGCTGCTGGAGATGGCCGAGGACGGCTCCTACATCACCGACATCGTTCCCGTCGCCGGCGTTTCCTCGCGCCTGTCGCGCGAGGACCTGATCGCGCTGAAGCCTGAGACGGCTTTCGCCTTCACGCTCTACTATCAGAACGCGTCGGAAGAGGCGCTGGTCGGCAATGCCGTCGAGATCGAAAAGCGCCACTGGCTGGCAACGACGCTGGCGCCTTATTGGCGCACCTATGTCCGCGTCATGGTGGCCGCGCTCTTCATCAATCTGATCGCGCTCGGCTCGCCACTGTTTACGATGAACGTCTATGACCGCGTTCTGCCCAACAAGGCGATCCCGACGCTCTGGGTTCTCGCCGCCGGCATCACGCTTGCCTATCTCTTTGATTTCCTGCTGAAAACCGCGCGCTCCTCGCTGATCGATTATGCTGGCCGCAAGGCCGATCTGCGCCTGTCGCAGATGCTGTTCGACAAGGTACTGAACTCGACACTGGCCTCGCGCCCGATGTCGACCGGCGAATATGCCAACCGCGTCACGCAGTATGAGTTCGTCCGCGAATTCTTCACCTCGAACACGATCGGCGTCATCATCGACAGCCTCTTCGTCTTCATCTTCCTTGCCGTCATCTATCTCATCTCGGGCTGGCTGGTCGTCATCCCCGCCGTCGCCTTCGTGCTCTCGGTCGTGATCGGTCTTTACGCCCAGGCCGCCATCGGCAAGCGCATGGCGACCGCCGCAAACGAGGCCTCGCGCCGCCAGTCGCTGCTGGTCGAAACCATCTCGACGATCGAGACGCTGAAGAGCCTGCGCGCCGAAGCCACCATGCTGCGCCGCTGGCAGGAACTGACGAAATATTCCAGCCGCACCAGTGAAGAGATCAAGCACGTCTCCACCAATGCCATCAACATGACCATGTTCGTGCAGCAGATGGTGAGCGTTCTGATCGTCATCGCCGGCACCTACGAATTCTCGGAAGGCCGCATCGCCATGGGCGCGATCGTCGCGACCGTCATGCTCGCAAGCCGCGCCGGGGCGCCGCTTGGCCAGATCGCCATGACGCTGGCGCGCTTCCGCCAGGCTACCATGTCGCTGCGCATCCTCGACAAGATCATGGAACAGCCCGATGACCGCCCCTCGACGGTCGGCTTCGTCAATCGCGAGATCACCCGCGGCGCCTTCTCTTTCCAGGATGTCTCGTTCCAGTATCCGGGTTCGGATTATCCCGTCATCAACAAGCTGTCCTTCAACGTTAATCCCGGCGAGCGCATCGGCATCATCGGCCGCATCGGCTCCGGCAAGACCACGCTGGGCCGCCTGCTCGATGGCCTCTTCGCGCCGTCGGGCGGCCGCGTTTTGATCGATGGCGTCGATATCCGCCAGTATCACATGGCCGAAGTGCGGGCCAACGTTGCCGTCGCCGGCCAGTCCTCCGATCTCTTCTCGGGAACGGTGAAGGAAAACCTTCTGCTCGGCCGCGCCGACGCCACCGATGAGGACCTGCTCGAAGTCGCCCGCATGACTGGCGTCGACGAGTTCGTCGGTACCCATCCGCGCGGCTTCGACATGCCCGTCGGCGAGCGTGGCAGCAATCTGTCGAGCGGCCAGAAGCAGGCGCTCACCATTGCCCGTCTCCTGCTCACCCGCCCCAAGGTCGTCTTCCTCGACGAGCCCTCGGGCGCCATGGACCTCGCGACCGAGCGCAACCTGATCGCCCGTCTCTCCAAGGCCTTCGATCGCAAGACCACGCTGATCATCGCTACCCATCGCTACAGCATGCTGGATCTCGTCGATCGCCTGATCGTTATCGACAAGGGCCGCATCATTGCCGATGGTCCGAAGCAGGCCGTCATCGAAGCCATGCAGCGCAAGCCCGGCCCACCCCCGGCGGCCGTGGCCCCGCAGGCTGTGCCGGTCGCAAGGCAGGCTCCTGTCACGCCGGTCGCCATGTCCGTCGCTCCGGTCACCTCGGTCGCGCCGGCCCCTGCAGGCTCCGCCGCCATGCCGGTTGCCCAGGTGGCGACGGCCGCGCCCGCCCACGCGCATCCGATCCCGCTCGCGTCAGTCGCCTCCGGCGCGCCTGTCGGCCCGGCGACGGCCGCAAACGTGACGCCGATCGTACCGGGGGTTAAGCTGTCATGAAGAACAAGCACGACAACCCGCCCTTTCTCGCCCGCGCCATTCTCGGCCTCGTGGCGCTCGTCATCGCCAGCTTCGTTGCCTGGGCGGCGATCGCCAAGATCAACGAGATCGCCCGTGGCGAAGGCAAGGTTATTCCCGTCTCGAAGACGCAGATCATCCAGTCGTCGGAACCCGGCGTCGTCCAGCAGATCGCCGTCGTTCTCGGTCAGGTCGTGCGCAAGGGCCAGCTCTTGGTCCAGCTCGACAACACCACCACCACCTCGACGCTCGGTGAATCGGTCGCCAAGGCCCGCGCGCTCGGCGCCAAGGTGGCGCGCCTGAAGCTCGAGGAAGAGGGCAAGTACGACGAGCCCTATAATTGCCCTGAGGATATTCTGGCCGTCGCCAAGGAAGTCTGCGCCAACGAAGCCCAGCTTTTCGCCGCCGATCGGGCCAGCTACACCAACAAGCTCGGCGTGCTGAAAGAGCGCGTCCGCCAGCGCGAAAACGAGCTCAGCGAGGCTCACGCCAATATCGACCGCCTGACGCAGAACATCGACGGCGCCCAGCGCCAGTACGACCTGATCAGCCCGCTCGCCAAGAAGAAGCTGGTGGCCGAGACCGAAGTCTTGAAGACCGAGCGCGATCTCACGGATCAGCAGGGCCAGCTCAAGGTCTATCAGGAAAGCATCGATCGCCTTCAGGCCGCCGTGCAGGAAGCCAAGCTGCAGCTCGGCGATCTCGCGCTCGAACTGCGCCAGCAGGCGCTGACGGATAAGGCGCAGGCGCTGGCCGAGCTCTCGGTCGTCGACGAAACCGTGCGCGGTGCATCCGATCGCGTCAAGCGCACCGACATCCGCTCGCCGGTCGATGGCATCGTCAACACGCTCGAGGTCAACACCATCGGCGCCTATGTCGATCCCGGCCGCGTCATCGCCGGCATCGTTCCGACGGCCGATACGCTGCTCGTCGAGGCCAAAATCTCGCCGCGCGACGTCGCCTTCATCCGCCGTGGCCAGCCGGCCATCGTCAAGATCACGGCTTACGACTTCTCCATCTTCGGCGGCCTCGAAGGCATCGTCGAAAACATCTCGGCCGACAGTCTGGTGGAGAAGGAAAAGGGCGAGACCTACTATCTCGTGCAGGTCAAAACCGACAAGTCGGAGCTCACGCGCGACGGCAAGACCTATCCGATCATCCCGGGCATGGTCGCCTCGGTGGAAATCATGACCGGCAGCAAGACCGTGCTCAGCTATCTCATGAAGCCGATCAACAAGGCGCGCACCGAAGCGCTGACGGAGCGCTGACCATGCTGATCGTCAAGCCCGGAATTCAAGACGCAACCGATCTCGAACCATCAGACGAGCAACTGCCCGCGATCGATGCCGAAGAGATCGAGCCGCGTTTCCGGGCTGTGGCGGGTCGTGGCGGCGAGCGTCGTGGCATCCGGCTGGAGCGCATCTATTGGGACGGCCTCAGCCGCATGTCGGCCTCCGGCAAGATGTCGACCGCCGATCTCGTGCACTACACCGCCTCGCAGATGCCGGAATCCGGCAATCTCGCCTCGCTTCTGCGCGTGCTCAGCCTCAAATGGGCGCTGCGCCGGCTGGATACGGTCGAGGACATTTCCTCGCTCGCCAATGTCAACGCCATCATCCAGGCCTCGCCGTCGCCGGCGATCCTTTTGACGCATGAAAAGAAGGTGCAACTCTTCAACGACGCCTTCCTGTCGATGCTGCGCCAGCGCCTGCCGCTCGGCGATCTCGCGCAGCTGACCAAGAGCCTGCGTTTCTCGATCGATACCCAGATCGAGGAAGCCATCGCCACCCTGTCGCGCAACAAGGGCAAGACGCTGGCGACAGGCTTCACCATCACTGTCGGCAACCAGACGATGAAGGGCCAGATCAACCTGGCTTTGGCGCCCACGCACGAGAAGTCGATGCTGATCGGCTATATCTCCCGCTACTGATCCACCTCAATCCTCGAAACGCCCCGCCGCATCCCGGTCGCGCTCGTATCGATGCTTCAACGGAAACGCCGGAAGCCACCCCTCGCGGCGGATGGTCCACAGCTCATAGCTCGGCTGAAACTGGTCCTTCTGATCGAGCGACCCGAGATTGACCTCGACCTCATCGCCGCTCCGCCCAAACACCGGCGACCCGCAACGCGGGCAGAAAAAACGCCCATTATACTCCCCCGTCTCCCCTTCGACCCGCACTGCGTCCTCTGGAAAGATCGCCGACGCATGAAACAGCGCCCCATGATGCTTGCGGCAATCCATGCAATGACAGATGCCGACCCGATAGGGTGCACCGGATAAAGCCAAACGAACGCGGCCGCAGAGGCATCCCCCGGTAACTTCGCTCATTGCCGTTTCTCCTCAGTAAGCGAATCCTGGAAGCCAAACGGCGTCGCAGCGCAAAAGTTCGCAATCATGCTGCAAGCCTTGGCTACAAGGTTCGTTTCGTCAGCCTCATGCGATCGAGCCTGTAGCTCTCATGGAAATGGTTCTTGACCAGATTGAACCAGTCTTCAGGCAACGCGCCGAGCACGCAGGTGTCTTCGACGATCCGGCGCTGGGATATCCATTGCGCCGGGCGCAGGTCCGGACCTGGCCAGACGAAAGCGTTGACCTCGTCGGTGTAGATCCATTGCGGTCTGGCATCGAGCCCGATGTGGTGGCGCAATTTCGCGGGCACCTCGAGCGCTCTGCGGCCCTCTGGCGGTCGCATATGGGAAATGCCAAGCGCATAGACGAATGTCGACCCGAGTTCGTCACGCGTCGATAGGATCAGCGCGGTCGGATAAACCTTCTCGCCGTCCTGCCGTGACTTGGCCTTGCTGGCCCACAGATATTCGTAGGCAACGACATGACCGATGGGCGGCAGGGCGGGGATTTTCATCGCGTCATCGCTTCCGCTTGGGTGACACGTCTTCCTCTTCGATATCAGGCAGGTCATCCAGATTGTAAGGCGTGTCGGTCTCCACGCGCGCCTGCATGATCAGGTCTACTTCGCTTTCCGACAGAGCGCCCACGGGAAGCGAAACCCTGAAACGCTCCCAAAGCTGATGAAACATCTCAGCCGAGACGAGGTAGGCTGTCGGCCTGCCGTATTTGGTGATCTCGACCGGCGCCTGGTGGACCTTGTCGTGCCACTCGCCAAAATTCTTCTGAAACTCCGAAGCAGGGACACGCGGCATGTTGGCCTCCATTTTCCGTAACATCCGTAACATACACAAGATCGGGACGTTTCTCAAACGGCGCAAAAAGTTTCAGGGGAGGGCACGTTTCGCCTCTGTAAAGATATTCACCCATGTGGTTGACTATCGGTCGGATATACGTATATTCAACCATATGGGTGAATGAAATGGATGAAGACGCACTGTCACGGATATTGAAGGCCGCGGGGGATACCACGCGGCGGCAGATCCTGACGCTCCTCGTGCAAGAGGGGCCTCTCAGGGTGACGGGGCTCGCTGCTCATTTCGACATGTCCCTGAATTCCGTCTCCAAGCACATCAAGGTTCTGGAGGAGGCGGGGCTGGTCACCCGGCGTACTTTGGGCCGCGAGCATTTCATTGCCGCGGAGCTTGAACCGCTGAAACTGACGGAAGACTGGTTCGCGCAACTGAAGTCGATATGGGAGCTGCGCCTGACGGCGTTGGAAGAGTTACTCGTTTCAAAGGAGTGAAGTCATGTCCGAACTTGAACTGACGGTAAGCCGTAAGATCGCCGCCTCGCGCGAGAAGATTTTCAACGCCTGGCTTTCGCCAACAGCACTGGCGAAATTCATGAAGACGCCGGCTGGCAATTTCGATGCCCGAAATGTCACCACCGATCCTGTCAAGGGCGGCCGGTTCATGATCGTGATGGTCACACCGGAGCGCGAGATTCCGCATTCCGGCACCTATCTCGAAGTCGATCCCTATTCTCGCCTGTCCTTCACCTGGGAATCCCCGCATTCGCTGGATGACAGCGTCGTCACCATCGACCTCAAGGAAATCGGCCCTGAAACGACGGAGCTGACGCTGAAGCAGGTGAAATTCCGCAGCGAAGGCGCCCGCGACGGCCATATCCAGGGTTGGAACTCGATCCTCGGCGAACTCGACAAATATCTCGGCTAAGTCAGGGGACCGACATAAAAAAGCCGCCGGCAATGCAGCGTCGGCGGCTCCATTTCGCCTCGGTATCGAAGCGGGATGCGAGAGGAGGCCAGCCCCGGCCCTCGCCATTGCCTTCCAATCAGAAGGCAACACCTTCGCCAGGCGCGACCTTTTCGATCGGCATGGCAGATGCCATCTGGCTGCCGCCAACGCGCGAGCCGTGCAGGTAGCCCTTGCCGCCGGCAATCGAATAGAGCGGCATGTAGTCGGGCAGGCGGCTGTCGGCCAGAACCTCGTCGCGCATGTTGTCGAGAATATAGTGGTTGCCGCCGGCCGAGACCGAGAGAACGGCGTGGTAGAAATGGCGCTTCTGGTCGAACAGAACGACGACCGCCATGTCCTTCAGGTCGACGCCCTCGGCATTGAGTGCCGCCATCTTCAGGATCGCGAAATCCTCGCAATCGCCCTGCTGGCGCTTCAGCGTCTCGGAAGGTGTCGCCCAGTAATCGGCGACCTTGTAGGTATCGATGTCGCGGGCGTAGCGGATCGTGTGGTTGATCGTGGTGTTGATCGCATTCATCTTGTCGCGCAGCGATGCCTGCGATGTCCTCGTGAAAGATGCCTTGACCGCGCTGACGGCCTCAGTGCACTTGCCCGCGCCGCAGGAAATGGCGGTGCCGCTGGTCATTTCGTCCAGCGAAGGCGCCAGCCGCTTCAGCGCTGCCAGGCGCTTGAAGGGGATCGCCACCGATCCGAACACGCCGCCGTCATCAGGGCGCGCGGCGATCGAGGGGCGGGTTGCCGGCTTCACGGATGCGGTGGTCTCGGGGCTGAACGCGGCGGCCGCAACCGGCGCCGGCGTCTTCAGGGTCGCGAGATCGATCGAGCCGAAAGCCTGTGCGAGACCGCGTCCGGCAAGCGTGACGAGGCGTGCCATGCCACCGACGCTGACAGCGCTTGCCGCCTGCTCGGCGATGCTTGCCGAAATATAGCTGGAGTAAGATGCGCCGTACGCTTCTGTATTGTAAAGAACAGATGCCGATACGCCGTTGTAAGAAAAAGAAGAAAATGCCGAAAGAAGTGCGACAAAAGCGATTTTGTTTGTTTTTGTTCTTTTGGTCACGGGACTTAATTTCTCCACTTGTTGGGAGAAATGTACCGATCAGCCATAAATATCGGGTTTGGAAGCGTGGATAACTTAGAACGAAGTTATCCGCTCAAAAAAGCTGAAAATTTTAGCTTCTCCGTCAACCAAGTTTGGGGGAAGGGTTTGCTTTCGCCAGATGCCTATGCAGATATGAGGCCGCGAAATGGCCGCTATAGACGGCCTGATGAGGGTCTGGGGGAAGCAGTGATCGTTAAGGGCAGGGATGAGGCGCGTGGCGCGCATGGTTTACGCGGCGTCCTTCGCGGAGCCCGCAAGGGCGCGCAAACCGCTCGATCGCTCCTGCTTCTCTCCGTTGTTCTCTCCTGCGGCGCACTTTCCGCCTGCCAGTCCGACGTCGATGGCATCGCCAGGAACGTCAAGACCAACGATATCAAGCCGCCGTCGAGCGACGTCGAGGAAAGCTTCGGCGAAAACGGTGCCGAGATAACCTTGCTGATGCAGAAGGGCTCGAACGGGCTCTTCGAGGGGCCGTCGCGCGATGTGAGAGATGCCGCGGCCCTTGGCATCGGCGAGCTCGGCGCCAACCAGGCCTTCGTCAAGGTGATCGACGTTGCGAGCCCCGCCGCAGCGCCCGCTGCGGTGGCCGCCGCCAAGTCCAGAAGCTCGGCGATCCTTATCAGCTATTTGCCGCCAGCGACCACGGCAGCCGTCGCCGCCATGCCGTCCGACCAGCGCCCGCCGCTCCTCAATATCGGCCAGCCCGTGTCGGCAACATCAGGCAATGTCTACAATCTCGCATCGAGCGAAACCGACAGCGCGCTGGAAGGCCTGCGCACAGCCGCCGCCAGCGGCCACAAGAAGGTCGTCGTGTTCGCCCAGCGTGATCTCCCGCAAACTGCCGATCTGAGGCTGGCGGACGCCATCCGCGCCTCCGGCGGCACCTTTCTCGGCATCACCAGATATGACCTGACGGATTCCGCTGCCGCTGCCGCCGTTGGGACGGCCAAGCCGCAGCTGCAGCAGGCCGATACGGTGCTCATCCTCGGCCGCACGGCGATCACCACCACCATCGAAGGGGCGATCAAGGCCGGCGGCCAGAGCAATCTCAATTTCATCGGCACCAGCGCCTGGCCGCCGCAGACCTACCGTGAACCGACCGCCAACGGCACGCTGATCGCCATGGTCGAGCCCGAGGCCACCTCGCTGATCTCGGAGCGCTACCAGCGCCACTACAAGCGCCCGCTCTCGGCCGACGCCGCCTATGGCTACGACGCGATCGCCATCGCCTCGGGCATCATTCGCACCAAGGGGCCGACGGGCCTCAACGCCGAAACGCTGACCAGCAAGGTCGGCTTCCGCGGCGTCACCGGCCTCTTCCGCCTGTCGCCATCGGGCCAGGTCGAGCGCCGCTTGAGCCTTTACGCGATCGGCGGCGGCAAGCTCAACGTGCTGGCCGCCGCACCCGCTTCGTTCTGAAGCAAGCCAGCGGCCAGAGCCTTTCCATGCTCTATTGAGGCATTCCGCTGGCTTGTCTCACGACACTTCAGCGCGATGGATCATTGCGAGATGACGACAGGCAGCTCGAACCCGCCAGTCGTGGATGCCTCTCCGCATGGATGCCTCTCCGCAGGCGTCGCAATGGCGAGCGGCTCTCCAAGATGGAGAGGCAGATGGCGGCAGCAGCGAAAGAGATCGCCACGCTTGTCGACGGTGCCCCTGATCCGACAATGGCGATCGTCCCTCACGTACCCGGACTGCGCCCTTCGCCAATCGCCTTTGCCCTGACGAAGGCGTTCGCCTAACGAACCGGTTTCATCTGGCAATGCACCGCTCCCCAAAAAGAAACGCCGCGAAGGATGGGCATCCTCGCGGCGCAGCAAATTGCTGAAGAATAAACAGGGCAGGCACGTCAGGCACAGGGCGGGGCCATTGGCCGGCGCCGGTGCAAGCTTTGGGTGCGGCGGTGGCCGCGGAATTCGTTAGATCGCCGGACGCGGGGTCGGCAGCGGAATGGTGCCGGTCGTGACCCGGTCGGTCGCGACATGGGCGGCGGCCGGGCTGTCCTCGCCGTCGTCGACAGGCGGGCGGTAAGGCATCGGCTGGTTCAGCGCCACGGTGCGGTCATCGCGCAGCTGCTGCGGAGCGGCTGCCGTTGCCGGCTCTACGGCCGTCGCAGGCGCCAGGCCAACGGAAGGCGTCGCGGTCGTTGCAACCGTGGCGCTCTTGCCGCTGCCGAACTTGCTGTCGAGCAGTTCAAAGGCAACGAGGGCGCCGGAGCGTGCCCGCTCGCCGAGAACGCCGAGCGTGTTGGCGCCCTTGGCGCAAACCTCGGGCTTCTCGCCGCACATGCCGCTCAGATAGTCATAGGCGCCGGTCACGGCGACGAAAGCGTCTGCAATCTGCAATGTCGATCCGGTCTGCGTGTTCGTCTGGCGCTCGCCGCTGAAGAACGACAAGGCGACGAAGAGAAGCCCGAGCCAGATCGATGATTTGAATAGAAACCACATGTTCGTTGCCCATCCTGTTTTCCCGCTCGGTCTTGCCGCCGAATCAGGTCCGTCTTCCGGTGTGATTTCACCCTAGCCAAAACTTGCGAATGCCGGTTTTCGAAACTCGGTGGCATTTGCGTCAAATTTAGTTCAAATTTTAATCGAAACCGCATTCGGCGCATTTCGGTCGAATTGTAGCCATTGGCGTTAAGCATGCCATGAGCCACCTCCTGTAATTGCAGGCTTTCCTTGAAGCGCGTTCGCCCCAAGCGTTAACGACTTGCCGAAAAATGAGCGAAATCCGTCGCTTACTCGCTGTTAACCGTAAAAAACAAAGGGCCCTTCCGGTGGCCCAAAATGGGACTTTTCGCGCTTTCCGGCCGGGGAGCGGCACTTTCCCTTATTCTTTCCTTAAGCGCCCGGGGCCTATTCTTGGGCCTCTGTGAAGAGCCTTTTTAGGGCGGGTATTGCGTGCTTGTATTGAGTGACATCGTGGATCGGGCGACAGCCCTCGTGGACCGGGCGGCGGATCGCTGGCTCTCCCGGACGGGAGGAAGTGCCGCGGTGCGCCAGCGCGAGCTGACCATCCTGCGCCGGCTTGCGCTTCTGTCTTCGGCAGCACTTGTCGTCGCCCCCGCTGCGCTCTCCATCGTCACCAGCCCGGCCGTTGCGCTTCCGGCAGGCGTCGCCGCCGTCGTCGGCGGTTTCCTGTTTTCGGCCGTCGGCAGCATCGCGCTGTCGCGCCAGAGCATCGTCACCTCGGGTGTCGCCACCCAGTCCGCCGAAGAGTTCTTCATGGAAGCCTCGGCCGGCCTCATCCTGTTTCTCGATCCGCAAGGCTCCGTCGTCAATGTCGGCGGCCGCGACAAGCGCGATTATCTCGCCTGGATGCGCGCGCCTGACGGTCGCGGCTTCATAGAGCAGATCCACGTCTCCGACCGCATCCTCTTCCTGCAGGCGCTCGACCGGCTGCGCCAGGGCGAGGAGCAGGCGGCCGTCGATCTCCGGCTCGAGCGTCCGTCGGTCTCGGTCGACAATCGCCAGTTCTCCCATCTCAGGACCGATCTCACCGCGCGCCGCGATAGCGATGGCGCGCTGATCAGCGTCGTCGCCCAGCTGCGCGATGTCTCCGCCGAGCATCAGCTCCGCGTCGAGGCCGAAGCCCATGCCGCCGATGCCCGCTCGGCCAATGACGCCAAGTCGCGGTTCCTGGCGGCCGTCAGCCACGAGCTGCGCACGCCGCTGAACGCCATTCTCGGCTTCTCCGATATCCTGATCGGCGAGTATTTCGGCAAGCTCGCCAATGAGCGCCAGCGCGAATATGTCGGCCTTGTGCGCGATTCCGGTGCGCATCTACTTTCCGTCGTCAACACCATGCTCGACATGAGCAAGATCGAGGCCGGCCGCTACGAGCTGGTGCTCGAACCTTTCGATATCGCCACCGTCGTGCGCTCCTGCGAGGCCATGCTCGGGCTGCAGGCCAAGACCAAGGGCGTGTCGCTGACGAGCCGCATCCAGCGCGGCCTTGACGAAGTCGTGGCCGATCAGCGCGCCATCCAGCAGATCCTCATCAATCTGGTCGGCAATGCCGTCAAGTTCACCGAAGCCGGCGGCGCGATCTCGCTCGACGCCTCGGTGCGCGATGGCATCCTGACGCTCTGCGTCTCCGACACCGGCATCGGCATTCCGGCCGATAAGCTGCAGCTGCTCGGCCAGCCTTTCGTGCAGATCCAGAACGATTACACCCGCCGGTTCGAGGGCACGGGGCTCGGCCTGTCGCTGGTCAAGGGCCTGGTCGCGCTGCATGGCGGCGATTTCGCCATCGCCAGCACGCCGGGCTCCGGCACCATCATCACGATCTCGATTGCGGCGGATGGCTCCGGCGTTCCCGTCGTGGATCTCTCGGCCAATCACCCGGTCGAGTTTCCGCCACGGCTGAAAGCGTCGACTGGCATGACCGACATCTTGGAAGAGGGGCTTTTCGATGGCCGTGAGCAAGCGAAAATCGCCTAAGGGAAAGAGGGGCAGGCAGAAGCCGAGCCTTCTTCTGACCGGGGCTGCCGCCGTTGGCGGTTTGGGGCTGCAGGGCATTGGCGTGCTCGGCGGCGTCATCGGCCGCAATCCGTCGATCACAGGCGGCACGGCCGCCTTCCTCGTCATCTTCTCCTTCGTCGCCGCCAATGCGCTCTGGTATCAGCCGGGCGTGCACCCGCACCCGTTCCTGCGCACCCGCGACAGCCTGTTTCCGAGCGCGCTGATCGGCCGCCCGCCGGTCGAGGAACACACCGGCGAGGTCACCACCTTCAAGATCGAACGTGAAGGCGAGGGCGAGGCGAACAGCGCCGAGACCACCAATGCCGTCCCCCCGGCGCCGGTCGCCGGCCAACCCGCCAACCAGCTGGTCATGGATATCCAGGCCGAACTCGTCCGCCGCGGCCTCTATAACGGCGCGCCCGACGGTGTCATCGGCCCGCGCACCAGCGCCGCCATCCTGTTCTTCGAGGAAACCGTCGGCATGCCGCAGAGCGGCGACGCCACACCCGAAGTGCTGGCAGCACTCAGAACCGACGCCATCGGTCCATCCGCCATCCCCACCGAGCGCCCACGCGAGGATGTCTCGGCGCAAGCGCTCGCCGAAGACCCTGTCGCCGCAGCCATCCGCAGCGCCGAGCACCAGGTGAAGACCGCGCCAACGCCGAAGGTGGCCCCCAAGCCCGCCCCGGTTTCGGCCCAGGTGCCGGTCAGGCAGGTCCCGGTCCAGAAGATCTCGGCCCCGAAAAATGCGCTGGAACCCGTTCCGGCCAGGCAGACCTCCGTCGCCCGCGCCGCCGCAACCCCATCGACCTCGCCGTCCTCGACCTTGAACAGCGTCGATCTGGTCCTGAAGATCCAGCAGGGCCTCGCCAACATGGCCTACACCAATGTCGGCGTCGACGGCGTCGTCGGCGAACAAACCCGCGTCGCCATCCGCCATTTCCAGAAGCACTACAACCTGCCCGAAAACGGCGAGCCCTCCGAGGCGGTGCTGAAGAAGCTCAAGGACATCGGCGCGCTCTGAGCGGGCAGTGTAGTGGCCGCCGCGTTGCGGCTCCGCGCTCACAGGTCTATACCGCCTGCATGAGACTTCGCACCGACATCTTCGTATCCGCGCTGCTGCGCCGTGTCTTCGCCAAGGGCGATTTCGCCGCCGTCGAGAAGAAGGGCGCCGACGAGGCCGGCGCGGTCTTCATCCGCCAGCGTTTTCGCGATGGCTCCGAGACGCTTTATGGCCCGGCGCCGCAGAGCTTCTTCGATGAGGAAGCCAGTGGCGAACGGCTGTTCGAGATCAGGCTTGAGCGCAAGGATGCGGAGGAGGTGCGGACGATGCTGGAGCGCGAGCGCAAGTTCGACAACGACCTCTGGATCGTCGAGCTCGAAACCGATGATGTCGCCGATATCGTGCCGCTCGCCAAGGAGCGCGACGCCCGTCTCTGATCGACTTTAGCGCGAACGTCCGACGAGCCGCATGGCGCGTGCCGGCGGCTGGTGGACGGCGCGGGCATGCGAGGTCTGCTGCGTGACCGGATGGGGCGCGGCCGGCGCCTGTTCCGGCAGATAGGTATAGCTGTCGGCCCGGCGCCATGCTTCGACGCGATCGCGGCACTCTTCCGGATCGAGCGCATCGAGCACCATCCAGGCGCGGGTGACGCTGTGTTGCGCCTCGGCCAGATGCGGATAGAGCTTTTCCAGAACGAAGACGGCGTCGGAGAAATCCATGCCGATGCTGGTCAGCGTCGTCGCCATCTGCTGGCCCGACGTGTCGAGCATGATGCGCTCGGCAAGCCAGCGGCTGGCCGACAGCGTATCGGCAAGCGCCGTCGCGAAGGCCACGGCCTCGCGGCTGCGGGCAAAGCGTACCAGGAGTGCGGACTGCAATGTCGAAAGGGTGCGAAGACCGAGCCGGTCGTTATCGTCACGACCGAGATGGCGCGCCAGGCCACGCAGCGTGTCGCGAACCTCTTCCTCGCGCGCGCCGCCGGTGGCGGGCGTTTCGGCGGTCTCCGCTGGGGCAGGGGAAGGTGTTGACTGAACGCTCTGCTGCTCTGCTGCTGCAGAAGGCGCCTCGGGGGTGACCATCGGTTCGACCGGGTGCACGGCGATCGTCTCGACCACCACGACCTCGGCGGCGGTTTCGATGGCTACGGTCTGCACTTCGACAGCAACAGGCGTAGCGGCAACAACGGACACCGTTTCGGTGGCCTCGGACGCCATTTCGGTGGCCAAAGGTGCGGCCTCTGGGGCAGCGACCACCACCTTGTCGATCACCGGCGTAGCCTCGACAACTGCAGGCGCGACAGCCTCGACAGCCACAGCAACCGGTTCGCTGATCTCGACCTTTACGCTCGCGGTCTCCGCGATGGCCTTAACCTGTCCAGCCTCCGCCGCAACGAACGGCATCGCCGCGCTGGCGAGCGCTTCGGCGACCTCGGCTCTGTCGACTGTTGGCGCCGGCTCGATCGTTTCCACCTGCCGCTTCGGCGCGGCATGGCGCAGCCCGACCAGTACGTCGATCACCCGCGGCGACAGCGCATCGCGGCTGACGATGGCGCGCATGTGCTCGACGCCCTGCGTGCGGGCAACCGTGATCAGCGTATCGTCGTCGATGGCCGGCGAGGAGATGAGGAAGGGGGCGGAAATGGCGATCGGCTGGCAGCCGATGAACAGCGCGACCGCCTGCGGAATGGCGGCGCATTGCGAGAGTGCTGCCACGGCCTGGCGCTTGGCGTCATCGGAGGAGGCGACGAAGAGAGGGGTGAACAATTCGGCGAACTGGCGAAGCTCCGATCGGGTCGGCGGCTGCAATCCCTCGAAACTGCTCACTGTCGCCATGAGAACCACGTCCTTCTTCCGGCTCGCGGAGGGGGCCTCTAGGTCTCGAAACCGGTCACGCACAAAACACACCCTGAACACGCTAGAGGGATGCCGCTGGCCTGGACGCGAAGACGCCTCTACCACATACGGGATATGAACAAATCCTACAGGGACACGGTTAACCGTTGCTGAAGATTTGAGGGGAATCGTCCCGAAATGGTGCTGCGCAACATCAACGGTTACGGCGTCGGCCGGCCCGTTCGGTGCCCGTTAAACGAGTGATATGGATAACTTGTATGGACGGCTTAAAGCGCCCGGTGTCCGCGCAGCGCGGTGAGCAGCCTGTCGGGATCGTCATAGCCGGACTGGTAGAGATCGAGCGCCGTGGAGGCGGCGACCTGCGCCTTCGAGCTCTTGATGTCGATGCGCTTTTCCGCGCACCAGGCATCCAGCGCGTGGCGCAATATATCGAGATCCTCAGGCGAAAATGTCGACCCAATCATCAGAGACATCTGTCTGCCCACCCTGGTTAACCGTCAGACCCAGTCCCCAGATCAACTCCAGGGTCGGCCGCGTTTTGCCCTGCAGCCGATAATGCGACCTTAGCGGCATCTCGGCGAACTGCAATTAATATTTTTGTGAGGTAAATTTGCAACATCGGTGATGGCGGAGCCCGTGTCTGACGCTGTATCGCTAACTATATGATTTAAAGCTAAAATTTGTAACCGATAAAAGCGGCGGATCTTTGCGATCGGCATGCAACCAAAGGGCGGACCCCTGCGTTTTAGTAGAGACGTCGATCGACAGGGATTCTCCGGCCGAATTTTAATATTCTGTTAACCACCGTCTGTCTCAATCCGGGAAGCAGAACGTGCTCCTTGAGAGGGGCGCCATCATATGCATCACGGTATTGTTCACGATATGCCGTGAGAAAGGCGCGAATGACCCGATGCCGGCAGACCCGGCCAAGGGTGCGCCGGTCCGCGCAGGCGGGCAGGGTGAGATCTGAGCTTCATCCGTCTCGGGCAGTGCAGGGAGACGACAATGGCAATAGTCATCGCATTGGCTGATCGTCTATCTCGGACGCCAGGCCGCAAGGAAAGATCATCAAGCGTGGAAGGATCGCCGCTCGAAGCGCAGATCCTGCTTTATACCGGCGTGCGCTACGAACGCCTGACCGACCCCGACAAGCCGGCGTCGGTTCGCCGCGCCTCGCGCTCGAAGGGTAAGTAAGGCTCTAGTTGGAGGGAGCGAATTCCTCGCAACCGGCTTCCGACAGGAAGCTCTTGGCCGCCGCGTCGAAGCTTGTCTGCGGCGCCAGTGTTCGCAGAACCGCGTATCCGCCCGACCGCGTCGTCTCGACCAGGATCGTCCGCTGAAGCTCCTGCGGCAGCGACTTGCGCAATTCCGTGAGCTGGATCGGGCTGCCGATCAATATGTCCACGGCGCCGCCGACCGAGGTCCGGTCGTTCATGCTGAAAATCTCGTTTGACGCATCGTCGAACAGCGCGATCGACCAGAAGGGCACGTTGCCCCTGGCCGTGAACCGCACCGGGTTCTCCTCGATATCGAAGGAACAGACGGCGGTCCGCACGAAGGGATCGTCGTTGGAAAGCCCCGCCGTGTCCTCGGTGCCTCCGAGCAGGTAAAACGTGTCGAGATCGCCCTCGGAGGCGACGCGTGTCGCGGCGTCCTTGCCGGTGAAATGCGGCAGCGACAGGATGATGACGAGGTGCAGCAAGGCGGCGCCGAAAAGGCCCGCCAGAAGCGCGAACAGGACCCTAAGCATTGCCGCACCCTGTCTTTTCAAGCTTCGGCATCGCCAGATCGATGACGCCGGAACTGCCGGCCGTCGGCGTGTCGAACAGCGTCAGCACCAGCTGAAACGTGCCAGCCGCCGGAAGCGCCAGCCAGTTGTTCGGCCGTGCCCGGGTCGAGATGTCGATGGTGAAGCTGCTGTCTGGCTGGCGCAGCACCGTCCACGAATTGAGCGCACCCGGCAGCCCCGGCTGCAGCGAGGCGGGATTGCCGGAATTATCCGATGTGAACAGCGTCCAGATCCGAGCCGGCGGCGTCTGCCCGGTGATCCGGTAGCTGCACCCCGCCTCCAGCCTATTGCCGGCGTCATCCACCTTGGCGGTAAACATCAGCCCCTCGGCCGAGCCATAAAGCAGCCGGCCTGCGCGCGCGCGGTGCGATTTCGCGTAAGGATCGGCATTCTCTGTCTGCAACTCCGGAAACGCCTCCCACGCGCCAAGCTTGATGGCGCCGAAGCCCGCGGTCGCATTCAGCGCATAAAGCGAAACGAGTATCCCGCCGCCGAAAGCGATTATCAGCGTCATCGCGATAAAGAGAGGAAATCGAAACACCGGTCGCCCTTGATAGCCAAATCAGTTGAAAGGGTTACCACTGATTCTGGCTGGGCGGAATGGTGGAGGGGGAAAAGGTGGGGGCGGTTTGACAGTATGACGCGCGGCGTTATATAACGTATGGCGTCATGATGGATGGCCGATGATCACCAGCTTTGCGAATGCCGAAACCGAAAAGATCTGGAACGGCGTCCGCAGCCGCAAGCTGCCATCGGACATTCAGGCTGTTGCGCTCAGAAAGCTGCGTCTGCTCAATCAGGCGCGATCCGTGGACGATCTGCGCATACCGCCCGGCAACCGGCTGGAAGCCTTGAAGGGAAACCGCCGGGGTCAGTATTCGATCCGCATCAACGACCAGTGGCGCATATGTTTCATCTGGCATGAGGGAAGGGCAAGCGATGTCGAAATCGTCGACTACCACGACTGAAAGCGATCTTCTCCCCAACCCGCATCCGGGAGAAATCCTGCTGGAGGAGTTCCTCAAGCCGCTGGAATTGAGCCAGAACGCACTGGCTCGCGCGCTTCAGGTTCCGCCGCGCCGCATCAACGAGATCGTTCTCGGCAAGCGCGGTGTGACCGCCGACACTGACCTGCGTCTGGCGCGCTATTTCGGCCTGTCGGAAGGCTTCTTCCTCGGCCTGCAGGCCGATCACGACCTGATGCAACGCCGCCGGGAAATCGGCGAAGACCTTCAGGCAATCGCGCCAAGGGCAGCCTAGCCTGCCTCTGCGCTCGCCGCCGTCTGCGGTGCCAGCGTCGACGGCAACCCACCCACGACGTCATGCTCGGTCTTGTGCCGAGCATCTGCCGACGGCGCGTCTCGGGCGACGGTAATGGACACGTGGCGCCGTAGCGTGCATCCGCACCGTTGCACCCGTTGAGGTGTGCTTAGATCCTCGGGACGAGCCCGAGGATGACGTCGTGCGTGGGGATTCCGCTGCGGAAACAAGCTGTTGCCGGTAGTGCTCACCCGTTGTAAGCGCGGGCGGCAACCCCACCCTCGACGTCATGCTCGGCCTCGTGCCGAGCATCTGCCGACGCTGCCTCTCGAGCGACGGTAGTGGACACGTGGCGCCGCGCCGGGCATCCGCACCGTCGCGCCCGTTGAGGCGTGCTTAGATCCTCGGGACGAGCCCGAGAATGACGCCGCGTGTGGGGTTTTCGCTGTGGGAACAGGCGCTTGCCGGCCAATTCGCCCAAGGGCAGCCTAATCCCTCACTCCGCGCTAGCCACCTTCTGCACCGCCAGCGGTGCGGCGGTCTTCAGCTCCTCGCCGATATCCTTCAGCAACTTCGTCGATTCCACCGAGAGCATCCGTGGACGCACCAAGGGAGGAGGCGCGCCGGCGGCGGGTTTGGTGGCGGCGATGGTCTTGGGGGGCGGGGGGGCGGTGACGCCGGGGATGGCGCGCAGGGTGATACCCTGGTGGGCGTAGTCCATCAGGCGCTTGAAGGTCATGGCGGGCAGCGTGCCGCCGGTCATCTTGTTGGTCGAGGTATAGTCGTCGTTGCCGAACCAGACGGCGGTGGTGAAATTGCCGGTGAAACCGATGAACCAGGCGTCGCGATAGGCCTGCGTCGTGCCGGTCTTGCCCGCCGTCAGAATGCCGTTGTCGAGGGCTGCGCGCCTTGCCGTGCCGACATAGGGCACGCGCGACAGCATCTGGTTCATATAGGCGTCGGCCTGCTCGGAGAGCACCCGCTTGGCCGGCGGCTCGTCCTTGTCGAAATCGTAGAGGACGTCGCCGCCGTAATCGAGGATCTGGGTGATGCCATGGCGCCGCGACTGGTAGCCGCCGGCCGGGAAGACCGCATAGGCGGTCGCCTGGTCCATGACGGTGACCTCGGAGGTGCCGATCGGGATCGTCACGTCGTTTCGAACCGGCGATTCCACGCCGAGATTGGTGGCCATGGCTCGGATGGGGGCGATGCCGAACTTCTCCTTGGCGAGACGGACCGGGATGGTGTTGATCGACTGCGCCACGGCGGTCGCGATCGTGATGCGGCCGGCATAGCGGTTTTCGTAATTGTGCGGGCTCCAGTTGCCCCAGGAGATCGGCGCGTCGACGACGATGCTGTCGGGCGTCATGCCGTTCTCCATGGCCACCGAATAGGTGTAGACCTTGAAGGAGGAGCCCGGCTGGCGCAGCGCCTTGGTGGCGCGGTTGAACTGGCTCTCGCCGTAATCGCGCCCGCCGACCATGGCGCGCACGGCGCCGCCGTTTTCGATCATCACCATCGCGCCCTGCTTGGCGTGATAGCTCTCGCCATATTCGCGCAGCGACGTCTCCATCGAATCCTCGGCCGCGTGCTGCAGGCCCATGTCGACGGTGGTGCGCACGATCAGCGAATGCTGGTGGAAGCGCGGCGAAAGCCGCATGGTTTCGTCGAAGGCCCAGTCGAGGAAAAAGTCGGGCGATTCCACCTGGTTGCGGTCGACGACGGTGGCCGGGCTGCGGCGTGCCGCGATCACCTGGCCCTCGGTCATCATGCCGCTCTGCACGAGATTGGTGAGAACCTCGTTGGCGCGGCCGCGCGCGGCGGGCAGGTTGACGTGCGGCGCGTACTTCGCCGGCGCCTTGAAGAGGCCGGCGAGCATGGCGGATTCGGCAAGGTTCACATCGGTGATGTTCTTGCCGAAATAGAACTGCGCCGCCGCCGCCGCCCCAAACGTGCCGCCGCCCATATAGGCGCGGTCGAGATAGGTGGAGAGGATTTCCTTCTTCGACAGATTGGCTTCGAGCCACAGCGCCAGGAAGGCCTCGGTGATCTTGCGGTCGATCGATCGCTCGTTGGAGAGGAACAGGTTCTTGGCGAGCTGCTGCGTCAGCGTCGAGCCGCCCTGGACCACGCCGCCGGCCTGCGCGTTGGTCACGATGGCGCGGAAGAGGCCGATGACATCGATGCCGAAGTGGCTGAAAAAGCGGCGGTCTTCGGTGGCGAGCACCGACTTGATCAGGCTGTCGGGCAGCTCGTCGATCGGCACCGAATTCTGGTGGATGACGCCGCGATGGCCGATCACGTTGCCATAGCGGTCGAGAAAGGTGACGGCATAATCGCCGCGATTGCGCCAATCTTCCTTGGTAGCTTCAAAGGCGGGCTGGGCAAGGGCAAGCATCAAGACGGCGCCGACCGAACCCCATGTCAGGCCTTCGCCGGCGAGTTCGAACACGATGCGCTTCCAGCCGCGAACGCGGAAGCGGCGGAAGAAGATGGTGATGTCTTCCCAGATTTCGGCGGAGCGGAAACCGGCGTTCCAGATGGTGGAATCGATCCATGAATCGATCTTCAGCAGCAAGTGGCGTTTCTTGCGAGGCTGCTTTTCTGGATTGTCCGGATCCGTCACGTCTTATATTCCCGCCCGATCAGTCAGTTCGACACTGGCTAGCTGGGGCTATCCTGAGGTCGAACTATGGCAAATCTGCCGCTCGCATCCGGGGTAACCGGCGCAGGGTGAATCTTTGGTTGATTTGCCACCGAAGAACAAGAGAAATGGAAAGCACTCACGCGATTTTGCGGGTGCTGTTGCAAGAACGGAATGATGGAAGAGCAACCCTTCTGGAAGCAAAAGACGCTGAACGAGATGACCAATGCCGAGTGGGAAAGCATCTGCGACGGCTGCGGTCTCTGTTGTCTCAACAAGCTCGAGGAGTGGGATAGCGGCGATATCTACTTCACCTCGATCCGCTGCAAGCTGCTCGACAGCGAAAGCTGTCAGTGTTCCAGCTACCCCAATCGCTGGGATTTCGTCCCCGATTGCGTGCAGCTGACCAAGCAGAATGTCGACGAGATCCCCTGGCTGCCGCCGACCTGCGGCTACCGGCTGCTGAACGAGGGGCGCGACCTCTACTGGTGGCATCCGCTGGTATCGGGCGACCGGGAGACCGTGCACATCGCCGGCATTTCGGCGCGCGGCCGCACCATCGACGAGACGGGCATCGATGTCGACAATTACGAGGACTATGTCGTCGACTGGCCGCTGACGGTTGGCGACGATGCGCCGAAGACGCCGGATGAGGTTGGTAATCGCTGAGTGGATTCTGGCTGAATCGACTTATGGGGAAGGGATGACAACGAACTGTCTTTGCAGGGTTTTCGGCGCGGCGTTCTGCCAGGAGCGGCGCACCAGATCCTGCACCAGCGCGTCGCTTGCCAGCTGAAAGAACAGCCGCGTCGAGCCGCGCAGCCCCCAGCCGCCGGGAACCGCGATCGTCTCCTTCGGCGAAACCGCCAGCGTCATGTGCTGCTGCTCCGGCGTCAGCCTGACGACGCAATAATCCTGCTCCGGCATGGTGAGAAAAATCCTCGTCCGCACGCGAAAATCGCGTGTGCCGTGATGCGCGCTCTCGACCGCCTCGGGCAGGCTGAGCGCGAAGGATGCAAGCTCTTCGCGGGTCATGATCTTTATTTTAGCACAATAGAATATTGCGAGGCCAATCAGAAAAACTCACGCAGCCGCGCGCTGGTCTTCCCTTGCGCCGTCAGGCCGCTCCAGATCGGTCCTCGCAAGCGCCCGCTGCAGCGCCTCGATGCAGATGGGGTCATGCGCCTGGCCGGCACCGTCCCAGAGGATCGACAGCGCCTTGGAGATCGGCAGGGCGGCGCGATAGGGGCGGTCGGCGGTGAGCGCGTCGAATACGTCGGCGGTCGAGACGATCCTCACTTCCATCGGGATCTCATCGGCCATCAGCCCGCGCGGATAGCCCTTGCCATCCAGCCGCTCGTGATGGGCGCCGCCGATGCGGGCGAGGTCGGAGAAGGCGCCGATATGGGAGAGGATCATTTCCGAGAACTCGGCATGGCGCTTCATCTGGCCCCATTCCTCGTCGTCGAGCTTGCCCGGCTTGTCGAGCACGCTGTTGCTGACACCGAGCTTGCCGATATCGTGAAGCAGGGCAGCGCGGCGCAACAGCCGGCGGCCTTTCTCGTCGATCCCCATCTCCTCGGCGATCAGATCGGTAAACAGCGCCACGCGGTCGCTATGGCCTGACGTATAGGGGCTCTTGGCATCGATGACGCGGGCGAAAGCGGCAGCGATATCATCGAGATAGTCGTCGTCGGCCATGATCGCCTGCTGGCCGGGTTCGCTGTCGAGCACGATCGTCTCCAGCGCTAGCGAGCGCAGCGTTTCCCAAAACGTTTCGCGGCCGGCGATGCGGATGAAGGCGGCGGCAAGCGCAGGGTCGAACCAGCTGCCGGCGCGCTTGTTGATCTCGGCGATGGCGGCCTGCGGCCCGGCGCTCATCTGGAAGATATCGGCCACCTGAGAGAGCAGCGCGATGCGCGAATAGAGCGGGATCTCCTCGCCGGAGATGCCGAGCGGCTTGCCGCCGCCGTTCCAGTGTTCGTCGAGGCTGAGGACGCCATTGGCGACGCCCTCCGAAAAGCGCATCTGTCTGGCGATCTCGGCGCCGCGCTGGCAGCGGGTCTGGATCAGGTCGGTGGCGATGCGTCCGCCGTTCTGCAGGATGTTGACGATCCCGCGAAACCGCTCGGCAAGGCCGGCCTGCATGCCGGTATGCGAGAGTACGAAGCGCAGCACCTGGCTGAGGCTGCCATCGACCAGCTTGAAGTCGCGCTTGAAGGAGAGGTCGTCGGCCATATAGAGCTCGCAGATCCGCGCCGCATTGCTGCTGCAGCCGAGATCCTTGAGGAGCAGCGTGTAGTAAAGCTCCTGCAGCGCGTCATCCGCCATGCCGATCTCGCGGCCGATATGGGTGCCGATATAGCAGGCGCGGATGCAATGGCCGGGCGGCTGGCCCTCCGTGAGGTCGAGCGCCTTGCTCAACGCCTCGATAATCTCCGCTAGTCGTATCTGGATGGCCTGCATGTCGATCGCCCTTTCCTGCGATCCGTTCTAGCCGTGGCTTTCTTGAGGATTCATTGAAATATCGGGAGAAAGGCGAGAAAACCTATATTTATCAATAGATTAGACATAGATAAATTGCAATTCGACGCGGCGTTGCAGGAGGATTTTCCGATAATAGGAAAATAATCCTTGACGGCGTAACGGTGCTTTGATAGGGTTATGCCATAGTCGGAAAGTTGCGGGCAGGACGCGGCGAGGGGCATGGTCTCCTGGCTGATCGACAAGCGCCGCCGCCACCGCCGCTTCTCCACGCAACGCCTGTTGCAACGGGATCTCCCCATGACCGATATCGACGATTTCGCGCCGGAGCTGTTTGGCCTCTGGCCGGCTCAGCATACTCCCCAATACCAGGCTTATGACGGCGATCCCGCGCAGGCTCTCGACGTGGACAGGGCCAAGATGGTGGCCGAGGCCTGTATGCTTGAGACCAAGTCCGCAGCATCGCCGGCCGAAGAGCTGCGGGTGCTGCTCAACGAGATGACGGCCGAGATGCGCGAGCAGTTTTCGGCCTTTCGTGACCTGCGAAGGGCGGCCGAGCAGGCGGCCTCCAGCGGTGGCGACGATGCCGCTGCCAAGCTTGCCCGCGCCGATTTGAAGGCCGCGACCGATGCCATGTCGCTGATCGTCCGCACGCTGGAGAAGATCGACCAGCTGCAGCGCCAGTTCGCCCGCGACCGCGAGCAGGCCGCTGAGGAAAGCGAAGCGGCGAGGGGGCTCGACCATGTCAAAGCGAAATTCCTCGCACGCATCGAAGAGCGAGCCGAAGCCCGCGCCCGGCAATTGCTGGCCGAATGGCAGCGCGACGGCGCTCCCCCAAACATTGACGACGGACCAGCCCTCGCCAGCCGCGAAGCCGAACCGGGTTGAGCGGCGCGTCGCGGACGCCAATACGGGCAAGGTCGCTGGCGCCTTGCTGGACTACAGTCATAAAATGGATGCGATCGTGGCGAAACGGGCTGATGACCGCGCGGTAATCCTGGACGCCGTTGCGCGTGGCGCCGCGTTGGCCGGGGCGATGTCGCAGCCGGATAGCGGGACGGTAGCGGCGGCGGTTTTCGGTGAGGCGCCGGTGGTTGACGCTGTGGCGAGCGGTGTGCCCCGGTCCGCCAAGGCCAACGTCCATACCAGCGCAAACGCCAATATTGAAGCTGGCGCCGTTGCCGATACCGGCGAACCCAATCTCTCGCTGGCCGACATGCTCGACCTTCCCGCCGAGGACCTCGCGGAACGGCTGAAGCTCTGGCCATCGCTTGGCAATCTCTGGGCCTTCACCGGCCGCGACGAACAGCAGCCGCCGCCGGGAGACTGGCGCACATGGCTGATCATGGGCGGGCGCGGTTCGGGCAAGACGCGGGCAGGGGCCGAATGGGTGCATGCGATTGCCAGCGCCGGACGCTCCTCGGATCTGCGCATCGCGCTGATCGCCGAGACGCTGGGCGATGCCCGCGAGGTGATGATCGACGGCATCTCGGGGATCATGCGGATCGCCCGCAGCCGTCGTCCCGAATTCGAGATATCCCGCCGCCGGTTGGTCTGGCCGAACGGCGCGGTGGCGCAGATATTCTCGTCGGAAGATCCCGAAAGCCTGCGCGGACCGCAGTTTCATTTCGCCTGGAGCGATGAGCTCGCCAAGTGGAAACACGGGCAGGAGACCTGGGACATGCTGCAGTTCGGCCTGCGGCTCGGTTCAGCGCCGCGCCAACTGGTGACGACGACGCCGCGCCCGGTGCCGCTTTTGAAGGCGCTGATATCGGACCCGACGACGCTGACGACGCGCATCAGCACCCGCGCCAATGCACATAACCTGGCGCCGGGCTTCATCGACGCGCTCGCCAACCGCTATGGCGGCACGCGGCTGGGGCGGCAGGAGCTGGATGGCGAACTGATCGAGGATCGCGAGGATGCGCTCTGGCGCCGCGAGATGTTCGATGCCGTGACGATACGCTTTTCCGGCGACCTCCGTCGCATCGTCGTGGCGGTCGATCCGCCGGCGGCGGCGGGGCCGACGTCTTGTTGCGGCATTGTCGTGGCCGGGCTGGATGCGAGCGGCCGCGCGGTGGTGCTGGCCGATTGCTCGGTGGAGGGCGCAAGCCCGGCGGGCTGGGCGGGTGCGGTGGCGAAAGCCTATCGCCGCTTCGCCGCCGACCGCGTGGTGGCCGAGATCAACCAGGGCGGCGATATGGTGACCGCTATGCTGAAAAGCATCGACGAGACGCTACCGGTGACGACGGTGCGCGCCACGCGCGGCAAATTCCTGCGCGCCGAACCGGTGGCCGCACTCTACGAGCAGGGGCGTGTCGCCCATGCCGGGCGCTTCATGGCGCTGGAAGATCAGATGTGTGATTTCGGCCCTGACGGTTTATCCCAGGGCCGCTCTCCCGACCGGCTGGATGCTCTGGTCTGGGCGCTGACGGCTTTGATGCTTGAGGGCGGCGGGGAGCCGCGTGTGCGGGGTATTTGAAGCCTTGCGGCTGTAATTGCCGCTCCGGGAGAGGGTGGCCGTGAGGGGGTGTTTGACACCCCCAGGCACTTGCGCTTAACGCTGCTGTTGCTGCGTCGCCGGGCGTTGTGCCTGCGGCACGGGGCGAACCTGACGCCACTCGCTTTCGAGTTGGTCCGTCACGTGCTGGGGAATGATCGGCTGATTGCTGTGAACGGGCTGCGTCATGCGGTCCTCCGAAGACGAATTGAATGATGGATCATCACTGCCATGCGCCAAACGGTCTGTAAATCAGGGCTTTAAACGCTTTAAACGATTAAAATAAATTTAATCGATTAAGGACATCAAGTCCTCATCAGCTTTTAGGATTACACGCTATGGTTATCCACATCGACAGGCGGTTTTTCTTCGACACGGTGCGCGAGGCGCTGTTCAAGGGCACGCTCTCGGCCCCGCAGGTCGAGGGCATGACGGCTATACTGAATTTCTGGGAAGAGCGGATGGCCGACGCCGATCCGCGCTGGCTGGCGTATATCCTCGCCACCGCCTTTCACGAGACGGCCTACACCATGCAGCCGGTGCGCGAGACGCTGGCGACAAGCGATGGGCGCGCCGTCGAGATCCTGGAAAATGCATTCGCGAGCGGCAAGCTCTCCTGGGTGAAGACGCCCTATTGGCGGCCCGACGAGGACGGCAAGAGCTGGCTTGGCCGCGGCCTCGTGCAGCTCACCCACAAGCGCAATTACGAGGCGATGAGCGCGCTTACGGGCATCGATCTCGTCGCCGAGCCCGACCGGGCGATGGAGATGGGGCCGGCGGTATCGATCCTGATCGAAGGCATGGTTCAGGGCAGCTTCTCCAAGCACAAGCTCGCCGACCATCTGAACGCGACGAATGACGACTGGATCAACGCCCGCCGCATCGTCAACGGCACCGACAGGGCCGAGAAACTGGCCGGCTACGGCAAGACCTTCCTCGCCGCCATAAGGCCCGAGCAGCCGACAGGCTGGTTCGCCCGGTTGAAGCAGTGGCTGTGCCGTGGTATCGCCCGGCTTACGGGCTAAGCCCAACCAGAATTTACAGGAGTTCCGCGTGATCCGTCACATCGTCTTCTTCACGGCGCCGATCGAAAACCTGGAAAAGGTGCGCGAGGGCCTGTCGATCCTGACGGCCATACCGCACGCCCGGTTGCTGGAGATCGGCACCAACGTGAAGACGGACCAGTTCGGCACCGAGGTTGACCTGATTGTCTACGGCGAGTTCGACGACGAAGCAGCCCTTGCCGCCTACAAGGCGCATCCGAACTACGATCTCTCCACCAGCCTCGTCCGCCCCATCCGCGAGATGCGCATTGCAGCGGATTATGAAAGCGACCTGGCGGTGAAGCAGCCGCTGGGGTGATTGATGGCTTCTAGGGCATATGTTATATAGAGCATATGCCGCCTGCCACACTGTTTTACAGCCGGAAGGTTGTTCTAGAAGACGGAGCGATCTTGCAGATAAGGGTTTGGCGGCTGCAGTCGCCGAGCCTTGAGCGACCGCACGGCCTCAAATATTCGCTCTTCTACGGCAGGCCGGGAGAGCGGATTGTCGCTTATGACAATGAGGCGGGCAAAGGCGACCACAGGCACTACCGCGATCGGGAGGAGCCTTATGTGTTCAAGACGCTGGGGCAATTGCTTCGCGACTTCGACGAGGACGTCAGACGGGAGATTGCAAATGCGAGAAGTTAAGCTGCATGTCACCGATCTCGACGGGTTCTTCGCTGATGCGATGGAAGGCGCGCGCCGCATCGACAGCGGCGACTTCAGCGAGCAGCCGGGCGTAGTCGCCTTCGAGAACATGGAAACGCTGCTGAAGATCCTGACCGCCAGCCGCTGGCAACTGCTGCGAACGCTGAAGCAACAGGGTAAAACCTCCATTCGCCAATTGGCGAAGCTGCTTCAGCGCGACTATCGCGCCGTGCACAGCGACGTGCATGCGCTGATGGCAATCGACCTGATCGAGCGTGACGACGGCAATCAGATATTCGTTCCGTGGGACAGGATTACCGCGGAAATGGCGATCGATCTGGCAGCCTGATCGTCGCTGCGGCCTATTCGCAAACGCACCGGTTGCCGCCGCGTGCGTATTTCCGGTTTTAATTCAACCTGAAGTCGGATATTCCCATTGAGTTGGGAAAACACACGTTTCAGGAGATAAAATTGAAGATCATGGTGATGACGGCGGCGCTGCTGCTTTCCGGCGCGGGCTTAGCCGAGGCGGCTTCCTGCGAGGCGAATTTCAAGGTGTCGGGCGTGCCGATGATGACGGCGCTGAGCTACAAGACGTGGCAGGAGTTTCCGAAGGCGAAATCCGCCGCCGTCTTGAAGAACCTTGCCCAGGCGGTTGCCGCCGAGGGCTTTTCCGGCATCAAGGTGAACAAGGAACTCTCCTCGGTGGACGCCTACCAGGAAACGACAGGCAGCGGCCGCATCCAGACCCTGCGCGTCGTCGCCCGCCAGAAGGGATCAGGCGTGCGCGTGGATGCCGTCTTCGATATCCAGGCCGGCCAGCTGACCACCAAGGAAGTGGTGCGCACCGGGCTTTGCAACATCATCGGCTCGGCGCTGTGATGCTGGCGGCCGGACAGGATCCGGCCGCGCTTCATTGTTGAGCATCAGGTCGCGGGGGCATGCCCGCGACCGCCGTCCTTGCGGCGGCTCGGGCCTAATCGCCCTGTACAGACAATAGCATCGGCCAATCGAGTGCCGGTCGCAAACATCAGGAAACCGGATCATGAACCTTCGATCTCTCCTGCCGTGGGGCTCCGCGGCGGGCCGAACACCCGTGCCCGAACGCAAGGCCGCGGGAGGCTTCCTGTCGCTGACATCGGAGGGCAGGGCGAGCTGGACCGGCCGCTCCTACGCGGCCTTGTCGCGCGAGGGCTTCATGCGCAATCCGGTGGCGCATCGCTGCGTCAGGATGGTGTCGGAGGCGGCGGCTTCGGTGCCGCTGCTGATCTACGAGCAGGAACGTGAGAGGCCGGATCATCCGCTGCTTCATTTGCTGCGCCAGCCGAATGCCCGCATGAGCGGCCCCGATTTCTTCGAGGCGCTCTACGGCCATCTGCTGTTGTCGGGCAATGCCTATGTCGAGCCGGTCGAGATCGGCGGCGCGCTGCGCGAGCTGCATCTGCTGCGCCCCGACCGCATCGGCATCGTCGAGGGGCGCGACGGCTGGCCGGAGGCCTATGACTACCGCGCCGGCGGCCTGGTCCGCCGCTTTCCCGTCGAGACCAACGGGCTTGGCCTGCTGCACCTGAAACTCTTCCACCCGCTCGACGATCATCTCGGCTTTCCGCCGCTGGCGGCCGCCCAGGTGGCGCTCGATCTCTCCAATGCGGCCGCCACCTGGAACAAGGCGCTGCTGGATAATTCCGCGCGTCCCTCCGGCGCGCTCGTCTACCAGCCCAAGGAGGGCGGCAATCTCTCGCCCGATCAATATGAGCGGCTGAAGCAGGAGCTCGACGAGGGCTATTCCGGCCCGATGCGCGCCGGCCGGCCGCTGCTGCTCGAAGGCGGGCTCGACTGGAAATCGATGGGGCTCTCGCCCAAGGACATGGACTTCGTCGAGGCCCGCAACGGCGCCGCCCGCGACATCGCGCTCGCCTTCGGCGTGCCCCCCATGCTCCTCGGCATCCCCGGCGACAACACCTACGCCAACTACCAGGAAGCCAACCGCGCCTTCTATCGCCTGACGGTGCTACCCATGCTGACCCGCACGCTGGCGACGCTGTCGACCTGGGCGGCGGCAGGCTATGGCGACGGGCTGCGGCTGGAGCCGGATCTCGACAAGGTCGCGGGTCTCTCGGCCGAGCGCGGCGAGCTCTGGAAGCGGGTGGGGGACGCGGCGTTTCTGACGGATGAGGAGAAGCGGCAGGCGGTGGGGTATTGAGGGGGGCGTTGAGACCGGCCCGAAAATTTGTTATACAGCGTATTACAAATTGAGGAGCCAGCCGATGACCAAGCCCGTTCTCTCCGACCCGATTGCCCTGCGCATTCCAGAAGACATGCTGAAGGACATCGAGACCATCGCCAAAGCCACCGACCGCAGCCGCAGCTGGGTCATCGTCCGGGCGCTGAAATACTACCTAATGGAAGAGGGAAATGATGTTCTGCAGACGCTCGCCGCTCAGGAAGAGGTAAGGCAGGGCAACGTCATGGATATGGACGATTTCCTGGCGGAGCTTGAGGCGGAAGACCGTATCGAAAACACCAAGCGGGATGACGCCGCATGAAAAAGGTGCGGATCGCGGCGCCAGCCATGCGTTTCGTCCGCCACGAAAAGGCCTATCTGAAGCGCGTCAGCAGACACGCTGCCGTTCAGTTCGCGCAACAGCTCAAGCAAATGACGAGGACGTTGTCCGAGTTTCCCGGCGCGGGCGCGCCGACACTCGCGCCTGGCGATGTCAGATGCTTCGTATCGCCGCCTTATCTTTTTGAATATGAAATCCACCCCGACGAGGTGGTGATCCTGCTGATCTACCACGGGCGCCAGGAGCGACTGCTCCAGATCGACGAAGACGGCGATCTTTCAGACAGTTAACATCGAAATCTGAATCGCCCAAACAAGATGGGCCATATTC
This sequence comes from Rhizobium sp. 2MFCol3.1, assembly GCF_000377565.1. GTDB lineage: Bacteria > Pseudomonadota > Alphaproteobacteria > Rhizobiales > Rhizobiaceae > Rhizobium. The sequence continues at coordinate 284,355 of NZ_KB898357.1, read as the reverse complement.
GGCGCCCACGCGCAACAGGCGCATGAGCTGCCACAGCCAACCGATTCAAAAGACTCGGCGAAAGCCTGACGCGCGCCTCGCGCACTCCCACCCCCACATCACAAAGGCCCAAACCAATGGCCGATTTCTCCAACGATACCAGCCTCTGGGCGACCAGGGCGCTGGGCGCGTCGGCGGGTGCCGCCGTGTCGCTGATCTATCTGCTGCCGAAGAGCCGGCGCGAGGCGGCGAGCCGGTTTTTTACCGGGCTTTCCTGCGGCATCGTCTTTGGCGGCCCGACGGGGATCTGGATCGCCGAGCGGCTGGATCTGGTCGATCGGCTCTCTGCTGTCGAAGTGATGCTGTCGGGCTCGGCCGCCTCCAGCCTCTGCGCCTGGTGGGGCCTCGGCATTCTCCAGCGCATCGCCGGCCGCTACGGCGCGCGCAACCGGTAAGCTGGCCGGCCAAATATCCATGAAACGAGGAGCATGATCATGACCGCAAGCCGCGCGCTGGCGCGATCTCCCACGCGCTTGTCCACCCGGGCCATTCCCGGCGCGGATACGCGCAAGTTCGCCAATCTGGAGCTGCGCGGCCTCAGCCGCGACGGCACCTTTTCGGGCTATGCCAGCGTCTTCGGCGAGGTCGATCTCGGCAAGGATGCGATCGAGCGCGGGGCCTTTCTGCGGTCGCTGAAGACACGCGGCGCCGGTGGCGTGCGCATGCTCTTCCAGCATGACCCGGCCGAGCCGATCGGCGCCTGGAAGACGATCCGCGAAGATAGTCGCGGGCTCTATGTCGAGGGCGTGCTCGCCGATGGCGTCAGCCGCGCCCGCGAGGTGCACCAGCTTTTGAAGAACGGCGCGCTCGATGGCCTGTCGATCGGCTTTCGCACCGTCCGCGCCAAGACCGACGCCAAGTCAGGCGTGCGCCGCATCCTCGAGGCCGACCTCTGGGAGATCTCGGTGGTGACCTTCCCCATGCTGCCGTCCGCCCGCGTGCAGAACATCAAGAATGCGCGGTGGTTCCGCGACAAGGAGACCGAGCTCGTCCGCGCCATGCGCCGGGCCGCCCGGATGATGCTGCAAGACACCTTCAAGTAGACCCTTCACAAAAGGATGATCCCGCAATGACCAACACGCAGATTGCCGATAAAACCGCCCCCGAAATCAAGGCCGCGCCGGAAATGACCGCTGCCTTCGACGAGTTCATGGAAGCCTTCGAGGCCTTCAAGGAAACCAACGATGCCAGGCTCGGCGAGATCGAGCAGAAGCTGACATCTGACGTCGTCACCCGCGACAAGATGGATCGCATCAGCCGCGTGATGGACGAGCAGAAGAAGGTGCTCGACCAGCTGGCGCTCAAGAAGGCCCGCCCGCCGCTCGGTCGCACCGCATCGGTGGGCGCCGAGATCACCGAGCACAAGCAGGCTTTCGAGCAGTATATCCGCCGCGGCGACGAGGCCGGCCTGCGCGAGATCGAGGCCAAGGCCATGTCATCGGGCTCCGGCGCCGACGGCGGCTATCTCGTGCCCGACGAGACCGACAGCGCCTTCGGCCGCCGCCTCTCCGTCGTGTCGCCGATCCGCTCGATCGCGACGGTGCGCCAGGTCTCCGGTGCTGTGCTGAAGAAGCCCTTCGCGATCTCCGGCATGGCGTCGGGCTGGGTGGCCGAGACCGCGGCGCGGCCGCAGACATCAGGCGCCCAGCTTGCCGAGCTCTCTTTCCCGACCATGGAACTCTACGCCATGCCGGCCGCCACCCAGGCGCTGCTCGACGATGCCGCCGTCGATATCGAGGCCTGGATCTCGAGCGAGGTCGATACCGTCTTCGCCGAGCAGGAAGGTGCGGCCTTCATCGCCGGCGATGGCATCAACAAGCCGAAGGGGCTGCTGGCCTACACGGCCGTCGCCGACAGCGCCTGGAGCTGGGGCAATCTCGGCTATATCGCTACCGGTGCCGCGGGCGGCTTCAAGGCGACCGGCGCCTCCGACACGCTGATCGACACGATCTATTCGCTGAAGGCCGGCCACCGCCAGAACGCCAACTTCGTGATGAACCGCAAGACCCAGGCCGAGGTGCGCAAGCTGAAGGACGCTGAAGGCCGCTACCTCTGGCAGCCGCCGGCAACCGCAGGCGAGGCCGCCTCGCTCGTCGGCTTCCCCGTCGTCGAGGCGGAGGACATGCCCGACATTGCCGCCAATGCGATGGCCATCGCCTTCGGGGATTTCCGCGCGGGCTATCTGGTGGTCGACCGCACGGGCGTGCGGGTGCTGCGCGATCCCTATTCGGCCAAGCCGTATGTGCTGTTTTACACGACGAAGCGGGTGCGCAACGTGTGTATTGTGCATAATTTGGATTGGGGCGCAAATCCTAATTTTATGCAGTGAAAACAGCAGCATAAAGCATCTGAAAAGAGTTGAACCCTTTGGCAGTCTTTGCTCGCATTCCAGGACATTGGAAATAGAGTGCTCGCGTAAGTTGAAAACACGGAGCAGACAAATGCAAGTAGAAGCGAAATCGGAATTCAAAGTTTGGGGCAAGATCGATGGTAAGTCGTTCACTGCGATCTTCCAGAGCGTCAAGGAATGGCGTGCAGAGCGCAAGCTGATCGAGCAGCAGTTCTCGGTGGAAGTGCAGGGGATGGCTTCGGTATGATACTGTTGACCCCGGAACTACGTGCGCAGTTGATCCGCAACAATGTTGAAGCACGCGAAGCTGATCATATCCCGGTGGTGAAATGGTTCACGCCGTGGGCAAACGCGACGTGGCTGGTCACGGAAATGGAACCAGACGGCCGTTGCTTTGGGCTTTGCGACGTGGGCCATGGAACGCCCGAACTCGGGTATGTAAGCGTCGAGGAACTAGAGAGCATCAAAGGGCCGTGGGGATTGAGGATTGAACGTGATCTTCATTTCCGTGCCACTCGCCCTCTGTCCGAATACACGATAGCTGCACGGGCGGCACAACGGATAGTAGATCTTTAAGGGTTACGTCGTAGAACGAGATTGGCCGATCGGGCCACTCCTCAAATTGATACCACTAACTTAGGCCCGCTCTGTCCAGCGGGCCTCTTTTGTTTTGCGGACAAGAAAAAACCCTTCCCGGGAGACAAAGCACGAGAAGGGTCAAAGGAAAATATGAGAACTGCCATGCAAGCAACTGTCACCCTCTATTTATGCCGAGGGTAAAGAAGTCCGCTGCATTGGGGCGTCAGCGGATCTCGTCGGGTTGGGTCCAGGCAGAACCAACACCAAAGTAGCATATTCTAATATTCTTGGAAGTGTGCGCGGCTAAATAATTCGTCGTATATGCGATGGCTGCTCAAACGGGTTCGGCGTGAGGTCGAGCCTTTCGCGAGCAGCTAAATAGATTGTGAGCGCTTTAAGCCGGCCCTTACACTCCATAACTACGGTACGGCCCCTTCTCTCAACGCTCCGAGGGAAGGGGTTTTTCTTTGAGCCGGTAAATACGGCAACACAACAAGAAGGAGCGAATTCCCATGACCGAACTATCCCGCAACGATGCCGCTGCATTCACCCTGTTCAAGAAGATGATGGCCCGCTTGGCTGAGAACCGCGAGGAATACACGGCGCGGCTGGCGGTGCATCAGCATGCCTATGCGGTCTTCAACCAGCTGAACGGCATTGTCTCGGCAAGCGGCGTGTCGCATCCGACGACCTTCACGTTCATGCCGGGCCATAGCCACAGCGTCAGCCCAGTCATCGCGGAATGGACCCCGTACATGCTGCCATCGGAATATGAGGTGTTCGAAGCCTACATGCGCGGCGAAGACGTTATCCTGCATGTGCTGGCCGAGGAACGATAGGCTACCTCAAAAGGAGTAGCCACCAGCTGGGAACTTTCGAGTTCGACGTTGGTAAGAGCACATGCCGACCCCCCAAGCGTCTTGCCTGTTGTGACGCTCGGCACACGGGAGGGGTAGCATGCTGACGAATGCCCCTCCCGCCCTCATTTAGCCGTTAAAATTCGTCCGATTTCGGCGGGCGGAACTCTCTTCCTTCCGAAGGAAGCCTGAAAACCAACCAAAGACGGAATAACCCAAGCCCTGTGGAACCAGCAGGTTCCAAAGGAAACAGGGCGTCAGCCCTCGCGACCAGTCGGACAAGCGGCTTTGAGTGAAACGAAAAGACGCGGTGGACGACGCCGTCGCCGTTGAAGTACGGAGATGTAGTAGGGGCGTTGCGTCTATCTACTACTACGTAGTAGATGGATGTAATGTTCTTATTACTTCTTCGTGCTGCTGCGTTTAATATACTATGGCGCTAATGTTCTAATTATTGCGACATCGAAACCATCCCTTTCATTTTCCCAGTCTCCGCATTAACAATGGTTGCGTTGTGCTGAGGAGACTTACTTAAGCGAGTGACAGAGGGAAGTACGTGAGCGACATTATTTTCAAACGACTTGAAGTAGGGCTATGGAGGCAGTTTCAAAGCGTACAAATCGATTTCCATCCACGCTTAACTGTAATTACTGGTTCCAATGGAGCGGGCAAAAGCACCCTGATCAGTCTGCTGTCGCAGCAGCTGGGATGGGCTAGGCAATATCTTTCAATCCCGCTCCGATCCGAGGACGGGACGCTTTCATATCGAAACGGCGTAATTCAAGATTTCTTAAGGCAGATGGAAGCCCGAAATCACACTCATAATGCCGTCGGTTCGATAACCTATTCTAACGACAGTAAGTCGACGCTCGCGCTTCGAGAGAGCAACGTTTGGCAAACCGACATTTATCATTCGAATGCCCAGGCAGTCGAGGGGATGCTTATCGATTCTCATCGGCCTAATCCGACTTATACACCAGTGGGCACGATAAGCATGCAGCCGATGACGGCCAGTCACTCGTTCCAGCTGTACAACCAAGAGATGTTAACCAGGTTCAACGGCGGTTACAGCGGAAGCACACCGATCTTTCGAATGAAAGAAGCGTTGATCTCGATGGGCATATTTGGCGAGGGAAACGCTACAATCGGAGGTGGCAATCTTGCACTACGGAGCACCTTCGAGAGTTTTAACCATACTCTGCGCGAACTTCTACCAGAAAGTCTTGGGTTTCGGGAGATTGCGATCCGCCCCCCTGAGGTGGTTTTAGTCACTGACACAGGCGACTTCATGATTGATGCCTCGTCCGGCGGTATCATGGCGATCATTGATGTGGCGTGGCGAATCCACATGTTTTCGCAGGGTAAGAGCGCTTACGTGGTGCTGATGGATGAGCCTGAGAATCATCTACATCCCTCGATGCAGCGGACTCTACTGAGGCGTCTGTTGAAGGCATTTCCTGGCGGTCAGTTCATTGTTGCAACCCACAGCCCTTTCATGGTGTCCTCCGTAAAGGACTCACATGTGTTTGTCCTGCGCTATCAACAAACCGGTGGAGACGGTGCGCAGGTTCTGTCGCCCGACGTGGGGCTAGCAGCAGGACGTACAGTGGTGGGCGAGCACCTAGCCCGCACAAACAAAGCCGCAAGCGCATCTGATGTTTTTCGTGAGGTGTTGGGCGTTCCTGTCACCATGCCTGAATGGGTAGAGATTGAGCTGAAAGAGATTATCGAACGTTATCGGGGGGTGAAGATCACTTCGGAAACCTTGGACTCCGTTCGTAGTGACCTAGCCGCCCTCGGTTATGGCGAATACTTTACAGACGCTGTTAGAATGCTCGCGACGAAACCATGATAAAGATTCAGAAGGGCGATGAGCCACAGGTCATCACAGATAACATAGCCGAATGGGAGGGTATCCTTCGCGGCCACGAAGCGGCAGGAACAAATCCGTCCGATACACAACTGAACCGTTACCGCCATGACGATATCAAAGCGGCCTTGCTTGCTGAAACCCATAGAAAGTGTGCCTACTGTGAGAGTAGGTTCGGCCACGTCTACTATGGCGATATCGAACATGTAACTCCCAAGAAACTTGGCATCGAGCATCGGTTCCGATGGGAGAATCTCACGATCGCATGCAGGATTTGCAACACTAACAAGGGCATCAAAGAAAACCTCGTTGACCCGTATATACACGATCCTGAAGATCTTTTTTATATCCAGGGTCCGACAATCCTGCCGCTACCGGACAGCTCAATAGCTCGTTTCACCGAGATGACTATAGATTTGAACCGCTCGGAACTACTTGAACGGCGCAACGAGAAACTGCGTAAGCTGCATGACCTCCTAACCCTCGCCAATGAAGCCAGTGATCCAGATCTAAAGGAGGCATTGTACGAGCAGTTAAAATCGAGGGAGACGGCAGACGAAATGGAGTACGCGGCGATCGCACGAGCGTATGTCAGTAGCCTTGTCGCGCAAGGATTGATACCAGCTGCTAGCGCGCCAGCAGCATAAATAGAATGCCGAAAGGCAGACCATCAAACTCCGACCCGGATTAGCAGCCCAACTGTTGGTCCGGGTTTTTAGTCTTTGGACGCGTCGATTAGCGTCCGAGCATAAATAGAATTGTGAATGCAGCCGTTGGGATTTGGTGCTGCCACAGGAGTTTATGATGACAATGCATTTCAATCCGCGAGATGTCCTCGCTTCTATTCAATCCGATTTCCAAGGCACGAAGATCAGCAAACCGCTGATGACTATTCTTTGCCGCATGTACGAGAGTTCGCAACGCCGCCAAGTCGCTGCGGGCAATCGCTTCGAGCTGACGTTCGATGAGTACCTCGCACTGATCACTAAGGCTCGCCGCCAACGCATGGAAAGCGAGCTAAAGGCCGGAACATTCAAGCGCTTCATGGAGAGCACGACCGGATACGTTCTGACCTGGAAAGATCGCCCGTCGAAGGCCGGCGGGGTCCTCAATGGTGAGACAGCGGTGTTTGTGAACCGCGAACAGAGCCGCCGTAATCAACACTTCAAAAAGGGTGACCGCCACACGCAAGCGTCAAAGGACGCGATTGCCCTAGCCCGCACCGGCACCAAACATTCCGAAGAAACGAAAGAGCGTATCAAGCAGGCCAACACTGGCCAGACACGATCTGATGAGACCAAAGCCAAAATAAGCGCTGCTCGAAAGGGCAGGGTGATGAGCGCCGAGACCAAAGCAAAAATGGCCGAGAAGCGAGCCGCATATTGGGCGGCTAAGCGCGCCGCAACAATCTAATCAAGAAGGAGAAAACTCCTATGCAAGACCTAGACACAAACCTATTCGAGACAACGCCCGCAGCGACGATCCGCGCAACCAGCGATGCAGTTGCCACTTCAACCCTGATCGATCGTCCATCAAAGACGACCCGCGCCAACGTCCAGTACGTCAGGCTTTCCGATGCCGAGCATAGCTATCTGCGCAGCGCCATCGACATTCTCGACAAGGCCCGCACGAATAAGGACGATCCGACCATCTATGTCGGCCTGAACCTGATCCTGGATAGGAACAGCGGCGTTTGGGGTTCGCAGCTGCGCAAGTTCTCCACGCTGCGTGAAGTGCTTGAGGGCGTTATCGGCAAACTTGCCAAGCCCCACAAATATGTCCGTGGCCGTGCTGGTGAAGACCTCAGCGTGAAGCAACTGACGGCAATCAATCAGATCCTCGCGGCTGTCGGTTGCGACGAGATCGCTATTCCGGCGAAGGAGGCTTGATAATGTCGGTGACCAACTCTCTTTTCATCTTCGCGATGACTGCCGGTATCGCAGGCTTGTTCCGTTTGTTCGGTTTCTCCGATCTTTTCGTGACTGCCTTCATGATCTTTGGCGTCGGCGCTCACCTCTGCGATTACATTCGCTCGTTCTCGAAGAAGCGCGATGGAGGTGAGGCATGATCAACATACTCACCGTGATCCAGTCCGATTTGCCTTTGGGCATGAAACTTCAATTCGTTGCGAAAAGTCTGACCGTCTGGCCTTACTGGACTTTGAAAGTAAGGCTTGGCAGCGTGATCACTGAAATCCGCTGGACCTTGAAGCAGCGTTGTTTCCAGGTGCAACGTCTTTGGAAACTCACCCGCGACAACATGACCTCGGAAGAGATGGCCGCCGACGATGCAATATGGGCCGATTGGTTTCAGGACCGCAGCTGGGAGGCAATGAAGGCTTCCCAGGAAGAACGACCGGCCATGAAAGCGCGCATCGACTTCATGGCAAAGCAGCGGATCATCGGCATGAGTTTCCCGGTTGCCGAGAAGGCCTTTGCGAAAGCGGGAGGTGCGGCATGAGCGTCACCTTCGTTCACGACTTCGGTTCGACCACCTTTCACGGTGAGATGCAGGCTTTCGTAGAGGATGAGACGACGCGATGGCTCCCACAAGAGACCGGCAAGTTCTCCGCGTTCATCAACGCTTGGGCATTGGCCGATTGGGAGCATGGTTTCGAGGATGATGCGGCCCCGCAGAAAAGCCTCAACGATACGATCCTAGACCTTCTAATCGCGAAGCACGGCCCCCACTTTGCAGGGTATCGGATCGACACGAACGGTTCCGGTGTCGTCAAATTTGAAATCTTAATGAGCGACAACGACAAGGCCGCGATGCTCCTCAAACTCGCTTACGGAGGTGCCGCGCGAGCCAACCTTCAGTCGTAACGGACGGCGTCCTGGCAGCAAAAAGTGGGCGGGTTCGTTGGCGAGGCAAGTGTCCGATTAATGTTGCTTTACAAAACGACACACGTTTGGGCAAATGGCGCGGGGGGAGGTCTCCCGCGACCGCAACAACGACGGATGAGAGCCCATATGACCCTTCGACAGAAGCAAGCTGTTTTCAACGCCCTCAAACATCTTCGCGAGAACGGTCATACGAACGCTTGGATTGAAGCACGGTTCGCCGAATATTCAGCTGAACTTGCAGCGCATGAGCTGCTTGGGCGAGAACCGGATTTCATCCCTTACCACAACGACAACGGCGAGTTGGTCCTCAACGGACACGGCGACCTAGAAACCGACATTTAGTCTCGCACTGCGCATGTGCCACGCGTAGGCTTGCCAAAATACCATCAGAGGTTAATCTGCTTTAAGGATTCGATTCAGACGGTTGAGCGGGGAGCGCAATCATGGAGCATCAGAAGAGCGAATACTTTTTTGCGGACGAGCCAGTCGAGTTTTTGCTGCTAGCAACCGCATTGGCGGCCGTCACTATCCTCGGAAGCGCAGCGCTTTTAATAACTTCATTCCTTTAACAAGATCGTCCGATGACGGGTTTTGGGGTTCGGCATCGGACGATCTCGTTGTCAGTCACGAGCTGACAGTCGACCTATGAGCGCATATTTGAGCATTAGCAACAGCAAACCACTCGGTATGGGCGATATCCACTAAATACGGGACAATCCACAAAGGAGTGCCCGTATGGCCGTCACAAACACATTCTCCGCAACAGCTACAAATTCCGCATGGACGCAGATCGTTGATGGCACGACCATCGCAAGCTGCGGCATTCAACTCGATCCCAACAGCACCAGCGTATTCCTGGCCGTAGCGCAGGCGCTTCCCACAGCTGGATCAGACGATTTCTTGCATTTCGACCGCGCCCGCGATGTCTCGATCAGTTTTACCCTGAACGCGACGGACAAGATTTACGCACGTGCGCCGTCATCGACCTCGGTCAAGGTTCGCGGATATCAGGTGACACGATAATATGGGTTTCGGCTTTTCATTCTCGCTGAGCCCCCAAGGTACGACAACCCCAGCGGCTCCACCGACAGCGGCCCCCACTGTGACGACTGCGCCAGCTATCAGCGGCACACCACAGAGCGGCAGCACGCTCACAACGACATTCGGCGTTTGGACACAGAGCCCAAGCGGATATGTGTTCCAATGGAAGGCGGCGGGAACGAACATTTCCGGCGCAACTTCTCGCACTTACGATCTCACCGACGCAGAGGTCGGCAAGACCATCACTGTCACGGTCACGGCCTCCAACAGTTTCGGTTCTGCAAGTAGCACATCAGTTGCAACGGCAGCGGTCACGGCTAAGCCGGTCACGGAGAAGCCCGCGAACACGGCTGTCCCGACGATCAGCGGCAATACGCTTGTCGGTTCCACGTTGATGACCTCAACCGGCACATGGGCATATAGCCCGTCGAGCTACGCGTATCAGTGGTTTAAGAACGGCACGGCGCTATCCGGCGCAACAGCCAACGTCTTCGCTCTGCTTGCGGAGGACTACGGTTCGACCTTCTATGCAAGAGTGACCGCGACAAACGTTGTGGGATCGAGCGACGCCTTCACTCCGAGTGTAGGACCGGTTTCCCAGAATGTTCCAGCGAACACGGTAGCTCCATCGATCTCCGGTCTAGCACAGGTCACGAAGACGTTGACGGGCTCGGCTGGTACATGGACGAACAGCCCAAGCCTTACCTACCAATGGCTCCGTGATGGGGTTGTTATTAGCGGCGCAACAGACACGACTTACGTGCTGGACAACGCGGATAAGGGCAAACTGGTATCCTTCCGTGTCACCGCAACCAACCTCGGCGGTTCGACATTGGCGACCTCAAGCGAAGTCGGCCCAATCGCACAGCCCGCTCAGTTCATCAAAATCGTTTCAGAAGGTGATTCTCTCACAGCAGGTGCTTTGACATCTAATGAATCGAAAGCATATCCGCCCGTTGCAGTCGCGACACTGGCAGCTGGTCCAACCTACAGCTTGAGTAACATCGCTACGGGCGGTTACACTGGTCAGAACGTAGCTGATGAATTTGATGATCGCGGTGGTGCTGCATTCGATGAGACGAAGGACATGAATGTGTTCAGTGTCATGCTCGGCGCAAATGATCGCTCACAGGGATACAATGACCGTCAGGCTTATGTGAACCTGCGTCGTGTACTCGTCGCGGCAAAACGCCGTGGCTATCAACGCCGTATCGTTGGCTCGATGATCGCCAGCAATGAAGGCGATGCACCTTATCAGAGTTGGAATGTCGCTGATGTTCAGTTCAACACGTGGGTTCGCGCATACGCGCTTTCCGACTTGGATTGCGATGGCCTCTTCGACTTCGGCGCTGATCCTCGTTTCGACACTGCTGCCGATGCCAACAATACGACGTGGTATGCGAGTGACCGAAATCACCTGACCGACGCAGGCTACGCGGCACTAGCCGGAATTTACCGCCTAACTCTACAAGCGGCAATCAACGCTCCAGGTGTTCGACAGGCTCTACCGCCGACATGGTTCGCGCCGGATATGAGTAAAAGCATGGCGTTGAAGAACTCGGATCGCACCGTGTACTGGCCGGATAATGGTTTCACCAACGCTTGCGTTCGCGGTGCAATTGGCAAGTCCTCTGGCAAGTGGTATTTCGAGACAGTCCACAACAGCGTGGGCAACGACAAATTCACCGGCATCGGCTTGATGAACATCGACTACGCCACACACTTGGAAGCCGACTGGATCGATCCGGGTCAGGACGAGAACGCGATTGGCTACCAGAGCAATGAGGGAACTATCCGCTACATGGGTACGGATATCGCCTATATGGGGCAGATCGAGAACGGCGATATAGTTGGGATTGCTTTCGACGCGGATACTCGCCGCATGTGGGTACGCAGAAACAGCGGGCTATGGAATGGTGGAGCTGCTGAGGGTAGCGAGCCGTTCGATCCCGCAACTGGTGTCGGTGGCATTGATATCTCGATGCTCGGCACGGACATGCTTTATCCCGTTGGTTTTGCATTCCTCACTGGCTGCGAGATCACGTCACGATTTGCACCGGGACAAACAACGTTGCCAATCCCATCGGGCTTCACTGTCATCGGCGGATAAATATCGACACGATGGGTCGGCTTACAGCTGTCCAAAGTGGATACGTACAGGAGTGAGATGGTCCACGGAAGTCTTCCAAACTTTTAATCCGCGCACCAAACAGAAACAGGAGCCCGCTGTTAACCCCGGCGGGCTTTTCCGTGTCAGACGTAGAAGGCTTCCACTTGCGAGCCCTCTGGTAAGTCAGCGGGATCATGGGCAACAATCATCATGATCCCAAAGGACTCGCGGAAGACCGCGAAATGCATACTCACTGTCCCAACATCCTCCGCCCATCTGCTTGAGTAGCGGAACTGTTTGCTGACTTCCTTTTTGCCCTGCGTGAGTGTGACGCCATTGCCGAATGCGGGGAGAAGGCCATCGGGAATATCCCCGGTCAGCGCATCGATGTTGCTGTAGTGGTTCAACAGGACCGCGCCACCCTTCGGCACGATCCTCGTTGTAGCTTCGTAATGCAGTGAGAGCCCAAGTTTCACGCCGAACGTATCGAGCGCATTTGTGCAGATTGGACCCGACAAGTTGATAAAGTTCCACGTCGGTAACATATTGGCCTTATTGCCAAGCCGTTGTAGAGCAGCAACCTGATCCACGTGCATTTCATCAGCTAAGCCGGGATTATGCCTGAACGCTGCATCCGCTCGCTTCTTTATTTCACGCCGGTCAAACCGAACGTCTTCGGACTGATAAACCCGCGAAAGAAACCCGACGACATTCTCGGCGCTACGTGAGGCACCATTGCAGGACTTGCACGACGAGAACTCTAGCCCTCGTGGCCGGTCTCTCTGGTAAAACATCACTCGTGGAGGAAAATGCTCGCAAGTCTCGGCTAATGTCGCACCTCCACAATATATGCAGAAGGGTTGTGCCTTTAACATGCGCTGCGTTCTAGTAAGCGGATAAGCCGTTGCTGTGTTCAATAATGACTCCGTGAAGTTGAACTCGTCGGAATCAGATTTTACTACTATGTCTATCCGTGAACAACGCGAGAGGGTTTGCTCTCCACCAGTAATAAGCGAACCTGGTTATGCGGCATTAGCTCGATCTGCTTTTGCGATACGAGCCAGAACAAGGCGTTGACTATCTGCTCTTGAGAGAAGCCCATTTCGACAACCAGTGTCGGCCCAATCTCCAATAAGTTGATGGGCTGATCACCGGCTTTGTCCCGCAACAGCTCGCATATCGTGGTGTTCAAGTCAGGTGCTTTTACCATTCCGAGAGGATAGAACGAAAACAGAACATCGGCAAGGATTGAATCGATCACGGAAGGTCGTGAAGTTCTTATCAGTACGATATCAGCGACTGCGCACGGCTTAAACTCTCTACGGACAACACTATGATAGCTCAACACATCAACCGGCCAGCGCCCAGACGTGGCCCGATATTTCCGCACCTTTTCGGTCAGGAATCGTCACGCGCGTTACTGCCAAGCCATTGAAAGGGCAACCGAAAAGATCGCTCGCCCTTTGCTTTTTTCGGCAACAGACAAAGAACGCACATTCATTGTCAGAGGTTGTTATGCAGTACGTTGCTTACTACCGAGTTTCCACCCAGATGCAGGGTAAGTCCGGCCTGGGGCTTGAGGCACAGCGCCGCGCAGTTCTCGAATATACGCGTTGCGATCCGATTGCGGAGTTTACAGAGGTCGAGAGCGGCAAGAAGGATGATCGTCCGCAGCTGGCGGCAGCGTTGGACCTAGCCAAAGATAACAAGGCGGTGCTGGTCATCGCCAAGTTGGACCGGCTGTCTCGCGATGTCCACTTTATATCCGGTCTGCTCAAGGCGGGAGTTCCGATCAAAGCGGCTGATATCCCGAACGCTGATAACTTCCAGTTCCACATAATGGCAGCTGTGGCCGAGAAGGAGAGGGAGATGATCTCCGACCGAACGAAGGTAGCGATAGCTGCAAAGCGGGCGAGGGGACAGGAGTGGGGCAAGAACGCTGCAAGGGTAGCAGAGGCAGATGCCTTTGCTGGATCGCTTCAAAGAGTCCTTAGGACGCTCATGGACAGCGGCATCGACACACCAGCAGCAATTGCGCGTGAACTGAACGATCGCGGCGTACGGACGCCGAGAGGGTCCGCATGGGGTACAGGCCAGGTAGTCCGACTGCTTCATCGGCTACGGGAAAACGCCGGATAGGCCCCCCTCAGGTTTCTCACAAAAACCTCTATACTTGCTCATCCAATTGATATGGTTTTAGAGAATTTCAGTTCTCCACCACACTAGTCTAATGCGCTTGGGTAAGGTCGCCTTGCAGCCCACAACACCGCCAACGATCCGATGACTGTCGTTCCTAGAAAAAGAAAATTCACAAACAGTCTGACGTCTGGCAGTTTTAAGAAGTCGGGTTGGACATCGTAGCCAAGATAGCGAAGCGTCTCCAGAACCATGCCAATGGATCCCGCAACTACGATAAGCAGCAAAGGAGCACTCGCTTTGAGATAGACTGGAACTCGTTTGCCGGACATTTTCGAAGATAAAACAATATTTTTACGCTTTGGGCTTTTTGGCGAGCCCTTGATGGCGCCCGCAAATTCCAGTTGCCCTTTGGTACCAGTGTGTATGACTGATATCCGCGCGCCCTCGTTGGCATTCATGTATCCAAACTCAAGCTGAGCCAGTCGCCTGTTTTCCGTAACCAGTACCGAAAATGTGCTGTCGTCCCGCATGACTTTCTCGACAGTACAGTCCAATATCACGCAATCTGCCGGAACCTCAAAATGCAACGGATTGCCCTGTGAAATACTCGTCCGATCCAAGTGCTCCGAGCCACCGTTCCAAACAACGACCTCCGAAGAAGTAACTCTAGGCACCTCGCTTCCCTGATACAAAACCGTCAACGCGTCACCGAATGCGGCGGTTTGGGAGCCCACCAGTTCAACCTCTTGCAGGTTGTAGTTCAGCAGATATTTTGGCTTCTTAAAAAATAGCTGATATGAGCCGGTCACGAATGAAATAATTGTCAGTATAGCAAGGAATACTGGGTTTGTTATCAATTCGGAAAACATTTGCGCACCATCACCAATTTTAATTCATGACTACCTTAGGAAAGATGGCCGCTCCAGTAGATTTTGATGCGCTACTCGCAAAGTCACAACTTATCGGATGTTAGCTGAAGACCTACTGCTCTCAACCGGAGAATTGGCAGAAAGATCTTTGTGCGGCTTATCTCCGGTTGCCCTGAATAATCGATGGCTATTGATAGGGAAGCACGGCAGCAATGGAGCTGCTGGTGCGAAGGACTTATACAATGGCTAACCCGATGGAACTGCTCAAGGCTGCTGCAACGACTGGTGTTGTTGGTGGTCAGACCCCGCTGGAAATCTTCTACGGCAAACTTGCTGCGCAGATCGAAAACGCAAAGCAGGTCAAGGCGGGCAAGGAACTCAACACACGGTCGCTGTGGTTCCGCAAAGACGCGCAGGGTTATGTTGTCCGTATCGGTCGCAATGCTTTCGAGATCGCTGGTTCGAAACTCTTCCGTGCCCCTGACCTGGATGGCGTGATCAAGGTTCTCGACGCTGCAAAGGAAGTCATCGACGGCGACAAGGCGTTGCAGGAAAAAATTGCCAAGCACTCGGCTGAACGGTCGGCCCGGCTGAAGGCTGGCCGTGCGAAGAAGGCCAAATAACGCGACATCAGTTAGCGCTAGCTGATGGAAGCCCCGGTCGAAAGGCTGGGGCTTTGTCATGCTCTGCGTATGCGCTCGCTGGGTCCTCAGGAGGGTCATACGCTGCGTTGCTCGGCAATTATGTGCACTGATGCATGGCAGGTCTCTCGCGCAAGGACGATAGCTCTACTGGTCCAGTTGGCGTTCCCATCTAGCTGGGAAACACCTATTGAAATTCTAATATGTGTGTGAATAATCACCTCCGCTGACTGATCGCCAACGCTTTAGAGGTCGAACCTAAAGCGTCTTTCTGGAGGCCGATTGGTCAGCGCCTTCTCTACGGTTTGCACGCAACCGTACGCAGTATTATGTTGAAATTCTTGAGCGTGAGGCTGATAATCGTCTGGCTGGCTGGGCGGTGTGCCTTGGTTTGCACATCGATTGTGAGGCGCGTACAGCATCGTTCAGCCGGCATCATCGCGCTCAAGGGCTGTCTTCCTAAAATTCAATCCAGCGGGAGTAAGACGGCAGCGGGGCCGTAGTGTGCTCCCTGGCTCGACGTCGATTAAACCAGCGTCTCTCGCAATGATTACAGTCTTGAGGCCGACCAAACGTGGGAGCGGCTCGAAAGTCGCAGTATTGAGCGCCTTCAATAAAAGTCTCAGGCGAAGGATCAAAAATCTGCTCCTGTAAATTGCAGGATATCTCTAAACTTTGCGATCTTAATTATGTTCCGCTCATGCTGGGCCCCTTCGAGAGCCAAAAGGCAGCGGTGTTGGCCGGGGAGCAATACTGTCGCGACCTTGGGTGGATCGACTACGATGACCCGTTGCCTGCTGCGCAAAAATAATTAGTGCGCATGTCATTTTGAGTAGCGCGGGTTAAATTCGGGCGTAAGATAGCTGCTGTCGACCTCAGTACGAATGGTGGAGGCCGCTTGGGAGTTACTACTTGCTCTTGCCGAACCAAAGCAGGAGAATCGTCGATGTTGATGACCGCGACCTTATCCGACGAGCAGATTGATCAGGTGACCAGCGCAGTGCGCCAATGGTGCCGTCTCAATCATTGTACTCCCGACAGCCATGAAGGCCGTCGCGCGATCACAATCAGCGTTGATCTAATCCAGACCAAGCCACATGAACCGCTCCTTGACCAGCTGGTCAGGGCGCTAGGACCGTTTCAAAACAGCCCGGAGACATTTGGTGGGAACGAGACAATCAGTCACTCAGGAACAGCGTCGTCAGCTGCAGGCTGAAACCAATAATGTCGCTCGCGCCATCATCGATGAGCAGCGTGCAGCTCGTGAGGCCAAGACTGCTCGATTGCGTGAAGCGCGAGAACGAATGGAAGCCGAGAAGGGCATCCAGACCAAAAGTTCAAAACACTGAGCGTATCGCACATAGATGCATTGCAATTCTTATATGTGTGATGAATAATGCACGCGCTGGCTGAGTGATACGTCTTGGACCCAAACCCAAAGTGCGTGCACATCACGTCATTCAGCCAGCGCCATCGTCTGAGTAATCATCCCCAAAAATTCGCAATACGAATGGCTGCTAGTCGCCCACATATGAGCGCGTGGCTGACCTAGTTGAATTGCCCATTTCGGGAACCCCCAAGGATACCGGGTCAGCTAGTCATTTCAGCGGACCATTTGTTATGTCAGTCCCAATTTTCGTGCTCGATCTTTGAAAGCGTTGAATCGCTCAACTTGGTCTTCGGGTGTTGCCTGCGGGTCGTCGCGATGCAGCAGTTCGGTCAGATATTGCCGCTGTATCGCGTTGACAGTCGAAAACCTGTTGGGTTCATAATCTTCGGCTTTAACGAGACGATACACCGGGGTGCTCTCGAGCGCTCGATAGACATCGTAGTAGCTGTCGCCGGGATCACCATCCGAAGCGTTGACAAACATGTGCGCGTATTGTTCGCGGCCAGTTGGGGCGATGCCGTCGCCACCGATTTCTGCTTCCCACTGACTCGCCAGATACAATGCACGATCGATATACGCGCGTCGTATCTCGGTCTCTTTCTTGTTCTCGGTGCCCACTTTTATTCGTCCCGCGTTCAGAGCAAGCCGCACTTCACGAAGCAAGGTTTCGGTTTCATCAACCAGTCTATTCGAGAGCGCGTCCAGGACGGAGCGCGGTTCAATCCAATCTCGATCAGCTAAGGCCTTCTCATAGGCGTAGAAATCACGTCCGAGGTATTCTTGCATTTCGGAGGCTGTCAACTTGTGAGAATGGTCTTGCTCTAGCGCCTTGATGTCGGCCTCCGCAGACATGCGCATCCAGTCGGTTAACTCTTCCAATTCAACCCTCCAAAACGAAAAAGTGGGGGCTGTTAAACCCCCACTCTTGTTAAGTTCGTCAGATTCTCGCTGGAGCAGATTCAGTCCGAGAGAAGTTCGCCTTTGTCAGCGGCTTCGTGACAATCTGCGTGAACTGCAGGCTGTCCTCATGTTCTTTGAATCCGTCGTAGATGAGACCAGCGGTTTCAGCGTCTTCGGCAACTCCAAAGAAGATGCCAAACTTGCCGTTGCCGAGGCTACGGATCGTACCGAGGCCGTATCCGTTTTCATCAACAGGGAACAAGGCTTCATCAGCCGTGAACGTTGCAACCGGCTTCACCCGATCAGCTTCGCGAGGCACTTGAACCGCAAAGGTCTTCGTGGTCTTGCGAGGCTTACCATTGGCTACCCGATCCAAAGCCTTGGCTGCTTCAACACCTCTGACAATCTTGTCTTTGCCGACTTTCGTCGTTGCACTTTCAAGGACAGTCATGATGGCATCGAAGTCCGTCTCTTCCTTTGCCGCGTTGATCAGCCAGCGTAGAGCGTTCGGGAAGTTCTTGGCCGCGTATACACTAGGCATCCACTTTCCGTTCTCCTCTGTACCGACCAGCAGCCTTGACAGAAACAACGCCGGGTTTGCTTCACCATTCTTGACCTTTGTGGGGTCGAAGTTCTTCGGCATCGTGATGCGTCGAACTCCTGCAAGAATAGACAGCTCAGCCAGGCGCTTCTTGTCCTGCATAACTTGCTTGATGAACACTACGATCCCTACCAGCAACTGCTTGGTAGACATCTCGGTGCCAGCAATGTGGCTATGCAGCAGAGCCGTCTCGGTCGCCAGGATGCGAGCACCCATAGCCACGTCGTCGGCCTTGTCAGCCCATTCAGCGATTGTCAAAGAACCCTTGATCTTCTCTTCCATGCACTTCACTCCTTCTACTCAAGCCCCCTGGGGGGCTTTGGTTTGGCGCCGTTGTTGGCAGCGATCAGCCAGCTGACTTTCGTCAGCAAAAGTATTCAGAGAACAGTACGTGTCTCGAAGACGGACGACTTCTTACACGTGACGGTGGAACTGTCCAGTAATGAAACGTCTCAATCTCGGAAGGACTTCTTCTATAGTAATCAACGGGTTAAGCTAAGCAGCAATCTTTGAGCAATATTGCTTTCGAATGACGGGCTCATGCTCCACATTTTCGAGAAGCAGCCGAGAGCCCTCGATTTCCTCACGACGCTCATAGCAAGCAGCTAAGTGATCGGCGTCCGTGTTACCGTTGAACGCTGGATAAACGGTTGCCCAACTTGCTCGTAGGTGCCAGTGGTTCTTGAAGAACTTCTCGTAGGGAAGGAATTCCTGACAAAACAGTTCAATCCAAATCGCGCGTTCCTCGATGAACATGGCGACTTTCCACCTGAAATCGTAAGCCACTTTGTCGTGCCATTGGCCATCTACAACAGATCTGTCGTGGCCCGCTTCCATGACGAACGAGTTCTTTCGCACCAGCTGCCGAAATTCTTCTACCGGCATACTCATTCGACTGCTGTTGCAAAGCATACAGGCGGCGACGATGTTTTCGGGATCGTCCGAGCCGCCGTCGCTACGGGCTACAATATGTTCAGCCGTGCAAAGGAAACTCTGCAATAGTTTTGCCGGGTTATCGAAAGTGGTTTCGAGTCTATCGTCATCCAGTCGATCTAAAGCGTCTTCGCGCGGTTCGATTGCGGCTTCCCACATAGGGTTGCCGCAATAATAACATCTGCCGCGTTGCCGATTGTAGGCGTGAATTCTGCTTTGCTTGAGGTCCAAGGTTCTGTCCTTCATAATTATGAAGCAACATCGCAAGGCCTCATTAAAAACCGGCTAAGAAGGTCGGCTAGGGCTCGATTGAACAAAATCGCAGCGGGCCGTGACGGAGTATCTTGCATCGATACATATTGTTTGCTTAATATATGTCCAGGTTCAGTTGCAGAGCCCCACACACCAATATTCCGAATGCCTCACCGGCTATTGATCTGCTGGCGCTCTGTCGTTTGTAGGAGGTAGACGAGATGCTTCAATCACTGATGAGCCTATCGGACGAAGACGTGTCCGCTGTCATCGCTGCCGTTCACAAATACTGTGGCGAACATGGATATGATTTGCACAGCCCGCAGGGCAGGCGCACGATCACGACAGCGTTGGAGCTAGTGCAGACGAAACGCGGAACCGAAACGTTGATGATTGACCTGGATAAGCGGCTGCATTCTTAGCCGTTAGAGATGCGGGTCTGGGCCTGCATGAAGCCAGCTGGGCGCTATCGAGCGGTGGCGTTGCAACCAAACCGCTCTGCGGGCGCACTCAACCGAGCGTCCAGCTGGTCGTTCATTCTGTTTCAATGACTTCAATTGCAGTTGCTTCGATCACCTGGACCGTTTCCGCCTGGGTGAGTTGTTTGCCCGCGTTCCACTGGTCAAGCGCATCGAGCATCGCTGACCAATCCTGTTTGTGGTTCACATCGACATCGACAGTCTGCTTTGGCGCTCCCCACCCACGGTTTAGGATCGCGGTTGCCGCAGCTACGCGGCTTGCTCCGTTTTTCCCGTTCTTCATCTCATCGACCAGCGTTTCGATAGCCGTCATGGTATGAGCCTTGGCGGCTTCCTTCACGTCAGGTGGAATCGGCGTGCGGCCCGCCGGGTTGCCAGACTTGCCCTTTTGAAACTGCGCGGCCGTCTGTGTGCGCGTTCGTTCTGTCTGTCTGTTAGCTGGCATCGGTCGCCTCCGATGGGATGATCTTGCCGCCCACATGGCGCACGAAGAAATCCTCATCATTTGGATTTTCGAAATCGAGGTAGAACACGCAATCTTTGTCGCCGCGCTCATTTGCTATCTCGAAATCGACTGAGACAAGTTTCCACGGCGAAGCATCAACCATGTGCTTGGTGATCCAGCCCCCGTATCGGGTGATGACCCAATCGCGAATGTTCTCTAGCTGCGTCTTTTGCGGATTGTTCTCGATCAATTTGGTGATCTCGCCGCGCATGTGACCGCCAGCGATTGCAAATCTGATTTTGCTCATTTCTCTGCTCCCTAAAACCATATTTAGGGGAATCCGGCTGTCTCGCGCTGGTTTGCGGGTTGGCTCCTGTTTGACAGCCATTTGAGCGTCGACTTGGCCGTCGCCCGTTAAATACGGACACACTCATATAGATCGGGCAGGGCAGAATGTTCATCGACCACACATACAAGGGAACATTCCAGGCGGTGACCAGTGCTTGAAACAGTCTCCGCATTCCTCATAGCTATCGGCATCAATCCCACACACCTTGCAGCTGGCCTAGCCGGTAGCATCGTCCGCGCAATGCTCACGAAAGCCCGCAGCAAGTGGGAAATGTTCAGCGTAAGCATCGTTGGCATGTTGTGCGCGACATATCTCACGCCCATCATCGTGAAATGGATCGCGCTCGATGCGGACACCACAAACGGTGTCGCGTTTGGTATCGGGCTTATTGGCATGTCATTGGCCGAGGGCTTCGTCAGGATGGCACAGAAATGGTCGCTCAATCCGCGTCTCCCTGGTGAGGTCAGCATGAAGGGTCTAGCTGACGCTGTGAACCCGCCAGCGCCGCCGATCATCGATATTCCAGAGGAAGAAAAACCGGAGCCTGTTACAGCCCCGGTCCGTCGAAGACCCCGACGAAAGTTATGAGATCGAATAGTCAGAAGTTGCGAAATGTCTGAATTACGAATGCACTGCCAGTCATTTTGCCTTTGTGATCCCCTCCATCCGTTTGATTGAATCCTGAACTCGCTGGGGCGGTGGAGCGCTCTCCAACAACACGCTTCCAAAGCAGTAGAACACGTAGCCGATTACCAGCAGGCTCAATCCGAAATAGCCCACGCAAAGTATGTGCAAGAACGTCACTGGTGATTCAGTCGCGTCTAGCGTCATCAGCCCCGCAAACACAGTGGGCAGCAGCGCCAAGCACAAGCCGACCGGCACCGCCAGCACGTAATAGAGTTGCCTCCAAAAGACGATTGCAAGTATTGCGACGATAATCCAAATCGCCATTGCTAAGCCCCCAAGCAGTTGTTGTGTTGCTATTACTTAGCCACGCGCGGCTAAGGGCAAGAAAAAACACAGGAAAATCAGTAAATTCCTGTTTTTTACTAAATATCGGAGTTGGAACAACTTCGGTATTTTATGGCAAAGCAACTAACGTCCGAACAGAAGCGCGCTATCATTGCAGCGTGCCGCGAGGACATCGTATTTTTCGCAAAGCACATTGCTGGCAGCGACCTAACCCCCAAGCAGATTGAGTTCGCAACGAAGTGGATGGCTAACCGACGCATCTCGTTCAAGGGCGGTGTCGGCTTCGGCAAAACCCACGTTATGGCGGTCGTGATCCTGTGGGCGCTGTTCTGCTTGAACAACGTACAGGTGACCATCTTCGGCCCAGGCGAAGGCCAGATCAAAGACGGTATCTGGAAGGAGATCGGCAATATCTGGGGGGCGATGGATGCTGAGTGGAAAGACCTCTTCGATTATCAGGCCACCCGCATTTCACGCAGAGACAGCCCGACCGGCGCGTTCGCTGCTTTCCGTCTAGCTAGTAAAGACAACCTCGAAAGTGCGCGTGGTATCCACATGCGCAACAATTTCGTGTTCGTGGACGAGGCGTCAGGTGTTCCCGACGAGATTTTCCACGTTCTCGGCAACATCTTCTCCGACGTAAATCCGAAACTCTGTCTGATCTCCAACCCGGCACGCAAAAGCGGGTACTTCTTCGAGACATGGGAGAATCCCGAACTTTCGCAGATTTGGACCCATGTTCACGGCAAGATGGCGGACAACCCGCGTCTCACGCCGGAAGCGTTTCGAGAGATGGCCATCTCCTACGGTGGCAAGGGAACGCACGATTATCAGATCAACGTCGAGGGCGAATTTCCGCTTGAGGAAGAGGGCGGCGTTATTCCCGCGCCCCTCGTGCAAGCAGCTATCGACAACGAAGACGCGGTCGCACCCGCCGACGCGCCGATTGTTTGGGGTCTTGATCCGAACGGCGGCGGTCGAGATCGCAGCGTCATAGCCAAGCGCCAGGACAATGTAGTGCGTGAGGTGAAGGACTTCCCGAACCTCGACGCCGTACAGCTGGCACAAGCAGTGTTTGACGAATACCACGGCAGCACGCGCAAGCCGGTAGAGATTTGCGTTGACGCGAACGGCCCTGGCTACGGCGTCTATGTGATGCTGTCGAATATGGGCCTGCCTGTCAAAAAGGTCATGGTCCAGGCCAGCCCGACACGCGACCCGCAGATATACACGCGTCTCCGCGATCAGCTGTGGTGGGAATGCCGAAAGTGGTTTGAGGACGGCAATGTCCGCATTCCGAACCACCAGGATCTGATCAAGGAATTGACCTTTCCGACCTACGACCGAGACGCCGGTAAGATCAAGGTCGAGGACAAAAAGTCGATCCGCAAGCGTGGCCGCAAGTCACCGGACTTTGCCGACGCGCTCTGTTTGACCTTCGCCACCAACGCCAACCAGCACACCGGCAAGTGGGCTTGGTCCAAGCCCATAGAATACGACGTTCGCCACTACGAATGAGCGCCCGAATTGCTGCCTGCAATAAATATGACGAGGACCAGCATTATTCGTGCTGCCATTGGAGGAGCGACCAATGACCAAAGACAATTCCGCGCTGATCGCAGCGATCGACAACGCAATGGCCGCAATCGATAGAGCGATCCAAGAACTAGAGACGCGCAAAGCGTCCGTGAAAGGCATACATGGCAGACAAGAAGAAGGGCAAAAAAGCCCTCAGCGATGAAGATATTCTCAACCGCGTTGGTAGTGCTGTCCGTGAAGCCGTTGGCTTTTCCGACGACAATATCGCTTACAAACAGGAACGCGGACTAGAACTCTACAACCGCGAGCTATTCGACGCTGACAGAGCAAAAGACGGCAAGACCGATCCGCTGAAAGGCCGATCCAAGTATGTCAGCCCTGATGTCAATGAGCGCGTCGATTGGTTGCTAGCTCAGAAACTCAGCCTGCTTGATAGCCAGACGAAGGTTGTCGAATATACCGCTGTTGGAGATGAAGACGCAGCTATTGCAAAGCAAATGACGGATACCGTCAATGCTATCGTCCGCAATCTCAATTCCCACGCCACGATGTTGACGCCCTGGCTCAAGAACGGCCTGATCACTGGTCTTGGCGTCGTGAATGTCGATTTCTACCAGGAAAAAGGCTGGGCAGTTCCACAGACGTTGAAAGGCGTTCCAGAAGAGCAGCTGGTTGAACTGGTCGCACAGGAAGACGCTGACGAACTCAAAATTCTCGAAAGCGGCGAGCCATATGCGGCTCCGTTGCCACCGGAACTTGAGCAGCAGGCAGCAATGTTGCCGCCAGAAACCCTACAGCAGTTGACGGCGCAGCTGCCAATGCTCCGCGACATCAAACTCCGTAAGCGAAAGACAACCTGGAAGCTGCGCATCACCAATGTAAAGCCGGAAGACTTCTTCGTGTCGAAGGACGCGGATTGGGATCAGCAGACCGGCGGTATCAAGGCGCGTTTGCAGGGTCACAAGTGCCGCAAGGCTCGTGCTGCGCTGCTAGAAATGGGCTTTGACAAAGAGAAGGTCGAGCTAATCAGCAGTGCCAACGACAGCATGACAGGCATTGCGGAGGAACGTGCCAAGGAGACGGATTACGATCAAGGCGTTTCAGATGTTGAAGACGAGGTAGACGTTTATGAGGTCTATATGCGTTTGGACATCGACGGTGACGGCTGGCGTGAACACGTCCATCTGACGGTTGCCGGCGACTTGCAGAGCGCTCCGGTTTTGCTCGCTACAGAGGAAGTCAGCGAGATTTATCCTTACGCGGCGTATTGCCCGTATCCAATGCCGAACACGCTTTTCGGTCATGGCATTGCCGACAAAATCGGTGATCACCAGCAGCTAATTTCTAGCATCACCCGCGCGAATATCGACGGCTTGCACCGCAGTGCGAACCCGCAGGCGATTGCCAATCCCGAAGTCGTCAACCTTGATGACCTGTTGAACCCGCATCCTGGCAAGATCATTCGTTCATCCGATCCGACAAACGGCCTCGCATACATGAACGTGCCGTTCAATGGTGGTCCGTCGATGCAGTTCATCGAAAGCCTCAAGCAGACGATGGACAGCGTGACCGGCGTGGGCGCCTCAATGACTGGCATGAGCGCGACGGACATGCAAAGCACAAGCGCAAGCGCAATCTCGCAGCAGCGAAGCGCTATGCAGCTGATAATCGAATCCAGCACGCGCTTCTTCGCTGACACCGGCTATCGCTACTTGTTCCGCATCATTGTTGACCAGCTCGTCAGTAAGCCAGATGGCGCAGAAGCCCTCATTACCCGCCTGTTTGGTTCGTACACGCCAATCAAGATCGATGATTGGGATCCAGCTATGGACATGTCGACAACGGTTGCGTTCGGCATGATGAACAAGGACTTCAATCAAGCGATGCTCAAGCAGATCATCGAAATGCAGACGCAGGCCGTGCAGTCGCAGTCCGCGTTGGCATCCGAACAGAACATTTACAACGCCACTGTCGCATTCCTCGAGAACGCCGGTTTCAAGAACACGGCTGCTTTCGTCAACGATCCTTCGAAATCCCCGACTGCTGGACAGAAGAAGCCGGAGAAGCCGACCGAAGCCGAGGTCATGGCGGAAGCGCAGAAGGCAGACACAGCGGCTAAGGCCGCGGATGCCAAGCAAAAGCGCGAACTCGAGTTGCTGAAATTGCAGATGGAAGACGACCGCGAGCGCGACAAGATGGCGATGGATTTCGAACTGCGTAAGGCAGAAATCCAGGCAAAGTATGCGGCCCAGGTCGATGTAGCCAGCGTCAACGCACAGATGAACGCGCATCACGATTCATTGCAGCAGGGCTTTGCCGATATCGCGGTGATGCAGCCGCAAACTCCACCACAGCAGCAGGCACCTCAGATGCCGCCACAGGCATAAGGAGCCGACATGACAGAGAGCGAAATCATTCAGCGCGGCAGGGACGCAGATCGCATTTGTAGCGATCCGACATATCAGGCGGCATGGGACGCGATCATGCGCGACCTCTTCAAGCAATGGGCCGAAAGCCCCCTCGATGATGTCGCGGGGCGCGAACGTTTGCGTCTGGAACTCGATGTTCTGACGCGCCTCAAGGGCAAGTTCCTGAACTTTATGAACGAGGCGACGGTAGCTAAGGCAACGGCGCAATAAAAGTACGTGTCCAGCTAAATAAGGACAACAAAAACAACAAATTTGGAGCAACCAAATGACAGATGCCAGCAACTCCGACAACGGAATTGGCCTTTCGCAGAATGATGCTGCGAGCCACATTTCTAGCCTTCTCGACAGCAATCTCGATATTGCTGCAACCGATGAACCTAGTGATGTTGAGAACGAAGCCGATGAGGTTTCACAACCCTCCGACGACGTAGCCGAGATTTCTGACGAGCAAACCCTAGAGGACTCTGACGAACCAGTAGACGCGGGAGAGGATGTAGCGGCGACAGCCGAGACGGCCCCAATCAAGATTGCAGATGACCTCGTTTTCGAAATCGATGGCGAGACAATCACCGGCAAGCAGTGGAAAGAGGCCAATCTTCGCTACGCTGATTATACGCGAAAGACCCAAGAACTTGCCGACGCCCGAAAGGGTGTAGACGTTCAGGTCAATCAAATTCGCGACAACTCATTGCAGTGGTTCCAGAACATGGAACGCGACATTGCAATGTACCTCCCACAGGAGCCGAATTGGGCGCAACTCGCAACGGATGATCCTGCCGAGTACGTGGCTCAAAAGGAAAAGTGGGCAGGAATTCATGCTCAGATCGGAAAACTCCGACACGAGCGAGCGCTTGTTGAACAGCAGCAGGCTCAGATCCAGGAGAGAGAACACCAGCGCTTGATGTCGGAAGGCAAGCAGCGTCTGGAAGAAATGCATCCTGAACTAGCTAAGCCAGAAACAGGCAAGGCAAGGGCTCTTGGCGATTACCTATTGAAATCGGGTATCCCAGGTGAGGCCATTGACCGTGAGACGAACCCTGTACTCTTCAGTATTGCCTACAAGGCAATGCAGTTTGATCAGCTACAGGCCCAGAAGGCCAAGGCGGTCAAGGTGGTTGACGCAAAACCTCCATTGATCACGCCCGGTTCTTCCCCGGCACGTTCGAATAACTCGCAAAGCGTCGTTGAACGAAAGATGAGCGCTCTCAAGCGTACCGGTTCGCAGGCCGCTGCGGCCGACGTTCTCAAGCATCTACTATAATAAGGAGAAGGCAAAAATGCCCACACTAATCACTAATAACGCGACCAACATTCGCGAAGACCTCGGAGACGTAATCTCCCGCATCTCGCCAGAGAAGACACCGTTCAAGACTGAAATCGGTACAACAAAGGCATCAGCTACTAATCACCAGTTCCTCAAGGACGATCTAGCTGCGGCTAACAAGGACAACGCGGCGATTGAAGGCGCGGACGCTGTATTCGGTACTCTCGTTCCACCAACGAAGATTTCGAACACAACTCAGAACTTCGTCAAGTACGTGCAGGTCTCGGCTACCCTCCAGGCTGTAAACACAGCTGGCACGAAGGATGAGTACGCTCGTCAGGTTGCTAAGGTTGGCGCAGAACTGAACCGCGACATTGAATCCGCACTGGTTTCGTCAAACGCTGCAATCTTCGGTTCTGGCTCCACAGCTGGTAAACTCGGTGGCGCTGAAGCGTGGATCAAGACGAACATCTCTCACGGCACAGGCGGCTCGACAGCTGGTTACACAGCTGGTGCAGTTGGCGCGGTTGTGAACGGTACTGCTCGCGGGCTCACAGAAGCGATGTTCAACGACATGATCCAGAACGTCTGGACACAGGGTGGCGACCCAACTCTGGTTATCGCACCGGGCAAGTTGAAGCAGAAGATTTCGACCTTCACAGGCAATGGTACAAAGTACCAGGATGCCAATGCGAAGACGATCTATCAGGGCGTAGATTACTACGTTTCGGACTTCGGCAAGCACCAGATCATCCCACACCAGTTCATGTCCGCGACAACTGTTATCGCATTCGATCCTTCCCTTTGGGCTGTAGCTACGCTCCGTCCGCTCAAGAAGATCGACCTCGCGAAGACAGGCGATAGCGACAAGAAGATGCTCGTCACAGAACTCACACTTGAGTGCAAGAACGAGGCTGGTAACGGCAAGATTGCCGACGTGAACTAAGCAGACTGAGGGCCAGCACGAATAATGCTGGCCCTTTTCATATCGCCAATAAAAATAACAAGACAAGGCGAACTATGGATGCGTACAACGCCCTAAATCCCCTCGGACTCACCCGCGCAGATATCATTCCAGATGGCACCACCATTCCGGTTTACGAAGACGAGAACAAGACCGTCTTCTGGACCAAGGAAGGCGAGACATGCCTTGAACGCACTGTCTGGAAGGACTTCGGTTCGCTGCTCGACGCAAATGTTGCCGAGGCCAATGAATTCAGCAAGACCGGCAAACTCGGTGAAATGGTTCGCGTGGCGAGCATTCCGCTGGGCATCTATCAGGATTGGAAGGCCAAAGGCTACCTAGACGATCCCGTCAAAATGGCTCGTCTCCTGAATGATGGCGATCACAGCAAGTTCCGCACGAACGGGCTGGTGATCTGATGGCGATCCAATCCTATTCCGATCTCATCTCCGCAATCGACAGTTACACCGTTGGCGCTGGCGCGCCCGGCGACCTCTGCGTGATGCTGGCAGAAGAGGCATTGCGTCCGCTCCTCAAGCACTACCGCATGGAAAAGAAAATCACGCAGACAGTGCCAGGCGGCACGTCTCCATCGTTGCCTGATGATTTTCAGGAAGCCCGTGCCGTGGTCATAAACGGCAAAAAGCCGCGCCCGATCAGTTTCCAGAACTCCGACCCCTCGGCACTCGGTTATGTTCTGACCGGCTCCACTTTGGAAATCCGTCCGGTCCCGACCACCGATTATCAATTCGACCTCTATTATTACGCTCGCCTACCTTCGCTGTCTCCGACACAGACGACGAACTGGCTGCTCACGTATTTCCCGACCGTCTATCTCCGAGCATCGCTTGCGCAGGCGTATCACTGGCTGAAAGACGACAAGGCCGAGCAGATGGAGAAAGACCTGACGAATGACGCGTTGAGCGCAGTTGTCCGCGATCACACCCGCGCATCGGTCTACGGCAACACCATCATTGAGGAGTTGTCATCGTGGTAATTGACAGCATCCTCGGCCCTTGGCGTCCTGATCGCCCCGCACTCAACAATACCGGCGTAACTGTAGCTCGCAATGTTCTTCCGGCAATCGGAGCAACGAACGGTGCCATCGCCTACGAGCCGATGAAGCGCGTCAAACTCTATTCGGACAGCACTCTGCCGTCGCGACCACTCGGCGCGATCTCCGGTCAGGACACCGCTGGTAACGGCAAGGTCTATGCTGGTTGCGCAGAGGGCTTGTTCAAGGTCAGCCCATCGGACTTGTCATGGCAGGACGTTTCTCGTGCCAGCTCCCCATACACGGGCGGCACAGAGAAGTGGAATTTCACTCGATACGGAAGTTGGGCAGTCGGCACAAACTTCGTCAATCCACCTCAGTTTATCGATATGAACGAGGACGTGAATTTCGATGATCTGACTACGCTGGTCAAAGCCCGTTATATCACGAACTCCCGTGGCTTCGTCATCGTTGCCAATACCAATGATTCGTTCGACGGCGATGTGCCGTACCGGGTGCGTTGGTCCGGTCTCGATCAGCCTCAAAGTTGGGATTTCTCGCTCACCACTCAGGCCGATTTCCAGGACATCAACGGCGGTTCGGGTGTCATTCAGGGCATCGTCGGTGGCGAAGATGTGACCATTTTCATGAAGAACTCCATCGTGAAAATGACCTACGTCGGAACGCCTACGATCTGGCAGTTTGACGAAATCATTCCAGGCAAGGGTTGCTCTGTCCCTGAAAGCCTCATCACAGTTGAGGGTATCACGTACTTCCTCAGCGATGACGGCTTCTACGTGTATGACGGCTCTACGTCGCTCAAGCGTATCGGTGAGGGCAAAGTCGACAATTACTTCCTCCGCAGCGTAAACACCGCGCAATACAGCTACATGAGCGTTGCAGCGGACCCGGCGAAGAAACTCATCTACTGGTGTTATTCGAGCCAAGACGCCATTGATGGCACGCCTGACAAGATGCTCATCTACAACTACTCCCTTGGCGAATTCACCGAGGCGACAGCGGAAGTCGATTTCATCTACACGAGCGTTTCGTTGCCGTGGACCATCGAACAGCTGGATCAGTTCGTCACTGTCGAAAACATGCCTGCTCCATTCGATTCACCGACATGGGCCGGTGGCAATTCGCAGCTAGCGGGCATGTCGATCAGCGGGGCTCAATGGCTTTTCACTGGCGACAATCAAACCGGCACCATCGAATCTAATGAGCAGTTGCTTATCCAGTCTTTGCAACAGCTGAACCCCAACATCAAAGGCGACCGAACGGTTGTCACGCGACTGCGACCGTTTGTCGATGGCAACGGCAGTGTAGTTGCTCGTGTCGGCTCTCGCCTTCTTTCTCACGGCGATGTCACCTGGAGCCAGATGGCCGCACCGAATGAATCCGGTTGGTGCAACATTCGTCAGCAAGGTCGTTTCCATCGCGTTCGTCTCATTCTGACCGGGAATTTCACCCAGGCGCAGAGTTTCCAGTACGACGCTGTTCCAGCCGGTTTCCGCTAAATAATCCAAAGTGGAGGGCGGAAGATGCTGAAACTAAAGCAAAATCACACATCACGCGACGTGAAGGTGTTGACCGATCAGCTGGTCGACGCCGTTGCCTCTGCGGGTGGTGGCTCGGCTGCATCTCCTTACATGGCGACCGTCCTTACCTCAGCAAACGCGGGCGCAGCGCAAACAGCGCTTGGCTTGTCCGACTTCGCGAAAACGCTCTTAGACGATCCTGATAGCCCTGCGGCACTAACGACCCTCGGCTTCACCTCTACCGGCGTTGCGCTTGCTACAGCTGCCAGCGCTTCGACCGCTCTAACTGCCTTGGGTGTTTCCCCATTTGCGAAGACGCTCCTCGATGACACCGACGCAGCTACAGCGCGTTCCACAATCGGCGCCCTTGCGCAGACTACATGGGACAATCGCAAGCAGTATGTGCCGTTCAACTATATCTACAACGGCAACTTCTATTTCTGGCGCATCAACAGCGGTCAGACCAACGACGACTTCGGCAGTGCTGACCGCTGGTACAACGGCCATTTCGGTTCCACGAAGGTTGTCTCTCGACAGGTATTCACTTCCGGCCAGACTGCGGTCCCCGGTTTCGATGAAGCGTATCTGCGCACAGTCGTCACCAGTGTTGCCGGTGCTGGCAATCGCGTGTTCTCGCGTCAGCCAATGGAAAATGCCCGCACGCTTGCAGGCAAAACCGCAACTGTCACCTTCTATGCGAAGGCCGATGCAGCGCGTCCGATCGCAATCGAGTTCGTGCAGTTCTTCGGCAATGGCACTGCTAGCGCTGCTGTTACAGGCATCGGCGCACAGAAGTTCACGCTTTCGACAAGCTGGCAGAAGTGTCAGGCCGTCATCAACATTCCGAGTATCGCGGGCAAGACGCTCGACGCAAACTATCAGGATTCATTGGACTTCAATATCTGGTTCGAAGCCGGATCGAACTTCAATTCCCGCACGGTCAGCCTCGGTCAGCAAAGCGGCACGTTCGATATCGCGCACGTCAGTATCGTTGAAGGCGATGCGACCGACATAGCCGATCCATTCTTCCCGAAGGGTGTTGGTGTCGAGCTAGCTGAGTTGCTTCGTCACTACCAGTTTTTCCAGAACGTTTTGATTTCAGGCTACGGCGCAGCTAGCGCGAACGTCTTCCTGGACCTCACGTTCGTCGGCCACATGCGAGCGGTTCCGAACCAGTTCTTTTTCAACACGAGTTATTCGAACGCGTCTGCGGTCGCGAGCAATACAGCGCCGACGACAACTCACCATCGATTGCAATGCAGACTTACCGCTGCTGGCTCTGGCTGGTGTCAGACAGGCGTCGAGTATTACGCAGTTTTTTATGGGTACTGATGGCTATTAGACAGATCACATCGATTGAGGATTTCCGCGCCGAGTACCCGCGTGTCCGTAGCTGGTTGCTCGAAGCACTCAAGCATTCCACGAATGGTGACGAGCGCGGCGTTCTCGATGGGATTTCTGACGGTAGCTATCTGCTGTGGACGGGCGAGAACAGCGCAGCGATCACCCAGAATATGCAGTGGGACAATCGCCCGGTCTGCATCCTTTATCTCGTCGCGGGCGATATCTCCGAAATTTTAGGCGAGGGGCAGAAGGTCATTTCGACCTGGGCCAAGGCCAACGGCTGCGAAGCGTTCGTGCTTTTCGGTCGCAAGGGCTGGGAGCGCGTGCTTGTGCCCCACGGCTTCGAATTTTCATCCATCGTCATGTTTAAGGAATTTTAGAAATGGCCTCGACACCAAAACAGACCGAAACAAAAACGACGACGGAAGCACCGGCATATGCCCAGCCGTATATCAAAGACGCGCTTGCTTCTGCTCAGTCGGCAATCAACAACGGCAACCCAAACTATTACCCCGGCTCGACGGTCATCGACTTGTCGAACGAAACGAAGAACGCGCAGCAGAGCATTCTCGACACGGCAGCTAATGGCTCGCAGATCATCAAGAACGGCCAGAACGCCGTTAATGGCGTCACGACCGGCGCGGCATTCAATCCAGCTGGTGCGAATACGCTTGCTGCTGGGACAACTTTTACGAACGGTGCGGCAGGCAATGCGCAATCCTTGTCCGATATTCTCGCGGGCAAGGACAATCCCGCTACCGCGTTGTTGCAGGGTACGGCGAATGGCGATTACCTGAACGGAAGTCCGGGACTGGCCGATGCGATTAAGCGTGCGAATGATCCGCTCGTGAGACAGTTCACGCAAGAGATCGCTCCCGGCATCGATAGTCAGTTCGCCAAAGCCGGTCGTTCCGGCTCTGGAGCCTTTGCCAGCGTACGCAACAATGCGGAGACCACGCTTGCAGATGCGATGGCAAAGAACGCCGGCGACATCGCATACCAAGACTATGCCAACGAACGTCAGAACCAGATCGACGCCTCGAAGAGCATTGGCGACCTCTACAACACAAATGCTCAGACGCAAATCGGAGCTAACACCTCGCTCGCCAGCATTCTGCAAGGTCAGCAGGATTCCCGAAACGCAGCGGCTTCCGGTCTTATGGCCGGTCAACAGGGTCAGGCTCAGACGCAGCTGCAAGGCGCAGGTATGGCGGGCGATCAGCGTGCCAACGATTATTACGATGCAAATCAGGTCGCTGGTGTTGGTGCGCAGAAGGATGCGTACGCGGACATGCTCAAGCAGGCAGATATCAACAAGTGGGACTACAACCAAAACAAGGATATCAACAACGCCGCGACGATGCTCGGTCTCGCGACAACAGGGGGCTTCAACTCTCAGACGACAACGAAGCCAGTCTACTCAAATGGTCTCTCAAGCGGTCTGGGTGCTATCGGCTCGCTCGCATCCATCTTCGGTATGCTCTGCGACATACGCGCAAAAGAGAACATCGTGTTCGTTGGCTACATGCTCAACGGCACTCGCATCTACGAATTCACCTACAAAAACGATCCATCCGGCCAACGCTACGAGGGCCCGATGGCGCAGGAAGTCGAAATTACACGTCCGCAAGCGGTTCGCGAAATCGACGGCTTTAAACGCATCGACGCTCGCGCACTAATTGGAGAAGCAGCATAATGTTCAGTAATATCGATGAAATCCTCGCCGCTCTAAAGGGCTTGCCGGGACAGATGGGCGGCGCAATGCCGCAAGTCGGTCCTGACGGTCAGGTTCCTATGACACCTCCTGCACCTGTTGCGCCTCCACAGGCTGCACCAGCTGTTGACCCCGTTGCGACCGGCTCGATCTCGCCGACTGCTGGTCAGTACGCTAGTTTTGCAAACCCCAATGGTCCGACTGCCCCGGGTCTGACAGGCCAATTTCCAGATGCACCGGGCATGGGCGGAATGCTTGGCCCAGCTGGTCGCGCACTCGGCACTAACGACGGCACAGCTGGCCCAACTGCGTTCGGTGGTCTTCTCAAGTTCAAGGATGAGGACAGCAAGCAAGCTGCGATGCGTGGTCTGCTGGCCGGTTCGATGGGTTTGATGGCTGCGGGTGGTCCTTCTGACAAGCCGCACTCCGTGGGCCAGGACATCGCGCAGGGCGGTATGACTGGTATCGCTGGTTACGAAGGCTACAAGGATGCAAACTCGGATCGAGCATTCAAGGCCGCGCAGGCTAGTCGTCTGGGCGCTGATGCTGCGAAAGATAGTCTGGCAGTTGAGCAGGCGAGGAAAGCCGCAGCGGTTCGCGAACGTCTCTTCGGCAGTGGAGTAGGTTTTAACGGAGGTAGCAACACTGGCGCTACCGTTCCCCCGACTTCTGCCAGTGCTGCTCCTGCTGCTCCGACAAGCGATCTTGCTGGTCAGATAAACCGTCAGCGTGCAGACCTTGACCGGCAATACAATGCTCTGATGCTGATCAACGAAGACGAGACAGCTCGCGCGGTGTTTGCGCAAAAGAACTTTCTCGACAATCAAGCGGCGCAAAAGGGCTTGGTCTGGAATGGTGCGTCTTATACTGCCGCTCCCGGTTACAACGAGGGTGTTCAGCAGACTGCATTCGCAGAAGGCTCCGGTCGTCAGGCGGGCACGGAAAGCCAAATCCGCACCGACGATCAGCGCAATTTCGAATACGGCCTAACCCACCCTGAGTTCGTTACTCCGCAGCAGAAACAGGCAGCGACAGACGCTCGTGCAGCTAAGCAGGCGGCGTTCAAAGACGAACAGGATTTGCGCAAAGAGTACACGTCGAGCCCTGTTTACAAGCGTTGGGATGAGGTTCGCGCCTCCTTCGACCGTATTGCATCGAGCGCGAAGCAGGATAACGGCGCAGGCGATCTTGGTATCATCTACGGCTACATGAAGGTTCTTGATCCAGGCTCGGTTGTTCGTGAAGGCGAATTCGCGACAGCAGAACAAGCATCCGGTGTGCCCACTCAGATCTTGAATCTCTACAACAAAGCGGTCAACGGCGAACGCCTAACACCGGAGCAGCGCAAGATGTTCGTGTCAGCCGCGCAGGATTTGTACGCTGCGGAAGCAGGCAAGTTGGGCGAACTCAACACCCGTTACTCGGGTATCGCTGGCACGCACGGTTTCGATGCAGGCCGTATCGTCGTGCAGCCAAAGACTTACGATCCAATCGAAGTCGCTACGGGCGCTTCCACAGGCTCTTCGCAGCCAAAGCAAGAATGGAAGCCACGTAGCTCACGAGCACAATCGGCAATACCGCAAGTAGGCGAGGTGCGCAGAGGATACAAATTTAACGGTGGCGATCCCGCGTTGCCGTCGAACTGGACGAAGGCCAACTAACTACAAGAGAACCGACCCAGAAGAGGTCGCGACAAGAAGCCCCGAAAAAGGGGACGAGGTAAAATGTTCGACTACATCACTTATCGTAATCAGGGAGCGACCCGCAGTCAGCCCCTTGATGATGGACTAGCTAAACGCCTTGGCTACTTGAAGAACCTCGGCGTCAGCATGGAAGTCTTCTCAGGTGGTCAGCCCACGGCAGAGGAGGGTGGTCCTAGAACGGGCAGTGTCCGTCATGACCATGGCGGCGCGGCAGATGCGTTTTTCTACAAAGATGGCCGCAAACTCGATTGGGCCAACGAAGCCGACCGTCCGATTTTCGAGCAGATCGTCAGCCAAGGTAAAGCCAATTGCATCACCGGTTTCGGTGCTGGTCCCGGCTATATGCAGCAGGGTTCCATGCACATCGGCGGCGGCACACCCGGCGTTTGGGGTGCTGGCGGCAAAAGTGCCAATGCTCCTGAATGGCTGACCAACGCTTACAACGGCACGACTGGCGCAGTTAGCCCGCAGAACGCCATGGCACAGGTCCAGGCGAAACAGATCGACCCCGTTGCAGAGGTTCTTGCAGCTGGTGGCAATGCACCCGCAGGCTACAACGCACAAGCACTCGCAGGGTCCACAGGAGGCTCTACCGCTGCGGCCAGCGCACCGGCTGCACCAGCGGACACCTCTAAGGGACTGCTAGGCATTGATGTTCCTGGGCTTACTGGAAACAAGAACCTTGGCGGACTTCTCGCCTTGTCCCAGATGGCAATGCAGCAGCCGCAAGTCGCCGATGACACTCCGCGTGGCGGTCTCCTCCGTAGCCAACCGATCGATATCCAAACGGCTCAGCAGTTGCAGCCAAAGCAAACCTACAAGCCGTGGGAAATGATGTCGATGTTTAGCAGGGGGAGAGCGTAATGGGTCCGAACACAAATCCGAAAAAGACAGTCGTCGACCCAATGACCACCGGAGCGGTTGAACGCGGTCCATGGGAAGATTTCGCAAATCCGCAGCAGACAGACGCCGGGCCATGGGAGGATTTCGCGCCTGCTAAACAGGCCGAACCCGAATATTCGAACATCGATCCTGACATGGAAGCACCGGCTAGCGTCCGTGTGCAAGTTGGTGCTCTCGACAAGCCAGAGGATCGACTGACAGCTATTCGTAAGCACTATCCCGATGCTGAACCCTACAAGGGTGACAACTTCATAATGACCGATCCGCAAACTGGGAAGGTCATGATCTATAATCAGCCGGGTTGGATACCGAGTGGTGGTGATATCGCCAGCATACTGCCTGAGATTGGTGAGGGTATTGGTGCTGTTGGCGGTGCTATCGGCGGCGGTATTCTCGGCGGCACATCTGGTAGCGTGGTTCCTGTCGTTGGCACGACGACAGGAGCAATCGGCGGCGGTGCTGTGGGCGCGGGTCTCGGTGCTACGGCGGGCCGAGAAGCAACGCAGCGCGGCCTGAACTGGTATTACGGCAACGACGATACGCGTACAGCTGGCGAACAGATCGGTGATGCTGCAAAGACATTCGGTGTGAATGCAGTAGGCGAGGGCATTGGTGCTGTCGCTGCTCCACTTCTCGGACAGGGCATTCGTAAAGCAGCAACGGCAGTCTCCGACACAGTACGTGCAGGACCGAAGCGCTTGGTTGCTGGTCGGGCCGACGATGCTGCCCAGGCTGGTCAACGTGCTGCTGACTTCCGTGCGATCGGTGTGGAGCCGACCGCTGGCATGGTCAACGGCAACGCCAATACAGCTATTCGAGAGCAGGCCCTTGCTGCAACTCGCGCTGGAAAGCCCATTCAGGATCGCATCGGACAAGCGTTTGACGGCATCAATTCTGAAACAGACCGCATTATCGGTGGCCTCACTCCGCAGACGATGAGCCGCCAGGAACTCGGTCAGGCGTTGAAGGATCAGGCCTCCGCTTACAAGAGTGCTTCAAAAGCACGCGGCGATTACCTGTATGACGAGGCGGGCCGCTTGACCGCCGATGCACCGGCAGCAGGTACGAACACCCGTCAGTTTCTAGAAACATTGCAGGCCGAGCGCCAGGGCATGACGAAATCCGCTGCGCTCAACGACGGGAAGGCTCTTGATGAGGTGATCCGTCAGACGAAGGCAATCACCGACGATCTCGGCGCAGGCATCAATTTCAACCAGCTGAAGGAAGCCCGCACCCGTATTGGCCGTATCGCGAATGATCCGGCTGTTGCACAGGTCACTCGTGATCGTGCGCAAGGTCTGTATCAAGCAATGGCCGCCGACATGGGCGCGACCGCTGAGGCAGTTGGCGGCGACGCGTTGCAGGCTTGGAAGAAGGCGAACAATCGTTTCCGTCGCACTCGTGAGGCTGATGGCGTTCTCAACACGAAGAACACTCTCGATCCGATCTTGAAGGCGCAGACGCCGGAACAGGCTGCGGAGTGGGTACTAGGTCAAGTCAACAAGGGTGGCACGCGCATCAATGCGGTGCGTCGTCAGATTGAGCGCACAGAGGGCGGTCCTGAACTTTGGAACACGCTGACAGGTTCGACAGTCGAGCGCCTCGGCATTAATCGCAGTGGCGAGTTTAGCCCGACACGTCTTCTTTCCGGTTGGCGCAATCTCAGCGACGAAGCCAAGAACGCGATGTTCCACGGCACAGGTCGAGCGCAGTTCCGCCAGGATTTAGATCGTCTCGCTCGCGTATCCGAAAACCTCAAGGGCTATCGCGGTTTCGACAACCATTCCGGCACGGCGAAGGCTGGTGCTGCGCTTGGCGAGTTGAACCTAGCGGACGGCAAGTCGCTGCTGGCAGCTGCGTTCGGTGGTCCGAAGGCATGGGCCGGTATGGCCGTCGGCAAAGCAGCAAGTTTCGGCACGACCCGCTGGCAGGCCAAACTCCTGACCAGCCCC
Organism: Rhizobium sp. 2MFCol3.1; assembly: GCF_000377565.1. Lineage (GTDB taxonomy): Bacteria > Pseudomonadota > Alphaproteobacteria > Rhizobiales > Rhizobiaceae > Rhizobium. Next base: position 246,346 of record NZ_KB898357.1, on the reverse strand, counting down.
GAAACCGTCAATTGGCTGTCTCGTATCCCGCAAGCACAGATGCAGAAGGGCGGTCTGTCCGCACATTTGGGCCAGCTGGCGAAGGTTGCCGCTGACACGTCCGACAACGCGCTGGCAGTCGCGATCAACGACTATCTCAGGGAGGTTGGCTACTCCGACCAATAACGAAAGGCCCCGGCCAACGTGTCGGGAAGCACCCAACAACAAAAATAATAAAGTGGTGAAAAATGGTAGACTACACAGACCCTCGTTGGAACGAGAGCGATTCCCAAAATACATCCCCAAGCCCGAACGGCATCTCGACCGGCTCTGCTCCGAGCGCTGTCCCGGCAGTCATTCGCGCCGGTATGGGTGCACAGGTTCGATCATTCGACCGCATCAATCCGAGAGGCTTGCTCACAAACACTGGCAACGCGTACTCGCTCACATACGATGTCGGCCCACTGTCATATGAGAAGGAGTTCTTCTCCTTCTTCGTCAACGCGACAAACACCGGTCCAGCAACCCTCAACATCAATGGTCTCGGTTCTCGCGATCTGATCCAGAACGACGGCTCTGCACTGAAGGCTGGCGATCTCGTAGCGGGAATGGTGATCACCGCAACATACGACGGCAGCAAGTTCCGCATCGTCAACGCAACGGCGAATCCATCATTTGCTTCGGGCACGATTGCTGGCGGCAAGATTTGGGCCGCTAGCAACGATGGCGCAGGCTCAACACTCGACGCCGACTTGCTCGATGCAAAAGAGGGCGTTTGGTACCAAGATCGTGCCAATCATACTGGCACCCAAGACGTTGCGACTATCTCAGGGCTGCAAGCGGTTCTCGACGCAATTGTCCCAGCCGGTACTTACATCGACTTCGCTGGTGCTACAGCTCCCGCTGGTTACCTTGTCGCTGACGGTTCAGCCAAGTCTCGCACCACATATGCGCGGTTGTTCGGCGTAATCGGCACTGTCTACGGTGCGGGCGACGGTTCCACTACGTTCAATCTTCCGGACATGCGCGGCGAGTTCCGTCGTGGTCTCGATGGCGGTCGTGGCGTTGACACCGGCCGTACGTTGGGCTCGGCACAGGCTTCGCAGAACCTTGCTCACACTCATACGATCACTGATCCGGGCCACGCCCACAGCGTTTACGATCCGGGTCACGGCCACTCGATCAGCGGCTACGGTGATATCGAAATGGGTACTCAGGACGTGGGTAATCGTCGCCACGTTCGCGGTACCGGTGCCATGTACACGAACGCAGCTGCTACCGGTATCGGCATCTATGCAGCTGTGACCGGCATCACTATTGCGTCGAATGGCGGCACAGAGGCGCGTCCACGCAACGTGTCGGCTCTTGTCTGCATCAAGTTCTAAGGCTTCACTTTGAGTGAAGGCTTTTGACTTTGTTGTGGGCGTCCATGATGCCCTCAACGCGATCCTCGCCATAAACGAAACTGACCATCTCGCGCATTTCGTCGGTGCTCAGAGGCGAATGGAACACATTCGTCAGTTCGCCTTTCCGGTTGAATTCGTAGGACTTTGTCGCTCCCGCGACTTGAACTCGCACGGTCTGCAACTCGAAATTCACGCAAATATCGTGGACGAAATTTCGAATGCTCTGTGAGACTCGGCTTCGACTGACGAACACTTCATCATGCGAGCCCGTAGCCCACACAGCGCGTTCCTTGGCGATCACGTCCACCACGTCTGCCATTTCCGACTGCTTATCATCGATCTCCTGTAGCTCGGATTGTCGTTCACTCAACTCGGCTCGTACCTGATCGATTTGGGGGCGAAGTGAACGCAACGTTGCCTGTAGCTCGGCTCGGTCTTCGTCATGTTCAACGATGCCTGCCATGGCCAGCGTGTTTTTGCGTTCCTTCTCAAGATCGAATAGGCGAGCCTCGATAGCTGCTATCGCCGTGACCATTTCATCACGCGGCGTTGTCCCAGACTTCCGCGAGATATCGGCATCGAGATAGAAATCTTTGACGTGATCAAGAATGGCTGCTTCAAGCACATTATAGGGAAACAACGCGGATGGACCGGGGCAATTACCGTCCTCATACCGCTTCTTGCAGCGATAATATTGATAGTCGCCTTTCGTCGTTGACCGAACTAAGCCCAAACCGCCACCGCAATGCTCGCAACGGGTGGTCATCGGAAAGAGGTTGGTAAAACTCAGCCCCTTCCGGCCTTTCGTTGGCGCCTTTTTCTTGTTGCGTTGAACACGCCAAAACAGCTCTTCACTTACCGCAGCCGGATAGTAGTTCTTAATCGGATCGCCCATCGGAACGAGTTTGCCATCGACGGTATCGTTGACCTGGAGTGTGCCGATTGCCGTCTCGTTGTTGAGGATGCGAACGACCGTCGTTTCCCACCACTTGGTTCCGCTTGCCTTTAGCGGGGGCGTGTTCGCGTCGTTCAATATCCTTGCAATGCGTAGCGCACCAACACCTTGATCAGCTAGCTCAAATATTCGCTGCACTGTTTTGGCGTGGCCGTTGAGGGCAAACTTGCAGTCTTTGCTGCCGGGTGTGCGGATTTGATCGATCCAGCCGACGCAGCCGGATTGGAAGCGAGGCAGGCCAGCCAGCATGTCTTGCCGGTTTTTGTCGTGGTTGTTTTTGCTGTTGTAGGACTTGCGAGCGCTCTCTTCGTGACCACGCGACATTACCGTCAGCGAAATGATCATCTGCGTGAAATCTCTGCCGCGCTCGTAGACCTGTCCGTCCATCAGCGTGACGATTTTGATTCCAGCCTGCAGGATCGCGATGAATTGGGCCTGTGCGTCGATTGGCGCTTGTCGGGACAGTCGGTCTAGGTTCTCAACCAACAAATAAGAACCAACAGCTACTTTGCCGTTCGCCACCAGTTCCAGAAACCGACCTAACGCGCCCTTGCTGACATGATGGCCATGAAAGCCTGACTTGCCGGGGTCGATGTAAGATTCATCGAGGTCAAGTCCATGCTTGGCAGCGTAGGCACGCGCCGCGTCTAGCTGGCGTTCTTCACCCCGGCCTTTGCGTTGTTCAGGGGTCGAAATACGTACGTATGAGTATGCTTTTACCGGCATCAGTTTTCTCCGTCATTCCATCATAGCGCAGCACGGTTAAAGCGTTGTGTGCAATACACACAAAGCGCGTTGGCGGCGGGGTGCAGAACTTCGAGGCGATCAAGCTGGTGAAGTTTGCGGTGAGTTGAGTGGGCGAGGGGGTGCGGTGCGGTGCCGCTTCGAATGCGGTTGGCGCTGTGCCGAGCGGCCCCGAATGTAGCTTTCGCCGCGCCCGGAGCCCCCTCATCCGACCCTTCGGGCCACCTTCTCCCCGCGGGGGCGAAGGGGAGGTCGGCGCGAGCGGCCAACCCAGAGTCTCTTCTCCCCAGCGGGGAGAAGGTGCCGGCAGGCGGATGAGGGGGCCACACGGAACAACGTCTCACCTATCGCAACCACACCCACACCACCAGGAACCCACCCATGACCTACGCCCTCATCACCCCACCCGCATCCGAACCCATCACCCTCGCCGAGACCAAATCCCACCTCCGCCTAGACGACACCAACGAAGACACGCTGCTCACCGCGCTCATCCGCACCGCCCGCGAACATCTCGAGCGCGCAACCGGCCTCAGCCTCATCACCCAGACCTGGCGCCTCTATCTTGATTCAATTCCTGAAGACGGCGTGATTCAGATCGCGAGAGGCCCCGTCCAAACCATTGAAAGCCTGACGCTTTACGACGCATCCGGCGAAGAGCTAAGCCTGCCGCTGACCGGCCACATCCTCGACGGCCACGCCCGCCCGGCGCGCCTCATGCTCGGCCGCGCCATCAGTGCCGGCCGGCCCATCAACGGCATCGAGATCGACTTCACTGCCGGCTTCGGAGAGAGCGGCGCCGAGGTGCCGGATACGCTGAAGCGGGCGATGCTGATGCATGTGGCGCAGATGTTCACGTTCCGGGGCACGGTCGCGGTCGACGACCAGCCGGCCGATATTCCCTCGGGCTACGACCGCCTGATCGCGCCCTTCATGGTGAGGAGGCTCTGATGCGCTCGGTCTTCTTCGACCCCGGCCAGATGACGGCGCGGCTGGCGCTGGAAGCGCCGGTGGAGACGCCGGACGGACAGGGCGGCGCCACTGTCTCGTTTACCGAGATCGCCTCGTTCTGGGCCCGCATCGAACCGGTCAGCGAACTGCCCGAGGAGCAGGCGGGCGCCGACGTTTTCACGCTGACGCACCGCATCTGGCTGCGCTTTCGCCACGATATCAAAGCCGGCATGCGGCTGCGCAAGGGAGCGCGCACCTTCGCGATCCGCGCCTGGCGCGACCCGGACGAGCGCGGTAACTATCTCGTCTGCCTGTGCGAGGAGGAAGGCCAATGAGCGCCGCCAACGAACTGCTGACGGCGATCCAGACGCGCCTCGCCGACGATGCGGAACTGTCAGCCATGATCGGCCCCGAAGGCTTGCGCGACCGCCTGGTTTCGGGCCGAAAACTCCCGGCGGTGATCGTCGCCGATCTCGCAAGCAACGACTATTCCACGGCGACCGAAACCGGCGCCGAGCACCTGCTGACGATCGAAATCTGGACCGACAATGGCGGTCGAAAAGAGGCTGCGACCATCGCCGAGCGCCTTAGCGCGCTGCTGCATGACGCGCCGCTCTCGCTGGAGACCCACCACTTAGTGGGCTTGCTGCATCTTTCGACCCGCACCCGGCGCGAACAGAAGACCAGGCTGCATGTCGCCGAGATCCGATTCAGGGCGGTGACGGAGGCTGTCACTAGCTGAGTTTGCGACGTACCCCTCGCTCAGGCGACCTGAGCAACCGGCTTGGCCCGGCGGATGAGGGTTGCCAGCCTCAGCACGAGGCCGAAGGCGAGTGCTGCGAGCGTGCAGCACAGGGCCATCACCATGCCGGCGCCGGCGCGGTCGAGGATGGCGGTGAAGATGATGGGGGCGGCGGCGTTGGCGATGTTTTGCGGTAGCGACAGGCGGGCGGCCTGCAGGCCGTATTCGCGCGGCGAAAACAGCGCCAGCGGCAGCAGCGCGCGGGCAACCGCCATGACCCCGGCGCCGAAGCTGTAGATCACGATGAAGCCGACGAGCAGCGATGTCGAGGGCGGGACGATGAGGATCAATCCGAAGCTCCCCACCATCAGGCCGATCCCGGCAATGGCGCTGACGATCGGGCTGCCGCGCTTGCCGAGCAACATGTCCATGCCCCGCGCCGTTATGCCGATCACCCCACGCGCCGAGCCGAGCTGTAGCGCGAGCACCGGCGAGGCGCCGTATTGGCGCAGGACCTCCAGCAGCGATGGCGCCAGGCCGAAGGTCACGAAGCTCGATAGCGTCGTTGCCGCGGCAAGCAGCAGGAAGGCCTTGCGCCGATCATCAGGCGAAAGATCGACCGGTGCTGCATGCATCTCGGCGGAGCCGCTTTGCGTGGCGGCCGGGCGCGGCAGGCCGAAGAGATAGAGCGGCAGGCAGACGCACAATTGTAGCGCCGCGCAAATGACGAAGGTGATCCGCCAGCCGACCCGGGCATCGAGCATGCTGAGGATCGGCCAGAACAGCGCGCTGGATAGCCCGGTGAACAGCATCAGGATGGCGATGACGCGTTTGCTGTTGAGGCCCTCGCGCTCGACGACGGCGGTATAGGTCGGCGTCGTCAGGCCGAGAGCTCCGCCGATGCCGATCACGATCCAGGAGATCGTATAGAGCACGATGCCCTCTGTCGCGGCCAGCATGAGAAGGCCGGCGGCGAAGGTGACGGATGAGGCGGCAAGCACGGGCACGGCGCCGTGGCGCTGCAAAAGCCGGCCAATCGTCGGGCCGAGAAGCGCAAGCACGACCATCATCACGGTCAGGCCGCCGAAGACGATTTCATTCGCCAGCCCGAGATCGGGCGCGATCACCCGGCCCATGACGCCGAGCATGTCGAAGGTCGTGCCCCAGCCGATGAGCTGCGTCACGGTGAGCACGGCAATCATCTGTGTCGAACGCAGGGGGAAAGGCCCGGGCATGGTGTGATTTCGGCGAATTGAGGGGATCGAAGCGGTCGTAGCATCTTCGCCATCAGGTTCAAAGTGACAAGTCGATGACATCGCGGGCGTCCCATCGGGGCGCCTTTTTTCGTGGAAGGGATCAGGCCATGGTGGCGCAGAAGGGCAAGGATCTGCTGTTGAGGGTTTTCAACGGCACGGATTATGAGACGGTGGCAGGGCTGCGCTCGAAGCGGCTGGCCTTCAATGCCGAGACGGTGGATGTGACCGATGCCGAAAGCGCCGGGCGCTGGCGCGAACTCTTGGGCGGCGCAGGCGTGCAGCGGGCTTCGGTCTCTGGCGCCGGCATCTTCAAAGACGCGGCCTCCGACCAGCTGGTGCGCAATACCTTCTTCAACGGCTCGATCCTGAGCTGGCAGATCGTCGTGCCGGATTTCGGCAGCATCACCGGGCCGTTCCAGGCGAGCGCGCTCGAATATTCCGGCCAGTACAATGGCGAGGTGATGTTCGAGCTGGCGCTGGAATCGGCCGGCGCGATCACATTCGAGGCGCTGTGATGGCGGGCGGGCGAAGAGCCAATCGCCGGCGTGGCGAGATCGAGGCTGAGATCGATGGCGAGCGGCGGGTGTTGTGTCTGACGCTGGGCGCGCTTGCCGAGCTCGAGACGGCGTTTTCGGTCGATAGCCTGAATGGGCTGGCCGAGCGTTTTGCCGGGGGTCGGCTGAAGGCGGCGGATATGATCCGCATCATCGGCGCCGGCCTGCGCGGCGGCGGCAATCTCTATTCCGACGAGGATGTGGCGGAGGCCGATATCGAGGGCGGCATCGGCGGCTATGCCGCGATCGTCGGCGATTTGCTGACGGCGACGTTTTCGGGGGATGGCGCTGACGCCTCCGCGCGCCCCCTCTAGCCGCAGCGGGCGTGAAGACGACGGACAGTGCGGGGCCTGCGCCTTTCCCCTGGGCGCGGGTTCTCCATGTCGGTCTCTGCCTGCTGCGGCTTCCCCCGCAATCCTTCTGGGCGATGACGCCGGTCGAGTTTCACGCAGCCGCCGGCGGGCTTTCGCCACCGCGCGCCACCGTCTCGCGCGCCGATCTCGACGGGCTGATGGCCCGCTTTCCGGACAGCCGGGCAACATCCGAAACGAGGAACGACCATGACCGATGACCAGACCGACCTGTCGGCCATGACCGACGAGGCCGCGACGCTGCGGCGCGCACTCGACGATCTGGAGGGCAGCTCGCGCTCCTTCGGCTCGGCACTATCAGGGGCGTTGCGCAGCGCGGTCTCGGGCGGCAAGGGGCTGGATGATGTGCTGCGCGGGCTGGCGAACCGCATGACGGATATCGCGCTGCAGGCTGGATTGAAGCCGCTGGAGACGATGCTCTCGGGCGCCGCCTCCAGCCTCCTCGGCGGCGCCGGTAAGCTGCTGCCTTTCGCCGATGGCGGTGTCGTCTCGCAGCCCACCTATTTTCCGCTTGGCGGCGACATGGGGCTGATGGGCGAGGCGGGCAGCGAGGCGATCCTGCCCTTGCGGCGCGGTGCCGATGGTTCGCTCGGCGTCGCCGCATCGGGGAGTGCGGCCGCACCGCAGATCGTCTTCAACGTCACCGCGACGGATGCCGAGAGCTTCCGAAAGAGCGAGGCGCAGATTTCCTCGATGCTGGCGCGCACCGCGATGCGCGGCCAGCGCAACCTGTGAGGTGATGATGTCAGGTTTCCACGAGGTGCGCTTTCCGCTGCGCCTGTCGCTGTCGACGAGCGGCGGGCCGGTCCGGCGCACTGATATCGTCAATCTCTCCAACGGCCGCGAAAGCCGCAACAGCCGCTGGCGCGATGCGCGCCGCAGCTATGATGCGGGCTCCGGCCTGCGCTCGGTGGCGGATCTCTACGAGGTGCTGGAGTTCTTCGAGGCCCGTGGCGGCGAGCTTTATGGCTTCCGCTTCCGCGATCCCATCGACTGGACATCCACACGCCCGGGTGCAGAGATCGGACCGGGCGATCAGCCGATCGGGACTGGCGATGGCGTGACCGTCGCGTTCCCGCTCACCAAGACCTATGGCGATGCCGGGGCCAGCAGCACGCGTCGGATCGCCAAGCCGGTCGAAGGCTCGGTCGTCGTCGCGGTGGATGGCGTGCCGCAGCCGTCGTCCGCGTTCGTGTGTGACCCCACGACCGGCATCGTCACCTTCGCGGCCGATGCCGTTCCGCCGGAGGGGGCGTCGGTGACGGCGGGGTTCCTGTTCGACGTGCCGGTGCGCTTTGCGACCGGGCGCATCGACGTCAACCTCTCGGCCTTCAATGCAGGGCGCATTCCCACCATTCCGCTGATGGAGATCATGCCATGAGGCATATTCCGGACGCGCTCGCCGCGCATCTTGCAAGCGACGCCACGACGCTCTGCCACGCCTGGCGGGTGACGCGCCGCGATGGCGTCGTGCTCGGCTTTACCGAACACGATCACGATCTGACATTCGCGGGCACCACCTTCCTGGCGGCGAGCGGCTTTTCCGCCAGTGCGGCGGAAGAGGAGGCGGGCTTGCCGGCCGCCACCAGCGATGTTGCCGGCGGCTTTTCCAGCGCGGCGATCACCGAGGAGGATCTGACGCGCGGCCGCTATGACGGCGCCCGCGTCGAGGTGCATCTCGTCAACTGGGCGGACCCCGAGCAGAATATGCTTCTGAAGGTGCAGGAGATCGGCGACGTCACGCGCGATGCCGGCCAGTTTCAGGCGGAACTCCGCAGCTTCGCCAGCCGCCTCGGCGAGCCGCAGGGCCGCGTCTATGGCCGGCGCTGCGACGCGACGCTTGGCGATCAAAGATGCGGCGTCGATCTCTCGGCGCCCGCGATGCGCGCCGAGGGCGTGGTGGCCTCGGTGCCGGATGCCAGCCGGATTTTGCTTTCGGGTGTCCGCGCCGTGGCAGACGGCTTCTTCCGTTTCGGCGTGCTGAGCTTTCTCGATGGCGACAATCAGGGCCAGCGGCTGGAGATCGAGACGCATGCGGTGAAGGACGGTCTGCTGGAGGTGGCGCTCTGGCTGCCGCTTGAGGCCACCCCAAGTGTGGGCGACCGCGTAGTGCTGACTGCGGGCTGCGACAAGGCTTTCTCCACCTGTCGAACGAAATTCGCCAACCGCCTGAATTTCCGCGGTTTCCCGCACATCCCCGGCACCGATTTCGCCTACACCTACGCCGATGGCGAGACCCATCATGACGGGAGCGCGCTGTTCAAATGACAGACATTTCAACGCAAGTGCTGCGGCTGGCCGAAGGCTGGATCGGCACGCCCTACAGGCATCAGGCCTCGCTGAAGGGCGTCGGCTGCGATTGTCTCGGGCTGATCCGGGGCATCTGGCGCGAGCTTTACGGACAGGAACCGGAGCGCCCGCCACCCTATGCGCCGGATTGGGCCGAGCGCGGCGGCGGGGATCGACTGATGGAGGCGGCATTCCGGCATTTCGGCCCGCCGCTGCCGCTTGTCGAGGCCCGGCCGGGCGACGTGCTCCTGTTTCGCTGGCGCCCGCAACTCGCCGCCAAGCATGCCGGTATCCTGTCGGGCGAGCGGCAGTTCATCCATGCCTACGAGCAGGCGGCGGTTGTCACATCGCCGCTGGTGCCGAGTTGGCGCCGGCGCATTTCGGGCGTCTTTCGTTTTCCGGAGAGATAGATGGCAACACTCCTCTTCCAGGCCGCCGGCGCGGCACTCGGCGGCGTCTTCGGACCTGTCGGCGCGATCATCGGCCGCGCCGCGGGCGCGCTTGCCGGAAGCGTCGTCGACCATGCGCTGATCAACGGCCGTTCCACCGTGCGCGGCGCGCATCTGTCGAGCGCCCGCATTCCCGGCGCCGACGAGGGCACGGCGATCAACCGCGTCTATGGCAGCGTGCGTGTCGGCGGCACGCTGATCTGGGCGACGCGCTTCGAGGAGGAGGTGACCAGCGAGCGGCAGGGCGGCAAGGCCACCGGCGGCACCCGCGTCGAGAGCTTCCGCTACTTCGCCAATCTCGCGGTCGGGCTGGCGGAAGGGCCGATCGGGCATGTCAGGCGCGTCTGGGCCGATGGCAAGGAACTGGATCTCACCAGGATCGAGATGCGCGTCTATCGCGGCGACGACGCGCAGCTGCCCGATCCGCTGATCGAGGCCAAGCAGGGGGCGGGCAACGCGCCTGCCTATCGTGGCCTTGCTTACGCCGTCTTCGAGCGGCTGCCGCTCGATGCCTATGGAAACCGCATTCCGCTGCTGCAGTTCGAGGTCGTCAGATCGGTCGGTGAGCTCGAGAGTGAGATCAAGGCCGTCTGCATCATCCCCGGCGCCACCGAGCATGGCTATCAGCTCGCGCAGGTCTCGGAGAGCATCGGCGCCGGCAGCGCCCGCATTCTCAACCGTAACAGCCTGCGCGGCACGAGCGATTGGGATATCTCGATCGACGAGCTCATGGCGCTCTGCCCCAATCTCGAGCGCGTGGCGCTTGTGGTCTCGTGGTTCGGCACCGATCTGCGCGCCGGCCAATGCCGCGTGGTGCCCGGTGTCGAGGTGGCGAGCCGCGCGGAGGAAAGTACGCCGTGGTCTGTCTCCGGCATCACGCGCGGCGCTGCCCACCTCGTCAGCCGCAACAATGGCGGCCCGGCCTATGGCGGCACGCCCGATGATGCCAGCGTGCTGTCGGCGATCGCCGATCTCAGGAGCCGAGGCCTTAAGGTCTATCTCTATCCCTTTGTGATGATGGACATTCCCGCCGACAACGCGCTTGCCGATCCCTATGGCGGCGCGCGGCAGGCGTCCTATCCCTGGCGCGGCCGCATTACCTGCGATCCGGCGCCGGGTCGGCCAGGCAGTGCTGACCGGACGGCGGCCGCGCGCGGGCAGGTTCAGACCTTTGCCGGCAATGCGCAGGCGGGCGATTTCACGATCGCGGGCGGCCATGTGGCCTATCTCGGCGGGGAGGAGAGCTACCGGCGCTTCATCCTGCATCATGCGCAACTGGCGCGTTTTGCAGGCGGGGTCGATGGCTTCCTGATCGGCTCCGAACTGCGCGGACTGACGCACCTGCGCGATGGCGGCGATGCCTTTCCTTTCGTCGAGGCGCTGGTGCGGCTGGCGGGCGATGTCAAAGCCCTGCTGCCGGCTGCCAAGATCACCTATGGCGCCGATTGGAGCGAGTATTTCGGCTATCACCCGGCTGATGGCAGCGGCGACGTCTATTTCCATCTCGACCCGCTCTGGGCCTCGCCCGATATCGATGCCGTCGGGATCGACAACTACATGCCGCTCGCCGACTGGCGCGACGACGATCTGGCCAGCGCCAATCCCGATGGCTTCCGCCTTGCCGATGATCGAAATGCGCTGACGGCGGCGATCAGCGCGGGCGAGGGCTTCGACTGGTACTACGCGGATGGCGATGCCCGCAAAGCCCGGCAGCGCAGCCCGATCACCGATGGTCTCGCCGGCAAGCCCTGGGTCTTCCGCTACAAGGATATCGCCGCCTGGTGGGCCAATCCGCATTACGAGCGCATTGGCGGCGCCGAGCGCGCGGCGCCCACGGCATGGGTGCCGTCGGGCAAGCCAATCTGGTTCACCGAGCTTGGCTGCGGCGCCGTCGACAAGGGCGCCAACCAGCCCAATGTCTTCGCCGACCCGAAGTCGGTGGAGAGCGGGGCGCCGTATTTCTCCACCGGCATGCGCTCGGACAGCATGCAGCGCCGCTTTCTCGAGGCCCACCATCTGTGGTGGGAAGGCGGTGACGCGCCCCAAGGCATGGTCGATCCCTCGCATCTCTTCGTCTGGTGCTGGGACGCGCGGCCGTTTCCGGCTTTTCCGCTGGCAACGGATGTCTGGTCCGATGGCGGCAATTGGCGCACCGGCCACTGGCTGAACGGAAGGCTCGGCGCCGGCACCCTGGCCGATATCGTGGCGGCGGTGCTGCGCGACCATGGCTTTTCGGATTTCGACGTCACCGAAGTGAGCGGCGACCTGATCGGTTACGTCAAGGGCGAGCTCGGTTCGGCCCGCGACCTGATCGAGCCGCTGCTGCAGGCGTTCCAGATCGATGCCTTCGAGGATGCCGGCCTCCTGCGGTTCCGCTCGCGCACACGCGCCAGCCTGCCGGCGATGCGGATCGAGACGTTCGTTGACAGCGAGAACGAACCGCTTTGGCAGGAGACACGCGGCCACGACAGCGATTTCGCCGCCGAGGCGGTGATGACCTTCTACAATCCCGATCTCGACTACGAGCAGGCAAGCGCCCGCTCGCACCGCGCTGGGCAGGCGACGAGCCGGCTGATCAAGCAGGATCTTCCCGCAGTGCTTGCCGAGGAGACGGCGCTTGATGCGGCCGAGGCGCTGTTGCGCGACAATCGCATCGCCCGCCGCTCGCTGCGTTTCTCGCTGGCGCCGGGGCGGCTGGATGTGCAGCCGGGTGATGTCGTCTCGCTCAATGATGGTCCCGATGGCCGCTTCCTGGTCTCGCGCATCGAGGATGGCGATGCACGCCGCATCGAGGCGCGAGCCTTCGCACCGTCCTCGGGCGGCGCTCCGCCTGCGGTGACCGACGGCCGCAATGGCGGCGGCACCGCGTCGAACCTGTTCAGGCCGCTGGTCCATCTCATGGATTTGCCACGCTTCGACGGCGAGGCGGCGACGAGCTTCGCGCGCGGTGCCGTCTTCGCCAAGCCCTGGCGCACCGTCGGTCTGTCGTCATCGGCGACGACGGAGGGCTATCGGGGCAGGGCGGTGCTCGACCGTCCGGCAACGATGGGAACGCTTGTGTCGGCACTTGCATCGGGTGTTACCGGCCGCTTCGATTGGTCCCAGGCGCTGATCGTCGATCTCGCTTACGGCGAACTGTCCTCGGCGGCCGAGATAGCGGTGCTGAACGGCGCCAATCGGCTGGCTGTGCGCTCGGTGGGTGGCGTCTGGGAGATCCTATCTTTCCTGCAGGCCGAGGAAATCGCGGCCGGGCGATGGCGGCTCGGCGGCTTGCTGCGCGGGCTTGCGGGCACCGAGGACGCGATGGTCTCGGGCATTATCGAGGGCGCTGCCTTTGTGCTGCTCGACGAGGCGGTCAAGCCGCTCGGCCTGCGTAGCGACGAGGCCGGCCTGTCGCTCAACTGGATCGCCGAGGCGGCCGGTTCGCTTGCGATGGCGGGGCCGTTCGTGTTCGCGGGCGGTCTGCGCGCCGAAACGCCGCTCGCCCCGGTTCACCTGCGCTGCCGGCGCACGGATGCCGGCGATGCCGTGATCTCCTGGACAAGGCGCGGACGCGACAATGCCGACAGCTGGACCGGCGCCGATATTCCGCTCGACGAGCCTTTCGAACGCTACCGGGTCGAGGTGCTTGATGGCGCCGACGTCGTGGTCCGGGCGGTCGAGGTCGCGACGCCGGAATGGACCTATCCGCTCGCCGAAGAGGTGCTCGATTTCGGCGGGCGGCAGGCGAGCCTTGCGGTGACGATCCGCCAGCTCGGCGAGCGCGTGCCGCTGGGATTGCCCGCGCGGGCGATCTTTCAGATGTGACATTTCAACCGAAGGAGAAGGACGATGCCTGATTTGAAAAACTGGTACAGCTCGAAGACCATCTGGGGCGCGGTCGTTGCGATCCTCGCTTCGGCTTTGCACTTTACGGGTGTGGACATCGCATCCGGCGACCGCTCTCAGATCGTCGATGCGATCGTCAATATCGCCGGAGCGCTGGGCGGGTTGCTCGCGGTCTATGGCCGGGTGACGGCGAAGTCGGCGATCAAGCCTTGAGTCCAGGGGCGATAGCGGCACGGCGGCGCGAATGCCGCCGCCAACCGTGCCTTTCCGGCCACAGCAGCGGCGTCGGGTGCCTTGCGGCATGCTCCTAGACACCCCCAAGCACCCGACATTACCTTGCATTCATTTGCCATTCAGGTCTCCTGAGTACATAGTCAGGTCAAGTTGGTATCCATCGAAAGCATAGCACATGGCCTCTCCTCTGAGCGTCGCAGCGTTGGCCGTTTGGCTGGCGGTACCGTCGCCCTCACCGGATAATACGCACAACCTTTTGGTGCGCGTAGCAGGCGATTGCAGTGAAGCCGCCCAGCAGGTTGTCGAGAAGACCGGGGGGCAGCTGCTCTCCGTTCAGCCCTCCGGCGACAGCTGCATCATCACTGTGCTCGTCCAGGGCAACGGCCAGCGACCGCGTAAAGTAACCGTCAAGGTTCCGATGTAGGCAGAATCGCCCTATTTAGACATCGAAGACATAAAGCGGAGTAGAGCGGACCGATGCGCATCCTGGTAGTCGAAGACGACGTCAATCTGAATCGTCAGCTGAGCGAAACCCTGAAAGAGGCCGGCTACGTCGTCGATCAGGCGTTCGACGGCGAGGAGGGACACTTCCTCGGCGACACCGAACCCTATGACGCGATCATCCTCGATATAGGCCTGCCCGAACTCGACGGCGTCAGCGTTCTGGAAAAGTGGCGCGGCGCCGGTCGCGGCATGCCGGTGCTGATCCTGACCGCCCGCGATCGCTGGAGCGACAAGGTCGCCGGCATCGATGCGGGCGCCGACGATTACGTGACCAAGCCCTTCCACGTCGAAGAAGTGCTCGCCCGCATCCGCGCGCTCATCCGCCGCGCCGCCGGTCATTCTTCGTCGGAGATCGTCTGCGGCCCCGTTCGCCTCGACACCAAGACCTCGAAGGCCGTGGTCAACGGCGTGGCGCTGAAGCTGACCTCGCACGAATACCGTCTCTTGGCCTACCTCATGCATCACATGGGCGAGGTGGTGTCGCGCACCGAGCTGGTCGAGCACATGTACGACCAGGATTTCGACCGCGACAGCAACACGATCGAAGTCTTCGTCGGTCGCCTGCGCAAGAAGATGGGCGTCGATCTGATCGAAACGGTGCGCGGTCTCGGCTACCGCATCCAAGCGCCGACCAATGCGAATTAAGTCTCTTACCGCACGCGTCCTGCTTCTGACCACGATCTGGTCGACCGTGGCGCTTGTCGTAATCGGCCTGTTGATCTCGACGCTCTATCGCAAGAGCGCCGAGCGCGGCTTTCAGGATCTCCTGCGCGCGCAGCTCTATAACGTCATCAACTCGGTGGCGATCGGCGATCAGGGCGCGCTGTCGGGCAGCCCGCAGCTCGGCGACCTGCGCTTCGCCCAGCCGAAGACCGGCTGGTACTGGATGGTCGAGCCGCTTGGGACCTACACGGCCCCGCCGCTGGTCTCGCCCTCGCTCGGCGCCACGACCATCCCCGTTCCCTCCGTGCTGGAAGCGCCGTTCGACAAGAACTACGAGCGCTATTATCAGGTCACCGACACCTCGCAGAACCGTATCCAGGTCGCCGAAACCGAAGTGGTGCTCGACACCGATGGCCGCGCCGCGCGCTTTCGCGTCACCGGCAATGTCGATGTCGTCGAGGACGACGTCCGCAACTTCTCCCACAGCCTCTATCTCGCGCTCGCCGGCTTCGGTGTCGGCAGCTTGATCGTCAACGCGCTCGCTATTCTCTATGGCCTGAAGCCGCTCGACAAGGCGCGCGCCGCACTGGAGCGTATCCGCGCCGGCGAGAGCGAGCAGCTGAAGGGCGAGTTCCCGCGCGAGATCCTGCCGCTTGCCAACGAGGTCAACGCGCTGATCGACAGCAACCGCCGCATCGTCGAGCGCGCCCGCATGCAGGTCGGCAATCTCGCCCATTCGCTGAAGACGCCGATCGCCGTGCTGCTCAACGAGGCCCGCGTCTTGGAGCGCTCGCATGGTGAGCTGGTCAAGAGCCAGGCGGAATCGATGCAGGGGCAGGTGCAATCCTATCTCAACCGCGCCCGCATTGCCGCCCAGCGCGAATCCGTGCTCGCCCGTACCGACGCCGAGCCGGCGCTGGAACGGCTGGTGCGCGTCATGCGCCGCCTGAACGTCGACAAGGAGTTCGACCTCCTCGTCAACCCGCCGCATCTGGCCGTGGCGCTGGAGCAGCAGGACCTGGAGGAAGTGGTCGGCAACCTGCTTGAAAACGCCTCGCGCTTCGCCGTCCACAAGGTCAGGCTTTCGGTCGCCGAAGCCCCCGATGACGTCAAGGGCGGGGAGGGCAGCGCCCGCCGCCATTGGGTCGAGGTGATTGTCGAGGATGATGGCCCCGGTCTTGAGCCCGATCAGATCCGCGAGGCGCTGAAGCGCGGCCGCCGTCTCGACGAGAGCAAGCCCGGCACCGGCCTTGGTCTTTCGATCGTGACCGAGATCGCCAACGAGTATCAGGGCCGGCTGGAACTGTCGCGCGGCGAGTGGGGCGGGCTGAAGGCGCGCCTTATTCTTCCCGGTGTCACAAAGGATGTTGCGTGATCGGCGGCTTGATGCCAGAAAGACATTTGCATAGCATGCTTTACCTCGGCCTAAGGCGGGGTGCGGCTTGCACCTGTGGCGCGTTTGACACCTGGTTCGGGTTCGACTGAATGATACCTAGCTCAAAAGGCATAATTGGTCTTTCTCTTGTGGCATGCATGGCTCTGACCGGCTGCCAGACGACGAAGAGCGGCGCCTCATCCGGCCTTTTCGGCGGCCGCAAGCCATCGGCCTCCGCCACCATCATCGAAGCCCTGCAGGGCGGCATCGTCGGCCGCACCGGCGTGACCTTGAGCGACAGCGACCGGCAGCGGGCTCTCGAAGCCGAGTACCGCGCGCTGGAAGGGGCCGCTGTCGGCCAGCCGGTCGTCTGGAGCGGCCGCAATGTGAGCGGCAAGGTCGTGGCCGCGGCTCCCTATCAGGTCGGCTCGCAGAATTGCCGCCAGTACACCCACACGCTCACCGTCGACGGCAAGGACACGCTGGCGCGCGGATCGGCCTGCCGCAATGGTGACGGCAGCTGGTCGCCTCTCGGCTGAGCCAAAGTCCTGACGTTGCCTCCATTTGGTAACGTGCGGCAAATTACTTCAAATCATCGTCATCGTGGCTTTGCATATTGGAATGATCGCGCGCTTCGAGTAATTGGCGGTCATGACTTTCTGGATTCTCCTGGCCGTGATGACGGCATCCGTTGCCGCTCTTCTGCTTTATCCGCTTTTGCGGGGCTCGAAGGCGACCGGCGATAGCCGTGCCGGCGAAACCGCCGTCTACCGCGACCAGCTTGCAGAACTCGACCGCGACCGTGCCGGTGGTTTGATCTCCGCCGAGGAAGCCGAGTATGCCCGCGCCGAAATCGGCCGACGTCTGCTTGCCGTATCGAGCGCCGAGGCGTCGGCCGCTCCCAAGGCTGGACGCGGATACCGTCGCGCCGCCGAAGTCTTCGTCCTCATGCTGCTGCCGCTCACGGGGCTCTGTCTTTACATCATAATGGGCAGACCCGATCTGCCCTCGCAGCCTCTCGAGGCGCGCCTGGAGAATCCCGGCAACGACATGGCGATCCTTGTCGCCAAGGCCGAGCGGCATCTCGCCGAGAACCCGGATGACGGCAAGGGCTGGGATATCCTGGCGCCG
Organism: Rhizobium sp. 2MFCol3.1; assembly: GCF_000377565.1. Classification (GTDB taxonomy): domain Bacteria; phylum Pseudomonadota; class Alphaproteobacteria; order Rhizobiales; family Rhizobiaceae; genus Rhizobium. The sequence goes on along the minus strand of NZ_KB898357.1, from coordinate 228,915 downwards.
ATTTACTTCAACACCATGCGCATCGCCGATGCCGAAACCGCCTACCGCAACGCCATCCGGCTGCTCGGCGAAACGGCGGCCCGGCTCGATGGGCTGGCCGAAACGCTGATTGCCGCCTCGAGCGGCGTGATCACCGACGATGCACGCGACGTGCTGACCCGATCGCTGAAGCTGGAGCCGGAAAACCCGCGCGCCCGCTTCTACATCGCGCTTGGTCTCGAACAGGCAGGCAAGGCCGACGAGGCCCGCGCCGGCTTCGAGGCCATTGCCAAGCAGTCTCCGCCCGATGCGCCATGGATGCCGCTGGTGAGCGAGCATATCGCAAAGAACGGCGGCACGCCGGCTGCGGGCAACGCGCCAACGGCAGCCGCACCGCTCGGCGGGCCGACGCAGGCTGATGTCGCGGCGGCCGATCAGATGAACAGCGGCGATCGTCAGCAGATGATCCGCGGCATGGTCGACAGTCTCGACGCGAAGCTGACAGAGAACCCCGACAATCTCGACGGATGGCTGCGGCTGGTCCGCTCCTATATGGTATTGAACGACAAGGACCGCGCGGCGGCGGCGCTGAAGCGCGGGCTGACGGCTTTCCCCGCTGATGGCGAGAAGGGCAAGCAGCTTGTGGCACTCGCCCATGAACTCGGTCTTCCCGCGGACGCAGCGGCGACACAAGGAACGATGCAATGACGCGCAAGCAGAAACGCCTTGCGGTAATCGGCGGCGGAATGAGCTTCATTGTCGCGGCCGTTCTGCTGGTGATGTTCGCCTTCAGCAATTCGGTCGCCTATTTCTACATGCCGGCTGATCTCGCCAGCAATCCGGTCCCTCCAGGAACCCGTATCCGCCTCGGTGGTCTGGTCGGCGAGGGCAGCGTGGTCAGGGGCGCAGGCTCGACGGTGCGTTTTGCCGTGACCGATGCCTCGGGCGATCTGGTCCACGTCCGCTTCACCGGCATCCTTCCCGATCTCTTCCGCGAGGGGCAGGGCGTGGTGACCGAGGGCACATTCGAAAGCGGCAGCGACGTCTTCACCGCCGATACCGTGCTTGCCAAGCATGACGAGAAATACATGCCCAAGGATGTCGCCGACAGGCTGAAGCAGCAGGGGCTCTGGAAAGACGAACAGGCGGCGAAATGATCATCGAAATCGGCCACTACGCTCTCATTCTGGCGCTCGCCACCGCGATCATCGTGTCGCTGGTGCCGCTGATCGGCGCCCGGCGCGTGGATCAGGCGATGATGGATGTCGGGCCGATCGGCTCTGTCGTCCTTTTCGCGCTGGTCGCCTTCTCCTTCGGCGTCTTGACCTATGCGCATGTCGTGTCCGACTTCTCGGTGAAGAACGTCTGGGAAAACTCGCATTCGCTGATGCCGCTGATCTACAAATACTCCGGCGTCTGGGGCAATCACGAGGGATCGATGATGCTCTGGCTGTTGATCCTGGCTCTTTTCAGCGCGCTGGTCGCCATCTTCGGCCGCAATCTTCCCGAGACGCTGAAGGCCAATGTGCTTTCGGTGCAGGCCTGGATCTCGGTGGCCTTCCTGCTCTTCATCCTGCTTACCTCCAACCCCTTCGCGCGCCTCGATCCGGCGCCGGCGGAGGGCAAGGATCTGAACCCGATCCTGCAGGATATCGGCCTCGCCATCCATCCGCCGCTGCTCTATCTCGGCTATGTCGGCTTCTCCGTCTGCTTCTCCTTTGCTGTCGCCGCCCTGATCGAAGGCCGCATCGACGCCGCCTGGGCGCGCTGGGTCCGTCCCTGGGCGCTGGCCGCATGGACCTTCCTCACGCTCGGCATCGCCATGGGCTCCTACTGGGCCTATTACGAACTCGGCTGGGGCGGCTGGTGGTTCTGGGATCCGGTCGAAAACGCCTCCTTCATGCCCTGGCTTGCCGGTACGGCGCTGCTGCACTCGGCTCTCGTCATGGAAAAGCGCGAGGCGCTGAAAATCTGGACGGTGCTGCTCGCCATCCTGACGTTCTCGCTGTCGCTGATGGGTACCTTCCTGGTGCGCTCGGGCGTGCTGACCTCGGTTCATGCCTTCGCCAGCGACCCATCGCGCGGCGTCTTCATCCTCTGCATCCTGCTGCTCTTCATCGGCGGTGCGCTGTCGCTCTTTGCCTTCCGGGCGCCGCGACTGACGGCCGGCGGCCTGTTCGCGCCGATCTCGCGGGAAGGCGCGCTCGTCGTCAACAACCTGATCCTCACGGTTGCCTGCGGAACGGTGCTGACGGGTACGCTCTACCCGCTGGTTCTGGAAACGCTGACCAACGACAAGATATCGGTCGGCCCGCCCTTCTTCAACATGACCTTCGGCCTGTTGATGGCGCCGCTGCTCGTCATCGTGCCCTTCGGCCCGCTGCTGGCCTGGAAACGCGGTGACCTGCTGGGCGCGCTGCAGCGGCTCTATGCGGTTGCGGCACTCGCCTTCGTCGCCGCCGTCCTATTCTTCTATCTCCAGCATGGCGGCCCGGTCATGTCGGTTTTGGGTCTCGCGGCCGGTCTCTTCCTGGTCCTCGGCGCCATCGCCGATCTCTGGTATCGCGCCGGCGTCGGCAAGCAGCCTCTTGGCATCGCCTGGCGCCGCCTCAAGGGCTTGCCACGTTCCGCCTTCGGCACGGCGCTCGCCCATGCGGGCCTCGGCATTTCCGTGCTGGGCATCGTTGCCGTTTCCACCTTCCAGACCGAGCACGTACTGCAGATGAAGCAGGGCGAGGTGACCGATGCCGGCGGCTACACGCTGCGCTTCGACGGCATGAAGAAGGCGACCGGTCCGAACTACACCGAGGATCGCGGTCATTTCACCATCGCCAGAGGTGGGGTCGAGGTGGCTGACGTCTGGTCTGCCAAGCGCATCTACACCGCCGGCCAGATGCCGACGACGGAAGCCGGTATCCTGACCTTCGGTGCGAGCCAGCTCTACGTCTCGCTCGGTGATCCCACAGATGACGGCGGTATCGTCGTGCGTATCTGGTGGAAGCCCTATATTCTCTGCATCTGGGGCGGCGCCCTCGTCATGGCGCTTGGCGGCTTCGTCTCGCTCAGCGACCGGCGCCTGCGCGTCGGCGCGCCACGCCGCAAGGCAAAGGCGCTGCAGCCTGTCATGGAGCCGGCCGAATGATGCGTCGCCTCCTTCTGGCTCTCCTCCTGATCACGTCCGCCGTGCCGGCCTTCGCCGTCAACCCGGACGAGATGCTGAAAGATCCCGCTCTCGAAAGCCGAGCGCGGGCTATCTCGGCGGAATTGCGCTGCATGGTCTGCCAGAACCAGTCGATCGACGATTCCAACGCCGAACTGGCCAAGGATCTGCGTCTGCTGGTGCGAAAGCGCATTACCGATGGCGACAGCGACCAGCAGGTGATGAGCTACATCGTCTCCCGCTACGGCGAGTTCGTGCTGCTGAAGCCGCGCTTCGAGACAAAGACGCTGCTCTTGTGGGGCGCTCCGATCCTGCTCGCGGTGCTGGGCGGCCTGTCGCTCGTCGTTTTCGCCCGCCGCTATGCCGGCCAGCCGACCGGATCGGCGCTGACGAGCGACGAGCAGGCGCGTTTGAGCGAGCTGCTGAAGAAGTAAATACGCGCTCCAGGCGGAAGAATTCGGACATTACGAATTTTTCATGCCTCGGACAGTTCGCAGTAAGGTGTGCCGTCCTATATCTTTATCCATCGACCGATCCGGTAACCGCCGGTCCCGTGGATTTAAATATAAGAAGGTGCGTCTTATGCTGAAGACTATCAAAGCTCCGTCACTGTCGACCGTGCTCAAGGCCTCGACCGTTGCCGGTCTTGCCACCGCCGTCCTGGCGACTGGCGTCCCCCTCGAAATTACGCGTTCCTACGCCGAAGCGGTCAAGGTCGAGGCACCGTCCGTGCCGAGCTTCGCCAATGTCGTCGACGCCGTTTCGCCTGCCGTCGTTTCCGTTCGCGTCGAAAGCCGCGTCAAGCCGGTCTCCGATGAGGATGGCAACAATGGCTTCTCCTTCGATTTCAACGGCCGTGGTTTCGATGATCTCCCCGATGCCCTGAAGCCCTTCTTCCGCCAGTTCGGCGAACAGCAGGGTCGTCGTGGCCCTCCCGGCGCGCATCCTCCCGGCCTTGGCCAGCATGAGGGTCGTCTGCGTCCCGTCGCCCAGGGCTCCGGCTTCTTCATCTCCGAAGACGGCTATATCGTCACCAACAATCACGTCGTTTCCGATGGCGCGGCCTTCGTCGCTGTCATGAAGGACGGCACCGAGCTCGACGCCAAGCTGATCGGCAAGGACCCGCGCACCGACCTCGCAGTGCTGAAGGTCGACGGCAAGGGCAAGAAGTTCACCTACGTCAACTGGGCCGACGACAACAACGTCCGCGTCGGCGACTGGGTCGTTGCCGTTGGTAACCCGTTCGGCCTCGGCGGCACGGTGACGGCAGGTATCGTTTCGGCCCGTGGCCGCGATATCGGCTCCGGCCCCTATGACGATTATCTCCAGGTCGACGCAGCCGTGAACCGCGGCAACTCCGGTGGCCCGACCTTCAACCTCAGCGGCCAGGTGGTCGGCATCAATACCGCCATCTTCTCGCCGTCGGGCGGCAGCGTCGGCATCGCCTTCGCGATCCCGGCATCGACCGCCAAGGACGTCGTCGCCGACCTGATGAAGGACGGCCAGGTCTCGCGCGGCTATCTCGGCGTGCAGATCCAGCCGGTCACCAAGGACATCGCCGACTCGCTTGGCCTCTCTGAAGCCAGCGGCGCGCTCGTCGTCAACGCTCAGGCTGGAACGCCAGGTGAAAAGGCCGGCATGAAGGCTGGCGACGTCGTCACCGCCGTCAACGGCGAGACCGTCAAGGACGCCCGTGATCTGAGCCGCCGCATCGGCGCGATGACACCGGGCAAGAAGGTCGAACTCTCCGTCTGGCGCTCCGGCAAGTCCATGCCTGTCACGGTTGAGCTCGGCACACTGCCGGCAGAACAGCAGCAGGCTTCGACCGATGATGGCGATCAGGCACCGGAAGCACAGACCCCGGCATCCGAAAAGGCTCTCGCCGATCTCGGCCTGACGGTCGGTCCTGCCGATGACGGCAAGGGCCTGCAGATCACCGGCATCGACCCGAACTCCGATGCTGCCGACAAGGGCATCAAGGAAGGCGAGAAGATCACCTCGGTCAACAACCAGGAAGTCTCCTCAGCCGATGATGTGGTCAAGGTGCTGAACCAGGCGAAGAAGGATGGCCGCACCCGCGCGCTGTTCCAGATCCAGTCTAAGGAAGGCAGCCGCTTCGTGGCCCTTCCGGTCGAAAACCAGGGCTAAGCGCCCCGGTTCTCCGGATCGAATTCGAAGGGTCGCGCGCTCGCGCGGCTCTTCCTGTCAACCCATCGCAGGTGACGACAATGACCTTCCAGCAAGACGATCACGCTTTGAGCCTTGCCGAAACACAGCCGGCGGGTAATGTCGGCCGCATGAAGATTCTCATCATCGAAGACGATCTGGAAGCGGCGGCCTATCTCACGAAAGCCTTTCGTGAGGCGGGTATTGTCGCCGACCATGCAAGCGACGGCGAAAGCGGCCTCTTCATGGGGACCGAAAATACCTACGACGTGCTTGTGATCGACCGCATGCTGCCGCGTCGCGATGGTCTTTCCGTCATCGCCGAGCTGCGCCGCAAGGGCATCCACACCCCCGTTCTCATTCTCTCCGCACTTGGCCAGGTCGACGACCGCGTGACCGGCCTGCGCGCCGGCGGCGACGACTATCTCCCCAAGCCCTATGCCTTCAGCGAGCTTCTGGCGCGCGTCGAGGTGCTCGGCCGCCGCAAGGGCACGCCCGATCAGGACGTCGTCTACCGCGTCGGCGATCTGGAGCTCGATCGTCTGGCCCACGAAGTCCGCCGTGGCGGCAAGGAAATCCCGCTGCAGCCACGCGAGTTCCGTCTGCTGGAATATCTGATGAAGAATGCCGGTCAGGTGGTCACCCGCACCATGCTGCTCGAAAACGTCTGGGATTATCACTTCGATCCGCAGACAAACGTCATCGACGTGCATGTGTCGCGGCTGCGCTCCAAGATCGAGAAGGATTTCAGCCTGCCGCTCTTGAAGACCATTCGCGGCGCCGGCTACATGATCAAGGATGACGGATGAACCGCTTCTGGGTTCTCTTCAAGTCCACGGCAGTCCGCCTTTCGGCCCTCTACATCCTGCTCTTCGCCATCTGCGCCGCAACGCTCGTCTTCTATGTGACGGCGATGTCGGAACGGCTGCTCACCAGCCAGATCCGCGAGGCCGTGCAGCAGGAGGTCGACCAGGTTCAGCGCGCCTATGACAATGGCGGCATGAATCTATTGTTGCGCACCATGGAGCGCCGGGCCCGCCAGCCGGGCGCCAATCTCTACATTATCGCAGGCCCCTCGGGCGATATCCTTGCCGGCAACGTCGCGTCCGTCCAGCCGGGCGTGCTCGACGAGCAGGGCTGGACCAGCCTGCCGTTTCGCTATCAGCGCTATTCAGAGGGCGGGCAGAGCAAGCCGCACATGGCCGTCGCCAACATCAACGTGCTCGACAATGGCCTGCGCATCCTGATCGGCCGCGACCTTGGCGAGCCGGAAGCGTTCCGCGTGCTCGTCAGGCAGGCGCTGATGGTCGCACTCGCGATCATGGGTCTCGGCGCCGTCATCATCTGGTTCGGCATTGGCCGCAACGCGCTGAAGCGCATCGACCGCATGTCGGCGGCGAGCAAGAAGATCATGGCCGGCGATCTCTCGCAGCGTCTGCCGGTCGGCGGTTCCGGCGACGAGTTCGACCGCCTCTCCGTGTCGCTGAACACCATGCTCGGCCGTATCGAGAAGCTGAACGAGGGGCTGCGCCAGGTCTCCGACAACATCGCCCACGACCTGAAGACGCCGCTGACACGCCTGCGCAACAAGGCTGCGGACGCGATCGATACGCCGGATGCCGATACGCGCCGCGTGGCGCTGGAGGGGATCATTTCGGAATCCGACCAGCTGATCCGCACCTTCAACGCGCTGTTGATGATCTCCCGCGTCGAGGCGGGTTCGGTCGCCGCCGAGATGACGACGATCGATCTCTCCGCCATCGTCGCCGACAGCGCCGAACTCTACGAGCCGGTGGCCGACGAGGCGGGCCTTGCCATGACCACCGATATCGAGCCCGGCATCGAGGTGCAGGGCAACCGCGAACTGATCGGCCAGGCGATCTTCAACCTGATCGACAATGCCGTGAAGTATTCGGCGGGTGCGGAGGCGGGCGGCGAAGTCTCTTTGCGGCTGACGCGCCGTCCCGATGCCATCTGCCTGCAGGTCGCCGATCATGGTCCCGGCATCCCTGCCGACAAGCGCGAAGATGTGCTGAAACGCTTCGTGCGGCTGGACGAGAGCCGTTCGAAGCCCGGCACCGGGCTGGGCCTCTCGCTTGTCGAAGCGGTGATGGAATTGCACAGCGGCAAGCTGGAGCTCAGCGATACCGATCCGGATGCGGCAACCAATCGCGGTCTCGCCGTCACCCTCGTCTTTCCCTTGAAGTAGGCGTTTCCCCGCTACCCCGAATTGTCTGTTGGCCATTTGCGTCTCAGACCCTAACTTAGCCTCAGGCGGCAAGCGGCTTTGATTCTGCTTCGACTTTTGCTGCCTGTTGCCAGGGAGGGCGCATGCTGACGAATTCGACGCACAGCCTGAGCGAGGTGGTCGACGGCCTGTTGAAGCCGTTGAGCAAGACCGAATTGAAGCTCGTGCTTGATGATCTGCAGAAGATCGGCGCCGACGAACCCGTGGTGGCCGATATACTGAAGACCGAAGGCGCGCTTCGCGATTTCATCTCCGCTGCGCTGACGCTCTCGCCCTATCTGCGCGATATCGCCAACATCGATCCCGGCATCCTCACCATCGCCATCAGCGAGCCGCTCGAGCCGCGCCTGGAGGCGCTGATCGCGGAAGCGCGTGAGGCCTGGATGCCGCGCGACGGGGCATCACCGAGCGAGAGTGAGATCATGGGCCGCCTGCGCACGGTCAAGCGCCGTGTGGCGTTTCTGTTAGCGCTCGCCGATCTCGCCCGGATCTTCGATGGCCGCACCACCACGGCATGGCTGAGCCGGCTTGCCGAGGCTACCGTCTCGGCCGCGATCGATCATCTGCTGCTCTCCTCGCACGAAGCCCGCAAGCTGCAGCTGAAGAACGTCGCGCGGCCAAGCGAAGGGTCGGGTCTCGTCGTGCTCGGCATGGGCAAGCTCGGCGCCTGCGAGCTCAACTATTCCTCCGACATCGATCTGGTCGTCTTCTTCGACGAGCAGGCGGGCATCCTGTCGGATCCCGACGACGCAATCGATATCTTCCCGCGCCTGATGCGGCGGCTCGTGCGCATCATGCAGGAGCGCACCGGCGACGGCTATGTCTTCCGCACCGATCTTAGACTGCGCCCGGACCCCGGCGCCACGCCGCTTGCCGTGTCGATCGACGCCGCCATGGTCTATTACGAGGGCAGGGGGCAGAACTGGGAGCGCGCGGCCTTCATCAAGGCGCGTCCAGTTGCAGGCGATATCGCCGCCGGCGACCGTTTCCTGCGCGATCTCACCCCTTTCGTCTTCCGCAAGTATCTCGACTATGCGGCGATCTCCGACATCCACTCCATCAAGCGGCAGATCCATGCCCACAAGGGGCACGGCGCGATCGCGGTGAAGGGGCATAACGTCAAGCTCGGCCGTGGCGGCATCCGCGAGATCGAATTCTTTGCCCAGACGCAGCAACTGATCGCCGGCGGACGCATGCCGGCGCTGCGCTCGCGCGCCACCGAGGAAACGCTCAACGAGCTCACCAAGGCCAAGTGGATCGACGAGGAGACCTGCGAGGAGCTGACGGACGCTTACTGGTTCCTGCGCGACGTGGAGCACCGCATCCAGATGGTGCGCGACGAGCAGACCCACCTGCTGCCGGAGACCGAAGGCGAGTTGAAGCGCATCGCATACATGATGGGCTTCAGCGACACACCGAGCTTTTCCGAGCGTCTTGTCGAGGTGTTCAGGACTGTTGAGCGTCGCTACGCCCGGCTGTTCGAGCAGGAGACCAAGCTCTCGACAGAGACGGGCAACCTCGTCTTCACCGGCCAGAACGACGATCCCGATACGCTGGTCACCCTGCGCAAACTCGGCTTCGAACGCCCCTCCGACATTTCGCGCGTCATCCGCACCTGGCACTATGGGCGCTACAAGGCAACGCAATCCGTCGAGGCGCGCGAACGGCTGACCGAGCTGACGCCGGAGCTGTTGCGGGTGTTCGGCGAAAGCAAGCGTGCCGACGAGGCGATCCTCAGGTTCGACAGTTTCCTCTCGGGCCTGCCCGCAGGTATCCAGCTATTTTCGCTGCTCGGCAGCAATCCGGCGCTGCTCTCGCTGATCGTCTATATCATGTCGGCCGCGCCAAAGCTCGCCGAGGTCATCGCCGCCAGGCCACACGTCTTCGACGGCATGCTCGATCCGGGCCTGATGGCCGAGCTTCCGACGCGCGATTATCTGGCGGGACGTCTCAAGGGCTCGCTGCAGCAGGCGCGCTATTATGAAGAGGTGCTGGACCGGCTGCGCATCTTCGCCGCCGAACAGCGCTTTCTGATCGGCATTCGCCTGCTGACCGGCTCTATCAATGGCGCGATGGCCGGACGCGCGTTTACGCACCTGGCCGATCTGATCGTCGAGGCGGCGTTGAATGCCGTGCTCTCGGAGATCGAGGCGGCGCACGGCAAGTTCCCCGGCGGCCGCGTCGCCGTCGCCGGAATGGGCAAGCTCGGAAGCTTCGAGCTGACCGCGGGCTCCGACATCGATCTCATCCTGCTCTACGATTACGACGATGCGGCCGAGGAATCCGACGGTGCCAAGCCGCTGGACGCCGTTCGATACTTCACCCGCATCACCCAGCGGCTGATCGCCGCCTTGTCGGCGCCGACGGCCGAGGGCGTGCTCTACGAGGTCGACATGCGCCTGCGCCCTTCGGGCAACAAAGGGCCGGTCGCCACCCGCGTCAGCTCGTTCGCGAAATACCAGCGCGAGGAAGCCTGGACTTGGGAGCATATGGCGCTCAGCCGCGCGCGGCTGATCTGCGGCGATGCCAGCCTGATCGGTGACGTCGAGCGCGTGATCGAGGAGGTGCTGTCGACGCGGCGCGATGTGCGCAAGGTGGCCAAGGATGTGGCCGAGATGCGCGCGCTGATCGAACAGGAGAAGCCGCCGGCCAACATGTGGGACCTGAAGCTTATCCCCGGCGGTGTCGTCGATATCGAGTTCATCGCGCAATATCTGGCGCTGATCGCCCCCGCGAAGGATGTCGTCGTCAAGGTCAATGGCATCAGCACCGGCGAAGCGCTGAAGCAGCTAGGCGCGCCGCTGATGGCATCGGCCGATGTCGATAGCTGCAGCGAGGCGTTCGGGCTCTACACCGAGCTGTCGCAGCTTATCCGGCTCTGCATCGATGGTCCCTTCGATCCCAAGGATGCACCGGCGGGTCTCATCGATCTAGTCTGCCGGGCCGGCGATTGCCCCGACATCAAGACGCTCGAGGGAGAGATGAAGCAGCTGTCGAAGACGGTGCGGAAGGTCTTTCAGGCGGTGGTCAAGGCCGGCTAAGCAGCGCTATCCGGGATCAGCAGCGAAATCACCGTGCCGATCGCCTCGCGTGAGCGGATCTTCATGCGGCCGCCGTGCAGGGTCGTCAGCGAGCGCGAGATGGCGAGGCCGAGGCCGGAGCCGCCCTTGCTCTTGGCATACTGGTTCTGGACCTGTTCGAAGGGCTGGCCGATCTTGCTGAGCGCGGTTGTCGGAATGCCGATGCCGGTGTCGGCGATGGTGAGCATCACGCCGCCCGAGGTGCGACGGGTGCGCACCGCGATCCGGCCGCCTTCGTCGGTAAACTTCACGGCGTTGGACAGCAGGTTGAGCAGGATCTGTTTCATCGCCCGGCGATCGGCGTTGAGCGTCATGCCATCGCAGATGCGCTGCTGGATCTCGATGCGCTTTTCGCTGGCCGGGATCGCGGTGAAGCGCAGGCTTTCCTCGATCAGCGGCGCGAGGTCGATCGTCTCGCATTGAAGCTTCATGTGGCCGGCTTCGATCTTCGACATGTCGAGAATGTCGTTGATGACGTTGAGCAGGTGACGGCCGCTGTGATGGATGTCGCGGGCATATTCGTCGTACTTGGCCGAGCCGAGCGGACCGAACATCTCGTCCTGCAGGATCTCGGAGAAGCCGAGGATGGCGTTGAGCGGCGTACGCAGTTCGTGAGACATGTTGGCCAGGAATTCCGACTTCGCCTTGTTGGCGGCTTCGGCGCGTTCCTTTTCCGAGAGATAATTGGCGTTCGCCAGCGATAGCGCCGATTTTTGCCGTTCCAGCGTCTGCCGGGAGGAGGAGAGGTCGCCGATCGTCGCCATCAGGCGGCGTTCTGAATCGCGCAGGCGCTCCTGGTTGCGTTTCAGCAGCGTAATGTCTGTGCCGACGGAAACCATGCCGCCGTCGCGGGTGCGCCGCTCGTTGATCTGCAGCCAGCGCTCGTCGGCGAGCTGCACTTCGCTGGTGCGCGAATAGCCATTGCCATGGGCGTCGGCGATCCGGCGCTCGATGACGGGGCGGGCGGCGGCGGCGTTGACCGCGGCGCGCTCGGTGCCCGGCACCAGCACGCTGTCGGGAAGGCCGTAGGCCTGCTGGAAGTGCGTGTTGCACATCACGAGACGGTCGTTCTTGTCCCACAGCACGAAGGCTTCCGACGTGCTCTCGATCGCGTCCGCCAACCGCTGGTCGGCTTCGGCGTAGCGTTGCGCAAGGCGGTGCTGCTCGGTCACGTCCATGGCGATGCCGATCATGTGGACCTGGCCGGCATTGGTGCGGATGACCTGTGCGCGGGCGCGCATCCAGACGTAATGGCCGGCGGCGTGGCGCATGCGGAAGATCTGGTCGATCTGCTCGGCGTCGCCGCGCGCAACCGAGCGGGCGATCTCGTAGATGCCGCTGTCGTCGGGGTGCATCAGTCGGGCGGCGTCGCCGAAGCACATGTTGCCGTCTCCACCAGGAAGACCGAGCATCTGGTACATCGAGCGCGACCAGAAGAATTCGCGGCGGTCGAAATCGAAATCCCAAAGGCCGCAGCGGCCGCGCGAAAGGGCCGTCTCGACCCGCTGGTTCGATTCAACAAAGATCTCGTCGGCATGGCGGGCGCGGCGCACCTGCATGTAATAGGCGTAGAGGATCACCAGCAGGATAGAGGAGATGCCTGCAAACAGCGTGACGTTGAGCGTCAGCTCCTCGCGCCACAGCTGGCTGATCCGATCGAGTGAGGTTGCCGCAACCACATAGCCACCGCTGTCGCCGATGAGGGTGATCTGCGCGTAGTGCGGCCGGCCGGCGATGGTGGTCTCAATCACGCCCGCCCGGTCGCCGAAGCGGCGGATCGCGGACACCTCGGAGAAGAAATCGCCGATACCGGCGCCGACATAGGCCGCACCGGCGGCGGACGCTGCGAAGACCTTGCCGCTCGACTGCACGAGGAGAACGAAGGCGTTGTCGTCGAGCCGATCCTGCGGCAGGAAGCGGGCGAGGCGGGCCTGGCCTTCGGTGGCGTTACCGCTGTCGAAGATCGCGGCGGAATCGGCGAAGGCGGCTGCTGCGGTGGCGGCGGCCAGCGCCGTTGAGTGGCGGGCGGCGGCCTGCATGCGGTCGTGCTCGGAGAGCATTCCGAAGAAATGCGAGGCTGCGACGACGGTCAAAAATGCAACGATAAGGATAGGAATGGCGCGCTTCAACACGGCCTCGGCATGCGTGTAATTTCGGGAAGATGATGGTCGCGAGGCTGCGGTAGCCTTGCCGGTGAAGCTTTCACGCCAGGCGCGGAAGCTCTCGAAATCGACACGCAGCCGTCCTTCGGCCACGGTTGCCCGCCGCACGTTCATCATTTTCTGAGCCTTGTCCCTCGTGATTCGCTGCGCCGCTCGCCCGAACCTGACTCAATGAATCATTGGTGATTCGCCTTGTCCAGAGGAAAAGGTAAAAATCTGTTAACCGATTCTAAGTGCTGATTTTTCCAGCATGCGTGGGAGGCGGCCTCAATAGGCTCGGCCGCCTCGTGTCGCAAATCACCCCTTGAGGGTGCGCTCGACGATATCGCGAACGTCGGTGGAGAGAGCCGGTGCTTCGGCGATCTCGGTCAGTGCCTTGCGTGCATGCTCGGCTCTTGCCGGCTCCAGCGAGCGCCAGGAGCGCATCGAGGTGAGGATGCGCGCCGCCAACTGTGGGTTGCGTGCGTCGATGTCGAGGATCTCGCGGGCGAGGAAGCGGTAGCCCTCTCCATCCGCGCGTCCGAAGCCGGTCGGGTTGCCGAAGGCAAACGTGCCGACCAGCGCGCGCACGCGGTTGGGGTTGGTGCGCTTGAACTGCGGATTGTCCATCAGCTTCAGCACCCGATCGAGCGCCTTTGCGCCCGGAATGGTCGCCTGAACGGAGAACCACTTGTCGATAACAAGCGCGTTTCCGGCAAAGCGGTCATGGAACGTGGACAGCGCTGCGGCCGCCTCGCTGCTATCGGGGAAGCGGTGCGCGAGGATCGTCAGCGCCTGCATCAGATCCGTCATGTTGTTGGCGGCGTCAAAGGCGGCCTTTGCGCGGTCAGGCGTATTCTCGGCGTAGGACAGATAGGTGAGCGCGCTGTTGCGGAGCGCACGGCGACCGGCGCTCTTGGCGTCGGGGCTGAAATCGCCTGGCGTGGTCATGCTGTTATAGAGCGCGGCGAAGACGCTCTTTCCTGCGTCGGCAACCTGCTGCAGCACAGTGGAGAGGCCGGCGTGGATGGCGTCAGGGTCGTTGTTGCCGCCAAGTTCGCGGGCGATGTCGGATTCGCTCGGGAGCGCCAGCGCCTGGGCGCGGAAGGCGGGCTCCAGCGTTTCGTCGGCGGCTGCCGCAAGCAGCGCCTCGACGAAGTCCTTCGAGGCGACGACCGGCTTGCCGTCACGTGCATCGCGGGCTGCTGCAAGCAGTGTCGGCAATGCAAGGTCCGTCAGCGCCTGCCAGCGCGAGAAGTGATCGGTCTCAAAGCGGGCGAGAAGCGCCAGATCCGTGGGCGACTGATCGAAGTGCAGGTTGATCGGCGCCGAGAAGCTGCGGTTGATCGATACGATCGGACGCGAGCCGATGCCCTTGAAGATGGCCTTCTGGCTGCGCTCCGTCAGATGCAGCACGTTGTCGCCATACTCGGCGCCATCGACCGAAGAGGGCTCGAGCGGTGTGCCGTCTTCGGCAAAGAGCGCGATGCTGAGCGGAATGTGCATCGGCTTCTTGTCGCTTTGGCCCGGCGTTGCAGGAACCATCTGCTCGAGCGACAGCGTGAAGCTCTTGGCGCCAGCATCATAGCTGCCGGATGCAGTGACGAGCGGCGTGCCGGCCTGGTGATACCAGAGCGAGAACTGCGTCAGGTCGCGTCCGCTGGCATCCTCGAAGCACTTGACGAAATCCTCGATCGTGACGGCTTGGCCGTCATGGCGATCGAAATAGAGATCCATGCCCTTCTTGAACAGGTCCTTGCCGAGCAGCGTCGCGATCATGCGCGTGACTTCGCTGCCCTTCTCATAGACCGTCGTCGTGTAGAAGTTGTTGATTTCGCGATAGGTGGTCGGGCGCACCGGATGCGCCAGCGGGCCGCCATCCTCGGGGAACTGCTCGGACTTCAGATGGCGCACTTCGGCGATGCGCTTGACCGGGCGCGAGCGCATGTCGGCCGAGAATTCGTGGTCGCGATAAACAGTCAGGCCTTCCTTGAGGCAGAGCTGGAACCAGTCGCGGCAGGTGATCCGGTTGCCGGTCCAGTTGTGGAAGTATTCGTGGGCGATGATCGCTTCGATGTTGGCGTAGTCCTGGTCGGTCGCGGTTTCCGGATCGGCCAGAACGTACTTGTCGTTGAAGACGTTGAGGCCCTTGTTCTCCATGGCGCCCATGTTGAAGTCGGACACGGCGACGATCATGAAGATGTCGAGATCGTATTCGCGGCCGAACCGCTCCTCGTCCCACTTCATCGAGCGCTTCAGCGCATCCATGGCGTAGGCAGCGCGGGCTTCCTTGCCATGCTCGACGTAAATCTTCAGCGTGACCTCGCGTTCAGACATGGTCACGAACTTGTCTTCGACCACGCCGAGATTGCCGGCGACCAGCGCGAAGAGGTAGCTCGGCTTCGGATGCGGATCGAACCAGGCGGCGAAGGCGCGGCCCTCGTCATAGCCGGCGCCGCCGAGGAAGTTGCCGTTGGAGAGCATGACCGGGTTGGCGGCCTTGTCGCCGATGATGGTGATCGTGTAGGGCGCCAGAACATCCGGGCGATCGGGGAAGTAAGTGATCCGGCGGAAGCCCTCGGCCTCGCACTGGGTGCAATAGACGCCGTTGGTGCGGTAGAGGCCCATCAGCTTGGTGTTGGCCTCGGGATTGATGATCGTGGTGATCGTCAGCTCGAAGGGCTTGGATTTCGGCAGGTTGCGGATCGTCAGGCTGTCTGGTGTCGCCGTATACTGGCTGGGCTTCATTTCCGCCTGGTCGAAGAGCAGACCGGAAAGGGCGAGTTCGTCACCGTCGAGGATGAGCGGTGCTTTTGGGTCGGCGCCCTTGCGGCGGTGGAAGATCAGGCGGGCATCTACCTTGGTCGCGGTCGGGTCCAGTTCAAACGTCAGATCCACGCGCTCGAGTACGAAATCGGTGGGGCGGTAATCTGCCAGATTTATGACCTGGCCGGTATCTGTGCGCATGATATTCCCTGAGACCTTTTAGACAATGCTTCGCAAACAGAGTGGGCGCTCTGCCATAAAATTTGATTGGTACAATTACACTAAAGTCTGAATTAAAGCTAAAGCCGAAGGTGGCATGGCACATCGGCTATTTCTGGGGGGAGATACTATAGTCTCTTGCCTGGCTATCTCAGATTGAGGATCGATTTTATCGCTGTTTCATCTTCGGTCTTTTGCACAACGACCCCATACCAGCCCAACCCATCATAGTCCTCGTAGCCGAGCGTCTTCGCATAGGCGACGATGGATCCGTTGTTGTCGTAGTAGCTGCCGCGCTCCTGCCCATGCTGGACTTGCAGCGCAAAGCGGCTGAACATCAGGGACGCATTGCTGCAGGCGATGATCCTGCCGTCGCCGTCGAGGATCATGACGGTCGTACGGTCCGCGACCTGGGGAGGCAGGTTGGCTTCCTTGTCGACGATCGCCTGTCCCTGGTTCTGCCAGTCGAAGTAGACGCCGAGCGTGCCGATCAGCTTTCCATCGAGCTTCCCGCCTTCGCGCACGCCCGTTGCATAGACAAGCGCTGTGCGCCCGCCATGCAGCTGGCTTTTGCAGACTTCGTCCACCACATAGTCGTTGCCGGATCGGCATTGGACCGCGGCCTTGTGCCATGCTTCGTGGGCGAGCGACGTATTGAGCAGCCGCCGCTGAAACTCGGGATTTGCCGAGGCGACGATCCGCCCGGTGAGGTCGGTCAGCACAAGGTCGAGATAGACGGTATAGAAGCGGTTGATCACGCCGAGACGCTCGGTCGCGAAGCTGGCGCTATCCGTGCTCGGCTGCTGCAGGGTCTGCCAAAGTGCTGTGTCTGTTGCCCACCAGCGCACATCCGCCGTCCGCTCGAAAAGATTGCGCACGATCAGCTGCACGAGCGTCTGCGCCAGATCGGTCAGCCGCACGCCTTCGAGCTCGTTGACCAGCCCATCCGCCATCCTGCGCGAAAGGCCGATGCGGCCGAGCACGTTGCTTTCGAATGTGTCGGCGATCTCGCTGGCGATCTGGGCCAGACGCTGCACCTCGTTGGCCACCACGGCAAAGCCCTTGCCGGTTTCGCCGGCGCGCGCGGCCTCGATGAGCGCGTTGATCGCAAGCAGCCTGATCTGCTTGACGACGTGCGTATTGTCGGCGCTGAAGCGCTCGAGATCGGAGCCGATCCCTTCTGTTACGACCCGCATGGAGCGCGGCGTTGCCGCTGGCTGCTGGCGTTCGGGTATCATCGACGGCATCATGATGCATGCCTCCTGAAACAGGTTTAGGTTGTGAATGTATGAAAAGGTATGTCTGCAATAGGAGAATCAATGCGAGTTTATGGTTCTCAAACTGTTAACGGCGGAGACTGGCAGCGAATATTATTGGGCGGTTTTACCGATTTTCGCGGTTTCCGAGGGCCGAGCTGCGTGTTTCAGGCGAAACAGTCGTTGAGACGCGCTTTTCCGCCGTTTTAGCCTGTTCTTTCAGACGAACCGCTGGCACATTGATTCCGCATCGACTCCGATGCGATCCCCCGACGTTCAAATGGCGAGTTTACGAGTTCTGACATGCGGCCGGTATTCGAAAATCCGATGCGAGGTATCGCGTGCAAGCTCGCCTCGGTCGTCTTCTTTCTGGCGATGCAGACCTTCATCAAACTTGCGGACGCCGGCATCCAGCCCGGCCAGGTCACCTTCTACAGATCGTTTTTTGCCCTGTTCCCAATCATGGCGTTTCTGGCCTATCGCGGGCAGCTGAAGGCGTCGTTCTATACCGCCAATCCCGTCGGTCATCTCAAGCGCGGCACGCTCGGCATCATCTCGATGGGCCTGGGCTTTTATGGGCTGCTGCATCTGCCGTTGCCCGAGGCGATCGCGCTTGGCTATGCAATGCCGCTGATCGCGGTTGTCTTCGCGGCGCTGCTTCTGGGCGAGACGGTCCGCATCTACCGCTGGAGTGCGGTCTTCGTCGGCCTGATCGGTGTGGCGATCGTGTCATGGCCGAAGCTCACGCTGTTTCGCGATGGTGGCGTGGAGACGGCTCAAGCGATCGGCGCGGTCACGGTGCTCTTGGCGTCCGTTCTCGGCGGTCTCGCAATGATCCAGGTGCGGAAGCTGGTCGAGGAAGAGAAGACCTCCACGATCGTACTTTACTTCTCGATCACGGCCTCGGTCTTTTCGTTGTTCACCGTGCCCTTCGGCTGGGATCTGCTCGATCTCGCGCCGCAGCTCTACTTGATCGCTGCCGGTTTCTGCGGCGGCGTCGCGCAGATTTTCCTGACGGAAAGCTACCGTCATGCCGATGTCTCGACGATCGCGCCGTTCGAATACACGTCGATCGTACTGGGTAGCATTCTCGCCTATTTCGTGTTCGATGATATCCCGACCACGACCATGTTGGTCGGAACGGCTGTCATCGTCGCAGCTGGCATATTTATCATCTACCGCGAGCATCAGCTGGAACTCGAGCGGGCGGCCGCGCGAAAGGCCAGCACGCCGTAGCTCCGACCCAAGGATTGATGCGGCTAAGTGTCGCAAAATTCATGCATTTTCGATGCCGATCGACCATCCCAACAAATTTGAGGGTGGCGCCCGGCGATTGCGCATGCTTTCTGAACGTGAACAATTTTCATTTATTTATACATCATGATGTTGAAGATAAGTGGCGGTTTCACGTTGTTAAGCTTGTGCAAGGGCAAGTCGAACGCCGTCCGGGAGACAAATGCCGTTTAGTGCCAAAGACTTGATAGCCGACCCCAAGTTCATCTTGGGTATTCGATTTCACGCAAGCCGCATGCGCAACATGTTCGATGCCGGCCCAAGGCTTGCGCGTTTGCTCGCATCGCACCAGCGGTGGCTACTCACGCAGATCGCCTATGCGCTCAGCATGGAACGCGTGGATGGCGATGCAACGTCGGGGCTGACGGCCACCGCACTGACGACGGAGATCACCGCTTTCAAGGCCGCGAGCCGCAACACCATCCGCAGCTATATCGATGAACTCGCGACCTACAGGTTCATCACCTGCGTCTCCGGCGAGGAACGCAAGCGGCCGCGCCGCTACGACGTGGCTGACATCGCGCAGCAGGCGATGTTCAGCTGGGTCTGGTCCAATCTGCTGGCGCTCGACGTTCTCGACGACGGCGACAGGGCGGAGCGGTTTCAGGCAAACCCTGAGTGGATACGGCTGATGCAGCCACGCATCGCGCGCGATTGCCTGCGTGACGCGGCCTGGCGCGAGCCACCGGAACGGGTGGGCGTGTTCATGTGGAACGATGCCGGTGGGCTGATCGTCGATTATCTGATGTCGCGGATCGATCCGGAAGAAGAGCATCCCGACCGCTTCTTCGTCGGGCCGATCGACAGCAGGGCGCTGGCTGCGGACTTCATGATATCGCGCACACACATGCAACGCCTATTCGCCAAGGCGGCGCAAGATGGCTGCATGGGATGGGACGTCGATATGAAGAAGCCGTCGCTATGGATATCGCGCGCCTTCGTCGAGGAATATTGCCAGTGGCAGGCGATCAAGTTCGCCTATGTCGATCAGGCGTTTCACGCGGCAAGTCAGATGTTGGGAGAGAGGTAGGCCGCTGCGGCGGCTCTGGCGTGCGCCGATGGCGACGGGTCAGGATTCGCGATCGTAGGCTTCCGCCGCGCATACGGCTGCGCGGATATGCTCGATGGCGTCGATCTTGCAAAGAAGTGAGATGAGACGGGTCGTCATGAGAATAAGCCGATAAGCGGCAGGGACGGCGAGTGGCCGTGCCCTGCGATCAATACTGCTGGAAATCCGCGAAGATGGCAGCGGGGCGCACGATACGACCGCTCGCGCCAGTGCCACGAGCGATCATCTGCTCGTTGGTGGCGAAGCCGGTGCGGCAGTAGCTCTGCGTGGTGCGGCCGTTGCTGTTTGCGTTTCTCAAGGTTTCAAATCTGCAGTGTGTAGGACGACGAGTGTTGCTCATTGCCTTGGTTCCTTATGATTCCTCCCAAGACACAATGCTAATATTGCAGCGCACAATAGATTTCACAAGGCATAGGAATACGCGGCAGGCATGCGTCTTGTGCATGGGTCTCGTCGCAAATCTGTCAATGTTGGTTATTTAGGAGGCAGAATTGATTTCTGTCAGTTTTGCCTGAAAAGCCAATAAATCGTTCCAGGCCAAGCGCTTATTGACCGGAGCCGTCAACAGGTCCTGCGGATGCAGTGTGGCGATAGCCGGGACGACGCGGTCGCCTGCGGCAATTTCACGCCACTGGCCGCGCAAGCCGTGAATGGTGTCGCCTTCGCCAAAGAACACCCGAGCTGCGAAATTCCCGAGCAGGAGAATCACTTTCGGCTCGGCAAGCGCGATCTGCCGCTCGATGAAGGGGCGGCAGATATCCATCTCCGCGGGGGAGGCGACGCGGTTGCCCGGCGGGCGCCAAGGAATGACCTGGGTCAACAGGATGCCCGCGCGGTCGAGCCCGATGGCGGCAAGCATCTTGTCCAGCAGCTGGCCGGGGCGTCCGGCAAACGGCTGCCCCTCGCGATCGTCCTCCGCGCCGGGCGCCGAGCCGATCAGCATGATGCCGCTCGCAGCATCTCCACTGGCGAAGATCGTCGAGCGCGCGCTGTGCTTGAGATTGCAGCCATTGAAGGCCTCGAGCGCGGTCTTCAGCTCCGCGAGCGACCGCGCGCTTTCGGCGGCAAAGCGCGCCTGCTGGATCGCTTCTCCATCAGGGATCGCCGGCTGAGGCCGCTGCGCCGAGCGCTCCGGCTGGGGCGCGCCGCGCTGTGCGGAAGCCGCTGGTGCGCGGGATGCCGTCTCCCGTGCCTCCGCCTGCGGGGCAGGGGCGGCGCTGCGGCGCGCCGCCTTCATCGCCTCGAACTCGGCGAAGCGATCAACGGCCTCTTCTTCCAGCAACCACTCGACGCCGGCATCCGCATGGAAATGCAGAAGGGCTGCGAGTTCGCCTGGAGAGAGGTCGTTGACGGAGATCATGGGCGGAACATTACCGAAGCTCAAGCCTCAATGAAAGTGCGCAGCCGCCACATCCCGGCCTATTGCACCGTCCATTGCGCGATATCGTCGCGTTCGCCGATCAGTGCCAGACCGTGCGCGATCGAGAGCATCTCGCCGCCGGTCTCGATGCGGTCAGCGTCGAAGCGCTCGGTGAAGATGCGACGCACAGCCGGAACGAAGGAGGTGCCGCCGGTGAGGAACACCTTGTCGATCGCGCCCGCTTCCGTATTGGTCTTTTCCAGAACATCGTCGAGCGCGCCTTCGATGCGGGCGAGATCGTCCGAAATCCAGCTCTCGAAATCGGCGCGAGCCACCATCCGCTTTCCGGCGCGGCCGAGCGGCGAGAAGTTAAACTCGGCCTCTTCAGTGGCAGACAGCGCCATTTTCGTCGCCGAGACCGCCTGGTAGAGCGGATAGCCTTCGTCGTGGTCGACGAGATCGATGAAGAGCTCCAGCTTTTCCGGCTCAAGCGCCGTGCGGACCAGCTTCTTCAGGTCCTCGTATTCGCGCGAGGTCTTGAAGATCGACAATTGGTTCCAGCGGCTGAAGCTGGAGTAGTAGTTGGTCGGCACTTCAAGGATCTTGTCGAAGCTCTTGAAATGACTCCCCTTGCCAATCTCAGGTGCAACGACGTTTTCGATGATGCGGGCGTCGAAATGATCGCCGGCGATGCCGACACCGGAATGGCCGATCGGCGTCGCCTTCAGCTGACCGGCGACGGTCTCGAAGCGGATCAGCGAATAGTCGGTCGTGCCGCCGCCGAAGTCGGCGACCAGCACCGTTGCGTCGCTTTTCAGGTTCTGCGCGAAGTAGAAGGCGGCCGCCACCGGCTCATAGACATAGTGCACTTCGGGGAAGCCGAAGCGCGACAGCGCCTCGTTGTAGCGCTGCGTCGCCAGCACCGGATCGGGGCTCGCGCCGGCGAAGTGCACCGGCCGGCCGGTGACGATGCGCGCCACGTCCGACGGCCAGTTGCTGCCCGCATAGTTGCCGAGGCGGCGGATGAACACCTCCATCAGGTCTTCGAAGCTGTGGCGCTTGGCGTAGATCAGCGTGCCCTGGAAAAGGGCGCTGGCGGCGAATGTCTTGATCGACTGCAGGAAGCGGCAGTCGCCGGGATTGTCGATGAACTGGCGGATCGCCGCATGGCCTGCCTCGACCTTCAGCGCCGAAGCGCCGAGCTTCCCATCCTTCATGAAGGACAGCGCGGTGCGCATGCTGTCGCTTTCGCCCGCCGAGCTGGTGAAGCCCATGGAATGCGTGGTCTTGCCGTCTGCGGTGGCCAGTACGGTGTTGGTCGTGCCAAAGTCCAAACCTAGCGCTTGAGCCATGCTCGCACCTCTCAATGTCGATCGTTGCTGGAGACTGGAGCAACTGCTCCGCCGGGGCGCCAAGGGACGCCCGAATTCAAGAGGGCGCGTGATGCCACAGCGGTCTGTCTTATTCAAGACGCGGAAGCGCAAAATGAAACGGGCGCCGATGGGCGCCCGTCTCGATCATTCCGCTGCGATGGCCCGGGCGGGCTCCTCGTGTTGCTCTTCTGTCTTCTTTCGCCCAAGGCTGAGCAGCCAGTCGCTGAGCCGCCCCATCTCGACGAAGATGACGGGGGTGATGAACAGCGTCAGCGCCTGGCTGACGATGAGGCCGCCGACGACGGCGATGCCGAGCGGCTGGCGAAGCTCCGAGCTCGCGCCCGAGCCGAGCGCGATGGGGAGCGCGCCAAGCAGCGCGCAGAAGGTCGTCATCATGATCGGGCGGAAACGCCGCACGCAGGCTTCGTGGATGGCCTCGGACGAGGTCATGCCGGTGCCCGATCGCAGGTTCTCCAGCGCCACGTCGATCATCATGATCGCATTCTTCTTGACGATGCCGATCAGCATCAGAAGGCCGATCAGCGCGATGATCGACAGATCGAAGTTCATCACCCTCAGTGCCAGAAGAGCGCCGAGAGCTGCCGCCGGCAGACCGGAGAGGATCGTCAGCGGGTGGATGAAGCTCTCGTAGAGGACGCCGAGAACGACATAGATCGTCAGCACCGCCGCCAGGATCAGGAGAGGCGTATTGCCCTGCGATTGCTCGAAAATCTGCGCCGTGCCGCCATAGGACGTGAAGACGTCCGAGGGCATGTCGATGTCCTTCTTGATCTGGTCGATCGCAGCCGTCGCATCGCCGAGCGCTTCGCCGGCGGGCAGGTTGAACGACACCGTGGTCGAGACCAGCTGGCCGGTCTGGTTGATCGTCACCGGCCCGGTGGTGCGCTCCACCGTCGCAAAGTTCGACAGCGGAACGAGCGCACCGCTTGCCGATGCGACGCGGATGTCCTGCAGCTTCTGGTCATCCCAGGGCGCATTGGTGTCGTACTCGACGAGCACGTCGTAGCTGTCGCCGGTCGACTGGATCTGCGCCGCAGCATAACCGCCGAAGGATTCCTGCAGCGACGTGCGCAGCTGGTCGTCGGTGATGCCAAAGGCGGCGGCCTTTTCCGTATCGACCTTGATCTCTGCCTGCAGCGCGTTGTTCTGCGCGTCCGATGTCACGTCGGTAAAGCGCGGATCGCCGTGCATTGCCTGCTGTATCTTGTTGGCCCAGAGGTTTGTCTGGTCGGCGCTCAGCGCCTGAACCACCAGCTGATACTGGCTGGCCGTCTGCCGCCCGCCGAAGCGCAAGCTCTGCTGCGGCGTGATGAAGGCCTGCAGGCCGGGGATCTTGCTGATGCTGGCGCGCAGTTCGCGCAGCGTCTGATCGAGCGGCGGCCGGTCCTTCTTGTCCTTCAATTCGACGAACATCGTGCCGTTGTTGAGCGGGCTGCGGGCATTGCCGCCGACGATCGACATGACGTGATTGACCGCCGGGTTCTGCTTGACGAGCGCCGCAGCCTGGTTCTGCAGATCCTTCATCGCCGGGTAGGAGATATCCTGGCGGGCGCGGGTCGAGATGTTGAGGCGGCCGATATCTTCCGTCGGGAAGAAGCTCGTCGGCAGCGTCATGAACAGGTAGATGGTCAGTCCGACCGAGGCGAGGAACAGCTCGAGAATGGCCGGACGGTGCGCCAGGCACCAGGCGACGGAACGGTCGTAGCCACGCAGCGTCCGCTCGAAGCCGGCATCGAACCAGCGGATGAAGAAGGGCGGCTGGCTGTGACCGCTGCCAAGCCGCGAGGCAAGCATCGGCGTCACCGTCAGCGACACGATTGCCGAAGCGACGATCGCGATCGCCACCACCATGCCGAACTCGTTGAAGATACGCCCGACCACGCCGCCCATCAGAAGGATCGGAATGAAGACCGCGATCAGCGAGACGGACATGGAGATGATCGTATAGCTGACTTCGCCCGAGCCCTTGATGGCCGCCTCGAGAACCGGCATGCCATCCTCGACGTGCCTCAAGATGTTTTCGAGCATGACGATGGCGTCGTCGACCACGAGGCCGACGGCAAGCGTCAGCCCCAGCAGCGAGATGTTGTCGACGCTGTAGCCCAGCACATACATCATCCCGAAGGTGGTGATCAGCGACAGCGGCACGGCAAGGCCCGGTATGATCGTTGCCGTCAGATGGCCGGTGAAGAGGTAGATGACGAGAACGACGAGGCCGATCGTCAGGAAAAGCGTGAACTTCACGTCCGAGATCGCGTCGCGGATCGGCTTGGCCGAATCGTTCATCACCTGCGTCGTCACCGATCCCGGTATTTCGGCATGCAGTGCCGGCAGCTTCGCATTGATGGCATCGACCACGGCGACCGTATTCGCATCCGGCTGGCGCTGGATTGCCAGGATGATGCTCTGTTTGCCGTCGTACCAGCTGCCGGTGTTCTGGTTCTCGACGCTATCCTCAACGTCGGCGACATCGCCGAGATGGATCGGCGCGCCGCCGGGGTTGGCAATGACGAGGGTGCGGAACTGCTCGGCATTGGTCCGCTGCGTGTCGGCGGTGATCGTCATGCTCTGGCTGTCGTTCTGCAGCGTGCCGACGGGCACCTGGCTATTGGCAGCCTGGATCGCCTTGTTGACCGTATCGATCCCCAGGCCACGGTTGAGCAGCTTGTTCGGATCGACCTCGACGCGCACGGCATAGGTCTGCGCGCCGAAGACCGAGACCTCGGCCACGCCAGGCAGGGTGGAGAGCGAGGGCGAGATGATGTTTTCCGCGACATCGTCAAGCTTGCTGCGCGGCATCGTATCGCTCTGCACCGCAAGCAGCATGACGGGAGCGTCTGCCGGGTTGGTCTTGCGGTAGCTCGGCGGCGTCGTCATGTTGTCGGGCAGTTGCCGCGTCGCATGCGAGATCGCTGCCTGAACGTCGGCGGCGGCCGCATCGATGCTGCGGTTGAGATCGAACTGCAGCACGATGCTGGTATTGCCGAGCGAGTTGGTGGCGCTGATCTCGCTGATCCCGGGGATCGTCTCGAACTGCTTGATCAGTGGTGTGGCGACCGATGTCGCCATGGTCTTCGGCGAGGCGCCGGTCAGCGCTGCCGAGACGTTGATCGTCGGAAAGTCGACCTGCGGCAGGGCTGCCACCGGCACGAGCTGATAGCCTGCGATACCGGCAAGCACGGCGCCGATGGCGAGAAGCGTGGTGGCGACGGGGCGCCGGATACAGAAATTTGGTATCATTCTTCCGTGCCCGCCACGATGGTTTCCGTTGACTTCGGCTGATCCGCCGAGGCGACGTTGATCGCCTTGCTATCGAATTCTTCCTTCACGGCCTGCTTGTCGACGAGCTGCGCCTGTCCCTCGATGACCACATGGTCGCCTTCCGAAAGACCGGCCGCGATCGCCGTGTAGCCGCCGTTGGCGCGGGCGACAGTGACGGGCGCCAGCCGCACCTTTCCGTCGTTAACGACGAAGGAGTAGAAGCCGTCTGCGCCGGGGCTGACTGCCACCGTCGGCACAACGATCTGCTGTTCGTTGTTGTTGAAATGGACCACGATGTTGACCGACTGGCCGGGCCAAAGCGCGCCCGATGCATTCTCGAATTTCGCCTTGGCGAGGATGGTGCCGGATGCTGTATCGACGGTGTTGTCGTAGAAGCTGATATGCCCGGTGCGCGGCTTGCCCTTGCCTGATGGCGGCACGGTGGTCACGTCGACGGGGCCGGCGGCGAGCGCCAGCTTCAGCTGCCGAAGATCGCGCTCCTGCAAGTGGAACTTCACATAGATCGGGTCATATTTCGCGATCGTCACGATCGTCGCGCCTGCCGTCACGAAGGCGCCGGGGCTGACGGCGATGTCGCCAAGGCGCCCGTCGAAGGGCGCCCGGATGTCGGTATGCTCCAGCAGCACCTGATCGGAAGCGAGCGTCGCCTTGTCCGCCTGCACGGTGGCGACGGCAGTGTCGCGCGCGGCCTTCGCCTGATCGTAGGTCTGCTGCGTGCCGGCTTTCGATGTCAAAAGGTCCGAGGCGCGCGTGAGCGCCGTTTCGGACTCGGCGACCGTCGCGGTATCGCGCGCGATCATCGCATTGTCCTTGTCGACCGCGGCCTGTGCCGTGCGGTTGTCGAGTTTGGCGATGAGGTCGCCTTGCTTGACGGAGGAGCCATCGCTGGCGATGATCTCGGTGACCAGCCCCTGTTCCTGCGCGGCGATCGTCGTGTTGTCGTCGGCGTCGGCCCAACCGGATGCGGTGACATCGCGCGGCAGCACGGTCTTCACGGCAGCCACGGTCTTCACCAGCGTCGGCCCGCCGCCTTTGCGCCCCTTGCCCTTCTGGTCGCCGCCCTGCTGTGCTCCATCGCCCGCCGCCTGCTTGCCGCCGGAGGCGTCGGCCTGCGCGGTCGGTTTCGGTCCGAATTGCGAGAGATAGGGAATGCGATCCTTATAGTGCCACGCGCCGAAGCCGGCTGCGACAACAAGGCAGGTGGTGATCCAGAGTTTCTTCATGTTGATACCGGTCGGGGGCTGTTGAGTATGACTTATTCAACCACTTTTATTGCGGCACGAAAAAGACACAATCCCGACAGGGGCATCACTAAGTGGTTAGAATGGCTTAAATTTTCGTAATGTTCGCATATTCTAAACAACAGGCGATTGCGTGAATGTGACGCAACGGCGGTCGGGCGCCACCGGCTGACGCCCGATTGTCGTTTGCGATCAGAGGGATCGCGCCGCGCCGCCATCGCAGCGCACCAGGCTGCCGGTGATATAGCTCGCCTGCTGGCTGCACAGGAAGGCGGCGGTCGCCGCGAACTCCTCCACCTTGCCATACCGCCCGACGGGGATGGCCGCTTCCTTGACGACGCGAATCTCGTCGACGCTTTTGCCCGTGCGCTTGGCGGCGGCGCCGTCGAGATCGTCGAGGCGGCTCGTCAGGATCGAGCCGGGGAGCAGCAGGTTGGTGGTGACGCCGAAGCGGCCGATTTCGGTGGCCAATGTCTTGCTCCAGCCGGCAAGCGCTGGGCGCAGCGTGTTGGAAAGCGCGAGATTGCCGATCGGCTCGATTACGCCCGAGGACGCCACCGTCAGGATGCGACCCCATTCCTGTTCCTTCATGCCGGGCAGCAGTGCATTGGTGAGCGTGATGACCCGGAGCACCATCGAGAAGAAATAGGTCTCCAGCCGTTCGGCCGTCATGTCCTCGGTGGTGCCGGGCGTCGGGCCGCCGGTGTTGTTGATCAGGATGTCCACGCCGCCGAGCTTGCTCTTGACGGCTGTCGTGACCGTCTCGACGAAGTTCTCTTCCGAAAGATCGGCCCAGATCCAGTCGGCCTTGCCCTTGCCCTCGGCATTGATCGCCTTGCAGTTCGCCTCCAGCGTTTCGCCGCTGCGTCCGCACAAAAGCACATTGGCGCCTTCGCGCGCCAGGGCGACCGCGATGCCGTGGCCAAGTCCGCGCGACGATGCCAGCACGAGCGCGCGCTTGCCCTTGATGCCCAGATCCATTTTGAAGTCTCCTGTTGTTCGGTGCATTTATAGGGCGCGCAACGATCAAAAGGAAAGGCCGACCATGGCCTGATCAGCTTCATTTATTGACGTTGACGTAAACGTCATGTAGTTCTTTTGTGAAGAGGAATATCATTGCGCGAAATGGGGTATTGGCTGTCGTTTCCCGGCTCGACAATCCAGCCATGTTTTGCCAAGAGATACCCCATACACGGGGATTTGTGGCCGCAAAGCCGGCCGAGCGGAGAATGACGGATGACCGAAGCGACTGAACTGCCCGAACGCGAGAGCATGGAATTCGACGTCGTGATTGTCGGCGGCGGTCCTGCCGGCCTTTCGGCTGCGATCAGGCTGAAGCAGGTCAATCCCGAACTCTCGGTCGTCGTGCTGGAGAAGGGCGCTGAAGTCGGCGCGCATATCCTGTCTGGCGCAGTCGTTGATCCCATCGGTATCGACCGCCTGCTGCCGGAGTGGCGCGAAGAGGCCGATCATCCGTTCAAGACCGAGGTCAAGGACGACCACTTCCTGCTGCTCGGCCCGGCCGGCTCCATCCGCCTGCCGAACTTCGCGATGCCGCCGCTGATGAGCAATCACGGCAACTACATCGTCTCGCTCGGCAACGTCTGTCGCTGGCTGGCGGGCCACGCGGAAGCCTTGGGCGTCGAGATCTATCCGGGCTTCGCCGCCACCGAAGTGCTCTACAACGACGAGGGCGCTGTCATCGGTGTCGCCACTGGCGACATGGGCGTCGAGAAGAACGGCGAACCCGGCCCGAACTTCACGCGCGGCATGGAATTGCTGGGCAAATATACGCTGATCGGCGAGGGCGTGCGCGGCTCGCTCGCCAAGCAGCTCATCGCCAAGTTCGACCTGCAAAAGGATCGCGAACCCCAAAAATTCGGCATCGGCATCAAGGAGCTCTGGCAGGTCAAGCCGGAGAACCACAAGCAGGGCCTCGTGCAGCACTCCTTCGGCTGGCCGCTCGGCATGAAGACCGGTGGCGGCTCCTTCCTCTATCATCTGGAAGACAACCTCGTTGCCGTCGGCTTCGTCGTGCACCTGAACTACAAGAACCCCTATCTCTACCCCTTCGAGGAATTCCAGCGCTTCAAGACGCACCCGGCGATCCGCACTACCTTCGAGGGCGGCAAGCGGCTTTCCTATGGCGCGCGCGCCATCACCGAGGGCGGTTACCAGTCGGTGCCGAAGCTGACCTTTCCGGGCGGCGCCCTGATCGGCTGCTCCGCCGGCTTCGTCAACGTTCCCCGTATCAAGGGCAGCCACAATGCCGTGCTCTCGGGCATGCTGGCGGCCGACAGGATAGCCGACGCCATCGCAGCAGGCCGCGCCAATGATGAGGTCATCGAGATCGAGAACGAATGGCGCGCAAGCGACATCGGCAAGGACCTGAAGAAGGTCCGCAACGTCAAGCCGCTTTGGTCGAAGTTCGGAACCGCCATCGGCGTCGCACTCGGCGGTCTCGACATGTGGACCAACCAGCTCCTCGGCTTCTCCTTCTTCGGCACGCTCGGTCACGGCAAGACCGACGCCCAGTCGCTGGAACCGGCCTCAAAGCACAAGCCGATCGACTACCCCAAGCCCGACGGCGTGCTGACCTTCGACCGCCTCTCCTCGGTGTTCCTGTCGAACACCAATCACGAGGAAAACGAGCCGGTGCATCTGAAGGTCAAGGACATGGCGCTGCAGAAGTCGTCGGAGCACGACATCTTCGCTGGTCCCTCGACGCGCTACTGTCCTGCAGGCGTCTACGAGTGGGTCGAGAAGGACGGGCAAGAGACCTACGTCATCAACGCCCAGAACTGCGTCCACTGCAAGACCTGCGATATCAAGGACCCCAACCAGAACATCAACTGGGTGCCGCCGCAGGGCGGTGAGGGGCCGGTTTATCCGAATATGTAAGGGATGAGCCGTGAGCGCTACCCTTGCGATCAGGCAGGCGCGCTTGGAAGAATTGCCGCGCCTGACCGAGATCGAACTCGACGCCTTCGCGACATTGGCGGAGGCGTTGGGCATCTCCGACGCAGCGCAAGCCTTGCCGCACGACGTCCTGCGAAAAGCGCTTGAAGCCGGCCTGCTGATCGTGGCCGCAGACAGCGATGACCGCCCGGTCGGCTTCCTCGCGGCGGAAGAGATCCACGACACCCTCTATGTGATCGAGCTCGATGTCAGCAGGGACTGGCAACGAAAGGGCGTCGGCCGGCGCCTGATGTCCCACGCTGTCGAAATGGCAAAGACACGCCGGCTTTCCGCTCTGACGTTGACGACGGATCGCCATGTCCCGTTCAACGCACCTTTCTACCAATCCATCGGCTTCCAAACGGTAGGCGGCCAGGACATGCCGCCATTTCTGTGGGCCAAGATCGATGACGAGGTCAGCAACGGCATGGATCCGGAACGGCGCGTGGCCATGGTGTTAACGCTTGGAGGTGCGAGCAGCCACCTCACAACCTCTTAACGAGTGCGTTACCGGCGACACACGCTTAGCAGTTCATTAACCATAATCTCCGTAACCTCGGTCTCATCAACCGAACGTTAAGGAACTGCTTCGATGTCGCTTTCCCGCCGTGGTTTCGTTCTGGGCGTCTCCGCGCTTCTCGCCGGCTGCGCTTCGAGCGGTCCTGATCATCGCGCCAACTACGCGGCCATTCCGGCCGAGAAGTTTCCGTTGCCGGCCATGCCGATCGACAAGATCGATCCGGAGCTTCGTCGCCAGCAGGTCAGCTACGCCTCGAGCTATAGCCCCGGCACCATCGTCGTCGATACGCCCGCCCGTCGCCTCTATTACATCCTCGGCGACAATCAGGCGATGCGCTATGGCGTCGGTGTCGGCCGGGAAGGGCTGGCCTTTGCAGGTGGCGCCTATGTCGGGCGCAAGGCCGAATGGCCGAGCTGGACGCCGACCGAAAACATGCAGCGCCGCGAAGAGCGCTACCGCAAGCTCGCCGGCGGCATGCCGGGTGGGCCGAACAATCCGCTCGGCGCCCGCGCCATCTATCTCTATCGCAGCGGCAACGACACGCATTTCCGCATACACGGCACCAACCAGCCGCAGTCGATCGGTCTTGCCATGTCGAGCGGTTGCATTCGCATGCTCAACCACGACGTCATCGATCTCTACGAGCGGGTAGAGCCGGGCGCGCAGGTCGTCGTCATCCAGGCAACGGCCTAAACGACAATGAGAAACGGGGCCGACTGGCCCCGTTTTCCTGTTTAAAGCAATGTGCCGCTGAGGATCAGCAGCGCCACTGAGAAGTAGATTACCAGCCCGGTCACGTCGACCAGCGTGGCGACGAAGGGTGCAGACGCGCTCGCCGGATCGAGCCGCAGTTTCTGCAGCACGAAGGGCAGCATCGAGCCCGCCACCGAGCCGAACGTCACGATCCCGATCAGCGCCGCAAAGATCGTGAAGCCGACGAGAATCCAGTGCTCGCCGTAATCATAGAGCCCGATATTCTGCCACAGGATGATGCGGGCAAAACCGACGGCGCCGAGGATCGAGCCGAGCACGATGCCGGTCGGCAATTCACGCAGCAGAACCCGCCACCAGTCCGACAGCTTCAGCTCGCCCAGCGCCAGCGCCCGGATGATGAGCGACGTCGCCTGCGAACCGGAATTGCCGCCGGAGCTCATGATCAGCGGCACGAACAGCGTCAGCACGATCGCCTTTTCCAGTTCGCCCTCGAAATGCTGCATGGCGCTTGCCGTCAGCATTTCGCCGAGGAAGAGGGCGCAGAGCCAGCCGGCGCGCTTCTTCAGCATGCCGGCGAAGCTGATCGTCATATAGGGCTTTCCGAGCGCCTCCATGCCGCCGAACTTCTGCGCGTCTTCCGTCTGGTCGGCGATCATCGTATCGATCACGTCGTCGACGGTGACAATCCCCAGCATATGGCCGTTCTCGCCGATAACAGGCAGCGCCAGCAGATTGTGCTTGCGGATCAGCCGCGCCACGTCTTCCTGCGTCATCAGCGGATCGGCGCGGACGATGCCGCCCTGCTGGGCGACGCTCAGCACCGAGGCCTGCGGCTCTCCGTTGATGAGGCGGCGCAGCGTGACGACGCTCGTGAGCGCCTGTGTCTCCACGTCGAGAACATAGATCGCATAGACGGTCTCGCGCGAACGCTCGACCTTGCGAACATGCTCCAATGTCTTCTCGACCGTCCAGGTCGCCGGCACGCTGACGAACTCCGTCGTCATGATGCTACCGGCCGTACGCGGCGGATAGCCCATGAGGTGCTGCACGGCGAGACAGGTCGCGCGGTCGAGCTTGGAAAACAGATGTGCCCGAGCGGCCTCGTCCATTTCCTGAAACAGGTCGGCGACGCGGTCGTTGGCGGTGGCGTTCAAAAGCCGTGCGGCCTGCTCGACCGGCATTTCGGTCAGCATCGCGGCGGCATGGTGCAGCTCTGGGCGTCCGAGTATGCGGATGGCCTTCTGCTGCGGCAGCGTGGCGAGGATAGCCGCTGCTTCGGGAATTTCGAGCGCGTTCAGACGCTCGACGCGTTCAGCCGTGGTGATGGCACCGAGGCTGTCGCTGGCAAAGAAACGGGCGGCATGGCCTGCCCGCAGAGGGAAGCGATTGATGTTCATATAGCTCGCCTTTCCGTCGATCCGCCGCAGCGTCCGACGGGCGAGCCCGATGGATATCGGTCAGCGCACGAAGGCCGCGTACGGCAAAGGCAATCGACTACTACTGTCGCTTGGCATCGTGAGATGGCTCCGTTGATATCCGCGCGGAACGGGCGTTCCGTGCGTGATGCTGTAGGTGGTCCCAAACGCTGAAAAAGTCAAGCGGGGTAGGTGGTTGCGGCGAAAAAGCCGCGCAGGCCGCGCGGCTTCATGGCTGGGCGTGATGGATAAGCCGCTGCTTTATGCCGGAATGCTTATCCATCGGGACAAGCTGGCAGCGATCAGAAGCCTGCGAGCACCAGCTTGCCCTTGGTCTTCCCGCTCTCGATCATCGCATGCGCCCTCTTCAGGTTCGCCGCATTGATCACGCCGAGCGTTTCGTTCAGCGTCGTGCGGATGGTGCCGGCATCGACCAGGTCGGCGATCTTGTTCAGGAGCTTGTGCTGCTCGATCATGTCGGCGGTGTTAAAGAGCGGGCGCGTGAACATCAGTTCCCAGTGGATCGAAATCGCCTTGCGCTTGAAGGGCACAATGTCGAGCGTCTTGGGGTCGTCGATGAGCGCAAAGCGGCCCTGCGGCGCGATGGCCTCGACGATGTCCTGCAGATGATCACTGGTGTTGGTGGTCGAGAAGACGAAACCCGGCGCACCGATGCCAAGCGCGGCCATCTGCGCCGCGATCGGCTTCGAATGGTCGATGACATGGTGGGCGCCGAGCTCCTTTACCCAGGCCTGCGTTTCCGGCCGCGAGGCGGTCGCGATCACGGTGAGATCGGTCAAGGCGCGGGCGATCTGGATGGCGATCGAGCCGACACCACCGGCGCCGCCGATGATGAGGATGGCGTTGGCGGCGCCCGGCACGGCGTCCTGCACCTTCAGCCGGTCGAACAGCGCTTCATAAGCCGTGATCGAGGTCAGCGGCAGGGCGGCGGCGGCCGCGAAATCGAGGCTTGATGGCTTGCGGCCGACAATGCGCTCATCGACGAGATGGAATTCGGCGTTGGAACCGGGGCAGTTGATCGCGCCCGCATAAGCGACTTCGTCACCGACCTTGAACAGCGTAACCTCGGGACCGACCGCCTTGACGATGCCGGCCGCGTCCCAACCAAGAACCTTGAACTCGCCGTCCGCTGGCGCCACACCGGCGCGGATCTTGGTATCGACGGGATTGACCGAGACGGCTTTGATCTGGACCAGGAGATCGTGGCCGGTAGCCTCGGGCATTGGCAGGTCGACGTCGATCAGCGATGTCTCGGCGGAAATGGGCTGCGGGGTGGTGTAGGCGACGGCGCGCATGAAAGACTCCAGTGTTTGTTGCACGGATGCTAGATGCGTCTTACGTTGAGATCGCGCAAGAATGCACAAATTCTGTACGTAGTACCCAAAAGGATACCGTCAAATGTCGTTGCCGAGAGACAAGCTGACCGAGAACTTCCCCGGATGCCCCGTCGAGGCGACATTGAGTTTTCTGGATGGCAAGTGGAAGGGCGTGATCCTCTTCCACTTGATGGAAGGCACGCTGCGCTTCAACGAACTGCGCCGCAAGCTGCCATCGGTGACGCAGCGGATGCTGACCAAGCAGCTTCGGGAACTGGAGGAATGCGGTCTGGTGTCGCGCACCGTGTTTGCCGTCGTGCCGCCACGCGTGGACTACGCGCTGACGCCGCTCGGCAGGACATTGAAGCCCGTCATCGCAGCCTTGGCCGCGTGGGGCGAGGAAAACATATCCTGCCGCCCCAGTGGCCGCCACCTCAGGGGTGTGGCGGCCTGTGAAGGGTCAGCCGCGGCTGCGGCGGTCGAGCCGTAGCGAAGCCGCGAAGACGACGATGCCGAGGGCAGACAGGATAGCGCCGACATAGCCCGTCGAAGCCGAGCCATAGCCCCAGGCGATGACGAGGCCGCCGAGCCACGCGCCGAGCGCGTTGGCGATGTTGAAGGCGGAGTGGTTGGAGGCGGCCGCCAGCGTCTGCGCGTCGGCGGCGACATCCATCAGGCGGGTCTGCAGCGCCGGGCCGGCGGCAAAGCCGCAGCCGATCAGGAAGACGCAGAGGCCGAGCATGAAGGGGCTGGAGGCGGTCAGCGAAAACAGCGTCAGCACGATGATGTTGAAGACCAGCGAGCCGCCGATCGTGCCCATGATCGACTTGTCGGCGAGCCAGGAGCCGACGACATTGCCTGCATTCATACCCACGCCGAACAGCACCATCATCACGGCCACCATGCCGGGCTGCAGCATGGCGACGCCGGTCGTCGTGTCGGCGATATAGCTGAACATGGCAAACATGCCGCCGTAGCCGACAGCCGCAATCGCAAGCGTCAGCAGGACCTGCGGACGCTTGAAGGCGCCGAGTTCGCGCATGAAGCTCGCACCCTCGGAGACTTCATCGCGCGGCACGTAGTACCAGATCAGCGCCATGGTCACGAGGCCGATCACGCCGACGGCGGTGAACGCGACGCGCCAGTCGAGCGACTGGCCGAAGAAGGTGGCAACAGGCGTGCCGAGCAGCGTCGCAATCGTCAGGCCCAGCATGACGCGGCCGACGGCGCGGGCGCGCTTATGCACAGGCACCATCGACGCGGCGACGATCGCCGCGACGCCGAAATAGGCGCCATGCGGCAGGCCGGTGATGAAGCGCAGGATGGTGAAGCTCTCGAATGTGGGAGCCATGGCGCTCGTGATATTGCCGATGGCGAAGATCCCCATAAGCAGCAAGAGTAACGAACGGCGGGCCATCTTGGCGGCGAGCACGGCAATGACGGGAGCGCCGATGACAACGCCGAGTGCGTAGGCGCTGATGACATAGCCGGCCTGCGGGATGGTGACGGAAAACGTGCCGGCGACATTGGGAAGCAGGCCCATGATCGCGAATTCGCCGGTGCCGATCCCGAAGCCGCCACAGGCCAGCGCCAGCTGCACGAGCGCGACCGCCATGGGCGAGGGCGCCTCGGAGACGGGGATGTCGGCGATGGAATCGTTTACGGCGACCTGGCTCAAGCGCGAGCTCCTTCGGCATGCAATGGCTTGGAACAGTCGCGCAATGAATGTCACTGCCGGACGGACAAGCGGAAAATGAGGGAGATGGAGCGCCTGCTCCAACGAGGTATTAATTTACGATTTGTTGGGATGCGTCATGTGCGTTTTATGCAGCGCAGCATCCCGCCAGGCGCATACGTGGGCGAGGTGGCGATCCAGCCTTTTCGTCTCGGCGCCATTTGGCACGCCATCTGCTTGAAATCGCACGCGAAGGAACCATTTCTAACCTGCGCGTCAGCCGATGGACAACGGGAACCCGATGAAGCTTATAGGTTTTTTCAACCGCGATGGCGGCACGTTTCGCACGACCGACATGGAGGCGTACGAGAAGCATGCGGAACGGGTGTTCCGTGAGGCCGGCCATGATTTCGAGGCGGTGGTCTTTCCGGGCAAGGAGATCGTCCCGGCCATGGAGCGCGCCGCACGCCGTGACGATATCGACGGCATCGTCGCCGGCGGCGGCGACGGCACCATCTCGGCCGCATCCTCCATCGCCTGGAAGAACGGCGTGGCACTCGGCGTCATCCCAGCCGGGACGATGAACCTGTTTGCGCGATCGCTGCGCATTCCGCTCGATATCTGGCAGGCGCTCGATGTTCTCGCATCGGGCGAGGTCGATCATGTCGATATCGCCAGCGCCAACGACCGCCCCTTCATTCACCAGTTTTCCGCCGGCCTGCATGCACGCATGGTGCGCTATCGCAATTCCTACAGCTATCGGTCCAGGCTCGGAAAAATGCGCGCCAGCACCCGCGCGGCCTTCGGCGTCGTGCTCAATCCGCCGGAATTCGAGGTCGAGTTCGAGGCGATCGGCATCAAGGAGCGACGAAAGGTCTCGGCCGTGTCCGTATCGAACAACCCGTTCGGCGAGAACGCGCTGCTTTACGCCGATACGCTGACATCGGGCGAACTCGGGTTCTACACCGCCAAGCCCTTGAAGCCATGGGGCGTGGCGCGGCTCGCCATCGATCTCCTGCGCGGAAAGGTGCGTGAGAATGCCGACGTGATGATCATGCATCCGGCCGAAGTGCATCTGCACTTCCCGAAAGTGCACTCCAAGGCCAATTGCGTCATGGACGGCGAGCTCCTACCGCTTGCCCGCGACGTCGCGTTGAAACTTCATCCCGGCGAACTCAAGGTTCTCGTCAGGCAGGGGCTAGCCGCCCAGGTCGATGAGGCCGAACGCCGCGAACCGACGTCCTAAAGCCGCGGCAGATAGGTGCGGTAATCGAAGTCGGAAACGGTTCGGAGGTGGGTGACCGCCTCCTTCCGCTTCGTGTCGCCATATAGCTTCTGGTAGGCCTCGCCGAAGACATCCGCGATGAAGGGTGACGCCCTGAACGTTTCGACCGCCGTCAGGAAGTCATGCGTCAGCTTGGTGGTATTGTCGGGCATGTGCGACGGAGTCGTTTCCTCGCCGGGGTCAAGCTCATCGTCGAGCCCTAGCAGCATGCCGCCCAGAATGGCCGCGAGCAGCAGATAGGGATTGGCATCGGCACCGGCAACGCGGTGTTCGATGCGGGCCGCCGGGCCATTCTTGTCGGGAATGCGGATGGCAGTGCCGCGATGCCCGTAGCCCCAGGTGAGATCGACGGGCGCGAAGGAGCCCGGCTGGAAGCGGCGATAGGAATTGGCGAAGGGCGCGAACACCAGCTGCGCATCGCGCATGCTCTGCAGCATCCCGGCGCAGACCGATTTCAGCTTCGTCGCCTCGCCACCCCCAGCGTCGAGGATGTTGCGGCCCTCGCTGTCGATTATGCTCGCATGCACATGCAGGCCGGAGCCGGCGTGGTCCGAATAGGGCTTGGCCATGCAGGTGGATTTCAGCCCGTGCTTTCGCGCCGCCTGCTCCACGATCCGCTTCAGGTAGATGCAGTCGTCGGCGGCAGCCAGCGCGTCGGCGCGGTGCAAAAGGTTGATCTCGAACTGGCCGGGGCCGAATTCCGCCGTCGTCGCATCCGCCGGCAACCCCTGCGCCCTGGCATAGGCGCGCACGGTTTGTAGATAGTCGTCGAGCGCATCGACGGCATTCATGTCGTAGAGCTGGAAGCCGTTCGGATCGCCCTGGTAGGTCAGGCTTGCCGGCGGCATCGGCCGGCCGGTCTCGCGCCAGTCCGGCGCCACCACATAGAACTCGAGTTCCGTGGCGACAACTGGCGTCAGCCCCCGCTCGGCATAGCGGTTGAGCACCGATTGCAGGATGGCGCGCGGGTCCATGAAGCTCGGCGTGCCGTCGAACTCATGCATGGTGGCGAGCACCTGGACAGAGCCCTCGGGCGCCCATGGCATCGGCGTCAGGCTGCGCTTGTCGGGAATGCATTGTCCGTCGGGATCGCCAACGGAAAGCGACAGGCCCGTGATATCGTCATTGTCGTCGCCCCAGATATCGAGCGACTGCGTGGAGGAGGGAAGGCGGACTTCGCCGGCCCATACCTTCTTCTGCGCTCCGAGCGGGATCTGCTTGCCGCGCAGGTCGCCATTCATGCCGACCAGCAGGATTTCGATGCGCGGATCGCCACCCGCAGCTTTGCCGTGCATGTTGTCGCTCGCCATGATCTTGAAAATCCCCTCGGACAAGGCCAAGGTCGTAACTCATTGGGAAGAGGCTTTCAATATCCGAGGGTGTTTAGCAAATCATGTCTGATACTTACGCGCGCTCCAATCTCGCCGCCATCGATGCCGCTCATCATCTGCATCCGTTCTCCGATATGAAGAAGCTGAATGCGGACGGCACCCGCATCATTCAGCGCGGCGAAGGCGTGCACGTATGGGATAATCACGGCCGCAAATATCTCGACGGTTTTGCCGGCCTCTGGTGCGTCAATGTCGGCTATGGCCGGAACGAGATCACCGAGGCCGTGGCGCGGCAGATGAACGAACTGCCCTATTACAACACCTTCTTCGGCACCACGACGACGCCGACGACTTTGCTTGCCGAAAAGGTCACGGCCCATGCCGGTCCGCGATTCAACCACGTCTTCTTCACCGGTTCCGGTTCCGAGGCCAACGACACATGGTTTCGCATGGCCCGCGTCTATTGGAGCGCCATCGGACAGCCGTCGAAGAAGATCGTGATCTCTCGCAAGAATGGCTATCACGGTTCGACCGTCGCCGGCGCCAGCCTCGGCGGCATGAAATACATGCACGAGCAGGGCCACCTGCCGATCGAGGGCATCGTCCATATTGGCCAGCCCTATTGGTATGGCGAGGGCGGCGATCTCTCTCCGGCCGAATTCGGCCTCAAGGTCGCGCGCGAGCTCGAAGCGAAGATCGATGAACTCGGCGAGGATAACGTTGCCGCCTTCGTGGCCGAGCCGGTGCAGGGCGCGGGCGGCGTGATCATCCCGCCGGAAACCTACTGGCCCGAGATCGCCCGCATCTGCACGGCGCGCAACATCCTGCTGGTTGCCGACGAGGTGATTTGCGGCTTCGGCCGTCTCGGCGAATGGTTCGGTCACCAGTATTTCGGCGTCGAGCCGGACTTGGCGCCGATCGCCAAGGGCCTGTCGTCAGGTTATCTCCCGATCGGCGGCGTGCTGGTCAGCGACCGCGTCGCTGACGTCCTCATCAACGAGGTCGGCGATTTCAACCACGGCTTCACTTACTCCGGCCACCCCGTCTGCGCCGCAGCTGCGCTGGAGAACCTCAGGATCATCGAAGAAGAGAAGTTGGTAGAGCGCATTCGCGACGATATCGGCCCTTACTTCGCCAAGGTCTGGGGCGCGCTCGGCGATCACGACCTCGTCGGTCAGGTCCAGAGCATAGGGCTGATGGCAGCGCTGCAGCTTACCGCCGACAAGAAAACCCGCACCCGCTACGAAAAGCCCGATGCCGTCGGCACGCTCGTGCGCAATCACGCACTCGCCCACGGCCTCATCCTGCGCGCTACCGGTGACCGAATGCTTGCATCCCCGCCGCTCATCATCAGCCACGAGGAGGTGGACGAGATGGGACGAATCGCCAAGCTTGCGCTGGACGCGGCGTGGAAGGAGCTGAAGGCTTGAGGCTTGCTTACTTCGGGTAGATCCAGACGTAGCTGAACCCGACCTGGTCCTCCGGCCGTCCACGGTGATAGGGGACGGAGGTGCTCTTCACATCGACGGCGCTATATTGTTCGCCGAGGTTCTGCGTGATCCATTCGGCCAGCAGGGGCGGCAAAGCCGCTCCGCTGTCCTTGGTGATCCACACCATCAGGATCGGCCGGTCGGCCGTCCACTCGTAGCCGATCTTCATATTGTCGAAGAACCGCGACATCAGCGGCACATCCGGCCATTGCAGGTGAAGATTGCCAGCCGGCAGCCAGCTGTCGGTCACGATGAGACCAGGCGTCTTGGTCTCTTCGGCGGCAATGTGTTTGGCAAAGCCGCTATAGGGGACGTTGTAGGCCTCGTAGCGATTGAAAAGTGTCGGCAGGTTCGGCCTGACGAGCAACGCGGCCGGGATGACGATCATCAGAACCAGCGGTACGGCGATAAAGCGGCGGAAGTGACCATCCGCGCGATGCCCGGCGGCCTGCATCTTCAGGCAGAAGAAGATCGGCATGAGGAACAGGAACGGCAGCAGCCAGCGGTCCCGCAGCGAGGTCATGCCGATCGTAACGACCAAGATCGTCACCAGAAGCGCGATCGTCACGAACAGTGCAGTGAAAAACCGGGTCCATTCGGATGACGCGCGAAGGCTTTGCCAGAAGGAGCGACCGAAGACGAGCGTGTAGACGACAACGGTCGGCGCCATGATGACGACGATGAGACGCAGGAACTTGAACGGCCCTTGCGCCAGCTTTGCCCACACCGTTTCCGGCGCATCCTGCTTCATGATGCCGAGCGTGCGCCCGGAGGCGATGTCGAGATTGTGGAGCAGCCAGAGCCCGTGCGGCAGAAAAATCAGCACGGCGAGCGCGATCGACAGCAGGAAACGGCGATCCATGATCCGCGCGCGTCCTTCAGGATGCAGCCAGACGGCTGGCATCGCGGCCACGACGACGAGCGTGAAATTGTACTTCGACAGCATCCCCAGCCCGAGCGCCAGCCCCATGAAGGCATAGGAGCCGAGCGACGGCGTCTTCAGCGTCTTGATCACGCCGTAGAGAAAGAGGTTGATCGTCAGAAGCTGAATAACGGTGTGCGTGAGGTCGCGCTGCGCTTCCCAGAAGAGCTGAGGGATGGTTAGCAGCGAAAGCGTCGCGATAACCGCATATAGCTTGTCCTCGAGCACCTCGCGGGCAAGCTTGTAGTAGGTCAGGTAGACGAGAAAAAGCACCAAGTTCTTGGTCGCGGAGACGGTCGCCAGCGACAGGCCGAAGAACCAGACGACGATCGATTGCAGCCAATTATAGAGCGGCGGCTGTGAATCGTAGCCGAGCGTCAGCCATTGCGAGACGAAGGCTTGCTGCGACTCGTCGAACCTGAGGCCGTGCGGCTGCAGGAGGCGAACCATGAACTGCAGGCAAAAATACCCGGCGATCAGCCAGATAACGGCATCCGGCTTGCGCGCCAGAAGCTTATGCATTCTCGTTTCCGTCGAAGATCTTCTGCACGATATAGTTCGGCGAGACGTCGTCGCGGTAGTAGGTCCGCGCGATCATTTCGGCCAGGATACCCGTGGTGATCAGCTGCACCGACGACAAGAGAAGCACGATGCCGACCATCAGCATCGGTCGGGTGCCGATGTCATTGCCCATGATGAACTTGTCGAAGAACAGATAGATCAGGATCAGCGCCGACAAGCCGCCGATGCCGAGACCGAGCGAGCCAAAGAAATGGCCCGGCCGCGCCTTGTAGCGCATGAAGAACATGACTGAGAGCAAGTCGAGGATCACGCGGAACGTGCGCGAGATGCCATATTTCGACTGGCCGTGCGCGCGGGCATGGTGGGTGACCACCATCTCGCCGATGCGAGAGCTCGGAACGACGCCCGCGACCCAGGCTGGAATGAAGCGGTGCATCTCACCCATCAGCTTCACCTGCTTGATGATAGAGGCGCGGTAGATCTTCAGGCTGCAGCCATAATCGTGCAGCTTCACGCCGGTGATGCGGCCGATCAGGTAGTTCGCGCACCATGAAGGCACTTTGCGCAGCAAAAGTCCGTCCTGGCGGTTCTTGCGCCATCCGACCAGCAGGTCGAGTTCGCGCCGCTCGAGTTCGGCGACCATCTGCGGAATGTCGTTCGGATCGTTCTGGAGGTCGCCGTCCATGGTGGCGATGAGGCGACCGGTGGCCGTGTCGATGCCGGCCTGCATGGCGGCGGTCTGGCCGAAATTGCGCTGCAGCGCCACAATGCGAAGCGAAAGGCCGTCGCGGCCGATATGCTTGCGGGCATTCACGAGCGTGGCGTCGGTGCTGCCATCATCGACCAGGATGAGTTCCCAGCGGTCGGGGTAACGCGTCATCGCCGAGCAGATGCGATCGACCAGCGGGCCAACGCTTTCTTCTTCGTTGAAGACGGGGACGACCAGCGATAGTTCGACGGGAGCAGCGGCGTCGATCGCGCCTGAAAGTGTTTCTGCCGTTGTCTGCAACACGTATTTCTCCTAAAACGCCGCCCAGTGGTGCCGCTCTTCTGTCGGCCGAAGGCAGGAAGCTAGTACATGAAGTCTCCGGTGGTTGCCAGCCGACAATCCTGGTTCGCACGCAATCGAATGCTGCTGCTCACGGTTTTCATCATCGCGGCCTATGCCGGCTTTATCGAGTGGTTCTGGGGCTGGTCGACCATTCTTACGCAATGGGCCGAGGTCGGCGCGCTGACGATCGTTGCCGCTCTGGCGCTTTTGACCAGCACCTATTTTCTGCGCACCTGGCGCATATACGATTACTTCCCGCGCGAAACCAGCGGCCGTTTCCCGGCGCTCTTTCGTGTCACGCAGGTTCATAATCTCTTGAACATCATGCTGCCGTTTCGAACCGGCGAAACCAGCTTTCCATTGTTGATGCGCACCGAGTTCGGCATCCCGCTGGCGCGCGGAACGGCGGCGCTGCTCGTCATGCGTCTGCTCGATCTTCATGCGTTGTTCGCGGCTGCCGGCATCGGCTTCGCCATCGCGTCGTCGCACAGGCTGGTGGCATGGCTTCTCTGGACCGCGTTCCTGCTGCTGCCGGTCGCAGCGTTCGCGGCGCGCAAACCGCTGGTGCGCCTTGCTGCGAAGCTCCTGCCTGCGAAGCTGCAACACTTCGTCGCCGAGGTCGAAAATGGTCTGCCCGCCAATGCTTCAGCCTTCGCGCGGGCTTGGGCGATGACCGTCATCAATTGGCTGGTGAAGGTGCTGGTGCTTGCCTGGGCGCTGCGGCTGATGGGCGTGGTGCCGGCGGCTGCGAGCTTCGGCGGCGCGCTCGGCGGCGAGCTGTCGTCGGTGCTGCCGATGCATGCCCCTGGCGGTGTCGGCACCTATCCGGCGGGCATCACGGCTGGCGCCGTTGCCTTCGGCGCATCGAGCGATGCCGCCGATATTGCGGCACTCGCCCGTGCAAGCATCAATGCCCATCTGCTGATCATCGTTTCCGCGCTCACGGGAACGGCAATCTCCTTGCCGTTCGGTCGCCGTCGCCCCGCGTGAGGCAAGCGAGGCGGCCTATTGGAAGGCCGTCTCGAAGAAGCTTCTGAGCTTGCGTGAATG
This sequence comes from Rhizobium sp. 2MFCol3.1, assembly GCF_000377565.1. Lineage (GTDB taxonomy): Bacteria > Pseudomonadota > Alphaproteobacteria > Rhizobiales > Rhizobiaceae > Rhizobium. The sequence continues at coordinate 185,991 of NZ_KB898357.1, read as the reverse complement.
CAGCGTCTCGGGCGGCATGGCGGCAAGCTTCTGCACGGCGCGGATGCCGATCTGCAGATGCTGGTTGACCTGCGTGCGATAGAAGGCCGTCGCCATGCCAGGCAGCTTGAGTTCGCCATGCAGCGGCTTGTCGGACACGCAAAGAAGCGTTCCGTAAGGCACCCTGAAGCGGAAGCCATTGGCGGCGATGGTCGCCGATTCCATGTCGAGCGCGATGGCGCGGGCTTGAGACAGCCGCTTCACCGGTCCGCGCTGGTCGCGCAGTTCCCAGTTGCGGTTGTCGATCGTACCGACGGTACCAGTGCGCATGATGCGCTTGAGCTCGAAGCCCTCATAGCCGGTAATCTCGGCCACGGCCGCTTCCAGCGCCACCTGCACTTCGGCAAGCGCCGGGATCGGCACCCAGACCGGCAGGTCGTCGTCGAGAACGTGGTCTTCGCGCATATAGGCATGCGCCAGCACGTAGTCGCCCAATCGCTGGCTGTTGCGCAGGCCGGCGCAATGGCCGAGCATCAGCCAGGCATGCGGGCGCAACACCGCCACGTGGTCGGTGATCGTCTTGGCGTTGGATGGGCCGACGCCGATATTGATCATGGTGATCCCGGCATGGCCCTTCTTCTTCAGGTGATAGGCCGGCATCTGCGGCAGCCGAGACAGCGTCGCATCCGTCTCCGGCGTGCTGGAGCCGGCATGGGTGACGATGTTGCCGGGTTCGACGAAGCAGGTATAGCCGTCGCCGCCATCAGCCATCAACTTGCGCGCCCAGGCGCAGAACTCGTCGATATAAAACTGGTAGTTCGTGAACAGCACGAAGTTCTGGAAGTGCTGCGCGCCCGTGGCCGTATAGTGCGACAAGCGGGCCAGCGAATAGTCGATGCGCTGCGCCGTGAAAGGCGCAAGCGGCGAGGGCTCGCCCGGCGGTGGTATATATTCGCCGTTGGCGATCTCGTCGTCGGTGGTGTTGAGGTCGGGCGTATCGAACAGATCGCGCATCGGCACGTCGACGAAGGCCGATGCGGATGCTTCTACATGCGCGCCTTCGCCGAAAGCGAAATGCAGCGGGATCGGCGTGGTCGATTCGGACACGACGACCGGCACATTATGATTGCGCATCAGGTGCCCGAGCTGTTCCTTCAGATAGTGCCGGAAGAGCGAGGGACGGGTGATCGTCGTCGTGTAGATGCCGGGCGCCGTGACGTGGCCATAGGAGAGACGCGTGTCGATGTGGCCGAAGCTGGTCGTCTCGATGCTCACCTGCGGATAAAACGCCCGGTAGCGCGAGGTGATCGGCGCGCCCTGCGCCAGTTCCTTGAAGTGCTCGATCAGGAAGGTCGTGTTGCGCTCGTAAAGCTCTGTCAGCGCTTCGACGGCCTTGATGGGATCGTCGAAACTTTGCGGCTTGAAGGGGCTCGGAGACGAGACGTCGAGGGGGGCAGAAGGAGAGATTCGGTTGCTCATGAGGCATTATAGTACGTCGTTCTTAACAAGCAAACGACGCGTGCATGACCAGCATGACAAGACCTGACTGATTAGGATTGACCGGCAGCCGGGGTCGGCGGTTGCCGGTCGCGGCGGCGTCAGTTGACGCTGTTGCAGATCGGGTTGGTTCTGTCGACGCAGGTATAGTTCGCGCCGAAATGCGACTGAGCGCCGCCGCCGGCATTGCGGTTGACGGCCGCCGAGAACGAGACGGCGAAGATCGCCGCGAACAGCGTGATGATGGTGAAGCGTCTTGCCATGATAAGCACTTCCGTATCCTTGCCCATGTGCCATGTTCCGAATGTCATGTGTGCGCCGGGTGCTGCTTGCGACGCAGTGCACTTTAGAATGACACCGTTTTGCCATGGTCAGGCTGAACCGATGCTGAGATCGGAATTCATCCGCCGTTCATGAAACAAGCATGGGCGGGAAGGACGGAGACGATGCGCCCGATGGGCCGGGCGCACCGGATATTCGGTTACAGGCGCGTCCAGGTCTGCGACTTGCAGAGAACGGCCAGCACGCAGCCCTTCATCTTCAGCGAATTGCCGGAAACCGTGCCCGAGCCGCTATAGGTCTTGTCGTTGCTGGGGTCGGTGATCTCGCCATCATAGGTGCCGTCCTTGCCAGTCAGCGTGCCGATCTTGCGCCCGGCATATTTGCCGGTCTTCAGCGTGATGCAGTAGCTGCCGCCGCAGGATGCGATCACGGCGGTATCGCCGGCCACCGTCTTCCAATTGCCTGCGATCGGCTCGTCGGCATGTGCAAGCGTCGCGGAAAGCGCCAGTGCGCTCGCCAGAATGAGGCTGCGGATCATCTTATTCCTCCCTGATGTCCTGAGGTTGCGGACGATAGCTTACGCGAACGTAAAGGTAAATATTCGTGGTTCCGGCATGCCTGAAAGTGCCCGTTCGCGAAGACGAATTTCCGTGTGTTTTCATTTGGACGCTGATTTCGTGGTGAACGAAGGGTTGATTTTCAAATCTGAATTTTTCCTTAAACAAATGCCGGAATCCTTAATGAGCAGGCGATCCGATGTTTAACAAAAACCCAATTTTACCAAGCGTTTGCACTTTGTTTGTCTCAAATTAATCATGCATTTTAGGCGTTTTTTGAAGGGCTTGCTGCATATTGAACCCATCAAACGAGCGGGGCAAACCCGCCGAACCGAAGAGACCAAACGCTGCGTTAGACGGCAAGGCTCCGAGGTAAAACAGGGTAAGTCGATAACAGGCTAAACAGGGATAAAACCGATGGCACGCTTTGAAATGCACAATGCTGAAACGGCCACCATGGGTGGCGAAAACAACGCCGATGTCTTCTGCGAAATGGGTCTGATGTACGCGACAGGTCGCGGATGCTCCGTTGACCTCGTTGCGGCCCACAAATGGCTGAACATCGCGGCCATCAAGGGCCACGATCGCGCCGCCGAACTGCGCGCCGATCTCGCGGCCACGATGGACAAGATGCAGCTTGTCGAGGCGCTGCGCGCGGCTCGCGAATGGATGACGGTGCACTAAGATACCGGCACCGAAAACAATTCAATAAAAACAATAACCTCGAAGAGGGGATGGCGAGGCGCCTTGCGCCTGCGCCGACATATCGAACCGCGACCGGCAGGAACAAGGCCGGCGCGGTTCTTGTCGTTTGTTCAGCCGATCGACTTCAGAACCTGAGGCAATGCCGCCTCGAACAGGTCCATATCGGCGACAGGGCCGACGCTGACGCGAATGCAGCGGTTGAGCGGCGCCACACCAGGCATGCGGATGAACACGCCATGCTGCATCAGACCGTCGACGATCGCCCGCGCATAGGTGCCGTCGCGGCCTGCGTCGACTGCGACGAAGTTGGTGGCCGAAGGCAGCGCCTGCAGGCCGTTGGCATCGGCGATACCGGCAATCCGCTCGCGCGCGGCGTGGATCTTGGCAATCACGTCCGAGAGATAAGCCTGATCCTTCAGCGCGGCGATTGCGCCGGCGACAGCCATCCGGTTCATGCCGAAATGGTTGCGGATTTTGTCGAAGGCGAGTGCGGTACCCGGCGTCGAGATCGCATAGCCCACGCGCGCGCCGGCAAGGCCGTATGCCTTCGAGAAGGTGCGCGTCCTGATCACGTTGGGCAGGTCGATCAGCGATGCGATCGACGGCAGCCCGCTGGCCGGACCCGTTTCGCTATAGGCCTCGTCGAGGATCAGCAGCGTTGTCTCAGGGATGGCGCGGGCGAAAGCCACCACGCGGTCGGCATCCCACCAGCTGCCCATTGGATTATCAGGGTTGGCGAAGTAGATGAGCGGCGGATTTTCGCGCTTCACCGCATCCAGCAATCCGTCGAGATCTTCGCGATCGTTGACATAGGGAACAGTGACCAGCCGGCCGCCGAATCCTGCCACATGGAAATTGAAGGTCGGATAGCCGCCGAGCGACGTGACGACGGGTGCGCCGGGTTCGATCACCATGCGCACGATCTGCCCGAGCAGCTCATCGATACCGCCGCCGATGGCGATATTGGCAGCGCTCGTGCCGAGATGGGCGGCAAGTGCTTCCTTCAGATCGTAGTTCTCGGGATCGCTGTATTTCCAGATATCAGCGCCCGCGTTGCGCATCGCCGTCAGCACCGATGGGGCGGGGCCGAAGCCGTTTTCGTTGGCGCCGATGCGCGCTTTGACGATCAGACCGCGCTGGCGCTCGATGGCTTCTGGGCCGACAAAGGGAACGGTGGAGGGCAGGGCACTGACAAGCGGTGTGAAGCGCGAGAAGGCAGACATTGAAGGGCATTTCCCAAGGCTATGAAAATCGCGCCAACAATAGGCGCTGATGGTGCCATGGCAAGGACGATTATTCCCCGGGTAAGCCTATTACATGCTGATCGTGCGGCTCGCGCTGATCGCTTCCATATTGCCGATCATGAAGTCGGCACGCACGACGCGGCGCAATACCTCGGGCTCGATCGTGTTGATGAAGCGCACATGCAGGCGCTCATTACGCCGCGAAACCTCGGCGCAGCCGATGCGATAGGCAAGCCCGAGGATGTTGAGATAGTAGTGCTTGGGAAGACCGGTCGCCGAAGCGACGAGAAGCGTGGCGCCGCCGCGGGAGATGTCGATGATCTCGGCGCTACGCATCGAGACACCTGTCAGGCAGGGCCGCACGGCAACGATGCGGGCCGGACGCCGTACGTTGAACTGCTCCCACCGGGTCTCGTAAATCTCCGATTTCACCGTCGTGAGGTGCGTGTTGTTGAGCATCGACATCGCAGGCACACTCCTAAAATCAGAAAAATCCTAGTCTTTCCAATGGAGCGTCACATGAATGCTTTGCGCAATCATCAACGAAGTCACTACAATTTTAGTGAATGAGAATTTAACTGAAGGCTCGGACCGCAAAAAATCCGCCGGCGGCCGTCATCGCGGTGATAAAGCCGCCCCAGGCGAGATCGACAATGCTCATCAGCGGCGGCCAGTTCTTCAGCGTGGCGAGGTTCGTCACGTCATAGGTCCCGTACGCCGCAAGTCCCAGGATCAGCCCGTAAATGACGGCAGTCCATAGGGACCCAGACGCGATCGCCGGAAGCACGGCGAGCACCACCACGGCGACGGCAAAGAAGAGATAGAAGATCGCGGCGATGCCGAAATTCGGCGACGGCAGCATTAGATCGCCCAGTTGATCGCGATAGAATGTCCGGGCGACGAGGCCGAGCCATATGGCATCCAACACGAGCAGGGTACCAAATGAACCGGCATAGGCGACGAGAGCTGTTTTCATGATCCTGTCCTGACGTTTGCCTCTCTGTACGTGCTCTACACGGATTGGATTGCCTATCGCGCGAATTCCACAAATCGTTGAACTCTTTACGACCCCGGGCGTTTGCTTCTTGTTCACGAGCACAAGTCTGTGCTCACGAGTGCGAATTTCGCGCTCAAGAAAGAAGATCAAGGAGACTGATATGGCTGACATCAGAGTGCCGCGAAATTCCTGGGTTGTGGTATGCGACGGAGGCAAGGCTCTGATTATGCAGAATGACGGCGACGTTAGCGGCGTCGATCTCAAGGTCAGGGAAACCCTGGCGCAACCAAACGAGCCCGATCGCGAAATCGGCACCGACAAGCCCGGCCGGGCCCATAGCGCGGATGGTCGGGGCAGCGCGGTCGAGGAACTCGATTGGCACGATCAGGCCGAGGCGGAATTCCTGAAGCAGATCGCGTTCAAGCTGGATGATCTGATCATCGAGAAAGACGCGACCAACATCGTGCTGGTAGCGCCGCCGCGCGCGCTCGGAACGCTTCGTTCCAACCTCAGCGTCGAGGCGCAGGCCATTATCTCGGCCGAAATTCCCAAGGATTATACGAACCTGCCGATCGATCAGATCGAACGGCGTTTGGCGGCCTGAGGACAGCAGGCGACGCCGGAGCGGGCGCAAGCCCGCTCTTTTTCTAGGGGTGACTGGTCCTAGTTTTCGAAGCTCAGGCGCAGCACGTGGTGCAGGAACTCCGGATTGATCAGCATGTTGAAGCTGATTGTCGCGAGGTCGCCCTCCCGTTTCACCAGCGTCGCACCGATTTCATCCTGAATGCCGAGGATTTCCAGGAAGAAGTGGTTCGGCATTTCGATCGACGCGTTCACTTCGAGCGTCGCGCCGGCGAGCGTGATGCTGCGGATCAGGCAGCGGAGTTGGGTAGCGGTGCTGAGGTGATGGCCGACGAAAATGATCTTGCCGGGGCGATCAAGCGCGAATTCCCGGTAAGCCTGCTCCGGTTCGGGATGTGCAGTATCGAGGTGCATCTGAAAGGCCATGGTCGCCTCCGCTGGTTGTCTGGTTTCAATCTAGGGCAAGTGTGCTGAATAGTTCTGAAAAAGATCTTTAAAACTAGATGCTTATGTAGATTGCGGCGCTCAAAAGTCCCATTTTTAGGCAGTATTCGTCAGTTTTGCCGGAAATTTGCGCAGGTTGACAGATGTGCGTCCCTGCCTCATACCGAAAACCGGTTCGAGATGCCTGCCGCTCGCGGATGAAAATCCATGGTGAAGATCTCCTGTAATGAACGGTCACAGCCCTTTGTGCATGCTGACTGGTGGCAATGCGAGCTCCCAACTGCTTCGAACAGCATGCCTTTTTGAAAGGCTGAACCATGAACTATCCTTCGATCGACGATCTGAAGGCCCAGGCAAAGCGATTACGTGGCGCCATGGAATCCAGTGGCACACCGATCTCGCATAGCGCAGCTCTGGAGCTTATCGCCAGCCAACACGGTGTCCGCGACTGGAACACGCTCTCGGCGCTGGCAAGCAGGCCCAATACGACGCCGCTTGCCGCACTCACAGTCGGCGCGCGGGTGAGCGGTCGATACCTCAACCAGCCGTTCACCGGCAAGATCCTGGCACTTGGCGAACAATCCGGCGGCCTGCACAAGCTGACGCTTCATTTCGACGAACCCGTCGATGTCGTCACCTTCGAGAGCTTCTCGGCCTTTCGCCAGAGGGTCAACGCGCAGGTCGACGAAAACGGCGTATCCCCGCGCAAAACCTCGAACGGCCTGCCGCAGCTGGTGCTCGATATCTGATGCCGGGCACCTGAAACGAAAAAGCCGCGCTGCCGAGGCGCGGCTTTTGTCGTCATGCTTCCGGTCTCAGGCCTTGAGCAGCCATTCATGCTCCGGCGCGTTGTAGAACTTCCAGACGCGCTTCGGGCCAGCCATCACGTTGAGATAGTAGAGATCGTAGCCGTGGGTGGCAGCGCAGGGGTGATACCCCTTCGGCACCAGCGTCACGTCGCCATCTTCGAGCACCATCGCCTCGTCGAGCGACCGGTCGTCGGTATAGACGCGCTGGAAGCCGAAACCCTGTGGTGGGTTCAGGCGGTGATAATAGGTCTCCTCAAGGAAGCTCTCGTTCGGCAGATTGTCCTGGTCGTGCTTGTGCGGCGGGTAGGAAGAGGTATGCCCGCCCGGCGTGATCACCTCGACGACGAGCAGCGAATAGGCCGATGCGTCATCCTCGGGCATGATGTTGTTGACGTAGCGCACATTGGTGCCCTTGCCGCGCGTCAGCGCCGGATGCGTGCCCGGCGGGATCGCCTTCGCCTCGTAGGCGCCACCGCCCGGCGCCGAGCAGACCGCCAGCTCCAGATCGGTCTCGGCCGTCACCGACCATGCCGATTCCATTGGGATGTAAAGCGCATGCGGCGCCCCATCGAACGGGCTCATCCGCTCGCCGAGCGTGCCGAAGTCACGCGTGCCGGCGCTGGCCTTGCCCTTGCCGCTCACCCAGACCAAGCACACCTCGCGCTCGCCGGTTTCGCCGGACACGGTCTCGCCTGGTTTCAGCCGGTGCATGTCGAAGCCGACATAGGTCCAGCCGGCGCTCTCGGGCGTGACATGGGTGACGCGGCCGTGTGTGCCTGTTGGTTTGACTTTGAGGTTTGGCATTTGTTTCTCCTCGATATCGTTGTGGGTGCGGCCCCCTCATCCGCCTGCCGGCACCTTCTCCCCGTGGGGGAGAAGGGGAGGTTGGCGCGAGCGGCCTGCTCCGAGTCTCTTCTCCCCAGCGGGGAGAAGGTGGCGGCAGCCGGATGAGGGGCCACTTGCTCCAGCGTTCTCAAGCGTTTCGCCCTGAGGCCTTCAAGCCCCCTTCGGAAACCCTTCCGTCTCCACCGTATATCCGGCAGCCGTCATCACCCGCATCAGTTCGGCGTGACCGATCTCCGCCATCTTCTGCGGCGGCGCCTTGCGTGGGTCCTGCTCGGCCTCGACGACGAACCAGCCCTCGTAGCCGTAATCGGCAAAACGCTTCACAATCGCCCCGAAATCGAGCGACCCGTCACCCGGCACCGTGAAGGCGCCGAGCGCCACGGCGTCGAGGAAGGACTGCCGGCTGCGATCGAGACCGTCGACCACCGACTTGCGGATGTCCTTGACGTGGACGTGGTTGATGCGGGCGTGGTGATTGTCGATGGCGCGCAGCACGTCGCCGCCGGCAAAGGCGAGGTGGCCGGCGTCGAGCAGCAGCGGAATGCCGGCGCCAGAATTGCGCATGAAGGCGTCGAGTTCCGGCTCTGTCTCGACCACGGCCGCCATGTGATGGTGGTAGGAAAGCGGCATGCCCTGTTCCGCGCACCATTCGCCGAATTGCGTGACCTTGCGCGCATATGCCTTCATCTCGTCGTCCGCGAGCTTCGGCTTGGTGGCAAGCGGTTTGGAACGATCGCCCTGGATCGAGCGGCCGACCTCGCCATAGACGATGCAGGGCGCATCGACGGCCTTGAACAGCTCGATCATCGGCTGGATGCGATCCTTGTTGGCCGAAAGCTCCTCATCGACGAGCGTGCCAGAAAACCAGCCCCCGCACAGCGTCACGTCGGCGGCCTTCAGGATTGGCAGCATCTCGCGAGGATTATTGGGGAACCGGCGCCCCTGTTCCATGCCGGTAAAGCCGGCGCCGCGCGATTGGCGCAGGCATTCCTCGAGCGATACGTCGTCGCTGAGCTCCGGAAGATCGTCGTTCCACCACGCGATGGGCGACATGCCAAGTTTGGCTTTCATTGTTGTTTCTCCTCAAATGTTTGTGCCCGGAGCCCCCTCATCCGGCTGCCGCCACCTTCTCCCCGAGGGGAGAAGGGGAGATCGGAGCGAGCGCCTCACCACGGGTCTCTTCTCCCCAGCGGGGAGAAGGTGCCCGAAGGGCGGATGAGGGGGCCACTTGCTCTAACGCTTCAACTCACCCAATCCGCTGCGCTTCGCGCGCCTTCACGTAGTTGGCGCGCGCCTTGTTGACCTCCTCGCGCGAACTCACCTCCGGCACAGCCACATCCCACCAATGTCCGCCGGCCTCCGTCGTGATCAGCGGATCGGTATCGATCACGAATACCGATGTCCGGTCGTTCTTCTTCGAATCGATAATCGCCTGTTCAAGTTCGGCGATCGAAGACACCTTGACCGCAATCGCCCCCATGCTTTCGGCATGTGCACGGAAGTCGATGTCGGGCATCACCTCGTGATAGGAGTCCTTCAGCAGATTGTTGAAGTTGGCGCCACCTGTGCCCATCTGCAGCCGGTTGATGCAGCCATAGCCGCGGTTATCCAAGAGCACGATGTTGAGCTTCAGGCCCAGCATCACCGAGGTCGCGAGCTCGGAGTTCAGCATCATGTAGGATCCGTCGCCGACCATGACGACGACGTCCTTGTCGGGATGCGCCATCTTGGCGCCGAGGCCGCCGGCGATCTCGTAGCCCATGCAGGAGAAGCCGTATTCCATGTGGTAGCTGCCCGGCGCCGTGGCCGGCCAGAGCTTGTGGAGTTCGCCCGGCAAGCCGCCCGCCGCGCAGAGCGCGATCGCGTTCTCTCCGCCGATCGTGCGTGTGACGGCGCCGATCACCTGGGCGTCGGAGGGGAGCGCCGCATTGGTTGATGCCATCGCCTTGGCGGCGGCTTCCATCCAGATTTTCTTTTCCTTCTCGGCCTTAGCCGAAAGTGCCGCCGGAGCCTTCCAGCCGGAAAGACCCTCGGAGATCGCCTTCAGCCCCTCGCGCGCATCTGCCACCAGGGGAAGCCCATCATGCTTGACGGCGTCGTAGGCGGCGATGTTGAGGCCGAGGATGGAGAGCTTCTCATTCTTGAAAAGCGCCCACGAACCGGTGGTGAAATCCTGGCAGCGTGTGCCCACGGCAATCAGCAGGTCCGTCTCCTCGGCGATCGCGTTGGCCGCCGACGTGCCGGTGACACCGACCGAGCCGAGCGCCAGCGGATGCCGCTCGTCGATCGCCGACTTACCGGCCTGGGTTACGACGACAGGAATGCCATGCGCATCCGCGAAATCCGTGAGTTCCTTCGTCGCCTGCGAATAGAGCACACCGCCGCCGGCAATGATGACAGGCTTTTCCGACTTCTTGATCAGCGCGATGGCGTTCGCCAGCTCGTTCGCATCGGGGCGAGGGCGCCGCGTGGTCCAGATGCGCTCCTCGAAGAAGCTCTCCGGATAGTCGAACGCTTCCGCCTGAACATCCTGGCAAAGCGACAGTGTCACCGGACCGCAATCATAAGGATCGGTCAGCACTTGCATGGCGCGCTTCAGCGCCGAAATGATCTGTTCCGGCCGGGTAATGCGGTCGAAATAGCGCGAGACGGGACGGAAGGCGTCGTTGGCCGAAACCGTGCCGTCGCCAAAATCCTCGATCTGCTGCAGCACCGGATCCGGCGCGCGGTTGGCGAAGACGTCGCCTGGGAGGAAGAGCACGGGAATGCGGTTGACATGCGCCACGCCCGCCGCCGTCACCATATTGAGCGCGCCGGGGCCGATCGATGTCGTGCAGGCCATGAAGCGCTGGCGGAAACTCGCCTTGGCAAAGGCGATCGCGGCATGCGCCATGCCCTGCTCGTTATGCGCGCGATAGGTCGTCAGCTCGCCGCGCACCTGATAGAGCGCTTCACCGATGCCCGCGACATTGCCATGGCCGAAGATCGCCCAGACGCCGCCGAAGATCGGCACCGTCTTGCCGTCGATGACAGTCATCTGCTTCTTCAGAAAGTGGGTGACGGCCTGAGCCATCGTCAATCGTACAGTCTTGCCCATAAGGCTCCTCCCGCAATTCTCGTATCCGTTTTCCCCTCCCCAACGCCTCGCCTAATGCACCGGGCTGGGGAGGGGGCTATTCGCAATTAAGAAGCTAGCCCGCGTGTTTTCAACCACGCCTCGGTCAGTTCACGGAAGCGTCCGGCCATGTCGGCCACCGCCTGCTCGTCATCGATCTTGCCCGACAGCCAGGCCCGCGCCGCATCCGAAAAGATCGTCCGTCCCACGGCAAAGCCCTTGACCGAAGGTGCTGCCAACGTCGCCTCGAAGCCCTTCACCAGCTCATCCGCCGGCGCCTCCAGCCCGAGCAGCACGATGCCGCGGCACCAGGGGTCGTTCTTTGCGATGACGGCGTCGATTTTCTTCCACGCCGCGCTCGATGCCTGCGGTTCCAGCTTCCACCAGTCCGGCTTGATACCGAGCGCATAGAGCTCTTCCATCGCCGTCGAGATGGTGTCGTCGGTGAGCGGCCCGTTCTTGCTGGCGATGATCTCGACCAAAAGCTCGCGGCCAACCTTGCGCGCTGCCTCGAACAGCGTCCGCAGCTTCTCCTGCTGCTCGCTCTTCAGCTCTGCGGGATCGTCGGGATGATAGAAGCACAGGCACTTGATGCAATGATCGAGCGGCCATTCGACCAGCTGCGAGCCGATATCCTGGCTGAACTCGAAACGCAGCGGCTTCGAGCCGGGCAGTTCGACGGGCCGCCCGATCCAGGCGAAATTCTTGGTCGCCGCGTCGAAAAAGGCGTCGCGCCCGAAGCGCTCGTCGATCAGCATCCCATAGCCGCTGCGGCCATCGGCGACGCGGGCGGCAGCTTCCACCGCCAGCCGCTTGAAGGCGACGATCTGCTTGTAGTCGACGCCGAGTTCGTCGCAGACGCTTGTCAGCTGCGAACGATGATCGATGGCGAGCGCCATGAGGAGCGGGATGTCGCCCTTGCGGTTCGAGGCCCAGTGAATGTGGTTGATCGCCTCGTCCTTGCGCAGCGCCCGATGCTTGCTGCCGTTCTTCAGGAAGAAATCGAGTTCCGCCCAGGTCGGATATTCAGGAGAGCAGAGCAGGCGGGAGACCGCGAAGGCGCCGCAGGCATTCGCCCAGGTGGCGCAGGTCTTCAGCGGCTCGTCCTTCAGCCATCCCCGTAGGAAGCCGGACATGAAGGCATCGCCGGCGCCCAGCACGTTGAACACCTCGATCGGAAAACCTTCGCCGACAATGCCGGCTTCGAGATCGTCCGAGATCGGCCCGTCATAGACGATGCAGCCCATGGCGCCGCGCTTCAAGACGATTGTCGCGGGCGACAGGCGGCGGATCTCCTTCAGCGCGCCGAGCACGTCGTCGGCGCCGGACGCGATCAGGATTTCCTCTTCCGTACCGACGATCAGGTCGCAATCCGGCAGGGTCTCCTTCATCTTCGAAGACACGCGGTCCGACTTCACATAGCGCTCGAAGCCTTCCGCGTGGCCGGCAAGACCCCAGAGGTTCGGACGATAATCGATGTCGAAGATCACCTTGCGGCCGTTGGCCTTGGCGATACGGATCGCCTTCCGCTGCGCCGCTTCCGTGTTCGGCCGCGAGAAATGCGTTCCCGACACCAGCACCGCGCGTGACGACTTTATATAGGCTTCGTCGATATCGCCTTCTTCGAGCGCCATGTCGGCGCAATCGGAACGATAGAAGATCATCGGCGAGACGCCTTCGGCCTCGACCGCCAGAAGCACCAGCGCAGTCAGCCGCTCCTTGTCGGTCACGATGCCGTCGGTTGCGACCCCCTCGCGTGCCGATTGCTCGCGAATGAAGCGGCCCATCTGCTCATCGCCGACGCGGGTTATCAGGCCCGACTTCAGGCCGAGGCGCGCCGTGCCGATCGCGATGTTCGCCGGGCAGCCGCCGACAGACTTGGCGAAGGACGCGATGTTTTCGAGTTTGGAACCGATCTGCTGGCCATAGAGATCGACCGAAGAGCGGCCGATGGTGATCACATCAAGCGGCAGCCCCGGATTCGCGCCCGGTTGAGTTAGTGCCATCATGTCCTCCCGATCATTTTCAGTCCGGCGTGGATGTCCGTCGGTGATATTGATCAATGAAACATCGGTTCCGTTTGAATGTCAATTCAGAATGTTTATTCCATTTTTGCTTTTTTGGATTTTGGCTGCCCCAGCTTTCGCCGCCGCTCGGCGATCGCCACCGGCAGCGCCATGGTCAGCGCCATCGAGGCCGAAAGCGAACGGAAGCCGGCAAAGTCCGCCTCCGCCACTTCGAACCAGCAGGCAGCGCTGGTGGCGAGTGGCGAAAAGGCCGAATCGGTGATGACGACAACAGGCACGCCGCGCTCCTTCAGCATCTCCGCCTGGCCGAGGCTCTCTGCGGCATAGGGCGAAAAACTCGCCGCGATCGCCGCGTCCTTCGGCGTGGCGAACTGGACGGTCTCGGCATCGACTCCGTTCGGAGAAGCGACAATCTGGTGGCGGATATTGAGCTTGGAGAAGGCGTAACTCATATGCGCCGTCAGCGGATAGGAGCGGCGCTTGGCGATCAGATAGATGGTGTCGGCCGCCGCCAGAATATCGACCGCCTTGCTGAACGTGTCCGACTGAACGGTCGCCGCCAGCCGGTTGATCGATTGGCCGGCGGCCGAAATGAAGCCGGAAAGCAGATTGGCGTCCTCGTCCTCGCCGCCCGATTGCTCCAGCGTCACCAACCGCTCTTCATAGGTCAGCGTCCGGTCGCGCAGGCGCTCGCGAAAAATGCTTTGCAGGTCGGAAAAGCCCTCATATCCCAGGTGATGCGCAAGCCGCACCAGCGTCGAGGGCTGAACCTCGGAAGCGGACGCGATGCTTGCCGTCGTGCCGAATGCGATCTCGTCGGGATTGGCAAGCGCGAAGGCCGCCACCTGCGCCAGCCGCTTCGGCATGGTCGCCTTGCGCTCGATGATCGTGCTGCGCAGGCTCTCGAAATCCCTGGGAACGCGAGAGGGGGCCTTGGGGTCGTTGTCCATGTGCTGATCCGAAAATGAAACGTATATTCCAGTTTCCCGACCATAGATGATTTCCATTCCCCGGCATATTTGTTTTTTATGCGGGGAATATCGAGCCATTTCCGGTGTTTGATGGCTTTCATCTGTTTCTGGGCTGCGCGCCATTTTTGTCAAAATGGTCCAAGCATTCCAAAATCATGATAGGAGTGGGAGGATATCATGAAGTCATTGGGCATCGGCCGCTTCATTCCCGCGCCGGGTCACGGCCTCGGCTTCAACGATCTGAAGATCATCGAATGCCGCGAGCTCATACGTGCGATTTCCGGTGAGCCGTCGGTGATGGTCACATTCGAAGACGGTCTTAGGATAGAAAAGTCTGTTCACGCCATGGCAGAGTCCTATCACCAGCGCCGCTGGATCGAGATCGCCTGACGGCGCTCCGCTCCGGTTGACGACGCAAGGGGCAGGGGATAGGCCTTTGCTCAATACAGTGAATGCGGGAGTGATATCGTGACGGACAGATTGGTGATTATCGGCGCAGGTCAGGCAGGCTTTGCAATGGCGGCCAAGCTGCGCGCGCTCAAGGATATCAGGCCCATCACCATTCTTGGCGCCGAGGACGTGCTGCCCTACCAGCGCCCGCCGCTTACCAAGAAGTATCTGCTCGGCGAAATGAGCTTCGACCGCCTGCTGTTTCGCCCCGAGCAATGGTTCACCGACAACGAAGTCGAGATTCGCCTCTCCACATGGGTCGAGCAGATCAAGCGCGACAAGAAGCAGGTCGTCCTCCAGGATGGCTCTACCATCGACTACGGCACGCTGGCGCTGACGACGGGCTCCACCCCGCGTGGTCTGCCGGCCGCGATCGGTGGCGATCTCAAAGGCGTCTATGTCGCCCGCGACAAGCGCGATGCCGATCTTCTGGCCGCCGAAATGCGCCCCGGCCGCCGCGTCCTTATTATAGGCGGCGGTTATATCGGCCTCGAGGCGGCTGCCGTCGCGCGCCATCTGGGCCTTGAAGTCACCGTCATCGAAATGGCCGACCGCATTCTCCAGCGCGTCGCTGCCAAGGAGACCGCGGATATCATGCGCGTCATCCATGAAGAGCACGACGTGCAGATTCGCGAAAAGACCGGCCTGAAGCATCTGATCGGCCGCGACGGCAAGCTCGTCGGCGCCGAACTCTCTGATGGCTCGATCATCGATATCGATTTCGCCATCGTCGGCATCGGCGTGACGCCGAACGACCAGCTCGCCAAGGAATCGGGCCTCGAAGTCGCGAACGGCATCGTCGTCGATGAATTCGCGCGCACCTCCGATCCGTCGATCTTCGCGGCCGGCGATTGCGCGGCACTGCCCTGGCAGGGCGGGCGCATCCGTCTCGAATCGGTGCAGAACGCCGTCGATCAGGCCGACGCGGCCGCCGCCATCATCGCAGGCGGCAACGCGCCTTACGAGCCGAAGCCCTGGTTCTGGTCTGATCAATATGACGTGAAGCTGCAGATCGCCGGCTTCAATCTCGGCTACGACGAGACGCTCCTGCGCCCCGGCGCCCGCGAAGGCGCGCATTCGATCTGGTACTTCAAATCAGGCAAGTTCATCGCCGTCGATGCGATCAACGATGCCAAGGCCTATGTCAGCGGCAAGAAGATGCTGGAACTCGGCATAAACCCCGACAAGTCCATCCTCGCCGATGGGTCTTCCGATCTGAAGCAATTGCTGGCTTAGAAATAAGCCGGCTTTTTCTTCAGGGACAAAGCCGAAAAGCGCTTGCGTCCCCCAGCGAATGACTCTATCAGGCTCTCGACCGGAGAGGTGGCCGAGTGGTCGAAGGCGCTCCCCTGCTAAGGGAGTATACCCGGAAGGGTATCGTGGGTTCGAATCCCATCTTCTCCGCCATCATCCCAGTTGTCCGACCCGGACACCCGGTTGCCGCTCCCTAGATCAGCGGATTTTCCTAACAGACATTTCAGTGAATTTTGCATCGAACATATGTGTTCATGCGAGCGTGTCTTTGCGCGCGGCGGACCTTGTCATCATCGACATGACACGACGATGACAGCGCCGCGTAGAATCGCTTTGAGAATCATCCGATGCTTCACAAGCGATTCCACCAGCCGTATTCGTCGATCTGTCACGCGGCTTATTTGTTCGCCTGCTAAAATCCCTGGCTATCCCGCCGAATCTGGCCGGAAAACGGTACCAATGTGGCACATCGCCGGGTTCCGCCGTGCTGTCGCTTGGCACTAACCCCCCGCAAAACCAGGGCTTTCTTAACGAAGTATAAAGAAACGGAATGGCCGCATGTCGTATTTGTGACCTTTCAGCAACAGCGCATACGGAAGGCTGTCGCAAATCCCCCAATCGCACAAGTTGGTGATTGCGCGACAGGCCGGGTCTTGTATTTTCAACTTCGGAAGCGAGGGCGGTTGATCGTCCGACTTCTTGAAACACGGTGACGGGGCAGGGAACGCTGCCAAAACGGCGAAAACCCGGATCCGATTGAAACTTTGAATTGGAGGTCAATATGAACATCAAGAGCCTACTTCTCGGCTCCGCAGCTGCCCTGGCAGTTGTATCCGGCGCTCAGGCTGCTGACGCGATTGTTGCAGCTGAACCGGAAGCAGTAGAATACGTTCGCGTTTGCGACGCATACGGCACCGGCTACTTCTACATCCCGGGCACGGAAACCTGCCTGAAGATCGAAGGTTACATCCGTTTCCAGGTTAACGCTGGCCGCGATGCGTCGGGCACGTCTGACTGGGACTCGTTCACTCGTGGTAACGTTCAGTTCACGGCTAAGAGCGACACCGAATACGGCCCGCTCACCGGCGTAATCGTTCTCCAGACGGACGCTGACAACGCTTCGAGCCAGTCTTCGTACCTCGACTCGGCTTACATCGACATCGCCGGCTTCCGCGCTGGTCTGTTCTACAGCTGGTGGGACGACGGCCTCTCTGGCGAAACCGACTCGCTCGCTTCGAACTCCACGCTGCATAACTCGATCCGTTATCAGTACGAGTCCGGCGACTTCTACGCTGGTATCTCGGTTGACGAACTGGAAGACTCGATCCACACGGGTCTCGGCGAATCGGCTAACAACGTCGGTATCGCTGCTGGCATCGGTGGCAAGGCTGGCGCATTCAGCTACCAGCTGATCGGCGGCTACGACACGGACACGTCTGAAGGCGCGATCCGCGGTATGGGCACCGTTGCAATCGGTCCGGGTACCCTCGGCCTCGCAGCTGCTTGGGCTTCTGGCCCGAACGCCTACTTCGAAGAGTCTGAATGGACTGTTGCTGCTGAATACGCAATTCAGGCAACCGACAAGTTCAAGATCACCCCTGCTGTTCAGTACTTCGCTAACGCGAAGAACGGCGGCCAGGTTGGCACGATCTCCACGGTTACCGACTTCACCGACGTTGACATCTGGAAGGCTGGCGTAACGCTTGACTACCAGATCGTAGAAAACTTCTACGCCAAGGCTTCGGTACAGTGGCAGGACCGTACGGTTGCTGTTGACGACAACACCTGGTCTGGCTACTTCCGCCTGCAGCGTGCATTCTAATCTGATCTGACTTCGGTCTAATCAGGCAAGCCCGGTTCGAAAGAACCGGGCTTTTTTCATTCTAGAGGAGTGAAAATTGTACTGGAAAGCTCGTGATCTGAGCACGCTAAGCTACCGTGAGAAAAGCCCGGATATTCCGGAGCGAAGGCTGCAGATGCAGCAGCGGCGGGTGGCCTTGGTGGGGAACTCGCACGATCTTGAGACCGGAGTGTCTATCGGCCATCGCAGTTAGCGTGTTCTCTGTGAGCAACGCCGAATTCTCCCCGCGAACAACCATCAAAGGTATCGGCGTGAAACTCTCATATTGCTCCCACAGATCTTTCAGCGGTTTGGTGAAGTCGACTGACAACAGCTGCTGGGCAATCGCTGGATCGACATCAGGCACCAGCTTACCGTCGATGTCGCGATAGATCGCTGTCGCCATCTCCGCCCAGTCGTCATCCGAAAGAGTAGGGAAGTCAGCGCCCTGCCGCTGCTTCAGCAACGCCGCTGCTTCTTCCATATCGCGTGGCAGCCGCGCGCCGTTGAGGTCATCGCGAATCTTCATCAAGCCCTCGGCCTCGATGACCGGGCCGATATCGTTGAGAACGGCCGCCGCAATCAGCTCAGACTTCATCCCGGCAAGCAGGTGCAGGATCAGCCCGCCACGCGAGGTGCCGATGAAGGCGGCGCGGTCGATGTCGAGATATGTGCAGGCTTCGATGACGTCACGAGCTTCAACGGCAAGATTGTAGTTGGCCTTGTTCTCATCCCACTCGGAGAGGCCGCGCCCTCGGTAATCAAGCGCGATGACGCGGCTTGAAGCAACCGAATCCCGCGAAAGGATCAGAGCCAGCTGATGAAAGTCGCGGGAATTTCGCGTCAGCCCAGGGAGACAGATCACCGGCAGCCTGTCTTCGGCTGCCTCAGGGCCCAGATCATAGTCCCGCAGATGCAGCGTCAGGCCATCACTGGAAACATAAGTTCGATCCTGAAAGGCTTGGCTGTTCGTATCGTCCATCGTCTCTCCCCGCCTTGGCGAGAAGAGATTAACCTCCGATGTCCCGCCCGGCAAACTCCGCTTTTAGGACCCGTTACGTCCACCGATCAGGTCCTGCTGAATGCTGGCGGGCTGGCCGAGGCGGGCCTTGTAGACCTCGTAATTCTCCATCACCCGCTGCACATAGTTGCGTGTCTCGGGGAAGGGGATGCGCTCGATCCAGTCGACGACGGCGTCGATCGATTTGCCGCGCGGATCGCCATAGCGGCCGATCCATTCCGGAACACGCTTAGGTCCGGCATTGTAGGCGATGAATGTCATGATGTAGGAGCCGCCGAACGCGTCGATCTGTTCGCCGAGATAATGCGCGCCGAGCGTCGCGTTATAGCCGGCGTCTGCGGTCAGCTTGTCCTTGGAATAGGCGATGTTGTGGCGCTTGGCGACGGCCATCGCCGTTCCGGGCAGGATCTGCAGCAGGCCGCGCGCGTCGGCGACGGAGACCGCCGTCGGATTGAAGGCGCTTTCCTGCCGGGCGATCGCATAAGCGAGCGCCTTGCCGGAGCCCGAGATGTTGGCGGTGCCGGGAATGACGCCGATCGGGAAGGCCAGCGCCGCGACATCGACGCCGCGCGCATATGCGCTCTTGCCGATCTGCAGCGACAGATGGTGATCGCCGGAGCGCTCGGCCTGCGCGGAGAGGATGGCGAGTTCGCCCGGGCTCTGCATCTGTTCGCCGAGAGCCAGATAGAGCGCGTTGGCCCGCCAGCCATGGCCGGCGGCGTCGAGCCGGGCGATCGCCTGCACGGCCTCGCGCGCCTGATAGCGCTGACGATCTGCCGGGCTTGGCGAGGGGTAGCTGACATTGATCGTCTTGCGGCCGAGCTTCTCGCCGGCAAGCTGGCCGTAGAAGGTGGTCGGATAGCCCGCGGCCTTGGCGTAGAACTCGGCGGCCTTGCCGGCGCCGCCAGCCTCGGCCGAGCGTCCCATCCAGTAGTAGGCGCGCGATACGGAAATCGGGCCGTTGGAGAAGTCGAGGATCTTGCGGAAATGCGTCTGGGCCGTTGTCGGGTCCTGCAGCCCGCGCAGCGCGTACCAGCCGGCATGGAATTCTGCCTCGACGATGTCGGTCGGCGTCGTCGCGGCGTATTTCGAGACGATGCCATATGCAATCTTGAACTGTCCCTGATCGACCAGCCCACGGCTGACGATCCGCTGCTCATTCCACCATTCGCCGGCGTTGACGAGTTCCTCTCGGTCGCGCGGCATCTGCTGCAGAAGCTTGGCGGCCTCCGGATACTTCTCCTGCTTGCGCAGATATTCGATGCGCGCGAAGAGATAGCCGGGATCGCCGTTCCACTTGCCATCGACACCGGCAAGAAGCGCGCCCGCGTTCGCCGCCTTGTTGGCGACGGCTTCCCACGCCTTGTAGAGCGATTGCGCCTGCCCGAGATCGCCGAAGCGCTTGGCCTGCGCCGTGCGGTTGCGATACATCAGGTATTCCATGCGCGCCTTGTGGTCGGCAACGGTGAGCAAGCCTGCGAACTCGGCAAGGATCTTGTCTTCCGTCGCCTTGTCCAGCGTCTCGCCGCGCCAGACCTTGCGCATATATTTCGCCGCCTGCTGCTGCTTGCCGGTGGCGACAAGCGCGCGCGACAGGATCATCGCGCCTGACGTCGTTTCCGGCGCGGTTTCGCCGAAGGCCGCGAGAACGGCCGAGGGCGAGGGGTTTTCGTCATAGAGCGCACGTTCGGAGTATATCCTGAGCTTTGCGAGCCCGGGCCAGCCCTTCAATTCCTGGGCAGCGGTAGCGATCTCGACCGAGGGTACGCCCTTTTGTCCGGAGACGGCGATCGCCCAGGTCAGAATGTGCCGGTCGAGCGTGCCCTGCGCCATGCCGTCGCGGATCGAAATCGCCTGCATCGGGTCCTTGGCGGAAAGCGCATCGAGGCCGCTCTTCAGGTCGCTGTTGACGGGGGCGATTGCCTGGCTTCGCGGTATCGCGCCTGTCGTCATCGATTCCGGCAGCGAGGTTTGCGGCATGTAGCCGATCGGCCGGACGTCGGGAACGGGCGCGTCTTCGCCTGGGAGCTGCGCGGCAAATGTGCCCCATGCGGCGGCCGTCAGGCCGAGCGCGGACAGGATCAGAACAGCTCTCTTCATCAGGGATACTCGCAATGGAAACGCGTCCCTACATTTGCTGGGACGCATATTAACGAAACCTTACCGAAGCCCTTCAATTTCATTCACATTTGCGATCGGAATTTGTTGCAACGAAGCTCTGTACGCTTGTCGGACCCTTTTTGCCGCACTATGGTGCGCTCCTTCGTATTCAAGGAATGCGGCCGAAGCATGGATTGCGGTCGTAAGGAGTTCTGCATGTTCCAGGGATCCATTCCCGCACTCGTCACGCCTTTCACCGATGCTGGCCTTGTGGATGAAGCGGCCTTCGCCGCCCATGTCGACTGGCAGATCAAGGAAGGCAGCAGCGGTCTCGTTCCAGTCGGAACGACCGGCGAATCCCCGACCCTGTCGCATGCCGAACACAAACGCGTGGTCGAACTCTGTATCGAGGCGGCCGCCAAGCGCGTTCCCGTCATGGCAGGTGCCGGCTCCAACAACACCCGCGAAGCCGTCGAACTCGCTCAGCACGCCGAAAAGGCCGGTGCCGACGCGGTTCTCGTCGTCACGCCCTATTACAACAAGCCGACGCAGAAGGGCCTCTACGCCCATTTTGCAGCGGTCGCGGAAGCCATCAAGCTGCCGATCTACATCTACAATATCCCGGGCCGTTCGGTCATCGACATGTCGCCGGAAACCATGGGCGCCCTTGCGAAGACATACGGCAACATCGTCGGCGTCAAGGATGCCACCGGCAAAATCGAGCGCGTATCCGAGCAGCGCATCACCTGCGGCAAGGATTTCCGCCAGCTCTCCGGCGAAGACGCAACGGCGCTCGGCTTCAATGCCCATGGCGGCGTCGGCTGCATTTCGGTGACCGCCAATGTCGCCCCGCGCCTCTGTGCCGAGTTCCAGGCCGCGACGCTGGCTGGCGATTTCGCGAAAGCGCTCGAATGTCAGGACCGCCTGATGCCGCTGCACAAGGCGATCTTCCTGGAGCCGGGCCTCTGTGGCGCCAAGTACGGCCTCTCGAAGATCCGCGGCATGAACCGCGCGGTCCGCTCGCCGTTGGTCTCCTCGCTGGAGGCAAGCACGGAAGCGGCACTCGACGCGGCGCTGCGCCACGCCGGCCTTCTGAACTGATCGCCTGCTGAACCGATAAAACGCGCGGCCTTCACAAAGATGGGCCGCGCCTCTACATAGAGCCGAGAAGTGCGGGCGCGGATATCGCGCCCCCGAGCAATTGGAATTTGTCATGGCCCCCAAAGGCAGCCAGCGCGTCGTCAAGAAGATCGTCGCCGAAAACCGCAAGGCGCGCTACAACTACGAGATCGTCGATACCTACGAGGCTGGCTTGGTGCTGATGGGCACCGAGGTCAAGTCGCTGCGCGAGGGCAAGGCCAATATCGCCGAATCCTACGCATCGGACGAGGGCGGCGAGATCTGGCTGATCAATTCCTATCTTCCGGAATATCTGCAGGCCAACCGCTTCAACCACGAGCCGCGCCGCCGCCGCAAGCTCTTGCTTTCGGGCCGCGAGATCAACCGCCTGCGCGCAGGCATCAATCGCGAAGGCATGACGCTCATCCCGTTGAAGATCTATTTCAACGATCGCGGCCGCGCGAAGATGGAACTGGCGCTCGCCAAGGGCAAGAAGCTTCACGACAAGCGCGAGTCTGAAAAAGAGCGCGATTGGAATCGGCAGAAGAGCCGGCTTCTCAAGGATAATGGCTGATCAAATAGCGGCCTGAATCAAAACCGCGGCAAATGCCGCGGTTTTCTTTTGGAGCTTTGGTTGCTCGCGTCAGCTTTCGAAGTCGCTGGATGCCGCAGGCTCGACCGGACGGGCAGGGCGCTCGGATGGGTCGCGGCCGATTTCGCTCTTCAGGGACAAGAGGTCGATGAAGTGATCCGCCTGGCGGCGCAGATCGTCGGCGATCATTGGCGGCTGTGTCGCCATCGTCGAGATGATCGAGACCTTCCGGCCCTTGCGCTGCAGTGCCTCGACCAGCGTCGTGAAATCGCCGTCGCCGGAGAAGATCACCAGGTGATCGACGGTTTCCGATTGCTCCATGGCATCGATCGCGAGCTCGATATCCATGTTGCCCTTGATCTTGCGGCGGCCCATGGAGTCGGTGAATTCCTTGGCCGGCTTGGTCACGACCTTGTAGCCGTTGTAATCCAGCCAGTCGATCAGCGGGCGGATCGAGGAATATTCCTGGTCCTCGATCAGGGCCGTGTAATAATAGGCGCGCAGCAGATATCCGCGCTTCTGGAAGGCTTTCAGAAGTTTTCTGTAGTCGATATCAAAGCCGAGACTCTTGGACGCCGCGTAGAGATTGGCGCCATCAATGAAAAGTGCAATTTTTTCTCGCGGGTCGAACATCGCGTACCAATCCACTTTGAGTAATCTAATATGCGGCTGCAGATAGCCCATGAAAACAATGGGTTATCTGAAAAATTCAGAACAATTCTTACTTTATGAACTATTCATATAAGTCAGATTTAGGGCAGGATTCGGCATATTCCAAGCAACTTTTAGTGGAAACCTCTAAAATTAGAAAGTTCCCACAGGCTCGAACGGCTCCTTCACTAAAAACTTGAATTCGCCTGCTTTTAATTGTATCGCCGTGCTAATCCCGAGATCCCGACCGTAAAGGACAGGCAATGGCCCGTGTCACAGTAGAAGATTGCATTGACAAAGTTGAGAACCGCTTCGAGCTGGTTCTGCTTGCCAGCCACCGTGCCCGGCTGATTTCCCAGGGCGCCTCGATCACCATCGATCGCGACAACGACAAGAACCCGGTCGTCGCCCTTCGCGAGATCGCCGACGAGATGCTGTCTCCCGACGACCTGAAGGAAGACCTGATCCATTCGCTGCAGAAGCACGTCGAAGTCGACGAGCCCGAGCCCGATCCGGCAAGCCTCATCACCACCGCGGCTGCTGCCGATGGCGAAGAGCAGGAAGACGCTCCAGAGACGATCACCTTCGACCAGATGTCGGAAGAAGAGCTTCTGGCCGGTATCGAGGGCCTCGTGCCGCCGGAAAAGAGCGACGATTACTAATCGTCAATCTTGCGCCATTATTGCTTCGGCATATGATTGAGTATCACGTGCGCCAATCTGTGATTGGCGCGCTTTTCTTTTGTGATGGAGTGGTTTCGGCATGATGCGGCAGTACGAGCTCGTGGAGCGGGTTCAGAAATACAAGCCCGACGCCAACGAAGCCCTGCTCAACAAAGCCTATGTCTATGCCATGCAGAAGCATGGGCAGCAGAAGCGGGCAAGCGGCGATCCCTATATCTCCCACCCGCTCGAAGTCGCCGCCATCCTCACGGACATGCATCTCGACGAGTCGACGATCGCCGTCGCTCTGTTGCATGACACCATAGAAGACACGACCGCGACCCGCGCCGAGATCGATGAACTCTTCGGCGAAGACATCGGCCGCCTGGTCGAGGGTCTCACGAAGATCAAGAAGCTCGATCTCGTCACCAAGAAGGCCAAGCAGGCCGAAAACCTGCGCAAGCTGCTGCTTGCCATCTCCGACGATGTGCGCGTCCTCTTGGTCAAGCTGGCCGACCGCCTGCACAACATGCGCACCCTCGACCACATGTCGCCGGAAAAGCGCGCCCGCATTTCCGAAGAGACGATGGATATCTACGCGCCGCTCGCCGGCCGCATGGGTATGCAGGATATGCGCGAGGAGCTGGAGGACCTGTCCTTCCGCCACATCAACCCCGAGGCCTACGACACGGTCACCAAGCGGCTCGAGGAGCTGTCTCGGCGCAATGAGGGCCTGGTCAAGAAGATCGAGACCGAGCTGCGCGACCTGCTTGTCGCCAACGGCCTGACCAACGCCTACGTCAAGGGGCGCCAGAAGAAGCCTTATTCCGTCTTTCGCAAGATGCAGTCGAAGTCGCTCTCCTTCGAGCAGCTGTCGGATGTCTATGGCTTCCGCATCATCGTCGACGATATTCCGTCCTGCTACCGTGGTCTCGGCATCGTCCATACCCGCTGGCGCGTCGTCCCCGGCCGCTTCAAGGATTATATCTCGACGCCAAAGCAGAACGATTATCGTTCGCTTCATACCACCATCGTCGGCCCGTCGAGCCAGCGCATCGAGCTGCAGATCCGCACCAAGCGCATGCACGAGATCGCCGAGTTCGGTATCGCCGCCCACACGCTTTACAAGGACGGCGCCACCAATGCCGATGGCGACATTCTCTCGCGCGAATCCAACGCCTATTCCTGGCTCCGCCACACGATCGAGGCGCTGGCCGAAGGTGATAGCCCGGAAGAGTTTCTGGAGCACACCAAGCTCGAGCTGTTCCAAGACCAGGTCTTCTGCTTCACGCCGAAAGGAAAGCTGATTGCGCTTCCGCGCGGCGCGACCCCGATCGACTTCGCCTATGCGGTGCACACAAACATCGGCGACACCACGGTTGGCGCCAAGATCAACGGCCGCATCATGCCGCTCGTCACCCGCCTTGCGAATGGCGACGAGGTCGAGATCATCCGCTCCGGCGTGCAGGTGCCGCCGGCGGCCTGGGAAGAGATCGTTGTGACCGGCAAGGCGCGCGCCGCCATCCGCCGC
The DNA here is from genome assembly GCF_000377565.1 of Rhizobium sp. 2MFCol3.1. GTDB lineage: Bacteria > Pseudomonadota > Alphaproteobacteria > Rhizobiales > Rhizobiaceae > Rhizobium. The sequence goes on along the minus strand of NZ_KB898357.1, from coordinate 160,716 downwards.
GCCACCCGCATGGCCATCCGCAAGCAATATGCCGGCCTCGGCCACCGCATTCTCGAGCGCACCTTCGATCGCGCCGGCAAGGTTTTCTCCCGCGAGGCGATGAAGCCGGCGCTGCACCGCCTCGGCCAGAAGGATGTCGAGGACGCGATTGCCTCGGTCGGCCGCGGCGAAATGTCGTCGCTCGACGTACTGCGCGCCGTCTATCCCGATCACCAGGAAGAGCGCATCACCTCTAAGCCCTCGGGCGATGATGGTTGGTTCAATGTTCGCAGCGCCACCGGCATGATCTTCAAGATTCCGGATAAGGGCAAGGCAACCGAGCATGCGCCAAATGGACTTGAGGCGCTCGGCGATGCCGAGGCCGTGCCGATCCGTGGTATCTCGAGCAATATCGACGTGCAGTTCGCGCCGACAGGCGCTGTGCCCGGCGACCGCATCGTCGGTATCACCAACACGACGGAGAACGCCAAGGGCATCACGATCTATCCGATCCAGTCGCCCGTGCTGCAGCGGTTCGACGAGCAGCCCGATCGCTGGATCGACGTGCGTTGGGATCTCGATGAGGCCAACAAGTCGCGCTTCATGGCCCGCATACTGGTGAATGCGCTGAACGAACCCGGCACGCTCGCAAAGCTCGCCCGCACCGTGGCCGATGTCGACGTCAACATCCGCGTCTTCAACACGGTTCGCGTCGCGACCGACTTCACGGAGATGGCGCTTGATGTCGAGGTTTGGGATCTTCGCCAGTTGAATCAATTGCTTGCGCAGCTGAATGAGCTGGATTGCGTTGCGACCGTGCGTCGGCTTTACGAGTAAAGCGGGCGCATCTGCACCTGGTTTGCACAATATGTGATCGTTTTATGGTCAAATTGTCGCAGATGAGGGGCTAGATATGCGTTCGGCGCATGGCTGACTGAGAGTTAGAGCGTTGGTAAAAACGCGCAGCACCGCCTATCTTCTGGTCATCAACAAGTGACCGAAAGAAAGAGGCATCCAAATGTTTACACCGATCAAGAAGTTCGCTCGTGCCCTGCGCGCTCCGAGCGCTGAAGAACGCGAAACCGCATACCTGAACGGCTCGTTCGACCGTATCGATCTCGAATACCGCCAGCGTCAGGTTGACCGTGGTCTCTTCCGTAGCCGTTAATCGGTTACTGGATTTGCAAGTGGGAAGGGGCGTTTGAGTTACGCCCCGGTAGATACTCAGTCGGCGCACATCAAATAGCGACTGAGGAGGTCTGGCGCTCTTGTCAGGCCTGTGCGGCATGCACTACATACGCGCCATGTTATTTCGTCGTCGGAAACCCGCTGGATTTCGTGAAAAGCTGCGTGAGCTGCTTTGGCCGCGAAAGGGATTCTTGAGGCCGCCGCGCTATCTCGTGATGCGCGTGCTTCGCCTTAGGGCATCGCCACATGCGGTGGCTGTTGGCGTCGCGGCCGGGATTTTCGTGTCCTGGACCCCGTTCATCGGCGTCCATTTCATCATGGCCTTCGTCATCACCTATCTGTTGTCAGGCAATATGGTCGCCGCCGCTCTTGGCTGCGCGGCCTTCGGCAATCCGCTGACCTATCCTTTCATCTGGGGAACGACCTGGGAAATCGGGCACCTGCTCCTTAGCCGCAAGGACACGATGCAGGGCAATGCGGTCGATCTTCCCGCACTTTTCCACGAACTGCACTTCAGCGAGCTTTGGCGCCCGGTGTTGGAGCCGATGCTGATCGGTTCACTGCCGCCGGCAGCCGTCACCGCCGTGGCCATCTATTTCGCGACATTCTACACGGTGAGGGGCTTCCAGGGGCGCCGCCGTGCCCGTCTGCTGGAGCGTGCCCGTCTGCGTGTCGCTGAGCCCGTTTCGCTTGAGGAAACAGTATGATCATCGGTATCGGCAGCGATCTCATCGATATCAGGCGCGTGGAGAAGTCGCTGGAGCGATTTGGCGAGCGCTTCACCAATCGCTGCTTCACCGAGATCGAACAGCAGAAATCCGACCGCCGCGCCAACCGCGCTGCCTCCTACGCCAAGCGCTTCGCTGCCAAGGAGGCCTGCTCCAAGGCTTTGGGAACGGGTATCGCCCAGGGTGTCTTCTGGAGGGACATGGGCGTCGTCAATCTCCCGAGCGGCAAGCCGACGATGAAACTGACCGGCGGCGCCGATGAGATTTTGCAGAAGATGTTGCCCTCAGGGCACCGCGCCGCCATCCATTTGACAATTACAGATGATTATCCCTTGGCTCAGGCCTTCGTCATCATCGAGGCCCTGCCGCTGAGCGACTGACCGCTGAGCAACAGACTGTTACATGTCCCGCTTTTAATGTTGGTGGCATTGCCGCAATCAGCCGAAGCCGCTACACAGAACCGATTAAAGACTTGCGCCCTTTTGGCGCTCTGAAGGAATAGAACTGCGTGTCCGAAAAAGTTCAAGCCAAGCCGAACGCCCTCTGGGAGAACATCAAGGTCATCGTCCAGGCACTCGTCTTGGCGATGGTCATCCGCACGATCCTGTTCCAGCCATTCACCATTCCCTCGGGCTCGATGATGCCGACGCTGCTCGTCGGCGACTATATCTTCGTCAACAAGTTCGCTTACGGCTATTCGAAATACTCGCTGCCGTTCTCGCCGAACCTGTTCAGCGGCCGCATCTTCGCCAGCGAGCCGAAGCGCGGCGACGTCGTCGTCTTCCGCTTCCCGCCGAATCCTGAGGTCGATTACATCAAGCGCCTCGTCGGTCTCCCGGGCGACCACATCCAGGTGACGGACGGCGTGCTCTACGTGAACGGCAAGGCTGTTCCGAAGGTGCCGGATGGTACGTTCAACTCCGATTACGCGCAGGATCCGGGCCAGGACGTTCCGGTGTTCCGCGAAACCCTCGACAACGGCGTGACCTACGACACGCTAGACCAGTCTCCGGTATCGCGCGGCGACAACACCCGCGAGTTCATCGTTCCGGAAGGTCATTACTTCATGATGGGCGACAATCGCGACAACTCGCTCGACAGCCGCTTCGACGTCGGTTTCGTGCCGGCCGAAAATCTGGTTGGCCGCGCCAGCGTCATCTTCTTCTCGCTCGGCAACGACACCTCCTTCCGCGAAATCTGGAAGTGGCCTTCCAACATGCGTTGGGATCGACTGTTCAAGGGCGTTGAATGACCAAGTCGCCGACGCTTTCGGCGGCTGACCGAACAAAGCTCGAGGCGCTGATCGGCCATGTCTTTGCCGAGAAGGAGCGCCTCGACCGTGCACTGACGCATGCAAGCGCCCGCACTCAGAAGGGTGCGAATTATGAACGGCTTGAGTTTCTTGGCGACCGGGTGCTTGGCCTGTGTGTCGCCGAGATGCTTTTCAGGACCTTCGGCACTGCCACGGAAGGCGAACTCTCTGTCCGCCTGAACCAGCTGGTCAGCGCCGATACCTGCGCCGAAGTCGCCGACGAGCTTGGCCTGCATCTCTACATTCGCACCGGTGCCGACGTTAAGAAGCTTACCGGCAAGCGCATGATGAATGTTCGCGCCGACGTCGTCGAAAGCCTGATCGCCGCAATCTATCTCGACGCCGGCCTTGAGGTCGCGCGCCACTTCATCGTGAAGTATTGGGAGAAGCGGGCGGTGCGCGCCGATGGCGCGAGGCGCGACGCCAAGACCGAACTGCAGGAATGGTCGCATGCCAAATTCGGCGTGACGCCAAACTACCGGGTTGAAGAACGCACCGGACCGGATCATGATCCGCGCTTCACGGTGACGGTCGAAGTCGCCGGCGTGAAGCCGGAAACGGGCGTCGAGCGCTCCAAGCGAGCCGCCGAGCAGGTGGCTGCAACGAAAATGCTCGAACGCGAAGGCATTTGGCAGAAATCGTCTGCCGGAAATTGACGGGAACAATGACCGAAGAACACGACATCGCGGATAGCGCCGCTGAACCCGCTGGCCCGACGCATTCCGGCTTCGTCGCCCTGATCGGGCCGACCAATGCCGGCAAGTCGACCTTGCTGAACCGCCTGGTTGGCGCCAAGGTCTCGATCGTCAGCCACAAGGTGCAGACGACGCGCGCGGTCATTCGTGGCATCGCCACCCACGACAACGCGCAGATCGTCTTCATGGACACGCCTGGCATCTTCAAGCCGCGCCGCCGGCTCGATCGCGCCATGGTGACCTCCGCCTGGGGCGGCGCCAAGGATGCCGACATCATCATGCTCCTGATCGACAGCGAGCGTGGCCTGCGCGGCGATGCCGAGAAGATCCTCGAGAGCCTGAAGGATGTGCCGCAGCGCAAGATCCTCGCTCTCAACAAGATCGACCGCGTCAAGCGCGAGGATCTGCTGGCGCTGGCCTCTGCAGCCAACGAATACGTCGCTTTCGACCAGACCTTCATGATCTCGGCTGAAAACGGTTCGGGCTGTGACGACGTCATGGATTATCTCGCCAAGACGCTGCCCGAGGGCCCCTGGTATTATCCGGAAGACCAGATTTCCGATCTGCCCATGCGTCAGCTGGCGGCCGAAATCACCCGCGAGAAGCTTTTCCTGCGCCTGCATCAGGAGCTTCCCTACGCCTCGCACGTCGAGACGGAGAAGTGGGAAGAGCGCAAGGATGGCTCCGTTCGCATCGAACAGGTGATCTACGTCGAGCGCGATAGCCAGAAGAAGATCGCTCTCGGCAAGAATGGCGAAGCGATCAAGGCGATCTCCACCGCATCGCGCAAGGAACTGTCGGAAATCCTCGAGCAGACCGTGCACCTCTTCCTCTTTGTGAAGGTGCGCGAGAACTGGGGCGACGATCCCGAGCGCTTCCGCGAAATGGGCTTGGAATTCCCGCGCCAGTAAGCGGCCCCAATTATGGCGCAAGTCCTTCGTTTCCTTGGAAAAATTCAAGGGTCGACGGAACAAAGTTGCAAGTGATGAGTTCTTAGAAAGCGGCGTCTCGATTTCGGGGCGCCGCTTTTTCTGGATTATGGGATCCGCATGGCGACATCACGGCCGACGCATTCGTTCAAGACACCCTGCGAACAGTGTCCCTTGCGGCCGCTGCCGCATTTCCGCGAATTCACCGGCGACGAGCTGGGCTTCATTTCCAAGTTCAAGAAGGGCGAGTTGGCGGCCGATGCAGGCGCCACGATCCTGGTCGAAGGCGCCCACAGCGCCCACCTATTCACGGTGCTGTCCGGCTGGGGCTTTCGCTACAAGACGCTGGAAGACGGCCGGCGCCAGATCCTGAACTACATCATGCCCGGCGATCTGATCGGCCTTCAGGGCACCATCATGGGCGAGATGCAGCATTCGATCGAGGCGCTGTCGCCGGTTTCGCTCTGCGTCTTCGAGCGCGACAAGCTGATGACGCTCTACAACAAGCATCCATCGTTGGCCTTCGACATCACCTGGATGGCGGCGCAGGAAGAGCGGATCCTCGACGAACACCTCTTGAGCATCGGCCGCCGAACGGCGCTGGAGCGCGCCGCCTACCTGATCGCCTTCCTCTATCAGCGCGGCAAGCAGCTCAATCTCTTCAACGGTCACAGCGCCATCCCAATCACCCAGCAGCACATCGCCGACACGCTCGGCCTTTCGATCGTGCACACCAACAAGACCTTGAAAAAGCTCGCTTCGCGCAATCTCATCCGCTGGCAGGAACGCGCCTGCGAGGTGCTGGATGGCGAAACGCTCGCCAAAATTGCTGCGTGGGATGGGCTCGACGAAAGGGTGCGCCCCTTCCTCTAAGGCGTTCTATCTATGTCTTTTTTAAATGCAAATTCCAGGGCCGGACCCTAATGTCCAGCACGAGCCATTCTTGTGTCGAGATTCGCTAATATCGACCGGGACTGAAAAAGCGGCTATGCAAGCATAGGCGGCGTGAAATTCTCGGCTGAGGCCGTAGGTTGTCAGGGGTAGAAATGCGATTTTGGGATACATGGTGCGTCGATAGCGGCGCCCGGAAGAGGGCTTTCTGATCATGGTCGCAAGACGTGTTCTGGTTCTCGAGGATAGCTTGATCATCGCGATGGAGGCGGAAGACATTCTGCGTGCCGTCGGCGTCGAGACCATCGATATTTGCAACAGCGTCGAGCAGGCCAATGAGGCGATCCAGGCCGATAGCTATGATTTCGCCCTGCTTGACGTCAATCTCGGCGAGGTCATGAGCTTCGATTTCGCCCGCCGGCTGGTCGCCGCCGAAATCCCCTTCGGCTTCGTCAGCGGCTACTCCGACACGCTGGATTTCCCCGAAGACCTGCAAAACAGGCCGCTCCTCGTCAAGCCGTTCGACGAAGACGCGATGCGGGACTTCCTGCGCCGACTTTTCCCCTCCGAGGCTTGATCGGCTTTCATGACAGGGCTTGCGCCATGCGCTAGGATAACGCGTGGTCGGAAGGTCGATTTGTAATGCAGTGGCAAGGTCGTGCAATCATTCTAGGCGTTCGGCGCCATGGCGAGACAAGCGTGATCACCGAGGTGATGACGCCGGATCGCGGCCGTCACCTGGGCATGGTGCGATCTGGGCGTTCGCGCGCCATGCAGCCGGTGCTGCAGCCCGGCAATGAGGTCGAGGTCACCTGGCGTGCGCGTCTTGATGAGCATATGGGTGAGTTCAAGATCGAGCCCCTCACGCTGCGCGCCGCCCGGCTGATGGAAACGGCGACCGCGGTTTATGGCGTGCAGGCCATGGGCGCCTTGCTCAGGCTTCTGCCGGAGCGCGATCCGCATCCGCATCTCTTCGAAGCCCTGGAAGTTATTCTCGACAATCTCGATAACCCGGCCGATGCGGGCGAATTGTTCGTTCGCTTCGAACTCGCCGTGCTCAACGATCTCGGCTTCGGTCTCGACCTCAACGAATGCGCAGCAACCGGCACCCGCGCCGATCTTGCCTATGTCTCGCCGAAATCAGGTCGCGCGGTCAGTCGCGACGCCGGTGCGCCTTGGGCGGACAGAATGTTCGCCTTGCCGTCATTTCTATCCGTGGAAAAGCGACAGGCCGCCGATTTCGACAGCCTGTCCGAGGCATTTCGCCTGACGGCCTTCTTCCTGCATCGCCACGTCTACGAGCCGCGTGGCCTGGAACCGTCTACGGCCCGCGAGGGCTTCGTGCAGGCCGCGCTAAAGGCGCTGAAGCCCGCCGCTGCTTAGCTCACCGTTCAGGCGCGCTTGCGCAGCTTGAATGCCCATCCATCAGGCCGTTCGTCGAGCACCTTCACCGTATCGCCGATCGCGATAGCGCCAGCCGCGCGTGGCGTGACGTTCCAGCCGAACAGCGGGCCGGGGACACGCCGGTCTGCCGACATGCGGATGCGGCCCATCGCCGGCATCGGGTTCGCGACCTCGCGCGATCCCGTCTGCTGGTCCTGCGTGGTCATGATGCAACGCGCGCACGGCTTCACCAGATCGAAGCGGATGCCGCCGATCTCGATGGCCGCCCAGCGATCTTCCGGCCAGGCTTCGTCCGTGTCGATGACGATGTTCGGCCGGAACCGCTCCATCCCGACGCTGCCTTCGCCATGCGCCTCGATATCGGCGTTGAGCGCCTTCAGCGATCCCGTCGTGGTCACCAGGATCTGGTATCCGTCGGCAAATGTCACTGGCGTAGCGTCGCCCGCCCATTCCGGACTCGCGATGCGATTGGCGTCCCCGTCGAAGAACACGAATTTCAGGTCCCGGCCGAACCAGCGCGAGAGCACCTGATTGGAATGGTCGTCGGCGATCGCGGCGTTGACGATAGACTTCCAGATCGAGACATCGATGCGCTTGTTACCATCGGGCAGGGGGACGAACAGGGTCTCCCCGTTCATGCCGAGATGAAAGCCCGTGGCTTCCTGTCGGACGTCGAGCCGCGCCAGATCCGTCATTTCGCGCTGGGTGATGAAGCTCCCATCCGGATTGATAAGCATCGCGCGCCGGTCGCCAGGCAGGCCGAAGGCGTTGATCTCGGTGCTTTGAAGCGCGATGCCACGGGCGCTCTTGAGCGGATAGATGAAGAGATCGCTGACGCGCATGTAAGTCCTCCTAGATTTCGTCCATGAAGGCGTTGAGAAAATCCCGCAGCCTCTTGTCGCGCTCCGCCGCGAGCGCCCTGCCAGCGGCCGTCTTGAACCCATCGGCCAGCTTGAACAGTTTCGTCTGGAAATGGTCGATGACATAACGCCGGTCGTCAAGCGGTCGATCGTTTCCAGCCGGGTCGAGCGGGTCGTAGAGCGATGACGCCATGCGCCCGCCGATGTAAAAGCAGCGGCCCGCGCCGACCATGCCGATCGCATCCAGCCGGTCTGCATCCTGCAGGATCTTCGCTTCCAGTGTCTCGGGCTCGATGTTGGCCGAGAAGCTGTGCGTCAGGATCGCATGGGCGACGGCGGCGATATCGTCCTTCAACCATCCAAGGTCTGCCAGCACCCCAGAGGCTTTGTCCGCCGCAAGCGCGGATGCTTGGGCTCTGAGCGGCGAGCTCTTCTCCACGGCCACGCAATCATGCAGCAAGACCGCGGCGGCAAGAATACGGCCATCTCCGCCTTCGCTCGCCTGGATGCGCATGGCGTTCTTGAACACGCGCAGGATATGCGCGAGATCATGCGAACCATCGTCGCCCTCGTGCGAATGCGGAATAAGCGCTTCAGCAAGCGTTTCGTATGGACGGAAGGCCTGAGCCTCTCTCATGTGCGCACCAGCAGTAGACGAAGACCGCCTCTCTTAGAGCGGGCGGTGATGAGTCGCAATGCGCCGTCACACCGCCTGGGCTTTGCCGTCACGCTGCACCCGTGCAAGCAGCGCCGGCACATCGAAGGCAGGGCGGGGCGCACTGATGTGATAGCCCTGGATTTCGTCGCAGGCCTCTTGCGCCAGCAGATCGTGCTGCTCTTCCGACTCCACGCCTTCCACGGTGACGCGCATGCCCAGCGCGTCACCAAGCAGAATGATCGCACGCATGATCGCGAAGGCTTCCTTGTTGTCCACGATGTCGTTGACGAAAGACTTGTCGATCTTGATCTTGTCGAACGGAAAGCTGCTCAGATAGCTGAGCGACGAATAGCCGGTCCCGAAGTCATCCATGGAGATGCGGATGCCGCGCTGCCTCAAAGCATGCAGGATCGGAAGTGCGGCGTCGCGGTTTTCCATCAGAACGCTCTCGGTGATCTCGATCTCCAATCGTCCAGGAGCGAGCTGCGAGAACTCAAGCGCCGCGGACACGTCGTCTTCGAGATCGCCCGAGATGAACTGGATGGCCGAGACGTTGACCGCGACCTTGATATCGGTGGGCCATGTCGCGGCGTCCATGCAGGCGCGTTTCAGCACCCATCGGCCGATATCGACGATAAGCCCGACTTCCTCGGCCAGCGGAATGAACTCAAGTGGCGCGATGCGGCCGCGCGTCGGATGGTTCCAGCGAAGCAGGGCCTCGAAGCCGCAGATGCGCTGTTCGGTCATGTCGTAGAGCGGCTGGTAGTGGACCTCGAACTCCTCGTTGTGGACGGCCCTGCGCAGATCTGCCTCGAGGGCGTGGCGCGCTTCGAGCTGCGCTTCCATCTCCGAGGTGAAGAAGCGCTCGCCGCGCCGCCCGCCGCTCTTGGCATGCGACAGCGCCACGCCGGCATGTTTGAGAAGCAGTTCCGTCTCGGTGCCATCCTTGGGGCAGATGGCGATGCCCATGGAGACGCTGAGCTCGACCGCCTTGTCGCCGCGGAAGAAGGGTTCCGAGAGTTCGCGTCTGATCTGGTCGGCAAGCGCCATGACATTCCACGGCTGCTCTCGCCCGCATTGCAGAATGGCGAACTCGTCCGATCCCAGGCGCGCCAAAATATTGCTGCTGCCTGCCAGGGCGCGCAAGCGATCCGCCACCTGCCGCAGGATCTTGTCTCCGGCCGAAACACCGAGCGTGTTGTTGACCGACTTGAAGCGATCGAGATTGAGGTGGATGAGCGCGATCTGGTCGTCGGCCTTGCGCGCGGCAAGCGCGGTGTCCAGCTGGTCCCGGAAGCGGATGCGGTTGGGCAGGCCGGTGAGGGGATCGTGATGGGCCAGGAAGGCGATGCGCTCGGCTGCTTTCCGGTCATCGGTGATGTCGGCGTGAATGGAGATATTGCTGCCGTCGGGAAGAACGGTAACGACGCTTTGAATGATGCGCCCGTCGTTCATCACCCACTCGCGGCGCCTTATACGCCCGCCATCCGATCGCGTCTCGCGGGTGGCGGCTTTGACGTCTGGCTTCTCCATCCCGTCGATCTTCGCGATCAGTGAGCCGATCGATGTCCCCGCACGCGTGTCGTCCGCATCCAGCCCGAACAATTCCTGAAAGCGGATATTTGAGACGATGAGCCTCTGGTCGGTATCGAAAACGCAAAGGCCGAGCGGCAGGTGATTGAGGACGATTTCAAGAAGGCGGCTCTGTTCGGCAAGGCCTCGGTGCGCCTGGTTGAGGACGACCTGAAGCGCCTCGTTTTCCTCAATCGCCAGATTGGCGTGGCGCTCCAGGCTGCTGATACTGCCGGCCTGCTCGCGGTAGGTATCCAGAACGAGCTTGATCAGGCGCTGCCCGTCGGCCGAGCCGTCCTCATTCAGGGATGCCGCGCACTGGCGCCTGAAGAGCGCTTCAGCTTCCATGGCCGCTGTTCTCCGTCACGCAAGAACGCGGGAACAGGCTGAAGCGAACCGAGTGTCTGGATGTTGAGATCCCGTGCAGCACACGCGACATGCGAAGACATTCCTGAGCTGTTTAAAGCAAAATGAAAAATGCAATCAAAGATTGATTTTGCGTGATATATCTAACCAACATAATCCTTTGGTCGCATTAATATTTGGTTGTCTCGAAAAAAGATATATGGATCGCGCTATATTTATCGGCGCTTTCTGTCCTGTAAACGACACGGCGCGGGTGTTTTGGCCACGCCAAAATCGCGAGCAGCCAAAAAGGTCACATTTTGTCAATGATGGTTAATGCGGCATTAACAAGTTATTGACCGGCCTGGCAAATCAGTTTATCCACCGGCTTAGTTCTGATTTTTCCCTATTCGTATTGCGTACAAACAATCATCGGTAATGCGGTGAACGGAGGTTTGTATGAACCGTATTTCGTCTGCAGTTGATACGTCCTATGCGTATCTCGGTACTCTTTCGAGATTAGATTCCAATGGTGACGGCGTGTTGAGCCGTAGCGAGCGTGCGGCTGATGAAAAGCCGGGGATTTTGTCCGTTGCAAGCCAGTCTCATGGCGCCCAGGAAGCCCCCAAGCTGTCGAATGGCGTGCTTGCATTCATGATGAGCGCACGTCAGACCGGCGCTTTGAGCTCCGGTCTCGACGGTCAGGCAAATTCGGCCAACGTTCTCTACAAGAACACCTATGGCCAGTACGATCTCGACATCGCGTCCTGATCGCTCGCTCATGAATTGATCAAAGAAGAAGCCGGCCGGTTGGTCGGCTTTTTCTTTGCGCTCTATGCTGGGAACACCGGCACGCCGCACGCGTTTCTGAAAGAGGGCTCAGAGGAGGGAAACAGCATGAAACGGCTTTTATCTCTAGCATTCGCGACCGTCGCGGCCTTGGCGACCGTTGCCGTCGCGCAGGACAAACAGACCGCGCAGGCGAATTTCGTCGGCGCCGATGGCAAGGACGATGGCCGCGCCACATTGACGGCCGCGGCTGCCGGTGGCGTCTTGATCGAGCTTGAAGTGTCCGGCCTGCCGGCCAACAAGTGGGTCGCATTCCACGTCCACGAAACCGGCAAATGCGACGCCGCCAGCCATCACGAATCGGCCGGGAAACACTTCAACCCAACCAAGGCCGAGCACGGTCTGCTCGCCGCCAAGGGTCCGCATGCCGGCGATATGCCGAACCAGTATGTCGGGCAGGACGGTGTGCTGAGAGCGCAGGTCTTCGATGGGATGGTGACGCTGGATGGCAAGGAGAACGGCATACGCGGCCGCGCCCTGATGATCCACGAAAATTCCGATGACTACCGCAGCCAGCCCGCCGGCGATGCCGGCGCTAGGCTTGCCTGCGCCGTCATCAAGTAGCACTCACCCTGCGATGGCAGAGTTAGAGGTGGTCGCCAACCTGGCGGCGCCTCTTAAAGAATCGGCAGGCCCTTCTCGTCGAAGCTCGCCTTCACCCGGCCGAGAATCTCGCGGCGCGCATCGTCCCATTCGCCGGTCTTCGCCCAGTAGCGCAGCGTCAGCGTGATCTTGTCCGACGTCACCGCGTCGATATAGGTCTTCGGCTGCGGTGACGTCTCCACCCGCGAATCGGCCTTGGCGATATCCGTCAGCACCTTCATCGCCAGATCGACATCGTCGCCGGCCCGCACATTGATGGTAAGGTCGTTCTTGCGCGTCTTCTCGCGGCTGTAATTGGTGATCGGCGTATTCCAGAGCGTCGAATTCGGCGCCAGCAGATAAAGCCCGTCGGCGGTGCGGAACTCGGTCGCGAACAGCCCGATCTCACGCACCGTACCGGCGACGCTGCCGGTCGCGATATATTCGCCCACCCGGAAAGGCCGAAGGATCAAAAGCATGATGCCGGCTGCGATATTCTGCAGCGTACCCTGCAATGCCAAACCAATAGCCAAGCCTGCAGCACCAAGAGCCGCGATGATCGAGGCCGTCTGCACGCCGAACTGCCCGAGCACGGTGATGAAGACAAGAATCAGCAGCGCGTAGTGCAGGACATTGGTGAAGAAGCGCGCCAGCGTCTCGTCGATCCCACGCACTCGCGAAATCCCCTCGAACGCCCAGCGGCTGACGAAGCTCGCCATCAACCAGCCCAAGACCAGCAGGATCAGCGCGCCGAGGATGGAGAAAGAATATTGGACCGCAAGCGCGCTCGCCTGGCTCAGAGCCGTTCGGGTTGCCACGATTACGTCGGTTGCCTGTTGTTCCATGATCTCGCCAAATATCTGAAATGATTATCGGTTGACCTGCGTAGATGGGACAGAAGGCAGGCGCGTCAACCGTTTAAGTCAGTCACGCTTCGTCAAGCGCAAGCACGAACGGCGCGTTTCCATCGGCATCGGCGCCACGGCCGATCGCTTTGATCGCCTTGACCAGCCGTCCATCACGGCCAAGCAGTTGGTCACCGATCTCGATGATCCGCATGTTCGGCGTGGCATAGGGGGATGCCGTACGCAGCCGTTGCGCCAATACCTCTTCGCTCTGGTCCGGCCTCAGCGACAGGGCCGCGATCACCGCCGCAGCCGGCGAGCGCGAGACGCCCATCCAGCAGTGAACGATGAGCGGCGCCGTCTGATCCCACTCAGCGGCGAAGTCGATAATCTCCCGGACATGCGTGTCATCGGGCGCCACGAGATTGCCCGTGCCCTTGAAGGCGATGTCGTTCATGTAGAGCAGCAGATGCCGGTGCGCCTGGATGACCGCCGGGCGATGGAAGCTCTGCTCCTTCGCCATCAGGCTGATCATCTCGCGGGCGCGGTGCCGCACGGCCATTTCGGCGATGCGCGCAAGCGGGGTCACGACAATCGATGTCATGGCTTGCCCCGCAGGCCGTCGATCACGGCGAAGCGCTCGCAAAACAGCCGCTGCGCCTCGATCGCCGGCAGCGGTGTCAGCAAGAGCATATCCTTGGTGATTCCGCGCGGCTGGCCGAAAAGTTTTTGCGCCTCGCTGGTGCTGAAGCCGGCAAGCTGCGAAGCCTCGAAATAGGCCGCGATCGTATCGGCCTTCTTGATGTTGTCCTTGAGATCGCGGGACGCATGCGGCGGCAGGCCGAACCGCAGGTGGATCGCCGCTTCGAGCCGCTTCTCGACGGTCTTGTAGCCGCCGCCGACCACGGATTTGAAAGGCGAGATCATGTCGCCGATGACGTATTCGGGCGCATCATGAAGCAGCGCCATCAGGCACTGGTCCGGCGTCGCCTCGTTCAGCCGCCGAAAGATGTCCTCGACAACGAGACTGTGCTGTGCGACCGAAAAGGCGTGATCGCCCGATGTCTGCCCGTTCCAGCGGGCAACGCGCGCCAGGCCGTGGGCGATATCGCTCACCTCGACATCGAGCGGCGAGGGGTCGAGCAGATCGAGCCTGCGCCCGGAAAGCATGCGCTGCCAGGCGCGGGGAGCCTTCGTCGTCAAGCGCTGGCCTCATCGGACGCGGCCGGAAAGACGAGGGCGGACCATGCGGGCAGCGCAACCGTCACGGTGACGTCGCCGGCAAGCAGCGGCGTGCCACAAGACATTGCCTCACCGGCGCGATCGATTCGGACGATAGCCAGTCCGCTATGTCCTGTGACCGAGCCGAGCGTACCAACAGGCTTGCCGTTGGCGGTGATGTCCGTGCCGGAGGCGGGGAGCGGCTCCGTGCTGCTGACGGTTACGACGCGACGACGCGCCGTTCCCCGGTGCTGCATGCGCGAAACCACCTCCTGGCCGACATAGCATCCCTTCTTGAACGAGAGCCCGCCGTTCAGGTCCATCAGCACGTCATGCGGAAAAGCATCCTGAAGCGCGTAGTCTGATCCGGAAACGGCAACACCGTGGGTTACGCGCAGCGCGTCGTAAAGCGCGACATCGTCGCTGCCGTGCTCGCCCGGGCGGCGGAAAACGTCGATGCCCGCCTTGGCGAATCGGCTGTCCCTGAAGCCCTCACTCGAAGCGTCATCCCAGGAGACGGTCACGCCATTGCCCTCGGCTGCAAGCGCAACGGCCGCGCGCAGCTTGTACATCGTCAGCCGCTTCGTCAGTGCCTCGCGCTGGCTCTCGTCGGTCTCGATGATGAAGTCGTCGCCATCACGCCAGATCATGAAATCGAACAGGATCTTGCCCTGTGGCGTCAGCAATGCGCCGGGGCGTGCCTCGGCTGCATCCAGCGACACGATATCGGTGGTGATCAGGTTCTGCAGAAAGGATTGAGCCTCGGCGCCGCTCACCCGGATGAGCGCGCGGTCTTTCAGAAATACGGCTGGCATGGCGCACCTGTCGCGTTGTTATCGCTCAGAAGTATGTCGTCGGAGCGGGGATCGCAAGCATCAGTCGCCGGCGGTGAAGAACTTCCATTTGCCGTCGGCGGTGATGCCGAGGCGATAGAAATTGTAGCCGCCGAATTCCTGCATGTCGGCGAGATCGCCGGCGGTGACGATGCGCAAGAGCTCGACGCGCTCTGGCGGCGTCAGCTTCTTCAGGTCTTTCTCGGCGAAATACGGCCAGACATACATCTCATCTGGGGTGCCTTGTCCGACATGGACGAAGCCCGTCGAGATGATGTCGAGAATGATCGCCAGGATTTCGTCGCCATCGGGGTCGCCGGAGAGATCCTTGAGCGCGCCGATCGGATCGTCGGTTGCCTCGCCGACGCTCACCTGCGTCTGTGTCGCGCCAGTGCCGAACAGCGGCCGCAGCCGCTCCAGATCGCCGGAGGCGGCGGCTTCGACGATCTGCTCGCGCATGTGGCGAACCGGTTCCGGCACCTTGCTGATGTCGTAGAGAACCTCGACCGGCTTCGAGCTATCCTGCGCGCCAGGCGTCGTATCCGGGCTCTGGCCAGCCGGCTTGCTGATGACGGGGCCCGGCGCGGGCACGCCTGACGATGCGTCGGGCGCGCTCGGTGGCTTGTCGGTTGATGTGCCGTCGGAAGCGGTGGGGGTCTTTTGCAGCTCTGACAGCGCAAACGCCGATGGGGCGCTCATCAGGCTGCTGGCACCGAGGCTGATTGCAAGCAAAAGCGGCGCGATCGCGGGCCGCGAAGCATTGTTCATATCGGTGCGCATGGAACTCTCTGTGTTATTGCAGGGTGCGGGTCGGAGAAAACTCACCGGCCAGCATGCGTTCTCGCAACGATTCCAGCAAGGCTTCCGCGTTCTTTTCGCCGTGCAGGCGAATGGTTTCGCGAAGCGCGTGAATGATCGCCGTGTCGGCGATGATCTCGGGTTCGATACCGTCGGCCATGCCGTCGGCCCAGGCTTCGTTATGGTACTCCAGCGCCGCCTGCATCTTTTCGTGGACGATCATGTCGTCGATGTCGTTGAGGCTCGGTTCCATTAGCTTTTCCTCGAACTGCATGCCTTACTGTCTGGTTAACAACACTATCAGCCTTTTCCCAAAACGACACGTCCCCCTGTAAAAAGAGGTTAATTTATCGTTAATTTCCAAAGCGCGACGTAATTTCCGTGGCGAGTGTTGCGCCTTCGTTACGGTAGCGTTCTTCTGCCATGATCGCCGCCGGTGTGCAATCAGTATAAACGGAGGCAAAGGCGCGGTATCCGCGATTGAACGCCGCCGTCAGTTTCTCTTTCCTTGAGGGCTCATCTTTCGCTTCAGAATCAAGGAGTTGCTGCATTCGCGCCCGCCATTCCTCGCCGTTCTGAGCCTTGCAGAGCGTTCTCAGATAATGCACCGACCCGAGCACCTCGGCCAACCGGCCAAGCTTGTCGTCATAGGGAACGGTAACATCCTTCGGCGCGACCGGTTCATCCGGCGCAACCGCTGTCGGCCCCTGCGCCGAGACAAATGTCGGTATCGCCGTGGAGACGCCAAGAACAACACACAACAAAACGCAGCGAAGGGGAATCATGTGCGTATTGGACACCCTGAAGGTGACGGGGACAAGGTGCGGGGTTACCTTTCCCCTTGCTTATTCCCCTTCCTCATGTGCGGGCTGCTGCCAGCCGTTCGGCGCACTCAAGCACACTTTGCGGCGTCGGCAGCCGGCGAATCTCGTTGACCGTGAACCAGCCGACTGCTGCCGCATCGTCGGCCGCCGCGGCAACCGAATCGCCATCGGCCTCGACGCGGAAAACCGAGAGAAAGAAGTGGCTGGTCAGCCGTCCGTCGGCGCCATGCTGTTTCAGATCATAGGTGGCGAAGATCTCAGGGTTGCGGGCACGGATACCCGTCTCCTCCTCGAACTCGCGCAGCGCGGTCTGATCCGGCGTTTCCCCAAGCTCCGCCCTGCCGCCGGGAAAGGCGTACATATCCGCCGATGGCGGGTTGCGCCGGAGCACCAGCAGAAACCGTCCGTCGCGCT
Source organism: Rhizobium sp. 2MFCol3.1 (assembly GCF_000377565.1). Taxonomy (GTDB): domain Bacteria; phylum Pseudomonadota; class Alphaproteobacteria; order Rhizobiales; family Rhizobiaceae; genus Rhizobium. The sequence goes on along the minus strand of NZ_KB898357.1, from coordinate 143,789 downwards.
CGAGAATCGCGGAAGATGCAGCTGTCGGATTGGAAGTCATCAGAAATGCCGTTTGTTGCTTGCCGGTGATCGCCGTCGCGTGCCTATCTCACTCAGGAAAACAATCTGATCCAAGCGATTCGAAGGCACGTGCCGTGACTTATATCATCTACGCCGCCGCGGCCCTCTTCGAGATTGCCGGTTGCTTCGCTTTCTGGGCGTGGCTGCGCATGGCAAAGCCGATCTGGTGGCTGGCGCCCGGCATGGTGTCGCTGGCGCTGTTCGCCTGGCTTTTGACGCTGGTGCCGAGCGAAGCGGCGGGCCGCACCTTCGCGGCCTATGGCGGCATCTACATCGTTGCCTCGCTGATCTGGCTCTGGCTTGTCGAACACCGCGTGCCTGACAGATGGGACATCAGCGGCGCTATTGTCTGCCTCGCCGGCACTGCGATCATCCTCTTCGCGCCGAGAGGCTGATCCGACGGTCGCCATGCTTGGCCGATCCCTTGACCCTGAAAGGGCAGGGTGCAAATAGATTGGCATGTGTGGACGCTATGCCCTGACCATATCCCCCGAGGAGCTGAAGGAAGTTCTGGGTATCCTCGACCTCGAGGATTTCCCCGCGCGCTTCAACATCGCGCCGACGCAGCCGATTCTGGTGGTCGTCTCGGGTGATGGACAGGAAAGGGGAAGCAACCTGCCGGACCGACGCGCGCTCCTCGTGCGCTGGGGCTTCACGCCGGGCTGGGTGAAAGACCCCAAGGCGTTTCCGCTTCTCATCAACGCCCGCTCGGAAACGGCGATCGGCAAGGCATCGTTCCGCGCCGCCATGCGCCATCGCCGCGTGCTCATTCCCGCCTCCGGCTTCTACGAATGGCATCGCCCTACGAAGCAGAGCGGCGAGAAATCGCAGGCCTATTGGATCAAGCCGCGTCACGGCGGCGTGGTCGCCTTTGCCGGGTTGATGGAAACATGGTCCTCGGCCGATGGCTCGGAAGTGGATACCGGCGCGATCCTCACGACATCAGCCAACGCCGCGATCTCCCCGATCCACGACCGCATGCCCGTGGTGATCAAGCCCGAGGACTTCGCCCGCTGGCTGGATTGCAAAACGCAGGAGCCGCGCGAGGTGGCCGATCTCATGCGGCCGGTCGAGGAGGATTTCTTCGAGGCAATACCGGTCTCCGACAAGGTGAACAAGGTGGCCAATATGGGCGAGGACCTGCAGACCCCGGTGCCGCTGGAAAAGCCGCTGCCGCCCGCTGACAAGAAAAAGCCGGATGACGGCCAGCTCAGCTTCTTCTGATTCTGTAATCCCACCGCAGTCACATCCGGAAAATCACATGTTCTCCATTTCGGCCGCGCTCTCCGGCCTCTTCCTCGGCGCTTCCCTCATCATCGCCATCGGCGCCCAGAACGCCTTCATTCTGCGGCAGGGGCTGCTGCGCTCGCATGTTTTTGTCCTGTGCCTTATCTGCGCCCTGTCGGATGCGCTGCTGATTGCCGCAGGCGTCGCCGGTCTCGGCACGCTCGTCTCGCAATCGCCGACACTGATCACCGCCGTCAGCCTCGGCGGCATGCTGTTTCTCGGCACTTACTCGTTCATGGCATTCCGGCGCGCGCTTCATCCCGGCGCGATCGAGGCGGGAACGCCGGAGCCGTTGGGGCTGAAGGCAGCGGTGGCCACGTGCCTGGCCTTCACTTTCCTCAACCCGCACGTCTATCTCGACACGGTCGTGCTGCTCGGCAGCCTGTCGGCCGCCTATCACGGCGCGGATCGCCTGGCTTACGGCCTCGGGGCCGCGGCTGCGTCATTCATCTGGTTTTTCGGTCTGGGCTACGGTGCGCGTCTGCTGCAACCGGTCTTTGCCAAACCCGCCGCATGGCGGGTTCTCGACGTGCTCATCGGCATCGTCATGGCGCTTCTGGCCATCAGCCTCGGCGCCCGTGTCCTGACGTCCTGATCAGGCGATCTTCTTGGCGAGTGCTGGCTTCTTCAGCATCAGCGCTGCAGCCAGAACGGCCTTCAGGCCGAGCGGGCGGTAGTGCGCGCTGAGATCGGTCTTTGCAGGCTGTTCCACATTCGTCTTCTTCGGGGTCACGTTACTCTCCTTAACTTCTGTCCCTAGACTCTTATATTTATTGCTCTTTTGCCCGAAATAGCGACAAAATGGAGGCAAGACACATCATGATTTGTGTCGCCAAACCATAATTCGCGAGGCTTGAGAGGGGCAGGATAGATTAGGATTGTCTGGAAAACTCAGATGTGACGGCCGATATCGTCTTCGCCGACACCCGGCTCTTCGATCGTCAGCGTCCCGTACTTGCGCTTCCATTTGCGGGCGCCGAACGGCAGCGTGCAGAGGTAGACCACGGCGGTGAGCGACATGACTTCCCAGGTGAAGCTAGACAGCATGGCGACATAAAGCACCACGCCTAGCATCATAGGCAGCACCAGATCGCGCCGAAGCTTGGTGCCCTCGGACTTGCCCGACCAGACCGGCAGGCGGCTGATCAGAAGAAAGGCGATGAGTACCGTGTAGGCGGCCGAGAGATAGCCGAAGGTCTTGTCCGTGGTCATCCCGAGGAAGCCGAGATAGACGGGCAGAAGCACCAGCATGGCGCCGGCAGGCGCGGGCACGCCGACGAAATATTCCGACTGCCAGCTCGCCTTGTTCTCGCGCTCCGACATCACATTGAAGCGCGCCAGTCGCAGGCCGGCAGCGATCGCATAGATCAACGCCGCGATCCAGCCGAGCGAACGCGCCTGATCCAGCGCGAAGACATAGACGACAAGCGCCGGCGCCACACCGAAATTGACGATGTCGGCCAGCGAATCCATCTGCGCGCCGAACTTCGACGTCGCTTTCATCAGCCGCGCGACGCGACCGTCGATGCCATCGAGGAAGGCGGCGACCAGAACCATGCCGACGGCAAGCTCGTAGCGGTTCTCGAAGGCAAGCCGAATGCCGGTCAGGCCGGCGCAGATCGCGAGGATAGTGATCAGGTTGGGAACGACCAGCCGCAACGGAATCTCGCGAAGCCGTGGACCGCGACCCGAATCATCGGGTGGGCCATTGGGTTCGAAAGGCGGGAAGGGCGTTTCCATGATCGCGCTCCTAATGGTTCTCAGGCGCGGCGGCTGACGACAGGGCCCTTGGCGGAGCCGAATTCGGCCAGCACCGTTTCGCCTGCGATCGCCGTCTGGCCGAGCGTGACGCGCGGCTGCGCGCCCTCGGGAAGGAAGACGTCAAGGCGCGAGCCGAAGCGGATCAGGCCGAAGCGCTCGCCGGCATCCAGCGGCTCGTTGGCATTGGCCCAGCAGAGAATACGGCGCGCCACGAGGCCGGCGATCTGCACGACGCCGATCTGGCCATGGGCGGTCTCGATGACGAGGCCGTTGCGCTCATTGTCTTCGCTGGCCTTGTCGAGCTCGGCGTTGACGAAGCTTCCCGAGCGGTAATTGACGCTGACGATGCGGCCGCGCATCGGGGCGCGGTTCACATGGCAGTTGAAGACGTTCATGAAGACGGAGATGCGCAGCATCGGTGCCGAGCCGAGGTTCAACTCCGCCGGCGGCACGACCAACTGAACGGACGATACCTTGCCGTCGGCGGGCGAGATCACCAGATCGTCGTCCTGCGGCGTCATACGCTCCGGATCACGGAAGAAATAGGCGCACCACAGCGTCAGGATCAGGCCGATCCAGAACAGCGGCTTGAAGATCCAGCCGAGAATGAGGGAGGCCACGAAGAAGGCCGCGATGAAGGGATAACCTTCCTTGTGCACCGGAACGATCGTGTTGCGTACCGTATTGAACAAGCTCATGTATGCCGCTCTCCTAGCGTTTTCGTCTCCGCTGGTTACAGGGAAACACTCCTGGGGGCAATGCCGATGCCCTCTCATGCACATCTATGCGGGGTTCCGGCCTAGGAAACGGCGGGTAGCCGCACGTGTCAGGTGGCAGGCGCCAGCCGGTTGACCACGCCGAGATCGTCGTTCTCGCGCACCTGCTTCAGATGTTCCTCGGCCTGTGTGGCCTCGCGCTGGCGGCTCCACATCGAGGCGTAGAGGCCGTTCTTCAACAACAGTTCCGCATGCGTGCCGCGCTCGGCGATCTCGCCGGCCTTCAAGACGATGATCTCGTCGGCGCCGATCACGGTCGAAAGACGGTGCGCGATGACCAGCGTCGTGCGGTTCTTTGAGACGACGTCGAGCGCGGTCTGGATTTCGCGTTCCGTGGTCGTGTCGAGCGCCGACGTCGCCTCGTCGAGGATGAGGATCGGCGGGGCCTTCAGGATGGTGCGCGCAATCGCCACGCGCTGCTTCTCACCACCCGAAAGCTTCAACCCACGCTCGCCGACCATCGTGTTGAACCCTTCCGGCAGAAGGTCGATGAAGTGGGCGATCTGCGCGATCTCAGCTGCGGTCTTGACCTCGGCTTCGGTGGCCGATGGCCGGCCGTAGCGGATGTTGTAGGCAACCGTGTCGTTGAAGAGCACGGTATCCTGCGGCACCATGCCGATCGCGGTGCGCAGGCTCTTCTGCGTGACCCCACGCACATCCTGGCCATCGACGGTGATCGAGCCGCTCTGGATGTCGTAGAAGCGATAGAGCAGTCGCGACATGGTCGACTTGCCGGCCCCTGACGGCCCGACAATCGCCACCGTCTTGCCGGCCGGCACGTCGAAGGAGATGCCCTTCAGGATCGGGCGGGCCGGGTCGTAGGCGAAGTGCACGTCCTTGAACGAGATGGCGCCCTGCTCGATGTTCAGCGGCTTGGCATCGGGTGCATCCTTCACTTCGGCCTGTACTTCGAGCAGGTCGAACATCTGTTCGATATCGGTCAGGCCCTGGCGGATTTCGCGGTAGACGAAGCCGATGAAGTTGAGCGGCACCGAAAGCTGCAGCAACATCGCGTTGACGAAGACGAAGTCGCCTACGGTCTGCTCGCCGCGCTGCACGGCCAGCGCCGAGAGAATGAGCATCACGGTCGTGCCGAGGCCGAAGATCACGCCCTGGCCGAAGTTCAGCCATCCGAGCGACGTCCAGACGCTGGTCGCAGCCTTCTCGTAACGCTCCATCGAGGTATCGAAGCGCTTGGCTTCCATATCCTCGTTGCCGAAATATTTGACCGTCTCGAAGTTCAGAAGCGAATCGATCGCCTTGGTGTTGGCGTCCGTATCGCTGTCGTTCATGGTCTTGCGGATGGAGATGCGCCAGTCGCTGGCCCGGATGGTGAACCAGATATAGGCCCATACGGTGAAGGCCGTGACCGCGAGGTAGGAGAAGCCGTAGCCCCACCAGAAGATGATTGCGGTCAGCAAGAACTCGATCAGCGTCGGCACGGAGTTCAGGATCGTGAAGCGCACGATCGTCTCGATGCCCTTCGTCCCGCGCTCGATGATCCGCGACAGGCCGCCCGTCTTGCGCTCCAGATGAAAGCGCAGCGACAACTCGTGCATGTGTACGAAGGTCTTGTAGGCAAGCTGGCGCACCGCATACTGGCCGACGCTGGCAAACAGCGCGTCGCGCAGCTGGTTCAGGCCGAGCTGGATCAGCCGCGTCAAGTTGTAGGCGATAACAAGCGCGATGGCGCCAACGAGGAGATCCGGCACCTTGCCCGCAAGGTCAGACTTGCCGTTCAGCGCATCCGTCGACCACTTGAAGAAATAGGGCACGAGCAGCAGCACGAACTTCGATATGAGCAGATAGACCGATGCCCACACGACCCGCATCTTCAGATCGCCGCGCCCCGTCGGCCACATGTAGGGCCAGAGGTTGAAGAGGGTCCGCAACAGATTGGAGTCTGAAACTGTCTTGCCGTTTGCCATGTATGTCTCCGGCCCGCGTCAGGCCCTGGAAGTGTCGTGTTGTCGGCAAAGAGGGGAAGGGCGAGCGTAGAGGCCGCCGCCTGACATGATCGCCGTCAACGCCAAATAGGGTTGCGGGCGGAGCAATACAACATAAGAAGATCAAAGGAAAAGAGAGGCCGGCAATCATATCGACGCCGGCCCCGGGTATTATTGTCTGTCCTAGAGATGCTCGCCTGACATGCGCTTGCGGTGCATCTCTTCCGCGTTGGGCAAAGCGTCCTTCGGAAGGCCGAAGACCTGACCCGGCAGAATGCGGTCGGGATTGACGATCTTGTCCTCGTTGGCGACGTAGATCGTTGTGTAGCGAACGCCCGCACCATAGATGCGGCGCGAGATCTGCCACAGCGTATCGCCACGGCGGATGATCACGGTTTCCTTGCTTTCCTGCAGCGGCGCCTGCTCGATGGTCGCGGGGCCAGCGTCGCCGCTCGCAACCTCGTTTGCGGGGGCAGCCGGTGCCGCGGGTGCAGCCGGAGGCGCCGTCAGATCGGCCACCATCTGGCCGAGCTTGGCGAGTGCGGCGCCGACCGAGCTGGCGTCGCGCGGCAGCGATTGCAGCAGCTTCAGCGCATCGCTGGCCTTCATCGAAGCCGTGGTGACACGCTCCTTGAAGTCGGCCGTCGCATCGGCGGCGGCCCGGAAATCGACGATCGACTTCAGCGCGAACTCGTTGGCCGAGCGGGCGGCCGCGAGCTGCTCGCTGCCGGGCACCTTGCCGTCGCTGAACAGGCCGCTCAGAAGCGCGAATGCCTTGGCCGCATCGTTCTTAAGCTTGCCGAGCGCGCCCTCGTCGAGCGAGATCATCGGCGTCGCCGCGTTGCCCGTGGGCGTGCCGGACTGCGCTGCTACCGTGACCTGGTTGCCCTCGGGGCGGTTGAAGTTGACCGAAGCGCGAACCAGAACCTTGCCGGCCGCATCGACGACATCGACGCGGATCTTGTGGTCGCCGACGGCGAGCGGCATCACGCCGTCGATGACGAAGTGGCCATCCGCGCCGGCCTTGGCCTTGCCGATCAGCTTGTCGTCGGCATAGCCGAACACGTTGGCCTGAGGCTTCGCGGTGCCGGCGACGAAAATCTTGTCGCCTTCGATTTCGACGGCATTGACCCGGACGTCAGCAGGTGCGGCTGCCATAGCCGGCGCGGTCGCCGTCTCCGATGTCGCGGGAGCCTGTGCCTGTGGCGCTGCCGAGGCCTGGTCGGTCGGGGTGGCGTTGTTGGCTGCTGCCGGTGGCGTTACACCGGGAGCGGTTATGATGCGGCTGGCGGCGCCCGGCTTGGAGACCATGGCGAGCAGCTGCGATGCATTGCCGTCCTTGGGGATCGAGATCGTGGCGATCTCTTCCGAGGTCGTGACCTTGCCGTCCTTGGCGGTCGCGCGCAGCTGCAGCTGGTGGTCGCCGGCGGCAAGCGGATTGTCGAGAACCGCGACGAAATCGCCATTGTCGCCGACGTCGGTACCCATCAGCACCTTGTCGCCGTCGAGGATTTCAAGCTTGCTGTTCGGCTCGGCGGAACCGGCGATGACGGTGGAGCCGTCTGGCTCGACACGCAGGACGTCGAATGTCGGCAGCTTCGGGCCTTCGGCAACAGGTGCGGCGTTGTCTTGCGTCTGCGGTGCTGCGGGCTCCGGCGCGCCCGTAAGGGCCGCTTCGGCACGTGCAATCGCGGCGGCTGCGTCGGCGATGTTTTCGGGCAGCGCCTGGATAATTGAGAGCGCCTTGGTGGCACCGGCCTTGGCCTTGTCGATCGCGGCCGTGGTGATCGGGTTGGTGCCCTCGGGCGTCACGAAATCGGCGAGTGCCTGAAGCGCGCCGATCGCCTTCGTCTTGGCGGATGCGAAAACATCGTCGGTCGGGCCCTTGCCGTCGGCAAACAGCGCCTTAAGTTCGCCAAGTGCCTGTCCGGCTGCCGTCGTCAGGCCGCCGAGCTTCTGCGCGGTCGCGGCATCGTCGGGCGCCGACGGACGCGAGGTCTTGGCGGATTCGGTTACGGTTTTCTTGACCTCGGAGCTTGCCTGATTGATTGCGTCACCAACCTTGCCGGCATCGCCACCGATACGGGGCATGACGACAAAGACCATCAACAGAATTGCGATTACAAGCACTGCAAGGGCCAGCAAGCCGGCACGGTTTTTCATCATCAGGTCTCCCCAAGCGGCAATCTTGCCAGACTTCCTGAAATTGCTAGCGATTCCCGTTGCTTTGCACAAGCAGTCAAAGTAGCCGGGCAAATGTAAGATGTATGTTTTCCGTCATTTTTCTTGACTGGACCCAGAGAGAATAGTTGTTTGCTCCCATGACAGATCAATCTCATTCCATTCGCTCCATCTGTGTCTATTGCGGTTCGCGCCCCGGCAGCGACCCGAGCCACATGGCCGCCGGCCGTGCGCTGGGCAAGGAAATCGCCGATTACGGCCTGCGCCTGATCTATGGCGGCGGCACCAAGGGGATCATGGGGGCGGTTGCGAGCGGTACGCTCTCGAACGGCGGTCAGGTGACCGGCATCATTCCCGAATTCCTGATCGACATGGAGGCGACCCGCCACTCCCTCGGCCAGCTCAACGAGTTGATTGTAACGCCTGACATGCATGCGCGCAAACACACGATGTTCGAGCGCTCGGATGCCTTCGTCGCACTCCCCGGCGGCATCGGCACGCTGGAGGAAATCATCGAGATCATGACCTGGGCGCAGCTCGGTCGTCACGAAAAGCCGATGATCTTCGCCAACATCAACGGCTTCTGGGATCCGATGATGGAGCTCCTACGCCACATGACGGACGAGGGCTTCATCCACACCGCCCACCGGGTGCAGCCGCTGGTCATCGACTCTATCGAAGAGATCATCCCGGCGATCATGGCACAGGCCGCCGAAGTCGCAAGCGACCGCGACGGCGAGGAAGCCGTTATCTCGAAATTGTAATAAACGGGGGCTTATCGCCCCCGACTGCCTCTCAGCATCGACCATGTGTAGAGGAAAAGCCCCGCCCAGATCAGCGGGAAGGCAATCATGCGCGCGGTGCCGAGCGGCTCCTTGAAGATGAAGACGGCGATGAGAAAGATCATCGTCGGCGCGATATACTGCATGATGCCTATCGTCGACAGCTTCAGGAGCTTGGCGCCGTTGGCATAGATCATCAGCGGGACAGCAGTGATCAAACCGCAGCCGAGCAGCAAGGCGGTATCGGCCCAGCCCGTGCGGTAGAAATGGCCGGCTCCGCTGCCGAATTCCAGGTAGAGGACGTAGAAGAGGGCCGGGACGCTGAGGATCAGCACCTCGAGGAAGAACCCCTGGTTCGGCCCGAGCGGCAAGGTCTTGCGAAACAGCGCGTAGAGGCCCCAGGAGATCGTCAGCGTCAGCGAAACCCATGGAATGCCACCGCTATCGACCGCGAGCACGACGACGGCGAGGCCCGCGAGCACAATCGCGCCGATCTGCGCCGGACGCAGCTTCTCCTTCAGCACCACGGCGCCGAGGAAGATGCTGAAGAGCGGATTGATGAAATAGCCGAGTGCTGCGTCCAGCGAATGCCCAGCACCGATCGCCCAGACATAAGTCCCCCAGTTGACCGTGATCAGCGATGCGGTGAGCGCCGCCATCGCCAGCATGCGCGGCGAGCGCAACGCGATGCGGATATCCTGCGTGCGGCCGAGCACGATGAGCACGATACCGGCAAGCGGCAGCGACCACAGGATGCGATGCGCGATCACCTCGGCCGGCGAAATATGCGCGACCGCCTTCATGTAGATCGGCAGGAAGCCCCAGAGCAGATAGGCCGTAAGCGCGAAGGCGAAGCCACGCGGACTGTCCTCGTTTTTCACGAGGGGAATGCTTGCATCGGCGGACATTGGGTGTTTCCATTGGTTCTTATGATTGGCACCCGATTAGCGCAAAGGCCGTGAATAGGCCAATTCATTTCATTGAAGCGATATTCGCTATTGCTGAATTATCAGGATCAGACCGTGGATGAAGCCGAGCTGAAAATCTGCCGCCGTGCATACGCCGTGCAAATGCTGGCCAAGGCAGGCGTCGATCGGGATGATGAATTGCTGAACGCGTTCTCCACCGTGCCTCGCGAGGACTTTCTGGGGCCGCCGCCTTGGAAGATGCGGGACTGGAAGCGTTACGTCGAGGTGCCCTCAAGCGATCCCGTCGTTCTCTACCAGGATCTGCTCTTCGCGCTGCAGGCCGATCGCCAGGTCAACAATGGCAGCCCGAGCCTGCATGCGGGCGCCTTGCACCGGTTGCAGCTGCGCAAGGGCGAGAGGGTCTGCCACATCGGCGCCGGCAGCGGCTATTATACCGCCATCATCGCCGAAATCGTCGGCGAGACTGGCCATGTTGTGGCTGTCGAGTTCGATGCGGAACTGGCGCGACAGGCCAGGCGCAATCTCGAGCGCTACGCAAATGTCGAAGTCGTCCACGGGGACGGTCTCGAATGGCCCCGCGAGCCGGAGGATGCCATCTACGTGAACTTCGCTCTCCATCACCCGGCCGAACCCTGGATCGACAGCCTCGCGACCGGCGGGCGCCTGCTGTTTCCGCTGGGCACGCCCGCCATGGGCGCCGACGGACGGCTGCTTGGGGTGACCTCGCAGGCCGCCTTCTTCCTCATCGGTCGGGAGGGGGATGAGTTAAGCGCGCGCTTCCTGCAGCCGGTCAATTTCGTCTGGGGCGAGGGGATCTCGGGCGACCTCTCCACCTACGCCGCGCTTGATCGCGCCTTCCACGCAGGAGGACTCAACCGCATTCACGCGCTGCGCTGGAATGCGGTCAAGACGGAGCAGGAGTGGTACTCGCAGGAGCGCTGGGGCCTCGTCACGGCCGCGCTCCATTGAGCCTTGCTATTCGGCCGCGATCTTTCCCGCCAGCTGCCGGTTTTTCATCAGCTTGTAGATGACGGAATCCATCAGCGCCTGGAACGAGGCGTCGATGATGTTCTCCGACACGCCGACCGTCCACCAGCGCACGCCGTCGCTATCGGTGGATTCGATCAGGACGCGGGTGATCGCTTCCGTGCCGCCGTTGAGGATACGTACTTTGAAGTCGGCCAGAACCAGGTCGTCGATCTCGTGCTGGTACTTGCCGAAATCCTTGCGCAGCGCGAGGTCGAGTGCGTTGACCGGACCATCGCCTTCCGCCACCGACATGATGGTTTGGCCATCGACGCTAAGCTTCACCACTGCCTCGGAAACGATCTTCACCTTGCCGTGCGAATCGAAGCGGCGCTCGACCATCACCCGGAAGCCTTCGACCGAGAAGAATTCGGGGATCGTGCCAAGCGTGCGCCGCGCCAACAGCTCGAAGCTGGCATCCGCACCCTCATAGGCATAGCCGGAGGCCTCGCGCTCCTTGACCAGCGAGATCAGCCGATCGAGCTTTGGATCATCCTTCCCAACCTCGATACCGCGGCGCTTCAGCGCGTTGATGAAGTTCGCCTTGCCGCCCTGATCCGACACCATGACCTTGCGGAAGTTGCCGACGCTCTCGGGCGTGACATGCTCGTAGGTACGCGGGTCCTTCAGGAGCGCCGAGGCATGGATGCCGGCCTTGGTCGCGAAGGCGGATGCGCCGACATAGGGCATCTGGTGATCCGGCGAGCGGTTCAACAGCTCGTCGAAGGCGTGCGAGAGCCGCGTCAGATTGAGGAGACGCTCGGGGTCGATGGCGGTCGTGAAGCGCGAGGAATAAGTCTCCTTCAGCGCCAGCGTCGGGATCAGCGTCACCAGATTGGCGTTGCCGCAACGCTCGCCGATACCGTTGAGCGTGCCTTGGATCTGCCGCACGCCGGCCTCGACGGCGGCAAGCGAATTGGCGACCGCCTGGCCGGTGTCGTTGTGCGCATGGATGCCAAGACAGTGCCCGGGAACGCCCGACGCGATCACCGCCTCGACGATCTCACGGATCTCGGGCGGCTGCGTGCCGCCATTGGTGTCGCAAAGCACGACCCACCGCGCCCCGCCATCATGGGCAGCCCTGGCGCAGGCCAGCGCATACTCAGGATTGGCCTTGTAGCCGTCGAAGAAGTGCTCGCAATCGACCATCGCCTCCTTGCCCGCCGCGACCACGGCCTTGACGCTCTCCGAGATGCTCTCGAGGTTCTCCTCGTTGGAACAGCCGAGCGCGACCTTGACGTGATAGTCCCAGCTCTTGGCGACGAGACAGACCGCGTCGCTCTTTGCCTGCAGCAGGCTGGTGAGCCCCGGATCGTTGGAGGCCGAAACACCGGCGCGCTTGGTCATCCCGAAGGCGACGAAGGAAGCGTTGCGGGTGCGCTTCTCGTTGAAGAAAGCCGTATCCGTCGGGTTCGCACCCGGATAGCCGCCCTCGATGTAATCCAGCCCGAAATCGTCCAGCATGGTGGCGATGGCGATCTTGTCCTCGACGGAAAAATCGATGCCCGGCGTCTGCTGTCCGTCGCGCAGCGTAGTGTCGAAGAGATAGATACGGTCTTTCATTGCCAAGCCTCCCAGGCCTCGAATGCTTTCATGTGGGGCCACCCCCCTCTGTCCTGCCGGACATCTCCCCCACAAGGGGAGAGATCGATTTGTGGCGAGCGGGTGCGCCCAGCCAATCTCCCCACCTGTGGGGGAGATGCCCGGCAGGGCAGAGGGGGGCGTCCACCCACCAGCGCCAGCTCACTCGCTCCGAATTACCTTACTTCCCCGCAAACATATCCGTCGCCCGGATCAGCCTGTCGAGGATTCCCGGCTCCGAATAGGCATGTCCCGCACCCTCGATCAGGTGGAAATCCGCCTTCGGCCAGGCCTTGTGCAGCGCCCAGGCATATTTGGCCGGGCAGGGCATGTCGTAGCGACCGTGGACGATGAGGCCGGGAATGTCCTTCAGCTTGTGGGCGTCACGCAAAAGCTGACCTTCCTCCATCCAGCCGGCATTGACGAAGAAGTGGTTCTCGATGCGCGCGAAGGCATAGGCGAACTCGGCCTCCTCGAACTTGTCGCTGGTCGAAGGCTCCGGCATCAGCGTAATTGTCTCGCCTTCCCAGATGCTCCAGGCCTTGGCGGCTTCCAGCCGCACCGCCTTGTCCTCATGGGTCAGCCGGCGATGATAGGCGTGCATCATCTCATGCCGCTCGTTCTCAGGGATCGGCGCGATGAAGCGCTCCCACTTGTCGGGAAACATCTCGGAGACGCCGAACTGATAGTACCAGTCGAGCTCGGCCTTCGTCAGCGTGTAGATCCCGCGCACTATCAGCTCCGATACGCGCTCCGGATACTTCTCGGCATAGGCGAGCGCCAGCGTCGAGCCCCAGGAGCCGCCGAAGACCTGCCACTTGTCGGCGCCGGCCATCTCGCGCAGCCGCTCGATGTCGGCAACGAGATGCCAGGTGGTGTTGGCGTTGAGATCGGCATGCGGCGTCGAGCGGCCGCAGCCGCGCTGGTCGAACAGCGTCACGTCATAGAGTTCCGGATCGAACAGCCGGCGATGGCTCGGCGCGATGCCGCCGCCGGGGCCGCCATGCAGGAATACGGCGGGCTTGGCGCCCGGTGTGCCCGAACGTTCCCAGTAGATCACATGCCCGTCGCCGACATCGAGATGGCCCGATGCATAGGGTTCGATTTCGGGATAGAGCGTTCGGAGAACTTCGGTCATATTTTCACGCCTTGGGCTGGCCAGATATTGGTGTCGTGATCGGGATGCTGGAAGGAGATGATCGCCTCCTGCCGCGCGTAGAAATCGGGGTCGGTATGAACAGGCTGGTCGAAGATCGTCTCGACCCAGGGGATGCGCGCCTCGTAGTTGACCTGGACCTGCGGCGCGAGATCGCTGCGGTCGTCGAAGGTGCCGATCGCAAGCTCGAGCCCGCCGGGATGCCGGTAGATCATCGGCGTGCCGCAATCCTTGCAGAACCCGCGCTCGATGTTGACGGACGACTGGAAATAGCTCGGCGCGCCCCGCGTCCACTCCATGCCTTCCTCCGGCGTCGTCACCAGCGCCGAGAAGAACCCGCCGAACTGCTTCTGGCACATCCGGCAATGGCAGATCGACGGCCGCCCGAGCTTGCCCGAGATACGAAAACGCACTGCGCCGCATTGGCATCCGCCGGTTCGGATGGGTTCGCTCATGATGATGCTCCAGAAGGCCATTCGGCCGTGTCGTGGTCGGGGTGTTGATGATTGCTCGCGGCGATCGCATCTTCACGATCGGGCGTCTCTTCGTCGGGTTCGATGGGCAGGCTGTCGAGGTCGTGAAACCAGCGCATCTTGCGCCGGGTATTCGATTGCGCCACCGGTTTGACCGCCTGCGGATCGTCGAGCGTGCCGAGAACGAGGTTGATGGTATCGGCTTCGGGTGTGTCGTAAAACAGCGGCGTCCCGCATGCCGCGCAAAAGCCGCGCCGTACGAGATCGGAGGATTGGAACCACGCCGGCTCCCCGCGCGTCAGCGTAAACTCGGATCGTTTCGCGGCCGCCAGCGGCATGAAGTAGTTCCCAGAGGCCTTCTGGCACATGCGGCAATGGCACAGATGCGGATAGCCGAGTTCGCCTGCCGCGCGATAACGAACCGCGCCGCACTGGCATCCCCCACCGATCGCCGCTGTTGTCGTCACGAGCGCGTTCCCTCGGGCCAGGTTGCGGTGTCGTGGTCGGGGTGCTGGTAGGAAACGAGATCGAGCACGAAGGGTGCCGCCTCGGCATCGTCTTCGGTTACGCGGGACGGCAGTTCGTGCAGGTGGTCGACAAAATCGATCTTGCGCTCGGTGCCGAACTGGATCACCGGCGGCAGCGCCGAGGGATCGTCGAAGGCACCCGCTGCAATCGCGATCCCATCCGGCGCCTCATAGGTCAGCGGCGTGCCGCAATCAGCACAAAAGCCGCGCTCGACGAGGTTCGACGACTGAAACCGCTTCCGCTCACCTCGCGTCCATTCAAGCTCGGCGCCACGCACTGATACCAGCGGTGCATAATAGGCGCCGAACGCCTTCTGGCACATGCGGCAATGACAGATCGAGGAGTCCTTGAGCGTCCCCCGGACCCGGAAGCGGATCGCGCCGCACTGGCAGCCGCCGGTGTAGGTCGTCATTCGCAAATCCTCCTTTGCGTGGGGTGCAAAGACCCCTCCCGACCCTCCCCACAAGGGGGAGGGCTAACCCGGGGCGAGGCCTCGCTCCGAGAGATCGCATGCACGGTGATTAGGTTGAGGCGGGCGGTCGCGGCGCTGTAGCCCCGCCCCCTTGTGGGGAGGGGTTGGGGAGGGGCATTCGCCACAACCTCCGACGCCGAGACCTCCGCTGTCACCGCTTAACCTCCCACGTCGTAACCCGCTCGCCGGTCGCCGCATCCTTGCCGTCCTTCAGCTGCACGCCCTCGGCCAGCAGCGTGTCGCGGATCTTGTCGGCCTCGGCGAAGTTCTTGGCCTTCAGCAGTTCCAGTCGCGCCTTCACGCGCCGGTCGATCTCGATCGCCACCGCCTCGTCGATCTCCGCCATCTCTGGCAGAAGACCGAGCAGGGCGGCACTGGCGGCGTAGGTCGGCAGCAGCGATTTGTCGGCGTTGGCTTCCTGGGCCAGCGCATGCAGCGCCTGCACGGCAGCCACCGTGTTGAGATCGTCGCGGAGCGCGCCGAGGACCGCCTCAGACGGTGCGGCGTCGCCGGCGCCCGCCGCCGGCCACTTTGCCAGCAGGCGTTCGGCCTCTTCCAGACGCTTGACGGAGAAATCGATCGGCTCGCGGTAATGCGTCATCAGCATCGCGAGACGCAGCACGGCGCCCGGCCATTTGCGACCGCCGAATTTCTCAGTTGCCAGCAATTCATTGATGGTGATGAAGTTGCCTTCCGACTTCGACATCTTGCGGCCTTCGACCTGCACGAAGCCGTTGTGCATCCACACATTCGCCATCACCTCGGTACCATGAGCACAGCGCGACTGAGCGATCTCGTTTTCATGGTGCGGGAAGATCAGGTCGAGCCCGCCGCCATGGATATCGAAGACGTCGCCGAGATAGCGCTGGCTCATCGCCGAGCACTCGATATGCCAGCCCGGACGGCCGCGTCCCCATGGGCTTTCCCAGCCGGGTTCGCTGTCGCTGGAAGCCTTCCAGAGAACGAAGTCGCCGGGGTTCTTCTTGTGCGCGTCGACCGCGATGCGGGCGCCCGCCTGCTGCTCGTCGAGCGGGCGCTTGGAAAGCTGCCCGTAGCCGGCCATCGACTTGGTGTCGAACAACACCTCGCCCTCGGCCTCATAGGCGTGCCCACGCACAATCAGCCGCCCGATGATCTCGATCATCTGCGCGATATTGTCGGTCGCGCGCGGCTCCACCGATGGCTCCAGGCAGCCGAGTGCCGCCACATCCTCGTGAAACTGCCGCGCCGTCTTTTCGGTCACCGCATGGATCGCGTCGTTGAGCGAAAGGCTCGGATGATCGCGCAGCGCCCGCGCGTTGATCTTGTCGTCAACGTCGGTGATGTTGCGCGCATAGGTGACGTGGTCGTCGCCATAGACGTGCTTCAGCAGCCGAAACAGAACGTCGAAGACGATGACGGGGCGGGCGTTGCCGATATGGGCGAAGTCATAGACGGTGGGGCCGCAGACATACATGCGCACGTTGTCGGTGTCGATCGGTGCGAAGACCGTCCGTTCGCGCGTCAGCGTGTTGTACAGCTTGAGTTCCGGCGTCTTCGATCCCGACTGGCCGTCCATGTCTATTCTCCCAAAATGCCATAATCCGAAAAACAACGTGTCGCCACCGGCGGGCCGGGGCGTTTGTCATCTTGGCGTATTGGGAGACGAAAACGGCCAGGCCAGCGAGCGCGCTAGCGAATAATCTTCCGGCAGATGATGCAGGTAACCGTCTTCATG
Organism: Rhizobium sp. 2MFCol3.1; assembly: GCF_000377565.1. GTDB lineage: Bacteria > Pseudomonadota > Alphaproteobacteria > Rhizobiales > Rhizobiaceae > Rhizobium. Next base: position 127,114 of record NZ_KB898357.1, on the reverse strand, counting down.
GCGGGTTTTATGGCCCGGCTTCGGGCGTTGGTCAAGGGGGGTGAGACGCGGTCGGGCTGAGCGCGAGCAATCGATCCAGTGAATCGATTGCAGCGTCGAACGCCCGGAACGCAAGCGAAGGGCCGGACGGTCACGACATCGCTCAAGCCCACCCTATATTCGGCAACGACGAAGGGCAAAGCGGAGCTAACATTGAAGCGAATACATCAGGCATTGCTTGTCGCCATCCTTCTGGCTGTCGCTTCAGCCGCCTATCTGGCATACGATCGCGCCATGGCCCCTTTCTCACCTCCCTCGCTCACCGATTATCCGATCCAGGGCATCGACATCAGCCACCATCAGGGCGCTATCGATTGGAGCGCGGTGGCGGCGCAGCCGAATGTCCGCTTTGCCATCATGAAGGCGACCGAAGGAGGGGATCACCGCGACACCCGCTTTGCGGAGAACTGGCAGGCGGCAAAGAATGCAGGCATCGTCAGGGGCGCCTATCACTTCTTCACCTTCTGCCGTCCTGGGCGCGATCAGGCGCGGAACGTGCTGGCGACGGTGCCTTCCGAACAGGGAACGTTGCCGCTTGCCATCGATCTCGAATTCACCGGCAATTGCGGCCAGGTGCCGACCCGCGAGGAACTGAGCGCCGAGCTCCAGGCTTTCTTCGATGAGCTGAACGGCGCCTATCCCGGCAAACCGATCTTCTACGTCGATCAGCCCTTTTTCGATCAATATCTGAAAGGGCACGAGGAGATGTTTCCCGCGCACCATCTCTGGCTGCGAAGCATCGCTGAGGAGCCGTCGGTGGGCGATTGTGGGAGATGGTCGATCTGGCAGTTCGCCGATACCGGCAGCATTGCCGGCATCCAGGGCCCTGTCGATCTCAACGCGCTCTGCCCAACCGAGCCCGACCTATCGAGCCTCTTCCGGGCAGCAGCGCAAGTGTCGCGGTAGCCGAACCGGCTTAGCCGGGCATCTGGTAGCCGACGAGCTTGTTCTCGCGCACGATGAACAGCTTGCCAGTCTCGGTGTAGTCGGGGGTCAGAAGCGGCATCATCGCCTTTGCAACCTCGGAAGGATGCGGCAGCGTTTCGGGATCTTCGCCCGGTACCGCCTGTGCGCGCATCGCGGTGCGCGTGGCGCCCGGATCGACGCTGGTGACGCGAAGCGCCGTGCTCTGCGTTTCGCCGGCCCAGGTGCGCGCCAAAGCCTCGACCGCAGCCTTCGACGCCGAATAGGCGCCCCAGAACGGGCGGCAGCGATGGGCGGCAGCGGAGGAGAGGATAACGGCGCGTCCGGCTTCCGAACGTGTCAGCAGCGGATCGACCGAGCGGATCAGCCGCCACGTCGCCGTGACGTTGATGGTCATCACCTTCTCGAACACCTTCGCCTCGATATGGCCGATCGGCGAGATCACGCCAAGCACGCCGGCATTGGCGACGAGAATGTCGAGCTTGCCCCAGCGTTCGAAGATCGAAGCGCCGAGCGCGTCGATGGCGTTCATGTCCGAGAGGTCGAAGGGCACGAGCGTCGCCGAGCCACCGACGGCCTTGATCGCATCATCGAGATCCTCGAGGCCGCCGACCGTGCGGGCGCAGGCGACGACATGCGCACCGGCCTTGGCCAATTCGAGTGCGGTGAAATAGCCGATCCCGCGCGATGCGCCGGTGACGAGTGCGACCTTGCCGGTGAGATTGACGCTCATTGTAGCCTTATCCGTATGCGCGGGGAGGCGAGGGGCGCGATCGGCCCCTCGGTCGAAAGGTCAGTCGAGATCAGCCGTTGCTGGCCATGACGGCGAGCTTGCGGACATTGCTGGTGCTGTCGTTGTCGAGCAGGCGCGTCGGGTAATCACCGGTGAAGTAGTGATCGGTGAACTGCGGATTGCTCGCATCGCGGCTCTCGCCACCGACGGCGCGGTAGAGGCCGTCGATCGACAGGAACTCGAGCGAGTCGGCGCCGATATAGTCGCACATCGCCTGCAGGCTCGAGTACTGGTTGGCGAGCAGCTTGTCGGCATCGGGCGTATCGATGCCGTAGAAATCGGGGAAGTAGATCATCGGGCTGGCGACGCGGATATGCACTTCCTTGGCGCCGGCATCGCGGATCATCTGCACGATCTTCAACGAAGTCGTGCCGCGAACGATCGAATCGTCGACCAGGACGACGCGCTTGCCTTCGATCATCGCGCGGTTGGCCGAATGCTTCAGCTTCACGCCGAAGGCGCGAATCTGCTGCGTCGGCTCGATGAAGGTGCGGCCGACATAATGGTTGCGGATGATGCCGTATTCGAACGGAATGCCGCTCGCCTGCGCAAAGCCGAGGGCTGCCGGCGTGCCGCCATCGGGCACCGGCACGACGACGTCGGCCTCTACGGGGGCTTCCTTGGCAAGGTTGATGCCCATGTTCTTGCGCGCGGTGTAGACGCTGCGGCCGCCGACGACGGAATCGGGACGGGCGAAGTAGACATATTCGAACAGGCAGAGGCGTTCCGGCTTCGGCTGATCGGCCTTGCGGCTGTCCATGGTGATCGAGCCGTCGGGCTGGATTTCGCAGATGATGACTTCGCCGTTCTCGACGTCGCGAATGTATTTCGCGCCGATGATGTCGAGCGCACAGGTCTCGGAACAGAAGATCGGCTTGCCGTCGAGCTCGCCCATCACGAGCGGGCGGATACCGATCGGGTCACGCGCGGCGATAAGCTTTGTGCGGGTCATCGCCAGCATCGAGTAGCCGCCTTCCATCTGGCGAATGGCGTCGATGAAGCGGTCAGAAGACGAGGTCTGCTTGGAGCGGGCGATCAGGTGCAGCACCACTTCGGTGTCCGACGTCGCCTGGAAGATGGCGCCATCGGCGATCAGCATGCGCCGCATCGTCAGGCCGTTGGTGAAGTTGCCGTTATGGGCAACCGCAATGCCGCCGACCTCGAGTTCGGCGAACAGCGGCTGCACGTTGCGCAGCGCCACTTCGCCCGTCGTGGAGTAGCGCGTGTGGCCGATCGAGATGAAGCCCGGCAGCTTTGCCAGCGTTGCCGGATCGGTATAGTGGTCGCCGACGAGGCCCATGCGCTTTTCGGTATGAAACTGCTTGCCGTCGAAAGTGACGATACCGGCCGCTTCCTGTCCACGATGCTGCAGGGCATGCAGCCCAAGCGCTGTCAGCGTTGCGCCATCGGGATGGCCGAGAACGCCGAAGACACCGCATTCCTCATGCAGCGTATCGCCATCGAGTTCGTCGTTGAGCGTGGAGGAATGGGACTGGTTCATTGCTGCGGGCCTTTGCTCTCACAAGAATGGTATGGCACTTCCGAAAACGGCGTAAGCCCGGCGGAGCGTGTGCCCGGCCGGACCTTTATTCGCGTCCCCCTCAAATGGCAACTGCCATAGGCTGGGTCAAGCTGTTGAACACTGCGTCAATTAGACGGCTGCTGTGCACCATTGGCAGGAGCGGGCGCGGCATCCTCGGCCGGCGCCTGATCGGAAGCCGGCGCATTGTCGCCTTCCGCATTGCCGCCCTGCGGCTGTAGTTTTTCCATCACGCTCGCGCGGATCACCTGGGCGAATTCAGCAGGCAGAACCGACTGCAGCTTCGTCACCATCGAATCCAGGAACGGCTTGGACTTGGCGTTGTTCACCCAGTTCGGGCGGTGATCGACATCGACGAGCCAGTTCCAGAAAGCGGTGGCGACGACGAGCAGAAGTATGCCTCTTGCGGCGCCAAACAGGAAGCCCAAAGTACGGTCGAGCGCGCCGATACGGCTGTCGATGATGAAATCGGCGATCTTCATGGTGATGAAGGAAATGACGATCAGCGCGATAAGAAACACGACTGCGGCCGAGCCGACGAGCGCGATGCGGTCATCATCGGTGTACTTCTTGGCGTAGGGCACGAGATAGGGGTAGAAATAATAGGCGGCGGCAGCCGAGCCGCCCCAGCTTGCGATCGAGAGCACTTCGCGGGAGAAGCCGCGCACCATGGCGAGCACGGCGGAAAAAAGCACGACGCCGATGACAATACCGTCGAAAATCGTAATGGGCATATAAATCCAACTCCAGGACGGCCGCCAATTCGCAGCTCAGTCGCGCCTCATTGCGTGCATCCTATATCATCACCTGTTGCGGCGATGAAAGGATCAAACCTCTTCTTCCACACGTCTCAAAGCGCCCTTCGAGCCGGCGATCCGGGCGACCAGATCCGGCAGGCTTTCGATCTCGCTCCAGCGCCCGCCCGTGCCCTTCGGCAGTTCGGCGGACCCCGATGGAAGCAGCGCTGCAGAAAATCCGAGCTTCTCGGCTTCCTTGAGGCGCTGGTTCGTGTGCGCAACCGGCCGGACGGCGCCCGACAGGCTGACTTCGCCGAAATAGACACAATCGGCGGGAAGGGCAATACCGGCAAGCGACGAAACCAGTGCGGACGCGACCGCCACATCCGCTGCCGGCTCTGAAATCCGGTAACCGCCGGCAATGTTGAGATAGACGTCGTGCTGGCCGAGCTTGACCCCGCAATGCGCCTCGAGCACGGCGAGGATCATCGATAGACGCGCCGAATCCCAGCCTACGATCGCGCGTCGCGGCGTACCCAGCGATGTCGGCGCCACCAGCGCCTGCACCTCGACGAGGATCGGCCGCGTGCCCTCGATGCCGGCGAAGACGGCGGCTCCAGGCGATTTCTCGTTGCGCTCGCCGAGGAAAAGTTCGGACGGGTTCGCCACTTCGCGCAAGCCCTTGTCCGACATCTCGAACACGCCGATCTCGTCCGTCGGCCCGAAGCGGTTCTTGACGGTGCGCAGAATCCGGTAGTGGTGACCGCGGTCGCCCTCGAAATAGAGAACGGCGTCGACCATGTGCTCGACCACGCGCGGACCGGCGATCTGCCCGTCCTTGGTGACGTGGCCGACGAGCACCATGGCCGCACCCGTCTGCTTGGCGAACTTGATCATCGCCTGCACACCGGTGCGCACCTGCGTGACAGTGCCTGGCGCGGATTCGGCTAGATCGCTCCACAGCGTCTGGATGGAATCGATGATGACGAGATCGGGCCGCTTGCCCTCGGCCAGCGTCGCCAGGATGTCCTCGACATTGGTTTCAGCTGCAAGCAGCACATCCGTATCCGCTGCCCCAAGGCGCTGCGCCCTGAGCCGCACCTGCGCGACCGCCTCTTCGCCCGAGACATAGATGATCCGATGCCCGCGCCGCGAAAGCGCCGCCGCCCCCTGCATGAGCAGGGTCGACTTGCCGATGCCGGGATCGCCGCCAATCAGGACGGCCGAACCGCGCACGAAGCCGCCGCCCAGCGCCCGATCAAGCTCCGAAATGCCGGTGTGGATGCGCGGTGCTTCCTCGATCTCGCCAGACAGAGCGGTCAGCGCAACCGGGCGGCCTTTCTTCGGCGTTTTCGCCGGTCCACCACCGATCCCGCCCATCGGGTCTTCCTCGACGATGGTGTTCCACGCGCCGCAACCCTCGCACTTGCCGGCCCAGCGGCTATGGATGGTGCCGCAGCCCTGGCAGATGAATTGTGTTCTTGCTTTTGCCATGAGGAAGGATCAGTCTTCTTGTTCTGTCTGATAAAAACGCAGGAAATGTGAGAGCTCGATCTTGTGCCATCCATGCACTACGCGCAGGACGGAAAGCGTCTCATCATCAATGAAGAAATAGATACAGCGATTACGATAAGGGAAAGCCCGCAACCCGGGAATGAACTCGCGCGGACTTCCGGCTATGCCGAGCTTTGCTATCCATTCGATCTTGCCGTTGATGTCATCGAGAAAACGGCGCGCAGCAAGCGCATCGAAGGCTGCAATATGATCATACATGCCGAGAAGATCATCCAGCGCCTCGAACGACATTTTCAGCTGACGCGGCCGCATTCTTCCGTTCCTCCGCCATCATGAGAATGTGCTTTGTCAGATCTTCGGCGCTTTCGAATGTGATGGCGCGTCCGGCATCGATGTCATCGATGCCCTGTTGGATAAGATGGCGCAGTTCCTGTATCTCGCCTTCTTCGCTGCCAAGCAGTCTCAACCCGGCCGCAATAACGTCTTCGGCGTTTCGATATCGTCCGTCTGCTATCTGCTCCTCGATGAAGGTGAGGTCTTGCTCGCTGAGATGGATCTCGGTCATTTCGATCTCCTTTTGTTCTCTTTTAGCACGAAGATTTCTGGCTTCCAAGAGGCGCAGACAGGGATTCCGGGCATGCGGTCAGTCGTCTTCGCTGAGATAACGCCGCTCATGGCGCAAACCCATGCTCGTCAGCACTTCGTAGCCGATCGTACCCGCCGCCCGTGCAACGTCGTCGACTGTGACGTTCTTCCCGAAAAGCTCGACATAATCGCCGGCGCTCACCGCGTTCTCGGGCAGGTCGGTGATGTCGAAAATCGTCAGATCCATGGTCACCCGACCGGCAATCGGCACCCTGCGTCCGGCGATGAAGCCGTGGCCACCTTGCGGCGCCACCTGACGCAGCGGCACGCCGCCGCTGGACTGGCTGCGCAGATAGCCATCGGCATAGCCCACCGAGGCGATGGCAAGCCGGCTGTCGCGGGTGAGTTCCAGCGCGCGACCATAGCCAACGCCCTGGCCGGCCTTGGCATCACGCACCTGAATGACACGCGCCTCCGCCGTGACCACCGGGCGCATCGAATTGGCCATCCCGCTCACCGCTTCCCCGCCGTAGAGAGCGATCCCGGGACGGGTCAGGTCGAAGTGATAATCGTTTCCGAGGAAGATGCCGGCGGAGGCTGAAAGGCTTGAATCGATACCTTCATAGGCGGCGCTAACCTTGCGGAATGATTCAAGCTGTTGTCGGTTCATCGCCGAGCTCGGCTCGTCGCCGCAGGCAAGGTGGCTCATGACCAGCACGGGCGCGAAACTCGCCGGACGGGACACGTCGTCGGCCAGCGCGATCGCTTCGTTCATATCGAGGCCAAGCCGGTTGAAGCCGGTATCGACATGCAGCGCGCAAGGATAGTCGCCGTAATCGGCCAGCACCGCCATCCAGAAGGCAAGCTGCTCCTCCGACGATATGACCGGTACGAGATCGTTCTCGAAAAAGCGCCGCTCGGTCCCCGGCCAGATGCCTGCCAGCACGAAGATGCGGGCATCGGGCGCATAGAGCCTGAGCGTCACGCCTTCATCGACGGTCGCCACGAAGAAATCCCGCGCGCCGGCCAGGTAAAGCGCCTCTCCGGCGTCCTCCATCCCGGTACCGTAAGCGTCGGCCTTGACCACGGCCGCCGTACGCGCCTTGCCGGAACGCCGTGCCATGTCACGCCAGTTATCGGTCAGCGCGGCAAGATCCACCGTCAGGCGCAAACCCGCGGAGGCAAAGCGGTCTTCTTCTTCGTAGTCGTCAGAAAAATCGGTCATGATTCACATCTGCAGTGAAGGCGGAGGGAGGTTTCCGCACATTGTAAGGGTCGGATGATTACAGGGAAGAGACGGCACTTTGCTCACGCAACGCTGCGAAGATCGAAATCGGCATGGATCACCTCATAGGGCACATGGATACGGCCTTCTTCGTTGACCTCGATCAGCCCCCATTCGATCAGCGCGGCGGCGTCCTCGTGGACTCGCTTGACGTCGCGGGACAGCGCGGTGGCCAAGCCGCGATAGGTCGAAGGACCGATCGCTTGCAGGCGCTCGATCAATGTCCAGCGTTTGGGCGTGAGCACCGAGAAGAGCTGTTCGGGCGATGAGAAGGTGAACAGGTGAGGTTGCGCTTCGCCGCTGTTCCAGGCTTTGGCGAACCCCTCGATCGCGTTGCCGATCGCAGCGTCATCGTTTCTTTGAATTCGGATCGTTGCGGTTGTCATCTGCGCCGGCTCCTTCTGATGTCCACGTCTCGTCGAAAGTCTTCGAGAAGTTTTTCGACGGTCGAGAACACATATGCCTCTTCATGGCCGTTAACGTGCTTGTGGTCGCCCTTGCCTCGCTCGTTGTCATATCCGACGACGCGTTGTCCGGGGTAGCCATAGAAGAGGCTGTATTTGTAGCCATGGGCGCTACCCGGCACCGGCCGCGCGACTTTCCAGATGACCAATTCCTGGATGGCCCCGTCCGACAACATGGACTTCGAGCGGTAAAGCAGTTGCGCCCTCATGTTGGCGATAATGCCAACGCGAGGGCGCGGTGTCAAATTGGGTTCAAGCCCTTACTGCTCTTCGTAATGCGTGAAGCTCGGCTCGGCCAGATCGGCGAAGCGGGTGAACTCCGACTGGAAGGCGAGCTTGACGGTGCCGGTCGGTCCGTGGCGCTGCTTGGCGATGATGACGTCGGCCGTGCCCTTCACCTTGTCGAACAGCGCCTCCCACTCCGGATATTTCGGATCGTGGATGTCGCGCGGCTCGAGGTTCTTCACGTAATACTCCTCGCGGAACACGAAGAGCACGACGTCGGCGTCCTGCTCGATCGAACCCGATTCACGAAGGTCGGAGAGCTGCGGGCGCTTGTCCTCGCGGCTTTCGACCTGACGCGACAGCTGCGACAGCGCGATGATCGGCACGTTCAGTTCCTTGCCGAGCGCCTTGAGGCCTGTCGTGATCTGGGTGATTTCCTGCACGCGGTTGTCGCCCTTGCCGGCGCCCGTCATCAGCTGGATGTAGTCCACTACCAGGCAATCGAGGCCGCGCTGGCGCTTCAGGCGGCGCGCGCGAGCGGATAGCTGGGCGATCGAGATACCACCGGTCTGGTCGATGTAGAGCGGGACCTTCTGCATCATCATCGAGCAGGCGACGAGCTTTTCGAAATCGGCATCGTTGATGTCGCCGCGGCGGATCTTCGACGACGAGACCTCGGTCTGCTCGGAGATGATACGGGTGGCCAGCTGTTCGGACGACATTTCGAGCGAGTAGAAGCCGACGACGCCGCCTTGCTTCGCCTTCATGCTGCCGTCGGACTGCACTTCGCCTTCGTAGGCGGCGGCGATGTTGTAGGCGATGTTGGTCGCAAGCGAGGTCTTGCCCATGCCCGGGCGTCCGGCAAGCACGATCAAGTCGGACCGCTGCAGGCCGCCCATCTTGCCGTCGAGCGACATGATGCCGGTCGAGATACCGGAAAGGCCGCCATCGCGCTCCTTGGCGACAGCCGCCATGTCGATCGCCAGCGCCACCGCGTCGTTGAACGCCTGGAAGCCACCGTCGTAGCGACCGTTTTCGGCAAGTTCGAACAGGCGGCGCTCGGTGTCTTCGATCTGCGCCTGCGGCGGCATGTCGAGCGGCGCGTCGTATGCGATGTTGACGACGTCCTCGCCGATGGTGATCAGCGCCCGGCGCAGCGCCAGATCGTAGATCGCGCGGCCATAGTCCTCGGCGTTGATGATGGTGACGGCTTCGCGGGCGAGGCGCGCGAGATATTCGGAGACCGTCATGTCGCCGACCTTCTCGTCGGCCTTCAGGAAGGTTTTGATCGTCACCGGATTGGCGATCTTGCCCATGCGGATGATATCGCCCGCGACCTCGAAGATCTTGCGGTGCAGCGGTTCGTAAAGATGCGGCGGCTTGAGGAAGTCCGACACCCGGTAATAGGCGTCGTTGTTCATCAGGATCGCGCCGAGAAGCGCCTGCTCGGCCTCGATGTTGTTGGGTGCTTCGCGGTAGTGCTGCTCCGGCTGGGCAACAGCGGCGATCTTTCGGGCGGCGTCGTTCATCTTGATCCGTTCTGTCTTATTCAGCTTCGGGTTTGCAATTCACCAACGGCAAAATCAAGTGCTGAACATGGCGAGCGGCCAAAACGCTTTGGCTTTGGCACGTTGTTCGACTTCTCCACAGCGCATCTTGCCATTACGCGAAAATACCGGCGGTGTAGCCTTCCGGACACGGTACAAAGCGACTCACGCGAATCAACGCGTTCGTGGTATTTTAGGCATTGATAGGGGAGTGTGCATTGAGACTCTCGTCATCACCGCTTGAAAAACGCGGAAAATGACTGTAGGTATAAAACAAATAATAAGCACGCTAATTAAATGGACTGATAAATATGACAAATGCGCCTCTCGGACGAGAGTTGATTGAAGATTTGGCGGCTTTCAACCGAAAGCTTAGAGCGGTTTTCGACAAGATCGTCCGGGAACGGAACATGACGCTGCCGCGAGCGCGGGTGTTTTTCACGCTGAACAAGAAGGACGGCATCAACCAGCGCGAGCTTGCCGATCGGCTGGAGCTGGAAACGCCGACATTGGTCCGTATCCTGGACGCGATGGAAGGGCAGGGATTCGTCGAGCGCCGTGTCGCAGGCTCCGATCGCCGCGCCAAGGAGATCTACATCACCGAGACAGGCAAGGTCGTCGCCGGCGAGATCGACGACATCGCCGTCAGCGTGCGTGCCCAGGTGATCGCAGGTATTCCCGAACGCGATCTGAGGACTACCTTGGATACGATACGGGCCATGCAGGCGAATTTGCAGGGCATTCGCGGAGTGTGAGGAAATAGCAATGAGCCTCGTCCAGGCGTCCAGCGACAGTGTTGCGCCAAAAGCCGCGGACGAGGCGGCGGCACATGAACCGCAGCCTGCGCCCCCGCCCGTCGTGGCAATGGCCGGCTGGAAGAAGCCGTTCTACATGGCCGCCTCGGTCCTGCTCTTCGTCACGCAGGGTCTCGGAATGAACCTCGTGAATGCCAATATCTACCAGCTCCAGGGGTCGTTTTCTGCGACGACCGCTGAGGTTTCGTGGCTATCGGCGGCCTACATGGCGCCATATGCCAGCCTGTCGATCGCGCTCTTCAAGATCCGCACGCAATATGGCCTGAGACGTTTCGCCGAGTTCAGCATCATCTGCTTCGTCTTTGCCGCGGTGCTGAACCTTCTCGTGACCGACCTGCACTCCGCCATCGTCGTCCGGGCGCTGAGCGGCATCGCGGCGGCCCCGATCTCCACGCTCGGCTTTCTCTACATGCTCGAACTGTTCCCACCGGAGCGCAAGCTGACGACGGGCATCAGCCTGGCGCTGATGTGCACGCTATTTGCCGCGCCGATCGCACGCATCATCTCGCCGCCTCTGCTTGATCTCGGCGGCTACCACGCGCTCTATACGCTGGAGATGGGGCTGGCGCTGCTGGCCTTCGCCATCATTTACACCATGCCTTTGACCTCTCCGCCGCGCGCGGTCGTCATCCAGCGCATGGACATTCTGAGTTATCTCCTGCTGGCCACCGGTTTCGGCTGTCTAGCGGTCGTCCTTACACTCGGGCGTCTCTACTGGTGGTTCGAAGCGCCGTGGATCGGCGTTCTGCTTGCGGTCGCTGCAGGCTGTCTGGCGCTCGTGGTGGCGATCGAGCTACCGCGCGAAAATCCGATGCTGGATATACGCTGGGTGCTGTCAGGCCCCAACCTCAGGATGGCGGGCGTGCTTCTGATGTTCCGCTTCGTCTCGTCCGAGCAATCGTCGACAGCCGCGAACTTCTATCAGCAACTTGGTCTGCTCAATGATCAGACGACCAAGCTCTACGCCATCGTTCTGGTCGCCTCGGTGCTCGGCGGATTGTTCTGCACGCTCTTGATGACCACGCGCTACGTCAGCACCGCGCACCTGATATCACTGGTGCTCATCGCGGCGGGCGCCTATCTCGACAGCCAGTCCACAAGCCTCACAAGGCCGGAGCAGATGTATCTCAGCCAGGCTCTGGTCTCTGCTGGCGCGGCGATGTTCCTGCCGCCGGTTATGGCGAGCGGCTTCAAGGCGGCCATGGCACGCGGTTTGCCGTTCATCGTCAACTTCCTGGCGATCTTCCTCTTCACCCAGAGTATCGGCTCGCTCTTCGGCTCGGCCATGCTCGGCACCTTCGTTACCATACGCGAGAAGTTCCACTCGAACGTGCTGGTCGAGCATATCCTGCTGCAGGATCCGCTGGTGGCCCAACGCGTCTCGCAGCTTTCCGCCGGCTACGGCAAGGTCATCACCGACCAGACGTTGCTCAATGCCGAAGGGCTGGCATTGCTGTCGCAGCAGGTCACGCGCGAAGCCTATACGCTTGCCTATAACGACACCTTCCTCGCAATTTGCGTGGCGTCTCTCCTCGGTCTCCTGGTCATGCTTCTTCATCAGGCATGGCTGCGCCTCTTCGAGCGCCGAGCCGCCGAGCCGAATGCTTCCGCAGCCGTTCAATCCTGATCACGAGTTTACCGCATGTCGAAATTCTTCCGGTCGCCCGCCAGTCTCATCGCCATTATCGCCGGTATCGCGGGCATCCTGCTCGTGCTTTACGCCTGGCGGCTGCCGCCCTTCGTCACATCGGTCGAAACGACTGATAATGCCTATATCAGGGGCTACGTGACGATCATGAGCCCGCAGGTCAACGGCTACATCGTCGACGTCCCGGTGAAGGACTACCAGCAGGTCAAGCAGAGCGACGTGCTGGCCAAGATCGACGACCGCATCTACACGCAGAAGCTCGCCCAGGCCCGCTCGGCACTTGAGGGGCAGAAGGCGTCACTTGAAAACTCCCGCCAGTCGGAGCTGTCGGCAAAGGCGACTATCGCCTCCAGCCAGGCGCAGATCGATAGCGCCAACGCCTCGCTGAAGCGCGCGCAGCTCGCCTGGGACCGTATCAGCAACCTCAACGACAGGGGCATCGCTTCGGCAAGCGAATCCGAGCAGGCGCAGGCGACGCTCGAGGAAGCGAAGGCCGCCTTGAACCAGGCGCAGTCGGCGCTGGAAGTGTCGAAGCAGAACCTGGCGACCATCATCGTCAATCGCTCGCTGCTGGAGGCCAACGTGGCAAGCGCGGAAGCGACCGTGCATCTGGCCGAGATCGATCTCCAGAACACGTCGATCCTGGCGCCGCGCGACGGCCATCTGGGCGAGATCGGCGTTCGCCTCGGCCAGTACGTGGCGGTGGGCACGCAATTGATGGCGGTGGTGCCTGAGGAGGTCTGGGTCGTCGCCAACTTCAAGGAGACGCAGCTTGAGGGCATGCAGGTCGGTCAGCCCGTCTCGATCGTGGTAGATGCCCTGGGCCGTCAGCGGCTCACCGGTCGCATCGAGCGCTTTTCGCCTGCTGCCGGCTCCGAATTCGCTGTCATCAAGGCCGACAACGCCACCGGCAATTTCGTTAAGATCGCCCAGCGCGTCGGCGTTCGCATCAGCATCGATCCGGATCAGCCGGCCGCCAAGAACCTCGGGCCGGGCCTGTCTGTTGTCGTCAGCGTCGACAAGAGCGCCGAGCCTGATCAGAAGACGGCGGCGAACTGATTGCCGTTGAATAGCGGACAGCAAAAAGCCGGGCGCAAGGCCCGGCTTTCGCATTCGGGAGATTGCTCTCCAGAACCTTATTCGTCTTCGGCGTTGCCGTCGGCTTCCGGATCGAAGAAGTCTTCCGGACGCAGAGCGTCTTCGTCGACGCCGTAGATGGCGTCAACCGACGTCAGGGTTTCGCCCTTGGCCTGGCGCTCAGCTTCGTCAGCCGAACGAGCAACGTTGAGCTCGATCTTGATTTCGACTTCAGCATGCAGCTGCAGTTCGACCTGGTGCAGACCGATCGTCTTGATCGGGGTGTTCAGGTGAACCTGGTTGCGGCCGATGTTGAAGCCTTCGGCAGCGAGGATTTCAACGACGTCGCGAGCAGCGACCGAGCCGTACATCTGGCCGGTTTCGCCAGCCGAACGAACGACGATGAAGGACTTGCCTTCGAGAGCGTCGGCAACGGTCTGTGCTTCCGACTTGCGCTCGAGGTTGCGGGCTTCGAGCGTTGCACGCTCGGATTCGAAGCGCTTCTTGTTGGCGTCGTTGGCGCGCAGAGCCTTGCCGAGCGGCAGCAGGTAGTTACGGGCAAAGCCGTCCTTGACCTTTACCACTTCGCCCATCTGGCCGAGCTTGGAGATGCGTTCGAGAAGAATGACGTCCATGTCAGTTTTCCTTTCGTGTTCCTAGAGTTTCGAATCTGTCTGTTTGGGGGCATCAGCATCCTTGTTCGGGGTGAGCGCGATCGCCTTGCGGGTATCGCTGAGCCCCAGAACGAGGATGAAAAAGGCTGGCAGCATCAACATGAGAGATGCCAGGTAGCAGAGGATAAGCGCCGGCAGGCGCCATTCCTTGCCGCGCGTGCGAAAATGCAGCGCGGCGAAACCGGAGAGAAGGAAGCCGGCACCGAACGTGCCGACGACGGTTGCTCCGACCATCGCCGGGATGCCGCCCAGAAAGGTTGCGGCAAGCCCGAGAAGGAAGATGAAGATCGTGTTGCGGTTCATCCGGAGCGAGGAGGGGATATCCTCGCGCGGACGAAGGCCGCCGCCGGATGCTGCAACGATGCGCGTCGCGATGTAATAGGCGGCAAACAGCATCACCACCCACATGCCGCCCTGAATGGCCGGCAGGAGCAGGAGAACGAGCGACTTGGTCTGCGCGATCACGGCCGCGTCTGGCGTGAAATCGGATTGCTGCTGCGCCACCGAGGTGAAGAGCACATCGACCAGACGGTCGATCAGTTCGGGGCCATAGCCGATCATGACGCCGACGACGATGACGGCGAATGTCACGAGGCCACAGAGATGCAGCAGGATGTCGGACAGCGGATACCACGCCATCAGGTGATCGGGACCGCCGAGTTCGGAAGCGGGGCGGGCAAGATTGGCGAGGTGGCTCAGCCAGCCTGCCGGCAGCAGCGTGACCAGCGTCATCATCAGCGCGAAGGACGGCGAGATGGCGATCGCGCCAACGACGGCGGCGGTAATGACGGCCGTGATCGCCGCCATGTTGCCCCAGCCGAGGCCGACAAGAAGAATGGGAAGCGCGGAAGCCGCGTAGAGAACGGCACTGAAAGACGACGGCTGCTGGCCGGCGACAAACACCAGCAGCGCGGCGGTCAACCCGGCGAGGGCTCCAACGCCCAGCATTTTTGCATTCAGTGGTTTCACGGTCGCTGTCCTGCTTCATCAAGCAGTTAGAGGGCGTTTCCTGAATCAGTTTCAGAAAGGCCTCAACATGGGTTTTAAGGGTTCCGATCCGCGCCCATCGCGAAAGGGAGAAGGGAAGGCATTGCTGCCTTCCCTCGATTTGGTCTCGTCAGCTGATTAAGCGACGACGTACGGCAGCAGGCCGAGGAAACGAGCGCGCTTGATCGCCTGAGCGAGTTCGCGCTGCTTCTTCTGCGAAACAGCCGTGATACGGGAAGGAACGATCTTGCCGCGCTCGGAAATGTAGCGCTGCAGGAGACGAACGTCCTTGTAGTCGATGCGCGGAGCGTTTGCGCCGGAGAACGGGCAAGTCTTGCGACGACGGTGGAACGGACGACGTACCGGTGCGGAGGAAGATTCAGACATTCTCAGTTCTCCTTATGCACGGTCTTCGCGCGGAGCGCGATCGGGACGCGGGCCACGCTGGAAGTCGCCATCACGACGCGGCGGACGATCGCCGAATTCGCGACGCGGGCCACGGTCGGCGCCATCACGCGGGCCGCGGTCGTCGCGGTCGCGCTTCTGCATCATGGCAGACGGGCCTTCTTCGTGAGCTTCAACAGCGATGGTCATGTAGCGAAGGACGTCTTCGCTGATGCGCATCTGGCGTTCCATTTCCTGCACGGCAGCAGCCGGGGCGTCGATGTCGACGAGAACGTAGTGAGCCTTGCGGTTCTTCTTGATGCGGTAGGTCAGGGACTTGAGGCCCCAGTTTTCTACGCGCCCGACCTTACCGCCGTTAGCTTCGAGTACGCCCTTGTACTGTTCTACGAGGGCTTCTACCTGCTGAGCGGAAATATCCTGTCGGGCAAGGAATACATGTTCATAAAGAGCCATGACAGCTTTGCCTTTCTTGCGTTTATTCAACCCGATATTCGGCGGCTAAGCCTCAACGACTGCTCCTGATTGGGTAAACCCAGGCAAGAAAAGCGTTCCGAGACGGTCGAGAGCGGAGACACGGGAGGCTGGAACGCTTCCGTTCCGAACGATTTCCCGTGGGAAACCGGCCCTCCGTTCAGCCACCAGCCAGAAGACCGGGTTTTGCGAACAGGGCGGCTTATACGGATTTTTCAGGAGAACGCAAGGGGCGGGAGCAGCAAGCTGCGCGCGGACGCGATTTTGGTGTGCCTGTG
Organism: Rhizobium sp. 2MFCol3.1; assembly: GCF_000377565.1. Lineage (GTDB taxonomy): Bacteria > Pseudomonadota > Alphaproteobacteria > Rhizobiales > Rhizobiaceae > Rhizobium. The sequence goes on along the minus strand of NZ_KB898357.1, from coordinate 111,105 downwards.
TTGTCGTTTCCATCAGTGGGTGTATAACGTATTGCGTGTGTATAATATACAATACAACCTAATGCAACCGCGATACGTTAAACGGAGGAAGTTATGGCGACTGTTCAGACTATTCTTTCGAAAGCGATAGCATGGCAGACTTGGACCGCCGACCCTGAGGTCATGGCGTTGCTGTCCGACTTGCAGGCAAACATCCTGAAAGGCCACGGCCGCGATCACACGGCCAACATATTCGTAAGCTTTGAAGGCATGAGCGCGTCGGAAATCGCGGCCTTGTTGAAAGGCTTGTCGTTCGCAGTGACCTCGGCGCTCGACCAACTGCGTGCGGCAGCTGCGTTCAAATCGGCAGGTGTTAGCGGAGGGCGTGTCGTCTGCGTTTTCCTCTCTGCGGCCGGATACGCCAAGCTGGGTGCGAAGTCCGTTCCCGCGGACGTGGCCTTCAACGAGGGTATGCGGGCGCGCGGCAATCTCGACCCGATCACCTTCCCGAGCCTGCAAGGGGTGACCTTGCCCGGATTGAACGACGAACCGCCCTCGGCCTGGGAGGCTGGCGGAGCGTGGACACCGGGCAATCCGATACCCGACGCGATGATCCTGATCGCCGACGACGACGCCGAACTCGTTTCATCCGCGACGTCGTCTCTCAAGACGAAGCTTCGGGATGCCGGCGCTCACCTGCTGGGCGTCGATATCGGTCTGGCGCAGCGGCGCCGGCAGACCAGAGGCGGATCGGTCAAGGGCGAGGGTATCGAACATTTCGGCTATGTCGACGGCCGCAGCCAGCCGCTCTTCCTGGCGGAGGACATCGATGAGAACAGGAAAGCAGAGGAGCCGAAGGCGAAGAAAGCCGGTGATCCTTGGCCGCTCTGGGACGAATCCTTCCTGCCATCGCAATTCATCGTGCCGGATCCCGCCGCCCGCACGAAGTTCGCCTGCGGCAGTTACTTTGTCTACCGCAAGCTTGAGCAGAACGTCGAAGCTTTCAAGCGCCGTGAAAGGCAACTCGCGGGCTGGCTTGGCGAGGATGAGGAAGGAGAGGAGCGCGCGGGTGCGTTGGTCGTCGGCCGCTTCGAGGACGGAACGCCGGTGGTTCTGCACGGTCAGCCTGTAAGCGGCGAGCCGACCAACAATTTCAACTATACGGGCGATACGAAAGGAGAGCTTTGTCCATTTCGCGGCCATATACGCAAGACCAATCCTCGAACGGCGGGCGATGATTTCGAGCGACGGAGGATCATGGCGCGGCGAGGCATCACCTTCGGGGAAAGAGCGCAGCGTCCCGAGGGAGCGGACTTCGAGGAGGATGATCGTCCCACTGGCGGCGTGGGCCTGATCTTCATGGCCTACATGAATGACATCAACGAACAGTTCGAGTTCACTCAGGCCGCGTGGGCGGGAAACGCGGATTTTCCTGGTCCTTTCACAGGGATCGACCCGGTGATCGGCCAGCAGGAAAACCGGCCCGGCACTGCCGACGTGTCATGGATCGACGGGCATGTGGCGATCGGCACGAAAAATCCGGCGCTGAAAGCGGATTTCGACTTCAAGACTGCCGTCCGGCTGGTCGGCGGAGACTATTTCTTCGCGCCGTCAATCAGTTTTCTGCAGCAGCCGCTTCCATAAACGAAAGAGAGCGCAGCGCCATCGGCGCCGCGCTCTCATAAACGCAATGCGTGCTATCTCCAATCAGATCGGCATCGGATATTCGCGATGCACCTTGTCGATCTCGGCGAGAATCTCGCTCGAAAGCTTGATGCCGGCCGCATCGATATCGGTCGTCAGCTGCGCCATGGTCGTCGCGCCGATGATCGCAGACGTCATGAAGCGGCGCGTCAGGCAGAATGCGATGGCCATGGCCGATGGGTCGAGGCCGTGGCGCTTGGCGATCTCGACGTAAGCCTTGGTCGGCGCTTCCTGCAGCGGCTGCAGGCGTCCGCCAATGTCGCCGTTGATCGAGCCGCGCGAGCCACCGGGTACCGCGCCGCCGATGTACTTGCCGCTGAGGATGCCGCCGGCAAGCGGCGAGTAGGCGAGCAGGCCCACGTCCTCATGATGCGACATTTCCGCCATGTCGAGATCGTAGTGGCGATAGAGCAGGTTATACTCGTTCTGGATGCTGACGACGCGCGGCAGGCCGAGCTGTTCTGCGATCGTAAGATACTTCTGCGTACCCCAGGTCGTCTCGTTGGAGAGGCCGATGGTCCGGATCTTGCCTTCCTTCACCATTGCGCCCGCCGTCTCCAGGATGTCGGTGATGTTGGCGACGGCTTTGGCGCGGTCCTGCTTGAAGGGGTCGTAGTGCCAGTTCTGGCGGAAGTGGAAATGACCGCGAACCGGCCAGTGGATCTGGTAGAGATCGATATAGTCGGTCTTCAGCCGCTTCAAGCTGGACTCGATCGCCAATCGCATATTCTTGGCATCGGCGCCTTCGCCGCCCCGGATATAGGAGCGGCCGGGGCCGGCGACCTTGGTGGCGAGGACGATATCCTTGCGCTTGCCGGTATTCTCAAGCCAGGTGCCGATATAGTCCTCGGTCAAGCCCTGGGTCTCGGGGCCGACGGGCGTGGTCGGATAAAGCTCGGCGGTGTCGAAGAAGTTGACGCCTTTTTCGAACGCATAGTCCATCTGTGCGTGCGCTTCCGCCTCGGTGTTCTGCGTGCCCCAGGTCATGGTGCCAAGGCAGATTTCGGACACCGAAATATCGGTGCGGCCAAGTTTCTTATGCTTCATTGGGGAGCCTTAATCGTGATCTTAAAAGAAAGCGGTCTTGGAAGGACGGCGCGAATTTAGGCCGGAATTGAGCAAGCGCAAGAGCAAAAGTGCGGCTTTGTTGCCGTCGCGAAAGCCTTGGAACGCAGGCCTCCGGCACTTGACTCTCGGGGAAAGAATGTCAATTGGAGGCGAAATGACCGCGGGTCCATATAAAAAGGACATAGGATGACCATCGCTTTCACGTTCCCTGGCCAGGGCAGTCAGGCCGTCGGCATGGGCAAGGATCTTGCCGAGAATTTTGCCGAAGCGCGCGCCGTTTTTGCAGAGGTTGATGACGCTCTCGGCGAGAAGCTGTCCGAGACCATGTTCAACGGTCCGGAAGAGACGCTGACGCTGACCGCCAATGCGCAGCCGGCGCTGATGGCCGTGTCGATGGCCGTCATCCGCGTGCTCGAAGCCAAGGGCGTCGATCTCAAGGCCAAGGTCTCCTACGTCGCCGGCCACTCGCTCGGCGAATACTCCGCTCTCTGTGCCGCCGGCACGTTCTCGATCGCCGATACCGCGCGCCTCCTGCGCATTCGCGGCAATGCGATGCAGGCGGCCGTGCCAGTCGGCGTCGGCGCCATGGCTGCCATCATCGGCCTCGAACATGCGGACGTGATTGCCGTCTGCGAGGAAGCCTCGGCTCTCGGCGCCTGCCAGATCGCGAATGATAATGGCGGTGGCCAGATCGTGATTTCGGGTGAGAAGGCGCCGGTCGAAAAGGCTGCCGCCATCGCCACCGAAAAGGGCGCCAAGCGCGCGATCCTGCTGCCGGTCTCCGCACCCTTCCACTCCGCGCTGATGGCGCCGGCCGCCGACGCGATGCGCGAAGCGCTGGCAGGCGTCGCGAAGTCGAACCCGGTCGTGCCCGTCATCGCCAACGTGCGCGCCGCGCCCGTCACCGACGCCGAGGAAATCGCCAAGCTGCTGGTCGAACAGGTCACCGGCCAGGTTCGCTGGCGCGAAACGGTCGAGTGGTTCGCGGCAAACGGCGTGACCACCCTTTACGAACTCGGCGCCGGCAAGGTCCTGACCGGTCTCGCGCGCCGCATCGACAAGAACGTGACCGGCATCTCGGTCAACTCGCCGGCTGATATCGACGCGGCGGTTGCCGCTCTTCTGGCCTGATTGATTTAACGATTACAAGGAATTCTTCCATGCTCGATCTCTCCGGCCGCAAGGCTCTGGTAACCGGTGCCTCTGGCGGCATCGGCGAAGAAATCGCCCGCATCCTGCACAAGCAGGGTGCCATCGTCGGCCTGCACGGCACCCGCGTCGAAAAGCTCGAGGCGCTGGCCAATGAACTCGGCGACCGCGTCAAGATCTTTCCGGCGAACCTTGCCGATCGCGACGAAGTCAAGGCCCTCGGCGTCAAGGCTGAAGCTGAACTCGACGGCGTCGACATCCTCGTCAACAACGCCGGCATCACCAAGGATGGCCTCTTCGTGCGCATGTCGGACGAGGACTGGGACAGCGTCATCGAAGTCAACCTGACCTCGATGTTCCGCCTGACCCGCGAGTTGACGCATCCGATGATGCGCCGCCGCTATGGCCGCATCATCAACATCACCTCGATCGTCGGCGTCACCGGCAATCCAGGCCAGGCAAACTACTGCGCCTCCAAGGCCGGCATGATCGGCTTCACCAAGTCGCTGGCGCAGGAGATCGCGACCCGCAACGTGACGGTCAACTGCGTGGCTCCGGGCTTCATCGAAAGCGCGATGACGGGCAAGCTGAACGACAAGCAGAAGGACGCGATCATGGGCGCGATCCCGATGAAGCGCATGGGCACCGGCGCCGAAGTGGCCTCCGCGGTTGCTTACCTGGCTTCGTCGGAAGCGGCCTACATGACGGGCCAGACTTTGCATGTAAATGGCGGCATGGCCATGATCTGAAACGGAAAACTGGCTTTCGGGCCGTTTTTCCCCGCAATAGCCTGTTCACCAACGCTATGGGGTTGATTTTCTGGCTTTGCGGCAGACATAAACCGTGTTAATCGGGCCATGACTGTGAACAGTCTCCCGAGAAAGAAGACGGACCGGCGGGCTTTCCAAGCAAGCCTGGGACATCTCTGGTAGCCGGGTACAACGAGTTTGCCGAAGGTGGCTTTAGGGCGCCGCAGGCTGAAACAGGGTAGGGTGCCATAAAGGCTCTCTGATCAGGATTATAAGGTCGAGGAAACCGACATGAGCGATATCGCAGAACGCGTAAAGAAAATTGTTATTGATCATCTTGGCGTCGACGCCGACAAGGTTGTCGAAGGCGCAAGCTTCATCGACGATCTGGGCGCTGACTCGCTCGACACCGTCGAACTGGTCATGGCGTTCGAAGAAGAATTCGGCGTTGAAATTCCTGACGACGCTGCGGACTCGATCCTGACGGTCGGCGACGCCGTTAAGTTTATCGAAAAGGCCCAGGCTTAATCCTGAGCACTTTAGAAAGGGCGGACCCGGAGTCCGCCCTTTTTATTTCTGGCATGGTCTCCATAGAACACAAAAGGCGGGGGAATGCAGTCGATGAGACGGGTGGTTATTACGGGCACTGGCATGGTGTCTCCCTTGGGATGCGGCACGGAAGTGACCTGGGCTCGCCTGCTGGCGGGTGAAAACGGCGCACGCCTCGTGACCGAGTTCGAAGTCGATGACCTTCCGGCCAAGATCGCATGCCGTATCCCTGTCGGCGATGGCACCGGCGGCACCTTCAATCAGGATGATTGGATGGAGCCCAAGGAACAGCGTAAGGTCGATCCCTTCATAGTCTATGGTATGGCCGCGGCCGACATGGCGCTCAACGATGCCAACTGGCATCCCGAGAGCGACGAAGACCAGATTGCCACCGGCGTCCTCATCGGCTCCGGCATTGGCGGCATCGAAGGCATTGTCGAGGCAGGCTACACGCTGCGCGACAAGGGCCCGCGCCGTATCTCTCCTTTCTTCATTCCCGGCCGTCTGATCAACCTCGTATCCGGCCAGGTCTCGATCCGTCACAAGCTGCGCGGCCCGAACCACTCCGTCGTCACCGCCTGCTCGACCGGTGCGCACGCCATTGGCGATGCTGCCCGTCTGATCGCTTTCGGCGATGCTGATGTCATGGTCGCCGGCGGCACCGAATCGCCGGTCAGCCGCATCTCGCTCGCCGGTTTCGCGGCCTGCAAGGCGCTGTCGACACAGCATAACGACGACCCCACCAAGGCCTCGCGCCCCTACGACAAGGACCGTGACGGCTTCGTCATGGGCGAGGGCGCCGGCATCGTCGTTCTCGAAGAGCTCGAGCATGCCCTCGCGCGCGGCGCACGGATTTACGCCGAAGTGGTCGGCTACGGCCTGTCGGGCGACGCCTATCACATCACCGCGCCGTCGGAAGACGGCGAAGGCGCCGGCCGCTGCATGGCAATGGCGCTGAAGCGCGCTGGTCTGACGCCTGCCGATATCGACTACATCAACGCGCACGGCACATCGACCATGGCCGACACGATCGAGCTCGGCGCCGTCGAGCGTCTGGTTGGCGATGCCGCGTCGAAGATCTCGATGTCCTCGACCAAGTCCGCCACCGGCCACCTTCTAGGTGCCGCCGGCGCCATCGAAGCGATCTTCGCGACGCTTTCGATCCGCGACAACGTCGTGCCACCGACGCTCAATCTCGACAACCCCGAGCGCGAGACGAAGATCGATCTCGTCCCGCACAAGGCGCGTCAACGGGAAGTGAACGTGGCGCTGTCGAATTCCTTCGGATTCGGCGGTACAAACGCATCGCTGGTGCTGCGCCGCTACGTCGCCTGAGACTGACCCACGACGTCCGCAACGGGCAGGGCAGTCCAATCCGATGGCTGCCCACCCGCATTTCGCCGCATTGCTTCGCAAGAAGCAGCTTTTGGGGCCAAATTTAGAGGATTGCCGGTGAGCGATACGAACCAGAGCAACGACACGACCGGCCAGCAGGGCCAGCAGTCGCAGAGTGGCCCGATCATTCCGAAATCGCCAACCGAAGCGCTGCGCCCGGAGCGCGTGCCGGAGCCGCCGAAGCGCTCCAAGAAGGCCAGAAGCCAGGTCGTCATTTTCCTGAACTTCCTGATGACGCTGGTCGTGCTCGGCTGCGCCGCCGCCGTCGTCGTCTTCTACTATGCGATTTCCACCTACCAGAGCCCCGGTCCGCTGGAAGCCAACACCAATTTCATCGTGCGCAACGGCGCCGGTATCACGGAGATCGCGTTCAATCTGGAGCGCAACAACATCATCTCCGATGGCCGCGTCTTCCGCTATCTCACCGCCACCCATTTGAACGATGGCGAAAGCCTCAAGGCCGGTGAGTACGAGATCAAGGCGCATGCCTCGATGAACGAAATCATGGAACTGCTGAAATCCGGCAAGTCCATCCTCTATTCGATCTCCTTCCCCGAGGGCCTCAGCGTCCGCCAGATGTTCAACCGCATGAACGAGGACCAGGTACTTGAGGGCGACCTCCCGACGGTTCTGCCGGCGGAGGGCAGCCTGCGCCCGGATACCTACAAGTTCTCGCGTGGCACCAAGCGCGCCGAGATCATCGAGCAGATGGCAGCGGCCCAGCAGAAGCTCGTGGACCAGATCTGGGACAAGCGCGATCCGTCGCTGCCCTTCAAGTCGAAGGACGAGATGATCGTTCTCGCCTCCATCGTCGAAAAGGAAACTGGCGTTCCAGACGAGCGCGCCCATGTGGCCTCGGTCTTCCTGAATCGTCTCGGCAAGGGCATGCGCCTGCAGTCGGACCCGACGATCATCTATGGATTGTTCGGCGGCGACGGTAAGCCGGCCGACCGGCCGATCTACCAGTCGGACCTGAAGAAAGAGACGCCCTTCAACACCTACGTGATCAAGGGCCTGCCGCCGACGCCGATCGCCAATCCCGGTCGCGATGCGCTCGAGGCCGTCGCCAATCCGTGGAAGACGCAGGACCTCTATTTCGTGGCCGACGGCACGGGTGGCCATGTCTTCGCCTCCACGCTTGAGGACCACAACGCCAATGTCCGGCGCTGGCGCAAGCTGGAAGCCGACAAGGGCGCCGATCCGAATATCGCGGTCGACGGGCAGCCCGATGCGGCAACGCCTGCCGATGCGCCGGCAGCGCCCGCTCCGGCTCCGAAGAAAAAGAGAAACTAACAGTATCGGAGGCTTCCATGGCTTTGCAGTCCATGACGGGTTTTGCGCGGCGCGAAGGCACGACCGATCGCTGGCGCTGGGCCTGGGAACTGCGCTCGGTAAACGGCAAGGGCCTGGATATCCGCCTGCGCCTGCCGCCGGGCCTCGAGCGCTTGGAAAACGAAGTCAAGCGACTGGCCGGCGAGCAGTTCAGCCGCGGCAATATGCAGGTGTCGTTGTCCGTCTCGTCTCCCGAGAGCCGCGTCGAGACCGTCCTCAATCAGGAAGCGCTTGCCGCCGTCCTGTCGCTGCGCGATCAGCTGGCTGATATCATCGATCCGGCGCCGCTGAAGCTCGATACCCTGCTTGCCATCCGTGGCATCGTCGATTTCCGCGAGACCGAGGATAGCCCGGAAGCCATCGCCGCGCGCGACGCCGAGATCATGAATGGCCTGTCGCTGGCGCTGACCGATCTCAGGCATATGCGCGAGCAGGAAGGGGCGGCTCTGTCCCGCGTGCTCCTCGACCAGGTGGCGATCATCGAGCGTCTGACTGGTGTCGTGGAAAGCGACCCGTCGCGTTCGCCACGCGAGATCGCGGCACGGCTCGCGGCTCAGGTCGCGATGCTGATGGATGCATCCGGCAAGTTCGATCAGGACAGGCTCCATGCCGAGGCGGCGATCCTGGCGACCAAGGCCGATCTGCGCGAAGAGATCGACCGCCTGAAGGCACACGTGGCCGCCGCGCGCGACCTGCTCGCCAAGGGCGGCCCTATCGGCCGCAAGCTCGATTTCCTTGCACAGGAATTTAACCGGGAATCGAATACAATATGCTCGAAGTCCAATGCGGCTGCCGTGACAGCGGCCGGTATTGAGTTGAAAGTGGTCATCGACCAGTTCCGCGAGCAAGTTCAGAATTTGGAGTGAGCCATGAGCCCGACCCCGTCGAGCCCCCCATCGTCGAGCAGCCCAACCGTGATCCCCCGCCGCGGGCTGATGCTTGTCCTGTCTTCGCCCTCGGGTGCCGGCAAGTCGACCATCGCGCGCAATCTCCTGGAGCGCGATCGCAGCCTTGAAATCTCGGTGAGCGTGACGACGCGCCAGCGTCGCCCGAGCGAGATTGCCGGCACCCACTATCATTTCATCACCATCCCCCAGTTCGAGCGGATGCGCGACAGCGGCGAGCTGCTCGAATGGGCGGAAGTGCATGGCAATTTCTACGGCACGCCACGTGAGCCGGTGGAGGCCGCCATGGCCGATGGCCGCGACATGCTGTTCGATATCGATTGGCAGGGCGCGCTGCAGCTGCAGGAGAAGATGAAGGCCGATATCGTATCGATCTTCGTGCTGCCGCCGACCATGACCGAGCTCCAGTCGCGCCTGCATCGCCGCGCCGAAGACTCCGAAGAGGTGATCGCCACGCGTCTCGCCAATTCCCGCGCCGAGATCGCCCACTGGCGTGAATATGACTATGTCATCGTCAACGACGACTTGAACACCGCCTTCGAGGCGGTGCAGTCGATCGTCCGCGCCGAACGCCTTCGCCGCGATCGCCGCCATGGCATGTTCGACTTCGTGACCGGCCTGATCGAAGAGACGCCGGTTCTCTGACCCACCCGCCGGCGCCTTCGCGCCGGCGTCATTCCTAGAAATGATCAGCCGTAGCGACCGGTGATGTAGTCCTCGGTCCGCTTGTTCTTCGGCGCTTCGAATATCTGCGATGTCGGGCCATGCTCGACAAGCTCGCCCAAATACATGAAGGCGGTGTTGTCCGAGATACGGCCGGCCTGCTGCATGTTGTGGGTCACGATGACGATCGTGAAGTTCGCCTTCAGCTGCGCGATCAATTCCTCGACCTTGGCGGTCGAGATCGGATCGAGCGCCGATGTCGGCTCGTCGAGCAGCAGAACCTCCGGCCGCAACGCCACGCCGCGCGCGATGCACAGACGCTGCTGCTGACCGCCGGAGAGGCCAAGACCGCTCTGCTTGAGCTTTTCCTTGACCTCGTCCCAAAGGGCGGCCTGCCGCAAGGCTTCCTCGACACGCCCATCCATCTCCGCCTTCGACAGCCGCTCATGATGGCGGATGCCATAGGCGACGTTGTCGTAGATCGACATGGGGAAGGGGACCGGCTTCTGGAACACCATGCCGACGCGGGCGCGCAGCTCGTTCATCGGATAGCGGGGGTCGAGAATGTTGTCGCCATCGAGCTTCACGGTACCCGTTGCCCGCATGCCCGGATAGAGCGCGTAGATGCGGTTGAGGATGCGCAGCAGCGTGGACTTGCCGCAGCCGGACGGGCCGATCAGGGCCGAGACCTGCCGCTCTGGGAAGCTGATGCTGACATCGCGGATCGCCTGCGTCTTCCCGTAGAAGAAGTTGACGTTTTCGAGCGTGATCTTGTCGGTCTTCATTGTGGGTGCGGTCCTGCCGGTATCGAGTGCGCTGGAAGATTGCAGCATTATTTTCCCCGTCTGCTGAGGATTACTCGTGATCCGACACTGAGCAGCAGCACGATGGCGGTCATGACGAAGGCGCCGGCCCAGGCGAGCGTATGCCACTCGTCATAGGGGCTCATCGCGTACTGGAAGATGACGACCGGAATGTTGGCCATCGGCCCGGACATGTCCGTGCTCCAGTACTGGTTGTTGAGGGCGGTGAAGAGAAGCGGTGCGGTCTCGCCGGAGATGCGGGCGACAGCGAGCAGCACGCCGGTCAGGATGCCCGCGGACGCGGCGCGATAGAGCACATGCACCGTCACCTTCCAGCGCGGAATGCCGAGCGAAAGTGCGGCCTCGCGCATGACGTCGGGCACCAGCCGCAGCATCTCGTCGGTGGTGCGCACCACGACCGGCAGGAAGATGAAGCCCAGCGCGATACCACCGGCATAGCCCGAAAAGCGCCCGGTCTGGCGCACGACCAACTCGTAGATGAACAGGCCGATGATGATCGAAGGCGCGCTGAGCAGGATGTCGTTCACAAAACGAACGAGATCGCCGATCTTCTTGCCGCGGCTGTATTCCGAAAGATAGGTGCCGGCGAGGATCCCGATCGGCGTACCGAGAACGACAGCCATGAGAACGATCAGAAGGCTGCCCATGAAGGCATTCGCCAGGCCGCCGTCTTCGCCGGGTGGCGGGGTCATTTCGGTCAGCAGGCGAGGGCTGAGCGCCGCGATGCCGTTGATCAGCGTCGTCCACAGGATCCAGACGAGGAAGATGAGGCCGATGACTGTCGCGACGGTGGCGAGAGACAAGGCGATGGCGCTCTTGATCTGACGATAGCGGTAAAGGGAGTTGGATGTGGTCATGATTATTCTCCCTTCTGCCTGGCGATTCTGAGCAGCATTAGCTTGGCAGCGGCCAGCACGATGAAGGTGACCACGAAGAGGATGAAGCCGAGGCCGATCAGCGACGACAGGTAGAGATCCGTGTCGGCCTCGGTGAACTCGTTGGCGATCGCAGCGGCAATCGAGTTGCCGGGCTCCATCAGCGAGATCGCGATATTGTGCGTATTCCCGAGCACGAAGGTGACGGCCATGGTCTCGCCGAGCGCGCGGCCGAGGCCAAGAAAGATGCCGCCGACGACGGCCGTGCGTGTGTGGGGAATGACGATATCGCGCACGACCTCCCATTTGGTCGAGCCGAGCGCGTAGGCCGATTCCTTCAGTTGCGCCGGGACGACGAGGAAGACGTCGCGCATGACCGAAGCGATATAGGGGATGATCATGATGGCGAGCACGATGCCCGACGTCAGCATGCCGATCCCCATGGGTGCACCCGAAAACAGCGCGCCAATAACCGGCAGCGGACCGAGCCAGTCGATCAGAACGGGCTGGATATAATCGGCCATGAAGGGGGCGAAGGTGAAAAGGCCCCACATGCCGTAGATGATGCTAGGAATGCCGGCGAGCAGCTCGATGGCGCCGCCGATCGGTCCGCGCGCCCAGCGTGGCGCCACTTCGGTGACGAACACCGCGATGCCGAGGCTGATGGGGACGCCGATGATCATCGCGAGCGCGGAGGTGACCAGCGTTCCGTAGATCGGCACGAGGCCGGCGAATTTCTGGGCGACGGGGTCCCATTCGGTGCCGTAGAGGAATTCCAGGCCGAAGGTGCGGAAGGCAAGCAGGCCGCCCCAACCCATGGAAAAGGTCGCGGCCAGAAGCGCGATCAGCACGAACATGCCGCAGCACAGCACGATCGCGGAAAATACCATGTCGCCGGTCGCGCCATGGCGACGCTTCACGCCGACACTCTCGGCGCGCTGCGATGCCAAAACTTGGCTCATTGTCTGTTCTCTAATCTTTGAGGGGCAATCAAAGTTAAGCCGGCCGGAAAGCAGAGCTCTCCGGCCGTTTCGACAGTGTGGGGATCAGCCCTTGAACTGGGCGGTCCAGTAGGCTTCGATCTGCTTCACGAGGCTATCGGGAACCGGAACGTAGTCGAGCGAGGAAGCCTGCTTCTGGCCGTTCTCAAGCGCCCACTTGAAGAACTCGAAGGCAGCCTTGGAGCGAGCTTCGTCCTTGGCCTGCTTGTACATGATCGCCCAGGTCGTAGCCGTGACCGGCCAGGCCTTGTCGCCAGGAGCGTTGGTCATGATCAGGTTGAAGTCCTGAGCCTTGTCCCATTCGGCGCTGGCTGCGGCAGCAGCGAAGCTCTCGGCGTTCGGCTTCGGATACTTGCCGGCAGCATTTTCGATCAGGACGTAGGGCAGCTTGTTCTGCAGCGCATAGGCGTACTCGACGTAACCGATCGAATCCTTCACGCGCGTGACGTAGGCTGCAACGCCTTCGTTGCCCTTGCCGCCGATGCCGACAGGCCAGTTGACGGCGGTGCCTTCACCAACCTTGGACTTCCAATCAGCATTGACCTTCGAGAAGTAGTTGGTCCAGTTGAAGCTGGTGCCCGAACCGTCCGAGCGGTGAACGACGGCGATCTGCGAATCCGGCAGCTTGACGCCCGGGTTCAGGTCGGCGATGGCCTTGTCGTTCCACTTGGTGACGTTGCCGAGGTAGATGTCAGCCAGAACCTTGCCGGTGAGCTTCAGCTCGCCCGACTTGATGCCCTTGACGTTGATGACGGGAACAATGCCGCCAACTACCAGCGGAAACTGGCCGAAGCCGCCATCCGTCAGTTCCTTGGATTCAAGCGGCTTGTCGGACGCGCCGAAATCGACCGTTGCGGCCTTGATCTGGGCGATGCCACCGCCAGAACCGATCGACTGATAGTTCAGCTTGTCGCCGGTCTTCTTGTTGTAGTCAGCCGACCACTTGGAGAGAACCGGGTAAACGAAGGTGGAGCCGGCGCCGGTGATATCGGCGGCGGAAGCGGAGGCGGCCATCACGGCCGCAAGGCCGATGCCGAAACAGGTCGTCAAAAATCTGTTGGTACGCATAAGGGTTCGCTTTCCTGAAAGCTGAAAAGATGACGGCGAGATCAATAGGGGGCTACTTGTTTGCTTGCGCAACGAGTCTCGCCGGGAACGGGCTATTCCCCAGAGATAACAGTTTCATGACAGTCGGTGAGGCAAACCGCATTCACGCGATGTTAAAGCGCATCGTCGAGAAAAAGTTGGTTTTCGGTAGCGGAAATACTTAGTTTCCCAAAGTCAAGACGACTGGAATTGTAGTGTTTTAACAGCATAGAAGGCAGCCGCCTGCACGCAAGCTAGCGTTGATTTTGATGAGGCGTGCAGGGATTAGAGGCTGTTTGCCAAGCGGCAAAATTCCTCGACCGAAAGCGTCTCGGCGCGTCTCTGCGGATCGATGCCGGCCTTTTCGAGCAGTTTCTCGCCGCCGATCGGCTTCAGGCTCTGGCGCAGCATCTTGCGGCGCTGTCCGAATGCCGCCTGGGTCACTTTTTCGAGATTGGCGACGGAGCAGGGGATCGGGTTCTCGTTCGGCGTCAGATGCACCACTGTCGAGGTTACCTTCGGCGGAGGCGTGAAGGCCTGCGGCGGGATGTCGAACGCCATGTGCGCGTTCGTACGCCAACCGCAGAGCACGCCGAGACGCCCGTAGTGGTCGTCTTCCTCGTCGGCGACGATACGCAAGCCCACTTCCTTCTGGAACATCAGCGTCAGCGATTGCCAGAAAGGCGGCCATTGCTTCGGCAACAACCAGTTCACCAGAAGCTGGGTCCCGACATTATAGGGAAGGTTGGCGATGATCTTCACCGGCCCCTCGGGTGACAGCGCCTCGAAGTCGGTGGTCAGAGCGTCGCCTTCGATAACCTCGAGCCGGCCGGGATAATGCGCCTGCACCTCGGCCAGCGCCGGGAGGCAGCGCGGATCGCGCTCGACAGCGATGACCTTCTTGGCGCCGAGTGCAAGGATCGCTCGCGTCAAGCCGCCAGGGCCGGGGCCGACTTCAAACACCGTCGCATCTTCGAGCGGGCCGGCGTTGCGCGCCACCTTCTGCGTGAGATTGAGGTCGAGAATGAAGTTCTGCCCGAGCGCCTTGCGCGCATCGAGGCCATGCCGCCTAATGACGTCGCTCAGCGGCGGCAATCCGTCGAGTGCGGCCATCAGGAGTTGCTCTTGGAGACGCGACCGAGGTGCCCGGCGAGCTTCAGTGCGGCAACCAGGCTGCTCTCACGCGCCAGCCCCTTGCCGGCGATGCCGAAGGCCGTGCCGTGGTCGGGGGATGTGCGGATGAAAGGCAAGCCAAGCGTCACGTTGACGGCGTCATCGAAGCCGAGCGCCTTTGCCGGGATCAGGGCCTGGTCGTGATACATGCAGACCGCGACGTCGTAGCGCGAACGCGCTTCGTCATGGAACATGGTGTCGGCGGGCAGGGGACCGATCGCATCGATACCCTCGGCGCGAAGGAACTGGATCGCGGGGTGGATGACGTTGGCGTCTTCCTTGCCGATGGCGCCATCTTCGCCCGCATGCGGATTGAGACCCGCGACGGCAAGGCGTGGATTGGCGATACCGAAACGCTGGACGAGATCGGCGTGTGCGATCCGGCACTTCTCGACGATCAGCTCTGGCGTCAGCGCCTGCGGCACATCCTTGATCGGGATGTGGATTGTAACAGGGATCGCCCGAAGCTTCGGTCCGGCGAGCATCATGACGGGCGTCACGGGCGTGCCGGTGGCGCGTTTCGCAAGCTCGGCCAGAAACTCGGTATGTCCAGGAAAACGGAAACCGCTCTCGTAGAGAACGGACTTGGCGATCGGGTTGGTGACGACACCAAGCGCTTCGCCGCTGACCGTCAGTGCCACGGCCTGCTCGATGGCAGCAATCGTCCCTCGGGCCGTCGCGACATGCGCTTCGCCGGCGATGACCTCAATGCCTGCGGGGATCGGCAGGACAGGAAGGGCGTCGGCAAAGATGTCGATCGCGCCGGCGCAATCGGCCTCGCGGATCGCAACGGTCAGATCCAGCATCCGTGCGCGGGTGGCGAGGACGTCAGGATCACCGATGAAAATAAAGGGCGGCAGGCCGAGCTCGCGGCGACGCAACCAGGCCATCAATGTGACGTCAGGGCCGATCCCGGCGGGATCGCCTTGGCTCAGTGCAAGAGGGCGCGAAAAAGCGAGCGTCATTGACATCAGCGGCGAATGATCTGCGCCTTGCTGCGCAGTTCTTCGAGATACTTGGTGGCGTTGGCGTTTTCCGGCGGTGCGTTCTTGTCCTTGGCCTTGTTCAGATCTTCTTCGCGGAAGACCATCTCGGCGGCCTGGTCGTCGGAGACCTGGCGCTGGCTGCAGATCGCGAGATACTCGACGCCCTTTTCGGTCACACGCGTGGCCGTGGTGTTGCCCTTGGCCTGTTCGACAAGCGGCTTCCACTCAGGTGGCAGTTCCGGTGCCAGCATACGGCCGAGATCACGAACGGAGACGTCACGCATCGTGGCGGCGAAAACCTTTGCCTGTTCGCAGCCCGGATACTTCGAGCGCGAGGCTTCCGCTTCGCTCTTGCGCTTGCCGACGATGCCCTTCTTGCTGGCGGGCACGACGAAGATCATCTGCTGCAGAATGTACTCGGTGGTTTCAGGCTTCTGCTTGTTGTTTTCCATCATGCGGGCAACGAGGTCGGCATTCGACATCTTGTTGCTATTGCCATAACGCGCGTTCACCAGGCGCGGCCAGCTCATCTGCACGGCGATGAACGCCTTGAAGTGATCGACGCCGACGCCGGCCTGGCTGAGGATCTGCGTCATTTGCGCGGTTGTCAGCTTGTTGCCGGTGGCAAAGCGCGCGAAGGATGCATCGACGTCGTCCTTGGACACCGACATGCGAACGCGGGCGATTTCCTGCTGCTTCAGCGTCTGCTCGATAAGCTGGTCTTCGGCGGACTTGGCATCAGCCTTCTGGTGCTGCAGGCGCAGGAAGGCCTGGCGCTTGGCCACGTCACCGCTGGTGAGGGCCGTACCGTTGACGACCACCCGGACTTCGCTCGCCGCGTAGGCCATGTTGGCCTTTGGCATTGCCAAGCCCGCGACAGTGGCGAATGCCAAGCCTGCGATCATCGTTCTTACGGTGTTCTTCGCGCCAATCATCTGTCGACCCTTCCCATTAACGCCGCGCTTCGCGTCGCGGCGCGCCTATCTTACCGAGATAACGTCAGCGTTGCTGCCTTCGAGACGCAGCAGCATATGCCGCATATATCCAATGGCCACAATGTCCTGCATAGCGTTACGGCGAAAGAAAGGCCCCTTTCTTTCGCCGTGCTATAAAATCGATCAGTTGTTGTAGATGTTTCCGTAGCCCAACTGGCTGGCGTCACCGACATTGATGTCGCCGAGGGTACGGAATGTCAGCCTCGCGCCGATCGTCCAATCGCTCGCCGACTGGTCGCTGGTATCGCGTTTGTCGGAGTAGGCGATCGTGAAGACCGTGCATTCGTCCTCATAGCTGAGGCCGATGGTCTGGCGCGTGAACGTGTTGTTGTTCAGATCGTAGGCGATACCGCCGAAGATCGACCAGTAGTCCTTGAACTTGATCCGAGCGCGCGTCTGGATTTCGTCGTTATCCGTGTCGTAGCCATATTCCGGCTGCGCGGAGAGGTGCGTATAGAGAAGCTGGCTCTGGAACGTGTCCGTCTCGAAGCCGGCCGTCAGATCGCCGCGGCGAAGCTCAAGGCTTTTCTCGTCGAGACGGTACGAAGCGGCAAAGGCAAAGCCCTGCGGTGTCTCGATGCCACCGAGACCGACATAGTCGGACCGGGTGGTCTCGAGGCCGGAATCGGCGCCGACGTTGACGAGATCGGCGGTATCGAACGAATTCTGACCGCCCAGCTGGAACGACTGCCCGAAGATGCCGTGCAGCTTGTAGCCGTTGTCGAAGGTGCCGGTGTACTGGAAGCCGACGTTGGCGCGCGTGCCGCCTTCGATACGGTCGTAACCGGAGAACTTGTCGCGCTCGAACAGGTTGGTCGCGTCGAAGACGAAGCTCTGCGCGTCTTCGTTCGGAAGCCTGCCGGCCAGCGATTCGTTCGGGCGGGCATAGATCTGCATGATCGGCTCGAACACGTGCGTGCTGTTGTCGGTCGTGGCGAGGATCGGATAGCGCATTTCGAGGCCGGCCGTCACCATGCCACGCGTCGCGGCATCGCTCGTGTCGTAGTTGCCGCCATAGCCGACCGGGTCGTCCATGTTGAGCGACAGCGCATCGCCGCGGGCCGAAAGCAGCGGCGTGATCAGAACGCCGGCAGGCGTCACGAAGGTGCGCTTCCACGTCAGCTCGCCCGTCAGGCGCGACGTCTGGCCTTCGAGGCCACGGTAACGATCGAAGCCTGCGACGTCGTAGAAGTCGTCATGGCCGCGCGAAAGGTTGGTGAAATTTACGTCAGCCGAGACTTCGCCGCCGGCAAGCGGCTGCGGAGCCACGTAGTGATAGTCCATCACCGGATAGACGATAGCCTGCTTCTTCTCAGCCGTGTTCGACGGATCGGCGTCCTGGACGTCGAAATAGAAGGAGCGCAGGTCGAAGTAGTTCCGCTTGCCGAGACCAGTCAGGTAGATCTGGTTGGTCTGCGTCGAATTATCGTAGCCCTTGAGCTTGTAGGTGCGCGAGAAGTTGTTGTCGCTCTGCACCATCACATCCCAGCCGAAAGCCCAGCGAGGGTTGATCTGGAAGGCCCCCTGCGAGGCGATCATGCCGCGAGCATCGTTCTGCGCGTCACTGGTTCCTTGAGTGAACGTGCTGGAATTCATCTGGCTGATGCCAGCCACGCGCAACGTGTGCGTGCCGTTCTCGAAACGCTGACGGAATTCGGCGTCCGCCAGGAAGCCCTGCGTCGTATAGCCGGTACCCGTTACCGTCGCGTCCATGCTAGGCGAGATAACGTAGTAGTAGGGGACAGACAGGCCGAAGCCGAGATTCTGCGCGCTGACGAAGCTCGGGAACAGGAAGCCGGACTTCCGCTTGACCGTATTGTCGGGCACGACGAGCCACGGAACATAGGCGATCGGATGGCCGAGCAGCTCCATGCGGGCGTGCTCAAGGCGAATCGTGTGCTTCTCGCCGTTCTGGATGACGCGTTCGGCCTTCACCTGCCAAAATGGCGGTTTCTCAGGCTTCTCCGCGCAGGGCAGACAGGCCGTGTAGACGCCCTTATTGAGAATCATCTCGGTGCCGCCGACCCGCTCGCCGGTTTCGGCGACGATGCGCGTGTTGTCGGGTGTCTCGATTCGAAGCGAATTGATGAAGCCGTTCGCGAAGTCATCGGTGACGTCGAGCTTGTCGGAGTACATGCGTGTGCCGTCGGGGCTGACGAGCTCGACATTGCCGAGCGCCATCATCCGACCGGTCTTCTGATTGTACTCGACTCGCTGCGAGACCATCTTGTAGCCGGCGTAATTGATCTGCACGCCGCCCACGGCCGAAACGACCTCGGCATCTTTGTTATAGACGAGCTCATTGGCCGAAAGAAGCATCTTGGCTTCCTTCGAAACATTGGGCTTCATGTTTTGCAAAGCGTCTTGAGCGATGGCAACGGGAATGTTGCCGGTATAGCTGCACAGGGCTACGCCTGCGAACAGGGCAACCAACTGCTTACGAACACTTTTGCGGTTGCCTGCCGCCACTAGCCATCCTCCTGATGAAGCAGAATTGTTGCACCCAAAGCCAAGGCGACGATGACCGGAATCCACGTCGCCACGAAAGGCGGGACAACCCCACTGCTTCCGAATGCTTTCACAAGCACGGTGACCACATAAAGCACGAAGCCTGCCAGGATGCCACCCAGAATCACGGACCTCGATTGGTTGAACCGGCTAAATTTTAGGGACACTGTTGCAGCAATGAGAGTCATCGCGATGAGCAACAGTGGTTGAGACAACAAAGAGTGGAATTGAGTCTCTAGAGCCTTGGTCGGAATCCCGAAGGATTTCGCGACATCGATTCGATGCGAAAGATCGAAAAATGCAATGGTTTCAGGGGCGGTAAGCCTCTGTTCGACGAAGTCCCGTTTCAAATTGGTACGGACTTGTACCTCATCCTTACGCTGTGCGATTTCACCCGGGCGACGCTCGATAACGTTCTTAAGAAGCCAGTAACCATCTTCCAATTTTGCGGACGCCGCGTCCTGTCTGAGGATGATGTGATTGCTCGAATCGAAGTGCACCAGCACCGCGTCGACGAGCAGCGTTCCGCCCTCGAGAACGCTCCGCGCGCCGATGATTGCGTCGTCCTGGTTGCTGATCTGACGGATCCACGGAACCTGAGGTCCACCCTTCGACGCGCCATTGTCGCCGCGCCAGTTGCTCTCGACCGTTGCGGCTTGCCGCTGCCCCCAGGCAGCCAGCGGGTTGAGGATCGTCATGACCCCGATACCGAGCAGAAACGCGCCGGCAATGAAGGGCGACATGAATTGCCAGACCGAAATGCCGGCGGCGCGCGTCACGACCAGCTCGTACTTGCGATTGAGGCCGATCAGCACGGTCATGCCGACGAAGAGCGCAATGAAGGGAACCGTCTGCTGCAGAATGAGCGGCAGGCGCACGGCCGTCATCAGCAATCCGCCGGTGACCGTATAGCCGGGCAGGCCGGACATGCGGCTTGCGGTTTCGCTGAAGTCGACGAGGTAGACGATGCCGATGACACCGAGGAAGAACCACATCGCCGTCGTTGCATAACGGCGGAAGAAGTAGCGGCCGAGCGTACCGAAAATCATGCATCACCTCCGGCCGAGCGGGGGAAGCGCTGCTGCAGCTTGCGCCAGCCGATGGCAATCCAGTTGCCAATGAAGCCAAGCAGCGAGATTCGTTTGTGCGAAACCAGCGAAACAATCGCCAACGCGCTGATTCCGAGTGGCAGCGCATAGAGGATGCCGATGAAGATCGGTTTCGATTCGATCTGGTTGGCGGCATAGAACGTCGCCCATCGAACCGCGAAGGCAAGCACCAGCGCCGATACCATCGGGTGCAGCCGCGCCTCGCGATGTGAGCGCGCATCACCCGCAATCGCCAGCGAAATCAAGGAGAACACGAGCGGCAGCAGCCAGTCGGTCATGCGCCTGTGAAGCTCCGCGACGTAGCTGCCTGGTTTGGCAATGTAATCCTTGTCCGTCGGATCGGGATTGAGCAGGAACGGCAGTTCGCGGTCCGACGCGCGCAGCGTCGACTGGCCACGGTTCTGCGTGAGATCGGAGAGATCGAACGAATAGGAATCGAACCGGATGATGGAGACGTCCCCGGTCGTGGTTTTCCGGTGCACCTCGCCATCATGCATGATCAGCGACGTGCCCTTTTCGTCCACAGCGCCTTCGCGAGCATAGTAGATCAGCTGAAAGGCCGGGTCGCGCTCGTCCACGACGAACAGGCCCTTGAGCACGCGTCCGGCCAAGCGCTCGGAGATCTGCACATAGAGGCCGGTATCGATCTGGCGGAAGTTCTTTTCTTCAATCACGGTTGAGAGCAGATCGGCGTAAGCCGCTGCAATCATTTGCCTTGCACCGGTCTTCGCCTTCGGCTCGACGACGTTGTCGACCAGAAAAGAAAAGGCGCTGATGACGACCGCGAGAATGATGATCGGGCGCCAGATGATGCTGCGGCGCGCGCCGGCGGCATCGATAACGGCAAGCTCCGAATCGTTGTTCATCGTCGTCAGCGTCTGCGTGACGCCGATCACGAGCGCGAAGGGCAGAACGACGGGGATGATCGAGGGCAGGATAAGTGTGGCGAGCTTGGCGAACGAACCGACCGACTGGCCGCTATCCGTCACCAGATTGATGCGCTGCAGCACCTGTGTGGTCCAGATGATCGCGAGCACGGGCAATAGGGCGACGAGAAACATCTGGCCCACGCGCCGCAATATGTATGTTTCAAGCAGTTTCATGCACGCCCTTGAACGCTCTTCGCGAATTCTTGCCGCCACGCAGCGAAAACCATCTACGCTTTTTGGTTTGCTTTTGCGACAAGCTACCGTCGAAAATTCATTCAATTTTCAGTTTTTTTTCCCGCTGTGGCGAATCGGTCAGCGCCAGGATGCCGGCAAAAACAACGAAGGATGACAACCATCCAAGAATGACGTCGGACAGATAGTGCGCTCCGAAGGCCAAGCGCAATGCCGGCGCCAGTAACGAAATCGTGGCCAGCGGCAGGAAGAGCGCGCGTCGTGACGCGCGTGGCATGATAAAGAGAAGACAGAGCAACCAGCCCGCGCCGGCCGCTTCGCCGGAGACGAAGGAACAGTTGGACAGACATTTGCCGGCTGTCGATCCAGCCGGAACGAAGTCGAGCGCGCCACCGAAATCGGTTGTGGAAAAGGGGCGAGGGCGCCCCCAATGATCCTTCAGTATGAAATTGACGAGAACGATCGGGCCGACGATCAGCGAACCCAGTGCGAGCTTCAGCTTGCGTGCGCGCTCCCCGTCGAATGTGGCGCCGAACTGGCTGTAGCAATCGATGAACTTCCAAAAAAGGACAAAGGCCACGACATAAGGAAGGCGCAACAAAAGGGTACGCAGGATCTGCAGCCAGAAATCCTCGCGATAGGGAAAATGGCCGCAAATCTCCTGCAGTGCCGCACCAGGAGCGCAGGCCTCCATCGTGAAGAAATGCGCGGAGACTTCCTGATCGATCTGCGGAAACAGATTGAAGACGGCAAGAAGCGCGAACCAGGTGATGAGAAGAAGCTTGAAGATATCGGCGGCGCTGTAGCTCGTCTCGCGTATGGCAATCGGCTTGAAAGCCTTCACTATGGAGTTCAAGACCGATCCTCACGCTGGCAATTTGCCCGGACCAATAGTCGTCTCGCATGACATTTTGTTGACGCAACTCGCGCGCTCGTTGCCGCGATGGGCGCGACAAAGACTTGTCTTCAGTGGTGAAAACCTGAATGATCGGGCAAGAGGATTTGAAACGATCCCACTGGAGAAGACATGTCAGCCAAATTCGATATCTCGTTTGAAAAATCTGCCGAAATTGCCGGTGGATACGCCATTCTGTTGCAGGCCAAGGGGCAGGATCTCGCCGCCGGCGCAAGTGTCGCCGACCCATCGGGCGTGGTGGCCAAGGCCGCCAAGATCGCCGGCTTCTCGGCCAAGCTCGCCGGCGCGCTCGATATCGTGGCGCCCGAGGGATCGAAGGCCGAGCGCATCTTCGTCATCGGTCTCGGCAAGACCGACGCCCTGGTTTCTTTCGATTGGCTGAAGGCGGGCGGTGCTGCCGCCTCGAAGATCAAGAACACGACGGATGTGACGGTCTTTGTGGACGCGCCCGGTGTTGATGTTACCGCCACTCAGGCCGCTGATTTCGCGCTCGGCATGATGTTGCGCGCCTATGGCTTCGATGCCTACAAAACGAAGAAGTCGGAAGACGACAGCAACGCGAAAGACGGCGGCGCGTCCGTCAAGGTCCGCATCGTCACGGCGAAGGCCGCCGACGCCGCCAAGGCCTTCGAGGTTTCGCAGGCGGTCGCCGACGGCGTCAACCTGGCGCGCGACCTTGTCAACGAGCCAGCAAACGTGCTCGGCCCGGTCGAGTTCGCCGCCAAGGCCAAGGAGCTCGAGAAGCTCGGCGTCGAGGTCGAGATCCTGACGGAAAAGGAAATGAGCAAGCTCGGCATGGGGGCGCTTCTCGGCGTCGCTCAGGGCTCCGTACGCCCGCCGCGCCTGGCTGTCATGCAGTGGAAGGGCGGCAAGAGCGGCGATGCGCCGCTGGCCTTCATCGGCAAGGGCGTCGTCTTCGATACCGGCGGCATCTCCATCAAGCCGGCCGGCGGCATGGAAGATATGAAGGGCGACATGGGTGGTGCCGCCGCCGTCACCGGCCTCATGTATGTGCTGGCTGCCCGCAAGGCCAAGGCGAACGTCGTCGGCATCATCGGCCTGGTCGAGAACATGCCCGATGGCAACGCGCAGCGTCCTGGCGATATCGTCACCTCCATGTCCGGCCAGACCATCGAGGTCATCAACACCGATGCTGAAGGCCGTCTCGTTCTCTGCGACGCCGTCTGGTATTGCAACGATCGCTTCAAGCCCAAGTTCATGATCGATCTCGCGACGCTCACCGGCGCGATCCTCGTGGCGCTGGGCAACATCCAGGCCGGCCTGTTTTCCAACGACGACAAGCTGTCGGACCAGTTGATCGCGGCCGGAACCGAAACCCACGAGCGCCTCTGGCGCATGCCGCTGGGCAAGGAATACGACAAGATGATCGACAGCAAGTTCGCCGACATGAAGAACACCGGCGGTCGCCATGCCGGCTCGATCACGGCGGCTCACTTCATCGGCCGCTTCGTCGGCGAGACGCCCTGGGCACATCTCGATATCGCCGGCACCGCCATGGGCTCGCCGCTCGACGAGATCAACCAGTCCTGGGGTTCGGGCTACGGCGTGCGGCTGCTCGATCAGCTGGTACGCGCCAACTACGAATCATGACCGAGGTCCTGTTCTACCATCTGACCGAATCCAAGCTGGAAGACGCGCTTCCGCCGTTGCTCGACAAAAGCGTCGAGCGCGGCTGGCGTGTCGCGGTTCAGATGAAGGAAGCGACTCACAGGGATGCGCTCGATGCGTATCTCTGGACCTTCCGCGAAGACAGCTTCCTGCCGCATGGCACGGATGAAGGTGAACTTGCCGGCAATCAGCCGGTTCTCCTCACCGTCGCCGACGACAACATCAACGGCGCCACCGTCCGCTTCATCGTCGCCGGCGCCGAGCCGCCGCCGCTCGATCCCTATGAGCGGGTCGTCTTCATGTTCGACGGCTATGACCAGGAACAGCTCGAAGGCGCGCGCGCGCAGTGGAAGAAGCTGAAAGGTGAGG
The DNA here is from genome assembly GCF_000377565.1 of Rhizobium sp. 2MFCol3.1. GTDB lineage: Bacteria > Pseudomonadota > Alphaproteobacteria > Rhizobiales > Rhizobiaceae > Rhizobium. Next base: position 87,020 of record NZ_KB898357.1, on the reverse strand, counting down.
GGCACAGCCTTACATATTGGCAGCAGACACCCGAGGGACGCTGGGAGAAGAAGGCCTAGTCAGGAGAGGGGCTGGCGGGATCAGAGAATCCCGGCATCCTTGACCACCTTTTCGATGAAGTCGTGCTTTGCACGGGTGTACTCCGCCCGGCTTGCAGCATGCGTGCCGGCGAGGTCGATCTTCAGCTGCTCGTAGGCACGGGCGAGATCAGGATTGGCGCGGAGTGCATCGCGGAACGCCAGCATGCGGTTCCAGTTCTCGCCTCGATATTCCACGACATGCACCAGATGCGTCCGCGTCTCGCCCTTTATGCCGCGCCCGAAGATGTGGTCGTCGGGAACGAGATCGGTGCCGGCATAGTCGTAGCCGATGCTCTCCATCGCGCCCACGCAGGCCGGGCCGTCGGCGAAGTATCGAATGCCGACCATGATGTCGATGATCGGTTTGGCCTTGATGGCGGGAATCGAGGTGCTGCCGACATGCTGGATGTCGATAACGGTGTCGCCGAGCGCTTGGCGGATCGCCTCGGCCTCTTCTTCATAGGCTTCATGCCACAAGGCATTTGCGTCGGAGAGCAATACCGTCAGGTTTTTCAAGCCTAGACCGAAAGCTTCATCGTCGCGCATGCCGAACCTCTGAGATACCCAAGATGACCTTACTGTATCACGAGGTTCGGCAATTTCGAATCAATCGTGGAACGCTTCGACGAACTTGCGGCGGCCGAGCATGAAGGCATCGGCGACGTGGCGCAGGGGCGCTAGGTCGACGTCGGACTTGCCGGCCTTGACGATTTCCGCGAAGCGACGATAGAGCGAAGGATATTCCTCTTCCGGCGCTTCGAATTTCAGCTCGCCATTGATCGACAGCTTCGACCCGCCTTCGGCCAGAACCATCTTGCCCGCTGCCGTCTCGGCGAAGATATCCCAGCTCTGCTTGCCGGTCTGGCGCCAGTCGAATTCGACATGAGCGGGCACGTTGTCGGCGTTCTTGAAATGTAGGTCGGCTGCGATCGGCGCGTCGCGGTTCTCCGGGAACTCCAGCGTTGCGCTGGTCAGGAAGATCGCCTTCGGCAGGATGTGCGTGACGATCGACAGCGCGTTGATGCCTGGATCGAACACGCCAAGGCCGCCGGCCTGCCAGATCCAATCCTGATTCGGATGCCACTGGCGCACGTCTTCCTTCCAGACGACGTGAACGCTTTGGATGGTGGTGGACGCGAGGAAGGACTTGGCCGCCTCGACGGCCGCCGCGTAGCGCGAATGCCAGCTGGCGAATAGCGATACGCCCTTGGAGGCTGCGAGCGCCTCGAGGTCGGCTACTTCGCTCAGCGTCGCGCCCGGAGGCTTTTCAAGGAACACGTGCTTGCCGGCCGAAAGCGCCTTGTGCGCGGCCTCGTAGCGGTACTGCGGCGGCATGCACAGCGACACGGCATCGATCTCGGGCACGGCGTCGAGCATCGCGTCGATCGCGGTGAAGCTCTGGACGCCACCGACGGTGCCGTGACGGCTCGCCGTGGCGATCAGGTTGAAATCCGGGTTCTTGGCGATGGAGGGAAGGTGCTGGTCGCGGACGATCTTGCCGACGCCGACGATGGCGAGGTTGATGGGTGACATGCTGTTGGCTCGCTTCGGTGTTTCGCTCAAAAGTATGATTATTGGGCGCCTGTTTTAACAGAAAGACGCCGGCGGGCAAGCGCCGGCGTCTGCTGTGAACCTCGAATTCCGCAGTCGAATTACAGCGACGCCATGACGGTCGGCGCAGCCGGCTTCTTGAACTTCAGCGTCACTACCTTGTAGCCCTCGGCCTCCAGCTTGGATAGCAGGGTGGGAAGCATGGTTGCTGTGCGATTGTGGATGTCGTGCATCAGGATGATGCCGCGTCCGCGCTTGTGCAGAAGGTCGAGCGTCCGCTTGGTCACGGCGGCGGGTGTCGTGTTGAAATAGTCCTTGCTGTCGACATCCACGTCCATGACGACCATGTCCCGCATGGCGATCGCGGAGCGCAGCTTGCGGCTGTCAGCGAGATAGGGGAAGCGGAAGAAGTTGACGTCGACACCCGTGGCCTTGGTCACCGCTGCCTCGCCGCGCATGACTTCCGCCATCGCCATGTCGAAGCTAAGGGCCGCGAGATTGTCGTGCTTGTAGGTGTGGCTGCCGATCGCATTGCCATCCATCGCGACCTTGCGGGCGAGTTCGGGATGCAGCGCCGCCATCTCGCCGACCATCATGAAGGCGCCCTTGACGCCAAACTCGTCGAGCGTCGCCAGAACACGGTCGGTACGGCCGGGGATAGGGCCGTCGTCGAAGCTGAGAATGACTTCCTTGTCCTGCAGCCGGATATCGTGGATCGATGAGACGGTCATGACGCGGCCGGCGAGGTGGTGCTGCTTGCCAAATCCACGTGCGCGCGGCTGCTCGGCCGCATCGCCGCCGATCGTGTCCTGCTTGCCTTCAGGCGCCACGATCGACGAGGTTTTGATCGTCTTGTCGGGCGCGGGCTGCTTTGTAGTCTGGCAGCCGGTGAGGGCGGCGGCGCACAGAAGAAGACCGGAGTAAAAAGCGAAGCGATGCATGAAGAGTGTCTCAACAAATCAGTAATGAATGTTGAGACAACCTTGATGATTATGGTTAACGATCGGTTTCTTTCGACCGTTCGCGCGCTAACAAATGTTAATTTCGGAGCGCCACAGCAATGACTGTGGCTATCCCGCCATAGCCTCTTCGTATTCGGACGAAAGCTCCAGCCATTGCTCTTCGGCCGCAGCCAGCTTGGCGGCCGCTTCGCCGCGCTGCTTTGCCTTCTCGGCGGCCTTCGCCGGCGCCTTTTCGTAGAGCACCGGATCCGCAAGTTCCGCATCAAGCCCCTGAATCAGTTTCTCCAGCTTCCCCGTCAAGGATTCGATTTCGTTGATCTTTTTCTTGAGAGGGGCGAGAGACGCGCGCCGGTCGGCATTGAGCTTGCGCTGGTCGGCCTTGGTCGCCGTTTCCTCAGTCACTTGCGGCTTTTCGTCTTTTTTTTTGCCGGAGGCGACGATCAGGTCGCGATACTCGTCCATATCGCCTTCAAAAGTGGTGACCGTGCCATTGTTGACCAGCCACAGCCGGTCGACGGTCGCCTCGATCAGGTAGCGATCGTGCGAGATCAGGATGACGGCGCCATCATAGTCATTCAGCGCCTCGATCAGCGCCCGGCGGCTGTCGATGTCGAGGTGGTTGGTCGGCTCGTCGAGAATGAGCAGGTTTGGCGCATGGAAGGCGGCAAGCCCCATCAGCAGGCGCGCCTTTTCGCCACCCGACAGATCCTTGGCGGCCGTCGACATCTTTTCCGTCGCCAGACCCATCTGTGCGACGCGGGCGCGCACCTTGGCCTCGGGCGCTTCCGGCATCAGCCTGCGCACATGCTCGACCGGCGACTGGTCGGGGATCAGGTCGTCGAGCTGGTGCTGGGCGAAAAAGCCGATCTTCAGGCTCGGTGCCAGCTTCACTTCGCCGCTTTCGGCCGAGAGCCTGCCGGAAATGAACTTCGCGAAGGTCGACTTGCCGTTGCCGTTCGAGCCGAGAAGCGCGATGCGGTCGTCATTGTCGATGCGGAGGTTGAGTCCCTTGAGGATCGGCTTGCCAGGCTCGTAGCCGACAGCGCCGCCCGAGATGGCGACGATCGGGGAGGCGGGCTGCTTTTCCGGTTCGGGGAAGGTGATCGGCTGCACGTGATCCTCGATGACCGAGGCCACCGTGCCCATGCGCTCCAGCGCCTTGACGCGGCTCTGCGCCTGCCGGGCCTTGGAGGCCTTCGCCTTGAAGCGATCGATGAAGCTCTGCAGGTGCTTGCGCGCCGCGTCGTTCTTGGCTTTCGCCTTGGTCTGCAACTCGTCGGCTTCGGCCTTCTGCCGCTCGAACTGGTCATAGCCGCCGCGATAGAAGGTCAGCTTCTTCTGGTCGAGATGCACGATCGAATTGACGGCATTGTTCAAGAGGTCGCGATCGTGGCTGATGATCAGCACCGTGTGCGGATAGCGGCGAACGTAATCCTCAAGCCAGAGCGTGCCTTCGAGATCGAGATAGTTGGTCGGCTCGTCGAGCAAAAGCAGATCGGGCTCGGTAAACAGCACCGAAGCCAGCGCCACGCGCATGCGCCATCCGCCTGAGAATGACGATGCCGGCCGCGCCTGCGCCTCCTGACTGAAACCGAGGCCGGACAGGATGCTGGCTGCGCGCGCTTCGGCCGAATGCGCGTCGATATCGACAAGACGCATCTGGATCTCGGCGATGCGGTGCGGATCGCTGGCCGTCTCCGCCTCCGCCATTAGCGCGGCGCGTTCCTTGTCGGCGGAGAGCACGATTTCGATCAGCGAATCTTCCGTGCCCGGCGCCTCCTGGGCCACCTGGCCGATCCGCGCGTTCTTTGGGATCGTGATCGAGCCGGTCTCAGCCCCGAGATCGCCGGTGATGATACGAAAGAGGGTTGACTTGCCGGCGCCATTACGCCCGACGAGGCCAGCCTTCGTGCCCGCGGGCAGCGAAACGCTGGCATGGTCGAGGAGCAGGCGGCCGGCAATGCGGGCGGAGATATCGCTAATCGTGATCATGCCCGGCGTTTTGGCCGAAAGCCGCGATCAGCGCAAGAGCTTGAAGTGGCCTCTCAGCGCCCGAAGGCCTGCACCGGCAGGCGTCGGTTCGATTGCGCGGCATGAAGCGCGATGCGGGCATTGGCCTGCAACTGAGACGCTGTCGCGGCATCGGCACTCAGGGCAACGCCGAGCGATACCGTCAGCTTGGCGTTCTGTCCGGCGTCCGAGGTCGCGAAGACCACGTTCTCTTCCACGGAATTGCGCAGGCGTTCGGCGATCGCCATCGCCTCCTGCATGCCGACATTGGCGAACAGGAAGGTGAACTCGTCGCCATCCGTGCGGGCCACGAAGTCGTGCTTCTTGATCGACTTGCGGAAAAGGTCGGCGAGCTTTTTCAGAAGACGGCTGCCGGTCTGCGTGCCGTAGCGGCTGTTCAGCGCCTTGAAGTCGTCGATATCCATCATGATCAGCGCGCTGCCGGCCGAGCCTTCCTCGCGCTCATAGAGATCGAGCACGGTCTTGTTGAGCGCGGTGCGGTTGGGAAGGCCGGTGAGGCGGTCGGTCGAAGACGCCGTTTGAGCAGCCGCAACGCCACGCTCAAGCGCTTCCATGCGATCGACATCATGGCGCAGCTTGGTCTCAAGGTCGGTCTCGGCGGTCAGGAGACCGGCGAGAGAGGTCGAGAGGAACTCCATCTCGCTCATGAAGGAAGACAGGCTCTGGTCCGGACTGCCGGTTATCGATTTCAGCGCGGTTTCCGCCGCGCGCATGAAACTCTGCTTCTGCTTTACGCCTGCTGTCAGGCGCTCGACGGCATCGCGCATCATCTTGCTCATCTCGGCCTGCGACGTCTCTCCGACCAGTCCGCAGTGGCTGACGAGGCGATATTTGAGGCCGAGCTCGTCAAGCGATGGCTGGCGCGGTGCCGCGCCAAGCGAGGCGATATCCTGGGCAAGGGCGGCGTTCTGGCCGACGATCGCCTCATGAAACAGCTCGTAATTGCGCGGCAGGCCGGAAACGCCAAGGCGCGTCATGTGCTGGCTGATCCGCTGGATATCCGTGACCGGTGCCGGACGGGATGTCTCGCGTTGCGCCTGCGGGCTTGATGCTGCACTTGCCATGTTGCACTCCTCGCTCGTCGGCCCTGTCCGGCCTCGTTCTCTCCCCTATGCACCGGACTATTTAAAATGGGCTGAATTTGCACCTTTGCCGAGTAAATCCCTTTCCGGGATTTCGCCAACGCGGTTAATACCGCGTTTCCGTCACGCGCTCAGCCAGCGCTTGCCGTCGCTGTGCAGGAAATAGCTGAGATCGAGCGACAGGCTGGGCTTGCCGAGCGAGGTCAGCGTCATGTGGCACTGGCCGCGATGATGCGTCTGGTGGTTGAACAGATGCGACAGCGCCGGCCACAGCGGCTGGGTGATCGCGCCGGGGCGGGTGACAGGGGTATAGGTGAACGTACCCGCGAGCGCATCGGCATCAAGCGTATCGACCCATTCGCTGATCCTGCGATCCTCTCGCTCACGCGCTGCACGCAAGCCATCGAGATCGTCATAGAGGATGCTGTCGAGCGTCGTCGGCGCGTCGCCCGATCCTGTGAAGCGCTTCATCCAGATCCGGTCGGCCGACAGGATGTGGTTGAGCGTTGCGTTGAGCGAGCCGAAGAAGGCGCCGCGGTTTTCGCGGTATTCGGCATCCGTCAGTTCCGAGGCTGCCGCATAGACCTTCCCGTTGGCCCAGCGGTTGTAATCCGCAAACATCGCATACTGCTTCTGCATTTTGCCCTCCATCTCTTGATCCGTTCTATCCTATGGGGCTTTGCCAGCAATGGTGCTGATGGCTTCATGAAATTCCGTCATCGCCTCGCACCAAACTGTCCCGCTCTGTGACGGACGCGTGAAATTCGCGCAGCCCCCTTGTTTTCAGCCTATCGGACGGGTAAACACCGCCCACTTTTCCCCGATGAATGAGGATTATTACAATGGCGATTGAACGCACCTTCTCGATGATCAAGCCGGACGCAACGAAGCGCAACCTGACCGGCGCCATCACCAAGGTATTCGAAGACAACGGCCTGCGCATCATCGCCTCCAAGCGCGTATGGATGTCCAAGCGCGAAGCTGAAGGCTTCTACGCCGTTCACAAGGAACGCCCCTTCTTCGGCGAACTGGTTGAAGGCATGACCTCCGGCCCGACCATCGTTCAGGTCCTGGAAGGCGAGAACGCCATCCTGAAGAACCGCGAAATCATGGGCGCCACCAACCCTGCCAACGCTGACGAAGGCACGATCCGCAAGCAGTTCGCTCTGTCGATCGGCGAGAACTCGGTTCACGGCTCGGACGCTCCTGAGACCGCTGTCCAGGAAATCGCCTACTGGTTCGCAGAAACCGAAATCGTCGGCTGAATCAAAGGCTCAGCCCCAGGGCTGAACCTTTTGAAATGACTCCGAAAGCCCGGCCACCGCGCCGGGCTTTTTCACGTCTTGGGGCAGGTGTCGGCGCTGTCGTAATCGACGGTCCCATCCGCTTTGAAGACCTCAGGGTTCTTAGTGTAGAGCGGCCCGACCACCAGAGGCTTGCCCGGCATGATCGACTGATCGACATCGGATGTGACGGTCGTCTTCAGGCTCTGCAGCTCTTTGCCGCCGGCATCGGCCAACCGGATGCTGACGGCGTAGGGCCTGTCCTTCTTCACGCAATGGATGGGCGGACTTTGCAGGCTGATCTTCTCCCACGCAGGAAAGATCTTCTCGTTAATCACCAGCGGCGCTCCGCCGGCGGGGTTCTCGAACTCGACGATCGCCACCGCTCCCTCAGGCAGCGGCGCCTTCTTGCTCAGCGTTACCAGATATGTCGCGATCGCGACGCGGTAGTTGAATACGAAAATATGGCCGCTGACCTGCACCAGCGTGTCGCTCTCGCGCTGGCAACCGCTAAGCACCAGCATGGCCGACAGCAGGGCCGCTCCGAGCGCTTTCATGACCCGTTCTCCTCTTTCCGTCGCCGATAGTGCTTGATCGCCTTGGCGCGGTTGCCGCAGACCGCCATGTCGCACCAGGTCCGGCTCCTGTTCTTGCTGCGATCGAGAAACAGCCAACCGCAATTTCCGCAGATCTTCATCCGCTCCGGCTCGGGCGAGGCGATCAGCTTCAGCACCGAATGCGCCGTGGCGCGATCGATGCCGTTGGCTCTGGAGCGGCCGCGCAGCACGACCGCGACTGCTTCTAACAGTTCCGCCAGCAATCCATCGCTGCCGCCGAACAGCACGCGGTCACGGAAATAGCGATCGGTCGCCTCGCGCAAGGCGATGAACGCAGGCCTTCCATCAGGCTGAACCGGCGCGACGTCCCCGAAGATCGCCCGTTCGGCGCAGAAATTCGCAGCCGCCTGCGCAAACCCATGCAGCTGCGCATCGACGTCAAAGCGATCGATACGGCGCGCCTCGTCTTGCCGCAGCACGACGCTGTTGGCGACATCGAATGCGAGTGCGCCACCGGAGAAGCGATGAGGGGTCCACGAGAATGTCATCCGAAAAATATAACTGGTAAAAGCAATTTTGCCAGTTATGATTTCGGCGAAATAGGATATGTCGATGGCCTATCTCTTGCAGCAACTGGCGAATGCGGTGCCGCTGGCAGCCCTTTATGCCGCGCTGGCCTTCGGCTATGCGGTCGCCTTCGGCGTCACCAAGCGTCCAGATATCACCTATGGCGCGTTTTTCGCCTTCTCCGGCCAAATCCTGCTGCTCTTCACCGATTTCGGCTACAACAAGCTATGGCTGGTTTTGCCCGCCGCCCTCGCGCTCGGTGCTGCGGCCTCGTTGGTTTATGCGATGGGGGCGGGGGGCTGGATCGGCCGCTCGGTCATGCTGCCGCTGGTGCGCCAGTCCTCGAACACGGTCATCGTCGCCGCGCTCGGCGTCACCATCGTCCTGATGGAGACCGCGCGTCTGGCGTCCGACACCCGCAGCCTGTGGCTATCGCCGTTTCTGAACGGCCATGTCGTGTTCTGGCAGAATGCCGGCTTCGAGGTGCTGTTGACCGAGATGCAGCTGATCAACACGGCGCTGATGTGCGGGTTCGTGGCGATCGGCGCCGTGATCCTGAAACGAAGTTCCTGGGGCCGCGCTTGGCGCGCCGTCACCGATGATCCGAAGGCCGCCGAACTCTGCGGGGTCAGCGCCACCAGCGTCTTCCTCGCGGCCTACGCCGCCGCCGTCCTGATGGCGACACTGTGCGGCATCCTCTCGACCGCCTATTACGGCACGATGGATTTCGGCGCCGGGCTGATGTTCGGGCTGAAGGTACTGATGGTCGCTGCTGTCGGCGGCTATTCGGACCCGCTGAAATCGGCGGGTGGTGCTGCCGGCCTCGGTCTGGTCGAGACACTGTGGACCGCTTACGGCCCGTTCCTCTGGCGCGACTTCGTGGTCTTTTCGCTGCTTGTGCTTCTGCTCGTGCTCAGCCGGCGTGAACGGGTAATCCCGTGATCACTTCCATTTGTCGCGCGCGGCATCGTCGTGGCCCTTGGCCTCGACCCATTCCCGCGCAACGCCGTCCTTGCCATGCTCCTTCTTCCAGAAGGGCGCGGACGTCTTGAGGAAGTCCATCACGAAGTTCGCGCCATCGAAGGCCGCCTGGCGGTGCGGCGCGGCCGCAATGACGAGCACGATGTTCTCACCCGCCGCGATCTTTCCGTAGCGGTGAATGGCGGTCAGGCCGTTGAGCTTGAAGCGCTCGATCGCCATCTCCGCGATCCGCATCATCTCCGCCTCGGCCATGCCAGGATAGTGCTCGAGCTCAAGTGCATCAAGCGTCCCGCCTTCGTCGCGGCACAGGCCGGAGAAGGTGACCACGGCGCCGATACCCGGCTTTCCCTTGCTCAACAGCTCGACTTCGGCCTGCAGGTCGAAATCCTCGCGCTGGACTCGGATGGTGGGGGTAGGGCTCATAAGAAGGTGCCTCGCTTCGCGGAAAGGGCGTGCCGCGTCGGCCGCCCTCTGCCCTGCCGGGCATCTCCCCCACAGGTGGGGAGATCACAAGCTGCTTGCTCCTCCCGCCGCTTTGCCCGTGCGTTTTGCAGAACTGTTCTTTGTGTGCTCGATCGGGCGAGCCCAGCCGATCTCCCCACTTGTGGGGGAGATGCCCGGCAGGGCAGAGGGGGGCTGACTGGCACAGCAGTCATGAATTTACCCGCCCGTCATCGGCGGAAAAATACCGATCTCGCGGGCATCGCCGATCGGCTCGTCGTGCTCGACATGTTCCTGATCGAGCGCGACGCGGATCACGTCGGGAAACTGCAATGCGGTCTCGTATTCTTCGCCGAGCGTCTTCAGGTGATCGAGAAGATCGGTGACGGTGACGACGGAGGCGGGGAGGGCGATTTCTTCCTCGGCCTTGCCGATCCGCTCGCGCACCCAGGCGAAATAGATGAGCTTGGTCATTCGTCGTTTTCCACGATGTGCTTGATGCCGGCGCGGAAGTAATCGTAGCCGGTATAGATCGTCAGGATGGCGGCGAGCCAGAGCAGCCCGATGCCGGTCATCGTGGTGTAGGGGAAGATTTCGTCGCCGGCCGGACCCGCGAGCAGGAAGGCGATCGCCACCAGCTGCACCGTGGTCTTCCACTTGGCGATGCGCGTCACGGGAACGCTGACCTTCAGCGCCGCGAGATATTCGCGCAGGCCCGAGACCAGGATTTCGCGGCAAAGGATGGTGATGGCAGCCCAGATCGACCAGCCGGCAATGGTCTGGTCGGCGGCCACGAGCAGCAGGATCGAGGCGACCAGCAGCTTGTCGGCGATCGGGTCGAGCATGCGGCCGATATTCGACGTCTGGTTCCAGATGCGGGCGAGATAGCCGTCAAGAAAATCGGTGATCGACGCGATGACGAAGATCCACAGCGCAACCCAGCGGGCCGTATTGCTGATCGACAGTTTTCCTTCGACGAAGAAGCACAAGACGATGAGCGGAACCGCGAGAATGCGGCCGTAGGTCAGCAGGTTGGGGATATTGTATGCGCGCGATGCCATGAAATCTGTCTCTGGTTTGATACGTCCGTAGATGACGGCTTTGACCGCAAAGCGTCAACATTCTTTCTGTTTTTTCGCTGCCTTTGCGTGGAATTTGCGACCGACGCCACCTATTTCGCGGCGTCGTCGTGAAAATGATTGTAAACCTGCTTGGCGACCGTCTCCGAAATGCCTTCGACGGCCATCAGATCCGACAGTGCCGCCCGCGAAACCGCCTTCGCCGTCCCGAAATGCTGGAGCAGTGCACGTTTGCGTGATGGGCCGATGCCGCCGATCTCGTCGAGCGGGTTCTTGACCATCTCCTTCTTGCGCCGCGCCCGATGCGAGCCGATGGCGAAGCGGTGCGCCTCGTCGCGCATGCGCTGGGTAAAGTAGAGCACCGGATCGCGCGGCGGCAGCGTGAAGCTCTCGCCACCGGGCAGGAAGAAGCGCTCGCGCCCGGCATCGCGGTCGACGCCCTTGGCGACGCCGATGGCGGTGACGCTGTCGGTGATCCCAAGCTCCTCAAGGATCGCCCGCACCGCCGTCATCTGCCCCTGACCGCCGTCGATCAGGATCACGTCCGGCCAGGCGGGGAAGGGCATGTCGGCAGCATCGGTCGGAGCGACCGGCTGGCTCCTGTCCGGAATGCCTTCTTCCTTGAGCAGTCGCGTGAACCGCCGGGTCATCACCTCTCGCATCATGCCGAAGTCATCGCCGGGCGTGATGTCGGTCGATTTGATGTTGAACTTGCGATACTGGCTCTTCACGAAACCCTCAGGCCCCGCGACCACCATGCCGCCGACGGCATTGGTACCCATGATATGCGAGTTGTCGTAGATCTCGACGCGCTGCGGCACGTAGGAAAGCTTGAACGTATCCTTGAAGCCTTCGAGCAGCCGCGATTGCGACGCGGTCTCCGCGAGCTTGCGCCCATGCGCCTCGCGCGCATTGCCCATCACATGGTCGACCAGATCGCGCTTCTCGCCACGCTGCGGCACCAGCACCGAAATCTTGTGGCCTGCCTTCTCCGCGAAGGCGGCAGCGAGCAACTCCATCTCCTCCACCGTCTCCGAAAGCAGGATCTGCTTCGGCACCGGCTTGTCGTCGTAGAACTGCGCCAGGAAGGCGCTGAGCACCTCGGCGCCTGTCAGTTGCGGGTCTGCCTTCGGGAAATAGGCGCGGTTGCCCCAGTTCTGCCCGGTGCGGAAGAAGAACACCTGGATGCAGGAAATCCCGCCCTCGTGATAGATCGCGAAGACGTCGGCTTCCTCGACGCCGGCGGGGTTGATCCCCTGATGGCTAGACACATGCGACAGCGAGGCAAGACGATCGCGATAGACGGCGGCCTGCTCGAAATCGAGATCCTCGGCCGCCTGGTTCATCGCCTCGGCCATATGCGCCTTCACCTTCTGGCTCTTGCCAGAAAGAAAGTCCTTCGCCTCCTGAACAAGTTCGCCATACCCCGCATCGCTGATCTCATGCGTGCAGGGCGCCGAACAGCGCTTGATCTGGTAGAGCAGGCAGGGGCGGGTGCGCGTTTCGAACACGCTGTCGGTACAGGTGCGGATCAGGAAGGCGCGCTGCAGCGAATTGATCGTGCGGCCGACGGCGCCCGCCGAAGCGAAGGGACCGAAATAATCGCCCTTGCGGGCGCGCGCGCCGCGGTGCTTCAGGATAGCGGGGGCGCGGTGGTCGCCTGATATCAGGATGTAGGGAAACGACTTGTCGTCGCGCAGAAGCACGTTAAAGCGCGGCCGCAACCGCTTGATCAGATTCGCTTCGAGCAGAAGCGCTTCGATCTCGGTCCGCGTCGTCACGAACTCCATATGCGCGGTCTGCCGCACCATCTGGGCGATGCGGTTGGAGTGCACGCGGCCGAGCGCGTAATTGCTCACGCGCTTCTTCAGGCTGCGCGCCTTGCCGACATAGAGCACGTCGCCGGCCTCGTTGAACATACGGTAGACGCCGGGGCTGTTCGGCAGCCGCTTGACGAATTCCGCGATCAGGTCGGCGCCGACAAGCCCGGTCTCGTTGCTGCCGCCCTCGTTCCAGTCGATGGCAGAGGCAACCGGCGCGCCAACGGGCGAGGCAGAGCTTTCGCTTTCCACCTCGATATCGTCGTCGGTCTCGTCATTTTCGTCGTAAAGAACGCCGCCATCCGGCAGCTTCCTTGAATTCATTCCGTAATCTCCGCCACATCGGGCGTCTGCCAGGCAAGATGCTGGCCGCCGTCGAGGGCAATCATTTGGCCGGTGATGGAGGGCGTATCATAGAGGAAGCGGATCGTCCGTCCGAATTCGCCGAATCCCGGCCCCGCCTTCATGATAAGGCCGTCGACCTGCTGCTGGAAGTCCTCTTCGCTCTGTCGCGCACTACGAACCGTCGGCCCCGGTCCGAGCGCATTGACGCGGATGCGTGGCGCGAAGCTCTGCGCCATGGTCTGTGTCGCCGTCCAGAGCGCTGCCTTTGAGAGCGTATAGGAATAGAAGCCCGGATTGAGCGCCCACACCCGCTGGTCGATGATGTTGACGATCAGTCCCGCGGCACTCTTTGGCAGCTGTTCGGTAAAGGCGGCAGACAATATGGAGGGCGCGCGCACGTGCAGCGCGAAGTGGTCGTCCCAGGCTGCCGCGTCAAAGTGGTGCGCCGAATCATTGTGGAAGGCCGAGGCGTTGTTGACGAGCAAATCGAGCGGTCCGAGCGCCTCAAACGCCTTTTTTATCAGTCCGTTGGTGGCCTCGACATTCTTCAAATCGGCGTGAAGCGCGACCGCGTTTTTGCCGTTTTGCCGCAATTCCGCCGCAAAATTTTCCGCCTCGGCGATGGAACCATTCGCGTGGATCGCAACCGAGAAGCCGCTCGCTGCAAGATCTTCGACTATCGCACGGCCTATTCTCTTGGCCGACCCTGTCACCAACGCTGTTCGAAGTCTTGTCTCGCTCAAAATCCTGCCTCTTCATCCCGCAAATCTCTGCGGTGCTTATATAGGTGGCGGATCAGATCTTATAAATAGGCGTCTTGATTGCGCACAGAACTTGGATATTGTACGTATTATTTAAGAATATAATTCGATAAAATAAGTATTCATGATTTAACGCTTGGTTAGGGTTAATGAAGTGTTTGTTGCGATAAAGCAACATCGAATTTCAGCCACCGCTAAGCCACAATCAAATCACATTTTGGCTCTTCCAAATCCTCATTTGCGCATCAATTTCCCTCTCGATCCGAAAGGGACATGCGTAATTGCTCGCGAATGCTTCACGTTAACACAGTTGATGAAGGGCGCGGGTTCGATAAGGAGATGAGTATGCGTACGTTTATTGCTAGCCTATTGGTTTCGACCGTTGCCCTTGGTGGCTTTTCCGCTGCTTACGCGGCCGATGCCGTCGATCAGATCCCGGAAGCTCCGGTCGCCCAGAACGATGTTGCCCCGACCGGCAACTGGCAGGGCTTCTACCTCGGTGGCGCCGGCACCTACAACATGGGCGGCTTCGCTCACGACTATAACGCTCGCGCTTTCGGCGGCCAGATCTACAGCGGTTACAACTGGCAGCAGGGCCAGATCGTATACGGTGTCGAAGGTGACATCGGCTACTCCGGCGCTGACGGCGCTGTCGACGGCGGCACTGCCAAGAACGAAGTCAACGGCTCGATCCGCGGCCGTATCGGTTACGACCTGAACCCCTTCCTGCTCTATGGTACGGCTGGTCTGGCCGCCACCAAGAACAAGTTCAGCAACGCCGCTGGTTCTGACAGCGACAGCGCTCTGGGCTACACGGTCGGCGCCGGTGCCGAAGCGATGGTGACCAACAACATCACGGCTCGTATCGAATACCGCTACACCGACTACCAGAAGAACGACTTCAACGTCGGTGGCGCGAACATCTCGCGCGGCTATGACGAGCACAGCGTCAAGGTCGGTATCGGCATGAAGTTCTGATCAGCCGATCAGATAAATGAAAAAAAGCCGGGGCATCGCTCCGGCTTTTTTGTTCCGCTTTGTCTGATAGGGCTCGGGCTTCATCCGCCACATAAAGCGTGACCGCCAACGGATTCGAATGACTCTCGAATTCGTCCTGAAGGGATCGCGCTCAGCCCTGAGGCTTGAGTTCCGCATAGGCAGGGAATTTCTTCTCGAAAGTCCGGAGCCAGCCGATCAGCTCGGAATGCTCGGCTTCCCACTGGCCGTGGAAACGCAGGTCGAGATACCCCAGCGTTGCCGCCAGCGCGAAGTGGCCGCCATGTAGCTTCTTGCCGATCTTCGGCAGGTGGACGCTCAGGTGATTGAGGCCGCTCACGACCTTCTTCCACTGCCTGTCGATCCAGGGCTGGTGGATCTTTTCCTCGTCGCGGAAGCGGCGTTCGTAGACGATGGCGAGCAGGCAGTCGCAGATGCCGTCGCAAAGCGCTTCCAACACTTCGGCTTCCGTCCGCTTGCCGTTCTTCGACGGATAGAGCTGCTTGCCCTTGAGGCGACCGAAATAATGCATGATCGCGACGCTGTCGAAGACCGAAACGCCGTCATCCGTCAGGACCGTCGGGATCTTTCCGAGAGGATTGTTGTCGACGAGGATCGCCGGCCCGGCATTGGTGTCGACGCGGATCTCGGTCGCATCAAGCTCGAGATAGCGCGCGGCCATCCGGACCTTGCTTGAATAGGGGGAGGCGGGCGCGCAAAGGATCTTCATCGTCGGTCTCTTTCAAAATGCCTGGCAACGTATTTGGAATGTGGCCGGACTATTTCGCGCCGGAAAGAGTCGGTCAATCCTCTTTCACGGCCTTGTTTTCACCGCGCAGCCAGAACGCCCGGTGCGAGGCATAGCGGTCCTGCGCCATATGATCTTTTAGCGCCGGCAGCAGCTGGTGCAGCTCGTCCTTCAGCGTAAAGGGCGGGTTGACGATGATCAGCCCGGAGCCGGTCAGCCCGGTCACCATTCCCCGGTCGCTGCGCACGGTAAGCTCGGCGCAAAGTGTCTTCGGAATATCGAGTGCCTGCAGCGCCTCGTGGAATTCCTTGATCGGTGCGCCCTTCTTGATCGGATACCAGAGGCAGTAGGTGCCGCCGGGAAAGCGGCGATAGGCCTTGGCGAGACCATCGACCAGCCGCTCGTACTCGCCGCCTTCCTCGAAGGGCGGATCGACAAGCACGATGCCGCGCTTCTCCTTCGGCGGCAGATGCGCGCCGAGCGACAGCCAGCCGTCGAGCTCGGTGATACGGGCATGATGATCGCCCTCGAACAGGCGATGCAGCCGCTGGTAATCTTCGGGATGCAGCTCCATCGCCGATAGCCGATCCTGCGGCCTGAACAGCATGCGCGAGAGCTTCGGGGAGCCGGGATAGTAGCGCATGCCGCCATCTGGATTGAGTTCGCGGATCGCGGTCAGATAAGGCTCCAGCAATTCGGCCACCTGCAGCGAAAGCTCGGCCTCCATGATCTTGCCGATTCCTTCGCGCCATTCGCCTGTTTTCTGCGCCTCTTCCGAAGAGAGGTCGTAAAGCCCGATGCCGGCATGCGTATCGAGCACGCGGAAGCCCGCATCCTTCTTCTGCATGTAGCGGACGAGACGCGCGAGAACCGCGTGTTTCAGGACATCGGCAAAGTTGCCCGCATGGTAGATGTGGCGGTAGTTCATTTTCGCTGATGCCTACATGAATTCGCGTGGGAGACGTCGTTTCCGGCTTTTGGCCGGTTTCCGGTTGGAATATAGAAACTCCATGAACATTGCGACCCCCATCGAAGCCAAATCCCCGAAGTCCTCCGTCCGGATCGGCCACACTGCCTGTCCGCATGACTGTCCCTCCACCTGCGCGCTGGAAGTGGAGGTCACTGATGATGGCAGGATCGGCCGTGTGCGCGGGGCAAACGACCACAGCTACACCTCTGGCGTCATCTGTGCCAAGGTCGCGCGATACGCCGAACGTCTTTACCATCCCGATCGCCTGATGCACCCGCTGCGCCGCAAGGGCGCCAAGGGGGCAGGAGAGTGGCAGCAGATTTCCTGGGACGCCGCGCTGGATGAGATCGCCGAAGCCTTCGTCAAGGCCGAGGCCAGGGATGGCAGCGAGGCGATCTGGCCCTATTACTATGCCGGCACAATGGGCTGGGTGCAGCGCGACAGCATCGATCGCCTGCGCCACGCCAAGCGCTATTCCGGCTTCTTCTCGTCGATCTGCACCAACCCTGCCTGGACCGGCTTCACCATGGCCACAGGGGTCTTGAGAGGCCCGGATCCGCGCGAAATGGCGCGCACCGATTGCGTCGTCATCTGGGGCACCAACGCGGTCGCCACACAGGTCAACGTCATGACCCACGCGATCAAGGCGCGCAAGGAACGCGGCGCCAAGATCGTCGTCATCGATATCTACGACAGCCCGACGATGAAGCAGGCCGATCTGGCGCTGATCCTCAAGCCGGGCACCGATGCCGCGCTCGCCTGTGCCGCCATGCACATCGCCTTCCGCGACGGCTATGCCGACCGCGCCTATATGGCGAAATACGCCGACGATTCCGCAGGCCTCGAAGCGCATCTGAAAACGAAGACGCCGGAATGGGCCGCCGCCATCACCGGGCTTTCGGTCGAGGAGATCGAAGCCTTCGGCAAGCTCGTCGGCACGACGAAGAAGACTTTCTTCCGCTTAGGCTACGGCTTCACCCGCCAGCGCAACGGCGCGGTCGCCATGCATGCGGCAGCCTCGGTGGCAACCGTTCTCGGCTCCTGGCAATATGAAGGCGGCGGCGCCTTCCACTCAAACAGCGACATCTTCCGCATGAACAACGCGGAACTGACCGGCAAGTCGATGAAGGATGCCGATATCCGCATGATCGACCAGTCGCAGATCGGCCGCGCCTTGACCGGCGATGCCGTGGCTCTGCGCCATCGCGGCCCCGTCACCGCCATGCTGATCCAGAACACCAACCCTGTTAATATCGCGCCCGAGCAGCGGCTGGTGAAGCGCGGCTTCGCCCGCGACGATCTCTTCGTCGCCGTCCACGAGCAGTTCATGACCGATACCGCCGAGATGGCCGATATCGTCATCCCCGCCACCATGTTCGTCGAGCATGACGACATCTACCGCGCCGGCGGCCAGAACCACATTCTGCTCGGCCCGAAGCTGGTCGAGCCGCCGGAAACGGTGCGCACCAATCTCTTCGTCATCGAGGAACTCGCCAAGCGCCTCGGCGTTGCCGATCGTCCCGGCTTCGGCTTCACGGCGCGTGAGATGATCGACCGCGTTCTCCAATCGAGCGAACTGCCCGGCTACGATCATTTCCTCGAGCACAAGTGGTTCGATCGCCAGCCGGAATTCGACGACGCCCATTTCATCAACGGCTTCGCCCATCCCGACGGCCGCTTCCACTTCCGCCCCGACTGGCGCAACCAGCCGGCGCCGAACCGTCCGCCGGAGGCCGTCGGTCTGCTCGGTCCCTATCCGGAGTTGCCTCAGTTCCCGGATCAGGTGGACGTGATCGAAGTGGCCGATGCCGAGCACCCGTTCCGCCTCGCCACATCGCCCGCCCGCAACTTCCTGAATTCCAGCTTCGCCGAGACCAAAACCTCACGGCAGAAGGAGGGGCGGCCGGAGCTGATGATCAATCCCGCCGATGCGAAAGCCCAAGACATCGCCCACGGCGATCTCGTCCAGGTCGGTAACGCAATAGGCGAAATTCGCCTGCACGCCAAGCTGACGACCGAGGTCAGGCCGGGCGTGCTGATTGCTGAGGGCCTGTGGCCGAACAAGGCACATGTGGATGGCGAAGGCATCAACGTTTTGACCGGCGCCGACCCCGTCGCGCCCTATGGCGGTGCTGCCGTCCACGACAACAAGGTTTGGCTTCGCAGGGACGCGGCATGACGAAATTTGAAAAGGCGAAGGCCGAGGTCATCCAGGAAAGGACGCTCTCGGATGGCTGGACGCGGCTCAGCACCTACGAGGTCGATTACACCAATTCCGACGGCGAAACGCACCGCATCCACCGCGAGATTTACCATCGCACCCCCGCCGCCACGATCCTGCTGCACGACCCCAAGCGCGACACCGTCGTCCTCGTCCGCCAGTTCCGTCTGCCCGTCTATCTCCACGGCGAGCCGGCCTGGATGCTGGAAACGCCGGCCGGTCTGCTCGATGGCGATGAGCCGGAAGCCGCCATCCGACGCGAAGCCATCGAGGAAACCGGCTTCCGCGTCCGCGATGTCCGCTTCCTCTTCAAGGCCTACAGTTCGCCGGGCTCCAACGCCGAACTCGTCCACTTCTTCGCGGCCTCGATCGACACGGACGACCGCGTCTCCGAAGGCGGCGGACTGGCTGAGGAGCACGAGGACATCGAGGTCGTCGAAATCCCGCTCGATGACGCAGTGAAGATGATCGCCAGCGGTCATATCATCGACTTCAAGACGATCATTCTGCTGCAATGGGCGGCGTTGAACAGGGTTGCCTTGAATAAGCCCTGAGACGTTCATTCGCATGTCATGAATCGGGGCTATCGGCTCCGGCTTGTCATAATTGCCTGATATGAGGAGAAAGCCGATGTGGCTCAGCAATTTCACGATCGTTCTGCCGGATGAGGTCGTGAACAACGGCTCGGTTCGCATCGAGGATGGCGTTATCGCCGAGATCCGCCCGGAGATGGTCGCCAATGCCGCAATCGACGGCGAAGGTCGCCTGCTGATGCCGGGGTTCGTCGACCTCCACGGCGACATGATCGAGCGCGAGATCGCGCCGCGCCCCAACGCCATGATGCCGATCGGCTTCTCCATCCACGAGCTCGACAAGAAGCTCGCCGCCCATGGCGTGACGACCGCCTATGCCGCTGTCTCTTTCGCCACCGAAAGCGTCTACGGCCACGTCCGCTCGCTGGAAACCACCTGCGCCGTCATCGAGGGCGTGAGCCGCTTCAAGGATGACCTCCTGATCGATCACCGCGTACACGCGCGCTACGAGATCACGAACGTTGGCGCGGCGCCGGCGCTCGAAAAGCTGCTCGATGCCGGCCATGTCGATATGGTCTCGCTGACCGATCACACACCGGGGCAAGGCCAGTATAACGACATCCAGAGCTATATCCTCAGCATGGCCGAGCGCCGTGCCATCTCCGAGGAAATGGCCGCCGAGATGGTCGCCAAGCGCATCGCCATGCGTGACAATCCCGAGATCGAGACCAGGCTTCGCCACATCGTCGACCTATCTCTGCGCCACAAGCTGTCGCTCGCCTCGCATGACGACGACAGCGCCGAGAAGGTGGCTGAGATGCATGCGATGGGCGTCACGATCAGCGAGTTCCCGGTAACGCTGCCGGCAGCCGAAGAAGCACGCCGCCGTGGCCTCTGGACGCTGATGGGCGCGCCGAATGCGCTGCGCGGCCAGTCGATGTCGGGCAATCTGAGCGCTCTCGATGCCGCCCGCGCCGGCGTCCTTTCCGTCATCGCAGCCGACTATCACCCGGCTGCCTTCGTCCCCGGCATCTTCAAGATCGCCGAGGCCACCAACCTGCCGACCGCCGTCGCCATGGCAACGAAAAACGCCGCCCGCTCCGCCGGTCTCACTGACCGCGGCGAAATCGCCATAGGCCAGCGCGCCGATCTGGTGGTCGTCGAAGCCGGCGACATCCACCGCATCCGCGCCACCTTCCGCGGCGGCCGCTTCGTCTACAGCGACGGCACGCTGCATCAGCCACGGGCGATCGCGGCTTAAGGGTTGATCCTGTCAAGCGAGCAGCGGCACGTTTTCGCGTGCTGCTGCCTCTATCAGTTGCTTGTCCAGGGTGGCGAGCGGCAGTTTCGTCTGGATTGCCAAGGCTAAATAAGCGGCATCGTAAGCGGTCAACCGGTGCCGTTCCGCCAAGCCAAGAATTGTGTCGTCGCTCGGCGAGCGCTGCGTGAAGATGCTCAGTCCACGCAAGAGTTTCACACCTTCACGCGCCTTGTCGAAGTCGATCCGATTGCGCCTTCTCGCCATCATCAACACATTGCGCACTTGGTGCCACAATAAGTCGGGAGCAATCGCGTCCGAGGTTTGAAGATGGGCGAATGCGGCAGCCGCGATCGGCGAGCTTTCGTCTGGCAAAACCCAGCAGCACACGACAGATGAATCGACGACGAATTTGGCCGTCATCGCCGGCCCGTCGCCTTCCACTCGGCAATTTCTTCCGCTGTAATGCTTGGCATGGTTTTCCGGAAGGCACGGACGGCCTCGATTGCCTGCCTGCGCTTTTCGTGATCCGCCGCGACAGGGGCCATCCTCGCCACCGGCAAACCATCGCGCAGGATAACGACCTCCTCGCCGGCTTCTACCTTGGCAAGGAGTTCGGGAAGGCTTGCTTCATCGATGTTGACGGTAACAGTCATGGCGTCGCTCCGTGGGCCACGCACATGATGATCCGCATCATCCCGCCGGTCAATCTCCGGTCAGGCGGAGATAACAGCACCGGTTGCGGTGGTATCGGACGCATCGGCCGTTCTAACAGCCTTGCCACCTTCCATCCGCACCTTGCTCTCGGCAAACAGCTTCAGCGCCTGCGGATAGATCTGATGCTCGACCGTCAACACACGCCCCGCCAGCGTATCGGCGGTGTCGTCCGAGAAGATCGGCACGGCCGCCTGGCCGATGACCGGGCCTTCATCCATGCCCTCGGTGACGAAATGTACGGTGCAGCCGGCGATCCGCATGCCGGCGTCGATGGCGCGCTGGTGCGTGTGCAGGCCGGGGAATAACGGCAGCAGTGAAGGGTGGATGTTGATCATCTTCCCCTCGTAGCGCTGGATGAACGTGCCGCTCAGCAGGCGCATATAGCCCGCGAGGCACAGAATGTCGGGAGCCAGTGCGTCCAGCGCCGCGAAGATCGCTTCTTCGTGCGCTTCCTTGCTGGCGTAGTCCTTGCGCGAAAAGGCGAAGGTCGCGATGCCCTCGGCTGACGCCTTGGCAAGCCCGCCAGCGTCCGGCTTGTCGGAGATCACGCCGACGATCTCGGCCGGGAAATCCGGATTTTTCGCGGCGGCGACCAGCGCCATCATGTTGGAGCCGCCGCCGGAGATGAAGACGACGGCGCGTTTGCGCGGAGACGTCATATGGCGAGCGTACCCTTGTAGAGCGTGCCGTGCGCACCCTCGGCGCGCGCGATCATTTGGCCGAGCCGCACGACGTTTTCGCCCTGCGCTTCCAGCGCCGAGATGACGGTGTCGGCATTCTCGGCGGAGACGACGGCGATCATGCCGATACCGCAGTTGAAGGTGCGCAGCATTTCGTTTGCTTCGACGCCGCCGGTCTTCGACAGCCAGGAGAACACGGCCGGAACCTTGACGGCGGCAAGATCGATCTCGGCGGCGAGGTGCTTGGGCAGAACGCGCGGAATGTTTTCAGGGAAGCCGCCGCCGGTAATGTGCGCCAGCGCCTTGATCGCTCCGGTCTCGCGTATGACGCTGAGCAACTGCTTCACATAGATGCGGGTCGGGGTCAGCAGCGCCTCGCCAAGCGTCTTGCCGTCAGCAAACGGTGCCGGCGCATCCCAGGCGAGGCCGGAAATGCCGACGATCTTGCGCACCAGCGAGAAGCCGTTGGAGTGGACGCCCGAGGAAGCGAGGCCGAGGATCACGTCGCCTTCGCCGATATCGCCCGACGGCAGTAGCTTGCCGCGTTCGGCAGCACCAACGGCAAAGCCGGCCAGATCGTAATCGCCGGAGGAGTACATGCCCGGCATCTCCGCGGTCTCGCCGCCGATCAGCGCACAGCCGGCGTCGCGGCAGCCGGCGGCAATGCCTTCGACGATCGCCGCACCCTGATCAGGGTCGAGCTTGCCGGTCGCGAAGTAGTCGAGAAAGAACAACGGCTCGGCGCCCTGTACCACGAGATCGTTGACGCACATGGCGACGAGGTCGATGCCGACGGTGTCGTGATAATCCGCGTCGATCGCGATCTTCAGCTTGGTGCCGACGCCGTCATTGGCCGCGACCAGAACCGGATCGGTGAAGCCTGCGGCCTTCAGGTCGAACAGGCCGCCGAAGCCGCCGATTTCGCCATCCGCGCCGGGGCGGCGGGTCGAGCGTACGGCGGGCTTGATCTTTTCGACGAGAAGGTTGCCAGCGTCGATATCCACGCCTGCATCGCTATAGGTGAGACCGTTTTTTCCGGACTGGCTCATACTGCTCTCCGATGGCTGTCGTCGGGCGGGAAATATCCCCGCGTCACATGCGGGTCGCAATTGCATGACAGGGGCCTTTATGCAAGGCGTTGCGTGGCAAAAGCCCCAATTTCCCGCTCTTTTGAACGGAGCTTCTGGGAAATTGGACGCTGGGGTTGACCATTCTCGCGGGTGCATCCTATGTGGCTCGCAGGCCGTATCGCTGCGATGCGGCAAGTACCGACGTTCGATCAGCGGAGAACATGATGGCACACCAGGTTAGCGGCGCCGGTCTGAAGCGCCAGGTTATCTTCTGGCTGTTCGTGCTCGCCGCCTTCATCGCCTTCCTTTTGGTGTTCAGCTCCATCCTGCTGCCGTTTCTGGCCGGCATGGCGATTGCCTATTTCCTCGATCCGGTCGCCGACCGGCTGGAGAGGTTCGGCCTCAGCCGTCTGATGGCGACCATCGTCATCCTGATCGCCTTCGTCATCCTGATCGTCCTGGCGCTGATGATCCTGATCCCGATCCTTGCCAGCCAGTTCGCCGATTTCGCCGGCCGCCTGCCGGGTTATATCGATCAGCTGCAGACCTTCATCGCCAAGCAGCAGAACTCGATGCTACCGGATTGGATCAAGAACCAGCTCGGTACAATCAAGAACAATTTCTCGGAAATCCTGTCGCAGGGCTTTGGCCTGCTCACCGGCTTGTTCAGCCAGGTCTGGAGCTCCGGCCTTGCCGTCGTCAACGTCATTTCGCTGATGGTCGTGACACCAGTGGTCGCCTTCTACATGCTCCTCGATTGGGACCGCATGGTCGCCAATATCGACAAGTATATCCCCCGTGATTATGTCGCCAACGTTCACCAGATCATGAGCGAGATCGATGGCGCGATCGCCGGCTTCATTCGCGGGCAGGGGTCTCTCTGCCTGATCCTCGGCATCTGGTATGCGGTCGGCCTGTCGCTGGTAGGGCTGAACTTCGGCCTGCTTATCGGCCTCTTCGCCGGCATGATCAGCTTCATTCCCTATGTCGGCTCCACGGTAGGTCTGATTGCCGCAGTCGGCGTGGCGCTCGTGCAGTTCTGGCCTGACTATATCTGGGTCGGCGCGGTTCTCGCGGTCTTCTTCAGCGGCCAGTTCATGGAAGGCAACATCCTGCAGCCGAAGCTGGTTGGCCACAGCGTTGGCCTGCATCCGGTCTGGCTGATGTTTGCGCTGTTCGCCTTCGGCGCGCTGTTCGGCTTCGTGGGGCTTCTGGTCGCCGTGCCGGCCGCTGCCGCCGTCGGCGTCCTTGTTCGCTTTGCGCTTTCACGGTATCTTGAGAGCGACCTGTATGCGGGCGAGGCGAAGGCCACCCCGGTACGGAAGACAAAAGCTGGCCCGAAATGACTGACGTGAAAAACGCTGACTCAAGGCGCAAGCCCGTGGAGCAGCTCCCCTTGGCCTTTTCTCATGATGCCGCGACCGGTCGTGATGATCTCCTGATCTCCGAGCGGCTGGCGGCGGCTGTCGAGATCGTCGATGCCTGGCCGAACTGGCCATCGCCAGTCGTCATCCTCGCCGGCCCGGTCGGATCGGGCAAGTCGCACCTCGCCAATATCTGGAAGGATCACAGCGGCGCCACGCTCATCCATCCGAAAGCGGGCGCCAACGCCGCCGTCGATGCGGCTAACGGCCCGGTGCTCTTCGAGGATGTCGATCGCCTCGGCTTCGACGACACCGAACTGTTTCACGTCATCAACAGCGTGCGCGAAAACGGCCACAGCCTGCTGATGACCAGCCGCCTCTGGCCGATGTCCTGGCCTGTCGAGCTCGCCGATCTGCGCTCTCGCCTCAAGGCCGCGACCGTCGTCGAGATCGGCGAGCCGGACGAGGAACTGCTGTCGCAGGTTATCGTCAAGCTGTTTGCCGATCGCCAGCTTTATATAGATGACAAACTGGTGCTCTATATTGTCGTCAGGATGGAGCGATCGCTGAACGCCGCGCAGACGATCGTCGAGCGGCTGGACCGTCTGGCTCTGTCGAGAGGCACCAAGATCACGCGCGCGCTCGCCGCTGAAGTGTTGAATGAATTGGGCAATTCCGATCCGGCTGATTGACTGTCACAGTTCCGTCGTGAAACTGATATATTCGGCTTGGCGCAATGATGAGGGGACGATCGAACGATGGACAGTGCAGTCGCGGGAAACCAGGAAACGGCTCCCGAAACCAAGGCGAACGTTCCTCCGCTTGAAGAACTGCTCTCCAGCCCCGAGCGCTTCATCAACCGCGAATTTTCCTGGCTGCAGTTCAATCGCCGCGTTCTCGAGGAGACGCTGAACACCGAGCATCCGCTGCTCGAGCGCGTTCGGTTCCTGTCGATCTCGGCTGCCAACCTCGATGAATTCTTCATGGTCCGCGTTGCAGGTCTTGAAGCGCAAGTGCGCCAGAACATCGTTGTGCGCACGCCTGACGGTAAAACGCCGGCCGAACAGCTCGAATCCATCCTGCAGGAAATCGACAATCTGCAGATGGAGCAACAGGCCTCGCTGGCCGTGCTGCAGCAATATCTCGCCAAGGAAGACATCCTGATTGTGCGCCCCGGCGCGCTCAGCGAAACCGATCGCAACTGGCTCGCGACCGAATTCGAGCAGGCGATCTTCCCGGTTCTGACGCCGCTCTCGATCGACCCGGCGCACCCGTTCCCCTTCATCCCCAATCTCGGATTCTCGATCGGCCTGCAACTGGTCAGCAAGAATGGTCGCGAGCCGATGACGGCGCTGCTGCGCCTGCCGCCGGCGCTCGATCGTTTCGTGCGCCTGCCAGATGACGGCAACACGATCCGCTACATCACGCTCGAGGACGTCGCCAATATCTTCATCTACCGGCTCTACCCGGGCTATGAGGTGCAGGGTTCCGGTACGTTCCGCATCATCCGCGACAGCGATATCGAAGTCGAGGAAGAAGCCGAAGATCTCGTCCGCTTCTTCGAAACCGCGCTGAAGCGCCGCCGCCGCGGTTCGGTGATCCGTCTTGAAACCGATTCCGAAATGCCGGCTTCGCTGCGCCAGTTCGTGGTGCAGGCAACCAACGTGCCCGATAACCGCGTTGCCGTTCTGCCGGGGCTGCTGGCACTGAACACGTTGTCCGAGATCACCAAGGCGCCGCGCGACGACCTGCGCTTCCCCTCCTACAACGCGCGATTTCCCGAACGCGTCCGCGAGCACGCCGGCGATTGCTTCGCCGCCATTCGCGAAAAGGACATGGTGGTTCACCACCCCTACGAGTCCTTTGACGTGGTGGTCCAGTTTCTGCTCCAGGCTGCGCGCGATCCTGACGTCCTGGCGATAAAGCAGACGCTCTACCGCACCTCCAACGACAGCCCGATCGTGCGCGCGCTGATCGACGCCGCCGAATCCGGCAAGTCGGTTACGGCGCTGGTCGAGCTGAAGGCGCGTTTCGACGAAGAGGCCAACATCCGCTGGGCGCGCGACCTTGAACGCGCCGGCGTGCAAGTCGTCTTCGGCTTCATCGAATTGAAGACCCACTCGAAGATGTCGCTGGTCGTTCGCCGCGAAGAGGGCAAG
Organism: Rhizobium sp. 2MFCol3.1; assembly: GCF_000377565.1. Taxonomy (GTDB): domain Bacteria; phylum Pseudomonadota; class Alphaproteobacteria; order Rhizobiales; family Rhizobiaceae; genus Rhizobium. Next base: position 60,764 of record NZ_KB898357.1, on the reverse strand, counting down.
CTGCGCAGCTACTGCCACCTCGGCACCGGCAACTATCACCCGATCACCGCGAAGATCTATACCGACCTGTCGTTCTTCACCTGCAATCCGGTGATTGCCCACGACATGGCCAATATCTTCAACTTCATCACCGGCTATGGCGAGCCAGAAGAGAGCATGAAGCTCGCCGTATCGCCCTATACGCTGCGCTCACGCATCCTTCGTCACATCAACGAAGAGATCAAGCACGCCAAGAACGGCGCGCCGGCGGCCATCTGGATGAAGATGAACTCGCTCGTCGATCCCGAAATCATCGATGCGCTCTATACGGCGAGCCACGCCGGCGTGGAGATCGATCTCGTCATCCGCGGCATCTGCTGCCTGCGCCCGCAGGTTCCCGGCCTGTCGGAAAACATCCGCGTCAAGTCGATCGTCGGCCGCTTCCTCGAGCACAGCCGCATCTTCTGCTTCGGTAACGGCCACGGCCTGCCGTCCGACAAGGCGCTGGTCTATATCGGCTCGGCCGACATGATGCCGAGAAATCTCGATCGTCGCGTCGAAACGCTGGTTCCGCTCATCAATCCGACCGTGCACGAGCAGGTTTTGTCACAGATCATGCTGGGCAACCTCATTGACAATCAACAAAGCTACGAGATATTGGCCGACGGAACGTCAAGGCGCATGGAGGTGCGCAAGGGCGAGGAGCCGTTCAACGCGCAACAGTATTTCATGACCAATCCCAGCCTTTCGGGCCGTGGTGAAGCGTTGAAATCCAGTGCGCCAAAGCTGATCGCCGGCCTTCTTTCCGGCCGCACGAAACGATAAAACTGGACCTGCATGGTTGAATCAGAAGCCCAGGGGCGCCTTCCAGGGATTGCCCCGGTCTCCGTTGTCGATATCGGGTCGAACTCGATCCGTGTGGTCATCTATGAAGGCTTGTCGAGATCGCCCACGATCCTTTTCAACGAAAAGGTTCTCTGCGGTCTCGGTAAGGGCATAGCGCTCACAGGCAAGATGGACGAGGCCAGCGTCGAACGTGCGCTTTCCGCTCTGCATCGCTTCAAGGCGCTGTCCGATCAGGCGCGTGCGGCCACCATGTACGTGCTGGCGACGGCTGCTGCCCGTGAGGCCTCGAATGGCCCGGATTTCATCCATCGCGCCGAAACCATCCTGCAGCGCAAGGTGCGCGTTCTCTCTGGTGAAGAAGAAGCCAAGTTCTCCGCGCTCGGTATCGTCAGCGGCTTCTACACGCCGGATGGTATCGCCGGTGATCTGGGCGGTGGCTCTCTGGAGCTGATCGACATCAAGGGCAAGGAACTCGGCCAGGGCGTAACGCTGCCGCTCGGCGGCCTGCGCCTGTCGGAATATGCCGGCGGCTCCATGGAGAAGGCCCGCACCTTCGCCCGCAAGCACGTGAAGACCATCTCCAAGCTTCTGGCCCAGGGCGAGGGGCGCACGTTCTACGCCGTCGGCGGCACTTGGCGAAACATCGCCAAGCTGCACATGGAGATGACCAACTACCCGCTGCACATGATGCAGGGCTACGAGATCTCGCTAGAGCAGATGATGCTGTTTCTCGATCAGGTCGATGCAGCGAGGGACTCCAAGGATCCCGCCTGGATGGCGGTTTCGAAGTATCGCCGCGCATTGCTGCCCTTCGGCGCCATTGCGATGAAGGAAGTGCTGAGCGTCATGAAGCCCTCGGTGATCTCCTTCTCCGGCCAGGGCGTGCGCGAGGGCTATCTCTACTCGCTTCTCTCCGAAAGCGAACGCCGCGCCGACCCGCTGCTGGAAGCGGCCCGCGAACTGGCGATCCTGCGTGCCCGCTCGCCGGAGCATGCCCGCGAGCTCTCGGAATGGACCGGCCGTATGATGCCGTTCTTCGACATTTTGGAGACGCCGGAAGAAGCCCGTTATCGCCAGGCTGCCTGCCTGCTTGCCGATATCAGCTGGCGCGCTCATCCCGATTATCGCGGCCTGCAGGCGCTTAATATCATCGCCCACACGTCCTTCGTCGGCATCAGCCATCCCGGCCGCGCTTTCATCGCGCTTGCCAATTACTACCGCTTCGAAGGCCTGCACGACGACGGCGCGACCAGCCCGCTGGCAACGATCGCGACGCCGCAATATGTCGAGCGCGCCAAGCTGCTCGGCGGCATGCTGCGTGTCGTCTACCTGTTCTCGGCCTCGATGCCCGGCATCGTCCGCAATCTGACCTTCCGCAAGTCCAACGATCCCGATCTCGACCTCGAATTCGTCGTGCCCTCGGAGTATCGCGATTTCGCCGGCGAGCGTCTCGACGGCCGCCTGCAGCAGCTTGCGAAGCTCACCAACAAGCGCCTGGCCTTCCGCTTCGAGTAGCGGCATCAACGCCCAGCTCCGTAATAAGCAAAACAGCCCCCGCTTTTTCGAACGGGGGCCGTCTTGATTTCGATGCCGCTTACTTGGCGTTGAGCAGTTCGCCGACTTCGAGCAGGCTGAACTCGTTGTCGTCAGCCTTGTCTACTGCGCGGCCGGCGGAGAAGGGCAGGTTGTTGTCGTTGCCGACCACGATGTGGGTGGCGTCAACGCGGTCGACGTTCTCGATCGTTACGAACGGCATGTCGTAGACGCCATCCTTGGTGCCGGCCTTCTTCTTGTTGTTCGGGTCCTTGATGTCGAGAAGGTCGATATAGCCGATCTTGCGAACGGCGCCGTTTGCGTTGGCGTCGTTGAACTCGATCTTATAGATGCGCTTCAGCTCGGCGGGAGCCTCGAAGCAATCGGCCTTCGGCTGCTTGGGATCGGCGCAGGCCTTGTCCTTGCTGCCGGCGCCGTTGTCACGCTCGATCACCAGCGCGGTGGTGTCGTCGAGCATGTTGAAGTCGCCGATCGCGATGCCCTTTTCTTCCAGCGGGTAGAGCCAGCTGCGGCCGGTCCAGTTCTTGGCCGCCGTGTCGAACTCAACGATGCGCAGGCCCGTGCGGCCATCGACCGCCTCGACCTTGCCGTCGTCCTGGAAGAGCGGGCCTTCGAGCAGGCCATAAAGCTTGCTGCCATCCTTGGACATCGCAAGGCCTTCGAAGCCGCCGGAACGCTTCACGTTGAATGCGGGCATCTTGGCGACCGGGTTTGCCGGAACCGAGAGCGTCGGGTGGTCGGGCGACAGCACCGGCTTGCCGTTGACGACGGTGGAAACGACGTCGGTCAGCTTGCCCTCGGTGTCGAACTTCAGGATGTAGGGCCCGAACTCCTCGCCGATCCAGAAACCGTCGGCGACGGGCTGGATGGATTCGATGTCGAAATCGGCACCTGTGAGGTAGCGCTTCTCGGCACCTTCAAGCACGATCGGGAAGGGCGCCTTCTTGTCGGGATCGGACAGGAACAGGTTCTTGACGACCTCGACCTTGCCGGTGGCCCAATCGAACTTCACCTGATGCAGGAAAAGCATGGCGTCGCTGGAGTTGGCCTTCGAGCCGAAACCGTTGTCGGACAGCGTCCAGAACGTGCCGTCTTCCATGGTCTTGATGCCGGAGAAGCCCTGGATCGGCTGTCCGTCGAAGGGGAGCTTGAGGTCGGTCACGCGTGCGCCGTCCTTGCCCGGAACGGTGCCGAGCGCCTCGGTGCGCTTGCGATCCGGCGTCGTGAACTTGCCGGAGTGCTTGAGGAATTCGGGTGCATCGGCGGGAGCCGGCACCATGGTGTTCGCCGGCAGAATAGCCTGGCCGGCGAGCTTTGCGGGAAATTGCTGCTGGTCGGCCATGGCCGAACCGGCGATCAAAAGAACAAATGAAACAGAAGCAAGAAGAGCATTTTTCATCGAAACCCCCATGTGATGGAATGCGGGGTTCGATTAGCAGGCCTCTTATGTCGGCGCTTTGACACCCGCGTGAAGCTTTGGTGACGCTATGCGGTCGTCCGCCTTGACGAGCGAGATCACGCCGAGGCTCTGTCCGCGTCCCTTGACCGCGTGCTGGCCGAGATCCTCCGCCACCACCTTGGCCGGCAGCTGGATCCGCTGGGCGAGGTCGGTCGAGATCAGCACCGAGCGGTTCAGCGTCTTGCAGAGCGATTCAAGCCGCGACGCGGTGTTGATCGTATCGCCGAAATACGTGATCTTGTGATGGTCGATTTCGGCGGTGATGATGCTTCCGCCATGCAGCGCCGCGCGCAGCCTCGGCACCTGCCCATAGGTCGTCAACCAGCTCTCGGCATCCGCCTCGATCGCATTGATGATGTCGAAGATGCAGTTGACGCAGCGCGCGAATTTGACGCCACGGTCCAGCGGCCAGGTAATGATGGCGGCATCGCCGACATAATCGACGATCGTTCCCTTGTACTTGCGCACCGGCTCGGCAAAGGCCGCGAACAGCGAGCTCAGCATCTGCTGCGCGCGCAGGTCACCGTGCTTCTCCGCGAAGGTCGTCGAATCGACAAGGTCGATGAAGAGAAACACCCGCTCTTCGCTGACCGGCTTGCGGTAGCGGCTGATGAGCATGCTGGTGAACACCTCACGGCCCAGCAACTCGCGAACTCTGAGAACAAAGATCATCAGCGAGCAGACGGCAAGCGCGTAAAGAAATGCATTGAACGGCAGCACCACCATGTCGACCCAGGAATGGGGAATGACGATGCCGGTCCCCCATAGCGAAAGGCCAGCGGCCGCGAAGCCGATGCTCATCAGCACTTCGTAGATGAAAAGCTCCGCGAGGAAGAAGGTCAGCGTCGGCAGCGCCTCGACCCGGTTGCGCAGTTCGCGAAAGATCACCTTTCGCTCAAACGCGATGATCGGCATGCCCATGCACAGCGCGAAGACCGCGCCGATGAGCGGGCGGCTGTCCTGGAAGAACATCACGCTATAGAGCACGCCGCTTCCCGCCATGACGAGCATGATCAGAAGCCAGTTCTGGACTGGAGATACTTCTCTCATAAGGGTCTTTTCGTTCAGCCTTGGCCAGCGTGCGTCTCAAGCAATGTAGGCGCGCGTAAGCCCTTTCGGAAGGGGATTGGATATCCCTCCCGAAAAGATTTAGCTGAATGATTGGGCGCAGTTATGGCCTGAATCGAGGCGACGCAAAATTTGCGTCGCGACTTACAGAGCGACCGTCTCGACCTTCTTGCCGACGAAGCGCAACGCAACGTCGCCCTTGATCAGCTGCAAAGCGGGATCGCCGAACAGCTCGCGGCGCCAGCCGCGCAACGCGCCCACATCGGCGTTTTCGCCCTCGGCGGCGATCTTGTCCAGATCCTCGCTGTTGGCGATCACCTTTGGCGCAACGCCGTGCTTTTCCGAGATCAGCTTCAATAGCACCTTCAAGAGCTCGGCTGCGGCCGCGGCTCCCTCCGGCGCCTGGGTCTGTCTCGGCGCATGCGGCATCTCGGCCTTCGGCAGCGCGAGCGCCGTATTCACCGCCTCGACGACGGCAGCACCGGCCGATGACCGTTCCCAACCCTTCGGGATGGTGCGCAGGCGACCGAGCGCTTCGGCATCCTTCGGCTGCTGCTGGGCGATCTCGTAGATCGCGTCGTCCTTGATGACGCGCGAACGCGGCACGTTGCGGCTGCGCGCTTCACGCTCCCGCCACGCGGCCACGTATTTCAGCACGGCAAGCTCCTGCGGCTTGCGCAGGCGCATCTTCAGGCGTTGCCAGGCGTCATCGGGATGAATGTCGTAGGTCTCTTTCGCCTCGAGCACATCCATCTCTTCGGAGAGCCACAAGGAGCGGCCTTCGCGCTCGAGCTCTGCCTTGAGATAGAGATAGACGTCGCGCAGGTGCGTCACGTCGGCCAGCGCATAGTCGAGCTGCTTGTCGGAAAGCGGACGGCGGCTCCAGTCGGTGAAGCGCGAGGACTTGTCGATCTGCACGCCCTTTGTGCGGCTGACCAACTGGTCGTAGGAGACGGAATCGCCGAAGCCGCAGACCATCGCCGCAACCTGCGTGTCGAAGATCGGATGCGGAATGAGACCGCCCCGGTTGTAGATGATTTCGATATCCTGGCGCGCGGCGTGGAACACCTTCAGCACGCTGGAATTGGCCATCAGCTCGAAGAAGGGTTTCAGGTCGAGACCCTTGGCGAGCGGATCGACAAGCACTTCCGTCGTCGGGCTCGCCATCTGGATCAAGCAAAGCTCCGGCCAGAACGTCGTCTCTCGCAGAAACTCGGTGTCGATAGTAATGAATTCTGACTTGGCCAGCTCGGTGCAGGCCGCCTCCAAATCGGCGGTTGTTTCAATCATCTCAATTCATTCGCAGGATAGACATAGTTGAACCTTCCTTCTCCTTTCGGCCCAATATGTCAACCGCTACCGGCAAAGAGTGGTCAAACAACCCTGACATAACTCGTCATGCCGGTCTTCTGATGCTCGATGATGTGGCAATGCAACAGCCAATCACCGAGATTGTCGGCGACGAAGGCGAGCTGCACCTTCTCGTCCGGCTGCACCAGATAGGTGTCGGTGACGAGCGGCATGACCTCCCGCGTGGACGATGAGAGCACCGTGAAGCTCATCCCGTGCAGGTGGATCGGATGCGTATGCGGCGTCACGTTCTCCAGCTGCAGGATATAGCTCTTGCCGAGTTTCAGTTCCGAAAGCGGCGCCGTCGGGTCACTCGTGTCGCCCGGCCATGGCACCTTGTTGATAGCCCAGAAGCTGTAGCCCAGCGTGCCGCAGATGCTGTCGACGGGCGCATTCTCAGCCGTGGCGCTGAGAACGACCGAGATTTTTTCCGCAGAAGACAGGTCGGCCTTGGCGACTGGGTTCTCGGCGAGCGCCGCGAGATCGCCGACATTGCGCTTCAGCGAGGTTCCCACCGAACGAAGCTTGGCGATCGTTTTCGGCGTGGTCCCGCGAATGTCCTCCAACGTCGCAACCGCGCCTTCGGAATCTGGCATGCGAACGGCAAGATCGAGGCGCTGGCCCGGGCCGATCAACAGCAGGTCGAGCGGGAAGCGCTTCGGCACGGGATTGCCGTCGATCGCGATCACGGTCGCCTCGGCACCTTCCATCTTCAGCGAGAAGATGCGCGTGACATCGGTGACGGCGATGCGCAGGCGGATCAGGCCGCCGGCCGGCGCGTCATATTGCGGCTCCTGATGCCAGTTCGCGGTGCGCACCGTGCCGTAAGTGCCGGTCTTCGCCGCATCGCGCGGCCGGAACGCGGCAATGAACTGGCCGTCACCGCCAAGCCTCCAGTCGCGCAGGTTCAGCACCACTTCGGAATCGAATGTCGGGTCGGCCGCATCCTCGACCACGATCACGCCCGTCATGCCCTGGCCCATCTGCGCCAGCGTGTTGCAATGCGGATGATACCAGAAGGTGCCGGCATCAGGCGGCGTGAAGGCGTAGTCGAAGCTGTCGCCGGTATAGACGTAGGGCTGCGTCATGAACGGCACGCCGTCCATCTTGTTGGGAATGCGCAGGCCATGCCAATGAATGGTGGTGGGTTCGTCGAGCGTGTTGGTCAGCCGCGCCGCATAGGGCTTGCCCTTGGTCATCCGCAGCACTGGCGGCATTCCCGCACCGCCCTGCGCGTCACCCCCCACAGCACCCCACGTCATGATGTTCTTGGTCACGCCGGCGTCGGTCAGCGTCGCCTGAGTCTTCAGCGCTTTCAAGACCTGCGGCTCGGGTGCCGCTTCCGCCAGGCCGAACTTGCCCGCGATGCCGATACCCACCCCGTAAGCGCCGGCGACGGCGGAAGCCTTCAGAAGGTTGCGGCGGGTGAGGAGGGGCATGGCGGGACTCCGGAGAAGAATGATACATCCTCTTTAAAGTTGACCGCGACCTTCAGCAATATGCCTCGTGCAGCCAAACTGCCGCAGAGCTTGGCATATGATAAGATTGCAACCACGTCGAAAACCGGGCGCAAAGCGCGCGTGGGCCGTGCCAAGTCTTGACAAATCAGGCCGTCCATGCGCTTTTCCGCCCGATTTTCTTGTCGGCGCGAGAGAGCTTTTGAAGCCCCTGCTGCCGTCTTCAAGCCAAATACTGGAAATTGAGATGATGCATCGTTACCGCAGCCACACATGTGCAGCCCTCCGCAAGTCGGATGTCGGCGCCAATGTCCGGATTTCCGGCTGGGTCCACCGCGTTCGTGACCATGGCGGCGTTCTCTTCATCGACCTTCGCGACCACTATGGCATGACCCAGGTCGTCGCCGACCCGGATAGCCCGGCCTTCAAGATCGCCGAGACCGTTCGCGGCGAGTGGGTCATCCGCATCGACGGCGTCGTCAAGGCGCGCTCGGAAGACACCGTCAACAAGAACATGGCGACCGGCGAGATCGAACTCTACGCCCAGGAGATCGAAGTGCTCTCCGAAGCCAAGGAACTGCCGCTGCCGGTCTTCGGCGAGCCGGATTATCCTGAGGACATCCGCCTCAAGTACCGCTTCCTCGACCTGCGCCGCGAGACGCTGCACAAGAACATCGTCAAGCGCAGCCAGATCATTTCCGACATCCGCAACCGCATGACGTCGGCCGGCTTCGGCGAATACACGACCCCGATCCTGACGGCGTCTTCGCCGGAAGGCGCGCGAGACTTCCTCGTGCCGTCGCGGATCCACCCCGGCCAGTTCTTTGCCCTGCCGCAGGCCCCGCAGCAGTACAAGCAGCTCCTGATGGTGGCCGGTTTCGACCGCTACTTCCAGATCGCGCCGTGCTTCCGCGATGAAGACCCGCGCGCCGACCGCCTGCCGGGCGAATTCTACCAGCTCGACCTGGAAATGAGCTTCGTCACCCAGGAAGATGTCTGGGACACGATGGCCCCGATCATGACCTCCGTCTTCGAGCAGTTCGCCGAAGGCAAGCCGGTCACCAAGGAATGGCCGCGTATTCCTTACGACGTCGCGATCCGCAAGTACGGCTCCGATAAGCCCGACCTGCGCAACCCGATCGAGATGCAGGCCGTCACCGAGCACTTCGCAGGCTCCGGTTTCAAGGTGTTCGCCGGCATGATTGCCTCCAACCCGAAGGTTGAAGTCTGGGCGATCCCGGCCAAGACCGGCGGTAGCCGCGCGTTCTGCGACCGCATGAACGCCTGGGCGCAGTCGCTCGGCCAGCCGGGCCTCGGCTACATCTTCTGGAAGGAAGAAGACGGCAAGGTCGGCGGTTCCGGTCCGCTGGCCAAGAACATCGGCGAAGAGCGCACCGAAGCGCTGCGCGTCCAGCTCGGCCTTGAAGCAGGCGACGCCGCCTTCTTCGTCGCCGGCGAACCGGCAAAGTTCTACAAGTTTGCAGGCGAAGCGCGCACCAAGGCGGGCGAAGACCTGAACCTGGTCGATCGCGATCGTTTTGAACTGTGCTGGATCATCGACTTCCCGTTCTACGAATGGAGCGAGGAAGACAAGAAGATCGACTTCGCCCATAACCCCTTCTCGATGCCGCAGGGTGGTCTGGAAGCGCTGCAGAGCCAAGATCCGCTGTCGCTCAAGGCCTACCAATACGACGCCGTCTGCAACGGCTTCGAAATCGCCTCGGGCTCTATCCGTAACCAGTCGCCGGAAGCCATGGTCAAGGCCTTCGAACTGGTCGGCCTCAGCCAGACGGATGTCGAAGAGCGCTTTGGCGGCATGTACCGCGCATTCCAGTACGGCGCGCCTCCGCACGGCGGCTGCGCCTTCGGTATCGACCGTGTCGTGATGCTGTTGCTCGGCGCCAAGAACCTGCGCGAAATCACGCTGTTCCCGATGAACCAGCAGGCGCAGGATCTCCTGATGAACGCCCCGTCGCCGGCAACCCCGAAGCAGCTGATGGAACTGTCGCTGCGCGTCATGCCGCCGGTCAAGAAGGACTGAGCGAGTATCGCTTGAATGAGAAAAGCCCGGCGCAAGTCGGGCTTTTTTGATTCTGGCGCCACCATTTCAGGCAACAAAAAAGGCCCGGCGAGCAATGCGCGCCGGGCCTTCCTGATTTCATGTCGAGGCGATCAATCGTTCGCCGAAACCTTCACGCCGAGCACCTGCGGCAGCGTGTTCGGTGCGCCCATGGCGGCACCCATGATCATCGGGAACGGCACGGGCTTTTCCGGTGCGGCGTTGACCGTCAGGCTCTTCGGGTCGTCGAGGAAGGTGTTGACGGCGGCCGATACGGCGTTCTGGAGCTCGGGGATGTTCAGCTGCGCCAGCATGATCGGCGCCATCGCCTTCAGGGAGTCCGCCATCTGCTTGCCCGACATGCCCTGCTGGCTGCCGGCGTAATCAAGCGCGCGCTTGGTGATCGAGGCGTCGTCGAAGCGGATCTGGGCGCTTTCGAAGGACAGCTGCTGCAACAGGCCGAGCATGGCAAGGCCGAAGGCCTGCTGGGCCTGGTCCTTGTTCTGGTTGGCTTCCGCCTGCTGGGCGGCTTCCTGCAGCGACTTCACGAAGGCGAGCGTATAGCCGTTGACCTTGAAGGCGAGGTTGAGCTTGCCGACATTGCTGAAATCAAGCGCGAACTCCGATACGTCGATCGTGCCCGGTGCGAGATCCCAGGCGCCCTTCATGGTGATGTCGCCATTGACCTGCTGCAGCGCCAGCTTCTCGATCGCTTCCTTGCTCTGCGGATCGGCCGCCTTGCTGAGGTCAGCCTTGAGGCTCTTGAAGGCGCCGTCGAAATCGAAGCCTGACTCGTCTTCGCGCAATGTCAGGTTCACATCGCTGCCGCCGAGCGAGAACACTTCGGCGCCATCCTTGACGACCTTCAGCGGGCCGCTGTGGGCGCTCTCGTAGAGCAGCATGGAGGAGAGGCCTTCGCCCTTGGGGTCGGCCGGGACGGAGATGCCGCCGAGCGTCAGCTCGCTGACGGTCAGCGTCGCGCCGTCATTGGTGGTGTTGATATCGGGGAAAGCTGCTTCCTCGATGTAGTAGCCGCCGTCGTCATCTTCCTCGACGCCCGAAAGCGTGATTTCGCCGATCGGCAGAGCGCCGCCGTTGTTCGGCTTGAAGCTGGCGTTCTTCAGCGTGACGGTCTTGCCGTCGACATCGACGCCATCGGCTGCGAGCGTGCCGCCCTGCAGCGTGTAGGCGGCATTGATCTTCTTCAGCAGGTCCTGGCCATCGAGCGCGAAGGCGGAGCCTGCGAGAGAAAGGAATGCCACGCCCGAAAGCATGAGCCGTGTCGTCCGGTAAAATGTCATGGGTGTTCCTCAGATCCAGGTGGGCGGTTGGCCATAATCTACGGTGGATTTGTGCCGGTTTATATTTCGTGTTTTCTAAAATTATGTTGAAGGGATAAGCAAACAAAGTCCAAATTCGGGCAGAAAGGTTTTAGCGGTTGTTTTCTTTCTGTTCGGAGACTTCATCCACAGCCGCAATGCCCGGTTTCCTTGCTCACATCAACCATCTCGGTTAGTCAGAAGGTATGGGACAAGAGATTTTGCCGCCCTCTGGCGGAGACGATGACAGCATTCTTCCGATCGACCTGAAGGCGGCGCTCGAAGAGCGTTATCTCGCCTACGCGCTGTCGACCATCATGCATCGCGCGCTGCCCGACGTTCGCGACGGCCTCAAGCCTGTCCATCGCCGCATCATCCACGCGATGAGCGAGATGGGTATTCGCCCGAACTCGGCCTTCAAGAAATGCGCCCGTATCGTCGGTGACGTCATCGGTAAATTCCACCCGCACGGCGACCAGTCGGTCTACGATGCGCTGGTCCGTCTCGCCCAGGATTTCTCGCAGCGCTATCCCGTCGTCGACGGGCAGGGGAACTTCGGCAACATCGATGGCGACAGCGCTGCTGCCTATCGATACACCGAAGCCCGCATGACCGATGTCGCCGGGCTCTTGCTCGAAGGTGTCGACCAAGACGCCGTCGATTTCCGTCTGACCTACAACGAAGAAGACCAGGAACCGACGGTTCTTCCCGGCGCCTTCCCGAACCTTCTCGCCAACGGCTCGTCGGGCATCGCCGTCGGCATGGCGACCTCGATCCCGTCGCACAACGCACATGAACTGTGCGACGCGGCGCTGCATCTGATCAAGCATCCGGATGCGACGGTCGAGACGCTGGTGGAGCAGTTCATTCCGGGTCCGGATTTCCCGACCGGCGGCATCATCATCGACGACCGCCAGACGATCATCGACGCCTACAAGACCGGCCGCGGCGGTTTCCGCACGCGCGCCAAGTGGGAGACCGAGGATCTCGGCCGCGGCGGTTATCAGATCATCATCACCGAAATCCCGTTCCAGGTGCAGAAGTCGCGCCTGATCGAGAAGATCGCCGAGCTCTTGATCGCCCGCAAGCTGCCGCTTTTGGAAGACATCCGCGACGAGTCGGCCGAAGATGTCCGCGTCGTGCTGGTCCCGAAGAACCGCACGGTCGACCCGACGATCCTCATGGAATCCATGTTCAAGCTGACGGAACTCGAAAGCCGTTTCCCGCTGAACATGAACGTTCTCTCCATGGGCCGCATTCCGCGCGTCATGGCTTTGAACGAGGTTCTGAAGGAGTGGCTGGACCATCGTCGCGACGTGCTTCAGCGCCGCTCGCGCTTCCGCCTGGCCGCCATCGAGCGTCGCCTGGAAGTCCTGGGCGGTTTGTTGATCGCCTATCTCAACATCGATGAGGTGATCCGCATCATCCGCGAGGAAGATGAGCCCAAGCCCGTCATGGTCGCGCGCTGGTCGCTGACCGAGATCCAGGTCGAAGCCATCCTCAACATGCGCCTGCGCTCCTTGCGCAAGCTGGAAGAATTCGAAATCCGCACCGAGTTCGACGCTCTGAGCAAGGAAAAGGCCGAGATCGAAGCGCTGCTCGCCTCCGAGGACAAGCAGTGGCAGACCGTTGCCTGGGAAATCGGCGAGGTGAAGAAGAAGTTCGCCAAGGCGACCGAACTCGGCCGCCGTCGCACCCAGTTTGCGGAAGCGCCCGATGCCGATGAACAGGCGATCCAGCAGGCGATGATCGAGAAGGAGCCGATCACCGTCGTCGTTTCCGAAAAGGGCTGGATCCGCGCGCTGAAGGGCCACATCTCCGACACCGCGACGCTGACCTTCAAGGAAGGCGATGCGCTGAGGATCGCGTTCCCGGCGCAGACGACGGACAAGATCCTTGTCATCACCACCGGCGGTAAGGCCTTCACGCTCGGCGGCGACAAGCTGCCGGGTGGCCGCGGTCATGGCGAACCGTTGCGTATCATGATCGACATGGACAACGACCAGGACGTGCTGACGGCCTTCGTCCACGATCCGCAGCGCAAGCAGATGATCGTTTCGACGGCCGGCAATGGCTTCGTCGTCGCCGAGACCGACATGGTCGCCAACACCCGCAAGGGCAAGCAGATCATGAATGTCTCCATGCCCGACGAGACCAAGCTGCTCGTGCCCGTATCCGGCGACCACGTCGCCGTTGTCGGCGAAAACCGCAAGCTCCTGGTCTTCCCATTGGATCAGGTTCCTGAAATGTCGCGCGGCAAGGGCGTTCGCCTGCAGCGCTACAAGGATGGCGGCATTTCGGACGTTCGTTGCTTCGCGATCGCGGATGGCCTCCTATGGGAAGACAGCGCCGGCCGGACGTTCAGCAAGAACAAGGAAGAGCTCGCCGAGTGGCTCGCCGACCGCGCTTCCGCCGGCCGCACCGTTCCCAAGGGCTTCCCCCGCAGCGGCAAGTTCGCCGGCTGAAATATATCAGCGCCTCGCTCTTGGCGAGCGGGGCATTTCCTCTAATTTTGTCCTGTAATCACAACATGGACAAACATCATTCCGAAGGCGGACGGAATGATCGTATGTGGCGTCTTCGTGGAAGGCGGCATGTCCGATCATGGAGGTCCGATCACGGAGGAATGTTGATGAGTGCCTGCAAGACCATTACGCTTTCAGTCGGCCACACCTACAACGCCTCGCCCTGCGAGGTTTACGACGCCTGGCTCAACCCCGAAGTCGCCAAACGCTTCCTCTTTGCCACCGATGACGGCCGGGTCATCCGCGCCGATATCGAGCCGCGCGTCGGTGGCCATTTTCTCGTCATCGACAGGCGGCCGACCGGCGACGCCGTTCATTATGGCGTGTTTCTCGAAATGCGCCGGCCGCGCCTGATGGTGTTCTCGTTTTCGGTCGCCGAACACGATCACAATGCCGATCGCATCCGCGTCGAAATCGAACCGCTGGGGGAGGGCACGCGCCTGACGCTGTCGCATGAAATGTGCGCGGAATGGTCAGCCTTCGAAGAGCAGACCCATCGCGGTTGGACACACGTGCTGAACGGGCTGGAGCGCGAGCTCGATGCGGCTCACACGGTCAAGCTGCCGGAGCTTGTCGCGTCGCAGGCTGTTTCCGAACCATCCAAAGCGAGTGCGCCATAATCGCGATGACGAGGATGGAGCCGCCGATCAGTGTCATGACCGGCGGCGTTTCCGCGAAGATCAGCCAGATCCAGATCGGCGCCAGGATGGTCTCGAGCAGGTAGAACATCCCGACCTCGGGTGCCGAAAGATAACGCGGGCCGCTGGCAAGACACCAGAACGATAGGGGCATAAGCACCGCACCGTTGAAGATGATCCAGGCGGGATGCTCGATCACGAGACCTGCCGGCAAAGCGTTCGCAATGCCCAGAGCGGCGGGAAAGGCCGCGGCAAGCAACGGCACGAAGCCCATGGCGCGACGTGAGGCGCGCCCGACGGTAATCGCGCCCGCAAGCACCAGCGCCGTCAAAAGCGCCATCGCGTCGCCAAAGCTGTGGCCGCCGGCCAAGCCGTCGCCGACGATAAGGCCGACGCCGAGGATCATCACCGCCATGGTCACCAGCGTCGACAGGGACGGGCGCTCCTTCAGGAACAGCCATGACAGCAGCGCCCCGAACATCGGATTGAAGGCGACGATGAAGACGACGTTGGCGGTGGTCGTGTTAAACACCGCAAGCAGGAATGTGATGGTCGAGAGCCCATAGAGAAATCCCGCAAGAAGGCCCGCTCGACCGGGCACCATCGCCGGCCAACTTCCCTTCACCCACCGGATCGCGCAAAGGATCAGCAAAGTCACGGCAACCGTCGTGATGCTGCGCATGCCCACGATCGACCACATGTCGCCATGGCCAAGGCGTACGAGCGGAATGTCCATGGAGAGCGCAAGGCCGCCGATCGCCGTCAGCAGCAGGCCCTTCCGATGATCGGAAAGGTTGGGGAAACTCATTTAGGGTTGGCTACCTTCGGGAAGGGATGTGGGATCGAAACGTTCCCAGCCGCGTGCTGTCAGGTGTTCCTGCGGCTGGTAGCGGGTCTTGTAGTCCATTTTCCGCGAGCCTTGAACCCAGTAGCCGAGATAGACATGCGGCAGGCCGAGTGCTTTTGTCCGCCTGATATGATCGAGGATCATGAAGGTGCCGAGCGAGCGCTTGTCGAGATCGGGATTGAAGTAGGAGTAGACCATCGAGAGCCCGTCGCTCATCGTGTCGGTCAAAGCCGCTGCGATCAGTTCGCCGCTTGGCCGCGTCTCCAGTCCTGATCCCTCGACACGCCGGCGATACTCGATGATCTTGGTGTTGACGTGGGTATCCTCGACCATGATCGCATAGTCGAGCACCGTCATGTCGGACATGCCGCCCTGCTGGTGGCGATAATCGAGATAGCGGCGAAACAGCGAATATTGCTCGCTCGATGGCTGCGCCGGAAATTCGGTCGAGATGATATCGGAATTGGTCGCGATGACCCGCTTCATCGACTTGGTCGGCTCGAATTCGTCGGCGAGAATGCGGACCGATACACAGGCCCGGCAGGCCTCGCAGGCCGGGCGGTAGGCGATGTTCTGAGAGCGGCGAAATCCGCCCTGCGTCAGGATGTCATTCATCTCGGCGGCGCGTGGCCCGACGAGATGTGTAAAAACCTTCCGTTCCATCTCATGCGCAAGGTAAGGGCAGGCAGCCGGGGCCGTCAGATAAAACTGCGGAGATGGCGTGGTCTGCGTATTCATCTGCTGCTGAGATGTCCTTGGGTTGCATGCTGAAATGACAGCATGACTTAAGAAAAGAAAACGTCAACAGCGCGGCAGTCAGCCGCGCTTTCTGATCGATTATACTTTCGGATATTGGCCGAAAATTTCCCCTCAAAAGGAGGGGAAATCCGCTTAATTCAGTGGCTTGAACGATTTCAAGCGGTTCTGACCGTCACCGTGCCGACGAGAAAATCGTGCAGCAGGCGGCTGCGTTCGGTGAACAGACCAACCAGCAGAATCAGCGGCGTCAGAACCGAGTTCAGGATCCAGAACAGCGCCAGGTGAACGATCGCCGTCAGGAAATCCATCTCCCGCCCGTCGACGCGCACGATCGCAATCCCCATCGCCCGCATGCCAAGCGATGCCTGGCTCGAGCCGCCGACCGTAAAGCCGAAATAGAGGCCCGCGACGATCACGAACAGCGCCGGATAGAGAAAGAAACCGAGGCCGAGCGTGACGATCGACAAGAAGAACAAGATGACCGCCGCCGGAATGCAGAGCAGCAGAATGATCACATAGTCGAGGATGAACGCAAAAACGCGCCGGCTCAGCGTGCCGCTATAGGCGCGCCAATCGTCAGGTGCGGCATAGAGCGGGTTCGGGTTGAGCGACATCGTTACGGTCTCCTTTCGAGAGTGGCTACCGCTGATATGGTGACGCTCTCTGCGAATGCAATATTAGCGCGAAGCGATCAGCGTTTGGCGAGGATCTTGGCGACCTCGATGGAGAAATAGGTGAGGATGCCGTCGCAACCTGCGCGCTTGAAGGCGAGCAGCGTCTCGAGCATCGCCTTTTCGCCGTCGATCCAGCCGTTCATCGCCGCCGCCTTGATCTGCGAATATTCGCCCGACACCTGATAGGCGAAAGTCGGAAGACCGAATGCTTCCTTCATCCGCCAGCATATGTCGATATAGGGCAGGCCGGGCTTGACCATCAGCATGTCGGCGCCTTCCTCGACATCGAGTGCCGCGTCGCGGATCGCTTCGGTGCCGTTGGCCGGGTCGATATAGTAGCTCTTCTTGTCGCCCTTCAGCAGTCCGCCGGTAGAGATCGCCTCGCGGTAGGGGCCGTAGAAGGCGGAGGCGAACTTCGTCGCGTAGCTCATGATCCCGACATCCTGGTGCCCCGCGGCGTCGAGCGCCCGGCGGATGGCGCCGATGCGGCCGTCCATCATTTCGGACGGCGAGATGATGTCGGAGCCGGCGTCGGCCTGCATCACGGCTGCGCGTGCCACGTGCTCGACGGTCTCGTCATTGACGATTTCGTTGCCGCGCAGGATACCGTCATGGCCGTGGCTGGTGAAGGGGTCGAGCGCCACGTCGGTGATGACACCGATATTCGGCACGGCCTTCTTGATGGCGATTGTCGCCTGGTTGATCAGGTTGTTGGCTTCCAGGCTGTTTGAGCCGGTCTCGTCGCGCAGCGACATCTCGATGTTCGGGAAGGTCGCGATAGCCGGAATGCCGAGATCGGCCGCTTCCTTGGTGGCTTCCACCAGCTTGTCGACGCTCATTCGGTTGACGCCCGGCATGGCGGGGATCGGCTCGACGATGCTGGAACCCGGAACCACGAAGACCGGCCAGATCAGATCGTCGACCGTCAGCCGGTTCTCCTGCACCATCCGGCGCGTCCAGTCGGCCTTGCGGTTGCGCCGCATCCGGCGGTGGCCCGTGATTTCATCGACGAGGTGTGTCTTGTCTTGCATGATCGTTCCAGCTCTTGGCAGTTCCAATTGTTGCTGCGCTCATTATCATGCCGCCAGACAAATCCAAACCGGGCGAATGGCCGCAACCAATCAACAGCTTGCGATCAACCGCTGGCGAAGACGCCGCAGCACTCTTATTGTCTGACGCATGAACGCTGATTCTCCGACCATACCGAAAAGCACGCTCACCGGCGTTCTCTTTGTCCTGTTCCTGCGCCTGATCGCGATCTCGTGTTTCTGGTTCGGATTGCAGTATTGGGCGATGCTGGTCGGCTACTCGCTGATCGGCGCTGGACGCTTCGATCTTCTGAGCCTGCCGTGGAAGGTGGCGAGCACCAGCCTTGCAGTTCTGTTCCCGGTGGCGGCTCTCGGGCTATGGCTGGCTGTCTCCTGGGGACCCGTCATCTGGGTGCTCGCGGCCGGTGGCCAGATCATAATGTATGGCTTTCTTCCGGAGATTTTCGGAGCCAACAAACTCATCATTCTCCTGCATGCGGCAGTGGCCATTATCTATGCCGTTTTCCGCTTTTTGCTGTGGCAGGAGAAGCGCCGGCGCCGGCAGCAGGTAAGCGTTGATTTACCCTGATACAACAGCGCGTTTTGGTAAGGCACTGTTAAGCCTGCAGTTTAAGTAGAATTTTATCTGTATTCGATAGGGTCTGTCTCAAGGCGGGAAGACAACCAACACCGCCAAACAAAACAGTGAGGCAGTCATCATGAATACGAAAATCAAGCCGCAGGCGGTATCGAACTTCCGTGAACAGCAGGACCTGGGTATCCGCGATCTTTACATGGAATCCCTTCATCTTGTTGAACGTCTTCACCGCCGTCTTCTGGATGTCATCAAGGACGAATTCGACCGTCAGGGTCGCAGCGACGTCAACGCCATCCAGGCTCTTCTCCTCTTCAATATCGGCAACTCGGAACTGACCGCCGGCGAACTTCGCTCTCGCGGTTACTACCTGGGCTCCAACGTTTCCTACAACGTCAAGAAGCTCGTCGACCTCGGCTTCATCAACCACCAGCGCTCGCGCATCGACCGTCGCTCGGTTCGCATCAGCCTGACGGAAACCGGCCAGGAAATCGCCGAGACGGTTGCCAAGCTCTATGAGCGCCACACGGCATCGATCGACAAGGTCGGCGGCATCGGCACCGACGAGTTCGCGCAGATGAACAAGCTGCTGACCCGTCTCGACCGCTTCTGGAACGACTCGATCATGTATCGTCTCTAAGCAACCAGACCCCTCCAAGGTCAAAGAAAGCCGGATGCGTTTCCCTGCGCGTCCGGCTTTGCCGTTTGCGCCGACGTGGCATCTTTGCAACGCATGGCCGGCCAACCGCGCTTCGAGCCTTAAACCCCTGTATTCAAGCCGCCTTTTAGCCGCTATTAGCCGGCAGAATCCTTGCAATGGTTTGGTTCATTCTTCGCTTCGATCGCTATCGAAAGTTGCACTTTTCGGCGGAGACACGAATTGGCCATATTAGCATGGCAGCGGAAATACACGGCAATCGGCGCTTTTCGAATCCGGGGTTTTGAGAACCTCGCCTTTCCTGCTCGCGATCATGTGATCGCCGGCAGCGAGAATTTGAGGTGCGCCGTGGCAACGGATGGGTAGTGACTGCGTTATTCGCGGTGACGAAGGGCAAAGCCACCGGTCTCTCAAGCGGCGGCATTATTGTGGTTGGGATGCATGTCTAAAAAAACAGGTACTGAAGCTCTCTCTCGGCGGGCATTTCTTGCTTCTGCCGCAGCCGTTGGCGCAAGCTCGGTAGCGGCGCCGGCACTGGCGCAATCGGCGATCGATTCGCTCATCAATGCACCGGAGCGCGGTGACTGGGACGACCAGTTCGACGCGAAAGCCGCGTCCCGTACGGCAAACGCTGTGGTGTCGAACACCCCGATCCTCGGACCGCAGTCCGTCCCCAGCATTCAGCAGGCGATTGCCCAGTATCAGCAGATCGCATCCGCAGGCGGTTGGCCGCAGGTCAATCCGGGCCAGCAGCGTCTGCAGATCGGCGTTACCGATCAGTCCGTCCAGGCCCTGCGCCAGCGTCTTTTCGTTACCGGCGACCTGCCGCAGGAAGCCGGCATGTCCTCGTCCTTCGATTCCTACGTCGATGGCGCGGTCAAGCGCTTCCAGGCGCGCCACGGCCTCCCGGCCGACGGCGTGCTCGGTGAATTCACGCTGAAGGCGATGAACATCCCGGCCGACGTGCGCTTGCAGCAGCTGAACACCAACCTGATCCGCCTGCAGACCTTCCCGGAAGAGCTCGGCCGTCGCCACGTGATGGTCAACATCCCGGCCGCTTATGTTGAGGGCATCGAGGACGGCAGCGTCGTCACGCGTCACAACGCCGTTGTCGGCCGCCTCAGCCGCCCGACACACCTAGTCAACTCGAAGATCTACGAAGTCATCCTCAATCCTTACTGGACCGCGCCGCGCTCGATCGTCGAAAAGGACATCGTGCCGCTGATGCGCAAGGACCCGACTTATCTCACGAAGAACAACATTCGTCTGATCGACGGCAAGGGCACGGAAGTGGCGCCCGAGACGATCGACTGGAACGCCGAAAAAGCGCCGAACCTGATGTTCCGCCAGGACCCGGGCAAGATCAACGCCATGGCCTCGACGAAGATCAACTTCTACAACAAGAACGGCGAGTATATGCACGACACGCCGCAGCAGGGCCTGTTCAACAAGCTCATGCGCTTCGAATCCTCCGGCTGCGTCCGCGTTCAGAACGTTCGCGACCTGACCACCTGGCTGCTGCGCGACACGCCTCCGTGGTCCCGCCAGCAGATGGAGCAGGTGATCACCACCCGCGTCAACACGCCGATCAAGCTGGCCGAGGAAGTGCCTGTATACTTCGTCTACATCTCCGCCTGGGGGATGCCTGATGGCATCGTGCAGTTCCGCGACGACATCTACCAGATGGACGGCAATGCCGAACTCGCGCTCGACACCACCGCGGGCATGGAGCAGCCGGTTCAATAAGAGCCGAAAGCTGCCTCGGAGTTATAAAAAACCGCGTCTTTCATGGCGCGGTTTTTTGTTGCGCGTAGATTGCCCAGCAAATGTCGCTCTCCGTATTGCCCTCGAACGGGCAGGGCGCTAATAGCCTAGCGCATTCCAGTTGAGGAGCCCGCCGATGACCAATGCTTCTACCCAGACCTTCTTCAATCGCTCGCTTGCCGATACCGATCCGGAAATCTTCGGTTCGATCCAAAAGGAACTCGGTCGCCAGCGTCATGAGATCGAGTTGATCGCTTCGGAAAACATCGTTTCCCGCGCGGTTCTGGAAGCCCAGGGCTCCATCATGACCAACAAGTACGCCGAGGGTTATCCGGGCAAGCGCTACTATGGCGGCTGCCAGTTCGTCGATATCGCGGAAGAGCTTGCGATCGAACGCGCCAAGAAGCTGTTCGGCGTCAACTTCGCCAACGTTCAGCCGAACTCCGGTTCGCAGATGAACCAGGCCGTCTTCCTCGCGCTGCTGCAGCCGGGCGACACCTTCATGGGCCTCGACCTCAACTCGGGCGGTCACCTGACGCACGGTTCGCCGGTCAACATGTCCGGCAAGTGGTTCAACGTCGTGTCCTACGGTGTTCGCGAAGGCGACAACCTGCTCGACATGGACGACGTCGCCGAGAAGGCACGCACCCACAAGCCGAAGCTCATCATCGCCGGCGGCACCGCTTATTCCCGTATCTGGGACTGGAAGCGCTTCCGCGAGATCGCTGATGAAGTCGGCGCCTACCTGATGGTCGACATGGCTCACATCGCCGGTCTCGTTGCCGGTGGCCAGCATCCGTCGCCGTTCCCGCATTGCCACGTTGCCACCACCACGACCCACAAGTCTCTGCGCGGTCCGCGCGGTGGTGTCATCCTGACCAACGACGAAGATCTGGCGAAGAAGTTCAACTCGGCCGTCTTCCCAGGTCTGCAGGGCGGTCCGCTCATGCACATCATCGCCGCCAAGGCCGTTGCCTTCGGCGAAGCGCTGCAGCCGGAGTTCAAGGATTACGCCGCGCAGGTCGTCAAGAACGCCAAGGCGCTGTCGGATACGCTGATCGCAGGCGGCCTCGACGTCGTCTCCGGCGGCACCGACAACCACCTGATGCTGGTCGACCTTCGCAAGAAGAACGCCACGGGCAAGCGCGCGGAAGCAGCGCTCGGCCGCGCCTACATCACCTGCAACAAGAACGGCATCCCGTTCGACCCTGAAAAGCCCTTCGTCACCTCAGGCGTTCGCCTTGGCGCGCCTGCCGGCACGACGCGCGGCTTCAAGGAAGCGGAATTCAAGGAAATCGGCAATCTCATCGTCGAGGTTCTCGATGGCCTGAAGGCGGCCAACTCCGACGAAGGCAATGCTAGCGTCGAAGCAGCCGTACGCGATAAGGTGATGAACCTCACCGGCCGCTTCCCAATGTACGACTACATCGGCTAAGGATAGCGCATGCGCTGCCCATTCTGCGGATCGGAAGACACACAGGTCAAGGATTCACGCCCGGCGGAGGACAATACGTCCATCCGCCGCAGGCGTATCTGTCCTGATTGCGGCGGTCGCTTCACGACCTTCGAGCGCGTGCAGCTGCGCGAGCTCATGGTCTCGAAGAAGACCGGCCGCAGGGTGCCTTTCGATCGCGACAAGCTGGTGCGTTCCTTCGAGATCGCATTGCGCAAGCGCCCCGTCGACCGCGACCGCATAGAGCGCGCGGTCTCGGGCATCGTGCGGCGCCTGGAAAGCTCCGGCGAAGTCGAAATCAGCTCCGAGCAGATTGGCCTGCAGGTTCTCGAAGCGCTGAAGAGCCTCGATGACGTCGGCTTCGTGCGCTACGCTTCGGTCTACCGCGATTTCTCTCATGCCGAGGATTTCGAGAAGGTGATCTCGGAGATCAACGCCAAGATCGCTCGCGATCCATTGGATAGCTGAGCGATGAGCGCCTCGCCAGACGACGCGCAATTCATGCAGGAGGCGATCCGCCTGGGTCTCCTCCATCTCGGCCAGACATCCACCAATCCGTCCGTCGGTTGCGTCGTCGTGCGCGACGGCAAGATCGTCGGCCGCGGCACGACCGCCGTCGGCGGCCGTCCGCATGCCGAACCTCAGGCCTTGGCCGAGGCAGGAGAACTGGCACGCGGCGCCACTGCCTATGTCACGCTCGAGCCATGCTCCCACCACGGCAAGACGCCACCCTGCGCTGATGCGCTGATCGCATCCGGCGTGTCCCGCGTCGTCATCAGCGTTACCGATCCCGATGAACGCGTGTCGGGCAGGGGCATCGCCATGCTTCGCGATGCCGGCATCACGGTCGAGACCGGGTTGCTGGAAGAAGAGGGCCGCCATTCGCTCGCCGCCTATCTCACCCGCCAGACGAAGAACCGTCCCTATGTGATTCTGAAGCTTGCCGTTTCTCAAGACGGCATGATCGGCCGCACGGGCGAGGGCCAGATCGCGATCACCGGTCCCGCGGCGCGCGCCGAGGTGCAGCAACTGCGCGCCGAGACGGATGCGATTCTTGTCGGTATCGGCACCGCCGTTGCCGATGATCCGGAACTGACGGTGCGCGTTCCGGGGCTTGAGGGACGCTCGCCGGTGCGTGTTGTGCTGGATCCGCTGCTTGAGTTGCCGTTGACGTCGAAGCTGGTACGGACGGCGCGGCAGGTGCCCGTGATCGTGGTGGGGCGTGAGGAGGTTTCAGAGGCGTGGGAGCAAGATTTACCCCCCTCTGTCCTGCCGGACATCTCCCCCACAAGGGGGGAGATCGACTCGTTGCGGGCGCCTTCGCAAAACGTAGACGTTGGAACGAGCGGGCAAGCCCAGCCAATCTCCCCACCTGTGGGGGAGATGCCCGGCAGGGCAGAGGGGGGTATCCCGACCGCTGACATCAACGCTGAAACCACCGCCCAACTCGAATCCCGCCGCCAAGCCCTCGAATCCGCTGGCGTCGAAGTCGTCTACTGCCACCCCTACCACCCGGAACAGCTTCTCCCGGCACTCGCCTCCCGCGGCATTTCCTCGCTGCTGGTCGAAGGCGGCGCCAAGACGGCGCGGCTTTTTCTGGAGGCAGGCTATGTCGACCGCATCCTGCTCTACCAGGGGCCGGGCACGATTGGGCAAGGCGGTATTGAAACACCGATCCGCAAAACCGATATTCCATCCGATTTCAAGCATGTGGGCACGCGCAGAGTTGGCGACGACAGCCTGGACGAATACGAAAGAGAAGTTTGATGTTTACAGGCATTGTCACCGACGTCGGCACGATCGAATCCGTTTCCCCGTTGAAAGAGGGCATCAAGCTTCGCGTGGCGACTAGCTATGATCCCGCGACCATCGACATGGGCGCCTCGATCTCGCATTCCGGCATCTGCCTGACCGTCACGGGCCTGCCGGAAGTTGGCAGCAACGGCCGCTGGTTCGAGGTGGAAGCCTGGGAAGAAGCGCTGCGCCTGACGACGATCGGCACCTGGAAAGAGGGCAGCCCTGTCAATCTCGAGCGCTCGCTGAAGATCGGCGACGAACTGGGCGGCCACATCGTCTCCGGTCACGTCGATGGCAAGGCCGAGATCCTCTCTGTCACCGAAGAGGGCGATGCCACGCGTTTCCGCATCCGCGCGCCGGAGCATCTGGCGAAGTTCGTCGCCCCCAAGGGCTCGATCGCGCTTGATGGTACATCGCTGACCGTCAACGCCGTCGATGGCACCGATTTCGACGTCCTGCTTATTCGCCACACGCTCGAGGTCACGACCTGGGGCAAGCGCGAGGCCGGCGACTTCGTCAATTTCGAAGTCGACACCATGGCTCGCTATGCCGCTAGGCTGGCCGAGTTCCCGGTCGCGAAAGCAGAATAACCTCGCCATTGTAGTGCGTATGCCTCGCATCGCCAAAGCCGAGCTTTTCGGCGAGGCGTAGCGAGGCGGCATTGTCGGGATCGATGATGCAGCTCATCGGCCGTGCCGGAAAGCGATCCTCCGCCCAGCCGATCAAAGCCCGCAGCGCTTCCGCCGCGTAGCCCTTTCCCTGGGCTTCCGGCATCAATGCCCAGCCCGTTTCCAACGTCCCCTCGGTGCTGACCGGCTGCATGTCGCGCTTCATCTCCAGAAAGCCCGCTTCGCCCACGAACTTCCCGCTCTCTTTCTCTTCGATGGCGAGGAAGCCGAAGCCCATATGGTGCCACATCCCGGCGACGCGCAGCATGCGCCCCCAACTCTGCTCCCGCGTCGATGCCACCCCGCTGATGAAGCGCACGACCGCATCGTTGCTCCAGAGCGCATGATAAGCCTCGAAATCCTCAAGCGCGTGCGGCCGGAGTATCAGCCGCTCGGTCTCGATCGTCGGTATCTCTGTCATCGCGATCTCATTCCTCGTCAGGCCCCAGGCTCGCCATCCCAGTAATCAAGACCGTCGCCGGCGCGGCCCATCACGCGAAACGATCGGTCTGGCGATCCCTCGCGGCGCGTCTTCGCGAGAAACTTGCCCGAGTCCGGATATTCGACGATATCGGTCGCAGCCTTCGTCGAGATGCCGAGATAGATGAGCGGGGTCGCGCCCGTGTTGATGATCTGGTGCGCCGTCTCCGGCCCGCCGGCCGGCGCGCCGAGCACGTCGCCCTTGCGGATCGGATAGCGCTTCGTTCCGAAGCGATACTCGCCCGTCCCCTCGATCACGAAGAACATCTCGTCCTCGGCATGATGGTTATGAAAGGGACAGCCCGATTTGCCTGCGGGTACCTCGTTATAGCTGACGCCTAGCCCTTTCAGCCCGAGCATCGCACCGAAGGATGTATCCGCGCTCTGGTAAAACTCTCCCTGCTTCCAGCGCTCAAGGCTGAGTGCATCCACGTTGACGACGGGTGTTTGCTGATCGGTCATTCTCATCTCCCTTTGCCTCAGGGAACTATGAGTTTGCGCGGGAAATCAACCCGTTATCGATCACGGCCCTGCGTTTTCGGCCAAGCGGTCCGGCAGCACCTCGGCACCCGCCGGGACGATTCGCGATTTTGCACCGCAGCCATGAGCCGAATTTGCTTGCCATTCGGACAAAGGCATGTTTTGACCGCCGCCTGTCGAACGGCAAGTCCTCTAGGAAATGAAGGTGACCCATGGCGCGAGAAACCGCTCCTCATATCTTGATCGTTGAAGCACGTTTCTACGACGACATGGCTGATGCTCTCCTGGAAGGCGCAACCTTCGCATTGACCGAAGCCGGCGCGACCTATGACGTCGTCACCGTTCCCGGCGCGCTGGAAATTCCGGCTGCGATTGCAATGGCTCTCGATGGAGCGGATAATGACGGCACGAACTACGACGGCTACGTCGCGCTCGGCATGGTCATCCGCGGCGAGACCTATCACTTCGATATCGTATCGAACGAATCCTCGCGCGCTCTGATGGACCTGTCCGTCAGCGAATCCATTGCCATCGGCAATGGCATCCTGACGGTCGAAAACGACGAGCAGGCTTGGTCGCGCGTACGCCGTTCGGATAAGGACAAGGGCGGCTTTGCCGCTCGCGCAGCTCTCACCATGATCGAGCTGAAGAAAAAGCTGGGTGCATAAGGCATGAGCAACGAAAACGTAGAGCGTCCGGTCAAGGCAGCGAACCAGCGTGGCGCCGCGCGTCTCGCCGCCGTTCAGGCGCTCTATCAGATGGATATCGGCGGCACCGGCGTTCTCGAAATCGTCGCCGAATACGAAGCCCATCGTCTCGGCCAGGAACTGGATGGCGAAACCTACCTGAAGGCTGACCCTTCCTGGTTCCGTTCGATCGTCTCCGGCGTCGTGCGCGAGCAGAAGCGGCTCGATCCGCTGGTTGCCTCGGCGTTGCAGGACGATTGGGCGCTGTCACGTCTCGACAGCACCGTTCGCGCCATCCTTCGCGCCGGCGTTTTCGAACTTCTCGACCGCAAGGACGTGCCGGTCGCGGTCATCGTCACCGAATATGTCGAGATCGCCCAGGCGTTTTTCAGCGATGATGAGCCCAAGCTCGTCAACGCGGTTCTCGACCGCATCGCCAAGCAGGTTCGCGGCGATCAGAAAAAGTAGCGTTTCGCGCGCAAGAATCGGCTTCTTCCTCCAATCGGCCAATCTCTTCTTTCCCATTGCTCCGTAAGGGTTTTCAGCCCTTGCGGGCTTGACGTCCTGTTTTCCTCCCCGCAATCTCCACTCGGCGTTGCAGCATTTCTGTGGGAGGAAATGAGGACGGCGTGTTCGCAGCCGGAGAGGGAGTGAGCTCCGGCTCTTTTGGAGGAAAGAGCGAAATGACGATGCTTTTATGCGTAATAGCGTGCGGTTTGCTTTCGGTGGTCTATGCCATCTGGGCAATCCGGTCGGTGCTATCAGCCGATCAGGGGAATGCCCGCATGCAGGAAATTGCAGGATATATTCGCGAAGGCGCGCAGGCCTATCTGACGCGCCAGTATACGGCCATCGCCATTGTCGGCGTCGTCGTCTTCATCGCCGCCTGGCTGCTGCTCTCCGCCACGGCCGCGATCGGCTTTCTGGTTGGTGCCGTGCTTTCGGGCGCCGCGGGCTTCATCGGCATGCACGTCTCGGTTCGCGCCAATGTGCGCACCGCGCAGGCTGCCTCGCATAGCCTTGCCGCTGGTCTCGGCATCGCCTTCAAGTCGGGCGCCATCACCGGCATGCTGGTCGCTGGCCTGGCGCTGCTTGGCGTCTCCATCTACTATCTGATCCTCACCGGCGTGCTCGGCCACGATCCCGCCTCGCGTGAAGTCATTGATTCCCTGGTCGCGCTCGGCTTCGGCGCATCGCTGATATCGATCTTCGCCCGTCTCGGCGGCGGTATCTTCACCAAGGGCGCCGACGTCGGCGGCGATCTTGTCGGCAAGGTCGAGGCCGGTATTCCGGAAGATGACCCACGCAACCCTGCGACCATCGCCGATAACGTTGGCGACAACGTCGGCGATTGCGCCGGCATGGCGGCCGACCTTTTCGAAACCTATGCCGTCTCCGTCGTCGCGACGATGGTTCTGGCCGCCATCTTTTTCGGCGGCACGCCGGTTCTTGCGTCGGCGATGATCTACCCGCTCGCCATCTGCGGCGCCTGCATCATCACCTCGATCATCGGCACCTTCTTTGTGAAGCTCGGCAGCAACGGCTCGATCATGGGCGCCCTCTATAAGGGTCTCATCGTCACCGGCCTGCTGTCGATCCTGGGTCTTGGCGCGGCAACGTCGCTGACCGTTGGCTGGGGCCTGATCGGCACCGTCGCCGGTCATGATATCACCGGCATGAACCTCTTCATCTGCGGTATCGTCGGCCTCATCGTCACCGCGCTGATCGTCGTCATCACCGAATACTACACCGGCACCAACAAGCGCCCGGTCAATTCGATCGCCCAGGCATCGGTAACGGGACACGGCACCAACGTCATCCAGGGGCTCGCCGTATCGCTTGAATCGACTGCACTTCCGGCAATTGTCATCGTCGGCGGCATTCTGGCGACCTTCCAGCTCGGTGGCCTGTTCGGCACCGGTATCGCCGTTACCGCCATGCTCGGCCTTGCCGGCATGATCGTGGCGCTCGACGCCTTCGGTCCTGTGACGGACAATGCCGGTGGCATCGCCGAAATGGCGCATCTGCCGCCGGAAGTGCGCAAGTCCACGGACGCGCTCGATGCGGTGGGCAACACAACCAAGGCCGTCACCAAAGGCTATGCGATCGGCTCCGCCGGTCTTGGCGCCCTCGTGCTGTTCGCGGCCTATTCGAACGACCTGCAATATTTCGCCTCGCATGGTGATCAGTACCCGTACTTCGCCAATATCGGCGTGATCTCCTTTGATCTCTCCAATCCCTATGTCGTCGCCGGACTGCTCTTCGGCGGCCTCATCCCCTATCTCTTCGGCGGCATCGCCATGACGGCGGTGGGACGTGCGGCTGGGTCGATCGTTGAGGAAGTGCGCAAGCAGTTCCGCGAAAAGCCCGGCATCATGCAGGGAACCGAGAAGCCGGATTACGGCAAGGCGGTCGATCTTTTGACCAAGGCCGCCATTCGCGAAATGATCATTCCGTCGCTTCTGCCCGTCCTGGCGCCTATCGTCGTCTATTTCGGCGTGCTGTTGATCTCGGGCTCCAAGGCGTCGGCTTTCGCGGCGCTTGGCGCATCGCTTCTCGGTGTCATTATCAACGGCCTGTTCGTGGCGATCTCGATGACCTCGGGTGGTGGCGCATGGGACAACGCCAAGAAGTCCTTCGAGGACGGCTTCGTCGACAAGGACGGTACGCGCCACATGAAGGGTTCGGAAGCCCACAAGGCATCCGTAACCGGTGACACAGTCGGCGACCCCTACAAGGACACAGCCGGCCCGGCCGTCAATCCGGCGATCAAGATCACCAATATCGTGGCGCTGTTGCTGCTTGCCATCCTGGCGGGCTGATCGGTCTCAGATCTACAACCAATAAAAAACCCGCCGGAGCGATCCGGCGGGTTTTGTGTGGGCGGATGACTTGGCGCTTAGCGCAAGCTGGCCGGGTTCTGCGGCGAAGGACGATCGCCGGCGCCGAACAGGCCCTTGGCCATGTTCGCGGCGCTGCCGCCAGAAAGCAGCTGCTGCAGGAAGGTAAGATCCTTACCACCAGTCGGCGTAACGCGTGTGATCGTGTCGAACGGCTTGCCGTCCTTGAGCGTGTAGTTGGCGCGGCGGGTCACGACGCCGTCCTTGTCGAAATAGATGGCCAGAACACTCTGGTCCACGACCTTCAGCTTCTGGAATGCCATGGAGCGCTCGCGACGCTGCGAGATGTAATAGAAGACTTCGCCATCGAAGGTGGCGGTCGTCGAAGGCGTGCCCAGCGACAGCAGAACCTGCTCGCGGCTCGAACCCTCGGGAACCAGGTTGAGCGACTGCTCGTCGGCGACGTAACCGCCATTGAGAACCGTACCCGTTTGGCAGCCGGTCAAGCCGGCGGAGGCGATCATGATGGCAATGGCGGCATTGCTGAGGAATTTCTTGTCAGACTTGAAATACCGTTTCTTCAACGACATCTACTCCCTTAACGTATCGATACCAGCCATCGGCCATGCAATGTTACGCTGATGCAAAACCATTGTGGCCTTTCCGGGGTCGGACGTGAGCCATCTGCCGAGTGGCCATCGTCGAAGCGCTGTCCCGAAAGTGGCCACCTTCGCCATTGCAATTCGCGCATGCTTCGGTAAACCAGCTTTCGAAATCATGCAACAAGGCCGGACGCAGGTTGGCGCCAAGAACGAGGCCTTTCCGGAAAAAACAATGATATTCGGGCTCTTCGGCAAGAAAAACAACAATCAGGCGATCGTCGACCGGCAATATGAGGCGCTGACATCGGCCGCCCGCATGCCCGCGTTTTACGAGAGACTCGGCGTGCCGGATACGGTCATGGGCCGCTTCGAAATGCTGTCGGGTGTCATGATCCTGTTTTTTCGCCGCACGCGTGCATCCGAGACGAGTGGCCAGGAGATCGCGCAGGAAATCGTGGATGCATTCTTCCAGGATATCGATTATTCGATCCGCGAACTCGGCATCGGCGACAACACAGTTCCGAAGCGCATGAAGAAACTCGCCGGCATGTTCTACGGCCGGCTCGAAGCCTATTCAAAGGCGATGGACGCTGGTGACGCCGAGGCTCTCGCCGTGGCGCTTGGCCGCAACATTCATCCGAAGGAAGCAGATCCGGTCGATATGCGCGCGCTTGCCGATTGGATGTTTTCCGCTGAAAAACACTTGTCGGCACAGTCCGAAGATACGATCGCGACCGGCTCGGCAACGCTGCCCGCCGTCGCGTGAGGAGACAATGATGAAGAATTCAAACGAAGACACGCCTTTCTCCTATCTGGTCAAGGTCGGTAATGTCTCGGCCAACCCGGTCGACGTCCATCTGGAGGCCGACAAGGACGAGTTGCTGGCGCTTGCCGAAACCTGGGACGTGATCTCGGTTGACGATTTCCGCGCCGATCTGCAGATCGCGCGATGGAAGAAGGACGGTATTCGCGTGAAGGGCAGGGTGCGGGCGAGCATCGTCCAGAGCTGCGTCGTCACGCTGGAGCCGGTGCCGTCGAAGATCGACGAAACCTTCGAGCAGATCTTCGTGCCCGAAAACTCCAAGCTTGCGCGGCGCCCGGCCAACGATACCGGCGAAATGATGCTGGACCCCGATGGTCCCGATCTGCCGGAAAGCTTTGTCGGCGATACGATCGATGCCGGCGAAGTCGCTACCGAGTTCGCCGCCATGGCGATTGATCCGTACCCCCGCAAAGAGGGCGTTGCCTTCGATGGTCACATAGAAGACACCGGAGAGAACGATAAGAAGCCTTCCGCCTTTGCTGTTCTGAAAGACTGGAAAAAGGACTGAAAGCCGCTCGCGGTTTGACATAATTCAGTTGTCAGCGACGGTAAAACCGGTATTTTGGCCAAAATTTCGCCCTCCTGGGACGAAAAAAAAGGATCAGGGACGCGTGATCAGAATTTCTCTCGACCTCATGGGTGGCGACTTTGGTCCCCAGGTAGTCATCCCCGGTGCCGCAAAGGCGCTGGAACGGCATCCGGACATATCGTTCGTGATGTATGGCTTGAAGGAACAGTGCGAGCCTATTCTCGACCAGTTTCCGAAGCTGAAGGAGAAATCCGTTCTCCACGATTGCGAACTTGCCGTGCGCATGGACGAGAAGCCGAGCCAGGCATTGCGCCGCGGCCGCTACGTCTCTTCCATGTGGCGTTCGCTTGAGGCCGTGAAGACCAAGGACGCCGATGTCGCGGTTTCCGCCGGCAATACCGGCGCGCTGATGGCGATGGCCAAGTTCTGTCTGCGCACGATGGCCAATATCGAGCGCCCGGCGATCGCGGCGATCTGGCCGACCATGCGCGGCGAGAGCATCGTGCTCGATGTCGGCGCGACGATCGGCGCCGATAGCCAGCAGCTGATGGATTTCGCGCTGATGGGCGGCGCCATGGCGCGCGCGCTGTTCGAGATCGACCGTCCGACGATCGGCCTGCTCAATGTGGGCGTCGAAGAGATCAAGGGCCAGGAAGAGGTCAAGGAAGCCGGACGCCTGCTGCGCGAGGCCAATATCGACTCGCTCGATTATTTCGGCTTCGTCGAGGGCAATGACATCGGCAAGGGAACCGTCGATGTCGTGGTCACCGAAGGCTTCGCCGGCAACATTGCGCTCAAGGCCGCAGAAGGCACGGCGCGCCAGATCGGCGAATATCTGAAAGCCGCAATGTCGCGTACCCTTCTCGCCAAGATCGGCTATATCTTCGCCAAGAGCGCGTTCGACATGCTGCGCGAGAAGATGGACCCGAGCAAGGTCAATGGCGGCGTGTTTCTCGGCTTGAACGGCGTGGTCATCAAGAGCCACGGCGGCGCCAATGCCGAAGGGATCGCGTCTGCGATCGAGGTCGGCTACGACATGGCCAAGAATGGCCTCAATCAGAAAATAGAAAACGATTTGCAAAAGTATCATGCCAAGCGGCTGCCCCCGATCGGGCCGGAAGCGGCATGAGCGACGGGATTTGAAGAATATGATCCGTTCAGTGGTTCGCGGTTTCGGATCCGCGCTTCCGAAACGCGTTATGACCAATCGCGACATGGAAGATGTCGTGGACACCTCCGACGAATGGATTGTCCAGCGCACGGGCATTCGCCAGCGTTATCTCGCCGGAGAAGATGAGACGACGTCCTCGCTTGGCGCGGCGGCGGCTCTGGCCGCGCTCGAAAAGGCCGGCATGACGCCCGATGATATCGACATGATCATCTGCGCGACATCGACGCCAGACAACACCTTCCCGGCGACCGCCGTCAGCATCCAGAACCGTCTCGGCATGAGCCACGGCTTTGCCTTCGACGTGCAGGCGGTCTGCACCGGTTTCGTCTATGCGGTCACCACAGCGGACGCCTACATCCGTGGCGGCCTTGCCAAGCGCGTGCTCGTCATCGGCGCCGAAACCTTCTCGCGCATCCTCGACTGGAATGACCGAACGACCTGCGTGCTCTTCGGCGATGGCGCTGGCGCGATCGTGCTGGAAGCGGCTGAAGGCGAGGGGACCACTGACGACCGTGGCGTCCTCACCGCGCATCTGCGTTCCGACGGTTCGCACAAGGAAAAGCTCTTCGTCGATGGTGGACCATCCACCACGGGCACCGTCGGCAAGCTGCGCATGGAAGGCCGCGAAGTCTTCAAATATGCGGTCGGCATGATCACCGACGTCATCCAGGCAGCCTTCGACAGCACCGGCACCACGTCAGACGATCTCGACTGGCTGGTGCCGCATCAGGCAAATCGTCGCATCATCGATGGCTCGGCCAAGAAGCTCAACATCGCGTCTGAAAAGGTTGTCGTCACGGTGGACCTGCACGGCAATACGTCGGCGGCTTCGATCCCGCTCGCGCTCGCGGTTGCAGCCGGCGACGGACGTATCAAGAAGGGCGATCTCGTGATGCTTGAGGCGATGGGCGGCGGCTTCACCTGGGGTGCAGTCCTGCTGCGCTGGTAACAGCCCAAAAACCCAAAAAGCTGACAACGAACAAGGGCTTGACCGTAAGGCGCAAGACAAATACTCTTCGCTCGTCCTCACAAAACAAAACCGATGGGCAGGGAAAAAGATGACCGGCAAAACAGTCACGCGCGCAGACTTGGCGGAATCCGTTTTTCGCAAAGTCGGTCTGTCCCGCACGGAATCGGCGGAGCTCGTGGAGACTGTGATCGACGAGATCTGCAACGCCATCGTTCGCGGTGAGACGGTCAAGCTTTCCTCCTTCGCAACCTTCCAGGTGCGCGACAAGAACGAGCGCATCGGCCGCAACCCGAAGACCGGCGAAGAAGTACCGATCTCTCCGCGCCGCGTCATGACCTTCAAGGCATCGAACGTCTTGAAGACCCGCATCCTGAAGGCGCACACCCTGCGCAAGGTCAAGACCAAGCCGGCCAATCCGGCCGCCTGATCGCTTTCCGATCTCGTCGCCCGACGAGGTTGATCAGCGCTTCCCGTGAATTTTCCGCAACGTTTTCTGTGCGAATTCGAGACGTGACTTGAATTAACGCAAGCAAACCGTTGAAATGTGATGAGTCGCGGCTCGGACATATCAGGTGCGAGCCCCTTCGCCTTGCCGACGAACGGTAAGCGCGACGCGCTGAAGATCGCGTGCTGAAAATCGCGTAGGGAGTGAGAACCTTGGATAAGAGCCCGGATGCTTTTCGCACCATCAGCGAAGTAGCGGATGACCTGGATCTTCCGCAGCACGTGCTGCGCTTCTGGGAGACCCGCTTCCCGCAGATCAAGCCGATGAAGCGCGGTGGTGGCAGGCGCTACTACCGGCCGGAAGATGTGGACCTGCTGAAGGGCATCCGGCACCTGCTCTATGATCACGGCTACACCATCAAGGGTGTGCAGAAGCTCCTCAAGACCAACGGCAACAAGTTCGTCATCGCCATCGGCCATGGCGATCTTGCAAGCGTGCAGGCGCTGACCGGCCAGAGCGAGGGCGAAGCCGGCGAGCCCAGGGTAGGCATGTCCGAGGAAGATCAGCTGGTCGGACGCGCCAAGGCGCCCGCGTCCCGCCGCTTCTTCAATTTCGGCGGTGGCGACGACGAGGCGGCCGAGGTGTCGCTCGGCAAGTCGAGCGTCGGCAAAGAAGATCGGGCGCTGTTGCAGGAGGCGCTCTACGATCTCCTGGAATGCAAGCGTCTTCTCGACCAGGTCCGCTGAGGCTGGCGTCAAGCCGTCCAAGATCATCTCATATTGCCAGCCAGGAGCTTCGCGTGCCGGTTCCCACAAACATGTATGACGCCTTCCTCTTCGACATGGATGGAACGCTGCTCAATTCCATCGCCGTGGTCGAGCGCGTCTGGACCGGCTGGGCGGTGCGCCATGGGTTTGAGCCCGAGGTTTTCCTGAAGACGATCCATGGCGTTCGCGCCAGCGACGTGATCCGCGGCCTGGCTTTGCCCGGCGTTGATGCCGAGCACGAAGCGAGGCTGCTGCTGCAGGAAGAGTTGGAAGATGTGAACGGGATCATCGAGATCCCGGGCGCGGTGAAATTCCTGAACAGCCTGCCGCCCGAGCGCTGGGCTATCGTGACATCGGCGCCGACAGAGCTTTTCAAGCTCCGAATGGCCGCAGCCGGAATCCCGATGCCGAAAGTGATTGTGACGGGTGAAGAGGTTTCATCCGGAAAGCCGAGCCCGGAGGGCTATCGCCTTGGCGCCGAGCGTCTCGGCGTCGATCCGAACAAGTGCCTCGTGTTCGAGGACGCGGTCGCCGGCATTCTCGCGGGCGAGGCAGCGGGCGCGGATGTGGTCGTTGTGACCCAGACCCACGCCACGCCCTTTGAAACGCCGCACATGTCGATCGCCGATTATCTCGGCTGCAGCGTCACGATCGCCGAAGATGGGCGTGTCGGCTTTACGCGCGGCTAGCGCTTACTGCTTGCGCGGCAGGCCTTGCTTCTGCATCCGCTCGAATGCCGCCATCATCTTCGCCTTGACGGAGCCGAGCGTTCCGAGCTCGTGGCCGCAGGTGAAGCACGTCAGCATGTCGCTATCCAGCGGCTGCGGGCGTTCGAACTTCATTCTGGTGTTCCTGCACTTCGGGCAGGGGATCTCGATTTCCATGCTATGTCTCCCTGAGCAATCTGACGTCCCAATAGTCAGATGATCGCGACAGGGCAAGCGCTTTACGGTGGCGAAGAGGTTGGTCGTCCGGGATATGGCGAAAAGAACCGGTGAATTTCTGAGCGATGTCGATTTTTCGCTTGCGCCGAGAATCCCAAAAGACTAACAGGATCAGGCCGTAAAGGCAGGTCGGGGCGTAGCGCAGCCCGGTAGCGCACTTGACTGGGGGTCAAGGGGTCGCAGGTTCAAGTCCTGTCGCCCCGACCATTTAATAAGATTTTCGGCAGCCCCCAGGAGCCGAAATCACAATCAAAACTCTGATGAATAACTGGATTTGGCAGCCGCGTCGCGGCGCAGCGCGAATTGTTGATTCGAGATCTGTCAACAACATTTGACGTGAATATGCAGTATTAAATTGGACTAAGACGACACTGAGAATAAATCAGCTGGTAAACCTTTGGTCATCTCGAATATCGCGCCAATCTGTGGCATGGATATACGGAAGATGCATGAGGTTGTTCATGATTGATATCAATGACAGCGAATCTCTTCGAAATATAATGTCAGAATCACTTTCGAGGATGATCGATAATGCTGTTCGATCCGGTTGGCCGGACCATGACGTCGCGCTGTTGCTGATGGAGCTTGCCGAGGCGCACTTGATGAAGGTGGCTGCGGGGGTCATCAGCGATGGCGCGCTGCATTCCCAGCGCGCCGTCAGCCTCAAGAACTGAGCGCGATTGCTCGCGCCCGTCACTTGCAAGTGTCATTTCTGCTCGATGGACACGCCGTTCTGGCCGATGCTCATCTCGACGCCCTTAGGCTTCGTCTGTTCGTGATAGATATAGGCCCCAAGCCCGGCGACGACGACAATCAGAGCGCCGATAACAACATAAAGACCGTTCGAGTTTCTCAAGAAACATCCCCCAACATTTTGATAATGCGCGGGAATAACGCGAAACCTCGATTTTGGTTCCAGCGTTCAGTCGTCGTTTGCAGAGTTCAGGTTTTCCGGACGGATACCCTCGTCGCTGCCAGTGCGCGCCTTCAGCCGAACGCCCGGGCCACCCTCGTCATGATTGCCGCTGGCAATGAACAGCACGCCGCTCGTTTCGAGCGCTTGCTTGACCGCCAGCAGCGCCTGCGGCTCGCCTTGCGTCTCGTCGCGCTCAAGAGTTTCGAGGGTTGCGACGGGCAGGCCGGAGGCGGTTGCCAGTTGCTCTATGGAGATGCCCATCATGGCGCGGGCGGCGCGTATCTGCATGGCTGTGATCATAAGGAAAGACTAGCGCGCCGGTGGCCGTTCGCAAGGGCTCAGTGGCGGTCGCGAGCGTTTGGATCGCGCATATGCCGCGCCTCGAGCGCGGCGCAGCCCCAAACGACGCCGAAGAGCAGATAGACATGGCGCCAGTGGTCGATGTCGATGACGTTGCCGATCGCTGCATGGCCGAGAACGCCGATCCAGGCGATCATCAGGTAGGGCTGCCATGGCCGGTTCTTCAGCAGGTTCTTGAAGCCGAGGTAGAAGGTCCAGAAGAGCATGCCGACATAGCTGACGAAGCCAAGCCAGCCGTAGGTCGTCAGCGATTTCAGCCAGATGTTGTGCTCGTCCTCGGGAAAGATGGTGCCGAACACCATTGGCCCGATCCCGAGCGGTCGCTCCATCATCATCGTGAAGCCGATCCGGTGGCGATCGAAACGCCCAAGGTGCTCGCCGTCATATTGCTGCACGAGCTGCGCGCGGGTCGAGAACAGGTCGCTGACTTTGGGAAACTGCAACGCGATGACAAGCGACGCCACCATCATCAGGATCGCGGCCAGCGACAGAACGAGAATGCGCAGCCGGAACGCGCCGCTGCGTTCTTTCAGCAGCATCACGAAGATCAGGAGGATGATGGTCAGCAGGAACAAGCCCCACGCCGCGCGCGAGAACGACAGGAAGACACCGAGCGCGAGGATCAGCAGCGCTGCCGCCTTGATGGGTGCCGCGCGCAGGTTGCCGGTCAGGATGCCGTGCACGAGATAGAGGGAAGGGGGCACGAGGAACGGTCCGAACACGTTCGGGTCCTGAAAGGCGCCCTTGGCGCGGTCGTAAAGCGTGAAGACCTCGGAGCCCGGAAAGGCGTGGAAGTAGCCGAGGATGCCGAGCATCGAGGTGATGACGGCCGCAAACGTCCAGGCATTGAAGATGAGCGGCAGCCGGCGGTGACTGTCCTCGATGATCGCCGCGTAGAAGACTGCCGTCAGTGCGAGGAAGGTCGAGACCGCCACATACATCGGACCATCGGCGAGATCCTTCATCTGCGTCAGCGACAGCATCCCGCCGACGTTGAAGGTGATCAGCAGGGCCAGAAGGGGAACGGTATAGCGCGAAATCCTGAGCCCCAGGATGAACCACAGCCCGACCAGCGCGGCCATCCAGAGTTCATACGGGGCGGGTTCGCTGATGACGAAGCCCGACAGGAACACGCCGACGGTCACGGCCGCCGAGCCGATCAGTCGCAGCGTTGCCCGTTGTGGATGGGCGACGCGTGGGTATGTCGCCTCGATCGCGCTCAATAGGCGTTTTCCGTGTTGAACAGGCGGAACGGCGTGAGGAACAGGATTTTCAGGTCGAACCAGAGCGACCAGTTCTCGATGTAATAGAGATCGTAGGCCGTGCGGAACTTGATCTTGTCGTCATTGTCGACTTCGCCGCGCCAGCCGTTGATCTGCGCCCAGCCGGTGACGCCGGGCTTGACGCGGTGGCGCGCGAAATAGCCCTCGACGACATCGCCGAATGCGCGGTCGCGGGCCTGTGCAAGCACGGCATGTGGGCGGGGGCCGACGAGCGAGAGATTGCCGAGAAGCACGTTGAAGAGCTGCGGCAGTTCATCGATCGACGTCTTGCGGATGAAACGGCCGACGGGCGTGACGCGCGGATCCCCCTTGGTCACCGCCGCCTTTCCTGTCGGGTCGCTCATGTTTGTAAACATCGAGCGGAACTTGAAGACGTTGATGATTTCGTTGTTGAAGCCATGCCGCTTCTGCATGAAGAAGACGGGACCTTGAGACGTCGCCTTGATGGCAATCGCCGTTGCCAGCATGATCGGCCAGAGCACGAGAAGCGCAAGCACGGCGAAGAAGATGTCGAAGCAGCGCTTGGCCACCGAATCCCAGTCGCGAATGGGTTTGTTGAAGATGTCGAGCATCGGCACCGAGCCGACATGCGAATAGGCGCGCGGACGGAAGCGCAGGCGGTTGGAGTGCGCGGCGAGGCGGATATCGACGGGCAGCACCCATAGCTTCTTCAAAAGTTGCAGGATGCGCGCTTCGGCGCTGAGCGGCAGCGCGATGATCAGCATGTCGATGCGTGTCAGGCGCGCGAACTCGACAAGCTCGCCGATCGTCCCGAGCTTGGGATAACCCGCGACCATCGCCGGTGACCGCTTGTCGCCGCGGTCATCGAAGATCCCGCAGATGCGGATGTCGTTGTCGGGCTGCTGTTCGAGCAGGCGGATGAAATCCTTGGCCGGCTGGCCGCCGCCGACGAGAACCGCGCGACGCTCCATGATGCCGTTTCGCGCCCAGTTGCGGATGCCGTAGGCGAGCAGGAAGCGCGATGCGATGAGGAAGGCACCGCCGAGGATGAACCACGAGAAATAGGACCGCAGCTGCGCCGCATCGACAGGGCTGACGATCGCGATGACGGCCACCATGGCGCCGAAGACGAGCGTCCAGGTCAAAAACACCTTAGGCAGCGGGCGCGTGCGGGCACGCAGCGCCGGGATC
The DNA here is from genome assembly GCF_000377565.1 of Rhizobium sp. 2MFCol3.1. Taxonomy (GTDB): domain Bacteria; phylum Pseudomonadota; class Alphaproteobacteria; order Rhizobiales; family Rhizobiaceae; genus Rhizobium. The sequence continues at coordinate 21,819 of NZ_KB898357.1, read as the reverse complement.
GTGTAGCAATCGGCCGTCTGCAGGGCGAGCACCAGAAGGGCACCGACGCACAAGGATGCGACGGCGCGCATGGCGACCGTCTCGTCCGTATCCATCCACAGCAGGAAGGAGAGGAGGCCGATGCCGAATTGCGAGAGAAATTCGATCAGGCGAAACTGGCCGATCATGATCGCGGGCGTGCGTGTGCCATCGCTGAACTGCTCGGCGATCTGACGCGCGTAGTCGTTGAGCGGCTCCGAGGTGGTTTTCTCAGTGCCGCCGCCGCTGCGTCGATTGACGTCGGAAACTTGCTTGCGCAGGGTTTCCAGATCAAATTGATCGTTGTTCTCTGCCTTGTTCATGAGGCTACCGCCGCTGTTTCACCAGTCGGCAATAGCAGAAAGCCCCTAAGAAACGTTTTACGAAGTGGCTTTACTTGTCTTTGCGGCCCGGCGCTCAAGCAGTTCGCGATAGAGTTTCAACACATCCTTGGCCATGACCGTGGCGGAAAAGACCGACCGTACCTGATCGATCGGAGGCATGGTTTTCTCGTGCCAGTCGGGAACGCGGATGGCATCGGCCATCACCCGTGCGAGGTCGTCGGCATTGTCAGGGGCGACCAGCGCTTCGCTATCCTTGCCGAGCGCTTCCGGAATGCCGCCGACACGCGTCGCGATGATCGTCTTGCCGGCGCCCAGCCCCTCGAGCACGATATAGGGCATGGCTTCGGCTCGCGACGGGACGACGAGGTTCTGCGACATCGCGAATGCCTGCTGCACGCGCATTGCAGGCAGCATGCCGATGCGTTTGCCCAAGCCGCGCTCGACCATCATTTCGCGGTAGCGATCCCGATCCGGCCCGTCACCGATCATCAGTGCCGACAGCGGTCGGCCGATCAGGCGCTCGGTCTTTGCAAACGCGTCCACAAAAAGGTCGGGACCCTTAAGGTCCCGCAACATGCCAACATAGATGAAGTGGACGGCATCGGACCGGGTCGGGACGAGCTCGAAGTCTCGCTCGCTGATGCCGTTATAGATCAGCCGCGTCTGCGTCCGCGGGCGGCCGACCCGCTTGGTGTAGGTGTCGCGCTCATACTCGCAGATGAACACCAGGGCGTCCGTGAGATATTCCTGCAGCCGCTCCATGCGGAGCACGAATTGCCCCAGGAGCGACGAGCGGGAATAATGCAGGCTTCCGCCATGGGCAGTGTAGAGGCGGGCTACGCAATACCTGTTCACCCGCAGGGCTGAGCCGGCTAGCCGCGCGAGCACACCGCCTTTGGCGCCGTGTCCGTGCAGCACATCCGGCCGCAAACTTTTGATCTTCTTGTAGGCGTCCCAAAGCACGCCGACATCCGAAGGGCTGATCGAGCGCCGAATCGGTACACGCGTCAGTCCCAACGCCAGATAAGGCCTGATATCGTCGAACAGCGCGTCCTCGTGCTCCCCACCGGTCGAGCTGTCGCAAAGAATGCCCACTTCATGGCCGGCCTTGCTGTGCTCGATCACCAGATCGCGCACGTGGCGGAAGATGCCGCCGACCGGGGACCTGAAGCAGTGAATGATGCGAAGGGGCCGCTGTTCGCTCATCTATGATCAGAACAGCCGTTCGCGGACATAGAGCGTATCGCCGGCGATGATGGCGGACGAGATGTTGACGCGCCCGGTCATCACCTGGCCATTGATCTTTCTGGTCACATCGACGGCGCTCTGGTTGGCACGCGGCGTAAAGCCGCCGGCAACGGCAATCGCGTTCTGCGCGGTCATGCCGGGAACATAGGCGTACTGGCCGGGCTGGCCGACTTCACCCATGATGAAGATCGAGCGATAGCGGTCGACATCGATGGTAACGTCGGGGTCGCGAAGATAGCCCTGCTTGAGCTTCTGCGCGATCTGGCCGGAAAGCTGCTGCAACGTGCGGCCACGCGCCGGCACCTGACCGACAAGCGGGAAGGCGATGTAGCCAGCTTGGTCGATCGTGTAGGTGTTGGTCATGCTCGGCTGATCGAACACGGTAATGCGAAGCCTGTCGCCGCTATCCAGCGAGTAGGGCTGGATCGTTGCCTGGTTGAATGCGCGCGGCGCGGGTTGATAGCTGTTGCAGCCGCCCAAGACTGCTGTCATGGCGGCGAGGCTCAAAGCCATCAGAAACTTGGGCTGTGCGACGGGCATCTGCTTCTCACAGGAAACGAAACTCTTGCCCCGTTATCGATCCGTTAGGGTTAATGACCGGTAAAGACCGCCATCAAATTCGCTCTTTCTTGAACTGCGAAGGCTGTCAGCCCTGCGCCCGCAAGCATTAACCCTTGAGTTACTATAGTCATTTACCCTCGCGGCACCTTTGTTCTTGGAGTACGAGCATGTCCGGCGTGACGGGTAATCAGGATGTCGATATCGATCTTGCCCAGCTGGTCCGCGGCGTCTGGGCCCGTCGGCTCAAGGTCGTGGCGATCACCTTGCTCGGGGCAGGGGTGGCCTTTGCCGGCGCCAAGATGATCTCGCCGAAGTATCGCAGCGAGACCCGTATCCTGATCGAGCCGCGCGCGCCGGCCTTCGCCACTGCGCAGGCAACGGATGCGAACGCAGGCCAGCTCCTCGACGAACTGAATATCTCCAGCCAGGTGCAGCTCCTGCAGTCGGCCGATCTCATCAAGCAGGTCATCAGCAGCCAGAAGCTCTATGATCTTCCCGAGTTTGACGCAGCCGCCAACAGCTCCGCGCTCGGCGACATTCTGATCGCGCTGCATTTGAAGAAGAGCCCACTTGCGAACCCGCCGGAAGAGCGCGTCATCGACGCCTTCGTGGAACGCCTGCAGGTCTATCAGGTCCCCGGTTCCCGCGTCATCGGTATTACCTTCACCTCCAAGGATCCGGCGCTCGCCGCGACGATCCCCAACGCCATGGCGGCCGCCTATCTCGCGAAGCAAAGTGGCGCCAAGCTTGATTCCAACTCTGAAGCCACGCGTTGGCTGGAACCTGAAATCGAGAACCTCCGCACCAAGGTCAGCGACGCCGAGCAGAAGGTTGCCGAATACCGCGCCGCCCACGGCCTGCTGCCGACCAATGGCGGCGGCAATTTCCAGACGCAACAGCTGAACGATGTTTCCGCCGAATTGACGCGTGTCCGCGGCGAGAGGGCCAATGCCGAGGCGCGCGCGCAATCCGTGCGCAATGCGCTGTCGTCGGGCGAGGCATCCGATACGCTGCAGGACATCATGTCGTCGCAGTCCATCCAGCGGCTGAAGGGAACGGAATCCGGGCTGCAGTCGCAGATCTCGGACCTCCAGACGTCGCTCCTCAACAACCATCCGCGCCTGAAGAGCCTCCGCGCCCAGCTCGCCGACATCAAGACGCAGATCCGTCAGGAAACGCAGAAGATCCTGGCCAGCATCGAAAACGAAGCCAAGGTCGCGACGCTTCGCGAACAGGAGCTTGAGCAGCAGTCCAACAAGGTCAAGGCCAACAGCGCCCAGGCTGGTGAGGATGAGGTCGGCCTGAACGCGCTTGAGCGCGAGGCCGCCGCCCAGCGTCAACTGCTCGAAACCTACCTGTCGCGCTTCCGCGAGGCCGCCTCGCGCGCCGACAAGAATTCCAGCCCTGCTGATGCCCGCATCGTCTCGACCGCCGTTCAGCCGGTCGATCCCTATTTCCCCAAGGTCGTCCCGATCGTGGTCGTCGCAGCACTTGCGACCTTCATCATGACCTCGATCGCGATCATGCTGGCCGAACTCTTCAGCGGCCGCGCGCTGCGGCCGACGTCGAGCGCCGAGGTAGAAGAGCGGATCGAGCAGGAAACGGTCGAAGTTGTCGTCGTTGATGCGCCACCGGCGCGCACACCGGCGTCGAGCATGCTCGCCGTCCAGCACGAAGAGCAGGAAGAACAGCAAGACGAAGTCGCCGAAGAGCTCGTCCCGGAACAGCCTGAGGAGGAGAACGAGTTCTCCATCGCTTCCGTTGCTCATTATCTCATCGGCAGCCGCGCGCCGCTGGCGATCGCAATTTCACCGACCGGTGACAATGGATCGGCAGCGACCGTAGCCCTGGCGCGCACGCTTGCGTCCGCTGGCTCTCGTGTCGTGCTCGTCGACATGACGGGCTCCGGTCACCCAACGGAACTGATGGCGCAGGGCCGCTCGCTGCCTGGCGTGACAGACCTTCTGTGCGGCGAAGCAGCCTTTGGTGACACCATCCATGGTGACTACCTCTCCGACGCCCACTTCATCCCGCAGGGCACCAGCGACATGCGTCGCGCCATGCGCGGGGCCGATCGCCTCTCGCTGCTGCTCGACGCTCTGTCGTCCGCCTATGATCTGGTGCTGGTCGAATCCGGCGCTGCCGATGTGGCCGGCGTCTCCAAGCTCACGCAGAGCAAGACCGTCGAAATTATCCTGTCCATGCCCGAGATCGTCGAGGAAGAGTTCGTGGCTGCGATGACCAGCTTCGAGGAGGCGGGTTACGAGCGCGTCGTGCTGATGTCCGGCGGCAATACCGATGGCAATGCGACGGTCGCCCAGCAGGCGGCCTGATCAGACGCCGGCGAAGCGGCGCAGGCGCTGGGCGGCACGATAGAGCCGCTGCTGCGATTTGACGTACGCCTTGGCTCGGGTGACGAGCCGGTATGCCGTGCCGGCGGCCATGCCGCGAGCGGTGAGGGGCAGGACGACATCGTAATGGTCTGTCTCGACGGGTGCCCAGGAGCGCTTGTAGCCCTGGTCGCCCAGGCCGAAATCGAACATGCTGACGCCCTTGCCATGCAGGCCCGATATCATCTGCCAGAACAGAAACTCGCCGGGGCTGGCCTCGGCGCCGATGCTCTCGTCGATCGCGCTGAACTGGCAGATCACATGATCGCCCTTGCGCGAAATACCGGCGACAGCCGCCACGTGTCCGGCATGCTCGCCTTTCAGCTGGATCGCATGCATTTCGAGACCTGACAGTTCGTTCTTGGCATCGCGGATATCGATCGCGCCATGCAGAAACGCCTTCGTCTCGGCATCAGCGAAGACATCGGGCAGTCCCATCGCCTTGAAGCGTTCGCTTTTCAGCCGGAAGAATTGGTCGAGAAGCGCGTGCTGGCTCTTGGCATCCGTATCATGAACGTAATCGAAGCCGCCGAGTTCCTCCAGCCGCTTCGACTGCACACGGAACTTCTTCCGCCGGCTCTTGGCGTTCAGCTGCTTCAGCGTTGCTTCCATCGTGTCGAACAGCGGCAGCTGGTAGGCGTGGTTCTGATTCTGCACCATCGGCAGCAGCGCCAGCGGATTGCGACGGCCGCGCCATGTCAGGGGAATGTTCTGCAGGAGCAAGAGATCGGCCTTCCCATTGAGCGCGCCCGAGATGCGCGCGGCAAGGTCATGCGCATCGAGTGCCTCGAAGGCATCCGCGAAATCGATGGCGAACATCCCCGTATTGATGTTGCTGTGGTCGGCGCCGATGAACTTCGCCACCCGCACGCCGCGCGAGCGGACGATCTCGACGGGGAGGATGAAGACGGTTCTCGTCCCAGACCGGCCACGGACGACGGCGGCCGGATTGCCGTAGGCCTTCATCCAGGACGCGCACCAGTCATATCCCTGGTGCAGGGAATTCAGATTGTCACGCTCGAGCGCGCGCCATTCCGGTTCGATAGCCTCGATGGAATCGACGATGTCGATCTCGATCGCATCGAAGGAGAGCCGCGCATTGATCTCCCTGAGCTTCGCCAATCCGGCATCGGCGTCTGCGGTGATGTCACGCGGCGCGGATTCCAATGGAAGCTTCTGCGTTTGCACGGGCGTTCTCCGGGAATAGATACTGCCCGGGAAAATAGCGCGGCAGCGCATCCATTTCCTTTACGCGCGCGATGCCGCCGGCTTTTCCGTCAATCACGGTTAGTCCGTGATTAATGCCTATTGCTGCTTCGGGCCGGCCATCCACTTGATGATGACCATCGCCGGCAACACCCAGAGCAGTCCCGTCAGCGAGAAATAGAGCAGGTGGCCCCACCATGGCGCATTGCCGAGCGTCGCAACCGCGATCGTATTGGCAACCAGCGCATAGACCAGAACGAGGACGACGATGAGGATGGTGCCGATGAACTTGCGAAGGCGGACGGGCATCTGGTGAATTCCGGTATGGGATGTGCAGGCAGGCCACCGCGACGGCATGCCGCAAATGTTCGGACTTGTTTTGCATCAGTGGCTAAGGCAAATCAACTGTCGGAACGAAGGAGTCCGTCCATGGCCGTCGCTGATCTCACGACTGAACAGGAAATTCTGCGCCAGGTGCGCAAGCAGGATGATAATCGCAAGGCCATACGAATTTGGCTCGGCATCGTCCTTCTCGCGCTGTTCTGTCTGGTGATTGTGGGCGGCGCGACGCGCCTGACCAATTCTGGCCTGTCGATCACCGAATGGAAGCCGATCCACGGCGTCATTCCGCCGCTGAACGCCACGGAATGGGAAGAAGAATTCAAGCTCTACCAGCGCATTCCCGAATTCCAGCAGATCAACAGCGACATGACCGTCGATGAGTTCAAGGGTATCTTCTGGTGGGAATGGGCGCACCGCCTGATCGCCCGCGGCATCGGCGTGATCTTCGCGCTGCCGCTCCTCTACTTCTGGGCAACCGGCAGGATCGAACGCCGCCTGCGCTGGCCTCTTGTCGGCATTCTGGCGCTCGGCGGCTTCCAGGGCGCCATCGGCTGGTGGATGGTGTCTTCGGGACTGACCGCGCGCACCGATGTCAGCCAGTATCGCCTGGCGACGCATCTGATCACCGCCTGTCTGATCTTCGCATCCTGCATGTGGATCATGCGTGCGCTCTCGCCGCATTCCGAAGACACAGCGCCGACCAAAAGCGCACGTGTCTGGGCCTGCGTGATCGCCGCGCTGACCTTGTTCCAGATCTATCTCGGCGCGCTGGTCGCCGGTCTCGATGCGGGCTTCACCTATAACACATGGCCGCTGATGGACGGCGCTATCGTGCCCTCCGATCTGCTGATCCAGCAGCCCGCCTGGATCAACTTCTTCGAAAACCCGAAGACGGTGCAGTTCATCCACCGCGTCGGCGCCTACACGCTGTTTGCCGTGACACTGATCAACATGATCATGCTGCTGCGCGCAGCACCCGCTACGACCCACGCGCGCCGCGCCGTCGTCATGTTCGCCCTCGTCACCATCCAGGCCTCGATCGGCATCGCCACCTTGCTGCTCGAAGTCCCGCTCCACTGGGGCCTGCTGCACCAGGGCGGCGCACTCGTCGTCTTCGGCTTCGCGATCGCCAACTGGCGCGGCTTCTACGGTGAATACCCACACGCGACGGTTATCTCCGAACGCGATTGATTTGGGGTCACGACCTGCAGCGCTGATGCGCGGGTCGTGGCTAGCCTTGCGCGGCTGACGCGCCTTACAGCAATCATCAAGTTTGCATCAGCGAGATCCGGCCGGAAGCCGATCTCGCTGCTTGCTTTTCTGCCTATCGCCAAACCGTTGCAGCTTCTGGCTGGAACCAGTTTCCCGCTCATGACAGCCGGCGGCGTCGGTGTGCATAGCCGAGTTAGCGTGAGCGATGGTTGCTGGCAGGCCAGGGATGAGACTTCGCCGCGTGTGAAAGCGTTCAAGCATCTGGAGTCTTGATATGGCGCACTCTGTTTACGGTCGCGCGAGACCGACATCCCAGCCCCGCCACCGGGGCTGTCTGGTGCATCCCGTATTCAACAACACATAACCCCTGAACGAAAAAATCCGGCTGCGTCGCCACAGCCGGATTTCAATTATTTACGTCCGAAAATCAGTCTCAGAAAAAACCGCGGCGCTGCCACCAGCCGGCCTTCTTCGGCTTGCCATCGCCATCAGCCGCTTCCGTGGTGGAAGACTTGACGGTCGGTTCGGAGGAGGCGACGTTTGCGCCGCGATTGGCGCGAACGGGCTTTGCTTCTTCCTCGGCAGGAGCTGCCAGATCGGCGGAGGCTTCGGCCACTTCCGGCTCGGCGGCAGGGGCTGCTTCGGCAACCGGAGCTGCTTCAGCGGCAGGCGCCACTTCTGCTTCCACGACAGGCTCTTCGACCGGCGAGGCCTTGCGGCTACGACGAGCGCGCTTCGGCTTCACGTCTTCCGTTACCGTGGCGCCGGCTTCGACGGCGGCCATGGCCGAGGAGGCTTCGACAGCTTCTGCTGCTGCGGCTTCGACGACAACGTCTACCGGCGTGCTGTCTTCGGTTGCGACTGCGGCTTCGTCCGTGGTCTCAACTGCTTCTGCGCTTGCGGCAACGTCGCCCTCGGCTTCGGCAACATCGTCGCCCTCAGCGCCTTCGGCACCTTCCTCGCGGTTGCGGCGACCGCCGCGCTTGCCGCGACGGCGGCGCTTGCGGCGCTGTGCGTCATCGCCCTCGGCGCGTTCTTCGGAGCCGGCAGCGGACGTGGTTTCGGCGTCGTCGCCTTCCTCGTCACCACTGTCTTCGTCGCCAGCCTGTTCGGCGCCGTTCTCGTCGGATGCCTGCTGCTCGCCATTACCGTTACGGCCGCGACGACGACGGCGGCGCTTGCGCTTGCGTCCGTCACCTTCGCCCTCTGCACGGGCAGCGGCAGCCGGACGTTCCGACGCCTGCTTTTCTTCCAGCTCTTCGTCTTCTTCCTCGTCGATCTCGATAACGACGTCATCGTCGTCGTCTTCAGGGATGGCCGCAAAGTTGAAGAGCGTCTCGATCTTGACCGGGTTCTCTACGGCTTCGCCGCGATCGATCGCGAAATGCTGCGCGCCAACGGCGCCATCGGCATCGATGATGATGGCGACGCCGAAGCGGGCTTCATAGTCAACGATCGTCTGACGCTTGTGGTTGAGGATATAAAGAGCGATCTCCGGCGTCGTGCGAACAGTGATGTCGTGGGTCGTGTTCTTGAGCAGATATTCTTCGATACCGCGCAGCACGTGCAGGGCAACGGAAGACTGCGAACGAACGTGACCGGTGCCGCCGCAATGCGAGCAGACCTGCGTCGTCGATTCGAGAACCGATGCGCGAATGCGCTGGCGCGACATTTCGAGCAGGCCGAAGTGCGAGATGCGGCCGACCTGGATGCGGGCGCGATCGTTCTTCAGGCAATCCTTCAGCTTCTTCTCGACAGCGCGATTGTTGCGCTTTTCTTCCATGTCGATGAAGTCGATGACGACAAGGCCGGCCAAGTCGCGCAGGCGCAGCTGACGAGCGACTTCGTCGGCGGCCTCGAGGTTGGTCTGCAGTGCCGTGTCTTCGATCGAGTGCTCGCGGGTCGAACGACCGGAGTTGACGTCGATCGAAACCAGCGCTTCGGTCTGGTTGATGATCAGGTAGCCACCCGACTTCAGCGTCACCTGCGGCTGCAGCATACGGTCGAGCTGGGCTTCGATGCCGGAGCGCGAGTAGATCGGGTGAATGTCGCGGTAAGGCTGGACCACCTTGGCGTGGCTCGGCATCAGCATCTTCATGAAGTCTTTCGCTTCACGATAGCCTTCTTCGCCGGAGACGATGATCTCGCCGATGTCCTTGTTGTAAAGGTCGCGGATCGAGCGCTTGATCAGCGATCCCTCTTCGTAGACGAGGCAGGGAGCGGTCGAAGCCAGTGTCAGTGTGCGGACGTTTTCCCAAAGGCGCATCAGATATTCGAAGTCGCGCTTGACTTCGACCTTGGTGCGGTTGGCGCCGGCGGTGCGCAGGATGACGCCCATGCCCTGCGGCACTTCGAGCATCTTGGCAATTTCCTTCAGGCGCTTGCGGTCCTGAGGGCTGGTGATCTTGCGGGAGATGCCGCCGCCACGTGCGGTGTTCGGCATCAGAACCGAATAACGGCCGGCAAGCGATAGGTAGGTGGTGAGGGCGGCGCCCTTGTTGCCACGTTCTTCCTTGGCGACCTGAACGAGCAGGATCTGGCGACGCTTGATGACTTCCTGGATGCGGTACTGCTTGCGCGGCTTGCGCTGCACACGGTCAGGAACTTCTTCCATGGCGTCTTCGGCGCCGACGTTCTCGATCACTTCTTCTTCGTGATCATGATCGTCGTCGTCTTCGTCGTCACCGCGGCGGCGCGCATCGACGTCTTCGGAAATCGTGTCGGTCTCGACCATGGCGGCCATCTCGCCGCCGGTGGAACCGTCGTCGTCGGACGATGCCGCGGCGTCAGCTTCAACCGTCGCTTCGTCAGCGGCGGGAACGACCTTCTTGCGGCTCCGGCGGGGCTTGGCTGCCTTCTTTACAGGCGCCTCCTCGACGGCTTCGACAACCTCTGCAGCTTCGACGGTCTCTACGACCTCTGCAGCGGCTTCGACAGGCGCATCAGGCTCGTCCTTGGCAACGATGCCCACATCGGGTTGGTCCTGGGTCGCGGGGTCGATCCGTGCCGTATCAACATGCTCGACATCGTCGTCGCGGCGATGCTCTTCGGCTTCGGCGCGCAACAGGGCCTGACGGTCGGCAAGCGGGATCTGGTAATAATCGGGATGGATTTCGGCAAAGGCCAGGAAGCCGTGCCGGTTGCCGCCGTAATCGACGAAAGCAGCCTGCAGCGAAGGCTCGACCCTCGTTACCTTTGCGAGGTAGATGTTGCCGCGAATTTGCTTCTTGTGTTCCGACTCGAAGTCAAATTCTTCTATGCGGTTTCCGCGAACGACAACGACGCGCGTCTCTTCCTCGTGAGACGCGTCGATAAGCATTTTGTCTGCCATGTAAGCTGAGCTCCTCGGCGCGGTCGATCGTCGGCAGTCTCCGCAGTCGATAAGACAAGGGGAGTGCGGACCGTCATAGCAGCGCCGGATAGTGAAAGTCGCGATTGGTTCGGTGTGGAAGGCAGCAGCCAGACAGCAGCGGGGAAACTCTTCTCCCGGGGTCTGTAGACTTTAGATAAAACCTGCTGCGACACCATAAAAGACCAAGCGAGATCGACAAAACAAAGACCTTATTCAGGCCCGATGAGTTTGCTCTCTCTTTAAAGAGCGGTTGGTGGCAATCCACCGATGAAGTTTCCGCATACTCCGGAAAAATCAGGATCCATTGTCGAGTGGAAGCATGTAAGACGGCGGACGATTGCCGGTTGTGGCGCCAGGTCCTTTACGGTTGGCTGCCTTGTCGGCGACTCTATCCCGTCAGTGCTTCTACCCTAAAATTGCTTGTATGTTTTCTCCGTCACAATAGCAAGGGAAAAGCCAAATGTGCCATAATATTGATGGATTTGCAGCATCATAAAAAATAGCGGTGGACGAGGTGATTCCGGCGCGGCGACAGTGACAATTGTTCTCGGTCGCAATCGCGTGTATCGCGGGATCCGGCATTGATGACAATTGGGGCATGACAGTCGGTTGTATAGCGAGACGCGGCGCGCAACGGTAAAATCCGGCTTGCGGACGAAAAACTTCAGGGCTTGGCTGGTTGCCGCGGTGATGGCTGTGGCCGTTCCGTTGGTTGGTCATTCGGTGGCGACCGCGGCCGGCGAAGAGCGCTTGCTAGCCTATGGCGCGCGTATCGTCGGCGACGATGCCAGGACCCGCATCGTCATCGATTTCGATCGTCCCCCGAGCTTCTCCATCCACTACATCGCCAATCCGGAACGCGTCGTCGTCGATCTTCCGGCAACCGCTTTTGGTTTCCCAGCCAAGGATCTCGAGGCGAGGGGCCTTTTCAAGGATATCCGCTACGGCACGATGGATGGCGACAGCGCCCGCATCGTGCTGACGGCGACAAAGCCGGTTCGCATCGGCATGGCGAAGGTTCAGGCCGATGAAAACGGCAAGGGACAACGGCTCGTTCTCGAAGCCGAGATGACCGACAAGGCGACCTTCGCCGAGCTGGTGAAAGCCCAATCCTGGAACGAGCCGGAGGCCGCGCAAACGACCAGCGCCATACCGGTGCCCGAAAAGGCTGAGCCCGGCGACTTCATCGTCGCCGTCGACGCCGGCCATGGCGGCATCGATACCGGCGCGATCGGCGTCGACACGAAGACCCAGGAAAAGGACGTCACGCTGGCATTCGCCAAGACGCTCGCGGATCGGTTGAACCGCGAGCCCGGCATCAAGGCTTTCCTGACCCGCAAGGATGATTCGTTCCTGTCGCTGTCCGAGCGCGTCCAGATCGCCCGGCAGAACCACGCCGCACTCTTCGTGTCCATGCATGCCGACACGTTGCGCCAGAAGGATATTCGCGGCGCCACCGTCTACACCATCTCCGACAAGGCATCCGACAAGCTCGCCGCCGATCTCGCCGACCGTGAAAACCTGTCCGACCAGATCGCCGGCAAGGCGGCCGCGGCCGAGCCGCCCGAAGTGGCCGACATCCTGCTCGACCTAACGCGGCGCGAGACGCAGGCTTTCTCGATCTCGATGGCCGAAAGCGTGCTGGCCTCCTTCAAGGATCAGGTCGGGACCATCAACAACCCGCACCGCCATGCTGGTTTCCGCGTTCTGCAGGCGCCCGATGTTCCCTCCATCCTGCTGGAACTCGGCTTTCTTTCGAACAAGGAAGACGAGAAACTGCTGCTCGACGACACCTGGCGCGCCAAGATGGGCGACCTGTTGACTGAGGCGGTGAAGCATTATCACGCATCCATGGTCGCCAATGGCGGCTGACAGGCGGCCGTTGCTCAGATGTGACACTTGCGTGGGTAAACATGTATGCGTGTGGAATTGCAGGCAAAAGCCCTACTTTCCTCACATTCAGGCCATTACTCACGGCTATGTTTCCGTGTGCAAAAAGGAATTGGCTTGTGGCCGCATCCGGCATGGAGTAATTCGCGCAGCGTGCAAAGTGCCGCGGTTCATGCGATTGTTATGCGCGCGCCGATCGACAATTGAGATACCGGTAGCTTAGATATGATCAGACTTCTTGGATATTTCTTCGGAGCGGCTTGCGTCCTGTTCCTGGGCGTAGCGGCGGCCGTTGCCGTTTATTTGGCGACGGTGACGAAGGATCTTCCTGACTACGCGGTGCTGAGCAGCTACGAGCCGCCGGTAACGACGCGCGTGCATGCCGGCAACGGCGCGCTAATGGCCGAATATGCCAAGGAGCGCCGCCTGTTTCTTCCGATCCAGGCCGTCCCCGATCGCGTCAAGGCCGCGTTCCTCTCCGCTGAGGACAAGAATTTCTACCAGCATCCTGGTATCGACGTCACCGGCTTCGGCCGCGCCGTGGTCGCTTATCTGACCGGCGGCCCGACGCAGGGTGGTTCCACGATCACGCAGCAGGTCGCCAAGAACTTCCTGCTGTCGAGCGAACAGACCATGGAGCGTAAGGCCAAGGAAGCCATTCTCTCCTTCCGCATCGAGCAGGCCTACAGCAAGGACAAGATCCTTGAGCTCTATCTCAACGAGATCTTCTTCGGCCTGAACTCCTACGGTATCGCCAGCGCCGCACTCACCTATTTCAACAAGTCGGTCAACGAACTGACCATCGCCGATGCCGCCTATCTGGCCTCGCTGCCGAAGGGCCCCGCGAACTACCATCCGTTCCGCCATCCTGAGGCTGCGGTAACCCGCCGCAACTGGGTCATCGACCGCATGGTCGAGAATGGCTATGTCAGCCAGTCAGATGGCGCTGAAGCCAAGAAGCAGCCGCTCGGTGTCACCGGCCGCACCAGCGGTCCGTCGCTCTTCGCATCGGGCTACTTCGCCGAAGCCGTCCGCCGCCAGCTGATCGATCAGTACGGCGAGAAGATGCTCTATGAGGGTGGTCTCTCGGTCCGCACCTCGTTCGATCCGCAATTGCAGGTCTTCGCGCGCAAGGCGCTGCAGGATGGCCTGATCAACTACGATGAACGCCGTGGCTTCCACGGCCCGATCAAGCAGATCGACACGACGTCGGACTGGGGCAAGGCACTCGCCGATATCCCGGCTCTCTCCGACGTTCCGGAATGGGACCTGGCTGTCGTGCTTGCTGTCGCGAGCGACAGCGTCGACATCGGCCTGCAGCCGCAAAAGGATGGCGCCGGCAAGATCGGCGCCGACCGCCAGCGCGGCACCATTGAAGCCAAGAACATGCAGTGGGCCTTCCGTTCGGCCACCGGCGGCAAGACCTCCAAGTCGCCGCAGGGCGTGCTGCAACCGGGCGATGTCGTCTTCGTCGAGCGCCTCGGTGGCGACAGCTCCACATCCTACCGTCTGCGCCAGCCGCCGAAGGTCGGCGGTGGTCTCGTCGCCATGGACCCGAAGACCGGCCGCGTGCTGGCCATGGTCGGCGGCTTCTCCTATGCCCAGTCGGAATTCAACCGCGCCACGCAGGCGATGCGCCAGCCTGGTTCGTCCTTCAAGCCCTTCGTCTACGCAGCCGCCATGGACAACGGCTACACGCCGGCCTCGGTCGTCAGCGACGATCCACTCGAAATCCAGGTCGGCAACGGCCAGGTCTGGGCGCCTGACAACTATGAAGGTGAGGGCGGTGGCGCCAACACGCTGCGCTTCGCCATCGAGCACTCGCGCAACCGCATGACGGTGCGCCTCGCCAACGACCTCGGCATGAATGTCGTTGCCGAATATGCCAACCGCTTCGGCATCTACGACAAGATGATGCCTGTACTGGCCATGTCGCTCGGCTCTGGCGAAACCACCGTGCTGCGCATGGTTTCGGCCTATTCGGTCATCGCTAACGGCGGTAAGCAGATCAAGCCGACGCTGATCGACCGCATCCAGGACCGCTACGGCAAGACCATCTTCAAACATGAGGAGCGCGTCTGCGAGGCCTGCAACGCCAGCGACTGGCAGAACCAGGAAGAGCCGAACGTGGTCGATAACCGCGAAACCGTTCTCGACCCGATGACTTCCTACCAGATCACCTCGATGATGCAGGGCGTTATCCAGCGCGGTACGGCCGCCGGCAAGGTCCAGCTCGGCGAACGCGACGTCGCCGGCAAGACCGGCACGACCAACGACGAAAAGGACGCCTGGTTCGTCGGCTTCACGCCGGATCTGGTCGCCGGTCTTTATATCGGTTTCGATTCGCCATCGACGCTGGGCCGCGGCGGCACCGGCAGCTCGCTGTCCGCGCCCGTCTTCAACGAGTTTATGCAGGCGGCCGTCAAGGACACGCCGGTATCGAAGTTCGTGATCCCTGCCGGCATGAACCTGATCCCGATCGACCGCAAGACCGGCATGGCCGCGACGCAGGGCGATCCGAACACCATCATCGAGGCCTTCAAGCCCGGCACCGGCCCGGCCGACAGCTACTCCGTCATCGGCATGGACAACACCATGGCACCGGAGGAAATCCTGAAGACCTCGCCGCAGGCCAACCAGGCGGTTCAATCCGGCGCCGGCGGTCTCTACTGACATTTACGACTGATAGCGTGGCGGTCGCGGCTCTTTACATCCGCGGCCGCCACAACTATTTGACGGACGACTTTTGAAGACAACGCAAAGAAGCGGGACAATGCGAGCGGAAATCCAGAACGTAGTCGATGAAACCAAGCAGGCTATCACCCTGCTGAGGAGGCATCTTTGACTGGGACCAGGCGATCAGACGACTGGACTGGTTGAACAACAAGGCAGAGGACCCGAACCTCTGGAACGATGCCACCGAAGCACAGAAGCTGATGCGCGAGCGCCAGCAGCTCGATGATGGCATCAGCGGCGTCCGCCGCTTCGAACAGCAGATCAAAGACAATATCGAGCTGATCGAGATGGGCGAGGACGAGGGCGACGAGGCTATCGTCAAGGAAGCCGAAGACGCGCTGAAGGCACTCAAGGCCGAAGCCGCGCGCCAGCAGGTCGAAGCGATGTTGTCTGGCGAAGCCGACAGCAACGACACCTATCTCGAAGTACACTCCGGCGCCGGCGGCACGGAAAGCCAGGACTGGGCGAACATGCTTTTGCGCATGTATACCCGCTGGGCCGAACGCTCGAAGTTCAAGGTTGAACTGCTCGAAGTGCACGACGGCGAAGAAGCTGGCATCAAGTCCGCGACTTTGCTCGTCAAGGGCCACAACGCCTATGGCTGGCTGAAGACCGAATCGGGCGTTCACCGCCTGGTCCGCATCTCGCCCTATGACAGCAACGCGCGCCGTCACACCTCGTTCTCGTCCATCTGGGTCTACCCCGTCGTCGACGACTCGATCCAGATCGACATCAACGAAAGCGATTGCCGCATCGACACCTATCGCTCCTCTGGCGCGGGTGGTCAGCACGTCAACACGACCGACTCCGCCGTCCGCATCACCCACATGCCCTCGGGCATCGTGGTGCAGTGCCAGCAGGAACGCTCGCAGCACAAGAACCGCGCCAAGGCGTGGGACATGCTGCGCGCACGCCTCTACGAAGCGGAACTTAAGAAGCGCGAAGACGCGGCCAATGCCGAAGCGGCCTCCAAGTCCGATATCGGCTGGGGCCACCAGATCCGCTCCTACGTGCTGCAGCCCTACCAGATGGTCAAGGACCTGCGCACCGGCGTTACCAGCACCGCGCCCGACGACGTGCTGGATGGCGAGCTCGACGAGTTCATGGAAGCAGCGCTCGCCCACCGCATCAGCGGCAAGGCGGATGCCGTGGTCGACGACGTCGACTGATCGATCTTGGTGAAATGACATCGAAAAGGCCCCAGCAGGGGCCTTTTCTGATTCTGGTGGTGCGTCTTTCGAAGCGCGACCGACTTTAATGTCCCGACTTCTCGACGCTGATATCGCCGAACTCGTCGATAATGACGGTCCAGCTATCGGCATCTCCATCCGGATCCGTCTTCAGATAGACCATGGCGAACAGCCCCGGCTCGTTCAGCCGGCCGGTCGAGTTCTCGGGACGAATATCCGTCAAATAGGGATTGAGGTCGTTCAGCTCCTGAACCTCGACCGTTGAGACGATCTCAGGGCCTGCATCGGTCTGTGCGATCTGCTGCAGATAGACCTTGGCGGTGCGATCGGCCTGGCGAACCGCAAACAGCTTGTAATAGCCGTGGCGGGGTTGGCTTGGCGCGGCGGGCGTCGCCGTCGCTGCGGCTGGCGCATTCGGCGTGCTCGCCGTTGGCGGGCGCGTCACCGCCGGCGCATTGCCGTCGTCCGCCCAGTACCCCGTGCTCGTCGCGAATGTGATGCTCGCGGGCAATATGGGATCCGTGGCATCCGCCGCATGCGCGGCAAGCGGAGCTGCGGCGATCAGCAGCGCGCACGCTGTCAGTCCGAAACGCTTCATCGCCTCAATCCTCGAATTGCTCGGATAGAATACGGTCGGACCAGGAACGGTCGGGGTCGGATAGAATGCGGGCGGTCATGTGTTCGGATTGAGCAATGCGCACATGCAGCACCGATTTGACCTCGGAGTTATCGGCAACCGCATTCACCGGCCGCTTTTCCGATTCGAGAATATGAATGTCCACGGTCACCTTGTTCGGCAACAACGCCCCGCGCCAGCGGCGGGGACGAAACGCGCTCACCGGCGTCATCGCCAACAGCGGTGCGTCGAGCGGTAGGATCGGTCCGTGCGCAGAGAGATTGTAAGCCGTCGAACCGGCCGGCGTCGCCACCATCAGACCGTCGCAGATCAGTTCCTCAAGCCGCACGACACCATCGACTTCCACCCTGAGCTTGGCGGCCTGGTAGGATTGGCGAAACAGGGAGACCTCGTTGATCGCAAGCGCGGTATCGCTCGTCCCATCCGCATTCGTGGTCGTCATTCTTAACGGCCGAAAGGTGTTCTCGACGGCGGCATTGATCCGCTCGCGCAACGCGTCGGTGCGGTACTCGTTCATCAGAAAGCCGACGGAGCCCCGGTTCATCCCATAGACGAGCCTGCCGGAGTTCATCGTGCTGTGCAGCGTCTGCAGCATGAAGCCGTCGCCGCCGAGCGCCACGATCACATCGGCATCCTTGGCTGGCACATCGCCGTAAACGCGAATCAGTTCATCGCGCGCCGCCAGCGCCTCGGCGGTGGGGGAAGCCAGAAAACAGAGGGTCTGAAAGGATACGCTCATGCAATGCCCTTTGATAAAGTCCGCCTAGCTAAATGATAATGGGCTGGCACGACAAGGCATTTTAAGGTCGCAGCTGTTCGCCGGGACTACTCTCTACATAGGTGGGGAGAGGGCAGAAGGGCGCCAATTTCATGGCGCCCCCTGTTTGTGATCGGCTTCAAGCGGGCCTTGGTCGACTAGCGTCCGTGGCCCGTCGGCTCGGCGACGGCGCCTCACTTGTTCTGAAGCAGCCAGATCTTTCCGCCCATGGTGATGCCATAGGTATCGGTGGTGCCATCGTCGGTGAGGTTGCGGCGCTCCAGGAAGCCGTGCTCGCAAAGATCCACAAGCGTCTTCGCGGTGACCGTCTTGATCTTTTGCGGGCGCTCTTTCCAGCGGTCCGTTTTCGCATAAGTCACGGTTGCGTTCTCATGCGTCCACTTGCCGGCCGCCTGCGGATAGAGATCGCCGTCACGGGCGAGTTTAAGTCCCGCGATCTGCGCCGGGGTGAGTTCAGCCATTTCAATAACCTCTTGGCATGTTGCACGGATCAGCCGTGAATGCAGGGGAACCCTGGGAAACCAAGGGCAATAGGAACCAAATGTTGCAACGCGAGCATCTCGTCTACCGAGGCCCGTCGGTGTGGCAACAATCGATTCCTTCGAAGAATTGTGGTGCCCCCGGCAGGGTTCGAACCCGCGACCCCCTGATTACAAATCAGGTGCTCTACCAACTGAGCTACAAGGGCAACGCCCGCCAATTAGCAGATTTTGCTGCTCTGTAAAGGAAAATCGGCCACGATTTGATTTCGCTTCGTGATTTCAACAGGCCGTAGTCGGGCGCCAGTTTCGCATGGTTAGTTCGGCGTCGCTAGTTTGGTGTGGTCTGGCGAACGGTCGATTGCAGGTGGCCGCCATTCTCGCCCATGCCATCGCCGGAAGACGGCATGGCAGCGATGCTGAGAACCGAAACAACCATGAGAGCGATGACAGCGATCATTATTCGCACGCGATTTCTCCTTTTGAACGAGGAAGAAACGCAAATAAGGCAATTGGGTTCCGGAACGGGTGTCGCGGCTATTGCGCAGGCGGCGGTGCTGTCGTGGTGGGATTGGTGCCTGGGGCTGTGGGAGCGAGCGGGTCGGGTTGGTGCACGGGTTGGGTCTTGTCGATCCAGCCGATGCTGAGAATGATGGCGACGAGGATGCCGATGAAGAGAATGCCGATGATGAGGGGACGAACTGCCATGTCGGATGCTTCTCCTTGTTGGTCGGAGCATTGCTGGATGATAACCGCTGCTGACGTCAAAACCGAGGCGGTCGAGTATCAGCAGCGGCATCTTTCGGCATGGTGGTGGCCCGTTCGTGAGCCTGTCAGCCCTTCAGATGAATGCGTGCCGCGTAGAGCGCGATCGCCGCAGCGTTGGACACGTTGAGCGACTTGATCTCGCCGGGCATATCGAGCCGCGCCAGCGCATTCACGGTCTCGCGCGTCTTCTGGCGCAATCCCTTGCCTTCCGCGCCAAGCACGAGTGCCACCTTGTCGCCGGAGAAGGTGCCCTCGAGCGGAGCCGGGCCTTCCGAATCAAGGCCGATGGTGACGAAACCAAGCTTGTGCAGTTCGCCAAGCGCGTCGGCGAGATTGGTAATCTGTATATAAGGGATGAGCTCCAGTGCGCCGGAGGCGGATTTGGCAAGCACGCCCGATTCGGTCGGGCTGTGGCGCTGCGTCGTGATCAGCGCGCCGGCATTGAACGCGACGGCCGAACGCATGATGGCGCCGACATTGTGCGGATCGGTCACCTGATCGAGCACCAGGATCAGCGGGCTGTCCTTCAGCGCTTCAAGACGGCGCACGGGCAGGGGGCGCGTTTCCAGCATGACGCCCTGGTGGATGGCATCGGGGCCAAGCACCTTGTCGAGATCCTGCGGCGAAACCATCTCGTACGGTATGCCGAGTTTCTCGACATCGATCTCAAGGCGGGCCAGCGCGTTCGGGGTCACCGACAGCTTTATCTTCTTGCGCTCTTTATTCTCCAGCGCGGCGCGCACCGTGTGCAGGCCATAGAGATGGACTTGGTCGGGCGCCAGCGTCGGCGGCTTCCAGTCATCGCCGCCACGCTTGCGCTTCTGGAAGCCGGGAGTTGGAATTTCGCCGCGTTCGCGCTTGTTATCGCGATGCGCACGACGCAGATTCGCGTAGTGCGTATCCTTGGCGGATTTTTCGTCGGAGGGCGTGCCCCCGGATTTGTTGTCTTTGCTCATGCCGCTTTATAGCGGTGGCATTTCTTTCCGCATAGGATTTCTTTGTCCACAGGGGCTTTCCATCGCCGATGACATTTTTCGCATATTTTCCATCGTCATCGTGTTGACATAGGCAACTCGGCCCGTCATATACGCGGCGCAGACCGAGGGGCGGCAACGCTTCGAAAGTCTAGCAGACTTGGTCTAACGATCCGGACGAAAAACTGGAGAGATGCCCGAGTGGTTAAAGGGGACGGACTGTAAATCCGTTGGCTCAGCCTACGTTGGTTCAAATCCAACTCTCTCCACCATTCGTCCTCGGATCGGACCAAACCCCGCGGGTATAGCTCAATGGTAGAGCAGCAGCCTTCCAAGCTGAATACGCGGGTTCGATTCCCGCTACCCGCTCCACTTTCAAATCGAAGTCTGACATTATCCACAGCGCGCAAGCGCTTGTTTGCGTTTCCCTAGAGCGCTGACGCGTCGCGTCCGATCTCAGCCCCAGAGCAACACGAAAGGGGAGGCGAGCGCGATAATGCCGGCCGCCATCCAGCGTGTGCGCCCATCCATCGTGAATTCGTCCCGCGACAGCCATTTGCGCACGGCGACATAGCCGATGGCGATGACGGCACTATAGATCAGTGCGCGCAAAAGGATCGACCACCCGCCGCCGAAGAGCCCGATCGCGATGCCAAATCCTGTCAGCGCGCCGAGGATGCCGTAGCCGACATCGAACATCAGCGTCGTCGTGGTCGATAGCGGCCTGAGCACCCTTGGAAATGCGATGGCGACAGCCGCCGTCAGCAGCCATATGGCGACGATCGCCTGCAGCGTCGACGAGCTGACGATGGAGGCTGCCAGCGCCGGCAGCCGCTCGGGCGTCGAGAGCCGCACGACCTGCGCGATCCAGTCGATCGCGGCCGCCAATATCCACAATATGAATGCACAGCCGGCAAAGATCAGAAAGTTGCCGGCCGATCGTTTCGCGATGTCCTTTGGTTCCATGCCATGCTCCCCCCGGGCGATCGCCGGCGTGGCTCCGGCAAGGCAAGTAATATCACAGCATCAATCGCTTGTGGCGGTTTATGGTGAAAACGCGCGCGCTTCGTCGCACTTCTATATTGCCGATCGAATGCTTCGTTCCCATATGCGGCAGCAGTGCGGAATAGCGTCCGCAATTAAGTCTTGCGCAATTCCGCCGAAAGCCTTAAACGGCGGCACTAAACCGGTTCGCCGGGGTCATCCATTTCGTTCACAGGAAGCATTCAAATGGCAAAGAGTAAGTTTGAGCGCAACAAGCCGCACGTTAACATCGGCACGATCGGCCACGTTGACCACGGCAAGACGTCTCTGACGGCAGCGATCACGAAGTACTTCGGCGAGTTCAAGGCGTACGACCAGATCGACGCTGCACCGGAAGAAAAGGCACGCGGCATCACCATCTCGACGGCACACGTCGAGTACGAGACGGCCAACCGTCACTATGCCCACGTTGATTGCCCCGGCCACGCCGACTACGTCAAGAACATGATCACCGGTGCCGCACAGATGGACGGCGCGATCCTGGTTTGCTCGGCTGCTGACGGCCCGATGCCGCAGACTCGCGAGCACATCCTGCTCGCTCGTCAGGTTGGCGTTCCGGCTCTGGTCGTGTTCCTCAACAAGGTCGACCAGGTCGACGACGCTGAACTGCTCGAACTCGTCGAGATGGAAGTTCGCGAACTTCTGTCGTC
>NZ_KB898356.1:301141-520475 GCF_000377565.1 Rhizobium sp. 2MFCol3.1 | reverse complement strand
CCCGCAGCCGCGCGTCACCGGGATGGATGGCGATGTCGAGATGGCTTTTGCCGACATCGATTCCGGCACAGATCATGCTATTATCGGTCATCTTCGTCGTCCCTGTCTTGGATACGAACCCCAAGGTTCCTGCAACCACACGGGCCTGATGAAGAGCCGGTTGCGATCCTGCTCCCCACAGCCCCGAACGGCTGAGAAGGTGACGATCCGACAACCAGCTGCCGGGCGGGTGGCCACCCGCCCGGCAGAAACAACTATCTCATATTTTGATCATCCAAGAAGGTGGCCCGAAGGGTCGGATGAGGGGGCTCCGGGCACTGAGGTCAGCCTAAACTACGCCCCCCAAAAACTAACCATTCCACCGCCGGATCACCGGCTCGCTGAGATCATGCTCATACCCCAGCACGCTGACGCTCGTCGTATCCAGCACGAAATGTGCCCCGCCCTCCGGCGGCAATCCCACCCAGCGAGCCGCCAGCACCCGCAGGAAGTGGGAGGAGGAGAAGATCAGGATCGGGGCGTTCGCCGCGCGGATTGCGGCGATGATGCGGTCGGCGCGGGTCCCGACGTCGGCGGCGTTCTCGCCATCGGGGCAGCCGTCGCGGAAGAGTTGCCAGCCGGGGCGGTTGGCGAGGATCTGCTTGGTCGTCACACCTTCATAGGCGCCGTAGTCCCATTCGGCGAGGTCGTCCTTGATCACCATCCGCTCGCCGAAGCCGGCAAGGCGGCAGGTGTTGCGGGCGCGCTGGGAGGGGCTCGACCAGACTTCGGCGACGGTCAGGCCTTCAAGGCGCGCGCCGAGGCGGCTGGCGGCGGCTTCGCCGTTTTCCGTCAGCGGAATATCGCTACGGCCGGTGTGGCGGCCGGACAGGCTCCACTCGGTCTCGCCATGGCGCACCAGCGTGATCTCGGGATAGGCACTGCTCATCTCGCAACCCTTTCAAAATGAAACAGCGGGAATAAAAAAGGCGCGGGTCTCGCCGCGCCTTTTCGTCAGGTCAGAGAATGACCTTTTCGAGCGGCGGACGCGTTGCCTCGAATTCCTTCAGCTTCGCCTCGTTCGCGGCGATATAGTCGCGATTGTCGGGAGTGGAATACTGGTTCTTGGAAATCTGGATCTGCATGATGAAGAGTTCGTCCCAGCGGAAGCCCATTTCGGAGCCGGCCAGATAGAACTCCCACATGCGGAAGAAGCGTTCGTCATAGAGCGCCACGGCTTCGGCCTTGCGCGCCACGAAGCGCTCGCGCCAATGGCGCAGCGTATAGGCATAGTGCAGCGGCAGGACCTCGACATCGCGGACCAAAAGGTTCGCCTTTTCGATGGCCGGAAGCGTTTCGCCGATCGAGGGGATATAGCCCTGCGGGAAGATATACTTCTCGATGAAGGCATTGGTGCCGAAGCTCGGCTTCGGACGGGCGATCGAATGCAGCACCATGACGCCGTCGTCTGCCAGCAGCTCATGCACCTTGCGGAAGAAGTTGCCGAAATTGCCGATGCCGACATGCTCGAACATGCCGACCGAGACGATGCGGTCGAACTTCTGACCCTTCATCGTGCGGTAATCCTGCAGCTCGAAGCGCAGCCGGTCGGTGAGACCACGCTTTTGCGCCCGCTCGCGCGAGATCTTCAGCTGCTCCTCGCTAAGCGTGATGCCGGTGAGATCGAGCCCCGGTGTGGACTCCGTCAGATACATGCCCATGCCGCCCCAGCCGGAGCCGATTTCCAGCGCGCGCTGGTTGGGCTGAAGCAGGAGCTTGGCGGCGATGTGGCGCTTCTTGGCGACCTGCGCCTCCTCCAGGCTGATGCCCGGCGGATTGTAATAGGCACAGGAATATTGCCAGTCCTCATCGAGAAAGAGCTCGAACAGCTTTTCCGATAGATCGTAGTGATGGGCAACGTTGCGCTTGTTGTGGTTGACGGGCAGACGGCTCTTCAGCTGCTGCAGGGCGATGCGGCCGATCAGGAGGGCCGCCATCGGTATGTCGAAGATTTCGTTGGTGGTGTTCTGTTTCACCAGGGCCAGGAAATCGTAGATGTTGCCCTGTTCCAGAATGAACCGGCCATCCATGTACATTTCGCCGAGCTTGAGGGTGGGGTCTCGGCGGATCAGTCGCTCCGCCTCCTCGTCGGCAACGCGGGCGGCAACCAGTTCTCCGGTGCCGTCCCCGATGGTGTGTGTCTCGCCATTGGCGAGTGTGAGCTTCAGGTTACCCTTGCGGATGATTTTTTGGACAATCGATAAGAAATTCGACGCCATAAGTAAGGCCTCGCAATGTGACAGGATAATCCAATCAACTTAGGCCGTCTGGCCTGCCTTACAAGCGCCGTATTTGACACTTCGGCGACATCGACGCCGAAGTGTGACATTTCTGCAAGGCTTATCCGTAAGCCCTTATTTTCGCTTCATGGCCTCGGCGAGTGCTGCGCCGAACGCCCCCTGGCTCTCCTGCTTGGGGCTCGACGAGCGACGCTCGTTTCCGCCGCGAGGGGCTGGATTTGAACGGGTTTCGCCGCGCGGCGCGGGGGCGCTCGCACCATCGTCCTTGCGCATGGAAAGGGCGATGCGCTTGCGTTTTGCATCCACCTCGACGACGCGAACCTTGACGACATCGCCGGCTTTCACAACTTCGTGAGATCTTTGACGAAGCGATCGGCAAGCTGCGAGACGTGCACCAGGCCGTCCTGATGGACGCCAATATCGACGAAGGCGCCGAAGGCGGCGACGTTGGTTACCGTTCCCTCAAGCGTCATGCCCGGCTTCAGGTCGGAAATCTCGTTGATCCCCTCCGCGAAGGTCGCGGTCTTGAAGCTCGGGCGCGGGTCGCGGCCGGGCTTTTCCAGCTCGGACAGGATGTCCTTCACCGTCGGGAGGCCGAACTTGTCGTCGATGAACTGGCGCGGATCGACCGATTTCAGCACCGCGCTATCGCCCATCAGTGTGCGCAGGTCGCGGCCGCAGGCGGCAACGATCTTCTTGGCGACGCCATAGGCTTCCGGGTGGACCGAGGAGGCATCGAGCGGCTCCTTGCCGTCGCGGATGCGGAGGAACCCGGCGCACTGCTCGAAGGTGCGCTGGCCGAGGCGGGCGACCTTGAGCAAATCACGGCGGGTCTCGAAGCGTCCGGTCTCGTCGCGATGCCGGACGATGGCTTCGGCGATCGAGGTGCCAAGGCCGGAGACACGGGCGAGCAGCGGCACAGAGGCCATGTTGAGATCTACGCCGACGGCATTCACCGCGTCTTCGACCACGGCATCGAGCGAGCGCGACAGCTTCTGCTGGTCGACATCGTGCTGATACTGGCCGACGCCGATCGACTTCGGCTCGATCTTGACGAGCTCGGCCAGCGGATCCTGCAGGCGGCGCGCGATGGAGACGGCGCCGCGCAGCGACACGTCGAGATTGGGGAACTCGGCAGCGGCGGTGGCCGACGCCGAATAGACCGAGGCGCCGGCTTCCGAGACGATGACCTTGGTGGGCTTCGTGCCCGGCAGATCGGCCAGCATGTCGGCCACCAGCTTTTCGGTTTCGCGGCTGCCGGTGCCGTTGCCGATCGAGATCAGCTCGACATTGTGCTTGCGGATCAGCGAGGCGAGCTCGATCTGGGCGCCGCGCACGTCGTTGCGGGGCTGGAAGGGATAGACGGTCGATGTAGCGACCACCTTGCCGGTGGCATCGGTGACGGCGACCTTGACGCCGGTGCGGATACCCGGATCGAGGCCCATGGTCGGACGCGAGCCGGCGGGGGCTGCGAGCAGCAGGTCCTTGAGATTGCGGGCGAAGACGTGGATCGCCTCTTCCTCCGCGCGTTCGCGCAGCTCACGCATCAGATCGAGCGACAGCGACATGGAGAGCTTCACGCGCCATGTCCAGCTGGCGACCTCCAACAGCCAGCGGTCGCCTGGGCGGCTGTTGCCGATCTCGTAGGCCGCAGCGATCATGCGCTCGACCGGCTTGTTCGGCGAGGCAGTCTCGGCGTCGGCCTCGATGGTCAACGTCAGCACTTCCTCGTTCCAGCCGCGCAGCATGGCAAGCGCGCGGTGGCCGGGGGCGGTTGCCCAGCGTTCGGAATGGTCGAAATAGTCGGAGAATTTTTCGCCCGCTGCCTGCTTGCCATCAACCACCTTGGCCTTGAGAAGCGCGGCACCGCGCATATGGGCGCGCAGCTTGCCGAGCAGGTCGGCATTTTCGGCAATGCCTTCGGCGACGATATCGCGGGCGCCTTCGAGCGCCGTCTTCACGTCGGGGACGTCTGATGTGATGTAGGCTTCGGCCAGCGTTGCTGGCTCTTTCGAGCGGTCGGCGAGGATCGCTTCGGCAAGCGGACCGAGGCCGCGCTCGCGGGCGATCTCGGCGCGGGTGCGGCGCTTCGGCTTGTAGGGCAGATAGAGATCCTCGAGCTCGGCCTTGGTGGCCGCGCCCTTCAGCTTTGCCATCAGCTCGTCGCTCATCTTGCCCTGGCCCGAGATCGATTCCACGATCGTATCGCGGCGGGCTTCGAGCTCGCGCAGATAGACGAGGCGTTCGGAGAGATCGCGCAGCTGCGTATCATCCAGCCCGCCGGTCACTTCCTTGCGGTAACGCGCGATGAACGGCACGGTCGCGCCCTCATCCAGCAACTCGATCGCGGCCTTCGCCTGCTCGGGCCGGGCATTGATCTCGGAGGCGATGACTGCGGAGAGCATGCGGATATCAGCGGCCATGATGGTTCCTGCGTTTTAATTGAGGTGGCGGACCACAGCGGCGAAAAGCGGCAAGGCAAGGATGGAGATGGGTTTCCACAGCGGAAGTGGGGCGCGTTGGGGCGTCATCGGGCCAAGGCTGGGATGCTACGCGCCAATTGCGGACCTCCCTCGAAGCACCCATGAAGGTCCGCTCTCGAGCGCATAGCTCAATCGCCAGGGCCGGCAAATAGGACGAGGTTTCCGTCTGGGTCTTGAATGATGAAGTCTCTGGCCCCCCACGGCTCCTTCCTGAGCAGTTGATGGAACGAAACCCCTGCGTTCTGAAAAATCAAAAACAGCTGCTTGATCTCGTCTGCCGTATCGACGGTGATCCCGGCGGAGAGCAGATGTTCGCTCTGGCGTATATTACCGACAAAGACGGGTTTGCAGACCAGCCTGAGAGCGAGGCGCGCACTGTCGCGGATGACCTGTCCGTAGAATGGCGGGTCACCGTAGATGAAGTCGACAGTGAAGCCGAGCTTGCCAACATAGAACTCACACGACGCCTTGACATCGGTGACGTAGAGCTGAGCTGACGTTGAGGTTAGCATCGGATTTGCCGGGCTTGGTTTTCGGTGATGTGCCATCGCTGGAGCCTCTGCTTTGAGCGCTTGCCAGCCTTCGAACCCCATTTGACGCGCGATCAGTTCTTGTGCGTCGGTAAGCTTAAAGCTTGCCTCGAATATTTGCATGTCTTCGAGATTTCGGAAACGCGGCAACGCGGCCCTGATCTCGGCAGCGACCGGATAGTACCGTTCGCGATGCCATCGCAGATATTGCTTGGCTTGCTTTTTGAGATTCTCAAGATTCGGCATGGGCGCAACTGTGGTTACAGTGTAGGTGGGCATTGCCCTTTCGACGTTGTGCCGATGCACCCTATGCAGCAGTGAAAGCGTGCCTGCGCCAAGGCCGATTGTCAATCAACTGAGCCGATCATTGTCGCTCGAAGGCTGCCGAAAGGCACTCCGGTTGCCCAAATCCCCTCCCCGCCCGCTGCATCCCGCTTTTGCAGCTTGTAAACCAGCGCCATTCTTTGCTAGCAGAGGCGACCGTTTTCAGACCCGCAAGGTAGCGCCTTCCCCGTGAAGGCAAGGAAAGTGACATGCCCGATCTGCTGTTAGAACTCCGCTCCGAAGAGATCCCGGCCCGCTTGCAGCGCAAGGCTGCCGGCGATCTGAGGAAGCTTGTGACCGACGCGCTCGTCGAGGCGGGACTTTCCTATGAGGGTGCCAGGGAATACTGGACGCCGCGCCGGCTGACGCTCGACATTCGCGGGCTGACCGCCCGCTCCGCCGATGTGCGCGAGGAACGCAAGGGACCGCGCACCGACGCCAACGAAAAGGCGATCGAAGGTTTTTTGCGCGCAGCCGGTCTGTCCTCGATTTCCGAGGCGCAGGTGCAGAGCGATCCGAAGAAGGGCGATTTCTACGTCGCGATCATCTCCAAGACCGGCCGCAGCGCCGAGGAGATCATCGCCGAGGTGATGCCATCGATCATCCGCGATTTCCCCTGGCCGAAGCCGATGCGCTGGGGCAAGGCCTCGTCGCAGCCGGGGTCGCTGCGCTGGGTGCGGCCGCTGCAGTCGATCGTCTGCCTTTTCGGCACCGAGCATGAGGAAACGACGGTCATTCCGTTCGAAATCTCCGGCATCGTCGCTTCCAACATCACCTATGGCCACCGCTTCCATGCGCCCGAGGCGATCACCGTCAAGCGCTTCGACGATTATGTCGCGAGCCTCGAGAAGGCCAAGGTCATTCTCGATGCCGAGCGCCGCAAGGACATCATCCTGCACGACGCCCGCGACGTCGCCTTCGCCAACGGCCTCGAACTGGTCGAGGACGAAGGCCTGCTGGAAGAGGTCTCCGGCCTCGTCGAATGGCCGCAGGTGCTGATGGGAAGCTTCGAGGAAGCCTATCTCTCGATCCCGTCCGAGATCATCCGGCTGACGATCAAGACCAACCAGAAATGCTTCGTCACCCGCAAACCGGGTGAAGAGACGCTTTCGAACAATTTCATCCTCGTCTCCAACATCGAAGCGACGGATGGCGGCAAGGAAATCATTCACGGCAACGGCAAGGTCGTGCGCGCCCGTCTTTCCGACGCGCTGCACTTCTGGAAGCGCGACCAGGGCGATCTGCCGGATCTTGAAACGCTCGAGGCTTCGGCCAAGAAGTTCAGCCTCAACCTGAAGAAGCCGCTCGACCAGCGCATGGCCAAGCTCGATGCGCTCAACGTCACCTTCCATGCCAAGCTCGGCACGCAGGGCGAGCGGGTGGAGCGTATCCGCGCCATGGCCGCCAAGGTCGCCTTCCCCGCCGGCGCCGACTACAAGCTGGTCGATCGCGCCGTGGTTCTCGCTAAGGCGGATTTGCGCACCGAAGCCGTCGGCGAATTCCCCGAGCTGCAGGGCGTGATGGGCCGCAAGTATGCCGCTCTTCAGGGCGAAGAGGCCGTGGTCTCGACGGCGATCGAGGAGCACTACAAGCCGCAGGGCCCATCCGATCAGCTGCCGCAGGACAAGGTGGCGATTACGGTGGCGCTTGCCGACAAGCTCGATACGCTGATCGGCTTCTGGGCCGTCGACGAGAAGCCGACGGGCTCCAAGGACCCCTTTGCGCTCCGCCGTGCCGCGCTCGGCGTCATCCGCATCATCCTGGAGCGCGGCGTGCACCTGACGCTGCTTCCGCGCATCGTCAGCCACATGGCGCGCATCGACATGGATATCGTAGAAAAGGTCAACGCTGAGAAAGCGAAGCAGGGCGGAGATGTCGTAGATGGACGCGGGCAGCTTGATGAAGGTATGTCGCGCCAGCTCGACCTGCTCTCGTTCTTCCATGACCGCCTGAAGGTCTATCTGCGCGACCAGGGCGCGCGCCACGACCTGATCGACGCGGTGCTGACGCCCGAGACCGACGATCTCCGCATGGTCGCCCGCCGTGTCGAGGCGCTCACGGCCTTCGTCAGTTCCGAGGACGGCAAGAACCTGCTCGCCGGCACCAAGCGCGCCGTGCAGCTGCTGGCAGCCGAGGAGAAGAAGGGTACCGTGGTCGCCGACGGCGTTTCGGATGCGCTTCTGAAGCTCGACGCCGAGAAGGAGCTTTTCGCGGCGATCAAGACGGTTTCGGCCGAGGCATCCGGCGCGATCGAGAAGGAAGACTTCCGCTCGGCGATGGCGGCTCTCTCGACGCTGCGCGCACCTGTCGACCGCTTCTTCACCGACGTGCTCGTCAACGACGAGGACGCGGCGATCCGCGCCAACCGCCTGGCGCTGCTGCGCCTCATCCGCGAAGCCACCGGCACCGTTGCCGACTTCTCGAAGATCGCCGGCTGATCCTTATCAGCCGACGATGCCTAGTGTGATCACCGCCAGGACCGCGTAACGCGCGGTCTTGGCGATCGTCACCAAAAGAAGAAAGACCGGCAGCGGCTCGCGCATCACGCCGGCAACGACGGTGATGGGATCGCCGACGATGGGCAACCAGCTTGCCAGTAGCGACCACTTCCCATACCGCCGGTACCAGCGCTGCGCCCGATCTAGCGCCACCTCCCCCACCGGAAACCACCGCCTGTGGCGAAAGCGCTCGATGCCGATGCCGAGCAGCCAGTTGACCAGCGAACCGAGGATATTGCCGACGCTGGCGACTGCGACCAGCAGCAGCGTGGAATATTGCCCGGAGAGAATGAGCGCGACGAGCCCGGCTTCCGACTGCGCGGGCAGGATGGTGGCCGCGATCAGCGAGATGGCGAAGAGGCCGGCATAGGCTGCAAGCGTGGTCATGTCGCTCTGGGCTCGGTGGTCTGCATGGTGGGGCTTTCGGTTTGGCGACGGCGTGCGTTTGGGTTTCATGATCATGTTGCGGGGCTGGGCGCAAGCGTTAAGGCGATTGAAAGGCGAGATCGACCTGCCTTGACATGATATCATATGCGATATCATATAACTGCCATGATCGTCGTTGATGCAAATGTCATGGTTTCGGCTTTGCGATCCTCGAAAGGCGCCTCGCATCAGCTTGTGCGCGAGATGCTTACCGGTGGCGTCGCCTTCGCTTTGTCGCCGGCGGTGGCGCTGGAGTATGAAGATGTGCTGAAGCGGCCGGGCATTCTCGGCAAGGCTCCCTGGCTCAGCGAGAGCAAGATCGACATCTTGCTCGATGCAGTGTTCAGCAAGGCTGTGCTCGTCTCGCCGTGGTTTCACTTCAGGCCGTTCCTCGCTGACCCGAAGGACGACATTTACATCGAGTGCGCCCTGGCAGCCGGAGCCACCTTGATCGTCAGCAACGATCGCCATTTCCGGCATCCCGCAGTCAGCGCCTTTGGCATGTCAGTCATGACCGCAGGAGATTTCATCGCACAAAGGAGACAAGAGACATGAGCACCTATCCTCTCAGATTAGCCGATCATGTGATGGAAGAAGCCAAGCGTGCGGCGGCGGAGGACAATGTATCGCTGAACCAGCTGCTTTCCGCTTTCATCGCTGATGGCATCGGGCATCGGCGGGCGATCATGAGCTTGAAGAAGCGCGCGGAACGGGGCGATGCCAGTGCGGCGCTCGCCATCCTCGACAGCGTTCCCGATAGCGAACCCGATGAAGGCGACGCATTGGTCGCTGCGAAGAAGGCAAGCGGGAAGTAGGAAGGCAAACGGCTGGGCAGTGCGGTGTACTGGGGAGTCTGTTCTCCGCAAGGTCCATTCACGTCGAGCCCATCGATACCAGCAGATGCTCGGGACGAGCCCGAGCATGACGTCGGCGGGTGGGGTGCGCCTCAGCAAGCTATTGAAAATAAACGTCTTCCCCATTCTCGACGTCATCCTCGGCCTCGTGCCGAGGATCTAAGCACGTCTCCAGGAATGCAACATGGATGGCTCTCACGCAAAGCCGCACCACTGATCGCGCGCGCCCAATAAACGCGAAACAGCCGCCGGATCGCTCCGGCGGCTGTCGTCATCTATCGCTGTTCCCGCAAGCCTTACGCGGCGCGGCGTGTCTGCGCTGCCCCGTACTCGGCCTGTGTGCCGACGCGGAAGCCGCGGATGAGGTTGAGGAGTTCGTCGGTGTCGCTGGCGAGCGATTCCGCCGAGGCTGTGGTCTCTTCGGCCATGGCGGCGTTCTGCTGGGTGGCGGCGTCGAGCTGGTTGATCGAGGAGGTGATCGAGCGCAGCGTCGTGTCCTGCTCGGAGGCGCTGTGGGCGATCTTCGAGACGATGTCGTTGGCCGCCTTGATCTGGTCGGAGATGCGCTTCAGCGCCTCGCCTGCCTCGCCGACGAAGCGAACGCCCTGTTCGACCTGGCCCGAGGAGCGGGCGATCTGGTCCTTGATCTCCTTGGCGGCGGCCGCCGAGCGCTGGGCCAGTTCGCGGACTTCCTGGGCAACGACCGCGAAGCCCTTGCCGCTTTCGCCGGCGCGCGCAGCTTCGACACCGGCATTAAGCGCCAGAAGGTTGGTCTGGAAGGCGATGTCGTCGATGACGCCGATGATCTTGCCGATTTCCTCGGACGACTTCTCGATGCCGCCCATCGCTTCGATCGCCTGGGTGACGACGGCGTCGCTGCGGCTCGCCTCGGAGCTCACCGAGTGGACGCGCTGGCTTGCTTCATGCGCGCCTTCGGCGGTCTGGCGCACGGCGACGCTGAGCTCGTCGAGGGCGGCCGAGGTTTCTTCCAGGCTTGCGGCCTGGCGCTCGGTGCGCTGCGACAGTTCGTTGGAGGCGCGGCGGATTTCTTCCTTGCTGACGGCGATGTCGCCGCCCTTGACCGAGACCTTTGACATGGCGGCCTCGAGATGGCCGAGCGCATCGTTGAAGTTGTCGCGCAGGGTGGCGTATTTCTGGCCGAGATCGGCGCAGCGGACCGTGAGATCGCCACGGGCGATCTGCTCCAGCGCCTGGCCGATGGTGGAGACCACATGGGCTTGGACGGCGGTTTCGTCGCGCTGGAGACGCTGGTTGTTCTCGCGCTCGTCGTCGAGCGCCATCTGCTGAGCAGCCTCGCGCTCGGACATGGCGTGGCGCTCGCGGACCTTTTCCTGCAGCGCCTTCGTGGCCTTGGCCATCATGCCGACTTCGTTGTTCATGTCGGTGTGGGGAATGGCGATCGTGACGTTCTCTTCGGCGACAGCCTGGAGGGCGGTGTGGATGCGGGTCAGCGGGCCGGAAATGCTGCGAACCACGAAGAAGGCGGCGGCGGCGCCCAAGAGCAGCACGACGAGGCCGCCCGACAGCGCCTTCAGCACGTCTGAGCGAACCTGCGCGTCGAGATCGTCGAGATAGACGCCGGTGGCGACCACGACCTGCCAGGGTTCGAACGCCTTGGTGTAGACAGCCTTGCGGAACTGCGCATCGGCCGGCTGGCCGGGCTTCGGGCCATAGAAATCGACGATGCCGCCGCCGGCGCGACCGACCTTGACGATCTCGTCGCGGTAAGGCTTGCCGCGGCTGTCGGGCGAGCCCTTGCTGCTCTTGCCGAGCTTCGGCGTATCATAGGTGATGCGCATGACGACGTCGTAGTCGTAGCCGATGAAATAGCCGTTGGGCTCGTAGCGGATCGACGAAAGCTGCTTATAGGCCAGCGCCTGCGCCTGTTCGCGGGTCAGCTCGCCTGATTTCTCGCGGTCGTAATATTGCTGCATGATGGACAGGCCGGATTCCACCTGCGTGCGCAGCATCTCGTTGCGCTCATGATAGATCGCATTGGTCGACGAGCGTATCTGCAGGTAGGAGGCGACGCAAAAGGCCACCATCAGGCCGGCGACGAGCAGAAACAACTGCCTGGAAATTCTGAGATTCTTCATTTGGCCTCGCAACGGAGCTCGGGTGAGATCATCCGGCGCGGTATCCTACCGCGTATGCGCCGGCGCCACGGCGCCCAACGCTGGTACTGCTGCGAAAACGACATGCGGCTACCGGTCGCAGCTAGAAATGGCCTGTTTTTTATAAGAAACACTTAACCAAGGACTAGATGATGTCCCAAACACGAAGTGGGTCCAAGCGCAGCGCCAGCCTGGGCCGGCGAAGTATAAAATAGAAAATGCGCCCCTGCTTCTCTTCAGGAGCGCATTTCACCACCCTTTTGAGGTGGAGCCCCGGATGACCAAAACTTTGGACGGGAGGGGCAGGGAACTTTAAATCAAGGTCTAAGCTTGAAATTAGAAACGTCGAGCGGGCGCGTTTGTTCCGCCGGCTGGCCTGCAGCACCTGCAACCACGGGCTTGGTATCGGCGCCAATGACGGCCGACGTCGTCGCCGTATCGACACCATCGACGGCTGGGGCAGCGGCAACTGCGACCGGCGCGGGCGCCTTGGTCACGAACACGACGGGGGAGCCGCCCATCCAGCCTTCGGTGCGAAACAGCTTCTTTTCGCCATCGACGTCGCGAATCTGCGAGTGCTCGAGCGTGCCGTCGGCGAGCGTCGGGACGATATATTCCTTCTTGGCTTCCACGACCTGAAGCGGCGGGCATGTGGTGCAGGTCATCTTGAGGATGCTGCTGTCGCTCGATGCCGCATTGGCGCCGACCACGTCGATCGACGACGCCATGGCGGAACCCGCCATCAACGCACCGACGACACCCAAAACAACCGCAGAAACCTGACGCATGGAAACACTCCGTCTTACCTTGCACACAGGTTTAACGCGGCTTTATTTCCATCCCGTCAGGGGAAAGGGTAAAAATTTAGAGAACTGATCCGATTTCGATATTGGATCACGCTTTTTCGCGCTTGATCGCCTGCCAGCCGATGTCGCGGCGGCAGAAGCCGTTGCCCCACTCCACCTTGTCGAGCAGCACATAGGCGCGGGCCTGGGCCTCGCCGACGGTCTTGCCGGTCGCGGTGACGTTCAGAACGCGGCCGCCGGTGGCGACCAGCGCGCCATCCTTCAGCGCTGTGCCGGCATGAAACACCTTGGCGCCCTTGCCCGCTTCGGGGATGGACTTGATCGGCGTGTTCTTGTCGTAGGAGCCGGGATAGCCCTTGGAGGCCATGACGACCGTCAGCGCCGGATCGTCGCTCCATTCGGCCGTAACCTTGTCCAGCGTGCCGGTGGCGGTCGCATAAAGGATCGGCAGGAGATCGCTCTTCAGGCGCATCATCAGCACCTGGCATTCGGGATCGCCGAAGCGGACGTTGTATTCGATCAGCTCCGGGCCCTTCCTGGTGATCATCAGGCCGGCGAAGAAGACGCCGGAGAAGGGGTAGCCGCTCTCGGCCATGCCGCGCATGGTGGGCTCGATGATCTCCTTCATCGTGCGCTCGACCATCTCAGGTGTCATGACGGGGGCCGGAGAATAGGCGCCCATGCCGCCGGTGTTCGGACCGGTATCGCCCTCGCCCACCCGCTTGTGATCCTGGGCGGTGGCGAGCGCCAATGCGTGCTTGCCGTCGCTCAGGCAGAAGAAGCTTGCCTCTTCGCCATCGAGATAGGCCTCGACCACGACTTCGGCACCGGCAGCGCCAAACGCGCCTTCGAAGCAATCGTCGACAGCAGCGAGCGCTTCATCGACGGTCATCGCAACGGTCACGCCCTTGCCGGCGGCAAGACCATCGGCCTTGACGACGATCGGGGCGCCCTGCTCGCGGATATAGGCCTTGGCCTTGGGGGCGTTGTTGAAACGCTGGTAGGCGCCGGTCGGGATATCGTAGCGGGCGCAGATATCCTTGGTGAAACCCTTGGAGCCCTCGAGCTGGGCTGCCGCTGCCGACGGACCGAAGACCGCGAAGCCTTCGGCGCGCAGACGATCGGCAACGCCCGCCACCAGCGGCGCTTCCGGGCCGACGACGACGAAATCGATCGCATTGTCCTTGCAGAAGGATACGACGGCGTCGTTGTCCTCGGTGTTGACGGGGACGAGCGTCGCGTGCTCGGCGATCCCTGGATTGCCGGGGGCGGCGTAGAGCGTGGTGAGTTCGGGCGATTGCGCCAGCTTCCAGGCCAATGCGTGCTCGCGTCCGCCCGATCCGATCAACAGAACCTTCATGCCCGTCCCTTTCCAGTTTGTGAGTGGCGGTTAAGGGCAGAGCGGCGAAAGGTCAAGCCTAAAGGCTACCAACCGCCGCCACCGCCACCGCCGCCACCGCCGCCAGAGAACCCACCTCCTCCACCGCCGGACGAGAAGCCACCGCCGCTGCCGCCGGAAAAGCCCGAGGAGGTCGAGGTCACGGGCGCGGGGAGCGTCGAGGCGATGGTGGAGGCCATCGAGGAGGAGAAGCCGCCGATGCTGTCGCCGAAACTGCCGGAATGGGTCGGATACCACATGGGCGAATAGGCGGCGGCCGCCGCTCCGGCTGCTGCAGCCGTCGCCAGCCAGGTCTGGAAGGCGTCGCTCCAGGGTTTTTCGACACCGAGGGCCACGGCATAGGGCAGCAGCGTTTCGAAATGTTGTGGCGACATGGCGGGGGCGCCCGCCATGTTCATGCGGTCCTTTTCGGCAACTGTCAGGTAGCGGCGCAGACCATCGATATGGTCCATCAGCCGGCTGCCGAGCGGCGTCGGCGCGCCCATCAGGAAAAAGAACACCACATTGATCATGACGATGCCGCCGACGGCGACGATGACGGGCCAGTGGTCGGCTGCTGTCAACTGTTCCACGGCGGCAGTGACGATGCCGGCGAGGATGGACAGAAGCGTGAAGCCGAAGAAGCCGCCGATGATGACGCCGCCGATCTTGCTGCGCAACGACGCCCCCTTGCGGAAACTGAGACCGAGACGCGACGACAGGATGCCTAGGAACACCGCCGAGAAAACGGTGGCGGCGATGAAGCCGCCGAGATCGGCATCGATTTCGCCAAAGGCCAGAACCGCGATGATGAAGATGACGCTGAGGACGATGCCGCCGACCGTGTAGAGCGCGTTCGAGTGATAATACTTGCCACGATGCTCGCCTTCGATCGCCTGGCGGAACTTCTGGCCGGCGTCGCGCACCTTTTCGCCATTGGACTTGCTGATCGCAAAGCTCTGGCCGGAGCGGCCAACGAGAGAAAGGAAGGCGGCCTGGCCTGATGGCAGGGCTTTCGGCAGCGGCTTGTCGGTGCGGGTGACCGTGATGCTAGAGCCGATATCGTCGAAGGTGACGTATCCCTTGACGGCGAGGTCGAGCGCGTTGGCCGAAAAGGCCGGCCAG
The DNA here is from genome assembly GCF_000377565.1 of Rhizobium sp. 2MFCol3.1. Taxonomy (GTDB): domain Bacteria; phylum Pseudomonadota; class Alphaproteobacteria; order Rhizobiales; family Rhizobiaceae; genus Rhizobium. Next base: position 505,637 of record NZ_KB898356.1, on the reverse strand, counting down.
CCGGCGCCGTTGAAGCCCTTGTTGTCGATATAGTTGACCAGCGCCGGCGACAGACCCTCGGGTGGGTCCCAGCGCGGCACGACGACACCTCGGACCGGATCACGCCCAACCCTCACCCAGAAGAACACGTAGTAGAGCGCGACGAGGAGAAGGCCGGCGACAGCGATGACATCGGCCATGTGATCGCGCAGCCACCAGGCGCGAAGCTGACTTGTCGATGGCGGGTCGATGACGCCCTTCGGCACGCCAGCGACGACGGTCAGCCCTTCGTTCTGCCCGAGCATGCGAGTCGTCGCGAAGATCGCCTGATTGCCCTCGATGCGCGACGTGGCATTCGTGGCTCGGGAGCCGAACGGCCCGGTATAGGCGGCAAGCTTCGTCACCTCGCCTGATGGCATGGTGATGCGCGCCGAGGCCTGCTCGATGGCAAACTGCCAGCCGGTGCCGGTGACATTCCAGTAGACCTCGTCGTGATCCGGGAAGTAGCGGATCATGCGGTCGGCCTTGTAGGTCAAGACATAGGTGTGCTCGCCTTCAGGCACGATGGTGTCGCTGGAGCCGGCATAGATGCGGATGCCGCCATCGATGCTTTCGGTCTTGTAGGGCTCGGGCCGGCCATCGCGAGTGACGGAGAGGAGATCGAAGCCGACGCGGACTTTACGCCCCTCGCCATCCAGCATGGTGAGCGGGAAATCGCGGAAGATGCCGCGCTTGACCTTGAACCCCTCGGCGACGATCGAGATCGTCTCGGTCACGGTGAGGTCGCCGTCCTTGGCGACCTCGACTTCCGAATGATAGGAGGTGATGCGCTCGTTTGCGGCGGCAAGAGATGCCGCCAGCAGAAGTATCAGAGCGGCAACGAGACCGGACAACCAACGCATCAAGACATTCTCCCCTTGTCTTTTCAGAATTGTCTTTTTTGGATTGCCCGGCGAGATCGGCTGCCGGTTATTCGTCCTTTATCGCAACGCCGAGCGTGGACAGCACCTTCCAGTAATCCGGGAAGGTCTTGCCGACGCAATCCGGGTCCAGAATGGTGATGCCATCGATCTTCAGGCCGGCGAGCGCGAAGCTCATGGCGATGCGGTGATCGGCGAAGGTGTCGATATCGGCCGGCAGGTGCTGGCCTGATAATGCCGGGTCGGAGGAGACGATCAGGTCGTCGCCGTCCTCGGTCGCAAGGCCTGCGCGGATGTTGTTGAGGCCGGTCGAGACGGCGTGGATGCGATCGCATTCCTTGACGCGCAGATTGGCGATGCCGATGAAGCGCACCGGCGTTTCATTGAAGGCGGCCAGCACGGCGATGGTCGGCACCGCATCCTGCATCTGCGAGCCGTCGATTTCGGCGGGAAGATGCGGGAACTGCTTGATGACGTCGTAAGCTTTCGCGTCCGGCTGGGTAAAATCCTCATTGGCGACGCCAAGGTCGATCGCGCCCTTGGTCAGCACTTCGGCGGCCCAGAGATAGGTGGCGGCGGAGGCGTCCGGCTCGATGACGAAATCGGTGGCGATGTAGCCGGTCGGCTCGATCACCCAGGAGGACGGCGTCGGCTGGCTGACCTTGGCGCCGAAGGCGCGCATGACTGATAGTGTCAGGTCGATATAGCCGCGCGCACCGATATCGGCACCGGCAAGCTCGATCGTGAACGGCTCGGAGCCGCAGGCGGCCGCCATCTGCAAAGCGGAGACGTACTGGCTGGAGAGGCCGGCATCGATGACGACCTTGTTGCTGGCAAAACGACCGTTGGCGTCGATCGTCACCGGCGGGCAGCCGGTCGGCGCTTCGATCGCAACACCGAGCGACTTCAGGGCATCGACCAGCGGCTTGATCGGGCGCTTGCGCATATGCTCGTCGCCATCGACCACATAACGGCCATGGCCGAGCGCGAGCGCTGCCGTGAGGAAGCGGGTGGCGGTGCCGGCATTGCCGAGGAAGAGTGATGCTGCGGGCGCCTTGAGCTCGCCGGAACTGGTGACGACGAAGGTGGTCGCGTCAGGCTCCTCCACCGTCACGCCCATGGCGCGCAGGGCTTCCGCCATATAGCGCGTGTCGTCGCTCTTCAGCGCGCCGGTCAGCCGGCTGGTGCCCTTGGCGAGACCGGCCAGAAGCAGCGCGCGATTGGTGATCGACTTCGAGCCGGGAGGCACGGCGCGGCCGGACAGCGGCTTGGCCGCCGGGATGATGGTGAGCTTGTCTTTACTCATGGGCTTGTCTTCACTCATTACGTCTTTTCCGGCAAATGCGCGCGGCCCTATCCGGCCGCGATCTTGCCCTGCTCATAGCAGTTTTTCGGCAAAGGCAAATGCCTGTTATGAGAACTTGGGGATCAGAACTTTACGCTCGGGACGGCGCGATCGGCCTCGTTGGTGATCTCGAAATACTCGCGCTTGCTGAAACCGAACTGGTTGGCGACGAGGTTCGAGGGGAAGCTTTCGACCTTGACGTTGAGATCGCGGGCGGAGCCGTTGTAATAGCGGCGCGCCATCTGGATCTCGCTTTCCATCGTCTCAAGCGAGGTCTGCAGCTCGCGGAAATTCTCGTTGGCCTTCAGATCCGGGTAGGCTTCGGCAAGCGCCATGACGCGGCCGAGCGCTGCACCCAGCAAACCTTCCGCCTGCGCACGGCCGGCGACATCGCCTGCCGGAACCGTCTGCGCCTGGTTGCGGAGCTTGACGACCTCTTCGAGCGTCGTCTTTTCGTGGGTGGCGTAACCCTTCACCGTTTCGATCAGATTGGGGATCAGATCGGCGCGGCGCTTCAGCTGCACATCGATGCCGGACCAGGCCTCCTCGGCCATCTGCCGGGCGCGCACGAGGCCGTTATAGACAAAGACCGCATAGAGCGCGATCAGGACGATGAGGCCAAGAATAATATACATCGCGAATCCCCCGTTACGACGCAAGGTCGGCCGGGAGACTATGCGGCTTGGCGGCGCTTGTCATCTCCCGCCGTTGTAGTTTGGCGCATCCCAAGATCTCGCGATACCGCCGCGGTCAGATAGGGCCTATCTTGACCATGGATCGGCCGACGGCGGCGGGATCCGAACAAGGTCACGAGGATCAATCAGCCATGAGCGCAGCCATCTTCCTGCTCAACATGCTTGCCATCGCTTCGTTCTTCATGCTCAAGGGCGCGCCGCGTCCGGCCGCGCGCACTGTCGAGGTCAAGGCCAACAGGCGTCGCTGATCGATCAGGCAGCCTTGCTGGCGAGATTGACGCCACCGGCGTCGGTCAACAGGAAGGCTTCGCCGCAGGCCTTGGCGAGCGTGCGCACGCGCAGGATATAGCTCTGGCGCTCGGTGACCGAGATCACGCCGCGCGCGTCCAAAAGATTGAACACGTGGCTGGCCTTGATGCACTGGTCGTAGGCCGGGAAGACGCACTTGTGCAGCTTCTGGTTATCGCTGTCTCCAGGCGCGCCCGCGGCGAGCAGCGCCTGGCATTCCTTTTCGGCATCGATAAAGTGGCGATGCAGCATCTCGGTGTTGGCGAATTCGAAGTTGTGGCGGGAATATTCCTGCTCTGCCTGCAGGAAGACGTCGCCATAGCTGATCTTCTCGTCGCCTTCGCGGCCGTTGAAGTTCAGGTCATAGACATTGTCGACGCCCTGGACATACATGGCGAGGCGCTCGAGGCCATAGGTGAGCTCGCCGGCTACAGGCGAGCATTCGAGGCCGCAGACCTGCTGGAAATAGGTGAACTGCGAGACTTCCATGCCATCGCACCAGCACTCCCAGCCTAGACCCCAGGCGCCGAGCGTCGGGCTTTCCCAGTCATCCTCGACGAAGCGGACATCGTGCAGCAGCGGATCGAGGCCGATCGCGGCGAGCGAGCCGAGATAGAGCTCCTGCAGGTTCGGCGGGTTCGGCTTCAGGATGACCTGATACTGGTAATAATGCTGCAGGCGGTTCGGGTTTTCGCCGTAGCGACCGTCGGACGGGCGGCGCGAGGGCTGCACGTAGGCGGCCTTCCAGGGCTTGGGGCCAAGCGCGCGCAGCGTCGTCGCCGGATGGAACGTACCGGCGCCGACTTCCATGTCGTAAGGCTGCAGCACCGCGCAACCCTTGTCTGCCCAGTAGCTGTGCAGCGTCAGGATCAGCGCCTGAAACGAGCGCTTCGGGTTCATGTGGTCGGGAATGCTGGGTGCAGACATGAGGTTAGTCGCCATTCAATTGGATCGGTGGGCGACAGGTGCCACGAGCAGCGATGAGGGTCAAGGGTTTCGCATCCCGATCTCTTCCCCACAGTTTGCAGGGAGGACAAGCGGTGTCGGTTGTCTTATAGTGAGTGCAGGTTTTGGCTTGGAGACGATTATGAGCGTCGAGATCACCGTGACATTGTCGGATCAAGACCTTCGCTTCGCCGAAGAACTGGTCGAGGAAGGGCGCTATGCCAGCGTGCCGGATGTGGTCAGCGCAGCGCTGACGCGGGTCCGGATGCTTGAGCGAGCTTTAGACGACCCTTTGGCGGGAATGGCGGACGAGATTCGGCGGCGCGCGGAATTGCCCAAGGATCAGAGGCTGCCTTGGGACGGCAAGGCCATGGCAGAAAGACTGAACGAAAGGCTGGCTCGGAAATTCAAGGAAGAGGCGCCGGATGCCGTACACGATCACGCAGCACCCGCTCGTCGAAGCCGATCTGTTTCAGATCGCTGAAGTCATCTCGGACTTCGCCGGGCTGCGGATCGGCCAAAGCAAAATAAACGAAATAACAGCGTTCATCGACCGCTTAACCGATTTCCCTCATATCGGCTCCATCCGAAGCGACCTTTATCCCGGGCTGCGCGCCATTCCGGCCTCGGAAAAGGCAGTCGTCTGCTTCACCGTCGACGACGAAGCCCAATCCGTCTTCGTTCTCTGCATCAGCTATGGCCGAGCGGATTGGCAGGCAAGGGTTCGAGAACGAGGCTGATCAAAGCCCTCCCCTCACTCATCATCCTTCTTCAAATGATACTCCCCCGTCACCGGGTCCTTCACCAGCGTGCCGATCGCTCCGGTCTGCTGCTCCCTCTGGGCGCGGCGGGATTTTTCCTGCAGGCGCTTGGCTTCGGCCACGAAGCGGCGGTAGAGGAGCCAGGCGCCCAGGACGAGCACACCCATGATCAAAAGCTGCGGCATGTCGTCTGTCTTCACCCCTCGTTATTTTAGCGCAATTGCCGACGCACAGCCGCGCTGTGCTTTTGCCGCAATTGCGTCAGAGCCCGTATCGGCTCCACAATGCCTTGTCTTCGGCCGTCTCGACAAGACCGGCTGCGAAGCCGGAGGCGGCTCCTTCAAGCGATGATGATATGCCGGGAATGCGGCGTCCGAAAAGCCCCCTTGCAGGCGTTACGAGTTCCAGCTTGGTTTTCGAGCCGTAGCGCTTCTTCAATTCCTGGCGCATGTCGCCGAGACCGTCGATGAGGCCGAGCTCTAGGCCGCGCGTGCCGGTCCAGAAAAGGCCGGAGAAGACCGTCGTGTCATCCTTCAGCTTGCCGGCGCGGCGCTCGCGCACCATGGCGATGAAGACCTGGTGGATCTCCAGCTGCAGCGTCTTCAGATATTCGATGTCCTTTTCCTTCTCCGGCTGGAAGGGGTCGAGGATCACCTTGTTTTCGCCCGCGGTATAGACGCGACGCTCGACGCCGATCTTCTTCAGAAGCTCAGGGAAGCCGAAGCCGCCGGAGACGACGCCGATCGAACCGACAATCGAGGTCGGGTCGGCGATGATCTCGTCGCCGGCCAGCGCGATCATGTAGCCGCCAGAGGCTGCCACGTCCTCGACGAAGACGATGACCTTTTTCTGCTTCTCGCGCGCCAGCTCGCGGATGCGGGTGAAGATCAGCCGCGACTGGACCGGCGAACCGCCTGGCGAATTGATGGAGATGGCAACCGCAGGGGCGTCCTTGAAGCTGAATGCCTTTTCAAGCACCTGCGCGGTCGAGGCGAGGTTCAGCGCCGGGCGGAACTGGCTGCCGCCGGTCATGATCGCCCCCTGGAGCCGGACAACCGGGATCACGATGCCCTCCTTGCGGAAGCGCTTCGGCATCAGTTTTCTCAACAATCCGGCCATTCCCATTCCTTCGTATAGGCTGCGTGAAACGTCTCTCCCATGTATGCGTCGCAACGGCAAACACAATGGGCGAGGCGCAAAACAACTGCGCGCCAAGTTTCTTGTTGCGAATGACTTGCATTATCATTCTAATCGGCCATATTGCTTTTATCGGTTAAACAGGCGGATGCTGCATGGACATTATGACACCCAAGGCCAAGACGGGCTGGCGCCACGAGCGCGAGGAGGCGTCGATGGCCGATGTCCACCGTACAATCGGAACGCAAAAGCACGCCTCGCGCTGGCGCCGCGCCATCGCCTTCGTCGGCCCCGGATATCTGGTGGCTGTCGGCTACATGGACCCCGGCAACTGGTCGACCTCGCTCGCCGGCGGCTCGAAGTTCGGCTACACGCTGCTGACGGTGGCGCTCTTGTCCAACCTGATGGCGATCGTGCTGCAATCACTCTGCGCGCGCCTTGCCATCGGCTCCGGCCGCGATCTGGCGCAGGCCTGCCGCGATGCCTTCCCGCGCTGGGTATCGATCCCGCTCTGGCTGTTTGCCGAAATCGCGATCATCGCCACCGATATCGCCGAGGTGATCGGCACGGCGATCGGCCTCAACCTTCTCTTCGGCATTCCCTTGGAACTCGGCGTGCTCATCACCGCGCTCGACGTCTTCCTCATCCTCTATCTGCAGAAGATCGGCTTCCGCTGGGTCGAGGCCTTCGTGATCGCGCTGCTCGGGATCATCACCGTCTGCTTCGGCGTGCAGATCTTCATGGCCGATCCGCAATGGGGCGACGTGATCCGCGGCTTCTTCCCGACCACGGAGATCGTCTCCAATCCGGAGATGCTCTATCTGGCGCTCGGCATTCTCGGCGCGACCGTGATGCCGCATAATCTCTACCTGCATTCCGGCATCGTGCAGACCCGCGACTACGGCCACAGTGTGCCGGAAAAGCGCGAGGCGCTGACCTATGCGACGATCGATTCCACCGTGGCTCTCTGCTTCGCGCTTCTGATCAATGCCTCGATCCTGATCCTCGCCGCCGCAGCCTTCCATGCCAATGGACGCACCGATGTCGCGGAACTCGGCGAAGCCTCCTCGCTTCTGGCGCCGCTGCTCGGGCTTGCGCTGGCGCCGACGCTCTTCGGCATCGCGCTTCTATGCTGCGGCCTGAACTCGACGGTGACGGCGACCATGGCCGGGCAGATCATCATGGAAGGGTTCCTGAAGATCAGGCTGCAGCCCTGGATCCGGCGGTTGATCACCCGCGCCATCGCCATCGTACCGGCCGGTTTCGTGACCATCTGGTATGGCGACGCGGGCACCGCCGAGCTCCTGATCCTGACGCAGGTCGTGCTCAGCCTGCAGCTTTCCTTCGCGGTCTTCCCGCTGGTGATGTTCACCGCCAACAAGGCGAAGATGGGCGATCTCGTGGCACCGCGCTGGCTCTCGGCCATCGCATACACGATCGCCATCATCATCGCCGGGCTGAACATCAAGCTGCTGTTCGATTTCGTGATCGGCTAACGTCTCGGATAGGCCGCGCGGCCGTTGTTGAAATCGTCGACGAAGGGGGAGAACTTGTGGCTCCCCTCTTCGTGCATGATCAGCGGCGCGCGCAGCGACAGACGGGCGCGTGAGCCCTTGATCGCGGTCACCAGGATACGAACGGCGTTTTCGCCTTCGCGCGGATGGATGGCCGTGATCTCGATGCCGCCGAAGCGACGGCCGCAGGCATCGATGATCTCGGCGATCGATTCCGGGCGGGCGATCAGCGACAGCTGGCCGCCGGGGATCATGATGGCGCCGGCCGTGCGCAGCCAGCTTTCGAACAAGTCCTCCGTCATCGCATGCGCCTCTGCCTTCAGCGCATCCGGCGTCTTGCGGTCGCCGGGATCGTTGAAGGGCGGGTTGAGGATGACGTGGTGGAAGCTCTCGTCGATGAGGCCGGCGTCATTGCGCGCCTTGGCCTTCAGCGTCACATCCGCCTCGATGACGGTGACGCGGCCCAGCATGTGGGTGTTTTCAGCAAGATCCAGGCTGCGGCGGGCGTAATCCGCCATCTCGGCGGAGCGCTCGAAGAGCACGACCTCGGCCTTCGGCAGCCGCGAGGCGACTGCGAGACCCGCCGCACCGGCGCCGGCGCCGAGATCGGCAACCTTCACCGCTCTCTCATCATCCACCAATGCGGCAAGCAGCATGGCGTCCATGCCGGAGCGATGCCCTCTGCCCTTCGGCTGGAGAATATGAAAGGCGCCGCGGTGGAAGGCGTCGATGGTCTCGGTTACGGGCTGATCGGGCGTGGGCTCGCTGGTCACGGGGTCGCTCACTTCTGCTCGCGCAATTCGTCGCCAAGGCCGGCGTCGATGAGGATGCGGCGGGCGCGGTCGGCCTGGTCGTCTTCGACAAGCAGGCGGCGCGGTAGCATGCCGAGCGAGCCTTCCAATATGCTCATGCCCTGATCGGCGATGAAGCAATGGATGCCGGCATCCTTCATCAGGCTTTCAGCGAAGGAGAGCAGCACGGGATCGTTGGCGCGGATAAGTTCATGCATTTACCGTGAAATCCCTTTCAATTTTCCGCGACGTGGCAATTTCGCCTCTTGCCGCTCAAGCCGCCCCTTTCTATTGTCAAATCCAATGAGTGAACAGGAGTCCGGGTCGTTGGGCGTGGTCATACCGCTTGAAGAAAGCAAAAACAAACTGGCATCCGTCAAGCCTTTGGTGGATCTAACCAAGGCGGACATGGAGCGGGTCAACCAGTTGATCCTTTCTAAGGCCGGTTCAGACGTGCAGATGATCCCCGAAGTGGCGAACCATCTGATCTCGTCCGGCGGCAAGCGCCTGCGCCCGATGCTGACGCTCGCCTCCTCCGCGCTCTACGGCTATCAGGGCGAAAACCACATCAAGCTCGCGACCGCGGTCGAGTTCATGCACACGGCGACGCTGCTGCACGACGACGTCGTGGATGAAAGCGACCTGCGCCGTGGCAAGTCCACCGCCCGCATGATCTGGGGTAACCAGGCAAGCGTGCTCGTCGGTGACTTCCTGCTCGGCCAGGCCTTCCGCATGATGGTCGACGTCGGCTCGCTCGATGCGCTCGACGTCCTCTCGTCCGCCGCCTGCGTGATCGCCGAAGGCGAAGTGCTGCAGCTTTCCGTCGCCAAGAACATGGAAACCACCGAGGACGACTATCTCTCGGTCATCCGTGCCAAGACGGCGGCGCTGTTTGCGGCCGCCGCCGAAGTCGGCCCGATCGTGGCGGATGCCGGCAAGGCCGGCCGCAACGCGATGAAGTCCTACGGCATGAACCTTGGTCTGGCCTTCCAGCTGGTCGACGACGTTCTCGATTACGGCGGCAAGGCTGCCGATCTCGGCAAGAATGTCGGCGACGACTTCCGCGAAGGCAAGATCACGCTTCCCGTCATCCTTGCCTACCGGCGCGGTACCGAGGAAGAACGCGCCTTCTGGCGCAAGGCGATCGAGGGTGGCGAAAGCAACGATCAGAACCTCGAAAAGGCACTTGGTCTGATCACCAAGTACGGAACGCTGAACGATACCATCGGTCGGGCGGTCCATTATGGCACGATTGCACGCGATGCATTGGCGCCGCTTCCCGATACGGCATGGAAATCCGCACTGATGGAAGTCATCGACTTCTGCATCGAGCGCGTCAATTAACCGACGATCATTGGTCCAAGGCTGATTTTCTTGCGGGGTCGCTTCAAAAAAGCCATCCTGTCGTGAATCAGTCTTCTCAACTGATTTTGCAGTCGACGCTGGTGGGCTGTTCTCACGAAAGGTTTTCTAATGCGGCGGAAATTTGCCATACGTCTTCTTTCGAGCGCGTCGCTTGCGGCAGTTCTGTCGCTGAGCGTGCTCGGCGGCGCCAATGCCGAAGACGCGGCCAAGAAGGACGACGCCAGCGCGACCGTGATCTTCGATCCTGACAGCGTCAACACCTTCTCCGGCGCATTGCTTGCCGCCCGCACCGCCGATGTCGACCACGATTACGAAACGGCAATCGAGCTCTACAAGAAGGCGCTGCAGATCGAGCCCGGCAATCCGGAGATCCGCCAGCGCCTGATGATCTCGCTGCTGCTCAATGGCGACATCAAGGACAGCGTGCGCTACGCCAACGAGCTGAAGAACGATCCGAGCATCGAGCGACTCTCCACCATCGTGCGCGGCGCCGATGCGATCCGCCGCGGCGAATACAAGACGGCCGAGAGCGCGCTGAAGACCACCGGCCCGACCGATCTCGACCGCGTCATGAACGACCTGATGGCCGCCTGGGCACGACTGGGCGCCGGCAAGGGCAAGGATGCGCTGTCGCAGGTCGAGAAGCTGAAGGGGCCGGAGTGGCTCGCCATCTTCCAGAACTACAATGCCGGCGCGATCGCCATCGTCAACGGCGACGTGCGCTCGGCGCGCAAGCACCTGAACGACGCCGTGCTCGACAAGGATGGCGCTGCCACTGCTCCCGATACCTTCATGCGCGCCATCATGGCGCTCGCTCGCCTGGAAGCGACGCAGGGCAACAAGCAGAAGGCGCTCGACACGGTTTCGGTTGGCGACAACCTGCTGCCCAACTACGCGCCGCTCAATGCGCTGCGCCAGAGCATCACCAAAGACGAAAAGCAGGTGCAGCAGATCACGACCGCCAAGCAGGGTGCGGCCGGCGTGCTGTTCTCCTTTGCCGGCGCGCTGAACCGCGACGGGGCGGAAGACATCGTCTCGCTCTACCTGCAGATCGCCCGCGCGCTCGACCCTGACAGCGCGGATGCGCTGGTCATGCTCGGCGGCATCGCCGAAAAGCAGAGCCAGCTCGACCGCGCCATCGCGCTCTACAAGGAAGTGCCCGACAATTCGCCGATGAGCCGCATTTCCGAGCTGCAGCTTGGCCTGGCGCTGGCCGAAGGCGGCAAGGTCGACGAAGCCCGTGCGCATCTGCAGGGGCTGATCCAGTCGGACCCGAAGGATATCCGCAGCTACCTCGCCTATGGCAGCGTTCTCTCCGACGCCAAGGACTACAAGGCGATGGCCGAGAACTACGACAAGGCTGTCGATGTGATCGGGCCGCTGCCGGGCAAGAACACCTGGACTGTCTTCTTCCAGCGCGGCATCGCCTATGAGCGGCTGAAGCAGTGGGACAAGGCCGAGCCGAGCTTCCGCAAGGCGCTTGAGCTCAACCCGAACCAGCCGCAGGTCTTGAACTATCTCGGCTATTCCTGGATCGACATGAACAAGAACCTCGACGAGGGTCTGGAGATGATCAAGAAGGCCGTCGATCTGCGCCCCGACGATGGCTACATCATCGATTCGCTCGGCTGGGCCTATTTCCGCCTCGGCAAGTTCGACGACGCCACCGAGGAACTGGAGCGCGCGGCACAGATCAAGGCCGGCGACGCGACGATCAACGACCATCTGGGCGATGCCTACTGGCGTGTCGGGCGCAAGCTCGAAGCCGTCTACCAGTGGAACCGGGCGCTGGGCTCGGAGCCCGAGGCCGCCGAGATCCCGAAGATCAAGGACAAGATCGCCAACGGCCTGCCTGCCGTGACCGACGACGCCAAGACCGTCGACAAGAAGATGCCCGATCCGGCCCCTGTCGACCCGAAGCCGGCCGACAAGAAGACCTGATCATCCATGGCTGACACAGGCTTCGCCGACGGCGTTGCGATCAGCGAGCATGCCTTTGCCAAGATCAATCTGGCCCTGCATGTGACGGGCCAGAGAGACGACGGCTATCATCTGCTCGAAATGCTGGTGACGTTCACGCGGTCGGGCGATCGGCTGGCCTTCGCGCCTGCCGATACCGACGAATTTCATATCTCCGGCCGCTTCGGCGACGCGCTTGCGGGAGATGGCGGCACCAATCTGGTGCTGAAGGCGCGCGATGCGCTGCGCGCGGTCGTGCTTGAGGCGGGTGGAGCGGCACCGCCCGTGAGTATCCACCTGCGCAAGGACCTGCCGATTGCCTCAGGCATCGGCGGCGGCTCGGCGGATGCGGCGGCGGCGCTACGCGGGCTGATGCGGTTGTGGGGCACTCCCTTGTCCGCCGCGACCATCGACGCCATCGCCATCAAGCTCGGCGCCGATGTGCCGATGTGTCTGGCGAGCCGGCCGCTGATTGCGCGCGGGATCGGCGAGCGGATCGAGACGGTGCGCGACCTGCCGGTTTTCCATATGGTGCTCGCCAATCCGCTCAATGGGGTTTTGACGCCGGACGTGTTCCGCCGGCTGGCGACGAAGACGAACGGCGCACTTGTGGTTGATCCGGGCCTTTCCTGGCTCGACGCGCTGCGCGGCATGCGCAACGATCTCGAACCGCCGGCGCGCGCCTTGCTGCCCGAGATCGCCGAGATTTCCGATATGCTCTCCGATCAAGGCGCGCTCTTCGTGCGGATGTCGGGATCGGGCGCGACGTGTTTCGGCATATTTGCAAGCGCGGACGAAGCGAAGGCCGCAGCGCGGGCGCTTCACGGCAAGCGGCCGGACTGGTATTTCGAGGCAACCGAAACATTGGCGGGAGACGATGATGACAGGCGTTGACGACACGCGTCCGTTCATTCCAGTGGGATTTGCCGTGCTGACGGTTTCAGACACGCGCACCACCGCAGACGATCGCTCCGGCGATACGCTGGCGGCGCGCATCTCGGAGGCCGGGCACCGGCTGATCGCACGCGCCATCGCGCCCGACGACCGGCAGGCGATCGCCGCGCAGGTGCAGGCCTGGACCGCGCAAGCGGATGTCGACGTGATCATCACCACCGGCGGAACCGGCTTTACCGGTCGCGACGTGACGCCCGAGGCGCTGGAGCCACTGTTCGACAAGCGCATGGATGGCTTTTCGGCTGTCTTCCACCGTATCTCGCAGGACAAGATCGGCACATCCACCGTGCAGTCGCGCGCGACGGCGGGGCTGATCGGCACCACCTTCGTCTTCGTGCTGCCGGGATCGCCCGGCGCCTGCAAGGACGCGTGGGACGGCATATTAAAGGCGCAGTTCGATTATCGCCACATGCCGTGCAATTTCGTGGAAATCATGCCCAGGCTCGACGAGCACCTGAAGCGCGGAGCTTAAGAGACTAGCCCCGCGCCGAACGCGCAACCCAAGACGGGATGAGCTCGGCCGATAGCTTGCGCAGCTTCTGCCCCTTGACGAATTCCGCCAGCTGCATGCCGCTGCGCGCCGTCGCCAGCGCATGTTTTTTCGGCAGCAGCAGGCCAAGCTCCAGCGGCGCCAGACGGCGCAGGCGCTGATAGAAAGGCCGGCGATAACCGCGCGAGGCGGTGAAGCGAGCGGGCAGCTTGTTCAGCGCCACATATTCGGCGATCTCGTCGATCCAGCCGCTCTGCGGGCGCGCGCCGGGCTCGACGAACAACAGCCATTCGCCGCGCGCCGAGCGCAGTATGTCCTTGATATCCCAATGCTGATGGAAGCGGCAGCCGGCGGCGTCCGCGACCTTGGACGAGCCATCGCGCGAGCCGTGGTCGAGCACCACCACGTCGCTCACCAGCCCCTCCACGGCACCAGCAACCAACACCGATAACGTCTGCGCCAGCTCAGGTTCCTGATCCCGGCATTCCAATACGACAGTCAACATTGCTCATTTATAGTGCGACGCACAAAACATTACCAGCGACAGTTTTCCAAATTTGTTCTTGCATTGTTCTCATTTCAGCGATAGGAATTTAATCACCAGAACGGATGGGGACGACGAGTCTTCCATCGACGGAGAAACCCGATGAACGAACAGTCCCTTGCAGGGCAGGCCGCATTCGCGCCTGCCAATACGGCGGATATTGCCGACGCGATGATCGTTTCTTCCGGCCTCAGGATCGAGGTCGACCGCCGGCGTGGCCGCGGTGCGGGGCTGAACCCGAGCGGGCGCTTCGAGCCACAGAGCCGCGAAGGCTTCGACGATGGCTGGCAGACGCTGGAAGAGTTGCCGCCGTTCAAGACCGAGGTGCAGATCGAAAAGCCGCGCACGGCAATCACCCGCAATGAATCGCCGGACATCCCCTTCGACCGTTCGATCAATCCCTATCGCGGCTGCGAGCACGGCTGCATCTATTGCTTCGCGCGGCCTACGCACGCCTATATGGGGCTCTCGGCGGGGCTCGATTTCGAAGCCAGGCTGTTTGCCAAACCGGATGCTGCCAAGCTTTTGGAGCGCGAGCTCGCAAAGCCGGGCTACAAGCCGCGGGTGATCGCCATCGGCACCAATACGGATCCGTACCAGCCGATCGAGAAGGAATGGCGCATAATGCGGGATATCCTCGAGGTGCTGGAGCGGGCAAACCATCCGGTCTCGATCGTCACCAAGTCGGCGCTCATCCTGCGCGACCTCGATATCCTCCAGCGCATGGCGGAAAAGAACCTGGTGCGCGCATCGCTGTCGGTGACGACGCTGGATCGCAAGCTGGCGCGGACGATGGAGCCGCGCGCCTCGACCCCGTCGAAGCGGCTCGATGCGCTGAAGGCGCTGAGCGACGCCGGCATCCGCACGTCTGTGATGATGGCGCCGGTCATTCCAGCGCTGAACGACCATGAGATCGAGCGCGTGCTGGATGCAGCGCATGCCGCCGGCGCCACGGAAGCGGGTTATGTGATCCTGCGTTTGCCACTGGAGGTGTCGCCACTGTTTCGCGACTGGCTGCTGCAGCACTATCCTGATCGTTACCGGCACGTCATGTCGCTGGTGCGCTCGATGCGCGGTGGCAAGGACTACGACGCCGATTTCAGCAAGCGCATGAAGGGCGCCGGTCCCTATGCGTGGCAGATCGCCCGGCGCTTCGAGATGGCCACGAAGCGGCTCGGCATGACCCGCCGCAGCATGCCTTTACGCGACGACCTGTTCGTGCCGCCCAATGGCAGCGGCGTGCAGCTGTCGCTGCTCTAGTTTTGCAGCATGTCGTTGTCGCAAAACCGCTGCACACTTTTGCGCGACATGCTCTGACATTCCCTTACGGACGGCTGACCCTGGCCTTCCGTTCTCAAGTCCCCGGCCCGCCGCCCTGATCCGGGGACTTGCAGGAAATCGGGTTGGCGTGCGAAGTTCAGCCGCATGAAACGTCGCACGCCACCCGATTCTCCCATGCTTTTCGAAGATGTCCCGCTGCTTCCAGATTTCCGGCTGGAGCTGAAGGCGCGCAAGGCCGGCCATTGGCCGGTTGCCGGCGCCGATGAGGCAGGGCGCGGGCCGCTGGCGGGGCCTGTCGTTGCCGCCGCCGTCATTCTCGATCCCAAGCGCATCCCCGATGGCCTGAACGATTCCAAGCAGCTTTCGGCGCAGAGACGGGAAGAGCTGTTCGAGCAGATCCTTGCCACCGCGACCGTCGCGATCGCCTCATCCAGCTCGCGCCGCATCGACGAAACCGATATCCGCAAGGCGAGCCTCGATGCCATGCGCCGCGCAATCCTCAGCCTCTCGATACCGGCAAGCTATGTGCTGACCGACGGGCTCGACGTGCCTCCCGGGCTTGATTGCCCCGGCCAGGCCGTCGTAAAGGGCGATGCCCGCTCCGTGTCAATCGCCGCCGCCTCCATCGTCGCTAAGGTCACGCGCGACCGGATGATGACCCGCGCCGACCTGATCTTCCCCGCCTATGGTTTCGCCGCGCATGCCGGCTACGGCACCGCGCGCCACCGCGCCGGCATCGACAGCCATGGCCCCTGCCCGCTGCATCGGATGAGCTTCGGGCGGCTCAAGCAGTTCCAGGTCACCGACGGCGAGTAAGCGACACCTCGGACGTCGTTTCAGCCGCTACCACGAACAACATCCCCAAAACGCAAAAAGCCCCGGCGAACCGGGGCTTTCAAATGCGATAGGACCGATCTCAGTTGAGGCGGGTCTTTACCTGGCCGAGGGCGTTGCCGAAGAGTTCGGACTGAACCTTGGCATCGGCCTTCTTGACGAGAACCGTTTCAGCGGCGGCGATGGCGAGGTCGACGGCTGCGGAACGAACCGCCTTCATCGCATCGGCTTCGGCCTGCTTGATCTTCGCTTCCGAAACCGCGGTGCGGTTGGCGACGAATTCCTCGGTCTTCTTCTTGGCTTCGGCGGTGAACATTTCCGCTTCGCGCTCGGCGGCTGCCAGGATATGGGCAGCTTCCGCTTCGGCTTCCTTGCGCTTGCGCTGATATTCGGCCAGCAGGTGCTGGGCTTCTTCACGCAGCCGCTTGGCTTCCGACAGCTCGTTGCGGATCTGATCGGCGCGGTCGTCGAGCGACGTCGCCATCATACCGGGAACCTTGAGGTAGACGACCAGCGCCAGGAACAGGACGAGACCGACGAATGCGAAGAATGTTGCGTCCAGTGCAAATTCCATCGATCAAGCTCCCTTCTTGGCCGCGGTAACGGCGGACGTGACTTCAGCCTTGGTGGCGGTGCCACCGATCAGCTGCTCGACGACGGCCTTTGCCGTTTCCTCGGCGATCGTGCCGACATCCGCGAATGCCTTCGCCTTGATATCGGCGATGTGGCCTTCCGCAGCCTTCAATTTTTCGCCCAGAGCGGCTTCGACCGCGCGGCGGTCGGCCTCGGCCTTGAGCTTGGCGGCGTCGCGCGCTGCCGTGCCGATTGCGTTCGACTTGGCGCGGGCTTCTGCGAGTTCGGCTTCGTAGGCAGCAACGTCTGCGTCTGCCTGCGCCTTCAGGCGTGCAGCCTCATCGAGGTCCTGGGCAATGCGCGTGTGGCGCTGCTCGAGGATACCGCCGATGCGCGGTGCAATGACCTTTTGCATGAGCACGAAGAAAATGACGAAGGTAATCGCCAGCCAGAGCAGCTGGGACGCATACGTCGAAGTATCGAAAGGCGGGAAAACGCCGCCATGGTGTTCGGCTGGCACGCCGGTCTCGGTATGAACCTCGCCTGCGGCCGGGGCAGCATGCGCGTCTGTACCGGTCGCTGCACCAGTTTCTGCGGTTCCCGCCGGGGCTTCTTCAGCGTAAGCCGGGGTCACAAAAAACATGCTCACCTCCAGGTGTACTGCAAATACAAAGGATCACGGCTCGCTGTTCGCAGGCCGTGATCCCTCAGTGCGCCGAAATTAAACGGCGAACAGCAGAAGGAGAGCGACGAGCAGCGAGAAGATGCCCAGAGCTTCCGTAACGGCGAAGCCGAATACCAGACGGCCGAACTGGCTGTCAGCGGCAGACGGGTTGCGCAGGGCGCCCGACAGGTAGCTGCCGAAGATGTTGCCGAGGCCGAGAGCCGTACCGGCCATACCAAAGCAAGCGAGGCCTGCACCGATGAATTTTGCTGCTTCCGCGTCCATGTTGTACTCCTTTGAAATGGTTGTTGCGGCGAATTGACTGACGCCCGCGGGCGTCAATGTCGGTATCCCTTAGTGGCCACCCGGATGGATCGCGTCGTTGAGGTACATGCAAGTCAGCACCGCAAAGACGTAAGCCTGGAGGAAGGCGACGAGGAACTCGAGACCCGTCAGGGCGACGGTCATGATGAGGGGAAGAACAGCGCCGCCGATACCAACAGCACCCATGGCTCCAAGCGAGGCAACGAAGCCCGCGAACACTTTAAGGGTGATGTGACCGGCCAGCATATTGGCGAAGAGACGAACGGAGAGCGAAATCGGACGCGACAGGAACGAGATGATTTCGATGGCGACGACCAGCGGCAGCAAGATGCCGGGAACGCCCTGAGGCACGAAGACATTCAGGAAGTGGAAGCCGTGTTTGTAGAAGCCGTAGACCAGAACCGTACCGATGACGAGCAGAGCGAGAGCAAAGGTGACGATGATCTGGCTGGTGATGGTGAAGAAGTATGGGAACATGCCGAGCAGGTTTGCGGTCAGCACGAACATGAAGAGCGAGAAGACCAGCGGGAAGAACTTCATCCCCTTGGATCCGGCGCCCTCTTTCAGCATTCCCGCGATGAACTCGTAGGACATTTCGGCGACCGACTGCGAGCGGCCCGGCACGATGGCGCGGTTCGACGTCGAGAAATAGAGGAAGCCGGCGGCCACGGCAGCGGAAGCCGCCATGAACAGCGAGGCGTTCGTAAACGAGAAATCAATCCCGCCGATTTCGATCGGCACAATCTTCTGGATCAGGAACTGATGAGTCGGATCGTTAGACACCGCTTGTTCTCTCTATATCTTATACCCGCACGAGACGGGATTATTGCACTGGATCGAACGCCTGAACGTTCCGCCCTATTTCCGGTCGCTTTCGCGCATATCGAGGTCAGGTTTCGCAACCTTGCCCGCAGCGCGCATCACGTTCAGCACGCCGGCACCAAATCCAAGAAGAAGAAGTACGATCAATCCCCAAGGCGCAGTGCCGACAAAACGGTCGAAGAGATAGCCCAGGACAGCGCCGACCACGACTGCGGAAATGAACTCGCTCGAAAGCTTCATCGCCTGGGCATAGCCCTTGCGGCTTACCTCGGCGCGGGCCTCGTCGGCCTCGTCCTTCCCCGCCTCGATGCGCTTGGTCGCGAGTTCCGCTCCCAGTTGCGCACGGCGCTTTTCCAGACTCTCCTCGCGGTCATCCGCCATCGTGCTCTCCTCCGCCTGCCGCCGTCCGCTACGCCGCTACCCCGGTTTACCGGACAACGACCCCAAGGCTGAAGAACCTTCCGGCCCGCTTTGAAGTCGCGCGCAACATAGTTTTAGCAAAATCCATAGTCAAGGCGTAGCAGGCCGATGTCCAGCCATAAAATAAGCGATCAAAAACATATGGTTAGATCGATACGGGCGGGTTGTGGCGGAATCGGGGGAAAGAATCCGAGGGCTGACGCGGCAATAAGGCGCGAAAACGCGCCTTTTACCGGGTTTTTGTCAGCTCCAGCCGCCGCCATAGGTGCGGTAGAAGACGTGCAGACCGATGCGGCCGACCTTTTCCATGGTCTTTGCCCATTTCGGGCGGACATAGACGGCGTGGTAGTGGGTTGCGGAGCCAACCTGGGGAAGCCAGATGCGGCCGGCGGTGACCGCCATCGCCACATCGCGAGCGATTCTCCAATGGGCCTGCGAGTTCACGCGGTCCTTGATGTTGTCGCAGGCGAAGGAGAACTGGCAGCGGTTGCGCCAATCCTCGTTCTGGTAGACGACGCCGCAGATGGTCTTCGGATAGGCCGGATTGCGCACGCGGTTGAGGATCACCTGGGCGACGGCCGCCTGGCCCTTCACGGTTTCACCGCGCGCCTCGAAATAGATACCTGACGCCAGGCACTGCTGCTCGGCCGGCGAGAAGACGCTGGCCGGTAGGATGCTGGCAGCCCAGGCGTGATCCTTCGGGCCGATCTGCGGCACGAAGCGGCCGTTGTCGGCCTTCTCCGTCAAGATCGAATCGAAGGGGGACTGGCGAGCATAATCGGGAGCGGCGGGGGCGAAGGCGGTTGCCAGCACGTCGGACTTGTTGCTGGTGACGAGATCGGCCAGCATCGGCGAGATGTCGGCTGCGGGCTTCGGCGGCTGCTTGCGATAGAAATTGGTGGCGATCTCGATTTCCTTGCCGCGGATCTTCGGCTTCACGAAGGCCGACTTGTCCTTCAGGTTGAAGGTCGGCTGAAACAGAAGACGGGTGCGCTGCAGGATCGAGCCGGCGGAAAAATCCTTCGGCGGCTGCACGCGCTCGACGGCGACCACCCTACCCTTCTTGGTGGCGCGGTTGACGCGGTCTTCATCGGGCGTGTCTTCGTGGCCCTTGTTCTCCGCAGTGAAGGCGACCTTGCGGCCATCGGGCAGCACCATGCCGGCGCCGGATGCGATGGCGCCGGTGACATCGGGATCGGCGAAGGCGAGCTCGGCCTGGTGGATGGAGCCGGCGGGAGAATTGGTCAGCACCATGCGCCAGTTCTCGCGACCCTGATCGAGGCCAGCCAGCAGAGCGGCCAGATCGGCATGCGAGGCCATGGTGGGAAACGCCAGCCACGCGCAGACGCCGAAGAGCGCGGGGGAACTCCATCTTTGCAGCAAGGGGCGCAGCTTATCGAAGCGGCGCGACGCACCAGGGGTGCGTGATTTGCCAGGGACACGACTATTTCGACGCAACACCAGACTCCGGCATGGGACGCATGAACATGCCGATAAAAATGTCTCATTAACCTTGATGCTTGGTTAATACGCCGCCCTCAATTGATACAGCATTTGCTTATAGACACTGAAACGCAAAAGCCCGGCGCGAGGGCCGGGCTTTCGAGGGATGGGCGGCGCCGTCAGATGATGACGTGCGAGCCGAGCTCGACCACGCGGTTGGCCGGCAGGCGGAAGTAATCCGACGGGTTGGCGGCGGCGTTGGCGAGCGCGATGTAAAGGCGGTCCTGCCAATAGGGCATGCCCGACTTCGCGTCCGGCACCAGCTTGCGGCGGCCGAGATAGAAGGAGGTCGACATGATGTCGAACTTCAGGCCGGTCTTGCGCAAGGTCGCCAGCGCCTGCGAGACGTTCTGCGATTCCATGAAGCCGAACAGAAGCTCGACGCGCGAGAAGCGCTCGGAAATCTGCTCGACCTTGTAGCGATCGGCGCTCGGCACGCGCGGCTTGTTGACCGTGCGGATCGTCAGGATCACGTTCTTGTCGTGCAGGACGTGGTTGTGCTTCAGATTGTGAAGCAGTGCCGCGGGTGCGGATTCCGGATCGCTGGTGAGGAAGATCGCGGTTCCCGGGACATGGGCCGGCGAGTGATCACTCTTGCGCTCGATCGAGGAGATGAACGAGGCCAGCGGAATATCCGTGTGGCGGGTCTTTTCCATCAGAAGCGCCGAGCCGCGACGCCATGTCCACATGACGACGACGAAGGCGGTGGCGATGAGGACAGGAATATAGCCGCCATCGTGGATCTTGATGAGGTTGGCGCCGAGGAAGATCATTTCCAGCACGAAGAGCGGAGCCAGCACGGCGGTCGCCGTCAGCACCGACCAGTTCCAGCGGACGCGCACGAACTCGAAGGCCATGATGGAGGTCACGACCATGGCGCCGGTGACGGAGATACCATAGGCCGTGGACAGCGAATCCGACGAACCGAAGGAGATGACCAGGAAGATCACGCCCAGGAACAATAGCAGATTGACCGACGGCACGAAGATCTGCCCGGTGTTGGTCTCCGAGGTGAAGAGGATTTCCATGCGCGGCAGGAAGCCGAGGTTGATCGCCTGGCGGATCAGCGAGAACGCGCCGGTGATAACCGCCTGGCTGGCGATGATGGTGGCGGCGGTGGCGAGGATAACGGCCGGCAGCAGCGCCCACTTCGGGAACATCAGGTAGAAGGGATCCGACATGGCATGCGGGTTGCCGAGCACCAGCGCGCCCTGGCCGAGATAGTTCAGCGTCAGCGCCGGGAAGACCAGCACGAACCACGCCCACTGGATCGGACGGCGGCCGAAATGGCCGAGGTCGGCGTAAAGCGCTTCGGCGCCCGTCAAGGTCAGGAACACGGCGCCAAGCACGATCACCCCGAAGAAGCCCTCATGCATGAGGAAGCTCACGGCATAATAGGGGTTGAAGGCGGCGAGGATGCCGAAATCATCCGAGATGTGCGAGATGCCGACAACGGCGAGCACAATGAACCAGAGCGCGGTGATCGGCCCGAAATAGCGCGCCATCGTTCCTGTGCCGCGCGACTGCACGGCAAAGAGCACGGCGAGAATGGCGACCGAGATCGGCACGATATAGCTGCTCAGCTGCGGCGCGACGAGCTTCAGACCTTCGACGGCCGACAGAACCGACAGCGCCGGCGTGATCATCGCATCGCCGAGGAAGAGTGCGGCGCCGACGAGGCCGAGCATCATCAAAAGCGCGGTGTGGCCGTTGGCGGTCTTCAGCAGAAGCGCCAGCAGCGACAGCGTGCCGCCCTCGCCTTCGTTGTCGGCGCGCAAGAGAAGCAGGACGTATTTGATTGTGACGATGATGGTCAGCGCCCAGATCATCAGCGAGACGACGCTGATGACCTCGAAACGGGTGAGGCCATCGGCGGCGACGGGCTTCAGCGCTTCGCGAAACGCGTAAAGCGGGCTGGTACCGATATCACCGTAGACGACGCCGACAGAGCCCAGCGCAAGATAGAAGAGCTTGCGCGGGCTCATGTTCTGGTCGTGTGAATGGCTGTCTGCGGACATGAAACAAAAACAGGCTCTTCAGAGCCAGCCTTTCCAACGGAAGAAGAAGAAGGGGATTACGGCGGAAACCAGCATCAACCCGAGCGAATAGGGATAGCCCTGGGCGAAATGCAGTTCCGGCATGAATTCAAAATTCATACCATAGATGGAGGCGACCAGCGTCGGCGGCAAGAAGACCACCGATGCGATCGAGAAAATCTTGATGATCGAGTTCTGCTCGATGTTGATCAGACCCAGCGATGCATCGAGCAGGAAGGTGATGTTGCCGGCGATATAGGACGAGTGCTCGTTCAGCGACTGGATATCGCGCGAGACGGTGCGGCACAGTTCCTTGGTGGCACGGTCCTGCTGGACGGCAGGGACATTGTAGAAGAAGGTCATCAGCCGCGACATGGAGGCCAGGCTGTCGCGCACCTTGCTGACGAGACGCTGATGGGCGGCGATATCGCGCAGCTTCTCCTCGAGATAGTTCGAGGGCTTGCGGACCTTCTTGGCGCGATCGCCGAAGACGTGGGTCGACAGTATATCGATGCGGGCGACCGAGATTTCGAGAATCTCGGCGGTGCGATCGATGATGGTCTCGAACAGCTTGGCCAGCAGCGAGGCGCCATTGCGCCAGTGGGCGGGAATGCGATGCAGGGCCGCGATGAAGAGCGCGAAGGACTTGGGCTGCGCGTAGCGGATGGTGATCAGGCGCTTGCCAGCGAGGATGAAGGCAACATCCGTCAGGACGGGCGCATCGGTCTCGGCCTTCCAGACCAGCGAGGCAGTCATGAAGACGGCGTCGCCTTCGGTATAGAGACGGGCTGAGGGCTCGATGTCCTTCAGGTCCTCGCGGGTCGGCACCTCGATGCCGAGCGCCTTCTCGACATAGGCCTCTTCCTCGCGCGTCGGCTCGATCATGTCGATCCAGACGATATCGTCGCGCATGGTCTCGACCTTGGTGAGATCACCGAGCTCGACCGATTGGCAATTGGAGCAGTAGGCAGTGATCACCGGGCGCGTCTCCCGTGATCCAGGGCTGTGAGGGCCATCGCCGTTCGCATCAAAAAACCTTCCGCGAAGCGCCAGAAAAAGCGGCGCTCAAGCTGCAAGTCTTCGAGATTAACGAAAGCGGCTGAAGAATGTTCATCAATATCCCGTCATAGCCGGCCGAAGCTCGGGTATGCACTATGCTCAACCGCATCGCAGTCACCAATCCTTCGATCGACAAGAGAACTCCGAACATGCAGCTGGCATTCGCCGCTGCAGGGCTGGCTATCATCGAGCATTCGCACACGCCGCCCTCATGGCGACGGCGCGCCATATGACGGAAACCCACGCAAGAATCAAGACATCTTACGTGAACTGCGTTGTTTGATCACATTTTGCCCGCAATTGGGAGTCTAGCCGCACGCCCTGAAACGGCACACTTTACTCGAATACGATAGCGGGAGCGGCACGCTGCGGCTTCTGCTCGAGCTGCGCCCAGACCTTGGCGGCGATGTCGCGATAGATGCCGGCGACGATGCCGTTCGGCTCGCTGGCGACCAGCGGAGTGCCGGCGTCGGAGGCTTCGCGGATGTTGATCGTCAGCGGCACTTCGCCGAGGAAGGGCACGCCGATGCGCTCGGCTTCGGCGCGGGCCCCGCCATGGCCGAAGATATCGTAGCGCGCGCCGGTATCGGGGGCGATGAAGTAGCTCATGTTCTCGACGATGCCGAGAACCGGCACTTCCACCTTTTTGAACATGTTCAGCCCCTTGCGGGCATCGATGAGCGCCAGGTCCTGCGGTGTCGAGACGATGACGGCGCCGGCGAGCGGCACCTGCTGGGCCATGGTCAGCTGCGCGTCGCCGGTGCCGGGCGGCATGTCGACGACGAGAACGTCGAGCTCGCCCCAGGCGACTTCGCGCAGCATCTGCATCAGAGCCGACTGCACCATCGGGCCGCGCCAGATCATCGCGGTTTCCTCATCGACGAGGAAGCCCATCGACATGACCTTGAGGCCGTAATTCTCCATGGGATTGATGATGCGGCCATCGGTCTGTGTCGGGCGGCCGGAAATCTGCAGGAGGCGCGGCATGGACGGGCCGTAAATATCGGCGTCGAGAATGCCGACGCGCAGGCCGTTTGCCTGCAGGCCGAGCGCGAGGTTGACCGACGTGGTGGACTTGCCGACACCGCCCTTGCCGGAGGCGACCGCGACGATGGCGCCGATCCCAGGCACGCCGATCTTGCCGGCACGCTGCTGCGGCTGCGCGTGTGCGTGGCCTTCATGACCATGGCCGGCATGGCCATGGCCAGCCTGCGGCGGCGTGCGGGAGGCGGCAGCGCCCGAGGGCGCGCCCTTCTTGTCGGCCGTCAGCGCGACCAGGGCGCCCTTGACGCCGGGCATTTCCTTGATGACGCGCTCGGCGGCGAGCCGCAGCGGCTCCAGCTCCTTGGCGCGCTCGGCGGGGACGGTAATGGAGAAGTAAACCTTGCCATCCGAGATGAACACATCGGAGACCATGCCGAGCTCGACAATGTTATGCTCGAGATCGGGGCCGCGCACCGTTGCCAGCGTTTCCAGCACCTGTTCCTTGGTGACTTCAGTCATATCGTCCTCACACCCTTATCTGGCTCTGTAGATAGAGGAGCGCGAAGTGATCGCCAAACAAAATCGGTGACGATCAATAGCCGGGAACGAGGGGAGTTTCCAAAGGAGACCGCTGAGCCATCAAGTCCGCCGGGCTTTCGCCCTGATGGCACAACGGTCACCCAAGTGGATAAGGGGTTTCTAGGGCGTCAGATCTGAAAGACCAGTCAGAATTGAGGGAAAAATGCATGAGCCCGCGCTTATAGGCCGGGAGGCGTATCCCAAAAACAACAAACCGCCGCTCGATGTCCAGCGCACTAGGCTGCCGGGATCGAGCGGCGGGTTGAAGGTCGCGCCTTTAATATGGCGTCTTTGCCAAGTCCCCTCTGGACCGCTGACAATCAGGAAGCAGAAAGCGTGCCAATTCGAAATGGCGCCGAATCTGGCCCTATCCGCAGCGAACGAGGCTGGATTGCCGGCGCCCTGGCGCAATTTTTAGGCTGCCGCGACAATAGCGCACAGTATTTGGGCAGCTACTTGATCAGGCCGATGCGCAACGCCTTGGCAACGGCCTGCGTGCGATTGACCGTGTCGAGCTTCTTGGTGGCGCGGTTGAGGTAGTGATTGACCGTATGCTCGGACAGGCCAAGGATGTCGGCGATCTCAACGCTCGTCTTGCCGGCAGCGGTCCAGTTGAGACAATCGATCTCGCGGTCGGTCAGGGCATCGACCACCCGGTTGTCGAGCGCGCGGATCTCGGCCAGCCTGTCGAAGACATGCGTCGAGATATAATGAAGCTCCAGCATCTCCTCGGGCGCGAAGGGCTCGCGATCGCCGGAGAAGGAGACCGCGCCGCGGGCGCCGGAGGGATCATGCGTCGGGAAATAGGCGCAGCGCATCATGCGGAAGCGCTCGAACAGGGCCATGACAATACCCGACTTGCCGTCCGATCGATCCAGCTTCGCTTTCGACAGGTCGTTGAAGAACGGCACTGTCGATGAGCGCAGCTTGCCCATGACGGGACTGTTGGTCAGCAGCGCCTCATGATCATAGGCCGACAGAAGCTCGGCCGGCCAGTTGGTGATGACGGTGTTGCTCTGCAGATCGCGTGCGGTGGCCGAGGGAAGATTGAGCACCATGAAGGCGCGAACCCGGTAGGCTTCCGTCAGCCTCTTCATGAAACGAAAGATATCGAACTGGGTGTTTAATCCCGATACCTCATTTACGTATACGTTCACGGAAGTCTGGTGCGGCAAAGGGTTCATGGTGACATCAGCTCAAAAAATCAGAAACGTGGTAAGCGGCATGCTTGGATCGCACGCCGACGGCAGCATCGCCGTCAATATAGCCTACGGCACTACACCCCAGGACTTGGGGTTGACAACTGGCAATTGTGATGATTCTTCACAAAATCACAATATGCCTACACCGTGAAAATAGGCATATTTCTGTACGAAAGGTGATGGACCGTCTCCAGATTTGACAATTGTCAAATTGGCAGGGTGTCAGCGGCGCGGGCCAAGGCCGATCCGCATGCCGCTCATGATGCTTTCGGCGGCCCGGCGGACGGGCAGCGCCCACTCCTCCAAGCGCTCGAATGTCAGCCGATAGGCCGGTCCGGTGACGGAAACACCCCCGACGAAAGAAAGGTCCTCGGAGTAGACGGGTGCCGCCACACAGCGGATGCCGACCTCGTGTTCCTCGCGGTCGAAGGCATTGCCCGAGTGGCGGATGTCGCTGATCTCGCGGCGCAGCGTTTCCGGCGTCAACGTGTGCTCCGTGAATCGCTGGAACGAGACGCTTGATATGATCGCGTCCAACCGCTCGTCCGGCAGCGCCGAGAGCGCCGCCTTGCCGACACCGGTGCAATAGATGGGCGAGGCATTGCCGATCTGCGAATACATCCGGACGGGCTGGCTGCCCTCGACCTTGTCGAGATAGATAACGGATGCACCGCGCAGGACACCGAGATGCACGGTCTCGCCAGTCAGCTGCTGCAGGGCGTTCAGATGCGGCTCGGCGATCAGCCGGAATTCGTTGCGCGCCCAGCTGCGCGAGGCGAGATCGAGAAGGCGCAGGCCAGGTGCATAGCGGCCGTCGGCCAGCACTTCCAAGAGGCCTTCCTCGGTGAGATGGCCAAGCTGGCGATGCAGCGTGCCACGCGGCTGGCCGGCGACCGCGAGAATGTCGGTGAAACGCATCGGGCTGTCGGCGTGCGTGACGATATCGAGCAGCACCATCAGCTTGCCGAGCGTGCCGGTCTCACGTTTGTCCGCAGACTCATTTTTATCCATGATGTCGCCATCAGTCGCGCTCATGCTGGTCCTCATGCCTTGACAGAGACCCAAGGCTAATCCGATAATTCCATATAGTCAAATTGAGTTCTGAATAATGGAACTATCGGGAGGATAGTGGTGGCGGAGCTTGGAGCGCAATATCCCGAATTCAGGGACCGAAGCGTGGTGGTGACGGGCGGCGGCTCCGGGATCGGTGCCGCCATCGTCGAGGGGTTCGCGCGCCAGGGCGCCAAGGTCTCCTTCATCGATATCGCCGAGGACGAGAGCCACGCGCTGGTCGACCGCCTGTCGCGCGACAGCCTGCACCCGGTGCGCTTCCACCATGCGGATCTCCGCGATGTCGCGGCGATCCGTGCGACCATCGAGGCGATCGTCGCCCATTCCGGCCCGATCGGCGTGCTCGTCAACAATGCGGCGCGCGACGACCGGCATGATTTCGATGAGGTGACGCCCGAATACTGGGACAACAATCAGGCGACCAATCTGCGGCACGTGTTCTTCGCGGCGCAGGCGGTGGCGCCATCGATGCGCGAGGCCGGCGGCGGGGCGATCATCAACATGTCGTCTATAGCCTTCATGCTCAACATGCCCGACTTCCCGGCCTACACGACGGCGAAGGCGGCGATCATCGGGCTGACGAAGAGCCTGGCGGGCAAGCTCGGACCCGACAATATCCGCGTCAACTGCATCCTGCCGGGCATGATCGTAACCGAGCGGCAGATGAAGCTGTGGCTCACCGAAGAGGGCATTGCCGGGATGATCGAGCGGCAGTGCATCAAACGCGTTTTGCAGGCCGACGCCATTGTCGGGCCCTGCCTGTTTCTAGCATCCGACGGCGCCTCCGCAGTGACGGCGCAGTCCCTTATTGTCGATGGAGGCATTTTCTGATGGCAACACCCCGATATATCGCGGTCGACTGGGGCACGAGCAGCTTCCGGCTGTGGCTGATCGGCAGCGATGGCAGCGTGCTGAATGAAAGCCGCAGCGATGAGGGCATGACGACGGCGGCCAAAACCGGCTTCGCCGAGGTGCTGGCCAAGCATCTGGCCAAGGTCGAAGCGCCCGCCGATATTCCCGCCATCGTCTGCGGCATGGCCGGTGCCAAGCAGGGCTGGGTCGAGGCCGGTTATGTCGACGTGCCCACGTCGCTTTCGGCGATCCTGACCGGGGCCGTGCCTGTGCCCGGCCAGAGCCGCGACATCCGCATCCTGCCGGGCCTTGCCCAACGCGACCGGGCATCGCCCGACGTGATGCGCGGCGAAGAGACCCAGCTGCTCGGCGCGCTCGGCCCTGACAGTACCGGCGCGCAGGCCGTCTGCATGCCCGGAACGCATTCCAAATGGGTGCATGTGCAGGAGGGTGAGGTCATCGGCTTCTCCACCTTCATGACAGGCGAGCTGTTCGACGCGATCACCAAGCACACGATCCTGTCGCATGCGGTTGCCGGAGCCGAGCAATCGCCGGCCGACAACTCCGCCTTCAAGGCATCGGTCTCGACCGCCTTCCGCCAGCCGCAGATGGCGACCAACCTGTTGTTCACCGCCCGCTCCGGCCAGCTGCTGCACGGCATGACCGCTTCGGCGGCGCAGGCGCGGATTTCGGGCACGCTAATCGGCCTGGAGATTTCCGGCGCGCTGGCCGACGCGGCCAACGACACGCCGATCGCGCTCGTCGCCTCCGGCCGCCTGCAGAAGCTTTACGAGACCGCCTTCAAGGCGCTCTCGCTCAACGTCACGACCATCGATGCCGATACGGCGGTGCTTGCCGGCCTTTCGGCCGCCGCAAACGCCATCTGGCCCAACTAAGCCCAATCAAGAAAGAACAGAGCGATGAACCGCATCCCCTTCCCCGCCATGAAGCGCCCGCTGATCGCCATCCTGCGTGGGATCAAGCCCGAGGAGACCGAAGGCGTCGTCGGCGCGCTGATCGAAAACGGCCTGACCGCGATCGAGATCCCGCTGAACTCGCCAGAGCCGTTCAAGTCGATCGAGATCGCCGCCAAGATGGCGCCCGCCGACGTGCTGATCGGTGCCGGCACCGTTCTGACCACCGAGGCGGTGGATAATCTCCACAACGCCGGCGGCAAGCTGCTGGTGACGCCGAACGTCGAGCCAGACGTGATCATCCGCGCCCGCGACTACGGCATGGTGACGATGCCCGGCGTCTTCACCCCCACGGAAGCGCTTGCCGCGGCGCGCGCCGGCGCCACGGGGCTGAAGTTTTTCCCGGCCAGCGTGCTTGGCCCCTCCGGCATCACGGCTATCCGCGCCATCCTGCCGCCGGAGCTGACGATCGCGGCTGTCGGCGGCGTCTCCGACAAGAATTTCGCCGAATACACCAAGGCCGGAATCCTGGCCTTCGGTCTCGGCACGAGCATCTACAAGCCGGGAATGACTGTCGCTGAGGTTGCCGAGCGCGCCAAGGCAACCATTTACGCATACGACGCAGCAGTGGGAGCTTGAGCGTATGACCGACATTCATGAGTTCGCGGGGCGGACTTTGTCGAGCACCAATTCGGTGCTGGGCGAAGGACCGACCTACGATCCCGATACCAATACCATCTGGTGGTTCAACATTCTCGGCAAGGAATTGCACGAGCTGAACCTCTCGACCGAAGAGAAGAAGGTGCACGCGCTGCCTGTCATGGCGAGCGTGCTGGCGCGGATCGATGACAAGCGGCAGCTGCTCGCGACCGAGCAGGGCCTGTTCGTACGCGATATCGAAAGCGGCGGCCTGACATTTTACGCGGCACTCGAAAACGACCGGCCGGAAAACCGATCCAACGACGGGCGCATGCATCCCTCGGGCAGCCTGTGGATCAGCACGATGAGCAAGCGGGCCGAAACCCAGGCCGGCGCGATCTATCATGTGGCACGCGGCAAGGTGACGAAGCTCTTCGGTGGCATCACCATTCCAAACTCGATCTGCTTTTCGCCCGATGGCTCGGTCGGCTATTTCACCGATACGCATCTCAGCCGGCTGATGCGGGTGATGGTCGATCGCGAGACCGGCCTGCCGACCGGCGAGCCGATCGTGCTTGTCGACAGCATGGAGGAAGATGGCGGGATCGACGGCTCCGTGGTCGATGCCGACGGCTATATCTGGAACGCGCGCTGGGGCGCCGGCACCGTCGATCGCTATAGCCCCGATGGCCTGCGCATCGCCCGCTACAAGGTGCCCGCGGCACAGCCCTCCTGCCCTGCCTTCATCGGCCCGGATGCGGACCGGCTGGCGGTCACCACCGCCTGGGAAGGCCTCGACGACGCAGCCCGCGCCAACCAGCCGGATGCCGGGGCCCTGCTTGAGCTCGGCGTCAGTGTCCGCGGCGTATTCGACGCGGCCTATATTCTCTAAGGCATCCTCCAGGATGTGTTTTAAAGGGCGTCCCTCGGGGCGCCCTTTTGCGTTGCGAGCGAGCGATGATCTTGCACCCGCGCAGTCCCGGCGCCTGAAAAGTTCCGAAAATTCCGTCAGTTTCTGCGTGTATTTTTCTGGGAACCATTAGCCAACCCATTCATTTACTTCACGAACCGGCCGAGCTGATACAGCTCTCGCTAGAAGAGAAAAGCTTGGCCAGAGATCACCCAAGGACACTGAAAGTAGGTACGATATGACACGCAAACTTCTCACCACCGTTGCCGCTGGCGCCCTGTTTGCCACGGCCTTCGCACCGGTCGCTTTCTCGCAGAGCGCGACCCAGCCGGCCTCGCCGAGCGCACCGTCCATGTCGGCACCGGCCGACCCGGCAGCGCCGAAGCCGGATGCCATGAAGCCGGCAGGTGATGCCGCACAGGCGACCGCACCGGCTGCCACCACCGATACCGCACAGGCGGGCGGCGGCACTTATCTGACGGAGCAGTCCGCGGATCAGGTCAGCGCCAACACCTATATCGGTCAGGCCGTCTATAACGGCACGAACGAAAGCATCGGTAACGTCAACGACCTGATCATGAAGAAGGATGGCGGCCTCGTCGCAGCCGTGATCGGTGTCGGCGGCTTCCTTGGCATCGGCGAAAAGAACGTCGCCGTGCCGATGGACAAGATCACCGTGGCCCAGAACACGACGGATGGCAGCGTCAAGCTGACGACCTCGGAAACGGCCGAAACGCTGAAGGCAGCGCCGGAATTCAAGACGCTGCAGATGCAGTCGGCCGAAAAGGCCCCGGCTCCGGGTGCGATGGACAACACCGCAACCGGCTCCACGACAGCCAAGTAAACACTGCATCGTTAGTCGCAGTGCATGCGTAACCGATGGCGTCCGAGAGGGCGCCATCGGCTTTTGTGGTATGTGGAGTTCGTTGCGGTTGAGTTGCAGAGGTGGCACAATCGGCGGCATGGAACATCGCGCCGCCAAAGCCATCACTGATGACATGCGTTCGACGCTGAACACAGTGCTCGGACAGCTGGCGCGTATCGACAGCAAGCTCGATTCCAAACCCGATCAGGGCTGGATCATCAATGTGGTCTGCAGCATTCTCGGCGTCGTGCTCGCCGCAATCGCGGCCACCGCAGGCCTCTTCACGCTGATCAAGTAAAGACCGGCGCTTACGCCATCGCCCGTTCGCCGGTATCGTATTCGTTCTCGTGCAGGAACCTCAGCGTCGCGATGGCGTCGGCCGGCTTGCCGAAATAGTAGCCCTGCCCCATGCCGCAGCCGAGCATGCGCAGTTTCGCAGCTTCCGAGTAATCCTCGATCCCTTCAGCGACGACTTCAAGATCGAGGCCTTCGCACATGGTCAGGATCGCCTTGATGATGTGCTCCGAAGCGCGGTCGGAATTGATGCGCGAGACGAAGGCGCGGTCGATCTTGATCTTGTCGAACATGAAGTCGCGCAGGCGGCCGAGGCTGGACTGGCCGGTGCCGAAGTCATCCAGCGAGATGCGCACGCCGGCCTGGCGCAGGTCGGCGATGATGCGGTTGGCGGTGTCGGCCGAGCCCATCACGGCGGTCTCGGTGATCTCGAGTTCGAGACGGTGCGGATCGAAGCCGACGCGGCCGAGGATCGACAGCACGTTGGCGCTGGTGCCAGGGTCCATCAGCTGCGCGGATGAGAGGTTGAAGGACAGGAACATTTCGCGCGGCCAGGAGAGTGCCGCTTCGGCCGCCTTGCGCAACAGCGCTTCCGAGAGCGCATCGATGAAGCCGCGTTCTTCGGCGAGCGGCACGAAGACGCCTGGCGAGACGAAGCCGAGATCCGGGTCGTTCCAGCGCGCCAACGCCTCGAAGCCGAGGACCTGGCTGGTGGCGAGTGAGACGATCGGCTGGAAATGCACGTCGATGGCATCGGAGATGATGGCGTTTCGAAGCGCCTGCTCGAGCTGCGTGGCGCGCTTCATCTCCTGCGCGATCTCGCGCGAATAGACGGTGATCTGGCTGCGGCCGCGGCGCTTGGAGCGATAGAGCGCGGTCTCGGCGCTCTTCAAGAGTTCCTCGAACTCCTCGCCCGCGAAGGGATAGATGGCGAAGCCGAAGGAGGCCGAGAGGCGGACGTTGCGGTCGCCGAGATCGTAGGGCGCCGACAGGACCTCGCGGATCATCTGGCCGAACTTTTCGGCGCTGGCGCGCTCGAAAACCAGCGGCAGGACGAAGGCGAATTCATCTCCATCATGGCGCGTGACGACGGCGCCATCGGGAATGCAGGCTTTCAGGCGGTGGGCGACCTGGCAGAGAATTTCGTCGCCGGCGGCCGAGCCGAAGAGGTCGTTGATCGGCTTGAAGCTATCGAGATTGGCGATGCCGATGGTAAATGGTGCCGGATCGTCGGCGCGTTCGGCCGAGATCTGGGCGATACGGTCGCGCATGCGATAGCGGTTTCCGAGCCCGGTCAGCGGGTCGGTATAGGCCATCGTCTGAAGCTCGTTCTGGCTTACCGGTGCCAATGGCATATCCGCCAACATCATCATTCTGATCCAGAGCTTCCCCAATACCCGGCAGAATGGCGGGCAAGTCTTAAAAATTCGATATTCGACAACCCTGGATCATCGTGAATTGCCTCCCAAGAATTGGGGAGTTGACCGCAATCAACGCTTAAAGAGAGGCCCGCTGTGCTTCCGGCTGCATGAATTTCTGGAAGACCGTTTCCAGAATATCCGGACTGACGGGCTTCATGATCACGTCGTCCATGCCGGCATTGGCGCATTCGGCGCGGTCACGCTCGAAGGCCTGGGTGAGTACACCGATGATGGGGGTGCGGGGTCCATCGCCTTCCACCTGGCGGATCAGGCGGGCGGCCTCGAAACCGTTGAAGCCGGGCAACGAGATGTCCATCAGCACGATCTTCGGCCGGTATTCCGTCCACATCCTCACGGCTTCGTCGCCGGTGGCGGCGATGCGGTAGCGGTAGCCGAGGCCTTCGAGGATCTGCGAGAAGACGATCTGGTTGATATCGTTGTCTTCGGCCACCAGCACATCGAGCTCAAGCTGGTCGTCCGACGTGGTGATCTCCCAGTCGCTATCGATCCGGTCGGCCATGGCGCCGCGATTGTTGCGGTTGAAATGACGGGCGATCTGGAAGGTGAGTTCGGTGGAAATCTGGAAACCATCCATGACCAGCGACGAGATGCCGTACTGCTCGGCAAGTTCCAGGCAGCGCATGCCCATCTGGTTGTCGATGATGACGAGATCGAGCGAAAGGCCGGCCGACGAGGCGATCTCCAGGAACTGCTCCTGCTCGTCCTCATTGCGCACCGAGCATGCCTCGAAGCCATATTTGGCCAGCGTTCGAAGCGCCGCGGTCTCGGCGGCGATATCGCCCGTGACGACGAGGATGCGGCGGCCGGAGAAATTCTCGGGCACGATGGCTTCCATGGCGGCCGGCTCGCGACGCTCGCTGCCGCCATCCATCGGAACATAGGCGCGGCGATAGCTGCTCTTGGCCGATGTCGTGACGCTCGATGCCTTTTCGAATTCCTCGAGATCGCCGCCCTCGCGCGGCAGGTCCTGCATGGTCGAGACCAGGAAATAGCGTCCCGGCTTGCCGATGCGGTGCTTGCGCGAGATGATTTCGCGCTCCGAGCCGTCGCGGGCGATCTGGCGCTGGCGCACGACCGACATTTCGCCGGTTTCGAGAACATGGCGGTCGCTTTCCTCGAAGCGGGCGGCAACTTCGGGCGAGAAGAGTTCCGTGCTCTTGCGGCCCAGCACCTCATCGGCCGTCGTCTGGTACTTCTCGCAGAAGGCGACGTTGACGGCGACGTAAGTGAGGTTGCGGTCCTTGACGAAGAGCGGGAATGGCAGGTTGTCGAGAATATCCTCGGTGAGCTGCACGCGCTCGAGATCGAGACGCCACTGCTCCTCGCGCTTCTTCACTTCCGAGATATCGGAGATGACGCAGACGCCATAGCCATTGGCGAGCCGGCGCTTCTGGAAACCGACCCAGCAATCGTTGCCGTAGCGCTCGACCGCTTCGTAGCGCTCGCGCCAGTGCGTGGCGATCTTCTGCGACAACCAATCCTCGCGGCTGAGCGCGCCCTGCTTGCCGGCCGAACGGCTGCGGATACCGGTCTCGTAGACGGCGCCGAGGAAATCGCGAAGCCGCGTTCCGGGCTGCAAGAGATCGGCACAGATCGGGAAGAAATCGAGCACCTGCCGGCTGCCGAAGACGATGTGATCGGTCTTGTCATAGACGATGAAGGCGGAGGACAGGCTTTCGCAGACCGCGTCGAACAGCGCCGACTGGAGGCCAGCAGCGGTCTCAACCGCGCCCTCCTGCGGGGCTGTGTCCGCTTGATCGCGACCGGCACTCATACTTACGCGTCCTACATCTGTCCGAATGGATTGTATTCTCGGCGGGGTACTATCGGCAAAATGCCAGTTTTGTCTTAAGGCGTGCTTAACATTAAGCAGCGGAATCCTAGGGTCTGGACAAGCCCCAAGATCGTCGTTTTCACCCTTCCCTATCCCCGTCGAATCCGCGAAAATGGCGGCATGTCGATCAAGCAGCTTTCCGAAACGCTCATCAACCAAATCGCCGCCGGCGAGGTCATCGAAC
Source organism: Rhizobium sp. 2MFCol3.1 (assembly GCF_000377565.1). Classification (GTDB taxonomy): domain Bacteria; phylum Pseudomonadota; class Alphaproteobacteria; order Rhizobiales; family Rhizobiaceae; genus Rhizobium. The sequence continues at coordinate 470,664 of NZ_KB898356.1, read as the reverse complement.
GGCCGGCCAGTGCCGCCAAGGAATTGATCGAGAATGCGCTCGACGCGGGGGCGACGCGCATCGAGATCGCCACATCAGGCGGTGGCAAGAGCCTGCTGCGCGTTACCGACAACGGTTCGGGCATGGACGAGCGCGATCTGGAGCTTGCGGTGCGCCGGCATTGCACCTCGAAGATCACCGATACACTCGACGATATCAGCACGCTCGGCTTTCGCGGCGAGGCACTGCCCTCGATCGGCTCGGTGGCGCGGCTGACGATTTCGAGCCGCCGCCGCGACAGCGATGGCGGGGCGGAGATTTCGGTGGCCGGCGGCAAACTGCAGCATCTCAGGCCCTCGGCGCTCAACCCCGGCACCATCGTCGAGGTGCGCGACCTGTTCTTCGCGACGCCGGCGCGGCTCAAGTTCTTGAAGACAGAAAAGGCGGAGGCGGCCGCGATCACCGAGATCGTCAAGCGCATGGCAATCGCCTTCCCGCAGGTGCGCTTCGTGCTCTCGGGCACCGACCGCACGACGCTGGAATTTCCGGCGACCGGCGAGGACCATCTGGCGCGCATGGCGCAGATCCTCGGCAAGGATTTCCGCGACAACGCGATCGAGATCAATGCCGAGCGCGAGGATGTGACGCTGACGGGCTTTGCCGGCGTACCGACCTTCAATCGCGGCAACGCGGCGCATCAGTATGCTTTCGTCAACGGCCGGCCGGTGCAGGACAAGCTGGTGCTTTCGGCAATCCGCGGCGCCTATGCCGAGACGATCCCCTCGGGGCGCTACGCGGTGGCGGTACTGTCGATCGGGCTCGACCCGGCGCTTGTCGACGTCAATGTGCATCCGGCCAAGTCCGACGTGCGCTTCCGCGATCCGCAGCTGGTGCGCGGGCTGATCGTCGGCGCGATCCGCGAGGCGCTGGCGCGCGACGGCAGCCGGGCGGCAACCACAGGTGCCGACGGCATGCTGCGCGCCTTCCGCCCCGGCTTCCAGCCGAACGGCTACCGTCCGCAGCAACAACCCCAACAACCATGGAGCGCCGAGACCTCGCCGTCACGGCCGTTCTCCGCCGCCCCTGTCGGCTCGTCCGCCTATTCCCCGTCCTATCAACGCCCTGTCGGTAATGGCTTCGGTGAGCGGCCGCAGGCTTCGTTCGATGGGCTGACAATGCCGGCGGCGCGGGCCGAGACTGCGCAGACCTCGTCCTGGACGGCGCCGTCGCCCGCAGCCGAAGCCGAGGCGCCGTCGCGGTTTCCGCTTGGGGCGGCGCGCGCGCAGTTGCACGAGAACTATATCGTGGCGCAGACAGAGACAGGTCTCGTGATCGTCGATCAGCACGCGGCGCATGAGCGGCTGGTGTTCGAGGCGATGCGCAAGGCGCTGCACTCCAAGAGATTGGCCTCGCAGGTGCTTCTGATCCCCGAAATCATCGACCTGCCGGAAGAGGATTGCGACCGGCTGATGCAGTTTTCATCCGAATTCGGCGAGCTCGGGCTTGGTATCGAGCGCTTCGGGCCGGGGGCGATTGCGGTGCGCGAGACGCCGGCGATGCTGGGCGAGGTCGATGCATCCGGGCTGATCCGGCAGCTGGCCGACGAGATCGCCGAATGGGACACGGCCTCGGGGCTTTCGGCCAAGCTCGAATATGTGGCGGCGACCATGGCCTGCCACGGATCGGTGCGCTCGGGACGGCGGCTGCGGCCGGAGGAGATGAACGCGCTGCTCAGGCAGATGGAGGTGACGCCGGGCTCCGGGCAGTGCAATCACGGCCGGCCGACCTATATCGAGCTCAAGCTTTCCGACATCGAGCGGCTGTTCGGCCGGAGCTGAAAACGCTGGCAATGGCGGCTGTGGCGGGTTATGGCAATCCGATGACGGCCTCGTTTTGAGGATTGGCTTTAAGGATTGGAGCGCATGAACTTGTTTGAAGGAAACGGAAACCGCGAAGCGAAGATACGCTATCTCGATGCGGATTTTCAGATCCTGTCGCCGGGTTCCTACGTCGTCTGCGCCATGACGGGCAAGCAGATCCCGCTCGACGAACTGCGCTACTGGAGCGTCGCCCGCCAGGAGCCCTATGCCGACGCCATCTCCTCCTTCGAGGCCGACAAGCGCGCCGGCGTGTTGCCGAACCAGAAGCGCTAGCCGCAAGCCTGACCGCTTTGGCGGGACGGCGGAAACCGCGCCTCGGCCATGGAGAAAACAATGATCAAGATCCTCGCATTGCTGCACAGCGCCGTCGGCCGGGATTGGCAGACCCCTCCCAAGGAGATGGGGCTGAAAACGCTCTATGAGGCCGAAGCGCAGGGCTTCGTCGAAATCCGCGGCGAATTCCAGAAGCGGCAATTCCGCCTGACGCCGATGGGCTTCCAGACCGTCGAGCGCGACCGCCGGCGCCTGGAAGCGCGCAAGAGCTAAACCGGCTCGCCGCGACCTTTCTCACACCGCAAAGGACGAGAACTGGTGCCTATCCGTTCATCCGGCCTGCTCTTCGCCGCCCTCGCCGGGATGGCCATTCTGCTGGGTGCTGTATTTGGGACCGCGGGCTCCGCGCTTGCCGGCCCCTGCGCGCCGGAAACGGTCGAAAACACCAACTACGTGATCTGCACCATCGATCCCGCCAAGGCGGATCTGCGTCTCTTCTGGAAGCGCGACGACGGCGCGCCCTACCGCTCGTTCCCCGGCATCGCCGACGCCATGACCGCCAGGGGCAAGACGCTCGTCTTCGCGCTGAATGCCGGGATGTATCACGAGGATTTTTCCCCGATCGGGCTTTATGTCGAAGATGGCCAGGAGTTGCGGCCGGTGGCGAGCGTCAAGGCGCCCAAGGCGAGCGGTCCGGTGCCGAACTTCTACAAGAACCCCAACGGGATATTCTTTATCGGCGACAAGGGCGCGGGCATCCTGCCAACCGCGACGTTCGAGAAGCAGCGTCCTGACGTCAAGCTTGCCACGCAGTCGGGGCCGATGCTGGTGATTGCAAACAAGATCAACCCGATCTTCATCGTCGGCTCCAGCGATCGGACGCGGCGTAGCGGGGTGGGTGTCTGTGGCGATGGGATGGTGCGCTTCGCGGTCAGCGATGATCCGGTCAATTTCCACGATTTCGCGCGGCTGTTTCGCGATCACCTGCAGTGTGCCGACGCATTGTTTCTCGATGGCGGGGGTGGCGCGGGGTTCTATAGCGCGGAACTGGGGCGCAGCGATTTTTCCTGGCATGGCGGGTATGGACCGGTGTTCGGGGTGGTGGAGTAGCGTAGCTGTCTGATCGCAGACGTCGAGCCAGGATTACCCCCCTCTACCCTGCCGGGCATCTCCCCCACAGGTGGGGAGATCCGCAAGTGGTGAGGTCTACGCCAAACAATGAAGGTTGGGCGAGCGGGAAAGCCCAGCCAATCTCCCCACCTGTGGGGGAGATGTCCGGCAGGACAGAGGGGGGCGCCACACGGCACAACGCCCCTCGTCTCGACAGCGCCCTAATGAAAAGCCCGCACCTCGACAGGCGCCCGACAAGCGATGGCGGCCTTGCGGCCCCAGGCCAGCGCGTCCTCCATGCCATTCGCCTCCAGCACCCAGAAACCGCCGACATGCTCGCTGGTCTTGAGATAGGGGCCGTCGCTCACCGACACGTTTCCATCGGCATCGGCGCGCAACGACTTGGCGGTGTGCGCCCGATGCAGCCCGCCGACGAAGAGCCGGATGCCGGCCGCGACCATCTCGTCGTTGAGCGCATCGATCGCCCGATACATCGCCTCATCTTCCGAGACGGCGGGGTCGTAGTCGTCGGGGTGGTGAATGGCTACCAGATAGCGGGGCATGACGTCTCCTCCATGTTGATCCTATTGTAGAGACGGTTGGGGCTGGCGGCATCCGACATGTGATATGATCGAGGGGGATGACGTGGACATCGAGCGCGGGTTGCTCGGGGCAGACGCGGAGCGAGGATTACCCCCTCTGCCCTGCCGGGCATCTCCCCCACAGGTGGGGAGATTGGCTGGGGGCGGCCGCTCGCTCCAACCTTGATTGTCTGGCGTAAACCTAACCGCTGGCCGATCTCCCCCCTTGTGGGGGAGATGTCCGGCAGGACAGAGGGGGGTGCTCCACGGCAGAACGCCCGTTAACACGCTTACCCCGCAGCCTTCTCCTTCAACCGCCGTTCCCTGCACGCATCGAGCGCGCGGTCGATGATCAGCCCCGGCGCCAGATGGTCCTCGAAGGTCATCTCCACCTCGATCACCCGGCACTTGGACGCCAGTGTCTCGGCCTTGCCGTGATGACCCGTGAGGCGCACGAAGTCCTTGGAGGTGGTGACGATCTGGAGGTCGTCGCGGGCGGCGGTTTCGAGGATGTCGTCGATCTCGTCGTCGGTCAGATGCTCGTGATCACCGAAAGAGCGGCGGGCGACGGTTTCGGCGCCGATGCCATCCACCGTGCGGAAGAATTTCGAGGGATCGGCGATGCCGGCGAAGGCCAGAACCTTCCGGCCCTTCAGGTCGGCGCCATCGGAGACTGTGACCGATGCGGTGAAATAGGGCTTGGCGGCGCGCGCCGCGATGCGCACGATCTGGTCGGCGGCGGCACCCGCGCCGACTTTTAGAAGAGCCGTCGCGTAGCGCAGCTGCAGCTTGATTGGCGCGCGCACCGGGCCGCCCGGAACGATGTGGCCGTTGCCAAGGCCGCGCGTGGCGTCGATGACGAGCAGCGCGTAGTCGATGGCAAGGCGCGCGCTCTGGAAGCCGTCATCCATGATGATCAGGTCGGCACCTTCCTTGACGAGGCGCTTGGCGCCCTCGACACGGCGGCGGGAGATGACGGTGAGCGCCTCGCGGGCGAGAAGCAGCGGTTCGTCGCCGACGGCCACGGCGCGGTGATGGCCGGCATCGACCACGGTCGTCACGTCGAGCGAGCCGCCATAGCCTCGGCTGAGGAAGCCTGGGGTCAGACCCTTGGCCTTGGCGGCACGAGCAATGGCGATCGCGGTCGGTGTCTTGCCGGCGCCGCCGACGGTGAAATTGCCGACGCAGATGACGGGAACAGGCACGGAGGCGCGCTTGGCGTTGACCATGCGGTAGCCCGAGATACGGCCGTAAAGAAAGGAGATCGGATAAAGCGTCCAGGCGCGCCAATCGGCTTTCGTCCACCAGAACGGTGGCGCTTCGGATACCATCTTTGCCGTCCTGCCTTTCGCGCCACCGGCCCGCTCCACGCGGACGTCACCCCTAATTGGGCGAAAAGAGAAGGCAATTTTCAAGAAAAAGCAAGCCTTTGGTCGATCAGGCGAACTGCAGGTCGGGCAGCAGCCCTTCGAGTTCGGTGATATCGTTGAGGCAATGATCGCTGGCGGCGGCGAGCGATTCCCGCGATCCGGTGCCGGTCAAAACCGCGACCGTCAGGCCGACATGCGCGTTGCGGCCCATGTGCAGATCGTGGTTGTTGTCGCCGACGACGGCGACTTCCGAGGGGTCGAGACCGGTGGCCGCGCAGAAGCCAAGCACCATGCCTGGCTCCGGCTTGGTGCCATGGCCGCTGTCGTAGCCGGCGATATAATCGATGTAATCAGCAAAGCCGAAGCGCTTGGCCGTCTGGCGGATCGAGCGCTCATTGTCGCTGGAGGCGACGCCGAGCTTGAAGCCGCGCGCATGCAGGCGGGCGAAGAAAGAAGCGAGATCGGTGACCGGCACGGAGAAATCGGCGGCGTGGGAAAAGAGCTCGTCGAGCCTTACCGTCAGTTCCTCGACCGGAACCGTCGAGCCGGCGGCGACCAGCCCGTCCGATATCTGACGCGTATTGCCGGCGGCGAGCAGGCTGTCGGGAACGATGTGGCCGGTGACGGGATCCATGCCGCAGGCGAGCAGCAGGCGGTCGGCAAGTGCGGCGTCGTCCCTGGCGGCGATGCGTGCCAGCTCGCGGTTCACGGGCAGCCAGCTCTCGTCATAATCGAGAAGCGTGCCGTCCTTGTCGAACAGGATACCCTTGATCGCCTGCATGTCCGAACCTGCTCTCTAACTAGCGTTGCGCCGCCGTCTTCGGCAGCAGTCTGGCCTTCACCGTCAGCGGGTTGATGTAGGGCTCGAGACCCTTCATCGTTGCCGTCAGCGCACCGCGCATTTCTTGCACGGCGGCGGCGCCGGCCTCGATCATATTGCGGCGCGCCGGGTCGTTGGTCAGCAAATAATGCACGCCCTTGGCCAGCATTTCGGTATCGCGCACCATGCGGGCGCTGCCACGGCGGGCGAGCCGCTGATAGGCCTCGCGGAAATTCTGGACGTTGCTACCCGACAGCACCGCGCAGCCGAGCATGGCCGGCTCCAGCGGGTTCTGCCCGCCCTCGCCAAACAGCGAGCGGCCGACGAAGGCGACCTCGGTCATGCGCAGATAAAGTCCCATCTCGCCGATCGTATCGCCGAGGAAAACATCGATATCTGGCGTCAGCGCATCGTCGCGGGTGCGGCGGGCGACTTTGAGCCCCTGCTTGACCAGCTCGGCTTCGATGGCATCGGCGCGCTCGGGATGGCGCGGGACGATGATGGTCAGCTGGCCGTTGCGCTCCTTCAGCGTGCGATGGACGATGCCGGCGGCCTTCTCCTCGCCATCGAAAGTGGAGATCGCCGCCCATGTCTTGCGGTCGCCGACCTGCTGCTGGTAGCGGGCGAAGATCGCGGGATCATAGGACGGCGCGTCGGTATCAACCTTGAGATTGCCGGACATCAGCACCTGGCGGGCGCCCAGATCGCGGAAGCGCTCGGCATCGACATCGGATTGGGCGATGACGAGCGCGAGGTTCTCGAACAGCGCCTCGGCCAGCGCCTGGCGGCGCGTCCAGCGGGCGAAGGAGCGGTCGGACATGCGGGCATTGACGAGGATTTGTGGGATGCGGCGGCGGCCGAGCTCCAGAACGGTGGCAGGCCAGATTTCGGATTCGGCGATCAGCGCGCAATCGGGCTGCCAGTAATCGAGGAAGCGGCTGACGGCGGGCTTCAGGTCGAGCGGCACATATTGGTGGATGACTTCGGTGCCGACGCGCTCGGCGGCGAGTTTGGCCGAGGTCACGGTACCCGTCGTCAGGATGACGTGAACGTCGCGGCGGCGGATCTCGCGGATAAGGGGAATGACGGCGTTCATCTCGCCGACGCTTGCGGCGTGGAACCAGACCAGGGGACCGGCCGGGCGATCGGCGCTGGCATAGCCGGAGCGCTCGAGCCGCCGGGCCCTGTCTTCCTTGCCCTTGGCGGCGCGATAGGTCAGGTAGCCGCCGACGAAGGGCGTGATCAACGTCCCAACCGCCTGATAAGCGCCCAGCGCCAAACGCGCCATGCGGCCGCTCATATAACACGTCTCCGATCAACGATGATCGACATCAACCCATTCCCAAATATCATTGCGGCCGAAATGACCGATCAGTTTGTTCAGAATGCGTCAACAACCGCCCCTATGCCCGGATAAGGCAGGCGGCTGGGTAAAACAGGGCCACGAGGGCCGAAAACTTATTTGCCGGACTTGTCTTCGGGATCAAGCAAGCGGTGCATATGGACAATGAAATAGCGCATGTGGGCATTATCAACGGTCGACTGCGCCTTGGACTTCCAGGCCGTCAGTGCAGATGCGTAATCAGGGAAGATGCCGACGATATCCAGGCCAGAGAGGTCGCGGAACTGCACGTCATCGAGACTTTCCAGTTCGCCGCCAAACACGAGGTGCAACAGTTGCTTCTTTTCACCGGACTTGGTCATTTCAGTCACTTCCTTCATCTGCTCCTCCGCCGTTTCATCTGAGGGATTTTGACGGAAACGTCAACTGCTCAGCGCGCGGCGATAGGGGATAGAAATTCATTCAACAGCGGCTCGGAGCCGGCGCAAAGCTCGCCGTGTCTCACATCCGCGCGGTTATAGGTCAGCGGCGTTCCGTCGAGATTGACGAGACGGCCGCCTGCCCTTTCCAGAATGAGATCGGCGGCGGCCAGATCCCAGTCGTGGGAATTGCGCTTCACGAAGGTGCCGTCGATCGCCGCATCGGCCACCATGGCGACGCGGTAGGCGAGCGAGGGCACGTGCTTGACGCGCTCGATCTTGCCGCGCAACGGCTCTTTGAAGCCGTTCAGTACGTCCTCGGCAATGGCGAAACGGACGGGCGGCTTCGGCTTCGATACGCGGATCGGCAGGCCGTTCTTCAAGGCGATGCCACCGGCGACCGCTTCATAAAGCTCATCGAGCGCCGGCGCGTTGAGCACGCCGGCCACCGGCCTGCCCTTGTGGACGACGGCGACGCTGACGCACCAGAGCTTCTGGCCGGCGAGGAAGCCGCGCGTACCGTCGATCGGATCGATGATGAAGAGCGTGTCGCGCGACAGGCGATCGGCGCTGTCCTCGGTCTCTTCCGACAGCCAGCCGTAATCAGGGCGGGCAGCGCGCAGCAGCGTTTCGAGGATTTCATTGGCGGCGAAATCGGCGGCGCTGACCGGCGAGCGGCCCTCGTTCTTCCACCAGACCTCCGGCGACTGGTTGAAATGGCTGAGCGCCACGGCACCCGCCCGCTTTGCAGCGTCGGCGATCAGGTCCAGATCGCTCTGCCAGCGGGCATTGTCCACGTCGCTCATCCCAAGTTCCAATCCGTCAGCGGCTAGAGCATGTCGCGCAAAAGTGTGAAGCGGTTTTGCGATGAAGACATGCGGTAAAAGAAAGACCTAAAGCGCAACAAGCGAATCTGAAAGATCGCGACGCGCTTTAGCCCGCGATCACCGTCCGGCCAGCGTCATTCCCTCGATCGCGAGGGTCGGAGCAGCTACTCCGTACTTGCGGTCGATATCGTTGGCAGGCGTTACCCGCATGAACATCTCCTTGAGGTTCGATGCAATGGTCACTTCGGAAACCGCGAAGGTCAATTCACCGTTTTCGATCCAGAAACCGGTGGCGCCGCGGCTGTATTCGCCGGTGATCATGTTGACGCCCTGGCCGATCAGCTCGGTGACGTAGAAGCCGTTGCCGACGCCGCGGATCAGGTCCTCGGGCGAGATATCACCGGGCTCGAGCGCGAGGTTGGTCGAGGCGGGCGTCACGGCATTGCCGCCGCGCACGCCACGGCCGTTGGTTTCCATGCCGATCTCGCGGGCGGTCGACGTCGAAAGGAACCAGTGCTTCAACACGCCGTCCTCGATCATCACCATGCGCTCGCCGGAAACACCTTCGCCATCGAAGGGGCGCGAGGCCGGGCCGCGCACGATCATCGGATCGTCGGTGATCGAGAGGCCGGATTTCAGCACCTGCTCGCCCATCTTGTCGCGCAGGAAGCTGGTCTTGCGGGCGACCGACGCGCCGTTGATGGCGCCGGCGATGTGGCCGACGAAGCCGCGGGCGATACGCGGATCGAAGATCACGGTGACGTTCTTGCCGGTATCAACCTGGCGCGGCTTCAGGCGCTTGACGGCGCGCTCGCCGGCGCGACGGCCGATTTCCGCGGGATCATCAAGCTCGGAGAAATAGATGCGGCTGTCGAAATCGTAATCGCGCTCCATGCCGGTGCCCTCGCCGGCGATGACGCTGACGGAGCGGCCGAAGCGCGAGCCCATGTAGCTGCCTTCAAAGCCGTGCGAGGTGACGAGCACCATGCCGCCGCGACCGGCCGAAGCGCCGGCGCCCGAGGAATTGGTGACGCCATTGACCGCAAGGCCGGCCGCTTCCGTTGCAAGCGCTGCCTCGCGCAGCTGGTCGGCGGAGACCTCGGTGTTGTCGAGCAGCTGCAGGTCTGGATAGGATTTGGCGAGCCGGCTCTCATCCGCCAGACACGCGAAGGGATCTTCCGGCGAGACCTTGGCCATGGCGACCGCGCGCTCGGCGAGCACCGCCATGTCGAAGCCTGGATTGGCCGAGACGCTGGCAACACGCTTGCCGACGAAGACGCGCAGCGAAAAATCATCGCTCTCGGAGGATTCGGTTTCCTCCACCTTGCCGAGCCGCACGCTGACGGATTGCGAGCGGGAGCGGACGACCACCGCATCGGCGGCATCGGCGCCCGCTTTTTTTGCGAGATCGATCAGCTGGCTGGCGCGGGAGAGAAGCGTCGAAGAATCAATTTCAGAGGACATGGTTTGGCCTTTCCTTCGCGTTCCATTTATTGTGCGCTACGGAAAGCATCAAGGCCGACGGTGCCGATTCTTTTTCGCGCTGCTTGCGCAACCATGACCATTGAAAGAAGCTTAGCGGATGTCCGAGCCCAACGCCCTCTTCACCGAAACGATCCTGCTGCTCGGCGGCACCGTCGTTTCGGCCCCGATCTTCAAGCGGCTGGGGCTTGGAACGGTGCTCGGCTATCTCGCCGCCGGCGTGGTGATCGGCCCGATCTTTCACGGGCTGACGGATGGCGAGCAGATCCTCAACGTCGCCGAGCTCGGCGTCGTGTTCCTGCTTTTCATCATCGGCCTGGAGCTGAAGCCGAGCCGCCTATGGCAGATGCGGCGCGACATCTTCGGGCTGGGCACGGCGCAGGTCATCCTGACCGGGCTGGTGCTGACGGCGCTCGCCGATCTCTCCGGCCTGCTCGACTGGCGCGGCAGCATCATCGCCGGCTTCGGCCTGGCGCTGTCGTCCACCGCCTTTGCCATGCAGATCCTCGAGGACGACGGCGATGTGAGCACTCGATATGGCCAGCGGTCCTTCTCGATGCTGTTGTTCCAGGACCTCGCCATCGTGCCGCTTCTGGCGCTGATCAACATTCTCGACACAGGCAAGGGCCACGGCACGCCGATCGTCGATTTCGCGATCGCCATCGGCGCGGTGGGCGCGATGATCGTCATGGGGCGCTATCTGCTGACGCCGCTGTTCCAGATCATAGCCAGCACCGGCGCGCGCGAGGCGATGATCGCGGCCGCACTATTCGTCGTCATGGGATCGGCGACGCTGATGCAGATGGCCGGGCTATCGATGGCCATGGGGGCGTTCCTGGCGGGCGTGATGCTGGCGGAATCCTCTTACCGACACGAGTTGGAAGCGGATATCGAGCCCTTCCGCGGCGTGCTTCTCGCCATCTTCTTCATCGCCGTCGGCCTGTCACTGCAGCTCGACGTGCTCTGGGACAACGCACTCGTCATCCTCGTCACCGTGCCTGTTGTCATGGCCGCGAAGGCGCTCATCATCTACGGGCTCTGCCGCGTTACCGGCTCCGATCACAATGACGCGATCCGCATCGCTTTCCTGCTGCCGCAGGGCGGGGAGTTCGGCTTCGTGCTGTTTTCGACGGCGGGCGCTTCGTCGCTGATGCCTTCGAGCACGGCGTCCCTGTTGATCGCCATCGTGACGCTCTCCATGGCGCTGACGCCGATCGGCACCAAGCTTGCCAAGCGGCTAGAGAGCGGCGAGACGACGGAGACGCTGGAAGAGGATTTCGAGGGTGCGGGCGCCGATGTGCTGATGATCGGCTTCTCGCGTTTCGGCCAGATCGCGGCGCAGATCCTGCTTGCCGGCGGGCGCGCGGTGACCGTCATCGACACCTCTGCCGATCGTATCCGCCAGGCCTCCTCCTTCGGCTTCCGCATCTATTTCGGCGACGGCACACGCAAGGACGTGCTGCGGGCATCCGGCATTGACCATGCCAAGATCGTCGTCGTCTGCACGCAGAAGCGGGAAGTGACCGACAAAATCGTCGAGCTGGTGCAGGCCGACTACCCCGAAGCCAAGCTCTTCGTGCGCTCCTACGACCGCGTCCACTCGATCGCGCTGCGCAACCTCAACGTCGACTATGAGCTGCGCGAGACGCTGGAATCGGGCTTGCTGTTCGGGCGCCGGACGCTGGAAGCGCTCGGCATCAGCGAGGCCGCCGCCTACGAGATCGGCGAAGACATCCGCCGCCGCGACGAGCAGCGGCTGGTGCTCCAGGTCACCGAGGGACTGCAGGCAGGCCGCGACATGCTCTACTCGCAACCGGTCAAGCCGGAGCCGCTGGTCAAGCCGAAGCGGACCATGGATTTCTCGCAGGACCCGCTGGCGGGTACAGGGGATGCGGTGGCGGATGCATAAATCATAGCGGCGTTTGGGTAATAGGAGCGTCAAGTGGGATCAACCAGCGACAAGCGAATCGATTGGAACAGCGCACGTCAGCAGCCCTTTGCCGATGTGGATACACCCGACGATTGGCCCAAAGATGTGAAGCCGATGAGCCGGCAAGGAATGAATTTGCTCGGGGCAGACGGAAAAGGCGGTCTTTATTGGGACGGCAAGAAACTAAGGAGTGAGGTAAAGCTCGGCTGGTTCGCTAGTCTAATCGGCGCTTTGATTGCTCTTTCAACCTTCTTTGCCGCGGCAGCGACAATATCGATGTCGGTGTTGGACTTGCTACGTTACTTGGACTGCAAGTGATCAGAGCATCCGACCCGACCACCATATGTATGGCCATCATCATCCCCGCGCATGCGCCTCGATCGCCCCGTCGAGCGCATATTTCAGCTCATCCTTCACGCCTTGAGACATGGCCAGCACTTCGCGGGCTTTTAGAAAATCCATGACGCCGGTGCGGCCGACGGCGGGGCGGAGGAAGATGTGGGGGGGCTGGATGCGGAGTTTGAGGGTGATCGCCGTCTGCATCATCAGCTGGCCGGAGCCGAAGATGCTTTCCATGCGGTTCGGGATATGGGTGCCGTCGCCCTCGGGCGCGCCGACGACATCGATGCCGATGACGATATCGGCGCGGTCCATCAGGCACTCATAGGGGACAGGATTGCTGATGCCGCCGTCGATCATCACCCGGCCATGCAGCCGGACCGGCATGAAGACGGCGGGGATGGCCGAGGAGGCTGCGAGTGCCGGAAACAGCTGGCCTTCGCTCACCAGCACTTCCTGCTGGCCGTAATAATCGGTGGCGGTCACCGTCATCGGGATCGGCAGATCCTCGAAGCGATCGGGGAGATCGGCCGGGAGAAATGCTTTCAGGATGCGTTCGAGGTTGAACTGACCGATGCGCACGCCGTTCGCCACGGCGTCGCGCACCGTCTGCGGGCGCAAGCCCCAGAGACGGCTCACCACGGCGGTCTTGTTGCCGACGGTCATCAGCGCGTGTTCGCGGATGGCCTCGCCGGTCATGCCGGCCGCCATGCCGGCGCCCATGATGGCGCCGATCGAGGAACCCGATATCGCCACCGGGCGGATGCCGAGTTCATCAAGCGTTTCGATGACGTGGATATGGGCAAGCCCGCGGGCGCCGCCGCCGCCGAACGCAATCGCGATACGCGGCGACGCGCCGAAGGCGACATCTTCGAGAGCAGGGAACGCGGAACTGGTCTTTTCGGCCTGCTGTGTCACCCTTTACCCCCGATAGCCGCTACCTACTCCGGCTGGTAGCGGTAGAAATGCACCCTGGTATCGCCGAAAATCCGGCTTTCCAGGAACAGATAGGAAGGATCGACCGAAACGGCAACGTCGGCGCGCTCCTCGAGCACGGCAATCGCGCCCGGAAACAGCCAACCACCCTTGGCGGCAGCGGCCATTGCCTTCTCGCCGAGACCCTTGCCATAAGGCGGGTCGGCGAAGAGGAACTGGAACGGCTCAAGATTGCCGACGCTCCCGAGATCGGTCGCGTCGCGCCTCAGGATGCGCGTCTTGCCGTGCAGACCGAGCGCATCGATGTTTTCCCAGAGCAGACCCCTGCCCTCGACGCTATTTTCAACGAAGAGCGCATGGCGGCAGCCGCGCGAGACGGCTTCCAGACCGACCGCGCCGGTGCCGGCAAAGAGATCGAGTATCCGGGTGCCATCGACGCATTCCGGATAGGCATGGCTCAGAATATTGAACAGGCTCTCACGCGTCCGGTCGGCAGTCGGCCGGATGTCGTTGGATTTAGGCACGGCGAGCGACCGTCCGCGAAACTCACCGCCGACGATCCGCACCGCGTCCTATTCCCTTGCCTTTTGGTCCACCACGCGACGGCCCGCCCGAGGGCTTGCCTCCGCCACCGGGACGATCGCCCGAAGGCTTGCCCGAAAAACTCTTCGCACCCGGCTTGGAGCCGCTTGGCTTGCCGCCAAAGCTCTTGCCGCGTGGCTTGTCGCCACGTGGTTTGTCGCCGAAGGGACGATCACCGCGTGGGCGTTCGCCCTGGGGACGGTCACCCTGCGGACGTTCTCCACGGGGCCGGTCGCCATACGAACGCTCGCCGGCCGGACGCTCGGAGCGAGCCTCGCCGGAGAAACGGTTGGCGCGGGGACGCTCGTCGCCCTCTTCGCGCGGACGGCGCGGCTTGTCGCCGAACGGCCGGTCTCCACGTGGGGGACGATCGCTGAAGGAACGGGGACGGTCGTCGCCATCCTCACGCGGCCTGCGGTCGCCGCGAGGCTTTGCTGCGAACGGACGGTCGCCTGTCGGCCGGTCACCACGGGGAGGACGATCACCGAAAGGCCGATCGCCGCGTGGCCTGTCGCCACGAGGGGGACGGTCGCCGAAGGAGCGCGGACGGTCGCCATCCTCGCGCGGCTTGCGTTCGCCACGCGGCTTGTCGCCAAAGGGGCGGTCGCCACGGGGTGGGCGATCACCATAAGGCCGGTCGCCGCGTGCCGTGCGGTCGCCGCCGGAGCGGTCACCACGATCACCGAAGGAGCGGTCACCACGGGGACGGTCACCGAAGCCGCGATCACCACGGTCGCCGCCGCGCTTGCGGTCGTCGTCGCGGCTCACATCGCTGGAGCGGATCCATTCGCCCTCTTCGTCGCGGGCGCGGTTGATCTGTACGCGCGGACCTTCGTCGTAGCTTGTCGGCTGCGGCTTGGAGCGGCCAGGCTTTTCGCCACGGCGGAGCGCCGTCTGGGCGTTCTTCTCGGCCTTAGCGGCTGCCTTTTCGCCGAGCGGACGGGCGCCGGGCGCCATCCAGACATTGGCGTTGCGGCGGCTGCCGAGTGCGGGACGCTTCGGGCCCTCGTCCTTGCGGTCGCCACCACGGCTTGGGCCACGGCCGCCATCGCGATCGCCGCCACGGCGGTCGTCGCGTTTATCATCGCGCTTGGTGTCGAGGCGGCTCAGCGCGCGTTCGCGCTTGTCTTCCGGCTTCCACGAGCGTTCGCGGCGCTCAGGCTTGGCGTCGGCTTCCTCTTCCTCGGTCACGGCGGGCGCGTTGTAGATCGGCGCGTCGAAATTGGCCTTGGCATCCTCGATCAGGCGTGGGCCGAGCTGGTCGCGCAGGGTGCGGCCACGCACTTCGATTACCGCCCGCTCGGGGATATCGCCGAGCTGGAACGGGCCGTAGGAGATGCGGATCAGACGGTTGACGTCAAGACCGAGCGCGCCGAGCACGTTCTTGATTTCGCGGTTCTTGCCTTCACGCAGGCCCATGGTGAGCCAAACGTTGGAGCCCTGCACCTTGTCGAGCGTCGCTTCGATGGCGCCGTAGAGCACGCCGTCGACAGCGATGCCGTCCTTCAGCTTGTCGAGCGCTTCCTGGTCGATCTCGCCGTGGGCGCGCACGCGGTAGCGGCGCAGCCAGCCTGTCGTCGGCAGTTCCAGCGCACGCGCCAGGCCACCATCGTTGGTCAAGAGCAGCAAACCTTCGGTATTGATGTCGAGGCGGCCGATCGACATGACGCGCGGCAGATCGTCCGGCAGGTTGTCGAATACGGTCGGGCGGCCTTCCGGATCGGCATTGGTGGTCACCAGGCCGGCCGGCTTGTGGTAGAGCCACAGACGGGTGCGCTCGATGCCGCGGATCGGCATGCCGTCGACTTCGATCTTGTCGGTCAGCGTGACGTTGACGACGGGCGTGTCCAGCGGCTTGCCGTTCAGCGTGACGCGGCCATCGAGGATCATGCGCTCGATATCGCGACGCGAGGCAACGCCGGCGCGCGCCATCACCTTAGAGATGCGTTCCGCCTTGCTGTCGCTCGTCACGTCGGACACGGCATCCGCCTTGTCAGCCGATTTTGCGAACTTCCTTGCGGGCTTCTCGCCCGATTTCGCGCCGGTATCGCGCGGGGATGGCTTGCCACCCGGCCGTTTTGGCTTGTCTTTGAATGTCATTTGTTGTTTGCCTGCCTTTTGGGGCCTTCTATCAGTTCGCGCCCCTGCGGTTAAGTGGAAATTGTCGGATCGTGAAGACAAATCAATTTATGGAGCTGGCGCTGGATGAGGCGCGTGCCGCGGGGGCGCGCGGCGAGGTGCCGATCGGCGCGGTCGTCGTCCTCGACGGCACCGTAATCGCCTCATCCGGCAACCGCACCCGCGAGCTCAACGACATCACCGCCCACGCCGAAGTGGCCGCCATCCGCATGGCCTGCGAGGCGCTCGGCCAGGAGCGACTGACGGGTGCTGATCTCTATGTGACGCTGGAACCGTGCACGATGTGCGCGGCGGCGATCTCGTTCGCGCGCATCCGCCGGCTCTATTATGGGGCGGAAGATCCGAAGGGTGGCGGGGTGGATAGCGGGGTGCGGTTTTACGCGCAGCCGACGTGCCATCATGCGCCGGAGGTGTATTCGGGGATGAGCGAGGTGCAGGCGGCGGAGATCCTGCGGGGGTTCTTTCAGGGGAAGCGGGATTAGGGTGTTTTGGCCAACCGGGCGCTGCAGCGCGCCACTTTTCGCCGATCTTCCAATGCTATACAGTTGAAAGAAATCGGAGTTTCTGAATGGTCGGAATGACGACACTGATGGCGAGGAGACGCGACAGGCGGCACAGCGCGGCATCGGCAGCCGTTTCGCAGGTGTTACGCGACGCATCCAGCAAGGGCATCGACATCACGCTCGTCGGATCCCTTGCGCGAGGAGATTTCCGCTCGCATTCGGATGTCGACCTGCTCGTTCGCGGCCCCATGGACCGAAAGCGCCGCGCCCTGGCCGAACAGCTCGTGGCTGACGGGATACGGGCGTCGGAAATTCCGTATGACCTCGTCTTCGAGGCCGATCTTACCTACGATCGCCTTCAGGAGTTTCTGTCGGATTTATTGATTTCCTATCAATAACTTAAAAGAATCTTGGCCGCTCATTCATCCCCGCGCCCGAAACCTGCCCCTACACTATCGGCGTCCCGTCATCGGATACACCGGCAGGCGTGCCGGCAAGGCGGGATCGGCGCTGGGTGTTTGAGGAAGACGCAAGCTCTCTCATCCGGGGTTCGCAGAAAATGGTCTCCCTCCGGTGACGGCGAGTTCCGTCGCAAGACGGGCCTGAGTTGAGCCCGGACGTGCCTGTGAGGCACACATGGTCTCGTCGCGAAGTTGGGCGAGAAGGCAGAGGGACCGGAGTTGCGTTCATAAACCGCTGAACGGGGTGCTGGAAGGCACCATATTTTACCTTACTCAATCGAGGTGATTTCCAGCGCCCCGTCCGAGTGAAGTGCAGGGCATGGTGCAGCTACGGGTCCTTCGGGCGGCGTGGGGTTTTGGTGTGTTTGTGGGGTGTGGTGTGATGATAGAGAGGTCTTGCCGTGGAATACCCCCTCTGCCCTGCCGGGCATCTCCCCCCACAGGTGGGGGAGAGGACTTGTGGCCCGCTCACAGTGCCGGCGTCGACATCGCCACAAGTTAAGCCCTCCCCGGGTTGGGAGGCGTCTTTACCCTACGCGCTCACATCGAACGTTTGTAAAAAGCTCACCGGGCCCGAAGCCTTACTGCAGCAGGTTCCACCACTGCTTGCCGGAGCCGGCGACGGCGGCTTCCTTTTTCTTCTTTTTCATCTTCTTCAGCTCAGGCTCGCCGAGATCGTCGAGCTTGGTGGGATCGTCCACCTGGCGGTATTCGGTCGGCGGGTCGGAGATGTAGCGGCGCTGGTCGATGTAGGCGCCCTTCTGGATGGCGCGAGCTTCGCGGAAGGCCTTGGCCTGGGCTTCCGTCGTGCGGCGGCCGCCTTCGACCTCGTTGTTGGCGAGCGGCGACTGGTAGCCGGACTTGTCGCTGTTCTCGTCGGCTTCCTTGACGAGGCGGGCGCGGGTTTCCTCAGGCGATTCGACCCACTGCGGGTTGTCCTTGCTGGCGATCGATTCCTGCGGCGCGACCAGGTTTTCCTTGTCGCCGGCCTTGGGAACCACGAGGCCCGGACGCGGATTGTACTTCACGCCCTTGTTCTTGGGCTCGGTGCCCGTCAGCGAGGTGGATTGGCCAAGGTCATCGGTCAGCTGCTCGAATGCCGTCTTGTCCGTGCCGTAGCGGGGGCCGCTCGTGCAGCTCGACATCATCGCTGTGCCTGCCATCGCAACAGTCAGGCATGCGCCCAAACGGAACCAACGCTTCGATAACATGAAAACCCTTCCAGCCATGCCGGTGCAATCAATGCTTCAACCGGACATCCTCCCCGTGACGGAAAAATCCGGCCAATTTCAGGCAGCTTTTACCGGATGAACCGCGATAGCGCAATTCATCCGGTAACTTTCTTGCGTTTATGCCGCAAGTTCGCGCAATGCGGCAGCATCGCGGGCGGAAACGTCGGGATACTCGGGATCGGAGCCGACATCCGTCGTGATCCGCCACGAGCGGGCGCACTTCTCACCTTCCGCAAGCTTCGGCTCGACGCTGACGCCGGCCACTTCGGGAAGCCGGAACGCGTCGGACGGCCCCTCATTGCCTTCGACGACGATACCCGAGGTGATGCAGATCTCCTCGAAGTCCTGACCTTCAAGCGCCTTCAGGAGTTCAGCATCGGCGATATGGACAACCGGAGCTGCTTCCAGCGAAGAGCCGATGCGCTTGTCCTTGCGCTCGATCTCCAGCGCGCCGGTGACGACCGTGCGGACCGCGCGGATCTTCTTCCACTTATCGGCCAGCGCCTCGTTCTTCCAGTTGCCCGGAATCTCGGGGAACTGCTCGAGGTGGACGGAAACGGCGCCGGGGTTGCGCGAGAGCCATGCTTCTTCGGTGGTGAAGGGCAGCATCGGGGCAAGCCAGGTCACCATGCAATCGAAGATGTTGCGGATGACATGCAGCGAGGCGCGGCGACGCAGGCTGGATGGCGCGTCGCAATAGAGCGCATCCTTGCGGACGTCGAAGTAGAAGGCCGAGAGCTCGACATTGGCGAAGTCGATCAGCGCGCGGGCGATCTTCTTGAAGTCGAAGGCGTCGTAATTCTCGCGCACCAGCTGGTCGAGTTCGGCCAGGCGATGGAGCATCAGTTGCTCCAGTTCCGGCATTTCGGAGACTTCGAAGGTCTCGCCCTTGTCGTGCGCCAGCGTGCCGAGCATCCAGCGGATGGTGTTGCGCAGCTTTCTGTAGGCATCGACATTGGTCTGGATGATCGTCTTGCCGACGCGCAGGTCGTCGGCATAGTCCGAGGTCATGACCCAGAGGCGCAGGATGTCGGCGCCGGCATCCTTCATGATCTCCTGCGGAGAGGTGACGTTGCCCTTGGACTTCGACATCTTCTCGCCCTTCTCGTCCATGGTGAAGCCATGGGTGAGGACGGCGTTGTAAGGCGCGCGGCCACGGGTGGCGGCCGATTCCAGGAGCGACGAGTGGAACCAGCCGCGATGCTGATCGGAGCCTTCGAGATAGAGATCGGCCGGCCACTTGAGATCAGGGCGATCTTCCAGCGTAAACGTGTGGGTCGAGCCACTGTCGAACCAGACATCGAGGATGTCCATGACCTGGGTCCACTTGGCGTGGTCGTGACCGTTGCCGAGGAAGCGATCCTTGGCGCCTTCGGCGAACCAGGCATCTGCACCCTCGACGTCGAAGGCTTCGAGGATGCGATTGTTGACCTCTTCGTCCTGCAGGACGTTGCCGTCCTCATCGGCGAAGACGCAGATCGGAACGCCCCAGGCGCGCTGGCGCGAGAGAACCCAGTCAGGACGCTGCTCGATCATGGCACGCAGGCGGTTCTGGCCGGCGGCGGGTACGAAACGGGTATCGTCGATGGCGTTCAGCGCACGGGTGCGCAGCGTCGTGCCGTCCTTGAGGTCCTTGTCCATGTAGACGAACCACTGCGGCGTGTTGCGGAAGATGATCGGCTTCTTGGAGCGCCAGGAATGCGGATAGGAATGCTTCAGGCGGCCACGGGCAAACAGCGCGTTGCGCTCGATCAGCGTCTTGATGACGCGCTCGTTGGCATCGCCCTTCTTGCCGTTGTCGTCCATGACGCGGGCGCCTTCGAACCCGGGAGCGTCTGCGGTATAGGTGCCGCTGTCGTCAACCGGGAACGGGATGCGGGTGTCGATACCCCTGGCTTCCAGCTCCTTGGCGGAGGACATCCAGGCCTCGAAGTCTTCGCGGCCATGCGACGGGGCGGTGTGGACGAAGCCGGTACCGGCATCATCGGTCACGTGGTCGCCGGCAAGCAGCGGTACGGGGAATTCGTAACCGCCGCCGAGGCCCTTGAGGGGGTGGGCGGTTGTGATGGCTGCGAGTTGCTCGGCCGAAACACCCCGCAGCCGGCTGAAGGTGAGCTTGGCCTTCTTGGCGGACTCCTCGGCCAGTGCGTCGGCGAAGATCAGCTTCTCGCCGGGCTGCGGGCCGAAGTCGTTTTCAGCGGCCACAACCTCATAGAGGCCGTAGGCGACCTTCGGCGAATAGGCGATGGCGCGGTTGCCGGGGATAGTCCACGGCGTTGTCGTCCAGATGACGACATGGGCATCGGCCAGCTCGCCGGCGCCACCCACGACCGGGAACTTCACCCAGATCATATCACTCTCGACGTCGTGGTATTCGACTTCGGCTTCTGCCAGTGCGGTGCGCTCGACCACCGACCACATGATCGGCTTCGAGCCGCGATAGAGCTGGCCGCTCATAGCGATTTTCAACAGTTCGCCGGCGATGCGGCTTTCGGCGTGGAAGTTCATCGTCAGGTACGGATTGTCGAAATCGCCCTCGATGCCCAAGCGCTTGAACTCGTCGCCCTGGATCTTGATCCACTTTTCAGCGTAAGCGCGGCATTCCTTGCGGAACTCGATCATCGCGTCGGCCTGTTTGAGATCAGGCTTGGCCTTGCCCTTCGCGCGGTAATTCTCTTCCTCGATCTTCCACTCGATCGGAAGGCCGTGGCAATCCCAGCCGGGAACGTAATTGGCATCGAAGCCGCGCATCTGGAACGAGCGGTTGATGACGTCCTTCAGGATCTTGTTCAGCGCGTGGCCGATATGGATGTTGCCGTTGGCATAGGGAGGGCCGTCGTGGAGGACGAACTTCTCGCGGCCGGCGGCGGATGCGCGCAGCTTCTTATAGAGCCCCATCTCCTGCCAGCGGGCAACGGTTTCCGGCTCCTTCTGCGGCAGGCCGGCGCGCATCGGGAAATCGGTTTCGGGGAGATAGAGGGTCTTGGAGTAATCGATCTTTTCGGCTGTATCGGTCATGTCTGGCAATCGTCTCTTCTAGCGATCGTGCTTTACGCCTCGCAAACGGGCGCAACGGACTTGGAAATATCGTGGCGGCGGAAGCGCTCTGAGGTCGAGCGCCGAAAACCCGGACCTTCCGGCCGCTTAGCGCGCGCGGAAGGCCGGGCCGATAATTCGTATCGTGATCGCCAGCCGGAACTTGTTCATCGCGCCGGTTCATAGGCGCTTTTACAGGGAAAAGGAAGGGGAAATTCTGGCCGCCCGATCGCCGCGCCTGCGCTCAGCGTGCGCCTTGTCCAGCCTGCGACAGGCCGAGACAACACAAAAGATGGAATTGCGCGGCATGCCTATTGACGTCAAGACTGGCTTTGTGTTGTGAACGGCCGCAAATGGCACGCCGATCACCCAAAAAAGAGCTGGAACGACCTGCAAAATGCTAATGGATGTTGCGCCTGAGGGAAGTCCAGAAGGGATCGCTCACGTCAGACCGGCGGATCGCATCGCGGTTCTCGTTCCCTGCTATAACGAGGAACTGACCATCGGTGCCGTCGTCGGTGATTTCCGCAAGGCGTTGCCGCAGGCGCAGGTCTATGTATTCGACAACAATTCTTCTGACAGAACCATTGCCTGCGCACAGAAGGCGGGCGCGATTGTCAACACGGTCAGCGAACAGGGCAAGGGCAATGTCATCAGGCGCATGTTCGCCGATATCGAAGCGGATACCTATCTGCTGGTCGACGGCGACGGCACATATGATGCGTCCGCAGCGCCGATGCTGGTCGCGGAGCTTGTGTCCCGGGGGCTCGACATGGTCACGGCAATCAGGATCTCCGACGAGAAGGAGGCCTACCGGCCCGGGCACCGCTTCGGCAACAAGCTTCTAACGAGTTGCGTCGTGCTGATATTCGGCCGATCGCTGACGGACATGCTATCCGGCTACCGGGTCTTTTCCCGCCGCTTCGTCAAATCCTTTCCCGCGCATGCCTCGGGCTTCGAAACCGAGACCGAGCTGACAGTGCATGCCTACGGGCTTCGCATGCCGGTGTCGGAGATTAGGACAGTCTACAGGTCGCGGCCGCCGGGCTCATCCAGCAAGCTCAGCACCTATCGCGACGGCATGAGGATATTCTTGACGATCTTCCGGCTTTTTAAGTCGGAGAGGCCGATGGTCTTCTTCACGATCGGATGTGCGCTCTGCGCGATCGTATCACTGACGCTCGCAACCCCGTTGCTCTTCACTTATCTCGAAACCGGCCTAGTCCCGCGCCTGCCCACCGCCGTGCTCTCCGCATCGTTGATGTTGTTTGGCGCGCTGCTGCAGACGTGTGGCATTATCCTGAACACGGTGACCAGGGGACGAGCGGAGGTGAAGCGGCTGGCCTATCTCGCCATTCCGGGTCCGTGGCGCATCACGCCAAACGACTGAGCCTCCTGGGCTTCACACCCGTATTAGCCGAAACAAACTGTTCCGGTGCCTTCCATATGCCGGCCTGATCCCTACCGGCGAATTGACGCATGAGAAGCAACGCCATGGATACTGCCCGGAGGCTGCTGAACCGGCCCTATGCGCCCCTCGCCGCATGCATCATCGTCCCGATACTTTTCGGGCTCTATTCGCTGGGGCTAGGAGCGGACGCCAATTGGGATCTCTATAACTATCACCTATACGCCCCGTTCGCCCTACTTAACGGCAAGCTGTCGGTTGACCTAGCGCCGTCGGGCTTCCAGGGCTATTTCAACCCGCTGCTCGACGTGCCGGTCTACTTGCTCAACAGCGCGCTGCCGGCGCCGCTCTCCGGCTTCATCCAAGGGCTGCTGCACGGCACGGCCTTCGTGCTCGTGCTCGGAATCGCCTTCAACGTCCTGCCGGAAAGGCCACCTGAAGATCGCCGGCGACTACCGCTTATTCTGGCGCTGTTCGGATGCCTGACAGGCGTCTTCCTGTCGGAAATCGGCAACAGCATGGGGGACAATACGACGGCGCTGCTGCTGCTCGCCAGTCTATATATCCTGACGGCGCGCTGGCAAACGCTCGGCCAATTCAATGCCATCGTGCTGACGCAGCTCACCGTAGCCGGCCTGCTAGCCGGTCTTGCGATGGGCCTGAAACTTACCAACGCGGTCCCTGCCTTTTCCATCTGGGTGGCGCTGCTTCTCTGCCAGCGAGGATCTATTGGCCAACGCTTCAGGATCCAGCTGCTCTTCGGCCTTGCGGCGGTCGCGGGCTTCGCGGTCACTGGCGGCTACTGGATGCTGCGGTTATGGAACGAGTTCGGCAATCCATTGTTCCCGCAGTTCAGTACCATCTTTCCCAACCCGTTGAGCGCTCCGATGAGCGTCGCCGACACGCGCTGGCTTCCCAAGGGGCTCATCGACAGCTTGCTGTGGCCGTTCCTTTTTTCCCTCGATCCGCACCGGATCGGAGAACTCTCGATCCGGCAGATCATATGGCCCGCGACCTATGTCGCTTTCCTCATATGGATAGTGCGGCGGGTGATCGTCGGCCGGAGGCGCAGTGATGCCGGATCAGGCATGAGCGCTGAGGCCGCCTTCATTCTGGTCTTCATTGTCGTCGGCTATCTATTCTGGATGAAGCTCTTTAGCATCGGCCGCTACATGGTGCCGTTCGAGGTGCTTCTGCCAATTGTCCTCTTCGTCCTGCTTCAGCAACTGTTGGCCTACGGGCGAGCACGCCACATCGCGACCTGGCTTCTCATCGTGTCGACGGCCACTGTCATCATCAGCGGAGCGCGCAACTGGGGTCACGAAGGATGGGGCGAGACGCTCTATCACTCGGATGCGCAGCCGCTTGCCGATCCTGCCCGCGCAACGGTCCTGCTTGCCAGCCCTGAAAAGCCGCTGGGCTGGCTTGCGACGCTCTATCCCGCCAATGTCGCCTTCATCGGCATCGGTAGCAGCTTTCCGCAGGCGCCCTATTTCGCAGAGAAGTCGCGGCAAATCGCGCGCGAACGCGGCGGCGAGATAGTCATCATAACCGACGGCGAAGATAACAAGAGGGCCGCACGCATGGCGTCCTACGACGCCATGGCCGCACGCATCGGCCTGACAAACAGCCAATCGGGCTGCGACTTTCTGCGCTCGGTCGTGAAGCGCTTCCATTTGCGTGCCGAGGTGAGTGCATCGGAACAAGAGGACATCGCCTGCCACATCGGCCAGATGTCCAAGGAAAAAATCGACGTCGTCGCTTCCAACCGCATGCGCCAGCAGCGCGCCGCCGACCTGCTTTCGCGTGCCGGTTTCCAGTTGGTCGAAGACAGCTGCATCCCGTTTGGCGCGGGCATCGGCGAAGGCCTGCAGCAATATCAGCGCTGCGAGGCAACCCTGCCCTGATGTCGGAGCCTTTCCGTAGCAAAAGACCGCGGCCCCAATGAAACCGCGGTCGATATTGGTGCCAAAACCCGTTTTTATGTGCGCGCCACCGCCTTGCCCGGCGCCACCGCATTCACCACCACCGCGACGATGATATTCACCGCCAGCGCCAGCAACCCGATGTAGATCGTGAACGAGGTCTCGCCCATCGTCACCGGCTGCAGCGGTTTCAACCCGTTGATCCAGACCAGCAGCGTGCCGCCGAAGAAGCCGACGAACCAGCCTGCGAGAAGGCCGGGGGCGCGGAACCAGTTGGTGTAGAGGCCGAAGACCAGGGCCGGGAGCGTCTGCAGGATCCAGATGCCGCCGAGGAGCTGCAGGTCGAGGGCGAACTGGGTGGGGAGGAAGATGATGACCAGCAGGGCGCCGACCTTGACGACGAGCGAGGTCATCTTCGCGACCTTCGCCTCGCCCGCATCCGTCACCTGGGGGTTTACATAGGCCTTCCAGAAGTTGCGGGTGAAGAGGTTGGCCGCACCGATGCTCATCACCGCCGCCGGCACCAGCGCGCCGATGGCGATCGCCGCGAAGGCGAAGCCGGCGAACCAGCTGGGGAAGAGCGTCTGGAACAGTGCCGGCACCACGTCATTGGCGCTGTCGAGCTTGAGACCGGCGGCGTGGCCCATGTAGCCGAGCAGCGCCAGGAGGCCGAGCAGCAGCGTGTACGCCGGCAGCAGCACCGCGTTCTTGCGGATGGTGTTGCCGCTGTTTGAGGCGAAGATGCCGGTCAGCGTGTGCGGATACATGAAGGCCGCGAGTGCCGAGCCGAGCGCCAGCGTCGCATAAGCGACATACTGGTTCCCGCCAAGCAGCAGGCTGCCGGAACCCTTGGCCTGGAAGGCGGCGTCGGCGGAGGCGAAGACATTGGCATAGCCGCCGAGCTTCGAGGGGATCAGCGCCACGGCGGCGATCACCACGACATAGATCATGATGTCCTTGACGAAGGCGATCAGCGCCGGAGCCCTCAGACCCGCCGAATAGGTGTAGAGCGCGAGCACGATGAAGGCGATGGCAAGCGGCACCTCGCCATGCAGGCCGAGCGCCTTCAGCGCCGCCGTCATGCCGACGAGCTGCAAAGCGATATAGGGCATGGTGGCGATGACGCCTGTTGCCGCCACCGCGAGCTCCAGCCCGCGCGAGCCATACTGGCCGTGGACGACGTCGCCCGCCGTGACATAGCCGAAGTCCCGCGCCCGCTTCCAGAGCACCGGCATGACCATGAAGACGAAGGGATAGACGACGATCGTATAGGGCAGCGCGAAGAAGCCATAAGCGCCGACGGTATAGACGAGCGCCGGAACGGCGATGACTGTGTAGGCCGTATAGAAATCGCCGCCAACAAGGAACCAGGTGATCCATGTGCCGAAGGAGCGGCCACCGAGGCCCCATTCGTCGATATGCGCCATGGTTTCGGGCCGGCGCCAGCGTGAGGCAACGAAGCCCATGACGGTGACGAGGACAAAGAAGAAAATAAAGACGCTGAGCGCCGTGACGTTGAGATCAGTCGTCATTGCGCATGCTCCGGTAGGCGATCCAGGTCAGGAAGGCGGTGATCGGCACCCAGAGGAGCTGATACCAATAGAAGAAGGGGAAGCCGAAAAGAACCGGATCGTGGAAATTGTAGAAGGGGACCCAGAGCAGCCCGATATAGGGAATGATGAGCAGCCAGCAGGCCGCCGTTCCAAATCTTTTGTCCATGGGGAGAGTGCCTTTCGCGGATCGGGCGCGGCTTATCCGCGTCTTATCAGATAGATGACATATGCCAGCCGCGCGGCGCGACAAGCATCTCTGCCGCGAAAAAGACACAGTTTCTCAGAGACGGCGACCACACACCGGCCGCTGATGGAGGATGATTTCGGCGTGAAAGCCTTACGCGAGGCCGCAGAGCTTGCGGTCGAGTTCGCTGATCGGCTGCATGCCCGATAGCACCGCCCTCGCCTCTTCCTTGTCGCGGTTCATCTGCTCGACCAGCGGATCGAGCCCGTCGAACTTCAGTTCCGGGCGCAGGTAGGAGAAGAAGGAGACGGAACAGATCTGGCCGTAGAGATCGCCGGAGAAATCGAAGACGAAGGTTTCGAGCAGCGGCGCGCCGTTGTCGGTGACCGTCGGGCGGCGGCCATAGCTTGCCACCGCGTCATGCATCGATCCATCCTCGAAGCGGAAGCGCACGGCATAGATACCGGGCTTCAACTCGACCTCGGCCGGCAGGCGCATGTTGGCTGTCGGGAAGCCCAGCTGGCGGCCGAGCTTTTCGCCACCGATCACCTCGGATTCGACCGTATAGTGATAACCGAGCAGGCCGGCCGCCTCGCTGACCTCGCCATCCTTCAGCAGCGCGCGGATGCGGCTCGAGGAAACGACGTCGGAATTCTCATCGCGGAAGGCGTCGATCAGGGTGACGCCGAAACCGTATTTGTTGCCGGCCTCCATGAGGAAGGCAGGGCCACCCTCGCGGCCACGGCCGAAGTGGAAATCGAAACCGGTCACGACCTCGGATGCGCCGAGCCAGTCCTTGAGGATCGAATGGATGAAATCGTCGGCCGAGCGCTGCGAAAAGGCGCGGTCGAACGGGTATTCGATGACCGCGCCGAAGCCCATTGCCTCGAGGATGCGGGCACGCAGTGGCGCGGGCGTCAGGCGGAAGACCGGTGTCTGCGGGTTGAAGACCGTGCGCGGATGCGGCTCGAAGGTGAGAACCAGCGCCGGAACGCCGCGCGCCTCGGCGATCTCAAGCGCGCGCTCCAGCACCGACTGATGACCGCGATGGACGCCGTCGAAATTGCCGATGGCGACCACACCGCCATGCAGGTGCTCGGGCAAGGGCTCTCGGGTTTCATTGCGGTGGAAGACGGTCATCGGGCAGACTTTACTGATGCTTCGGGCTTAGGCAAGGCGGCTTCAGGTGCGTGGCGGCTTAAGCCAGTCGCGGCATCCACCACTTCGGCGTTGCCTTCTCGCGTTCGAGATAGGCGGTGAGGATCGCCTCGTCGGTCTCGCCGTTCAGCGTGTATTCGGCCGCATGAATGCCGCCGCTGATATAGAGAAGATCGAGGCCGTAATCGAGGGCGCCGCGCACATCCGTCGGCATGCCGTCGCCGATCGCCAGGATACGGTCCATCTTGAGGTCGCCGCGCATTTCGCGGGCGACCGAAAGCACGGCATCATAGATCGGCTTGTGCGGCTTGCCGGCGATGCGGGTCTTGCCGCCGAGCTGATCGTAATAGGCGGCCATGGCGCCGGCGCAGGGGATCATCTTGTGGCCGCGCTCGACGATCAGGTCGGGGTTGGCGCAGATCATCGGCACATCGCGGGCCTGGAAGGCCTTGAGCATGTCCGTGTAATCCTCGGGCGTCTCGGTCTCGTCGTCGAAGAAGCCGGTGCAGACGACGCAATCGGCCTCCTCGGCGGAGACACGGGTAACGCCGATGCCTTCGATGATGGCGATGTCGCGATCCGGGCCGAGCAGGAAGACCTTCTTCGGGCCTTCGGCGATCAGGCCACGGGTGACATCGCCCGAGGTGACGATGCGATCATAGGCTTCGTCCTGGATGCCGATGTTGCGGAGCTGATCGACGACGAGCGGCGCGATGCGCGGCGAATTGGTGATGAGGACGACCGTGAGGCCGGCTTCGCGCGCGGCCTGCAAAGCTGCGGCCGCCTTTGGGAAAGGCGAAACGCCGTTGTGCAACACGCCCCACACATCGCAGAACACCGCATCATAGTGGCTGGTGATCTCTGCGAAATTCTCGATGCGCTGCGCCATTTCAAAGTCCCGGTTTTCATTCGATGAGGGCTGACATGACAAAGGCCTGCCGCGATGGCAAGAAATTTTGCAATGCAGAACGATGAAATTCTTGCGATCTGGTCGGCTCCGACGGCCTTCAGAGCAGCAATTCAGCACCCTTGATGGCAAGGCCGGCCACGGCGCAAAGCCCCAGAACCTTGACCATCCCCATCTTCACGTAGAACAGCAGGACTGACGCGATCACGAAGATCGCCAGCGCCGCGATATCGATCGTAGACCACTGCGGCCAGGCGAGGCTGACGATGGGGAGGCCCGTGCCGCGCGACAGAAGCGAGACGCGGCCGACCTCGGCGAAGAGCACATGCAGGCCGAACCAGAGCGACAGATTGAGGATCACGCCGACGACGGCGGCGGTGATGGCCGAAAGTGCCGCCGACAGGCCGGCATTGTCGCGCAGCTTCTCGACGAAGGGAGCGCCGGCGAAGATCCAGACGAAGCTCGGGACGAAAGTTGCCCAGGCAACCAGCGTGGCGCCGAGCGCGCCGCCCATCAGCGGCGCCATGAAGAGCGGGTTGCGGTAGCCGGCGAGGAAGCCGACGAAACAGAGGACGAGTACCAGCGGTCCGGGCGTGGTTTCGGCCAGCGCCAGGCCATCCAGCATCTCGCCCGGCTGCAGCCAGGCATAATGGCCGACGGCGACCTGCGCGACATAGGTGAGCACCGCATAGGCGCCGCCGAAGGTGATGACCGCCATCTTGGAGAAGAAGATGAAAAGCGCGCCGAAGACATTGGTCTCGCCGCTGAGCGCCTCGGCGATGAGATCGGATGGCGCATGCAGATTGCGGACGAGCAGCAACGGTGCCTGCCAGATCAGGATCCAGAAGACGAGGATGAGCAGCGGCCGGGCGACGGCGTGGGTCGTAAACGTGGGTAGGCGGCGGGGCGATTGCGTGTTGAGTTGGCCTTGGGCTTGTTGCGTCGGCGCGTGGCGGGGGGAATAGCGGTGCAGCGCGAAACCGGTGAGGCCGGCGAGGATGACGACGATCGGGAACGGCGCGTTCAGCATGAACAGCGCCAGGAAAGAGGCGCCGGCGATGTAATAGTGCGCACGGGTTTTCAACGCGCGGCGGGCAAGGCGCAGCAGCGCCTCGACGACGACTGCAAGGACGGCCGCCTTGAGGCCGAAGAACAGGGCGGGAAGCCAGGTGGTTTCCTGGAACACGGCGTAGAGGGCGGACAGGCCGAGCATCACGACGAAGCCGGGTAAGATGAAGAGCAGGCCGGCGAGGATGCCGCCGCGCACGCCGTGCATCAGCCAGCCAATATAGGTGGCCAGCTGCTGCGCCTCGGGGCCCGGCAGCAGCATGCAATAGTTCAGCGCGTGCAGGAAGCGATCCTCGGAGATCCAGCGCTTTTCGTCGACGATGGTCCGGTGCATCAGGGCGATCTGCCCGGCGGGGCCGCCGAAGCTCAGACAGCCGATCCTGGCCCAGACGCGGAGGGCCTCGCCGAACGGCACCGATGCCACGCTGTCATCCGCCATCACCGCCCCGTCCACGCTCATATATATCCACCCCTTTGCCGACCTCTGCCGGCTGTCTCCTGTCGCTCGATATCATCCGCATGGGGGCTGGACAATCCCGGCCCGGCGGCGTGGCCGAGACGGCGCTTCCTGTTGGCATTTCGCAAATTCCGGACACGGGTTTATGACAAAGCTCGGCGCCGGGAGATGCGGACGGCCCCTGCCCTTTCCGGCATTAACCATCGAAGCGTTTTCCCCGCCTCGACTGGCGCGCGGCAGGTTCACAACTTTGCCATCAAACGGCTATAGACACGGGGCGTCGGAAAATTACGACAGCTTCCCTTGACTCCCCAGATGGCCGCTCCTAAATGCAGGTCGCTAGCACTCACCAGAGGAGAGTGCTAACACCCATCCGTGTGGGCCATACCGGCCTGCGAGTGTCATTTGATCGAGGGATTAGACAATGGCAAGCACCAACTTCCGCCCCCTTCACGATCGCGTCGTTGTTCGCCGCGTTGAGTCCGAAGAAAAGACCAAGGGCGGCATCATCATTCCTGACACCGCCAAGGAAAAGCCGCAGGAAGGCGAAATCGTCGCCGTCGGCACCGGCGCTCGTGACGAGTCCGGCAAAGTCGTCGCTCTCGACGTCAAGGCTGGCGACCGCGTTCTGTTCGGCAAGTGGTCCGGCACCGAAGTCAAGATCAACGGCGAAGACCTTCTGATCATGAAGGAAGCCGACATCATGGGCATCATCGGCTAATCAGCCGGTTTCCCATCCATCTCAGTTCGCTGACACCCCTTTTCAGGAGTTCTCAAAATGGCAGCTAAAGAAGTAAAGTTCGGCCGCTCTGCGCGCGAAAAGATGCTGCGCGGCGTCGACATCCTCGCTGACGCAGTGCAGGTAACCCTCGGCCCGAAGGGTCGTAACGTCGTTATCGACAAGTCCTTCGGCGCTCCGCGCATCACCAAGGACGGTGTATCGGTCGCCAAGGAAATCGAACTCGAAGACAAGTTCGAAAACATGGGCGCCCAGATGGTCCGCGAAGTTGCTTCGAAGACCAACGACATCGCCGGCGACGGCACCACGACGGCAACCGTTCTGGCCCGCGCTATCGTTCGCGAAGGCGCCAAGGCAGTTGCAGCCGGCATGAACCCGATGGACCTGAAGCGCGGTATCGACCTCGCTGTTGCAGAAGTCGTCAAGGACCTGCAGGCCAAGGCAAAGAAGATCTCCACCTCGGCTGAAGTTGCCCAGGTCGGCACGATCTCCGCAAACGGCGACAAGCAGGTCGGCGACGACATTGCTGAAGCCATGCAGAAGGTCGGCAACGAAGGTGTCATCACCGTCGAAGAAGCCAAGACCGCTGAAACCGAACTCGAAGTCGTCGAAGGCATGCAGTTCGACCGCGGCTACCTGTCGCCTTACTTCGTCACCAACCCGGAAAAGATGGTCGCCGACCTCGACGACGCTTACATTCTCCTCCACGAGAAGAAGCTCTCGAACCTGCAGGCGATGCTCCCGGTTCTCGAAGCCGTCGTTCAGACCGGCAAGCCGCTCCTCATCATCGCTGAAGACGTCGAAGGCGAAGCTCTTGCTACGCTCGTCGTCAACAAGCTGCGTGGCGGCCTGAAGATCGCTGCCGTCAAGGCTCCTGGCTTCGGCGATCGCCGCAAGGCCATGCTGGAAGACATCGCCATCCTCACGGGCGGCACCGTCATCTCCGAAGACCTCGGCATCAAGCTGGAATCCGTAACGCTCGACATGCTCGGCCGTTCGAAGAAGGTTTCGATCTCCAAGGAAAACACGACGATCGTCGACGGCGCTGGCGCCAAGTCCGACATCGAAGGCCGCGTTGCTCAGATCAAGGCTCAGATCGAAGAAACCTCTTCCGATTATGACCGCGAAAAGCTGCAGGAACGTCTTGCCAAGCTCGCTGGCGGCGTTGCCGTCATCCGCGTTGGCGGCTCCACGGAAATCGAAGTCAAGGAACGCAAGGACCGCATCGACGACGCTCTGAACGCGACGCGCGCTGCTGTTCAGGAAGGTATCGTACCTGGTGGTGGCGTTGCTCTCCTCCGTTCGGCTTCCAAGATCACCGCAAAGGGTGCAAACGACGACCAGGAAGCTGGCGTCAACATCATCCGTCGCGCTCTGCAGTCCCTGGTTCGCCAGATCTCCGAGAACGCCGGTGACGAAGCATCGATCGTTGTTGGCAAGATCCTCGAGAAGAACGAAGACAACTACGGCTACAACGCCCAGACGTCTGAATATGGCGACATGATTGCCATGGGCATCGTCGACCCGGTCAAGGTTGTTCGTACGGCTCTGCAGAACGCAGCTTCGGTTGCTTCGCTGCTGATCACCACGGAAGCCATGATCGCCGAGCTGCCGAAGAAGGACGCTCCTGCCGGCATGCCTGGCGGCATGGGCGGAATGGGCGGCATGGACATGATGTAAGACCTTCGGGTCTTATGTCTGAGCCATCAGGTTCAGTTACGGAAGGGCGGCCCTCGGGTCGCCCTTTTCGTTTTGTGATTCGCACTCACATTCGCGCGCGGAATTTTTCAACCGTGTGATGAAACGTATAATCATACAAATGGAGAGCCGCTGCGCTTAGCGAGGCTTTCCTGAGGCTTGCTCGACGGGCGATTTTTACCGAGGGGTCAAATTCCCGTAACAATCGAATTTTCGAGCCAATGGTTGTCGCTAAAGGCAGCAAATGCCCGCAACTCCATCAATTTCCTATTATTTAGCAGTGTTTTTATCAACCTTTCCGCTATTTCTGATCGTTGATGATTGAGTGTGAGGGTACGCCAGCGTGTGAAAAACCATTGCCGTTTCTGCAAAAAAACTTATAGATTCGCGTTGTGTTCGGCGCTTCGTTCAGGCGCACTTGCCGCTGCATCGCCAACACCGCTCAGAATTGCATTGACGCATGGACCGAGTTTCTTATCCTGAATTAAATTAGAAGTTGCATATTTTGGAAAGGCTGGGCAGAGTGGGCTCAACTTACGGAGCGACCGCTCGAAACGCTATTTTCCGGCCACCGAGCATGAAGCCCGGCGTCGACTGAATCTGTAATGTTTGCCGGGTGTGCAGCAAGGGAGAACGCTGCGCCCAAACTGGGGAACAATGTGTTTAAAATAACAAAAACCAACGCATCCGCACCGCTGATGCGCGGATCGCTGGAACTCAACGACAACAATCCCGACATGCTCGCTCAGCTCTCGATATCGGAAAGCTGGGTCGGCGACTTTTCCAGCGGCGTGATCCGCCTTCAGGAACGAAGCGCTCGGCTGCATGGCCTGAGCGTACCCGAATGCGGCTTGCTCAGCCTGATGCGCTGTTATGACCCGAAAGATCGCGGCCGCATCGTCCAGATTTTCGAACAGGCCGCGGCGCTATCCTCGTCCTTCTGTTTTTCGACCACGATCATCATGCCCAACGGCTACCGCCAGCCGCTGTTCTGCATGGGTGAATCGAACGGCTACGAAGAGGAAGGCAATGGCAGCATGATCGGCATGTTCATCTTCCCGCGCATCGAGGCCGACACGAACAAGGCCGCCATTCGCCGCCAGTAAGACTACTGCTGTCACGGAAAAGCCGGCCCAGTGGGCCGGCTTTTGACGTTATGGGCACTGCGTTTACGGCGAGGGCTCAGACCGGGCGGGCGGGGATGTTCAGCCCCTTTTCGCTGGCCGGACGCGCGATGCAGCGCTTGAGCCAGTCCATGACCGCCGGGAACTTGTCGTATTCCAGGAGCTCGCGGCCACCATAGAAGACATCGGCGCCGCGCACCCATGGGAATGTGGTGATGTCTGCGATCGTGTAGGTGTCGCCCATGATCCACTGGCGGCCCTGCAGCCGCTCTTCCAGAACGCCGAGCAGGCGCTTCGACTCGTCACGATAACGCTCCACCGGATAGGAATTGTTGGCGACCTTGTCGGCGGCGAACTTGTGGAAGTGGCCGAACTGGCCGAACATCGGCCCGATGCCGCCCATCTGGAAGAAGACCCACTGGAGTGTTTCGTAGCGGCCGGCAGCATCCGCCGGGATGAGCTTGCCGGTCTTTTCGGCGAGATAGACGAGGATCGCTCCGGATTCGAACAGGCCGATCGGCTTTCCATCAGGGCCGTTGGGGTCGATGATCGCCGGAATGCGGCCGTTCGGATTGAGCGACATGAACTCCGGCGATTTCTGATCGTTGGTGCCGAACGAGATCAGATGCGGCTCATAGGGCAGAGCAAGCTCCTCAAGCGCGATCGACACCTTCACGCCGTTCGGCGTCGGCAGCGAATAGAGCTGGATGATATCGGGATTGCTTGCCGGCCAGCGTTTGGTGATCGGGAATGCGGAAAGGTCTGCCATCTGAAGTCTCCATTTGCGGGTCGCTGACCGACCATAGAAGAGCGCGCGGCGCCATGGCAAGCCGACATGATACATGATTGTCGTTCACTATTGCTGAACGAACTGTCCGCTCCCGTCTATCTTTCCATGACGACCAAAAAAGAGGAGAAACGGTGCATACGAGATCGACAACCGTGCCGGGGGCACACCGGTCTCAACACATTCAACCGGAGACAGTTCCATGTCGAATACCCAAAACATTGTCATTCTCGTCGCCCGCATCCTCCTCTCCTTCATCTTCATCTACTCGGGCTTCGGCAAGCTGACCGACCCGGCAAGCACTGCCGGCATGATCACCGGAGCCGGCCTGCCTGCCGCTACCGCTCTTGCCTACCTCGCCGGCCTGTTCGAACTCGTCACCGGTCTTGCCGTTCTCGTCGGCTTCCAGACGAAGATCATCGGCTGGGCACTGGCCGCATTCTGCGTCTTCACCGGTCTCGTCTTCCACTCCGGCACCGTTGCCGTTCCCGGCTGGCCGGATGCCGCTCTCGGCTGGATCAACGCTCTCAACGGCATCATGCTGATGAAGAACTTCACGCTGGCTGGCGCCTACATCCTGCTCGCCACCTTCGGCCCGGGCCTCTACTCGATCGACGCCCGCCGTGGCGCCCTGCCGGTCGCCGCTTAATCGGCACCGCATCCTCCCAAGCATAAAAAAGCCCGCCGTCAGGTCACCTGGCGGCGGGCTTTTTCGTGATTGGTACGACGATAGATATCAGAGCGCGCCGCGGACGGCTTCGATCAGGCGGGCAACGGAAGGCTCGTCGGCGTGGCTGTCCTTACGGGCGCGCACGAGGCAGGCCTCGGAGCGCAGGATGACGCCATCCGACAGGATCTTCAGGTGGTTGGCGCGCAGCGTCGAGCCCGTCGAGGTGATATCGACGATGATATCGGCCGAGCCGGATGCCGGTGCGCCCTCGGTGGCGCCCAGGCTTTCGACGATGCGATAGAGCTGGATGCCGTGCTGGCGCGAGAAGAACTGCTGCGTCAGCCGCCAATATTTGGTGGCGATCGTCAGGCGGCGGCCGTGGCGGGCGCGGAAATCGGTGGCGACATCGCCGAGATCGGCCATGCTGTCGACATCTAGCCAGATCTCCGGCACCGCGACGATGACATCCGCGCGGCCGAAGCCGAGGCGGGCGCAGAACTCGACGCGCTTGTCGGCTTCCGCCAAGCCTTCGCGGATCAGGTCTTCGCCGGTGACGCCGAAATCGACGGTGCCGTTGCCGAGCTCCTTGGAAATCTCGGAGGCCGAGAGGAAGGCGACCTCGACATCGTCCCAGCCTTCGACGCGACCACGATAGGAACGGTCGTTGCCGACGGCGGTGATCTTCATGCCGGCCTTCTCGAAGATGGCCGAGGCGTCGTCCTTCATCCGGCCCTTGGAGGGCAGCGCGATGGTGATGGTCATCAGGCGGCCCTTTCCGTTTCGATGCGATCCAGCCACAGCGAGAAGCCGACAGCCGGGATGCGCTCCTTGGCGCCGAGCAGCGTCATCAGCTTGTCGAAGCGGCCGCCACCGGCAAGCACGGCATCCGAACCCTCGACGCCGATCTCGAAGACGAGGCCGGTGTAATAATCCAGCGGGCGGCCGAAGGCGGCGCGATAATCTATGAGCGAGAGATCGACGCCGGCATTGGCGAGTGCAGCGACGCGGCCATCGAAACGCGACAGGGCATTGCCGAGCTTGAGGCCGGCGGCATCGGCGAAGCCGGAGAGCGCCGCAGATGCATTGATCAGCGGCACGTTGAGCGACAGGAACTCCTGGAGCACTAGGAAGGCTGCGTCATCGAGCCGGGTTTCCGACAGGATCAGCTTTTCCTTCAGCCTGCGGGCGATATCCTGCGGCGAGCGGCTGGCATTGGTGGAATAGCCTGTCGCCTGCATGGTGGCGTCGATATGGGCGACCAGCGCCTCTTCATCGTCGGCGCCGAGAAGGCGGGCGATATCGTCACTCAAGCCGGTGACGAATTGCGGGCTGACAAGGCTGGCGAGCAGCGCTTCGAGATGGGTGGTGTCGCCAAAGGCATGGATCAGCCGCTTCTGCCAGCCGAGCGGCAGGCCGAGCGCCTGGACGACGGCCTCGAAGACGGCCTGATCGCCAAGCGTGACGGCCAGTTTCTTGCCGGGCAGCAGGCGCGACAGCACGCCGGCCGCATCGCCGATGGCACGTGCGTCTGCGCTCGGGATGTTGATATCGCCGAGATCCTCGATGCCCGCCTGATAGAACTCATTGCCGCCTTCGCGGCGCTGGCGGAAGACCTCGCCCAGATAGGCGTAACGCTTCGGCGTACCCATGGCGCTTTCGATATGGCGCAGGCAGACGGGAATGGTGAATTCCGGGCGGAGACACAGGCTGGCGCCGGTTTCGCTCTCGGTCATGAAAATGCGACGGCGAAGGTCTTCACCGGCGATATCGAGAAAGGGTTCGGCCGGCTGGATGACCGGGGTGTCGACGCGCTCGGTGCGGCGGGCGGCGAATTCGGCGAGCAGGTCTTCGGAGAAGGCTGGGAGATTGATCAGGGGCATGGGGTTGGTGTCTCCGGGGAATACCCCCCTCTGCCCTGCCGGGCATCTCCCCCACAAGGGGGGAGATCGACCCGTGGCAGCCTTTCGGCCAAACAATGAGAGTGGAGCGAGCGGGTGCGCCCAGCCAATCTCCCCCCTTGTGGGGGAGATGTCCGGCAGGACAGAGGGGGGTGCTGGCGCCGCCCCTCAAACATCAGAGGCTCGCTTGCGATCTTCCGCCTGCGCCGCCAGGATCTCCTTCACCTTGGCGACCAGATCGGCCTCCTTGACCGTTTCCTGGGCGACGCGGGCCTCGCGCCACGAGGCATTGTCCTCGATCTCGCCGGAGAGGCGCTTGCCCTCGATCAGGTCCTTGATCTGCACGACGCCCTCGGCACGCTCATCGCCGCCCTGGATGATGGCGACCGGGCAGCCGCGGCGGTCGGCGTATTTCAGCTGGTTGCCGAATTTCTTCCAGTTGCCCTGGTACATTTCGGCGCGGATGCCGGCTGCGCGAAGTTCCTGGGTGATGCGCTGATAGCGGCCCATGGCCTCGACATCGCCATCCATGACGGTGACGAGGACGGGTTCGACGACTTCGCTCTGGCCGAGCTTGCCGAGGTTCTTCAGCGCCGTCATCAGGCGCGAGACGCCGATGGAGAAGCCCGTGGCCGGAACCGGCTGGCCCATGAAGCGGGAAACCAGACCATCATACCGACCGCCGCCGCCGACGGAGCCGAAGACGACCTTTTCGCCCTTCTCGTTGGTAACATCGAAGGTGAGTTCGGCTTCATAGACCGGGCCGGTGTAGTATTCGAGGCCACGGACGACGGAGGGGTCGATCTTGATGCGGTCGGACTGGTAGCCGGCGCCGGTGACGAGACCGCCGATGAGGTTGAGTTCCTCGACACCTTCAGCACCCTTGGAGGTGCCGGCGACGAGTTCGGCAAGCTGGGCGGCGCTTTCGGCGTAATCCTTGATGCCGACGAAAAAGAGAACCTTGTCGATCTGGCCCTGATCGAGGCCTGCGCCCTTGGTGAAATCGCCGGACTCGTCCTTGCGGCCGGCGCCGAGCAGGAGAGCCACGCCCTCGGGGCCGAACTTGTCGAGCTTGTCGATGGCGCGGAGCACGTTGAGGCGCTGGGCGGCCTTGTCGTCGCCGCCGAGGCCGATCGCTTCGAGAACGCCGTCCAGAACCTTGCGGTTGTTGACGCGGATGACATAGTCGCCGCGCTTGATGCCGAGGGCTTCCAGCGTGTCCGACATCATCATGCACATCTCGGCATCGGCCTGCACGCCGGGCGCGCCGACGGTATCGGCGTCGAACTGCATGAACTGGCGGAAGCGGCCGGGGCCGGGCTTCTCGTTGCGGAACACATAGCCGGCGCGATAGGTGCGGTAGGGCAGCTGGATCTCGTTGAAGTTTTCCGCGACATGGCGGGCGAGCGGCGCCGTCAGGTCGTAGCGCAGCGACATCCACTGCTCGTCGTCATCCTGCAGCGAAAAGACGCCTTCGTTCGGCCGGTCGGCATCCGGCAGGAACTTGCCGAGCGCATCGGTGTATTCGAAGAGCGGCGTTTCGACAGGATCGAAACCATAATGCTCATAGACTTCCCGGATCTTCGCGGTCATCTCGTTGACGGCGCGAATATCGGCCGCCGAACGATCGACGAAGCCGCGGGGAAGTCTGGCCTTGAGCTTTTGTGGTTTCTTCTGCTTGTCGTTCATTTCCAACGTCTTCCGCTCAGTGTGACAGTGGCGGTTTCCTAGCCGAAAGGGCCGGATGCGGCAAGGGTGGTGGCTGGCGAACACAAAGCCGGACTGCTATTATCCTGGTATCAGCAAAGGATTTAACCATGGGCAAGCGCATCACCGTCGAATTGTCGGAAGAATCATACCGTGTGTTGAGCGAACATGCGGCCGAAGCCGAGATGTCGGTGGAGAAGTATGCCTATGAGGTGATCGAGCAGTATCTTGAGGATATCGCCGACATGGAGGTAGCAGAAGCCGAATACGAACTTCTGGCAAAGGATGATCCGAACTGGGGGTTGAAATAGCTTCGACTGATCATGATCGCAGAAGCCCTCGTCTACGCAGCCACCCTCCCCTTCACCAGCAAGCCGCACCGCAAATATATCCGATACTCCGTCAATCTCTGGTCCCGCGCCAATCGCTGCAGCCGGCAGTGGGCGGAGCATGAGGAGAATACGAGGCGGGCGATCCTTGCGGCAATAGCGGGCTGCAAGCAGCGGCGGACGGCCGTGGTTCTTGGATCGGGCTTGCTGCGCGATGTGCCGATCCGAGAGTTGGCGGCCAGCTTCGATACCGTTGTTCTGATCGATCTCGTGCATGTCGCGACGGTGAGGATGAAGATGCGCCGCAAGGCTTATCGCAATGTCCGGCTGATCGAGCGCGATCTCTCGGGCTATGACACGCTTGCGGCCGGCGAGACGCCGGAGCCGCTGGGGTTCCTGCGCAATGTGCCCTATCTCGATCTCGTGGTTTCGGCCAATCTGCTCTCGCAGATCGGGCGCGGCGTGCAGCGGCGGTTCGAGGCCGAGCGGGAGCGGATGCCTGAGGATACGGTCGAGCAGCTGATTGCGGCGCATCTTTCCGGCCTGTCGCGCATGCCGTTCAAGAGCTGCCTCGTCACTGACGTCTCCTATGCCGTGATCGATCGCAACGGAAAGCCCCATGAAGAGAGCGACCTGATGCATGGGGTTATTGTGCCAGAGGCGCGGGCGGCGTGGGCTTGGCCGGTGGTGCCGATAGGCGAGGAAAGCCCGGACTACCAAGTGATCCATCGGGTGATTGCAGCCTGGTGAATTGCAAGATATCGTGATGCAATCAAAGATTTATTGTATCACTTTTATTTTGCGATATCGTATCGATGAAGATCGTTTGGGATGAGCCGAAACGGCTTGCCAACCTTGACAAGCATGGGCTCGACTTCGCCGATCTCGACGAGGTGTTCTTTCTCGGTGCGCTATTGCGGCCGGCCAAGCGCGGGCGCCTGATGGCGATCGGGCGCTTTGCCGATGGCTCGATCGCCGTGGTGTTCGCGGTGCTGGGCTCGGAGGGCATTTCCGTTATCTCGATGCGCCCGGCGCGCAAGAGCGAGAGGAGGTTGCTGGATGACAGCGAAGAAGACTGAGCTGCAGATCGAATTTAAGGAAGGGCGCGGCTACTCCAAGGACGACTGGGACGAGGTCGGCGACAACCCCGAATGGACCGAAGAGGACTTCAAGAAGGCGCGTCCCTTTGCCGAGGTTTTCCCCGAGCTTGCCGAGAGCATCCGGCGTTCGCGAGGGCGGCCCGCGGTGGAAAGCCCGAAGCGGCAGATATCGCTGAGGCTCGATCCTGATGTGATCGACGCGTTCAAGGCGACCGGCAAGGGGTGGCAGGGGCGGATCAACGATGCGTTACGCAAGGCGGCCAAGCTCGATTAGCGCGACGCGACGTCTTGGCAGCGGTAGCGCGCTTGCCTATGTTTGACCAATGCGGCTTTTCTCTATCGCGACGATGATGCTGGCGTGGTTGACCTACGGAACGATGTTCGCGTGGGCTGGATGTCCAATGTGCGCGTCGATGAGCCAGCCTGCCGCTGTCGACATGGCTGCCGGCAAGCCGCATCATCATATGCAGGGCATGGATATGGGCGAGACCGCCAAGGTCTCCGCGCAGGAGAAGAGCCCGTGTGCTGCCGGCGGCATGGCGCATATGCCGCTCTGTTCCGCCTGTCTGGTCGTGCCCGTCGATGTGATCGTTGATGCCGATGGCAAGCAGGCGTTTTCCTATCCCTCGCCGGCGATCGCGCTTGCCTTTCCCGGCGCGCGGCCGGCGCCGCAGGCGCCCCCTCCCCGACTGATCTGACATCAAGCCCCTGAGAAACGCGGCACGATACGCCGCATCGGACTTTCATTGCCAGACTGAGGAAGGATATCCCATGTCTCTGAAGCTACTCACTCTCACGACCGGTCTTATCGCCGGCCTCTCGTTCATCGCTCTTCCCGCACGCGCGGAGGACAAGCCGATGGATATGGACATGAGCATGCCGATGGGCGACCACAGCCCGTCCAGCCACGCCTTTTCCGAGGCCAACAACAAGATGCACAAGGACATGATGATCGAATACAGCGGCGACGCCGATATCGACTTCGTGCGCGGAATGATCGCCCACCACCAAGGGGCGATCGACATGGCCAAGGTGGAGCTGCAATACGGGAAGGATCCCGAGATGCGCAAGCTGGCGGAGGGCGTAATCAAGGCGCAGGAGGCCGAGATCACCGAAATGCAGGCGTGGTTGAAGGCGCACGCCAAGTAAGGTCGCCTCCGCAGTTATATGCTGGACGCCGGGTTTGCCTCGGCGTCCAGCGTTTCGATTGTGATCAGGCCTTCGGTTCGAACGGCGCGGGGCGGCGGCCGGCGCCTTGGCGGGAGAGCATCCAGCCGGGATATTCGGGGGCCAGTTCGCTTACCTCGTCCAGCTTCTTCAGGTCATCGGCATCGAGCTTCAGTCCGACGGCGGCGAGGTTCTGGTCGAGCTGTTCGATGCGCTTGGCGCCGATGATGACAGTCGTCACGAAAGGCTTCGCAAGCACATAGGCGAGCGCCACGGTGGCGACGCTTACGCCGTGCTTTTCGGCGATCTCGCGCATGACGGCGACGCAGGCCCAGGCGCGGTCCTTGTCGACAGGCGGGAAGTCGAAGGCGGCGCGGCGGCCTTCGCCGTTGCCGGGCGCGCCGGGGCCGTATTTGCCCGACAGCAAGCCGCCGGCGAGCGGCGACCAGACCATCAGCCCGACCTTCTCCTCGTTCATCATCGGCACGATGTCGCGCTCGAGATCGCGGCCGGCGATGGAGTAATAGGCCTGCACGGTCTCGAAGCGAGCGAAGCCGCGACGCTCCGAAATCCCAAGCGCCTTGGCGATGCGCCAGGCCTGCCAGTTGGAGACGCCGACATAGCGCACCAAGCCGCGCGAGACGAGATCGTCCATCGCGCGCAGCGTCTCGTCGATCGGGGTGACGCTGTCGGTGCCGTGGATCTGGTAGAGATCGATATGATCGGTCTGCAGGCGCTCGAGGCTCTTTTCGACCGAATCCATGATGTGGCCGCGCGAGGCGCCGCGATCGTTCGGCTTGTCGCCCATCGCGCCATAGACCTTGGTGGCGATGACGACATCCTTGCGGGCGACGCCGAGGTTCTTCAGCGACTGGCCGAGCAGCTTCTCGGAGTCGCCGAAGGAATAGACGTCGGCGGTGTCGATGAAATTGACGCCCGCAGAAAGCGACCGCTCGACGATCGCATCGGCCGCCTTCTGATCGACGTCGGCAATGGCGCCCCACGGGCTTTTGTCGTCGGCGGCGCCGAAGGTCATGGTGCCCAGGCAGATTTCGGAGACGAACAGGCCGGTATTTCCAAGCTGGTTGTAACGCATGGTCAAACGTTTCCTTGTGAGGACCGCCGTGAAACCGGCGGAGGGAATGATCCCGGTTCTATGATTTTTGGCGGCGCGGCGCTGGCATGGCCGCGCCTGCTTCAGGCATGAACCCATCAGACATAAGTTGCGCGCGCTCGGTTTCAACGGTTCGCGCGGTACGCAGGGGTTGCAGCCATATCGGACGCCCGCAACTCATTGGCGCGCAACCGTGATTGCACCCTGCAATTCACGCTCTTAGTGATTGTATTTACTGCACTTTCCACGCGGATTCATAAAATTCTAATTGATATCCACCTAAACAATCCTCCCAGATGCGGGGGCAATCATGACATTCTTGATTCAGCTTGTGAGTTCACTGCTGCGCAATAAGCGCGGCAACGTGGCGATGATAGTCGCGCTGCTTTTCGTGCCAATGGTCTTGGCCGGTGGCGCCGGGGTCGATCTCGCGCGCTATGAAGCGGTACGCGTGGAAATGCAGGATGGTCTCGATCGCGGCGTGCTGGCCGCTGCCTCACTGTCGCAGAGGCAGAAGACCGCCGACGTCCTTAAAAGCTACATGAACAATCTCCCTTACGGCGCCGACGTGGCCATCGACTTTTCCGAGGCGACGGCGATGAACTCGCGCAAGATCTCGGCCAACGCCTCCTACACGATCAATACCGCCTTCATGCATCTGGCCGGCGTCAAGACGTTGACGATCAAGACAGCGTCGAGCGCCGAAGAGGCCAAGCAGAATATCGAGCTGTCGCTGATGCTCGACATGTCCGGCTCGATGGTGGGCAGCAAGATCAAGAACCTGAAGATCGCCTCGCAACAGTTCATCGACCAGATCCTGACAGACGACACCAAGGACTATACGACGATCAGCGTCGTGCCCTATGCGGGCCACGTCAACGTGGGTTCCGCGGTCTTCGACAAGCTCGGCGGCACGCGCCTCACCGGTCAGGCGCAGCCGACCAAGGATCCAACCTACAAGGGATCTTGCTTCGAGCTCGACAATGCCGGCTTTGGCAGCGATGCGATCCCGAGCTTCAAGGCTCGGTCGAACCTGCCGATCTTCACGAACTGGAACTACAACACGACGGACAAGGAAAAGAGATGGTGGTGGTGTCCCGGCGAAGAGGACGCGATCACCTATTTCTCCAATGACGCGACCTACCTCAAAGCCCGGCTGAGCGCGCTGCAGCTCTATGACGGCACCGGCACGCAGAACGCCATGCAGTGGGGCTACATGCTGCTCAATCCGGCTTCATCCAGCATCGTCCAGGCGGCGATCGCGAGTGGGCAGATGTCCTCGAAGTTCTCCAACCGCCCTTCGAGCTTCAGCGATGCCGATACGATGAAGGTGCTCGTCTTGATGACGGATGGCGTGATCACCGCGCAGTTCCGCCCGAACGACTACAAGCGCTCTCCGGATCTCAGCCCGAGCAACTACACGATGTCAGGCAACACGGCGACCTACTTGAGCAATATCTGCACGACCGCCAAGGGCAAGGGCATCACCATCTTCACCATCGGATTCGAACTCGGCAGCGACACCACGGCGATCAATGCCATGAAGAACTGCGCGACGAGCTCCGCCCACTTCTACCAGGCCTCCGGCTCCGGTATCGGCGACGCATTCAAGTCGATCTCGACATCGATCCGCAAATTGAGACTGACGCAGTAATGAGATTGGCCTTTTTCAGTAGCGCGCGCCGGCTTTTCGGTGACAGCAAGGGCGCGGCGGCGATCGAGTTCGCCATCCTGGCGCCGATCGTCTTCGCCGTCATCTTCTCGATCTTCGAGGCGGGCTGGATCATGACGCAGTCGATCATGCTCGACCGCGCCGTCAGTCGCAGCTCGCGCGCGCTACAGATCAACGGCGCCAAGATGACCTATGCTGACTTCAAGACGTTGGTGTGCAAGGAGGCGATCATTCTTAGCGATTGCGCCAAGTCGATCCGCATCGAGTTCACGCCGGTGGCCAAAGCTTCGGACTTCCCGACGACGGGCACACCCTGCGTCGACCGCTCCGTCGCCATCGATCCTGTCACCA
Source organism: Rhizobium sp. 2MFCol3.1 (assembly GCF_000377565.1). GTDB lineage: Bacteria > Pseudomonadota > Alphaproteobacteria > Rhizobiales > Rhizobiaceae > Rhizobium. The sequence goes on along the minus strand of NZ_KB898356.1, from coordinate 426,407 downwards.
GCTACAATTCCGGTCAGCCGTCGCAGATCATCTTCACCCGCGCCTGTTATGTCGTCGATCCGCTGGTACCGGGGCTCGGCTTCGGCCTGAGTTTTCCCAAGGACAACACCGGCGCCATCCAGCTGACCTCCAGCTTTGCCTTCGTCAACGAGCCGACCTGATGTTGAAGCACGCCCTTTCCCGCCTGATCCGCGAGCGCTCCGGCGCATCCGCGATCGAATTCGCCCTTCTCGCGCCGATCCTGCTGTTCTTCTTCCTGGCGAGCATCACGGTGTTCGACATGTACCGGACCTACCAGAATATCGTGCAGGCCAATGGGATCGTCGCCGACGTGATCTCGCGGCAAACCTCGATCGACAATACCTTCGTGTCCAACCTCTACAGCGTCTTCACGCATCTGCAGCAGAACAGCACGGCCCCGATCGCGCTTCGGATTTCCAGCATCAAGAAGACCGCCGGGGTCTATAAGCTGGACTGGACGAAGGAGAGCGGCACGGCCGGTCTGTTGAAGGCACAGGTTCTGAGCAGCTCGACGCTGCCGCAACTGACGGATGGCGACTCGGTGATTTATGTCGAGGGTGCTGCCGATTACACGACGATGTCGAACATCATGGGCTTCGGCAGCATGACGTTCGCGGAAACCGCCTTCTCGCGCCCGCGCTTCATCGGCGCCATCGTCTATCAGTGACGCCATCCCTTGCGGCGAGGGCGAGAGGCTCCTAATTGTTTTGAATGAACAAGGGGGTGCGCCCATGACGACCCGCACGCTGACCACGATCGGCTTCGATGCCGACGACACGCTGTGGCAGAACGAGCAATTCTACCGGCTGACGGAAACCCACTTCACCGAACTGCTCTCGGACTATGCCGAGGGTACGGTGGTTTCGGAGCGGCTACTGGCTGCCGAGACGCGCAATCTCCAGCATTATGGCTTTGGCATCAAAGGCTTCACGCTGTCGATGATCGAGACGGCAATCGAGATTACCGAAGGCAACGTGCCGGCTTCGGTGATCGCGCAAATCCTCGATACCGGCCGGGATCTGCTGTCGCATCCGGTCGAGACGCTGCCCGAAGTGCGCGAGACGCTGGCCGCCCTTTCCGACCATTACCTGCTCGTGCTGATCACCAAGGGCGACCTGTTCGATCAGGAGCGCAAGCTGGCGCAGTCCGGCCTTGGCGATTTCTTCCATGCCGTCGAGATCGTTTCCGACAAGACGGCGGTCACCTATCGCCGCATCTTCTCCAAGATCGGCGGCGGGCCGGAGCGGGCGATGATGGTGGGCAATTCGCTGAAATCGGACATCGTGCCGGCGATCGCGGCCGGCAGCTACGGCGTGTTCGTGCCGCACGAACTGACCTGGGTGCTCGAGCATGTCGAGGAGCCGACGGAGGCGCCGCGCTTTCGCAAGATCGAACGGCTCGGCGAACTGCGCGGCGTGATCGACAGTTTGGGCTAACCGAAGCTCGGCCTACTTGCGGGACGGAAAGAGTGGCGATGGCTTGCTGTCGTCGGCGGGGGCCGGCGCGGGTGTTGCTGGAGCGGCTGAGGCTGCCTGCGGTTCCACGAGGATGCTGTAGGGGGCGCCGAGGCCGCGCCTTGGCGAGGCTTTCGAATAATAGGGGCGAAGCAGCCAGGTGGCGTCCTGCTTGACCGTCGTCTGGAAGGTCTGCCCGTCCTCGTCGGTGCCGAAGATCGCCTCGTCGTCGGGTGCCGCGAGATCGAAGATCGAGAGGAAAGCGAACTGGCTCTTCGTCGAGAAATCGATCTTCACGTGCTGGCCGGCCTTGACGGGCAAGGTGTAGACCTTGCCGTTGCCGAACTTCGTCCAGCCCTTGAGCTCCATGGTTGCCGCCGGAAACTGCAGCTTTTCCAGCCGTTCTCCGCGCTGCAGCTCGGGTGTCTGCGCCATAGCGGCGGGCGCGATCGCGATTACGGCGATCGCCATTGCCATCAGTTTCAGTTTCTTCATGGACGTACCAATGCGTCGCGCATCGCCTCTACTTCGGGACGGCAGTAGCAGCCTTCGAGATGATCGTTGACGAGACCCATTGCCTGCATGAAAGCGTAAACTGTGGTCGGCCCGACAAAGGTCCAGCCGCGCTTCTTCAAATTCTTGGATATGGCGACCGAGGTGGGCGTCGTGGGATTGGCCATGATCGTGGCGCGATCGACCACCTTGGGGCGTTCGTTGTGACCGGGCTCATAGCTCCAGAAATAATGCGCCAGCGAGCCGAACTCGTCGCGCAGCTCGATCGCGCGCTTGGCGTTGTTGATCGTCGAGACGATCTTGCCGCGATGGCGGATGATGCCGGCATCGGCCACGCAACGCTCGACATCCTCATCCGTAAACAGCGCCACCTTCTCGAAATCGAAGCCGGCAAAGGCCGCGCGGAAATTCTCGCGCTTGCGCAGGATGGTGAGCCAGGAGAGGCCGGACTGGAAGCCTTCGAGGCAGATCTTCTCGAACAGGCGGATGTCGTTAACGACCGGCCTGCCCCATTCCTCGTCGTGATAGCGCAGATAATCCGGCAGGTTGCCGTGCCAATGACAGCGGCTCTTGCCGTCCTCACCGATTGTAATGCCTGTCTCGCTCATCACGTTCCATTCGTTTCAGCGGCTGCGAATCCGGCTTTACCATTTGCAAACCCTGTTTCCAAACCGAACGATAACCCTGACGAAAAGTTTATGGGCCAGTTCGGCTTTTAGTGAACGCGGGTTTACCATTCGCTGGCGAGCGCGGTGGCAGCATGATCGGCAGGTGGCGGATGCCGCCCGTCCATTTTCGGCCATTGTAGAGAGTTCGTCCGATGATGAAATCCGTTTTGCTCGCCGCAGCCCTGCTCGGCGTCTTTTCCACGGCCGCCCTTGGCGACGACCGTTATGTTTCCCGTCCGCCTGTTGTGCTGAGCCCCGATCTCGCGGCACCGTGGATCATGCAGCTCAGCGGCAGCGGCAATGTTCGCCCCGTCGTCTACCAGCGCCCCGTCATCGTGCAGCAGCAGCGCGGGCTGTTTGCTCCGCGCGCCGTTCGTCGCGCGCCGGCAGCTCAACAGGTCTCGGCGATCAATCCCGGCGTTCCGGTGATCCGTGGCCAGATCGAGCCGCAGTTCCTGCCGCAGATGGTCGACTACCAGACCAAGGAAGCGCCGGGCACCATCGTCATCGATACCAACAACCGCTTCCTCTACCTCGTCATGGCAAACGGCAAGGCGCGGCGTTACGGCGTCGGCGTCGGCAAGCCGGGCTTCGAGTGGGCCGGCGTGCACAAAGTGACCCGCAAGTCCGAGTGGCCGGACTGGACACCGCCGTCGGAAATGATCAGCCGCGAGGCGGCGAAGGGCCATTATCTCCCGGCACGCATGGATGGCGGACCGGAAAATCCGCTCGGCGCGCGCGCCATGTATCTCGGCTCGACGCTCTATCGCATCCATGGCACCAATGCCCCATGGACGATCGGAAGCGCCGTTTCCTCGGGCTGCATTCGCCTGCGCAACGAGGACGTCGTCGACCTTTACGAGCGTGTCAAAGTGGGCACGCGGGTCATCGTGATCTGAATTTTCTTATGGCGGCAAGGACACACCTTGCCGCCTACCCCCGCATTTTCAGGGTTTCCAGCTTGAAATCCCGGTCGATTCGGTTAGCTTTGCCGGCGATCGTGCCTTGAGAGGGAAATCGAAATGAAGAAAGTGTCTCTGCTCGTGGCGGCCGTTGCCGTTGCGATGTCGGGTATGGTGGCCGTTGCCAGCGCCGAGCCCGTAATGACGGCGACGGATGCCGTTCGTGGCGTCAAGCACAGCCAGCAGATCAAGCCGCAATACAAGAAGCGTGTCGTCCGCCTCATCACCAATGAAGCGCCGGGCACCGTGATCGTCGATACGGTCAACAAGTATCTCTACCTCGTCGAAGGCCGCAACAAGGCCACGCGCTACGGCATCGGTGTCGGCCGCGAAGGCTTCGGCTGGTCGGGCGTGGTGAAGATCGGCCGCAAGGCTGAATGGCCGACCTGGACGCCGCCGGCTGAAATGCGCGTCCGCGAGGCTCGCGCCGGCCACAACCTGCCGGCCGTACAGCCGGGTGGCCCCGACAATCCGCTCGGCGCCCGCGCCATGTATCTCTACCAGGGCGGCCGCGACACGATCTTCCGCATCCACGGCACCAACCAGCCCTGGACGATCGGCCTCAACCTGTCTTCGGGCTGCATCCGCATGGTCAATGACGACGTCGCCGATCTCTATGACCGCGTGCCCGTCGGCACCAAGGTCATCGTCGTCGGCCCCGGCAACAAGCAGGGCAACGTCGCCTTCGACGACCGCGGCATCGACGTTCTGAGAACGATCTTCGGCGGCTGACGCCTCATGTCATAAAAAGAAGGGCGGCTGGATTTCCGGCCGCCTATTTCGATCCGCAGCTGACCTTGCCATTGAAGGCCTGCGGCGCCGCACCGCCCTCGATCGCGAGTTCGTATGTGCCGGCAAAGGCCTTTGCGTCGTTGCGCTGTTCGGCCGAGACGATCAGATTGGCCGTCTGGCCACCCGCCGCTTTCCCGCCATCATAGAGAACCTCGAGCCTGAGCTCGCCGGCATGAGACCAGTGGTTCGTCAGGCTGTCTGAATCGAGATCGATCCTGCCCAGCGGCTGCGGCGCGGTTTCGTTCTTCAGAATGAGCGCACCGCGGAAGTGATTGAGCACGTGCCCATTCTCCGCCTTGAAGCCGCTTTCGACGGTGAAGCGAACATTCTTGTCGTCGGCGGAACAGAAGAAACGGCTGTCGGCGTGTGCGACTTCGGTGGCGCCAACAAGAGCGGTGAACGCCAGGATGAAACGATGCATGCTTGAGCTCCAAATGCCGCCGGACGATCCGGCCGCGTCAGGCTAGCCCGAAACCCTTAAATTTTTCTGGCCGCTAATTTTGTTGACCGTCAACTTGGCCGTCCTTCAACTTTTCCGGCATGTCGCCGCCGTAGGCCCAATCGAGCAGCTCGACGGTGTGCAGGATGGGGATCGCGGTGGCCGACGCGATCTGGGTGATGCAGCCGATATTGCCTGTCGCGATGATATCGGGCTTCGTCGCCTCGATATTCTTCACCTTGCGAGCCTTCAGCGCGTCGGAAATATCCGGCTGCATGATGTTGTAAGTGCCGGCGGAGCCGCAACAGAGGTGGCCTTCGGCCGGATCGCGCACGGTAAAACCCGCCGCCTTCAACAGCTGCTTCGGCGCCAGCGTGATTTTCTGGCCGTGCTGCATCGAGCAGGCGGAGTGATAAGCGACCGTCAGCCCCCTCGGGATGTGCGAGGGAAGATCGAGCGTCGCCAGGTACTCGGTCACATCGCGGGCAAGCGCGGAAACGCGGGCGGCCTTTTCGGCGTAGATGGGATCGAGCCGCAGCATGTGGCCGTAATCCTTGATCGTCGTGCCGCAGCCGGACGCGGTGATGATGATGGCATCGAGCCCGCCCTTTTCGATCTCACGGGTCCAGACATCGACATTGGCGCGGGCACTTGCCAGCGCCTGTTCCTCGCGGCCCATATGATGGACCAGCGAACCGCAGCAGACTTCCCCCTTGGGCACCACCACCTCAACGCCGAGACGGGTGAGAAGCCGGATGGTCGCCGCGTTGATTGATGGGTCGAGCACCTGTTGGGCGCAGCCGGTGAGGATCGCCACGCGCCCTCGCTGCTCGCCCTTGTTGGCCGCGTGTGTCGCCGGCGTCGCCAGATGCCAGGGCGCAGGCAGGCTGCGCGGGGCGAGCGCCAGCATTGCGGCGAAGGGTTTCAGCGCCTGATGGCGACGGAACAGGCCTTCCAGCGGCCGGCCGATGCGGGCCAGTCGAAGCGCCAGGCGGAAGCGGCCGGGATAGGGCAGAACGGCGGCGAGAATGCCGCGCGTCAGCCGGTTCATGAAGGGGCGCTTGTAGGTCTTTTCGATATGGGCGCGGGCGTGATCGACGAGGTGCATGTAATCGACGCCCGAGGGACAGGTCGTCACGCAGGCAAGGCAGGAGAGACAGCGATCGATATGGGTGACCACCTCCGTGTCGGCCGGGCGGTCGTTTTCCAGCATGTCCTTGATCAGATAGATGCGGCCGCGCGGGCTGTCGAGCTCGTTGCCAAGCGTGACATAGGTGGGACAGGTGGCGGTGCAGAAGCCGCAATGGACGCATTTGCGCAGGATCTGCTCGGAGGCCGCGACATGGGGATCGGCTAGCTGGGCGGGAGTGAAGTTGGTTTGCATGTCAGGCTATCGGTCCCCTGTTGTCGTGCGATGAAGACCCCTCGGACAAAACACCCCTCCCCAACCCCTCCCCACAAGGGGGAGGGGCTAACCTTGGGGGTCCGTCCTGCTTCATTCTCTCGCTAACGGGTGTTGAATGGGCGCTATCTCTGGCGGTGACGTCGCGCCCAGCAAGCCCCTCCCCCTTGTGGGGAGGGGTTGGGGAGGGGGTTTGCTTGAGCGCACCTGGAGACCACACCGTCACCATCCCCCCATCTTCCCCGGATTGAAAATCCCCGCCGGATCAAACCTCTCCTTCACCCGCGCCGACAGCACCGCCACGGCATCGACCTGCGGCTCGAATGCCGAGATCGCCGCGCGCATCGCATCAGGCGCGCGCATCAGCGTGGCGTGGCCGCCGCCGAGTGCCGCCATGAAACGGCGCAGCAGAGCGGCTTCGGCGTCCGCTTCCATGCGCATCCAGACGAGGCCGCCCTGCCAATCGTAGAAGGCATCGACGCCGGTCTCCAGCCTCAGTGCCGCGACCAACTGGTGGCCGACCGACGGCGCCACGGAGACGCGCCAGACGGGACGCAGGCCGCCATCGGCGTAGGGTTTCACGTCGCGGATCTCGCGCCAAAGGGTGGCGCTGTCATCCTCACCGAGACGCGCGACGGGGCCGAAGGCGGCCAGCGCGGCGGCGAGCTTCTCGGCTCTCGTCGCGACGGAGGCCGGCAGGCCCTCGATGCGCAGCACGGTCGCCTCGCCCTCGGGCAGGCGATTGCCGAGGAAGGTCCAGGCGACGGTCATGGGCAGGTGGGCGGCGCCCGAGACCTCGACCGGCAGCGCCATTGCCGCGGCCATGGCATTGGCGGCCTCGGCGTCGTTGAGGCCTGATATGACGATCGTCGCTTCCGACTTCGGCCTCGGCGGCACGCGGAAGGTGACCTCGGTGATGAGGCCGAGCGTGCCGTGCGAACCGGCCATGAGCTTGACGAGGTCGAGGCCGGTGACGTTCTTCATCACCCGTCCGCCGGCCTTGATCGCCTCGCCACGTCCGTTGACGAAGCGGACGCCGAGCAGGCTGTCGCGGGCAGCCCCCGATATCAGGCGGCGTGGGCCGGAAACGTTGGCGGCGAAGACCCCGCCGATGGTCGGCTCGCCCGATGTGCCCATGAGGGGGCGGTGATCCATCGGCTCGAAGGCCATGGTCTGGCCGCTCTTAGCCAACGCCGCCTCGATTTCGGCAAGCGGCGTGCCAGCGCGGGCTGTGAGCACCATCTCGCCCGGATTATAGGCGACGATGCCCGAGAGCGCGGTCGAGCGCAGCCGGTGTTCGGCTGTGACAGTATTGCCGAAGCCGGAGCGGGTGTTGCCGCCAGCGATGTTCAGCGGCGTGCCAGCCTGCCCATGGACGCGGATGATCTCGGCGGCTTCACCCTCTTTGGTCGGGCATAGATCGATCAGTTGGGGCTCGATCATGCGGGTTGGCGCCCTTCGAGCGGGAAGACCTTGGAGGGATTGAGCAGCCAGCCGGGATCGAAGGCGGCGCGGACGGCGATCTGCTGGGCGAGATCCGCATCGGAATATTGATGGCGCATCAGATCGCGCTTCTCGATGCCGACGCCGTGCTCACCGGTGAGGCAGCCGCCGGCATCGACGCAGAGTTTGAGGATCTCCATGCCGGCCGCCTCGGCGCGGGCGGCGTCCTCGGGATCGTTGGCGTTGAAGAGGATCAGCGGGTGCATGTTGCCGTCGCCGGCGTGGAAGACATTGGCGACGCGCAGGCCATGGCGCTCGATGATCTCGGAGGTCTTCTTCAGCACGTAAGAGAGCTGGCTGAGCGGGACGGTGCCATCCATGCAGATATAATCGGCGATGCGGCCGGTGGCGCCGAAGGCGGATTTGCGGCCCTTCCAGATTAAGGCTGCTTCCGTCGCCGACTGGCATTCGCGCACCGTGCTGACGCCATGGCGGCGGGCGATGTCGACGATATCCTTCAGCATGTCGTCCATCTCGGCTTCCGAGCCCTCGACTTCGACGATCAGCAAAGCGCCGACATCAAGGGGATAGCCAGCCTTGGCGAAGGCTTCGCAAATCTCGATGGCGGGCTTGTCCATGAACTCGATGGCGACGGGGATGATGCCGGATGCGATGATATCGGCGACGCAGGAACCCGCCTCTTCCGAGGTCGGGAAGCCGAAGAGCACCGGGCGGGCGCCCTCCGGCTTGGCGATCAGGCGCACCGTGGCCTCGGTGACGATGCCGAGCTGGCCCTCGTGGCCGCAGACGAGGCCGAGGAGATCATAACCGCCGGCATCCAGCCCCTTGCCGCCGAGGTCGATGACCGTGCCGTCGACCAGCACCATTTTCACGCCGAGCAGATTGTTGGTGGTGACGCCATATTTCAGACAGTGCGCGCCGCCGGAGTTCATGCCGATATTGCCGCCGATGGTGCAGGCGAGCTGCGAACTCGGATCGGGCGCGTAGAAGAAGCCATCGGCGGAGACGGCTTCGGAAATGTTGAGATTGGTGACGCCGGCCTCGACAACGGCGGCGCGATTGAAAAGGTCGATCTCGATGATGCGGTTCATCTTCGAGACGCAGACGACGACCGCATCCTCCTGCGGGATGGCGCCGCCCGACAGCGACGTGCCGGCGCCGCGCGGGACGACGGGGATGCCGTAGCGATGGCAGTATTTCATCACCGCCGCGACTTCGGCCGTGCTGCGCGGGAGCGCGACCGCAAGCGGCATGCGGCGGTAGGAGACGAAGGCGTCGGTCTCGAAGGGCATGAGTTCGCGCGGCTCGGAGACCAGGCACTCCGGCGGCAGGAGATCGGCGAGATCGGCAACGATCTGCCGGCGGCGCGCCATGACATCGGCGCGCGGGGCGAGAAACGAAATGGCGTCGGACATGCCTTTCCTCCCTTCGCCACATCAGGCGAAACCGGCTGTATCCTCCATACTGCCAAGGCTTCGGGCTTAACACTTTCCCCAATTCGGCGCAAATGCTAAGCACTTATGACAAAATAAGAAATTATCGGGGCGACATGACCAATCTGGGGGATCTCGAAATCTTCGCCAAGGTGGCGGCGACGGGCAGCATGTCGCTTGCCGGGCGGGCGCTCGGCTTCTCGCCGGCGGTGGTTTCCAAGCGCATCAAGCGGCTGGAAGACCGGCTGGGAACGAGGCTCTTGCAGCGCACGACGCGGCAGATCTCGCTCACCGAAGCCGGCCAGGGTTTTTACGATCGGGTGCTCGGCATCTTGGCCGGGCTCGAGGAGGCGGAGTTCTACATTTCCGGCCGCTCGGCGCAGATGCATGGAACGCTGAAGGTCTCGGCGCCGACCTCGTTCGGTCGCATGCACATCGCGCCGCATCTGAAGCGTTTCATGGACGCTCATCCCGATCTTGCCATCAACCTCGTGCTCTCCGACGAGTTCAGCGACATCGTCGGTGGCGGGTTCGATCTGGCGATCCGCATCGCGGAGCTTACCGATTCCAGCCTCGTCGCCCGCCGGCTGGCGCCGGTGCGCCGGGTGCTCTGCGCCTCTCCCGATTATCTCAAGTCCAATGGCACGCCCGATAGCATCGACGATCTCAAGCGGCATCGCTGCCTGCCGGCGCACAATAACGATGTCTGGCGGCTCGAGGGAGCTGAGGGCGCGCTGTCGATCCGGCCGGAGGGGATGCTCGTCACCAATTCCAGCGAGGTGATCCGCGAGGCCGTGATTGCCGGCCTCGGCATCGCGCTGCGCTCGACCTGGGATATCGGCGCGGAGCTGAAATCCGGCCAGCTGGTGCAGGTGCTGCCGGCCTATGAGGGGTCGCGCAACGTGACACTGTCGGCCGTCTACCCAAGCCGCCAGTTCCTGCCGGCCAAGGTACGGCTGTTCATCGATTATCTCGCGGAGCTTTATGGCCCGGTGCCTTACTGGGAGCGGTGACGGTCAGTTGGCCAGGCGCTCGATGACGTGATCGAGCAGGGCGCGCAGCCGCGCCATCCGCTTCATATCGCGATGATAGCCGACCCAGGTATCGCGCCCCGGCGGCGGCTCGCCGAGATCGACGCGCTCGATCGCGGCCATGCTATCGCCAAGCGGGCGCGGCAGGACGGCGAGGCCGGCGCCGTTGGCGCAGAGCGTTGCCTGCACATCGCGGTTGTTGCTGCGAAGCGCGATCGCGGCTTTCGGCAGCAGGCGCTGGAGCCATAAGACATCTGGCATGCCGCCGAAGGCTTCATCCATGGTGACCAGACGCGCGCCCTCCCCCTCTCCGACAACAGGATGCGGCAGGCCGCGCTTGATGTAGAGGCCATATTCGATACGCAGCAGCCTGCGGGAGATCACTTCCGGTTCCGTGAAGGGCGCGATGCGGAAGACGAGGTCGGCCTCGCGCCGGGAGAGGCTGAGCAGGCGGCTGTCGGTCAAGAGCTCGACGACGACCTTGGGATAGGCGAGAGAAAACTCGGCGATGACGGGCGCCAACAGATGGGTGCCGAACCAATCGGATGAGGACAGGCGCAGGAAGCCGGTGAGGTCGCTTGCGGTGCCGGCCAGTTCGCGCTGCAGGGCAAGCGCCTCCTCCTCGATCCGCTCGGCATGGGCAAAGACCGCCACGCCTTCGTCGGTCAACACGAAACCATCGGCGGTGCGCTGGAAGAGCGTCTGGCCGAGTGCTGCCTCAAGGGCGCGCAGGCGCCGGCCCATGGTCGGCTGGGTCAGCCCAAGGCTGCGCGCCGCCGCACCCAAGGTGCCGAGCCTGGCAATGGCCAGGAACAGCCTGAGATCGCTCCACTCCATGCTCACCCAAACATTTCTGCATGATCTTCATACGTTATCTATGATTTCCATTCGATCTTCAACGACGCATCCTTCTTTCACAAACACGAAAGGAGTGTTCCATGTCTTCGAAATTCACGATGAACGCGCTTGTCGTCGACGCACCGCAGGGTGCGTTTCGCCAGACGGAAATTGCCCGGCCTGAGGCCGCCAAGGGTGAGGTGCTGGTGCGCATCCAGGCCAGCGGCGTCAATCCGCTCGACACCAAGATCCGCGCCGGCAACGCCGCCCATGCCCGCCATCCCCTGCCCGCCATCCTCGGCATCGACATGGCTGGTATCGTCGAGGCGGTCGGGCCCGATGTGACCGGCTTCCGGCGCGGCGACGCGGTCTACGGCATGACCGGCGGTGTCGGCGGCATTCAGGGGTCGCTCGCCGAGTTCGCGGCTGTCGATGCCGGCCTCATCGCGCTCAAACCGAGCAATCTGTCGATGCGGGAAGCCGCAGCCCTGCCGCTGGCGGCGATCACAGCATGGGAAGGGCTTGTGGACCGAGCAAAGGTCGCGAACGGCCAGCGTGTCCTCGTCATCGGCGGCGCCGGCGGGGTCGGGCATATCGCAGTGCAGATCGCGGGGGCCGTTGGCGCCGATGTCTATGCCATCGATGGTGCGGCGAAGGCGGACTATCTCCGCAGCCTCGGCGCCACGCCGATTGACCGCGCCGTCGGCACCATTGAGGATCACGTCGCGACCTATACCGCTGGGCGTGGCTTCGATGTCGTCTACGATACGGTCGGCGGCGCCGGGCTCGACATGGCGTTCAAGGCGGTGAGCCGGTTCGGCCATGTCGTCAGCGCGCTCGGCTGGGGCACGCATGCGCTGGCGCCGCTCTCCTTCAAGGCGGCGAGCTATTCCGGCGTGTTCACCCTGCTGCCGCTACTGACAGGCGAAGGCCGCGCGCATCACGGCGAGATCCTGCGCGAGGTGACGCGGCTCGCCGAAGCGGGCAAGCTTTTGCCCCGCATGGACAGCCGGCGGTTTTCGCTTGCCGATGTCGCCGAGGCGCACAGGTTGATCGAAAGCCGCGAGGCTGAGGGCAAGCTGGTGGTCGAGATCGATTGAGGCTCGGTTACGGCGCTCAACATTCTCATGGACGTTGAGCGCCGCCGGTGTTTGAGTGCCTGCGCCCATCGAACAATGATCCGGATCCCGCAATGACCGCTTCGCCTGCCTTTCTTGGTCTCAATTCTCATATGCCTGCCGGCGCCACGCCTCGCATGGTGATCTTCGGTGCTGCTCACGGCAGCACCTATCGCGACAAGGACAGCAGCGGCTACGCCACCGCGGCCAATGCCATCCGCGCCGCGAGCCAGGAAGACGCACCACTTGTCGAGCATTGGGATTTTGATCTCGGTGGACCGCTTTTTGACGGCAAACCGGCATGCTGCTTCGATGCCGGTGATTTGCCGACCAAGATGCATGACAACACGGGGAATCGGGCGCTGATCGAGGCAAAGACACGGGAAATACTGGCGATGTCAGCCGTACCGATCCTGCTCGGCGGCGACGATTCCGTCCCTATTCCCTTCCTCGCCGGATTCGCGGATCACGGGCCGATCTGGATTGTCCAGATCGATGCGCACATCGACTGGCGCGATGAGCTCCATGGCGAGCGTCACGGCTATTCCAACCCGATGCGCCGGGCGAGCGAGATGGGACATATCGCGGGAATGATACAGGTGGGCATGCGCGGCGTCGGAAGCGCTCGCCGCACGGAAATCGAAGCGGCTGAGGCCTATGGCAGCCAGTTCGTCACCGCTCGGGAGGTTCATTCTCTCGGAGTCGACGCCGCCCTCCGGCATGTTCCCGAAGGCGCCCGGGTCGTGATCACACTGGACTGCGATGGCCTCGACCCCAGCATCATGCCCGGCGTGGCTGCCCGGTCGCCCGGCGGCCTTACATACACACAGGTCATCGATCTGATTGCCGGCGTCGGCAGACGAGGCCGGATCGTGGGCTTCGACCTCGTCGAACTCTATCCGCCTGCCGATATCGACGGTATTTCCGCGCTGACGGCAGCGCGTCTGGTCACCAACGCAATCGGGACGATCGCGCGCCAGGTCTGACGAGTTTTCGCGCCTACCGCGCCAGATCGAGATAGGCGCTCGCCACCATCGCGTCGATGTCCGCAGGGACCGGTACGATGCAGGCTTCCGGACCGACGCCCCGTTTGGCGACGCGCTCGAGGCAGCGGACCTGCAGGGTGAAGCCGAGGTCCATGGATTCCACGGAATTACCTAGCGGGCGCGGGCCGGCGAGGTTGGCCATATGGCCGCCGCCCAGGATGTGGATGGCGCGACCGTCCTTCAGATGCAGGGTCTCGATGCCGTCGGCCGGATAGCGGTCGGTCGCGACGACGTCCTCATGGGCGCGGAAGGCGGTGACGTCAATCTCGTTGGGGAAATGGCCGCCGTTCATCAGGATCGCGCCGTTCTTGATCAGCGGCAGGTCCTTCAAGGTGATGATATCGGGATGGCCGGTGACGGTGACGAGCACGTCGGCGGAGCGGATGGCGTCATCGCGCAGCGGGGTCACGAAACCATCCAGATGCGCTTCGAGCGTGGTCACCGGGTCGATATCGACGACGCTTACCTGCGAGAAGGCATTGCGGAAGCAGGCGGCGGTGCCCTTGCCGCAGGCGCCATAGCCGAAGACCGTGACGCGCTTGCCGTTGGTGGAGCGGTTGGTGAAGCGCATGTAGCTCTCGAACAGGCTCTGGCCGACGGCATGCTTGTTTTCGGCGAATTGCTTGATCGGGCTGTCGTTGATGACGAGGATCGGCATGTTCAGCTTGTCGCGCAGCGGCAGCAGGCGGGTGCGGCCGGAGGTGGTCTCTTCGGTGCCACCAAGGAGATTGGCATAAGGGCTTTCCGCAGCGATGGCGAAGAGATCGCCGCCATTGTCGAGCAGCAGATCGGGCTTTTCGGCGACCACGGCAACAAGGCTCTGATGATGCGCGGCGGGGTCGGTGGTCTGGGTGGCGAAGACGGTGATGCCCTGGCTGCGCAGATATTCCACGGTCGCCGGCTGGGTGCTGTTCAGGTTGCCGGTGCAGACCAGACGCGCGCCGCCGGCGTTGAGCGTCATCAGAAGCGCCACCGTTTTCGGTTCGAGATGGATGCCGGTGCCGATCGTCAGGCCCTCGAAGGGGCGAGTGTCGCGGAACTTTGCCGCCGTTGCCTGCAGCAGCCGGCAGCTCCCCCCGATCCAATCGATGCGCATTGCTTCCGATACCATGAACCATCCTCCTGTTTTCGACGCATTGATAAGCCGAATGGCGGGTGGCGACCAAGGATATTTTTGCGTGAACGGCAACGAAAACCTGTCGACTCATTGCGGCGGATCACCTGTCCCAGCGGGCTTTGAGTGGCTAAATTACCCCTTCAGGATGTTAGCCGGGCAATCTTTTCTGTGGAGAACCGACGCAGAATCGCCAATGTTTGGGCCTATCGGCATGCGTCATCACGTCATCATTGATTATGACGAAAGCCAATATCATATTCTTTGGTACTCGACGTGACGGAAATAGAGCATTCGATGGCGGTTTTTTGAAACCGAAACCAAAACGAAAGGCTCTATTGATAGCATCAAGCCTGAACCGAAAGAAAAACACACACATGGATCGCGCAAGCTTTCCATGAGACACTAATATACACACGCAACCGTAAAGGTGACCCGACCGTTGAGCCTACTTGCCCGCCTCGCCTCCGATCTGCAGCTGATGTTCTGGCGCCCTCCGCGCCAGCAATATGCTGCGCTCTGCTACCGGAGGAAAGGCAAGACCGGCGCGATCGAGGTGCTGCTTCTGACCAGCCGCGATACCGGCCGCTGGGTGATCCCCAAGGGCTGGCCGATGGACGGCAAGACCTCCTACGAGGTCGCCGCCCGCGAGGCTTACGAGGAAGCCGGCGTGCGCGGGACAGTCGAGAGCCAGACGATCGGCTGCTACCACTATCCCAAGGTGCTGAAGAACGGGCTGAAGGTGACCTGCAAGGTTCAGGTCTACGTGCTCGAGGTCTCGACGATCGCCAAGAGCTTCAAGGAAAAGGGCGAGCGGCGTTACGAGTGGGTCTCCTGCGAAGAGGCCGCCAAGCGCGTCAATGAGCCGGAACTGCGCGATCTTTTCCTGCTCTTCAAGCGCCGCATGGCCGAGCCGCTCGAACCACTGAAGCTGCAGCAGATTCCGGCTGAATGATTCCTGCCATCTTGCGCTGCTAGAATTAGCGGCGCAAAAGCGGGCCTCAATCACAAGGAACAGCATGGCCGACCGCCCCACCGTCCTCACCAAACGAACGCTCGACAAGGATCTCGACAAGCTCACGCAAGTCGAGGACGCGTCGAAGTACGTCTCGCGCAAGCTGGTGGCGCCGGGGATCGGCTTCGTCTTTCTTGGCCTCGCCATGCTGTTTGCGGCGATCTACGTCTTCGGCCGTCCCGACGCCGGGCTGGTGATCGCGGCCGCGGCCCTTGCGGCCTACATGGCCATGAACATCGGCGCGAACGACGTGACCAACAACGTTGGCGCCGCCGTCGGTGCGCGCGCCATGACCATGGGCCAGGCGCTTATCATCGCGGCGATCTTCGAGATCCTCGGCGCGACGATATCGGGCGGCGCGGTGGTGAAGACGATCTCGTCGAGCATCGTCGACGCCTCTCAGATCCCGCCCGCGACGCTCTCCTGGATCATGATGGCGGCGCTGATGGCGGCGGCACTCTGGATCAACCTCGCGACATGGCTCAACGCGCCCGTTTCGACCACGCACTCGATCGTCGGCGCGGTGATCGGCGCCGGCGTGGGAGCGCTCGGGCCGGGACCGGTCAACTGGCGGGTCCTGGCCGAGATCACCTCCAGCTGGATGACCTCGCCGCTGATCGCCGGCGTGATCGCCGCCGGCATGCTCTATCTCGTCAAGACGCTGATCATCTACCGCGAGGACAAGATCACCTCGGCCAAGCGCTGGGTGCCGGTGCTGATTGCTATCATGGTGGGCGGCTTCACCGCTTACATGATCCTGCAGCTTGAACGCATGAACGCGTTTTCGGCATCGACGATCATCCTGCTCGGCATCGCGGCGGGCGTGGTCGGCTGGCTGGTGGCGCGGCCGCTGGTCAATATGCGGGCGCAGGGGCTGGAGAACCGCAACAGCTCGCTGCGGGTGCTGTTCCAGATGCCGCTGATCGGCGCGGCGGCGTTGCTGTCGTTCGCGCACGGCGCCAACGACGTGTCCAACGCCGTAGGCCCGCTCTCGGCGATCGTGCGCGTTTCCTTCGGACAGCCTCTCATCCGCGGCTCAGAACCGCCGCTCTGGGTGATGCTGATCGGGGCGCTCGGCATTTCTGTCGGTCTGCTGCTCTTCGGGCCGCGCCTGATCCGCCTCGTCGGCGAGCAGATCACCAAGCTCAACCCGATGCGCGCCTATTGCGTGGCGATGGCGACGGCGTTCACCGTGATCGTCGCCTCCTGGTTCGGACTGCCGGTCAGTACCACGCATATCGCTGTTGGCGCGGTGTTCGGCGTCGGGTTCTTCCGCGAATGGTACACCCGCAACTCCAAGCGCCGGATCGAATACATGCGCCGCAAGGCCGAGGTCTGGATGCTGGAGGAGCCTGACGACCCCAACACCCACGAGGTGCGCCGGCGCCGGCTGGTGCGGCGGTCCCACTTCATGACGATCATCGCCGCCTGGGTCATCACCGTGCCGGCATCCGCCGTGCTTGCGGCCGTGCTCTATTGGGCTATGGTCGCGCTCTTCGTTTAGCCAGGACATTTCGATGCGCGCCAATTTCAGAATGCAACGGCTGTTTGTCGCCGCTCCCCTCTCCAAAGGCGTGGCCGCCGAGGCGACGCCGGACCAGTATAATTATCTGGCCAATGTGCTGAGGATGGGCGACGGCGCCGAAATCCTCGTCTTCAACGGCCGTGACGGCGAATGGAAGGCGAAGCTTTCGCTGCCGACCCGCAAGCGCATCATGATCGTGCCGGAGGAGCAGACGCGGCCGCAGCCGGAGCCTTCCGACCTGCATTATCTCTTCGCGCCGCTGAAGGTCGGGCGGCTGGATTATCTCGTGCAGAAGGCGGTGGAGATGGGCGCCGGCGTGCTGCAGCCTGTCATGACGCAGCATGTGCAGGGCAAGATCAACAATCTCGACAAGCTCCGCGCCAACGTCATCGAGGCGGCCGAGCAATGCGGCATTCTCGGTATCCCAGAGGTCGCCGAGCCGGTGCGGCTCTTCGACATGCTCGACGAATGGCCGAGCGACCGGCGTATCATCTATTGCGACGAGGGCGATGCCGGGCAGAACCCGCTGCCGATCCTTTCCGCGATAAAGGAGCGCAAGCTGGCGCTGCTCGTCGGGCCCGAGGGCGGCTTTTCCGAGGACGAGCGCGCGCGCCTGCGCAGCCTCGATTTCGTGACCGCGATCCCGCTCGGGCCGAGAATATTGCGCGCCGATACCGCAGCCGTTGCCGCCATGGCAGTGATACAGGCGGCACTCGGCGACTGGAACCAATAGCCGCGTGGGCAACAGGCCACAGTTGCTGGTATTTTTTTGATGGCTGGTTGAAACAATTTCACTTGCAACATACGTGCCAGCGGTCCTAATCACCCTTCCTACTGTCCGGATACTTTCCGGGCGTTTCCCGAATACAGGTTACTTGAATGGCTCGCGATACTACCGACCAGACCCCGCTCTCTTCGGTTCAGGAGCTGACCGATTATCTTGCGGCGGGAAACAAGCCGGAAGAGAAGTTCCGCATCGGCACCGAACATGAGAAGTTCGCCTTCTTCCGCGCCGATAACAGCCCGGTTCCCTATTTCGGTGAGAACAGCATTTCGGGCCTTCTGAAGGGTCTCGAAGCGAAGAGCGGCTGGGAGCCGATCCTCGACGGCGAAAACATCATCGGCCTTGCCGAGCCATCGGGCATGGGCGCGATCTCGATCGAGCCCGGCGGGCAGTTCGAACTCTCGGGCGCGCCGCTCGAAAACATCCACCAGACCTGCAAGGAATCCAACGCGCATCTGGCCGTGCTGCGCGAGATCGCCGAGCCGATGGGCATCCGGTTCCTGGGGATTGGCGGCAGCCCGAAGTGGACGCTCGCCGAAACGCCGGTCATGCCGAAGTCGCGCTACGGGATCATGAGCCGCTACATGCCGAAGGTCGGCACGCAGGGTCTCGACATGATGTACCGGACCTGCACGATCCAGGTGAACCTCGACTTTTCGTCGGAAGCCGATATGCGCAAGAAGATGCGCGTCTCGATGAAGCTGCAGTCGCTGGCAACGGCGCTGTTTGCCTCCTCCCCCTTTACCGAAGGCAAGCTCAACGGCCTGCAGTCCTGGCGCGGCGATATCTGGCGCGACACGGACAACAACCGCTCGGGCCTGCTCGACTTCACCTTCCGCGACGATTTCGGCTTCAACGACTATGTGGAATGGGCGCTCGACGTGCCGATGTATTTCATCGTCCGCGACGGCCGCTACAAGGACTGTACCCACATCACCTTCCGCCAGTTCATGAACGGCGCGCTGAAGGGCGAGATTGCCGCCTGGGAGCCGACGATGGGCGACTGGACCAACCATCTCTCGACGCTCTTCCCCGACGTGCGCCTGAAGCGCTTCCTCGAAATGCGCGGCGCCGATGGCGGCCCGTGGCGCCGCATCTGCGCGCTGCCGGCCTTCTGGGTCGGCCTCCTCTACGACGCAACTGCACTCGAGGCTGCCGACCAGCTGACCAAGGACTGGGGCTTCGACGAGGTGAACGCATTGCGCAACGCGGTGCCGGCCGAGGGGCTGAAGGCCGCATTCCGTGGCCACACGCTTTACGATACGGCGCGCGACGTGCTTGCCATTTCCAAGGCGGGCCTCAAGGCGCGCGGCAAGCTCAACAGCGAAGGCCAGGACGAGACGATCTTCCTGTCGCCGCTGGACGAGGTGATGGCCAAGAAGGCGACGCTGGCGGAAGACCTGCTCGCGCTCTACAACGGCCGCTGGAACGGTTCGGTCGAGCCTGTGTTCACCGAGTATCAATACTAAAGGCAGCCACTAAGCCCTTCTGCAAAAAGCGGTTTGCGCATTCCTTTTTCCGGCTATAGTGACGCGATCATGCGTCGCGAACCGGGAAAGGGCTTTTCCATGCTGCCACTCTTCGACATGATGATGCAGGCGCAGAACGGCGCGGCGATGGACGCGATCTCCAAGCAGTTCAACCTGGCGCAGGAACAGGCGACGCAGGCAATGGCCGCCTTGATGCCGGCGTTTTCGGCCGGGCTGAAGCGGAGCAGCAGCAACCCCTACGATTTCATGGGCCTGATGCAGGCGGTGTCCTCCGGCAACTATGCCAAGTATTTCGAGGACATGAGCAAGGCGTTCACGCCGCAGGGGATCTCCGACGGCAATGACATCCTGGCGCAGCTCTTCGGCTCCAAGGAAGTGTCGCGGGCAGTCGCGGCGCAGGCCGCGCAGATGACCGGGATCGGCCAGGAAATCTACAAGCAGATGCTGCCGATCATGGCCGGCACGCTGATGGGCGGGCTGTTCAAGCAATCGATGGGGCAGATGAACGCGCCGGTGAACCCCTTCGTCAACACGGCGATGGGCGAGAGCATTCAGCAATGGCTGCAAGCCACCGGTTTCGCGCCGAAGCAGACGCCGACGCCGCAGCCGAGCATTTTCGACAATCCATTCACGCAGGCGATGCAGCTGATGTTCAGCGTGCCGAAGCCGGAGCCTGAAAAGGCGGCACCAGCCAATCCCTTCCTCGACAATCCCTTCACCAAGGCATTCCAGGAAATGATGGGCAGCTTCGCCCAGCCCGCAACGCAGAAGCCCGCGGAAGCGCCGAAGGCCAGCGAAAAGGCGGAGAAGGCGCCCGAGGCCTCAAGCTACATGGATATGCTGAACACCATGTTCGACAGCGGGCTCGAAGTGCAAAAGGGCTACCAGAAAAACATGGAAGCGATCTTCGAGAGCTACATGCCGAAGACGCCGCCCTCCTCCCCCAAGCCATAAGACGCGCATAAAAAAACCCGGAGACGACTGGGAGGTCGGCACCGGGCAAGAGGCAGGGTTATTGGCTATCACCCTGCGGGGAAAACTGGTTTCGGCTCAATCCTGATTAAGCCGGTGAAGCGAATTGCGGCCGCGATTGCGCGCGGACCGCGTCAGTTGATCCGACGGATCCTCGAAGAAGGTCGAGGCCAGGAAGGCCGCGTCGAGATCGGCCCGGGAAAGGCCGATATCCCTCAGCTGGTTGTCGTCGAGCTCGTGCAGCGCGTTGATCTCCATACGATTGCGGAACACGCGCAGTACGGATGCCAGCGTTGCGAAACCGGCGACGAGACGCTGCGAAAAGGTCCTGGTCGCGGGGTTGCAGTCGAGTTCTAATATCCGGTCTGTCGTGCGCATGGGATGATCCTTTCATGGGCGCGCAACAACCCGCCCTTTCCGCGCGATCAGGCACGGAGAGGCAAGTTGGTTTTCGAGCGGACAGGCCGATTTGCCTGGCCATCACTTTGATTGATTTGCAGCCACAAGATGCCAAAGGGCTATTGATCAGTCCAACGAATGTTTCTAATGATTATCATCAGAGATGTTTATAGGTGAGAACCATGGCCGCGCCTCTTGATATTGACCAGCTGCAGACCTTCATCGCCATCATCGATTCCGGCAGCTTCACCAAGGCCGCCGACCGGGTCTACAAGACGCAATCCGCCGTTTCGATGCAGATGCGCCGCCTCGAGGAGCGCATCGGCAAGCAGCTGTTCATCAAGGACGGCCGCGGCAACCGGCTGACCGTCGAGGGCGAGAAGCTGCTCAACTATGCCCGCCGCATCATCCGCCTCAACAACGAGGCAATCGCCGCCTTCGACGACAACCGGCTCGAGGGCACGCTCAGGATCGGCACGCCCGACGACTATGCCGAACGCTACATGCCCGAAATCATCGGCCGCTTCGCCAAGACGCATCCGAATGTCGAGCTCTACATCGTCTGCGAGCCGTCGGTCGATCTGGCCGAGCGCATGCACAGGGGCGAACTCGACATTGCGCTGGTGACGCATAATCCGCGCGTGCGCATGTCGGACGTGGTCAGGACCGAACCGCTCTGCTGGGTCGGCTCGGCCAACCATCCGATCCGCGACGATGCGCCAGTGCCGCTCGCCGTCGGTCGCCGCGACTGCCCGTGGAGACAGACCGCCATAGCCGCACTCGACGCGGGCGGGCGCGAACATCAGATCCTGTTCACCAGCTGGTCGTGCACCGTCATCGCGGCGGCGGTTCTCTCCGGGCTTGCCGTCTCGACAATGCCGGAATCGGCGCTGCGCACAGGCATGAAGGTGCTCACCCAGGCGGATGGCTTCCCGGCGCTCCCCCCGGTGCAGATCGGCATCATGAAGCGGCCAGGCGTTTCGATCTCGCTGATGAACGCGATTACCGCGCACATCACCGCCTGCCTCGACAACATCACGCCTGCCGTGGTGGAGGACAATCTCGACGCCGAGGTGAAAGGCACTTACGTGCGCGCCCAGCCGCGCCTGAAGGTCGCGAACACGGTGACGAGCTGGTAATCGGCACGAGCTGGCAATTGGGATCAGCCGGTGGCCAGTTCCGCCGGTATGGACGTGAAGAAGGACCTGCGCACGAGTGACTTGCACTCCTGCAGGATGCGGGCGGCGAAGCAGGGGTCGCTCGTTACGGCAAGCCTGACCGACGAGCCGATCAGGTGGCTGAAGAGATAGGTGCGCGCCTCGCTATCGACATTGCTGAGTTCGGGCGCGATGCGCTGGGCGGTTTCGCGAAATATCCGGGCAATTCGGCTGTTGTGCTCCACGTTGAGCTGCGAGAGGTCCTGATCGGTCTCTGTGCCGAGCCAGATGCCGAGGCTCGCGGCATCATTGCGGTAGTCCTCATAATGCCAGTCGATGGTCGCCTCGAGCACATCGAGCGCTTCCGGCACGGATTGCACGGACGCGAAGGCATCCGCCACCCTTGCGCGGATTGCCAGCGAATGGCGATCGAACAGCGCTTTGACGATCGCCGCCTTCTCGGGAAAATACTGGTAGACCGAGCCGATCGGCACATTGGCGGCGACCGCGAGTTCGGTCATGCGCATGGCGCCGACACCCTTGGCCGCAATCAGCTCCGAGGCGGCGGACAAGATCAGGTCCAGCCTCTGAATACTGCGTTCCTGTTTCGGCTTCCTGCGGAGGCCAATGCGATCGAAGCTCCCGACGTTCATGTCGTTCCCCATCCCTCTTATTCGCAGACCGGACATTGCCCAAAACCGGCCCTTTTGGCCGATATGACATGCAGGTCTTCATGAGGCGTAAACAGGATAGGTTGTATTTTATCGACCGGCAAAAGCTCAACCAAATCGAGGTGATACGCCCTGATTTGGTCGGTTTTTCGAGGGTAAATTTACGCAGTTTTTGCGGAAAGAATGCGTCGCATGGCGTGTAAGGCGCTGCCGTCACTCCCCGGGATCAGCAAGGCCGATTCGCGGGGAGCGAGGTGGCCGGCTCAGCCGTTCGGGAACATGATCCAGACCGCAAGCCAGACCCACATGACGCCTAGCACGAGATAGCCGGCGGCAAAGAGCGGGCTGCGGTAGCGCAGGTTGTTGCTGGTGACGTGGACGAAGGCGTGGACATAGCGCAAGGCAACGAAGATCCAGGCGAGCACGAGCGCGATCAGGTTATCCGCTTCGGTCATGTAGAGAAGGATGCAGCAGGCGTAGAACAGCATCGGCAGTTCGTACTGATTGGCAAGGCTGTTCTTGACGATCAGGCTTTCGGTCGGCTCGCCACGGTTTTCGCGATAGTCGGACGCATGAACCTTGCCCGACTTCAGCATCTTCTGGCGGCGGTAGCCGAGGAGCATGTAGAGCATGTAGACCAGCGCCGCATGGGCGATGATGGGCCAGAACATCTCATAGCCTGTCATTCCGGTCATACGCTCGTCTCCTTTGCCAGTTTTCTTTTGGTGCCAGAGCTTTAGAGCAAACGAACCGGGGTTTCCAGTGTCGGTTGGGCCAGTGACGTCAGCGATCCGTCGGCGGCACGATGCGGTAAACAAGGAAGCGCAGGATGACGATGACGCAGACGGTCAGGCTGGCGAATTTGAGGCTCGACGCCCAGGGCAATAAGGCCGTCGCGAAGCTCCACTCGGCACCGCCGGCGAAGAGGTTGTCGGTCAGGATGTTCTCGGCATAATCGGAGAAGCCGTAGATGAAGGGCAGCGCATAGATCGCGGCGATCATCAAGGGATGCATCGGGCGATTGAAGTAGCGGCCGGCGGGGCGCAGCTTGGCGAGAACGGTAAACAGGAACGCCGTCAGCACGAACGGCAGGATGAGATCGGGCCCGCGATGCATGGAGACAAGCAAGTCGCGCGCTTCCGGCTTTCGCTCGAGCAAGCCGCGCATGGCATCGATATCGCTCGCATCATAGCGACCCAGCCGCGCTTCGAGCATCGCGGCGTGGGTCATATCCTGAAACGGCAGGACGTAGCCCAGGAGCATCCAGATGAAGACGCCCAGGGAGATGGCCGCGAGCAGCGCGACGACCAAGGTCGGAATACGGCTGCTCGCGTCGTTCATCAGGCGCCGGAACCCGGGTAGTTCGGGCTTTCGCGGGTGATGGTCACATCGTGCGGATGGCTTTCGCGGAGGCCCGCGCCAGAGATGCGCACGAAGGTGGCGCGCTCCTGGAAGTCCTTGAGGTCCTTGCCGCCGACATAGCCCATGGCAGCCTTCAGGCCGCCAGCGAGCTGATGCAGAACGCCGGAGACCGGGCCCTTGTAGGGAACCTGACCTTCGATACCCTCGGGAACGAGCTTGAGGGTGTCGCGCACTTCCGCCTGGAAGTAACGGTCGGCCGAGCCGCGGGCCATGGCGCCAACGGAGCCCATGCCGCGATAGGCTTTGAAGGAGCGGCCCTGATAGAGGTAGACTTCGCCCGGGCTTTCATCGGTGCCAGCAAGCAGCGAGCCGATCATGACGGCGGATGCGCCGGATGCGATCGCCTTGGCGACGTCGCCGGAGAACTTGATGCCGCCATCGGCGATGACGGGGACATCCTGGGCGCGGGCTGCTTCGACTGCCGACATGATGGCGGCGAGCTGCGGAACGCCGACGCCGGCGACGATGCGGGTGGTGCAGATCGAGCCCGGGCCGATACCGACCTTGACGGCATCCGCACCTGCATCGATCAGCGCCTTGGTGCCATCCGAAGTGGCGACGTTGCCGGCCATGACACGCACGGAGTTCGAGAGCTTCTTGACGCGCGCAACGGCGTTCAGAACGCCCTGCGAGTGGCCGTGAGCGGTATCAACGACGAGCAGGTCGACGCCGGCTTCGATCAGGCGCTCGGCGCGCTCGAAGCCATCGTCACCAACGCCGACTGCGGCTGCGGCGCGGAGGCGACCCTGCGCATCCTTGGAGGCGTTGGGGTTGAGCTGCGACTTCTCGATGTCCTTGACGGTGATGAGACCGACGCAACGGCCTTCGCCATCGATCACCAGCAGCTTTTCGATGCGGTGGGCGTGCAGCAGACGTTTGGCTTCTTGCTGGTCGACGGTTTCCTTGACGGTGACGAGGCCCTCGCGGGTCATCAGTTCATAGATCTTCTGGGCCGGATCGGAGGCGAAGCGGACGTCGCGGTTGGTGAGGATGCCGACGAGGCGGCCGGACTTCTCAACGACCGGGATGCCGGAGATGCTGTGGATCTTCATCAGCGCCAGCGCATCGGCGAGCGTCGCATCGGGGCCGATGGTGACAGGGTTGACGACCATGCCGCTTTCGAACTTCTTGACCTGGCGGACCTGCTCGGCCTGCTCGATCGGGGTCAGGTTCTTGTGAATGACGCCGAGGCCGCCGGCCTGCGCCATGGCGATCGCCAGCCGGCTCTCGGTGACGGTGTCCATGGCGGACGAGATGATGGGTATGTTGAGTTCGAAATCGGTGGCGATGCGCGTCGCGACGCTGGTCTGGCCCGGAAGGACGTCGGAATGACCAGGCTGCAGCAGCACGTCATCGAAGGTGAGTGCGTCTAAACCGGTCGGCGTTTCAATGATGCGAGCCATGGCCAATTCCTTATAAAAGAAAAATGCACCCTCACCCGGAACGTCTTATCCGCACCGGCGATGTGTAAGGTTGCTTTGGAAGTTGGCGAGGGCTGGTACCACGTCTATGGCGTTAAGGGAATAGTAAAAAATGTGGCCGGCCGTGGGTGGCGTGAGCGAGGGGAAAGAGCGGTCGCCATGCGCTCCCTTGCGCCGAAAGCACGTCGGCTAAGGTTTCGCGCCGCCCTCCCCGCATCCTCATCCCTGTGCTCGTCACAGGGATCCAGCGCGCTCAAGTCCTTGAACGCAATTGACTCTTTTCGCCACGCAGACGCGCGTCGGCTGGATTCCTGTGACGAGCACAGGAATGAGGGCGGAGAGAGACTGGTGCGCTTTCCTGGCGAGAAACGCACGCCGAAAACACGACAAGCCCGGCGCGGTGGCCGGGCTTGGTATGGCTGCCATGCAGCAGGATCAGAGGTCGAACTGGTAGGTCTTGGGAACGAAGCGGTAGCCGCTTTCGTAAACCTCCGCGAAGCCGACGGCCGGGAACGGCATGTGGTAGCCGAGGAAGGGCACCTTGTCGGCAGCGATCATGTCGAACACCTTCTTGCGGGTGGCGGCTGCCTGGGCTTTGTCCATGTCGAAGCGGACTTCCCAGGTGGGGTTTTGCAGCGACAGGATATAGTGGTTGGCGGTATCGCCGGTGGCGATCAGCCGCTTTCCATCCGACTCGATGTTGAAGATCATGTGGCCCGGCGTGTGGCCGGGGGCCAGCATGGCGGTGATGCCTGAAGCGATGGTGTCACCCTCGCCGATGAAGGTCATCTTTTCGGCCAGCGGCGCGACATTGGCGAGCACCGCCTTGTGGCCGCCTTCGGCCGGCGTTCCCTCGCGGGCCTTGTCGGTCCAGAAGTCGTACTCGGTCTTGCCGGCGACGTAGCGGGCCTTGGCGAAGGCCGGCTTGCCGCCTTCCATCAGGCCGCCGATGTGATCGCCATGCAGATGGGTGAGCGCCACGATGGTGATGTCGTCGGTCGAGTAGCCGGCAGCCTTGAGGCCGGCTGCGAGCTGGCCGTTGCCCTTGGCGCGGCCGCCTTCGCCGAAGCCTGTGTCAACCAGGATCACGTCGGAGCCGGTATCGACCACGAAGGGCGCTAAGGTGTTGACGAACTTGTCGGTCGGCAGGAAGTTCTTGGCGAGCAGCGCCTGAACGGTCTCCGGCGGCTGGTTGGTGCCGAAGGTTTCATTCGGCTTTTCGCCAACCACGCCACCGTCCTTGACGACGGTGAACTTGAAGGAGCCGAGCTTGAACTGATTGAACTGGGGCTGCGTCGTCGCATCCATCTTGGTGTTATCTCCGGTTGCGGCCAGTGCGGCCGTCTCTTTCAAAATCATCGGCGCGGCCAGCAGGCTAACGCCTGCCGCAACAAATGCGCGCCTGTTCATCCCCATCGAAATCGCCATGTTCCATCCTTTGTCATAACGCACGGCGCATTGCCGCGCCGCCCCCGTCGTCATCGCGTATCAGCGTTTATCGCAATCCGCTGAAACGAACATATGTCAATTCCGCGCGTTAAAATGGCTGAACCATCCGTCTCACGCAGACGTGATGCATTCGCATTTCCTAAGATGATTGCGCACTTGGCAGATGCCGGTGCGAGGACTAAAGAGCGATGGCTTTCCCAGGCGCCTTCGCAAGACCCCCAAGGCATTCGCGCATGAACCGCATCGTTCCCCTGATCCTTGCCGTCGCGCTCTTCATGGAGCAGATGGATTCCACCGTCATCTCGACCGCGCTGCCGGCGATCGCCAACGACCTGCATGTCGGGCCGATCACGCTGAAGCTGGCGCTGACATCCTACATGGTGTCGCTGGCCGTGTTCATCCCGATCAGCGGCTGGATGGCGGACCGGTTCGGCGCCAAGCGGATCTTTCGCCTCGCCATCTGCGTCTTCGTTATCGGCTCGATCTTCTGCGCGATCTCGTCCGGCCTGATCGAATTCGTCGTCGCCCGCTTCCTGCAGGGCGTGGGCGGGGCGATGATGACGCCGGTCGGGCGCCTGGTGCTGTTGCGCACCACCAAGCGCAGCGATCTCGTCCCGGCGATGGCGCTGCTGACCATCCCGGCACTCGTCGGGCCGCTGGCGGGACCGCCGCTCGGCGGCTTCATCACCACCTATTTCACCTGGCACTGGATCTTCCTGATCAACGTGCCCGTCGGCATCATCGGTGTCTGGTTGGCGACGATCTTCCTGCCCGAGGTCGAGGCGACGGCGCCGCCGAAGCTCGACATCACCGGCTTCGTGCTGACCTCGTTTGCCGCCGCCGGCGTGGTCTTCGGCCTCTCCGTCGTCAGCCTGCCGGCGCTGCCGCCGATCATCGGCATCGTGGCGACCGCGATCGGCATCGTCTGCGGCGCGCTTTATGTGCGCCACGCGAGACGACATCCGGCGCCGATCCTCAATCTGCAGCTCTTCAAAAACCCGACCTTCCGCGCATCGACGACGGGCGGTACGCTGTTTCGCATCTGCATCGGCGCCATGCCTTTCCTGACGCCGCTGATGCTGCAGCTCGGTTTCGGGCTGACGCCGTTCCAATCCGGCCTCATCACCTTTGCCGGCGCGATCGGCGCGATTACCACGAAATTCATGGCCAAGCGGGTCTTCGCGGCCGTGGGCTTCCGCACGACGCTGCTGACCGCGGCGGGCGTGACGACGCTGGTAACTGTGACCACCGGCTTCTTTACGCCGGCGACGCCGCATCTCCTCATCATCCTGGTGCTTCTGATCGGCGGCTTCTCGCGCTCATTCTTCTTCACCGGCGTCAACGCGCTTGCCTATGCCGATATCGACGATGCGCAGGCGAGCCAGGCGACATCGATGAGCTCCGTGATGCAGCAGATCAGCCTGGCGCTCGGCGTGGCCGTGGCCGCGGCGATCCTGGAGACCTCGATCTTCATTCGCGGCGAAGCGCTGCAGGTGGTGGACTTCCACATTGCCTTCTACGTGATCGCGCTGATGACCGTGGTTGCAACCATCCCCTTCATCCGCATGGACAAGCATGCCGGCGCGCTGGTGTCCGGCCATCGCGTCAAGCCGCTCGCGGCAACGGTGCTGGAGGCGGAACAGCAGGCTGTGAAGTAAGCGTCCGCGGGCCTTACTCTGCGGCCGGCTCGGGCGCCTCGCAGACGGCGCTCAGCTTGTTGCCATCGGGATCGCGCACATAGGCGGCATAGAAATTGGCATGGAAGGGGCGCAGGCCCGGCTCGCCCTCGCTGACGCCGCCGGCTGATATCGCCGCGCGATAGAAGGCATCGACATCCGCCCGGGTTTCGGCCTCAAGCGCAATCATCGTACCGTTGCCATTCGAGGCGCGGCGGCGGTTGAAGGGGGTGACGATCCACAGCCGACAGCGGATATCGCCATCGGCGGCGTAGCCGATCTCTTCCTCCGAATAGCGCTGGCGGCGATAGCCGAGAACGGGAAGCACGACATCATAGAAATGCCGGGCCTGGTCGATGTCGTTGGTTCCGAGCGTGACGTAAAGCAGCATTGATATCCGCGGTCATTCCGGTCTTGGGAGTGTCATATTCCACCCGGAATGGACCTAAGATCAAGCCTCCGTTTCGCCGGCCTCTGGTTTGCGTCCCTTGAAGCCCTTGGCGAGCAGGAACATCTCGACGGATTCGGCGCGCGAGGAGGCCGGCTTGACGTGGACGACCTGCTTGAAATTCTGCTTCAGCAGATTGAGCAGGTCCTTTTCCGTGCCGCCCTGGAAGGTCTTGGCCAGGAAGTGACCGCCCTCGCCCAGAACCTCGATGGCGAAATGTGCCGCGACTTCGCACAGATGCATGGTGCGCAGATGGTCCGTTCTGTGGTGGCCCGTGGTCGGCGCCGCCATGTCGGAGATGACGAGATCGGGCGTGCCGCCGACGGCTTCCATCAGCTGGTCGGGCGCCGTCGGATCGAGGAAGTCGAGCTGCAGGATCTTGACGCCGGGGAGCTGCGCCATCTCCAGGAAGTCGATGGCCGCGACGCGCACGTCCTCATCCGTCGATCCGGTGACCTTGGCGGCGATCTGCGACCAGCTGCCCGGCGCGGCACCGAGATCGATGATGCGGCGCGCGCCCTTCAGGATGCCGTGCTTCTCGTCGATCTCCAAAAGCTTGAAGGCGGCGCGGGCGCGGTAGCCTTCGAGCTGGGCGCGCTGCACATAGGGATCGTTGATATGGCGCTGCAGCCACTGGCGCGAGGACGCCTTCATCTTCTTGTTCTTGACGCGCTGGCCGAGCTTGCGGCCGGTGCGGTTGCCCGCAATGGTTGGCTTGGTCATAGCTGATCCCCTATTTGCCGCGTTGGCCGCGGCGGTGGCGATGGCGCCGCCAGACGCCGTCATCCGCCATCATGTCTGTGAGAAGGCCTTCCCTCAAGCCACGATCGGCAACGCGCATGCGCGGGCTCGGCCAACGGCGGCGAATGGCCTCGAGAATGGCGCAACCCGCCAGCACCAGATCGGCGCGATCGGGCCCGATGCAGGGATTGGCGGCGCGGCTGGCGAAATCCCAGGAGAGGAGCTTCGCCTGCATTGCCGAGACCTCGTCATCGGACAGCCAGATGCCATCGACCTTGCGCCGGTCGTAGCGCGGCAGATCGAGATGGACGCCGGCAAGCGTGGTGACCGTGCCGGAGGTGCCGATCAGGTGAAAATCGCCGAGATCGCCATCGATCACAGGGCAATCGAAGCCGGAGAGCATGCCCTCGACCTCAAGCACCATGCCCTCGAAGACATCGGGCGTGACATCGCGGCCGCCATGGCGCTCGGACAAGGTCACGACGCCGACGGGCAGCGAGGTCCAGTGGGTGATGTGATTGGCAAGCCGGCTGAAGCGGCTGTCGCCGATGCGGATGACGGCGATTTCCGACGAACCACCGCCGATATCGAAGAGCACGACGGAGCGCGTCTCACGGCCGACCAGCGAGGAGCAGCCGGAGACGGCGAGCCTGGCTTCTGTTTCGCGATCGATGATCTCAAGTTCGAGCCCGGTCTCCGCGACAACGCGCTGAAGGAACTCCTCGCCATTGCTTGCCTGGCGGCAGGCCTCGGTTGCGATCAGCCGCATGCGGCGGATCTCGCGGTTCTTCAGCTTGCCGGCGCAGACGCGCAACGCATCGACAGCGCGGTCCATGGCGTCATCCGACAGGCGCCCGCTCGCAGCCAGCCCCTCGCCCAGGCGCACGATGCGCGAGAAGGCATCAACGACGCGGAACTGGCCCGGACGGGTCGGCTGCGCGATCAGGAGGCGGCAATTGTTGGTGCCGAGATCGAGCGCGGCGTAAAGCTCGTCCGGCCAGGGATGGGCGGAAGCCGGCCGTTCGCCGCGCTCCTGATGATGACGCTGGACGCGATTGTCGTTTTCGCCGCGCGCTTCCTGCGCGGGACCACGGCCGACATTCGGCTGATTCGCAGGCGCCTGCGCGGGCTGATGGCCTGATGGCTTTGTCTGCGCCAGCGGCCGACCCTGCAAGCCGCGCTTGCCACGATGCTTGCGCCGGCCGCGCTTTCCCGAAGCCGCGTCGCCCTCATGCGCACCCGCGCGATTGGCGGATGCGACCTGATCACCCTGTTGCTGCTGTCTTGGAGCACCCTCGCCCGACGCACCGGAGCCGCGACGACGGCGCTTGCGCTTGCGGGCCGATGTCTCGGCCGCAATGTCCGTCGGACGTGCATCCATTGGGCGCGCTGCCTCGCCGGCAATGCCGGAGGGGGCATGCGAAGCGGCCTGAGCTGCATTGCGGGATTGCCCGCCACGCTTGCCCTTGCGGCGCCTGGATTTCTTGCCATCCTTGCGCGCTGCCGCCGACGCCCCGTTAGATTGCGACTTAAAGCCGCCTTCGGGGTCTTCCACGTTGTTTTTCCACCGCGCCGCGCAAGTCCTGAAGGATGAACTCCTTGAGGTATGCTGCTGGCGCTCGTTCGATTTTGCGTTGGCGCGAAGATACCAGCGCTCGGCCAAAACGACAAATTCTTTTTCCCAACCCTCAAGAATCCGCCTTTTCCAACACTCCACAGCGCCGTTCAATTTTTTTTCAAACAGCTATTTGCATTCCGCGATGATTTGGTTATAAGCGCCGCACAGCAGCCAAGCACGCTTCGGCAGCGACTGCTGGGGAATAGTTCAATGGTAGAACGACGGACTCTGACTCCGTTAATCTTGGTTCGAGTCCAGGTTCCCCAGCCAAATTTTCTCGACATACATTCATAAGTGCTAGATTTTTCCGTGACCGCACGCCTTCACCAAGGCGATAGCCGAACCGCTACCGCATCCGGCGGTTTATCGTCACGGTGAATCATTTGCATCGCTCTGATGCCGATGGTAAAAGAGTGTGAGCAAGAAAGGGCGAAACCATGAGCGCCGTAAAAGTCACCAAGACCAACGAGACTCGGAAGACGTTTGACGTGCGCCCTTCGCAGGCTCCGGTTGACTACGACAAGCTCATTTCGACGGCTATGACACGCTTCCCGAAGGTTCACGCTATCCTTGCGAAGTGAACCTATTTGGCTCCCCGCCGAAATCATCGTAAGAATTAATCTCGCAAATACGATAGACACGGGTGAAAACCACGCCTTGCTGTTTCCCGACAGGTTGGAGGGTGCGCTGATGCGTCCTCGAAATCTATGGGCTTACGAAGAACCTGACGCCCTGATGCTTGCCGTCTCGTACATGCAGGGCATTGCGATGGCTCATGCATTCGAGCAAGGAAACAAGCGCACCGGATTCGATGCCGGATTTCTGTTCTTGAACGCAAACGGATGGGATATCCATACAGACGCCGATCATGAACTCATGGCGGTCGTGTTCCTTGAGCTTGTCGAGCGGGACCGAACAACCCGCGAATTCGAGACCTATCTCGCCGACTACATTATTCCAGCACCCGGCATGGAATAGCACGTCGGACTGAAGTCTCCCCTCACCCCCGCCGCAGCGTAAAATACCGCTGCGCCGTCTCCGCCCTATTCCGCAGCGCCGGCGGGAACGCATACTTGCCGCAGACCTCGAACGCGAAGCCCGCCTTCACAAGCGTGTCGGTCATCACCTCGGTCAGCTCCGCCGTCGTGCGGTAGATGGCGTTGTAGACTTCGTCGAGCTCTTCGGAGAAGTGCTCCTTCAGCGTCAGGCGGACGTCGAGTTCGGACAGCGATTCGCGGACGTAGATGGTGGCGTTCGGGGCCGCGAGCTTGGCGATCATCTTGAAGGTGTCGTGGACGGCTTCGTCGTTGAGATAGATGAAGAGGCCGGTGATCAGGAAGAAATCGAAGGGCGGCTGCAGCTTGAAGTCTTCGACGGCGATCCGGGGAACTTCGACGACCTGGAACTGGACGTTTTCATCGTCGCCGATCTCGGCCTTGGCGCGGGCGATCAGTTCTTCGGAGAAGTCGAAGCCGAGATACTGGTTGCCGTTGTTGTTGTAGAAGCTGGCGAGGCGGCCGGCGCCGCAGCCGAGTTCGAGGATCTTCGACGGACGTTCGAGGCGCGGCAGGAGATGCGTCTTCTCGTGGATGTCGCGATCAACCGCGATCGTCGAGCCCTCGGATTGCAGCATCACGGCGTTGACGGCATTGCCTTCCTTTTTGGCGCGACCATTGAAGAAATCGCGGACCTTCAAGGCGTCGATGCTTTCCTGGTCCTTGTATATGCGGCTCATGCTCGGTTCCGTTTCGTGACTGTTTTCTTGAAGCGTGTCGGTGTCGCAAAGCCGCTGCGCACTTTTGCGCGACATGCTTCAGCCGGCCAGCGCCTGCAGATTGAAGTAGTGGAGATTGTCCCGCGCGAGCGCCAGGTCCTGCTCGCTGTCGATCTCGTAGGCGATCACTTCGTGGGTGCGGATCGGCAGGAACTGCCTGAGGTGTTCGTAGACGGCCGTGTTGCCGATGTCGGCAAAGTAATCGACCGGCAGCCAGGCGATGTTGGCCCATTCATATTCGGTCGGGTCGTCGCGGCGGAAGCTTACGGCAAGGCCATCCTCGCGCGTCAAGAAAACGGCGTCGCGGGTCTTGGTCTTGGTGATGCCGAGCTGCGCCACGCCGGGCTCGCAGGAGGCGAGGAAGGCGGCGAAGCTTTCCGGCTCGACCAGCATGTCCCCATCCATGAACAGGCAATCGCCCTTGATGTAGCGGCCGCCGAGCTCGTAGCTGTGCAGCGTCGTCGTGCTGCGGAAGCCGGGGTTACGCACGACGAGCACATCCGGGCGGATGGCGCGGATCGCCGCGATGACGGCCTTTTCCTCGAAGCCGACGATGACGCGGACATCCTCGACATCCTTCAGCAGCGACAGCAGATGCTTGATGATCTTGACGCCTTCGATCTCGACCAGGCATTTCGGCTTGCCATGGCCCAGACGCGAGCCGAGGCCGGCCGCCGCGATTACAGCGTGTTTAACAGACGGCATAGCGACTTCCCATCGAGAGCGACATAGTTGGACACGGAGACCAGCGCGTCGGGCGCGCCATGCAGGCCGGTGAAGGCGATGCCGATATCGGCGACGTCGAAGAGCGGCACGTCGTTGAAGCCATCTCCGATCGCGACGAGGCGGTCGAACTCGTCCTTCAGCTCAAGGCCGGCGACGTTCTTGCGCATGACCGTGTCGAGGCCGGTGATCCAGCCATCCTTGTCGGTCGTGGCTGTCGAGGTGTAGAAGCGGCAGCCGAGGCGCTCGACCAGCGGCGCGATCCAGAGATCGAGATTGCCCGTGACGACGAAGCAGCGATCGCGGTTTGCCCGGATGAACTGCTCGATATCGGGATCGAACTCGACTTCCGCGACGATCGACTGGATGCGATCGAGGCCGGCGCTGCGCAGGATGGCGAAACGCAGGCGGAAAGAATCCTCGAAGGGGATCATGCCCGACATGGTGAGCTCGGTCAGGAGCCGCATTTCGGCTTCGAGGCCAAGCTCCGAGGCGATCATCGGCAGCAGTTCGGCGCGGGTGATCGTGCCATCGAGATCGAAAGCGAAGCCGGTGCCACGCTTGTGGCCGGCAAGCGCGCCCGTGTCGTTGGCGGCGGGCAGTGTCAATGCATGCTGTTGCGCGCGGTACATGCTCAGGACCTCGACGTCTGTATATCGGCTGCGATGGAATCAAGAATGATGCTGGAGGCCGGCTCTGCGTGTGGGAGCAGCACCTTCAGGAGCTCCTCGCGCTCCTTCACCAGCTGCCAGGCCTTGCCGTCCTTGTAGTCGAGCGCCACCTGGCGCAGCTGATTGAAGGTCTCGACGCGGTGGGCGGCGCGTTCGGCAAGCCGGCCCAGCGCGTTGAAGGCGGCATGGACGCCGGAATCGATGAAGATCAGCGGCTTTTCGAAGAGATGATATTCGGTGAGGAAGGAGACGCCGTCGGTGATCATCAGATCGGAGGCGTCGAACAGCTCGCCATAGGTGCCTTCTCGAATGGTGCAGTTCGGCAGTGCCGACCAGGCATCGAGATAGCGCTGATAGGAATTGTCGCGGAAGAGGCCGCTCTGCTCGGCGCCGAAGGCAAGTGCGGGATGCGGCTTCAGCACGAACTGAATGTCCTTGGCCGAGCGGGCCCAATCCAGCATCTGCTTGTAGATCTTATGGAAAACGCCGAAGCCTTCGCCATGGACGGCCAGCGAGTGATGCGGCGCCCAGATGACGCGGAAGGTGCGGCCGTTCGGCTCGGCGATCGGCCATTCGCCTTTGCCCTTGGCTTCCAGCAGCTTGTTGTGCTTGGGGTAGCCCGAAAGCACGAACTTGTCCGGGTCGGAATGGTTAAACGAGCGGTAGTAGGACTGCGTCATCTCCGTCTCGCAGAAGATCTTCCAGGCGAGGCGGTGATACTGCTGGTCGTAATTGTCGGCGTAGGCTTCGTCGGCCTCGCTCTTGGCATCCGGATTGGCAAGCACGCCCATACCATAGGGCACGACGCAGATGCGCGCGAAGGTGATCTCCATGGTTCTCAGACCATGCGGCACTGGAGAGTCCCACTGCTGCTGGCGGAAAACAACGTCGGGCATCAGGTTGCGCAGGATGTCGAGCGCATCGAAGGAGTGCATATCGAGCCGGATGTGCGGCACGCCAAGTGCGTTCAGCCCCGCATGCACCTCGTCCTCGCCGCTGAATTCGGCGCGCCCGAGCTGGCTGTTATCGATCGAGACGACCATCGGGTGATAGCGATCATCCTCAGTCATCGCCCAATAGACATCGGCCAGCGCATCCCACATCGGGATCGACTGAACGATGAAGACGCAGCGGATTTTCGGCGTCGCCGGGCCAAGCCGGCGCAGCGTCAGCTGGCTCACCTGCTTCAGGACATGCAGGTTCACGCCCATGCCGCCCAGCCTGGAATCGAACTTGCTGAGCACTTCCTTGGTGAGCGGCACCTTGTCGTGGTTGTTCAACTCGATCGCCGTCTTGACGATCTCGCTCATCTGCTGCGGCAAGGCCGTGAGCTGCGAATGGAATGTCTGCAGCAGCTTGGCGATTTCGAACTGGACCGATCCCTGCGTATCGATGCGCTGC
The DNA here is from genome assembly GCF_000377565.1 of Rhizobium sp. 2MFCol3.1. Taxonomy (GTDB): domain Bacteria; phylum Pseudomonadota; class Alphaproteobacteria; order Rhizobiales; family Rhizobiaceae; genus Rhizobium. Next base: position 390,756 of record NZ_KB898356.1, on the reverse strand, counting down.
GTCAACTCTTCGACTTGCGCCTTCAACGATGCCAATTCGGCAAGGGTCTCGGCCGAAGAATTGCTTGGCTCGGTCGTGGGCATTCAGATCGCCTTCGTACATTCAAGAACGGCATTCAGCCGAACGCAGGTCTGCTTCTTTATCCGCAAACCCTAGGGCCGGAAGCTTTCGCCAAACTGGCCAGCGGGCACAGCTCGATGCCCACCGGGATCGCCGCGGATGTTCTGGCGTTGAATGCGAACCTTGATGCTTCTATGAGTGAGCAAACGCAGGCGTTCGAGCCGGACCCGTTGCCGTGATGTTGCCAGGAAAGCAGCCAGCCGAAGTGGACGACCATTTGCTGAACGATAGGGATGCGCCCGCGATATCAGGCGAATGGCCTGCAAGCGAGCGGGTGCTGGTGTCGGTCGATCACCATCCGGCCTCGGCGTCGCTGCTGCGCCATAGTGCCGAGATGGCCGCGCGGCTGAGGGCGCCGTGGGCGGCCGTCTATGTCGAGACCAACCGCTCGATCAATCTCAGCGAAGCCGAACGCGATATGCTCGCCGCCAACCTGCGGCTGGCCGAACAGCTCGGTGGAGAGGCGATCACCATTGCCGGGCGCGAAACGGCGCAGGAACTGATCCGCTACGCTGCGTCCAAGGCCGTTACCCATATCGTGATCGGCGCGCAGAAGCAGCCGACATGGCTGGCGTGGTTCTCGCCGTCGGTCGCCGATCGCCTTGTTCGCAAGGCCGGCGATATCAGCGTCCATGTCATTTCGGGCAACGAGCACAAGGATGCTGTGCCCCGCAGCGTCAAGGCGGCCGTAGAGCGGCCGGCCTTCGATCTCAGGGCATATCTGCTGGCTGTCTTCTATGTGGTGATTGCGCTTTTGGCCGGCATCGTGCTCGATCAGGTGCTCGATGTGCGCAATCTGGCGCTGGTGTTCCTGATGGCGGTGCTGACCTCGGCGGTGCTGCATGGGCTCAGGCCGGCGCTGTTTTCCTGCCTGCTCGGCGCGCTTGCCTTCAACTTCTTCTTCCTGCCGCCTCGCTACACGATGACGATCAGCGACCCGGAAAGCGTGCTGGCGTTCTTCTTCTTTCTCGGCGTCGCGATCATCGCCAGCAACCTGACGGCCACGGTGCAGCGACAGGCGGCGGCGGCGCGACAGCGGGCGCGCACCACCGAGGATCTCTATCTCTTTTCAAGAAAGCTCGCCGCCGCCGGCACGCTTGACGACGTGCTCTCGGCGACAGCCTTTCAGCTTTCCTCGATGTTGAGGGTGCGGGCCGTGCTGCTCTTGCCCGAGAGCGGGACGGTCGCGGTGAAGGCCGGCTATCCGCCTGACGACAAGCTCGACGAGGCCGATATCGCGGCGGCGCACTGGGCTTTTGAGAACAACCACGCAGCCGGACGCGGCGCCGATACGCTGCCGGGCGCCAGGCGGCTTTATGTGCCTTTGCGCACCGGGCGCGCCGCCATAGGCGTGATCGGGCTCGACAGCGATGATCGCGACGGGCCGCTTCTGACACCGGGAGAGCAGCGATTGCTCGACGCGCTGGCGGACCAGGCAGCCCTTGCGATCGAGCGTATCCAGCTCGTCGCCGATGTCGACCAGGCGAAGCTGGCGGCGGAGGCCGACCGATTGCGCTCGGCGCTGCTGACCTCGATCTCGCACGATCTGAAGACGCCGCTTGCCGCCGTGCTTGGCGCCTCCACCACGCTGCGCGACTATTTCGCCTCGATGAGCGAGGAGGACCGCAAGGATCTGCTGTCGACCGTGGTGGACGAATCCGAGCGGCTGAACCGCTTCATCGCCAATCTGCTCGACATGACCCGGATCGAATCCGGGGCGATGGAGCCGAATTCGGCGCTGCACGATGTCGGCGACATCGTCGGCAGTGCACTGCGCCGCGCGGCCAAGATCCTGTCGCATCACGGCGTGCATGTGACCATTCCGGCGGACCTGCCGACCGTGCGGGTCGATCCCGTTCTCTTCGAGCAGGTGCTGTTCAATCTCATCGACAATGCCGCAAAATACGCGCCCGAGGGCTCGACCGTCGAGATCAAGGGATGGACCGGCACCGGCGATGTGATGGTGCAGGTCGCCGACAGCGGGCCGGGCATTCCTGATAATGATCTCGACCGCGTGTTCGACACTTTCTACCGGGTGCGTAAGGGCGACCAGGTGCGGGCCGGCACCGGGCTTGGCCTCTCCATCTGCCGCGGCTTCGTCGAGGCGATGGGCGGCACCATCACTGCCGCAAACCGCCCCGACCGATCAGGCGCGGCCTTCACCATCAGGCTCCCCCGCCCCCAAGAGATCACGAATGACATCACGAAGCTGGAAGATATGAAATGACCGGTTCGCCCGTGAAGATCCTTGTCGTCGACGACGAGCCCCCTATCCGCAAGCTTTTGCGCGTCGGCCTGACGGCGCAGGGATACGACGTGCATGAGGCGCCGGATGCGGCGACCGCTCGCGCGCTTGCAAGCGAGGTCGGCCCCGATCTCATCGTGCTCGACCTCGGCCTTCCCGACACGCCGGGCCACGCGCTGCTCGGCGAATGGCGCGAACAGGGACTGACGACACCGGTCGTGATCCTTTCCAGCCGCACCGATGAAGGCGGGATCGTCAAGGCGCTGGAGACGGGGGCGGACGACTATGTGACCAAGCCATTCGGCATGAACGAGCTCGGCGCCCGCATCCGCGTGGCGCTGCGCCACCGGCTGCAGCAGCAGGGCGAAAAGGCGGTGTTTCGCACCGGCGGACTGTCGATCGACCTCGTCAAGCGGATCGTCAAGGTCGACGAGCGCGAGATCAGGCTGTCGCCGAAGGAGTACGATATCTTACGTGTGCTGGCGCAATATTCCGGCAAGGTGCTGACGCATCAGTTCATGCTGAAGCAGATCTGGGGACCGGCGGCGGATGTGCAGTATCTGCGCGTCTATGTGCGCCAGCTGAGACAGAAGATAGAGGCCGCGCCCGACCAGCCGCAATACATCACCACCGAAACCGGCGTCGGCTACCGGCTGCGCGAGGCCGACCTGCCTGCAACCGAAAGTGCTTCACCGGAGAGCCGATGAGGGATAGAGCAGTGATCGGTTGATACAGAAGAATGGACCGCATCATGACCGATACCGTTACCGACCGCTTCCTGCGCTATGTCGTCATCGACACGCAATCCGACCCGCAATCGCCAAGCCAGCCCTCCACCGAGAAGCAGAAGAATCTCGGGCGCGTGCTGGTCGAGGAACTGCTGGCGATCGGCCTTTCGGACGCGCATCTGGACGAGCACGGCTATATCTATGCGACCATTCCCGGGAATACAGACAAGCAGGTGCCCGTCATCTGCTTCTGCTCGCATATGGATACGGCGCCCGATTTCAGCGGCACCAACGTCAAGCCGCAGATCCTCCGCAACTACGAGGGCGGCGATATTCGCCTGACGGGAGATACGCAGCAGGTGATCCGCGTGAGCGAGCATCCCGAGCTGAAGAACCAGATCGGCAACGACATCATCACAACCGACGGGACGACGCTGCTCGGCGCCGACGACAAGGCGGGAATCGCCGAAATCATGACGGCCGCGCAACTCCTCGTCTCCAATCCCGATATCAAGCACGGCACGATCAAAATCCTGTTCACGCCGGACGAGGAGATTGGCCGAGGCGTCGACAAGGTGGACCTGAAGAAGCTCGGCGCCGATTTCGCCTACACGATGGATGGTTCGACGGCGGGGCATATCGAGGACGAGACGTTTTCGGCCGATGGCGTCGAGATCACCATCCAGGGCGTTGCGATCCATCCTGGCTTCGCCAAAGGCAAGATGGAAAACGCCATAAAGATAGCCGGCGCGATCATCGACCGGCTGCCGAAGGATATCGGCCCCGAGACGACCTCGGGCCGGCAGGGCTTCATCCATCCGACCGGCGTGACCGGCTCGATGGAGAAGGCCGAAATCGGGCTGATCATCCGCGATTTCGACAATGCGGGGCTGACGGCCAAGGAAGAGATGCTGGAAGCGATCGTAAAGGACGTGATGTCGGGCTATCCGGGCTCGACCTACACGTTCGAGGTCAAGCAGCAGTATCGCAACATGAAGGAGGTGGTCGACCGGCACCCTGATATCGTCGAGAACGCCATCGAGGGCATCCGGCGCGCCGGGATGCAGCCGAAGCGCGGCAGCATTCGCGGCGGCACCGACGGCTCGCGCCTCTCCTTCATGGGCCTGCCCTGCCCCAACATCTTCGCCGGCGGCCACGCGTTTCATTCGCCGCTCGAATGGGTGAGCCGTCAGGATATGGAGCGGGCGGCCAAGACGATCGTCGAGATTGCCAGGGTTTGGGAGGAGCGGGCGTAAGCGCCCGCGCACCAATCTCACGCAAACGAAAAATGCCGGACGTCACCGCCCGGCATTTTTTATCCCCGCAGACCCGGCGCTTCCTGGCCGGTGCGTTCGACATATTCGGTGTAGCCGCCGCCATACTGATGGATGCCATCGGGCGTCAGTTCCAGCACGCGGTTCGACAACGCCGCCAGGAAGTGGCGATCGTGGCTGACGAAGAGCATGGTGCCTTCGTATTGCGACAACGCCTTGATCAGCATTTCCTTGGTGTCGAGATCCAGGTGGTTGGTCGGCTCGTCGAGGACGAGCAGGTTTGGCGGGTCGAACAGCATCTTGGCCATGACCAGACGTGCCTTTTCGCCACCGGAGAGAACCCGGCACTTCTTCTCGACGTCATCGCCCGAAAAGCCGAAGCAGCCGGCGAGCGCGCGAAGCGGCGCTTGGCCCGCAAGCGGGAAACTATCTTCCAGCCATTCGAGAACCGTGCGTTCACCATCGAGCAGGTCCATGGCGTGCTGGGCGAAATAGCCGAGCTTGACGCTGGCGCCGAGCGCCACGGTGCCCTGGTCGGGCTCGGTCGAGCCCGTCACCAGCTTCAGCAGCGTCGACTTGCCGGCGCCGTTAATGCCCATGATGCACCAGCGCTCCTTGCGGCGAACCATGAAGTCGAGGCCTTCATAGATCGTGCGGCTGCCGTACTTCTTGTGGACGTTCTTCAGGTTGATCACGTCTTCGCCGGAGCGCGGCGCGGGAAGGAACTCGAAGGCGACCGACTGGCGGCGCTTGGGCGGCTCGACGCGGTCTATCTTTTCCAGCTTCTTGACGCGGCTCTGCACCTGCGAGGCGTGTGAGGCGCGCGCCTTGAAGCGTTCGATGAACTTGATTTCCTTGGCAAGCATCGCCTGCTGGCGCTCGAACTGCGCCTGCTGCTGCTTCTCGTTCTGGGCGCGCTGCTGCTCGTAGAAAGCATAGTCGCCGGAATAGGAGGTGAGCTGGCCACCATCGATCTCAATGATCTTGCCGACGATGCGGTTCATGAACTCGCGGTCGTGCGATGTCATCAAAAGCGCGCCGTCATAGTTCTTCAGGAACTCTTCCAGCCAGATCAGGCTTTCGAGATCCAGATGGTTGCTCGGCTCGTCGAGCAGCATGACGTCGGGGCGCATCAACAGGATGCGGGCGAGCGCCACGCGCATCTTCCAGCCGCCGGAGAGGCCGCCGACATCGCCGTCCATCATTTCCTGGGTGAAGCTTAGGCCGTCGAGCACTTCGCGGGCACGGCCCTCGAGCGCATAGCCGTCCAGCTCCTCGTAGCGCGCCTGCACCTCGCCGTAACGTTCGATGATGCGATCCATCTCGTCGAGCTTGTCGGGATCGACCATCTCGGCTTCGAGTTCGCGCAGTTCGGCGGCAACGACGCTGACGGGGCCGGCGCCTTCCATGACCTCGGCCACGGCGCTGCGGCCCGACATTTCGCCGACATCCTGGTTGAAGTAGCCGATGGTGACGCCCTTTTCACCGGCGACATTGCCCTCATCGGGCTGCTCCTCGCCTGTGATCATGCGGAAGAGCGTCGTCTTGCCGGCGCCATTCGGGCCGACGAGGCCGATCTTCTCGCCCTTGTTGAGCGCCGCCGAGGCCTCGATGAAGAGGATGCGGTGGCTGTTCTGCTTGCTGATATTTTCGATGCGGATCATGGGAAGCGTGGTCCAAAACAGGTTTTCGGCGCCCTTATGCCACGCAACACCGGAGATGTCGCCCGTTTTCCGCAGTGCACCAAATGTTCGACCAAGACCGTTTCCCTGTGGTGACAGCCGCGCGGGACTTCCAAACATCAGGGAGCACTGATACGTTCCATATTTGTTCCCGAGTCGCGCTTTTGCCGCGACGCGTATGCTAGAGGCTGAAGAATAGATGCAGGCGGCGGCCTATCTCGAGAAACTGAACGAACGGCAGCGTCTTGCCGTGGAGCATGGGGTCGGTAACGGACCGGATACGACGGGCGGTCCGCTGCTGATCATCGCCGGCGCCGGGTCGGGCAAGACCAACACGCTGGCGCACCGGGTGGCGCATCTGATCGTCAACGGCGCCGATCCGCGCCGCATCCTCTTGATGACATTCTCGCGCAGGGCAGCGTCCGAGATGGCGCGGCGGGTGGAGCGCATCTGCCGGCAGGTGCTCGGCGCCAATTCGGCCGTGATGACCGATGCACTGACCTGGGCCGGCACTTTTCACGGGATCGGCGCGCGGCTGCTCCGGATCTATGCCGAGCAGATCGGCCTCAATGTCGATTTCACCATTCACGACCGGGAAGACAGCGCCGACCTGATGAACCTCACCCGGCACGAGCTCGGCTTCTCCAAGACCGAAAGCCGGTTTCCGACCAAGGGGACGTGCCTGGCGATCTACTCGCGCACAGTCAATTCCGAGACGCCGCTCGCCGAGGTGCTGAAGACCTGGTATCCGTGGGTAGCGGCCTGGGAAGAGCAGCTGCGTGAGCTGTTTGCCTGCTATGTCGAGGCCAAGCAGGCGCAGAACGTGCTCGATTACGACGACCTTCTGCTCTACTGGGCGCAGATGGTGAGCGACCCGGAACTGGCCGCCGATATCGGCGGGCGTTTCGACCATGTGATGGTGGACGAGTACCAAGATACCAACCGGCTGCAATCCTCCGTGCTGATGGCGCTGAAGCCCGGCGGGCGGGGCCTAACCGTCGTCGGCGACGACGCGCAGTCCATTTACTCCTTCCGGGCCGCGACGATCCGCAACATTCTCGACTTCCCGAAGACGTTCGAGCCGCCGGCCGATATCATCACGCTCGACCGCAACTATCGTTCGACGACGACGATCCTTGCCGCCGCGAACGGCGTTATCGAGCTGGCGCGCGAGCGCTTCACCAAGAACCTCTGGACCGACCGGCAATCCGAAGAGCGGCCGAAGCTGCTGACCGTGAAAGACGAGAACGAGCAAGCGAACTACATCGTCGAGCAAGTGCTCGCCAACCGCGAGGTTGGGATGACGCTGAAGCAGCAGGCGGTGTTGTTTCGCACCTCCTCGCACAGCGGTCCGCTCGAAGTGGAGCTGACACGACGCAACATTCCCTTCGTCAAGTTCGGCGGGCTGAAGTTCCTGGATTCGGCGCATGTGAAGGACATGCTGGCGATCCTGCGCTTCGCGCAGAACCCGCGCGACCGGGTCTCCGGCTTCCGCCTGTTGAAGATGTTGCCGGGGATCGGGCCGCAGACGGCCGGCAAGATCCTCGACACGATCGCCGCCGACCCCGAGCCGCTGATGGCGCTCGCCGAAATCCCGCCGCCGGCCAAGACCGGCGAAAGCTGGCCGGCGCTGGTGCAGCTGCTGGAAGGATTGCGCAAGGCAAACGGGCCATGGCCGGCCGAGATCGCGCAGGCGCGCGAATGGTACGAGCCCCATCTCGACCGCATCCACGAAGACGCCGACACCCGCAAGGCCGACCTGTTGCAACTCGAGCAGATCGCGTCGGGCTATGCCAACCGCGAGCGCTTCCTCACCGAACTGACGCTCGACCCGCCCGACGCCACCAGCGACCAGGCCGGCGTGCCGTTGCTCGACGAGGATTATCTCATCCTCTCCACCATCCATTCGGCCAAGGGGCAGGAATGGCGGGCGGTGTTCATGCTCAACGTCGTCGACGGCTGCATCCCCTCCGACCTCGCCGTCGGCACGACGCAGGAAATCGAGGAGGAGCGCCGGCTGCTCTATGTCGGCATGACGCGGGCCAAGGACAGCCTGACGCTGATCACCCCGCAACGCTTCTTCACCAGCGGCCAGCACGGCCAGGGCGACCGGCATGTCTATGCATCGCGCACGCGGTTCATCCCGGTGACGCTGCTGCAGTATTTCGAGACGGCGGCATGGCCGGTTGTGGTCGCGACGCCTTCGGAGCGGAGTACGCAGCAGATAAGGGTGGATGTGGCGGCGCGGATGCGGACGATGTGGCGGTAGGGTAGATTTGGGGACCGACGGCACTGAGTTTTGCCGGGTAGCTTTTTCCTCAGATTGAGATTTGGCGTTTTGCCGTGGGTTACCCCCCTCTGCCCTGCCGGGCATCTCCCCCACAGGTGGGGAGATTGGCTGGGCTTACCCGCTCGCTCTTCCCTCAACGTTTGGCGAAAACTTCGCCACGAGTCGATCTCCCCCCTTGTGGGGGAGATGCCCGGCAGGGCAGAGGGGGGTGCCACGCGGCACAACACCCAACACAGTCCCTTTCACGCCGCCAACTGCATCCTCACATCCCCCGCCAACGCCTTCATCCGCTCCAGCGGCGCATGGCCGATCAGCATGAACGCATGCGTCTTATCCGACCAGTAGACGACGTTCATCCCCTTGCGGCTTTCGACGTCAGGCTCCCGGGCGCCGTCGTCGGAGCGGACGATGCAGAGTGCCAGGGGCCCCGTCTCGGGGTCGAGATAGGCGAGCTGGGCCAGCGGCTGATCGTCATATTGCAGGAGCAGCGCCCGCTTGAAATCGACGCCCTGAAGAGCGATCGCTTCCGGAGAGAGGCGCAGGCCGAGCCTTGCTTCGACGGCCGACAGCTGACCTGCCTGCGACGCAAGCGACGGCACCGGGCCGGCCAGCGTTTCGGGCGTGTAGAGCGCGATGTAATCGGCGACGGTGGCGCGCCATTCGCTGCTTTCATCGGTGGCGGCAAGCTGCCGGCTGAGCCCGATGAAGGCGCGGTCGGCGATGACGCCGGCCACCAGGCAGGCGGCGAGTGCGCCGAGGAAACGGCGGCGGCTGGGGGCCGGCGTTGCCGCTGGTGTGGCGGAGAGGCGCGAGAGGATGGCTTCGAGCTCGGCCTTCGGCGCCTGAGCGAGAAGCGGATCAAAGGCCTGCGCGAAGGGCAGGCTGGCGCGGGACAGGAATTCGAGGCGGGCGGCCAGCTCGGCGTCCGTTTCCAGGAGTGCTTCGAGACGGGCGGCTTCAGCGGGTGGCAGTTCGCCGTCGAGGTAGGCGGTCAGCTCCTCGTCGGAGGGGATCGTGGTTTTGTCGGTCATCGTCCGCCCTCCTCTTTCAGATTGCCGGCTAGCGTCGCGCGGGCGGCGGCCAAGCGGCTCATGACGGTGCCGATCGGAATATCGAGCACGGCGGCCACCTCCTTGTAGGACAGGCCCTCGACATAGGCCAGGAAGACCGCGGCACGTTGCGCATCGGGCAGCGCGCCAACAAGACGAAGCACCTGAGCGGCCATGACATGCGTCTCCGTTTCGCGCGCACCATCGACGACGAGCGCCTGCTCGGCATCGACGAAGCCCTGCCCTTCGCGGACCCGCCGCGAGCGGATTTCATTGAGCCAGATCGAATGAAGAATGGCAAACAGCCAGCGGTCGAGCCTTGTGCCCACCTGAAATTGCGTGGCCCTCTCAAGCGCGCGCACGCAGGTCTGCTGCACCAGATCGTCGGCCACGTCGCGGCGATGCGAGAGCACGAGACCATAGCGCCAGAGCCGCGACAGGTTTTCCGTCAGACCGCTCCTGATATCGGATTCGCTTGCGATGGCCGCCTCCGCCACGGGGTTTGCCGAAGACCGCGCCGGACGAACCGGCGCGGTCTTGTTGGCGTGACTATAGGCAGGAAATGTCGTGTAGGCGACGACCATCGGCATGTTCCTCGTCACATTATCGGGTGTTCCCGATCCTCAGATCTTCGACGGATCGGTGATCGCTTCGTTGAGATCGCGATATTCCTCGCAAGACGTGCCGCACAGCGTCTTGATGGTGCCGAGCTGCTCCTTGGCGAGGTCGATGCGGCCCTTGATGACATAGGCCTCGCCGAGATATTCGCGGACCTTGGCGTATTGCGGATCGAGCTGGACCGACTTCAGATAATAGGAAATGCCTTCATCCGTGCGTCCGAGCTTACGCGTTGCGTAGCCGCGATAGTTCAGCGCCTCGGCGGTGTTCTGGTCCTTCAGCGTGTCGAGCATGGCCAGCGCCTCATCGTAACGACCGGCCTTGGCCAGCGAATAGGCGTATTCGGTGCGGTTGTCGTCGGTGATGTTGGCGCCCGACTGCTTGACGCATTTCTGCGTCTTCTTGTCATAGAGCTCACCCTTCTTGCAGGTCGGCGTGGTGGCGCCGCCGCTATCGTCGCCGCCGGCGGCGAAAGCAGGCGCGGTGAACGCGAAGGCGGCGATCGCGCCGCTGATGAGGACGGATGCAATCCGGGAGGTTGCTGAGGTCATGATGTATCTCCTTCGGGACAAGACGGGTTGGTCTGGAAGACAGGGTTGCGGCGAATGAACACCGCAGCCGGCGGGTTTATTCGGCGGATGTCCCGATTTTTCCGATCACCGTTTCGTGAGAGCCAGCGGCGAATAAAGCCCGGGCTGGCGTGTTTGCTCCGCGTGCGCCGGGGGACGAACAGGAGCATTTTTGTGAACGAGACCGTCAAACTACTCAGCCTCGCCACCGCGGCGCCACTGCATGTGATCACGCAGGAGGAAGCCGCGGAGACGTCGGCACGGCTGTTTTCCAGCCGGCTGAAGGACTTCGCGCATCTTGTGTCGGTCTTCACCAATGCCGGCATCCGCACGCGACACGCCGCGCGGCCGCTCTCATGGTTCACCGAGCCGCATGGCTGGGAAGACCGCATGCGGGCCTATCAGGAGGAGGCGCGCAGTCTGTTTCGGCGGACAGTCACCGCGGCGCTCGATCAGGCCGGACTTACAGGGGCCGATGTCGATTGCATCGTAACGGTCTCTTCGACAGGCATCGCGACGCCGAGCCTCGATGCGCAGTTGGCATCGGAGATCGGGTTTCGGACGGATGTCGAGCGCCTGCCTGTCTTCGGCCTCGGCTGCGCGGCAGGCGTTTCCGGCTTTGCGATTGCGGCGCAGTTCGCCAAGGCGAGGCCCGGAGCGACCGTGCTCTTCGTTTCGATCGAGCTTTGCACGCTGGCGTTCCGGCTCGACGAGTTGACGCGGGCGAATATCATCGCAACCGCGCTGTTCGGCGACGGTGCCGCCGCCTGTATCTTGCGCGCGGGGCCGGAGGGGCTTGCCGCCGTCGAATCCACCGGAGAGCATTTGTTTCCCGATACGCTCGGGATCATGGGCTGGAAGATCGACGATACCGGCTTTGGGATCGTGCTGGCGCAATCCCTGCCGCCCTTTGCGGAGAAGGAGTTGGGGCCGGCGATCGACGGCATTCTTCGTCGCAACGGGCTGAACCGGGATGATATCGACCGCTTCATCTGCCATCCTGGCGGCGCACGCGTTCTGGCGGCGCTGGAGACGGCCTTGTCGATCCCATCCTCGGCGCTCGAGCATGAGCGGGCGGTGCTTGAGGAATACGGCAACATGTCCTCGCCGACGGTGCTGTTCGTTCTTGAGCGGGTGCTGCGCCAGGGATTGCCCGAGCGGGCGGCGATGATTGCGATGGGACCGGGCTTTTCGGCCAGCTGCGTAACGTTGACGAGGGCCTGACGATGTGGCCCTCGATCCTCATCCTTGGTTTCGTGACGGTTCAGCGGCTGGCGGAGCTTATCATCGCCCGCCGCAACACCCGCACGCTGATAGCGCGCGGCGCCCGCGAGATCGGCGCCGACCATTATCCCGTCATGGTGGCGTTGCATGCGAGCTGGCTTGCCGGGCTCTGGCTGCTGGCGCCGGGCCACCCCGTGCGGCCGGTGTGGCTCGTGCTCTTCGTCGTGCTGCAGCTTGGTCGCCTCTGGGTTCTGGCCACGCTCAAGGGGCGTTGGACGACGCGGATCATCGTGCTGCCGGGGGCGCCGCTGGTGCGCGAAGGGCCATATCGGCTTTTCTCGCATCCGAATTATGCGGTTGTGATCGGCGAGATCGCGGTGCTGCCGCTTGTCTTCGGCATGCCGCTTTATGCCGCCATCTTCTCCGTCTTGAACGGGCTGATGCTGTGGCTTCGCATCCGCGTGGAGAACCGTGCGCTGAAGGCGGCAATGTTTTTGAAATGAATGCGATTTTTCATTTGCACGCGGCTTGGCGGAGGGGCATTTTCCATGCCTAGACTATCGTGGGTTTCGTGGGAAAATGACGAAGAACGTAATCGTGCTTGGAGCCGGCATCGTCGGCGTATCGACGGCCATTCATCTGCAGCGGCGCGGACGCCAGGTGACATTGATCGATCGCAAGCCGCCGGGCAACGGCACATCCTTCGGCAATGCCGGATTGATCCAGCGCGAGGGCGTGGTGCCTTATGGCTTTCCGCAGCAGCTCGGCCTTCTCGTCCGCTACGCCTTCAACAACCGCATCGATGCGCATTATCATCTGAAGGCGCTGCCGGGCCAGCTGTCGTTCCTGGCGCGCTACTGGTGGCATTCCAACACCAAGCGCCACCAGATGATCTCGAAGGCCTATGCGCCGCTGATCGCGCATTCGATCTCCGAGCACAACGACCTCATCGAGGCGGCAGGCGCCGAGCATCTGATCCGCAAGAACGGCTGGATCGAGGTGTTCCGCACCGGTGAAAAACGCGACGCGGAATTCGCGGAGGCGGAGCGGCTGCAGCGGGAATTCGGCGTCGGCTTCGACAAGCTGGATACCGGCGATCTGGCGCGGCTGGAGCCGGATCTCAATCTCGGCTTCGTCGGCGCGCTGAAGTGGCGCGATCCTTGGTCGGTCATCAATCCGCAGGCGCTGACGGCAAGCTATCTGCGCTATTTCGAAAGCATCGGCGGCCGCTTCATCACCGGGGATGCGAACTCCTTCGGCAAGTTCGGCGCCGGCTGGAAGATCGCGACCGACGAGGGTCCTGTCGAAGCCGACGAGGCGGTGATGGCGCTGGGGCCATGGGCGGCGGTCGCGACGAAGCGCCTCGGCTATGCCTTCCCGCTCGGGGTGAAGCGCGGCTATCACATGCACTACTCGGCGAAGGGCAATGCGGTGCTCAACAACACCGTGGCCGACACAGAGCTCGGCTATCTGATGGCGCCGATGGAGAACGGCATCCGGCTGACGACGGGTGCCGAGTTCGCGGCGATCGACGCGCCGAAGACACCGGTGCAGCTCGACCGCGCCGAAAAAGTGGCGCGCGGCGTGTTTCCGCTCGGCGAGCGGCTCGATCCGGAACCCTGGATGGGCGCCCGCCCCTGCACGCCCGACATGATGCCCATCATCGGCAAGGCGCCGCGCCACGAGGGCCTATGGTTCGCCTTCGGCCACGCACATCACGGGCTGACACTCGGACCGGTGACCGGACGGGCGCTGGCGGAGCAGATGACCGGCGAAAAGCCCTTCGTCGACATCTCCGCCTATTCGCCGCAGCGGTTTAATCCGTAAACGATCCGGCTAGCAAACACCCAATTCCTTAAGATCGCGAAGCGCCGCCTTCGCGATCTCGTCGACCGTCGTGTCGATATCGACGGTGACGACGCCCGGTTCGCCGGTCGGGACCTCAAGCGTCGCAAGCTGGTTCTCGAGCAGGGAGAGCGGCATGAAGTGGCCCTTGCGGGCGCCCATGCGCACGGTCAAAAGCTCCTTGGAGCCATGCAGATAGACGAAGAACAGGTTGCCGGCGACGGCAGTGCGCAGGCGGTCGCGGTAGCTTTTCTTCAACGCCGAGCAGGAAACGATGATGCTCTCGTTGCGGTCGAGAGCGGCCCTCATGGTTTTGCCGATGATATCGAGCCAGGGAAAGCGATCCTCGTCGGTGAGCGGAATGCCCTTCGACATCTTCTCGACGTTGGACGCCGGATGCAGCGCATCGCCTTCGGCGAATTCGACGGCGAGCGCTTGCGCTATGGCCTCGCCCACGGACGACTTGCCGCTGCCGCTGACCCCCATGACGATGATGGCATGGGGGCGCGTGTTTTTTGCTGACATTCCAGAAATTCTCCTCACCTCGGCATGATCCGCCGTGTCAGGAGACCCAAGATTACGACGCGATGGCCGCATTCTTGCGGGCGAGACGTGCCCTGATGGTGTCGACATCGGCGCGCGGCGTCGCCGCGAACAATGTCTTGGTATAGCTGTGCTGCGGGTCGTTGAAAACCTGATCCCGCGATCCGTATTCGACAGCTTCGCCATAATACATGACCATGACGTCATCGGCCATGTAACGGACGACCGAGAGGTCGTGGCTGATGAAGACGTAGGTCAGGTTCAGCTCGTCCTGCAGATCGGCGAGCAGGTTCAGCACCTGTGCCTGGACCGAAAGGTCGAGTGCGGAGACCGGCTCGTCCAGCACCAGAAGCCGCGGCTTCAGCATCAGCGCGCGGGCAATGGCGATACGCTGGCGCTGGCCGCCGGAGAACATGTGCGGATAGCGGTTGAAGTGGACGTCCTGCAGGCCGACCTTCTTCAACATCGACATCGCCAGTTCGCGGCGTTCGGCAGCGGGCGTGTTGGTGTTGATGATCAGCGGCTCCATCAGGATATCGCCGATCTTCTTGCGCGGGTTCAGCGAACCATAGGGGTTCTGGAACACGATCTGCACCTTGCGGCGCATTTCGGGCGTCAGGTCGCCGGCTGCGATATCTACCTTCTTGCCGTCGATGAAGAGTTCGCCGTCGCTTGCCGGATCGATCATGGTGATGATGCGGGCGAGCGTGGACTTGCCGCAGCCGCTTTCACCGACGATGGCGAGCGTCTTGCCCTGTTCCACCTTGAAGTTCACGCCCTTGACGGCGTGCACGGTCTTTTCCTTCTTGAACAGGCCGCCCGGCAGAAAGTAGTTGCGGACGATGTTCTTGCCTTCGAGGACTGGCGTCATTGGGCCGCTCCCTCACTCGTCTGTTTGAAGATCTCGCCGATGGTCGGCAGGCGGTCGCCGGTGGCGTTGTCGGGCAGAGCCGCGAGCAGCGCACGGGTGTAATCGCTCTTCGGTGCTTCGAACAGCGACAGCACGTCGGCCTCTTCCATCTTGCGGCCCTTGTACTGCACGATCACGCGATCGGCGGTCTCGGCGACCACGCCCATGTTGTGGGTGATCATGATGAGGCCCATGCCGTGTTCCGTCTGCAGGCGCATCAGGAGATCGAGGATCTGCTTCTGGATCGTGACGTCGAGAGCAGTGGTCGGCTCGTCGGCGATCAGGAGCTTCGGATTGCAGGCGATCGCAATCGCGATCATCACGCGCTGGCACTGGCCACCCGACATCTGGTGCGGGAAGTGGCCGAGGCGCTCGGCCGGGTTCGGAATGCCGACCGCTTCGAAGAGCTCGATGGCGCGCTTGCGGCGCTCCGCCTTGTTGAGGCCGAGGTGAATGCGCAGCACTTCCTCGATCTGGAAGCCGACCGTGAAGCACGGGTTGAGGCTGGCGATCGGCTCCTGGAAGATCATCGACATGTCCTTGCCGATGATCTTGCGGCGCTCGCTTCCGGACATGCCGAGCAGGTTGCGGCCGTCGAAGACCAGCTTGTCGGCGGTGACCTTTGCGGTCCAGGGCAGAAGGCCCATGGCTGCCAGCATGGAGACGGACTTGCCGGAGCCGGATTCGCCGACGATGGCCAGAACTTCGCCGGCCGAGACCTTCATCGACACGCCATCGACGGCGCGGAAGGTGCCGGTCGAGGTCTGGAACTCGACGACGAGATTTTCGATTTCGAGAAGTGCCATATCAGGACCTCTTCAGTTTGGGATCTAGCGCATCGCGCAGACCGTCGCCCATCAGGTTGATGGCGAGAACGGTGATGAGGATGCACAGGCCCGGGAAAGTGACGAGCGACGGCGAGCTCTGGAAGAACTCGCGGGCGTCGGCGAGCATCGTGCCCCACTCGGATGTCGGCGGCTGGGCGCCCATGCCGAGGAAGCCGAGGGCCGCCGCGTCGAGGATCGCCGCCGAGAAGGCGAGCGTTGCCTGGACGATCAGCGGTGCCAGGCAGTTTGGCAGGATCGTCTTGAACATCAGGCGAAGCGTGCCGGCGCCGGCGACGCGGGAGGCCACGACATATTCCTTCTCGCGCTCGCTGATGACGGCGGCGCGGGTCAGGCGGACGAAGTGCGGCTGGTTGACGATCGAGATCGCGATCATGGCGTTCAGCAGGCCGGGGCCGAGGACGGCCACCAGCACGAGTGCCAGCAGCAGCGACGGGAAGGCCAGGATGATATCCATGACGCGCATGATGATCGTATCGGTGCGGCCGCGGAAGTAACCGGCGATAAGGCCGAGCAGGACGCCGGCGACAGCCGACAGCGAGGCGACGACGAGGCCGATGAACAGCGAGAAGCGCGTGCCGAAGATCAGGCGCGAAAGCATGTCGCGGCCGACGGCATCGGTGCCGAGCAGATAGGCGCTGTTACCGCCTTCCGACCATGCCGGCGGCAAGCGCTGGAAGCCCGACGGCACGTTCGGATCATGCGGGGCGACGACGGATGCGAAGATCGCCAGCAGGAGAACGAAGACGAAAACGACGAGGCCGATGACCGCGCCCTTGTTGCGGGAGAAGTAGTACCAGAACTCCGAGAGACCGGAGGGCTGGGCAGACGTGGTGTTTGTCGTGCTCATGGGCCGCTCCTAGTGTCTGATGCGTGGGTTGATGAGACCGTACATGAGATCGACGATCAGATTGACGAGCATGATGATGGCCGCGATCAGGAGCAGGCCGCCCTGGACCACGGTGTAATCGCGCTTGAACACCGCATCGACCATCCACTTGCCGATACCCGGCCAGGAGAAGATGGTTTCCGTCAGAATGGCACCGCCAAGCAGAACGCCGACCTGCAGGCCGATCGAGGTGACAACCGGGATCATGGCGTTGCGCAACGCATGCACGCCGACGACACGCAGGGGCGCGAGGCCCTTGGAGCGGGCGGTGCGGACGTAATCCTCGCCGAGAACCTCGAGCATGGCCGAGCGGGTCTGGCGGGCGATGACGGCCAGCGGAATGGTGCCGAGAACGATGGTCGGCAGGATCAGCGACTGGAAGGCCGACTTGAAGGCGCCGGCCTGACCGGACAGCAGGCTGTCGATCAGCATGAAGCCGGTGACCGGCTTGAAGAAGTACATCAGCGAGATACGGCCGGAGACGGGTGTCCAGTGCAGCGTATTCGAGAACAGAACGATGAGGAGCAGGCCCCACCAGAAGATCGGCATCGAATAGCCGACAAGGGCGACGCCCATGACCCCCTGGTCGAACCACGTCCCCCTCTTCACGGCGGCGAAGATGCCGGCGGGAATGCCGAGGATGATGGCGAACAGGATGGCACAGAGCGACAGCTCCAGCGTTGCCGGAAACAGCGACATGAATTCCTGCAGGACCGGGCGCTTGGTGACGATCGACGAGCCGAGATCGCCCTGCACGAGATTACCGAGGTAATCGATGTACTGGACGTAGACGGGCCGGTCGAGGCCGAGGTCGTGCATGATTTCGGCATGGCGTTCCGGCGCCATGACACGCTCGCCCGACATCAGCATGACCGGATCTCCGGGCAGCAGGCGGATAAACGCGAAGGCGATGATGGAAACACCGAGGAAGGTGGGGATCAGGACCGCTAGGCGCCCGATGAAGAAACGAAACATATCATATGTCCATATTAGTCCGGCGGTCAGGTATCAAACCTGACCGCCGGCCAAGCCCGATCTTGTCGGGCATCTTTGCATAGATTTGGTTATTCGGCGATATCAACGCCGTCGAAGCGGTGAACACCGACCGGATCCTGCACGTAGCCGGAAACCTTGGCGCTCATCGGAACGAATTCCGTCGAGTGGTCGATGGTTGCCCAGGGAGCTTCCTTCTTGAAGACAACCTGTGCTTCTTCGTAGAGCTTCGTGCGCTCAGCAACGTCGGAGGTCTTCTTGGCCTTCTTCACGAGGGCGTCGAATTCCTTGTTGCACCACTGCGCGCGGTTGTTGCCGCCGACGGCTTCGCAGCCGAGCAGCGTGTCGAGGAAGTTGTCCGGATCACCATTGTCACCCGTCCAGCCGAGGATGGCAGCGCCATCGCGCTTCACGTCCTTGGAGAGCTTCAGGTATTCGGCCCATTCGTGGGTGACGATGTCGACCTTGACGCCGACCTTTGCGAGGTCAGCCTGCATCAGCTCGGCGGCGCGACGTGCGTTCAGCATGTACGGACGCGAAACCGGCATCGCCCAGATCTTCATCGACAGATCCTTGACGCCAGCGGCTTCAAGCATCTTCTTGGCTTCGTCGGGGCTGTAGGCGTCGTCCTTGACGGCGTCGTTGTAGGACCACATCGTCGGCGGGATCGGGTTCTTGGCAACCTGGCCAGCGCCCTGGAACACAGCATCGACGATCGCCTGCTTGTTGATCGCCATGTTCAGCGCCTTGCGCACTTCAGGCTTGTCGAACGGCGCCTGCTGCGTGTTGTAGGCGAGGTAGGAAACGTTCAAGCCTGGCTGCTCCAGAACCTTGAGGCTGCTATCAGCCTTCAGATCCTTGACGTCAGCGGCGTTCGGGTAAGGCATGATGTGGCATTCGCCGGCCTTGAGCTTCTGAGCGCGAACCGAAGCGTCAGGGGTGATCGCGAAAACGAGATCGTCGATCTTTTCCTTGCCCTTGAAGTAGCTTTCGTTGGCCTTGTAGCGGATGACGGCATCCGGCTGGTAGGCGACGAAGGTGAACGGACCGGTGCCGAGCGGCATCTGGTTCATCTGCTCCATCTTGCCATCGGCCTGCAGCTTGTCGGCATATTCCTTGGAAACGACCGATGCGAAGTCCATCGCGAGGTCGGCGAGGAACGGTGCTTCGGGATGGTTCAGCGTGAACTTGACGGTGAGGTCATCGACCTTTTCGACCGACTTGATCAGCTCGGGGAAGCCCATGCCGGCAGCGTATTCGTAGGAAACGCCGGCGACGTACTTGGCCCAGGGGCTGTCAGCCTTCAGCTGGCGGTCGAACGAGAAGACGACGTCGTCGGCGTTCAGGTCGCGGGTCGGCGTGAAGAACTCGGTGGTCTGGAACTTGACGCCCGGATGCAGCTTGAAGGTATAGGTCAGGCCATCATCGGAAACGGTCCAGCTGTCGGCAAGGCCCGGCTCGACTTCGGTCTTGCCATGCTTGAACTCGACCAGGCGGCTGTAGACGGTACGCGAGGAAGCGTCGAAGGTGGTGCCTGCCGTGTAGATTGCGGGATCGAAGCCTTCCGGCGATCCTTCCGAGCAATATACAAGCGTCTTGGACCAAGCGGTCGACGCCATGGCCGAAGCCAAAACGGTCGCTGCCAGAAGGACAGAGATCTTTTTCATGATTTCGTTTCCCAGGTTTGTTCTTTTATACGTTCGTCTGATCGCAGAGCACTCCTCCCGATCGAGCGCCGATGGAACGATATTTATTTGCTGAAATCAACGACCACGGTGGAAAATTTTTCCAGTTGGACAACTTTAGTAATTTTCCGCCGAAAATAGGCCGTAATTAGAAAGATTCGCGCTGGATAACCCTTGTTTCCGTCGCATTTGGTATAATTTCGCGTCGGTGTCATCATATCACGACACGCCCCGCGAGCGTTTCCAGGCTTGTTTCCAAAACGAAACAACCGCAGGCACCCTGGGTGACTGCGGTTGCGATATATTCAGCTTTACTACTTCAGGCAGCCGGCGCGACGGCTGTCGACTTCGGATGATGATGATGCGTATCGATGCCGAGCAGGAAATTGATCTGCGGACGGGCCTTGACCAGATCGTCGATCGAATACTGCGTCAGCACGTCGAAGAAGGCGTTCAGCGCCTTGCGCAGCGCCGAGTTCAGGCCGCAGCTATCGACCAGCGGGCAATCGACTTCGCCGTCATCCTCGAAGCATTCGGCCATTGCGAAGCTGTCTTCGGTGACGCGGACGACGTCGAACAGGCTGATCTTCTCGGCAGGCTTGCCGAGGCGGACACCGCCGTTGCGGCCACGCACGGTCTCAACAAGACCGGCCTTGTTCAGCGGCTGCAGGATCTTAAACAGAAAGAGCTCCGAAACGCCGTATGCCTTGGCGATTTCAGGAATCCGGCTGAGACTGCCTTCGTTGGCAGCGCAGTACATCAACATGCGAACCGCATAGTTGGTCTGCTTGGTCAAACGCATGCCGATCTCCAGATTCGTTCTCGTTAGGCACTGTATATAGTGCCTTTGATAGTTTTGAACAATTCCAAAATAGAAAAAGATGAAAAAATGAATCACGTTATAAAAGCGAGCCGCGCGCGGCCCTGAACGAAAACGGGCCCCTTTCAGGGCCCGGTTCCAAAGCTCAATTCTTACAGAGACTTACTTCATCGTCGGCATGACGAACTCGGCGCCGTCCTTGATGCCTGATGGCCAGCGAGCGGTGATCGTCTTGGTCTTCGTCCAGAACTTGATCGAGTCCGTGCCGTGCTGGTTGAGGTCGCCGAAGCTCGAAGCCTTCCAGCCGCCGAAGGAATGGTAGGCAAGCGGAACAGGGATCGGAACGTTGACACCGATCATACCGATGTTGATGCGGGAGGCGAAGTCGCGGGCGGCGTCGCCGTCGCGGGTGTAGATCGCGACGCCGTTGCCGTACTCGTGCTTCATCGGCAGTTCCAGGGCTTCCTCGTAGTTCTTGGCGCGAACGACGGAGAGAACCGGTCCAAAGATTTCGGTTTTGTAGATGTCCATGTCCGGCGTGACGTGATCGAACAGCGTGCCGCCGACGAAATAGCCATCCTCATAGCCCTGCAGCTTGAAGCCGCGACCATCGACGACCAGCTTGGCGCCTTCTTCGACACCCTTGTCGATCAAGCCGGAGACGCGGGCCTGAGCTTCCTTGGTGACGAGCGGACCGAGGTCGGCCTTGTCATCCGTGTAAGGGCCGATGCGCAGCGCCTCGATCTTCGGCGTCAACTTTTCGACCAGGCGGTTTGCAGTTTCCTCGCCGACAGGAACGGCGACAGAGATCGCCATGCAGCGCTCGCCGGCGGAACCGTAGCCAGCGCCCATCAGAGCGTTGACGGCCTGGTCCATGTCGGCGTCGGGCATGATGATCATGTGGTTCTTGGCGCCGCCGAAGCACTGCGCGCGCTTGCCGTTCATGGCAGCGGTGCCATAGACGTAGCGAGCGATCGGGGTGGAGCCGACGAAGGAAACGGCGCCGATATCCGGGTCCGTCAGGATCGCGTCGACGGCGGTCTTGTCACCGTTGACGACGTTGAGGATACCTGCCGGCAGGCCGGCTTCGATCATCAGTTCAGCCAAGCGCATCGGCACGGACGGATCGCGCTCGGAGGGCTTCAGGATGAAGGCGTTGCCGCAGGCGATCGCCGGCGCGAACATCCACATCGGGATCATGGCCGGGAAGTTGAACGGGGTGATGCCGGCGCCGACGCCGACGGCCTGGCGCATCGAGTACATGTCGATCGCGGGGCCTGCGCCCTCGGTGAACTCGCCCTTCTGCAGGTGCGGAATGCCGCAGACGAATTCGCAGACTTCGAGACCGCGGACGATATCTCCCTTGGAATCCTCGACCGTCTTGCCGTGCTCCTTGGAGAGCATGACGGCGAGCTCGTCCATGTGCTTGTTCAAGAGCTCGACGAACTTGAAGAAGACGCGGGCGCGGCGCTGCGGGTTGGTGGCTGCCCACTTCGGCTGAGCGGCCTTGGCGTTTTCGACGGCGGCGCGCATCTCCTCGACGCTCGCGAGCGCTACGGTCGCCTGAACTTCGCCCGTTGCCGGGTTGTACACATTGCTCGAACGGCCGCTCGAGCCAACGACGTGCCTGCCGCCGATGAAATGACCAATCTCATGCATGGGTGTGCCTCCTCTGGGTTTCACAGTCTTTGTTGAATGACCCAGCATCGCACTTCAATTTGCACAAATCAATGAACAGGTTTAAGCAACCGTTGTGCAAAAATTAAAGCCGGGGGCCGATTTGGACTGGGATGATGTGCGTATGTTCCTGGCCGTGGCCCGTACCGGACAGATCCTCTCGGCCTCCAAACGGCTGGGCGTCAACCACGCCACGCTAAGCCGGCGGGTGACGACGCTGGAGGAGCGGCTGAAGACGCGGCTGCTCGTTCGGCGCACCAATGGCTGCGACCTGACGGCGGAAGGCGAGATGTTTCTGCATGCCGCCGAGCGCATGGAGACCGAGATGCTCAGAGCGCAGGCGAGCCTCGGCCATCTGGACAGCAGCATCGCAGGAACGGTGCGGATCGGCGCGCCGGATGGGTTCGGCGTGGCGTTTCTCGCACCACGGCTGGGCCGGCTGATCAAGCGGTATCCGGAGCTCCGGATACAGCTGGTGCCGGTGCCCCGCTCATTCTCGCTGTCGCAGCGCGAGGCCGATATAGCGATCACGCTGGAGCGGCCGGAACAGGGGCGGCTCGTCTCCTCGAAACTGACGGACTACACGCTCGGGCTCTACGCCTCGAAGGATTACCTCGAAGCGAACGGCACGCCTGACGATATCGAGGCGCTGAAGGACCATCCCCGGATCGGCTATGTCGAGGACCTGATCTTCACGGCGTCGCTGAATTTCTCATCGGCGGTGATGCGCAGCTGGGACGCCGGCTTCGAGATTTCGACGGCAACCGGCCAGACGGAAGCGGTTCGCTCCGGCGCCGGCATCGGCATCCTGCACGATTACATTGCCCGGCAATATCCCGAGCTGATCCGGATCCTGCCCGATGTTTCCATCGAACGCGCCTACTGGACGACCTATCATGAGAGCGCACGCGATCTCGTTCGCGTGCGCACCGTTGTCGATTTTCTTCAGGAACTGGTGTCGGCGGAGAGGCAGATGTTCCTGTAGTTACGTCTGCACGCCTTATGCATGCTTGGGTGGCTCGTCGTTTTCATCCGGGTTGGGATTGGGCAGCTCGTCGGGCAAGCTGTCGGGCTCCGGCTCATGGATCGGAGGCTGCGGCGCCCAATCGGGTCCCGGCATCGGCGGCGTGCCGGGCAAGGGTTCGTTTGGCACGGACATGATCCGCTCCTTTCATATATTACGTGTCTTTGACGGTGCGCCGGCTCAGTGCCGGGCGGTTTCGCCTGCGCGCCTCGGCATGGCATCGATGATCGCGAAAAGCTCGGCTGCCGTTATCGGCTCGCCGATCGTGAACTTCACCGTTCCATCCTTGCCGACAAGGAAGGCCATGAATTCTCCCGGCGGCGGGGCGGCCAGATCACGGGCAAGCGCTTCCGCGTTGACATCCTTTGCGGCGCCGAAAAGCGGGCGCACGGTTCCGCCTGCGACCTTCAGCACGACCACGTCGCGTTCCTGAAGCCCCGGCCGGTCGGCCATCAGCTGGTTTTCCTGCCGGGCTGTTCGGGCGTTATCCTTGTCGGGAAAGATCACCACGACGCGGCTTTCCCAGAGAAACGGCGCAAGGCTTGCGACAGCAGGCCCATCGCGGTCGTTCTCGTGGCTTTTCGTTGTGTCTTCCGTCTTGAGCATAGACGCGCTCCTTTGAGAGAAGGAGAACGTGCACTGATGGCCGGAGTTCCATGATCGGCCGGAAGGATCGGGATAGGCTGGTGATCATCCGCGCCAGAGCGGTGGCCCGGCCTCGAGCGGCAAGCGCTTGACATTGCCAAAAAACCTGCTAGGGTGAAAGGTGAAGAAATGTGTGAACTTGCCCTCAAAAAACTGACCCCGCTGGGTCGAATTACCGGCTTGTGCGTCCTCGCATTCGCCGCAGCGTCCATGGTTGCCATGGCGTCGGACGTGAAGCTGGACCTGTCCATGCGGATCGCGCGCCACGGAGACCACGCCGAGGTTGCACTTGCGGCCTAGGTGCCTGTCGTCGCGGCTCTGCCGTGCGCAGTGGATGGGTGCCAGTCTCGGCGCAATTGCCAGAAGCTGCCGAGCAGCAGGATGAAGAGCGGCAGGCTGCCACAGGACAGGTAAAATCCGGCCAATGGAACCGTCGCGAGGCCGCCCTCTTCCGCTGCCACCGGAAGATGGGCCCAACCGATCATGTAGACGGCGCGGGACACGGCAACGGCCGCCATGATCAGCCCAGCGAGATCGATGAAGCGCATATGCTCGCGCATGCAGGGTGTGAAGACGCCGAAGAAGCCGACCGCATAGGTCACGAGCAGAAGATAAGTGGCCGCGCCGAGCAGACGCAGATCGTGCAGCAGGATATCGTCGGCGATGTCGGCGAGACTGGTGTCGAGGATGGGAAGCACAACGGCCAGAGCCGCGCACACGAGCAGGAGGCCGCGTTCCAGGAGTTCGCCGCCATCGACCAATCGATCGCCGATGCGAAATGCACGTCGTTCCATGATGCCATCCCCACGATACCGTCCAGCCATCGCTCAACACGATGTAGCGCCCGGCGGAACATTCGCCCTCAGGTTGCTAATCTATCCTATATGGGGGGAGGTAAAACTACCTCTGGCACCGGCCCGTCCGCCGGGTTCGGGCAACACGGTTAATAAACCGCTAAGCGAAGGCGCAAGCGGCAGGACCGGCGAAGAACCGCCGATCCCGCAAGAACAAATGGATTATTCCAGGCCGAGCGAAGACAGCGGCAGCTGCAAGGCAGCGGCGATGCGCTTGATCTTGGCCGAATCCGTATCTTCGCCGCGTTCGATTTCCTCGATTTCAGCGACGAGCAGACCACACGTCACGGCGAGATCGTCAACGCTATAGCCAATGGTCTCGCGTGCCGTTCTCAGAACTGCGGCTGCGTTGACCGGAGGGATTGGCTGGGCGTTGGATTTATCCAGATTGCTGAGCGAAATGGACATATAAGTCTCCTTCTAAAATCACTCTGAATTAACCCCCGGCGGGAAAATGGCATTCTCGTTCACATTTTGCAACGCAATATGACGCAGGGGGC
The DNA here is from genome assembly GCF_000377565.1 of Rhizobium sp. 2MFCol3.1. Taxonomy (GTDB): domain Bacteria; phylum Pseudomonadota; class Alphaproteobacteria; order Rhizobiales; family Rhizobiaceae; genus Rhizobium. The sequence goes on along the minus strand of NZ_KB898356.1, from coordinate 365,727 downwards.
GCGGGGCATGGCGATGATATTGATTAGCAACACCTTTTATACAAGGGTGACTCACGAAAAATACCTGTCCGGCGCGGCGACAGGCCGTTGATAGGCCACATCGGACACAGCTTGGGCAGGCGGACGACTCGTCAGAACGCTCGATTTTGTCTGCGCGGAGCATGTTGCAGAGCGGCATTTGCAGGCGTAAAATCATGACATCGGCGCCTGCGGTGAGGTCGCCTCGATGCGACCATTGTTTGATCCGGCAAGCGCCCCTTTGGAGCGCGTATGGCCATGTTCACAAGGGACCGCAGAGACGCTGATCGGGAAATCGAGAGCTATAGCCCGCTGTGCCGATCGCATGGCGGCGCGGAGGTTCTGGTGCTTCTGCCCGACCCGATGACCGCCCGGCTCTGCCTCGACCTTGCCGAGGACGCGGCGCATGCCATCCATGGCTCCATGGCCGCCGCACACATCGGATCCGAGCCGATGACGCTGGTTTTCTCGCCCGAGGAGATCGATTTGATACAATTGCGCGATCACGCCGAAGGCTCATCGCGGCAGCGTTTCGAGCAGGTAGGCCGGGCGTTCGCCACCTGGCGCCGGCGCCACTCGCAGCGACGCACGGTTTTTCTCGACGATTGCCGTGGCGATGTCTCGCGCTGCGTCGCCACCGAATGCGCGGCGAGCGAACTCGTGGTGACATCGAGATACGGCAACGCCGACGCGCGCGACGCCTTTCGCAGCGTCGTGTTCAGCCAGCATAAACTGGTCTTGATGCCGCCCGCCCGCGACTACTACCAAGGCAATCTGTTCGACCATGTGGTGATCGGCTGGCGACAACAGGGACACGCCGAAGACACCCTCATCGCGGCCAAACGCTGGCTTGCGGCCGCGAAACGGATCACGCTCGTCTGCATCGACGACACCGACGGCAGGGCCAAGACGAGCGCCGAAGCGATGCTTGCCCGCCTTGCACTTCAAGGCCAGGTGGTGGCGATATCGTCGAATGGCCATTCCATCGGCGAGGCTATTGTTGAATTCGCCAAGACAGAGAAAGCAACCTGCCTGCTGATCGGCGCCTTCAGGCACGGCTATCTTCTGGAACTGCTTTTAGGCCGGATCACCCGATACGTGCTTTCGCACGCGACCATGCCTGTCATGATGAAGCACTGAGGCGATGGCTTGAGGGAGACGAAAGCCGGATACTTATCTCATTATAGTGGAGGGAATGGTACGGTTGGGGGGTCTCGAACCTCCGACCTCAGGTGCCACAAACCTGCGCTCTAACCAACTGAGCTACAACCGCACAAACGTCGCTTGGCGCGACGGGGGTGACATACGGGGACTTGAAATTTAATTCAAGCCCTATCTGTCCTTAATATACAAAAAGGCTGGACGAAGGGTCCAGCCTTTTCGTTCGCCTGTCATGAAAATCAGGCAGCCTTGAAAGAGGCCATGACCTTTTCAGCGGCTTCCTTCGACGGCTTGGCAACCTTTTCGGCGACCAGCTTCGAGGTTTCCTGCATGGCCTTGGCCTGTTCGATCGTCAGTTCCGCCTGCTTGCGCAGGAAAGAGGTCTGCAGCTCGAAGAATTCGGCGACGGACTTGACCGAAAGAAGCGCGTCCATATGCGTCAGCGAATTCTCGGCATTGGTGCGCAGGGCGCCGATCGCCTGATGGCCGATTTCGGCAGCGCCGGCCTGGGCCGTCTGAACGGTGGATTCGAGCGTCTTGCTGGCTTCTTCGCCGGCGGCCTTCATCTTGGCATAGGCGTCGCGCGACTGCTGCGAGCCCTTTTCGGCGAAATCGCGAAACGAGTCAGCGAACTTCGCGGGGTCAAAAGAGGAGATAGAAAATACGTCTTCCATTTTCGCCATTGGTGCTTGCTCCTTATGTCTCGGCATCATGACAGCCTCGTTTGTTAGGTAAGCATCATATAGCGCATCTTATTGTGCAGTGCAACATTATTGTGCGGCGCAACCGACGTTAACCTTTTCGGCCGAAAGCCATTGGTCGTGCTAGACCGGTTTGCGCCCTGTCGTTATTAATAGACCGTTAATTTGCCAGGCCCGAAGACTAAAGGTCCGCTGATGCCCGCAGTCCAATATCCGTTCATCGACATCGCCGTGCATCCGCGTGTGCGGGAGCACTTTGCCCGTGGCGAAGCGCTGGTGCTTTTCTCGGCGGACCTTGCGCGCGCGCTCTGGGCGAACGGCGCGGGTGCCGAGCTTTTCGGGCATGCGGCGGTCTATGATCTGCTGGATCAGGGCGTCAATCGCGGCGATATCACCTATCGCCAGCTGGAAGTGACGGCCCGGCAGCTCTCAAGGACCGGCGACACCAGGAACTTCATGATCCGCATCGCGCAGGGTTTCCAGCGCGTGGCCGTGCAGGCCTCCGTTGAACTCATTGACGTCTCGGGCGAAGCGGCGGTGCTGGTCTCATTGCCGGTCGCGACGCGGGCGCTGTCGACGGAGCAGTCGGCCGCGCAGATGCTGAAGGGGCTCGACGATCCCGATACGCATATGGCCGTCATCGGCGGCGAAGGCGAGATCGTTGCCGCCTCCCCCGGCTTTTCATCCCTCGGCGTAACACAGCCGACGGCAAAGGCCCTGGTGACCATGGCCGGCGCGCATCCGCACGGGCTGATCAAGCGACCGGTTGCGACAGGCAAGGGTTACCTGCCTGCCGCCGTCGGGCGAATCAGCAGCGATCCGGCGCTTTACCTGCTTTTCGCGGTCGAGACCGTTCTCGGGCGTCTGGACCCGACGGATACTCCGGACTTATCCACAAGCCCCGTTAACCATACCGTTGTCGCCCCGGCCTCGACATTCGCCGACGCGATCGATGCCGTTGCCGAGATCGAGGATATCGAGGACGTACCGGACGAGAACATCGCAGACGATAGCGACATCGCAGAGGCCGCGGCGGTTGCCGCGGAGGCCTTCGAGGCGGAGACCGTGCCCGCTGGTGACGAAGCCTTCGAGGCCAGCGTGATCGAGCCTGATATGGGCCGCGACACCGACGAGGAAACGGCTGGATTCGGCGATGTCGAGACGCTGGCGGATTCCGATCCGGAGCCAGAGGCATTGCTTGCCGCAGATGATGATGTCGATGATGACGAAGCGCCTGCGATTGCCGAGGAGCCGGTAGCGGCCGATGAGGGCGAGGCCGACGAGGCATTCCATCCGGGCGAGACGGTTGCCGATGACGATATCGCAGCCTTCGAACCGGATGATGTGAGCGCTGAGCCGGTGGCTGCTGCCGAACTGGGCGATGGTGAGGTCGCGAGCGACGACGGCGTGGCCGATGAGGCGCCGGCACAGGCGCCCGAGACCCATGCCGTTGATCTGGATGATGAGGCCGAGGTCGCACCCGCTGCTGTAGAGGTCGCGGCCGAAGCTACGCAAGTAGCGGCCGAGAACGGTCGTTTCGTCTTCAAGCCGAACAGCCGGGCGACGCGTTTCGTCTGGAAGATCGACGCCGAAGGCCATTTCAGCGAGGTTTCCGGCGAATTCGCGGAAGCGGTTGGTCCGCATGCGGCAAACATTATCGGCATCGCCTTCAGCGATGTGTCGGCGCTGTTCAACCTCGATCCCGAGGGCAAGATTTCCGAGGCGCTGGCGCGCCGCGACACATGGTCGGGCAAGACCATTCACTGGCCGATCGAGGGCACGAGCCTCGCCGTGCCGGTCGACCTGGCGGCGCTGCCGACCTATACGCGCAGCCGCGAATTCGACGGCTTCCGTGGCTTCGGCGTCGTGCGCCTCTCGGATGCGGCGGAAGATCCGCTGGCGCTTGGCCTGACATTCGGTCCCGATGGCATTGCCTATGACGCCGCTGCGCTGGATCAGCAGAACGACGACATCGTAGCGGAAGAGACGCTTGCCGAGGACAACATCGACGAAGCGCCCGTTTCCGTGGAGATGCCGGACGCTGCCGATGCGGCCACGGACGATTTCCTGGCTGAGGAAGAGCATTCCGTCGAAGACGATACGCCTGCCCCCGCGCCAACACAGAGCATGGAAATACCGCGCGCCGAACCGCCTGTCCTGCGCATCGTCGAAACGCCGAACCGCCGGCTGACCGACAAGATCGTCCAGCTGCATGGCGTCGGCCCCGGTCTGACGAACGCCGAGCAGGCGAACTTCCGCGAGATCGCCAAGCGCCTCGAAGCATTTGGCGTGAATACGCCGGATGAGGATGGCAGCGCGCCGGCGGAGACGAAGCCAGCGGCTGACGAGGCGCAGAAGGCGACCGACGAGGCACCGCGAGCGGACCTGATCGATGACGACGCGTCGCAAGGCGATGAGGTTGTTGACGAGACGACGGATCAGCACGAGGGCAGCGCCGAGCTCTCGGGACCGGATGAAGCTGAGCAGCCGGTATCCAGCGACACCGCAGACAGCGATACCGTACTCAATGACGCCGAGATCCCCTCCTCTTCCGAGCATTCGACGGACGAGCCGCTCAACGACACGCCTGTTGCAGCCAATGACGACAGCGACGATGTGACCGAAGGTCTTGAGGAAACAGTCAGCCAGATGGATATTCTGGCGAGCTTCATTCCGCCCCGGGTGAAGATGACCGACGGTTTCTCGGCGGGCATGATCGATCAGCTGCCGGTTGCCGTGCTCATTCACGCCGGCGATCAGCTTATCCATGCGAACCCTGAATTCATGCGCCTGACGGGCTACCGCTCGCTGCAGGATCTGGCCGATGTCGGCGGCATCGATGCGCTTCTCCAGCGCGACGACATCGACGAAGCCAGCGCGCGCCATGACGGCATGATGCTCGTCACCATGGAAGACGACCTCGTGCCGGTGTCGGCGCGGCTGCAATCGATCCGCTGGGAAGACAGCACCGCATTGATGCTGGCGCTGATGCCTGTCGTCAGCGAGCGTCCGGCGCCGGTGCCGGAGGTCGCTCCGGCCATCGACGGACGCGCCGCCGACCGCATGGTCGAGAAGGTCGCCAAGCTGCAGGTGGAAGTCGAGGAACTGCGCTCGATCCTGGAAACCGCGACCGATGGCGTCGTGGTGATCGGCGCCGAGGGCGACATCCGCTCGATGAACCGTTCCGCCAGCGCGCTCTTCAACTACGACGAGGACGACACGCGCGGCAAACCCTTCGTGATGCTCTTCGCGCATGAGAGCCAGAAGGCCGTGCTCGACTATATCAACGGCATTTCCAGCCATGGCGTCGCGAGCGTTCTCAATGACGGGCGCGAAGTGATCGGCCGTGAGGCCTCGGGCGGTTTCGTGCCGTTGTTCATGACGCTCGGGCGGCTCACCTCCTCCAGCGGCTATTGCGCCGTGATCCGCGATATCACCCAGTGGAAGCGCACCGAGGACGAGTTGCGCGGCGCCAAGAGTGCCGCCGAGACGGCCAATGCCCACAAGACAGACTTCCTCGCACGCGTCAGCCACGAGATCCGCACGCCGCTCAACGCCATCATCGGCTTCTCCGACATGATGGCCGGCGAGCGCTTCGGGCCGATCGGTCATCCGCGCTACGTCGAATACGCCAACGACATCGGCCGCTCTGGCCGGCATGTGCTTGATATCGTCAACGACCTGCTCGACATCTCGAAGATCGAAGCCGGTGAGATGGATCTGGATTTCGACTCGATCAATCTCAACGAAGCGATCTCGGAAGCCGTGGCGCTGCTGCAGCCGCAAGCAAACAGCCAGCGGGTGATCATTCGCACGGCGCTTTCGCACGCGGTTCCAGATGTGGTCGCCGATCTGCGCTCGATCAAGCAGATCGCGCTCAACATCTTATCCAACGCCATCCGCTTCACGCCTTCGGGCGGGCAGATCGTCGTGTCGACATCTTATGAGACGAATGGCAGCGTCGTGCTTCGTATCCGCGACACGGGCGTGGGGATGACGCGCAGCGAGCTCGACCAGGCGATGAAGCCGTTCCGGCAGGTTTCGACGCAATCGCGCCATCGCGGCGAAGGCACGGGCCTCGGCCTGCCGCTCACCAAGGCGATGGTGGATGCCAACCGGGCGATCTTCGCGATCAGTTCGACGCCCAATGAGGGGACGCTCGTCGAGATCGCGTTTCCGTCGCAGCGGGTTCTGGCCAGCTAAGAAAAAAGGCAGCCAAGAGGCTGCCTGAGAGTTTGGGTGCTGTTCAACAAGGACTAGGCGATTAACATCATGTTGCGGGAGCAAAGGCTCCAAGCTGCCTCGTTCATATGCAGCCCCAAGTTACATTTACCTTTGACTAGAGTTTCTTAACGGAAGGTTGCCAGGGCCACGAAGCTCTGCCCGGTCATATATTGTAGTTTCGCTATCATTTTAACGATTCAAGCCCGCAGCTCTTCGAGATCTGAAAACAAATCAAGAGCTTGCGGATTGGCGAGCGCTTCCTTGTTCTTCACCGGCCGTCCATGCACGATCTCGCGAACGGCGAGTTCGACGATCTTGCCGGACTTGGTGCGCGGAATATCGGCGACCGCGATGATTTTAGCGGGGACGTGACGTGGTGAGGCGCCGCTGCGGACTCGCGCTTTGATTGATTTGACCAGCTCATCGGTCAGCGCAACGCCAGATGCCAGGCGCACGAAGAGAACGACCCTGACATCGTCCTCCCAATCCTGACCGATGCAGAGCGCTTCGGCGACCTCGGGCATCTGCTCGACCTGATTGTAGATTTCCGCCGTGCCGATGCGTACGCCACCCGGATTGAGCGTCGCATCCGAGCGGCCGTGAATGATGATGCCGTCATGCTCGGTCCATTCGGCGAAATCGCCGTGGCACCAGATATTGTCGAAACGCTCGAAATAGGCGGCGCGGTATTTGGCGCCATCGATGTCGTTCCAGAACATGACCGGCATGGAGGGGAAGGCCTTGGTGCAGACGAGCTCGCCCTTTTCGCCGCGCACAGGATGGCCATCGTCATCCCAGACATCCATGGCAAGGCCGAGCCCGGGACCCTGGATTTCGCCGCGCCAGACCGGCTGCATGGGATTTCCCAGTACAAAGCAGGAGACGATGTCGGTGCCGCCGGAGATCGAGGCCAGCTGAATGTCCTCCTTGATGCCCTCATAGACGAAGGTAAAGCCCTCGGGCGATAGCGGCGATCCAGTCGAGGTCATCAGGCGAAGGCTGCTCAGATCGTGCGAACTGCGCGGCATAAAACCGCTTTTGCGGACGGCATCGATATATTTCGCCGAGGTGCCGAAGACCGCGAACTTTTCGGCTTGCGCATAGTCGAAGAGCACATTGCCATCGGGCGCGAAGGGCGAGCCGTCGAAGAGGCAGAGCGTGGCGCCGACGGCGAGCCCCGATACCAGCCAGTTCCACATCATCCAGCCGCATGTCGTGAAATAGAAAAGCTTTTCGCCGGCGCCGAGGCCGCAATGCAACCGATGTTCCTTGAGGTGCTGCAAAAGCGTACCGCCGGCCGAATGCACGATGCACTTGGGCACGCCCGTCGTACCCGAGGAGAACAGGATATAGAGGGGGTGCGAGAACGGCAGGCGCCGGAATTCGATCGGGCGGGCGGGATGGGCGGCGATGAAAGCGTCCAGCGTTCGGGCACCGGATACGGCCCGCGCGACATCGTCGGCATCACCCGCATAGTGCACGACTACGGTGGGAACGCCGAGTTTCGCCGCGACCGCGGCCACCTTCTCCTTGATAGGCTGCAGCTTGCCGCCATACCAATAGGCATCGCAGGTGACGAAGAGCTTCGGCTCGATCTGGCCGAAGCGATCGAGCACGCCCTGTTCGCCGAAATCGGGGGAACAGGAGGACCAGATCGCACCTATCGAGGCGGCTGCGAGCATGAAGGCGACTGTTTCGGGCACGTTTGGCATCATTGCCGCCACACGGTCTCCAGGCCCAATGCCCTCGGCGCGCATGGCCTGCTGCAATCTCGATACCTGCTCGCGCAGCCGGTCCCAGCTCCAGCGATCCTCTGCCTTGTCTTCTCCGCGAAAGATGATCGCGTCGCCGGTACCCTCTTCTGAGAGCAGGTTTTCGGCAAAGTTCAGCGTTGCGTCGGGAAAGAAGCGGGCGTCGAGCATGATTTCGTCATCGACAAGCACGCGCTCGCCGCGTTCACCCTTGACGCCACAGAACTCCCAAACCGACGTCCAGAATTTGGCGCGGTCGGCGACCGACCAGGCATGCAACTCGCCATAACTGGATAGTGAAAGGCCAAAGTCCCGGTTGCATTTCTGCATGAAGGAGAAGATCGGGCTTTCTTCGACCGAGGCTCGCGAAGGGATCCAGAGTGGCTTATCGTCACGCATGCAGAACTCCTCTTGTTAGAGACCTATATAACATGCCGTGACGGCGGATAAAGGTGCTACTCGGCCGGGTCGCCCGGCTATATATTTGCAACCGCGCAGCATTTGATATATCCGGAATTTCAGTACATTAACGGGCAGATGTCGAAAGACTGGCGAAACGCATGGGTACGTCCCGACCACCGCCGCGGCGGATAAAAATCAGGCCCGTCTCCCGCTGGCTGCCGGGTGTCGCCCGCGTCGGCACGATCTCGCTGCTGGTCTTTCTCGCCGTCTTCGTTTCGCTTCGGGTCGCCGGGCCCTATGTGATCTCGACCGGGCTCGTGCGCTCCGGCATCGAGGATAGGCTGTCGCGATGGACGGGCTACAATGCCGAGATTTCCGGTCGGCCTGTCATCGAGTTCTGGCCGACGCCGCGCATCACCGTGAACAAGATTGCGGTGCGCCAGAAGGACGCCAACAAGCTGCTCGGCACGATCGAAAGCGTCTCGGCCGAGTTCAGCCTGATCGATGCCTTCAGAGGCAAGGCGAGCTTCCACGAATTCCATATCCTGCGCCCCAACCTGCTTTTGACGCGCGAGCGCGATGGCACGATCGACTGGACGAATGACGGCCAGCTGGCGCAGGCTATCGCCGGCGCGCAGGAAAAGAACGGCGAAGAGACGCTCGACACGACGCTGGATGCTGACATCGGCACCATCACGGTCGAAGACGGCACCTTGAACGTGACCGATGTCGCCAGCGGCAGGACCTACCGCTTCGATGGCGTGACCGCCGATATCGGCTGGCCGCGCCTGTCGAGCCCAATCGGCGCGGTGCTGATCGCCCGCACCAATGGCCTCGACCTGAAGCTCGACTTCTCGTCGCGCAGCCCCTTGCTGACCTTCGGCGGCAAGAATGCACCGTTGCGGGCCGCGCTGACATCGAACCTGGTGACGGCCAAGTTCGATGGCGTGGCCAACATCGCCCATCTGTTCAGCCTGCAAGGCACCATGTCCGTCGGCATTCCTGATCTGCCGGCCTTGCTGACATGGGCGGGACGCGCGCTGCCGGATGCGGCGACGCTCAAGGCATTTTCGATCGACAGCGATGTGACCTCGTCGGCGAACGGTTTTCGCTTCGATAATCTCACGCTCGGCATGAACGGCTCGAACGCCAATGGCGCGATGGATGTGAGCTTCGTGCCCGGCAAGCGCGCCAAGCTCGGCGGCACGCTGGCCTTCGACCAGATCAATTTCAAATCCCTGTTCGACGCCTTCGTGGTGCGGCTCGCCGCCGGCGAAGATCATGGGCCGCCCGATGGCGGCGCCTTGCAACAGCTCGATATCGACCTCAGGCTATCAGCCAAGCAGGCCGATCTCGTCCCCTTCAAGCTCGCCAATGTCGGCGCGAGTATTATCGTTTCCAGCAATGAGGCGCGGTTCGATATCGGCGACGGCCAGTTCGAAGGCGGCGCGCTGACTGCTCATATCGAGACCAAGCGCGGCGACTTCGATGGCGGTGGTAAGCTGCAGATGTCGATCCGGGGCGCGGATTTCGCCAGCCTGATCGAACGCCTCAACCTCAAGGGTCCGCTGCCGCTCGCGACCGGTTCGCTCGACCTTTCCGTCAGCACCGCGCTGCCGATCTGGAAGGCGGGGCCGGCGGATGTGAGCGGCAACATTCATTTTCGCGCGCAGGCAGGTTCGCTGCCTGGGTTTGATTCCGAGGCGGTGCGCAGCGAAGCGGCAAAGGCGGAGTTCTTCGCGCTGAGCGCCGTCTCACATCGCTCCTTCGCGTTCGATCGCCTTGATATCGCGGCCGATCTCGATGACGGGGCTGCGCAGATCAAGCGCGGCCGGATCGAAGGGCCGCAGGAAACCATCACGCTTTCGGGCGTCATTCCCTACAAATCGAGCGGGCTTGCGCTCTCAGGCAAGATCATCGCCACCGATCCCGCAAACGACGCAGCCTTTCCGGCCCTGCCGTTCTTCGTCGGCGGTTCCTGGCCGGATCCGGTCCTTTCGGCGCTGCCAGGTAACCAGCAACCGGGCAACCAGCAGCCGCCGCAGGAAGGCGCTACGAAGTAATCACGGCGCGTTCGCGGCCGCCCGCTCGTCCCTCTCACGCTGCAACTCGCGCCGCTTGGTGATGACGGATGTGCAGACGACGCCGACCGCAACGATGCCGATCAGGATTGTGCAGACCGCGTTGATCTCCGGCGTGACGCCGAGGCGCACCTGGCTGTAGATCTTCATCGGCAGCGTGGTGGCACCCGGACCGGACGTGAAGCTGGCGATGACGAGATCGTCCAGCGACAGGGTGAAGGCGAGGATCCAGCCGGACGCCACGGCGGGCGCGATGATCGGCAGCGTGATCTCAAAGAAGGTGCGCACTGGCGGCGAGCCGAGATCGAGCGCCGCTTCCTCGATCGAGCGATCGAACGTCAAAAGGCGCGACTGCACAACGACCGCGACGAAGCACATGGTGAGCGTCGTATGGGCCAGCGTGATGGTCCAGAAGCCGCGGTCGAGGCCAATCGCCACGAAGAGCAGCAGCAGCGACAGGCCGGTGATGACCTCGGGCATGACCAGCGGCGCGTATACCATGCCGGAGAAGAGCATGCGGCCGCGAAAGCGCGTGTAGCGCACCAAAGTGATGGCAGCGAGCGTGCCGAGAATGGTCGCGGCGGTTGCCGAGAGCACGCCCACGCGCAGCGTCACCCAGGCGGCGTCGAGCAGCGCCTGGTTCTGGAAGAGCGACACGTACCACTTGGTCGAAAAGCCGCCCCAGACGGTGACGAGCTTCGATTCGTTGAAGGAGAAGACGACGAGCAGGACGATCGGCAGATAGAGGAAGGCGAAGCCGAGCGTCACGGAGGCTACGTTGAAGCGGGTCCATTTCATCATGGTCTATCTCCCCTGCTCATCAGCCTTGGCCTGCACATTCTGGAAGAACACGATGGGTATCACCAGGATGAGAAGCAAGATGGTGGCCACGGCCGAGGAGACCGGCCAGTCGCGGTTGGAATTGAACTCGTTCCACAGCGTCTTGCCGATCATCAGCGTCTGCGATCCGCCGAGCAGATCGGGGATAACGAACTCGCCGACCGCGGGGATGAAAACCAGCATGCAGCCGGCGACGACACCAGGAAGCGACAGCGGGAAGGTCACGCGCCAGAAAGCCGTTATCGGCGGGCAACCGAGATCCTGCGCCGCCTCGATCAGTGTGCCGTCCATCTTCTCAAGTGACGAGTAGAGCGGCAGCACCATGAACGGCAGATACGAATAGACGATGCCGATATAGACCGCGATGTTGGTGTTGAGGATGATCAACGGGCTGTCGATGACATGCAGCGACTGCAGCAGCTGGTTCAGCAGCCCCTCGGGCTTCAGGATGGCGATCCAGGCGTAGACGCGGATCAGGAAGCTCGTCCAGAACGGCAAGATGACCAGCATCAGAAGCGTCGGGCGGATGCTGCGCGGGGCATTCGCCATACCATAGGCGATCGGATAGGCGATCAGCAGCGTCAGCAGCGTGGAGATGCCGGCGATGATGACGCTGGAGAGATAGGCGTTGAAATAGAGCGGATCGTCGATCAGGTAATGATAGTTGTCGAAGGAGAAGCTTGCGATCTTGTCCCAGACGTCGGCCCAGCTATCCGAGAATGAAAAAGCCGGATCATAGGGCGGCATCGCGATCGCCGTCGTCGACAGAGAAATGCGGAAGACGATGAAGAACGGCGCCAGGAAGAACAGCAGCAGCCAGACGTAAGGGACGATGATGACGAGGCGGTTGTAGACGGATGATCCGAGCTTGCCCATTGCGTCAATCCCTCAACAGAACGCCGGCGTCCTCGGCGAAGGTGACCCAGACTTCCTGATCGTAGACAAAGGGATCATCGACCGCGCGCTGCGCATTCAAAGACGACGCCTTCACCACCTTGCCGCTCTTCAGCTTCACATGGAAAACGGTCATGTCGCCGAGATAGGCGATGTCCCAGAGCTCGCCCGAGGCGGCATTGATGCCGGGATTGGCCGGCGGGGTGCGCGTGACCTTCAGCTTTTCTGGCCGGATGGCGAAGCCGGCGGGGCTGCCGACAGCCAGGGGCTCCGCGCCCGACAGCTTGATCGTGAGGCTCTCGTCGATAGCGATCTCGACGCCAGTGGCATTGGAGGCCGTGACCTTGCCGTCGAAGATGTTCACGTCGCCGATGAAGTCGGCCACGAAGCGGGAGTTCGGGGCCTCGTAGATTTCGGCCGGCGTCGCCACCTGGATGACCTTGCCGTGGCTCATGACCGCGATGCGGTCGGCCATGGTCATCGCCTCTTCCTGGTCGTGGGTGACGACGACAAAGGTGAGACCGAGGTTCTGCTGCAGGTCCATCAGCTCGAACTGGGTTTCCTCGCGCAGTTTCTTGTCGAGCGCGCCAAGCGGTTCGTCGAGCAGCAGCACTTTCGGGCGCTTGGCAAGCGAGCGGGCGAGCGCCACGCGCTGGCGCTGGCCGCCGGAAAGCTGGTTGGGCTTGCGGGACGCGAATTTCTCCAGCTTCACCATCTTCAGCATCTGCAGCACGCGTTCGCCGATCTCGTCCTTGGCCATCCCATCCTGGCGCAGGCCGAAGGCGATGTTCTTTTCGACCGTCATGTGCGGGAAGAGCGCGTAGGACTGGAACATCATGTTGACTGGCCGCTTGTAGGGCGGCGTTCCGGCCAAATCAGTGCCATCGAGGATGATCTCACCTGATGTCGGCTGCTCGAAACCGGCCAGCATGCGCAGCAGCGTGGACTTGCCGCAGCCCGATGCGCCGAGCAGCGCGAAGAACTCGCGGTGATAGATATTGAGCGAAAGGTCGTCGACGGCGGTGAAATCACCGAAGCGCTTGGTGACGTTCTTGACCGAGATGAACGGCTTGGCGGCCGGATCGGCCCAAGGCGCAAAGGAACGGCGAATATTGCCGAGTGACTTCATGATTTTTCCCCGAAAACTGACCTGATCCAATGCGCCACTAAAAGAAATGCCCGAACCATCAGGTTCGGGCAGATCAGTGCATTACTGACCGGTGACGACTGTCGTCCACAGTCGCGTCACTGCACGCTGCGCTTTCGCATCGAGCGGCGGAACGGTGAATAGCTTCGCCATGACCTCGGGCGTCGGATAAATCGCCGTGTCATCGATCACTTCCTTGTCGAGCAGCGGCTGCGATGCCTTGTTGCCGTTGGCGTAGAAGACGTAGTTCGATGCCTTGGCGGCAACCTCGGGCTTCATCATGTAGTTGATGAATTCATGCGCTTCCTCGACATGCGGGGCATCCTTCGGAATACCGAAGACGTCGAAGAAGATCTGCGCACCCTGGTTCGGCACCGAGTAATCGACCTTGACGCCGGAGTTGGCTTCGGTGGCGCGGTCGCGGGCCTGGAAGACGTCGCCCGAGAAGCCGAGCGCGATGCAGATGTCGCCATTGGCAAGCGCGCTGATGTATTCCGACGAGTGGAATTTGCGCACGAAGGGACGAACGGCCATCAACACGTCCTGTGCCTTCTTCAGGTCTTCCGTCTTGGTGCTGTTCGGATCGAGTCCGAGATAGGCAAGCACGGAGGGGATGACGTCGGTCGGAGAGTCCAGCATGTAGATGCCGCAGTCCTTGAGCTTGGCAGCCTTTGCCGGATCGAAGAGCGCATCCCAGTTGGGCTTCTCATCCGTGCCGAGCGCTGCCTTCACCTTGTCGACGTTGTAGCCAATACCTGTCGTGCCCCACATGTAGTCGACGGCGTATTCATTGCCAGGATCGAAGGACGCCACACCCTTGGTGACCACGTCCCACATGTTGGACAGGTTCGGCAGCTTCGACTTGTCGAGCTTCTGGTAGACACCGGCGGCGATCTGGCGCTGCATGAAGGATACGGTCGGAACCACGACGTCGTAGCCCGTGCCGCCGGCCAGAAGCTTGGCTTCCAGCGTCTCGTTGCTGTCGAAGGTGTCGTAGACGACCTTGATGCCGGTTTCCTTGGTGAAATCTTCGAGGATGGAACTGTCGATATAATCGGACCAGTTGTAGACATTGACGACGCGATCCGCGGCAACGGATGGCGTGATCGAAAGCCCAGTCACGAGAGCCGTGGCCGCGAGCTTTACGAGAATTGACCTCATGCTATCTCCTGCTTTTTGTTTGGGCACCGTTTTCCGCGGATGCCCTCCCTCTGGTTTTGGTTGCAGACTAGAAAGGATTTCTGGAGCCGACAAGCGCAAAATCCTGCACTCTCAATGATTTCGCTGTGACTAAAGACCGGGACTAAAAGTCGAAGTTGCCAAGGCCCGAGACCATCTCGTCGAGCCCCAACGGGCGTGTAACAGGCGGCTCGGCGCGCGAGAGGCAACCGCGCCTTTCGCAGAGACGACAGCCGGAGCCTGCCGTGATCGCCTTTTGCGCGGAAACCGCCCGGCCGTAGACCGTCCCCTCGCCCGCCGAAGCATCACAACCGACGAGAAGCGCCGTGCGACGGACGCGCTCGCCGAACGGCGCGTTCGGCCCTTCCAGCGTGCGGGATATTGTGAGGTAGCGGTTATTATCAGGCATCTCGACCATCTCGGCCAAGATCTGTCCGGGCTGCAGCAGGGCGGCATGGACGTTGAGCTTGGGACAGTCGCCACCGAAGCGGAGATGTGGGAAGCCCTGTGATCCTGACCGCCGCAGCCGATGGCCGGCGCCGTCGATCTCCATGGTGAAGAAGGAGACGGCCGAGGCGCCGGGGCGCTGCAGCATGGTCAACCGGGTTGCGGCTTGCGCGAAGGAGACATTGAAGCGCACGCGCAGGATATCGATGTCGTAGGACGCCGCCTGGGCCGCGGCAAGGAAGGGCGCGTAGGGCATGGTCAGCGCCAGTGCCGCATAGCGCGCAAGCTCGAAGCGGGCGATGCGCTTCGCCTCCTCGGTGGAGAGCATCAGGCCTTCGAGCTCGGCGAGGATTGCCTCGCGCAGCGCCAGCGTTGCGACTTCGATTGCGATCTCCTGCGCCTGCTCTGCCGGCGACAGGCGCTCGGAAATGAAAAGCCGCATGGAGTGACGATCGAAACGACGGCGGAGATCCGGCATGACGTGGATGGGGAGGACGCGGACGCCGATGCCACGCTCGGCGCGCAGCCACTCCTTGAACGTCGAGATGATATCGCGGGGGTCGGAGAGCGCATGCAGGAACGCTTCCGCCGCCGTCTCGATGCGCGGGAAATAGGCCGAGCGGCGCTCCAACACATCGCGCACCTCATCGGCCGGCAGCCGCGCGCCCGACAGCGGTACCTGCCCCTCCCCTGCACTCAGAAGCGTGAGATCGGAGAGGCGCGCCGCCTGCTCCCGGTAAGCGCGGTAGAGCTTGATGACGCCGCTTGCCGCATTGGGTGCCGCTTCCGCGACTTCGACCAGCTCCTGATCGCCCGGCAGCTCGCCGGATAGCAGCGGATCGGCGAAGACTTCCTTCAACTGAGTGAGGCTGCCGCCGCTTTCGGCGCGCAGCTCCTCCAGATCGACCTTGTAGACCGCCGCGAGCTTCAGCAGCAGCTGGACGGTCAGCGGGCGCTGGTTGCGCTCGATCAGGTTGAGATAGGACGGCGAGATCTCCAGCGCCTCGGCCATCGCCGCCTGCGTCACGCCGAGGCCGTTTCGGATACGGCGGACCTTGGGACCGGCAAACATCTTGCGCTCAGCCATGTGACAATCCTTTACAGAATATCCGGATCAAAGAATTTACAAAACTTGACAAATTTACTGTCCAAACTTGTCACGTCCTTTGCATCACGACCCTTATTGTATCGCGTTTCTCCGGTTAACTCTGGCCACTTCCCGATGATTTGTAAATCCTGTCAATCAGCCAGACGGCCATGATGTTATGCAAGGAGGAAGACATGACAGAGTTTGACAAGCTTCACCGCAATATCCCCGCCAACCGCTTCGCCGGCATCGAGCGCCCCTATTCGGCCGACGATGTGCGACGGCTGCGCGGATCGGTCGAGCTTCGTTACTCGTTGGCCGAAATGGGCGCCAACCGGCTCTGGCAACTGCTGCATCAGGATGACTTCGTCAACGCGCTGGGCGCGCTTTCCGGCAACCAGGCCATGCAGATGGTCCGCGCCGGGCTGAAGGCAATCTATCTCTCGGGTTGGCAGGTCGCGGCCGATTCCAACACGGCATCGGCGATGTATCCCGATCAGTCGCTCTACCCTGCCAATGCCGGGCCGGAGCTTGCAAAGCGGATCAATAGAACGCTGCAGCGCGCCGACCAGATCGAGAGCTCGGAAGACAAGGGGCTTTCGGTCGATACCTGGTTCGCGCCGATCGTTGCCGATGCCGAAGCGGGCTTCGGCGGGCCGCTTAACGCCTTCGAGATCATGAAGGCCTATATCGAAGCGGGTGTCGCGGGGGTTCATTTCGAGGACCAGCTGGCGTCGGAAAAGAAGTGCGGCCATCTCGGCGGCAAGGTTCTGATCCCGACCGCCGCCTATATCCGCAACCTCGACGCCGCGCGCCTTGCCGCCGACGTCATGGGTGTTCCGACGCTCGTCATCGCCCGCACCGACGCGGAAGCCGCCAAGCTGTTGACCTCCGATATCGACGAGCGCGACCAGCCCTTCGTCGACTACGATGCCGGCCGCACGGTCGAGGGCTTCTATCAGGTGCGCAACGGGCTGGAGCCCTGCATCGCCCGTGCCGTCGCCTACGCCCCGCATTGCGACCTGATCTGGTGCGAGACCTCCAAGCCGGATCTGGAGCAGGCGCGCCGGTTCGCCGAGGGCGTGCACAAGGTGCATCCGGGCAAGCTGCTCGCTTACAACTGCTCGCCGTCTTTCAACTGGAAAAAGAACCTCGACGACGCGACGATCGCCAAGTTCCAGCGTGAGCTCGGTGCGATGGGCTACAAGTTCCAGTTCATCACGCTGGCGGGCTTCCACCAGCTGAACTTCGGCATGTACGAGCTCGCCCGCGGCTACAAGGACCGGCAGATGGCCGCCTATTCGGAGCTGCAGCAGGCGGAGTTCGCCGCTGAAGTGAACGGCTACACAGCCACCAAGCACCAACGCGAAGTCGGCACCGGCTATTTCGACGCCGTGTCGATGGCAATCACCGGCGGGCGGTCCTCGACCACCGCGATGGAGGAATCCACCGAGCACGCACAGTTCAAGCCAGCAGCCGAGTAACATCGTTCAAAGGAGGAGAAGACCATGCCTACGCTTGCACGCGTCAAGGAACGCGCAGAGGAACAATCCACCAGCATGACACCGGATCAGCAGGGCATGATCCGCATGCTCGCCAATGATCTGCACCGGCTGAACCAGTCGGTCATGAAGGCGGTCGATGCCGGCGTTTCGGTCGAGATCGTGCGATCTGCCCGCCATCACGGCGGCGATGGAAACTGGGGTGACCTGTTGATCCCCGTCATTGTTGCAGGCCGGAGCTGACTAGCCCCCAATCCGCCTGCAACACGGCGCCTCAGCTTCGGCTGGGGCGCTTTCCCGCGAAAAGATCGCTGTAACTTTTCAACAGCTTGGTCATGCGATCGGCGACGGTACGGATCTCCTGGCGATGCCGGTCTTCGTTGTTCATGACGATCCACTGCTGGTGGCGCAGGTCCGGTAGTTCCGAGCCGAGGCGCTGCAGGTCTGGATCAAGATCGCCGACGAAACAGGGCAGCACCGCCTTGCCGGCGCCGGCGCGAACGAGATCGAGCAGCGAGCGCGGGCGATTGACGGTGGCGACGATGGCACCTCCAGCATTGCGGTGCGGCCAGCGCAGATAGTTGGAGATCGCATCCTCTTCTCCGACAGCCAGCCAGCGCTCTTCCTGTTCGCCGGCATTGCGCCTGGCATAGACGGCGTAGGCCACCTCCCCCAACAGCCGCGCGGCGAGATTGTTTTCCTCCGGCTTGAAGGCGCGGATGCCGATATCGATCTCGCGGTAGTTCAGGTTGGCGCGCGCCTCGCCTATCGTCAGCGACACCGCGAAATGGTCGCCGGGCATGCGGACGGCGCCAAAATTCTCGGCCATCAGCCAGGCGACCCAGGTGCCGGCGGCGATCCGTACGGTCGCTCCAACGCTGCTTGCCTGGCGCCAGGCATCGACCTTGCGGGCGGCGGCTTCCATGTCCTTCAAATGTTCGAGCAGAGCCTGGCCATCCGGCGTCAGCCGGTAGCCGGTCTGGCTGCGGGAAAACAGGGTTCGGCCGATCTCCTGCTCGAGATCAAGCATCCGCCGGCCGATCGTGGCGGGGCTGAGCTCGCTTGCGGCAGCCGCTCCCGTCAGACCGCCGAGGCGCGCCACCTGCAGAAAGAGCTGAAAGGAATCCCATTGCGTGCTTTTCATGAGCGAAAAACATAATGGGATTTCTTGCGTTTATGAAGCGAATTTTGACGAATACCCTGTGTCCATCTTCACTCGGAAAGGACATGGTCATGATTGAGTTGATCGCCTTCACGCAGCTTGCGGAGCTCGGCCAGAGGAATTGCGACAGGTATTCGGCGCGGGCCGAAGAAGCCTTCTATCAAGGCTACGGGCAATCGAAGCTTGAGCGCTTCGCCGCTCGCCTTCTCGCCCTGCTACCCACGAAAAAGGGCCGCCCAACGGGCAGCCCTTCGATGATCAAACCTGATGGCAAAGATATCAGGCCGCGTTTCGCATGCGGATCTGCTGGGGCGCCGAAGACGCATCGATGCGGAACTGCTGTATCAGCGACATGAGCGCATCGGCTTCACTCGCCAGCTGGCGGCTCTGCTCGGTGGTATCCTCGACCATGGCCGCGTTCTTTTGCGTCATCTGATCCATCGCGTTGACAGAGCTGTTGACTTCCTGCAGGGCGGCCGACTGGTCGGCGCTGGCGGTGGCGATGGTTTCGACGTGCTTGCTGATCGCGATGATCTCGCTGCTGATCGAGGCCAGCACCGAGCCGGTCTTCTGGACCAGTCCCGAACCTGCCGCGACTTCGCGGGTCGAGGTTTCGATCAGGCTCTTGATCTCGCGCGCGGCATCGGCCGAGCGCTGGGCAAGTTCACGCACTTCCATGGCGACGACGGCAAAGCCCTTGCCGGCTTCACCGGCGCGCGCCGCCTCGATGCCGGCGTTCAGCGCCAACAGGTTGGTCTGGAAGGCGATGTCGTCGATCACCTCGATGATCTGCTCGATCTGCTTGGATGCGGCTTCGATGCGGTCCATCGCGGCAACCGTATCGCCAACCACGACAGTCGAGCTGTCCGCGGTCTTCTTGGTGACGATGACGGCGCTGTTTGCCTCGCGGGCGCGTTCGGCCGACGATCGGACGGTGACGGTGATCTCTTCCACGGCAGCAGCGGTTTCCTCCAGGCTTGCGGCCTGGGCTTCGGTGCGCTTGGAGAGCTCATCGGCAGAGTTGAGCATGGAGCCGGAATTGCGGTGGATCGTCGCCGCGTTGTCGCGGATGCGCGAGAGCGTATCCTGCAGGCGTTCCAGCGAGGCGTTGAAATCAACGCGCAGCTGTTCAAGCCGGCCGACGAAAGGAGTCTCGATCGTTTCCGAGACATCGCCGCGCGACAGGCGGCCAAGACCGGCCGCGAGCTCGGTAACGGCAAACTGGATCTGGTCGTCGAGCGTGCGCTTTTCGGCGTCGTTGCGGCTGCGCTCTGCGTCGCTGAAGGCGCGCTGCTCTGCGGCCTGCGTTTCCAGCGTGAGCCGGGCGCGGGCGCCGTCCTGGAACAAAGCGAGCGCCTTGCCGATCGCGCCGAACTCGTTCTCCTTCTCGGTGCAGGGAATCTTCGTGTCGAGATTGCCAGACGAGATCGTGTTGATGGCGCCCGTCAGCGTCTCGAGCGGACGGATGGTGGCGCGGATCGCGAAGTAGGCGATGACGCCGACGATCAGCAGGACCGCGAGGCCGACGCCGACCACCAAGGTCAGGAGCTGCTGCAGGCTGCTATAGTAGACTTCCATCGGAATGCCGATGAAGAGCACACCAACGGTGGCGCCCGCAGCACTCTTGACCGGGAAGTAGCCGGTCATGAACTTCTTGCCGAAGAGATCGGCCGGGCCGTAATAAGCCTCGCCCTTTGCAAGAACCGCCTGCGCCGGATGGCCGGCAGCCAGCTTGGTGCCGACGGCACGCTCGCCGTTTTCCTTCTTCACGTTGGTCGAGATGCGGACGAAATCGCCGCCCTGACGCTCGAACACCGTGGCGTAGCCCGCGATGGAGGCGGCGGTGCGATCGACGAGAGCATGATCGGTGAGCGACGATGGCAGCTTCTCTTCGCTGACGGCCACGAGCTTGTTGTCGCGAACATCGACCTTCGCCGCCTGATCACCGGCCGCATAGAGCACCGCCATGGCGCGGCTTGCGTCCTTCGCATCGGTGACCGCGCTGGTCATGACGTACGCGCTAAGATTGTAGTATGTTACAGAAACAATCGCCGCTGTACTGAACACCAGAAGAGCAAGCGTGATCGCGACGATCTGCCGGACAATAGACGCAGAGAAAAAACGAAGCATACAAAGACCCCTGAATACTAATCGGGACAAGTTTTAATGCTAAAGTTTTAAAATAAATCCTATCGAAACTGACAAGCATCATGTCCGGCGAAGCGAAAATGCATGGATGATTTCCTGCATGTCCACCATGCCCTGGAAACGCAAATGGCTCCGTCACCGGAGCCATCGCATGTTCGCCTCGATAATATTGGCCGCGATCAGGCGGCGCGGTAGACCTTTTCCTGGCTGCCGCGGTCGATCTTGAACTGCCTGATGAGACCAAGCAGAGCGTCGGCTTCGTTGGCGAGCTCGCGGCTGGCGGCCGTGGTTTCCTCGACCATCGCGGCATTCTGCTGGGTCATCTGGTCCATCTGGTTGACCGTGGTGTTGACCTCCTGCAGCGCGCCGGACTGATCGTGGCTGGCGCGAGCGATGACTTCGACATGCTCGCTGATGGCGACGATCTGCGTGCTGATCTTTGCCAAGACCGTGCCAGTCTGCTGCACGAACTGCGAACCGGAGTTCACCTCGTTGGTCGACTTGTTGATCAGCCCCTTGATCTCCTGTGCGGCAGCGGCGGAGCGCTGCGCGAGTTCGCGGACTTCCATGGCGACGACGGCGAAGCCCTTGCCAGCTTCCCCAGCGCGCGCAGCCTCGATGCCGGCGTTGAGCGCCAGAAGGTTGGTCTGGAAGGCGATCTCGTCGATGACGCCGATGATCTGCTCGATCTGCTGCGAGGCTTCCTCGATGCGCGTCATCGCGTCGATCGCATTGTTGACGACGGTGGCGGAATCATCGGCGCTGCGCTTGGCCTGGCGCACGACCTGATCGGCCTCCTTGGCGCGTTCGGCGGACGAACGCACGGTGACGGTGATCTGGTCTACGGCGGCTGCCGTCTCTTCCAGCGAGGCGGCCTGGTTTTCGGTGCGCTTGGCGAGATCCTCGGCGGACTGGGCCATCTGGTTGCCATTGCCCTGGATCATTTCGACGTTGTCGCGGATCTGGCTCATGGTCGCCTGGAGGCGCATCATCGAGCCGTTGAAATCCTGACGAAGCTGTTCGAGGCGGCCGATAAAGGGCGTGTCGATCGTGGTCGAGATATCGCCCTGCGACATGCGCTCGAGACCAGATGCAAGCGCATTGACGGCAAACTCGATCTGGCGGTCCATCTCGCGCTTTTCGGCGTCGTTGCGCTGGCGCTCATGCTCGGAAGCGGCGCGCTCTTCGTCGCTCTGCTCCTCGATGCGGATCTTGGATATTGCGTTTTCCTTGAAGATGCCGAGCGCGCGGGCCATGTCGCCGATTTCGTCGTGGCGCTGTTCACCCGAGATGCTGGTGTCGAGCGCGCCATCGGCGATGCGGCGCATGGCTGACGTGATCTGGCCGATCGGCCGCTGCAGGGTCAGGACAAGCGCGATGCCGCCGACAACCGAAAGCAGGATGCCGAGACCGGTTGTGAGAACGGAGATGCCATTGGCCTGGGTGCGTTCGACGCCGGCCGTCTGCTTCTGCAATTCGGCAAAGGCGGTGAGTTCGCCCCAGACGGCGTTCAGCTGCGTGCGGGCGGAGGCGTAGTCGGCGACGCGCTGCTCAATGGTAGCGACGAGGCTTTCGGCATCCTTGTCCATCGAGGCAAGCGCCGGCGACATGGCGGCGACGATATCCTCGGCGAAGTTCATGCCCTTGGCGCTGGCGAGCAGCGTATTGAGGTTGGTGCCGAGGGTGGCGATTTCCTGGTGCAGGCGAACGCGGTTGTCCTTGTCCGGCTTGGCGGCGAATTCGCCGAGGACCAGCTGCAGCGAATAGATCGCGCTTTCGAGGCGGCGCGTATCTTCCAGCACGGAGTTGGTCTGGGCGATGCGGCTGTCGAGCTCGACGAAGGTGGTCGTGGCGGCACGCATCATCTGCGTCGCGGTCAGCTGGGTGTAGGTCGACATCTGGCGGAAGCGCGAAACGAGACGTCCGAGATTGGCGATCGCCTCATCGGTGCCGGCGTCGGCGGCGGTCGCCTGCGCCTTCACGTCGCTGATCGTCTGAGCGAGCGACTGCGTCATGCTCTTCTGGTTCTGCGGAACGGAGATCTCGATCAGGCGCTGGGCTTTCAGGATGCCCGGGAGCGCGTCGGTAACCACCTTGAGCTTGTCGGCCGGCAGTTGCGCCTTGCCGAAATCGGCCATCACGGTTGCCAGCGCATCGCCGCCCTTCAGGAGCCGGTCGGCGGCGCGCAGCGTCGCGGTGGCGTTGCCTTCGTCGTTGCGAATGTTTTCCTGCAGCTGCTGGGCGTCGTAATTGACGTTGAAGCGGCTGGAGATCATCACCTTCTGCGCTTCGTCGATCGACTTGCGCAGGGCGACTTCCTGTTCGTGCAGGGTCCAGAGCTTGCCGACCGTGTCGGAGATACCGGAGGTGCCATCGGTGGCCGCCTGCAGATTGGCGCGGCCGGCATTGTCGCCGATCTGCTTCAGCGTGGCGCTCAGCGTCGCATGCTGCGTGGAGACATCTGCGTAGAGCTTGTCGCGCGCTTCCTCATTGGTCACGCGCAGGAAATCGTCCATGGAGCCGAAGAGATCCTTGAAACCGCTCAGCGACTGAAGAACGCTGTTGGAGATCTCCATTCGGCCCTGAAGCAGGCCGGACGCATAAAGGCCGGTGAAGCCGACTGCTGAAATGCTTAAAACAAACGGCAAGACGAAGATGAGGACCTTTGTCTTGATCCTGAAACGGGAAAGAATCCTGTCAATAAACATGGGGGTTCCGGCCTTCCATACACCACTCCTCCCACCGGCGGCGAGATTGCGCGTCGGCTGAGTGCATCGAACATTTTGGAACAATGGGGGATCGCGAGCGCATGCTCGGACGGCAATCATTGCCTGTCACGCCCCGCAAAAAAGCGAGGCGCCCATAAGTCATACTAAAGCTTTGCCGAAGATGCGTTAATTTTTATATAAGCTTAGGTAGCCGGATATCACAGCAAACCGGGCGTTCGCGCGCTTATAGTGCAGGCGCATCGGTGCGCCGCAAGGTCTCGTTGTCTTAAAGGGAGTGCCTTAGAGCATTCGTGGAAGGAAGAGCGCCATGACGGCGGCAGCGGCACTGGCGGCCAGAACGAAGTAGCGGATTGCGACAAGCCGTGTGTCCGGCTGGGCCTTGGCAATTGCGATGGCGCGGGCGCGTCGTGTGTTCTTGTTCATCTGCAGAACCTCACTTCTCTATGTCACAACAATCCAACAAAAGACTGTGCTCGTAAAGCCTTATTTAGGAAGCCAATTTAAGCACGTCATCGGGACAGGATGGCGCACCCTGCTTAAGAACTCTTGAATCCTTCAACTGGTTTCATCTCTACGAAGAATAAGCTTTATAGACTGTCACCAGCCGCGACACCCGAGGCCCAGGCCCACTGGAAATTGTAGCCGCCGAGCCAGCCGGTCACGTCCACGCACTCGCCGATGAAGTGGAGACCGGGGACTGCCTTGGCCTGCATGCTGCGGGAATCGAGCGCTGCTGTGTCGATGCCGCCAAGCGTGACTTCAGCGGTGCGGTAGCCTTCGGAGCCCGAAGGCTTGATCGTCCAGTTCTGTGCGGCATCGACGAGGCGCACCAGCACCTTGTCGGACATGTCAGCCATGTTGCCGGTGACGCCGGCGCGCTCGGTCAGATATTGCGCCAGACGCTTGGGGAGCACCTCGCCGAGTGCTGTCTGCGCCGACTGCCGACCGTTCGCCTGCTTTGCCGCCTTCAAATGTGCGAGGAGATCGATGTCGGGCTCGATGTCGACGGTGATCTCGTCGCCCTCGCGCCAGTAGGACGAGATCTGCAGGATGGCCGGGCCGCTGAGGCCGCGATGGGTGAAGAGCAGCGCTTCGCGAAAGGCGGTCTTGCCGTGGCGCAGTTCGGCGGGGGCGGCGATCCCCGAGAGCGGGGCGACGCTTTCGAGCAATTGCGGGTCGAGCGTCAGCGGCACGAGGCCGGGGCGGGTTTCGATGAGGGGCAGGCCGAACTGTTCGGCGATGCGATAGGCGAAACCGGTCGCGCCCATTTTCGGGATCGACTTGCCGCCGGTGGCGATCACCAGCGAGGTTGCGTGATACTCGCCCTCGGAGGTGGAGACGCGAAAGCCGTCTTCGGTCTTATCGACGGCGACGATCTCGGTGCGCAGCTCGAGCCTTGCGCCCGCCGCCTGCATCTCGTCCAGCAGCATACGGATGATGTCCTTGGCGCTGTCGTCGCAAAACAGCTGGCCGAGCGTCTTCTCATGCCAGGCGATCCTGTGGCGATCGACCATGGCGACGAAGTCCGATGGCGTGAAGCGGGCGAGCGCCGACTTACTGAAGTGCGGATTGGCCGAGAGGAAATTCTTCGGCGAGGCATGAATATTGGTGAAGTTGCAGCGACCGCCGCCGGAGATGCGTATCTTGTCGCCGGGCGCCTTGGCGTGATCGAGCACGACCACCGAGCGGCCGCGCTGCCCGGCGCGGATGGCGCACATCATGCCGGCGGCGCCCGCGCCTATGACGATCACATCGCTTCTTCGCTGCACGGCTGTTTCCTTCGTCGAAAGGCGTCTTCTTTTTCCATCAATAGGCGAAAGTCAACGTGCCTCCCCCCTCGCCAATTGCCAAACTCCGGTTATTATGGCTGCAAGATCAACGCAAACCGGTGTGTCATGTCCCCAAAAAAGACGACGCTGAAGCCTGCCAAGAACGTTCCCGCCTCGAAGAAATCTCCCCCGGACCCTGGATATCTTCGCGGCGTGGCCTCCTGGAAGGAAGCAGCGCAGTTCTTGCGGGCACGCGGGATCGAAGACATCGAATGCATCACGCCAGACCTTGCCGGCGTGCCGCGCGGCAAGATGATGCCGAGCTCGAAATTCACCTCCAACACATCGCTGGCGCTGCCTTCCGCGATCTACCGCCACACGATTTCGGGCGAATACCCCGAGGAAACCGAAAGCTTCCGCTACGAGCCGCGCGACAGCGATCTGAAGCTGGTGCCCGACCTTTCGACGCTTTCCGTCGTGCCTTGGGAGACGGACCCGACCGCGCAAGTGATCTGCGATATCGTCAGCGCCGATGGAGAAGAGGTCCCCTACACGCCGCGCAACGTCTTGAAGCGGATCATGAAGCTTTATCATGACCGCGGCTGGAAGCCGATCGTGGCGCCCGAGATCGAGTTCTATCTCGTCGCCAAGAACGACGACCCCGATTATCCGCTGCATCCGCCGAAGGGCCGCTCGGGCCGCGCCATTCTCGGTGGCCAGGGCTATTCGATCGCCGGGATCAACGAGTTCGACGAACTGATCGACGATATCTACCACTTCTCCGAAAAGCAGGGGCTGGAGATTGACACGCTGATCCACGAAGAAGGACCGGCGCAGCTCGAGATCAACCTTCGCCACGGCAATCCGATCGAGCTTGCCGACCAGGTCTTCATGTTCAAGCGGACGATCCGCGAGGCGGCGATGAAGCATGGCATCTACGCTACCTTCATGGCCAAGCCGATGCAGGGCCAGGCCGGCTCGGCGATGCACATCCACCAGTCGGTCATCCACGAGGACACGGGCAAAAACGTGTTTTCCAACCCCGACGGCTCGCCCTCGAAGGAGTTCTTCCACTTCATCGGCGGCATGCAGAAGTATGTGCCGAGCGCGCTCTGCATGCTGGCGCCCTACGTCAACTCCTACCGCCGCCTGACGCCGGACATGTCGTGCCCGGTCAACAACGCCTGGGGCTACGACAACCGCACGACGGCGTTCCGCGTACCGGTTTCTGATCCGCAGGCGCGGCGTGTCGAAAACCGGCTGCCTAGCTCCGACGCCAACCCCTATCTGGCGCTGGCGGCATCGCTTGCCTGCGGCCTCTTGGGCATCATGAAGGAAATCGAGCCGACGGCGCCGACCGAGGATTCGGCCAATGAAGGCTCGATCGACCTGCCGCGCGGGCTGCTTGAAGCCGTCGCGCTGATGGAGGATGAGCCGGCCTTCGAGGAGGTGTTCGGCCGCGAGTTCATCGGGCTCTATGCCGGCGTCAAGCGCGGCGAGTTCGAGACCTTCATGCAGGTTATCAGCCCGTGGGAACGCGAATTCCTTCTGCTCAACGTGTGAGGATGGCGCCATGACATCCGAACAGAAATGGCAGAGCCCGATCGCGCCCGGCATTTCGTGGTATCAGGCAACGGCGGGCGAGCGGCCCACCTATCCTGAGCTCGACGGATCGAAGACATGTGACGTCGCCATCATCGGTGGCGGCTATACCGGGCTGCAGGCGGCCTATCATCTCGCCAAGGCGGGCGTGTCGGTGGTGCTCATCGAGGCCTGCCGGTTCGGTGATGGCGCGTCTGGCCGCAACGGCGGGCAGCTCGGCACCGGGCAGCGCTCCTGGCCGGAGGAGCTGGAAGAAGAGATCGGCTTCGAGCGCTCCAAGGCGCTGTTCGACCTGGCCGAGGACGCCAAGAAGCACCTGCTTGATTTTGCAACCGAGCATCAGATCGACATCGATTTCATGCCCGGCCAGATGAACGTGGCGCATAAGGCGAGCTACGAGAAGGCCTTTCGCGACAATGCGGAGATCGGAGCGAGCCGCTACGGCTACCCGCACGCCACCTTCATGGACCGCGCGGAAACGCAGGAGCGGCTGGGGTCTACACGCTTTTTCTGCGGCGTGCGCGACACCGGCACCGGCCACATTCACCCGCTGAAGCTCCTGATCGGGCTGGCGCGGGCGACGGCGGCTTCCGGCGCTCAGGTCTTCGAAATGACGAAGGCGACGGCGATCCGGCAGGGCGGCGGCAAGGTGACGGTCGATACGCCGCGCGGCCAGATCACAGCCGACAAGGCATTGATTGCCTGCAACGGCTATATCGACAATCTGGAACCGATCACTGCCAGCCATGTCATGCCGATCCGCTCCTTCATCGGCGCCACCGTGCCGCTCGGCGAGAAATCCACGGTCATTCCTGGTAGCGAGGCGGTTGCCGATTCGCGCTTTGTTGTCCGCTACTTCCGGAAATCGAAGGACGGGCGGCTGCTGTTTGGTGGTCGCGAGGCCTATACGGCAGACAATCCGCGCGATATCTCCGAGCACATCCGCCGGCAGATCGCCGAGATCTATCCCGAACTCGGCAATGTCGAGATCACCCATGCCTGGGGCGGATCGGTCGCGATCACCATGCCGCGGCAGCCCTTCGTGCGCGAAGTCATGCCAGGGGTGACCTCGATCGGCGGCTATTCCGGCCATGGCGTGATGCTCGCGAACTATTGCGGGCGGCTCTATGCCGAAACTGTGATCGGGAAATCCAGGGACCTCGAACTATTCAAGGCGCTGAAAATCCCGGCCTTCCCGGGTGGCCCGGCGATGCGCGCCCCCCTGCTCTTCCTGGCGCTTTCGTGGTTTGCGCTGCGCGACAAGTTTTAGTCAGATTGCGGATTTCCTCACGAGGCTTTTCGATCTAAAACCAGTGCCGGACAAATTCGTTGCAGCGCACACTGGCTTTTTTAAATCGATTAGATTAAAGAGGCCATGAACCAGTCTGATTGAGAGATAGCCTCATGAGCAGCCAAATCATTCCCGTTGAACCTTTCGATTACGTCGTCTTTGGCGGCAGTGGCGACCTTGCCGAGCGCAAGTTGCTGCCGGCCCTCTACCATCGTCAGATCGAAGGCCAGTTCTCCGAGCCGACCCGCATCATCGGCGCCTCTAGAAGCGCGCTGACCCACGAAGAATACCGCAAGTTCGCGCAGGACGCTCTGAAGGAGCACCTGAAAAAGGGCGAGTACGACGAGGCCGAGGTCGCCAAGTTCTGCGAGCGCCTGTTCTACGTGCCCGTCGATGCCCGCTCCGACGCCGGTTGGGACCAGCTGAAGAAGCTGCTCGACGAGGGCAAGGACCGCGTGCGCGCCTTCTATCTGGCCGTCGCACCCGGCATCTTCGGCGACATCTCGCAGAAAATCCACGATCACAAGCTGATCACCAAGACCACCCGCATCGTCGTCGAAAAGCCGATCGGCCGCGACCTGGACTCGGCCCTGCAGCTCAACGACACGATCGGCAAGGTCTTCAAGGAAGAGCAGATCTTCCGTATCGACCACTACCTCGGCAAGGAAACCGTGCAGAACCTGATGGCGCTGCGCTTTGCCAACGCGCTCTATGAGCCGCTCTGGAATGCACAGCATATCGACCACGTGCAGATCACCGTTGCCGAATCCGTCGGCCTCGAAGGTCGTGCCGGCTACTATGACACGGCTGGCGCGCTGCGCGACATGGTGCAGAACCACATCATGCAGCTCGTCTGCCTGGTTGCCATGGAAGTCCCGTCCTCGATGGATTCCGAAGCGGTTCGCGACGAGAAGCTCAAGGTGCTGCGCGCGCTGAAGCCGATCGACGCTTCGAATGTCGAGCAGACCACCGTGCGCGGCCAGTATCGCGCCGGCGCTTCGGCGGGCGGCCCGGTCAAGGGTTACCTCGAAGAGCTCGAAGGCGGCGTGTCCAACACCGAAACCTTCGTTGCCATCAAGGCCGAGATCAACAACTGGCGCTGGGCCGGCGTTCCCTTCTACATCCGCACCGGCAAGCGTCTTGCCGGCCGCATGTCGGAGATCGTCATCACCTTCAAGTCGATCCCGCACTCGGTTTTCGACCAGTCGGCCGGCCGCATCAACCAGAACCAGCTGATCATTCGCCTGCAGCCCGACGAAGGCGTCAAGCAGTCGCTGATGATCAAGGATCCGGGCCCGGGCGGTATGCGCCTGCGCAACGTTTCGCTCGACATGAGCTTCGCCGATTCCTTCCAGGTTCGTAACCCCGACGCCTACGAACGCCTGCTGATGGACGTCATCCGTTCGAACCAGACGCTGTTCATGCGCCGCGACGAAGTCGAAGCGGCGTGGCAGTGGGTCGACCCGATCCTCAAGGGTTGGGAATCCACCGGCCAGAAGGTTCAGGGCTACACGGCCGGCACCTGGGGCCCCAGCCAGTCGATCGCGCTCATCGAGCGTGATGGCCGCACCTGGCACGACAACCTCTAAGGATCGAGAGAATGGCAGCGACCATGCACAATTTTGCCAACGCCGCCGAACTGGCGCGCAACCTTGCCGACAAGGTCGCTGCATCGCTTTCGACGGCCATCGCCAAGAAGGGAACGGCGGAAATCGCCGTTTCCGGCGGCTCGACGCCGAAGGCATTCTTCCAGGAACTGTCGACGCGCGATCTCGACTGGACGAAGGTGACCATCACCCTCGTCGACGAGCGTTTCGTGCCTGCGGATAATCCGCGCTCGAACCATCTGCTCGTGATCAGCAATCTCCTGCAGAACAAGGCGAAAGCGGCAAAGTTCCAGCCGCTCTACCAGTCGGCGGCAACGGTCGAGGAAGCTGCAAAGCTCTCGACGGCGGCCACGGCTTCGATCGGCAATCCGTTCGATGTCGTCATTCTCGGCATGGGCGGCGACGGCCACACGGCATCGTTCTTCCCCGGCGGCAGCAATCTTGCGGTCGCTCTCGACCCGAAGACGCCGCGCGGCATCATCACCATGGACGCTGACGGCGCGGGCGAACCCCGCCTGACCTTCACCTTCTCCAGCCTGCAGGATGCAGGGCTGCTCGTTCTTCACATCGAAGGCGACGGCAAGAAGGACGTTCTGGCAAAGGCCGAGGGTGCCGGCGACGAGGCGGAGATGCCGATTCGGGCAATCCTTCGCCGCGCCGCGACGCCCGTCGACATTTACTGGGCTCCGTAAGCCAACGGCCTTAATGGCCAACACGGCGTAAAGCCGCGAACAGACAATCGAATACCAGCAAACGACAAGGATCTCCCATGTCCGCTCATTCGCGCGTTGCCGCCATCACCAACCGTATCGTCGAACGGTCGAAACCGTCGCGAGAGCTTTATCTCGAGCGCTTGCGAAACGCGGTGGGCAAGAGCGTGGTTCGCTCTTCGCTCGGCTGCGCGAACCTGGCGCACGGCTTCGCGGTCTGTTCCCCCGCCGAGAAGGATGCACTGGCCGGCGACCGTGTTTCCAATCTCGGCATCATCACTTCCTACAACGACATGCTCTCGGCGCATCAGCCGTTCGAGACCTATCCGGCGATCATTCGTGAGGCGGCAGCGGAAGCTGGCGGTATCGCGCAGGTGGCGGGCGCCGTTCCCGCCATGTGCGATGGCGTGACCCAGGGCCAGCCGGGCATGGAGCTCTCGCTCTTCTCGCGTGATCTGATCGCCATGGCTGCCGGTATCGGCCTGTCGCACAACATGTTCGACGCGGCGCTCTATCTCGGTGTCTGCGACAAGATCGTGCCGGGCCTGACGATTGCCGCGCTGACCTTCGGCCATCTGCCGTCGATCTTCGTGCCGGCAGGACCGATGACTTCAGGCCTGCCGAACGACGAGAAGTCGCGCGTGCGCCAGCTTTATGCCGAGGGCAAGGTCGGTCGCGCCGAGCTGCTGGAGGCCGAGTCCAAGTCCTACCACGGACCGGGCACCTGCACCTTCTACGGCACAGCGAATTCCAACCAGATGCTGATGGAGATCATGGGCTTCCATATGCCCGGCTCCTCCTTCATCAATCCGGGCACGCCGCTTCGCGAAGCATTCACCCGCGAGGCGACCAAGCGGGCGCTGGCGATCACGGCGCAGGGCAACGAGTTCACGCCGGCGGGCGAGATGATCGACGAGCGCTCGATCGTCAACGGCGTCGTCGGCCTGCACGCCACCGGCGGCTCGACCAACCACACGCTGCACCTCGTTGCCATGGCGCGCGCCGCCGGCATCGAGCTCACATGGCAGGATATCGCCGAGCTCTCCGAAGTGGTGCCGCTGCTTGCCCGCGTCTACCCGAACGGGCTTGCCGACGTGAACCATTTCCACGCGGCCGGCGGCATGGGCTTCCTGATCAAGGAACTGTTGAAGCACGGCCTGGTGCACGACGACGTGCGCACCGTGTTCGGCCACGGGCTGCAGGCCTACACGATCGATCCGCGCCTTGGTGAGGATGGAAACATCGTGCGCGAGCCCTCCCCGGAAAAGAGCGTCGATCCGAAGGTGCTCGCCAACATCGAAACGCCGTTCCAGGCCAATGGCGGCCTGAAGATGTTGCGCGGCAATCTCGGCAAGGGCGTCATCAAGATCTCGGCCGTGAAGGCCGATCGCCACGTCATCGAGGCGCCGGCGATCGTCTTCCATAGCCAGCAGGAGCTTCAGGACGCCTTCAAGGACGGCAAGCTCAACCGCGACTTCATCGCCGTCGTCCGCTTCCAGGGACCGAAGGCGAACGGCATGCCCGAGCTGCACAAGCTGACGCCGCCGCTCGGCGTGCTGCAGGACCGCGGCTTCCGCGTGGCGCTTCTGACAGACGGGCGCATGTCCGGCGCGTCGGGCAAGGTTCCGGCGGCGATCCACGTGACGCCGGAGGCCGTCGACGGCGGACCGATCGCGCGCATCATGGACGGCGACATCATCCGTCTCGACGCGATCGCCGGCACGCTCGAGGTGCTGGTGGACGCTGCCACCATGGCCGATCGCAAGCCTGTCGTCGCCGACCTCTCTGACAACGAGTTCGGCATGGGCCGCGAGCTGTTCGCCCCCTTCCGCCGCGCCGTCGGCGCGTCCGACAAGGGCGCCAGCGTGCTGTTCCACTGAGGCACGGCGATACAAGATAGAAACGACAAGGCCCGCGAGATCGTCTCGCGGGCCTTGTCTTTTTAATCGTAGCGATCGGCGATCAGCCGCGGATATCGAGCACGCGGTCGCGATGGGCTGGATGGGTGCTGTAGACGAAGATCTTGTTCAGTTCCTTGTCGGTCAGCATGCGCAGGAAGCGGACTTCCACGGTGTTGTTGGGATTAACACGGGTCAGCATGCAGCCGATCTTGGTGATGCGGGCATCGGGAAGATCGAGATAAAACTGACGCGGAAGATTGAACTGCGTCAGGATCGCCAGGACCGCGCTGCTCTTGGAAATGCGGATGATGTCGCAACGGCGCGAGGCCATGTTCATGACGCCCTTCTCGGTATATTCGAGACGCGCGGCGTTCATTGTGTCCTCCATCTTGAACCGCACTTCGCGGTCGTACATGAAGGATTCTTCCTTGTTTAGAAAATGTCCTGATGACTGGGGGCTCGGTGTCGCCACTGTCGTAATCCTCTAAGTATGCAATGAGGAAAGACTACCAAGCGATCTTTAACAGAAAGTTCGAACAGCATAGCGCCGGGCCGCATTATTCACACGGCCCGGGAGCTATTTACAACTTACTTGCGATAGGTTCGACCTTCTGCATCAAAGAGATGCAGCTTCGAACGTTCGGCCGAGAAATGCATCTTCTGGCCACGCTTTACATCATAGATGCCGGGCAGCTTGACGATGATCGGCTCGTTCTGAACGAGACCCTCGATATAGAGCAGCGTCACCTCGCCGAGCGCTTCGACGATCGAGACTTCACCTTCGAAGAGGTAGTCGTCGGCCGGGCCAGCGATGCGTAGGTCTTCGGGGCGAACGCCGAAGCTGGCGGTCTTGCCCTTCTCGGAGGCTGCCGTCGGGATATCGAGCGTGACGGACTTGCCGCCGGTCAGCGTAACGGTGGTCGTGTTGCCGGCTTCCGTGACGGTGGCCGGGATGACGTTCATGGCGGGCGAGCCGATGAACTTGGCAACGAAGAGGTTGGCAGGACGCTCATAGAGCTCCAGCGGCGCGCCAACCTGTTCGATATTGCCGGCGGACAGAACCACGATGCGATCGGCGAGCGTCATCGCCTCGACCTGGTCGTGGGTGACGTAGATCATCGTCGTGTCGGCCATCTGCTCGTTGAGGCGGGCGATCTCGATGCGGGTGGCGACGCGAAGGGCCGCGTCGAGGTTCGACAACGGCTCGTCGAAGAGGAAGACCTTCGGGTTGCGGCAGATGGCGCGGCCGATGGCGACGCGCTGGCGCTGGCCGCCCGAGAGCGCCTTGGGCAGGCGATCGAGATATTTGGTGAGCTGCAGGCTTTCGGCCGCCGCGCGCACGCGACGGTCGATTTCCTGCTTGTTCTCGCCGGCGATCTTCATGCCGAAGGCCATGTTGTCGTAGACCGTCATATGCGGGTAGAGCGCATAGGACTGGAACACCATGGCAATGCCGCGCTTGGAGGGCGGGACGTCGTTGACCAGTTGGCCGTCGATATACATGTCGCCGCCGGTGATGTTCTCCAGGCCGGCGATCATGCGCAGCAGGGTGGACTTGCCGCAGCCCGACGGACCGACGAACACAACGAATTCGCCCTCCTTGATATCAAGATCGATGCCATGGAGCACGTCCACGGCACCGTAGGATTTGCGAATGTCCTTGAGTGTCAGTCCAGTCATCGAGTTCTCCTCCTCCAGAAGTCTCTAGGCGAGCCGAGCGAAATACGCGCCCCAGGCGGGTATATCGATCTTGTCGCCATAGTTATTGCTGACGAAACCATGGCCCGTCAACGCCTGCCAGTTGCCTTCAGGTAGAGCAACCAAGGCTTCGGTCGCGCTCATGTTGAAAACGCAGAGCAGCTTTTCGTTGCCGTATTCGCGTTGGAAGACCAGCATGTCGCCCTGCGGCTCCATGAACTTGATCTCGCCCTTGGCGAAGGCCGGGTGCTGCTTGCGGAAGGCAATGAAGCGGCGATAGTGCTCGAGCACCGAGGCCTCGTCGCCCTGCTGAACGCTAACGGCGCGCAGGATATGTTCGACAGGAACCGGCAGCCATGGCTTGACCGTCGAGAAGCCACCCTGGGCGACCTGACTGTCCCAGACCATCGGCGTGCGGCAGCCATCGCGGCCCTTGAACTCCGGCCAGAACTGGATGCCGTAGGGGTCCTGCAGGTCCTCGTAGGCAAGGTCGGCTTCCGTCAGGCCGAGCTCCTCGCCCTGATAGAGGCAGACGGAGCCGCGCATGGTCATCAGCATCGCCGCATACTGCTTGGCGAAGGCATCGCGATCGGCAACGAGCGAGCCCCAGCGGGTCACATGGCGCACGACATCGTGGTTGGAGAGCGCCCAGCAGGCCCAGCCATCGGGGGCGGCAGCGGCGAAATCGTTCATCACGTCTTCGATGCGCTCGGGCGACAGCGGATCCGGCGACAGGAACTCGAAGGCGTAGCACATGTGCATCTTGTCATCGCCCGACGTGTATTCGCCGACGATCTCCAGACCGCGCTGGCTATCGCCGACTTCGCCGACAGCGGCGATATCCTGGAACTCCTCGAGCACCGCGCGGAAGCGCTTCAGAAAGGCGATATTCTCCGGCCGGTTCTTGTCGTAGATGTGTTCCTGGAAATTGTAGGGGTTGACCGCAGGCGCCGTCGAGGCGTTGCGGCGCTCGGGCGCCAGGGCCGGATTGTCGCGCAATTCCTTGTCGTGGAAATAGAAGTTGATGGTGTCGAGGCGGAAGCCGTCGACGCCGCGCTTCAGCCAGAAGCGGACGACATCGAGCAGACGGTTCTGAACCTCGGGGTTATGCAGGTTGAGATCCGGCTGCGAGGTCAGGAAGTTGTGCATGTAATATTGCATGCGGGTCGGATCCCACGCCCAGGCGGAGCCGCCGAAGATCGACAGCCAGTTGTTGGGCGGGGTGCCATCCGGCTTTGAGTCGCTCCACACATACCAGTCGGCCTTGGCGTTGGTGCGGCTGGAACGGCTTTCGACGAACCAGGGATGCTGATCCGACGAATGCGAGATGACGAGATCGATCATCACGCGGATGCCGAGGCGGTGGGCTTCGGCAATCAGGGAATCGAAATCGACAAGCGTGCCGAAGATCGAGTCGACGTTCTCGTAGTCGGAGACGTCGTAGCCGAAATCGCGCATGGGCGAGGTAAAGAAGGGCGAGATCCAGATGGCGTCGGCGCCAAGGGCCGCGACATGCGGCAATCTCGCGGTAATGCCCTTGAGATCGCCGATGCCGTCGCCGTTGCTATCCTGGTAGGAGCGCGGATAGATCTGATAGATCACCGCGCCGCGCCACCAGTCCTTGTCCACCGTCAGGTTGGATTGAGATGCCATGCTCATATGTGGTCCTGTATTGTCTTCTGATTGTCCTGGGAAATGACTAGCCGCCCTTGACCGAACCCGAGAGCAGACCACGCACGAGATAGCGCTGCAATGCGAAGAAGACGAGCAGCGGTACTATAATCGTGATGAAGGCCGAGGCCGTCAGGATTTCCCAGTTGCCGCCACGCGAGCCGAGCAGCGCATTGAGCGCCCCCGTCAGCACGAGGTGATCCCTGTCGGTGCCGAGGAACACCATAGCGACGAGCAGGTCGTTCCAGACCCAGAGGAACTGGAAGATCGAGAAGGAGGCGAGCGCCGGGAAGGACAAGGGCAAAACGATGCGCGTGAAGATCTCGAAATCGCTGGCGCCATCGACGCGGGCGGATTCGATGATCTCCTTGGGTAGGCCCGCGATGTAGGATCGCAGGAGATAGATAGCGAGCGGCATGCCGAAGGCGGTGTGCGCCAGCCAGATGCCGGGATAGGTCTTGGACGGCGTATCGAGCAGCATGCCGACCTGATTGTAGAGCCTCAGAAGCGGGATCAGCGACATCTGCAGCGGCACGACGATGAGGCCGACGACCAGCGCGATCAGGAGCGCGCGGCCGGGGAATTCCATCCAGCTCAGCGCGTAGGCTGCGAAAGCGGCGATCAGGATCGGGATGATCGTGGCCGGGATGGTGACCGTCAGCGAGTTGATGAAGGACTGGCCGATCCCCTCGCCCGTCAGCACCGTGCGATAGTTCTGCAGAGTGAACTCCGGCGGCGTGGCGACGGACACGTAGACGCGGCGGCCGCCGTCATCCGGGCCGAAGGCGGCGTTCTTGGCGTAGCGATAGGTGCCGTCTTCGTTGACCGTGAGCGTGAGGCCATCGCCGAGATCGGCGGTCTCGCCCGCCTTGTAGGCCGAGGGCTGTGCGACGCGGGTGCCGAAGGCATTGATCGAGCGTCCCTCCTGGCCATCCAGCACATTGCCTGAGATGACGTAAGCGGGGCCATCCTGCTTCTGCTGATCGACCTGCCCGAGGCGGGCGGCCACGGTGCGCGACGAGCCGGAGAAGGCGGTCCACCAGCCGGAGACGACGATCTGGTCCTTGTCGCGCAGCGCGCTGACGAAGATGCCGAGCGTCGGGATGAGCCAGATGATGACGATCAGTAGGACGGCAGCGTGGACGAACAGGCGGGCCGGGCCGATCTTGAAGAAATCGCGGGTCAGGGTCATCTCACTTGCCTCCCATTTCGCGATTGGCGCGGCGGACGTTCCACACCATGATCGGCGTGACGGCCAGCATGATGATCAGCGCAATGACCGCACTTCGGCCGCTGTCGCCGCCGCCGCGGAACATCCAGTTGAACATGAGATTGGCGAGAACCATCGTGTCCCACTGACCGTTGGTCATGGTGAGCACGATATCGAAGACCTTCAACACGAGGATGGTGATGGTGGTCCAGACGACGGCGATCGTGCCCCAGACCTGCGGCACCATGATGCGCCAGAAGATCTGCCAGCCATTGGCGCCATCGATAACGGCGGCCTCGATGGTTTCTTCCGGAATTCCGCGAAGGGCGGCCGACAGGATGACCATGGCAAAGCCGGTCTGGATCCAGATGAGGATGATCATCAGGAAGAAGCTGTTCCAGAAGGGTACCGAGATCCACACCTGCGGCGTGCCGCCGAAGAGTTGGACGATGGCATTCAAGAGGCCGATCTGCGTGGCGTTGCCGCCGCGATACTCGTAGATGAACTTCCAGATGACGGAGGCGCCGACGAAGGAGATCGCCATCGGCATGAAGACGATGCTTTTCGCGATATTGCCCCACCAGATGCGGTCGGTCATGACGGCGATAACGAGGCCGAAGAAGGTGCAGGCCGCCGGAACGACGGCAAGCCAGAGGATGTTGTTGAAGATCGACTGGCGGAACTCGCGGTCACCCAGAGCCCACTGGTAATTGCTGAAGCCGACGAACTGGGCTCCGGAGCGATCGTAGAAGGACAGGATGACCGTCGCGACCACGGGATAGACCAGATAGACGACCAGCAGGAAGAGCGCCGGGAACAGGAACAGCCACGGCCTGATGATGGAGCGGCGGTTGAGGTTCTGCGAGGCGGCGCGAATGTCGCCGTCCTTCACCGGAAGCGCCATATCAAGGAGCTTGTTCGAGAAATAGAAATAGGCCGCGCATGCGAATACGGCGACGACCACGACCCCCAAAGCGGAAACCAGCTGCGATAGCATTCATCCCTCCCCTGATGCCTACGTCTTTTTGAAATCACGCCGCCTGATGGCCGGGCACGCTGCAGCGAGCGCAAGAGGCGGCGATGGCCGGCGCTTGTGACGGCATCCGGCCAGGCATTTGCATCCATGCCGCCGAGCAGGCGGCATGGAGATCAGGCGATGTTACTTGATGCCGTCCCAGGCGCTCTGGATTTCCTTGGCGGTATCCTGAGCGGACTTGCCGCCGACGAAATCGACCATGCCGGTCCAGAAGGCGCCGGCGCCGATCTTGCCGGGCATCAGGTCGGAACCGTCGAAGCGGAACGTCGTTGCCGTCGTCAGGATCTCGCCTTCGCGCTTCATCTGCTCGTTGGCGTAGGCGGCCGTGTTGACGCCCTTGTAGGGTGTCAGGAAGCTCGACTGCGCCATCCAGACTTCATGCGCGATCGGCGTCTTCAGGAATTCCACGAAGGCGCGAGCCGGCTTGGAATCCTTGGCGATGGTGACCAGCGTACCTGCGCCCAGAACCGGCTTGCCGAGTTCGGGATGCGAGGCGAAGGTCGGCATGTAGAAGAAGTCCGCATCCTGGCCCATCTTCGTTCCTTCAGGGAAGAAGGACGGGATGAAGGACGCCTGGTGGTGCATGTAGCACTTCGGCGGCACGGCGAAGAGGCCCTTCGGGCTATCGCGGAAGTCGGTCGAGGCAACAGCCTTGACGCCACCATCGACGTACTTCTCGTTCTTGGCGAACTTGCCGAACTCGTCGATGACGGAGACGACTGCGGGATCATCGAACTTCAGTTCGTTGGTGGTCCACTTGTCGTAGGCTTCCGGCGGCTGCATACGCAGCATCAGGTCTTCGATCCAGTCGGTTGCCGGCCAGCCGGTGGCGCCGCCGGAACCGAGACCGATGCACCACGGAACGCCGCCGTCCTTGACGATCTGCTCGGAGAGAGCCTGCAGCTCTTCCATCGTGGTCGGGACCTTGTAGCCCGCTTCCTTGAAGTTTTCAGGCACGTACCAGACCAGCGACTTCACGTCGGCCTTGTAGGGGAAAGCGAAGAAGGCGTCCTTGCCGTCCTTGCCCTTGTAGGTGCCGTAGCCGACCCAGCTGTCGCCGGCGCCGTAATTATCCTTGATCCACTTGGAGTTTTCATCGCCGAGCGGCGCCAGGAAGCCCTTGCTGGCCAGATCGGCGAGAAGGCCGGGCTGCGGCAGGATCGCGATGTTCGGCGGCGATCCGGCCTGGGTATCGATGACGATCTGCTGTTCGTAGTTTTCCGAGGACGAATACTTGGCGTCGATGCCGGTCGCCTCGGTGAAATAGGCGAGAATGCTGCGGAACAGCGTCTCGTCCTCGCCGCGCCATGGCCCGAAGATCGTCAGCTCCTGGCCCTTCAGGTCGGCATTGGCCGCCTTGAAGTCATCGTAGCTCTTCCAGTTGAACTTGGCGTCCTCGCCCGGCGCGAATTTCAGATCGGCCGCGGACGCGCCGCCGGCCAGAAGCGCTGCCACGGCAACGCCCATCAAAAATGACTTTTTCATGTGATCAACCTCCCATCACAATCCCAATCACGCCCTGCAACCGAAATTCCAAAGCGCTTTGACAACGAACTCATTTCACTTTCGGCATAAAAGAGTCAAGGCAATTCGCAAAACCCACCTCGGGGCCTTTGAATATCGCAATGCAGCAACGCCTATGGGGCAATATGGAGCGATTTTTCTTGAGTCAAGCGGCGCAGCTGCTACATTGCTAAAAGCGCTTTGGATGCCATTTGGGAGACATGACCTCCAAGGCGTTGGAGGAAGTTTAACACGTGAATCTGAAACAGCTATCGGAAATGCTGGGCCTGTCCCAGACGACGGTGAGCCGTGCGCTGAACGGCTATCCCGAGGTCAACGAGGCGACACGCGAGCGGGTGCTGCGCGCCGTGCAGGAAACCGGCTATCGTCCCAACAAGGCCGCGCAGCGGCTGGCAACCGGCAAGGCGGGCTCGATCGGCCTCGTCATGCCCACCGCGCCCGGGCATTATTCCGACGTGCATTTCGGCGAATTCCTGACCGGGCTTGGCGAGGAAGCGGTAAGGCACGACTTTCATTTCGTGATCATGCCCGCCGATCCCGACGACGAAGTGGGCGCGCTGAGGCGGCTGGCGATCAGCGGCAATGTCGACGCACTGTTCGTGGCCTATATGCGCGGCCACGATCCCCGGCTGCCGCTCCTGAAGTCGCTCTCCATGCCGTTTCTCGTGCATGGCCGCTCGTTTGGGATTGAGCCGGATTACCCCTATCTCGACATCGACAATGAGGGCGCCTTCTACGATGCGACGCGGCTGCTGCTGCAGCTCGGGCATACGCGTTTCTGCCTGCTGAACGGGCCGGAGCATCTGGATTTCGCGATCCGCCGCAAGAAGGGCGTGGTCTCGGCACTTGCCGAGCGCGGGCTGGAGCTGCCGGAGAACTGCACCAGCCACATGTCGATGACCGACGAGCACGGGCAATTCGCCATGGAACGCTTTCTGCAGCTGCCGGAGCCGCCGACGGCCATTCTCTGTTCCAGCACGGTACTGGCGCTTGGCGCTATCCGCGCGGTGACGCAAGCGGGGCTGAAGCTCGGCGAGGACATTTCGCTGATCGCCCATGAC
This sequence comes from Rhizobium sp. 2MFCol3.1, assembly GCF_000377565.1. Classification (GTDB taxonomy): domain Bacteria; phylum Pseudomonadota; class Alphaproteobacteria; order Rhizobiales; family Rhizobiaceae; genus Rhizobium. Next base: position 325,174 of record NZ_KB898356.1, on the reverse strand, counting down.
GACGTGCTGCCGCATCTGAAGCCGGAGAATTTCTCCGTGCCGTTGACGACGACGCGCTCATCGTTGCGCGCGGCGGGTGTTCGGATCGCCGAGCGGCTGATCGGGACCGTCAAGCAGGACGGCCCCTTCCCCGAACAGGAACTGTGGAAGACGGAGTTGATCGTGCGGGCGTCGACGGGTGCCGCGCCGCGCTAGAGCCTTTCCTGGTTAGATTGAAACATTCTGTTGGCTCAAACGGAGTCGGATGGTCGTCCGGCCGGCGCGTGTCGTAGCCAACGCATACGGCCAAGCCGGCCGGACGATCAGGCGGCCCGTTTCAGCCAACCCGAAGGGCCGGGCATCTTTCCGCCAGGATCAAAGGCGATCGGCTCGACCGTACCTAGGGGTATGCCCTTCGCCAATCGCCTTTGCCCTGACTAAAACCTGCGCCGGCAGAATGCTTCAAGCTAACCAGGAAAGGCTCTCGATCAGAACTTCGGCGGCGTCTGGCCGGCGGCGCGGTGCGCGGCGATCACGGTGTTGGCCATCAGCATGGCGATGGTCATCGGACCGACGCCACCGGGGACCGGGGTGATGACATCAGCGACTTCGGCGGCCTCGGCGAAGGCGACATCGCCCACGAGGCGCGTCTTGCCCTCGCCCTTTTCGGGCGCTGCGATACGGTTGATGCCGACATCGATCACCGTGGCGCCGCGCTTGACCCAATCGGCCTTGACCATCTCGGGACGGCCGACGGCGGCAACCAGAATATCGGCGCTGCGGCAAACAGACGGGAGATCCTTGGTTCTCGAATGGGCGATGGTCACCGTGGCGTTGGCGTTGAGCAGAAGCTGCGCCATCGGCTTGCCGAACAGATTGGACCGGCCGACGACAACGGCGTTGAGCCCGGAGAGATCCTCGCCGTGGGTGCGGCGCACGAAGACCATGGCGCCGGCGGGCGTGCAGGAAACGAGGCCGGTCTCGAGATCGCCGACCGCCAGCTTGCCGGCGTTGACGACGTGGAGACCATCGACATCCTTCTCGGGCAGGATCGACTGGATGATCGGCTCGGAATTCAGGTGCTTGGGCAGCGGCAGTTGCACGAGGATGCCGTGGATCGTGTCGTCAGCGTTAAGCGAGGCTACCAGCGCGGCTAGGTCTTCCTGCGTCGTCTCGACCGGCAGCGTGTGCTGCACGGACTTGAAGCCGCATTCCTTTGCCATTTTGCTCTTGGAGCCCACATAGGCGTGGCTTGCCGGATCGTCGCCGACGATGATGACCGCGAGACCGGCCTGAACGCCGCTCTGCTTGTCCAATGCCGCGGTCGCCGCCTTCACCGTGTCGATGACCGAAGCTGCAACCTGTTTGCCGTCGATTACTGTCGCCAAGACCGTCTCCCTGCCATTGCCCGCCATTCTACTCGGCGGCATCGGGCACAATTTGCCTGTCCACGCCCTATCCTGCCTGAAACGAGAAATGCAAGAACAATCATGCCGCAGGCGGGCGACGATCAGGCCGTCGCCGCGTAGGAGCGCAGGCGATCGCGCATGGCGGCGATCTCGGCGCGCAGCGTTTCGACCTCGTCGGCGGCCTCCGCGACCACAGGCTCCGGCGTGGGTGCGCGCGGGATATTGACCGATGGTTCGATCGCGGCGACGGGCTCGACATGCGCGACGTCTTTGCTCTGGTCCACGCGTCTGCGGAAACCGGCAAGGCCGAAGGCCAGACCGGCGAGCGCGCCGAGTGCCGGGGCGAGCCACGGGCTGCGGCCCGGCTCGATGGCCGTGATCACAGGCGCCTTGATGACCTGCACATGCGCGCCATCCGTGCCGATCGCGCCGGTGCTGAGCTCATCTTCGAGACGCTGGCGCGCAACGGCGGATTTCTCGCGCAGTTCCGTCAGCTTGGCGAGATCGACGCCGGTGTCGCGGCTTTGGGCGATCAGCGTATTGCGCTGGTCGCCAAGTTGCCTGACGGCGGCGACCGTTGATTTGACTTCGTCGGCGGCATCGCGCGACAGTCTGCCGAGTTCCTGGCCGATGCTGGCGCGCAGGCCATCGACTTCGGCTTGCTGGGCGATCAGACGTGGATGGCGGGGGCCGAGGCTGGCGGCAAGCTGCGCGAGCGTCGACTTGGCAACGGCATAGCGGCCGCGGCGATCGTCCAGCGCGGGCGATGTGATGTCCGCGGCAAGTGTGCCGGTCAGCGCGTCATCAGCCGTCGCGGTCTTCAGCAGGTCGGCGCGCGTTTTCGCCGCCACGACCTTCTGCTGCGCGTCCTTCAAGGTTTCGTTGGCCTGGACAAGCTGCTGCTGCAGTGTGGTTGCGACCTCGACATTGCCTTCGCCGTTCTGCTTGGTGAATGCCTCGAGCTCGGCGTCGGCGACCGCACTCGCCTTCTTCACTGCGCCGTCGTTGACGCCTGCTGCCGACACCGGATGGGCGACGGTCGAGACGAGATAGGATGCGATGCGCGCGGATTTCGCGGCACTTGCCGTCGTGACGCTGAAGCCGATGGTTCCCGATTTCGGGTCGGCGGATGCGCGAATGGCGGCGGCGAGAGACGCTTCGGCGCGCGAGACGGGATCGGCAGCGGCACCGCTTGCGGACAAGAGATCGACCACGACATTGAACGCGCTGCCGCTGGCGCCCGCGAACTCGGCGTCGCGGTCGAGCTGCAATTTGGCGACGGCCATGGCGATGGTTTTCTGCGAGATCAGTGCATCATGCGCGGCGCTGACCAGCGCCCGATGATCCTTGGCCGGGCCTTCGACGCCGAGCAGGCTCTGTGCCCGAAAGCCGGATGGCTCGCTCGGGATCAGCGTTCCGCCAAGCGCGCCCAACGCGCACAATGCGCCGGCTGCGATCAGCGAGCGGCCGCTGCGCGCGGATGCCGGGGCAGGATGTTCGGCGGCCGGGTGCGATATGGATTCGACGTGGAATTCCTGTGCGGCCAGATCGTCAATCAGGTCGTCCATCGCCGCCTCGTCCATCGCCGTTGCGTCGACGGCAGCGCCTATGAAGGCCGGGCTGGGGGCAGCAAAATCGATGGGCGGCTTTGGCGCCGTGGCGGCGTCGTTGGCAGCCTCGAGCCTTTTGCCGAGGATGGTTTCGATGCGGCTGACGAGAGGCGCGGTGGCGTCTTGCGGCGCGGGTTGCTCAAGTTCTGGCGTTCGCTGCGCCTGGAGAGCCCGCTCGATGACCCGCAGGAGCTCGGCTTCCGGCACGGCCATTTCGTCCTGATAATGGCCGCTGGAAAAGCCGCTCGAGCCGGTTTCATCCTTCGGCTGGGATGACCATGAGTGGGTGGGACGTCTCGAATGATTTTCGCGCATCACCAAGTCTCGTGCATGGAACGATCGAACCCATCGCAGTCGCGTGTGGTTAATCGAGCCTAAACAGGCTTGGCAAACAAAAGGTTAATTTTCGCTCAATCTCGACGTGTATCGCCGATTTCCGAGCGCTTCATGATCACCTTGCGGCGGCTGAACCGGTACTTGGCGACGTGATAGAGAAAGACCGGGATGCCGAGCGCATAGCGGCGCCAGAGGCGGCCGGGTTCCTGGACGAGCCTGTAGGCCCATTCCAGGCGCATCGAGCGCACCAGCTTCGGCGCACGAGGCACCGAGCCGGAGACGAAATCGAACAGGGCGCCGACCGTCAGCACCAGGCGCGCGTGATCGGCGCGGATGTGCTTGTGCGCCCACTTTTCCTGCAAGGGCGTGCCCATGCCGACGATGATGATGTCGAGATCCTGCGACGCGATCTCGGCGACGACGGCCGACGGATCGTTCTTGTCGAAGAAGCCGTCGGAGATGACGACGAATTCATGCCAGGGCGCATGCCGGCGGAAATTGGATGCCGCGCGCTCGACCACGGCACGGGTGCCGCCGATAAGGCCGATGCGGCGGGGCTGTTCCATGAAGGTCAGCAGCGCGGGCACGAAATCGGTGCCATTCAGATTGGCCGGGAAAGGCGATCCGTGCGCGATCTGCGAGGCGATGTTGAGGCCGATGCCATCCGGCAGGACGAGGTTCTGTGAGAGAATGTCGCGATACTCTTCATCGCGCAATGCCAGGAGCATGTTGTGCGCGTTGACGAAGGAGATCGACGTCTGGCCGACGGGCATGGACAGGAGCTCGTTGATGAAGACGAGCGCATCGTCCCAGCCGAGATCGCAGACGGGCAGATCGAAAATGGCGCGACGAGAGGCGAGGACCGCGAAATTCGCAATCAGATTCATACCCGCTTCCTGACGATAATGCTTCATGGCTCGGAGATCCCGGTAACACTGAGGTCTGCCTGGGATCAGGCGCCGGCTTCCAAATCTGGAATGCGGCGCGCATGTCGGCCCATCACGGGACGGTATAACAGGGCTCCCTCAAACAACCTTTAGGAAAACCCGTCGACTTTGCTCAGCGATATCAGGGATTTGTTAACCATCGCAGATGGCTGGTCGCGGTGATGAGGCCACCGCGACGATAAGCGGGCGTCAACCGCCGGCGGCCGGGTCCTTGACGGGCTCTGGCGGCACGACATTGACAGGCTTGCCGGTTTTCTTCGGCTGGCCGGAGGCGTTGGCGGCGACCTCTTCCTTGGAGAGGTAATCAAGCTGCTCCAGCAGCACCTGGTCGATGTACTCGCCGCCCAGATGCGTGTTGAGGTCTTTCTTGATCATCTCGCGGAAGGCAATCGGATCGAATGCCTTCATGTTCGATATATCGACCATCTTGTTGCCGACAAGCAGCGAGAACAGTTCGTCGGTGGTCATCTCGGTGAGCGGCAAGGTCGCGCCCTTCACCATGTCCTTCTTGATCATGAAGGATATCTTCCCGAGGAAATAACCGCTGACGGCGCCATCGTGGACCACAGGGATGGTGATGGACTCGCCCTTTACAAGCTCGACAAGGCTCTGCTTCGACTGATCGGGGGCCGGCGCCGGCGCGGTTGCCAGATGCACCGACATATAGACCGCCGCCAGCGTGATCACGCAGACCCAGACGCCTGTAAGAACGAGTTTAATCATCAGTGTTCACGCGCCAGGAACTGTTCCTGGGAATAGGTGCCGTCGGCATCCGCATCTTGAACCGCGTTCTTCAGGAGATCGGCGACGGTGCGCACGGCCTCGAGATGAGCCTCGACGCGGCGAGCGTTGAGCGCCAGCTTTTCCTTCAGGCCATGCAGCTGCTCGAGGTGCGAGGCTGCGAGTTCCTTGGGGTCCGTATCGCTGAAGAGCATCGACAGCTCATAAAGGCAGCGGCTCTTGTGGGCATTCGACACCTTGAGATCGAACTGCGGATCGCTGCCGATGCGCGTGTTCTCGTTGTCGATAATCATTTCCAGGCGTCCAAGAACCGATTTGATACGGTATTCGTTCGAGATTATTTCCATTGTTCTCCTCGATTCCCTTAGGCGTCGTTTGCGGACTTGTTGTCCGTCGATGTCACGCCAAACGTCTGGCGCTGAATTTCATTGATCATGCTGACCGCGGCATTGCGGTCATCCTTGTCGGTAGTGGCGTTGACGACCCTACCTTCCTGTTTCTTCAGAGCATCGTGATAGAGCTGCTTGGCAACGCCGATGCCATCGCCCTTGGCGATGGTGTTGCCGAGCTGTTCGGCCATCATGCCCTTCCAGATATCGCCCGTGGCGCCCTTACCGTAGACGTCTTCGCTCTCGTTGGGCAGCATGTTCTTGATAAAGTTCTGCAGCACCATCGCTTCGAACTTGCGATAGGTCTCGGGAACTTCTTCCGTCTTGCCGGTGCGATTCTGGACGTCGCTGAGGCCTGCCTTGTTGGAGGCGCGGTCGAGAATGTCCACCGCCGAGGTGAAGCCCTTGCCTGCTTCGGCAAGGCTATTGGCCGCGAATGCCGCCTGGTTCGCCTTCAGCTTTGCCTGGGCAGCCTGGACTTCCATGGGGTCGGCCGCCTTGACAACATCCAGCACCAGATCACTCGGGGGTGAAATCGCCACGTCATAATCCTCTAAATTTCAGATCGAGGCGATTATGAGTTTTGAAGCTTGCTGGAGGCTGGCGTACCGTATTTTTGATCGATGATATCATAGACCGCGTTGTCATCGGCCTCGCGGCGCTCGTCTTCGAGCGCTTCGCGCATGCCGTCTTCCAGCCGGTCGCCCTTGGCACGCTCCTGCTGAACGCGCATCTGGTGAACTTCCTGCATGCCGTTCAACTGCTTATCCTTGATACCAAGCCGGTTGAAACGATCGGCATAGCCCTGCGAGAAGGCGTGATGCACCGGGTCCATCGAGCCGAGCGCATGGATGACGCTGTCCATCTCTTCGCTGACCTCGGCGCGCTGGCGCGTGGTCTCGGCGAGATCGAATTCCGCCATCTGTTCGAGATGCCGCTGGACAGCGACGAGGCGTTTGAGCTTGTCCGAGCGCGTCCTTTCCGCCATCCGCCTACTGCCCGATAAAGACGCTGGTAAACGACTGGCCGAACTGGCTGATCATCGCCGCGACGGCGAAATAGAACAGGAAGAGGCCGCCGAACAGCAGGTAAGGCGTCGAGATGAAGTAGACCGGGATCTGCGGCGCCAGCTTGTTGATGAAGCCGATCGCGACGTTGAACAGCAAGCCGTAGATCAAAAACGGGCTTGCGAGGCGTAGCATGATGAAGGTGGTCGTCGACAGAGTGTCGGTGAACGAGATCAGCGTCGCGCGCATCTGCATGGCGCCACCAAACGGCATCGACGTGTAGGAATCGATCAGGGCCCTGAAGACGATGTGATGGAAGTCCATCATGAAGAGAATCATCATGCCGGCGAAGATGATGAAGCCCGAGATGGCGCTCTCCTGGCCTTCTTCGAAAATGTCGGCGGCGCTCGGCTGCGTGTAGCCGATCATCATGGCGGCGATGTTGGCAGCGAACTGAAGGCCCAGCGTATAGAGGCGAGCCAACATTCCGAACATCACACCGATCAGCGATTCGCTGAAGATGAAGCCGATATAGGTGGCGTTCGAGGTGCGGACGGCCGGATAGACCGTGTCCCAGAGGACGGGCATGATCGCCAGCGACAGTGCGCCGGCGATGAAGACTCGCAAGACCGAAGGGATACGCGCCGAGGAAAAACCCGGCATTGTCAGCACACAGCCACCGATCCTGCAGAAGATCAGAAAGAGCGCCAACACGGTCCCTTGCGGGTCAGTTATCATGAAATAGAGCCTAGAATCTTTATCTCGATGCCCTTTGCCAGTTCCACATGCGAGAGAACCGGGAGCGTGGCGAACAGGCGTTCGATGATCATGCGCACATAGGACCGTGTTTCCGGCGAGGTGACAAGGGCGAAAGGCAGGCCGCGGTCCATGAATTCACGGATAACTTTGCTCGCCTGCTCGCTGAACTCTTCCAGCATGCGAGGATCGATGTCGAATTCGACGACTTCGCCCTTGTTGTCACGCTTCAGCGCCTGGTGGAAAGCGAGGTCCCACTTGCTGCCGAGGCGGAGTACACGAAGCACGCCGTTGTCGGCAAGGTCGCCGCAGAGCTGCTGCGACATGCGCACGCGGACGTGTTCGACGATCTGCTCGGTCTTGCGGACATGCGGGGCAAGTTCGGCCACGGCTTCGAGGATGAGATGCAGGTTGCGGATCGAGACGCGCTCGGCAAGCAGCAGCTTCAGCACGGCCTGCAGACCCGAATAGGACATATGCGAAGAGCAGATCTCGTCGGCAAGCTTCTTGTACTCCGGATCGAGACGATCGATCAGAACCTTGAGGTCCTTGTAGGAGAGAAGTGCCGGCAGGTTGTTGCGAATGACTTCGCTCATGTGGGTGAGAACGACCGAGACGTTGTCGATCGGCTGGAAGCCTTCGCGCTTCAGATCTTCAGTGAAGGCCTCAAGCACGGAGACAGCAGGCATGCCGAAAGCCGGTTCGCGAATCTCGTCGCCCGGGACGCGCGGCTTGCGGCCGGAGCCGGTGACGACCAGCACTTCGCCGACGCGCAGTTCGTTGGAGGCGACCGTCGTGCCGTGGATGCGGATCTGGTAGGACTTCTCGGTGATGGCGATATCGTCGGTGACCTTGATTTCCGGAACAACGAAGCCGTACTGGGTCGCGAACTTCTTGCGCATCTTGCCGACGCGGAAAGCGAGTTCCTGGTGGGCGCCGAGAAGGCGAGAGGAGACCATCTTGCCGAGTGCCAGCTCGATTTCCGAGGTGCGCAGCACGGACTTGACCGAATCCTTCTCCAGTTCCTTGTTCTCGACGACCTTCTTTTCCTCCTGCTCGCGCAGAATCTTGTTTTCCGCATCGATCTGGCGCGGAATGAACCAGGCGCCGAAGGCGAGAACGCCACCGAGGAACATGAACGGGATGAACGGCAGGCCGGGCATGAGGCCGAGAACGATCATCAGCACGGCGGAGACCGACAGCGCGCGCGGATAGCCACTCAGCTGATCGACGACGGCCTTATCGGTCGAGCCGACGGTGCCGCCGCGCGAAACGAGAAGGCCGGCGGCCAGCGAAATGATGAGGGCCGGCATCTGCGACACCAGACCGTCGCCGACGGAGAGCTTGACGAAAACGTCGGCCGCTTCGCCGATCGGCATGCCGTGGCGGAAGTAGCCGATGATGATGCCGCCGAAGACGTTGATGGCGGTGATCAGAAGGCCGGCGATGGCGTCGCCGCGCACGAACTTGGACGCACCGTCCATGGCACCGAAGAAGGAGCTTTCCTCTTCGAGTTCTTTACGGCGGCGCTGCGCCTCGCGCTCGTCGATGATGCCGGCCGACAGGTCGGCGTCGATCGACATCTGCTTGCCGGGGATGGCGTCGAGGGTGAAGCGGGCGCCGACTTCCGCGATACGGGTGGCGCCCTTGGTGATGACGATGAAGTTGATGGTGATCAGGATCAGGAAGACGATCAGACCGATCACGAAGTCGCCCGACATGACGAGGCTTGCGAAGCCAGCGATGACGCCACCCGCCGCATCGTGGCCTTCGTTGCCGTGCGAGAGAATGACGCGGGTCGTCGCGATGTTCAGCGACAGGCGCGTCATCGTGGCGATCAGCAGAATGGTCGGGAAGGACGAGAATTCGAGCGGCTTCTGGATCCACAGCGCGACCATCAGGATCAGCACGGACAGCGCGATCGAGAACGCCAGGCCCATATCGATGAGGAACGGCGGGATCGGCAGGAAGAGCACGCAGATGATGACGACAATGCCAAGGGCAAAGCCAACGTCACGCAGGCTGGGGCCGGCTTTCGGAAGGGGGAGTGCGGGTGGTTGCGCCATATCGATTCCATCTCTTCATGAGAAGTGCGGGCATGATGCCCGCCAATTCGAACCGACAGTTAAATGGCGAAGCTTGCGCGAGGGTGGCTCAGAAGCCGGATTGGATGCGCGAGAAGACGAGATTGGTGAAGATCGAGATCTGCGAGCCGACGAAGGGAGCGGAGATGCCGATCGTCACCAGAACCGCGACGATCTTCGGGACGAAGGTGAGCGTTGCTTCCTGGACCTGGGTCAGCGCCTGGAACAGCGCGATGACGAGACCGACGATCATCGCCGCGGCAACGGCCGGCCCGGCGGAAACGAGAACCGTCCAGATCGCAGCCTGGAACAGATCGAGTGCGTCAGCTTCATTCATCCAGGCAACCTCATATCGCCTTTCGGTCCGTCCGCAACCCGGCCGGACCGTCGTTCAGTTTCTTTTCGATCAGCTGCCGGTCGTGGTCGACTTGGGCGCCTGATCCGCGACAGTGATTCCCGCTTGCACGAGAATACTCTTCCCATCGGTGGTCGTCGCGATAATTCCGTCGGAATACACTTTTACAGAATCGACGGTGCCGGCGGTGGTGCCATCGGCGCTGGTCATGTACTTGCCGACGTAGCTGCTGGCCTGCGTCAGGCTCGAGCTTGCCAGAAGCGTGTCCAGCTTGGTGTTGGTCTGGATCGTCTGCTCGACCTGTGAGAAGCTGGCGAGCTGCGCCATCTGCTGGCTGGCGTCGACGGGTTCCGTCGGATCCTGATTCTTCATCTGGGCGATGAGGAGCTGCAGGAAGTTGTCGTAGTTGAGCGTCGCCTTCTGCTGAGCGGTCGACGTCGTCGATGTGGTATTCTGCGTCGTTGTCGCAGAACCGGTTGCGCCTACCGCCATGGTGCGATCTCCTTGCGAATCTGCTCAACCATTGCAGGGTGCATTTCCTGGTTGTTCAGAATGTTGTCTTCGATAACGTAGAGACCGCGGATGGCCTTCAGAGCGTCGAAGGCGCGGCCGGTCGAAACCAGACCGTCGATGCGCTTCAGCTCGGCCAGAACTTCCTCGTTCTTGAAGCAAGTCAGCAGCATCGTCACCGACTTGCGGAACATCGCCGTCGACTGATCCTTGCCCTCTGGGTTGATCAGGATCATCTGCGCGATGAAGTAGAGCTGGCGCAGAGGCGTTGTCGCGTCTTCCGGCTGGAGGACGTGGTTTTCCAGAAGGAACGTTACATCATTCAGGAATTCCAGCGCGACCTTGCGGTCGACGCGCAAAACCGCACCGTTGATGAAGATCTTTTCCCCGGCTTTTAGCGAGATGCGAAGCGTGCTTTTCATTTAAGTCCATCCCTGATGATGGTGGTAACGTCAATAATGCCCTGAAAGTTCGTCGACTGCCGTTTCCGGATCCGATCGCCTTCTTTCAAGATCCAAATAGCGATCGAGATCAGATTGGCGCGCAACTGAACTTCGAGCTGATTGTCCGGATGCTTGAGGTCTTCGATAAAGCTCACCCAAACACGTCGGGTGTAAAACAATGCATCGATAGCCTCACGGCCATACTTCTCTTTGTCGCGTGCAATCGCGAGCAGCTCGATGGACCGGTCGAGAACTTGACGTTCCCGCTCCTTGGCATCGGCTACCGAGTCTTGCATGACCTCGGCGTAAGAGAACTGATACATTCATGCATCCTTCTTTGTACTTGTACTTCTACCTCTGATCATCAGAGGTAGTTCACGAGGCTCAACTGCTGAATTTTTGAAACGATCGTGTATGCGGTTTCGAGCTGCGTCTGCAGGGTGTTGACCAGTGTGGACGCTTCCGACTGATCGACGCCCTGAAGGTCGACGAGCTTGTTCTGAATGATGCTGGACTGCGCATCGAGGGCGTCGTTCGCCTTCGTGACGCGTTCCTGCGACAGGCCGAGCTGGCTCGCCTGCGTGACGATGCCCGTCGTGCCCTGCGCGGCGAAGCCGATTGCCTTCGAGGTCGTCATTGCCAACGCGTCGCCGCTGAGGCCGGTGCCGGCCAGAGCCGAGACGGTGATCGACGCGAGCGCGAAGTAGCGCATGCCCTCGGAGTTCGAATTGGTCGACGACGTAACGGTTTCGGAGTTGCTGATCCGGCTCGTCATGTTCTGGTTGGACGCGCTCGACCAGTCGGCCCATGCCGGCGGCGTCACGTAGGCCAATGGCGGGGTCGGCGCGCCGACGCCAACGGGCGGGAACGGCAGCGGCGTCGACGTCGCGTTCAGCGTATCCTGCGAGAACATCGGCTCGACGAAGTTGGAGATGAACGTGTCCATCTCGTCGCCGGTCAGTTCGGACTTGGTCTTGCCAAGGCTGCTTGCCCAGGCATCGAGGTTGGTCTGGATCGCGGTGGTCGCAGCATCTGTCTGGTCGGTCAGCGGCTGGATGTCGGTGTTGATGCCGGAGAACAGATATTCGCCGTTCAGCATCGAGTTGCCGGTGTCCATCAGCGAAGACAGCGCGTCGCCGGCCGACTGCAGGGCAACGGTGATGCTGGTGTTGTCCTGGCTGCCCTGGAGCGCGGTCAGCTTCGAGACGAGCGCATCGCCCGCCGTCTTCATGCTGGTCAGCCCAAGCTGGGAGGCTTCGAGGCGGCCGGATACAACCGAGTTGCTGCCCTGCAGCGCCTTGATGCGGGTGACTTCGGCGCTGAAATTGACACTCTTGGCTGCGCCCGAACCCAGCGAGGCACCGATATCGGCATAGACGCCGGTCGTGGCTTCAAGCGAGGATTTGACGAGCTGGGTCTGCGACTGACGAATGGTCAGTCGCATGGCGTTCTGAATGGCCGAACTCGAAATAAATGAACTTTTCATGGGCTTACCTCGCTATGTCCAGCAGCGACTGGTACATCTCGTTGACGGCGTTCAATATCTTCGTGGCCGCCTTGTAAGACTGCTCAATATCAAGCAGCAGTGTCAGTTCCTCGTCAAGGTTGACGCCTGTCTCATTTGAGTACGCTTCGGTTGAGCGAGAGAGGGCAGCGGTTGTATTTTCCGATGCCGTCGTTGCGTCGCTTCTCAGCTGTTCAAGCCAGCCGACCGAGTTCTGCGCGTAGCTGATGAGGCTGACATTCGAGGAGATGCCGGCATCCGACGAGAAGGTCTGAGCCGAGCCCAGCGCGGTATAGAGCGCGTCGAGGTTGTCGGAGAAGCCACTCGCGCCTTCCGTGTTAAGGTTGGTCAATCCGGTGATGGAGCCATCGCGCAGCTTCATCGGATCACCACCCTGGCTGGTGATTACCGCTGTGTTTACCGTAATCGTACCCGCAATGCCGTTGATGACATCTGGGGTCGTCGGCGTGTCGCCATCGACACCGGTCGACGTCTTCCAGACGAAGAGGCCCGGCTCGGTCGTCGTGCCGTCGGTTTCCGAGAACATCGTCACCAGCGACTTTGCGATTTCGTCGAGCTGCGACTGGAAGGTCGGAGCAACGTCGTCGCGGATCTGCAGCAGGGACTGAAGGCTGCCCTTGGCTGTCGTCGTGGACCCCTGCCCGCTGGTCAGCGCCACGCCGTCGATATAGACGCCGTTACCCTTCGTGCCCGTCGTGTAGGTATCCTGCGAGACGAAGGTGACCGCGCGCGGGATGGTGTCGAAGACGACCGTGCCGTCGTTGGTGTAGAGTGCCATGTCGCCGTTGGCGCGATCGGCGGTCTTGACGCCGACGATCGAGGAAATCTGCTTCAGCAGCTTGTCGCGCTCGTCGAGCGCGTCGGCCGGGTTGGCGCCGCTGGCTGTCGCACCCTTGACGGCGTCGTTCGCCGTCTTGAACTGCGCGAGCAGCGTGTTCAGCGTATCAACCTGGGTGGCGATCTCCTTGTCCGCGTTCTGGCGGATAAGCTGGACCGACTTGGTTGCGCTGTTCAGTGAATTGGTGACGTCCTGCGCGGCAGTAACGGCGCTCTGGGCCGCGATAGCACTGCTGGGCGAGGTACGAAATGCCTGGAGCTTCTGCTCGAAAGTCGAGAGATAGGTGGCCGGCGACGTTTCGTAGTCGTTGCCGCCGAGCACCGATTTCAGGTCGGTAAGGCCGCTCAGCAAGGTCTGCTGAGCGCTATCACCGGCGCTTGCCTTCAGCCACTGCCGCATCAAGGCGTCTTCTTGCGCCCTGCTGATCTTCACAACCTGCGCGCCATTCAGAGACGTCGTGACCATCGCCTGACGGCGCACGTAATCGCTGTTGCTGGAATTCGAGATATTGTTCGATACGACACTGCTCTGCGTGCCGGTATTGTTGAATATGCTCTGCGCAGTATTCAGTGCTGATGTAAGCGACATGACTACCCCGTTACCCTACTTATCTCTTAAGGTTGACGAGGACGTCCATGATGTCGGACCCCGTCTGGAACACCTTGGAATTGGCGGTGTAGCTGCGCTGCGATTCGATCATCTCGGTCAGTTCGCCGGCGAGATCGACGTTGGAGCTTTCGATCGCACCCGACTGGATGGAGCCGAAGCCGTTGGTCTGCGGGAAGCCCGTGACCGTAACGCCGGAGTTACCGTTGGCGCTGTAGACGTTGCCGCTCATGAGCGTCATGTTGTCAGGGCTTGCAACGGTTGCCAGCGGAATGCGGTAGAGCGGCTTGGACGTGCCGTCGGCGTACTTCGCCGAGACCGTGCCATCCTTGCCGATCGATACGCTGTCGACCGGGCTCGCGGCCTGGCCGTTCGGCGTGCCCTTGCCGGCGAAATCGGAAGCGAGCTGCGTGAAGCCGGAGAGATCCATCTGGATCTGGCCGGTCGTAACCGGATCGTCGATGAGGAGCGAATTGCCGGAGACCAGCTTGCCTTCGGCGTCGAATTCCATCGTGCCGCTGCCGACCATGGCCGACGAATAAGGGAAGGACGTGGTGCTGCCGCTTGCGGCGTCCGCGTGACGATAGACAGTGACATCCCAGGTGCTCGCGGCGCCCGTGGCAGGCGGCGGCGTGGTGACGTCGGTCTTCGTGAAGTAGAAGTCGTACTGCACGGTGTTGCCGAGCTTGTCGTAGCCGACCATCGAGATCTGCTTGGTATCGGCGGTCATCGGCACGGCGTTGTCGGCCGGCAGGTTGCCGGTTGCGACTTCGGCGCCGGCGTCCAGGTTACCGGAGAAGGTGCCGGCCGTGGAAGCGATTGCCGTCAGGCCCGACTGGGCGACGTTGACCGGGACCAGGCCCGAGAAGCCGTTGACGACGACAGCCGGCGCGCCGGAATCGTAGGAATAGCCCATCAGCTTGAAGCCGGCGGAATTGACGAGGTTGCCGTCCGGGTCCTTCGTGAAGTCGCCAGCGCGGGTCAGGACAGGAACGCCATCAGGGCTCTGCACGATGAAGAAGCCGTCGCCGGAGATGGCGAGGTCGTAGCCCGAGGTCGTGTAGGAGATATCACCCTGTGCGGAGACCGACTGACGAACCGACGTCTGCACGCCGCCCGAATTGTAGTTGCCCGAGCTCGAAGGCAGGACAAGCGACGAGAAGGCGGTCGATACCGACTTGTAGCCCGACGTGTTTACGTTGGCGATGTTGTCGGCCACGGTGCTGAGGCGGTTCGCCTGCGCGTTCATGCCGGACACCGCCGTCTTCATGCTGCCGAAAATGCTCATCTGAAAACCTCGATTCCCTTAGTAGGCTTGAGAGTATCCGGTGGGCCTTGCGTGAAGCTGTCTGGCATTTGCGTGATCGGAGAAAGATCGAAGCCTAGACCGCCGCGCCCACCTAGGACGCCAAAAAACTATTCCCAATCAATGCAGTAGCCGAGGAAGCGCTTGGAATCGACCGGGTCGACGCCGAGCTTCTTGCGCAGCTTTTTGCGAAGCTTGGAAATGTGGCTTTCAACGACGTTTTCTTCGACTTCCTCGTCGAAAATTCCGTAGATGGCATTGAAGATCTGGGTCTTGGTGACGCGCCGACCGCGGTTGGCGATCAAGTATTCGAGAATGCGGCGCTCGCGGCGCGGCAGTGCGAACACTTCGCCGTGGATCTCGGGATCGCGGCCATCGGAGAAGACGCGGATGGCGCCGATGTCCGTGTGTGTGGAAATCGCCTTGAGGCGGCGGCGGATGGCCGCTGCGCGTGCGAGAATTTCGCGGGGATGAACCGGCTTGCGAACGACGTCGTCAACGCCGCAATCAAAAAGTGCAAGCGTGTTTTCGAGCGACGGCTGGTCGCTGACCGCGATGACGGGTGCCATCGAACGGTCGCGAATTGCGCGCGGCAGCTCGAACGTCTGCTGGCCCTGGCCAATCAGAAACGCCTCGACAGCCGCGATATCAGAATCAGCAGCCGTCTGCACCCACTCACCAAACTCGTTTGGATCAAAACCGGTCGAAGGAATACCTTCTCGACCAAAAAGGGAAGTGTAGCCATCCTTCACGAGCTCACGCTCATCAACCACTACGATCATTCGTCCGCCTCCGAATCACTTGTGGCACATCGATGACCTATGGGTACGAATCGCACGATTCTGGGACAAGCTGTAGGAACTCATGGGCGGAAATTAATAGTTGATTAAGAATTGCCCCCCGATTTGCTCTACATTTAGTGGGTAGGCAAAATTATGCACACAAAAGTTTCGTGGAAAAGTTAACATGTCCTAAATTGTGACTTGCCTTGCCACATTGGCCCGAATTCTTGCCATATTATGACACATTTCCGGTTTGTTCTTTTTTCGCTATCTTTGGGCGAGTCAGCCGCGGCAGAAATTGCTCGCATTGGGAGTCCATTTCCCATAGCCCGTGGCGACCAGATTGGCGATGACGCGGCAGACATATTGCTTCTGCGCGGGATCATTATTGGGGCCGGCGTGGTAGCGGGCGACCGCCATGGTCCATGTCTCGTGGCGATCGTGCAGGTTCTTGAGAAACCGTGCGGCGTATTCCACGTTGGTGCGGGGGTCGAACATCTCCTCCAATGACCGAAAATTCTCCCCGTGGTAGAACTGGTTGATCTGCATGCAGCCGACATCGATCAGCTTCGCGCCAGACCTGTGAGCCGTATCCACCTGCCTCAACGCATCGCGCTCGGAGGACGGAAAGAAGGGCTTGCCCTCTATGTTCAAGGCATAGGGATAGAGCGAGCCCTTGCGGCCCGTTTCGGTCAATCCGACGGAATAGAGAATGCCCTCGGGGATACCATACTTCAGCGCGGCCGACTGGATTTCCTGCTCGCAGGCGCCATCGGACGCCCGCGCGTCAGAGGTATACGTCGCCAGTGCCGCTGCCGCCAGAGGAGCCAGCAGAAGCGCTCGTAGCGTCGCTCTCACCTGTAACATTGAAGCCTCCGGCACTGCGCTGCCCTGTTTGATTCTGACGCTCGCGCGCCTCGCCGCCCTGCCCCTGGGCGGAGCCCTGCTGCGAGCCGCTCTGTGCGTTCGCCTGGCTGCTGGTATCGGTGTTGGCGACCGGCGCCATGCTGACGCTCACGCCGTCGATGGCGTAGCCCTGGCTGCGCAGCGACTCCAGCATCTTCGTGTGGTCTTCCCTGAGCTGCCGGTAAGCGGCTGCGGTCTCGACCTTGAGATCGACGTTCAGCGTGTCGCCCTGCAGCCTCAGCGTCGCGGTGACGAGGCCGAGGTCGATCGGGTTCATCTGGATCTTGAGCGTGTTGACGACCTTGCCGGTGCTGCTGAGTTCAGCGGCATTCGACAGGGACGACGAGGCCTGCATGGCGTGCGCCCATTCCTTGTCGCCGGCGATCGCCGCCGTGACGGCCGCGGAATTGGTGTTCTGCGCGAGGCCGATATAGCGGCGGGAATCGAGGATGGTGACCGTCTCGACATTCGCTTTTCCGCCAACGTCGCCCGCATCCTTCTCGATGCCGAGATGCATGTCCATGGACGTGCCGCGGCTGTCCGCACGCGTCAGCCGGAAGGTCTGGCCCACCGTATCACCGGCCGAGGTCGCGCCAGGCATGTCCACGTCGGACGCGGCGTCTGTGGACGCCGTCAAGGCGCTGGCGACATCGGCGACGGCGTCACCCTTGGTTTTCTGCTTGCTGGAAGACTTGTCCTTGGCGTCAGTGGGCGCGGAATCCTGCGCCTTCTGTCCGAACAATGCCGCAGCGGCGACCGAAGCGCTATCGACAGGCGCGTTTCCGAGCATGCTCAGGACGTCCGAAACAGCACTGTCGTCGGCCGCTCCGGGCTTGGCCTCGGTCTTGACCGGTTTGCCTGTCTTGTCGTCCTTGGATGTCGGCGCGGCGATCTTGTCGGCCACGTCTTCGGCCGTACCATCGACCGTTGCGTCGTCGATCTGCTTGCGCAGTGACTTGATGTCGACCCGACCCGTCTTCTGAACGTCCTTGCCGGCATTGGCCGCCGTCGCATCGGCTTCCGCCTGCGCCAGTGCGGCCGAGTTGCCGAGATCGATCACAGCCTTCGGGTTCTGCCTGTGCGGTGCCGACCCAACGGCGCCATTGCCGCTATCGGTGGTGCCCGACGGCTGCTGACCATCGGCCTTGGCGCCCTGGTTGCGGTCGGAATTGGCATTGGCCTTGTTCAGGACGTCCGAGAAGCCACCGCTGCTGTCCGTGTCCGAACCTTTGCCGGCCGGCCGGCTGGCCTTTGCGCCTGCGGCGGCATCTGCGGCTCCGGCCGGAACGCTGATATCCATCATATCAATTGCTTTCTTTGTTCAAAAGGCCGTCGATCTCATCCAGCTGAGAGCGGCTTGAGGTCACAAATGAGCTGAATGCGGGGTCGGTGTTCTGTAGATCCGCTGACTGCGATCCGGCCGCCGGTGCGGCGTCGGGAACCGCCCCCTCTCCGGCCGATCCTCCCCCGGCCGCCTGTTCAGAACTGGCTTCTTGACCATCCGGTGTATTAGCAGAGCCTTGCGTCAGGCTTGCAGCGTCTGGTTGTCGAAGCACCTGCTCGGCCACTGAGCGCGCAGCAGCCCGCAAGATCTGGTCGCGCGGCGAAAGCGCCTTGTCGGCGATGGTGGAGATATCGCGCGCGGCGGTATCGATCTTGTCCGTCGGGATCGCGGCCATGCCGCCGTAGAAATCGGCCAGTGCGCCAAAGGCGTTGTTGTTATCGCCCGACAGGGCCTGGGCGCGGCCGGCGGCCATGCGGGCGAGTTCGCCCTTGCCCGCGATTGCTGCGGCACGCGCGATGCGCAGGTAGATTTCGCGCTGGCGCGCATCATCCATGAAGGACAGGATGCCGATGACATCATCCGGCTTCACATCATGATCGTGATCGACGAGCAGCTTCACGAAGAGATCGGCGAACTGGCTGGCATAAGGCGAATGCAGGAAGCGGCGGACATAGCGCTGCGAATATTGCAGGCCCTGGTCCACCAAACCCTTGTCGACGCAAATCGCGACCGAGCGGCGCAGCGCGGCTTCCTCGATGATTGTGCCGGGCGCATTAAGGCGCGCGAGATCGTAGAGCTTCAGCGCCTCTTCCGGGCTCTTGGCGATGGTGACGTTGCCGCCGACCAGCGCCAGATAGGGACCGATCTTCTTGTCCTTATATTCCTGCGCGGTATCGACAAGCGTCTTGGCGACGAGGAGGCCCTTGCCGCTCAGATATTTGCGCAGGATGTCGGTCACGCGGTTGTCGAAGTAACCGTTGACGTCACGCGCCACCAGATATTCCAGCGTCTGCGGATTGCCGCCGCTCATGGCGTAGATCAGGGCCGCATCGACGTTGCGGTCGTCATCGAAGACGGCGGGATCGACGGCGCGCAGGCGCTTGTCGATCGTGCCAAGCATGAAGCGCTGCATCTCGCTGGCGGAATGGTCGCCAAGCACGACGGAATCCTGCACGAACTGCAGGGAGCGGAGCATCTTGTAAGGTACGGTGTCGCCGCTGTCGTCCGTCGTCGGGACGATGGGCAATGCCTCGGCAGGTGCCGCCGCGTCGCCGTGTCCGGCAGACGATGCTTGCGCTTCGCTGGGCGCTGGTGTCTCCGCATGCGCTGCCGGCGGCTCTGCGGGTGTTTCGCCATGCCCGACCGCCGGTGTTTCGGCTGGTGCCTGGGCATGTCCGGCCGGCGCCTCGGCGTGGGCGGCGGGCGCTGCCGCTTCTTCCGCGCGCACGACGCCGGTCGCCGTCAGCGCGAGGCTGAAAGCGAGGGGCAGGAGATGCCTGTGCTGCCGGCGCTTCATCGATTATCCCTGATCGGCCTGGAGAAGAATTTCGATACGGCGGTTGGAGGCGTTGAACGGATCGGCGGCGTCCTTGAGCTTGCGATCGGCAAAGCCGGAGACCTGCGAGACGCGCTTCTCGTCGAGCCCGCCGCGCACCATCATGTAATAGGCGGCCTGGGCGCGATCCATCGAAAGGCGCCAGTTCTCGTTCTCGCCCTTATACTGACGGCCGTCGGTATGTCCGCGAATGGCGACGACGCCATTCTTCTCCTTCAAAACTTCGCCGATCTTCTGCATCGCAAGGACCATTTCCCGGCGCGGGACGGCGGAACCGACGTTGAACATGGAATCGTCGCTCTGGTCGGAAATGCTGACCAAGAGGCCGCCCTCCGCCGGGGTGACGGTCAAGCCTTCGGCGAGCTTGCCGGCGATACCGCCGATCTGCTGGGCGATCTGCTGCTGAAGATCCTTGGCCTCCTGCTGCTGCTCGACGGCCTTCTGCTCAGGGGTCTGCGTGTCAGGCGCTATGCCATCCTTGTCGGCGGCCTTGTCCTTCGTCTTGTCCGCGGCTTCAGGGTTCTGAGCGTCAGCAGCCTTGGCTGCGGCCTGCTCGGCCTTCGCGTCCTCGGCCTTGGCGAGCTCGATCGCCTGCTTGGCCGGATCGTCGGCTTGCGTCTTGTCGGCGCGGGTCACCTCGATCTGCTTCGTCCAGAAATCCGGATCGAACGGGTCGCGATAGGCTTCGCCGCCATCGGCGCCGGTCGCGGGGCCGGAATCGGCCGCGCCGCCCTCACCCTTGGCGCTGACGTTTGCCTGCTGGCCAACTTCCTGGGCGATCTCGGCCAGAACCGAATAGGGATTTTCGAAGAAATCCGCTTCCGAATAGTTCTTCTGGTCGCCTGATGTCGAGGTCTGGTCGTCGCCGCTGGCAGCGGCAGCGCCCTGGTTCGGCTGGTCCTGCTTTTCCTTCGACTTGTCGGCCTTCTCCTCCCCGTCAGCCTGGTCGACCGGCTTCTTCAAGCCTTTCTCGGTGGGCTTTTCGTCGGAAAGCTTGATCGGGTTGAAATAGGTGGCAACGGAGGCCTTGGTCTCCTCGTTGGCGGCATTGACCAGCCACATAACAAGGAAGAACGCCATCAACGCGGTCATGAAGTCGGCATAAGCGATTTTCCAGGCGCCACCATGGGCGCCATCGTGATCGCCACCACCATGTCGCTTGATGATGATGACCTCGCTCTTGCCGTGATGATGATTTTCGCTGTCGCTCATTCCAGGACTTTCTTGACGCTCGCCGCCCAGGCAGACATGCGGGTTACGAGTACCGAGTCATCAAACTCGGCGATCAGGTCGATATCGTCGCTCTCGTGATGGCGCAGCAGGTCCGCCTTCTCGCCGAGTTCGGTCTTCAAGATATTGAAAAGCGTTTCCGGGCCTTTGATGGTGATCGTGCCGATCTCGCCTTCCAGAACGGCTTCGCGCAGCTGCGCGGCCAGTTCGACGGCTGCCTTTTCGGCCAATGCTTCCGTGAGAACGGGAGCCAGCGTACGGGCGACGGTGGCGCTTACGAGATCGGCGACCTCGGCGGAAATCGCCGTGATCCGCGAAGCGAGAAGCTCGGCGATCTCGGTCTCGTACTTGTTGCGGAGCTCTTCAATCTCGCGCTGGTGAACAAGAGCGACCGTCTGCGCCTCGGCCTCGAATTTCTCGGTGAGCTCGGCGGTCGCCTTGGCCTCGCCCATGGCGTTGGCGTCACGACGTTCCGCCTCAATGTCGACCACGGGCTCCGGGGCAATATCGTCGAAACCGCCAAAGCCGCCGAAATCGTCGGAGAGCGGCGTATCAACCGCAGCAGGGGCGGCGACGGCGGGTTCGCCGAAGTCTTTCAGACGAGACAGCAGCGCGCTCACTCAACCCACCTCGTATCAGCAGAAGCCTGCGACATGCCGCGCCTCACATTGCACCAAACAAATCTTTCGCGCGGTTTTTCACCACGCCTGTTGTCCCTGACCCTAGGAGGCCAAACTTGTGCGAAGATGATGGGCGCCGCCGCGCGACGCTCGACAGCGACCGTGCAATCACTGCAGCAAGATCAGAACCTTGCTGGCAGTGGTGTTGAGGATGGAAACAGCCTGCACGCCCATCTTCTGCTGCGTCTGCAGCGCCGTCTGACGCACCGACGCTTCATCCATATCGGTATCGACAAGCGCACCGACATTCTTGTCGATGATGTCGGCCATGTTGGCGGTGTAGTCGATGCGGTCGTTGATGCGGGCGCTCATCGTGCCGAGACCGGCGGCGGTCGTGGTCAGCGTCGACAGAAGGTTATCGACAACAGACATCATATCGTCGACCTGCTCGGTCGTGGTGTTGTTGTCGAGCTTGATCTCGTCGCCATCGGCGCCGGTGACCGATCCGGCGCTGAGCAGATAGTAGTTGCGCGGCGCGGTCGAACCGGTGTTGTTCAAGGTGCTGGCATCGACGGTCTTGGTCAGCAGGCCGCGATTGGCGTTGTTGGTGTCGATCATGACGGTCTGGTCGGCCGGGAAGCTGATGTTCTGCGGCTGATACTCACCGGTGGGAGCCCGGGTGAAACCGCCAATGACCGAACGCGAGGTGGTCAGCGTCGGATCCTGGTTGAACAGCCAGTTCTCGCCGGCGATGCTGGTCGACTGGACCGTCGTCTGCATCTGCTGCTTCAGCTGCTCCAGCGTGGTGTTGAGCTTCTCCTTGTCGACGCCGTCTTCCTTGGCGCTGACGAGCGTTGCGCGGATGCTGGTCAGCTGATCAATCAGGCTGTCCATCGCGGTATAGGCGGTATCCACCTTCGAGGCGCCGACGCCCAGCGCATCGTGAATGTTGGTCATGGAGCTGCCGTCGGAGCGCAGGACGCTCGCAAATGACCAATAGGTCGCGTCATCCGCCGCCGTTTCCACGCGCTTGCCCGATGATACCTGCTGCTGGGTGGTCGCCGCTTCCTTGTTGATGATCCGCAGTGCGGCGAGAGCGTTTACCTGAGAGGAGCTGGTGATTCGATAGGTCATTTTGGAGCTCTATGGTAGAGGAGAGGATAGACCGGACCGCCGGCAGCGACAGGCGTGGCATCATGCCGCCAACCGGATTTTCCGATCGGCTCGTCGCTAAACAAATCAATTCTTAAGAGAAGTTAACCAAGGGCTGCAGCCAGCGCAAGTAGCCGACAAACGGTCTCGCAAGCCTCGCGCAACCTTGATTCTCTTTTCAAAAACAAAGAGAAAGCCGCGTCTTGCGAGACGGCTTTCAGGGCTTTGACGATTGTGTTGGCGGCGTTTGCAACGCCGGGGAACCAGCTTAGTTCTGGAACAGCGTGAGCACGTTCTGGGCGCTCGAATTGGCGATCGACAGCGACTGGATTGCCAGCTGCTGTTGGGTCTGGAGCGCCGTCAGCCTGCTCGATTCCTCTTCCATGTCGGCATCGACGAGACGGCCGACGCCGGAATCGATCGAGTCGCTGAGGTTGGACACGAAGCTGTCCTGGAGGTCGATGCGGGTCGAGATCGAGCCCAGCTGCGAGGCGGCCTTGGTGAGCGCGCTGAGGCCGGTCTCGACATTGCCGAGCGTGGTGTTCAGGTCGGTCACGCTGAGCTGCGAGATGTCCATGTTGTAGATGGAGCCGTAGGTGCCGAATTCCGAGCCGATGACACCGGTGGTGGTGTCGATTTCGCCGGTCGCCTGCATGCCGAAGAGCACGTTGCCGTCAGGACTATCGTCGAGGGTGTAGTCGGTCGTCTGAACCGAGACCTCGCCGTTGGCACCGCGAACGAAGGAGGAGACGACGCTCTTCGTGCCGTTGCCGGCGACCCAGTTCTCGCCCGAGAAGGATGCCGACTGCGCGACGCTGAGGAGCTGCTGCTGGAGCTGCTGGATTTCGTCCTGGATCTTGGTCTTGTCGACACCGTTTTCGGTGGCGGCGACGACCTTGGCCTTGATTTCGCTGACGATGTTGATCGCGTTGTCCATGGCGGCATAGGCGGTATCGACCTTCGCGGCGCCGAGGCCGAGCGCGTCGGAAACGGCAGAAAGAGCCTTGTTGTCCGAGCGCATGGTGGTCGCGATCGACCAGTAGGCGGCATTGTCCTTGGCTTCGGCAACGCGATATCCCGAGGACACATTGCCCTGCGTCGTCTCGAGATTGGAGTTGATGCCGCGGAGTGTCTGAAGCGCGGACATCGCCGCGACGTTGGTCAAAATGCTAGACATGAAAAGAGCGCCCCTTGTTGGCAAACTTTTAAAAAGGGACATCCCGGTCTACCGCCGGGAACGGTTCATCAGCGTCATGCCTGCTAACCGCTTCTTAAGCTTGGTTAACATACCGTTTAATGTTGGCCACAAGACATGAGTTTGGTTAACAAAAAGTTAACGGCAATAAAAAAGCCGCGCTCGGGAGAGCGCGGCTTTCGAAAACCACCCGCCGAAGCGGAGGCGTACCTGTATGCTGGCGCCTGGCGGCGCCGGCGATCTTAGCGGAACAGCGAGAGGATGTTCTGCGAGGAGGAGTTCGCGATCGACAGCGACTGAACAGCGAGCTGCTGCTGGGTCTGCAGGGCCGAAAGCTTGCTGGACTCTTCTTCCATGTTGGCGTCGACGAGACGGCCAACGCCGGAGTCGATCGAGTCGCTGAGCTTCGAGACGAAGTCCGTCTGCAGGTCGATACCCTTCTGCAGCGAGCCGAGCTTGGAGCCGAG
>NZ_KB898356.1:0-299926 GCF_000377565.1 Rhizobium sp. 2MFCol3.1 | reverse complement strand
TCGACGCCGTCTTCAGTCGCGGCAACGAGCTTGGCCTTGATCTCGGATACAACGTCGATCGAGCTCTGAACAGCGGTGTAGGCCGTGTCGACCTTAGCAGCGCCCATGCCGAGAGCGTCGGAAACAGCCGAAAGTGCGCTGTTGTCAGACTTCATGGTCGTAGCGATCGACCAGTAAGCAGCGTTGTCGGCAGCCTTGCCAACGCGAAGACCAGACGACACAGCGGCCTGCGTGGACGAAAGGTTGCTGTTCACGTTGCGCAGCGTCTGAAGAGCTG
This sequence comes from Rhizobium sp. 2MFCol3.1, assembly GCF_000377565.1. Taxonomy (GTDB): domain Bacteria; phylum Pseudomonadota; class Alphaproteobacteria; order Rhizobiales; family Rhizobiaceae; genus Rhizobium. Next base: position 299,649 of record NZ_KB898356.1, on the reverse strand, counting down.
CCATCGCGGAGTTGTTGGTGTTAATGCTTGTCATGGATCCGTCCCCGAAATTCGATACCAATGGAGGACATTACCGGACTTCTGTACCGGCAATGACGGTTCGGCTTCATGCCACTTGGTCATTCTGCATTGGGACCAAACCCGTCATGTCGAGAATGAATTTCGCAGCAAAACCTTGAGGACTAATTAATGGCACTCCGCCATTTCCCAAACGAATACAAATGGTTAACTAGTCGTTAAAGCTGGACGTGAACGGTTAACGCGGCTTGTCGGCTCGGCTGTAAAACCCTGCCGCTTCCTGCCTCAGGCAAGGTTCACGTGCCATTCTGCGCCATCATGGCCTCATTGGGTCCGCGGCAAACCGGCCAGCGGCGCCCGATATCTGCCGCGTAAAGAATTGAACGAGGTTTGAACGTGAATCGTGTGGTTTCGTTTTCCGCAGCATCAAAAGACTACCAGAGCGGGCGCTATACCAAGTCGCTCGAGACGCTGAACGCGTTGCTCGCAACGCAGCAGGACGCGAAGACATACGCCTTGCTGGCCCGCACGCTCGTGCAGCTGGGAATGAAGGCCGATGCGGCCATGGCATTCGCGGTGGCGGGCGAAAAGGCGGGGCAAAGCGGCGCGGAATTTTCCCGCAGGGCCGCCCTGCTCTACTTCGAGGTCGGCAATGACGACGAGGCGATCAGGCTCGGCCTGCGGTACATGCTGAAGCAAAGCCTTGATGCGGAGCTCGCCTATGCGCTGGCCTCCATCTACAAGAAGCGCGGCCAGGACGAGCTGCTCAGCCCCTTCGTGAAGGTTCTCTCCGAAAGCAGCAACACCGACCATACCTTGCTTGCGATCCGGCTGCTGAAGAACGATCCGAACGACGAAACCCAGGCGCTGCTGATCCGCAACCTGTTCAAGCGCTTCCCCAAGCTCGTGCCACTGCGTTTCCTCTACCTGATGTTCGCCAGACATGTCAGCGATCTCACCGGTATCAAGCTGCACAAGCAGATCATCGACGAGCTGATCGCGAACGGCCAGACAAGCTTCCTGCACCACGAGAGCGAATTCTATAATCTCCAATGGTGCGGTGACGAGGCGCTCAATCGCCTGACCTCGAGCATGAACAACGCCGTGACGGCCGAGCAGACCGCCGCACGACGGGCAAGGCCGCATCAGTGGGCGGACAAGATCCGCGTCGGCTATCTCTCCAACGACCTTTACGAGCAGCACGCAACCATGAAGCTGATGGGTCGCGTTCTGGAGTTGCACGACAGGGACCGTTTCGAGATCACGCTCTACTGCCACTCGCGCGCGTCGAACCTGGAACACAATACATTCGACCGAAGCCTTTGGGGCCGGGTCGTCGAGGTCGGCGATCTGTCCGACGAGGCGATCGCTCAGCGGATGCGGGCCGACCAGATCGATATCCTGGTCGATCTCAAGGGGCCGACATACGAGACGCGCTATCACGTGTTGAACAAGGGGCCGGCGCCCGTTCAGATCTCCTGGCTCGGCTTTCCGGGGAGCGCCACCAATACGGATGTCGACTACATCATCGGCGACCGGTTCGTGCTGCCCGATTCCTCGCGCCCGCACTATCATGAGAAATTCATCCGTTTGCCGGACACCTACCAGCCGAACGACCCGGTGCGCCGGCCGACACCTGGCTTCGTCGATCGGGGTGAATTCGGCCTGCCCTACGACAAGTTCGTCTTCGCTTCATTCAATGCCAGCCGCAAGATCACGCCGGAGACGGTCGATGTCTGGTGCAACGTGCTTCGCCGCGCGCCCAACAGCGTGCTGTGGATGATGGCGGTCTCGAAGCAGACGGAGGCCAATCTTCGTGAGTATTTCAAGAGCCGCGGCATAAACGCCAAGCGCCTCGTCTTCTGCGGGCATGCGGATTATCACGCCCACATCGACAGGCAGCAGGCGGCCGATCTCGCGCTCGACACATGGCCCTACAACGGCCACACCACGACGTCGGAGCAGCTCTGGGGCGGCTTGCCGGTGCTGACGCTGAAGGGCACCAACTTCGCCTCGCGCGTGACCGAGAGCCTGCTGAACGCGATCGGGCTGCCTGAACTGGTCGCCGATGACGCGCAGGCCTACGAGGACATGGCGGTCGCGCTCTACGAGAACCCCGAGCGGATCGCCGAGTTCAAGCAGACGATCGACGACAACAAGATGATCAAGCCGCTGTTCGACGCGGAACGCTTCTGCCGGCACCTCGAGACAGCCTACGAGATGACAGTCGCCCGCGCGAAAGAGGGGCTTGAGCCCGAGCATCTCGACGTGCCCGCCCTGCCCGTCAGAACCTCACCGTTCTGACCTGGGCCGCGACGGGTTCGCGATCTCTCATAGACACCAAGACAAAAGGCCGGCGATCTGCGCCGGCCTTTTGTTTTGAAAGATGTATGGTGTGTTCGTGCGGCCGCGTATGGCGCTTTAGTTGAAGGATCGAACCAGGCTGCCGACGAGCAGATTCCAGCCGTCGATCAGCACGAAGAACAGGATCTTGAACGGCAGGGAGATCGATGTCGGCGGCAGCATCATCATGCCCATGGCCATGGTAATGGTCGCGACGATCAAGTCGATGACGAGGAAGGGAAGAACGACCAGGAAGCCGATTTCGAAGCCGCGCCGGATTTCCGAGATCATGAAGGCGGGGACGAGCACGCGGTAGTCGATCGTGGCGCCGGTATCGACCGTCTGGCCGCGCTCACGGGCGAGATCGACGAATAGCGCCAGATCCTTGTCGCGCGTGTTGCGCGTCATGAAGGTACGGAACGGTTCGGCGATGCGTTCGACAGCCTGCTGTTCGTTGATCTGGTTCGCCAAGAGCGGCTGAACGCCATCCCGCCATGCCTGATCGAAGGTCGGCTGCATGACATAGAAGGTCATGAACAGCGACAGCGACAAGAGGATCATGTTCGAGGGGGTGGAGGCGAGGCCGAGGCCGGTGCGCAGAATGGAGAATGCGATGACGAAGCGGGGGAAGCTTGTCACCATGATCAGAATGCCGGGCGCGACCGACAGAACGGTCAAAAGACCGAAGGTGCGGATGATCCATGCCGCAACCGAACCGTCTACCGGCAGGTTGAGCAGGTTCGACGGGAGCTGCTGCGCATGCGCCAGCTCCGGGACCGCCATCATGGCAGCCAAGATCACTAGGAATCGAATCATTCGATGACGAAGGTCCTGAACATGACTTTCGATACGCGTCCCTGCGCCCGAAGGTCAACACGCTCCTGAATGTCATCCCTAAGATATTCGAAGCCGCGCGGGCCCTCGATCTGCTGCAGCGAAACGGTCCGGATATAGGCCATGATATCCTGGTGGATATCCTCGGCGAGCTTCACATCCGGCGGGCCGGAGAAAAGCAGCGCCACTTCGAGGCGAACCCAGTTCTCCGAGGGATAGGCGAGGTTCGAGGTGATCGGCTCAAGCTGAACGACGTTGTTGGCTTCCGTCGAGATCTTCTGGAGCCCGGTCTCGCCGGCCTTTGCCGGTTCGGCTGCAGCAGCAGGCTGCTCGGCCTGCTGCGCGGACTTCACGCTTGGCGCGATCATGCCGCCGACGACCCAGCCACCGCCGCCGCCAAGGAGGGTCAGGACGGCGAGGCCGATGATCGTCATCATCATCGCCGACTTCTTCTTCGGCTGGCCCTCGGTGCCTTCTGCGTCTGCCATTTTGCCGGACCTTAGAGTGGCGAGAGGATATCGACGGCCTGCTGGCCGCGCGGCGGCTGCTGCACTTCCATCAGGCGGCCGCGGCCACCATAGGAGATGCGCGCTTCGGCGATCCTGTCGTAGGAGATTTCGTTGTTGGCGGTCACGTCCTGCGGACGCACGATACCGGCGACGTTCAAGATGCGCAGTTCCTGGTTCAGGCGCACTTCCTGCGAGCCGCTGACGACAAGGTTGCCGTTTTCGAGAATGCCGGTGACGACGGCCGCGACCATCAGGTTCAGCTTGTCGGTGCGCTCGATCTTGCCCTTGCCATCCGTGCTCGTGTCGGAACCATAGGTGACGTCGGTTTTCGACGACGGGTTCCAGCCGAGAATGTTGGCCTGCGCGTCCCAGTTCAGGCCGCTGCTGTTGGTGCGGCTGCGGTTCGTGTTGTTTTCGAACGAGCCCTTGTCATTGATCGAGATGTTGACCGTCAGGATATCGCCGACGTTGAGCGCGCGGGCGTCCTTGAACAACGCGGCTTTGGAATCGCTCCAGAGCGAATAGCCCTGGGCGACCTGGCGCGGCTGCTTCGGATACATCGACATCTGCTGCGTCTGGCCGTAGGCAAGACCGCTGCCGATCGGGCTCATGGCGGGCGCACGGCCGATCTCGTTGATCGCCTGCGGGGATTGGCAGCCGGCCAGAATGGCAACAGCGGCAATCGCGACCGGGAAACGCTTTTTCATGAGGGGTCCTTCGACGTATTGGGATCGGACGCGCTGGCGATGATGTTGGCGATGACCGCAGCCTTCTGCGGGTCCATCTCGTTCAGGATCAGGCTCGACTGCGTGGCGTTCAGCCGCATGATCACGGCGGCCGCCACTTCGACCTTCACTTCCTGAAGCTGCAGCGCCGCGGCGTCCGGCTTCATCTTCTTGTAGATATCGGTCAGCCCGGCCTCGGCCTGCTTCAGGAAATCGTTACGACGCTTCAGCCAGTCCTGATACTCGTCGCGGCGCTTCGTCATTTCGGCCATGCGGCTGTCGACGTCGGCCCGGAGCTTGTCGAGTTCCTGCTTCTGCAGCAGGTAGCGCTGGTCACGGGCGGGCTCGGCGATGTTGCTGCAGAACTGCTTGATTTCTTCCTCGGACGTCAGCTCGCCGCCCGCCGAGGTGCGCGCTTCCTGCGCGAAAGCGCCGGGGATGGTCAGCATGACGACGGCGGCCGCGGGCAAGACCAGGCGCTTCGCCAGTTCCGAAACCGTCATGTTCGCAAAAGAGATCTTCGTCATTGCAGAACAAGCTCCGCTTGCAGCGCACCGGCCGACTTGATGCCCTGCAGGATGGCGATGATGCCATCCGGCTTGACGCCGATGTTGTTGAGGCCGGCCACCAGCGTTTTCAGGTCAGGTCCGTCGAGCAGCGCGACATTGCCACCCGTCTGCTGCGCCTGGATATCGGTCTGCGGCTGGACGGCGGTGACGCCGCGCGAGAAGGGCTCCGGCTGAATGACCTGCGGCGTCTCGGTGACCTGCACGGTGAGCGTGCCATAGCTGACGGCGACCGGTGAGACGCGGACGTCCGCGCCGATGACGATCGTGCCCGTCCGCTCGTTGATGACGACCTTGGCCGGCGTATCGGTCTCGACTGCGAGATTTTCGATATCGGCCATCAGGCGCGTCAGGTCCGCTTCGCGGGGCTTCTGGACGACGACTTCCTGCGCATCCTTCGGCTCGGCGACCGGGCCGCCGAACCGCGCGCGGGCGTAGCCGTTGACCACATCGGCGATGCGAACGGCGGTCGAGAAATCCGGATTGCGAAGCTGCAGAACGAGATTGACCGAATCCTTGAAGCGCGAAGGAAGTTCACGCTCGATGATGGCGCCACTTGGGACGCGGCCGGCCGTCGTCACGCCTTCGGTAACGGTTGCGGCCTGGCCCTGCGCCGTGAAGCCGGAGACGACAACCGAGCCCTGGGCAACGGCGTAGATCTGGCCATCGGCACCCGATAGCGAGGTCATGATCAGCGTGCCGCCGCGCAGCGACGTGGCATCACCCAGCGAGCTGACGTTGACGTCGAGCCGGCTGCCGGGGCTTGCGAACGGTGGCAGATTGGCAGTGACCATGACGGCCGCGGTGTTCTTGGCGTTCGACTGGCCGCCCTGCGTGGAGATGCCGAGGTTCTGCAGCATCGCGCGCATCGACTGTTCGGTGAAGGGCGATGCACGGAAGCCGTCGCCGGTCCCCTGGAGACCGACGATGAGGCCGTAGCCGATCAGCTGGTTGTCGCGGCCCGCCTGCAGCGAGGCGATATCCTTGATGCGCGAGCTCATTGCCGACGCCGGCGTGACAGCCAGGACGTTCGGCGCGAGCATTGCGAGTGCGATGAAAAGGCGAAATAGGATCTTCATTTTGCAGCCACGTGTATGGTGCCGTTCGCGAGCACGGTGCCGCTGACGATGACGCCGGAGTCCATGTTGCGGACACGGACCATCTGGCCGGTCATGCCGTCTTCAAGCGGGGAGCCGGCGGCCGAGATTGCCATAGCGCCAACCGTAAAGACCAAGCGGATCGAAGAACCACGTGTAACGGTGTAGGGTTCGCGCAGCGCCGAGACGGAGATCGACTGGCCGGGAAGCAGGGTGCGCTTGGAGATCATGCCGTCCACCTCACGAATGGACTTGGCGTAATCGCCCTGCAGGTTGGGGTTGGTGACCTCGACTTCCTGCAGCTGGGCGCTGGAGATCGTTTCGCCGGGATAGATGATGGTGGTCGGAATGACCGCGTAACCCATGTTGGCGGCGGCAAAAGCCGTCGGCGCCGAAAGAGTCAGGGCCGCAACGAGTGCGGCTTTCGCCCATCCACGAAGATGTTCTACCCGGCAAAACGTCATGTTTCGGCCCTTCCCTGTTACTTCAGGTTCTTGCTGACGATGGAGGCCATTTCGTCGGCGGTGGTGATGACTTTGGAGTTCATTTCGTAAGCGCGCTGCGCCGAGATCAGCTCGGTGATTTCTTTCACCGGGTCGACGTTGGACGATTCCAGGTAGCTCTGCTTGAGATAGCCGTAGCCCGGATCGTCGGGCGTGCCGACAACAGGCTGGCCGGAAGCCGGCGTTTCCTGGAAGAGGTTGTCGCCGAGCGGCTTCAGGCCTGCTTCGTTGACGAAGTCGGCGATCTGCAGCTGTCCGAGAGTCGTGGGCGCTGTCTGGCCCGGCAACACCGCGGTGACTTCGCCGGAGCGGCTGATGGTAAGCTGCGTCGAACCGACGGGAATGGTGATGTTCGGCGCGACGGTGTAGCCGTCGACGGTGACGATCTGGCCGGTCTCGTTCTTGTTGAACGCGCCGGCGCGGGTGTAGAGCGTCGTACCGTCAGGCGCCTGGATCTGGAAGAAGCCACGGCCGATCAGCGCCACGTCGAGGTCGTTGCCGGTCTGTGCCAATTCGCCCTGGATGTGCAGGTTGCGGACAGCCGATGTCTGGACACCAAGACCGATATTGGCGCCCTCGGGCACGATCGCCTGGTTGGCGCGGTTGGAGACGCCCTGGGCGCGTTCGGTCTGGTATAGCAGATCGGTGAACTCGGCGCGGGCGCGCTTGAAGCCTGTGGTATTGATGTTCGCGATGTTGTTCGCGATGACCTCAAGGTTGGTCTGCTGGGCATCCATGCCCGTTGCTGCAATGGCAAGCGCTCTCATGGCTTAATCCTCAAATCAACTACATCTGCATCTTGGTGATTTCGAGGAAGGCCGAAACGACCTTGTCTCGAATGGCAATGGCGGTCTGAAGGGTCTGCTGCGCCTGCATCACGGCATCGACGACTTCGCGCGTGGTCGCGGTGCCCTTGATGCCTTCGAAGGACATGTTTTCAGCGCCCTTGATCGAATTGACGGCGTTGGTGGCCGCGTTGCCGAGGACGGATGCGAAGCTGGCATCGTTGGTGGCGCTCTGCGCCGACGACGAGGCCTGGGACTTGCCGAGATCGACGCCGCTCAGATCGCGCGTGATCGACAGGGAGCTGAGGCTGTTTACGCTGTTAATCATTATTGGCTCTTCAGAAGGTCGATGGTCGACGTGATCAGATCGCGGGACTGCTTGATGGTCTGCAGGTTGGCGTCGTAGGAGCGGTTAGCTTCGCGCATGTCGGCCATTTCGACCAGCATGTTGACGTTGGGAAGCTTGACCACGCCCTGAGCGTCCGCGGCGGGATTGTTGGGGTCGAATTCGGTGCTGAACTTCGACTGATCGACGCCCAGCTTCTTGACGTTGACGGTGGTGACGCCATTGGCGCGATCGACCGCTTCGCCGAAGGTAATCGTCTTGCGGCGGTAGGGATCAGCGCCGGGGGTGTCGCCCGTGGAGCGCGAGTTGGCGATATTTTCGGACACGATACGCAGGCGCGTCGATTGCGCCTCGAGACCCGAACCAGCGATTTTCATTGCTGCAGACAAAGGATCCATGATCTTAGCTCTTCACCGTCATAAGCATCATTCGGTTGAAAGACCCCACCAGCGAGGTGTTCAGCTCATACTGGCGCTTGATTTCGCCAGACTTGGAGAGCTCCTCGGCCAGACCGACCGTGTTGCCCGATTCCTGCACGCCCATTTCCTCATCCAGCGCCGCATCCTTGATGTCGATGTCGTTCTTGGTGCTGAGATCGTTGCCGCTCAGATGCGCGGCATTGGTCCGCGCCATGGCAACGTCCGAATGGTCGAGAACGGCCTGGAACGGCGTGATGTCCTTGGCGCGATACTTTGGCGTGTTGGCGTTCGCGATGTTGCCGGCAACGACTTCCTGACGAATCGTCAGCCATTCCGCCTGCCGCGAGGCCAAGTCGAACAGTTGAATCGGTTGCATGGAACTCTCCTTTTTACTGCCGTGAACCTAGGTGGGTAATCTTGCGTCAGACTTACGGAGAATGCGTTCTTGCTTCATAAGGGCGAGCCGGCATCGGCGGAGACGAAAAAGGCTCCACCGCGGGTGCGGAGGAGCCTTGGAAACCGGCATTTCCCGAAATCGGCTATGTCAGTAGACCTCGCCTTTGGAGGTGATGATCACCCACTTGCCGTCGCGCTGCTCGAGTGTCGCGAGGCGGCTCTCATCCGGCAGGATCGAGCCCACGCGAACGACGTACATGCCCGATGTGTCCTCGATCAGCGCGCGGCCGTTGGCGACATGCAACAGGCGGAAAGCCGACTTGCCGGGGAACGGCTGCTCTTCGGCAGGCGCACCCTTGTTGTCTTCCTTGCCGATGGAGGAGACCGTTGCCGTCGTCAGCGGATCGACCGGGACCTCCGGCTTTACTTCCGGCGGGTTCTTGTTGGCCATCGCCAGCGGCGAAACGCTGAAGACATTGCGCGCCGGCCAGTTCGGCAGGTCGCGCGTGCGGTCGCCCTCGGCGACATTGATGCCGAACTTGTTTTCGTTGAAGAACACGTACCACGGAAAAATCGCGGAAGCACCGGCGAGCAGCAGGCCCGCGACCGTGAGAACGCGATCGTTGAACGTCGACCTGCGACGGCCCTGCGGCTTCAGCGGCGGAATCTTTTCGTCATCGTCGAAATCGGTCACGTGTGGTCTTTCTATCTTCAAGCGTCGGCTATCTTCTAATTCGGCTATCTGCGCACCGGCTGATTGCCGATACCGGCAGCCGCCTTCAGGGCTCCCGCCAGATCGGCGAAGGAATCCGGGGATGGCTGATCGCCGGGCGATTGCTTCAATACGTCGTAAATGATGGGCACCTGCTTCACCGCCATGTCGAGATCCGGATCGGCGCCCTGCCGGTAGCCGCCGATCAGGCGAAGGTCGCGGGTTTCCTCGTAACGGTGAACCAGCGCCTTGAGACGCGAGACCAGCTTCTCCTGATCCGGCGTCCAGGCCTTGCGGGCCAGACGCGAGATCGAGGCGAGCGGATCGATCGGCGGATAGCGGCCCTCGTCGGCGAGGCTGCGCTGGAGCACCAGGTGGCCGTCGAGAATGCCGCGGGTGGAGTCGGCGATCGGATCGTTGTGATTGTCGCCATCGACGAGGATCGAGATGATGGCCGTGATGGTGCCCGTGCCCTCGGGGCCGGGGCCGGCGCGCTCAAGAAGGCGCGGCAGTTCTGTGAAGACGGATGCCGGATAGCCGCGCGCGATCGGCGGTTCGCCGGAGGCGGTCGCGACTTCGCGGATGGCGTGTGCGAAACGCGTGACGCTGTCGACGATCAGGAGCACGTTGTCGCCCTGGTCGCGAAAATGCTCGGCGATGGTGATCGCCGTCAGCGGCGCCATCTTGCGCAGCATCGGGCTTTCGTCGCTGGTCGCCACGACCACGACCGATTTCTGCATGTCGGCGCCGAGCGTATCCTCGATGAATTCGCGAACCTCGCGGCCACGTTCGCCAACCAGCGCGATCACGACCTTGTCGAATGCGTCCGCGCGCGCAAGCATGGAGAGCAGCGTCGACTTGCCGACGCCCGAGCCGGCGAAAATGCCGAGGCGCTGGCCGAGGCACAGCGGCGAGAAGATGTCGATCGCGCGCACGCCGGTCTTGAAACCCTTCTCGACACGCTGGCGTGTCATCGACGGCGGTGCGGTGTTGGAGATCGAGCGGCGCTTCAGTCCCTCGACAACAGGTCCCTTGCCGTCGATCGGCTCGCACAGCGAGCTGATGGTCCGGCCGCACCAGCTATCCGACGGCGCGATGCGGAAGGCACCCTTGCGGATGACGGTGTCATGGATACCGATCGGTTCGCCCGGCTCGATGGGGCAGACATAGGCAAGATCCGGCTCGACGCGAACGACCTCACCAAGATGCACGCCCGTTGAAGACTTGTGGGCGACGAACTCTCCCAAGCGCAGATGGCGCGAGAGACCCGTGACCGTATAGTGACCGGTCGCGATCGTCTGCACATGGCCGCCGGGCGCGATCATGAAATCGGGATTGGCGTATCGTGCCGAAAGCGCTTCGAGATGGGTGAGCTTCTTGGAAAGCGCCGCCTCGGTCAGCTGTTCATTGCCCATGGGTCAAACCTTCCGCTTACCGGCTGCCACCAAGCGTCTTGATGGCTTCGCCGAAGGAAGATTCGCTGTCCTTGGTGAGCGAGGTCATGCTTTCGAAGGCACGGTTGACCTCGATCAGCTGGGTGATTTCGCGCATCGCGTTGACGTTCGAATTTTCGAGATAACCCTGCTGGACGCCGACATTGAAGCGGTCGGTGACGGCAGTCGGCGTCTGGGTGGTCATGATGCCGCTGTTTTCGTAACGGAGATAACCCTTGGAAATGTCAGCCTCGAAGAGGCCCAGCGAGGCGACCTGCCGGTTGTTCTGATAGATCATGCCGTCGGCGCCAACCTTCGGCTCGCCAGCGGTTCTGTCGAGCATGATCGGCGCGCCGCCGGTGTCGAGTACCGGATATCCGCGCACGGAGACCAGCTCGCCGGTGTCGGTCAGCGTGAAGCGACCGTCCTTGGTGAGAACCCGGCCTGCCGGCGTGTTGAGCGAGAACCAGGCATCGCCCTTGATCGCGAAATCGAGCATGTTGCCGGTGTGGTTCATTTCACCATTGTCGGAGGACAGGTAGTCGTTGCCTTGCGAGACGTATGCGATCTTCGCGTTGAGCTTGTTGTCGGTCTCGCCAATCAGCTGGTTGAACTTGACCTCGGTGCCGCGAAAGCCTGTTGTGTTCACGTTTGCCAGGTTGTCCGCGATGGTGTCGAGGCGACGCATAAGTGCCATCTGCGACGACAGCGAAACATAAAGACCGGATTGCATCGGGGTAGGCTCCTGGCATTGGCGATGAACGTTACGAAACCCGGGCGTTTATAGTGTGTTCGACCCCGATCCCGCTGAGGCGGCATCTCAGACATGGGCATGGTGACCCATTCGTCATCCGTAGATTGTCAGCAAATCCTTGCGCGAAGCTGGCATCTGAAATGCTTGGCAAAAAGCTTGCCGCAAAGCTTAATCGTCAAGGCGAGGATCAGCCTCACGCAAGCCAGCCCTCCTATCCCTTCGGTTGAAAATAACGATCAGGTTTGGACTGGCGATGAATATCATTATCGGATTTGTGATTGTCTGCGGCTGTATCGTCGGCAGCTTCATGGCCATGGGCGGTCACATCGACGCGCTCTGGCAGCCCTTCGAGCTCGTCATCATCGGCGGCGCCGGCATCGGCAGCTTCATCATGGCCAACCCCATGAAGGTCGTGAAAGACTCGGGCAAGGCGCTTGGGGAAGCCTTCAAGCATTCGGTTCCGAAGGAGCGCAACTACCTCGATACGCTCGGCGTTCTCTATTCGCTGATGCGCGACCTGCGCACGAAGTCGCGCAACGAGATCGAAGCCCACATCGACAATCCGGCCGAATCGTCGATCTTCCAGTCCGCGCCGACGATCCTGAAGAACAAGGAAATCACCGCGTTCATCTGCGACTACGTTCGTCTCATCATCATCGGCAACGCTCGCAGCCACGAGATCGAAGCGTTGATGGACGAAGAGATCAACACGATCCTTCACGACAAGATGAAGCCCTATCACGCCATCCAGACGATGGGCGACGCCTTCCCGGCAATCGGTATCGTCGCGGCCGTTCTCGGCGTCATCAAGGCCATGGCGCACATCAACGATTCGCCTGAAGTTCTCGGTCACCTGATCGGCTCGGCGCTCGTCGGCACCTTCCTCGGCATTCTCTTGTCCTATTGCGTGTGCTCGCCGATCACCTCGCAGATCAAGATCGTGCGTTCCAAGCAGCACCGCCTCTACGTCATCGTCAAGCAGACGCTGCTTGCCTACATGAACGGCTCGGTTCCGCAGGTTGCTCTCGAATACGGCCGCAAGACGATCTCCGCCTACGAGCGTCCTTCTATCGACGCCGTCGAGCAGGAAATGATGAACCCCGGTGGTGAGAACAAGGCGGCCTAAACGGACATGAACGCTCTACTCCAGAAACCAGTGATGGACGACGCGCTGCTCGCGAAGCTGACAGGCAGGCTGGGCGACAAGGCGACGGTGGAAAAGCTCTGCGCCGCCTTCGGCGACGTCTACCGGGTGTTTCTCCCCGATGTCATCAAGAGCGAGACCGACCTCGACGTGCAGGTCAACTATCTCGGCTGCCACGCCGGCTACAAGCACGACCTGGTCGCCGATCTCGGAGAGAGCGTCACGCTCGTCGATGGATCGCTTCGCAACTGGTCGACCGACTTCACGCTGTCCTGCGGCAACGGCTTCGTCATCACGCTGATGGAGCATCTGCTTGGCGCATCGCCCGAGACGGTGGAGCAGCCGGCGGATCGCCTGCTCTCCATCATCGAGCTGGAACTGGCCGTCACCGTGTTCGAGAAGATCGCCAACGTGCTGCGCTCGGCTGTCAACGCGCCAGGCGGGTTCGAGCCTAGCCTCGAGCCTCCACACGCTGCCGAGACCCGCCTGAAGGCTCCGGACGACAAGCCGGATGAATTCGCGGCCGCGATCAACATGTCGATCACGCTGTCAGGCATCACATCGGAATTTTCGCTGATCGTTCCCCAGGCGGCGCTCTTGAAGACGACCGTTGTCGTGCCGCGCGCAAAGAACGCATCGGCCAATTCGTCGGAATGGACGGAGCAGATGAGCGAGCAGGTTCGCCGCTCGCAGGTGACGCTGGAAGCAAAAGTCCGCCTTCAGGAGCTAACGCTGCGCACCATCTCCAAGCTCGCGGCCGGCGACGTCATTCCCTTCCTCGACAGCGGTGACGTCCGCGTCGATGTCAGTGCCAACAGCAAAGAACTCTACGTATGCGAATTGGGACGCTCGGGCGAGAATTATACCGTCCGGGTGAAGGATACGATCAACTCGGATGACGACCTCATCCGCTACTTAATGAATTAACCGATTTCGGCCCCTGCCCCCAAAGGCAGGTTGAGGCAAGTTTCAACTGGAATAGTGATTTCATGGCGACGAAAAAAACAAAGAGCACCGATCTCGAGCAACCAGGCAACGAAGCCGAGCTTGATCAGGCTATCGATGATCTGCGTGGCGTTCTGAAAACCGACGCGGACGGCGGCATGCCCGATTTCGGCGGCGGCGACCTCGATGCATTTGGCGGCGGCACCGATCTGTCTGCCTTCGGCGGCGATCTCGACACCGGCACCGACGCCGACTTTGGTGGCGGCGATTTCGGCGGCTCCTCGGACTTCGGCGGCGTTTCCGATTTTGGCGACACCTCGTCGATCCCTGGCGTCGCAGCTCCGCTCGGCAGCGCGATGCAGTCGAACATGGACCTGATCATGGACATCCCGATCGATGTTCAGATCATGCTCGGCAGCAGCCGCATGCAGGTCTCCGGCCTGATGAACCTTAACGAAGGTGCGACGATCGCGCTGGACAAGAAGATCGGCGAGCCGGTCGAAATCATGGTGAATGGCCGCAAGATCGCGCGCGGCGAGATCACCGTTCTCGAAAATGACGACACACGTTTTGGCGTAAAACTGATAGAAGTTTTAGGTACTAAGAAAGCCTGATCCCGCTGTAGGGACGGAGAGGTTAGACCATGATGGACTTTGACGATTTCGGCGGCGCTCTTGCCGAGAAACCGTTGACCCAGGCTGAGAAAGCAGCGGCCGTTCTCCTCGCGATGGGGAAAGGGGTTGCTGGCAGACTGTTGAAGTATTTCACGCAGGCGGAACTGCAGACGATTATCGGATCCGCGCAGGCTCTGCGCGCGATCCCGCCGGATGAGCTGCTCGGCCTTGTGGCCGAGTTCGAGGATCTGTTCACCGAAGGTGCAGGTCTGATGGACAACGCCAAGGCGATCGAAAGCATCCTCGAAGAAGGTCTGACGCCCGACGAAGTCGACAGCCTGCTTGGCCGCCGCACGGCGTTCCAGGCCTATGAAACTTCCATCTGGGACCGGCTGGGCGAAGGCGATCCCGCCTTCATCGGCAAGTTCCTGCTGCGCGAACACCCGCAGACGGTCGCCTACATCCTATCCATGATGCCCTCCTCCTTCGGCGCCAAGGTGCTGATGCAGATCCCCGACGGCCGCCGCGCCGACATCATGAACCGTACCGTCAACCTGAAATCCGTCAGCCCGAAGGCGGCACAGATCATCGAAAAGCAGGTCATGACGCTGCTCGCCGAGATCGACGCCGAGAAGAATTCGATCGGCTCGACGAAGGTTGCCGAACTGATGAACGAGATGGACAAGCCGCAGGTCGATACCCTGCTTACGTCGCTCGAATCGATCAGCCGCGAATCGGTCAACAAGGTTCGTCCGAAGATCTTCCTGTTCGAAGACCTGATGATCATGCCGCAGCGCAGCCGCGTCATGCTGCTGAACGACATTTCCGCGGATATCCTGACCATGGCTCTGCGTGGCTCTTCGTCGGAGATGAAGGAGGCCGTTCTCGCCTCGATCAGCCCGCGTCAGCGCCGCATGATCGAATCCGACCTGCAGAGCGGCACGACGGGCATCAACCCGCGCGAGATCGCAATCGCTCGCCGCGCCATCGCGCAGGAAGCGATTCGTTTGGCCAATTCCGGCCAGATCCAGCTCAAGGAAGGCGAAGCCGAAGGGGCAGCTGCCGCCTAAGCCGCTGTTACTGTGTACAGATAGCCCGGAGACGAACGCCGCGATTGATCACGGCATTCCCGGGGACTACAAAAGCAAGGGTCGCGCGCTGGCGCGGCCTTTTCTTTTGAGTAGGAGTCGCGACCGTGGCGGACGACGACAAGGACAGTAAAACAGAAGCCCCTACCGCGAAAAAGCAAAGCGACGCGGCTGAGAAAGGTAATACCCCCTTCTCGCGCGAACTGCCCCTCTTCGCCACGGTTCTCGCCACCTACATCTATCTCATCTTCTTCCTGCCGAACGGGCTCAGCGTCGTCGGGGCATCGCTCAAGGATATTTTCGAGCAGCCGGACCAATGGAAGATCGATACCGGGCCGGATGTGCTGTCGCTCTTCATCCACCTCGGCTGGGTTTGCGCGCAGCTGCTCGCGCCGGCGATGATTCTCTTCATGGTATTCGGCGTTGCGGCTTCGATCGGCCAGAACCTGCCGGTGCCAATTCTAGAGCGCATCAGGCCGCAATGGTCGCGCATCTCGCCGGCAAAGGGCTGGTCGCGGCTGTTCAGCCTCCAAGGCCTCATCGAGTTCGGCAAATCGCTCACGAAGATCGTCATCGTCGGCGTCGTGATGGTGCTCTTGTTGCGCAGCGATTACTTCGCGTCGATCGACGCGATGTTCTCCGATCCGACGACGATCTTCACCCGCATGATGTCGGGCATGCAGAAGATCACGCTGGTGGTCTTGATCGCGACCGCGCTGGTGGCGATCGTCGACTTCTTCTGGACGCGCTATCACTGGTTCACCGAGCTGAAGATGTCGCGCCACGAAATCAAGGAAGAAAACAAGCAATCGCAGGGCGACCCCTTCGTGAAGGGCCGCCAGCGCGCGCTGATGCGCGACCGCGCAAGACGCCGCATGATCGCCAACGTGCCGCGTGCGACCATGGTCATCGCCAACCCGACCCACTTTGCCGTTGCGCTGCGCTATGTGCGCGAGGAAAACGACGCGCCTATCGTCGTTGCCAAGGGCCAGGACCTAATTGCGTTAAAAATCAGAGAGATCGCCGAGACGAACGGAATACCGGTTTTCGAAGATCCGCCACTTGCGCGCTCCATGTTTGCGCAAGTCTCGGTGGATAGTGTCATCCCGTCAGTATTCTACAAGGCCGTCGCGGAGCTCATTCATCGGGTGTACGCGGCGCAGGCCAAGAACAACCGGGTAAGATAAACGAATGAAAAAATGCCCCTACTCTGCCCAGCGCGAGAAGATTCTTGCCGAAGCAATCAGCCCAGTCGCCACCGAATTGCGGTTGCTGGACGCTTCGGACCTGATTTCGATCCTGCGATTTGAGTATTACGGCAATCTTTCAGACCTCGTTTCCTCGGCCGCCGAGATGTTCTTCCATCCCGGTACCGTCAATTTCGGCCATGGCGGCAGCTATACGCTCGAATGGGGCGGCAAGCCCGAGGTTGTCATCGACCTGGAGATCAAGCCGCGCGGCGTGACCGTCTACGCACAGCTGACGCTCGCAGCCGAGCACGCCGGTATCGAGATCAACCACATCGCTTTCGAGAATCCTTCGTCGAATCCGCACGAAAACACCGCTTTTCTCGAACAGAGCCTCAATCAGGCGCGCTACAACGTACCGCCGCTTCAGGCGCTCGCGAGCTAACTACCCAATCCGAATCAGTTCTCAGCTGATGTAGCCGAGCCGAATCGCCTTGGCGATCGCCTGGATGCGGTTGACCGAATCCAGCTTGATCGTCGCCGAGCCGAGATAGGCGTTGACGGTGTGTACCGACAGGCCGAGCTTGTCGGCGATTTCTTCGCTGATACGGCCGTCACCTGCGAGCTGCAGGCAGGCGATCTCGCGTTCGCTGAGCGCTTCGGCTGCCGCCACGCGGCGTTCGTCGAGCGACAGCAGGTCGATCATCACCTGGCAGGCGCGGCCGTGCAACTCGACGACCATGTCGTTCGGCGGGTCGAGATCATCGCCGGTGAAGACGACGAAGCCGTTGCCGATCGCGCCGAGGCGAACGGGGAAAGCGAGGCCAGAGAACGGCACGAGGCCATCTGGAAGGCGCACGACAAATGGCGCCATGCCGATGGCGCCGGGGAAGCTGCGATCATGGCTGCCGGCCCAGGCGAGCGGCAGGAGCGACTTCTCGACATGCTCGATCAGCGCATCGCCGTAAGCATCGACAAAGGCCTTGTGCAGCGAGGCATTGGCGGAACCCCAGTTTTCCAGCTCGCAGATCAGGCGCTGCTTGGCCGGCAGGCCGGAGCCGGACAGGCGATAGACCGCGAAGTTCTGCGCATCGGCCAGCTTCTGCATGGCGACGAGGCGCGGGAAAAGATCGGATCGGCTGCTGACCCTGTTGGCGCGCGTGGAGCGCGAGATGGTGTCGGAGCTGCTGATCGACCGGCCCGATGCATATGCCATGAGCGCGCCCTCCTTACACCAAGTTATTTCTGACAGCGAAGGCAATGGCTTCGGAACGGGTCTTCGTCGCCGTCTTGCGCATGACGCTGGTGATGTAGTTGTTGATCGTGTTTCGCGAGATGCCGAGGATCATCGCGATCTCGTCGCTGGTCTTGCCTTCAGCGATCCAGAACAGACATTCGAGTTCGCGATCGGTCAGTTCGAAATCGCGGTCCGACTTGGTGCCGCTATATTGCAGCAGGCTCGTGTAATAGGCCGTCAGCAGGCCGACATCCCGCAGACGCTCCTGCGAGAGGATGAAGCCATCATCGAACAGGAACATCAGCGCCAGGCGCGAGCGCCCGATATTGAACATCAGCGAGCAATATTGGCGGCTTGCGCCATCAGGAACGTCAGCGGTGTCAGGCAGGACGGCAAAGTGTGGCTGGAAGAGCTGCATGCACTTCTCAAGCTCTGTGGCGCGACCGAAACCGCCCACGAAAGCCTCTGCGAGATTGGTGACGAGATCGAAGGGCCAATCGGACGAGACCACGAAATCGAGGCCGGCTTCCTGCAAGAGATCAGCGCGTGCCAGGAGATAATGCGAAGCCCCCACGTAATCGGTGAGGATACGCAGCCCTGGCTGCAACCTTCCCGTGCCCGCTATCTCACAAAGCTGGGCAATGAGTTCAGAGCGCGATGACAGGTTGGTCGC
The DNA here is from genome assembly GCF_000377565.1 of Rhizobium sp. 2MFCol3.1. GTDB lineage: Bacteria > Pseudomonadota > Alphaproteobacteria > Rhizobiales > Rhizobiaceae > Rhizobium. The sequence continues at coordinate 281,321 of NZ_KB898356.1, read as the reverse complement.
AGCAATTCCGACGAAGTTCCCTGTCCTCGTTTCGCTCTTGAGAGCTTGCAATATATGCATGTCCATTGGCAATTCCTGAGGCTGAGAACTTATCACGAAAAAAGCTTGATCACGTCTTTCAGCAAAGAAATGCACCTTCTCCGCGAATCATCCAAAAGGTACGTCAATGAGAGCAAATCACCATCTCCGAGTTCTGGGGATTTACTTTCGCCGCGAACTGTGCGCCGATTCGCACAAAGAATTCATCTCTTAGAAGTTATAGTAAGCTAAGATGATTCGAGGCCATATGGCAATACGATTCGCGTCAAACGCGAGTCGTGCACCGTTTTCGTGTGTGCGATGTGCCAAAAAAGATAAGGGCCGGTTTCCCGGCCCTTTTGTTATGCGGCGTTGTCGACCGCCCATTTCCTGAGGATTTTCGCTGCGCGTTCCTCGTTGATCTCGACCATGCGGGCGAGCTTGCGCTCCGGCCCTTCCTTGACGCGGCGATTGAAGCTGCCGTCGTCGTCGCCGAGGCTGAGGAGATCTTCGGTGCTGTCGAAGCCGAAGTCCGAGCCGAAGCCGTCCATGAGGGCCCCGCCGCTGGCGTCGCCTGCCGGCGCGAAGTCCGGGAGTTCGAGGCCGGCGCTCTCGATCGAGGTGTCGCCGGCGATTGCGGCACCGCCACCGGTCATGCTGCGGACCATCGGACGGACACCCATCCAGATGACCAGGAAGGCGACGACCACGAAGGCGAGCGAGTTGATGATGCCGGCAAGGTTGCGGCTCAGCATGTCCATGACGCGGACGCCGGAACCGGTTTCTTCGAGAAGCTGGTTTTCGAGGAAGTCCATGGCCGTAACGGTGACCACGTCGCCGCGATCGGTGCGGATACCGGAGGCGGAGGCAACGATCTTCTGCATCTCGGCGAGATAGGCGTCGATCTTCGCCTGGTCGGCCGGCTCGCCGACCATCTTGGCAATGCGACCCTTGTTGACCACGACAGCGATCGACAGCTTCTCGACCTTGTAGCTATTGCGCGTGGTCGCGGTGGTCTTGCTGTTGATCTCGTAGTTGGTCTGCTCTTCCTTCTTGTCGGACTTGTCCTGGGATGCCGGACCGTTCGAACCACCGCTCGGAGGAGCTGCCTGTGGGACGTTCTGCTGGACGGTGGCAGCGTTGTCGTTAGACGTCTGCTGGGACTGGGCCGCTTCCTTGGTGGTGCGGATGGAGCGTTCGACCTTGGATTCCGGATCGTAGACGGTTTCCTGGATCTGCTGGGCGTCGGTGTTCAGGTCGGCGGTGACGCTGGAACGGAAGTTGTCCATGCCGAGGAACGGGGCGAGCGCCTTGTCGATGTTGGATTCGATCTCGGACTGAACGTTCTGGACGATGCCGAGCGAGCGGTTGAGGTTGCTGTTGCTGGCTTCGTCGCCGGATGCGAGCAGCTGGCCGGCGGAATCGAGAATGGTCACGTCACCGACATCGAGCCCCGGTACGGCCGAGGCGACGAGGTGACGGATGGAGCTTGCCGCGGCGCGGCCGGTCGAGGCACTCGCTCGAAGCATGACGGATGCAGTCGGCTTCTGCTCGGCGCGGCGGAAATTGCCGACCTCGGGCATGACGATGTGCACGCGTGCCGCCGATACGCCGGAGATCGATTGGATCGTGCGGCCAATCTCACCTTCCAGCGCGCGAACGCGGGTGACTTCCTGCATGAAGGAGGTCAGGCCGAGCGAGCCGACCTTGTCGAAGAGCTCGTAGCCGGCGTTATTGCTGTTGGGCAGGCCTTTTTCGGCGAGCAGCAGACGCGACTTGCCGGTCATGCCGGCAGGCACGGTGATGCTCGAACCGTCGGAACCGACCTGGAATGCGATGTTCGATTCTGCGAGCGCAATACTGATCTGGTTCAGGTCGGACGAATCGAGCCCGACATACAGCGTTTCCTGAGCAGGTTTATTGACCAACAAAGCGGCGCCGAGAATGAGCGCCACGGAAACCACCCCGATGCCGGCCAACGCCAGCAGGCGGTTCCGCCCAAGGGAACTGAAGTTCCTAACAACCGGAAGTAATTGATTTAACAGATTCATTCTGTTCTCGCACGATCTTTACAGACAAAGCAGGCCTATCGCCTAATTTGACCTATAGAAGCCGAAACTTGTGCGAGCGTTTCGTATTGACGTGTAAGTAAGCGAGCCGGCCTAGAAGAAATCGAAGTCGCCGGCAGCCTTGTTGATCGGCTGGGAATGACCATGCCGCATGCCGCCGCCGCCCAGCGCGCGCTGCATTTCGCTGAGCTTCACGAGGCTGAGCGCGGTTGCGACATCGACCATCCACTCATTGGAGATCTCGCCGGTGATCGTGTCGATGAATTCGGCGATGCCGCGCGCCTTCTGCACGGCAAGATCGATGCCCTGCAGCACCTTCATGCTCTCGGGCGCGTTCAGCAGATTTTCGCCGCCGATCTCCAGAAGCTGCGGTTCGATCCGCTCGATCAGATAGGCGACGTCGTGCAGTTCGGACACGACACGCATCAGGATATCGGGCAGAGCTTCGACCGGCGACGGCTGCTCCGCCTGTGCATTCACGTTCATTAGGACCTCGGCTCAGAAGAATTCGATACTGGTTTCAACTGGCTTCTGCGGGGCAACCGGACGCTGTTCGAGCGCGACGGTCTTCTGGGTTTCGGCACCTGTGAGCGGGTACTGTCGAGCGCGACCGGAGACCGGCCAGAACTCGAGCTTGCGCCCGTGATCGCCGCCGGTGCTGGAACCGACGATGGGGATGCCTTCATCCTTCAGAAACTGCATGGCAAAAGCGGCATTCTGTTCCCCGACATTCGAGAATGTCGAGATCGTCTTCGCTCCTCCGAAGATCTTGGCTTCCAGGCGGTCGCGACGCGCGCCCTGCTTCAAGAGACCGTTGATCAGCAGTTCCATGAGATGCACGCCATAACGCGTGGCATCTCCCCCCGTCATGGGCGTCGTGGCGTTGCCCGGCAGAAGGAAGTGGTTCATCCCCCCCACGCCGGCCACGGGATCCCGTAGGCATGCAGCCACGCACGAGCCAAGAATGGTCGTCAAGACCGCGTTCGGATCATTCAGGACCTTCCATTCGCCCTGAATGATGTGAACACGGCGGGCCGCAACCTCGATCGTCATTTCAATGCTCCAAATACGGCCTCGATGGCCGCCTTCATCTTTTCGATGGTGAAGGGCTTTGCCAGAACGTTGTTGGCGCCGAGGGCCGCCGCCTTGGTGACCAGCGCGCGGTCGCCCTGCGCGGTCAGGATGATGAAGGCTGCCTTCTTGGTGGTCGGATTGCTGCGGACGGCCTGCAAGAAGCCGAGACCGTCCATGTTCGGCATGTTGAAGTCCGAGATGACCAGGTGATGCGGCTGCTGGGCCATGATCTTCATGCCCTGCACGCCATCGCCGGCGGCGGTGATCTGCTTGAAGCCGAGCTGGGTGAGCGCGTCGCTGAGCAGCAGGCGGCTGGTGACCTGATCGTCGACGATCAGAACTTTGATTTTCTCTGCGAGTGACATTAGTCAGTTCCTTCCTTACGGGCGGTCATCTTCAAGATTTCCTCGCCAATGGCATTAAGCGGCAGCTGCTGTTCGACAGCGCCGAGTTCGAAAGCTACCCGCGGCATCCCGTAGACCACCGAGGTCTTTTCGTTCTGTCCGAGGGTACGGGCGCCTGCATGGCGCATTTTCAGGAGACCGGCGGCGCCGTCGCGACCCATTCCGGTCAGGATCACGCCGACAGCATTGCGACCCGCAAGCTCGGCGACGGAATCAAAGAGAACATCGACCGAGGGACGGTGACCATTGACCGGCTCGCGCTCGAGAAGGCGGCAGCAGGGTGCGGATGGATTGACCACCTGCAGGTGCCGCTCGCCGCCGGGGGCCAGATAGATCTTGCCGATTTCAAGCCGCGCGCCATCCGTCGCTTCCTGCACGACAGGTGCACAGAGGCGGTTCAGCCGCTCCGCGAAGCTCTTGGTGAAGGTCGACGGCATGTGCTGCGTGATCACGGTCGGCGGGCAGTTGGCCGGGAATTTCTGCAGCACGGCGATCAAAGCTTCCACGCCACCGGTCGACGAGCCGATCGCGACCACCTTGCGGCCGACGCGATAATCGGCAACCGCGGGCGGCGGCGCGACAGGCTGCGGGGCCATGACGGGACGGCGCTGCGAACGGGCGGCGGCCTTTACCTTTTCAGCGAGGTCGGCGAAGGGGCGCATATCGCCCGGCTGCGGCTTGCTCACGCAATCGAACGCGCCGATCTCCAATGCCGCGAGCGTCGCGTTGGTGCCGCGATGCGTCAGCGTCGACACCATGATGACGGGCATCGGGCGCAGACGCATGATCTTCTCGAGAAAATCGAGGCCGTTCATGTTCGGCATCTCGATATCGAGCGTCACGACATCCGGATTGAGCTTCTTGATCGCTTCGCGCGCTTCCATTGCATCGCCGGCCTGGCCGATGACATCGACGTCAGGGTCGGACTGCAGCACGGCGGTGATGAGACCGCGCATGGTGGGAGAATCGTCAACAACGAGAACACGTGCCGCCATGCTCATCCCTTCCTCCCAAAGCCCTTGGTCGTATAGCGGTACGTGGTGATACCGATATTGTCGAAGACATGCTTGGAATCACCGGACACCCGCTCGGAATGGCCGATATAGAGATGACCGCCCTCGGGCATGAGCTCGGCGAAGCGCGACCAGATCTTCATCTGGGTCGGTTCGTCGAAATAGATCACGACGTTGCGGCAGAAGATGATGTCGAACTTGCCCTTGAAAGGCCACTGGGCCATCAGGTTGAGCTCGTTATAGGTGATCAGCCGCTTGACGCGGTCATCGACCTGGAACTTGCGGCGCCCGTCGATATTGACCTCGCTGAACCACTGCTTGCGCATGGCAGGCGAAACGGTTTCGAGCGCGTTTTCGTCGTAGGCGCCGGCGCGGGCGATGGCGAGGATCTTCGGATCGATGTCGGTCGCGAGGATCTTGAAATCGTAGTCGGCGATATTCGGCATCATCGACAGCACGGTGAGTGCGATCGAATAGGGCTCCTGGCCATCCGACGACGCGGCCGACCAGATGCGGACGCGACCGCCCGACTTGGCACGCTGCAACAGCTCCGGCAGCACGTGGTCGCGCATATGCTCGAAGTGATGGTTTTCACGGAAGAAGCGCGTGAAATTGGTCGTCAGATGCGACAGCATTTCGCGGCGCGGCCCAGCACCCGCCTGCGACGACACCAGCGAACAGTATTCGCGGAAGCCGGACAGGCCGAGATTGCGAATGTGCTTGGAAAGACGCGAATAGACCAGCGATGCCTTGGTCTCGTTGAGGAAGATACCCGCATCCGAGTAGATCATCGCGGCGATTTCCGTGAGGTCGCGGCGCGTCAGCGGGTATTCGCCGCTCGCCAGAACCTCGTCGGGGCTCCCCGGTCTTACATCTTTTGCACTCAAGACACTCATGCAGCTTCGCTTTCCGCGTCAGGGAATATGGCTTCCAGTTCCAACAGGCAGATCAGACGTTTCTCGATCGCCATGATCCCGCGGGCGAACTGACGCTGCAGTTCGGACGCGATCTCGGGCGTTGGCTGTACGTTGTCTTCACTAACAGTCAGTATATCCGACACCGCATCTACAAGCAGACCAACTACTTTTCGGTGAACTTGGGCCACAATAATGACATGGCGCTGCGTCGGCTCGGTCGGCTTCATGCCGAGACGGGCCGAGAGATCGATGATCGGCAGCACGGCGCCACGCAGATTGATGACCCCCTTCATGTAGGAAGGCGAGTGCGGCATGGCCGTCGCCGGCGTCCAGCCGCGGATCTCGCGAACCGACATGACATTGACGCAAAACTCCTGATCGCCGACGCGGAACGCGATCAGCTCGCGGTGCCCTTCGCTCAGATTTTTCACGATGTAAGACATAACTTAACCCGCCGCCGCCAAGGATACTTCCTGTCTCAGCGCCTGGCCGCGGGAAGCGCCCACGACTGCATCGACATCGAGAATGAGCGCGACGCGACCGTCGCCCAGGATGGTTGCCGCGGCAATGCCCGGAACGTGGGTGTAGTTCGCCTCGAGGCTCTTGATGACGACCTGACGCTGGCCCTGGATCGCATCGACCATCAGCGCGCGCTGACCGCCGCCTTCGGATTCGACGAGCAGGGCGACACCTTCGACCGGATTGGCCTGAGTGGCGCGGAAGTTCAGGATGCGACCGACATCGACCAGCGGGCAGAAGGAGTTGCGGATCGAGATCAGGCGATGGCTGGCGCCGAAGGAGTGGATGGCCGAAGCCTCCGGCTGCAGCGTTTCGACGATCGCCGTCAACGGGACGACGAGCGTCTGGCCGGCGACCGTGACGACCATGCCGTCGAGGACGGCGAGCGTCAACGGCAGGCTCATGGTGAAGACGGAACCCTGGCCCGGCTTCGAGGTGATGCTGATGCGACCACCGAGCGCCTGGATCGAACGCTTGACGACGTCCATGCCGACGCCGCGACCGGAGATGTCCGAGATCTGGTCTGCGGTCGAGAAGCCCGGCGCGAAGATCAGGTTGTCGATCTCCTCGTCGGACAGGTTGGCGTCCGGCGAGATCAGATCATTGTCGATTGCCTTCTGCTTGACGCGTTCGCGGTTGATGCCGCCGCCGTCGTCCTGCAGTTCGATCAGGATGCGGCCCGAACGATGCTTCGCGGTGAGCTTGATCGTACCCTCGGGATCCTTACCGGCGGCAGTGCGCTTTTCAGGGCTTTCGATGCCATGGTCGACGGCATTGCGGATCATGTGCGTCAGCGGCTCGGCAATCTTGTCGATGACCGTCTTGTCGACTTCGGTGTTTTCACCTTCGGTGACGAGGCGGATCGACTTGCCGACCATGTCGGCGACTTCGCGGACGATACGCGACATGCGCTGGAAGACCGGCTTGACCGGCTGCGCGCGGATCGCCATGACCGAATCCTGGATCTCGCGGGTGAGCTGCTGAAGCTCCTCGAGGCCCATGTTGATCGAGGACGTGCCGGTCGTGTCGTTTTCGATGACGCTCTGGGAGAGCATCGCCTGGTTGATGACGAGCTCGCCGACGAGGTTGATCAGGCGGTCGACGCGATCGAGATCGACGCGGATGGTCTGGCCGGCGCTATTGGCGGCGGCATTGTTCTGGGCGGCGGCGGCAGCGGCTGCATTGGCGGCAGCAGCCGATTCCTTCTTTTCGACGCGGGCTGCGGCGGACGCGATCTGCGTCACGTTCGAAGCCGTTTCGACAGCGGCTACAGCAGCAACTGCATCGTTCTTTTCAGCGGCCGGAGCTTCCGGGCCGTCATCCAGCGCCGAGAGGTCGAAGGGCACGGGCACCATCGGCAATTCCTCGGCCGGAGCGGCTTCGGTTTCAGCGGCGACGGTCGTGATGGTCAGCTCGCAATCCCACTCGGCAAATTCGAAGACCGCACGGATCGCATCTTCGCCCTTGTCGGTCTTGAGCGTGATGTTCCAGTAGAAATAGGCGGCTTCGGGATCGAGCTCGTCGAGGCCCGGCAGCGCATCCATGTTGCAATAGATGCTCATCTCGCCGAGGCGGCTGAGGTCGCGCAGGAGGAGCGTCGCGTCGTTGCCCTTGGAATAGAGCTCGAAGCGCGGCTTGAAGGTGATCTCGAAGGTCTCGTCGTCACTGAATTCATCGAACGAGAACGGGATCGGCTCGAAGCCACTGTCGTCGGTCGGCTTGACCGGTGCTGCGGCGACCGGTGCCGGAGCGGCTGGCGCTTCGGAAGCGGCTGACGGCGATGGGAGTTCGCCGTTGGCAAGCGCTTCCAGCTCCTTGACGAGGCCGCGGCTGCGGCTTTCGTCGACGGTGCCGCCGTCACGGGCGGCATTGGTCAGGTCCGCGAGCACGTCGGCCGACTTGAGCATGACCTTCAGGACATCCTGGGTCGGCTCTAGCTTGTTGGAACGAACGCAATCAAGTGTGGTCTCGAACACATGGGCGAAGGCGACGAGATCGTCCAGACCGAAGGCGCCAGCGCCGCCCTTGATCGAGTGAACGGCGCGAAATACCGCGTTGACGGTTTCCGGATCACGATCGCCATCATTCATTTTCAGAAGACCGGATTCCAGTTCCGCGAGCTGTTCCTCGCATTCCTGGAAAAAGATCTCTTTGATTTCGTTCATATCCATAAAAGAAATTCCTGATTTTAAGCGGTTACGCGCTCAATGGCATCGATCAGCTTGGCAGGGTCGAAAGGCTTGACGATCCAGCCGGTGGCGCCGGCCTGGCGTGCGCGATTCTTCTTCTCGGCATCGCTTTCGGTCGTCAGGACCAGGATCGGAATGGCGCGGTACTTGTCGTTGCGACGAACGCCTTCGATGAAGCCGAAGCCATCGAGACGCGGCATGTTGATGTCGGTGACGATGACGTCGGGGTGGGATGTCTCCAGAACCTCGAGACCTTCGACGCCGTCTTCAGCCTGGATCGTCTCGAAGCCCGCATTGTTGAGCGTCACGAGAAGCATGTTACGGATCGTCCGTGAATCATCCACGGTCAGCACTCTTTTCTTCATTCCTAAATCTCCTTGGCGAGCAGCGGGTGAACATCCACACCGATCAGCTGCATGGTTTTCTGAAACGCGTCCGAAACCTTGGTGAAGGTGAACGCATGCTTGTCTTGATCCCAGGTCTTGGCGGCCGACATCAGCACCTGCGCGCCGAGGGCGCCGACGCGCTCGACGGCCGATGCATCGATCGACACGGCGCTGCCGCGCATCGACAGAAACTTGTCGCGCAGGGCGGCGGCTTCGTTGAGGTCAATGGTCGCCGCCAGGTTCAGCGTCTTCCCACTCTTTTTTGCTGCCATCAGACTTTCCCTATCTGCTGATTGGCGCCCAACGAATGTGAGCCGCCGTCATAAATCAGTGCTTTAGTAAGCATTTCGTCCGCCTCCGAGACTTGCGAGCGGAGGGTTGAAATCGAATGCCGCGTCGACTTCCTCGACAACCCGGCGGGCGGGCTGGACATCGACGGCGCGAACGGGGCGACGCTCGGCTGCCTCGGCGCGATTGCGGGCAATGCGAAACTCGCGAACCGTGCGGCCAAGCTCGACGATGACAGTGTGGAGATCGTCGGCGCCATCGGCTGCATGCGATGCGGCGTCGGCGCTTTCAGCCACGCGTGCGCCAAGGCCCTTGACGTCGGTGGTGACCGCGTCGAGCACGGAGGCATTGTCGCTGGTCTGGCTGGCGACCGAGGCGATGGCGGCGTTGATATCGGTGACCTGGCGCACGATGCTGCCGATCGAATCCTGCGTGCGGCCAACCATCTGCACGCCGGCATCCACCTGCGACTTGGTGGTGGTGACCAGCGTCTTGATTTCACGGGCAGCATCGGCCGAGCGCTGCGCCAGCGCGCGGACTTCCTGCGCGACGACGGCGAAGCCACGGCCGGAATCACCGGCGCGGGCGGCTTCGATGCCGGCGTTGAGCGCCAGAAGGTTGGTCTGGAAGGCGATTTCGTCGATGGCGCCGATGATCTGGCCGATGCGCTCGGCAGACTGCTCGATATCGGCCATGGCGGAGATGGCGCGGCCGACAACCTCGCCGCTTGCTTCGGCCGCCGCGCGCGTGGATGCGGCTGCTTCCTCAGCCGCACGACTGCCGGCGGCACTGCGGCGCACGTTTTCGGAGAGATCGGCGAGTGTCGCGGCCGACGCCAGAAGCTGCTCGGCGTGGCCCGACGCGTGGCCGGAGAGATTGCGGGCGGACTGGCCAAGCACCTGAACCGATGCCTCGGCCTTCAAGGTACGCTCGCTGATCGCGCCGAATTCGGTCTGCAATGCTTGGAGCGCGCCGTTCAGCGCCAGGGCGACATCATTGTGCGGACCGTCTTCCGTGACGATGGCGCGGGCGGTCAGGTCGCGGGCGGCCAGACCTTCGATGACGTCGGAGAATACGCGGGCGACCTCGGCCCTGTCGCTGTTTCGCTGGTCGGCGATCTGGCGCTGTTGCGAGGCGCGCAGGGAATTGAAACGCAGCGACACGGCGATCTCGACATCGACCATGACGAGGCGGATGAGCGCGGTCATGAGGTCGGCGATTTCGCGCTTGCGGCGCTTGACGCTTGGAAGGAAGGAGGACCCGGCAAGCTCATCGGCGAGTCCGGCAATGACATGCTCGAGGACGACGCCGTGGCCGGCGACATGCCAGCGAGGGTCCAGCCCCATCTTGCTTTCGGAATCCGACAGGACCTTGACGCGCTCGGCGTAGAGGCTATCGAAGCGCGCATCGGTCAGCACGTCCCAGTGCGACGTCTGCAGATCATGGAGCCGATCGACCTGACGCTCGCTCTCGAAATTGCGGGCGGCATCGGGAAACGACTGAAAACGCTGAAAGAGATCGCGAAGGCCTGAGGTCAGGTGCTGCTGGAGCGCCGGGCGATAGCGCCGCACCATCTCGCATTGCTCGGCATCGAGGCCGGCAAAGCGCAGGCGGTCACGCAGGCTGCCCGCCTGTGCTCCACGATCCTGATCCGATGGCATATTCTGCCCCACGCCTGTCCCCAAACCAATGCCCGGGCATATCGCCCGAAGAGAAATCAAGCCTCCTGATACCAACACGGATGCGTGCGGACCTGACGCGGGCTAACGCCGGCGGTCGGACCTGTCGCGATCAGTGCGGACTATCTTAGAGCTACTTGAGAGATCGATACCGGATTAAGCCGGTACGGCGGTTCGGCGTCATGCCTGCTAGGAACGCTAAAATTTTCCCATTCCGACGTGTATTGCAATGTTTATGGTTAATTCCTTGCCTGAAGGTTAATACCCATTTTATGAATGTGGGCTTTCGGAGCAACGCGAATAACCATCTATGAAATACTGGCGTAGCGTTGCGCGGCTGCTACAAGTTCGAAGCAAGCTTCGTGTTATATCCCCGGCAAATCACGACATGACGTCATAGGGATTGAGCAATGATTGTTCTGGGTTTGGGTGCATGTTTTCTTGCCGTGTCTGTTCTCACGGCCGTCGCACTTCTCGACCGTATTGAAGCGGGCCGCGTCGCCTTGTCTTTGCGGGTGCTTTGAATTCCCGTCATAAAACAACAGTAATGGACGTGTTTAACCACTGAGCCGGCGAAGCGTTGTGCATCGGCCAGCGGTGGTTTGTTCAGTTTACGGAAATCAGACGCATGTCCCCACGCCTCGGTATCCTCATCATTATCGGCGTGACGCTTTGGCGCATCGTCACCTTGCACTTCGACACAACGGATCTGTTCGTGGACGAGGCGCAATACTGGTTCTGGTCGCAGAATTTCGACTTCGGCTATTACTCCAAGCCGCCGATGATCGCCTGGGTGATCCGCGCGATGACCGAGCTTTCGGGATCAACCGCGATCTTCTGGATCCGGCTCTGCGGTCCTCTTGTTCACATGGCGAGCGCTTTCGTGCTGATGAAGCTCGCCAAGCGCTTCGTCAGCCCCGAGATCGAGGGCTGGACGGGGGTCACCTACATCACGCTGCCCGGCGTGGCACTGTCTTCAGTCTTCTTCTCGACCGACGTCATCCTGCTCTTCTTCCTGGCAGTCGCGCTGTTTGCCTATTTCGGCCTGACGCGCCAGCGCTCGATCGCGCTGGCGCTATTGATGGGCGTAGCGTTCGGCTGTGCGTTTCTATCGAAATACGCCATCCTGTTCGTCGTGCCCGGCGGCCTGATCGCCTTGCTGCTTCTGCCGATGGCGCGGATCAGCTGGCGCGACTTCTTCATTTCGGCCGCAACTGCGATCGTGGTGGCGGCGCCGAACCTCTGGTGGAACGCGACCCATGACGCCACGACGATCAAGCACACGACCAGCATCGCCCACTGGAGCGGGCTGAGCCTCAATGTCGGGCACGGGATCGAGTTCTTCGCCGCGCAGTTCGGCGTCGTCGGCCCGATCGTGTTCTTCGCGATCCTCTGGGCGGTGTACCGGGCTTTGAGAGGGCAAGGCGGCCCGATCGAGAAGTTGCTGATCTGGCTTTCCGTGCCTGTCGTGCTCCTGATCACCTTTCAGGCGCTGATCGCCAAGGCTTATGCCAACTGGGCGGTGACGGCCTATGTCGCCGGCACGATCCTCGCCGTCTGGCTGCTTCATCGCGTCTGGCCCAAGGGGCTGCGCGTGTCGTTTGCCATCAACGGCACGGCCAGCGTGCTCTTTCCGCTCGCCGCCATCTTCGCGCACCAGCTGGTGCTGCCGAATGGGAACGAGGTGATGAAGCGTTATCTCGGCCGCAGCGCCGTCAGCCGCGAAGCCGGCGATCTGGCGCGGCAGGCGGGTACCGCGATCATCGTTAGCGACAGCCGCGACATCCTGGCGGACATGTACCATACGCTGAGAAACGAACCCTTGAAGATCTATGCACGGCCGCCGGCGGAAGCGCCCGACAACTATTATGAGCAGACCTTCGCGCTGCCCAATACCGTCAGCGACGACGTGCTATTCGTCACCACGCAGCCCTTCGAGTGCGCGGAGCCGCCGCAGACCATCAAGTCATGGCAGCCGAGCGAAGGCTATTATCGCGGAAATATGATCTACGCCTACAAGGTGAAGGCCAGCTGCCTGGCAGCGAGCAAATAGCGTATCATTCGCTTACGGGTCGCAGGCAGATGCAGGTGCCCTTGCCTTCGACCTCGATGAAGGCAACGCCGCCGTTTTCGAAGGCCAGCCGCAGTTGCGCTTCGGTGGCGCGGTGCAGCTCGTGGTGCTTGCCTTCATAGTCGCGGATCGTGCTGCGGGAGACGGCGGCATGGTCGGCGAGGTCGACCTGCGTCCAGTCCAGCAGCCCCCTCGCAGCGCGGCACAAAGCGGGGGTGAGAATTGTTTCCTTCGCGCCTTGACCCATAGTGTCAAACCACCCATATTGGTTGATATTAGCCATATATGTCATAATTTAATTAGGATTTCCAGTCGGGGAGACCGCTTATGCCGCACGATACACCTTTGATTTCGACAATCGTCGGGGGTCTTGTGCTTGCGTTCATCCTCGGCGCCTTCGCCAACCGGCTGAAACTGCCGCCACTGGTCGGCTATCTCATCGCCGGCATTCTGGTGGGGCCGCATACGCCGGGTTACGTCGCGGACCAGAACCTCGCACCCGAACTTGCCGAGATCGGTGTCATCCTGCTGATGTTCGGCGTCGGCCTGCACTTTTCGCTGAAGGACCTTCTCTCTGTTCGCGGGATCGCGGTGCCGGGCGCCATCGTTCAGATCGGTTTCGCCACCCTGCTCGGCTGGGGATTGGGCGCGTTGATGGGGTGGCCGACGGGCGGGAGCCTCGTCTTCGGGCTCGCTCTTTCCGTCGCGTCGACCGTCGTGCTCCTGAAGGCTTTGCAGGAGCGGCGGCTCGTCGAGACGGAACGCGGCAAGATCGCGGTCGGCTGGCTGATCGTCGAGGACCTTGCCATGGTGCTGGCGCTCGTCCTCATTCCGGCGGCCGCCAGCATCGGCAGCGGCCACGGGACGATCGAGCCGCTTTCGGCGGCGGTGAACCGCATATTCGGCCTCGATATGGGCATCGGCGGCATCATCGGCATGACGCTGGTCAAGGTGGCGCTGTTCGTCGGCGTGATGCTGGTTTTCGGCCGGCGCGTCATTCCCTGGACGATGCACCGCATCGCCCACACCGGGTCTCGCGAACTCTTCCGCCTCGGCGTTCTGGCGATCGCGCTCGGCGTCGCCTTCGGCGCATCGAAGCTCTTCGGCGTCTCGCTGGCGCTCGGCGCCTTTTTCGCCGGCATGGTTCTCGCCGAAAGCGAACTCAGCCATCGGGCGGCGCAGGAAAGCCTGCCGCTTCGCGACGCTTTCGCGGTGCTGTTCTTCGTTTCCGTCGGCATGCTGTTTGATCCGAACATCCTGGTCGAAAAGCCGATCCCGCTGATCGCCACCATCTTCATCATCGTCATCGGCAAGTCGGTCGCCGCCTTCCTCATCGTGCAGCTGTTCCGCAAGCCCGTGGTAACGGCATTGACCATTTCGGCGAGCCTCGGCCAGATCGGTGAATTCTCCTTTATTCTCGCAGCGCTTGGCGTCGATCTCGGACTGCTGCCGGAAGAAGGCCGCGACCTGATCCTCGCCGGCGCCATCATATCGATCATCCTCAACCCGCTCCTCTTCTATGCCTGCGACAAACTGCGGCCACTGCTGGAGCCGAAACGCGAGGAGCCTCAACCCGAGCCGGCCGCCGAGACCACGACCGAAGTGGTGGAAGAGCCGCCGGTCGTGGCGGACGAAGTGCATGCGACCAAGCTCTCGGGCCACGCCATTCTCGTCGGCTACGGCCGGGTCGGCAGTGTTGTCGGGCAGAACCTGAAATCCTCGGGCACGCCCTTCCTCGTCATCGAGGATTCCGACCACCGGATCGCGGCGCTTCGCGACCAGGGCATCGAAGTGATCGGTGGCAACGCGGTCACGCGCGAAGCGCTCGATCTCGCCAATCTCAAGGGTGCGCGAAGCCTTGTCATCGCCATTCCCAACGCATTCGAGGCTTGCCGCGTGGCCGAACAGGGGCGCGAGGTCAATCCCGGCGTGCTGATCGTGGCGCGCGCGCATTCGGATGCAGAGGTCGAGGAACTCAGGCAATATGGTGCTGATACCGTCATCATGGGCGAGCGCGAAATCGCCATGGGCATGCTTGACCGTCTCTCTCAAGTACATCATGACAGTTCACCCTATGAAGTCGAGACCGAGGCTGGTATAAGCGCGGCCGAGGAAACGCCTTCTCCCGAGAAGCAATGAGAGAACTTTGCGCCGTTGAGCCGGTTCGAGATTGAAAATCCGCAGGACGACCAGATGAGGTTCGATACGCGCCGCATGACCGGTCGCGTTGCCGTCTCGCTGGCCGTCGCGATCTTCGCCTATCTCGGCCTGTTGTTCGGCGGCAATCTCGTGCTCGGCCCCACGCGCGGCCCCAACAACGCATTTTCTTCTTCGAGCAAGGATAGCCAGCCGCTGCAGCTGAGCGCACGCGATGTCGTGCGCGGCGTGCTGGCAGCCGACCGGAAGGTCGCGCAGAAATACGCGACCTATGCTTCCGGCGACGCGGCTACCGCTGACCAGCCTCTCGTCGAGCGCTCGTCGCTTGGCTTCATCAAGCTTTCGCAATCGGCTTCGCCTGCCTTCTACGCGGCTGACGCGAAGCCCTACGATTCGCATGGACCGCCCGCTTTCGCGGCCTGACGACACGCGCCTCGGCGCCTCTCATTGCATTTACGACACGCCTGCCTGCGCCTGAAGCGCAGGTTCAAGCGTTATCAAGGATAGACAACACAATGCGCACCTCACCATGGCTGGTGGCCACCTATACGGTGATCATTCTCCTCGGCATTCTGATCGCACTGCCGAATGCCCTGCCGCAATCCACACTGCAGCGCCTTCCCTCGTGGCTTCCGCACCAGCAAGTCTCGCTCGGCCTCGACCTTCGCGGCGGCTCGCACCTCGTTCTCGAAGTTGATGAAGCCGACCTGACGCGCGAGCGTCTGCAGTCGCTTCTGCAGGACGCACGCCGCGTGCTGCGCGAAAAGAACATCCAGCCTAAGTCGGTGGTTCGCAACCAGAACCAGATCGTCGTAACGCTGATCGACCAGGCGCAGACCGACGAAGCCGTGACGCAGCTGCGCACGCTGGGCAACACGATCGCGACCGGCATTTCCGCCGGCCAGTCGGACCTTTCGGTCACGACCAGCG
Organism: Rhizobium sp. 2MFCol3.1; assembly: GCF_000377565.1. Lineage (GTDB taxonomy): Bacteria > Pseudomonadota > Alphaproteobacteria > Rhizobiales > Rhizobiaceae > Rhizobium. The sequence continues at coordinate 265,607 of NZ_KB898356.1, read as the reverse complement.
GCGGCAACATCATCGTTGCCTTCTCGGCCGCCGGCATCTCCAGCAACGTCGACAGCGCCGTCCAGCAGAGCCTTGAAGTCATTCGCCAGCGCGTCGACCAGGTCGGCGTCGCCGAACCGACGATCCAGCGTATCGGCGGCAACCGCGTTCTCGTGCAGCTTCCGGGCGCGCAGGATCCGACCCGCCTTCGCCAGCTTCTCGGCTCGACCGCCAAGATGTCCTTCCACATGCTCGCGCCGAACAACGCTCCCGGCCCCGGCGTGACGATGCTGAAGGATGATGAGGGCAACACCTATCCGGTTCTCGACCGCGTCGAAATCTCTGGTGACCGTCTTTCCGACGCCCGCGTCAGCTTCGACCAGAGCCAGCAGCCCGTCGTCAGCTTCCGCTTCGACAGCGCCGGCGCGACCCGCTTCGCAGACATCACCCGCCAGAACGTCGGCAATCCCTTCGCCATCGTTCTCGACGACAAGGTGCTGAGCGCGCCCGTCATCCGCGAGCCGATCACCGGCGGTTCCGGCCAGATCTCCGGCAACTTCTCGACCGATACGGCCAACACGCTTGCCGCCATGCTGCGCGCCGGCGCCCTGCCCGCCAAGCTCACCGTCATCGAAGAACGCACGGTTGGTGCCGACCTCGGCGCCGATGCGATCCAGATGGGTATCTATTCCGGTCTCGTCGGTTTTGTCCTCGTCGCAGCCTTCATCTTCCTGCTCTACGGAACCTGGGGCATTCTCGCCAACGTCGCGCTGCTCATCCACACGATCCTGACCTTCTCGGCCCTGACGCTTGTCGGCGCCACGCTGACGCTGCCCGGCATCGCCGGCGTCGTGCTCGGCATTGGTCTCGCGGTTGACGCCAACGTTCTGATCAATGAGCGTATCCGTGAAGAAACCCGCAAGGGCAAGGGCTCGTTCGCAGCCATCGACACCGGCTTCCGCCGTGCCTACTCGACCATTATCGACGGCAACATGACGGCGCTGATCGCCGCCGCCATCCTGTTCTGGTTCGGCACCGGCCCGGTTCGCGGCTTCGCCGTCACCATGGCGCTCGGTCTGATCATCTCGATGTTCACCTCGGTCGCCTTCGTTCGCGTCTCGATGATCGAGATCACCCGTCGCTTCAAGCTGAAGACCATCAACATCAAGCCGCTGCTGCCGGTCTTCTACCCCTACGACAAGCACATCCAGTTCATGAAGGCGCGCTTCTTCGGCGTGACCGTCTCCGCGCTGCTGTCGGCCGCATCGGTCGTGCTCTTCTTCCATCCCGGCCTCAACTACGGCGTCGACTTCCGTGGCGGTATCCAGATGTCGGTGAAGACGCAGGAAGCAGCCGATCTCGCCAAGTTCCGTGAAGGCCTGAACAGCCTCGGCCTCGGCGAAGTCTCGCTGCAGTCCTATGGTGACAACAACACCATGGCCGTTCGCGCTCAGCGCCAGGACGGCGGTGAAGAGGCGCAGACGGCTGCCGTCACCAAGCTGAAGGACGAGATCGTCAAGATCGACCCGTCGGCAACCGTGACCGGCACCGATGTCATCGGCCCGAAGGTCAGCGGCGAGCTTGCATGGGCGGGTATCCTGTCCGTCGTGATCGCCAGCCTCGCGATGCTGCTCTACATCTGGTACCGCTTCGAATGGCCGTTCGCGGTCGGCGCCATCGTCACGCTCATTCTCGACGTGACCAAGTGCATCGGCTTCTTTGCTCTCACCGGGCTCGACTTCAACCTGACAGCCATCGCGGCGATCCTGACGCTGGTCGGCTACTCGGTGAACGACAAGGTCGTGGTTTACGACCGCATGCGTGAAAACATGCGCCTCTACAAGTCGATGCCGCTGCGCGAACTGATCGACAAGTCGATCAATGAGACGCTGGCCCGAAGCATCTACACCAACGTCACCGCCTTCCTCGCCCTGCTGCCGATGGCAATCTGGGGCGGCAGCGCGGTCGAGAGCTTCGCGATCCCGATGGTGTTCGGCATTGTTGTCGCCGCCGCATCGTCGGTCTTCATCGCGGCGCCGATCCTGCTCTTCCTCGGCGACTGGCGTACGCGCCACCGCGCGGCGGTTTCGAGCAACGACGACAAGGTCGACATCATTCCGCCGAGCTCGCGCAAGTCGGCAGGCTGATAAAGGATCGACCTTTTCAGGTTGCTTTCGTGAAATTGATGCGGGCGCCGGTTGCAGAACCGGCGCCCGCTTTCTATTCTCCGCCCGGGCTGAAGCTGGCGAGACGAGACATGTCACCATCGACGACAGAGACCGACGAAACGCGCATCAAGCGCTTTCTCGCCATTGCCTCGCACGACCTGCAATCGCCGCTCAGGCACATCGCGATGTATGCGGAGATCCTGATCGACGAGATCGGCGACAGGATCGATACCGAGCATCTGGAATACCTCAACACCATTCTTGCCAAGACGCAGGCCGCGCAGGAGCTGACGAAGGGGCTGATCAGCTTCGCCTCCGGCGCGCCGAGGCTTGTGATCAGCGATGTCGACACGAAGCTTCTGGTGACGCAGATCTGGGCGGAGCTGCGCTTCGAGGTCGATGCGCCGAAGGCCACGATCGAACTCGGCGACCTGCCCGGCGTCCGGACCGATGCGGGGATCCTGGGGCTGGTGCTGAAGAACGTGATGGCGAACGGGCTGATGCATCGCACGGATGCCGACGAGGCATGCCGCCTGACGGTCGAGGCGGAGGTCGATGCCACGCATTGGACGATCCATATTTCAGACAACGGCCCGGGCATCGCGCCGGAACATCAGGAGAGCGTGTTCACCGCCTTCTGGAGCCTGCTACCGGAAGGTGCCGCGAAAAGGCCGGGCCTCGGGTTGGCGGCCGCGCGCGAGCTGGTGACTGCGCTTGGCGGCACGATCTCACTCACATCACCGACTGAGACGGGAAGCAGGTTCACGATCCGGCTGCCGGTCTGATGGCACGTCAGATGTTGTAATCGTCCTTCCAGACGTCGGGCATGTCATAGCGAACATATTCGCGGATGATGTGCTGCAGCGTCTCGACGTCGATCTCGTCCTTGCCGATCCTGAAATCGACACCATAGTCCTGGAACTGCTGGAAGTAGCTGTCCGACACATCCATCGATATGACGCCGATCGGGCCGGTGTAGCTTGCGGCGCGCAGCTTCGGCACGGTCTCGCGAAAATCGGCGTTCGGCAACAGGCGATTGTCGAGCAGGATCAGATCGAACCTGTCGCTATTGAGCTTTGCCAGCGCATCGCTGACCGATTGCGCGTAGTCCATCTCGACCTTCGGCTCGGTGAGTGCCGCGACGGTCTTCTTCAGGGAGCGGAATTCGATGAATTCGTCATCGACGAACAGGATCTTGACGGCCTCGCCGCGAGCCGTCTCTGGTTTCACTTCAGCGTTTTCGGTCACGAAACAAGTCCCATGCGCAACGCCATCGCCACCATGTGCACGCGATTAACCGCGCCGAGCTTCCTGACCGACGCCGCAATGTGCGAATTGACGGTGTGTTCCGACAGGCCGAGGATGATGGCGATTTCCGCCGATGTCTTGCCTTCACTGGTCCAGCGAACCACTTCATTCTCCCGTTGGGTCAAACGGCCTGACATTTCGTTGACCAGGATTTCCTCGTAGAACTTGTCGAATATCCGCATCGTGTCGAGCAGGATATCGGCGACCTCGCCCTGGTCCGGCTGCTGTCGCTTGCCGCTGAAGGCGACACAGTAGCGGCGACCCTCGGGCGTGAAAAGCGGGATGAGCAGAAAGCCGTTTGTGTCGAACTCGTTGAGGACGAGATCGGGAGGATAGCCCTCCAGATTGTTGGCCTTGCCGCTCATGGGGGTCGCCAAAAACTGCGCGGCCTTCGATTTGATGAAGCCGAGCGCGCGGCCCATGGCGTAGACAAAGAAGCCGGTCTGGCGCTCGGCGACATTGGTGATGATGATATCGCGCGCGCCGAAGGGCTGCGACGCCTCGGAGATGCGAGCGAGCGCGAAGCTGTCAAAGGCATAGTGATGCGCGGCCGCCTTCAGAAGTCGAAAGAAATCCGTGCGGTTGATCGCCCGCCCCAATTCCGGGCCGGCGTGAAATGGAAGTGCCATCGCGCTACTCATTCCGCATTCCTGCTACTTGGCTCCTACGTGCCTGTGGTTACCGGTTGAGCGGCATCCCCGAACTCTGGAGACACGCGCCAGACTGATACAGTTAATGACCGAGTGCGGAGTTTCGAGGGAAACCGCCGCGACACGCCGATCACAAAATCGGCATGCGGCCTCCGCTTCCGCCCCCTACCCTCGGCATTCGCCTGTCCTACGCCGCCGGCAACGCGCTTCGCGCACCAGCGGGACGACAGACTTCATTCACGGATTTTGCCGGGGTTGTTTCGTCAACAAAGTCAAACGGCTCTCCCCAGCATCGTCTCACACTGCTTCATGCGTATAGTGTGAAATGTAGCCAAAGTCGTGTCAATGAGACTTGCAACCATTGCGTCATAAATACCTAAGAAAGTCGATTGTCTTTGATGGACTATTGGCCGAGACCCACGAGTGCACTGAGGTCGATCGGTTTTTCGACGTATAAATCCGCCCCGCAGGCCAAGGCCCGCTCCCGATCCGCCGTCGCGTCCGAGCCCGAACAGACAGCGATTCGCAGCGATGCGAAGCGGTGATCGGCGCGCAGGCGCGTGACGAGGCCGACGCCGCTATCGACAGGCATATAGAGATCGACGATCAGCAGAGCGGGCAGCGCGAGGCCTTCGGCCGCGGAGACGCAAAGCGCCTCAAAGGCGGCATCGGCGGACTGGAAGCAGTAAAGAGCGATGTCGGGGCGTTCTCTGCGGGAGACATACTGCGCGTAGAACAGGTCGTCGCGGCTGTCGTCCACATAAAATACCGCCGGCATTGCCACCCTCCCGTGCTCGCGCCAGCGCTCGATTCGACCGCAGGGCATAGCATCCATCTCAGGCATATTGCCGGTCGGCGCCGAAGCCGCAACTATCGCGACAGATGTATATTGAATAATTTTCAATTCTGGAAATAGTAACCGCCGGACGGGAGAGCAACGCGTGGTGAAGCCGATCATTGGTCGAAGGACGAGTGCGCCCTGGCGCCAGGAACGACACCGTTTGACCACGATCGTGCTCGGCGTACTGCTGCTCATGCTGGGCGCCGTGATTCTTCTCGCCTGGGTGCGGCAGATCGAACCTCTTCTTTTCCTGATCCCGGATTCGCCGGCGATGGCGATCAACACGGCGATCTGCTTCTGCCTTACCGGGATCGCGCTCGTGATCTCGGTCTACACCGGCGCCAATGCGCGGCTCGCGGCTTTCCTGCTGTTTTCGCTCGCCGCCGCGATGAGCGGGGTCCGGCTGATCGAGCTGACATTTGTCGGACGGCAGCCGCAGATCATGGAGCGCTTTCTGGCCGGCATTTTCGTCGATCCGGCATTCTTTGGCCGCATCGGCGGCGGCATGGCACTGAACACCGCCGTGATCATGTTCTTCTCCAACCTCTCGTTGGCGCTGACGCCCCCAGACCGGGCCGGCAAGGCGCGGCTGTTCGAGGAGCTTGTCGGCTATGTGGTGATCGGCCTCGGCATCGCTGCCCTTGCCGGATACGCGATGCATACCGAGCACATCTATCGCTGGGGATCGAATATCGGCATGGCGGTGCATACCGCCGCCGGTGTGACGCTGCTCGGCTCGGCGATGCTGGTGCGATCCTGGTGGCTGCAGCCGGACCAGCATGGCGGCATGCCCGTCTGGATGCCCGGCGCGCTGTGCTTCATCGGACTGATGATCGATCTCTACACCCCGCTCGGGGTGGTGAACGGCATGATCTATGTGCCGCTGATCCTGACCTCGCTTTGGTTCAACAGCCGCACGGCGCCGTTCAACCTGGCCTTCGTCTGCTCGATCCTGATCCTGCTCGGCTTTCTCGCAGTCGACCGGCATGGCGAAGGCTATGGCTACGAAGCGACGAACCGCGCCATCACCGTCGGCATGCTCTGGCTGGTGGCGACCTTCGTGTTCTTCTTCCAGCGCAAGAGCGACAGCCTGGATGCCGAGCGCATCCGCTTCGACACGGTGACGCGCAACACACCGAACGCGATCGTCGCCATGGACCCGCAGGGCAAGATTTCGCTGTTCAATCCGGCGGCGGAAGAGATGTTCGGCCGGACGTCGAGGGAGGCGATCGGAGAGAGCGTCCATATACTGCTGCCGGAGACCTTTCATGCGGGGCTCGACGACTATTTCCGGCGATCGCTGCTCTTGAGCGAGGAAGGTGGGACCGGGACGACGGGTACGATCTCGGGTGTCAGGCGCAACGGCGAAACATTCCCGCTCGATGTGTCGCTCAGCGCCTTCCGGACCGGGACAACGGTCACCTTCGTCGCCATTCTGCGCGACATCAGCCTGCGGGTGCAGCAGGAGGAACAACTGCGGACGATGTTCCGCCAGCTTCAGGCCTACACCGCCGATCTGGAGCGCAGCAATTCCGATCTCGACGAGTTCGCCTATATCGCCTCGCATGACCTCAAGGAACCGCTGCGCGGGATGCACAACCATTCCCGCTTTCTGCTCGAGGATTACGAGACGGTGCTCGACGAGGACGGCGTGCGCCGCATCAACCGCATCGTGCGGCTCAGCCAGCGCATGGAGAAGCTGGTCAACGACCTGCTCTACTTCTCGCGCATCGGGCGGCAGCAGCTGGCGGTGAAGCGCACCGACGTCCATGCGATCGTCAAGGACGTGGTCTCGACCATGGAGCTCTATCTGGAAGAGCGGCGGGCGAAGGTGCTGGTCGAGGGCCAGCTTCCCGATGTCGTCTGCGATTCGCTGCGGCTGACCGAGGTCTACCGCAACCTGATCACCAACGCGGTGAAATACAACGACAAGCCCGAGCCGGTCGTCACCGTCGGCCACGTCGCCGAGGTTTTGGGCGATGACGGGCGCCGGACGAGCGACGTCTATTTCGTGCGCGACAACGGCAAGGGCATTCCTCGCGAGTTTCACGAGGATATCTTCCGCATCTTCAAGCGGCTGGAAAAGACGCAAGAATCGGACGACGGCACCGGCGCCGGGCTGACCTTCGTGCGCAAGATCATCGGCCGTCACGAGGGCGACGTCTGGCTGGAGTCAGAGGTTGGCCAGGGCACAACCTTCTATTTTACACTGGGTCACAAGCGCGAGGGGCAGCATGCAGCACCGTGAATCACAGCCGATCCTGATCGTCGAAGACAGCGAGGACGATTACGAAGCAACGATCCGCGCGTTCAAGCGCGCCAAGCTCAAGAACCCGGTGCAATGGGCGCCATCGGGCCAGCAGGCGCTGGATCTGCTGGCGACGATGGAAACGCGGCCGGGCCTCATCCTGCTCGACCTCAACATGCCGGGGCTCGATGGCCGCAAGACGCTGGAGGCGATCAAGTCCAACCCGGCCTGGCGGAAAATTCCGGTGGTCATCCTGACCACATCGGACGACGAGCGCGATATCGAGGGCTGCTACGCGCTCGGCGCCAACACCTACGTCCAGAAGCCAGTCGATCTCGACGGTCTGTTCGCGGCCATCCAGAGGCTGAAGGAATATTGGTTCGAGATCGCCATATTGCCGCTGGAGGGGTGACCTCATGGCCGAGGGCAGCGCGGTACTTGTTATCGACGACAATATCGACGACCGCGAGGTTTACCGGCGGATGCTGGCGCGCGTGCCGGGCGCGAACTACGTGGTCTACGAGGCCGAGAACGGCGACGAGGGCATAGCGCTCAACGCGCAGAAGCGGCCGGATTGCGTGTTGCTCGACTACTCGCTGCCGGGCCGCGACGGCGTTGGCGTACTTGAGGAGATATTGAAGCTCGATCCCTCCGCCAACGTGATCATGCTGACGGGCCAGGGAAGCGAGACGATCGCCGTCGAGGTGATGAAGGGCGGCGCGCGGGATTATCTCACCAAGGACACGCTTTCGCCGGAGACGCTGCACCGCTGCATCCAGAGCGCCATCATGCATGGCGATCTCGCGGCCAAGCTGGAGCAGAAGCAGCAATCGCTAGAGATTTTCACCCGCGCCATGGCTCATGACCTGAAGGAGCCGCTGCGGACGATCAAGTCTTTCAGCAGGCTGCTGCAGGCATCGCCCTCGCTCGCACATGACGATCACGACCTGCTCGGCTACGTGCTCAGCGCGGCCGACCATATGGAGGAGTTGATCGTCAAGGTGTCGGGCTTCTCGAAGCTCGAGGCCTCCGGCGATCTCGAGGCCAAGCCGGTGTCGCTGTCGGCGATCGTCGATCAGGTGGAGCGCAACCTGCGCGAACAGATCAGCAGCCGCGGCGCCGAAATCGAGCGCGGCCCCTTGCCCCTCGTGATGGGCGATGGGACGCTTCTGGTGCAGATGCTGCAGAACATCATTTCCAACGCCATCAAATATTGCGAGGCCGAGGTGCCGCGCGTGCAGATCTCGGCACAAGGCGAAGGCACGCTCTGCCGGATCGCCGTCAGCGACAATGGGCCCGGCATCGCGCGCGATCATCGCGAACTGATCTTCCAGCCCTTCAGGCGGCTGGTCGGGCGCGGCATCGAGGGGACGGGGCTCGGCCTGGCGATCTGCCGGCGGATCGCGCAGTTGCATGGCGGCGCCATCTGGTGCGAGGATGCCGATGGCGGCGGCACCACCTTCATCATGGAGCTGCCGCTCGCCTTGAGTGAGACGGACAGGGCGCCCAAGGGGGCGGCAAGCCCACGGCAAGAAGAGCAGCGCACGGATAGAATCGGCAGGGTGGCCGAGGTGCTTTTGGTCGAGGACAGCCCGGCCGACGTGCAGCTTTTGAAGATCAAGCTGATGAAGCGCGAGAAGGTGACGTTCAACCTGCATCTCGCTTCGAACGGCCGCGAGGCGATGCGGCTTCTTCAAGAGCGGGCAACCGGTGCTCACGATCCTTTGATCGACCTCATCCTGCTCGACATCAACATGCCGATCATGGATGGGTTCGAGGTTCTCGAGGCACTTTCGCGTGACGCGCGGCTGAAGACTATACCGGCCTTTATCCTAAGCACATCAAGCGATGAGGACGACATGGAGCGTGCCAGAAGGCTTGGCGCGCGGGCCTACATGATCAAGCCGCCGACGCGGCAGCAGCTGGAACTTGCGCTGCGGGATGTTCAGACTTTGGATTTGCAGCCTTGCGGAGATGCCCTAATTCTTTATGGAGAGCAAACAAGGCACCAAGCAAACGCAACGATATGACTGTTATCCTCACCTTCATCTCCGCGCTCCTTCTGTACCCAATGCAATCCGGGCTCCCCTCTATGGCTTCAGGCATACACCACATCACGCTGCTGACCCGAAAGGTGCAGGCGAACGTCGACTTCTACGCCGGCTTCCTCGGCATGCGGCTGGTCAAGCAGACGGCCGGCTTCGAAGACGCGACGCAGTTGCACCTCTTCTATGGTGACGCCGAAGCCACGCCCGGCTCGCTCGTGACATTTCTTGTCTGGGAAGATGGCGCGCCTGGTCGTGCCGGCTTCGGGCAATTGAGCGAACTGGCGCTTGCGATCGACCCTTCCAGCATCGGCTACTGGCTGACGCGGGCGATGAGCTTCGGCGTGCGCACGGAAGGTCCGGCCGACGAATTCGGCGAGCCGGTGCTGCGGCTCAAGGATCCCGACAACATCATCGTCAAGCTTGCCGGCACGCCTGCGCTGAAATCGCCTGCTCCCTGGCATGGCGCTGGCATTCCGGTCGAGCACGCCGTGCAGCGCGTGCGCGGGACGACGATGCTGACCGAGGAGCCGGAAAAGAGCCGCGCCTTCGTCGAGAGCCACTTCGGATACCGCTTCCAGGAGAACCGCGGCAATATCGACCGGCTGGTTTCACAGTCCGGCGATATCGTCGACATCAGGAACGCCAAGGGGTTCTGGTCGAGCGCGCCGGGAACGGGCACCTTTGACCACGTCGCCTTCCGCGCGAAGGACGACGCAGCGCTGTCGAAGGTTCATGATGCGCTGAAGAGCGAGGGCGCGAGCGCGTCTGATATCAACGTGCACGACCGCAAGTATTTCCGCTCGCTCTATGTGCGCGAGCCGGGCGGCACGCTGATCGAGCTTGCGACCGACAAGCCGGGCATGACCGTGGACGAACCCGCTGCGACGCTGGGCGAAAAGCTGTTCGTGCCGAAGGACCCGATCACCGATCTGAAGGACCTGAAGGTGGTTCTGCCGCAGTTTTCGATGCCGGGTGAGCCCCGGATCAATTATCGCGAACTGCCCTTCGTGCACCGTTTCTATACGCCGCCCAACCCTGACGGCACCGTTTTGGTGCTGCTGCACGGCTCTGGCGGGAACGAGACGACGCTGATGCCGCTGCTGCACAAGGTGGCGCCGCGCGCGACGCTGCTCGGCGTGCGCGGACGCGCGACGGAAGAAGGCATTCCGCGCTGGTACAAGCGCATCACGCCGTTCTCCTTCGACCAGCAGGACATCAAGAACGAGGCCGAGGCCTTCGCCGCCTTCATCGACGGCGCGGTCAAATCCTATGGGCTCGATCCGAAAAAGCTCGTCTATGTCGGCTATTCCAACGGCGCCAATCTCCTGAACTCGCTTCTCTACCTGCACCCGAACCTCGTTCACAAAGCGGTTCTGCTGCGCTCCATGCCTGTGCTCAGCGAGTTTCCGCATGCGGACCTGAAGGGCACCGATCTACTTGTCATCAGCGGCAAGACGGACGCCTATGGGAAATACGCAAGCGACCTCGAAACACGGCTGAAGACCTCGGGCGCAACCGTCGATTCGACCGTCATTCCGACGGGGCACCTGCTCGGCGATGACGATGTTCCGGTCATTCAGAAGTGGCTGACGCACGAGGAGTAGCGCGTCGGCGGGTTGGCCAGCGGAGCTTCATCCACTGCCGCCAGGACACACCCGCTGGTCGTATTCTGCAATTTCTACTCGGACCCGTCGCATTCTTCTAAGTCATGCGACGGGTTTTTCTCTGGCAAAAACGTCCGATCCGGCCGGTCTTCTTGATCGATATTGATCCAGCGAGAACAGCTGTCTTTTACCTATCAGCCATTTCGCCACTGCGAAGAAGCGCAATGCGGCCATGAGAAAACGACGCAAGCAACTTTATTGCAATTCTATATATTTTTATATTCACAATGCTTAAATCTGATTTATTTTGATAATAACCAGAAGCAAACAAACAGAATTGAGACTTTGTGAATATTAAATAAACACGAATTATTACAATTACTTTTCTTCATTTCAGAAATAATATCGCATTAATATCACCCTCCTGCGATTAATAATATACCAGCAAGAAATCACCACATTGTTTTGGTTTTTCAGCAAACTGTATTGGTTTGCTGCAACGCAAAATGTTTCTTGCCGAGGTTGGGGGAGCGCCCTACCCTTCCCCCGACATCGACTGCAGAAGGGAACCCGAATGCCTCCTCAGCCCGTGGACATCAGCCTGATCATCTCATCGAGAAATCGGGCTTATGGACTGACGAACTGCCTGGATGCCGTATCGAATGCCGCGCGCCAGGCCGGCGATCTGAGCCTGGAACTCGTCTTCGTCGACAATGGTTCCACCGACAACACGTCCGAGATCGTCAGCGAATGGGCTAAGACCGCGCCGATCAGCACCAATCTCGTTTACGAAGCGAAACCTGGTCTTTCGGTTGCGCGCAATAGCGGACTGGCTGCCGCCAAGGGCCGGATCATCGCCTTCACGGATGATGATTGCGAAGTGTTTCCCGATTATTTCACGGTGATTGCAGCGCTCTTTGCCGCCGACATCGACATCGTCATGCGTGGTGGCCGCATCGAGCTTGGCGACGCACGCGATCTACCGGTCACGATCAAGCCCGAGCTTGAGCCTGCCGTGCTGACGAGCGAGCTGCATGCCGGCGGGTTCATCCATGGCGCCAACATGGCGTTTCCGCGCGCGCTGATCGAGAAGGTCGGTCTGTTTGACACGCGCTTTGGCGCCGGCTCGCCCTTCCGCTCCGGTGAGGACACAGACTACGTGCACCGCGCCTTCAACTCCGGCATCCGTGTCGAATACATTCCGGATTTCGCCGTGAAGCATTTCCATGGGCGCCGGGAACTCGGCGACGTGAAGAAGCTGCAGAGCGGCTATGCCTTCGGCAACGGCGCGCTCTACGCCAAATACCTCTTCGACCGCCGCTCCAACATGCGCGGCATGCTGCGCTGGGACATTCGCCAGGCGGTGCTGGAGGCAATGGGCCGCCGCAAGCTCAGCGATGAGCTGGGGCTGACCTATCGCAGCCAGCTCAGAGACAATTTCACCGGCATGGTCGCCTATTGGCGCGGCCAGAAGACGGGCCGGGCCGCTTGAGCGGTCCCGAGCCCCGGAAGCATTGCGCCTCAGCGCCCAATCGATTGGATACTGAATGACAGATACGGCAATTGGCCACGCCGAGCTGAAGAAGAAGACCGCGCTTTCCGTCCTCTGGTCGGTCATCCGCGTGGCGTGGAGCACGGTTGCGACCTTCGTGATCTTCGTCATTCTCGCGCGTATTCTCGGCCCCGGCGACTTCGGCACCTTCGCGCTCGCGAGCCTGTTCGTCGAGATCGGCAGGGTGCTTGCCTATGCCGGCCTCGGTGACGCGGTGACGCGCCAGCTCGACCTGGACGAGGAACTGGCCGATACCGCCTTCTGGGCGACCATTGCCTTCAGCGCCATCGTCGCCGCTGTCGTCTTCGTCTTCGCGCCCTATTACGGCGACCTCGTCCGCGACCCCAAAGTCGCCGAGATCCTGCGCTGGCTGGCGCCGCTGCTGCCGGTGTCGTCGCTTGCGGTCATCCACAATGCGCGGCTGGCACGCGAGTTCGGCCACAAGAACCTCGCCGCCCAGGCGATCGCCGCCAGCCTGCTTTCCGGCATCACCGCCGTTGCCTGCGCCTTCATGGGCTGGGGCGTGTGGGCGCTGGTCGCCCAGACCGCCGTCAACGCCGTCGTCACGGTGCTGCTCGGCTGGGTCGCCTATCCCTGGATGCCGAAGTTCCGCTTCAACGTGCCGCTGTTCCGCTCTGTCTTCCTGTTCAGCATCAGCCTTGTCGTCACGCAGCTGATGTGGATGCTGCTTGCCCGCGTGCAGGACATCTTCATTTCACGCTGGTACGGCCCGGTCGAAGTCGGCCGCTACCGTATTGCGTGGCGGCTGATCGAGCTGATCGGGCAGGCCGTGCTGGCGCCGATCGGCAGTGTCGCGCTGGTGACGCTGTCGCGACTGCAGAACGACCGCGTCGCCTTCCGCAATGCCTACAACAAGATCGTCGGCGCCGCCGCACTCGGCACCATTCCGCTGCTGCTCGGCTTCGGCGCTCTGTCCAACGACATGATCGCCATGCTGTTTGGCGACAAGTGGGGCAATGCCGGCGATATCGCCACGGTGCTCGTGCTGATGGCCGTGCCCTTCGTGATGAACTTCTTCGCCTCGTCGGCGCTCTCCGCCGTCAACCGTGCGGAATCGATCCTCTCGGTGGCTGCTCTGCAGCTTGCGGCCACGCTGGTGCTGACCTGGCTGCTGGTTCCCTACGGCGTGGTTGCCGTCGCAGCCGGCTATACGCTGCGCGCCTGGCTGACGCTGCCCTACCAGCAGTACGTGCTGGCGCGCTTCGCCAACATCGATGCGATGAGCACGCTGAAGGCCGTGGCGCTGCCGCTCTGCGGTTCGCTGCTAATGGCCGCCGGCGTCTGGCTCGCACATCCTGTTATCGTCGAGCATGTCCAGAACCGCTGGCTGTCGCTCGGCCTCAGCATCGGTCTTGGCGCGGTGATCTATCTCGCCTTCCTGCCGATCTTCGGCCGGTCGGTCATCCGCCCCTACATCGCGCTTGCAATGTCGCTCAATCCGTTTCGCAAACACGCGCAGGCCTGAGCCCGCGCATCACTTTCGGACCTCTTGTCCCTAAAACAAGGAGCCTTCAATGGAATCTAACCTGACGATCATCAACCGCCTGCAGGGCGTGATCGAGAAGAACCTGTCTGACGTTTTCGACCCGTCGGAGCGTTATGCGCTGCTCGACTTTCCGAACCACTACAATATCGGCGACAGCGCGATCTGGCTGGGCGAGCTTGCATACTTCGACAAGAAGCGCTCGCGCCCGTCCTACGTCACCGAAATCCCGACCTTCGACGAGGACCGCATGCTCGGCGCCATTGGCGACGGCCGGATCTTCCTGCATGGCGGCGGCAATTTCGGGGACATCTGGGCCGGCTACCGCCAGTTCCGCGAAAACATGCTGGAGCGGCACAAGGGACGGCCGATCGTGCAGCTGCCGCAGACCATCCATTTCAAGGATCAGGCGAACGTCGACAGCACGGCGCGCGCCATCGAGAAGCATGGCCAGTTCACGCTTCTGGTGCGCGACAAGAAGAGCCTTGCCTTTGCGCAGCGCTGGTTCCAGTGCGAGACGCGCCTGTGCCCCGACATGGCCTTCTGCATCGGCCCGGTCGCAAAGCCGGTGCCGCAGCATGAGCTGCTCTTGAACCTGCGCGAGGACCAGGAAGTCGGCACGCCACAGGACCTGACGGCGGCAACACAGCGCCCGGGCACGGTGAAGTCGGATTGGCCGGATGAGCCTGCCGACTTCCAGAAGCAGACCAAGCATGCGGCAATCCTGAAGGGGTTGCTCTCAGGCAAGATCGGCGGCCGCGCGCGGATGACGGAACTCGCCTATCGCGAGCGCGCGCAGCAGCGTTTCGACCGCGGCGTGGTGCTGCTTGGTTCGGCACGGCAGGTCATCACCGACCGCATGCACGGGCACATCATGTGCGTGCTGATCGGCGCCGACCATTGCGTGCTCGACAACAGCTACGGCAAGACCAGCAGCTTCATCGAAGCCTGGAACACCTGCAACACGGAAAAGGCGGAACTGGCGGCGACCGTCGACGAGGCGCTTGATATTCTCGACGCACGGCGCATGCAGAAACAGGCCGCCGTCGCCTAAGGCAGTTACCCTCGCCGGGCGATCATGATCCCGGCGAGGACCACGAGACCACCGATCGCCTGCATCGGGCCGATCGGCTCGCTGAGCAATATCCATGCGAGAATCGCGGCGACGACCGGCTGCAGGAGCAGCGTCAGCGACGAGAAGGCGGCCGGCAGATAGGCCAGCGCATAGGTGATCGCCACCTGCCCGCTGGCATGGCTGATGAAGGCGAGGCCGAAGACCATGGCCCAGCCATAGGCCGTGGTGGGCATGAGATGGCCTTCAACGAAGAAGCCGAACGGAAACAGGCAGACGGCGGCCGACGCTGTGCTCCAGAGCATGATACGAACCGTATCGAAGCGCGTGCGCAGCCTGCCGATGGCGAGGATGTAGAGCGCATAAGCGACTGCCGCCAGAACGGCGCCGCCATCGCCCAGCAGATCGCCCTGACCGAGTGCAGCCGGACCACCCTTGAGGATGACGACGCCGACGATCGCCAGCAGCAACCCCGCCACGAAAACGCGCGTGACGGCAGCTCCCATGAAGAGCACGCCGATGATGGTGACGAAGACCGGCGCCAGGTTGGCGAGCAGCGTCGCATTGGCGACGGAGGTGATCGTGATCGACAGGTGCCAGGTGATGAGGTCGATGGCAAGAATGACGCCGGGCAGGATGAGCATGCCGCGGTCCGCCCAGGTCTCGGGCTTAGGGCCGGTTGCGCCGCCCTTGAGCAGCGAGAAGATGTAGATCGGGAAGAAAGCCAGCGCCACGCGCCAGAAGCCGGTTGCCATTGGCCCCACTTCCGACAGCCGCACGAAGATCGGCGAGCCGCCGATCGCGGCACCGCCGAGGATCAATGCGGCAAGCGCGAAACGTTGCGAGGGAGCGGACTGTGGGAGAGCGGAGGAGACTTGCGACATGGCGTACCGTGCTTGCGGCGTCGGGTGCGATCGAGCGGCGCCATCATGCACCGCAAGTAGCAGAAGCAGCGGCCTGAGAATAGCCCGGGAACGACAGGCGCGGTCGATATCGACGCCGGCGTCGCTCGCGCGACGCCGGCGCCAGCATAGAGGGTCAGCCGGAGATGACCGTCGAGAATTCCGGATTGCCGCGGATCGTGTTGCTGACCGTGCAGATCTCGTCTTCGGCGGCGTGGGCGATCTTCTGCCGGGTTTCCTCGTCGATGTCGCCCTTGATCGAGAAGACGATGTTGAAGGTCTTCACCCGCGACAGGCCTTCGGTGGCCTTCTCGCCGGTGACGTCAGCCTTGAGCTCGGTGATGCGATCGAGAACGCCGAGCTGGCTCGCCGCCATGCGGGCGCTCAGGACCAGGCAGGCCGAGAGGGAGGAATAGAGAAGGTCCAGCGGGTTGAAACCCGGTTGCGACGGGCTGGTGACGATGTCGATCTCACCGCCGGTGGCGGAGGTGACATGCGGGAAGCCGGTGCGGCCGAGAACGGCGCTGGCGCCAACGGGACGAGTGCGAACCTTTAGGTCGGCCATGAGTTATTCCTCGGAGATGATTCGTGCCTGTAGATAGGAGCTTCGATTGGTCGGCGCAACGCGCTTTTCGCCGCTGATGCAATCGCAATCCACAAAGGCACGACCCGCTGCAACCAAGGAAGGAAATCGGCATGAAATACCGATTCGGCACACCCTGAGAGGCGAAAGGTCAAGCTGAGTTAGACATCCCCATTTCTAGGGATAGCCCGGCATCCGCCTCGCAATGCAATATGATGTCGCACTAAAACAGAAATGACTATCGGAGTGATCCATGCGAGAACTTGAGACAGTTGCTGTTGCACCCAACGTCGTCTTAGAAAGCGCGCCGTTTGGTTACGTCCGCAAGGTCTATGTCGATGACGAAGCCTGTTGGGGCCTGTTCGACCAGGACGGCGATGTGATCTTCGTCGGCGATGCGCCGATCGACTGCCATTCCTATGCAGCCAAGGAGCATATCCGCGTTCAGGTCGTTCACTGATCTACCTTCCACGGCGCCCATCCCCAAGAACGAGCGCCGCAGGGGCAAGAGAAGACTTCAGCGATAGGACGGCGTCGATGGTGTCATGGCCACCTGTTCGCCGGAGAAGATGACGAAGGCGAACAGCAGGACGCCGATGAATGTGATGATCGAGGCGATTGCCACGACGGGTTCCATCGCCATGTTGCCCAGCAACATCAGATAGAGGCTCGGGACCATCAGCGTGACGCCCGCGGTATAGATGCCATACTGAATCATCGCGATGCGACGTTCGGCCTTGCGCGGGTTGAGTGCGTAATAGCCTCCGAAGAGCGCCATCGTGACCCAACCCAAGAGATTACAGTGTGCATGAGCGCCGATCACGCTGTGATCCTGCGAGATTGCCATGTTCAGGCCCATTCCGATACCAAGGATCAGGAACAGAACGGCCGTCTTGAAATATAGATGCGAGATGCGTGGCATGTGAATCTCCCCTCTTTTCGGCAAGGGTAATATTACCACTCCAGGGGCGAGTTGAGAACGACGCCATTATCATTAGGTTGCGATATGCGCGGCGAGACAACTTTCAGCGTTTCTCAGAGAATTCAAAGTCGTCACGAATTTCCGCCCAGATTGCTCGATATCGTCATGAATACTTCGTTAAAGCCTGTGGTCTAGCATGGCGCGTGCGAATGAGTTGCGGAGAACTGAGATGCGGGAGATCTACAGGCCGTTTGTCACCAGTGACGATCCCGATCGGGATGTGCGCTGCCAGGATGCGATGCAGTTCGCGTTCGAGGATCTGACGCGCGCCTGTGTCGCTTCCGGCTGGAGCGAGCGCGAAAGCATGGAGGCGATCATCAGCCTCGCTGAAGAGCGCCTGCGCGTGCTCGGCGCCAATGACGACGCCAAACAGCTTCTCGATGTTTTGAAAAAGATGATCCAGCAGCCGGCGGCCTGAGGGCTTTCGCCACATCCCCAGTTGTAGGGCCCAGTTATCAGGCGGATTTTGCCAGTGGCACGTCGACGCTGTCGGCAAGGATCTGCGCCTGCGCGACCGACAGGTTATGCGACGCCATCAGAAGCAGGCAGAGCGCCACGGCGCGCGGCACATCCTGCTCTCCCGTCGCCCAGAGGCGGCTGGTGATCTGATCGACACCAAAGAGATTTTCCACTCCAGCAGTGGTCAATCCCAGGACCGCCAAAGCGGCTCTGTATTCCAAAGCTTTCATGTTTGCTGTTCCCGGCGCGTTTTATGCGCACTTATCTTTCGGAGTGGCCCACTTTAGTTTCGGT
Organism: Rhizobium sp. 2MFCol3.1; assembly: GCF_000377565.1. GTDB lineage: Bacteria > Pseudomonadota > Alphaproteobacteria > Rhizobiales > Rhizobiaceae > Rhizobium. The sequence continues at coordinate 247,413 of NZ_KB898356.1, read as the reverse complement.
TTATTTTAAAGGGTCTCCGCAAGCGACATTTTCCAGTCTGAAAGCGACAGTCACAGCAGTGTCACGGCGTCAAAGTCTGCCCGGCCGGCGTCTAGTGAACCGATGGTTCGTCGGCATCATCAAGGAAAGTGCGGATGCCGTCGCGCTCGACAGTTGCCAGAAACTCGTCGAAAGCGTCGCGATCAGTCTCGAAGCTCTCTTCCCATTCGATCAGGTCGTCGTCCTGCGTCACGACTTCCATCTTCCAGTCGGCATTGGTGCCGGCCGGGCGGAAGATATCGACCAGAACGGTCACGCCATCATCGGTAAACTCGCCGGCGAGTTCGGAATGCTCGAGCTTCGGTTCTTTCGTCTTGGCCATGTCACTCTCTGCTGGTCCTGCGGGATGGACCGCTGTAGCAGCCTGATCGTTTGCCGCCAAATCAAAAAGATGGATTGCGCCGAGCGCGGCAACGATCGCCGCCGATGGATGCCGCCTCGTCGCGCTTGAGCCGTTTCTCTATCGTTGCTCGGATTTTTACATGCGCCCGGCGGGACCGGATCAATGTCAGCGGCACAAAACTGGATAAAATCCACCAGAGCCAATAGGCACTTTATTAACCAGAACAGCTATACTTTGGCACCTATAAGATGCGTAATATCACATTACACAAATCAATATAAATCTAAAGTTTCATTTCTGAGTTTCTCATGACGTCTATTGTCACGAATATATCCGCGAATAATGCGCTCCAGACGCTTCGTTCGATAAACTCCAACCTTGGCGAGACCCAGAAGCAAATCTCGACGGGCCTGCGGGTCGAAAAGGCCGCCGATAACGCCGCCTATTGGTCGATCGCCACGACGATGCGCTCGGACAACAAGTCCATTTCGGCAGTACAGGACGCGCTGGGAATGAGCGGCGCCATTCTGGACACGACCTACGAGGCAATCGCCTCCTCGATCGATGTGATGTCGGAGATGAAGGCGAAGCTGGTTACGGCTTTCGAGGCTGGCGTCGACAAGACGAAGGTCAACGAAGAGATCACGCAGCTGAAGGGTCAGTTGACCACGACGCTCGGCGCCGCATCGTTCAACGGCCAGAACTGGCTCTCCTGGAACAGCGGCGTCGATTCCGCCGACAAGCAGATCGTCACTTCCTTCATCAGAAACAACGACGGCACGGTCAAGCTTGGTACAGTGACCTACGAGATCAACACGCCGCCGCCCCAGACCGATACCGACGTCCAGTACTTCGTGGACAATGGCGGATCCGGCGAATACGGGATTCTGTCGACCGAAGCTTTCGCCATACAGGCGGGCTCGGCCAAGAACTACGTGGTCCTCAAGGGCGCCACCGCGCCGCCGACAGCGACCGAGCTCACGATCGACAACTCGACGACCTCGGCGGAACTCGATGACATGCTTTCGACGCTCGAAGGCATGACCAAGCAGATGACGAAGGTCGCCTCCGACATCGGCTCGCTCAGCCGGACCGTGGACCAGCAGAACGACTTCGCCTCGAAGCTCAGCGATTCGATCGACAGCGGCATTGGCCGCCTCGTGGACGCCGACATGGAAGAGCAATCCTCAAGGCTCTCGGCGCTGCAGACACAGCAGCAGCTGGCCATTCAATCGCTCTCGATCGCCAACTCCTCGCCACGCAACATCCTCAGCCTGTTCCAAGGCTAAAAAGCCACGCCGCAGCCCGTTTGAACTTGCAACGGCACTCGCTCACACGCGGGTGCTGTTCGACGCATTTCGCACGTCTGGTATGGGCTGAGGCAGAGACTTGATCGAGGGGAGAAAGAGTGGTGCCCAGACGCGGATTTGAACCACGGACACGCGGATTTTCAATCCGCTGCTCTACCAACTGAGCTATCTGGGCATTCCTGCTTCGGCGCATCTCTCGTTTCCGAGAGCTGCAGGGGCTTGGTTTTCCCCGGAAGCGAGCGGGGTTATAACATCTTGTTCGGCCATGGCAAGCGCCAAATGAGAGTTTTTTGACAGGCCTGTGAATTTTCCGAATTATTGAACAAATTGAACGGCTTCCCGAGCGGGAAACGCGATCAGTTCTCGTCGGGGTACTCAGCCTTCGTCTCATCTTCGGCAACGGGAATGGCGTAGGAGCCGGTCAGCCAGCGCGAAAGATCGACTTCGCGGCAACGGTTCGAGCAGAAAGGATAGTGCTCGCGCTGCGAGGGCGTGCCGCACTCCGGGCACGAATGCGCCTTGCGCAGCGGTTCGATCTTGGCGCTCTGTCTGGTTTCATCGGGCATGGTAATTCCTTCGGGTTTTCGGCCCGCCGGCTTCAAGCCTCGGGCCACCGGCTATGGACGTCGAAGCCCTCGCCGGTCAGAAGCAAAATGGTCTCGTACAGCGGCAAGCCGACGACGTTGGTGTAGGAGCCGACCATCTTCTGCACGAAGGTGCCGGCCAGCCCCTGGATGCCGTAGGCACCCGCCTTGCCGCGCCACTGGCCTGAGGCCAGATAGTTTTCGACCTCGAAACCGGACAAACGCTTGAAGCGCACCTTGGTTTCCACGATCTTCTGGCGGATCTTGCGATCGGGCGTCACCAGGCAGACGCCGGTATAGACCCAGTGGCTGCGGCCGGAGAGCAGGTAGAGCGAGGCCGAGGCCTCGTCTGCGAACTCGGCCTTGCCGAGAATGCGGCGGCCGACGGCGACGACGGTATCGGCGGCCAGGATGTAGCTGCCCTTCCAGGTCATGTCGCCCTTGATGGCGGCGAGCGCTGCTTCGGCCTTTTCGGTCGACAGGCGACGCGCCAGCGAGCGCGGATGCTCCGACTTCTTCGGCGTCTCGTCGATATCCATCGGCATCAGGCGCGAGGGCTCGATCCCTGCCTGGTTGAGCAGGTCAACGCGGCGGGGGGAACCCGAAGCCAGAATGAGCTTGTATTTGAGCGCCATGGAACCTCGACTACCGGGCAGACGGAAGCGAAAGCCCTAGGGCTTTCGGATCAAGCTTACTTGAAGCGGTAGGTGATACGGCCCTTGGTCAGGTCGTATGGCGTCATTTCCACAAGAACCTTGTCGCCGGCGAGAACGCGGATACGGTTCTTGCGCATGCGGCCGGCCGTGTGGGCGATGATCTCGTGCTCGTTTTCGAGCTTCACGCGGAACGTCGCATTCGGCAGAAGTTCGGTGACGATACCCGGGAACTCGAGGACTTCTTCTTTAGGCATATAGGTGTTTTCTTCCTGTCGGTTGAGATGGCGGCATTGGCCAAGATTGGGGCCGCCTCAAAATTTGGGCGGAAACTACACAATCAACGGGGGTTTGTGAACCAAATTGATCGCGTTTCCTTTATTTGTTTCATGCGGACTGCGCGGCGATACCACTTCGGTCTAATAGACGGTTCTGGATAAGCTCGGCGAGATGATTGCGCACCTCGCGATAGCTCTCCAGAATCTGCTCCCGCGTGCCTTGCGCAACTGTTGGATCCATGGTCGGCCAGTAGACCACCTCGACGGCGCTCGCACGTGTCAGTTCCAGCGCTGCATGGTGGGCTTGCGGCGAGAGCGTGATGATCACATCGAAATAATCGTCTTCGAGATCTTCCAGCGTGTGCGGCAGATGCCGACCAAGCGACAGGCCGATTTCATCAAGCACCACATCGACAAAGGAATCGCGTTCGCCGGCGCGAACGCCGGCAGATCTTATATAGGTATTTGATGGCAGCAAACTACGGGCAATCGCCTCGGCGATCGGCGAGCGGATGGCGTTCATGCCGCACATGAACAAGATCGCGCCCGGCCTGATGCTTGCGCTTGTCGGTTCGAGCTCGCTCATCCCGGTCATCCGCGCCAGTAGAGAACGCAGACCAGCGTGAACAGGCGACGCGCGGTGTCGAAATCCACCTCGATCTTGCCGTCCAACCGGTTCTGCAGCGTCTGCGAACCTTCGTTATGGATACCGCGCCGCCCCATGTCGATTGCCTCGATGCGGCTTGGAGAGGCGGAACGGATCGCCTCGTAATAGCTCTCGCAGATCATGAAGTAGTCCTTCACGATGCGGCGGAACGGGGTCAGCGACAGGATGTGCGTGGCGACCGCCTCGCCGCCTTCCGTCGTGATGGCAAAGACCAGCTTGGTATCAACAAGCGAGATATTCAGCCGGTACGGGCCGCCGGCGTGGCCGACGGGCGTAAATGTGTTTTCCTCGATGAGATCGAAGATGGCGACGGCGCGCTCGTGCTCGACATCGGGCGTCGATCGGCCGATGGTGTCGTCCAGGACGACGTCGCAAAGCCGGAAGTCGCCCGCAGCCATCGCTTACCGTTCCAGGTTGAGGCGGATCGCAACCGACCGCGCGTGGGCGTCGAGGCCTTCCGATACGGCAAGCGCGATAGCAGCAGGACCCAGCGTGCGCAGCTGTTCCGACCCGAGGCGCAGGATCGATGTGCGCTTGACGAAATCCAGAACCGAGAGACCGGACGAGAAGCGCGCGGAGCGGGCGGTCGGCAGCACGTGGTTGGAGCCGCCGACATAATCGCCGATCACTTCTGGCGTATGCGCACCGATGAAAATGGCGCCGGCATTGCGGATCTTGTCGACCAGCGCATCGGGATCGGCGACGGCGATTTCCAGATGTTCGGCGGCGATGCGGTTTGCGAGCGGAATGGCGTCGTTGATCTCCTTGACCAGGATGACGGCACCGAAATCGCGCCAGCTGGCTGCCGCCGTCTCCGCGCGGTTCAGCGTCTTCAGCTGGCGTTCGACGGCTGCCTCTACCGCCTTGCCGAAGGCCGCGTCGTCGGTGATCAGGATCGACTGGGCGCTGACATCATGCTCGGCCTGGGCGAGCAGATCGGCTGCGATCCAATCCGGATTGTTGTCCTTGTCGGCGATGACGAGGACTTCCGACGGACCGGCAATCATGTCGATGCCGACAGTGCCGAAGACGTGGCGCTTGGCGGCGGCGACATAGGCATTGCCGGGGCCGGTAATCTTGTCGACCGGCGCGATGGTTTCAGTGCCATAGGCGAGCGCCGCTACGGCCTGGGCGCCGCCGATCCGATAGATCTCGGTCACGCCGGCAAGCTTGGCGGCGGCGAGCACGGCGGGGTTGACCTGGCCGCCCGTTGCAGGAACGACGATGACGACGCGATCGACCCCGGCGACCTTGGCCGGAATAGCGTTCATCAGCACCGAGCTCGGATAGCTCGCCGTGCCGCCCGGAACATAAAGGCCGACTGCCTCGATCGCCGTCCAGCGCGAGCCGAGCGTCACGCCCATGGCGTCTTCGTAGATATCGTCCTTGGGGAGCTGGCGGGCGTGGTGGGATTCGATGCGGACGGCGGCGACTTTGAGCGCGCCCAGCACTTCGGCGGGAACGGCCTCGACGGCCGCGTCGATTTCCGCTTCGGTGACGCGCATCGGCGTCTCTGCGAAATCGATGCCCTCGAACTTCCGCGAATATTCCGCCAGAGCCGCATCACCGCGGGCGCGGACATCATCGATGATGGCGCGAACGGTGGTGTTCACGTCCTCGGACATTTCGCGCTTGGTCGTCAGAAACGCCGCGAAACGCTGCCCGAAATCGTCCGATGCCTGATCCAACCAGATTGCCACGCGTCAATTCCTCTCGGTATGCTTCGATAAATGCGTATTCAGGCGCCGGGATGGCGCGGCTTGGAAGCGGTTTCCCATGCGCCGCCAATATCCGCAAGCTGAACCTCGATGCATTCGACATCGAGCGCGATGGTGGCGCCAGCGGCCAGATCGATCTGCACGGTGCCCTCAGGCCCCTCGCCTTTCTGCTCGAAGCGGATGGCGAGCAACGACAGGACGTCCTCGCGGTTCTTCTGGTTGATGCCGACGGAGCGGACGGCCAGCACGCGCTTGAAGACGATGGCCGCGCGGCGGCGCTCGAAGCCCTTGCGCTTGGCGCCGGCTTCTTCCCAGACGAAACGATTGGCGGCAATGGAAAACTGCTGATCGCGCGGCGACCAGGAAAGATCGGCGACCTTGAAGACGCTATCCTGCGTATGCGCGGAGACGACGGCAAGGTCTTCGCTATCCAGCGCAACAAGCTTCAGGTCGGTCATTCAGGCAGCACCCCATTGTTCCTGATATCACCGGGATGGCGATACCCGGCGCCGCGGAATGGCGGTGCCGTAGGACAAGGGACATAAGGCGCTATGGCCCATTGCGCAACGGGGACAAAGGGCGAATGACCGCCCTTTGTCTCGTTACGTCTACAGTTGCGCTTATTCGCTGACGCGTTCGACGATCGCACCGCAGCGCGTGAGCTTTTCTTCCAGGCGCTCGAAGCCGCGATCGAGGTGATAGACGCGCGACACCATGGTCTCGCCTTCAGCCGCAAGACCGGCGATGACGAGGGACACGGAAGCGCGCAGATCGGTCGCCATGACAGGCGCACCCTTCAGGCGCGGCACGCCTTCGATCTTCGCCGTCTGGCCCGACAGCGAGATCTTGGCGCCGAGGCGGGCAAGTTCCTGCACGTGCATGAAGCGGTTTTCGAAGATGGTCTCGGTGACATGCGACACGCCGGTCGAGCGGGTCATCAGCGCCATGAACTGCGCCTGCAGGTCGGTCGGGAAGCCCGGGAACGGATCGGTGACGATATCGACCGGGCGGATGCCGGCGCCATTGCGGCGGATGCGCATGCCGTTGTTGGTGGCGGAGATCTCAGCGCCGGCGCGGCGCAGCGTCTCGAGCGCGGTGTCGAGCAGCGCCACATCGGTGTTTTCAAGCACGACATCGCCGCCTGCCATGGCAACCGCCATGGCGTAGGTGCCGGTCTCGATACGATCCGGCAGAACGCGGTGGCGGGCGCCCGACAGCGAGGTGACGCCTTCGATGGTGATGGTCGAGGTGCCGGCGCCAGTGATCTTGGCGCCCATGGCGATCAGGCAGTTGGCGAGGTCGACGACCTCAGGTTCGCGGGCGGCGTTACCGATGACGGTGGTGCCGCGGGCAAGCGTGGCCGCCATCATCATGACGTGGGTCGCGCCGACGGAGACCTTCGGGAAGGTGTACTTGGCACCGATCAGGCCACCCTTGGGGGCGGTGGCGTTGACATAGCCGCTGTCGATATCGAGCGTCGCGCCGAGCGCCGTCAGGCCGTCGAGGAAGAGATCGACCGGGCGCGTGCCGATGGCGCAACCGCCGGGCAGCGAAACACGGCACTGGCCTTCACGCGCCAGAAGCGGGCCGATGACCCAGAAGGAGGCGCGCATCTTCGAGACCAGCTCGTAAGGCGCGGTCGTGTCAACGATGGTGCGGCAGGTGAAGTGGATCGTGCGCGAGTAGCTGTCTTCCTGGCGCTCGCGGCGGCCATTGACCGAAACGTCGACGCCGTGGTTGCCGAGGATGCGCAGCAGCTGCTCGACATCGGCCAGGTGCGGCACGTTTTCGAGCGTCAGCGTATCGCTGGTCAAAAGCGAGGCGATCATCAGCGGCAGGGCGGCATTCTTGGCGCCGGAAATGGGAATGATGCCGTTAAGCTCATTACCGCCGACAATTCTGATACGATCCATAAGCGCTTACGGGCCACGCCCGCCTTTCTGAAACTCTGTCTTTTAAAAGGATGCGGGTCTTTAGACGAAATCCGCGAAGGCTTCAATTCGAAGCGGACGGAACATTACGATTCGTCCATTTTTGCGGCAGGCAGTCCATTTGTCTCGTCGGCCTGGCCGGAACGGCGCGCACGCGTCTGCTGTTTGCGGCGGGAAAGATTTTCCCGCAATTTTTCCGCGGCCCGATCGCGGCGCAATTTCGCCTGCTGTTCGATCGCGTCTTTGCGGCCCTTGCGGGCATTTTCAGTGTCTTCGGTCATGTTTCATGGCTTACCCGAATTCGCGGCAATCCAAAAGTGGCGACGTGAAACTGACATAAGTTTGAAATTGCGTCTTGCGCTCGTCCCGAAGCTGTGGCAATAGCCGCCCCGTTCACGCAACGCAGCCGCTTCGGTTGCCAGCGTCTGGTCCTCGCTGCCGTAGCTCAGTGGTAGAGCACACCCTTGGTAAGGGTGAGGTCGGTGGTTCAATCCCACTCGGCAGCACCAGTTTTCTTAAATAAAATCAAACAGAAAACTGCGGATCGCAAGACAGCATCGCTGCGAGAAACCGCTTCAAACACCAGAACATACCGCGAATTGCACAGATAATCCGTGCAGTACATCCTCTTATCGTTCCTTAGATCTCTGGGAGTTGACGAACGGAAGTGAAGTTCTGCACTCGGAAGACAGAGCTTAGCCCCGGGATGAGTATCAACTCAAGGCGACAAGGTGGCGACCGCAGTCGATGCGTGGCTCGTTGAGCACGCTGTCGACGTGAGAAATGTGATAATAGTCGCTCTATCATTTCAATTTGATCTGGCGGTTCATGACTACGAACGAAATCATCACCTTATGTCTTTCGGGCGCGTCCTTTATCGTATCAGCATTTGTTGCTGGATGGGCCGTATACCGCGATGTGATTCAGAAGCCAAAGTTTCGCGTTTATATTTCGGTAAAAAACATCTTCATGCCAGACGGGAAAACAATCATCGGGCCCGACATTTTCGTTGAGGCAACTAACCTCGGACCCATTCCCAACCGGGTAATAGGCACCTATGCACGACCCGGCTGGTTTGCCCGGAAGCGTGGAAAGCTGTCCGCGTACATCCACCCCGACTATGCACATCTCGCCCACAATGTGCCCAAAGATCGCATTGAGGTCGGAAACGGAGCAACGTTTGTCTTCCCACTCACGTCGACGTTCCTTGATGGGGACTTCAGACAAGTCGGCGTATCGGATGGATTTGGGCGCACTCACTGGGCCAGTCGTAAGATCCTGGCCGAAGCTGCAAAGCAGGTGAAGGAATCTAGATCCAAGAGGGAGGTTGAGTAACGATCGCCTACAGGGTAGCGGCGTCTTCGTTAAAACAGATCGGCATCGTACGTTTGACTAACGCATGCTTACGTGTGCTCAGCAAAAAGGGCCGAACAAGCCGGCCCCTTTTTGATTGCGGATGTTTATCCACCTTAGTTGTCGTACTCGCGGCAGGCATCGCTGATCGAGGCGCCGCTTTCGCCGCCGCGGGTGTCTACGCCCGAGTTGGCGCGGGGCATGGATGGGCAGTCGAGCGTCTTCGGCTGAGCCGTGATCGACTGGGTGGTCGTCGGGTCGACGGGCGTGACTGTTACGGGATGGGTGCCGTTGTCGCTGCTCGTGTAATCGCTGGAAAATGTTCCGGCGCTTGAGCCGGTCGAGCCGCCATTGGTGGGGCCGATCGAATCGGGGTTGGATTGCGCGAAGGCCGATGTGGCCAGGCCCGCGGCAAAAATGGCCGCCGTGATGACAGACGTTCGCATGGGAATTTCCTCTTCCTCGTCGGTTTTCACTATCGGGTTACGTGTGGACAACCCGGCCACAACGGGTTTGTTCCGCGATTTGCCGCAATCGTGAATTGTGGCCACGCTTTCCGCTGCGACATTCGGCATCAGATATCCCGGTTTGCGAAAAAGCGGCCGACTGGTTAAGACGTGGCGCTAACGGCTTCGCCGGCCGAGACCACCAGTGAGCCGGGCGACCCGCAGGAGACGACCATGAGCACCGACGACAACGAACAGCAGAACGGCAAGGGCACGAAGGCGATCATTTTGATCGCCATGGTTCTGGCTGCCATCACCGCCGTTTTCGGTGCGCTCGCCGTCTATAAAGCCGTGTTCGTCTACACCATCGCACCATAAGGCTCGGCCCTCCTCCGGGATGACCCGGACATGAACACGCCTCTCAGCTCACATTCATGCTGCGCTTATTATTCGTATTGAACAAATTCTCGATACGAACGTTTCGTCAACGCTGTTATGAATGGAGACTAGCATGAAGAAGCTTATTATCGCTGCCGCCGTGGCCATCGCATCGCTCAGCGCAACCGCAATGCCATCCTTTGCCGATAGCGTGACGGTGAGAATCGGTCAGCCCGGCTATCACGGGTATCACGATCGCTACCAGCCCCGCCCCTATTACGGCCATTCCAACCGCCATCATCCGGTGCGCTACAATTGCCGCATGAAGACCGTGAAGTATCACAGCCACGGCCGGATCGTGACCAAGACCACCCGCGTCTGCAGCTAAACGCCCACGTTTGCTGATTGTTTCAAGCACTCGGTCACATGGCCGGGTGCTTGTCTTTCATACGTCTTTGGTTCGTTACGCCGAACGCGTATGTCTTTTCCCATTTGCGGGTTTGTGAATTATCGCTAAAATGCTTCCGCACACTGCTTTGCGGGAGGAGCAGGCAGAACGCTGCAGAGTACCTGGCGTGAGCAATGGAGGAGTGCGCAAATGGCAAGCGAAAAGTGGAATGATCCTATCCAGGTCGGCTTCGAAACCACCGGTGCGCGGACGATATCCGGCCCGTTCGACGCGCTGACATGCCTGACCGAACTCTGGCCCAATGTTCGCGGCCTGCGCTACCTGAAGGCACGCAGCACGTGCCGAGCCGCCCTTGACGGCCGCAAGAGCGTGGAAGAAGCGCGCGCGGAGTTCGTCGCAGCGGCCGAAGAAGCAAGGCTTCACGTCCACTAGAAGCACCTGGCGGGCCAGAACGGTCCACAAGTGGCTCGAAATAAAGCAGAGTTGATTTTTGCTTAACCCTTGCCGGAGCTTGTCGGGGGTAGCCGGACGAAGCTGGTTGTCTTGTGCGCGCAACGCTTACTAGAACACTTTCAGCCATCATGATGATGGTCAGAGGCTCGTCACCCTCTGTGTGAAAAGCGCAGGCGGGCCTCGTATATTCCTCTCAAAACAATCAGTTACACAAAGCGGCCGAGCGCCGCCGTGACACGATCGTTAAAGACCGCGTATCAACGCGGCGCGCCTACGGCAGGCTGGTTAATTGAGCATTACCTGATATCAGCACCCGGTATCAGCGCTTGCCACTTCCACATAGCCCACACCGATGATCGTGCCGTCATTGGCGCGAATGAAAGACGGGACGTAGTGCGCGGCGGCGGGAACACAGGCGGTCGCATCGCCATACTGGGCGAGCACGACATCATCGCGCTGCAGCGCCGAATAGTTACTGTCGATCTCGAGCGAAGCGGCGGCCGGCAAGGCAAAGGCGCCAGTCATCAGCGCTAAGGCGGGCATCCCAAGTCGAAGAAAGCGCGTCATGCCATTCTCCCATGTTTGATTATCCCAGTAACGGAACAGCCGTTAGTTTAGTTCCGTGAAACCGCCGCCACTTTCAAATGCGTTAACGTTTTTCTACTTCCATCTTACAGTATTGACCGAAACAGCGCAGCGGCGACAAAAGGAGAGCATCATCGGCGCAGCATTCGGCTCTGCACGTTGCCTTGTCCCACGACGTCCTCGGCGATCATCATGGCGCAAACGATGTCGCCGGCACTGTGCGCAAAGCCCTCGAGCACAGCGTATTGGCCAATCATGGTGACCGTGATCTCGGTGCAATCGAGGTCCGGATCGGCGCTCAGCGCGCTTTCGATCGCGGCCCGCATCGACGACTGGCTGTGGCCTCGTTCGCACTGATCCTCGTGCCCCGTCAAAATCTGGAACAGCTGTACCATCTTCGCCTCCAAGCGAATTGTTCTGCTGCTTAACGCTGCAGCGCCGCATTTCGTTGCAGTGCGGGCGCTATCGTTGGAGTATTTTCGAGAAGAAAATCCAAATACCTCTTGGCGCTTCAAGCGAAGCGAGCCATATCAACAGCATAGACATGTGGGGTGATCGCGATGAAACGCGTGATATCGGCCGTTGCGGCAACATTCGTTATGGCTGGTCTTCTGGCTGGCTGCACCACCAGCGAGACGGCGGAGGTGAAGCCCGTCCCCGGGAGCATCACCTATGGCGGACAGCCGCGCACGAAGCTGACCAAGTCTCCACCGGGCAGCGTCGTCCACAATACGTTCTACGATTCAACCGGAACGAAGCAGCTGGAAACCTATATTCTGCAGCCCGACAGGACGTTGAAGCTCACCCGGCGCGAAGCCATTCCTGATTTCCCGATGTAAGCGTCCTTACAGCGCAAGCGGCGGATCCGCCGGACGCAGAAAACGGTCGATCGCGGCGGGCTCGACCGCTTCGATCGTGGCCGGTGTCCATTTCGGCTTGCGATCCTTGTCGATGACGGCGGCGCGGATACCCTCGTAGAAATCGGGGCTTTGCAGGATGCCCAGACAGGCGCTGAATTCGCGGCGCAGGCACTCGGCCAAGCTGCGGCTCTGCTTGCCCTCATGCAGCAGGCGCAGCGTCAGCGCCAGGCTGGTTGGCGAGCGCAGTTGGATGGCACGCAGCGTTTCCGCCGCGAAATCCGATGGCTCCGCTTTCAACGCCGCGATGATGTCGCCGACCGTGCCGAAGCGGAAGGTGCGTTCGATCAGGCTGCTATTGAGCCGCAGCGGCCCTTTGCCCGGATCGGTTGACAGGTTCTTCAGGACGACATCGACATCGCGCGAGCTTGCGCCACGCGACAGGCCGGCCAATGTATCGACAAGCTCGGGCAACTGGAACGAGGCGACCTGGACATCGGCGAGCCCGGCATGGATCACGTCGGCCGCTCCGACCTCAAGGCCTGTCAGCCCCATCCAGATACCGACCTCGCCGAGGGCGTGCGGCAACAGCCATGTGGCGCCGACATCGGGGAAATAGCCGATCCCCGTTTCGGGCATGGCAAAGCGGGTGCGTTCGGTGACCACGCGGTGGCGGCCATGCGAGGAAAGACCGACGCCGCCCCCCATGGTGATGCCGTCCATCAGCGCCACATAGGGCTTGGGATAGGCGGCAATGCGGTGATTGAGGTGGAACTCCTGGCGCCAGAAATCTTCCGCCAGCGCCGTGCCGGCACGGCCGCTTTCGTGCAGCGCGCGGATATCGCCCCCGGCGCAGAAGCCACGCTCGCCCTCGCCCATGATGATAACCGTCGCCACATCGGCATCGGCCGCGAATTCGGAGAGCGCCGCGTCGATCGAACGGACCATGTCGAGGGTCAGGCTGTTCAGCGCTCTCGGCCTGTTGAGGCGGATGATGCCGGCGGAACCCTGTCGCTCGGCAATAACCTCGCGCTGATCGACTTTGTCGTGCATCCGGGCCTCCTTGCGGCGTAAGCCGCGATCGATGCGGCCGCGCCAAATTGCGATTCCAAGTTCATGCCGTCAGCGAATTGCGCTGCTTGTACACAAACTTATCGCGCTCGGCCGGATAGTCGATGGCTATGATATCAGGAAGATGCTGACGAGCGTTGGCGGTCGCAAGACTGCAACAGTTTTGGCGCTTAGAAGGAGGCGGCGGCGAGCGCGCGGTGCAGGCCCTGCAGATCCTCGACGTTGCGGTTCATAAGAGACAGTTCCCAATCGAGCGCGCTACGCACGATCGTCTCGAGCGAATCGTATCGCGGGGTCCAGCCGAGCACGCGGTTCGCGAGCGTGGCGTCGGCGACGACACTGGCGGAATCGCCCGGGCGACGTGGGGCCATGTGGATCTTGAAGGCGTGGCCGTGCAGGCGCGTCACCATGTTCAGCACGTCGAGCACCGAGTAGCCGGCGCCATAGCCGCAATTGGCAACGAGTGAACCGCGCTCGCCGCGCAGGTGCTGCAGGGCTCTGAGGTGCGCCTCGGCCAGATCGCTCACGTGGATGTAGTCGCGAACGCCGGTGCCGTCATGCGTCGGATAATCGAGGCCGTAGACGCTGACGCTGTCACGGCGGCCAAGGGCTGCCTCGCAGGCAACCTTGATCAGATGCGTCGCGCCCGAGGTCGACTGCCCGGCGCGGCCGAGCGGGTCGGCGCCGGCGACGTTGAAATAGCGCAGGGCCACATAGTTGAAGTCATAAGCGGCGGCGGCATCGCGCAGCATGAACTCGGTCATCAGCTTCGACTGGCCGTAAGGATTTTCCGGGTTCAGCGATGCGTCTTCCTTGACCGGGTCCGACGTCTTCTGCGGACCGTAGACGGCGGCGGTGGAGGAGAAGACGAAATGGCGGATGCCGGCGCTGACCGCAGCGCTCATCAGCGCGCGGGTCTTGCCGGAATTGTTGTCGTAATAGGAGAGCGGATCGGCAACCGAGGCCGGGACGACAGCGGAGCCGGCGAAATGAATGATCGCCTCGATGTCGTTTTCGATGAAGATGGTCTTGAGCAATTCGGCATCGGCGACATCGCCGAGATAGAAGCGCGCTTCCGGCGCCACGGCCCAACGAAAGCCCGTGGAGAGGCGATCGAGCACGACGACCTGCTCGCCCGCATCCAGCAATGTCCAGACCATATGACTGCCGATATAGCCAGCGCCACCCGTCACCAGAATTGCCATGTCCCGCACTCCCGTTTCATCTCACGGGGGCATCTGACCCGGCTTTCCTTTCCGAAATTCGAATAAGCGGCCCCACTGGGGCATCCGCCGGGGCGAAGTTTACCGGTGTGGTTAGGGGCTGATTTGCAGGTTCGCTAGAATTTTATCGATGTGGCCGTTTCGGCCGCATCGAGAGTTCAAACACCCGGTTTGAATCCGGCCCGGGGAGCCAGGAAGCCCTGTTCGACGGCGAGCGCGATCAGCCGTTCGGTAAGGTCTCCGAGCGTGCCCGAAGCGATGGCTATCGGCTCCATGCGCCTGACGACGTCTGGCTCGGTGACGCCGGCCGTATGCCAGGTGCCACCGCCGGTGAAGAAATTGTGGAGCAGCGGCTGGAAGCGGTCCATGGCGTTGGCGAAGCGCGCATCGCTGGTGCGCTTCTCCTCGAACTCATCCCAGAGCGCGCGGAACTCGACAGCCTGATCGGCGGGAAGCAGAGCGAAGATGCGGTCTGCGGCGCGCAGTTCGCGCTCGGCCTGGCTGGTGCGGGCAACCGCGTCATAGGCGAAGGTGTCGCCGGCATCGATTTCGACGATGTCGTGGATCAGCAGCATCTTCAAGACGCGCAGCAGATCGATCGGCTCGCTCGAATGTTCTGCAAGCACCGCCGCCATCAGCGCAATCTGCCAGGTGTGCTCGGCGTCGGTCTCGACGCGCGAGCGATCGAGCAGCGACGTGCGGCGCAGGATCGTCTTCAGCTTCTCGACCTCGAGAATGAAGGCCAGCTGCTCCATAAGGCGTCGATTGCCGAGAAAGCCTTCCAGATGGTCAGCGGTGATCTTTTCGGACATGCGGATGCTCCCGGTTCAGAGCTTCAGGATATAGTCGCAGAGCCTGTCGGCCGCGGTCTGGATCTGGGCGGGATCGCGCAGGAAGCAGGCGCGCATGAAGAGCTCGCCGCCGGGGCCGAAGGCGGTTCCGGGCGCCAGGCCGACGCCGGTCTTGTCGACGATATCGATCGCCGCCTTGCGGCTGTCGGTGACGCCGTCGATCTTCAGGAAGGCATAGAGCGCGCCATCGGGCTTCAGCGTCTGCACCCGGTTGGTCGCAATCAGCGCGTCGCAGAGGATATCGCGCGAGCGCCTTGCCTTGTCGATATTGGCTTGAACGAAGGCATCGCCTTCGTTCAAGGCGGCGACGGCGCCCCGCTGCATGAACTGGGCAACGCCAGAGGTCGAATACTGGATCAGGTTCTCAAGCACCTGCCCCGTCTCCGGCGGCGCCACGACCCAGCCGACGCGCCAGCCGGTCATCGACCAGTTCTTCGAGAAGGAATTGACGAACATGACCTTGTCGCCCGCTTCCATCACATCGAGGAACGAGGCTGCGCGGTCGCCGGGGAAATAGTAGCGGGCGTAGATTTCGTCCGCCATGATCCAGAGACCATGCTTGCGGGCAAGGCCGAGGATGGCGGCGAGATCTTCCCGCGTCGCGGTCCAGCCGGTCGGGTTGGAGGGCGTGTTGATGAAGAGCGCCTTGGTCTTCGGCGTGATCGCGGCGGCGATGCGGTCGAGGTCGACGGCCCATTTGCCGCCTTCGAAGTCGAGCTGCACGCCGACGGAACGGGCGCCGGCGATTTCGAGCGCGGCGGCGATGTTCGGCCAAGCAGGCGTCAAATAGACCAGCTCGTCGCCGGGCGAGGTCATCGCCTGCACCGCGATCTGGATCGCCTGCATGCCGGAGCCGGTGACGAAGAAATGCTCGACGGGAAGGTTTATGCCGAAGTGGCGAGCGTAATAATCGGAGAGCGCCTGGCGCAGTTCGGGGATGCCGCGCTGGTAAGTGTAGAAGGTCTCGCCGGCCGAAAGCGCCGTCATGGCCGCCTGATTGACGAAATCGGGGGTCGGAAGATCGCCTTCGCCAACCCAAAGCGGCAAGAGGCCATCGCGGCCACGGGCATAATTTACGACTTCGACGATCCCGCTTTCAGGCGCCTGGATGGCGCGCGGGCTGAGGCTATTGACGATCGACATGCATCACTCCGGTTTTCGCCTACATAAAACAAATGCGCGGGCGAATCCCATGACAATCGGTGATGGCCGATCGATTTCCGTGATGGGTGAGCCCTGCCTCATCCGGCAGGGCTCTTAAGACATCAGACCGTGGGGCGCTTGGCCAGCAGGTCGCGGATTTCGGTGAGAAGGGCGACGTCGGCCGGCGGCGGCGGTGCATCTTCCGGAGCAACCTTCTTCTGGCGCTCGACCTGCTTCTGCAGCGTGTTCACGCCCTTGACCATCAGGAAGATGATCCAGGCAAGAATCAGGAAGTTGATGAGAACGGTGATGAAGCTGCCGTAAGCGAGAACGGCGCCCTGCGCGCGGGCAGCGGCCAGCGTCGGCGCGTTGACGTTGGACGAGAGGCCAATGAAGTAGTTGGAGAAATCGAAGCCACCGAAGATGGCGCCGACGATCGGCATGATGACGTCGTCGACCAACGATTTGACGATGCCGCCGAACGCACCACCGATGATGACACCGACGGCAAGGTCCATGACGTTGCCGCGAGCAATAAACGCTTTGAACTCGTTGAGCATGCGATCTGTCTCCCTCTGATGCAGTTTGATGGCAGGCTGTTGTTTTTATTAGCTACATCTTCGTTGCGATTATTCAATTACAAATTACGAATTATTCAATTGCTCCACCCGTCTTTGACTTAAGACCTAGACGGCGGGAATTTTCAAAGGCCCCGATTTGCCGTAGGCTTCGAGCTCCGGGAGGACCGGCGCATGGGACGCCGGCGGAGGAGAAATGCTGCCAGGCTGGGTCATACTCGCATCGGCGTTCGGCTACCTGTTCTTGCTGTTTGCCGTGGCAAGCCATGGCGACCGGCAGCGCAGGCGCTTCGGCGCGCCGGACAGCGGACGGCCGGTCGTCTATGCGCTGAGCCTCGCGATCTACTGCACCTCCTGGACCTATTTCGGCGGCGTCGGCCTTGCCTCGCAGCGCGGGCTGGAATTCACCGGCATCTATATCGGCCCGATCCTGGTCTTCACGCTTGGCATGCCGGTGCTGCGGCGGATCATCGATCTCGCCAAGACGGAGAAGCTTACCTCCGTCGCCGACTTCATCTCGGCGCGCTATGGCAAGAACTCGGCGGTGGGGACGATCGTGGCGCTGATCTCGCTTGTTGGCGCCATCCCCTATATCGCGCTGCAGCTGAAATCGGTGTCAAGCACCATGACGGCGATGCTCAATCCGTCGGATTACGGCATCGGCAGCGGCAATCTCTATTTCCTCGACCTGCCGCTCTTGGTGACGCTGGTGCTCGCCTGCTTCGCCATCATGTTCGGCACCCGCCACACGGATGCGACCGAGCATCAGGATGGGTTGATCCTCGCGGTCGCGATGGAATCGGTGGTGAAGCTGTTTGCGTTTCTGACGGCAGGCGTCTGCGTCGTCTGGTTCCTGTTCGACGGGCCGGCCGACCTCTGGCGGAAGGCGGCGGAGAACGAGCTGGTGCTGTCGGCGCTGCATTATCAGACGCCGATCAGCCGCTGGCTGACGCTGACCGTGCTTTCCGCCTTCGCGATCGTCATGCTGCCGCGGCAGTTTCATGTGACCGTGGTCGAGAACCGGACGGCAAAGGAGTTGCGGCTGGCCGGGTTCCTGTTCCCGCTCTACCTCATCGCCATCAATCTCTTCGTATTGCCGATGGCGATCGCGGGCCTGCTGACCTTTGGCGGCAACGGCAATGCCGATCTCTACATGCTGTCGCTGCCGATCGTCGGGCAGATGCCCGTGATGTCGCTGATCACCTTCATCGGCGGTTTTTCGGCGGCGACGGCGATGGTGATCGTCGCCTCGGTGGCGCTGTCGATCATGGTTTCCAACGATATCGTCATGCCGATCTTCCTGCGCCGACGGCTTGCCGGGCGCGGCGGCCAGCGCGACGATTTCGCCAAGACGCTGCTCAACATCCGCCGCAGCGCCATTTTCGCCGTGCTGCTGCTCGGCTATGCCTATTACCGCTCGACTGATAGTACGACGGGCCTAGCCTCGATCGGCCTGCTATCGTTTGCCGCCATCGCGCAGATGGCGCCGTCGCTGCTCGGCGGGCTGATCTGGCGGCGGGCGAATGCGCGCGGCGCGATCCTCGGCCTCTCCTCCGGCTTCGTGATCTGGATCTACCTGCTGTTCCTGCCCTCGCTTGGCGGGCCGGATTATTCGGCGGTGGCCAGCGCCGTGCTGGGCTTCGTCTTTCCCGGCGTCACCGCATTCACCGACAATGCCGACCCGCTCGTGAATGCGACGGTGATGAGCCTGCTCGTCAACACCGGCTTCTTCGTGATCGGCTCGATGACTCGCAATGCCCGGCCGCTCGAGCGCATCCAGGCGGGCATCTTCGTGAAGCGGCAATCGCGCTCGCAATTTGCCACGCGCGGCTGGAAAACGCGGATCAGCGTCGGCGACCTGAAGGCGACGATCTCGCGCTATCTCGGCGAAGAGCGGATGGAGCGGTCGTTCCAGACCTACCAGCAGAACTCCGGCCGCAAGCTGGAAGACGACCAACCGGCCGACATGGCGCTCATCCATTTCACCGAGCAGCTGCTTGGCAGCGCCATCGGCTCGTCTTCGGCGCGGCTGGTGCTGTCGCTCATCCTGCAGAAGGTGGAGGATGCCTCGGCCGACACCGCCTGGCTGCTCGACCAGGCGAGCGAGGCGCTGCAATATAACCAGGACATGCTGCAGACGGCGCTGTCGCAGATGGACCAGGGCATCGCCGTGTTCGACAGCTCGAACCACCTGACGATTTGGAACCGGCGCTTCCGGCAGCTGCTGGATCTGCCGGAGACATCGGGACAGGTCGGGTTTCCGCTTGCCGATATCGTCGCCATCCTCAGCCAGCGCGGCGATATCCCGGTCTCCGAGGTCAGCCAGACGGTCCGGCATTTCCTGACGCTCGACAAGCCCTTCGCGCTGGTGCTCGGGCGCGGGGAACGCATCATCGAAGTGCGCTCCAACGCCATGCCCGACAAGGGGATCGTCGCGACCTTCACCGACATCACCCAGCGCGTGGCCGCCGACCAGGCGCTGAAGCAAGCGAACGAAACGCTGGAGCAGCGCGTGGCCGAGCGTACGGCGGAGCTTACCCGCGTCAACCACGAACTTGGCGAAGCGCGCGCCTCGGCCGACGAGGCGAACCTTGGCAAGACGCGCTTCTTCGCCGCCGCCGGGCACGACATCCTGCAGCCGCTCAACGCGGCCAGGCTCTATTCCTCGGCGCTGGTCGAGCGGATGGGGCAATCGGAGAGCAGCGCCATCGTGCGCAATATCGATTCGGCGCTGGAATCGGTGGAGAGCATTCTGGGCGCCGTGCTCGACATTTCCAGGCTCGATACCGGAGCGATGCGCCCTCGCCTTGCCTCCGTTCCGCTTGCGGATCTATTGGAGCGTATCCAGACCGACTTCGCGCCGATTGCCCGCGAGAAGAGCTTGAAGCTGGTGGTGATGCCGACGTCTCTGCGCGTACGGTCCGACCCCAATCTGCTGCGGCGGCTGGTGCAGAACCTGGTGTCGAACGCGATCAAATATACGCTGACAGGCAAGGTGCTGGTGGGTGCGCGCCGGCGTGGCAACCAGGTTGTCATCCAGGTGATGGATTCGGGCATCGGCATTCCGCCCTCGAAATTCCGCACGGTGTTCAAGGAGTTCGCGCGGCTGGACGAAGGCGCGAAGACCGCATCGGGCCTCGGGCTCGGGCTATCGATCGTCGATCGCATCGCGCGCGTGCTCAGCCACCCGGTGGAGCTGCATTCGACGCATGGCAAGGGCACCGATTTCCGCATCGTCATGCCGCGCGATATCTCGCCGGTCGCCGAAGCGCCGATTACGACCGCGCCCGCCGATCGCTCGGCGCAAAACCTCAAGGGGCTGAAGGTGCTCTGCATCGACAATGAGCCGCATATCCTCGAGGGCATGCAATTGCTGCTGAGCGGCTGGGGTTGCGCTGTGCAATCAGCGGATTCGCTGTCCGGTGTCGCGGCGCTCGACGCGCGAGATGGGGCGCCCGATCTCGTCATCGCCGATTACCATCTCGGCGACGGAACCGGCGTGGCCGCGATCCTCTCCGTGCGCGAGCGCTTCGCAACCTATGTTCCCGGCCTCTGCATCACCGCCGACCGGACGTTGGAGGTGCGCGCCGACGCGGAGCGGCACGGGATCGGCATCCAACACAAGCCGGTGCGCCCGGCCGCGCTGCGCGCCTATATCACCCAGATATCGGCGCAGAAGCGGGCTGCGGCTGCCGAGTAGGCATGGCTGCGAAGACGCCGGTCATGAGGTCGCGTACGCGCTCGATCGAGGGCTGGTCGCCGAAGAGGATGCGGTAGATGATGGGGGCGACGACGCCATCCATGACGGCATCGATATCGGGAAACGCCTCGCCACGGGCATGTGCGCGCTCAGCAATCAACGCGATCTGTTCGCGGGTGAAGGCATCGCACTTGCAGGCGTTGGCGTTGTCCTGGGCCGCCAGCACGTCGCGCATCATGTCGCGGCCGATGCCAGAGGACATTTCCTCGCAATATTGCTCCGTCCATACCTCCAGATCGCCTCGTGCGCTGCCGGTGTCGATCGGCAGCATGTCCGGGCGAAGGCGCTCGACGGCGACATCGGCCAACAATTCCTGCAGTTCACCCCAGCGGCGGTAGATCGTCGATGGCGTGACGCCGGCTTCAGCCGCGATCAGCGGGATGGTGACGTCGGCGCGGTCCATGTTTTTCAGAAGCGCTCGGACGGCGTTGTGGACGGAGGCCTGAACGCGGGCGCTGCGCCCGCCGGGGCGGAGATTTTCTTTTGCTGGCATTGGTTATCCGACCTTTGGCCTCCCGAGCGCGCCATGGTTCAAAAACTTTGAGCGATCCATTAACGCAAATTATTTGCTTTTAGCGCACCCCTGCCCTACATCGGACTAACGCAACGACTTAGCTTTAAGGAGCTTATATATGGCCGTGCCCGGCAAATCCATAGAGACGAAGTCAAACCCCATTCGTTTTCACGCGGTGACGCTCGCAACCTTCTTCGGAGCCTCGGCCGCGCCGACGCCGCTTTACCGAATCTACCAGGAGAACTTCGCCGTCTCTCCCGTGCTGATCACGGTGATCTTCGCGGTCTATGCCTTCGCGCTGCTGCTTGCGCTATTGATCGCTGGCTCGATCTCCGACCATCTCGGCCGCAAGCCGGTGATCTTTTCGGCGCTGGTGCTCGAGATCGTCGCCATGGCGCTGTTTGCCGCCGCCAGCGGGCCGGCGTGGCTGATCGCGGCGCGCATCATGCAGGGGCTGGCGACCGGGATCGCCGGCGCCTCGATCGGCGCCGCCCTCGTCGATGTCGACAAGGCCAAGGGGCAGCTGGTGAACTCGATCGCTCCGCTATCCGGCATGGCGATCGGCGCTTTCGGAACCAGCGCACTGATCCAGTATGGGCCTTTTCCGCTGCATCTCGTCTACGCGATCCTGCTCGTCGCCTTCGTCATCCAGGCCGGCGCGATCTGGGCAACCGGCGAGACCGCATCCACCCGCCCGGGTGTCTGGGCGTCGCTGAAGCCGCGCGTCGCCATCCCGCCGCAGGTGCGGCGGCCGCTGGCGCTCGTCACGCCGATCAACATCGCCAACTGGACGCTCGGCGGCTTCTATCTCTCGCTCGTGCCGTCTCTGGTGGTGAGCACGACCGGCAGCCATGCGCCGCTGACGGGCGGATCGGTGGTGACGGCGCTGATGGCCTCTGGGGCGGTCGCCGTCTATCTGAGGCGCGCCAAATCGGCCAACGGCAACCTCGCCTTCGGGACAATGGCGACCACGCTCGGCGTGCTCACGGTGGTTGCGGGCGTGCACCTTGCCAGCGTGCCGCTGCTGCTTCTAGGCACACTGCTGACCGGCGTCGGCTTCGGCACGAATTTCCTGGGCGCGATGGGCACGATCATGCCGCTTGCCAAGCCGGACGAGCGCGCCGAACTGCTGTCGGCCTTCTATATCCAGAGCTATCTGGCCTTCAGCCTGCCGGCCATTCTCGCCGGGTTCCTGGCGAAGTCGCTCGGCTACCAGCTGACGACGGATATCTATGCGACGGCGATCATTCTCGTCACCTGGATCGGCTTTCTCGGCCTGCGGGCTGATCGCGCCAAGGCCGACCGGATCGCCGCCTGAACCCGAGAAGCGGGCAACAAAAAAGGCCGGGCGAACCCGGCCTTTCGTTCGTCCCGGCGAACCGGAGACGATATATTCGAAACTTAAGCAGCCTGCAGACGGTCTGCGGACATCTTGCCCGAACGCTTGTCGGCAACGAGCTCGTAAGACAGCTTCTGGCCGTCCTTGAGTTCGCGCATGCCGGCGCGCTCAACAGCAGAGATGTGAACGAAAACGTCGGCAGAACCGTCGTCCGGCTGAATGAAGCCGTAGCCCTTGGTTGCGTTGAACCACTTAACAGTACCTGTGCTCATGACGATATCCTTTTATAAATCGTACATAGATGGTGCACACCGAACAAAGCCAGCATGCGATGGAAACCGATTTTGGAGGAAGTTCGCGAGCAACAGCACGAGCGGCCGTAACAAAGTTCATCTAGCAAGATCGATGCGAGGCTTTTACGTGGTAATTGTGTCTCTGGCAAGGCAACTTTAGCGACCGAAGATGCCCGGATCGATGAATTCATCGATGAATTCTGGGGGCGACCGGGCGGGCTTAAAAGCCAGCCCGATCATAAGCATGGAAAGGCCGGTCAGGCCGCGGCCTTTGTGCCGGCATAGGGGTCGAATCGGCCGTAGAACGTCTCGCCCTTTGCCGCCATATCCTTGAGCAGCGCGGTCGGCGCGAAGTGTGGTCCGTAAGAGGCGGCTAACCTCTCGCAGAGCGCCACGAAATTTTTCACGCCCATGCCATCGATGTATGACAGTACGCCGCCGGTGTAGGGCGCAAAGCCGAAGCCGAGGATGGAGCCGACATCGGCCTCACGCGGATCGGTTACGATGCCCTCTTCCATGGTGCGCGCGGCCTCGAGCGCGATGGTGGCGAGGAAGCGCTGTTTCAGCACCTCGACATCGATCTCGTCGGCCTTCTTCTGCGGATAGAAGGTCTTCAGCTCCGGCCAGAGCGACTTCTTCGCGGGCTTGGCCGGATAGTCGTAGAAGCCCTTGCCGTTCTTGCGGCCGCGGCGGTCGAGTTCGTCGACCATCTTGTTGATCAGCGCCAAATGCCTCGGATCGACGGCTGCTTCGCCGAGATCGGCGACGGTCGCCTTCAGGATCTTCTGGCTGAGATCGATCGCCACCTCGTCGTTGAGCGACAGCGGGCCAACCGGCATGCCGGCCATCTTGGCGGCGTTTTCGATCATTGCCGGCGGCACGCCTTCGATCAGCATGTCGTAGGCTTCGTGGATGTAGCGGAAGACGCAGCGGTTGACGAAGAAGCCGCGCGTGTCGTTGACCACGATCGGCGTCTTCCTGATGGCGGCGACGTAGTCCAGTGCTACGGCCAGCGCCTTGTCGCCGGTCTCCTTGCCGAGGATGACTTCTGTCAGCATCATCTTTTCGACCGGCGAGAAGAAGTGCACGCCGATGAAATCGACCGGCCGCTTCGAGTTCTTCGCGAGGCCAGAGATCGGCAGGGTCGAGGTGTTGGAGGCGAAGATCGCGCCTTCGGGCAGCACGGCTTCGACAGCCTCGATCACGGCCTTCTTGACGTCGCGATCCTCGAACACCGCCTCGATGACGAGGTTGACGTCCGCGAGGTCGGCATAATCCGCCGACGGCGTGATGCGCGCCAGAAGCGCCGCGCCCTCGTCCTGCGTCAGGCGGCCCTTACCGACTGAGTCCTTCACTAGGCCCTCGGAGACCGACTTGCCTTTGCTTGCGGCTTCGATGTCGCGATCAACAAGGGTGACGGGAATGCCGGCGGCGGCGGTCACGTAGGCGATCGACGCCCCCATGAAACCGGCGCCGACGACACCCACCTTCTTCAGCTCCGTCTTTGCGATGCCGGCGGGGCGGCGGGCCCCTTTGCCAAGCTCCTGCATGGAGATGAAGAGGGAACGGATCATCGAGAATGCTTCGGTGGTCTGCAGCACCTGCGTGAAATAGCGCTGCTCGATCTTGAGCGCCGTATCGAAGGGAACCTGCAGGCCCTCATAGACGGATTTCAGGATCGCGAGCGCGCCAGGATAGTTGCCCGCGGTTTCGCGGCGCAGGATCGCGGGTGCTGCCGGCCAGAGCTGGGCTGCCGCCGGCGTCCAGATGCCACCGCCGGGGGCCTTGAAGCCCTTTTCATCCCAGGGAGCGATCGGCTTCAGGCCGTCCTTGATCATCTGCTTGGCTGCTGAAATCAGCTGATCCGGCTCGACCACCTGGTGGATCAGGTTCATCGCCTTGGCGCGCGAAGCCGTTAGCGACTGGCCGGTCGTCATCATCTGCAGGGCGGATTGTGCATCCGCCAGACGCGCGACACGCTGCGTGCCGCCGGCGCCCGGGAAGATGCCGACCTTGACCTCGGGAAGCGCGATCTTGACCGACTTGGCATTGGAGGCGACGCGGCCGTGGCAGGCGAGCGACATCTCCAGCGCGCCGCCCATGCAGGTACCATTGATGGCCGAGACCCAGGGTTTGCCACAGGTTTCCAGCTTGCGGAACAGGCCGGTCATGCGACCGACGAGATCGAAGAGTTTTTGCGCGGCGGTCGACGGGTCCTTGACCTTCTCCTCGTTGTAGAAGGTGAACATGGCCTTGATCATCGAGAGATCAGCGCCGCCGGAGAAGCTCGACTTGCCCGAGGTGATGACCACGCCCTTGACGGCGCTATCGGCCACCGTCTGGTCGATGATCGCATTCAGTTCGTCCATCACCTCGGAGGTGAAGACGTTCATCGACTTGCCGGGCATATCCCAGGTGACAAGCGCGATGCCATCGGCGTCGGTCTCGACGGTGAAATTGGTGTAGGTGGTCATGATGGGATTCCTCTTCCCGTGGAATTCTCTGTTGTGCCAGACCGCCCCCTCACCCGGCCTCCGCTACGCTCGGCCACCCTCTCCCCGAGGGGAGAGGAGGATCGTCCACGTTGCGGCTCCTTCCCTTCTCCCCCACGGGGAGAAGGTGGCCCGAAGGGTCGGATGAGGGGGCTACACCCTCTCGATCACAGTCGCGGTGCCCATGCCGGCGCCGATGCAGAGCGTGACCAGCGCGGTGTTGAGATCGCGGCGTTCCAGCTCGTCCAGCACAGTGCCGAGGATCATCGCGCCGGTGGCGCCGAGCGGGTGGCCCATGGCGATCGCGCCGCCGTTGACGTTGATCTTGTCGTGGTCGATGTCGAAGGCCTGCATGTAGCGCAGCACGACGGCGGCGAAGGCTTCGTTGAGCTCGAAGAGATCGATATCGGCGAGCGCCATGCCCGAACGCTTCAAGAGCTTTTCGGTGACGTCGACGGGGCCGGTCAGCATCAGGGCCGGGTCGGAGCCGATATTGGCGAAGGCCTTGATACGGCCGCGCGGTTTCAGCCCCATGCTCTCGCCGCCGGCCTTCGAGCCGAGCAGCACAGCGGCGGCGCCATCGACGATGCCCGACGAATTGCCGGCGTGGTGGACATAGTTGATCCGCTCGATCTCCGGATGCGCCTGGATGCCGACAGCCTCGAAGCCGCCCATCTCGCCGGGCATCTGGAAGGATGGATTGAGCGAGGCCAGCGCCTGCATGTCGGTGCCGGGGCGCATGTGCTCGTCGCGGTCGAGGATCACGAGGCCGTTCTGGTCCTTCACCGGGATGACGGAGTTCTTGAAGTAACCCTTCTCCCAGGAATTGGCGGCGCGCTTCTGGCTTTCGACGGCATAGGCGTCGACGTCGTCGCGGCTGAAGCCGTATTTGGTGGCGATGAGATCGGCTGAGACGCCCTGCGGCATAAAATAAGCCGGGAAGTTGACCGACGGGTCCATGAACCACGCGCCGCCCGACATGCCGAGACCGACGCGCGACATGCTCTCGACGCCACCGGCGATGACGATGTCATCGGCGCCCTGCGCGATCTTGGCGGCGGCGAAATTGACGGCGTCGAGGCCGGACGCGCAAAAACGGGAGATCTGCATGCCCGGCGCCTTGATGGAATAGCCCGCCTCGAAGGCGGCACCGCGCGGAATGACCGCGCCCGCTTCCATGACAGGATCGACGCAGCCCATGATGATGTCATCGACCGTTTCGGTATTCAGCCCATTGCGGTCGCGCAGCGCTTCCAGCGTTTTCGCCGCAAGGCGCACCGACGGCACCTCGTGCAGCGAGCCATCCTTCTTGCCGCGGCCGCGCGGCGTGCGGACGTGATCGTAAATGAAAACTTCGGTCATCCTGTCTCGTCTCCCTGGCGGCTGTTGGCCGCGAACCTCAAAACGCCTCGGCGCTCAATGCCATCATCGTTTCCGCTCCGGTCTCGATGCGCGCCTTGCGCAGCGTCGTTTCCGGCATGATCCGCTCCATGAAGAAGCGGGCGGTGATCAGCTTGTTGCGCAGGAAAGCCTCGCGATCTGTCTCTCCCGCGGCCAGTCCGTCGTTTGCGGCCTTGGCCATTTTCGCCCACATATAGCCGAGAATGACGAGGCCGAAGAGATGCATGTAGTCGGTCGAGCCGGCGCCGGCATTGTCGGGCTTTGCCATCGCATGCTGCATGAACCACATGGTCGACGCCTGCACGTCGTTCAAGCCCTTCTTAAGGTTCTTGGTGAAGAAGGACATCTGCTCGTCGCTGCGGTTTTCCTCGCAGAAATCGCCGATCTCCTTGAACAGCGCCATGACCGCGCGGCCGCCATTCTGGCCGAGCTTGCGGCCGACGAGATCGAGCGCCTGGATGCCGTTTGCACCCTCGTAGATCATGGCGATACGGGCATCGCGGACATACTGGCTCATGCCCTGCTCTTCGATATAGCCGTGACCGCCGAAGACCTGCTGGGCCATGACCGCATGGTCGAAGCCCTTGTCGGTCATCACGCCCTTCAGGATCGGGGTGACGAGACCGAGAATATCGTCGGCGGTCTGCCGTTCCTTCTCATCCGTCGCGCGGTGGGCGATGTCAGATTTCAGCGCGGTCCATAGCAGGAAGGCGCGGCCGGCTTCGTTAAACGAGCGGATGGTCATCAGCGCGCGGCGGACATCGGGATGAACGATGATCGGATCGGCCTTTTTCTCCGGCGCTTTCGCGCCAGAGAGCGCCCGACCCTGGATGCGCTCGCGGGCATATTCGGCGGCATTCTGATAGGCGATCTCGGCGATCGCCAGCCCCTGCAGGCCGACGCTGAGGCGAGCCTCGTTCATCATCACGAACATGGCAGCCAAGCCCTTGTTCTCGGCGCCGATCAGGAAGCCGGTTGCCTCGTCGTAGTTCATGACGCAGGTAGCATTGCCATGGATGCCCATCTTGTGCTCGAGCGCGCCGCAGGAGACGCCATTGCGCTCTCCGGCCGCACCATCGGCACCGACCATGAACTTGGGCACGATGAAGAGCGATATGCCCTTGGTGCCCTCGGGCGCACCCTCGATGCGGGCGAGAACGAGGTGGACGATGTTGCCGGACATGTCGTGTTCGCCGGCGGAAATGAAGATCTTCTGGCCGGAGATCTTGTAGCTGCCATCGGCCTGCGGGACCGCCTTGGTGCGCAGCAGCCCGAGATCGGTGCCGCAATGCGGCTCGGTCAGGTTCATGGTGCCGGACCATTCGCCGGAGACCATCTTCGGCAGATAGGTCTGCTTCTGCTCATCGGAGCCGTGGACAATAATGGCGGCGATGGCGCCCTGGGTCAGACCCGGATACATCATCAGCGACATGTTGGCGGCCGACGTGTATTCGCCGACAGCGGCGTGCAGCGTGTAGGGAAGCCCCTGGCCACCAAACTCCTCCGGCACGGCAAGACCCGTCCAGCCGCCCTCGCAATAGGCGTCATAGGCCTGCTTGAAGCCCTTCGGCGTTTTAACCGAGCCGCCTTCCTTGCGCGTGCAGCCTTCCTGGTCGCCGGAATAGTTCAGCGGGAAAAGCACTTCCTCAGCCACCTTGGCGGATTCGCCGAGGATCGCCTCGATCATGTCGGGCGTGGCGTCGGCGAAGCCTGGCAGGTTGTTGTAGCGCTCCAGACCCAGCACATCGTTCAGCACGAAAAGCGTGTCGGTTACCGGGGCCTTGTAGACTGGCATCGTTCGAATTCCTCCAATTCGTCAGCCGGGCGGACCGGCCTATGCAACTGTCTTACAAAATATTGACGTTTGCGTAAACGTCAAATTTTATTGCATCGCAAATTTGTGAGCCGGGAGGGCCGCCACAAGAGGCCTGTGCGCCACGGGAACCGCCGCAGGAACACACTGTAAGGGTGCTATCTTTCGCACACAGCTGTGTGTACATGTCTAAAATCTGATCCAAACGGATGCCGCATGACCTCCACCGCCGCTTTCTTCCGCTCCAGCCTGATCATGCTTGCCGTGGGTGTCCTCATCCTGCTCGGCATCGTCGGCTCGTCGCTCTGGCTTGTCCAGGCGAACCGCGAATATTCCGACGAGACGGCATCGCTGCGCCGCGTGCGCAGCGCCATCGTCGGCGTTCTGACAACCGTGCAGGACGCGGAGACAGGCCAGCGCGGCTATCTGCTCGCAAACGACATCGTTTACCTCGCGCCCTATACATCAGCGCTGGAGAACCTGCCGAAGCGCCGCCAGACCTTGGCCGATAACGTCAAATCACTGCCGAGCTATGCGATGCAGCTCGACGCGCTGAACGAAGCGATCGACGGCAAGATGAACGAGCTCGCCAAGACAGTTGCGTTGACGAACGAAGGCAAGACGGCGGAAGCGGTGGCGATCGTTCGCGACGATGCCGGCCTCGTCTACATGGACAAGATCCGCGCGATCATCGGCGACTTCCTTGACCTGACCGACAACCGCCTGCGGGTTATCGTGGAGAAGCAGCTTTCAGCGGCCAATACCCTGCAGCTGGTGACGATCGGAGGCGCGGTCGCCATTCTGGTGGTTCTGGGTGGCGCGATCCTGATCATCGTGCAGCACGTGCGCGACCTGTCGCTCGCCACCAAGGAAGTGGAACTCTTGAACGTCGGGCTCGAGGCCCGCGTCGACGAGCGCACCGAGGACCTGATGCGCGCCAACCAGGAAATCCAGCGCTTCGCCTATATCGTCACCCACGATCTGAGGGCACCGCTGGTCAACATCATGGGCTTCCTCAGCGAGCTCGACACGGCGATGAAGTCGGTCTCGACCTATGTGCTCGCCGATAACAAGACGCTGAGCGAGCAGGATATCCAGGATGCGCGGCTGGCGGTCGAGGAAGACTTGCCGGAAGCGCTCGGTTTCATCCGCTCGTCCACCCGCAAGATGGATGCGCTGATCAACGCGATCCTGAAGATTTCGCGTGACGGGCGCCGCAAGCTGCAGCCTGAGAGAATTGACCTGAAGGCGATGATCGACACCGTCGCCGCCAACGTTCACCATCAGCTGGTGGAGACGGGCGGGACGACGGAAACCCGCGTTCGCATCGGCAACATCGTCAACGACCGCTTCTCGCTGGACCAGATCTTCGGCAACCTGTTCGACAATGCGGTGAAGTATCAAATGCCGGGACGGCCGCTTAAAATCGATGTGGACGCCTATCCCGACGGGCCCGGGCGTGTCAGGATCGACGTGAAGGACAATGGTCGCGGCATCGCCAGCAACGACCTCGAACGGGTTTTCGAGCTGTTTCGCCGGGCCGGCGATCAGGATCAGCGCGGCGAAGGTATCGGCCTTGCGCATGTGCGTTCGTTAATCCGAAATTTGGGCGGAGACATTACGGTCACATCCGAACTCGGGAAGGGCAGCACGTTCATTCTGACGCTGCCCGCGGACCTCACCAAAATCGTACGGAGTATGGAACTATGAAAGCGACCGGTCAGGAAGTCACGATCGTGATGATCGAGGATGACGAGGGCCATGCCCGTCTCATCGAAAAGAACGTGCGCCGCGCCGGCGTCAACAACGAGATCGTGCCGTTCACGCTCGGCAAGGGCGCGCTCGACTATATTCTCGGACCGGATCGCGACGGGCTGGTCAGCAAGGATCGCTATCTGCTGATCCTGCTCGATCTCAACCTGCCTGACATGTCCGGCCTCGACATTCTGGAAAAGATCAAGACCAACGAATACACGCGCCGCATGCCCGTCGTCGTCCTGACCACGACCGACGACGAGCGCGAGATCCAGAAGTGCTACGATCTGGGCGCCAACGTCTATATTACCAAGCCGGTGGACTATGACGGCTTCTCCACCGCGATCCGCAATCTCGGTCTGTTCTTCTCCGTCATCCAAGTCCCCTAACGAGTAGCCAAAATCTGTGCGCATCCTTTATGTCGATGATGATCCGGCCCTAGCCCGCCTCGCAACGCGGGTGCTTGCGCGCAGTGATTTCACGGTCGTCCATGCTCCGTCCATCGAGATCGGGCTTGAGCTTTTCGCGGCCGAGACCTTCGAGGCCGTGGTTCTCGACCACTATTTCGAGAACCAGACGGGCCTGAATTTTCTCGAGGCGATCGCCGAGATCGGCAAGCCGACGCCGGTGCTCTACGTCACCGGATCGAGCGACGCCGACGTCGCCATCCGGGCGCTGAAGGGCGGAGCGGCGGATTACGTCGTGAAGACGGCGACGGATGACTTCTTTCCGCTGCTGATCAGCGCGCTCAACCAGGCGATGGAGAACTCGCGGCTGCGCAGCGAAAAGGAAGAGGCCGACCGGCAGCTCGTCGTTGCCAAGGAACGCGCCGAACTGCTGCTGGCGGAGATGAACCACCGCATCGCCAACAGTCTGTCGCTGGTTTCGGCGATGATCCGCATGCAGATGCAGATCGCCGGCAGCGAAGAGACGAAGACGGCGCTCAACGAGACGCAGAACCGCATCACGGCGATCGCCGGCGTGCACCGCAGCCTCTACACCTCGGAGATCATCGGTGAGGTCGAGCTCGACGTCTATCTCGGGCCGCTGCTGGCCGAACTGCATGGCAGCAGCACGATCGCCCGCGGCATCACGCTGAAATCGCAGCTATGTCGGATTTCGACCACGGCCGACAAGGCGGTCGCGCTGGGTGTGATCCTGATCGAGCTCGTCACCAACGCCACGAAATACGCGTATACGGCTGGCACCGGCGAGGTGCGCGTCGTGCTTGAAGCCACCGACGATGGCTTCGCGGTGCTTTCCGTCGAGGACGATGGGATCGGCTATGATCGCAGCGTCGGCCCGAAGGGAACTGGCCTCGGGACACGGCTGATCAATGCCATGGGCACGACGCTCGGCGCCGAGATCAGCTACGGGCGCGACGGTAAGGCGGCGGGCACCTATGTCGCCGTGCGCTGGCAGCAGTAAGACATTCCAATCTTGAAACAGCCTGCGGCCGGCCGTCATTGAGACGCGCCGCAGGTATCGTTTGCTTCCTGCCGAAGACGCGCTAAACTTCGTTGGCTAACCGACGAAAAAGCTTAGGAGGAGCGATTTCATGAGACGGATGTGGCCCGAAGAGTTCAACTTCGTTCTGGACAACGCAGAAGAAGTAACACTCGATCTTCCCGCGATAGAACATGAGGACGGCTCGCGCAGCGAGGCAATCAGCCGGCAGGCGTTGAAAGTCCGCATTCCGATGGAGGATTACGAGCGCATCTGGCCGCTGGCGGAAGCGCGCTATCGGCTCGACGGCAGAAACCTCGGCAAGGCGGTGACGCTGATCACCACCAATCCGCATTACCACGCCTGGCACCCCGCCGATGGCGGCTCGGTCGACAACGTGACCGAAGGCGGACGCCATTTCACCACCAAATATGTCGTCGTGCACTTCCTGCTCGACGATGTCAGGGAAACGGCGGCGGCCTGAGCCGCCACCCTTCTCCACTCGCGGCGATCAGGCCGCGTCCAGCGCCTGGGTCAGATCGGCAATGAGATCGTCTGGATGCTCAATGCCGATCGACAGGCGAATGGTGGAATCCAGAACGCCGATCCTTTGACGCACATCGGCGGGAACGCCGGAGTGCGTCA
Organism: Rhizobium sp. 2MFCol3.1; assembly: GCF_000377565.1. GTDB lineage: Bacteria > Pseudomonadota > Alphaproteobacteria > Rhizobiales > Rhizobiaceae > Rhizobium. The sequence continues at coordinate 215,085 of NZ_KB898356.1, read as the reverse complement.
TCGTCGCCGGATGGCTGGCGAGCGATTCCGTGCCGCCCAGGCTGACGGCGAGCTTGAAAATCTGCAGCGCGTTGAGGAACTTGAACGAGGCCGGCTGGCCGCCTTCGATATCGAAGGAGAAGGTCGATCCGGCACCAGTGCACTGCGCGGCAAAGGTGCGGCCGAGCGGCGATGACGGCTCGTGATACGGAAGATAGTGGATCTTCTTGACCTTCGGATGCGCGCGCAGGAAGTCGGCCACCGCGAGTGCGTTGTTGTTGGCGCGCTCCATGCGGATTTGCAGCGTTTCGAGCGAGCGGCCGAGCATCCAGCAGGAGTGCGGATCGAGCTGCGTGCCGATCGCGCCTCTCAGTGCCTTGACCTGCTTCATCACTGCCTTGCTGCCCAACGCCGCGCCTGCGATCAGGTCGGAGTGGCCACCCACATATTTGGTCAGCGAATAGAGCGAGATATCGGCGCCGTGTTCGATCGGGCGCTGGAACACCGGGCCGAGCAGCGTGTTGTCGCAGGCGACGATCGGCGTGTGGCCCTGCTTTCGACCGATCTCATCGGCAATCCGGCGCATCATCGCGACATCGACGAGGCTGTTGGTCGGGTTCGCCGGCGTTTCCACCAGGATCATAGACACGCGGCCCTTGGCCATCGCCTGTTCGGCTGCGGCGCGCACCGAGTTCTCGTCGACACCATCGGCAAAGCCGACGGCCGCGACGCCGAGATTGAGGAAGGTCTTGGCAAGCAGGGTTTCGGTGCCGCCATAAAGCGGCTGCGAGTGCAGGACCGCATCCCCCGGTCGCACGAAGGCGAGCAGCGTCGTGGCGATGGCGGACATACCGGACGAGAACAGCGCGCAGCTTTCCGTGCGCTCGTAGACGGCGAGGCGGTCCTCGACGATCTCGCTGTTCGGATGATTGAAGCGCGAATAGACGAGGCCGGCGCCCTGCCCTGCCGGCGGCTCGCGACGGCCGGAGACATAATCGAAGAAATCGCGGCCATCCTCGGCGGACTTGAACACGAAGGTGGAGGTCAGGAACACCGGCGGCTTGACCGCGCCCTCCGACAGTTCGGGATCGTAGCCATAGTTCAGCATCTGGGCTTCGGGATGCAGGGCGTGATTGCCGATATGGGTCTTGGAGGGATGCGGCGCGGTCATGGTCGTCTCCTGCTTCAAAGATGGATTGATGGCGGCAAATTATATCGAAATGCGCTTGATGTTATTGCTATTTGGAGCGCGGCTGCGATGTTGGAAGCAACATCATGCGAGAACGGGGGAGATTTCGTGCAGAAAGTTGCGGATGAGATGGACCGGCGGATTCTCAAAGAGCTGGCCGGCGACGCACGGCTTGCCAATAACGAACTCGCCGAACGCGTCGGCCTCTCCGCCTCCGCCTGCCTGCGTCGCCTGCGGCGGCTGGAGGAGGCCGAGATCATTCAGGGATATACGGCGCTGATCGATCCCGCCGTCAACGGCTGGACGATGACGGCGCTGGCCTCGATCCGCCTCAGCCGGCAGCACGAAGACGAGATCCAGATGTTCGAGAACGCCGTGCGCGAGTGGGACGAGGTGCTGGAATGTCATCTCGTCACCGGATCGCGCGACTACGTGCTGAAGGTGATGAGCTCCGGGCTCGACGATTACGAGCGCTTCATCAAGGAGAAGATCGCGCGGCTGAAATGCGTCGACACGATCGAGACGAGCTTCGTGATGAACACAATCAAGGCGCGCCGGATCTGACGTTTCGCGTCGCCCTGCCGCTCGGCAGGCACCTCGCGGCAGCAGCGTTATCCACTTGCGCCCGCTTGTACATTAGAAGGCCGATTTCGGCACGAAATCCGTCTCGACAGCCACAAAAGTTAAAAAATCGCCACACCGGTTAACGGGTTGTTTACCACGTTCCGTGAAAGGTGACGTTTGAGCATTGGTGTCCTGCATTCCTTCTTTCAAGTCTCGCGTTTTATGGGATGCGCGCCACACGTACAGCTTGAGGAAAGCCTAATTGACTATCCTCTCATGGACGATGCTCTCTGATCCGCATTCGTTGCGGCTCTGACGGAAAAGCCAATGATCCGCCCTGACGAGGGTGCGAACAGATAAGCGAGCAAGAAGATGAACGGATCGCGATCACATTCTCCCCGGCCTTCCGACAGGGCGTCGCTTGACGCGCTGAACCGTACGATCGAGGGATTGGAAGCACGGATCGAAGGCCTGATCGGCAGCGGAGTGCGCGAGCAGCGCAATCGCCAGCCGGCGCCCGAGCGCGAACCCGCCCCCGCCACCTACACGCCGCGCGCGCCCTACGCCGCCGCCGAGCCGCGTCCCGATCCGCTCGCCGAGATCCGCCAGCGCCAGCGCATGCTCGACGCCAGCCGCGAACGCGCCGCCCGTGAAACCACCACCTACGCACCCCGCGAACAGGCGACGGCCTATGCGGCCCAGCCGGCACCTGCACACACGCCAGCGCCGCAGCCGCGCGCGGCCGTTCAGCAGCCACAAGCTCCCGCCGCCAATCCGCGTGGGCCCGAAGACACGATGACGGAAATCGCCCAGGCGCTCGTCAGCCTGCGCCAGGATCTGAAGCGCGACATTTCCGAGGGCGTCGCCCGGGAAATGGACGCACTGCGCGGCGAACTGCGCGAGATCAAGGCAACCGCCGCCGATCGTCCCTTCGCCGAAGACATTCATGCCGACATGAGCCGGCTTGCCGACAGCATCAACCATCTTGCCGCTCGCTCCGAAACGTCGGAGGCCCACGGCCTGCGCGGCGAATTCGAAGACCTGCGCTCGCTGATGGACGGGCTGGCGCGCGAGGATTCGCTGCGCCACATGGACCAGCGCTGGGATGGCTTCGAAAACCAGCTGCACGCGCTCGACACATCCGGCCTGCAGGAAGAGCTGGTGGCGCTTGCCTACCGCCTCGACGACATCAAGCGCCATATCGGCGGCATGGGCGAGAGCCCGGCCGTCAAGGCGCTCGAAGACAAGCTCATCTCCATCGCAACGGCGATGGAGCAGTTCGGCAGCATGATCCAGCCGCATGACCGGGCGATGTCCGAGCAGTTCGCATCGATGGACAGCCGTCTCGACGAGATCAGCCGCGCGATCGCCGCGACCGGCCGCGCCGCGACATCGGGCGATCCCGCTGCCATGCACCGCCTTGAGGGACGGTTGAGCGGCCTTGCCGACCAGATCGAGCTGATGGGCCAGAGCGTCGCAAGCCGCGCCAATCCGGCCGATGGGCTTGCCGAACGTCTGGAAGCGCTGACGGCTCGCGTCGAGGAAGTCGCCAATGCCGAGGCGACGTCGCGCCTCGACGAACGGCTCGAACATCTGGCCTTCCTGCTCGAAAAGAGCCAGCGGGCCGCACCGCAGCCGGAGCTGACCGGCGCGCTCGCCGATATCTCGCGCAAGATCGACGCACTTGAGAATGGCGCCGTCAATGACGCCCTGGCGCAGCGCCTCGACTATCTCGCCCGCCGCATCGACGAGATGGAATTCCAGCCGCAGCAGGCGATGCAGACCCCGGTCGACGACGCCGCATTCCTCCGCATCGAAGACCGGCTGAGCGATATCGCGGCCCGTCTGGACGAGAGCTCGGCGGCACCGGCGACCGACGCCAACGCGCTGCGCAATCTGGAAGACCAGATCGCCAATCTTTCCGCGCTGATGAGCGAGCCGCGCCCGAGCACCGAGATCGCCATCGATTTCGACCGCCGCATGGGCGCGATCGAAGATTACATGGCGACCAGCGACGAATATATCGTTGAAGCCGCCCGCCAGGCCGCCGAAGCGGTCGTCGAGGCCTATTCGCGCAACGGCGCCCTGCAGGGCGGTGGTGCCGGCGTCGACATGTCGGCGCTCAATGCGCTCGCCGCCGATCTTCGCCATCTCGAGGATCTGAGCCGCAGCGGCGAGGAGCGCACGCACAAGACCTTCCAGGCGCTGCACGAGACGCTGGTGCACATCGCCGACCGGCTCGACGACATGGAAAGCCGCACGGCCCGTCCGCCGGCACGGATGCCGACCGCCGACGTCGATTTCAACGTCGATCCTTACGCAATGGCTGATGCCGGCGCCGAGGAAGCCGAGAAGCCCGCCGTGTTCGGCACGCGCGTACCGGAAGCGGTGCGCAAGGCCGAGCCCGCGCCTGAGCCGGCGGCACCGGCAATCGCCGCATCCGAAACCAGCGCCATTGCCATCGAGGCCGCCAGCAAGCCTGCCGCGGCCGCCGCAAAGGGAAGCCTGCTCGTCAGCCTCGGCAAGCGCCTGCTGCCGTCGAAGAAGGCCAAGACCGGCGAACGCGCCGTCATCGACCCGTCGCCATCGATCGATCCTGTCGACGTGATGCCGCCGGAAGCCGCCAACGAGCCACTGGAGCCGGGCTCCGGTGCGCCTGACGTCAAGAAGATCCTGGAGCGCGTGCGCGCCAGCCAGAATGCGGCCCGCACCAACCCGAAGCCCGCAAGCGATACGGATCGCGCCGACTATATCGCGGCTGCCCGCCGCGCGGCACAGGCTGCAGCGCTCGAAGTCGATCCCAGCGGCAAGGCCGGGGCGGTGAAGGGCGAGAAGAAGGCGAAGAGCAAGGATGCGGCCAAGGACTCAGGCAAGGGCAGCGCATTCTCGCGTTTCCGCCGTCCGATCCTGCTTGCCGTCGGCGCCGTGCTTCTGGCGATCATGGCATTTCCGCTGGCCCGCACGCTGACATCGGGCGCGCCCGCGCCGACCGCCGAAGTGGCAGCGATCACCGATGGGCAGAACGCAACGCTGCCCGCAGACAGCGAAACCGCGCCCGAAACGTCCGCACCCGTAGCTGCGGCGCCTGAGGCACCCGCTGTCTCGACGCCAGCCCCGCCCGTGACGGCCAATGTCGCACCTGCGCCAACCGAGCCTGCCGCACCCGAGCGGCTGACCGAAGCCGCACCGCTTGGCGGCAATGGCGCGCTCGCACCTTCGGGCGCACCGCAGGATACGTCCGCCTTCACCGCAAACAACACGGCTCCGGCGGCAACCGAGACGGCTCCGGCCGCAGCGGCACCCGAGATCGCCGTCCCTGACACGATCCAGCCGAAGTCGCTTGCGGATGCCGCGAAATCCGGCGATGCGCTGGCGCTGTTTGAAATCGGCGCGCGCTACAGCGATGGACGTGCCGGCGTGACAGCCGACCCGAACCAGGCGCTCAACTGGTACCAGATGGCGGCCGACAAGGGCTTTGCGCCGGCGCAGTACCGCCTCGGCAGCATGTATGAGAAGGGCACCGGCGTTGCTCGCGACGCCAACAAGGCCAAGCAGTTCTACGAACAGGCCGCCAACCAGGGCAACGCCAACGCGATGCACAATCTTGCCGTGCTCTACGCTTCCGGCGCGCTTGGACAGCAGGATTACTCGGCAGCGGCCAACTGGTTCACCAAGGCCGCCAACCTCGGGATCACCGACAGCCAGTTCAACCTGGCGATCCTCTGCGCCCGTGGCAACGGCGTGCCGCAGGACCTGACGGAATCCTACAAGTGGTTCGCGATCGCGGCCAAGGGCGGCGACAAGGACGCTTCGCAGAAGCGTGACGAAGTCGCCAACGCCATGAAGCCTGATCAGCTCGAAAAGGCCCGCGCCAAGGCGGATCTCTGGAAGGCCGAGCCGCTCGACAACAAGTCGAACGGCATCGAGGTTCCTGACGAATGGGCCGGTACCGCCACCAAAACTTCGAGCGTCGACATGAAGCGGGCGATCCGCAACATTCAGGCGATCCTGAACAATAACGGTTTCGACGCCGGTCAGCCGGATGGCGAACTGGGCACCAAGACGGTTGCCGCGATCAAGAGCTTCCAGAAGTCGATCGGCCAGGAGCCGAGCGGCAAGATCAACGACGCGACCGTCAAGGCGCTGCTGGAACGCAACAAGGCGCCATCGACCAAGGCCTGATCGAGCGAAGGCTCACAAAAATCCCCCGCAAACCGGCGTTTGCGGGGGATTTTTGTTTGATGAAGGCGGTGCTTGCTAGTGGCCTCGCCGGAAGCGCGCTCAGTCCGGCATGATCAGCGAGCGATGCGCGGCGACGCCGGCCATGACGCCTGCAGCCGACGCCATGGTCGCATTGGCCATCGCGACGGCGGCATCGCCTGCGGCATAGACGCCCTTGACCGTGGTCTGCTGAAAATTGTCGACGCGGATGAAGGGGCCGGTGGGACCGGCCTCCAGCGCGCAGCCGAGTTGTTCGGCAAGCGGGCTCGTCAGATGCGTCTTCGGCGCGACGAACAGGCCGCCAAGCGGTAGGACGCGGCCATCCTCGAGACGAACGGCTTCCAGGTCGGTCCCCTCTCCCAGCAATTCGACGACCGGGCTGCGGACAATCACGACGCCGCGCGCATCGAGCAAGGCCGCCTGCTCTGGATCGGGCTCCCATTGGCCTTGCGTAAAATAGGTGGTCGGTCCCCAATCCGGGATCATCTGCGCCTGATGCACCGACATCGGATTGCCGGCGAGCACGCCGAGCGGCCGGTCGGCGACTTCGTAGCCATGGCAATAGGGGCAATGGATCACCGTCTTGCCCCAGCGCTGCTGCAGCCCCTCGATATCGGGCAGCTCGTCGCGGACACCGGTGGCGAGTACGATGCGGGCGGCGCGCTGCGTGGTGCCGTCGGCGAGCGTGAGGGCGAAGAGGTCCCCTTCCCTGCCGATCTCGGTTGCCTCGCCCTGCAGCTGCGTCACCGTCTTGTAAAGGCCGAGCTGGCGGGATGCCTCGGCGATGATCGCCGCTGGCGCCTTGCCGTCCTGGCCGAGGAAGCCGTGAGAGGCTTCAGCGAAGCGGTTGCGCGGCTTGTGCCCATCGATCACCAGCACCTTCCGGCGCGCGCGGGCAAGCTGCATGGCAGCGGACTGGCCGGCGAAGCTGCCGCCGACAATGATCACATCGTAGGTCATGACGCTCTCCTATCTCTCGCATCTTCATATGTTACATAAGAGCTTGCCGTCAAGATACGTAACCTATCTTGTTACAGATGAGCTCTGACGCTAGATTGATCGCAACAGGAGTAAGCGAATGAGACGCGACAGCCGCCTTTCGCGCATGCTGCACGTGCTGATCCATATGGACCGGCACTACAAGCGCGCGACATCGGAAACGATATCGAAAATGCTCGGCACCAATGCAGTGGTCGTGAGGCGCACCATGGCGGGGCTGCGCGACTTTGGCTATGTCCGCTCCGAACAGGGGCATGGCGGCGGCTGGGAATTGGCGCGCGATCTCGACCAGATCACGCTCCTCGACATCTATGAGGCGATCGGCAAGCCACCTCTCTTTGCGATCGGCCCTTCGGTCGATCAGCCGGAGTGCCTCGTGGAACAGGCCGTCGATGCCAAGCTCGGCGACGCGCTGAAGGAGGCAGAGGCGCTTCTGCTGGAACGCTTCCGCACTGTCACCATCGCCGACATCGCCGCCGATTTCGACCGGCGCATGCCCGAAGGACAGTGCAACATCCACGGTAACATTCACGCGGAACAATCGGCATCCGGCTGAATTTACGCGAAAGGCACGGATCTTTTGCCGAAGCTGGCCGACAGCACTTGATCCATTGCCGACCGATCCTTTAAGCCTTGGCGACGCCGGGGAGAGGCTTCGCGCAGCGCAGGGATAATTGCATCATGGAAATATTCACATCCGCCGGCTTGCTGGCGCTTCTGCAGGTCATTGTCATCGACCTGGTTCTGGCCGGCGACAATGCCGTCGTTATCGGGCTCGCGGCGGCGGGTCTTGCCCCCGACCAGCGCAAGAAGGCCATTCTGGTTGGTATTCTCGCCGCCACCGTGCTGCGCATCGCGCTTGCCAGCGTCACCGTGCAATTGCTCGAGATCATCGGCCTGCTTCTGGCAGGTGGCATCCTGCTGCTATGGGTCTGCTGGAAGATGTGGCGGGAAATCCGCGCCAATAATGCCCAGGACGGCGAAGGCGAGCATGCCGAGGGCGCGCAGGTGCCGCGCAAGACCTTTTTCCAGGCTGCCACGCAGATCGTCATCGCCGACGTGTCGATGTCGCTCGACAACGTGCTTGCCGTGGCGGGCGCCGCCCGCGAGCATCCGACCGTGCTGGTCATCGGCCTGATCCTGTCGATCGCGATGATGGGTATCGCCGCGAATTTCATCGCGCGCCTGCTCAACCGCTATCACTGGATCGCCTATATCGGCCTGGCGATCATCGTCTATGTCGCCCTGCACATGATCTACCGCGGCGGCCTGGAAGTCTGGCCGCATGTCGCGGCCGCAACCGGCGGCTGACCTCGAACGGACGGCCCCATCAGGGGCCGTTGACCAGCTTCAGGATGAGCGCCTGCACATTGCCGCCGTCGCTCATCTCCACCCGGTCGAAATCGCGACCGCGCTGGCGCTGCCTGCCGGATATCTCGCCGAGCCTTTCTGTGAGATTGGCGCGGATCTTGCGGCAATCGGGATCGTCGGGCGCGGAAAAGCCGAGGCTCAGTGTCTCGATCTCATGCACCATGTCGATGATGGTGTCGCCATGCACCCGCTCATGCGTGCGGATCGCCTCGATGAAGCTGTTCCAGCTGGCCTGAACGGATGGCGATAGCTTGGCGGACGGTTTGGGCAGCGTGTAGATGATCGTCAGCTTCGGCTTGGCGACCGTCAGCTTGCAGGCATTATCCGGCTGCCGCTCGTATTTGCGCGTCCATGTCAGCTTGAACGTGGTGTGGGCGATCACCCTAGACTGGCCGCCGCCTTCGGGGCCGCGCTCGCCGATCGAGCCGTAGAGTTCGGCACCGGTCGTGCCCGATATGGCGTAGTTGCGCACCTCCTCAGTCGGCTTCCACTGCGCAAGCGCCGCGACCGGCATCGATGCGAGCAGCGCCCCCAGCGTCAACATTCGAATGGCTGATCCCACATCGTTCCCCGTGCTTTGTTCCGCGCGGCCAATCTAGGGAGCCGCCGACGACCGTTCAATCGCACTGCCGGGCGTTTGCCTGCTTCCGCAGGCGAGTGTGCCGTGATTGTCACAAAACCTGAAAAAAGCCTGATTAATCAGAATTCTTCGCGTATTGAGGAGACGCGGTGTCGCTGATCGAAAGCCTATCGCAACGATTTCAAGCTACGGTGTCTCATTCGCATAAAACGTGGGGAACGCAACGGCCCGTCGGGTCGTCCGCAAATCGGGGTCGGCTGTGACAATCTATCTGCCCATCGCAGAATTGTCGGTGAACATTTTCATCATCCTCGGCATGGGTGCGGCCGTCGGCTTCCTGTCCGGCATGTTCGGCGTGGGCGGCGGCTTTCTGATCACGCCACTCCTCATCTTCTACAACATTCCGCCCGTCGTCGCTGTCGCCACCGGCGCAAACCAGGTCGTCGCCTCGTCGATCTCGGGCGCGCTGACCCACTTCAGGCGCGGGACGCTGGACGTGAAGCTCGGTTCGGTGCTTCTGGCGGGTGGCCTCGCGGGTGCCACTGTCGGCATCTGGGTGTTTTCGCTGCTGCGCCGGCTTGGCCAGCTCGATCTGATCATCTCCCTGATGTACGTGCTTTTCCTCGGCACGGTCGGCGGTCTGATGCTGCTTGAAAGCGTCAACGCGATGCGGCGCGCATCGAAGAACATTCCGGCCGCACCACGCCGGCCAGGGCACCACCACTGGGTTCACCGCCTGCCGCTGAAGATGCGATTCAAGAAATCGAAGATCTTCCTCAGCGTCATCCCGATCGTGGCACTCGGCTTCGGCATCGGCATCCTGACGTCGGTCATGGGCGTCGGCGGCGGCTTCATCATGGTGCCGGCGATGATCTATCTGCTGCGCATCCCGACCAACGTCGTTGTCGGGACGTCGCTGTTTCAGATCATCTTCGTCACCGCCTATACGACTGTCGTGCAGGCCGCGACCAACTTCTCGGTCGACATCGTGCTGGCCTTCATCCTGATGATCGCGGGCGTTATCGGCGCGCAGTACGGCGTTCGCGTCGGGCAGAAGCTGCGCGGCGAGCAGCTGCGCGCGCTGCTTGGGCTGCTCGTTCTCGCCGTCGGCCTTCGCCTTGCCGTGGCGCTGGTGGTCACGCCGAGCGATATCTATTCGGTCGTGATGGGTGCCAACTGATGCGTCACCTGCTCAGGACCCTGCTTGTCTCCCTCATGCTGCTGCCGATGGCGGCCGGCGCGCAGACGCTGCTGCCCGGCCAGGCGCCGCAGCCGGTTGCAGAGGGGCTGGAGATCGGCACCTCCACCAGCGAAATCGCCATCACCTCCGACTTTCACGGCGCGGATCTGACGATCTTCGGCGCCTTGACCAACACCGACAGCCTGCTGCTCGCGATCGGCCAATATGATGTGGTCGTGGTGCTGGAAGGCCCGCGCGACAACGCCACGGTGCGCAAGAAAGAGCGCGTGTTCGGCATCTGGATCAACACGCATTCGATGACCTTCGAGACTGTGCCGCATTCCTATTCGATGTCGAGCTCGCGCATGCTCGACGATGTGACGACGCCGCTCGATCTCACCGATCGCGGCATCGGCATCGACCATATTCCGCTGACGCCGATGGGCTTTCTTGGCAATGCCAGCAATGTCGGCGAGTTCCGCGCCGCCTATCGCCGACTGCAGGAGCGCAGCGGCCTCTATGTCCGCGATCCGAGCGGCGTGCGCTTCGTCAGCTCCAACCTGTTCAAGGCCAGCCTGCGGCTGCCCGCCAACATTCCGAACGGCGTGCATACGGTTCGCGCCTATCTGTTCAAGAGCGGCAAGTTCGTGACCGAGAAATCGGCCCCCTTGCGGGTGATCAAAACCGGCATCGAGCAGACGATCACCGATGCTGCGCACGAGCAGCCGATCATCTACGGCCTGTTTGCCGTGTTCCTGGCCGTCGTGACCGGCTGGGGCGCCAGCGTCGTGTTCCGCAAGGAGTGATCGATCGCGGCGTCGGCTGGATGGGCCTGCCCCGGTCTCGCCACGAGATGATCACGGCATCGTCATTGTCTAAAAACCGACCATTAACGTTTACCAGTTAGTAATCTCTCGGACGTCGAGAGGTTTAGTCATGCGTATCCGTACTCTCCTTGCCGTCGTGGTGCTGGTTGTTATCGCCGGCTGCGCGACTGCTCCCAAACAGACCCGAAACATCTGCGCGGTGTTCGACCAGCGCGACGGGATGTTCACCAGCTGGCAGCGCTCGGCGGAGAAGGCCGAGAAGAAATACGGCGTGCCGGTGCCGATCCTGATGGCGACGATGTATACGGAGTCGGGCTTCCAGCCGAATGCGCGACCGCCCCGCACCAAGCTTTTCGGCTTCATACCGTGGAAGCGGCAGTCTACAGCCTACGGCTATTCGCAGGCCCTCAATGGAACCTGGGATCACTACCAATCGGCAACCGGAAACTGGAGCGCGCGGCGCACCAACTTTTCCGACGCGATCGACTTCATCGGCTGGTATCACTGGCAGAACAGCCAGACGACGGGCATCCAGCTCAACGACGCCTACAGCCTCTACCTCGCCTATTATTCCGGTCCGAAGGGATACATGCGCGGCGACTGGCGCTCGAACGCGCAGTTGCAGAAAACGGCGCAGCGTTTCGCGGGGATGGCGGCGACCTATCAGCAGCAACTGCAGGGTGGCTGCAGCTGATTTGAATGAAGACGGGCCGGCGGTAGCGCCGCCAGCCCGGTCTAAAGTGCGCGATGCGATCAGGCGGCCTTGGCCGGCTTGTCGATCGGGTGCTGGGCGCGGAAGCCGACAGCCAGGCGGTTCCAGACATTGATGGCGCCGATCGCAACCGTGATGTTCATCATCTCGGCTTCGCTGAAATGGGCCTTGAGCGCCTCATAATCGGCATCGGGCGCGCCCGTCTGGGCGACCTTGGTGACGGCATCGACCCAACCGAGCAGCGCGCGCTCGCGTTCGTCATAGACGGGCGATTCATGCCAGACGCACATGAGGTTGATCCACTGCTCGCTCAACCCGTCGTGGCGGGCTTCCTTGACGTGCATGTCGACGCAATAGGCGCAGCCGTTGATCTGCGACGCGCGCAGCTTGATCAGGTGGATGAAGCGGCGTTCAAGGCCGGACTTCTGGACATAATCCTCAAGCGCCAGCACGGCCTTGTAGGCATCCGGTGCGGCCTTGGCGAAATTGAAACGCGGTTGCATGGCACTTTCTCCTTTGATGGCTCAGCGAGCCGTTCGACGTTCATGCAGTTCCAGGAACGCGCAGCTTCTGGCTGCGATCGTCCCGTCGTCGATCTCCGCCAGTTCGGCGCCGAGATCGGCAATGGTGGTCTTGGCAAGCTCAGCGCGATACACGCGCTCGGCCTTCAGCATCGCCGCCGAGATGTTGCAGGGCTTCAAAAAGAAACGATCCGGCGCCGGGTTCGGCCCGCGCTGGCGGATCTCGTTGCAGCGGAAGGCGGGCGCAGGTCCCTCGACGGCCAGCACGATGTCGAGCAGCGTGATCTTCTCCGCCGGCCTTGCGAGGCGATAGCCACCCTTCGGACCGGGCACGGTGTGAAGGATGCCGGCGCCCGACAGCGCCTGCAGATGCTTCAGAAGATAGCTTGTCGAAACCCCGTGAAACTCCGCGAGTGCTGCAGCCGACAGTACGCCACCCGCGGACAAACCCGAAAGCATTGCCACGCTGTGAATGGCCTGTTCGACACCGTCGCCGAGTTTCATGCGATCAACTCCTCAATTCATGGATAAAATATATCCATGATTATGACGCCTGTCAATCTTCTTTCCGAGACGCCGCGATTGCGCGCGGGGCGGTAGACTTTCGGCTTATTCAGCAAAGACTTGTGAAGCGATTGGGATCAGCTAAGGTTGCAGTGTCAAAACACTCCAAAAGGGAACATCAATGAAAAAGACGATCTTGCTGACGGCCGCGGCGCTTCTGGCCACGGCACATCTGGCCTCCGCCGAAGACACCATCCGGATCGCCACCGAGGGCGCCTATCCTCCCTTCAACTACGTGGAATCGGATGGCAGCCTGAAGGGGCTCGATGTCGATATGGCCAAGGCGTTGTGCGAAGAAATGAAGGCCAAGTGCACGATCGTCGCCCAGGATTGGGACGGCATCATCCCCGGCCTGCTCGCCAAGAAATACGACGCGATCATCGCCTCGATGAGCATCACCGAGGAGCGCAAGCAGCAGATCGACTTCACCAACAAATACTACACAACGCCACTTGCCGTCACCGTGCCCAAGGACAGCCCGATCAAGGGCGTTACTGTCGAGGACATGAAGGGCAAGGTGGTCGGCGCGCAGGCATCTACGACGCAGGCAAACTACACTAGCGACGTCTACGCCAAGGGCGGCGCCGAGGCGAAGCTTTATCCGACGCAGGACGAGGCCGTGGCCGACCTGCAGAACGGCCGCACCGACGCGGTGGTCTCCGACAAGTTCGTGGTCGTCGACTGGCTGAACAAGGCCGGCAAGGATTGCTGCAAGCTGCTCGGCGATATCCCGGGAAGCGAGACGCAAGCCGGTATCGGCATCCGCCAGGGTGAGACGGAACTGAAGGAACGCTTCAACAAGGCGATCGACGCGCTGGTTGCCAACGGCACCTACCAGAAGATCACCAAGCAGTACTTCCCCTTCGATATCTACTGACCTGATGATAGCAGGATCGGCCGGTTGATGCGTGCCAGCCATGGCGCAAAGTCATCCGGCCAATCCGCCGACGCCTTGCCGCTTCGCCCCATGCCGAAGCCGTGGCCGCCATCTTGCAATTGATGCAGCTCCACAGGCACGCCGGCTTTCAGGCAGGCCTGCTGCATGATGACGGTGTTTTCAGGATCGGAGATCGGATCGTCCTTTGCCTGCACCAGAAACATTGGCGGGCATCGGGCCTCCACATGATCATCCACCGACCATTCGGCGCTAAGAGCCGCGCTCGGATGTTTGCCGACCAGCATTCGTCGGGTCCAGGTGTTGTCGTAGGGCGGCTTCAGCGTGATGACGGGATAGATGAGCGCCGCGAAATCCGGTCGCGCCGATTGCTTGTCCGCTTGATCGACTTCTCGATAGGAAGCGAATGCAGAGCGGGTCGCCGCAAGGCCGAGCAGGTGGCCGCCAGCCGAAAAGCCCAGCACGCCGAGATGGCCAGGATCGATGCCGAAGTGCGCGGCATTGGCCCGGATCATCCGGATCGCTCGCTGCGCGTCCTGCAACGGCGCCAACGGACCGGCCGCCCAACCCTCTCCGGGCAATCGATAGGACAGCACAAAGGCGGTGATGCCGTGACTGTTCAGCCAGCGCGCCGCGGGCCGCGCCTCGTTGCGCATCGAGATCCGCCGGTATCCACCACCGCCGGCGATCAGCACGGCAATGCCATTTGGTTTCGCCGGTGCGTAAACCGCGATGTCGGGCATGGCGATGTTGCTGATCGCGCCTCTGGCATTTTCGACGATCGCGCCGGATGGGCCGCCTCCACCCGGCGGCTCTCCTTGCCACAGCGGCAGGATTTCGCTCGGCGCATCCGCCGGGTTATCGGTGGCCTGGGCTCCGCCCGGCAGCAACATGTTCGGCATCACGGTTGCGGCGCTCAGGGCGGTCAGCACGGATCGGCGCGTCAGCATCTGTCGTTCCATCGGTTTGCCTTGATTGCTGCAAGGCGCACCAGCAATGCGGCGGAATTACCGGCCGCTTCGACGATCGCCTGATGGGACGCCTTCTCATCGGCGCGGTTTGAACTACATTCAGGCGGTGGACCAGATCGATAGCGAGCGCCTGATATCCCTGCCTGCCCCCTTTACCCGCTGGTTCGCGGAGAAGGGCTGGCAGCCGCGCAGGCATCAGCTGGAGCTTCTGGCGCGCGCAGAGGCCGGTGAAAGCACGCTCCTGATCGCGCCCACCGGTGCCGGCAAGACATTGGCCGGCTTTTTGCCGTCGCTCACCGATCTCACCCGTCGCGGCAAGATACCACCCGGTTCGGCCTTCACCGGCATCCACACGCTCTATGTCTCGCCGCTGAAGGCGCTGGCCGTCGATATCGAGCGCAATCTGATGAAGCCGGTGCTGGAGATGGGGCTTCCCGTTACCGTCGAGAACCGCACCGGCGACACCCCCGTTTCGAAGCGCCAACGCCAGAAGCTCAGCCCGCCCGACATCCTCTTGACGACGCCGGAGCAGGTGGCGCTTCTGCTTGCCAATGGCGAGGCCGAGCGCTTCTTCAAGGACCTGAGATACATCATCTTCGACGAACTGCATTCGCTGGTCACCTCGAAGCGCGGGCACATGCTGTCGCTGGGGCTGGCGCGGCTGCGGCGGCTTGCGCCGAAGCTGCAGACGATTGGACTTTCGGCCACTGTCGCCGAGCCGCTGGAGCTGCAGAAGTGGCTGGTGGCGCAGCCGGAAGGTGACGAACGGCATGCCGGGATCGTCACGGTGGAAGGTGGGGCCAAGCCCGATATCTCGATCCTTTCCACGGAAGAGCGCATTCCCTGGTCCGGGCATTCGGCGAAATACGCGATCCCTGATGTCTACAAGCAGCTGCTCGAGCACCAGACGACGCTGCTCTTCGTCAACACCCGCAGCCAGGCGGAGATGCTGTTTCAGGAGCTCTGGACCGCCAACGAGGACAATCTGCCGATTGCGCTGCATCACGGCTCGCTCGATGTCGGTCAGCGGCGCAAGGTGGAGGCGGCGATGGCGGCGAACCGGCTGCGCGCCGTGGTCGCCACCTCGACGCTCGATCTCGGTATCGACTGGGGCGACGTCGATCTCGTCATCCATGTCGGCGCGCCGAAGGGGGCCTCGCGGCTGGCGCAGCGCATCGGCCGCGCCAACCACCGGATGGACGAGCCATCGAAAGCGATCCTGGTTCCCGCCAACCGCTTCGAGGTTATGGAGTGCCAGGCAGCACTCGACGCCAACTATATCGGCGCGCAGGACACGCCGCCGGTCGGACGCGGCGCGCTCGACGTGCTCGCCCAGCATGTTCTCGGCATGGCCTGCGCCGAGCCATTCGACATGCTGGAGCTCTACGACGAGATCATCAGCGCCTCGCCCTATGCGGATCTTTCCTGGGAGACCTTCGAGCGGATCGTGGATTTCGTCGCCACCGGCGGCTATGCGCTGCGCACCTATGAGCGCTATGCCCGTATCCGCAAGACGAAGGAGGGGCGCTGGCGCGTCTCCAACCCGCAGGTGGCGCAGCAATACAGGTTGAACCTCGGCACCATCGTCGAGAGCCCGATGCTGAACCTGAAGATGGTGAAGCGCGGCGAAGGCGGCCGCATCGGGCGCGGCGGGGCGACGCTCGGCAAGATGGAGGAATATTTCTTCGAGCAGCTTTCGCCCGGCGACACCTTCATCTTCTCCGGCAAGGTGCTGCGCTTCGAGGGGATACGCGAGAACGAGGCGCTGGCGAGCCAGGCCTATTCCAACGATCCGAAGATTCCGTCCTATGCCGGGGGCAAGTTTCCGCTCTCCACCTATCTCGCCGATCAGGTGCGCTCGATGCTCGACGATCCCGACCGCTGGCACCGGCTGCCCGACCAGGTGCGCGACTGGCTGGCGATCCAGAAGGAGAAGTCGATCCTGCCGAAGCGTGACGAGCTGCTGATCGAGACCTTCCCGCGCGGCAGCCGCTGCTACATGGTGGCCTATCCGTTCGAGGGGCGGCTGGCGCACCAGACGCTCGGCATGCTTTTGACCCGCCGGCTGGAACGCGCTGGCGCCAAGCCGCTCGGCTTCGTCGCCACGGACTATTCGCTCGGCATCTGGGGGCTGGAAGATATGGGCCGGATGATCTCGACCGGCCGGCTCAGCCTCGCCGAACTCTTTGACGAGGACATGCTGGGCGACGATCTCGAAAGCTGGCTCGACGAATCCTTCCTTTTGAAGCGCACCTTCCGCAATTGCGCCGTGATTGCAGGCTTGATCGAGCGCCGGCACCCGGGCAAGGAAAAGAGCGGCCGGCAGGTGACGGTTTCGGCCGATCTGATCTACGACGTGCTCCGAACCCACGAGCCCGACCATATCCTGCTGCAGGCGACGCGGCAGGATGCGGCGACCGGGCTTTTGGACATCGGCCGTCTTGGCGATATGCTGAAGCGAATCAAGGGGCACATCACCCACCGCCCGCTGGAGCATATCTCGCCGCTCGCCGTGCCCGTGATGCTGGAGATCGGCAAGGAGCATGTGCATGGCGAGGCGCAGGATGTTCTGCTGGCGGAGGCCGCGGACGATCTGATTGCCGAGGCTTTGGAATAAAGTCCCCTCCCCAACCCCTCCCCACAAGGGGGAGGGGCTTACCCGCCCCACCGCCGAGGTCATGATCGAGGCAGAGCGGCGCCACAAGTTTTCTCCCCCCTTGTGGGGGAGATGCCCGGCAGGGCAGAGAGGGCCTTTTTGGCCTTCCTCCCCGCCTAGATACTGGAAAGAAACGAACGTGATGAACCGGCTGGCGCTGGCGCGGGAATTGAACGGGATTGCGGCGATGCCGGGCGTGGAAACGTCCGTGCATGGCGTCGCGGCCGTCTGCGATCCGCTGGGCGGGCTCTATCTGCCCGACACCAGTGTTCTTGTCGTCTCCGACCTGCATCTGGAAAAGGGTGCTGCCTTTGCCCGGCGCGGCATGATGCTGCCGCCTTATGATACGCTGGCAACGCTGACGGTGCTCTCCGCCGTCATCACCCGCTACGATCCGAAGCTGGTGATTTCGCTCGGCGACAATTTTCACGACCGGATCGGCTCGGCGCATATGCCGGAGACATTCCGCACGCTGATTGCTGATATGGCGCGCGGCCGAGAGTGGATCTGGATCAACGGCAACCACGATCCCGATGGCACCGTCGATCTGCCCGGTGCCTGCGCCGACGAACTGCAATATGGTGGCCTTACCTTCCGGCACGAGCCGAAGGAAGGGTTGCAGAGCGGCGAGATCGCGGGGCACCTGCATCCTTCCGCCACCGTGCGCCGGCGCGAGAAATCCATCCGCCGACCGTGCTTTGCGACCGATGGCGCAAGGCTGCTGATGCCGGCTTTCGGGGTGATGAGCGGCGGGCTCGACCTGCGCCATAAGGCGATGAAGGGGCTGTTCGACCAGCCGTCGCTGATCGCGCACTTACTCGGACGCGACCGGATTTATTCGGTGCGGTTCGGCAATCTGCTCGGCTAACTATTACAGCGCGACGTAGCGGTCGGCGCGGTGGTTGATCGTGAGAAAGAGATTCAGCACCACGGCGCCGAGCACGGAGTAAAACACGACGGGCGGCGTGGTGACGAAGAAGGCAGCCGCCAGCACGCAGAGATCGACGGCCATCTGCACGAGGCCGGCGCGAATGCCGAAGCGCTCCTGCATGTAGATGCCGAGAATGCCGACGCCGCCGAGGCTGGCGCGGTGGCGATAGAGCGCCAATAGGCCGAAGCCGAGCAGAAGGCCGCCCAGAAGGGCTGCCCAGGCCGGATGGATCGTCGCGATGCTCATCACATTCGGCTGCAGGCTGGTCAGCAGCGAGGTCAGGCCGATGGCGATGAAGGTCTTGATGGTGAAGGACACACCGAGGCGCTTCCACGAGAGATAGAAGAACGGCAGGTTGAGCAGGAAGAATGCGAGGCCGAAATTGATGCCGAAGGCATAGTGCACGAGGAAGGCGATGCCCGCCGTGCTGCCGGTCAACAGGCCGGCGCTTGCGAGCACGTAAAGGCCAAGGGCGGCGACGAGGCTGCCGGAGAAGATGCCCTGCACGTCTTCGACAGGCGTGTGGCGCGTGGCGCTCGTGTTCCAGAAGCCAAGGGCATTGATGAGCTGAGTCATGTCGCTAATCTCCAACGGCAGACGAGTTCAAGAACGCCCGGGCAGGCCCCAGGCGGCAGGGGATGTGAATGATTGGTCGCCGGGCGGCATTCGCGCTCTTCGGCTTCTGAGCGGAATTATCCGGTTCATTCGCCACGTTTTCAAGCGAAATACGTAAGCAATGCTGACCTATTAAAACTTCGCAAGAATCGTTCCGTCAGGCTTGCTTGCGTGCAAGGAACAGAATGCCGGGAATGATATTGGCGCCATCTTTGCGAATGGTGGTTCGGCTCATCGCGATAACCTCGAAGCCATGGCGGGCGCAGAGCGAGCGGACGTAGGCTTCCGAGTGGGCATAGCGCAGGGAATGGGCGAGGTGAACGCCCTCCTCGTCCTCGGTTTCCTCTACAGAAAAGCCGAAATCGGCGCCATCGACACAAAGGGCCGCGACCGACGCAAAGGCGATCTCGAGATTGCCGAGATAGATCAGCACATCGGCGGCGGTGACGAGATCGGCGCGATGTGCGCCGCTATCCGCAAACAGGCCGGACTCGTCTGCGGGCAGCGACAAGTCGGCCTGGGCGAGATGGTCGTAGACCTGCTTTTCCTCCGCCTTCGCCAGCATGTTTTGCGAGAGATCGAAGCCTTCGAGCCGGCCGGCCATGGCGCGGATTTCCGGGCCCATCAGCCCGGTGCCGCAGCCGAGATCCGCCGCCAGCGCGTAATGCCGGCCGGTCGCGGCGATCATGCGGGCTAGCTTTGCCGGCACGTCGTAGCCGAGCTTGTCCACCAGCGAGGTCTCGAAGCGGGCGGCGTAATCATCGAACAGGCGCTCGACATAGATGCTCGGCGGCTGATCGGGCACGGCAATATCGCCGAGGAAGGCGAGCTTCAGCGTGGCGCCGAAGATATCGTCCTCGGTGAGCTCGCGGGTTCGCCGGTAGGCCTCGATCGCGCCGGCGACATTGCCTGATTTTTCGCGGTAGGTGGCAAGCCAGTACCAGCCGACCGCCCAATCCGGCACCAGCTCCAGCGCCTGCTCCATCAGCTCGGCGGCGGCATCCGGCTCGCCACCCTTGTCCAGCATCCTGGCATAGTCGGCACGGCGGTCGGCGATGGCATCGCCTGATGTCTGGAGATAGGGCGGCATGATGGTGACCTGTTGCGCGGCCCGCATTTGGCGATGGCCACAAAAAAACTCAAGTCCTATTTCAGAGGCTGACGCGACAGCCCTGAAAAAGCTTGCGGGCAACGATTCGCGCCCGTATCTCAGGGGTGAACAGGAGATGATGCATGTCCGATCAGGTGAACAAGTTTCTGGGCGACTCGCTCGGCCGTACATTGATCAAGCTTTTGGTGGTGTCGCTGATCGTCGGCTTCATCATGGCCGTCTTCGGGCTGGCGCCGCTGGATTTCATCTACGGCATCCGCAATTTCATCCTTGAGGTCTGGCATCGCGGCTTCTCCGCGCTCGGCCGCGTCGGCGACTATCTGATGCTCGGCGCCACCATCGTCATTCCGATCTTCCTCATCATCCGTCTCTTCAGCTATCGCCGGTAACATGACCTCCATCGATCTCTCTCGGCGCAGCCTGCTGCGCTTTTCCGCGCTTGCGCTTGCAGCCGGCGTCGCCAGCTGCGCCACCGGGCCGAAAGAGCCCTCGACACCCTCCAACGGCGAAGACCAGACGGCGGCCTCGCTGCCGCTCGTCAACCAGCTGCGCGCCAAGAACGGCCTGCCGCCGCTGAGGGTGGATCCCGCCGCGACGGCGGCTGCCCTCTTCCAGGCCAAACGCATGGCGGCGGCCGGCAAGATGAAGCACGTGATGGGCATCGCCGACGGTTTCGGCCCGCGCGTGAAGGCGAGCGGCGTGCAGCTGCCGGCGGCGGAAAACATCGCGACCGGGCAGCAGACGGTTCCCGCCGTCGTCACCGCCTGGATCAACTCGCCGCATCATCTGGAAAACATGCTCGGCCGCTATAGCGGGCTTGGCGTCGCGGTGGCCTATAATCCCGCTTCCCGCAACGTACCCTATTGGGCCATGGTGCTTTCCAACTGAGGTGATTCCGCCTCTTTGTGAGGAGCAGACCTTGGAAGCGAGCGTACACAACAGCGGCAGCGGCCTCGCCTTCGAGGTCACGCACCGGATGGTGCTGTCGATCGCCATACCGATGACGCTCGGCTTCATCACCACGCCGCTGCTCGGCCTTGTCGGCACCGGCGTCGTCGGCCATATGGGCGATCCCGATGCGCTGGCGGGCCTGGCGATCGGGGCGATGCTCTTCGATCTCATTCTCGGCAGCTTCAACTTCCTGCGCGCATCGACCACTGGATTGACGGCGCAGGCCTATGGCCGCCGCGACCGGCATGCCGAACAGGGCGTGTTCTGGCGGGCGATCATTTCGGCATTCGGCTGCGGTGTGGCGCTGCTCTGTCTGTCACCGCTGCTTCTGGCGGCGGGTTTGACGCTGATGGGGCCTGACAACGCGGTGGCGCAGGCGACCAGCACCTATTTCTCGATCCGCATCCTCGCCGGGCCGGCAGCGCTCGCCAATTACGCGATCCTCGGCTTCGTGCTCGGGCGCGGCCAGGGAAGCATCGGCCTGCTGCTGCAGACGATCATCAACGGCATCAACATCGTGCTGGCGATCGTGCTTGGTCTCTGGCTCGATTGGGGGATATCTGGCGTTGCCTGGGCGACGACCGTCGGCGAGACCATCGGGGCACTCGCCGGCCTGTTCATCGTGCTGAGAAGCTTCGACCGCGCCGACCGGCCGACGCGCGCCGAAATCTTTGCGCGGAAGCCTCTGGCGGAACTCTTCACGCTCAACCGCGACATCCTGATCCGTACTTTCGTGCTGCTTGGCGCCTTCGCCCTGATGACGCGGATCGGCACCAGCTTCGGTGCTGTGACGCTGGCGGCGAACGCCGTGCTGATGAACTTCCTGATGCTGTCGAGCTTCTATCTCGACGGGCTGGCCAACGCCTCCGAGCAGATCACCGGCCGCGCCGTCGGGGCGCGCTATCGCCCGGCCTTCGATCGCGGCTTGAAGCTAACGACGATCTGGTCGTTCGGGCTTGCCGGCGTCATCTCGCTGTTCTTCCTGGTGGCCGGCGAGCGGCTGATCGCGGCGCTGACGACATCACCTGATGTGCGTGAAGCCGCAAACCTCTATCTGCCCTGGGCGGCGATAACAGGACTGACGGGAGCGCTCGCATTCCTGATGGATGGCGTCTTCATCGGCGCCACATGGTCGAGCGACATGCGCAACCGCATGCTGATGTCGTTCGTCGTCTATCTGGCGGCACTCGCGATCTTCGTGCCGTTCTTCGCCAACCACGGCCTGTGGCTGGCGATCAACCTGTTCCTGCTTTCGCGCGGCGTCTTCCTGGTGCTCAGGGTCAGAGAGCGGGCCGATCAGACATTCCGGCCGGCCCAATAGTCCATCTTGCTGTCACGCAGCTCGCGGATGGAGGCCACCTTCTCGCGGTCCATCAGCTTCGACAGGCCGCGAACGATGTCGCCCGCAAGGCCCGGGCCTTCATAGACCATGCAGGAATAGAGCTGCACGAGATCGGCGCCCGCCTTGATCTTTTCCAGCGCGGTCTCGGCCGAGGAGACACCGCCGGCGCCGATGATCGGCAGGTCGGGGCCGACGCGCTTGCGCATCTTCGCGAGAACCACGGTCGACTTTTCGAAGAGAGGCCTGCCGGAGAGGCCGCCCTGCTCTTTCGCCTGGCGCTGATCCTTCAGACCATCGCGCGACAGCGTGGTGTTGGAGACGATCAGGCCATCGAGCGCATGCGAGAGCGCTTCGGCGGCGATGTCGTCGATGCCCTCTTCCGTCAGATCCGGCGCGACCTTGAGGAAGACGGGGATCTTGCGGCCGGATTTTGCGGCTTCCTCGTCGCGCGCGGTGAGCACGGCCGCCAGCAGCGCCGACAGGCTCTCGCGCGCCTGCAGATCGCGCAGGCCCGGCGTGTTGGGCGAGGAGATGTTGGCGGTGAAATAGCCCGCCAGCGAATAGAAGCGGCGGATACCCTTCACGTAGTCGTCGATGCGATCGGCGCTATCCTTGTTGGCGCCGATATTGACGCCAATGATGCCCTTGCTCCTGACGGATGACAGGCGCGCAAAGGCCGCGTCGTGGCCCTCATTGTTGAAGCCGAGGCGGTTGATCACGCCTTCGTCCTCGACAAGACGGAAGATGCGCGGGCGCGGATTGCCGGATTGCGGCTTGGGTGTCACCGTGCCGATCTCGGTGAAGCCGAAGCCGATCTTCAGCAGCGCCTCCGGCACCTCGGCGTTCTTGTCGTAGCCGGCGGCCATGCCGATCGGATTGGCGAACTCAAGCCCGGCGACCGTCTGGCGAAGGCGCGCATCTGCAGGTGCAGCACAGGCCGGAACGAGGCCGGACTTCAGCGCCGCGATCGACATGCCGTGCGCCGTTTCCGGATCGAAGAGGAATAGACCCTTGCGGGCGGCGTGCTTGAAGAGATCGATCATGGCTGAAGGTCCGGAAAGATGTGTTTGCCTTCGGCATCAAGCGGCAATGGCTTTTCCCAAAGCACTGCCGAAAGCGGGAGGTCCGCATAGAGATGCGGGAAGAGATCGCCGCCGCGTGACGGCTCGAAGATCAGCTTGTCACCAAGCGCTGAAGCATCGACGGCGACCAGCAGCAGGCCGGTCTGGCCGGAGAAATGCAAGGCCGCGGTCTGCACCGCCTGGTTTGCCGTCGAGAAGTGGATGAATCCATCAGTCAGATCGATAGCAGCGCCGCGGAAAACGCCGGTCGCCCGGGCGTCCTGCCAGAGCGTTTCCGTCACGATCTTGTAAAGCGTGGGTGTCAGGGTCATGATGGCCTCATGAATGGCTGGTCTTTCCCGGGCTTTGCCGCAGTTGAGCGGCGATGTCCACGCGCTCACCGCAAAAAATGCGGTGGCCATCGAGATTTCCGGAGGAAACCATGAAAAATATCACGCTCAGCCTCGTCGCCATCCTCATTCCGCTGGCCGCTTCCGCCGCAGAGCCGGACGCAAGCCGCTTCCAACTGGAGCGCAGCGGCGACCATTTCGTGCGGCTCGATCGCCAGACCGGCGCCATGTCGCTCTGCGAGGAGAAGGACGGAGCGCTCGTCTGCCGCATGGCTGCCGACGAACGCGCCGCTTACGAAAGCGAACTCGACCGGCTGTCGGACCGGGTGACCGCGCTGGAGAACAAGAGCGTCGTCAACAAGGCGCTGCCATCGGATGCCGAGATCGACCGCTCGATCGGCATCATGGAGCGCTGGATGCGCAGCTTCATGGGGATCGTCAAGGAATTCCAGAGCGAGGACCAGGGCAACGCCCTTCCGCAAAAGACATGATTTGTTATAGTCTGCTTTAGCAGGAAGGCATGAACCGTGGAGGAAGGCGGTGCATGGACTTCATGATCGGGCTCTTGGGAGGGAGTTTTCGATGCATGAGCAGACAATCATTATTGCCGACGATCATCCGCTGTTTCGCGATGCGTTGCGTCAGGCCGTGACCGGAATGGAGGGGCATCCCGATATCGTCGAAGCCGGCGATTTCGCCGCCGCGCGAAAGTCGGTCGGCGATCATCCGGATGCCGATCTGATGCTGCTCGACCTCGCTATGCCTGGGGTGAGCGGCTTTTCCGGGCTAATGGCGTTGCGCTCGGAATTTGCAGGCCTGCCGATCGTGATCGTTTCGGCGTCCGACGATGCGACGACGATCCGTCGCTCGCTGGAGCTCGGCGCCTCCGGCTTCATCTCGAAATCCGCCGGGATCGACGATATCCGCCTCGGCATACAGACGGTGCTTGCGGGCGACATCGCAACGCCTGAGAGCTATCGCGATGGGCAGGAACAGGACCCCGATGTGGCCGACATCATCCACCGGCTACACACGCTGACGCCGCAGCAGAGCCGGGTGCTGACGATGCTCGCCGAGGGCCTGCTCAACAAGCAGATCGCCTATGAGCTCGGCGTCTCCGAGGCGACGATCAAGGCGCATGTCTCGGCCATTCTCCTCAAGCTCAATGTCGACAGCCGCACCCAGGCGGTGATCCAGCTCGGCAAGATCAACATGGCGATGGTCGCTTGACGGGAGAGAGGATTTTATTCCTCTTATCTCTTTACTCCTGCCCGCCTTGCGGTTAATCTTTCAGCCGATTAAGGAGCGCCGTTGCGCGCACGGGATCAGGCGACATGCTGTCACACGAGCAGATCTGGGGAGCGCTCGACAGGCTTGCCGAACGGCACGACCTGACACCCTCGGGGCTTGCCCGCCGCGCCGGCCTCGACCCGACCTCGTTCAACAAATCCAAACGTCTTTCCGCCGATGGGCGCTTGCGCTGGCCATCGACGGAATCGATCGCCAAGGTGCTGGAAGCGACCCGGTCCAGCATGGAGGAATTCCTGTCCTTCATGCGGCCGCAGGGCAGTTTCTCGACGCTGCCTGACGGTGCGTTTCCGCCGCAAGGGAGCTCCATCCCGCTGCTCGGCTTCGCGCAGGCGGGCGCTGGCGGGTTTTTCGACGATGGCGGCTTTCCGGCCGGACAGGGCTGGGATGTGGTGGAATTTCCGGCCGCACCGTCTCAGAAGGCGGGCGTCTATGCGCTCGAGGTGCAGGGCGAAAGCATGATGCCGCTCTATCGCGACGGCGACGTTCTGATCGTCGAGCCGGGCGCGCAGGTGCGCCGCAACGACCGCGTCGTGGTGAAGACCCGCGAGGGCGAGGTGATGGCCAAGGTGCTGATGCGCCAGAGCCCGCGTTCCATCGAACTCATGTCACTCAATCCCGAACATCCGAACCGCACGATCGAACTCACCGACGTGGATTGGATCGCCCGGATCATCTGGGCCAGCCAGTAGGAAAATCTTCCATGAGACCTGCGGCACTTCTGACAGCGACTGCGGGAATAGCGATCGTTATCGGCCTGATCGCCGCAGGCGAGCATCGGTTGAGCGGTGCGTCTGATGCGGGCGAGATCGCGGCATCGGCGCAAGGGGCGGCCGCGCAGCAAACGCCCTCGCCCGCGCAGCCGACAACGAACCCAGATGCGAGCATGATGGCCCGGCCGGTGGATGACGCCAGCCAGTTCTACCCGGCCTCGGTCGACGGCAAGCCATTGGAGCGTGAACAGGCGCCGGAGCCCGAGAAAAAGCCTGTCGTGGTGACCGACAAAGGGATCGACCTGCCGCGCCCCGTGGCCGAAAGCGCCGGTGTTCTCGGCTTCGGCGAAAGGCGGCTGCAACTGGCCGGGCTGACGCCGACACCGGTCGACAAGAGCTGCGCCGGCGCCGGGGGCACTGAATGGCCATGCGGGATGCTGGCGAAGACCAATTTCCGGCTTTTCCTGCGGCTTCGTACCGTTAACTGCGATCTCAGTGATCCCAACTGGAGCGGCACCGCGACAGCAAGTTGCAAGATCGGTGCGCAGGATCTTTCCGAGTGGCTGGTCGAGAATGGCTGGGCAGAGGCGGCGGCGGGGTCCGCCTTCGCGGACGCCGGTGCCAAGGCAAAGCAAGATGGAAACGGTATCTACGGGCAGGATCCTCGTCAGGCCGGCGCAACTGATGCACCCGACCTGACCCAGCCTCAAGATATGAGCGATCCCTTGTAATGGGCGTGGCCAGTTCCTAAACTCTGCAGACATCGCAGAGGAACCATGCAGACATGAACAAGCCGCTTTCCGCCCACGACGCGTTGATCTACGTGATGGTCATGGCATCCGCCGTCGACAGCACGATGAATGATCGGGAGCTGGAACGTATCGGACAGCTGATCGGCTTTTTGCCGGTTTTCCGCGGCTTCGACGACGACAAGCTGATCTCGGTTGCCCGCGATTGCGCGGCACTTCTGTCCGGTCCCGAGGGGCTCGATGTCGTTCTCGAGACGGTCAAGGACACGCTGTCGCCGAAGCTTTACGACACAGCCTATGCCCTGGCGGTCGAAGTCGCGTCGGCCGACCTTTCCGTGAAGGCCGAGGAACTGCGCCTGCTCAGCCTGCTGCGCGACCGGCTCGGCCTCGACAAGCTGACCTGCGCCGCGATCGAGCGCAGCGCCATTGCTCGTTTCCGCAAGGCTTAACCCGCCTAGTATAGTCCGTAGGGGAAGTAGCGCAGGTAGATTTCCTGCAGGCGACCGCTGCGCGAAAGCGCAGCCAGCGCGTGGTCGAAGGCCGAGCGCAGGACTTCGTCCTTTTGCCGCAGCATGATCGTCATGCCCTCGCCCAGAAACTCTTCCGACATATAGGGACCGTCGAACAGGGCGCAGCACTTCTCCGACGCCTGCGACGACACCCAGAATGAGAGCTGCAGCGAATCGGCGAAGACAGCGTCGACCTTTCCATCCTTTAATGCTGCGAGCAGCGCCTCCTTGCTGTCGAACGGCACCGCCTTGACCCTGGGGAAATAGGCGGCGAGCATGGCGGCGTGGGCGGTTTCCTTGACGACGCCGACGGAGCGATCGGCAAGGCTTGCGGCGTTCTCGCCCTTGATCGGCGCCTTCAGATTGCGGGCAAAGCGGGCGGGCAGCATCAGATAAGGGCGCGAAAAGGAGAACTGCCGGCGCAGCTCGCTGCCGACGGCCAGCCCCGCGATCACGGCATCGCCCTGCGAGGCGGCCAGCGCATCCTTGAGATCGCCGAAGGGCAAGGCCTGGATCTGGCACTTGTCGGATATCTCCAGCTCGGCGCAGATTTCGCGGGCGAGATCGACATTGAAGCCCGAGAGCTTGCCGTTCTGATCCATGAAATTGAACGGCGGAAAATCAACCGAAGTCAGGAAACGCAGACGCACGAGGCTTGTCAGATCAGGCTTGGCGAGGCGCTCGCGGCTATCGAACAACAGCGGCAAAGAGGGCGCTGCCTGCTGTGCCGCAGCCGAAAGAGGTAGCCAAAACGCGGCCAGAAACAGCCAGAGGCTGCAAAACCCCTTAGGATTGAGAGATGCCAGCTTAAATCGCACCATTATGATCTGCCCCGGGGACTGCACTGCCAATTCAACGACGGTGTATCAGAGTCATGCGTATCGGGGAATATGCGTCGGGCGGGATCAGCACCCGTCAAACAACGCTTCAGGAGCGACCGAAACCTCCGCTCTCGCCGGTCGTGCCGGCGAGCGTGGTCAATGATGTCAGGCAGATCGAGATCGAAGCGCTGCTCCGCCTCGGCATCGGCAAGCCGACGATCGCGCGCGCGGCGACCATGGCCCGCCATAATGGCACGTCGATCGAGCGCGAACTGCTGGCCAACCGATGGGTGGACGCCGAGAGCTATTATGCCGGCCTTGCCCGTGCGCTTCGCCTGCCATTCCTGTCGCAGCTCGATCCGGCGCTGATCCATGACGACCAGGCGCTCGACACGCAGCTGGCGGACACGCGATCCGTGCGGCTGAACTATGCCGACAAGGCGATGATCGCCATTATTCCCGAGGCTGGCCGCCTGCTGGCGCTGGCACGGACGATTGAGGCGCGGCCGGGGCTTGCCGAGCGGATCATCATCACCACGCCCACCGCGATGCGCGACGCCATCTGGCAGGTCGGCGCCAAGCGACGGGTGAAGGAGAGCATCGGGACGTTATTCGAGGACAAGGGGCGGTTCAGCGCCCGCATCGTGCTCTCGGGCAAGCAAGGGTTCATCGCCGGCGCGGCCCTTTGCGCGCTTATCTTCGCGGCGTTTTCCGAGCTGCCGCTGATCGCGATCGTTCATCTCGCTCTGTCGCTCATCTACATGGCGGCGATCCTGCTCAGAGCCTGCGCGCTCAGCCACCGCCGCGGCCCGCAACCGACGCCGCAACCAACGGAGCGGCTGCCGGTCTATTCCGTGTTCGTCGCGCTCTACAAGGAGGCCGAGGTCGCCGGCCAGCTTGTCGCGGCGCTGAAGCAGCTCAACTGGCCGATCGCCAAGCTCGACATCAAGCTGATCTGCGAGGCCGACGACCACGCGACGATCGCGGCACTCGAGAAACAGGACCTCGGCCCGCAATTCGAAATCGTCGCGGTGCCGGTCTCCCATCCGAGAACGAAACCAAAGGCGCTGAACTATGCGCTGAGCGCCGCGCGCGGCGAGTTCCTCGTGATCTACGACGCAGAGGACAGGCCGCATCCGGACCAGCTGCGCGCGGCCTATGCGAGTTTCTGCGCCAGCCGCGATGACGTTGCCTGCCTGCAGGCGCCGTTGATCATCTCCAATGTCGGCATTTCATGGATCAGCGCCGCCTTCGCGCTCGAATACGCGGCGCTGTTTCGGCTGTTGCTGCCGATGCTGGCAAAGCATCAATTGCCGATGCCGCTCGGCGGCACGTCCAACCATCTGCGCGTCGCCGATCTCAAGGCGTGCGGCGGGTGGGATCCCTATAATGTGACCGAGGATGCCGATCTCGGCTTGCGGCTCTACAGGCTCGGCTATCGCTGCGGCGTGATCGACTGCCCGACCTATGAGGATGCGCCGACGACGCGCGATGTCTGGCTGAACCAGCGAACACGGTGGTTCAAGGGCTGGCTGCAAACGTGGCTGGTGATGATGCGCGCACCCGGCAAGCTCGTGCGTGAGATGGGGATCTGGCCGCTCCTCGTTTTTCAGATATTGATCGGCGGCATGCTCGTCGCCTCGCTGACGCATCCGTGGATGGTCATGCTGATCCTCACCACCGCCAGCTACATGATGCTCGGTTTCCCAGCACCCGGCACCGGCGAGGCGCTGCTGTTTCTGATCGATGTCGCCAACATGCTGGGAAGCTATATCATCCTGCTGGTGCTTGGCCGGCGCGCCATGCTGCGCGACGAGAAGCGCAAGGTCGGCTGGCGCTGGGTCGCCCTGCCCCTCTACTGGATGATGATATCGGGCGCCGCATGGCGCGCGGTCTTCCAGCTGCATTTCAAGCCGTTCTTCTGGGACAAGACCCCGCACCTGCCAACCTCGCAACCGGTGCGCGCGGCCTCCATGCCCTTACAATGAGCCGATCCACTTAAATTCTGTGGACCTCTGGATGTGTTAGTTTCGTCTTAAGCAATATGGATTCTAGTCGCGTTCGACGACACCGGTTCCCGACCGAATGCATGATGCGCCTGTCGAGCCTTAGCGGGCATCTCCCCACGGCGCCACAAGCGCCAGCTCTGCCTTCGAAACGCCTGTCCTTGAAAACGATCGTATCCGGCCATCCCCCTGGCCGCAGCCCATGGGCCCATTCATGCTGAAAAACTTCAAAATCCGCACCAAGATCATCTCGGTCGTTGCGCTTCTCGGCGTCATCGCGATCGGCGGTCTCGTCTATGTCATCGAGGAATTCCGCGGCGCCGATGCCGCCTATAGCGCCTTCATCGACCATGAAGCGCTTGCGGCGATGCAGGCTTCGCGCGCCAGCGCGTCTGCTACCGCAGCCGTTCTGCAGGCAACCGTCGTCTCCGACCTCACCCCCGGCACGCCCGACTTCGATGCGGCGATCGCGAGCCCCAGCAAGATGCCGCAAGCGCGCGAGCGTCTGCAGCAGGCAGCCGGTCTCGTGCCGAACCGCAAGCCCGCGATCGACGAGATCATTGCCGGCATCGACGAGATGGACGCGCTTTCGAAAAAGGTGTTCGATCAGGCCAAGGCCGGCGACCGCGCAGGTGCACAGGCCACGGCAGCCGAGCTCAACGCCAAGCTCTCGATCGTCACGCCGAAGATGATCGCCAACAATGATGCCCTGATGGCGCAGCTCAACGATGGCGGCGATGCGCTTTCGGCCACGGTCAACAGCCGCATCCTTTATTGTTTCGTGCTGATCGGGCTCGCCGTGCTTGCCGCGATCGGGCTCAGCATCTGGATCGCGCAGGCCGGCATCGCGGCACCGATGGCCCGGCTTCGCCAGCGCATGACGCGGCTTGCCGAGGGCGAGACGGCAAGCGCCGTCGACGGCATGGACCGGCAGGACGAAGTGGGCGAGATGGCTGCTGCCGTCTCGATCTTCCGCGACAACGCCATCGAGCGCGTGCGTCTCGAGCGCGAGGCGGAGCGCAACCGCAATCTCACCGATAGCGAGCGGCGCGAAATCGAAGCGCAGCGCGCCACCGAGGCGGCCGATCTCTCGCGCACCGTCAGCGCGCTCGGCGACGGCCTGCGCAAGCTTGCGGCCGGCGACCTGATCTCGCAGATCAACACGCCGTTTGAAGGCAGCCTGGACAGCCTGCGCCAGGACTTCAACAACTCGATCTTCAAGCTCAACGAAACGATGCAGACCGTGGGCGATAATGCCCGCGCGATCACAGCCGGCGCCGGCGAGATCCGCGCGTCTGCCGACCAGCTCTCGCGTCGCACCGAGCAGCAGGCAGCCTCCGTCGAAGAGACGGCAGCCGCGCTGGAAGAGATCACGACCACGGTGAAGGATGCCGCGCGCCGGGCGGAAGAAGCACGCACGCTGGTGTCGAAAACCCGCCACAGCGCCGAGCGATCCGGCGAAGTCGTGCGCAAGGCGGTCAACGCCATGCAGCAGATCGAACAGTCCTCGGCATCGATCGGCAACATCATCGGCGTGATCGACGACATTGCCTTCCAAACCAACCTGCTGGCGCTGAACGCCGGCGTGGAAGCGGCGCGCGCCGGGGAAGCGGGCAAGGGCTTCGCTGTTGTCGCGCAAGAAGTGCGCGAACTCGCGCAGCGTTCCGCCAATGCCGCACGCGAAATCCAGTCGCTGATCCTGACTTCTGGCAACCAGGTGAAATCGGGCGTATCGCTGGTCGGCGAGACCGGCAAGGCGCTCGAAGAGATCGTGCATGAGGTGCAGGAGATCAACCAGCACGTCAACGCGATCGCCGAAGCCGCACGCGAGCAATCGATCGGGCTGCAGGAGATCAACACGGCGGTCAACACGATGGACCAGGGCACGCAGCAGAACGCCGCGATGGTGGAAGAAAGCACCGCCGCTAGCCACAAGCTCGCGACCGAGGCTGCGGCGCTCAACACCCTGCTCGACCAGTTCAAGCTGACCGGCACCGGCGGCAGCACCGTGGCGTTCACGCCACGGGTGGTTCCAGACGCCAACGAGCCCCTGCCGCCGCGCCCGGCCAAGCCTGTCTTGACCCGTAAGGCCCCGGTGCGGATCGCCACCTCAGGCGTTACGCGACCGACCTCCTCGCCGGCGCTCGCCCTCGGGCAGAAGCTCGCCAACGCCTTCGGCGGCACGTCTTCCGCCGACAAGAAGGATGACGACTGGACGGAGTTCTGAGCCGCGACAAGGCTCTCGCAAACATGAAATGGGCGGCTCAAGGCCGCCCATTTTCATTTCGGCAGATGCCGACTTTATCCGCTATGTGATCGATCTTTCAGACGAGACCGAGCGAAATTTCTTCAACCTTGCGACCACGACCATAGTCGCGCTCGTAGGAGGAGCGGCGGTCGCTGCGCTTGTATGCGGCAACGTCGAGTTCCGGCATATGGTAGCCATCCGCGTAGGTGCCGGTGTCATCGGCGTCGACGACATCGCGCTTTGCGGTGAAAATCTTCAAGAGCATTTCGCTATTCCTCCTCGTGTGCGCCAGTAACGGCCAGAGCGCCGTCCAAGTTCCATGTACCGGAGAATAGTTAAAAATTAACCACGTTCGTTAGGGATTCGTCAAGTACACGGAAAGCGTTAGGGTGTGGGATGTCGAGCGTTGATGCGGGTCTTGACGCACGGGTGCCGGACGCGAATAAGCGCCGAAGATCACGTATTTTTTGACGGGAATGGAGCGCGTGAAAGGGAATCGAACCCTCGTATTCAGCTTGGGAAGCTTCGAGAACCCTGAGCAAATTCAACGCAGCGTTTCACTCAAACATCACCTCGCCGGACACAATCCGGCGAGGTTTTTGAAACGGGCATTACTCGGAAATATCACTTGAGAGTATTCTTCACATCAGGGATACAACTCATCGCTGACGCACAGTATTTTGATTAAGCTTAGGCAATGGAGGATTGCAGCGTGGGTTTAGAGAGACTGACTGTCGAAGGCTACCGTGGCTTTACGACAGAAAAATCAATGGAATTCGCGCAGCCAACCGGTCAAGTTGGGAGTGGCCTGACCGTCATTACAGGCTCCAATAATTCTGGAAAATCGTCGATCATCGAATGCCTGCGGGCGAGAGCCGGACATAACACGCCAAGCTTCACGACCGGCATGAGGAATGCCGAGCTAGATAAGGTCACCATTAAGATGACCATCAACGGTGTGATAGAGACGTTATCGTCAATTCGGGCCGGCTCAAGCGAAACCTCCCGAAGTCCACGAGATGACGAGTTTCAGGCATTTATCCTGCAGTCACGCCGCGCGTTCAATTCGCACTTTGGCAAAGGCCAGATGTCGCGAACCAACTATATTAACAACACGCCCCTGCCAACGAGTAGGTCTAGCCAACTGGATAGCTTCTCATCGCGTCTCTTCGAGATCGAACGTAATCAAGCCGCTTTCAATGACGAGCTTAAGAAGGTGCTTGGATTTGAGCCAAAATGGTCAATCGACCTCAATGACACAGGCGCCTATTTCCTGAAGTTTGTTAGCGGAAAGCACTCCCACACGAGTGATGGCCTTGGAGAAGGTATCGTCAGTGTTTTCGCCATTGTAGATGCACTTTATGACAGCGATCCCGGCAGCATGGTGGTGATCGACGAACCTGAACTGTCGCTCCATCCAAGCTTGCAAAAGAGAGTCGCGCGAATGCTGGCGGAATACGCCAAGGATCGCCAGATTGTTATTTCCACCCACTCGCCTTATTTCGTCGATCTCGCCGCACTGGGCAATGGTGCGCATCTCGTCCGAGTCGCCACCAAGGAGGCTGAAGGGACGTTGATCCATGAGCTTTCAAATGCTTCCAAAACGGCTATCGCGAAGCTTATAAGAGACATAAACAATCCTCATGTACTCGGGCTGAGCGCGCGAGAGCTATTCTTCCAAGAAGACGGCGTCATTCTCACCGAGGGCCAGGAGGACGCGGTTCTCTATCCCGAAGTATTTGGCCAGTTGTCTGTCGCCATGAGTGGAGCGATCTTCGGATGGGGTGTCGGCGGCGCTGATAAAATGGAAAAGATCGCCTCAATCCTAGATGATTTAGGCTTCGAGAAAGTCGTTGGCATCTTGGATGGAGATAAGGAAGATCTGGTGCCGAAGCTTGCCGATCGCTTCCCCAGATTTCACTTTATGGCAATTCCGGCTAAAGATGTGCGAACAAAGCCGGCCCGCGAGGCCACCAACTCCGTCAAAGGGCTGCTTGATGAGAAAAGGGTTATAAGAGGCGAGTACTACGAGCCTATGAAGCAGATGGCGTTGAAAATTTCCGACTTGCTGAAATGAATATGGGACTCCATGCCGGAATGCCACGATCCAGCGCTACCAATGGCTTGAAGCCGGGTGAGGCGACAATCGACGTCTGGCGATCGTTCTGCTTTTCGGGCGTAGAGTCACACGCTAAGCTGTTGCGATGAGCAGCGACCCCTACGAACCTCTCTACCAATGGCGCCGCACGACTGGCCCGCGAGTGTTCCTCTCCCGGTTTGCGCCGAGGAGGCCGCATGAGCGTTTTCTCCCAGGCGCGCGGTGTTCATCATCGCGCCAACTCGCGCCGGTTCCAGAGATCGGCCCTGTCGTGATCGACGAGGACTATGGCAAGCCATACTGGGAAAGCCGTTATGCTGCCAAGTTTCGGATAGTGAGAGACGCAGCTGGCGTCCCTGCTACCGTCTGGTCAATGGATACCCGAGCTGGCGCCGTTTCCGAGACGGTGCAAGCAACGGGCTCTATCGAAATGGCTAGCGATCTCGCTACCCACACGACGACGAAGATGACAAAAAAGTACGTCCAAGGCGACGGTCCTGAGGCCAGCCGCAAGGCTGCCGACGCACTCATCGCCAAGTGCAAGTGACACGGCGGTGAAACGCCGATATACCTAAGCTATTGAAATCGCTGGAGCGGGTGAAGGGAATCGAACCCTCGTATTCAGCTTGGGAAGCTGCTGCTCTACCATTGAGCTACACCCGCGTTACGCGCAGATTTCCAACAGATGACGATCGGTGTCAAGCGGCCTTGAAGCACTTGCGGGTGAGGCTGCTCAGATCCGGAAGTGCTTGGAGAGCTTGAGGCCCTGGGCCTGGTAGTTGGAGCCGAGGCCGGTGCCGTAGAGGCTTTCGGGGTGTTCCTGCATGTGCTCGTAGACCAGGCGGCCGACGATCTGGCCGTCTTCGAGGATGAAGGGGACCTCGTGGCTGCGGACTTCGAGGACGGCGCGGCTTCCGCGGCCGCCGGCGGGCGCGTGGCCGAAGCCGGGGTCGAAGAAGCCGGCGTAGTGGACGCGGAATTCGCCGACCAGCGGATCGAATGGCGTCATTTCGGCGGCGTAATGCGGGGGCACGTGGACGGCTTCGCGCGATACGAGGATGTAGAACTCATCGGGATCGAGGATCAGTTCGTTGCGACCACGGCTGTAGATCGGCTCCCAGAAATCGAAGATGTCGTGCTGGGCCTTCTTGTCGACATCGACGACAGCCGTGTGGTGCTTGCCGCGATAGCCGATCAGGCCATCCTTGTCGCCGGCGAGATCGATCGACAGCGCAATGCCGCCGCCCGAGACGTTCGGCTTTGTGCTTGCGACCAGCGTTTCGGCATCGTGCAGCGCCAGCAGTTCCGGTTCGCCGAGCAGCGACTGGCCGATGCGGAAGCGGATCTGCGACAGGCGCGAGCCGCGACGCACGACGATCGGGAAGGTGCGCGGCGAGATTTCGAGATAGAGCGGGCCAGAATAGCCGGCCGGGATCTTGTCGAATTCCTGCGCGTAATCGGTGATGACGCGGGTGAAGATATCGAGGCGGCCGGTCGAGCTTTTCGGGTTGGCCGAGGCCGACATGTCGGCCGGCAGATCGAGACGCTCCATGAGGGGCACGATGTAGACGCAGCCGGTTTCGAGCACCGCGCCTTCCGAGAGGTCGACGACATGCAGCTTCAGACGGTCGAGCTTGTCGGACACGAGGCTGTTCGGACCCGGCATGAAGCTGGCGCGGACGCGGAAGGCCTTGGCGCCGAGACGCAGATCAAGGCTCGCCGGCTGGATCTGGTCGCTGTCGAGCTCGCGCTCCGCGACGAGGCGTCCCGTCTCGAACAACGCGGCAATCGCGCGGTCTGCCAATATTCCTGTTTCGCGAGCCATCATGCCCCATCCATAATTTGCCGCAGACAAAACCAAAATCGAGGAATTGACGCAAGCGCGCAACAGCAGTATTGCAGCTTTATCCCGTGGTGATTTGGCCGGTCGGCTTGCAGCCACGTTAAACAAGTGGCTAAATAGACCGGGTTGAAACCGGTCTGCATTCGCGGCCGGTTTTTTTGTGTTTGAAAGTGGTGATGGCATGAGCAAGACTTGGCGCCCGGCAACCCAACTGGTCCACGGCGGAACGCTGCGCTCGCAGTATAGCGAGACCTCCGAGGCGATCTATCTCACGCAAGGGTTTGTCTACGACAGCGCGGAAGCCGCCGAGGCGCGCTTCAAGGGCGAGACCGAGGGCTATATCTACGCCCGCTACGGCAGCCCGACCAATGACATGTTCGAAAAGCGCATGTGCGCCATGGAAGGTGCGGAAGAAGCCCGCGCCACCGCATCGGGCATGGCAGCCGTTGCCGCCGCCATCCTCTGCCAGGTGAAGGCCGGCGATCACATCGTTGCCGCCCGCGCGCTCTTCGGTTCCTGCCGCTGGGTTGTCGAAACGCTGGCGCCGAAATACGGCATCGAGTGCACACTGGTCGACGGCCGCCATCTGGAGAACTGGGAAAAGGCGATCCGCCCGAATACCAAGGTGTTCTTCCTGGAAAGCCCAACCAACCCAACCCTCGAAGTGGTCGATATCGCCGGCGTTGCCAAGCTCGCCAACCAGGTCGGCGCCAAGGTTGTGGTCGACAACGTTTTCGCGACGCCGATCTTCCAGAAGCCGCTGGAACTCGGCGCCCATATCGTCGTCTATTCCGCGACCAAGCATATCGACGGCCAGGGCCGCAGCCTCGGCGGCGTGATCCTCTCGGATACGGAGTGGGTCAACGAGCATCTGCAGGACTATTATCGCCACACCGGTCCGGCCATGTCGCCGTTCACGGCGTGGACGCTGCTCAAGGGTCTCGAGACGCTGCCGCTGCGCGTCAAGCAGCAGACCGAGAACGCCGGCAAGATCGCCGACTTCCTGGCCGAGCAGAAGCAGGTCGCCAAGGTGATCTATCCCGGCCGCAAGGACCATCCGCAGGCCGATATCGTCGCTAGCCAAATGAAGGGCGGCTCGACGCTGGTGGCGATCGAACTCAAGGGCGGAAAGGAAGCGGCGTTCGCGCTGCAGAACGCGCTTGAGATCGTCAAGATCTCCAACAATCTCGGCGACGCGAAGAGCCTGATCACGCATCCGGCGACGACCACGCACAAGAACCTGACGGACGAGGCCCGCGCCGAACTCGGCATCTCGCCCGGCACCGTGCGCCTGTCTGCTGGTATCGAGGATACCGACGACCTGATCGAGGATTTCGCGCAGGCGCTCTCCAAGATCAAGGCCTGATCAAGAATAGCCGGTCGGGTCGACATGGCCCGACCGGCATTTAAACGCGCATTCCTGCAATTTACTCGCGCTGAGCGGGAGTTGCATTAGTCTTAACGCGCGAATTTTTCGCGCTTACAGCCAATTGATTGCGGATTCCGGCCTGGTTTATTGACCTGCCGCACCTCTTATAAGATACCAGTAAGGTATTCTTATTATGGTGTAGGCATGTACCGCGCCCTGACACGAGATATTGAAGTGGTGGTCGAGCCCTTTTACCTGGAGGAGCAATCCGACCCGGACGACGACCGCTATGTGTGGGGCTACCGCATCGTCATCAGCAATAATTCCGACCTCACTGTACGCCTCGTCAACCGCTACTGGAACATCACCGATCAGAACGGCGTCGTCGATGAAGTGAGCGGCGCGGGCGTCGTCGGCGAACAGCCGACGCTTAGCCCCGGTGATACCTACGAATATTCATCGGGCTGCCCGCTCGATACGCCATCGGGCCTGATGTTCGGCCACTACCAGATGGAAACCGACAAAGGCGAGGTCTTCCAGGTGGAAATCCCCGCCTTCTCTCTCGATTCACCCGGCCTGCTCAGAGTGCTGAACTAACCTTTGTCTTGTCGCATGTCGGTGCCGCAAAACCGCTGCGCCCTTTTGCGCGACATGCTTCAGGTTACTCAGCCGCCTGCGCGAGCTCTTCGGCCTCGAAACGATAGGTCGTCGAGCAGAATTCGCAGGTGACCGCGATCTTGCCCTCTTCCTGGCTCGCCTCGATCTCCTCGGCGGAGAAGCCCTTCAGCACGCCCTTGATCTTCTCGCGCGAGCAAGAGCAGCGATCGAACACCTCGCGCGGCTCGTAAACGCGCACGCCGCGCTCGTGGAACAGCCGGAACAGCAGGCGCTCGACGCCGACCTGCGGATCCGTCAGCTCATCGGCGTCGATGGTCTCCACCAGCGAACGCGCTTCGGCCCAGGCATCGTCTTCCGCATGCTGGACGGTACCTTCATCGCCATCGCCGCCGTGCAGGTCGGCCTGGCGCATGCGCTCGGGCGCTTCCGGCAGGAACTGGGCAACGAGGCCCCCTGCCCGCCAGCGATGACGCGGCTTACCCGCTTCGTCGCGATCCAGCAGTTCGGCGGCAGCGAGGCGCACGCGCGTCGGGATCTGCTCCGACTGGCGGAAGTAGGTGCCGGCAATGTCTTCCAGCGTGGCGCCGTCGAGCGCGACGATGCCCTGGTAAGGCTGGCTGAACTTGCCCTGGTCGATGGTGAACGCCAGCATGCCCTTGCCGAGCAGCTGCTCGGGCTCGGCGCGGCCAGCGGCGACCGCCTCGTCCAGAAGCGTCTGGTCGAAGCGGGCATAGGCGCGCACGTTCTCTGGCGTCGAGAAGTCGGCGACAAGCAGATCGACCGGGCCGTCGCTCTTGGTCTGGACCGTGAACTTGCCTTCGAACTTCAGCGACGTGCCAAGCAGCACCGTCAGCGCGATGACCTCGGCCAGCAGGCGGGCGACGGGTGCGGGATAATTGTGGCGATCGAGGATCGCATCCAGCATCGGGCCGAGCTGGACGGCGCGACCGCGCACATCCAGGCCTTCCACCTGAAACGGAACGACATGATCATCACCGGCGAAATCGAATTCGCCGAGGGTGGCTGCAGCTTCTGCCATGGTCTTCTCCTAGTCTGAGGGCAGCGGACGAGCCCGTCCATCCGCCAGCGCGGCCACGGGCCTGTCCGGCCCGATGTGGCCTCCAGTATGGTTCAGATCGCGCCCAGGCACCAAGCAAGAATCGACTTCTGCGCATGAAGACGGTTTTCCGCTTCATCGAAGACCACGGATTGCGGGCCGTCGATCACTTCGTCGGTAACTTCCTCACCACGATGGGCCGGCAGGCAATGCATGAACAATGCATCCTTGTCGGCCTGTGCCATCAAAGCCGAATTGACCTGATAAGGCTGGAAGACGTTGTGACCCCGGGCCCGATGTTCCTGATTCATGGAGACCCAGGTATCGGTCACCACGCAATCGGCGCCGGCGACCGCACGGTCTGCATCATGGCTGAGCATGATCTCGGCGCCCTCATTGCGGGCCCAGTTCAGATAGTGATCCTTCGGCTCGGAACCAAGGGGTACCGCCATGTTCATGCGATAGCCGAAACGGGCAGCGCCCTCGACCAGCGAATGCAGCACGTTGTTGCCATCGCCCATCCAGGCGATCGTCTTGCCCTTGATCGGGCCGCGATGCTCTTCGAAGGTCATGATATCGGCCATGATCTGGCAGGGATGGGTGTCATCCGTCAGGGCGTTGATGACGGGAACCGTCGCGTGTTCGGCGAGCTCCAGCATGCGCGCATGGTCGGTGGTGCGGATCATGATCGCATCGACATAGCGCGACAGGACCTTGGCGGTGTCGCCGATGGTCTCGGCGCGGCCGAGCTGCATTTCGGTGCCCGAAAGGAACAGCGTCTCGCCGCCGAGCTGGCGCATACCGACGTCGAAGGAGACGCGGGTGCGGGTCGAGGGCTTTTCGAAGATCATCGCCAGCATCTTGCCTGCCAGCGGCTTGTCGCCCTGGCCGGCCTTGAAGGCCTGCTTGCGGGTCTTGGCGTCGTCCATGATGACCCTGAGGTCAGAGGAGGTTACCGCGGAGAGATCGAGAAAGTGTTTTGGGGAAGCCATCTGTCTTTAACCTGTTACGCCCGCCATCCGGCAGGGCATTCATCCATTCAAGCCGTCTTCTTTGCCTTGGCGCGCACGCCCTCGGCGGCGCGCTCGAGGCGCGCGAGGCCTTCGCGGGCTTCGTCAGCGGTGACGACGAGCGGGGGCAACAAACGGATGACATTGTCGCCGGCCGGAATGGCCAGCAGGTTGGCAGCGCGGATGGCCTGCAACAGCTCAGTTGACGGAACCGCCGCCTTGACGCCGAGCATCAGGCCTTCGCCGCGGATGTCCTCGATCACATCGGGGAAGCGATCCTTCAGCGATGCAAGGCCCTGACGGAAGACGAGCGCGACGTCGTTGACGTGGCGCAGGAAGCCTTCCTCCAGGATGACATCGAGCACGGCATTGCCGACGGCCATGGCGAGCGGGTTGCCGCCATAGGTCGAACCATGGGTGCCGGCCTTCATGCCGGAAGCCGCTTCAGCCGTTGCCAGGCAGGCGCCGAGCGGGAAGCCGCCGCCGATGCCCTTGGCGACAGCCATGATGTCGGGCGTCACGCCGGACCATTCATGCGCGAAGAGCTTGCCGGTGCGGCCGACGCCGGACTGAACCTCATCGAGGATAAGAAGCAGGCCGTTTTCGTCGCAGAGCTCGCGCAGCGCCTTCATGAATTCCGTGGTTGCCGGGCGGATACCGCCCTCGCCCTGTACCGGCTCAAGCAAGATACCGGCCGTGGCATCGGTGATGGCGGCACGGACGGCTTCGATATCGCCGAAGGGAACCTGGTCAAAACCGGGCATCTTGGGGCCGAAGCCTTCGAGATACTTTTCCTGGCCGCCGGCGGCGATCGTCGCCAACGTGCGGCCGTGGAAGGCGCCTTCGAAGGTGATGATGTGGAAGCGCTCGGGATGGCCCTTCGAATACTGGTAGCGGCGCGCGGTCTTGATCGCGCATTCCAGCGCCTCGGCGCCGGAATTGGTGAAGAACACCTTATCCGCGAAGGTTGCATCGGTCAGCCGCTTGGCGAAGCGCTCCTGGCCGGGGATCTCGTAAATGTTGGAAAGGTGCCAAACCTTCTCGGCCTGATCCTTCAGCGCGCCGACGACGTGCGGGTGGCTATGGCCAACGGAGGTCACGGCAACGCCCGCGCCGAAATCGAGATATCGCTCGCCAGTTTCGGTGATCAGCCACACGCCCTCTCCTCGCTCGAACCGCAGCGGGGCACGAGAGTAGGTATCATAAAGCGGCGCGGCTTCAGCCATGGCGCGATCTCCTGTCATTCGCTCAACAAAGGCCCGGACTCCGGCTAAAAAGCGGGTGCCCGGAAATGAAAAATGCCGCCTTTCGGCGGCGAGGGGCACTATTGTCTTTTCGCAGTGCGATGTCAACAAAACTGAGCTTTTGTCGCATGCGTCAAGCAAGCATCGGGGCGCCGGCGAGCTATCAACAGCTAATGTTGCAGAAATGACTCTACCACCCAGCAAGTTGGGGAAAACCGAGAAATCGATTCGCCGCGATTCAACCGACTCTTGTCACGGAGTCGCCCTCACTCTAGGTTAAAACTCAATTACTAGACTGCATGCGGCGGAACTAGTCACCAAAATCGAGCAAGCGTTTCTTGGTCCGGACACGTCCGTGCCATGGGTGAAGGATTCTGCCTACACCAACGCAATAAGGCGGAGACAGGGCATGAACTGGACAGACGAGCGCGTTGAAAGACTGAAGAAGCTTTGGGCTGAGGGCCTGAGCGCCAGCCAGATTGCGGCACAACTTGGCGGTGTAAGCCGCAACGCTGTCATCGGCAAGGTCCACCGTCTGAACCTGCCTGGCCGCGCCAAGGCCGGCGGCACGACGACGGCGACCAGAGCGCCGAAGCGCCCGGCGGTTTCGACGCCCCGCCCCGCCAGCAACTTCAATTCCGCACGCATCTCGCCAAGCCGCGCCGTTGCCCGCCCGCAGGGCGCAGTGGCTCTCAAGGAAGAGATGGATATCGATGCGATCGAGGAAGTCCGTTACCGTCCGGCCTCCAACGTTGTCGTTCCGATCTCGCGCCGCCTCGGCCTCACGGAACTGACCGAGCGTACGTGCAAGTGGCCGGTCGGCGATCCGCTGACTGACGATTTCCACTTCTGCGGCTGCGAGTCCCCCGACAACTCGCCATATTGCACCTACCACCAGCGCATGGCCTACCAGCCGGTCAACGAGCGCCGCAAGGCAGCCAACCGGGTCGCATGACCCGGAAAGCCGGATAAGGAACACAAGAAAACGGGCCCTCGCGGGGCCCGTTTTTCGTTGGATCAGATGAAATGGAAGCGCCTTACGCTTCCATCGAATAACCAGCGCCGCGAACGGTGCGGATGACATCCTGCATGTTCGAGAAGTTGAGCGCCTTGCGCAGGCGGCCAACGTGCACGTCGACCGTGCGCTCGTCGACATAGATGTCATGGCCCCAGACGCCATCGAGCAGCTGCGAGCGGGAGAAGACACGGCCTGGCGACGACATCAGGAACTCCAGGAGGCGGAATTCGGTCGGTCCGAGGCGCACTTCGCGGCTCTTGCGGTGAACGCGGTGGGTTTCGCGATCGAGCTCGATATCGCCGCACTTCAGCAGCGAGGAGAGAACTTCCGGCTTGGCACGACGCAGCATCGCCTTGACGCGGGCAACGAGCTCAGGCGTCGAGAACGGCTTGACGACATAATCGTCGGCGCCGGTCGACAGGCCGCGAACGCGTTCACTTTCCTCGCCACGGGCGGTCAGCATGATGATCGGCAGGCGCTCCGTCTCCGGGCGCATGCGCAGGCGACGGCACAGCTCGATGCCGGATACGCCGGGCAGCATCCAATCGAGGATCAACAGGTCCGGCGTGCGTTCCTGCAGCCGGATTTCGGCCTCGTCACCGCGAAGGATGGTATCGACTTCGAAGCCTTCGGCCTCGAGGTTATAGCGAAGAAGCACGCTCAGTGCTTCTTCGTCTTCAACGACTGCTACTCTTGGGATCATTCGTCTCGGTCTCCTGGGGGCGTGGGTCCGGAACGCTTATTCCGTGACCGCGCCGACGGTGTTGGCGGTGTCGTCCTTCGGACGCTCGCCTTCCGGCTGGGCGCCGGTAGCCATGTAGTAGATGGTCTCTGCGATGTTGGTGGCGTGGTCGCCGATGCGCTCGATGTTCTTGGCGCAGAACAGGAGATGCGTGCAGCTGGTGATGTTGCGCGGATCTTCCATCATGTAGGTCAGCATCTCGCGGAACAGCGAGGTGTACATCGCGTCGATTTCCTCGTCGCGCTCGCGGATCGACTTGGCGCGGTCGGCAACGCGGCTGGTGTAGACGTCGAGAACTTCCTTGAGCTGGACGAGCGCCAGTTCGGAGAGATGCTCGAGGCCACGGGCGAGCTTGCGCGGAACGCCAGTGCTCTGAACGGCGATGACGCGCTTGGCGGTGTTCTTGCCGAGATCGCCGACGCGCTCGAGATCGGCCGCGATGCGGATCGAGCCCATGATTTCGCGAAGGTCGGCGGCCATCGGCTGACGGCGGGCGATGGTGATGATCGCCTTTTCGCCAATCTCGCGCTCAGCGTGATCGAGGATCACGTCGTCGGAGATGACCTTCTGGGCGAGCGAAGTGTCGCCGTTGACGAGCGCGCGAACAGCGTCGCCGACCATCTGTTCCGCGAGGCCGCCCATTTCGGAAATGCGGCGCGTCAGGAACTTGAGATCATCGTCATAGGCGGAATAGATATGTGTCGATGCCATGGGGCTTATCCTTGAATGTCCTGAGGTTTACCGGTTTCGGAGATCAACCGAAGCGGCCCATGATGTAATCCTGGGTGCGCGGATCATCCGGGTTGGTGAACATCTTGTCGGTATCGTTCTCCTCGACGAGGTTGCCAAGGTGGAACATGGCGGTGCGCTGCGAAACGCGGGCTGCCTGCTGCATCGAGTGCGTGACGATGACGATCGTGTAGGCTTCGCGCAGCTCGTGGATGAGCTCCTCGACCTTGGCGGTCGCGATCGGGTCGAGCGCCGAGCAGGGTTCGTCCATGAGGATGACTTCGGGGCTGACGGCAATCGCGCGGGCGATGCACAGACGCTGCTGCTGACCACCCGAGAGGCCGGTGCCGCCTTCGTGCACGCGGTCCTTGACCTCGTTCCACAGGCCGGCGCGCTGCAGGCTCTGCTCGACGATGACGTCCATGTCGGCCTTCGCCTTGGCGAGACCGTGGATGCGC
This sequence comes from Rhizobium sp. 2MFCol3.1, assembly GCF_000377565.1. GTDB lineage: Bacteria > Pseudomonadota > Alphaproteobacteria > Rhizobiales > Rhizobiaceae > Rhizobium. The sequence goes on along the minus strand of NZ_KB898356.1, from coordinate 170,955 downwards.
GGACCGTAGGCGACGTTTTCGTAGATCGACTTCGGGAACGGGTTCGGCTTCTGGAACACCATGCCGACGCGGGCGCGCAGTTCAACGACGTCGATATCCGGATCGTAGATATCATCGCCATCGAGCGTGATCTTGCCGGTGACGCGGCAATTGTCGATCGTGTCGTTCATGCGGTTCAGGCTGCGCAGGAAGGTGGACTTGCCGCAGCCCGACGGACCGATGAGAGCCGTCACGGTGTTTTCGCGGATGTTCAGCTTCACGTCGAAAAGCGCACGCTTCTCGCCGTAGTAAACCGAGACGTCCTGGCCGATCATTTTATACGGAATGGTATTCATCTTCTGGTCTAGCGCCTTCTCAACTGCTGCTTCCGTCAACATGTTCATGATGTTTACTCCGTTTACCAGCGGCGCTCAAAGCGACGACGCAAGAGGATGGCTCCGAGGTTCATGACGATCAGGAACAGGAGCAGGACGATGATGGCGCCGGACGTGCGCTCGACAAAGGCGCGTTCGGCTTCGTTTGCCCACATGTAAACCTGCACCGGCAGAGCCGTGGAGGGATCCATCGGGGTGGCAGGCGCATTGGCGACGAAGGCGACCATGCCGATCAGGAGCAGCGGCGCGGTTTCACCGAGCGCGTGCGCCAGACCGATGATGGTGCCGGTCAGGATGCCAGGCATTGCCAGCGGCAGAACGTGGTGGAACACCATCTGCATCTTCGAAGCGCCGAGGCCGAGAGCGGCCGCGCGGATCGAGGGAGGCACGGCGCGCAGTGCCGCGCGGGTGGCGATGATGATCGTCGGCAGCGTCATCAGCGTCAGCACCAGACCGCCGACCAGCGACGCGGAGCGCGGCAGGCCTGCGAAGTTGATGAAGACGGCGAGACCGAGCAGACCGTAGACGATCGAGGGAACGGCCGCGAGGTTGTTGATGTTGACCTCGATCAGGTCGGTCAGCTTGTTCTTCGGCGCGAACTCTTCGAGGTAGATCGAAGCGGCGACACCGATCGGCAGCGACAGGGCGAGAACGATCAGCATCAGGTAGAGCGAGCCGATGAGGGCGACGCCGAGACCTGCGGCTTCCGGACGGCTGGAGTTGCCGTTGACGAAGAGGCCGGTGTTGAACTCCTTGTGGAGCGTGCCGCTGGCGGCCATCTGCTGCATCCAGCCGACCTGGCGGTCGTTGACCTTACGGTTCTTCTCGTCAACCGTCAGGTCGATCTGGCCCTTGTTGGCCGAGTCGACGTTGGCGTCTGCGAGGAGCGTGACGTTGACCGTCTTGCCGATCAGCGACGGATCGGCAACGACCATGTCGCGGAGCACGATCGGCGCGCCCTTGGAGATCATCGCGGTGGCGTCGCGGACTTCAGGACGGCTCTGAGCATTGATGCCGAGCGTCTTGACCATGGCGTCGCGGATGAGCACCGGATAGTTGGCGGCGATCAGCACCGACGGGTCGGTGGCGCGCTTGTTGTTGGGGTCGAGCACCTTTTCGGAAAACTCGATCGGCAGGGTGATCGAGGTCTGCGCGAAGGCCGTGTAGCCCTGACGGATGACCGTCGTGAGCAGGATGGCCAGGAAGATCAGACCGAAGGAGATGGCAGCGATGCCATAGGCCTGGAAGCGGCGTTCGGCGGCGTAGCGACGCTTGATGCCGATGTCGCGGCGGGCCGGCGCCTTGGAGACGACGACGCCCTGTCCGGAGGATACAACGTCCGTCATTCGTACTGCTCCCGGTATTTGCGCACAATGAAGAGCGCGTAGATGTTAAGGCAAAGCGTGATGAAGAACAGCGTGATGCCAAGCGCGAAGGCAACCAGCGTCTGCGGCGAGGTGAACTCAAGGTCACCCGTCAACTGGTTGACGATCTTGACCGTCACCGTCGTCATCGGCTCGAAGGGGTTGATCTGGATGCGGGCTGCAACACCGGCCGCAAGCACGACGATCATGGTCTCGCCGATGGCGCGCGAGGCGGTCATCAGCAGAGCGCCGACGATGCCCGGCAGGGCGGCGGGGAGAACGACCTTCTTGATCGTTTCCGAACGCGTGGCACCAAGACCGAGCGAACCGTCACGCAGAGCGCGTGGCACGGCGGTGATGATGTCGTCGGACAGCGAGGAGACGTATGGGATCAGCATGATGCCCATGACGATACCGGCGGTCAGAACGCTCTGTGCCTGGATGAAGTTGCTGTAATCGCCGGTCAGAAGGCCGTTCACCTGGGACGAGAGGTCGCGCAGGAAGGGGCCGACGGTGACGAGGGCGAAGAAGCCGTAGACGATGGTCGGGATACCGGCCAGGACTTCGAGCAGCGGCTTGGCGATGCCGCGAACCTTGGGAGCCGCGTATTCCGCCATGTAGATGGCCGCGAAGAGACCGACCGGAACGGCGACCAGCATGGCGACGAAGCCGATGTAGAGCGTGCCGAGCAGCAGCGGGATCAGGCCGAACTGGCCGAAGGACGAGCTGCCGGCGCCGGCAAAGCGCGGATCCCAGACGGTGCCGAAGAAGAAGTCGGCGGCCGGAACTTCAGCGAAGAAGTGCGCGGCCTCCGTCAACATCGACATGACGATGCCGACGGTGGTCAGGATAGCGATGGAGGATGCGAGCAGCAGACCCCAGAGCATGACGCGCTCGACGCGGTTGCGGGCCCGGAAACGGGGAGCGACTTCGCGCAGCGCATAGAAGCCACCGGCGACGCCGAGCGCGATAACGACCAGCGTCATGATCAAGCGGCTGATACCGCTTTCGGTGTTCAGCTTCTGAGCGCCTTCGATCATGTAAGGCTGCGGTACGCCGGCGAGCGGAACGCCCTTGGCGGCGAGCTTGGCCTGGAGACCGGCGGGATCGCCGACGCCTGCGGCAACGTCTTCGCTTGCGAGCTGAGGCAAACCGCGGGCGATGGCGCTGACCATGCCGTAGTTCAGGTTCTGCTGAGCCGCAGACTGAGCCTTGACGTCTTCGGGAAAGCCGCCGCGAACGGAGGATTCGATAATGGAGGGGCTGATCGCAAGCCAGGCGCACAAAACGATGAGCGCAGGCAGGATAGCCCAGATTGCGGCATAGGCACCGTAGTAGCCAGGCCGGGAGTGCAGCGCCGAGGATTTACCTCCGGCAAGCACCGTCGCGCGGCTGCGTGCTGCCACAAAGGCAACCGCGCCAAGCACAACGAGGCACAAGAGTAAGACGGATGTACTCATTCGTTAAGGTCCCCCAGGCCCTCGGCCCCCAAGAGCGAAACGGCGCTTCGGCCATCTCGGCTTCCAATCATGGAGTAGTTCAGCTTCACCGCCCCCTTAGAGCGGACAAAGGCGATGCCGGCGCGACCCTTTGGATCGCGCCGGCAAAGTTTATTACATGGTCTTGCCGTCTTCGACTGCCTTGCGGGTCGCTTCGCGCTCAGCGTCCGGAGCAGCAACCAGGCCGTACTCGACGAGCGGGCTGTCAGGGCCAACCATCTGGTCGGATACGAAGAAGTTTACGTATTCCTTCAGGCCCGGGATAACGCCCAGGTGAGCCTTCTTCACGTAGAAGAACAGCGGACGGGAAACCGGATAGGTGCCGTCAGCGATCGTTTCCGGGTTCGGAACGATACCCTTGACGGTAGCGACCTTCAGCTTGTCAGCGTTGTTTTCGTAGAAGGAGAGGCCGAATACGCCAACGCCGGTCTTGTTGGCAGCGATGCGTGCCAGCGTTTCCGGATAGTCGCCGTCGATGTCGACTGCAGCGCCGTCCTTACGAACTGCAACGCAAGCCTTGCTCTGGGCAGCCTTGTCAGCGATTTCCTTGGAGATCACGTCGAGGGCGCCGCTATCCTTGCAGCCAGCAGCGAGAACGTTCAGTTCGAACACTTCGCGGGTGCCGTGCTTTTCGCCTGGGATGTAGGCAGCGATATCAACAGCCGGGAGCTTCGAGTTGACTTCAGACCACTTCTTGTAGGGGTTTGCGACGAGCTTGCCGTCGACAACAACCTGAGCAGCGAGAGCCTTGTAGAGGTCGGCCGGCTCGTAAGCGACGTCAGGGTTGGACGAGTCGGTTGCGAAGACGATGCCGTCGTAGCCGATCTTGACTTCCTGGATGTCGGTAACGCCAGCGGTCTTGCAGGCTTCCAGTTCCTTGGCGTTGATCGGACGCGAAGCGTTGGCAACGTCGATCGTATCAGGGCCTACGCCCTTGCAGAATTCCTTGAGGCCAGCGCCCGTACCACCGGATTCAACGACCGGCGTCTTGAAGTCCTTGAAGGTTTCGCCGAAGGTTTCGGCAACGATCTTGGCGTAAGGCAGAACGGTGGACGAACCACTGACCTGGACCTGGTCGCGAGCAACAGCCGCGCCTGCGAAAGCGGCGGAAGCAGCAAGTGCAGCGACCGTGAGTTTAAAAGCGTTCATAATAGTCTCCCGGGCTTATAACTGTCTGGGTGGGGCCTGAACGGCCCTTTGACGGTGCCGTCTCTGTCAGCGGCACGCATTCTTTAGCCTCTGATGACAAGAGCTTTTATGTCAGTTCAGTGAAACATTTATGACAGTCTATGCAATTGAAATTCATAGATAAAATCATGACCCACAAAGACCGGACGGCCTTTTATGTCAAAACCGGACGGTAAAGCTCGTTCCCTTGCCGACCTCGGACTTGACGATCAGGCGGGCGCGGTGGCGCGTGAGGATGTGCTTGACGATGGCAAGCCCAAGGCCGGTGCCCTTCTTGGAGCGGCTATCCTCGATGCTGACGCGATAGAAGCGCTCCGTCAGGCGTGGCACGTGTTCGGCCGGGATACCCGGCCCCTTGTCGACGACGGTGACCTCGACGGGTCCGCTGGGGCCATTCTTCAGGAAGACCTCAACTAGTTTGCCTTCCTGGCCATACTTGCAGGCGTTTTCGATCAGGTTTTCAAACACCTGGACAAGCTCGTCGCGATCGCCCGCCACCTCGGCTCGGCCTTCCGGCAGGTGCAGCTGGATATCGACGCCGACATCATTGGCAAGAGGCAGAAGCGCATCCCGGACATGGCCGAGCAGAGGGACGAGATCCACCTTCTCATCCGGCGCGATATGCGACTTCAACTCCAGACGTGACAGGGACAAGAGGTCGTCGACCAAGCGGCTCATGCGCGTGGTCTGGTCGAACATGATGCCGAGGAAGCGTTCCTGCGCCTTGAAATCGCTTTTCGCCGGCCCCTGGATGGTTTCGATGAAGCCGCGCAACGAAGCGAGCGGCGTGCGCAGCTCGTGGCTGGCGTTGGCCACGAAATCCGAGCGCATGCGATCGATGCGGCGCACTTCCGATATGTCGCGGAAGGACAGGACAAACAGGCGCTCGCTTGCGCCATGGTTGGCACCGCCGACGGCGCCGAGCTCGACCGGCGAGCTGCGGACAATATAGACGCGCTCTGACGGCAGGCGTTCGGAGTGCTCGATCTGGTTCGGCGCGTTGGTGACGATGGTTTCGCGAACCATGTCGAGAATGCCTGGCGAGCGAAGGCGCGCCGAGATATGCGCACCGATGACCATCTCTCCGAAGGCTTTTTCAGCGGCGCGGTTCTGAAACAGCACGGAAGCATCGCCAGCCAGCACCATGACGGGAATGTCGAGCGCCGAAAGCGTCGCCGACACCTCGGGCAGAAGACTGCGCGCGGCCGGCTCTTCGATCTCGGACGCCGGCGGGGACGAGGCGACCCGGGGGCGCGGCTCGGACGAACACATGATGGCAAGCAGCATGATCGCCAGCAAGCCGAGCACGCCCCAGCCGTTCATGCCAGCGGTCACCGCAATGAAGGCAATCGCCAGTGCGACGAGAAGCACGAAGCTCTCCCGACGGAGCTTCGCCGCCAGTTTGGCCGTCCATGGCGTTTGCTGTTCCAAGTGCCCCTCGCGACGTCGATTCGTTCTTCGTTGGCTATCAAACTTCGCCTGATAGCGCTCTTTCATGACAGAATTTTACCGATGCCGCCAGCAAACCGACAATGCACCCCGACTGCGCACATAATTTTTACCGATGACGAGAGGTTTGATTTTCAAAAGGAAATATGTTCGCCTTGGCGGCTACGCACATACCGAGGAGGATCGCCATGTCGGAAGACGTCGAAAGCAGAGCAGTCGAACTGGATATCAGGGGCAAGAAGCGCGTCTTCGACGTGGACGATCCGGTGCTGCCCGACTGGGTGGACGAGGAGGCGCTGAAATCGGGCGACTTTCCCTATAACAAGAAGCTCAAGGAAGAAGAGTATCTTGAAGAGCTGAAGGCGCTTCAGATCGAGCTGGTGAAGGTGCAGTTCTGGCTGCAGGCGACCGGCAAGCGCGTGATGGCGCTGTTCGAAGGCCGCGACGCCGCCGGCAAGGGCGGCGCGATTTCCGCGTCTTCCGCGCACATGAACCCTCGCCTTGCACGCGTGGTGGCGCTGACCAAGCCCACCGACCGCGAGGCCGGGCAATGGTATTTCCAGCGCTACATCGCGCAGTTTCCGACGGCGGGCGAGTTCGTGCTCTTCGACCGCTCCTGGTACAACCGCGCCGGCGTCGAGCCGATCATGGGCTTCTGCACGCCGAAGCAATATGAGGATTTTCTCGCGCAGGCGCCGCAGATCGAGAAGGTGATCAGCCACGAGGGCATCTTCTTCTTCAAGTTCTACCTGGATATCGGCCGCGAGATGCAGCTGAAGCGGTTTCATGACCGCCGCCATGATCCCCGAAAGGTGTGGAAGCTGTCGTCGATGGATATCGCGGCGCTGACCAAGTGGGACGACTACAGTGAAAAGCGCGACCGGATGCTGAAGGAAACGCACACGGAATTCGCGCCCTGGACCGTGGTGCACGCCAACGACAAGCGCCGCGCCCGATTGAACCTAATCCGCCACATACTGAAGACCATCGATTACGACGGCAAGGACAAGGACGCTATCGGCAAGCTCGACGACAAGATCATCGGCCAGGGGCCGAAGTTCCTGAAGTGATCGTGGCCAAGCGTACTAACTGAGCGGGCTGCCGACCGCCTTATTGGCCGGGCAGGATGCGCACGGCGTAGAGGTTGATGCCCCTCGCCTTGCCGTCCACGTCGCTGTTGATCAAAAGCGTGCCGGCCGAGGTCGGCGCGAGCGAGCGATCGAAGCGAACCTGCAGGAGAACGTCCGACTTCTCGCGGTTGACCGTGAAGCGGTGACGGGCGCAATCGCCGAGCGACTGGAAATCGCATTCGACGGTGATCTGCGTGGGCTCATCGGAGGTCGATTGCAAAGTGACGGCGATCGTCGAGGATTTGCCGGCGAGTTGCTGCAGGATATCGGGCGGAACCGTAATTCCGACATTACCATCGGCGCCGGCGCTTTGCGAGGTGAGGCGGACCGCCGGACCATCGTTTTCGGCAATGCTCTCGACGCGCGACTGCGGACCTTTGACGATCTTGTTGGCATCCGACGGCTTGAAGATTTCGAGCCAGGCGGCGGAGAAGGAATTCTGCGGATCGATGACCGGCGCCTGGCTGGCGTCGCTGTCGGCCGTGTGATTGTCACTCGCGCCGTTGAAATCCTCCGGCGCGGTCGTGGCGGGCGGATTGGCGACGCTGGTATCGCGCTCGGCCGCCGTCATCAGCAGGCCTGATGTGTGCGCCCACCAGGCGCCCATGCCGATGAAGGCGAGCAGGACGCACCAGACGAGCAGACGCGAGAAGAACTTGCGCGGCTTGCGCCGGGCGACGGCGCGCTCGGGCCGGAAATCCATGTTGGCCGGCTTTTTCTCGGCCACGAAGGGTTCGGGAGCGGCCGCCAGATGATCGGCATCGCCGGCATGCAGGCCACCGAGGCCGGAGTCCTCTTCGTAGCGATTGTCGGCAACCATGACGTCAGGCGCCGGCGCGCGCGTTTCGCCGCCGATGGTGGGGCTGTCGAAATCGTCAGGCGCGCGAGGCGGTGGTGGTGGCGGGATATCGACCACCGGCGGCACCGGCACTTCGGGCGGCCCCTGGCGCGGGTGAAGGCGCTGTCGCTCCTCCGCCTCGATCATGTGGATCGTCGTTTCCAGGCGGTGGCGATGATGGGCAATCGCGTTGGTATCGGTGACGTCCTGCTTGCGCAGGCCGGCTTCCAGCGCCTGGCGCGCGGATTGATAGATCTTGGCTCGGACTTCGGGATTGTCGCGATCGGCATTGTCTAGCGCCGTTCTGATAGCCGTTTCTAATCCGCTCACGTCCGGTCCTTCGTGCTGATGACAGGCGTCATATGCTTAACAATATGCAACTGCGGTAGCGGCTGAGGCCGCAAACCGCAAGGCTGAGGCTGCCGACGGCGCCCGTTCAATAGGGGATAATACCGAAAGGCAGGCCTTTTTATAGAGCAACCGATGTTGGCGGAACCGCGACACGGTCTTTTCCTGGCGAAAACTCTCTGCTATCACATTGACGTTTTCGTAAACGTCAATTCTTCACGGTGACCCATGGCCCTGCCCTCGATCCTGACGCGAAACCTCAGACTGCCCGTGGTGGCCTCTCCGCTGTTCATCATTTCGCACCCGGCGCTGACGCTGGCGCAGTGCAAGGCGGGCGTGATCGGCGCGTTCCCGGCGCTCAACGCGCGGCCGGAGAGCCAGCTCGACGAATGGCTTGCGATGATGACCGAGGATCTCGCAGCGTACGACGCCGCCAATCCGGACCGGCCGGCCGCACCCTTCGCCGTCAACCAGATCGTCCACACGTCGAACAAGCGGCTGGAGCACGACCTGATGCTCTGTGTCAAATACAAGGTGCCGATCGTCATCTCCTCGCTCGGCGCGGTGCCCGAGGTGAACGCCGCCGTGCATTCCTATGGCGGCATCGTGCTGCATGACGTGATCAACAACCGGCACGCCAACTCGGCGATCCGCAAGGGCGCCGACGGGTTGATCGCGGTGGCGGCGGGTGCCGGCGGCCATGCGGGAACGCTCTCGCCGTTCGCGCTGGTGCAGGAGATCCGCGAATGGTTCGACGGCCCGCTTCTGCTTGCCGGCGCGATCGCCAATGGCGGCGCGATCCTGGCGGCGCAGGCGATGGGCGCCGACATGGCCTATATCGGAAGCCCCTTCATCGCCACCGACGAGGCGCGCGCCTCCGACGCCTACAAGCAGGCGATCGTCGAAGGCGCATCCGGCGATATCGTCTATTCCAACTACTTCACCGGCGTCGCCGGCAACTACCTGAAACCTTCAGTCAAGGCCGTTGGCCTCGACCCCGACAACCTGCCGGTCGCCGACGCCTCGAAGATGGATTTCGAACAGGCCGTGGGCGGCGCCAAGGCCTGGAAGGACATATGGGGCAGCGGCCAGGGCATCGGTGCCATCAAGGCCGTCGAACCCGTCGAGGCGCTCGTGGACCGCATGAAAAAGGAATATGACGCGGCGCGCGGCCGACTGGCGCTCCCCTCGCCGGCTTGAACGGCGCGGGGCATGTTTCCACAGCCGCGTTCTTTTTTGCCAAAGACGTGACAGGGCGCTTGAAATCTTCCGGCAATGCCTGTATCAGCGCCATGCAAATCGCGGGCCGAACACAAATCACCCGCCGGATTGCCGCTTTAGCTCAGGTGGTAGAGCACATCATTCGTAATGATGGGGTCGCAGGTTCGAGTCCTGCAAGCGGCACCATTTTTCTCTATGCCAACGTCAGATAGATATTACAGATCAGTCCTGTGACATAGATGACAAGCCCGTTCCACACGGGTTGCCATTGGTTTGCGGTGTTATCCGTTCGAGATCAGTATATCCGAGATCATAGCGGAGGAAGCTGACGAGCCAAATGGCTATGCCTTAGGTCGGAAGGAATAGCCGGCTAATTATTTAGCGAAACAGGCTTTGAATGAAGCTTGGCGTTGCATTCGCGATAGACAAGACTTGAATGGATAGCTGCTGTTGCGTCTGAAGGGCGGACAACCGCGAGGATTCTTCTTCCATGTCCGCGTCAACCAGCCGACCAACGCCGCTATCTATACTATCCATGAACCTGCTGGCAAAGTCGGTTTGCATCTCGATACCCTTCTGCAACGATCCGAGGACCGACGCCGCCGAAGTGATATCGCGCGTCACAATTTCGATGTAGCTGGTATACACGCCGACCATATCCGGGTTTGATGCGATATCGATGTCCATGAAGTTCAGGTCGGGCAGTGGCTCAATGCTCACGGAGATGTTGGTAAAGCCAATGGCTGTCTTGTAACCGGCTAGGCGATCGACGTCTTTGTCTGAGCGGACGGATATCGTGTTGCCGCCTGTGTTCTCGATGATCACGTCGGGCCAATCGCTGCTCATCAGCGATTGGAGCAGTGTCACCATCTCATCCGCAGTCTCGACCTTGCCGGTATCCTTGCCTAGCAGTTCGTTCACATAGGCTCGATCGAATGAATAGCTCTTGCGCGCGGCACCGTTGACGCCGAACGAAAAGCTCACCTCGACACCAGCTGGATTTTCACCATCCTTGTAGAGCGTGAACGGTTCAAAATTCAAATCATCCCAGGAACCGCGAGTACCCCAGTCGAAACTGTTGCCCAGCCCACCTGATCCAACGTTTTCGGTGAAATCGCTAATTTCGACATATGAACCAGCGAGGCCGGAGCGTTCCGTGGTCTGGATCCCTATCGCATCGACTTCGGGAATGTAACGTTGCAGGGGGGAACTCCAGACAGTGTATCCGTGCGCCACGGCGTCGACATTCTCTTGGCTCAGAGCATGTCCGATCACACCCATGTAATCGGTGTAGGTTGAAATCACACCGTTGAGGCTGGCTTTGTAGCCGTCGACCGTCGCTCGATTGATGGTCACTTGTTTTGTCGTACCGGCATTCAACGGCGCATCGACGTTGGCGGGATTGTCGGCGTCAACGGTCACCTTGAATGAGATCTGGTCCGCCGGGTCATCAAAGGTTATCGGGCCATCGAAATAGAATTTGACGTCGCCGGCAACGCCGTGGTTGGTGTTGGTCGTATCCATCCAGATCAGACCGTCATTGTCCATGTAGGTGTCGTAGTCCCTGATGCCGCCAAGCGTTCGCATCTTGCGCGAATCGGCCTCCAGAAGCCCGCCACCGTTGCTGTTAAAGAGCGCTATCTCGCCAAGATGGACCTCGCCGGTGGTTACCGACACATCGCCGGAAGCCGAACGTACAAAAGCCGTCGGTACGTTTACGACATCAAGCTCGGGGTCCTTTATATCCTCGACGTCGGCGCTGAGCCAATTCTGCCCACTGAAGGTTGCCGACTTCGAAATACCCAGGACCTGTTGCTTCAGTTGATCGAGCTCGTCCTGGATTTTCGTCTTGTCCACACCGTCCTCCGCAGCCGCCACGAGCTTGGCCTTAAACCGACCGAGCACCTCTACGACGGAATCCAGCCCCGCATAGGCGGTGTCGATCTTGGCAGCGGCAAGGCCCAACGCATCATGCACGGCCGACACGGCCGACCGGTCCGAGCGCATGGTCGTGGCGATCGACCAGTAAGCCGCGTTGTCGGCCGCCGTGGCGACACGCAGGCCGGTGGCGACGTGGTTTTGGGTGTCTTGCATCCCTGAGTTGATGGAGCGAAGTGTCTGAAGCGCAGCGACGGCTGACACGTTGGTAAGCAACGACGACATAAAAGGCCTCTAAATAAAACCTTGAATTAAAACGAAGAGCGTTACGACTGATTCTTACAGCCTATGGGTGCCAAACTAAGAAATTCGCGGTTAATAAAGTATGGATGTGATTAGCTAAATCTGATGAAAATGGCACAACTCGGGAGTTGTTCTTACGGCACTTGCGTAGAATTTCGCAAAAGCCGCGCTAACAAGTAGTTCACAAGAGCTTCTCAGATATTTCCGATAAAAAAACTTGGGAACTGAACCTGACAACAAGAATGCAGCCAGCGGAAAATATTGCGCGTCAGAACATAATTCGCTCTCACGATTTTGAGCTCTCATGCGCACCGTAAAGTGATGCGCCAAACGGCCACATCCCCAGAATTCGCGATACCGCGACGCATTGATGTCGCATATGAGTGCGATCGTCCTGAAACGTGATGGCGGTCGCGTTTGGATTGGGCGGGCCGTGTCATGAGGGGTCTGAGGCACGGCCCGCAACGCAACTGGGGAGAGCGCACATGTGGGATATCCTGACGATCTTGGGCATCTTCGGCCTGCTCTTCCTGGGGCGTGAGGCGCAGATCGTTTTTGCGAAGGCGCGCGCTTCCGGATGGAATGATTTTCCCCGGCGCTAAGCCGCTTGCGATCGAGCTTGCTCAGATCAGCCGAGACGAATGGCGCGGCAAGCGGTGCCTGCTCCCATTGCCTGATGCCAGCCTGCGAACCTCATCCGAATGAGCGAAGTGCAAGGCGGGGCGCGGGGTGGTAGGTTGAGCTGTCTCGTTGGTATTGCGTTATCGATTGTATTGAGTTCGCGAGACGTGGCCCGCCTTGAGCGGGCTTTTTTTCGCCTGCATGGTGCCGCACGGCACTATTTCGCGAGTGTTTCCCCGTCGGCCGAAGTCTGCGGCAAAGACTGCAGCAAGGTCTGGCGCGCGGAGCGCAGGTGCACCCTGCAGGCGGCGTCGATCGCGGCGGGATCGCCTGCTTCAAGGGCTGCGATATAATCCAGATGCTCGTGGATGGCGCGTTCGTTGCGCTGGCGGGCGAAGGCCTTGTTCCACTGGTAGTGATAGTGGAAGACGATGGCGATGGCGTCGTAGAAATCGGCGATGAAGCGGTTCTTCGCGGCACCATGGATCAGCAAATGGAAGCGCTCGTCGAGGGCTGAGAATTCCTTGTAGCGACCGTCGAGATCATCGAGCAGGGCGTGGTGCTCGGCCTTGATCTCCGCCAGCGCGCGCCAGGCCTCGTTATCCTGAGGCAGCCGGCCGAATTCGGCGGCGGAGTGGAGTTCGAACATCTCGCGCACTTCGGCAAGCTCCAGCGCGAATTCGCGGGTAAAACCCTTCAATATCCAGTGGCTGTTCGGCCGCTTCTCGATCAGCCCGAAACGCGAGAAGCGGATCAGGAACTCGCGTACGCTGGTCGTGCCGGTGCCGATGTCGCGGGCGAGTTCCAGCTCGTTGATCTGCGTGCCGGGGGCTGCATCGTCCGACAGGATGCGCTGCATGAAGCTGCGCTCGATGATGTTGTGCAGGGAATCGGTTTCTTCCGAGGGAAAGAGATCGGCCTCAGTCGGCGTGCGCAACACCACCTTCTGGCGCTTGTTCCAGCTGATGATGCCTTCCTCATCGAGCCGGGTCAGGATGGCGCGGGCGGTGCTGCGGCTGATGCCGAGCTTGGCGGCAATATCGGGCTCGGACGGCAGGGTCTCGTCGGCGCGCAGGGCCGCGACATAGCGATTATACGCTTCCTTGAAGACCGTGTTTTGCCGCGCCATGCACACCCCGCCTTGTTGCCCTGCGGCACACGGCGAAAGCCCGCGAATGGCGGGCGCCGGCGCGTGGCAGGAGCTTATCTCTCGGCGATCCTTATCTTATTTTGGATCGTCCGCGGCTGTTTGCCTCCCTCGTCCACAGGATCAATAATCCCGTTGACTTGAAAATGTTTATTGTAGATAAAAAACAAAAGCAATGCGCATTCGCCGATGCAGCGAGTGTTTCCCTAGGGAGAAGATCGTTGAAGAAAGAGCCTTGGATCATCCTGTCATCAGGCGACAATGTCGCGGTGGCCACGGCCCCGATCGCCGCCGGCGAGACGGTGGCAGGGATAACGACACTGGAGAAGATCGACCCCGGCCACAAGATCGCGCTGACAGACATCGCGCTCGGTCAGCCGGTGGTGAAGTACGGGCAGGCGATCGGGCGCACGACATCAGACGTCAAGGCCGGCCAGCACATCCATAGCCAGAACCTGCATTTCGAAAACGACCGCCTGGCCGCCACCGCCAATTCGGCGCCGGAAGAAGCGAGTCCGGCCGACCGCGCGCGCACCTTCATGGGCTACAAGCGCGCCGACGGGCGCTCGGCGACACGCAACTATATCGGCATCATCGCCAGCGTGAACTGTTCCACCACGGTCTGTCGCGCCATCGCCGACCAGGCCAACCGCACCATCCTGCCGCATTACGAGGGCATCGACGGTTTCGTGCCGATCGTGCATGACCAGGGCTGCGGCATGAGCTCGACGGGCGACGGCATGGCCGTTCTGCACCGGACACTTGCCGGCTATACGAGGCATGTGAATTTCGGCGGCGTGCTGATGATCGGGCTCGGTTGCGAGGTCAACCAGCTGACGCTCTACGGCCAGAGCGGGGCCGGCAATTCCAAGCGTCATTTCAACATTCAGGATGCCGGCGGATCGCGTCGCGCCGTCGAACGTGCCATGGGCATGCTGAAGGAAATCGCCGACGATGTCGGGCGCGAGCGGCGCGTGCCGCTGCCGATCAGCGATATCATCATCGGCATGCAGTGCGGCGGTTCCGACGGCTTCTCGGGCATCACCGCCAATCCGGCGCTTGGTGTCGCGGCCGATCTTCTGGCTGCTGCCGGCGGCACGGCGATCCTGTCGGAGACCTCCGAGATCTATGGCGCCGAGCATTTGCTTCGCAGCCGCGCGGTCAGCGAAGAGGTCGCCCGCAAGCTCGACGAGAAGATCGTCTGGTGGGAGAAATATGTGGCGATGCACGGCGCCTCGCTCGACAACAACCCCTCGCCCGGCAACAAGCGCGGCGGGCTGACCACCATCCTGGAAAAGTCGCTCGGCGCTGTCGCCAAGGGCGGGCGTTCGCCGCTGACGGCGGTTTATGGCTATGCCGAACGGGTGACCGCGCCCGGCCTCGTCTTCATGGACACGCCCGGCTACGATCCCGTCTCGGCCACCGGCCAGGTCGCGGGTGGAGCCAACATGATCGCGTTTACCACCGGCCGCGGCAGTTGCTTCGGCTGTCGCCCGGCACCATCGATCAAGCTCTCCAGCAATTCGGCGCTCTATGCCTCGATGGAAGAGGACATGGACATCGACTGCGGCACGATCGCCAGCGGCGATGCGACGATATCAGGCAAGGGGCGCGAGATCTTCGATCTGATCATCGATACGGCCTCGGGCAAGAAGACCAAGAGCGAGGAGTTCGGCTACGGCGATAACGAATTCGTGCCTTGGCATCTCGGAGCAACGCTTTAATCAATAACATCGACAGTCTTCAGGGAGGAATGATGAAGACGAGGAGGATCGGCCGGACCGAGCTTGAGGTGACCGAAGTGAGCTTCGGCGCCGCAGCCCTTGGCGGCCTCTACCGCGCCTGCCCGCGCGAACA
The DNA here is from genome assembly GCF_000377565.1 of Rhizobium sp. 2MFCol3.1. Taxonomy (GTDB): domain Bacteria; phylum Pseudomonadota; class Alphaproteobacteria; order Rhizobiales; family Rhizobiaceae; genus Rhizobium. Next base: position 155,738 of record NZ_KB898356.1, on the reverse strand, counting down.
GGCAATGCAAACGCTCGACGCGGCATGGGATAGCGGCATCCGCTATTTCGACGTAGCGCCCTGGTATGGATTGGGGCTCGGCGAGCGCCACGTCGGCGATTTCCTGCGCGGCAAACCGGAAAGCGAATGGGTGCTCTCCACCAAGGTCGGGCGGCTGCTGCGCCCGGTGCCGACGGGGACGGTTCCCGACTATTCCTACGTCGATCCGCTCTCCTTCGATGCCGATTACGACTACTCCTATGACGGCATCATGCGCTCGGTCGAATTCAGCTACGCACGGCTGGGGCTGAACCGGATCGATATCCTCTATGTCCACGATATCGGCGGCTATACGCATGGCGCGGCGAAGAATGCCGTCTATCTCAAGCAGTTCCTCGATACCGGTATCAAGGCGCTGGAAGAACTGAAGACATCGGGCGCGATCAAGGCCTTCGGGCTTGGCGTCAACGAGGTGCCCGTCTGCCTCGACGTGATGCGCAATGCCGATATCGACTGTATCCTGATGGCCGGGCGCTACACGCTGCTCGACCGATCGGCTGAAGCCGAACTGCTACCGCTCTGCCGCAAGAAGGGGACGTCGCTTGTGGTCGGCGGCGTCTTCAACTCCGGTATTCTCGCGACCGGTGCGGTGGCGGGGTCGAATTTCGACTATATGCCGGCGACCGAAGAGGTGCTCGCCAAGGTGCGCGGCATGGAAGCGGTCGCAGCCAAGAATGGTGTCGCGCTCGCCGCGCCGGCGCTGCAGTTCGCGCTGCGCGACCCGCTCGTCTCGTCGGTGCTGATCGGCACCGGCAAGGCATCCAGCGTGACGCGCAACATGGACCTGTTCTCACCGATTTTGCCGGAGACGATCTATCCGGAATTCGATAGCTTCACCCTCGTTGCGCCGCCACTCGGCGACGATGCTGTTCGCGTTTAAGGAAAAACAGAATGCTTAAAGGAATTCATCCCGTCCTCAGCCCCGACCTGTTGTGCGCCATCGCGCGCATGGGCCATGGGGACGAGATCGTCATCGCCGACGCCAACTTCCCGTCTTTTTCCATGGGCCCGGAAATGATCCGTGCCGATGGCGTCAGTGCCACGACCATGGCGGAAGCGATCCTGACGCATATGCCGCTCGATACGTTTGTGCCGGAATCGGCCTGGGTCATGGAAGTGGTGGGCGATCCGACCGCCGTGCCCGAAGTTTGCAAAGAATTTCAGACCATTGTGTCCAAGCGCGCAGGCGATTTCGGCATTTCGACGCTTGAGCGTTTTGCCTTCTACGAGCGGTCTCGCAAGGCAGCCTATATCGTCGCGACCACCGAGTTTCGGCTCTATGGCAACATCATCCTGAAGAAAGGCGTCGTGCTGCCGGAAGAGGTATTCTGGGGGTAAGGATAGAAACGGAATAAACGTTCCGTATTGACATTCACGCGGAACCTATGTTTCATAAATCGAACTCGATACCTTTTCGGCCGGATGTCTTGGAGGGACGTCTGGCCTTAGAGGAAAAGGCAACGAGACTGGGAATGGGGAGTTGCCGGCGCCTAGGTGCCGGCGGCTCGATCGATAAGCGAGTGCAGGACCGGTCCGGAAGGAGCCAAAGGGCTTACCCGGCGCCGTCTTGCAAACAAGGCAGGCCTCGGCTAGCTTCGACCTCGTAAATGTTTTTTATCGATAAAAGTCTCTCGTTCGCGTTCGCGAGAGATTTCCTGGAGGAAGAACGCACTTGGAGGAGAACCAACATGCGCATGAAGTCCATTCTTTCGCGTCGCACCTTTACCGCTCTCGCGGGCGCCGCCGTCATGGCGACAGCCGTGCCGATGCCGTCCTTTGCGGCAGACGTGACCATTCCGATTATCGTCAAGGACACCACGTCCTTCTACTGGCAGATCGTGCTGGCCGGTGCCCGCAAGGCAGGCCAGGATCTCGGCGTCAAGGTGCCGGAGCTTGGCGCACAGGCCGAGTCCGACGTGAACGGCCAGATCAGCATTCTTGAGAACGCCGTTGCCGGCAAGCCGGCCGCGATCGTCATCTCGCCGACCGAATTCAAGGCGCTGGGCAAGCCGATCGATGAAGCCGCCAAGTCCGTTCCGATCATCGGTATCGACTCCGGCGCGGATTCGAAGGCCTTCAAGTCGTTCCTCACCACCGATAACGTTCAGGGCGGCCGCATCGCAGCCGACGGCCTGGCCGCGGCGATCAAGGAAATGACCGGCAAGGAAGAAGGCGAAGTCGTCATCTTGACCAACCTGCCCGGCGTCGGCTCGCTCGAGCAGCGCCGCGAAGGCTTCCTCGATCAGCTGAAGACGAAGCATCCGGGCCTGAAGCTTATCGCCGACAAGTATGGTGACGGCCAGGCAACGACCGGCCTCAACATGATGACCGACCTGATCACCGCCAACCCGAACCTCGTGGGTGTGTTCGCTTCGAACCTCATCCTCGGCCAGGGCGTCGGCCAGGCGATCGCCGAAAACAAGCTCGGCGACAAGATCAAGGTCATCGCGTTTGACAGCGACGACAAGACGGTCGGCTTCCTGAAGGACGGCTCGCTTGCCGGCCTCGTGGTGCAGGATCCCTATCGCATGGGCTATGACGGCGTGAAGACCGCGCTTGCTGTATCCAAGGGCGAAAAGGTCGAGGAGAACGTCGATACCGGCGCCAACCTCGTAACCAAGGCCAACATGAGCGACCCGAAGATCGACGCTCTCTTGAACCCGAAGATCAAGTAACGACCTGACGAGCGCCGTGCGGGAGCGATCCCGCACGGCCCTTCTTCCCTTCGGCCGAACTCCTCAAGGGGAGCGGACGGCGAAGGACGACATGGTAATTCGCGAGGAGGAGACGCAAATGAGCCTGGAAGAGGTCAGTCATCGCCACGATGACAGCGCCAAGCTGAAGGAGGCGAACCGCGTACCCGCGGGTGCCCCGATCCTCGAACTCAAGGGATTGCAGAAGAATTACGGATATGTGCAGGCGCTGAAGCCGGCAACTGTCACCTTTCTTGCCGGAGAGATCCACGCGATCGTCGGCGAAAACGGCGCCGGCAAGTCGACGCTGATCAAGCTTCTGACCGGCGTCATCACCCGCACGGCCGGCGAAATCCACTGGTGCGGACACCCGGTCGCGCTGGCGACGCCCAACGAGGCGATCGCGCGCGGCATCAACGCAGTGCACCAGGAAGTGGTTCTGTGTCCGCATCTCAGCGTGGCGGCCAATCTTTTCCTCGGCGACGAGGTCAACCAATTCGGCCTAATGCGCAAGCGCGAGATGGAGAAGATGGCGCAGGCCGTTCTCAACGATCTCGGCTTCGGCCTGCCGGCCGGCGTTCCGCTTAGCGATCTCACGATCGGCCAGCAGCAGCTGGTTGCGACCGCGCGCGCGGCCATGCGCGGCACGCAGTTCCTGATCTTCGACGAGCCGACCGCTTATCTGACGCGCCAGGAATCGGCGCAGCTCTTCAAGCTCATCCGACGCCTGCAGAGCGAAGGTGTCACGATCGTCTACATCAGCCACCGCATGGAAGAAGTCTTCGAGCTGGCGGACCGCGTCTCGGTTCTGCGCGACGGCACCCATGTCGGAACGCGCATTATCGGCGAGACCAACGAGAACGAGCTGATCGCGCTGATGATCAACCGTTCGATCGAGCAGATCTATCACAAGGAAGAGATTGCGATCGGTGAGACCATCGTCGATGTGCGCGGCTTGTCCGGACCGGGCTTCGAGAACGTGTCGCTTTCGGTGAAAGCGGGACAGATCGTCGGCCTCTACGGCTTGATCGGCGCCGGGCGCAGCGAGTTCGCGCTCGGGCTATACGGCCGCGAGAAGACCACGGCCGGCGAAATCCACTGGATGGGCAAGAAGGTCAACATCAAGGACGAGCGCACAGCGATGGAGCTCGGTATCGCGCTGGCGCCGGAAAGTCGCCGCGACCAGGGCCTTTGCCTCAACCTGCCGATCGGCCTCAACATCAACCTGCCGGTCTTCAAGCGGCTGAGCAAGGGCCCCGTCATCAGCCACAGCGAGGAGACGCAGAACGCCGACCAGCAGATCCGCGACCTCGCGATCAAGACGCCCAGCCGGCGGGTGCTGGTGTCGGCGATGTCTGGTGGCAACCAGCAGAAGGTCGTCATCGGCAAGTGGCTGAGCCATGGGGCGCGGCTCTTCATCTTCGACGAACCGACCGTCGGCGTCGATGTCGGCACCAAGGCTGAAATCTACCGTCTGTTCGCCAAGCTTCTGAAGCAGGGCGCGGGGATCATTCTGATCTCCTCCTACCTGCCCGAGGTCTACGAACTGGCGGACCGGCTGCATGTGTTCCGCAGCGGCCAGCTCGTGGCCAGCCACGACTTCCACGCCGCCACGCATGAAGAAGTGCTGAGCGAAGCGATCGGCGTCTAAAAGAACAAGAGGGAGAGAGAAAAATGACCGTAACCCCCACCGAGATCGCCGCGCCACCGCCGCGCCGCAAGGTCAACATCCTGTTCGGCCTGACCCTGATCGGTCTTCTGGCCTTCCTGTGGATCCTGCTCGGCGTCGTCACCGCCAGCTTCTGGACGCCGCTCAATATCTCCAACCTGCTGCGCCAGGGCGCGATGACGGCGATCTTGGCGCTTGGCCAGACCTTCGTGATCATCACGGCCGGCATCGACCTTTCCGTCGGCGCGATTGTGGGCTTCTGTACGGTTATCCTGGCATGGTTGCTGCAGGCGGGCTTCCCGGTCTGGGCAGCGATCCTGATCACGCTTTTGATCGGCGTCGGCATCGGGGTGTTTCATGGCTTCGGCATCGTCAAGATGGGTCTGCCGCCCTTCATCATCACGCTGGCGACGCTGACGTCGCTGCGTGGCATCGGGCTTCTGATCACCAACGGCTCGACCATCAACATCGTCAACGAGCCCTTCACGAACTTCGCCCGCGCCGACTTCCTCGGCGTCCCGAGCCTGTTCTGGATGGTCGTGCTGGTCGCGATCCCCTCGTACATCTTCCTGCATCTCAGCCGCTGGGGCCGCTATCTCTTCGCGGTCGGCTCCAATCGCGAGGCAGCGCGCCTCTCGGGTGTCCGGGTCAATGCCATCATTTACATGGCCTACATCCTGTCGGCGACCTTCGCAGCCTTTGTCGGCGTGTTGCTCGCATCGCGTATCGCCATCGGCAACGCCACGCAGGCGGACGGTTGGGAACTGCAGGCAATCGCCTCGTCGGTCATCGGCGGCACCTCGCTGTTCGGCGCGGTCGGCTCCGTGCATGGTCCGCTGATCGGCGCCTTTATCCTGGCGACGATCAACAACGGCGCGAACCTGCTCAACGTCAACTCGTTCTGGCAGCGCATCATCACCGGCCTGCTGATCATCGTGATCGTCTACTTCGATCAGCTGCGCCGTCGCCGCAGCTCCTAAATGCCAATATTGGGGGCCGGCCACTCGCCGGCTTCCTTTCAATCGAATGCAGGAACCATCATGAAAGCCGTGCTTTGCCAACAACCGGGCGTTCTCGAGATCGTCGAGCGCCCCTCTCCCGGCACGCCTGAAGCCGGCTGGGCGCGGCTTGCCGTCAGTCATGTCGGCATCTGCGGCACCGACTATCACATCTTCGAGGGCAAGCATCCGTTTCTCGAATATCCGCGGGTGATGGGCCACGAGATCTCGGCAACCGTGGTGGAAACCGGTGTCGGCGTCGAGATCGCCGTTGGAACGCCTGTGATCGTCAACCCGTATATCTCCTGCGGCCGATGCGTCGCGTGCCGCAAGGACAAGGCGAATTGCTGCACCGACATCAAGGTCCTCGGCGTCCACACCGATGGGGCATTCTGCGAGGAGATCACGGTACCGGCGGGCAATCTCTATGCGGCGCAGGGGCTGAGCCTGGAAGCGGCGGCGACCGTGGAATTCCTGGCGATCGGGGCGCATGCCGTGCGTCGCTCGCTTTCGCCCACAGGCTCGCGCGCGCTCGTGATCGGCGCAGGCCCGATCGGCCTTGGGGCCGCGATCTTTTCGCGGATCGCCGGCCATAAGGTGACCTTGCTCGACACCAGTGCGGAGCGGCTGGAGATGGCCGCCGAGCGTTTCGGATTTACGTCAGGTATCGTCGCCAATGATGCAACGCTTGATGCGGTGAAGGCGAGGACCGGCGGGGATGGTTTCGACGTCGTTTTCGACGCGACCGGCTATGGCCCCTCGATGGAGAAGGCGTTCCAGTTCGTCGCGCATGGCGGCGCGCTGGTTCTGGTCAGCGTCGTGAAGGATGATATCCGCTTCTCCGACCCCGAGTTTCACAAGCGCGAAATGATGGTGATCGGTAGCCGAAACGCCACGCGGATCGACTTCGAGCACGTGGCGGCCTCGATCGCCAATGGCCTCGTGCCGGTGGATCGGTTGATCACCCACCGCACGACGCTCGCCGATGCGCCGCGCGATCTGGCGCGTTGGGCGCATGAAAAGAGCGGCCTGATCAAGGCCGTGATCAAGGTCGGCTAAAGACTGTCGATCGCCTCGCGCATCTGGCGCACGATGGACGCGTCCGTTCGGTTGGGCGACGCCGCCTCGAAGCCGAAGGCGACCGCGCGGGGATCAACGCTTGCAACGGGCGAGCTGCAGGAGCCGTGAATTTCGCGGGCACCCGTGGCGCGCAGGATCTGCGGCGCGTTGGCGGGGCGCACGCCGCTGCCCGGCATGATCGAGATCCGCCCGGCTGCCTTCTTCGTCAGCCGCGCCAATGTCTCCAGGCCATCGATGGCCTTGGGGATGCAGCCGGAGGTGAGGATGCGCTCGCAGCCGAGTTCGACGGCCTGCTCCAACGCGGCATCGGGATCGGGGACGAGATCGAAGGCGCGGTGCAGCGTCGAGCCGAGCCCTGCGGCGTGTGCCTTCAAGCGTCGCAGCAGCGGCATGTCGAGCGTGCCATCTGCAAGGTTTGCCCCAATGACCACACCGGCGAGGCCGAAGGCCCTGACGGCATCGATATCCGCCATCATCGCCGCTTCATCGCCGCTGTCGAACACGAAGGGGCCGGCATGCGGGCGGATCATCGCGTAGACGGGGATGGGGGCGGCAGCCGCCGCTTTCATCATGCCGGCGACGGGCGTCAGTCCGCCAATCTCAAGCGCCGAGCACAGTTCGATACGATCAGCGCCGCCTTCGATGGCCGCCGCCAGACCGCGCGGGCTATCCACGCATACCTCAAGCAAGATTGTCACGCTTTCCTCCCTCGTCATCTCATGATCGTCCAAGCCTGAGCCTTTCCTTCCGGTTAGCATCGCAGCATCGGATTTGCGAGCTGAGACTGGAATGCGATCGGCCACCGATCGATTGGACAGTGTCGTGAACAGTATTTTCGCAATCGCATCGATTTTTCAATCGTGCACACTATGTCAGTTACGCATTGGATCGGTCGCCGACAGTCCGCTGTCTTCGCCGGGGAGTTTCGAGCGGTTCGCCTTGCGCCAAGGCTTTCCGCGCCTTTGAAGGAATAAGGGGATGGTCATGCTGAAAAGAATAGCCCTTGCCGTATCGCTCTGCGCCCTGACGGCAGGTGCGGTGCAGGCCGCGGATGTCGTGGTGTCGTCGAAGATCGACACGGAGGGCACGCTGCTCGGCAACGTGATCGCGCTGGCGCTCAACGCCAACGGCATCAAGACGAAGGACCGCATCGCGCTCGGCGCCACGCCCGTGCTGCGCAAGGCGATCACCGCAGGCGAGATCGACATCTATCCCGAATACACAGGCAATGCCGGCTTCTTCTTCAACAAGCCCGACGATGCGGCCTGGAAGAATATCCAGCAGGGCTACGACATGGCCAAGAAGCTGGATTACGACGCCAACAAGATCGTTTGGCTGACGCCCTCGCCCGCCAACAACACATGGGCGATCGCCGTGCGCAACGACGTTGCCGGGAAAAACAACCTGAAGAGCATGTCCGATTTCGGCAAGTGGGTCGCCGGTGGCGGCGAAGCGAAGCTCGTGGCCTCGGCGGAATTCGTCAACACCGCCGGCGCACTGCCGGCGTTCCAGACGACCTACGGCTTCACGCTGAAGCCGGAGCAGGAAATCGTGCTCTCGGGCGGTGATACCGCCGCCACGATCAAGGCCGCAGCAGACCAGACGAACGGCGCCAATTCCGCGATGGTCTACGGCACGGATGGCGCGATCGAGGCCGCCGAGCTTACCGTCCTCGAAGACGACAAGAGCGTGCAGCAGGTCTATGCGCCGACGCCGATCATCCGCGAGGAGGTGCTGAAGGCCAACCCGAAGATCGAAGAAATCCTGGCGCCGATCTTCAAGAGCCTGACGGCCGACGAGCTGCGCAAGCTGAACGGCAAGATCCAGGTCGATGGCGAGCCGGCGAAGAGCGTTGCCGAGGCCTACCTGAAGGAAAAAGGCTTCCTGAAGTAATCGCCGACGCTCCGTATCCAGCGATGGATGCGGAGCCGTTTTCCTTCCAGGCTGGGATGGATCGATGGAAGAAACCTTAGCGGTCCGCAGACTGGACCGGCTCGGCGTCGTTCTCGTCGTCGCGGGCGTCGCGGCGGCGGCATTGCTGCCATTCATCTATGTGAAGGCGAACCGCATCGCATCGGGCAAGCCGATATTGCTGATGCAGCTTCTGGACCAGCCCTCCGCCATCATCCTCACCCTGCTCCTCGTTTTCTCGGCCTGCGCGGTGCTGTTTCTCGAAAACGCCTATGCGCGGCTTGCGATCTCGACGCTCTGTCTGGCGGCATTGCTGGCGGCGATCGGCTTCGTGGCGACGTCCTTTACGCCAGAGGGCAGCACGGCGGCGCGCATGACGCCGGGCGGCGGCTTCTGGGTGCTGCTTGCGGTTACATCGCTGATCATATCGGATGCGCTGGTGAAGGTGCGGCTGAAGCCGTGGATGCGGGTCGCGGCGCTCATCGCCTATGCGTGTCTGCTCGGCATTTTTCTATGGTCGGGGCTGCTCGACAGTCTCTCGATCATGCGCGAATTCGCCAATCGCGGCGACCAGTTCTGGGCCGAGGCATGGACGCATGTGCAGTTGGCCTTCGGGTCGCTGGCGATCTCGGTGGCGATCGGGCTGCCGCTTGGCATCGTCTGCTTCTGGGTGCCCAAGCTCCGGGCTGCGCTCTTGCAGGGGCTGAGCCTGATCCAGACGATCCCGAGCCTCGCGCTCTTCGGCCTTTTAATGTTGCCGCTCGGTTATCTCGCGGCGCATGTGCCGCTGGCGGCGGCGATCGGGATCAGCGGCATCGGCGCGGCACCCGCGCTAATCGCGCTGGTGCTCTATTCGCTGCTGCCGATCGTGGCCAATACCGTTGTCGGCCTCGAGGGCGTCGACCCCGCCGTGCGCGACGCAGCCGCCGGCATGGGGCTCACCCGTCGGCAGATTCTTACCGGCATCGACCTGCCGCTGGCGCTGCCGGTCATCCTCACGGGCATTCGCATCGTGCTGGTGCAGGCAATCGGGCTGGTGACGGTGGCGGCGCTGATCGGCGGTGGCGGGTTCGGCGTCTTCATCTTCCAGGGGCTAGGCCAGACGGCCATGGACCTCGTTCTTCTCGGCGCCGTGCCGACCGTCATCTTCGCCTTCTCTTCGGCCGTCATTCTCGATGCGGTCGCCGACAGCATACGGGGACCTGCCGCATGAGCATGATCGACATCCGCAACGTCACCAAGCGCTACGGCGATACGACCGTGGTCGACAATGTGTCGATGGCGGTCGAGAAGGGAGAGATCACCGTCATCGTCGGAACTTCGGGGTCCGGCAAGTCGACGCTGATCCGGATGATCAACCGGCTGGTGCCGATGACGTCTGGCGAAATCCGCGTCGGCGGGCGCAACGTGGCCGATGTGCCTGAGACGGAACTGCGTCGCAATATCGGCTACGTGATCCAGGGCAACGGCCTCTTTCCGCACCGCACAGTGGCGCAGAACATCGCGACGGTGCCGCAGCTGCTCAGCTGGGAGCGCGGCAGGATCGACGCCCGCGTCGATGAACTGCTCGGCCTCTTCAATCTCGACCCCAAATCCTTCGCCAAGAAATACCCGCATCAGCTTTCCGGCGGCGAACAGCAGCGCGTCGGCGTTGCGCGAGCGCTGGCGGCGGGGCCGGAGGTGCTGATCATGGACGAACCCTTCGGCGCGCTCGATCCCGTCATTCGCGGCAAGGCGCAGGACGATCTTCTGGCGATCCAGAAGCAGTTCGGCACGACCATCATTCTCGTTACCCACGACATGGACGAAGCCTTCCACCTCGGCAACCGGATCGCGGTGATGCGCGGCGGCAGGCTGCTGCAATATTCGACGCCGGAAAAGATCATCACCGAGCCCGCCGACCCCTTCGTGCAGCAGTTGACGGGAACGACCGACCGGGCGCTGAAGCGCATGTCGCTGCTGCCGCTGACATCGGGCATGGCGCCGGCCAAGGCCGGGCTCGACCATGGCTTGCCGCAATCGCTCAGCCTGCGCGACGCACTGGCCGAAATGATCTGGCAGGGGATCGACGAAGCCGCCGTTGAGAACGAGAAGAAGGCGGCGATCGGGTCGATCTCGATGTCTCACCTCCTGGAGCTGGGCCGTAAGGAATGAAGCTCCTCACCGCCAACCTCTTCCGCGTCGCGGCGCTGGCGCTGCTCCTGATCCTGTTGTTCCGGACGGAGTGGCTGTCCTTCCTGCTGACGCCGCTCACCAAGAACAACGCGCCGGCCGTATACACGCAAAGCAGCCTGCCGCTTCTGGCGCTCGGGCATCTGCAGCTGGTGCTGATCTCGATTGTCGGGAGCGCCGTGGTCGCCATTCTGGGCGGGGTCTTCGTGACGCGGCGGAGCGGCGCCGATTTCCTGCCGCTGTCGCGCGCCATCGCCAATGCCGGACAGACCTTTCCGCCGGTCGCGGTGCTGGCGCTGGCAGTGCCGGCCATGGGCTTCGGCGCCGGGCCGACGCTGGTGGCGCTGTTTCTCTACGGGCTGCTGCCGATCTTCGAAAACACCATTTCCGGCCTGCGGCAAGTCTCCCCCGCCGTGCTCGATGCCGCCGACGGCATGGGCATGAACCCGACGCAGCGGCTGTTTCAAGTGGAGCTGCCGCTGGCGCTGCCGCTGATCATCGAGGGCGTGAAGGTGGCGACCGTGATCAATATCGGAACGGCCACGATCGGCTCGACGGTGGCGGCCAAGGGGCTGGGGGAAGTGATCATCGCCGGGCTGATATCTGATAACACCGCCTTCATCCTGCAGGGCGGCCTGATCGTCGGGCTTATGGCGCTGTTGATTTATGATGCGGTGGGATTGGTGGAAAGCGCGATGACGCGAAGAATGGGCTTGCGCACCGCCTAAGGCAGCAGCTACCAAAGCGGCCTGATACGCACGATGGAGGCAGCCTTGGCCAAGATGATTCACTCGATGATCCGCGTTCTCGACGAAGCGCGCTCGGTCGAATTCTACGGCAAGGTCTTCGGGCTCGAGGTCGCCGACCGCATCGATTTCGACACCTTCACGCTGATCTATCTCAGCAACCGCGAGACCGGCTTCGAGCTGGAGTTGACCATCAACAAGGGCCGCGTTGAACCCTATAATCTCGGCGACGGCTACGGGCATCTGGCGGTGTCGGTCGACGAGGTCGCGGTCGAGCACAAGCGGCTGACGGAAGCCGGGCTCAATCCCGGCAAGCTTGTGGAACTCAACCGCGACGGCAAGCTGCTTGCCCTGTTCTTCTTCATCACCGATCCCGACGGCTACAAGATCGAAGTCCTGCAGCGCCACGGCCGCTACCTCTAAGAGAACCCGATGATTTCCAAGACAGACCTGCATACCGGCTGGACCCTCAACTGCAACGTTGCAGGAAAGCCTAATCTGCCGAAAACGGTGCCGGCGCATGTGCCCGGATGCGTGCATCTGGACCTGCTGGCAAGCCGGCTGATCCCCGACCCCTATGTGGACGTCAACGAGATCACCAATGACTGGATCGGCCGCGAGGACTGGACCTACAGTTGCCGCTTCGACGCATCGCCCGATGCCGATCTCGTGCAGGAGCTTGTCTTCGACGGGCTGGATACGGCGGCGACGATCTCGCTCAATGGCGAAGAGATCGGCCAGACGTTCAACATGCACCGCACCTACCGCTTCGCCGTTTCCGATCGGCTGAAGGCAGAGGGCAACGAGCTGGTCGTGACCTTCCGCTCGGCCTATGCCTATGGCGCGGAGATGGAAGCGCATTACGGCTACCGGCCGAACAACTATCCCGGCCCCGGCAACCTGATGCGCAAGATGGCCTGCAATTTCGGCTGGGACTGGGGACCGACGCTGGTGACGGCGGGGATATGGAAGCCGGTGCGGCTGGAGCGCTGGGCGAAGGCGCGGCTGGCCGAAACGCTGGTCTCGGCGACGCTTGCCGGTGGAGACGGGTTGGTGACTGTGCGGGCAAAGATCGCGCGCGCGGGTGACGCCGGCGACTGCCGCATCACGGCCAGCATCGGAGGCGTCACGCATAGCGAGATCGTCGAGACCGGGACCGACGAGGTCCGCTTCCAGGTGCGCGTGCCTTCGCCGCAAATCTGGTGGCCGCATCATCTCGGCGCGCAGCCGCTTTATCCGCTGCAAATCGAACTGCGCGACGGCGAGAGCGGTGAGTTGCTCGACGATTACGCCAAACAGATCGGCTTCCGCTCGGTGCGGCTCGACACCTCCGCGGACGAGCATGGCTCGGCCTTCACCTTCGTGATCAACGATGTGCCGCTGTTTCTCTGCGGCGCCAACTGGATCCCCGACGATTGCTTCCCATCGCGGGTCACGGCCGAGCGCTATGCTTCGCGGATCGACGAGGCGAAGGCCGCCAACATCAACCTTTTGCGGGTATGGGGCGGCGGTATCTTCGAGCGGGATGAATTCTACGAGGAGTGCGACCGCGTGGGCATGCTGGTGTGGCAGGATTTCCTGTTTGCCTGCGCCTCCTATCCCGAGGAAGAGCCGCTCCGTGGCGAGGTCGAGGCGGAGGTGCGCGACAACGTCGCGCGGCTGATGCCGCATCCCTCGCTGATCGTCTGGAACGGCAACAACGAGAATATCTGGGGCTTCGACGAGTGGGGCTGGCGGCCGATCATCAAGGAGGGCGAGAGCTGGGGGCTCGGCTACTATCTCGATATCCTGCCGGGGCTCTGCGCCGAGCTCGATCCCGAGCGACCCTACTACCCCGGCAGCCCCTATTCAGGCACGATGGAGATCGAGCCGAATGCAGATGCGCATGGGTGCAAGCACATCTGGGATGTGTGGAACGACGTGGGCTACGAGGTCTACCGCAACTATATCCCGCGCTTCTGCTCCGAATTCGGCTGGCAGGCGCCGCCCAACTGGGCGACGCTGGAAGAGAGCGTGCACGACGCGCCGCTGACGCCCGTCTCCAACGGCGTCTTCCATCATCAGAAGGCCACGCAAGGCAACGACAAACTGATCCGTGGGCTGGCCGGCCATCTGCCCGAGCCACTGACGATGGACGACTGGCATTTCGCCACGCAGCTGAACCAGGCGCGCGCCATCCGCTTCGCGGTCGAGCACATGCGCTCGCACCGCGACATCTGCAAGGGCGCGGTCGTCTGGCAGTTCAACGATTGCTGGCCGGTGACCTCCTGGGCGGCGCTGGATTCGGCCGGGCGGCGCAAGCCGCTGTGGTACGCGATGCGCCAGGCTTTCGATCCCCGGCTTCTGACGATCCAGCCGCGCGAAGGCGGGCTCGCCGCCGTTGCCGTCAACGAGCGGACGCTGTTCTGGCGGGCGAAGATTTCGGGCAAGCGGCTGCGGCTCGATGGAACCGTGCTTACCGAGTTCGAATTCTGGCGGCTGCTTTGCGACCGGTTCGAGGCGAAGGCATTCACGCTGCCTCGGGATATCGCGACCGCAGACGATCCAAACAACGAAGTGGTTGTCGTCGACATGCTGGACCGGCGGGCGTTTCACTATTTCGTCGAGGATATCGACCTCAAGCTGCCGAAGCCGGAGATGAGGATCGAGGTCAGCAAGCGGGAGGGCGGTTACGCGGTCGCGGTGACCGCCGTCAGCCTGCTGAAGGATCTCTGCCTGATGGCTGATCGGCTCGATCCGGATGCGGTGGTGGATACGATGCTGATCACGCTTCTGCCGGGCGAGACGCATGTGTTCGAGGTGGATACGCAGGCGGCGATCGGTGTGGCCGATATCGTGGTGGGGACGGTGCTGCGCTCGGCCAACGATCTCGTGTCCGCGGGTTGAACTAGGCCGGCGTAACTCATGCAAAAACCTCCGACTTTCGCCGGAGGTTTTTGTGGCCGTCGGTGGGTCCCGCACGCGGCGGGACCCTTCCTTTCCGGCCTCGCGGGAGACTTACATCCAGTAGGGCGGCACGCCGTAGTAATCGTAGACCCGGCGGCCGTTATCGTTGTACCAGGTGTCGTCATCATCCGCGTAGCTTGGCGCGCCTTCGATCTGTTCTTTGGTCAGATCGATGCGGTAGCCATCCAGCTGCGTATCGTAGGACAGCTTATCCCAGGGCAGCGGGTAGTGATCGTGACCGATGCCCATGAAGCCGCCGAAGCTCAGCACGGCATAAGCGACGCGGCCATCTCTCTTGCCGAGGATCAGGCGCTCGATCGAGCCGATGTGCTTGCCATCGGCGCCGTAGACGCGGGTGCCTTCCACACGGTCGCTGGCGATCAGCGAGTGCGTATCCTTGACGTTCGGGTCACGGAGGGTCTTGTCGTTGTCCTGTTGCAGCATGTCTCTACTCCCTTTCGGTTGGTTCCTCGTGCCTGGCGTTGTTCCTCGTGCCAAGCGTGTGAATTGAAAACGTCGCCCGCTGCCCGTTGTTCCCGAATTTGATCCGCAATTTTGGCGGGCGCCGCAATATTGACGTTTACGTCAAGGTTATTGTAGCCTGATGCTGCTTGAACCATTCGAGCAATGACATAAGCTGCCGTATTGGAGGATGGAGGATCATCCAATAGTTTCGACGGGCGCCCCGCCGGCAGCGACAGGGAGAGAGACACGATGAACAGCATTTCCGCCCATCCTGGCGGTGACAGGCCCGACAAGCCGTGGCTTGCCACCTATCCGGCGATCGTACCGGCCGAGCTTCCGGCGCTGGAATACGAATCACTGGCGGAGCTGCTTGAGAAATCCTGCGCGCGCTATGCCGACCGCATCGCCTTTTCCAGCATGGGCAAGACGCTCACCTACCGCCAGCTGGAAAGCCAGACGCGCAAGGTCGCGGCATGGCTGCAGGCAAGCGGACTGCAGAAGGGCGATCGCGTCGCGGTGATGATGCCGAACGTGCTGCAGAACCCGATCGCCGTCTATGGCATCCTGCGCGCCGGGCTCGTGGTGGTGAACGTCAACCCGCTCTATACGCCGCGCGAACTGGAGCATCAGCTGCGCGATGCCGGCGCCAAGGCGATCTTCGTTCTGGAAAACTTCGCCCATACCGTTCAGCAGGTGCTCGGCCATACCGATGTGCGCCATGTGGTCGTCACGTCGCTCGGCGAAATGCTGGGCACCAAGGGGCTGATCGTCAATCTTCTCGTGCGCAAGGTGAAGAAGCTCGTTCCCGCCTGGTCGATCCCCCGACACAAGACATTCAAGCAGGTGCTTGGTGAGGGTGACGGCGCGACGCTGAAGCCATCAGGTCTTGTCGGCAGCGATATCGCCTTCCTGCAATATACCGGCGGGACGACTGGCATCGCCAAGGGTGCGGTGCTCACGCACAAGAACCTGTTGTCGAACAAGCTGCAGCTGGAACTCTGGCTGAAATCCGCCTTCGAGAAGCGCCAGCGGCCGGATGTGCTAAACTTTCTCTGCGCGCTGCCGCTCTACCATATCTTCGCGCTGACGGTGAACTCGCTGATGGGCATGTCGCTTGGCGCCCATAATATTCTCGTCGCCAATCCGCGCGACATCCCTGCCCTCGTGCGCGAATTCTCGAAATCCAACGTCCACGTCTTCCCCGGGCTCAACACGCTGTTCAACGCGCTGATGAACAACCCGGAATTCGCCAAGGTCGATTTCTCCTCGCTGGTGATTTCACTGGGTGGCGGCATGGCCGTGCAGCGGCCGGTGGCCGAGCGCTGGCTGACGATCACCGGCAATCACATCACCGAGGGATACGGGCTTTCCGAGACGTCGCCCGTCGCCACCGCCAACCGCTTCGATTCGCCCGAGTTCACCGGCGCGATCGGCCTGCCGATCTCCTCCACGGATCTCGATATCCGCAACGAGGACGGCGCATCGCTGCCGCTCGGCGAAGTTGGCGAGATCTGCATTCGCGGGCCGCAGGTGATGGCCGGATACTGGAACAAGCCGGATGAGACGGCGCGCGCCATGACCCCCGACGGCTATTTCCGCACCGGCGACATGGGCTTCATGGATGCCCGCGGCTACACCAAGATCGTCGACCGCAAGAAGGACATGATCCTAGTCTCCGGCTTCAACGTCTATCCGAACGAGATCGAGGAAGTGGCGGCGATGCACCCGGGCATCCTGGAGGCTGCCGCCGTCGGTGTTGCGGACGGGCATTCCGGCGAGGCGGTGAAGCTCTTCGTGGTGCGCAAGGATCCCAACCTGACCGAGGCGGATGTGAAGGCGCACTGCGTGGCCAACCTCACCAACTACAAGCGGCCGCGCTTCATCGAGTTCCGCACCGAACTGCCGAAATCGCCGGTCGGCAAGATCCTGCGCAAGGATCTGCGCGCGTAATATTTTCGCAATTGAGCACAACCCAAAACTGTGCTGCTATCGCCTTGTTTTGAGGCAGAAGCAGCACAGGCCGCGGCGACGCGGCCTATCGGCGAGGATGGGCCGCGCCGACTTCGGCAAGAGCCTTGCCATCAGAACGGGAGGTGATGATATGTGGTTTCGACCGCTTAGCATCACGCTTACGGTAAGGAGAACCCGGACAAGCTGGTCAATCAGCGTCCGGGTCGCATTCCATACCTAAGTAAGCGCAGCAGGTGGAGTTACAGCTCCGCCTGCAACCTCTCCAATATAGCCTGACAGCGCTGCCGCATCAAGCGCGACGTGCGCACCCTTTTTATGAATAATTTCAGACATAACTTGATTTGCACCCGGTAAAGCGAATAGTTTCCGCGACCCTCACGCCCTGCAAAGGAGCCTCCCATGAATGCCATCGTCGACCAACTGAAAAGCACCGCGGCTGCCACCAAGGCCACCGATATCCGTGCTGCCTTCGCGGCCGATCCGAAACGCTTTTCGCGCTTCACCGCCTCGCTCGACGACCTCCTGATGGATTTCTCGAAGACGGCCGTGAACGACGAAGTGCTGGCCCTTCTGGTCAAGCTCGCCGAAACCGGCGGTGTCGAGGCCAAGCGCGACGAGATGTTCTCGGGCAAGGCGATCAACTTCACCGAAAACCGCGCCGTGCTGCACACGGCCCTTCGCAACCGCTCGAACACCCCGGTTCTCGTCGATGGCAAGGACGTGATGCCTGACGTCAATGGCGTGCTCGCCGCCATGGGCAAGTTTGCCGACGGCATTCGCTCGGGCGCGCTGAAGGGCGCGACCGGCAAGAAGATCACCGACGTCATCAACATCGGCATCGGCGGCTCCGACCTCGGCCCCGTGATGGCGACGCTGGCGCTGGCGCCTTATCACGACGGCCCGCGCGCGCATTTCGTTTCCAACATCGACGGCGCGCATATCGCCGACATCCTGAAGCTGGTGCAGCCGGAAACGACACTCTTCATCGTCGCATCCAAGACCTTCACCACCATCGAGACGATGACGAACGCCCAGACGGCGCGCAAGTTCGTTGCCGACGCGCTCGGTGAAGCCGCCATTCAGCATCACTTCGCAGCCGTTTCGACGGCGCTCGACAAGGTTGCCGCCTTCGGCATCGAGAGCGAGCGCGTGTTCGGCTTCTGGGATTGGGTCGGCGGTCGCTACTCGATCTGGTCGGCCATCGGCCTGCCGCTGATGATCGCTGTCGGTCCTGAGAACTTCGGCAAGTTCCTCGATGGCGCGCACTCGATCGACAACCACTTCCGCACGGCGCCGATCGCCAAGAACCTGCCGATCCTGCTCGGCCTGATCGGCTTCTACAATCGTAACGTTCTCGGCTACGCCACCCGCGCGATCCTGCCCTACGATCAGCGCCTGTCGCGCTTCCCTGCTTACCTGCAGCAGCTCGACATGGAATCGAACGGCAAGGGCGTCACGATCGACGGCACGCCGGTCGAAGGCAATTCCGGCCCTGTCGTCTGGGGCGAGCCCGGCACCAACGGCCAGCACGCCTTCTACCAGCTGATCCACCAGGGCACGAGCGTGATCCCGGCCGAGTTCATGATCGCCGCCAACGGCTTCGAGCCGGAGCTGCGCCACCAGCACCAGCTTTTGATGGCAAACTGCATCGCGCAGTCGGAAGCGCTGATGAAGGGCCGCACCTTCGAGGAAGCCAAGAAGCAGCTGACCGACAAGGGCATGGACGACAAGCAGGCCGATTTCATCGCGCCGCACCGCGTCTTCACCGGCAACCGCCCGTCGATCACCTTCGTTTACGACAAGCTGACGCCGTTCGCATTTGGTCGCCTCGTGGCGCTCTACGAGCACCGCGTCTTTGTCGAAGGCGTGCTGTTCCGCATCAACTCCTTCGACCAGTGGGGCGTCGAGCTCGGCAAGGAGCTGGCGACCGGCCTGCTGCCCGTCATCGAAGGCAAGGAAAGCGCTGCCGGCCACGATTCGTCGACGCAGGGCCTCGTTGCCGAACTGGCGAAGCTCGCGAAGTAACGAGCGCAACGTTCAAAAGACGCTCCCGTGGTGACCGCCGCGGGAGCGTTTTCTATTTGGTTGAGATGACTGCCCTCAGGACCACCCTTTTTGGCGGTCAGGGCCTGGCGCCCTTGCTTGAAGGTACGGTGCTCGCGGCCTGCTTGACCTGCGAGCCCGGCTGCGAGGCGACTGCCGGAGCGGACTTGTCTTTCTTCGGCTTGCGCGCTTCACGCGTGCCGCGGAGTTGACCCTTTGCCATTTCAAGCTCCCTGGTTGGGCCACATCAAAGGATGTGACGCCAAACAGCAGGCGCGCTTATGCGGCAAAATGCAAATCCATTCTCACCTGCAACGCCCTAGCGGGCGAACTTCTTGGCGCCGGCGACGCAGCCGACGATGGCGATGGTGACGACGAGCATGATCGGGCTCACCTGCTCATGCAGCAGCGTTGCCGCCAGGAGCAGGCCGAAGAAGGGCTGCAGCAGCTGCAACTGGCCGACACCGGCAATGCCGCCCTGCGCGAGGCCGCGATACCAGAAGAAGAAGCCGATCAGCATGCTGAACAGCGAGACATAGACGAGGCCCGCCCAGGCCGGTGTTTCGATCGCCGCGAAGGACGGCGGCAGATTGAAGAGCGCAAGCGCGAGCATGACGGGCAGCGAGAGAACCAGCGCCCAGGAGATGACCTGCCAGCCGCCGAGCCTGCGCGACAACTTGGCGCCCTCGGCATAGCCCAGCCCACAGGCGATGATGGCGGCGAGCATCAGGAGATCGCCGAGCGGGGCCGCGGTCACGCCTTGCGACAGGGCAAAGCCTGCGACCAGCGCGCTCCCCACGCAGGAGAATATCCAGAAGGCCGGCTGCGGACGCTCGCCGCCCCTGATGACGCCGAAGATCGCGGTCGAAAGCGGCAGCAGGCCGATGAAGACGATGGAGTGCGCCGAGGTGATGTGGGTGAGCGCCAGTGCGGTCAGCAGCGGAAAGCCGATGACGACGCCGAAGGCGACGATAACAAGCGACAGAAGATCGCTGGCCGCCGGCCGCTTTTCGCGAAACAGTACGAGCAGCGCCAGTGCGATCAGCCCGGCGATCGCCGCGCGGGCGACGGTCAGGAACACGGGATCGAACCCCATCACCGCCATGCGCGTCGCGGGCAGCGAGCCGCTGAAGATCAAGACACCGATAAAACCATTCAACCAACCGGCCGCCGTGCGGTCCATGGCACACTCCTTCACGATCAATAGCCATCTTATGATCCCTCGTGGCGTGGCCATGCCAGCTACGGTATGGTACGGTTCTGCCAAACTGTTATGCATCGGAGAGCAGTACGGATGGCTGACAATGTGATCGTCGGGACGACCCGCGTGGCGACGGTGATGAACACGATCAAGCAACGCATCGCCGGCCGCAGCCTGACGGCGGGGGCGAAGCTGCCTTCGGTGCGGGCGCTTGCGGGGTCGCTGAAGATTTCGACCTCGACCGTGGTCGAGGCCTATGAGCGGCTGGTCGCCGAGGGCGCGATCCTGTCGCGGCCGGGTTCCGGCTTCTACGTCGCAAACCAGGCGGCCCCCTTCGCGCTGTCTGAAGTCGGGCCACGGCTCGATCGCGAAATCGATCCGTTCTGGGTGTCGCGCCAGTCTCTCGAGGCGGGCGATATCGGGCTGAAGCCGGGCTGCGGCTGGCTGCCGCCCGCGTGGCTTCCCGAGGATGGCGTTCGACGCGCCGTGCGGGCGCTGGCGCGCGCCGATGGGCCGGTGCTGCTTGCATACGGATCGCCGCTCGGATTGCCGCCGCTCAGGCAGCTGATCGCGCGGCGTATGGCCGACAAGGGGATCGGCGCCTCGCCCGACCAGATCATCCTCACGGAATCAGGCATTCAGGCGATCGACCTGCTCTGCCGTTTTCTGATCGAGCCCGGCGATACCGTGATGGTCGACGATCCCTGCTATTTCAATTTCCACGCGCTGCTTCGCGCCCACCGCGCCAAGATTGTCAGCGTGCCTTATACGCCCTCCGGCCCCGATATCGAGGTCTTCGCCCGCGTGGTGGCCGAGCACCGGCCGAAGCTCTACGTGACCAATTCGGCGCTGCATAACCCGACCGGGGCGATCCTCTCGCCGGTGACGGCGCATCGGGTGCTGAAGATCGCCGAACAATTCGACCTGACGATCATCGAGGACGATATCTTTGCCGATTTCGAGCACGTCACGGCGCCGCGGCTCGCCGCCTTCGACGGGCTGGATCGCGTCATCCATATCGGCAGTTTCTCGAAGACGCTGTCGGCCTCGGCGCGCTGCGGCTTCATCGCCGCCAAGCCGGAGTGGATCGGCGGGCTGACGGATCTGAAGATCGCCACCTCGTTCGGCGGCGGGCGGCATGCGGCGCAGCTGGTCTTGAGCGTGCTCAGCGACGGGAGCTATCGCAAGCATATCGAGACACTGCGCAGCCGGCTATCGAAGACGATGTTCGAGGTCTCGGCCAAGCTCAAGAACCTCGGCATCGTGCCCTGGCTTGAGCCGCAGGCGGGGATGTTTCTGTGGTGCCGGCTGCCTGATGGCATCGACGCCGCCGATGTGGCGCGAGCGGCACTGGAGCGGGACGTGGTGCTGGCGCCGGGCAATGCGTTCAGCCTGTCGCAGACGGCGACGGACTTCATGCGGTTCAATGTTTCGCAGACGGAAGACCCGAAGGTCTTCGAAGTACTTCGCGAGGCCATGTGGGCGGCGCGAGGGAAAGCTTAGGTCGGGCGGCGCGGTGACTATTTCGGAGGAGGTGTCGAGATGGGGCCGCGTTATCCGTCTAGAGAGAATGAGGGATTGGGAGGATCGACATGACAGACGACGAGCTGGAGCGATTTGCAGCGCAGGGAGCGGAGGCGCTGCCTGACGGTGACGACGGGGTGGTTACGCATGACGGCGCCGATATCTGGTACAGCGCCTATGGTTCCGGGCCGGCTGTGATCCTGCTGCATGGCGGGCTTGGGAACAGCGGCAACTGGGGCTATCAGGTGCCGGCGCTGCTGCGATCAGGGCGGCGCGTGGTGGTGATCGACAGCCGTGGACACGGCCGCAGCACGCGGGATGAAAAGCCCTACACATACGAGCTGATGGCATCGGACGTGCTTGCGGTGATGAATCATCTGGAGATCGAGAAGGCAGCGCTTGTCGGCTGGAGCGATGGGGCGTGCACGGCGCTCATTCTCGCCGACAAGCACCCCGAGCGCGTCAACGGCGTGTTCTTCTTCGCCTGCAGCATGGATCCGTCGGGCGTAAAGCCCTTCGTGCCGACGCCGGTCATTGACCGCTGCTTCAATAGGCATCGGATGGATTACGAGGCGCTGTCGCCGACGCCGGACCAGTTCGACCGCTTCGTCGAGGATGTGAGCCTGATGATGTCGACCGAGCCGAATTATTCGGCCGCCGACCTGAACCGCATCCGCGTGCCGGTGGCGGTGGTGCTCGGCGACAAGGACGAGTTCATCAAGCCGGAGCATGCCGCGCATCTGGTGCGCAGCATTCCCGGCGCGACATTCGTTCCGCTTGAAGGCGTCAGCCACTTCGCGCCGCTGCAGCGGCCCGATGACTTCAATCGGACCGTGCTCGCGTTTCTTGACCAATTGGTGTGAGGCTTAGAGGCCGATTTCGTTGGCCCATGGCGGGTTGGCGCCGGCGCGGGAGACCGTGACGGCGGCGGCCTTGGCGCCGAGCGAGAGCGCGTTCTGAAGCGCGTTTTCGTCGAGCGAGGCGACCTGCGCCTTGGTGAGCAGGCCATCCATCTTCAGCGAGGCGAGAACGCCGGCATCGAACGTATCGCCGGCACCGACGGTGTCGACCACGGTGACGCGCTGGCTGGGGACGGTGACCTTGCGTTCACTCGTGTAGCCCGTCGCGCCCTCGGCGCCCTTGGTGATGACGACGAGCTTGGCGCCGTGCTGCAGCCAGTGGGCGGCGAGATCGTCATGGCTGCCTTCCATGCCGAACCATTCCAGGTCCTCGTCGGAGAACTTCAGGATATCGGACTTGGCGGCCATGCGCTTGATGCGCGCCATATGCGCCTGCTTGTCCTTGATGAAGCCGGGGCGGATGTTCGGGTCGAGCGAGATGACGCGCTCGGCCGCCTCGCGGTCTAGCAGCGCCTCGTAGGTTTCGCCGCACGGGCTGGGGATCAGGCTGATGGCGCCGAAGTGCAGCGCCTCGCAATCGTCGCCGAGAACAGGAAGGTCATCGGCGGTGATCATGCGGCCGGCGGTGCCCTCGTCATAGAAGGCGTAGGTCGCCTGGCCGTTGACCAGCTTGACGAAGGCGAGCGTCGAGGGGCGCTGCGCGATGGCGCAGAGGCTGAAGTCGACATTGCTCGCCTTCAGCGTATCGCAGAGGATTTCGCCCATCATGTCGTCGGCGAGACCGGTGAAGAAAGAAGTCTGAATGCCCAGGCGCCCGAGCGCGATCGCCGTGTTGAAGATGGCGCCGCCGGCATAGGGCGCGAAGCCCTTTTCGCCGAGCGTCGTCTCCCGCGGCAGCATGTCGATCAACGCTTCTCCACAGCACAAAATCATGTCCGTCTCCCAAGGGCATTACGATCTGTCGATGCCCAACTGGATTAGATAACTTCGTGGCAAAAGCAAAGCGCCGTGAGCAATTATTCACTCAAAGTGATGAAATACCACCGTTGCGGCCGGACCATGCGAGCGGCGCGTCAAGGAAGGATTCCACCTCGTTCAAGGTGTTCTGATCGAACAGCTGCTGCTCCTTGGCGACAGCCAGAACATCGCGCCATGTGGCGATGTAGTGCAGCTTGACCTTGCCGTCGGCGAAGCGCAGCGCGCCTTCGTCGAAGATGCCGTAGTAGAAGAGCGCGATGCCATGATCGACAATGCCGCCGGCGGCGCGCACTGCATCGATGAACTTGAACATGCTGCCGCCGGCCGTCGTCAGGTCCTCGATGACCAGCACGCGCGAACCCTCAGGCATGTTGCCCTCGATCTGGGCGTTGCGGCCGTGACCCTTCGGCTGCTTGCGGACATAGATCATCGGCAGGCTAAGGCGGTCGGCGAGCAGCGCCGCAAAGGGAATGCCCGCGGTTTCACCGCCGGCGATGCAATCGAACTTCTCGAAGCCCGCCTCGCGCAGCACGACGCTGGCGGCGAAATCCATCACCGTCGAGCGGACGCGCGGGAAGGAGAGAAGCTTGCGGCAGTCGATATAGACGGGGCTCGCCATGCCGGAGGCGAACTTGTAGGGCTTGGTGGCATTGAAGTGAACGGCCTTGATCTCCCAGAGCATCTTGGCCACCAGTTCGGCCATGACTTTGCGGTCGGTGAATGTTGCCTGGATCATCGTTCTCTCCTTCGCCGGGATCTTGTGCTCAAACTTATGGGCCAATAGCAGCAAGTGGGGCAAGTTTCCAGAACGCGAGCGGCTCAAACGCAAGAATGGCATTTGCACGCGCCTACGTTGCCGTTGGTGCCGCTTCTCGCTCTGTTAATTTCGTTGTGTCAGGACGCGGTGATTCACCAAAAGCGCGAGGCGCGCCGGGTGGCGAAAACCCTTGATGGTATTTCTTTTGCGGACAACTTAAATTTCCACAACCCATTCATAATTTTAGACATTCGTCATACGTATTGTTCGGCAGGCACTTGCATGGTGCCTAATGTCCTGCGGCCCTAAAGACATTCAAATTTGAATGATTTCATTAACAACGGGGTGAAACTTCCCGCGCCATTTTCCCAGCGCCCAAAGACACCATGAAGGAGTCCAGAATGCGCCTCACGAGGTTCACACCGTTCCAGCAGTTCAACCAATCGCTGACCCTCAAAATCTTCTCCATTTGCTTTGTCTCGACGCACGTGCCGCTTTTGGCGCTCGTCGTCTATCTCGTGACCGGCTTTCGGAGCGAGGCGATGCCTGTGCTTATCCTGGTGCTGGGAGCGACGCTGATCGGGACTGCCTTTTGCCTGGCCTGCGTCTGGGCGTTCATCCGGCCGCTGCACCAGATCGCCGGCGTGGTCGAGACCTACCGCTCCACCGGCGTCGTGAAGTCGGTGCGCAGCAAGCGCAAGGACGAGGTCGGGATCGTCACCAACGGGATCTCGATCCTGATCAAGGAACTCGACGCGACGCTGGCACAGCTGCGCCGCCAGGCGACAACGGACGTGCTGACCGGCCTCGGCAACCGCCGCTGGCTGAAGGATATCGGGGCGCTGGAGATTGCTCGCGCCGCGCGTGAGCGCACGCCGATCTCCGTCGTGGTCTTCGATCTCGATCACTTCAAGTCGATCAACGACCAGTTCGGCCACGATGTCGGCGACCAGGTGCTGGTCATGGCCGGTGCCACGATCCAGCACAATCTGCGGCCCTATGACATCGCGGCGCGCATCGGCGGCGAGGAGTTCTGCCTGGTCCTGCCGCGCACGGATATCGATGTAGCGGTCAACATCGCCAACAGGCTGCGCATGCAGTTCGAAAGCAAGGCCGTCGGCCCGTTGCCGGCAAAGCGCGTGACAGCAAGCTTTGGCGTCTATCGTGGCGATCCCGCCAGCGAAACGCTGAAATCCATGCTGACGGCGGCAGACAGGGAGCTCTATGCCGCCAAGAATGGTGGTCGCAACATGGTTCGCTCGGCGGTCTCGTTGTCGATCAGGGACGCGAAGATCCGTGCCTGATCACTCCGCTACCAATTCGCCGATATCGGCGGGCAGCATCTTCTTGTAGAGCGCGATTGCTGCCCGTCCCTCGTCCTCGCCCAACGCGGCGGCGTATCTGACCGCCGCCGCCAGGAGCTGCATGGCGAGCCTCGCAAGCGCGAGCAGCGCGGGCTTGCGGCGATCCGGATAGACCTGCTCCAGCACCGCGAGCAGCGCCTGGGCGTGAAACTCCATATCGTCAGCATCGATTTCCTGCAGCAGCCGATCCGCCTGCGTGGCGAACCATATGTCGCGCATGACGGGCTCGCTGCGAAAGAACGCGTGGTATTCGTCGGCGATCCGGCAGAGCGCCGCACGCAGCGTGGCGGCATCCGTTGCCTCCGCAAGCGCCGCGACCACGCAGGCGCGGCCCTCCTCGTTGAAGCGCTCGGCCAGCGTTGCGAAGATCGAGCTCCTATCCGGGAAATACTGATAGAGCGCGCCGAAGGAGAGATCGGCCTTTTCGACGATCTCGCTCATCTTCAGCGCATCGCTTCCCTTCGCCTCGATCAGTTGCGTGGCAACAGCGAGAATCTTTTCGAAGCGCTCGCGGCCTCTCTGCTGACGGGGAATGCGCCGGGGCTGCCTGATGGCGCCCGCCTTGGTTCGCGATCCCACAGCCGTTTCGTCCGCCATCTAACACTCCATTCCGGTTGACAGGAGAAATAAGAGAGTTTATCTCATTTTGCAAATGAGAGAGTTTCTCTGTTATTGGCTTTTGGCTTAGCAGCCAAAATGGGAGGTCATCGGCATGGTAATCATTCTCGTATTGGCGCTTGTCGCCGCCGCGATCGGCAGCGGGCTCGTCGCCGGCACATTCTTCGCGTTCTCGACTTTCGTGATGCCGGCGTTTTCGCGCATCCCGACGGAACAGGGGATCGCTGCGATGAACTCGATCAACGTCACGATCCTGCGATCGCCCTTCATGATGTTGTTCGTGCCGACGGCCATTCTCTGCCTGTTGATCGGGGTGCTCGCGGTGATGAGCTGGCGGGAGGGGGCGAGCCTCTGGATGCTCGCCGGCGCTATCATCTACATCGTTGCCTCCTTCGCCTCGACGATCATCTTCAACGTGCCGATGAACGATGCGCTGGGGCAGGTTTCCGGCAGCGGCCCGGAGGCCTCCGCGCTGTGGCAGAGCTACCTGCGCGACTGGACGTGGTGGAACCATGTGAGGACGGTGGCGTCGCTTCTGGCATCGGCCGCGTTCGTTCGGGCACTCATGCTGATCTGATCTCCCGCCCGAGCGGCAAAATCTCTAATGCGCCAATGGTTTCAGATGTTTGCGCTTGCTTAGCGGCGCGGCGGCGATATCGTGCAGGACATGGAACATATCGAAGTCTTCCGCCGTCTCGGCGTGGCGCTTGCCATCGGTCTGCTCGTCGGCGTCGAGCGGGGCTGGACCGAGCGGGACGTGCGCGTCGGCGGGCGCACCGCCGGACTTCGGACGTTCGGTCTCACCGGCTTTCTCGGCGGTATTGTCGGCACGCTGCAGCCGCTGACAGGCCCGTTCTTCCCAGCCACGATAGCGGTCCTTCTCGGGGTCGTCTATATCGCCGGCAAGTGGCAGGAGGCGATCGAGGACAAGGATTACGGCATCACCTCGATCATCGCGGCCCTTTGCGTCTTCGCGCTCGGCATGCTCGCCACGCTTGGCGATCTCATCACGGCGGGAGCCGGCGCGGTCGTGGTGACCGTCGTGCTCGCGGCCCGCACCAGTCTTCACGGTTTCCTGCAAGGGCTGACCTGGGTGGAGCTTAGGTCGGCGCTGATGCTGCTCGCCATGACCGTGATCGCGCTGCCGCTGCTGCCCGACAAGCCGCTCGATCCCTGGGGTGCTCTCAACCCCTATGCGCTCTGGCTTCTGACGATTACCATCGCGGCACTGTCCTTTGCCGGCTATGTGGCGATACGGCTCATGGGATCGAGCCGCGGGATACTGCTTGCAGGCGCTGCCG
This sequence comes from Rhizobium sp. 2MFCol3.1, assembly GCF_000377565.1. GTDB lineage: Bacteria > Pseudomonadota > Alphaproteobacteria > Rhizobiales > Rhizobiaceae > Rhizobium. The sequence continues at coordinate 128,402 of NZ_KB898356.1, read as the reverse complement.
GCGGGCTCGTCTCGTCCACCGCGCTGACGCTCTCCTTCGCGCGCTATTCGATGGAGGCGCCGCAAGGGGCGCGGCATCTGGCGGCGGGTGCGGCGATTGCCGGCGCGCTTTCCTTCGCGCGCGTTCTCGTCATTGCGAGCGCGCTTTCGCTGAGCATGCTGGCGCCGCTTTCGTCGGCACTCGTACCCGCCATCATAGGCTTCCTGGCGACCAGCCTGTTTCTGGCCTGGCGATCAGGCTCAAGCACACAGGCGCCGGAGATCGGGCTGACCAATCCGTTCGAACTGAAGACGGTGATTTCCTTTGCGCTGCTGCTCGGCCTGATCAGCCTCGTCTCGAAGATGGCGACCGAATATGTCGGCGCGTCGGCGCTTTATGTCGTCGCCGCCATTTCGGGTCTTGTCGATGTGGACGCGATCACGCTCTCGACCGTGCGCCTCGTCGGCTCGGCGATCACCGCCACGACGGCGGCCGATGTCACGCTGATCGCCGTGTTCGTCAACATGGTCACCAAGGTCGCGCTGGCCTTTACGGCGGGCCGCCGCGAATATGCCGTGACGCTCGGCCTCGCCTCGGCGGTCGCCATCCTTTTCGGCGCGGTCGGCTATCTCTCGACGCGCGGGATTTGGGCTGTCTGAGGCGGCAGGCTTGCCCAGCATGCCGCCGCAGACCCTGCCGGCCTTTATCCGTCGTTGCGTTCGCAGAAGGTCAGGCGATTGTTGAAGGGATCGATGACCTCCATCTCCAATCCCCATGGCGCTTCCTGAAGCCCCGGCTTCATGTAGCGATAATCCTTGGCCGCCAGCTCCGCCTGAAAGGCGCGAACGCCTTTCACGGGAACGAAGGCCCTGGCGCCGGGGCTGGCGTCTCCGGAGTGCTCGCTGAGGTGCAGGATCATGCCGCTTCGCGAGACCTGGCAATAGAGCGGGAAATGTTCGCCGAAGCGGTGCTCCCAGTCGAGTGCGAAGCCCAGGAAACCGCAGTAGAACTCCTTGGCCTTGTCGACGTCGAAGATACGAAAGATCGGGATCGGCGGCTCTATGCCGACCGCTGGCGGCGGCGCCGTTGTCTGCTCGAGTTTCGCAGACAGGATGTTCCATTGTTCAAAGCCGAACTGGCGGGCGACGATCTCCAGCGTCTCGCTGTGAGAGAGATCGACATCGCGGTCGGCAAGTGCCTGGCGCAACGCCTTGGCCATCAGTTTCGCATCGCGAAAATCACGCATGTTGCATTCCCTTCGTTGGCGGCGAACAGGACGATCAGTGCCCGCGTCTGCTGACCCGTTCGCCATCAGTCGCCAAACAGCAAGGGATGTGAAGGATATGCGTGGATGCATTCACCATCGTGCTTTCGCACCGCGGGGCGGCTGGCTGCATCCGGCCAACCAGACCATACGAAGGGAATTGCCGACGATCAAGAGGCGGTGCGTGCGGTGTCCGTGGGGACTGCCTGCAGGTGGCTCGCGAGCTCGACCCGGTTGCGGCCGGCGCGCTTGGCGGCGTAGAGCGCCTTGTCGGCAGCGGTCAGCATGGCGTCGAATGGCAGCGGCTTGGTGCGGCCGGTGGCGACGCCGACGCTGACGGTGCATTTGCAGATCTCGCCGTCGATATCGAGCTCGCGCCCCTCGAAGGCCTTGCGGATGCGCTCGGCCACGACTTCGGCGCGGCCCGGCATCACCTCGTGCAAGACCATCGCGAACTCTTCACCGCCGAGGCGCGCAACCGTGTCGCTCAGCCGGCAGCTCGCGGTCAATTCGGCCGCGAAGACCTTCAGCACGCGGTCACCGACATCGTGACCGAAGTTGTCGTTGATCGATTTGAAGTGGTCGATGTCGAAGACCAGCACGGCCGTGGTCGGGCCCATGACGCCGGCGCCGTGGCGATCGAACAGAGCGCGGCGATTGAGCAGGCCGGTCAGCGGATCGGTTGCCGCGTCGATGCGGTGGCGGGCGGCCATGCGCCATTGGTGCAGGGCCAGCGACAGCGCGCCGATGCCGGTCATGCTGGCGATGCAGACGGCGAGGCTCAAATCCTCCGACCAGTTGTCGGGTGCCGCACCCAGCACAAGCTTGCCCTGATAGATCAGCACGGCGGCGCAGAGGACGAAAGAGAAGCCGGTCAGGCAGTAGAGGCTGGTGATGCCCGTCAGCGGGACGATCGCTTCGGCGCGGGCGCGCCAATACTGGTAGGCCGTGGCGAACATGAAGGAGGCGATGGCGATATTGTCCATGATGAAGGACAGACCGTCATAGCCGAGCAACATCGGCAATGCGGTCGCCACCACGGCCACGGCACCAAAGGCAGCGACACGCGCATGCGGCAATGTTCCTGTCCGGAACTGGCAGCCGGCACCCCAGACGATCGCGAAGCCGGGAAACAAAAGTGCAAAACAGATGGTGCCGACGATCGCATCAGGCGTGTCGACATAGATGCCATAGGCAAAGATGCCGCTGACGATCAGGATCAGGCCGACGCCACAGGCCAGCAGAAATGTTTCGGTCCGCCGGGCAATCCAGCTCGCCAATAAAGTAATGGCGAGACAAGTCGCCGAGACCGCCAACGCGGTCAGCAATGAATTATAGTCAAGCGTCATGCTTTGAACTTCGTGGCTTCTGCCGCGCTTTCGTTTTCAGAAAATGGAATTCGCCCGACAGCGAATGTGTTATCAATTTCGTTAAAAAAACATGTATTTAAAGCTTAGATGTTAGCGCAGTAACATATCTCGACGGATGCGCATCCTTCTTCCAGTAAAAAATGAGGGGTTTGCGAGCGCTATTAGCGCTCGACATCCCAATGAAGCGGGAACATGGGGTCGAATACCGTGACGGGACCGGCGCCGGTCTCGATCTTGGCAGGGAACGACACGAGCTCGGCGCGCTTCACAAGCGTTATTACTTCTTCGTTTATCGGAAGGCCGTACCAGGCCGGGCCATTCAACGAAGCGAAAGCTTCCAGTCTGTCGAGGGCATTGTCCTGTTCGAAGACGTGAGCAAGGCAGCTCATCGTGTTGATCGACGTATAGATGCCGGCGCAGCCGCAGCCGCATTCCTTCAGCGGATCGACATGCGGCGCGGAATCGGTGCCGAGGAAGAAGCGCGCGTCGCCGCTGGTGGCTGCCTGGCGCAGCGCGACACGATGGTGTTCGCGCTTGGCGACCGGCAGGCAGTAATAGTGCGGGCGAATGCCGCCAACGAGGATGGCGTTGCGGTTTATGATCAGGTGGTGGGTCGTGATCGAGCCGGCGAGGTTGCGCTCGGCCGACTTGATGTAATCGATGCCATCCTTGGTGGTGACGTGTTCCATCGTCACCTTCAGTTCCGGCAGGCGCTTGCGCAACGGGTCGAGCACGGTTTCGATGAAGACGGCTTCGCGATCGAAGATATCGACGTCCGATGTCGTGACTTCACCATGGACGCAAAGCGGCAGGCCGATCTTGGCCATGCGCTCGAGCACCGGCATGGCCTTGTCGATATCGCGCACGCCGCCATGCGAATTGGTGGTGGCGCCGGCGGGGTAGAGCTTGACGGCGGTGATCAGGCCGCTGGCCTTGCCCTTCTCCACATCATCCGGATCGGTGTGCTCGGTCAGATAGAGCGTCATCAGCGGCTCGAAGCGGTCGCCCTTCGGAAGTGCGGCCATGATGCGGCCGCGATAGGCCTCGGCATCCGCTGTCGTGACGACCGGCGGCACGAGGTTCGGCATGATGATGGCGCGGGCGAAGTCGCGGCTTGAATCGGCGATCACGCCTTCCAGCATCGCGCCATCACGCAAGTGAAGATGCCAATCATCGGGGCGGCGGATGGTGATCGATTGCATGACTTAAACTCCGGCAAGGCTGCGCTTTAGGGCTCAGCCTTGGGAATTACATCCAAGCATGGGGGATGGCAAATGGTTTGCCCATCGCTACCGGGCAAATGCGATCAGGCGATCTCGAGGGTGACGTCGGCGCGGCGGCGATTGCCGAGAATGAGGCGACCGTTCGGAAGGTCGTTCTCATAGACCTTGCGAGCAGACTCCTCCTCGCTCAGCTTGTAGCCGCGCCAGCGCGCCCACAGCCGCTCCTCCAGCACCTCGATCGGCGGGGCGAGCATGATCGAATAATCGAACACGCCTTCGAGCTCCGCCCACTTACCGAGGCTGAAAAGCAGGTAGTTGCCCTCGACGATGATGAAGCGGTGCTCCGGGCCGATGGGACGCGCCGAGGCGATGGCAAGCTCCCGCGAGCGATCGAACACCGGCACCAGCACTTCCTGATCGGCCAGGCGAACGGCGCGGATGATATCGAGGAAGCCGCGCACGTCGAAGGTCTCGGGGATGCCCTTGCGGGCAAGCTGGCCTCGCTCGATCAGGATGGCATTGTCCATGTGGAAACCATCCATCGGCAGCACCGCCGCCGTTTCGCCGCCGGCGCGCAAGGCGTCGGCGATGTGGTCTGCCATGGTGGATTTGCCGGCGCCGGGCGGGCCGGCGATAGCGATCAGAAAGCGCTTCTTGTCGCCGGCGCGGGCAAGAACCTCGCCGGCGATATCCTCGATCGTCATCGTCATGCGGCAACTGGCTCCGTAGGAACTGACTTGGCGCCGGTCATGAAGGCGACGGCATCCGACATTGTGTATTCCTTCGGATTGATCACCGTCAAGCGACGGCCGAGGCGGTGGATGTGGATGCGGTCGGCCACCTCGAAGACGTGCGGCATGTTGTGCGAGATCAGCACGATCGGGATGCCGCGCGAGCGGACGTCGAGGATGAGTTCCAGCACGCGCCGGCTTTCCTTGACGCCCAAGGCCGCCGTCGGCTCATCGAGAATGATGACCTTGGAGCCGAAGGCCGCCGCGCGGGCGACAGCCACGCCCTGGCGCTGACCGCCGGAGAGGGTCTCGACCGCCTGGTTGATGTTCTGGATGGTCATCAGGCCAAGCTCGGTGAGCTTCTGCCGCGCCATCTTTTCCATTGCGGAATGATCGAGCTTGCGCATGAACTTGCCCATGAAGCCCGGTTTGCGGATTTCGCGGCCGAGGAACATGTTGTCGGCGATGGAGAGCGCCGGCGACAGGGCAAGGTTCTGATAGACGGTCTCGATACCGGCCTTTCTGGCTTCCATCGGTGAATGGAAGTTGATCGGCTGGCCCTCGAGGCGGATCTCGCCTTCGTCGGGGCGGATGGCGCCGGAGATCGCCTTGATGAGCGAGGACTTGCCGGCGCCGTTATCACCGATCACCGCCAGGATTTCGCCCGGATAGAGATCGAAGTCGGCATGGTCGAGGGCGGTAACGCGGCCGTAGCGCTTGACGAGACCACGTGCCATGAGAAGGGGTTCGGTAGCCATCAGCCTGCTGCCTTTCTGATCCACTGGTCGATTGCGACGGCGACGATGATGAGTACGCCGATCAAGAGGTAGGTCCATTGCACGTCCGTGCCGAGCAGGCGCAGACCGAGCGAGAAGACGCCGACGATGAGCGCGCCGAACATCATGCCGAGAACGGAGCCGCGGCCGCCGAAGAGCGAGATGCCGCCGATCACCACCGCGGTGATGCTTTCGATGTTGGCGAACTGGCCGGCGGTGGGCGACACCGATCCGATGCGGCCGATGAGGGCCCAGCCGGCGAGCGCGCAGATTATGCCCGAGAGCACATAGACCGAGATCAGCATGCGCTTGACGTTGACACCCGACAGTTCGGCCGCCTCAGGATCGTCACCCACAGCGTAGAGATGGCGGCCCCAGGGCGTGTGGTTCAGCACATACCAGAGGAAGGCAACGAGCAGCACCATGGCGATGACGCCGTAGGTGAAGACCGCGCCGCCGATGCGGAAGGTATCACCGAAGAGCTGAAGGAGCGGCGCCGTGGTTTCGATTTCCTGGGCGCGGATCGTCTCGTTGGCGGAATAGAGGAAGTTCGTCGCCAGAACGATCTGCCACATGCCGAGCGTGACGATGAAGGGCGGCAGCTTCATGCGGGCGACGAGCCAACCATTGATGAAGCCGCAGAGCGCGCCGACGGCAAAGCCACAGAGGATCGCGAGTTCGACCGGAAGACCGTAGCGGAAGACGAACTGGCCCATGACGACCGAGGACAGCACCATGATGGCGCCGACCGAGAGATCGATGCCCGCCGTCATGATGACCAGCGTCTGCGCGGCGCCGACGATGCCCGTGATCGCCACCTGCTGAAGGATGAGCGTCAGCGAGAAGGCGGAGAAGAACTTGGTGCCCAACAGGGCGCCGAAGATGACCAGCGACAGCACGAGCACGATCAGCGATACCGCCGATGGGCTCGAATGCAGGAAATGCCGGAACTTTTGAAGGAAACTCTTGTCGTCCGTGTCGAACGAGGCGACGTCGGTCGAACTGTCCTTGAGGACTTTTTCGTAATCGTGATGCGGCGATGCCGCGGTTGGCTCACTCATGGATGTTCCTCCCGGAATCCTGTCCGCCGTGCGTGCGCGGGACGATTGCATGTGAGTGGTGGTCTTTCCCCAGGCCTGCCCTTCGGCCGCCTGGGGTCACAGTCGATGCATCGGGAAAGTCCCCCTCTGGCCTGCCGGCCATCTCCCCCACAAGGGGGGAGAAGACTTGCGGCACCCACCTGCCCCAGTCAGGGCTCAACGGGACCGGCCGGGTTAGACCCTCCCCCTTGTGGGGAGGGTTGGGAGGGGTCTTAAAGCCGATCGCTTAGCCCCAGCACTTGCCCAGGCCTTCCTTGGTGTCGATCGACTTGACGCCGGAGACCGGCTTGTCGGTAACGAGCGTCACGCCGGTGTCGAAGAAGTTCTTGCCTTCGGTCGGCTTCGGCTTTTCGCCGCTGTCGGCGAACTTCTTGATCGCCTCGATGCCAAGTGCTGCCATCTGCAGCGGATACTGCTGCGAGGTGGCGCCGATGACGCCGTCGGCGACGTTCTTGACACCCGGGCAACCGCCGTCGACGGAGACGATCAGCACGTCCTTCTCGCGGCCGACAGCCTTCAGCGCTTCATAGGCGCCGGCGGCAGCCGGTTCGTTGATGGTGTGGACGACGTTGATGGTCGGATCCTTCTGGAGAAGGTTTTCCATCGCGGTACGGCCGCCTTCTTCGTTGCCGTTGGTGATGTCGTGGCCGACGATGCGCTTGTCATCCTCGTCGCCGATCTTGTTCGGATCCTTCGGGTCGATACCGAAGCCCATCATGAAGCCCTGGTCACGCAGAACGTCGACCGACGGCTGCGACGGCGTCAGGTCGAGGAAGGCTACCTTGGCGTCCGCAGCCTTGTCGCCCAGCGTTTCCTTGGCCCACTGGCCGATCAGCTTGCCGGCGAGCAGATTGTCGGTGGCAAAGGTCATGTCGGCGCTGTCGATCGGTTCCAGCGGGGTGTCGAGCGCGATGACGAGCAGGCCGGCGTCGCGGGCCTTCTTCACGTTCGGCACGATGCCCTTGGTGTCGGAAGCGGCAATCAGGATACCCTTGGCGCCATCGGCGATGCAGGTTTCGATCGCGGCCACCTGGCTTTCACTGTCACCATCGATCTTGCCGGCATAGGACTTCAGGTTGACGCCGAGTTCCTTGGCCTTTGCGGTCGCGCCTTCCTTCATCTTGACGAAGAAGGGGTTGGTGTCGGTCTTGGTGATCAGGCAGGCGGAAACGTCCGCGGCCTTTGCGGGCGCCGAGAAGGCGACGCCGAGGGCCAGCGCGGCGAGCGCTGCGGAAAGCACTGATTTCTTCATTTACTCCTCCCAGAGTGTAGCCGGACCGCCCCATGGCTGGCCGGAATTTTAAAGCACGAACGCCGCCTTCGAATACCGCCGATGGCTTCCTCCAAGCCGTTTCGTGCTGTTTACGACGCTAATTAAGGGCGAAAGAATTTGGCTTGTCAATAAATAAATCCAATTGAATTATTAATTCCTTGTGGCATGCTCGGCGAAAATAACGCATAGGCCGATCAAGGGAGGAATGGCCAATGTCGTCGATGAGAGGTCCGGTTCACTTGCCGGCCCAGCTGCCTGGCGTCAGTCCGGCAGGCGGTGCGAACCAGGTTCGGGTTCGCGCATACAATGAAAGATTGGTGCTTTCGCTGGTGCGCCTTCATGGCGCCCAGTCGAAAGCGGATATCGCGCGCCGCACGGGCCTTTCGGCGCAAACCGTGTCGGTGATCATGCGCGTGCTGGAAAAGGAAGGGCTGCTTTCGCGCGGCGAGCCGGTCCGCGGACGCGTGGGGCAACCCTCGGTTCCGATGCGACTCAATCCCGATGCCGTCTATTCCTTCGGCGTGAAGATGGGGCGGCGCAGCGCCGATCTGGTGCTGATGGATTTCGTCGGCAAGATCCGCATGCAGCTGCATGTGACCTACGCCTACCCCCTGCCCGACCTGTTTCTGAACTTCATCGTGTCAGGTATTCAGGAGCTGGAAAGCCGGCTGAGCGACGACGAGCGCAGCCGGATCGCCGGCGTCGGCATCGCGGCACCTTTTGAGCTCTGGAACTGGGAAGAGGAAGTGGGCTCGCCCAAAGGCGCGATGGACGTCTGGCGCGATTACGACCTGCATGCCGAGGTGGCGGCGAGCCTCCCCTACCCCGTCTATCTGCAGAACGACGCGACCAGCGCCTGTGGCGCGGAACTCGTCTTCGGCATCGGTCCGCAACATCCCGATTTCGTCTATTTCTTCATCGGCTCCTTCATCGGCGGCGGCATCGTTTTGAACTCGGCCATCTTTTCCGGCCGCACCGGCACGGCCGGCGCGATCGGCCCGCTTCCCGTGCGCGGCAAGAACGGCGAGACGCTGCAGCTGCTCGAGGTCGCCTCGATCTTCGTGCTCGAAAACATGCTGCGCGAGCGCGGGATCGATCCGGAGCCGCTCTGGTATTCGGCCGACGACTGGATCGACTTCGGCGAGCCGCTCGAATTGTGGATCCAGGATACCGCCAAGGCGCTGGCACAGGGCATCGTCGCGGCCGCGTCGATCATCGATTTCAGCGCCGCCGTCATCGATGGCGGCTTTCCGGGCTGGGTTCGTGAGCGGATCGTGCAGGCGACGATCTACGAAGCGGACAGGCTAGACCTGCAGGGCGTCGTCATGCCCGATATCATCGAGGGCGCGGTGGGGGCGCATGCGCGTGCCATCGGCGGCGCCAGCCTGCCGATCTTCGCCCGCTATCTCACGGACCAGAACGTGCTCTTCAAGGAGGTGGAGAATGCTGAAGGGACTTAACCCGATCCTGAGCCCCGAGTTGCTCTCGACGCTGCGCGCCATGGGCCATGGCGACGAGATCGCCATCGTCGACGGCAACTATCCGGGCCTCGAGGATGCGCGGCGGCTGATCCGGCTCGATGGGCATGGCATCATCCCCGTGCTCGATGCCGTGTTGAGCGTGTTGCCGATCGACGAGTTCGTGCCGGAGGCGATCTTCCGCGCCACCGTGAAGGGCGAGCGCGACAAGCTCGACCCCGTGCACGAGGAGATGATCGACTGCTGCGCGCATTACGAGCCGCATCGGCAGGTGGTGCCGCTGGTGGGGCCCGATTTCTACAACAGGGTGAAGGCAGCGCATGCGCTGATCCAGACCAGCGAGCCGCGCCTTTACGGCAATATCATCCTGCGCAAGGGCGTGATCCATCCGGGCAAGCCGGGCGACAAGAGCAAAGCCCAGGTCGACCCATTTCCCTACTGACGACGGCTCAGCCGGCGATCAGATCTCGCCGGCCAGCGGTCCCCAGACATCCGTCAGCGCGAAGCCGCCGGGGTGCGGATCGAAGGGATCGAGCGCCACCTGCGACAGGCCGAAGGTGAAGCCGCGACCCGTGATCGTCGGGATGACGGCGGGGCGGCCGGCGACGATGGTCTCGGCCAGAAGCCCGACCTCGAACTCAGAATCGATGATCGAGCGCGACTTGAAGACATCGCCGACCTTCGCCTTGCCGCGCGCATGCAGCGTCGCGAGATTTGCGGAGTTGCCGGTGCCGCAGGGCGAGCGATCGGCGCGGCCGGGCCACATGGTGGTGCAGGTGCGCACCGTGCCATCGGCTTCGAGATCGCGGAACATCACATAAGCGACGCCCGAGATCGCCGGGATCTCAGGGTGCACGACCTTGATCTCGCGGTTGATCTTTTCCTTGATCACCATGCCGGCGCTGACGAGGGCGGCGGCATTGGACTTGGCGATCGTCAGGCCGATCTGGCCGACATCGACAAGCGCATAGAAGATGCCGCCGTAGCAGAGGTCGAGCTTGATCGTGCCCCACTGCTCGGTCTCCAGCGAGACGTCGAGCTCGTGCACGAAGGACGGCACCATCGTGAGCTTGACCTTCTCGCAGCGGCCATCGCGGCAGGTGGCGGTCGCCTTGACGAGGCCGGCCGCCGTTTCCAGCGTGACCACCGTTTCCGGCTCGTTCATCTCGACGATGCCTGATTCGAGCAGCGCCGTGGTGACGCAGATCGAGTTCGAGCCGGAGCTGGCATGCGCCTGATCCGGCTGCAGGATGATGAAGGCGGCATCGGCATCCGGGTGCTTGGGCGGCAGCAGCAGATTGACGGAGCCGATCGGCGCGCCGCGCGGCTCGAGGCAGAGGAAGCGGCGAAGCTCCTGGCCCTTCGGATCGGTGTTCAGCCAATGCAGCTGCTCGGCAACGGTGTTGCCTGGGATTTTCGGAACGCCGCCGATCGCGACCTTTCCGATCTCACCTTCGGCGTGGACATCCAGAAGCTGGATCGTGCGCTTCCATCTCATCGGCGTCTCCCATCATCCGCCGGCAGAGCGACCTCGTCGTCGCCGGCACTCTGTTATGTCTCAATAGCGGTTAATACGGAACGGCGTCATGTCGATGGCGGGTTTGGCCCCCGTCACCATATCCGCGATCAGCTGCGCGGTGGTGGCCGAATAGGTGAGGCCGAGATGGCCGTGACCGGTCGCATAGTAGACGCCCTGCATTTTCGACGACGGCGAGATGATCGGGATCGTGTCGGGCAGCGACGGACGATGCCCCATCCACTCTGTCGCGTCCTTGACCTGAAGGCCCGGGACGGCGCGCTGGGCATGGCGAACGAGGACGCGGGCGCGGCGGAAATCGGGCGCGGCATCGAGCCCCGCCAGCTCGACATTGCCGCCGACGCGGATACCGCCCGCCGTCGGCGTGATCATGAAGGCGCGGTGCGGCCAGATCACCGAATAGCGCATGGAGACGCCGGGCTGCATGATCTGGGTGTGGTAACCGCGCTCGGTCTCGAGCGGGATCGGCTCGCCGAGCTTTTCCGTCAGGAAGCGGGTGTGGACGCCGGCCGCCAGCACGACGAAATCGGCCGCGATACGCTCGCCGCTTTCGAGCAGCACGACGGACGTGCCGTCGGCGTTTTTCTCTACGGTGCGAACGGCGCCGGACACAAAGGTCGCGCCGCGTTCGCGGGCCGCGTCGGCGAGCTTGACCACCAGGCGATAGGGATCGCGAATGGTCTTGTTGTCGGGCAGCAGGACCGCCTTGGCGATCGACGGCGAGAGCGAGGGCTCCAGATCGCGGATGGCAGCACCTTCGAGCACGTCGAAATCGAATCCGTAGCGGCGCATGAAATCGATGTGGCCGCGATCGCCTTCGAATTCCGCCTCGGTCTCGTAGATCGCCAGGCAGCCTTCGTCGGTCATCAGCTCGGGTGCCGCGATCGTATCCAGCATGGCGCGGAAATCGGCGAGCGCAGGATTGGAGAGGCTCATGCCCGCATCCTCGATGTCACGCAGCCGCGAGGGCCGACCGGCGGCGATGAAACGCAGGAACCATGGCGCCATCTTCAAGGCGTAGGCGGGGCGCAGCCAGACGGGGCCTTCGGGATCGAGCAGCCAGCGGGGGATCTTGCGCCAGGTATTGGGGCCGGAGCCGGCCGCGAAATCGAGCGCGATGCTGGCCATGTTGCCATAAGAGGTGCCGCGCCCGGGCTCGCCCTTGTCGATCAGCGTGACCTGCAACCCGCGACGCTGCAATTCGAGCGCGATCGCCGCACCGATGACACCTGCGCCGACAACCGCGACCGTCTGTTTCTTCTCGTTCATCCCTCACCGCCCATTCGCGCGGCGGACCACACCACCGACAGCACTGTGATATATCAGAACACAGGCGACTTCCATCTGAATTTTTAGCGATGAGAGACAAGACTCAGCCGCGCGGTTAGCGCAAGTGTCATGAAACTTTCCGAGCGTTGTTTCCGTTTATTGCGGAAGGATATCAACCAAGGACCGCGCCATGAAGGCAGTGCCCAGCATCCTTCTTACGATCGCCCTGCTCTGCCCGTCGCTCGCCTTCGCCGGCGCGCTTGAGGAGGATGCGATACGCCATGACATCATCGGCAGGACCATCTATCTCGCGACGCCGCTCGGCGGCGAATTGCCGCTGAACTACCACACATCAGGCGTGGTCGACGGCAGCGGCGAGGCGATCGGGCTTGGAAAATTCTTCAAGCCGAACGACCAGGGCAAATGGTGGATCGATTCGAACCGGCTCTGCCAGAAATTCCGGACCTGGTACGACGGCGCGCCGATGTGTTTCGAGCTGGAGACGGCGGGGCCCGGGAAGGTGAAGTGGACGCGCGACAACGGCCAGACGGGCGTGGCGAGGATCGGCAACTAGCTAGGAGATCGAAGGTCCAGAATGGAAAAGAGCCCGGTGCGGGAGGAGGTGCACCGGGCTCTTGATCCTGACTGACAACTGGGAGGAGGAGTGTTGTCAGTCCGATGAAGGAGCGCTGGGAGGAGGAGTGCGCTGCCTTCGAGGGGATAGATAGCCCATGGTTTCGATCAGGAATAGGGAGAATACCGCAACGCAGCAATGCGCCAAGCGCATAACACAACCCCTTAGATCGTCATTCGCATTCGATTCATGCACATCATTTCATCAAACCTGCCAGGATATGAGCAATTCCAGCCACATGGGCCGAAGGCGGCGGCCTTTGCCGTCGCCTTCGAGACCGACTCACCACTCGTTGCCGCATGGCATGGAGCCGTCGCCATTGGTGCCGCCGAAGGTGCCCTGGCAATAGGTCTGCCTGTGCATCTGCTGCATTGGGGGCTGCATCGGGCGCTCGCCGATCGAGCCTGTGGTCTGGCGGTCGACGCCGAAGGCGGCATCGGGATACCAGTAGCCGTCGTGGCGGCGGGTGCCGGGCCGCTCCGTGCGCGAGCCGTGATAGCCGTGCCAATAGCCCGACTGGGTCTCAGCCACCTGAATAACTTGAGCCTGCGGCATGGACTGGTCGGCAGGTGCCGCCTGAACAGGCACCGCGGCCGAGAGTGCGGCGATGACGCCAAGCGACAGGACGGACGGGATGTAACGGGAGATTTTCATGATAAACCCTCCTTCAGGATTCACATGAAGAAAATGCCGTCTCAGCTTGCAAAGTTCCGCGCTTGCAAGCGCGCTCCAACAGTCGTGATCACAGGCGATTGCGCGTGATCCCGATTACGCCTACGGCGTGATCCCGATTGCGCTTTGGGCGTGATATCAGGCCGCTCCTACTGGTCGTAGACGGCGCGGTAGCCCTGGCTGGAGATGCAGGTGACATATTGACGGCGCGCGGCCGCCCTCGCCTGCGCTTCCTCATTGGCGGGATCGATCGCATAACGCGACATCTGCGCCCGCGCCTCGTATTGCTTGCGCGCCTCGTTATACATGACGTTGCCGTCGGCGACGCAGATGTTGTGGGCGATGCCGGGTGGATTGAGCGGCGGGTCGAGCGTGTTGACGGGCGTCAGCATCGGGCCGTTGGCATGATCGACGCAACCGGCCAAGGCCGCCACCGACGCCAGAAACACCATTCCACGAACCATATTGCTCAGCATTCAATCTCTCCGGCCCACGGCCACGGCATGTCCTGCCCCAAAGGCATCTTGCCGAGACAATCGTCTGGCAACATTGTGCCAAGCTAGCGCCACGCCCGCATCGCGCAGGTGCCAACATCAAGATGGAGGATCAGACAGTGTCAGCTCTTCAGGACGAACGTGCACAAGACGTCCCCACTCACCCGGAGGAAATGAAATCGGTCTTCGACCTTCGCGTCGGAAAGCACATCACGCTGCAAGGCAGCGCCAGGACCACACCCGCCGGCGTCATCAGCACCGGGATCGCGGTGGCCGCGATGACGTTTGCCGTGGGGTATCTGATTTCGTCGGTCGGCCGGCGGCGGTAGGGCGATTAGTTAGACGCGTTCGGCACGCCCCTCAGACATAGATCCACCCTTTGCGCACCGCCTCTATAAGCTCGAGCTCGTAGCTATATTCGGCGGCCACGGCAAATACCTTGATATCGCTGCTGGTCATGCCGATCCCGTGCCGTCGCGAGACGTATTCGAAGGTCTCGATCCAATCGAGGCCCGACAAATGCAGCATGGCTATCTCCAGGGTGAAAGGGGCTTCCCGCTTCTTCTTTCGGCGGGCCATCAAGGTTGGAACCCGTGCCGATCGAGCAACGCGCGCTCCTGCTCAAACATGCGGGCGGTGAGTTCCTCGAAATCGATAAGACCGGCGGCCGCAAGCGCATAGCAGGCCGCATCCGACGCACACCGGTCCCGCTCGAATCGATCTCGCAGAGATGCTCCCACATGACGAGAGCGGTTCGTCAAAACGTCAGTGGCTAGCTGCGCATAGAAATCTGAGTCCATCGGCCCGACCTCGCAACGAATGCGCGGACACACCTGCCCTGCATTCCGTGAGGGAATGCCGGCCTGTGCAACGCTCTGGTGATCGTATGGATTTCGTACCGGGGAAGTGTCTCACGACTCGCGGAGAATGGGAATCGCGGAGATCGGCTTTAAAAATTTAGACGAGCAGAATTCGACCTTGCTTGAGGTCATCGTGCTAAATTTTCATGAGAAAAGAGAAGTGGCGCACCCGAAGAGATTCGAACTCCTGACCCCCAGATTCGTAGTCTGGTGCTCTATCCAGCTGAGCTACGGGTGCGTCTGCAGCGGTGTGTCCCGCTGGCGTGAGCGGTTCTCTAAAGGGTCATCTGGATGAATGCAATAGGGTTTGTAAAAAAAGTGACGTCTTTCTTCGCGAGCTGCCGGGAACGCGGGATTGCATCACTTTTCCAAGAGGCTGCGGCCGCGGTAATCGTCCAGCGACACAGGGCGATCGGGGATTTCGATCCGGAACTGGGTGCCGATCGATGGTTTTTCCACAAGCGCGATGGTGCCGCCGTGGGCGAGCACCAGTTCGCGGGCGATGGCGAGACCAAGCCCCGTGCCGCCGGAGCGAGCGGAGCCGCGAAACGCGGTGAAGAGGTTCTGGCGGGCCTTCTGCGGCATGCCGGGGCCGGTGTCATCGACGGTGATGCTGACGACGCTGCCGATGCGATGAGCGGCGACGGTGATGCGTCGCGGGCCCGCGCCTGCATTGTTTGACGTCAGCGCCTGCAGGGCGTTGCGGCAGAGATTGTGGATGACGCGGAACAGCTGCTCGTTGTCGGCATCCACTTCGAGATCGGCGTTGATCTGCTCGACGAACTCCACATCGCTCTGCGGATCGATCGCCAGCATGTCCCTGACATCCTCGACAAGCGTCGTCACCCTGACAAGGCGGCGGCGGGGGGCCGATTCGCTGGCCTGGCCGTAGGAGAGAACCTCGGTGGTGTAGCCGACGGCGCGGTCGATGGTGCGGAGCAGCTTCGGGGCGAAGCGCTTCACCATGGGGTCGTCGACATCAACCAGGCGGTCGGACATCAGCTGCGCGGAGGCGAGGATGTTGCGCATGTCATGGTTGATCTTGGAGACGGCCAAGCCGAGGGCCGCGAGGTTGCTCTGCTGTTTCAGCGTCTTCTGGAGCTGCAGCTGCATGGCGGTCAGGTGGCGGCCGGCAATGCCCAGTTCGTCGCGCCCGCCATCGCCAACGAAGACATGCTGCGGATTTTCGGGATCGGCGGAAAACTGCTGCATGCTGCCCGTCAGTCGGCGGATCGGCCGGATCAGAATACGGTTGATCGCGAAGAAGACGAGCGTGGCGGTAAACAGCGAGATCAGGATCGACAGCAGGAAGACGTTGCGGGAGTAGAGCAGCATCGCATTGCGCAGATGCTTGTCCTTCATCAGCACTTCGACACCGATATTGGTGTCCTGCACCGGCCCATAGACGCGGATCATCCGGTCGCCGCCGAAAATCAGCGTGTCGAGCGCATCGCGCATGGCGGTGACGGCTGGCACGCTGGTGAGATCATATTGCTCATCGACGGATGCCGGCATGTCCCAGGTGGCGAGCAGCCGCGAGGTACCGTCCTTGCGCAGCACGATCGCCTTGGTGCCCGTCGCTTCCAGGGTCTGGCGCTGCAGGTCGCGCGGCAGCTCCACCGGCTGCAGGCCATCGATGGCGATGGCGGCGGCGGCGGCGGCGTTGAGCCGCTCATCCAGCCAGCGGAGGCGCATCGAGGCCACCGAGGGAAAGAAGATCAGCACTTCTGCGAGCATGATGCAGACGACGGTCAGCCACAGGAGCTTGCCGGAGATGCCGCCGAACATCCCGGCGGGCCGGCATGACGAGCGCGCGGCATCGGTCGCCGTCGTGAGTGCTTCGGGAACAGTTTGGCCTTGATCAGGGGCGGGCATCGCTTCTCGTCCAACCGGCGCCATGCGCCACGGATTCAATCTCTATATTAGACGAAACCGCGTCGCTTTCAAATCTTTGCGAGCGGTGCGACATATTGCCGAAACGCGAACGCCGCCCGAAGGCGGCGCTCTTGTTCAGTTTGCAGACCGAGAGATCAGAATTCTTCCCAGCTCTGGTCGACCGCGGCGTTGCCGTTGAAGGCGCGGGCAACGCTGCCCATGGCGCGGCGGGCTGGCGAGGCAACGGGGCGGTGCTCCTCGTAGCGGGCGACGGCAACGGGCGCCGCATGCTGCGCGTTCGACACCTTGAAGCGTGAGATCAGGCGCACGAGGCTGTCTGCTTCCGACGACAGCTTGTGGGTGGCCGCCGAGGTTTCCTCGACCATGGCGGCGTTCTGCTGCGTCACCTGGTCCATCTGGTTGACGGCGGTGTTGACCTCCTTGAGACCGGTCGACTGCTCCTTGGCGGCCGTGGCGATCGAGTGGATGTGGTCGTTGATGGCGTTGACGCGGCGCTCGATCTGCGAGAGCGCCTCACCGGTTTCCTGCACCAGCTTGACGCCGATCTGGACTTCGCCGCCGGACTTGGTGATCAGGCCCTTGATATCCTTGGCGGCTGTTGCCGAGCGCTGCGCGAGTTCGCGAACTTCCTGGGCGACGACGGCAAAGCCCTTGCCCGCTTCGCCGGCACGCGCGGCCTCGACACCGGCGTTGAGCGCCAGCAGGTTGGTCTGGAAGGCGATCTCGTCGATGACGTTGATGATCTGGCTGATTTCGCGCGAGGCCTGCTCGATGCGGCCCATGGCATCGACGGCGTTGCGAACGACAACGCCCGACTTGCCGGCATCGTCCTTGGCCTCGGAAACCATGACGCTGGCTTCCTGGGCGCGATCGGTCGAGTTGTTGACGACGGCGGTGATCTCGTCCAGCGCGGCCGAGGTTTCCTCAAGGGCAGCCGCCTGCTGTTCGGTGCGCTTGGAGAGGTCGTCGCTGGCGGCGCGCAGTTCGTTGGTGTTGCCGTGGAAGCCCTCGGCGGTCTCGCGCACTTCGCGCATGGTCGATTGCAGCGTGGCGAAGGTGCTGTTGACGTTCTTCTGCAGCTCGGCGAAGGCGCCCTGGAAGTTGCCGCGCATGGTCTGCGTCAGATCGCCTTCAGACAGGCTCGCGATAACACGGCGGGTTTCGCCGACGCCGCCATCGACGCCCGAGAGCAGCTGGTTGATGTTGCTGGCGAACTGGTTGAGATTGTCGTCCTGGTAATCCTTGTCGATCCGGCGCGAGAAATCGCCGGCGGCAGCGGCGGCCACGACGACGGACATGCTCGACTGCAGGTCGTCGCTCTTGGCGCGCATGGCGGCTTCCTGGGCGTTCATGCGGCGAACGGCGAGGCCATTCTCCTTGAACACCGCGACGGCAGCAGCCATTTCGCCGATCTCGTCGTTGCGGCCGGGGAAAGGAACATCGGTGTCGAAGTTGCCGTCGGCGACGTTCTTGATCGCCTCGGTGACCTTCTTGATCGGACGCGAGAGATGGATGGTGCCGACATAAAGGCCCATGCCGATGCCGGCCGCGATGCCGAAGCCGGTGATGCCGAGAACCAGCCAGAGAACCGAGGTGCGGAAGCTTTCGACTTCCTGGTTGACGGCGTCGAGCGTGGCCTTGTCGGTGGCGACGATCGCGTCGATCTCGGCCTGGAAGGCCTTGCGGTTGGCGCGGTTGGCGTCGTTGTTGCCCTGCTCGTTGGCGGCCTGCGGGCTGACCTCGGTGCCGAGGCGCGCGGTTTCGGCGCGGAAGGTGCGGAATTCGGCCGAGCGGGCCTTGAGCTTGTTGAACGCATCCATCTGGTTGTCGGGAACCAGCGGCGTCCAGGATGTGATGGTGGCGTCGATCTGGTCGAGTGCTGCGAGCAGACCCTTGGCGAAGCTTGCGGCGTCCTTTGTCGAGGCAGCGCCATAGATGCCGCGCGCTTCCATGACGGTCGCGGTCACGTAGCGGTTCAGGCGCTCGCCGGAATAGGCGCGGCTGGCGGCATCCTCATAGGCGGAGAGATTGTTGTTGTAGCGCTGCACGGCCCAAAGTGCGGTCGCGCCGATAACCAGCGCGACACAGGACATGGCGCATACGAGTATGTTGATCTTGCCTCGGATTTTCAAAGGATCCCCCCAATAAGACTAGAGGCCGAAAACTGGATGCCCGGCCGTTAGATCAAATTGCGCTAAAACAATTAATGTTGAATTTCCGATATTTTCGCCGGCTACTATAAAAAATCATCCATGAACGATGGTTGCCGACGCGATTTTTTGCGCGAAAAACGCACAGAGGCTGGATAAGCGCACGTTTGGGCTGCGGAAACGGAATAAAATGATAGCGGCCGCGATGTGCGCCCGACGGCGCAATCATTAACAGCATCTGCTAATTTTCACACCCAAGAGGCGAGCAGAGCGGATTCTCCCTGCGATAATTGACTTTCGCGACCTTCGTCCGTATAAGCCGCCGCACGTCCGGTCATATAAGGCTTTTTGAGCCTCCCGCCGTTCGAAAAACAACGCTCCTTGCATTATGCAAATTCAAGAAGGGCCGCACTCCGCGGTGATTAAAATAAATGAAGCGTACTTACCAACCTTCCAAGCTTGTTCGCAAGCGTCGTCACGGTTTCCGTGCACGTATGGCTACCAAGGGCGGCCGTAAGGTCATCGTTGCTCGTCGCGGCCGCGGCCGCAAGCGTCTTTCGGCCTAAGGCCGGAAGTGCCCGATCAGATGACGGGCGATCCGACGACCAAAGATCCCAAAATAACTGCCGGGCGGCTGAAAAGCCGCCCGCAGTTTCTTGCTGTTCGCAATGGCGAAAAACGCAGGGGTGGATTCTTCCTTCTCGAGGTGCTCGACAGGAAGGAACCCGATACCGAAGCCCGCGTCGGCTTCACCGTCACCAAGAAGCATGGCAACGCGGTTGAAAGAAACCGCATGCGTCGGCGCCTGAAAGAGGCGGTACGGCTGCATGCAGGGTTTGCAATGAAGCCCGGACACGACTATGTGGTTGTCGCGCGAAGGGACGTGCTCCAAGCATCCTTCCATCAATTAGCCGCTGAGCTTACGGCTCGCGTCGAGACGAAGCCGAAACACAAGCGGTCCGGAGACGGCCGCCCCAGGAACGTATGATGCAAAACAACCGCAACTACTTCATTGCGATCGCTCTCTCCGTGCTGATCGTTCTCGGGTGGCAATTCCTTTACATGAATCCGCGCATCGAAGCGCAACGCAAGGCCGAGCTTGCCCAGAAGGCACAGCAGACGACCCAGCAGACGCAGACGCCGGCAGCGAATGGCGCGCAGACGAATGGCGCTGCTCCGACCGGCCAGGCGCCGGCGACCACGTCGCTGGCCGATGCCCTTGCCAAGAACCCGCGCGTCATCATCGACACGGCAGCGCTTTCCGGCTCGATCAACCTTGCCGGCGGCCGCCTCGACGACCTGAAGCTCAAGGGCTACCACGAGACAGTGGATGACTCGAGCCCGATCATCACGCTGTTCAGCCCGTCGGAAACCAAGGACGGCTACTTCGCCGAACTCGGCTACATCGGCGACGCCGCGACCGGCAACGTCCCCGGCCCCTCGACGCTCTGGACGGCTCCCGAAGGCGCGAAGCTGACCGAAAAGACCCCGGTCACGCTGACCTACACCAATGACAAGGGCATCACATTCGCCCGCACGATCTCGGTCGACGAACGCTACATGTTCACGATCACCGACAAGATCACCAATGCCGGCCAGGCACCTGCGGCGCTGTCCTCCTACGGCCGCGTGACGCGCTACAACAAGCCCGCCGTCGCTTCGACCTACGTGCTGCACGAAGGCTTCATCGGCGTGATCGGCGAAGACGGCCTGATCGAGAGCAAGTATGCTTCCGTCGAGAAGGAAGCCGTGACGCCGGCAACGGCGACTGGTGGCTGGCTCGGCATCACCGACAAGTACTGGGCCGCGACGATCATTCCGCCGCAGACGACCGCCTACGACGCCCGCTTCAGCCACTTCACCGATGGCCAGCCGCGCTTCCAGGCCGACTACAAGCAGAACGCCGTCACCGTCGCGCCTGGCCAGTCGCTCGAACTGAAGAACCTTGTCTTTGCCGGCGCCAAGGAAGTTCCCGTCATCGACGGCTACGAGGCAACCTACCAGATCCCGCGCTTCGACCGCCTGATCGACTGGGGTTGGTTCTACTTCCTGACGAAGCCGATGTTCAAACTGATGGACTTCTTCTTCCGTTACTTCGGCAACTTCGGCGTCGCGATCCTGATGACCACGATCGTCGTCAAGGCGCTGTTCTTCCCGCTCGCCAGCAAGCAGTACGCTTCGATGGCGAACATGAAGCGCGTGCAGCCGAAGATGGAAGAGCTGAAGGCGAAGTTCGGCGACGACCGCATGGGCCTACAGCAGGCGACCATGGCGCTCTACAAGGAAGAGAAGATCAACCCGATCGCCGGTTGCTGGCCGATCGCGCTGCAGATCCCGATCTTCTTCTCGCTCTACAAGGTGATCTACATCACCATCGAGATGCGCCACGCGCCGTTCTTCGGCTGGATCCAGGACCTTTCGGCGCCCGATCCGACCTCGTTCATCAACCTGTTCGGCCTGCTGCCGTTCGCCGCTCCGACCTTCCTGCATCTCGGCGTATGGCCGCTGATCATGGGCGTCACGATGTTCCTGCAGATGCGCATGAACCCGACTCCGCCGGATCCGACGCAGGCGATGATCTTCAACTGGATGCCGCTGGTCTTCACCTTCATGCTGGCAAGCTTCCCGGCCGGTCTGGTCATCTACTGGGCCTGGAACAACACGCTGTCAGTCATCCAGCAGGGCGTCATCATGCGCCGCCACGGCGTGAAGATCGAGCTCTTCGACAATCTGAAGGGGCTGTTCAAGCGAAAGCCGGCGCCGACAGAGAAATAGCAAAAAGCCCCGGTTCGCCGGGGCTTTTTCTTTTGTGGCACCGGGATGCTTCTCGCGACAATCAGGCCTGCCGGTTGACAAAATCGCCCGAAACCTGAATGCCATAGGTTCACTGGAATTGGACGCGCTGGAAAAGGCCGAATGACCGACAATAAAGACAAGCCGCTCTTCGGCCGCCCCTGGATCTTCATCCGTGGCGTGCCCTCCCTGAAGTTCCTGCCGCCGGAAGGGCCGGCCGAGGTGGCCTTTGCCGGCCGCTCGAATGTCGGCAAGTCGTCGCTGATCAACGCGCTCGTCGGCCAGCATGGTCTGGCGCGCACCTCGAACACGCCGGGGCGTACGCAGGAACTGAACTATTTCGTGCCCGAGGGCTATTCCGGCGAGGCCGGCGATCTGCCGCCAATGGCGCTGGTCGACATGCCGGGCTACGGCTACGCCAAGGCGCCGAAGGAGCATGTCGATGCCTGGACCAAGCTGGTGTTCGACTATCTGCGCGGTCGCGCGACGCTGAAGCGCGTCTATGTGCTGATCGACAGCCGCCACGGCATCAAGAAGAACGACGACGAGGTTCTCGACCTGCTCGACAAGGCCGCCGTCTCCTATCAGGTGGTGCTGACCAAGACCGACAAGATCAAGCCGCCGGCGGTGGTGAAGCTGCTTGCCGAGACGGCCGAGAAGATCAAGAAGCGCCCCGCCGCCTATCCCGGGATCATCGCTACCTCGTCCGAAAAGAGCGAAGGGCTGGACGATCTGCGCGAGGCGATCGCGCTCACCGTGGGCGCCGATCACTGGAAGTGAGGTGGAGGCGCCCCAGTGGTGTTGACAGGGCGCCCCCGTTTGCTGCCTGAACTCAAGATTACATCTTCGGCAGCAAGACCTTGTCGATGACGTGAATGACGCCGTTCGACTGCTTGACGTCGGCGATCGTGACATGGGCAACGCCGCCGCTTTCGTCGGTCAGCGTGATCTTGCCCATGTCTTCCTTGGCCTTCAGCACGCAGCCGCCGACCGTCTTGATGTCATGCTCGCCGCCATCGTCCTTGATCATCTTGGCGACGGTCTTGGCCATGGCATCGGCAGCCACCACGTGGCAGGTGAGTATCTTGGTGAGCTTGGCCTTGTTCTCAGGCTTCAGCAGCGTATCGACGGTGCCGGCGGGGAGTGCGGCGAAAGCTTCGTTGGTCGGCGCGAAGACCGTGAACGGACCCTTGCCCTCGAGCGTCGAGACCAGGCCGGCTGCCTTGACGGCGGCGACCAGCGTCGTGTGATCCTTCGACTTCATGGCATTCTGGACGATGTTCTTGGTTGGATACATGGCGGCGCCACCGACCATCGGGTTCTTGGCCTGCGCGGCAAAGGCGATTGCGGATACGGCGACTGCAAGGGCTGCCGTGCGCAGTGCGGACTTGATCATGACTGTTCTCCTCATCCGTCCGCTCGCGGGTCGCCGGCTGAATGCATCAGCGTCGCTGGGACATGAGGATCTACGGAAGGTTGCCAGAAAAAGTTTCAGCCGATCTTACGGCCGGTGCGCGGCACCGCTTGCAACGACGGGGCCGGTCGGCGCGCCCGTCGGCGAGCCGCCGAAGGGTTCGAGGCTGACCGCGAAGCTCGTGCCCTCGCCGATGGCGGAACGCATGTCCACGGGGATGACCAGTTCGCCATCGCCGCCCTCTCCCGCCGCGAAGATGCCGAGCGACTTCGGCGTGCCGCCTTCGGGCAACAGCCACAGCTCGAGCGACTTCTCCTCCGGCTTGCCTGCGGCGACCGGAATGATCCGCATCCGGCCGGTTTGGGCCTCATAAGACGCCAGCAGATTGACCTGGCTTGCAGGTCCCGACAATTGCGCGACCAGCGGCGGGACGGTCGGCTTCAGCGGCGATACCGTCGCGACCGTCAGCGACAGGGCAGCCGACGTGATGACGAGCGAGACGGCGGCGAGACAGCGCCAGAAGAAAAGGGAATTCCAGACACCTCTACCCGGCACGGCTGCCTGCTGCGGGGTGCCGAACAGGCGGGCTTCGACCTGCTTGAAGGTTTCCTGGCCGGGGGTGACGGCGTCATAATCATCATTGAAGGTGGAGAGGTTCGCCTCCCAGCGGCTGACGATCGCGGCGAACTGCCGGTCGACCCGCATGCGGTCCTCTACGACACGCCGATCCTGGAAAGAGAGAACACCGAGAACATACTCACCGGCGAGTACCTCATCGCGGGAGCGACCTCCCTTGCTTTGATCGGACGACGTCATCGTTCCAGGCACTCTCTCAGCTTCAATAGGCTGCGCCGCAGCCATGTGCGCATCGTGTTCAGGGGCACGCCGAACTCACCGGCCAGTTCCTGATAGCTCAGCCCTTCGACATAAGCCCGTCTGACCGCCACCGCACGATCAGCTTCCAACTGTTCCATGCAGGTGTCAATCCGCCTTCCTTCATCGCGGATCACAGTTGTCGCTTCCGGATCAAGTTGGCTGTCTGCGAGATCATAGGCGCTGTCCAATTCGTCGGCTACCGGCTTGCGGCTTCTGAGCGTATCGATCGCCTGGTTGCGCGCGATCGCCGCAAGCCAGGACGAAGGCGTTCCCGAAGAGATCGCAAAGGCGGAAGCGCGTTGCCAGACCTTGATATAGACCTCTTGCAATGCTTCCTCCCCCTCCGTCTTGTCCTTCAAGATACGCAGGCAGATCGCAAAAAGTTTCGGGCTTGTTTCACGGTACAGAGCCACGAAAGCCTTTCGGTCGCGCATTGCAACCCGGCCGATCAGTTCGGCGATTTCCTCGCTCGTCATGCCGTGTCTCTTCCCCAATGTCCTACCCTAACTATGGGTGTTCGCTCACGCTTGGCAAGACGGCGGGGTGTGGGCAAATTGCGCGAACTATCGGGCCATTGATTATTCCATCTGTCAAAAACTTGGGATAAAAGGCCGCAACCATTTTTCTGCGGGGTATCCGATGACCGAGACCGAAAGCGAAATCCAGGCACGGCTGCTGGCGCAGGCGCTGCCCTTCATGCAGCGTTACGAAAACAAGACGATCGTCGTGAAATACGGCGGCCATGCCATGGGCAATCCCGAGCTCGGCAAGGCCTTTGCCAGCGATATCGCGCTTCTGAAGCAGTCGGGCGTCAACCCGATCGTCGTGCACGGCGGCGGCCCGCAGATCGGCGCGATGCTGACGAAGATGGGTATCGAATCGAAATTCGAAGGCGGCCTGCGCGTCACCGACGCCAAGACGGTCGAGATCGTCGAAATGGTTCTCGCCGGCTCGATCAACAAGGAAATCGTCGCGCTGATCAACCAGACGGGCGAATGGGCGATCGGCCTTTGCGGCAAGGACGGCAACATGGTCTTCGCCGAAAAGGCGCGGAAGACCATCAAGGACCCCGACAGCAACATCGAGCGCGTTCTCGACCTCGGCTTCGTCGGCGAAGTGGTTGAAGTCGACCGCACGCTGATCGACCTTCTGGCCCGCTCGGAAATGATCCCCGTCATCGCCCCGGTTGCTCCGGGCCGCGACGGCGCGACCTACAACATCAATGCCGACACGTTCGCAGGCGCCATTGCCGGCGCGCTCAACGCGACGCGCCTCTTGTTCCTCACCGACGTTCCCGGTGTCCTCGACAAGCAGGGCAACCTGATCAAGGAACTCTCGGTCTCGCAGGCCCACCAGCTGATCGCCGACGGCACGATCTCCGGCGGCATGATCCCGAAGGTCGAGACCTGCATCGACGCGATCAAGGCCGGCGTGCAGGGTGTCGTCATCCTCAACGGCAAGACCGCGCATTCCGTGCTGCTCGAGATCTTCACCGAGCGCGGCGCGGGTACGCTGATCGTTCCTTAGGGGCGGTCGTTTTTCTGTTGCGGTCGGGGTGAAGTCCCCTCCCCAACCCCTCCCCACAAGGGGGAGGGGCTTGCTGGGCGCACCCTCCCCACTAAGGCGAAGCCTCTCAACGAACTTTAGTTGTGCGAGTTTTCGCGGACGTTGCCACGACTTAGCCCCTCCCCCTTGTGGGGAGGGGTTGGGGAGGGGTCTACCTCATAGCGTCCCGTAAACCGCCGCGGCTGCCTCTTTCAGCTTCTCCATCATCGCCCGATACGGCCCCGGCCCATAGCTGACACGGCTGACACCAAGCTCCGCCAGCATCTTCACATCAGGCGCGCCCGGCCGCATCATGATATTGACAGGCAGCGGCGACGCGGCGCAGATCTTCTCGATCAAGGCTTCATCGATCAACCAGGGCACAAAGAAGCCATCGGCACCGGCGGCGGCATAAGCCTTGCCACGCTCCAGCGCCTCCTCGACTAGACCAGCATGCTTGGCAAGATCACCTTCGCGCAAGAACAGGTCGGTGCGCGCATTGATGAAGAACGCGATGCCGCGGCGATCCGCCATCTCGCGGATGGCGCGGATGCGGGCGGCCTGTTTCTCGACCGGATGCAGCCCGTCACCACCCACCACCTGATCCTCGAAATTGATGCCGATCGCGCCGGCATCGAGCAGCTTTTCGACATTGGCGGCAGCGCGTAAGGGATCGGTGGAATAGGCGCCCTCGAAATCGACGGAGAGCGGCAGATCGTTGACCGCGGTGATCTGGCGGGTGGTTGCGACCAGCGCCTCCATCGGGATTTTCTCGCCATCGCCATAGCCCTGCGCGGCGGCGACCGACCAGCTGCCCGTCGCCAGCGCCTTGGCGCCCGCCTCGGTCACGGCCTTTGCCGTTCCCGCGTCCCACACATTGTAGAGAACGACGGGATTGCCCTTCTGGTGTAGCGCGCCGAACGTCTTTGCCTTTTCAGCCTGATTCATCTTCGCCTCCTCGTTTCTTGTGCCGGAAAACTAGTGCGATCACGTCAGGCGATCAATCGGCCGGCGTGAATGGTCGCATTCCGGATTTCAATCGAAGGCGACGCGTGGCATAAGGCAAGGATGAGCAAGATCGATCGCACGCCCACCCATTCCGACTTCTCGCATGTGACAGAGTGGGTCTTCGACCTCGACAACACACTCTATCCGCATCACGTCAATCTGTTCGCGCAGATCGACAAGAACATGACGGCCTATGTCTCGACGCTGCTGCAGATGGAGCTGGACGAGGCGCGCAAGCTGCAGAAGCAGTATTATTACGATCACGGCACGACGCTGCAGGGGCTGATGATCCACCACGGCGTCGATCCCAACGACTTCCTCGAGAAGGCGCATGCGATCGACTATTCCAGCCTGACGGCCCAGCCGGAACTGGGTGCCGCGATCAAGGCGCTGCCCGGCCGCAAGTTCATCTTCACGAACGGCAGCGTCAAGCATGCGGAGATGGCGGCCGGCGCGCTTGGGATTCTCGACCATTTCGACGATATCTTCGACATCGTGGCCGCCGAGTTCGTGCCGAAGCCGGCGCAGCAGACCTATGACAAGTTCACCCAGCTGAAGCGCGTCGAGACGCAGAAGGCTGCAATGTTCGAGGATCTGCCACGCAACCTGATCGCGCCGAAGGCGCTTGGCATGCAGACCGTTCTGCTGGTGCCCAACAATCTCGAGGACACTGTCGTCGAGTGGTGGGAAAAGACCAGCGGCGAGGACGATCACATCGACTTCGTGACTGACGATCTTACTGATTTCCTTGGCAAGATTACGCCCAATATTACCGGCTAAATTACGAAAGTTTCATCCAGCTTACCGATGTTTAACTGGGTAATCGGGCTTGTCCGCCATACCTTTTCGTCTGTGATCCCCAATGAGATTGCACACTGAAAGGAACCCAAATGTCTCGGAACAAGCTGATACTGGCCGCACTTTCCTCCGTCTTGATTGTCGGTACCGCAGCCGGCAGCAGTTTTGCCGCGCCCGGCGACAAGCACAAGCATCCGCCAAGGCCACACCACGCGATGATGGGCGGCGGAATGCGCGGGCCGGTGATGCGGGAAGTCGTCTTCGTGCGCATGCTGCAGCAGTTCGACACGAACAAGGATGGCCAGATCTCCAAGGACGAAGCCCAAAAGGGCATGGAAGCGATCTTCGCGGCGATCGACACCAACAATGACGGCTCGCTGACACCGGGCGAAATCCGCAAGTATCACGAAGCGCAGATGGCCAAGATGAAGGCGCCTGCCGAAGACATGGCGGCCGATGACGAAGCCCCGCCCGCCCCGCCGCCGGCCGATGCCGACGCAGGCCAGCCCGCACCGCCGCAGGACGAAGCCGGTCGTGGCCCAGGCCGACACGGCATGCGCGGCCCAGGCATGATCCGCGAACTCCTGATCATGCAGCGCATCGACACGGACGAGAACGGCCAGATTTCCAAGCAGGAAGCCGAAGCCGCCTTCGAGAAGTTCTTCACGCGGATGGACACCAACAAGGACGGCGTCATCTCGATCGCCGACATGCCGCAGCGCCCATTCCTGTAAAAACGGGCTCGCGAGACGGGAACCGATAGACATCCGAGCCCGCCGCGACGATCGCGGCGGGCTTTTTCGTCTGATTGAAATACCCAAGTTGTTGGGTTATTCTTTCCACATGGTCAAGAACAAGATCACCGACGCCGAACTCGCGCAGGCAAAGCAGCGCTGGGAGGCGGAGCGCGCCGAGCGACCGATACCCGCATCAGTTCGCTTCGATGCCGCTTCGGAGCGCATCATCCTCGATTTCACCAATGGCGCATCGTTTATCTTCCCTGCGCGGGCTTTACAGGGACTGGAAGAAGCGACCGTGGCCGAGCTTGCGGAAGTCGGATTGCTTGGAGAGACCGGCCTTCACTGGGAAAGCC
Source organism: Rhizobium sp. 2MFCol3.1 (assembly GCF_000377565.1). Lineage (GTDB taxonomy): Bacteria > Pseudomonadota > Alphaproteobacteria > Rhizobiales > Rhizobiaceae > Rhizobium. Next base: position 100,169 of record NZ_KB898356.1, on the reverse strand, counting down.
TTGATGCCGACTACCCGTTTTCAGGTCTGATGAACGGCGTGTTCGGCACCAGGAGTTTCATGGAAGCGCAACGCCGTGGCGGGCAATCCCGCTCGCCCGCGAAGGCGGCCGCAAGCCGGGCGAACGGCGCCAAGGGCGGCCGGCCGAAGAAGGCCGGCGACGCCCCCTGAGCGCACCCTATTCCGGGTGTTCGTAGAATTCCTGGATGATCTTCCAGGCGGCGTCGGCGGTGTCGACGAAGCTGATCAGGTCGACGTCATCGGGCGCGATCGTGCCGAATTCGGCCAAAGCCTCGAAATTGATGATGCTCTTCCAGAATTTTTCGCCGAAGAGGATGAGCGGCATCTTTTCCATGCGGCCGGTCTGGATCAGCGTCAGGCATTCGAAGAACTCGTCCATCGTGCCGAAGCCGCCAGGGAAGACGGCAATCGCCTTGGCGCGCACCATGAAATGCATCTTGCGGATGGCGAAGTAGTGGAAGTTGAAGCTGAGCTCCGGCGTCACGTAGACATTCGGCGCCTGCTCGTGCGGCAGCACGATGTTGAGGCCGATCGAGGGCGCGCCCTCGTCGGCAGCACCCCGGTTGCCTGCCTCCATCACACCCGGGCCGCCGCCGGTGACGACGACGTACTCGTGGAAATCGAAGCCGGCCGCGTATTTCGAGCACAGGCGGGCGAACTTGCGCGCTTCGTCGTAATAAACGGATGCGGCTTCCAGATTGGCGCGCTGCGTGTCGTTGCGGGCCGCCCAGGCGCTCTGGCCGGGCGCCGGAATGCGGGCGCCGCCGAACATCACGACAGTCGACTTGATGCCGCGCTCGGTGAGCAGCATTTCCGGCTTCATCAGCTCCAGTTGCAACCGGATCGGCCGCAATTCCTCGCGGCACAGGAAGTCTTCGTCGGCATAAGCAAGGCGATAGGCCGGCGACAGGGTCTGCGGCGTTTTCGGCACGGCTTCGGCGCGCTGCTTGTCGGTCTCGCTTGATTTCAACGGATCCCAGACGCCGTCCTTGCGCCGCAGTCTGCCGTTTTTCGCCTTTGCCATTCCAATGCCTTTCAGTCCTGCCGGCAGTGCAGCCGGTATGTCGTTTTGTAGCAGTGATCGGGAGCCGAACGGTCCCGAAAAATCATTCCATTTTAGCCCTGCATGCGATAGAGCAGATCGCATCCCGCCAATCACAATTCCCGGAGGCCTCCGCCTCCAACGATAAAGATCGAAGTTTAAGGAATTCTCATGAGCGCCACCGACCTCTCCGCCCTCGAAAAGACACTCGAAGCCGCCTTCGACAACCGCGACAGCGTCAACACCTCGACCAAGGGCGAAGTACGCGACGCGGTCGAAACCGCGCTCGAGCTTCTCGATGGCGGCAAGGTGCGCGTTGCCGAACGCGGCGCCGATGGCGCGTGGAAGGTGAACCAGTGGCTGAAGAAGGCCGTTCTCCTCTCCTTCCGCCTGAACGACATGGAAGTCGTCAAGGGCGGCTCGGGCAACTCGACCTGGTGGGACAAGGTGCCGTCGAAGTTCGAGAACTGGGGTGAGACCGAATACCGCGCCGCCGGCTTCCGCGCCGTGCCGAACTGCGTCGTGCGTCGCTCGGCCCATATCGGCAAGAACGTCGTGCTGATGCCTTCCTTCGTCAACCTCGGCGCCTTCGTCGACGAGGGAACAATGGTCGATACCTGGGCCACCGTCGGCTCCTGCGCACAGATCGGCAAGCACGTGCATCTCTCGGGCGGCGTCGGCATCGGCGGCGTGCTTGAGCCGATGCAGGCCGGCCCGACCATCATCGAAGACAATTGCTTCATCGGCGCCCGCTCGGAAGTCGTCGAAGGCTGCATCATCCGCGAGGGCTCGGTTCTCGGCATGGGCGTCTACATCGGCAAGTCGACCAAGATCGTCAACCGCGCCACCGGCGAAGTCTTCTACGGCGAAGTACCGCCCTACTCGGTCGTCGTCGCCGGCTCCATGCCGTCGGGCAACGCCACCATGCCGAACGGCCTTGCCGCGCCGCACCTCTACTGCGCCGTGATCGTCAAGACGGTCGACGAGAAGACCCGTTCGAAGACCGGCATCAACGAACTGCTGCGCGACTAATTCAGCTTCTATCCGGTGCCGCGCATGGCTTACCCTTAGCGCGGCACCGAACCATTTCCTGCCTAATATCAGGCTGCCGTAAGCGAACGGCGCATTTCGCCTGATGCAACTCTCCCTTGCCTTTTCTTTGCCATTACCGCCGGATAGTTCCACTGTCATGACCGCTACCGATCCCGTCGCCAATCTCCAGACCCTGATCCGCTGCCCATCCGTTACGCCCGCCGAAGGTGGCGCGCTTTCGGCGCTGGAGGCGATGCTGTCGCCGCTCGGCTTCAAGGTGGACAAGGTGAAGGCAACGGAGCCGGGCACGCCGGATATCGAGAACCTCTACGCCCGTCTCGGCACTGACGGCCCGCACCTGATGTTTGCCGGCCATACCGATGTCGTGCCTGTCGGCGACGAAGGCGCGTGGACACATCCACCCTTTGCCGCCGAGATCGCGGGCGGCGAACTCTTCGGTCGCGGCGCTGTCGACATGAAGGGCGGCGTCGCCTGCTTCGTGGCCGCCATCGCCCGCCATATCGAAAAGCACGGCGCCCCGAAGGGTTCGGTCTCGTTCCTGATCACCGGCGACGAGGAAGGCCCCGCCGTCAACGGCACGATCAAACTGCTGCAATGGGCCGCCGAGCGCGGCGAGCGCTGGGACGCCTGCCTTGTCGGCGAGCCGACCAACCCGAACACGCTGGGCGAGATGATTAAGATCGGCCGCCGCGGCTCGCTGTCGGGAAAGATCACCGCCCATGGCGTGCAGGGCCACGCCGCCTACCCGCATCTGGCCGACAACGCCGTGCGCGGGATCCTGCAGCTGACGCAGGCGCTGATGCACCCGCCCTTCGATGCCGGCACCGAGAACTTCCAGCCTTCCAATCTCGAAGTGACGACGGTCGACGTCGGCAATCCGGCGACCAATGTCGTGCCGGCCAAGGCGACGGCGAGCTTCAACATCCGCTTCAACGACACATGGACGGCCGAGACGCTGCAGCAGGAGATCATTCGCCGCCTCGACGCTGCCGCCAGCGACGGCGTTCTGCGGCCTGACCGCGCGCCGTTCAAATACGATATCGCCTGGGCCGAGCGCCCGAGCCACGTCTTCCTCACCCGCAACAACGCGCTGATCGCTTCGCTGTCCTCGGCCATCGAAAGCGTGACCGGCCAATCGCCGACGCTGTCGACCACGGGCGGCACCTCGGATGCGCGCTTCATCAAGGATTACTGCCCCGTCGTCGAGTTCGGCCTCGTCGGGCAGACCATGCACATGGTCGACGAACGCGTCGCGGTGGACGATCTCGAACGGCTGACGGTCGTCTATGAAACCTTTATCGCGCGCTGGTTCGAGAATGCCGGGGTTTAGGGAAGTCCAGTATTATCTGGCCGGCCTCTGGTTGCTGATCCGAATGGATCCGGCCGGCTTCCGGTTTCTCGACATGTCGGATCGCGGCGTCAACCGCTCCTTCTGGGCCTTCGTCTGGTGCCTGCCGCCGATGGGGATTTCCTGGCTCTGGTGGCGCGAATCCTTCCTGCGCACCATGCCGCCGCACACGGATGTCGGGCTGGTCTTCTATGTTCGCTTAGGCCTGGTCGAGGCGGCAAACTGGTTCGTGCCGCTGGTGCTGGCGGGGCTCCTGCTGCTTGCCATGAAGAAGGGCGAGCGCTTCTCAGCCGTCGTCGTCAGCGTCAACTGGCTGGGCGTGCCGCTCTCCTATATCAACGGTCTGCTGCTGGCGCTGGTGTTCTTCCTGCCCGGCACGATCGGCATCGTCTCGCTGCTGCTGCTTGCCTTCATGCTGGCCCAGGTCTTCGCCATCGCTCGGATCCTCCGGATGATCTTCAACGGCAACGGGCTCTTGATCGGCGCGATGACACTGGTGCTCTTCGTGCCGGCGCTGATGCTGTCGGAGTTCATGCAGCGGTTTTTGGGGATTTATCCGGTTTAGACCGCGTGCTTCAGCCGATGCTCGAGCATGTAGCGCGTCGCGAAAGCGATGTGGCGTGGGATCGGCTTGTCCTTGCGGTAGTCCGCGACCAGCCGCCTCGAAATCTGCAACGCCGCCGCCATGCCATCGAGGCTGTTGCCGAGCTCATCCATCGCCGCCCGAAAGTCCGCATTCGAGAACTCGATCGGCGGAAGGCTGGCGAGCCACACGGCGGAGAACTCCAGATCCTCGCCCGGCCATAAGATGCCATCGCCATCCTCGTTGACGGCCACGCGGCTGAAAAGCACATCATCGGCGCGCAGCGGAATGTAGATGCGTCGGCTCTGCAAGGCGGGGGCGAGGTCGAGAACGACCGTTTCTCCCGACGTCCAGTCTATCCTGACACTGCGCGCATCAAGCGCTTCGACCGCCGCGATCCTCGGGAGCGGCTCACCGACAACAATGATGTCATCGCGCATTGAGACGTTGCCACTCATGTTCCAGACGCTCCCTGTTTTCAGACGCCCATTTCACGGCGATTTCATAGCTGCGGCGGTCGATCGAGCCACGCAGCACTGCGAAATCGGAGATCCTGACCAGTGCTTCGTGATCCGGCGTCAACACGTGGAAATGCGGCGGATTGTGATCATCCGCAAACATACGCACCTTGATGTTGCCGATCGTCACGAGGGTCGGCATCGCTGTCCTGTTGCGATCTACGTTGATGATCACGAGAATAGTGCATCATGCGCACTATTTCAAGCTGGCTGCGTGATCTAGCGGCTGCCGACGATCTCGCCGTCTTCCTTGATGAAGACGGCGATCGGGTTCTCCAATATCTCCAACACGATTTCCGACGGGCGGCAGAGGCGGGTGCCTTTGGTGGTATGAACGATCGGGCGGTTGATGAGGATCGGATGGGCGAGCATGGCGTCGAGGAGGTGCTTGTCGCTGAGATCAGGGTCGGCAAGGCCGAGGTCGTCGTAGGGCGTGCCCTTCTCTCGAAGCAGTGCGCGGATGGGGATGCCCATTTCGGCGATCAGCGCGACAAGGGTCTCGCGGCTTGGCGGGGTCTTCAGATACTCGACGATAACGGGTTCCTCGCCCGACTGGCGGATCATGGCCAGCGTGTTGCGCGAGGTGCCGCAGGCGGGATTATGATAGATCGTCGTCGGCATCGGGTGTTTCCGTTTCCTGTCTGCGATCGACGATCACGTCGGGATAATCGACCTGCATGAAGTAAAGACCGTCGGGCGGGGCGACGGGGCCGCAGGCCTTGCGATCCCTGGCCTCCAGCGCCGCGCGCACATCATCCGGCGTCCAGCGCCCCTCGCCTGCAAGCTTCAGCGTGCCCGCGAAGGAGCGGATCTGGTTGTGCAGGAAGCTTTGGGCGGTGGCGCGGATTTCGATGAGATCGCCTGATCGCGTCACATCCAGACGGTCGAGCGTGCGGATCGGGCTGTTCGCCTGGCAATGGGCGGAGCGGAAAGTGGTGAAGTCGTGCTTGCCGACCAGCGTCTGGGCGGCGGCGTGCATGACCTCGTGATCGAGCGTCTTCGCCACGAACCAGGCCTTGCCGGCCTCCAGCGCCAGCGGCGCGCGGCGGCTGATGATGCGGTAGAGATAGTGGCGGCGTAGCGCCGAGAAGCGCGCATCGAAGAACTCGCTGGCACTCTCGACATCGAGGATCGCGACGCGCTCGCCTGATAGCCTCAGATGCGCGTTGAGCGCATTCTGCAGCTTGAAGGGCGACCATTCCCTGGAGAGATCGGCATGGACGACCTGGCCCATGGCATGCACGCCGGAATCCGTGCGGCCGGCGCCGCGGATGGAGACGACCTCGCCGCTCGCCGACAGAATGGCTTTCTCGATCGCGCCTTGTACCGAGGGACCATTCTCCTGCCGCTGCCAGCCGACATATTGCGAGCCGTCATATTCGACGATCATGCGGTAGCGAAACATCAGGCGAGCCTCGTGCCCTTGGCAAGCGGCGTGCCGCGCAGGAAGTCGGCGGCCTCCAACGGCTTGCCGCCGGCCTTCTGCAGCCTCGTCAATCTCACGGCGCCGGTGCCGCAGGCAACGACGAGATCATCGCTCAACAGTTCGCCCGCTGCACCCGATCCCTCGGCGCACTCGGAGCCCAGCACCTTGACGCGCTCCGGCTTGCCCGAGATTTCGAGCTCGAACCAGGCGCCCGGGAACGGCGCCAGGCCGCGAATGTGATTGTGGACGTCGGCGGCATCGCGGGAGAAATCGATGCGGGTTTCGGCCTTGTCGATCTTCGATGCATAGAGCACGCCATCCTCGGGCTGCGGCGTCAGCGGCAGGTCGCCCATCTCGAGCTTGACCATGGCCTCGGCCATCGCCTTGGCTCCAGCAAGCATCAAGCGGTCGTGTAGCTCGCCTGCCGTCATGTTTTCGCCGATCGCGACTTCGCTGGTGATGGCGACGGCGCCGGTGTCCAGGCCCTTGTCCATCTTCATCACCATCATGCCGGTCTTCTCGTCTCCGGCCATGATCGCGCGCTGGATGGGGGCCGCACCGCGCCAGCGCGGCAGCAGCGAGGCGTGGCCGTTGTAGCAGCCATAGCGCGTGCCGTTGAGGATCGCTTCAGGCAGCAGCAGCCCGTAGGCGACGACGACGGCGACATCGGCCTTGTGGGCGGCGAAGCGCTCACGCTCTTCCGGATCCTTGAAATTGACAGGCGTGAAGACCGGCAGGCCCAGGAGCTCGGCTGCCTGATGGACCGGCGACTTCTGCAAATCGAGCCCGCGACGCCCGCCGGGACGCGGCGGCTGGGTATAGACCGCCAGGATCGTGTGGCCGGCGTCGACCAACGCGCGCAGCGTCGGAACGGAGAAGTCGGGCGTGCCCATGAAGATGATGCGAAGAGACATACTATGCCGCCAATTCCTGGCTCGAGGCCAATCTTGAAGATCAGCCGCCTTCAAACGGGTTTACGAGCTTGAGATCAAGCCCTTCGAAGTCTTTTGTGTTGCGCGTCGCAAGCGTGGCGCCGTGGATGAGGCAGATTGAGGCGATCATGGCGTCCTTGGTCTCCATGGAACGGCCAATGTTTCGGCGAGCGGCGGCCAGTGCGCCGTAGCGGCGCGCCGCCTCGATGGAGAAGCCAAGAACACGGCCAGTAAAATCAGCCTCGATCCGGGCGAAATCCGCGAGCAGCAAGGCCTTGCGGCGACCTTCGTCGAGCAGATGCAGACCATAATACATCTCGCCAATGGAAATGGTCGTCAGGAATAAGGACTCGATCTCGAACCCGTTGAGCCAGGTCAGGATACGTTCGCTGTTCAGCCGGCCCTGGATCTCGGAGATCACGTTTGTGTCGAGAACGATCATGGTTCGAAGCGCGGCGGATCGCGATCGGTATCATGACGGAGCTCGGAAAAGGTCTCGACCTCATCCGCCGTCAGCCGTTCATCTCCCAGCAACCCGCGCAACCGGTTTCCGGCAGGCACGAGAGATTGCTCCCGCAGGATCTGGCCCCGCATCATTTCGATCGCTTCCTGCGAAAGACTGCGACCGTTGCGGATCGCACGTTCCTGCAGATGCGCTTTCAAGTCGTCATCAAGGCCACGGATCAGAAGATCACCCATTTGGCACCTCCACTACGATATCACTGATATCATAGCGCTTCGGTGCCGGATTATCAACGCGAGGATCAGAGCGCCTTGGTGGTCTTGGCGGCCTTGGTGAACTTCTTGATGACCATCTCGCGCTTCAGGCGGGAGATGTGGTCGATGAAGAGCACGCCGTTCAGATGGTCGATCTCGTGCTGCAGGCAGGTGGCGAGCAGGCTGTCTGCTTCCATCGTCTGCTCCTTGCCGTCGCGGTCGAGATACTTGACGCCGACGGTGGCCGGGCGTTCGACCTCGGCATAGTAGTCCGGGATGGAGAGGCAGCCCTCTTCATAGACCGAGCGCTCGTCGGAGGACGACACGATTTCGGGATTGATGAACACGAGCGGCTGCTTTTCCTCGCCCTCGCGTGCAACGTCGATGACGAGCATGCGGCGGGCAACGCCGATCTGGATGGCGGCCAGCCCGATACCCGGAGCATCGTACATGGTCTCCAGCATGTCGTCGGCGAGACGCTGCAGATCGCTATCGACGCGCTCGATCGGCTTGGAAACCTGACGGAGCAGCGGATCGGGAAGAATGATGAGTGGCTTGATGGTCATGGCGTTCCCATAACCCATCTTTTTGCGGGATGGAATTATCCGATGGCCGGAGGCGGCGCTTTTTTACGCCGCCCTCCCAATTTCGACGCTTTTGCCTCAGGCGGCGCGGCGCGACGCCTGATAGCCGGAGTGGCTGGCGCTGTCGGTGCGGAACCGCTCGAGCAGGCCGACCAGGCCTTCCACCTCGTTGCGCAGGCGACGGGTTTCCGAGGAGGTGCGCTCCACCATGCCCGAATTCTGCTGGGTGATGGTGTCCATGTTACGGATGGCGACGCTGACCTCGTTGACGCCGGTCGCCTGATCGCGTGCGGCAGCCGCGATATCGGCAACGAAGCTGCTGATGTTGTCGATGCGATTGATCATGTCGCTGAGCGACTCGCCGGTGCTGCTGACGATGTCGACGCCCTGGTTGACCTGCGCGGAGCTCTCGGAGATCAGCTTCTTGATCTCCTTGGCGGCATCGGCCGAGCGCTGCGCCAGCTGGCGGACTTCCTGGGCGACGACGGCAAAGCCTTTTCCGGCTTCACCGGCGCGCGCGGCTTCAACGCCGGCGTTCAGCGCGAGAAGGTTGGTCTGGAAGGCGATATCGTCGATAACGCCGATGATCTTGGTGATCTCGCTCGACGACCGTTCGATGCCGGCCATGGCGGAGACGGCGCTGGTGACCAGTTCGCCGGAATTCTTGGCCTTCTGCTGCGTTTCGCGCACGGCAGCGGAGGCCTTTTCGGCGTTGGATGCCGTCTGGCCGACGCTGACGGAGAGCTGCTGCAAGGCGGCCGAGCTTTCCTCGACGCCGGCGGCCTGCTGGGCGGTGCGCAGCGCCAGATCGTCGGAGCCCTTGGCTATCACATCGGTGCCGCGCAGGATTTCGCCTGAGGTGGCGCGAACGGATGCGAAGGAGGCGCGAAGGGCCGCGACAGCGCGGTTGTAGTCGTCGCCCATGTCCTTGAAGTTTCCCGGCAGATCAGCCGGCAAGGTGGCTTCGAGATCGCCGCGCGACAGCGCTTCGAGACCGCGACGGAGATGGCTGAGCGCCATCGCCTGGTCGGCTTCCGCCTTTTGGCGTTCCTCCTCAAGCTTCAGCCGCTTTTCTTCCAGCGCTTCCAGATAGACCGAGATCGAATAATCCATATCGAGCATCGCGGCCTTGACGACGGCGGTGAGCTTTTCGCCGAGCAACTTGCCCTGGCCGCGGCCGAAGCGCGACGGCCATTCCTTCGCCATCAGGCCCTTGATCAGATCGCTCATCAGAAGCGCGTAGCCGCCGATGTACCAGCGCGGCTCGAGGCCGATGCGCGCGTGGGTCTTCCCGACCGCGACGACGCCCTTGACATAGGCCTCGTCGAAGTTGCCGCCGGCGAGATTGGCCCAATGGGCTTCCTGCCGGGTCTTGGCGCTATTCATGTGCGACTTGTCGGAGAAGAAGCTTGCGACCGAGGGCGTGCGCGCCAGCTTCCCGTAGAATCGTTCGAGCGCGCCGCTCAAGAGCTCCGAAATCGCCGGGCGCATCTGGCGCAGCGATTGCCGCGCGTTGTCGTCCAGTTCGATGAAATCGAGGCGTTGCTTGAGACCGTTTTCAGGCTGCTGGCTGCTCATAATATATTTCTGCTTTTTCATTTGACGAAGGGCAATTTTCGCGCAGCTTTTGCCGAATATAGTTTCGCAAGCGTTAAATTATGCGGTTATTTCTTAGCTAGCGCTCGAATGAGCAGTTCGCTTATCGCCTGACAGACCATTTACGATGTTCACGTTTTGATCTGGAAATATAGCGCGACTTTGCTATGGTGCCGAGATGACAACCAGCACCGACTCGTTTTCCGCCACCCTTTCCGGCCTTAGCCCCATGTCGCTTGCGCTTGCCGGCGCGGCACTGGCCATCGTGATCGTCTTGATGCTCGCCTTGCTCGTTCGTGGCGGCCAGGCGCGGCGCGAGCAGGCGGAAGAGGCGCTGGAGCGAGCCGCCGAGGCGGATGCGCGGATGATGGAGCTGTTGCGGATCCAATCGGAAATGCAGGGCCGGATGGCGGCGATGGCCGAGGTGTTCGGCTCGCGCCAATCGGAACTCAACCAGGCGATCAGCCAACGCCTGGACGGCATGTCGCAGCGGGTCAACTCGACCATCACCGAGCAGACCAAGTCGACGCATGAGAACCTGAGGAAGCTGCAGGAGCGGCTGGCGGTGATCGATGCGGCGCAGAACAATATCCAGACGCTCGCCAAGGACGTCGTCGGGCTGCAGGCGATCCTGTCCAACAAGCAGACGCGCGGCGCCTTTGGCCAATCGCGGATGGAAACGATCGTTGCCGATGGCCTGCCGATCGGCGCCTATGCCTTCCAGCAGACGCTGAGCAACGGCTCCCGTCCGGATTGCACGATCCGCATGCCGAACGGCGCGCCGCCGCTCGTCATCGACGCCAAGTTTCCGCTGGAGGCATGGAACGCCATTCGCGACGCGGGCGGGCCGGAGCTTGCCAAGGCCGCATCGCAGCAGTTTCGGCGCGACATGGAGACCCATATCCGCGATATCGCGGAGAAGTATCTGATCCAGGGGGAGACGCAGGATACCGCCTTCCTGTTCGTGCCGTCGGAATCGATCTTCGCGGAAATTCACGAGAATTTCGAGGCGATCGTGCAGAAGGCGCATCGCGCCCGCGTGGTGATCGTCTCGCCCTCGCTGCTGATGCTGTCGATCCAGGTCATCCAGGCGGTTCTGAAGGATCAGCGGATGCAGGCGCAGGCGCATGTCATCCAGGGCGAAGTCGCTAATCTGATGGACGACCTCGGCCGTCTCGACGACCGCGTGCGCAAGCTGCAGGGGCATTTTGCCATGGCGCAGAAGGATGTCGACATGATCGTCACCTCGGCCGACAAGCTGACCAAGCGCGGCGCCAAGATCGAGGCGCTGGAATTCGAGGGTGCGGATGCAGGTCGCGTCCCGGATGAAAGTGCGCCGGCGTCGAAATCCGTGGAAAGCAGAACGGGGCTTCTCAAGCTAAGGGTGGTTGACGACGAGTGAGGCCTTCGGCAGTGTCGCGCCCGACAAAACACTGGGAAGGACACCTCGCATGATCACCGTTTTCGGCTCCATCAACATGGACCTCATCGCCACGACGCAACGGCTTCCGAAGCCGGGCGAGACGGTGGCCGGCAACGGCTTTTCGACGGCCGCCGGCGGCAAGGGCGCCAACCAGGCGCTGGCCGCGCGTCGCGCCGGCCGCAGCGTGACCATGGCGGGTGCCGTCGGTCACGATGGCTTTTCGGACGAGGCGCTCGCGCTCCTGAAGGACGCCGGCACGGATCTCCAGTCCGTCAAGCGCGCGGACCAGCCGACCGGAACCGCGATCATCCTCGTGGGTGGAGACGGCGAGAACATGATCGCCGTCGTGCCGGGCGCCAACGGTACGGTCACCGCGCAGGATGCGGATCAGGCCGTCGGCGCGATGAGCAAGGGCGACACGCTGATGCTGCAGCTGGAAATCCCGGTTCCGGCCGTTGAGCAGGCTCTAGCTGCCGCTCGCGCCAAGGGCGTGACCACCATTCTCAATCTCGCACCGCTTATCGACGATGCCGCGCGCCTCGGGCGCCTCGCCGATATCGTCATTGCCAACGAGACCGAGTTCGAGCTCCTGGCCGGGCAGGAAAACATGAGCGCGGCGGACCGTGAAGCCGCGCTGAAGCGCCTCAACACCGAGACCGGGCAGACGTTGATCGTGACGCTTGGCGGCGATGGCGTGGTCGCGATCCGCGACGGCGTGATATCGCGAGCAAAGGGCCTCAAGATCGAGCCGGTGGATACGGTCGGCGCGGGCGATACCTTCTGCGGCTATTTCGCCGCCAGCCTCGATGAAGGGATCGATTTCGAGCCGGCGTTGCGCCGCGCGGCCGTTGCCGGGTCGCTCGCATGCCTCAAGGCGGGCGCCCAGCCGTCCATTCCCTCGCGCGAAGACGTCGCAAACAAACTATAGGCGTTATCCGCCGACGACATCGGCGATGCGTTTGCTTGCGATGGGTCAAATTATCATCGCATTTCACTTAAATTTAATAGGTTTCCGGCGATCTTCCGCGTGATCGCCGGCTCCCTCTCCAAGGGGACGCGGCACTCGCCACGGCGGCTTCATGATGTAGCCGCCCTCGCTTCTTGTGCCGGCGGATGCTTCGCCTGGCCCATCCTTGATCCCCCCGAGGAATGCATGTTCATCTTTCGCATGAAATCGCTTGCGGCCAAACTCATTGTGATTACCGGCAGCGCGATCGCACTGGTTCTCCTGATCTCCAATTTCTTCCTCATCGGCGAAACCCGTGATCGCGTGGAGACGCTGACCATGGATCAAGCCAATCTCGAGGCGAAGGCCATCGCCAACGAAGTCGCGTCCTCGGTCGGCGAACTCGCGGGCGCCGCGCGCTCGATGGCTGGCGTTATTGGCCGCGGCCACGAAGGCAAGTATCTGGATCGCAAGGCGATCGTCGATATGCTGAAGGCCAATGTCGAGCGCAACCAGTTCGCCTTCGGCAGCTGGTTCGGCGAAGAGCCAAACGCATTCGACGGCCAGTCGCCGTCGCTTGCCGGCCGCACGGATCTCGGATCGGACAAGACGGGCGCGTTCAACGCCTATTGGACCAAGAAGAAGGATGGCGGCTTCACGTTCTCCGTGTTCGCATCCGACTACAAGGCCGAATGGTACAGCCTTGCCGCGGCCAGCAAGAAGGGCGCAATCTCCTCGCCTTACGCTGAAAGCACTACCGGCGAAAACACCGCGATGACCTCCATCGGCTACCCCGTCATGTCCGGCGGCAAGATGATCGGCGTCAGCGGCGTCGATATTTCGCTGAAGTCGCTCGCCGACAAGCTCGGCGGCCTGCATCCCTTCGGCACCGGCCGCGTGACCCTGCTCTCGCAGGGCGGTAACTGGATCGTCGCGCCGTCCAAGGATCTGGCGATGAAGCCCTACGAGGGTGAAGGTGTCGATGCGGTCAAGACCGGCCTCTCGACGCTTGCGCCTGCCGTCGTCAAGAACCTCTCGATCGATGGCGGCGAGCAGTTCGACCGCGTGGTCTATCCCTTTGCGCTCCCCGACGTGAACACCAACTGGGTCATCCTCGTCGACGTGCCGCACAGCGCGATCAACGCGCCGGTGCAGGACCAGACTTTCATGATGATCGTCGCAGGCATCGTCGTATTGGCAGCTGTCATGCTGGCACTCTACTTCGCTGTCCGCGCCTTCGTGCAGAAGCCGCTCGGCGGCCTCGTCGCCAGCGTCAAGATGCTGAGCGAAGGCCGCTACGAGCAGCCGGTCGTTGGCCAGGATCGCTCGGACGAGACGGGTTCCGTCGCCAAAGCGCTCGAAGGCTTCCGCCATGCGCTCGCCGACAGCCGCCGTCTCGAAGCAGAAGCCAAGAGCCAGCGCCAGGAAGCGGAAGACGAACGCGGTCGTTCGGAAAGCGAACGCCAGCAGTCGGTTTCGCTGCAGCGGCACATCGTGTCCATCGTCGGCGCCGGTCTGTCGGAACTGTCGCAGGGCAATCTTAGCCACCGCATTACCGATGAATTCCCGGGCGAATACGGCAAGCTGAAGCAGGACTTCAACGCGGCGCTGGCCGCTCTTGAAGAAACCATCACGACGATGAACCTCAGCGTCGTCAATATCGGCTCCGGCACCAGCGAGATCAGCGGCAGCGCGTCTGATCTGGCCAAGCGAACGGAACAGCAGGCGGCAAGCCTGGAAGAAACCGCAGCAGCGCTGAACCAGCTGACCGCGCAGGTCAATTCCAGCGCCGACAATGCCCGCACGGCCGCCGACAACGTCAACCACGCCTGCGAGGATGCCGAACGCTCCGGCGATGTCGTGCGCAAGGCGATCGCCTCGATGCACGGGATCGAACAGTCCTCCACCGAGGTTTCGCGCATCATCGGCGTCATCGACGAGATCGCTTTCCAGACCAACCTGCTGGCGCTCAATGCCGGTGTCGAAGCCGCGCGTGCCGGTGAAGCCGGCAAGGGCTTTGCGGTCGTTGCCCAGGAAGTTCGCGAACTGGCACAGCGTTCGGCGAATGCCGCCAAGGAGATCAAGACGCTCATCAACACCTCGGCCGTCCAGGTCAAGGAAGGCGTCGATCTCGTCGGCCGCGCCGGCGATACGCTGCACAACATCTCCGAGCAGGTGATGCGCATCAATGGCCTGATCCGGGAAATCTCGGCATCGGCCAGCGAGCAGGCGATCGGCCTCAAGGAAGTCAGCCAGGCGATGAACCAGATGGACCAGGTGACGCAGCAGAATGCGGCCATGGTCGAGGAGACCACCGCGGCCAGCGTCACGCTGAACGAAGAGGCACAGACGCTGCAGCATCTCGTCGCCCGCTTCCGCGTCAGCAACGCCAACCATGGCGCATCGCTGCGCTCCACCGCTCAGCAGATGCGGACACCGGCGGCACCGAGCTATCGTCCGTCGTCGCAGCCGAGCTATCGCCAGGCAGCCGCCCCTGCCCCGCGCCGCGCTGTCGCGCAGTCACACGGATCGGCGGCCGTCGCGCAGGATAGCTGGGAAGAATTCTGAGCCGATCGGCTGAGCCAAAACAAAAAAAGAGGCGCCGGAGCGATCCGGCGCCTCTTTTCATTTGAATCGAATAGGATCAGGCCGCGTTGGAGGTCTGCTCTTCATTGAGGAAGGCATAGATCGCCGAGGCGCTGTCGGTGGCGCGCAGCTTGGCGACGAGATCGTGGTCGCGCAGCACGCGGGCGATGCGCGATAGGGCCTTCAGGTGATCGGCGCCGGCGCCCTCGGGCGCCAGAAGCAGGAAGACGAGATCGACCGGCTGATCGTCCAGCGCTTCGAAATCGACCGGCTGGTCGAGACGCGCGAAGATGCCGACGATGGAATTGACGCTTGCCAGCTTGCCGTGCGGAATGGCGATGCCATTGCCGACGCCGGTGGAACCAAGCCGCTCGCGCTGCAGGACAACGTCAAAAATCTCGCGCTCGGACAGCCCGGTGACTTTCGACGCCTTGGCCGACAATTCCTGCAGGAGCTGTTTCTTGGAGTTGACCCTGAGAGCGGGAATGATCGCATTCTGCTGCAGCAAATCTGCCAAAGCCATTTCTTTTTCCTTTTGTGCCAAGCCGGGGGAGCGGCAGATGCCTGCCGCTCCGCTCCGTTTTCTCAGCTTTTGATGTTGGCTGCGTCTATCCAGCCAATGTTGCCGTCGTGCCGACGGTAAACGATGTTCAACTGTTCGTTACCCGGGCTGCGGAAGAGCAGCAGGGGCTCGTCCGTCATGTCGAGCGCCATCACGGCGGTCGCGACGGACATGGTCTTCATCTGCTTGGTGCTTTCGGCAACGATCGCTGGTGCGAAATCATCGGCGATCTCGTCGTCATGATCCGGCATGCCATCCATGACGGTGTAGGCGACTTCTGCAAAACCATTCAGATGATTCCCGGCATGGTGATCCTTGAGCTTGCGCTTGTAACGGCGAAGTCGCTTCTCGATACGCTCGGAAGCGGCGTCGAATGCCAACTGCGGATCCATTGCCTCGCCGGCCGCGTGCAAAATCACGCCACTGTCGAGATGAACCTTGCAATCGGCGGCGAAACGGGCGTTGGCCTTTTGTACGATCACTTGACCAGAATACCCTCCGTCGAAGTATTTCGTGACGGCCACGGCAATTTGGTCCTCTATCCGCTGACGGAACGAGTCACCAATTTCCATATGTTTACCGGATACACGCACACTCATGGAGTTTCCCTTCTTATGTGGTTTGCGAGTACCAGTTTACGCCAAGCCTGACTCTCATCCAAGCACTTCGCGCAATCTCAAGCAAGATCGGCCGAAGTTCTCGGCTGTGGGCGCCCTTAGGATTGATGGGGATAACCTCTGACACCCTTCACAGCGTCAATTTGGCGCGGCTTCTAGCCAGAAGTTACCAAAAAGTCAACACACGCCCTGTTTTCTCGCGGGGGCGGGACGCGTCGGCCGCAACAGACCGAACTCCTCAGAAGCCCGCGACCTTCGCGAGCGCCCGCTTTTCCCGCCGGCGCTGGACGGAAGAAGCGATATTCATGGCTTCACGATACTTCGCGACCGTTCTGCGGGCAAGCTCCACCCCACTCCCCTTTAGGATGTCCACGATATCATCATCTGAGAGTACGGCGTCGGGGCTTTCCTGCGCTATAAGTGCGCGGATCTTGTGACGGACGGCTTCCGCCGAGTGACTATCGCCGCCTTCGACCGCGCTGATCGACACCGTGAAGAAGTATTTGAGCTCGAACAGGCCGCGCGGCGTCAGCATGTACTTGTTCGACGTGACACGGCTAACGGTGGATTCATGCATCTTGATGGCGTCGGCCACGGTCTTCAGATTGAGCGGGCGCAGATGGTCGACACCGTGGAGCAGGAAGGCATCCTGCTGGCGGACGATTTCGGTTGCCACCTTCATGATCGTCTTGGCGCGCTGATCGAGGCTGCGCGTCAGCCAGTTGGCCGTCTGCAGGCACTCCGACAGGAAGGCGTGATCATCGCCGGTCTTGTTGACCTTGGCGAAATAGGCCTGATTGACGAGCACGCGCGGCAGCGTATCCGGGTTGAGCTCCACCAGCCAGCTGCCATCGGCGCTGGGACGAACCACGACGTCGGGCATGATCGCCTCCGACACCGCGGTCTCGAAGCCACTGCCCGGCTTGGGGTTCAGCTGGCGGATCTCGCTCAGCATGTCGAGCAAATCCTCTTCATCGACACCGCAAAGCCGCTTCAGCGTCGCGAAGTCGCGGCGGGCCAGCAATTCGAGATTGCCGACGAAAGCCTGCATGGCCGGATCGAGGCGATCCTTCTGGCGCAGCTGGATCGCCAGGCATTCCGACAGGTTGCGCGCGAAGACGCCGGGCGGATCGAGCGTCTGCAGTGACGCCAGGACCCGCTCGACATCCGCCATGCCGGCACCCAGCCGTTCGGCCGCTTCCGCGAGATCGGCATGGAGATAGCCTGCCTCGTCGAGCTGATCGGCGAGATACTGGCCAATCAGCTGGTCGGCCATATCGGGCAGGACGAAAGGCATCTGCTGGGCGAGATGATCGCGCAGCGAGACCTGGCCGGCGACAAAATCGTCGAGATCATAGCCATCGGCACCGCCCTCTCCGCCACCCGGCATCGATTTCCATTGGCTGATCAGTTCGGGAGCGTCGGCGCGCTGCGGCACGCCGTCATCGGGGAAGACGTTGGCGTAGTTGGCGTCGAGTTCGTCGCTCATCCTGCCAGCGCCGGCGCCATCGGTGCGATCGGACCAATCGCCGGACATCACTTCCGAGCGGCTGTCGTAATCTTCGTCGAAGCTTTGTTCTTCGGCCTGGCGGGAGTGAGCATCGTCGTCATCGCCGGCGCGATCACTGCCTGTTTCGGCGTCATTTGACGGAAACTCAAGCAGCGGGTTCTTTTCGACTTCCTGGGCGATGAACTGGTTGAGCTCGAAGTGCGTCATCTGAAGCAGCTGGATGGACTGCATCAGCTGTGGTGTCATCACCAGCGATTGGCTTTGGCGCAGGTATAAATTGGCCGAAAGTGCCATGATGGACGCAAAACTCCCGCTCGGTTCCTCCGGGAAACAGTGTCCTATAACGGGGCTAAGGCCACTGATATCCAAGTTGGCCCAAAAATTGCTTTTTTATTCTATTTGGTCAAGCAGAAGTATGCGGCAAGGTGAATTTCCGCTGCCGAGATCCCATGATCAAAGGGACGATGTGCCCTTAGAGGCTGAAGTTGTCGCCGAGATAAAGCCTGCGGACTTCGGCATTGTTAACAATGTCGTTTGCCCGGCCATGCGTCAACACTTCGCCCGCATGGATGATATAGGCACGGTCGATCAGCCCCAGCGTCTCGCGCACATTGTGGTCGGTGATCAAGACACCGATGCCACGCGCCGTCAGGTGATGGACGAGGTTCTGGATGTCGGAGACCGAGATCGGATCGACGCCCGCGAAGGGTTCGTCGAGCAGCATGAAGGTCGGGTCGGTCGCCAGTGCGCGAGCAATTTCCAAGCGGCGGCGTTCACCACCGGACAGGGAGACCGCAGCACTCTTGCGCAGCTTGCGAATGTGGAACTCGTCGAGCAGCTCGTCGAGCTTCTTCTCGCGCTCAGCCCTATCCTTCACATGCACTTCGAGAACGGCGCGGATATTCTCCTCGACCGTCAGCCCGCGAAAGATCGAGGCTTCCTGCGGCAGATAGCCGACGCCGAGGCGCGAGCGGCGATACATCGGCATCGACGTCACGTCGTTGCCGTCGATCTCGATCGTGCCTTCATCGACAGGGACCAGGCCCGTGATCATGTAAAAACAGGTCGTCTTGCCGGCGCCGTTCGGGCCGAGCAGGCCGACGGCCTCGCCACGACGCACGACCAGCGACACGCCGTTGACGACGCGCCGGGTGCTGTACGTCTTCGTCAGACCGCGCGCGATCAGGGTGCCCTGATAGCGGCTCTTGTCAACGGCGCCATCTGCGGCGGCCTGTTGCCCGGTCTTGCCGAACATATTCGATAGCGAGAATAATTTCACGTGGCAGCCGGGGTCAGTTCTTTTTCTGGGATTGCGGATCGAGCTGGATCTGGACGCGCCCCCCGCAGCTGTCCAACTGTGCCTGACCCGTTTCCATGTGCACCGTCAGCTGGCAGCCGGTGAAGACATTGCCGCCGTCGGTCAGAACGACCTTGTCGCCCTTCAGGATGAAGAGCTGCTTTGCCATGTCGAACGAGCCGTTATCGGCGGTCGCGGTCTGCGTGCCCGAGGTGAGGTACACCTTGTTCGTCACGATGATGTGGTCGATGTCGGTGTTGCCCGACGACATCGAGGATGTCGGCGTCGTGGTTTCCGACGCCTTGGTCGCGGGCGTGCTGCCATCGGCTGCGGCCTTCGCCTTGTAGAAGACGGTCATGTGGCCGGCCTGCAGCGTGGTCGTTCCCTGAACGACCTTCACGTTGCCGGTGAAGTCGGCGGTGTGATCCTGGTCGTGGATCTCAAGCTTGTCGCTTTCGATCTGGATCGGCTGATCCTTGTTGAGCTTCAGTCCGCTCATCTGGCTGGTCGTCGCCTGCGCCATCGCGGCTCCGGCCAACAGCAGGAGTGCAAGCGCACCGTTCGTGAATACTGCGCCCGCCTTGCGGGTAGAAATGCGACAATCTTTTGCCATGGTGACCCGGGTTAAGTGCCCTGTTTGCGGATAGCGGTGGGGTTCACATTCATTCGAACGTTCCCCTCGAATGTGATCGTCCGTCCCTTATCTGTCATCTTGAGCGAGCGCGCAACAACCGATGCGCCATCTTTTTTGATGTCGACAGGGTCGCTGGTTGTAAGCTTTCCGCCCTTCACATCGACCTGCGCGGTCTGGAATTTGGCGGTCATGCCGTCGCTCATGTTGATGACGAAGGGAGACGTGATGTTCAGATTGTCGGTCGCGCGATCGTAATCGGCGGTCGTCGCCTCGACGCGGGCGACCAGATCGTCCTTGACCGGAACCACTGCCTTGACGGTTTCCAGCGAGATCAGGTTCGGGTTCTTGATGTCCTGCAGCGCCCGTTCGGCGAGCATGGAATAGTTGATACCGGAAGCGTTGCGGCCTGCGATCGCCGGCTTCAGCATCACGACCTTGCCGTTTTCGATCTTGGCGCCTTCGATCTTGATGTTCTCGGGCAGATAGGTGCGGATAACCGACACGCCGATAAAGGCGAGCGACACGATTACGGCGGCGACCGGCAGCAGAACCTTCAGCCGGCGAACGCGGGCGGAGTGAAACCGCGCGGCGCCATAGGCACTTTGCGCGGGCTTCGCATAGGCAGCCTGTCCGCCATTATCCAAGGTGTTGAGCATTCATTCGGTCCGTGTCGATGATAGGACGGCGTATATAGGGAGCGCTTTCGCCCGATCACAGTTCGTTTCGCATTATTACACTGACTTGCCAATATGGATTTTTTTCTGCAACAAGCAAGAAAACCGCAAAACCAATCGACACAGCGTTAACGCATATCTATGCACTCTACGTAAGAAGAGTTGCGTCAGACTTGCCGACCGGAGGAATAAATGGACAGCTCCATGATCGCAGATCGCCGCAGGCTGCGCCGCAAGGTCGGCTTCTGGCGCGTGGTGGCGGTACTGCTTCTTCTCGCGCTTGCGCTGGCTATTTACGGCTTTCTGTTTGCCGACAATGCAAACCGCCGCCCGCACGTTGCGCATGTGACGATCTCCGGCCTGATTACCGACGACAGCGAATTGCTCGAGCGGCTTGCCAAGATCAAGGACGAAGACGCGGTCAAGGCGCTGGTCGTCTCCATTTCCTCGCCCGGCGGCACGACCTATGGCGGCGAGCGGATCTTCAAGGCGATCCGGGCGATCGCCGCCAAGAAGCCCGTAGTCTCCGATGTCCGCACGCTTGCGGCGTCGGCCGGCTACATGATCGCGACAGCAGGTGACACGATCATTGCCGGCGACAGCTCGATCACCGGCTCGATCGGGGTCATCTTCCAGTATCCGCAGGTCAAGCCGCTGCTCGACAAGATCGGCGTCTCGATGGAGGAGATCAAATCCTCGCCGCTGAAGGCGGAGCCCTCGCCCTTCCATCCGGCCAGCGAAGAAGCCAAGGCGATGATCAACAACATGATCGTCGACAGCTATGCCTGGTTCGTCGACCTTGTGGCCGATCGCCGCAAGCTGCCGCGCGAGGATGTGCTGAAACTCGCCGACGGCACCATCTTTACCGGGCGCCAGGCGCTGAAGATGAAGCTCATCGACCAGCTCGGTGGCGACGACGAAATCCGCGCCTATCTGGCCACCAAGAACGTCAGCAAGGACCTGCCCGAGATCGATTGGAACAAGAAGAGCAGCACGCCGTTCCTGCTTGCGGGTGCTGCCTCGCAGATCATCACGCTTCTCGGTTACGGCGATCTCGCCAGAAGCCAGGACCTCCAAGGAATTCTGCCGCAGAAGTTGCTTCTTGACGGGCTCGTTTCAGTTTGGCAGGTTGGCCATGATTGATAAGAAATCAATAATTTAAGGGGGCCACCGTGATCAAGTCCGAGCTGGTGCAGATAGTTGCGGCTCGCAACCCGCATCTTTACCATCGCGATGTGGAAAATATCGTGAACGCGGTTCTCGACGAGATCACCGATGCGCTGGCGGCGGGCAACCGCGTCGAGCTGCGCGGTTTCGGCGCCTTTTCCGTCAAGAACCGTCCATCGCGCTCGGGCCGCAACCCGCGCACCGGCGACACCGTGTTCGTCGAGGAGAAGTGGGTCCCCTTCTTCAAGACCGGCAAGGAGCTGCGCGAGCGGCTGAACCCGGGACAGGCCGATCAGGACGACTGATCGCCGCCTTCAGGTCCGGCTGCGGCGAAACCGCACTTGAACTTCACGAGGTCTTTTCTATCCTGTGGCTGAACAACGCGCCGCTTACCATGAGCGTGCGTGAGCATGTGGAGGCCTGCGATGGCGAAGAAGATTATCAACCTCCTGATCTTGCTGCCGCTCGGCATCATACTGATCATTTTTTGCGTGGCCAACCGCCAGAGCGTGACGCTGGCGTTCAATCCGTTCCGCCCCGAGGATCAGGTGCTGTCGCTCTCGGCGCCGTTCTTCGTGTTCCTCTTCATCGCACTGATCATCGGCATGTTCGCCGGCTCGGCGGTGACCTGGATGAACCAGGGCAAGCATCGCAAGCGCGCCCGCAGCGAGGCCAAGGAGGCCGTCCGTTGGCAGGGTGAAGCCGACCGCCACAAGGCACGCTCGGAAGAAATCGCCGGACAGTTGCCGTCGCGGTGATGGTGCCTTTCGTCGATATCGTCGATGGCGAGCCGGATGATCACGACACGGACCGTCTCCTAGAGATCCTGCTCGAATACAATGCACCATGGACCGCGCATATCGCTGAGAAGCCTCATCTCGCTATTCTCCTTCGCAAGGAAGAGCGAGGAGAGGTGATCGGTGGGCTCTACGCTCGTGATGAATACAATTGGCTGTTCATCAAATACCTGGTGGTGCCGCAAGAATTCCGCGGCATGGGGCTGGGATCGCAATTGATGCGCCACGCAGAGGCCATCGCGCGCGAACGCGGTTATCTTGGCTTGTTTCTCGATACCTTCGAATTTCAGGCAAGACCGTTTTACGAGAAGCTCGGTTTCGAGGTCTTTGGAAGCCTTGAGGGTGATCAGGAGACGCCTGCCAGGTTCCTCCTGAAGAAGCGACTTGCAGCCACCTAAGCGCGTCGGAGACAACACCTCCGCAAGACATATTTCGGCTTGCCAAGCCCTTGCGCCGCGCCATCTGTCTTCATAGCTATGTCCAAAGAACCCGCTGCGCCCTTCTCCCAAAGCAGTTTCACTGCCTCAGCGCGTCGCTTCATGAGGATGAAACCATGAACACAGATCAGATCCTGAAATCGGTCGTCGCCGTCCGCGGCATCATTCCCGATGATGCCTATACCGCCGATACGCTCGGTACCCGGCGCGAGGGCAGCGGCGTGGTCATTAAGGACAGCGGCCTGGTGCTGACGATCGGCTATCTGATCACCGAGGCCGAGGAAGTGTGGCTCACCGCCCATGACGGACGGGTGGTGGCGGCGCATCCGCTCGGCTACGATCAGGAAACGGGCTTTGGCCTGCTTCAGGCGCTTGGCCCCCTCAACCTGCCGGCGCTTGAATTCGGCGATGCCACGTTGGCCGAGCTTGGGCAATCTGTGACGCTGATCGACGGGATCGGCGAGTTCGTCGATGCCAAGATCGTCGCCAAGCAGGAATTCGCCGGTTATTGGGAATATCTGCTCGACGAGGCGATCTTCACCACGCCCGCGCACCCCTCCTGGGGCGGAGCGGCGTTGGTCGATGGCGACGGCAAGCTCATCGGAATCGGTTCGCTGCGCTTGCAGATGAGCCAGGGTGGCGAGGTGGCGGATATCAACATGATCGTGCCGATCAACCTCCTGACACCGATCCTCGACGACCTGACCACGCGCGGACAGGTCAACAAGCCGGCGCGCCCCTGGCTCGGCGCATTCTCCGCCGAAAGCAACGGCGACGTGATCGTAATGAGCGTTGCGGAAGGCAGTCCGGCGGATCAGGCGGGACTGAAACGCGGTGACGTCATCTCGGAAATCCGCGACGGCGAGGTCGATGGGCTGGCCGATTTCTACCGTAAGATCTGGAGCAGCGGCCCCGCCGGCGCCGAGATCCCGATGCGTATCCTCCGAGACGGCCGCGAGGCTTGGCTGCGTGTGCGCTCGGCCGATCGCAATAGCTTCCTGCGCAAGCCGCAGATGCAGTGACGGGGTCAGCGCTCGGGGAAGAAGGTCATCTCTTCGTATTCGCCTTCACGCGATGAACCCTTGCCTGTCACCACGAACCCCCGAGCGCGATAGAAGGCCTTGGCGTTTTCGTTGCGGTCGAGGCACTTCAGCCGGTAAGTCTTGTCAGGCCAGTAGGGCAGCGCCTTCAGGAGAGCCTGGCCGATGCCGAGGCCGCGATACTGTTTCCTGATGTAGAGCATGTGGATGAAGTCATCGGGCGACCACAGCGTCATGAAACCCGCGATCTCGCCATCCGGCATCTCGGCGAGCCACAGAAGTTCGCCCTGCGTATGCGCGTGGAAATCCTCGTGGCGGAAAACCTGCGGGTCGACCCAAGTGAAGGTGTCGCGACGCACCGCGAGATAGATATCCGCGAGTTCTTCCAGGTCGGCCTTTTCTGGCGATCGGATGGTCCACTGCATGGTTATGGATGTAGCGGAGACGGGATGGGCTGCCAATTACCTCGTTGGACGGCAGCGGCCTTTTATTCGCCTGCCTTGGCGCTGACCGCCGCGTTGAAATCGGAGAAGAACCGCTGCGCGAGCTTCTGGGACGAGGAATCGATCAGCTTGGCGCCAAGCTGGGCGATCCTGCCGCCGACATCGGCGCCGGCGCGATAATGCAGGATGGTTTCGCCGCTATCGTCCTCGAGCGTCACATCGGCCGATCCCCTGGCGAAGCCGGCGATGCTACCCTTGCCTTCGGCAGACAGCGTGTAGCTCAGGGGTGCATCGATGTTGGAGACGCGGATTTCGCCGGTGAAGGTGAGCGGCACCATGCCGATCTTGACCCGGATCGTGGCGACGAGCTCGTTCGGACCGGTAAACTCCAGCGATTGGCAACCGGGAATGCATCCCTTGAGGATATCGGGATCGTTGAGGCCGGCCCACACGACGTCGCGCGGCGCGGTGATCCGCTCTTGTCCGACGAAGTCCATCACAATCCTCCCATTTTCACCTTGTCGAACATATCGCGGCGGGAAAGCGCTTTGCCAAGGTGAAAATGGGATGCTATTTGCACGGGCTCTATCAAATTCAGCACGCGGAACACCACGTTGAGACAAAAAGAACGCCGGCCGGGCCAGAAATCCGGCACCGGCCCCGCCAGTGGACGACGCGGCGACGAGCGCGGCAACAGCCGCCCGCCGAAGCCCGCGAACAAACCCGCAGCGCCGCAACAGGCCGCGCGCGAGCCCGCCTCCGCGCCTGCGGCACTGGAGCGCCCATTGATGGAGCGCACCGGTGAACGGCCGCCCGAGCGCGTTCCGATCATTCTCGAATCCCTCGGCGCCGGCGATTTTCATCTGATCGACAGCGGCAATGGGGAAAAGCTCGAGCAATACGGCCCCTACCGGATCATTCGTCCGGAAGGACAGGCGCTGTGGAAGCCATCGCTTCCGAAACATGTCTGGGACAAGGTCGATGCGGCCTTTACCGGCGATACCGATGAAGAGGGCACCGGCCGCTGGCGTTTTCCCAAGGAAGCGCTGGGAGAGACCTGGCCGCTCAACCTTCTCGGCGTCGACTTTCTCGGCCGCTTCACCTCGTTTCGCCATGTCGGCGTGTTTCCCGAGCAGATCGTTCACTGGACGTGGATGAAGCAGCAGGTCGAAGCCGCCGGCCGGCCGCTGAAGGTGCTGAACCTCTTCGGCTACACCGGCGTTGCATCGCTGGTCGCGGCTGCCGCGGGCGCCGAGGTCACGCATGTCGATGCCTCGAAGAAGGCGATCGGCTGGGCGCGCGAGAACCAGGCGATGAGCGGGCTTGAAAAGGCGCCGATCCGCTGGATCTGCGAAGACGCGATGAAGTTCATCCTGCGCGAGGAACGTCGCGGCAACACCTACGACATCATTCTGACCGACCCGCCGAAATTCGGCCGCGGCCCGAATGGCGAAGTCTGGCATCTGTTCGAGCACCTACCCGTGATGCTCGACATCTGCCGCGAGATCCTGTCGCCCAAGGCTGTCGGCCTCGTGCTGACGGCCTACTCGATCCGCGCCAGCTTCTATTCCATCCATGAGCTGATGCGCGAGACGATGCGCGGAGCCGGCGGCGTGGTCGAATCCGGAGAGCTGGTGATCCGCGAGGCCGGGCTTGATGGCAACACGCCGGGCCGCGCGCTCTCCACATCCCTCTTTTCCCGCTGGGTGCCGAAATGAGCCACGAACACCGCGACAACGGTCCGCGCAGGGTCGGCCAGGTGAAGGAAGTCACCTCGCTTGCCAATCCCATCATCAAGGACATCAAGGCGCTCAGCGACAAGAAGACCCGCGAGCAGAGCGGCACCTTCATGGCCGAGGGGCTGAAGCTCGTGATCGACGCGATCGAGCTTGGCTGGACCATCCGCACGCTGGTTTACGCCAAGGCCGCCAAGGGCAAGCCGCTGGTCGAGCAGATGGCGGCGAAGACCGTCGCCTCCGGCGGGCTGGTGCTCGAGGTCAGCGAGAAGGTTCTCTCCTCGATCACCCGCCGCGACAATCCGCAGATGGTGGTCGGCGTATTCGAAAACCGCTGGAAGCCGCTGCGCGACATTCGCCCGGCCAAGGGCGAGACGTGGATCGCGCTCGATAGGGTTCGCGATCCCGGCAATCTCGGTACGATCATCCGCACCGCCGACGCGGCCGGCGCTTCCGGCGTCATCCTGGTCGGCGAGACCACGGACCCGTTCTCTCTCGAGACCGTGCGTGCCACGATGGGTTCGGTCTTCGCCATGCCTGTGTCGCGCGCGACGCCAGAGGAATTCATCGCCTGGAAGAAGCAGGCGGGCGTTTCGCTGGTCGCCACGCATCTGGCCGGCTCGGTCGATTACCGCACGATCGACTACAAGGCGAAGCCCGTCGTCATCCTGATGGGCAACGAGCAATCAGGCCTGCCGGACCAGCTGGCGCGTGAAGCCGATGCGCTTGCCCGCATTCCGCAGCAGGGCCTGGCGGATTCGCTCAATCTGGCCGTCGCCAGCGCCGTCATGATGTTCGAGGCACGCCGCCACCTTCTCTCACTCACCGAGGCCAAATGACCGATCAGACGCTAGACCGCCCGACGCTGTTTTCGCGCCCGCTGCCGATCCTGATCTTCGTCGTTCTTGCCGTGGTGCTCGACCAGATCATCAAGATCGTGGTCGATCACACGCTGCCGCTTCAAGAGGCGGTGCACGTCATCCCGATGCTGGCGCTCTACCGTACCTATAATCTCGGCGTCGCCTTCTCGATGCTCTCAGGCATGGATGGGTGGTTCATCGTCGGCATGCGGCTGATCATCGTGGCCTTCGTGCTCTGGCTCTGGCACCGCACGGGCAAGCAGCGCACCTTCGCCCATCTCGGCTACGCACTGATCATTTCAGGCGCGCTGGGCAATCTCATCGACCGTTTCCTTTATGGACACGTCATCGATTACATCCTGTTCTATACCGAGACATGGTCGTTCGCGGTTTTCAACTTGGCCGATAGTTTCATCACCATCGGCGCGGGATGCGTGATTTTGGACGAGCTATTGCAACCCAAGACGGCCGATAAGTAAAATCTTAGCGGTTTGCTGAAGGCATTTGGAACAGCCGGCGTGCTAATTTGAACCTATGGTCGGACTGGGTCAGTTACACGAGAAGCTTGCCGCTGCCTTCGGCGCGCCTGCCGCTCATCCTCAAGATGAGCAGGCCGCGATCCCGGCTGACATGTCCCCTGCTACCCCCGAACACAGCCCCGTCGTCGCCCCCTCGGCGCGCAAGCTGATCTCCTATTGGCTCGGCGGCACCGGCATTCTCGCCGCTATCCTCTTGCTTGCGCTCGGCTATATGGGCGGTCTGCTCTGGGTGTCGATCGGCATCGGCGCGCTGGTGCTTGCCGCGATCGTCTGCTTCGCGATTGTCTCCACGCGCCGCCATCATATCAAGACGCGCGCCAGCGACGACACCGCGCGCGGAGGAAGCGATGCGGCGCTGTTCGCCTGCATCCACGATGCGCTCGGCGATATCACCGTGACCCGGACGATGGATCGGCGGATCGTTGCCGCGAACGACATGTTCCGACGGCTGACCGGGCGGCTGAACCCGATCGGGCAGACCTGCGAGGAGATCGGCATCGCCTTTCGCCCCGGCACGGAGCCGCATCGCTACGATGTCGAGATGTCGACGCCCGAGGGTCAGCGGATCTTCTTCTGGCGCGATGTCGTGACGCGCAACCCCTCGGACGGAAAGCTTTTGCTGCACAGCATCGCCCGCGACGTGACGGCTGATCGCATCGCGGCGCAGGAGCGCGAGGAGGCGCGGCAGAAGGCGGAGTTCAACAGCGCCTCGAAGTCGCGACTGCTTGCGACCGTCAGCCACGAACTGCGCACGCCGCTCTCAGGCATTCTCGGCATGACGCATCTTCTGACCGAGACGCGGATGACGCAGGAGCAGGACAACTACCTGACCGGCATCCGCCAGTCGGGCCATGCGCTGACCCAGCTGGTCGAGGATCTGCTCGATTTCTCGACCATCGAGGTCGGGCGCTTCCAGCTGCGCCCGCGCTCGGAATCGGTGCGCAAGCTCTTGGAGAGCGTGGTCGAGATGCTTGCCCACCGCGCCCACGAGAAGGGCATCGAGATCGGCTCGACCGTGTCGTCGGATGTTCCCGAGCTCATGAATTTCGACGCGGCGCGCCTGCGCCAGGTCTTGTTCAACGTCATCGGCAATGCGGTGAAATTCACCCAGGTCGGCGGCGTGTTCATTCGCGTGTCGCTGCAGGATGGCGAGCTTGCGATCACCGTCACCGATACCGGGCCGGGCATGACGGAAGAAGAACAGGCGCGTGTCTTCGGCGAATACGAACAGGCGGGCACCATGGTGGAGAAGAGCAACGGCACCGGCCTTGGCCTTGCCATCTCGGCGCGCATCATGCGCGAGTTCGGCGGCGCGCTGACGGTTGCCAGCGAAAAGGGCACGGGCACGGAGTTCTGCATCCGCTTCCGCACCGAAGGGGATGAGGAGCCCGCGGCCCGCCGCGACACGCTGCTTTCCGGCAATCTCGTCGTGCTCTTGGCGCCCGCCGGTGCCGCGCGCATGGCGATCTCGGAGACCATCCGCACGCTCGGCGGCCAGTGCCACTTCGTCGAGGATGGCGAGACGGCGCGCTGGATCCTGCTCGACATGGCGGCCAATGGACGGCGGCCGACCGACATCATCGTCGACCACCGCATGTCGGCCGAATTCGCCGCACACCTCGCCGACCGGACGGATATCGCGGCCCTTGGCCTGCGCAAGATCTTCCTGGTCAACCCGGAAGAGCGCAACGCCCATTCGCTCGATCTCTTCGACGCCTGGCTGATCCGGCCGCTGCGCGAACAGTCGCTGATCGACGTCTTGCGCGGGCGCATGCGCGGCATGGAAAAGCGCGATGCGCTCAACGACAACCAGCCCGGCTTCAGCCCCGGCATCCCGGAGGCGGGCATTCAGAGCGGGCTGAAGATCGTGCTCGCCGAAGACGATCCGATCAACGCCATGCTGATCCGCGCTATGCTGGAAAAAGCCGGCCACAGCGTGCAGCATGTCGAGCATTTCGAGGCGCTGCTCGATGCAGCGCTGGCGGAAGGCAGCGTGCGGCCGGATATCGTCATCAGCGATCTTTCCATGCCCGGCGGCGACGGGATCGAAATGATTGGCCGGCTACGTGGCCATGAGCGCCGGCTTGAGGTTCCCTCGGTGCCGATCATCGTTTTGACTGCTGACAAACGCGATGAATCGCGTCGTCAAGTCTTGCTGAACGGGGCAAACCGCGTCATGCTGAAACCCATAGACCCCATACGGCTGCTGACGGAAGTTCAGGCTGTCGCCGCGCTTTCGGCACGTCGCGCAGAAGCACTGTAGCTCCACCGCCACCCATGTGTTTCTTGCGTATCTGGGGGTTTAAAATGTCACTTTGCTGTCGCATATAAGTGTTTTATGGCGTCCTAAAGCCGGCAATGAAAGATTCGTCATGTCCGTAGATATCTGCAACCGTGACACCCTCGTCGAGGCTCTTCCCCCTGCGCGGAAAGCCGAACAGATCGAGAGCGACGTGTTCGGCCGGATCGGCAATTTCGAGACACGCCTTGCCCGTACGCCCGGCGAAATCGATGCCGCGCAATCCGTGCGCTACCGTGTTTTCGTGGACGAGATGAAGGCCGAGCTGCCTGCGGAAGCGATGCGCCGCAAGCGGGATTTCGACGCCTATGACGACTTTTGCGACCACCTTCTGGTGCTCGATCGCTCGATCGAGGGCGACAGTGAGGATCAGATCGTCGGCACCTACCGCCTGCTGCGGCAGGAGGTGGCGATGGCCAATGGCGGCTTTTACTCGGCTTCCGAATTCGACATCGACGCGCTGATCGCGCGCCATCCGGATAAGCGTTTCATGGAGCTCGGCCGCTCCTGCGTGCTGCCGGACTACCGCACCAAGCGCATCGTCGAGCTTCTTTGGCAGGGCAACTGGGCCTATGCGCTGAAGCACGGCATGAGCGCGATGTTCGGCTGCGCCTCCTTCCCGGGCATTCACCCGGAACAGCATGCGCTGGCACTCTCCTTCCTGCGCCACAACGTCGCGGCCAAGGACGAGTGGGCCGTCGACGCGCTGCCGCATCTAGCCCGCGACATGGACCTGATGCCGGTCGAAGCCGTCAATCCGAAGCGCGCGCTGATGGCCCTGCCGCCGCTGATCAAGGGCTACCTGCGCCTCGGCGCCATGGTCGGCTCGACCGCAGTTGTCGACAAGGCGTTCAACACGACGGACGTGCTGATCGTTCTGCCGATATCAAGCATTTCGGATCGGTATGTGAATTATTACGGTGCCGATGCTGGGCGGTTTGCCAGCTGATTGGCATAGCTAATCTTTAGCCTTTCGCCGTGTAGCCCCCTCATCCGACCCTTCGGGCCACCTTCTCCCCGCTGGGGAGAAGGGAGAGATTGGGGCGAGCGGTCCGCCACACACCCCTTCTCCCCAGCGGGGAGAAGATGGCGGCAGCCAGATGAGGGGGCCACACGGCACACCCTCACCTTTTCAAAACCCACCTCACGACCCCGTATAAGCCGCAATCGCGGCCATGTTGACGATGTCGCTGTCCTTCGCTCCCATCGAGGTGATCTGTACCGCCTTGTCGACGCCGACGAGGATGGGGCCGATGACGGTGGAGCCGCCGAGTTCCTGCAGCATCTTGGTCGAGATCGAGGCCGAGTGGAACGCCGGCATGACCAGCACGTTGGCGGGGCCGGACAGGCGGCAGAAGGGGTATTGCTCCATCGCCTTGCGGTTCAGCGCCACATCAGCCGCCATCTCGCCGTCATACTCGAAATCCACATGGCGGCGGTCGAGGATGGCGACGGCTTCGCGGACGCGCTCGGAGCGCTCGCCGGAGGGGTGGCCGAAGGTGGAGTAGGCGAGCATGGCGATGCGCGGATTATAGCCCATGCGGCGTGCGAAGCCGGCTGCCTCGACCGCGATATCGGCAAGCTCCTCGGCCGACGGCATGTCGTGGACCGCGGTGTCGGCCACGAAGACGGTGCGGCCACGGCAGAGCGCGATCGATACGCCTATCACCCGGTGGCCGGGCTTTTCGTCGATGCAGCGGCGGACATCCTCGAGCGCCGTCGAGTAGTTGCGGGTGATGCCCGTCACCATGCCGTCGGCATCGCCCAGCGCCACCATGCAGGCCGCGAAGTGGTTGCGGTCGTTGTGGATCAGACGCTGGGCATCGCGGTGCAGATAGCCTTTGCGCTGCAGGCGGGCGTAGAGATAGTCGATATAGGCTTCCACCCGGGTCGAGATGCGGGCGTTGACGATCTCGAGGCCCGGGCGGTTGAGATCGATGCCGGCACGCTCTGCGGTCGCATGGATCAGATCCTCGCGGCCGAGCAGGATGGCGGTGCCGAGCTGCTGGTTGGCGTAGGAGAGTGCGGCGCGCATGACCTGCTCCTCCTCGGCCTCGGCGAAGACCACGCGCTTGGGATGGCGGCGCACGCGCTCATAGAGGCTCGCCAGCGTCGAGGCGATCGGATCGCGACGCGCCGACAGTTCGCGGGCGTAGGCGGCCATGTCGGGGATCGGCTTGCGGGCGACGCCGCTTTCCATGGCGGCCTGAGCGACAGCCACGGGGATCGCCGAAATCAGGCGCGGATCAAAGGGGACCGGGATGATATATTGCGGGCCGAAACGGGGACGGTTGCCCTGATAGGCGGCGGCGACATCGTCGGGAACGTCTTCACGGGCGAGGCTTGCCAGCGCCCGGACGGCCGCGATCTTCATATCGTCGTTGATCGTCGTGGCGCGGACATCGAGCGCGCCACGGAAGATATAGGGGAAGCCCAGCACGTTGTTGACCTGGTTCGGATAATCCGAACGGCCGGTCGCCATGATGGCGTCGTCGCGAATGCGCGCAACCTCTTCCGGCGTGATCTCAGGATCGGGATTGGCCATGGCGAAGATGATCGGGCTGTCGGCCATCGACAAGATCATCTCCTCGGAGAAGGCGCCCTTCTGCGACAGGCCGAAGACGACGTCGGCGCCCTTCATCGCTTCTTCCAGCGTGCGCGCCTTGGTCTTGACCGCATGCGCCGACTTCCACTGGTTCATGCCCTCGGTGCGGCCCTGGTAGATGACGCCCTTGGTGTCGCAGAGCACGATATTCTCAGGCGCGAAGCCCATGGCCTTGATGAGCTCGACGCAGGCGATCGCGGCGGCACCCGCGCCGTTGCAGACGAGCTTTGTGGTCTTCAGGTCGCGGCCAGTCAGCTCCAACGCGTTGATGAGGCCGGCGGCGGCGATGATCGCGGTGCCGTGCTGGTCATCGTGGAAAACCGGAATGTCCATCAGCTCGCGCAGGCGGCTCTCGATGATGAAACAGTCCGGCGCCTTGATGTCTTCGAGATTGATGCCGCCGAAGGAGGGGCCGAGAAAGCGGACGCAGTTGATGAACTCGTCGACATTTTCCGTATCGACCTCAAGGTCGATGCTGTCGACATCGGCGAAGCGCTTGAAGAGGACCGACTTGCCTTCCATGACGGGCTTCGACGCCAGTGCACCGAGATTGCCGAGGCCGAGGATGGCGGTACCGTTGGAGATGACCGCCACCATGTTGCCGCGCGAGGTATAATCATAGGCGGTGGCGGGATCGGCGGCGATGGCCTTGACGGGAACGGCGACGCCCGGCGAATAGGCAAGCGAGAGATCCCGCTGCGTGGCCATCGGCTTGGTCGGGTTGACTTCGAGCTTGCCGGGTTTTCCCTGCGAATGGAAGTCGAGCGCTTCCTTGTCGGTAATGCCGTTGGCGGGGCGCTGCTTGCTGTTCATGTCGGGCATATCTCCTCCAAATCTCCTGACAACCGGCCTTCGATTGCGCTAGTCGACCCTCTATAGACACGCTGTTTGGGGCTGACACGACGCCTTGCGAAAAAGCCGTACGGCTACAATCGATTAAAATATCCGGTGGAACTGACAGGCGCCCCTAAGGGGTTCCTGACCTTGCGGTTCTACGACGACCTCCTCAATCCTCCTGTGGGCTAACGGCTCCCATTTCCCGATAGCTGTTGTCTTCTATAGCCGCGCTTCGATAGGGTGGCACCCTGTTTTTTAGGGAAAAGCCCACTCCGTGAACGATCGAATGACCTTGAGACACGAAGCCTTTTCGGCTGCCGAGCTTGCAACGGAAGAGAGCCGCGCCTCGGCCACGCCGATGATGGAGCAGTTCATCGAGATCAAGGCGAACAATCCGGATTCGCTTTTGTTCTACCGCATGGGCGATTTCTACGAGCTGTTCTTCGAAGACGCGCTCGACGCATCGCGCGCGCTCGGGATCACGCTGACGAAGCGCGGCCAGCACATGGGCCAGGATATCCCGATGTGCGGCGTGCCGGTTCATGCGGCCGACGATTATCTGCAGAAGCTGATTGGGCTCGGTTTCCGCGTGGCGGTCTGCGAGCAGGTCGAGGACCCCGCGGAAGCCAAGAAGCGCGGCAGCAAGTCGGTTGTGAAGCGCGACGTGGTGCGGCTGGTGACGCCGGGAACGATCACCGAGGAAAAGCTGCTTTCGCCTTCGGAATCGAATTACCTGATGGCGCTGACCCGCATTCGCGGCGCCTCCGAGCCTTTGATGGCGCTTGCCTGGATCGACATTTCCACCGGCGTTTTCCGCTTGGCGGAGACCGAGGCGTCGCGGCTGCTGGCCGATATATTGAGGATCGATCCGCGCGAGCTGATCGTCCCGGATACGATGTTCCATGATCCAGAATTGAAGCCGGTGTTCGACGTGCTTGGTCGCACCGCCGTGCCGCAGCCATCCGTGCTGTTCGACAGCGCCACGGCGGAAGGCCGGATCGCGCGCTATTTCGGCGTCTCGACGCTCGATGGCTTCGGCACCTTCTCGCGCTCCGAACTCGCGGCAGCGGCAGCGGCCGTCGCCTATGTCGAGAAGACGCAGATCGCCGAACGGCCGCCGCTCGGCAAGCCGGAGCGCGAAAGCGCTGCCTCGACGCTCTTCATCGACCCGGCGACACGGGCCAATCTCGAGCTTGCACGCACGCTTTCCGGCGACCGCAATGGCTCGCTGCTCAAAGCCATCGACCGCACCGTCACCGGTGGCGGCGCACGGTTGCTCGCCGAGCGCCTGATGTCGCCGCTGACCGATCCAGTGCGGATCAACGAGCGGCTGGATTCGATCGGCTTCCTGATCGAGGAGCCCTCGCTCTCGGGCGACCTGCGTGATCTCCTGAAGCACGTTCCCGACATGCCGCGCGCGCTGTCGCGCCTGGCGCTCGAGCGCGGCGGTCCGCGCGATCTCGCGGCGATCCGGCAGGGGCTGAATGCCGCCACCGACGTGGCGCGGCTCTTGGAAACCGCCATGCTGCCCGAGGAACTGGCCGATGCGCTGGCCGGCCTCATCGCCCTTCCCCATCAGGTGGCAGCACTGCTCAGCGAAACGCTCGGCGACGAGCTGCCGCTTTTGAAGCGCGATGGCGGTTTCCTTCGCGACGGCGCCAATGCAGAGTTGGACGAGGTGCGCGCGCTGCGCGACCAGTCGCGCCGGGTGATCGCCGGGCTGCAGCTGCAATATGCCGACGAGACCGGCATAAAGTCGCTGAAGATCAAGCACAACAACGTGCTCGGCTATTTCATCGAGGTGACGGCGGGCAATGCCGGGCCGATGACCGACACGCCGGAAGCCAAGGCGCGGTTCATCCACCGCCAGACGATGGCGAACGCCATGCGCTTCACCACCACCGAGCTTGCCGATCTCGAAAGCCGCATCGCCAATGCCGCCGACCAGGCGCTGTCGATCGAGCTTGCCGCTTTCGACCAGATGAGCGCGGCTGTCGTCGCCGAGGCAGAAACCATCAAGGCCGGCGCGCGGGCGCTTGCTGTCATCGATGTCGCCGCAGGCCTCGCGCTGCTCGCCGACGAGCAGGCCTATTGCCGGCCGCTGGTCGATGGCTCGACCATGTTCGCCATCGAGGGCGGGCGGCATCCTGTCGTCGAGCAGGCGTTGCGCCGCCAGTCCACCGGCCCCTTCGTTGCCAATAATTGCGACCTCTCGCCCGAGGGAGACGGCAAGGATGGCGCGATCTGGCTTTTGACTGGCCCGAACATGGGCGGTAAATCGACCTTCCTGCGCCAGAACGCGCTGATCGCCATTCTCGCGCAGATGGGCTGCTTCGTGCCGGCGACGTCGGCGCATATCGGCATCGTCGACCGGTTGTTTTCGCGCGTCGGCGCCTCGGACGATCTGGCGCGCGGGCGCTCGACCTTCATGGTCGAGATGGTGGAGACCGCAGCGATCTTGAACCAGGCGACCAGCCGTTCGCTCGTCATCCTCGACGAGATCGGGCGCGGCACCGCCACCTTCGACGGCCTGTCGATCGCCTGGGCATCGGTCGAGCATCTGCATGAGGCCAACCGCTGCCGCGGGCTGTTTGCCACGCACTTCCATGAATTGACGGTGCTATCGGAGAAGCTGGCGCGGCTTTCCAACGCGACGATGCGCGTGAAGGAATGGGACGGCGACGTGATCTTCCTGCACGAAGTCGGCCCCGGTGCTGCCGATCGCTCCTACGGTATCCAGGTGGCGCGGCTTGCCGGCCTGCCCGCCTCCGTCGTTTCGCGCGCCCGCGATGTGCTGACGCGGCTCGAAGACGCCGACCGCAAGAACCCGGCGAGCCAGCTGATCGACGACCTGCCGCTGTTCCAGGTGGCGGTGCGGCGCGAGGATGTGGCGCGCGGGCCTTCGAAGGTCGATGAAGCGCTGAAAAACATGAGCCTAGACGACATGACGCCGCGCGAGGCGCTGGACGCGCTCTACGACCTCAAGAAGAAGCTGAAGCAGGGGTAAGCGCATGTTCATGGACCGCCTGCTTCGCGAAACGCAGCTGCTCGCCAACATCTTCACGGCGATCGAGGCGCTTCGCCTTGCCGACGAACACGGCAATCCGCGTGGCTGGGACACGCCTTTCGGGCTGCTGCAGATCATCGCCTGCTGCTCGCGCATATCGGATCTGACGGCATCCATCGCCAAAGCGGGCTACCGCGAATGCGACAAGGAGATGCTCGAAGAGATCGCCAGCGAAAACCGCAAGGTGCTCTACTCGGTCAACGCGCAGATCGCCGCCTAAGCCGGGCTGCGCCACACGCCGTCTCGGCGCACGATCACCTTTTCGCCAAAATTAAAGGTTCTTGCAGTATGAAAGCCCGTGTCAAACAGCGGGCAAAGAGGCTATAGCGCATGCAGACGAAACGAGAGGCGCAGCAGATGGCCGCGCCGCGCGAACAGGAAGCCGCCCAGCGCATGGCGCCGACGAACGATATCGATTTCTCCGACATTCTCGACACCGACTATCTGCGCAAGCAGTGCGACGCCGTGGTGGAGGCCAACAAGAACCGGCCGGACGCGATGCGCTCCGATCTGCTTGGTATCTTCAAGAAGGCCAGCACGGATGGGCGCAACAAGGCGCGCGAACTGCTGTCTGCCGACGGCAGCGGCCTGAAATGCGCACGGCGGATCTCCTGGCTGCAGGACCAGATCATCACGGTTCTCTACGAATTTTCCACCGACCACGTCTTTCCCAAGCAGAAGGACAAGTTCTCGGTCACCGCCGTCGGCGGCTACGGCCGCGACACGCTGGCGCCGGGCTCGGATATCGACCTGCTCTTCCTGTTCCAGCCGAAGCCGGCGGAAGAGACGCACAAGGCGGTCGAATTCATCCTCTACATGCTGTGGGACATGGGCTTCAAGGTCGGCCACGCCACGCGCACCGTCGAAGAATGCATCGCGCTGTCGAAGTCCGACATGACGATCCGCACGGCGATCCTCGAGATGCGCTACATTTGCGGCCTTCGCTCGCTCGAAACCGAGCTCGAGGCGCGCTTCGACAAGGAGATCGTCACCGGCACCGGACCCGAATTCATTGCCGCCAAGCTTGCCGAGCGCGACGAGCGCCACCGCAAGGCAGGCGACACGCGCTATCTCGTCGAGCCGAACGTGAAAGAGGGCAAGGGCGGGCTGCGCGACCTGCACACGCTGTTCTGGATCTCCAAATATTATTACCACGTGCGCGACACCGCCGAACTGGTGGCGCTCGGCGTTCTCTCCAAGCACGAATATCGCCTGTTCGAAAAGGCCGACGACTTCCTCTGGGCCGTGCGCTGCCACATGCATTTCCTCACCAACAAGGCCGAGGAACGGCTCTCCTTCGACATCCAGCGCGAGATCGCCGCAGCACTCGACTATCATTCGCGCCCCGGCCTTTCGGCCGTCGAGCGCTTCATGAAGCACTACTTCCTGGTCGCCAAGGACGTCGGTGACCTCACGCGCATCCTTTGCGCCGCACTCGAGGACCAGCAGGCGAAATCGACGCCGGGGCTTTCGGGCGTGTTCAGCCGCTTCACCCACCGCACCCGCAAGATCGCCGGCAGCACCGACTTCATGGAGGATCGCGGCCGCATCGCGCTCGCCAGCCCCGATGTGTTCAAGCGCGATCCCGTCAACATCATCCGGCTCTTCCATGTCGCCGATATCAACGGGCTCGAATTCCACCCCGATGCGCTGAAGCGCGTGACGCGCTCGCTCAGCCTGATCGACAACAGCGTGCGCGAGAGCGAGGAAGCCAACCGGCTGTTCCTCTCGATCCTCACCTCGAAGCGCGATCCGGCTCTGATCCTGCGGCGCATGAACGAGGCCGGCGTACTCGGCCGCTTCATTCCCGAGTTCGGCAAGATCGTCGCGATGATGCAGTTCAACATGTATCACCACTACACTGTCGATGAGCATCTGCTGCGCAGCGTCGATGTGCTGTCGGAGATCGACAAGGGCAAGGCCGAAGAGCTGCACCCGCTCGCCAACAAGATGATGCCCGGGATCGAGGATCGCGAGGCGCTCTATGTGGCAGTGCTCCTGCATGACGTCGCCAAGGGCCGCCAGGAGGATCACTCGATCGCCGGCGCCCGCGTCGCCCGCAAGCTCTGCGCCCGTTTCGGCCTGTCGCACAAGCAGACGGACACCGTGGTCTGGCTGATCGAGGAGCATCTGACCATGTCGATGGTGGCGCAGACGCGCGACCTCACCGACCGCAAGACGATCACCGATTTCGCCGACCGCATGCAGTCGCTTGAGCGGCTGAAGATGCTGATGATCCTGACGGTCTGCGATATCCGCGCCGTCGGCCCGGGCGTGTGGAACGGCTGGAAGGGTCAGCTCTTGCGCACCCTCTATTACGAGACCGAGCTTCTGCTTGCCGGCGGCTTCTCCGAGGTGTCGCGCAAGGAGCGCGCTGCCGTGGCCGCCGAGGCGCTGTTCAACGCGCTTGCCGACTGGAGCCAGAAGGATCGCAAGATCTACAGCAAGCTGCACTACCAGCCCTATCTGCTTTCGGTACCGCTGGAAGACCAGGTGCGCCATGCCGGCTTCATCCGCCAGGCCGACAAGGCCGGCCAGGCGCTGGCGACGATGGTGCGCACCGACAGCTTCCACGCCATCACCGAGATCACCGTGCTCTCGCCCGACCACCCGCGCCTGCTCGCCGTCATCGCCGGCGCTTGTGCCGCGGCCGGCGCCAATATCGTCGACGCGCAGATCTTCACGACCTCAGATGGCCGGGCGCTCGACACGATCCATGTCAGCCGCGAATTCAAGGACGATGCCGACGAGCTTCGCCGCGCCGGCACGATCGGGCGGATGATCGAGGACGTGCTTTCCGGCCGCAAGCGGCTGCCCGAGGTGATCGCGACCCGCACCAAGAACCGCAAGAAGAGCAAGGCCTTCTTCATTCCGCCTTCGGTGCATATCTCCAACAGCCTGTCGAACAAGTTCACCGTCATCGAGGTCGAGTGCCTCGACCGTCCGGGCCTGTTGTCCGAAGTGACCGCCGTTCTGTCCGATCTCTCGCTCGACATCCAGTCGGCGCGGATCACCACCTTCGGCGAAAAGGTGATCGACACCTTCTACGTCACCGATCTCGTCGGCCAGAAAATATCGGGCGACAGCAAGCGCTCCAACATCACCGCCCGGATGAAGGCGGTGATCGCGGAAGAGCAGGACGAGCTGCGCGAGCGCATGCCATCAGGCATGATCGCGCCGGCGGCCACACCACGCACCCCCGGCCCCACCCAGGAGACGGCGGAGTGAGCCGGTTCCGGCCGATCCGTCTGAAACAACCGTCATGAGAGCGTCCGCATGAGCCTCGTCAAGAAATTCGCCACCGTCGGCGGCGCCACGCTGGGCAGCCGGTTGTTCGGCTTCGCCCGCGAAACGCTGATGGCGGCAGCGCTCGGCACCGGGCCGATGGCCGACGTGTTCTACGCGGCCTTCCGCTTTCCGAACCTGTTTCGCCGGCTGTTTGCCGAGGGCGCCTTCAACGCCGCCTTCGTGCCGCTCTTCGCCAAGGAAATCGAGGCGAACGGCACTGACGGAGCCAAGCGTTTTTCCGAGGAAGTGTTCGGCGTTCTCTTCTCGGTGCTGCTGCTCATCACCATCGTGATGGAACTCTCGATGCCGCTTCTGGTGCGCTTCATCATCGCGCCGGGCTTTACCGACGATCCGGAGAAGTTCTCGATCACCGTGCGCATGGCGGCGGTGATGTTTCCCTATCTGATGTGCATGTCGCTGACGGCGATGATGAGCGGGATGCTGAACTCGCTGCATCACTTCTTCGCCGCCGCCGTGGCCCCCGTCTTCCTCAACGTCGTGATGATCGGGGCGCTCTTCTACG
Source organism: Rhizobium sp. 2MFCol3.1 (assembly GCF_000377565.1). Lineage (GTDB taxonomy): Bacteria > Pseudomonadota > Alphaproteobacteria > Rhizobiales > Rhizobiaceae > Rhizobium. The sequence continues at coordinate 60,463 of NZ_KB898356.1, read as the reverse complement.
CGCTCTACACCGGCGCTGAGCCGCTGCAGACCGCCTGGTATCTCTCCTGGGGCGTGCTGGTGGCCGGTGTCCTGCAGCTCGCCGTCGTCTATGTTGGCGTGATGCACGCGGGCATGAGCATCGGCATCCGCTTTCCGAGGATCACGCCCAACGTCAAGCGGCTGCTGATCCTTGCCATCCCCGCCGCCGTAACCGGCGGCATCACGCAGATCAACCAGATGATCGGCCAGGCGATCGCCTCCAGCAAGGAAGGCGCGATCGCCGCCCTTCAATATGCCGACCGCATCTACCAGCTGCCGCTCGGCGTGGTGGGCGTCGCCGTCGGCGTCGTGCTTCTGCCTGAGCTCGCGCGGGCGCTGAAAGGCGGGAACCTGCGCGAAGCGGGCAACCTGCAGAACCGCTCGATCGAGTTCGTGATGTTTCTCACGATCCCCGCCGCCTTCGCGCTGTGGATCCTCTCCGACGAGATCATCCGCGTGCTCTACGAGCGCGGCGCGTTCCATCAGGAAAACACCATGATCGTCGGCTCGATCCTGGCGATCTACGGCATCGGCCTGCCGGCCTTCGTGCTGATCAAGGCGCTGCAGCCTGGCTTTTACGCCCGCGAGGACACCAAGACGCCGATGCGCTTTTCAGCGGTCGCCGTCGGCGTCAATTGCGCCACGGCACTGACGCTGTTTCCCTATCTCGGCGCGCCGGGTATCGCGGTCGCGGAAGCCACGGCCGGATGGATCAGCACGGTTCTTCTCTTCTCCACACTCTTGAGACGCGGCCACCTGACATGGGAATGGGCGCTGGCGCGGCGCACGGCGCTGCTCGTCGTGTCTGCCGCCGTCATGGGCGCTGTCATCATGTATCTCCAGCACCGCTGGGAGCCGTGGCTTGCCTCGAGCGCTTCGCTTGCCACCAAGGTCGGCACGCTCGGCATGCTGATCGGGATTTCGATGGTGGTCTATTTCGCCACCGCGTTTCTGATCGGCGGCGCGAACCTCGGCATGATCCGCCGCAACCTCAACCGCAAGCCGGCGGTTACCAAGACCGACGGCTGAGCTCCCCGGCTGGCGCAGCTCTAACAGTGCGTCCAGCGGCGCTTCGGGCCGACATCGACATGAATGATGCCGTTGCAATAACGGCCGATGCCACCGATGCCGGGCGCCTGCGCGGCAATGGCGATGATCGTCTTGTCGGACACACCGGGCACCCGGATGTCGGCGGCGGCGCAATGGCGGTGCTGCGAATGCGAGCGGCCGGAATGCGCCCGCAGCCCCGAGGTGACCAGTGGCCGGCGGCCCGTCTTGTCGGCGATATAGGTGAGGATGCCCCTCAGTTTCGGCGGAAAGCAGCCGGCGCGGACGCTGACGGTCTGCAGACTATAGGCAAGCGTTTCATTTTTCTTCAGCGGCCCGATCGAGAGTTTTCGAACATTCTGGGCGGTGGCGCCATTGAGGCTGGAGAGGCTGAACAAGCCGGCGAGTGCGATTGAGAATGCAGGATGCATCATGTCGTCCCCCAGTTGGGAGCGCCGCAAAAGGCGGCGCTCGCGTTTGCGGGCGGAAAACTCTCCTCAAAAATGGCCAATTTAAGGAAACTCCTACCTAGTACATCAGGAGAGCGCCTTATTTTACGTCGAATTGTTACATTCAAGATACCTAAAATGAAGTATGAATTGCCCTTTTCGCGAGAGCGCCTGAGCATGTTCACAAAAAATCGCCCGTTGATTTTCCCCACCTCGAAAACCCCGCCTTACACTGTCGGCGTCCCATCATCGGATACCCCGGCAGGCGTGCCGGCGAGGCGGGATCGGCGCGGAGCGTGAGGGGATGACGCAAAACCTCACGATCCGGGTCCGCGGAAAATGATCTCCCTCCGGTGACGGCGGGTTCTGTCGTGAGATAGTGCCTGAGTTGAGCCCGGACGTGCCTGTGAGGCACACATGGTCTCGCCGCGAAGTTGGGCGAGAAGGCAGAGAGATCGAAGTCGCGGATAAAAACCGCCGAACGGGGCGCTGGGAAGCGCCATATTCTACTTACCCAATCGAGGTGATTTCCAGCGCCCCGTCCGAGTGAAGATTGGAATGATGGAGACACGGGCTTTCGGGCGGCGTGGGGGTTTGGTGTGTTTGTGGATTGGGGTTTGATGATCGAGAGGTTTTGCCGTGTGGCCCCCTCATCCGACCCTTCGGGCCACCTTCTCCCCGCGGGGGAGAAGGGGAGGTTGAGCGAGCGGCCCACCCCGAGTCTCTTCTCCCCCGCGGGGAGAAGGTGGCGGCAGCCGGATGAGGGGGCCACACGGTACAATGCTGAACATCCAGCCGAGCAAAGAGGACCAGCCGCAACACCTCCAACCCCATCCGCAGCCACACCACCACAACCCCTTGATCACAAGCCATCCGACGTGCATAAGCCGCGACGTTAGCAACATGGGCCGTTGGCCCTGGGGCCCTCCACAAGCCTAATCGAGGACATGATGAACGAATTCAAGAAACTGGTCTTTTCGGGCGTTCAGCCGACCGGCAATCTCCATCTCGGCAACTATCTCGGCGCGATCCGCAAGTTCGTGGCGCTGCAGGACGGCAACGACTGCATCTATTGCGTCGTCGACATGCATGCGCTGACCGCGCAGCTGGTGCATGAGGACATGCCGAACCAGATCCGCTCGATCGCCGCCGCCTTCATCGCCTCCGGCATCGACCCGGTGAAGCATATCGTCTTTAACCAGTCGGCCGTGCCGCAGCATGCGGAACTCGCCTGGATCTTCAACTGCGTGGCACGCATCGGCTGGATGAACCGCATGACGCAGTTCAAGGACAAGGCCGGCAAGGACCGTGAGCAGGCCTCGCTCGGTCTCTACGCCTATCCGAGCCTGATGGCCGCCGACATTCTCGTCTATCGCGGAACGCATGTTCCCGTCGGCGACGACCAGAAGCAGCATCTGGAACTTGCCCGCGACATCGCGATGAAGTTTAACCTCGATTACGCCGAGCATATCCGCAAGGCCGGATACGGGGTGGATATCACCGTCGGCAAAGAGCCGGTGCATGCCTACTTCCCGATGGTCGAGCCGATGATCGACGGCCCGGCGCCGCGCGTCATGTCGCTGCGCGACGGCACCAAGAAGATGTCGAAGTCTGACCCGTCGGATCTGTCGCGCATCAACCTGATGGACGACGAGGACGCGATCTCGAAGAAGATCCGCAAGGCGAAGACCGATCCGGATGGCTTGCCGAGCGAACTCGACGGCCTGCAGGGCCGCCCGGAGGCCGACAACCTCGTCGGCATCTATGCCGCACTCGCCGACAAGTCGAAGGCCGAGGTGCTTGCGGAGTTCGGCGGACAGCAGTTCTCCGTGTTCAAGCCGGCGCTGATCGACCTCTCGGTCAAGGTGCTATCGCCGATCACCGCCGAGATGCGCCGCCTGATGGCCGACACCAGCCATATCGACGCGATCCTGCGTGATGGCGGCGAGCGGGCACGCGCCCGGGCCGAAGTGACGATGAAGGAAGTCCGCGACATCGTCGGCTTCCTCTACTAGCAACAACAGCCGGGCGGCTTCGGCCGCCCGAGCCTATCAACGGGCCAGACTTGTCGAAGGCCCGCACTTGTCCAAGACTGGACTGCGGCGTACTCTCCTCAGAGCCATGAGGAGGCCAAGATGCGCAACCGGAACCTCATTCAGATTGGCATGATGGAGGTTCGGCTGCTGGTCGATGAGGACCAGAGCGCGGGCAGCATGGTCATGTTCGAGTTCGTGGTCCCCTACCAGTCCCGCGTGCCGGCGGCGCATTATCACGAAGATGTCGACGAAGTGATCTTCGGTCTCTCCGGAACGATGACGACGACCGTCGACGGCGAGCGCTGCGAGGTGCGGGCCGGCGACACGGTGTTCATTCCGCGCGGCACCGTCCACACGCATGAGAACCTGCATCAGGAAACGGCACGCGCGCTGATCACCATGACGCCGGGGCTGATCGGCAGGCGTTTCTTCGAGGAGATTGCATCGGCCATCAATGTCATCGGCAAGCCCGACATCGAGCATGTGAAGGAAATCATGCTGCTCTACGGGCTCGTTGCAGCACCACGATAGCCTCGGCCGAACACCTGTCGGTGAGCGGACAGTTTGCGGCAAAACGGGGACTTGCAAATCTCCCGGATCAAGTGTCAGAGTCGCGCTCATGGTATCAAAACGACTCTCACGGCTCGAAGGTCACCGCCGCAAGTTCATGGCCGTGATCGATGACACGCCCGAATGCCAACGCGCCGTCCATTATGCCGGCCGGCGCGCCAAGAATTCCAATGGCGGATTGGTGCTCGTCTACGTGATCCCCGATGGCGACTTCCAGCAGTGGCTGGGGGTCGAGGAGATCATGCGGGCCGAAGCACGCGAGGAAGCCGAAGCGGTTGTCGCCAAGTCGGCCCAGCTGGTGCGCGAGAATATCGGCATCGAGCCGGAGATCGTCATTCGCGAAGGCGGTGCTGCCGAGCAGATCAACGCCGTCATCGAGGACGACCGCGACATCGCCATTCTGGTGCTGGCCGCAAGCTCCGCCAAGGAAGGTCCGGGGCCGTTGGTGGCATCGGTCGCCGGTCGTGGTGCGGCCTTTCCCATCCCCGTCACCGTCTTGCCTGATACACTGAGCGATGAGGAACTGGACGCGTTGGCATAAAGCGCTTTCTTGAGTATCAATCTCTTGAATAGCGAGGCCAAACGGCTTATTTCTACTTTTGAAGAATTCTAAATACGTCGCGGGCGCGCGCCTGCCGCACGGAGAGCACCATGTTTATCCAGACCGAAGCCACGCCGAACCCGTCCACGCAGAAGTTCCTGCCGGGCAAGATCGTCATGGAGAGCGGCACCGCCGAGTTCCGCAATCGCGAGGAAGCGGCTGCCTCGCCGCTCGCCGCGCGCCTGTTCGAGATCAACGGCGTCACCGGCGTCTATTTCGGTTACGATTTCATCAGCGTCTCCAAGGAAGACCAGGAGTGGCAGCACCTGAAGCCCGCCATCCTCGGCTCGATCATGGAGCATTTCATGTCCGGCAAGCCGGTGATGGGCGCTTCCTCCGTTCTTGGTGAAGCAGCCGATGCCGATGGCGAATTCTTCGACGAGGGTGACGAGACGATCGTTCTGACCATCAAGGAACTGCTGGAGACGCGTGTGCGTCCGGCCGTTGCCCAGGATGGCGGCGACATCACTTTCCGCGGCTTCAAGGACGGCACCGTCTATTTGAACATGAAGGGCTCGTGCGCGGGTTGCCCGTCCTCGACGGCAACGCTGAAGCACGGCGTTCAGAACCTTTTGCGCCATTTCGTGCCGGAAGTTCAGGAAGTCGAAGCCGTCTGACGCGCTGAACCGACATTCGCGATGATGCGGCGTTTGCAAACGCGGCGTTTTGCGATGTATGGACAGGTCAGGAACGGTTTATTCGGAAATAGATGCCATGATCATACTGGCGCTCGACACCGCAGGTGTGGATTGCGCTGCTTCTGTCTATGACAGCAGCAGGAATACGGTGCTGGGGGAGGCATCGGACATGATCGGCAAGGGGCATGCAGAGCATCTGATGGGGATCGTGGATCGCGCGCTGGATCAGGCGGGAGTTCAGCTTTCCGATGTCGAGCGTGTTGCCGTCACCATCGGTCCGGGCTCTTTCACCGGCATCCGCGTCGGCGTTGCCGCCGCCCGTGGCTTTGCCCTTTCGCTTGGCGTGCCCGCTGTCGGCATCACGACGCTCGCGGTCATGGCCGAAGCCGAACGTGAGCGCTCGCCGGGCCGACAGGTGCTGGCCGCCATGGATGCCAAGCGCAACGAGATTTATCTGCAGGCCTTCGACGCCGACGGCACGCCGCTCGATGAAGCCAGGGCCGTGACCGTCGAGGACGCGCAGGCCTTCGCGGCATCCTTCGACGGCGTTATCACCGGCTCGGCGACACCCTTGCTGCGGCCGGACGCGACAGGCGAACACGCCAACCATTTCCCCATCTCCATCGTGGCGCGCCTTGCCGCTGCCGCCGACCCCTCTTCCGGAAAGCCGAAGCCACTTTATCTGCGCGGACCTGACGCCAAGCCGCAGGCCGGGTTTGCGATTGCGCGAGTATGACCATGCTGGAATCCTATCTGTCGCTGAAGCCGGAATTCGAAATCATCCCCATGGATGCCGATGATTGCCATGCGGTCTCGACACTGCATGGAGAGCGCTTCGCGCGTCCCTGGGGCGATGGCGAGTTCTACAGCCTGCTCAGCCAGGGCAACGTCTTCGGCTTCGTGGCGCGGCAGACGAATGCTTTCCTGAAAAAGCCGCTGCCGGGCTTCGTCCTGGCGCGTGAGGTTGCCGGCGAGGCCGAGATCCTGACCATCGCCGTGCAGGCGAAGGTCGGGCGGTCGGGGCTTGGATGGCGACTGATGCAGGCGGCGATGCGCGAGGCAAAGCAGCGCGGCGGCGAGAGCATCTTCCTCGAGGTCGACAAGGGCAACGTCGCGGCACTCGGACTTTACCGCAAGCTCGGTTTCGACCAGGTCGGAGAACGCCGTGGATACTACAAGGACGCCAATGGCGACGTGTCCACGGCGCTTGTCATGAAGCGTATTCTTCGCTAGTTCCGTCTTGAGACGTTGACTATCGAAAGGCTCCTGATGACGGATGTGGCAAAGACCCTCGAGGAACTCTGCACCGAGCGCGGCATGCGCATGACGGAGCAGCGCCGGGTCATTGCGCGCATTCTCGAGGAATCAGAAGACCATCCCGACGTGGAAGAGCTCTATCGCCGCTCGGTGAAGGTCGACGCCAAGATCTCGATTTCCACCGTCTACCGCACCGTCAAGCTGTTCGAGGACGCCGGCATCATCGCCCGCCACGACTTCCGCGACGGCCGCTCGCGCTACGAGACGGTGCCGGAAGAGCATCACGATCACTTGATCGACCTGAAGACCGGCGTCGTCATCGAGTTCCGCTCGCCGGAGATCGAGGCGCTGCAGGAGCGGATCGCCCGCGAGCACGGCTTCACGCTGGTGGATCACCGGCTCGAACTCTACGGCATACCGCTCAAGAAGGACGATCACTGATATCATGATGCGTGCAGCCGCGGAGTGTTCGATTTGATCGCCTGGCTGCGCGTCGCCCTCGCCGGCATCGTCATTCTCATCGCCAGTATCCTGCTCATGCCCTGGCAGCTTCTTGCCCTGCGCTACGACTGGAAGATGCGCCGCTGGCTGCCGCGCGTCTGGCACCGGATCATCTGCTTCTGTCTCGGCATCCGGGTTCGCGTTCACGGGCAGATGGAAACACACCGGCCGCTGATGCTGTGCGCCAACCATTCCTCGTGGATGGACATCATGGTGCTGTCCTCAATCGCCGACGTCGCCTTCATTGCCAAGAACGAGGTGCGTGACTGGCCGATCTTCGGCACGCTCGCCAAGCTGCAAAAGAGCGTGTTCGTGGTGCGCGAGGAAAAGCGCAACACCGGCAACCAGGTGAGCGAGATCGCCGCGCGCATGGCCGACGGCGAGATCGTCGTGCTGTTTCCAGAGGGCACGACGTCTGATGGCAACAGGCTGCTCGAGGTGAAATCCTCGCTGTTCGGCGCGGCCGCCATGGCCGTGCCCGCATCGCCCACCGGCACCGTCATCGTGCAGCCCGTCGCGGTCGCCTATACCGGCGTGCACGGCCTCCCCATGGGCCGCTACCACCGCCCGCTCGCCTCCTGGCCCGGCGATGTCGAGATGCTGCCGCACCTGAAAGACATGCTCCGCTGCGGCGCCTTCGACGTCGATGTCCACTTCGGCGAAGCCGTCTCCTACAGCGCCGAGACCAACCGCAAGCAGGTCAGCGCTACGATCGCCAGCCGTATCCGCGCCATGCTTGGTTCGGCGCTCAGGGGCCGGGACGACCAAGCGTAAAAGCCGTTGCCGACATCGGCATAATCTTGCAGACTTCAAAGCTGACGCTGGAGAACCGTCTGGCATGGCAAAGCGAAAAGCGGAAGCAAACACAGATTGGGCACGCATCCGGGCGCTCTCCGATGACGAGATCGAGCGCATGGCGAAAGAGGATGCCGAGAACCCTGCCAGCAAGGCAGCCGATTGGGCCGATGCCGTGATCGGGCTCCCCAAGTTCGACGCCACCGGAAGACGGGATAACAAGCCCTTTTCTCGCGCGTCAAAAACCACTAAATAGCCGGCATGACCCAGGACAGCGCCCTCCTCCCGGCCCCGGAGACCACACTCCGTGATGGCAGCAACAGCCGCAAGGTTTTCATCAAGACCTACGGCTGTCAGATGAACGTCTATGACTCCACGCGCATGAGCGATGCTCTGGCGCGCGACGGCTATGAGCCCACGGAGGACATGGAGCAGGCCGATCTCGTGCTGCTCAACACCTGTCATATCCGCGAAAAGGCGGCCGAGAAGGTTTACTCGGCGCTCGGGCGACTGCGCGACATGAAGAAGGAGCGCAACAAGGAAGGCCGCGAGTTCATGATCGGCGTGGCTGGTTGCGTGGCGCAGGCCGAAGGCGAAGAGATTCTTCGCCGGGCGCCCGCCGTCGATGTCGTCATCGGGCCGCAGACCTATCACCGCCTGCCGGAAGCGCTGCGCCGCGCCAAGGAGGGGCAGCGCATCGTCGATACGGAATATGCGCTGGAAGACAAGTTCGAGCATCTGCCGATCGCCGAAAAGACCAAGATCCGGGCGCGCGGCGTGACCGCGTTCCTGACGGTGCAGGAAGGTTGCGACAAGTTCTGCACCTTCTGCGTGGTGCCCTATACGCGCGGTTCGGAAGTGTCGCGTCCGGTGAGCCAGATCGTCGAGGAAGCGCAGAAGATGGTCGAGGGCGGCGTGCGCGAGATCACGCTGCTCGGCCAGAACGTCAATGCCTGGCACGGCCTCGGCTCTGATGGCCAGGAATGGACGCTGGGCGACCTGCTCTACCGGCTCGCCGAAATCCCCGGCCTTGCCCGCCTTCGCTACACCACCAGCCATCCGCGCGACATGGACGACAGGCTGATCGAGGCGCATCGCGATCTCAGAGCGCTAATGCCCTACCTGCATTTGCCGGTGCAGGCGGGCTCCGACCGGATCCTGAAGGCGATGAACCGTCGCCATACGGCTGCCGAGTATCTGACGCTGGTCGAGCGCATCCGCGCCGCGCGTCCCGATATCGCGCTCTCGGGCGACTTCATCGTCGGTTTTCCGGGGGAGACAGATGCCGATTTTGAGGATACACTAAAACTCGTTGAGAAGGTCCGCTATGCGCAGGCCTTCTCGTTCAAATACTCGACGCGGCCGGGTACGCCCGGCGCTGATCTGAAGGACCAAGTGCCGGAAGAGATCAAGGCAGAAAGGCTCGAACGCCTGCAGGCGCTTCTCCTGAAGCAGCAGCAGGAATTTGCCGAATCCTGCGTCGGGAAGACCATCGAACTGTTGCTTGAAAAGCCTGGTCGCATGTCTCAACAACTTATCGGCCGTTCCCCCTGGCTTCAGTCGGTGAATGTTGATGCAAAAGCATCGCAAATCGGTGACATTATCAAAGTGCGAATCACAGGTACCGGACCCAACAGCCTGTTTTCCGAGATGGTAGAGGCTGGTGCCTAACTCAAGGAGCTCGACCGCTTGAACGGACAAGAATTGGTTTCTTCTTCACCGCGCCACCCACGCATCGCGAGCGACGCCAATCACTTTATTCTGACGTTCGAAAACAATCGGTTCGCCAGCGAACTGTTTGGTCAATTCGACCAGAACCTCAAGCTTCTCGAGGAACGCCTGAACATCGACGCCCGAGCGCGAGGCAACTCCGTCGTGATCTCGGGTGACATCGTCACCACCAACCAGGCGCGCCGCACGCTGGACTATCTCTACGACAAGCTCCAGAAGGGCGGCAGCGTGGAACGTTCCGACGTCGAGGGCGCGATCCGCATGGCTGTTGCAGCCGACGATCAGCTGAGCCTGCCGACGATGGAGAAGAAGGCCAAGCTGACGATGGCGCAGGTTTCCACGCGCAAGAAGACCATCATTGCCCGCACGCCGACGCAGGATGCCTATCTGCGTGCGCTCGAGCGCTCCGAACTCGTCTTCGGCTGTGGCCCCGCCGGTACCGGCAAGACCTATCTCGCCGTTGCTCACGCCGCCCAGCTTCTGGAGCGCGGCGTCGTCGAAAAGATCATCCTCTCTCGTCCGGCTGTCGAAGCCGGCGAGCGCCTGGGCTTCCTGCCCGGAGACATGAAGGAGAAGGTCGATCCCTATCTGCGTCCGCTCTACGACGCGCTCTATGACATGATGCCAGCCGACAAGGTCGATCGTGCCATCACCGCCGGCGTCATCGAAATCGCGCCGCTGGCCTTCATGCGCGGTCGCACGCTGTCCAACGCTGCCGTCATCCTCGACGAGGCGCAGAACACGACGTCGATGCAGATGAAGATGTTCCTGACCCGTCTCGGCGAAAACTCGCGCATGATCGTGACCGGCGACCCGAGCCAGATCGACCTCCCGCGCGGCGTCAAGTCGGGCCTGGTCGAGGCGCTGCAGCTCTTGAACGGTGTCGAGGGCATCTCGATCATCCGCTTCAAGGACACCGATGTCGTGCGCCATCCGCTGGTCGGCCGCATCGTTCGCGCCTACGACGCGACCTATCTGACTGATACAGCAGAGGCCGCGCAGCAGGACTGATGGCCGAACTCGACATACAGATCAGCATCGAGGAGGGCGAATGGCCCTCCGAAGACGCGCTCCACGCGCTGGCCGACCGCGTGCTGGAAACGGCCGCGACCTATCTGCGCGAGACCGAGAAGCAGCCGTTTCCGAAAATGGTCCCCGAGGTGTCGCTGGTCTTCACCGACGACGCCTCCATCCAGGACATCAACGCGGAATGGCGCGGCAAGGACAAGCCGACCAACGTGCTTTCATTCCCCGCCTTCCCGGTTCAGCCGGGCAAGGTTCCAGGGCCGATGCTTGGCGATATCATCATCGCCAGGGAGACCGTGGCCCGCGAGGCGGTCGAGCTCGAAAAGAGTTTCGACGACCATCTCACCCACCTAATGGTGCACGGCTTCTTGCATCTCTTCGGCTACGATCATAATAATGATACCGAAGCCGAGATAATGGAGGGGCTGGAGACTCGCATTTTGGCGAAACTCGGCCTATCTGACCCATACGAGGGTCAAGACCTTAAAATGGAACCATGAGCGACTTTACGACGAGACCGGCCACCGAGGCCAAGGACACCGCCGATCAATCATCCTCCGACGAGGGTGGCAGTAGTAGCAGGCAGTCCGGACGATCCCAATCCTTCTGGTCGCGGGCTGCCCGCATATTGAGGCCACAGCAGGGTTCGCGCATCCGCGAAGACCTTGCCGACGCGCTGATGACCGACGCGGCCGATGGCGATGCCTTCTCCGCCGACGAGAAGGCGATGCTCAACAACATCCTGCGCTTCCGCGAAGTGCGCGTTGCCGACGTGATGGTGCCGCGCGCCGATATCGAGGCGGTGGACCAGACCATCACCATCGGCGAGCTGATGATCCTGTTCGAGGAATCCGGCCGCTCGCGCATGCCCGTCTATGCCGAGACGCTGGATGATCCGCGCGGGATGGTGCACATCCGCGATCTCCTCTCCTACGTCGCCAAACAGGCGCGCAACAAGCGCCGTGGATCGACCAAGGCCACCAAGGGCGCCGAGCCGATCGTCGAGGTCGCGCCGGAGAACCTGCAGAAGGCGCCGCGTTCGGCCAAGCCGAATTTCGACCTTGCCCGCGTGGACCTGCAGAAGACGCTTTCCGAAGCGGGCATCATCCGCAAGATCCTGTTCGTTCCGCCCTCTATGCTGGCCTCCGACCTGTTGCGCCGCATGCAGGTGAACCGCACGCAGATGGCGCTCGTCATCGACGAGTATGGCGGCACCGACGGCCTAGCCTCGCATGAGGACATCGTGGAAATGGTCGTCGGCGATATCGACGACGAGCATGACGACGAAGAAGTCATGTTCAAGCGCGTCTCCGAGGACATGTTCGTGGCCGACGCCCGCGTCGAGCTTGAGGATATCGCCGAAGCCATCGGCCCGGATTTCGACATCACCGAGCAGGTCGACGAAGTCGATACGCTGGGCGGGCTGATCTTCTCCGAACTCGGACGCATTCCGGTGCGCGGCGAAGTCGTTCAGGCGCTGCCGGGCTTCGAGTTCCACATTCTCGACGCCGATCCGCGCCGCATCAAGCGCGTGCGGATTACCCGCAAGCGTCAGGCCATCCGCCGGCGCGCGAAGAGCGATGGTGACGGCGCAATCGGTCTCGACCACGGCGACGAACGCCAGAGCGAGACGCCGACGGCAAACTGATCACTGCCAACCACGACAACGGGCGGCTTTTTTGAAACACTGCGACCTCAGTTGATTCGCGGATTGGTGGGGTGCGCATGGAGCGAATTGCCGACAGGGTCATCCTGGTCTGGGGCTACAAGAGAGTGCTGCTGGCGATCCTTGCAGGCGCTTTCGGCGTTCTGGCCCTCCCCCCCATCGGCTTCTTCGCCGCGATGTTCGTGTCCTTCACGCTGCTGGTCTGGCTGATCGACGGTGCCGCGGCCGCACCCGACAGCGGCATCATCGGGCGCCTCTGGCCGTCCTTCGTCACCGGCTGGCTGTTCGGCTTCGGCTATTTCGTCGCCGGCCTCTGGTGGCTCGGGCATGCGCTGATGATCGATGCCGAGGAGTTTGCCTGGGCGCTGCCGCTGGCGATCTTCGGGCTTCCGGCGGTGCTGGCGATCTTCTACGGCCTGGCGACCGCACTTGCCCGCATCCTTTGGTCCGATGGCGTCGGGCGGATCGCGGCGCTGGCGGCGAGCTTCGGCCTGCTGGAATGGGCGCGCAGCGTGCTCTTCACCGGCTTTCCGTGGAACGCGATCGGCTATGGCATGACGCCGGTGCCCGTGATGATGCAGTCGGCCCATATCATCGGGATCATGGGCATCACCGCGCTGTCCGTCTTCGTTTTCGCCGCTCCTGCCCTCCTGGGTACCAAGCAGGGCGCCAAAACCGGCATTTCGCTGGCACTGCTGCTGCTTGCCGCGCATGTCGGATATGGCGGCTATGTGCTTTACGGCGCACCGAAGCCGGTTGCCGCCACGACCGACAAGAGCCCCGTCATCCGCCTCGTGCAGCCGATGATCGACCAGAGCGCCAAGATGGACAACGACGCCGACCGGGCGGCGATCTTCGAGAAGCATCTGAAGCTCTCGGCCGAGGCGCCCAAGGATGGCGGCCGCAAGCCCGACATCATCGTCTGGCCGGAGACGGCGATCCCGTTCATCCTCACCGATAACCAGGATGCGCTGACAAGGATCGCCGATACGCTTGATGACAACCAGGTGCTGCTGGCCGGCGCCGTGCGCGCCGAGGACATGGGTCCCGGCAATCCGCCGCGCTACTATAATTCGATCTACGTGATCGACGGTCGTGGCCAGATCATCGCCGCCTCGGACAAGGTGCACCTCGTGCCGTTCGGCGAATACATGCCGTTCGAGAGCCTGCTGAGTGAGTTCGGCATCCAGAATATCGTCGAGATGCCCGGCGGCTTCTCGGCGGCCGCCACGCGCCAGCTGCTGACGCTGCCAAGCGGACTGAAGCTCTATCCGCTGGTCTGCTACGAGATCATTTTCCCTGGAGAAATGACCGGCGATATCGGCTCGGCATTGGCCATTTTGAACATCACCAACGATGCCTGGTTTGGCGCCACGCCCGGCCCCTACCAGCACTTCCAGCAGGCCCGCGTTCGGGCCGTGGAAACGGGTCTGCCGCTGATTCGCGACGGCAATAGCGGGATTTCCGCCCTTGTCAGCCCCCGTGGTGAAATTATTGCAGGTCTTTCGCTCAATGAGACCGGCTTTATTGACGCAACCCTTGATAGTTTCGCCTCTCCGACCCATCTGCCGCTGTCACGCGAAACGTACTTCTGGTTGATCGAAACACTTCTGCTTGCAATTGCAATGGCTTCGCGTTTTGGTTTTGTTTTCAAGCGTAATTGACCGAAAACCCCTAAAATTGCATAGTGGTTAGGATCGGCATTCTTAACGTATGGTTCAAGGTGAATAGATCGCACTTTGCAACGTGGCGTTTTGGGGATGGGTTTGGGCGTGCCGGTTTAAACAAGGGCAGAATTATTGTTAGGGCAGCACCATGATTGAGAACAAGAAGAAGCCGAACCCGATCGACATTCACGTCGGCAGCCGTATTCGCCTTCGCCGGACTATGCTTGGAATGAGCCAGGAAAAGCTTGGGGAAAGCCTTGGCATTACATTCCAGCAGATCCAGAAATACGAAAAAGGCACCAACCGCGTCGGCGCGAGCCGGCTGCAGAACATCTCCAGCATTCTGAACGTTCCGGTCTCCTTCTTCTTCGAGGATGCGCCGGGCGAGAACGCTGGCATGGCGGGTGGCATGGCGGAAGCCTCCAGCTCCAACTACGTGGTCGACTTCTTGTCGTCCTCGGAAGGCCTGCAGCTGAACCGCGCCTTCGTGAAGATCACCGATCCCAAGGTGCGCCGCAAGGTCGTCGAATTGGTCAAGGCGCTCGCCGCCGAAGCCGACTCCGAATAAGCATCCCTCATAAGTCATAATAGAGAAAGCGGTCGTAAAGGCCGCTTTTTTGCGTTTTTTGGGCAAAATTTGTCACTTCGCCGCAGATATAAAGATATATTTATGTCCTTCTGCGCTTGTTTTTCAGCCGTGAACTGAGTACCACTACGCAGCTTTTTATTCTTTGAGGGGAATCCCGGAATGCGTGCCAATTACCTCTTCACCAGCGAATCCGTAGCCGAAGGTCACCCGGACAAGGTCTGCGACCGTATCTCCGACGAGATCGTGGATCTGGTGTACCGCGAAGCCGCCAAGACCGGCATCAACCCATGGGGCGTGCGCATCGCGTGCGAAACGCTGGCAACCACCAACCGTGTGGTCATCGCCGGTGAAGTTCGCCTGCCGCCGAGCCTGATGAAGAAGGACAAGAACGGCGCCGACGTCATCAACCCGTCGAAGTTCAAGACCGCCGCACGCCGCGCCATCAAGGACATCGGCTACGAGCAGGACGGCTTCCACTGGAAGACCGCCAAGATCGACGTTCTCCTGCACTCGCAGTCGGCCGACATCGCGCAGGGCGTCGACAACGCCGCCGACCAGCAGGGCGACGAGGGTGCCGGCGACCAGGGCATCATGTTCGGCTACGCCTGCAAGGAAACGCCGGATCTCATGCCGGCGCCGATCTACTACTCGCACAAGATCCTGCAGCTGCTCGCCGCCGCCCGCAAGGCAGGCAATGGCGACGCCGCCAAGCTCGGCCCCGACGCCAAGAGCCAGGTCACCGTTCGCTACGTCGACGGCAAGCCGTCCGAGGTTGCCTCGATCGTTCTCTCCACGCAGCACCTCGACGACAGCTGGGATTCGAAGAAGGTCCGCGCCGTCGTGGAACCCTATATCCGCGAAGCTCTCGGCGACCTGCCGATCGCCGACGATTGCAAGTGGTACATCAATCCGACCGGCAAGTTCGTCATCGGCGGCCCTGACGGCGACGCCGGCCTGACCGGCCGCAAGATCATCGTCGACACCTACGGCGGTGCGGCTCCGCACGGCGGCGGCGCATTCTCCGGCAAGGACACGACCAAGGTCGACCGTTCGGCAGCCTACGCCGCTCGCTACCTCGCCAAGAACGTCGTTGCAGCCGGCCTTTCCGAGAAGTGCACGATCCAGATCTCCTACGCTATCGGCGTTGCCCAGCCGCTGTCGATCTATGTCGATCTGCACGGCACCGGCAACAAGGTCACCGAGGATCAGGTCGAAGCGGCGATCCGCAAGACCATGGACCTGTCTCCGACCGGCATCCGCCGTCACCTCGACCTCAACAAGCCGATCTACGCCAAGACCTCGGCATACGGCCACTTCGGCCGCAAGGCTGGCCGTGACGGCTCGTTCTCCTGGGAGAAGACCGATCTGGTGAAGCCGCTCAAGGAAGCGATCAAGGCTTAAGACGATGACTGACATGGAACGTCGCGGACGCGCGACCGAGGCTTTCTTCGGTCGCCGCAAGGGTAAGGCACTTCGCGGACAACAGGCGGAGAAGCTCAGCACCCTCTTGCCGGCGTTCATCATCGACCTCTCGGCGGCTCCCCCGGAGCCGCTGAGCACGCTCTTTCCCGTCGAGACCAACCGGCTCCGTCTTGAGATCGGCTTCGGCGGCGGCGAGCATCTGATCCACCGCGCGATCGAAACGCCTTCCACCGGCTTCATCGGCGTCGAGCCCTTCATCAATTCGATGCAGAAGCTGCTTGCCAGCGTCGATAATGCCGGCGCCCGCAACGTCCGCGTCTACAACGACGATGCGACGCAGCTGCTCGACTGGCTGCCGGATGCATCGATCGACCAGATCGACCTGCTCTACCCGGATCCCTGGCCGAAGCGGAAGCACTGGAAGCGCCGCTTCGTCTCCAAGACCAATCTCGACCGCTTTCACCGCGTGCTGAAGCCCGGCGGCCTGTTCTGCTTCGCCTCCGACATCGACACCTATGTGAACTGGACGCTGCTCAAATGCCGCGACCATGGTGGCTTCGACTGGCAGGCCAGCAACGCCGCCGACTGGCTGACGCCCTACGAGGGCTGGCCGAGCACGCGCTACGAGGCCAAGGCCCGGCGCGAAGGGCGGTCCTCGGCCTATCTGACGTTCAAGCGCGTCTAAACGATCAAGCGAGGTCGGCGAGTGGCATCCTACCTGATCGACCTTCGCAAACTCATCGGCAATCGCCTCATCCTGCTTCCCGCCGTCGCCGCCGTCATCCATGACGAGGCGGGCCGCTTGCTGCTGCAGGAAAAATCATCCGGAGAAGCATGGAGCCTGCCCGCCGGCGCGATCGAGCCGGGCGAGACGCCGCGGGAAGCCATTATCCGTGAGGTCATGGAAGAGACCGGGCTTGTCGTCACATCGACCAGCATTCTCGGCGTCTTCGGCGGACGCGAGTTCAGATATGTTTATCCGAATGGCGATCAGGTCGAGTATGTCGTGACGCTGTTCAAGTGCCAGATTGGCGACGGCAACGGCGTCTGGACTGACAGCGAGACGAAATCCATCCGATACTTCACACCAGACGACATGCCGCCGCTGGCGCTGCCTTATCCGACGTCCACGCTGTTTGGCCGAGACTGAGCATCGGCTTAGGCCGGTAACATGAATCAATATCGAGCAGGATAGCGCCCTCTTCCCATTCAGGCACCTTGCTCGCGATCACGCCATCAGGCCCGACGGCGAGCGTGCAGCCGCAACTCATCCAGCCATCTCCCCTGTCGCCGACGACATCGGAGGAGATGACCCAGCTGCCCGTGCGCACCGCGCAGGCGCGAAGGCTCTCGATCGCCGGCTCGCGCCATTGATCCACCTTGTGCGCCCGGATCATCATGTTGAGCGGGGCGCAGACGACGGAGGCGCCGTTTGCCACGATGGCATCGGAGAATGCCGGATCACGAAAATCACTGCAGATATTGATGCCGAAGCCGCGACCGGCCCTTTGCCAGACAGGAAATGCATCGCCGGGCGTGCAGCCATCTTCGAGCGGGTTCGCCTTGGCGTATACGCCCGCCACGGCGCCGTTTTCGATCAGCATGGCGCTGTTGTAGACCAGATCACCGCGACGCTCCACGAAGCCGACGATGGCGGCTGCCCTGATGGAACGGAGCGGGTCGAGCAGCTTTTGCAGCGCCGGATCATCGACGCAAAGCGCGCGCCGCTCGTTGATCGCGCGGTCGTAGCTATGGCCCTGGAGGTAGCATTCGGGAAAGATGGCGAGATCGGCGCCTTGGCTGTCGGCCCACGTCAGGTCGCGCAGGATCACGCCTGCCGCCTTCTCAGCGTCATCGAAAATGGGGAAACGCTGGAAGGACACTATTCGCATGAGATGGGGCGTAGCATGAGTCGCCCCTCAGAAACAAAACAACGGCGTTCCTGGGAACGCCGTCTGTTTTCATGCTGACCCGCCTTAGTGCAGGCTGACCGTCTTCAACTCGTCTTCAGCGGCCTTGAAGAAGGTGCTGGAGCGGTTGTCCGTGAGGAGGATCGGGGTTCCGTCCGCGCCGAAGAGCGCCCATAGATCGACGTTCGGATCGATATCGGGAGCTTCCGGAAAACACCGGGGAACATCCTCGGAGCGGATTTTCCTGATATAGGCGACCTCGCCGTTGCCGATGCCGGCAAGCTCGGTCTTGGTCAGGTGCGAATTGGCTTCTTTCATCAACATTCCTGTACCTCCAGAGAGAAGGGACCAACGGTGCGATTTGCGCCGTTGTCCTACTGTGGGACCGAAATGTTAATTTTCTTCACCATACGCGACGGCTCCGGGCGAATGAGATCCACCGACAGAAGGCCGTTCTTCAGGCCCGCGCCGAGAACCTGCATGCCGTCCGCCAGCACAAAAGTGCGCTGGAATTGCCTGGCGGCGATGCCGCGATAGAGATATTCGCGCTCGCCCTGCTCGACCTGGCGGCCACGGATGACCAACTGGTTTTCTTCGACGGAGATGTCGAGCTCATCCTCGCTGAAGCCGGCGACGGCAAGCGTGATGCGCAGGCGCTCGGGATCATCGGTGATGCGGTCGGCGGCAAGGCGCTCGATATTGTAAGGGGGATATCCGTCACTCGCCTTGGAAATCCGCTCCAGCGTCTTTTCCATGGCGTCGAAACCCAGCAACAGCGGGCTGGCGAAAGGCGTCATACGGCTCATCAGCGTTCCAAGTCCTTGATGCAAGCGACCCTTCCGGACCTGAAGACAGCATCCGGATGTTGCTAATATGGGAACGAATGCTGTCATTCGCAAGACAGGGCGCGAGACAGCTGGCCCAAGACGTGCGGCGTCCGCGCACGCGATTGCACCGCCTTGACAAAGCTTGCCGCGCCTCGCATCAAATCCTGCCCCGCGCCGGCTGTGCCGATTTGCGGCGGGAAGATAAACAGATGGTGCATGCATCGACATATGCGCCAGGAGGATGGGACGAACGGAATGGCAAACCCGAGAAAGATCATTATCGACACCGACCCAGGTCAGGACGATGCGGCAGCGATCATGCTGGCCTTCGGCAGCCCTGAGGAGCTGGAACTGCTCGGCATCACCACCGTCGCCGGCAACGTGCCGCTCTCCTATACCAGCCGCAATGCGCGCATCGTCTGCGAGCTCTGCGGCAAGACCGATACCAAGGTTTTCGCCGGCGCCGACAAGCCTATCGCCCGCCCGCTCGTCACCGCCGAGCATGTGCACGGCAAGACCGGCCTCGACGGCCCCGAGCTCGACGAGCCAACCATGCCTTTGCAGGCCGGCCACGCCGTCGACTTCATCATCGAGACGCTGCGCAGCGAGCCTGAAGGCACGGTGACGCTCTGCACGCTCGGACCATTGACGAATATCGGCCTCGCCTTCCAGAAGGCGCCAGATATCATCGGCCGCGTGCGCGAGCTCGTGATGATGGGCGGCGGCTATTCCGAGGGCGGCAACATCACGCCGGCGGCCGAATTCAACATCTACGTCGATCCCGAGGCCGCCGACATCGTGTTCCGCTCCGGCGTGCCTATCGTCATGATGCCGCTCGACGTCACGCACAAGCTCTTGACGCTGAAATCGCGCGTCAAGCGCATGGCCGAGATCGGTACGCGGCCGGCGATCGCGATGGTGGAGATGCTGGAGTTCTTCGAGCGCTTCGATATCGAGAAATACGGCTCGGACGGCGGCCCGCTGCACGACCCGACGGTCGTTGCCTATCTGCTGAAGCCGGAACTGTTCAAGGGACGGGTCTGCAATGTCGAGATCGAGGTGAAGTCGGAACTGACCGTCGGCATGACCGTGGTCGACTGGTGGCACGTGACCGACCGCAAGCGCAACGCGACCGTGATGCGCGATGTCGACGCGGACGGCTTCTTCGATCTCCTGATCGAACGCTTCGCCCGCATCTGACTGTCTGAATGAGATCAGGCCCGCTTAGGCGGGCCCGATCGGGTCAGGCGTCCTTCTGGTCGAAGACCGAGTTGGTTTCGGCTTCGACGATCTTCGGGCCGCCCTTGGCAACGCCTACCATGGCGGGGCGCAGGACGCGTTCGCCGATGGAATAGCCGGCCTGGACGACCTGGACGACGGTGTTGTTGGGCACGTCGGGGTTCGGCACTTCGAACATCGCCTGGTGGAAGTTCGGATCGAACTTCTGGCCGACCGGCTCCAGCTTGCGAACGCCGTGGCGCTCCAGCGTCGACAGCATCGAGCGCTCGGTCATCT
The DNA here is from genome assembly GCF_000377565.1 of Rhizobium sp. 2MFCol3.1. Classification (GTDB taxonomy): domain Bacteria; phylum Pseudomonadota; class Alphaproteobacteria; order Rhizobiales; family Rhizobiaceae; genus Rhizobium. Next base: position 40,196 of record NZ_KB898356.1, on the reverse strand, counting down.
CGACACCTTCGATCAGCGTCGTCAGGCCGGCATCGGCGCCGGCGCGGGCCTCTTCCGGGATGGCGTCGAGCGCGCGGCGCAGGTTGTCGGAGACAGCCAGCATGTCGCGAGCGAAGCCGGCTGCGGAATAGGACTTGGCGTCCTTGACTTCGCGCTCGGTGCGGCGACGCAGATTGTCCATGTCGGCGGCGAGGCGCAGATAGCGGTCGCGCAGCTCGGCATTCTCAGCCTTCAGGAGCTCGATCGGATCGGGCTCGGCTGCGGTCTCGTTCTCGACGTTTGCGGCGGCGTCGGCTGCGGCTTCTTCCGCGGCTGCGTCAGGTCCGTTCTTCGTCGTCTCGTCAGTCATGACGTTCTCCGGTCATTGGTGGCTTTTGGATCTGCCCGATATCGAACTTTGAACATCAAAAATCAAGTCTGCGTGACGAAGAAGGTCGCAAACGCAGGCATGTTCGGCCCGTGACGACCGCATATGAAAGCGACAGCGAGGCGGCAGCCACATGTCATTCTTACTTTCGCAAAACCTAATACGGTGCGACACTCATCTCTCAACCTGGGAGGTGCTGAGATGGCCGACGAAAACGTCTATGTCGGGAAATGCTTTTGCGGTGCCGTGGAACTGACCGTGACCGGCACGCCTGTCGCGATGGGCTATTGCCATTGTCGCTCCTGCCAGCACTGGTCGGCCGGGCCGATCAACACCTTCACGCTGTGGCAGCCGCAGGCGGTTCGCGTCACCAAGGGTGGAGAGCATGTCGAGAGCTTTCAGAAGACCGACTACAGCGTGCGCAAATTCTGCGACACCTGCGGCGGGCATCTCTATAGCGAACATCCGCTCTGGGGCGTGACCGATGTCTATGCGCCCGTTATCCCCGATCTCGATTACAAGCCGACCATGCATGTGAACTACGAGGACACCATCCTGCATGTGAAGGACGGGTTGCCGAAGTTCAAGGACATGCCTTCGGAGATGGGCGGCTCCGGCGTTGAGCTGCCGGAATAGCGCTATTTGGACGGGCGCGAGAGCCTTGCCATGAGCTGGGCGGTGTAATCGACCATCGGCACGATGCGCGAATAGTTGAGCCGCGTCGGGCCGATGACGCCGACGGCGCCGACGATGCGGTCATCCTCGTCGCGATAGGGCGCGACGATCAGCGAGGAGCCGGAGAGCGAAAAGAGCTTGTTTTCCGAGCCGATGAAGATGCGCACACCCGGGCCGCTTTCGGCCAAATTCAGCAGCTCAAGAAGGCTGTCTTTCTTCTCGAGATCATCGAACAGCATGCGGAGGCGATCGAGATCATCCGGATTGCCCAGACCTTCCAAGAGATTGGCGCGGCCGCGGATGATGAGCTGCGCCGGCTTGCCTTCATCCGCACTGCCGGACCAGACCGCGATGCCGCGCTCCACCAGATCCTGCGACAGCGCGTCGAGCTCGTGGCGCACATCGGCCTTCAAGCGGCCGAGCTGGCTGCGTAGCTCGGGCAGCGTCTGGCCGGTCATGTGGGCGTTGAGGAAGTTCGCGGCTTCGGTGAGCTGCGAGGAGGTGACGCCGGCGGGGAGTTCGATGATGCGGTTTTCGACCTGGTCGTGATCGCCGACGAGAACGGCCAGCGCCTTGGTGGGCTCCAGGCGGATGAACTCGACGTGCTTGAGCACGGGATCGCTCTTGGATGTGATGACGAGACCGGCGCCGCGCGACATGCCCGACAGCATGCGGCTTGCCTCGTTCATCATCGCTTCCATCGGGCCATCACGGCTTTCCGCCCGCACCTGCCGGTCGATATTGGCGCGGTCCTCGGCGGAGAGATCGCCGACCTGCATGAAGGCATCGACGAAGAAGCGCAGGCCCACCTGCGTGGGCAGGCGGCCGGCGCTGACATGCGGGGAATAGACGAGGCCGAGCTCTTCCAGATCGCTCATGACATTGCGCACCGAGGCCGGCGACAGCGACATGGGCAAGATGCGCGAAAGGTTGCGCGAACCCAGCGGCTCGCCCGTCTCCAGATAGCCCTCGACGATGCGACGGAAGATTTCCTTGGAGCGTTCGTCCAGCGCGGCAACGGCGTCCGAAATCGTCGACGACCTGAATTCCATTAAGCCTTGCGCACCCATGCTGATAATGATGCCGCAAAATATAGCCAATCTCCCCGTGCGCGCAAAAGGGAATTTGCAAATGCGCGCCGCCAATCGTAGAAGCGGTCAACAACAGACCCGCACATAGGATGAAGCCTGGGATCGCGCCCGCGTTCCCGGTCCCGTGCACCGAGGAGAATTAGGATGCGGCCATCAGGCAGAAAAACCGACCAGATGCGCAAGGTCACCTTCGAGCGCAACTTTTCCAAGCACGCCGAAGGCTCCTGTCTGGTGAAATTCGGCGACACGCATGTGCTCTGCACGGCGAGCCTTGAAGAAAAGACGCCGCCGTGGCTGCGCAACACCGGCAAGGGCTGGGTCACAGCCGAATACGGCATGCTGCCGCGCGCCACCGGCGACCGCATGAAGCGCGAAGCCGCCGCCGGCAAGCAGGGTGGCCGTACCCAGGAAATCCAGCGCCTGATCGGCCGCTCGCTGCGCGCCGTGGTCGACCTCAAGGAACTCGGCGAACGCCAGATCACGCTCGACTGCGACGTGATCCAGGCGGACGGCGGCACCCGCACGGCATCGATTACCGGCGCATGGATCGCGCTCTACGACTGCCTGAAGTGGATGGAAAGCCGCAACATGATCAAGGTCGAGCGGGTCCTGAAGGACCACGTCGCTGCGATCTCCTGCGGCGTCTTCGCCAGCCAGCCGGTTATCGATCTCGATTACCTTGAGGACTCGTCGGCCGAGACCGACGCGAACTTCGTGATGACGGGTTCGGGCGGGATCGTCGAGATCCAGGGCACGGCCGAGGGCACGCCGTTCAGCGAAGAAGAGTTCGGCGCGCTGATGGCGCTTGCCAAGAACGGCATTGCCGAGCTGGTCGAGATGCAGAAGGCGGCAATTGCCTGAGGGATCTGAATAAAGACCCCTCCCCAACCCTCCCCACAAGGGGGAGGGCTTAACCCAGACGCCCCGTCGACGTTCAATTTGGGCAGGCGGTTGCCACGGGTCTTCTCCCCCCTTGTGGGGGGAGATGGCCGGCAGGCCAGAGAGGGTCTTTGGCGCCCCGGAGAATGACAGCATGATCGACGGCATTCTTGAAACCGCGCTTTATGTCGACGACCTCGATGCCGCCGAGCGCTTCTATCGCGATGTTCTCGGCCTCGAGAAAGTTCTGCGTCATGACAACCGGCACGTCTTCTTCCGCTGCGGCCCGGGCATCCTCCTGATCTTCAACCGCCACGAGACGATCAAGCCGCCCTCATCCGACGCGCTGCCGGTTCCGCCGCATGGCACGACAGGCGCGGGGCATGCCTGTTTCCGGATGAGTGCGGAAGCGATTGACTTGATCGCGGAAAAGCTCAACAAAGCGGGCGTTTCCATCGAAAGCGATTTCTGCTGGCCGAACGGGGCGCGATCGATCTATTTCCGCGATCCTGACGGCAACAGCCTGGAATGCGCCGAACCCAAACTTTGGAATCTTTGAAGGACCGCTCATGCGCAAGCTCGATACCCGCACCATCGTCGTTGCCAGCCACAATGCCGGCAAGATACGCGAGATCGCCGACCTGATCGGTCCTTTCGGCTTCTCGGCGAAATCGGCAGCCGAACTGAAATTCGAGGAGCCGGATGAGACCGGCACGACCTTCGAGGAAAACGCCGCGATCAAGGCGCTGGCTTCCGCCAAGGCATCGGGCCTGCCGTCGCTCTCCGACGACAGCGGCCTGGTGATCGACGCGCTCGGTGGCGCACCAGGCGTCTACACCGCCAACTGGGCGGAGACGGCCGATGGCACGCGCGATTTCGCCATGGCGATGCGGAAGGTCGAGACCGCTCTTGAGGAAAAGGGGGCCACCACGCCGGAACAGCGCACGGCGCGTTTCGTCAGCGTTCTCTGCCTGGCATGGCCTGATGGGCACACCGAAATGTTCCGTGGCGAGGTGGAAGGCTTCGTCGCCTGGCCGCCGCGCGGCACTGAAGGCTTCGGCTACGACCCGGTCTTCCAGCCCGAGGGCTACGACACCACATTCGGCGAGATGAGCGCGGAACAGAAGCACGGCTGGAAGCCGGGCGACGCTGCCGCCCTCTCGCACCGCGCCCGCGCCTTCAAGATCTTCGTCGAAACCTGCCTTAACGCCTAAGAGCGATCGTGGACACTTTGGAACAGCCTAACCTGACGCGCTATGCATCTCTTTTGCCCGATACCGGCGAGCCCGGCTTCGGCGTCTACGTGCATTGGCCGTTCTGTGCCGCCAAGTGCCCATATTGCGACTTCAACAGCCATGTGCGCCACCAGCCTGTGGACCAGGAGCGCTTCACTGCCGCCTTCCTGAAGGAGATGGCGGCGATGCGGCAGCTGAGCGGCCCGAAGACGGTGACCAGCATCTTCCTCGGCGGCGGCACGCCGTCGCTGATGAACCCATCGACGGTCTCGGCCATTCTCGACGGCATCGCCAAGGAATGGCACATGCCCGAGGGCATCGAGATCACCATGGAGGCCAACCCCTCCAGCGTCGAGGCCGAGCGCTTTCGCGGCTACCGCGCCGCCGGCGTCAACCGCGTGTCGCTTGGCGTGCAGGCGCTGAACGACCGCGACCTCAAGTTTCTCGGGCGTCTGCACGATGTCGAGGATGCGCTGAAGGCGATCAAGCTGGCGCGCGATATTTTTCCGCGCATGTCCTTCGACCTGATCTATGCCCGTCCCAAGCAGACGGTAGAGGAGTGGGAGCGCGAGCTCAAGGAGGCGATCTCCTACGCCGTCGACCACCTGTCGCTCTACCAGCTGACGATCGAAGAGGGTACGCCCTTCTTCGGACTGCACAAGATGGGCAAGCTCGTCGTGCCCGACGACGACCAGTCGGCGCTGCTCTATGAGGCGACACAGGCGATCACCGCCGCCGAGGGCATGCCCGCCTACGAGGTCTCCAACCACGCCCGCCCGGGTGCCGAGAGCCGCCACAATCTCACCTACTGGCGCTACGGCGACTATGCCGGCATCGGCCCTGGTGCGCATGGACGGCTAACGCGCGGGCCCATCAAGCTCGCCACCGCCACCGAGCGCAAGCCGGAAGCCTGGCTGGAACTCGTGGAGCGCGACGGCCACGGCGTGCTCGACCAGGAACAGCTCGGCTATGACGAACAGGCCGACGAACTGCTGCTGATGGGACTGCGCCTCACCGAGGGCGTCGACCTCGCCCGCTGGCAGCAGCTCTCGGGCCGCGATCCCGACCCGAAGCGCGAAGAGTTTTTACTGGAACACGGCTTTATCGAGCGCATCGGCAATTCGCGCATCCGCTGCACGCCGTCGGGGATGCTGATCTTGGATTCGGTGGTGGCTGATCTGGCTTGTTGATTTTTTGGGGTGGGTTCAGGCGGTTAGCTTGTGCTGTGAGGCCCCCTCATCCGGCCCTACGGGCCACCTTCTCCCCTATGGGGCGAAGGGAAGATTGGCGCGAGCGCCCCACCACGAGTCTCTTCTCCCCAATGGGGAGAAGGTGCCGGCAGGCGGATGAGGGGGCTCCGGGCTCTATGCTATCCTCTTATTTCTAAATAACTTCCGCAATCACACCACCCTCCTCCGCACCCGCGCAAACAACCGCCCATCGATCGCAGCCAACCCGATCGCGATCATCGCCATGCCGATCAGGTGCTTGGCCTGCAGCTGCTCGCCGAGGATGGCGGCGCCCAAAAGGATGGCGCTGACGGGGATGAGGAAGGTGACGAGCATCAGGTTGGTGGCTCCCGCCGTGGCGAGGATGCGGAAGAAGAGGACGTAGGCGACGGCCGTCGAGAGCAGCGCCAGGCCGAAAAGCGCCATCCAGGTCTCGGCCGAGGGGGCGGCGAGCGTCCAGGGGTGGTCGACGATGAGAGCGATGGGGAGCATCAGCACGCTGGAGGCGGTGACCTGGCCGGCGGCGGGGAGAAGCGGTGCCATGCCCATCTGGCGGAAGCGGCGGCCGTAGATGCCGGCGAAGGAATAGGAGAGTGCGGCGCCGAGAACGGCGAGCTGCGCCAGCACATTGGTTCCCAGATCGCGCAGCGCATCGAAGCCGATCATGTAGGCGACGCCGGCAAAGCCGACGAGGACGCCGAACAGGCGGTTTCCGGTCATCTTCTCATCCGCCGTCAACAGATGCGCGACGACGACGCCGAAGAGCGGCGTGGTGGCGTTGAGGATCGATGCGAGGCCGCTCGCAATATGGGTCTGGCCCCAGACGATGAGGCAGAAGGGGATCATGTTGTTGATCAGGCCCATGACGAAGAAGGCGCCCCAAGACTTGCCATCACGCGGCATGGCGTGGCCGGTGGCGCGCACGATGAGGTTCAGCGCGACGGCGGCGATCAGCACGCGGCCAGTGACGATGGTAAACGGCGGCAGGGTCTTCACCAGGATGCCGTTGAAGAGGAAGGAGCCGCCCCAGAGCAGCGACAGCACCAGCAACATTCCCCATTCGGCAAGGCCCATCTGTCTTTGCTGCATCGCTTCTCTCCCTTTTGCGGCATGGCCGGTTTAGCGCTCGGCGCTAGCCTGCGCCACCCGATTCCTGCGCGGCTTGTTATCGTCTGTCGAGTTATTCTTATCCGTGACGATCAAGCTTTGACTTTAAATGATCACCTTTATGCATATACTATGGCGGTCAGAGCCATGCGACAAACGAGTCTTTTTCGTTTCATGATTGAGCTGAGCTAAAGCATGAGTGATTTTCTTCCATCGCTTTCGGCGCTCCGTGCCTTCGAGGCCGCCGCCCGGCATTTGAGCATGACGCTTGCGGCGCGGGAACTCAATGTGACGCCGGGCGCGGTCAGCCTGCAGATCCGCGATCTCGAGACGTCGCTCGGCGTGCGCCTGTTCGAGCGCAAGACGCGCGCATTGGCGCTGACGCCCGAGGGTGCCGACTATTTTACGACCTTGCGGGCGGCCTTTCGGCTGGTGCGCGAGGCGACGGCGGCGATCACGGCGCGGAACCGAGGCACGGTGCTGAACGTCACATGCACCGCGGGCTTTGCGACCTACTGGCTGGTGCCGCGGCTTTCGCGCTTCGAAGCGCTGAACCCGGAGATCGACGTACGCATCAGCGCCTCGCACAGGGTGATGGATTTCCAGCGCGACGGCATAGACCTCGCCATCCGTCACGGGCTCGGGGGCTATGACGGGCTCGTCAGCGAACGGCTGGTGGATGACGAGCTGGTGCCGGTCTGCACGCCGAAGCTCGCCGATGAGCTCGGCCCGGATCCATCGCCCGATGCGCTGGCGCCATTCCAGCTGATCCACGACGTCTACCGCCATGACTGGCAGCTATGGCTGGAGGCGGCGGGCGCGAAAAATGTCGATACCGCCCGTGGGCCGGTCTTCATGCACGGCAACGGCGCCTATGAGGCGATGAAGGCGGGGCTCGGCTTCGCGCTGATGCGGCGCTCCTTCGTGACGACTGAACTGCAAGAAGGCCAGCTCATCGCCCCCTTCCCTGTCGGCGTCGCCAGCCGGCTCGCCTTCCATCTTGTCTATCCCGGCCAGGCGCTGGAACGGCCGGCAGCGGCCGCCTTCCGCCGCTGGTTGCTGTCGGAAGCGCAGCGGTAGTCCGGGCCTATTTCAGCAACCGCCGAAAAAGTGGACACCCGCACTCATAAAACACTTTCCCGGCGCGTATTTGCTGATTATCATAGTCAGGATTAAGACGCATACGGGCAAGGCCGAACCTCAGTCATGGCAGTTCAACAGATCGCGCGGACGGCGCCCGGGCTCCCGCAGCCGATTGGCCTGTCCCACGCTTTTTCCGGCGATCACGCCTGGTGCCGCGAGAAGATGATGCTGGCGGATGAGCTGGCCGGTGGCGTCGCCCTCGCAACATTCTTCAAGGATGGCGGTTTCGAGCGGGCGATCGACCGGTACACCGAGGTCACCAAAGGTACCGATCGCCGCGCCGTCGTCTCCATGTGGTCGCTCTATTACTTCGCCGGGATCAGCATTCCCTATCTGCTCGCCCACCGCCTGGCTGGACAGGTGCTGCCGGTGGCATTCGATGAGATGACGATCGCGCTCACCGAAGATGGGCTGCCGCGCGCCTTCGGCGTTTCCCATCGCGGCATGATCGGCGAAGAGACGAGCGGCGACGAATTTTCCGTGGTCGGGCCGTTGATGTCCGGCCATCTCAACATGGCCGTCGAGCGCTTGAAGCGCTGCGGGCTCTCGGCCAAGCTCCTGTGGAACAACGCCGCCGTCTACATCGACTATACGCTGCGGCTGACCGATAGCGAGGGCGGCGGGCGTTCCGCGCCCGACCTGCCGCTCTTCGTGCGCGGATGTCTACCGGATGGCGGGCCGAACCCCTTGTGCGGCAGCGTCAAACGGGTCGAAGAAGACGGACAGATGATCCAGCGGCGCAAGCTTTGCTGCCTGCGCTACATGCTTCCGGGCGTCGCGAGTTGCGGCAGCCGATGTGCACTGCCCAGCCAGCGCAATCCGCAATAAACACATTGCGCCGTTTCAATTCAAAGCCGATGCCGGCGCGGCACCTCAGCTGCCCCACGCCTTGACGTAATCGATGTCGAATGTGGCCGTGAGCGCCTGCGAGCGATCCTCGTCGCCGGGCAGATCGTAGAGGTTCAGCATCAGCTGCATCGGGTAATCGGGGCTCTGGCGGGTGCGTGTGACGATCGTCCCATCGACGAGAAAATCGATCCCCTCGGGCGTCCAGTCCATCGCGTAGACATGCCAGTCGCCAACAGCAATTGGGACGCTTGCCTCATCGAGCTCCGTTGTCAGTTTCGGATCGTGGATCTTCTTGATACCGCGCCCGATCTTCACCGCATCGGGCTCGACATTGCGACCGAAGACTTCGAAGAGGGTTATCTCCCCGGAGCAATGCGGCTCGTCCTCGAAGCCGATCAGCCATAACGCCGCCAGGTTCCAAGGATTGAGGCTTGCGCGAGCGCGCATCTCGAGACGGCAGTAATGCGGCAGGAAGAGGCGGCGGGGTGGGATCGCCTCGCGCACGGTGAGATCCTGATTGAACCGGTGTTGGCCGGCGCGGCTGCCGACCGGGCCGGACCAATGGCCCGTCTGCAGGTTGGAAACCCTGACGCCGCAATCGAATTCCGGGCACCAGGGCTGCTGGTCGTCTTCTACCACCAGCCGGAGGTAGCCATCGCGGATCTTGTAGCGCGCCTGCGATGCTTCCCACGAACTCCAATGCGGGAGATAGCAGGGCAGCCAGTTTTCGCCGTTCAGCTCGGGCGCATCGAAGTCATCGGAAAAAAGCAATGCCGGCATGATCAGCCTCGCGCCTCAATCGTCTACCGCCGACTATGCAGAGGCGCGCGCCAAAAGCAAACGGCCGGGATTGCTCCCGGCCGCCTAAAATCCATGCTATGATCGCGACTACTCGTTGATCAGGCGCTTCAGCAGCTCGATCTCGTGCGACAGCTTGCTGTCACCTGAAATCAGCTCCTCGATCTTGCGCACGGCGTGCAGCACGGTCGTGTGGTCACGTCCGCCGAAGCGACGACCGATCTCCGGGAAGGAGCGCGGCGTCAGGGTCTTGGCCAGATACATGGCGATCTGGCGCGGCTTGACGATGACGCGCGTACGGCGGTTCGAGACCAGCTCCTGGCGCGACACGTTGTAGTGACGTGCGACAATGCGCTGGATGTCCTCGATACGCACGCGGCGCGGTTCGCCGGAGCCGACCAGGTGGGCGAGAAGCTCGTCCACGCGCTCGACCGTCAGGTTCGGCTCGAAGGAGCGACGGAAGAGCAGCTGGTTGAAGGCGCCTTCCAGTTCGCGGCCGCTGGCGGTGATGCTGCGGGCAACGTGGTTGAGAAGCTCGCTCGACATTTCCAGCGACGGATCTTCGCCACGGGCGACATCAAGACGACGCTGGAGGATTTCGAGACGCATCTCGTAATCCGGGCCGTCAAGCTCGATCGCCACGCCACCCTGCAGACGCGAACGAACGCGCGGGTCGAGCGATTCCAGCTCCCAGGGTGCACGGTCGGCTGCGACGACGACCTGCTTGGCGCTGTCGAGCAGCATGTTCAAGAGATGGCAGAACTCGTGCTGGATCATCTTGCCCTGCAGGAACTGCATGTCGTCGATGATCAGAAGGTCGATGTTGCGCAGCGAGTCCTTCAGCGTCAGCGCATCATTGTCGCGGATCGCGGTCGCGAAACGCCACATGAAGTATTCGGCCGTCAGGTAGACGACGCGCAGCTGGCGCGGGTTCTGTACGGCTGCATTGGCGATCGCCTGCAGCAGATGGGTCTTGCCGAGACCGACCGTGGAATGAACGAAGAGCGGGTTGAAGCGCACTGCGCCCTGACCGGCTTCGGCAATGGTCTTTGCAGCCGCGAGAGCGACGCGGTTGGAGCTGCCTTCGACGAAGGTGTCGAAGGTGAAGCGGTTATCGAGCGGCGAGCCGAAGAGCGGCTGGCCAGAGGTCGCCGGGCGCGCCGCAGACGCTGCCGAAACAGCCTGCTGAACGATCTGGCCGGCCTGCTGAGCGACCGGGCGACGGATCGGCGCGACGGATGATACCGGCTCCTGCGTCGCCGTTTCTTCCGGCTTGCTGGTTGCGCGCGCTGCCGTGCGAACCAGGATTTCGACCTTCAGGATTTCAGCGTCTTCCGCCTGGAAGATGCCGGTGATCAGGTCGAGGTAGCGATTGTTGATCCAGGACTTCAGAAAAGTTGTTGGGACCGTCAGCCGTACGACACTCTTGGAGACGGAATGGAGCTTCAGTCGTGCAAACCAGCTTGCGTAGACATCCGGACCGACCTGCGCCTTCAGGCGTGCACTTGCTCGTTCAAAAAGTATGCCATCATTCTTCATGTCTCCCTTTTCCCCCGCCGCGTCTGGGCAAATAGAGCCTAACGTCTGAGATACCTTGTCCGAGTTGTCCAAAGCACTCGCCGCCATCGAATTCATGTGCATCTTGCCGCCTTATAGTTCCATCGGCCGACCTAATCCTGGTCGCCCGATCATTTCCCCGCTTATGACCTGACAGCATCACCCTCATGCTCTGCCGTCGGCCGGTTCACTCAAACGCGTGCCTCTTAACGAGAGGCGACTGTTGGAGGCGAAGCCAACCGCTTCATGCGGTCTTATTGCTTCCTGTCTCCTAGGTGTCCGCTCCTCGTCCAACGAACACCGCCTGCCTGCGTATGCTTTTTCTCTTCATTAGGATCGCACGCGCTGCGTGCAGCCCTCAAAAATGGCGCACAGATGATCCCGTTCCGCGGCAGCCATAGCCGCAGTCCAATCTGCATCAGTGCGTGAAAATCCGGAGGTCGAAACTTCCGCAACAAAAGACACTAAAGCATCGTCCTGCCGACGTGGCAGTTTCAGACCAAGCCTTAAAACAGGTGATGTCCGAGCCCCTTGTTGGGAGGCATTTAGGCAGGATCGGGGGTCGAGATCAACGGGCATATTTCGCCAAAATTAAGCGTAGCCGGTTGACTCCTGCGGCAGATTTAGGGCGCTGCACTGGAGCAAAAAAAGAATCGCTTTTGAATCAAGGAGATTCAGGAAACCGGCAATTTTGACACGCATAAAAAGAAAAAAAGAAAAAAGCTTCTTGACTCGTTTTAGACGCCGCAAGGGAAGGTCTGAGTCTCTTCGCTCAGGAACAACCTGGCACAAGCCTTTGTAATCACTCATTTTTTTGTGTCATTTGCCGGACACGAAATCGTCGCCAAATTAACCACAGTTCGGGCAATTGGCGGAATCGAAAAAGCCCGACAAAGTTGCCGGGCTAATCATATAGCTGTCTTTATTAACGGAAGCTTAAGCGGTCGCGCCGACCGACAGAGCCTTCACACGAGCTGCGAGGCGCGAGACCTTGCGGGATGCCGTGTTGGCGTGCAGGACGCCCTTGCTTGCTGCGCGGGCCAGTTCCGGCTGCGCGGCCTGGAAAGCTTCCTTGGCCTTGGCAGCATCGCCAGCTGCGAGTGCTTCTTCGACCTGACGAACGAACGTGCGAACGCGCGAGCGACGAGCCTTGTTGACGTCGGTACGGCTGGCGATCTTGCGGGTCGCTTTTTTCGCCGAAGTTGTATTGGCCATGGATGCCTCTCTCAAGAATTCGAACAAATTCCGCTACCGCCGCGGGCCTTGCAGCCACTTCCTACACAGCAATGCGGGAGTATTATCGGGAAACCGGACTGGCTTCCCGAACCTTGGGCGGGCATATAACCCTAAAGCCGACCGGCGTCAACGCGCATTTTCAAGGAACCGTCGCCTTTTCTCTTCAGGGCTCAGCGGTTCTTGAAGGCGGGTTTACGCTTTTCGATGAAGGCTGTCATCCCTTCCTTCTGATCTTCCGTCGCGAAGAGACTGTGGAACAGGCGGCGCTCGAAGCGCAGACCTTCCTCCAGCGTGGTCTCCAGAGCGCGGTTGACCGCCTCCTTGGCCATCAGCACCGAGGGGCGCGACAGCGACGCGATCTTGGCCGCCGCCTCCAGCGCTTCATCGAGCAGACGATCGGCGGCCACCACACGCGATACGAGTCCTGCCCGTTCTGCTTCCGCCGCATCCATCATGCGACCTGTCAGCACCATATCCATCGCCTTTGCCTTGCCGACGGCGCGGGTGAGGCGCTGGGAGCCGCCCATGCCGGGAATGACGCCGAGGGTGATCTCGGGCTGGCCGAACTTGGCGGTCTCCGACGCGATGATGAAGTCGCAGATCATGGCGAGTTCGCAGCCGCCGCCGAGCGCGAAGCCGCTGACGGCGGCGATGACGGGTTTGCGCACTTTCGCGACATCGTCCCAGCCGCCGAGGAAATTGCGGGAGTAGACATCGGCGAAATCGAGCGGCTGCATTTCCTTGATATCGGCGCCTGCGGCAAAGGCACGCTCGGAGCCGGTCAGGACGATGGCGCCGATGGCGTCGTCATTCTCGAATGCGGCGTAAGCCTGCAGCAGTTCCTTCAGCACCGTCGAGTTCAACGCGTTTAGCGCCTGCGGGCGGTTCAGCGTGATCAGCCCCACGGCACCGCGGGTTTCGACGATCAGCGTTTCATAAGACATGCGTTCCTCCCGGTCGGGCCAATGCCCAGGCTATTTATGGCAGGCAGCTATTTTTGGCAGGTGGGGCAATAGAAAGTCGAGCGCCCGGCCTGAACGATGCGGGCGATGGTACCGCCGCAGTCGGGCGTCCGGCAAGGCTGCCCTTCGCGATCATAGACGGAGAAGGAGTGCTGGAAATAGCCGAGCGAGCCATCCGTCTGGATATGATCGCGCAACGACGAGCCGCCCGCCTTGATGGCGTCGGCAATGACGTCGCGGATCGAGGAGACCAGCAGGTCGAGCTGCTTGGTGGGCTTGCCCGTCGGCGTCACCAGGGTGGATGCGGGCCGCGTCGGCTTCAGGTGCGAGCGCCACAGCGCCTCGCACACATATATATTGCCGAGGCCGGCGATGTTCTTCTGGTCGAGCAGCGCGCTCTTCAGCGGCTGCGCCTTTCCCTTGAAGCGTTCCGCCAGATAGGCGGCGCTCAGCGCATTGCCTGTCGGCTCCGGGCCGAGGCCATAGAGAAAGGGATTGATGTCGAGCGCCGTGCGGTCGGCCATGTCCATGAAGCCGAAGCGGCGCGGGTCATTATAGATGACGCGGCTTTGGCCCGACGGCCCTTCGAGATGGAAGATCACGTGATCGTGCTTTTCATCCTTCGAGCGCGGGTGATGGAATTCGCCCGGTGTTTCGGAGATGGGGGTTTCGGCGATCGGGCCGGCCTCGATGCGGAAGGAGCCGGACATGCCGAGATGGGCGATGATGGTGGCACCGCTGTCGAGATCGATCAGCAGATATTTGGCGCGGCGGCCCAGCGAGACGATGGTGCGGCCGGACGCCTTTTCGCCGAAGGCCTCCGGAAACGGGAAGCGCAAGTCCCCTCGCCTGAGCTCCAATTTGACGATGCGCGCGCCCTCCATGGTGGGCGCGAGGCCGCGTTTGACGGTTTCGACTTCTGGCAATTCCGGCATCTTAACCCATCTATATCGAACATGTTTCAACCACCCGCGATGTGCGCTATAGCGCCATGGTGTCGCGGACCGGACCGTTGCCCACAGATAGCGTCGCCTGCCTGATTTCGCTATGGTCGCCGCGTTGATTTAAGAGATTGGAGTATTCGATGTCAGACAGCCGCACCTCCGCCGACGGCGGCATGGAAACATCATACGGCTTCCGCGAAGTTTCGGGCGGCGAAAAGCAGGGCCTCGTCAACGAAGTCTTCCATAAGGTCGCCAAGCGCTACGACATCATGAACGACGTCATGTCGGTCGGCATGCACCGCGTCTGGAAGGATGCGATGATCGCGGCGCTGAACCCGCGCAAGGAGCCCGGCTACAAGACGCTCGACGTGGCCGGCGGCACCGGCGATATCGCATTCCGCATCATCGAAGCCTCGAACCGGATGGCGCACTCCACCGTGCTCGACATCAACGGATCGATGCTCGCAGTCGGCGCCGAGCGCGCCGCCAAGAAGAAGCTCTCCGACAACCTGACCTTCGTCGAGGCAAATGCCGAGGAACTGCCCTTCGAGGCCAATAGCTTCGACGCCTATACGATCGCCTTCGGCATCCGCAACGTGCCGCGTATCGATGTGGCGCTCAGCGAAGCCTTCCGCGTGCTGAAGCGCGGCGGCCGCCTGCTGGTGCTCGAATTCTCCGAAGTCGACATGCCGCTGCTCGACCGCGTCTATGAGAGCTGGTCGTTCAACGCCATTCCGAAGTTCGGCAAGGCGATCACCGGCGATGCCGAGCCCTACCAGTATCTGGTCGAATCCATCCGCAAGTTCCCGAACCAGGAGAACTTCGCCGCGATGATCCGCAATGCCGGCTTCTCGCGCGTCAGCTACACCAACTATACCGGCGGTATCGCCGCCCTTCACTCCGGCTGGAAGCTTTAAGCCGGAATGAGCACTGTTTCGGCATATTTCCAGCTCTGGCGGGTTGGTTGGATTCTCGTGCGCGAGGGCGTCGTCTCGGCGCTGCCTTCCGACGAGCTTCCGCCATCGGTCGCGGCTGCCAAATCCTTCGTCGGCATGTTCGCGCGCAAGCGCGCCAAGACCCAGAAGCGCAGCGACCGGCTCTCCAAGGCCGTCGAGCGGTTGGGGCCTTCCTATGTGAAGATCGGCCAGTTCCTGGCGACGCGGCCCGACGTAGTCGGCGTCGAGTTCGCCGACGACCTGTCGCAGCTGCAGGACCGGATGGCCTTCTTCCCCGAGGCCGCCGCCAAGGCCAATATCGAGGGCTCGCTCGGCCGGCCGGTGGATGAGCTTTACGTCAGCTTCGGCGAGCCGATCGCCGCAGCCTCGATCGCGCAGGTGCATCCGGCCGAGGTAATGACACCGCAGGGACGCAAGAAGGTTGCCGTCAAGGTGGTGCGCCCCGGCGTACGCCAGCGCTTCACCCACGATCTCGAGGCGATGTATCTCGTCGCCCACCTGCAGGAGCGCTTCATGCCCTCCAGCCGGCGCCTGAAGCCGGTTGAGGTGACGAAGACGCTGGAGCAGACGACCAAGGTCGAAATGGACCTTCGGCTCGAGGCGGCTGCCCTTTCGGAGATCGCCGAGAACACGCAAGATGATCCGGGCTTCCGCGTTCCGACCGTCGACTGGGAACGCACAGGACGCGACGTCATCACCATGGAGTGGATCGACGGCGTCAAGATGTCCGACGTCGAGGGCCTGAAGGCCGCCGGCCACGATCTCAATGCGCTGGCCGATACGCTGATCCAGTCGTTCCTGCGTCATACGCTGCGCGACGGCTTCTTCCATGCCGACATGCATCCGGGCAATCTCTTCGTCGATCCCCAGGGCATGATCGTCGCCGTCGACATGGGCATCGTCGGGCGTCTCGGAAAGAAGGAACGCCGCTTCCTCGCCGAGATCCTCTACGGCTTCATCACCCGCGACTACATCCGCGTCGCCGAGGTGCATTTCGAGGCGGGGTACGTGCCCGGCCACCACAATGTCGAGAGCTTCGCGCAGGCGATCCGGGCGATCGGCGAACCGATCCACGGGCAGCCGGCCGAGACGATCTCGATGGGCAAGCTGCTGACGCTTCTGTTCGAGGTGACCGAGCTGTTCGACATGGCGGCACGCCCCGAGCTGGTGATGCTGCAGAAGACCATGGTGGTGGTCGAGGGCGTGGCGCGCATCCTCAACCCGCGCTTCAACATGTGGAAGGCCTCGGAGCCTGTGGTCGGCGAATGGATCCGCAACAATCTCGGACCGAAGCGGATCGCGACCGATATCAAGGACGGGCTGAAGGCTGCCGTGAAGCTCGCCGAGGCCGCACCCGAGATCGCCGCCAAGACCGAGAAGTTCCACCACGAGCTGCTACGGATGAGCGAGAACGGCCTGCGCTTCGACGCCGAGACGGCAGACGCGATCGGCAAGTCGGAAGCCCGCCACAGCCGCTCCGGCCGCTGGGCGCTGTGGCTGATCGCGCTGACGCTTGTTTATATCGCCTGGGTGGTTAGCTGACCGCTTGCACGAGCCTGCCAATAATGAGAAAGCCCGCCTTGCCGCGGGCTTTTTCTATGTTTGCTATCGACGCGACAGTCTTGCTGCGGCAAGTGCCGCGACCATGCCGATCGCCAGCAGCGTCAGGGTGAAGATCACCACCGCGTTCCAGCCATCGGCGCCCCAGAAGTATCCGCCGACGGAGCCGGCGACGCTGGAGCCGATGTAATAGGACAGGAGATAGAGCGACGAGGCGTGGCCCTTGGTGCCCTTGGCCAGTCGCCCGACCAGCGCGCTTGCCACCGAGTGGGCAACGAAGAAGCCCGAGGTCAGGAGCACGATGCCCAGGATGATCAGCGGCAGCGAAGCCGAGAGCGTCAGCGCCACGCCGATCGCCGATAGCGCGATGCCAGAAGGCAGCACGACGAAGTGGCCGAAGCGGTCTCCGAGCAGGCCGGCGATCCACGAGGCGGCGATGCCGAAGATGTAGACCGTGAAGATCAGGCCGAGTTCGGTCTGGTTCAGATTGTAGGGCGCCTGGACGAGGCGGAAGCCGATGTAATTATAGAGCGTGACGAATGTGCCCATGGCGAGGAAGCCGATGGCGAACAGGAAGGGCAGCGCCGGGCTCCTGATATGGCCGGCCCAGGCACCCAAATGGAAGCGGGCGTTGAAGCCCTTGCGTGGGGTGAAATTGCGCGAGGCGGGCAGGAGCAGGAAGAAGCCGATGGCCGCCGCAAGGCCGATGGCGCCCAGCGTGCCGAGCGCGATGCGCCAGGAGAAAAACTCGGCCAGCGTGCCGGTGACGACGCGGCCGGCCATGCCGCCGAAGGCGTTGCCGGCGATGTAGAGGCCCATGGATGCGCCGAGGCCGCGCGGATCGATCTCTTCCGAGAGATAGGCCATGGCGACGGCCGGCACGCCGCCGAGGAGCAGGCCTTCAAGGGCGCGGATGACCAGCAGCGCGTGCCAGCTCGGGACCAGCGCGCAGGCGATCGTGCAGAGGGCAGCACCCAGCAGCGAGGCGAACATCAGGCTGCGGCGGCGGAAGCTTTCGGAGACGGCGGCGGCGCAGAAGATGGCGAAGGCGAGCAGGCCCGTGCACAGCGACAGAGAAAGCGAGCTTGCAGCCGGGCTGATGCCGAAGTCGCTGGCGAAGATCGGCATCAGCGGCTGGACGCAATAGAGCAGCGAGAAGGTGGCGAAGCCCGAGAGAAACAGCGCGATGCTGGCGCGCCTGTAGGCCGGGGTGCCGCGCAGCAGGAACTGCTTTTCCTGCGCTTCGCTTCCCCGCTGTTGGGAGGCGGCATTCTCGATGACGGTCAGATGAGGACGGGAGGGAATTTCCGAGGGGACGGACTGCTTGTCTGCGGCGCGTGGCATTGAGGACCAACCTTTCACGCCCTTTGATCTAGCCAACGGGTCATCATTTGTCCAATATATGAAACTGGCTTTCTTGATAGGTTTTGGAGATACCGATGGAGCTGCGCCATATCCGCTATTTCCTTGCGGTGGCCGAGGAGCAGAATTTCACCCGCGCCGCCGCCAAGCTCGGCATCGGCCAGCCGCCGCTCAGCCAGCAGATCCGCGATCTGGAAAACGAGATCGGCGCGGCGCTGTTTCACCGCGTGCCGCATGGGGCGGAGCTGACCGAGGCGGGATCGGCATTTCTGCCGGAGGCGCGGGCCGCCATTGCCTCCGCCGAGAAGGCGAAGCTGGCCGCCCAGCGGGCGACGCGAGGCGAGACCGGGCGGCTGGCGCTCGGCTTCACCGCGTCGTCGGCCTTCAACACCGCCGTCAGCGGCACGATCCGCCGGTTTCGCGGGCAATGGCCGGATGTGAGCCTGTCGCTCACCGAGATGAACAGCAACTGGCTGATGGAAAAGCTGATGCGGCAGGAGATCGACGCCGCCTTCATCCGCCCCGGGCTGGAGGACCCAAGAGACGTGTACCTGAAGCGGCTGGCGGACGAGCCGATGCTGATCGCCTTGCCGGCGCACCATCCGCTGGCGAAGCTGAAGACCGTGCCGCTCGCCGCACTTTCGGGCGAGCCCTTTATTCTCTTTCCGCGCACCGTCGGCCTCAGCCTCTATGACGATATCGTGCGCGGCTGCCGGGATGCGGGCTTCGAGCTCGTCGTGACGCAGGAGGCGCCGCAGATCCCTTCCGTCATCAATCTGGTCGCCGCCGATCTCGGCGTGTCGATCGTGCCCGGTTCGCTCGAGCATCTTAAACTCGACGGGGTCGCCTACCGGCCGATCGAGGGGCCGCCTTTGGTGGCGCGGCTTGGGCTGGCGATGCTGAAGGCACGGCGGTCGCGTGTCGTCGGCAATCTGATGAGCCTGATCTGATCAGCCTGATGGGTCCCAATAGGGCGGATCGCCGAAAGTCTTGCGCAGGTGATCGGCGACGGCGCGCAGCTTGGCGGAGGGATTGCGGCCTTCGGGATGAGCCATGTAGATGTACTCGGCTTCCGGCTTGTAGCCGACGTCGATTTCGGCGAGCCGCCCCTCGCTCACCGCCGGACCGGCGATGAAGGCGGGGAGCAGCGCGATGCCGAGACCGGCGACCGCCGCATCGCGGATCATGTCGCCATTGTTCATTCCGAGCACCTGGCTGGCGCGCACCACGATGGCGCCATCGGGCGTCTGGAAGCGCCAGTCGGAGACGCCGCGATTGGTGTAGAAAATGCCCTTGTGGCCATCGAGATCGTTCAGTGTCTTCGGCGTGCCATGTCGCTCCAGATAATCGGGGGACGCGACCAAGAGACGACGGCTGCGGCTGAGCTTCCAGACGACAAGGCGGGAATCGACGATCGGTCCGTTGCGCACGATGGCGTCATAGCCTTCCGAGGAGACATCGACGCGGCGATCATCGATATCGAGCACCAGCTGGATCTCGGGGTGCTTGGCTAGAAACGGATAGAGCGCCGGGCCGAGATGCATGCGGCCGAAGGTGACGGGGGCGGCTATCCTGAGCGGCCCGGAGAGCGTACCGCGCCGCTCGGCCATCTCGGCGGTGGCGTCCTCGATCTCGCGGACGATGCGCGCGGCGCGATCGAGGAAGGCGGTGCCATCCTCGGTGAGCGTCAGCTTGCGGGTGGTGCGGTGAAGCAGCATGCCGCCCAGCGAGCGCTCCAGTTCGGCCAGCCTTTCGCTGACTACCGATTTCGACAGGCGAAGGCGTCGGGCCGCCTCGCTGACCGAGCCGGATTCCACCACCGACACGAATGCCGTTATTCCCTCAATCTTGATCATCGTTCGGTATTTCCGAATTCGAGTTCCGCTATTTGGAGACTAATCCGAACAAAAGGAAAATGCCATCTTCCACTCATCGAACGGGGCGGCAAACGCCACCCCAACCCAAAAAGGAGATGGAAGAATGAACCGCTTGAATGGAAAAGTCGCCATCATCACTGGTGCCAGCGCCGGCATCGGCCGCGCAACGGCCAAGCTTTTCGCCGCCGAAGGCGCCAAGGTCGTGGTCGGCGCCCGCCGCCAGGCCGAGCTCGACAGCCTGGTCGAGGAGATCAAGGCCGTGGGTGGAGACGCTGTCGCCGTTGCCGGTGACGTGCGCTCGGAAGATTATCACAAGGCGCTGGTCGCCACCGCTGTTGAACGCTACGGCAAGCTCCATATCGCCTTCAACAATGCCGGTATTCTCGGCGAGGCAGGCCCGAGCACGGGCGTATCGGAAGCCGGATTCACCGAAGCGGTGACGATCAACCTGACGGCCTCCTTCCTTGCCGCCAAGCACCAGATCGGCCAGATGGAGAAGAATGGCGGCGGCTCGGTGATCTTCACCTCGACCTTCGTCGGCTACAGCTTCGCCTTCCCTGGAGTAGCCGCCTATGCCGCCAGCAAGGCCGGCCTGATCGGCTTGACGCAGGCGCTCGCCGCCGAATACGGCCCGAAGAATGTGCGCGTGAACTCGGTGCTCCCAGGTGCCGTCGATACCGACATGTATCGCGAGATGAACGACACGCCGGACAAGCAGAGCTTCGTCACCAACCTGCACGCGCTGAAGCGCGTGGCAACGCCTGACGAACTGGCCCGCTCGGTGCTCTACCTCGCCTCGGACGACTCGAGCTTCGTGACCGGTACGGCCTCGCTGGTCGATGGCGGCGCCTCGATCACCCGCACCTGATACGCATAGCTCGTCGATCACCTTCGCCTTTCGGAGGGGGTGATCGCGACCCAACAGCAAGGCATTCTGCCGACCGCCCCCCAACAACACATCATGGGCAAGCAGCCCACCCCACAAGGATATCAATCCATGTCACGCCTTCAGAACAAGACTGCCCTCATTACCGGCGGCACCAGCGGCATCGGCCTTGAAACCGCCCGCCAGTTCATCGCCGAGGGCGCCCGCGTCGCCATCACCGGCAGCAGCGCCAACAGCGTCGCGGCCGCCCGCGCCGAGCTCGGCGACAAGGCGATCGTCATCCAGGCCGATGCCGGCAATGTCGCCGGGCAGCAGGTCGTCGCCGAAGCGATCAAGAACGCCTTCGGCCATCTCGACATCCTCTTCGTGAATGCCGGCGTGGCCGAATTCGGCCCCGTGGAGCAGTGGAGCGAGGCCGCCTTCGACAAGTCGATCGCGATCAACGTCAAGGGTCCGTTCTTCCTGATCCAGGCGCTGTTGCCGATCTTCTCCAAGCAGGAAGCGATCGTGCTCAACACCTCGATCAACGCGCATATCGGCATGCCGAACTCCAGCGTCTACTCGCTGACCAAGGGCGCGCTCCTGACGCTTGCCAAGACGCTGTCGGGCGAACTGATCGGCCGCGGCATCCGCGTCAACGCCGTCAGCCCCGGCCCGATCGCCACGCCGCTCTACAGCAAGCTCGGCGCATCGGAAGCGGATTCGAAGGCGATGGCCGATCATATCCAGTCGCAGATCCCGGTCGGCCGCTTCGGCGACGCCGCCGAGGTCGCCAAGACCGTGATCTTCCTCGCCTCCGACGAGGCCGCCTACATCGTCGGCAGCGAACTCGTCATCGATGGCGGGATGAGCAATCTCTGACATCGAGTGTCTAATTGATATGGAAAGGCCGCGGATGTTTCGTCCGCGGCCTTTCTTTTGTATCAGGCGACTTCGACCAGCCGCCGGATGGCTGTCTCCAGCGTTGTCGACCCTCTCTCGGGCTGGCCTTCGAAGCGGATCCAGCCCTCGTTGAAACCATCGATCATGCGGATGCGCGGGATCGGGTTGCGCATCCCTTGCCCCTTGAACAGCTCTTCCCAGCCGTCGCGCGCGACGATTTCCGCGCTGACCGGCTTGCCGAGAACCTTGGAGAAGGTGGCGGCAATGTCGGCGGGTGTTACCTTCTCCGGTCCCTGCAGCTCGACGATGCGCTTGCCGGTCCAACTCTCCCGCAACAGTGAAGCTGCCCTTTCGCCGACATCGGCCACCGAAACCATCGGGTAGGCCTGGTCGAGCGGTTGGAGAAAACTTGCGATGACGCCAGCCTCGCGCGCGGCCGCCAAATCCCAGGCGGCGTTCTCCATGAACCAGGCGGCGCGGAGGAAGGTGATCGGTAGCGGCAGGGTCGAGAGCTCCTGCTCGACGAGGCCCAGCTGGCTGAGCAGATTTGGCTCCTCGGCCTGCGCGCCGATGGTGGAGAGGCAGACGACCCTCTCGGGCCGCGCCCTCAACAGCGCCGTCTTCAAGGCGGCAATGACGGCGCGCACTTCCGGGTAGCCGGGTGTCGGGTCGAAGGTCGGCGGGATCAGCAGGAAGACGCCCTCGGCGCCGGCGAAGGCGGCGGTCAGCGCATCGGCATCGGTCATTTCGGCCAGCGCCAATTCGGCGCCTTTCTCGCGCCAGGCCCTGCCTTTCTCGGCGTTGCGAAGGATGGCACGAACCGGCAAGCCGGTCTGCAGCAGCTGCGCGGCGACGATGCCGCCGACCTGTCCGGTTACTCCTGTGATGGCGAACATTGGAAACTCCTTTGGTTCAGTTTTCCGTTCGCCCGCAAAATGATCCTTTCCGATCTTTGATTGAAGTGCGCATATGTCATGGTATTGGTGACTCAAAATCACGGATGGATCGATGTTCGACGGACGATTGCTGAACGGGGTGAGCGTGCTGGCGGCGGTGATCGAAAGCGGCAGCTTCGCGCGGGCGGCGGATGCGATGGGTCTGTCGCCATCAGGCGTCAGCCGCGCCATCGCCCGGCTGGAAGGCCGTATCGGCCTGCGCCTGCTCGACCGCACCACCCGCACCATGCGCCTGACCGACGACGGCGCCCGCTTCTACGAGCAGGTAGCACCGCTGCTGAGCGGTATCGAGGAGGCAGCGATGGCGGCCTCGGGCGTCGCGCAGTCGGTGCGCGGGCGGCTCAGGGTGAATGTGGATCCGTATTTCTCGCGGCTGGTTCTGGGACCCAGGCTCGGCGCGTTTCTCGATCTCTATCCCGAGCTGCAGATCGAGATCACAACCCGCAACGAGATCGGCGATCTGGTGGCCGACGGCATGGACGTGGCGGTGCGCTTCGGCGATCCCGCGCAGACCTCGCTGATTTCGCGGCTGTTGATGCGCACGCGGGTGATCACCATCGCGGCGCCTGCCTATCTCACCAAACACGGACGGCCGACAGCGCCCGGCGATCTTGCCGACCACACCTGCATCCAGTTCCGGGATTCGCTGACGGGCCGCCCCTTCGAGTGGGAATTGCGGCGTGGCGCCGAGGTCGTGCCGATCGAGACGCGCGGACGCATTCTCGTCAACGACGCCGGCACGACGCTCGCCACCTGCCTTGCCGGGATCGGCATCGCGCAGGTGTTTTCGCTTGGGATGCAGGACTATCTGGAAAGCGGCCAGCTGATCGACTTGTTTCCTGATTGGCCCGACGAGACATTTCCGCTCTACGCCTTCTACCCTTCCCGCCAGCATGTACCAGCGAAGGTCAGGGCGTTCATCGATTTCTGTGTCGGGATCGTTCAGGAGTAAGTGTAAGGAGGCATCGACGATGCCTCCTCACGGCTTTCAGATCGATCGGCGGTGACGGGTTCTGACGTAGATCCAGTCGAGCGCCAGCATGACGACGAGCGACAGGCCGACCAGCGGGAAGATGATGCCGCCGATCGCGAGGATGGCGATCAGGCAGCGAAAGACCCGTTTGTCCGACGGCATGGGCGGGACGCCGAGCGAGCCTGCCGGGCGGCGCTTCCACCACATGACGCCGGCGGATACCGCGAGCATCGCGATGCCGATGCACGCGGCGAGCAGGACGAGCTGGTTCGCCAGCCCGAACTCCTGCCCCATATGGACGTTGACGCTCCACTCCAGCGCCTTGCCGAGCGGGCCGTAATCGGCGTAGCTCATGTCGATCAGCGGTTTTCCCGTGAACTGATCGAGATGCACGACACGCTGCTCTGCGAGATTGTCAGGATAGACGGAGCCGGTGTAGACGCCCATGGCATCCACGGGGATGTTGACGGCGTAGCCGCGATGCAGGCCGAGGCGGTCGAAGGTGGCGACAGCGTCATCCAGGCTGATCGGCGCTCCGCCATGCTGGTGGCCCGGGGATTGCGGGACCTGCGCCTGCTCGAGCGACCATGTGGTCTTGGCGATATGGTCGACATGTTCGTCGGACATGGGGACGGCGACGCGCACGCCGGCCGGATAGCCAAAGTTGTTTCCATTCGCCCACTCGTTGACCTTGGCGCCCCAGACGCCGGACCAGGGCATGCCCGTGACGGCGAGGAAGACGATGAAGCCACCGACGAAAAGGCCGAGGACGGCATGGGTATCGCGCCAGAAGACGCGCTTGCGGGGCGTGCCGCGAATGCTGAGCACCCCTCCCGTCTGCTTGCGCGGCCACCAGAGATAGATGCCGGTGCCGACAAGCAGGATCGCCCAGCCGGCCGCGATCTCGATCAGCGAGCGGGTGACGGAGCCGAAATATTTGAGGCTATGGAGATAGCGGACCGTCCACATGATCGTGCCGCGATCGGGCAGCGCGCCGAGCACCTTGCCGCTATAGGGATCGACATAGACGGCGATACTGCCCTCGGCCGCGGTGTTGATGGTGATCTCCGCCGATGCGCCGGGGTCGACGGGATCGGTGAACTTGATCGCGGTGCCGGGATGGGCGGCGAGGGCGGCGTCCACCATCGCGGATGGCGGTCGCGCTGCCTGCTCGCTGATTGCGACGCGCTTCAGATCGGCATGGACGACATTGTCGATCTCGTCCTTGAAGAGATAGAGCGCGCCGGTGACGGCAAGCGAGAGCATGAAGGGCAGGACGAGAAGACCCGCGTAGAAATGCCAGCGCCAGACGGCGCGGTAAAGATCGGACGGGGAGCGCACGGCAGCGCTCGCACCTTCCCGACCGATGGTGAAATCGGACATGATATGTCTCCTGATGATGAAGATTGAGGCCGGCACTGCGAGC
The DNA here is from genome assembly GCF_000377565.1 of Rhizobium sp. 2MFCol3.1. GTDB lineage: Bacteria > Pseudomonadota > Alphaproteobacteria > Rhizobiales > Rhizobiaceae > Rhizobium. The sequence continues at coordinate 15,246 of NZ_KB898356.1, read as the reverse complement.
GCCGGCAATCGAACGTCAGGAGATTTGTGGTGGCGCGCGCGGTTGGCCGATCAGGCCTCGCAGCGTGGGCGTGATGGCGGCGTCTGCGGTGAAGACGATCGTGGCGGCGCCGACGGCATCGACGTGGAGGATCGCTGAATCCGCACCGAGGATGGCCGGCATTGCGTGGGCAGCGAGGCGGCAAAGCGTGCAACATGGGCAATCGGCGGCCTTGCCGTGCGATTGATCATGCGATGTGCCGTCGTTGGTGTTTTCGACGTGGTCGATGACGCTTTCGCCCGTCATCGAGCAGATCGATTGCAGGGGATCCATGGCGGCGCTCGCCATCGATCCCTGTGCCTGGCCTGACAGCAGGCCCTGGATCAGCAGCAGGAGGGCGGCGAGCAGCGTGATGGCGCTTGCCGATGCCCTGTCCCCCAAAACTGTCCTGATCATCCCCATATCCGCTGCATGCCACAGCGCGCGGACAATGTCACGCTTGCCGCCGGCGACACCAAAGCTGCATTCTTTCCATTTAATCATCAACTTAGGCGGTCGATGTCGGGACATGCGACCTTTGGCCACCTCACGGCCGGATCATTCACGGGCGATTTGCGATCGTGACCTGTCCCCTTCCCGCCTGCGCCATGTCGTTGGTGGACGCTTGCACCCGTGCGATATCAGGCATAGTGGCATTTCCAGCTCTTCGCCTATCCTGATTCCTTCCCATTTCCTGCGGCTCTATCCGTTCCGGAGACCCCCATGCTGTTCGGCATTCTCTGCGGCATCGCCACCTGCGCCTTGTGGGGGCTGACCTTCGTCGTGCCGCGCGCCATCGCGCCCTTCACGACGCTTGACCTGACCGTTACGCGATATGGCCTGTTCGCACTGACCAGCGTGGTGCTGATGGTTCATCCGCGCTTCCGGCCGCGCGGCATCAAGCTCAAGCCGATGATCACCGCGCTGCTGCTCGGCGGTATCGGCTATGTCGGCTATTTCATCAGCGTCGCTTATGCCGTCCGGTTCGCCGGTGCCGCCATTCCGCCGCTGGTGATCGGGACGATGCCTGTCATCCTGGCGATGATCGCCAACTTCCGCGATCGCTCCGTCTCGTGGCGTCTGCTTGCACTGCCGCTGATTCTGATCGCGGCCGGGATCGCTTGGGTGAACGTCGCCGTCTTCGCATCGACGCCGACGGGCGACCGGGTGATGATCGCCTACGGCATCGCGTCCGCGGCGATCGGGCTTGTTCTCTGGGTCGTCTACGGGCTGGCCAGCACCGCCACCATGCAATCGCCCGACGCGCCCGACATCCTGCAATGGACGGGCATGCAGGGCATCGGCGCCGGACTCGGCAGCCTTGTGTTGATCCCGCTGACATCGCTGAACACGCCGATCGTCTATACAGACATCGACCTCATGCGCTTCCTTTTATGGTCGCTGATCATGGGGCTCGCCGGCGCGTGGCTGGCAACGCTTTTGTGGATGATCGCCTCGAAGAGGTTGCCGCTGGCGCTCGCCGCCCAGTTGATCGTCGCCGAAACCGTGTTCGGCCTGATCTTCGGCTTCGTCTTCGAACAGCGGCTTCCGACGCTTGCCGAGGCCGGTGGCTCGCTGCTGCAACTGGCGGGCGTCGGCATGGCGATCGCGATCTTCAGCCATGTCAGGCAACAGCAGCACGCGTGAGAGGTGGCACCAACTGCGCGCGCCGATTGCTTATTATCCGCCAAAGGCTTAGGGTTTGCCCAGTAAATTCCACGTTGGACAAGCGGCATGGTTCTCGGCGGCAAACGCATCCTCCTCATCATCTCCGGCGGCATCGCGGCCTATAAGAGCCTCGATCTGATCCGCCGCCTTCGCGAGCGCGGCGCCTCGGTCCGGCCGGTGATGACAGCGGGCGCGCAGCAGTTCATCACGCCGCTCGCGGTTGGTGCCGTAGCGGCGGACCATGTGTTCACCGATCTGTTTTCACGGCAGGACGAGCAGGATGTCGGCCATATCAGGCTGGCGCGCGACTGCGACCTCGTGCTGGTGGCACCTGTGACCGCCGACCTGATGGCGAAAATGGCGAACGGACTGGCCGACGATCTGGCCTCGACGGTGCTGCTCGCCACCGACCGGCCGGTGCTTCTGGCGCCGGCGATGAACCCGCATATGTGGAGCAATGCCGCAACCAAGCGGAACGTCACGGCGCTTCATGGCGACGGCGTCCATTTCATCGGGCCGATGTCCGGCGAAATGGCGGAAAGCCGCGAGGCGGGCGTGGGCCGCATGGCCGAACCGCTCGACATCGTCGCCGCGGCGGAGCGATTGCTCGACACCAGCCCGAAGCCGCTTGCAGGGCGCAAGGCGATCGTTACATCCGGGCCGACGCATGAGCCGATCGATCCGGTGCGCTATATCGCCAATCGCTCATCCGGCCGGCAGGGCCACGCGATCGCTTCGGCGCTTGCACGGCTTGGCGCGGATGTGACGCTGGTCTCGGGCCCGGTGACGATCGCCGATCCCGCCGGTGTGAAGACCATCCATGTCGAGCGCGCCGAGGAGATGCGCGACGCGGTGTTGACCGCGCTGCCGGCCGATATTGCGGTGATGGTCGCGGCGGTGGCCGACTGGCGCGTGGCATCCGCGTCCGATCAGAAGATCAAGAAGCATCCCGGCGAATCCATTCCGACGCTGGCGCTGACCGAAAACCCCGACATTCTGAAGACGATCGGGCATCACACGTTGCGGCCGAAACTCGTTGTCGGCTTTGCCGCCGAGACGCAGGATGTCGATAGCAACGCGAAGGTGAAGCTGGAGCGCAAGGGCGCCGACATGATCGTCGCCAACGACGTCTCGCCGGCAACCGGCATCATGGGCGGCGTGCGCAACCGCGTTAAGATCGTCACCCGAGATGGCATCGATCAATGGCCTGATATGGCCAAGGAGGATGTCGCGACGAAGCTTGCGGAACTGATCGCTGAACGGCTCAGGCGGGGATAGCGACGGGAGCGGATTTGGCAGGTGCTGCGACCGGCTGGAACGGCGTGACGTCGAGGCCGTTATCGGTCAACGTAACAGCGCTGCCATCCGGAATTTCCGCCCAGGCATCGACATCGTCGTTGAGCGGCTCGGAGACGAGGCAATAGCCTTTGCCCACTGGGGACGCATAGAGCGTTGGCGCCTTGCGATCGGTCGCATAGCGGATGGCATAGAGCGCATTGCCGTCGGAAAAGGCTGCCGTGTAGCGCACCAGTGCCGAGCCGAGGATATTTTCCGACAAGCCTTCGACGAAGCGGATCATTTCCGACATGGCCGCGATCGGCGTCTGGCGCAGGCCGAACTGGAGCGCGAGCAGAAACATCAGTTCGGAATCGGTCGTGCCGCCGCGCGCGTTGAAGAGATCATCATCAAGCATCGCCTCCATCGACCGGCGCAGGCGTTCGAAGCCAGCTATCTGGCCGTTGTGCATGAAGGACCAGTTGGCGAAAACGAAGGGATGGCAGTTGTCGCGCCGCGTGCCGCCGCCGGTCGCGGCGCGGACGTGGGCGAGGAACAGCGGCGAGCGGATCTGCCGCGCGATGCTTTTCAGGTTGCAATCCGACCAGGCCGGCAGCGTATCACGATAGCGGCCAGGCTCGGGGTGATCGCCGTACCAGGCGATGCCGAAACCATCACCGTTCGTCGCCGTCTTGGCGCGGGTGGCGCAGTGGGATTGTTCGATCAGGGAGTGCGCAGGCGACGAGACGAGGTCCTCCAGATAGAGGGGTTCTCCGCGATAGGCTGCCCAGCGACACATGCTATTCACTCCGCAACCCGCCCTGATCGTGGCGGGACAATGCTGAAACGCATCGACGATTGTCGAATCCGATGGTTAATAAGAACTAAACAAGCATGTGGCTTGCAAGCCGAACATGACGTTTTTCTGACATTGACGGCGATCAACTTCCGCAAGGCAGCATTTTGTTTTGTGAACGGGGTGGCGAGCGGTTTGCGCGAGCCGCGTGCGCATCACCAGCATTGCGCGCGATGTCTTGATGAAAATGAGGGAATGGCTTATATTCAAGGAGTGGAAGGCAGGTTGCTGCCTGCCTCCCGCTTGTTCAGACTAGGAAATTGACCCGGACCTCTAGCAACCAGCTGGTCCGGGTTTTTCTTACCCTAAACGTGATGCTAAGTGGAAACCACATAGCTCACCTCCTTGTGAGAGGGCGAGGCCGATCGCCGCGGTCGAGGTTGCCCATCTTCCCCGATCCCGCCGGCTGGCGCGGCGGACGCTGCTTTGCCACTCACGCCGCAAGCAATATCATCCCTTGGTTGCAATTTCCATTACCACCAAATTAGGCCTTGCATCCCGCTGAAATGCTCTTACCTTTCTTCTATCGGAAACAGAACGAAAGGAAGGTGATCCAATGTCTAATGAGATTTCGGACCTCGTAATGGGCTTGGAAGTGGTGACGAAGGCGAGGCAGCCCTCGCTCTGAAACCCGCCTTCCTGGGATCGCCATAGCGGTCCGGCCGGTTTTACAGGCCAAAACTCATGGAAAGGGTCGCTAGCGCGGCCCTTTTTCTGTTTCAGATCGCTAATTGACCAAAGGCAATTCCATCGCTATTCATAAAGTCATCAGATGACTTTATGAGGCGCCTATGCAGCCGCTTTCGAAAACCAATCTCGCGGAAACCGCGACAGAGGCGATCCGTACCGAGATCCTTGCCAAGCGCTGGGCCGTCGGTGACAAGCTGCCCAACGAGGCGGCGCTGTGCGCTATGCTCTCCGTCAGCCGAGGCACGGTGCGCGAGGCCGTGCGTGTGCTTGTCTCGCAAGGCCTGCTCGAGACGCGACAGGGGTCGGGCACCTATGTGCTTTCGACCACCGACAGCGCATTGCCGCTGACCATGGCGCGCCGCGCCGGGCTTCGCGATCTCTTCGAGGCGCGATGCGCGCTCGATGTCGAGGCAGCCAGACTGGCGGCGCTCCGTCACACACCACAGACGATCACGACGCTGCGCAGGCTGCTTGAAAAGCGCGGCAATTTCGACGGCGGCGACAAGATAGCCTTCATCGAGCGCGACCTTGCCTTCCACAAGGCGGTGATCGCCGCTTCAGGCAATCGTGCGATGATCGAGATCTACGACTTCTTTTCCGCCTCGATCGCCGAGACCATCGAGGCGACCCTGGGCGAAGATATTCCCGAGCCCCACATGCAAGCCCACGCCGCCATCATCGACGCGATCGCCACCGGCGACGCAGAGAAAGCGGATGCGGCGGTGCGCGCCTTCATGGCTCCCGTAATTACAGCTCTCGACCGGATGATCCTTTCATGACCACGCCTTCGCAAGACGCCGCCCATCTCTACGATCACGCCGAGGAGCAGTTGATCGATGCGGAAGCAGACAGCGTGCCGCAACCGCAGCCGCCGATGGGAACCAGCGCGACGGGACGGTTCGTGCTCGGCGCCAGCCTCGTATTGATCGCGTTCAACCTGCGGCCGCTGTTTTCCAGCGCCTCGACGCTGCTGCCCGAAATCCGCAGCGAACTTGGTTTATCGGCGCTCGGCACCAGCTTGCTGACGACACTGCCCGTCGTCTGCCTCGGCGCCTTTTCGCCGCTGGCGCCGAAGCTCGCGCAACGTATCGGCGCCGAGCGGACGCTGCTCGGCGTGCTGTTGCTTTTGGCGCTCGGAACGGCGCTGCGCGGCCTCTCCTCCATCCCGCTCCTGTTTATCGGCTCGGCGCTATCAGGCGCCTGCATCGCGGTCGGCAATGTTCTGCTGCCCGGTCTGGTGAAGCGCGATTTCGCTGATCGCGCGGCCTTGATGACGGGCTTCTACACGATGGCGCTCTGCGCGGGTGCGGCCGGAGCGGCCGGATTTACGCTGCCGCTCGAGCGCGCCTTCGGCGGCTCCATGGCTGCGGCGCTGGCGATCTGGGCGCTGCCCGCGCTCGTCGTCGGCCTGATCTGGCTGCCGCAGGTGCTGTCGACCAAAGCGCAGGTGAAGCGCAGCGGCTTCTCCGTCGAGGGGCTGTGGCGGGACAGGCTTGCTTGGCAGGTCACGCTGTTCATGGGGCTGCAGTCGGCGCTTGCCTACTGCGTATTCGGCTGGCTGGTACCGATCCTGCGCGAGCGCGGCATGGATGGCGTCACCGCCGGCGCGATCGTTTCCGTGTCGGTGATGGTGCAGGCGGCCTCGTGCCTGGTCGCGCCGCAGATCGCGGTGCGCGGCAAGGATCAGCGGGTGATCAACGCAGCGCTTTGCGGCATCGCCGTGGTCGCGCTGCTGGGACTTCTCTTCGCGCCGCTCTCGACGGTCTGGCTCTGGGCGGTGCTTCAGGGGATCGGTCAGGGTGGGCTGATTGCGGCGGCGATGACCACGATCGTGCTGCGGTCGCGCGACCCGCATGTGGCGGCGCATCTTTCCGGCATGGCGCAATGCGTCGGCTATCTTTTGGCCGCCATCGGGCCTCTCGTCGTTGGCCTCATCCGCGGCTGGACCGGGAGCTTCGCTTGGTGCGCGGTGCTGTTCGTGGCGCTCGGAGCGGGTGCCGCCATCAATGGCTGGAACGCCGGGCGGGCGATGCATGTGAACGCGCGGACGGTCGAGAAAACCGCTGATTGAGGCCTTCACCATCTGTTGATGCCCTCTGCGGCGGCGCCGATGCTAGGCTCCGCGCAAAGATGGCATCCGCGGAGGAACAGTCGTGCGCTTTCGATCCATTGTCCTGGCCACAATCCTGGCCACCGGGCTCACTGCGGCAGTCACCCCATCCCTGACCTATGCGCAAGACGCGGCGCGGCCATCCGCCGGATCGCGCGAGGGCGTGCTGAAGCTGCTGCCTGCGGATTCCGTCACCGAGCATGAGATCACCCTCGATGGCCGCAAGCTCGCCTATACCGCGACGGCTGGAACGCTCGACATGTTCGGCCAGGATGGCGCGCAGACGGCGGCGATCTTCTACACCGCCTACGTCAAGAAGGATGGCGGGGCCAACCGGCCGCTGACCTTCGCCTTCAACGGTGGCCCGGGTGCGGCCTCGGCCTTCCTGCATCTGGGCCTCGTCGGTCCCCGGATCGTCGACTTCGGACCGAAGGGCGACGACGGGGCGGAAGCCAGGCTGGTCGACAACCCGAACAGCTGGCTCGATTTCACCGACCTCGTGCTGATCGACCCTGTTGGTACCGGCTGGAGCCGGACGGTGAAGCCCGATGACGCCGCCAAATACTACAATGTGAATGCCGACGCCGAGAGCGTAGCCAAGGCGATCGCGCTCTACGTCACGCACAACAACCGGGCGTCCTCACCGAAATATCTGCTCGGCGAGAGCTATGGCGGCTTCCGGGCGGCGAAGGTGGCGAGCGCGCTGAAGGATACGCAGGGCATCATCGTCTCGGGCGCGGTCATGCTGTCGCCGCTCCTCGAGGGGCAGCTGATGTTCGGCGCGGACGAGTTCGCGCTCGGCGCGGCGCTGGAGTTGCCGTCGTTGGCGGCAGCTCAGATGGATCGGCGAAAGGCCTTCGACGAGACGAAGCAACGCGAGGCGGAGCGGTTCGCGCTCGGCGACTATCTGACGACGCTGGCGGGGGCAGCACCCACGGGGGACGCGGCGAAGGCGTTTTATTCCAGGCTCTCTGCCATGACGGGTATCCCCGAAGATGTGGTCGAAAAGAACCGTGGCTTTCTCGGCAACGCCTTCGCCAAGGAGATCGGCAAGAGCGACGGACTGGTTGCCAGCCCCTATGACGCGGCCTTTACCACGCCCGATGCGTTTCCGGAGACCGCCGACGCACGCGGCGACGACGCCATCCTCGACGGTTTCACGCGCGCTTATGGCGGCGCTTTCGCCGACTACGCCCGCAACGAGCTCGGCTTCAAGACGGAGATGACCTACTCGCTGCTCGACAGCGACATAAACCGTCAGTGGGAATGGGGACGCCGGGGTGGCGGGTCGCGCCTTCAGGCAAGCGTGACTGGCGACATCAGGCAGTTTCTCGCCGCCGTTCCAAGCTTCCGGCTGCTGATCGCGCATGGCTACAGCGACCTCGTCACGCCCTATGGCGTCAGCCGCTATGTCGTCGACCATCTGCCGGCTTCGCTTGCCGCCAACCGGGTGGGGCTGAAGGTCTACCAGGGCGGCCACATGTTCTACACACGCAGCGATCAGGGCACTTTGTTCACCCGCGACGCGAAGGCCTTCTATGCGGCCAATGCCCCTGTGACGCCGGGAGATTGAGGGATGGCGAACGTCCGCGCGAGACGCCGCAAAGGGACAGCGATGACTTTTTAGGGTTGTCATCGGGCTTTGCTGCCACATTTAGACCACATGTCCTATCCAGCGCAGCCATCCCGAACCCTGAAGCCGCAGCAGGTTTCCGGGACCTCGTTTCTGTTTAATCTGCTCCGGTCCTCGGCCGCCGATTGGGCGCTGTTTCTCGATATCGACGGCACCTTGCTCGATCTCGCCGACACGCCCGATGGCATTGTCGTGCCCCCTGCCTTGCCGCAGCAACTCGATCAGCTGTCGCGCAAGCTTGGTGGCGCCGTGGCGCTGGTGACCGGGCGGGCGCTGCCCTACGCCGACAAGCTTTTTGCCCCTTACCGGTTTCCGATCGCGGGCCTGCATGGAGCGGAGCTTCGCCGCGCGGACGGACGGATCGAGCAGGCCGAGCCGACGGCGCAGTTCGAGAAACTGAAGGCCGAACTGCGCAAGGAAACGTCAGGCTTCGATGGCGTGCTGATCGAGGACAAGGGGGCAGCGGTTGCCGCCCACTACCGGCTCGCGCCGCAGCGGCAGGCCGAGCTCGAGCCGCTGATGGAGAAGTTCCTTGCCAAGGCCGGCGAGAACTGGACGCTGCAGCGCGGCAAGATGGTGCTCGAAATTCGCCCTGCCAGCGCCGACAAGGGGCATGCGGTGGAGACCTTTCTCTCCGAGGCGCCGTTCGCGGGCCGCCGTCCGATCGCGATTGGCGACGACATTACCGACGAGGCGATGTTCCACGTCGCCAACCGGCTGGGCGGGCATTCGATCCGCGTCGGCGCGCCCCTTTCCGGCACGGCGGCGCAACTGACGCTGCCGACCGCGGTCGCTCTCAGGGAACTCATCGCGCATCTCGCCGTTTGATGATCGCGACCTATCGATTGCCATTTTGCGTACTGCCGTTTTTGAAAGGAATATTGCGTGAGCCGTCTTGTCATCGTTTCCAACCGTGTGCCCGTTCCCGAAAAGGGCGGAGCGGCAGCGGCGGCCGGCGGGCTTGCCGTGGCCTTGCAGGCAGCGCTCCAGCAGCGCGGCGGCATCTGGATGGGCTGGTCGGGCAAGTCGAGCGGCGACACCGAGCCAGGTCCCTTGCAGATCAGCGAGGATGGCCGGATCACCTATGCGCTGACGGATCTGACCGAAAAGGATGTCGAGGAATATTACTTCGGCTTTGCCAACCGTGTGCTCTGGCCGATCTGCCACTACCGGCTGGATCTGGCGGAATACGGCCGCAAGGAGATGACGGGCTACTTCCGCGTGAACCGCTTCTTCGCGCACCGCCTTGCGCCGATGCTCGAACCAGACGACACGATCTGGATTCACGATTACCACCTGATCCCGCTTGCCGCCGAGCTCAGGCAGATGGGGGTTAAGAACCGCATCGGTTTCTTCCACCACATCCCCTGGCCGCCGGCCGACGTGCTCTTCACCATGCCTGTTCACGAGGAGATCATGCGCGGGCTTGCCGCCTACGATCTCGTCGGCTTCCAGACCGACCACGACCTTGAGAATTTCGCCGGCTGCCTGCGTCGCGAGGAGATGGGTGACGCGCTGGGAGACGGTCGCTTCAACTCCGGCGACAAGATCTTCAAGGGCGGCGCCTATGGTATCGGGATCGAGACCGAAGCCTTCGCCAAGTTTGCCCGCAAAGCCGTCAGCCACGCCATGGTACACAAGGCGAAGGAGAGCATCATCGGCCGCGACCTGATCATCGGCGTCGACCGGCTCGATTACTCCAAGGGCCTGACGCAGCGCATCGACGCATTCGAGCGCTTCGTGCTCAACAACCCGGCCCACCAGCGCAACGTGACCTATCTGCAGGTGACGCCGAAATCGCGCTCGGAGGTGCCGGAATACGAGCAGATGCAGCGCACGGTCGCCGAACAGGCAGGCCGGGTAAACGGGGCTCTCGGCACCGTGGACTGGGTGCCGATCCGCTATATCAACCGCTCGCTCAGCCGACCCATCCTTGCCGGGCTTTATCGCCTCGCGCGCGTGGGCCTCGTGACGCCGCTGCGCGACGGTATGAACCTCGTCGCCAAGGAATATGTCGCGGCGCAGGATCCCGGGGATCCAGGCGTTCTCGTGCTTTCACGCTTCGCGGGTGCCGCCCGCGAACTGAAAGGCGCTCTTCTGGTCAATCCCTATGACATCGAGGGGACCGCCAACGCGATAGCGCGGGCGCTCAACATGTCGCTCGAAGAGCGCAAGGAGCGGTGGCAGCGGATGATGGACTATCTCGCGGTCCACGACGTCTCGCGCTGGTGCGACGACTTCCTGCAGGATCTGGCCGCCTGAAGACCACACCATCTCGATACAGCATGTCAGAGACCGGCTTCGGCCAGCATCCAGGCGCCGAGTTCATCGCTCCCGGGCGTGCGGCCTTTCGGCTGCAGCAGAAAATAGCCGCGATCCGGCGCTTCCAGCGTCGGGCCGGCCACAGACAGGATGCCATTCGAAAGCAGCGTATCGACCAGGCCCATCCAGCCGAGCGCCAGCCCCTGTTCGCCAAGCGCTGCCTGCACCACCAGCGAGTAGGTGTTGAAACTGAGATCGCCCTGCCCGGCAAAGGCCTCGCGCCCGATGCCGAGTTCGGCGAAATAGCTGCGCCAGTCGAACCATGGCGATGGCACTGCCGTATCGAGGTGGATCAGCCTGTTGCGGGCGAGATCGGCGGGCGTCTCGAAGGGGCCGTTGCGCTCGATGAAGCCGGGGCTGCAGACGGGCGCCACCTTTTCCGGCAGCAGAAGCTTCGCGTCGCGGCCGAATTCGGCGCGAGTGCCGAAGACGACGGAGACGTCGCCTTCCCCCGAACGATGACGCTCCATGCGCTGCGTGGCGATGATCTGGATGTCCGTATCCGGATGGACCAGGCGAAACGCGTGCATGCGCGGGATCAGCCAGAGCGCGGAAAAGGCGTAGTCCGTATGCAGGCGGATCGACGGGCGTTCCTTCTCGCTGCGCAGCCTGCGCGTCAGCTGGTCGATTTCATCGACGCTTCTTGCGACCAGATCGAAAAGCCGCTGCCCCTCCGGCGTGAGCTCGACGCCGCGATGCTGGCGCTTCAACAGCGTCACGCCGATCTGCTCTTCCAGCCTGCGGATCTGGTAGCTGACGGCGGGCTGGGTGAGGCCGAGCGCGCCGGCTGCGGCCGACAGGCTGCCGGCGCCGCCGATCTCCGCGAAAATGCGCATCCACCCCAGATCGATCGGCCGCTCTGCCATAAAAAATCCTGTTGGGAACCATCGAAAAAAGCTGCCTTCACAGGGACGATGCTAGTGTTGTTCAATAAAACTATCAAATGACAAAAAAGGGGAAATGAGATGACAGCAGTTTCCATGATCCGCCGTCTTGCTGCCGGCGTTGTGCTTACCGCTCTGGCCGTTGGGTCGGCCGCTGCCGCCGACGATGCGTCGTGCAAGACGATCCGCATGTCCGATCCGGGCTGGACCGACATCACCGCCACCAATGGCGTCACTTCCGTGATCCTGACTGCCCTCGGCTACGAGCCCGACGTCAAGACGCTCTCGGTTCCGATCGGCTACCAGTCGATGAAGAACGGCGAGATCGACGTCTTCCTCGGCAACTGGATGCCGGCGCAGAAGGCCTTCATCGACGACCTCAATGCCGCCAAGGCTGTCGAGGTAATGAACAAGAACCTCGAGGGCGCAAAGTTCACGCTCGCCGTGCCGACCTATGTCGCCGACAAGGGCATCAAGGATTTCGCCGACCTGCAGAAGCATGGCGACGAGTTCGGCAAGCAGATCTACGGCATCGAGCCGGGCGCGCCTGCCAACGGCAACATCCAGAAGATGATCGACGCCAACGACTTCGGCCTCAAGGACTGGAAGCTGGTGGAATCCGGCGAGCAGGCGATGCTGGCGCAGGTCGAGCGCGCCTCCAAGGACAAGGGCGCTGTGGTGTTCCTTGCCTGGGCGCCGCACCCGATGAACGAGAAGTTCCAGATCACCTATCTCTCCGGCGGCGATGCCTATTTCGGCGCGAACTTCGGCGGCGCCGAGATTTATACCCTGGCCCGGACCGGCTGGTCGGCGAAATGCCCGAACGCGGCCGCGTTCATGAAAAACCTGAAGTTCGACCTCAGCATGGAAAACGTGCTGATGGGCTCGATCCTCGGCGGCGAGGACCCGAAGGCCGCGGCAACCGCATGGCTGAAGGCCAATCCGACCGCTGTCGACCCATGGCTGTCAGGCGTCACGACGTTTGACGGCAAGCCCGCCGCGGACGCAGTCAAGACCTCCCTCGGCCTCTGATACTTTCCAAGGACCAATACCCAGCATGTCGCGCCCGAATTTTCTCATCCTGATGGTCGACCAGTATAACGGGACGCTGTTTCCCGATGGGCCGGCCGAGTTTCTTCACGCGCCGCATCTGAAAGCCCTGGCGAAGCGCTCCGTGCGCTTTGCCAACACCTATACGGCAAGCCCGCTCTGCGCGCCGGCGCGGGCTTCCTTCATGTCCGGACAGTTGCCGAGCCGCACCCGCGTCTACGACAACGCCGCCGAATTCGCTTCCGATATTCCGACCTTCGCGCATCATCTGCGCGCGGCCGGCTATCACACAGCGCTCTCGGGCAAGATGCACTTCGTCGGTCCCGACCAGCTGCACGGCTTCGAGGAGCGACTGACGACCGATATCTACCCGGCCGATTTCGGCTGGACGCCTGACTATACCAAGCCCGGCGAGCGCATCGACTGGTGGTACCACAATCTCGGCTCGGTAACGGGCGCGGGTGTGGCCGAGATCACCAACCAGATGGAATATGACGACGAGGTCGCCTACAACGCGACCCGCAAGCTCTACGACCTCTCGCGCCGGCAGGACGATCGCCCCTGGTGTTTGACGGTCAGCTTCACGCATCCGCACGACCCCTATGTGGCGCGCCGCAAGTTCTGGGATCTCTACGAGGATTGCCCTCATCTCGACCCCGAGGTCGGCACGATCCCCTTCGAGGAACAGGACCAGCATTCGCAGCGGCTTTTGAAGGCCTGCGACTACGACGCCTTCGAGATCACCCGCGAGCAGGTGCGCAACGCAAGGCACGGCTATTTCGCCAACATCTCCTATATCGACGAGAAGGTCGGCGAACTGCTCGACGTTCTCGAGCGCGGGCGGATGGCCGAGGATACCGTTATCCTCTTCGTCTCCGACCACGGTGACATGCTGGGCGAGCGCGGGCTGTGGTTCAAGATGTGCTTCTTCGACGGTTCCGCGCGCGTACCGCTGGCAATCGCAGCACCCGGCTGGGAGCCAAAGCTCATCAGCCAGCCGGTCTCGACGCTCGACGTGACGCCGACGCTGGCCTCGCTTGCCGGCATCGACATCACCAAGCTGAAGCCATGGACTGACGGCGAGGATCTGACGCCGCTTGCCAAGGGAACGGGAACGCGCGGGCCGGTGCCGATGGAATATGCGGCCGAGGGCTCGATCGCGCCGCTGGTCGGGCTGCGCGACGGCAAATTCAAGCTGACGCTCTGTGACGCTGACGCGCCGATGCTCTTCGACCTCGACGCCGACCCGAAGGAATTGAAGAACCTCGCCACCGATCCCGCCTATGCGGACACGCTGGCGCATCTGACTACGCAGGCGGAGAAGCGCTGGAACCTCGCAAGCTTCGACGCCGCCGTGCGCGAGAGTCAGGCGCGTCGCTGGGTGGTCTACGAGGCGCTGCGCAACGGCGCCTATTATCCCTGGGACTACCAGCCGCTGCAGCGCGCCTCGGAACGCTACATGCGCAACCACATGGATTTGAACGTGCTGGAAGAAAACCAGCGCTATCCGCGCGGCGAGTGAGATTGCCGTTTCGGTGGCGAGACGCTAAGTTCCGCCATCGAACCAGGGAGAAAACTCATGAAAATCAGCGCTCGCAATCGCCTCAAGGGCAAGGTCGTCGAGATCACCCTCGGCGCCACGACGGCGCATGTGCGCATCGATATCGGCGGCGGCTCGATCGTGACGTCGTCGATCACCAACGAGGCGGTGAAGGAACTCGGGCTGACCGTCGGCTCCGACGCCTATGCCGTGGTCAAGGCCTCCGACGTGATGGTCGCCGTCGACTGAGGTCAACGGCGACATGTTCAGAATGCCTCAGGCATGGACCTTGAGGTTATGCAGCTTCAGCGGCTCGGCCAGGATGTCCTTGTGGAGTTCCACGAGTGCTTTCAGGTAGGGCTGCTCGAAATGCGCGGTCAGGGCTTCCTGGTCGCGCCAGCTTTCGCGGATGAAGAAGGTGCCGGGCGCATCCGTGTCCTCATGGACGACAAACTGAATGCAGCCTTCCTCGCGACGGGTCGGCTCGACGATCGCGAGCGTCGCTTCACGCAGCTTATCCTCGCTGCCGGGCTTTGCACGGAAGGCGGCAATGACTTCGATCATATTGATTGCTCCTAATCGATAAAACAACGGCTGCCCGTGCTGGAAGGCTGGGCGGACCGTGGGACGATAGCTACCGTTCGGATGGCATCGGGACAATGACGGATGGGCGGCAAAGCGTTCACAATGGCGATAGGTCGCAGGGGTGGCGGCAGGACTCGGCTTCTCGCAGGCGATGGCCGGCGGTGTGCCGTGTGGCCCCCTCATCGCCTCGCTGGCGCTCCGGCACTTCTCCCCGCTGGGGAGAAGAGACTGGGGGCACCGCCCTGCCCTGCTCACATCAGCTGAAGCGCCATCGCAAACGTCAATGATAAGGGCGAGCGAGCCAGTGCATCCCCTTCTCCCCCGCGGGGAGCAACCATGTCTCATCCATTCACATATTTCGGCGTCCATTCGGTCTGCCTGGTGAGGATGGTGTTGGCGAGAATGACGAGTTTTCTGGCGACCGCGATGACCGCGCACAGGTGCTCCTTGCCGTTGCCGCGCAACCGCTTGTAGAAGGCCGCCAGATCCGGATTGTGCCGGCTGGCGGTGAAAGCGCACATGAACAGGCTCTTGCGCAGCCTTTCGCGACCGCCCTGGATCCTGCGCCTGCCGCGATGCTTGCCGCTGTCGTCATCATAGGGTGCGACACCGGCA
>NZ_KB898355.1 GCF_000377565.1 Rhizobium sp. 2MFCol3.1 | reverse complement strand
GGACCTGGCTTCGACTGAGGTCGAGCCGTTCGGCTGCCTGGACGACGCTCAGACGTTCGTCACGGATCTTCTGGATGAATTCGAGGCGATGCAATTCTTTCTGCGACATGGTGATCAAAAAGGACATGACGACTCCGACCGCTCATGGTCTCGACCAGACTGAAGATCGTCATCCTTGCTCCCAACGTTGGCTTTGACCAGTGCGTCGAGAGGCGAGACTGTCGCATCTCTAACTGGCCCAACTGTCGCATTACTAAATAGCCCTTACACATGTATTATTCGATAATCTATCTTATGGAACTCATTGCCGCCCAAGTCCTGCGTCCGGTTAGGCCACCGCGATCCTTCCCAGTCATGCCTTCAATCGCGTCTCCGTCAGGTTGATTGTCGTTTTGAGGCGAGCGACGAGGTCGTGGATCTGTGCCTCGTCGATGATCAGTGGCGGGCAGAGTGCGATCGTGTCGCCGATGGCGCGCACGATAAGTCCGGTTTCATGCCCGGCGGCGAAGGCGATGGCACCGGCCTTGCCTGTGGGCGACAGTGGTGTGCGGTTGGTTTTGTCCGCCACCAGTTCGATCCCGGCGATCAGCCCGGCTCCGCGCACCTCGCCGACCAGGGGATGATCCGCCAGTGCCTTCAGTTCATGCTGAAGGATCGCGCCCATGCGGGCGGCGTTGCCGATGAGATCGCGTTCCTCGATGATCGCAAGGTTCTCCAGCCCAACAGCCGTTGCCACCGGATGTCCGGATGCGGTGAAGCCGTGGCCGAACGTGCCGATCCTGGCCGTATTGTCGGCAATCGCCTGGTAGATCGCTTCCGAGAAGATGATCGCGGCGAGCGGCATGTAGGACGAGGTCAGCTGCTTGGAGGTCACCATGATATCGGGCGTGAAGCCGTAATGCACCGAGCCGAAGCTCGAACCCAGCCGGCCGAAGCCGTTGATCACTTCGTCGGCGACGAGGAGGATGCCATATTTGCGGCAGAGCGCCTCGATCCCTTGCCAATAGCCCTGCGGCGGCGGCATCACGCCGCCGGCGGCCATCAGCGGCTCGCCGATAAAGGCCGCGATCGTTTCCGGGCCCTCTTCGAGAATCGTGCGTTCGGCTTCCGCCACAAGCCGGGCGGTGAACTCCGCCTCGGTCTCATCGGGCAGCCCGAACCGATAGAAGTGCGGGCAGGTCAGATGGCGTACCGGGATCGCCGGCAGGTCGAAGTCGCGGTGATTGTTGGGCAGGCCCGTCAGCGATCCCGAGGCGATGGTGATCCCGTGATAGGCCTTGTCGCGCGCCAGGAACTTTTTCTTTTCCGGCCGGCCCAGCGCATTGTTCATGTACCAGACCATCTTGACCACCGTGTCATTGGCCTCCGAACCGGATGAGGTGAAGAACACCCGGGTCAGATTGGCCGGCGTCATCTCCACCAGCTTTTCGGCAAGCCGCACGGAGGGCTCATGCGCCTTGTGGCTGAAGATGTGGTAATAGGGCAGCTTGGCCATCTGCCGCGCGGCCGCATCGACCAGACGCGGTTCGTCGAAACCGACCGCGACCGACCAGAGACCGGCAAGCGCCTCGATATATTGCTTTCCGGCGGTATCGTAGACGTGGATCCCCTCGCCTCGCTCGATCACCAAAGGACCGCTTTTTTCGTGCGCGCGGGCGTTCGTATAGGGATGAAGGACCGTCGAGAGGTCGGCGTCGATCAGGGAGTTCGAACCCGAAATTGTCATATGTCTGTTCCTATGCGGAAAGTCTGGGAGAGATCAGGATGTATTTCTGCTCGAGATATTCCTCGATGCCGTAGCGCGAGCCCTCGCGGCCGAGGCCGCTCTCCTTGATGCCGCCGAAGGGCGCCACTTCGTTGGAGATGAGACCTTCGTTGACGCCGACCATGCCGGTCTCGATCGCGTCCGTCACGCGCCACATGCGATCGACGTCGCTGGTGAAGATATAGGACGCCAGCCCGTAGGACGTGTCGTTGGCGAGCGCGATGGCTTCTTCCTCGCTGGCGAAGCGAAACAGGGCCGCCACCGGTCCGAAGGTCTCGTCGCGCGCCAGTTCCATCTCGGCCGTCGCACCGACAAGCACGGTCGGGGTGAAAAATGTGCCGCCGAGCGCATGCCGGGCGCCGCCGAGCATGACCGAGGCACCTTTCGATACCGCGTCGGCGATATGACGCTCCACCTTGTCGACGGCCGCCGCATTGATCAGCGGCCCGATCGTGGCGCCTTCCTGCGTGCCGGGTCCGACCACGAGCCTGCCGACAGCCGCCGTCAACGCCTGCTGAAACGCATCGAAGATGCCGTCCTGCACATAGATCCGGTTGGCGCAGACGCAGGTCTGCCCGGCATTGCGGAACTTCGAGTTCATGCAGGCCGCCACCGCCGTGGGTATATCCGCATCGTCGAACACGATCAGCGGCGCATTGCCGCCCAGCTCCATCGACGTGCGCTTGACCGTCGCTGCGCATTGCTCCAGCAGCAGCTTGCCGACGCGCGTCGAGCCTGTAAACGAGATCTTGCGGACGATGGCGCTCGATGTCAGCGCCGCGCCGATCGGCGCGGGATCGCCCGTCACCACGTTGATCACTCCGGGCGGAATGCCTGCCTCTTCCGCGAGCGCCGCAAGCGCCAGCGCGCTGAACGGCGTCAGTTCCGACGGCTTGACCACGACCGTGCAGCCAGCGGCAAGCGCCGGCGCGACCTTACGGTTGAAGAGCGCCGACGGAAAATTCCAGGGAATGATCGCGCCGGTCACGCCGACCGGCTGCTTCTGCACGATGATCCGGCTGCCCGCCTTCGGCGCCGGGATCGTATCGCCATAGACGCGCTTGGCTTCCTCGGCGAACCACTCGATGAAGCTCGCCCCATAGGCGATCTCGCCGCGCGCCTCGGCAAGCGGCTTGCCCTGCTCCGCGGTCAAGAGCTGCGCAAGATCCTCCAGGTTCTCGATTACCAGACGATGCCACCGCTTGAGCAGGATCGATCGTGCGCCCGCTGCCAGAGCCCGCCAGCCGGGCAGTGCTGCATTCGCCGCCGCAATCGCGCGCGCGGTATCCGAGCCGCCCATGTTCGGAACCCGGCCGACGATCTCGCCGCTTGCGGGATTGTGGACATCAAGCGTCTCGCCGAAGAAGGACGTGAACCGAAGGCTCAGGGAAAGTGGCGTTAACATCGACATTGAGGAATCCTCTTACTCATTCGTTCAAACCAGTTGCGACGGCAACCGGGCATATCGTCAGCCTGTGATCGGGTGCTGGCGGTCGCGGGCGACCGCACATGGCGATGGGCACGAGCAGATGTCCGGTGCTTCATTCACCCCGTGAGTGCCGCGCGCCCGATTTCACGGGCTTTCTCGGCAAAGCCGGAAACATCGCCGAAATCGGCTTCGGGCAGCAGGATGGAGCTCTTCACGATTCGGCTTCTTCATTCGGTTTCCCGATGGAACGAGCAGATGGCGCACCTTCGCCGCTCCTTTGCTCGCAGCCGCTTTGCTGGGTGGAGCGGTCGTCGTGGAAATGGGCAGCCTTGAATGGCTGACAGGCTCAACCGCTCCCTGGGTTCTGCGAATGACCGCGGTCTTTCCCGGCATATTCGTGCTGGGTTACCTCTTCTCCCTTTGGTTGAGGAAGAACAGGCCGGCGACATATGCGGGGCTGGCTGCCGGCGACACGATGGAAGAGGTCGTGGCCCTTCGCCAGGAACGCGTGAGATCGGCGCAGCTGGTAATGCAGAACGCATAACCCGACGCGCCGATGCTTTTGCATGGCATCGCCGAGGCGTGGCGCTACGGCGCCACGATGACGATCGCTCGGAAACCGTCGCAGCGGCACGGTGAAGCGCGATCGGCCCCGACGATGCGCAATGAATTCATCAACAGCCGAGAGAAGACAATGAAGAACGATATGCATGCTGACACCGTCATCCTGTCGAAGAAGCTTGTCGCGATGGACGCGCGTGGTTGGGACGGTCCCGGCTACGTGGCGATAAAAGGCAACAGGATCGTCGGCGTCGGGCATCAGGACGAGATGCAGGCGATGGTCGGCCCGGCCACTGTTGTCACGGATGTCGGCGATCGGGTGGTCATGCCGGGTTTCGTCGATCCGCATATCCATCTCGAAGCGATCTCCATGATCAACCACACTTACGTCGATGTGCGTGTGCCGATCTGCAAGTCGATCAAGGAGATGATCCAGACATTGAGGGCGGCCATTCCAACACGGCTGTTCGACGGCTGGCTGCTTGCGCAGGGCAATACGTTCTACGACCAGAAGCTTGAGGAGAAGCGCTACCCGACGCTTGCGGAGCTCGACGAGATCTCGCGCGACATTCCGGTGCTGGTTCAGGCCGGTGGACACATAACGCTTCTCAATTCGAAAGCCATGGAGATCGCCGGCATCGACAGAAACTATGTTCCCCCGGAATTCAGCGTCGCCGGCAAATGCGTCGTCGTCCGCGACGCGAACGGCGACCCGACAGGACAATTCCAGGAAATGGAAGCAGTCCTTCCGTTTCCCCGTGTGAAGGGTGACCTCCTGAAAACCGCGATCCGGGAGACGACCAAGAAGTATCTCACCGAGTATGGCGTGACCAGCATCGGCGAGATCAGCGAGACGACCAAGGGCCTTGAGGCGATGTCGGAACTGCAAAGGGACGGCGAGATGCCCCTGCGCGTCGCGACCTATCTCTGGGTGCCGGGTACGATGACACTCGACGAGGCCTGCAACTGGCAGCAGCATATCAAGCCTCAAAGCGACAGCGAGTGGTTCAACGTCGAGGGCGTGAAGATCTTCACCGATGGCGGCTTCTCCTCGGCCAACGCCGCGATGAGCATTCAGTATCGTCATCGCGAGCAGGCTTCGATGGGCGAGATGGCTATGTCGAAGGAAGAGATCAAGCACACATATCTTTCCGCGCGCGCGAGCGGCTTGGGTCTGGCCTGCCACGCGGTGGGCGACAAGGCGCAGGAGGCCATCTGCGAGGCAGTCATCGAGACCGGCGTATCGCCCGCCAACGCGCGCCTTCGCATCGAGCACGGAGGGATATTCCTTCCCGACTACGCGCGCACGACAGGCATGTGGAAAGCCGCCGGCGCAAAACCATGCCCGCAGCCGACCTTTCTCTTCGGCCTCGGCGACTTCTTCACCTACTTCTTCGGAAAGGTGGACGGAGCACGGGGACGCTTCCCCTTCAAGCAGATGTGGGACGATGGCTGGACGGTGAGCGGCAGCTCGGACGCCTATGGCGGCGCCGACCCCAGGGCGAGCAATCCATTCTTCGGCATCTGGTGCTCGGTCAAGCGCGAGACCTTGTATGGCGAGATCATCGATCCCGAGCAGCGCGTGTCGGTCGCCCAGGGCTTGAAGATGTACACGATCGCCGCCGCAACCATTCTCGGGCACGACGACGTCAAGGGCTCGCTGGAGGTGGGCAAGTTCGCCGATATCATCGTTCTCGAAAAGGATCCTCGGGAAGAGGAGATGGACGAGTTGCTGAAAATCAAGGTCGATCACGTGTTTGTCGCCGGCAAGCTCGTTCACTCGCGTGCATAACTGAAGGGTTTGATGAGCCAGCCCGGCGGAATCGGCGGGCTGCCTGTCGTCAGGGCGGCTCATCTGTCTTCGGGAACGCACGCCGGATGTTCCAGAAAATTGAGCAATTCAGATATTTGAATTTACAACTATCAAAAAATCATTCTTTACTGCGGATCACCCCGCAGGAGAATTGATATGACCGTTGTGCCCCCGACCTTAGATGACATCCTCACGACCGCGGAGCGCCTCCGCCTACAGCTGACAAGGCAGGAGGCGGAGTTCTATCATGCTGAAATGACGCCGAATGTCGCGGCCTATGCGCTGATCGACAGCATCGAAGACGATCCGGCCATATCGCCCTATTCGCGTGGAGACGGGTACCGCCCGGACGGTGAGGAGAACAGGTTTGGCGCCTGGGCGCGAAAGACCCGCGTCGATGGCGCCGCCAACGGTCCGTTGGCCGGGAGGACGGTGGTTCTGAAGGATAATATCGCGCTGGCGGGCGTGCCGATGGTCAACGGTACACCGGTGCTGGACGGTTACATCCCCGAGGAGGATGCGACGGTCGTCGCACGGATACTGGATGCCGGTGGCATCATTCTTGGCAAGGCGACTTGCGAGAGCTACTGCATGTCGGGCGGTAGCCATACGTCGTTTCCGGGGCCGGTGCATAACCCATGGCGGCCTGGATATTCCGCCGGCGGTTCGTCGTCCGGATGCGGCGCGCTCGTCGCGGCCGGGGAGGCAGACATGGCGGTCGGCGGCGACCAGGGCGGATCGATCCGCATTCCGTCGTCCTATTGCGGCATATACGGGCTGAAACCCACCTGGGGGCTGGTCCCCTACTCCGGCATCATGCCGATCGAAGCGACCATCGATCATGCCGGTCCGATGACGGCGACCGTTGCCGACAACGCGCTGTTGCTTGATGTCATCGCCGGCGATGACGGGCTCGACCCGCGCCAGCGCAACGTTCGCCGCGGTGATTACATCGGCGCCTTGAACGCCGGCGTCCACGGGCTGCGCATCGCCCTCGTTACCGAGGGATTCCAGACCGACGAGATGAGTGGGGAGGTGGCTCGCAGCGTCAGGGCGGCCGCAGAGCGCCTTCGCGGTCTCGGCGCGGTCGTGGACGAGATATCCATAGCCGAGCACGCGATCGCGCCTGCCGTCTGGACACCGATTGCCACGGAAGGGACGACGCGGCAGATGATGCTGGGCAACGGTATGGGCTTCAACTGGAAGGGGCGCTACGACGTTTCGCTGCTTGACCACCATGCCACGTGGCGCGAACACACCGACGGCTTGTCCGAGCCGCTCAGGCTCTCGATGCTTTGGGGATATTGGGCAAGCGAAACCTATAACGGCCGCTACTATGCCAAGGCGCAGAACCTGGTGCGAAAGATCAAGCGCGCCTATGACGCAGCCTTCGAACACTACCATCTCCTGTTGATGCCGACCCTGCCGCGCACGGCCTCGCCCCTACCCAAGGCCGGCGCGCCGCTTTCCGAGATCGTCAAGCGAGCGGCCGAACTCAACGTCAACACCTGCCCCTTCGACATCACCGGGCATCCGGCAATGTCCGTGCCCTGCGGTCTCGCGGACGGCCTGCCTGTCGGGATGATGCTTATCGCCAAGAGCTTCGACGAGGCGACGATCTATCGCGCCGCCGCCGAGTTCGAGCGGTCCGGCGACTGGCGTTCCTTCTAGGCAAGGCCGGGAGATATCAGCATGCGTCCGCATGATTTCGCGGCGATGGTCGGCATTTGCCTGATCTGGGCCGTCAACGCCGTCGCCAGTCGCTATGTGATCGCTGTTGCCGGCATTCCGCCACTTTTCCTGTCAGCGGCCCGGTTTTTTCTGGCTGCACTGGTGCTGGCACCGCTGCTGCGCCCTCTTCCCAGGCCGTTGTCGCCGGTGATCGCCACGGCGCTTTTGATGGGCGCAGGGCATTTTGGCTTGCTGCTGTGCGGCTACGGCCTTGTCGACGCCTCGCTGGCGGCGATCCTCTTGCAGATCGGTATTCCCATGACCGCGCTGTTTTCGGCGCTGATCCTTGGCGAAGCGATCGGTGTGCGCAAGCTGGTCGGCATTGCGACCGCACTGTGCGGGGTCGTCATCGTGCTCTGGCGCCCAGGCCATATGTCGGTCGGAGCGGGCGCGATGCTCATCGTGCTTGCCGCCGCCTCCCTGGCGCTGGGATCGGTGTTGCTGAAGAAAACCCAGGGCATGACACCATTGCGCACACAGGCCTGGACGGCCGCGTCGTCCTGCTTGCCGCTCTTTCTGGCGTCCATGGCTTTTGAAACCGATCAACTGTCGCAGGTTGGCAAACACGCTGTGCCGTTTATAGCGTTGCTCATCTTCTCGGCGATCATCGTCACCGTCATCAGCCACACGGCCTATTACCGGCTGCTCAAGCTCTACGACGTGAGCGTGGTCTCGTCCCTGACGCTGATGTTTCCGCTGATGACGGTTTGCCTGGGTATCTTTTGGCTCGGCGAAGCCACATCTGCGGGTTTCTGGTTCGGCAGCGCGCTGGCTCTGGTCGGTGTGGCGATCCTGCTTGCCAGCCGCACGAAGGTCGATCCCGCCTTGCAGGAATGATCAGTCGATGCGCAGCATGCTCTCGAGCATCGTCCGGAGCTGTCCTATCTCTCCGGCGCCGAGCTGCTTGATCATACCGGCGTGAGAGCCCTGCACGACGGTCCGCACATCGGTCAAAGTCGCACGTCCCTTGTCGGACAGGAAGATCAGCACCTTTCTCCGGTCGTTCGGATCGGGCGCACGGTAGACATCCGCGCCCGTGATCATTCTGTCGATGATCTTGGTGAGCGTCGGGGAATCGACGAAGACTTCGATTGCGAGCTCTCCCATGGAAAGCCCGTCCTTGCGATGAAGCGCCTCGAGGATGCGGTATTGCTCGATGGGGAGGCCGGTCGGCTTCAGCCGCGCTTCCATGGCCTGCTCGTAACGTCGGTTGACGCCGGAGATGAGCTCCATGAGCTCGGCCGATTGCGTTTCCGATAGCGAGTCCACGACACCATCTCCCTTTTCAATTATTGCCTTTTCTAACTTTGAAGAAGACGATATTCAAGCGGCAACTTTTGCAAAGTTCGCCTAATTTTTAAGCAGGCCTGGGGTGTGAGTGGGCGGTTGCTATGCGCAAAGGCCATTATGTGCAGCATTTAGCCATCTGGCACAGAACGTGCACAGCAAATGCTAAAACGCATCGCACTGTCCTGTCAGTGGAGTGGAAATGGCATCGATAAAAGTGGGATTGCTCGTTCCCGAAAGCGGTACCGCGGGCTTGTGGGCGCCCTCCGCCTGGGCTTGCGCCAATCTCGCCGTCCGCGAACTGAACGACCTCGGCGGCATTTTGCGACGGCCAGTCGAGTTGATCGCGATCGATGCCGGAACGACAGGCGCCAGCGCGGCCTATGCAGCCCGCCAGGCCGTCGACGTCGATGGGGTTTCCGCATTGATCGGGATGTTCCCCAGCTATGCGCGCGATTCGGTCCGTCGTGCCGTCGGCGAAACGGTGCCTTTGATCTACACGCCGCAATTCGAGGGGTTGGAACACGACCTCGACATCATCTCGACCGGCGAGACTTCGCACGAACTTCTCCGGCCGGCCATAGAGTGGCTGATGCAGAACAAGGGCGTTTCCCGGTTCTTTCTGTGTGGGAGCGACTACGTCTGGCCGCGCCTGTCGTTTCAGATCGCCAAGAGCATCATTCGCGATCTTGGCGGCACGGTCGTAGGCGAACGGTACCTGCCGCTCAACGAAACGGATTTCGGCGCGGCGATGGACGCCATCCGCATGAGCGCTTGCGATATCGTGCTTCCCCATTTCCTTGGGCAGGACGCCGTCGCCTTCAACCGCGCCTATGGCGAAATGCGTCTCGCCTCGCAGGCGCTCCGCCTAGCGTCGGCCGTCGACGAGACGGTGGTCTACGGGCTTGACGAAAACGCTACGGAAAACCTCTTCGTGGCATCGGCCTATTTCTCGAGCCTCAGATCGCGCAACAACGGCGCGTTTCTCGAGCGCTACCATACGAGCTTCGGCGACTCCCCGCCCCCCGCCAACGCCTATGGCCAGTCCTGCTATGAAGGGCTCTTCTGCCTCGCCGGGCTTGTCGAAGCGGCGGGGTCGCTGGAAACACGTCGTGTGCGTGCGGCGGTCGGTCAGTCGCGGCAACGAAAATCGGCAAGAGGAAACGATCTCGCCCCACTCACCGGCGGTCGTCATCCCATCCATCTTGCACGCGTGGATGGGTACGACATCCGCTTGGTCGGCTCTCTTTAGTCGACAGCCGCAAAAAGTCGAAAAAATTACTTGATTTTTCTACTATCATAATTTCAAATAAATCATCGGCAAACGGCTTGAGCCTGGGATTGATCCCGGACCGACCGATGCCATCCGTTCACTCTTCAACGCTGCAACTGCGCCCAGCGAAAGGAGCAACCATGAGTCATGCCTTGGAGGCTGTCGACATCAGCAAGTCCTATCTGAGCCCGACGGGACCGGTTCAGATTCTCAAAGGGCTGACCTTCCACGCCAATGCGAACGAGTTCGTCTCCTTCGTCGGCCCTTCCGGCTGCGGAAAGTCCACGCTGTTCAACATCATCACCGGCCTTCTGCAGCCCGATCAGGGATCGATCGTCGTCGATAACCGCGAGACCACGGGCCAAGTCTCTCCGAAGATCGGCTACGTCCTGCAAAAGGACCTGCTCTTTCCTTGGCGCACGGTCATCGAAAACGTCGTGCTCGGTCTCGAGATCACCGGCGTGTCGAAGAAGATCGCCCGAGAAAAGGCCCGCGACCTGCTTCGCGTCTACCGCATGGAAGGTTACGAGGACAAGTTTCCTTCGCAGATTTCCGGCGGCATGCGCCAGCGCGTCGCCCTGATGCGCACGATGATCACGGATCCGGAAATCATCCTGATGGACGAGTCCTACAAGGCGCTCGACTACCCACTGAAGATCGCGCTCGAAAGCGAGCTGCTTGAGATCGTCAAGAAGGAAAAGAAGACCGTCGTCTTCATCACGCATGACATCGAGGAAGCGGTGACCATGTCCGATCGCGTCTACGTCATGAAGGCGCGGCCAGGTGAGATCGTCAATGAGATCGCTGTCGATCTCGAGACCGACAGCCCGATGATCCCCGAGCGGCGCATGTCGAAACGCTTCAACGATTATTACGAACTGATCTGGCGCAACATCGGCATCTCGCCGCTGGTTGCCTGACGCTTGCGAAGAAAGCTGAAATCCGTGTCCGACACCACCGCAACAGGGGCGCCTTCCGTCCATCGTCAACGAGGCGAAGCCGGCCTCTTCCGCACACCCTTCATCCGCAGATATGTCCTGATCGGCCTGCAGATCGCGATCGTCGTCGCCTTGCTCGCCTATTGGGAGATCGGCGCCCAGACGGGCCATATCAGCCGCTTCCTCTTCTCCAGCCCGAGCCAGATATGGGCCGTGCTCGTCCAGCGGGCGCAATCGGGCGAACTGCTGATCGACATCGGCACCACGGCGCAGGAAACCCTGATCGGCTTCTTGGTCGGCGCCATCGGCGGCTCGATCCTCGGGCTTCTGCTCTGGTACTCGAAGTTCATCTCGGACCTCGCGGCGCCCTTCATTGCCGCCATCGGCTCCATCCCCGTTCTGGCGATTGCCCCGATCACCATCATCTGGTTCGGCACGGAGATGCTGTCCAAGGTCATGATCGTCGCCTTCTCCTGCGTCGTCGTCTCCCTCACCTCGTCCTATCGCGGTGCCCTGAGGACCGACGAGGACCTGATCAACCTGATGCGCTCCTTCAACGCATCGCGCTCCGCGATATTCACCAAGCTCGTCGTTCCCTCGGCGATGACCTGGGTGGTGTCCGGTCTCAAGCTAAATGTCGGCTTCGCGCTCGTTGGCGCCATCGTTGCCGAATACATTTCATCCGAAGCCGGTGTCGGTCACATGATCCTGCTCGGCAGCTCCAACTTCGGAATGAACATCGTCCTCGCCGGCGTCGCGCTGGTGATGGTCATGATGCTGATCTTCAATGCCCTAATCAACCTCCTCGAACGCTTCATTCTCTCCTGGGAAAGGAACTAGCATGCGCATGGGTTTTTCTAACAAGCTGATCGCCACCTCCGCTCTGGCCACACTTCTGATCGCATCCGCTCTCACGCCCGCACAGGCGCAGGAAACGGAAGTGCGCATCAACCAGGCTTTCCAGTCGCTGCTCTACCTGCCGCTTTACGTCGCCCAGGAGAAGGGGTTCTTCAAGGAAAACGGCGTCAACGTAAAGATCTCGACCGGCGGCGGCGGTTCGCAGTCGTGGGCGGCCGTTATCGGCGGATCGGCGGACTTCTCGATCCAGGATCCGATCTTCGTACCGAAGAGCCGTGAAAACGGTGGCGACGGTGTGGTCGTCGCCGGCATCCAGGACGCGCCGACCGTCTTTGTGATCGGCAAGGACGCGGCCTCGATCCAGGACAATCTCACATTGTTTTCGGGCAAGCGCGTCATCACCAGCCCGGAGCCGGACACGACCTGGGCGTTCATGAGCTACCTCGTCAAGCAGCAGAAGCTCGACAACGTCAAGCTGGTCAACGTCGCGATCGGAAACGAAGTCCCCGCCATCGTCAGCGACCGCGCCGATTATGCGCTCGCCGTCGAGCCGCAGGTCACGCAGAGCATCCGTCAGAACGGCCTGAACTCGGTCTACTCCTTCTCCGCCAACAAGGACTGGTATCCCTTCGCCTTTTCCAGCCTGACGACGACGAAGGAATACATCGCCAAGAACCCGGAAGCCGCGCAGGGCGTCGTTACCGGCTTCGAGATGGCTTCACGTTTCATCTACAAGAACTTCGACGAAAGCGTTGATATCGCGGCAAAATATTTCCCGAACCTGCCGAAGGAGATCGTCAGCGAAGCGGTCAAGCGCGAGATCGACGCCAAGGGCTATCCGGAGACCGTGCTCGTCTCCAAGAAGGCCTGGGACAACAATCTGAACATCGCCCTCTACGCCAAGAACGTCAAGGAATACCCGTCCGAGGCAACCTCGTACGAAAACAACGTCAATGTCGACCTGGCGACGAAGGCCAAGGCAATCGCTGACGCCAAAATGAACTGATCCGCACGGCGGGAGCCACCAATGTGGCTCCCGCCTCAACTCTCGGAGCCATCCATGACGCTTACCATCGAAGCCCGCATGCAGATGCTCGGCAACATCTCCGAACCGCATGCCAAGGCCGTCCTTCCGACGGTTGAAGCCTGGGCGGTACGCGCCGAGAACCTCAGCCGTTTCATGCAGCAGAACTCACCGCCAACCCTTTCCCCGATCACCGCCTTCGTCTCCTCGGAGCGCCTCTGGCGCTAATCCGCCCGTTTTTGGCGCCGAGCATATCCATAGAGAACCTATACCCATGCAAAACCTTTCGCGCCTGTCCATCTCCGAAGCCGGAGCTTTCGTGCGGGCTGGCAAGATCCGCATTCCGGACCTCGTTCGCGCGTGCCTCGAGAGAGAGGCATCGACACGCGGCCTCGCAGCATTTTCGGATGTCTACGGCGAAAAGGCGCTGCGGCTGGCACAGGCGCATCAGTCGTTGCTCGACGATGGTTATGATCTCGGTCCGCTGCACGGCATGCCGATCGCCGTGAAGGCCAATGTCGACGTCGCCGGCGAGACGATGACGGCAGGTAGCAAGGTGCTCGCCAAGAATGTCGCGTCGAGCGACGCCGAAGTCGCGCGACGGCTGAAGCAGGCCGGCGCCATCATCATCGGTGCCACTAACATGCATGAATTCGCCTGGGGCGGCACCACGAACAATCCGCATTTCGGGCCCTGCCGCAACCCCTGGGACCGCGACCGTATCCCCGCCGGATCAAGCGGCGGCTCGGCTGCCGCCGTGGCCGCCGGTAGCGCGATCGCGGCGCTTGGAACCGATACAGGCGGCTCCGTTCGTTTGCCGGCCAGCATGAACGGCATCACCGGCCTGCGTCCCGGCGTCGGCCGCATCAGCACCAAGGGCGTTTTCCCGCTCGCCTGGAGCATGGATACGGTCGGACCGATGGCGCGCGGCGCCGATGATTGCGCCCTGCTCTTCTCCGTGCTGTCGGGCGACGCCGGCCGCCGGCGTCCGGCCGTGGAAAGCCTTCGTGGATTGCGGGTCGGCGTCATCGAGAATTACAGTTTCGATCGGCTGCAGCCCGACATCGAGGCCGCCTTTCGAGCGATGCTCGAAACCCTCGAAAAACTCGGTGCCTCGATCCGGCCGATCGGCTTGCATGGGCTTGACGTTGCCGTCGATGCGCAGGTGATCGTCGACGCCGCCGAGCCGAGCGCCGTTCACGCCAGCCTGCTGAAGGATAACGCGAATGATTACGGCGAGGATGTCCGCATCCTGCTGCACGCCGGCATGAGCTTCACCGCGATCGAGTATATCCAGGCCCAGCGCTACCGAACCCATCTGCGCGACCAGCTCGACCGGCACTTTGAAACGGTTGATGTCATTCTGACCCCGACGCTGCCATTCACGGCACCGCTGATTGGCCAGGAAACCGTGATGATCGGCGATGCCGAGGAGAGCACGTTGACGGGCAACATGCGCTTCACCTGCATTCCGAGCCTGGCCGCACTACCCGCCTTGAGCTTCCCCATCGGCTTTGATCGCGACACGCTGCCGATCGGAGCGCAGATCATGGGACCCGCGGACGCCGAGTTCCAACTGCTTTCGATCGCTCGCCTCTATCAGACCCAGACCGACTTCCACCAGCGACACCCCGAATAGGCCATCGTTCCCAGAGAGCGGCCCCCGGTACAGCCGCATCAACGGGCGCGGCCACGCTGAGCGTTGCCTCATCGAACCACGTGTCGCGGCGCGGGTTGCCTCTGGCTCCGCTATCCGTGGCTGGCGTCGTTGGGCACCAGCGGCTCGACATCCTTGACCTTGGCGCGATGGAAGATGAACAGGCCGGCGAGCACGATGACGGCGGCGCCGATCAGCGTCTGCTTGTCGGGAAAATCGCCAAAGAACATCCAGCCGAAGATGATCGCCCAAAGCAATAGCGTGTATTGCAGCGGTGCCAGCAGCGAGGCCGGCGCGAGCTTTAGCGAGCGGGTGATCATCAGATGCGCCGAGCAGGAGACGACGCCGAGCAGAAGGAGCGCCAAGAGCTGATTTGCGCTGAAACTGCTCCAGCTGCCGATGCTGAGCACCGCGCCGGTGGCGAGGCATCCCAGCGTCTGCCAGGTCACCAGCGTTGCATCGGGCGTCGAGCGCAGCACGCGGCCGAGCACCAGCGTCAGCGCAAAGGAGATGCTGCCGATGAGGCCGAACATGGACGGCCAGGAGAGCATGGCGGAGGAAGGCCGCAGGGCGATGACGACGCCGATGAAGCCGATCAGCACCGCCAGCCAGCGCCGCCAGCCGATTCTCTCGCCCAGCAGGAAATGCGACAGCGCGGCGACATAGATCGGTCCGGCCATGTAGAAGGTCATGACATCGGCGAGCGGAAGATAGGCGACGGCGGCATAGAAGAGGCCGGTATCGGCGGTGGCGAGCACCACGCGTGCCAGCTGCCATTTCGGCTTCTCGACCTTGTAGAGCGAAGCGACGGGCTGGCGCGAGAGCATCGGGCCGAGCACGAAGAACGCGCCGAGGGAGCGGATCAGCAGCACTTGCCCGACGGAAAAACTCGCCACAAGCCATTTGCCCATGGCGTCGTTGAGCGCGAACATGAAATCGCCCACGAGCATCAGGAGAATGCCGGCCAAAATGGCGTTGCCGCCCACGGCGAAAGCCGCTTGTCTGTTCATGATGTCTGGGCGCTCCGCGACGCCATTTTGCGACGAGGGTCGGACGGCAAAACGGCTTGCACGCGTCCGCATCACGCCGATGCCTGTTTGGATGGCAGATGCTTACTCTAGCGGCAGGATATGTTGCAAGGGGAGAAGCGCTTCGTTCGCCCCTCGAAATGACTTCAGCGCTGGGAACTCCAACACGAAAGCGGATCGGATGGCCGTCCTGGCCGTCCGATCCGCATCGCGTTCCGAAATGTCAGATCAAACCAATGTCAGCTCGACGGCGATGTTGCCACGCGTTGCCTTCGAATAGGGGCATGTCTGGTGCGCATCCTCGACGATCGCGCGGGCGAGTTCGGGATCGATCCCCGGCAGGCTGATCGCCAGACGCGCCTGCAGGAAATAAGCGCCATCTGTCGTTCCGAGATCAACCTCGGCGTTGACCGCCGTCTCGGCCGGGAGCCTCAGCTGGCGCTTGCCGGCGGCCTTGGTCATCGCGCCAATGAAGCAGGCCGACCAGCCGGCCGCGAACAGCTGCTCCGGATTGGTGCCCGGCTTGCCGCTGCCGGGAGGCGACAGGCGAACGTCGAGCTGTGCGTCGTCGCTGCGGGCAAACCCCTCGCGGCCGCCTGTGGTGTGGGTCTTGCCGGTGTAGAGAACGGTATCGATCTTGGTCATGGAACACTCCTTTGTTGCGTCGCTTTGTTTCGTCGTTTGAGCGACATCTGCTGACAGGGAGTGTTTTGATGGGTCCGCGTATCCGGTATGTTTCGGAAAATGCCGGAAGTGTATCAGAACGTACGCAACGGCTTCAGAGACATTCGGGCTTACAAAAAGCGCCCAGCGATCGACGAAGTGGACCGGCTTTAGCGGAACCGAACCTCGGCCGCGAGGCCGCCATCCGTGCGGTTATAGAGCCGCACAGAACCACCGATCGTGCCTGCGAGTTGCTGGGCGATCGCCAGCCCAAGCCCCGTCCCGCCTGTGTCGCGGTTGCGCGATGTCTCCACCCGGAAGAAGGGCTGCATGGCGCTTTCAAGCATATCGTCGGGAATGCCCGGTCCGCGATCGAGAACGGTGACGACGACCTCGCCTTCCCCGCTCCGCTCGACGGCGATCTCGGCGCTGCCGGCGAACTTCAGCGCATTGTCGATGAAGTTCGTGAGAATTCGTCGCAGCGCATGCGGCTTTGTCGACGCCGTGCCTTGAACGACGCCGAGCACGGTCACGGCTTTTCCCGTGTCCTGATAGTCGTAGGCGATGCTGTCGATGAAGGAGGACAGATCGATGCGCGAGTTTTTCTCGCCGCTGCCATGCGAGCTCCTCGCATAGGCGATGCCGTCCTGCACCAGCCGCTCGATCTCGCGCAGGTCGTTGACCAGCTTGTCCCTCTCCGGCGAATCGTCGGCCATGTCGGCGCGCAGCCGCATGCGGGTGATGGGGGTCTGCAGGTCGTGCGAGATCGCGGCCAGGATCTGCACGCGTTCCTCCAGATAATGCGCGATACGGTCGCGCATCGCGTTGAAGGCGCGGGCGGCGTGGGCGACTTCGCTTGGGCCCCGCTCGCTCATCGGCTCGCCCTTCTTGGCCGGATCGAGCTTGTCCGCGGCGGCGGCAAGCGCGCTCAGCGGGCGGATGGCCAGGCGCACGGCAAACCAGGTGCATATGAGGAGAAGCGCCATCTGCGCGGCAAAGACATAAGGCAGCCACTCCGCCAACGGCATGACGCCGCGCGGCGTGACGTCGATCGTCAACGGCGCACCGTCGGACAGCGTCAGGTGTGCCTGAAGCCTCTTGCCGTCACCGGGGATGGATTCGACCTTGAGAGGAAACTTGTGGCCCGCCGCTTCCTCGATCCGTTCCGCGATCTCGGCACCCCGGCCGGACATGTCGGACACACCAGGAAGGCCGGGGCCGAGAACAAGGCGATAATTGCCGCGGCTCAGGCGATCGACCCAATCAGCCCGCTCATTGGCGGGCAGACGATCGATGACGGCGATCGAGGTCGCGAGATCGCTTTCCAGCGTGCCCAGCATGACGGCTTTCGCCGACATGTAGCGTTCGGCAAAGAGAATGCTGAACGACAGGCTATAGGCGATCGCCAGCCCGGCGAAAAGAATGAGAAAGAGCCTGGAGCGCAACGAGCCCGGCCACCAGCCGATGCGAGGGCGCGCCTCACTCATGTCCTCGGCTCCGATATCTCCACCGGAACGGAGAAGACATAGCCTTCGGCGCGCACCGTCTTGATATAGGTCGGCTCGCGCGCATCGTCGCCCAGTCGCTGCCGCACGCGGCTCACCAGAAGATCGATCGAACGGTCGAAAAGCTCCGCATCGCGGCCCTGCGTGAGATTGAGCAGCTGGTCGCGATTGAGCACGCGCTGGGGATGATCGATGAAGACACGGAGCAGCCGGTACTCGGCACCGCTCAGGGCGATCTCGGTTCCCTCCTTGTCGAGCAGATGGCGGCCGACAGTGTCGAGACGCCAGTCGCCGAAGGTCAGGAGCTGACCGGCCTCGGTGATTTGCAGATTGGGCGGCAGCATGCGCGTCCGGCGCAACACCGCCTTGATCCGCGCCAAAAGCTCGCGCGCGGCGAAGGGTTTTGGCAGATAATCGTCGGCGCCCATCTCAAGCCCGATGATCCGGTCCATCTCGTCGTCGCGCGCTGTCAGCATCACCACGGGGATGGCCTTGTGCTTGCCGGCCCTGAGCTCACGGCACAGCACCAGGCCGTCGTCACCCGGCATCATCACGTCGAGCACGATCAGATCGACGGAATTGCCTTCGAGAAAGCTGCGCATCTGGCGGCCATCGGCGGCAACGGTCGTGCGCAGGCCGTTCTTCTTCAAATAGCTCGATACGAGCTCGCGAATCTCACGATCGTCATCCACGATCAGAATATGGTCGATGTGCTCCATGTCTCGTCTTTCACACGATTCGCGCTCGTAAAGTCAGCCATTAGTTTCGCGTCGGCCACCGCGAGTAAAGCGGATTTCGCGCGGGTGGCCGATCGCTTTAGAACGACGCGACGTCGATCACGGCCTGGGCAAAAGCGTCGGGCGCTTCCTGCGGCAGGTTGTGGCCGATGCCACCGGTTACGTTGCGATGCTCGTAGCGGCCCGAGAACTTGGCCTTGTAGGCCGACGGGTCGGGATGGGGCGCGCCATTGGCGTCGCCTTCCATGGTGATGGTGGGCACGGTGATGACGGGCCCCATGGCCAGCTTCTTTTCATAGGTATCGTACTTGGCTTCGCCTTCGACGATGCCGAGACGCCAGCGATAGTTATGGATGGTGATGTCGACGTGATCAGGGTTTCCGAAGGCGGGCGCCGAACGATCAAAGGTCGCGTCATCGAACTTCCAGGTGGG
The DNA here is from genome assembly GCF_000377565.1 of Rhizobium sp. 2MFCol3.1. Lineage (GTDB taxonomy): Bacteria > Pseudomonadota > Alphaproteobacteria > Rhizobiales > Rhizobiaceae > Rhizobium. The sequence goes on along the minus strand of NZ_KB898355.1, from coordinate 579,215 downwards.
CGACGCGGTTTCCCAGATCAGCCGCACGAAGTCGCGGGTGTTGGCGGCATAGCCGGCGCGGCCGCGCTCGGTGGCAAAATAGAACTGATACCACCAGGCAAGTTCGGCCTTGGGCGCGAGCGGCTTCTTGTTGATTTCCTGGCTGCCGATCAGGTAGCCGCTGACGGAGACCAGCGCCTTGCAGCGTTCCGGCCAGAGGGCTGCCATGATGTCGGCGGTGCGCGCACCCCAATCATAACCGGCGACAATTGCGCTCTCGATCTTCAGTGCATCCATCAGCGCGATCATGTCGGCTGCGAGCGCGGCCTGCTGGCCGTTCCGTGGCGTATCCTTGGAGAGGAAGGTGGTGGTGCCGTAGCCCCGAAGATAAGGAACGATCACGCGGTATCCGGCCTTGGCGAGGATCGGGGCGACGTCGACATAGCTGTAGATATCATAAGGCCAACCATGCAGCAGCAGGACGGCGGGGCCGTTTGCCGGGCCGGCCTCGGCGTAACCGATATCGAGTACGCCGGCCTTGATCTGCTTCAGCGATTCAAACGACTGGTGCCCGCCAACCTTCTTCGCAGGCGCGGTGGCAGCGGTCTGCGCGTTTGCCAGCGTTGCGGCGCCGAATTCGACGGCTGCGATGGTCATTGCGGCGATGCCGAAGAAGCGGCGGCGATCGAGGTTGATTGCGTTGGTCATGGGTCTCTCTCCTGTCCGTGTTGACTATGATCGCCATAAAGCAGGCCGCGTGTATCCCCGATGTGTCGCCGGCGGACCGTTATTGCATGCGACTGTAGCGACGGCGCGTCCGGATACATTGCGATACAATCGCCAAGCCCCTTCGCCGCCGATTGTTTCGCTCTGTAGCACGGCCCGCGATCGCTACAGTTCGACACACTTCTCCTAGAGGCCGGACACATCCCGGATACGTCGTCACAACAGATTGGCGTCACTGCTGATCGAGCCAGTCGCCCTTCAGCATCCGAACCTGGTCTCAAAGGAAACGACGATGACGCTTCTCATCATTGCCTATCTCGGAGGGGCGCTGACCATTCTCAGCCCCTGCATCCTGCCCATCCTCCCCTTCGTCTTCGCCCGTGCCGGCCAGCCGTTTCTGCGCAGCACGCTGCCGATGCTGATCGGCATGGCCGCCACCTTCGCTGTTGTCGCATCGCTTGCGGCGGTCGGCGGCAGCTGGGCGATCCACGCCAATGAATATGGTCGCCTCGCTGCCCTCACCCTGCTCGCCATCTTCGGCGTCAGCCTGCTCTCGCCGCGTGTCGCAAGCGCGATCACGCAGCCGGTCGTCGATTTCGGCAACCGGTTGATGAAGGCTTCCGGCAAGCCGGGCGCCGCGCCGACGGCGCTGAGCTCGCTGATCCTCGGTGTCGCGACCGGTCTCCTGTGGGCGCCTTGCGCCGGCCCGATCCTTGGGCTCGTCCTGACGGGTGCCGCCCTGCAGGGCGCAAATCTCCAAACGACCTTCCTGCTTGTCGCCTACGCCGCAGGTGCCGCCACTTCGCTTGCCGTCGCATTGCTGGTTGGCGGCAAGGTATTCGCCGGCATGAAGCGGTCGCTGGGTGTTAGCGAGCGTGTTCGTCAGGTTCTCGGCGCTGCAGTCCTTGCCGGCGTCGCGGCAATCGCGCTCGGCGCCGATACCGGCCTTCTGGCGCGGCTGTCCTATGCCAGCACGACCTCATTCGAACAGGCAGTCCTTGACCGCTTCATCGCAAAGCGCGATCTGGCAGCTCCCGCCGAGGTCGCCAGCAACGGCGCGATGACTGCCAGCAACCTGCCGTTCAAGGCAAACCTCCCGGTCGAAGGCATTGCGCCATCGCTTGACGGTGCCGTCGAATGGCTGAACTCGCCGCCGCTGACCGCCGAACAACTACGCGGCAAGGTCGTCCTTGTCGACTTCTGGACCTACTCCTGCATCAACTGCATCCGCACCACGCCGTTCGTTCGTGCCTGGGCCGAGAAGTACAAGGATCAGGGTCTCGTGGTGATCGGCGTGCACGCCCCGGAATTCGCCTTTGAGAAGAAGATCGACAATGTCCGCAAGGCCGTCGCCGACGCCAAGATCACCTACCCCGTCGCGATCGACAACGACTACAAGATCTGGCGCGCGTTTGAGAACAATTACTGGCCCGCTCACTACCTGATCGATGCCAAGGGCCAGATCCGCTATCATCACTTCGGCGAAGGCAACTATCGCCAGACCGAGCAGGCGATCCAGGACCTGATACATGAAACCGGCAGCGCGAAGATGGCCGCCAGCACGGTAGCGCCAGATGCCAAGGGCGCGGAAGCAAGCCCTGACCTCAAGGACATCCGTTCCGGCGAGACCTATATCGGCTACGAACAGGCCACCAACTTCGCCTCTCCCGAGGGCCTGCACAACGACGCCAACAGAACCTATTCGGTCGGCGATCTCGGTCTCAATGAATGGGGACTGTCCGGCGCCTGGACGATCGGCCGCGAACAGGCAACACTCGAGCAGGCGGATGGCGGCATCGCCTACCGGTTCAGCGCCCGTGATCTGCACCTCGTCCTCGGCCCGGACGCGTCGGGAAAGCCCGTCCGCTTCCAGGTGACGATCGACGGCAAGGCGCCGGGCATCGACCACGGCGCGGACACCGACGCCGATGGCAACGGCACGGTCACGTCAACCAGACTCTATCAACTTGTCCGCCAGGCCGGCGACGTCGAGGCGCGCAACTTTCAGATCCGCTTTCTCGATCCCGGCGTCGAAGCCTACGCCTTCACCTTCGGCTGACCTCTACCCAACCTCACCATCAATCCAAAGGAGACACTCCCATGAACCGTCGCATCATCGCCACCCTCGCCCTTGCATTCGCCACCAGTGTCGTCGCCTACGCGGCAGAGGCCGCCGAGGTGAAGAACATCGTCATCGTCCACGGCGCGCTCGCCGATGGTTCCGGATGGCGCAAGGCAACCGAAATCCTGGAGAAGCGCGGCTTCAACGTCACGATCGTGCAGGAGCCGATCACCTCGCTTGCCGATGACGTCGCCGCCACCAACCGCGTGCTCGACCTTCAGGACGGCCCGACCTTGCTCGTCGGCCACAGCTATGGCGGCATGGTCATCACCGAAGCCGGTCGCAACGCACATGTCGCGGGCCTCGTCTATGTGGCGGCCTTCCAGCCGGACAAGGGCGAAAGCCTGCTGTCGCTGGCAAGCTCCAAGCCGGCCGGTGGCATGAACATCCGCGAGACGAAGGACGGACAATATCTCTACCTCGACCCCGCTGCCTTCGCCAACGACTTCGCCGCCGACTTGCCAAAGGACGAAGCTGCCTTTCTCGCCAAGTCTCAGGTCTTCGCGGCAAAGCAGGCCTTCGCCGCCAAGATTGGCGATGATCCCGCCTGGAAATCGAAAAAGAGCTGGGCCGTGGTTGCAACAGACGACCGGTCGATCAACCCCGAGCTCGAGCGCGACATGGCAAAGCGTGCGGGAAGCCCGGTAACGGAGATCAAGGCAAGCCACGCGGTCTTCGCCTCGTAGCCTGACAAGGTCGCGGCCGTGATTGAAGCCGCCGCCCATGAGGCTGGGAAATAGAGACAGGGCCTAGGCTATTATCTGGACACAGAGACAGGAGGGGAGCGCGAGGACAACGCGCTCCACTCGCTCGTTGATATGTCACTCACGACAAGTTCACGGCCAAATGCTCTTGACGCGGCGGCTGCGAGGAATAGTAAGGGCACTACCCAATAACCGTCGACGCTCACTCATCGTCTACGCCGACGTTTGCCTCGAAAGCCTCCTATGACACAAAGAACTTCGCATCGAGGACTGGTCGTTGTCGCGATCATGGCAAGCATGGCGATGATCGCCATCGAAGCGACGATCGTCTCGACGGCAATGCCGCAGATCGCCGCCCAGCTCGGCCAGATCAATCTCTATTCTTGGGTCTTTTCGTCCTTCCTTCTGACGCAGACCGCGACAACCGTGATCTTCGGCAAGCTCGCCGATATCTATGGCCGCAAGCCCATGCTGCTGGTGGGCATCGCGCTGTTTCTGCTGGCCTCGATCCTCGCCGGTTTCGCATGGTCCATGCCTTCCATGATCGCGTTTCGCTTGCTGCAGGGGATCGGCGCCGGCGCCCTTCAACCTGTTGCTATGACCGTGGTCGCCGATCTGTTCCCGGGCAACCAGCGTGGCAAGGTGCAGGGCTACCTCGCAAGCGTATGGGCGCTGTCTGCCGTTGTCGGGCCACTTCTCGGCAGTATCATCATTCACAACCTGCCATGGGCCTGGATCTTCTGGATCAACATACCCGTGGGTCTTCTGGCGGCGCTGTGCTTCATCTTGTTCCTGCATGAGGAAAAGCGCCCTCGTGTCGTCTCCATCGACGTGCTTGGCGCCGCACTCTTCGCGGTCTCGATTTCCGCGCTGATGATCGCGCTCACCGAGGTAGAAAACGGCCTCTCCAGCTACACCATCGCGGCCTTCGTCATCTTCCTCTTCACGCTTGTGGCCTTCATCTGGCAGGAGCGTCGCGCCGAAGCGCCGATGGTCGCGCCCGACCTGTGGCTGAGGCGCCCGATCGCCTTCGCCAACCTGGCAGTCTTCTTCGCCAGCATGTCGATCATGGGCCTCACGACCTTCCTGCCGATGTATGTGCAGACCGTTCTCGATCGCTCGCCGCTTGTCGCCGGCTTCGCCTTGACCATGCTATTGCTCGGCTGGCCCTGTGGCGCGACGATCGCGTCGCGGCAGTTTACCCGCTTCGGGCTGCGCCCGATCATGATCGTCGGGAGCCTCTTCATACCGCTTGGAACCTGCCTGCTCGTGCTGCTGGCGCCATCAAGTTCACCTGTGCTGGCGGCTGCCGGCTCGCTCATAATGGGCTTCGGTATGGGCTTGCTGAATATCGGTGCCCTCATCCTGACCCAGGAGAGCGTGACTGCTTCCGACCGGGGCAGCGCCACCGCCTCCAACGTGTTCTCCCGCAACCTCGGCAGCACGCTGGGCGCCGCGGTGCTGGGTGCCGTTCTGACCTATGGTCTGGCGCATGCCAACAATGGGCAGGCGATCACGCCTGAGCAATTGCGGGCTCTGCTGAACGGTACTGGCGCTGCGCTTGGCGGCGGCGACGAGATCCGTTTGGCGCTGCAACAGGCGCTTCACGCGACCTTCATGGTGATGATGCTGATCGCCGTCCTGATCGTCCCAGCGTGCCTGCTGGTGCCGCAGCAGCAAGCGCCGCAGGCGGCACCGAAAAGCGCCTGATCCGAAACGCGTTTGATACGAGCCGGTTGACCAGGGCTGCGGCAACCGCTGGCGGCACAGCCGTTCAGCCCGCCATCTTGGTCAGCCGGTGAAGCGCGAAATCGGCGAAGTAATCGCCGACGCCGAGCGCTTGGAAGCGCCGCATGGCGGCGCCCTCCATGTGGGCGCGCCATTTGGCTTCGCTTTCCCAGGTCTCCACGAAAATGCGAACGCGACCGTCATCGAGCGACTGGTGCAGTTCGTAGCGGAGGCAACCATCCTCGACCAATGTCTCGGCAACCAGCTTTTCCTGCGCTTCTCCGAGAAGCGTCTCCTTGCCGGCCTTGGCGGTGGTGATGGCGATGATGGTGAGCGGTTCGTTCGACATGGGCGTTCGTCCTCAGGCGATCGTGTTGACGAGGCCGCCCTCGGCGCGCAGTGCCGCACCGTTCGTGGCCGATGAGCGGGGGCTGGCGAGGTACGCGACGAGGTTCGCCACTTCTTCGGCTTCGACCATGCGCTGCAGGATCGAGGCGGAACGCGCCGTGGCGAAGAACTCGCTCTCGATCTGCTTGATCGGCGCGGACGGATCGCTCGCCTGGCTGCGCAGGAAGGTCTCGATCCCCTCCGAGCGGGTCGGCCCGGGAAGCACGGAATTGACCGTTACATTGGTGCCGCGCGTCAGCTGCGCCAGACCGCGCGAAATCGACAGCTGCGCTGTCTTCGTGGTCGCGTAGTGGATCATGTCCTGCGGAATGGCGAGGCCGGATTCGCTGGAAATGAAGATGATGCGGCCCCAGTTGCGGTTCAGCATGCCCTGCAGATAGGTCCGCGACAGGCGGACGCCGCTCATGACGTTGACGTCGAACAGGTGGCTCCAATCGGCGTCGGTGATGTCGCCGAAGGCCTTGCTCTCGTAGATGCCGAGATTGTTGACGAGGATGTCGACGGTGGGTGCTGCTTTGGCGATGATGTCGGCGCCTTCGGCGCTGCTTGCATCGGCAAGCAATCCAACGACATCCGAACCGGTGGATGCCTTGATATCGGCAGCCGCAGCGTCAAGCTTGGCGCGATCGCGCCCAGTGATAACGACACGCGCGCCTTCGGCAGCGAGCGTACGGGCGATTTCGAGGCCGATGCCGGCGGTAGCGCCGGTAACAAGGGCGGTCTTTGCGGTGAGTTGCAGATCCATGACGTGTCTCCATGTTGTTGCTGGAGCTAATCTATGATCTAGCAATCGGCCAGACTATTGCTGAAAAAGAAAATTCACCTGTGAATGAGGGTCATCAATGCCACGTATCCTGATGGAGCGCTCCGGCGAGATGGAGGTGTTTGCGCGGGTGGTTCAGGACGGCGGTTTTTCCGCTGCGGCGCGCAACCTTGACCTGACACCCTCGGCAGTCAGCAAGCTGATCGCGCGCCTGGAAGCACGGCTCGGCACGCGGCTTCTGGTCCGAACGACCCGGGCCCTGACGCTGACCGAAGAAGGCGAGGCCTATTATCACGCCGCGCTGCGGATTTTACAGGAGTTGAACGACGCGGACGAGGAAGCGAGCGGCGGCGCGGTGCGGGGTCGGCTGCGGATCAACACGACGATCCCGTTCGGAACGATGTTCGTGGCGCCCGCCATGCCCGATTTCGTCGCGCGCAACCCGGGCCTGATCGTCGACCTCAGTTTCACCGATGGCATCGTCGATTTGATCGCGGAGCAGACGGATGTGGCGATCCGCATGGGTAATTTGCCCGACAGCGGCCTGATCGCCCGCAAGCTTGGTCAGAGCAGGCGCGTCGTTTGCGCCGCGCCGAGCTATCTGGAGCGTCTCGGCTACCCAATGGTGCCGGCGGATCTCGGGCAGCATGACTGCCTGACATTCAATTTCCGGCGCGCGACCCCGTCCTGGCCGTTTCGTGTCGAGGGTCGGGAGATTGCTCAGCCGGTCAAGGGCAGCATCGTCGTCAACAACGGCGAGACGATGAAGCAGATGGTGCTGGCGGGTGCCGGTGTCGCGCGGATCGGGCTCTTTCATGTGGCCGAGGAGATCGCCGCTGGACGGCTCGTGGCTTTGCTCGAGGAGCACAATGCTGGTGATCTGGAGCTCGTTCACGCCGTCTATGTCGGCGGCGGCCCGCTACCGCACCGCGTGCGCGCATTCATCGAACATATGGCTGTGACGCTGAGCGCCTCGCCGCTTCTTCAAGGGATTTCGCGCGGCGAGTGACGTTGGTCGTGGCAGCGACAGGACACGAGTGTCGAGGGGCCCTCAGGAGCCATGTCACCAGGATGCGGGCACCGCCCAATAATCATCGGGCGGTGGCAAATGCGATCAGAAGTCTTCCCATGCCTTATCGACGGCGGCAGCTGCACCACCAAAGGCGGTGGCGAGGCGACGGCCGAGCGTGCGTGCCGGCGAAGATGCCGCACGGTTGGCGGGAGACACCTCGCGCGGAGCACTCGCGCCGGTGGCGGGCCGCTGAACGTCATCACCGAGATTGAAGCGCGAGAGCAGTTCGTTGAGCGAGGCGGCTTCCCGTGCAAGGCTGTGGCTTGCGGCCGTCGACTGCTCGACCATCGCCGCATTCTGTTGCGTGCCCTGGTCCATGGCATTGACCGCCGTGTTGATCTCCTGCAGCCCGATCGACTGTTCGCGCGCCGATTTCACGATCGCGTCCACATGCCGATTGATCTCCTGCACCTCCGACACGATCACCTCGAGCGCCGTTCCGGTATTGCCGACAAGTTCCACGCCGGAGCGCACGTGATCGCTCGACATGATGATGAGCGCCTTGATCTCCTTGGCGGCCTGCGCGGAGCGCTGCGCGAGTTCCCGCACCTCCTGGGCGACGACGGCAAAGCCCTTGCCCGCCTCGCCAGCGCGCGCGGCCTCGACGCCGGCATTGAGCGCGAGCAGGTTCGTCTGAAAGGCGATCTCGTCGATGACGCTGATGATGTTGGTGATCTCGCCCGACGAGCGCTCGATCTCCTTCATCGCAGTCACCGCGTCACGAACGACCAGGCCGGATCGTTCAGCGCCGGTGCGTGCCTGCGCCACGAGATTGCCCGCGTCCTCGGCGCGCTTGGTGGAATCCTTGACCGTGGTGGTGATTTCCTCAAGTGCGGCTGCGGTCTCCTCGACCGAAGCGGCCTGCTGTTCCGTGCGCTTCGACAGGTCGTCCGCCGCCGAGCGGATCTCGTTTGCGCCGGCATCGATACCGCGCGCATTGCGGCCGACGGCGCGCAGCGCGTCGCTGAGGTTTGAGACGGAATCGTTGTAATTCGACCGCAGGGTATCGAGATGCGGCACGAATGGTGTGTCGATGCGATGCGCTACGTTGCCTTCCGCAAGCCGGCCGAGGGCGTCGCCGAGCTTTTCGACCGCGAAGCGCGTGTCGGCCTCATCTTTTGCCTTTTGTGCGTCGCGTTCGGTCCGCTCCTGCTCGGAAAGGCTGCGGTTTGCCGCTGCCTCGCTTTCGAGCCGATGGCGATCAAGCGCATTGTCGCGGAACACGGACACCGCCTTGGCCATCTGGCCGACCTCGTCGCGGCGGTCCTGGCCGTCCACCGGCTCGGCGGTCTCGCCATTTGCAAGCGAGGTCATCCGTTCGCGCAGCCTGGCGATCGGCATGGTGATGCCGCGCGCGGATACAAGCAGGGCCGCCGCGATGCTCGCCGCGAAGACGATGGTCAGAGCGGCAAGCGATATCAGGATGGTCGACCGTGTCTGCTGTGTCAGTTCGCCCGCGCGCGCATTGATGTTTTTCTTCATCAACGTCGTCAGATCCCTCATGTCCGAGAGAAGCGGCTTGATGAGAATATCGGCGTCGGCCAGGGCGGCCTTCGCCTCTGCCTCGTGGTCGGCTCCCAGTTTGACGGCGGCGTCGGTCTTGGCGATCACATCCTTGGATCTGGCGATGAAGGCATCGATCGCATCGCCATCCTCGGGACGTCCGCCCTTGGACTGCTCGAGCCGGCCGATCAGGCTAGTCGCATTCTCCTTGTAGAAGTCGTTCGCTGCCTTGAAAGCCGGATCCTGCGCATTGTGGGCCAGCGTCTGGTAGGCGGCGTAACCGATGGAAACGAGGCTTCGCGTCGAGGCGACGAGGTCCACCTCCGCCTGATAGTCCTGCGCGATGAACTCCGAATAGGTGGCATCGACCGTCTTGAACTTATCGGACATAAAAAGCGTGGCGCCGATGCCGACGATGCAGATCGGGAGGATGAGGGAGAGAATTTTCGTGCGAATACGTGCGTTTTTCAGAAATGACATGTGACCTCTGCTTGACGGGATCGGACGACCGGCTTCAATCGACTGATGACGTGCGCAGGCGCTACGCGTGGCGGTCAGCCTCGCGCGCTAACGGCGGCCTCTTGTGACGCAGTCGACGATCGATCGGATGGGTATCGACATGGCAGAGATCGGGGCCGTCATGGCTGCTTGAGCAAATTCTACCGACTACATACTCGGCTCAAGGCTGTGGATTTTTGCATGCCACTGGAAAGCAGATCAGACAGCGGCAAGAAGGCGGAGGCACCCGCCCAACCAGAAGCTAACCAATTGCAACCTAGGGCTATTGTTAGCTGCGTGAGAGGCACCGAACAATCATTCTTTCCTGCAATCAGGTTTCATAAAAGTTGAAACAATGTAGAACGATCGTCGCCTAGCAGCGGCACCATCCTTAGGCGCGTATGCACCCTGTCGCCACAAGTGACTGCGCGCCCATTGCGTGACAAAGTCACCGCTGCTGGGAATCGGCATGGCCCTCTCCGGCCACGAAATCTGAACGAGGAATGATCTTGACCCGTACCGTATATCTGAACGGCAGCTGGCTCGCCGAAGCTGACGCCAAAGTCTCCATCTTCGACCGCGGCTTCCTGTTCGCCGATGCGATCTACGAAGTCACCGGTGTTGTCGGCGGCAAGCTGCTCGAATATGTCGGTCACGCGGCCCGCCTTAAACGCTCCACGGCCGAACTTGGGATTGCCTGCCCGCTGACGGACGAGGAGCTGCTTGCCGTTCATCGCGAGATCGTCCGCAGGAACGATCTCGATGAGGGGCTGATCTATCTGCAGATTTCCCGTGGCGCGGCTTACCGCGACTTCGCCTTCCCAACGGACGCAACACCGACGCTGGTTCTGTTCACCCAGGCCAAGGCCGTGCTTGACAATCCGAAGGTCAAGACCGGGATTTCCGTGGCGCTCGTTCCCGATCAGCGTTGGGCTCGCCGCGACATCAAGACGGTTCAGCTGCTCTTTCCCTCTATGGCGAAGATGCAGGCGGCCTCGGTTGGCGCCGATGATGCCTGGCTGGTCGAGGGCGGCTTCGTCACGGAGGCGAGTTCGGCCACATCGCACATCATCAGCAAGGACGGGACACTGATCACACGCGGCCTGTCGAACGCGATCCTGCACGGCATCACCCGCCTCAGCGTTCTCGACATCGCCCGCAGCGCCGGCCTTGCCGTCGAGGAGCGCGCCTTCACGCCTGATGAAGCAAAAAATGCCGCCGAGGCCTTCATCACCTCGGCGACCAGCTTCGTTTTGCCGGTGACCTCGATCGACGGCCAGCCGGTCGGCGACGGCAAGCCGGGCCCTCTGACGTTGAAGCTTCGCGAGCTCTATATCGAAAGCAGGCTGGCGGCTGCGATCTGACGGGATCGCCTCGGCGTTCCGGTCTCAAGCCCGGGCGCCGACGGATAGCTCACGGTTACGAAGTCGGCCCCTGCAGGCGCATCGACCAATCCTCCACCTTCCCGCTTTCCAGCCGTCGCAGCGCGTAGTTGCGCCATGTCGCCGCCAACCGATCGAGATCGGCTATGCCTCGCAACTCCGACTTGTCGAGCGTATCGACGTAGAAGGCGCGCCAGATACGCCGGATCGTCCAATCGGGCGTGGATCGCTCAAGAAGCGTCAGGCGGTCAGTCGGGCCGACAGTGCCAGTCTGAATGACGCGGCAATACCAACCGGTTCGCCCGGTTTCCTGAACCTCGCGCGCCATCGTCTTGCGGCTGAAACGCTCGTTGAGCCGCCAGCAAGGCTGTCGTCCCTGACTGACTTCGACGATCGACGTGCCGAGCTGAAACCTGTCGCCGATGGCGACGCTATCTTCCGTCAGCCCGTCGGTTGCGATGTTCTCTCCAAATGCGCCGGGAGATCTGAGGCGCGGATGCTCGCCGAGGTCGTTCGACCAGGCCGCATAATGCTCGAACGGATAGGGGTGCACCGCCTTTTCCGGGCCGCCATGTTTTGCCGTGTCGCCCTGCATATCGCCGACAAAGCCGCTCTCGCCAAGCCATATGGGTGCGGCGACCTCCAGCTTGTTGATACCGCTCGGAACAGCTCGGGGACCGAGCGGCGCCAGCGATCCTATTCGTAGGCTGAGGACAGGAAGATCGATCATTCCTTCACGTCCAAGCCGCCGAGCCAATCCCGAAGCATCGCTTGAGCGGCCTCGCGAAGTGCTGGACCATACTGTTCGGCAGCGTCGCGTAGCGACGGCACATCGATTCCGGCCGAGGCAAGTTCGGCGGCGTGCCCGACCAGCCATCGCTCGAATCTCTGATCGGGCTCGACCTCCGGATGGAACTGCAGGCCAAGCACGTTGCGGCCGATCGAAAACGCCTGCTGTTCGACGAGTTCCGAAGAGGCGAGGTTCGCAGCATCCTGTGGCAGAGAATAAGTGTCTCCATGCCAGTGCAGCACGGGGAGACCTTCGAGAAACCTCAGCGGGCCTTTGCTGCCGACTGCCGTAAGCGTGAGCTTGGAGAAGCCGATTTCCTTCAAGCCTGTCGGATAGACCCTTTCGCCGAGAGCGGCCGCGATGAGTTGCGCGCCGAGACATATGCCAAGCGTCGGGAGGCCGGCGGCGAGACGCGTGCGGATGAAGACGCGTTCGGCATCGAGAAACGGATAGGCGTCATCGTAAACGCCGATCGGACCGCCGAGAATGACGAGAAGATCGGCCGAACAGGGATCGCCGCCGCAGAAGTCGGGATCACCGACGTCGCTGTAGCGTATCTCGTAGCCCAGTTCTTCCAGTACGCCAGCGAACGATCCGAGATCTTCGAAGTGTACGTGCCGAAGCGCGAGAACGGTTTTTCTCATGATTATCTCCCTGCCGCCATTGTACCCGCCGGTACATCGCATCGGCCATCCGCGCATCCGTCGCCTGTTCCGGACTTTTCCTGCGTCACAGGGGGCGCCGCGTTCAATGCCATCGCAATTCGTGCCCCCAGTACGAGATCATCCTCGACGCCGAAGACGTGACTGAGGATGGCGCCGTCGCGGCCGATCAGGATCGAGGACGGCGTGCCGCGCATGCCGAAGCGTTGCATCGTTACCGGGATGTCCGAGGTCTCGTCAGTCATGTCGACGGCGACAGGTGACGATATCCGATATTCATGCAGAAAGGCGCGCAAGGTCACAGGCGTCATTGCGGCATGGTGTTCGAAGACGGTGTGTATGCCGATCACCTGAAGTTCGGTATTCCCGAATGCACGCTCGATGCGCTTGACCTGCGGCAGAGCCTCGGAGACGCAGCCGGGACACAGGAGCTGGAAGCTGTGGAGGAAGATAGGACGCCCGCGCAGGCCCGATAGCATCAGCGCCGTCGGCGTGTTGAACCATTCGCTGACGGCCAGTTCCGGCGCTAGGATCGGCTTCTGCGCATTGCCGGTTGCTGTTGCGTTTTCCGTATCAAAGGGGCTAATCCTGCCCATGTTCTTTCTCTCTATTAGCCTGGAGGGGAGAATGTGCCGGTTCGCCGATGGCAGTCGACGAACCGGCACCGCTGGTTACTTCGCCGGATCGACTTTGCCCGGCAGGCTGAGATCGCCGGACGCGACCTTGAAGACATCGCTGACGCACAGAAGCGGCGCATGCAGGTTGCCGTTGACCTTCAGGCCGGCGGTGACGCCGTCAAACGACGCGCCCTTGATGCCGTTGATCAAGGACAGTGGGATGGTCACGTCGACGGTGTCGCCTTTGAACGTTGTCGGATAGTCCGGGCTGTCGATCAGAAGGGGTACGCCGGGCCATGTGCTGGGAACCTTCGGCTTGGCATCCTTGGGAATGTCGACAACCTTGAGGCCGGCGCCGCAGGCCTTGTCCTTGGCGAGCACCACCCAATGCGGATGCCATTTCTGGCTATTCTTGCCGCCATTCGCCGCGTCGTCGAAATCCGGGTGGAAAGTGACGGTAAGCGCGACGATGCCCTGTTTTTTCTCGAAGCCGATATCGCCGCTGTCGAGGCTGGTCGGCCAGACATAGGCATAGACGCTGGAGCCTTCGAACTTACCGGTCGCATCCGGCCTGTCTTTGCCCGCTTCGCCGCGCACACGCGTGCTGAAAACGGCGCTGTCGCCCTTGGTCGTGATTGTCGTCTCGACGATATCGAAAGAGGCCTGTACCGCCTTGTCGGGGTGCGCTTTCACGCCGTGGGCGCTGGCGGCGGTGTGGCACAGCAATGCCGTTCCGGCGGCGACGAGCGCGCCGGTTAGAAGTTTGGAGGACATGTGAATGTTCCTTTCTCTATTTGCCTGGAGGGTTGGGGTTATCCCGCTTGAAACCGTGCCCAGGTGGCAGCCCGGGACGTGGGATCGGCTTGTTCGTGATCGCGGCAATCGATGCGGAGCTCCGGCTGGCCGAAGGCTGCGTTCACGAAATGACAGTGATGGGGGCGCTCCGCATCCGAATGGGCGAAAGGCGCGAAATATCGACAGGTTACGCACATGCGCTGAACCGGAATGGCATCCTTTTCCTGCAGGTTGCGGATCATCTTTATGAACATGGCAAGCAGCGCCTGCTGCTCGGAGGCATCAAGGCAATCGATCGCCTGCTCTGTGAGATCGATCGTCGCGTCTTGCCGCAGGACTGCGCTTCCCTCAGGGCTCAGGTACACGCCGACGGATCGTCCATCCACCGCGCTGGCCCGCTTCTCGATATGCCCCTTCTTCTCCAGAGCATTGATGGAATCGGTCGCCGAGGGCTGCGACACGCCGAGATGGGCGGCGATCATTTTGACGGAGAGGCCATCGGGTCTTGCCTCAAGCAGGTCGAGGATCGCCAACTGGGTCGGATTGAGGCCCGCGGCTTTGGCCCTCGTCCACTCATCGGCGCGCAGGACGGTGGCGAGGCGGTTAAGACCCTCGCGAATGCGATAACGGGGGGAGTGCGGGTTCTTTGGCGTTTCCATGAGGTCTGTATATAGGAATCCTATGTACCGTGCAAGGGAGTCGTTGCGTGTCCGGAAACCCCCGCGAAATGCATTGACAGTTTGAACCGAAGTTTACGGATTAACTGTGCTCATATGATTTTCGCAACTCTAAATAGATTTGATGTAGAAGGTCGCACATTATACCAGCGCCTGGGGGAAATTGCGTGCTGATGAAGACCAATACGGCACGCAATGGTGCCGGACACGGTATATCCTACCGTCCCGAGATCGATGGACTGCGAGCGATCGCCATTCTGCCGGTCGTTCTGTTTCACGCAGGCGTGCCGTTCTTCGGCGGCGGCTTCATTGGCGTCGACATTTTCTTCGTGATCAGCGGGTTCCTGATCACCTCGATCATCATCCGCGACATCGACGATAACAGGTTTTCGATCGTCGGATTTTATGAGAGACGCGCCCGGCGCATCCTGCCGCCGCTCTTCCTGATGATCCTTGTATGCCTGCCCTTCGCATGGCTTTGGCTACTTCCGAATGCCTACAAGGATTTCTCGCAAAGTCTTGTCGCGACAGTGACTTATGCGTCGAACATCCTGTTTTACATCGAGACGGGCTATTTCGACGTCACGTCCGCGCAAAAGCCGCTGCTGCACACTTGGAGCCTTTCCGTCGAAGAACAGTTCTATCTCTTCTTCCCCCTCGCCGTGCTGCTCCTGTCGAAACTTCGTCGGCAACTGATCATGCCCGCGCTCGCCTTGATGGCGCTGGCTAGCCTGGGTTGCGCAATCTGGCTGCAATCGGTGAGCCCGGACGCGAATTTCTATCTTATCGTTTCGCGCGCTTGGGAGCTTCTGCTCGGGGCGCTCGGCGCACTCTTCCTGCTCAGCGGTCGCGGCGAGGCGCTGTCCGGCCATGCCGATCGGCTGGCGGCGGTCGGGTTGGCGTTGATCCTCGGATCGCTCGCTTTCTTCCCATCGACCGCGACTACGCCTGGCCTGCTTGTTCTGCCCTGCGTGGTGGGAACCGCGCTGGTGCTGGTGTTCGCCCGCTCGGGCTCGTTCGTCGGCAGACTGCTCAGCCTTAAGCCGGTGGTGGGGTTGGGGCTGATCAGCTACAGCGTCTACATCTGGCACCAGCCGCTGCTTGCGTTTCTGCGTGTGAGAATGTTGGACGAGCCGTCGCTCTGGGTGAGCCTTGCGGTCGCCATGTTGTCGCTTCCCCTGGGATGGCTGAGCTGGCGCTATGTCGAGCGGCCGTTCCGCAATCCGACCAAGGTGAGCAGGCGCACCATTTTCGCGGGCGCGGTCGGCGTGAGCGCGCTCATCTTCGCCATCGGTGCCGCCGGCCAGTTGCGCCAAAACTTCCCCGAGCGGTTGACCGAGCAGGCGAGGAATGTCGCGGGTATATTCAACGACGAGGTTGCGATTTTCCAGCCCTGCCTCAGCACCGAGCAGCGCTACATGCAGGCCGGCGACACCTGCATGCGAAATGAAGGCCTGCCGGAAACCGTCATGCTCTACGGCGACAGCCACGCGGCCGCGATCGCACCTGAAGTGGCGAAGGTATTTGCGGGCCGTGGTGTTGGCATCAGGCAGTTCACCCATTCCGGTTGCATGCCGGTAGCTGGCATCCGCAGTTCGGTGCCGGGAGAAAGCTGCGAGCGCTTCAATGTCGATGCTATGCAGTATCTGGATGCGCACCCCTCGATCGACACCATCGTGCTGGCGTCCCGATGGACAGCCTTGCTCGATGGTACGCTCTTCAACAACCGCGAGGGTGGCAACGAAGGCGATATCATCCGCTATATGGAGCCTGTGGCTGACGCGTCGGCGGGTGATGGATCGCCAGACGGGCGCACGCAGGCGGTATCGGCGCTTGTTCGCGCGCATATTCAGTCGTTGCTCGATCGCGGCAAGAAAGTCGTGCTGATCTATCCTATCCCGGAGGCCGGGTGGGATGTCCCTGCCTATCTCACGAAAGAGATGATGTTCGGCATAGCACGCAACGTCGATCTGACGACCTCGGCCGAGGTGAACGCTGAGCGCAACGCAGCTTCGACCATCATGCTCGATGCCATCGGCGGTGGTCCAAACCTCGTCAGGGTCAGGCCGGCGGCGCTGTTTTGCAACACGCTGCAGGAGGGGCGTTGCCTGCTGCAGCTCAACGGACAGCCGCTCTATATCGATGACGACCATGTGAGCCAGCTGGGCGCGCGCCTGATCGCGGCCAAGCTCCGATAGGCAGCGGGTGAGACGCCTGAGGACAGGGAGAAGCATGCGCGGACGTTGGCGCTCGCCTTCGTTCGCGTGCAGGCTATTCCCTATCGCGCGTTTTGTCCCCGTGCAGCGTTTCGAGTTCCATTATCCGCCGTGCTTGCCGCAGATGCGGCGCATCGATCATCCGGCCGTCGAGCTGAAGAGCGCCCTTTTCTGGCTCTGCCTCAAACGCGGCGATCGTGGCCCTGGCATTGGCGATTTCCGCTTCTGTCGGCGTAAAGGCCGCGTTGATGACGGGAACCTGCAAGGGGTGAATGGCCATCATGCCGGTAAAGCCGTCGCGGCGCCCGCGCTGGGCATAACTTCGCAGCCCTTCCAGGTCGCGGAATTCAGGGTAGACGGTCTCGATCGCCGAGACACCGGCAGCATGGGCGGCGAACAAGGTCAGCGATCGCGCCAGTTCGTAAGGTTGAGTGTAGCTGCCGTCCTCGTTGCGGGCGCTCGTCGCGCCGATCGCCGCCGGCAAATCCTCGGCACCCCAGGTCAGGCCAAGCAGCGATTGGCGAACGGCTGCGTAACTCCCCAGTTGGAAGATTGCCGCCGGTGTTTCGGTGGCGATGGGCAATATCGGAATGTCCGGCGCCATCGCCACCAAGGCTGTCACGCTCGCGCTGCCCGCCGCTTTCGGCAGCACGAGGGCGTCCGGCTTGGCGTCTAGGATGGCGCGGACATCGTCCTCGGCCAGGCCGCTATCCAGTGCGCTGATGCGAACGAACAACCGGGCCTTTCGCTCCGCCGATTGCAGGAATGACGCGACTGCCGTTCTGGCGGCGGGTTTTGCCTGCGGGGCGACGGAATCCTCGAGATCGAGGATCAGGGCGTCTGCGGACGATTCGAGCGCCTTCTGCATGCGGTCCGGTCGATCCCCCGGCACGAAGAGCAGCGAGCGCAGCCTCATGCCGGTCTCCTCTGCACCAATGCATTACGCAGGCACCTGCAAACCACTTCGCCGCGCTGATTGATCAATTCGTGCTGGAAGGTCACGATGCCTGCCGTGGGCCTCGATCGGCTCTCTCTCAGCTCGGCGACCTCGGTTTCGGCACGCATCGTATCGCCGATGAAAACAGGTTTCGGCATCACCAGCTTGTCGTAGCCCAAATTCGCAACCAGCGTGCCCATAGTCGTGTCACCGACCGAGAGCCCGACCATCAGCGCGAAGGTGAAGGTGCCGTTGACGAGTATCTGGCCGAATTCGCTGGCCTTCGCCGCTTCCGCATCGATGTGCAGTGGCTGCGGATTGTGGGTCATGGTGGAAAAGAGGAGATTGTCTGTTTCGGTGACCGTACGGCGGATCTCGTGCGAAATCCTCTGGCCGATGGTCCAGTCTTCGAAATGACGCCCAGCCATCATTGGTCTCCTTCCAGCTGCATGAGAACGCTGCCTTCAACGACCTGCGCCTCGGCAAGCACTTTCATCTCCGAAACGACGCCATCAAACGGTGCGCTCAGCGTCTGCTCCATCTTCATCGCCTCGATGACCACAAGAGGCTGCCCTCGGGTCACCCGATCTCCCTTGGCGACCATCAGCGCGATCACCCTGCCCGGCATCGGCGCGACGATCGCGCCATCGGAATGACCGGCACTCCCTCCCGCATGACCGGCGCGCGGCGGCCCATATGCCCAGGCTTCGCCATCCAGAAAGAGCACGCCGGCATCGGTCACGGCCGGCTCGCCACCATCGCGCAGTTCCACGCGATAGGCTGCACCGCCGACCTCGATGCCGATCTCCCGCGACGGCGGTGCGTTCATACGAAAGCCGCTTCCTGTCGTCCATATGCCGCCGCCCGGCTTCGGCAGGATCGCCCGCGCTGCCGCTTGCAGCACGCGCTCGCTGGGCTCGGTCGGCGGAATCAGATCGGTCGCGTGCCTTTCGATGAAGCCGGTGTCGACCGCACCAGTGCGAAAATCGGGGTGATCGAGCGTGCGTGCGAGGAAGGCGGCGTTGGTGCGCACGGGCCAGACCTCGACATTCGCTGCCGCACGGGCCAATCGCCGCGCCGCGTCCTGGTGCGTTGCGCCGTGGCTGATCAGCTTGGCGATCATCGGATCGTAATAGGCGCTGATCTCATTGCCCTCTTCGACACCGCTATCGACCCTGATGCCATCGGGAAACCTCAGATGGATCAGCCGCCCGACCGACGGCAGAAAACCGGTCGATGGGTTTTCGGCGTAAAGGCGCGCCTCCATTGCCCATCCGTTGATCGATAACTGCTCCTGGCGCATAGGCAGCGGCTCGCCGGATGCGACCAGGATTTGCCATTCGACCAGATCCTGACCGGTGATGGCCTCGGTCACAGGATGTTCGACCTGCAGCCTGGTGTTCATCTCCATGAACCAGATGCGATCGGCGCGAAGCCCGTCTGACGCATCCGCGATGAACTCGATCGTCCCCGCCCCGACATAATCGACCGCGCGCGCTGCCTGAACCGCGGCCTGGCAGACGGCCTCTCGCGTCGATGCATCCATGCCCGGCGCCGGCGCTTCCTCGATGACCTTCTGGTGGCGTCGCTGGAGCGAGCAATCCCGTTCGAACAGGTGAACGACATTTCCGTGTGTGTCGCCGAACACCTGGACCTCGATGTGCCGAGGCGAGAGGATGTATTTCTCGATCAGCACCCGGTCATCGCCGAACGCGGAAGCGGCTTCACGCCGGCAGCTGGCGAGCGCCGCCGGAAATTCCGCGGCGCTATCGACCCGACGCATCCCTTTACCGCCGCCACCGGCGACGGCCTTGATGAGAACAGGGTAGCCGATCGCATCCGCCTCCCGCTGCAACCGCTCGTCCGCCTGGTCCTCGCCGAGATAGCCCGGCGTGACCGGGACGCCCGCCGCGATCATCCGCTTTTTGGCCGCATCCTTGAGGCCCATGGCCCGGATCGAAGCCGCAGGCGCCCCGACCCAGATCAGGCCGGAGGCCGTGACCCGTTCTGCGAACTCGGCATTTTCCGACAGAAAGCCGTAGCCCGGATGGATCGCCTTCGCGCCGGTCCGCATCGCGGCGTCGATGATCCTGTCTGCGTTGAGATAGCTCTCCTTGGCCGATGCCGGCCCGATGCACACCGCCTCGTCCGCCTCGCGAACGAAGGGCATATCGCCATCGATCTCGGAGTGCACGGCGATGGTGCGGATCCCCACCCGCTTTGCCGTTCTTATGATCCTCCTCGCGATCTCGCCGCGATTGGCGATCAGCAGGCTGTCTATCACGGTCTCTCCTCTCCCTGCCCTTACGGCTACATGCGAAACAACCCGAACTGGGCGCGCTCCGGTATCGACGCATTCAGCGTCGCCGCGAAGGCGAGGCCGAGCACGTCGCGTGTCTGAGCGGGGTCGATGATGCCGTCGTCCCATAGCCGCGCCGTGGCATAATAGGGGTTGCCCTCGTCCTCGTATTTCTGCCGGATCGGTGCCTTGAAAGCTTCGGCCTCATCGGCGCTCCAGCTCTCGGCATCGCGATGCACGGTCGCCAGGACGGAGGCGGCCTGCTCGCCGCCCATCACGGAGATGCGCGCATTCGGCCATGTGAACAGAAAGCGCGGCTGGTAGGCGCGGCCGCACATGCCGTAGTTGCCAGCGCCGAAGCTGCCGCCGATCAGCACCGTTATCTTCGGCACCGATGCCGTTGCCACCGCCGTCACCAGCTTCGCGCCGTTCTTGGCGATCCCCTCCGCTTCATATTTCCCGCCGACCATGAAGCCCGAGATGTTCTGCAGGAAGAGCAACGGTATGCGCCGCTGACAGGCAAGCTCGATGAAATGAGCGCCCTTCAGCGCGCTCTCCGAGAAGAGCACGCCATTATTGGCGAGAATAGCTACCGGGATGCCCCAGATCCGCGCAAAGCCGCAGACCAATGTGGTGCCATAGAGCGCCTTGAACTCCTGCAGT
The DNA here is from genome assembly GCF_000377565.1 of Rhizobium sp. 2MFCol3.1. Lineage (GTDB taxonomy): Bacteria > Pseudomonadota > Alphaproteobacteria > Rhizobiales > Rhizobiaceae > Rhizobium. Next base: position 558,674 of record NZ_KB898355.1, on the reverse strand, counting down.
TCAGAGCCATCGACGATACGGGCGATAACCTCGCGGACGTCATAAGGCGTACGGACGTCTCGCGGAACGATGCCGTAGAGCTCCTGCGGATCGAGCTTCGGCGGTTGCGCCTCAGCCACCTCGATATCCACCCGCTTCGGCCTATTGAGCGTCGCGACGATGTCGCGGACGATCAGCAGCGCATGTTCGTCGTTTTCGGCGACATGGTCGACGACGCCGGATTTCCGGCCATGAGTCTCCGCTCCGCCGAGTTCTTCGGCGGAGATGATCTCGCCCGTCGCCGCCTTCACCAGCGGCGGGCCGGCGAGGAAGATCGTTCCCTGATTGCGCACGATGACGGTTTCGTCAGACATCGCGGGCACGTAAGCCCCACCCGCGGTGCAGCTGCCCATAACGCAGGCGATCTGGGCGATGCCCGCCGCCGACATCTGCGCCTGGTTGTAGAAGATGCGCCCGAAATGATCGCGATCGGGAAAGACCTCGGCCTGATGTGGCAGGTTGGCGCCGCCTGAGTCGACGAGATAGATGCAGGGCAGCCGGTTTTCCCAGGCGATCTCCTGCGCTCGCAGGTGCTTCTTCACCGTCATCGGAAAATAGGCGCCGCCCTTCACGGTCGGGTCGTGCGCCAGGATCATGCATTCGACGCCCGAGACCCGGCCGATGCCTGTAATCATGCCCGCGCCGGGCGCCTCGTCATCATACATGCCATTGGCGGCAAGCTGTCCGATCTCGAGAAACGGCGAGCCGGGATCAAGCAGGCGCTGGACGCGGTCACGCGGGAGAAGTTTGCCGCGTTCGACATGCCGCTCGCGATGTTTTTCGGAACCGCCCAAAGCTGCCTGCGCCACCTTGGAGCGGAGCATCTCCACGAGAGCTAGATTGTGCGCTTGATTGGCGGCGAAGGTTTGCGAGCTGGGATCGAGCATCGTCTGCAGCTCCGGCATCAGCCCCTCCCCTCAGCGCCGATGACTTCGCGCCCGATCAGCATGCGGCGCACTTCGTTGGTGCCGGCGCCGATGTCGAGCAGCTTGGAATCCCGCCAGTACCGCTCCACCGGCCAGTCTTTGGTATATCCGGCGCCGCCGAGTGCCTGGATCGCCTGCTCGGCCACTTTGACCGCACTCTCAGACGCGTAGAGAATGGCCCCGGCTGCATCATGCCGCGTCGTCTTGCCGGCATCGCAGGCTCTCGCCACCGCATAGACGTAGGCGCGAGCCGAATTCAGCGCCACGACCATGTCCGCCACCTTTGCCTGGATCAGCTGGAAACTGCCGATGGGCGTTCCGAACTGCTTGCGCTCCCTGATATAGGGAAGCACCACATCCAGGCAGGCCTGCATGATACCGAGCTGGATGCCGGAAAGCACCACGCGCTCATAGTCGAGCCCGGACATCAGCACTTTAACGCCGCCATTCAGCGGGCCCATGATGTTCTCTTCCGGAACGAAGCAGTCGTTGAAGACCAGTTCCGCCGTCGGCGAGCCCCTCATGCCGACCTTGTTGATCTTCTGGCCGATCAAAAAACCCTCAAAACCCTTCTCAACCAGAAAGGCGGTAATGCCTTTGGAGCCACCATCGGGAACGGTCTTGGCATAGACGACCAGCGTGTCTGCATAGGGCGCGTTGGTGATCCAGAATTTGGTGCCGTTGAGGCGGTAACCGCCGTCAACCCTATCGGCGCGCAGCCGCATCGAGACGACGTCCGAGCCGGCGCCTGCTTCCGACATGGCAAGGCTGCCGACATGCGCGCCGGATATCAGAGATGGGAGATATCGCTGTTTCTGTTCGTCCGATCCCCAGCGCGAAATCTGGTTGATGCAGAGATTGGAGTGCGCGCCGTAGGACAGGCCGACCGATGCCGAGGCGCGGCTGATCTCCTCGCAGGCAATAACGTGTTCGAGATAGCCGAGCCCAAGGCCGCCATGCTCTTCGGGCACTGTAATGCCGTGAAGGCCAAGTGCGCCCATCTCGGGCCAGATCTCGACCGGGAACCAGTCTTCCTCGTCTATCCTCGCGGCAAGCGGGGCAATACGATTGGTCGCAAACCGATGCGTCGTCTCACGGATTGCCTCCGCCATTTCGGATAACCCGAAATCCAACTCCAGCATGTCGCCAGTCCTCCCAGACTGCGATCATGCTAGCGCGCTTGATCCTATTAGTAAAATCGATGTTTGGCGTGCCGCCCAGAGATCGGCGCATCGGTATGCCCGCGTTAGGATCTGGCGCGCTGCAGGGCGGCGAGGACAGAGCGTTCGGAGCGCAGGAGATAGTCGTCGAGCTGCTTCGTGGCAGTGTCTGTGTCGCCGCGCTCAAGGGACGCAAGCAGGGCTTTGTTCAGCGCGATATAGGGTTCATGAAGGTGAGCCGTATCGTCGAACTGCGCGAAGACCAGCCGCAATTCCGCCAGGACGAGTTCGAAACCGGCGTTCAATCGGGGACTGTCGCAGAGGTCCACCATCGAGCGGTGAAACTCCATGTTGATGGTCCCGACCTTTAGCCAGTCCCCATTCGCCTGCGCCGCGCCCGTTCGCGCCAGCTGGTCTTTCATACGGCTGAGGGCCGGATGCGTGGGGCTCGCAGCCTGCACGGCGCCTTTTTGAATGACGCGCCGGACGCGGTAGATATCCACGACGCTGGCCTCGCCCGGCGTTGCGACGAACACCCCCCTGTTGGGGATATAGGTCAGCAGGTTCTGGCTTGTCAGCAGTCGAAACACCTCGCGCAGTGTGTTGCGCGATATGCTAAAATGCGCTGCCATATGCTGCTCCGAGAGCTTCGCGCCCGGCGACAGTTCGCCCGAGATCAGCATGTCTCGGATGCGGCCTGCGACATGGGCGGTCAGCGGCTGGTCCTCGGCCGGGACATGCGACGCGTCAATCATGAAGAACCCTTATCCTCTCATGCATCAGGTTGGCGGGAGCAGTGTGTGTCACGACCACGACCGGACGTCCGTCACAGCGGCGCATCACATTCTCGAACCAATTTGCACGAATCTATATTGTTGAACAATTTATATTGCGTTATTGAACAATAACCCGTGACACCAGTACGTTCAATGGAGATGGAACATGGCAGCAGTCGATCTGAACAGCGATCTCGGCGAAGGTTTCGGCCCATGGCCGATGGGCGACGACGCCGCCATGCTGGCGACGGTGACCAGCGCCAATATCGCCTGCGGCTTTCACGCCGGCGACCCGGCCGGCATCTTGACGGTTCTCAAGGAAGCGACGCGGCGCGGTGTCGCCGTTGGCGCCCATATCGGCTACCGCGATCTGGTCGGCTTTGGTCGGCGCAACATGGATCCGTCGAGCGCTGAGCTGGTCGGCGACACGATCTACCAGATTGGCGCCTTGCAGGGTCTGGCGCAGGCGGCCGGAACTAGGGTGCGCTACGTGAAGCCGCACGGCGCGCTCTACAACACCATCGCCCAAGACGCGCGCCAGGCCGCCGATGTCATCGAAGGTATCAAAGCCGTCGATCCAAGCCTCGTGCTGATGGCGCTGGCCGGCGCGCCGATCGTAGAGCAAGCCCGTGAGGCCGGGCTGACCGTCGTCTGCGAAGCCTTCGCCGACCGCGCCTATAACGTCGACGGCAGCCTCGTCAGCCGCCGCCTAGCCGGTTCCGTGATCCATGATCCGCAAGCCGTCGCCGAGCGCATGTTGCGCATGGTCACGGAAAGCCGCGTTGTGGCGATCGACGGAACCGAAATCGCGCTCGACGCGCAGTCGATCTGCATTCACGGCGACACGCCGGCTGCCGTCGCGATCGCCCGCACGCTGCGGCAGACGCTGGAAGCACGCGGCGTAGACCTCAAATCCTTCGTCGATATGTCGTCATGAGCGAGCGCCTGCGTTTCCTGCCATCCGGCAGCGACAGTTTCCTCGTCGAGCTCGACGATCTCGCCGCCACCCTGACCCTGCTCGACGCCCTCCTGGCGGCGGGGCTCGAAGGCGTGCGCGAAGTGATCCCAGGCGCGCGCACCGTCATGGTGCGCTTCGATCCGTGGCTGACGAACGCCGCGGGGCTTTACGACAAGATCGCCGCGCTCGACCTTTCCACACGCTCCTCTCGTGGCGGAGAACTCTTCGAGATCCCGGTCTCCTACGATGGCGAAGACCTTGGCGATGTCGCCGAGATGCTCGGCTGTACGATCGAAGAGGTCATCCAGCGCCACACCGAGGCGACATACACCGTCGCCTTCACCGGTTTTGCCCCTGGCTTCGCTTATATGACCTGCGACGATCCACGTTTCGACGTGCCTCGCCGCAAGAGCCCCCGAGTAAAAATCCCCGCCGGCTCGGTCGCCATCGCCGGCAAGTTCGGCGGTATCTACCCATCAGACAGCCCCGGCGGCTGGCAGCTGCTTGGCAAGACGCCGCTCGCGATGTGGGATACGACACGGGAACGGGCGGCGCTGCTGGCCCCCGGCGACCGCGTCCGCTTTCGCGACATCGCCAAGGGCGCTGTCGTCCCGGTCTCCTCACCCAAGCCGTCAGCCAATGAGGCTCCAGAACAGCAAGCCGGATTGCTGGTCACCCGCGCGGACCGTCCCGCGCTGTTCCAGGATCTCGGCCGACCGGGCCTTGCCAGCCAGGGCGTCTCGGAATCCGGCGCGCTCGACCGCATGGCGATGATCGAGGCCAATCGCTGCCTCGGAAACCCGCGCGATGCCGCCGTGATCGAAGTGCTCTTCGGCGGCTTCGCGTTCACGGCCGATCGGCCGGTCACCGTCGCGGTAACCGGCGCCCCCTGCCCGCTGACGATCCGCGCGGCGGCTGGTGGCGAGAGCACCGCCAATTTCGCAAGCCCGATCGCCCTTGATGCCGGCGACGAGCTGGTGCTGGGCATTCCGCCCGAGGGCATGATGAGCTACCTCGCCCTGCGCGGCGGGTTCGAGGTTCAGCCGGTGCTCGGCTCGGCGGCGACCGATACGCTGGCCAAAGTCGGCCCGGCGCCGATCGCGTCCGGCGACATTCTGGTTGCGGCCGAGCGTCGATCACTTGCTGTTTTGCAGACCCACGCCGCGCAGCGGCGCCTGCCGCGCGCCGGCGAAGTCGTGACGCTCGACATTGTGCTCGGCCCGCGTACTGACTGGTTCACCGAGCAGGGCGTCGCGACGCTGACATCGCAGGAATGGGACGTGACGCCTCAATCCAGCCGCGTCGGCATGCGCCTTGACGGCAAGGTGGCGATCGAGCGTTCCGACAATGCGGAACTGCCCTCGGAAGGCACCGCACTCGGCGCGATCCAGGTGCCGCATAGCGGCCAGCCCGTGCTCTTCCTTGCCGATCATCCGCTGACAGGCGGCTATCCGGTCATCGGCGTCGTCGCCAGCCACCATCTTGACCTCGCCGGCCAGATCCCGATCGGCGCCTGTATCCGTTTCAATCCGATCTCCGTCTTCGAGCCGCGCGAGATCATCGCCGGCACCGAGCCGAACAGGACACTGATTTCATGAAAAAGCTGCTTATTGCCAATCGCGGCGAAATCGCCATCCGCATCATCCGCGCCGCCCGCGACTATGGCGTCGCCTCGATCGCGATCTATTCGGATGCCGACGCCAGTTCGCTGCATGCCGAACTTGCAGACGAAGCCTATGGCCTCGGCGCCGGTCGCCCTGTCGACACCTATCTGAACATCGAGAAAATCCTCGAAATCGCCAAGCGCGCCGGCGCCGACGCCGTACACCCCGGCTATGGCTTCCTTTCGGAACGCGCGGAGTTCGCCCAAGCCGTCATCGATGCCGGCCTGATCTGGGTCGGTCCGGCGCCTGATGTCATCACAGCGCTTGGCGACAAGGTCGAAGCGCGGCGGATTGCCGAAAGCGTCGGCGCGCCGCTGGTGAAGGGCTCCGCCGGACCGCTGGCCTCTGCCGCCGAGGCAGTCGCCTTCGCCCGCGAAGCCGGATTGCCTCTGGCGATCAAGGCCGCATTCGGCGGCGGCGGGCGCGGCATGAAAGTGGCGCACCATATCGACGAAGTCGGTGAGCTCTTCGATTCCGCTGTTCGCGAAGCCGTGGAAGCCTTCGGCCGCGGCGAGTGCTACGCCGAGCAATTTCTCGAAAAACCGCGCCACATCGAGGCGCAGGTGATCGCCGACAGCCATGGCAACACCGTCGTTCTTGGCACCCGCGACTGCTCGCTGCAGCGCCGCAACCAGAAACTCGTCGAAGAGGCGCCGGCTCCCTTCATCACCGAGGAGCAGCGCCAGCGCATTCATGACGCCGCCCGCGCGATCTGCGCCAAGGCCGGCTATACCGGCGCCGGCACGGTCGAGTTCCTGCTTTCGCAGAACGGCACAATCTCCTTCCTCGAGGTCAACACGCGCCTGCAGGTCGAGCATCCCGTGACCGAGGAGACCACCGGCATCGATATCGTCATCGAGCAGCTGCGGATTGCCGATGGCGAGCCGCTCTCGGTGACGGAGACACCCAAGCCGCGGGGCCACGCCTTCGAGTTCCGCATCAACGCCGAAGATCCGGGCCGCGGCTTCCTGCCGACGCCGGGCCTCATCACCCGCTTCCGCGCGCCGTCCGGTCCCGGGATTCGCCTCGACACCGGCGTTGAAAGCGGCTCGGAAATCCCCGGCCTCTATGATTCCATGATGGCGAAGCTGATCGTGACAGGCGCAACCCGCGAGGAAGCGCTGGTCCGCGCGCGCCGCGCGCTGGCCGAATTCCGGATTGAAGGCGTGGCATCCGTGCTGCCCTTCCACCGCGCCGTTCTCGAGGAGAAGGACTTTACCGGCGAGGACGGCTTCAAGGTCTTCACCAACTGGATCGAGACAGAATTCCGTGGCGTCGCCTCCTCGCCGAGGATCGAGCCCGCCGACGGCAACCTCATCCGCAGCTTCATCGAGATCGATGGCAAGCGCCACGAGATCGGCTTGCCGGCGGCGCTGTTTTCCGGCCTCGCGGTCGCCCCGCAGACTTCCGCTCCACAAGCATCCCAACAGCGCGAGGGCGCCGTTACCGCTCCCATTCCGGGCACGTTCCGGCAGTGGCTGGTCGAGGACAATGCGACGGTTGCCGAGGGCGAGATCGTTGCCGTGATCGAGGCCATGAAGATGGAGACACGCGTTGCCGCGCCGAAGGCCGGCACGATCAAGTTCAGTGCCAAGGTGGGCGACAGCGTCGCTCTCGGCGCGGAGCTGGCGATCATCGCTTAAGAGGAAGAGTAGAGCTCAGAACAGGAAAGCCGGCGGGTCTTGCTATCCGCCGGCTTTCTTTTGCTCAGATCATAAAAGAGCGGTCAGCTCTGCCGCATGAACTGCTGTATGCGGCTGTCGGCCGGGGAACTCTCCAGCTCGTCAGCGGTCATGTTGACGACGACGTGGCCGTTTTCCATCATCACGACGCGGTCGCTGACGCGGCTGACGAAGCGCATTTCGTGGGTGACGATGACCATGGTCATGCCTTCGCGGGCAAGGCCCTCGATGACCTGCAGCACTTCGCCGACCAACTCCGGATCGAGCGCCGAGGTCGGCTCATCGAACAGCATGATCTCGGGGTCCATGGCAAGCGCGCGGGCAATCGCCACACGCTGCTTCTGGCCGCCCGAGAGCTGGTGCGGATACTTGTTGGCATGCGCCGCCAGGCCGACGCGGGCCAGGTGGTTCATCGCCGCTGCGCGCACCGCCTGCTTGTCGCGATTGCCGTGGTAGCGCGGACCAAACGTCACGTTCTCCAGCGCCGTCATGTGCGGGAAGAGGTTGAACGATTGGAACACCATGCCGAGACAGGTGACCCGGTGATGGAAGTCGGGAACCATGCGGTACCCCTTGGCGTCGGCCGTGATCCACTCGTTTCCGTCGAGCATGATACGGCCGTTGTCGATATCCTGCAGCGCATTGATCGTGCGGATGAGCGTCGTCTTGCCCGAGCCAGAGGGACCGATGATGCTGAGCACCTCGCCCTTGCGCACCTGAAGCGACACGTCAGACAGCGCCCGCTTGTCGCCGAAGCTCTTGCTGATGCCATCGATGCCGACCACGACCTCCTCGCCGACGCGGCGTTCGCTGCCCGCTACGCTTGCCTGCGCGACAGCTGCCGGCACCGCGATCTCGGCGCCGGTCATCCTGGAGATGTCGAGACGGCCCTCGAGGCGCGCCAGGAAGAAGCTGAAGATCGAGACGACGAGCACGTAATAGAACGAAACCGCGACCAGCGTTTCGATGACCATGAAGTTGCGGGTATAGAGCCGCTGGCCGACGAGCAGGATTTCCGCGAGCGAGATGACCGAGACGAGCGAGGTCAGCTTTACAATGGTAATGAACTCGTTGCCGAGCGAAGGCAACGCCACGCGGATCGCCTGCGGCAGAATGATATGCCTGTACTTGCCGACAGGGCGGACGCCGAGCGCGTGGGCCGCTTCATGCTGCCCCGGATCGACGGCGATGAGGCCGGCACGATGGATTTCCGCGAGATAGGCGGTTTCGGATATCACGAGCGCGATCAGCCCGGCCCAAAAGGGTACCGACAGCACCGGCCCGAGCGCCGGCATGAACTGCGGCATATTGTAGACGAAGATCAGCAGCACCAGCAGCGGCAGGCTGCGGAACAGCCAGATATAGGTCTTCGCGAACCAGCGCACCGCGCGCAGGCTGGATTGCCGGGCGAGTGCGAGCAGGAAGCCGAGCACGGTCCCGATGACCCAGGTCAGCACGCCGAGCCAGGCGACGAGCGCCGTCGCGCGCCAAAAGTCCGGGTAGAGCACGAGGCTGAAGAGGTAATTCCAGTCGAAGTTCATGGGCGGGTATCCCCAAAAGAGCAGCGGCGCCGAAGCGCCGCGCATTCCTATGTTGATCAGTCAGGCGAGCGCCTCACCGGCACCCGCCTTGAACGCTTACTGCCCGACAGCGGCCTTGAACTCGGCTTCCGTCGACTTGGCCACGCCATACTTGGCAAACAGCGCCTCGTAGTCGGCATCGCCATCGAGCTTCGCCAGCGTATCGCGCAGGAAGGATGCAACCTCGGTGTTGCCCTTCTTCACGCCGAAGCCGACGATGACGGGATAGAGCTGTTCGGTGGAGGTGACCTTCAGGCGGCCGTTCAGCTTCTTGGCAGCATCGGCGAGCACCGCCGAGTTTTCCAGCTGGGCATCCACGCCGCCGGACATGACAGCCTGGGTGGCCTCAGGCGAGGTTGGGAATTCGCGGGAATCGATCGGGCTGGCCGAGCATACCGACGTGTTCAGCTTCTCAAGCTCGGGGATCCAGGCAGCGCCCTTGATCGAGCCGACGCGCTTGCCGCAAAGCTCTTCCGGCTTGGTGAAATTCTGGCCGCCGGCGGCCGAGACCGCGATCGAGACGCCCGTCTTCATGTAGGGGATGTAGTCGATCTGCTTGGCGCGCGGGGCAGTTACGTAGAGCGTGGAGGCGATGACGTTGAACTGGTCGCTGGAGACGCCGAGGATCAGGTTTTCGAAACGGGTGTCATGAAAGGAGACATCGCTGCCGGTCTTCTTGCCGATCAGCTTCATCAGCTCGACGTCGAAGCCGGCGGGCTGGTTGGCATCGTCGAAGTAGTTGTAGGGCGGATAGGTGAGATCGACACCGATCTTCAGCGTTTCCGCATGGGCCGCCGTCAGGGGCGCCGCCAACATGATGATACCAGCAAGGAGTTTTTTCATGGACTGTTCCTCTCGATTGATGGCTCATTTTTGTTGAACAATTATGAGATTGCAATCCCCCTCAATGCATAAAGTTTCATCAAGGGGCGGATTTCGAGCAGATCGGCCATCCGCATCCCGACGAAGGCGCTTGACGGAATGCTGACAAGCGACTGAAATGACGAGATAAAGCCAGAGTCATCAACGGCGGCATCCCAGTACGCCGAAAAATACGCCGCAACAGCATATCCGGTTCCAAAGCAGGAGGTGCATGGATCTGGCAATCATGGAAAGCGAGACCTCCAGCGCGTGGCGCCTTGGAACGTTCCTCGCCTCATCGCCGACATCCTGACATGCGGACTTCATCTCACTTGACATGCGTAAGTTGTTCAACAAAAATAAATCACCAAGGAGACCCTATTGACCAACCAGAATCCCCCCGACCGACCTCTTGTGCTGACGCAGACCGCCGCCGGGCTGCTGCGCGACAAGATTCTACGTGGCGAGCTTGCGCCCGGCGCGCCGCTGCGTGAGGTCGTGTGGGCGGAAGCGCTGAACGTTTCGCGCAATACGTTGCGCGAGGCACTGCGGGATCTGGTTGCCGAAGGCCTGATCGAGCATCGTGCGCATTACGGCGCGACGGTGCGGGCGCTGAATTCCACCGAGATCAGCGAGATCTACGCGATCCGCATGACGCTCGAACTGCGCGGCGTCACCTGCAGCGCCTATGCCTCGCAGGAAGCCATGTCGGAACTCGTCGCCCGCGTCGAGGCGGTGCAGCGCGCCGCGCTTGCCAAGGACTGGCAACAGTGCGGCACCGCATCGCTGGAGTTCCACCAGCAAATCGTCGATTTCATCGGTAGCCCCCGGCTGAACGACGTGTTCGCAACCGTCGCCGCCCAAGCCCGCCTCGCCTTCTCGATGGCGCCCGATGCCCGCCGGTTCCAGGAGCCGTGGGTGGCGCGCGACGTCGAGATTTGCGGCCTGCTCTGCGACGGCGACCGCACGGCAGCAACCCGCGCACTCGAACTTTATCTGCAGGAATCCGAACGCGTGGTGCTGGAAGCCGCCCGCGCGCAGAGCCTGCCCCGCCCCAAGAAGACATTGGCGACGCCTGCCGATTGACGGCAGTCCGCCCGGCATATCAGGAGAAAATGAGGGATGAAGCCCCAGCCGATTACCAGTTCACCGGAAGACGCAGCAAGCCGCAAGGCAATCAAGCCGGTCATCTGTTATCCCGTCGAGACGCTACCGCGCCCGGACCTCGCGGCATATCGCGCCTTGCGCGACGACCTTGAGTTCGTCGAGCGGGTGGTCGTGCCGCCGCGTGAAGCGGCCTGCTGGACGGTGCCGGCCGGCCATTTTTGCCGCATCCTCTCCAGCGAGGGCTCGCAGGTGGGCGATTTGAACCTCTTCAATGCCAACAACCTCGAGGAACGCCTCTTCACTGGCAAGACCCGGGCGCTGAACGGCACGCATGTCGGTCTCGGCGACCAGCTCTTCTCCAACATGCCCTATCTGCGCCCGATCGCGACGATCACCCACGACACGCTCGACTGGTACCGCTTCGACGAATTCGGCGGCTCGGTACACGACGTCATCGGCACGCGCTGCGATCCCTATACGCACAATCTCTTGAGCAATGGCGGCCAGTATCATCACTGCTGCCATTCCAACCTGACGCGCGCCTTCGCCGCGAAGACCGGCAAGTCGCTGCAGGAAGCCGGCACCTACATTCACGATGTGCTCAACGTCTTCATGTGCACCGGCTTCACGCGCGATACCGGCCAGTATTTCATGAAGGCAAGCCCGGTGCGCCCCGGCGACTATCTTGAGTTCTTCGCCGAGATCGATCTCCTCGGCTGCATGTCGGCCTGCCCCGGCGGCGATTGCTCCTCCGAGCATTCCTCGGACGCGGTTGCCTGCTATCCGCTGGTGGTCGAGATCTACAAGCCGGCCCGCAACCCGGAAGGCTGGAGCGCGCCCGAGGTCAATGGCTACGACGGCACGCACGGGCTCTGAGCCAAGGACATAGTGTTAGACGTTGAGGCTCCCGCGGCATGTTCGCGGGAGCTTTGCTTTTAGCCCTTGCCCCTGTGTTTCAGCGGTAGACTTCTGCGTTGAATCCGGGCAATAGCCGAAACGGGAGGAGGATTGGCAGGCGACGCTTGGTGGCCGCTTTTCCCATTGATTGTCAGGCTGTAGGTGCATAGCCTTGCAGCCATTGATTGTCACGGATTGGGCAAGGGGAGATACTTTAACGTGATATACACCGCCGACGAGATGGCGAATACGCATGGGATTTTGCTTCGGCGCTGCCAGCAGGTGGCGCTTGCGCTCTTTACCGAAGAAGCAACCAAGTTCGACTTCTCGCCGACACAATACAGCGCCTTGTCCTTCATCCATAACGAGCCCGGCATTCAACAGAACGCGCTCGGCGAACGGATAGCGCTCGACCGCTCGTCCGTGACAAAATGCGTCGAGGGTCTTGAACGCCGAGGGCTCATCCGGCGCGAAGTGGACAAAAAGGACAAGCGAGCACGCCGGCTCTTCGTGACCCCAAAAGGGAAGGCAATGCTGGAGAATGTCAGCGAGGCAGCGACGCGGGCGCGGCAGCGCATCAAGCAGGCGCTCGGCGATGCGGGTTTTGCCAGCTTCTTGGAAAGCCTGAAGGCGTTCAGCGGCATTCTCCGCGACGAAAAGCGGTCCCAGTCGGAAACGGATCGCTCTTAAGTTCCAATTGGTTGCCATCGCGACAGCGCGACGCAGGTCGCAAAAAAGGATCGGCCATCCGTCGATGGCCGATCCGGGCGCGAGAATGGGATCAGAAGTCTTCCCAGCCGGCGGGAGCAACCGCGACCGCGGCGTTTCCACCCTTCAGGCTGGACGCCAGACGTTGCGTCAGCGCGCGCGCCTTGGAGGCCACGGGCCGTGACGCTTCGGTGGCGACTGCTATAGGCGCCTGGGCGGACGGCCGGCTGTTCCGGTCGAGCGTGAACTGGCCGAGAAGCGCGTCGAGCGCGCTGGCTTCCTTCGCCAGGCTGTGGCTTGCTGCGTTGGTTTCCTCGACCATGGCCGCGTTCTGCTGCGTGCCCTGATCCATGCTGTTGACCGCCGTGTTGATCTCCTGGATGCCGGTCGACTGCTCGCGAGCGGCCGTGACGATCGCGTTCACATGCGCCGTGATCTCGGTCACCTCCGCCTCGATCTGAACCAGTGCCGCGCCGGTTTCGCCAACAAGGGCGACGCCGGTGTTGACCTGGTTCTCGGAGGTGGTGATCAGGAATTTGATCTCCTTGGCAGCCTGCGCGGATCGCTGCGCAAGCTCGCGCACCTCCTGGGCGACGACGGCGAAACCCTTGCCGGCTTCACCGGCGCGGGCGGCTTCGACGCCGGCGTTCAATGCCAAAAGATTGGTCTGGAAAGCGATATCGTCAATGACGCCGATGATATTGCTGATTTCGCCCGACGATTTGGCGATCTCGTTCATCGCCGAAACCGCATTGCGCACGACGCCGCCCGACTTCTCGGCGCCGGAACGGGTACGCTCGACCAGCATGCTGGCTTCCTCGGCGCGCTTCGTCGAATCGCGCACCGTCATGGTGATCTGCTCCAGGGCCGCCGCTGTCTCCTCGAGCGAGGCTGCCTGCTGCTCTGTGCGGCGTGCGAGATCGTCGGCAGCAGACCGAATTTCGGCCGCGCCGGAGTTGATGACGCCAGCATTTTTGCCGACCGCCAGGAGAGCGGCCTGTAGTTTGTCGAGGGACATGTTGTAGCTGTTGCGGAGTGCGTCGAGATGCGCCACGAACGGCTTGGAAATGCGATGCGAGACGTCTCCGTCGGCCAGGCGGTCGAGGCCAAGTGCAAGCGCCTCGACGGCCTCCCTGGTGTCGGCTGCGTCCTGCTCCTTGGCGAGTTCGCGCGCCCGGCGCTCCTGCTCGAACAGGGAGCGGCCCTCATCGGCCTCGCGCTCCAGACGTGTACGCTCAAGCGCGTTGTCGCGGAATACGGCGACGGCTGCCGCCATTTGGCCCACCTCGTCCTTGCGGTCTAGCCCGGGCGTTTCGCTTGCCGTGTCGCCGGCGGCCAGGGCGCCCATGCGCTGGCGCAGGCGATCGATCGGCGCGGTGATGCCGCGCGAGGCGACGAAGAGGCCAAGCAGGATGATCGCGACGAGCGCAACACCAAGAGCCACAAGGCCGGTGACAATCGTATTGTCGGTGGTGGCCTGGAGATCGGTCGTGCCGTCCTGCATCATCTTGATCAGCTGATCGTTGCCGCCCGCGAACAACGGGAGGATCGCCGTCAGCTCTTTGCCAGCTTGGCGCATCACGACGACGGCCTCGTCGCGCTTGCCTTCCCTTACCAGCGTGATCATCTGCTGTGCGAGCGCATCGAAGCCGTTGACCGCGGTCAGCATCGCCTTCGCCGGCTCGGCTCTCGAGTCGACGAGCTGGCCGACGGTGGCAATCCGCTCCTTCATCAGGGCGAAGTTATCGTTGTAGATCTTGATCGATGCGGCGAACTCGGGAGACGAGGGATCGTTTATCATCATCAGGCCAAGCTGGAAGCCAAGCTGCAGCAGCCCGCCAGTCGCTCTGGCATTGAGGGTCGCCGCCATGCTTTCGTGAGCCAGGAAGCTCGCGTAGCGGCTGTCGGCGCTCTTGAACTGCATGCTCACATAGGCGAGCCCGGCGATCGACGTGATACCCATCAGGGCAATCACGGCGATGATTTTCGTGCGAATTCGAGTGTTTTGGAGAAAACCCATTTTGAGACCTGACGGGTGGTCGGCAGACCGCATGCTGTCGACGCGCACCAACCCACGGCCTTGCGGGGTTATCGCAGCAACATGCAGACATTTGCCGATGTATGAAGGGTCATTGGCAGCAGACTCCCACCCTCATGGCGATCAACTCCTCCCAGAACTGCCGTCGCGATTTGTCATACTATTAACTTACGGAAGCATTAAAATTTTACGCGTTTTCTCGTAACCGACGGATTTGTCTTCGTAAATTGGATTTCTTATGTAGCATAAAAGCACATAGCGAAATTCCTACCTAAGGAAGTGGTCGACAAGTTCGGGGATGCGAGTCGTGTCTGCCTATATTTTGCGCAGTTCAATATTTGCTTGATTTTGCGGCCGATCTCCCGCATTTCAGACATGCAAGATTGACGCCCTCGTGAACGGAATGCTGACTGCCAGTGGCAACGTCTCAACCTGCCAAGTCCAGCCTGAATGTGCTGGTTATCGATGAGAACAGCATTCGGGCCTCCATCATCGAACTGGGGCTGCGCGAAGCCGGATATCAGCGGGTGACCGTCGTCGACGACATGAACGGGCTGGCGCGGCGCATCGAGGAGATCAATCCCGATGTCATTGTCATCGATATCGAAAATCCCAATCGCGACATGCTCGAGAGCATCTTTCAGATTTCGCGCGCCGTTGCGCGGCCGATCGCGATGTTTGTCGACAAATCCGATGAAGACTCGATCATCGCCGCCGTCGATGCCGGCGTATCGGCCTATATCGTCGATGGCCTGAAAAAGGAGCGGGTGAAGCCGATCCTGGAGATGGCCGTCAGCCGGTTCAATGCCTTCAACCGCCTGCAGCGTGAGCTGGCTGACGCCAAGTCCGCGCTGGAAGAGCGCAAGATCATCGATCGCGCCAAGGGCATCCTGATGAAGATGCGCGGGCTCTCGGAAGACGAGGCCTTCGCGCTTCTGCGCCAGACAGCCATGAACGAGAAGAAGAAGATTGCCGATATCGCCCAGAGCGTCATCACGGCCGCGGGGCTATTGATGTGAGTGTCGGCGCCTATCATATGCTTGATGTCCGGAGGAAACCGGGATGGACAAGATCATGACCGACAATGCCAGCGGCAGCCTTGCCGCACCGACAAGCACGGCGACCGAAGGCTCGCGAACGCTGCGCGCCGGCTTCATCCCGCTTGTCGATGCCTCGGTCCTGATCGCAGCCGCGGAATTCGGCTTCGCCGCAAAGGAAGGGCTGACGCTCGACCTCGTCAAGGATGTCTCCTGGGCCAATGTCCGCGACCGCCTGGCGTTTCGCCAGTTCGACATCGCCCATATGCTGTCGCCCATGCCGGTTGCCTCGGCGCTCGCGCTCGGCTCCAACCCGTCGCCGACGATCACGCCCTTTTCGCTTGGGCGCGGCGGCAATGCGATCACCCTGTCGACGGCGCTGTTCGAGCGGATGCAGCAGGCGGCAGAACTTTCCGAAACGCCGACCGCGCTCGAAAGCGCACAGGCGCTGGCTATGGTCGTGCGCGAGATGAAGGCGCGTGGCGAGCCCATGCCAACGCTGGGCATGACCTATCCCTTCTCCTCTCACAACTACGAGTTCCGCTATTGGCTCGCCGCCGGCGGCATTGATCCCGATAATGACGTGCGCCTGGTCGTGGTGCCGCCACCTCTGACTTCGGACGCGCTTGCCGCCGGTGCCATCGATGGCTTCTGCGTCGGTGCGCCATGGAACATGATCGCCTCCGAGCGCGGCGTCGGCCGCATCGTCGCTGCAAAGCAGGATATCTGGCCGTCAGCGCCTGAAAAGGTGATCGGCATGCGGCCGGACTGGGCGGATGCGAACCGTGACACCGTTTCCAGGCTGATCGTTGCGCTTGATGCCGCAGCCCGCTGGTGCGACCGCGTCGAAAACCACGACGCACTCGCCCAAGCGCTCGCCGACCCGCGCTACATAGCCGCCCCGGTCGAGATCATCCGCCATGTGCTGGCGGGCGAGTTCAGCCTCGATGCCAAGGGCAACCGCCGCGTGATCGACGACTACTTCCTCTTCCACGGCCACTTTGCCAACTATCCGCGCCCCAGCCAGGCGCTCTGGATCTACAGCCAGATGGTCCGCTGGGGGCAGGCCGAGATGTCGCTGAACAATGCCAGGGCAGCAGCCTCCGCCTATCGTCCCGATCTTTACCGGGCGGCACTCGGCTCTGATAGCGCCCCTGCGGATGCCGACATTCGCATCGAGGGAGACACGAACGGAGACCGGTTCATGGACGGTCACGTCTTCGATCCGTCGCGGTTCGCGGACTACGTCTCGGGCTTCGCGGTTCGCAGCGTACAATCGCCACAAAAGGCCTCCGACGACCACTGATTGTTTGCTGCTATGCACAAATAGCTTGCACACCGGAATGCCGTCGCGATGGCATTCGCACAAAACATTGCCATCGACAAATCGCGGTGAAAAATTGAGCAGATAAGCATCTGCCGATTTTACGGTTTAATTTCAATCACATAAAATCGCACCCTAGAACTGGCACACCGTTTGCTTCGTTAAAACCGCACCGGTCAACGGCGATCGGGGCAAGATGAGCGCGCGATAAGCGCTCGCAAAAGACATCGACGTCGCAAGGCCTTTGCAGTCCGGGACCCTCCCTCCCGATGACGCATCTGCCGAGCGGCGTTTTTTTATTCCCAAAATTCCGGCCAGCACCAAGCAGAGGGAACCTGCGCAATGAGCAAGATAATCACGACCGGCATCACACGTCGCAGCATGTTGAAGACGACGGCAACCGCAGCACTGATCACGGCGGTGCGCAGCGCCTTCCCGTCAGGCGCCTTCGCCGCCGGCGCCGGCCCTGAGGTGACGGGCGCCAAGCTCGGCTTCATCGCGCTGACAGACGCCGCGCCGCTCGTTGTCGCGCAGGAGAAGGGCCTGTTCGCCAAGCATGGCATGCCCGATGTCGAAGTCGCCAAGCAGGCCTCTTGGGGTGCAACGCGTGACAACCTCGTTCTCGGCGGTGCTGCCAACGGCATCGACGGCGCCCACATCCTCTCGCCGCTCCCCTATCTCATGCACACCGGCAAGGTGACGCAGAACAACCTGCCGGTACCGATGACCATTCTCGCCAGGCTGAACTACGACAGCCAGGGCATCTCTGTCGCCAAGGAATATGCCGATACCGGCGTGCAGCTCGACGCCTCCAAGCTCAAGGCCGCATTCGAGAAGAAGAAGGCAGAGGGCAAGGAGATCAAGGCCGCCATGACCTTCCCCGGCGGCACGCACGACCTCTGGATCCGCTACTGGCTCGCCGCCGGCGGCATCGATCCGGATAAGGATGTCTCCACGATCGTTGTCCCGCCGCCGCAGATGGTGGCGAACATGAAGGTCGGCAACATGGACGTCTTCTGTGTCGGCGAACCCTGGAACGAACAGTTGGTGAACCAGGGCATCGGCTTCACGGCGGCAACGACCGGCGAACTCTGGAAGGGCCATCCCGAGAAGGCGCTCGGCATGCGCTCGGATTGGGTCGAGAAGAACCCGAATGCCGCCAAGGCACTGCTGATGGCCGTGATGGAAGCCCAGCAATGGTGCGACAGCATGGGCAACAAGGAAGAGATGTCGACACTGCTCGGCAAGCGCCAATGGTTTAATGTGCCGCCCAAGGACGTGCTCGGCCGCCTCAAGGGCGACATCAACTACGGCAACGGCCGAGTCACCAAGGGTACCGACCTCTACATGAAGTTCTGGGCCGGCGGCGTCTCCTATCCCTTCAAGAGCCATGACAGCTGGTTCCTCGCCGAGAATATCCGTTGGGGCAAGTTCGCGCCTGATACCGACATCAAGAAGCTGGTCGACGAGGTCAACCGCGAGGACATCTGGCGCGCCGCCGCCAAGGACCTCGGCGTTGCCGCCGCCGACATCCCGGCATCGTCCTCGCGCGGCAAAGAAACCTTCTTCGACGGCAAGGTCTTCGATCCCGAAAACCCCTCCGCCTATCTCGATAGCCTGACGATCAAGGTCGCGTCCTGATCCGTGCCGCCGGCGCCGACCGCGCCGGCTCTCCCATCCCGCAAGAGGAGCGTAGAATGCCCGCTTTGGCCAAGAAACAAACGATCGCGACATCGGCAACCGCAACGAACACCGCCACCATCCTGCCGCTCGCAAGGCGCCCGGCCGCCAAGATCAACATCGCGAAGATCGCGGCAACGCTTGCCCGCAACGTCGTTCCGCCGCTCGTCGTGCTCGCCATCCTGCTTGGCGTCTGGCAGGTGCTCTGTTCGTCGCCGACGGCCTCGCTGCCCTCCCCGCATCAGGTGTGGCAGGAGAGCTTCGACCTCATCGCTTACCCCTTCTTCAACTACGGCTCGCAGGACATCGGGCTCGGCTGGCGCGTGCTGATTTCGCTGCAGCGCGTGGCTTACGGTTTTGGCCTGGCGGCCGTCGTCGGCGTCATCGTCGGCGCCATCATCGGCCAGTCGGTCTGGGCGATGCGCGGCCTCGACCCGATCTTCCAGGTGCTGCGCACGGTGCCGCCGCTTGCCTGGCTGCCGCTCTCGCTTGCCGCCTTCCAGAACGCCAACCCTTCGGCGATCTTCGTGATCTTCATCACCTCGATCTGGCCGGTCATCATCAACACCGCCGTCGGCGTGCGCAACATTCCGCAGGATTACCGCAACGTCGCCCAGGTCCTGCGGCTGAACCAGATCGAGTTCTTCTTCAAGATCATGCTGCCGTCGGCCGCCCCCTACATCTTCACGGGTCTTCGCATCGGCGTCGGCCTCTCCTGGCTGGCGATCGTCGCCGCTGAAATGCTCACGGGCGGCGTCGGCATCGGCTTCTTCATCTGGGATGCGTGGAACTCGTCCCGCCTGCCCGACATCATCGTCGCGCTTGCCTACATCGGCGTCGTCGGCTTCGCGCTCGACAAGCTGGTGGCGGCGGTCGGCAAGCTGATCACCCGCGGCGCTTCGGCCAATTGAAGGGAATGACCATGACCGCCTATCTCAAGCTCGACCATATCGACAAGCATTTCGACCGGGCCGGCGTGCGGGCCGAGGTGTTGAAAGGCATCAACCTGACAATCTCCAAGGGCGAGTTCGTCTCGATCATCGGCCATTCCGGCTGCGGCAAGTCCACCCTGCTGAACCTCATCGCCGGCCTGACACCGGTCTCCTCCGGCGCCGTGCTGCTCGAAAACCGCGAGGTCAACGCCCCCGGCCCGGAGCGGGCCGTCGTCTTCCAGAACCACAGCCTGCTTCCCTGGCTCACCGTCTACGAAAACGTCAATCTCGCCGTCTCCAAGGTGTTCAGCAATTCCAAGAGCAAGGCGGAGCGCCATGACTGGGTGATGGCGAACCTCGATCTCGTGCAGATGGCCCACGCCAAAGACAAGCGCCCCTCCGAGATATCGGGCGGCATGAAGCAGCGCGTCGGCATCGCTCGGGCGCTCTCCATGGAGCCCAAAATCCTGCTGCTCGACGAGCCGTTCGGCGCGCTCGACGCGCTGACGCGCGCCCATCTGCAGGATGCGGTCATGGAAATTCACTCGCGGCTTGGCAACACCATGGTGATGATCACCCATGACGTCGATGAGGCCGTGCTGCTCTCCGACCGCATCGTGATGATGACCAACGGGCCGGCTGCGAAGATCGGCGAAGTCCTCGACGTTCCGATCGCCCGCCCGCGCAACCGCATCGAGCTCGCCTCCGACCGAACCTACCTCAAATGCCGCGAAGCCGTGCTGAAGTTCCTCTACGAACGCCACCGCTTCGTCGAAGCCGCGGAGTAATCCCATGTCAGAAACCCGCATCGAAAAACTCGTGATCATCGGCAACGGCATGGCGCCCGGGCGCATGCTCGAGCACTTGTTCGAGAAGGCTCCGGGCCAGTATCAGGTCACGATCTTCAACGCCGAGCCACGCGTCAATTACGACCGCATCATGCTGTCGCCGGTTCTATCCGGCGAGAAGAGCTACGAGCAGATCGTCATCCATGGCGACGGCTGGTACATCGACCACGGCATCACGCTCTACAAGGGCCACAAGATCGTCGCCATCGATCGCGCTGCCAAGACGGTGACCTCGGACCACGGCGTGACCGAGAGCTACGACAAGCTGGTGATCGCTACCGGCTCCGTGCCCTTCATCATCCCCGTCCCCGGCAAGGACCTGCCAGGAGTTATCACCTATCGCGATCTCGACGACGTGCAGGCCATGCTTCTGGCGGCGCAATCACGCGAGAAAGCGATCGTCATCGGCGGCGGCCTGCTTGGTCTGGAAGCCGCGGCCGGCCTCGCGCAGCGCGGTATGGACGTGACCGTGCTGCATGTCATGCCGACGCTGATGGAGCGCCAGCTCGACCCCGCCGCCGGCTATCTGCTGCAGAAGGCCGTCGAAGAACGCGGCATCAAGGTCATCACCAAGGCCAACACTAAGGCGATTATCGGCAATGGCAAGGTCGAGGGCATCGAGCTCGACGACGGTCGTGTCATTCCGGCAAGCCTGGTCGTCATGGCCGTCGGTATCCGGCCGAATGTCGGCCTGGCGAAGGAGGCCGGCCTTGCGGTCAATCGCGGCATCGTCGTCGATGACGGTATGCGCACCTCGGATGGCGATATCCTCTCGCTCGGCGAATGCGCCGAAGTCGGCGGCATGGTCTATGGCCTCGTTGCGCCACTCTACGAAATGGCCCGCATCGCCGCCTCGCATCTTGCAGGCGACACCTCGCCGGCCTTCGTCCATTCGGACACGCCCACAAAACTGAAAGTAACCGGCATCGATCTCTACTCGCTCGGTGACTTCGCCGATGGCGATGACCGCGAGGAGATCGTGCTGCGCGACGCCACCGCCGGCGTCTACAAGCGCCTGGTGCTGAAGGACAACCGTATCATCGGCACCGTGCTCTACGGCGAGACGGCCGATGGTGCGTGGTTCAACGATCTGAAGAAGAAGCAGACCGACATCACCGAGATGCGCGATACGCTGATCTTCGGACAGGCTTACCAGGGAGGGTCGCCGCTGGACCCTATGGCGGCCGTTGCAGCCTTGCCGGATGATGCGGAAATCTGCGGCTGCAACGGCGTATGCAAGGGCAAGATCACCTCGACGATATCGGCCAAGGGACTGACGTCGCTCGACGACGTCCGCGCCCACACCAAGGCATCCGCCTCCTGCGGCTCCTGCACCGGTCTGGTCGAACAACTGATGTCGCTGACGCTCGGCGACAGCTATAACCCGGCTGCCGTGACCCCGATGTGCACCTGCACCGAACTCGGCCATGACGACGTTCGCCGCCTGATCAAGGCCAAGGGTCTGAAGACGATCCCGGCCGTCATGCAGGAGCTCGAGTGGAAGACCTCTTGCGGCTGTGCCAAGTGTCGGCCGGCGCTTAATTACTACCTCGTCTGCGATTGGCCGGACGAATATGCCGACGACTACCAGTCGCGCTACATCAACGAGCGCGTCCACGCCAATATCCAGAAGGACGGCACTTACTCCGTCGTCCCCCGCATGTGGGGCGGCGTGACGAACGCAAACGAACTGCGCGCCATCGCCGATGTCGTCGACAAGTTCGAGATCCCGATGGTGAAGGTCACCGGCGGCCAGCGCATCGACCTGTTGGGGATCGAGAAGGAAGACTTGCCGGCCGTCTGGGCCGATCTCGGCAAGGCTGGCTTCGTCTCCGGACAGGCCTACGCCAAAGGGCTGCGTACCGTGAAGACTTGCGTCGGATCCGACTGGTGCCGCTTCGGCACGCAGGATTCCACCGGCCTCGGCATCCGCATCGAGAAGTTCATGTGGGGCTCCTGGACGCCGGCCAAGCTGAAGCTCGCCGTCTCTGGCTGCCCGCGCAACTGCGCGGAAGCGACCTGCAAGGATATCGGCGTCATCTGCGTGGATAGTGGTTTCGAAATCCACTTCGCGGGCGCTGCCGGTCTCGACATCAAGGGCACCGAGGTTCTCGGCCTCGTGAAGACCGAGGACGAGGCGCTGGAGCACATCGTGGCGCTGACGCAGATGTACCGCGAGCAGGCCCGCTATCTCGAGCGCATCTACAAATGGGCGAAGCGCGTCGGGCTGGAGGAAATCCGCCGCCAGATCATCGGCGATGCCGACAAGCGCAAGGCCTATTACGACCGCTTCGTCTTCTCGCAGACATTCGCCCAGGTCGACCCCTGGTCGGAGCGCGTCTCCGGCAAGGACAAGCACGAATTCAAGCCGATGGCGACGATCGGCTTTCCCCAGGCAGCGGAGTGAGGAGATGGACATGAACTGGATCTCGATCGGCGACATCTCCGACATCCCGCTGCGCGGCGCGCGTTGCGTGAAAACCCCTCAGGGCAAGATCGCCGTTTTCCGCACGGCGGAGAACGAGGTATTCGCCATCGAAGACCACTGCCCGCACAAGGGCGGGCCGCTGTCGCAGGGGATCGTCCATGCCAAGGCGGTCACCTGCCCGCTGCATAATTGGGTGATCTCGCTGGAAACCGGCAAGGCACTGGGGGCGGATGAGGGCGAGGTCAAGACCATTCCCGTGAGGAACGAGGATGGGGCGCTGTTTATTGCGTTCGAGAGTTTGATGATGGCGGCGGAGTAGTTGAGCTATGGTGGAGCAGATACCCCCCTCTGTCCTGCCGGACATCTCCCCCACAAGGGGGGAGATCGACTCGTTGTGGCGACATCGCCAAACAGTAGATGTTGGAGCGAGCGGGTCCGCCCAGCCAATCTCCCCACCTGTGGGGGAGATGTCCGGCAGGACAGAGGGGGGTGACCACGCTCTCGGTAGCTTGAGAGGGCACCCCCATGCCCACTGAAACCAAGACCACCTGTCCGTATTGCGGCGTCGGCTGTGGTGTGATCGCAACGGTCACCGATGATGGCGCCGTCTCCGTCAAAGGCGATCCCGACCATCCGGCGAACTTCGGCCGCCTGTGCTCCAAGGGCTCCGCGCTCGCCGAAACCATCGATCTCGACGGACGCCTGCTCTATCCCGAAATCGCCGGCCAACGGACGGATTGGGAAGCAGCCCTTGATCTCGTCGCCGACCGCTTCTCGAAGGTGATCGCCGAACACGGCCCGGACTCCGTGGCCTTCTACGTCTCCGGCCAGCTGCTCACCGAGGATTATTACGTCGCCAACAAGCTGATGAAGGGCTTCATCGGCTCAGGCAATATCGATACCAACTCCCGGCTTTGCATGTCGTCCTCCGTCGCCGGCCATCGACGCGCCTTCGGCGCCGACACGGTTCCCGGCGTCTACGAAGACCTCGAACTGGCCGATCTTGTCATCCTCACCGGCTCCAATCTCGCCTGGTGCCATCCGGTCATCTACCAGCGTCTTGCCGCCGCCAAGGCAGCCCGCCCGGGCATGAAGGTCGTGGTCATCGACCCGCGCCGAACGATGACATCTGACATCGCCGACCTGCATCTGGCCATTCGTCCCGACAGCGACGTCGCGCTGTTCATGGGCCTCTTCGCGCATCTCATTTCGGCCGGCGCGATCGATCAGAATTACGTGGCGGGGCACACCAGCGGCTTCAACGAGGCTTTCGCCACGGCCGCGCTGCTTTCCTCCAACGACATCCTTGAGCAAACCGGCCTGCCGGCCATGCAGCTGCGCGAATTCTACCGCCTGTTCACGGCGACCGAGAAAGTCGTCACCTGCTATAGCCAGGGCGTCAACCAATCCTCATCGGGCACCGACAAGGTCAATGCCATCATCAACTGTCACCTTGCCACCGGCCGCATCGGCCGGCCCGGCATGGGGCCCTTCTCGCTCACCGGCCAGCCGAACGCCATGGGCGGCCGCGAGGTCGGCGGCCTCGCCAATATGCTCGCCGCCCATATGGCGATCGAAAATGCAGATGACCGCGATCGGGTTCAGCGCTTCTGGGGCTCTCCGACGATCGCATCGAAGCCGGGCCTGAAGGCGGTCGATATGTTCAAGGCTGTCGCGGACGGCCGCATCAAGGCGCTCTGGATCATGGCGACCAACCCGGTCGTCTCCATGCCCGACGCTGATGCCGTCGAAGCCGCGATCAAGGCGTGTCCCTTCGTCGTCGTCTCCGATGTCTTGCGAGACACCGGCACCACCCGCCATGCCGATGTCTTGTTGCCCTCGCTCGGCTGGGGCGAGAAGAACGGCACGGTCACCAACTCGGAGCGCCGCATCTCGCGCCAGCGTGATTTCCTCGACGTGCCTGGCGACGCCCGCGCCGACTGGTGGCAGCTGGCCGAGGTCGGACGTCGCATGGGCTTTGACGGCTTCGACTACACCTCGCCGGCTGATATCTTTGCCGAACATGCCGCCCTATCCGCCTTCGAGAACGATGGTAGCCGCGACTTCGACATTGGAGCCTGCGGAGCCATCGACGAGGAAAGCTACCGCCTCATGTCGCCATTCCAATGGCCAGCCACACGGGGGCCAGCCCCCATCAGCGATAGCGGCAAGCGCTTCTTCGCTGATGGCCGCTTCTACCATCCGGATGGACGCGCACGCTTCGTCGCCGTCGAGGCCGCCATCTGCGATCGCACTAATTCCGAGTATCCCTTCACGCTCAACACCGGCCGCATTCGCGACCAGTGGCACACGATGACGCGCACGGGCAAAAGCGCCCGCCTCTCCTCGCATATCGCCGAGCCCTTTGCCGAGTTGCATCCGCGTGACGCCATCGAGATCGGCGTCGGCAATGCGACGCTGGTCGAAATCGAAAGCCCGCATGGCAAGGCTGTCGTGCGCGCCTTGATTACCGAGCGGCAGGCGCGCGGCAGCATTTTCGTGCCCATGCACTGGAACGACCAGTTCGCCGCCAGGGCCCGGATCGACGCCGTCGTCGCACCGATCACCGATCCAGTGTCAGGCCAGCCGGCCTCCAAGAACGTCGCGGTGGCGGCAAGGCCGTTCGCCGTTGCGTCCTACGGCTTCGCCGTTTCGGCCATCAGGCCCGACGGACTTGGTACGGCCTATTGGGCGCTGGCCAAGGCCGACGGCGGCTGGCGGTTAGAATTGGCTGTCGATCAACCGGTAGACGATTGGTCACTCTGGTGTCGCCGCACGTTCGCCATTCCCGAGGAGATCGAGCCGCTCGGTTACGTGGATCGGCAATCAGGAGACGTCAGGGTTGCCTTCTTCGAAGGCGACCGGCTTCTCGCCGCCCTCTTCATTGCCCGGCAGCCGGTGGCGGTCGCGCGCAATTGGGCGATCGCGCAGCTTGTCGCGTCGCACGACCAACCGCGCAAGCGCTTCGCTTTGGTCGCCGGGCGCCCTGGCGCCGACATGCCGGATCCTGGTGCCACCGTGTGCTCCTGCCTCGGGGTCGGCGTCAATCAGATCATTGCTGCCGTGCGCGGCGGTTGCCACAGCGTCGAGGCGATCGGCGCGCAAACCAAGGCCGGAACCAATTGCGGCTCCTGCCGCGCGGAAATCAGGGGGATCATCGATGGATGTCTTGCAGCAGCAGCGGAATGACAGCCCGGCCCGGATGGAGCCGCTCTCCAAGCTCCCGGTCTTCTGGGCGCTGGAAGGTAAGCGCGTCGTTATCGCGGGCGGCACGGATGCGGCAGCGTGGAAGGCCGAGTTGCTCGCAGCCTGCGGCGCTCATGTCGAGATATTCGCCGAAGACCTCAGCGAGAGCTGCGCTGCGCTTGTCGCCCGTAAGCCGGAGCATCCGTCCGCAGACATTCGCCACCATCCGCGGGAATGGCGAGCAGCGGACCTCGAACATGCCGCGCTGGCGATCGGCGATTGCGAAAATAGCGACGAAGCCAAGCGCTTCTTTAACGCCGCCCGCGCGGTGGGTGTCTCCGTCAACGTCATCGACAAGCCTGACTATTGCCAGTTTCAGTTCGGTTCGATCGTCAACCGCTCGCCCGTCGTCGTCGCCATTTCGACCGATGGCGCCGCCCCCATCCTCGCCCAGGCGATCCGCCGGCGGATCGAAACCCTCCTGCCGCAGGCGCTGAAGGGGTGGGCGGGATTGGCGCAGGCTTTGCGAGACAAGGTCAACGAACGGTTGGCGCCGGGCCCCTTGCGCCGCGCCTTCTGGGAGACATTCGTCGATCGCGCCCTTTCGAGTTCGGATACGCCGGAGGAGGGCGTTGGCGGGCTGCTTATCGAGGAAGCCGAGAGGCTTCGCGGAGCGCCCGCCCACACATCTCAAGGCCGGGTAACGCTTGTCGGCGCCGGCCCCGGCGACGCGGAGCTGTTGACGCTGAAGGCCGTGCGCGCTTTGCAGGCAGCCGACGTGATCTTGTTCGATGATCTGGTCTCCACTGAGGTGCTCGAGCTTGCCCGCCGGGAAGCCAAGCGGATGCTCGTCGGTAAGCGCGGCGGTCGCACAAGCTGCCGCCAGGAAGATATCAACGACATGATGGTCAAACTCGCCAAGGCGGGTAAGCGCGTCGTTCGGCTGAAATCCGGCGATCCGATGATCTTCGGCCGCGCCGGCGAGGAAATCGCGCATCTGGACCGCAAGGGTATCCCCGTCGATGTCGTCCCCGGCATCACGGCGGCGAGCGCGATGGCGTCCCGTCTCGGCATTTCGCTCACCCATCGCGACCACGCGCAATCGGTGCGCTTCATCACCGGCCACTCCCGCCACGGCGGCCTGCCCGAGGATGTGAACTGGGCAAGCGCCGCCGATCCGCGTACCACCACCGTCTTTTACATGGGCGGCAGGATGGCGGCGCTGATTGCCGAGCAGTTGATCGCCGAAGGGCTTACGCCGTCGACGCCCGTCATCGTCATGAGCGACGTCACCCGGGCCACGCAGCGTGACTGGCGCGGTTCGCTCGATGAGCTCCACGAGGGCATTGCCATCATCGGTTACGATCAGCCGGTGCTGATCGCCGTCGGATCGGCACTCGCCGCGCGCGAGATGGCGGCAACGCATCCCGCCGAACTTGAGCGGGTTGCCGGCTAAATCAGCGATCGCGAGTGCGCCGACGCGAGCCTTCGTCCAAGTGCGTGTATCCGGTCTCTCGTTCGCGCCACCATGAGCCGGGCTACCGGCCGCCTCACCAAGTTCAGGCCACCGTCAGCTTTTCATGGTTCGCATGCCGATGTGCACGGGCGGCATCGGCAATCCGGGAGCATCGACAAATGAGATGCAGCTTGCGGGGGCTCAAGCGCATTTAGCAGGAGCCCGGACCGTTGTACGACATGGATGCAGCTCTGACGCAGGCGATCAACAGCCTGGCAGGCCGAAGCGCGACCCTCGATATGATCATGCTTGCGCTGACCTCTTTCGGCGTGCCGCTGATGGTGGCCGCCGTCGCCCTGCAATGGTGGCGACATAAGGATCGGATGCGAACGCGGCATGTGCTCGTCTCCGCCGGCTGCGCCTTTCTCCTCGGCCTTGGCATCAACCAGATCATCCTGCTTTTCATCCAGCGCGCCCGTCCCTATGAAGCCGGAGTCACGCACCTGCTGATCGCGCCGACCGTCGATTTCTCCTTCCCCTCCGACCACTCCACCGCCGCATTCGCGATCGCCGCGACCTTCCTGCTGCACAAATCACTCCGCTCGGGATTGGCGTTCCTCGTGGTCGCGGTTCTGGTCTGCTTCTCGCGCATCTATGTCGGCACGCATTACTTCAGCGATACGATCGGCGGCGCGGTGGTCGGGATTGCGGCGAGCCTGCTGGTCGCAGCGGTCTACCGCGAGGGCTCGCGCGCCGACCGTCTCATCACCGGCATTCTGTAGACCGGCGGATACAAGATGGCATCGTTTGTCGCATCATTCGTGCAGTTTCTCAGCGCGCAACCGCACCTCGCTTACGGAGCGGTCTTCCTCCTCGCTCTTTCCGAATCCGTCCCGGTCATTGGCGCCGTCATTCCGGGCACGGCGATCATCGTTGCCTTGAGCGCCCTGGTGCCCAGCGGCGTGCTTGCGCTATGGCCACTATTGGCCGCGGCAATAGCCGGCGCGATCGCAGGCGATGGCATCGCCTTCTGGCTTGGCCATCGATATCACCGTCATATCCTTTCGCTGTGGCCGATCAGCCGGTATCCGGCGGTGATCGCGCGTAGCGAGGCGTTCTTCGAACGACATGGCGACAAGAGTGTCTTCATCGCGCGCTTTGCGCCGGGCATCCGCGCCTTCGTTCCGCTGCTCGCCGGCATGCTCGCAATGCCGGTTCGGCGCTTCTATCTCGTGAATATCCTCTCCGCCGTCGTCTGGGCTCCGTCGCATATCCTGCCGGGCGTCCTGGTCGGCGCATCGTTTGGCGCGCTTGGATCGTCCGCCAAGCCGGTGGCGATCGTAGCGGTTCTGCTGATCGTCCTTGGCTGGCTTCTCTTGACGGGCACGCGGTTTTTCGTGCGCTTCGCGGCCCCTCGCCTCGCCGCCCGCATCGAGCGTCTGCGCATGTGGGCGGATAGTGATAACTCGCGCATGGCACGTCTGCTCAGCCGCTTTCTCGACCCCGATCGCCCGCAGCTTCGCATCCGCGCCCTGGTTGCCGCGTTGCTTGTCGGTGCGCTCTGGCTGTTTGCGGGCATCCTGGAAGATGTGGCGACCCAGGACCCAATCGTCGTCATGGACCAGGCGATCTTCCAGGCGTTTCAGGAGCTGAGGACGCCGATCGGCGACGCCATCATGATCGCCGTCACCGAACTCGGCGACACCCGTGTCGTGGTGGCCGTCACGGCTGTCGTCTTCGCGTGGCTCGCCTGGTCACGCGCCTGGCGCGCCGCGGCCTTCTGGTTGCTTGCCGTTGCCGGTGGGTCGGCGCTCAATACCGCGATCAAGGTTGCCCTGCATCGCGCACGTCCAAACGAGCTTCTCTATTCCGGCTGGAGCGCCTTCTCGTTTCCGAGCGGGCACAGCACGGTCAACATGGTGCTCTATGGCTTCTTGGCATTCCTGATCGCGCGCGGACTACAGCCTGCATGGCGCGTCACGGTCGTCGCGGCGGCAGCTTTGTTGGTGTTCGTCATTGCGTTCTCACGCGTCTATCTTGGCGCGCACTGGTTGTCCGACGTCGTCGGCGGCGTGCTTTTCGGGTTCGCGTGGCTGGCGCTGGTCGGCCTGTTTTTCCTCGGGCGCCCCGGCGACAAGATCCGGCCAGCGCCATTGCTGCTGGCCGCCCTTCTGGCGGTCGCCGTGGCCGGCGGCGGAAACATCTATGCAAATCATTCCGTCGATATCGGGCGATATGCACGTCAGATATGAGAGGTGATCATCCACCAGGATGTATCTCATGGAGCGGTCGAATTTCGACCGCTCCATGTCTCGTCATAGAGGTCTTACTGCTTGTTTGCGAACTTGCGGCGCGCCGCGCGCGATACGCTCTCGGCAAGGATCAGCAGGCAGCCGACAAACAGCAGGACAGCGCCCAACGTGCCGCCGATAATGCCAGCCTTCGCGGCGAAGCCCACGGCAATGATCAGAAGCAGCGACAAGAGCGCAAGCGCGCCGTCATCGATGAACATGCCGATCAGTTCATCGAAGGCAATCTTCAGAATTTTCATCGTGCAAGCTCCGCGTGCGAATTGTGATACTGGCGCAGCATCTTGACTGCAATGAAGGAGAAGACGGCCAATACGCCGAAGATCGGCAGCAGCGAGAGGTCAGCGCCGGGCCATTCCGTGCCGATGCCTTCGCCGACCCAGAAGATGCCGAAGGCGCTGAGCAGCAAGCCGACCACGAACTTCAGGCTGTTTTCCGGAACGGTCGACAGCGGCTTGTGAACGAAGAGGCCGATGATCAGCACGAGGATGCAGGCAGCGGCGGCACCGAGGCTTGCATAGCCGATCATGCCCTGGCCCGCGCCAGTGGCGATGACGATAAACACGACTTCCACGCCTTCCAGAAGAACGGCCTTGAAGGCTGCGAGACCAGCGAGCCAATTGGCGCGCTTGTCCATGGCCTGTCGGCGCAGGCTGTCGGTTTCCGCCGCGAACGCCTTTTCCTCGTCGTGAAGCGCGATGAAGCCTGAGGCGCGAAGGATGGCCTTGCGAAGCCAGCGCAGGCCGAAAAGGATGAGCAGCGTGCCGATCACGAACTGCATCACATCGATCGGAATAAGGCCGAGTAGCGGTCCGAACACCAGAACGAGCAGGGCAAGAACGGCGAGCGCAAGGCCGGTGCCGATGAAGGCCGGGCGCCAGCTTTGCGTGACGCCGACGGCGAGAATGATGGTGAAGGCTTCGACGACCTCGACGAAGGAGCCTAGGAAGGCGGCTGTTATCGTCGAGCCGATACTTGTTATTGTTGTCATAGCAGTGATCCGTAGTGTTTCATGGTAGGATTTTCAGTTCGTTTCAGGCCGGAAGCACGGTGCAGCACTCCGGCGGAAGGGAGAAGGCAAGGGCTGAACCGGGGCGTTCGCTCCTTGGCCAGTCGATGCGAATGAGATCGCTGCCGACCCTGACGTGCACGCGCCAGCAGCGTCCGTGGAAGGCGCTGTCCACGACTTCGCCGGTCAGGTTATTGCCGGGATACTCCGATGCCGGCCGGCCGTCCTCTGGCCGGACGACCAGCATCGCCTGGCCGCTCAGGCGGCCGGAGCTGTGGTTGAGGGTTGCACCATTGGCGGCAACGCTGAAGCGGTCATCGCTCGCCGTGCCGCTGATCAGCGAGAAGCCGCCGAGGAAGCGGGCGACGAAGGCGTTGGCCGGGGCCGCGTAGATCGATTGCGGTGCTGCGAACTGGACGATCGATCCATGATCCATCACCGCCAGCCGGTCGGAGACCGCCATGGCCTCGACCTGGTCATGGGTCACGTATACCGCCGTCATGCCCTCAGCGCGGATGAGACGCATCATTTCGGAGCGCAGGTCGTCGCGCAGCGCTGCATCCAGGTTGCTCAAGGGTTCATCCAGCAACAGAAGGCGCGGCCGCATGGCGAGACAGCGGGCGATCGCCACACGCTGCTGCTGGCCGCCCGACAATTCACTTGGGCGGCGGTTTGCCAGGGCACCGAGTTGGGTGATCTCAAGCGCATGGTCGACGCGCTTGCGGATCTCCGCCTTCTGCAGGCCCCGGACTTCCAGGCCGAAGCTGAGGTTCTGGCGCACCGACATGTGCGGCCAGAGCGCATAGTCCTGGAAGACGAGCCCGACATTGCGCTCTTCGGCGGGAACGGTCGCCTTCTTAGACCACACGGTTTCCCCCTGGATGCGGATTTCACCGGCATCCGGCAGGATGAGCCCCGCTATCGAGCGCAGCAGCGTCGACTTGCCGGAGCCGCTGGCGCCGACCAGCGCCACGACCTCGCCGGGCGCGACCGAGACGTCGAGCGTGTTAAGGACGATCTTGCCGCCGAGCGACTTTGTGAGGGATGTGCATTCTAGCGCGGCGTGGGTCATGCTCCGGCCTCCAGGGAAAGGTTGCTGGTTTTCTTGAAGATCACGCCGATGGCGGCGATAATCGCGACAAGGCAAAGCGCGACCAGGGCGAGCGCGCAGGCGACGGCGTCGCGGTCCTGCAGGAAGTCGTTGACGATCAGCGCCGGTAGCGCCGGTCCGGCATTCGGCATGAGGAATTGCGACATCGGCAGCTCGAAGATCGACCGGATCATCGTCACGCCGAAGGCGACGACGATCGCCCGGCGGATCAGCGGAATGACAACGCGACGCAGGTGCTGCATCGGCGACGCGCCCGACAGCCGAGAGGCTTCGCCAAGCGACGGGCCGAGACGATCCAGCGCTGCCCACAGGAAGATCAGGCAATAGGGCAGCGCCGCCGCCACATAGCCGATGACGAGCAGGAAGCGAGAGCCGTAGAGGCCGGTATCGCGAAAGCCCGTCAGGCGGTTGTAGACGAGGATGTAGCCGAATGCGAGGATGATGCCGGGGATGGCCACGGTCGTCATGGCCAGGCCGGAAGAGACGATGCGCGTCGTCGCCGAGGCGATCGAGATGCGATAGGCGAAAAGCGTCGCGAAGACCACCGCGATGACGGCCGCGAGGAAGCCGTAGCCGAAGCTCCAGAGCAGGGCTTGGCCGGCCTCGCTCGACGGATCGAAGACTGCGCGCATCGCATTGAGCGAAAAATTGTCGGGCGACAGCGCTGCGGTGAGCGACACGGTAAACGCCCTGACGACGATGGCAAACAGTGGTAGGCCCGCGGCGCCGATGGACAGGACCAGCATGGCGATCACGGCAAGCGGTTGCCAGGCGCCGAGGCGGTATTTCACGAGTTGACGGTTGCGGCCCGAGACGAAACGGGTATCGCGGTTGCCGCCGGTGAGTGCGGTTGCGGCGACCGAGCCGGAGACCAGCACGACCAGGAGCAGTGCCTGTGCCCCGGCACCGGCGAAGTCGATCGGGAAGCTCGCCGTCGCCGCGTAGATGTTGTAGGCGAGAAGGCCGAAATTCATCGACCGGGCAATGGTATTGGCGATGCCGAAATCGCCGACGATCTCCGCGAAAACTGTAAGCACCGACAGCGCGATGGCAGGTAGGAGCATCGGCACGATCACGCGCCGCACCGTCGGCCACGCACCGGCCGAGGCCATGCGGGCGGCATCGATGAACTCGCCGCCGAGGCCTTGCAGGCGCGAGCGGATGACGAAATAGGGCACCGGGAAAAGCGACAGCGCCAGCACCACGAGCAGTCCGGGCGGGCCGAAGAAGCCGGAGGCGCTTTCGGGTGTCAGGATGCCGAGCTTGACGAGATAGCCGCCGGGCGACATCAGCAAGACCCAGGCCAGCCCTTTGAGATAGCCCGGCGTTGCGAAAACGACCCAGGGCAGAGCCAGCCACAAACGGCGGAACTTGATGTCGGTCAGAGCGAGCAGCAGCGCCAGTGCGGCCCCGGTCGCGGTCGACACTATGGAGCCGACCAGCGCCAGCAGAACCGTGTTGACGATGCCCCGGAACAGGCGGGGAGAGCTGAACAGCCGCGAAATGGCATCAAACGTCAGCTCGAAACTCGGCGCGACGGGATCAAACAGCTTGGGCAGCACGGATTGTGCGAGGACCAGCAGCAGCGGCAGCCCGATCAGCACGAAGGCGACAAACCACAGGAGGGGCGCACCGCCCGTCCAATTGCGTCTGCCTATCTTCAAAGAACCAGTCATGAATAGCGATCTCTTGGGTAAACGAGAGAGGAGACGCGGCGGTAAACCGCGTCCCTTCGAAGGATCGGATCAGGGAACGAACTGATCGCGGAACCACTGCTTCCACTCGGTTTCGCCGGCGGCGGCCTGCTTGTCGTCGAGAATGTGCCAGGACGCGGTGTTGTCGGTACGATTGCCCTTGGCCTGGACGCCATTGATCAGCGGCGCGAAGTAGCTGTCACCACCGGTGTTGGTGTACATGGCCGCAACGGCTTCCTTGGTCAGCAGGAACTGGATGAAGGTCTTGGCCATGTCCTCGTGCTTGGAAACCTTGGCAACGCCGATGCTCGACGGAATGGCAACGACGCCATCGGTCGGATAGACGACCCTGATCGGCTCTTTCTGCTCGATGAGGCCGTAGATGGCGGTATCCTGCTGGATGGCGATAGCCGTATCGCCCGTGATCAGCGACTTGTTGAGCGCGCCGCCGCTTGGAATGCCGGCGATGGCCTTGTTGGTCAGGATCTTCTGCAGTTCGGCCTTGCCTGCCTCGACGCCCTTGTCGGCAAAATAGCCGGACAGCCACTGGAAGGCGGGACCCGACAGGTTCGGGTCCTTGGCGCCAACCTCGCCCGCGAACTTTTCCAGGTCGGTCCAGGTCTTCGGCAGTTCGGCATTGCCGATCTTGTCGGTATTGACGGCGATCGCCGTGGTAGAAACCGTGATCGGGAAATAGGCCTGGTTCTGCGGCAGGAGGCGACGGCCGAGATCGGTGTAATCGACCTTGTCGGCAAGACCCTGCTCGGACTTCAGGATGCCCTGCTCGGCCAGACGGCTCATGACGGCCGAACCCTCGACCCAAAGCACGTCGAATTTCGGATTGTTGCCCTCCGCGGCGACCTTGCCGAGAAGTTCGCCGGTCGACAGGCGAACCAGATCGACTTCGATGCCGGTCTTCTCCGTGAAGGCCTTTGTCGCAGGCACGACTGTGTCGAGCGCCGAATAGACGACCAGGTGTTCGGCGGCCATCGCGGTGCTGGCGACGGTGATCGCTGCGGATGCAAGCAGTGCTGCGGCTATATATTTGCTCATATCTCTATATCCTCGAGACTGATTTGATGGGGGCAAAGAATGCTCGCGCAGGATATCAGATTATTGTTTCAATCATTTGACAAACAATAATAAATCGACATTAAGTCGATCACCTTTTGACGCCCCTTTTTAGCCATGCCTTGTCGATGGCGCCGCGCAATTCGCCGAGTTTTTTCAGCGAGGCGAAGGCGGCGTCGCGATCCTGGGCTGCCAATGCCACGATCATCGCTTCGATCAGGACGATGGTCGCGCCGTGCATGGAGAGATGATCCGCCCGACCGCGCGGCACCGGCAGCACTTCGGCAACGCGCTTGCGGACGAAAGGCGCAAGGCTGTCGCCAATCAGTACGACGGTGAGTTCGTGCTCTTCCGCATAATCGAGAACGACGGAAATTTCCCGGTAGACCGGGGCATAGGCGATCATCACGATGACATCGCCCTTTCGCGCCGTAAGCAGGCCATCGGCCAGCGCGACGCCGCTATCGGACAGAGCCGTTGTCGGCAGGCCCAGCCTGTTGAACTGAAGGCAGACATAGTCGGCGACGCTGCCTGATGGGCCGATGCCGAAGACGAAGCGGCGCGGAGCGGCGAACACCAGCTGAACGGCATGCCGGAAGGCGTCTGCGAACTCGGCGCTCTCCATCACCTGCAGGCTTTCGCGATGCTCCTCCAATACGTGACTGAGGATGCCATCCGGGTTTTCGTTCAGATCTTCCAGCGTCTGCTTGAGGCGCGCTTCGGGGCCGCCCGTAGTGAGATCCGCGAGAATGGCGGCGCGAAGGCTCGACAGACCATCAAAGCCAAGCGAGCGGGCGGTGCGAACGACCGTGGCGTCGCTGGTACCGGCCTGCTGCGCGATATCGGCGGCCGAACCCAAGAGGACGGCGGCTTTCTGGCTGCGGAAGAACGAGGCCATTTT
This sequence comes from Rhizobium sp. 2MFCol3.1, assembly GCF_000377565.1. Classification (GTDB taxonomy): domain Bacteria; phylum Pseudomonadota; class Alphaproteobacteria; order Rhizobiales; family Rhizobiaceae; genus Rhizobium. The sequence continues at coordinate 523,292 of NZ_KB898355.1, read as the reverse complement.
CTGCTCGGCCGGCGACATGGAGGGCAACGCCTCTTCGACCCGCTGATCGAGCGTGATGTCCGCCTCTGGCAATCCGGTATTCATCGAAACACTCGCTTGTCGATTTCACTACATTTCGATCTTATCCGAAATGTTTATTTCATGAACATGACAATCGCGAGGCTTGTGAAAAAGAATCCGCGAGTGTCGTTTCATGCCCGCGACGGAACTCTGCACAGCGCGCGAGATATAACTTGACTATTAAACTCATAAAATAATAGACGGAGGTCAATTCCAAGGGAGTGACCACCAATGCGCCTCACCGGCAAGATCCAAGCACTAGCAGCCGCCCTCTTCCTCTCGACCGCCTTGCCGGCTCTGGCCGATACGGTCACCATCAAGGATGTGACGGGCCGAAGCGTCGAAGTGAATACGCCCGTGAAGCATATGATTCTCGGCGAAGGCCGGCAGATCTACTTCCTCGCCGCTCTCGACAAGGAAAACCCCTTCGAACACGTGGTCGGCTGGCGTGATGATCTCCCCAAGGCGGATCCGGAATCCTATGACGCCTATCTCGCCAAGTATCCCGATATTGCCAAGCTGCCGACATTCGGCGGCATGAAGGACGGCACCTTCGATATCGAGCAGGCGGTGGCGCTGAAGCCCGACGTCATCCTGATGAACATCGACGCCAAGACCGCGACTGAAGAAGCAGGCTATATCGAAAAGCTCGGCAAGGTCGGCATTCCCCTCGTCTACGTGGATTTTCGCGAGAAGCCGATGGAAAACACCGAGCCGAGCATGCGCGTCATGGGCCAGCTGATGGGCAAGGAAGCGGTCGCCGAGGATTTCATCAAGTTCCGCGCCGACAGCATTAAGCGCGTGACCGACGTGCTCGATAAGAACAACCCGAAGAAGCCGGTGGTCTTCGTCGAACGCGCCGGCGGCTATTCGGATGATTGCTGCATGTCTTTCGGCAACGAGAATTTCGGCAAGATGGTCGAAATCGCCGGCGGCATCAACATGGCCAAGGACATCATTCCCGGCACGTTCGGAACGGTCAATCCGGAGCAGGTCATCGCTTCCAACCCGGATCAGATCATCGTGACCGGCGGCAATTGGGACAAGTACGTCCCCGGCGGTGCATGGGTGGGCGTCGGTTACGGCGCGGACCTGAAGGAAGCCCAACGCAAGCTCGAGGCACTGACCAAGCGCCCGGCCTTCACCGGCGTCAAGGCTGTATCGGATGGCAATGTGCACGCCATCTGGCACCAGTTCTACAACAATCCCTACCAGTTCGTCGCGATCCAGGAGATGGCGAAGTGGCTGCATCCGGATCTCTTCGCTGATCTCGATCCTGAAGCGACATTCAAGGAGCTGCACGCCCGCTTCCTGCCGCTGGACTACAAGCAGGGCTATTTCGTCTCTCTGAAGGACATGTGAGCATGGCTGTCAGCGCCATCGAGACTTCGGCAGCGGGGCGCGTGCAATATCGCGCCCTTGCCTTGCGCCGCATCGTGATCCTGCTCGCGCTCACCATCGCGTTGTGCTTCAGCATTGCGCTCGATATGGCGCTCGGACCGGCCAACTATTCGCTATCGGACGTGCTTTCCGCACTTGCCAACCCGAGTGCGGTGGCCGCGCAGCTGCGGGTGATCATCTGGGATATCCGCATGCCGATCGCCCTGATGGCGGTCACGGTCGGCGCGTCGCTGTCGGTTGCCGGCGCGCAGATGCAGACCATCCTTTCCAACCCGCTCGCCAGCCCCTTTACGCTGGGGATCTCGGCGGCGGCGAGTTTCGGCGCAGCACTGGCTTTGGTGGGCGGCGTTTCGCTGTTTCCCGGCGCCATCCAGTACATGGTGCCGCTCAACGCCTTCCTGATGGCGATGGCCGCGGCCCTTTTCATCCATTTCGCCTCGACGATGCGCGGCGTGAGTGTCGAGACCATCGTGCTGCTCGGCATCGCGTTGGTCTTCACCTTCAATGCAGCCCTGTCGCTGCTCGAATATCTGGCCTCCGAGCAGGCGCTTGCAGCCGTGGTGTTCTGGACCATGGGCAGCCTGACCAAGGCGACATGGCCGAAGGTCTGGTTCACGGCCGCCGTTCTCGTCGTGACCGTTCCCCTGTTCATGAAGGATGCCTGGGCGCTGACCGCACTGCGGCTCGGCGACGACAAGGCGGCCAGCATGGGCGTCAACGTGCGTCGCCTGCGGCTGCAGACGATGATGATCGTCAGCCTGCTCGCCGCCATACCGGTCTCCTTCGTGGGCACAATCGGCTTCGTCGGCTTGGTCGGCCCGCATATCGCGCGCATGGTCGTCGGCGAGGATCAGCGCTTCTTCTTGCCGGGAGCCGTCATCTGCGGCGCGCTTCTTTTGTCCGTGACATCGGTGGTGAGCAAGATGCTCATTCCCGGCGCCATCCTGCCGATCGGCGTGATCACGGCGCTGGTGGGCGTGCCGTTCTTCTTCGTCCTCATTTTCAGCAACAGGAGACGCGCATGGTAGCGCTCGCGCTCAAAGACGTTGGCGCGACCTATGGTCGGGTCAAGGTGCTCCAGGATGTCGGGATCGACGATCTTCGCGGCGGCAGCGTCACCGCGATCATCGGGCCCAACGCGGCCGGCAAGTCCACGCTCTTCAAGCGCATCGCCTCGCTGATCAAGGGACCGGGGCTGGTCGAGCTTTCCGATACCGAGGCCGGTCCGCGAACGATCTGTTACATGCCGCAGGACACCGGCGCCAATGCGGTTCTGACAGTCTACGAGTCGGTCTTGCTGTCCGCAAAGCAGGGCAGCGGTTGGAGGGTTGCCGACGAGGAGCTGGCGGCAATCGACCGGCTATTGAAGGCGCTGCGCATCGACGAACTCGCGTTTCGTGGGCTTGGCGAACTTTCCGGCGGCCAGCGCCAGCTGGTCTCGCTTGCGCAGGCGCTCATTCGCAATCCGGAAGTCCTGCTGATGGACGAGCCGACCTCGGCGCTCGATCTGCACCGGCAGGTGGAAGTTCTGGACTTCATCTCCGCCACCGCCAAACGCGACGGCATGATCGTCCTCATCGCGCTTCATGATCTCAATCACGCTCTGCGCTATTGCGAGAACACCGTCGTCATCAGCAACGGCAAGATGGCGGCGAGCGGCAAGACCGGCGACGTGATCACCAAGACCATGCTGCGCGATATCTACAAGATCGACGCGCGTATCGAGCACTGCTCGCGGGGAACGCCGCTCGTCATCGTCGACGGCGCGATCTGATCGCTTAGACTGCAGCTTGCGCTGCGCCAAACACCTTGGCGCGGCGTACCGTGACGAAGCCGCGATCTCCGGCCCGAACAGCACGCTCGGGCTCGACATCGAATTCCAGCTGCACGCCGCTTTCGGTGCTCGCGAGAATACGTCGGCCATCCGGCCTGTCGAGAACACGGTCGACGCTGGCGCCGATGCCGGGGCCGTCGCCAGACCAATCGAGATCGGCCGGGCGGGCGTAGATCTCGCCGGTGCCATCGGCAATACCGGGTGCCGCGACCGTAGCGCCACCGGCATAGGCAACACCGGAGCGAATTTCGGCAGGCAACACGTTGGCATCACCCAGGAACTTCATCACGAAGGCCGATTGCGGATCGCGGCAGACCTGTTCGGGCGTGCCTTCCTGAACGATCTTGCCGTCCTTCAGGATCACGACACGGTCAGCGAGATCCAGCGCCTCTTCCTGGTCGTGGGTCACGAAAATGGTGGTGATGCCGAGCTCGTGGTGAATCTCGCGCAGCCAGCGGCGCAGGTCGTGACGCACATTGGCGTCGAGCGCGCCGAACGGCTCGTCCAGAAGCAGCACCTTCGGATCGACGGAGAGCGCGCGGGCAAGCGCCACACGCTGGCGCTGGCCGCCTGAGATCTGCGCCGGAAACCGGTCGCCCAGTCCCTCCAGCCGCACGAGGCGCAGAAGCTCGGTGACGCGCGCTTCGATCGCGGCCTTGTCGCGCTTGACCTTCGACACCTTCATGCCGAAGGCGATGTTTTCGCCGACCGTCATGTGCGGGAAGAGCGCGTAATGCTGAAATACGAAGCCGACGCCGCGATCGCGAACCGGAATGTCGGTCGCATCCTGATCGCCGAAAAAGATCTGGCCGCCATCCGAATACTCAAGACCGGCGACCATGCGCAGGATGGTGGTCTTGCCGGAACCCGATGGCCCCAGCAGCGCGAGAAGTTCGCCGCTGCGGATATCCAGCGAGACGTCGCGCACGGCGCGAAACGTGTCGAAGGTTTTGACGACGTGGTCGAGGCGGATCTTCATGAGTTTTTCTCTGCTGGCTGGGCAACGAGGACAGGACGCGCCGCGGGCTTGGCGCTGCTGGAGCGGCGGCCGGCTCCCTGGCGCTCGAGCGCCACCTTGGCGATGATGGTGAAGATGGCGATGACCGCCAGGATCGAGGCGGCGGCGAAGGCGCCGGTTGCCTGATAATCGTGATAGAGCAGCTCGATGTGGAGCGGCAGCGTATTCGTCTGGCCACGGATATTGCCCGAGACCACCGAGACCGCGCCGAATTCGCCCATCACGCGCGCATTGCAAAGCACCACGCCGTAGAGCATCGCCCATTTGATATTCGGCAGCGTGACCGAGAAGAAGGTGCGCCAACCGGACGCGCCAAGCGACGTTGCCGCCTCTTCGAGATCGCGCCCTTGCGCCTGCATCAACGGGATAAGTTCGCGCGCGACGAAGGGCGCGGTCACGAACATCGAGGCGAGAACGATACCAGGAATCGCAAACAGGATCTTGATGTCGTAGGCCTCGAGCGTCGGCCCAAAGATGCCCTGGAGCCCGTAGACGAAGAGATAGGCAACGCCGGCGACGATGGGCGATACGGAGAACGGGACCTCGATCAGCACCAGCAGGAAGCGTTTGCCCCAGAAATCGAACTTGGTGATCGACCACGCGGCCGCGACGCCGAAGGCGGTGTTGATGGGCACGGCGATCAGCGCGGTCAGCACCGTCAGCATGATCGCATGCAGCGTATCAGGATGACTGATTGTGGCGCTGTAGACCTGCCAGCCCTTGGCGAAGGCTTCGACGCCGATGATAACGAGCGGCGCCAGAATGAGGAAAGCGCCGATGATCAGCACAAGGCTGATCAAGGTGCGCCTGACGATCGGCTGATCGCCGACGCGCGGCGGTCTGCTGCGGGTGGGAATGCTACTCATGATCAGTTCCTCACCGTGTAGCGGAGCGCCCGCGCCTGCATCCAGTTGGTCAGCGCCAGCATGAGGAAGGCTGTCAGCAGCAGGACGGAGGCGATCGCGGCGGCCGCCTGGTAGTCGTATTCCTCGAGGCGGATGAAGACGAGAAGCGCTGTGATCTCCGTCGACATCGGCTGGTTGCCGGCGATGAAGATGATGGCGCCGAACTCGCCGAGCGAGCGGGCGAAGGACAAGGACACACCGGCAAGCAGCGCCGGCGTCAGCAGCGGCAGCATGACCTTGCGAAAGATCGTCCAGTCCGAGCCACCCAGCGACTGCGCCGCCTCTTCGTAAGCCGGATCGAGATCTTCCAGAACCGGCTGCACGGTGCGGACGATGAAGGGAAGGCTGGTGAAGCACATGGCGACCATGATGCCAACAGGCGTATAGGCGACCTTGATGCCGATACCTTCAAGCACCGAGCCGAACCAGCCATTCGCCGCAAACAGCGTCGTCAGCGCAATACCGGCCACGGCTGTCGGCAGCGCGAATGGCAGATCGACCATCGCATCGACAAGGCGCCAGCCGGGGAAGCGATAGCGCGTCAGCACCCAGGCGAGCGCGAAGCCGAAAAACAGGTTGAAGATCGTGGCGCCGAGCGCGGACAGCACGGTGACCCGATAGCTTGCCAGCGCGCGCGAGGATGACACGATGCGCCAGTAGTCCTCTGGCCCAAGGCTTGCAGCCTTGAACACCAGGGCAGCCAAAGGCAGGACGACGATGAGGCCGACATAGAGAAGGGTCACACCCAGCGACAGGCGTAATCCGGGCAGGACATTGCGTCTCAAACGGTCATTCCCTGTTTCATAAGTCCTGCTCTGCAAGCACGATGACGAAAGCGGCCCGGCAGGCAAATGCCAGCCGGGCCAAGCGATGTGATATCTGGTTAGGGCTTACCGGCTGCCATAAAGCTTGTCGAGAATGCCGCCGGAAGCGAAGTGTTCCTTCTGGATCTTTTCCCAACCGCCGAAGGTATCATCGACATTGACGAGGCGGATCGCCGGAAACTGGTCCTTGAACTCGCCGATCACCTTCTCATCGCGAACGCGATGGCCGAACTGCGCGGCAATCCGCTGGCCTTCCTCGGTATAGAGGAAGTCGAGATAGGACTTGGCGAGCGCTTCGGAGCCATGCTTGGCGGCGACCTTGTCGACCACCGCGACGGGGAATTCGGCAAGCAGGCTGACCGACGGGATCACGCCCTGGACTTTGTCGGAGCCGTACTGCTTCTCGATGCCGCGTGTCTCAGCCTCGAAGGTGATCAGCACATCGCCGGTCTCGCGCTCGACGAAGGTCGTCGTGGACGCGCGGCCACCGGTGTCGAAGACCGGCACGTTGTCGAAGATCTTGGTGATGTAGGCTTCGATCTTGCCTTCGTCGCCCTTATAGGCTTCCTTGGCCCAGGCATAGGCGGCGAGATAGGTGTAGCGCGCATTGCCCGATGTCTTCGGGTTCGGGAAGACCGCATGCACGTCGTCACGCGCGAGATCGCCCCAGTCCTTGATGTTCTTCGGGTTGCCGGCGCGCACCAGGAAGGAGGGGAAGGAGTAGAATGGCGACGCGTTGTTCGGGAAGGCCTTGGCCCAATCCTTGGAGACGAAACCGTTCTTCGCGAGGAAATCGATATCCGTCGACTGGTTGAACGTCACGACGTCGGCTTCCAGCCCCTCGATGATCGAGCGCGCCTGCTTGGAAGTGCCGGCGTGCGACTGGTCGATCGTGACACCCGGATGCTGCTTGATGAAGGCTTCATTCTCCGAGGCGAAAAGCTCGCGCGAAACGTCATAGGATGCGTTGAGAAGCTTCGTCGGCTCTGCGGCATGGGCCTGAACGGAGAAAAGGGCGGCAAGCGCTGTGCCGAGAATCAGAAGGCGGTTCATCTATCGCTCCGGTGTTTTACTGTGCGGTGAAACTAATCGGACCGCCTCCAGATCGCGAGGAACCACCGCCCCTGCTTGCGGACGAGCTTAGAAATTCTGTCCCTTTTTCGCCATATTTCGCGGTGGTTTTGCCTCATGCGACGCGCAGGCGTACCTATGAGGCGTTCCTAAGCCTCTGCCAACAAACAGCTTTCCGCGCGCCGGGAATTTGAAAGCGCTGAATAAAAATCAATGCGAGGTCATGGCTCACCAGCCCAATACATAGCCCTTGCGCTCGTTCAGGCTTTGGCGTATCACCCCGACATCACAGGGGTGCTCCGTAATGCCGGGGCTGAGATACGGTCGCATGATCGTGGACCCTCAAGCTGATCTGGATAATGCCAGCGGAGCGAGGTAGAGCGATGTTTTCCGGCGCGCAGATTTCACTGTATCCCATGACCGACGATTTCGTCGGTGTCATCACCCGTGCGCTTTCCGCGCTCGATCCCCATCGTGACAGGTTGCGGATCGAGACGGATGATATTTCGACGCTGATCATCGGCACGCCCGACGTCGTCTTCGCCGCCATGCGCGACCTGTTCGCGGCCGCCGCCAGCACCGGCAAGCATTGCGTGCTGCACGCGACCATCTCGCGCGGTTGCCCCGGAGAGCCTGACGACCCGATCTGCCAGACGCCCGAACTGACCGGCCCCATGGCGCCGCTCGACGAGCGCAAGGCCCGCGCGCACCAGGCGGTCAAGGACGCGCCTGTCATCGGCCAGGAAACGGCTGCGCAGTTTTCGCTCTACACGCTCGGGATCGACGGCCACATGGACGAGATCTATGGCTGCATCGACTTCCTGAAGAATTCCGGCGTCTTCGAGAAATCGAAGAACTTCTGCACGAAGCTGCGCGGCGACACCGGCGCGGTGTTTTCGACCGTGCACGAGGCGCTGGTGCGCTTCGGCCCGCCGGCAGGCCATGTGACGATCGACCTTACCGTCTCGGCAAACAGCCCGTCCAAGCGCTAAGCGCCGACCCACGCTCGCGTTCAAAACGGTTCTATCTTGTCGACATCACGCCCGCCTTCCCGGCAGGTCGTTCGCGACCTGCACCATCATATCCGTACTGGTCTAAGCCAGGCTCTGCCGGCAATCGCGGCCGTCTACCTTCTGGTGGCGGCTTGGGAGGCCTATGTCCGCCTGTCCGGCATCTCGCCCACGACCCTGCCCTCGCCCTCACGTGTCCTCGCGCAGACTTTCCAGTCCCGGCAGGCCCTGTTCGACAACACGCTCCCGACATTGCGGGCGACGCTTGCCGGTTTCGGCTGCTCGCTTGCGGCAGCCTTCATCCTGTCAGTGCTGATCGATTTCTGCCAGTCCCTGCGTCGCGCTCTGTTTCCGCTCTTCATCATCAGCCAGACGCTGCCGCTGGTCGCCATCGCGCCGTTGATCGTGCTCTGGTTCGGCTTCGGCCTTATGCCGAAGATCTTGCTGGTCGCGCTCGTCACCTTCTTCCCGATGCTGGTGGCACTTTGCCGGGGCTATCAATCGACCGAGGACGAACTGCAGCAACTGGTCGCCTCGATGGGCGCGCCACGCTGGAAGCAATTCCTGCTCGCCCGCCTGCCATCCGCCCTGCCCTTCTTCTTCGCTGGGTTGCGTATATCCATCACCTATGCCGTCGTCGGCGCGATCTTCGCGGAATATGCGGGTGCTGCCAAAGGGCTCGGCATCTACATGCTGAACGCCAAGAATAATTTCCGGCCCGATCTGGTTCTGGCCGCCGTGTTCGTCAGCGCCGTGCTGACCCTCACTTTGTTCGGCCTTACCGTGATCGCCGAACACCTGGCCATGCCATGGATGAGACGCGGAAAGGGAAGCGCCCGATGACCGCGCCACGCTTGCAACTCGACCACATCACCTGCCGCTACGGCGAAACCCCTGTTTTGTCGGACATCTCGCTGACGGTGAAGCCCGGCGAATTCGTCTCCATTCTCGGGCCGTCGGGCTCGGGAAAATCGACGCTCTTCAAGCTGCTGACCGGCGCGCGCAGACCCGAGGGCGGCAGCATGCGCTTTGATGGCCAGACGCTAGACGGAACGATCCGCCCCTTCGCCTTCATGCCACAGCGCGACGCGCTGATGCCGTGGCGGCGCATAATCGACAACACCACGCTCGGCCTCGAGGTGCAAGGCATGCGCCGCGCCGAGGCCCGCCGGCGGGTGCTGCCGCTGTTTTCCGAATTCGGCCTCGACGGCTTCGACCAGCATTATCCGGCGGAATTGTCCGGCGGCATGCGGCAGCGCGCGGCACTGCTGCGCACCGTGGTCCAGGACAAGCCGATGCTCTTGCTCGACGAACCCTTCGGCGCGCTCGACGCATTGACGCGCGCGGGCATGCAGCGCTGGCTGGAAAAGATGTGGTCGCAACACGACTGGACCGCGATGCTCGTCACCCATGATGTGCGCGAAGCGGTCTACCTCTCCGACCGCATCTATATCTTCTCGCCCCGCCCTGCCCGCGTCATCCGCGAGATCACCGTCGATCTCCCACGCCCGCGCATATTGGACGGATCGGCGCGTGCGCGCGCGGCCGAGATCGAGGCCGACATTCTCGACACGCTCTTCAATGCCCCGAACGACGCCACAACGACCAACCTGGAGGAACCACGATGAAAACCCCGATGCTGACCCGCCGCGCAGCCTTGGCTTCGGCCGCAGGGCTTGCTCTGACACTGCCGATGTCGCCGCTTCTGTCGAAGTCGGCCCGCAGCCAGGAGAAGCGCCTCGTCAAGGTCGCGCTGGACTGGACGCCCAATACCAACCACATCGGCCTCTTCGTGGCGCGCGATAAGGGATTTTACCGGGATGCCGGCCTCGACGTGGAAATCCTGCCCTATACGGACACCTCGGCCGGCACGCTCGTCGCCAACCATGTCGCCGACTTTGGAATTGACGGCGCCATCGGCCTCATGACCCAGCGGACAGCCGGCGCCGATCTCGTCGCGACCTACGCCATCGTCCAGACGGAGACCGGCCGTCTGGTCTTCAACGCCAACCGCGATGACATCCGCAGCCCCAGGGATCTCGACGGCAAGACCTATGGCGGCTTCGGCAGCGCCTGGGAAAACGCGCTGATCGGCTCGCTCATCCGTCATGATGGCGGCAAGGGCGAATTCGAGACCGTGACGCTCGGCACGTCTGCCTATCAGGCACTCGCCAACGGCAGCGTCGATTTCACGCTCGAAGTCTACACTTGGGAAGGCGTTCAGGCGGAGCTCGAGGGCGTGAAGCAACGCGCCTTCCGCTACGCCGATTATGGCGTTCCGGACGAGCACACGACGCTGCTCGCCTCCAGCCAGGCATTTCTAAACGAGAAGCCGGACCTCGCCCGCGCCTTCCTGCAGGCGACCCGCAAGGGCTACGACTTCGCCGTCGATCACCCCGAAGACGCCGTCGATCTCATGATCGCGGCCAACAGCGACGCGCTGACCAATCGCGCGCTTGTGGAGGCATCGCTGAAGGCGCTGATCGCGGGGCACTATTTCCGCACGCAGGATGGCATTACCGGTCGCATCGATCCGGCCAAGATGACGGCGATCGGCGACTATCTGTTCCAGTCGAAAATCCTGAAGGACGCCGACGGCAAGACACTGACGGCCGCGCCTGACTTCACGCGCTACTTCAGCAATACGCCACTCGACGCCGCCTGATCGGACGGGATTTGAGCCCGGCATCGACCAAATACACTCCCCGGCTGGCATCCCGCCGCGGGAGTGCATCACGTGATGATCACCAATATTCTGGATGCGTCACCTAGCGCGCAATTTGACTAAAGCTTTACTGAAAATTCATGGTGTGTCGCTGATTATTAGTAAGCGAATTTTTTTCACCATTCTGGCTTTCGCGCCACTTTAATTTTCGGAGCTTTCATTTTGACAAACCTAAGGATTTCGCGGCAATTGTTCTTGCTCGTGGGCCTGCTGCTCGTCATATTCTCGGGCATTGTCTACATGCAGATCAGCACTTTGCGTGAGGCCATTTACACCGAACGTTTCGAGATGATGCGTTCGCAGGTCGAAAGCGCCGTTAGCGTGCTCGACACGTTCTACCAGCAGGAAAAAGCCGGAACGCTGACGCACGAAGCCGCGCAGACGGCGGCCTTCAAGGTTGTTGAGAAGATGAAATACGAGCCTTCGGGCTATTTCGTCGGCTACACCTACGACGTCGTCCAGATCTTCAAGGACGGCTCCAAGAGCATCGGCCAGAATCAGGCGGGACTGCAGGACAAGACCGGAAAGTTCATCTCCAAGGAGCAGGTGGATCGCGGCATCGCCGGCGGCGGGCGCACCATTTTCTACTGGCAGAAGCCCGGACAGCCGGCTGATCAGCTCTTCCTCAAGGGCAATTATTCGAAGGCCTTCGAACCCTGGAAGGTCGTCGTTGCGACCGGCGTCTACATGGATGATGTCGAGGCGCAGATCTGGGATGCCACGATCTCGGTCATCGGTCTCTGTCTCGTCGCGCTGGCGATCGCCGCCGCCATGGCGTTCTACATCATTCGCGGCATTTCGCGGCCGTTGTCGGCGATCCACGACGCGCTGGGCGCCGTCGCCAACGAGGACGTCAGCAAGGTCATTCCGCATACGGACCTGCGCAACGAAGTCGGCATGATGGCAAAGGCCACCAAGTCGCTTCAGGAAAAGGTGCGCGATCGCCAGCAGATGACCGTCCGCCAGGAAGAGCAGCAGCGCGAGCTGAATGCCGAGCGCCAGCGCAGCGTCGATGCGCAGCTGCTGGACGCCGAACAGCAGGCGCATGTGGTTTCGACCATCGGAAACTCGCTTGAGCGGCTGGCGAATGGCGACCTCACTGTCCGTTGCGATGACCTCGGCGCCAAATATGCCGGCCTGCGCGACAACTTCAACGATGCGCTGGCAAGGCTTGAGCAGGCGATGGCCCGCGTAAGCCTGAAGGGCAACGACATTGCCGTCAGCAAGGAAGAAATTCGCCGCGCCTCCAACGAACTGGCGCAGCGCACGGAACGCCAGGCCGCCAACCTCGAGGAAACCTCTGCAGCGCTCGACGAACTGACGGTTGCCGTCCGGCAGACCGCCGATGGCGCCCGCGAAGCGGCGCGCCGCGTCTCAAGCGTCAGCAGCGAAGCGCAGCAGAGCGACGCCGTCGTCAGCGAAGCAATCAACGCGATGAACGGGATCGAACAGTCCTCCGCCGAGATCACCAAGATCATCGGCGTCATCGACGAGATCGCCTTCCAGACGAACCTTCTGGCCCTCAATGCAGGCGTGGAAGCGGCGCGTGCCGGCGAAAGCGGCAAGGGTTTCGCAGTTGTCGCGCAGGAGGTCCGCGAACTCGCGCAGCGGTCGGCCGCGGCGGCGAAGGAAATCAAGAGCCAGATCTCCAGCTCCTCGACGCAGGTCGAGCAGGGTGTGGATCTCGTCGGACGCGCCGGTGAAGCGCTGAAGAGGATTTCAAGCCAGATCGAAAGCGCCAACGAGATCGTCTCGAAGATCTCCCACAGCGCCCAGGAGCAGGACACGACCTTGCGTTCGATCTCGCAGTCAATGAACCAGCTGGATACGGCAACACAGCAGAATGCCGCCATGGCGGAAGAGACGACTGCATCCGCCGAGGTGCTCGCCAACGACACCGGCGATCTGCTCGATCTGATCCGGGGCTTCCGTATCGCTCAATCGGGTGGCGCTACGTCGCTTCACGACATGGGCCAGAAAATGCGGCTCGCGAGCTAAGTCTCCAACAACACGATCGAGTCGGCTCGATTTTTCGGAATGAATGTGGCGGTGCCTCCCGAAGCGCCGCCACATTTCGTTGTGCTCATAACCTTTGCCGAACAGGAAGTCTGCAAGCGTGCCGCGAGGAAAATCGCGCGCACTCTCGAGTCAAACTTGACTCCAATGATCAAGATAAGTAAGCAATGCTGACGTAATCAGAGGTCAGCCATCGGCGGCCGTTACGCGGGTCCATTTCGACGATGACAGCACGCGCCTACAGCAAAGTGACGGTCCTCACGGCAGCGATTGCGCAGCCGGCCGCCACGCGTGCGTCCACGCATACCGCCAATAAAAAACGCCTTTAAATCGCCAGCGGAGGAGCGTGCCAGGTCACCTGCGGCTCCGCCTGCGGGACTGAAACGACACGCGCCAAGGCGCGACCAAGGGAGACGGGCAGATGAGCGCACAAGATCGGGTCACGGGCCTCTACGACATCAGCGAAGACAAGAGCAGCTGTGGTGTCGGCTTCATCACCCGCAAGGACGGCGTTCAGACCCACGACGTGCTGAAGAGGGGGCACGAGGCGCTCTGTGCCGTCCCTCATCGCGGCGGCATGTCGGCGGAGGGCGTCGGCGATGGCGCCGGCATCTCGGTCGATCTCTCCCTCTCCTTCTTCCGCGGCCTCACTAGCAAGCCTGATCTCGCGACCGGTCGCTTCGGCGTCGGCAATTTCTTCCTGCCGAACAACCCAAGTCAGCACCAGCGCGCGGCCGATATCATCGAGGCAGCGCTCGCCGATGAGGGGTTGCCCGTGCTTCTGGTGCGAGACGTGCCTGTCGACAATGACGCGATCCGCCCGATCGCCGTGCGCTACCAGCTGCCGATCCGCCAGTGGGTGTTCGCAGCTCCCGAGGCCGCGAAGACGCCGGCTGAATTCGACTGGCGCATACACAAGGCGCTGCTTGCCATCGAAGCCGTTGCCTATACCGATCCGGCTTTGGCCGGCTTCTATCCGCTGTCGCTCAGCGCCCGCACGCAGGTCTTCAAGGGCCGGCTTAGCTCGAATGAGGTCCTGCCCTACTTCCGCGATCTCGTGGACCCCGCGCACGAAATCCACACCATGTATTTCCACACGCGCTTTTCCACCAACACCGACCCGCACCCGTCCATGGCCCAGCCCTTCCGGCTGATGGCGCACAATGGCGAACTGAACACCGACAAGAAGAACCGGCTCTCCGAGACCGCGATCGCGCTCGCCCGCAACTCCGCGATCATCCGCCCGAAGGGCCAATCCGACAGCTGCCGTCTCGACCAGACGTTGCAGAGCCGGGTGATGGAAGATGGCCTTGACCTCGTCACCGCCGTCGTCTCGATGATGCCGCCGGCCTGGGAGAACGACGAGACGCTGTCCGAGGACGTCAGGGCGATGTTCGAATACTTCTCCCTCTACGAGGAGAAGAACGACGGCCCGGCCGCGTTGATCTTCGGCAACGGCACCATCGTCGGCGCCAGGCTCGACCGGCTCGGCCTGCGGCCGCTGCGCACGGTCGAGACCTCCGACTATCTCTGCGTCATGTCTGAAGCGGGCCAGATTGCCTTTCCGCCCGAGACGGTCCTCCGGCGCGGCCGGATCGAGGCCGGTGGCATGCTCTATTTCGACCACGCGGCCGGCCGATCCTTCTCGACATCGGAAGCGCTTGAGATGCTTGCGGCGCAGCGCGACTACAAGACGCTTCTCACCGACGCCCGCATCCGCCTTGAAGACCTGCCCGAAGTACCAGCCGACCAGCAGGGATCCCCGCTCCGCTATAATGGCGATCTGGAGCGTCATCAGCGCTACGTCGCCTATTCCCACAATCAGGAAAGCTTCAAGTTCCTGATGGATCCGATGCTGGCGACCGGCGCCGAGAAGATCTCGGCAATGGGTTACGGCAACGCCATTAACGCCCTTTCCGACCAGGAGGGCGGCGTTGCAAAGTATTTCTCGCAGCGCTTCGCACAGGTCACCAACCCGCCGCTCGACAGCATCCGCGAAGCCGACGGCATGACTTTGCGCGTGGCGCTTGGCGCCAAGCCGAACATCGGCGCCAAAGCGGCCCGACAGATCGTCGTCCGCTCGCCGATCCTCACCCATCTCGACATGCTGAAGATCCGTGAGCAGAGCGAGACGCCGTTGCGCCGCTTCGAGATGCTATACACGCCCGTTGCTGGCGATCCCAAGGCCAACGAGCAGGCGCTGGAAGCGGCGATCTCCGGGCTTTGCGACGCGGTGGAGGCCTTCGCCGCCGAAGAGGGCGGGATCGCCGTCGTCACCGATCGGCATGTGGCGCGCGACCGCGCGGCCCTGCCGATGATCATCGTCATCTCCGCGCTGAACCAGCGCCTGATCGAGACCGGCCTTCGCCTGCGTGTCTCCATCATCGCCGAGAGCGGCCAGATCTCCTCGTCTCATCACATCGCCGCGGCGCTTGGCTTCGGCGCATCGGCCGTCTATCCGCTCGGCGTCCAGTTCCGGGCCGAGGAGAAGTTCGGCGCCGATGCCGACAAGGCGTTCAAGCGCTTTGCCAAGGCGGCGGAAAAGTCGTTGATGAAGACCATGGGCAAGGTTGGTCTCTGCACCGCCGAAAGCTATATCGCCGGCGAGTTCTTCGAGCCCAACTTCCTCGACACCAACGATCCCGTGCTGCGTCGCTATTTCCCGAATGTGAAGACCCCTGTTGGCGGCGTGAACTTCGCCGTCATCGCCCAGGCGGTGTGCGACTGGCACATGCGGGCGCTGACCGTCGCCAGCGAAACGAGATACCGCTGCTTGGTCTTTTCAAGGAGCGCGCCGAAGGCGCCGGTCACTCATATGGCACGACCGCGGTGCGTGGCTTCGTCGACATGACCGAGGAGAAGATCGATTTCGAGCGGATGTCTGGCGACACCGACCAGTCGGAATTCTTCCGGCTCCTGCCGCTCAACCGGCTGGAAGATGCTTTCGGCCTCAACGACGCCGCCTATTACAGCACCAGCTTCGAAAAGCTGACGCCCGAGGCGATCGACCGCTTCGAGATCACGCCCGGCTACCGCGCCTTCGCCCGCATGATGATGGAAGAGCGTATGCGTCGCCCCGCGGCCTTGCGTGATGTGCTGGACCTGCCCGCCGATGTCAGCTTCTGCGGGAATGCCGAGGATTTCAGGCGCGAGATGGGACGATTTTCCCGCAAGGGGAACAACGCGTTCATGGTGCGCGGCCTTGCCTGCGAACGCGTCGGCGACGACGGGTTCCGGCTGCGACTGACGACCTTGAATGGTAGCCAGCTGACGCTGCTTTCGGCACTTGCGCAGTCGCTCGTGATGCGCTTCGACACCGACATCGTCGGCCACTGGCTGGAAGCAGGCGCTCTTGCCGTGCAGGCGAAGGACGAGGCCCGGGACTATCTCTCGCTGCTGCGCACGGCACCCGCGAGCATCCCACTTTCCGAGGTTCAAAACGCAAGCGAGATCACGCCGCTGCTTGCCTCCGGCGCCATGAGCCACGGCGCGCTTGTGGCCGCCGCCCATGAAGCGGTCGCCCACGGCACCAACATGGCTGGCGGCATGTCGAACTCCGGCGAGGGCGGCGAGCATCTGTCGCGCTACGGCACGATCCGCGCGTCCAAGATCAAGCAGTTCGCCTCGGGGCGCTTCGGCATCTGGGCGGGTTATCTCGCCGATCCGATGCTTGAGGAGATCGAGATCAAGATCGGCCAAGGCGCCAAGCCCGGCGAAGGCGGCCAGCTCCCCTCGCCCAAGGTGACCGTAGAGATCGCGGCTGCGCGTGGCGGCACGCCCGGCGTCGAGCTCGTCTCGCCTCCCCCTCATCACGACACCTATTCGATCGAGGATCTGGCGCAGCTCATCCATGACGCCAAGGCGGCGCGCGTGCGTGTGGTCGTCAAGCTCGTTTCGTCGGAAGGCATCGGCACGATCGCCGTTGGGGTGGCCAAGGCAGGCGCCGACGTGATCAACGTCGCAGGAAATACGGGTGGCACGGGTGCTGCCGCCGTCACCAGCCTGAAATATACAGGACGCGCCGCCGAAATCGGCATCGCCGAGGTTCACCAGGCGCTTTGCGCGAACGGCTTGCGGGAAAAAGTCACGCTGCGTTGCTCGGGCGCACACCAGACGGCGAGCGACGTCATCAAGTCGGCCCTGCTCGGTGGCGACAGCTTCGAATTCGGCACGACCGCGCTGATGATGCTGAAGTGCGTCATGGCGAAGAACTGCAACATCAAGTGCCCGGCCGGGCTGACCACCAACCAGGAGGTCTTCAACGGCGATCCGAGGGCGCTGGCGCAATATCTGCTGAACATCGCCCATGAGACCCGCGAGCTTCTGGCATCGCTCGGCTTGCCGTCGCTGCGCCAGGCGCGCGGGCGTTCCGATCTTCTTCATCTCCTCGCTCACCCCTCGAGCGTCGGGCAGCTTGACCTCCGCGCGATGCTCGCGGTGGTCGAGGAGGTGAAGATTACCGACCCCGTCTATATGGAGAAGGATTACGCCGTCGATGATGGCTTCCTCGACCTCGTGCAGTCGGCACTGATCGAAAACGGCAAGGCGACCGTCGAGCTCGGCGGCAATCGCTTCCTCAACAATTGCAACAAGAGCGTCGGCGGGCAGTTAGCGGTCGATATCGAGCGCATGCTGAACTACGAGATCGACGCCGCCAAAGCAGCCACCCTGCCGGCCGTTCGCCAGGACGAGCGCGGCCGCCGCTTCCTCGAGCCCGGATCGGTCAATATCGCGACCTCGGGTTCGGCCGGACAATCTTACGGCGCGTTCTGCAATGACGGCATGGTGCTCACCCACACCGGCACCTGCAATGACGGCGTCGGCAAGAGCGCCTGCGGCGGCACGATCGTCGTCAAGTCGCCGGGTGGCGGCTCCGACGAGGCGGGCGGCAATGTGCTGATCGGCAACTTCGCTCTCTTCGGTGCCACCGGCGGCCGCACCTTCGTGGAAGGCCAGGCGGGGGACCGTTTTGCCGTCCGCAATTCCGGCGCAACCGCTGTCATCGAGGGCGTGGGCGACTTCTGCTGCGAGTACATGACGAATGGCGCGGTTCTCAATCTCGGAAGCTTCGGCAAGGGCTTCGGAAACGGCATGAGCGGTGGCTTCGTCTATCAGTATGACCCCTATGGCGATCTGCCGAAGAAGGTCAGCCACGACTCGATCCTGCTCGGCTCGATCTCCGACGATGGCGACGAAGCGGCCATCCATAGCCAAGCCGTACACATGCTGCTCACCTGGCATCTGGCTGCGACCGGTTCGTCGAAGGCGCGCTGGCTCCTGGAGAACTGGGAGAGCGAACGGCACAATTTCGTCTACGGCATGCCCCGGGCGCTGCTGCTCTATCAGGATAGCGACGCGATCCTGAAGGCAAAGGCACGCAAGGAGCTGATCGAGGAACTGGCCTCGGCGCTGGCTGCCCATCAGGTCCGCAAATTCAAGCTGGCCTATCGCGACCGCAAGCCGGTGCTCAACGGTCGTGTGCCTGGCTACGGCGAGACCGATACGGACGAGATGTTCGCGCTTCTCAACAATTACACCGTGCTTTCCATGGCGCAGGGGCTGGCGATGGCGCGGGTGCCGAACGCGCTCGGCCCATCCGAGCCAGCCGTAGAGAAGGCTGTGCGAAACCTCATCCTGACGGAGGATTTCGCCCTGATGAGCAAGCTGGTGCGGCACGCGCGCGACGCCATCGATGGCCACAGCGATGAGCAGCTGGCGGTCATGATCGCCTCCAAGCGGCTCGCCGACTACAAGGAAGCACTGTCGCGCCGCAACATCCTGTCGATGGACAGCCCCGGTACCTACGGCTGGATCATCCACCAGCACGCCCGCAACATCGACAGGATCGGCCGCCTGCCGAGCTTCGAGGAGCTGTTCGCCAAGCGCGCCGTCTCCGACCTGACGACATCTGCCAGAACCAGCCGAGTGTGACGATGAAAGTGCCCTATATCCCCGCAGACGCCCCCTTCAATGGCGACCAGCGCGCCTGGCTTTCCGGCTTCCTGGCTGGGCTCCATTCGCGCCTGGCAATCGGTGACGACGGCAGCAACGCCGTAGCGACAGCCCCGCAGCAGCAGGCCTCAAGCCCGCTGCATATCCTCTATGGCACGCAGACCGGCAATGCCGAGGGTGTGGCCATGGATGCGGCGGCGGCGGCGCGCGCTGCCGGGATGCAGCCGGTGGTCGAGGCGCTCGACGATATCGACATGGCTCGCTTCGCGACGATGAAGCGGGTGATCGTGGTTGTCTCCACCTATGGCGAAGGCGAGATGCCGGATAATGCGCAACTCTTCTGGGAGGCGCTTTCTGCGGACAGCGCGCCAAGGCTGGAGGCGATGAACTTCGGTGTGCTTGCGCTCGGCGACACCGGCTATGATGGCTTCTGCCAGGCGGGCAAGCTGATCGATACGCGTCTGGAACAGCTCGGCGCGCAGCGGATGGCGAACCGCCTCGATTGCGACGTGGATTACGAGGATGCCGCATCGGCCTGGGTGGGCGAGACCCTGCCGGTCGCTGCGGTGGTCGAAGGTGGAGCTGCGGAGCCGGCCGCACCAGCCGAAGCGACCGCCCTTCCTGTCCGCGAGAAATCGCAATGGAACCGCAAGTCGCCTTATCCCTCGACCCTTGCCGTCAACCGGGTGCTCTCAGGTACCCGATCCGCCAAGGAAATCCGGCATTTCGAGTTCGATCTCGGCGATAGCGGACTGGCCTATGAGGCGGGCGATGCGCTTGGCGTCATGCCGGTTAACAATACGGCACTTGTTTCGGCCATTCTGGAGCGCCTGGGTGCCCACACGGAAGCAGCCGTTTCCGGCCTCGCCCGGCCGCTGGGCCAGGAATTGACGACTAGCTTCGAGATTTCCACGCCGTCGCGCGAATTCATCGCGGAGATCGAACGGCGCGCCGGCCATGAGGAGCTCAGCCATATCCTGCGCCATGGCGACAAGGAAGCGCTGGAGAACTGGCTATGGGGCAAGGACAGCCTCGACCTCCTGCAATTGCTGCCGGAGCGCGCCATGAACGCCGCCGATTTCGTCGGCCTGCTGAAGCCGCTGCAGCACCGCGCCTATTCGATCTCCTCAAGCCCGCTGGCCGCTGAGGGGCGCGTGCACCTGACCATCGCCAGCGTGCGCTATATCACCAACGGTCGCGAGCATGGCGGCGTGTGCTCGACCTATCTGGCGGACCGGGCCGAGGGTGACATGGCCGGCATCTTCGTGTCGCAGAACAAGGCATTCCGCGTTCCATCGGATGATGATGCGCCCGTCATCATGGTCGGCCCGGGCACAGGCATCGCTCCCTTCCGGGCCTTCCTGCAGGAGCGCCGCGCGCGCGGCGCCACCGGCCGCAACTGGCTGTTCTTCGGCGACCAGCACCGGGCCGACGATTTCATCTACGAAGAGGAACTGGCGGCAATGAGCAGCGCCGGGCTGCTGACGCGGCTCGATCTGGCCTTTTCCCGCGACCAGCAGGAAAAGATCTACGTGCAGACCCGCATGCGCGAGAACGGCAAGGCGCTCTACGCCTGGCTGGAAGAAGGCGGGCATTTCTATGTTTGCGGCGACGCCACACGAATGGCGCGCGACGTGGACCAAGCCTTGCACGACATCATCGCCGTCCACGGCGGCCATTCCGCTGATGCCGCGAGCGCCTACGTCAACGAACTGAAGCGCCAGAAGCGCTACGTTCGCGACGTCTACTAGCGCGGCTTCAGCCTCGACCCTCCACAATCGAACAGCTGTGTCGAGCGGTCGAGACATTTGGCCGCTCGAACGCGTTTATCAACACGGACCATGTGCCGGGTAGGAAAGCCTGCGCGTTCGTGCTCTCTTGGAGCTATCAGGTGTCATTTCGGGACGCCAACGGCTATAGTTTATTGGATATTAAGAACGTTGAACGAGACTCGCCTAGCCGTGACAGCGAAGCATGTAAATCGATGCAAGCAAGAATCGCTTGCATGAATGGCATGGCGGAAAACATGGAACATGAAGGTTTCGATTTACCGTTCCTCCTCAAGGAGATTGATATCCTTGCGGATGAACTCAGCAAGCTGCCCCCGTCGATGGACAGGACAGCGCTGGAACTTAGACTGGCACAGATGCGCCAGATCGTTGAACTGCGGCATACGCGCCGCGGCATGAAAAACCTCGATCCAAACTAACGGTTCGACTGTTATCATGTGGCACACTCGCCTGCCGCGGCTGCGGCAAGCGTCGACCCAGCCATCCACTCATGACCTGAGCGCGTTGTGGCCGTAGCGAGGATTGTGCTTCGATATTCCCGCCAAAGAGGCTAATAAGCGCGCAAGCGAATGAGAGGAATTGGCCATGGAACCGGAAACCATAACGATCGACAACCGCAACGACTTCTCGCTTTGGGCGATCGAACGCGCCAAGCTGATCGTCAGCGAACAGGGCACCGCCCTTGCGCTTGCTGCCCGTGACATGGACGACACGGAGATTGGTCAGGCCGGCAATGCACTCGGCCAGGCGATTGCCGACGCCATGCTCGAAGTATTCGACGGGCTGATGAACGGCGTTGCCGAGGAATAACGGGCCTCCCGTTCCTTCGCTAACCCGACGATCAGCAAGAATTGCGCTCGAAATTCTTTGGGAACCTTTTCGCAGCTGAAGGGTTTTATCTGCGCAACGTATTGAAATCCGCGTTGCTGGATCAGCAAGCCCAATGCAGTCCAACCAAAAGCCCGGTGCAGCCCCTCGCACCGGGTTTTTTCATGCGCGGTACCGAAGCGCCCATGCTTGATGCATAAAGAACATACTATATGTTAACGGCGCGGTGGCAACCTTGCACGGCTGCCGCCAATCAAACGCGCTTCGAGGGGTATGAGCGTTGGACACGAGACCATGGTTGATCCCCGTCTTGATCGCCTGTCGGCGCAGCGGCGCCGTTTATACGGTCACGAGTACCCGCGAAGCGCTGAAACTGCTTTTCACCGCTTGGCCGGTCGCCGAAGGCAAGGCCTATTTTTCCGCTTTGGAAGTGTGTGACGGCGTCGCGATCGGCAAGGCGTCGCCTGAAGATGCGCGCCTCGCCTTTATCGCCGCGGCCGATGAAGCCAAGGTGCCGTATGACGTGGTGCCCGCCGCCCCCGTTTCGCTTTAGGCAGCGTCAGCGCGCTTACTCCTCGACGCCGTCCTCGAACGTATAGGACGCGCACATTTCGTCGGAGCTCTTCGGCGCATGACGACCGGTGAACACCGCGATCGCGGACAAGCCATCGCCAGCGGACCAATTTGCGACATAGGTGACCGGACCGGAGCCGCAGAGACGATTACCGTTCAGCAATTCGGGGTCGGAAGGATCGGCCACGCGATAGACGGAGGCCGGTACACGCTCGCCGTCGACCATGAAGTGATCGGCGACCAGGTTGGAAAACGAAAGCTCGTCACCCGTTTCAAAGGTGATGCTGAAGTCGTCCATCGAGATGTCGCCTGTGACGGACATGGCGGTGTTGCTGACAGCCTTGTACGAGTCGGCCCATGACGGGCTCGCGGCCGACAACGCAGCGAGCGACAGAATAAGACATGATTTGAAGAAGCGCACGGTGACCTCGGGGGCAAAGGCAGGCACGGCAGAGCCGTGCCCGCGAAATATTACTCGGCTGCGGGTTTCAGGGAGCTAATGATCGCCTGGAGTTCAGGCCCATGCGCCTCCTGCGTTCCCTGCGATCCCCAATAGGTGATGACGAGGAGCTTGCCTGGTTTCGGCGAGAGCAGCGAGAGGCCGATGTTGACAGCGCCGTCATTGTCGGTGCCGGTCCAGTCGAAGTTGGTCATGTCCATGCCGTTGATCGGCTCGTCGGACTTCTTCTGTGTCGAGCCGTCGACCTTCACGCCGTTCTTCTGGAGAAAGGCGATGGCGTCGTCGATGACCTTGTCCGTGCTCTTCTCGTCCGCGACGTCGATCGAGAGATAGATGGCCGAGTCATCGGAGGTTGCCTGAATACCGGTTTCGGTTTCCTCGGGTTCCCAGCTGTCGGGAATGGCGATCTGCGCGATGGGCGCGTCGCTCGGGAATGCAAGCGTCTTGGCCTGGCTGATGCCGGGTATGAGGGCGGCAAGAAGCGCCCCGACGATAATCGTCTTCATGTAAAGTCCCTGGGGGTTAGAGAACATGTGTGCGGGCGCATATTAACGTTGCGGCGTTAAGAAGATCCGCACACCCCAGTCGCACGTTCGCTCCACCCCAGAAATGGTTCAGGCCCAGAAACAGTTCGGGCCGGCGTGGACATCATGTCCGCGCCGGCCCGCTGTTCGAAAGACCGCTTTTTACTCGCCGGGAACGATCGCCGGGTTGTTGCCGTGAGCCGCTTGCGGGCTATCCGCAGGCTTCGGCGCCTTCCAGGCGATCAGGCGGTAGAACATCGGGATGAAGAAGGTCGCGATGAACGTCGCCGCGAGCATGCCCCCGATAACGCCGGTACCGATGGCGTGACGGCTGGCCGAGCCCGCACCCGTGCTGATGGCCAGCGGCACGACACCCAGGATGAATGCCAGCGACGTCATCACGATCGGGCGGAAACGCAGGCGGGCGGCTTCGATCGCAGCCTCGCCGGCCGACAGCCCCTCGTGGCGCTTCAGAACGGCAAACTCGACGATGAGAATCGCGTTCTTGGCGGCCAGACCGATCAGCGTGACCATGCCGATCTGGAAGTAGACGTCGTTGGTGAGCCCGCGCAGCATCGTTGCGAGCAACGCCCCGAACAGCGCGAACGGGATGGCGGTGATGACCGCGAGCGGCAGCGTCCACTTCTCGTACTGAGCAGCCAGGATCAGGAACACCATGATGATGCCGAAGAGCATCGCCTGCGTTCCCGCGCCACCCGTTGCCAGTTCCTGGTAGGCCGAGCCTGTCCAGGCGATCTGGTAGCTTGGCGGCAAGGTCTCGCTGGCGACCTCCTGCAGTGCGCGGATGGCGTCGCCCGACGTATAGCCAGGAGCCGGGTTGCCGGTCACCTTGGCCGAGTTGAACGCGTTGAAGCGTTCGACCTGGTCGGGGCCGATGATACGCGTGACCTTCACCAGCGCATCCAGCGGGATCATGCTGCCATTGGTCGAGCGGACAAACACCTGGCGGAGATCGTCAGGCGATTGCCGGAAGGCCGATTCCGACTGCAGATTGACCTGGTAGTTGCGGCCATAGAGCGTGAAGTCGTTGACATAGAGGCTACCGAACGTGGCCTGCATCGCATCGAACACGGTGTCGATCGGCACGTCGAGCGCCTTTGCCTTCTCGCGATCGAGATCCGCATGATATTGCGGAACGCTGGCATCGAAGGTGGTGCGCACGGCGGTCAGTTCAGGGCGCTTCGAGGCCGCGGCCACGAGAGCATTCGCCTGTTCGGCAAGGTTCGCGATGCCGTTGCCGCCACGGTCCTGAACATAGGCTTCGAAGCCACCCGTGGTGCTCAAGCCCTGGATCGGCGGCGGGTTGAAGGCGAGAACCATGCCGTCCTTGATGCCGCTGTTGGCGCCGATGATCGGCCCGGCCATGTTGCGGGCGTCGAGTGCCGGGGTCGTGCGTTCCTTCCAGTCATCGAGGATGATGAAGGACACGCCGGCGCTGCTCTTGATGCCGCCGGCCAGGATATCGAAGCCGGAGACCGCGAAGACGTCGTGAACGCCGTCAAGCTTCGAGGTGTTTTCGACCACCTTGTTCATGACCGCTTCGGTGCGCGGAAGGGCTGCTGCCGGCGGAAGTACGGCGACCTGCAATACCCAACCCTGGTCTTCGTTGGGAACCAGCGACCCCGGGATGGTGTAGAAGAGGTAGCCGGTCGCGCCAAGCATGGCGCCGACGAGCACGAGGCCGATCGCAAAGCGCTTGACGAAGAAGCGGACGCCCGCCGTGTATCCCGATGTCAGCCGCTCGAAAGCACGGTTGAAGACGCGAAACGGCAGCGCTGGTTCGTGGTGTCCGGGCTTCAGGATCAGGCCGCAAAGGGCCGGCGTCAGCGTCAGAGCCACGATACCCGACAGGATGACCGAGATCGCGATCGTGACGGCGAACTGCTTGTACATCTGGCCCGCAAGCCCGCCCACGAACGAGACCGGGATAAAGACCGAGCAGAGCACGAGCACGATCGCGATGACCGGCCCCGTGACTTCGCCCATGGCCTTGATCGCCGCATCTTTGGGCGACAGCTTGTCCACCGTCATCAGGCGTTCGACGTTCTCGAGAACCACGATCGCGTCGTCCACGACGATACCGATCGCAAGCACCAGACCGAACAATGTCAGCAGGTTGATGGAGAAGCCCAGCAGATACATGCCGGCAAAGGTGCCGATGATCGAGATCGGAACCGCGATCACAGGGATGAGCGTTGCCCGCCAGTTCTGCAGGAACAGGAACACCACGATCACGACGAGCGCGATCGCCTCGAAGAAGGTGTGAATGACTTCCTCGATCGAGACCTGGATGAACTTCGTCGTATCGTAGGGGATACGATAGTCGATACCATCAGGGAACGACTTCTTCAGCTCAGCCAAGCGCGTCGAAAGCGCTTCCATGGTGTTCAGCGCGTTGGCGCCCGGCTGCAGGTAGATCGCGATCGGAACGGCCGGAGTGCCATTGAGGCTGCTCTGCACCGCGTAGCTCTTGGTGCCAAGCTCGATGCGCGCGACATCCTTCAGCCGCAGCGTCGCCGCGTTGCTGGTCGAGCGCAGGATGATGTTTCCGAACGCTTCTGGATCCGTCAGACGACCCTGTGTCGAGACGCTGTAGGTGAAGGGCTGGCCGGTTGCGCTCGGCTGATCGCCGAAACGGCCTGCCGCAAACTGGGAGTTCTGCTCCTGGATGGCTGTCGACACGTCGCTCGGCGTCAGGCCGTACTGGGCCATCTTGTCGGGCCGCAGCCAGACACGCATTGAGTAGTCGATATCACCCAACACATTGACGTCGCCGATGCCGGGAAGGCGCTTGAGATCGTCGATGACGTTCAGAAGCGCATAGTTGCCGACATAGGCGCGGTCATACTGCGTGTTGTTGGAGAACATCGCCACGAACGCCAGAATGGAGTTCGAGCGCTTGGCGACAACGACACCCTGACGGGTGACTTCCTGCGGCAGGGTGGAGGTTGCACGCTGAACACGGTTGTTGACGTTGATCGCGGCCTGGTCCGGGTCGGTGCCAAGCGCGAACGTCACCGTGATCTGCATGGTGCCGCTGTTGGAGTTCGTCGATTGCATGTAGAGCATGTTTTCGACGCCGTTGATCTGCTGTTCCAGCGGAGCCGCGACCGTCTGTGCGACCGTCTCGGCGCTGGCGCCGGGATAGCTAGCGGTCACGACGACCTGAGGCGGCACCAGTTCCGGATACTGCGCGATCGGCAGCGCCCGCAGGGCCAAAAGGCCCGCCAGAACGATGACAATGGAAATGACCGCCGCGAAGACCGGACGGTCGATAAAGAACCTGTTACCCATCAGTTGGCCGCCGTCTCTTTCGTGCCCTTGCCGGCATCGGCCGCGGCCGCTTCAGCCGTTGCGTTGACGGCCGAGCCCGGGCGTACCTTGATGACGCCTTCGGTGATCAGCTGGTCGCCAGCCTCGAGGCCCGAATTGACGATCCAGTTGCCGCCGACCTTCTGGCCAAGCGTGACCGCATTGATCTTCGCCTTACCGTCCTTGCCGACGGTGTAGACGAACTGACCCTGCGGCCCCTGCAGCAGTGCCACCTCTGGAATGACGATCGCGTCATCTGCGGTCACACCACTCACCGTCGCGCGCACGAACTGGCCGGGGATGAGCTGACGATCCGGATTGTCGATGATCGCGCGGGCCTGGATGGTGCCCGTGTTGACGTCGACGGTCGCCGAGGTGAAATCGACGACGCCTTCGTGGTCATAGGTCGAACCATCGCCGAAGGTGAGCTTGACGCGCAGCTTCTGCTCCTGGCCCTTCGCTTTCATCAAATCAATCAGATGGCGGACTTCGCGCGCCTCGGAATCCGAGAATGAAAAGTTGACGTAAACGGGGTCCAGCTGGGTGATGTTGGTCAGCAAGCTTGAATCGGTGCTGATCAGGCTGCCTTCGGACATTTGCTCGAGGCTGGTGATGCCGCTGATCGGAGCGGTTACCTTGGTGTAGCCGAGATTGAGCTCGGCGGTCTTGACCTGCGCTTCGGCGGAAGCGACGGCTGCTTCGGCAAGTTCGCGCGCAGAAACCGCATCGTCGCGGCTTTTCTGGCTGCCGACCTTCTGGTCGAAGAGGCTGATGTTGCGCTTTTCTTCGCGGATACCCTGGCTGAGCTGTGCCTGTGCCTGCTTGAGCCCTGCCTGAGCCTGCATCAGCGCGGCTTCATAGGGTGCGGGATCGAGGAGAAACAGCACGTCGCCGGCCTTGACCTGGGCGCCTTCGACGAAATTGCGCTTCAACAGGATGCCGCTGACGCGGGCGCGCACTTCCGTCTGGCGAAACGCCGAGACACGAGCGGCGTATTCATAGCTGAGCGGGACCGAGCTCGCGGAAACATTGACGGTTGTGACGGATGGGGGCGGTGGGGCTGCGGCCTGCTGGGCCATTGCCGCGGAGGACATGAATATCGAAACAGCCGCTACAAGCACGCCGCTACGAACGGTGGAAAAATGCCGCTGATTTTTGTTTTGCACTATATTCGCCTTTACTTGGGCTCGATTTAACCGAGCAGCCTTCGTTTCCTCCTCCCCTGGCCCTCCGCCAGACTGTATTCCATTGTGAAAATCGGCCTTAGAGACTCCACCCGTAAGCGGCCGAAGCGAGGTTCGCTTGCCGCTTGCCTGTCTCGAAGAACCTGCGCACGTCTATGAGGAAACAGCTGCGCATTTCGCCTCTGCTTCCGGTTTTTTGTTTTATATCCCGTGTTTAACACCCGACCGGAGCCTGAGCCCCGTCTTGGCATTTAGGTAACAGTTCGGCCGAACCATGTTAAGATGCCGGAATCCGCATAAGGCCATGAAGGACGTTCATGAATGCCGGTGGATTGACCGCGGCGGCGGATTTCAATGCGGACGCCAGGCTTGGTCGAGGCGAACATTCGGCACCATGAAATTGCTCTAAAGTATTTTTCTGCCTTTATTATTAGGTCTATCTAATTGCGCATCGCCAACAAAGCGGATGCCCGAACAGTATCGCCCGCATGGCGACGTATCGACGCAAGCAACTTTTTGTGTTCACGAAGCCTGCCGCTACCGGCCTGACGATCGGCAAATTAACGATTGGTTAACCATGCCCGTCGTTTACAATGACTTAGCGGCCGTCAGGTCGTTGATTCGAGGGTCCGGTGTCAAAATTGCGCCGGATACATGGAAATACGATTGCGGCGATCGGAAACATGGGTTTGCTAAGATTGATGGCCCTTGCTGGGTTGGCTGGTCTTGCCGCCGGCTGCACATCGACTGGAAATATCAGACAACCGAGCGCCGCTGAAACAATCGCGAGCGAGAAGGCGCTTGTCCTGCCGCCACCCGGTGGGCCGTCGATCGTGAGTGTCGTGGAGCAGAAGCGCGGCAATGGCGTCGATCAATCCATTTCGCTGTTCACATCGTCCTCGGTTCCCGGCCAGAACTTCCTCAAGGTGCAGTTTCTTGGTGGGCGCGGCGAAAACCCAGGCGCCGGCAACTCGTCCTACAAGATGGTCAATGAGAGCGCCATTGCGCGCGAGATGGCTGCGTCTGTCCCCGGTGTGCGGATGGCGCGTTCCGCGACGTTCCTTCAAAACAGCTATGGCCCCTTCGGTTATGCCTCAGGCACCAGCCGCAGCGGCGATACCTGCGTCTACGGATGGCAGCAGATCCGCTCCAGCCGTTCGGACCAGACGCAAGCCCGCAACTTCGGCATGATTCAGGTTCGCCTGCGCCTGTGCGATGCGCGCGCGACCGAGCGGCAATTGCTGGGCGTGATGTACGGCTATACGGTCATCGGCACGTTCAACGGCGAAATCTGGAACCCCTACGGCATGACGCAAGGGGGCGACCCGACCCTTGGACGCCCAGGAAACCCTATTTATCCCGACGAGGGCGGCTATCGCTCGACGCCGATGCCGATCGGCTACGAACCGGCCCCGACGCAAACTTTCTCACGCCCCGCTCCAGTGCGACGCGCAGCCGTTCGCCCGGCCGCCAGTGCGCCTGTGGCGCCGGCCTTGCCGCCAGCCATCGGCCCCCGCGTGCCGGGACCTGACCTTTCCGGAAACGTGCCACAGGCGCCGATGGATGCACCCGCATTGCCAAGTGCTTCCGCGCGCCAGCAAGCCCCGCAACAGACGATGACAGCGAGCGGAGTGAACGTGCCATCGCCCGAATGCATCGGCAATGCGGCGAGTGCCGCCTGCCAGAGATGACGATCAGCTAGGCCGGCACCGGGAACGATGCGCGGCACAATGCCTTTGAAGGAACGCCGATGCATAAGGCCCGCAGCATCTTGATCTGGGCAGTGGTTGCGATCTGTGTGGTCGCGCTGGTGACCCTGCCGGTGAATTTGCAGGCGCAGTTGATCGCCAGCATCACCGTGGTTGCCGTGATGGCGATCATCAAGGGCCTGAAGGGTGAAGGCACATGGCGCCTGATCGCGCTCGCCTTCGGTACCGCGATCGTCATGCGCTATGTCTATTGGCGAACGACGAACACATTGCCGCCGGTCAACCAGCCGGAAAATTTCATTCCCGGCCTGCTGCTCTATCTCGCCGAGATGTACAGCGTCGCCATGCTGGCGCTCAGCCTCTTCATCGTCGCCACCCCCTTGCCGCCACGCCCTTCGCGCGTAGGCAAACTCCAGCGTTTCCCGCATGTCGACGTCTTCGTGCCGACCTATAACGAGGACTCCCACCTTCTCGCCAACACGCTCTCGGCCGCCAAGGCGATGGACTATCCGGCGGACAAGCTGACCGTCTGGCTGCTTGACGACGGCGGGACGGTGCAGAAGCGCAATTCGAACAAGCTGCTTGAGGCGCAGGCCGCCGTCGCGCGCCACAACGAGCTGAAGCAGCTCTGCGAGGAAATCGGCGTCCGCTATCTGACGCGCGAGCGTAACGAGCATGCCAAGGCCGGCAATCTCAACAATGGCATGCAGCACTCGACCGGCGAGCTGATCGCGGTGTTCGATGCCGACCACGCGCCGGCGCGCGACTTCCTGCTCGAAACCGTCGGCTATTTCGACGACGATCCGAAGCTTTTCCTGGTGCAGACGCCGCACTTCTTCATCAATCCCGATCCGCTGGAACGCAATCTGCGCACCTTCGACAGCATGCCGAGCGAGAACGAGATGTTCTACGGCATCATCCAGCGCGGGCTCGACAAGTGGAACGCGGCCTTCTTCTGCGGCTCTGCGGCGGTTCTGAGCCGCAAGGCGCTGGAATCGCAAAACGGTTTCAGCGGCATCAGCATCACCGAGGACTGCGAGACCGCGCTGGCACTTCATGGAAGCGGCTGGAACAGCATCTATGTCGACAAGCCGCTGATTGCCGGCCTGCAGCCTGCAACGTTCGCGAGCTTCATCGGCCAGCGCAGCCGTTGGGCGCAGGGCATGATGCAGATCCTCAGATTCCGCTTCCCCTTGCTCAAGCGCGGCCTGACCATCCCGCAGCGCTTCTGCTACATGTCGTCCACGCTGTTCTGGCTGTTCCCCTTCCCGCGCACGGTCTTCCTGTTCGCGCCGCTGTGCTACCTGTTCTTCGACCTCGAGATCTTCACCGCCTCCGGCGGCGAGTTCCTGGCCTATACGCTCGCCTACATGCTCGTGAACCTCATCATGCAGAACTACCTCTACGGTTCGTTCCGCTGGCCGTGGATTTCCGAGCTCTACGAATATGTGCAGACGGTCCATCTGCTACCGGCGGTAATCTCCGTCATGCTCAACCCGAGGAAGCCCACCTTCAAGGTGACCGCCAAGGACGAGTCGATCGCCGTCAGCCGACTGTCGGAAATCAGCCGCCCCTTCTTCGTCATCTTCGCGGTGCAGATCATCGCGCTGATCGTCACCATCTACCGCATCTACACCGAGCCCTATAAGGCGGACGTCACGCTCGTCGTCGGCGGCTGGAACCTGATCAACCTGATCATGGCCGGCTGTGCGCTCGGCGTCGTGTCGGAACGCGGCGAACGCGCTTCGTCGCGCCGCGTGCGCGTCAACCGTCGCGCGGAGTTCGGCATCAACGGCAAGTGGTACACGGCGTCCATCGAGGACGTGTCGGTGCACGGCGCCCGCCTGCATGTGTTCGACAAGCAGCTGGAGCAGTCTTTGGTCGGCGTCGAAGGCGAAGTTCGCTTCCGTCCGTTCAGCGGCGCCGATCTCGAAACGCTACCGCTCGTGGTGCGCAACATCCAGCCGACGGACGGACTGCTTGCGGTGGGCTGCCAGTATGTCCCGAAGAGCGCGCTGGACCACCGGCTTATCGCCGACCTGATGTTTGCGAACTCGGCACAGTGGACGCAATTCCAGGAAGGTCGTCGCCGCAACCCCGGTCTGATCCGAGGAACGATCTGGTTTGTCGGTCTTGCGTTCTACCAAACGAGCCGCGGCCTGGTCTATTTCTTCCGCAGCATGCGGCCTGAGCGTGAAGAGCAGCGGCAAGTCTCGAAGGTGAATGGCTGATGCGCAAGATCGCCACATCCCTCGGCTTCCTGCTTGCCGCCACGGCGCTGGCCTACGCGCAGACGTCGCCCTTCGACATGACGGGCGAACGTCCGCCGGAGGCGATTCCCGCCGTACCGCGCTTGACGCTTCCGGCGACACCCCCTGCTTCCGCTCCAACAACAACGCCGGCGCCGGCGGTCGCAACACAGCCGCCCGCAACACAACCGCCCGCGACACCCGCACTTGCCGCCCCGCCGGCAGCCGTGACGCCTCTGCAGCCTTTCGCCGTCACTCCCGCGACACCGACCGCGCAACAGCCGGCATCTCCACCAGCGCAGGCGGATGCACCCGCCACGCTGCCAGGGCTAGCATCGCCGCCGACGCCGGCCGCGCAGACTGCAACACCAGCAGCACAGCCACCGCAGAAATCAGCGGCCGCAACAGCGTCTGCTCCGCTGCCTCCCGGCACATCGCGCCGCTACGTCGTGCCTTTCGCAAAGCTTGGGCTGGACGGCGAATATGACCGCAAATCGTGGTCTGTCTACCTGACGCCAGAGCAGGCCGCGGCACAGGCGACCTTCAACTTCACCTACCAGAACGCCATCGTCGTCGCGCCGGAGAGCTCGCAATTCACGATCCTGATCAACAACAGGGTCATCGGAGAGCAGCCCGTCGGCTCGTCGGATGGAGCGTCCACCGTCTCCTTGAGCATCCAGCCGCGCCTGCTGCAGCCGGGCGCTAACCTGCTCACGATCGAAGCAAAGCAACGCCACCGCACCGATTGCACCGTGCAGTCGACCTACGAACTCTGGTCGGATATCGACCCCTCGCAGACCTATCTGACCTTCGTCGGCGAAGAGGCTGCCAAGTTTTCCAGCACCGACGCCATCCGCGCGATCGGCGTCGACGGCGCCGGCCAGACCGCGTTCAATTTCGTCGTTCCCGCGCTCGATCAGCCGGGAACCACGAAGCCGCTCCTGAGGCTGGTGCAAGGTCTCTCGATCCTGAGCGGCATGCCGAACCAGACCATGTCGTTTACAAGCGGCTCCCTGCCCGCTTCGTCTCCGGGGCGGATGACGGTCGTGGTCGGCACGCCCAGCGAGTTGCAGCCGCTGTTTGCCGTACCGGTCGCCGCGCAGACGGCACCGCTCGCGACCTTCGCGACCGATCCGCGCTCCGGCCAGACCGTGCTTCTGATCACCGGACCATCCTGGCCGGCGATCGCGACAGCAATCGAGACGATCGTCTCCACCACCGACCGCGCCGTCACGGTGCGCCGAGACGCGCTCGCCACGCAGCGGTGGACCGCGCCCGATGCGCCGTTGATATTCTCGGACAGGACGATCGCCTTCTCGCAATTGGGTGTCAAATCGACCGAGTTCTCGGGAAGGCGCTTCCGCACGACCTTCAACATCGCCGTACCGGCCGATTTTTACGCCAATGCCTATGGCGAGGCGACGGTGCTGCTCGATGCCGCCTATACGCAGAATGTGCTGCCGGGCAGCCATATCGATGTCTACGTCAACGGCAACATCGCCTCGACGCTACCAATCACCACGAAAGGCGGCGGCATCTATCGTCATCTGCCAATCCGCGTGACGATGCGACACTTCAAGCCCGGTTTGAACTCGGTATCGATCGAGACGATCTTGCAGACGGATGAGGACAATGTGTGCGTGCCGGGAACGGCGGCCGGCGCGGGACCGCGCTTCGCGCTGTTCGACACCAGCGAGTTTCACATGCCCGACTTCGCCCGGGTCGGCCAACGCCCCAATTTGGCGGCACTCGCCGGAACGGGTTACCCCTACAGCCGCGATGCATCTCCAACCCCACTCTTCATCGACCGCGTAGACCCCGACACGCTCTCCGCCACGGCAACCGTGCTCGGCCAGATGGCCTTGATGGCAGGTCGGCCGATCGACGTCGAACCCGCCGCCTCGCCGGGCGCGATCGGCGAACGCGACGCAATCTTCGTAGGCTCCATTTCGCAGATGCCGCAGGCGGTGCTGTCGCAGCTCAACATCGCGACGACCAGCCAGGCGACATGGCGGCCGCTCGCCGCGACACAGACGACTCCCAGCGAGACCAACGTGATGTTCGACGAATGGCGCTCCAAGGTGAGCGGCGGCGTCTGGCAGGGACAGATCACTTCCTTCCAGGAGTGGCTGCGTCGCAACTTCGATATTTCGCTGAGCACGCTACAATTCATACCCGGTGCCGAGCAGGTTTTTGCGCCCTCGAACACGAACAGCTTCATGATCGCACAGGGCGCGAATACAGCCGGCAACGGGACCTGGACGATCGTGACCGCGCCATCCGCCAAAGATCTCAGGGAAGGTGCTGATGCCATGACGTCACAGCTGAACTGGCCCGAGATCGAGGGGCACGTGACGACCTATTCGGCCGCGACCGGCAAGATCGATACTGTCCCGGTCAGCCGTTTCGATTTCATTGCGACGGAGAACTGGACGTTCGCCAATTATCGACTGATTGCAGCGAACTGGCTGTCGACCAACGTCCTGTCCTATGCTGTCCTGCTCGTCGTACTGTCGCTGCTGATCGGCGTTGCCACCGCCGGCATGCTTGGAAGACTGGGCCGCCGCCAATGAGAGGGTGGCTGACGATAATGGTGGCTGTGGCGCTCGCATCGCTGCTTGGCTTGCAGCAGCCCGCATCCGCGCAGACGGCGAAAATCGATGCCGCCTCGTGGAGCGCCTACAAGGCGAAGTTCCTCGACCCGAGCGGTCGCATCATCGACAATGCGAACGGCAACATCAGCCATAGCGAGGGACAGGGCTACGGCATGTGGCTCGCCTATCTCGCAAACGACCAGGCCGATTTCGAGCAGATCTGGTATTTTACCCGGACCGAGTTGCTGCTGCGCGACGACGGACTTGCGGTCTGGAAATGGGACCCATCGGCCAAGCCGCATGTGACCGATGCAAACAACGCATCCGATGGCGACATGCTGATTGCCTATGCGCTGGCGCTGGCAGGCTCTGCCTGGAAAAACACCGACTATCTCGAAGCCGCCGCCAAGATCGCAAACGCGCTTCTGGCCAACGCTGTCGTCAAGTCGGGCGGGCGCACGATCCTGCTTCCCGGTGTCGAGGGTTTCAATGCTCCCGGCCGCAAGGACGGCCCGGTCATCAACCCGTCCTATTGGATTTACGAGGCCATTCCCGTCATGGCCCTGCTCGCCCCCTCCGACGCGTGGGGTGCGCTGACCGAGGACGGATTGGCATTGCTGCGCTCGATGCAATTCGGACCGCGCAAGCTGCCGGCAGATTGGGTGAGCCTTCACCGTCAGCCGCAGCCGGCCGAGGGTTTTGATGCGGAGTTCGGCTACAACGCCATCCGCATCCCGCTTTACCTCGCCCGGGCGGGAGTTTCGGACAAGGAACTGCTCTTACGATTATCGTCGGGAATGACCGCCGGCAATGGCGCGCCGGCAACGATCAACCTGAAGGACGGCCAGCCGAAACAATCACTTGATGACGCTGGTTATCGAATTGTTAACGATGTTGTGGCCTGTGTAGCACAAGGGACGAAGCTACCTGAATCGTCCCGGCAGTTCGCGCCATCGCTTTATTATCCATCGACCCTTCAACTCCTGGGGTTGGCCTTCGTCGCGGAGAAACATCCAGAGTGCCTTTGAAATCCTCGCTTGTCGCAGTGTCGGTCGCAGTGGTGGTGGCAGGTCTTGTCACCGCTCTGAAGGACCGCGCCGCCATTCAGGATATGCTCGGCCTCGGCCATCCGACAGAAGCGCCTCAGCTGATGCTGATGGGCAGGATCAGCGGGCCTGACGGCCCAGCCAAGCAGCCGGCGACCGACATGCAGTCGATCGCCGAGCAGATACAGGCAGCAGCAGGCGGCCAGACCACGCCCAACGCACAGCCGCAAGGTGACGCGGCGACCCCACAGTCAGACGCCGTCGCCCAGGCACAGCAACAGCAGCCACAACAACCGGCAGCGCAGCGACCAGCCGCGACCTCCTCAAGTGCCCAGCCCGCCGCACCGAAGGTCGACGAGAGCGCGCTTCGCTATTTTGCGAGCCGCGGCGACAAGGCGAGACTGCAGGCAGAGATATCACGGCTGCAGGCGCTCTATCCGAACTGGGTGCCGCCGGCTGATCCGCTCGCCATTCCGCAGAGCGGCGACAAGCAGCTCGAGGCCATGTGGCAGCTTTATTCCGAGGGCCGCTATGCCGAGCTTC
The DNA here is from genome assembly GCF_000377565.1 of Rhizobium sp. 2MFCol3.1. GTDB lineage: Bacteria > Pseudomonadota > Alphaproteobacteria > Rhizobiales > Rhizobiaceae > Rhizobium. The sequence goes on along the minus strand of NZ_KB898355.1, from coordinate 487,643 downwards.
GCAAGTCGATAGCTGACCGGCAGGGAGCCGAAGCGGGCTGGCAACCGCCGGCCGATCTGCTCGACAGGTTGGACGTGGCGGAAGCACGTGCCCGCCTGGTGAACGCCTCCGACCTGAAGCAATATACGACCGTCGTACAGATTGGCGCGGCGACGCCGAGCCTGCTCACCTGCGCCGATATCGACGTGCTGTGGCGCGTGGCGGAAGCCTTCGCCCGCACCGACCGCACGCAGCGGGCGCAGGATGCCTATACCTACATTTTGAAGGCCTGCACCAATCCGCAGGAGCGTCTGGCGACCATGCAAAAGGCGTCCGGCCTGTTGCCATATGCGCCGATGCAGGTGCTGCTCGGCCTTGAGCGACCGGATGGAAACGGCGGCCGTGAATTCGACAGCATCCGCAACGACCTCGCGCGCAATTTCGTCGCCGCCGGCAATGCCAATCCCGACCTCGCCGTATCGCCCGACTACCTGACGCTGGTGCAGCGACTGGCCGAAACACAGGGGCTCGCCTCCGACAACCTCCTGCTCGGCTGGTATCACCTGCGCCGCGAGAATTACGCCGACGCGGAAAAGTGGTTCCGTGCCGCGCGTACAAAGGAAGATTCCGCCAGCGCTTCGCAAGGCCTCGCCTTGGCGCTGATCGCGGAGAAGAAGGAACAGGAAGCCGAAGACGTCATGTACAAGTGGCGCGGCGATTCCAAGGACGCCACCGCGACCTATCTCGCCGCCACCGCCAACCTCATGGCGCTGCAGCCGCCGGCGAATATTCCCGAGGAAGTGTTGAGCCGTATCGCGACCGAGATCATCGCGCAGAAATACGTGCCGACGGCGCAGCAATTCGGCTGGTACGCACGCTCGCTCAATCAGCCGCAGACCGCCGCGCGCTGGTTTGAAACGGCTTTGCGTTGGAAGCCCGATGACGAACCGTCTGCCTATGGCCTGGTGATCACGCGCGAGCAACTGAACGACCACCGAGGCGTCGCGGAAGTGCAGCGCCTGTGGGCGGGACGCTCGGCGCGCATCGCGCAACTCGGCGAGACCTCGGCCCTGACGCCGCAAGTGCGCGCGCCCCTTCCCGGACCCGGTCAGGCTCCGCAGCTTCAGCAAGTTCAGCCGCAACAGGTCCAGGCGCCGCAGGCGCAGACCTACCAGCCGCAAGTGATCGCCGAGCCCGCTCCCGTTGTGGCTGCGGCTGCGCCGGCCGAACGCCCGATGCCGCGACAGGCGGAGCCAATTCAGCAGGCATCGCGACCCGCCCCTGCCACGCGTGGCGCACGCCAGATCCGTGGATGCTCGACGACGGTCGATGCGCGGCTGCTCGATCCCCAAAGCGCGCTGAACCGCGGCTGGTGCCTGATGGACCTGAACCGCCCGATGGAAGCAGTAGAGGCTTTCGAGGCGGCGCTCGCCAGCCCCACCCGCAAGGTGCGCGAGGACGCGGCCTATGGACAAAGCCTTGCCTATCTGCGCGCCGGGCTCTCCAACAATGCCGCCGTCGCGGCAACCAAAGCGCCGCAGACCCGCCAGCGGGCAGCGGAACTACAGGTTTCCATCCTCGCCGATCGAGCGCTCGCCGCTTTCACGGCGAAGCGCTACCGCGAGGCGCTTGTCTATCTGGACCAGCGCGCGCAGTTGCAGCAGGAACGCATCGATCTGATGGTTCTCAGGGGCTATAGCTACATGAACCTGCAGATGTACGGAGACGCCGAGCGCATCTTCAATGCCGCCGCAGCGGTCGGCAGCAAGGATGGATACCGTGGCCTCGCGGATCTGAAGGATGCGACGCATCCCGAAGGCAAACAATAATCCCTGTAAATCCCGGTGATGCGCATGGCGTGTCTCCGCAGCCAATCCCTAGCAAAGCGCGCTGTAGCTAACTGCTCTTGACGTTCTTCTAAAAATAGAACATAACAAGAACAAATAGCGAGGTAAGCGTATGACAAGAACTGAGGAAGTCATAGCAAACGCATTGGCGGTCGTGGCCGCGTCGCGGGCGGAGCGAGAGCGCGATGCCGAACGCCGCCGCCGCGTCTTCGGCAAGATCGAAATCGGACTGCCGCTCCCCAAGATCAAGGGGCAGCAGCTCAGCCTGGATCTCCACTGATCTGCCTTGCGGTGGCAGGTTTTCTCCTTCTGGGCGGTTTCAATGTCGGGGCGGATCAGGTATCCCCGCTGGCGAGAAAACGAAGACGGGCGAGTACGTTTGTCCGTCACAGATGAGAAAGCTCGTCCATTGTCGGATACCACGCCTTCCTGCTTCGACCGCCCCTACTCCGCCTTCCTTTTCGACATGGACGGCACGATCCTGAGCTCTCTTCTCGCCGCCGAGCGCGTCTGGGGAGCATGGGCCGCACGGCAGGGGCTTGATGTCGAGGCATTCCTTCCGACCATGCACGGCGCGCGTGGTGTCGACACCATCGCCAAGCTGAACCTGCCGGGCGTCGATCCGGTCGCGGAAGCAGCCGCCATCACCGAAGCCGAGATCAACGATGTCGAAGGCGTTTTCGCGCTGCCTGGCGCTGCCGCGTTCCTGGCCGCGCTGCCGGTTGATCGCTGGGCAATCGTGACCTCGTCGCCGCTTCGGCTTGCGCATAAGCGCCTGGAAGCCGCCGGCCTGCCGATACCGAAATTCATCGTGACTGCCGACGATGTCGAGATCGGCAAGCCCAATCCGCAATGCTACATCCTGGGCGCCGAGCGTCTGGGCTTCAGCCCGAGCGAATGCCTAGTGTTCGAAGATGTGCAGGCGGGCATCCTGGCGGGCGAAGCCGCCGGCTCCGATGTTCTGGTCATCACGGCGACGCAGCACCACGACCTCGAGACCTCGCATCCGACACTTCATTCCTACGAGGACGTTAAGGTCCGGATCTACGAGGACGGCAAAATCGGCCTCGGCAAGTAAACAAAAACGAAAATGCCCGCCGCGAGACCTGCGGCGGGCATCTGCTCTTCGGCTCGGGAGAGAGTGAGCCTTAGATGTTGGCAAGCAACTCGTTGATGCGCGACTCCATGTCGGTAAGCGCTGCATCGACATCCTTCTGACCGGTGATTGCGGCGCTCATTTCCTGGCCGATGATGTCCTGGATCGCGAACTGACGCTGGACGGTCGAGGGCAATGCGGTGCCGAGCGTTGCGATCGAGGCGATCGTGTCGCGATGCGGCAGAGCCTTGAACTCCTTGGAGTCGAGAACAGCCTTGACCGCCGGCAGATGACCGGTGCGCGACCAGTCGAAATCATTGTCGTGGAAGAACTTCAGGAACTTGCCAATCGCGGCGTTTTCCTCATCGGAACGGTCCTTGGTAGACACGGCCCAGCTGTGGCCATCCGCGTACTGCGCCTTCTTGCCGGCGAAGAGCTGCGGATACGGGTAGACAGCGTAGCCGCCCTTGTTGAGCGCCGTGCCTGCCGTTTCGGATGAGGCGTTGTAATCGCCGATCACCCAGGTGCCGTTCAGATGCACGCCGCCTTCGCCGGCGAGGAAGGCATTGATGCTGGCGGCGTAGTCGAGATCCTTGACCGTGTCGCCATTGTCGTAGATCGCCTTGTACATCTCGAGCACCTTCTTGGCCTCGGGCGTATTGATCTTCACCTGCTTCGGATCCGCGAAGAAGGCGGAATCCTGCTGGAAGAGATAGGTGTAGAGGTTGCGCGTGTAGAGCGCGACCTCGTTGGCGAGATTCTGAACAAAGTAAGGCTTGCCGGTCTTTTCCTTGAACTGCTTGGCCTGAGCGAGCAACTCTTCCGGGCTGGTCGGCAGCTTCGGCGTGCCGTCGGCGTTGACCAGTTCAGCCTTTTTGAAGAGGTCCATGTTGATGTGGTAGAGCATTGTCCAGTTGTCGATCGGCAGGCCGTAAATCTTGCCGTCCTTGGTCACGCCGCCGAGGCTGGCATCGGTGAAATCGGTCGGTGCGACGCCCACGGACTTCAGCACGTCGTCGAGCGGCATGATCAGGCCCTTGCTCTGGTAATCCGCGAGAACCGACTGGTGGATGGTGACGATATCGGGCGGATCGCCAGCGGCGAACTGCGCGGTCAGCTGGTCATAGCCCGGCCATTCGACCGTGGTCACTGTAACGTGCACATCGGGATTGTCGGCGTTGAACTTATTGATCAGCGAGGTGATGATGCCGCACTCGCCGACCGCCTTGCTGACATCGGTGTTCTTGCCCCAATCGGCATCGCAGGCGCCGAAGAAGCGCTGCACCGTGAGCTCGGTTGCGGCGAATGCCGGCGACGCGCCGACGAGCGCGATCACGGACGCCGCCGCCAGCATGTATTTCCTGAAGTGATGTGTCATGCCCTTCTCCTCCTCTTTGGGGCTTTGCCCCTTTGGCTGGCCTCCTCCCCGGAAGCCGGTTGCGACGTCATCGCTTCAACTCTCAGCGCACAGCGGCGCCGGAGACTGCCGTCACGATGTATTTCTGGAAAAACAGGTAGAGAACGAGAATCGGCGCGCTGGCAAAGACCGCCTGCGACATCAGGAAGCCGAGGCCTTCCGACTGCGCGAAGTTGGTCTGTGTCGAGGCGATGCCGACCGTCAGCGTATACATTTCCTTCTTGGTGCCCGAGATCAGCGGCCAGAAGTAATCGTTCCAGGCGCCGAGGAAGGTGAATATGCCGAGCGTCGCCTGTGCGGGAACCGTCAGCGGCAGAAGCACTTTCCAGAAGATCTTGAAGCGGCTCGCATTGTCGAGCAGTGCCGCCTCGTCGAGCTCCTTGGGGATAGCGCGGAAATACTGCGTCATCAGGAACACGCCGAAGGGCGCCGACAGGCCGGGCAGGATCAGCCCGTGATAGGTGTTGTGGAACTTCAGCCAGCTGAACAGCTGGTGGCGGGCGATCAGCACTGCCTGTTCCGGAACCGCCAACCCCAGGAGCACGATGATGAACAGCGTGTTGCGATAGGGAAAGTTCAGCCGCGCGAAACCGTAGCCTGCGAGCGACGAGAGCACCAGCGTGCCGATGGTAAGCCCGCCAGCGACGACCACGCTGTTCAGCACCCAGCGGAACACAGACGAGGTCGCCAAGATGTTGATATAGTTGTTGATCGTGTAAGGTGCGTTGAAGACGGAGTTCATATCCGCCATCAGTTCCTTGTTTTCCTTCAGCGACAGGCCGATCACCCACAGCACCGGCGCAAGCATCACCAGCGCGCAGAGGATGGCGAGGAAAAGGATCACGCGGTCGCCCAGCGAACGGCCGACCATGTTGCCACCTGTTGCGACACTCATCCTTCTTCTCCCTTCCGACGCGAAATGACGTACTGCGCCATGGCAGCGATGAGGATCAGCATGAAGAGGATTTCAGAGGCAGCAGCACCCAGCCCGAGATCCCATTTGGTGAAGGCCGCCTCGTAGATATAGAAGACGATCGGCTTGGAGACGTTGTTCGGTCCGCCCATGGTCATCAGCTTGGCCTGGCCGAACAGCTGGAACTGCAGGACGATCTGGATGATCACGACCAGCGCGAAGGTGCGGCGGATGGACGGCAGCGTGATGTACCAGAGCGTGCGCCAGCGGCTGGCATTGTCGAGCGCCGCCGCTTCGTAGATATCGCCCGGGATTTGCTGCAAGGCGGAGAGGAACAGCATCATCGGCAGACCGATGCACCACCAGATGGTCGCGATGGCGATGCCGATCATCGCCAGCTTTGGATCGGACAAAAACGCTGGCGGCGTGGCGCCGAACCAGCCGTAGATGGTGGCGAGCAGGCCGAAATTGCCGATGAAGACGATACGCCAGATCAGTGTGACGATGGTGACCGACAAGACCGACGAGGAGAAATAGATCGTGCGCAGTGCTGCTGCCGTCCGCGTCTTGCGGTTCAAGGCGAGCGCCAGCATCAGGCCGATGATGGCGAGCGCAGGCACGGTGAGCAGCACGAAGTAGAAGGTGTTGCCGATCGCCTGGATGAAGATCTTGTCGCGGAACAGCCTGAAGTAGTTGTCGATGCCCACGAAGCGGCCGACGCCGAAGGCATCCGCCTTATGCAGACTGAGCCAGATGCCCCAGAACAGCGGCACGACCAGCAATGTCACGAAGAAGAAGAGATAGGGCAGAACGAAGACCGCATTGCGCCAAAGCGGCGCATTGATGTTCTGCACCTTCAGGCGCGCGGAAGCCTTGGCGGGCGTTCCGGTGCCGGAGAGAGTGGTCTCAGCCATGGCCCGGCTCCTCATTGTGCCAGGCGCGACCCTCGGCATCGAAGAGATGCGTTCTGCTGCCATCGAGCGTCAGCCCCACCTCGTCGCCGATCGCGACACGGCTGTTGCCGATATCCTCGGCGACGATGACGCTTCCGTCCGTGAGCCTGGTGTAGAGCAGCGTACGGTCGCCCAGGCGCTCGAGCACATCGACCTTGCCCGTCGTGGTGGCCGGAACGCCATTTGCGAGCTTCACCGCCTCGGCACGGATGCCAAGTGCATGGGGGCCGCCATTCAGGCCTGCGGCGCGGATGGAGGTCTTGAGCTGCGTGCCGTCAGGCAGCTTGGCGCTGACGAAACCATTTTGTTGGGAGATCCCAACATCAAGGAAGTTCATCGTCGGCGAGCCGACGAAAGTGGCGACGAAGCGGCTGGCCGGGCGGGAGTAGATCTCCATCGGCGAGCCGATCTGCTCGATCTTGCGGTTGTTCATGACGACGATGCGATCGGCGAGCGTCATCGCCTCGATCTGGTCGTGGGTCACGAAGATCATCGTCGACTTCACGCGGTTGCGAAGCTGCGCGAGCTCAACGCGGGTGCGCACGCGCAGCGCCGCATCGAGGTTCGACAGCGGTTCGTCGAACAGGAACGCCTTCGGCTCCTTGACGATGGCGCGACCGATCGCGACGCGCTGACGCTGGCCACCGGACAACTGACCGGGCTTGCGCTCCAGAAGATGGCCGATCTCCAGCATGCGGGCGGCTTCCGCCACGCGTGCCGTGATCACGTCCGAGGGGACCGCGATGTTGCGCAGCCCGAAGGCCATGTTGTCGGCGACCGTCATGTGCGGATAGAGCGCGTAGCTCTGGAACACCATGGCGATGTCGCGTTGGCCGGGTGGGAGTGTGTCGATACGCTCGCCGTTGATCGAGATCGTGCCTTCATCGACACTCTCGAGCCCGGCGATCATTCTCAGAAGCGTGGACTTTCCGCAGCCGGAGGGCCCGAGAAAGACCATGAATTCGTTGGCCTTGATCGACAGCGACAGGCCGTCGAGCACGGTCATCGAACCGTAGCGCTTGCTGACATTGCTGATTTCGATATTCGCCGTCATCCGGCTGCTCCCAAGCTGCAGTCAGAATCCGAAAATCCGATATGAACACATGGCTGGCACGAAACGGCGCGAATGGCGCCTGCTTCTAGAAGCAGGCCGCCTTCCGTCCATGATGGTGCCAAAACAGAAGCGGTTACTCCCATCTTCTCCTCCCAGTGGCACGTCAAATCTGGTGCGCTGACGTTAAATCATACAATTACGATGTCAACATATCTTCGATATGTATCAGCTATCGTGATTTAATGTATCAGGCCTGCAGCCGGATCACGCGATAAGACAAAGGCGCAATCTTCGCCGTCAGCTTTCCATCGGCGAAAGTCGAGCCGTTGGCCTTCACCGGCACCACATTGTCTGGCTTTTCGGCCGTGTTGGTGATGGTGAGATCCGAATGGGCGACGACTTGGTCGTCGATGACCTTGAGGTTGCCGAATTCAAGCAGGCTGGCGTCGAGGTCGAGCGCTTCCGTGCCGTGGCGGTTGACGATGAAGAACGTGACGGTCTTGGCGTCCTTGTCGTGGACGGCCGAGACGTCGAGATAGGGCACGCTGCCGACATCCTCGACCTCGTAAGCCGGGCTGTCGACCATCAGCTTCAGCGCCGTGCCGCGGCCATAGACCGAAGCGAAGTAGTAGGGATAGAAGATCGTCTGGCGCCATGCGGCACCGCCCGGCGTCGTCATGATCGGAGCGATGACGTTGACCAGCTGCGCCAGGCAGGCGATTTTCACGACATCGGCGCGGTTGATGAAGGTGTTCAGAATGCAGCCGACCTGCAGCACATCCTCGAAGTTATAATCGTCCTCGAGCAGCGCCGGGGCGTGCGGCCAGCCATTGGCGCCGGCGAGCGTTGCCTTGTCGCGCTCCTTCGAGTGGTACCAGACGTTCCATTCGTCGAAGGAGATGTAGACGTCCTTGGTCGAACGCTTCTTCGCCTTGATATAGTCGATCACGCCGGCAACCGTGCCGATGTAGTTGTCGAGCTCGATGCTGCGGGCCAGATAATTGGCCGTGTTCTTGGCGCGGTTCTCGAAATACATGTGCAGCGAGATGTAATCGACCTCGTTGTAGGTGTGGTCGAGAACGGTCGCTTCCCATTCGGGATAGGTCGGCATGTGGGCGTTGGACGAGCCGCAGACGACGAGCTCGAGCGAGCTGTCGAAGGCGCGCATGGCCTTGGCGGTTTCATGCGCCAGGCGGCCATATTCGTCGGCCGTCTTGTGGCCGATCTGCCAGGGGCCATCCATCTCGTTGCCGAGGCACCAGAGCTTGACGTCCCATGGCTCGGAGCGGCCGTTGGCGATGCGCTTGTCGCTCCACTCGCTGCCGCCGGGATGGTTGACATATTCGAGGAAGTTGCGGGCTTCATCAAGGCCGCGGGAGCCGAGGTTGACGGCCAGCATCATCTCGGTCTTGGCCGAGACGCACCATTCGGCGAACTCGTGCATGCCGACCTGGTTGCTCTCGGAGGTGTGCCAGGCAAGGTCGAGACGCGTCGGGCGGCTTTCCTTGGGGCCGATGCCGTCCTCCCAGTTATAGGCCGAGACGAAGTTGCCGCCGGGATAGCGCACGATCGGAACGTTGAGTTCCTTGACGAGATCGATCACGTCCTTGCGCATGCCGTTTTCGTCGGCGGTCGCATGGTCGGGTTCGTAGATGCCGGTATAGACGGCGCGGCCCAAGTGCTCGATGAACGAGCCGTACAGGCGCGGGTCGATGTCCGAGATCGTGTATTTGCTGTGCGCGGTGACCGCAGCCTTCATGATATCCTCCACTATATCATTTTTTGTGATCTATATCACAATTTGAGGTGAATAAAGCGGAAGCCTCGGCCGGGGTCAAGGGCAAAATTCAGAAAATCGGGTACAGTCTAGCGTGTTCTGATACGCAGCAGGATGTCCTGGTCGTAATTGCCGAAGCCACGACCGAAAATATTGATCCCGCCAGGGTGCTTGGCGTCGTCGCGCACGCCGATGCGCAGGCGAATCGAGTGATGCTCATCGAGCTTCAGGTCCGAAAGCGCCACGTCGGAGATGCGCAGCCCGTCAACGAAGGCGCCTTCGTCATTGATGCGGAAGCTCTTCAGCTTGCCGTACTGCGAGCCCTTCAATTTCCACCAATCCGGTGTGAAAACCCCGCGTTTGTCGCCGAAATCGCCGGGAGACGTCCAGGTGCCGATGTCGATGCCATTGACCGTCAGCGTGATATCGGAGGGCCAGTCGGCGCTGGTGCCGGGTACTTCCGAGCTCAGTTCCATGACGAACTCGATCTCGCGGATGCGGGTGTTGGTCAGCCTGGCATTGTTGGGAAACTGGTATTCGACATGCCCGCGCGTGAACCAGATCAGCGCCGTCTTCATGCGATCCGGATCAAGGAAAGTGTTGGGCACGTCGAGCAGGCCGATGATACCATCTACCGAGCAGAGACCGCAGGGCGCGGTCACATCGTAGCTGGTGTAGAGACCAAGCGGCATCGCCACCTCGATCGCATCTGGTTCAGTTTCCTTGATTTCATTCTTGAAGACGACGAGGATCTCATCATAGACGCTGTGACAGACCTTCTGGTTGCCCTTGCGCGCCTTCTGCGTCTCGGTGCGGATCAGCCCCGCCTCTTCCAGCATCTGCACGTTGGTCGAGACACTGGACTGCGGTAACTCAAGGATATCAGCGATTTCGTTGACATTCAGCGGCCCCTTTTCATGCAGGAGCTTCAATACGGAAACCCTTGCCGGCGATGCCAGCCCCTTCAGAATGGGCATGCCCTCCTCGGGATCGACGACAAGAAAATTGCGGCTCATGGGTTTCCGATCGCACGTAGGTAAGAGAATGAAGACCTACGTTACATATCAGAATTTTCGATAGATTCAATCGGGGCAGTGGCTCCCAATGCGTTTTCGTTTTGAGCGATCCCGAGATCGGCTTTCCTCTCGCTCGCATGCCGAGAGAGAGGAGTTGGCGGGAATATCTGCGGATGTAGCCTAAGCGTTCGCGGCGGCGTTACGCCGCCTTTACCGGCAGTTGGCCCCGCCTGTAGGCGATCAGGTCCTCGATGGTGATCAAGTGCAGGCAGTGGTGCTCCGCGAAACGTTCAAGCTCCGGCAGACGGGCCATCGTGCCGTCGTCGTTTGCGACCTCGCAGATCACGCCCGAGGCCGACAGACCGGCCAGTTTGGCAAGATCGACCGCTGCTTCCGTATGCCCTGGTCGCGATAGAACGCCATCGGGATGCGCGCGAAGGGGGAAGATATGGCCAGGCCGCGCGAAATCGTCCGGCTTAGCCGCTGCGCCAACCAAGGCGCGAACGGTGGCCGCGCGATCGGCGGCCGAGATGCCGGTGGTCGTCTCGGAGATGTAGTCGACCGAGACGGTGAACGCCGTCTTCAGCATCTCGGTGTTGCGCGGAACCATCAGCGGAATCTCAAGCGCGTCGAGCCGCTCGCCTTCCATCGCCACGCAGATCAATCCGCGGGCGTGGTTCATCATGAATGCGATCGCCTGAGGGGTCACCGCTTCGGAGGCGATCACAAGGTCGCCTTCGTTTTCGCGATCACGGTCATCGACGACCACGACGATTTCGCCGCGCGACATCGCGGCAACCGCATCTTCAATCCTGGAAATAGTCAACGTCATGCCTTTCAAGGGTTAGCTGCTTGCGCAGCGCGCATGGCCGTGAGGCCACAATCATCCCTTGGGCGAACAAACATGGGACATGTCGCAAGGATGCGACGTCCGCTGCATGCTCTCTTTCATCCGGACTATGACCGTCGGCTCCGGCATCTCACCGGATCTGCTGACCCTTCGCTTGTGGGCGAAGGCGCTCGCGGGCTCCGAGTTTCCTCGATACCGCCGGTGGGGAATTGCACCCCGCCCTGAGAACAATGTGACCATAGGCGAACATCGGCGCATTCGGCAAGTGGTATGACGACCCAAACTATGGGCGCCGGGCGAACGCACTGTTCAACCATCCGGCCCAACGCTTCGCGGCCGATAGAGGCCCGAAATCTTTATAGCTTTTTTATTTGCGACGCCGAGCGTCCGTCTCGACCCTTTATGCGGATCGGCAGCATAACAGCGATGCGGACCAGCATCGTCCGCCGGCTGCAGGCACCTCGATAGCCGCGCCGCTTCGAAACATCTGGAAGGAAATGCGACCGATGATGGACATCGTTCTGATCGGCACCGCCGTTATTTTTTTCGCGCTCTGCTTTGCCTACGTCAAGGCATGCGACGCGCTCTGAACCGAGGCCATACGCCATGATTTTTGACTACGTGCTCAGCGGTGCGGTGACGGTGTTCCTCGCCGTCTACCTCACCTACGCCCTCATTCGCCCCGAGCGCTTCTGATCGTCGCCGCTCGTATTGAAAGTTTCGTCTCATGACCCTCATTGGATGGTTACAGATCCTGCTGTTTTGCGGGATCCTTATTGCGCTCGTCAAACCGCTGGGTGGCTATATGACCCGCGTGTTTGGCGGCGAGCGCACCCTGCTCTCCCCCGTCCTCGTTCCGATTGAACGGGGACTTTACCGCATTGCCGGCACCAGCGACCGCGAGGAGCAGCATTGGACGTCCTATGCGTTCTCCATGCTGATGTTCAATCTGCTCGGCGTGCTGGTGCTCTATCTGCTGCTGCGTTTCCAGGGCGTGCTTCCCTATAATCCGGCAGGCATGGCAGCGGTCGGACCGGAGCTCTCCTTCAACACCGCCACCAGCTTCGTCGCCAATACCAATTGGCAGAACTACGGCGGCGAAAGCACCATGTCGTATCTCACGCAGATGATGGGCCTGACGGTCCAGAACTTCGTCTCGGCGGCGACCGGCATGGCGATCGCGGTCGCCTTGATCCGCGCATTCGCACGCGCGTCTGGCAAGGCGATCGGCAATTTCTGGGTCGATATGATCCGCGCCACGCTCTATGTGCTGCTGCCCTTCTGCATCATTCTCACATTGGTATACGTCTATCTCGGTGTCCCGCAGACGCTTGGTCCCTATATCAACGCAACGACGCTCGAGGGCGCGCAGCAGACGATCGCCGTTGGCCCTGTCGCTTCGCAGCTCGCCATCAAGATGCTGGGCACCAACGGTGGCGGCTTCTTCAACGCCAACTCCGCGCACCCGTTCGAAAACCCGGACAACTACTCGAACATGCTGCAGATGCTGTCGATTTTCGTGATCGGCGCGGCCTTCACCAACGTCTTCGGACGCATGGTCGGCAACCAGCGTCAGGGCTGGGCGATCCTCGCCGCCATGGGCCTGCTCTTTATCATCGGCGTCGGCGTGACTTACTGGGCGGAAGCCGCCGGCAATCCGCTGATGCATGCCTTCGGGCTTGGCGGCGGCAACATGGAAGGCAAGGAAGTGCGCTTCGGCATCGTGATGTCATCGCTCTTCGCTGTCATCACCACGGCGGCATCCTGCGGCGCGGTCAATGCCATGCATGGCAGTTTCACGGCGATTGGCGGTCTCATACCCCTCATCAACATGCAGCTCGGCGAAGTGATTGTCGGCGGCGTCGGCGCGGGCTTCTATGGCATCGTTCTCTTCATCATCGTCGCCGTCTTCGTGGCGGGTCTCATGGTCGGCCGTACGCCGGAATATCTCGGCAAGAAGATCGAGGCGAAAGAGATGAAGATGGCCGTGCTCGCCATCCTGTGCCTGCCGCTTGCCATGCTGGTGTTCACCGCAATCGCAAGCGTGCTTCCCTCCGCCGTCGCATCGGTGGGAACAGCGGGACCGCACGGCTTCTCCGAGATCCTCTACGCCTACACGTCGGCCGCCGCCAATAACGGCTCTGCCTTCGGCGGCCTCACCGGCAACACGCCCTGGTACAACATCACACTCGGCCTCGGCATGCTGATGGGACGCTTCCTGGTTATCATCCCGGCACTTGCCATTGCCGGATCACTGATCCGAAAGAAGACCGTGCCGGCATCGGCAGGAACGTTTCCGACAGACGGCCCTCTCTTCGTCGGCATGCTGGTCGGCACCATCGTCATCGTCGGTGGCCTGACCTTCCTCCCGGCACTGGCGCTCGGCCCCGTCGTCGAACACCTGTCCATGATGACAGGGCAAACCTTCTAGGTGGGATGATGATCCTCCGTCACATCAGACGAAAACACACGTCACGCCCCAGGAGATCGGGGCGTGAGCGGCAGCCGCAGGCAAGAGGCACCGACATCATCATCGTCATGATGGCCATCCTCCTCGTGCTGGCCTGTGCCTTCAAAATTCTAATTGGCTGATCGGGCAGGTCCGGTCGCCTCGTTCTCTTTCGAAAGCTGGAGTCTCTTATGAGCCAGGCAAAATCCGCGAGCATCCTGGATGCTCGCATTCTCATTCCCGCCGTGGGTGCTGCCTTCAAAAAGCTGGACCCACGCACGCTTGCCCGCAACCCCGTGATGTTCGTCGTCGCCACGGTTTCCGTTCTGACAACAGTGCTCTTCCTTCGCGATCTGGTCTCGGGCGGTGGCGATCTCGGTTTCTCCTTCCAGGTCAACCTGTGGCTCTGGTTCACCGTGCTCTTCGCCAACTTCGCCGAGGCCGTCGCGGAAGGGCGCGGCAAGGCGCAGGCGGAATCGCTGCGCAAATCGCGTACCGAAACCCAGGCCAAGCTTTTGACCGGCGAGAACAGGACCAGCTACAAGATGGTGCCGGGCACCAGCCTGAAGGTCGGCGATATCGTGCTGGTCGAAGCCGGCGACATCATCCCGTCCGATGGTGAAGTGATCGAGGGCGTTGCTTCCGTCAACGAGGCCGCCATCACCGGCGAATCCGCGCCCGTCATCCGCGAATCCGGCGGCGATCGCTCGGCCGTCACCGGCGGTACGCAGGTGCTCTCCGACGAAATTCGCGTGCGCATCACGGCGGCGGCCGGCTCGACCTTCATCGATCGGATGATTGCGCTGGTGGAAGGTGCGGAACGGCAGAAGACGCCTAACGAGATTGCGCTCAACATTCTGCTTGCGGGCATGACGCTGATCTTCGTGCTGGCCACCGCGACCATTCCGAGCTTTGCGGCCTATGCCGGCGGCTCGATCCCGATCATCGTGCTCGTCGCCTTGTTCGTGACGCTCATTCCGACCACCATCGGCGCACTTCTCTCGGCGATCGGCATTGCCGGCATGGACCGCCTGGTCCGCTTCAACGTGCTCGCCATGTCTGGCCGCGCGGTGGAAGCCGCCGGTGATATCGATACGCTGCTGCTCGACAAGACGGGCACGATCACCCTCGGCAACCGCCAGGCGACCGCGTTCCATCCCGTGCGTGGCGTCAGCGAGCAGGAACTTGCCGATGCCGCACAGCTGGCCTCGCTCGCCGACGAAACCCCGGAAGGCCGGTCGATCGTGGTCCTTGCCAAGGAAAAATACGCAATCCGTGGCCGCGACATGAGCAATCTCAAGGCGAACTTCGTGCCGTTCACCGCGCAGACCCGCATGAGCGGCGTGGATATCGAAGGATCGTCGATCCGCAAGGGCGCCGTCGATTCGATGCTGGCCTATGTGAATGGCTCTCCCGCGATTGCCACCGGCAATGCCGCCGTTGCTCTGCACGTGAACAACGATACCGCGCGCGAGCTACAGTCGATCGCCGACGAAGTGGCCAAGAGCGGCGGCACCCCGCTTGCGGTCGCCCGCGACGGGAAGCTGCTCGGCGTGGTGCAGCTGAAGGACATCGTCAAAGGCGGCATTCGCGAGCGGTTTGCCGAACTGCGGCGCATGGGTATCCGCACCGTGATGATCACCGGCGACAATCCGCTGACCGCCGCGGCCATCGCAGCCGAAGCCGGCGTCGACGACTTCCTGGCGCAGGCAACGCCGGAGATGAAGCTGGCGCTGATGCGCGAGGAGCAGGCCAAGGGCAAGCTTGTCGCCATGTGCGGCGACGGCACCAACGATGCCCCAGCGCTCGCTCAGGCCGATGTCGGCGTCGCCATGAATACCGGTACTGTCGCAGCCCGCGAAGCCGGCAACATGGTCGATCTCGACAGCGACCCGACGAAGCTGATCGAGATCGTGGAGATCGGCAAGCAGCTCCTGATGACGCGCGGCGCGCTCACCACCTTCTCGATCGCCAACGATATCGCGAAGTATTTCGCGATCATCCCGGCCATGTTCCTGACGTTCTATCCGCAGCTTGGCGTCCTGAACATCATGGGCCTGT
This sequence comes from Rhizobium sp. 2MFCol3.1, assembly GCF_000377565.1. GTDB lineage: Bacteria > Pseudomonadota > Alphaproteobacteria > Rhizobiales > Rhizobiaceae > Rhizobium. The sequence continues at coordinate 472,231 of NZ_KB898355.1, read as the reverse complement.
CGACGCCGCAAAGCGCTATCCTGTCGGCGATCATCTTCAATGCGCTGATCATCATTGCCCTGATCCCGCTGTCTCTGAAGGGCGTGCGCTACCGGCCGATCGGCGCCGGCGCGCTGCTGTCACGCAACCTTTTGATCTACGGCGTCGGCGGCATCATCGTACCGTTCATCGGCATCAAGGCGATCGACATGATCGTTGCCTCGCTCGGCCTCGCATAATTCCACGGCCGGACGCCAGGCGCCCGGCCCAACCCGCTCATTCGAATTCCAGGAGTTCACGACCATGTTGAACCAGCTTCGCCCAGCCATCGTGATGATCGTTGCAACCACCGCAATCACCGGCCTCGTCTATCCCCTTGCCATGACCGGCGCGGCTCAGGCGCTTTTCCCGAAACAGGCCAATGGCAGCCTGATCGAGAGCAACGGTACGGTCGTCGGATCGGCCCTGATCGGCCAGGCCTTTACCAGCGACAAGTATTTCCACGGGCGTCCATCAGCCGCCGGCGACGGCTACAACGCGGCCGCCTCCAGCGGCTCCAACCTCGGCCCGACAAGCCAGAAGCTGATCGATCGCGTCAAAGCCGACTACGAGGCCGCCAAGGCGACCAATCCCAACGCCGACGTGCCAGTCGACCTCGTCACGGCATCCGGCAGTGGCCTTGATCCGCACATCTCGCCGGAAGCAGCCTATTTCCAGGTCGCGCGTGTCGCCAAGGCCCGCAATCTCGATGAGACGAAGGTCAAGGGTCTCGTCGATGCCGCCGTCGAAGGTCGGGAACTTGGGCTGCTTGGGGAGCCGGTGGTCAATGTGCTGGCGCTCAATATGACCCTGGACGCAACCTCGACACAGTAGGTGGCCAGCGCCACGTCCAGTCGAACAGCCTGCGAAAGAAAAGAGCATGTCCATCGGCGACCGCGACCCGACGATCAGACCTTCTCCCGACGCCTTGCTCGAGAGGGTTCGCTCAGAGACGCGCGGTCGCCTGAAGATATTCCTGGGCGCAGCACCCGGGGTCGGCAAGACCTATGAGATGCTGGTCTCAGGACATGCGAAGATCGCCGATGGCGTCGATGTCGTCATCGGCGTGGTGGAGACGCATGGGCGCAAGGAGACGCAGGCGCTCCTGGCCGGATACGAGATCATTCCGCGTGTCGTGATCGACTACAAGGGCCGGTCACTCGATGAGATGGATATCGACGCCATCCTGGCGCGGAAGCCGGATTTGGTGCTGGTCGACGAACTTGCCCATACCAACGCGGAGGGTAGCCGGCATCCGAAGCGATACCTCGACGTCAAGGAACTGCTCGACCGTGGTATCGATGTCTACTCGACCTTGAACATTCAGCACGTCGAAAGCCTGAACGACGTCGTCTCGCAGATCACCCGCGTGCGCGTGCGCGAGACGGTTCCGGATTCCGTCATCGACCTTGCTGACGACATCGAGATCATCGACCTGACGCCTGACGATCTCATCAAGCGCCTGCATGACGGCAAGGTCTACATGCCCGGCACGGCGGCACGCGCGCTGACCAATTATTTTACGCCCGGCAATCTGACGGCGCTGCGCGAACTGGCGCTGCGCAAGACCGCGCAGCGCGTCGACGACCAGCTGCTCACCCATATGCAGGCGAATGCAATCTCCGGCCCCTGGGCGGCAAGCGATCGCGTGCTGGTGTCCATCGACCATCAGCCGCGTTCGACCGCTCTGGTCCGATACGCCTCGCGCATGGCGTCGCGCCTGCGCTCCCCCTGGGCGGCCGTCTATGTCGAGACGAACCATGCCGTTAGGCTGACCGAGGCGCAGGCCGACAGCGTCGCCGCGACGTTGCGTTTGGCCGAGCAACTCGGTGGTGAGGCCGTCACGCTGCCCGGCCGCGAATGCTCCGAGGAGCTGCTTCGCTACGCGGCGGCCAATAACGTCACCCACATCGTCGTCGGCGCGCCCGGAAAAACCTCGTGGTGGAAATGGTGGGAGCGAGCCGAGGCGGACACGCTGATTCGCCAGGCCGGCGAGATCAGCGTCCACGTCATCTCGGGCAGCGAGCGCGACAGCAAAACCGCGCCGTCAGGCGTTCGTAGCGCCCCGCCCGCCCGCTCGCTGGATCTCAGGGCCTATGCTCTGGCGACCGTTTACGTTGCGGTGGCGCTTCTCGTCGGGGTCGTCCTTGATCAGGTTCTCGATGTCAGGAATCTCGCCCTGGTGTTCCTGATGTCGGTCCTGACATCGGCGGTCCTGCATGGCCTGCGCCCCGCGCTCTACTCATCGCTGCTCGGCGCGCTCGCCTTCAACTTCTTCTTCCTGCCGCCGCGATACACACTGACGATCAGCGATCCGGAAAGCGTGCTCGCGCTGTTTTTCTTCCTCGGCGTGGCGATCATCGCCAGCAATCTCACGGCGACCGTGCAGCGCCAGGCCGCTGCGGCGAGGCGCCGTGCCCGCACCACCGAGGATCTCTACCTGTTTTCGAAGAAGCTCGCCGGCACCGGCACGCTCGACGACGTCCTGTGGGCAACGGCGTTTCAGCTTGCCTCGATGCTCAAGGTGCGCGCGGTCCTGCTCTTGCCCGAGCAGGGCACGATCGCTGTCAAGGCGGGCTATCCGCCGGATGACACGCTTGACGATGCCGATATCGCTGCCGCCCGGTGGGCCTGGGAGCACAATCACGCCGCGGGGCGTGGCGCCGATACCCTGCCGGGCGCCAAGCGCCTCTATGTTCCACTGCGCACCGGCCGCGCTGCCGTCGGCGTGATCGGCCTAGACAGCGACCGCCGGGACGGACCGCTGCTGACGCCAGAGCAGCAACGCCTGCTCGATGCGCTGGCCGACCAGGCAGCGCTGGCGATCGAGCGCATCCAGCTGGTTGCCGATGTGGACCGGGCGAAACTCGCGGCGGAAGCGGACCGGCTGCGCTCGGCCCTGCTGACCTCCATCTCACATGATTTGAAGACACCGCTCGCCGCGATACTGGGTGCGGCGGGTACTTTACGCGACTACCTCGATTCGATGACCCCGGACGACCGGCTCGATCTTCTCGCAACCGTCGTCGACGAGTCTGAACGCCTGCATCGCTTCATCGCCAACCTGCTCGACATGACGCGGCTGGAATCCGGCGCCATGGAGCCGAACGCGACGCCGCACTTCGTCGGCGACATCGCCGGCGGCGCGCTTCGGCGTGGGGCAAAAATCCTCGCGCACCACAAGACGGAAATGACGGTCGCGTCCGACCTGCCGATGGTGCGGGTGGATGCCGTCCTGCTTGAACAGGTGCTGTTCAATCTGCTCGACAATGCAGCGAAATACTCGCCCGAGAATTCGACGATCACGATCACCGGCTGGGCAAACGCCTATAACGTGTTCGTTCAGGTCTCCGACGACGGCCAGGGCATTCCGCCAGCCGATCTCGAGCGCATATTCGACAGCTTCTATCGCGTGCGCAAGGGCGACCAGGTGCGGGCGGGAACGGGTCTCGGCCTATCGATCTGCCGCGGCTTCGTCGAAGCCATGGGCGGGACGATCTCCGCCGAAAACCGCAGCGATCGACGCGGCGCGCGCTTCACCGTGCAGCTGCCGATCGCAAACGACATTCCCAAACTGGATGATCTCAAATGACAGGCATGGCCATTACAATTCTTGTCGTCGACGACGAGCCGCCGATCCGTAAGCTTCTGCGGGTGGGCTTGACGGCGCAGGGATACTCGGTCGCCGAAGCAGCCGATGCCTACTCGGCCAAAGAGTATACGCGCCATCAGATGCCCGACCTGATCATCCTCGATCTCGGCCTGCCCGACCAACATGGCTACGACCTGCTGCAGGAATGGCGCCAGGCCGGGATTGTCACGCCCGTGGTTATTCTCTCCAGCCGGACCGACGAGACGGGCATCGTCCGGGCGCTCGAAACAGGTGCTGACGACTACATCACCAAGCCGTTCGGCATGAATGAGCTCGGCGCACGCATCCGCGTGGCGCTGCGCCATCGGCTGCAGCAACAGGGCGAGCGCGGGCTTTTCCAGACCGGCGGCCTGTCGATCGATCTCGTCAAGCGGATCGTGAAAGTGGATGGCAACGAGGTGAAGCTGTCACCCAAGGAATATGAGATCCTGCGGGTTCTGGCGCAGCATGCGGGCAAGGTCCTCACACACCAGTTCGTGCTCCGGCACATATGGGGACCGGCGGCCGACGTACAGTATCTGCGCGTCTATGTCAGGCAGTTGCGCCAGAAGATCGAGCGCATTCCCGACCAGCCCTTCTACATTACGACCGAGACCGGCGTTGGCTACCGGCTGCGCGAACCGGACGAGATCACCGACACGTCGCGCGACCAGGGCAAGGTTTGATCGGACCGAGATGACAATGAACCTTGCGACCATATTCCTTCCCGACGACGTTCTCTTCGACGTGTCCCAGCAAAACAAGTCGAACGTCCTGCGCTTTGCCGCGACAAGGGCATCGCAGACGTTGGGCGTAGACGCGGCCGCGCTGCTTGCCGTGCTCGAAGCGCGCGAATTGCTTGGTTCGACGGGCATCGGCCGCGGCATCGCCGTGCCGCACGCAGCGGTCTCCAATCTCGGACCTCCACGCGGTTTCATCCTGAAACTGGCGCGGCCGCTGGATTTCGACGCGATCGACGAACAGCCGGTCGATCTGGTCTTCCTGCTTGTTTTTGGCGAGCAGTGGCGATCTGAATATCTGAAGGTGCTGGCAACGATCGCCAGGAAGGTGCACCACAGCGCGGTACTGGATGCCATGCGCAGCGCGGCCAGCGCCGACGATCTTTACCGGCGATTTGCCGGCGCAGAGCCATCAGCCGTTGCGCGGTGACGATCGCAAAGACATGACGAGACCAGCGTCATGCCTTCCATCACGGAGCCCGAACTTTCTGCTCTCCTGATCGTTATTTCGGCCATGAGGGAAGTTACGACAAAAAGAGCGCTGCCTGACAACAATGAACCGGATGCCACAGGCAAGTCCGACGCGGGGGCAGCGTCTATCGATTTCGAGGAAGCGCCCCCTGCCCCGGAAGAGCCGGACGAAAAACTGACACCGGAGGAATTCGAGCGCGCCCGGAAGTCTTACCTTCTGAAGCGGTTCTGGATCAGCGCGCGCGGCTTCTGGGGCCGCAATGGCGACCGGTTCGCCTGGCTGTGCTGCCTTGGGCTGCTTGTCCTCATCGGAATGAATGTCGGGTTTCAGTACGGCATCAACGTCTGGAACCGCGAACTTTTCGACGCCATCGAACAGCGTAACGCCCCGACGGTCTATTTCCTCGGCGCCCTCTTCCCGCCGCTGGTTCTCGGAAGCGTCATGCTGGTCACCATTCAGGTCTACGTTCGCATGATGATCCAGCGCCATTGGCGATCGTGGCTGACCTCGGCGCTCATCGCCCGCTGGCTCGACAATGGCCGCTACTATCAGCTGAACCTGATAGACGGCGACCACAAGAACCCCGAGGCTCGTCTATCCGAGGACCTGCGCATCGCTACCGAATCCCCGGTCGATTTCGTTGCCGGCGTGATCGCGGCCTTCGTGTCGGCTTCCACTTTCATCGTCGTTCTGTGGATGATCGGCGGGGCGCTCTCGCTTCCGATCGGCGGCATGGTGATCACCATCCCGGGATTCCTTGTTGTTACCGCCATTCTCTACGCAATCACGACATCCAGCGCGATCGCATTCATCGGCCGGAATTTCGTTCAGGTCTCCGAAGCGAAGAACCAGGTGGAGGCGGAGTTTCGCTATACGCTCACCCGCGTTCGCGAAAACGGCGAGAGCATCGCGCTGCTCGGCGGCGAAGAGGAGGAGCGCAACGATCTTGGCCGGACCTTCGGCAATGTGCTTCACCAATGGGCGCTGCTGGCGCGGCAATATATGCGCACCACGCTCGTGTCGCACGGTTCCATGCTGATCGCGCCCGTCGTGCCGGTGCTGCTCTGCGCGCCAAAATTCCTCGATGGCAGCATGACGCTGGGACAGGTCATGCAGGCGGCGTCCGCTTTCACGATCGTGCAGGGCGCATTCGGATGGCTGGTGGATAACTACCCTCGCCTTGCCGATTGGAACGCCAGTGCGCGGCGTGTCGCATCGCTGATGATGTCGATCGACGGTTTGCAGCGCGCCGAACAGAGCGACACGCTGGGACGTATCGAACACGGCGAAACCAATGGCGACGTGATGCTGAGCCTGCACAATCTGTCCGTCTCGCTCGGCGATGGCACCGCTGTCGTGAAGGAGACCGAAGTGGAGATCGAGCAAGGCGAGCGGGTTCTGGTGGCAGGCGAATCCGGCTCGGGCAAAAGCACGCTCGTGCGGGCGATCGCCGGCCTCTGGCCGTGGGGGACGGGCAGCGTCGATTTTCATGCGGACAAGCGGATGTTCATGCTGCCGCAGCGTCCGTACATCCCGTCAGGAACTCTGCGGCGCGCCGTCGCCTATCCGCGAGCCGCCGACAGCTGGGAGCTCGATGACATTAATGACGCTCTCGACAAGGTCGGTCTCGGGCACCTCAAGGACAAGATCGAGGAAGAGGCGCCATGGGATCAGACGCTATCGGGCGGCGAGCGTCAGAGGCTCGCTTTCGCACGGCTTCTATTGCACGATCCCGATATCATCGTGCTTGACGAGGCGACCTCGGCGCTCGATGAGAAGAGCCAAGACCAGCTCATGGAGTTGCTGGTTCGCGAACTGCCGACGGTCACCATTCTCAGCGTCGGCCATCGGGCGGAACTGGAGGCTTTCCACAGTCGCAAGATCACGCTTGAAAAACGTAATGGCGGCGCCCGGCTCGTCAGCGACGTCGATCTTGTACCGCGCAAGAAAAACCGCAACGTGATCTCGCGCATCCTGAAGCACCGACATCGCCATCGTGCAAAACCGGCAAGCTAGCGGGATGCAATGAGCGGCTCAACGATGTCGCCGATTACAGCCAATGCCTTTTCCCGTTCGGCCGCATCCTCCGGCGCCTCGAATTCGGCAAGCTCGATGCCGGCGATCTGCTCGGCAGATATCGCCTCCAGCACCGCGCGAAGCTGATCGGGTAGCAGGCCATCCGCGATCTGGTAGGCGGCTGGAACGTGATTGGGCTCGAGCACGTCCCAATCGATATGTATCCAAACCGACGCGTTACCGATGAAGGAAAGCAAGGCCTCTAGATCGATCGGTCCCGGCATCAGCGTTACGCCGGCGCCTTCCAGCAGTGTTTGCTCCGCGCTGTCGATATCGCGGATACCGATGATGGCAACATCCGACGCAACGACCTCAGAACCGTGCCCCGTCCGCCAGAGGCCGCAAGCGCCGGCCAAGGCCATTCCTCCGAGATAGCCTGAGCCGGTCGTCTCTGGTGTGTTGAAGTCGCCATGCGCATCGATCCACAGCACCTTGATGCCCGGAATGGAGCGTGCCGCCGCCGGCAGCGTGGCAATCCCAGCCGAGCAGGTGTTGACGCTGAGCAGGGGAATGTCGCCTGCTTCTATTGCTCTGGTGACCTCGCGGGCAAGGCCGCTCAAGGTCTCGTTGGCTGCCGGCAGACTGACGCTCCAGTCGTCCACCTGATGCCCGCTCTCGCTTCCGACAATGTGAGCCTCAATGGACAGCCGATCGGCCAGCATGTCGGAGCAGGCCCGTGCACCAGCGATAGCATGCGGTGTCCGGTCGCCGATGCGGCCTTGCGATGTGATCAAGCGAAACGGGCGGTTGCTCATGGTCATCCAATTTGGTTGGCTGCGGAAACGGCGAAGCGAGTTGCGCTCTGGCTAGGCAAAATTCCGATACTAATCAAGCGGTTCGTGCCGTTGCGGCAATCACCGATGTCAGTGGGGGTGACAGTTATCTGTAAGACGGAGCAATATCTTAGCCGGATGTTTTCGACTATTGTTCAGTTCTTCGCGACAGGCGCTGCCGGCAAGAGCCGGCCACGAGCGATCAGCATGATGGTCCCGATGGCGACGGCGAAGACCACGAGGTTCGCAATAATGAAGAGCACGGGCGCCAATGTCTCGACCGGCCCGGCATCGCCACGCGCCACCATTCTGATCGCCGCGGTGGAGAGTGCCGTAACGCCGAAGGTAAATGCCCAATAGGAAGCTGCGAAGGGCTGCCTTGAGATCCAGGGAAGCATGCGGCAAAGCAGAAGCGCCTGCAGAAGCGCATAGCCAAGCATCAAACGGACAATCATATCCGGTGCGCCCACGGTGACGCTGAGATAGGCCACCGCCCCAACCGCGGGCGGCGCAAGCTGGATGCCCAGCGTCGGTCGAAGCGGATCGGCTAGGCTCGGTCCCGTCAGCAAGCGGTTCAAGAGGACGGACTCGATCGCAAGCCAGGAAAAGAAACCGGCGCCGAACGCATATTGCCCCCAGTCTCCGTAGCCGAGCGCACCCGCGACGATCGCGGTGACGAAGGAGCCTGCCACCGTCGGCAGATAGAGGACCGCCGTCGTGGTTGCCGGGTCGCGTTCGCCGCGCCACAAAATTCCCGTTCGCCAGAGCGCGAAGGCAAGCGTGAAGATGGCACCGCAGGTAAACAGAAGGATCGCGACGGTGCGCGTATAGGGCAGAACAGCCAGGGCGATCAGCATCGTCGACACGCCGGCAAGGCCGATGAAGCAGCACTGCACCGGATTCTCGGCTTCCAAGAGCGCCGCTGGGCGCGCGACGATCCATTTGGCTGCATAGAGCGTGACGAGGATCAACCAGACGATCACCGCAGCCACGTTGATCGCCTCGCCAATGGCGGATGGCAGACCCCATACGGCGGTGGCGGCACGCCAGCTATTTCCGAGGCCGGCGAGGCCCAGGACGATGCCGAAAAACGCGGCGGGAACGGGCGGGAGCCGGCTCACACGTACCATCGCCACCTCACTTTTCGTCACAGGCAGATCCACCGTCATCCCAACCTCCCCACTTTCGCGGCGAACCGCCGGAAGTGGCCGTTGCCGACGCTTTGACGCTCCACTGAAATGGCCCGCGCCATCTCGCTTTTATACGCTCCAGCCGAGATCTGTAAATTCGCCCGTTACCCATAAACGGCAGCGGTGCGGGCTTTCGCCGGAAGGCTTGATCGCGGGCCGAAACGAGCGGCTGCGTGGTGCTGCGACGACATCGTCGCGAACCAAATGACGGCTGAGACGTTGATCTGATAGGATTTTTCGAAAAGGAGCAATCCGATGAAGAGAACTTTCACCGCGGCAATGGCCGCAGTCTTCGTCATCGCGGGCGGTCTCAGCCCGGCCATGGCTCGCGATCACCATCATCATGACAACACCGGACGGGTAATTGCCGGCGGTGTTGCGGCTGGTGTCATCGGCGGATTGGTCGGTGGCGCAATCGCCAATTCGCAGCCGCGCTACGTCGACCCGCCGCCGCCGCGCCCGCGTTGCTGGTATGAAGATCGCGAGGTCCAGAATGCCTATGACGGAGGATCTCATGTCGAGTCGGTGCGTGTCTGCAACTAGCATCCCCAACCATGATCTCTCTATGCGGGGCAACCGCTCCGCATAGATAAACCTCCCGCCCAGGCTCCCGCAAAAGTCTCTCAGGCAGAACTCACCGCAAAGTGTGAGTTGACCGCCTCGTGTGGCAAGGCGACAATCACACATCCGAAAACGCGAGGAGGACGCGATGGAAGAAGCAGACCGCTGGCGCCACATGGAGAGCGCGCCCAAGGACGGAAGCCGTATCCTTGTGACGATCTATCCGTCCGAACAGGGTCCCGGGGAAGTCGATCTTGCCTATTGGTCAAGCGGCGATCGCTACGGCGCCGAAGGATGGCGCGCATCGGATTCTTCGCCCGGGCGTGTGATCGAATATGCGGAGCCAGAGCTGAAGTGTTGGATGCCGATGCCCTCGGCCAATCTCGACCGAGCCTCCATGCCCCTACCCTGGGAAGTCGATGACGCGCTGCAGCTCGACGGTTCAGGCATCTAGCGGCGCTCTTCACATTCGCGGCGGTGGCGGTAATGTGGCACCCGGCAGGGAGGCCGCATGATCGACAAACTGGAATTCTTCATCGCCGTCGCCAACGAAAAGCACTTCGGCCGCGCCGCCCAGGAATGCGGCATATCCCAACCCTCCCTCTCCGCCGCCATTCGCCAGCTGGAAGACCAGCTCGGCGTCATCCTCGTGCAGCGTGGCTCGCGCTTTCAGGGTCTGACGCCTGAAGGACAACGTGTGCTGGAATGGGCGCGCCGGATCGTTGGAGACGCGCGCACCATGCGCCAGGAAATGCGCGCGGCCCGCGCTGGCCTTGCCGGCCATATCAGGATCGCTGCCATCCCGACCGCATTGTCGATGCTGCCGCAGCTGACCGCACCCTTTCAGGAGCGCCATCCCGACGTCACCTTCTCAATTGTCTCGCGCAATTCTCTGCAAGTGCTGAGCATGCTTGAGAATCTCGAAATCGACGCCGGCATCACCTATCTCGAGAACGAGCCGCTCGGGCGCGTGACCAGCGTTCCGCTGTATGCAGAACAGTATAATCTCATCACCGCGGCCGGCAGCCCGCTGTCCGATCGCGAAAGCGTCACCTGGAAGGAGGTCGGCGATATCAGGCTCTGTCTGTTGACGGCCGACATGCAAAATCGGCGTATTATCAATCAGTTGCTTTCGGAAGCTGGAGTGACGGCGCAGCCGACGCTCGAATCCAATTCGATGATCGTGCTGTTCTCGCACGTGCGCACTGGCCGCTGGGCCAGCATCATGCCGCGCAATGTCGCGAAATCATTCGGCTTTCCGGCCGAAATCCGGATGATCCCGATTGTAGAGCCGCAGGCGCATCATGTCGTCGGCTTGGTCGCGACCCACCGTGAGCCCTTCACGCCGCTGGTCTCGGCGCTCCTGCACGAGGCGCGCATCCTCATAGAGAAGCCGGACCTTCAATAGGAAATTCCTATCGACTGACGAGACAGCTTTATTGATCGCTTCGTCCTTCCCTGAGAAAGTTCTATAATGATTTGACGGTCCCGTATCGTCGGCCAACGGCTTCTGGAGGAGGCTTGCCGAACGTCCGTGAGCGTCGCTGCTGGTCTGGGAGGGCCGCTGATGAATATTCGTGTCGCCAACGGCGATATTTCCGACCAGGTGCGTGAGATCGTCGATCGTCTGAAGACGCTCGAAGGGCCGATGTTGCCGATTCTTCACGAAATCCAGGACGTGTTCGGTTACGTCCCGCAGGAGGCGCTTCCCGTCATCGCGCATGGGCTCAACCTGTCGCGTGCGGAAGTGCACGGCGTCGTCACCTTCTATCACGATTATCGCAACCACCCTGCTGGCCGCCATGTGCTGAAGCTCTGTCGCGCCGAATCTTGTCAGTCGATGGGGGGAGACCGTCTGGCCGAGCGGGTGAAAGCGATGCTTGGGATCGATTGGCACGGCACGACGCCGGACGGGGCGATCACGCTGGAGCCGGTCTTCTGTCTCGGGCTCTGTTCGTGCTCTCCATCAGTGATGCTTGATGGAGAGGTTCATGGCCGGGTCGATGTTGCCGATATCGAGGAGATGATCGCGGAGGCACGCCGATGAGTGTCCGCATCTATATTCCGCGCGATGCGGCCGCACTGGCGCTAGACGCCGACAAGGTGGCGGCTGCGATTGCCAGGGAGATCGCCGATCGCGGTATCGATGCCGTGATCGTACGCAACGGTTCGCGCGGCATGCACTGGCTGGAGCCGCTGATCGAGGTCGAGGTGGGCGGCGAGCGGATCGGCTACGGCCCCGTCAAAGCGCGGGATGTCGCGGGATTGTTCGATGCCGGGCTGATCTCGGGCGGCGATCACCGGCTCTGTCTTGGCGCGGTCGAGGAGATCGCGTTTCTCAAGCGACAGACACGACTGACCTTCGCGCGCTGTGGCGTGATCGATCCGCTCTCGCTTGCCGATTACGAGGCGCATGGCGGCCTCGCCGGTCTGCGTCGCGCCGTCGCCATGCAGCCGGCCGATATCGTCAAGGACGTCACCGATTCCGGTCTGCGCGGGCGCGGCGGCGCGGGGTTCCCGACCGGCATCAAGTGGAAGACCGTGCTCGATGCGCCGGGTGCGCGCAAATACATCGTCTGCAATGCCGACGAGGGCGACAGCGGTACATTCGCCGACCGGATGATCATGGAGGGCGATCCCTTCGTGCTGATCGAGGGTATGGCGATCGCGGGGCTGGCGACCGGGGCGACCAAGGGCTTCGTCTACATCCGCTCGGAATATCCGCATGCGATCGCTACAATGACCGAGGCGGTCGAGATCGCGGTACGCGCTGGCGTGCTCGGTCCGTCGGTGCTCGGCTCGGGCAAGGCATTCGAGATCGAGATCCGCACCGGCGCCGGCGCCTATGTCTGCGGCGAGGAAACGGCGTTGTTGAACAGCCTGGAAGGCAAGCGCGGCATCGTGCGCGCCAAGCCGCCGCTGCCGGCGCACAAGGGTCTGTTCGACTGTCCCACTGTCATCAACAACGTGATCTCGCTCGCGTCCGTCCCCGTCATCATGGACAAGGGCGCCGTCCATTATCGCGATTTCGGCATCGGCCGCTCGCGCGGCACGATCCCGCTGCAGATCGCCGGCAATGTGAAGCATCCCGGTCTGCACGAGGTGGCCTTCGGGCTGACGCTGGGCGAGATCGTCGATGAGATCGCTGGCGGTACGGCATCGGGGCGGCCGGTCAAGGCGGTGCAGGTGGGCGGGCCGCTGGGGGCTTATTTTCCGCGTGCGCTGTTCGACACGCCGTTCGATTATGAGGCCTTTGCGGCCAGGGACGGGCTTATCGGCCATGCCGGGATCGTCGTCTTCGACGATAGCGCCGACATGCTGAAGCAGGCGCGGTTTGCGATGGAGTTCTGCGCTGTCGAGAGTTGCGGCAAGTGTACGCCCTGTCGTATCGGTTCGACGCGCGGGTTGGAAACGGCCGACAAGATCGCCAGCGGTATCGAGCCGGAGAAGAACCGGGCGCTGCTTGCCGATCTCTGCAACACCATGAAATTCGGTTCGCTCTGCGCGCTGGGTGGGTTCACGCCTTATCCCGTGTTGAGCGCGATGGCGCATTTTCCTGACGATTTCGCGCCGGGGCCGATGGTGGAGGCTGCGGAATGATCAACGCTGCATCTAACGTCTATTCCCCTCCCCAACCCCTCCCCACAAGGGGGAGGGGCTTAACTGCGGCACGCTCGTCACATCAAGATGACCCTCGCGCATGTGAAAACGTTGAGACGAGAATGGGAAGAGCGCGACATCCGAAGCCCCTCCCCCTTGTGGGGAGGGGTTGGGGAGGGGTCTTCGCGCCATCCACGACAGCAGATCATTCTCTTACGGAGGCACACCATGTCCCTCGTTCATGAAATCGACTACGGCACGCCGGCCTCCGCCTCCGAGACCATGGTGACGCTCACCATCGACGGCAACCAGGTGACCGTGCCCGAGGGCACGTCCATCATGCGCGCGTCGATGGATGCAGGCATCGAGATCCCCAAACTCTGCGCCACCGACATGATCGACGCCTTCGGCTCCTGCCGGCTCTGTCTGGTCGAAATCCAGGGACGCAACGGCCTGCCGGCGTCATGCACCACGCCGGTTGCAGCGGGCATGGTGGTGTCGACGCAGACGAACCGGCTCAAGGACGTCCGCCGCGGCGTGATGGAGCTCTATATCTCCGACCATCCGCTCGACTGTCTCACCTGTGCGGCCAATGGCGATTGCGAGCTGCAGGACATGGCGGGCGCCGTTGGCTTGCGCGATGTGCGCTACGGCTATGAGGGCGACAACCACGTCAAGGCGCGCGACAATGGCGGGCTCAACGCCAAATGGGCGCCGAAGGATGAGAGCAACCCCTATTTCACCTTCGATCCGGCCAAATGCATCGTCTGTTCGCGCTGCGTGCGGGCCTGCGAGGAGGTTCAGGGCACGTTTGCACTGACCATCGAGGGGCGCGGCTTCGATTCCCGGGTTTCGGCCGGCATGCACGAGGATTTCGTCTCGTCGGAGTGCGTCTCCTGCGGCGCCTGCGTACAGGCCTGTCCGACGGCGACGCTGATCGAGAAGTCGGTGATCGAAATCGGCCAGCCGGAGCATTCGGTCGTGACCACTTGCGCCTATTGCGGCGTCGGCTGTTCGTTCAAGGCGGAGATGCGCGGCGAGGAGCTGGTGCGCATGGTGCCGTGGAAGGATGGGCAGGCGAACCGCGGGCATTCCTGCGTCAAGGGCCGCTTCGCCTACGGCTATTCCAGCCACAAGGACCGCATCTTGAACCCGATGGTGCGCGAGAAGATCACCGATCCCTGGCGCGAGGTGACCTGGGACGAGGCCTTTGCGCATGTAGCGTCCGAGTTCCGGCGCATCCAGTATCAGTATGGGCGCGATTCGATCGGCGGCATCACCTCCTCGCGCTGCACCAACGAGGAAACCTATCTGGTGCAGAAGCTGGTGCGCGCCGGTTTCCGCAACAACAATGTCGACACCTGCGCACGTGTCTGCCATTCGCCGACAGGCTATGGCCTAGGCCAGGCCTTCGGCACCTCGGCGGGCACCCAGAATTTCGACAGCGTCGAGAAGAGCGATGTCGTCGTCATCATCGGCGCCAACCCGACGGATGGTCACCCGGTCTTCGGCTCGCGCCTGAAGAAGCGCCTGCGCCAGGGCGCCAAGCTGATCGTCATCGATCCGCGCCGTACCGATATCGTCCGCTCGCCGCATGTCGAGGCGGCCTATCATCTGCCGCTGAAGCCGGGCACCAACGTCGCGGTCATGACCTCGCTGGCGCATGTGATCGTAACCGAGGGCCTGTTCGATGAGCGCTTTATCCGCGAGCGCTGCGATTGGTCGGAGTTCGAGGACTGGGCGGCCTTCGTCGCAGAGCCGCACCATAGCCCGGAGGCGACGGAAGCGCTGACCGGCGTGCCGGCGGAGATGCTGCGGGGTGCGGCCCGTCTCTATGCCACAGGCGGCAATGGCGCGATCTACTACGGGCTTGGCGTGACCGAGCACAGCCAGGGTTCGACGACGGTTATGGCGATCGCCAACCTGGCGATGGTAACCGGCAATATCGGCCGTCCCGGCGTCGGCGTGAACCCGCTGCGCGGCCAGAACAATGTGCAGGGCTCCTGCGACATGGGCTCCTTCCCGCACGAACTTCCGGGCTATCGCCACGTCTCCGACGATGCGACGCGCGATATCTTCGAGAAGCTCTGGGGCGTGAAGATCAGCGACGAGCCGGGCCTACGCATCCCCAACATGCTGGACGCCGCCGTCGATGGCTCCTTCAAGGGGCTCTACGTCCAGGGTGAGGATATCCTGCAGTCCGACCCAGACACCAAGCATGTGGCGGCGGGGCTGGCGGCTATGGAGTGCGTGGTCGTTCACGATCTCTTCCTGAACGAGACGGCGAACTACGCCCACATCTTCCTGCCGGGCTCGAGCTTCCTCGAGAAGGACGGCACCTTCACCAATGCTGAGCGGCGCATCAACCGCGTGCGCAAGGTGATGAGCCCGAAGAACGGCTATGCCGACTGGGAAGTGACGCAAAAGCTGGCGCAGGCCATGGGCCTTGCCTGGAATTACCAGCACCCGTCTCAGATCATGGATGAGATCGCGGTAACGACACCGAGCTTCGCCATGGTCTCCTACGACTATCTGGAAAAGATGGGCTCCGTGCAGTGGCCGTGCAATGAAGCGCATCCTCAGGGATCGCCGATCATGCATGTCGACGGCTTCGTGCGCGGCAAGGGCAAGTTCATCCGCACCGAATATATCGCGACCGACGAACGCACGGGACCACGCTTCCCGCTGCTTTTGACGACGGGGCGCATTCTCAGCCAATATAATGTCGGGGCGCAGACGCGGCGCACGGAGAATGTCGTCTGGCACTCCGAGGACCGGCTGGAGGTCCACCCACATGATGCCGAACAGCGCGGCATCCGCGATGGCGACTGGGTGAAGCTGATGAGCCGATCGGGCGATACGACGCTGCGTGCGCTCATCACCGATCGAGTCTCGCCCGGCGTGGTGTACACGACCTTCCACCATCCGGACACGCAGGCGAACGTCATCACCACCGACTTCTCCGACTGGGCGACCAACTGTCCGGAGTACAAGGTGACTGCTGTCCAGGTCTCGCCGTCCAACGGCCCGACGGATTGGCAGGTCGAGTACGACGAGCAGGCGCGGCAGAGCCGACGGATTTCGGGCAAGCTCGAGGCGGCGGAGTAAGGCGATGTCACACGGCACCCACGACAAGCTTGTCTATATGGCGAACCAGATCGCTGGATTCTTCGCGACCCAGCCGGAAGCCGAGGCCGCGCAAGGCGTGGCCGCGCACATCAACAAGTTCTGGGAGCCGCGCATGCGCAAGCAACTGTTCGAGATCGTCGAGCTCGAGACGGATACGCTCAGTCCGCTGGTGCTGCAGGCTGTGCCGCTGATCAAACGGCCGGCGCCGGTAGCGCCGCCCAATCCCGAGACGATCGGCTGAAGGCACGGTGTGTCCGCGCTCACTGATCGTAGCATTGTGAGCGGTACAGGCCTTTAGGTTCCTTGGTCGTGGCATCGATCCGAGGTCGCTTCATTGCGTCAAGCGGCTGCCATGCCGGACTGCTTCTCTCACTCCCTCCTTCACAGCAAGATCGAGCGGTCTTCACTGCTGCTTGCACGCCGCCGGCGGGCTTGCCGGCGTTGTCTTTCTGCGCATGGCGATATGTTCTCGCATCAAAATTAATTTAACGCATATAGATTTTAAAGTTGACGCGCGCAAAGTTTAATGGTGAATAGGCGGCGTCGGTTGGCTCAGGAGGCGGCCATATCCGACGGTCCCAAGCACAGGCCTCGATACGTTTCCGGGAGGAAAAATTGACCATTTCTCGCATCGCGAAGTCGCTGCTCGTTTCCGCCGCTTTCTCGCTCGCCGCGTTCACCGCGCAGGCCGAAGGCATTGGCGCGTCGCTGCTGACGCAGCAGCATCCTTTCTATAACGAGCTCGCAAAGGCGATCACCGCTGAAGCAAAGGCCAAGAACGTCTCCGTCGAGATCGCGATTGCCAATCAGGACCTGAACAAGCAGCTCGCCGACATCGAAGACTTTATCGTCAAGGGCGTCGACGTCATCATCATGTCGCCTGTTGACAGCAAGGGCGCGCTCGCGGCCGTCGCCCGCGCTGAGGCAGCCGGCATCAAGGTCATCACCGTCGACGTTCCGGTCGAGGGCGCCAAGGTTTCGTCCTACATCGGCACCGATAACTATGCCGGCGGCGTCAAGGCTGGCGAACTTATGGCCGAGCAGCTTGGCGGCAAGGGCAATGTCGCTATCATCGACTATCCGCTGGTCCAGTCGGTCGTGAACCGCGTCAACGGCTTCAAGGAAGCCATTGCCAAGCATCCCGACATCAAGATCGTTTCGATCCAGACCGGCATCACCCGCGCCGAGGCGCTGGCCGTCGCGCAGAACATGCTGCAGGCAAACCCAGATATCAACGGCATCTTCGGCTTCGGTGACGACGCGGCACTGGCCGCAGCCGTTGCGGTCAAGTCTTCCGGCCTGACTGGCAAGGTCAAGGTCATCGGCTTCGACGGCATGCCTGAGGCGATCAAGGCGGTCGACAGCGATCCCGACATGGTTGGCGTGATCCAGCAGTTCCCGGACCAGATGGGCAAGCTCGCCGTCGATACCGCGCTGGACCTCAAGGCCGGCAAGGACGTGCCCGCCGAGCAGCCGATCGTTCCCGGCGTCTACGTCAAGAAGCAGTAAGTCCTCCCAAGGCGCACTGTGCGAAGGTCCCAAGTATCGCACAGTGACCGCTCCTTCCGGCGGCCGGGTTCTTTGAGGGGCTGGCCGCCGGAAAGTAGCGACATCTCCGCGACAAATCAGAGCGCCCCACGCATCCATCCGATGCCTGCGGCTCTTGGTGAAAGGTGACGCCATGGAAACCTCCGGCGACAACGCGATCCTCGAGATCAAGGACATTACGAAAGTCTTCGGCGCGGTGACCGCGTTGAAGAACATGCAGCTGAAGGTTCGGCCCGGCAGGGTTCACACGATCCTCGGTGAAAACGGCGCCGGAAAATCGACGCTGATGAAGATCCTCGCCGGTGTCTACCAGCCGACATCGGGCTCGATCCTTCTCGACGGCAAGCCCTATGCGCCGGCCAACCCGCAGGATGCGGCGGCAGCGGGCCTGACGATCGTCTTCCAGGAACTCAGCCTCTGCAACAATTTGAGCGTCGCCGAGAATATTCTCGCGACCCGCGAGCCGACAAGGGCCGGCTTCATCAACGACAAGGCACTCGTGCGCCAGGCCGCGGCGATCGTCGCCGATCTGAAGCTGCCGATATCCGTCCAGGAGCGCGTCGGCGACCTGTCGATCGCCCAGCGCCAGCTGGTCGAGATCGCCAAGGGCCTCAGCATCGACGCCAAGGTCGTCATCCTCGACGAACCGACATCCTCGCTCAGCGACAGCGAAGCCGAAATCCTGTTCGAGATCATCGCGCAGCTGAAAGCGCGCGGCGTCGCCGTGATCTACATCTCGCACCGCATGGAAGAGATCATGCGGCTCAGCGACGACATCACCGTCGTGCGCGACGGCAGCTACATCATCACGCGCGACAAGTCCGAGGCCACGATCGATGAGCTGATCGCGCTAATGGTCGGCCGCGACATGAACGAGATTTACCCGCCGCGCGACGTGCCGGCTCCAGCGCTTACCGAAAAGCCGGTGCTGGCGGTGAGCGGGCTTTCCAGCCATGACGAGTTCGAGGGCATCTCCTTCGATGTCCGCCCGGGCGAGATCCTCGGCTTCTTCGGCCTGATCGGTTCCGGCCGTTCGGAGGTGATGAAGACCCTCTTCGGCATGACGCAGCCGACTTCGGGCACCATCTCGATCGACGGCAGCGCGGTAACGATCACCTCCCCCGTCGATGCCATTAACCGGCGTATCGGCTTCGTCACCGAGAACCGCAAGGAAGAAGGGCTGGTGCTCAGCCACAGTGTCGAGAGCAACATCTCGATGGTGGCGCTCGACAACTATTCCAGCCCCTTCGGCTTCCTCAGGCGCCGCCGCGAACGCGACGACGCAAAGGTGGAAGTCGGCCGGCTCGCCATCAAGACGGCGTCGCTCGAGACCTCGGCGGGATCGCTGTCCGGCGGCAACCAGCAGAAGATCGTGCTGGCCAAGTGGCTGCTGACCAAGCCGAGGATCCTCATCCTCGACGAGCCGACACGCGGCGTCGATGTCGGCGCCAAGTTTGAAATCTACAAGATCATCCGCCAACTGGCGGCGGAAGGCACGGCAATCCTGCTGGTGTCCTCCGAACTCCCCGAAGTCATCGGCATGAGCGACCGCGCCGTCGTCATGAGCGAAGGGCGGGCCACCGCCATCGTTGCCGGCGATCAGATGACACCGGAGAAGATCATGAGCTTTGCTACGGGATTTGTATCATGAGCGACAGACACGCAGCCAATGCCGCATTCCGGCAGGTAATGAAGCAGTATGGCGGTATTTTCCTATCGCTGATCGTCCTTTGCGTGATCTTCTCGATCACCAACCAGCGGTTCATGTCCGTTGCCAACTTCCTGAACGTACTGCAGCAGGTCTCGGTCATCGCGATCGCCGCCTTCGGCATGACCTGGGTCATCCTGCTCGGTGAGATCGACCTGTCGATCGGCTCGATCATCGCAGTCGCCGGCATGGTCGGAGCACAGTGTTTCGCGTTCGGTATGGGCTTCGTTCCTGCACTCGTCCTAACGCTCGCAGCCGGCGCGCTTTTGGGTCTCGCCAACGGCGTCCTGACCGCGAAGTTTCTGCTGCCCTCCTTCATCGTCACCGTGGCGACGATGGGTATCTATCGCGGCATGGTCAGCCTGCCGACGAACGGCGCGCCTGCCATGATCATGGAGCCGACCTGGACGGCCATCGGCACCCAGAGCTTCATCGGCATCCCGATCGTGATCTGGGTCGTGGCCGTGCTCTTCCTGTTCAACCACATCCTGCTCAGCAAGACCAAGTTCGGCCGCCGCGCCTATCTTACCGGTGGCAACCGCGAGGCTGCGCTCTATTCCGGCATCAAGGTCGATCGCCTGAAGATCATCATCTTCATGATATCAGGCATCATGGCGGCGATCAGCGGCATCCTGCTTTCCTCGCGCCTGTTCTCGGCCCAGACCAACGCCGGCATGAGCTACGAACTCGACGCCATCGCCGCGGCCGTTCTCGGCGGCACGAGCCTTGCCGGTGGGGTCGGCACCATGATCGGCACGCTGATCGGCGCGCTCATCATCGGCGTGCTCAACAACGGCATGAACATGCTGTCGGTGCCTTACTTCTACCAGCTGATCGTCAAGGGCCTCGTCATCCTCGTCGCCGTCTATCTCGACGTGCGCTCGAAGCGCGCCAAGCAGTAAACTTCAAGAGCAAGCAGCCATGTCGAAAATCCTCACCATCGGCGAAATCCTGGTCGAAATCGTCGCCACCAATCGCGGTAATGGTTTTCGGGAAGCCGTGCCGCTGATCGGCCCCTTCCCGTCGGGCGCGCCAGCCATCTTCATCGATCAGGTCGGCAAGCTCGGCCAGGATTGCGCGATCATCTCCCGCGTCGGCGATGACGATTTCGGCTGGGTCAACATCAATCGCCTGACCGAGGACGGTGTCGATGTCTCCGGCATCGAGGTTGTCCCGCAGGGCACGACCGGCAGCGCCTTCGTGCGCTACCGCGAAGATGGCAGCCGCGCCTTCGTCTTCAACATCCGCCACAGCGCCTGCGGTGAGATCGAGCTTTCGGACAAGACGCTGGCGCTGATCGACGGCTGCACACACATGCACGTCATGGGCACCGCCCTCTACGCTCCGAGCGTGGTGAAGAGCATCCTCACCGCCGTCGAACGAATCAAGGCCGCCGGCGGCACCGTGTCCTTCGACCCGAACCTGCGCCCCGAAATCCTCGACAGCCCCGGCATGCGCGAGGCGTTGCAGACCGTTCTCGCCGTTACCGATCTCTTCATGCCGAGCGGCGAGGAGCTGTTCCTGTTCGCCGAGGCAAAAACGGAGAAGGAAGCCGTTGCCGAGCTGCTCGCAAAGGGCATCAAGGCCATCGTCATTAAACGCGGCGAGAAGGGCTCCAGCTATTTCGACAAGGCTAACCAGATCGATCTCGCGGGCTACAAGGTCGAGGAAGTCGACCCGACCGGTGCCGGCGACTGCTTCGGCGCGACCTTCGTCACCTTCTGGCTGAAGGGAATGCACCCGGCCGAAGCGCTGCGCTACGCCAACGCATCCGGTGCCCGCGCCGTCACCAAGGCCGGCCCGATGGAAGGCGCATCCACGCAAGCCGAACTCGACGCCCTCATCAAAGTGCAAGGACAAGCCTGACATGCAGAAGAGCTACCTCACGGAAATCGCACAATGGCGCCACGGCACCGGCGTGAAAGGCATTCCCTCGATCTGCTCGGCCCATCCCCTCGTCATCGAGGCGTCGATGCTGCATGCCCTGAAGCAAGATACCCACCTGCTCGTCGAGGCCACCTGCAACCAGGTGAACCAGGACGGCGGCTATACCGGCATGACGCCGGCCGACTTTCGTGCCTTCGTGGAGAAGATAGCGGCCGAGACCAGCTTTCCGCTTGAAAAGCTGATCCTCGGTGGCGACCATCTCGGACCCAATCCATGGAAGAGCCTGCCCGCCGACGAGGCGATGGCCAAGGCCTGCGTGATGATCGAGGCTTTCGCCAAGGCTGGCTTCACAAAGCTGCATCTCGATACCAGCATGGGCTGCGCCGGCGAGCCGGTCGCCCTGCCCGACGCGATCACCGCTGAGCGCGCCGCAAAGCTCGCCTCAGTGGCCGAGGCCGCGTTGAAGGGCTCGGATGGCATCAAGCCTGTTTATATCGTCGGCACCGAAGTGCCGATCCCCGGCGGCGCCATGGAAGAGATCGAAGAGCTTGAGGTGACCAAGCCGGACGCTGCGCGCGAAACCATTGCCATCCACCGCCAGGCCTTCGAGGCCGCCGGCGTGTCGGACGCGTTCTCCCGTGTGGTCGGCGCCGTGGTCCAGCCGGGTGTTGAGTTCGGCAACGAGAACGTCATCGCCTACGCCCCGGAAAAAGCGGCGGCATTGAGCGCCACGCTTTCGGACATGCCAGGCATGGTCTTCGAAGCTCACTCCACCGACTACCAGACCCGCGACATGCTGCGGCAGCTGGTCATGGACGGCTTCGCCATCCTGAAGGTCGGCCCCGGCCTGACATTCGCGCTGCGCGAAGCCTATTACGGGCTCGACCAGATCGCCGCGTTCCTGTTTCCAGACAAGCGCAAGGAAACGCTGGTTGCCACCATCGAGCGCGTGCTGACTGCCGATCCGAAGAACTGGGACAAGTATTATCACGGAACGGACGCCGATAAGCACATCCAGCGCCACTTCAGCTATAGCGACCGTATCCGCTACTACTGGCCGCAGCCGGAGATCGACGCGGCCGTGAAGACGCTGTTCTCATTGCTGGATGGCGTGCAGATCCCGGAGACCCTGATCAACCAGTACCTGACCGGCGCCTATGTCGGTGTGCGCGACGGCAAGGTCAAACCGGATGCCCGTTCGCTGGCGCTTGCGGCCGTCGACCGCGTGCTGGAAGATTACTTCGAAGCCTGCCGCGCCTAAGGCGCGGCTTGCACCGGCGCAAAAGTTTTGATTGAACTGTATCAACGATTTCAATCGATTAAATAAAAAATGAGTGGGACGCGCGTTTGTCAGACAGGCCGATCAGAACGATGGAGGACTTTTCCGAATATGTCGGCCTGTCGCGGCCGACCGTCTCGAAGTACTTCAACGACCCGAGCTCCGTGCGGCGCAAGACCCGCGATATCATCGAAGCGGCCCTCAAGGAGAGCGGTTTTCGGCCGAACATGTTCGCCGTCAATCTCAACCGCCGGCGCAGCAACATCATCGGGATCATCATTCCCAACTCGACGGACCCGTTCTACATGGCGCTGACGCGCCGCGTCGAACTCATCGCCAACGACGCCGGTCTGCTTGCCTTCGTGCTATCGTCGGACGGCAATGCTTCGATGGAAGCACGCGCGATCGAGACACTCAAATCGATGAATGTCGCCGGGGCGATCATCGCGCCGCTTGGCGTGCAGTCGCACCACGAAACCCTTCTGGCGCTGTCGGCCTCGATCCCGTTGATCTTCGTCGATTCGCCGCTCGATGATGTCTCGCCTTTTGTCGGCACCAACAACCGCCAGAGCTTTCGCCTGATTGTCGATTATCTCTGCCGCTCCGGCGAGCCGCCATGCTATCTCGGCATGCCGCCCGTCAACACGAACGCATCGACACGCGAAATGGCCTATATCGAGGCGATGACGGAGCTGAGGATGGAGCCGATCGTGCTGCCGATCGAAAAGGCCGCCGGCTGGGATTTCGAGAAGTTCGGCTACGATGAAACCAAGCGCATCCTCGAACAGGGCGGCTTCCCGACCTCGACCGTGCTCTGCGCTAATGACCGCGTGGCGTTCGGCGCCATCGCGGCCGCCTATCAGGCGGGCGTGAAAATCGGCCGTGCGCCCGACTGCAGCCTCAGGATCGCCGGCCACGACGACCACCCGCTATCGCGCTACGCCTGCCCACCGATCACGACGGTTGCGCAGAGCTACAACGATATCGGCCGCATCGCCATGCAGCTCCTGCTCCACAAGATGGATCAGGAAAGTGAAGGCGCGTCGTCAGATGTCCCTGAGCAGGTGCTGTTGAATGCCGAGATCATTCTGAGGCAATCGGCCTGATCCGGCCGGTGCTTCCCGCGCCGGCCGCCAGGCAATTTGTATATTCTAGTCGCGGTCCGACAAGACGAAGACGTCTTCGTGCGTCGCGACAAAGAACTTGCCGTCATCCTCGACCCAGCCGCGAAACATGCCGTCGGTATTGTAGGGCGCGCTCACTGATCCGTCCGCGCCAACCGCGACAAGGCCGGCGCCGATATCATGGGGTTTCAGCTCCTCCATGATGACTGATGTGGCCGACTGGTCGACGCTTTCCTTGAGGTATCGCACCCGGCTCGCGACTTCGTGGCCGACAGCGTAGCGGATAAAATATTCGCCCTTGCCCGTCCCCGACACCGCGCAAATCCCGTCGCGCGCATAGGTCCCAGCGCCCGGGATCGGTGTGTCGCCGATGCGGCCTGAAGGCTTGTTGTTGTAGCCGCCGGTCGAGGTTGCCGCGGCAAGGTGTCCGGCCGCATCGAGCGCGACCGCGCCGACCGTGCCGTGTTTTTCCGACTCGCTGGCCTTGGCTGCGGTGCCTGCGGCGGCATGTGCCTTCATCGCAGCCAGAGCCTCCACGCGTCGTTCGGTGGTGAAGTAAGCGGGCGCAACGATATCGAGACCTTCGACCTTGGCGAATTCATCGGCGGCGGCACCGCCCAGCAACACGGCGTCGCCCTTCTCCATGACACGCCGCGCGGCCTTCACCGGATTACGGATGCGTTTGACAAGCGTCACCGCACCAGCCTCAAGCGTGCGTCCATCCATGATCGAAGCATCAAGCTCGTGTTCGCTATCGGTATTCAGCGCGGCGCCATGACCGGCGTTGAAATGCGGGCTGTCTTCCATCACCACGACCGCGGCCTCGACCGCATCCAGCGCTGTTCCGCCAGCATTAAGGATCGCCCAGCCGGCTTGTAGCGATCGGTGAAGATCGACGCGCGCCGCCGCCCATTCCGCTTCGCTCAGATCCTGTTTGGGCATAACGCCACAACCACCGTGGATGGCGAGTGCAATCTTGCTCATGGAGCATCTCCCTTTGTTACGTGGCGGGATCGGTTCGCGTCCCAGGCGCTACCCCGCGGCTACGCGGGGTGCAAAACTTGATCTCACGCGCAATCAGGCGAGTTCGATATCACCGATGACTCGCACGCGCACACGCCGCGCACCGCCCGGCAGATAGGCGATCGGGATATCCTCGACTTCGAGCGTCTTCAGGCTGTCGCGACTTGCGCCGGAAGCAACGGCCGCCGCCTGCGCTTCCGCCTCCGCGGTAGCGAGAGCCTCGTCGCGGCTGATGCCGGAAAACACCTGATCCACTTCGCCCGAGACCTGCGCCATGGCGGCACCAAGTGCATTGGCGACACCGGCATTTTCGACACGCAGCACTTCCGAAGCGCCCAAAACCTTTTCCGGGATCAGGAAAGCGCCGCCGCCAACCGCGATGAGCGGCACATCCTCGGCAGAGGTCTTCATCTGGTCAAAGCTGTCGGTGACCATGTCGCGGATGCGCTCAAGGCTGGCCTTGACGAAGGCCGGATCGAGACCCTTCACTCGATCCTTGTCGCCCATTTCGATCAGGCCGGCCGCAACGGCAACGTCCGATGTCGTCAGCGTATTGCCGCCAAAAACAAGCGCTTCCGAGAGGATGCGGTAACCGACCGAACGTGGGCCGATCTTGCCGGTTTCGGGATCGATGATCGTGCCGCCGCCAAGCGCGATCGGCAGAAGGTCGGGCATCCGGAACAGAGTGCGCACACCGCCGACATGCACGATGTTGTTGGCCTCGCGCGGGAAGCCGCCGATGAGGCAGCCGATATCCGACGTGGTGCCGCCGACATCGACGACCATCGCATCAGTGAGACCGGTGAGGAAAGCCGCGCCGCGCATCGAGTTGGTCGGGCCGGAGGCGAAGCTGTGGACCGGGTTGGCTGCCGCCACATCCGCCAGCGCCACGGTGCCGTCGTTCTGGGTGAGGAAGAACGGGGCGGCAATCGAGGCTTCACGCAATGCGTCGGAAAACGCCTGTACGGTGGTCTTGCCGAGCGATTGCAGGGCGGCGTTCAGCAGCGCCACGTTTTCACGCTCCAGAAGGCCGATGCGGCCCAGCGTATGCGACAGCGTGATACGGGCTTCCGGAATGATCGAACGGACGATCTCGGCCGCAACCGTCTCGCATTCCGTCGTCAGCGGCGAAAAGGTCGCGGAGATCGCGATCGAGGTAATGCCGGCATCACGGATCTTCATTGCCGCTTCGCGGATCTCGTCCGGGATCATCGGTACGATCGGGCTGCCGTCATATTCATGACCGCCATGCACCATGAAGATCAAAGGATCAACGGCAGCACGCAGATCTTCCGGCCAGTCGCACATCGGTGGCAGCGAGGAACCACTCGGCAGCGCGATGCGGATCGCCGCAACACGTTCCAGCCGGGCGCGCTCGACCACGGCATTGGTGAAGTGGGTGGTGCCGATCATCACTGCATCAAGCGGGCGCGGTGTGTTGCCGATCGAGCCGGACACATGCGCGAGCGCCGACTTGACGCCGGACATCACGTCCTGCGTGGTCGGAACCTTGATCGAGGAGAGGATCGTGTCACCGTCGATCAGCACGGCATCCGTATTGGTGCCGCCAACGTCAATACCGATGCGTTTCATGGGAATACCGATGTAAATTCGATGTCATAACCGAAGGCGCGGGGGCCAACGGCGGCGATGCCGGCAGGCGTTGTCAGAAGCTCGGGTGCCGGCAGTGCGACGACCGTGACACGCTGGCCGTAACGCACGGATTCTGTGCCTATGGCGCCGCCCGAGACGGTGTCGAGCAGGCAGAGCAGGTCAGGCGTCATGGCAACGGGCTGGCCATCGCGGAAGGCGACCGCCCATTCGTTCTGGAAGGCCAGTTCCATGCGCGAACCCTTGTCGGCATCAATGCCCTCGATGACGGTCTTGCCGCGCAGGAAGCCGCCGGTGGTTTCGCGCACCACATCGACGATCTTGCCGCGGAACAGCTGTTTGCCGCCTTCATGGTCGAGCACGGCCTTGACCGGATCGTCATGACGCGCGCGCGCCTCGATGACGGCACGGCCGAGTTCGGTCGCCTTGGTGACGGTGTAATGAATGCCCCAGTCCTTGACCTCACGGCCGGTGCGGGGCGCCTTGCAGGTGGCGGCGGTGGAGCCGACTTCGGTGCAGACCTTGCGCGAGATGCGTTCCATCCACTTCCACGACGCGGCGCGGGTGACGATCACCTCGTTGTCGCGGATGTCGACCAACGACAGCGGGAACATCGGCAGGTTGCCGATCGCAAACGAGGTCATCTGCGCTTCGGGATAGGCGCGACCCATCGCGTCGGCATTGACAACAGGGCGGTCGAGCATGGCGCCTGCGAGAAAGGACGAGAGCGCGTTGGAACCGCCGATCTCGACACTCATGATGGCGCGGAACGGACGCCCGAGATAATCCTCCATCACCTCGACGGCGCGGGCGAGATGGACGGGATCGCTGAGGCGTTCCTGGCCGACCAGCGGCGCACCCATCTTGGAGACGACGGCAACCATGTCGTCATCCTCAAGATCCATCGGGTCCATGATCTGCACGCGACGGCCTTCGGCATAAAGCCGGCGCAGGTTGAGCGTGGAGATATAGGGATTGCCACCGCCGCCTGTGCCCAGAATCCAGGCGCCCGTGGCGAGCGGTTCGATATTTTCCTCGGGGAATTCCTGAAGCATTTTGTTATCCATGCAGTCGCTGGCAAAGCCCGGCCCGCATGGCTGCGGACCGGAAATTCGTGTGACGCGGCGAAATCAGTTCGCCTTGCAGTCCCAATAGAAGTTGGAGAAGTTCAGATCCCAGCTCTGCATCGGGATGAAGGCATAGCCCTGCAGGCACTTGCTGGCGCCGTAACGGCGGTTCGGCGCGACGGCCCAGATGTCGGGCTGAAGCTCGGCGATCTTGGTCTGCAGCTCCTTGTAGGTCGCGTTCTGGGCAGCCACGTCGGTTTCGCCGCGCGCCTTGTCGATCAGCGTGTCGACTTCTGGATCCTGCAACCATTCCATCGACCACCAGGTGCCCGATGCCTTGGAGTGATACTGGTTGTAGAACATCGCATCCGGCGAAGGATAGCTCGGCGAAACGTTGACCTGGGTCGAGGCCGGCGTCGTCTCCGGCTTGGCGGAGAGTTCGACGATGCGGTTCCACGGCTCCGGCTTGATGTCGAGCTTGATACCGATCTGTTCGAGGTTTGCTTGCATCAGCAGCGCCACTTCGCCCTCGAAGGCGAGAGACGCGACGTAGCTGTTCACCAGCGTGATCTCCTGGCCGGCATACTTGGACTTCGCCAGTTCTTCCTTGGCCTTCTCAAGATCGAAGACACCAGGCTCGATGCCGTCGTTATGGGCATCCTTGAAGGCATCCGAGAGCGGGCCCTTCATGTCGAAGCCCGGATAGATCACTTCCTGAATGGTCTTGTAGTCGGTCGCGTAAGCAATCGCCCGGCGCACATGCACGTCGTCGGTCGGGTAGACCTTTGTGTTGAGCTTGATGACGAAACCGCCGGCGGTCCGGGTCTGGATCAGCTTGTAGCCGTCCATCTTGCCGATCGCTTCATAGGTGTCGTTGCCGAGGCCATGCGAGGTAAGACCGAGTTCGCCCTTTTCGGCCAGAGCCTTGACGGTGGCGTCGTCGCTCGTCTGCACGAAGCGGACTTCGTCGATCGGCTTGCCCTTGGTCCAGCCGAGGAAATAGTCGGCGTTGCGGGCGATCACCATGTCGGCCGACCGGTTGTAACTAACCAGCTTGTAGGGGCCGGAGCCGGCGGAATGCTCGCCGACATAGGCTTCGCCCCACTTGTCCTCAGGCTTGGTGTTGGCCTCGATCAGCTTCTGGTTCATCGCCATGAAGATCGGCGTCACCGCCATGAACGGCGAGAATTTGCGCTCCAGCTTGAAGACCACCGTCTGCTCGTCCGGCGTCGTGATGTTTTCCGGCTTGATCAGGCCGACGATGAGGTTGGAAGGCCCCTTGTTGATGCCGATCAGGCGCTGCACCGACCATGCGATGTCGGATGCCTTGACAGCGGTGCCATCCTGAAACTTCGCATCGTCGCGCAGATGGAACGTGTAGGTCAGGCCGTCGTCGGACACATCCCAGGACTTTGCCAGATGCGGCACGATTTCGCCTGATGGGCTGACCGTAGTGAGACCGTCATACATGTTCACGATCGCCATGTAGCCGGTGTAATCGGTCACCTTGGCCGGATCTAGCGACGAGAAGATCTGCATTGTGTTGACGGCGATCGACACCTTCTCGTCGGCGGCGGATGCCGAAGCCGAGTGCATCATCAGCGCAAGGCCGGTGCCGAGCGCGAGCGCAGTAATGCGGGACATTCTGGACGTGGTTTTCATGCAAGTTCCTCTCTTAGATGCGGAACATCCGCTTATGGTTAGGCAGCCTGGCGCGAGATCGACGGCAGTGGTGAGAAAGTGAGCTCGGGGTAGCCGAAAGCCTTCGGCCCGACGACCTCGAGCGCCTGGGCGCTGCGCAAAAGGTCGTGGCAGGGAATGGCCAGCACCGCGACACGCTGGCCGTAACGCAGCATTTCGGTGGTGATCGGATAACCGGTATCGACGTCGAGCAGTACGATCAGATCAGGAACCGTGACTTCGACCTTGCCGTTGCGGCGGAAGATCAGGAACTCGTTTTGGATAGCGACGCTGGCCGTCTGGCCGTTGCTGTCGTCGAAGCCGGCAAGCTCCATCTCGCCGACCGCGAAACCACCGCGCAGGTGGCGCTTAAGATCGGTGATCTTGCCGTTGAAAATCCGACGACCACCTTCGAGCGCACACACCGCCGCGATCGGGTCTTCCTGAGCCTTGCGGGCGTCGATGACGGCCTGACCGAGCGCGATCGCCTTGGAGTAGCTCTTCGGAATGCCATAACGATGGACATAATGCGCCTGCATCGGTGCGGTCGCGAGCATCGCGCCGCCGCCCTGCGCCACCACGCAGGCCCGCGCCATGCGTTCATGCCAGACTTCGGAAACCGCGTGGCTGAAGATCACGGCATTGCCATGCAGGTCGCACATGACCGATGGTGTCGAGCTGTGGCCATAGATCGAGAAGGTGGTCATCTGCATTTCCGGGAAGGCGCGGCCCATGCCGTCGCAATCGAGGATCGGCAGACCACCGAGTGCTGCCGTCACCAGCGGGTTGATGGCGTTTGCGCCGCCAATCTCCTCGCAGACGATCGCATCGATCGGCTGGCGGATCAGGTCTTCCATGGCGCGCAGGCAGCGCAGGCCCTCACGGCCCTCACGTAGGCGTTCGGTGCCGACGACCGGCGCGCCGATACCGCCGATCGACATGCACAGCGCATCCGGCTCGATCTGGTCGGTGGCGAGGATCTTCAGCTCGTAGCCGGCCTTCATCGCTTCCAGCGCCAGAAGCTTACCCTGATAAGGGTTTCCACCGCCGCCCGTGCCGAGAATGCCGGCGCCGATTTCCAGCGCGTCGAGATCCTCGACCGTCAGCGTACGCAGATTGGCCTCGTCATATTTCAGCTTGCGCGCATCAGCCATCGTAGCCTCCCATTTCTCCAACGACCTTCACATGAATGCGGGTGGCATTACCCGGCAGATAGGCCAGCGGCGTGTCCTCGCGTTCGATGACTTCGAGTGTTTCGGCAACAGCGCCCGCGGCAATCGCCTTTTCACGGGCTTCGGCTTCCGCTTCCGCCAGCGCGCTTTCGCGTGTGCGGCCATCGATCAGCGAGAAGACGCGATCGGTCTCGCCGCTGATCTGGGCGATTGCAGCACCTACCGCGTTGGCGACGGCGAAGTTATCTGGCCGGATGACGTCGAGATCGCCAATCTTCTCCGGCATCAGGATCGAGCCACCACCGACGGCGATGACGGGAACCGGAGTTGACGAGATTCGGCCGCGCTCGACGCAGGCTTCCAGCATGGCGTCGATCTTTGCCGCCGCTGCTTGCACCAATGCCTTGTCGAGGCCTGCGACCAGCCTCTTGTCGCCAACATCGGCCTTGCCGGATGCAACGGCGATATCGGTTGCGGTTAGGATCGAGCCGCCGAAGCAGAGCGCATCCTGGCGAACGCGATAGCCGACGGATTTCGGACCGATGCTGATCCCCTTCTCTCCTTCGACGACCAGTGAACCGCCGCCAAGGCCGATCGAGAATACATCAGGCATGCGGAAATTGGTGCGCACGCCGCCGATATCGACGGTCGTCGACGCCTGACGGGGGAAACCGTGCGCGAGCGAACCGACATCGGAGGTGGTGCCGCCGACATCGACCACGACGGCATCCTTGATGCCGGTGAGAAAAGCCGCGCCGCGCATGGAATTGGTGGGGCCGGATGCGAAGGTGAGCACCGGGAATGCCCTTACGACATCGGCCGCCATCAGCGTTCCGTCGTTCTGGGTGATATAGAACGGTGCCTTGATCCCCGCGGTCTCCAGCGCCTTGCCGAAGGCCGCGACCGTGCGGTCGGCCAGCGACAGCAGGCTGGCGTTCATGATCGCAGCGCTCTCACGCGCCAGCAGGCCATGACGACCGATATCCTTGGACATGACGACAGGCAGGCCGGGGCAATGCTGCTGCAAAATTTCCTTGGTGCGCAGTTCCATCACATCATTGATGCCGCTGAACACGCAGGTGACGGCTGCGGCCTTCAAGCCCTTGGCCCGGATCTCGCCAGCGATGCGGACGAGCTCGTCCTCGTCGAGCGGCGAGATTTCGCGACCGTCGAATTCATAACCGCCACGTACCTGGTAGCCGTGGTTTCCGACGACATCGCGAATATCATCGGGCCAATCGACCATCGGCGGCAGGCCGGCGCCGGATGGCAGGCCGAGGCGGATCGCCGCCACCTGATCCATGTGACGGCGCTCGATCACCGCATTGGTGAAATGCGTGGTGCCGATCATGACGGCGGCGATGCGTGCTCGGTCAATGCCCGAGGCCTCGATGACCTTCTCGAGCGCTTCGATCACGCCGGAGGTCACGTCCTCCGTGGTCGAGGCTTTCACGCCCGCAAGCACCGTCTTGCCTTCAAGTACGACGGCATCCGTATTGGTGCCACCAACGTCAATTCCAACGCGATACACGTCAGGCTCCTCTCAATCGGTCGTCTTGACGAGAAAGCGCATGCGCTCTTCTTCGGTCACGACAGGTTTCTGGCGCTCCTCCTCATCGCTGACGACCGGGATCGCTGCGATCAAAGCGCGGGTGTAGGGGTGTTTGGGTTCGGCGAACACGGCGGACGTGCCGCCCTCCTCGATGATCTCGCCGCGCAGCATGATGGCGATGCGCGAACAGAAATTGCGCATCAGCGACAGGTCGTGGCTGATCATCAGGTAGGTCAGGCCAAGCTCATCGCGAAGCTGCAGCAGCAGCTCGATCACCGTCTTCTGAACCGACACGTCGAGTGCCGCGGTCGGTTCGTCGAGGATCAGGATTTTCGGCTCGGCCGCGAGCGCGCGGGCGATCGCCACACGTTGCTTCTGGCCACCGGAAAGCTCGTGCGGATACTTGCCGAGATAGGATTGCGGCAGGCGCACCAAGCCCATCAGCTCGTTCATGCGGGCCTCGCGCGCCGCTCCGTCCAGGCCGATCGATTTCAACGGCAAGGTCAGTGTCTGCTTCACCGTGCGCTTCGGATTGAGCGAGGTGCCGGGGTTCTGGTAGACGATCTGGGTCAGGCGCTTGCCTTTGCCGGGCGACGGAGCATCGATCGTCACGCTTCCGCTGGTCGGCCGCGTGAGCTCCATGATGATGCGGGCGACCGTCGTCTTGCCCGAGCCGGATTCACCGGCCAAACCGAAAATCTCGCCCTTGCGCAACGTCAGGCCGACATCACGCACCGCATGATAACCCGGGCGGCGTCCGTAGATCTTGTTGAGCTCCCGGATCGAAACGATCGGCTCTTGGTCGCTGACCGCAAGATCGAGCACGCCGGAGCCATAAAGCGGCGGCACGGCGCTCAGCAGCGATTTCGTATAATCCTCTCGCGGCGCCGAAAGGATCTCGGCGCAGGCGCCCGTCTCAACGATATCGCCGTGATGCATGACGACGACCCGATCGGCGACCTTGCGGACGACGCCGAGATTGTGGGTGATCATCAGCAGTGACATGCCCTCCTCCACAACCAGCTGGTTGATGAGGTTGAGGATCTCGTCTTGCGTCGTGACATCGAGCGCGGTGCCTGGCTCGTCGGCAATGAGCAACTTCGGGCGGTGCAGAAGTGCCAGCCCGATCAGCACGCGCTGGCGCATACCGCCGGAAAGCTCGGACGGATAGGCGTTCATGACGCGCTCGGTATCGGCGAGCTGTACGCGTCGCAGCACCGCGGCGATGCGCTCACGCCGCTCGGCTTTCGAGGAACTGATGCCGTTGCGCTTGTCGGCGAAGCGCATGACGTCGTCGAGATGCGTGCCGATCTTGAAGACCGGATTGAACGAGGACAGAGGGTCCTGCATGATCAGCGAGAACGCGGTGCCCTTCAGCGCCTCGCGGTCGGAGCGCGACATGCTCAGCACATCCTGACCGCCGACGGTGATCGAGCCGGAACGGACGGCTGCGTTCTTGGGCAGCGTGCCGATGATCGCCTTGGCCGTGACCGACTTGCCGGAGCCCGTCTCGCCGATCAGCGCCACGCGCTCGCCGGCGGCAACGGAGAAGCTGACATTGCGCAGAACCTGGCGCGTGCGACCGTATGTGGTGAAGAAGACGTCGAGATTGTCGACCTTCAGGAATGCGTCGGTCATATCTCAGCTCTCCACATCGAACATATCGCGCAAGCCATCGCCCAGGAGGTTGAAGCCGAGCGTGACGTAGAAAACCGCGGCGCCAGGGCAGAGCACTTCCCACCAGAAATCGGGCATGAACTGACGGCCGTCGGCGACCATGGAGCCAAGGTCGGGCGTCGGCGGCTTCACGCCGAAGCCGAGGAAGCTGAGGGTCGCGCCGAAGAGAATGACGAAGGCGGCATCAAGCGTGGTCTTCACCGAAATGACGGGCACGCAGTTCGGCAGAATCTCGCGAAACAGGATATGGATCGGGCCCGCCCCGGCCAGACGCGCGGCCTCGATATAATCCTCCGAGGCGATCTGCTTCGACACCGCGTAGATCAGCCGCGCATGCCACGTCCACCACAGGAGCGTGATGGCGATCATCGCGTTCATCAGCGTCGGTTCGAGCAGGTTTGAGACCGCGAGCGCCATGACGAGGGGCGGCATGGCAAGCATGACATTGGTCAGGCCGCTGATCAGCTTTTCGACCCATCCGCCGAAATAGCCGGCCATCAGGCCGAGCACAGCGCCGACAGGCACAGAGATGCCGAGCACTCCGATCACCAGAAGAAGCGAGATGCGCAGACCGAAGATGGTGCGCGAGAAAATATCGCGACCGGCCTTGTCGGTGCCGAACCAGTGCGCCGCATCCGGAGGCAGATGGCGAGCGCGGAAATCGACGACTGCGCCGATGTGCTTCGGATAGGGCGTCAGCCACGGCGCAAAAGTGGCCAGAAAGAGAACCGAAAGGATGATCAGCGTACCGATGACGGCAGCCGGGTTGCGGCTGAAGCGGTACCACATCATGTAGCCACTGCTGAGGCCGCGATCGGACGTGTTGAGCATATTCAGATCGGCCATCAGCGTGCCTCCTTGCGGCGCAGGCGCGGGTCGATGATCGTGATCAGGACATCGACGATCAGGTTCGCGACAATGAAGAAGAGACCCGCCACGAGAACGACGGCGGTGACGGCGTTGAGATCCTTCTGGAGGATCGAGGTCAGGCCGTAGGAAGCAAAGCCGCCCCAGGCAAAGACCATTTCGATGACGAAGGCATTGCCGATCAACGAGGCGAATTCGAGCCCCATTATCGTCAACGGAGCGATCGAGGACAGCTTCAGCAGATACTTGAAGATGATCACCCGCTCCGGCACGCCGAAGCTCTTCAGCGTCAGGACGTGATCCTTGCGCTGGTTTTCGATCATCGCCGATCGGGTGATGCGGGTGATCTGGCCGATGCCGGCCATGGAGAGCGCGAAGGCCGGCAGCGCCAGATGCTGTAGCGCGTTGAGGCTGATATCGGGCCGCCCCATGAGCAGTCCATCCACGATCAGAAGGCCGGTCGGGCCGCCGCTCCAGTCAAGGCCATGATCGAGACGGCCGATGATCGGCCAACCATTCAACAGACGTGCTGCAAGCAGCTGCAGGGTGATCGCGAAGAGGAAGCTCGGGATTGTCACGCCGGTCAGCGATAGAATGCGGCCGATATGGTCGATCGATCGATCGCGGTAATGCGCCATCACGACGCCAAGCGGAATGGCCACGGCGAACATGAAGATGACCGAGACCAGCACGAGCTCGAGTGTCGCCGGAACGGTCTCGGCAAGATCGGTCGTGACAGGCCGTTGCGAGACCAGCGACATGCCGAGATCGCCGCGCAATGCCTTGCCCATATAGTCGACATATTGAACGACGAGCGGCTTATCGAGCCCCATCTGCGTGCGCAGCGCCTCGACCTGCTCGGGCGCTGCGGCTGGACCGAGCGCCATGCGCGCCGGATCGCCGGGCACCACCCGTGCCAGCACGAAGATCATGATCGACAGGGCAACCATCACCAGAACAAACGTTCCCAGCCTGGTGAGAATTGTGATCGACGGATGTTGCTGCATCGGCGGATTTGCCCTCGCACGTCACTGAACTGGGACGCAACATTTCGGATCGAGGCAAAGCGGGCAAGCGCTAACTGGTATAGTTTTTTTCCGTCATGGTATAGGTTTTGGCCGTGACCTGCGATATCAGTTCGCCATGACGCCCATGCTTCCGCGCCCCGACATTGTCGGCCGCATCACCGATGAACCCGCTGAAATCATCTATCTGCGAGCGCCTGCTGGCGCGGGAAAATCGG
This sequence comes from Rhizobium sp. 2MFCol3.1, assembly GCF_000377565.1. GTDB lineage: Bacteria > Pseudomonadota > Alphaproteobacteria > Rhizobiales > Rhizobiaceae > Rhizobium. The sequence continues at coordinate 436,603 of NZ_KB898355.1, read as the reverse complement.
TGCTGCTTGGCATGGTGGCCGATCATGTCGGATGCCGGCGGATCTCTGCGCATCAGCCACGAATGGAAGACGTGCAGAACGGCTGGCTCATCTGGGACGTGCCGATCACCGCGCGCTCTGCGCGCATACCGAATCGGGTCTTGGATACGGCACGAAAAGTGCTGATCGCCTGTCGCCCAGAACAGCGCATCAGCGGCCTGGCAAGGCGGATCATGCACGACGGCGCCGCAACATTCTCATCGGCCGACCTGACGTTCACCCGAAATGAACTCGCCCCCCTGCCTGCGGAGCACCGGCAGCAACTGCTGGAGGGATATGGCGGTTGGCCGTCACTCCTGCCCGTCGCCGCGCAGCAGGATGATGCCGTATGCATCGACTACATCAGGGAAAGTCTTCTGAGCTCGCTCTCGCCAAGCCAGACCGCCGATCTTTCGATCTGGCTCGAGACACCGTCGGCCGGCACCATCGGCGACTGGCGCGCCTATCTGCCGCCCGCCATCAGCGAAGCGCCTGAGAAACACCAAGCGCTGCTGAGGCTTATCAAGATCGCGGTCCAGGAGCGCCTGTCACTGCTTCTGAGCGCGGGCGCCGTCATCGATGTCGCCTCGGCGCTTGAACGCGCGGGGCGACCGCTGGCCGCGATCGATTTGCTTCTGGACCATGGTCACGAGGAGCATGCCGCGCAGAGCCTCGAGCGGGCGCATGGTCGCGAACTGATCTATCGCAGCAGCGTCGAGGAGTTCCAACGGATCGTGATGCGTTTTTCGCAGCCGATGATGGCGGCGAACGAGACCGTTCTTTTCGCGGTGGGGCGCACGCTGCTCAAGCAGGGAGAGCTGTCGCGCGTCCGGCACTTAGTCTCGCGCCATCTCGGGCATGATTACCTCGATCCGTTGAAGGTGCTTGTGCAGAATTCCCGCTTCTCCTTCGCGGCGCGCACATTCAGGCTCAACCTGATGATCAGTGAAGACCTGACGCCGAGCGACGCGATGATCACGCGCCTTGGCGAGTTCATGGCCGACTACCCGCTCGGCGACTACGCGAAATGGTCGGGCTACTACAACGCCATCCTGGAATTCGAGATAAGGCGGCGCAATTTTCGCGAGGCGGAGGCCGCCGCGACGCGCGCGCTGATCTATCTGCGCAAGCGAGGCGGCCAGCCGCTGCTGGAATTCTTCATCCATCTCCACCAGACCGTGCTGCGCCTGATGAGCGGCGATACGCTGCTGGCGCGCCGCGCCGCCGTCGACGCCCGTGAGCGGCTGGAGCAGGTGCCGCACGAGGCAACGCAGGAGTTCCGCATGCTCCGGCTCGCGGAAGCCTGCCTCGCATACGAAGCCGGCCGCCCTCGTGACCTGCTTGATTTCGTCCATAATGATTTCGAGGCATTCGCCGCGGCAGAGATCTGGCCGAGCCTGATGCAATTCGCGCTTCACTATGCCTCGCAGGTGCTGGGGGATCATTTCGCGATGACGATCCGGCCGGGCTTCCTAGATGGCCTGTGGATCCATCTTTCCGAGGGTTTGCAGTTCCATGCGATGATGGAGATCCGCACGGCAATCGCCTACCAGAACGCAAATCGCTGGGCCGATGCGGCCACCACGCTGACGGCGGTGCGAATGCCGATCGGCCAGAACTGGGTTGGTAGCGCCACCGAGGAGCTGACCCGCCTGACACGGCGCGACGAGATCGCCTATGCGATGGCCTGGCTGAGGGATGCCGTGCGCATCGCGACACCCCGCCCCTATCTGCACCGGCAGATCGAGGCCATGATCGCAAATCCCAAGGTCACGAACCGCGAGAAGGTCGCGCTGCAGCTGTGGCAGAGCTACGTCTCGCATCAGCGCCGCGACAATGCGGCTGCGCGAACGCAGCTTCTGTCGGCGCTGGAGACCGCAACGAGGCTGGGGTGCAACGGCGTGCTCTCCGAGGAGCGCCTCTTTCTCGCACCGCTGCTGAACAACCAGCGCATCCGCGCCTATATCGACACATCCTCCGACGTACGCATGGCGCTCTCCATCTTCGCGTCTTCCGTGAACTCACCCCACGCACGGGCGCTGAACGGTGGCCTCTCCCAACGCGAAGCACAGATGCTGCAATTGATCGCCGCCGGCATGCCCAACAAGAAAGTCGCCCATACGCTCAACATCTCCGAGGTGACGGTGAAATTCCATGTCGGCAACCTCTTGCGGAAACTTGGCTGCGCACGCCGGGCCGAGGCGATCCGAGCCGCCAAGGCGCTTGGATGGATTTAAACGGGAAGCTGCCCGCTGGCGGCATTGCGCGTCAAATGTTCGGTCCGCCCGCGTCGCTGATGCGTTGTGCGACGGCGCGAGCCTGCGCACGGATATCCGGCACCGCCGTGATCTCCCAGAACTGCCCGGCCGTCAAAGCCCCGACTGCGTAGAGCGAAACGGCGCCCGGGTTGTCGCTGCGGACAACCGAGTTGCTGTCCACGCCGATACCGAGCCTCAGCGGATCGGCTTTAATCAGGCCCTGGCGCATCATCTGCTGCAGCAAGGGCGAATGCGCGATGCCGGCGCGCTCGACGCCTGTGCAATTGACCAGCCAGTCGCATCGCAGTTCCACCTCGTCCCTGGCGCCCCGCTTGCGGTAGTGCAGCATCAGCCGATCATCCGCGGTCGAGATATCGTGAAGATGGCCCGCGTGGATGACGACCTGACCCGAGGCCACCATCTCGCGAAAACGATCATAAACGTCAGGCGCCACACGATGGCGGTGAATGTTCCACCAGGGTAGCGCGTGGCGCAGGAAACGCTTGCGTTCGGCAGGCGCCAGGCGTTGCCACAGCGCCTGCGTCTTCGGGCGCAAGGTGTCCATGACGCTACGCCAATCGCCGGCGCGTCGACTCTCGCGGCGCAGTTGTCGCAGGATGCCGCTGATCGTTTCGGGAAGATCGGCGGGATCGAAATCCGCTGGCGGTTTCGGCACTCTTGCGTGGCCGTGTGGGACAAGGCCCCTGCGCGACAAGACATCGATCCTGCCGCGAAACCCTTGCGCGAAGAGCGCAAGCACTTGGTCGATCATCGTCAGTCCCGAGCCCAGGATGCAGACGCTGTCGTTTGCTTCGACGCGGCGGAGCCACGACAGGCGCCAGGGGTTGTCGATCGTCCTATCGCGCGCATCGGACGGAAGAGCCGACAAATCGACCGGAAGCGGCGCGTTGCCGACGCCTAGGCAAAGCACAACATGGCGCCCGACAATCTCGTCGCCGTTATCGAGGAGAAAACCAAGGGTCGCGTTATAGCGCTCCACGCAGCCCGTCGCCTTCGCACGGATGAAATCGACCCGGCAGCGCGGCCGCTTGTCGCGCAACAGTGCCGCCAGCGTGTCGCGAACATAGAGGCCATAATCCTGGCGCGAAGCAAAGTCGCCGTCCCTCAGGGGACGCTTGCGCTCCTTCAGCCACACCACGAATGCATCTGGCCTGTCTGGAAACAGGCTCATCCTGCCGGCGGGCACATTCAATCTGTGCAGATAGAGTTCCGACCGATAAGCCGTGCCGCGACCAAAGCCGGGATCGTCGCCAACGACTGCGACCTTCGCGGAAGCGGGAAGCAGCTCGATCAGGTTGCAGACCGTGGCAATCGCCGAGAAGCCCGCACCCACTACCACCACGTCATAGCTCATTCGCGCACCCCTTGCCTGCAAGGAAGACGTGGTTCGCGCTGCGGGAGTGTCAAGGCTGCGACCGGACGATACTCTGCGCGCATATGCCTTAGGAGGCGCGTGTCAGGCGTTCACCGGTGGCGCTTTCGTCGGCCCTGGCGTCGGAGTGTGTCCCTCCGTCCGGTGCGGAATGACAAGGGTCCGAACGCGGGCAGCACTTTGCAAAAGCTGGGCGAAGGACCGCTCGCTAATACCATCGGCCTTGTTCAATTGGGCGATCATCAGATCGTCGAGCACTTCCGAAACCGTAAAATCCAGATCCACTGTTTGATCCTCCGAACGGGAGACAGATCACTATCAACGGAAAGCGGCGGACACGTGTACGCGAAAGTCACATCTCGGTTACCTCGACACCGATATCGGCAGAGCCATGCTTGCTTCGGAAGGATGGCTGCTTTAGCTCATTAATGAAATGGAGCAGGCAAATGATATTCCTGGTAATTGCGGTCCCGATCGTCGTCGTGTGCTTTTTTCTGGCTCCCCGACCGACGCTGATCGCCGTGGCCTGCATGCTCGTGGTGGCAGCTGGCGTTGGCGCGTATGTCTATTCCCAGCAGACCGACCGCAACAGCCTGGCAAGCCTGGTATCGGGCACCAGCACCGGCAGCCAGACCTGCCCGGATCCGGCCAAGAGCGTTTTCGTCACACTGTCAAACGGCACCGACAGGCAGGTGAACGTCGTCCGGTTCCGGCTGATCGCCAAACGAACCGGCCATAGCAGCGAAGTCTATTCGGACTATTTCTCGACCGACAAGATCATCGCGCCGCACGGCGAGTTCGGCACGTGCTGGACGCTCAACCCCTATCGCGGCCTCGACACGCTGCCGGGCAAGCCCTCTCCCGCAGACTTCGACTGGTCCGTCGAGATCTCCTCTGTCGACTTCGCGGCGCGGACTTAATGCTCCCCGCGCTCCATACCGATTTGTAAAATCCCGGACAGGAACATCCAAACTCGCTGTTGCAGTCTCTCCCGGTCCCAATGACGGGCACCAAAAGGAGAAGAAGATGAAGCGTTACCGCTCTCTCACGACCGCCATGGCCGCCATGCTTGCCGCCGGCGCCATCGGACTGGCCGCGCCGACACTCAGCCAAGCGGCGGACCAGCAGAACGGCAAGGACGACGCCGCCGAATATTCGCGCCTCGCCGGAGCAAAGATCAGCCTTTCCCAGGCGATCGACGCCGCGGAAAAGAAGTTCGGCGGCAAGGCCGTCAATGCCGCGCTCGACAACGAGCAGGCGAGCGCCGCCTTCGAAGTCGAGTTGATGTCGGACAAGGGATCGCAGACGGTCGCCGTCGACGGCCTCAGCGGCGAAGCGACGATCACGCCGGACCAGCAGGATAACGGCGGCAGCGACGTCGAGTAAAAACCTAGCGGCCGATCGCGCTGTCGATGGCAACGCGGTCGGCCGTAGCTACGCCTATCCTAGTTTTTAGGAAACATGGATGCTTTCATCATATTGGCGGACCATGCCACGACGTCGCCCGCGTGCAATCTGGATTGACTGACACTTAAACACGTCCCTAAGAGACATGAGCCAATGTTACGAATTTTATCGGTGTTTGCAGTCATGACATTTCTAGCTGGTGCGGCTGCAGCCGCGGAATCCGCCTCCGTCAAGGTCAGCGACGACCTCACCATCCATTACCTCGAGTCCGGCAAGGGCCCGACGACAGTTCTGTTCGTGCCGGGCTGGACCATGCCTGCAGACGTTTTCGAGCGTCAGCTCGCGCATTTCGCCGATTCCGATCGCTACCGGTTCATCGCCATCGATCCACGGAGCCAGGGCAAGTCCACCCACACGGTAGAAGGCAACTTCTACACCCAGCACGGCCGCGACCTGAATGCGTTCATCTCGACCTTGAAGCTGGACAACGTCGTTCTCGCCGGCTGGTCATACGCCTCGCTCGATGTCCTCTCTTATGTCAACCAGTTCGGCGCTTCCAAGCTGAAGGCTCTCGTACTTATCGATGGCTCGCCCAAGACATCGGGCGCTGATAACACCAAGGAATGGGTCTGGATGCGCAAGGACGACGCCGATGGCGGCCGTCAGTATTTCACCATGTCGTTCCTGGAAAACCGCCCACAGGCGACCACCGATTTCGTCAACTGGATGCTGGAAAAGCCGCAACAGAAGGATGTCGACTGGCTGGTGTCGCTGTCGCTGCAGACGTCGAACGCCGCCGCCGCCCTGCTCAACGAAACCGGCGCCTACTGCGATTACGAAGCCGACCTTCGCGCGCTCGATGGCAAGGTCCCGCTTCTCTATATCGGCCGCGACGAAGTCAAGGATGTCATGACGACCTGGGCATCGACGAACACGCCCAGCGCGAAGGTTGTGACCTTCGGCAAGCACATGATGTTCTGGGAACGCCCCGAAGAGTTCAATCGCACCTTCGACGAGTTCCTTGCCTCGCTGAAATAGGAGTAACCGACACTGTCGCGCCTGCAGCGGTGCAGGCGCTTGACAGCGCCGGGATCTGGATGCTTAAAATAGTTTAAGCTTCAAATTGTTGCGCAACGGGCGACGCTCCGCCCGGCGCTCATGATGACAAGAAGTAAGCTCAGGGGGAATGAGAATGTCCGATCAGAAGACCGCGCTCGTCGTTGGCGCATCGCGCGGACTGGGGCTGGGACTGACAAAAGCGCTGCTTGCGGCAGGCTGGAACGTGATTGCCACCGTGCGGCCCGGATCGTCGCTCAAGGAGACCGTCGAGAGCGGCGGCAAGCTGTCCGTCGAACATCTCGATGTGAACGACCCGGCAACGATATCATCTCTCAAGCAGCGCATCGGAACCGGAAAGCTCGACCTGCTGTTCGTCAACGCCGGCGTGAGCCTGCCTGACGGCGACCAGATCGCCACCATATCCGACAGCGACTTCGACTACGTCATGCGCAGCAATGTGCTCGGCCCCATGAGGGTCGTCCATCAGCTGCTTGCTGCGGTAAAGTCCGACGCCGCTGTGGGCGTGATGTCCAGTGATTGGGCAAGCTCGGATGTCGCGCCCAACGATTGGGATGCCTACACGGCCAGCAAGGTCGCGTTGAATTACCTGATGCGCAGCGTTGCCGCGAACAACGCGGATACGGCGGTTACTTTCATGTGCCTGGTGCCCGGCTGGGTGAAGACAGACATGGGCGGCTCCGATGCCAGCCTAGACGTGAAAACGGCTGCCGGCGGCCTTGTGAAGACGATCGAAGCGCGCCGGGGCACGGGTGGCATTCTGTTCGTGGACTACAAGAATGACGAGTTGCGCTGGTAGTGCCGAGATCGTTAGCGCCGCCTGGGTTGGCGCAAGCGAGGTTCAAAGACGGATATGTCGAGAAAAGGAATAGCGATGACGCCGACCGAACTGGTTCGTGAACTGATTGACCGATACGCCCGCGGCGACATGGACGGCGCCTTCGAGCTTTATGGAGACGAGCTCGTTTTCTCCGATGAATTCGGCGTGCCGAACCGATACGAAATTGTCGGAAAGGCAGCTTTCGGCCGCAGCATGGAAGAATGGCGTCGTGTCGGCGGCACGCAGACACGCATGTATCAGGATATCAGCATCGAGGATCTCGTCATACACGAGACCAAGGATCCGAACCTGGTGATCGCCGAATGGACCTATGTCAGCCGCATCGGCGAGGAGACGGTCGAGAACCGCAATATCATCGTCATCGGCTGCAAGGACGGGAAGATCGTCCTTTCGCGCGACTACCACAATTACATCACCCGCGCGATCGCCGACGGAAAGGCCGCCGCTCTCGCGCAGAAGGTCGCCTCGTTGGCGCTGCCCGTGGATAGGGCGTAAGACCTTCCACGACTTGACCGATGACATGCAGCTCCGCACTGGATCAATTGCATGTGTGTCGGTCGCAACATACTGATTTAAAACAGCTTATGCTTCATCATGCCTTGTCTTTATGCATGCTGAAAAATTAGCATGCTTAGCGCAGTTAGATCTTGTATCGCGAATTTGATTTGCGCTAAGCTTTACGCACCGAAAATCGGGCCGGTTGGTAATCCGGCCACTGCAGCATTGCAGCTTTTGGCCATTGGCCGCCACGGTACTGACTTGATCACAGCGATCGAGAGGTACGTGGTTTATTGCCCCCTCTCATCGCTCCAAACCGCAGGAGCCTGAGCGAACGAAACCTCCAAGAACGCAACATCACCGAGGCCACGAATTGTGTGCCGGCAAGACGACCGACTGTATCAGCCAGCATCCGTATGGCGCAGACGAGCCGCCAGCGATTGCCGGCTGACATCTCGCTGGCGACCGACCGGATTACGGGCTCGGCCAAGCAGCAATTTTCGCCTCGCAAGAGTGCCGACCCGTTGCTGCAAAGAGTAAACCCTGGGAGCTCTGACGGCCTGGCCATCAGAGATAGGTATCTGTTTTTGCGTCATTATTTCCAAGAGCACAGTCCGACGACAAAATTATTATAAGCTTCAAATTTTTCTTGCCATGCAGTTATTAGCGGCGCAATCTTTGGGGAATTCTTGAAGTAGCGAGCGGTGTCGTTCATCCGGTCGTTGCAGCGACAACAAACAAAAGAGTGGGAATAGATGACAATGCTCGGACCAACGGGTCACACCGACACCTTTGTGCGCTCGAACCTTCCGCCGGCCGACCTCTGGCCGGAAATTAAGTTGGGCGATTTCCAGTATCCGGAATGGATGAACGCGGCCGTCGAGCTCACCGACAAGATGGTCGAGAAGGGCTTTGGAGACCGCATCGCTCTGATCGGCCAGGGTCGCAGGCGAACTTACAAGGAATTGTCCGACTGGACGAACCGTATCGCGCGGACGCTCGTCGAAGACTATGGCGTGGAGCCGGGCAACCGTATCCTCATTCGGTCCGCCAACAACCCGGCCATGGTCGCCTGCTGGCTCGCCGCGACGAAGGCCGGCGCCGTCGTCGTCAACACCATGCCGATGCTGCGCGCCGGCGAGCTGTCGAAGATCATCGACAAGGCGGAGATCACGCTCGCGCTTTGCGACACCCGCCTCCTGGACGAGTTGGTCGCGGCCGCTGAAGCGAGCCCCGTGCTCAAGAAGATCGTCGGCTTCGACGGCACCGCCAGCCACGATGCCGAACTCGATCGCAGCGCGCTCGACAAGCCCGTGCAGTTCAAGGCCGTCGAGACGGGGCGAGATGATGTCGCATTGCTTGGCTTTACGTCCGGCTCGACAGGCGTCGCCAAGGCCACGATGCATTTCCACCGGGACCTACTTCTGATCGCGGACGCCTTCGCGCGCGAAGTCCTGCAGGTTACGCCCGATGATGTCTTTGTCGGCTCGCCGCCGCTTGCATTCACCTTCGGCCTCGGCGGCCTGGCGATCTTCCCTCTCCGCTTCGGCGCGGCCGCCACGCTTCTGGAAAACGCGTCGCCACCGAACATGATCGATATCATTCAGACCAACAAGGCGACGATCAGCTTCACGGCGCCGACCGCCTACAAGGCGATGATGGCGGCCATGGATCAGGGTGCCGACCTGTCGTCGCTTCGCGTTGCCGTATCGGCGGGCGAGACCCTGCCCGGCCCGGTCTTCGAGGAGTGGGTAAACAAGACCGGAAAGCCGATCATCGATGGCATCGGCTCGACGGAAATGCTCCATATCTTTATCTCGAACCGGCTCCACGACTTTCGTCCGTCCACCACGGGCCGCCCGCTTTCCGGCTACGAAGCCATGGTCGTCGACGAAAACATGAATGAAGTGCCACGCGGAACGCCCGGCCATCTTGTGGTCAAGGGCCCCATCGGTTGCCGATACCTCGACGATCCCCGGCAGCAGGAATATGTGCGCTCGGGCTGGAACGTCACCGGCGACACCTTCGTCCAGGATGACGACGGCTATTTCCATTTCGTTGCGCGATCGGACGATATGATCGTCTCGTCCGGCTACAACATCGCCGGCCCCGAGGTCGAAGCTGCCCTTCTCAAGCATGAAGCCGTTCGCGAATGCGGTGTCATCGGCGCGCCTGATGCGGCGCGCGGCACCATCGTGCAGGCGCATGTCGTCTTGAAGGATCCAGCTCTGGCCAGCGACGCGCTGGCCAAGGCGCTTCAAGACCACGTGAAGAGCGTGATCGCACCCTACAAGTATCCGCGATCGGTCGTCTTCGTTGCCGAGTTGCCCAAGACCGAATCCGGGAAGGTGCAGCGCTTCAAGTTGCGAGCGCCCGCAGCCTAGCAGGCAATTCCATAATTGAATCAATCTCGGAAGGCGATCCGCATTGGCGCGACGCCTGACGCTGACGGCATGGCAGCCGGAGGGTTGGCCATGCCATTTTTAGAGGCATAGTTATGACAAGACAGCAGAGAACGCAGGTCCTGATTGTCGGCTCCGGCGGCAACGCGATGTCCGTCGCCGTAGGGCTGCAGGAAGCAGGCATCACCGATTATCGCATCATCACCAAGCACGGCGATTTCGGCGGCGCCTGGTATCAGAACACCTATCCGGGATGCGCGGTCGATGGACCGATTTCGGTCTACCAGTTCAGCTTTGCGATGAGCCCCGAATGGCCCCGTCTTTATGCTACCCAGGCCGAACTACTTGATTACATGAAGGACGTGGCGTCCCGCTTCGATCTCTATAGCCACACCCAGTTTGAAACGGAGATGCTTTCCGCCGAATGGCTGGAGGATGAGCTTTGCTGGTCCGTCGATACGACCGAGGGCGTCGTCCTCGCCGAGGCGCTCGTGTTGGCCACCGGTTTCCTGGAAGAAATGGTCTATCCGGACATCCCAGGCATGCACTCGTTTGCCGGTAAAATCTTCCATTCGTCGCTCTGGCCGGAAGGCTACACCGCCGAGGGCGACCGCGTGGCGGTCGTCGGCACCGGATCGTCATCCCTGCAGATCGTGCCCGCCATGCAGAAAGTCGCGTCCGAATTGAAGGTCTTCCAGCGCACACCTGCCTGGATATTCCCGAAGAAGGAACAGGTCTTCACGGAAGAGGACAAGGCCCGGTTCCGCGAGCAACCCGAACTCCTGGCGCAGATGCGCAAGCAAGTGTTCGACGAGTCGGAAGAAGACTGGAGAACGGTCTATCTTCTTGAGGATCTCGCTGCTTCCGATACCGCTCAGGCCGCCGCCCAGCGCTATCTGGAAGAACAGGTCCCCGACCCGGCGCTGCGCGCGCTGCTCACCCCTTCGCACCGCATCGGCTGTAAGCGCCCCGGCGTCAGCGACGACTATTATCGGTCGCTACAGCAGCCGAATGTCGAGCTGGTCGCAGAAGCCGCTTCCGAGATCACCGCGAACCAGATCGTTTCGCGCAGTGGCCGCCGGTTCGACGTCGACACCATCGTTCTCGCAACCGGCTTCTACTTCGGCGGCCATATTCTGCATCACGTCAAGCGTCGCGACGGCGTTTCCGTCGGCGAGTATCAGGCCGGCCATCCGCGCGCCTACAAGGCGGTCTCCGTCTCGGGCTGCCCGAACCTGTTCCTCATCGGCGGCGCTGCCCCGAACGGACAGAACTGGAACGGCCTGGCTGTCGGCGAGATCGGCGGCGGCTATGTGGTCAAAGCTTTGACCTACATGAGGAAACATTCGATCCGAGCGATCGAGGTTCGCGAAGATGCCGAGCTCGCGTGGAAGCGTGATGCCGATGTGATCCTGGATCGCAGCCCGCAGGTCTCGGCTGGATGCCTCAACTACTCGCTCGACGAGCGCGGCCACAACAAGGCCGCATGGCCGGGCACCGAAACCGACATGCGCGAGCAGCTCGGACATTTCGATCCGGGCGCATACCAGGTCGTGGAGAAAAAGCTCACGCCGGTGCCGGCGCCGGCCCTGTGACATCAAAGAATACAATTGCAATTCGAAGGAGCATGAAATGAACTTTCTGATGGACCGCCCGTCGGCGACCGCGGAGCAACGCGCACAGCGCCTCGAGCTCATGGAGCGCGCACGCGCTCTGGTGCCGCTGCTGGCGAAAAACGCAAAGACCACAGAGGACAATCGTCGCGTGGTCGAGGAGAACATCCAGGCGCTGGAAAAGGCCGGCCTCTACGCGATCCTCCGCCCGGCGCGCTTCGGCGGGCTGGAGACCGATGTCAGAACATCGATCGACGTGCAAAAGGAATTGGCGCTCGGCTGTGCCTCGACGTCCTGGGTTTTTGGCCTGGGCATCGCGACCAACTTCATCGTCGCCATGTTCTCGCAGCAGGCGCAGGAAGACGTCTGGGGCGACAACAACGAAAACCGGATTTGCGCGGTTACCTCGCCTGATGAGGCGACTGCAGTCAGGGTTGCCGGCGGCTGGAAAGTCAGCGGCAACTTTCGCTATGCCAGCGGCTCCGCGCACGCGCAGTGGGCGATTATCGGCATTCCCTTCACCGATGAGGCCGGAAACTTCACCGGAACGGGCATGGGCCTCGCGCCGATGTCGGAACTGACGGTCGAAGACACCTGGTTCGTCTCAGGCATGCGCGGCACGGCGTCCAATACGCTTGTGGCAAAGGATGTCTTCATTCCCGATCATCGCATCCAGTCCTACGAGCAGGCCTTCAGCAACACCGAGAGCTCTCCGCACAAGAACGCCCCGCTCTACCGTTCCTCGTTCGGCGCTCTCTTCAATCTCTGCCTAGCCGTGCCCACCATCGGCGGCGCGGAGGCGGCACTCAGCCTGGTCATCGAGAAAGCCAAGGTTCGCAAGATGCCGCAGATGACGATTAAGCAGTCCCAGGCAACGACGAACCAGTTGCTGATTTCAAAGGCCGCGATGCTGATCGATTCCGCCAACCTGCATCTCTACAACACAACGGCGATCACGGACGAAGCCGCCGCCACCGGCGAAGCCTTGACCGAGCGGCAGCGCGCACGCAATGGCGCGGAACTGACGGCCGCCGTTCATTATGCGCGGGATGCCGTTCGCCTTCTCGTACAGGCGCACGGCTCGGCGACGTTCGCGGAATCGAACGTCCTTCAGCGCCACTGGCGCGATTGCGAGACGGCATCGACCCACTTCGCCTTCAACGAAGTCTGCGTCGAACAGTACGGCAAGGTGCTTCTCGACATCGAGCTCGGATACGCCATGCAGAACTAACCGCGTTTAACCAAACGCCCATTGCTTGCAACCAACTCAGAGCAAGCGCGTCAAGCGCTGCTCTGAGTGTCTATTCTGCCTGTGAATATAGATTCCTTCCCACCACGGAGAACGCGATGACATCCACATCAGTTGAGGCATTTTCGGAAAACGTCGTCGAGCGATCGCTGACGACAAGCAAGGTCATCAGTCTCATTCTGGCGATCCTGACGCCACTCTCGTGTCTCATCGCGCTTGTGCCCTTGGGCCTCGCGTTCGGCGGGCCGTCGATGCCGCTGACATATCTGTTCGTCGCGGTCATCTTGGGCATCTTCTGTGTCGGTTATGTCGAGATGGCCAGGCGCATTACGCGGCCGGGCGCCGCGTATAGTTACATTGCCCGTGGTTTGGGACGGCCCGTCGGCGCCGGTATTGCCTTCGTCACCGTCGCCGGCGCCGTGCTCGGCGCCGTTGCGGCTTTCGTGACGGTCGCCTCCGTGGTTTCCTCGATCCTGCAGATCTATGGCGTGCTGGTGCCCTGGACCTGGGTATTCTGCTTCGAGATCGTGCTCGGCCTCGTCCTCACCTGGTTCAACATCGATTTCAACGCACGCATCATGCGCGTTGTGATCGCAATCGAGTTGCTGACCTTTGCCGTTCTCGCGGGCGCCATCGTTGCGGCCAAGGGATTGGACGCCTTCCCGATGTCCGTCCTGTCGTTCAACATCCTGTCGAGCGGACACTGGCAGGTGGCCTTCATCTTCGCGATCCTCTGCTTCCAGGGCTTCGAAAGCGGCGCGCTCTATGGTCCCGAGGCGATCAAGCCGGAAAAGACCATACCCCGTGCGCTGATCGGCGTCGTTGCGATCCTGACGATCGCATTCTTCTTCGAGACCTGGGCGTTTCTCGCAGTCACGGGTACCGAGGATCCGATGACAGTCATCCTTTCCAACGATCCCCGCATGTTCGTCTTCAACATCGCCAGCGAATATCTCGGCCTCGCCGGCTCGGTGCTGTTTTCCATTATCGTGATGTTTGGCGCGCTCGCCGCAAGCGTCGCCGCCGCCAACTATGCGACCCGCTACCTGAGCAGCGTCGCCCAGGACTCGCTTCTGCCGAGCTTCCTCGCGCTCGAAAACCGGAACCGGAGCCCGATCGGCGCCTACTGCGCGGTGCTTGTTCTGACGATCTTCACCGGCATCATCACCGCCGCATACAATCTGGATGCCTACACCCAGGTTGGATCATTGCTGTTCGGTCTGTCCGCGCTGGCGATCACGATCACCCAGTTTTTCGCGTCGTTCGCGGTGATCGGATATTTCCGTCGCAACGGCGAAGCCGACGTCAGCCAAGTCAAGACGCAACTCGCGCCGGCGATCGCGGCAGTCCTCCTGGCTGGCGCGCTGGCGATCGAGTTGACCAGCCTTGAATGGGTGACCGGCTCGTCGGAAAGCTGGGCGGTCTACCTGCCTTTGGCTTTCGTCGCACTATTCATCGCCGGTTGCGGCTTCACGCTATGGCTGAAGGCCAATCGGGCCGATGTCTATCAGGGGCTCGCCGCCGGCGACACTGCCGAGGAAGCCGCTGCTATCAGGGAACGCCGGTTGAACATGGCGCTCACCACCTAAAAACTCCCCGGCAAGCTTGCCGCATCATCAAGAAGACAATTCCATGAAACCAGTCGTCATTGCATATTTCACCCTCGCCTTCGCCGTCATGTTCGAGGTGATAGCAACGGCAAGCCTTGCGAAATCCGCGCAGTTCACCAAAGTCCTGCCCGTGATTTTCATGATCGTCTGCTACGCCGCATCGTTCTTTTTGATGTCGCAGGCGCTGCGCGCGATACCACTCGGCATCGCCTATGCCGTGTGGGCCGGGTTCGGCATCATTCTGACGGCGATGGTGAGCGTGGTGCTCTTCCGGCAGACCTTGGATACCGGCGCGATCGTCGGCATCACGATGATCGTCGCCGGCGTGGTCGTGGCCAACGTCTTTTCGAAATCACTGACCCACTGAAATCGAGGTCGTGGCGGCAGAGCCGCCACATCTCACCTTCCGCGCGCGGTGGGAGCCGAGATCGCCCCATCGGCCGTCACGCTTCGTCCGGCGTACCGTCATCGGATGTGTGTCTCTGCGCGGAATGGATCACCTTATCGACGTGAGCAAGGAGCCCGGAAACGATGATGGGGTCAACGTCCGACATCATATCTTTCAGCCAGGTCTCATGCGCATCCGCCATGCGCTGGAATATCGCGCGCCCTTCGTCCGTCAGCCGCGTTATCGTCACGCGCCGATCCGACGGCAAGGCCTGTCGGACCACGAGGCCTTCGGTTTCAAGCCGTTCGACCAATCCCGTGACATTGCCGTTCGTGACCATGGTGCGCTTTGATAGCTCGCCAAGACGCAAGCCATCGGGTTCCCTGAACAGCTGCGAGAGAACGTCGAACTGCGGGAGCGTGGCGCCGAACTCACGGCGTAAGCGGCGCCGGATTTCCTGCGATATCACCTTCGTCGTTGTCAGCAGGCGCAACCAAAGCCGCAGCTCACGTTTCTCATCCTCGCGTGCGTCTACTGCTCCGTTCTGCATCATGGTCCTCTCAAATAATGCGTCAGAGCCTGAGCTAACATATTTCAAGTTAAAAGGATTGTATCGGTGATTACGCAATCCACAGAGTTTCTTGGTGCGATTTTAACCGGAAACGTTTTCTCGGCTGACGAGAATCCCGAATTTCCCGCGCGTTCGCTTGCAGAATGCGCGATCGATAGAGATTGCGGAGACCTTGGAATTCAGTTGACAGCTGCCGAATACGATTTTATTTTAAGCTTCAAATATTTTCAAGCTTTATCCTGTTTCCTACCCTCATGGAGTGTTACATGCGCATAGTCTGCGTTGGCGGAGGCCCAGCAGGGCTCTACTTCGCGCTTCTGATGAAGAAGTTTCATCCCGATCATTCCGTGACGGTCGTCGAGCGCAATCGACCTTATGACACGTTCGGTTGGGGCGTGGTTTTCTCGGACGCTACGATGGTGTCCATGCGCGCATGGGATCCGGAAAGCGCCGCCGAGATCGAGGACGCATTCAATCACTGGGACGACATCGAGCTTCTGTTCAAGGGCACCCGCCAGCGTACATCGGGCCACGGCTTTGTCGGCATTGGCCGCAAGAAGCTCTTGAACATCCTGCAGCGCCGTTGCGAGGCGCTCGGCGTGGAACTCGTCTTCGAGACGGATTCGGCCGGCGATCTTGATTATCCCGATGCCGACCTGATCATCGCCTCGGACGGTTTCAACTCGAAAATCCGCAACAACTACACGGATGTCTTCCAGCCCGATCTGGTTGTTCGGCCCAATCGCTACATCTGGCTCGGTACCCACAAGCAGTTCGACGCCTTCACCTTCGATTTCCGCAAGACGGATCACGGCTGGTTCCAGGCCCATATCTACAAGTTCGACGACAGCACCTCGACCTTCATCGTCGAGACCACAGAAGAGGCCTACGAAAAGCATGGCCTCGGCGAGCTGGACCAGCAGGGATCGATCGATTTCTGCCAGGACCTGTTCTCCGAGGTGCTCGACGGCGCCGAACTGATGACCAACGCGCGCCACCTGCGCGGCTCGGCATGGCTCAACTTCAACCGACTGATCTGCGGCAAGTGGAGCCATTTCAACGGGAACTCGCATGTCGTTTTGATGGGCGATGCCGCTCATACCGCCCACTTCGCCATCGGCTCGGGCACCAAGCTCGCGATCGACGATGCGATCGAGCTCACCAACCAGTTCAACAAGCTCGGCCACACCAAGGAAGCAATCCCGCAGGTTCTGGAAACCTACGAGGAAATCCGCCGTGTCGATGTCGCGCGTATCCAGAACGCCGCGCGCAACGCGATGGAATGGTTCGAGGTCGTCGGGCAGCGCTACGCCGATACGCTGGAGCCGCCACAGTTCATGTATTCGATGCTGACTCGCTCGCAGCGCATCAGCCACGAGAACCTGCGACTGCGAGATCCTGTTTGGCTCGAAGGTTACGAGCGTTGGTTCGCGGAGAAGAACGGCATCGAGGCGAAGTCGAACGGCCGCGTCCTGCCGCCGATGTTCACGCCCTATTCGTTGCGCGACACACATCTGACCAATCGTATCGTCATGTCGCCGATGGCTATGTATTCCGCCAAGGACGGCATGCTGAGCGATTTTCATATGGTGCATCTCGGCTCGCGCGCTCTTGGCGGTGCCGGTCTGGTGTTCGCCGAGATGACCTGCACGTCCCCTGACGCTCGTATCACGCCCGGTTGCCTCGGCCTGTGGAATGACGAGCAGGCCGCCGGCTGGCGGCGCTTTGTCGAGTTCGTCCATGCCAATTCGGCAGCCAAGGTCGGGATCCAGATCGGCCATGCCGGCCGAAAGGGCTCCACCAAGGTCGCCTGGGAGGGGATCGACCAACCGGTCGAGGAGGGTGGCTGGCCGCTGCTCTCTGCATCCGCCCTGCCATATCTCAAGAACAGCCAGGTCCCGAAGGCAATGGATCGCGCCGACATGGACCGCGTTCTGGCGGATCATGTGCGCACGGCCAAGTATGCGGCGGACGTCGGCGCTGATTGGCTGGAACTGCACTGCGCGCACGGCTATCTGCTGTCGAGCTTCCTGTCGCCGCTGACCAACAAGCGGACAGACGAATATGGCGGCGACCACGAAAGCCGCGCGCGTTATCCGCTGGAGGTATTCAAGGCGGTCCGCGCGGTCTGGCCGGCCGACAAGCCGATCTCCGTGCGCCTGTCCTGCCATGACTGGTTCGAAGGCGGCAATACGCCGGATGACGCCGCGATCTTCGCGCAGATGTTCAAAGATGCCGGTGCCGATCTGATCGATTGCTCGTCCGGTCAGGTGTGGAAAGAGGAAAAGCCTGTTTATGGCCGCCTCTTCCAGACCCCATTCTCAGACAAGATCCGCAATGAAGTCGGCATTCCGACCATTGCGGTCGGCGCGATTGCCGAAGCGGATCAGGCCAATTCCATCATCGCCGCCGGCCGCGCCGACCTCTGCGCTGTCGCGCGTCCGCATCTGGCCGACCCTGCCTGGGTTCTGCACGAGGCGGCAAAGATTGGGCTGACGAACATTCCCTGGCCGAAGCCGTACTACTCCGGCAAGTCGCAATACGAGACCAACCTCGCCCGCGCCCAGGCGACCCCGCCTGCGGTCGGACCGCGGCTGGCATCGAGCTGAGGTTTCCCATGAGTGAACCCTTAGTGCCAACGCCTCGCCAGCATCATGCCCTCGTCACCGGGGCGGGCTCGGGCATCGGCGCGGCCATCGTCGCGGCACTGGTGACAGCCGGCGTCCGCGTGACACTCGCCGGCCGGCGCGCCGCTCCGCTTGAGGCGCTTGTCGATCAGTTTGGGGACGAGCAGACTTTCAGTGTCGGCGGTTTCGACGTCACCGATCCGAATGCTATCGCCGCCGGTCTTGAGGCCGCGCGGGCGAAGTTCGGGCCGGTCTCCATTCTCGTCAACAACGCCGGCGAAGGGCCGAGCGCTTCGTTCGAGAAGACGTCGCTCGCCATGTGGAACCAGGTGATGTCGGTCGATCTGACGGGCGTCTTTCAGGTTACGCAGGCAGCGCTTGGCGACCTCAAGGCCTATGGCGCCGGCGCCAGAATCATCAACATCGCCTCGACCGCCGGCCTGACGGGCTACGCTTACGTATCGGCCTACGTCGCCGCCAAGCACGGCGTCGTCGGTCTCACCCGGGCATTGGCGCTGGAACTGGCGAAAACTGGCATCACGGTCAATGCCGTTTGCCCTGGTTTCACCGACACGCCGCTGATTGCACGCTCGATCGAGACGATCGTTGCAAAAACGGGGAGATCGCCCGAGGAAGCGCTGCAGGAGTTCACCAAGAGCAATCCGCAGGGACGGTTGGTGAAACCCGAAGAGGTTGCTGCGACGGTCGCGTGGCTCGCCTCGCCGGGCGCCGCCTCGATCAATGGCCAGGCAATCGCCGTTGCCGGCGGTGAAGTTTTTACCGGATAAGCATCAGGGAGTTCTGTAATGCCCTTCGCCATATCGAAGCCGTTGCGCTTCGGCGACTGCGATCTCACCGGGATCGCCTACCACCCGGCCTATCTCTCCATGCTCGTGGACGTCAACGAGGCGATGTTCGCCTCCTTTGGCGTCACCTGGAAGGAGATGATGTTTGAGCGCAAACTCGGACTGCCGACTGTTACGCTGAACGTCGCTTTTCAAAAGGTCGCGGTTTACGGTGACGTGCTGGACTTCGCCGTCCATGTGCGCGCCATCGGCCGCTCGTCGGCCGATCTCGAGACCATCGTCACCGTGCGCGGCGACGTCATCTGGACGGTGCGCCAAAAGCTCGTCCTCACCTCGCTTGCCGACCACAAATCCACCCCCTGGCACGATGACATTCGCGCCGGACTGACACGCTATCTGGAGCCAAGTAATGATGCATGAAATTATCCAGCCGGAAGGCTGGGCAAAGCCGATCGGCTATTCCAACGGTATCAGTGCCCGCGGGCGCGTGGTCCAGGTCGGAGGCCAGGTCGGCTGGGACGAGAACTGCCAGTTCAATTCAGACGACTTCGTCGACCAGGTCCGCCAAACCCTGCTGAACATCGTCAGCGTGCTTAAGGCCGCAGACGCCAAGCCGGAGCATCTCATTCAGATGACCTGGTACTTCACCGATCGCGTTGCCTACAAATCGCGGATGAAGGAGATCGGATCGATCTACCGCGAAATCATCGGACGCCACTTCCCGCCAATGGCGGCGGTTCAGGTCGTGGCGCTGATGGAAGACCGAGCCAAGATCGAGATCCAGGCTCTGGCAGTCGTTCCAGACTAAACATCCCATCCAGGAGGAGATGACATGAGTAACGAAATCAAAGCGGTAGTCACACGCAAGGGAGCGGAGAACACTCAGACCGGACAATCGGGTGGTTGCATTCGCGTCAGCGGCGTCGGCCCACAGCATACGCCGGCGACCAAGATCTGGTTCGGCAAGGTCTCCAACGAGCCGGGCTACCGATCCCTGCCGCACCACCATGGCGATGCGGAGACCGGCGGCTATGTGCTCAAGGGCAAGGGCCGGATCTATTTCGGCGAGAACTGGTCGGAATTTCTCGATATGGACGAGGGCGACTTCATATTCGTGCCGCCGAACTGGCCGCATATCGAGGTCAACATGTCGACCACCGAAGAACTCGTCTGGCTGACCACCCGAACCCCCGACAACATCGTCGTCAACCTGGACGATGTCGATGACAGCATTCTCACCGGATTTAGGCGCGCCTGATGAAGCTCCTCCGATACGGTCCGGCAGGTGCCGAAAAACCTGCCATGCTTGACGTCAATGGTGACGTTCGCGATCTCTCCGGCCATATTTCCGATATCGCCGGCGACAGTCTCAGCGATGCAGCGCTTGATCGCTTGCGGGTGATCGACGCATCGACGCTTCCGTTGGTCTCACCGGATCGCATCGGTCCTTGCGTAGGCAACACCGGCAAGTTCATCTGCGTTGGACTGAACTATGCAGACCATGCCCGCGAAACCGGCAAGGCGCCGCCGGACGAGCCGATCCTTTTCATGAAGGCGACCAGCGCGATCGTTGGCCCGAATGACGAGGTCGAGATTCCACGCGGATCGACCAAGGCCGACTGGGAAGTCGAGCTTGGGGTGATCATCGGCAAGCGGGCGAAATATGTCAGCGAAGCCGACGCGTTGAACCATGTCGCCGGCTATTGCGTCGTAAACGACGTCTCCGAGCGGGCCTTCCAATCCGAACGCGGCGGCCAGTGGACGAAGGGCAAGAGCCACGACACCTTCGGCCCGACCGGCCCTTGGCTGGTGACGCGGGACGAAGTCAGCGATCCGCGGAACCTGTCGCTGTGGCTCGACGTGGACGGCGTCAGGCGCCAAACCGGCTCGACATCGACGATGATCTTCAACGTCGCCTTCCTTGTAAGCTACATCAGCCAGTTCATGACGCTCGAGCCCGGCGATATCATCGCGACCGGAACACCACCCGGCGTGGGAATGGGCATCCGTCCCGACCCCGTCTTCCTGAAGCCGGGCCAGGTCATCTCTCTTGGGATCGAAGGTCTCGGAGAACAGCGGCAGCGCACGATAGCGGCGAGGGATTGACGATGACGCTCGAAAGAAAAGTGGCGATCGTCACGGGCGGCGCGCGGGGCCAGGGCGAAGCGGAAGCGACGCTGCTGGCCCGCAAGGGCGCCTGCGTCCTCATTGCCGATGTCCTCACCGACGAAGGCCGGCTTTTGGCAGAGAAGCTACGCAACGCCGGCATGCATGCCCGCTTCGTGGAACTTGATGTCTCCGATCCCGACAGCTGGCGCGCCGCGGTTGCCGTTGCCCAGGAATGGAAGGGCCGGATCGATATTCTGGTCAACAATGCCGGCATCATCAACCGCAGCATCGTCGCCAACACCAGTCTGGCGGCTTGGGAACGCGTGCTGAAGGTCAACCTCACCGGCGCCTTCCTCGGCATTCAAGCCGTTGCGCCATATATGGCGGAGCATGGCGATGGCTCGATCATCAACATTTCGTCGAATAGCGGGTTCTCGGGCCATTACGACCCCGCCTACACGGCGAGCAAATGGGGGCTGCGCGGCCTGACGCGCAGCGCGGCGATGGAATACGCCTCGAAGGGCATTCGCGTGAATTCGGTGTGCCCTGGCCTCGTGGTGACGGAGCTCAACGCCAAGAGCCCACATCTGCAGCCGATGATCGATATGACGCCGATGAAACGGAGTGCTGCGCCCGAAGAGATCGCCGAGCTGGTCTGCTTCCTCGCTTCGTCCGCTTCGAGCTTCATTACCGGCGAGGATTTTGTCATCGACGGCGGCTTCACGGCCGGCGCCGCCTATCGTCGCGTGGCGACCGAAACGGGTATCCTGTCTTAAGGATAGTCGAGGGCCAGTCCGACGCACCCCGGCGTCCGACTGGCCCGCCTTTTGGAACCGAGCACGTGCTCGGTTCCCTCATCGCCCACTTACATCTCCCGTACATCAAGCGCGCCATAGACGCGCGAGATCAGGCTTGCGCTCCATATGTTCCCGTCATGCCGACGGGAACATATGGATCTCATCGATCGGCAACTGCATCAGCACGTCGCTGCCCGGATCGAACCGGCTCATGTCGGAACCATGATGGGCGGCCGCCAGCCGTGCCGATACTTTCCCGGATGCCGTTTGAATGTCGTAATGCAGGATATCGCCGAGATAGCTGCGGTCCACGACCCGACCGGCAATAACGTTCTCACCTTGCTGGCCATCCTGCGCCGAAAGCAACCGGATGGCTTCCGGCCTTACCATGAGCTTGATGCGGCCATCCTGCGCCGCCTCATCGGCATTCTGGGCAACGTCGATGAGCGCACCACCGCCGAGATCGACCCTCACGCGGCCCTGCTGCGCCGAAACCACCTTGCCATCGAGGAAGTTCGACCCGCCGATAAAGCTGGCGACGAATTCCGATGCCGGGCGCTTGTAGAGGTCCTCGCCGGTACCGACCTGCACGATCCGGCCCTGATTGAAGATCGCGATACGATCAGACAAGCGCAGCGCCTCTTCCTGGTCATGTGTGACGTAGATGATGGTGACCGCGAGCTCGCTGTGAAGCCTGCGCAGTTCCGTCTGGATCTCCTCACGGAGCTTCTTGTCGAGCGCGCTCAACGGCTCGTCCATGAGCAGAATCCGCGGCTTGTAGACCAATGCGCGCGCCAGCGCCACACGCTGCTGCTGGCCGCCGGACAGCTGCGCCGGACGCCGCGACGCCAGGTTTTCGAGCCGAACCATTTTTAGGGCGTCATCGACGGCGGTCTTGATGGCTTGCCTGTCGACGCCGCGCACCGAAAGCGGAAACGCCACATTGTCGAACACGCTCATGTGGGGAAACAGCGTATAGCGCTGGAACACCATGCCGATGTTGCGCTTGTGCGGCGGCACCTTGGTCAGCGGATAGCCGTCGACATAGATTTCGCCCGCCGTCTGTTCCGTGAAGCCGGCCATGATCGACAGCGTCGTCGTCTTGCCCGACCCGCTCGGTCCGAGGAAGGAAATAAACTCGCCATCGGCGATATCGAGCGAGACATTGTCGACGGCCATCGATGCGCCGTATTGCTTCGAAAGCGCGTCGATACGAACGAGTGGGCTGTTAGTCTTCATTGCGGTCATTCCTTTGAAACAGCTGGAAGGCGACAACGACAACCAGTGTAATGCAGATCAAGATTGTGGAGACGGCGGCGATCACCGGGCTCAGGTCCTGATGCACCGACGTCCACATCAGGATCGGCAGGGTCCGCAGGGACGCGCTGGACATGAACGTGCTGATGACGACTTCATCCCACGAAATGAGGAAAGAGAAGATCGCGGCCGTAGCCAATCCGCCGGAGATCGCGGGGATCGTGACGCGACGAAACGCGGTGGTCGGCGACGCGCCGCAGATGATGGCCGCTTTCTCGATCGAGACATCGAAGGCCGACAGGGCGTTGACGAGGCTGATGACGGAGAACGGTAGCGCGAGGATCAAGTGACCGGCGACGTAGCCGGCGAATGTTCCATTCAGTCCGACGCGCAGCGACACGATGTAAAGCGCGACCGCCGATATGACGACCGGCACCATCATCGGGCTGACGAACAAGCCGTTGATCAGGTTCTTGCCGCGAAACTGCCCGCGAACAAGGGCAAGCGCAGCACCTAGCCCGAAGGTTACCGAGAGAATGGTCACCACGGCAGCGATCTGGGCGCTGGTCGCAAAGGCATCCAGCCATCGCGGGTCAGCCGCCACTTCATTATACCAGCGCATGGTCCAGCCGGGCGGCGGGAACTGCATCCATCGCGAGGAGCCGAAGGACAGGACGACGATCGCAACGATCGGCAGAAGGAAGAAAAGCGCGGTCAGGATGCCGATCGTATAGAGGACATAGCGGCCTGCCCGCATTCTGTTCAATGTGAGCAACATGGCTTATCCCACCGCCTTCAGGCCAAAGAATTTCACGAAAACGGCATATAGAGCGAGCGCGATAGCGAGCAGCAGGAACGCAGCCGCGCTTCCCAGCCCCCAATCCAGAAGCGTCAGCATCTGTTGTGCCACCATTTCGCCGAGCATGATGTTCGACGCACCGCCGAGCAGCGACGGCGTCACGTAGTATCCAAGCGTCATGACGAAGACCATCAGGGCCGCCGCGCCGATACCGGGCATGGAAAGCGGCAGGAGAACCCGGAAAAAGACCTGGTAGGGACGCGCGCCGCAAAGCGAGGCGGCCTTCATCATCGAAGGGTCGATCGACATCATGGTGGTGCGGATCGGCAGGATGACGAAGGGGAGCATGATGTAGGTCATGCCGACCACGACAGCGAAGAGATTGTTGATCAGCGGCAGAGGCCGATCGATCAAGCCGATATTGATCAAGGCCCGGTTGATCGCGCCGGTATTTTGCAGCAGCACCATCCACGCATAGGTGCGGGCGATCAGGTTGGTCCACATCGAGATGAGGATGATCGACAGAAGGATACGCGCGCCTCGGCTCGGCATGATCGCCAGCAACCAGGCCACCGGATAGCCGATTAGCAAGGCAACGATCGTCACAGTCGCGGAGACGGTGAAGGTGTTGCCCAGGACACGGAAATAGGTGCTATCCCCCAAGAGCTTCTGATAGTTCTGCAAACCGAAAACCGGCGTTGTCAGGCTGATGGCGAACAACACGCAGAGCGGCAGCACGAAAAAGAGAGCGAGAAACAGAAGCGGAGGCGCGGCAAGCGCTGTGGAGCGAAGGTCTCGCTTCCGTACGACCGCCGTGCCCGCAGGATGCAGGCTGCTATTTTTGATTTTCAACGACATATCTGTACTTCGTCGGCAATGCCGAGATCGTGGATTTCGGGACTTGAAAGGATCCGATGCCGTTCGCACCGGATCCATTTTACGCATATGCCAACATCGAGCGCGGCATGTCGTGCGGTTGCAGGATCAGGCAGTCTGCCAGGAGAACCAGCGGCCGTCGATCGCGGTCACGTTTTCGGCCCAGAAGTCGAGACCGGCGGCCACTTCCTCGCTGCGATGCGAGTATGGCATCGCTTCGGCCATCTCCGGCTTGATCAGGGGGATCGCCTTGTCATTGACAGGCGCATAGGACGTCGCATTGCAGAAATCCGCCTGACCCTGCGCGCTCACCGCGACTGCCAGGAACTTCATCGCAGCGTCCTTGTTCTTGGCACCTTTCGGGATGACCAGCATATCCGGGCCCGGAATGTGTTGTTTCCAGACAATCTTCGCGGAGGTCATGCCCTCCTGCTGCATGGCGCTGATGCGGCCATTCCAGAACATGCCGATCGGCGTTTCGCCGGAGGCGAGCAACTGCTGGGAGCGCGCGCCCGAATCCCACCAGACGATCTCGTTCTTGATCGTGTCGAGCTTGGCGAATGCGCGGTCGACGTCGAGCGGATAGAGCGCATCGGGAGCGACGCCATCGGCCAGAAGTGCCATCTGCAGGGCTCCCATGCCGGACCACTTGAACAGCGCACGCTTGCCTGGAAACTTCTTCAGATCGAACAGATCGGCCCAGGAAGTCGGCTCGGCCGGAAGGAAGTCCGTATTATAGCCGAGAACCCACGACGACTTGAAGCTGCCGACACCGAAGTCGGTATTCAGCACCGGATCGAGCCCGTCGCGGCTGACCACGGAATAGTCGATGCTTTCGAGTAGGCCCATCTTCGCGAACTGGTAGGCGGTCTGCGCCTCCATATCGACGACGTCCCAGCTGACATTGCCGCTGTCGATCATGGCCTTCAGCTTGCCGTAGTCCGTCGGCCCATCGTTCAGGATCGAGTAGCCCGTGTCCTTTGTGAAGGGCACGCCCCACGCCGCGTTCTGTGCATCCTGGGTCGATCCACCCCAACTGCAGAAAGAAAGTGCCTTGGCTTGCGCAAAAGCCGGACGGCCCAATCCCATGCCCGCCACAGCGAGCCCGGCGGCCGATAATTTCAGAAATTCTCTACGATCCATGCTTATGTTCCCCTTTTTTGTTAAACAGACATGTCTCAAGGTATCGAGGCATTTTCTCCTGGTTCGATCTTATCTTTCGTCAATGCGCGCCTGTATTGAGGCGCGCGCTCGCCGCCAAACTCTCCCCCGGTGATGCAAGCCATCGTAAATAAATGTGTTCCGCCGTCCTCCAATGTTTTGTGGAATTGTCCCGTGATTCCCCCTCTTTTCGGAGAACATTATTGGCCTGCGCCTTTCGATTTTTCTGAGATTTTTGATGCACATCAACGCGTTGCTATTCTCAGCCCTGAGATCGGGGTCGCGCGCGATGAGTGCGATTCAAGTAATTGGGGCATATCGTCCGATTGATCCTACTTATCTAGGTAGCTTTGCCGCCATAGCTCTAATTTTCTACGGCTATTGAAAACGGCAAATACAGAGGGATCTCGATGATCGTCGACTGGCACACCAACCTTAGCCCGCCAAAAGAAAATGAACATGCAATAGAATATGCTAAAAAGATTTCGCCGACTTATGTCGCCGATCCTATCACGTTCGATCAGAAAGTTGCCTCGGAAGCCGACGAGTTCGTGATTATCACCATGAATTTTCCGCGACTCGGCGAAATGGTGCAGAACGAATTCGTGGCCGAACATGTCCAGCGCCATAAGGGCCGAGCGATCGGTCTCGCTTGCGTCGATCCCTATGAGCCCCAAGCGCCCAAAAAGCTGGAACACGCCATCAAAGAATACGGACTGCGCGGGCTAAAATGCTCCCCCGTCTACGGCGGTTTCGACCCATGGTGCGAGGAAGCCTGGGCGCTTTACGAAGTCTGCGATCGGCTGAACGTTCCTATTCTCTGGCACCAGTCCGCCGCCTACGCCCAGTTCGCCAAACATGAGTATGGCAGCCCGACCTACCTCGACAAGATCGCCCGCACCTTCCCGAAGATGAAGATGATCGTCGCCCATCTCGGCCAGCCATGGATGGAAGAATGCGTCGTCTTGATGCGCAAGCATCCGCAGATCTACGCAGATCTGTCGGCTCGCTTCCATCGCAAGTGGCAGCTCTATCACGGCCTGATGGTTGCGCTCGAATACAAGGTGACTGACCGCCTGCTTTTCGGTTCTGATTTCCCGCTGCGCTCGCCGAAGGAAGCGATCGACGAGTTTCGCCAGCTGAACGACTGGGGCCCGGACGTTAAGATGCCGCGCTTCCCCGACGAGGTGATCGAAGACATCATCTATAATCGGCCGCTGTCGCTTATTTGGGAAAATGGGGCGCAGGGCTGATCATGAAGATCACGAGATGCGGTTCGCAGCCTTCCGCTGTGGGGCCGGAAGAGTGGTTCATGGGGCGGGTCCGTATGGACCCGCTCTTCGCCGTCACGCCGCCAAGCCGGGTTGCCGGCAATGTCGCGACATTCGAACCCGGGGCGCGCACGGCGTGGCATACACACCCCTTGGGACAGATATTGATTGTTACATCAGGGGTCGGTCGCATTCAGCGGCGCGGTGATCTGATCGAGGAAATCCGTGCAGGTGATGTCGTGTGGATCGGGCCGGACGAAATCCATTGGCATGGCGCTTCGCCGACCGTCGCGATGAGCCATATCGGGCTGCAGGAGTGGCAGAACGGCACCGCCGCCTACTGGCTCGAGCAGGTCAGCGACGAGGACTATGACGGCCCTGTCAAGCAGGACTAGCAGCGCAGACATACATGCGCGACCCGGCTCCCCAGGGGTCGGGTCGCGCACACCTCCTCGTCAAACGAGATCGGCTTCGCGCTTGGTGTCGTCAAGGATCAGCCCGACACGCTTGACCATGTCGTCGACCTGGTCTTCCGTGATGATCAGCGGCGGGCAGAGCGCGATCGTGTCGCCGATGGCGCGAACGATGAGCCCATGCTTGTGCCCCGCCGCGAAAGCCATGGCGCCGACCCGACCCGGCTGCGGATAGGATGCGCGGGTCGTCTTGTCTGCGACCAGCTCCAATCCCGCGATCAGGCCCACGCCGCGAACCTCGCCGACGAGCGGATGATCCGAAAAGCCACGCAGCCCTTCCTGCATCCGTTTGCCCATCCGCGCGGCATTGCCGATGAGATCGCGTTCCTCGATGATCTTCAGATTTTCCAATCCAACGGCCGTGGCAACCGGATGGCCCGATGCCGTGAAACCATGCCCGAACGTGCCGATCTTGTGCGTGTTGTCAGCGATCGCGTTGTAGATCTCCTCAGAGAAGACAATGGCGGCGAGCGGCATGTAGGACGAGGTGATCTGCTTCGAGGTCACCATGATATCCGGCGTGAAGCCATAGTGAACGGCACCGAAGGACGAACCGAGCCTGCCGAAGCCGTTGATGACTTCATCGGCCACCAGCAGAATGTCGTACTTGCGGCAAACCGCTTCGATGCCCTGCCAGTATCCGGCCGGAGGCTCCATGACGCCACCGGCGGCCATCAGAGGCTCGCCGATGAATGCAGCGATGGTGTCAGGCCCCTCTTCGAGGATGGCGGCTTCCGCTTCCGCGATCAGGCGCTGGGTGAACTCGGCTTCCGTCTCGCCCGGCATGCCAAAACGATAGAAATGCGGGCAGGTCAGGTGCCGCACCGGGATCGCAGGCAGGTCGAAGTCGCGATGATTGTTGGGCAGGCCAGTCAGCGAGCCAGAGGCAATCGTGATACCGTGATAGCCCTTATTGCGCGCGAGAAACTTCTTCTTGTTCGGCCTCCCGAGCGCATTGTTCATGTACCAGATCATCTTCACGACCGTGTCGTTCGCTTCCGATCCGGAGGAGGTGTAGAAGACGCGCGTCAGGTTGTCGGGGGTCATCTCCACGAGCTTTTCAGCGAGCCGGATCGACGGCTCGTGCGCCTTGTGGCTGAACGTGTGGTAATAGGGAAGCTTGGCCATCTGCTGGGCGGCGGCGTCCACGAGCCGAGGCTCATTGAAGCCGACAGCCACCGACCACAGACCGGCAAGGCCCTCGATATAGCGATTGCCGTCCGCGTCGTAGACATAGATCCCCTCCCCCTTTTCGATGACCATGGGGCCGATCTCTTCGTGTCGGCGCGCATCGGTGTAGGGGTGGAGTGTCGATGTCACGTCGATCTGTGGCAGCGAATTGGAGCGGGTGGTGCTCATGCAAACATCGTCCTTCAAGCAGCTAGGGTTGGCGAAATGAGAATATACTTTTGCTCGAGGAATTCATCGATCCCATATTTCGAGCCCTCGCGACCCAAGCCGCTCTCCTTGATGCCGCCGAAGGGCGCGACTTCATTGGAGATGAGGCCCTCGTTGACACCGACCATGCCCGTCTCGATGGCATCGGTTACGCGCCATACGCGATCGATGTTCGACGTGAAGATATAGGACGCAAGGCCATACGACGTGTCGTTGGCAAGCGAAATCGCCTCTTCTTCCGTGTCGAAGACGAACAGAGGCGCGACCGGGCCGAAGGTCTCGTCCATCGCGAGCTCCATGGCGGCGTTCGCGCCGGTCAGGACCGTGGGCGTGAAATACTGGCCGCCCAGCGGGTGCCGGCTACCACCCTCGATGATCGTGGCGCCCTTTGCGACCGCGTCGGCGAGATGGCGTTCGACCTTGGCAACAGCGGCGGCATTGATGAGGGGACCGATGGTCACGCCTTCTCCGACACCAGGACCGACGACAAGCTTCTTAACCGCGTCCACCAGGGCCGCGGTGAACTTGTCGAATATACCGCGCTGCACGTAGATGCGATTGGCGCAGACGCAGGTCTGGCCGGCGTTGCGGAACTTGGAATTCATGCAAGCCGCGACCGCCGTTGGGATATCGGCGTCGTCGAAGACGATCAGCGGTGCATTGCCGCCAAGCTCCATCGAGGTGCGCTTCACGGTTCGCGATGCCTGCTCGAGCAGGAGCTTGCCGATCTTGGTCGATCCGGTGAACGAGATCTTGCGCACCACGGAACTTGATGTCAGCGCCTCGCCGATCGGCGCCGGATCACCGGTGACGACATTGATGACGCCGGCGGGCACACCGGCCTCTTCGGCCAGCCATGCCAGCGCAAGCGCGCTGTAGGGCGTCAGCTCCGACGGCTTGACGACGACGGTGCAGCCGGCCGCGAGAGCCGGCGCGACTTTACGGTTGAAGAGCGCGGACGGGAAGTTCCATGGAATGATCGCGCCCGTTACACCGACTGCCTGCTTCTGCACGATGATACGGCTGCCGGCCTTGGGAGCGGGGATCGTATCGCCATAGACGCGCTTGGCCTCCTCGGCGAACCATTCGACAAAGGATGCCCCGTAGGCGATTTCGCCACGCGCCTCGGCAAGCGGCTTGCCCTGCTCGGCCGTAAGCAGTTGGGCGAGCGCTTCAAGATTTTCGAGGATAAGTCCATGCCAGCGCTTGAGGATCCTGGCGCGGTCGCCAGCCGATCGGCTGCGCCAGGGGCCGAGTGCAGCTTGCGCCGAGGCGATTGCCTGCTCCGTTTCCTGGCCGCTCATGTTGGGCACGCTGCCGAGACGCTGTCCGGTTGCGGGGTTGAGCACGTCGATCGCCTTGCCGGAGCCGGCCTTTTGCCAGCTTCCGCCTATCAGGGCCTCCTCCTTGAGGAGATGGCTGGCGACAGTGGTGTCACTGAGCGTCATGACGAGGGATTCCTTATGAGATATGTCGTTGTGATGTGAGCGATGCTTGCCGCGCGCCGATAGTCGGCGCGCGGTGAGGATCAGCGCATGATGAAAGGATCGGGGAAGCTGCCGTCGCTGGTGCGAAGCCAGACTGTCTTTGTCTTGGTAAAGGCCAGCACGGACGCCATGCCGCCTTCGCGGCCGTGGCCGGACATGCCGTGACCGCCGAAAGGCGCCAGGGGTGAGACCGCCCGATAGGTGTTCAGCCAGACCGTCCCTGCATCGAGCGCTCTGGTCAGACGATGAGCGCGGGTCAGGTTCTGCGTGAAGACGCCGGCCGAGAGGCCGAAGGCGGTATCGTTGGCGATCGCCACGGCCTCGTCCTCGGTCTCGAAACCGACGACCGAAAGCACGGGGCCGAAAAGTTCGGTCTCGAGCGACGGCGCCCTCACCTTGGAGCAATCCAGGATGGTCGGCTCGAAGAAATAACCGGGGCGATCGAGTGCCTTGCCGCCGTAGATGACATCCGCGCCGCTTGCGGCCGAAGCCTCGACGACGGAGGAGATATGCCGCCGCTGGCGCTCCGTGCAAAGCGGGCCGACTTCGGTTCCGAAATCCGATGGCGCTCCGATGCGGATGGCCTTGGCTTTCGCGGCGAGAATCTCGACGAACCGATCCTTGACCGAGGCTTCGACGACCAGCCGGGATGCCGCGACACAGCTCTGACCGGTTGCAGCGAAGATGCCAGCGACCTGGGCATTGGCCGCACTTTCGAGATCCGCATCCGCGAACACGATCAGCGGAGATTTGCCGCCAAGCTCGAGCGATGTGCTCGCAAAGTTCTCCGAGGCATTTTGCACCACCTTTCGCGCAGCGGCCGGTCCGCCGGTAAACGCGATATGTGCGACCTTCGGATGCCGAGTCAAAGCCGCGCCGCAGGTTTCGCCGTATCCGGTGATGATGTTGACGCAGCCGGCCGGGAAACCGGCCTCATGGATCAGGCGGGCGAGCTCCAGAAGCGGCGTCGGACCATCCTCGGAGGCCTTGAGCACGATCGTGCAGCCTGCGGCAAGCGCCGGACCGATCTTGACGGCGGAAAGGAAGAGCTGGCTGTTCCACGGAACGACGGCGGCAACGACGCCGATCGGCTCGCGGCGCACCCACGTTTCCATATCCGCCTTGTCGATCGGCAGATACATGCCCTCGATCTTGTCGGCGAGGCCAGCATAGTAGCGATAGAACTCCGCCACATATTGGATCTGCGCCGTGGTCTCGCGGATGATCTTTCCGGTATCCTGGGTTTCGAGTTGCGCCAGTTTCGAGGCGTTTTCGCTGACCAGATCGGCGAGCCGATAAAGAAGCTTGCCACGCGCGGTGGCGGTCGTCTTCGGCCAGGCGCCTTGCTTCAACGCACGATGGGCGGCCTGCACGGCGCGGTCGACATCACTCTCGCGCGCCTCGGGCAGGACCGCCCAAGGCGCGCCGGTGGCCGGATCGATGGACAGGAACGTGAAATCGCCATCCTCGAACTGGCCATCGATATACTGCTGGAACCGCGGCAGCTCTGATGTCACGCCCATGCGGTTACCATTGCGCTGGATGGCAGCACCACCCCGCCCTTCTCGTCGCCGAGATAGGTGTTGAAGCTATTGACCGCGGCTTCAGCTGCGAAACGCGAGAGCAGATCGCGCGTCGACACGTCGATAAGTGCGTCAAGCGGCAGGTCATCGATCGGGAAGAAGTGGCCGCGAGCAGGCTTACCTTCGCCAAGCTCACAGCGGTAGACGATATTCAGCGCGTCACCGACGCCGTCACGATAGACGGAGAAGATGAAACCCAGCCGAACATCGACGCCGAGCATGCTGGACACTGCAGCGGCAGGGGCCGCCGCGCACCCGCCGGCGCCAGCCGTTGCGCTGACCGGGCAGGACGGAAGCCTGTATTTTCCGTCGCTCGATCGATCCAGCAGAACATGACTATCCCTGACGGCAACGACACCGGCGGTATATTCAGGAGCGGCAGCTGCCGCCTGTATCGCCTTGTTCTCAAGCGCCGCGGTGAAATACGCGCCGCGCGCGTAGCCCAGCCCCTGGCCGGCATTGTCCTTGAACGCCTCGATACGGCCGATCAGGATGGCGTGGTCGCCAGCATCGATCGTCTGCTCGCGTGAGCAGTCAAACCATGCAGCCACGCCTGACAGAACCGGTGCACCATTTGGCCCGGCCTCCCAATTCGTCGCCGTGAACCGTTCGGGATCGCGCCGGGCAAACCGATCGGAAACATCGCGCTGATCGGCGGCAAGGATGTTGATTGCAAAGCCGTCGGCCTTGATGATCGTCTCGTAGCTTCGCGACGTCTTGGCAACGCAAACCGACAGGAGCGGCGGATCAAGAGAGACACTGGCAAAGGAGTTTGCCGTGAAGCCGATCGGCTGATCGTCGTCGGCAAGGGTGGTGACGATCGTCACGCCGGTCATGAAGGAGCCGAAAGCGTTGCGCAACGCCTTCTTCTTGTCCTCTGCGCTTGTATCACTCATTTGGTCGAGGCCTCCACCCCAGCAGGGTTCTCCGCCGAGTTGCCCAGGATCTTGAGATCCTCGTAACGGTCACCGATACGGTGGTGTGGCCGACCGCCGGTCGATGCGCCGAGCGCGACGACGATTTCGTCATGCGCCGGCGCATCCGGCAGCGCGGTCTGGATTGTGAGGTAGTGCGAGCGCTTGCCGGATTCTTTCGTATGAACCATCGGGATCACGATCGGGCTGTTTGCGCCGCCGCGCGTGTTGGTGAATGTCAGATAGGTCGTCGCACCGACCGCGCTGCGGAAGACATTGCCGAACTGCAGCGTGTGGATCAGAGCCGATGCATGCTCGACCTCGCCCGACATGCCGACCACGGCGGCCTTGCCGTAGCTTTCGACCAGCTTGCCGTTGCCGACGGCGTCGATGATCAGGTCGGTGAGGATGCGGCCGAGCTGCGGCGCGATCTCGGTGATCTCAGGCGAGAGATCCTCGACGAAACCGCGGCCGGCCCATGGGTTCTTCAGCACAGCAATGGCGGAGTAGAGCGAAAGAGGGCTGCCGACGGCGCGATCGCCCTCGATATACGTCGTCTCGACCTGCAACAAAGTCTTCCGTAGGATAAGCGGCATGGTTTACCTCGATATGTTGGAGTGGTTTCGTGCGTGAGCCAGCCGGTTAGCCGGCTGCTTTCTTGAGCGAAGACTTTTCCGCGAAGACCGGAACCACTTCCTTCGCAAACAGCGTGAGAGAACGCTTTTCGTCGGCTGGCGAGAGCCCGTAGCCGGTGAAATAGCAGAAGTTGTCGACGCCGGCTTCTTCGTACTGGCGCAGCTTGCCGATCACTTCATCGGGCGTGCCCAATATCAGGTTTTCGCGAAGCATTTCCGGGCTGTATTCGTTCGAATGCTGCAGCGCGTTCAGATCGATGTTGTCCGGGAAGCCATTGGTAACCCCGCCGCGATTGAGGAAAAGGTTCTCGAACTGACCGTTTTTGCGGATCAGCGCGTCAGTCGCCTTCCGCCAGCCGTCCGACGTTTCGTTGACATAGGTGTGGCGCATCGTCATGAAGCGCGGACGCGGGCCTGCCCACTGGCTTTCGGCGAGCGCATCGTCGAAACGCTGGCGATAGGTGAGAACCTCGGAGAAGGGTCTCGTGATTGCCCAGGAATGCACGCCGTATCCGCGCTCCAGCGCCCAACGGTAGGTATCGGCATCGCGCGCCGCGATCCAGATCGGCACCTGCGACTGCAGCGGCTTCGGCACGGAGGTCGCAACCGGGAACGACCAGTGCTTGCCCTCGTGCGCGTAGTCGCCCGCCCACAGCGCTTCGAGAACCGGCACGATCTCGCGCAGATGCTCGCCGCCGACCTTCTGCGGAATGCCCTGGGCCATTCTGTCGAACTCGTACTGATAGGCGCCGCGACCGATACCAAGCTCGAGCCTGCCATTGCTGATCAGATCGAAGAAGGCCGCCTCGCCCGCCAGCCGGATCGGGTTCCAGTAAGGCGCGACGATGCATGCCGTGCCGAGGCGCACGTGCGATGTGTTTTTCGCAATTTCGGAAAGAATGAGAAACGGCGCCGAGCCGATATTGGCTTCGATCGTGTGGTGTTCGCCCACCCAGACGATTTCAAACCCACCCTCTTCGGCGATCTGAGCCATGTCAATTGTGTGAGCGATGACATCAGCCATTGATGTCGAAGCGTTTGGTCGTTCTAGTGTCAGTGTGATGGAAAATTTCATGTCGCTGTCCTTCGCGTTCTGACTGTTACGCTAAGGTGATGGCGGCATCGCTCCATCCATCGACTTTATGAATTTTCCTTGCTTCCCTCCTATTATGCGAGCATGAATTGTTGCAGTTGCACTGGTGTCTTGACGTCCATGAGTGATACGAACGTTTATCTGAAAAGCTTGGGAGATATCTCCCGCATTGTGCACGATGGCAAGGACGCGCAAGACGTTCTTGAGCGTCTGGCCTACGCTATCTGCTTCCAGTCCGCCTGGCAGTCGAGCTCGATCATCGCCGTCGATGAAGCCGAACAGTCGGCGGTGCAGATCGCACATTTCAGCCGGGCGATCAGCGACCGGTCCAGACCTGGGACCTGGACCCTCGATGTCAGCCCGACAGCCGAAGTGGTGCGCAGCGGAAAGCCGCTTGTCATCGCCGATGCCCTAACGGACAAGCGCTACCTCTCTTATTGGACGGAAGCGCAGATCCAGCGGTTTCGCACCGTCGTCCTGTTGCCATTGCGGGTTCTCGACAGCCAGGGTCGGCCGATCGTCATCTCGATCCAGTCCTCCGATCCGCTGGCGATTAGCGATGAAATGATGGCCTATCTCGAGACATTCGCCAACCTTGCCGGCATGGCCGTGGAAAAAGGGCAGCGGCTGTCGGCCGAAAAGGCTGTCGCAGCACGCTTCGAATCGCTGCTGACCATCCAGCAGCGCCTCGTGACCGACGTCGTCAACGGCGCGTCGATCGACATGATCGTAGAACTCTGCCAGCGGCACTTGAACACCGGCTTCATCATCGCGGACTTTGTCTCGGGCAGAGCCCATGCCGGCAATTTCGAGAGCAGCAAGACCATCGCCGGCTTTCTGAACTCGGCGGAGGGCTGGCGCCAGGTGGACAAGCTCTTCCAGGGTCTCCCGCCCGGCCGCTTCCGCCAGCGCTCAGAACTGGAACTGACGGAAGCCGGGCGCCGCCGCAAATTCCCTGTTTTCGCCGAAGCTGTCTTCGCCGGCGGCGAGACCGTTGGTGGCATAGCATTGGACGGTGACGGCCTGCTCGACGACGACGTAATCCGCGCCGCGGAATCGATCTGGATCGCGCTTTCGGTCGGGCTGCTTCGCGGCCATGTCGGCAGGGAGGCCCGCGCCTACTCCGCATCGCTCTACATCCGCAATCTCTTGGAAGGAAACATCGCCGCATCGATGCGCGATGGCGAAGATTGGCCGCACCTACGCCAGTCACACAAGGTTTTCGCGCTGAAGTTCGGAGATAAACAGCCGTCTTCGAGCAGCATCGTCACCTGGGCGCTGGAGCGCGTGTTGAAAGACACGGAAATCCGTATTGCCCATGGTATCGTCGACGATTTTTTGGTCCTGCTCGTGCCTTCGACAGGCAACCAGACCGTCGGCGTCGACTTCGGCGAACGGCTGCTGTCGGAGCTACGGCGCAGCACAGGCCTGCAACCGATCCTGATCGAATCCGCGCAGTGTAACGAATTGCAGGATTATCCCTCGGCGTGGCGCAAGACCATCCGCCTTGCGCAATGGGCCACCAAGCATGGCAAGCACGGCCGCCTGCTCAATGTCGATGCGGGCGTATTCGGTATATTGGCTGATATCGTAGATTATTCGCTTGCCGAAGAGTTCTGCAACAATGCCTTGAATCATATCAGGGACCATGACGCGGCCCACGGAACACCCTTCTTCGAGACCCTAGTCGCCGTCGTGCGAAACAGCTCGAGACTTCAGGCTACCGCCGACGAGCTCAACCTCCATATCACCACGATACGCTATCGCATCGAGCGCATTCTCGAATTGTTCGATCTCGATCTGCGCGACAGCGAGATTCGCTTCACGATCGACATGGCCCTTCGCCTGGATGGGATGCTCAAATCCTCGCAAGGCTCCGTCTCCGACCGCATCTAAGGGAGAATAATCCCAGATTGCGCCGCGTGCCTGACCGCACGCGGCGTTTTCGCGCGCCCGCCTGCTACCCCTTCCAACTTATTGCGGAAAAACGCCTGCCAATTCCATCGTTTTAAGCTTGAAACATGTTGCCGAATACATGGAAGCTGCTCGACGCCGGTTGTTTTCGATCGGCCACAGAGGGGTGTAAAAAGGAGCAGTTTATTGCTTAAAAAAACTATCTTACTCGCCAGTACGGTTACGGTTTTCGGGGCGCCACTGGCATATGCGGCTGATGCGATTGTGGCAAGCAGCCCAGAGCCGGTCGAATACGTCCGCGTTTGCGACATGTATGGCGCAGGCTTTTTCTATCTTCCCGGTACCGAAACCTGCCTGCGGGTAGGCGGAAAAGTACGTGCTGAGATCGCGACGAGCAGCCCATACGATCGCAGCGTCAACAGCTACAGCCCGGATTTCTTCACACGTGCGGAAGTCGAATTCGAAGCAGCAAGCGAAACCGAATGGGGAACGCTGAAGGCCAAGATCACGCCGCGCTATGACAATTACGGCGCCTTTACGCTGATCAGCATGCCGTCGGCCTATATCCAGCTCGGTGGACTGCTGGTTGGCCGTTCGGACTCGCAGTTCAACGCCTTTACCTACTACTCTGGCGATGTCGTTCGCGACGACGTGATCTATTACGGCCCCTACGAAGTCAATCAGCTGACCTACACGTTCCAGAGCGAAACTGGCTTCTCGGGCGTGGTCTCGCTTGAAGATTCCAACTCCGGAACGGAGGACAGCTATAGCTACGATGGCGCCTGGCGCACCGGATCGGCCACGACCCGCGGCCCCGACGTCGTCGCCGGCATTGGATATCAGGTGGGCAACTGGGCATTCAAGGTCATCGGCGGCTACGACGCCGTCGCGCAGGAAGGCGCTGTAAAGGCGCGTATCGATGCGCAGATCAACGACATCTCCGCAATGCTGATGGTCGCCTGGAATTCCGATGGCCATTCGCTGAACAGGTATGCCGGTACCTTCCAGGCAGAAGGCAATTGCCCTCCGGGCCAGGGCTATCTGTGCGGCTGGGGTGACTGGGCTGTCTGGGGCGCGCTCGGTGGCTCGCTGAGCGAGAAGGTCAAGGCGAACATTCAGGTCGCCTATACGGATTCGGATATCTTCTCGGCAACCGCCAACCTGAAGTTCCTTCCCGTCAACGACCTCTTCATTCAGCCGGAAATCACCTACATGCGCTGGGGTTCGGTCCATGACGACGCATGGTCGGGTGTCGTTCGCATCGAACGTCGCTTCTAATATGCAATAAGCTCTATCTGTCGGGCGACGATGATGCGCCCGACAGTTTCGTTGCCGGTGAGCCGGGAAGAACCCGGCGTCATGGCCTATTTGTAGGACATTTGCAGCAAGGCTTGCGGCAAGCGCGCGCCTTCGATCGCAATGCCCGCCGCCGCCTTTTCGATCTCGGCCAAGTCTTCGGCCGTCAGCACAACGTCGCTGGCGCCGATATTCTCCTCGACACGCTTCAGGTTGCGCGTACCCGGGATGGGCACGATCCAGGGCTTGCGGGTGAGAAGCCATGCGATGGCGATCTGAGCCGGCGTTGCCTTCTTGGCGACGGCCAATTCCTGCAGGAGATCGACGATTGCCTTGTTGGCCTCCATCGCCTCAGGCGTGAACCGCGGGAAAAGCTTGCGCATATCCGTGGCGTCGAACGCAGTTGTGGTGTCGATCTTGCCGGTCAGAAAGCCCTGGCCAAGCGGGCTCCAGGGAACGAAGCCGATGCCGAGCTCCTCGCACAATTGCAGGATCTCGGGCTCTGGATCGCGGGTCCAAAGCGAATATTCGCTCTGAATGGCTGTAATCGGCTGAACCGCATGCGCGCGGCGCACGGTCCCGGCCGCAGCCTCCGAAAGGCCGAAATGCCTGAGCTTGCCCTCGCCGATGAGATCCTTGACCGCGCCGGCGACATCCTCGATCGGCACGCCCGGGTCGACGCGGTGCTGATAGAATAGGTCGATGACATCCGTACGCAAGCGCTTAAGCGAGGCCTCGGCCACCGCCTTGATCTGTTCGGGACGGCTGTCCAATCCGACGATGCCCTGTCCCGGCACAAACTTGAAGCCGAACTTCGTCGCGATGAGCACCTTGTCGCGGACAGGCGCCAAGGCCTCGCCGACCAACTCTTCATTCGTCCAGGGGCCATAGGCCTCGGCCGTATCGAAAAACGTGACGCCGAGTTCGTGGGCGCCGCGAATAACGCGGATCGCTTCGCCTGCATCCGGCGCCTGGCCGTAACTGGGCGCGAAGCTCATCGTGCCATAGCCGATTTCCGATACTTCGAGAGTACCGAGTTTGCGTGTCTTCATGAGATTCCGTCCTTCATTGAGAGCAAGGGTTGGATCGTTCAAGCAAGTGGTCAGCCTGGCGTCGGAAGCTTGCCGGCGCGCATGGCTGCAATCACGCCGCCGTCTATCAAGAGATCGCTACCGGTGACGAAGCCGGCGTCCGGGCCGAGCAGATAGGCCGCGGCCAACGCGACTTCCTCCGGCGGCGCCATGCGCTTGACGGGCGAAGCTTCGACCATGGCGCGGTAGATATCACCGATCTCCGATTCCAGCTCATGGCGTGCAAGCGGCGTGACGATGATGCCGGGGCTGATCGAATTGACACGCGCGCCTTTCTCGCCCCAGCTCATGGCGGTGGCCTGCACGCGCAGGTGGTTCGCCCGCTTGGCGATCATGTAGGCGACCAGCGTGTTGGGAACCGCGTCCGCCTGCAGGAACGGCAGAGCAAGCAGCTCTTCCGTCGGGGTGAAGGCAAGCGCATGGTCCTGCTCCGGCGGGAGCGTCGGCATCATGTGCCCGGCCATGCTGGAGATGACGAGACCGGCCCCGCCCGGCGCTATCACACGCTCGAACTCGTCGAAGACGACGGCAGCGCCGTAGAGGTCCACCTCCAGCACCTTGTCGACGGGCGCCATGTTCGGCGAGAGCCCGGCCGTATTGACCACCTGCATCACAGCACCGAGCGTCGCGGCGTAATCGGCGAGCGCGGCAACGCTTTCACGCGACGAAACGTCCACTGCACGGGTTTCCACTGTGTAGCTCGCGCCACGCAGCTCTTCAGCGGCCTGCTGCACGGTCTTTTCGTTGACATCGGCCAGCAGCACCGTCTTGCCGATACCCTGCCGGCGGGCGATGGCCATGCCAATGCCACCCGCACCGATGATGACGACAACATCCTTTTTCATGCTAATTCCTTTTTGCGTTTCGGGCGCGCGGAGCGGAAGCGACATGCCATTCCATGTCTGGCTCGCGGTCCATGTTCCGCCCGACCCCGTGTCTTCTCACAGGCAAGCTACGGCATTCCGCTTTTGTCGATAATCCGCTAAATGGTAATTTCGTCTATACCGGGAGCTTATAAGTGAGACACGACGAAATCGGTGATCTGATCGCATTCATGACCGTCGCGGACGAGCGCAGCTTCACGCGGGCGGCTGCGAGACTGGCGACGTCACAATCGGCGCTGAGCCAGACCGTGCGGCGCCTCGAGGAGCGTCTCGGCATCCGTCTCCTGATCCGCAGTACACGCAATGTCGCGCCGACAGAGGCGGGAGAAGAGCTGCTATCGACGCTTCGCCCAGCCATTGCCGATATCGACGCGCGACTTCTGGCGCTTGGCCGCTTCCGAGACAAGCCGGCCGGCCTCGTCAGGATCACCACGGGGCAGCACGCAGCCGATACATTGATCTGGCCCGCCGTGGAGCAGGTCCTGCGCCGCTATCCCGACGTCAAGGTCGAGTTGTCTATCGATTCCGCCCTGACCGATATCGTCGAGCAACGGTTCGACGCCGGCGTGCGCCTCGGCGAGCAGGTCGGCAAGGACATGATCGCGGTGCGCATCGGGCCCGAGATGCGGATGGCAGTCGTTGCGACGCCGTCCTATCTCGCCACGCATGGCACGCCACGGACGCCGAACGACCTGACACGGCATTCCTGCATCAACATCCGCATGCCGAGCGCCGGGGGTCTTTATGTCTGGGAGTTTGCCAAGGATGGGCGAGATCTACATGTCCGCGTCGAGGGGCAGCTGCTCGTCAACAACATGGCCAGCAACGTGCGCGCCGCCGAGGCTGGCATCGGCATCGCGATCACCATGGAGGACCAGGTGCTGCCGCAGATCAAAGATGGCCGTCTCGTGCGTGTTCTCGATGATTGGTGCCCGCCCTTCGCGGGCTACCACATTTATTACCCCAGCCGCCGGCAGCTCTCCCCGGCATTCGACGTGCTCCTGAAGGCGTTGCGACATCGGCGATGACTGAGCTGGTTCGTGGGAACGAGTGCGACCTATGGTCGGCGCACATCTGTCACGCCGAAGCGGCGACCGGTTTCGATCCGCGCGTCAGCACCAACACTACAATCGCCAGCGACGCGATCATCATCGCGGATGCGGCGACCATGGCGAGATGCGTTCTCTCCGCAAGAAATGGCGCGGCGGAAAGTGAAGGATCGGCGCCCGCAGCGTAGGCGGTCACAATGCCGATACCGAGCGACGCGCCCAGTTGGTGCGCGACATTGATGATACCGGATACCGCGCCAGCGTCCTCTCGCGCGACATTGGACAAGGCTGCATTCGTCAGTGGCGCAATCGTGCCCCCCTGGCCGATACCGACAAGGATCGTCGGGATAAGCAGGCCGCCGAGATAACTCGATGTCGGCGACAGGAGCGCCAGCAAGATCATGCCTGTCAGGCCGCAGGACACCGTCACGATCGCCACGGGACCGTTGCCGAAGCGATTGATGAAGCGTGCGACGATCATTGCGGTGGCAAAGTTGACGAGCGTGGACGGCAGGAAGGCCGCGCCGGCGGAAGCCGCGTTCATTCCCTGTACGCCTTGCATGAACTGGCTGATGTAGAAGTAGAAGCTCATATTCGCACCGAGAAACAGCGCGCGCGCGGCATAGGCGCCTGCCCGCTCGGGTGCCGCGAACAGACGGAGCGGCATCAAGGGCGTGGAAACGCGCGCTTCGATCACAACGAAGATGGCAATCAGCACCAAACCGGTGCCGATGCAAAGTAGCGTTCCGGCATCCGTCCAGCCGAGCGTCGCCGTTCGCTCGATCGCGAAGAGGAGAAGGCCGATCGCAACCGTCGAGACAATCCCGCCGCCGAAATCGATGCGCCCGGCCTGCCCTTTGCCCTCATTCGTGAACCGGTTCAGGGTCCAGATAAGGGCAAGGCCGATCGGCACGTTGATGAAAAACCCGACGCGCCACGAAAGCCAGCCGGCAAACAGCCCGCCGACCACCAGGCCCACGCTCGCCGAAACGCCCCCGGCGGCGGCGTAATAGGAAATGGCGCGCGTGCGCGTGGCGCCCGGTGGAAATTCCGCCTGCAGCAGTGCGAGTGTCGCGGGCGCGATGATCGCGGCGCCAATGCCTTGCACCGCCCGCGATATGACCAGCACGAGCGGGTTAGGCGCAAAGCATATGGCAAGCGATGCAGCGGAGAACAGCACCAGGCCCGCCTTGAAGACGCGACGGCGACCAAAGAGATCACCGGCGCGGGCCCCTAGCAGCAGAAAGCCGCCGAAGAACAGCGCATATATGCTGGAGATCCATGACAGGCCCTCATCTGTGAAACCTAGTTCGGACTGGATCTTGTTGAGGCCGGTGAAGACGATCGAGTTGTCGATGACGATCATCGAGAAGCTGATCAGAATGATCCAGAGTGCGGGCATGCTTTTCGCTGGAATGGTCGCGGATGTCGTTTGCATGATTGTCGGTGTTCCGGGGGATGATGAATGCCCGCGTATCGTCGCCTATACGTCGGACGTGGCGGCGGGCTGCCAGTTTCCCGACGGAGTATAACCGGTCGCGATAAATTAATTAGACGCCGAATGCTGATCAGCCTTATGACTAACAGTCATGAAAAGAGATCAGGGAATGGACAGTTGAAAAGGGAAGATATCTCCGACCTCGCGGTGTTCCTGGTCGTGGCGCAGCAATCGAGCTTTACCGCAGCTGCGGCACAGCTCGGTCTGTCGCAATCGGGCATAAGCCACAGCATCCGCCGGCTCGAGGCGCGTCTCGGGATACGGCTTCTAGCGCGCACCACCCGCAGCATCGCGCCCACCGCCGCCGGAGAAAAGCTTCTCGAGGTCCTGGCGCCCGCCTTCGAAAGCGTCGATGACAGGATGACCGAGTTGTTGGAACTCAAGGACAAGCCGGCGGGCACGATCCGCATCTCGCTGACGGAACACGCGGCGGAAACAATCGTTTGGCCAGCGGTCTCCCGGCTGACGGCGGCCTATCCTGACATCAACGTCGAACTGAATATCAGCAACGGTTTGGTTGACATCGTCGCCGAACGTTTCGATGCAGGCGTGCGCTTGGGCGAGCGGGTAGAGAAGGATATGATCGCCGTCAGGATCGGACCAAAATTGCGGATGATCGCCTTTGCCTCGCCCGACTACCTCGCGCGGTATGGCGTGCCCGAGACGCCGGCTGACCTCACTCGACACCGGTGCATCAACATGCGCTTTGTCGCGTCGGGTGGCGTCTACGCCTGGGAGTTCGAAAAGGACGGTCGCGAGATCAAGACACGGGTCGAGGGCCAACTGACGGTGAATAATTCATCCTTGGCGCTGAAGGCGGCTTTGGCCGGCCATGGCATTGGATTTCTCGTCGAAAGCGCCGTCTCGTCCTATCTGGAGGCCGGATCGCTGGTCCAGGTGCTTGACGACTGGTGCCAACCCTT
This sequence comes from Rhizobium sp. 2MFCol3.1, assembly GCF_000377565.1. Lineage (GTDB taxonomy): Bacteria > Pseudomonadota > Alphaproteobacteria > Rhizobiales > Rhizobiaceae > Rhizobium. The sequence continues at coordinate 393,337 of NZ_KB898355.1, read as the reverse complement.
CGACGGATATCACCTCTACTTTCCAGCGCATCGCGCCGCATCCCCGGCAATGCGGCTCTTGATTGACGCTCTGAAGTATCGCTCGCCTTCCGCTTGATCATCAAGACGGGACGTTTTTCCTACACATGCCGGTCTGCGTGGGCTAAGAGACTGTAAGCAAAGCACTCTTGGGAGCCAGGGATGAGTCAGAATGCCAAAACCATCACCACTTGGTATGTGGACCCCGATGCCGAGGATCGCATGTCCGATGGTCATGCTCCGATCTGGCGGCATCTGATCGACCTCATCGTCGAGCGCGATCTTTCCGAGAAGAGCGTCCTCGATTACGGCTGCAATCAAGGCGGCCTGCTGCGTCACCTCTATGCGATCCGCCCGTTCCGCAAGGCGCTCGGCATCGATATAGCCGAGCACTCGATCGCAAAGGCGGAAGCTTTCAAGGGCAACATCCCCGTTCAGCACGCGGTCGGCGGCTCGCTGGAAGGATGGGTCGAGGAATTCGATCTCGCGATCAGCCACGAGGTCATTTACCTGGTGGAGGACATTGATGCCCACGCGGACGACATCTTCAAGGCGCTGAAGCCTGGCGGCGTCTACTACGCCGTCACCGGTTGCCACACCGACAATCCGCTGTGGCCGAAATGGCGCGAGCTGGTGGCCAAGAAAACCAACACCGTCGTGCAGGACCGTTCAATTTCAGACTACGGGCGAGCCTTCGCCAAGGCGGGCTTCGAAGTTTCCGGCCGCAAGCTCGAATATGACGGTTTCATCCCCTTCATCGCCGATGGCTGGACGCCGGATTTCGCGGACGCGCTCGATTACTATACCCAGACGAAGATCGTCTTCCGCCTGGTCAAGGGTCGGAACGCTGGAGCCGCGTAAGCTCGACATCGAAATGCGGCGGCTTGCCGGCGCCCACCTCGACGAACTGCCCGCGAACCCGGAAAGTGCTTTCGATTAAACCACTTTCCGCCAGCGCCCTCGGCTCGCCGTCGAAGCGCAATTCGCCGCGCTCAAGCAGCGTGATCCGGTCGCTGACGGCGATCGCCTGATTGATGTCATGGATCGCCATGACGATCGTCACCCCTCGCTCCCGGCTGAGGCGATGAACGAGATCAAGCACTTCGACCTGGTAGCCGATATCGAGGAAAGATGTCGGCTCGTCGAGCAAGAGGATACCGGCTTCCTGCGCCAACGCGGCCGAAATCCAGGCGCGCTGCCGCTCGCCGCCGGACAGTTCCTGTAGCGCCCGGTCGGCAAGTCTTGCGAGGCCGGTGCTTTCGATCGCCCATTCGATCGCGCGCTCGTCCTCGGCCTTATAGGAACGAAACAGCCCGACGTGCGGAAACCGGCCCTGTCGAACAAGCTGGGCGACTGTCATTTCGTCGGGAGCCGTCGGCTGCTGCGGCAGGAATGCGAGCCTTTTGGCGATCGCGCGGCGTGACATCTTCGAGACCACCGTGCCGTCGATCCTCGCTTCGCCCTGCGAAGGGGCAAGTAATCCCGCGAGCGCTTGGAGCGCCGTGCTCTTTCCCGAGCCATTGGGGCCAATAAGCGCGCGGATCTCGCCTTTTTCCAGAGAGAGGTCGAACTCGCTCAGCGCCGTCCGCCGACCGTATTGGACCGATAGTTGGGTGCAAGAAAGGGGCATGCCGGGCCTCACGGAAGCTTACGAAGGAGGGCGATCAACACGGGGACGCCGAGGATGGCGGTGACGACGCCGATCGGCACTTCCTCCGCCCCGCCAGCCAAGCGCCCGACAAGATCGCCGAGCGTAACGATAACCGCGCCCAGCACGATGGTGAGCGACAGCACAAGCGAGAAATGGCGTCCGCCGAGGAACCGCGCCAGATGCGGCACCACCAGCCCGACGAAAACGATCGGCCCGACCGCGCCGACAGCACTTGCGGCCAACGCGCAGGAGATCAGCAGCACAAGCGAGAACTGCTTGCGATAGGAAAGGCCGAACGATCGGGCGACCGTGGGATCGAATTGCAGGATCGATAGTGGCCGGTAGATGACCGGCAGGACGGCCAGTCCGGCAACTGTGAAGGGCAAGAGGAACAAGGCGTGATCCCATGTCCGCGCATACAGGCTGCCGGATAGCCATTCGAGGATGATCTCGATGCGTGCCGATCCCCACCCCGCGATGAGGCCAATCGCAAGGGCGTGCAGAACCGCGCCGATCGCGATGCCGCACAGCGTGATGCGCAACGGGCTGAGTTCAAGCCGGAAGGCCATGAGATAGATGAGACCACCGGCCGCCATGCCGCCCACCGTGCCCGCTACCGGAAGCCACGCGATCGGCAGTTCTGCCAGCGTATTCGAGCCCGGATTGAAGATGTAGACGGTGAACAGCAGGAAGATGGTGACCGTCAGCGTGGCCCCTTGGGAGACGCCCATGAGGGATGGATCGGCCAGAGGGTTGCGGGTAATCGTCTGCAAGAGATACCCCGCCAGCGCGAACTGAATGCCGGCAAGGATGCCCGTCGCGATCCGCGGCAGGCGAAGATCGAGAATGATCGATTTCGCTTCCGGCGAACCGTTTCCACTGAACACGGCTATGACGTCGCGCGCCGGGATATCCACTACCCCGAGAAGCACTGCCGCGAGGAAAGATGCGACGACGAGTGATATCGAGACCGGTAATATCCACGGCCTTGCCTGCGTTGTGCTCGTCACGCCCGCCGTCATGTCGTGTCACCTTGGAAATCCAGGCGGCCGCGCTGGATGAGATAGACGAAGATCGGGCCGCCCAACAGCGCGGTCATGATGCCGACAGGCAATTCCTTTGGAATGGCTACCGTGCGCGCAATGAGGTCGGCGGTCGAGACGATCAGCGCCCCGATCGCCGCCGTGATGCCGATCTCCCAAATGGTACTTGCCGGGCGCAACAGCCGGGCGATGTGCGGCGCCGCGAGACCGACAAACGCGACCGGACCGGCGACCGGCGCGACGCCGGCCACGGGACAGATCCCGAGGATCAGCAGCACCGGCTTCCACAGGCGCAATTGAACGCCCATGCCCGCAGCGGCATGGTCGCTCAGCGAAAACATCGAGATTACGCGGTGAAGAGCCAGCGCCCCTGCTACGCCGGTGATGACCCATGGCAGCATCAGCACCAGGTGAGACCATGTCCGGCCGGAGAAGCCGCCGGATATCCAAAACAGCAATGCCGTCGATTGGGGACCGGCGCGCAACAGAACATAGATCGTGATCGCACCGAGAAAGAGCGAGACACTGAGGCCGCCAAGCGCCAGATGCAGCGGGCGTCCGTTTCCGCCGCGCGCAACCCAGAACGTTACCAGAGCAGCAGCGGTCCCGCCCAATAGGCCAACCAGAGGGTAGTAGGCCGACGAGAGAGACGGCACGAACACGAAGAAAACCACGATCGGCGCGATGGCCCCGGCCGTCACCCCCGTGATGCCGGGATCGGCGAGCGGGTTCCTGGTCAGCGTTTGCAGCAGGTAGCCGGAGACGGCCAGCCCCGCTCCTGCCACCGCGGCGTCAAGGCTTCGGGGTAGCCTCAATGTCCAGACGAGAATGGAATCGATCTTTCCATCGGGCTCCAGCAATACGCGGAGCACCGCCCCGACCGACAGCATTTTAGCGCCGGGCAGAAGCCCGAGGCAAATGACCATCGCCGTCGCGATTGCGATGAGTGTCATCGCAATCAGGGATCTCCTGGCGTCCATGGCTGTCACGATCGGCTTGTCAGTTCTGAATCGTGGCCGGGATCAGCTTTGCGGCTTCCGTCTTCACATCGACCGCCGGGAAGGCGTCGGGGTAGAGATAGTGAGCAGCTTCGCGCAAGACGATTTCGCGGGCGATCGGGCCATTGGTCTCCACCCATAGATCGCCGACATAGTAGACGCGCTTGTTCTTGACGGCGGTAAGCTGGCTCCAGATCGGATTGTTCTCATGCGGACGATCCGGACCGTAATCATAAATGAAGAGAACCTCTGGGTCCTTCTCGAGCATGGTTTCAAGGCTGAGATCGATACCGAACTCGCCGCCAGCAGACATCGGCCCGGCGATGTTCTGGCCGCCAATGGCATTAAGGATCGACGCGGAAGTGTTCTCGTCGTGGAACGCGAACGGCACCTCGCCGCCCCACATGATCGCGTATCTCGGATGCACGTCCTTTGGCGCCTTTTCGGCGGTCTCGGCGAGGTGGGCGCGGAACGACTTGTTCAGCTCAATGCCACGTTCGGGCTGGCCAAGGATTTTCGACAGCTCGGCGATCTCCTTGTCGCTGCCGTCGAGCAGTTCCATGTTGTAGGCGACATAGGGCGCGATCTTTTCAAGCTGCGGCGCGTTGCCGACCGTGTATCGCTTGATTGCTACAATGAGGTCGGGCTTTGCTTCGGATAGAAGCTCCAGATTGGGCTTGGCACGCTGGCCGATCTGCTTTGCATCCTTGGTCAGTCCCAGGAGAAAGTCGGGTGCGCGATCGGCAACCATATAGGTGCTCGCAACGGGCTTGATGCCAAGCGCAAGCGCGACATCGTCGGCGAAATAGGAAATCGATGCAATCCGCTTCGGCTGAGCCGGCACCTGGACCTCGACGCCACGGTCATCCTTGACAGTCACGGTCTTGGCGTCCTCGGCATAGCTCGCGCCTGCGAGCAGAAATGCAATCATTCCAAACAGGGTTGCGAAGTTACGTGTGCTCGCCATGCCGACCTCCTCCAGCTAATCGTCACTACCCGTTTAGTATCGAAAGCGGAGTTTCGCAATCAACTTTTTGAGCCGTCAGCTGCGAGCGGCATATTCGCCTGTTGCCGGCGCGGTTATATGAATGCAGAGCATAAGTTCATCCCGGAGCCAGTATCTAATCAACTGGAATGATTGCCGCTAAATTCAGCCCTATCGTGATCCCAGACTCCGCACCGTCGCGACAGTGCGATCCGGGATGCCGAACAAGACGAACGGGCATTGAAGCTTACCATGTCATCCGAAACAGAAACCGTGTCCTTCGGCGACGCGAGCGAAATCGTCGTTCAGCGTTCAAGCCCTTGGTACATCCTTGCGATCCTCAGCGCGCTGATGGGCTTCGCCTCGATCTCGACCGACTTCTATCTTCCTGCCATGCCGGAAATGGCGCGAACGCTAGGCGCGAGTACGGGAGGTGTTGAATTCACCATTTCCGGCTTCCTGATTGGCTTCAGCCTTGGGCAGTTGATCTGGGGCGCCATCAGCGACAAATACGGACGCCGGTTGCCGGTCGCGGCTGGCCTCGTGCTGTTCATCATCGGCTCAGCCGGCTGCGCCATGTCGCAAAGCGTTGAAGCCATCATAATCTGGCGGATCGTCCAGGCGGTCGGCGCATGCGCCGGCGTCGTTCTGTCACGCGCCATGGTCCGGGATCTCTTCACGGGCGCGCGCGCCGCGCAGATGCTGTCGACGCTTATCGCAGTCATGGCCATTGCACCGCTTCTCGGTCCGATCCTCGGTGGCCAGATCGCAGCGGTCGCTGGCTGGCGGGCGATCTTCTGGACACTTGTCATTCTCGGTGCCGCGACCCTTCTGGCACTCTTCAGCCTCCCAGAAACCCTGCCGGTCGAGAAGCGCCGCAACGATCCGCTTCTCGGCGCGTTCGGCCGATATGGCAAACTGCTGACCCACCGCCGGATCCTCGGCTATGCCGGCGCGGGTGCGTTCTTTTATTCGGGCATGTACGCCTACATCGCCGGAACGCCCTTCGCTTTCATCACCTATTACCACGTTCCGTCGGAATATTACGGCCTGCTCTTTGGATCGGGGATCGTCGGCATCGTCATCACCAATCTGCTGAATACCCGTCTGGTTCACCGGCTGGGAATGGACACGATCCTGATCCGTGGCGCGATCATTGCGATGCTCGCGGGCGTCGCTCTCGCACTTGCCTCCTACTTTGGCTTCGGCGGGCTATGGGGACTGTTCATCCCTCTTCTGGTGTTCGTCTCGATGACGGGCTTCATCGTCGCCAATTCGATCGCCGGCGCTCTCTCCGATTTTCCGGAGCAGGCGGGCTCCGTTTCTGCCCTGGTCGGCGCAATTCAATATGGGAGCGGCATCGCCGGCTCCGGCCTCGTCGGCCTGTTTTCGGATGGAACGCCCTGGCCGATGGGCTGGGTCATTGGTGTGATGGGTCTTGGTTGCATATTATGCGCGATCTTGGTGACCCGGAGAGAAACAGAAAGGACCTGATATGAGCGACAAGATGCGCAAGGTACTGGTTGTTGGCGCGACGGGCAGCATCGGTCGCCTCGTCGTGGCAGAGGCTCAGCGAAAAGGATTTGACGTGCGCGCGTTGGTGCGTGACGCCGGCCGCGGCCGGCAGTTTGGCCACAAGGTCGAACTGGCCATCGGCGACTTGACCAATACAGACAGCTTGAAAGCTGCTGTCGAAGACATTGATGCCGTGATCTTCACGCATGGTTCGGACGGCGGTGGAAAAATTGGCGCCGAGACCGTCGATTACGGCGGCGTCCGCAATATCCTGGCCCTGATCAATCGCAACGACGTCCGCATCGCCCTGATGACCGCCATCGGCGTGACTAACCGGACGGGAAGTTACAATCTGGCGACGGAATCGCATGATTGGAAGCGGCGAGCCGAGCGGCTGGTCCGCGCGAGCGGCCTCTCCTACACCATCGTCCGCCCCGGCTGGTTTGACTACAACGACGCCAACCAGCACAAGCTCGTCTTCCTGCAGGGTGACAAGCGCCAGTCGGGCACACCGAGCGACGGCGTGATCGCCCGCCAACAGATCGCCGAGGTGTTGGTCGCGAGCCTCACCTCGGAGCCCGCCGCGCGCAAGACGTTCGAGCTGGTGGCCGAATCCGGACCGGCTCAACCCGATCTCGACGTGCTCTTCGCGGAACTACAGGCCGATATCGGCGGTGCCCTCGACGCCGTTAGCGACACCGCGAACATGCCGGCCAACGAAGAGCCGTCGCGGGTGACAGCCGACATGGCCGAAATCCGCACCAAGGCCACATCCCGGCATTAAAGCTCGCCGAGACGACCGGTCACGAGAATACAAGTCGACTTCCATCATCTCCGACAACGGCGAGGCGCCCTTCTCCACGATGGGCGCGCTTTCTTTTCGCTTAATGGAACAAGCCTCGTGTCCGGTCATTAACGTGCGAGAGCCGCGAAAGGAGACTGGAACAATGGCCAAGGACGTTACGAACCGCCGCGCGAAGGAACACGTCGACGAGGACCAGAATGGTGTCATCGTTGCCGGCCCGGAAGCGCATGCGCGCGAGCACGCCGGGAAAGATCCCGCGCACAAGGCAGCACCGCAAAACGACAAGCGCCCCGGAAGTGCTTCCAAGAAAACTAAATAGACGTAGCCCGCGCCGAGGCAGCGCGATCGCCCATACGTCAAATAACAAACCTCCCGTGCGCTGGGCACACGGGAGGTCATTGTCGAGACCTGCTTTAAACCGTTTCGCCGTTAGGCGGTCAGATCGAAACGGTCGGCGTTCATCACCTTCGTCCACGCGGCAACGAAGTCCTTCACGAACTTCTCCTTGCTGTCGTCCTGGGCGTAGACTTCGGCATAGGCGCGCAGCACCGAATTCGAACCGAAGACGAGGTCGGCACGGGTCGCGGTGAAGCGGACGGCGCCGGTCTTGCGATCGCGGATCTCGTACGAGTTGCGGCCGGTCGGGACCCAGGAATAGGCCATGTCGGTCAGCGTGACGAAGAAATCCGTGCTCAGCGCACCAACCTTGGACGTGAAGACGCCGTGGCTGCTGCCGCCATGGTTGGCGCCGATGACGCGCAGGCCACCGACGAGAGCCGTCATCTCAGGCGCGGTCAGGCCCATCAGCTGGGCGCGGTCGAGGAGGAGTTCCTCGGCGCTAACAACATAGTGCTCCTTCTGCCAGTTGCGGAAGCCGTCAGCGAGCGGCTCCAGCGGCGCGAAGCTCTCGGCATCGGTCTGTTCGGCAGTGGCGTCGCCACGACCGGCCGCGAACGGCACCTGGATATCGAAGCCGGCAGCCTTGGCTGCCTGTTCGACACCGTAGTTACCGGCAAGAACGATGACATCGGCGACCGACGCACCGCTTGCGGCAGCGATCGGTTCGAGCACGGCCAGAACACGGGCAAGGCGTTCAGGCTCGTTACCGGCCCAATCCTTCTGCGGCGCCAGCCGAATGCGGGCACCGTTGGCGCCGCCGCGATTGTCCGAACCACGGAAGGTGCGGGCGCTGTCCCATGCCGTGCTGACGAGGTCGGCAACGGAGAGGCCCGAGGCAGCGATCTTCGCCTTGACGGCCGAAACATCGTAGCTCGTGCTGCCTGCCGGGATCGGGTCCTGCCAGAGCAGGTCTTCAGCCGGAACGTCCGGGCCGATGTAGCGCGCCTTCGGGCCCATGTCGCGGTGGGTCAGCTTGAACCAGGCGCGAGCAAAGGTATCCGAGAAGGCAGAGAAATCGTCGCGGAAGCGCAGCGAGATTTCGCGGTAGATCGGGTCTACCCGAAGCGCCATGTCGGCGTCCGTCATCATCGGGTTGAGGCGGATGCTCGGGTCTTCCACGTCGACAGGCTTGTCGGCGTCGGCGATCGAGATCGGCTCCCACTGGGTGGCACCTGCCGGGCTCTTCACCAGATGCCATTCATGTTTGAACAGCATTTCAAAGAAGCCGTTGTCCCACTTGGTCGGCTCGGTCGTCCAGGCGCCCTCGATACCCGACACCACGGTATTCCGGCCGATGCCGCGTCCCTTGGTGTTCAGCCATCCGAGGCCCTGGGCTTCCGGACCGGCCGCTTCAGGATCAGCACTGAGATCTGCGGGGTTGCCGTTGCCATGGCTCTTGCCGATCGTGTGGCCGCCGGCGGTCAGTGCCACGGTTTCCTCGTCATCCATACCCATACGGGCAAAGGTTTCGCGCATCTGCGCGGCGGTTGCGAGCGGATCGGACTTGCCGTTGACGCCCTCGGGGTTGACATAGATCAGACCCATCTGGACAGCCGCGAGCGGATTCGAAAGCGTCGCGGGTTTGGCGACATCGCCGTAGCGACCGTCGCTCGGCGCGAGCCATTCCTGCTCGTCACCCCAATAGACGTCCTTTTCCGGCTGCCAGATATCCTCGCGGCCGAAGCCGAAACCGAAGGTCTTCAAGCCGGCGACGTCATAGGCGATCGTGCCGGCGAGCGCGATCAAGTCGGCCCAGGAAATCCGGTTGCCGTACTTCTTCTTGATCGGCCACAGCAGACGGCGGCCCTTGTCGGTGTTGACGTTATCCGGCCACGAATTCAGTGGTGCAAAACGCTGGTTGCCGGTGTTGGCGCCGCCACGGCCATCGGCCGCGCGATAAGAACCGGCTGCGTGCCAAGTAACGCGGGCCATCATGCCGACATAGCTGCCCCAGTCGGCCGGCCACCATTCCTGGCTTTCGGTCATCAGGGCGCGCAGATCGCTCTTCAGCGCCTCCACGTCAAGCTTCTTCAGTTCCTCGCGATAGTTGAAATCCTTGCCGAGCGGATTGGTCTTGGTGTCGTGCTGGCTCAGGATGTCTAGGTTCAGCGCGTTGGGCCACCACTGCGTGACCGATTTGCCCAGCGCCGTGTTGCCGCCGTGCATGACCGGACACTTGCCGGTCGATGGTGTCTTCGTGTCCACGTTCACTCTCCCTAAATTCGAACTCGGGTTGACGTCGCGTGCCAAGTATTTTTGAGCGGGCCGTTGAACCTCGTGTCGGCTTCAAGTCCCGAGATAGGGAATAAGCAAGTCGCCCGATAAATTCCAATTGTATATTCTAAAGGGTCTGATAGGTTTTGGTTATGATCGGCCTATCGATGAAGCACTTGCGTTATTTCGAAGCCCTGGCGCGGTTGGGGCATTTCGGCCGCGCAGCCGAAGCCTGCTCGATTTCCCAGCCGGCGCTATCCGTGCAGATCCGCGAACTTGAAGAATTGATCGGCGCGCCGCTGGTGGAGCGAGGCGGCAGGCAGATCAGGCTGACCAGCCTCGGCGAGGAGTTCGCCGAACGCGTGCGCGGCATTCTGCGCTCCGTAGACGATCTGGCCGAACTGGCGCGCGCCACCCAGACAACGCTTGCGGGCCGACTTCGTATCGGCGTCATTCCGACGATTGCCCCCTATCTGCTGCCCGATGTCATCAAGACGCTGACACAGCGCTACCCCGGGCTGGACCCACGCCCACGCGAGGCGGTGACCCAGCGACTGATCGAAGACCTGCACGAGGCAAGGCTCGATGCCGCGATCGTCGCCCTGCCCGTCTCGGAACCGACGCTCGAGGAAATTCCGCTCTTCGATGAGGAGTTCGTTCTGGTGCGTCCGCTGGAGGATGCCGGCAAGCCGGTTCCGAGCTCGGAAATGCTGCATGAGATGCGGCTGCTGCTGCTTGAAGAAGGGCATTGCTTCCGCGAACAGGCGCTGTCCTTCTGCAACATCGCCGCAGCCCCACCCCGCGAACTGATGGAGGGAAGCTCGCTCACCACGTTGGTGCAGATGGTGGGCGCCGGCATCGGCGTAACGCTGCTGCCGCAGATGGCGGTGCGCACCGAGACGCGCTCGGCCGATGTCAGCGTCTTCCGCCTGCTGGAACCCCGCCCCTTCCGCACGATCGGCATGGTCTGGCGCAAGACCAATCCCCTGGTCTCGCAATTCGGGCCCATCGCCGACATCGTCCGCGAGGCCGGCGCTCGAAAGACGAGCGAGTTTGCAGACCTTGCTGGCGTCGGCAGACGGGAACCTCAACGTTTGATCGCAGGTTAAAGGAGGCACGGACTTGCCTTCGCTGTCCGCGCCTTACGCCTAAGCGTTAGAAGTCCCAGTCTTCGTCCTCGGTAGCGACTGCCTTGCCAATGACATAGGATGAGCCGGAACCTGAGAAGAAGTCGTGGTTCTCGTCGGCGTTGGGCGATAGCGCCGATAGGATAGCCGGATTGACCTTGCACGCTTCCGCCGGGAACAGTGCCTCGTAGCCGAGGTTCATCAGCGCCTTGTTGGCGTTGTAGTGCAGGAACTTCTTTACGTCCTCGGTGAGGCCGACGCCGTCATAGAGTGCCTCGGTGTATTTCGCCTCGTTGTCGTAGAGTTCCAGCAGCAGATCGAAGGCGAAGTCCTTGATCTCCTGGCGGCGGGCTTCCGGCAAACGCTCGACTGCCCGCTGGAACTTGTAGCCGATATAGTAGCCATGAACGGCTTCGTCGCGGATGATGAGGCGGATCATGTCGGCGGTGTTGGTGAGCTTGGCACGGCTCGACCAATACATCGGCAGATAGAAGCCGGAATAAAACAGGAAGCTCTCGAGGAAGACCGAGGCGACCTTCTTCTTCAGCGGATCATCGGACGCGTACTGCTCCATGATCAGCGCCGACTTCCGCTGCAGGAACTCGTTCTCCTCCGACCAGCGATAGGCATCGTCGACATCGGGTGTCGAGCACAGCGTCGAGAAGATCGACGAATAGGAGCGTGCGTGCACCGCCTCCATGAAGGAGATGTTGGAGAGGACCGCCTCCTCATGCGGCGTGGCTGCGTCAGCCATGAGTTTCACCGAGCCGACGCCGTTCTGGATCGTGTCGAGCAGCGTCAATCCGGTGAAGACGCGAATTGTCAGTTGCTGCTCTTCCGGCTTCAGCGTGGCCCAGGATGGGATGTCGTTCGACAGCGGCACTTTCTCCGGCAGCCAGAAATTGCCGGTGAGGCGGTTCCAGACCTCGAGATCCTTGTCATCGTCGATGCGGTTCCAGTTGACGGCGCGCACGGCAGCGGCGACCTTCGGGGTTCTGGTCTTCACTTGAATGTTCATCTTGGTCACCTGAGATCAAAGGGCGCAGGAGACGCAGCCCTGCACTTCCGTGCCGGTCAGCGCCATCTGGCGAAGGCGGATGTAGTAGATGGTCTTGATGCCCTTCTTCCACGCGTAGATCTGCGCCTTGTTGATATCGCGCGTCGTCGCGGTATCGCGGAAGAACAGCGTCAGCGACAGGCCCTGGTCGACATGCTGGGTGGCCGCCGCATAGGTGTCGATGATCTTCTCCGGCCCGATCTCGTAGGCGTCCTGGTAGTAGTCGAGATTGTCGTTGGTCATGAAGGCGGCCGGGTAATAGACGCGGCCGATCTTGCCCTCCTTGCGGATCTCGATCTTGGAGACGATCGGGTGGATCGATGAGGTGGAGTGGTTGATGTAGGAGATCGAGCCCGTCGGCGGCACGGCCTGCAGGTTCTGGTTATAAAGCCCGCCTTCCATGACCGCCTGCTTCAGCTCGCGCCAGTCGTCCTGCGTCGGGATGTGGATGCCTGCCGTCTCGAACAGTTCGGCGACGCGCGCGGTCGCCGGCGCCCATTCGGCCTCGGTGTATTTGTCGAAATAGTCGCCCGAGGCGTACTTCGAGTTCTCGAAGCCCTTGAAGCTCTGGCCGCGCTCGACCGCGAGCCGGTTAGAAGCGCGGATCGCATGATAGGTCACGGTGTAGAAGTAGATGTTGGTGAAATCGACGCCTTCGTCGGAGCCGTAATAGATGCGTTCGCGGGCGAGATAGCCGTGCAGGTTCATCTGGCCGAGACCGATCGCGTGGCTGTCTGCATTGCCCTTGGCGACCGATGGAACCGAGGTGATGTTGCTCATGTCGGAAACAGCCGTCAGCGCCCGGATCGAGGTCTCGATCGTCTTGCCGAAATCAGCCGAGTCCATGGTCGCGGCGATATTCAGCGAGCCGAGATTGCAGGAGATATCCTTGCCCATGTGATCGTAGGAGAGATCGGCATCATAGGTGCTGGCATCGCTGACCTGCAGGATTTCCGAGCACAGGTTGCTCATGGTGATGCGGCCGGCAATCGGGTTCGCCTTGTTCACCGTGTCTTCGAACATGATGTAGGGATAGCCGCTCTCGAACTGGATCTCGGCGATCACCTGGAAGAAATCGCGCGCCTTGATCTTTTTCTTCTTGATGCGGCTGTCCGCTACCATCTCGCGGTATTTCTCGGTAACCGAGATCTCGCTGAAGGCGACGCCATAGACGCGTTCGACGTCGTAGGGCGAGAACAGGTACATGTCCTCGTTGTTCTTGGCGAGTTCGAAGGTGATATCGGGCACGACGACGCCAAGCGACAGCGTCTTGATGCGGATCTTCTCGTCGGCATTCTCGCGCTTGGTGTCGAGGAAGCGCATGATGTCGGGGTGGTGGGCATTGAGATAGACGGCACCAGCGCCCTGGCGCGCGCCAAGCTGGTTGGCGTAGGAGAAACTATCCTCCAGCAGCTTCATGACCGGGATCACGCCCGACGACTGGTTTTCGATCTGCTTGATCGGCGCGCCGGCCTCGCGCAGGTTCGTCAGCGACAGGGCGACCCCGCCGCCGCGCTTGGAGAGCTGCAAGGCGGAATTGATGCCGCGAGCGATGCTCTCCATGTTGTCCTCGATACGCAGCAGGAAGCACGAGACGAGTTCGCCGCGCTGCTTCTTGCCCGCATTGAGAAAAGTCGGCGTCGCCGGCTGGAAACGGCCGGAAATGATCTCGTCGACCATATCGCGGGCGAGCCCCTCATTGCCGCGTGCCAGCGCCAGTGCCACCATGCAGATCCGGTCTTCGTAGCGCTCGAGGTAGCGCTTTCCATCGAAGGTCTTCAGCGTATAGCTGGTGTAGTATTTGAAGGCGCCGAGGAAGGTCGGGAAGCGGAACTTCTTGTCGTAGGCGTGGTCGAACAGGTCGCGGACGAAATTGAATGAATACTGGTCCAGCACCTCCTGCTCGTAGTAGCCCTCCGTCACGAGGTAATCGAGCTTCTCCCGGAGATTGTGGAAGAACACCGTGTTCTGGTTCACGTGCTGCAGGAAATACTGCTTCGCCGCCTGCCGATCCTTGTCGAGCTGAATCCTGCCGTCCTCGTCATAGAGGTTCAGCATGGCATTCAGCGCGTGATAGTCGAGCGTCGCGTCGACTATCTTGGTGTCTGTCGCCTTCAAGGGGCGTTCGAGAACTGCCGTGTCCAAAATCGTTCCAATCCGTGTGTGACATTGGCGACATCCTCATCCGTGCCGAGAAGCTCGAACCTGTAGAGGTAAGGCACCTGGCATTTCCTGGATATGATGTCGCCGGCAAGCCCGAAGGTCTCGCCGAAGTTGCTGTTGCCCGCGGCGATCACGCCCCGGAGGTTCGAACGGTTGTCCGCATCGTTGAGAAAGCGGATGACCTGTTTGGGCACGGCGCCCTTGCCGCCGTCGCCGCAATAGGTCGGGACAACAAGCACAAAGGGACGTTCGGCGGTAAGCGTATGCTCGGCACTGATGGGGATGCGCGATGCCGGCAGTCCGAGTTTTTCGACGAAGCGGTGGGTGTTCTCGGATCTGCTGGAGAAATAGACGAGCTCACCCATCGGCCGATCCTCAGGCCAGCGCGCTGATCATGTCCGGACGGAAGCCCGCCCAGTGCTGATCGCCGGCAACGACGACGGGAACCTGGCGATAGCCGAGCCCCTGCACGAGTTCGTAGGCCGCCATGTCGGTCGAGACGTCGATCACGTCATAGTTAATCCCCTGGCGATCAAGCGCGCGGGTAGTCGCCGTGCATTGGACGCAGGCGGGCTTGCTGTAGACGGTAATGGTCATGGTAATCCTCGTGTCGGATAGGCGTGCGATAGCGATCGGACATCCGCCGATGTCCGGGCAAAAATGATGAATGATGAAGGCAGCCGCTTGCGGTCGCCGGACGCTCAGGCGCCCGTCACTCGCGCGGACGGAATTCGAAACTCAAGATCATAAGACTTCACCCCGAAGTGGCTCATGCGGCGGTCAGGGGAAGCGGTACGCACGGCAACATCCCGCACGCAATCGCGACCTTCCGGACACCCCGCCCGTGGACGTTTTCGTTGCAAGGCAGGTCTCCTGGCTTGCGGGTCGTTACATTCAACCTGCCTTCCCAATGCCCTCAAGGCACCAGTGGACGTATCGATCGAATGCTCACCGCTTACAGTTGCGGGGGCAGCTCCGGCATTGTTTGGCCCGTCATGGGCCTCACGCACCGTATTCCCGTCTTAGCTCCCGACGCGAATCGGAAGAACCTCGAACACTAGATATAGTATATGAAGCGAAATTGGCGTCAACGGGTGCTGTGAGGCCGGTCTATGAAAGCTGGGGACAATGTGGCGCGGCGCGCTAATACTGCAAACGCAGTGCGGCCGGCTACCGCCTGCTGCCGCCGACCAGCCGCAGGCGCGTTGCGGGCTCATCCTCGTGGGCGGCCGTCACCCTGAAGACGGAGACGAGATCGCGCAGGCGGCTTGCCTCCCCGGCGAGCACCGCGGAGGCCGCATTGCTCTCCTCGACCATCGCAGCGTTCTGCTGGGTATCCTGATCCATGCCGTTCATCGCCGTATTGATCTCGACCAGGCCGATGCTCTGCTCGCGAGAGGCGAGAGCGATCGCCTCCATATGCTGGTTGATGGCGACGATGTGGCTGCCGATGCCGTGAAGCGCGGCGCCGGTATCTCTCACCGCGCGCACGCCCTCTTCGACCTCGATCGCAGAGCCTTCTATCAAGCTCTTGATCTCCTTGGCGGCGTTGGCCGAACGCTGCGC
This sequence comes from Rhizobium sp. 2MFCol3.1, assembly GCF_000377565.1. GTDB lineage: Bacteria > Pseudomonadota > Alphaproteobacteria > Rhizobiales > Rhizobiaceae > Rhizobium. Next base: position 377,796 of record NZ_KB898355.1, on the reverse strand, counting down.
TAGCTCGCGAACCTCGTGGGCTACAACCGCGAAGCCGCGGCCGGCCTCGCCGGCGCGGGCCGCCTCGACGCCTGCGTTCAAGGCCAGCAGGTTGGTCTGGAAGGCGATCTGGTCAATCGTTGCGATGATGCTTGCGATACGCTTCGAGGAACCTTCGATCCGCTCCATGACGGAGACCGCCTCGTCGACAAGCACCGCGCCCCTGGATGCACTGTCGTTAGCCTCGCGCGCAACTTGCTGGGCGTCCTCCACGCGCTTGGTCGCATTCGACACATTGGCCGTAATTTCGTCAAGCGCGGCCGCGGTCTGCTCGAGCGAGGCTGCCTGGCGTTCGGTTCGTTGCGCCAACTGGCCCGCGCCGCTGCTGATCTCCTGGGTGCCGTTGTCGATCGAGTGGCTAGACTGCATGATCTCGCCCATAACCTCGGCCAACTGGCGCAGCGTCGTATTCAGATCGCCGCGCAGGCTCTCGAAATCAGGCGCGAAGGGTTCAACGAGCTGGAAGGAAAGATCGCCAGCCGCCAACCGCTTCAGGCCGGCGCCAAGATCGCCGGTTGCCTGCAGTAGCCGCTCGCGCGCCATCGCCTCGGCCTGCTCCTGCATCTGGGCCCGATTCGCCTCGGCATCCCGGCGCGCCGCCGCCGCTTCGGCCTCGAGGGCGGCCGCGGCAATTGCTTGCTGGCGAAACACCTCGAGCGCCTTCGCCATGGCGCCCACTTCGTCGCGCCTTGTCGCACCCGGTGCCGTCTGAGCGGTATCGCCTCCGGCCAACCGGCGCATGGCCGCCGTGATCGTCAAGATAGGACCGCTGATCGACCGGCCGATCAGCCACACACTGAGCAGGAGAATACCGATCGCGGCAGCGATCAGCGCGATCACGACGGTGATATTGCGCTGGCCGACGCGATCGTTTTCCTCAAGTGTCGCGGTCTCGGCTGCGGCGTAGCTATTAATGATATCGACAAGCACCGGCTGCACCGCGGAATAAGCGGAACTGACGGCATCACGGGCTGCTGCTTCCTCAAGCGTTGCCTTGCCGTAAAGCCGGAACGCATTCTGGTAGACCGAAAGCGCTTCGGCGGCCCGCATACGCTGGGCACCCGGACGGAACGCCTTCTTCATCAGCTCCGTAAATGTCTCGACTTCAGCCGTGTGCTTGGCGAGATAATCAGGATTTCGGCGAAGGATGAAATCTTTCTCATGCCGCCGCATCATCAACATGCTGGCCTTAAGCTCTGCATCCGCAACGCCTTCGAGTTGGCCTTCGATAGAATGCACCGCCTCGCGCATGGCGCCTTCGAGACCCTGGGACTGATCAAGCCCCAATTCCTTGTCCTTCGCAACGAGCGCCGAGAACGTCCCGGCGTAGGCCTGCAGCGCGCCGCTCAAAGCCTCCAGCTTCCCCGCCTGCTCGGACCCCGCATCGCCTTTCAAGCGATCAATCACCGCAGTCGCCCTCTGGAGCGCCTTGTCGAAATCGTCAACCGCGCCGAGCTGCCGCGTGAGCAGGAACTCCTTCTCCCACAGCAGGGTGTCGCGAATATCGTCGCGTGCACTTGCAACATCTCGCTGCTGCTTCGCCAGGCCATCAGCGGTCTGCCGATAGCCGGCCTCGACCTGTCGCTGACCGATGAAAATCGCGGAAATCGCGACAATTCCGACCAATGCCACCAAGGCAAGCAACATCACGCGATGGGCAATTTTCAGATTCGAGAGGAAGGACACGGTAAACCCCAGGCAATTTCGTCTCGCGCTTACAGCATTCATGACGTTAAGCATTCCCAAATCGCGGATGAAACTTTGATGATTTTGCAAAGAAAATAGTCTGGGCGCGCCTTGCAGCCGAGCCACTCAACCCTTCCTGTCTGGCAAGCACGGGATGCCCCCGCCCGCCTTGCCCTGCCGGAGTGCTCGGCGGTAGTCTCCGCCATACCGTCGCAGCGCTCACTTCCGCGGCGTGCTCACGAAAACTGCGCGCAGGGATAGTGGTTTTGAGGATATGCCATGGATACGCCTCCTGTCGTCATCGACTACGCCGCCGTCATTCAGACCTCGCTGGCGCCGGTCTTTCTGCTGGCGGGCACCGCGGCTTTCGTCGGCATCTACGCAACCCGCCTCGGGCGCGTGTCTGATCGTTTGAACGAGGTGGTCGAGAAAGACGCGTCCGACGAGATGAGGCAGCGGCAGCTCATCTATCTGCGTCGGCGCACGCTGGTGCTCGAGATCGCCGTCATCCTTGGGGTTATCGCGGGCATCTGCACCTGTTGCGCGATCCTCAATCTTCTCTCCGGCGCGCTTTCCATCCGCATCCGGCCCCTCAATCTCTTCTGGTTTTTTGGCAGCGCCATCGTTTCGCTCATGCTGTCGCTGCTAGCCTTTCTGCTGGAACTGCTCGCCGCCGGCCGCAGCATTCTGCTACAGATTCGCGACAACCGCCGACCTGAGGCTGATGTTTGAGGCCGCGTAGGAGACATATGGCGAAACGTCTCTCGGCACAGGGACTGCGCCGGGAGACGAAGATCATGACAGAATGTCAGAACAGCTTGGTGCTGATGCGGATCGTCGGACCACCGCCCAGTTTGAGAGCATGGTTTTCGCCATAGACGCTGAACAGCCATTTGCCGGTGATGTTGAAGGCATGGTCGTTCACCATGAAGTCGTAAGACAGCAGCGGCCCCAGATTGACCTGGGCGGCGTGGGTCCCGCGGCTGTCGAGAGCGACGCCATTGACCTTGTCGTCACCCAGCTGGACGAAGCTGCTGCCGGCGAGACCAAACTGCCAGTTGCCGGCACGTTGCGTCAGCGCATAGTCCATGCTCAACACCGATCCGGTCTGGTACTGCGTCGCGTCGTTCTCCGTAAAGTAGCTGTAGAAAAGCCGGGCGCTGAATTCAGTCGCCTCCCCGAAGGCCGGCCCCAGAATGCTCTGCATCGTGTGAGTGATACCGATGTTCGGGGAGATAGCGAAGAAGTTGGTGCCGGTGTTGAGCCCGCCGGCGTTCTTGTAGGTTCCGATAGGCAGCGTGGTGCCAAGGCCGACAAGCAATGCAGTACCGTAAGGGATGGGGCCGCCTTCCCTGGCGGGCTGGGTCGCGAAATCCTCATCAGCGAAGAAACGGCTCCAGGCGAAGATGTCGGAATAGACATCGACAAAGCCCTTGGCGCATTGTTCGGGCAGTCCCTGAAGCCCGAAACACACCCGCGTATATCCGCCGAAGAGCGATGAAGCCACCGAGCCGCCGAATATCTGCGTATCCCAGACATGCAGCAATCCGCCGCCGCCAAGGCTCATCGTGCCGTCGCCCGGCATGAAGCCGTCAGGTGCGTAAAGTCCGTCCAACTGGGCCGGACCCACGCCGACGAAGCCGCCGTAGGTCCCCGGAGGCGGCAGCAATGCCGAGCGGATGTCGGTACCACCGACCGGCCCGGCGGGCGTGATGGCCTCCGCGCCGAATGCCTGCGTAGAAAGGCCGGTGATCGTCGATAGTGCAAAAGTTCCTGCAATAAGCGCTTTAGTAAGCCGTAACATTGTCTTCCTTTCGTGGTGATGACCACGCCCCTCTCCGCTATTTTTAGCGTGTTCTAAGCTTGGTTCTGTTTGGCGGCGGCCTAAGCTGCTGGCGTTGGGCCGCGAGCGCTATCCCGAAATGGCAATCATCAATTGCAGATGTCCGTTTCGCGCATTTTTCGCGATGCGCTATAGCAAACCCTAAAATGGCCGCTATTCGGCGCCCACCCGCCCTGTCCCGATTGCTGCGCAAAAGGGATACTGCAACGCATTTGGGCGCTAATCGGATTGACGCTCGACGCGCCCCGGACCTACTCAAATAGCAACACCCGATCGCACCGACCGACACAGGCCGGAACCGTAAGTACTTGTGAATGATAGGAAAACTCAGGATGACCCCGTCGGAAATCGTGAAAGACCTCGTTGATCACTTCTCGAAATCCAACTTCGAAGCAGCGCTCGCTCTCTACGCCGACGATGCAACAATCTCGATCGAATTCGGGGTCCCCGCGCCGTTCCAGATCTCGAAGGTTGAGATGGAGAAGCTCATCCGTTCCGCCGTCGAGGCGCGCGGCGGCAAGCCTTCGCCGATGTACCGCGACCTAAGCGTGCAGGACCTGGCAGTCCTCGAGACCAAGGATCCGGCCATTGTCGTGGGTCAGTGGACCTACCTGAGCAAGGTTGAGGGTGTGACCTACGAGAACCGCAACATCATCGTCGTCGAGGTTCGCGACGGCAAGATCGTCCACTCCCGTGACTATCACAACCATATCGCCCGCGCGTTCGCCGATGGCACCGTCGATCATCTCCTCGGCGCGATCCAGAAGATGCAGACGTCGCAAGCAACCGCCTGAGCTCATTCAAACCCGAAAACCCAGCGCACCATAAAGGAGCAAGCCTTGAACGCCCTTTCCGACATTGCCGCCATGAAGATCGACCAGGAAAACGTGCGAGCCGATCTGGTGAAGAAGGCCCTTTCCGTTGTCCCGCTACTGGCGAAAAACGCGCCGGAAGTCGACAAGACCGGCATCATTCCCGAGGAAAACCTCAAGGCAATTCGCGACCTTGGCCTGCATCTTCTGCTGCAGCCGAAGAAGTACGGCGGCCTCGAGGTCGACATCCGCACGTCGTTGGAGGTGCAAGTCGCCCTGGCACAGGGCTGCGGCTCGACATCCTGGGTCACTGGCCTCGGCAACGTCTCCTCCTTCCTCGTTGCGCTCTTTTCGGCGCAGGCACAGGCGGATGTCTGGGGATCCGATATCGATGCGAGAATGTGCTGTGTCACCTCGTCGGCCGGAACGACCCGCACGGATGTCGAAGGCGGCTGGCGGATTTCCGGTCGTTGGCGCTACGCATCCGGCTCCAACTACGCCAAGTGGGCGATCGTCGGCGTCGACACGGTCGATGCATCCGGCGCCCCGGATATCGGGCTTGCTCTTGTCCCGCTGAGCGAGATGAAAATCGAGCAGTCCTGGGACGTTATCGGCATGCGCGGCACCGCTTCGAATACTGTGGTCGCCGAGGATGTCTTCGTCCCGAGCCATCGCCAGCTTTCGTTTAACGCCGCCTGCACCGGCACCGCGCCGACGCCCTATGACGTCAACGAACATCCGCTTTACCGTTCGCCCTTCATGCCGGTCTTCGGATTGTGCCTGGCCGCCTCTTCTGTCGGCCTCGGCAAGGCGGCGATGGACCTTGCGCTTGAACAGGCACCGACGCGCATCGTCCCGGTCGTGCGCATTCGCCAGTCGGACGCCCCGAGCATCCAGACGATGCTGGGTCGCGCGAAATACACGGTGGACTCGGCGGAGATGCATCTTCTGCGCGCGGGTGATCAGACCGACAACGCCGCGCGAAGCGGCCAGTGGCTGAGCGGCGCGGAGTTCTACCGCAGTGCCGCCGACGGCATCGCCGCCGTGCAGTACGCAACGGACGCCATCCGGCTGATCACCAAGTCGCAGATGTCGTCCGCTTTCGCGGGCGCCAATCCCATGCAGCGGATCTGGCGCGATTGCGAGATGGCCAATTCGCACCTGGCCTTCGCGGAAATGCATCTTGAGGGATACGGCAAAGCTCTGCTCGGCGTTCAGAATGCGGCCGAAATCATCGGCCGCGGCAACACCTGAGATTGCCTCGACATTCCGGCGCGGCGACCCCGCGCCGGAATTAACACCCGGCCTTTGCGGCACAACCGACCCATGACGTGCGATCGAGCGCCCAACACGATCGCGCGAAAGAGAACCCGTGCTTCATTGGCTTTCATTCTCGTCACTCACGCTCCCGCCGGCCCTCTAGCCCGGCAGGACGTCGGATTTTCAAGAAAGGCCTAACAATGGAAGTGATCAAGCGAACAAGGGTCCTTATCGTCGGTTCGGGCGGAAACGGCATTTCATGCGCCGTCCTGCTGCAGAACGGCGGTATCGACGACATCACGATCATCACGAAGCACAGTGATTTCGGCGGGTGCTGGCTTCAGAATCGCTATCCCGGTTGCGCGCTCGACGGCGGGATCATGGGATATCAGTTCGGCTATGCGCTTTCGCCGCACTGGGGCGCGACGCACGCCTCCTGGGACGAAGTCACTGCCTACATGCAGAAGACGGCTGCCGATCACGGCCTCTACGAAAAGACGGATTTCGAGACGGAACTTCTGGAAGCCGAATGGCTGGATGACGAGAACGCCTGGAAGGTGACGACCGATCGCGGTATCTACCTCGCCGAGTTCCTGGTTCCCGTCACCGGCTTCCTGGAAGAGCCGGTCATTCCGACATTCCCCGGACAGGACGACTTCAAGGGCAGGATCTTCCATTCGTCCATGTGGCCGGAAGGCTATACCGGAGAGGGTGATCGCATAGCCGTCGTCGGCGCCGGTTCGTCGGCCCTGCAGATCGTGCCGGCCCTGCAGCCGCTGGCCAAGCAGATCTACATGTTCCAGCGGACGCCGAACCATGTCATCCCACTGAACAAGCGCGATTATACCGCCGAGGAACGCGAACAGTTCCACGCGGATCCGAGCACCATGGTAAAGCTGCGCACGGATATGATCGCCTTTGGCGACGATATATGGACCCAGGTCCTGCTCGGCCAGGACGGCGCCAAGAACGCCGAGGTTCAGGCACGATCGCTCCAATATCTCGACGAGAGGGTAAAAGACCCCGCGCTGAAGGATATGCTGCGCCCTGATCACACCTTCGGCTGCAAGCGGATGGGTGCGAGCGACGACTTCTACGAAAGCCTGCAGAACGACAATGTCGAGCTGATCCCCGAAGCCGCCGCGTCGGTCGGGCCGAACACCATTATCTCGAAAAGCGGCAAGAGCGTCGAGGTCGATGCGATCGTACTGGCAACAGGTTTCGTCTTCGGCGGAAGCATCCTCCATCACATCAAGCGTCGAGACGGCGTGACTGTGGGCGAGTATCAGGATGGACATCCACGCGCATACAAGTCCGTTTCCGTCGCGCAATGCCCGAACATGTTCCTCATCGGCGGAGCAGGCCCGAACGGACAGATCTGGCTCGGCCTCGGCCCGGGCGAAATCGTCCCGAACTATATCGTGCACGCGATCCGGTACATGGATGCGAACGGCATCCGGTCGATGGAAGTGAAGGAAACCGCCGAGCTTAAATGGAAGTCGGAATGCGACGCGGTGCTGTCCGTCGGCCCGACCGTCATCGGTGGATGCGTGAACTACTCGCAGGACAGCAAAGGCTACAACAAGGCGGCTTGGCCGGGGACCTTGGGAAGCATGTCCGATGCGATGAACAACCTCATCGTTGAAGACTACGATCAGGTGAAGCGCGGTGTCTCGACGGAAGCGCTCGAAACCATCGCCTGAATGAGCTTGGGGTCTGCGGTGGGACGACGACCTCGTCCCACGCCACGAGAACGGACCAAATCGCCGCCGCCTGGCCAAAGCTGGGCGGCGTTTTTTTTGTTGCGCGTCGCGCGCAAGGCGCCGGTAGGAAGCGGGCCTAACGCTTTAAAATCAGCAAGACGTCACAGAGCCACCGGATCGCGATGTGGCCCTGCAAAAATTGTCGATGCCTATACTCCGGCCACAACCTTCTTGTGCCGAAACGTTCGCGCGCCGTGGGCACCTGCCGCCGAAGACGGAAACAGCGTCAATTCCTTGGCGGACGCCGGCGAAGCAGCAGGCTTCCCGCGTGCGCGCGCGTTTTGCCTCGTTTCAGACGGCGCCTCGCCGAACTGGGTGCGATAGTCGTGCGCGAACCGGCCGAGATGGGTGAACCCGACGGCAAGCGCGAGGTTCGAGATGCTATCATGCGGGTTGCCGAGGAGAGCCTCCCTGATCCGCTCCAGACGGTAATCGCGCAGGTAGCGCATCGGGCTGACCTTTCGGAACTGCCGAAACGACTGCAGCAACGTGCGGACCGGAACATTCGCGGCAAGCGCGATATCCTGCAGCTTCAGCTGGTCCGTGTAGTTCCTTTGAATAAAGGCCTCCGCCCGCCTCACCACACCCGGGGCAGCGCCCGCGCGTCTGGTCATCTGATCGACACCCTGGCCCTTTACCAGGAGGTTGATGCAGAGACGCTCGTAAGCGGCCGCGACCTGTTGCGTGCTGCGGATGAGATCGAGCGTCGCCCGATCGCTCAGCATCGCATTCACGAAGTTGACCCAAGGGCGAATGCCGATGCGCTCAAGATCGAATATCGGAATGATCCGGCTGTTGGCGCGGCCGATCTCGGCGTTCATAAGCGCGGTGTCGATCTTGAAGATCAGCTGGGTGCAATCCTCACTGAACTCGCCGCTGAACGTCTCGTTCGGCGCGATGCAGACACCTGTCGCGCCTCGTATCGTCACATCGATACCATCGACACTGACGCGTCCCTCGCCGCTCAGACAAAATAAAAGAAGGTGGTGACCATCGACTTTTCGCGAATTCACCATGAAATGGCCGAGACGCATCGCGGCGATCCCGATCCGGCCGATGTGCAAATAATCCATGTAGCAGAGGCGGCGCCGGTCACCGACCGGTGCGATTCGCTTCGGCATGATAAATCGATTTATTTGATTTCGGGCTTCTTCGAAGTCGTAGGACTCGAAGACCCGATGATATTTTATGGCCATCTGGTCTTCCGTCCTGGCCATCTCGAAATTCCTAATCATCAGCTATTCCCCAATATTTTTTATGCACGATAGCTAACTTTGTCGGGCCGATAGGCCCATGCAGGCTTCAAAGCGTGTTTGCTTCCTTTCAAATCTGGGGTGACTGATTTTTGCGTGCGGCGAAGGCTTTTATCGCCAGACGTTATCAGTCAGCAGCCCCTCTCGATTGCACCAATTCCCGCGATTTTCGCTCGACCAAGGCCGAACTCTCGCGCTTGTATCGATTTAGTTTAAACATAAAATATTTTTCGGCAAGGCCGATCACCGCTTGGAATAATCAACCTTGCGTGCGCCGCAGGCGCATGAATTTCGACCGGAAAGCACGAGTGATTTGTGTGATCTTTGAACTCAGCACACCCTGAAAGCTGGTTGAAAGCTTGGACCGGATAGCTACAAGTCTGCATCGTGGAGGAGGCACAATGTTCGTGACGAAGTGCGATGCGCCAAAATTGTATTCGGAGGAGACTTTCATGCGTTTGACACGCAACCTTTTCAACGGAATCGCACTTTCTGCAATCGTCGCCGCAGCAGCCTTCGGCGCACCCGCCGCGCACGCAGCCGACAAGATCACCATCATGGTCGGTGGTTACGAAAAGCAGATCTACCTGCCCGCAAAGCTCGCCGAGAGCCTTGGCTACTTCAAGGATGAAGGCCTCGATGTTGAGCTTCTGAACGAGGCCGCCGGCGTCGATGCCGAGAACCAGCTGCTCGCGGGCGCCGTTCAGGGCGTCGTCGGATTCTACGACCACTGTGTCGACTTGCAGGCGAAGGGTAAATTCGTCGAATCCATCGTCCAGTTCAGCCAGGCGCCGGGTGAAGTCGAGCTCGTTTCGACCAAGCATCCCGAAATCAAGTCGCCGGCCGATTTCAAGGGCAAGACGCTCGGCGTCACCGGCCTCGGCTCCTCGACCAACTTCCTCACGCTCTACATGGCATCCAAGGCCGGCCTGCAGCCGGGTGATGTCGTCACGGTTCCCGTCGGCGCCGGCGGCACCTTCATCGCCGCCATGCAGCAGGACCAGATCCAGGCCGGCATGACAACCGAGCCGACCATCTCGCGCATGCTGAAGACCGGCGAAGCCAAGGTTCTCGTCGATATGCGTACGCCTGAGGCGACGCGCCAGGCTCTCGGCGGCACCTACCCCGCGGCCTCGCTCTATCTTGAGATCTCGTGGGTCGACGAACACAAGGAAGAAACCCAGAAGCTCGCCAACGCCTTCGTGAAGACGCTGAAGTTCATCAACACGCATTCGGCGGCCGAAATCGCCGACAAGATGCCGAAGGACTTCTACGTCGGCGACAAGGACGGATACATCAAGGCCCTCGGCGAAGGTAAGGGCATGTTCACGCCCGATGGCGTGATGCCCGAGGATGGTCCGAAGACGGTTCTGGCCGTGCTCTCCGAGTTCTCTAAGAACGTGAAGGGCAAGCAGATCGATCTCTCCAAGACCTACACGACCGAGTTCGTCAAGAACGCGAAGTAACTTCCGTCGCGACGGGTGGCCCGCCGATCGGCGGGACCGCCAGCGCGCTATGGGCACTGCGTGCACGCCCGCAGAGGCACGCATAGGTATTCGCCATGCAACAGGAAAACACTAAGACGCCCGCCGTCGAGCTGATCAATGTCAGCCGCCGCTTTGTCTCGCCGACCGGAAAATCGCTGACCGCGCTCCGCGACTTCAACATGACCGTTGAACGCGGCGAGTTCGTCGCCGTCGTCGGTCCGACCGGATGCGGCAAATCGACGACGCTCAACCTCGTGACCGGCCTTGCCCGCCCGAGCGCCGGCGAAGTTCGCCTGATGGGCGGCCCGATCACCGGCATCGACCGCCGGGTCGGCTTCGCCTTCCAGACCGATGCGCTCTTCCCCTGGAAGAACGTGATCGACAACGTCATGGCCGGACCGCTCTTTCGCGGGAAGTCGAAGGCGGAAGCAGAAAGGAGCGCCAAGGACTGGCTCGCTCGCGTCGGCCTCTCGAAGTTCCAGAATCACTATCCGCACCAGCTTTCCGGCGGCATGCGCAAGCGCGTCTCTCTGGCGCAGACCTTCATCAACGAACCTGAGATCCTGCTGATGGACGAGCCCTTCTCGGCGCTCGACGTGCAGACGCGCACCGTCATGCACGAAGAGCTCCTGAAGCTCTGGGCCGAGCGCAAGGCATCGGTCATCTTCGTCACTCACGACCTTGAGGAAGCCGTGGCACTGGCCGACAAGGTTTACGTGCTGACGGCAGGGCCCGCGACCGTGAAATCCGTCTACACGATCAATCTTCCGCGCCCGCGCGTCGTATCGGAAATCCGCTACGAGCAGAGCTTCATCAACTATTGCAAGACGATCTGGGATGACCTGCGCGAAGAGGTGGAAACCAGCTACCGCCGCGCAAGCGAAGCCGCCTGAGGAGGAAACAATGGCTGATACAACTCTTAGCGTCGGCTCCGCCGCACTCTTCCGTCCGGGAACATCGGATGCGGAAATCGAAGCATCCGCAATGAAGGCGATGAAGCGTCGCAACGCGCTCGTTCGCTTCTGGCAGATCGCCATCCTCGTTTTCGTCATCGGCATGTGGGAGCTTTCCTCCAACATGCAGTGGATCGATCCCTTCTTCTACTCGAGCCCCAGCGGCGTCGTTCAGCGCCTCTACGAATGGGCGACGGAAGGCACGACCGAAGGTTCGCTCTGGTACAATCTCTGGGTCACGATGGAAGAGGCGCTGATCGGCTTCTTCGCGGGCTCGATCACAGGCGTCTTCGTCGGCATCGGCCTTGGCCGCAATCGCTTCCTGTCGGACATCTTCTCGGTCTACATCAAGGCGATCAATTCGATCCCGCGTGTCGTTCTTGCCCCAATCTTCATCATGATCATGGGTCTCGGGCTTCCGTCCAAGGTGGCGCTCGCCTTCATCATGGTGTTCTTCGTGGTTTTCGCAAACGCCTTCCAGGGCGTGCGTGAAGCAGACCGCAACATGATCGCCAATGCCCGCATCCTCGGCGCTTCCGACTGGCAGGTCACGCGCACGGTGGTGATCCCCTCGGCCATGAGCTGGATCTTCGCCAGCCTGCACGTGTCGTTCGGCTTCGCCATCATCGGCGCGATCGTCGGCGAGTTCGTCGGCGCCCGCTTCGGCATCGGTCAGCTGATTTCGATCGCCAAGGGCACCTTCGACGCCGCCGGCATGTTCGCCGCGATCCTGCTGGTCATGGTGGTGACGCTTGTCGCCGAATACATCATGACCATCATCGAAAACCGCCTCGCCAAATGGCGTCCGCAGCAGCACATGGACTCCCAGTAAGAGCGCCCATCCTCCCAGGCTCTCTGAAGGTCGGATCGAAAGATCCGACCTTTTTTTCATGCCTGCTTGTCCCTGCCCTGTTTCGCAGCCGCGATCGGAAGCCGCACGCTCACCACTAGGCCGCCACCACCAGCCTCGGCGAGAACAACCTCGCCGCCGGCGCCGTCGACCACTTCGCGAACGATCGCCAGCCCCAAGCCGCTGCCCTCACCCTCGGTGCCGAGCACCCGATAGAACCGCTCGAAGACCTGTTCGCGCTCGGCCGCTGGAATACCCGGCCCATTGTCCTCGACATCGAGCACGGCGACGTCACCCGTGCGGACAACGGAAACCGTCACCGTGCCGCCAGGGCGGGTATAGCGAACGGCATTGTCGACGAGATTGACGAGCATTTCGCGCAGCATCGTCCCATCGCCCTCGACGGGAACGGGATCTGAAACCTCAAGGCCAAGATCGATATCGCGCTGCAGCGCCTGCTCCGCATGCGCGGCGACGATGTCCCTGGCCGTGGTTGCGAGATCGATGGTCTCGCTCCGCGGCCGCCTGCTGCCAGGCTCGGCGCGCGACAAGGTGAGCAACTGGCTGGCGAGACGGGAAACATGGCGAATGCTGCTGCGCAAGGCTTGCAGTGCCTCCTCGCGCCTCGCGTCGTCCGTCTCACGTGCTGCGACGCCTGCTTGCGTCGACATCAGCGCTAGCGGCGTTCGCAGCTGATGAGCGGCATTCGAAACAAATCGCCGCTGCGCGGCCATCTGGTTCTGAACGCGCTCCATATGGTCGTTCAAGGCGTGAACCAGCGGCTGAAATTCGGTCTGCACCATCTTCGGCGAAAGCGGATCCAAGCGCTCGCGCCCACGGGCACGCACTGCATCGCGCAGCCGCAACGCGGGCGCCAGCCCTCGCTGCAGCCCGACGATCGTGACCGCTCCCGCGAGCAGCACGAGCACGAACTGTTTGGAAAAGTCATCCAGCCACAAGCGCCTTCGCAGAGCATACTGGCTGTTATGGGTGCTCGCCACGGTGACGGAGATCGCGCCGTTATCGGGAAGCCCGACGACAGGATGATTGAGCGTCAGCGCGCGAACGGTCGAATTGCGGAACGGCAGATCCTGCCCGGTGCGTTCCACCGTCGGCAGCGGCAGATCAGGGAAGCCGCCGACGAGGTTCCCCCAGGCGGTGATGATCTGGTAGAAAACTTGATCCCCGTAGCCGGTATCGAACATCTCGAGTGCCGCCGGCGGAATGTCCGCCTCAACATTGCCGCCCTCATCCACCCGCACCGCTTCCGCGATCACCCGGGCGGAGCTCAGCAGTGTACGGTCGGTGACGAGCTTCGCCGTCTGGTCGGCCGTCTGGTAGCTTTCGTAGAGATTGAAGCAGATGGCGCCGATAAGGGTAAGGACGACCCAGGCAAGAAGCTGGGCGCGCAAACTCTGCCGCAACGCCCAGACAGCGATCAGCATGCCTCGCAGACGACTCATCCTAGGACGCATCCCGCAACAGATATCCGAGACCACGCAACGTCGCGATCTGGGCCGAGCTGGGCTCAAGCTTCTTGCGCAATCGGTGAACATAGATCTCGATCGCGCTCGGGTCGGCCTCGTCGTCGAAACCGAAGACGCTTTCCGAGAGGACGGCCTTCGACACCGTTGTTCCGACGCGGGTGATCAGATGCTCGAGAACTGCGTGCTCCCTGGGTGTGAGCGCCAGCGGCTCACCCTTGATCGAGAACTGGCGCGTGGCCCCGGCAAAGACCAGATCGCCGACCACCACCTCAGGGGCGGCGCGATCCTGCCCGCGCCGGACAATGGCTCTTATGCGAGCCTCGAGCTCAGCGATCTCGAAAGGCTTAGCAAGATAATCGTCGGCGCCGCTATCCAGACCCGCGACACGACCGTCGAGGCTGGCATTTGCCGTCAAGATGATGACGGGAACCCTTTCTCCGCTTTGCCGGAGCCGCTTCAGCAGCGTCATGCCGTCGATCTTCGGGATGGAGAGATCAAGGATGACAGCCGAATAGCGCGCCACCCTCAGCATCAATTCCGCATCCTCGCCATCGAAGGCTATGTCGACTGCATATTGTGCCTGGCGCAGAGCCTTTGCGAGCCAATCGGCGAGCTCTTTATTGTCTTCGACGATGAGGATTTTCATATGCGAGCTATACCATTTCGCTCGACCGCAATGGAAGACAATTGCCGTCCGGCAGCCCTGTTTTCATTCTCAATCGATACCGGCTAGATGGCGCGACCGGGCCGCGACCCACTCCGCACCCGCCGCAGTCGGCAGAAACCTTTGCGGGCGCGCATCATTGCGAACAACAAGCCCCTTGAGCTCTAGAACCCGCAATGTCGAGCGGTCGGACCCCTTCGCGGCTGAGGACCCTTGCTCAACGCAGCTGATGATCACCCGCGTTTGTGCTCTCGTGAGTTTTGTCAACGTCTGCAACTCCCTTGCCCCTCCCCGGTCTGCACGCTGAAAGTGATGCCGCTTCAGCGCTCCAAGACGGCCTCCTCAAACGCCAAAAGCCCGACGAAGACCGTGATCGAGACCAGCATTCCGAGCGTCGCATCGGATGCATAATGGGCGCCGACAGCCACGCGAAGGGCGGCTGTCGCAACCGAAGCAAGGATGACAGGTGGCGCTACCCAGAGGCGATAGCGGGGCGGCAACAGAAAAGGCAGGCAGATCAGCCAACCGGCTCCCGAGGCCTCTCCAGAAACAAACGAGCAATTGCGCTCACATGCGCCATGGAACGATCCGGCCGCCATGAATGGCAGCTTGCCGCCGAACAGATCGGTCTGGATCGGGCGCGGACGGCTCGAGTACTCCTTGAGAAACAGGTTGGCGATCAAACCTGTGCTGATGCCGAGACCAGCCAGCGACAGCCAAAGCCGGTGCACCGGCATTTGATGACGCAGCCGGGGCGAAAAGGCGGCGACCACCAAGGCAATCAGGACCATGGCAGCGGCGGCGTAGGGCAATGTGTAGAGGATCCAGCGCAACGTCGTGATCAACCGATCCTCGCCGAGCGGGAAGGATCCGCACGCATTCAGCGATGATGGATCCAGGCAAAGCGGGCCGCTGAAGAACATCTCCGAAATCCGGATGTCGATCATCGGCCACGCGTGAAAGATCGACAGCAGCAAGAACCAGAACGCCGTTAGCACGAGAAAGGCGTCAGCGTATGTCCGCCGGCGGGCAACCGTATGAAACGTGGTCATTATGGCTTCTCTTCGGAAATCAGATATGACCGCCATATTCCGCCCGTGCCTGACGGAGACCTGAAGAACCGCCGCCGATTCTTTACGGATTTGTAAAGAATCCCGAAAGCTTGCTGAAAGCTTCGTCGCGATACCCACGTTATTACATCGTGGAGGAGACACGATCGACGTGAGCGGAAGCGATGTAATTCACCTATCAGGAGGAGACGACTATGCGTATTTCACGCGGACTTTTTCATACACTTGCGTTCTCAATACTTCTCGCCGGGACGTCGCTTGGCGCCGGCGCCGGCGCCGCCAACGCGGCCGACAAGATCACCCTTATGGTTGGCGGCTATGAAAAGCAGATCTATCTGCCAGCCAAGCTCGCGGAAGCGCTCGGCTATTTCAAGGACGAAGGTCTCGACGTCGAACTCCTCAACGAGCCGGCCGGCGTCGACGCGGAAAACCAGCTTCTGGCGGGCGCCGTCCAGGGCGTCGTCGGCTTCTACGACCACTGCATCGACCTGCAGGGTAAAGGCAAATTCGTCGAATCCATCGTGCAGTTCAGCCAGGCGCCCGGCGAAGTGGAACTCGTTTCCACCAAGCATCCCGAGATCAAGTCCGTCGCTGACTTCAAGGGAAAGAGCCTCGGCGTAACCGGGCTCGGCTCATCCACCAACTTCCTGACGCAGTATCTGGCGGTGAAGAACGGCCTCGATCTGTCCGACATCACCTCCGTCCCTGTCGGTGCAGGTGCGACCTTCATCGCGGCGATGCAGCAGGACAAGATCCAGGCCGGCATGACGACCGAACCGACAATCACGCGCCTGCTGAAGACTGGCGAGGCCAGCATCCTGGTTGACATGCGCACGATGGAAAACACCCGCGCAGCCCTCGGCGGCACCTATCCAGCGGCGTCCCTCTACATGGAGACCGCCTGGGTCGAGCAGCATAAGGACGAGACGCAGAAGCTCACCAACGCCTTCGTCAAGACGTTGAAGTTTATCAACACCCATTCGGCCGCCGAGATTACCGAGAAGATGCCGAAGGACTTCTACGTCAACGACAAGGAGGGGTACATCAAGGCTCTGGATGGCGGAAAGGGCATGTTCACCGCCGACGGCGTGATGCCGAAAGATGGACCGCAGACCGTTCTCGCCGTGCTCAAGGGCTTTTCCAAGTCATTGAAGGACAAGCAGATCGATCTGTCGAAGACCTGCACGACTGACTTCGTCAAGAACGTGACCGTGAACTAAAACCGACCGCCGCTCCTGCATGAAAGCGGGAGCGGCGGCATCCAAATCTGTTTCGGTTACATCCACCACCCGCGACACCGGCTCTCCACGAGACAGCACGTGCGCGCCAGGAACCGCGACGTCTCGTAAAATGCTCGCCAGGGCAGGACACTCACGTAGCGAGAGCGCGGGAGCCTGAAGCCCGCAAGGTGGTTCTGGATCAAAGACGTTCGTTCGGCGCTCTGGCGGATAGGTTGCGGGTCAACGAACAGGCCACGCAATCCGCCAAGGTGCTCCAGGTCGAAGGCGAGATCATATGGCAGCCGCATCGGCATCAGGCGCTCGACGATCCAACGTGCCGCCTTGCGGTTGATGACATAGGCACCCGACCCCTTCTCGCGCGTTAGCGAGATCGACAGGTTTCGAACGGAGGTGAGCGATCTCAGCTTGTATTTGCGCCCCCGGTTGACGGTCGACAGCCGCAAAATGTCCCAGCTTCCACCCTCATCCAGCGCCGCGTTCAACGTCGCCACCAGATCTTCTTCGAATATCAGATCATCTTCAAGAATGAGCGCGTGCTCGGCCTTGGAAGCCAACAGGCGCCGCGCGCATTCCACGTGACTGAGGTAGCAGCCGATCTCGAAAGGGTTTGCGCTGCGCCCATGCCGCCGCCGATATCCGGCATCATCGAACCCGGCCACCGGCAGCAAAATCTCCCGCCCATCCACCGCAGCAACACGCTGGAAACTCAGCCCCTTCTCCAAGATCCGCGCCTCCATCCGCATGCCACGCTCGGGCGAACGATCGAGATTGATCAGATAGATGGACAGCTTGGCATTAAGGGAGGCACTCAGGTCGTCGCGGCGGACCTGTGTAGCGGCGTGCATGTTCATTGAAGCCCCAAGAACGCAATGATAGGGCCTCGCTTCTGCGCCTTTAACTTCACGGGCTTCTGTCGGGGACTATACGGATTTGTAAGGTTGGCAGCGCCGGCCTATCAGACGCCGAAACGGCCAGCCCCGCCCCCAGCCGAACGCGGCAAAACCGTCTCCTATCTCGCCCGCTCGACCCCAGGCGCTTCGTCCATGTCGATCGAAACGCTCAGCAATGCCCAACGCTCCAACTCATCCATCTGGCCGGTCAGTTCGTTGCGAATGATCTCGATTGCGTCGCTCCCGAGAAGAAGACGGAAGGGTGCGTTTTCGGCGGCGACCGCCGAGATGATAGCCTCTGCTGCCTTTCGAGGATCTCCCCGTTCACTGCCCGACGATTTGTCGGCGCCGACGCGGCGGTGGCCGACGACGCGCTCGTAATCGGCGATCGGCTTCGAGGAACCGTGAAGCGAACGGCCGGCGAAATCGGTGCGCAGGGCGCCCGGTTCGACGAGCACGACTTTGCAGCCGAACGCACCGAGCTCCTTTCGGAGCGCGTCGGACAGGCCTTCCATGGCGAATTTCGTCGCGGAATAATATCCGCTCGCCGGGCCGGAAAAGCGGCCGCCGATCGAACTGACATTAACGATGCATCCATGCCGTCTCGACCGCATTGCCGGAAGCACCGCCTTGATCATCGAGACGGCGCCGAAGAAATTGGTCGCAAACAGGTCCGTGACTTCACGCTCGTCACCTTCCTCGACCGCCGATCGATAGGCATAGCCGGCGTTGTTGACGAGAACATCGATGCTGCCGAATGTTTCAATTCCGGCAGAAACGACAGAAAGAACCTGATCGCGATCCGTGACATCCAGCGACAGTGCGCGCGCGGTTCCCGGATAGTCCGCGACGATATCCGCGAGCGTGTCGGAATTGCGTGCGGTCACGATCGCATTGGCGCCCGATGCAAGGACTGCTCGCGCCAGCTCGCGGCCGAGACCGCTCGAACACCCTGTGATCAGCCAGGTCGATTTTGTCATAAGGGTATTCTCCTATTCGATCTCATTCACTCGTATTGGGCGGGGTCATCCGGGCCGCCCCTCGTACGGCTCAGCCCGAAGACGCAGCCGGACCGAGGCCGGCTGCGTCCGTGATCAGGCGCTCAATTGCTGCACAACCTCGTCGACCGACGTCTTCAGAATGGCGACCATCTCGTCGATATCGGCCTCCGAAACGATGACGGGGGGGCTGAGCGAGATCACATCATTGCCGAGCGATCTCAGGATCAGTCCATTGGCGAAGCAGGCGTCCTGAAGCTTGGGGCCGAACTTGGCGGAGGCGGGATAGAATGTTTTGGCGCCCTTATCCGCGACGAATTCGACAGCGGCGAGCAATCCGACGCAGCGGATATTGCCGACATTCGGGTGTTCGCTAAGCGCCTCGAACAGCCGTTTGCGAAGGTAGCTGCCTCTGCTGCGCACATGTGGGACGATATCCATCTCGTCGTAGATTTTGAGGGCTTCAAGAGCGACCGCTGCCGACACCGGATGACCCGAGTAGGTGAAGTTGTGGCTGAAGCCTCCCGCCTTTTCGGCCTGCGCCAACACGACATCAGCGACCTTCTTGCTGATCATGATCGCACTGATCGGCAGCGCGCCGGCCGACAGCCCCTTGGCGGTCGTAATGATGTCGGGAACCACACCAATTGTCTGGTGACCCCAGTAATGTCCCGTCCGTCCAAAACCGCACACGACCTCGTCCGCGATCAGCAGGATATCGTAGCGATTGAGCACCTCCTGCATCTTCGGGCCATAGCTTTCAGGCGGCACGATGATGCCTCCGCCGCCCATGATCGGCTCCATGAACATGGCGGCGATCGTTTCCGGGCCCTCAGCAAGGATCAGGTCCTCCAATTCCCGGGCGCAGCGTGTCGCGAACGCATCGGCGTCCTCGCCCGGCAGGCCATTGCGGAAATGATGGGGCGCGGACAGATGGTGGAATGGTGCGAGCGGCGCATCGAAGCCGTTGTGATGATACTGAAAACCGGTCGCCGAAAGCGTGGCCACGGTTATTCCGTGGTAAGCGGTCTTTCTGGAGAGGATCTTCTTCTTCTCGGGCTTGCCCCGACCATTATTGTAGTACCAGGCGATCTTGATGGCGGTATCGTTCGCCTCCGAACCCGAATTCGCGAAGAACACCTTGTCGATATTGTCGAACGTGTGCTCCTTCAGTTTCTCCGCGAGGTCGACCACCAGTTCATGGGTCTTGCCGGCGGACATCGGATAGAAGTTGAGGCGCAGCATCTGGTCATAGGCCGCTTTCGCCAGACGCTCATTGCTGAAGCCGAGCGTCGAGCACCAGAGGCCGGCAACGCCTTCGATATAGGACCTGCCGGTATCGTCCCAGACACGGATTCCCTCGCCTTTGGTGATCATCACCAGATCCTGCGGATCGCGCGAGGTGAAATGAGGAAACAGGACATTGTCGATGCCGCGCTTGGCTGAGGAATTGGGGGAATAATTGTCCATTGTGCACTCTCCAGATGATGTTTCGGGATCTTGGACGGCTCTCGCGAACCGGTCTGTCCGCTCGCGGCGGATGGTCGAAACGGGCGCTTCAACCCCGCTGTTGTCGAAAGAAAATCACGTCCGAGGGCAGCGCATTTGGCACCTGATGCCAATAACTTTGCTTTATGCGCCAAGTGCGATGCATATGGCCGGCCTCTTCCGCGCTCGCGAAGAGCGCGGAAACGCAAAGCGCCAGAGCTCGCTAAAGCCCTGGCGCGATTACAAGATTTGGAAGAAATTATCGGACGTTCAGAACGTCCCGACGCGCATCAGTTGGTACCGGCCCAGGCTGTGAAGCGCGCGGTGAGCGCTTCCATGTTGTTCATCCAGAACTCGTTGTCGACGGGTGTCAGGTATTTCTTGTTTTCCGGCGCGCTGGCGAGATCGGCAAGCAAGGACTTGTCGACCAGGTCATAGGATTTCACGTTCGGTCCTCCGTAGGGCATGATCTTGTAGAATTCGGCTTCCGGTTCCGGCATCGCCATGTAATGGAGAAGCTTGTAGGCGGCATCGAGATTCTGTGTGCCTTTCACAATGCCGTATCCGTCGTTCTCGAAAACCCCTCCAGCCTGCCAGACGACACGCAGATCACGCTTGTCGGTCTTGTTGACCAGGGCCGGACGGGCGTTCCAGACCGAGGTCATCGCGACCTCACCGGAGGCAAGACGCTGGATGGCCTCGTTGCCGCTCCGCCACCAGATGATATCCGGTTTCAACACCTCGAGCTTATCGAAAGCACGCTTGACGCCCGCTTCCGTCGACAGAACCTTGTAGACATCCTGCGAAGGCACGCCATCGGCGAGCAGCGCCACTTCCAAAGTCTCATAGGCCGAGTATCTGAGCCCTCGCTTGCCGGGGTACTTCGTCGTGTCCCAGAAATCGGCCCAGCTTTTCGGGCCGTCGTTGAGCCGCGCGCCGTCATAGGAAAGGACGACGGCATTGGCCAAGCCGAGCAAGCCGCATTCGGTCATCGAATCCGGCGCCAGATCTGCCACGTTGGAGAACCGCGACCAATCGATCTTCTCGAACAGCCCCTCCTCGCATCCCGTCATGAAGTCGGTGGCCTGGGCGGTCAGCACGTCCCATGTGACCGTGCCGGAATCGATCTGCGCGCGAACCCGCGCCATCTCGCCGGTCCAGGCGTCCATATGGTAAGCGGTTCCCTCCTTCGCGGAGAACGGTTTGACATAGACGTCTTCGACGGCCTGTCCCGATGCACCGCCGAAGGTCACGACAGTCAGGTCCCGTGCATGAAGATTTGTGGCGAAAAGGCTGACGGCTGCCAGCGCCACACCGAGGCACATTCTCATTATTTGTCTCTCCTTTTGGCTATACGACTGTCTTTTCAAAAATGCCTATTGTGATCGGCGCGCGCGAAGGGCCTCTACAACGAGCAGAAGGAATGCCGACACGCAGACGAGGACCGTTGCGACCGCCGCGATCGACGGATCGATCTTGAACTGGATATTGTCGAACAACATGCGCGGAATGGTCTTCTGATCGGGGGACGCGAGAAAGACCGCGATGATCAGTTCGTCAAACGATGTCGAGAATGCGAAGAGTGCACCGGAGATAACGCCGGGCGCGATCAACGGCAAAACGACCGAGGAGAAGGCGTAAAGCGGAGAAGCACCCAAGCTTGCCGCCGCCCTCGTCAGGCTGCGATCATAACTCTTGAGCGCGCTGACAACAGGTATAACGACAACCGGCAGCGCGATCGCTGTATGGGCGACGACAATCCCGAGCTCCGACTGCGCCAAGCCGATCTTCGAATAGAAGAACAGGATACCCACTGCCGCGACGACCGTCGGTATCGCCAGAGGCGATGCAATGCAGGCCACGAACACCAGCTTGACCGGCGACGTCCACTCGCTCAAGGCCAGCGCTGCCATCGTCCCGAGAATTGTCGACAGAGCGGTCGCGTAAAGCGCGATCGTCAGTGAGTTCTTCGCCGCCTCGAGCCAATCCGGATTGGACAGGAGGCTTTCGTACCAACGCAGCGAAAGACCCGGCAGCGGGTAGGTCAGCATCGAACCGCTGCTGACGGACAAGGGCATGATGATCAAAAGCGGCAACATCAGATACACGATGACCAGGATCACGAATGCCCGCTGAATGTGGGGAAGCGATTTATAGAAAGTGTCCATGGGTGCCCGATTCAACGTGATGGGGATGTGGATGCCGGCGACCTGGCCTTGCCGAACGCAAGCGCCAGTATGGCGAAAAGCAGAAAGGTCATGACCAGCAAGATCACGCTGAGCGCGGCGGCAAGGCCCCAGTTGAGCGTTACGTTCGTGAAATAGGCAATCGATGTCCCGATCATCTGATCGGCCGGCCCGCCCACGAGGCTCGGCGTGACGTAGTATCCAAGCACAAGGACCAGAACCATGGTTCCGCTCGCTGCGATGGCGGGATAGGTCTGCGGCACGTAGATTTCGAAGAATGCGCGGACCGGATTTGCTCCGAGCGACGTTGCGGCGCGCAGATACATCGGCGATATCCGCCGCATGGCGGCGTAAAGCGGAAGGATCGCGAAGGGCAGCATCACATGGACCATGGTGATGTAGACACCGAGCGCATTGAAGATCATCGGTAGCGGCGCATCGATCAGGCCGAGCGAACTCAGGACGTTGTTCAGCAATCCCTGCCGCTGCAACAACAGGATCCAGGCCGATGTCCTCACCAGCAGCGAAGTCCAGAACGGCAACAGGATGCAGAACATCATCAGCGATGCACGGCGCGGCGTCGCCTTCGCCAGTGCGTTGGCGACCGGATAGGCGATCAGCAGGCAGATCAGGGTGATGAAGACGCTCTGGGTGAAGGTGCGGGTGATGACCTGCCGGAACTGGCGCTGCTCCGCGGGCATGTTGGTGATCGACCCGTCGGCGTCCTTCTTCAAGTCCAGCGCCGTAAGATAGTAAAAACTGGTGAACCGGCCCGAAGAGTTCCGCAGGATCTGCCAATATCGCTTGTCTTGCCACTGCGGGACGGCGGCCAGCAACCCTGCCTTCGCATCCTCCTTGGACATTGACGCCATCGCGGTGCGCGTGCGCATGATCAGCCGTCGAAATTCCGGCAACTCGTAGTTCAGGCGACGTGCCAGCGCGCTGACCTGCACATCCTCGGCAGCCGACAATTCATCGACCAGCAGACCGTAGATCTCGTTGGGCAAGTCCTCTGATGGCTGCCACTGATGGCTCAGAAACTGCGTCGTGCGGGGAAGTACGGTGTTGATCTCGGAGTTGTCGATCGACTTGTATAGAAAACCCATGATCGGAACAACGAACAGGATCAGGACGAACAGGAAGGCGGGCGTCGCCAGCAGAACGGGCTTGTAGGCCGAAACCGAAAAGGCGGGCCGCTCGATCCTGGCAACGGCCATATCGTGAACGACGTCGGTCATGACTGGAACGCCCTCGTCGATGCGATATCCCAGACAGCCTTGACCTTGTCGCCGAGGGCGATGTTAGCGGCAGCCGGCATCTTGAGCAGCAGCTCCAGATCCTCGCCGATGGCCAACGATATGCGGGCGTGGTCGCCGAGGAAGAAGGCTTCCTTCACGGTCGCCTGGATTGCGTTTTGCTGTTGATCGGCACCGTCCAGCGGTGCGAGTGACACGTCTTCGGGACGAACCGAAACCTTGATTCGGCTTCCGACATCGGTCACGGGGGCCGCCGGAACCCTGATATGTCTGTTTTCGCCGATATCGACCGTGGCGACACCGTCGTCCGCCTTAACCACGGTCGCCTGGAAAATATTGTTCTCGCCGATGAACGACGCCACGAAATCGGTGGCTGGATTTCGATAGATCTCTGCAGGCGAAGCCAGTTGCTCCACCCGTCCGTTTGCAAAGACCGCGATCCGGTCGGACATGACCATGGCTTCGCTCTGGTCGTGAGTGACATAGATCGTCGTACAGCCGACCCGGTCGTGGATTCGCTTGATTTCATACTGCATGTGCTCGCGAAGCTGCTTGTCGAGAGCGCCGAGCGGCTCATCCATCAGCACCAGCTTCGGGCCGAACACGAGCGCGCGGGCAAGGGCGATGCGTTGCTGCTGACCGCCGGAGAGGCTACCCGGCTTTCGATCCGCGAACTGGGACATCTGCACCATGTCGAGCGCGGACCGCACCAACCGGTCACGCTCCACCCGGTCGACGCGGCGAACCTTGAGGGGATAGGCTATGTTCTCCGCGACCGTCAGATGCGGGAATAGCGCATAATTTTGGAAGACCATGCCGATGTCGCGCTTATAGGCCGGCAAGCTGTCGATGCGCCGGCCGGCGACCTCGATCGAGCCGGCGGATTGCTGCTCGAACCCCGCGAGCATCATCAGCGTGGTCGACTTTCCGGAGCCGGAAGGACCGAGAAACGTAAGGAACTCGCCGTCGAAGACATCGAGATTGAGGTCTTTGACGATCATTGTCCGGTTGTCGTAAGACTTCCTGACGCCACGAAAACTGAC
The DNA here is from genome assembly GCF_000377565.1 of Rhizobium sp. 2MFCol3.1. Taxonomy (GTDB): domain Bacteria; phylum Pseudomonadota; class Alphaproteobacteria; order Rhizobiales; family Rhizobiaceae; genus Rhizobium. The sequence goes on along the minus strand of NZ_KB898355.1, from coordinate 353,527 downwards.
GAGGTATTTGCCGGCGCTGCCGAGATTCCCGGTTGCGAAATGTTGCATATCTACTCCTGGACGATACGCACCGGGAGGCGGCTCCCCGTGCAATCTCCCTGGCTGTATTTCGCTACCCATACTGTTTTATGCCGCCGATTTTGACCGACGATTGGCCGATAAATACCGGCAAGACATTTCTACCAGTCCACGATCGCATAAGTTTGCATTTCGCGCCAAAATTCCTGCGAAGCGTGCCAAATCAAGTGCGGAGCCAATCTGAATTCTGGACATGCCTGGTCTTGATCCTGGCGTTATTTGGCGGTGTTGCAGCGATTGACAGCCTCCCTCAAGCGGCATAAGCTCATTTTTTAGCCACACGCCCCATGCGCTCATCAATGCGGCACAACTCAGGGCATATGTTCCCATCGGCGTTGGATTTTGACGTTATGACGGCAGAATATCCGGGCTTGCTTCGAGCTCAAATCATCCACCCCTATCTCGAGGCACTGCGTTCGAAGAACATGCGCCTCAAACCGCTTCTCAAGGATCTGTCGCTCTATGAAGACACGATCGAAAGCCCTATGGAGCGCGTTCCGATCGCGGATTTCCTTCAGTTCACGCACCGGGTCTCTGAAGCAACGAAGGAACCCTTGCTCGGTTTCAAGCTGGGTGCACGTCGCTACGACAGCCGCGGGCCGTTGTCGACAATGGTGTTTTTCTATGCGCGATCCCTGCACCAGGCGCTTGAGCTGTTTTGCGAGTTCGCCGATGCGTTTCAGGAACGCACGCTTTTCAAGCTGACCCGAAATCACAAGACCAGTCAGGTCGCCTACCGCATCGTGGAAGCAAGTCCCGAATTGGCCCGGCATGATGTAGAGTTCACCATGACCGCGCTGTACTGCATGATACGACAATTCCTCGGACCATTCTGGAGCGCGCTTCATATCAATTTCGAGCACGGCGCTCCCCCTGCATCGAAGGCCGCCTACGAGCGCTTTTACCGCGCGCCGGTTTCCTTCAATCAGCCGATCAACGAGATCGTGTTGAAGGAAAGCGACCTCGTCGCCGTGAACCCACTCAGCGACGAAACGGCGATCGAGCTGCTGCGTGACCACATAAGGACGGTTCGCTCCGAGATGGCGCGGAGCAGCGACCTGACACATCGCGTGAGCCTTGCCGTAACCAAATTGATCGGCACTGAGAATTGCGACCTCCCGACCGTCGCCGGCTATCTCAACATGTCGACACGCAGCCTGCAGAGACGCCTCTCCGAAGAGAAAACGAGTTTCGTGACGATCCTGCAGAAGCAGCGTTTTCGCATCGCCCAGTCCCTTATGCGGGACAGATCGCGTCGATCGATGGCGACGATCGCCGAGATGGTCGGATATGCGGATGAGGCAAGCCTTTCGAGGGCCTTCAAGTCCTGGGCCGGGCAGTCTCCGAGAAGCTACAAGCGCCAGATCCATCGAGAGGCGCTCGATCCTGATGAGTTGAGTTCGAACTAATAGGCTTCCCGGTTGGATCTCGGGCGTCTTCTGGCCCGCACCCAATCCAAGAGGCTTTCGACAAAGGCGCCCGGCCTCGGTGATCGATGCGACTGTTCCCCGGCCGCGCGCTTCGCAAGTTCGAAATCAAGGATCATGGCTGCACTCCGCAAGGACATTAGCGTTCGTCTATTGCGAAGCAAGCGCCATGCCAGGATGCTCGCATCCCGGCATGGCGGATGATTTACCTGTTAGCCAACCAACTCGAAGCGGATATCTTGAGCGCCCTGCCAAAGCGTAAGGCGGCCGAGTTCGGGCAGTTTGTCGAGATTGGAGGTCACCGTAATGAAGTGATTTCCCGCGAGTTGGCCCATCTTCGACGAAAAGTCGACGCCGCCATAGGCGAGCAGAATCTCGGTTTCGCTGATGCCACCCGGATAGAGGATGACGTGGCCGGGCGCCGGATGGCTGGTATGGTTTTCGTAGCCGACGCCGAAATCCTGATCGCCGAGCGGGATCCAGACGCCCTCGCCCGACCACCGCACATGAACGATCTGCCCCTGATAAGGCATTTGCTTCAAAAACGCCTCGCTGGTCTTCGGCGCCTTTTCGGTTTCGAGGACCGCATCGAACTCGAAGGGACCCGCGGTAATCTTGAGCTTCATCATCTGTCTCCTTGACGTGTATTAGAGGCCGACCGGCCGGGCTGCGGCGGGTCGATATGTTCCCTGGCCCTTTTCGCCGACCAGCACGCCTTCCTCGACCATGACCGTTCCGGCCACGATGGTGGTGACGGGCCAACCGGTGATTTCCATTCCCTCGTAGGGCGAATAGTCGGCGCCGTCGTGCAGGTCGGCATGGCGGATGGTCCGCTTTAGCGCCGGATCCCAGATCGCGATGTCGGCGTCGGCGCCGATGGCGATCGTGCCCTTTTGCGGATAGAGACCATAGGTCTTGGCGTGATTGGTCGCGGTGATGGCGACGAAGCGCGGCAGGTCGATGCGCCCAGCCATGACGCCCTGCGAGAAGAGGATCGGCAGCCGGGTTTCAACGCCGGGAATACCATTGGGGATGTGCCGGAAGTTGGTCTTGCCCTTCGGATTGAGCTTGCCCTGCTCGTCTTCGTAGCGGAACGGGCAATGATCGGACGAGAAGAGTTCGAACACGCCGGTCTCGATGCCTCGCCAGCATTCGGCCTGCGCCGCCTCGTCGCGCGGCGGCGGCGAGCAGACGAACTTGGCGCCTTCCCAGTCCATGCCGTCAAGATCCTTGGCAGTCAGCACGAGATATTGCGGGCAGGTCTCGCCGACCACCTTGATGCCCCGTGCCCTGGCGCGCATGATTTCCTCCATCGCCTCGCCGTTCGAGACATGGACGATGACGACGGGCACATCGGCGATCTCGGCCAGCGACAGCGCCCGGTGCGTGGCCTCGCGCTCGACGGCAACGGGCCGTGTCGAGGCATGAGCACGCGGCGCGACATCGCCGTTGCGCTCGTGTTTGTCGATCAGGAAGCGGATCGCATCCTCGTTTTCGCAATGGACCATGACGGTCGCGCCGGTGCCGCGCGCCACGTCCAGCGTCTTCAGGATCTCGCCATCGCTCAAGCGCAGATCCTCATAGGTCATGAAGACCTTCAGCGAGGCATAGCCATCGGCCACCAGGGCCGGCAATTCCTGCCCGAGTACGGCGTCCGTCGGGTCGGAAATGATCAGATGGAAGCTGACATCCGTGTAGCACTCGCCCTCGGCGAGCCTGTGGTAATCGTTCAGCGACGAACGCAGCGGCACGCCCTTTTCCTGCAGGCAGAACGGCATGACGGTCGTGTTGCCGCCGAACACAGCCGACAGCGTACCGCTCGCGAAATCATCCGCCATGACGATCCCATCTCCCGACGGTTGGGAGATATGGACGTGGCTGTCGATGCCGCCAGGCAGGACATACTTGCCGGCGGCATCGATCACGCGCTTTGCCCCGGTCAGCTGTTCGCCGATCTGGACGATCCTGCCGTCCTTGATCGCGATAGACGCCTTGAAAACGTCGGACGCGGTTGCGATGGTGCCGTTTTCGATGATGATATCGTATTCGCTCATGACGAGGCCTCAGTGCTGCAGGATCTTGCCGAGGAAGGCCTCGGTGCGCGGATTGTGTTTTCCGGCGAAGAAGTCGTCGCTCGGCCGGTCCTCGACGATTTCGCCCTGATCGATAAAGATCACGCGGGTGGCCACGCGGCGGGCAAAGCCCATTTCATGGGTGACGACCATCATCGTCATGCCGTCCTTGGCGAGACCGGTCATCACATCCAGCACCTCCGAGATCATTTCCGGATCCAGCGCCGAAGTCGGCTCGTCGAAGAGCATGGCCAGCGGATCCATCGCCAATGCGCGGGCGATCGCCACGCGCTGCTGCTGCCCGCCGGAAAGCTGGCTTGGGAACTTGGCCGAATGATCGGCGAGGCCGACGCGATCAAGCAGCTGCATTGCCTTGTTGCGCGCCACGCTATTAGAGCGCCCGAGCACAATGCGCTGCGAGAGCATGATGTTGTCGATGATCGTCAGATGCGGGAACAGTTCGAAGTTCTGGAACACCATGCCGACGCGCGTGCGCAGGTTTGGCAGATCGGTCTTGGGGTCCCCGACCTCGATGCCGTGTACCCGGATCGACCCTTGCTGGAAGGGTTCGAGGCCGTTCACGCATTTGATCAGCGTGGATTTCCCGGAACCAGAGGGACCGCAGACGACCACGACCTCACCACGATCGACCTTCACGTTGCAGTTCTTCAGAACCTCGAACGTGCCATAGAATTTGCTGACGCCAGTGATTTCGATCATGCGCGGCCTTTCTCAAAGCGGGATATGGAAAATGGATTGAGCGCCCTGCCCGTTTCGCGGCCGAGGACAAGCTGCGCCGTAAGCTGTCCGACGAGCGGACCGAGGGTGTAGCCGTTGGATGTCACGGCATTGAAGAAGCCTGGTTGCCGAGGATCCTCGCCAAGAATCGGGGCACCGTCGATATTGATGTTCATCGCGGCCCAGCTTCTGATGACGTGCAGTTTGCGCAGCGCCGGCACGACGTGTTGCGCCACCCAGAGATTGCCCTCGATGCTCGAAAGTAGCGGACGCGGATGCTGGTGGATCGGGTCTAGCCCGGCGGTCCAGCCGCCGCCGATAATGAAATTGCCGTTGGCCGCCTGCTTGAGCGTCAAATGACGATCGGCATGGGCAACGAGACAGGAAATCGTCGGCGCGGCCGCTTCCGTCACGACCATCTGCAACGGCGCACCGAAGACGGGGACATCAAGCCCGAGCAGCCCACCGACCCGCGACGAGAAGGCGCCAGCAGCGTTGACGATGCGCCGGGCATGGACGGTGCCGCGCGAAGTGACGACTTCGAAGCCCTCGGCGACCACCGTGATGGCCATGACCCCACATTGATCGAAAACCCTGGCGCCGGCAGCCTTCGCGGCATCTAGGATGCCCTGCGTCGCAACCAGCGGATTAATCTTGCCTTCCTGCGAACAGAAGGCGGCACCCACGAACTGAGGCGAGAGCGCGGGTTCCATCTGCCGCAACTCGTCCCGCCCGATCAGACTACAGTCGATGCCGGCCTTCTGCTCGACGCTAACCTTCTCCCGGAGGAAGCGCATATGCGCGTCGGTTTCCGCGACCATCAGGCCGCCGGTGACCTTCATCTCGAAATCGCGGCCGAGTTCGCGCTGCAGTTCGCCCCAGAGCGTGATCGAATCCCGCTGCAGCGGCAAGGTCTGCGCGGCAGCACCACCCCCGCCTTCAGCCCGCGCGCCGTGGTCAAAGGAGAGAAGCTGCGCGTGCAGGCTTCCGGCATTGCCGCCCGATGCGAGCGAATTGGGGAAGCTGCGCTCGAGCACGGCCACATCCTCACCTGCCCGAGCGAGAAACAGCGCTGTGGAGAGACCGGCGATGCCGGCGCCGATGACCAGCGTCGAAACCCGCTGCAGCAGAAGCGGTTCGCTGCTTTCCAGCGGGGGCTTTTCCGGTAGAAGCGCCCGCTTGTGGCCGCCCCATTCCGGCTTTTCGACCGCAAGAGCCGCAAGGGGAACCGGTCGCAGCGGCATTTGCGGCGCAAGAAAACCCCGCCTCTCGCTCTTGTCGCGTCGCACACCGGCAATCGCCGCAACCGCGTCGCCGCAGTAGCGTCCCTGGCAGCGGCCCATGCCGGCGCGGGAAAGTCGCTTCAGAGTCGCGATATCGTCGGCGCTGTCGGTCGCGAGCGCTTTCAAGGTTTTGGCCGTTACGCCTTCGCAGCGGCAGATAATGGCGTTGTCGTCCTGGCCCGCAATGGCGTTCGCTGAAGGCCGGGCGGCGAAGACCGCCCAGAGGGCCTTCTGGAACGCGCGGTGCCTTTCGAGCCGGCGTTCCGTCTTATCGTCGCGTGGCACGGAGCGCCCGAGCTTGCGCGCCACCGCCAAACCGGCCAGCCGGCCGGCCGCCATGGCGATATGCGCACCGCCAAAGCGGGCTGCCTCACCGACTACATGAACATGCGGCAAGGTGGTCTCGCCATCCGCCTTGCAGATCGCCGACAGCCTGCCGTCGACAAGTTCGTGGCCGCAACCGAGCAATCGCGAGAGTTCATTGGAGGGCGCGAAGTCGCCACCGATGAGGACGGTATCGGCCTGCAGCGTGAGGGCGCCGCTCGGCCCCTTGATCGCCACCGTCTCGACGCCGGCCTGCCCGTCGATCGAGGTGACCGCGCTCTCCCAATGAATCGGCACGCCGGCAGCGCGCAGCGCGATGACCTGGCGCATGCCGTTTGCCGCGAGCATCTTGTCGGCCGCGAGAAGTTGCAGAGCTGCGGCCGGCTGCTTCCAGGGTGCCTGCGCCTTCTCCACCAGCGCGACGACGTGGCCGCCAGCCTTGATCGTTTCGATCGCCACCTGGATGTTCAAGGGGCCGTTGCCGGCAATGACGATCCGCTTGCCGGCGACGGTACCATAGCTACGGAGCAAGGTTTGCGCCGCGCCCGCTGTCATGACGCCCGGCCGTGTCCAGCCTGCAACCGCCGGCGGGCGCTCATGCGCGCCGGTAGCGATCACGATCGTCTTCGGCATGTAGTAGGAGGCGCCCGCAGGACCGTAGCAGGAGACGACGGTCGTGCCGTCAGCGCGACTTTCGGCTCCCCAAACAGTGGTGCCAGCGACCATCGTCACGCCGGCTCTGCGAACCCGATCGACAAGATTGGCTCCGGAGCGGGCCTGTTCGTCGGCGCCGAGGCGCTGTGCCGCCAGCGCGGTCAGCGGTTGCTTGAAATACTGACCGCCGGCGGCGGAGCGTTCGTCGACGACGGTCACCCGCGCGCCCGCAAGTGCCGCGGCCTCAGCGGCGGATAGGCCAGCCGGACCAGCGCCGATGACCAAGAGATCGGTCTGAACGGTTTCGATGGCCCCAGGAACGGCGGCGAGGTCGGAGATGGCGTCATCGACGATGACGGGGCGCGAGCCGGGTCGCTCGATCGTCATCCCGGGCCGGACGGTCGTCATGCAGGCACGCTGACTGAGGCGGCCATCGACGGTGACGAGGCAATCCTGGCAGACGCCCATGCCGCAGAAGATGCCACGCGGCTCGTCCTTCAAGCCGCGCGAGAAATCATGCCGGCCGCCCGCCTCGATCGCAGCCGCGATCGTCATGCCGCGCTCGGCCGCGACGGCGACGCCGTCTACGACGATATCGACACGCTGATCGGGTTGAGATTGGATCGGGGCGGAGACGGCCGGCATCGACATGTCCTAGAGGCTGAAGGTCAGACCGAAGTCCGAGACCAGTTTCTTCATGGCCGCATCCTGCTGCTCGGGAAGCGGCAGACGTGGAGGACGCGGCGTGCCGGCGGCAAAGCCCATATGCGTCAGCAGGGACTTCGAACCGGCGACATAGGCCTGTCCACCGACAGCCTGGATGACTGGAAGCCACTTGAGATAGAGCGCGCGGGCTTCATCGAACTTCTTCTCGTCGGCGACGAGCTCGAAGATACGCGCCATCGGACCCGGAGCGACGTTCGAGGCCACCGCAACCCAGCCCTGCGCACCCATCACAAAGGATTCGAAGCCGAGGATGCCGCCGAACACCGTCATGTCGTCGCCCGCCAGCCGGATGATGTCGCGCACGCGCGTCACCTCAAGCGTCGATTCCTTGATGTAATCGCAGCCCTTGATCTCGGCGATGCGCTTCACGAGCTCGGGCTTCAGATCGACGTTGGCAGTCGCGGGGTTATTGTAGACCATGATCGGGATCGAGATCGCGGCAGCAACGGTCTTGTAGTGATGGACGAGTTCGTCGTCGGTCGGGGTCGAGTAGAAGGGCGGGATGATCATCACGCCGTCGGCGCCCATCTGCTCGGCCTTGAGGCTGAGGCGCACGCATTCGCGCGTATCCTCGGCGCCGGTACCGATCAGGACAGGCACGCGGCCGGCAACGGTTTCGATGACGGTGTGGGCGACACCGTCGCGCTCTTCCTCGCTGAGCGACAGGAACTCGCCGGTCGATCCCAGCGGAATGAGGCCATGGATACCCTGGCGCACCTGCCATTCGGTGAAGGAGGCCATCGCCTTGAGATCGACGGCGCCGTTGGAATCCAATGGCGTAATCATCACGGTGTAAACGCCGCGAAACTTCTTGGTCATGTCAATATCCTGGTTCTAGCGCTTTTCGCTGACGGACAGCCTGGAATCGGACTGGCCGAAGCGCTTCTCGATATGCCTCTGGAAAACATCCCAGAGCGTGGTCAAAAGGAGGTAATAGATCGCCGCAACGGCGAAGAGCTCGAGCACCATGAAGCGCTCCTGGATCAGCACCTGGGTGCGACGCAGCAGTTCTTCCATCGAGATCACCGACGTGACCGATGTCGTCTTCAAAAGCCCGTTCACGGAATTGCCGAGCGGCGGGATGATGACCTTGAACGCCTGCGGCATGACGACGTAGCGCATGATCTGGCGCTCGGTCATCCCAAGCGCACGAGCGGCCCGCGTCTGGCCGATCGGGACGGCCTCGATGCCGGCGCGAATGATTTCGGCGAGATAGGCCGCCTCGTTGAGCGCCAGCCCTACGAGCGCCGCCTCGATCACCGAGAGACGGATGCCGAACAGCGGCAGCGCGGTGTAAAGCGCAATCAGCTGCACAAGAAGCGGTGTGCCCCTGAACAGCCAGATGTAGACCTTGGCCAGCGTCTGAACCGAACGCAGTCTCGAGCGGCGCATCATCGCCAGCGCGAAGCCCAATATAAGACCCGCGATCAGCGAGACGACGGTCAGCCAAATGGTCGTGACCACGCCACCGAGGATGAAGGGGTTGAAGAGGTATCCGAAGAAACCCGACCAGTTCCAGAGCGACATCAATCCATTTCCTGCTCAAGGCGAGCGCGGGAGCCCCGCGCCTCGCCAGTCAATCGATCGTCCGGCTGCCCGATCAGCGGCCGGGACCCTTTACGGAATAGTCGCCGGCGACCATCGGCATGCCGTACTTGTCGAACAGCGCCTTCAGAGAGCCGTCGGTCTTCATTTCCTTCAGCGTCGCAGAGACGGCATCCGCCAGCACGGTGCTCTTGAAGGCGACGGAGACGGGCGCCGGATAGAGACCGCTCAGGGCGCGCTTGAAGTCGCCGCGGCTGTCATATTCCTTGGCGACCGCGTCGATCGACACGACGGCCTGGACCTGGCCGGCGCGAAGCGACTGGTAGGCCAATGCGAAATTGTCGAAGGTCTGGATCGTCAGGCCTTCCTTGCCGGCGTCGCGCAATTCCTTGTCGAGCAGGCGCGTCTTCGTTTCCTCGAAACCACCGATCTCGACGCCGACAGTCATGCCGGCGAGGTCATCCTTGGTGGCGACCTTCTTGTCAGAGTTCGGAGCGATGGAAACGCTGATCGCCTGATCCTCATAAGGGATCATCTGCATGATCTTGGCGCGTTCCTCGGTGAAGAAGATGCCGGTGTTGATCATATCCCAGCGGCCGGCCTGCAGGCCCGGAACCATCGCCGAAAATTCGATGCGGACATATTCCGGCTGGAGGCAAAGGCGCTTGGCGATCTCCGCACCGAGTTCGACGCGCATGCCCTTCAGCTCACCGCTGGAATCGACGAACTGCAGCGGCGGCAATGTCGGGTTGGTCGACATGACAAGCGTGCCGGGCTTGATCAGCTCGCTTGCGGGAACCTTGGGTTCGCAGGCCTGCGCGAAGACGGCCGATGCCGTCAGCGACACGGAGAAGGCGGCGAGAGCACCGCGAAAAATGAAAGAACGGGTCATGGATGGCCTCTGGAGTTGGTCTTTGAATTATGCTACCCAGTTTGCATTCATCTGGGATCCCACTTTTATACATGGTTCTCTGAGACACGCAACAGGCATGAAGATGACATCAGTAATTTGTGAGAACGCCCTGACGGACAGCGTCCAGATGCTCGGACATCGCCCTGCGCGCACCCTCGGCGTCACGGGCGGCCAGGGCGACAAGTATCGCACGGTGCTCCGAAATGCCTGGCTTGGCGCGCACGACAGCCATCTGGCGTTCGAAGATCGTGGTGTAGCGCCGCATGTCGCCAATCGTCGCCTTCATGAAAGCATTACGGCTATTGTCGGCAATGCAGCCATGCAGGGCGTCGTCGAACTGCCACACGATTTCGGGGTCGGGGCCGGGATCCGCATCGATCGCATCAAGCATCGACGTGAGGCGCTCAAGATCGACGTCGGCGACATGAGGCGCCGCCAAGGCGGCCGCGGTCGGCTCGATCAGCATGCGCATCGTCAGGCCATCGAGATAGTCCTTCAGCGAAATCACGCGAACGCAGAGAACGCCCTTCTCGTTGCGCACGAGCAGCCCCTCCCCCTCCAACCGGCTCAGGGCATGGCGCATGGGAGAACGCGACACGGCGTGCTGGCTGGCGAGACGGCGCTGCTGGACGATGGAGCCGCCGGCGAGCCGGGCCGACAGGATATCAGCCAGAAGCAGGCGATAGGTGTCATCGGCAAGGCTGGTCTCGTCGTTGGTTTCGCTCAATCCATCGTCCATCGGGTCTCTTTCGGGTTCTCGTCGGTATCGACTATCATATGCGGCAGCTTTCCGCGTAAAGGAATAAGCGAGGGGCTACATTGCCGGTAGAGGAAGAAGGCAAAGTGACGAACACATCGGTTGCTTCAGACGTGAAGATCGCCACCCGCGGTCAGCACAATCTCGCATCGCTGACCTATAAAGCGGTCTCCGACATGATTCGCCACCGCAGGCTGAAAGGCGGCCATGTGATCGTCGAGGCAAAGCTCGCCGAGACCCTTGGAATATCGAGGACGCCGCTGCGCGAAGCCCTGCAACGGCTTGAGGGTGAAGGGCTCGTCCGCAAAGGCGACGGCCGCAACTATGTCGTGCGCCGCGTGGACATCGGAGAGTATCTGCAGAGCCTACGGCTGCGCTTGCTGATCGAGCCGGAAGCCGCCGCCCTTGCCATCCGCAACATTCCGCGCCGCCGGCTGATCGAGGTCAGGCGCGAGATCCACGATCTTCTCGACGCGACGGCCTATCATACGGACGCGCACTGGTTCTCCGACGACAATCTGCACAACATGATCATCGACTACTGCGGCAATGCGGTGATGGCCGAGGTGCTGCGTGAACTGCGTGCCACCACCCGCCTCTTCGAGATCGACAGGCTGAAAGACCGGTTGAAGCCGGACTCGACCGAGCACCTTGTCATCATCGAGGCCATAGAACGCGGCGATCTCGACGCCACCCGTGCCGCGGTCGCCACGCATATCGAGAGCCTAATCTCGTTTACGCGTGACTATCTGGGCGCCGGCGAATAGCGGTGCGGGGGCTAATCGATGATGTGGTATCCGCCATCGATATAGATCGTGTCGCCGGTGATGAGCCGCGCCGCGTCGTGAGCCAGGAATGCGGTTGCCATGCCGACATCGTCGATCGAGACGAGACTGCGTGTCGGCGCTGTCTCCTGGGCCTTGTTCAGCAGCTCGTCGAACTCGGGGATGCCGGAGGCGGCCCGGGTTGCCAGTGGACCGGGTGAGATCGCATGCACGCGAATGCCCTTCGGCCCTAGTTCGGCGGCGATATAACGAACAGCGCTCTCAAGTGCTGCCTTGGCAACGCCCATGATGTTGTAATTCTTCACCACCATCTGGCTGCCGTAGTACGTCATGGTGAACAGCGTGCCGCCCTGCTTCATGAGCGGTTCGGCAAGATGCGCCATCCGGATGAAAGACCAGCAGGAGATATCCATCGTCTTAAGAAACCCGTCGTGGGGTACATCGACGACGCGGCCCTGCAAGGTATCCTTCGGCGAGAACGCGATGGAGTGCACCACGAAATCGAGCGCGCCCCATTGCTCCGTGATGCGCTCGAACACGGCTTCCAGCTGCCCCGGCACCGAAACGTCGAGCGGCATGACAATCGGCGCTTCCAGTGCCCGCGCGAGTGGCTCGACATAGGGCTTGGCCTTGTCGTTGAGATAGGTCACCGCTAGTTCGGCACCCAGAGCGCGGAATGCGCGCGCGCAACCCCAGGCGATCGACTGATCATTGGCGATGCCAACCACCAGCCCGCGCTTTCCTTCAAGAAGCTTCGCCTTCACGGTCGGTATCATATGTAGCCCTCTCTTTTGTCCAAGTAACTAGCGCGCGCCGGCAGACACGGTCCCGCCAGCGGTGATAAGCGCGAAAGTGTGCCGCGCAATCATCAGCTCCTCGTCGGTCGGCATGACGAAGACTTTGACCGTGCTGTCATCGCTTGAGATCAGCAATTCGCCGGCATTGTTCCGCTCCGTATCGAGCGATACACCGAGCCAGCGCAGTTTCCTGGCGATCCGTTCGCGCATCACCGGCGAATTTTCGCCGACCCCGGCGGTGAACACAAAGGCATCCAGCCCGCTCAGCGCGGCCGCAAGCGCACCGGCGTTGAGCCCGATGCGATGAACGAAATGGTCGAGCGCCAGCGCAGCACCGGCCTCTTGGCTGTCGAGCAGATCGCGCACGTCGTTGCTGATGCCGGAGAGGCCCTTGAGGCCGGACTCCTTGTAGAGCATATCCTGCAGCTGCCTTGCCGACATTCCATGCTGCTCGAGCAGGTAAAGCAGCACGCCGGGATCGATCTGCCCGCATCGCGTGCCCATCGGCAGGCCGTCAAGCGCCGTGAAACCCAGTGTGCTCTCCACGCTTCGTCCCTCATGAAGCGCGCACATCGACGCGCCGCTGCCGAGATGGGCGACGATGACGCGCCCGCCGCCAACGTCAGGCGCAACTTCCGCCAGCCGTCCCGCAACATATTCGTAGGACAGACCGTGAAAGCCGTAGCGCCTGACTCCCTCCTCGAAATAACGTGTCGGTATCGCATAATGATCCGTCATCGGATCATGCCCGCGATGGAAGGCAGTGTCGAAGCAGGCGACCTGCGCCAAGTCAGGCTGTCGTTCCAGCAGCACCCGGATGGGCGCCAGATTGTTTGGCTGATGCAGCGGCGCGAGCGGCGTGTACCACTCCAACTCCCGCAGCAAGCTTTCATCGACCCTCGCCGGCCCAGCATGGTTCGGCCCGCCGTGGACGACCCGGTGGCCGACCGCGATCAGGTGCCCCTCAAGTCGCTCACCCAGCCATTGCCCGACCAGGCGCATCGCCGAAGGCAGATCCGGGATGGCCTCGGACGGATAATCATCATTCGCCAGTTGCTCACCGCCAGCATTCCTTATGGAAAGATGCGGCGCGGTGCCGATCCCTTCCATCTTTCCCTTGACCAGACGCGTGAGCGAACCCGCGACGGAGAAGACTTCAAATTTCAGGCTGGATGAACCGGCATTCACCACCAGAATCGTGTCCATAAATCACCCGCCCTGTATCGGCGCCGCACGACGGCGCGCTTCTGCAAGCAAGACGCCGACGGCGCAGGAGGCAAGGCGCGTGCGCACAGAATCCGCCCGAGACGTCAGGATGATCGGCACGCGGGCACCAAGGACAAGCCCCGCCGCATCCGCCCGCGCCATAAAGGTCAGGTTCTTCGCCAGCATGTTGCCGGCCTCGAGATTGGGCACGACGAGGATATCGGCGTGGCCGGCGACCGGAGAGTGGATGCCCTTTATTCTCGCGGCCTCCGGATCGATTGCATTGTCAAAGGCAAGAGGCCCGTCCAGGACGCCCCCCGTGATCTGTCCGCGTTCCGCCATCTTGCAGAGCGCGGCCGCCTCGATCGTCGAGGGAATCTTCGAGGTGACCGTCTCGACGGCCGAAAGGATCGCCACGCGCGGCGTGCCGAGCCCGATCTGGGTGAAGAGATCGATCGCGTTCTGGATGATATCGCGCTTCGCATCGAGATCCGGTGCAATGTTGATGGCGGCGTCGGTGATGAAAAGTGTTTCCGCATGACCGGGAACATCCATCACGAAGACATGGCTGATCCGCCGTGCGGTTCTAAGCCCCGTCGCCGATGATGTCACGGCCCGCAAGAGTTCATCAGTATGCAGGCTTCCCTTCATCAGAAGATCACCACCGCCTTCCCTGATGATCTCGACCGCCTTTGCGGCTGCCGCGTCGCTATGGGGAGCGTCGACCAGTTGGAACGCCGAGATATCGAGGCTGTGCACCTCGGCGACGCCACGTATTTTCTCGGCCGGACCGACAAAGACCGGATTTATCAACCCGACCTCGGCTGCTTCGACGGCGCCGCGCAGCGATGCCTCATCGCAAGGGTGGGCAACCACCGTCGTCATCGCGCGAACCTGCTTGGCCTTCGCGATAAGCCGCTCATATTTCTCGTGCCTGCCGGCGTCGCCAACGTTTTCCAAGTTCGACATTTGCACATGCTCCATGCTGGAAGACGCATTCAAACCTTGGGCTGTTCAATGATCCCGTCGATTACGTCACACGGCGGATAGCTGTCACCGACGCCGTCTTTGCTGATGGCGCAGCGGGGGCTGTGATCGGCTCCTCGGAAATGTCGAAGATGCCGACAATCCTTTGCCAACGCTGTTCGGCCTCACCGGTCAACGCGCCACGCGCGTTCAGGACGTCCCGCAGCGAGGATAGCGCTTCACGGCGCACACCATCCTCTGACGGCAACAGCCGGGCAATGGCGTTTACGGCCGCCTCCTCGTCGATCACGAGCATGAGGAACTGGTCGCGGATCAAAGCTTTGAACTCCGCCAGCGTCATGACCGGCATTCCGTCTTCGACGCGACGCATCCTGCGGATCGCCGCAAACCCACGCTCGTCGGCAGCACCATTTGCCATCGCCACGTAAAGCAGACTACGCGCCAAACCCTCGCGAAGGCCGCCGAGGTCCATTTGTGCCTTGAGCTCCTCGATCCTCTCTTTCAGGACGCGTGCATGCAGCGCGGTCTTGCTTGCTCGCCGCTGCGGTCTGGTGTCCGAACTGTCGATACCGACCGAGGCCTGCAGAAACGGTGATCCATAGACGGAGAGGAACGCCGCCTCGCTCAGCATCTCCACGCCTTGCCGCCATGCTTCCAACCCCTCGACGATCTGGCGCGAGACCGTCTGCTCGACTGCCAGAAAGGGATTGCCTGAAGCGACGGGACGACGCTCTGCGGCCACCTCGGCCGCGAGATCGGCAATCGGCGCCATCAACGGATTGACGTCCGAGAAGACCTCGTATTGCAGCCGCAGCGGATGCATCTCGCGAAGGCTCCGGCTCGCCCAGTCCGGCACTGCGGCGCGCACGACGGGTTGAAGAAAAGCGCGGTAGAGCGACAGGTTGATGTCGGAGACCTTTGCGACGGTCGCGAAGCGCCGATCATCAGCCGGCCCATTGCATCCGAGCGCGCGGATGTCATCCAGCGTTCGCGCCTCGCAACGCATGATCCAATCGCCCTCGACGAGTTCGCCGCCGACGGTCTCATCGCTTTTCGCCTCGAAGACCGCCTCGTACAGCCCCGGCGGCAGCGCGTCGATAAGGTCGATATTGCTCGATAATTCGCCATGCTCCTTGCGCGCGACACTTGCGGAAACGAAGATCCCGAGATGGCCGATCGTCTCGTGCACGGTGTATACGATTGTCTGCCCGTGCGAGCGTATCTCGTTCACATCGTCGTAGAGATCGAGAATCCAGCCGAGTGCTTGCGCCGGCGGGGTGACATTGTCACCCTTCGAGCAGAAGACGACAATTGGCGCGCGAATGTTGCGAAGGTCGACCGCCTCCCCATTCGATGTCTCGATACGACCGGCGGCAAGATTGTTGCCGATGAATAGTTCGTCCACGATGAACTGGATCTCCTCGGCATTGAGGCTGACGTGACCGCCCCACCATTGCTCGAAGCCCAGATAGCGCGGCGCCTCAGTGTCGATCTTTGAGTACAGATTGTACTGCTTGGTCCAGAGCGTATTGGCCGGGTTCTGGTTCTCGAAATTCTGCACGAGCCAGGCACCGTCAAACAATCCGTGGCCGAGATCGCTCGTAAGCGCGGTCAACCAAGTGCCGCCAAGCAGGCCTCCGGTATAGCGCATCGGATACTTGCCGCGCTCGCCTGCCCAGTAGGACAGCGGCGCGCCGGCGATGATGATCGAGCCGAAGAGTTCCGGCCGCATCGCCGCGAGCATCATCACGGCCCAGCCGGCCTGGCAGTTGCCGATGACGCAGGGCTTGGCGTCAGCCTGCGGATGCAGCGAGATGACTTTTTCCAGGAAGACCGCTTCAGCGAGTGCGATGTCCTCGATCGTCTGGCCCGCGACCGGTTCCGGCAGGAAGCCGATGAAATAGCAGGGGTGTCCGGCCTTCAGCGCCACACCGATCTCGCTATCGGCCTTGAACCCTCCGATCCCCGGCCCGTGCCCGGCGCGCGGATCGACCACGACGAAGGGGCGGCGCGCATCGTCGATCGTCATGCCCTCAGGCGGGACGATGCGGACCAGCGCGTAGTTGACGGGGCAGCCCAACGTGCGCCCATCCAACACGACCTCGGGCGTGAAGTTGAGCACATGCGGCGCGTTTGCCTCAGCATGTGAGCGGTAATGGTTGCCGCGCTGTCGCATGACGTCCCAAAACAGAATGCTACGTTGCGCCGCGTCCAACGCGTAGTCGAACGCAAGCGCGGCTGGACCAAATTGAGTGGCGAAATCTGGTGTGGGGAGATGGGAAGAATACCGCATGCCGAATCTCCTGGTTCATCGCTTTTGGCGATCATTCAAAGACCTAATGCAGCTCTGAGATTAGCTTCGTTCTGCATCCGCTCTGTGAATGCGCCCTGATCTTGCAGAGCACTCAGTTATCTCGCAGATGCAACATAGGCAGACCGGGCACGCCGACCAACGTATCTTACGGTAGCATACGGGCGTTTTCGGCGGTCGAAAGCACATGTGACAGAACGGTGACGTACCTTGCATCCATCGGCCGATATCACCCCACCTTGGCCTTCTCCGGCTTTGAGCGCAAAGTAACGCGGAAGCGCCTGCCGCGCGTGGGCTGCACAAAGTTAACATTGTGCACCAACCCCTCCTTCGGCAGGGAGATGATGGCGCGCAGCCCGGGTTCGTTGGAGGCAAGCACGATGTCGCCGCCATGCTGACGCGCGACTGCCCTTGCGATCGACAGGCCGAGCCCGACGCCGCCGGTGTCGCGATTGCGCGATGTCTCCAGCCGGAAGAACGGCGCAAACACCTGCTCCCACATGGCCTCGGGGACACCGGGACCCTTGTCCTCGATGACGATGTCGACACCCGATGGGCCCTGCCTGACGCAAACCTTGGCGTGACCGGCGTAGCGTACAGCGTTTTCGGCGAGGTTTCGAACGGCACGGCGCAGGCCGTCCGGCCGGCAGCGGTAGGTGGTTCTTGGGCCGTCCACGAACTCTATCGGATGGCCGATGTCGGAAAGATCGTCGCAGATGCTGCCGACCAAAGCCTGGAGTTCGATCGTCCTCGTGTCCTCGACGTTCGCCTCGCCACGGGCAAAGGCAATAGCCGCTTCCGTCATGGCCTGCATCTCGTCGATGGTCGAGATCATCTTCGCGCGAACCTCGGGTTCCTTGACGAATTCGGCCCGCAGCCGCAACGAGGTCAATGGCGTCCTGAGGTCATGGCCGATCGCGGCGAGCATCCTGGTGCGGTCTTCCACGAAGCGATGCAGCCTCCGCTGCATGCGATTGAAGGCAACTGCGGTAGCTTTGACGTCGCTTGGGCCTTCCTCCGGCAGCGCCGGCAGATTCTCCCCTCTTCCGAGCGCCTCGGCCGAGGCAGCGAGACGACGAAGCGGGCGCGTGATTCGCCGCGCTATGAAGATGCCGATCAGCGAGAGTACGAATGCCGTGATCGCGAGTGATGTCAGCGACTTCGAGTTCCACCAGAACGAGGTGTCCAGCTTGTAGGACGCGCAGTTGAGCCAAACGCCGTCGTCGATCTTCACGGCAAGCCCGTAGCCGCTCCTTCCATCGAAATAGAGGAACTTTGCTTCCTGCGGTTGGCTCCATAAAACGCTCGTCGGCTTTATCCAGCTTTCGTCGACATTCGATGCCGTGATGTCCCTGTCGCTGATCTTGCGCCCCACGGGTCTTGTCTCAATGCCGTAGGACCGGCCGAGATCGACGAAGTTGTCGAGCGGGCGCGAGAGCTCCGTGACCGCGCGGCGGCGCCACGCTAGCGGATCCGTCTCGTCACGGTCCGACAACCAGAAGCGGGAGTAGCTCGTTTCGCTCGATGAGAGCACACTTTGCCTGACCTCGGGCTGCAATGTCTCCATCAGCCGGGTGATGGTGGCGGAACGGCTGAAGAACTCGCTCTTGATCGCCGCGTGCAGTGCCTTCGACCGCTCATCCCAGGACACAAGAAATGTGATTGCCTGCGCAACCACGAGCGCGAGCAGCGTGAAGCAGATGAACTGGGCAGCAAGGCTCCTTTTCCACCAGTAGATCATTCGAAGTTGACCTCCGCCGACAGGCTGTAGCCCCCTCCCCAATGCGTCCGGATGAGCGACGGGTTTTTCGGATCCGGTTCGATCTTCTTTCGTAGACGGCTGACCTGGTTATCGATGCTGCGGTCGAAGATGTCGGCGACCCGGCCAACGGTGAGATCAAGAAGCTGCTCGCGGCTTAGAACGAGACCAGGACGATCGAGAAAGACCCTCAACAGCCTGAACTCCGCGGTGCTCAACGGCACCCCGACCCCATCATCGCCCGCCAACTCCTGCCGACCAAGGTTGAGTTTCCAGTGCCCGATCCTGACGATGCTTGCCCCGACCCTGTCGCGCTGGGAACTCGCAGAGGTTTTGGCGCGTCGCAGCACGGCTCGGATCCGGGCGAGCAACTCCCGGGGATTGAACGGCTTCACCAGATAGTCGTCGGCGCCGAGTTCGAGACCGACGATGCGATCGGTATCTTCCGCCATCGCCGTCAGAAAGATGATCGGCGTCTCGGTGGTCGATCTCAAAGCCCTGCATACGGACAGCCCGTCCTCGCCTGGCATCATCACATCCAGCACGATGAGATCGACATCGTCCTTGTCGATGATCCGCCTGAGAGCCGCGCCGCTTTCCGCCACACTGACACGATATCCCTGTTGCTCGAGATATTGCCCGACCAACTCCCGGATATCCTGATGGTCATCGACGACCGCGATGTGAGCTGCGCTTTGCATGAACCGGCACCTTCAACGTTAAGGCACTTTACCGGACCACGCTTCGGCTCGCATCGACAAAAGTGTATCAAAGTTTCACAGCAAACGTCGCGCAGGCAAAGCGGGGTTGATGCCATCGAATGCCGTGGCTGTCACCAAAACTCAGCGTTGGCAGGCTTGGCCGAGCTTCGGGCGACCGCGCAAATCGAGACAATCGTGCGACAACTTCCGACACGACCGGCAAACCCCTGCGACATCTTCCCCCTATGGTCTCGGCACGGAAATGATTCGACAGGAGACCGGAATGCGTGGCGAACTCTGGCAGGTGATCATCATGAAGCAGGTTCTCAACGAATTCTGCGCGGACCATAAGCTCTCGCTCAAGGATCGCCCCGCGATCGAGGCCGCCGAACACCTGATGAAGTTTGTCGGGGAAGGCGAGGTCGAGCCGGACAGTCTTCGGTCCCGGCTGGATGGCGTCATGGTCGATCGCCCCTTTGGCAACAGACTGCCCGTGGCGGCCGGCGCCAATGCTATATCGCGCGATGCCGCGCGCATGAACACTCTGAATTCCTAGGCTTTATTCCACACCAGTCAGCACTACGCGGCAGCGTGAACGCTTGTTTTCAAAGTGCCCGCCGCGCAATCGAGGGGATCGGCATGAACATCAGGTCCATATCTGCCAACATCGCCTTCGCGGTCCGCAGCAACGGCGGCATCAGCGCGCTACCCGCGGTCATCGCGGTTCTCGCGATCTCGCCGGCGACAGATGCGCTGGCCGACCAGAAGATCCTCATCGCATATTTCTCTAACAGCGGCACCACCGCTGAGATGGCCCGGAAAATACACGATCAGCTGGGCGGAGAACTCTACGAGATAAAGCTCGCGGAACCCTATCCCACCAATGGCGCCGCCTTGGCCGAACGGGCAAGACGCGAAGTCGAAAAGGGCCCCTTGCCTGTCCTTGACGGAACGCTTCCGACCATGAACCATTACGACCTTGTGCTCGTCGGCGCCCCGGTCTGGTGGAACACGCTTCCCGCCCCGCTCATGAGCTTCCTCAAGCAGGTCGACTTCAAGCAGACGACGGTTGCCGGGTTCGCGACTTATTCTCTTTCCAGCGGCACTTTCTTCCCTGATCTCAAGGCTCAAGCGCGCAACGCCGTGTTAGCGGAAGGCCTCGGCCTGGACGAATTTGGCATACGACAAGGACAGGTGGACGATCGCATCGGCAGCTGGATCCGCTCGCTTTCATCGACCGACCTGCACTCGAGCCAGTGACGGTATATCAGGAACGGCGCTGCCTTCATGAAGCCGGAACATAAGTTCATGCGGAGCCTGACGGCTACCCAATTTGAACAGCGAGCGCTAAATTCCGTCCGCATCCTTCATTCGGCATGACGCTGGTCCGGCTGCGAGCGGCTTTGCCGCAGCCAAACCTTACTGACCCAGGAGATACACATGGCACAACGCACTTGGTTCATCACCGGGGTCAGCAGCGGCTTCGGCCGAGAGTTGACGCAGCAGCTCCTCGCGCGCGGTGACAAGGTTGTCGGCACCGTTCGCGACCTCACCAAAATTAAGGATCTGAGAGAGGCCTATCCCGACGCTTTCGTCGCAACCGTGCTCGAGGTGACCGATCCGGCTGCGGTCAAGGCAACCGTCGATGCCGCCTTCAGCGATCTCGGACGGATCGACGTCATCGTCAGTAACGCGGGCTACGGGCTATTCGGCGCCGCGGAGGAACTCTCCGACAGCGAGATCGACCACATCATCGCCACGAACCTGACTGGCTCGATCCAGCTCTTCCGCGCGGCCATCCCTCACCTGCGCGCGCAGGGCGGCGGCCGGATCATCCAGTTGTCCTCCTATGGCGGCCAGGTCGCATTTGCCGGCAATTCGCTCTATCACGCGACCAAGTGGGGTATTGAAGGTTTTGCAGAGGCCGTCGCCAAGGAAGTCGAAGCGTTCGGCATCGGCGTCACCATCGTCGAACCGGGCGGCGCGCGCACCGAATTCCGCTATGGCAGCGCCAAGGTCGCGAACCTCATGCCGATCTATGACAACAACCCCGCGCATACCTTCCTGCAAATGCTCGACCCTCAGAATGGCCTTGCCGCCGGCGATCCCGTCCGCATGGCCACCCGGATCATCGAAAGCGTCGACATCGAGCCGGCGCCTCTGCGCATGGTGCTGGGATCACAGGCGTTGGCGAGCACGATCGACACGCTGAAGGCGCGGATCGCGAACTTCGAGACCCAGGCGGACCTGGCCGCCTCCACCGACTTCCCGCCAAACGAATGATCTGCCGCCGGCGACATCGAATGACGAGAGGGCGGGCATCGGGATCACGGCCGGCACAACCAGGATTACCCGAGTTACTGTAAGGAAAGCAGAATGCAATTCGGCATCCCGCGACGCGAACTTCTGAAAACGCTTCCTCTTGCGGCAGTAGGTGCCACGGTCGCCGGTAAAGCTGCGGTTTCGCAAGTTCCGCCGCAAATCCGATCGACCCTTGTGGTTTACTTCGCGCGCACCGGCAACACGACGGTCATTGCAAAGCAAATTCGCCGATCGAAAAATGCAGACCTCGCCGAGATCATTCCCGTCGATCCTTACCCCGAGGACTACAAAGAGACCGTCTCGCAGGCCAGCCGGGAGACTGAGGCCGGATACCTCCCACCCCTGAAGCCGTTGACGGTCGAGGTTGCGCGGTACGATACCCTCTATCTCGGCTTTCCGATCTGGGGAATGACGGCGCCCCCGGTCATCCGCTCTTTTCTGCGGTCCAACAGTCTTGCTGGAAAGACGATCTATCTGTTCATAACGCATGGCGGCTACGGGCTTGGAAGCAGCATAGAAGTTCTGCACTCCCATCTGGACGGCGCCAAGATGCAACCCGCCTTCTCCATGGAGGCAGATCAAGAGCGCCGGACGTTGGAGCAGGTCACAGGCTGGCTGGGCTGACCGCGATCGACCACTGACCGGCGGAAAAGCAACGAAAGACGTGGCTACCCTGTTTTCGGCTCGTTTTAGATCGTCAAGCGGCCGCCGGCCTCAACGACGGCTTGCTGCGTGTCCACATCGAGATGCGCGGCCTCTCCGATCTCAATACCGACAACCGGCACACCGGCACGCTGGATAACGGCGCGCGCGCCCTCGTCTCCTTCCAACGTCAGAAGCTGGCCGTAGAGAGATCTCGGAAGGATCGCCGGATTTCCCCTCCGACCGTCGCTCGTGGCACGGATCACGGCCTGACCCCCGTGTTGACGAAAGCCCTCGATCAACATGTCGAGATGCTCGGTCTCGATAGCAGGCATATCGGCCAATGCGATCAAAACGCCATCCGCGCTCATGATCGCGCCAGCCTTGAGACCGCAGACGAGCGACGACGCCATCCCCAGTTCGAAGGTTTCGTTCAGCACGCGATCAATCGGGACGCCCTGCAAGGCGGCGCGGATCGCGCCGCTTCGGTGGCCGATGACCACCACCGCTGACGATAGGTCCGCCGCCAACAAACGCAGGGCGATGCGCTTGACGAGGGGAACACCATCGAACTCTGCGAGCAGCTTGTGATAGCCGTCCGGCCCCATCCGTCGAGCTGCGCCGGCGGCCAACAGAATTCCGGAAACCGACAGGTCGTTGGCCGTCATGCACATCACTCCTATGAACAGCAGGCACGAGCGGTCGCTTGCGGGCGATTTCTTACCCCGATGTCGCCAAGCGACAAGCGGCAATGTCGGCCACTACCGAAATCGCAAGGGATTGGGCATCTCGGGTCGGCCCGAACATGCCGATCGGCGCCTTGATCCTTGCGATATCGGCCTTGGAATGACCAGCTGCCCACAACATCTCTTCGCGACGGCGATGAGTGCGCGTGCTGCCGAGCGCACCGATGTAGAATGATGGTGATCGAAGCGCGATATCGAGCATCCCCTGTTCCGCATCCAGATCGTGATGCAACAGGACGCACGCAGTAAAACCGTCCAAGGGGACTGATTTCGTGAATCTGGCGTCGTCTGTACGCTCGACCACCCAGCCGGATGCCGCAGCCATGCGCGCCACGGCCTCGGCTTCAGCGCCCCGGCCGGAAATGACTACACGTGTGAGCGGGCGATAGACCGTGAGGAAATCCGCGCCTTGCGGGCCTGGCCGCGATGGAACTTCGGCGATGGCGAGCGATTGGCGTTCGTGACAGTAGCGCAGGCCGGCCGCCTCCCGGGCCTCCAGCCGACCCAGCACCGCCTCAAGCGGAGCAACGTCCCGCACGACATGGATGGCTACCGATATGCCGCCACCGCAAGGCAGAACGATATCGAAGAACGGCGAACCGTCACCGAAGTGGGCGATACGGTCCCGGCCCTCCTCCATCGCCTGAAGCGCTTCGGCCGCGACCGCGGCTTCGACGCATCCTCCGGAGACGTATCCGCAAAACCGCCCATCGCCGGATATGGCTACATGCGCGCCCAGCGCCCGGGCAGCCCCGCCGCGAATATCCACGAGCGTTGCAAGCGCCACCCGTTTGCCCTGATGCCAGGCGCCAACCGCGAAGCTAAGGATATCCGCGGGCGTATCGCCGACAGGGGCTCGTGTCAGGTCAGGCAACGATTTCACGATGGCGACGTCCATGCCGTTTCCTTTCATGTGGTGCTCCGGTGCGCACCTGCACGCGCAAGTGCGCAACCGGTTCGTATTGCCCCCGACCCTCAACGCATCTGCAGGACAATCGGATTGCTGCTGGCCGGATCCGTGTGGTCGCGCAGCGCCTTCACGTCTTCCGGCTTCACCGGCCCGCCATGATTGCCCCAACTGGAGCGCACATGGGTCAGAACATCGGCAACTTCCTTATCCGACAGCTGCTGGCGGAAGGGCGGCATGCGATAGGCATCCGGAACGCCTGCGGTCACCACGCGGCCGGAACCATTGAGCACCACATTGATCTGCGAATCCGTGTGCTCGATCAGCGACGAGGCGGCGCCGGCGAGCGGCGAGATCCACTCGTTCTGGCCACGACCATCCGGCCCATGGCAAAAGCCGCAGCGCGCCGCGTAAGTCTGCGCGCCGGGGACGCTGCGCGCAGCCGGCGTTCCGGGAGCGGCGGAAGCCTCGACATAGGCCCAGGGCTTCCCGTCACGCGAGGGGTCGCCAGGCAGCGATTTCAGATAGTGGCCGATCGCCCTCAGGTCCTCGTCACTCATGAACTGCAGCGAGTTGTTGTAGGCTTCCGTCATCGAGCCGAAGACAACGGCGTGGTGGTTGCGGCCATTCTTCAGGAAGGCGAAGATATCGTCCTCGCTCCACCGGCCAAGGCCCGTATTGTGGTCTTGCCGCAAGCTCGGTGCATACCAGCCATCGAGGAGCGCGCCGGAAAGGAAGGCCGTGCTGCTTTCGTCCAGGCCCTTTTCGTTCATCGTTAAGCTGCGTGGGGTGTGGCAAGCGCCGCAATGGCCAGCCGCCTGCACCAGATAGGCGCCGCGGTTCCATTGCTCATCCTGATCAGGTTTCTGCTGGTAGGTGCCGGACGGAACGAAGACGGCATTCCAGAACGCCAGCGGCCAGCGCATGTTCAGCGGCCATTCGATGCCGCTCGGCTTGTTGGCCTCGGCGACCGGCTGCACGTCATGCATGAAGAAGGCATAGAGCGCCGCAATGTCGTCATCGGACATCTTCACATAGGACGGATAGGGCATGGCCGGGTAGAGCCGATGCCCGTCCGGCGTAACACCATGGCGGACCGCGCGGTCGAAGTCGGCAAGGCTGTAGTTACCTATGCCATGCTCTTTGTCGGGGCTGATATTGGTGGCGAAGATCGAGCCGAGCGGCGTGCCCATTTCCAGCCCACCGGCAAAGGGCTTGCCGTCAGGCAGGCTGTGACAGGCAACACAGTCGGCCTGGCGGGCGACCATTTCGCCTCTGGCCAGGAGGTCAGGAGAGGAGACGACCGAGGCACTGTTACCGTCAAACGGAGACGATGGCGTGTGGTTGACGAACCATATCACGCCGCCGGCCACGATGATGACGATGAGAAAAATAACGAGAAAGAATCTCTTCAAGGATAATCCATCCTCTGTAGGGGGCTTCTATGCGAACGCACCGCCAACGCGCCTTGACGGGCGGTGCTGCCGCGTGCTGCGAACCGCGAGGCTCCCGACGCGATATCGTCGAGAGCCTGCTATGCTCAGCTTTGGAATGTGTAGTGTGAGAGCGGCATGCTGCGGACGCGCTGACCCGTCAGGGTCGAGACGGCGTTGGCAACCGCAGGCGGCACGGCCGGAAGCCCGGGCTCGCCGATCCCACCCATCTTTTCGCCGCTTTCGACGATCCGCGTATGAACCCGCGGCATCCGGCTTGGCGGCAGAATGGGGTAGAGATCGTAGTTGCGGGCAACCGGCTGTCCCTTCTCGTAGACGGCCTCTTCCAGCAGAACCTGGGATACACCGAGCGCCACAGCCGAATTGATCTGCGCGTCGATGATCGCCGGGTTGACGATGCTACCAGGATCGATCGCTTCCCACACATCGTGGACGACCACCTCGCCGGACTGGATCGAGACTTCGGCGATCGCTGCCGTATGGCTGCCGAAGGGTGATGCCATGGCGACGCCGCGTGCGCGGCGCGTGCCGTCCGATGCCGTAAACGGACCCCGCTTCCAGCCACCGGAAAGGTCGCCCACCGCCTTCAGAAGCGTGCTTAAACGCGCATTGTCCTTCAGAAGCTGCAGGCGCAGCTCATAGGGATCCTTGCCGCCCTTATCGGCCATCTCGTCGAGGAAGGATTCGTAGAGGAAGTCGTTCATCGAATTGCCGACCGATCGCCAATAGGCGAGCATGGTCGGGTTTTCGACATAGACCTGGGCGATCCGCTTGTTGGGGATCGCGTAGGCCTTGCCCGTCAGCCCCTCGACCGCCGTTTCGTCGATCTTGTCGGGATTGTGCCCGGAAATGCCTTCGCTCGGGCCTTCGCAGATACTGACCGCCTCGATCGCGACGGGCATGCCGCTGTCATCGAGTGCACCCCTGAAACGAACGGCTGCCATCGGCCGCATCGGATCGCGCAGGAATTCTTCCTCGCGGCTCCAGATCAGCTTGATCGGACGTCCCGTTTCCTTGGCGAGTTGGATCGCCTGTGGATAGGGATTTGCGGTCGCGTAGAGGAAGTGGCGACCGAAAAAGCCACCAAGCAGCGGGCTGTGAAGCGTGATCTTGGATGCATCGAGGCCGGTGCGCTTGGCGATGTCGGCCTGGAACATTTCCGGCGCCTGATTGGGCGCCCACAGCTCAAGGCTTCCGTCCTCGTTGAAGCGGGCGAGCGCCGAAGGGGGTTCCAGCTGGGCATGGTGGAGATACTGGCTGTGATAGGTTGCCGAGACGACGGTTTTCGCGGACGCGATCGCGCCGGCGACATCGCCTTCCTTTTCGGCATCCTTGCCCGCACCGGGTTCCTTAGCGAGACGGTCGGCGAAGGCTACCGTCGAGAAGTCGGCAGGCATGATCCTGGTGCCTTCGACGATCGGTTTGCCGTTGGCTTCCTGCCAGTCGACCTGCAACGCTTCGACCGCCCGCTTGGCATTCCACCAGCGCTCTGCAACCACTGCGACCGCACCTGGAAGGCGATGCACGGAGTGAATGCCCTTCATGGCCTTCACCGCATCTTCGTTGCGGATCGCCCCGACCGTCATGCCAAGCCGTGGCGCATGCTGGACTGCGGCATGCAGCATGCCGTCCACCTTGGCGTCGATCGCATAGACGGCGCGCCCGGTGGATTTGTCATGCATGTCGAGCCGCGCAACCGGCTTGCCGATCCAGCGGAACTGGTTTGGGTCGCGCAATGTGACGCTGTCGGCTGCGGGGATCGGTAGGTCGAGCGCGTCGCCGGCAACCTCGCCATATGTCAGCGAGCGGCCAGAAGCCGCGTGAATGACCTTGCCCGGCTCCGTCGTCAGTTCGGCGACCGGCACGCCGAGGCGGCTCGCCGATGCCTGCAGGATCATCAGCCGTGCGGAAGCGCCGAGATGACGCATCGTGTCGTAGCTAGTGCGAACCGACATGGAGCCGCCGGTGATGCGCATCTTGCCGAAGACGACGAGATAGTCGGGACCGGTCGGAGCATGATCGACGGTAAAGGCGGACGGATCCATGTCCAGCTCCTCGCCGACGATCTGCGCCATGGCGGTCATCACGCCCTGGCCGCCTTCGATGAATGGGTTCATCAGCCGTACGGTGTTATCCGGCCGGATTTCCAGGAACGCGGGCACGCGGGTGCCGGGCACAACGGCCGGAACCGCTTCCTGGGCGCGGGCGGCGCCCACCGGCATGCCGAAGCCGATGACGAGCGCACCAGCCGTCACGCCGGCCGAGGCCAGGAGAAACCTTCGACGGGAAATATTGACCGGCGCGCCATTCGGAAATTCGTCGGCCGGCGTGTTGTCACGAACGATCTCGCTCATAGCGAAGCCTCCTCACGACCAGCCACCTCGTTCACGGCGGCCTTGATGAAGTTGTAGGTTCCGCACCGACAGAGATTGACCATCGCGGCGGCAATATCGTCTTCCGAGGGGGTGGCGCTCTGCTTGAGAAGGGCTGTCGCGGCCATGACCTGGCCGGACTGACAGTAACCGCACTGCGGAACCTGATGCTTCACCCAGGCGGCGACAACCTTCTCACCAACAGGATCAGCTTCGATCGCTTCGATTGTCGTGACGGCGCGGCCGGCGACGCTTTCAACGGGCGTGACACAAGACCGGACGATCTCGCCGTCGATAAGCACGGAACAGGCGCCACACTGCGCCAGCCCGCATCCATATTTCGTGCCTGTCATGCCAAGCTCATCGCGGATCACCCACAGGAGCGGAGTATCCGGGTCGGCATCGATCTCGTGCGTAATGTCGTTGATACGAAGCTGCATCGTCTTTACCTCGACTGCTGGTGCGGCCTGCTAATTGCATTCGGACCACTGGCCCACGCCGCGACGAAAGGATTGGAAGCTATACGCGCGTTCAACTCGCAGGATTAGCCAGTCTGGATTGATTGCACTTATGCATCTGAAACATAAATCCAACCGATTGGTTCCTGGGCCGCTACCCCAGCGATTAATCTGATCCAAGGCTTACATATTGAGAAGAGCCTACTGCCCAAGCCGGGTAACGTTGTAGTGAACGAGCAGCCGGCTGCAGAGCGATGGTCCGTGAAGGCTTCGCCCGGCTGAATGCCGAGCGATCCTCAATCTCGCCCCGGATCAGGGGCAGCCGGCGCCTGCGGGGTATAACTGGGGTAACGTTTGAGATTTACGTGTGGGCTTAAGTCAACCCATCCGAGCGACGGATCGCAGCTCGTCCGCCGTCGTGGTCGGAAAGCCGAAGAATTCGAGGTACGCCGGAATCTGCTCGAACAGCATGTCGGTGCCCACCTGGAAATCGCAGCCGGCAGCGCGCGCTGCCGCGAGAAACGGCGTGATCTCCTGCTTCATCACGACCTCGCCCACGAATGTTGCGGAAGACAATCGCGACACATCGATCGGCAGCGGATCATCGCTCTTCATGCCGAGCGGTGTGGCGTTCACCACGATGTCGAACCCTTCAGGATCGCGCGAGCCGGCCGTGACGTCCACGTCGGGATAATGCTGGCGAAGCCGTCCAATCAGCCCATTCATGACCTCCGGGTTGGCATCGAAAATCGCGATCTTTCTAACGCCGGCGGCGGCGAGCGATGCGGCGATCGCCGAACCGACGCCGCCGGAACCGACGACAAGGACGTCAGCGCCAGCCACCCGCCTGCCCTTGCGCAGCACGCCGCGCACGAACCCCTCTCCATCGAACATGTCGCCAATTAGCCGGCCATGTTCATCCAGCCGGATGGCATTGCAGGCGCCCGCGACCTGGGCACGCGTCGACAGTTCGTGGAGCAGGCCCATGGTGGTGACCTTGTGCGGCATGGTGATCAATGCGCCGTGGATGTTCGACAGGCGGAAGACGAGCCTCAAGAAATCCGGAAAATCCTCCGCCCGGCAGCCCATGGGCACAACGACCGCATCAATGCCGTGCTTTTCGAAGTAGGGATTGTAGATCAGCGGCGACTTGAAGGTCTCCGTCGGATAGCCCAGATGGGCGATGATCCTGGTGGTGCCGGAAATCATGCCGAAAACTTTCAGTGACGCAGAATTTCGCCAAGGAACTTGCGCGTGCGCTCTTGCCTCGGATTGCTGAAGAATGTGGCGGGCGGCGCCTCTTCGACGATCGCGCCGCTCGCCATGAAGATGACCCGATCGGCCACCTGACGGGCAAAGCCCATCTCGTGGGTGACGCAGATCATCGTCATCCCCTCCTCCGCCAGGCCGATCATCGTGTCGAGCACTTCCTTGACCATCTCAGGATCCAGCGCCGATGTCGGCTCGTCGAACAGCATCACCTTCGGCCGCATGCAGAGCGCACGGGCAATCGCCACGCGCTGCTGCTGACCACCGGAAAGCTGCGCCGGATATTTCTCGGCCTGTTCGAGGATCTTGACGCGGTCGAGCAGGCTGCGTGCGCGCTCTTCCGCCTCCGCCTTGCCAAGACCGAGCGCACGCATGGGCGCCAGCATGCAGTTCTGCAGCACGGTCAGATGCGGAAAGAGATTGAACTGCTGAAACACCATGCCGACGTCGCGCCTGATGGCGTCGATATCCCTGGAGCGATGTCCGAGCAGCGTGCCGCCGACGCGGATCTCGCCTTTCTCATAGCTCTCGAGGTGGTTGATGCAGCGGATCAGCGTTGACTTGCCGCTGCCGGAGGGGCCGCAGAGCACGATCCGCTCGCCCTGGCGGACATCCATGTTGATATCGTGCAATGCCTGAAAGGCGCCAAACCATTTCTCGACCTGCGCCAGGCGGATCATCGGTTCGGTGGTGGTGGGCGTCGACACAG
Organism: Rhizobium sp. 2MFCol3.1; assembly: GCF_000377565.1. Classification (GTDB taxonomy): domain Bacteria; phylum Pseudomonadota; class Alphaproteobacteria; order Rhizobiales; family Rhizobiaceae; genus Rhizobium. Next base: position 323,585 of record NZ_KB898355.1, on the reverse strand, counting down.
TGGTCATGGTTCAATTCTCCCGGACAGGCAGGCGCACTCAGCGCGCCGACATCGCGAAGCGCCGCTCGAGGCGGGCACCGAGGATCGTCAGCGGGCAGCACATGATGAAATAGAGGATGCCGACGATGCCGAAGACCGTCAGCGGCTCGAAGATCTGATTGGAGATGATGTTGCCGGCGCGCGTGAGCTCGGTGAAACCGACGATCGCGGCCAACGACGTTCCCTTGATCAGCTGCACCAGGAAGCCGATCGTCGCCGGCAGCGAGATGCGGATCGCCTGCGGGAGGATCACGTCCTTCATGCGCGACACGTATTTGATGCTGAGCGCCTTGGCCGCCTCGGTCTGCCCGCGCGGCACGGCCTCGATCGAACCGCGCCAGATCTCGCCGAGATAAGCGCTGGCATGCAACGTCAGCCCGATGGCGACCGCGACCCACGCATCAAGCTTCAGACCCACCAGCGCCAGCCCGTAATAGACGACGAAGAGCTGCATCAGGAGCGGCGTACCCTGAAACACGCCGATATATCCGGCGGTTATCCGCTCCAGAAGCGGCAGGCCGCAGGTCCGTAGCAGCGCGATTATGAGCCCGCCGATCGAACCGCAGATGAAACCGACGACGGACAACACGACAGTCCATTTCAGACCGATCAGCAGGAAGATGAATTCATCGCGACCCATGGGAGCCTCCTACTTGACCGGATAATTGAAATAACGGGACGAAAAGAGCCCGAAGAGGCGCATCATCACCCAGGAGATCACGAGGTAGAAAACCGTGACGGTGAAATAGACTTCGAAGCTGCGGAAGCTTTCGGATTCGATCCGTTGCGAGACCGACGTGAGCTCGTAGGCCGAGATCGCCGAGGCGATGCTGGTCGACAGCGTCAAGAGCACAAACTGGCTGGTCAGCGAGGGGTAGATAGCCCTTAGCGCAGGCTTCAAGACGATGAAACGGAAGACTTGCGCCTTGTGAAGACCGAGCGCCAGGCCTGCTTCCTTCTGGCCCGCGGGGATCGACTGCACCCCGCCGCGAATGATCTCGATCGCGTAGGCGCCGCCATTGATGCCGAGCGCGATAATCGCCGTCGGCGTCGGATCGAGCCTGATGCCGGCGAGCGGCAGGGCGAAATAGATGAAGAAGATCTGCACCAGGAACGGCGTGTTGCGGATGATCTCGACGAAGCCGATCACCAGCCAGCGTACTGCCTTGAAGCGGGAGTCGCGCAGCATGACGCCGCCGATGCCGATCAGGACCGCAAGCAGCATGCCCGAGATCGCCAGCAGGAACGTACCGAGACAGGCAAGCAGCAGGCTCGGCAGACCGTCGATGACAGGCGTGAAGTCCAGTGTGTAGTTCATGGTGTTATTTCTGGCCTTTCCTGTCCGGTCAACGGCTGCGAGCGACCAGCTGCGTCATGGCCTGGATCGCCAGCTCGTATCCATCCGCACCGAAACCGATCATGATCGACGTCGCGATGGGCGAGATCAGGGATTTGTGGTAGATGCTCTCGCGGGCGTGCACATTGGAGATGTGCAGCTCGATCTTCGGCGGATCGAAGGTCTTCAGCGCATCGAGAACCGCGATCGAGGTAAAGGTGAAGGCCGCCGGGTTGATGATGATCCCGCAAGCCTTCTCGCGCGCCTCGTGAATGCTTTCGATAAGCGCGCCCTCGAAATTCGTCTGGCGAAAATCCACCTCGTAGCCGAGGTCGCGCGCCTTGGCCGTGCAGCGCTGCTCGATCTCGGCAAGCGTCGTCGAGCCATAGATATGCGGCTCCCGCTGACCGAGAAGATTGAGGTTCGGCCCGTTCAGTACAAAAATCGTCTTGCTCATCATCGCTCCCGCGTTTGGCACGAGACAGTCATCGCCGCGGCAAAGCGGCGGCGGTCGTCTTCAAGACGCCGCCGTCGCACTGCCCTGTCGCGAAGCGGCCTACTTCGCAGCGAAGGGAATGCCTTCGAGGCTCGCCGGGAATTCAGGCACGGGAACCTTCATCCACTTGTCGTAGACCTTCTTCAGCTCGCCATTTGCCTTGATCTTGTCGATGAAGGTGTTGAGCGAGGCGTTGATTTCCTTCTCGCCCAGGCGGGTGCAGGCGCCGTTGTAGAGCTTCTGGAACTCGAGCTTGTTCTCGAACTCGCCGGGGCGGGCCTTCTCGACGCGATCCATGTAGAAGATGTTGCCGCCGAGTGCCTCAGCCTGCCCGGATACCAGCGCCTGGACGCTGGCCGCGTCGCCGTCGAAACGGCGAATGGTGGCCGAAGCCGGCGCATTCTTGGTCACCTGGGTGTCCTGTGCGGCACCCTTCGCCACGGAAATGGTCATATTGGCCATGTCGTCATTCGTCTTGATCGACTTGTTCTTCGGCCCGATCAGCACAATGGCATTGGCATTGTAGGGCTGGCTGAACTGAACCGCCTTGGCGCGGTCAGGCAGCATGGCCATCGTCGCGAAGAGAACATCGACGCGACCTGAGGTCAGCGCCGGAATGCGGTTGTTGACTTCGAGCGGCACGAACTCGACCTCGACGCCGAGTTCCTTGGCGTAGAGCGCGCCCATGTCGGCATCGAAGCCGTCCTGCTTGCCGGCGCTGGTAACGAAGCCCCATGGCGGATTGTCGCCCTGGATGCCGACGATCAGTTTGCCGCGGGCCTTGATTTCTTCTGGGGTGACGGCAGCTGCCGGCTGAGCCAGCGCAATGCCGGTGAGCAGAGCGGCCGCGCCAAGCATGGCGTTGCGCCGTGACAACATGGATTTCAACATCTTTTCCTCCTCCTCAATGGTCGTTGCGACCGCACAGCCTTCCTTCTCCTCCGACTGTGAGACCAAAACTGCCTGACACGGACCGATAAATCAACATAGTTTTTAGAAATCGTATGAGACTTCTATTTTCAAACGTTGAATTGAACTTCTCACGACATTCGTCATAATGATTGTCACGACGATATCGGCCAGGGAGGATAAGCGAGATGAAGACCTCGATAGCGACGGTTTCGATCAGCGGCGAGTTGCCGGAGAAGCTGGAAGCGATCGCGCGAGCGGGCTTTGACGGCGTGGAGATTTTCGAGAACGACTTCCTGGCCTTTGACGGCAGCCCCGCCGATGTCGGCAAGATGGCTGGCGATCTCGGACTTAAGATCACGCTGTTCCAGCCGTTCCGTGATTTCGAGGGCATGCCGGAACCGCTGCGCAGCCGCACCTTCGACCGCGCAGAACGCAAGTTCGACATCATGCAGCAACTCGGCACGGACCTCGTCCTCGTCTGCTCGAACGTCTCCTCTGCCTCGCTCGGTGGCATCGACCGTGCGGCTGCCGACTTTCGCGAACTGGGTGAACGCGCAGCAGCACGCGGATTGCGCGTCGGCTACGAGGCGCTAGCATGGGGTCGGCACATCAATGACCACCGCGACGCCTGGGAGATTGTGCGTCGTGCCGACCACGACAATATCGGCTTGGTGCTGGACAGCTTTCACAGCCTCTCACGCAAGATCGACATCAATTCGATCCGCTCGATCCCGAAGGAGAAGATCTTCATCGTCCAGCTGGCGGATGCGCCGCAGATCGACATGGACCTGCTCTACTGGTCGCGACACTTCCGCAACATGCCCGGCGAAGGCGACCTGCCGGTGACGGCCTTTACATCCGCGATCGCCGCGACCGGCTATGACGGCTACTATTCGCTGGAGATCTTCAACGACCAGTTCCGTGGCGGCTCGACGCGCGAGATCGCGGCCGACGGCCACCGTTCGCTGATCTATCTGGGCGATCAGGTGCGCCGCAGCCTCGGCGGCGACAAGCCGATTGGAAAGCCCATGCCGCCCCGCGCAACGGTGAAAGGCGTGGGCTTCGTCGAGTTTACGGCCGATGAAGGCGATGCGGCCGAGCTGATCGGCATCCTTGAGGTACTGGGCTTTCGCAAGACGGCCAAGCATCGCAGCAAGGAGGTCAGCCTCTACGAACAGGGCGGCATCCGCATTCTCGTCAACATCGACCAGGCCGGTTTTGCCAACGCGGCATACGCCGTCCACGGCACGTTGGCCTATGCCTTCGCGCTTGTCGTCAACCACGCCTGGGAGGCCCACCGGCGCGCGGTGGCACTCAATGCAGAACCCTTCCTGCAGCCGGTCGCCGAAGGCGAACTCGAGCTGCCGGCGATCCGTGGCGTCGGGGGCGGCATTGTCTATCTGATCGACGAAGCCTCGCCGCTCGGCCGCTTCGCGGAAGTCGACTTCATTCCCGTCGACGAACAGCAATTGGCCTCGAGCGCAGGTCTGCTGCGCATCGACCATATCGCGCAGACCGTAGCCTACGACGAGATGCTGACGTGGCTGCTCTTCTACACCTCGATCTTCGCGACCGAGAAGACGCCGATGGTCGATATCATCGATCCAGGTGGCGTCGTGCGCAGCCAGGTGGTCGAGAACGAGGAAGGGTCGCTGCGCATCACGCTCAACGGCGCGGAAAACAGGCGGACGCTCGCCGGACATTTCATCGCTGAAAAGTTCGGATCGGGCATCCAGCATCTTGCCTTCAGCACCGACGATATCTTCGCCACCGCCGAAGCCTTACAAAAAGCCGGCTTCAAGCCATTGCACATTTCGCCGAACTACTACGGGGATGTTGAGGCGCGTTTCGGACTGGATCCCGATCTCACCGAGCGGCTGAAGGCACACAACATCCTCTACGACCGCGATGAGCACGGCGAGTATTTCCAACTCTACAGCGGCACCTACGGCGAAGGCTTTTTCTTCGAGATCGTCGAGCGCAAGGGCTATCGCGGCTACGGCGCGGCCAATGCCATCTTCCGCATTTCGGCATTGAAAAAGCAGATGCGCCCGGAAGGCCTGCCGCGCGATAGCGACTAGGCCAGGAATAGTACGCGATCAGGCGACGATGCCGCTCTTCAGGATGTGCTCGACCCCGCTATGCACATGTCGGCGGATCACGGCCTTCGCCTGTTCCGCATCGCGCCGAAGCGCGAAATCGAAGAGCGCGCGGTGATCCTCGACCACCGGCTTGCCGCGGAAGCTCTCGGCCAGCATGTGATAGCGCAGGAAGCGGTCGAAGACCGATGAGAGCGTCGCCATCAGCGTCGCGGAATTGCAGGCCGAGACGATCGCCTGGTGGAACTCCCAGTCATAGCGCACCCATTCAATAGTGCGCGAGGCATCGCCGGCAAGAAGCCGCCGTTCCGCGGCCGCCAGCTTGTGATGCGCAGCAACGATGGAGGCCTCCCACTCGAGATCGCCAGCAGTAAAGGCGAGATCGAGCGCGTGGGTTTCGAGCACCACGCGGAGATCGGCAAGCTCGAGCAGTTCGCGACGCGACGCCGGGCTGACCTCGAAACCCTTCTGCCCCTCGGCGACGACGAGATTTTCCGTTGTCAGTCGGCTGAGGATTTCCCGCAGCGGCGAGACGCTGATCGAATAGCGTTCGCGCGCCTGCTCCAGCCTGATCTTGGATCCCGGCGGCAAGATGCCGGAAATGATGTCCTGGCGGATCTGCCGAAACACGACCTCGCTCACGGTTTCGGCCGTCTCTCCAGTTTTCTTCAGCATTGCGTTGCGCGGGCTCCAGTCGCCATGATTTGGAAAATCATACAGCAGATTGCCTTTCCTATGTCTTTTTTAAATATGGCAGACGATAGGATTTCAGCGGTTGTGACAATGAGGTAACGTGAACACCACAGTTCGCATCGAAATAGCAGAGCATCGTGATGTTGCAGCAGACAGTAAACGAGACCATCGCGGAGAGCAGCTACCGCCGCATCCGTGCCGACATCATCTTCGGCCGGCTCGCACCGGGCCAGAAATTGAAACTGGATGCGCTGAAGGAATCCTACGAGACCTCGATCAGCACATTGCGCGAGATCCTCAACCGTCTTTCCTCGGAAGGATTGGTACTGGCGGAGGGGCAGCGAGGGTTTCAGGTGTGCCCCGTCTCCATTACCGATCTCAGGGAGATCGCCGCCTTGCGGCTGCTCCTGGAGACGCATGCGCTGGAGCAGTCCTTCGCGCAAGGCGACATGGAATGGGAAGCGCGCCTCGTATCCGCCCACTACAAGCTTGCCAGCCTGGAACGACTGATGGCGACCGGTGACGCAAGCCGGGCCGAGGACTGGAAGCGATACGACTGGGAGTTTCACCAGGCGCTGATTTCGGCCTGTGGCTCCAAGCTCCTGATCGAAACGCACTCGGTCATCTTCGACAAGTATCTGCGCTATCAGATGGTCGCACTATCTTACCGCGGCGATGTGGCGTCGCGCGAGCATCAGGCGCTTCTCGATGCAGCCCTCAGGCGCGATGCCGATGCGGCCAAGCAAATCCTTGCCGCGCATATCGAAGGCGGTGTCGAGCATGCGCTCGCGCGCGGTCTGCTGAAGCAGGACAACTGAGGGCTAGACCAGAATTCCGCTCAGCTCGGCCTTTATCCGCAGCAGCGCCGGAAGATAGCGCGATACCATCGTCTGCATCGGCTCTTCCGTCGCCGCAAGGCCGACATTCAGCGCTGCCAGCGTTTGCCCGCGCGCGCCGACCAGCGGCACTGCGACCGACCTGAGGCCGATCTCGACCTCCTGGTCGATGGAGGCGTAGCCGGCGGCTTTGACGTCCTGCAGGATGCGTTGGAGTTCACCCACATCGGTCTGCGTTCTCGCCGTTCTTTGCGCGAGCGGTTCGGCCGAAAGCAATTCCAGCGCCCGCTCCGAAGGAAGTGCGGCCAAAAGAACGCGTCCCATCGACGTGCAATAGGCGGGAAGTCGCGATCCCGGCATCAATGCGATCGACATCACCCGGCGCTGCGATGCGCGCGCCACGTAGACGATCTCGGCATCATCGAGGATCGAGACTGACGTGCTTTGGCCGATTTCCTCCGACAGTTGGTCCAGCCATGGCTGAACGATGCGCGGCAGCGGCATGGAGGCTAGGCATCCGGCGCCAAGCCGCAGCACGCGCGGTGTCACCGTGAAATACTTGCCGTCATAGGCGCAGTAGCCAAGCTCCGCCAAAGTCAGAAGGCATCGCCGCGTCGTGGCGCGGTCGTAACCCGATATGTCAGCAGCCTCAGAGATGCTGAGACGCGGGTGCTCGGCTGTGAACGCCTCGATCACCTTCAGCCCCTTGGCGAGGCCACCCATGATGTCACGTTCCTTCACCTGCATGTGTCGTCCCCAATGTGCGATATTCGAACAAATATTACATACCGCACAAACAAGATTGCCGTCCACACCGCCCTCCCCTAAAAATCGACGCGCTGCCGGTGACAGGCGGCGATGGAGGATCGATGGACAAGACAGTGCGAAGCGCGGCCGAAGCGGTCGACGGGATTGGCGATGGAGCAATCGTAATGATCGGCGGCTTCGGCGGCTCCGGCGCCCCGATCGAATTGATCCATGCGCTGATCGACAAGGGGCCTCGGAACCTGACCGTTATCAACAACAACGCCGGCAACGGACGGATCGGCATCGCGGCGATGATCGATGCGGGCATGGTCCGCAAGATGATCTGCTCCTTCCCCCGCTCGTCCGACCCGCGCGCCTTCACAGACCGGTATCTTGCCGGCGAGATAGAGCTGGAGCTTGTGCCGCAGGGAACACTTGCTGAACGTATCCGCGCCGGCGGCGCCGGCATCCCGGCATTCTATACGCCGACAGGCTACGGAACCGAACTCGCGCAGGGCAAGGTCATCGCCGAGTTCGACGGCCGGCCCTATGTGCAGGAACGCTGGCTGAAGGCCGATTTCGCGATCGTCAAGGCGCATGTCGGCGACACCCATGGCAACCTCACCTATCGCAAGGCCGGCCGCAACTTCAATCCGCTGATGTGCATGGCGGCCGAGCAGACGGTTGTCCAGGTTTCGAGCCTCGTGCCCCCTGGCGGCATCGACCCCGAGCACGTCGTGACCCCCGGCATCTTCGTCGATCGCGTCGTCGAAATTGCAAATCCCAAACAGGAAGAAGAGCTTATCCGCGAGGGAGCGACACACCCATGAGCAACGATAACAAGCTCTCGAACGCGCAGATCGCCTGGCGTGCAGCGCAGGACATCGCTGATGGCGCCTATGTCAATCTCGGCATCGGCTTTCCCGAGATGGTGGCGCGTTACCAGCCGCCCGGCAGACAGGCGATCTTTCATACGGAGAACGGCGTTCTCGACTTCGGCGAGGCGCCGCCGGCGGGCGAAGAGGATTGGGATCTGATCAACGCGGGCAAACGCGCCGTAACCCTGAAACCCGGCGCCGCCTTCTTTCACCACGCCGACAGCTTCGCCATGGTACGCGGCGGCCATCTCGATGTCGCGATCCTGGGGGCCTACCAGGTTGCCGAGAACGGTGACCTCGCCAATTGGCGGGTGGGCTCCAAGGGCGTGCCCGCCGTGGGCGGCGCGATGGACCTCGTGCACGGCGCCCGACAGGCCTTCGTCATCACCGAACATGTAACCAAAAATGGCGAGCCGAAGCTCGTCGAGAAGTGCACCTTCCCACTGACCGGCGTCGGCTGCATCACCCGCATCTATACCAGCCACGCGGTGATCGACATTGCGGACGGCCATTTTGTGCTTCGAGAAAAGCTGCCGGATCTGGCGATCGAAGATCTGCAGGCCATGACCGGCGCAAAGCTGCATATCGACGGACCGGTCCTGGATCTGATCGTGCCGACGCTTTCGGGAGGTGAAGCATGACCGAAGCCTATATCTGCGACTACATGCGCACGCCGATCGGCCGCTTCGGCGGCGCGCTCGCCTCCGTCAGAGCCGACGATCTCGGTGCTGTACCTTTGCGCGAACTGATTGCGCGCAACGTCTCGGTAGATTGGGAAGCGGTGGACGATGTCATTTTCGGCTGCGCCAACCAGGCGGGCGAAGACAATCGCAACGTTGCCCGCATGTCGCTCCTTCTCGCCGGCCTGCCGGCGAGCGTGCCGGGCACGACGATCAACCGGCTGTGCGGCTCCGGGATGGACGCGATCATTGCGGCTGCGCGGGCGATCAAGGCCGGCGAGGCCGAATTGATGATCGCCGGCGGCGTCGAAAGCATGTCGCGCGCGCCCTTTGTCATACCCAAGGCGGATACAGCATTCTCGCGCCACGCCGAAATCCACGACACGACCATCGGCTGGCGCTTCGTGAACCCTCTCATGAAAGAGCTGTATGGCGTCGATTCCATGCCCGAAACCGGCGAGAACGTTGCTGAAGACTATAAGGTCAGCCGGCAGGATCAGGATGCCTTCGCGCTGCGGTCCCAGGAAAAGGCGGCAGCGGCAATGCAGAACGGCAGGCTTGCCAGGGAAATCGTCGCGGTCTCGATCCCTCAGCGCAAAGGTGACCCCGTTGTCGTCGACCGGGACGAACATCCGCGCGCCACCACGCTCGAAGCGCTGGCCAAGCTCGGGACGCCATTCAAGCGCGAGGGCGGCACCGTCACCGCGGGCAATGCGTCGGGCGTTAACGACGGCGCCGCTGCCCTGATCATCGCTTCTGAAACGGCCATCAGGAAATACGGCCTGACGCCGACCGCCCGCATTCTAGGCGGGGCGTCTGCCGGCGTGCCACCTCGCGTCATGGGCATCGGCCCGGTGCCCGCTTCGCAAAAGCTGATGGCTAGGCTGTCCATGGCCCAGCAGCAATTCGACGTCATCGAACTCAACGAAGCCTTCGCCAGCCAAGGTCTCGCGGTGCTGCGCCAACTCGGCATCGCCGACGACGACGCGCGCGTCAACCGCAACGGCGGCGCCATCGCGCTCGGCCACCCGCTTGGCATGTCGGGCGCGCGCATCACCGGCACGGCGGCGCTGGAGATGGCCGCCAGCGGCGGACGCTTCGGTCTTGCAACCATGTGCGTCGGCGTCGGCCAAGGGATTGCCATTGCGTTGGAGCGCGCATGACGCCGCATTAAGCTTCGGGAGGAGGACGCAGGGAGGATACATGCGTACCAAAGTCGCTATCATCGGCTCGGGGCCGGCAGGCATGTTGCTCGGCCAACTGCTGACCGCGGCCGGCATCGACAACATCATACTCGACCGTGTCTCCAAGCATTACATTCTCGGCCGCGTGCGGGCGGGCGTACTGGAAGAGGGCACGGTCGGCCTGATGGACAGGGCGAAATCCGGCGCACGGATGCATGCCGAAGGGTTGTTGCATGACGGCTTCTCGCTTGCCTTCGATGGCCGCGACCATCGCATCGATCTCGTCGGCTTGAGCGGCGGAAAGCGCGTCATGGTTTATGGCCAGACAGAGCTGACCCGCGACCTGATGGAACACCGCGAGGCAAGCGGCGCTACGTCGATCTACGAGGCGGCCAATGTCACGCCACACGATTTCGACGTCGATACTCCATGCGTAACCTATGAGAAGGATGGGGTGACCCATCGCATCGACTGCGATTTCATTGCCGGATGCGACGGTTTCCACGGCGTTAGCCGCAAGGCGGTGCCGGAGCAGGCGATCCGCACCTTCGAGAGGGTCTATCCTTTCGGCTGGCTCGGCATTCTGGCCGATGTCGCGCCCGTCAGTCACGAGCTTGTCTACGCCAACCATCCACGCGGCTTTGCGCTCTGTTCGATGCGCTCGCAGACGCGCAGCCGCTATTACATCCAGGCTTCGCTCGATGAAAAAATCGAGGACTGGAGTGACGAGCGGTTATGGGACGAGCTTCGCCGCCGCCTGCCCACGCATCATGCCGAAGCGTTGCAGACTGCCCCGTCCTTCGAAAAGTCGATTGCCCCGCTTCGCTCCTTCGTTGCCGAACCCATGCGTTTCGGTCGGCTGTTTCTCGCTGGCGACGCCGCGCATATCGTGCCGCCGACAGGCGCCAAGGGCCTGAACCTTGCGGCCAGCGATGTGCACTACCTGTTCTCGGGCCTTTCGGAATATTACGCGGAACATTCGCGCGCCGGGATCGACGCCTATTCGCAGCGCGCGCTGTCGCGCGTCTGGAAGGCCGTCCGGTTCTCTTGGTGGATGACGACCATGCTGCACCGTTTCCCCGATACCGACGACTTCGGCCAGAAGATCCAGGAGGCGGAGCTCGACTATCTTACGCATTCCAATGCTGCAGCGACGGTGCTGGCCGAAAACTACGTCGGATTGCCCTTTTGAGGGGCCAGCTTTGAGCTGGGCACTTCCCTAGCCGCCTCGCGGATGGTCTGCATCAGGATAGAAAGCGGTAGCGACGGAACGGCATCATTGCGCATCGTCAGGCCCACGGGGCCCTTGGTCTCGCTCGTATCAATTGGGAGCACCGCCAGCGCGCCATCCTCGATATCGTTGGCGACGACGCCGGCGGAGATGATCCAGATGGCATCGCTTGCGCGCACGAAGGCGCGGCCAAAGCTGTCTGAGACCGTTTCTATCTGGTTGGGAAGGCTGGGCACACCATTGGCGATGAGAAGCCCCTCGACGAATGGGCGGATGATCGACGCGCGAGTCGGCATCAGGACCGTGTAGTCACCGAGCGCATTGAAATGCGACTGCCTGGCGTTCAGCAGCGGATGGCCGGCACGCACAGCGAAGACAACCTGCTCGGAGTAGAGATGCTCGAAGGAAAATCCGGTCATCTTTTCCGGCCCGGCGAGACGCCCCACAACTAGGTCGAGATCGCCGACACGAAGCTGCTCGAGAAGCACGGCGTTCTCGCCGGTGACGATCTTCAGCCGGCTCCAGGTGTTCTCCTTCAGGAAGAGCTGCATGGCTCGCGGCATGATCCTCGTCGATACTGTCGGCAAGGCGCCGATGCGGATCGGTGGCGCATCGCCGATCCGCTCTTGCGTGACCGAATCGAGCCCCTGCCGCAGCGCCGTCAGCGCCGCGCCGGCGTGTTTCAGGAAGACCTCGCCGTAGCGGGTGATCTTGATACCGCGGCCGTCGCGCTCGAAGACTTCGACGCCCAGAACGCCTTCCAACTCACGGATCGTCTTGGTTACGGCGGGCTGGCTGACATGCAGCAGTTCTGCCGCCTTCATCACGCTTTTCTGGCGCGCGACCTCGACAAAGGTTTGCAGATGGCGGAACTTTATACGGCTGTCGATCATCTCTTACATAACTCTGAAGTTATAGGATCGCCACGAAATATCATTTTACCTAACCAGATTAAACATTCAATTTCCTGTCAGGAGGAGTTTCCAGTGCAGTTTGCCCGCGTCAACGACATCGCGATCCACTACCAGGTTATCGGCGGTCCGGCCGACAAGCCGGTTCTTGTCTTTGCGAATTCGCTTGGCACCGATTTCCGCATCTGGCGCGACGTTATCGTCCGGCTGGCGGGCGATTTCGCCATACTGCTCTATGACAAGCGCGGCCACGGACTCTCCGATGTCGGCCAGACGCCCTACACGATCGAGGACCACGCCTCGGACCTGATCGGCTTACTCGAAACGCTTGAGATCAAGAAGGCGATCATCTGCGGGCTCTCGGTCGGTGGGTTGATTGCCCAGTCGCTCTACCGGCAGCGGCCGGATCTCGTCAGCGCGCTTATCCTCTGCGACACGGCCCACAAGATCGGCACCGCCGACAGCTGGAACAAGCGTATCTCGGCCATCGAACAAAATGGCATCGACAGCATGTGCGATGCCATCATGGAGCGCTGGTTCACACCGGCTTTCCGCCGCCCCGAAAACACCGCCTATAACGGCTATTGCAACATGCTCGTCCGCCAACCGGTGGCCGGCTACGTCGCCACCTGCGCTGCCGTGCGCGATGCCGATTTTACCGAAGCGGCGAAGGCGATCACCGTGCCGACGATCTGCATCGTCGGTGACCGGGACGGCTCGACGCCGCCCGACCTCGTCAAATCGCTGGCGCAGCTGATCCCCAACGCTCGCTACGAGATCATCCGCGATGCCGGCCATATTCCCTGCGTCGAGCAGCCCGAGGCGCTGACGGCGGTGATCCGCGCATTCATCGACTTCGCATTAGATGGAAAAGCTCATGAGTGACACTCCGCTTGCCTCCGAGCGCTACAGGCAAGGCATGGCGACCCGCCGCGCCGTTCTGGGCGACAGCCATGTCGATCGCGCCGAAGCCGTCGCGACGGCGTTCGACAAGCCTTTTCAGGATCTGATCACCGAAGCAGCTTGGGGGCACGTCTGGTCGCGCCCGGGATTGACCAAGCGCGAGCGCTCCATCGTCACGATCGCGCTGCTCGCGGCACTCGGACAGGATGACGAGGTGGCCATGCACGTGCGCGCCACATCAAACACAGGCGCCAGCCGAGACGACGTCTGCGAAGCGCTGTTGCACGTCGCGATCTATGCCGGCGTCCCGGCCGCAAATCACGCGATCAAGATCGCCAAGCAGGTCTTCGAACAGATGGACGCCGAAAAGGCGGCTTGAGAGGAAGTCATGTCCGAAATACCGAACCGCAAGCCCGAGACGGGCGCCTTCTTCGCCCGCGACCTCAGCTGGCATCCGCCGGCTTTTGCGCCCGGCTACAAGACGTCCGTCCTGCGCTCGCCAAAGCGCGCGCTTCTTTCGCTCGACGGCACGATCTCGGAGATCACTGGTCCCGTCTTCGGCCACGCGATGATCGGGGAGCTCGACAACGACCTGCTCCACAACTTCGCCAAACCGGGCGAAAGCGCCATCGGCGAGCGCATCATCGTCCACGGACAGGTTCTCGATGAACGCGGGCGGCCGCAGGCCGGTGTGCTCGTCGAGTTCTGGCAGGCCAATGCCGGCGGGCGTTACCGCCACAAGAAGGAAAGCTACCTTGCGGCGATCGATCCGAATTTCGGCGGCTGCGGGCGTGCGATCACCGATGAAGACGGCCGCTATTTCTTCCGCACTGTCAGACCCGGCGCCTATCCATGGCCGAACGGCGTCAACGACTGGCGCCCGGCGCACATCCACTTTTCGATCTTCGGCCACGGCTTCTCGCAGCGCCTGATCACCCAGATGTACTTCGAAGGCGACCCGATGATCTGGAAGTGTCCGATCGTCGGCACCATCCCCGACAAGGCCGCCATCGAACAACTGATCGCGCCGATGGATTGGGGCAACACCATCCCCATGGACAGCCGCGCCTACCGGTTCGACATCGTGCTGCGCGGCCGCCGCTCGACGATGTTCGAAAACAAGCTGGAGGGCAACTGATGGCTCAGGAATTGCGCTATCTCAAGGAAACGCCCTCGCAGACGGCTGGCCCTTACGTCCATATCGGCCTGACGCCGAACTTCTGCGATATCGGCGGTGTCTATGAACGGGATCTCGGCGTCGCGATGGTCAACGACAAGACAACAGGCGAGCGCATTACCGTCACCGGCCGCATCTTCGATGGTGGCGGCGCGCTTGTGCGCGATGCCGTCATCGAGATATGGCAGGCCGACAGTGCCGGGCTCTACAACAGCCCGTCGGAAATGCGCGGCACAGCCGATCCGAATTTCACCGGCTGGGGGCGTTGCCCGAGCCGCGCCGAGGATGGCGTCTACAGCTTCGACACCGTCAAGCCGGGCAAGGTTCCCTTCAAGGACGGGCGCAGACAGGCGCCGCATATCAGCTTCTGGATTGTCGCGCGCGGCATCAATGTCGGCCTGCAAACGCGCATGTACTTTCCTGAAGAGACCGAGGCGAACGGCGCCGACCCACTGCTTCAGCGCATCGAACACAGGGATCGCGTGGCAACGCTTATTGCCGCGCGCGATGGTTCTACCTATACGTTCGACATCCGGCTGCAGGGCGAAAACGAGACCGTGTTTCTCGATATCTGACGACGGTGCGGGACCGTCCATTCCACATCCGCTCAAGACCATCAACGACGGGACGACAAATGGGCGCGACTGCCTTCGACCACCCCTTTCTCTCCGGCCTCGTTGGCGATGCGGAGACGTCGGCCTGGTTCACGGCCGAGGCCGATATTCACGCCATGCTGCAATTCGAGGCGGCACTTGCGCGCGCGGAGGCTGCCCATAACATCATCCCTGAGCCTGCCGCGCAGACAATCTCCGCCGCCTGCGCCGCCTTCAGCGCCGACCTCCCCGCTCTTCGCGCCGCTACTGCCCGCGATGGCGTCGTCGTTCCCGAGCTCGTTCGCCAACTGCGCGCCACCGTCGGCGACGCGTCGCCCCATGTCCATGTCGGCGCCACTAGTCAGGACGTCATCGATAGCAGCCTGATGATGAGGCTGAAGCCCGTCGCCTTTGTTTTCGCAGCGCGTCTGGCGGCAATCGAGCTGCGTTTATCGGAACTACAGCAGGCCTTCGGCGAAAGGCCGCTGATGGGCAGGACCCGCATGCAGGCGGCAATTCCGATCACCGTTGCCGACCGGCTGCAGGCTTGGCGCGCCCCCTTGGGCGGCTACCGCGAGACACTGACTGCGCTGCGCTTTCCCCTGCAGTTCGGAGGGGCGGCCGGCACGCTCGATAAACTCGGCAAAAGGGCCGCAGCGGTGCGTAGCTCGTTGGCGCAGGAGCTTGGGCTCGTCGATATCCAGCAATGGCAGAGCCAACGCGCCTTCATCGCGGAATTTGCCGGTCTGCTCACTCTGATTTCGGGCGGCCTCGGCAAATTCGGCCAGGACGTCGCGCTGATGGCGCAAGCCGGAGACGAAATCGGACTGACGGGTGGCGGCGCGTCATCCGCCATGGCGCACAAGCAGAACCCGGTCGCGGCCGAGACCCTGGTGGCATTGGCTCGCTTCAACGCGACGCAGATATCCGCGATCCACCATTCGATGGTGCATGAACAGGAGCGCTCCGGTGCGGCCTGGACGCTCGAATGGCTGGTCCTGCCCCAGATGGCAATTTCCACGGGTGCCGCACTGCGACTGGCGCACGAACTGGCGGTCAATGTAAGCCGCCTGGGATTCGCTGATCCATAACCCACGGGACATGACTTGCGGCCTTTATTTCATTTTACATTACCGTTTCGCATGACAAACTGGCCTGAAAACTAAGGCGTTGGAGTCGCCTAAAAGGGAGAGAGAAAGAATGAGGAAGCTGCTTCTGGCCGCCGCCGCGGCCCTGCTTATGGGTTCGGGCGCTTATGCCGACACGATCAAGGTCGGCGTGGTTGGCCCGTTTTCCGGTCCGTTCGCACTGCAGGGCAAGAACTTCAAGGCCGGGATCGACGCCTACATGGCGACCAACGGCAACAAGGTCGGCGACAACACGGTGGAGATCATCTATCGTGACCTCCCGGCCGCCGACCCCGCGCAGTCCAAGTCGCTCGCCCAGGAGCTGGTGGTCAAGGAAAAGGTCCAGTATCTGGCCGGCTTCTATTTCACCCCCGACGCGATGGCCGTGACGCCGATCCTCAAGCAGGCCAACACGCCGCTCGTCGTCATGAATGCCGCGACCTCGGCAATCGTCACCAAGAGCCCGCTGGTCGTGCGCACCTCCTTCACCACCTGGCAGACATCGACACCGATGGCGCAGGTCGCCTTCGACAAGGGCGTCAAGAAGGTCATCTCCGTGGTCAGTGATTATGGGCCGGGCGTCGATGCCGAAAACGCCTTCAAGGCCGGCTTCGAGAAGGCCGGCGGCGAAGTCGTCGAGGCGATCCGCATGCCGCTTGCCACCAACGACTTCAGCCCGATCATGCAGCGCATCAAGGATTCCGGCGCCCAGGGCGTCTTCGCCTTCCTGCCGTCTGGCCCGACAACGCTCGGCTTCGTCAAGGCCTATAACGAGAACGGCCTGAAGGGCGCCAATATCCAACTCTTCGCCCCCGGCGACTTGACGCAGGAATCCGACCTGCCGGCGCTCGGCGATGCGGCACTCGGCATGCTCACCACCTTCCACTACGCTGTCTCGCACGATTCCCCTGAGAACAAGGCTTTCGTCGAGGCGGCCGACAAGGCGATCGGTAACCCGGCGGAACTCACCTTCCCTGCTGTCGGCGCCTATGACGGCATGCATGTCATCTACAAGATGATCGAGGCGACCGGCGGCAAGCAGGATGCGCAAAAAGCTGTCGACGCGGTCAAGGGCCTTACCTGGGCCAGCCCGCGCGGTCCTGTTTCGATCGACCCCGAAAGCCGCCATATCACGCAGAACATCTACCTGCGCGAAGTCGCCAAGGATGCCGACGGCAAGTTCATCAACAAGGAAATCCAGACCTTCGAGAAGCAGGGCGATCCGGGGCTTGCGGCTGTGAAGTGAGGACATCAAACGTGGACGTTGTGCCAGCGGTCACGACGTGAACGTTGTGCCGCAGGCCCCCTCACCCTACCCTCTCCCCGCTGGGGAGAGGGGAAGTGAACACGGTGCCTGACATCCCTTCCGTCCTTCGGGCGCCGAAGGACGGGGCAAGACAAGCGGCTTAACCTCGCGGTGCCGGCAGGCGGATAAGGGGCCACGCGGGGCAAAGCCGCCAGTGTCTGCCTCGTATACAACAAGGACCATACCGAACCCATGCAAACTGTCTTCAGCATAGCCGTCGATGCGCTCGCCTATGGCATGGTGTTGTTCGTGATCTCGATCGGTCTTTCGGTGACCATGGGCCTGATGCGGGTCGTCAATCTCGCGCACGGCGCGTTTGCGATGATCGGCGGCTATATCGCCTCCTATGCGGTGCGCGACCTTGGGCTTGGCTATGGGATCGGCGTCATCGCCGCCGTGGTCGGCACGATCATCATTGCCATTCCGATGGAGCGCTTCCTCTATCGCCGCATCTACGGGGCGCCTGAGTTGACGCAGGTGCTGATGACGATCGGCATCACCTTCTGCATCATCGGCATTGCCAACTATGCGATGGGACCGACGTTGAAGACCATACCATTGGCCGAGAGCCTGCAGGGCTCCGCCAACCTGGGTTTCCGCACCATTCCCGTTCACCGCCTCTTCGCGATCGTTTGCGGGCTTGGCGTCGCCGTAGCACTTTGGTTCACGATCGAGCGGACGAGCTTCGGCGTGAAACTCCGCGCCTCGGTCGACAATGCTGCCATGGCGGCAGCACTTGGGGTGCGCACGGAGATCATCTATGCGCTGAGCTTCGCGGTCGCCGTCGGCCTCGCCGCCTTCGGTGGCGTCGTCGGCGCCGAGCTGCTGCCGGTCGAACCCTACTACGCGTTGCGCTACATGGTGACCTTCCTGGTCGTCGTTTCGGTCGGTGGCGCGGGCTCGATCCCCGGCGCGTTGATCGCCTGCCTGGTGCTTGGTGGCATCGACACGACAGGCCGCTACCTGATGCCCGAGTTCGGCGAATTCTTCTTCTACCTCGCCGTCATCGCGATCATCTGCATCTTCCCGCGTGGCTTTGCCGGAAGGGCGAAATAGGATGACGCTCGCCGTGAACACCGACACGACCGCTACGGTCCGACGCCATCGCTCCGCGGGTCGCGATCTCGCGGGCATCGCTGCGATCATCCTGCTTGCAGGCATCGGCTACCTGCTGTTTCCAGACAATCTGGCGCTTTTGACGCGCATCATCGCCATTGCGCTGCTGGTCCTGTCGCTCGACCTTGTCACCGGCTATTGCGGCATTGCAACGCTTGGCCATGCGGCGCTGTTCGGCAGCGGCGCATATGCCGCAGGGATCGTGTCTGCTCATTACGGCATTACCGACCCGCTGCTGATGACGCTGGCGGGCATCGTCGGCGGCGCGATTGCCGGGCTGGTCTGCGGTGCGATCATCCTGCGCGCCCATGGCTTGCCGCAACTGGTGCTGTCGATCGCGCTGATCAACCTCTTCCACGAATTGGCCAACAAGGCCTCGTCCTGGACGGGCGGCAGCGATGGCCTCTCCGGCATTTCCACCGATCCCCTGCTCGGCTATTTCGAGTTCGATCTCTATGGCCACACCGCCTATGTCTTCGGCGTCGTGCTGCTGCTCGTCGTCTTCCTGTTGCTACGCCTGCTGGTGCGCTCGCCGTTCGGCATGCTCTGCCGCGGCGTTAAGGAAGATCCGCTGCGTATCAAGGCGATGGGCGCATCGCCGAAGGCGGCGCTGATGAAGATGTATGTCATATCGGGCGCGGTCGCCGGGGCTGGCGGGGCGCTGACGGCGATCTCGACGCAGGTCGTCGGCCTCGACAGCCTCTCCTTCACGCTTTCGGCCGAAAGCCTCGTCATGCTCGTGCTCGGCGGCACCGGCTCGCTGTTCGGCGCTCTCTCGGGAACCGTCATCTTCATGCTCTTTGAGGATTATGTCTCGGCCGCCAATCCGTTCCACTGGCTGACCATGGTCGGCGCGCTGTTGATCCTCGTCGTCCTCTTCGCGCCAAAGGGCATTTACGGTACGGTCGCAGCCCTCTTTTCGCGACGTAAGGAGGCCGCCGAATGAACGCCGTCTTCGAAGTCGTCAACCTGAAGAAATCCTTCGGTGGCCTGGCTGTCACCAACGACGTGTCGATCTCGATGCATCCTGGCGACCGCGTCGCGCTGATCGGCCCGAACGGCGCGGGCAAGACCACCTTCGTCAATCTGGTCACCGGCAATCTGGCGCCAGATTCCGGCGATGTCCGGCTGGGGGGCGAAACCGTGACCCGGTTGGATGCCGCTGGCCGCGTCAAGCGCGGGCTGGTCCGGTCATTCCAGGTGACCCGGCTCTTTCACGATATGACGCCGGCCGAGCATGTCGCGCTCGCCATCCTGCAGCGAGACGGACGGACGGGCCGCATGTTCGGCAACTTCCTGTCGATGCCTGGTGTCATGGACGAGGTGACCGGCATGCTGCACACGCTGGGCCTCGATAACCTGATGCACCGCAAAGTCAACGAGATCGCCTACGGCCAGCAGCGCCTGCTGGAAATCGCCGTCGCCATGGCGCTGAAGCCGAAGGTGCTTCTGCTTGACGAACCGGCCGCCGGCGTACCGCAGAGCGATACGGGACGCATAGAACAGGCGCTGGCAGACCTGCCCGCCGATCTTGCCGTGCTGATGATCGAGCACGACATGGACCTGGTCTTCCGCTTCGCCAAGCGCGTCATCGTGCTCGCCGCTGGCGCCATCATTTTCGACGGTTCGCCCGCCGATGTCACCAAGGATGCCCGCGTACGCGAAGCCTATCTGGGGAGCTATGCCAATGCCAGCCACGTCGCTTGAGGTCGAAAACCTGTCGGCCGGATACGGCCCGATGCGCGTTCTCGAACATGTTTCCTTCTCGGTTCCTGCCGGCGCGCGGCTTGCGGTGCTCGGCCGCAATGGCATGGGCAAGACCACGCTGCTTGCAACCCTTGCCGGACAGACGAAGCGCTACGACGGTCGCATCAGACTCGGTTCCGCCGATGTCACGGCGATACCGAGTGCTGCGCGGGCGCATCAGGGATTGGGCTATGTGCCGCAGGCGCGCTGCATCTTCCCGACGCTGACGGTCGAGGAGAACCTCTTCGTCGGCTTGAAAGGACGTCCCAAGACCGCACTCGAGGAAGCCTACCAGATGTTCCCGCGCCTTAAGGAGCGCCGCCGCAATCTCGGCAACCAGCTTTCCGGCGGCGAACAGCAGATGCTCTCCACCGCCCGCTCCATTCTCGGGCGGCCCTCGGTGCTGCTTCTGGACGAACCGCTGGAGGGCCTGGCGCCGGTCATCTGCGAGGAACTGATGGCTGCTTTCGCCGAACTCGCCAAGACCGGCGACATGACCATTCTGCTCGTCGAGCAGCGCATCCAGAGTGCGCTCGAATTCGCCGATCAGGTGATCATTCTCGAACGCGGCCGGCTCGCCTGGACCGGTACGCCGCAGGCGTTGGCTCAAGACCACGACGCCGTGGAGCGGCTATTGGGTGTGGGCGGCCTGCACTGAGATGAGCGCCTTTAGGCGCGCTCGGTTCAAAGGTCCATAACCATCTCATGCCAGGCCATGCCGCCATGATCAGAGGCGGATGGCTGCGTGTAGCGGTAGCCCATCTTCGCATAGAGCGGTACGTGCTGCTCCCGACACATCAGATGAATACTCGACTTGCCCGCGTCCCGCATCTGCTCGATGAAATGTTGCATAAGCAGCTTTGAATAGCCTTTGCCCTGCTCAGCGGGATCAACCACCACCGACATGATGACGACGTTCGGCGCCGCCGGATCGTGGCCGATCAATTCCTTGAACGCCTCGTCGGACATCACAACGTCGAATGCGCAACCACTGTTGATAAAGCCCGCGATCCTGCCTTCTTCCTCAAGGATGAGAAAGCCTTCGGGATATTGCTCGATGCGTGTGGCTATCTTCTCCAACGTCGCCGCCTCGTCACCCTCGTAGGCGGCGGTTTCGATCTCGAAGCATCGGGTGGCATCGGCTGGAACGGGATGTCTGAAGGAAGGGTTGGTGGTCATGGCACGCTCCTAAAGGCTGCCCGGCTTGCTTAGCAACTTTAGGATTGCTGCGCCACGAGGGCTTATCGCATTCTAGCCCTCGCTCACCGCCGCCAGCAGCCAGTCGCGAAACGCGAGCACGACCGGTCGTGCCTCGTTGCGCTGGGGATAGACCAGGAAGTGGTTGGCCTCGGTCAGCGCCACCGCGCGTCCGGCCAATGGCTGCACGAGGCGGCCGCTCGACAGTTCGCGCTCGGCGAGCTTGACGGCTTCGAGACATACGCCCATGCCATCCGCCGCTGCGGCGATCGCCATGAAGCTGCGATCGAAACGAAGCGCGGGCTGGCGCGGCATCGCCGATCCGTTGGCGTGAAACCAGTCCGACCAGCTGACATTCTTGATCATGCTGCGAATGAGCGGCACGCGATGCAGGTCCTCAACCGTTTCAAGCTGTCGCGCCATTTCAGGCGTGCACATCGGCTGAACCTCCACCGGGCCAAGCGAATGGATGACCAACCCCTCGTGGTGACCGCTCAGACCATAGACAATATCGACGTCGAACTGGTCTTGGGCGAAGTGAACGGGTTTCGTGTCCGCCGAGATCGTTACCTCGAAACCGGGATTATCGATCAGGAACCTGTTGAGGCGAGGCGCCAGCCACTGTGCCGCGAAGCTTGGGGATGAATGCAGGCGCAGCACCAGCGACTGGCGGGCCGATAGCGTCTCCATCGCGCCGCGCAACAGCGCCATCGCCTCGACGACGGGGCGCTGGAACATCAGCCCATCGGCGGTCAGCCGCAGCTCACCATGGCTGCGGTCGAAGAGCAGCGTGCCGATCTCGCGCTCGAGCTTGGTGATCGCATGGCTGACGGCGCTCGGCGAGAGGTTCAGATCCTTGGCGGCCAGCTTGAACGAGAGATGCCGCGCCGCAGCCTCGAAAGCCGGCAGCCCGCCGATTGGAATCCGCTTCATCAGTTGTCGATCCGTCTGTTTCGCAGTCGCGGCACCGCTAGGACATTTTGTCATCTTGCGAAAGCGAAATGAGAAAATTTCACCTGGCCGGATATGTTTTCACCACCCGCCATCATTGCTTGTCCAGACAATGTCAACGGCGCAAAACGCGGCGTCACTTTGACCTGCGTCAATTTGCGCGGGTCTTCCAATCACGCCGACCTTTGCCGTTAGGCATCGTCTTTCTGTGAGGCAATCTTGTTATCTAATCGAGGCGCGAAGATCGCGCAGACTGTGTTCGGAGCGGTGTTATCGCTTCTAGGCTTGTACTTTGCCGCGAATGGCGGCTGGCTGGTGACCCTGGGCGGCACCTTCTACTATCTCATCGTCGGTCTCCTGATGATCGCCAGCGGCGTCCAAGTGGCGCGCGGTCGCAATTCCGGCTTCATCATCTATTTCGTCGCCTGGGTCCTGACGCTGGTCTGGAGCTTCGTCGAATCCGGGCTTGATCCGTGGAAGCTCGAGGTACGCCTCTTCGCGCCGAGCGTTCTGCTTGCCGCCTTCCTCCTGCCGGGGCTTGGCCGCGGCATCAAGGCCGCCAGCCCCCGTTTCTGGCGTGGCTTCCAGGCAGCGACTGGTGTCGTTGCCGTGCTTCTGGTCGGCGCCATCCTTTACGCCGCCTATGGCCCGACTTCGGGCGAGACCACTCAGATTACAGCCCAGACGGCTCCGATGAGCCCGACCGGGTGGGAACACTACGGCAATGATGCCGGCCAGAGCCGCTTTGCCGATCTGGCCCAGATCACGCCTGACAACGTTGGCAAGCTACAGGTTGCCTGGAGCTCGCATTCGGGCGACATGCCCGACGACACGGAACTGCACCGCAAGGGCCGCGAGTATCATTCGGAATCGACCCCCATCAAGATCGGCAACACGCTCTATAGCTGCACGCCGCATTCATGGGTCATCGCCACCGATGCCACGACCGGCAAGGTGAAGTGGACCTTCGACCCCAAGCTGCCGCGCACCAACCCCTATATCGTGTGCCGCGGTGTCAGCTACTACGACGCCCCGCAGGCCGATACCTGCAAGGCCCGCGTCTTCGCGCCGACCATGGACGGGCGCATCTACGCGCTTGATGCCGAAAGCGGTCAGATCTGCGAAGGCTTCGGCCAGAACGGCTTCATCGACCTGAAGGACCAGACCGGCAAGGACAACAATGGCAAGTCCTGGGGCGGTGGCTGGCAGGTTTCGACCTCGACGCCGCTGGTCATGAACGACCGCCTTGTCGTCGGTAGTCGCGTCATCGACAACATGTCCACTGACGAGCCTTCGGGCGTCGTGCGGGCCTTCGACCCGCTCGACGGACATCAGGTCTGGGCCTGGGACGTCGGCCGCTCGGAAGATGCCCTGCCCGGCCGCCTGCCGGAGGGTGAAGTCTACACCAAGGGCACGCCCAATGTCTGGGGCACCATCACCGGCGACGCGAAGCTAAACATGGTGTATCTGGGTACCGGCAACGCCGCACCCGACTACTACACCGCCTTCCGTCGTCCGTTCGACAACAAGTTCGGCACCTCGCTTGTCGCCCTTGATGTCACGACCGGCAAGCTGCGCTGGCACTACCAGCTGGTGCACAACGACATGTGGGACTTTGACGTGCCGGTTGGCCCGTCGCTCTTCGATATGCCAGATGGCACGCCGGCCCTCATCCAGACCACCAAGATGGGCGAGGTCTTCATGTTCAACCGCGCAACGGGCGAGCCTTTGGTCGAGACCAAGGAAATGCCCTTTGCGCAGAACGGCGCAGCACCAAACGTTCCTGTTTCGCCGACCCAGCCGGTTCCGGTTGGCATGCCCTCGCTGGTCCCGGAAAAATTGACCGAGCAGGACATGTGGGGCGCGACACCGATCGATCAGCTCGCATGCCGCATCGACTTCGCCCGCGCACGCAGCGAAGGCATCTTCACGCCCATCGGCCCGACGCGTTCGATCGGCAACCCGGCCTTCGACGGTGTGACGGACTGGGGCGGCGCCTCGGTCGATCCGGTGAATAAGGTCATGTACGTCAACACGATGAACATGCCCTTCTATTTCCAGCTGGTCGACCGCAACACGCCTTATGGCAAGGAACTGCTGAAGCAGAAGAGCAGCGGCGGCGAAAACGCCCAGAAGCTCGACGTGCGCCTGCAGGAAAACACGCCCTATCTGGCGACGCTGCGCGCATGGCTCAGCCCCTTCATGGTGCCTTGCGTCCCGCCGCCATGGGGTCAGCTGGTGGCGATCGACCTGAAGACGCAGAAGGTGCTTTGGCGCAAGACGCTCGGCAATGCTCGCAAGAACAACGCCTTCGGTCTGACGCAGAACCTCCCGCTGCCCACAGGCACGCCGAACCTCGGCGGTTCGCTGGCAACCGCGGGCGGTCTGGTGTTCATCGGCGCAACCACGGACAACTACGTCCGCGCATTCGATGCCCATACCGGCAAGGAAGTCTGGCGCTACAGCCTGCCCGCCGGTGGGCAGGCCAACCCGATGAGCTACATCGGCGAGGATGGCCGGCAGTATGTGGTTATCACCGCTGGTGGCCATGGCGCGCTCGGCACCTCCTATGGCGACGAGACGATCGCATTCGCATTGCCGAAGTAACCTCTGAGATCTCCACCCGCTCGACTGATCGTCGAGCGGGTGGATGTACCTGTGAACCGCTGCGGCAGGACAGAGCGTCTTGCCGCAGTATTTTGACCACCGCTCGCAGGATCGGTGGCGTCTGAAATCAAACACGAAAGGAATATCCCCATGACATGGTCTGCCCCGAAGTTCATCGAAGTCAGCTGCGGCATGGAAATCAATCGCTATGCGCCGGCTGATGGCGGTGAGCCGATCCTGTTCTAAGCAGCCGGACATCCCATCTCGCCAAGTCTGCCGGCGACGGCGTTGCGTGTTTCAATGATGACGCGTATCGATGCCGTCGCCGGCAACCCGGACCTGCCGCCACAGAACTCAGGCCGCGAATTGAAAGCGAATAGAATGTCATTGAACCGGATCGTCCTGCCCCTCGTTGCGGCCGCCACGCTTTTCTCCAGCTCCGTCTGGGCTGCCCAGCCCGAACGCGATCCCGCGCCGTCGGGCGCCTATGTGTCGGACCCCGCCCATTCGAGCGTGATCTGGAAGGTCAACCATCTCGGCCTTTCCAACTACACCGCCCGCTTCACCCGCATGACGGCGGAGCTGAACTGGAACGCGGAACACCCCGAGACATCCTCCGTGACCGCGACCATTGACCCGCTGTCCGTCCAGACGAACTTCCCCTTCCCCGAGCGCGAGGATTTCGACAAGGAGATCGGCACCGAGGACCGGTTTCTGGCCGGCAAGCCGATCAGCTTCGTCTCGAAAGAAATCAAAGTCATCGATCCGCACCATGGAACGGTCGCGGGCGATCTGACCTTTCGCGACGAGACGCATCCGGCCGTGCTGAATGTCACCTTCAACGGCTCGATGGCGCGGCAACCCGCAGCCGACACGCCGAAGATCGGCTTCTCCGCGCAAATGACCTTCAAGCGCAGTGACTGGGGCCTTGCGCCGAAGATCAAGTCGATCGGCGACGAGGTGACCGTCATCATCGAAACGGAACTGCAGCCGCCTCAGGCCGCCGATGACACGCACGAGGCAAAGCCAGCAAAATGAACCAGATCGCGTCCGTCGTGCCCGAACCGCGATGGACGCGTCAATGGCGCAGGATTATCCAAATCAAGCAATAACTTGCATGACGGGGCTAAGCGATCCGGTATAGATGGTCATCGTCTAACCAACAGCAGCCGGACCTCCCGTGGATCAGATACTCGCCATTCGAACCTTTGTCCGCGTCGCCGAGGCCGGCTCGTTTGCCAAGGCGGCGGATACGCTGAACCTGCCCCGCTCCTCCGTCAGCAAACTGGTGCAGGATCTTGAGGCGCATCTCGGGACCAAGCTGGTCGAGCGCACCACGCGGTCGGTCACGATGACCACCGAGGGTGTCGCCTATCACGAGCGCGCGCTGAAGCTCCTCGCCGATCTTGATGACATGGACGGCACGGTCGCCGGTTCCCGCAGCGCGCCAAAGGGAAAGCTGCGCGTCGATATCGGGTCCGTGCTGGCAAATCAGATCCTCATCCCCGCACTCTCAGATTTTCAGCACCAGTATCCTGATATCGATCTCATGCTTGGGGTCAGCGATCGGCCCGCCGACCTCGTCGGTGAGGGGATCGATTGCGTCATTCGCGGCGGGGCGCTGAGTGACTCATCGATGAAGGCGCGAAAACTGTGCGAGTTGGACTACGTCATTTGCGCGTCGCCCAGCTATCTGGATGGCCTGCAGTTGCCGGAGCGGCCGGAGGATATCGAGCAGCATCGGATCGTCAGCTACTTCTCTGCATCATCTGGCAAGAGGTTTCCGCTGCGGTTCCAGCGCGGAGACGAGCGAGGCGAGTATCTCCCGACCTCCAGCGGCATTTCGGTGAACGAGAGCACCGCACACCTGAACGCGCTGCTGTCGGGACTGGGGATCGGCCAGAGCTTCGGCTTCCTCGCAAGACCGCACTTCGAGACCGGGGCGCTGATCGAACTGCTGCCTGAGTGGAAGCCGGACAATCATCCGCTGCACCTCGTCTACCCGGCCGATCGATTTCCAAACCCGCGGCTGCGCGCCTTCACGGAGTGGGCGGCGAAAATATTCGAAGCCGTCGATGCCAGACGCAATGTGACGACGGAGACCATCCATCCCCATGGATAATGTCTCCACCCTGAGCGGCTTCTCGCCGCCAAGCTGACGAACTAACTTCTCCTCATCGGACGGCGACGAGGCCAACGGCCAACGCCACCTCCCGAACAGTTTCAGAACTTCAACAGGCCGCGCATTCGGGCTGAACCCTTTCGCGCGCCCAGCATCAGGAGAGTAAAATGACCAAAAGACTTGAAAACAAGATCGCTGTCGTCACCGGAGCAACCAGCGGCATCGGCCTCTCGACCGCCAAGCTCTTCGCCGCCGAAGGCGCTCGCGTCTACATCACCGGCCGCCGCAAGGATGCGCTGGACAAGGCAGTGGCCGAGATCGGTCATGGCGCTGTCGGCGTACAGGCCGACTCCTCGAGCAATGCTGATCTCGACAAGCTTTTCGCCCAGGTTAAGGCGGAACAGGGTCGCCTTGACGCTCTCGTCGTCAACGCCGGTGGCGGTAGCATGCTTCCGCTTGGCCAGATCACCGAAGAGCAGGTCGACGACACCTTCGGCCGCAACGTGAAGGCCGTGATCTTCACGGTGCAGAAAGCGCTTCCGCTTATGGGCAAGGGCTCGTCGGTCGTACTGACCGGCTCGACCGCAGGCACCGAAGGCACGGCTGCCTTCTCCGTCTACTCCGCCTCCAAGGCCGCTGTCCGCAACCTCGCCCGCTCCTGGGCGCTTGATCTCAAGGGCACCGGCATCCGCGTCAACGTGGTCTCGCCCGGCGCCACACGCACGCCCGGCCTAGTCGAGCTTGCCGGTGACGACAAGGAACAGCAGCAGGGCCTGCTCGACTATCTCGCCTCGCGCATCCCGCTCGGCCGCGTCGGTGAATCCGAGGAGATCGCCAAGGCAACCCTGTTCCTCGCCTCCGACGATGCAAGCTTCGTCAACGGCGCCGAACTCTTCGCCGATGGCGGCCAGGCTCAGGTCTAACCCCACAGCAGGAGCGGCGAACAGCCGCTCCACTTCTCATTCTCAAGGAGAGCCCGCGATGCGTGCCGCAGTCTATTTCAAGCATGGCAAGCCTGAGGACGTTCTTCAGGCAGTCGACGTCGAAGATCCCAAGCATCCAGACCACAACGAAGTGCTGATCCGGGTACTTCTCCGGCCGGTCCATCACGGCGACCTTCTCGGCATAGCAGGACGCTACCAGCCGGGAGCACCGCTTCCAAAGGAGGGCGTGCGCGTCGGCTTCGAAGGCTACGGCATCGTCGAGGAAGCCGGTAGTGGCGTCGATCTGAAACCCGGCACACGCGTTGCCTTCTTCCCCGGCAGGGGTGCGTGGAGCGAGAAGGCAATCGTTTCGGCCGAATACGTCACCAAAATCCCCGATAACGTATCGGACGAAGCCGCAGCACAGCTGCACGTCAATCCGCTGACAACGGCGCTTCTCTTGCGGGCCGTAGAGACATCCGGCGCGAAGCCGGGCCGCGACGTCGTCGTCCTCAGCGCCGCAGGATCCGCGGTCGCCAGACTGGTGATCGGACTGCTTCTCGATCGCGGCTTCGATGTCGTCGGTGTCGTCCGACGGGAAGCCGGCGTGAACGAGCTCAATGTCGTGTTTCCTGATCTGCCGGTGGTTTCAACTGACAAGCCCGGCTGGCAGGACAAGGTCGTTGCGGCCGCCGACGACCATCCCATCGGCGTCGTGCTCGACCCGGTTGGCGGCGAGACGGCCAGTGCGGCGGTCGGCCTGCTCGCCCAAGGCGGTAGCCTGGTGTCCTACGGCGACCTTTCCGGACAGCCGATCTCGGTCCCCGCGCTTTACTTTTCGACACGCGACATCCGGCTGTCGGGCGTGACGGTCGGGCGGTGGGCTGGCTTGCCTGTAGACGTCCGCAAGGCCGACCTCAAGCTGGCGCTTGAGCTCGCAGCCAGCAAGCCGGAGCTCTTTCAGGTTGAGCAGACGTTCGATCTCGCGGATGTCGGCAAGGCTGCCGCACTTGTCGAAAAGCCCGGCAAATCCGGCACGGTTCTGATCGCGTCGCGCTAAGCGCCGCGCGGCCGACGTGGCCCAAACCCAGGTCGCACCGACGACTACCCCCACCGGATCCACGCCTAGCTGAGAACGCAGGGCATGGACCCGGCGGCAAGCACCTGGCCCGATCAGTGATCGAGCCGCGAGCTTTGGCCGACGAAATTATACTCGAAATCAACAAGATTCAGATCGTCAGCGCCTGCTACCTTAGGGCACGGTATCTGCCCCCAAACCAGTTGCTTGAACGCTACGGACTAGCGCTAAAGCCGCCGTCAGACGTCGCTCAACGTCGTCAAGGCTCACAGCGACCAACAAGCTATCTCGTCCGGCCATCATGATGATTGCCTCCATCACGTCATCGCAGTGAGTAGCAAGTAGCATCAGATGATGGCCAAGGGGCGCGTATCGGCCGCTAAACCAGTTTTTGACGGTCCGGTCATTGGCACCAGTCCACCCGACCACCGTCTTGACGTTCAATTGTGTATCTTCAACGGCCCGCTCTAGCGCCAATGAAATGACCGTCGCGAACTTCAGCTCATCTATAAGACCCCTCTTTCCGCGTGCAGCATAGGGAAAGGACTTACCCTTCTTGGTAAACGACATTCTAGCCTCCTCTCAAGTACGTTTGGGATGCCTGCTCTCATGAGCCGGACAATTTCACTGCAAGCGTTTTTGAAGAGGTTTTCTATTGGTGAAGTCCTCAACCAAGACCATTTCGCCAAGCACGGCGAGCGACGGCGTGACGACACCGGCCGCTGCATACATTCGCACGTCAACCGATCTCCAAAAATATTCGATGGAAAATCAGCTCACGGCCATCCGCCGCTATGCCGATGCCAGAGGCTTTGAAATTGTTCGCATCTACGAAGACGCTGGTCGCAGCGGCTTACGGCTCGATGGCCGCGACGCGCTGAAACAACTAATGGACGACGTCGATTCCGGTGAGGCACCATTTGCGGCCATCCTTGTCTACGACATCAGCCGATGGGGGCGCTTTCAAAATTCAGACGAGAGTGCGCACTACGAATACATGTGCTCGCGAACGGGAATACGCGTGCACTACTGCGCAGAGCAGTTCGAGAATGACGGAAGCACCAAAGCGCATATCCTGAAATCAGTCGGTCGAATTATGGCGGGAGATTACAGCCGGGATCTTTCCGTGAAAGTGTTTGCCGGACAATGTCGCTTGACCGAGTTGGGATATCGCCAAGGTGGCGCTCCCGGTTTCGGCTTAAGGCGCTTGCTCATCGACGAGCACGGCAACTCCAAAGGGGAACTGCTACCTGGCCAACGCAAAAGCCTTCAAACCGACCGGGTGATTCTCATCCCCGGCCCCAAGCTTGAGACAGATACTGTCCGACGTATCTATCAAATGTTTGTCGAGGAAAGAAAACCGGAAGCGGAAATCGCCGACCTGCTGAACATGGTGGGCTTAACATCCGATCTTGGCAGGCCTTGGAGCCGCGGTACGATCCATCAGATCCTGGTGAACGAAAAGTACATCGGAAACAACGTCTACAACCGTGTCTCTTTCAAGCTGAAACAACAGCGTGTTCGCAACAAGCCGGATATGTGGATTCGAGCCGAAGGCGTGTTCACTCCGGTTGTCGAGAAAGCCCTGTTCGACCGGGCACGCGCCATAATCGATGCGCGAAGCCAACATCTCAGCGACGGAGAGCTGCTCGGACTTTTACGAAACGTCCTCGAAACGCAAGGAAGCCTCTCGGGATTCATCATCGATGAAATGGATTCGATGCCATCCACGAATACCTATCGTAGGCGTTTCGGCAGCCTTCTTCGCGCATACAGCATGATCGGTTACGATCCGGGCCGAGACTATCGTTACATCGAGATCAACCGCGACCTGCGGCGGCGGCACCCACACACAGTCACCTCTCTCATCGAAAAGCTTGTCTCCGTGGGCGCATCTGTTGTTCAGGACCCCTTCACAGACCTACTTCACGTCAACGAGGAATTCTCCATCTCCGTCATCCTGGCACGCTCGGCATGCACGAAAGCCGGCGCGCTGCGATGGAAAATACGGCTTGATACGGGACTTGTTCCCGACATCACAATCGTGGTCCGCATGGATGAAACCAATGAGGGCACACTGGACTACTACCTGCTCCCATCCATCGACATGACGCCACCAAAACTCAGCCTCATGGAACAAAACGCCTTCTCCTTGGACGCCTACCGTTTTCATTCACTGGACTTCTTCTTTGATCTCAGCCGAAGAGCAATTTTGGAGGATGCAGCATGACAAACGAAACAACCGACGACGCTTGGAAATACATCGACATCATTCCAATCAATCGAATCCGTGTCTTAAACCCGAGGGAGCGCGACAAGCGCAAATTTAAGCTTCTCGTCGACAATATATCAAAGGTGGGACTGAAACGGCCGATCACGGTCAGCAAGAGACATGTCGATGGACCCGACGCAAGCTACGACCTCGTGTGCGGACAGGGACGTATCGAAGCCTATCAAGCGTTGGGACAAACGCATATTCCGGCAATGGTCATCGAGGCGAGCAAAAATGAGTGCCTCGTCATGAGCCTTGTCGAGAATTGTGCGCGACGGCAGCATCGCGCGATCGATCTGCTTCAGGAAATAGCGAACCTCCGTCAACGTGGCTACAGCGACAAGGAGATCGGCAGAAAGATCGGCTTTACATCCGAGTATGTGAACATGATCGGCGGCCTGCTCGAAAAGGGCGAGGAGCGACTTCTTTCCGCCGTCGAAGCTGGCGTTCTGCCGTTGAGCCTCGCTGTCGATATTGCCAAGGCAGATGAAGAAGGCGCCCAAGCCGCTCTCGTGGAAGCTTACACGCAAAAGAAACTCCGGGGCAAAAAGCTCGTCACAGTACGAAGGTTGTTGCAACAACGCAGCCTGAAAGGTGGCCGACTACTTGATCAGAATTTCGGGAGATACAATGCGCCGAGGCGCACTCTGACAAGCGAAGCGATGGTCAGGGCTTACCAGCTGGAGGCTGATCGACAGAAGGTCTTGATCAAGAAGGCCGAAGTCACGCAAGGCAAGCTGCTGTTCGTCGTTGAAGCCATCCGCTCGCTCATGGCGGAGGACGGCTTCATGAGTTTGTTGCAAACAGAAGGGCTGGATGCTGTTCCCGCCCCTCTAAGGCATCGGCTTGTAAGAGGTTGAGCCATGAACAACGACGACACCGACAATCCCCCGCAAGACAAGCCAGTACGCCAGGGCTTCGAAAACCACTGCATCCTTGTCAGGCTGGATCAGTTGTTGCCCGGCAGGGTGATGCGCAAGGCCGTCAAGTCGAGCCGAAAATACAAGCAGATCGCAACATCCGTAACGGAAGTCGGCCTGGTCGAACCGCCGGTCGTTGCCCGCAATCCGGACAACGTGGGAACATTTTTCGTCCTTGACGGCCATCTGCGAATTGAGGTGCTGAAAGATCTTGGGCGAACGGAAGTGGAGTGCCTGGTTTCAACGGACGACGAAGCGTTCACGTACAACAAGCAGATCAATCGCCTCGCCGCCGTGCAGGAATACGCGATGATCGTCAACGCCATGAACCAGGGAGTGCCTGAAGACAGGATCGCGAGAGTTCTTTCGGTCAATGTGGCAACGATCCGTCGGCGTTCACGGATGCTGAACGGTGTCTGTGCCGAGGCAACGGAACTCTTGAAAGACAAGAACTGCCCAATGGCGATCTTCGAGATCCTGAAGAAGATGCAACCTCTCAGGCAGATAGAAACAGCCGACCTGATGATCAACGCCAATAATTACTCCGTCGCCTATGCATCGGCGATCTTGGCTGGAACGCCACGCAATCAACTGGCCGAGCCGGACAAGCCCAAAACGATCAAAGGCATGACAGCCGACGCCATTGCCCGCATGGAGAAAGAGCTGGCTCGGCTCCAGGAGGCCATGAGTTCGATCCAGGACAGCTATGGGAAGGACCACTTGGAGCTTACGGTGGTCAAAGGCTATCTAAAGCGCCTTCTCGGAAATTCTCGGGTGGTGAGTTATCTCGTCGTCAATCGACCCGAATATTTACCCGAGTTTCAAAGCATCGTCGAAATCACATCAACGATGCCTCCCGAAAGCGGATGATCTATTGTTGGTCCCAGGTTGTTGCGTCGCAACCCGGAACCACGCGCTCACTTCAGCATCGGCCAAGTATCCGAAAGCTTGTAGCCGCCGGGGAATGGATCGGTTGGGTCGAGCATCAATTGGGCGGTGCCGCTGATCCAGGCGCTGCCGGTGATTGAGGGAACGATCGCCTTTTGGTCGGCGATCGTCGTCTCCTTGACGATCTTGCCAACGAACCTCGTGCCGATGATCGAGACGCCGGTCAGGCTCTCGCCTTCGTGCAGCTCGCCGCGCGCGTTGAGAAGCGCCATGCGCGCCGAGACCGCCGTGCCGGTGGGCGAGCGGTCGATCTTGCCAGGCTGGATGGCGACGACCGATTTGACCAGAAGATCGCCATCCTCGCGATAGGGCTTGCCGGCAAAGAGGCAGAAGGAGATGTGGTTCCAACCCGTATCTTCGGGGTGCGAGAAGCCCAGCTGCTGATTTGCGGCATTGGTGATCCTGATGCCCGTCTCGGCGATCAGGCGGGCGTTCTCCGGGATCAGCTCGAGGCCGATCTCTTCGGGATCGACGACTACGAAACTGTCGCCGCCATAGGCCGTGTCGACGGTGAGCGCACCAATTCCAGGCACATCAAGCTTGGCACCCAGCTTCTGGGCGAAGCTCTTGACGTTGGTCACGGTAATGCGCTCTGCCTTGCCGTTCCGGCATTCAGCCTCGACCTCGACGAGGCCGGCGGGCGCTTCGAGCACCATCCTGGTCACCGGTTCGGTCATCGGGATGATACCGCTGTCCAAGAGGACGGTGGAAACGCAGATCGAGTTCGATCCCGACATCGGAGGCGTGTCCTCCGGTTCCATGATGATCCAGCCCATCTGCGCCTTCGGGTTCTTCGGCGGCACCAACAGGTTGACGTGGCGGAAGACACCGCCGCGCGGCTCGTTGAGAACGAAGTTGCGAAGCGTCTGGTCCTTGGCAATCCATCTGGATTGTTCCCACACGGTTTCACCGGGCGGTGGCGCGACGCCGCCGACGATCACGTCGCCGACCTCGCCCTCGGCATGACAACTGACAACATGAACGATCTTTGTGGTGCGCATCTTCTCACTCTCTCTGTGTTCCCCACCCATCCTAGCGAACGCCAGCGATGGAAACAGAAGAATTTCAGGCTGTTGAGAGCCTTGCCGTCGTGTCGCGTCTCAAAGGCGCTTCATCCACCCGAGCCCGGCAACCGTTTCTCCCGCCGGGCGGTATTCGCAACCGACATAGCCGCGGTAGCCGAGCTCATCGAGTGCTGCGAGGATCCTGAAATCATCGAGTTCGCCGGTTCCCGGCTCGTTACGCTTCGGCACGGATGCGATCTGCACGTGACCGATGACAGGCATTGTCTTTTCTAGGCCGACAAGCACGTCTCCATGGATGATCTGCCGGTGATAGATATCGAACTGCAGCTTGACGTTGGCGTGGTTCAGCTCGGCGATGAGGCCGACGGCAAGGTTGAAATCGTTGAGGAAATATCCCGGCATATCGCGACCGTTGATCGGCTCGATCACTAGGCCGATACCGTCGCGCGCCGTGGCGTCGGCGGCATAGGCGAGTGCGTCGCGATAGCATGCGCTCGCGGCTGGGTCATTCGCATCGGCGATCCCCGCCATCATGTGCAGCAGCGGCGACTGGATCGCCTTGGCGTATTGGATCGCCTTGCCTACCGCAGCTCGAAATTCGTCGCGCCGCTCCGGCAAGGCAGCCAGGCCGCGCTCGCCAGCGGCCCAATCGCCGGGCGGCATGTTGAAGAGAGCCTGCTTCAATCCGGCAGCCTGAAGCCTTCCGGCGACCACATCGGCGGGATGATCGTAAGGAAACAGATATTCGACCGCTTCGAAGCCGGCATCAGCGGCCGCCTGAAAACGGTCGAGAAACGCATGCTCGTTGAACATCATGGTGAGGTTGGCGGCAAGACGCGGCATCTCAGGCCTCCTTATCCATACCAGGCAGCTGCAGCCCGGCGATCGACGCCAGAAGACGGGCGACGGACGAATCGTCGTCCCGCCCCATGCCGGCCGCTTCCGTCATGAGGAAAAGCTGCAAGGCGGCGCTGGCGATCGGCAGTGGGAATTTCTGCTGGCGGCCAATATCGGAAACGATGCCGAGATCCTTGGTGAAGATCGATACGGCGCTGTGCGGCGTGTAATCGCCGGCAACGACATGCGGAATGCGGTTTTCGAACATCCAGCTGTTGCCGGCCGACTTGGTGATGACGTCGAAGACCCGCGAGATGTCGAGCCCGAGGCTCTTGGCGAAGGTAATCGCCTCGCACGCGACGGCGATATGGACGCCGGCGAGAAGCTGATTGACGATCTTGAAGGACGAGCCCACGCCGACATCGTCTCCAAGTTCGTAGACCGTTGCCGCCATCGCATCCAGCGCCGGTCGGGCCGCCGCGAAGCTCTCCGGCGAGCCAGATGCCATGACGGTCAGCGCGCCGGCATCGGCCTTGACGGAGCCGCCGCTAATCGGCGCGTCGAGATAAAGCACCCCATGTTCGCCGGCCCTTCGGGCGAAATCCTTCGCTTCGGCCGGCGAGATGGTCGCCGACGATATGACGACCGAGCCCGGCGCCAGCGCGCCAACGGCGCCTTCGGGACCAAACAAAACCGCCTCGGTCTGCGCCGCATTGACGACGACGACAACGGCGATCCGCGCATCCCTGGCGGCCGCGGCCGGCGTTGCGAACGGCTTGCCACCAGAAGCTTTCAAACTGGCCAAAGCCGCGTCGCTGATGTCGCAACCAGAAACCGCATGGCCGGCGCGCAGAAGCGAGCGCGCCATGCCAAGGCCCATCGAACCCAGTCCGACGATTGCTACATGGGTGGATCCGGCCATTATCGATTATTCCCTCTAAATCCGTACATCAATGCTGGGAGAGCGCATGGACCAAGGCCGAAACTCATGAATAGGCCTCTCCAAAGCACCGTCTCAGCGCTAACATGAAAATAACAAGCACATCCTCTAGCAATCCGCAAGCGAAACATGTTAGCGCTGAGATAGTCAACTTGCATCATCATTGGAGAAAGGAGAGCCATGTGACGCAGTATGAAGTTCCGACCCTCGCGCACGTGGCCAAGCTCGCCGGTGTCAGTGAAAACACGGTATCGCGCGTCATCCGCAACAAGGGCCCGATCGCTGAGCAGACGCGCAGCCGAGTCGCCAGGGCGATCGAGACGCTGGGCTATGTGCCCAACCGCGCGGCGGGATCGCTCGCCTCCTCCGGCTCGCTGCTGATCGGCGTCCTCCTGCCATCGCTATCGAACATCGTCTTTCCAGAAGTGCTGCAGGGGATACATGCAGCCCTTGCCACGACCGCCTATCAGCCGATGGTCGGCGTAACCAATTACGATGCGGGCAAGGAGCAGGATATCCTATCATCGCTGCTCGCATGGCAGCCGGCGGCGATCATCACTACAGGTTTCGATCATACGGAGGCGACACGGCGTATGCTGGATAACAGCCGCGTGCGCGTCGCCGAACTGATGGATATCGATGCCGAACCAATCGACGTGGCTGTCGGCCTTTCCCACCGCCAGGCCGGATACGCGACCGGTCGCCACCTGATCGAGCGCGGTTACCGTCGCTTCGGCTATGTCGGCCATGACTGGGTGGCCGACCGGCGCGCCAGGCTGCGATACGATGGCCTTTGCCAGGCTCTGTCGGAAGCCGGCTTGACCTTGCGGGCCGAGGAGCGCTTCAATGGCCCGAGTTCGACGATCGCGGGGCGCGACACGCTGGCAAGCTTGCTGACGCGCGCAGCCGATATCGACGCCGTCGTCTTTTCCAACGACGACATGGCCGTCGGCGGTTTTTTCCATTGCCTCGGGGCCGGTATTGTCGTGCGCAAGCAGCTTGCGCTCTTCGGCTTTAACGGTCTCGACATCGGCCAGGCACTGCCGATGCCGCTTTCAACCATACGATCCAACCGGTTCCTGATCGGCAAGACAGCGGTTGAGAAGCTGCTGGAGAACCCGACCCGGCCGGAGGAGCGTGTGGTGGTGGATACCGGTTTCGATATCATCGAAGGCGCGACGGCCTGAGAAATTTCTACATTTGGGAGTGAGTGAACATGCTTTTATGCGCGGTGGCGGATGATTTGACGGGAGCGACGGACCTCGCTCTGACCTTGGCTCGAGAGGGAATGCGAACGGTACAGGTGGTCGGCATCCCGCCCGCCGATTTTGACTATGGCGACGCCGAGGCGGTCGTCGTCGCGCTAAAATCAAGAACGATCCCGGCAGCAGAAGCAGTCGCCTTATCGCTTGAGGCCTGCCGCCGCCTGACCGCGGCTGGCGCCGAGCAGATCATCTTCAAGTACTGCTCGACCTTCGATTCCACGCCGGAGGGCAATATCGGCTCCGTGGCCGAAGCCTTGCACGCGGAACTGGGCGGCGCGCTCACGCTGGCCTGCCCCGCCTTCCCCGCCAACGGCCGCACGGTCTATCGCGGCCACCTGTTCGTCGGCGACATGCTTCTGTCCGATAGCCCGATGAAGGACCATCCGCTGACGCCGATGACGGATCCGAACCTCGTTCGGGTGTTGCAGCAGCAGACGGCGCTCAAGGTTGGGCTGGTTACTCGCGACACAGTGGAAAAGGGCAGCGATGAGATTGGCGCTGCCTTTCGCCAGGCGGCGGAACGCGGCGAAGGGATTGTCATCGTCGACGCCATCACCGACGATGATCTTCGCGCGATCGGACAGGCCGCAGCCGGCATGCGCTTGATCACGGGCGGCTCCGGCATCGCGATCGGCCTGCCCGAAAACTTCCGTCGCGCCGGCAAGCTCGGCGCAAACGGCACCGAGAAAGGTCTCGCCGCGCCGAAAGGCAAGGCGGTGATCCTCGCCGGTTCCTGCTCGACGGCGACCCGCCGGCAGGTGTCGGTCGCGATCAAGGCCGGAACACCGGCACTGAAACTCGATCCGCTCGACATCGCGGCCGGCCGCACCACCGTGGATTCTGTTGTCGACTGGGTGGCGTCCATCACCGACGCCATCCCGCTTGTCTATTCCAGTTCCGATCCGGAGGACGTCAGGCGAGCGCAGCAGGCGCTGGGGCGCGACAGGGCGGGCGAATTGGTGGAGCACCTGCTGGGTGAGGTGGCTTTCCGGCTGACAAGCCTAGGCTACTGCCGCTTCCTCGTGGCGGGTGGGGAAACCTCCGGTGCGGTGGTCAACCGTCTTGATGTACAGGCGCTTTTCATCGGCCCCGAGATCGATCCAGGGGTTCCGTGGACCGTGAGCATCGGCCGCGAGGAGCCGCTGGCGCTGGCGCTCAAATCCGGAAACTTCGGGGGCGACGACTTCTTCTTGCGGGCATGGGATTTGGTGTGATGACAGCGATCATTTCGGAAGAGACGAAATTGCGTGACGAGATTGCCAGCGTCGGACGATCCCTGTTCGATCGGTCGCTAACCTTTGGCTCGACCGGCAATATCAGCGCGCGGCTTGCCAACGGCGACATTCTCATGACGCCGACGAACGCTTCGCTCGGCGACCTCGATCCGGCGCGTCTTTCGCGCTTCACGGCCGAGGGCGTGCATGTGGCGGGCGACAAACCGACGAAGGAAGCGTTCCTGCATCAATGCATGTATTGCCAGCAGAAGATGAGCGGCGCCGTCGTTCACCTGCATTCCACCTACGCGGTTGCCGTCAGCATTCTCGACGATGTCGACCCGGCCGACGTACTGCCGCCACTGACGGCCTATTACGTGATGCGGGTGGGGAAGCTTCCGCTCGTCGAATACTTCCCGCCCGGCGACCCTGCCCTCGCCGCGGCAGTCGCGGAAAAAGCAAAGCACAGCCACGCCGTGCTTCTGGCCAACCATGGCCCGGTCGTCGCGGGCAAGACGCTGCGCGAAGCGCAATACGCAACCGAGGAGCTTGAGGAAACGGCGAAGCTCCACCTTTTGCTGCGCCCGCATCAGACCAGGCCGCTTACAGCGGATCAAAAGGCGGAGCTGCTATCCCGACGCTAGTCGGTTAGGCGCTTGCAACCTTGGCGATGGTATTGCGTGCGCAAGCGTCGCGCCTTTGAAAGAGAGAGGACGACCGGCCTCTAACCGCTGTTGCGTTTTCGTCGAAGCCGTCATTTTATGGAGGCCGCATTGGCGCGGGGACATAAATGGACGGCACCCATCTCTTTGAACTGGTGATCGCGATGTTTCTTGCGATCATCGCGCTTCACTATCTCGCCCATCGTCTCGGGCTCCCGCCGTCCGTGGCGCTGCTGACGGGTGGTGCAGCGCTTGCCTTCATGCCTGGGCTGCCGACGATCACCGTCGATCCCGAGCTCGTGCTCGTCACTTTCCTTCCACCGCTTCTGTTCGACGGCGCGTGGTCGATCGCGGTGGACCGTCTTAAGCGCCACATGTTCGGCATCGCCTCGCTCGCGGTCGGGGCCGTGTTCTTCACGACCGTCATCGTCGCCCTCGTTGCCCATATTCTCATGCCATCATTGCCGTGGGCCGCTTGCGCAGCACTTGGCGCCATCGTCTCGCCGCCGGACGCTGTGTCGGCCCGCGCCATTCTCGAACGGGTCAACTTGCCCCGGCGCCTTCAAATCCTTCTGGAAGGCGAGAGCCTGCTCAATGATGCGAGCGGGCTGGTGCTCTTCCGCTTCGCGGTCGCCGCCGCGACGACGGGCACATTCAGCGCGTCGGGCGCCGTGGGCACCTTTGTCCTTCTCGCCCTCGGAGGCGCGGCCGTTGGAGCAGTGATCGGCTACGCTTGGGTGAAGTTCGTCCGCCGGCTACGCGACGACTACCTGATGATTGCGGCGACGACGCTACTCTGCTGGGTCGCCTATCTGCTCGGCGAACAGCTCCATGTATCCGGCGTCATCTCGACCGTCACCGCTGGTCTGATCGCCTCCTGGCACCAGCATACGGTGATGTCGGCGGCGACGCGCATGCGTGGCACCTCGTTCTGGACGGTGCTTGTCTTTCTTATGGAGGCGATGGTCTTCATCCTCATCGGCCTGTCGCTTCGCGATGTCGTCGAGCGGGGCGGCGGGTTCGGCGCGATGATGGGGACGATGGCGCTTCCGGCGCTCGCAATCCTCGCCGCCCTTGTCGCCGCCCGCTTCTTTTGGGTCTTCGCCTCCGATCTTGCGATCGGCCTCGCCCATAAAACGGGACTTGCGCGATCTTCGCCGATGGGCGCCGGCGCCGCGACCGTTCTAGGCTGGGCGGGCGTGCGCGGCGTGGTCACGCTGGCGCTCGCCTTGAGCTTGCCTGCAGGCTTTCCCGGGCGGGACTTCATTCTCGTCATGTCGTTTGCGGTGATCATGGGAACGGTTCTCATGCAGGGGACGACCCTTGGAGCCGTGATCTCCTGGGCTGGCTTGGGTGCAAGCGAGAGCGAGCGTCCGCCGATGACGATGAGCCAGGCGGAGGCCGCGATGGCCCAGGTTCAGTTCGCGAAGGTGAGTACTCTCGCCTACGATGCCGACGGCACGTTGATCCATCCTCAGTTGCTGAAGCGCTACGAGCATCGCGCGACGGCCATCGTCGACTACGCGGAGCGCACCGAGGATTACACGCCGATGCTTCATGCGCATTTCGACGTCGTTCTCCAAGCTGTAGCCGTCGGACGAACCGAGCTTATACGCCTTCATCGATCGGGACAGATCGATGATGAGACGTTGCGCGAACTGGAACGGGATCTCGATCTCGAAGAACTGAGCGCGATTTCCGCCAAGGCTTGATCCAAACTCCCGTGGCGACTGTTTGAGTCCGAAAGCTGGCGGCGTCGTCGCGCCGGGCACCAGCGCCGCAGGCTTAGTCGCGATGAATGCTGCCGGGTCGGCGGCCTGAGCAAATTCCTCATCCCCCGAAAACACCGTACCGCACGCAATAGACATTGCGCGGGACGGCGAATTTCGCGCGCTCAGAATTTTGTATACAGCATTCAAAAGACTTGAAGTGGGGATTTGGATGGCGTATGACGGTCGGGAGGATGGAGGACAATCATGAATTCAAGCACAGGTCAGACGCGTGCAGTCATCGCTCTCGCCATGGGCGATCCCGCAGGCATCAGCCCTGAACTGACGGCGAAGCTGGTGGCACTCGACGAGATTGCCGCAGCTGTCCAGCTGATCGTCATCGGCGATCGCCGCATATTCGACAAAGGCGCCGCCGATGCCGGCCTTGCGCTGCAGATCCCGACCGTTACAGCCGATCAGATCGGCCGGCTGAATGATCACGGTCACGTCTTCATCGATCTTGGCCATCTCGACCCTTCAGAGGTCGCGATCGGCGAGGCAACGCTTGCCGGTGGACAGTTCGCCACGGCCAACTTCCGTCATGCGCTGCAGTTCGCGCGCGCCGGACACGTCTCCGCCGTCTGCTTCACGCCCTTCAACAAGAAGGCGATGCGCTACGCCTATCCCGGCTATGACGACGAAATCCGCTTCGTCTGCGATGTACTCGGGTTTTCCGGAAAGCTGCGCGAATTCAACGTTCTGGAAAAGATTTGGAACGCCCGCGTCACCTCGCACATCCCGCTCAAGGAAGTGTCCGATGCGATCTCCGTAGAAGCCATCATCGCCGAACTGGAGTTGACCAGCCGCTGCCTGAAGGAGGCCGGACACGCCGATGCGCGTATCGCTATCGCCGGGCTGAACCCGCATGCGGGCGACGGCGGCAGTTTCGGCATGGAGGAGATCGAGGTGATCGAGCCCGCGGTCGCGCGGGCCAAAACGCAGGGCTTCAATGTCGAAGGCCCCTTCCCCGCCGACACCGTCTTCTTGCGTGCCGTCAAGGAAGGCTACAACGCGGTGCTGACCATGTATCACGACCAGGGCCAGATCGCCATGAAGCTGATGGGCTTCGACAAGGGCGTGACGATGATCGGCGGCCTGCCGTTCCCGCTTTGCACCCCCGCGCACGGCACCGCCTACGATATCGCCGGCAAGGGCCTCGCCGATATCGGCGCCAGCCGCGAGGCAGTGCTGCTTGCCGCGCGCATGGCCGGGAGGGCAAAGCCCGCCGCCTAGCAAGTTTTCACGTGCATACCGGCGTGCGGAGGCCGCGCCGGCTTTCATCTCAAAGGAGGAACAGGATGAAAAAACTATCTTTAGGTATGGTTCTTGCCGCCACGGTCGTGGCTGCCGGTCCGGCATTGGCCTTCGAGCCGACGCGTCCGGTCGAATTCGTGGTGGCATCGGGCGCCGGTGGCGGCACCGACAACTTCGCCCGCACCATCCAGTCGATCATCACCAAGCACAATCTGATGAGCAAGCCGATGGTCATCCTCAACAAGGGTGGCGGCAGCGGCGCCGAGGCGTTTCTTTACGCGAAGAAGAACGAAGGCGACGCCAACAAGCTCTACTTTGGCACTAACAACGCCTATCTGCTGCCGCATGTCGCCAAGATGGCCTATTCGATGAAGGATTTGGAGCCGGTCTCGGCGC
This sequence comes from Rhizobium sp. 2MFCol3.1, assembly GCF_000377565.1. Classification (GTDB taxonomy): domain Bacteria; phylum Pseudomonadota; class Alphaproteobacteria; order Rhizobiales; family Rhizobiaceae; genus Rhizobium. The sequence goes on along the minus strand of NZ_KB898355.1, from coordinate 281,195 downwards.
TCGCCTTCGACGAATTCCTGATCTGGGTTAAATCGGATTCCGAGTACAAGACGCCGAAGGAACTGATCGACGCCGGCAAGGCGGCACCGGGCACGATTGCCTTCGCGGGTAGCCAGTCCAAGGATACGGACGAAACTCTGGTCGCGCTGATCAAGCAGGCAACCGGCGCCAAGTTCAAGTATCTGCCGTTCAACGGCGGTGGTGAAGTCGGCGTACAGCTGGCCGGCGGCCATGTCGCTGCCAACGTCAACAACCCGAACGAAAACCTCGGCCAGTGGCAGGCCGGCGTCGTCAAGCCGCTCTGCGTCTTCTCGCCGAATCCGATGGCCAAGGGCGAGCCGGTTCACGACGGCAAGGGCTGGGGCGACATCCCGACCTGCGTCTCGCAAGGCCTTCCGATCGAAAGCTACAAGATGCCGCGCACGGTCTGGGCCGCCGCCGGGACGCCCGCCGATGCCGTCGCCTACTACGCCGATGTCATGAAAAAGGTCAGCGAAACCCCGGAATGGGCCGAGTACATCAAAAAGACCTCGCAGACCGGCGACTATCTCGACCCGGCCAAGCTGAAGAGCTTCATTTCCAGCAGCGAGACGAATGCCGTGAAGGTCTTCAAGGAAGAAGGCTGGCTGGTTCAGTAATCGCGCCCGCAAGCGTCAAGCGCCAACGGGTCCGGCAAACTCTGCCGGACCCTTCGACGAAGGAAAGCGATCATGCATATCAAGCGCCTCCATATGGAGATTATAACCGCCGGCTGCCTGGCGATCGTCGGCGTGCTCGGCGCCACGGGCGCCCTGGAACTCGGCGTAAGCTGGGGGGATTCAGGCCCGAAACCCGGCTACTTCCCCTTCTATGTCGGCCTGATCGTGATCGCGGCCAGCATCGGCTGCATCATCCAGGCATTGCTCAAGGCCAAAAGCTCGGAACAAAGGGAAACATTCCTCGAATCCGAGCAGACGATGCGGCTCCTCTCCTTCTTCGTGCCGATGGCGATCTATGTCGTGGTGACCATCTTCCTCGGCTTCTATGTCGCAACCGCACTCTACCTGTTCTACGTCGCCTGGCGACAGGGCAAGTACAAGCCGTATGTCGCGCTGCTCATCGGCATCGCTTTTTCGGTCGCTCTCTATCTGGTTTTCGAGACCGCCTTCCAGGTGCCGCTGCACAAGGGGCCGATCGAAGACATGCTCGGCATCTACTAAGGGAAGGCGACGCATTCCGATGGCCAATTTTGAACTGCTCATGCATGGCTTCAGCATTGCGCTGAGCCCCACTCATATCATGCTGATGGTGGTCGGCGTCCTGCTCGGCCTCGTCGTCGGCGTCCTGCCGGGCCTTGGCGCGCCGAACGGTGTATCGCTGCTGATCCCGCTGACATTCTCGATGGATCCTGTTTCGGCCATCATCCTACTGGCATCGATGTACTGGGGCGCGCTCTTCGGCGGCTCCACGACGTCGATCCTCTTCAACATCCCCGGTGAACCGAGTTCCGTGGCAACGACGTTCGACGGCTATCCGCTGGCCCGCACAGGGCAATCGACAAGGGCGCTGACCTTCGCTTTCGTGTCGGCCGGCATCGGCGCGTTGGTGGGCGTTCTCGTCATCACGCTTCTGTCGTCCTGGGCCGCCAATTTCGCGCTGAAGTTCGGCGCGCCTGAATATTTCGCCGTCTACTTCCTCGCCTTCTGCGCCTTCATCGGCATGGGCAGCGCCTCGCCGCTGAAGACGGTCGTATCGCTCGGCATCGGCCTTCTGCTGTCGACCGTCGGCATGGACACCATCACCGGATCGCTGCGCCTGACCTTCGGCTTCGACGAACTCATCAGCGGCATCAGCTTCCTCGTCGTTGTCATCGGCTTGTTTGGTATCGGGGAGCTGCTCGCGACCGTGCAGGACGGCCTGCATTTTCGTGGCGTCTCATCCCGCATAGACCCACGCGACGTCTTTCGGACAATCTGCGAAATGCCGCGTTACTATGCGACGGTGATCCGCTCGGCGCTGGTCGGCATCTGGATGGGCATCACGCCCGGCGGTCCGACGGCGGCATCCTTCATGAGCTATGGCCTTGCCCGGCAATGGTCGAAGCCCGGCGCCAAGTTCGGCACCGGCCGTCCGGAAGGCATCATCGCACCGGAGACGGCCGACCACTCCGCCGGCACCTGCGCCATGCTGCCGATGCTCGCGCTGGGCGTCCCGAGTTCGGCAACGGCAGCCGTCATGATGGGCGGCCTGATGATCTGGGGCCTGACACCCGGACCGATGCTGTTTGCCACCAAGCCGGACTTCGTCTGGGGCCTGATCGCCAGCATGTATGTGTCGAACATCGTTGGCGTGATCCTCGTGCTCCTCACCGTGCCGATGTTCGCCGCCCTGCTGCGTATTCCCTTCACCATTATCGGACCGATGATCATCGCCATCTGCTTCGTCGGCGGCTATACGGTCGCGAACTCGACCTTCGATCTGTGGCTGGTGCTGATCTTCGGGCTCATCGGCTTTATCTTCAACAAGCTGGAGTTTCCGCTGGCACCGCTCGTGCTCGCCATGGTGCTCGGCGACAAGGCGGAAGAATCCTTCCACCAGTCGATGATCGTCTCCGACGGCTCGCTCAGCGTGTTCTTCTCCAACTATCTTGTCGGCGGGATCATGGTGGTGGCGCTCGGCCTGCTCATCGTGCCGCAGTTGTCCAAGCTGGTCTCCTATTTCAAGCAGCACGGAAAGGTGGACTCGGCGGCCTGAGGCAGGGTCCATCGCTTCCGCCGCCGATAAGCCCAAGGGCATTCGAGGGGAATTCATGAACTACCATAGCTACTTCGGCACGCAGACCGAGCCTGTGGAATGCTGCATCGTCGGCACCGGCGGCTTCGGCCGCAGCTTTCTCGCCCAGAGCCTGAAGACGCCGCTGATCAGCACCCGCGTCGCGGTCGACCTAAAGGCGGAGACCGCGGCCGCGGTCCTCGGCAGCCTCGGCATCGACCCTACCCGGATCGCCATCTGCACCACGGCCGACGAGGCGAAGGCCGCGTGGGACAACGGCACCTTCATTGCCGCCGGCGATATCGCCGTCGTGCTTGACCTTCCGGTTTCCGTCGTAGTCGAAGCGACCGGTCACCCAGAAGCCGGCGCCCGACATTGCCGCCTGGCGATTGACGCGGGCAAGCATGTGGCGCTCGTGTCGAAGGAGGTCGACAGCGTGGTCGGCCCCGGCCTGTCGCGGCGCGCACGCGAAAACAACGTGATCGTCACGCCTGTCGACGGTGACCAGCCGAGCCTGCTGATGGGGCTGATTACCTGGGCCGAAGTGCTGGGGCTCGACATCGTCGCGGCCGGCAAGGCTAGCGAATACGACTTCGTGTTCGATTCCGAAAAAGAGACCCTGACATCGAACGGCCACACCGCCGCCGCCTCGGGTTTCGGCGTGTTGATAGAGACCGCGACATCCGACCTCGCCGAAATCGCCGCCAAGCGCGGCGCGATCGCTGAGAGCTTCCCGCAGCGGGCCGTGCCTGACCTCTGCGAAATGACGCTGGTCGCCAATGCCAACGGCTTCACCGTCGACCGCGCGGAACTGCATGCGCCGATCGCCCGCATCAGCGAAGTCGCCGACTTCTTCTCGCCTGCCGCCAGCGGCGGGCTGCTCGATACGCCGCGTAGCCTCGACGTCTTTCATTGCCTCAGGCTTCCAGGCGAAGTGAGCTTTGCCGGCGGCGTCTTCGTCACCATCCGCTGCGACGATGCCGAGACCTGGGCGATGCTTGCGGAAAAGGGTCATGTCGTCAGCCGCAAGGGCGACGTCGCCATGCTTTACATCCCCCGCCATCTGCTCGGCGTCGAAGCGGCGACCAGCATTCTCGAAGTGGGCCTGAAGGGCGTTTCGAGCGGCGCTCTGGAACCGAAGCCTGTCATCGATCTCGTCGCCCATGCCGATGCCGATATCGCCGCCGGCACGGTACTGACCGCCAGCGGTCACCATCACTCGATCGTCAATGTCTCGGCCCGCATGGTGCCGGCAGGAAAGCTTGGCGACGACACGCCGGTGCCGTTTTATCTGGCTGCCAACCGCAAACTCAAAAACGCGGTCAAGGCGGGTCAGCCGATCCTGTGCGGCGACGTAGAGTTCGACGAGGCCTCTGAGCTGCTCACCCTGCGACGACTACAGGACAAGGCCTTCTTCTAGGAAAGTCTCGTGATCTCCTATCTCATCGTCTGCGCCATCGGCTTCGTCGCCGGTGGCCTTAGCGGCATCATCGGAACGGGCGCCAGCCTCATTCTTCTGCCGGTCCTGGTACCGATGTTCGATCCGAGCCGCGCCATCCCGGTCATGGCGATCGCCGGCCTTATGGCTAATACGGCGCGCGTCATGGCCTGGCACCGGGAGGTCGACTGGAAGGCCGTGCTCGCCTACGCGACACCCGGCATTCCGGCGGCTTCGCTCGGCGCCATCAGCCTCGTCAACCTGCCGGCCGAGATCAGCGGCACGTTGCTCGGCCTCTTCATCATGGCGCTGGTGCCGCTGCGGCGTTTTCTCAAGAAGCAGGAGCTGACAATCGGGCTTGTGGGCCTTGCGGTCGCCGGCGCGATCGTCGGCTTCCTGACCGGCCTGTTCCTGTCGACCGGCCCGCTCAGCATCCCGGCCTTCCTCGCCTTCGGCCTGACCCGCGGCGCCTTCCTCTCCACCGAAGCGGCATCATCGATCTTCGTGCAGGCCGCCAAGGTCCTGACCTTCCGCGAAACCGGCGTATTGACCGGCGATCTTCTGATCAGCGGCCTGATCATCGGCTCGTCGCTGATGGCCGGAACCTTCTTTGCCAAGCGCTACGTCATCAGCATGTCGGAGAAGACCTTCCGGATCATGATGGATGTCATCACGCTGGTGTCGGGCCTGTGGCTGACGGGTGTGGGATTGTTTGGGTAGGAAATTTGTCGATTTCCCGCAATGGGAATTTTGTTGACCTTGCCCCATCAAGCGTCTATTTTCCCAATATGGGAAATGAGGCTGGATGCGAATTATCTCTCGAAAGGTCCTTGTCGATTTCGCAATCGAACACCCTCAGGCGAGGCCTTCGCTGGAGCATTGGGAGCGCTTGGCAAAATCCGCCTCATGGCGATCGATCCAGGATGTCACGTCGGTGTTCTCGAAATCCAAGGGGCTCAACGCGGAGCGGATCAGGTTCGAAATCCAGGGCGGAAACTATCGTCTTATCGTCGCCTTCGACTTCAACCGTCAGGTTGCTTTCATCAAGTTTATCGGCACGCACGCCGAATATGATGCCTGTGACGCCCTGACCGTGTGCCAATATTGAGGAGCGTAGCGTGGACATTCAACCGATCCGAACTGCCGACGACCATGCGAAGGCCTTGCGCGCGATCGAAGCCCTGTGGGGCGCCGAAAGCGGCACGCCCGACGGCGACAAGTTGGATATCCTGATCACGCTGGTGGATCGCTACGAGGATGAGCATTTTCCGATAGAAGCCGCCCACCCTATCGACGTCATCAAGACGCATATGGACATGACCGGCCGAAAACAGGCGGACCTCGCCGCTTTGATCGGCTCCGCCTCACGCGCATCGGAGATCCTGAACCGGCGACGATATCTCACCATCGACATGGTGCATAAGCTGCACAAGGAGTGGGGTATCCCGGCAGACTGCCTGGTCCTACCCTACGAGCTTGAACCTCCGCAGCGCCGGAGGGCGTGACGGCTTCGCACCAGTCTGGAAACGCTGTTGGAACGCGGCGCATTCACCGCGTTCGCAGCCCCAGTTCACCGACCTCTGCCGATAAATCCGGCCACCAGCCGCGCCACCATCGCCAGCGAGACGGCGCCGGCGTCGGGGTGACCGATGCTCTTTTCGGCGAGCGGGCGGGCGCGGCCGAGGCGGGGCGTAAGCGACGACGTCGCATTTGCGGCGGTGTCCGCGGCGTTGGCGGCTGATGTCCAGGCTTCGGCGAGCGGCTTGCCCTTCGCTGCTTCCGTCTTCAGCGTTTCGACGAAGGGTACCAGCGCATCGACCAGCGTCTTGTCGCCGACGCGGGCGCGGCCGAGGCGGGTGACGCCGTCAAGCGCCAGTTGCGCGCCTTCGGTGATGGCCTTGTCGTCGGGCGCTTCGCTGTCGTTGAAGGCGTTGCTCCAGGAGCGCAGAAGCAAGCCCCAGATAGCGCCGGAGGTGCCGCCTGCGCGGTCGGCCCAGGCATCGCCACCGAGCGCCAGCGTGGTCTGCGCGCCGGCACCGGCGTCCACGGCCGCCGCCATCGCCTTAGCCGCAGCTTCGGCGCCACGCCGCATTCCCTGCCCGTGATCGCCGTCGCCGGCGACCGCGTCGATGCGGCCGAGTTCAGCCTCCTGGTCCTTCAGAAGCGCGGCGATCTCGGAGAAGAGGTCGCGGATGCAGGTAGCGGTGCGACGGGAGATTTCGGTGGCAGCCGGAATGTTGGGCGCTGTTTCCTCATCCGTGATCGCGTCGGTGCGGAGATCGGCGGCAACGGTGCGGCCCTTGCGGAAGGCCGGCGCGTCGCAGGGTGCTGTCCAGTAACGCTCCAATTCGTCGGTCAGCCAGGTCAAAGTCAGAGAGCAACCCTGCATGTCGAGACTGGTGACGTATTCGCCGGCTTCCGGCTGAACGAGTTCGAGGCCAGCGGTCGTCAACTTCTTTTCGACCGCAGTCCACAGGACGAAGAGCTCTTCATATTTGGTCGAGCCGAGGCCGTTCAGCACGGCGGCGACGCGGGTGCAGTCGGCCGGCTTTTCGGCGAGCAGCTTGTCGGCCAGAAGCGCGGCGAGATCCGTAGCGCTGGCGATGTCCTGTTCGCTGATCCCGGGCTCGCCATGGATGCCGAGGCCAAGCGCCATGCGACCCTTCGGCACGGTAAAAAGCGGCTCCTTGGCGCCCGGCAGCGTGCAGCCGGCAAAGGCGACGCCGAAGGAGACCGTTCGGTCGTTGGCAAGCCGCGCGACGCGTTCCACTTCATCCAGCGACAAACCTGCTTCAGCGGCGGCACCGGCGATCTTGAAGACCACCAGGTCACCGGCAATGCCGCGACGTATGGCGTGAGAAGCAGCCGGCGCGCTCGCGACGTCGTCGGTGACCGCGATGATGCGCACGTCGATGCCCTCGGCGCGCAGGCGCTCGGCAGCAACGCCGAAGTTCAGGACGTCGCCCGCATAATTGCCGAAACCGAGAATGATGCCCCCGCCGTGGTGGGCGTGGCGGCAGACCCGCGCGACCGCCGCCGTCGACGGCGAGGCGAAGACGTCACCGGCAACGGCGGCGTCGGCCAGGCCGGGACCGACATAGCCGGCGAATGCCGGATAGTGGCCCGAACCGCCGCCGACCACGACCGAGACCTTGCCCTTCGGCACGGTGGTGGCGCGCACGACGCCGTTGGTGACCAGGCGCACATGGTTCGGATAGATCCGGCAGAAGCCGGCAAGCGCGGTTGCTGCAAATTCTTCGGGAGCATCAAAGATCGTCGTCATGAAACGGTCCTCAGTTACGCGGCAGGATACGCCGGAGATAATCACGATTGGTGGCGCTGACGGAAAGACCGTCGCCGCCGTAATGCTCACAAAGGAAGGCGCTGGCAAAGCCATGCTCGAGCGCCAGCTTGATCGCCGTCCGGTAATTGATCAGCCCGGATTCGAGCGGCACCGGATGGGTGGCGATCAGGCCGGCATGCTCGTCCTCCATGCGCATGTAGTTCTTGACGTGCCAGTATTTGGCGTAGGGCGCAACCTTGGTCATCATCTGCAGCCAATGTTCGACCGGACGGTGGAGGCGAATGAGATTGCCGAGATCGGCATTGATGCCGACATTGTGGAGCCCGACCTCCTCGACGAAGCGCACGGAGCTATCCGCGGTGCCGAGATAGGTGTCCTCGTACATTTCGAGCGAGACCTCGACCCCGACCTCTGCCGCATGGCGGCCCAGCTCTGCGATGCGGGCGACGGCCTTCTTCCATATGGCGGGGTCGTCGGGGTTTTTCGCACCCTGTTCAGTCCAGAACCAGAGCGCCTTCTTCTGTATGTCGGTGAGCGGCTCGAAGAAGCCGAAGGACACGCTGGCGGCGCCGATTTCGGCGACCGTATCGATGACGCGGTGGCTGTAGGCCAGGTATTCGTCGCCGCTGCTGACGTCGATGACGCTGCGTCGCGAGGTGGAAATGGCCGGGATGGTCATGCCGTGCGAGCCGACGACATCCAAAAACTCGCGGCGGCGCCCGGCCGAAAGATCGGCGACGCGCAACCAACTGTCTGTCGGGTCGATTTCGGTAAAGCCGGCATCAGCGACTTCGCCGACAGTCCGCGACCACTCCTCCGCGCTCTGATCCTGCACCGAGCGGCCATCGGCCAGCATGTTCGGATACTGGATCATGGCCGCTGCGATCGGCCAGTTGTCACGCGTCCATTTGCGGGTTGCGCCGGTCATTGCGATCCTCCCTTTTCATCAGAAAGCCCGCATCCTCTTGCGGGCCCGATACAGCCGGCGACACTCTCGCTGGCTGCAAAATCATGTGGTCATTTCGACCTGCTTGATCAGGCTGCCTTGGCAGCCTGGCGCTTCTGCGCCGCCATGCGCGCGGCGAGCAGAATGGCCTCGCGGCTGGCGCCGACATCGGCGATGCCCTTGCCGGCGATATCGTAGGCCGTGCCATGCGCGGGGGTGCAGAGCGGGAACGGCAGACCGCCCATCATCGTCACGCCCTTGTCGAAGCCCATCAGCTTCATCGCGATCTGGCCCTGGTCATGATACATGGTCAGCACCGCGTTATAGCCTTCCTTCAGCGCCCGCAGGAACACGGTGTCAGCCGGGAACGGACCTTCGACGTCGAAGCCGCGATCCTTGGCTGCTGCGACCGCAGGCTCGATGATGTCGATCTCTTCCATGCCGAAGCTGCCACCATCACCCGCATGCGGGTTGAGACCGGCGACGGCGACCTTGGGCGACGCGATACCGGATGCCTTCAGGCAGGCTAGCGTCAGTTCCAGTTCGGAGAGAATGCCCTCCACCGAGAGATGGGCGGCGACGTCCTTCAGCGGGATATGCGAACTGACGCGCGCGTTCCAGACCTTCTCCAGAACGTTGAATTCGCGGACCTTGCCCTTGAACGACAGGACGTCGGAGACGAAGCGGATCTCATCGTCATAGCCGGGATAGGCGTAGCGCATCGCCTTCTTGTTGAACGGCGTGAAGCAGACCGCATCCGCCTTGCCTGCATGCGCGAATTCGAGTGCTGCCCGGAAATTGCGGGTGGCGAAGGTGCCGCCGGCAAGCGTCGCCTCGCCGCGCGTCACCTCTTCTGGCGCAAGATGCGCGAGATCGACGAAAACGTGACGGGAACGGTCGGCGGCGGCGGCATCCTCGAGCGATGCGGAGGCGAGATCAAGCGTGACGCCGGCCTCCTTGGCGCCCTTGTCGAGAATGCGACGGTCGCCGATGACGATGATATGCGCTTTCGCCTTGATGTCACCAAGAGCGAGAAGGCTTGCGGTCAGTTCGGGGCTGATGCCGGCGGGATCGCCCATCGCAAGGGCGATGACGGGCCGGTCGTCTCTATGCGCGCTGATATCCACGATTTCTGTTCTCCTACCAAGATGGGCACCTTGTAGGCCATCCGGATTTCAAGAACAAGTCTTTTGCATTTTGTATGCAGCATTTTTTATTTGAACTGAAAGCGATCTGGTGTAACCCTAGAATCTAATGGCCCCGCAGCAGAAAGACCCGGCTTTCGAATGAGTGATGTATTGTCCGACCTGCCCGCATCGCATAGCGGGCGCATTCAGCGCACCGCTCTGCACGACACATTGGTCGGCCGGTTGCGGGATATGATCATCGAAGGCGAACTCGCGCCGGGCTCGCGGATGCACGAAAGCCAGCTCGGCGAACAGCTCGGCGTCTCCCGCACGCCACTGCGCGAAGCGATCAAGTATCTGGCGAGCGAAGGCTTGGTTGAGCTCGTTCCGAGCCGCGGCGCCGTCGTCAAGCGGTTCACCGGCAAGGACGTGCACGACATGATCATCGTGCTGAAGAGCCTTGAGGAACTCGCCGGCAACCTCGCTTGCGTGACGGCAACCGACGAGGAGATCGCTCGCGTCCGCCGCATCCACGACGAGATGCTGCGCTGCTACAAGGCCAAGGACAGGCTCAGCTACTACAAGCTGAACCAGGCCATCCACACCGAGATCAGCCAACTCACGCACAACGAGGCGCTCGCCAGCATGCAGGCGCTTTTACAGTCCCGCCTGAAGCGCATCCGCTTCATCGGCCATGAAGGGCCGGAGAAATGGGCGGCCGCGGTCGCCGAGCATGAGGAAATGATCACGGCGCTCGAAGCGCGGGATGGCAGGGCGCTCTCCGAGGTTCTCGGTCGCCACCTGCTGAAGGCCTGGGAGCGGGTGAAGGACTCCATCTAGGCCGTGGGCTCATGTTGCGCTGCGCGGCGTGCCATCAAGGAAGCCGGCGCCCTCCAAGGCTGCTGCGGTCGTGCCATTCAATCGGTCCATCGCCATTCGTTCGCGAGCGGGCAAGAAAGGCATTGGGCCGCCTTCAGCGGATCTGGCTGAGAGCTCTTCCCGGCGAGTAAGCTGGACTTGTTGTACGCGTGATGACGATATAGCGTATACGTCATCGAAACATTCATTGAAGTCCCATGTCATCGAATTCCGACCGGGTCGACATCGCCCATCGCACCCTTAGACAAGCCATCATCGAGCAGGCGATCAAAGCCGGCACCAAGCTGCCGGAGGATGAGATCGGCCGGCACTTTTCCATGAGCCGCACCCTGGTGCGCGCCGTGCTGGCCAAATTGCAGGCGCAGGGTCTTGTCGATACTTATCACAAGCGCACCGCCACGGTGGCGCAACCAAGCCTTGAAGAAGCACGCGATGCATTCGCCGTGCGCCGTGCGCTGGAGCGCGAAGTCATGAAGGCCGTGGCCAAGCGCTGGAGCCCGGCTATCGAGAAGAGCCTGCGCGAGCACGTGCAGGAAGAGGAAGCGGCCCATGCCAAGGGTGACGTCCGACTTTCGACGCGGCTTGCCGGTGAGTTTCATTTGAAACTTGCAGACCTTGCCGGCAATACGCTTCTGGAGCGCTATCTCTCCGAACTGGTGTCGCGCTGCTCGCTGATCCTCGCCATGTACAGCCGCCCGCATTCGAGCGAATGCGCCATCAGCGAGCACTCCGGGCTCATCGTTGCCCTCAAGAAGGGCGATATCGCCGCTGCCGAGCGCTTGATGGACGATCATCTGTCGTCTGTGGAAAGCCGTGCGCTGTTCGAGGACGAGCCTGCCGCCGAGCCTGATCTCGGCTCGATCCTCTCCCGCTTCTCCGCTCGCACCGCGGGCTGATTGCCGCTTTTTCAATCACGTATACATGATTTTGCATTTTATGTAGACGGAAAACCGCTCACGATTTTGCTCGCTTTTGCGTAACATCCGGCACCGCGCGTGTTTTATCTCAATGAATCCATACCTATAGGGCTTTTTCGCAGCGTTTGACGCGGCGATCGATACGGAATGGCATCAATTTTGCATACGTGATTACAGAGATCATGTAGCCAAGATTGTCATCATGCCACATACGATATCGCCACATACCGAACACCGCCTTGAGTTGCGAGGCATCCGCAAGGCCTATCCGGCCGTGGTCGCCAATGACGGGATAGACCTTTGCGTCCGTCCGGGCGAGATCCACGCCGTCGTCGGCGAGAACGGCGCTGGCAAGTCGACGCTGATGAAGATCATCCACGGCATGGTGCGCCCGGATTCCGGCGAACTCCTGTGGGATGGACGCGAGGTGTCGATCGCCTCGCCCGCCGATGCGCAGAAGCTCGGCATCGGCATGGTGTTCCAGCATTTCGCGCTGTTCGACACGCTGTCGGTGGCGGAGAACATCGCGCTGGCGCTGCCCGGCCGGCCGCCGATCGAACCGCTGTCGAAAAGGATCGCCGAAGTCGCCGCGCGTTATGGCCTGCCGGTCGAGCCGGAGCGGCACATCTATACGATGTCGGTCGGCGAACGGCAGCGGGTCGAGATCATCCGCGCGCTTTTGCAAAATCCGCGCCTGCTCATTCTCGACGAGCCAACCTCGGTGCTGACGCCGCAGGCGGTCGAAACGCTCTTCGTAACGCTGCGGCAGATCGCGGCCGAGGGATGCAGCATTCTCTATATCAGCCACAAGCTGAACGAGATCCGGGATCTCTGCCACACCGCGACGATCCTGCGCGGCGGCCGGGTGACCGGCATGTGCGATCCGAGGCAGGAAAGCCCGGCCTCGATGGCCCGCATGATGATCGGCGCCGATCTCCCGAGCTTTCGCCATCGCAGCGACACGTCGGCCGGCAAGACACGCCTCAGCGTTTCCGGTCTGACGCTCCCCACCCAGGACCCGTTCGGAACGGCGCTTGGCGACATCAGCTTTGCGGTGCGCGGCGGCGAAATCCTCGGCATCGCCGGCGTCTCGGGCAACGGCCAGCAGGAGTTACTGGCAGCACTCTCGGGCGAAACGCCGCTCTCGAACGCCGATACGATCACCATCGACGGCAAGCCGGCGGGCCATCGCGATCCTGCCGGCCGGCGGCGGCTTGGCCTCTGCTCCGTGCCCGAGGATCGGCTGAAGCAGGGCTCGGTTCCTTCGCTGCCGCTCCTGGAGAATGTCCTGCTCACCGCCAATCGCAACGGCGCCGTTCGCGCCGGCCTCATCCGCTTCGATCGCGTCAAGGCCTATGCCGAGCGCTGCATCCAGGCCTTCGACGTCAGGACACCCGGCGCACAGGCGCGGGCCGGCAGCCTGTCGGGCGGCAACCTTCAGAAGTTCATCATCGGCCGCGAGATCCTGCAGGAGCCGGGCGTACTGATCGTCTCGCAACCGACCTGGGGCGTGGACGTCGGCGCGGCACTGGTCATCCGCCAGGCGCTGCTCGACCTGCGCGATCGGGGTGCGGCGATCGTAGTTATCTCCGAAGAACTCGACGAGCTCTTCGAAATCTCCGACCGGATCGCCGTCATCGCCGGCGGCCGGCTGACGGCGGCCATACCGATTGCCGAGGCGAACCGAGATGCGATCGGCATTGCCATGTCCGGCCAAAGTACCGCTGACGAGCCAGATGAACGCGCCAGCAAGGAGCTTGCCCATGCGCTTTGAACCGCGCCCCAATCCCTCGCGCATCATGATCCTGATGTCGCCGGTCATCGCGATCGCGCTGACGTCGATCGTTGCCATGGTGCTCTTCGCGCTCGCAGGCCAGAACCCGCTGGAGGCGCTGATCACCTTCCTGACCGCGCCACTTGCCGATCTCTACGGTCTCGGCGAACTCCTGATCAAGGCCGCGCCCCTGGTGCTGATCGGCGTCGGGCTCGCGATCGGCTTTCGCGCCGGCATCTGGAACGTCGGCGCGGAAGGACAGCTGACCGTGGGCGTCATCTTCGCCGGTTATGTCGCGCTGAAGTTTGGGCCGACTGGTGGCTGGTGGGTTCTGCCCTTGATGGTGATCGCCGGCGCCGCTGGCGGCGTCTTCTGGGCAGCCATCCCGGCGCTGTTGCGCATCAAGTTCAATGCCAGCGAAATCCTGGTGAGCCTGATGCTCAATTACGTCGCGGCACTCTGGCTGTCCTGGCTGATCTTCGGCCTCTGGCGTGACCCGGCCGGGTTCAATTTCCCGCAGTCGGAGCCGCTGGCGCCGGATGCCCTATTCCCGATCCTGATCGAGGATACCCGCGCCAATGTCAGCGTGCTCTTCGCGCTGGGCGCGGTTGTCGCGGGCTGGCTGTTCATGAACCGCAGCTTCGCCGGCTTCCAGCTAAAGGTCACTGGCCTCTCCGAAGGTGCCGCGCGCTATGCCGGCTTCGGCGTCAGCCGCGCGGTCTGGATCGGCATACTGGCAAGCGGTGCGGCGGCCGGCATCGCCGGCGTCGGCGAGATCGCCGGACCGCTTGCACAGATTTTCCCCACCGCATCGCCCGGCTATGGCTACGCGGCGATCATCGTCGCCTTTCTCGGGCGTCTGCACCCCGTCGGCATCCTGCTCTCCGGCCTCCTGATGGCGCTGCTCTACCTCTCGGGCGATGTCGCGCAGATGTCGCTTGGCATGCCGTCCTCGATCACCGGCCTTCTGCAGAGCACACTCCTCTTCTTCCTGCTGACGACGGATGTCTTCATTCAATACCGCATCCGCTTCCAGTCCTCCAACCGGCAGGGAGCCGCCGCCTGATGGACCAGATCCTTCCCATACTCGTGGCCACGCTCGTTGCCGGCACGCCCCTGATCTACGCAGCACTCGGCGAACTCGTTGCCGAACGCTCAGGCGTGCTGAACATGGGCGTCGAGGGCATGATGGTGATCGGCGCGGTGATCGCCTTCATCGTGATGATGGCGACGGGCAGCCTGTGGCTTGCCGTCTTCGCGGCCATGCTGGCCGCCATGCTGCTCGCCCTGATGTTCGCGGTGCTAGCCGTCGGCTTCCGCGCCAACCAGATCGCGGTCGGGCTGGCATTGACGATCTTCGGCACCAGCCTCGCCTCGTTCATCGGCAAACCCTATATCGGTATGGCGATCGTGATCGAGCCTTCGGCGGCATCAAGGCTTGCCGCGAAAATCCCGTTGCTGGGCATGGTTCTCGGCCAGCTTCATCCACTGACGTGGCTGTCCTGGGTCTTCTTCGCCGGCGTCTGGTATTTCCTGAACCGCAGCCGCAGCGGGCTTATCCTGCGCGCCGTCGGTGAATCTCCCACATCCGCGCATGCGCTCGGCTATCCGGTCAACTTCATCCGCTATCTCGCCACGCTGTTCGGCGGCGCCAGCGCCGGCATCGCGGGCGCCTATGTCTCGATCGTTTACACCTCGCTGTGGACCGAGGGACTGATCGCCGGGCGCGGCTGGATCGCCGTGGCACTGGTGGTTTTTTCCACTTGGCGAGCGGGACGCTGCTTCCTCGGCGCCTATTTGTTCGGCGGTGCGACAATCGCGCAGCTTTTTGCCCAGAGCGCCGGCATAGGCCTGCCGTCCGAGCTCATGTCCGCCCTTCCCTATCTCGTCACCATCGTCGTGCTGGTGCTGATCTCGCGCAACGCCGCACTGATGCGCCTCAACGTCCCCGCTTCCCTCGGCAAGCCATTCGCCGCCGAGGGCTGAAACAGCCGTCCATCAACCAGATCAAACATCAACAGAGGGAACCGAAATGACCACATTTTCCAGACGCGACTTCCTGAGAACCAGCGCCGCCGGCGCGCTTGCGATCGGCGCGGGCGCAAGACCTCTTTTCGCCGCCGAAGAGCCCCTCAAGGTCGGCGTCATCCATATGGGCGCCATCTCCGATACCGGCTGGGAATATTTCCAGGCCAACGCCTGGAAATCGCTCGAAAAGGAATTCGGCGATAAGGTGAAGGTAACGGTGCTCGAAAACATCGCCCAAGTGCAGGATTGCGAGCGCCTGTTCCGCCAGCTTTCTGCACAGGGCAACAAGCTGATCTTCGGCACCACCTTCTCACAATACGCCTCGCTGAAGAAGCTGGCGCCGATGCTGCCCAAGTCGCATTTCGAATGCTGCGCCGGCATCGAGGCAGGCAACAATCTCGGCGTCTTCGAGGCCCGCCACTACGAGGGCACCTACCTCACCGGCATCGCCGCCGGCCGTACGACCAAGACCAACGTTCTCGGCTGGGTCGGCGCCTTCCCGGTGCCGCAGGTCATCTATAGCCTGAACGCCTTCCTGCTCGGCGCCCGCTCGGTCAACCCAGATGTGACGCTGAAGGTTGTCTGGGCCAACGCCTGGGTTGATCCCGGCAAGGAAAAGGATGCCGTCGCGGCACTGATCGCACAGGGCGCCGACGTCATCTCCGGCAGCCCCAACACGCCGGTGCAGGGATTGGCCGCCGAAGAGAAGGGCGTCTGGTCGATCGGCTCGACCGGCGATTTCTCCGCCTATGTAAAGAAGAAGCAGCTCGTATCCTTCGAGTTGGACTGGAGTGCCGCCCATATCAACGCCGCCAAGGCCGTCATGGCAGGCGACTGGAAGCCGGAAAGCCGCTGGCTGGGCCTCGGGCCGGGCGGTTACGTCAAGATGACGACGAGCAGTCCGGAACTGCCGGAATCGGTCGCCGCCGAAATGAAGGCTGCCGAGGCCGCGATCATCAGCGGCAAGCTGAAGCCCTTTGCCGGCGAGATCAAGGATCAGAAGGGTGACGTGAAGGTCGCCAAGGGCCAGGAACTCGCAGATGCCGACATCAAGGGCATGACCTGGCTGATCGAAGGCGTGCAGGGCACCTTGCCGCAGAACTGATCGGCGCCGCGCCGATTGCACGACATCGCTCCTCCCCTGGTTGGGGAGGAGCATCGCAAATGACGATAGAACAAAGACATCAAGGGAGACCCCGGTGACCGAAACACTGTTCACAAACGCCAAGCTGGCCGATGGCACGCTCAACGACATCCTCGTTTCGGACGGCCGCATCGCGGCAATCAACAAGGCTGGCACGCGCACGGCCGCCACCACGACCGTCGACATTGCCGGCGCGCTTCTGGTCCCGAGTTTCGTCGAGGGGCACATCCATCTCGACACCAGCTTCTATGGCGACAAGTGGATCCCGCACAAAGCCTGCACGAACGGCTTCGACGTGCATGAGCGCGTGGCCTTCCAGGCCGAGAACATGGCAAGTGCCGCGCCGATGGACGAGCGCGCCCGCAAGCAGCTCGATCTCTGTATCGCAAACGGTGCGCTGCAGATGCGCAGCCATGTGATGGTCGACGGCTCGGTCGGGCTGAAATCGCTGGAGACGATCCTTGCCGTTCGCGAGGCCTACAAGGACATCATCGACATCCAGCTCGTTGCGTTTCCGCAGAGCGGCATTCTGAAAAGCCCCGGCACGCCAGAGCTGATGGACGAGGCGATCGGCATGGGCGCCGATCTTGTCGGCGGGCTTGATCCGCTCTCCTTCGACCGTGACATCAAAGGGCATCTCGACGTGGTCTTCGGCATTGCCGAAAAGCGCGGCGTCGATGTCGATATCCATCTCCACGACGCCGGCACGATGGGCGCGATGACCATCGAGGAAATCTGCGCCCGAACGGTCGCACTCGGCATGCAGGGCCATGTCGCCGTCAGCCACGCCTATGGCCTCGGCGATCTCGGACCGGATGCCATCAAGAAGATCGCTGCTCTCATTGCCAAGAGTGGTGTCGCGATCATGACCAACGCACCGGGCAACCACAACTTCCCGCCGGTGGCGCTGCTGCGCGCGGCAGGCGTCACGGTCTTCTCCGGCAACGACAATATCCGGGATTCCTGGTGGCCCTTCGGCGATGGCGACATGCTGCGCCGCGCTGAGATCATCGCCTACCGCTCCGGCTTCTACACGGATACGGAACTCGCGGCCGCCTTTGACGTGGTGACTACAGGCGGCGCCAAGGCGCTTAATCTCGAAGGCTACGGCATCGCCATCGGCGCCAAGGCCGATTTCGTGACGCTTGCGGCCGAGCATATCCCGGAAGCCGTCGTCGCCATTCCGAAGCCCCGGCGTGTCTTCAAGGAAGGCCGATTGGTTGCAGAGAACGGAGCCGTGGTCCGCTGATGAACTACCGGAGCCGGCAGACCGCAACAGCCGTCGCGCAATCGCGCGACGGCATGGTGACGACACCGCATTGGGCGGCGAGCGAGGCCGGCGCCAAGGTGCTGGCGCGCGGCGGAAATGCGATCGAGGCGCTGGTCGCCGCGGGCGCCGCGCTCTCCGTCACCTATCCGCATTTCTGTGGTCTCGGCGGTGATGCCGTCTGGATGGTCTGCGACCGGGATGGCGACGCACGCACCTTCCTCGGTATCGGCAAGGCGGCCGCGAATGCCGAGATCGACGGCCCGATCCCGCCGCGCGGACCGGCTTCGACGCTGACCACCGCCTGCCTGGTCGATAGCTGGGAGAAGGTGCTCGATCATTCCGTCGCGAACTGGGGCGGTTCCGAACGGCTAGCCACGCTGCTCGACGACGCCATAACGCTCGCCGAAGAAGGCTTTGCCGTCAGCCCGTCGCAGACATTCTGGCACGATTTTCGTGCAGACGAATCCGGGACATGGCCGGGCTTTCGCGACCTCTTTCAGCGCGACGGCACCCAGCGCCAGCCGGCTTTGGCACAAACCCTCAAGGCCATCGCCGCGAATGGCGCCAGGGAATTCTACGAGGGCGAACTGGCAGACCGGATAGCGCAGGGTCTTGCCGCCGCAGGCTCACCGTTGACAGCCGCCGATCTCGCGGCGACGCGAACCCGCATGGTGGAGCCTGTGCGGCTCGCCTATGGCGACACCGTTCTGCTGGCACCGCCCCCGCCGACCCAGGGCGTAACGACGCTGGGCATCATGGCCGTGCTCGCCCAGCTGGCGCCGAAGGACAAGGCGCCCGACAGCGCTGCCTATTACCATGCGCTAGTAGAATCCGTGAAGCAGGCCTTTGTCGACCGTCATCTGATCGCGGATCCCGAATTCGGGAGCGACGCCACGAAAATGCTTCTCGATCCTGCGCGCTTCGCCGCAAAGGCTGCGGCGATCGACCCCAGCCGCGCCGCCGCCTGGCCCGTGCCCTACAGGCAGGGCGACACCGCGCTTCTCGCCGCGGTCGATGCCGAAGGCCGCGCCGCCTGCCTGCTGCAAAGCATCTATTTCGATTGGGGGAGCGGGGTGGTTGCCGGCGACACCGGCATTCTCTGGCAGAACAGAGGCGCTGCCTTCACCACCGACCCTGCAAGCCCGAACTGTATCCAACCCGGCAAACGACCCTTCTACACGCTGAACCCCGGTCTCGCGCTCAAGGGCGGACGTCCGCATCTGGTCTACGGGACGCAGGGTGCGGATGGCCAGCCGCAGACGCTGACGCTGCTGCTCAGCCTGCTGATCGACCATGGACTTGATCCGCTGGCCGCATTGTCCAGGCCGCGCTTCCTGCTCGGCCGCACCTTTTCCGATAGCCGCGACAACCTGAAACTCGAGGAGGATATCGGCGCCGACACGCTCGCGGCACTCAGCGCCATGGGCCACGAAGTCGCGACCATCTCTGCTCTCAGCCCACTCGGCGGCCAGGCAGGCATCATCCGCATCCACGAAAACGGACGAATGGAAGCAGCCCACGACCCTCGCAGCGATGGCGGAGCCATCGGCCTATGAGCAGCATGTCCGATCATCTCTTCGACCTCATCATCCGCAATGTCCGTATCGAGGAAGACGGTGCCCTCGTCGATATCGCGGTGCGCGATGGGCTGATCGCCGCGATCGAGTCTAACTTCCGCTGCGATGCCGTCTCGAACTTCGATGGAAAAGGCAACTTCGCGTTCGGCGGTTTCGTCGATACGCATGTGCATCTCGACAAGGCCTGCATCCTTGATCGCTGCTCGATCTGCGAGGGAACGCTCGCCGAGGCGGTGCGCGAGACGGCACGCGCCAAGTCCGGCTTTACGGTGGACGACGTTTACGAGCGAGCCGCCCGCGTCGTCGAGAAGGCAATCGCGCACGGCACGGTGCGGATGCGGACCTTCGTCGAGATCGACCCGCGCGCCGGTTTCCGTTCCTTCCAGGCGATCAAGCGCATCAGGGCGGATTACGCCTTCGCGATCGACATCGAGATCTGCGCCTTCGCGCAGGACGGCCTCACGAGCGAGCCCGAAACCTTGGCCATGCTCGACGCAGCGCTCGCCGAGGGCGCCGATCTCATCGGCGGCTGCCCCTACACCGACCCCGATCCTGAAGCCCACATCACCAGGATCTTCGAACTAGCAATGAAACACGACGTCGCCGTCGATTTCCACCTCGACTTCAGCCTCGACCCCAACAAGACCGACCTGCCCGCCGTCATCGCGGCTACGAAACGCCACGGCTGGCAGGGCCGCGTTTCGATCGGCCATGTCACCAATCTCTCGGCATTGCCGGAGGCATCGGTAATCGAGATCGCAAAGAACCTCTCGGAAGCAGGGATCGCGCTCACCGTCCTGCCGGCCACCGATCTATTCTTGAACGGTCGCGGGCAGGACCATCTGGTGCCGCGCGGCGTCGCCCCCGCCCATATCCTCGCGGCACACGGTGTTGTCGCCTCAATCGCTACCAACAACGTCCTCAACCCGTTCACGCCCTACGGAGACGCCTCGCTGATCCGGATGGCCAATCTGTATGCCAACGTCGCGCAACTCTCACGCGACGCTGAGATATCCGGCGTATTCGACATGGTCGCACGCTTCGCCGCCCGCCAACTCGGAGTGCCGCATGGCCTCACCGTAGGCAAGGAGGCGACGATCATCCTCATCGACGCAGTCGGGCCACGAGCCGCCGTGCGCGAAATCGGCCGCGTTGTCGCGGGCTGGAAAAGCGGGCGTCCGAGTTTCCACAATGGCGACCCGCATATTTACAGGTCGAGCCGGCAGTCTGTTGAGTGAAAGGACTGAGCCAGAAGGGACCCGCGCCTGCAGAACGTACAGGTCAACGAGCCGCGGCTTGCCTTCAGCATCGATAGGACCAAGCCGCCACGCTAGGCGTGCGATCGGATCGATCAAGGCGGGCGGCGTGGAAATCGGCAGAGCGAACACGCAGCGCACCACAAGCGCTAACGGCAATAGCGACCACTCTGGATGACGCCTTAGAACGTCACCATCAGCCGCGCGTTCACGCCCTGATCAACGACGTCCCGGGACAGGGCCGCGTTGTAGGAGAGGCCCAGCTTCATATTGTCTGAGACGAGAGCGTCGAAACCGAGTTCGATAAGCGCGGCATTTCTCGTTGCGCCAAGCCCGGTCACGCCAAAGGACGAGCCGCCGGAAAAGGCAACGACATCGACCGGCGAGAGATCGCCGAACGCATACCGCCAGCCGATCATCCCTCTGGCCTCGACCGTGACGTCCTCGATTGCGAAGGCGGACGTTGTTCGCAATCCCAATGTGGTCAGCCCGACATTGTCGTTACCGTCGTCCATATGGAGAGCCGCGCTCCCGCCGGTTTCGGTGAAACCATCCGAGCGAACATTGACGTAGGCGGCGCCGGCGAATGGTTCCAGCGTTGCCTGACCGAGATCGGTCGCGTAGCCGACTTCACCGAAGATCTGCGCGGTCGATGCCGAGTAGCCGCCCGAAAGCCTTTCGTTGAACCCGGTGAAGACGACGTCGCGTGTCGTACCGAGGTCGTGCCAGGTGTAGGCAATCCCCCCTCTGACCCTGACCTGGCCGAAGTCCGCCCCGGCGTAGGCCGCAATGTACCAGTCGTCGCTATTCGCGCGGGTATTACGGCCATCATCGTCGAAAGACGATCTGCTGTAGCCGCCGGCGAGGCCGATCCTGACGTTATCGCTCATTTCGCCATCGCCGCCGAAGAAGAAGCCGCCGATGGAGCGGTCGAGAGCGGATGCGTCCGAGGTTGCGTCGCGGCTGGCCCATGAGCCCACGCCTTGAAGCCAGAAGCCATTTGCGGCCTCTTCGCTACGCGCCGTCGGGCCGGGTCCATAGAGCCGGTCGTTGATCGCATCACGCACGAAGCGGCTGTCGTCGATCATCGAGGAGCGGATGGATGCGTAGCTCTGGCCCGAGAGCTGATCGAGGGCCGTGTCGATGGCGGTCGTGGAGACCTGCCCCACGATGGCGTCGAAAACGGGATTGCCCGAGCCCAATGACTGCACGCCGGTTCCCGTGCCAATCCGCGCGAAGGTCCGCGCCGCGATGGCCGATGTGATGGGCTGGCCGTTATAGGTCACATCGAGATATCCGCTGGAGGCGTCGTATGCAAAGGCCAGGTCGGCCAGCGGGAGTTGTTGGGGCGTGTTGGCAAAGAGACCGCTGACGCCGCCGGTGGCCGAAATCAGCGTATAGCGGGCCGGACGAAAGAACGAGCCGACGAGATCAAGCGACGAGCCGCCGATCGTGGCGATGCCGGTGACGTCGAGAAGATCGCTCGTGCCCACAAGGCCCGCATAGCCGATATCCGCGCGATAGGTCGAGCCGGGCGCCAGCAGCAGGTTGCCTGCGATGGATAGCACGCCGATATCGTGGCCGGTGCTGCCGGGCGAAATGAAGCCTCCTGCGTTTACCGTCGTCGACGGCAAAGTGCTGTCATAGCCGGCGATCGTGCCGCTGGAATTCACTGTGAGCGAACTGGAGCTCGACAGGTTCATGCCGTTGATCGCCAGGGTGCCGCCGTTGACGATTGTCGCGCCGGTATAGGCCGCCGTTCCCGAAAATATCTGTGTCCCGGCGCCAGCCTTGACGATACCGAGCGGACCGGCGGAGAAGCTGCCCATAAACGCCACTTGCCGCCATGCCGCCGTATCGATGGTCAGCGTCGCTGCGCCGCCCGACGTGCCAACGTTTCCGGCCCCTGCGAGCGAGCCGATCGTCGCCACATGTCCCACGAGGTCGAGGCTGCCGTTGACGATAAAGCCGCTCGTTGGAGACAGCACATTGTCTGCGCCCGCCTGCAAGGTGGCGGCGGATCTGATCGTCGTATCTCCGCTGTAGCTGTTCGTTCCCCCAAGGGTGAGCAGGCCGCTTTGCAGCGTCAGCGCGCCGCCACCCCTTATCCCGCCCGATATGGTCGTGCTGCTCGCGCCGATCGCCAGCTCACCGTCTGAAATCAGGATACCGCCAAGAAGGGTTGCACCGGTCGAAAATCCGAGAAAGGTCGAGCCGCCAGTCTGCAACCCGTCCGCGCGCGTGGCGCCATCGCCACTCAATCCGCCATTGATCGCGCCGCCGTTGATGATCGAGAGGTCACGACCGATGATGCCGACGCCACCCGCACCGGCCGCTCCCGTCGTGCCAAAGAGGCCGCCCGACCCACCGGCTCCGCCTGCACCGCCCGTGATCGTAGCACCCGCGCCGATCGTGACCGCCGTCGGAACGGTGGCGAGCAATCCAGGGCCGCCTGCACCGCCTGCGCCGCCGGTGGATCCCGGTGAGCCACTGGCCGCCCCGCCCGCGCCGCCTGCCCCACCTGACAGCGTCGTGCCCGGTGCAACGTCGTAGGGAACGCGCTCTTGCGCCTGCGAATAGGCCGGCAAAAGAAAGGGAATAGCGCAAAGCGCAAGCGCAATGCGAAGAGCATGACGAGAGTGTGCCCCGGCAATATGCTTGCCGTGGCTGGTGTTGCGATGACGAGATACGCGCCAACGATCGATAATGGACTTGTTCCCTCTGCCCAGAACCACAGCGTAAACAAGTATTTGCGAATTGTCTAATGAATATGAGCCGAAGTCTTCATTCAATAAGAGTGGCATCTACCGCTAAGGAAGCTGCTTGAGCCCTCGGCGCTTCGCTAATCCGACTTGATGCTGAGATCCGTGCGCATCTGATCGAGCAGCACCGCAATCTTCTCCTTGAGTTCCGTTGTTCCAAGGCTGGCTGGATAGGAAATCGCGACGCCGAAAATCTCGAGCGTTTCGGGATCACGCATGGCGACCCCTTGAGAGGATACGCCCTCGACGATCTCGTTCGAGGCATAGGACCGGCCGGTTGCGCGGATCTTGCCGATTCGCTCCTTCAGCTCCTCGTGATCTCTGGGCGTATTTTCCGAGACGTAAGGCAGTGGGTCGGGCACACGGCCCTTCCAGACATGATCCTCCAGCAGGGCCAACATGGCGCGGCCGTTGGAGGTCGCATAGGCCGATGACTTATAGCCGGGTGTCGAAGCGATCGCCAATGGGCTGGATCCACGCACCACGCGCAGCACCATCAGGTCAAAGCCATCGAACACGGTGATGTAACCCGTATGCCCCCCAATATCGCAGATCTGCTTCACCCGCGTGTAGATCATGTCGAGGAAGTGGTGGCGGGAGCGAAAGATCTGACCGAGCTCGAACAGGCGCATGCCTGGCGCATAGAGCCTGGTCGAGTGATCATATTCGACCAGACCGGCGGCAACGAGGCTCTTCAGAGCCCGGTGCACAGTGGCCTTGGGGCGGTCGAGACGGCGCACAAGCTCGGCTTGTCCAATCGCCGGCTCCTCCAGGGAGAAGCACTCGAAAATTGCAATCGCATCGTCAAGAACGCCCATTCACCTACCCCTAATTGCTTTGACGACCATATTTGTTCCACTATTGAAATTCGGTGTCAACTTTGAAACTCTTTCTAGACTCGCTTGAAAAGCTCGCCTACAAATCTTGCACGAACAAGAGAAGCTGAATTTTGAGGCAACCGCCCGCAGTGGCGATAATTGCCCAAGAGCACAGCTCGGGAACATTCGAGCACGGACCAGAACGGCCGGCTCACTCGCGTGATCTAGGATTGACATATGTTAGCTACTGGCCAGACGACCGGTAAGCGCCTGCGTGCGGGCGTGGATATCGGCGGCACTTTCACCGACTTCATCCTTTTCGACGAGAGCGCGACTGCGATCCGTCTGCACAAGTGCCTGACCACTCCAAAGGACCCCTCCCAGGGCGCATTGGGCGGTCTCGGAGAACTGGTCGCGGCTGCCGGCATCGGCATCTCCGACCTCTCCGAGATCGTCCACGGCACGACGCTGGTCACCAATGCCGTCATCGAGCGCAAGGGGGCCGCCGTCGGCCTGATCACCACCGAGGGTTTTCGCGACATCCTCGAAATCGGCACCGAGCAGCGTTACGATATCTATGACCTGACGCTGGCATTCCCGGCGCCGCTGGTCGAGCGCTCGCGCCGCCTGGAAGTGTCCGAGCGTATCGATGCCGATGGTAATGTCATTCTCGAACTCGATGAGGTCGCGGTTCTCCGCGCCGCCGAAGCCCTGAAGAAGGACGGTGTCGAGGCGATCGCCATCTGCTTCATGCATTCCTATCGCAACCCGAGCCACGAGCGCCGCGCCCGCGACATCATCGCCAAGGCCCTGCCCGAGCTTTCGATCTCGATTTCCTCGGAAGTCGTTGCCGAGATTTCCGAATATCAGCGTTTTGTCACCACCTGCGCCAATGCCTATGTGCAGCCGCTGATGGACCGTTACCTGCGCAGGTTCGAGGGCGAGCTGGCAAAGCTCGGTTTTGCCGGCGATTTCCGCCTGATGCATTCGGCCGGCGGCCTGGTGTCGCTGGAAACCGCCCGTGCCTTCCCGATCCGCCTTCTTGAATCCGGCCCGGCCGGCGGCGCGCTTGCCACAGCATGGTTCGGCAAGAATGCCGGTCATGACAATGTCATTGCCTTCGATATGGGCGGGACCACTGCAAAAGCCTGCCTGATCGAGGACGGCAAGATCGACATCGCCTCCTATCTGGAAGCCGGTCGTGAGCATCGTTTCAAGAACGGTTCCGGCCTGCCGATCAAGTCGCCTGTTGTCGACATGATCGAGATCGGCGCCGGTGGCGGCTCGATCGCCTCGATCGATGGCGTCGGCCTTTTGCAGGTCGGCCCCCATTCCGCAGGTTCAGAACCCGGTCCGGCCTGCTACGGCCGGGGTGGAGCGCGGCCGACCGTCACTGACGCCTCGGTCGCGCTCGGTTATTACGACCCGTCCTTCTTCCTCGGCGGACGCATGACGCTGGATCTCGACGCCGCTGAGGCGGCGCTCGGCACGATCGCCAAGCCGCTGAACATCTCGTCCGTGGAAGCGGCCTGGGGCATCCATCAGGTCGTCAGCGAAAGCATGGCGAGCGCTGCCCGCATCCATCTGGTCGAAAAGGGCAAGGATCCGCGCGGGTATTCGATGATCGGTTTCGGCGGCGCCGGCCCGGCATTCGCCGCCAAGGTCGCCCGCATTCTCGGCGTTTCCGAAGTCATCATTCCGCCGGCAAGCGGCGCGGCCTCCGCCTTCGGCTTCCTCACCGCACCGCTTTCCATCGATATCGTCCGCTCCCACCCGATCGCGCTGTCGGAAAAACTGGAAGCAGACACGCTCAACGCCATCATCGAGGAAATATCCGAGGATGGCCGCGTGCAGCTGCGCAGCGCCGGTGTTGCCGACGCCGACATTCTGGTCGAGCGCTCCGCCGACATGCGCCTCGTCGGCCAGCTGCATGAAATCAACGTGCCGCTGCCGGCCGGCAAGCTGGATGCCGGCGCCTATGCCGAAATACGCGGGGCATTCGAGGCCGTATACAGCGCGCGCTACACCCGCGTGCCGTCCGAAGCGAAGCTCGAAATCCTCTCCTTCCGCATCCGTGCTTCCGGCGCCGTGCCGCAGCTGACCGTCCGTCAGGCCGGCATCGAAGGCGGCGCGACCGAAGCCAAAAAGGGTACGCGCAAAACGTTCTTCGGCAGCGACTGGGTCGATGCCGGCATTTATGACCGTTACGCGATGCGTCCGGGCATTCTCGTCGAAGGTCCTGCCATTATCGAGGAACGCGAATCCACCACCATCATCCCGCCGGGAGACAAGGTGACGGTCGACGAGACCGGCAACCTGCGCATCCAGATCGCCGAAACCGCCAAGGGCGCGACGATCGTCGACGAGACCATGTCGCTCGAAGAGGCAGGCCGCCGCATCCAGTCCGATCCGATCGCGCTGGAAGTCATGTGGAGCCGCCTCGTCAACGTCGCGGAAGAAATGTGGTCGACAGTCTGCCGCACCGCGTTTTCGCTGATCATCTCCGAAAGCCAGGATTTTGGCTGCGCCATTCTCGATCCGGATGGAGAGACGCTGGCCCACT
Organism: Rhizobium sp. 2MFCol3.1; assembly: GCF_000377565.1. Classification (GTDB taxonomy): domain Bacteria; phylum Pseudomonadota; class Alphaproteobacteria; order Rhizobiales; family Rhizobiaceae; genus Rhizobium. The sequence continues at coordinate 254,641 of NZ_KB898355.1, read as the reverse complement.
CCGCCCGCGTCATGCCGGTCTTCAACCTGACCCTGCCGATGGCAGTGAAGGCGATCATCGAGCGTTACCCGGTCGATACGATGAAGCCGGGCGATGTCTATATCACCAATGATCCGTGGCTCTGCGCCGGTCACCTGTTCGACCTCGCCATCGTCACGCCGGTCTTCCATCGCGGCCGCGTCGTGGCACTGATGGGCACGGTCGGCCATGTCGGCGATATCGGCGGCAGCCGTGACGGCCTTAATGTCACCGAGCTTTACGAGGAAGGCATCCAGATCCCGGCCATGAAGCTGGTGCGCGAGGGTGTCGAAAACGAAGACCTGTTCCGCCTGATGGCGGACAATATTCGCGATAGCGATCAGGTTCTCGGCGACGTTCGCTCGTTCATCTCCGCCAACGAAACCGGCTCGGCCCGCATGCGCTCCTTCATGGAAGAGTATGGCATGCACGACTTGAAGGCCTTGTCGCATGTCGTGCAGTCGCTGTCCGAAAAGGCCATGCGCGATGCCGTCACCAAGCTGACGGACGGCGTCTACTATTCGGAGATTTCCAACAATCCGATGGGCTCGACCATGACCTTCCCGCTGAAGGTAACGGTCAAGGGTGACGAGATCGAACTCGATTTCGAAGGCGCACCGCCGCAGACAGTGAAGGGCGGCATCAACTGCACCCTTTCCTACACGACGGCACATGCCACCTACCCGATCAAATGCATGCTGACACCGGGCATTCGTGGCAATGCCGGTTGCTATCGTCCATTCACGGTGAAAGCACCGAAGGGTTCGATCCTCAACTGCGAAAAGCCGGCTCCGGTTTCGCTCCGCACCCGCACCGGCTGGTATCTGGCGCCGAACGTTTTCCGAGCACTCTCGGAAGCGGCACCGGACACGGCGCAGTCCTTCTCCGGCCTGCCGAGCCTGATGAGTTTTTACGGCAAGTCCATGGAAACGGGCGCTTTGTTCTACGAACTGCTGCTGCTTGGCGGCGGTCAGGGTGCATCACAGACCAAGGACGGCAAATCCTCGCTTCTTTGGCCGACATCTGCGGCAACCTCGTCGCTGGAAATGTTCGAAACCCGCTCGCCTATTGTCATCTGGGAAAAAAGCCTGATGACCGACAGCGGTGGCGCCGGTGAAAACCGCGGCGGCCTCGGCGTTCGCGTCCGCATCTCGCGCCGCAATGCCAAAGGTCACCCGATCAAGGCGATCGTTTCGCCTGAAGGCGTCGACCTTCCGGTCGAAGGCCTGTTCGGCGGCAAGCCGGGCAAGACGGCAACCGGCAAGATCCTGTCGCATGCCAGCGGTGAGACAGTGCAGGATTGCGGCACCGGCGCGATCGTCGATCTCGTCGATACCGATGCTGTCGTGGAACTGACGCTGGCCGGCGGCTCCGGTTACGGCGACCCGAACAAGCGCGATCTCGACAAACTCGATGACGACGTGCGCCAGGGTTACGTGAGCGCTGAAGCGGCCGAAGCCATCTATGGCCGCACCGCCCGCAGCGAGGAACGCAAGAAGTCCGATACCGCAGCCTGAACGATAAAATTCCGGCCGTCTTAAGGGGAGACGGCCGGTTCTCAAAAAACTAGGAGACCATACGCATGCAGATGACCAGACGTTCGTTCATGGGATCGGCGGTTTCCGCTGCCGCGCTCGCTTCGATGCCGCTCGAAAGCTTCGCAGCCGGCCGCAAGATCCTGATCATGGCCAGCAGTGTCGATATTCCGAATTTCGACCCGCATGTCGCCACCGGTTATGCACCGGCCATGCTGTTCCGCAACACCTATGATGCGCTGGTGCGCGTCGTCGGCACGCCGCCGGACGTCAAGCCGGGTCTGGCCGTCAGCTGGACCGTTTCGGAAGACCAGAAGCATTACGAATTCAAGCTCGACCCGACCGCCAAATTTCAGGACGGTTCGCCGGTCACCGCCGAATCCGTCGTGTATTCCTTCAAGCGTATCGTCAAACTGAAGCGCGGCCCCTCATGGATGATCGCCGGCATCGTCGATGCCGACAGCGTCAAGGCCGTCGATGCCCAGACCGTTGCCTTCGACCTGAAGGCGCCGTTCGCGCCCTTCCTGCAGGTTCTGCCGTGGATGTTCATCGTCAACCATACGGTGGTCGAAGCCAATATCGGCGGCGATGACGGTCAGGCCTATCTGATGAAGAACACCGCCGGTTCCGGCCCGTTCAAGATGGGTCGCGTTGCACCGGGCAATCTTTACGAATTCATCCGCGTCAAGGATGACTGGCATCAGGGCGGCGGCAATCTCGAAGGTGCGATCTGGAAGATCGTGCGCGAGGCCTCCACCGAACGCATGATGCTACAGCGCAAGGAAGCGCATATCGCGCTGGAACTCTATGCCGAAGACATGGATGCCCTGAAGGACAATCCAGCGGTCGTCAGCGTCATCGAGCCGGAATATCGCACCTTCTCGATCAAGATGAACACCGCCAAGGGACCGCTTGCCGACAAGAACCTGCGCAAGGCGATTTCCTATGCCTTCAACTACCAGAGCATGCTGGATGCCGCCGGTCCGGCAGAGCTGATGGTCGGCCCGCTGCCGACCGGCATTTTTGGCCACGACCCGAGCCTCACCGTCTATCGTCACGACATGGACAAGGCGAAGGAATATCTCGCCAAATCCGAATACAAGGATGGCGGTTTCAAACTTTCGGTCATGCATGCCACCGGTTACGAGAACCAGCGCCGCTGGTCTCTGCTTCTGCTGGAGGCCCTGAAGGCGCTCAACATCGAACTCGACATTCGCCCCGCAACCTGGCCGGACACGGTTGCCGCCGCGCAGTCGCCCGACACGATGCCGAGCTTCATGTGCCTGTTCCAGACGGCCAACTATGCCGATCCGGACAACGTTGCCTTTGCCGCCTATCATTCGTCGCGCAACGGCCAGTGGCAGAACCCGGTCTACAAGAACGAGGCAGTCGACAAGCTGATCGAGGCCGCTCGTATCGAGACAGACCAGACCAAGCGTGCGGAGCTCTACAAGCAGTTCCAGGAGCTTGTGGTTGACGATGCGCCGGATATCTTTGGCGTGCTCGAAAAGCGCAAGCTCGGCTTCGGTGCAAACGTGAAGAACTTTGTTTTCACCCCGGTTGCCGCCAACGCCATCGAGCTTCTGCCGCTGTCGCTTGATTGATAAGGACGATCGCATAGAGGAAAACCCCGAAATAAAGTCCCCCTCTGGCCTGCCGGCCATCTCCCCCACAAGGGGGGAGAAACCGAGCCGCAGCCGTCTGCCTCGATTGAGCCGCAGCGGATCGGCTGGGTTAAGCCCTCCCCCTTGTGGGGAGGGTTGGGAGGGGTCTTTTAGCCTCATGCGATCGACCAAACATACTGACCACCGGAAGCGCCATGATCCTTTACACCTTGCGACGCCTCGTCCTGTTGATCCCGATGCTGATCGGGCTGACGATGATCGTTTTCGCCATCGCCCGCCTTCTTCCCGGTGATCCGGTGGCACTTGCCGCCGGCCCGAATGCCACGCCCGACGTGATCGAGAGCGTGCGCCAGGAATTCGGCCTCGATAAATCGCTGCCCCTGCAATACTTGGCTTACGTGACGGGACTGGTTCAAGGCGACTGGGGCGTTTCCATCTTCACGCGCCGGCCGGTTTTCGAAGACATCATGACCTTCCTGCCGGCAACGCTGGAACTGGTGGCCGCCGCAATGCTGATCGCCATCGTGCTCGGCATTCCGCTGGGCCTCGCCGCTGCCGTCTATCGCAATGGTCTTGTCGATTATCTCACCCGTACGGTGGCACTTGGCGGCATCGCCATGCCGCGCTTTTTCCTCGGCCTTCTGCTGCAGCTGATGTTCGTCTCATGGCTCGACATCCTGCCGCTTTCGGGCCGTTTCCCGCTGATCGAGATCCCGCCGGAAGGCCCGACCGGTTTTTACACGATCGATTCCATTCTCGCCGGCGACTGGTATTCGCTGACGATCGCTCTGCAGCACCTCGCTCTCCCCGCCTTTGCCATGTCGTTGTCCCCTCTGGCGACCATCATGCGCATGATGCGTGCGTCGACGATCGAGGTGCTGCAACAGGATTTTGTCATGACCGAACGGGCGCTCGGCATTTCCAATCGCAAAATCCTGTTCAAATACGTGCTGAAAAACGCCATGACCTCGACGCTGACCGTCATCGGTCTCTACGTCTCCTGGCTGCTCGGCGGCACGGTTCTGGTCGAGACGGTGTTCGACTGGCCGGGGCTCGGCCTCTACGCCACGCAGGCGATCCTCTCCCAGGATTTCATGCCGGTCATCGGCGTCACACTCGTCATCGCCGTGATCTATCTCGTCACCATGCTGATCGTCGACCTGCTCTACGGCGTCTTTAACCCGAGGGTTCGTTACACATGACCACAACACCCGTAACCCTCCCGAAGCGCGACCAGTCGGCACGGCTGGAAAACTGGTCACGCGCTTTCTACCGTTTTCGCCAGAGCTGGCTTTCCGTCATCGGCCTTGCCATCGTCGTGGCGCTCGTCCTCATCGCCCTGTTTGCGCCGTTTATCGTGCCGCATCCCGAACATGTTGCCGGCGGCACCAACACCGCCGCCCGATTCATGCGGCCGGGCGCAGACTACTGGTTCGGCACCAATGCACTCGGACAGGACGTGTTTTCGCTCGTTCTCGTCGGTTCGCAGGTTTCGCTGTTTTCCGGCCTGGCGGTGGTGGTCATCGCCATTGTCGTCGGTGGCATTATCGGCGCCATCGCCGGTTATTTCGGCGGCTGGATCGACGAGATCCTGATGCGCATCACCGATCTGCTGCTCACCATCCCGAGCCTGATCCTCGCCATGGCGGTGGCGGCTGCCCTCGGCACCGGCGTCACCAACATGATCATCGCCATCGCGATTACCTGGTGGCCGGCCTATGCCCGCCTCGTGCGCGGCGAGGTGATCGGCAAGAAGGAAGAACAGTTCATCACCGCCGCCAAGGCGCTGGGTGCCGGCTGGCCGCGTATGCTCGGCCGCCATATTCTGCCCAACATCATGTCGCCGATCATCGTCAAAGCGTCGCTGGACATGGGTTTTGCCGTTCTGACCGTCGCCTCGCTCGGTTTTGTCGGCATCGGCGTGAAGGCACCGACGCCGGAATGGGGAACGCTCTTGTCCGTCGCCCGCGCCGACATGCCGGATTACTGGTGGACGGCGGTGTTTCCGGGCTGCGCCATCTTCCTGGCAGTTCTTGCCTTCAACCTCCTTGGCGACGGTCTGCGCGACGTCATGGACCCCAAGGCACGGCGGTGAGGTGACGACATGACATTGCTCGATATCAAGAACCTCAACCTATCCATGCGCAGCTTCGAGGGCGAAACGCAGATCCTGCACGGCATCGACCTGACGGTCGAACGCGGTCAGATCTGGGGCATGGTCGGAGAGACCGGCTCCGGCAAATCGCTGACCGGCCTCTCCGTTTCGCGCCTCATTCCGCCGGCTACCGGCCGTTATCTCGCGGGCTCGATAGAATTCGAAGGCCGCGACGTGCTGAAGGCGAACGAGAAGGACATGCGCACGCTGCGCGGCCGCAAGATCGGCATGATCTTTCAGGACCCGACGACCAACCTCAACCCGGTCTTTCGTATCGGCACGCAACTGGTCGATGTGGCCCTGCACGCCGGCCATGCCGATCCGACCGTGCTGGGCCTCGAACCCGGCGCATCCTCGCGCGATCTGAAAAAGGCGGCAAAACGCGTTTCCATCGAAATGCTCGAAAAGGTCGGCATCCCGAAGGCGGCGGAACGCATGCACGATTATCCGCACCAGTTTTCCGGTGGCATGAAGCAACGTGTGCTGATCGCCATGGCGATGATCGGCAAGCCGGACCTTTTGATCGCCGACGAACCGACGACCGCACTCGACGTTTCGGTCCAGGCGCAGATCCTGAAACTGATCCACGACCTTGTTGCGGAGAGAAACATCGGCGTGCTGATGATCACCCACAATCTCGGCGTCGTGGCGCAGATCTGCTCCCATGTTGCGGTCATGTATCGCGGCCGCATTCTGGAGCGCGGACCGGTCACGGATGTTCTGAAAAAGCCTGCCCACGTCTACACGCAGGCGCTCCTCAATTCCATTCCGACGGCCCATACCAAACGCGGCGAACTGCGCGGCCTTGGCGGCGTCATGCCGGAGGTTCAGTAATGCTTGAGATCAACAACGTCTCGAAAATTTTCCCGGGCCAGCGCAAGGGCCTGTTCGGCCACACCGAGGGTTTCAAGGCGCTCGACGATGTCAGCCTGCGGGTCAAAAAAGGCAGGAGCTTTGGTCTTGTCGGCGAGAGCGGTTCCGGCAAGACGACGCTGACACGCTGTATCCTGCGGCTGGAAACGCTGACCTCCGGCAATATCCTTTATGACGGCGCCGACATAGCCAAACTGACGCCGACCGAGATGCGCCGCCTGCGCGCGCGCCTGCAGATCGTTTTTCAGGACCCTTACGCCTCGCTCGATCCGCGCATGACGATCCATGACATCGTCGCCGAACCGCTGGTCATCCACCGCGACATCGTGCCCATGACGGCGCGCCAGCGCACGGAGCGCGTGCTGGAACTACTCTTGCAGGTCGGTCTGCGCGAAGAACATCTGTTTCGGTATCCGCACGAGTTTTCCGGCGGCCAGCGCCAGCGTATCGGCATTGCCCGGGCACTTGCCGCCAAGCCGGAATTTCTGATCCTCGACGAGCCCACGTCGGCGCTCGACGTTTCGGTTCAGGCCGATGTTCTGAACCTCCTGCACCGCCTGCAGGAGGAACTGGGCCTTACCTATTTCTTCATCAGTCACGATCTCGGCGTCATCCGCTATATTTGCGATGAAGTCGCTGTGATCTATCGTGGAAAGCTGGTTGAAAGCGGCCCAGTAGGAGATATCTTCGAGCGACCGACAAACGAATATACGCGCATGCTGCTGGATGCGATGCCGGATCCTGATCCGGATCGTTCCCCCTTCCGGCATGCCGCGTCCGGCTGAGACACCTGCTCGGCCGGTCGCTCTGCGCGACGGTGTCGCTGGCGTAGATGCAGCGGGACATCGTCGGCGCGCTTCCAGACCAACCCGAGCGATCCGGACCTGACGTCGGTGGATCAGGCCGACGATGAAAGCGTGGAGCATTAGACCAAAACTCCGCGGCGCTCTTTCGGTGCCGCATCGGCCTCGGTTCCTGGCGAGGGTGGTCGCTCTTCGCTTGAGCCGTAGTAAGACTTCGTTAACCGAGTTTCGTTAGGAATCGTTAACCCTCCCGTGGATGTGTCGCGGGTGTCCGCTAGCGTTGGCCGATCCTGATGAAACCACTGCTCCCGGCATTATTCCGCCGCCTCAGCCTGTTCACTGCGCTGGTCTCCGCCGTGGCGCCCACGCATGCGCTGGCGCAATCGGCATGGTCGGGCGGCGGCGCGGATAACGAATTCAGCAATGGCTCGAACTGGACGCCCGCTGCACCTGGTGCCGCCGACACGGCAACCGTCGACACCGGATCGTCTCAGGTCACCGACGATGTGACCATAGGGCGCCTGGACGTTGACGGCGGCAATGTCACGGTGACCGATAGCGGCACGCTGACCACGACGTCAGGCACCACGATCAGTTCCGGCAGCGTCAGCATCAACGCAGGCGGGGTGGTCAACTCGGACGTCAGCCTCGACGGCGGCAGCCTCTCGCTTGACGGCAACCTCAATGGAAGGCTGAACCTCAACAACGGCAATGTGACTGTGAATGGCACCCTCGGCAGCGCGTCGGTCGCAACGGGGACGGCGCTATCCAACAACGGAACCACCGGCGACGTCGACGTGTCGACGGGCGCGACATTCGTCAACAACAGCGGGGCAACCGTCGATAGGGTGAGCAATTCAGGCACCACAACCAATGCCGGAACCGTCGGCAGCCTGACCAACACCGCCGGCAATTTCACCAACAATGCTGGCGGAACGGTGACGGGAACGACGACGGTCTTAGGCGGCACCGTCACGAACAATTTCGTCATCACCGACGCTGATGTCGCCGCCGTCGCCACCTTCGTCAACAATCAGGGCGCCACCGCAGGCACGGTCAGGAATTCCGGCACCGTCACCAATGCCGGCACGATCGCTTCCGTTCAAAACGACGCGGGAACATTCACAAACAATGCGGGCGGCGTCGTCACCGGCAGCACGACGGTCAACGGCGGCGACGTCACCAACAATGCCGGCCTCAACAGCGTCAATGTCGGCGCGGGCGGCACGTTCATCAACACCACCGGCGCCACCGCTGGCGCGGTTGCAAACGCGGGCACCACATCCAATGCCGGGACTATCGCCAGCCTGACAAACACGGCCGGGACCTTCACCAACAATGCCGGCGGCACGATAACAGGACAGACCGCCGTCGAAGGTGGCACGGTCACCAACAACTTCGTCATCACCGACGCCGATGTCGCTGCGGTCGCCACCTTCGTCAACAACCAGGGCGCCATTGCCGGCACGGTGAGGAATGCTGGCACCGTTACAAATGCCGGCACGATCGCTTCCGTTCAGAACGACGCAGGCACGTTCACCAACAATGCGGGCGGCATCGTCACCGGCAGCACCACTGTTAACGGTGGAAGCGTCACCAACAATGCCAGCCTGAACAGCGTCGATGTCGGAACCGCCGGCGCCTTCACCAACGCCACCGGCGCCAACGCGGGCGCCGTGACCAATGCGGGCACGACATCCAATGCCGGAACCGTGACGAGCCTCGCGAACACGGCCGGGACCTTCACCAACAATGCCGGTGGCACGATCACTGGACAGACCACCATCCACGGCGGCACGGTCACCAACAATTTCGTTATAACCGACGCCGATGTCGCGGCGGTCGCCGCCTTCGTCAACAACCAGGGCGCCACCGCCGGTGCCATCCGCAATTCCGGCACGGTCACCAACGCGGGCACGATCGCTTCCATTGAGAACGACGCCGGCACGTTCACCAACAACACAGGCGGCACGGTTACCGGCGCCACGACGGTGAACGGCGGCAGTGTGGTCAACAATGCGACCTTGGCCGACGTCGCTGTCGGGGCGGCGGGCACATTCGTCAACAATAGCGGCGCGGTCGCCGGCACGGTCACCAATTCCGGCACCGCCGCGAATGACGGAACCATCGCAGCGCTTCAAAACAACGCCGGCACATTCTCCAACACCGGCACGATCACTGGGGCCGCAACGGTTTCGGGCGGCTCGCTGATCAACGACGGCACCATATCGGGAGCCGTCGATGTCGATGATGGCGGGCTTCTGTCCGGCAGCGGCAGCATTGGTGGACTGGTGGTGAACGCAGGCGGCGTGCTGGCACCCGGACCAGGCATCGCAACGCTTGGCGTCAACGGCGACGTGACCTTTCGCGCCGGCTCGACCTACCAGGTGGATATCACATCCAACGGCCTTTCCGACAGTGTGAATGCAACGGGGGCCGTGTCTATCGAGGGCGGCACACTGGTGATCAAGGCTGCGGCCGGCCGTTACGCGACCGCCACCAACTACACAATCCTGGCCGCCGGCAGCATTGCGGGCACTTTCGACACGGTCTCAAGCGATTTCGCATTCCTGTCGCCGACGCTGATCTATGACGCGACATCCATCGACATGCAGCTTGACCGAAACAGCGTGCAGTTCGCCGATGTTGCCCAGACCGCAAACGGCCGGGCGACGGCTACCGCCGTCGAGGCGCTGGGCTCGGGGAGCAGCGTCTACGACGCGGTCCTGCCGCTCGATGCAGCGACCGCGGACGACGCCTTCACGCAATTGAGCGGCGAGGTTCATGCCTCGCTCAAGAGCGCGTTGCTCTGGGAGAGCCGGTTCCCCCGCGAAGCCATTCTCGACGAGATCGCCTCCGGCCTTGATAAGCGCGACGACGCGGTGGTGTTCTGGACCTCCGGCTATCTGTCTTCCAACACCTGGTCGGGTGATGGCAATGCTGCTGCTATCAATGTCGCGACCGATGGCATCGTCTTCGGCGCCGACGCACCCATCACCGACCAATGGCGCGTCGGTGGAATAATCGGCTATGGGCAGGACTCCTTCTCCCAGGCGAATACCGATTCCTACCATGCCGGCCTTTACGCCATGGGCGAGATTGGCAAGGTGACGCTTGCTGGCGGCGCGATCTACAGCCACAGCGAAGCCTCCATCCGGCGCGATATATCGTTTGGAACATTTTCCGATCGGCTGGCCGCCGACTATGCCAGCGCCACCAGCCAAGTGTTCGCGGATGTCTCCTGGACACATGAGGTCGATGGAATCAAGCTCCAGCCATTCGCCAATCTCGCCTATGTGAACCTGGATAGCGATGGCTTCCGCGAAACCGGCGGCGATACCGCCTTGTCGGCGTCGAGCGCCAGCGATGCGATCACCGCCACCACGCTCGGGTTGCGCTGGTCGATGGATTGGCTGGCGAACGAGGTCCCGGTCACCCTGTCAGGCATGCTGGGTTGGCGGCACCTGGCCGGCGACGTGGCCCCTCGTTCAAGCCTCGCTTTTACCGGAGGGTCGCCGTTCATCATCGAAGCGGTGGAAATGCCCCGCGACTCCCTGGTGGCACAGGTTGGCGTGTCCGCGACACTCTCCAAATCGTCTCGCCTGACGCTCAGCTACTCCGGCGAGTTCGGCAAGGGCCTGCAATCCAGCGCGGCGCGCATCAATTTCGAAGCGCGCTTCTAGGACGCAGTATCTCCCGGCCTTGCGACCACCAGGCGGAGGGATCCTTCGAAGAAAGGCTGCGTGCGAAGTCCGCCATAGCGCGCATCCCAGGTCCCGTTCCCCAGGTCCCGGCTCAGATCGGCGACAAATCGCTCCCCGATGCTAGGGTCCACGAAACTCCATGCCGAATTGGCGAGACGGGCGCCGGGTTCGAGGATGCGCTCTGGCCGGCCGTAATAGGCTTCGCCGAACCCATCGATGCAGCCAAGCGGAATGGGGACGGCCAGGATATCGACCTCCCCGCCCAACTCCTTGGATATCGCGCCCATGGCCGGATACCGCCGCGCCTCGACGGCAATCATTTCCGGTGCATAGTCGTTCAGCCAGCATCGCGTGAGCTCATTGGGATCGCAGGTGAGAATGAGAACCGGCCCACGGGTGACGCGGCGCATTTCGGCCAGACCGGCGGCCAGATCCGACCATTGGTGAACGGTGAACGAAGCCATGCTCGCGTCAAAGGACTTGTCGGCAAACGGCAGCTTCTCCGCGACGGCGTCGATCGCAACGGGAAGATGGGCGGGCCGCTGCGCGCGCATGGACGCGGAGGGCTCGACGGCCGTGACCGCGCGGTCCACGGGCTCGTAGGAGCCGGCGCCGGCACCGACGTTCAATACCGTGCGCGCATCACCAAGCGCGTGTCGGATGAATTCCGCGATATGCGGTTCCGGCTGGCGATAGCTTGTATATCCCTTGCCGATAACACCGTAGTTTGCATCGCCAGCGCTGCCGTCTTGATGTCTTTCACTCACCGCTCTTGAACCTTCCCTTATGAAAATACGCGGACACGTCGGTTCTCCATGTTCATTGTTGGAAGAACGGCGCTCCGTGAACGTCATATGCCGCTATGCAAGGCAGACTGAAAACCGATATGATCGAACATCTTATGTTCGGAAATCTCACATGAGCAGACGCATCCCCTCACTCAACGCGTTGCGTGCATTCGAAGCCGCAGGCCGTCATGGGCGTATGACGCTCGCGGCGGACGAACTCAACGTCACCCACAGCGCCGTGAGCCGGCAGATCCAACACCTCGAGGCTCTGCTTGGGGTACCTCTGTTCGAGGGGCCGAAGAACCGCCTGCGGCTTACGGAGGCCGGCGTCACCTTGCTGGCTGGGCTCGGCACGGCATTCGATCAGATCGATGCGTCGGTGCGCGCGGTTGCGGATACGGACGAGGGAGCGATCAACATTTCCTGTCCGGGAACCTTCACCATGCGCTGGCTCATCCCCAGGCTCTATCGCTTTCAGTCGGATTACCCGAAGATGGAAGTGCGCCTGACCGCATCCTCGAAGCCGGTCGATTTCGAACGGGACGGCGTCGATGTCGCCATCCGCGTCGGCGATCCTCCGTGGCCGGCTGGCGCGGAGGTCATCCCATTGTTTCCGGAGCAGATCGGGCCGGTTATCGCCGCCGACCTTGCACAGGACAATGTGGGGGAGTTCGGCACGATCCCGGAACTTCACACACGTACGAGGCCCCAAGCCTGGAACGATTGGCGCTCTCGCTCGGGCCGCCAGCTTTCGCTCGGCCCGCGGGTCGATTACGAGCACTTCTACTTCATGCTGGAGGCAGCACGGGCTGGGCTCGGCATGTGCGCCGCGCCCTGGCCCTATGTGGTCGACGACATCCATGCGGGCCGCTTGCGCGCACCGTTCGGCTTCGTCGACAGCGGCCACCACTATGTCGCTCTGAAGCGATCGAGGCGCAACCGCAAGGCCAGCCTGTTTTGTGATTGGCTAGCCGCACAAGCCCGGGAGTTTCAGACATCGAACCCGGCCGTCTGACACAGACGCCCAGACATGCTGGGCGACTTCAGAAGTCTATCTTCAAGGCTTCATGATGACCCGGCCGATGCGGCCACGCTCTTCCGCGCGGCGATGAGCGCCTGCCGCGTCCGACAGCGGGAAGCTGGCGTCGATCGGGATTTTGAGGTCGCCCTTTTTCGCCATCTCGAACAGCTCGGTGATCAGGCGCCGCGGGATCTCGTCGCCCATCTCCGGGCCGAGCAGGCAACCGATGATCGTGTGCCGATGCGCAAGAAGGCTACCGCCATCGATCATCGTGTGGCGTCCGCCGAACACGCCGATCAGCACGGCATTGCCGCCATCCTTGAGAACCTTGAGCGCATCGATGAGCGCGTCGCCACCGATGGTGTCGATGATGACATCGACCTCGTTGCCGCCCAACAACGCGCGGATCTGTTCGCTCGCGGTCTTTTGGCCAACGACAATCCCATGGCCGAGCCCGTATTCGCGAACGCGATCGAGCGATTCCGGGCGCGTGCCGGTACCGATGACGTGGGCGCCCAGCTTTGCGGCAAGCTGCACGGTTGCCAGGCCGACGCCGCCGGCGGCACCAAGAACCAGGACCGTCTGGCCGGGTTGCAGCTTGGCAAGATGAAGCGCCCAAGCGGCCGTGCCCGGACCAACCGGAATGGTCGAGGCGATGCCGATATCGAGACCGTCGGGGACCGCGAAACAATTGCGCGCGGGTACGGCACGAAGCTCCGCATGCGAGCCCTTCCAATGAAAGGTGGTCACCTTCTGCCCCACCACAAAGCCGTCGACATCCTTGCCGATGTGAAGGATTTCGCCCGCAGCGGCATAGCCAGGCACCTCGTCTTGACCTGGCATCAGGTCGCGCCGGCCGGCAAGATCACCACCTTCGATACTGATCGCCTCGACGCGGATCAGGAGCTCGTCGTCCGCCGGGACCGGGTCCGCGACATCCACGTAGCGGAACACATCCGGCCCGCCGGCCTCGTGATAAATTGCTGCCTTCATTATAATATCTCCTGTATGGGATGCCACCGGCTACGCTCGCACCCGGTGGCGACGACAATCAAAATTCGTGGACCGTCGATCGAACGGCGGTCGCGCTCACATCGGCATCGCCCTGAACGGTTGACGCCGATGCCGCAACTATTTGCCGAACAGCGCTTCGAGGCCTTCGAGCTTGGCGGCGTACGGTGCTCTGAGGCGCAGTCCCGATGTGCCGCTATCGCTCTGGAAGACGACAGGCTTTGCGTGGCTGAAGCGCAGGAAGCCGTGCAGGCCGTGATAAGCGCCCATGCCGGCTGCGCCAACGCCGCCGAAAGGCAGGGTATCGATCGACGCATGGCTCATGATGTCGTTGATCACGAGGGCGCCGGATGTCGTCTGTAGGGCAAATCGGTTTGCCTCCTCCTTGCCCGCGCCGAAATAGTAGGCGGCAAGCGGCCGAGGATGGGCATTGATATAGGCAATCGCCTTGTCGATGCCGCCGCAGGATACGATCGGCAAAAGCGGACCAAAAATCTCCTCCTGCATGATCTTCATGTCGTCATTGGCACCGACGACCGCGACCGGAGCAAACTTGCGGGTGCTCCGATCGTAGATCGGCTCCCCGGCGGGGCCAAGATTGACGATCTCGGCGCCCTTGGCCTTCGCATCATCAAGCAGGCCAACCAGGCGCTCGAAGTGCCTGTCTGTAACGATGGCGGTATATTCCGGATTGGTCTGACTGGTTGGGAAGCTTTCCGCGACAAGGGATCGGGCCGCATCGATAAAAGCGGCAATCTTGTTGTCGGCGATCAGGACGTAATCGGGCGAGAGGCAGATCTGGCCTGCATTGAAGGTCTTCACCGTCAGGGTGCGCTCGGCCGCGACCTTCACATCGGCATCCGCGGCGATCACGACAGGCGATTTACCACCCAGCTCCAGCGTCACCGGCACGAGGTTGTCGGCGGCAGCGCGCATGACGTGGCGCCCGACACTGGTGCTTCCCGTAAAAATCAAATGGTCGAAAGGCAGACCGCTGAAAGCCGCGCCGACACCGGCATCTCCAAGGACGACGCCCAGTTCCATCGGGTCGAAATAGCTTGCAATCAGCTCCGCGATCGTTTCGGACGTATGCGGGATCAGCTCGGAAGGCTTGAGGAGAGCGGTATTGCCTGCCGCAAACACGCCGGCCAGCGGGCTGAAGGCAAGATTGACCGGAAAATTCCAGGGACTGATAACGCCGACCACACCGAGCGGCTGATGATCGATCCGCGCCGTCATGCCCGGCTCAGGATCGGCCACCTGTTCGGGCCGCATCCATGCTTCCAAGTTGTCGATGGAGTATTGCAGGGCTTTGACCGTCGTGGCGATATCGGCGACCTTCGACTGATAGATGCTGCGATTTCCAAAGTCCGCGCTCATGGCCTTGGCGAGGCGATCGTGATTGTCGAGCAGCATGCGGATGGCGCGCTGCAGCCGGTCCTTGCGCAGGCCGGCATCGGCGACACCCGCCTTGAGATGATACGTCTTCATAGCGGTTAGAATGGAATTCAATTCCTCGGCGACATTCGTGCCCATGGCTGATCTCCGTCAGTGTCGTGTGCGAGGCAGCCAATTGCTGCCCGTTCGGTTCGAGGAGATGTAGCGACGCGGGTCCGGCCGAAAAACAAAGAGGAATTGCCCCTTCCCATAAAATATTTTATGGATGTGGAAATGTATCTTCAGCAGTTGCGCACATTCACCGAAGTCTACCGCCAGCGCTCCATTAGCGGCGCGGCGCGTAAACTCGAGCTCACCCAACCGGCCGTTTCGCAGCAGGTCGCCAGCTTGGAAGCGGCCATCGGCCGTCCACTGTTCGAACGGCATGCACGGGGCGTTCTACCGACCGCGACGGCTGACGAGCTGGCGGCGGATATCGGCGACAAGCTGGATCATGCCGAAACGGCGCTCGCCACAGCACGCTCGCGATCGACAGAGATCGCCGGCTCGGTGCAGATCATTGCCCATAGCGACTTTGCGGCCGAGACGATCGGTCCGGCTCTGCGCCCGCTTCTGGAGGCGGGCGTGCGGGTACGGCTGCAAACCGGCGATTGGGAAAAGATCCGCATCATGGTGGCCGAAGGTCAATGCGACCTGGGGTTTTCGGCACTCCCCACAAATGATTCCCGCCTGCGCAGCGAGGCGCTGCACACGGAAACGACCGTAGCCGTCGCCTCGCCCGAAGTCGCCGCGAATATCATGGCCCAACCACACCTCTACGCGGCCCTGGCGGCACAACCGGTGCTTGCCTACAATCTTGCAATGCCGCTGATCTGCGCCTGGCTTGCGGAAAACCACATTGACATCGGCGAGACCACGCCGGCGGTCGTCAGCCAGGATTTGAGGGGCCTGCGCTCTATCCTGGTCAGCGGGTTCGGCTGGTCGGTTTTACCCGAATACCTCTGCCGCGAAGAACTCGGGCGCGGCACCCTAATGGAGATCACCCCGCCCGTCGCGCGCCCTCAAAACACCTATTACGCGGTATGGAGCCCAGCGGCACTTCGAAACCACCGCGTGGCTTTCGTGCGCCAGACACTGATCTGGCGCCTCAAACAGAATGAGCATAACGCTCGACCTTGAACCCGACGGCGCGAGCCCCGCTTGGTAGTGCCACGATGATGCAGTCCGGTCGGCACATTCGGATCGGCAATAGCTATCCGGCGATCCCCGACGACCCGCCGTTGTTCATGACGTTTCCTCCTTTGATCGCGGATGGGCGCAGCAGGGCGCTCCGGAGGGCTTCCCGATTTATCCGCTCTCCCGAACCATGAGCTCGAAACCAAGATCTATCGATTTACGTGCAGTTTCCGATCCGCCAATCAGTTGCAGCAGGAGACGCGCGGCATGCTCTCCCACCTCGGCGCGCGGTGTGCGGATCGAGGTCAAGCGCGGCACCGTATGAGCCGACATCGGCAGGTCGTTGAAGCCGACGAATGTGATGCGCTCGGGCACCGGCACTCCTCTTCGCTGTGCTTCGAAAAGCGCGCCATGCGCCAAGTCGTCGTTGCAAAAGAAGATTCCGTCGATATCCGGATGATCATTGAGCAAGGCTTGAAAGAGCTCGCCTCCAAGTTCGACGGAGGATGGGTCGGCCACCTTGATCTCGACGGCGCGATCCAGCACGCCTGCTTCGGCTAGCGCCCGCTTGAAGCCCTCGCCTCGCTGGACGACACGAGCATCGAGCTGGGCGGCGACGTAGGCAAGCCGACGACGCCCCTTGGACAGAAGATGCCTGGCCACGACCGCGCCTGCATCCTCCTGGGAGAAACCAACGGAATGGACATCTTCCGTGCGCGACAGCTCCATCATATGAACACGCGGAACACCGGTCGCCTCCAACAGACGAAGCGATGCCTCGGTGCGATCGAAACCGGTCAGCAGCATCCCGCAAGGTTGAAAGCTGAGATAGTTACGGATCAATTCCTCTTCTTCTTCCTTGGAATAATGGAAGTTTCCGATCAGGATCTCGAACCCGCGTGGATGAAGCACCGCGTGGATGGCTTCCAGCGTCTCGATGAAAAGCTGGTTGGCAAGAGCAGGAACGAGCACTACCACAGATTGACTTCGAGCGGAAGCCAAGGTGCGCGCCGCGGGATTTGGAACATAGCCAAGCGCCTTGGCCGCGTCCTTCACCTTCGCCACGTTTTCCGGATCGACGGTCGGAACATTTCGCAATGCGCGCGACGCGGTGATCTGCGAAACACCCGCCAGTTTCGCAACTTCCGCGAGAGTTGGGCGGCCGGTTCCTCGGGATGCCTCGCGACGAATCATACTTTTGATGCTTGCCAATACTGATTTTTCGATTAAAGACAGCGCTATCTTACGAGAATTGGATTCCCGCCGCTAGGAGGTTCGTCGGCGTTTTGCGGGAATATTTCGGAGTTTCTCCGCTGCTGCTGGTGCGCCGGAGATATTTAGGGAGCGAGAGTCAAGATAGCGCTATCTTGACTGTAGGAGGAGAAAAGATGAGCGAGCAAATACGTGGTGTCGTGGTCATGGGCGTGTCCGGCTGTGGAAAAAGCAGCGTCGGCGCGGCTGTCGCGGAACGGTATGATGGGCAGCTGATCGAAGGCGACGCCTTCCACCCCGCCGCCAATATCGCCAAGATGAGCGCGGGCATTCCCCTGAACGACGAGGACCGGCAGGAATGGCTCTGCCGACTGGGCGAAGAGGTCGCGTCCGTACTCGATGCAGGGAATCGCCCTGTTTTGACATGCTCCGCTCTAAAGGTCGCCTACCGTGATCTTCTTCGCCAAAGCGAGCCGCGTCTGGGCTTCATCTTTCTCGACCTTTCCCGCGAGCTCGCGGGTGAGCGCGTGTCGAAACGGCCTGGGCATTTCATGCCGGCGAGCCTGATCGAAAGCCAGTTCTCGACCCTCCAGCCGCCATACAGTGAGCCGCTGACACTTTCCGTCGATGCCAGTCTTCCATTGGAAACGATCGCCGACCGGGCGGTTGACTGGTGGCGATCATCGAACGGTGCGGCGTAAGTCCGATTTGCGCTTTGCCGCGGCTTTTGAGCACCGCCCAAGACAGCGCTATCTTCAACAATTGCCTTTCACCAAACCTTGCAGGGAGTTCTAATGCTTGGATTGTCAAAAGACACCTATCTGCTGCTTGACGCGGCAGTCACCATTATCGGCCTTGTGCTTCTTATCACCCGTTTCAAGATCCACCCCTTCGTCGCGCTGACCTTGGCCGCCGGCTTTCTCGGCCTGACATCGGGCATGGCGGGCGAGCTGATCATGAAGACATTCCAGGACGGCTTCGGAAGCGTGATCGGCTTCGTGGGCATCGTCCTGGGGCTCGGAACGATGCTCGGCAAATTGATGGCCGAATCCGGCGGCGCCGACCAGATTGCGCAAACGCTGATGCGTGTCTTCGGCAAGGAGAAAGTCCACTGGGCGATGATGCTGGCCGCGTTCCTCGTCGGCATCCCGCTGTTTTTTGAAATCGGCTTCGTATTGCTCATCCCGCTGGTCTTCATCATCGCAAGGCGCTCGGGCGTTTCGCTGGTGAAGATCGGTATCCCGCTGCTGGCAGGTCTTTCGGCCGTGCATGGGCTCGTCCCTCCTCACCCCGGCCCCCTACTGGCCGTCAGCGTTTTCGGCGCCGATATCGGCAAGACCATCTTCTATGGCCTGATTGTCGGCCTTCCCACCGCCGCCATCGCCGGACCGATTTTCGGAGAATTCATCTCGAAGCGGATACCCGGCCGGGCTTCCGGCGAGCTGAGCGATCAATTTGTGAAAGAGCAAGATTTTGAATCGCTGCCAGGCTTTGGCATCACTCTTGCGACCATTTTGCTTCCTGTGTTCCTGATGCTCCTCAAGGCATTCGCCGATGTCCAGTTCGAAACGGGAAGCCCGGTTCGCGTCTGGATGGATCTCATCGGACACCCGATTACTGCCCTGCTCGCGGCTCTGCTGCTCGCATTCTATACGTTTGGATCCGCGCGCGGGTTCGAGCGAGAAAAGATCGTGTCGCTGCTCAATGACAGCTTGACCCCCGTCGCCGGCATTCTGTTGATCGTTGGCGCCGGCGGTGGCTTCAAGCAGATGCTTGTTGCAAGCGGCGTGGGCGATGTCATTGGGCATCTGGCGGTCCAAGCCCAGATCTCGCCGATCTTGCTGGCATGGCTGGTCGCGGCGGTGATCCGCATCGCCACCGGCTCCGCAACCGTGGCCACCATCGCCGGAGCCGGTCTCGTTGCCCCTGTTGTCGCGTTGGTTCCTGGTGTCAACAGGGAGCTGCTGGTGCTTGCGACCGGTGCGGGTTCGGTGGTCCTCTCCCACGTCAACGATGCTGGTTTCTGGCTGGTTAAGCAGTATTTCAACATGACGGTTCCCGAAACCTTCAAGACCTGGACGGTGATGGAGACGATCTTGTCGGTCGTGGGCTTGATCCTGATCCTGCTGCTGTCCCTCGTCGTCTGATCGAGGACAGTTCAGGCTTCTACGGGCGGCCTTCTCCGGCCGCCCATCAAAGTCACAGTCGGAGAGACCACAACACTTCAGCCTCTCCGACATCAACAAACGGATTGAAGGATCAAGCTTTCGTCGCCTTTTCCCTGGCCGCCGGCTTCAGCAGAATGATGAGAAGCAGTCCGGCGATTATGAGTGCCGCGCCCTCGATATGATAGCGCTGCAACTGTTCGCCGAGGATGAAGTAGGCGAGCACGGCGATGAAGATCGTCTGGATGTAAAGAAGTACACCCGCCCGCGCGGCACCCAGAGCCTCGATACTACGGTTGAACAGGTAATACATGACCGCTCCACCAGGGATCGCAACGTAGCCTAGCGCGATAAGGCCGCTGGCATTCAGCGTCGAGCGCTCGTCGAAGAATAGCTCAACTAAATAGAAGGGCAGCGCCGTCAGCGCCGCGGCACCCAGAAGCAGCACCAGCAGCGAGAGGCGGTTGACGTCGAATTTCGCGCGGCGGAGCAGCACCGTATAGAGGCTGAAGCAGAAGGCGCCGGCCACGATCCACAATTCGCCGGGATTGAAGTCGAGACGCAGAAGTGCCGCCGGGCTGCCCTTGACGATGATGATCACGATACCCAGGAAAGCGAGGATCGATCCGATCACCTGCCAGCGTCCCATCGGCTCGGCCAGAATGATGCGTGCAAGGATCATGGTTATGATCGGGATCAGGGCAATGATGATGCCGGCGGTTGTCGCGTCGGCATGCCTGAGACCGACGAAAATCAGGCCCTGGCAGATCGCGAGCCCGATGCCACCGATGATGAGCAACTCAAGGCCACGAGCCTGCACAAGCGCGATCATGGCGCTGAAATGACGGTACACGATCGGCATCAGGATCGCCCAGGCAATCAGCACGCGCCAGAAGCAAAGTGCCCAGGGCGGCATTTCGGAAGAGACCCATTTTGCGGCGATATAGACGCCGGCAGACAAAAGCCAGCAGAATACGCCCACGGAATAGGCCCCGGCAAGCGAACCGCCCGCAACCTGTTCCGTCCCGACCGTGTCGCGATGGACCGCCAAGACATGTATCGCCATGGGCTAGTTATGCCACAATTCGCGCGGGCTGCACAGACAAAGGCGGCTCATCCTATTGCACGCTGGCGACGTCCAGCATTGGTGGACCGGCTCGCTACTTGAGATCGCCAATGCGCTCGACAGCCGAGCGACCACGGGAAACCTTGGGTCACTGGTCCGAAGCGAGCTCTCCCAAATGTTGCCGGACCCATTTGACCTCTTCCGACGCGGTCCTGCCAAAGTGGCGCTTGAAATCACGGCTGAACTGAGCGGGACTGACATAACCTACCGACAGCGCGATTTCCGCAATGGTGCTGTTCTGCCGAGCCATGAGCAGTCGCGCTTGGTGAAGACGCATCGCTTTCACATATTGTATGGGACTGCTTCCAGTGAGCGCCTTGAAGTGCGTGTGGTAGGACGGAACGCTCATGCCGGCCTCGCTGGCTAAAGCCGCTATCGAAACCTCGGAACGGAAGCCACCACTCAGCCGCGCGAGGCTCTGAACAATGCGCCCAGCCATTCCCTTTTGCTGAAGCGCCGCCACCAATGCGGAACCCTGCGGACCAACGAGAATTCGGTAGTGAAGCTCCCGCAGGATGCTTTTTCCCAACACTGATGTCTCGACGGGGCTGGCGAGCGCTTTCAACAAGCGAAAAACCGTATCCTCGATCTCAGCTTCCATTCTGCTCGAAACGAGGCTTCTGGCCTTGCCCCCGGCTTCCAGATGCCAACTCTCCAAGGCAGCAACGATCTCGGCGGCGAGCGTCATGTCGAAGTCGATGTAGATTGCCAAAAGCGGCCGCTCGGGGCTTGCCGCCGATTCCATCCGGAAAGGCACAGGCACCGCCACCGCCAGATAGTGATCTTCATCGTAGATGTAGACCTCACTCTCGAGAACACCCCTTTTGCTCCCTTGCAGAACGAAGACAGCACCCGGCCGGTAAAGTACGGGCACGTTATTCAGAATCGCTTCGGACCTGAGGAGCCTGACTTTATCGAGACCGGTGACGTTGTAGCCTTGGCGCGGCGCAAGGGCACCAGCCAGCTCCACCAACTCGCGGCGCCGTGATTGATCACATTGCATTGTCATCGGAGACGGACAGTATCATAGAAATTGGCAATTCCTTTAGATGATCTGACGTCGAACAGGAGGTCCATTCAGATTATCAGTCAAGTTGTCGATCAACAATGCGAGAAAGCAATATGTCCAAGAAAACGTTCTTCATAACGGGCGCCAATTCTGGCTTCGGCCTCGCCATCGCAACGGCGGCAATCGCCGACGGGCATGCTGTCATAGGGACTGTCCGTTCCGACGCCGGGAGAGCGAAACTCGCCGAGCTGCTGCCGGCGGCCAAGACCGTGCTTTGCGATGTCACCGAATTCGATCGAATCCCATATGTCGTGGAAGATGTCGAACATGAACACGGCCCGGTGGATGTTCTGATCAACAACGCCGGGTATGGCCATGAAGGCGTACTCGAGGAGTCCCCGCTTGAAGAGATGCGACGGCAGTTCGACGTCAACGTCTTCGGTGCCGTCGCGGTCGCCAAGGCGTTCTTGCCCCGGTTCAGATCGAGACGTCGAGGCTTCATCATCAACGTGACTTCGATGGGCGGAATGATCACCATGCCGGGCATTGGCTATTACTGCGGCAGCAAGTTCGCCCTTCAGGGCATATCAGAGGTCATGCGTTCCGAGATGGCGCCGTTCGGGGTGCATGTGACGACACTATGCCCCGGTTCTTTCCGCACGGATTGGGCGGGGCGTTCGATGGTTCGAACCGACAGGTCAATCGCCGACTACGATCTTCTGTTCGATCCGATCCGCCAGGCGCGTCAGGAAAAAAGCGGCCAGCAGCTCGGCGATCCCGCCAAGCTGGCAACCGCCGTCCTGACGCTGATCGACTCTGACAACCCGCCACCGCAACTTCTGCTCGGAAGCGACGCCCTCACATTTGTCTCAGCCAGAATTGAGCGCTTACAGGCAGAAATCGAGGCATGGAAGTCCGTCACCCTATCGACTGACGGTTGACCGAGGTCAGGCACGTCATGGCGTCGAGCATTCGTTCGTGGGCAGGCCGAGCTACTTCACCCTAGCTCCGCGCGACCACGATCCTGAACCCGTTGCCGCGCCAGAACCCATCGGGCTCCAGGCTTCCGCGATAGGTGCAGCAGGCCTTCAGCTTGCCGCTGGAGAAGCATCCTCCGCGCAGCACGCGGCGGATGGATGGCCCGGCGTCCGGCGCCTCCCGCCCGTCATCGGCGTAGGGATATTTGTAATGCGGCGTTGCCATGTCGTCGCCCCAGAGCGTGGTCGCCCACTCCCATACCTGCCCGGCCATGTCATAGCAGCCGTATGGTGACTTGCCCTTCGGGAAAAGGCCGACGGCACAGGTGGTGTTGAACCCCGCTTCCTCGGAATTGGAGGCGTCGTCCTGCCATTCAGCGCCCCAGGGATAGACGATCGTTTCAGGCCCTTTGTCGGGCTGATCGCCGCGCGCGGCGCGCTCCCATTCCGGCTCCGTCGGCAGGCGCACGGTTTCGTCCGCCGCGATGCGTCCCTCGGCACGCCAGCGTTCGGTCAGCCAATCGCAATAGGCTCGCGCATCACGCCAGGTCAGATCCGTCGCAGGTGCATTGCGGCGATCCTCCGCGAAGCCGTCGGGGCTGCGCCAAAGGCGATTCGTCTCCTCAATGAAGGCGCCATAGTCGCGGTTCGTGACGGGGTAGATGCCAATCTTGAACGGGCCGACCGTCACCGCATGCGGTGGCGCCGAGTTCGGGTGCGTGTTGGAACCGAACGTGAAGGTGCCGGCGGGAATATCGGCCAGCGCTTGCAGGTCACGCGGATCGCCCCAGCGCGAGAGGATGCGGGCCGCCTGCTCGCGCTGCGGCGCCGAAAGCGCGCCGTCGGTTACAATGGCAAGCAGATGTGCGGCGATACGTTCACGAAGCGGGCTGGCTTCGGTCACGAGGTCGGCGGCAAGCAGCGCGCCACGCAGGACGTCCTCGCCCTCTCCGGCAAGCAGCGCTTCGATGAGCCGGTCGGCTGCCTCGCCGCCGGAAAGGCGCTTGGCAAGCCCCCGCAGAACCGGTGCCCAGAGCGCTGGATGCTTCTGGAACGGCAGGACGGCCTCGTCGGCTGATTGCGATGTGAGATGTCGCGCCGCCAGCAATTGACGCACGCGGGTCACCGGAAAGAGCGCGGGATCGTCGCTTTCGCCGGCGAGAGCATCGAACGCTAGGCCGCAGAGAAGGCCGGCCGTCTTGTCGTCGCCGGCGATCCGCGCCACCCAACCATCGGTGATCGCCTCGGCGGTCTCCCCGGCATCGCCGGCTGACATCGCCATGGCGAACTGCGCCGGGTTGCCGGCGGCAGCACCGAGCGCGACGTTTGACCGGGCAAGGTCGAGCCCCGCCAGCCGCGCAGCGGCTTCGACACGCTGGGTCTTCAGAAGCGGCAGCAGATCGTAGCGGACGCAATCGGCGGGCAGCGGCCAGCTCTTGACGGTGGAGATCTCGCCGAGCGCCAGCAGCCGCACCCGCGAGTGCGCCTTCTGGAACGCCACCGCCTCGGCAAGCAGACGCGGGCCTTGATCACCGGCGGCTTCGATCGCATCGAGGATGATCAGAATGGTGATACCGGCATCCACGAGCGCCTGATCGTCGAACACCTCGCGCGTCCCGGTCTGCTCAAGCAGCGCGTCGAGTGTCTGCGGACCGGTGACGGTCATGTAGATGGGAACGACATTGTCGAGGTCCCAGCGCTCGTCATGCACCGCCCCGAGATCGTTGCGCGGCACCGCCTGCGGCGACAAGGCCAAAGCGCCGATGGCGAGCCTGGAAGCGAGGCTGCGGGCGAAGCTCGTCTTGCCGCTGCCGGTCTCGCCGGTCAGGATGATCGCCGGATTATCGCGAACCATCTCCAGCGCCGTGAAATAGACGGCTGGCTCGGGTTCGGCCTGATCCTTGAGCTTGCGCAGCCCCTTGGCGGCTTTGTCCTCGAAGGTGAAGTTGACCAGCAGCGGGATATAGCCGGTCGCGAGATCCGCCACCGAACCATCGGGCAAGCCGAGCAACGGCGAATGACCAAAGGCCTTCGCTTCTGCCAGGATGGCGTCAAACGCGGGGCCGAGCGGCGTTTCGTTCGGGGTGGTCATTGAAACAGCTTCGCAACGTCGCGATTGTGGAAACGCTGGATTTCGATCGCGTAGCCGGCGGGATCCTCGAAGAAGAAATGCTCGCAGAACCGGCCGCGCAGCATCTCGGACTGGCCGGCGACACCGGCTTCCTTGAGGCGCGCATGCCAGCCTTCGACGTCCTGCGAAACGATCGTCAGCAGCACCGCGCTCTTCTCCTGATGCTTCAGGTGGCCGCGATTGCCGTCGACGATGCCGAAATAGCAGTTCTCGGCGATGCGGTAGATACGCGCCAAGCCCTGATCGAGGACCAGCTCGAAGCCGAGCGTCTGTTCGTAGAACGGCACCACGGCATGGATGTCGTCATAGTAGAAGAAGGTGATCGAATAGTCGTTTTTCATGGTCTGTCCTCACAGGCTCAGGCGATGCTCAAGGTGCCCTTGTGATCGATGGATAGGCCGGCAATCTCCTTGCGCGCGGCGAAGACGTCGACCGGATGCACGAGGTAGAGCCAGGGCGGATTGGCGTTGAGATAGGTCAGGCACGCGGCATAGGCAGCCTCGCGCGCCGCAGGCTCGACGGCGGCATTGGCAGCCGCGATCAGGCGCTCGGCCTCGGCGTCGTCATAGCCTTGCCACCACACGGCCTTGGTGACGCTGGAAATCTTGTCGTTGAGGATGCGGTAGGTGCTGTGCGGCGAGGAATCGAAGATCGCCAAATCTCCCATCTCCTTGCGGCCGATCTGGCGCGCATATTCCGGCCGGTCGGTCTCGATCTCGATTTCCACCTCGAAGCCGATAGCCTCCAGCGACGCCGCCACCAGCCGGCTGACCTCGGGCGCGCGCTCCGGCATGAAGGTCGGCGTGCGCAGCTTGACGCGCTTGCTGCCTTCCACCTTATCGAGCAGCGTTCGCGCGCGCTCGGGATCGTAAGGGATCGGCGACAGGCCGGCGCTCGCCATGCCGAGATGATAGGGGCTGACGATGCTCGATGACGGCACGGCGAGACCGTGGAAAATCTCGTCTGCGATGCGGGCGGTATCGACGGCGAGATTGGCAGCCAGCCGCGCTTCGGGCGAGCGGAAGACACCCTCCTGGCAATTGAGATAGAACATCACCGATAGCGTATTGACCGCCTTCCCCCACTGGAAGCGATCGTCCATCTCGAGACGTTCTTCGACGCGCTCAAGATTGAGTGCGGCGTCCACCGCGCCTGACGTCAGCATCTCAAGGCGCTTGTCGGCGGAGGGTTCGGCGATGGCGACGATCTCGCGCGGCTCGGCATGTCCGGCGACACGCTCAAGCACGGCTTTCGCCTTGGGCTCGAACGAGCGAACGCGAAATGGTCCGGTCCCCAGGATCGGCTGCCCATCGGGCGTTAAGCGGCAGATGTAAAATTCGGAGAAAATGTCGAGAATATCGGCGAAGGCATGGGGGTTGCGGACGACGACGGTGGTGTCGCTCTCGGCGGTGATGACGGCATCGGCCAAGTAGCGCGCGTAGGACCACTTCATCCCGAACGTGTCGACGGCTTCGAGAATACCGTCGATGAACGCGATGACATCGCCTGCGACGCAGGGCTTTCCGTCATGAAAGGTCGCGCCTTCGCGGATCGTAAACCGCCACTCGCTGCCGCCGTCACCATGCGTCCAATCGGAAAACAGCGCCGGCAACACCTGTCCGTCCTGCCATTTCAACAGCGGCTCGAACACCAGGTTCTTCAGCGTCAACACGCTGGTATCGTCTGTCACCCGCGTCGGCGGCAGGAAATCGACCTTCTCAAGGCTGATCGTCAGTGTGGACATGATAGGCCTCAGTCGAGTTCGCTGCGTCGGCGCGGATTGAACCAGTCCGCAAGGGAATCGCCGATCAGATTGAAGGACAGAACGGCAAGCAGGATCGCCATGCCGGGCGCCAGCGCCACCCAGGCGGCACCACGCACGAACTGCAGGTTGGCCGAGACATCCGCGCCCCACTCCGCCATCGGCGGCTGGGCGCCGAGGCCGAGGAAGCCGAGGCTGGCCGTCTGCAGGATGGCGCTGCCGAGCGCCAGCGTCGATTGCACCAGAAGCGGCCCCAGGCCGTTCAGAAACACATAGCGGAAGAGCACGCGCGGCGTCGGCAGGCCGAGCGAGATCGCGGCCTCCACATAGGGCTTCACCGAGATGCTGAGCGCCTGACTGCGGGCCACACGGGCAAACTGCGGCGCCAGGGTGATCGCCACGGCGAGCATCGCGTTTTCAAGGCTTGGGCCGAAGGCGGCAGCGAGCGCAATCGCCAGCACCAGCGCCGGAAAGGCCAGGATCGCATCGACGATGCGCATGATCACGCTGTCCGTCCACCCACCGGCAAAGCCAGAGAGCATGCCGAACGAGACGCCGACGACAAACGCGATCGCCACGACGCCGACCCCGATCGCAAGCGTCGCCCGGCCACCATGCATGATGCGGGTGAAGACGTCGCGGCCGAAGGCATCGGTGCCGAGCCAATGGCTGAAGCTCGGCGCGGCAAGCTTGTGCAGCACGTCGAGCTTGGTCGGCGAATAGGGCGTGATCATTGGCCCGAAGACGATCACCAACACGAGGGCGAGCAGGATGAGGCTGCCGGCCATGGCCAGCGTGTTCTTGCGCAGGAAGCTGAAAAACTCTGACATCGCACTCACTTCATCTTCTTGCGGACGCGCGGATCAAGAACGCCGTAGAGGACGTCCACCACGATCGAGGTGAAAACGAAGAGCAGCGCGAACACCAGCGTCGTGCCCTGAATGACGGGATAGTCGCGGTTCTTGATCGCCTCGAACATGTAGCGTCCGATGCCAGGCCAGGCGAAGATGGTTTCCGTCAGAATGGCGCCGCCGAGCATCTCGGCGAATTTCAGGCCGATAACGGTGATCGCCGGCAAAAGCGAGTTGCGCAGCCCGTGATGAATGATCACGTCGCCGCGCCTCAGCCCCTTGGCCTTGGCGGTGCGAATGAAATCCTCACCCATGACCTCGAGCATGGTGTTGCGCACGAAGCGGCCGAGCGTGGCGGCAAGGAAAGCGGCGAGAACGGCGGTGGGCAGGATCAGGTGCTGCAGCGCGCTGAGCGCGGCCGCCCAATTGCCGGTGATCACGCCGTCAAGGATCGCGAAGCCGGTGACCGGTTCGGCGACGATAAAGGAGCTCATGCGACCGGAGACCGGCAGCCAGCCGAGATAGGTGCCGAAGACCAGCTGCAGGATCAGCGCCAGCAGGAAGGCGGGCATGGACACACCGACCAACGAGACGACGCGGGTCACATGGTCGAAGATGGAATTGGGGCGGGTAGCAGAGAGGATGCCGATCGGGATGCCGATGATGACGGCGACGATCACCGCGAGCACCGAGAGCTCGATGGTAGCCGGCAGCCGCAGCAGGATTTCATGCGCCACCGGCTGGCCAGTCTTCAGCGAGATGCCGAAATCGCCCTGCAGCAGGCCGCCGACATAATTCAGGAACTGGATCGGAAACGGCTGGTCGAGATCGAGCTGCGCCCGCAGCGCATCGATCTGCGCCTGCGTCGCTCCGGGCCCGAGCAGCGTCACGGCCGGATCGCC
Organism: Rhizobium sp. 2MFCol3.1; assembly: GCF_000377565.1. Lineage (GTDB taxonomy): Bacteria > Pseudomonadota > Alphaproteobacteria > Rhizobiales > Rhizobiaceae > Rhizobium. Next base: position 226,399 of record NZ_KB898355.1, on the reverse strand, counting down.
GGGAATGAAGCGCACCAGCGAAAAGACGATGACCAGCACGATACACATGACGGGTATCAACGCGATCAATCGGCGCAAGATGAAGGTCGCCATGCCCAGTTCTACTCACATCCTAGGGAAAGAACCCGCAGCGGAAAACCACTGCGGATCGATTTTTCGTCAGAGAGACGCGATGCGCCTCACTTCTTGGACACGCCCCAATACTCGTTGAGCGGAGGCGCGCTGTTGACCACCAGACCCTCGACATTGGCGCGGGTGAAGACGATGAGCTTCGGGCTGAACAGATAGGCGCCCGGCACGCGCTTGACGATCTCTTCCTGCACCTGCTGATAGAGAGCCTTGCGGGCATCCATGTCGACCGTCTGCTGCGCCTTCAGAATAAGGTCGTCAAGCGCCTTGTCCTCAGGCATGCGGAAGGTCATCGCGGTGTCGGCGAGCGACGAGAGATAGCCGATGGTGATGTGCGCATCGGGATCGTTGTACCAGGGCTGGCGGCCATCCAGTGCGGCGTCGAACTGGCCGGCGGTCTGCAGTGCGCGGTAGGCCGGGAATTCGGTCTGCTCGATCGTCGCCGTGATGCCGATATCGGCAAGATTGGCCTGAACGAAGGTAGCGACGGCGCCCCATAGCGGTCCCTGGAAGCTGTAGAGCTTCAGGTTGATGGTGGAGGGATCGACGCCGGCTTCGGAGAGAAGCTTCTTCGCAAGCTCCGGATCGTAGGCCGGCGCCATGTCCTTGATCTTCGGGTCGAACGCCCAGCTGTTCGAGGTCAGCGGACCGTAGACGCGCTCGGCCGTGCCGCCGAATACGCCGGTCAGAAGACCGTCATAGTCGATCGCATGCGCAACCGCCTCGCGGACCTTGATATTGGCGAAGGGGCCATCCTTCTTGCTGTTGTTGAATTCCAGCTGGCGAATGATCTGGCTCGACGCCTCGATGATCTTGACGTCCTTGTTGGACTTCAGCGCTTCGATGTCCTCAGCCGCGATGGCCGACAACTGGCCCTGCTGCTGCACGACGTCAACACCGCCGCTCTCGAGCTCCAGGCGCCGCGTCGAGGCATCGGGAATGACGCGGTAGATGATGCGCGACAGCTTCGGCGCGCCACGGAAGTAATCGGGATTGGCTTCAAGCACGACATTGGTGTCGGCCTGCGCACTCTTGAACGAGAACGGTCCGGTGCCGACAGGATTGGCCGCGAACTTGTCGCCGTACTTCGCAACGGCAGCCGGGCTGACGATCGCCGACTGCGGCTGTGCCAGGATCGACAGGAACGCCGGATAGGGCTCGGAAAGCGTGATCTTCACCTCGGCCGGCGAGACGACGGCGATGTCCTTGATCAGGTCGAAGGTCGCCTTGACGTAGGAGTTGGTGGCCTTGGTGCGCTCCAGCGAGAACTTGACGGCGGCCGCATCGAATGGAGTGCCATCCTGGAACTTCACGCCATCGCGCAGCTTGAAATCGAACTCCTTGCCGTTGGTCGAAACGGTCCAGCTGTTGGCGAGACGGCCTTCGAGCTGCTTGAAGTCAGGCGCGGTCCAGGCGACCAGCGTGTCGAAGACGTTGAGAATGATCTCACTGCCGATCGGCTCGGCCTTGTTGGTGCCGGGCTCGAGGCTGACGGGGTCGGAAGGAACGGCAACGACCAACGTCTTCAATTGCTCGTCGCTCTGGGCATGCGCCGATCCGGAAAAGATCGGCAAGGCGACCAAGGCCGCGGCGGCAAGTCCTTTAAGCAGTTTCATTCGCACGACCCTTTCATGGTCTGGCCAGGACGCGATCAACATTGCCCGAGCCTCTCATTGTCAGCCTAACAAGGCTTTCCCCTTCTGATATTCCACGAAATATATCATCGCTTTTCCGGCTGTAAAGGCTTGCCTGCCAGCGTTTTGAACAAGTAGCCAATATGGCCTAATTATTGTGCATTTGCGAAAAGATTATTCCGCACAGCAGCATTCCTGCGAAAAATTAGGGCTATCGACGGCTTATGCCGGGTCGGCGCCTGAGACGACCGGCCGCGACGGATCGCTCACCCAGGCCGACCACGACCCCGGATACATCGCCGCATCGATACCGATCGACGCCAAAGCCAGCACCGTGTGCGCGGCGGACATGCCGGCGCCGCAATAGACGCCCACCGGTTTCTTCCCATGGGCGCCGAGCGCGCGGTACATCTCCTTCAGCGTCGCCCCATCGGTGAAGTTGCCGTAATCGGTGACATTGTCGGGCGCCGGCGCGCTCAGCGCATACGGGATGTGCCCGCGCGGCGGCTGGCCGGGAAGCGACGCGCCGCCGATATAGTTCGGGCGAATGCGGGCATCCAGGAGCACGCCATCGACGGCAAGACGGAGCGCCTCATCCGGCCCGATTTCGGCCATGTGACCTGAAGTCAGCGTGATATCGCTAGGCGTTGGATGAGAAACCGCTTCTGTAACAGGAAGGCCGGCGGTCAACCAGGCTGGAAAGCCGCCGTCAAGCACCCTGACGTCAGGCAGACCGGCCCAACGCAGCACCCACCAGGCCCGCGCCGCCGTCATGCTGCGATCGGCGTCGTAGATGACGATCGTGCTCTCGCGGCGCAGACCCCAGGCGCGCGCCTTGGCCTGCAGCACCGCGATATCGGGCAAAGGCCGCTGCCCGCCCTCGACCGTCGCCGGCGATTGGAAATCCTCATAGGCCTGCGTATCGATCGCCCCTTCGATGCGCTGCCCCTTGAACGAGGCCTGACCCGTATAGGGATTGATCGAGTGCACGGCGATGACGGTGACATCCGCGCCGGATGCGCGCATCGCCTGCAGCTGAGTGGGGGTGAGCAAAACGGTCTCGCGCTGCGCGTCTGCCATGTCGGTCTCCAATCGATCCTGTTAGGATCCTGTCTCCATCTACCTCAGGCGCAGATTCGTCGATCGGTTATGCGATCGCAAGCTTAAAATATCTTACGTGATATTCCACCAGGTATTTTCATTGACATTTGTTCATTGACGCGTTGCAATATCGACCTGCCAGCTTTGCCGCGATCCGGAGTATCCGCGCTTGACAGTCCTTTCGGTCGAAAATCTCACCACGTCCTTCCGCAGAAATGGCGCGTGGACGCCTGTCGTCAACGACGTGAGCTTCAGCGCCGCGGCAGGCGAGACGGTCGCGATCGTCGGCGAATCCGGCTCGGGAAAAAGCGTCACCGCCATGTCGATCATGCGTCTGCTGCCGGAGCGCACCTCGCGCGTATCAGGCAAGATCACGCTCGGCGGAACCGATATCCTGTCGCTGCCGGAGCGGCAGATGCAGGACGTGCGCGGCAACGACATCGCCATGATCTTCCAGGAGCCGATGACCTCGCTCAACCCGGTCCTGACGGTCGGGCGCCAGATCGCCGAAGCCATTATCCGCCATCGCGGCTGCTCGAAGAAAGAGGCGCGCGCCGAGGCCGTGCGCCTGCTCGAACGCGTGAGAATTCCGGCCGCCGCCAGCCGATACGACGAATATCCGCACCAGCTCTCCGGCGGCATGCTCCAGCGCGTGATGATCGCGATGGCGCTCGCCTGCCGTCCGAAACTCCTCATCGCCGACGAGCCGACCACCGCGCTCGACGTCACCGTCCAGGCGGAAATCCTGCAGCTGATCAAGTCGCTGCAGGACGAAGAGAACATGGCCGTTCTCTTCATCACCCACGACATGGGCGTCGTCGCAGAAATCGCCGACCGCACGGTGGTGATGTTCCGTTCGCGCGCGCTCGAAATCGGCAAGACCGAACAGATTTTCGAACAGCCCGCCAACGTCTACACGAAGGCGCTGCTCTCAGCCGTCCCGAGGCTGGGCTCGATGGAAGGCCGCGCCTTCCCGGCCACGCTGCCGCTGACGGATACGGACACCGGCGTTGCCTCGCCGGAGCGCGAGATCGCCGGCACCGTCGAGATCGGCAAGCGCCCCATCCTGGAGGTTCGCAATCTCGTTACCCGCTTCGACATCAAGTCGGGCCTCTTCGGGCGCGTCAGCGGCCGCGTGCACGCGGTCGAAAACGTCTCCTTCGATCTTCACGAGGGAGAAACGCTCTCGCTGGTCGGCGAATCCGGCTGCGGAAAGTCGACCACCGGCCGCTCCGTCCTGCGCCTCGTCGAGCCGGTCAGCGGTTCCATTCATATAGACGGCCAGGATATCAGAGCGCTCGACCACGCGAAGCTTACGAAGCAGCGCCAGCACATGCAGATGATCTTCCAGGACCCGTTCTCCAGCCTCAATCCCCGCATGCGCGTCGGCGATGCCATCATGGAACCGATGATTACGCACGGCTTGGCGACGGCGAAAGAGGCGCGCGAGAAAGTGGCGGACCTGATGGTGCGCGTCGGCCTCCAGGCCGACATGGCGCGGCGCTTCCCGCATGAATTCTCCGGTGGTCAGCGGCAGCGTATCAGCATCGCCCGCGCGCTCACCCTCAATCCCGGCCTGATCGTCGCCGACGAGGCGGTCTCAGCTCTCGACGTATCGATCAAGGCGCAGGTCGTGAACCTGATGATGGAACTGCAGGAGCAGCTGAAGATCGCCTATCTCTTCATCAGCCACGACATGGCCGTCGTCGAGCGCGTCAGCCATCGCGTCGCGGTCATGTATCTCGGCGAGATCGTCGAGATCGGCACACGCGAGCAGATCTTCAGCAATCCGCAACATGCCTATACGCGCAAGCTCTTGAGCGCAGTTCCGATCGCCGATCCTGCCCGCCGTCACATCCGCCGCGCGACACCCGGCGGCGAGATCGGCAGCGCCGTGAGGCCCGCCGACTACCAGCCGCCTGTCGCCCGCTACGACGAACCGGCGCCCGGACACCTCGTCAAGGTCGCCTGACGCGACGACCGACGCCAACTTAAAGCGTCAACCCCACCTGCCCGGTCGCGACGAGCGCGCCGAGTATTCCCTGGCGCGTATTCTCGTTGTGCTCGACCACGGCGTCGCGCGCCTTGTCGGCATCGCGCTTGCGCAGCGCTGCCACGATGCGGTGATGGTCGTCATTCGTCTCCGGATTGATGTCGCGAACCCGGGCGCCCATGTAGAACAGCCGGGCGCATTCCTCGAGATGGCTCATGACCAGCGCATAGAGGCGCGGATTGCGCGAGCCGCGCGCGATCGCGGAGTGGAATTCCTGATTGGAATCGACGAAGGTCTTGGTGCTGACTTCCTCGCCGATCACATAGCTGACATCGGCGAGCTGATCGAGAAGATCGAGATCGGCATCACTAAGGTTTTTGGCGGCAAGTGCTGCCGCAGTCCCTTCCAGCATCCCGCGAATGGCGAAGAGGTCGTTCATGTCCTTCACCGTCACCGGCGTCACGCGATAGCCGCGCCGGGGATAAGCCTCCATGAAGCCTTCGACACAAAGCCGCGCCAAGGCTTCGCGCACCGGAGTCTTGCTGACCGACAGCTGCTCGGCCAGTTCCGGTTCCGAAACCTCCACGCCGGGCGCCAGGTCGCCGGTGATGATGCGCTCGCGAAGAATGGCATAGGCCGTCTCCGTCAGCGACTTTCCACGCTTGCCGCTCGACGTGTCCGCTTTAATCAAAATCAATCTCCAGTTCCGATTCCGGCGGCGTCATCCGTCGAGCCGAGCATCAACATAGGCGAGCAATCCGCCAATTTCCACGGACACTTCGCATCATCAGGCCTGCGCCAACAGAACTTTGACAAGCCAAATTTTCTGATATACTACGTAATATATTTATTGGACGCAATGCTGTCCCCCAGCAGGTATCGCCGTGTCAGAAATTCTCGTCATCAATCCCAACAGCTCCGTATCGGTCACCCGGTCGATGGAGACGTGCCTGGGCATCGTTCGCGATGCCACCCGCCATGACATCCACTGCACGGAACTGCAGAAGTCGCCTCCCGGCATCGAGAGCGATGCGCATGTGGCCGAGGTGATACCCAACATTCTCGAAGCGGTCGCGATCTCCGACGCTGATGCCTTCGTCCTATCCTGCTTTTCCGATCCCGGCATCGCCGCCGTCAGAAAGGCGACAACCCGTCCCGTCGTCGGCATCGCCGAGGCCGCCTATCTTGCAGCGCTGGGCCTTGGACAGAAGTTCGGCATCGTCTCGCTCGGCCAATCGTCGATCGACCGCCACCTACGCTATCTCAAGGTGCTTGGCTTCGACGGGCGGCTTGCCGGCGATCGCTCCATCGACATGACGGTCGTCCAGCTCATGGCCGGCGACGTGGTCGAAACCGTTGCCCGCACGGCGCGCCTGCTGCGCGACGAGGATGGCGCGGACGTGATCATCCTCGGCTGCGCCGGCCTCGGCGGCTATCGCCAGGCGATGCAGGATGCGCTTGGCATTCCCGTCATCGATCCGGTGCAGGCGGGCGTGGCACTCGCCTGCACCACTCTCGACCTGCAATATGGAAGGCATGCATCATGAGCTACGACATCGTCATTCGCGGCACCGCCGTCCTGCCTGAGGGACCCCTCGACAACGCCTGGATCGCCATCCGTGACGGCAAGATCGCCGCGATCGGCACCGGCGAAGCGCCTGATGCGGCCCAGAGCTTCAATGCGGGCACCGACCTCATCATCCCCGGCGTCATCGATGGCCAGACCCACGCCTGCAGCTATGGCGGCCTGCCTGGCATCCGCTCGACGACGCGCTCGGCGGTCGCCGGCGGCATCACCACCATCGTCGACATGCCCTACGACAATCCCGACCCGCTCAACTCTGTCGCCAAGCTAGACGCCAAAGTCGCGGCGATCCGCGAGCACGCCCATACCAACGTCGCCCTCTACGGCACGGTCATGCCCGGCCAGTCCACCGACGAGATCGACGGCCTGATCGCCGGCGGCGTCGTCGCCTTCAAGATCTCGACCTTCGAAAGCAGCCCGACCCGCTTCCCGCGCATCTCCTCCAACCAGACGCTGGAGATCTTCACCGCGCTGGCTGAAACCGCGATCCCGCTCGGCGTGCACAATGAAGACCAGGAAATCGTTCGCGCCAACATCGCCGCCGCCAAGGCCGCCGGTCGCGATGGCATCGAGGCGCATTCCGAAAGCCGACCGCCGGCCGCCGAAATGGCCGCGACCGCCCAGTTCCTCGAACTCGGAGCAGCCGCCGGCGCGCACGCCCATATCGTGCATCTGACAACGACGCGCGGCTTCGATCTCGTCGAAAACTATCTGACGGACGGCTACCGCGCCACCGGCGAGCTCTGCGTCCACTATCTCTGGCTCGATCCCGAAATCGACGGGCCGGCGCTCGGCGCCAAGATGAAGGTCAACCCGCCGATCCGCCCCGGCCAGATCGAACTGCTCTGGGACGACGTCGTGTCCGGCCGTGTCGCCTTCGTCAGCTCTGACCATTCCAGCTGGCCGATCGACAACAAGTTCACCGCGTCGATCTTCGACGCCGGCGCTGGCGTTCCCGGCCTTGAGACGCTCCTGCCCGCCTTCTACACCGGTGCCGAAATACGCGGCTTCGACGCCGTGACGCTGACCGTCGAGCAGCTGTGCGAACGCCCCGCCAAGTTCTTCGGCCTGTGGCCGCAGAAGGGCGCGCTCGTCGTCGGCGCGGATGCCGACATCGCCATTCTCAAGGTGGAATCGCAGGTCTGGGATTCATCCAAGGCGCATGACGAACTCCGCTGGAGCCCCTTCGACGGCCGCGAATTCAGCGTTCGCGTCGCCCGCACCTATGTCGGCGGCAAGCTCGCCTATGATGGGACGGAGATAGTCAACGCCCCCGGCGACGGCCAGTATGTCGGCCGGGGCAATTCCGCCTGGTTCTGAGTGCTATAGCGAGGATAACAAATGTCACACATCACAGCCGATACCTCGGGCGTCTTCGTCATCGCCTGCACCCCCTTCGACGAGAGCGGCGCGATCGACGCAGCCAGCATCGATAGCATGGCCGATTTCTACTATGAGAAAGGTGCCGACGGCCTGACGATCCTCGGCATGATGGGCGAAGCGCCGAAGCTGACCCAGGCCGAATCGATCGACGTGACGCGCCGGACCCTCGCCCGCTCGGCCGGCAAGCCCGTTGTCGTCGGTGTTTCCGCCCCAGGCCTTGCCGCGATCGGCGAGCTGACCAAGGCGGTGATGGATATTGGCGCCGCCGGCGTCATGGTTGCGCCTCCCTCCAGTTTGCGCACCGACGACCAGATCGTCACCTACTACCGCAATGTCGTCGAAACCATCGGCACGGAAGTCCCCGTCGTGCTCCAGGACTTTCCGCTGGCAACCGGTGTCCAGATCAGCTCGAAGACGCTCGGCGCGATCTTCGAGGCGCATCCGAGCATCGTCATGCTGAAGCACGAGGACTGGCCCGGCCTGCAGAAGATCACCGACCTGCGCGCCGCCGAAGCCAAGGGCCGCCGCCGCGTCTCGATCCTTTGCGGCAATGCCGGCGTCTTCCTGCCCGAGGAAATGCAGCGCGGCGCAGACGGCGCCATGACCGGCTTTGCATACCCGGAAATGATGGTGAACGTTTGCAAATTGAGCAACGAAGGCCGGCATGAGGACGCGCATGATCTCTTTGACGCCTATCTCCCCCTGATGCGCTACGAGCAGCAGCCGGGTCTCGGCCTCGCCGTTCGCAAATATGTGCTTGCCAAGCGCGGCGCGATCGCCAGCGCCGCCCAGCGTCGCCCCGGTGCCGCATTGAACGCGGCGGCGGTAGCCGAAGTCGAGCGGCTGATTGCCCGCCAGGAAAAGAAACTAGGAGCTTTGAACTAATGGACCTGCAGATCTCTGGTAAGAAGGCACTCGTTCTCGGCGCCAGCCGCGGCCTCGGCGCCGCCATCGCGGCCGGTCTCGCGGCTGAAGGCGTCAAGGTCTTCGCCGCTGCCCGCAGCGCCGACAAAATCCAGGCGACCGATAACATCGTTCCCGTCGCCGTCGATCTCTCCGATGCCGCTTCGGTCGCAGCGCTGATCGAGAAGCTGAACGCCGAGGGTGGCGTCGATATCGTCGTCAACAATTCCGGCGGTCCGAAGGCCGGTCCTGCGCTCGGTCAGTCCTCGGAAAGCTGGGTTGCCGCCTTCCAGTCGATGGCGACCTCGATTTTCTCGATCACCGACGCCATGCTCGCAGGCATGATCGCCCGCAAGTGGGGCCGCGTCATCACCATCGGCTCCTCCGGAGTTGTCCAACCGATCGCCAACCTCGCTTTGTCGAATGGTGTGCGCGCCGCCGTCGCCGGCTGGTCGAAGACGCTCGCCTCCGAGGTCGCCCGCCACGGCATCACCGTCAACATGATCCTGCCCGGCCGCATCGCCACCGACCGCGTCCGCGAACTCGACGGCATCAAGGCCGAGAAGACCGGCGCATCGCTCGAAGCCGTGCAGGAAGCATCGCGCAACGAAATCCCGGTCGGCCGCTACGGCAAGCCCGAGGAATTCGCGGCTGTCGCCGTATTCCTGGCGAGTTCTCAGGCCAGCTATGTCACGGGATCGTCCATCCGCGTCGATGGCGGCATGATCAGGGGACTGTAAGCGATGACCGATTTCGATGCTGTGCATGAGCGCCGCGGCACTGGCAGCTCGAAATGGAGCAAATACCCGGCCGACATCCTCCCCATGTGGGTCGCCGACATGGACTTTCCGGCCGCACCCGAGATCGTCGACGCCATACGCAACCGCCTCGAACATCCGATGCTTGGCTATGGCGTCGCCCGCGACGAGCTGCGCGCCCGGATCGTCGAGGACATGGCCTCGAAATACGATTGGTCGATTACAGTAGACGACATCGTGTTCCTGCCGGGCGTGGAGCCCGGCTTCAACATGGCATTGAAGGCGATGCTGGAGCCCGGCGACGGGCTGGTGGTGCAGACGCCCGTCTATCGCCCCATCCTCAATGCGGCCGGCCATTGGGGTCTGGTTCGCAACGAAGTGCCGCTCAGGGCAACCGAGCAGGGCTACGTGATGGATGTCGATCCGCTGGCCTCCGCGCTTGCCAGATCACGCGCACTGCTTCTCTGCAATCCGCAGAACCCGACCGGCAAGGTTTTCACAAAAGACGAACTCACCGAGATCGCCGCGCTTTGCGAAAAGAATGACGCGCTGATCATCTCCGACGAGATCCATTGCGACCTGCTCTTCGACGGCCGCCGCCATATGCCGATCGCCACCCTTTCAAAGGAAACAGCAAACCGCACCATCACCCTGATGGCCGCCAGCAAGACCTACAACATTGCTGGCCTCAAGACTGCGTTCGCGATCGTTCAGAACAAAGAGATCCGCGAACGGTTCGCGCAATCGCGGCTCGGCATGGTCGATAGCGTCAACATACTCGGCCTCGAGGCGACGCTGGCGGCCTACACGCATGCTTCCGACTGGAAGGCGCGGATGCTCGCCTATATCCAGGCCAACCGTGACTATCTCTCCGAACAGGTGGCATCCCGTTTCCCCGCGATCCGTCTCATCAAGGCGGAAGCCACGTTTCTTGCCTGGCTCGATTGCCGTGAGATGGGCTTAGCGCCGGATCCGCAGGCGTTCTTTCTCGAGCGCGGCAAGGTCGGCTTCAGCGCCGGATCGGAATTCGGCGCCCCTTACGGAGACTACGTCCGCGTCAATTTCGGTTGCCCACGATCACTATTGAGCGAGGGCCTCGACCGAATGGAACGGGCGCTGGCGGCGAACTGACGACACTCGGCCACGCATCTGGCGACAGAAGCAGCCATGTCGGCACGCGCTGAGGCTCCGATGCCTACCGCCGCGACAGGCGCCATAAACGCATCAACTCGGCGGGGGCAGAGATACCTGCCCCCAACACGAACGGGTCCTTCGATCTCGACCCCGCCGAACGGCTCTCTTTGACAGGAAGGCCGTGGCCCATGCGGTCGATGGAATAGAGCGAGACCTGGGCTCCGCTACCCGCGCTCCAAGTGGACAATGCACCCCAAGGCTTCTTATCGACACGGCCGGCGCTTCGCTCAAGGCCACTTGCTTCGACCCATTGATCGACGCAGCACAGGGCGTTCGCCGGGGTGACCGTGCGGTCCGCAGTCCCCTGCCAGATGCTGATCGGTGGCCAGGCGCGACGGCCTGGTGAAACTTCCGCGATCCTTGCGCCCCAGCCGGCAGCCGGCGCCGGCGCGCCCGATTTCATCGCACGCAGGGCCGAGATCGCATCACGCACGGCACCAACCGGCATTCCTGCGACGATGGCGGCGCCCGCGAACATGTCCGGATAATTGGCGACCAGCGCACCTGTCATCGCTCCACCCGCAGACAGGCCGACGATGTAAACGCGGGCTCGATAGGCGCGATGGTGTTTCAGAGCATGGTCAATCATCTGCCTGATGAACAGCAACTCGCCGCGATCGCGAGCCACCTCGCTCGGACGGAACCAGTTGAAACACCTTTGCAGATTGTTCGAGCGGGTCTGCTCCGGATAGAGCAGGACAAAGCCGCGATCCTTTGCCAGCTTCGAAAAGCCGCTTGCGGCATTCAAGCTCTCCGCCGTCTGGCGGCAGCCGTGAAGCACCACCACAAGGGCCGGCTGGTTTGGAAGGTTGGCCGGCACATAGGACTTCATCACAAGCCGGCCCGGGTTGCTGCCGAAAGCCGGGATTGCCTGAAGTGTCGGCCGCTCCTGCATTGCCGGTTTCCGGCGAACGGGGCCCCATGCCTCCTCAAGCAACCGTGCAGCCTTGCGCTGCGTCTTCAACAGCCCGCGTGAGCGATCTGGTGAAGCAGAGCTTCGTGTACCTCATCAAGGTGCGGCGACGTAAGAAGCGGCTTCCGGAGATGGCGGAGCGCAATGTCACCTGGATGAAGCCGGCCGAAGCGGCGCGGCACGTCCGGGAGCCCGAACTGCGAAAGCTCCTGCTGGCGGTTGGCCGCCGCTTCGGCGACCAACACGAGCACTCCGCGGCCTGAACGCCTCAAGGCTTATCGACTAGCGGAAATGACCAGCACCCTATTGGGCGCGGTCACGGCAATCGGTTGGGCGCGGGACGCCGCAGCACTTGTCACTCAACGCATGTTCGATTTTGAATTGTCTGGAGGGGGGACAAGCAGGAACTGAAAGCCTTGCGCTGAAGCGCCGTCGCCGCCGCTTGCAAAGACGAAGGCTCTCCTGTCCGGCGGGTCGCGCGTTACTCCCCGGCTTCTGGAGTGTGCTTTGGCGGCGCCTCTCGATTTCCTTCTGCTCGGTCTCGGTGCAAGGCGGCGCGCGCCAGCATCATTAGAGTTACCGGTGTCGTCACGGTGACGAAGACGCCGATCAGGATCTCATGGATCGCTAGCCGCGAGGAGGCCACGGAAAAGAAGATCATCGACCCGAGCATGACGCCGCCGATCCCCCAGCTGGTTCCGAGCGTGGGAGCGTGGATACGCTCGTAAAAGCTTGGCAGGCGGAGAAATCCGATAGCGCCGATCAAGGCCAACAGGGCGCCGAGGACGAGAAAGAAGGCAACCAGCGCCGCCACCCAAACAGATATATCCATAGCCGGGTGCATCATTCGATCACCTCCCCGCGCATCAGGAATTTGGCCAGTGCAACCGTTGCCACGAAGCCGATCACGCCGATGACAAGCGCGGCTTCGAAATAGACCACCCGTCCCGTTCCGACGCCGAAGGTCACCAGAAGCAGCATGGCGTTGATGTAGAACGTGTCGAGCCCGAGGATCCGGTCCTGCGCGCGGGGGCCAACGAACATGCGGATCGAGACGATGGCCATGGCGGCGACGAGCATGATCTGGGCGACCGACACGGCCGTGAAGAGGATGATTGCACTCATGCGAATATCTCCAGCAACAGCGCCTCGTAGCGGTTCTTGATCGTATCGCGCCAGACGGCCTCGTTCTGGATGTCGAGAACGTGCAGCAGCACCGAATGATCGTTGGAATCATACTCCAACCATGCGGACCCCGGGGTGCTTGTCAGGATGACGGCGAGGACGGCGAGCGCGAACTGGCTGCGAAGTTCCAGATGGATGGTGATGAAGCCGGGATTGTGCCGGCGTTTGCCGCTGCGCAGGATGATCCACACGACGTCGATGTTCGACTTGACGATATCGCGAAACACCAGGCCAAAGAGCTTCGGCAGGAGGTACCATTTCTTCAGCCGTATCGGTTCCGGCTGCAGCGATGCCATCGCCCAGCCCGCGAAGACCGCGACGACGAGGCCGAGGATGAAATGGCCGAGGGTGAAGCCGTTGAGCAGCAGCCACATGATGAGAAGGCACGTCGCGAGAATGGGATAGGGAAGCATCACTCGCCCTCCGTTCCGGCCTTGACGCCCTTGATCGGCAGCGCGCTGTTGACCGCGTCGATATAGATCGACGGCTTGCTCAGCGTGCGGATCGTGGTGTCCATGTACTGCATCGCCGGCCCGGCCTGCACGGTGAGTGCTAGCGTCAGTGCCAAGAGGAACATCACCGGCACGATCTCGATCACTAGCACGCGGGGAACCGTTCCCTCAATCGAGCTCCAGAAGGTGCGGATGCCGACGCGTGTCATGGAGATCAATGCAGCGATGCCTGAGAGAATGACGAGAACGACCAGCGCCCAGATCGCCGCCGTGGGCGGCACGCCGATAGAGCCGGTGCCCATCATCGCCGACAGCATGGCGAACTTGGCGACGAAGCCCGAGAGCGGCGGGAGCCCGGACAAGAGGATGCCGCAGGCCGCGAAACAGATGCCGAGAACAGCCATGGTGCCGGGCATGGTCACGCCCTCTTCCTCGTTTTCAGGCTCGTCGTCGGCCTCGCCATAGGCTTCCATGGTCACGGCAAGCACGTTTGCGCCCGCATCCTGACCGCGCTCGACGAGCTCGATCAGCATGAAGAAGGCGCTGATGGTCAGTGTCGAACTGACGAGATAAAGCAGCGCGCCGGAAGAGACCGCGCCGTCGTTGATGCCGAGCACCATCAGCAGCGTGCCGGAGGAGACCAGCACGGAAAAGCCAGCAAGCCGTCCGAGCGCCTGCGACGCCAGCACGCCGACGATCCCGAAGATCAGCGTTGCCATGCCGCCATAGAGCAACACCGGCGCGCCGAACCCGGCCGAAGGTCCTTCGCCGAACAATAGCATTGTCAGCCGCAGGATGACGTAGATGCCGAGCTTGCTCATGATCGCGAAGATGCCGGCCACCGGCGCCGATGCGGCGCTGTAGGCGGTGGGCAGCCAGAAGCAGAGCGGCCACATCCCGGCCTTGATGAGGAAAACGACACCCAATATGCCCGCGCCTGCCTCCATCAGCATGCGCCGGTCAGGCTCGATCTCGGGGATGCGGGCCGCAAGGTCGGCCATGTTGAGCGTCCCGGCGGTTCCGTAGATGAGGCTGACGCCGATCAGGAACAACAGGGCGGCCACGAGGTTGACCGCGATGTAATGCATGCCGGCCTTGACGCGCAGCGGACCGGACCCGTGCAGCAGGAGACCATAAGAGGCTGCCAGCATGACTTCGAAGAAGACGAAGAGGTTGAACAGGTCGCCCGTGAGGAACGCCCCGTTGACCCCCATGAGGAGCAGCTGGAACATGCTGTGGAAATGCGCGCCCACGGCATGCCAGCGCGCCAGCGAGAAAACGAGTGCCGACACGGCAAGCAGCGCGGTCAGAAGCAGCATCATGGCCGATAGGCCATCCAGAACGAGCACGATCCCAAAGGGTGCCGACCAGTTGCCGACCAGATAGACGCCCTCGAAGCCATTTGGGCCGCTCTCGATCCTGAACAGGATGAAGGCGATCACGGTGAGCAGAATCGCGGAGGCGAGACTGACCATTGCCTTGGCGACACGGCGCCGCTCGTCGATGAACAGCAGGAGTGCGCTCGCGATCAGCGGAATGAGGATGGGCGCGACAATGAGGTGGTGGGACCAACCGTTCATTTCGGCTCGTTCCTTCCATCGACATGGTCGCTGCCCGTCAGTCCGCGCGACGCCAGGAGGACCACGAGAAACAGCGCCGTGGTCGCAAAGCCGATGACGATGGCGGTCAGCACCAGGGCCTGCGGTACAGGATCGGCGAGAATGGACGGATCGTCATTGCCCAAGATCGGCGGCACGTTGGCCTTCACGCCGCCGACGCCGAAGATGAACAGGTTGACGGCGTAGGAGAGCAGCGAGAGCCCGATGATCACCTGATAGGTGCGCGGGCGCAGGATAAGCCAGACCCCGCAGCTCGTCATGATGCCGATGGCGATTGACAGAACCAGTTCCATCACCGCTCCTCCGATTTGGCCGCTTCGATCGTGCGCAGGCGATTGATCCGCAGCGATTGGTGGGCAAGGGCGACAAGGATCAGCACGGTCGATCCGACAACCAGGGAGAAGACGCCGAGATCGAAGAGCAGCGCCGTCGCTGCCGGTACTTTGCCGATGAGGGGCAGCTCGAGATAGCGGGAGTGCGAGGTCAAGAACGGATAGCCGAGCAACCATGCGCCGGCACCCGTCAGCACCGCCGTCAACAGCCCCGCCCCCATCCAGCGCAGCGGCAGAATGCGGATGCGGTCCTCCGCCCAGCGCGTGCCGCCGGCGAGATACTGCAGCAGGAAGGCGATCGAGAGCGTCAATCCCGCCGAGAACCCGCCGCCCGGCAGGTCATGCCCGCGCATGAAGAGGTAGACGGAGAAGGTGATGATCACGGGGAACATCCACTGCATGATGACGGATGGCACGAGCAGATAGTCGCGCACCGTGTCGCCAGCCGAGCGCTCCGGCCGCTCCTCGTCGAAGCGGTTTTGCACCTGCTGCTGCTCCGGCATCCCCATGCTGTCTTCAGCCGGGCGGAAACGACGCAGCAAACCGTAGACGGTGAGCGAGACGACGCCAAGCACCGCGATTTCGCCCAGCGTGTCGAAGCCGCGGAAATCCACGAGGATCACATTGACGACGTTTCGTCCACCGCCGAGCGAATATGCATGTTCGAGGAAATAGTTGGCGATCGCGTCGGGCACCGGCATCGTCATCACGGCATAAGCGATGGCCGACATGGCGACGCCGCAGAGGACCGCAAGCGCGAAGTCGCGGAAGCGGCGGAACCGGGCGCGGATCGTCATGGATTCACGAATGTCTTCGGACCGCTTCGGCAGCCACCGCAGTCCCAAGAGGATGAGAACGGTGGTGACGATCTCGACCAGCAGCTGGGTGATGGCAAGATCGGGTGCGGAAAGCCATACGAAGGTGGTGCACACGATGAGGCCGACACCGCCGAGCATGACCAGCGCGGCCAGTCGGTGGTATTTGGCTGTATAGGCGGTGCCGATCGCCAGGCACACCCCGATCACCCAGAGCGCGGTGAAGACGGGATCAACGCCGGAATAGACAAACGGGCGATGCTCGAAACCGCGGAGATAGAGCGGCAGGGCGCCAGCCAGAAGGCCGGCAACCACCAGCCACCGCAATTGCGGCTGCAGCTTGCGTGTTCCCAAGCGCCGCTCGGCAACGCGCGCCCAGCGCCAGGAGACTTCCACGAGGATTCGCTCAAAAATGCGCTGGCCCTTCAGCCGCCGGATAAAGGGCGGGCCATCATCGCAGCGAGACAGATAACCTTTCAACGCCCAATAGATCGCGGTTCCGGCGATCAGCGCGATGACGCTCATGATCAGCGGGAGATTGATCCCGTGCCACAGCGAGAGGCTGTACTCAGGCGTGTCGTCTCTCAGAACGCTGATCACGGCGCTATGAAGAAACGGTCCGATCGAGAGTGCCGGAACGATACCGACAACCAGGCACAACACGACGAGGAACTCGATCGGGAAGCGCATCCAGCGCGGCGGTTCGTGCGGATGCGCGATCGGCAGGTCTGTCGGCGGGGGGCCGAAGAAGACGGTGTGAATGAAGCGCAGGGAGTAGGCAACGCTGAAGGCGCTGGCGAGGGTCGCGACATAGGGTAGAATTCTGTCGAGGATGGAATCGGCATGGGTCTCGACCGCTTCCGCGAAGAACATCTCTTTCGAAAGAAACCCGTTCAACAGCGGCACGCCCGCCATGGCGGCGCTGGCGACGACGGCAAGCGTCGCCGTGATCGGCATGAACCGGTACAAGCCGCTCAGCTTGCGCATGTCGCGCGTCCCGGTCTCGTGGTCGATGATACCAGCCGCCATGAATAGCGACGCCTTGAACGTCGCGTGATTGAGCATGTGGAAAATCGCCGCCACCGTTGCCAGCGGGCTTCCGAGGCTCAGCAATGTGGTGATCAAGCCGAGATGACTGATCGTCGAATAGGCTAGCAGCCCTTTCAGATCGCGCTGGAATATCGCGAAGTAGGCGCCCAGCAGCAAGGTGATCATGCCCGCGGCGCCGAGGATCCAGAACCACTCATAGGTTCCCGACAAGACGGGCCAGAAACGCACGAGCAGGAAGACGCCCGCCTTCACCATTGTCGCCGAATGCAGGAACGCCGACACGGGCGTTGGCGCCGACATGGCGTTCGGCAGCCAGAAATGGAACGGAAACTGGGCGCTCTTCGTCAACGCTCCAAGCAGAATGAAGATCAGCGCGGGCACATAGAGGCTATGATTTCGGATCAGGTCGCCGGAGTTCAGGATCTTGTCCAGATCGTAGCTGCCGACGATCTTGCCGAGCAGGATCA
The DNA here is from genome assembly GCF_000377565.1 of Rhizobium sp. 2MFCol3.1. GTDB lineage: Bacteria > Pseudomonadota > Alphaproteobacteria > Rhizobiales > Rhizobiaceae > Rhizobium. The sequence goes on along the minus strand of NZ_KB898355.1, from coordinate 208,886 downwards.
GACCGATCAACAGGCAGAAGCCGCCGATCCCGGTGATCGTCAGCGCCATTCGCGCGCCATCGCGTGCGGCGGCATTGTTGTGCCAGTAGCTGATCAGCAGGAACGAGAAGATGCTCGTCAGTTCCCAGAACACCGACAGCAGGATGACATTGCCTGAAATGACAATGCCGACCATTGCACCCATGAATGCAAGCAGGAACGAGAAGAACCGCGGGACCGGATCGTCTTCCGACATGTAGTAGCGGGCGTAGAGGATCACCAGAAAGCCGATGGAGGTGATCAGCATGGTGAAAATCCATGCAAAGGCATCCATGCGCAGCGTCAGATCAAGCCCGAGCTGCGGCAGCCATTCCGCATTGAAGCGAATCACGCCCCCATCAGACACCTGCGGGTAGAGACTGGCATTGATCAGAAGGGCGAGGAGGACGACGAAACCAGCGAGGCCGGCAGGCAGGCGACGCGATGCCGTTCTCAGGAAAAAGACCGACAGGATGCTTCCCACGAACGGAAGAAGCAGCAGTGCAACGAGCATGAACGGTCCGGCGGTCATCCCAAGGCGTCGATCCTTTTCTTGTCATTATGACCAAGTGGAGCACATTCTACATCCACCTAGAAATCTCTTTAAAATTAGCCTATATGATCTATGTCAACCAATATGGGCGATAGTCGAACATGGGTCAAGCTTACGACCATAAGATTTTGTCACCGGCTCTCTGTCGAGCGGCCCGCGGCCTTCTGGACTGGACACAGGTCGAACTGTCGGAACGAGCCGGCGTGTCGCGAAGCACGGTTCGCGACTACGAGGGCGGGCGCCACGATGTCCATCGCGCAACAGCGGCTCAGTTGAAAATCGCGCTGGAAAGCGGCGGTGTCAATTTCGTCACTCTGGAGGATGGCAAGATAGCCGTTTGCGCCAATCACGACCAGCAACGCGTGGGTGACTAGGCTGCGGCACATCGCAGCCGCATGACTTTCGATGGTCAACTCTGAGGCAGTCCGCGCAAGTGGCTTTTGCAGTCGCGGCTGAATTTAGCCAGACTGCCTGCCGCCTGCCTCGTTAGGAAAGGCAGACGGCATCGTCCCGTCGAATGGGGTGCTTCCGACAGGCAAACGGGTCATACTCTTCAGGCAATGACAGCGCCATCAAAACGCACGCATGCGTTTTCACCGAGGGGGAGTGATGGGAGATCGTGGTCAGGATTTCGCAAACATCGTCTATACGATCCTCGTGGTCGAGAAACGGCCTCGGGTGGAAGACGCCGCCCGGGCTCTCGGAATGAGCTATGCCACCCTGCATTCCCGACTGATCGTGAGAACATGTTTTTCTCCCGACGAAGTCCGCGACCTTGTCAGAGTGGTGCCGGATCCACGGCTCCTGAACTATCTGTTGGACGGCACGCCGTTCCTGGCAGCGGAACGACCCCGACCAGGGGAACCGGAACCGGCAGTCGAAAGAGGTGCGACCAAAGTTGTCATCGGCGCTGCCGACGTGCTTGAGATCATTGATGCTGCCATAGCCGGCGGCGGCCTGGATCGGAGGCAGGAGGCCCTCGTTCTCGGCAAGATCGATGAAACTGAGCGGGCGCTCGCGTCGCTGAGGCTGCAGTTGCAGTCAGGAAGGCGATGACGGTGCCGAGCGGCGCTGGTTGATTGCGCTAGGTTTGGTCGCGTTGCCGGAGCCAGGCATCGCGAAGCCTCGCGAGATGCCGATCGCCCTCATCGAGAAGCGCGGCGATCTCATCTTGCACTGCCCTAAGCCGCCCGACATGGAAAATCTTCCTCGACCCGGAGGTCTTAGCGACCTTGTCCGACAGCAGGATCAAGCGCCGCTTGTAGATGTTGAGTATGCGCACGACACGCATATAGTCCCGCAGTGGATCAGATAGTTCGGACATGGCAACCAAAGACATTTGGCGCCTGCTACCGGAACCGCGGATAGAGAAACATCAAATCGTGGAGGACGATTTTGATGGACATGACAAGGTCCGTCGATCGGACCGCGCTCATAGTCAGTGCTTGACGGCGGCAGGCCATCCCCCCATCTTTGCCGGCGATGCCGAAGACCGAAAAGAACGAAGTAGAGTTGCTCAAGACGTGGGTGTTGCCGCCATCGGCGACGCTGGGCTCGTCGGTACGAGCCAAAGGCATTCTTCTGGAGATGCGGGCGCGGTTGCCGACCGCGGTCAAGAAGGCGCTCGACCTCGACGGCGTTGAACTCACCTTGGTGATGCCGGCCACCGCAAAGGCGGAATTTCGCGCCGCTGCTGCCGTCATCGCGGACGTCATGCAGCAGGCGGAAACCCTGCCCGTGATCCCGCGCGAGATAGAGGACATTCTGACCATCAAGACGAGCGAGCGTCATCGCTGGCTGTCCGACGGCCGGTTGCCGAGTACGGGAACTCGAACCGTCCGATTGAATGGCCGCGCCCGAAGGATCACCTTCCATGTCTTCGATCCCAAGGTCGTCGAAGACATTCTTGACCGTGGGCTCGTTGAGGAATGGCGAGAAGAAGATGCCGCCGCGAAAGCGGAGAACCGTCGAAAGGCGGCATACAACGCCAAGCTGACGCGGTCCCTGAAGAAAGCCGGCAAAGCCAAGAAGGCTCAAGGCGAAGAACCGGACGAGGCCGCGACCGCCCTGCGTGGCTGGGCGGAATTCGACATCGATGGACTGCTCCGCTAAATCCTGCCCGAACCTCAGAATGGATAGTGCTGGTGTGGGTCCTCGATCGTGATCCAGCGAAGATCCGTGAACTCGCTGATCGCAGCCTTGCCGCCAAATCGACCATAGCCCGAGTTCTTGACGCCTCCGAACGGCATCTGCGCCTCATCGTGAACGGTCGGGCCGTTGATATGGCATATGCCTGATTGGATCTGCGCCGCGACGGCCAGCGCACGCTGCACATCGCGGCTATAGACCGATGACGACAGGCCATACTCGGATTCATTGGCGATCCTGATCGCCTCGGCTTCGCTCTTGACCCGAATGATCGGCTTCACGGGGCCGAACGACTCCTCGTCGAAGCTGCGCATGCCCGGCTTCACATGATCGAGAAGCGTCGCCTCGACGACAGAACCCTCCCGCTTTCCACCCGCGACCAACTTGGCACCCTTGTCGAGACCGTCCGCGATAAACGCCTCCATCTTCGCCGCCGCCTGCGGAGTGACGAGTGAGCCGAGAACGACCTGGCCTCGCGGGTCGCCGGCGGGCAGCTCGCTTGCACGTGCAGCCAGCTTCTCAACGAACTCGTCCGCTATTTTCTCGTCAACGATAATGCGTTCGGTCGACATGCAGATCTGGCCCATGTTCGCGAATGCACCGAAGATTGCCCCATTCACCGCCGCGTCGATATCGGCATCGTCCAATACGATGAACGGCGCCTTGCCTCCCAGTTCAAGCAGCGCAGGCTTGATATGGCGCCCGCAAAGCTCGCCGATGATCCGGCCCACTTTCGTCGATCCGGTGAAGTTTACGCGGCGCACCTCCGGCGCGGCGATCAAAGCCTCCACGATCTGCGCGGCGTCTTCGGGCGCGTTGGTAATCACGTTTATCACACCATCGGGAAGCCCAGCCTCCACAAGTGAGCGACCGATAAGCAAATGGATCCCGGGGCAGGCTTCGGAGGCCTTCAAGATCACCGTATTGCCGCAGGCAAGCGCCATGGCGATCGCCCGCGTACCGAGAATGACCGGCGCATTCCAAGGCGCAATTCCAAGGCAGACGCCCGCCGCCTGCCGGATGCCCATGGAAAGGGTGCCGGGCTTATCCGAGGGAATGACCTCTCCCTGGATCTGCGTCGTCATGCTCGCCGCCTCACGAAGGATGCCCGCGGCGAGCATGGTGTTGAAACCCGCCCATGGAGCGGTCCCGCCCGTCTCCTCGATCATGATGCGTGCGAATTCATCGGCCTTCGAGGCCAGCACGTCGGCTGCCTTCAACAGCAGTGCGCGACGTTCGCCCGGCCCAGTCTTCGACCACCCGGGGAATGCGGCGGCGGCGGCCGACACCGCCGCCTTTGCATCCTCCACGCCGGAGGCCGGAGCCCGGCTCGCCACCTTACCCGTATAGGGATCAATACGATCATACGTGCGGCCGGACTTCGCCGGGACGAACTTGCCGCCAATGAGTTGTTGTAGCTCGAACATGAATTCTCCCTTGAAATACCGCCGAGGACTACGCGGTGATTATGGATTTGCGACCCCCTGCGTGCCCTGAGCACCTTCGAAATCTCCCGGTCGACACCGTACTACGACTGACTGTGGGAGGCGATCTCAAGTTGAGCTTTACACAGCAATGGAATGGCTCGCCGCTGCTCAGGCAAACAGCTTCAAGGTGCTCGGTCGGCAGGATTTTCCGATCCAGCAACCACCCAGAGGCCTGCATTGGGCTTGCCTCACGATCGCGATCACGGTTAACACGGCTTATTGTAGGTGCCGTATCACCTAAGCAGCCACATGTGGATCTCAGAATGAGCAAGAAAACCGACCACTCCGCCGACCTTCTTGTGACGGAGAAGGATGGTGTGGTCGCAAGGCTCGTCGTACGCGGCGCCGTTCGCCGCCCCGACGCCTTACAAGGATTTCTGAACGCCTTTGCCTCGGTGATGCTCTCGGCGAACGGCTGCCCGACGGCGAGCTTCATTGCGGGCAAGGTGCTCCAGCGGACAGAACGAACGGGCGTCTTCAATCTCGAAGAGACGGCGCAGCGCAAGCAATCGTTCGAAACGGCTTTGCGCCACGCTCAGAAATCCGGCCTGCCGATTCGACGCCTGGCGACCGAACTCGCGCAGCTAAGCCGATATGTGGTTTGGCAAAGCGGTCGGTCGGGCCCGTTTGCGAGCGTCAACTTCTCGAAAGCGCATGCGCATAGCGTCCTGGTCGGCCCATCCGGAATCGAAACGCGTCCGGACATTCGGATATGCCTGATCCTAATGGAGCCGTATACGCGCTTTCCCGACAACGTTCAGGCCCGTTCCAAGGCCTTCGTGCTTCTAAGCCCCTCCGAGATATGCATCGATGGCGAAGCGTGGCTGAAAGCCGATGCCGGATCGGTGTTTTCGGTCGAGGCGAACCAGACATTCGCCATACGATGCACCTCTCAGCCGTTGCTCGCCATCTGGTGCCAGCTGGAAGAAGGCTTCAAGTAAGCCGCTCGACATCCCCAGTTGCGTCATACGCCCCTCCTATCGACCGGTGTTTCACCCAATCTTGAGTAGCCTCTTGCGGCCGCTAGGCTGTAGACTGCGTAGGCCATCACGCTCGACAAGCCTGGATGGGCCGGCATAACCTTCAGCGCTATTCGCCAGGGGCATCCAGGCAACTGGACCGCCGTTTACCATAGGCTCGAGCGTTCAATCAGGAGTCCACATGACCCCCGATCTGTTTGCCTTTCATGTCAGGATAACCGGGAAGGTCCAGGGTGTGAGCTATCGCGCCTGGACGCGCGACCAAGCGGTTCAGCTCGGACTGACAGGCTGGGTCAGGAACGAGGATGATGGCTCAGTGTCCGCCCTTATCGTCGGACCATCGAAATCGACATCGACTATGTTGGAAAGGTTCTGGGATGGACCATCCGGTTCGGCCGTCCGCGCGGTTGATCCGCAGGCCGTCACTCTGGAGACACATCCAGACGACTTCGTGATTACCGGCCCGCGATAAAGGCTGACCTTGACGCCTCACTTTGAAGCGAAGCAGCTGCCGCGCCGTCAATCATGCAGCAGCATGTCTTGAACTGGGTCATCGGCGTGGCTGACGGGCAGCGGCCCCGAGGCACATCCCCCTTGAGTTGCTGCCGCCAGCTCGACCGGCACGATCGAGGCCGTCCGCAGCCCGTGGTCGGGAAGGTGGCGCGCTGCAAACACGGCCAGCACGAGGAGCAGTAGCCTGAAGATGAAGGCTCGCAGGATTTTTTCGGTCGCGTCCATGGCTTTTCCCGGCTCGTAAAATGATGTCCGCATGATCTTCGGCAGGCGACACAGCACAATGTGGAAGATACAAGGGAAGCCTTCGGTAAATCCGAAGGGTCTTTGCCGGGAGGAAAAATGCGCTTCGACATGACGGACCTTCGCCTGTTTCTCCACGTCGTGGAGGCTGAGAGCATCACGCAAGGATCCGAACGCGCCGGGATGGCTCTGGCATCCGCGAGCGCGCGCATACGCGGGATGGAAGAGATGAGCGGAGTACCGCTGCTGGAGCGCGGCGCGCGTGGTGTGCGACCAACGCAGGCAGGCGACGCCCTTGCCCACCATGCCCGCATCATGCTCGGGCAGATGGAGCAGATGCGCGGCGACCTGCAGCTTTACGCGAAGGGCCTGCGCGGCCAGATTCGCCTGCTGTCCGGCCGCGCCGCGATGGCCCACCTGCCGGACGTCCTTCGGCGTTTCCTTATCGATCATCCGACGATAGACCTTGATCTCGAGGAACGGCAAAGCCCCGACGTCGTTGCCGCCGTCGCCGGAGGTAGTGCTGATCTTGGCATTGCGGCGGACACGACGGACACCGGCTCGCTGGAAACGCAACCGTTCAAGACCGACAGGCTCGTTCTGATCACGTCTCGCGATCATCCGCTTGCGCAACAGAAAGCGATCGCGTTCCGGAACGTGCTTGACGAACCTTTCGTCGGCTTGCCTGCGGACAGCGCGCTACAGGGCCACCTCTCGACCCATGCAGCGCGCGAGGGCCGCCAGTTCAAGCTTCGCATCCGGCTTGACAGCTTCGAGGATATCTGCGCGATGGTAGCAAGCGGGATCGGCCTGGCGATCATCCCTGACATCTACGCAAAACGACACCAAGACGCTCTTTCGCTCGGCGTCGTTCCGCTCACGGACGCTTGGGCACTCCGTCACCTTCTCGTCTGCTCGCGAAACTTCGCCGCGCTACCGGTTCATGCACGGCAGCTCGTGGAATACTTCCGGGCTGGCGGTGATATCAGCGCAGGGCATCGGTAGCGCATGCCCGCAGGGCACACGGAAGCTGCGCCGAACCGCCAAGCTCCTGCTTCTATTGGAATGCGAGCTGCACCTTCATCGACCGCGTCCGATCGCCAGCTGTTTCGAACGCGGCAACGGCGTCCTCGATCGGCAGCACATCGGTCAGCAAGGGCTTGAGATTCACAAGCCGGCGATTGATGAGATCCACGGCAAGCGCGAACTCTTCGTGGAAGCGGAACGTGCCCTTCATCTCGATCTCCTTGGAGACGATCATGTTCTGCGGCACCGAGACATCGCCGCCAAGGCCGAGCTGAACGAGGACGCCGCGCGGTTTCAGCACTTCCAGCCCGGAACGGAGAGCGGCCTGATTTCCCGACGCCTCGAACTGGACATCGAAATAACCCTTGTTGGCTGAATAGCCGGCCAGCACGTCAGGATCGAGGGCAACGTTGATCGCCCGGTCAGCGCCGACCTCGAGGGCCTTGGCGAGCACCGCGTCCATGACATCGGTGACGACGATCTCGCGCGCTCCGTGAGCGCGCGCGGCGATGACAGCAAGCGCGCCGATCGGACCGCAACCGGTGACGAGGACCCGTCGGCCGATCAGAGGACCGGCGCGATTGACCGCATGCAGCGTCACGGCGAGCGGCTCCGCCATGGCCGCTTCGTTGATCGAGATGCCCTCGGTCACCTTGTGGCATTGCGAGGCGTCGGCGGTGAGACGTTGGCGAAAAGCGCCCTGGATATGCGGCATCGGCATCGCGCTGCCGTAAAACCGCATGTTGAAGCAGTGGTTCTGCTGTCCCTTCAGGCAGTAGTCGCAGGCATTGCAGGGGCGGCTTGGCGAGACGGCGACCCTATCGCCGACGGCAAGTCCAGACACGCCGGCGCCGAGCGCCTTGATGGTGCCCGCCACTTCGTGACCGAGGATCATTGGCTCGCGCAGCCGCACCGTTCCGAAACCGCCATGATTGTAATAGTGCAGGTCGGAGCCGCAGATGCCGCCGGCCTCGATGGCCACGTCCACCTGCCCGGGAGCCAGGGGTTCGGGCTCACGCTCCTCGATACGCAGGTCCTTGGCGGCATGGATGACAACGGCTTTCATGTGACGGACCTCAGATGACGGGTGTGGGGAGCTTGGCGCCGGCGAAGTGGGCGGCGAGATTGTCGCGCATCAGCTTTGCGACGTCCTTGCGGGTCTCGATCGTGGCGGAGGCCTGGTGCGGCTGCAACAGCACGTTCGCCAGCGTCTTGAAACGCGGATCGAGCGCCGGCTCGTTCTCGAAGACATCCAGGGCCGCGGATCCGAGACGGCCGGTCCGCAGAGCGCCAAGCAGGGCTTCCTCGTCGATATTGGAAGCGCGCGAGATGTTGATTAACATGCCTTGCGGACCGAGCGCCTCGATGACGTCCTTCGAGACCACATGGCGGGTCGCGGCAGATGCCGCGAGCGTCACGAACAGGAAATCCGACTGGCGCGCCAGCTCCACCGGATCGGCGACGAAGCGCATGCCTTCGACGCCGGGCTTCTCGCTCCGGCTGCTGTAGGCGATGTCCATATCGAAGGCGCGCAGGCGCTTCGCCACCTCAAGGCCGATGCGCCCGAGGCCGAGAATGCCTGCCTTTTCCCCCCAGACGCGGTTCTGCAGCGGATAGAAGCCTTTCTGCTCCCAGCTGCCATCTCTCACCCAACGATCGGCGCCGTGCACGCCGCGCGACAGGCAGAGCATCATCGCGATCCCGAGGTCCGCGACGTCCTTGGTGAGGACATCGGGCGTATTGGTGAGGCGGATGCCTCTCGCCCGGCAGGCATCCATATCGACCGCATCGTAGCCGACGCCGTAGACCGAAATGATTTCGAGCCTCGGCAGCTTGCTGATCAGCTCCGCCGATGCGCCAAGCTCGCCACGAGTGGCGATTGCCCGGATGCTTTCGCCGTGGCGCTGTAGAAAGGCGTCACGATCGGTCGCCTCGTAAAGCTTGTGCGTGGTGTAGAGCGCATCAAGCTCGGCGAGATCTCCATCGGGATAGGGGCCGACCAGCAGAATATCGGGCTTGCTCACAATTTCCTCTTTCGCATTGGGTTCGTTGCCCGGCGCACGGGCCAAAGCATAGCGTGCAGCATGCCTGACGGCGCTGCGGCGTTTTTCTCAAAGGCTGGTAGTGATGCCGCCGTCGACATAGAGCGTATGGCCGTTCACGAAGGAGGAGGCCCTGGACGACAGGAAGACGGCGGCACCCACCAGTTCCTCGACGTCGCCCCAGCGTCCGGCCGGCGTGCGCTTTTCCAGCCAAGAGGAGAACTCCTCGCTGTCGACGAGCGCCTGATTGAGCGGCGTCTTGAAATAGCCCGGCGCCAGCGCGTTGATCTGCAACCCGTGCCTTGCCCAGTCCGTGCACATGCCGCGGGTCAGGTTCTTCACTGCCCCCTTCGTCGCCGTATAGGGCGCGATGCCGGGACGGGCGAGTTCGCTCTGCACAGAGGCGATGTTGACGATCTTGCCCCGTCCGCGGCCAATCATGTGGCGCGCCACGGCCTGGCCGGCATAAAAGACGCTGGAGATATTGGTTCGCAGCAGCTGCTCCCATCGGTCCACGGGAAAGTCTTCAAGCGGCGTGCGAAACTGCATTCCGGCATTGTTGATCAGGATATCAATCGGTCCGATGCCCTGCTCGATCGCATCCACGCCACGCTTCACGGCATCGGCATCGGTCACGTCGAATTCCGAAATGGACACGGTGACACCGACCTCCCGCAGGCGTCGCGCCGCGTCATCGAGCTTCACCTTGTCTCGCCCGTTGAGCACGATCTCGGCGCCATGCATCGCAAGGCCGTGCGCGAGCGCAAAACCGATCCCCTGCGAGGAGCCGGTCACCAGCGCGCGCTGGCCTGAAAGGTCGAACAATTCGGAATTCACATCCATCTCCGTGTCGTCTCGTTATGCATTGCCAGCTTAAGCCTAACCACGGCCGACGAAAGGCATTCCTGTCGCCATTACGGTCATGGTCAACACATTCGCCTCAAGCGGCAGCGCTGCCATGTGGACAACGGCATTCGCAACGATGCCGACGTCGATTGTCGGCTCCACCGCCGTGCTGCCATCTGCCTGCAGCACGCCCGTCGCCATGCTTCGAGTCATCTCCGTGCCGGCATTGCCGATATCGATCTGCCCGCAGGCGATATTGAAAGGCCGTCCGTCGAGTGACGTCGATTTGGTCAATCCTGTGATCGCGTGCTTGGTCGCCGTATAGGGTGCGGACCGTGGACGTGGCGTCATCGACGATATAGATCCATTGTTGATGATCCGGCCGCCCTGCGGCACTTGCGCCTTCATCTGCCTGAAGGCAGCCTGCGTGCAGAGAAAGGCGCCGGTAAGGTTGACGCCGACGACCGCACTCCATGCCTCGAACGTCACCTCCTCCAATGGGATTGAAGGAGCGGACATGCCGGCATTGTTCACAAGAAGATCCAGCCTGCCCCATTTTTCGTGCAAGGCGGAAAATAGTCGGCCGACATCGTCCGGCACCGAGATGTCCGCAGGTACGACGAGGACACGGGCGGACCAATCCCGCCATTCGGACGCGGCACTCTCGAGGACATCGCGCCGACGGCCGGTTATCGCGACATGATAGCCATCGTTGAGAAGCGCCGATGCAATCGCCTTGCCGATACCGGTTCCAGCACCAGTGACGAGTGCAACCTTGACCGCAGTCATTCTTATTCCTCCTCAAGCGTTGAGTTTAAGGCTTAAATAGGCCCCAACCCGCTTGAGGGAATGTCGGATCGATCGCCCCTCCTGTCAACGGCAGCCCGCAGTTGCGGCATTGCCGTTATTTTGAGCAAGTGTGGACACCGGGGCTTATCGTCTGCATTCCTTTGAGATGTCTTACCATCTGAATTATATAGATATTTATACAAATATCCGCAGCTTTCAAGAGTTCCAGAATGCACCTTATGAGGATACATGATTGAATCCAATTCAATCACTGGTAAATGATTTCAAAATTTCCGATGTGCCAGTTGGATTTTATGCGCGTGTACAAGATGAAAAGTTACCGCCATGATCCTGCCACTTGCACAGACCTGTTATGGAGTTTTGATTGACCCGCGAGATCACCCCCCTGGCCGAACGAAACGCGTCTCGATCCGCTCCGGTTTCCGTTGAGACCGACCAATCATGCCGTTCACTGCTTGCAACGCTTGCCGGTCAGGGCAAGCTCTTGACCGTCGATCAGGAAATCGATCCGGTCTACGATCTGTCCGCGCTGCTGTCGCTGACGCATGAAACCTTCGCGGTTCGCGCGAACCGCATCAAGGGTTACGACCTGCCGGTCTTCGGGAACATGCTTTCCGATCTCGACCGTATCGCCATGGCGATGAACGTGCCGCGCGAGAACATCCAATCGGCGCTGATCGACTCGATCCGCCAGCCAATCGCTCCCGTCGTGATCGACAAGGCACCGGTGCAGGAGAAGGTGTTCGAAAGCGACGTCCTGCTGCGGCTGCCGGTCCCAACCTTCTTCGATAAGGAGACCGGCCCCTATATCAGCGCCGGCCTGATGGTTGCCCGCGATCCTGAAACCGGCCTCGGCAATGCGTCTTACGCGCGCCTGAAGGTTCTCGGCCCGAACGAAGCCCTGATCGGCATCGCGCCCAATCATCACCTCGCGATCATGGCGCGCAAGGCGGCCGAAAGCGGCAAGCCGCTGCCTTTTGCCGTCGTGCTTGGAGCCCATCCGATCATCCAGCTCGCCGCATGCCTTTACCTCGGTCTCGGCGACGACGAGATGCATTGCGCCGGCGCGCTGTTCAAGGAGCCGGTCCGCATGGCCCGCTGCCTGACGAGCGACATTCTCGTGCCCGCGGAAGCGGAGATCGTGCTTGAGGGGCATATTCATGCCGACAAGCCGATCGTCGAGGGGCTCGTCTCCGAATATCACGGCATGTACGAGGACTATGGCAGCGGTGTGCTGGCAACCTTCCACACGATGACGTCCAGGTCCGACGCCATGTTCCAGGTCATCCAGCCCGGCTATCATGCCGAACACATCTATCTCGGCGCCGTGCCGATCGCCGCGAGCCTGAAGGCGCAGCTGGCGCGCGTGATCCTCAATGTTGGCGAGGTCGCGGTTACGGCGTCCGGCTGCGGGCGCAACAATGTCGTGGTGCAGATCAACAACCCGAGACCGGGCCAAGCCCGCCGCGCCATGGCGGTCTGCTGGGGCGCCGTCAGCATCATCAAGAATGTCACGATCGTCGATTCCGATGTCGATCCCTGGGATATCGCGGCCGTCGAGCTGGCGAAGTCCACGCGCATGCGCGCCGACCGGGATATCCTGATTGTCAACGGCCTGCCCGCCGACCGTTCGGAACCACAGGAAGACGGCTTCGTCGTTGCCAAGACCGGCTACGATGCTACCCGAAAGGCGGGCGACCGCAAGGAAGGTTACGACAAGGCCCAGCCGCCGGCTGCCTCCTATGATCGAATGCGCGACCTGCTTGCGGAGATCGCGCCGGGAGTTTCGTTTTGATCGATCGTCTCACTCCCGCGGTCGCATCGCCCGTCCGGATGCCAGGAGCTCTCCCATGCGCAGGCTGATCGTCGCCATAACGGGCGCTTCGGGCACCTGCTACGGCATTCGCGCGCTTGAAATGCTGCGCGAGGTCGGCGGTTTCGAGACGCACCTCGTCATCTCGCCCGCAGGCCTGCGCACGGCAGTCGAGGAAGACGTCGGCTACGATGCCGACGAGATCCGTGGACTTGCCGATGTCTATCACAGCCACAAGGACATCGGCGCATCCATCGCCTCGGGTTCGTTCAAATGCGACGGCATGCTCGTGGCCCCCTGTTCCGTCAAGACGCTGAGCGGCATTGCCCATTGCTACAGCAACGATCTGATCACGCGCGCCGCCGATGTCTGCCTGAAGGAACGCCGTCGCGTGGTGCTCATGGTTCGGGAAACGCCGCTGCATGCCGGGCATATCGCGCTGATGGACCAGGCGACGCGCAACGGCGCTGTCATCATGCCGCCGGTGCCGGGCTTCTATACGCAGCCGAAGACCATTGACGACCTGATCAACCAGACCGTGGGACGCGCGCTCGATCTCTTCGACATCGACCATCCTAACGTCCGCCGCTGGAAAAAAGGAGATCCTTCCTAGGGAGACCGAGGGAAGCGCAGCCGGGTCGTGGCGATAAGTCTCGGCCCGGACAGAAAAAGGGGAACGCCGACTGACAAAGACAGCGGCAAACTGGAGAAATTTTCATGACTGACAGATTTTTCAGCGTAAGAACACATAGCCCGAAGACAGTTCGCGCCGCGGCGCTCGCCTTGGCGATGCTGTGCGGGTCGGCATTGAGCTCAACCCTTGCGGTGGCCGAAGAGCAGCCCGTTAAGGGCGGCGAAATCACCATCATCAACGGATCCGACATCAAAAGCTGGGATCCGGCGATCACCAATTCCACCTTCCCGGGCGGTCCGATGGACATGCTCGATGCGATCTACGGCTTCATCGTCTACGTCGACGTCAAGGGCGTGGTACAGGGCGGCATGGCGGAAAGCCTGACCAGCCCGGACGCCAAGGTATGGACCCTGAAACTGCGTCCCAACGTCAAGTTCACGGATGGCGCCGCTTATGATGCGGAAGCCGTCAAATTCAACTGGGATCGCGTCGCCGACCCCGCCACGCTTTCTCCGGCCCAGGCTTTTGTGTCCGGCTGGAACAAGAGCATCAAGATCGTCGATCCCCTGACGATCGAGATCACGCTCGCGACCCCGGACCGCAATTTCGGCTCGACGCTGGCGAACCTTTCGCCCTTCATCGCCTCGCCCGCCGCGCTGAAGGCAGCCGAAAAGAAGACCGACATCAAGCCGGTCGGCGCTGGCGCCTTCGTGCTCGATAACTGGAACCAGGGCGTCTCGATGACGCTGAAGCGCAATCCCGGCTACTGGGACCAGCCTCGCCCGTATCTCGATACGCTGAAGTTCGTGGTCATTCCTGAAACCAACAGCCGTATTTCGACGGTCGTCCAGGGCGGCGCCACGATGATGGCGGGCTACATGTATCAGTTCGGCTCGAACGCGACCGCCGAAGGCGTCACCACACATGAGGTACCGCTGTCCGGCCTCTACCGCGCCTATTTCAATCAGGCAAAGGGTGTCTTCGCCGACCATCGCGCCCGCGAGGCCTTCTATGAAGCACTGCAGCGCCCCCGGCTGATGAAGGCCTATACGCAGATCGACGGCTACGTCATGCCGACGAACTACTTTACGGCTGACTCGCCTTATTACGACGCCACCTACAAACTGCCGGAGTACAATCCGGAGCACGCCCAGGAGCTGTTCGACGCCTTGGCCAAGGACGGCAAGCCGTTCGAGATCAAGATCGTCACCTATTCGAACTCCGACCTGAAGCGGATGGGTTCCTATCTCCAGCAGAGCCTGAGCGCCTACGAAAACGTCAAGGTCGACCTCCAGCTTGTCGACCAGGCGATGCTGCCGCCAACCTGCAAGGTGCAGGGCAACTTCGATCTCTGCATCGATGGGGGCGTGCTGGTGGCCAACGGCGCCGAGCCGATCATCACGAACTTGCTGGGCTCCAAGGGCAACGACAACTGGGGCAAGTACAACAGCCCCGACATGGACAAGGCGCTTGCGGCCGCCAACGCGACCATGGATCCCGAGGCCGTCAAGAAGGCCTATGCGGATGTCCAGAAGCTCGTCGCTCAGGACCTGCCCCTCTACATTTACGGCTCCGAAGCCCGCAACCTGCTGATCCGCAACAATACCGGCGGCATCGTGCCCTCCAACGGCGGCATCCTGCAGAAGCAGTTCCTGTTCGTCTGCAAGGACGCCTGCACGACGAAGTAAATTGCAAGCCTGGCCCCACTTGAGGGTGGGACCAGGCTCCCTCGCCGGCCGTGAAATGCGGCCCGCAACATCCGGCGATCTCGATCGCCCCCTACAACCTCGTCGATGGTGACATTCAATGTTTGACAAAAGGCCCAGAACCACATTCCGCGAACTCATGTCGGCCGGGCAGGTCTTCACGCCCTGCGTCTGGGACTGCTATTCCGCCAAGGCGGCCGAGATGGCGGGGTTCAAAGCGATCCTGCTCTCAGGCGCGTCGCTCGGCTTCAGCATGTCGGGCGTTCCCGACATGGGCCTTCACAACCAGGAAGAGCTTGTCTGGGCGACCGACCGCATCTCGGACTATTCGCCGCTGCCGCTCATCATCGACGCCGACGATTGCTTCGGCGACGTGGCGCAGGCCTATCGCACGTGCCGTCGTCTCGCCAAGGCCGGCGCCGCCGCCATCCTGCTCGAGGACACCCCCAACGAGCGCGGCTATGCCCGCTTCGGCCGCGCCATGGAGGCAGCGACGCTTGCCGGCAAGCTCGACGGCAACATCGAACACCCCGTGATCTCCAAGGAACTGTGGCTGGCCAAGTTGAAGGCCGCCCTCGACGCCTGCGAAGGCACCGACTGCGTGGTCATCGCCCGCACGGAATCCAAGCTGGAACTCGGCCTCGACGACGCCATCGAGCGCTGCCTGCGCGCCGCCGAACTCGGCTGCGAGATGACCTACGTGCATGGCCTTCGTACGCTGGACGAGTGCCAGAAGGTGGCCAAGGTGCTGCCGGGCTGGAAAATGTTCGGCGACGTCGCCACACAGGATGGCAAGGCCTTCGTCGAGCTCGAGGACATCGCGGCTCTCGGCTTCAACCTCGTCACCATGCACTACCTCGAAAAGGGTTCGATGTGGGGCATGATGGATTTCGGTCACCGCGTCTTCAAGGAGCAGAGCACCCGCTACTCGGACGAGCACACGATGGGCGGCCTCAGCAAGACCGAGCAGCGTGAACTGCTGGAGCGCGACATCGGCTGGATGGCCGCTGAAGACGAATGGAAGAAGATCTGACACCGATCAGCCCGCAGCTCTCAAGGATGCGGGCAGAGAAAGGCGCCGGCGACAACCGCCGGCGCTCCATGATCGGACAACTCGAACGGAAGAAGGAGTTTGGCGCTTGATGACCGGGTTGAAGCCTTATGCGAAGGCCATCTCGACACGGATCCTGGCGGGGATCCCTGTCTTCATTCTCGTCACCTTCGGCGCCACGGCTCTCTCCAGCCTAGCGCCCGGCTCCGCCGCGCAGCTGATCCTGGGCGACAACGCCACGCCAGAGCAGATCGCCGCGCTCAACAGTGCCTACGGCTATGATCTGCCTTTGTGGGAGCGCTACCTGATCTGGCTCGGCAATCTGCTGCGCGGTGATCTCGGACAGACCCTGTTCAGCCAGCAGCCGGTCATCAGCGTCGTCTTCGATCGCGCCGCCGTCACCTTCGAGATCGCCTTTCTAGCGATGGCGCTGTCACTGATCGGCATCCCAACGGCGATGTATACGGCAAGCCATCCCGGCAAGCTCGTGGACCGTATCCTGCGCTCCGTTTCCTCGATCCTGCTTGCCGTTCCAACCTTCGTGATCGTGGTGCTTCTATCATATGTCTTCGCGATCGTGCTGCGCTGGCTGCCAGCCACGGGCTGGGCCAACTTCAGCGATGATCCGATCGCCAATCTCTGGTACGTGGCACTGCCGGTCATCTGTCTCAGCCTGCACCAGACCGCCTATCTCTACCGCGTCGCCCGCAACGAGATGATCACCACGCTGCAAGAAGACTTCGTGCAAGTGGCGCGCGCTCGCGGTCTGCCACTGGGCTACATCATGTTCCGGCATGTGCTTCGCCCGGCGATGCCGCAGATCCTCACCGTCATGGGTCTGTCGCTCACCTACATGCTGGCCGGTTCCTTTGTTGTCGAAAGCTACTTCGCGGTGCCCGGCATCGGCTGGACCGTGCTGACGGCCGTCAAGAGCCATGACATCCCGCTCGTCCAGGCGATCCTGTCGCTCACCGTCGTCATCTTCGTCATCGTCTTCATGCTCGTCGATATCGGCTACGCCATCATCGATCCGAGGGTCACCGTATCATGACTGCTACGCCCCAATCCCCCGCAAGCGGAGCTGCTACGCTGGCCGGCATCGCCCGCGCCGCAATGCCGGCCACCAGCAGGCTCAAACTGCCCGGCGGTACCGTCTTCGAAATGCTTGCGGCAGCCTTCCTGGTCTTTCTCGTGCTGATCGCGCTGTTCGTGGACGTAATCCCTGGTCTCGTCAGCCCGAAATTCCCGTATGGCGATTTCTCGCAGCTGCCGGATCTGACACTGAACGGCCTGTTCGGCACCGATGACATCGGCCGCAGCATCCTGTCGCGCGTGCTTTACGGTGCTCGCGCGTCGCTGATGATCGTCGGCGTCGCCACCTGTCTTTCGGTGTCCGTCGGCCTGCTGCTCGGCATGCTCGCCGGCTACTACCGCGGCATGCTGGAGCGCATGGTCGATCTCTATGCCAACACCATGTCGGCTCTCCCCTCGGTGCTTGTGGTGCTTGCCTTCGTGACCGCCACCGGCACGTCTGTCGGTGCGATCATCCTCATTCTCGGCATCCTCGACATCGGCACTTATGCCCGTGTGGCAAAGGCCGGCGTCATCTCGCAGAACAACCGCGATTATGTGCTGGCGGCCCGCGCCATGGGCGCAACGGACGCCCGCATCATGATGCAGGAAATCCTGCCGAACCTCGTTCCGGCGCTGACGGCTGTAATGCCGACGCTGATGGCCGGCCTGATCATCACCGAGGGGTCGCTGAGCTTTCTCGGCTATGGCATTCCGGCGCCGGCGCCGAGCTGGGGCGGAATGATCGCCAGCTCGACCGATCTGCTTAACCGTTTTCCGGTGCTGATCGTCGGACCGACCATGGCAATCGTGCTCACTGTCTACGCCCTCAACACCGTCGGCGACTACCTCGCGCAGCGCCTCAACAGCCGCGAGAGGGGGAACTGAGATGATCGACCATCAAGACCAGCCCATTCTCGCCTGCCAGGACATGTCCTGCGAGATCGTCGCGCGCCCGAAGCCATTGAAGGTGCTTCAGCATATCGACTTTTCCGTCAACCGCCGCACCGCGCTCGGCATTGTCGGCGAGTCCGGCGCCGGGAAATCCATGCTGATCAAGTCCATCATGGGCATCGCGCCGGGAAGCGTCCGGGTCGATGGCCGGATTTCGGTGGATGGGCGCGACCTGTCAACCATGAAGCCGCGCGAGCGTGCACGCTTCATCGGCCGCAAGGTCGGCATCGTCTTCCAGAACCCAATGACCTCGCTCAATCCGTATGTGCCGATCGGCCGGCAGATCTCCGAAGCCTGCCAGCAGCATATCGGCCTTACGCGCAGCGAGGCTCGTCAGCGGGCAATCGATCTGCTCACCGTCGTCGGCATCGCCGACCCCGAAGACTGCTACGACTACTACCCGCATCATTTTTCCGGCGGCATGAAGCAGCGCATCATGATCGCCGCCGGCCTGATCTGCCATCCCGACCTTCTGATCGCCGACGAAGCGACCACCGCGCTCGACGTAACGGTGCAGAAGGAAGTTCTCGATCTCCTGCAGACCATCCAGCAGGAACGGCAGATGTCGATGATCCTGGTGTCACACAATCTCGGCGTCGTCGCCGGACGCACGGATGAGATCCTGGTGCTCTACGGCGGCCACATCGTCGAATACGGCCCGACGTCGGAGGTGTTCCGCAATCCGCGGCATCGTTACACCGAGGCGCTTCTCTCGGCCATGCCGCAGATGGACCAGCCGGCGCATACACGCCTCAGGACCATTCCCGGCCAGCCGCCGAGCCTGGCGAACCAACCGGCCGGCTGTCCCTTTGCACCGCGCTGCGGCGCTGCCCAGGGGCCATGCCACGTCTCGATGCCCGAGATGGTCAACGGCACCGACGACCGCCATCGCTTCGCCTGCCATTTCCCGCTGGATGCGACCGCGCGTCCGTCAGGCAAGCCAGACATCATTGCAAAAGGTGGGCTCGCACATGGCTGAGAACCCGAACACGACAGCCGCCAACGCGACCCCCTCGCCTCTGCTTGGTATCACCGACCTCTCGGTGCAATTTACCCGTTCCGGCAAGGTGATGCGCGCGGTAGACAATGTCTCGCTCCACGTCGCACCCGGTGAAACGCTTGGGCTCGTCGGAGAGAGCGGCAGCGGCAAGACGACCATCGGTCGCGCCGTGCTGCGGCTGCTGCCGGATGCCAATACGCGGTGGGACGGCTCCATCCGCTATCAGGGCACCGATATCGCCAAGCTGTCCAAGCGCGACATGCGCCGCATGCGCGGCCGCCTGCAGATGATCTTCCAGGATCCGGTATCGTCGTTCAATCCACGCCGCAGAATAGAGGATATTGTCGCCGAAGGCCTCATCATCCAGGGTGTTCCAAGGGCCGAACGTCAGGCACGCGTCGAACAGGCGCTTGCGGACGTCGGCTTTGCCCTTGCAGACGTCGCCGGCCGCAGGCCACACCAGTTTTCCGGTGGCCAGTGCCAGCGCATCGCCATCGCGCGGGCGCTCGCGGTCCAGCCGGAACTGATCGTCTGCGACGAGCCGGTGGCCTCGTTGGACGTGTCGGTGCAGGCGCATGTCATCAACCTGCTGCAGGATATCCGCGAGGCGCGCAATCTCGCGCTGATCTTCATCTCGCATGATCTGGCAGTCGTGAAGAACGTCAGCGACCGCGTCGCCGTGCTCTACATGGGGCGCATCGTCGAGGTCGGCACGGGAGAAGAGATTTACGATCGCCCGGCGCATCCCTACACGCGGAAGCTTCTGGAAGCCGTTCCCGTCGTGGATGCCAGCCGCAAGATCGAACCCGACACCGAGCGCACCGCGATCCCGTCGCGCATCCGCCCGCCGACCGGCTGCGCCTTCCGCACACGTTGCCCACGTGCGGCGGCCCGATGTGCCGACGAGGAACCGGCCCTGACGCAGGCGCCTCGCGGGCAGCTGGTCGCCTGCCATTTCCCGCATGACGAGGCAGCGCCCGGCATGACGGCAAAGACGGCATAGGAGCGTTCGATGCAGAAAACAGGCTTCGCCGCCCATGTCTGGCCCAACATGATCCTGCTCTACGCCGACAGCAGGATTGCGCAGCTCTGCCTGTCCCTGCAGGACGAATTCGACGCCGACGTGCCGGTTCTTCTGCTTCTCGTGCTTGCCGACCGACGTGGGATGTCTTGTGAGGATGAGGCTTTCCACAAGTTCCTGGCGGACGCGGCAACGTGGCGCGAGCTTGTGGTGCGGCCATTGCGAACCCTTCGGCGCGCCATGAAAGGCCATTGCGCGCCCGGCGCCGAGACTGCCCTGCGCGAGAATATCAAGCGCATCGAACTGCAGGCCGAACGGGTTCATGTCGCGCGCCTGGCAAAGGCGTTTCCGGTCAGCCCCGCTAGGGAAAAGCGCGAGCATGATCTCGCCGACCGTTACCTGATCGAGCGCGGCGTCCCCAGTGAACAGCGACGTGACTGCCTCTCGCTGTTCGACGCGGTCATCACCAGGCTCGTAAAGACAGCATACCCGCCCGACCACCAGCATACCAATCTCGATCCAGCAAGAAAGACGACTGCATCATGAGCGATTTCGACACAGTGATCCGCGGCACACTCGTCAACGAGGACGGCGTCACCGAAGGTGGCTTCGTTGCCATCCGCGACGGAAAGATCGCCATGCTTGGCGCCGGCACGCCGCCGGCCGCGCGCGAAATGCATGATTTCGGCAATGCTTTGGTCCTGCCGGGCACGATCGACGGCCAGGTGCATTCGCGCTCGCAGAAGGACCAGGAGGATTTTGTCTGGTCGACACGGTCCGCTGCCGCCGGTGGCGTGAGCACCATCGTCGACATGCCTTACGACGCCGGGGGCAAGCTGATCTGCACGGCCGATCTCCTGAAGGAAAAAGCCGCCAGCGCCGCGGAGCAGGCCCGCGTCGATTTCGCGCTCTACGGCACCATTCGCCCCTCGGAGGGGGCAACGCATATTGCCGAGATGGCCAAGGCCGGAGCCATCGGCTTCAAGTTTTCCACCTTCGAGACGGATCCGAACCGCTTCCCACGCATCCCCACGCCGCTGCTCCATGCCGCCTTCACTGAAGTCGCCAAGACCGGGCTTATTGCCGGCGTGCACAACGAAAACGACGAATGCGTGAAGGTCTGGAGCGAGGCGGTCAAGGCAACCGGCCGCACCGATTACCGCACCCACGGCGATTCCCGCCCAGCGATTGCCGAAACGCTTGCCATCGCCGAAGTCTACGAGATTGCCGAAGCCACCGGCTGCTCCGCCCATATCGTCCATTGCTCGGTAGGTCGCGGCTACGAGATGGCGCAGGCTTACCGCCAGCAGGGCGTGGATGCGACGATCGAGGCCTGCATTCATTACCTCGTCTGCAGCGAGGAGGAAGATGTCTCGCGGCTGATCGGTCGCGCCAAGTGCAATCCGCCAATCCGCTCGGCCAAGGAGCGCGAGAAGATCTGGGAACATCTGGCCGCCGGCCATGTCACCATCGTTTCTACCGACCACGTTTCCTGGAGCCTCTCGGCCAAATCCTCGAAGGTGATGCTGGAAAACTCCTCCGGCATGCCGGGCCTGGAAGTGCTGCCGAGCCTGCTGCTCGACGGCCTGACCGACCGCAACCTGCCGCTCACCTATGCGCCACGGCTGCTTGCCTCCAATCCGGCCCGCCTTTTCCGCCTTGCCGACCAGAAGGGTTCGCTGGCAATCGGGCTCGATGCAGACATCGCCGTCTTCGCCGAGCGCCCGCGCCTCTACGACCCGGCCGCCAGCGGCCACAACGTCGTCGGCTGGAGCCCCTATGAAGGTCGTCGCATTCGTCACGCGGCGATCGCGACTTTCCAACGCGGCGGCATGATCTTCGACGGCACCGACGTTCTGGCAAAGCCTGGTGCCGGCCGCTTCATCCGCCCGAGCGTCAATGCTCTAACGCCAGCCGCGTGACACTCCGATGACTTCGTTTCACAAGACAGACAGAGACCGTCTGCAACAGGATTTCGATGCTCTGGCCGCGATCACCGAGCCGGGCATTCCCTGGACCCGCCGGTCGTTCACGCCGATGTTCCTCAAGGGCCGCGATTACCTTGAGAAGCGTTTCGCCGAGGAAGGCCTGACCACCACGATCGACGCATCCGGCAACCTGATCGGCCGTTGGCAGGGTAGCGACCCAACGTTGCCGGTGCTGATGACCGGCTCGCACAGCGACACCGTTCCGAGCGGTGGCCGTTTCGACGGCATTGCCGGCATCCTCTGCGGTCTCGCCGCGATCCGCGCCCTGCGCGAGGCGGGATACCGCCCGCGGCATACGATCGAACTTGTCGATTTCCTTGCCGAAGAGCCCAGCGAATGGGGCCTCTCCTGCATCGGCAGCCGCGGCATGGCAGGCGCGCTTGATCCGGAACATCTGGCCATGAAAGGCCCCGGAGGCGAGGAGCTTGGCGATGCGATCAGCCGCGTCGGCGGCGCGCCGGAGCGTATCCGTCAGCATCAGCGCACGGATATCGGCCGCTTCGTCGAAATCCATATCGAGCAGGGGCCGGTTCTTGAACGGCTGAACGTACCGATCGGCATCGTCACCGCCATTGCCGGGATCGCTCGTCTGCGTATCCGCATTGAGGGCGAAGCTGCCCATGCCGGCACCGCGCCGATGACGATGCGCGCCGATGCGGGAATTGCGATGGCGGCGCTGGTGGTTCGATTGCGCGATGCGGCGCGAGCCGTCGAGGGCAACGGCCATTTCACCGCCACGATCGGCATCATCAAGTTCGAACCTGGTGGCGCCAATGTCGTGCCCGGCGCTGCCGAAGCGATCGTCGATATCCGCGCCGAGAACGACCAGGCCATGGACGACTTCCTGGCGCTCGCCGACGACCTAGCTGAGAAGGCCGCGGCGCAGGAAGGCTGCAAGGTCATCGCTGTCGAGAGATTGAGCCGAACCTTTGCCGTTGCCTGTGATCCGGCGCTTCGCGGCGTGATCGAAGCCGGTGCCGACGACCTTGGGCTTGGCACCTTGCCGCTCGCATCCGGCGCTGGCCACGACACCGCCTTCGTGGCGCGACTTGCCCCCGCCGCGATGATCTTCGTGCCGTCGAAAGACGGCAAGAGCCATACGCCGGAAGAATGGACCGACACCGAAGCAATTGCGCTCGCCGCTGATCTCCTGACGCGCACGCTTGTGCGGCTGGACACAC
Source organism: Rhizobium sp. 2MFCol3.1 (assembly GCF_000377565.1). Classification (GTDB taxonomy): domain Bacteria; phylum Pseudomonadota; class Alphaproteobacteria; order Rhizobiales; family Rhizobiaceae; genus Rhizobium. Next base: position 185,801 of record NZ_KB898355.1, on the reverse strand, counting down.
AGTCCGACGCGCACTGACACCCCCCCGAAACATCCTCGACACAGCACGTCGAGCCCCCATCACCTGAAGGACACTGAAAAATGGAAACCATCATTCTCGACGGCGACAGCCTGACAATCGAGCAGGTCGTCAAGATCGCCCGCCAAAATGTGCAGGTCGAGATCGCGCCTGCCGCGCGTGCCGAAATCTCCAGGAAGCGCGCCTATATCGAAGAGAACTGGCTGACCGAAAACGCGCCTGCGACCTACGGCTTCAACACAGGTGTCGGCAAGCTAAAGGACTACAAGATCAACCAGGCGGACAACGAGCAGTTCCAGCTGAATATCGTACTTTCGCACTGCTCGGGCATTGGCGAGCCGGCCTCGGAGGAAATCGTTCGCGCCATGATGGCCGTGCGCATCAACGCCTTCTGCGTCGGCGTTTCGGGCCTTCGCATGGAAGTCGTCGATCGCCTCGTGCAGATGCTCAACAAGGGCGTCCACCCGGTCGTGCCGATCCAGGGTTCGGTTGGTGCCTCGGGCGATCTTGCCCCGCTGGCACACATGGTTTCCGTGCTGATCGGATATGAGGAAGCCGAAGCGATCTACAACGGCGAACGCATGCCGGCGCCGAAGGCGCTCGAGCTGGCAGGTATTTCGCCGGCCACCTTCGAACTGAAGGCGAAGGATTGCCTCGCGCTCATCAACGGCAACAGCCTGTGCGCCGGCATGGCCTCCCTGACGCTGTTCGATGCCGAGCGGCTGATGAAGACCGCCGATGCGATCGGCGCGCTGAGCCTGGAAGCGATCCGCGGCGAGCAGGCGGCCTTCGACGCCCGCATTCACGAGGTCCGCAAGCAGCCGGGACAGATCCTGACCGCGGAAAACATTCGCCGCCTCATCGAGGGAACACGCCGGGCGTCGGAATCAGCGCGCGCCGTCCATCTCGAAGACGACATCCTGCATCCCACCTACCATCCACGTGTACAGGACCAGTATTCCTTCCGCTGCCTGCCACAGGTTCATGGCAGCTGCCGCGACCAGCTCGAGCATGCCAAGACGATCATCACCCGCGAGCTGAACGCCGCCACCGACAATCCCCTGGTCTTCTGGAATGAAACCGGCGCGCTCGAATTCCTCTCCGGCGGCAACTTCCATTGCGAGCCGATCGCCTTTGCGATGGATCTCCTCGCCATCGCGCTTGTCGAGATCGGCAACATCTCCGAGCGTCGGCTTTTCGCGCTCTGCGACACGACGCTCAACTACGGCCTGCCGCCGAACCTCGCCGGCAAGCCGATCGGCCTGAACTACGGCTACGGCATCATCTCGACCGCCGCCGCCGCCGTCGCCTCCGAAAACAAGACGCTCGCCTTCCCGTCGGTGGCCGACACGATCCCGACCAAGAGCAGCCAGGAAGACCATGTGTCGATGGCAGCGTGGTCGTGCCGCAAGTCCCAGCAGGTTCTCGACAACCTGCCGAAGATCATCGGCGTCGAATGCCTGCTGGCGACGAAGGCGATCTTCCTGACCCGCCAGCCGCTCGGCGGCTTCAAGCTCGGCAAGGGCACGCAGGCGCTCTACGACGCTCTCGCCGCGGTCATCCCGCTGCAGGACGGCGATGGCTACATGCAAAAGCAGATCAAGCCGGCCTTCGCGATGGTCACCGAGGGCAAGGTCCTCGACACGGTGGAAGCGGCGATCGGTGCGCTGCGCTGAGTAAGCCATGGGGAAAGGGGCGCCACGTCCCCTTTCCCCATCCATGAGCCGCATGACCGTAGGATGCTGAAAATCCACGCTTGAGAGTCCCCATGGCGACGCATATCCTTTCCGGCATGGACAAAATCAGCGTCGAACTGCGGCTTCTGGCGAATTTCGTATCGGCCTGCCAGCATTCCAGGGTTTCGGAAGCCGCATTGGCCCTGGGGCATACGCCTTCGGCGCTGAGCACCGCGCTGCACAATCTGGAGGAACGCTTCGGGCTGCGCCTGTTCGTGCGCCAGGGGAGCTCCCTCGGGCTGCTGCCGGCTGCCTTCTGGCTGTTTCGCAACGCCTGCCAGCTGCTCTATCTGGAATCCTACGCGCGCGGCACGCTGTCCCTGCCGCATTCGAAGCTCGACCGGCTGGTTGTCCGGCTGGACCTCAGCCCCGCGATCGGCCGTTTTTCCAAGGCGCTGGTGCGAGCGACGCTGGAGCTGACGAAGCGGCACCCGGAGACCTTCGTGGAATGGCGCTTCGCGGGCCTGCAGGACCGGGCGCAGGACGAAATCTTCTCGGAAAGATCAGGCGTCGCATTTGAGGGGTCCGGCGAAACCGTCTCGATTTCCTATCAGCCACCCGATGGCAATGCGGGCGAACCGTTTCACCTAGCCAACGACCCTTGGATCATCACCGGCAGCGCCGACCGGGAGGTCAGGCTGTCCCAGGTGGATGCGCCTGTCGTCGTGATGAGGATGCGGCCGCACCTGCTGCAGGCGATCTCGGCCTATGCGCAGAACCATTCCCTCGATGGCCGGCTGAAATTCGTGGAGGACGATCCAAGCCAGCTGGGACGGCTGCTCCAGGAGTTTCCGCAGACCCGCTTCCTGATGCCGGCGAGCCTGATTGCCGATCGCATGGGCCTGTCGCGGCTGGATTGGGCGCCTCTTTCTCCTTTGCTCGTCTCTCCTCTACACGGTTTCCTGGGCGCCGCACCCTCCGCAAAGGGCCGGCTGTTCCTGGAACTCCTCAAGCGGGAACTGGGATCGGAAGAGCGCAGCGTCGACTTCGATCCCCAAATGACCGTCCGGCAGCTGCAGTACTTCAACCTGAGCTACCGCACCGGCGGCATCGCCGCGGCGGCGCGCGCGGCCCACGGATCGCAATCGGCCGTGTCGGCGCAGATTCACAAGCTGGAAACGTCAGTCGGCGGACGCCTGCTTCAGCGCCACCAGGAGGGGCAGACGCTGTCCCCCGCCGGCGCCAGGCTGCTGCCCTTCACGCTGGCAATCGAGGAGCGCTTGTCCTGGCTGATAAGGCAATCCACGGATATTGCCGCCCATACGCAGGCAAGCATCAAGATCGGCACGCTGCCCAGCTCGGGCCACGACAGCGCCCTGACCGACAAGATCGCGCGGGCGATGACCACCATTCACGCCAACTACCCAACCTGGAAGCTTCAGGTAAGCGAGGGTTCGAACCAGACGCTTCATGAAAAGATCAGGGCGGGCGAACTCAACCTCGCGATCGTCGGCGCGGCCCAGGCGCAGGCGTCGCGCATATCGCTCGGACCGAGCGAGCCGCTTTCGGTCGTGGCACATCCCTCGGTTTCGCTTCCAAACCGGCACGAGATGAGTGTCGCCGAGGTCTGCGGACTTCCCCTGGTTCTCGGCGCCGGACAGCTGAGCATCCACCAGATCTTCGCGCAGGCAGCCAAGGCGAGGAAGATCAGCATTACGCCCGTCATCGAGGTGGGCTCGCTCGCGCTCGCCATTGCCATGGTCCGCAGCTCACGCCTGTGCACCGTCCTGCCGGCATCCTCCGTGCGCAAGGACGTCGAGGCCGGCCTGCTCGCCACCGTGCCCATAAGAAGAGACGAAGTGCCCGGCGCCCTATCGATCATCTTCTCGTCGGATCGGGCTCTATCCGATGCCGAGCGGACCATCATTCAGGAACTGGTGCGCGCTTTCAAAAGTGGCCGAGAGTGAGGCACCGGGAAGCGGTCTTGGATGCCATATCAACCTCCAATATGTGAACCTCCCAAACCAACAGCGCGGGCGCAAAGCGAGGCAATAGACACATTCCTTATGCGTAGATCGTCCAAGGGATGGGCGCCGCGTCCCTAATCTAGCGGCGTGCCGTGACCACTCATTGACAAGGCTTCAACGCGGCAAATATCTCGCGGAGCTTTTCATCGATGGAGAGGCAAGATGCGCCTGAACATATGGACTGCGTTTGCTTTGGCTTCCTTGGTGGTGCTGACCGCTTCGCCGCCAGCACCCGCCTATGCCGTGACTGTCAACATTCACGTCGGCTCCGATCTCAACTTCGGCCGCGCGATCAGCTGCAGGCAAGGACAACAACTCCTCCAAAACCGCGGCTTCCGCAATGTGCGGCGCATCGATTGCAGTGGCCGAACATTTATCTATCACGCAAGACGCGGCAGCAGCGATTTCGAGATTGCGCTCAGCGCCCACACAGGCCGCGTGATCCGCATGACCAGGCTTCGTCGGTAGACATCCGATCAGCCTGAGCGTCGAGGTTTGTCCTCCCGTTCGCTTGGCGCGCCCAGGATTTCCGCTATCCAGCGCGTCGAGGAAAACCGTGCGCAGAAGGTAAGAATAGCGATCGTGATCGGTACGCCAATGAAGGCGCCGAATACGCCCCAGACGAACGACCATGAAAAGACGGAAAACAGGACCAGGAACGGCGACATCGCGAGCGCGTAGCCGGCAACACGCGGTTCGATATAACTCCCGATGACGAATTGGATGATGTTGAGCCCGGCGAAAATTAGTATCGCGGCCTCCGCCGAGCCGAATTGCGCCAGGGCATAAGCGCTCGGCAGCAATGTCGCGACGAAGGGCCCCATGAATGGGATGTAGTTCAGCGTGAATGCAATGACGCCCCATTCGGCTGCGAAGCGCAGGCCGAACAGCGCGGAAAGCACCCAGACCAGCGTGCCGGTGGCAAGGCTCATGACCGTGCGCACCGCCATGTATCGCCGCAGCTTGGCTGCCGTCTGCAATGCGCCGCCGATGATCGCATCCGCTTTTTCGTCGCTGAGAGCGTTTCGAATATTGCGGGCGATGGCCTCGGTATCGAGCAACCCCAGGAGCACATAAACGACCACAACGATCCAGAAGGAGATCATCGTGTTCAAGCGCGCCGTCGCTCCCTGCAGCACGCGCAAGAGCGAACCGAAGCTGAAATAGTCCGCCCATACCCCAGCGATGACGATGCCATGCCCGTCAAGCCATTGGACGAGATCGCCATAGAGCAGCTGGAAGCGAGCGGCATCGCTGACGATTGAACGGCCGATCCGCCCAAAACCCCAGGCGGATATCGAGGCCAGAGCGACGAAGACGCAGACGATCACCGCGACCACCACCGCCAGCGCCAGCAACTTGGGCAGGACGCGCTGCAGGCTCTTCTGAAGCGGCCAGACGAGGCCGATGATGAAGAGCGCACCGGCAACGGGCGCAAACACGCCGGCCGCCGTCCGCAGCACTCCAAAGACCGCTATCGCGGCAATGATGGCGAGGAGAGTGATCACGGCTCGGCTATTCATTCAGTCGACATCCCCTCCAACCGCCTTCGGGCGACCATCCTCACAAATATCATTGGGCCGACAATCGGTTGCCCGTCCCAAAAGCATGCCTGACGTCTCTAATCGGGGTGACGGTGACCTGCTCTCGGCCGCCGGCCGGTGTCCCGCCGACACCTAGTTGAACGGCCATATCCGCGGGACCAGGAAAACGGCCACGATGAAGAACCATGTCATCAAGGGCGTACCGAGTTTCCAATAGTCGCCGAACCGATAGCCGCCCGCGCCCATGACCATCATATTGGTTGTTGTCGCAATCGGCGTCATGAAGGATGCGGATCCGGCGATGCAAAGGCTCATCAAAACCGGGTGCGGCTGGATATGCATCGCGGCGGCCGCCGCCATTGCGATCGGAATGACCAGCATCGTCGTCGCCGTATTGCTCATAACCTGCCCCAACACCGCCGTGAGTACAAAAAGACCTGCCACGAGAGCGCTCGGTCCAGCCGAGCCGAGCGCGGAGACCAGTTCGTCGGCGACGAACTTCGCCGTGCCGGATTGTATCATCGCCGTTGAGATCGGCATCATCGCGCCGATGAGGATGACCGTCGTCCAATGAACGGCGCGATAGGATTGCTCGACGGTGATCGCGCCGGAAGCAACAAGCACGCAGGCGCACAGGATGCCCGCGACGGCGGGCGGCACGACGTTCGATGCCAGCATGACGACGAGCCCGATCAGTGTCGCCACGGCGACCTTGGCGCCCGGGCCCATCGGCACTGCGTGGCGGCGAACGAGATCGGGGGAATCGACCACGAGAACATCGGGATCATCCAGGCGCAGATCGAGCGCCTCCCAGCTTCCTTCGAGAAGTATAGTATCGCCGGCCTTGAGCACAGGGTTGGCATAGTCGATTTCCGCGCCGCCGCGATGCACCGCCAGGACGACGAGGTCGCCGCTCTCGGTGGCGAGGCCGGGAAACATCGATTGGCCGATCAGCTTGGATCGCGGCGGGATCATCACCTCGGCTAGACCGGACCTGCGGTTGAATGCGGTGCTGCCGCTGCCCGTCGGCGCATCCTCGCGAACGGCAAGATGGAGCCGGGCGGCCACTTCGGCGACAGCCTGGGCGGTGCCTCGCACAAGCAGGTAGTCATCGGCAATCATGGCCCTGTCCCGCACAGGAAGACCGGATGCGGCGGCCTGGACGGCCATCACCTGAATATCGCTAGCGGCACCCAGATCGATGTTTTCAGTGGGCAACCCAACCAGAGGCGAGACCCGCCGAATGCGAAGCCGGAAGAGCCCGTCCTCAAGGCCATAATGTTCGACTAGCGTTTGGGCGTGGCCGCTGAAATCGGCGGGCAGCCGTGCATTCGTCTGCCGGGGCAGCAGATACTTGCCCAGCAACAGGATAATGAAGACGGTCCCGGCAAGAAGTGGAACGCCGACAAGGGCGAACTCTGTGAAGCCAAAGCCTTGAAGGCCCGCATCTTCAAGCGCCTCCGAAACGAGGAAATTCTTAGGCGCCCCGGTCAGCAGCAGGTTCGCGCCGGCATGGGCGGAGAATGCTAAGGGCATCAGCAGTTGCGCGGGTGACTGGTTTAGCCGCACGGCCGCGAACACCGCGATGGGCATCAGAGCCGCCACGGCGCCGCTGCCGCTTAAAAGCGACGTCAGGCACCCAACGGAGATCATCAGAACAAACAAAAGGCGGCTGCGGTTGTTCTGACCTGCGAGCGAGATCAGCGCTTGCCCGCACCACGCGGTAACGCCGGTTCTCTCAAGCGCTGCGCTGACGATGAAGAGGCTGGCGACGAAGAGCACGGCGCGATCGCCAAAGCCGGCCAGTGCCTGATCCAGAGTGACGAGCCCTGCAGCCCACAGCGAAAGCGCCGCCGCGAAGGCGACGGCGATGACAGGCAGCCTGTTCCACGCAAAAAGAACGATCGTCGCGAGGATGATGCAGCAGGTCGTCTGGATCGGGGTCAAGCAGGCCCTCCCCGTCTAGCGCCCCGGTATCGATGAGACCTCCCATGCATGGCGGCGTTACGAGGTCGCCGCTGGCGCCGTCTCCGCTTCTGCCTGCGCCGCGGACAGGGCTTCACGCAATTCGGCCTCCCTGGTCTCATCGAAGGACGTCTGCAGCAGTTCGCCGCCGATGCCCTTGAGGTCGGCCAGCACCTTATCAGCGGTCATCTTGCGCACGAGCAGGAACAGCCCGGCCGTGCCCGGCTGCAAGGCCGACGCAGCCTTCTTCATGAATTCGTCGTTAATGCCGACATCGCTGAGTTGGCCCGCAAGCGCACCGGACGCAGCGCCCAGCGCGGTGCCGACCAATGGCATCAGAAAGATCGCTCCGATCAGCGTTCCCCACAAGGCGCCCGAGGCAGCACCGCGTGCGGTAAGATTGACCATCTGATTGAGCTTGATCTGAGCCTTCTCGTTCTTCACGACGACAACCGCGTCTTCCAGTTCGATGAGATATTCCTGCTGCAGCTCCAGCACCTTCTGCCGCACCTCTTCGGCCTTTGCTTCCGTTGGGAACCCGATGAAAATCAGATCGCTCATGCCCGCACCCTTTTGCTGAAAAGTCGACCATTGGCGATGCCCAGGCACGCCCTGCGACTACGCTAGCAATTGCCGCGAAAATATTGATGCGCGGCGAATCCCAATATTGCGCCGGTCGTCCCATTTTCGACCTGGGCGTCTCATTGGCTGGTCGCCATGTCGAAGATCAGGATCGGCGCGGCAACCGCAAAGGTCGCGGCGGCGCCGATCGCATCGACCGCCGTCGTGGGCCTCGCAACATCAGCGTCCGAGATTTGCTGCCCTTGCACCAGCCGATCGCCGATCAAACGAACGGCCTCGGGGCTGGTGGCGAACAGCGCGTGATTGACCCGATCACCCGAACTCAGCGCGCTCAGATCCAGGACCGTGACACCCTGCAGATCCGACAGTGTCCGCCGGTAATCCTCCTGCGTAGGGTCGATGCCGCCTAGACGGGCATCTCCGCGCGCAATGAACCGCGACAGCCGAAGCGCCAAGTCGTTGCGCGCGACGAAAATCGTGATCTTGGGCCGCTTCGGCCCCATATCCTCCACCTGCCGGCGGAAGACACCGACATCCAGGTCCGGGGAAGCGAGGATGAGGCTAGAGACCTTGCTCGGCACGCCACCGCGCCGCAGAGCGACCTGCCGGATCGCCTCGACCGTGAGCCAGGCACCCATGGAATGGGCGAGCACCACCACCTCGTTGATCGATTGGCTGTCGATCGCGGCCTCAAGCAGGTTCGCCAAATCCGATCGCGAGTAGGATGCGTTATCCAGGTCGCGTTTGTAATCGAGAAACCGCCCGCGCGACGGCCATGAAAAGAGGATCGGAACTGCATCCGCATCGGAATCGTGCACGAGCTGCGCAAAGCGGAAAACCGCGCGATCGAAGGTCGTGCTGTAGCCGTGCACGAAGACGAAGGCGCGCCGTTTGTGGGCCCCTGGGGCACGAAACGCGGCGGCGACATCTTCGCGCTTGATCGGGGTTATCGATGTCGCGGCGAAGGTCCGCTCGGGATCGCCGGGAGAACGGCGCGGCAGTTCGAGCGTCCCCGCCTTGCGGTTTGGAGGAACTGAAATCCCGATCCGGGTGTAAGAAACAGATGTGCCTCGTTCGCCGCCGTAGAGCACCGCGGGGTCCTGGACGGGCGCCCGCGTCGTCGCCGCGATAAGCGTGATCTGATCGGAGTCTTTTGCCGGGTGGGTGACGTTCAACAGTCCCGCCTGCGGACCAGCGCAGGCCAGCAGGCATGCATTGAGAACCAAAACCATGAACAGCCGCCGCCAGCGCATCCTTACCTCGGCACCTCAGGGCGGCGATGCGAGACCGCTTTGCCAGCACGCATGGTCACCATAAGAAATACTTGCTCCGCGACCCGTCAGTTTCACCTGCTTCCAGACTTCACACGGGGTCAATAGCTTCAACGATGAAATCGAATGAAGCCTGAATACTCCGGGACGCACAGCGTAGCTTCGGGACGCTCGGCTCATGACATCTAGTATCCCCCGGCTCATCCTGTGGGTCGGTTTCACATGCTCTGAGCGGTCATCAGCGCCTTTGAAATCGCCTCAAGATCAGGTCTTCTCAAAGGGATAGTGGAATTGAGTCCGGTAGCCCTCGTTGCGATCATCGTCGCTGCAGCGATCGTTCTCTTCGTGTGGAACAAGCTGCCTGTCGCGGTTGTCGCAATGCTGGTGTGCTTGTCCCTGTGGGCCTCGGGCGTCCTCAGTCTCGACCAGGCGCTCGCGGGCTTCGGCGATCCAGTCGTCATCTTCATCGCGACGCTCTTCGTTGTCAGCTCGGCGCTCGAAATTACCGGTGTGACCGCCTGGATCGGCAAGCACCTGATCCGCGCAGCAGGCCAAAAAAGCCGCAACCGCTTTCTCGTCCTGATGATGAGCCTCGCAGCGATCCTGGCGATGTTCGTCGGGACGACCGGGGCTGTCGTGGCGCTATTGCCCGTTGTCATCGTGATTGCGGTCCGCCTTGGCCGAAAGTCCTCGCAACTTCTCATGCCGCTTGCCTTCGCGGCGCATGCCGGCTCCATGCTGGCACTCACAGGGACGCCGGTGAATGTCCTTGTGTCCGACGCCGCCATCGACGCGGGTTTTGCCGGCTTCGGCTTCTTCGAATTCGCGCTGGTTGGCCTTCCGCTGCTCCTCGGCAGCATGGCGGTCATCATGCTTCTCGGCGAGCGCCTTTTGCCGCAACGAAATGGCGCAACCATACCCGCGGATTTCAGCCGGCACGCGCGGACGCTGGTCGAGCAATATGGGCTTGGCAATGACATCCACCGCCTGCGGATTCGCGGCTCTTGCCACTATGTCGGCAAGACGCCTGCGACAATCGAGATCGCGCGCCATGAGGGCATGCAGCTGGTCGCCGTGCACGAGGGCGACACGGCACGGCCAATCAGCCGGCCGCACATCGCGGAAGGCGATCATCTTCTCCTGCGCGGCGACGCCGATGTCGTCGCGAAGTTCGCGGCGGAGACGCACCTGTCCTTTCGCGAGCAGGCAGGAGGCGCCGACGACATCCTCTTCACGCACAAATCGGGATTGGCGGAAGTGGCGATCCCACCCCGATCGGGTCTGATCGGGCAAAGCGTCTTCCCCGGCATGGTGACCGAGAGCGGCGATCTGATCGTCCTCGCCGTCCAGAAAGCCGGCACTCAGATCGATGAAATCGAGGCAAATAGCCAGACAGGCGCGGTCGTGCTCGGCGCCGGCGATACGATGCTGCTGCAGGGAACCTGGAAAGCGCTGGACACGCGGCTCAGCGACCCGGATGTGCTGACAGTTGGCTCCCCGGATCTCGTTCGCCGGCAAGCCGCGCCAATGGGCGGCGACGCAAAGCGGACCGCCGCGATCTCGGCTGCGATGATCCTTCTTCTCGCGACCAGCCTCGTGCCGCCGGCTGTGGCAGGCTTGCTGGCGGCTGGAGCAATTGTCCTCTCGGGGATCCTGACGCCGGAACAGTCCTGCAATGCGATCGGCTGGACGACCGTGGTGCTCGTCGCGGCGATGAAGCCACTCGGCACCGCGATGACGGAAACCGGCGCCGCGCAACTCGCCGCCGATCACCTTCTCTATATTCTCGGGCAGAGCAGCCCGACCATGCTTCTGGCAGGTCTGTTTCTGCTGACCGCGCTGCTCGGACAGTTCATCAGCAACATGGCGACCGCCTTGATCGCAATCCCGATCGGGGTTGCGGCGGCGGCCGGCATGGGCATCTCCCCACGTCCCGTGATGATGAGCATCGCCGTCGCGGCATCGGCAGCCTTCCTGACGCCGATAGCAGCGCCGGCGAACGCCTTGGTCATGGGGCCCGGCGGCTACACTTTCGGCGAATACTGGAAACTGGGTTTGCCGCTGCTTGCCTGGTTTTTTGTCGTGGCCGTCTTCATCGTCCCGCTCGTCTGGCCGTTCTAGGTCGAGGGCAGTGCCATTACAGATCATGTTGCGGCCATGCAGATCGGCCGCAACGCAAAGAAACCAGGGAGGAAAAGCCATGCTGCGGATGGGAGAGAAGTATCGCCACCTTGTTCACGACGCGGGCTGCGGCTGTTCGCATCCGGACCTGCAACGGGCTTCGCGTCGGCTGGAAGCCTTCTCGCGACGCGATCTCCTGTCAGGCCTAGCGGCGACCGCCCTGGTCGGTGCCCTGCCCGCGCAGGGTCTGGCGCAAGCGACGACCAAGCCGAACACGACCCTCTTGAGCAACGCCCGGCTCTTCGACAGCAAGGCCGGCACGGTTGTCGACAATGTCCAGGTGCTGATCAGCGACAACCAGATCGCCAATGTCGATCGTTCCCATGCGCCGCCGCCCGACGGCGCAACCGTTCTGGACTGCCGAAACGGCGTCATCATGCCGGGCCTCATCGATGCGCACTGGCACACGATTTTCGCAGCGGTGCCGCTGAACCTGCTCCTCGGCGGAGATCCCGGTATCGTCTTCGCCGCTTCCACCGCTGAAGCCGAGCGCACGCTGATGCGCGGCTTCACCACGGTGCGCGATCTTGGCGGCCCTGTCTTTTCATTCAAGCAAGCGATCGACGCCGGCCTCATCCCCGGACCCCGCATCTATCCGTCCGGCGCCATGATCACCACATCGGGCGGGCATGGCGACCTGCGTCTTCCCACCGAGATTCCGAGGGACGGAAACAAGCTAAGCAGCGGCGAACTTTTTGGAGGCGCTGCGATCGTCGACGGTGTAGCCGAATTGCAGCTTCGTGTACGCGAGCAGCTTCTGCAGGGCGCTTCCCAGGTAAAGATCGTCGGCAGCGGCGGTGTTTCATCGCCGCGCAGCCCGCTTGATATGATCACCTTCAGCGAGGACGAACTGCGCGCCGCGGCTAGCGTTGCTGCGGACTGGAACACCTATGTCGCCCTCCATGCCTACACCACCCGAGCCGTTCAACGCGCCCTGCGCGCGGGCGTGACCTGCATCGAGCACGCTCATCTGATCGATGAAGAGACAGCGATCATGATCGCCGAAAAGGGCGTGTGGCTGAGCACCCAGCCCTTCCTGACGATGGCGGACGCTGCCTCTCAAAGCGGCCCCGGCGTCGAGCGCGCCAAGCAGATTTTCCTCGGAACCCCGACGCTCTACCAATATGCGCGCAAGCACGGCATCAAGACCGCCTGGGGATCTGACGTGCTCTTTTCTCCGGAACTTGGACCACGGCAGAACATCATGCTGACCCATCTGGGCAACTGGTACAAGAACGCCGAGGTGCTGCAGATGACGACATCAGGCAACGCGCAACTGCTCGAACTCTCCAACTTGCGCAACCCTTATCCCGGCAAGCTCGGCGTCATCGAAAAAGGCGCCCTGGCGGACCTGGTTGTCGTCGATGGCAACCCGACGGAAGACCTGAGCCTGGTCGAAAATCCGCAGAAGAATTTCCTGGCGATCATGAAGGATGGGCGGCTGCACAAGAACAGCCTTTAACACAGCGGACCTTTCACGAGCGGCGCAAGCCAGATCCCAGCTCCTCCCACATCCGGAAACACGTTAACCGGGAAAATGGACGCGCATTGCGTCTTTCTTTTACATAGCAAGAATTGTATTAGTGATCTTCGCTTTAGATTTACCTTCCGCACGCAGTCAACATTGCCGTCGTGGTGCAAATCAGCTTCCCTCCGGGTGCACCACCGCCTTCGTCGATACTGATCACTTCATGCTTGCTTAGTCTTGTGTTCAAGGAGCGACATCATGAATGCACGGGTAGAATTGGGGTCGACATCCGCCGCGGCTTTCGCGGACGAACCACTGAGATGCGCAATCGAATGTGATACTTCACGCGCTCGCGCGCCGGAGCGGTTCGAGGTTTTTCGAAACTGGCATTCGTCCATCCTCGATGTAGGCCTGAAGAGCGGCGAGACGAATACCTTCGAGGCGACGGAGAAAATCTGGCAGCTCGGCGATATCGCCTTTGCCGTCATCGATGCGTCTCCCGATCATCTCCTGCGGTGGGAGCACAAGAGAAAGCCGGCCGTCGACAATTGGGTCGTCAGCGTAAAAAACAGCGGCGTATCGAGCACAGCCGATAGAACCTCCCGGCGAAAGCTTGGCATAACGAACCTCACGGCGCCGCATGCCTGCGAAAGCGAGGGGCGGTTGATCGCGCTCTTTCTGCCATACAACATGGTTGATGCGTCCCTCCACCCGGAGATCGCGGACGACGACGCTGAGTTCCTCGCCGACTATCTGATCCTCCTGCATCACAATCTCACTCACCTGCGCCGAAGCAACGTTGCGAGGGTCGCCGAAGCGACCATACACATGCTTGCAGCCGTGCTCGCACCCTCTCACGAGAAGATGGCGCAGGCACAGGCGCCCATCGATGCCGTGATAACGACCCGCGCCATCAGGGCGATCGATGCCAAGCTTGCAGACCCGGGCCTAAGCCCGGAGTATCTTTGCAAAAGTGTCGGCGTATCGCGCTCGCGCCTCTACCGGATTTTCGAACCGGCGGGCGGAATCTCCAACTATATCCGCCGAAAACGACTGCTTGAGACGCGCCGCGCGCTGGCCGATAGCGCCAATGTGCACTCGATCGCGCAGATCGCGGAGAATATGGGCTTTACCGATCCATCGACCTACAGCCGCATGTTCAAGCGCGAATTCGGACTGTCGCCGAAGGAAGTGCGGGCGCTGGGCTGGCAGGGAATGCTGCATCCGGGCTCGCTCAAGATGGATCAGGCAGGTGGCAGCAATCCCACATTGAACACGCTGCTCATCAGCAATTCACTCGGCATGTCGATGGGCAACTGACAAATTTGGCGAGATTGCGTTCCTTCTGCTTGGTGGGGCAGAAATGGACACTCTGCACAGAATTGGGATGGAATGCATATATTCAAACCGGAACATATGAATAGAGTTGCGTGATATCGACACGCAATTGCAACCACTAATGCCCTGCCTGAACTCTGCTTTCTAGGTTCGACCAACGTGCTTTCTCGTTCCTCTCGGCCAGCGCCCTGTTGCTGATGAGCCGACGTTTCGTGATCGCCATCGAACAAGGAGTAATGCTCATGAACGCCGGAACAGCATTGGCGATCCGCCCCACCGTGCCTCTAAACACGCGCGACATCTTCCTCTCCACACAACCAACCTTCTGTCAGTCATAGGCTCTCAACAGCAGGATGGATCATGCAGCACGACAGCAACATCGCCGGCAAGGACGAGGGCCAAGCTCCCCTCACATGCGTCGTCGACATCGACACATCCGCCGCGCCGCCCGCCGAACAATTTGATCTCTACCGATCCTGGAATGCCAATCTCGGCGATGTCACGCTGCTGCGGGAAAAGTTCAGTGCGTTCACCGCGCATCAGCAGGTCTGGCAGCTCGGAAGCCTCGCGCTGATGTCGCTGGATTACCGTGGCACCGGTTATCGCCGTCGATGGAACAACAAGAAGGATCCCGTTTTTGATCACTGGATCCTCAGCGTCCCGTTGACGGCCTCGGACAATGGCGGCCCGAGCATTCCCGGCCAGCTGCACTGGCATTGCCTTGCCGCGCCCTACGAGGCGGAAGGCGAGGATGACGGCGCGCTTGCGCTTCTGCTTCCCCGCGACTTCGCGTTCTCGCAGCCCTATGACCTCGCCATTCGCCCCGAGATGGCGGCCATGATCGTGGATTACCTCCAGCTTCTCCACCGCTCCCTTCCCAACCGGATGGAGAGAGACGCCGAACATATCGCGGTCGCGACGATCACATTGCTCGCCGCCTGCCTTGCGCCATCGCGCGATCACCTTGTCGAAGCCGAAGGACCGATCAACGGCGTTATCATGGCGCGCGCCAAGAAGCTCATTGCCGCGCAGCTTGCCAAGCGCGATCTATCGCCGGAAAAGCTTTGCCGCGATCTGAATATTTCGCGGTCCCGGCTCTATCGGATTTTCGAGGCCAGCGGCGGCATTTCCAATTACATCCGCCGCCAACGACTGCTGCGTACCAGGGACATCCTTTCGGACGACAAGGACCGGCGCTCCATCTCGCTGATTGCCGAAGAATGGGGCTTCATGGATCCATCGACATACAGCCGAACCTTCCGTCGTGAGTTCGGGATGACGCCGAAGGAGGCCCGCGAGACCGGATGGCTGCGGATCAATGAGGCGCCGAGACTTTCCGCCGCCCATTTCGCCGGCGGTCCGCCTTGGCGCTCCCTGCTGGCGAGCGGTGATATAGCGAACCGCTCTTAGCCGCCCCTGGGAACATCCTCCCAAGCACCGCCGGACCGCGCGCGGCACCGTCCGCGTTTGTGACAGCGTGGCTACTTGCTCGTGGCTGTGCAGTTTATCCCAGCGTCGTGCACAGTATCCATTTCTGCGAGAATGAGCGCGAAACCACTGTTTAAACGGCATTTTCCGCTTTCCGGGCCATGCCCTGCGGAAATAAGCTTCGAGTGCCGCCGTCGGAGCGCGAGGTCTGAACTCGCGTTTCGTCCACCGCTTCGGCCATGGCCATTGACGCTTTCAGGAGTGTGACGGATGGGAATTCCTGGCAGATTTTCTGGTTTCTTTCTCGCCTCGTTCATCGCAGCCTCGCATTCAATAACGGCACAGGCACAGGATGTGCCGAAAGTGGCGACAATCACCGTTGCAGTTGAGGATGTTTCGCCGAAGCACGAATTCGTCGGGCGGGTGGAAGCGCTGAATGCCGTGGACATCCGTTCCCGGATTGACGGCTTCGTCGATCAGAGGCTGTTCGAGGAAGGCGCCGTGGTCGAGGAAGGCCAGGAGCTCTTCAAGATCGACAGCCGGGCGCTTGAGATCGCACTGGCCGATGCCAATGCCAATCTCGCCCGCGCCAAGGCGACACTGCTTGATGCCGAACGCCAGATGGTGCGCAATCAGTCCCTCAACCAGACCGTCGCACGCGCAACAATCGAACAGAGCGAAACTGCGCGCGACACTGCCGCAGCCAACCTGCAATCGGCGGAAGCGGCCGTCAAGCAGGCCGAGCTCAATCTCAGCTACAGCCGCATCGTGGCGCCCCTGAAGGGCCGGATCGGAACCGCTGCTTTTTCCCCCGGCAGCTTCATCACCACCGCCTCACCCGCATTGGCGCGCGTCGTGCAGATGGATCCTGTCAGGGTGGTCTTTTCGGTCAGTGACCGCTCATTGCTCGATCTGCGCGAAGCCGCCGGCAATGTCAGCAAGGACGAGCTGGCCCAGCGCTACCAGACGCGTCTGAGGCTATCCAACGGACAGATCTATTCGCAGAACGCGCCCATCGCCTTCCTGGGAAACGAGGTGGATGAAGGCACCGGAACGCTGGCCGTCCGCTCGGTCTTTCCAAACAGCGACTTCCTGCTGATCCCAGGCCAGTTCGTCACCGTCGTCGTATCCGAGACCGCGCGGAAGGAACGGGCCACGGTTCCGCTGGGGGCAGTGCAGCAGGACCGTGAGGGCAAGTACGTGATGCTGGTCACGCCTGACAAGAAAGCCGAGGAGCGCAGGATCAGCGTCTCCGAGCAGCGAGAGGGCAGCTGGATCGTCGACGACGGGCTGAAGGGCGGTGAAAACGTCATCATCGAGGGGCTTCAGAACGTCACGGAAGGTTCTGCGGTCGAGATCATCGCGGACAAGGATGCGTCCCAGCCGGCGGTGTCAAAATGAACATTTCCGCTCCCTTCATCGGCCGCCCGCGCTTCGCCATGGTGATCGCGGTCGTCATGCTTATCGCCGGCACGGTCGCACTCATGCAAATACCGGTCGCGCAATTCCCGCAGATCACGCCGCCGGAAGTGCAGGTCACCGCCAGTTATCCAGGCGCCAATGCGCAGGTGATGACCGACAGCGTCGGCGCGCCGATCGAAGAGCAGGTCAACGGCGTGGAAGGCATGATGTACATGTCTTCCTCAAGCACCGACAACGGCACATACAGCCTGACCGTAACCTTCGAGGCAGGGACCGATCCGGCAATCGCCCAGGTCAACGTTCAAAACCGGCTCGCCCTGGCAACGCCCCGCCTTCCGGCCGCCGTCACGCAGGCGGGCGTCACGGTGCGCAGCCGCTCGTCCAGCATGCTGCTCGGCCTTGCGCTCTATTCGCCGAAAGGCACGCGCGACGAAGTCTTCATCAGCAATTACGCGACGATCAACATTCGCGACGCCATCTCCCGACTTCCCGGCGTCGGCGAAGCCGCCGTGTTCGGGCCGACCTACAGCATGCGCATCTGGATGATGCCGGATCGCATGGAGGCGCTGGGCGTCACGGCGGCCGACCTCATGACCGTCATCCGAGCCCAGAATGCCCAGGCATCAGCCGGGCAGATCGGCTCGCCTCCGGCGATGACCGGACAGCAGCTGCAGCTCACGGTGACGGCGCGCGGACGGCTCGCAGATGCCGCCGAGTTCGGCGACATCATCGTTCGCAGCAACCGCGATGGCGGCGTTGTCCGCCTGCGCGACGTCGCGCGCGTGGAGCTCGGCGCCCAATCCTATGACACGGCTTCGACGCTGAACGGCCGGCCCAGCGCGACGGTGGTCGTCTATCAGGCATCCGATGCCAACGCGCTTGCGGTATCGAACGCTGTGCTTGGCGAAGTCGAGCGGCTCTCGAAGCAGTTCCCCGATGATGTCGCCTATACGCTGGTCTTCGACACGACCTCGTTCGTGCGCGAGACCATCCGAGAAATCTTCGTGACGCTTGCGATCACCTTTGTCCTTGTCGTGGCCGTCGTCTACGCGTTCCTGCAGGACTGGCGCGCCACCGTCATCCCGACGCTGACCATCCCGGTCTCACTGATCGGCGGCTTCGCCGTTCTCTACGTTCTCGGCTATTCGGCGAACACGATCACGCTCTTCGCCGTGATCCTGGCGATCAGCCTCGTGGTCGACGACGCTATCATTGTCGTGGAAAACGCCCAGCGACTGATGAGCGAAAAGGCGATGGATATACGAGCCGCGACGCTCGCCACCATGCAGCAGGTCACCGGACCGATCGTCGCGACCACCCTGGTTCTCGCGGCACTCTTCGTCCCGGTGGCTTTCCTGGCCGGGATCACCGGCGAACTCTACCGCCAATTTGCCGTCACCATCCTCGTGACCGTGGTCTTTTCGACCATCAACGCACTCACACTGAGCCCCGCGCTCTGCGTGCTCATCCTGAGGCCGGCACCTGAACGCAAGACGGGTCTTTTCGGCCGGATGAACAACGGCCTTGAGGCATCCCGCCGCTTCTACCTCAGCATGTTTATGATGTTTGCCCGGCGTCTCGTGCTGGCCGGCGTGCTGTTTGTCGCCGTTATCGGCGGCATTTACGGCTTCTACCGCGTTCTCCCCACCGGCTTCGTGCCGGCCGAGGACCAGGGATACCTGTTCATGAACGTACAGCTTCCGAACGCCGCCTCGCTGGAGAGAACGCAACAGACGATCGCGCAAGTCAGCGCTCTCCTGCAGCAGACTCCCGGGATCGCCAATACGATCGGCATCGCTGGCGTCAGCATGGTGGGCGGTGGTGGCTCGAACAGCGGCATGATCATTTCCGCGCTGGAGCCATGGAGCGAGCGCCCCGCCGACCAGAGCGCCTTCGCGCTCATCGCCAAGCTGCGCCCGCAACTAGCCGCCATCTCAACAGCATCGATCGTACCCTTCAACCCGCCCGCGATCCCCGGGCTCGGCACCACGGGCGGCTTCGATTTCCGCCTCCAGGCACGCGCCGGCCAAAGCCAGCAGGCGCTGGCCGAGGTCATGCGCGACCTGATCATCCAGGCAAACCGAACACCCGGCCTCGCCGGCGTGTTCAGCACCTTCTCCGCCGACGTGCCACAGGTCTATCTCGATATCGACCGAAAACGGGCCGACCTCTACGGCGTCTCGCCGGCGGCGATCTTCAGCACATTGCAGGCGCATCTCGGATCGGCCTATGTCGACGACTTCAACATCTTCTCGCGGGTGTATCAGGTGCGGCTGCAGGACGAGCCAAGCTATCGCCAGCGCATCGACGACATTCAGCGGCTCAGGGTGCGCAGCCAGTCGGGCGCGCTCGTTCCGCTGCAGAGCATGATCTCCATTCAGACGATCTATGGGCCGAGCTCGGTCAACCGGTACAATCTCTTCTCATCGGCAGCGATCAACGGCCAAGCCGCGGCCGGCACCAGCTCAGGTCAGGCGCTCACGATCATGGGCAACCTCGCCAATGAGACCATGCCTGACGGGTTCGGCTTCGAATGGACCGGGCTTGCGCTTCAGGAACAGCAATCCGGCAATGAGACTGTGATCATCCTGATCGCCGGCATCGTCTTCACCTATCTCTTCCTCGTCGCGCAATATGAAAGCTGGAGCGTGCCTGTTGCCGTCATGCTGTCGGTCGCGGTCGCGGTGGTCGGCGCGCTGGGCGCGCTCGTCATCGGCGGGATTGATCTCAACATCTACGCCCAGATCGGCATGCTGTTGCTGATTGGCCTTGCGGCCAAGAATGCGATCCTGATCGTCGAGTTCGCCAAGGAACGCCGCGAGGAGGGGATGAGCACGCTGGACGCAGCCTCCGAGGCGACATCCCAGCGGTTCAGGCCCGTGCTGATGACCGCGCTCGCCTCGATCTTGGGTGTCGTGCCGCTGGTGGTCGCAACAGGCGCCGGAGCGGGCAGCCGTCAGGCGATCGGCGCTACCGTTCTTGGCGGCCTGCTTCTCGGCACGGTTCTTGGGCTTGTCGTGATCCCGGTTCTTTACCTAGTCGTTCAGAGTCTCCGAGAAACACTCAAGCAACGGCTATTCGGCGTCGAGCCCGACCCGGTCACCAACGTCGCCGCGGAATAGATACTTTCACCGGCCCTGTCCTGCCTGGCCCGACTTTCCCTAGGCGCCGTGGGCTACTCCGCGGATGCCGGCTCGAGCGCTTTGAACGCGCCCTGCCCCAAAAGCATCAGCCAGGTCACCAGCACGAAGGTGGACGTCAGGACCGGCATTGCGATCGGTGTGAGGAAAATCGCGACGGACGCCCAGAGCCAACTGGAGATGACGGCGCCGAAGACCGCATAAATCAGGCTGCGCCAATTAAAGGCGAGGAAGACACCACATAGCGCCATGGCCGTCAGCGCGGAGTTATAGCCGAAGAGACCATCGCGAACCGCGCCCTCCGGACCGCCATAGACGGCCGCCACCAGCGTGCCGACCACAGCACCGAGCAGCCCCATCGCGGCGCTGATGCGGGAATTCAGGGCGATGGCGGCTATGATGAGGTAGCCCGAAATCCAGTTATCCTGGAAGAATATCTGCCCGATCGAGGTCCCTATCCCCTCGTACCAGGTCGCAAAGACATAGGGCACCGTATCGGAAAACTGTTCGGGCGATACCGGCTTTGCCATCGGCCCCGCATCGATAGCGTCGAACTTCAGCACCGCGAACAGAAACAGCCATCCGACGAGAACGAAAGGCATCGTCAGAGGTGCGGTCTTGTATGGCGCCAGAACCGCGCCCATGCTGGCGAAGGCCATAGTGGTGAAAGCGGCGGCGCAGACGAGATAGACGACCATGGCGACCGACGGGATGGCGCCCGTGCGAAAGTTCTCGCTGGTGAAGGCGACGAGCGCCAAGCCCACCAGCGCACCGTTGAAGCCATATAACCCATCGCGCATCACGGCCCTGTCTGCCTTCAGAACAAGTGCGGTGGCGGTACTGGCGATGACGCCGAGCACGCAGATCGCGGCATAGATCCATGAGTTCCAAGCGAGCGCCGCGAGGATCACCAGCCCCGAAAGCGGATTGTTCTGGAAGACGACCTGGCCCACGCCGCGCAGTGACCAATCCACGAAGAACAAGGATGGATGATCACGGAAACGATCCAAATTCATTGATCTCTGCTCCTTCGGCTCGGCCCGGAAGAGACAGCGTGCCTCGTTCCCGCGGCGTGTTGGTCCGGCCCGGGCGCGACCTCACGCCCGAGCTTTCCTCGTCTAGAAGAGGAAGTATCGCTGCGACATTGGCAATACATCCGCCGGCTCGCAGGTGATCAGCTGGCCATCGACCCGCACATTGTAGTTTTGCGGATCGACCTCCAGTTTCGGCGTCAGATTGTTGTGCACCATGTCCTTCTTGCGCACCGTCCGCGTGCCTTTCACGGCCGCAAGCTGCTTGGAGAGCTTCAGCTTTTCCCCGATACCGTCGTCGAGTGCGGCCTGCGAGACGAAGGTGACGCCGGTCGAACCCAGCGCTCTTCCGAGCACGCCGTACATCGGGCGATAGTGCACCGGCTGCGGCGTCGAGATCGACGCGTTGGGATCACCCATCGGAGCGATCGCGATCATGCCGCCGATCAGGACCAGCTGCGGCTTGATGCCGAAGAATGCCGGTTTCCAGAGCACGAGATCGGCGCGCTTGCCGACCTGGATCGAGCCGATCTGATCGGCGAACCCATGCGTCAGCGCCGGGTTGATCGTATATTTGGCGACATAGCGTTTTACGCGGAAATTGTCGTTGCGCCCGCTATCCTCGGGCAGCGGACCGCGCTGCACCTTCATCTTGTGCGCCGTCTGCCAGCACCGCAGCGTCGTCTCGCCGATACGACCCATCGCCTGAGAGTCCGACGACATCATCGAAAACACGCCGAGATCGTGGAGAATGTCTTCGGCCGCGATCGTCTCGCGCCGAATGCGCGATTCCGCGAAAGCGACGTCCTCCGGGATTTGCGGGCTCAGGTGGTGGCAGACCATCAGCATGTCGAGATGCTCGTCCACCGTATTGATCGTATAGGGCCTTGTCGGGTTGGTGGACGACGGCAGCACATTCTCCTCGCCCGCCGCAGTGATGATGTCAGGCGCATGGCCGCCGCCGGCGCCCTCGGTGTGGAAGCTGTGGATCGTGCGCCCCTTCATGGCCGCGAAGGTGTCGCGCACGAAGCCGCTCTCATTCAGCGTATCGCTGTGAAGAGCCACCTGCACGTCCATCTCGTCGGCAACCGTCAGGCAATTGTCGATCGCCGCCGGCGTCGTGCCCCAGTCCTCGTGAAGCTTCAGCCCGACAACACCGGCGCGCACCTGTTCGCGCAACGGATCGGGCAGGCTGATATTGCCCTTTCCAAGCAACCCGACATTGATCGGCAGCGCTTCCGCCGCCTCAAGCATGCGGTGGATCGCCCAGGGGCCCGCTGTCACCGTGGTCGCAAGCGTGCCGACCGTCGGTCCGGCGCCACCGCCAACGAGCGTGGTCGTGCCGCTCGCCAATGCCTCGTCCGCCTGCTGCGGGGCGATGAAATGGATGTGCGTGTCGATCCCGCCCGCGGTGAGGATCTTGCCTTCGCCCGCGATCACATCCGTCGCGCCGCCAACGACGATGTTGACGCCCGGCTGGATATCCGGATTGCCGGACTTGCCGATCCCGGAAATCCGTCCATTCTTGATGCCGACATCGGCTTTGATGATGCCCCAGTGGTCGATGATGATGACATTGGTGATGACGACGTCGGCGACCTCGGCGTAGGGGCGCTGCCCCTGCCCCATGCCGTCGCGGATCACCTTGCCGCCTCCGAAGGTCACCTCTTCGCCGTAAACCGTGCGGTCTTCCTCGATCTCGATGACGAGCTCGGTATCGGCCAGCCGAAGCCTGTCGCCCTTGGTCGGGCCGTAGAGATCAGCATAGGTCTGCCTTGTGATCGTTGCCATCATAGCCTCCTACAGCTTGCCCATGACCTTGGCGTTGAACCCGTAAACCTCACGCTTGCCGTCGAGCGCCACGAGCTCCACCGTTCGCTCCTGGCCAGGCTCGAAGCGAACCGCCGTGCCGGCCGGAATGTTGAGCCGAAAGCCGCGCGTGGGCCCGCGGTCGAACAGCAAAACCTCGTTGGTCTCGTAGAAATGGTAGTGAGAGCCGACCTGGATCGGTCGGTCGCCGGAATTGGCGACATCGACCTTCAAGGTCTGCCTGCCCGCATTGATGTCGATCGAGCCACTCTCGATGAAATATTCGCCGGGGATCATGATAGCCTCCTCAGGGAATTGGGTTGTGGACGGTCACGAGCTTCGTGCCGTCAGGAAAGGTTGCTTCCACCTGGATGTCGTGGATCATCTCGGGCACGCCCTCCATGACCTCCTCGCGGGTCAGCAGCGTTGCGCCATAAGACATGAGGTCCGCCACTGTCCGCCCCTCGCGGGCGCCCTCCAGCAGGGCGGCCGAGATGTAGGCTATGACCTCAGGATAGTTCAGCTTCAGACCCTTCGCCCTGCGCCGCTCCGCGACCAATCCGGCTGTAAAGATCAGGAGCTTGTCTCTTTCACGCGGTAGCAGTTCCATGAGCTAGCCTCCTTGTTTTGCTGTTCACGTTGCCCAGATGCGCGGAGCGACGGCCTTCTTCATCAGGCCGCGTTCGCGAAGAATGCTCCAAGCTTGCAGAAAAAGTGCCTTGCCCTCGGACATCCGGCTTCCGAGATAGCGGCAGACGATCACGCGCTCGAGCTGGCTGGCCGAGAACACGCCGCGCGCCTGCTCGCCGAGCTCGTCGCGTATATGCTGAACGGTGTTTTCCAGCGCCGGCCCTGCATAGACCATGGTTCCGACAATAGGCTTTCCGCCGAAGAACACCGGCGCGTCCAGAACCTCCGGCGCGCGCGAAAACGCCATTCGCTCAAACCAGATCAGCTCATCCTTGCGAAAGATCTCGACCCGCTGGGCAAGCCGGCCGCTTGCGAAGCCCTCGCCCGCGGCGGGGCGGCCAAGGCTGACGAAATCCCAGCCGACATAGGCCGCGTCCTCGCCCAGCGTCACGCGCGTACTGATCGAGGCATCCGCGCCTTCGAAAAGGATCGTCTCCTGCGGGAGATTCTCGCAGACCGCACCGGCGCCGACATCGATCCGTATGCGCTGCGTACTCGTGCCGATTTCGCTGCGGTAGAATTTCGTCGCACCAGGCGTCGTCAGAACGCAGCGCGCCTCAGGCGCAAGGCCGCAGGTTATGTTGAGAACATCGCCGCCTGCCACACCGCCTGGCGGATGCAGGATGTAAACGTGAGCCGAGCCATCGTCCTCTGGGTGGAAGGCGCGCTGCACAGCCAGCGGCCCGACGTGGCGCCGGCGCATCAGGCGCGTCTTCCCGTGGGAGTTCGCAAACCACAAATCTAGCTCGGCATGCCAACCATCGGCCATCGGCGATAAACCCTTTCCCAATCCGGCCTCGCGGCCCCTGCTGCCACCTTGTTACCTCGACGTTTCATGTGCTGCTCAACCCCGGGCGTGAAGCAAAGCGCTTTCACGCCTGATCGCTTGATCTCTGTTTCTCGCTTCTCTCGTGTCGTGTCCCCTCCGAAAGATGGTGCGAACTGGCGGTCAACTTCATGGCTCCCGCCAAAAGTAGCGCCGATACCGGAAGCACGAGCGCCTCCCACTGCGGAGGCGTCTGCATTTCGCCCACCTGGGCCGCGAAGTGCACGACCAGGTAGAGAATGATCATCTGGAAGAAGAGGTTCTTCAGTTCCGCGACGGTATCGATGATCATCCACTGCGGTAGTCTCGATCGCTGTTCCGGCGGAATATCGAGGGCAAAGCCAAGCGCGATACCGCAGCCGACCACCATCAACACGATGCCGAGGAGGATCTTGTCGGTAGCGCGCAGGACCGAGACGATGACCGACATATCCGGATTGAGCCGGGTCATCCGGAAGGTTTCCACCAGCATCAAGATCGCCTCCCAGAACATCAGGAAGGCACCGAACAGCACACCCGCGGCAGCAAGTATGAGAATGGACCGGAGGCCGCGGAACAACGAAATCAATGCACTCATCCCCCTTGGATCAATTCGACGGCGTCGGCGCGGCACGTTTTGCCCAGCCAGCACCTAGGAACGAAACAGCCGGCTGTACTGCGTTTCATGCCATGCGCTTGCCATCGCCATTGCCGGCGCCGCATTGCCGATCTCGTCGTCACCAATCGTCTCTGCCGTGCGCGCCGCCCGCTCGATGACGTCAGCCGCCGCGATCAGAAGGCGCTGGCCGGCTGTATGTCCCAGCGGCACGAGCCGGATGGCGGCCGATACCTGCCCTTCCACCGCACTCCACAGCAGCCCGCGCAAGGCATCTGCCGGCGCGATCTTCCAATGCGCGGCCGCGAGGGCAAAGACCGCCGGGTAGGTCAGCTTCCTGCCGCTGAAGGTCTTGGCGGAGGCGACGCCGAGATCGCTAAGGACCGTCAGCATCGATGCGCCCATCTGCCTGTCCTCCAGCTCCACCTCCTTGCTTTCGCGCGCGGCCGACAGCCATGCATCGGCTTTCAGGAAGGCCGCGCGATCATCCGCTTCGAGCGCATGCATCATGCGCAGGAATAGCGCCGCATCGCAGACGGCGTAGCTGTGTTCGATCAGCCTGAAGATCCAGTCGCGGGCTGTCGCCTCGTCGCGAACGGTCCGATCGTGGACCGCCCATTCGAGGCCACGAGAATAGGCGAACGCACCAACCGGCTGGCTTGGACTGACCAGCCGCAGCAACTGAAGCGGCAAGCCGCCCGATGTTGGTTGGCCCAATGTTGGTTGGCCCAATGTTGGTTGGAACGTCACATCCATCTCCCGAAACGATCGCCCGCGGCCGGACCACCCACCGACCCCAGGGCTTCAAATGCCTATGCCCTTCAGCTCGCCAGCAGCAGAACGCCGCCAAGCGCCGTGGCTCCGCCGGCGATCCGTAAGGCCGCTGTGCCTCGCGTCAGGCGACCGGCCGCGATGCCCATTCCCATACCCACGGCATGCAGGAATGCCGTTGCCAGCACAAAGCCCACGCCGAAGGACAAGGCGTTTGCACCCGCCATCTCGGCGCCATGCGCATGCCCGTGAAAGAATGCGAAGCCGCCGACAATGGCCGCAACCAGGGTGGGCGACGCCGGTCTGGCAACTGCGACCAACAGACCGATGACAACGGCCGAGGCAAGAATGACCGGCTCGACGAAAGGCAGGTGCATACCCGCAAGTGCCGACAAAAAGCCGAGGATCATCACACTGACGAAGGCCGCGGGGATGGCGAACCGCGCGCGGCTCCCGAGCATGACCGCTGCCAGGCCGACTGCGACCATGGCGAGAACGTGATCCGGTCCCGTAAGAGGATGCAGGAAGCCGGAGACGAAGGACCCATGGTCACCGGGGCCAACATGCGCGAGTGCCGGCGTACTCGCCATAAGCAGCGGCGCGAGGATCAAGAGATGCATCTTCTTCATGGCACGAATCTCCCTAAGGTTGGTCGAACAGGAACGATTGACATCCAGTCTTTCAGGCACTCCATCGAACTCATGCTGACACTGCGCTCGGGCCTGCTCAGAAAGAGCCGAACATCGACCCAAGCACGAAGACCGCGACAAGCGAGATGATGACGCCGACGATCACGGTCATCACCATGTCCAAATAGCTTCCCGAGTGCGTCTGCTTGCTGATCTGCAGGAGTAGAAGCACCGTCCCATTGTGCGGCAAAGCATCGAGCGTACCCGCGCTGATCGTCGTCAGGCGGTGCATGAGCGCAGGATCGATACCGTGTTCGGCCGCAAGCTTCATATATTCGGCGCCAAGTGCGTTGAGCGCGATCGCCATGCCGCCGGACGCCGTACCCGTTAGCGCCGCCAGTGCGTTCATCGCCACGACCAGCGACACGAGCGGGCCGCCAGGCATCTGCAAGACAGCATCGCGCACGACATTGAAAGCCGGCATTGCCGCCACCACCGCGCCGAAGCCGACGAGGCTGGCAACGGTCATGATCGGCAAGACGGCCGAGTTGGCACCCGCGTCGAGACTTTCGCGCAGTGCACCCAGCCGCCCGTAGTTCAATCCGATCACAGTGACGATCGCCGCGGCGAGCGCGATCAGAACGGCCCAGACGCCGATCGTCGAGGTGATATTGATGCCAAGTGCTGCTTCGGCGCCGGAGAAGTCGATCCGGGGCAATACGACAAGCGCCATCAGGAAGTTGACACCGATGACAACGATCAGCGGCAGCACCGCGAAGAGGAAGGACGGCCCCTGGTCGCTCTTCTTGCCGTGGGTGAGTTCGCTCGGGTCGAAGTCACCCGAGGTCGTTGCCTGTTCGCGGACTTTTTCGCTGATGACGACAGGCGTTTCGTCCTCCGTGTAACCCTCGTTGGCGGCGCGCGCCCTGGCTTCGATGTGTGCCAGCCACCACATCCCGAACGCGAAGGTGATGATCGAGGCGATGATGCCGAGGCCGGGCGCAGCGAAGGTCGTCGTGCCGAAGTAGGGCATCGGTATCGCGTTGTTCGTCGAGGGCGTGCCGGGCATCGCCGACATGGTGAACGTGAAAGCGCCGAGGCCGATCGCCGCTGGCATCAATCTTGCCGGAATGTTCGCTGCGCGAAACATTTCGCGCGCCATGGGTACGAGCACGAAGAAGGCGACGAACACGCTGACGCCACCATAGGTAACGACGGCGGAGGCGAGCACCACGGAGAGCATGGTTCGCTTCACGCCCAGCCGCTCTGTCAGGAAACGGGCGATCGACGTGATGGAGCCGCTGTCATCCATCATCTTGCCGAAGATGCCGCCGAGCAGGAACATCGGGAACCACTGCGTGACAAACCGCGCCGTGCCGCCCATGAACGTCGAGGTCCAATGCGGAAGCAGTGGCTGGCCTGAGGCCGCGGCAACGATCAGGGCTGCCGCAGGCGCCAGGAGCAGCACGCTCCATCCGCGATAGGCGAACCACATCAGCAAACCGAGCCCAAGCAGAATTCCGAACAGCCCCATGGATCCGCCTCTCAATCCAGCCAGATAAGCGGAGATGTTATGCGATCCATAGCCTTTCGCCCGTCTTGGTGCAGCTATGATGCGCGTCACAACTCACGGCCTTACCCGGTTTTCATGAACCACCCCTGCGGACGTGTCGACCGCTCACGCGCGCAAAGCCATGAGGCGGAGCAAGAAATGGACACCGTGCTCACTCCTGGGATTTCTCGCTCAGCGGAGTGTCCGCTACAGCCCCACCATCAGCAGCTCCGTATCGCCGCCGCCTTGACGCGCTGGGAACCGGCCTTTGGCCCTACACGACCTCAAGCCATTTTATCGAGGTCGGCCAGCGTGATCGCGTATTGCAGTGGTTGACCGCTCAAGTATCGCTCTATCTCATCGACCGCCATTTCACCCAATCTCGTCCGCTCAAGGCCGATGGCGCCTGCGATATGGGGGGTCAGGAAAACGTTCGGCAGATCATAAAAGGCGGATGCTGGCTCCGGTATCTCGGGGTCGGTCACGTCTATGATCGCATCGATCCGGCCGGTCGAAAGCGTGGCGAGAAGTGCTGCTTCATCGATGATGGCACCGCGTGCCGTATTGATGAGCGTGGCGCCGTCCTTCATCATCGCCAACCTTTGAGCGTTGATCATATGATGTGTCGATGGAAGCGAAGGCGCGTGCAGCGAGACGATATCGGCACTACGCATCAGCGTATCCAGATCAGCCTTTTCAGCGCCCAACGCCGCACACTCCCATGCGCTCAATGTCGGGTCAAAAAGGATGACCTTGAAGTTGAAAGGCTTCAGCAACTCGATCACGCGCCGGCCGATGCGCGACGCGCCGATGATGCCGACCGTACGGCCGTAGTTTCCGATCGAAAGCCGCTGCATCGGATGGGTGCGATCGCGGTTACGGTCCGCGACGTAAGTGTCGCGAAACCGGAAAACCTGCTTGCCGGCGAAGAGGATGGCGGCAAGCGTGAATTCGGCAACCGGGATCGCGTTCGCCTCGGCCGCATGGCTGACGGCGATGCCTGCGCGAAATATGTCTTCGTCGATGAGGCCCTTCACCGTTCCCGCCGCATGGGCGATCATCTTGAGCCCTCCGGCTGCCGAAAGCACGTCGCGGCCGACATAGGGGGCGCCCCATCCGGTGATGAGGATTTCCGTTTCGGGCAAAAGTCGCCTGGCGCGTTCGTCGGCGAAGGTCTGCATAGGTTCCCGGTCGAGCAAGAGGCCCAGACTTTCCAGCCGGTCGAGAAGGCGATCGGGGAGAACGTGCTCCGTCCGCCCCGGGTGCATGGCAAGCGCGATACCCGGTCGGTTCATGCCATCTGCCCCGGGGCTTCGATGGCGCTGACGGTGATGCCGTCCCTGGCTATGCGGGCCTCCAGCTCGGAGATATCAGGTGCTGCCGGAGGCCTGGTCCATGCACCAGAGACCGCGGCCGGATCATCGAGCGCGAGCACGGCCGTGACGAGCACGGTCTCACCGGCCGGGATTTCGCCGCGCAGTTGAGGGATCAGCGTCTTGGCGACGATCAGGTTGGTATTCGGCAGAGCTTTCTGCGTCAGGCCGGCTCGCTTCACCGCAGAACCCAGATCGACAATGCCGGAGAAGTCGGCAGCGCCGATGACGTGGGCACTCCCCTCCTCTGCTCCAAGCACATCGAGATCGAAGTCTCGCTTGGCGATCGCAAAGCCGCCTTCGGCCGTTTGCAGCGGGCGCGGCGAATTGATGCGGTGGACGCGGATGTGCCAGGGCGCTGCGGGGATCAGCCAGGTTTCGACGGAAACATCCTTGAATGGCGACCATCTTGAATAGAGCATGTCGCCGGCGAGCTTCGCCTCGGCGTTCGTCTCGCGCACGCGGTAGTGCAGTCCATCGTCGCTGAAGGCGAGCGCGGAATCGAAGGCACCGCCGGCGAAACTCCGTTCATCGGCCTCGACGCTGAAGCCATAGCGTGCCGAATAGGCGAACTTCGCGTATTTCTCCGTGCCGAAGCGCATCTGGAGATTTTCTTGTCCCGATGACAGGGCCACCACATCGCCACCGGCGCGCATCAGGACCATGCCGGGATGGCGCTGCGGCGAGACGCTTTCGCTTGGTGCAGGCGCTTTCTCCTTCGCTGTCCAGAAGGGATGGTCATCCGCGATCGCGAGCGGCAGAAAGGCCTTGAACGCCCAATAGGGCGATCCCGCCGAGTTGTAGCTTTCCGACATCAACAGGTTCGGATAACCGAAGCCGATCGACAGGATGCCGTCGCGATTGGTCATCGGCTTGTCCTTCCACCAGCGCAGATGCTGCAGGCAGAGATGCTTGATCTCGCCCCAGGGCAGCGCCTCCAGGTCGGCAAATGCGAGCGCCGACCAGAAGCCGGCGCAGGCGAAGCGATAGGTGAGGCTGCGGCCGAAGGGGATAGTCGCGCCATCGGGCGCAAACCAGTTGCGGAAATCCTTGGCAAACAGCACGGCGCGCTCGCGGTAGCGTTTCGCGTAGTCGTCATCGACAAGCTTGGAATAGATCAGCCCATAGAAATGCATGGCGAAGGGGATGTAGTGGTCGATGCGGCGCACATTGCCGTCACGATACCAGCCATCACCGATATAGAAGCCCTCAAGCTCCTCGAGATATTGCCTCGTCAGGCTGCGGTCGAACTCGGCGCCGACGCGATCAAGGACAATGTCGACGAAGATGCGGAAAAACTTCCAGTTATTGTCCGCATAATCAAACTGTCGCGCATGCTTGAGATAGGCGATGACATTGGCCCGCGCCTTGTCGCTCAGAGGCTCCCAGATCTTTTCGGGGACTAGCGCCAGCGCGAAACCGAGCGCCGCGAGCTCGACCATTCGCTGGTCGCGCCCGTTGACCGCGCCCCAATATTCCGGGTGGTCGGGATCCGTGCCGTTCGCCAGACCGTCTGCAAAACGCTGCCAGTGGGCAAAGTCGCCTTTTCCCGCTCCAAGCGGAGCCAGGCCCCAAAGCGGACGAGCAAACCCTTCTAGGTCCGCGGCCGCGCGATCAAAATGTGCGCCGGCACCATCCAGGCGAACGCGTGCATTGCCCTTTGAAAAATAGGGAAGCAACGGATCGAAGAGGTCGAGGAGCGCGCGGCTCATGTGCTCGCGCGTCTCCAGCGGATTGCCTGCTAACGGATTGGCGCTGGCCGGATCATAGGTCATCTCTATCACTCATCGGTTTTCGGCATTGGTACGGTGCCGCCCACAACGGGGACGACCGCATGGCATACGTGACGGGCCGGCGCTGACCGATCATGGAACCTGTCGATCATCAGGCCGATGGCCTCGCGGCCGAGAGCGCCCCGATCGACGCGCATGGTGGAGAGCGGCGGATTGGTCATCAAGGCGCAGGGCAGATCGTCGAAGCCGACGATCGCGAAGTCTTCCGGCACACGAAGGCCCGCCTCGGTGACGGCCTCCAGAACACCGACGGCAATGAAGTCGTTCATGCAGAAAGCGGCAGTGAAGCCTGCGTTTTCATCCAGGATGGCGGCCATCAATTCGTGGGCTTCCCGGCTGGCGCTGCCTTGGAAACTCATCGGAACCATCCTGCTCGCGGCTCCCTCCACCGAGGCGATCGCCGCGTCAAAGCCCCTGACGCGTTCGCGGATGGTGTGGCGATGCGAGCCGGTGAAATGCAGGATCTTGCGATGTCCCGCCGCAAGCAACCGTTCGCCGGCCTGGAGGGCACCGAAGAAGTTGGCGGGAGAGACACCGTCGAGGCGAAGCTGCGGATCAGTGCCATTGACGAGAACGACCGGGATCTTCTCCGCCTCGATCCACTGTCGTAGTGCGGGATTGGGATCGATACCGACCAGGAACAGGCCTTCCGCGTTGGTGGCCTTCATCTGGTCGCGAACGACATCAGGCATGGCGCGATCCTCACGCACCAGCCTGACTTCGAAGGACATTCCCGCGTCCGCCGCGCCCGCCCGCAAGCCTTCCACGATCGTTTCGTAAAAGACGCTCAGCCCGCCGGTCGCACCGTCGCTGGCGATCAATGCGAGTCCGCCCGGCATCGGCTCGGAAGACCCCTTCGTCTGGTAGCCATGCTCGGCCGCGACCCGCAAGATGTGCTGCCGAACACTTTCGCTAATGCCGGGCTCATTCGCCAGCACACGCGACACGGTTGATACGGAGACGCCTGCGGCGGCGGCAATGTCGGCCTGACGCGGCCGCTTTGATTTAATCTCGCTCATAAACGCAGAGTTATGCAAATTACGCAAATTTGCAACAGAAAGATATTTTATTGCAAACGGAAATTTTTTGCGTAATCTTCCCGCCACATGCCCAAAAGGCGTTGGAGGACGCCGGGCAGACAACCGGAGGAATCAGCATGCAGATCAATCGACGTTCATTTCTGATGGGCTCCGCCGGCGTGGCGAGCGGCCTTGCACTCGGCGCCGGCATGCCGGCCTTCGCGGCGGACACACAGCTGCGCGCCATGTGGTGGGGCTCGAACGATCGGGCAAAGCGCACGCTCGATGTCGCCCGGCTTTATCAAGGCAAGACGCCAGGCGTGTCGATCATAGGAGAATCCCTCAGCGGGGACGGATACTGGACCAAGCTCGCGACACAGATGGCCGGCCGCTCGATCGCGGATGTGTTTCAGCTCGAGCCAGGAACGATCTCCGACTACTCCAAGCGCGGCGCCTGCCTGCCGCTCGATGAATTCGTACCCTCGACATTGAAGGTCGACGCCTTCGGCAAGGACATACTGAAACTGACGACCGTCGACGGAAAGCTTTACGGCGTGGGTCTTGGCCTCAATTCCTTCGCGCTCTTCTTCGATCAGACGGCATTCGAGACGGCAGGCATCCCCTTGCCCACGCCTGATCTCACCTGGGACGAATACGCCAAGCTGGCGGTCGAGCTCACAAAGGCCGTCGGCAAGAACAATTACGCGGGCGGCCCCTACGGCGCGCGCTACACCTATGTGTTCGACGCCTGGCTGCGGCAGCGCGGCAAGAGCCTCTACAAGGACGCGGCGCTTGGCTTTGACGCCGAGGACGCCAAGGAGTGGTACAGCTTCTGGGAGGACCTGCGGAAGAAGGGCGGCACCGTCGCCGCCGATGTGCAGACACTGGACCAGAACACGATCGACACCAATTGCCTGGCGCTCGGCAAGTCGGCAATGGGCATGGCCTATTCCAACCAGCTCGTCGGCTACCAGCTCCTCTCGAAGAACAAGCTCGCCATCACCATGCTGCCCCGCGAGAAGAAAGGCGGCCCATCAGGCCACTACTATCGCCCTGCTCTCATCTGGAGCGTCGGCGCGACGACGAAGAACGGCGAAGCCGCCGCACAGTTCATCAGCTTCTTCGTCAACGACCCGGAGGCTGGCAAGATCCTCGGTGTCGAACGCGGCGTGCCGCTGTCGCCGGCCGTCCGCGAGGCGATTTTGCCGAACCTGAACCCGACGGAGCAGGATACCGTGAAATACGTGAACCTGCTCAAGGATCAGGTGGGCGACTACCCGGCACCCGCGCCTTTGGGATCGACCGAGTTCGACCAGCGCGTCCTGCGCCCGATCGCCGACGAACTGGCGTTTGAGCGCACGACGCCCGCCGAAGCGGCGGCGCGGCTGGTCGAAGAAGGGAAAGCCACGATCCGCAGCTGAGATCGTGCAAATTTCTGGACCGCCGGCGCGCCATGGCCCCGGCGGTTCAGCGCATCAGAGATAAGGGAAGATCATGAGCAAGGCGATCATCGTTTGGGGCGGCTGGAAGGGTCATGAGCCGGAGCAATGCGCTCACATCGTCGCCGGCCTTCTCACCGAAGACGGCTTCCAGACCGAAGTAACCAACGATCTCGGCATCTTCGGCTCGCCTCAGCTTGCTCAAGCCGATATTCTCGTGCCTGTGATCACGGGCGAAAGGCTCGAAAAGGCCCATGCCGACGCGCTCGTGGAAGCCGTACGCGGAGGACTTGGGCTTGGCGGCCATCATGGCTCGCTCGCGACCTCATTCAAGGAAAGCGCGCCGTTCCGCTATGTCTCCGGCGTCACCTGGGTCGCCCACCCCGGCAACATCATCGATTTTCACGTCGCGGTTACCCGCCCGGAAGACCCGGTGATGCAGGAAATACCGGATTTCGACTATCGGTCCGAGCAATATTACCTGCACTACGACCCCTCGATCGAAATCCTCGCGACCACCACCTTCAACGGCGAACACGACCCGGCTGCTAGCAACGTCACCATGCCGGTCGTCTTCAAACGCCAATTTGGCGCCGGCCGCGTCTTCTATTCCGCCCTCGGCCACATCGCCGCCGAATTCGCTCATCCCCATATGCGGCTGATACTGCAGCGCGGCTTGAACTGGGCCGCCCGCCGATAGCCCTGTAAGCGGATTTCAAGTAATGCATATCTACCGTCGGAGCGCTTGAGAGAAATAGTCGACCAATGCTCTGACACGCCTTGAAGGCCGTCTACCTGCGGGGTGTACGGCGTAGAGATTGCTTTCAGCCAAAGCAAAGTCATCGAGAACCGGCTCGAGGCGATTGGCAGCAAGGTCGTCCATGATGTCGAGACTGGATTTAAGGACAATGCCCGCCCCCTTTACCGCCCAGTCGCGCAGCACTGCGCCGTCATTTGACGTTCTGTCGCCCTCGACGCGGACGCTGAACTGGCGGCCGTCTTCCTGAAAGTGCCAATGCGCCTTCAGCGCCTCAGGCTCCGCAAGCACCATGCAATTATGGCGTGAGAGGTCACGGGGATGCTTGGGTCGGCCCATCTGTTCCCAATAGGAGGGCGCCGCGCAGACATGGCGTTTACCGTGAAGCAGAAGTCGTGCCGTCAAACGCGAGTCACGAAGCTGTCCGATCCGAAAGCCGAGATCATAGCCGCTTTCCACAAGATCGATCACCGCATCGCTGAGCGTCAACGCAATCCTGACGCCCGTATGGAGCTTCATGAACTCGTCGACCAGTGGCGCTATTCGGCTGCGCCCGAGATCGCTGGTTGCCGTTACTCGAATGTCTCCCTGGAGCGCACCGTGGTCGGCGACGCCATCCATGGCCTCCTCCAGGTCCGAGAGAATTCGCCTGCAATCAAGAAGGAAGCGCTCTCCCTCATGCGTCAGCGACAGGCGACGGGTGGTCCTGACCACCAGTCTGGCGCCAACGCGTTCCTCCAGCCTTTGCAGCCCAAGAGTGACGGTTGAAGCCGACAGGGCCTGTGCGCGCGCCGCCGCGGAGAGACTGCCGTGATCGGCGATCATCACAAACAGGCGAAGCAGATCAAAACGGTCCATTTTTCGATTTTCAAGAAGAGTGAATTGAAAACTCAGAGATTATCATTTCTAGCAATAACGATAAAAGGGCACAACAGGTGCGGTGTCGCGGTTCAAGCTTGAAGGTGATTGCATCGAGACCACCTCACCTCCTCGGGCATTCACGCTAAGAAAGGACGTTTCGCATGAGCTTACAAAATCAGCGCATTCTCGTCGTCGGTGGCAGTTCCGGCATCGGATTTGGGGCAGCGGAAGCGGCGGCGCATGCCGGGGCGACGGTGACGATCGCCTCGCGCTCGAAACAGAAAGTCGATGCCGCCATCGAACGGCTGGGTCACGGCGCCGAGGGATATGTCCTAGACACCACGGACGAGCATGGAATCGAGACTTTCTTTGCCGACCGGCAGCCCTTCGATCACATCGTCATTTCCGCAGCGAGCACGAAGGTCGCGGCCATCCGCGAATTGCCGCTGGCCGACGCCTATGCATCAATGAACTCGAAATTCTGGGGCGCCTATCGAATTGCGCGCGCGGCAAAGATCAACAGGGGCGGCTCGCTCACCTTCGTATCCGGTTTCCTGTCGATAAGGCCGAAGAAGGGGGCGGCGATCCAGGGCGCGATCAATGCTGGGCTCGAGGGGCTGACGCGCGGCCTGGCGCTGGAATTCGCGCCTGTCCGCGTCAACTGTGTCTCCCCCGGCCTCGTGATGACGGAAATGTATGACGGGCTTGCCGGCGATGCGCGCGGCCAGATGTTCGAGGGCGCTGCCGAACGCCTGCCCGCAGGCCTGGTTGGAATCCCTCAACATCTTGCGATACAGATCTTGGCCTTCATGACGAACCCGTTCATCACAGGCAGCACCGTCTATGTCGATGGCGGGGGCGCCATCGGCTGATCAGAGCCTTTCCTGGTTAGATTGAAGCATTCTGCCGGAGCAGGTTTTCGTCAGGGCAAAGGCGATTGGCGAAGGGCATACCTCGGGTACGGTCGAGCCGATCGCCTTTGATCCTGGCGGAAAGATGCCCGGCCCTAGCTGGTTTGCGAAGCAAACCACCGGGGTTGGCTGAAACGGGCCGCCTGATCGTCCGGCCATCCGACTCCGTTTGAGCCAACAGAATGCTGCAATCTAACCAGGAAAGGCTCTAGGAGAGAGGATAGCCCTTTCCAGTGCTATCGCTCCGAACGGGAACCATCCGTGCGCGAGACTCCGGCAGCGTCTACCGCCGGAGCCTCCGTGAACGCGTTACGCAGGAATGAATTCGGCCATACCAGCGCGTTCCAGAACCGAAATCGCGCGCTCGCGCAGCTCGACTGCCGCTCGTTGCGCGGCCGCGTCCTGGACCAGCCTGCCATCCTTCTTCGCGAGCTTGCCCGCGACATAGACGGTATCGACGTTCGAAGGATTGGCGAACGAGACAACCGCGTCAACGGGGTCAATGGCCGGCGCAAGATTGAACCCTGTGCGCTTTATGAGCGTGATATCCGCCTGCTTGCCCGGCGTCAGCGAGCCGATGCGGTGATCGAGGCCGAAGGCTTTGGCATTGCCCATGGTTGCCCATTCCAATGCATCATAGGTGCTTGGCGTGATCCGCGCAGGGCGCTCCATTCCGCGAAAGACGGCATTGGTCGCCGCCGGCGGCTCCTTATCGAGCTTCTTGGACTTCTCGATATTATTGAACAATCGCTGCAGGACCATGCTCCAGCGCATCACTTCCATCATGTCGGCAGCGCTGCTGGACTCTGAGTCATTGCCGATCGAGGGCATACCGCCCAGTTCCTTCACACGCCGGATCAGAGGCTCCTTCCAGCCGCCATTGACCTCGGTCTGCGATGTCGCGGTGACGGAGCACCCCGTCTCGATCAAGAGCTTCAGCTCCTCATCGCTCATGCTGTTGGCATGGACGACGTTGTGTTTCTCGGTCAAAAGCCCTTTTTCCTTGAGCGTGAAATAGCCGCCGGCAAGTTTGCCCGGTTTTCCGGACACATGCGCGCTCGACCAGAGATCCAGTTCGGTCGCCAGAGTGAAGTCCTGCGTGCAGATGTCGAGCGGCGAATAATCCGGCCCGAGGATGCCAAGTGCAAGCATCACCTTGCCATCATTGGACCCGAAACGTTTGCGCAAGCGGACAGCCTCGTCGCGCGGATGCGGGATTTGCGAGAAATGCTTCTCGCCTTCGCGCGGCAGTGTCTTGATCGACCCATGAATGAAAAGGCTGCGAATATCGGAATTCTGCAGCCCTTCGATGGCGGCGTCGCTGTGTTCAGGCGTCCGATTGCCGTGGCACCATTCATAGACCGTTGTCGTGCCGCCGTTGAGGAGATTGAGCGCGCCGAAATACTCGGCGATCTTGATGTCATCAGGCGTGTAGACCGGCACGATATCGGTCTGCATGTGGAGATGGTGTTCGATGCCCGTCCAGTTCACGCCAAAGCCACGGATCGTCGTCTGCCACATATGAATATGCGCATTGATGAGGCCGGGGATGACGATCATGTCGGATCCATCGACGATCTCGGCATCATCGGCCTGGATGTTGGGACCGACGGCAGAAATGGTATCGCCTTCAAACAGCAGATCCCCCTTGGGCAGGATGCCAAGGCTACGGTCCATGGTGACGATCGTGGCGCCGCGAATAAGTGTTTTGGTCATGGGGTCTTCCTTAAAATCCCTGCATCAGGCGTCACGCGGGTCGAGCGCATCGCGCAACCCGTCGCCCAGAAGATTGAAACCGAGAACGGTGAGGCAGATGGCGGCGCCTGGAAAGATCGACATCCAAGGGGCCTGGTTCATGAAATTCTTGGCGGTATTCAGCATCGATCCCCATGACGGGTTCGGCGGCTGTTGCCCGATACCGAGGAACGACAGGCTGGCCTCGGCGATAATGGCTGTCGCGATCGTGATGCTTGCCTGGACGACGATCGGCGGCAGTGCGTTGGGCAGGATATAGCGCCAGAGGATCCACCGGTGCGGCAGGCCGATTGCCCGCCCACCTTCGACATAGTCCTCCGTCTTGACCGACAGGACCTGACCGCGGGTGAGGCGAATGAAGATCGGCATCGATGCGATGCCAATCGCGATCATGGCGTTTGTCAGGCTCGGCCCCAGAAACGCCGCCAGAGTGATGGCGAGAACCAGCGACGGGATGGCCAACAGCGCATCGGTAAACCGCGACACGATCATGTCGATCCACCCGCCGAAATAGCCCGCGACGAGCCCAAGCGGTATGCCGGTCACGAGAGCGACAATCACCGAGACGACGCCAGCCGAGAGCGACACACGGGCACCATAGAGAATACGGGTCAGGATGTCCCGCCCGGCCTCGTCGGTCCCCAGCCAGTAGATGGCCGAGGGCGCCTTGCGAATAGCGCGGTAGTTCGGCGTGAATGGATCATGCGGCGAAATATACGGCGCCAGGATCGCAACGAGCGCAAAGACACCGACGATAACCGCGCCCAATACCGCCCCACGGTTGGACAGGAACTTGGAGACGGAGCGCGGCAGGACCCTGCGCCTCGTTGCAGGATGGGAGGCGAGAGCAACATTTGCCATCAGGCATACCTCAGTCTAGGCGTGATCAGGATATAGACCACGTCTGCAATCAGGTTCAGAAGGATGAATGCGACGGCCGAGCACAGGACCACGCCCTGAACGACAGCATAGTCGCGGGTGAACACCGCATCGACGATCAGCTTTCCGAAGCCGGGTATCGTGAAAATCTGCTCCGTCAGTACGGCGCCGGCGAGAAGCTCGCCGAACAAGAGGGTCACCATCGTCACGATCGGCGTCAGCGCATTGCGCAATGCGTGCTTGAACACCACGCTGTTGGCGCGCAATCCCTTTGCTCTTGCGGTTCGGATATAGTCCGACCGCAGCACGCCCAGCATCGCCGATCGCGTGTGACGCATCAGATAGGCTGCGACCGGCGTCGACAGGACGAAGGCGGGCATTAGGACCGACTGAAAGAACAGAAGCGGGCTGTCGAAGATGCTGACCATGCCCGAGGACGGCAGGAGCCCAAGCTGCACGGAGATCACCATGATCATGATGATACCCAGCCAGAAATGCGGTATCGACATGCCCGTGAGCCCGATCATGCCGGTGATATAGTCGAGCGCCTTGCCTCGTTTCACCGCCGAGAGAATGCCGGCAGGAACGCCGAACAGCACTGCAAACAGCATCGCCGTCAACGACAGCTGGAACGTTACCGGCAGCTTTTGAGAAATCAGTTCTCCAACGGGCACCTCTGTTCGCAACGACATGCCCAGATCGCCGTGCAGGATCTGCCAAAGCCATCGGCCATATTGGACAGGCAATGGATCGTTGAGGTGGAACTTCTCGCGAAGTTGCTCGAGAACGACCGGATCGCGCTCCTCACCGGCAAACATCAAGGCGGGGTCTCCGGGCAGGAGCTTCTGCATCGAGAAGATCAAGACGGAGACCAAAAGGAGGGTTGGCACGGCAATGACAAGCCGGCGAACAATGATATTGATCATGATGCGTCCTTCAGGCGTGGCCGCGCGCGCGGCCCGCCTTTTCCTGGCTGATCGTCAGTTGGCTTTTTGTACGCCCGCCAGACGGATCATACCGTCGGGATAGGCCTTGAAACCGGTCAGCTTCGCATTGATGCCGTATGACCAGGGCTGATAGTAAAGGAAGACCGACGGCACTTCGTCCTGCATGACCTGCTGGAATTCATCGTAGAACTGCTTGCGCTTGACGAGATCGTTGGTCTGTCGCGCTGCCTGCAGGGTTCGATCGATCTCCGGATTGCAGATACCGCTATCGTTCAGCCCGGCCTTGCACATGACATACTGGCTGATATTGCCATCGGGATCGACGCGCCCGGCCCAGCCGCCCTGCCCCGCCTGGAAGTTGCCTTCCTTCATCGCCGCCTGCATGGCCGCGAACTCGGACGCTCTCAGCGTGACATCGAACCCGGCCTCACCGGTCATCGCCTGGATAAGCTCGAACACCTGTTGCGACGTCGTGTTGTTGCCATATGTCAGTTCGACCGGCACCCGGTCATAGCCGGCAGCCTTGATCAGCGCCTTTGCCTTTTCGACGTCCCGCTTGAAGTCGAACTTGGCATCGTAGGCAAAGCTCGCAGGGGCAAAGGGTTGGACGGCGGGCGTCAATGCACCGGCGCCCACAACCTCGTTGATCACGTCGCGGTCGATCGCCAGGTTGAAGGCCTGCCGTAGCCGCTTGTCTTTTGCCAGCGGGCTATCCTTTGCACCGGCGCCATGCGCAACGTTGATCTGGATTGCCTGGTAGCCAAGGCCCGGCGTGGAAACAAGCTTCACCTTGGGGTCATTCTTGACCTCTTCGAAATCCGTCGGCGCAACACGCTCGATGATGTCGAAGCCGCCGGATCTCAGGTTTGCGAGACGAACCGTCGCGTCCGGGATCGGCTGGAAAATCACTCGGTCGAAATGATAATTGTCCTTGTCCCAATAGTCGGCGAATTTCTCCAGGACGACACGGTCATTTTGAACCCGCTCGGCGAATTTGAATGGTCCCGAGCAGACCGGCGCCTTGGCGAAATCCGCTTTGGCGAAGGCGGTCGGCGACAGCATGATGCCACCCTGGCTGGTCATCTGCGACAAGAGCGTACTGTCGGGTGCCTTGAGATGAAAGACGACGGTCGTCGCATCAGGGGCATCGACGCTTGCGATCGACGCAAGCTCGCTGCGCCGCAAGCTACCCTCGGCCGTCAGCGACCGTTCGATATTGGCCTTGACCGCCGCTGCGTTGAAATCGGTTCCGTCCTGAAACTTGACGTTCGGGCGCAACGTCATCGTCAGCATCTTCTCGCCATCGCTCCAGTCCCACTTGGTTGCGAGGCGCGGCACGTATTCGAGCTTCTCATTCACGTCGATCAGGGTATCGCACATCGAGGTGGAAATGATCTTGCCGACGAATGTGCGCGACCGCATCGGGTCGAGGATATCGACATCGTCCTGAAGACCAATCCTCAGATCGGCAGCCAGCGACGAGCCGGCCGCAACCAAGGAGATCGCAGCGGTCAGAATAAGCTTCTTCATATGTTCCCTCATTTTTATTGGGCTGCGGACGCAGCATTGCGAGCTTGTCGCTCGCGGTAGATTTCAAGCTTTCTGGCCAAGCCTGGCGCGGTGCGATCGGGCTTGACGGTCATGGGCGCCTCGGCGGCGATCTCCTTCCAGAAATGGCATGCGATCTGGCGAGATGATCCTGCCATCAGAAGTTTCGGCGCCGTTGTCTGGCAGATCGGCTTTGCAAAGGGGCAACGGGAGGCAAACTTGCACCCCCCTTGCCCACCGGACAGTGCAAGTTCGCCCTTGACGAGAGCCCGGTCTTGACGAGCGCTCGGCTGCGCCGCCGGCACGGCTTCCAGAAGCGCGCGGGTATAGGGATGAAGTGGCTCGGCATAGAGATCCTGGACATCGGCCAGCTCGATGATCTCGCCGAGATACATCACCGCAACCCTGTCGCTCATGTGCCGGATGACGGCCAGATCGTGCGCAACAATGATAAGAGTGAGGCCGAGCTTTTCCTTCAGATCTTCAAGCAGATTGATGATCTGCGCCTGAACGGACACATCCAGCGCAGACACCGGCTCATCGCCGAGAATGACTTTCGGCGATCCGGCTATTGCACGGGCGATGCCGATGCGCTGCCGCTGACCACCAGAAAACTCATGCGGATACCGATCTGCCTGATCAGGCCTCAGCCCGACCAGTTGAAGAAGCTCTTGGACGCGTTGGCGACGCTCACCCACGGAAAGCCGGCCTTCAAGCCACAATGGCTCGCCGACGATGTCGGCGACACTCATTCTCGGATTGAGCGAGGAAAATGGATCCTGGAAGATAATCTGGAAATCGCGGCGGAACTCGGAAAGCGCCTTTCCCTGCATCCGATTGACGGCTTGGCCCTCGAAAGTCACTTCTCCGGCCGTCGGCGTCATCAGGTTCAGAAGCATTCGTCCGAGCGTCGACTTGCCCGAGCCGGATTCGCCGACAATCGCGAAGGTCTCGCCCTTGCGGATGCTGACGGAAACGCTGTCGACAGCGGTCACTGTCTTGGGTTTGCTGAAGAGGCCCTCACGGCTGGTGAATGTCTTGACGAGCTTCTCGCCCCGCACGATGAAATCGGAATTGCTCATCACGCTGCACTCGCCAGTAAGTCGATCGGTGCGTGCCAGCATGCGGCCCGATGCCCGGAACCGAAATCATGGTCGGGAGGAACCTGCTCGAAACACTTTTCATCGGAGAAGGGACAGCGCGGCGCAAACCGGCATCCCTGTGGCATATCCTCAAGCTTCGGTACCGTGCCTTCGATCGTTGCCAGACGACCCTGTTTCGGGCCGAGCGTGGGCGTCGAGCCAAAAAGCCCTATCGTGTAAGGATGCTGCGGGTTTTCGAAGACGGACGTAACCGGGCCTGCCTCCACGGCGCGGCCGGCATACATGACCATTACATTGTCCGCCACTTCTGCAACGACACGCAGATCATGTGTGATAAGAACGATTGCGGATCCATATGATTGTTGAAGCGACTTCATCAGCGTCAGGATCTGCGCCTGGATGGTCACATCG
The DNA here is from genome assembly GCF_000377565.1 of Rhizobium sp. 2MFCol3.1. Lineage (GTDB taxonomy): Bacteria > Pseudomonadota > Alphaproteobacteria > Rhizobiales > Rhizobiaceae > Rhizobium. The sequence goes on along the minus strand of NZ_KB898355.1, from coordinate 143,042 downwards.
AGTGCCGTGGTCGGCTCGTCGGCGATCAAGAGACGCGGATTGTTGGCCAGAGCCATCGCGATCATCACGCGCTGACGTTGGCCGCCTGACAGCTGATGGGGAAACCGGTTCAGGCGCTCGATTTCCGCGGGCAGGCCAACCTTTTTCAGCAGCTCCAGCGCTTCGACCGTCGCATCCTGCTTTGTTATCGAACGGTGGCGGCGAATGCCCTCGATGATCTGATGACCGATGGTGAAGGCCGGATTGAGCGACGTCATCGGCTCCTGGAAGATCATGGCCATGTCACTGCCGCGTAGATCGGCGCGCCGGCGCTCGCTCATCGCCAAAAGGTCATCGTCGCCGAGCCGCATGGACCCGGACACGACGCGCGCCTTCGTGTTGGTCAAAAGCCCCATGAGCGCGAGTGACATCACGCTCTTTCCGCATCCCGACTCGCCGACGATGCAGAGCATTTTACCCGCCTCGACATCGAACGAGACGCCGTCGATCAAATTCTGCGACGCATTCTCGGAAAACGTCAGCGAAAAATCCCGAACCGACACGATGACTTCCGGCTCGACCTCAAGAATTTCCTGAACGCCAACTTGGCGCTGCTGCTTCTGCATACCTATAAGATCCCCGCGCTATTTTATATTATGAAATTAACGGCGCCATTAATTTCACTATTTATCATCGCGAATTGGGGATGGTCAATGAGTATCGCGCAAAATTAGGCGAAATGCCGCACATCTATCGAGAAAACAGAGACTCCATGCAGGAATCCCTGTCGCAAAAGCGGCCATTAATTTTATAATATGAAATCAGCGATACAGGCTGGAGATTTTCCGCGCGGTCGCGATCACCTTGATCTGCGCCATCCGCATCCTTGCGGCATCGGCGTCGGCCACATGCATCAGGCAGCCAATCGCGCCGATGACGGCGCCCGCGTGGTCACGGATCGCACTGGCCAGCCCGACAACGCCGAGACGAAACTCCTCGTCTTCGACAGCAAAGCCATGTCGGCGCACCTGGCGCAGATTTTCAACGAGATCTCCCAATGTGTCGATCGTCTTGGGAGAGAAGACGCCAAGCTCGTGCTCGGCGACGACCCGCGCAATCTTCGGCTCCGGCAGCCAGGCAAGGATTGCCTTTCCAAGCGCCGTCGCATGCGCGGCTCCAGCCAGGGCCTCCTTGTAAAGCGCTAGCGAGACGCCTGAACTGGCCTCGACATACGCCGTCACCTCGAGGCTGGTACCCGCCATCGACGCAATGCAGCTCGTAGCGCCGGTTGCGTTAGCGAGCTCTTTCAGGTGAGGGCCGGCATCGACGGCGATATCGAAGTTCGCACCGACGGCACGGGCGAGCTCGCCAATCCTGCGCCCAGGATAGTAGGCGCGGGATTGCGGGGCACGCGCGACATAGCCACGCCGCACCAGCGTGTTGACAAGATGATAGCACGTCGGGGTCTTCAACCCGACGGAGGCGGCGATATCCTGCAAACGCTGCGGGCCGCGCTGATGCGCGATAAACTCGAGAACCGCGAGGGCGCGATCGACCGACTGGATGGTGACGCCCTCGTTCGGGCTATCGCCATCCTGCTGGATGTCTACCGCTTGGCCGGAGGCTTCGTCTTCCAGAACCACGCTCGTCTTGTCGCTCGTAATATCCGCCGGCTCGAGCCGTCGCGCGACCCTTTGCGTGTCTTCCTGACCCATCAACCACTCACTGCAACCGCAGCACAGTCGCTGCCGCGACCATTCTTACTTCGAAGTCTCGTAGTGGTCCACACTCGACACGGCCGTTCGCTCCGACATCAAGCCCAGGACGGTACCTAGGACGCACATCCCGCCACCGATCGCGCAGGTGAGCACCCATCCGCCCGCGCCCCAAGCCACGCCACCGATATAGGTTCCAACCGCGGCACCTAAGAAGCGCACGACCATATAGACGGTGTTCAGTCGGCTCATCGCGGAGCGATCCAGCTTCAGAACGGACGCCATGCTGGTCACGTGGCTGACCTGCATACCGAGGTCCAGCAGCACGACCGCGGGAACCGTCCAGAACAGGGACTCGGTCGCAAGCGCGAGCAGACCAAACGAAGCGACCATCAACAGCCCGCCTGACACGAGGATGACCTTAGTGGAGAAGCGCGCGGTGATACGCCCGAGAAAAAGCGCCGCAATCACCCCACCGGCCCCGATCAGCGCAAGCGTGCCGGTGACACTTGGCGGGTATTTCTGCGGCATGGCGCTCAGGTGAAACCCGACCGTCCCCCAAAAAAGACTGAAGGCGCCAAACTGAAGCGCTGCGGCCATCGACAGGCGCCGCAATGGCTTGTGATCACCCCACAGCTTCCACAGGCTGCCCATCAGGCCGTGATACGACCCGGAGTAGGTCGCCGGCATCGGCGCAAGCGAGCGCCGCAAGAGCACGAGCAAGCAGACCATGAGCGCGGCTGCCGCGAAGTAGAGGTTGCGCCATCCAAGATACTCGCCCGCCCAGCCACCGACGAAGCGAGACAGAACAATCCCGAGGAGCAGGCCCGCCATGACCTGGCCAACCGCGCGACTGGCCTCCTTCGGACCCGCAAGCTGGCTGGCGATCGGCGGCAGCGTCTGCGGCACGATACTGGTGAACCCGACCAGCAAGCCCGCAGGCAGAATGAAGGCATAGGTCTGAGCCAGACCGAACAGAATAAGAGAGCAACCGGACACCGCCAGAAGAACCGAAATCAGCCTGCGGCGATCGAACATATCTCCAAGCGGCAAGAGGAGGAGCAGACCCAACGCATATCCAAACTGCGTAACGCTCGACACCCATGTCGCAGCCGCTTCACTGACCTGGAACTCGCGCGCGAATTCACCGAGCAGAGGCTGGCTGTAATAGTTGTTCGCCACGACGAAACCCGCGGTTACAGCCAAAAGCAGCTGCACGGCCCTGCCCCTTTGAGCATGAGAACCATCATAATTTGATTTCATATTATTAAACCAAAGCAAAAATTGCACGAGCACAATCGCACGCAATCCAGCTATATCGAGCAATACGCGCCTTTAGCAAGTCGAAACGGGGAAAGGAAATTCATATTATAAAATTCTTGACGCTTTATGCACACGCAGCTGTCACTCTCATGTCGACCACCCAAGGCGATGCTATCGCTTCGGATCTGCAAGCTCTTTTCGACTGACGAAGGGCGGTTACGTGCAACATAGGCGCCGGAACTGTCGAACCTGCAAAGGTTAGGGCACCGCTTTGCACCAGGGATTCCATCGTGGAACCAACTTAGGAAAGCCTCGTCGCCCGCACGACGTGATCGACGAGAACCTGGCGCGCCACAGGGACGCAACCGCCATTACTTTAGCCATTGGCGATATATTGCCGGAGATCGGGAACACCCGTGGGGACCAATCCATTTGTGATCACTGTAAAGGTGACCGCACCAATCAGCGTACCCCAGTTCGATCAGCTTTCACCTCCGAACGAAATGCCCCCCAGGGTGACAGCCGCGATCGCGTCCAGTTCGTAGGCCTGACCACGCCGCAGCCCGTTCGCGGCGTGAACCAGCCTAGGGCATTACGAACTCCTCACCGTGCAAGAAACGCTCGCAGCCTGCTTCTCTCCAGTGCCAGATCTTCGGCACTGAGCGGAACATATCCTTGATGCGACGAGATATGTTGGGCAACCAGGGACTGGCCTTCTTCAGACAAGGCTATTTCCAGAAACGTCGCGAGAACCGGCGATGGTTTCGCGTTAGGCGCAGGGTCGAAATAGAGGCTGAGAAAGGCCGACAAGGGATAAGCGCCAGCACCGACATCGGCTAGGTCAGGCGTGCAGAACCGATCGCTGCCATCGCGTGACAAGCCCAGAACTCTCACCGAACCTTCGAAGTCCTGACCGTCAAACCAACCGATGGAGCCTATGCCATAGGGATCCTCTGCGACCGCCGCAATGACTGCTGCACGGTTCGGCAGGGTCTCGTAATGCGCCGCATAGGCCCGTCCGCCGAGATGTGCCTCGCGAAAACCGGAGGCGTATTTTCCGTCGTCGCGCAGGCCGTAGAGATGGATGCGGCGGTGGGCGAAATTGCCGCCGAGGCTCAGTTGGTGCCAGAAATTCACGTCTCCCCGCGGATGCCCCGAAGAGAAGACGCGCGCGACGTCTGACATCGTCAGACCGGCAAGCGGGTTTTCAGCGTGGACATAAAGCGCCGGCGGCGTCTTGGCGCCTGGTCGTGGCCCATGGCCCGTGTAGCCGATATGGATGCAGGCGGCGGCATGTCCCTTGGCCGATCTGAATGACGCCTGTTCGCTTTTCCAGGGGCCCCTCGACATGGGCGCGATCAGACAGTCATCGCTTGCCAAAGCCGGAAAGGCGGTCGACGAGCCGTGCATTTCGAGGTCGAATTCAATGCCTGGATGACGGTGCTGGACCGCTCTGCAAAGTGCCTCGATCAGAGGCTGCATGCCATCATTGCCGACGATCCTCACCTGCTCAGAACGGGACGTCTCATGGATTTCTGCGGTTTTGGACATATCAGTTGACCTCCTTGGCGGTCGCGGCGTCGAAGGGGATTACGATATCGAGCTTGGTGCGCTCCTCGGCGACTTCATTGGGACGCAGCGGGATATATCCGCGCGGCTGCTGCGCGATGATCGTCTGGCCTTCGAGAGAAAGCACGAAGCGCAAGTATTCGGCCGTCAACGGATCGAGCGGCTGGCCGCGCTTCTTCGGCACATAGGCATAGAGGAAGCGTCCGAAGGCATATCGTCCGTGGCGGACATCCTCCGTCGATCCCGTCGAGAAATGATCATCCCCGGTCATCGCGATCGGAACTGAACGAATAAGATCAGTGTCCCGCCCGATCGCCGCAACGGCAATACCAGATGGATCGGCCTCCAACCGCGCCAGCACGTCATCGGTGCCGATGTAGCGCTCGTAAATCGGGCTGAGCGGACGGCCTGCCAGATGGTGCGCCTGCATATAGGTTCCAAAGCCGGTAAATTCCGGCGTGCCGATCGGATGGATCAACCGTCCGCGCCATTCGCCGTCCAGGCCAAGCTGCCCCCATCGCGAATAGTCGCCCTGCGCATTGCCGATCGAAAAGATCTGCGATAGCTGCAGCTGCGTCAGCTTGGCAAGCGGGTTCGAGCGATGCACATAGACCGCTAGCGATGTCGCCAGATGCTGAGCGGTTTCCTCAGCCGCGTGAGCGATGCGGATGCCGACCGGCGGGGCGCCGATGCGTTTGCCATAGGGAACGGTTTCCACCGGCGTGATCTCGCGCCCCATCACGCTCAGCATCGACCGGCCGCTGGTGAGAAAAGCCATGGCGGAAGGTGTTCCACACAGATCGACGTCAAACCGGATGCCCGCATGCCGTGCCTGAAACGCCTCACACAGGCGTTCCATGATCCAACGGCCATGGTCGGAACCGCTGATGCGTGCGCGGCCATCTGCCGTCAGCCAGCGTTTCGAAACCGGCATGCTGATCGCCCCGGGTTCGTAAGGCGGGATATTCGGATCCACATATCGTGGCGTCCAGGTGTCGTCATTCGCAGCCGTTGGCGGCGTGTCAGTCGCTTGTTCCAAGATTTGCTCCTGTTGGTCATATCAGTAGATGTCGCGTCGATAGCGGCCGGATGCGATCAACTCATCGACGTATCCGGCGCTCAGAATGTCGCGCAGCGTAGCGTCCACGGCCGGCGCCATCGTGTCACTGCTGCCACAGACGTAGATTGCAGCGCCTCGCGCAACCCAGTGGCAAAACTCTTCCGCCTCCTCGCGGATTCGGTCCTGGACATAGATCCGGTCCCGCTGATCGCGCGAAAATGCCATCGAGAGACGTTGCAAGGCCCCGCTCGACCGGAGAGCCTGCAGTTCGTCCTCCAGCAGGAAATCACAGGCCCGATTGCGCTCCCCGAAAAACAGCCAGTTTTCACCAGCCGCGTCACCGGCCCGATAGCGCAGATGCGCATGAAGGCCGGCAATACCCGTGCCGTTGCCGATCAGGATCATCGGTCGTCCGATCTCAGGCGGATGGAAAGCGGCGTTACGCCGGATGCGAAGAGAAATGTCCGAGCCAATCGACGCATGTGCCGTCAGCCAGCCTGAGCCGAGCCCGAGCTTTCCGTCGGTGCCGGATACCTGCCGAACGATCAGGGTGATCGCCCCGTCAGCGGCGATCGAGGCGATCGAATATTCCCGCATCGGCGACGAGGACTTTTCTCCGTCTTCGGATGGCCCGGCCAGGATTTCCGCAATATCGCCGGGCTCCCAGGAGGCCGCATGACCGTGCGGTACGAGACGGACGCGAAAGACAGCGGCGCCGATGCTGCCGTCATTCAACCGTTCACGGCTGTCCAGACGCCAGGACGTGAAACGTTTGCGGGGTTCGCCCGTGCCGAAGTCAGCGGCACCCTGTTTTCGCAGATTGTCCCACCACGGCAGCGCATCGGGATTGGCGTGGGAATCGATATCGACGCGGGCGAAATCGGATCTGGCGCCACAGGCAGTCAGCCAATTGTCGAGCCTGCGTCCGAAAGCGCAGAAGTCATTGTGCCTGAGATCACCGAGCGCAAGCAGTCCGTAACGCAGATGCATCAGCGAAAGGTTCGACCCCATCACACGGCTCTGGAACAGACGTGCGGAATCCGGCGCGTGCCCGTCTCCATAGGTGCTCGCCACCAGTAGGATCCAGCCTTCCCGTTGCAGTCGGTCGGCATCGAGCTCCGCAATCGGCAAGAGACGCGCGGCAATACCGTTTTGCTGAAAGCGCCCGACAGATTGCCGGGCCAGCGCCTCGGCACCGCCGGTCTGCGAGGCATAAACGATGAGTGGCCCCGGCTTCGCGTTATCCTGCAGCCGGCTAACCGACGGAGGCACATCGGCGACCGTACTGCGTTTGCGCCTCCGGTCGACATAAAGCAGCAGACCAGTGGCCGCGAACATCGGCAGACCGAGCGCTGCCAGGAAAACCGCAGCCCTGCCGGCCGGGCCGAAGGCGATGCCGGTATGAATCGGATCCATGTTGCCCTTGATCCAGTCGCCAAGAGCAAGGTTCTCGTAGAGCTGTTCACGGACGATCCTGCCCGATTGCGCGTCGATCTGCAGGTCGTCGAGTGCACGTCCATGGCCTGCATTGGTCGGCAGCACCCTCACCCGGACTGGCTTTCCGGCCGCCGGAATGAGGATGACGACGCTTTCGAGCCGCCCGGCATAGCGATTTTTGACAGCCGCCAGCACACGGCTGAGGCTGTCCGGTTGCAGCGGCTGGGCGGCCGGTTTGGCGGTGGCGCTTTTCGGTGTCGCAGCCTTTGAACCTTCGGCGGTTTCGATCTTGGCCGTGAGAAGCCAGGTCACCGCGCCGCGATACCAGTCCCAGGACCACCATAGGCCGGACAGGGCGCTGACCACATAGATGAGCGCCAGCCAGCTGCCGATGACGCTGTGCAGGCTGCGATAAAGCGCGCGTCCGCGCAGCGACAGATCGATCCGAACCCAGGAACGCCAGGCAAGCGGCCGGTTCGGCCAGCGTAGATAGAGGCCGGACAGGGCGAAGAATACCACCGCGATCGCGCAGATGCCGGTCACATGCCGACCGATATCATTGGTGGCCCCCGATGCAGTCAGATAGCGGTGCAGCGAGCGGACACGGCCGAAAAACTCGGCCCCGGTCGCTTCTCCCCGCAACGTACCGTCATAGGGGTTGAGATAGATGCGCGGATTGCGCCCACCATCCGCAGGCTGCCGGCGGATCGTGACCGTATAGGCGCGATCCGGCTCGTTTTCGACCTGAAGCGACAGGATCTTGGCCTGTGGCAGCTGCTCGCCGACACGGGCCAGAAGCACATCGGGAGATAGCGGCATCGGAGTGCCGATCTCGACCCTCGCCTGGGGGCTCAGCGCCTCCATGATCTCGTCTTCGAACGCCATCATCGCGCCGGTCACGCCCATGAAGGCAAGAACGAGGCCGGCGCTGATACCCAGCAGCCAGTGGACGCGCAGGATCACCCGCCGGACGGACAGGCCGGTCGCGGCACGCGCCGGCGCTCGCGTCCGACCCGCAAGCGGGATAGCAGCATTCTCCTGCACGTGATCGCTCACTGGGCAAATTTCGGCAGAGGCCGTCCGCTGATCTGCGCCTGTATGGTCGATACCAGCAGGCTCAAGGCGGCAAACGAATTCGTGATCGTTTCTTCCCGCGCCAGGATGACGTAACGCCCCTCCCGGCAGGCGGTGAGGAACTGGCAATACCCGGGCAGCACCTTTTCCATCTCTGCGATCTCGTCGACCGGCTTGCCGCCGGTGTCAGACCTGAACGTGTCGAAGATGAAGTCGGCATCGAGTTCGGGCAGGCGCTCGGCGCTGACATCGATCCGCTGACCCTCGGGGATATCGTCCATAATGGCGGGGAATTTGAAACCGGCATCGCGCAGGACGCGGCCGAGCGAGCTCTGCGTGTGGTGGACGGTGATCTTGCCCTTGTTGGCCTGCAGGACCGATACCGTGATCTTGTTCGTATCGATGACGCGTTTCAGCTGGCTGATCTGCTCCTGATAGCGGCGCTCCAGCAATGCCAGCCGCGCCTGCGTTCCGGTGAGATTTGCCAGCGTGGCATAAATCCGTGGCGCGCTGCCGATGCGATTGTCGATGCTGACGGTCGGAGCGATCTTTTCGAGCTGCTCAATGGGCGTATCGCGTGATGGTTCGGTGATGATCAGGTCGGGCTTTGCGGCAACTACAGCCTCGAGATCGATATTGGCCGTGCCGATGAACTGGATGTTCGAATTGTCGAAATCGACACCGGTAAGAAGCGCGCTGGAGCGAAGAAAATGCCGCCCGTCTAGCGCGGTGCGACCATGGCTCGCGATCGGCGGCACGCCGAGCTCGATGAGCGGTATTGTGATGTCGAGATCATGCAGCGAAACGATGCGCAGCGGTCGGACCGGCACCTGCACCTCGCGGCCGAGATCGTCGGTAAAGGCGCGCGTTTCCTGCGCATGCGCCACGATGGCGCCGGAAAGGAGCGAAAGCACGATGGCGACGAGCCGGATGCGAATACGGTTCAAGACCATTCTCCTGTGTTGCTAGTCGGCTGGCGGGCAGTCATCAAAGCTGATCCCTGCGCCGCCAGAGAAGTATGAGAAAAAACGGCACCCCAAGCATCGACATGACGATTCCCGCGGGGATCTGCAGCGGCGCGAAGGCGAGGCGGCCGATCGTGTCGGCAAGGAACACCAGAGCCGCACCGCTCAGCGCGCTCGAAACGAGAAGCGCCATCTGGTTGCCGCCGATCAGGAAGCGAGCGATATGCGGCGCGACGAGGCCGACGAAGCCCAGGCTGCCGACACAGGAGACGCTCGCCGCCGTCAGCACGACCGGAGCAAGGAAGCGCAGGAATGCCAGGACGGGCAGGTTGACGCCGAGGCCGGTCGCGGTGTGGTTGCCCAGAAGCGCGACATCGGATGCGCGCGCGGTCGCGAACAGCACGATGGCGCCGATGCAGCCCCAGATGCTGGCGATGATGACCAAAGGCCAAGTGGCGGCATGCAGGCTGCCCGACAGCCAGATCAGCGCCGTCTGCACGTCGCGAATGTTGGCGGTGGTCATGAAAATCGCGATGGCTGCGGAAAACAGCCAGGACACGCCGATACCGATCAGGATGAAACGCACCCGCGACATGTCGCGTGCGATGACGACGACGATGGTGGCGGTGACCAACCCGCCGATCATGCCGACCAGCGGGCGCCAGACGATACCGACCTGCGGCGCCAGGATCACCAGCGACAGGACCATGACCGCCGCCCCTTCCTTGACGCCGATCAGGCCGGGATCGGCGAGCCCGTTACGGGTGATGGACTGCATGGCAGCACCCGAAAGACCGAGCATCGCACCACACAAAAGAGCCATGGCAATCCTTGGCAGGCGAATGTCCCAGACGACATGCCGCTGCTCCGTGCCCACCGCCTGTGGATCGAACACGGCGCGCGCCAAGTCTGGAAGCGCGAGATGGAAACTGCCGGCGGACAGGCTGGCGGCAGCAATGACGGCAAGCACGATCGCCATCATCGCGCACGCCAGCACGATGCGCGGGTCCACCAGGATCGATGCCTTGCCCATGCGCAGGTTGCGATAACCATGCCGCTTGAGGAACTCGCTCATCGATAACTCCTAGCGGCAATAAGGATGAACACCGGCGCGCCGACGATGGCCGTGACCACCCCAGTCGCAAGCTCCTGTGGAGCGACGACCATGCGCGCGACGATATCCGAGGCGAGGAGCAATGCAGCGCCGCCGATCGCGGAAAGCGGCAGGAGAAGGCGGAGATCATTGCCGGCAAATCTGCGCGCGACATGCGGGACGACCAGACCGACGAAACCGACGGGGCCGGCAATCGAGACCGCGGCGCCCGAGAGGAGCGCAGCACAGACGAGGCCGCCCGCCCTGACAGCCGTTACTTTCACACCCAGTCCCCTTGCGACATTGTCGCCGAGCGCAAGGACATTGAGATAGGGGGCAAGGAAAACGGCAGCAACGATCCCGACAGCCGCGACCATGGCCGCATAGTCGAGTGCCGGATAGGTCAGGCCGGCGAGATCACCGGCAAGCCAGATGCGCAGATCCATCAGCGTCTGTTCATCGAGAATGAGGATCGCGCCGGTGAACGACGACGCGAAGGCGGAGAATGCGATACCGCAGAGCGTTGCCTTGATCGGCGTCAGCCCGGTCTTGCCGCTCGACGCCATCGAGATCACCAAGCCGAAAACGACCGCGGCCCCGATCGCCGCCACGAGCGGGCGCCCGAGCGGTCCGACAACCGCAGCGCCGCCGAGCGCCGTCGTCAGGACGACAGCCAGCGCCGCGCCGGCATTTAGGCCGAGAATATGCGGCTCACCGAGGGAATTACGCACGATCGATTGCAGCAATGCGCCGGCGAGCCCGAGAGCGGTGCCAGTACAGATACCTGACAAGAGACGCAGAAGGCGCAGATCGACGATGATCTTGTGATCAAGGTTTCTCGCATCATAGGCAGTCATGGCCGACAGCACGGTGCGCGGGCCGATGAAGCGCGCCCCCACGCCGATATGGATCACAGCCAAGGCTGTGAGAAGGGCGACGGCGGCAGCCAAGATCGCGATCACTTTCGGTGCGCTACCGGCTCTGACGTTTGCTGCGACGGCAATATCGTTCACGTCGCTCAAGCCCAATGTCCACTGACAGGCATGACGAACGGTCGGCCGCTGCGTGGGTGGTCGGTCACGACCACGTCGATATCGAAGACCGACGAAATGACCTGCGCAGTGCAGGCCTCGGGCGGGACGGGATCGCCGACGAGCTGCCCGTCCTTGAGGAACATGATCATGTCGGCATAGGTGATCGCGCAATTGAGATCGTGCAGGACAACGACGACGGTCCGGCCGTGGTCACGGGTCAATGCATAGAGGAGATCGAGGATTTCCACCTGGTAACGCATGTCGAGGAACGCCGTCGGTTCGTCGAGCATCATGATATCGGTGTCCTGGGCGATCGCCATAGCGATCCAGCAGCGCTGCCTCTGCCCGCCAGAGAGATCGTCGACCTTGCGATCGGCAAACTGAAGCGTGTCGGTGAGCGTCATCGCCCTCTGCACTGCAGCCTCGTCTGCCTCGCTCCACTGCTTGAACAGGCCCTGATGCGGGAAGCGCCCGCGCGAGACGAGGTCGAAGACGCGCATGCCTTCCGGTAGGATCGGGTTTTGCGGGAGAATGCCGAGCTTGCGTGCAAGCTCGCGTGTTGGCATTTTGTGGATCGCCTTGCCGTCGAGGCAGACCTGTCCGGCAACGGGCTTCATCAGCCGCGCCATGGTCGACAGCAGCGTCGACTTGCCCGACCCGTTCGGGCCGACAAGGGCGATCATCTTCCCGCGTGGGATAACCGCCTCGATTGCGTCGAGCACGACCTTGGAGCCGTAGCCAGCCGTGATCTGCTTAACACGCAGGCCATCTGACGCGCTTCGCATCTGCGCGTCGTTTCGCGGCAATGGGGGCTGGCTCATCTCGATCGGTCTCTCATGCTCGCAGTCGATAATTCTCTTGCGCTCTCACTACATCATTTTATTGAATGTAGTAGTCAACTTTATCCCGTTCGGAATTTTCTGTGAGAATTGATGGTTGCGCGTTCAGGCGTGGTCGATTTGCAACAGTTCCACCGTTTATGGCCAATTTCATTGCCTTTTCTTCGCTATTTCAGATATGTGGGCCTTTCACTTTCCCCTCCTGCGTTCACAAAAATATTGCCCCGCACCTATGAAGTTGACAACTACACTCATGTTTGAGAATTGGCGACCATTACATTTTATCTGTCTACACCCGGGGAATCTTTAATGCATTTTGACACTTGCGGACGCAGCCGACGTCAGGCGTTGATGGGATCTGTCGTGATCGTCGGCCTTGCAAGCTCACTGGGCGTCGCCTTCGCGCAGACTGCTGCACCCAAAAGCGGGCGCGATGCGCAGACGAGCGGTCAACGGGCCAGCCGTCAACAGGCCAGTGAGGCGGGAACTCAGCCTGCTGCCGACAACGGAGCCGGAACCGCACTCCAGCCGATCGTTCTCAACGGCACCGCCGGCAAGCAGACAGACGGCTACCAGCCGATCGACAACAGCTCGGCAATGGGCAGCGAGATGCCCATCCTCGATGTTCCACAGGCCGTCAATGTGGTCAGCGATCAGGTCATCAAGGACCAGGACGCGCGATCGCTTGACGACGTGTTGAACAATGTCAGCAATATCAACCAGACCAATACGCTGGCTGGAACGCAGGACTCGTTCATCCGCCGCGGCTTTGGCGACAACCGCGACGGCTCTGTTCTCACCAACGGACTGCGCACCGTGCTTCCACGCAGTTTCAACGCCACGACAGACCGGGTCGAAGTGCTCAAGGGACCGTCCTCAGCACTCTTCGGCATTCAGGAGCCTGGCGGCGTCATCAACGTCATTACCAAGCGACCGGAACAGACCTTTGGCGGATATGTGGAAGCATCGGGCTCAAGCTTCGGCGGCGGATCGTCGCAATTCGATGTGACCGGCCCGATCGGCGATACCGATTTTGCCTACCGGCTCATCGGCTCCTACCAGAATGTCGACTATTGGCGGAATTTCGGGGAAACCAAGGAATGGTTGATGTCTCCCTCGATCGCCTGGTTCGGCGAGGATACGACCGTCAATCTCAGCTACACGCATCGTGACTATGTCGTTCCTTTCGATCGCGGCCAGATCTTCGATCCGACCACCGGAAGGGCAGTGACGACCGACCCCGAGATTCAGTTCACCGAACCCTACAACATCACGGATGGCGCCTCCGATCTCGTCAACCTGAATGTCGAACATGATCTCAGCGACGATTGGAAGCTGCGCTTCGATTACGCCTACAGCCGGGACGCCTATTTTGACAACCAGGCGCGCGTGATGAGCTACGATCCCTCGACAGGCAACCTGACACGACGCGCGGATTCCACCAACGGCTCAGAACAGGTGCAGCACGCCCTTCGCGCCGACATTTCGGGCGACGTGGATATCGGCGGCTTGCGAAACCAGGTGCTGATCGGCGGCAGCTACAGCAATTACGACCTTCTGCGTTCCGACATGATCCGTTGCCCGGTCGTCCAGGACTTCAACATCTACAATCCTGTCTACGGCAATCTTCCCAAGTGCACGACCGTGGTGGCGAAGGACAGCGACCAGCGTATTCAGCAGAAGCTGTTCACAGGCTATGTGCAGGATTCGCTCTATCTTACCGACGACCTGATCCTGTCCGGCGGCCTTACGCTGCAGCACTATACGCAATACGCAGGCAAGGGGCGGCCTTTTGTCGTCGGCACGGATGCAAGTGGCACCGAAGTGACGCCACGCGCCGGCATTGTCTACAAGCTGTCGCCGACCTGGTCGGTCTATGGAACCGTGGCCACGTCATTCATGCCGCAAACCTCGATCGCCGACTATATCGGCGAGCTGCCGCCAGAAACGGGCATCTCCTACGAAATTGGCACCAAGTTCGAACTCTTCGACGGCGTAACGGCCACTGCGGCCCTGTTCGACATCGACAAGAAGAATGTACTCTACAACGAGTTCATCGATGGCGTCACATATGCGCGCACCGCCGGTCAGGTCAGGTCGCGCGGCTTCGAGTTCGACATTGCCGGCCAGCTGACCGACAATTGGAGCATCATCGCAAGCTACGGCTTCACCGACGCGGAAATCGTCAAGGACGCCAACTACGCCGGCATGCGCCCTGTCAACGTCGCCCGGCACACCGGGTCACTCTATCTGACCTATGATTTCGGCGAGATCGGGGGCGGAGAAAACACGCTGAAGGTCGGAGGCGGTGTACGCGCCCGCAGCAAGCGTGCAGGCGTCTATGACAACAGCTATTTCCTGCCGGGCTATATGACCGCCGACGCGTTCGCAGCCTATACGATCCAAGCCGAGCGGCCGGTGACCTTCCAGCTGAACCTCAAGAATATCTTCGACAAGACCTATTATACGTCGTCGCTCTATGCTTCCAATCTCGGCAATCAGATCGGCGACCCCTTCGAGGCGACGCTTTCCGTAAGGATGGATTTCTAACCGATTGCAAAGATCTTTCTGGAATCGCGGCGCCCTTCTGGACGCCGCGATGCTACATGTTAGCGTGATCTACGGGACTAAACCGGGCCGGGCCCGACGCATGCCCTGAGAACAAACCAACTAGGCTGTATTGGATCAGAGCACAGACGATGGATCACAGGGATGGCAGCTGAGACACGAAAGACGCCGGATCGGCTGGGCGAGCGAATAGCGGCGCGGTTCGAAAAACTGTCACCGCGTTTAAAGTCGGTCGTCACCTATATAGACGAGAACCGCGCCGCCGTGATGTCGCTCTCGGCGCTCGAAATCGCGGCCGAGACCGATACGTCGGACGCGACGGTTATCCGGGCAATACAGGCGCTTGGCTTCGAAGGGTTGCGCGATCTAAAAAGCGAACTCCAACATGCTATCGGCGGCGCAATGTCATCGGTCGAGAAGATGACTGCGACGACGCGTGCGCTCAATGACGACGTCAATGCTGCTATATCCTATGTAGCCAATGCGCATCTCGAAGCGGCGAAGCAGTTGGCGTCCGACGACACCCGCCTTTCGATCATCAACGCCATTGATCTCCTGAAACTTGCAGACCGCATCGCGGTCTTCGGTATCGGTGCGTCGGGCATTCTGGCGGATTATTCCTCTCGCCTGTTCAATCGAAACGGGTTCGCGACCTACTGCCTCAATCGCACCGGCATTGGGCTGGGAGAGCAGCTTTTGAATATGCTGGCGGGCGATGTATTGCTCATGATGGCCCAGGAAAACGTGCACCGCGAGGGTGCCACCGTTCTGAAGGAAGCCCTCAGGCTTCGCGTGCCGGTCATTCTCTTGACCGCATCGGCGACGACGACATTCAACGACGCAGCGGACGTAACGATCATTGCACCTCGGGGACAACGCGACCGCTTTCCCATCCATGGTTCCGTACTCATGTTTCTTGAAACAATTGTATTGGGCCTTGCAGCCGCCTGTGCCGATCGCTCAAGCGAATCGCTGCAACGGCTCAATCACTTCCATCTCTCGATCAGAAAAACGCCGCGGAAATTCTGAGGAGATTGGTCGGCTTTCGCCCAGCCCCCGGCCACTCGTGATGTTCTCAGGGCGTATGCTCAAGTTCGCAGCCTGACCGTTGGCCGCGTATCCATTGGGAAGCGGAGTGAACTATGCCTTCGCCACGGATTGTCTTGACGGATATGGATGCCAGCACAGCAACCTTCGGATGATGCTCTGCCTCACGCCGGTCGCTGGACGTCAGCCGGGAGATACAGGCTCGCCCAATGTATGCATCAGGCGGTTTGCCCAGCCGAATATCGCTGTCGACAGGATCAGATCCAGTACTTCCAGTTCACTAAGGCCAGCCGCGGTCAATCGCTCCATATCATCCGCAGTGGCAGCTGGTGGGAAGGCGGAAAGTTTGACCGCGAAATCGAAGATTGCCTGCTCGCGCGCCGGCAGTTTCGCATCGGTCTCCTGGGCGAAGATTTCTTCGACGATTTCGGTCGTCTTGGTCGCCTGGTTGAAATGGCGCGCATGAACGGCAATGCAGTAGATGCAGCGGTTGACGATCGAGGAACCGATTGCGCCAAGTTCGCGGCCGCCGCGATCCAGGCCGTCTTTGCCATACATGATGCCGTTGAACAGCGGCGAGCGATGCAGCAAGGATTCCGGATCATGGGCAAGCGTCAGGACATAATCCGAGACCTTCTTGTTGGCCGGCGTGATCTTCAGCGCCTCCAGCTGTTCCGGTGTCGCCGTCTCCAGCTCGATCGGCTTGACGAAGGGCCGCCAGTCGAGAACTTCGGTCGTATAGTGGTGAACAACGTCGCTCATCGGGCAATCTCCATTAGGCGCAGGCCGGCGACGAGGCGGGCCTGATATCCGAGAAAAGCAGCAAGTTCGGCAAGGCGAACGATATCGGCGTCGCTGACGCCTGCCGCATAGAGCTTTTCGATATCGCCCTTGGTCGCCGTACGCGGACGGCAGGTCAGCATGTCGGCATGATCGAGGACCGCCTGCAGCCAGGGATCATCGGACCGTGTATCGGGCTCGACGAGGCCGACCAGATCGTAGAAGTCCTCGCATTGGGTAAAGTGCTCGTAATAGTGATCCTTCATCCGCATATCGCCCAGGCGCTCGGAGGCGCGAACGGCGATCAGCGCCCTCAGCGCATGGGAAAAACCGCCGGCTTCGGCCGGTGTCAGCACAGCCTTGCGGCTCGCTTCCGTCAAGACCATCAGCTCGGCACGGCGGGCGAGAAGCTGTTTCAGCCGGTCGTCGGAATTTTCACCGACCAGGGTTTCGATCAAATCTGTCATCTTGAACTTTCACAGGGAATGATGGGGAGCAGGCCCGAACGGCCAGGCAGGGAGACCGATTGCCTAGACCTCGCGACTGTCCTTGAACCGGTACCAGGGCAGGATCAGCCGGGCGAAACGGGAAACGAAGGCATGGAAGGGAACCGCGGGCGGGGCGGTCGGCCGAAGCGCCAGTTCCTCGTCAGCCACACCGTCGATCGCGTCGGCAAGAACCGGCGCCATAGCGCAGGCCAGTGCCAGCCCGCGCCCGTTGCAGCCGATCCAGGCGCAGAGCCCGTCGCCTCGCCGGTGAAGGCGCGGCAGGCGATCGACAGTCATGGCGATACGACCGCTCCAGAAGGAGGTCATCGGATTCTCCGGCAGCGCCGGGAACATTTCTTTCAGGCGCTTGCCGACCATGGCCGGGAGCCGCCGCGATGCACCGATCTGAAAGGTGAGCGCCCCGCCGGAGACGAGCCGCCCGTCGCGGGTCTTGCGGAAATAGCGTAGGTCCATGCGCGTATCCGACGACGCCTCGTCATTCGGCAGAATTTTGTCAGCCAGCGGGCCGAGCGGATCGGTGGCGGCCTGATAGGACGTGACCGGCACGATCGAACGGCGCAGTTCCGGCCAGAGATCGCCGGTATGGGCCGCTGTCGCAAGCCCCACCTTATCGGCGACAACCCGGCCTTGCGGCGTCTCGACGATCCAGCTTCCGTCCTTGCGCGACAGGCGCGTTGCAGGACTGTTTTCGTAAATGATCACGCCTTCCGATGCGGCCGCGCGGGCCAGACCGACGGTGAAGGCGTAAGGATTGATATGACCGCCGCGGCGATGTTCCCAGCCACCGCAATAGGTATCCGTGCCGAGACGTTCGGCAACCTGCGATGCGGAAAGCGCGCCGGTTTCGGCACCGCTGACGGCCCATTGGGCGGCGAGGCCGGAAACCCGTTTGGCGCGGCCGGGCGAATGGGCCGGCTGCAGCCAGCCGTTGCGCCGTGCATCGCAATCGATGCCGTAGCGCTCCAGCAGATCGTAAAGCTGGTCGGCAGCCCCCTTCACCAGCTGGATGAAACGTTCGCCGCGTTCTCCCGGCCAGGCCTTTCGCACCGCGTCGGGGCCGTGGCGGGTGAGCGCGGAAATGACCTGCCCATTGGCCCGACCGGATGCGCCATAACCGACGCGTGTCGCTTCCAGCAGGATGACACGGCGACCGCGGCGGGCAAGCTCGAGCGCCGTCGCAAGGCCGGAAATCCCGCCACCAATGATGACGACATCAGCCTTCGCCTCGCCCTTCAGCGACGCTGCCTCAAATCTCTTGCGCGACAGCGACATCCATAGCGGAGACGGTGTGTCAGAAGGCCAGGAGGTCATGCCGAGACGATCTCCAGTTCGATACCGCAACTCTCGCGGAGATCATGATATTGTGCGCTTACTCCCGACAGGATCAGGCGGGCGCTGCCCGTCTCGATGGCGGTGGAGGAAGCGGTTTCTTCATCCGCAAGAGCCGAGAGCGAGCCTGCCTGCGGCAATGTGATAGAGGCGAGACGCGCGGCGCCGTTCGCATGCACCAGCGTCTGCGGCAGCCACAGCAGTTCCGCCGTATGATGCTGGCAGACCAGGCATTGCAGGCCGGGCGTGGCGGCCGGGTCGATACGGGTGATCGAGAAACGCAGCTCGCCGTCTTCGGTCATGCGCGAAAAGTGGCGCACGGGTTCGGCAGGGATGGCGTGCCGCGCCAGTGCCTGTGCGGAAGCCTCGATATCGGTGCTGCGCAGGGCCAAACCGCGGATGCCGGCGCCATCGGACAAAACCTTACGCCATGTCGCATTGGCGATCGTCTCGGCAACCATGCCCATGATCTCGATATAGCTTCCGTCGAGCATGACGCAGCGATTGGCGGTGCCCATGGCTGCGCTGTGCAGCGTCTTCCGCGTTACATGAAAACCGGCGGCTTCGAATGCGGCGCCTGCCGCATCAAGATCCGCCACAAGGATGACGACGTGATCGACGGGAAGCCGAATGCTCATCCGGCCACCGTCATTTTTTCGATGCCATAGACGCGATCGACGATCAGCAGGGCGACGACGGCGAGAAGAAGCTGCAGCGTGCTGAGCGCTGCGATGGTCGGGTCGAACTGGTTTTCCAGATAGCTGAGCATGACGACAGGCAGCGTGTTGGTGCTGGCGCTGCCGAAGAAATAGCTGATCGGCAGGTTGTCGAAGGAGGTGAGGAAGGAAAACAGAGACCCCGCCATGATGCCCGGCCGGATCAGCGGCAGCGTCACATGCCAGAAGGTCAAAAGCGGATTGGCACCGAGGATCGCGGCGGCCTCCTCATAGGAGCGCGGCATGCCGGCGTAAACGCCGGCCACGGTGCGCACGATATAGGGCAGGCAGACGACGGTATGGGTGATCAGCAACGCCGAAAACGAGATGCCGACGCCGAGCCAGGAGAGGAAGAACAGCGAGGCGAAACCGATGACGATCATCGGCATGGAAAGCGGCGACAGGAGGAAGGTCATCACCGCACTTGCCCAGGCGCTGCGCGAGCGGGCGAGATAGATCGCCGCCGGCACCCCGATGACGCAGGAGAGCAATGTCGCGCCGATGGCGATCTCGAAGCTGACGATCAGCGCGTCGATGAAGGGCTGATACTCGAAGATATGGGCAAACCACTTCATCGACCAGCCGGGAATCGGGAAGGAGACATAGCCCGCCGAGGTGAAGGAGACGACGACGACAATCAGGATCGGCGCCAGCATGAAGACGAAGAAGAGGACGACGAAAGCAAGAAGGCCGATATTGATCCAGTCGCGTTTCATCACTCAGGCTCCCTTGCGGCGCACGAGGCGCAGTTGCAGGAACAGGCACAGGACCGCGATGACGAGAAGGATCGTGCTCATGGCGCTCGCCATGCCGAAATCGCGCGTCGTGTTGAACTGCTGGTAGATCATCAGCGGCAAAGTCTGCAGCCCACCGCCGAGCAGGACGAGCGTGACGAAACTGCCATTGGCGATCATGAAGACGAGGATGGCGCCGGTGCCGATGCCATCGAGCGACAGAGGCAGCGTCACTTCAAAAAAGGTGCGCAGCCGGTTGGCGCCGAGGATCTTTGCCGATTCCTCCAGCCGCGTATCGATGCCCTGCAGCACGGTCGCGATCGATAGGACCATGAAGGGCACCAGAACATGGACGAGCGCGGCAATGGCGATTTCCGGCGAATTGGTCAGGCGCAGCGGCGCCGACAGAATACCGAGCTGATCGACCAGAAGATTGTTGACGAGGCCGCGGCGGGCAAACAGCACCTGCCAGCCGAACGTGCGCATGATGATCGAGGTCAGAAGCGGCGCGATCAGCAGGAAGATGATCAGCCCGGCATAACGCCCAGCCTTGCGGACGAGGAAATAGGCGACCGGGTAGCCGATGAGAATCGAGATCACCGTGACGCCGGCCGACAGAAGCACCGTCTGGCCGATGATGCCGAGATAAAACCCATCGGTTAGCAGCGAGACGTAACGAGACAGGGTGAAGCTGCCGTCGTCTGCAACGATGCTGCGCATGCCGTTGTCGATCAGCGGCAGGACGAAGAAGACGACAAGGAACAGCACTGCCGGCAGCGCCATGAGATGCGGCATCAACAGCCGGGAGCTGCGTCTCGTCGGGGCCGGTTCTACGCTGGTCTGGCTCATCGCTCTTTTCCGTTGGCGGTTGCTGCCCTCGACAGTGAGTGCAGCCCATCCTTTTCTCGGTGACCGAAGTCTTAGCGGCCGATCTCGCGGTTCCAGCGGTCGACCCATTCATTGCGCACCTGGGCGATCTGCTCATAGGGCGGGAAAGCGGTGTTCTGCCAGGGCGTGATGCGCGGCTTCAGTTTTTCGCTGTAGACGACGTCTGTATTGGTCACGCCATAGTTCATGATGTCGGCGAACTTGGTCTGGTTCTGGGCATCCAACACTTCGTTGATGTATTCCCACGCCAGCGGATTGGCGTTCTTCGGCTTCTGCACGGCGACGCCATTGAGCGAGCCGCCCTCTTCCGGATTGATGAAGTCGATCCAGGTTGCGCCGCTGTCATAGTGGTTCCAGGTGCGACCATCGAAATAGATGCCGCAATCGGCCTCTCCAGACGACAGGTGGTTGAAGAAGTCGTTCGGACCGCCCCAGAAGACGAGGTTGGACTTCATCTTCTCCATCGCCTTGAAGAAGGGATCGACATTTTCGACACCGCCGCCGAGCGCTTTGGCCATCGCCCAGATCAGCATGATCGGGGTGACCGCATAGGAAATCGACGGGACCGATGCGACGAGATCGCCCGAGGACACACGATCGACGAATTCGGCGAACGATTTCGGCGGGTTCTTGACGCGCTCCTTATGGAAGGTGATGCCGCCGACGCCGTAGTCGAACAGCGTGCCCTTGCCCATGACGCTGTCGGTCAGCTGCTGCGGGATCTTGGCAAGGTTCGGCAGCTTGTCGACGGTGAAATCATCGACAAGATCGGCCTTGGCGGCCGTCAAAGCCAGATCGGGCGTCATGATCAGCACGTCGACCGGAGGCTTGGCGGCATTGGCCTCGACCTGCGCCAGCCATTGCGGCGGGCCACCGAGCGAAACATTCGCCTTTGCGTTTGTCTTCGCCTCGAAAGGCGCAACGAAGCAGGTACGCACTGCCTCTTCCCAGACGCCGCCAAAGGCGGTGACGGTGATTCTTTGGACTGGGCGCTCGCCAGACGCGGCATGCCGCCCGCCATCAGGCCGGCGCCGAGTGCAGCGCTGCCACCGAGGAAATGTCTTCTCTTCATTATTGTCATCGCAGTTCTCCAAAGCTGGAACGAGGTGGCATCGGATGTATTATGGCATGCGCATCAGAAGCTGCCGGCGGCGGCTTCGAGTTTTTGCCGCGCGGCACTGACGGCGGCGTCACTTGCGGCGATACGCGGAAAACCTTCCGGCAGTTCCGCCAGAACGGCATCGAAGATTTCGCGGCGGCGACGCTGGCGAACCGCGCCCGGCAGAACCACCAGTCCACGGTTCAGACGGTCCATCACAACGGCCGGGAAGGCCTCGTCCCAGCGCTCACGCTCTGTTCCTTGCGCATTGGCGGATGTGCTTGTGCCCATCGCCTTGCGCAGGGCCTCGGTCTTTGCCGCATCGACAGAACCACCAATGATCGCAACGCCGTATTCATTTGCGGCAGCCTCGACGGTGACAAAACCGTTGACGACATCACGCAACACGGCTTCGGGCTCACGGCTGGCGGGATCGCCCCAACCGCCGGCACCGGGGGTCAGGAATGTAACGGTGTCGCCGGCATTGACGGTCAAGACGTCGATCTTGCCGAGATGGCGCTCGCCGTCCTTGCCACGATTGAGGATGAGCTGGCCCGGCATGCCAGGTTTGCCGCCATTCGAGCCCCAGGGACGGAACAGAAGACGTTCGAGGCCACGACCGAGAACATTGCTGTCATCGGTCAGCACGCGAAAGGTCAGCTCCATGCCGCAGCCGCCACGCCACTGCCCGGCGCCACCGGAATCGGGCCGAAGCGCGTAGGTGGAAATCTCGATGCCGAGTTCGGCCTCGACCGTTTCGACCGGATTGTTGGCGAGATTGGAAATGCCGCTGTCGCGACCGTCGATGCCGTCGCGGCCCTTGCGGGCGCCGGTGCCGCCGATCATCGGCTCGATGACCTGCACGCGCCGGCCGCCATGGCCGTCCGGTTCCGCCATCACGACAGGGATAACCGTGCCCGAGGATGCGGCCGGCATGATATCCGGCAATGCCTTGCCGAAAGCGCCGTTCAGCACGTCGTTGACGCGGATCGCCGCCGCATGGCGAACACCGACGGCTGCCGGTTCCTGCGGATTGACGAGGCTGCCCTCGGGCGCGGTGATCCTGACCGGCGCCAGCATGCCGACATTGAGCGGCGTGGTCGGGTCGAGCGTGTTGACGAGCGCAAGCACGCGCAGCGTCAGCCAGGCATGCGGGCGGCCACGCGAGGGAATGTTCATGGCGGTCGACACTTGCGGGTCGGTGCCCGTGAAATCGAGATGCACCTCGCCGTCATCGAATGTCGCCGACAATGCGATGCGCACAGGCAGACGGCTTGCGGCATCGTCGTCGAGATAGTCGGAGAAGCTGTAGGTGCCTGATGGCACCCGCTTCAGCACGGTGCGAGCCTTTTCCGCCGAATAGGCGACCAGATCGACCGCAGCCGTGGCGACCGTTTCGGCACCATGCTGGCCGATCGTCTGTTCCAGGCGGCGGCGGCCGGCGGCAAGCGCTGCCAGCATGGCGCGGATATCGCCCATATTGGCATCGGGCGTGCGGCTGTTGGCATTGAGGAACAGCGCCACGTCGGGGTTCATCTCGCCCTTCTTCATCAGCTTGACCGGCGGAATGCGCAGGCCTTCCTGGAAGATTTCCGTATTGACCGGCGAGATGCTGGACGGCACGCGGCCGCCGACATCCGAGCAATGCACGAAACACCAGCCATAGGCGACGATCTTGCCCTCATGGAAATAGGGCTCGATCATGTGCAGGTCGGGCAGGTGGGTGGCGAGGCCCTCCGAACGATAGGGATCATTCGTCAGGATGACGTCACCCGGCTCCAGCGGGCCGACAGCAGCGATCGACGGGGCGCATTCCAGGCCGACGAAGCCGGACACGCCGATCGAGCGCGGATAGGCAAAGAAGCGACCATCGAGGCCTGCGAGCGCACAGGCGAAATCGGCGGTTTCCTTGACATAGAGCGTGCGGCCGGTGCGCTGCAGCGTCAGGCACATTTCTTCGCTGACGGCGGCGAGCTTGTTGCCGAGAATGGCGAGCGTGACGGGATCAAGCTTCATTGCGCATGTCTTTCGAGATGGAGGTTTCCGAGAACGTCGGCGCGGGCCGACCAGCCGGGAAGAAGAACCGTTGTCGTATCGTCCTGTTCGATGATCGCCGGGCCGCTAATCTTGTCGCCGGCGCCAAACGCGCTGCGGTCATAGACGCCGGCAGAAACCCATTTGCCGGCACGGAACAGAGGTCGCTCGCCCTTGGCAAACGGCGTGCCACTGCCGGCGGCGATTTCCGGCTGACTGATGTTTTCGGTGACGCCGACGACAGCCAGTCGCACGGTGCCGAGTTCGACCTCAGTCTGCGTATCGCGGAAACCGTAGATGCGCTCATGTTCGAGATGGAAGGCTTCGCAGATAGATGCGGCGTCGCGGGCGTTTTCATCCAGCTTGACGCGCAGTTCATAGGCCTGACCGGCGTAACGCATGTCGGCGCCACGTTCGAAGCGGCGGGTCTGGCCGGCGTCACCTTCGCGGTCGAGCCAGGCGTTGCCTTCGTCTTCCAGTTCCTTCATCACGTCGAGCATCATGGCCGCACTGGCATCATCAACCGCTCGGCGCAGGCTGCGGACGAAATCGCGACGCAAGTCGGCGGCCGCAGCCCCGAGGGCGCAGAAGGTCCCGGCGGCGGGCGGGATGACGACGCGACCGATGCCTGCCTCTTCGGCGAGAAGATTGGCGTGGGTCGGACCGGCGCCACCGAACGGTACCAGCGCGAACGAGGCCGGATCGAGCCCGCGCGAGGCAAGCGTTTTATAAAGCTCGGTCGCCATGCCGGCAGTGGTGACGGCAAGCGCGCCTTCGGCGGCAAGGGCAGCACCATCGTCACCGGTCAGGCCGATGCGCTGGCCGACCTCGCCGAGCGCTGCGCGTGCTGCGTCGATATCGAGCTTCATGCGGCCACCAAGGAAACCGGCGGGATCGATATAGCCGAGCGCCAGATAGCAGTCTGTGACCGCTGGCTGTTTGCCACCGCGACCGTAAGAAACCGGTCCGGGCATGGCGCCAGCACTCTGCGGGCCGACCTTCAACAGGCCGTGGGCATCGACCCAGACGATTGAACCACCACCTGCACCAATGGCGGATACGTCAACAACCGGCAACACGAGTGGCAAGCCACCGATATCGGTGCGGGTCGCAAGCTCGGCGGAACCGGCCTGCGCGACGGCGATGTCGGAAGAAGTACCGCCCATGTCGAAAGTGATGATCGACTTGACGTCCGCGGCTTCGGCGAGGCGCGCCGCGGCCATGACGCCGGAAGCGGGACCGGAGAGGATGGTTTCCACCGGGCGCTCATCGGCCGAGACGAGACTGAGCGAACCGCCGTTGGAGGCCGTGACGAGGATTGGTGCCACGACGCCGTCGCGTTCCAAACCCGTTTTCAGGCCAGCGAAGTAGCGCTGCATCAGCGGCTGGATATAGGCGTTGAGACAGGCGACCAGCGTGCGCTCATATTCGCGGATTTCCGGCCAGATCGCGGCGGCGGACGTAATCGACAGGCCTCCGGCCTTTTCCGAAAGCGTCTTCGCCATGCCGATTTCGACGGAAGGGGTCGTATAGCCATTGATCAGCACGAGAGCTGCGGCATCAACACCGAGCGTCTTGAGTTCGGCGGCAACACGATCGAGTTCGGCGTCATCGGCGGCTTTCGTCACCTCGCCCGAGGCGGACAAACGCGCATCGACCTCGATGATGCGCAGGCGCGGCACCAGCGGCTCTTCCTTGCTCGCATGGAAATCGAAGGAAGACGGCATGCGGCTGCGGGCGATCTCCAGAATATCGCGATAGCCCTTGCTCACCACCAGCGCGATGGTGGCACCACGCCGCTGAATGATGGCATTGAGGCCGATCGTCGTGCCGTGCATCAGCGTGCCGACATCGGCGGATGTCATGCCGGCCTTCGCCAACAGGCTCTGCAACCCTTCGATCAGTGCGCGCGACGGATCGTCCGGCGTCGAGGGTTCCTTGTAATAGGTCAGGCTGCCGTCATTCGGATTGGACAGCACGAAGTCGGTAAAGGTACCGCCGACGTCGATCCCGATACGCGCACCAGTTTTCTGCATCTGCGTCACTTTCAAAATTACTCCGCGCTGACGACGACGCCATCCTGCGGCGCCCAGTCGAGCGTCACGGCCTGGCCGAGATGATAGGTGGTCGAGCCGAGAGGGCCATCGGCCTGCCGATAGACGAAAATCTCGCGACCAAGCGAGGGGACCTCGACCTGATAGGCGGCATAATTGCCGCGGAAGACGGCTCCGATGATGCGGCCGACGAAGCCGCCTGTCGTCTCGCCGGAAACCAGCGAGATGCGTTCCGGACGCACCGAGAGAAGCTGTGTCTGGCCGAAAACCCGTCGCTCGGGCAAGGACAAGGCCACTGCGCCCTGCGGTCCGGAAACATTCAGCGTCGCACCGTCTTCACCGACAGTGCCTTCAAAAATGTTCGACGTGCCGAGAAATTCAGCGACAAAGCGGCTCTGCGGCCTGTCGTAAATATCGGTCGGCGCACCGATCTGCAGGATGCGGCCGCCATTCATGACCGCAACCTGGTCGGCCATGGACATGGCCTCTTCCTGATCATGCGTCACGAGAAGCGCCGTGATGCCAAGCCGCTGCTGCATGCCGCGGATCTCGAACTGCATGCTTTCGCGCAGCGACTTGTCGAGCGCGCCAAGCGGCTCGTCGAGCAGCAAAACCTTCGGATTGACGACAAGCGAGCGCGCCAGCGCCACGCGCTGCTGCTGACCACCCGACAATTTCGACGGATAAACGTCGCCGCGTCCCTGAAGCTGCACGAGATCGAGCATCTCCGCGACCTTCTCATCGCGGTCGGCCTTCGCCATGCCGGCCATGCGCAGGCCGAAACCGATGTTTTCGGCAACTGTGCGGTGCGGAAACAGGCTGTAGTTCTGGAACACCATGCCGAGATGGCGCTTGTGCGGCGGCAGCTGCGAGATCTCGTCGTCGCCTATCTTGACCGAACCTGAGTCCGGCGCCTCGAAACCCGCAACCATGCGCAGGGTCGTCGTCTTGCCGCAACCTGATGGACCAAGCAGCGCCACGAGCTCACCGGCCGCGACATTCAGGTCGAGGTTCTTCACGGCCACGACCTTGCCGTAGGACTTGTGAATTCCCGTTAGCAACAGACCCGTATCGCCCTCACGTCCTGCTACCGTCATGAATGGTTCCCGGTTTTTCGTATTCGCTTCAAGATCGGAACAGAGATATTCCCATCCGTGTTTTGTAGCGCTACAATATTCTGCACATGACTTCTGTCAAGGATTGCTTTTCTCATTTTGCCGTCAATTATAGCAGTGCATATTTCGTGATCATATCGATGTAGAATTAAGCTCAAGGCCACACCATGACGAAGCCCCGGAATGATGAAACTGTCACGATGCAATCGGTCGCCGTCGCGGCCGGCGTTTCGCCGATGACGGTGTCGAATACGTTCCGCTATCCTGAGCGCGTGCAGGAAGAGACCCGCGAGCGCGTGCTGAAGATCGCCTCCGAACTTGGTTATGTCCCGAACCATGCCGCCGGCAATCTTGCATCCGGCCAGAGCCGCGTTATCGGCGCGGTCATCCCCTCGATCAAGAACTCGAGTTTCTACAACTATGTTCGCGGCATGCAGGACCATGTGACAAGCCAGGGCTATCAACTGATCTTGAAATTGGCCGACACGGTCAGCCAGGAAGCGGCAGCGATCCGAACGTTTGTCGGCTTGCGTGTTGCAGGCATCGCGCTCGTCGGCGACGAGCATGAAAGCGATGCCTTGACCCTGCTGCGTAAGACGGGCACGCCCGTGGTGGAATCCTGGGTATACAATGACCCCTTCGACATGGCCGTTGGCTATTCGACCGCTGACGCCACGCACGCAATGACGTCCCTTCTCATCGAGACCGGCCGCCAGCGGATCGGGTTTGTCGGCTATGACGGCGATGTGTCCCATCGCTACACCGAGCGTGTGCCGATTTTCAAACGCTGCGTGGAACATGCTGGCCTCGACAGCCACCGGATAGTGCTTGTCGACCAAGCGGACGGTTTCAGTGCCGGCGCAAAGGCGCTTGAGAGGCTATGCGCGATCGATCCGGAATTCGATGCAATCGTCTGCCCTACCGACATCGTGGCCGCCGGTGTCCTGTTCGAATGTGGCCGCCGCGGCTGGAAGGTTCCCGACCGCCTCGCTGTAGCCGGCTGGGGCGATTATGAGATTGCTTCGGAGATCACGCCCGGAATTACCACGATACAACCCCATTCCTATGAGATGGGGCAACGGGCGATGACAATGATCGTAGAGCGCGCGAGCGGCATCGATCACCGAGGTGTCAGCCATGACACAGGCTTCCAGGTCCTTCGGCGAGAAAGCGCCTGACATCGAACGCAAGGTCCGCGCATCACTAAGCACTGTCGCTCAACGCTTCGATATATTTCAGGCGCTTGCGACCTTCAGCGCCGGCCCTCGAGAATTAACGATGACCTGAAGTATTGGATGCCGAGGGGCGATTGTGACAGTCGAGACCGTCTGGCAAATGCAGGATGCGGTTCCTCTGATGGATCGGAAACGCCGCTCCCATGGGAGCATCCACGCTATTCACCTGCCTTCACGCGGCTCCACTCCCTCTTTAGGATCACCTGCGACTTCTGCACCACTTCTTCGACCGCCTGGCGAACGCTGGGGTCGAGATCCTCGTCCAGCGGTGCCGTGCGCAATGTGGTCATCGTTTTCGTGAGCACCGTGATGAGCTCCTGATGATCCGCTTCCAACGGGTTGGTCATCAGCCGGATCATCGTGAAGGTCTTCATGATCTCCTGCAGCCTGTTGAGGATATCCGGGTCCGTGACCAGGATACCCCCATTGGCGTCAAGCAGCGTCCTACGCATCGGCGCCGCCGTCGTCACCTGCGCGCAGAAGGCCGCGATCAGATCGCGCAGGGTCTCGATCCAGCGCTGCCGGTTGTTGGAGATCACCGAAGCGCGGATCTGGGCGCGGCCCATGCGCATGGTGATCATCGGCGCGACCACCGATGACACCAGCGCCGTGCAAGCCGTGACGAAGGCGACGGCGATGGGGCTGATCATGCGACGTGGCCTTCTTCAGCCGCATCATCCGCGTGCACTTCCGGCTCCTTCAAGCGGAACCAGCCGATGTAGAGCGCGGGCAGGAAGAACAGCGTCAGCAGCGTGCCGACGACGATACCGCCCATCATCGCGAACGCCATCGGTCCCCAGAAGATCTCGAAGGCGATCGGGATCAGCGCCAGGCTGGCGGCAGCCGCCGTCAGCATGATCGGCCGCATGCGGTGTTCGGTGGCTTCGACCACCGCCGTCCAGCCATCAAGGCCTTCCGCCCTGGCTTCCTCGATCTGGACGACGAGGATCACCGAGTTACGGATCAGGATGCCGATCAGCGCCAGCACCCCGAGGATCGCGACGAAGCCGAGCGGCGCGCCGCTGGGCACGAGTGCCGCCACCACGCCGATCAGTCCGAGCGGCGCCACGACAACGACCAGGAACATACTCTGGAAGCTTTGCAGCTGCAGCATCAGGATCGTCGCCATCACCAAGAGCATCATCGGGATGACAGCGAAGATCGGTGCCTGCCCCTTGGCGCTCTCCTCAACCGCACCGCCGGTTTCGGCCTTGTAGCCGACGGGCAAGGCTGAGATCAGCGTATCGATCTTCGGCTTCAGCTCCTCGACAATAGTCGCCGGCTGGGCATCCGAGGTCACCGCGGCCTTCACCGTGATCGTCGGCATGCGATCACGGCGCCAGACCACGGGCTGCTCCTGCTCGTAGCGGAAGGTGGCAATCGCCGCGAGCGGCACGGTGCCGCCGTTCTGCGTCGGAAGCTGGAGATTATAGAGGGTGTCGATGTTCGAGCGCTCCGTATCGTCGGCGCGCCCAACGATATCGACCAGATAGATCGAGTCGCGCACCTGTGTCGCCGTGCTTCCGCCGATGACGCCGTTCAGCGCCGTCGATATGGCCTCGTTGGTGATGCCGAGCTGCGCGATCTTGTCCTGCAGCACATCCACCTTCACCACGCGACCGGGCTCGTACCAGTCATACACCGCGACACCGAGATTGGGGTTTTCGGATACGGCGGAGGCGAATTTCTGTACCTGCGCGCGTACGCCATCGATATCGGGACCACTGATGCGATACTGAATCTCGCGACCGACGGGCGGGCCGATTTCCAGCAGATGGACCCAGCCATCCGTACCGGGGAAATCCTTGTGGATCACGCCCTCAAGCTTCTCGCGCAGCCGATCGCGTGCCTCGATATCCTTGGCGACGACGATGATCTGGCCGTAGTTCGGAAGCGGCGGCTGGACGTCGAAGGAGAGCAGGAAGCGCACGGCGCCCTGGCCGATATAGGTCGACCAGCGCTCGACATCGGCATCCCCCTTGAGCGCGACCTCTTCGAAGCGGCTAAGCTGTTCGCGCGTATCGGTGATCGAGGAGTTCTGTGGCAGCGTCCAATCGACCACCAGCTCGACACGATCCGAAGACGGAAAGAACTGCTGCTGAACGAAGCGCATGCCATACATCGATGCGCCGAACAGAAGCACCGTCACGACGACGGTCGTCCATTTGAAGCGCACGCAAATCCGCAGCATCTTGCCGAAGCCGCGAGTGAACCAGCCCTTGTGGTCTCCATGCTTCTTCATGGTCTTCGGCAGTAGGGTGACGCCGAGCAGCGGCACGAACAGCACCGCGACGACCCACGAGATCAGGAGCGAAGCCGCGATCACGATGAACAGCGTGAAGGTGAACTCGCCGGCCGAACCGCTGTTGAAGGCGACAGGAAAGAAGCTCACGACCGTGACGAGCGTACCCGTCAGCATCGGAAAGGCCGTGTGGCTGTAGACATAGGTCGCCGCCTTGTGCAGCGGATCGCCCTCCTCCAGCCGCGCCACCATCATCTCCACCGCGATCATCGCGTCATCCACCAGAAGGCCGAGCGCGATGATCAGGGCGCCAAGCGAGATGCGCTGCATAGAGACGCCGTAGATCTCCATGATGATAAAGGTGAGTGCCAGCACCAGCGGGATCGTCACCGCGACCACAAGGCCGGCCCGCATCCCGAGACTGACGAAGGAGACGACAAGCACGATGGCGACGGCCTCGAGCAGCGCCTTGACGAAGCCGCCGACGGCCTCCTCGACGATATGCGGTTGGTCGGAGACCAGATGCACGTCAATGCCATGCGGCAGCTTGTTCTGGATTTCTGCAAGCTTCTCAACGAGCTGCTCGCCGAAGGTGGTGATGTTCTCACCGGTCTTCATGCCGATCGCCAGGCCGATGGCCGGCTCGCCGTTATAGCGGAACTGCGGCTGTGGCGGATCGACATAGCCGCGACTGATCTCGGCCACATCGCCCAGGCGGAAGAAGCGGTCGTTGATGCGAAGGTTGATCGACCGCAGGCTCTCCTCCGAGGTGAACTGTCCTGATGTGCGCACCGAGACGCGTTCGCCATTGGCTTCCACCACGCCCGACGGCACGACCGCGTTTTGCGATTTCAGTCGCTCGATTACCATTTCCTGCGTGAGACCGAGGGCTGCTACCTTGCGTGTCGAGAACTTGAGATAGATCACCTCGTCCTGCGCACCGATGAGATTGACCTTGCCGGCGGCGGGAACTTCGAGGATTTCGCGGCGCACGTCCTCGACATAATCGCGCAGTTGGCGCTGCGAAACGCCGTTGGCCGTAAACGCGTAGATATTCCCATAGACGTCGCCGAAGTCGTCGTCGAAGACCGGCCCCTGCACACCCTCGGGCAGTTCAGGGCGGATGTCGCCAATCAGGTTACGCGCACGGATCCAGGTCGCCTCCACGTCCTTGGCGGGTGTCGTATCTTTGAGATAGAGGTAGACAGCCGTCTGGCCCGGAGACGAGATGCTCTTTGTGTAGTCGATATTATCGATCTCCTCGAGCTTCTTCTCGATTCGGTCGGTGACCTGATCCATGGTTTCCTGGACCGTGGCGCCCGGCCAGCTGGCGCGAACGATCATCGTCTTGATGGTGAAATCGGGATCTTCGGCACGGCCGAGGTTGAAATAGGCAAGCATCCCGGCGACAGCGCCAATCAGCATGAAATACCATATCAGCGACCGATGACGGAGTGACCACTCCGAAAGGTTGAAGGACTTCATTTTGCATCCGCTCCATCGAATTGGATCTTCTGGCCGTCCTTGAGGTCCGAAACCCCGGCGACGACGATGATTTGGCCTGAAGACAGGCCGTTCGAGATCTGCATTTCATTGTCCGTGCTTTGCTGGATCGTGACGGCGGTGGCACGAACGGTTTGCTGCTGCGGGTCGACGACCCACACGCTTGCGCCGCCATCGGCGTCCATGACCGCACTGCGCGGAATGCGCATGGCGGCGGCCGTGCGAGGCGGGTTGCTAAGCTTGGCCGTTACCGTTGCGCCGAGCCTGAAAGGTTCCGGCGGCGCTTCCAGCGCGATCTTGACGCGCCGTGTCCGAGTTGCGGCATCCGCTTGCGGCGCGATCTCCCGCACGCGGCCCCTGGCCGTGACCGAAGGATCGGCCTGCAGCACGATGTCGAAGGCTTCCTGCGCGCCGAGTGACGCGGCAAGCTCGGGGGCAACGTCCACCACCACTTCCCGCGCATCGGTCCTGGCAATCGTCACGACGGTCTGGCCGGGATTGACGGTCTGGCCGACATCCGCATCCTTACTGACCACGACGCCGTCCTCGCCGGCATTAAGCGTCGTGTAGTCGACGCGGGTTCTCGCCTTGGCGAGCTCGGCATTGGATTGATCCAACGCCGCTTGTGCTGCGGCAAGCGCCTGGATATCGGCTTCAAGCTTGGCCTGCGTCGAGGCTCCGCTCGAGACGAGACGTCTGGTGCGATCGAGCGTCGAGGCCGCATTCTTCAGCCTGGCCTCGGCGCGCGCGGTATCGCCGATCTTGGAGTTGACATCGAGCTGGAACGAGGTCGGGTCGAGTGCGGCCAGCCTCTGGCCTTTCTCGATCCAGTCGCCGACCTCAACGTCGAGGCTTTCGATCCGGCCCAGCACCTGGAAGCCGCGCGCCGTCTGGTAGCGCGCCTCCACGGTGCCGGCGAAACCAGGACCGTCGTCAAAGGCGGAAGCGACCTTCATCGTCAGCACCGGCCGCGGCGGCTGCGGCGCCGCTTCATCCTTGGCATTGCAGGAAGCGAGCGAAACGCAGGCGGAGAGAATAGCCATGCGATAGGAGATGTTCATTGCGCATCTCCCTGCATCCTGGGCTCGACGGTGATGCCCGGCTTCAGAAACGGGATGCCCGCCGTGACGACGAGATCGCCTTCGCCAAGCCCATCGCCGACGAGGACGGTGTTCGAACGATAGGCCGAGACGGTGACCGGCTTGACCGACACCGTGTTCGTTGCGCGATCCACCACCCAGACGGCGGGCTTTCCGCCTTCCCTGCTGAGCGACCGCCAAGGCACGGTGACACCATGCCCTGCGTCGAACCGCGCCGTGCCGGCAACCGGCGCGCCAAGCGAGAGCGGAGCCGGCGACTGCCGCGGCAGACCGACCTTGACGCGTATCGTTCCAGTCCCGGTATCGATGACCGGCGACACCTCCCGCACC
The DNA here is from genome assembly GCF_000377565.1 of Rhizobium sp. 2MFCol3.1. GTDB lineage: Bacteria > Pseudomonadota > Alphaproteobacteria > Rhizobiales > Rhizobiaceae > Rhizobium. The sequence goes on along the minus strand of NZ_KB898355.1, from coordinate 109,731 downwards.
GTGCCGGTGACCTTAACCGCAGGGTTGGCCACCAGCCGGATATCGACGCGATTTTCGCTGAGCGGCCTAGTCAACAATGCCTCGTAGACCTCGAAGACCGCATCGCGATCGCCATCCTCGGCAACCGCATAGACGGCTTGCGCCGCCTCCACCACCTGTCCCGCCTCTGCCTTGCGCGCAGTCACCACGCCGGTGACCGGCGCCCGCAGCACCGTGTTCGCGAGGTTGTCACGGGCAATGCCGAGATTGGCGCGCGACGTCGTCTGTGTCGCGGCGGCGGCTTGCAGTTGCTCCTGGGCGTTGTCGACCTGGGCCTCGGTGCCGACGCCATTTTCGAGCAGCGATACCTGCCGCTGGAAATCGGCCTCCCGCTGCCGGTAGGTGGCGTCGGCCGATTGCACCGCCGCCTCGGCGGCAAAGACGTCGGCGTTTTGAACATCCGCTTCCATGTTGGCGAGGACCTGCCCCTTCGTCACCCTGTCGCCGACATCCACTTCGCGAGACCGCAACCGGCCGCTGATGCGAAATCCGGCCTCGCTGACCTTGCGCGCGGCGACAGAACCGGTGAGTTCCACGCCGAATTCAGGCGTGTCGGCAGTGGCGGCCTGTACCGTCACCGCGATCGGGCTGGAAGCATCGGCCGCATGGCCGGGGATTGCCGCGGCAAGGCTGAGGCCGCATAGCGCCGCGAGGCGGAGCGCTGGCTTCGGCAGCCTGCCGCCAGCGGTCGCTTTCGACATCGCAAACGGCTTGGCGCGGTCATGGAGATTGCATGACAGGGTCATTGTCGTCCCTTTCGGACAGCTGTTGGGGAAGGTTCAGAGCACGGCGGTCTGGCCGCCATCGACGGGCAATGCGACGCCGGTGACATAGGAGGACAGGTCGGAAGCGAGCCATGAGACCACATGGCCGACCTCCTCAGGCCGGCCGAGACGGCGCAACGGCATGCGCGCGATCAGCCCGGCCATCTTCTCCGAAACGCCTGATGAAGAAGACTGCGCCAGCGTGGTGTCGATGAGGCCGGGGCAGATCGCGTTGACGCGGATGCCCTGAGGGCCATGCGCATCGGCGAGAGCTGCGGCCAGAGAATTGACGCCGGCCTTGGTCGCGCCGTAGCCAAGGTTGACGGCCGTGCCCTTCAGCCCAGCCATGCTGGAGACCAGCACGATGCTGCCGCCGCGCCCGGCCATGGCCGCAGCCGACGCCTGGGCTGTCAGAAGCAGGCCCTTGAGATTGACGGCGACCAGCGCATCCATGTCTTCTTCACTGACATCAGGCCCGTCTCCAGGCCGCGCGATACCGGCATTGCAGACAACACAATCCACACCGCCGGCGTCCTGCGCAGCCGTGATCAACGCATCGATCTGAGCGCGATCCCGCACGTCAACGGAGATGAACCGGCTTTCCGCGCCATAGGAGCGGACCAGATCGACCGTCGTCTCGCCACCTTCCTTCGGTTCCGGCACCAGGTCACCAACGATCACCGCGCGGGCGCCATGGGCGGCGGCCGCAACCGCGATCGCCTTTCCGATCCCGCTTGCCGCTCCGGTTACAACAATCACTTTGCCATCGAGCATGTCTTTCTCCTTCGTCATCGTCGGTTGCTTGCGGCGGCAGCGGCCAACACTGGCCGGCGCCCCGTCAAATTGACGTTTGTCAAAGTTGACGGTGTCTACATAAAGCAAATGTTGCCATTGTCAACATTAGATGGCAATAATGTTGACGGCGTCACCATCAGGGATTACACGAGGTGTCATGACCCAATTGAAAACCACATCCGAAGAGCGGCCCTACCATCACGGCGATCTCCAGCGCGCGATCTTGAACGCCGCGTTCGACGTCTTGAGTGAATCTCAAAGCACGGAGTTTTCTTTACGCGAACTGGCCCGCAGGGCCGGCGTCAGCCACAACGCGCCCTACAAGCACTTCGCCGACAAACGCGAAATGCTGGCGGCCGTCTCCGCTGTTGGCTTCGAGCGTCTCGCCGAAGAGATGCACAAAGCCCAACTGGGAAAAGCCGAACCGCGCGAACGCCTCATGCTCTTGATGCGCGCCTATGTCCGCAGCGGCGTGACCAACCCGGCGCTCTATCGACTGATGTTCGGAGGACTACTCACCGAGCAGGGCAACAACCGCCCGGCCATAGAGCGAACCGCCGCTTTCGAGATGCGATCCCTGATCGTCTCAGCGATTTGCGATGGGGCGATCGGCAGAGCCATTGCGGATACGGAGGAGGACAATAGCCGCATCGACACAGCGGTGCTGGCGCTCTGGTCGCAGGTTCACGGCCTGACCCTGCTGCTGATCGACGGATTGGTCGGTCCAGTCGACGCCGCGGATGCGTTGGTCGATATAATGCTGCAAGCGTTGATCGACGGCCTTTCTACTCTGCCATCAATCGTACCGGCACGCGTCTGGATCGGCCCTCAAGCGACGACATTACGATAGACAAGGAGTTTTGCGGTCCGTCTCTCTGCGATGCGGCGGCTAAGACTGGGATAAACTCGTGCGGTAACTTGCGCCGTCGCGGCACCGATTAAGATATCGAACCTCTGCTGCAGGGGGACAAGAAACCGTATCGTCCTCACTCACTGCCACCCGAAAAACGTCGACGCAGGCGCGTCGTGACGTGTTCGCAGAGTGCCGACCTTGGAAGGTCGGCTGCACCACGGCCTCAGGGGCCACCCCTGTCGTTCTCCCGATATTTGATACGCCGCCACAGGCAACACAAGTTTTTATCACGCGGGATGTTGCTGGACGCTCAGGCCTCCGTCCAACGTCAGGCATGTCGCGTTCATGAACGGGCACTCGTCCGAAATCATGAACACCGCTGCCATGGCGATCTCTTCCGGCGTGGCAATACGTCCACCCGGATGCAACTTCATCGTCTCGGCCTTCGCCGCCTCAGGATCGGGAAAGCCGTTCCAGTAATCGATGACCTTCTGCGTCGCGACATAGCCGGGCGCGAGCGCATTTACGCGGACGTTCTTCGGCGCGTATTCGAGGCCGAGCGACTTCGTCATGCCGAGCAGCGCATGCTTTGCCAGCGGATAGGGGAAGGTATGCGGGATGATGGTGAAGGCGTGGGTCGAGGCGATGTTGAGGATCACGCCTCCGCCTTGATCGATCAGCCCAGGCAGAACCGCCTTCGAGCAGTTCCATGCGCCCTTGAGATTGATATCGAAGCAGCGGTTCCACTCCTCGTCGCTGGTCTCGAGCGGCTCGGAAAACACGTTGACGCCCGCATTGTTGACCAACGCGTTGATGCGCCCGATCTCGGTTTCCGCCTCGCTCACAGCCGCAACAATTGCCTCGGCATCGGTTATATCGGCCGAGCGCACACTGACGCGATAGCCCTCATCCTTAAGCTTCGCAGTTTCTTCTTGGAGTAACGCCTCGTCGCGATCGATCAGAAACAGGCTCGCGCCTTCCCGCGCGAATGCCTTTGCAGTCGCAAGGCCGATGCCCTGTGCCGCGCCGGTAATCATTATACGCTTGTCGAGCAGACGATGTGACATGACTGATACCTCACCACTCGGCGAAACTGCCGTCCTCGTGACGCCAGATCGGGTTGCGCCAGCGGTGCCCCTCTTTCGCACGCTCGATGACATAGGCTTCGTCCACCTCGACGCCAAGGCCGGGGCCCTGCGGGATCGAGACGAAACCATCAGCATAGTGGAACACTTCCTTGTTGGAGATATAGTCGAGAATGTCGTTGCTCTTGTTGTAGTGAATGCCGAGGCTCTGCTCCTGGATGAAGGCATTGTAGCTGACCGCATCGAGCTGCAGGCAGGCGGCGAGCGCGATCGGGCCGAGCGGGCAATGCGGCGCGACCGCGACGTCATAGGCTTCCGCCATCGCCGCGATCTTGCGGCATTCGGTGATGCCGCCGGCGTGGCTCAGATCCGGCTGGATGATATCGACGTAGCCATCTGACAGCACCGACTTGAAGTCCCAACGCGAATAGAGGCGCTCACCCAGCGCGATCGGCGTCGAGCAGTGATTGGCGATTTCCTTCAGCGTCTCGCGGTGCTCGGACAGGACCGGCTCCTCGATGAACATCAGCTTGTAGGGCTCCAGCTCCTTGGCGAGCACCTTGGCCATGGGTTTGTGCACGCGGCCGTGGAAGTCGACGCCGATGCCGACATTCGGCCCGATCGCCTCGCGTATCGTAGCGATCGTCGCAACGGCCTTGTCGATCTTCTCGTTGCTGTCGACGATCTGCATCTCCTCGCAGCCATTGAGCTTGATCGCCTTGAAGCCGCGCGCGACGACGTCCTTCGCATTGCGCGCGACATCGGCCGGCCGGTCGCCGCCGATCCAGCTGTAGACATTGATCTTGTCGCGCACCTGGCCGCCCAGCAGCGAGTGGATGGGCTGGCCGAGCGCTTTGCCCTTGATGTCCCACAGCGCCTGATCGATGCCCGAGATCGCGCTCATATGAATGGCGCCGCCGCGATAGAAGCCGCCGCGATACATGACGGTCCAGTGATCCTCGATCAGGAACGGGTCCTTGCCGATCAGATAGTCCTCGAGCTCGTGGACCGCCGCCTGGACGGTGAGCGCCCGGCCTTCCACTACCGGTTCGCCCCAACCGACTACCCCCTCATCGGTCTCGATCTTCAAAAACAGCCAGCGCGGCGGGACGATATAGGTCGTGAGCTTTGTGATCTTCATGGTCTTACTCGCGTTAGCTGAGAATGAGGTCGGCGGCTTTTCCAGCGGCGGCGAGAACCGCCGCGTTGGTGTTGCCGCTGACGATGGCAGGCATCAGAGAAGCATCGACGACGCGCAGGCCGCGAGTGCCGCGAACTCGCAATTGCGTGTCGAGCACGGCTTCCGGATCGCTGTCCGCCCCCATCTTGCAGGTTCCGACAGGATGGTAGCCGGTCTTGACGGTACGCTTGCAATGGGCAGCGATGGCCTCGTCGCTGGTAACGTCGGGGCCGGGAAAGATTTCCTTGTCGATCAGTTCCTTCAACGGGGAGGCATCGAGCACCGTGCGGGCAAAACGAAAGCTCGCCATCGTCAGCCTCAGATCATCGGGATGCGCGAAAATCTGCGTATCGACGATTGGGTTGGCGAACGGGTCGCTCGAGGCCAGCGTAACGGAACCGCGCGCCTTGGGCCGTAGCAGCAGCGAGTTGATCGTCACCCCGTCGCCCGGATCGGTGCCCATCACATCGCGATCGAGATAGACCGTCGGCACGCAGAACATCTGGATGGTCGGCCGCTCGTTGTTGCCGTCGGGATCGTAGAACGCGCAGGTCTCGACGCCCGTCGTCGACACAGGGCCGGACTTGAACATCAGATATTGCAACCCGGCCTTTATCATCGGCCAGCCGCGATCCTGGCCGTAATAGCCGAACGATCCCTTGGTGGTCGCGACGACAGGGCACTCATAGTGGTCCTGAAGGTTCTTGCCGACGCCTGACAGCGCTACGGTCGTCTTAATGCCGTGACGTTTCAGCTCGTCTTCGGGGCCGATGCCTGAGAGCATCATCAGCTTGGGCGTCTGGTAGGCGCCGGCCGCCAGGATGACCTCGTTTCCGGCTTCGGCGTGCTTCGGCGTGCCGTTCTGCATATAGCGCACGCCGGTGACACGGTCGCCGTCCATATCAAGCGAGGTGACGGTGGCGCCCGTCTCGATCGTCAAAAGCTGATCGCTCATCACAGGCGCCAGGAAGGCATCGACGGCGCTCGAACGCTTGCGCGTTTTCCAGTCGATCGTGTGCTGCATGAAGCCGACACCGAACTGCTGGGCGCCGTTGAAATCCGGGTTGTAGGGAATGCCCATGCCCTGCAGCGTCTTCACATAAGTCCGCGTCATCGGGCTGGTATGGCCAAGATGCGAAATCTTCAGCGGGCCGCCGACGCCGTGAAACTCGCCAGCGAGATGATCGTTGTCCTCCTGCGCCTTGAAGTAGGGCAACAGGTCCCGATAGGACCATGCATCGTCGTTCGATCCTTCAGGCGTCGACAGCTCGTTCCACAGATCGAAATCCGCCGCCTGACCGCGCATGTAGACCATGGCATTGACGGTGCTGCCGCCACCCAGAACCTTGCCCTGCGGCACGATCGGGCCGCGCCCGTCGAGCTGCGGCTGCGGCTTCGTCTGGTGCATAGCGAGGTAGGTGTCCTTGGCGAGGAACTTCATGTAGCCGGCAGGAAAATGCATGATCGGGTTCGCCTTCGCCGGCCCCCGCTCAAGCATCAGAACCTTCGCCTTGCCCTCTCGCACCAGTTTGGCCGCGACCACGCAGGCGGAGCTTCCGCCGCCAATAATGATGTAGTCGTAACGGTCTTTCGCGGACATTCACCAACTCCGGTCTAGTATTCTTAGATGGCCTCAGGGCGCAGCCGAACGCTGCCCGAGAGGCTTTCATTCGGCGCCAGCACCTTCAGATCACCGAGATCGGCGAGGTGATGGCCATCCGCCAGGTGCGTCATCGGCTCGAAGCAAAAATAATCGCGCTTGAAGCTCGGGTCGAAACCGGTGTCGGACACGAAGACGAAGGCATGCTTGAAGATGGGATCCGCCTCAAGCGTCAACGCGGTCCGCCGCTTGGGCCAGGCGATTGTTGCCTTACCGTCCCAGCCTTCAAAGCCGTTGTTGACCCAGCGATGCGGCAGCCCCGCCGGTTGGCTGAAGTCGAGATCGGCTGGAATATCCGTCCGCTCGCCCGGCAACCAGCCCTCGACCTCGGTCCAGAATGTCTGCGACCGCGCTTGCAACGTCGTCCGCAGCGTCATCGGGAAATAGGGATGCCAGCCGAGGCCGAAGGGCATCGCCTTGTCGCCGCGATTTTCTACCGTCAGCGTCATCGTAAGGCCAGATGCGTCGAGCGCGAAGCGTTGGCTCGCCCGGTAGACATAAGGCGTGTTGCCGCCGCGATGAGCAAAGCTCATCTCGACCATGTCATCGGCCTGCCGGTCGATCGTCCAATCGGACTGCCAGCCTTCGCCGTGGAGATAATGCTTGTCCCAGTCGGTATTCGGCTCGAACCGATACTCAGCACCGTCGAAGACGAAGCTGTTGTCGCGGACGCGGTTGCCGAAGGGGACGAGCGGGTAGCAGGCGGACGAGAGTGCATCCGCCTCCACCGATGGCGCCGGGCGCAGCAGGGGCACGCTTTCGCTCCGCGTCTCCTTCCAGAAGCCCAGGACCAGACCTCCCTTGGACGAGACGCGAAGCGAAAGCGATCCGGATTTCAGATCGAGCACGGTCATCGCATCAGCCCTTGTTGCGCGACATGCTGCGCTTGATCGCCTGGATGTTGGCGAGCACGGCGATGACGATGATGAGACCGCGCACGACCTGCTGGAAGAACGGATTGATGCCGAGCAAGACAAGGCCGTTGCCGATGAGCGTGATGACGAGGACACCGAGCAGCGTTCCAAGCATGGAGCCGCGTCCGCCGGAGAGCGACGTGCCGCCGACGACCACAGCCGCGATGACGTCGAACTCAAGCCCGTTCGCCGCCGTCGCATTGCCCGAGCCAAGACGGGAGACGAGCAGGATGCCGGAGATGGCGGCCATGGCGCCGGCGATCGCGAACAGCGCCACGCGGATCTTCGAAACGCTGATGCCGCTCAAGAAGGCGGCGTGCGCGTTGCCGCCGATAGCAAAGACCGAGCGTCCGAACGCGGTCTTGCGGCTGACGAAAGCGAAGATCGCGAAGAAGACCAGCATGATGATCGCTGCTGGCGGAATGCCGAGCACGGAGCGATCAAGCGCGTCGAGCGTGTCGTTGCGGCCGATAGAGACAGGAAGCGCGTCGGTGACGAATAGCGCCGTTCCGCGAAGCGCGCTCCAGAGACCAAGCGTCGCGACGAAGGAGGGAACGTCGAAATACGCGCGCAGGGCGCCGGCGATCGAGCCGAGCAGCGCGCTGATGACAATCGACAGCGCGAAGGCTACCGGTGTCGGCACGCCCCATTGCAGCAGGAAGGCCAGAACCACCGAGATGAACGCCACCATCGGCCCGACGCTGACGTCGATCTCGCCGGCGATGATGATCAGGGTCGCTGCCCAGGCCGCGATGCCGATCGTGGCGGCGTCGCGCAGGATGTTGATCTGGTTGTTGAAGGAAAGGAAGCCGTTGGCCGTCGATGTGAAGACCACATAGAGAACGACGATGGCGACGAAGAGGCTCAGCTCGTTCATGTGCTGGGAAAAGCTGAAGCCCGACTTCTTGCTTGATGATGCTGACGTTGCAGCCTGGTCGAGTGACATCGCGTCTCTCCTCAATGTCCGGCGATGCAGGCGGCCATCAAGGCATCCTGATCGATGTTTGGTGATTTGAATTCTTCGCAGAGCGTTCCGTCGCGCAAGACCAGTACGCGGTCGCAGACGAGCGGCAGTTCCTCGATCTCGCTGGAGACGAAGATGACGCTGCGCCCTTCGGCCGCCAGCTGGCGGATGATGGCATAGATCTGCGCCTTGGCTTCGACATCGACGCCCCTTGTCGGCTCGTCGAGCAGGAGAACGCGGCTGTCGGCATAGACCCAGCGGCCGATGACGACCTTCTGCTGGTTACCACCGGACAGCGTGCCGATCGGCGTGTCGGTGCGGGCGGTCTTGACGTGTAGACGTTCGATGACCTTGCGCGTCGCCTCGGCCATCATTTTTGCAGAGAGAACACCGCTCTTGCTGACGCCGGAAAAATTCGTCGCCAGCGTGTTTTCGTCGACGCCGAGAAGCGGAACGATCCCTTCTTCCTTGCGGCTCTCCGGTGTGTAGCCGAAGCCGCGCGACAGCATGCGCTTGTAGTGGCCAGGCCGGACTGACTTGCCGTCGACAAGCACATCGCCCTGATCCTGGCGCCGTACACCCATGATCGCCTGCAGCAACTCAGTCCGGCCGACGCCCAGCAACCCGGCGATGCCAAGAACCTCGCCCGCCTTCAAATGGAACGAGACCGAACTCAGCTTCGGCGCCAGCGCGAGGTTGCGAACCTCGAGCACTGTCTTTTCCTGGCTTCTGTTTTCCAGCGCCGCTGCCTGCGACCCTTCCGAACCCAGCATGAGCCGGACGATCTCGCGCGTATCGGCGCCCTTCACGTCAACAGTGTCGATGATGCGCCCGTCGCGCATGACGGTGGCTGAATGCGCGATCTGGCGGATTTCGTTCATGCGGTGGCTGACATAGATGACGGCGATGCCTTCGGACGCGATGCGCGTCACGGCGGCCATGACCTTCTCGGCCTCGGCTGCGGCCAGCGAGCTCGTCGGCTCGTCGAGAATGACGAGCTTCGGCTTTCCGAGGAGAACGCGGGCGATCTCCAGCAGCTGCCGTTCGGCGGGGCTCAGGCTTGCCACCAGCGTGTTGGGCGCGCGGTCGAGACCGAGCCGGCCCATCGCCTCGGAAGCCTCCGCCTCCATCTCGGCATACTGGATGACGCCACCCTTTCGCGGCCAGCGCCCGAGAAACAGGTTTTCGGCGAGCGTCATGCCTGGAACCAGGCTAAGCTCCTGGTAGACGACGCGAACGCCCTTGTCGAAAGCGTCCTGAGCGCGCCCGGAGCCGCTGTGGCGCAGCTCCTCGCCATCGACCTCGACGGTGCCGCTATCTGGAATTTCCGCGCCGGTCAGCATCCGGATCAGCGTCGACTTGCCCGCGCCGTTCTTGCCGAGCAGCGCCCTCACCTCTCCGCCGGCAACCTGAAATGTCGCGTTGTCAAGCGCGAGCACGCCGGGATAGCAGCGCGTGCACCCCTTGATGGATGCGATCGGGCGGTGAGCGAGGTTGGGCGCAAGTGATGTCTGTGTCATGAAACTTTCCACCGATGAAAGATGCCGCCAGTCGCCTGGCGGCCTCGATTGTCGTGAAACTCAGGCCCTGGGCCTCACGGAATACCGTCGGCGTGGGCCTTCAGCCAAGCCTTGCCGTCTTCGGAAGACTTGTAAACGTCGATGTCGTAGGGAACCTTGATGTCGGCTGGCGCCTGGCCATCGACGGACTTGATCGCCTGGGCGAGCGCCAGCTTGCCGAGGCCCTGGCCCGAGATGTCGACGACGGCCTTGATGACCGTGAAGTCGGAGAGTTCCTGGGCGATCTCGGTCGTCATGTCGCCGCCGAAGACCACGACCTGACCGGTCTTGCCCTGGCTCTTGACGGCACGCGCCGCACCAAGGGTCGCGCCGCCGGCTTCGCCGAAGAACGCATCGATATCAGGGTTCGACGACAGCATGGTGCTGGCGACCGAAACCGCCTTGTCGAGAATCGCGCCTTCCTGGTTGGCGACGATCTGCGCACCCGGCACCTTGGCCTTCAGCGCTTCCTCGAAGCCCTTGCGGCGCGTCACGCAGACTTCCACGAATTCGCAGTTCAGAACCGCGATCTTTGGTGCATCCTTCTTCTCGGCGATAAAGTAGTCTGCGGCGGCTTCGCCGAGCTTGTGGCCGAAATCATAGGGATCGCCGACTGCGTAGGCGGAGATGTACTCCTTCATGTCGGCATCGTTCAGGCACGTATTGTAGCAGACGACGGGAATCCCCGCGTCATGGGCGCGACGGATAGCACGCGAGGAACCGTCGGCCGAAACCGGGGAAACGATGATTGCCTGAACGCCGGAAGAGATGAGGGAATCGATGAAGGACGATTCCTTGCTCGCATCGCCCTGGGCATTGGTTTCGATGACATCGAGCTTGCGGCCGGCTTCGTTGGCACCGGTCTGGATGCCCTTGCGGACGCCGGCGTAGAAGCCCTGCGCGTCCATGTAGATCGCGCCGACCTTGAGGTCTTTGTCCTGTGCGAAAGCGGGCGACAGCCCGGCCGCGGCGAATGTTCCAAGTGCCAGCATGGTGGCGCGCGTAATGAGCTTCATCGCTCCCTCCCTTGAGATCTGATGGTGTCAGGAACGCGGACCCGCCCGGCTCCTCCAGCCGCACCAACCATATTCCTGGTCTTACTAATGTCAATATAAATAGGATTTATTTTTTATAAGATGTGTTTTTATGTGCCTATCCTGTGCTAAAGATTTCTCAGCGGGGGACAGCTGCGCCTATAAATCGTATTTTTCGACACCCACGCTTGACTGGCTTGAGACCGACAGCAAGCTGAGACCTAGGGAATCGGAGGCACATCGTGGCGATAGCGCGGACGGACAGGAAGTTGACAGAAGGTGGCGTCGAGATCGCCTCCCGTGGGAGGAGGACCGTTCGCGAGTCCTTGCTGTCGCGTCTCGTGCACATGATCGTGGCCGGTGAGTTCGCCGAAGGTTCGACGCTACCCAATGAGGCAGAACTGACCGAGCAATTCGCCGTCAGCCGTACGAGCCTGCGCGAATCCATGCAGTATCTGGGCGCGCTCGGCATGGTTCGATCGCGCACCCGCGCCGGAACGATCGTGCTTCATCGAGAGAACTGGAACTACCTCGACCCGCTGGTGCTCGACGCGATGCTTGAGATCGGCGGGGACGAGGCATTCTACACCTCGCTGATCGATGCACGGCAGCTGCTTGAGCCAGCCGCCGCCGCCCATGCGGCGACGAAAGCCACCGCCAAGCAACTCGCCCGGATCGCCCAGGCCTTCGAGGACATGGTCGATGCGAACGCCCGCGACAACGAGGAATGGAGCCGCGCCGACCTCGAATTCCACACGGCGATCATCAACGCCAGCGGCAACTGGGTCTACCGCCAATTCGCCAGTGCGATCCGCGCGGCGCTGCTTGCCAGCTTCCGGCTGACCAACCGCGCCAGCCAATCGCACGAGCAGGCGATCCAGAAGCACCAGGACGTGCTCGAGGCAATCCGCATGCGCAATCCTGATGATGCGCGCCGCGCGATGGAAACGCTGATCGGGGTAGCGCGCGCGGAAATCACCGAGGCCCTGAAGCGGAGCCGCTGACTGCATCGGCCATGTGGGCAGGCTAACCGGACGATCTTCGATCAATCTCCAAACGCATAACGGCCCGCTCGAAGCGCGCAGTGTGTCTTACGCCATTCCTTGCCGTCGTAGTATGTTGTGTCGCATGGCGGACGGCTCCAGGAATCTCGAGTCTACGCGACGAAATAGCATGACACAGAATCGACATTGCTGTGCTGCGCACTCGTAGAAGTGCATTGTGACGGCATTCACTTGCCTCCTCGAGAACGCACATTTTTTGTTCTGCTTCTCTTGTGCAACGATTGAGTGCCGGCATGTCGCGCGGAAGCATTTAAATCCGCGCCCCCTCAGCCCGCCAGGCGTCGTCGCCAGACAAGGACGAACAATGGCGCGCCGAGAAGGGCGGTCACGATACCGGCCGGAATTTCGTTTGGGGCAAGGATGGTCCTTCCCACCACGTCGGCGGCTGCCAGAAGGAAGGCTCCCAGCGTCATTGAGACCGGCAGAAGCCTGCCGTGCCGCGCGCCGGCGAGGAAGCGGGCGGCGTGCGGGGCGAGGAGCCCGATGAAGGCCACGGGACCGATGGCGGAAACGGCGATCGCCGTGCAGAAGCATGCGAGAGTGGCTGCAATCATTCTCGCCGTCGATGTGGGCATGCCCAGCGAGTGAGAGGTATCGTCGCCGAGGCAGAGCGTGTCGAGGTGGCGGCGTGCCATCCATGCGATCATGCAAAGACATGCGAGCCATGGGAGCATCGCGAGGACGTCGGCGTTGCCGCGACCGTGAGTGGAGCCGGCCATCCACGACAGTGCCTGCGCGGTTTGCAGGCGTGCGGATACGACTATGAAGGTGCTGGCCGCCGAGAAGGTGGCCGCGACCGCCACGCCGGCAAGGATCAGCCTTTGCGGTGAAGGCCGCGTTCCGAAAAACAGGATTGCGGCGAGCGCTGTAAAGGCGCCCGATATGGCCGACAACTGAAACCCCAGGCTGCCGGGTTCGAGGCCAGCAAGAAGCGCGACGAGGCTGAAAAGCCCGGCGCCCTGGGATATCCCCAGCGTTTCCGGTCCGCAAAGCGGATTGCGGCTCGCCGCCTGAAGAACGACGCCTGCCGCGGCGAGCAGCGCTCCGGCCCCCAATGCGATGATCATTCGCGGAAGGCGGATGTCGAGGTTGGCGAGCGCATCCTGCAGCGATGGCGTCGCATCGCCCCCGAAGATCAATGCCGCCGGCAGCGTCAGCACCGACAAGCCGATGAGCAGCGCCGCAAGCTGGAATGCCGAAAGACGCCAGGACGATGCCGCTGTTCGCGCAACGCCATCCTGCCTGGTGGCAGCGAAGCGAAGGGCGAAGAACATCGCCGGCGCGGCCATGCAGGCAATCGCCGCTCCGGTCGGGATGATCGATCCGCTGCGCGACAGGAGCTGAACGATGACATCGGCAGATAGCACGGCGTTCGCACCCCAAAGCCCGGCAAGCGGAAGAAGACGTACGTGGCGCACGACACCGAATGTGCGCAGCAGGTTGGGCACCGCCAAACCGACGAAGCCGATGGGTCCAGCCAACGTCACGGCGGCGGCCGACAGCACGATCGACGCGGCTATGCCGCCAACCGTCACGCCGCGCGTCAGGCCAAGGCTCTTCGCTGCGTTGTCGCCGAGCGCAAAGAGATCGAGGGTTCGCGTCATGAGCGCCAGCGCCGCGGCTGCGCCAATGATCGCCGGACTGGCCGTGGCGATCTTCAACCAGCCCGTCTGGTCGAGAAGACCCGCGGACCAGAGAACCATCCCCGAGGCGCGATCGTCCTCGACCAATATGATGGCAGACGACAGGGCCGTGAAGCAGAGCGAGACCGCGACACCCGCGAGCGCCAGGTGAATCGGCGTCGTCCTGATGCCGCCGGCGACCGTTATGCAGATCAGGGCGCCAAGGGCACCGCCGACGATCGTCGCGGCAAGCGGCGGAACATAAAAGGGCAAGACGAGCGTCGCCAGAACAAGCGCAAACTGCGCGCCGCTTGTCACCGCCACGATGTCTGGTGCGGCAAGCGGATTGCGCAATGTCGTCTGCATCACCGTGCCGGCCATCGCCAGCGCGGCGCCGACAAGAACGGCGGCCACCAGTCTGGGAAAGCGCACCGTTTCGAGGATGACCTGTGCCAACGTTGTGGGTCTGCCGACGAAAGCAACAAGATCGCTCCAGCCCACCTTCACGCTGCCGGATGTCAGATCCAGCACCGCGAGCACCGACAGGATAAACAATCCCGTCAGCCACAGAATCGGTTCGGCAGCCCGACCTCTCACCGCGCCACCTGTTTCTCATCAGCATCGTCGAACGTCCAGTCGACCAGACAGAACGGACGCCCGTCTCGCGGGTGGGGTACGAGATCGACCCTGCAGTCGAAGGCATCGCTCATGAGGACGGGCGTCAGCACATCCGCCGTCGGACCGGATGCCAATATCCGGCCGCCCTGCATGAGAACAACGTCATCGGCTATGTCCATCACCTGGTTGAGGTCGTGGAGGACCACCACGATCGTCAAATGGTCTCGATGGTTCAATTGTCGAAGCAGGCGCAGCAACTCCGACTGGTGGCGAATGTCGAGGAAGCTTGTCGGCTCATCGAGAAACAACACGCGTGGCGCCTGGGCCAGTGCCATCGCAAGCCATGCCCGCTGGCGCTCGCCGCCGGACAATGTCGCGACCTCACGGCCCTGCAGCTCTTCCATTCCCACGCGCGCCATCGCCGCATCGACCGCCTCGTTATCTCCACGCCCTGGACGCCCTAGCCAGGGCAGATGGGGATAGCGCCCCTGGGCGACGAGTTCGCGGACATTGAAGCCGGCGGGCACCTCGGGATTTTGACCGACGACCGCCACTTGCCGGGCGATCTCCTGGCGCGTGTAATCGGCAAGCGGCCGACCCATGAGGGCGATCTCGCCCGCGCTCGGCGTCTCCAAGCCGGCCAGACATTTCATCAGCGTACTCTTGCCGGAACCGTTGGCGCCGCAGATCGCCGTTATTCGCCCCGGCAGAATATCGACCGTCACCCGCGCCAGCGCGTCCTTCTCCTGGAAGGTCACCGACAATCCGCGCGCTTCGACGATCGGCTGTTTCTGCACGATGCCGGTCACGCGATTGCGTCCCGGATCGCACGGCGAAGTGCCGAAACGCTGCTATAGCCGACGTCGAGCGCGGCCTCCTCCAGCTTGGCGCCTTCGGCCCGGCGTCTGAGCACATGCGCAATACGTAGCCGTCGGCGCCATTCGGCAAAGCTCATCCCGGTCTCGCTCCTGAACTTGCGGGTCATGGTTCGCCGGCTCATGCCGAGCTTGTCGGCCCAGTTGTCGATATCGAGATCGATGGCGGGTGCACTTTGCAGATCGGTGCAAAGGCGCTGCAACCTCTTGTCGGTCGGCTCGGGCAGCGCGAAGCCGCTTTCCGCAGCATTTGCGATCTCGTCCAATATGAGCGCGACAAGGTGTCCGCCTCGCCCATCTTCATCATAAAGCACCGGCTCTGCCAGCAGCGCCTCCACGGCAGCCGAGAGCAGGCTGGAGCTTGGTACGACGCGAACAGGATCCCAGTTCAGCCGCGCGGCAATGCCGGGTTCGATATAAAGCGAGTGCATGGTGACTCGACCATGGGCGACCACGGCATGGGGAACCGCCGGCGCAACAAGCAATCCGTGACCGCTCGGGATGATGAAGGAGGCGCCGGATACACGCGCCGTCATGAAGCCGTCGATCACCTGAAGCAGTTCGCCGCGACGATGACTATGCCAGCCGAAATCGAAGCTCCCCTCATAGGACCGCGCCATCGCGGCAACCGGCCGCGGCACATTCTGCAGGTCAATTGCGCGAGGCCAACGCTTCAAACGATCTTCCCTTTCCCCACTTCGGTCGCTAGGCAACGTGTTCTCACGCCGCTTTTGCGGAGGCATAGTCCGAACATCGGTTCTTGTGAAACTCATGCATTGGCCCATCTGGTATCGAAAATCGCAATCCGGCCCGAACGGGCGACAATATGGCCCGTACGCGTCGAAGATTGACCTGACAATATTGAGTTAAAAAGTCTACTTAAATCGCAATCCGATGACTCAGCCGCTTCATCAAGCGGTCGCGCCGTCGGCTTCCGATCGATCCGCCAGCGTCGGGTCCCAGAGTTGAAAATCAGGTCTTCTTCATGCGCAATCCATGCCGTTCCCGAGGGAATACCGTCGCTCTCACCTCGATAGCCGCGACCTCTGCCCGCCTTATTTCAGGTGTGTCGCTCCTCATCCTCGCAGCTCCGTTCACGTCAGCCCAAGCGCAAGATCACGAGCCGGGAACCGAGCTGAAGCAGATCGTGATCGAGGGTGGGAAGGCGGAGAAAGGCGCGCGGCTGGAGCAGCGCGGCTACGTCGCCCGCGACAGCGCCTCGTCGACCAAGACATCGACCCCGATCGCCGAAACGCCGCAATCGATCTCGGTCGTCACACGCGGCGCGATGACGGATCGCGCGGTGCAGACCGTCGCCGACAGCCTGCTCTACAGCGCCAACGTCAACGGCCAGCGTTATGGCAACGACACGCGGTCGGACTACTTCACCATTCGCGGCTTCCCCGCCGATCTCTATCTCGACGGCCTGCGCCTGCCGCAGATCGCAAACCAGCCCGGCGGCTATGCCGGCTTCCGCGTCGATCCATTCTTCCTGAACCGGGTGGATATCCTGCGCGGCCCGAGCTCCGCTCTGTTTGGCCAGACAAACGTCGGCGGCGTGGTCAACATGATCAGCAAGGACCCTTCCGATGAAGCCAAGGGCGAGGCCTATACCCGCTTCGGCAGCTTCCAGCAGAAGGAAGTCGGTTTCGACACGACGGGGCCGATCGGCCAGGATTCTGGCGTCTCGTACCGGCTGGAGGGAATATACCGCGACAGCAATGCGCAGAACGATTTCGGCAAGAACGACCGCGTCGCCATCAGCCCCACCGTCAAATGGGCGCCCGATAACGGCACCAGCCTGACAGTCTACGGCGCCTATATGAAGGATGACGCAGGCCAAGTTCCGGCGATCATTCCGGCGCGTGGCAGCGTCCTGCCCAACAGCCTTGGCCTCTCGATCCCAACGGATTTCTCCGACGGCGATCCCTCGCTGGCGATCTACGACAAGAACAGCGCCTATCTCGGCTACCGCTTCGAGCACGAACTGGCGGACGATCTCATCCTGCGCCAGAACTTCCGCTACTCCTATCTCGACCTCAACTACCAGAACCTCTTTACCAGCGGACTGCTTGCCGACCAGCGCACAATCACCCGCACGGTCTACAACGCCCAGCCGACGCTCGACGCCTTCGCGCTCGATACAAACCTGGAATACAAGTTCGACACGGGCGCCATCCAGCATACGCTGCTCGGCGGCATCGATCTTCAATACCAGCACCTGGTCAATAACACGGGATCACGGGTCGGCCCGACGCTCGACCTGTTCAGCCCCGTATACGGGCTCAACGTCGCACCCGCGGCGTTGCAGACGCGGCTTGATCAGACTCAGCGCCAGGCCGGCATCTATCTTCAGGATCAGATGGAACTCGGCGACTTCAGGCTGACGCTAAGCGGTCGGCAGGACTATGTCGGCATCGATTCCGACAGCACCGCACTCTCGACCGGCAGGACGACGCCGTATTCCAGCAGCCCGAGCGCCTTCACCGGCCGGATCGGTGCCGCCTATGTGTTCGACAACGGCCTTGTGCCTTATGCACTCTACTCGACCTCGTTCCTGCCCGTTCTGACACTCAGCGATACGCCGCTGAAGCCTACCACGGGCGAACTGAAGGAAGTCGGCATCAAGTACGCGCCGTCTGGGCAGGACTACAGCATCACGCTTTCCGGGTTTGAGGCAACGCAGCAGAACGTCGTCAACCGCGTCGCCGGCGTCTACTATCAGACCGACGAAGTGCGTGTGCGCGGCATCGAGATCGAGGCGACCGCCAATCTGTGGGACGGCGTCAACCTGACAGCGGCGGCAAGCTGGCAGAATCCCGAAGTGACGGAGAGCCAGACGGCTTCGCAGATCGGAAAGATGCCCTATACCGTGCCGAAGGAGCAGCAGTCGCTGTTCGTGAGCTACGACGTTCCACTTCCCGACAGCTGGGACGGAAAGCTCACCATCGGTGGCGGCGCAAGGCATGTCGGCAAGACCGCCGGCAACTCGGAAAACAGCTTCTTCGTTCCCGGCTACACGCTGGTGGACGCCTTCGCCCGCTACGAACACGACCGCTACTCGTTACAGCTGAACGGCTACAATCTCGGTGACAAGACCTATGTGGCCGGTTGCAACACGCTCACTCAGTGCTACTACGGCCAGGGCCTGACCGTGGTGGGAACTCTGAGCGTGAAATGGTGATAGCAACAGGACGGCGATCGTTCCTTTGGGGTGCCGCGGCGACGCTCGTGGCACCATCCCTGGCGTTGTCGGCCCAATCGGAGCGGGTCGTGACACTGGAGTGGAACGCGACCGAGATCTGCCTCTCCCTCGGTGTCCACCCGGTGGGCGTCGCCGAAATCGCCGGATACCGGCAATGGGTCGACGTCGAGGCCGACGCCCTTGCCGGATCCACCGAGATTGGCCGCCGGCAGCAGCCTAGCCTGGAAGCAATCCGCAAGCTTGCACCGACCCTCGTCCTGTCTTCGAAATTCAGGCACCAGTCGCTGGAAGCACGTCTGCGCACCTTCGCACCGACAGTGCTTCTCGACGACCAGCCAGACGATAACGACCTACTGGCCGCCGTCTATGGCAATGTCCGCGACGCCGCAGACGCCCTCGACCGTCGGCCTGCCGCACAGGCGCTTCTCGCCGATTTCGATGAGCAGATAGACCGGCTGAAAACGCAGATCGCCGGCGGCGCAAGCGGCAGGAAAATCCTGGTCGCGCAGCCGCTACCCGGTGTCCCGAGGCTCCGAATCTTCGCGCCCAACGCGCCGGTCGCCCGCCTTCTCGACAGGATCGGCCTTACCGCCGCCCTTGATATTCCACCCGAGCCCTTCGGCTTCACGACCATCGACCTCGAAGGCCTCGCCACTATTGGCGATGACGCATGCCTGGTTCTGCTCGCGGACGGCGTCCCGACCGACTTTTCAAGCGCGGCTCTGTGGCCGATGCTGCCCGTTGTCATCAATGATGGCGTGAAACTTGCGGGAAGCCGGAACTGGCCGTTTGGCTCAACCGCATCGCTTGCGAAAATCCTTCAGGATATTGCCAGCGCGCTTTTGTGAGACAGAGGTGGGTCGCCAGCGCGAAGGCACTGGCCATGGGCCAACGCTCGGCCGTGCGCCAAAGCGCGGGCGAGCGTTGGGATTGGTTGATTTATACGGACGCGATCCGTCGTCCCGTCTCCTGATCGAACAGATGCACGCTGCCCTTGGCGAGCGAAAGGTATTGCCGGCTGGCGATGTCGAATTGCGGCCGCTCTCGCAAGACGACAGAGACGAGTTGGTCGCCGAGGCGCGCCTCCACGAAGGTTTCCGCGCCCGTCGGCTCGATGTTCTCGACAACGGCCTCAAGATCGCCCTCGGCAACGAGCGCGATTTCTTCGGGACGCTTGCCGATCAACACCGTCTGCCCTTCACGGACGCCGGCGGGCGCTTTCAGCCCCGTCCCCTTGCCCGTCTGCAGAACAAGATCGCCCGAGCGGGCGACCGCCGGAAACAGGTTCATGGCCGGAGAGCCGATGAACTGCGCCACGAAGGCATTCGCGGGGCGATCATAAAGCTCGAGTGGCGAACCCACCTGCTCGATCTTGCCAGCCTGCATGACGACAATACGATCGGCCATGGTCATCGCTTCGATCTGATCGTGCGTGACATAGATCATCGTCGTCCCGAGGCGGCGATGCAGCGACTTGATCTCGCCGCGCATTTGCACGCGAAGCTTGGCGTCGAGATTGGAAAGCGGCTCATCGAACAGAAAGACCTGCGGCTTACGGACGATCGAGCGGCCCATGGCGACACGCTGACGCTGGCCGCCGGATAAGGCCTTCGGCTTGCGCTGAAGCAGCGGCACAAGGCCGAGGATTTCGGCCGCCTCACGCACCTTCTTCTGCTTCTCCTCCTTGCTGGCGCCCGCCAGCGTGAGCGAAAACGCCATGTTCTCCTCGACGGTCATATGCGGATAAAGCGCATAATTCTGGAAGACCATCGAGATATCGCGGCTCTTCGGCGGCAGATTGTTCACCACCTTGCTGCCAATCGATATCTCACCACCGGAGATCTCCTCCAGGCCCGCGATCATCCGCAGCAAGGTTGATTTCCCGCAGCCCGATGGGCCGACGAGGACGACGAATTCGCCCTCGTTGAAGGTTGCCTCAATGCCGTGAATGACCTCAGCGCTTCCGTAGCGCTTGACGACCTTGTCGATTGTTACGCTGGCCATCCTGTCACTCCTTAGGCTGCGCCGATTGCGATGCGCGTGGCCGACAATGCGCCTTCATGGATGATGAGGCCGGCCGACCCACCTGCGAAAGCCGCATCCTCGGCTTCGACACGGACATCGCCAACGCGCGCCTCAAAATGCCCGCCCTTGGCCGAGACCTTCAGGGTGAAAGTCTTCTCGAACTCGACGTTGAGCGCGACGGAGGCAAGAACCTTGCGATCCTCATCCTTGCACCTGACGATCTGCAATTCACCGGCACGAGTGACAAGCGCGGCATAATACCGGCGCTGACCCTGCGAGCGAAACACCAGGCCGCCGTGATCACCGAGGTGCAGCATCAAATCCGCCTCGATCGCGTAATCCGTCCAGTCCCGCGTGCCCTGCATGATCATGCCGTCGCCGCGGTTCTGGCTGATGCGGAAATCCTGCGGGAAGTGCTTGGAGAAGAAGTGCACATTGCTGACCCAGGCACGGCGCCAGAAATCGCCGGCACCCTCGGGCCGGCGGAAGGTCACTGACG
Organism: Rhizobium sp. 2MFCol3.1; assembly: GCF_000377565.1. Lineage (GTDB taxonomy): Bacteria > Pseudomonadota > Alphaproteobacteria > Rhizobiales > Rhizobiaceae > Rhizobium. Next base: position 88,976 of record NZ_KB898355.1, on the reverse strand, counting down.
GGCAGCCGTCCCAGGTCAGGCTGTCGATGACGACACGACCGTTCGCCCTGCCATCGGCCGTCGTCAGCACTAGGCCAACCTCGGCGATCGGCTGGTAGCCGGTCTCCGGCACTGTCCACGAGAGCGAGGCGGATGCGCCGGCTGCCAGCAACTCGCCATTCGGCATGTCGATGGTGACAAGGTTGTCAGTGCCGTCATAATGACGGATGCGCAGCTTAGCTTCAACGATCCCCTTGTTGCTTGCATCGGCACTGACACGCGCCTTCAGCACCTGGCCGGCATGAATGCGCGGGCTGGCCATCAGATCATAGGTGCGCATCTTCGTCACTTCGGCCGGCGTAAACACAGGTGTGGTGGTTGCCGCCTCGCGGCCCGCGGCAAGCGCGGAAAAATCGATCGCCAGACCGTTGCCCGTGCCGCTCACCTTGAGATCGGCGAGCGCGGTATCGGCCGCTTGCGGACGGAAGCCTTGAACGGAACCCGGTAGCGAGAAGTGGAACTTGGCACCGTCCTTGGGCGCCGGTTCGGCGGCCTCGCCGGCAAGCTTGCGACCGAGATTGGCAAGCCAGAGAGCGACATCGACGGCATCGGCGATCGAGCGGCCACCGTCGGCCGTCGACATGTAGAGCCGGTCGGCAACCGGGCCGCGCCAATCCGGGCCGGCGTCCAGCCCCTCGAGCCCAAGCATGATGCCATGCAGGCAACCGAGATTGCCGGCGTTGCAATCGGTATCCCAGCCGGAGGTGTTGACGATCATCTGGCCACGCTGGAAATCATGCGGCGCATGCAGCAGCGCCATGATCATCAACGCATGGTTTGGAACGACATGGCAGTTGCCCGGATATTTGTCGTAGCCGTAGTTGTCTTCGATCCGCTGGCGGGTTTCCTCCCAATCCTCGTTGCCGGATGTCCAGTGGCGGATATCGGCGACCAGCTTGGCGATCAGGCTATCCTTCGGAATATAGGACAGGCCGGTGTCCAGCAGATGATTGACATCCTTGCTGACGAAGGCTTCCGCTTCCACCGCAGCCCAAAGCACCGCGGCGTGGACCGCTTCACCGTCGTGGCTGACGGAACCCGCCGCACGCGCGAGCTTTGCGGCCTGCGCCGGATTGCCTGGAGAAACGAGCGCCCAACCGTCGATGAAAATCTGAGCGCCGATCTGCTCGGCAACCGTTGCGCCGTTGGTCTCGATCGAGCCGGAGGCGGGTGCGGGAATACCGCGCTTCAGGTTGAGCCAAGCCGTGTGTTCGGTCGAATTGCCGGCTCCGCCCCACCAGAGGATCGAGCGTTCCTCGATGATGTAGTTGAGCCAGGCCTTGCCGATATCCTCGGCGGAAAGGTCGGGCGAGATGCCGTAGTCGTCGAGCGCGCGCGGGAAGGCGAAGGTGCCGCCGACGTCGTCGTCGGTGACGACAAGCGGATCGCCCAGCCGTTCGTGGACGTAGTAGGTGATCGGTCCGAGCTTCTGGAGAATATCCTTGTAGCGCCAGTTTTCGAACGGGCGGCCGAGATAGACGCCGATCAGCTTGCCGAGGACGCCGGCGTAGACGCGGTTGTTGTAGTCTGCAGGTATGGACATCAGAAGCTCCTTGTCAGCCCTTCACCGAACCGCCGGCCATTCCTTCGATGAAATGGCGCTGCAGCAGGATGAAGAGAATTACGATGGGTAGAATGATGATGAGGGCCGCCGCCATGATCTCGCCCCAGTCGGACGAGTACTGGCCGGACAGCAGGAAGAAGGAAACGACGGCCGTCAGCCTGTCCTGATCCTGCAGGAAGGTCGTTGCGATCAGGAACTCGTTCCACGAGTAAAGCCCGATGATCAGCGCGACCGTGAGGATGCCGGGCGAGACAATGGGCAGGAAGACACGGCGGAACACCTGCCAATGCGTCGCCCCGTCGATCAAAGCGGCTTCCTCGAGCTCCTTGGGCACGGCAAGAAAATAGGTGCGCAGAAGCATGATGGCGAAGGGCGAGTAGACCGCCGTGTAGATAAAGGACACGGCAATCGGATTGTTGATCAGCCCGAAGCGGGCAAAGCCGAAGTAGAGCGGGAAGAGGAAGAGCTGGATCGGCGCCGTGGTGCTTGCCAGGAGATAGAAGGTGAGGATCTTCCATGTCTTGATCTTGCGGCGGGCGAGAACATACGCCGTCAGCGAACCCGTGGAGCAGACGAGGATGATCGTCATGCCGGTCAGCACCGCCGAGTTGAGGAGCGTGCGCCCGAAATTGGCATCCGACCATGCGCGGGTAAAGTTGTCCCAGCGCAATTCCGATGGCCAGGAGAGCGGATTTTGCACGATCTCGGCGGACGCCTTCAGCGAATTCAGTACCATCAGCACGATCGGAAATAGCGTGATGATCAGCAGCAGCGATAGCGTCGCATAGACGAGGGTCAGCGTGATGCGGCTCTCGGTCATGTTCATTGTTCGAACTCCGATGCTTGCGCGCGGATATAGAGGACTGTGGCAGCCAGCCCGAAGAGGCTGATGACGACGGAAACGGCGGCCGCCTTGCCGACGGCGAGATCGTAGAAGGCCGAACGATAGGCCAGCGTCGACAGCACTTCGGATGAATAGGCGGGGCCGCCCTGGGTGAGGATGTAGACGAAGTCGAAGACGAGGAACGACCAGATGACGGTCATGATCATCATCAGCGTGATGGTCGGCATGATGCCCGGAAGCAGCACGTAGCGGATCATCTGGAAGAAGGTCGCGCCCTCGATGCGGGCTGCTTCGATCTGCTCGGCCGGCACCTGGCGAAGCGCGGCAAAGAAGATGACGCACAGGAAGCCCCACCAGTGCCACAGATCGACGACGGCAATGCCGTAAAGCGCGCTGGATGTCTCTGTCAGCGGGTTGGCAATTTCGATACCCAACCGCTGGAGAAGGCCCGTAACGCCCGTCACCGGCGAATAGATCATGCCCTGCCAGACACGGCCGGTAATGGCCGTGGCTATGATGACAGGGAGGAAGTAGATCACCTGGAAGGTGTTGGAGCCACGACGCGCAACCAAAAGCATCGTGGCAGCCAGGAGCCCCATGCCGATCGGCACCGTCAGGAAGATGATCGTCCAGATGATGTTGTTGGTGAGCGCCGTCCAGAACACGCTGTCGTCCCACAGCGCCGCGAAATTGTCCAACCCGACGAAGACAGGCGTGCTGATGCCGTCCCATTCGAAGAAGGCAAGCGCCACCGTCAGCAGCGCCGGAATGGCGATGATCACGATGTTTATGATGAGGGTCGGCAGAACATAGAGTCTGTGCATGTATATTACCTTTTCGGGCATGATCCGGCCTGCCCGCCACCGGCAATCGGTGGAAGGCGAGCGGGAGGCGCGCGCATGAGCGCGCCTCACAAAGTCCTGATCAGCGAGCCGGGACGGCAGGCGCCTTTCCGTCCTTGGATTCCTTCTGGAAGGACTCGTCGAGCTTGGTCAGATAGTCCGTTGGCGAGATTTTCTTCAGCCAGACTTCCTCGATGCCATTGATGATGTAGCTGTCGGTCGCTGGCGGCAGGAAGGTCCAGGTGGTGTAGCCGTATTTCCCGTCGGCAACGGAGGCGGAGAGGTTCTTCATCGTCTCGGTAAAGAGTGGCGTCACCTCGCTCGCCATCTTGACGCTCGATATATCCTTGAGCGGGATATTCCACTCGCCCTGCCAGGCGGAGTTCATCGTGCCGTAGACTTCAGGCGAGAAGACGTAGTTTATTACCGTGGCCGCACCTTCGGGGTTCTTCGCTTTGGTCGCGATCGAGAAGGTCGAGCCGATCCCGAGCGGGAAGATCGGATCGCCGGACGCACTCGGGAAGCCGACGAAGCCGGCCTCGGATCCGGCTTTCTTGCCGTAGGTCGCAACGTTCTGGAACTGCCATGTGCCGGTCGGCATCATGCCGGCTTTTCCGGAGGCCATCGCGTCAGCCGCCTGCTCGCTGCTGGTCAGCGAGAAGTAGTTCTTGCCGAAATAGCCCTTCTGCCACCAGGAGTTCAGGCGATCGATCGACTTGACGAAAGGCTCGGCCGTCCAGGGCATTTCGCCACGCAGCGCCTTGTTGAGATTGTCGGGGCCGGCAACGGAGTTGAGCGCCAGTGTCACGAACCATTCATTGGCGCCGCGCCAATCGGCATTGCCGGCGGCGAAAGGCGTGATGCCTTCTTTCAACATCGCGTCGGCGAGCGTTTCCATCTCGTCGAGCGTTTTGGGCGCCTGCCAACCGTGCTTTTCAAACAAGGTCTTGTTGTAGAAGAGACCGACGGTTTCGTAAGTCTTCGGCAGCGCATAGAGCTTGCCGTTATACTCGCCCATTTTCAGGAAGACCGGCAGGATACGATCCTGCCACTTGTACTTGGCGGCATAATCGTCGAGCGGCATGAGCTGGCCCGACTGGGCCATCGGCGCGACGTAGCTCGGGCCAGCCGTGTAGACGACATCGGGGCCGTTGCCCGAGAGCATGGCCACGCGCAGCTGCTTGTCGAGCTCGGTGCCGCGGTAGTCGATCTTCAGGCTCTGATCCGGATTGGCCTTATCGAAAGGCTCAACGATATTTTCCTTGATCAGCTTCTGCTGATCGGGGGTTGCCTGCTCGTACCACCAGGTCACGTGATCCTGGGCGGCGGCGATCTGAGCGGCGCCGATGACGATGGCGGCAGCGGCAAGCAATTTCGTCTTCATCTTGGTCATGTTCATTCCTCCCTTGTTCGATGGATTAATTCTGTACGTCTGGCGGCGGAGCGACCGATGCACGGATGACGAGCTCGAACGGCATTTCCTCAGGCTGAGCCGGCTCGGTTTCGCGGGAAATCAGGCGCGACAGAAGTTTTTCGGCAGCGCGCGCGCCGAGGCGATCCTGGAACTGCGCAACCGTTGTCAGCCCTGGAGTGACAAGCGCCGAGGCCATGATGTCGTCGAAGCCCGCGACTGAAATATCGTGCGGCACCGACAACCCGTTTCGAAGCAGGCTCTTGATGACACCAATTGCCATCAGGTCGTTGGCGGCAATGATGGCCGTGACCCGCTGATCACTCGCCACGATGCGATCCGCCATTTCGCTGCCTGCCTCCACGGTGAAATGCGTGGCCTCCAGAACGATCGGCTCAGCGCCGCTCGCGGCCATCGCATCGAGATATCCTTGGAGACGAACGCTTTGCGGACCACCACGGGCGGCGACCATGGCAATGGCGCGGTGGCCGAGACCGAGAAGATGGGCCGTGACAGCACGCGCGGCCGCCTGGTTGTCGATAAACAGATCATCTATCGGAAGCGAACCACCGGATTTGCGCCGCACCTCGATACGCACGACCGGGACGCCGTTCTTGCCAAGCGGCGCAAGATCACGGGCGGACAAGTTGAAGAAGACACCAACCACACCGTCATAGCGCCCCTGCAAGGCAGCGGCGACCACCTGCCGCTCGTTCGCGAGCTCGCCTTCGGTATCGATCGTGATCACCTCATAGCCGGCATTGCGCACAACCTTCTGAACGGCAACGACAAGCGAGGGATAAAATGGGTTCGTCAAATCCGGAACGACACAGGCAATCACATGCGATCGGCTGGTGCGCAACGCCTGTGCAAACCGGTTGGGCTGATAGCCGAGTTCGGCAATGACAGCCTCGATGCGATCAGCCGTTTCCGGCGCAACCTTGTCTCTGCCGCCGTTCAAGACAAGCGACACCGTCGCCTGCGCTACGCCTGCTCGCTCTGCCACTTCTTTCTGCGTTATTCTGCGACCAGCCACTCTAAATTCCATAATTGATACGTAACAATTCATTATTGATACGTATCAACGATAGAGTCAAGCGACAGCTGGCCAAATCTCTAAAACGAGCGATGGCCAATTCGGATCAAGAAGATGACTACCAACTTGAGGTTCTAGCCGACCTGCGGCAGCTCGATAATGTGGTGATCGGTTGATTGATCGCTCGGTGGGCGGACACCGACACAAGGGTTCCGGAACCGACTTAAACGGACATGCGCTTAAGGTGTGCGGCCCAGAACCGGGCAGCACTGCTGCAGGCTGTCATCTGACAAAGCTCAATCCGCGAAAACTTCCGCCATGGCCTTCAAAATGAGAACCGCCGAAGCCGCTCCGGGATCGACATGGCCGAGTGAACGTTCGCCCAGTCTGGCGGCACGTCCGCGTACCGCGACCATCGAACGTGTGGCCTCAGCACCTCCCTCGCCTGCCGCGACCACTTCGCGCCACAGTTCCGCAGGCCCGCTCGCGCGCTCCAGTGCAGCGCCGCCCGCTTCTGCTGCGGGCATCCAGGTGTCGAGCATGGTCTTGTCGCCACGTTGACCCTTGCCTCGCTCTTGTATTCCGAGCGCCATCGCCTGCAACATGGCGACCTGGCCAGCAACATCCAGAGACTGGCGCGCTTCCAAGGCCTTTGCAGCACGCAAGAAGGCGGTCGCGTACAAGGGGCCAGTCGAGGCCCCGACGGCATTGAGGAATACAGAGGCGGCGATTGTCATCACGGCCGATGGCGGCATGTCGTCAAGATCGGATCGCGCCAGTTCACTGGAAACGGCACCAAAGCCGAGCAGCATGGTAATGCCATGGTCGGCGTCGCCAATCGCACCGTCAAGCTCGGTCAGGTAATCCTTTTCCGTGGCAATCAGGCTGGATATCCGGTTGAACATCCGGTTCAGTTTGCGCGCGTCGTTCTCTGCCATCGTTTCCCCTCCCATCGTCAGAATTCTCCCGGCGGCGAGCCGGGCGCATTCTGCTTCTTACGTTATCTTCAAGACTGCGGTGTCGCATGGATGATGCAGCAGCCCCGTCAGTTCCTCATCAAGCTCCATGATGGAGATCGACGCCCCGACCATGTCGAGCGACGTACAGTAATGACCGATCCAGTTTGCCTCGATGGCGATGCCCTTGGCGCTCAAGCGCTGCTCTACGCGACGGAACAGAACGTAGAGCTCCATCATCGGTGTTGCCCCGAACGAATTGACGAGGACAGCGACACGGCTGCTTTCGACCGCCTTCATCTCGGCGAAAATCCGGTCCATCACCTTGTCGACGATCTCGTCGGCGCTGATCATCTTCTCGCGAATGACGCCCGGTTCGCCATGGATGCCCATGCCGAACTCGATATCCTCCGCTCCGATCTCGAAGTTGGGGCGCTGGGTCTGCGGCATCGAACACGCCTCGAGCGCCACGCCGACCGTAAAGGTCCGCATGTTCGCCTTGCGCGTCACGGCTTCGCAAAGATCGAGCGACAGACCGCGATCGCAGGCCGCACCGGCGATCTTAAAGGTGAAGAAATTGCCGGCCACGCCGCGGCGACCATCGCGGTCCTCGATCGGCGAAGAGGTGATGTCGTCAGTGGTCAGAACCGTTCGGATTGGAATACCCGCCGTCTCGGCCATCTCCGCGGCCATTTCGAAGTTCATCACGTCGCCGGCATAGTTGCCGTAAACGAAAAGAACGCCCTCGCCACCCGATGCTGCCTTCGCGCAATGGAGGATGGGGATGGGAGGGGGCGACGAGAAGATGTTCCCGACCGCAACGGCATCGGCAAGCCCCTTGCCGACATAACCCAGAAAGCCCGGCTCGTGTCCGGATCCGCCGCCGATGACCAGACCGACCTTTCCGGGCCTTGGCCCGTCCCGCGCGATCAGGGCGCGATTGGATTTGTCGATCGGCGACAGATATTTGCGATGCGCACGCACCACGCCATCCAGCATCTCCTCGACGATCTTGTCCGGATCGTTCAGAAACTTCTTCACGCGCATTCGCGCAGCGGATGGCAACGGAGTTTGACTTTCGGGACGCAGACGCTGCGATGACCGCTGATCGATATCGGTCACCCCATCGGCGTTGAGAATGCCACGGCCGGTCGCGGCGTCCGTGATCAGCACGTTGACATAGCCGCCGCGCAAAGCCGCGAGGATGGCCGGCACCTTGTCGAAGCCACCTGCGGCGGCGATACGCAAATCGATGTTCTTGAGCATCTCAAGGGAAATGCCGATCGTTCGATCGTCGAGCGGCCCTGCCACAGCGCGTCCGTGCACGTCGATAAAACGGCCAGCCACCACGCCGACGGCGCCCTTGGCAAGATAATCCTGCAGCGGAACGGACTCGAAAAAGCCGCTGGTGTGGATAGTGGAATTGGGACGCAGCGAAGAAATACCAAAAAGTGCCTTGTTGGCGGCGGCAAGCGCGTCGAACTGGCTCTCGATCAGAGGCTCCTGGAGGAACGCATCGCGCACTCCGGGGGCGGAGACAATGGCGGGCGCGGAAATATTGATCAGCTTGCCGTTGATGGCCTTGGCGAGCGCCGTCGCACAGAGCTCCGGTGTATAGGCAAAGCTCGCGCGCGTGCCCCCGGTCGCCTGCACGACCGTCACGTCCTGCAACCCGGGAACCTCCGCGTGCTCGCTTATCGCCAGCACCGTACGCCCCCACGACACGGCGATCGTATCGCCCGACTTGACCAGCCGGTGCAACGCCTGACCGCCTGCGACACCGATTCTGTCGATCAACGGTCTGGCGGTATCCTCGCTCGGAACGACAAGACAGTCCGTCAGGCCAAAATGCCGTTTGAGTGCCTGCGCCACGGTCAGTGAAGCAAGGCGGGCCGGCTCGATCGCGATGTTGACGATGCCGCGCTCACGCGCTTCGGCGAGGTAGCTGTTCACGGTTGCGCGGGATATGCCCATGACGTCGGCGATCTCGCCCTGCGTCAGTCCGTCCTCGTAGTAGAGCCAGCACGCCCAGACATAGGGGTCGTCGCCATAGCGCAGTGGCATCGCATCCGGTGCCTGTGCGAGATCGCTCTTGCCTCCGCCGGCTTTTCTCGCCTGCTGTGTCTTAACCGTTGCCACTCTGGAATGAACTCCCGCTTACAATTGCCGGGAAGATGCCGCCAATGCGGCCCGTTTGCAACCGCGCGGCGCGCGACCCGCCGCCAAGGGACGGGCCGCGCTGTCTTGGGAGACAGACTGCGATATCAAGCGTTTTCCAGGCGAGAAGAGACGCCCACGGAAATCTCCTTCAGAATGAGAGCGCAGGAGGTGGCGCCGGCGTCGAGAATGCCGAGCGACCGCTCACCGAGACGGCTGGCGCGGCCAATTTTCGCGACCAGGTCGATTGTCGAATCGCGTCCCTTTTCGGCAGCGTCAGCCAAGGCAGCGAGCGCGTCCGCGAAGGACTTTCCAGACGCTGTGGCCTCGTCGAAGGCATTCACTGCCGGGACGAAGGCATCGATCAGCGTCTTGTCGCCGACCTTGGCCGACCCGATCGACTGAATGCCATCCAGACCGGCATGCAGCATCTGGCTGAACAGCCTGGCATCGACGGCATCCTTGCCTTCGAGCGTCTCACCAAATTCGGTGAACATCACCCCATAAAGCGGACCCATCGAGCCGCCGATCTCCGTCATCAGCAGCGTGCCGAGCGTTTCAAAGGCACCACTGAGCGAGGGGTCCTGCCCCTTCAGCCGCTCCGCCGCCATGCCAAAGCCCTTGGCCATATTGACCCCGTGGTCGCCATCGCCGATCTTGCCGTCGATCTCGCTGAGATAGGCCCGATTTTCGATGATGCGTTCCGCCAGCGAAAGGACGATCGCACCCGCCGAGGCGTTCTTGAAAGTTTGCATGTCAGCGTTCCTCAGAGCAAGATTGTGCAGGACGTTTCGAGGTCGAGAAGCGGCTTGGTCTCGGCATCGAGCGCAAAAACCGTCAACGTCGCGCCGACCATTTCAAGCGATGTGAAATAGTTGCCGACATAAGTCTTGTAGACGACGAGGCCCCGGCCGGTGATCTCGCTCTCGATGGTGTCGTTCAGGATATAAAGTTCGTTGAGCGGTGTGGCGCCCAGCCCCGAGACAAGGACCGCAACCTCCGTGCCGGCGGGAAGGTTATGATCATCAAGAACGATCTTGCACATATCCTTGGCGACGTCCGCCGCCGGCTTGAGCGGCTCGACGCGTACACCAGGCTCACCGTGATGGCCGATACCGACCTCCATCGTACCCGGCTCGATCTGGAAGTTCGGATGACCGACGGCCGGCAAAGTGCACGGGCCGAGGCCGACACCGATCGAGCGGCAGTTGTCGATCGCCTTTTGCGCGGCGGCTCGCACCTCTTCGAGACTGCCGCCCTGCGTCGCCTTGGCGCTGCCGATCTTCCACATGAAGATTTCGCCGGCAACGCCGCGGCGCTTTTCGCGCTCCGACAGCGGCGCCGAGCAGACGTCGTCATTGGCAACGACGGTCGCGACCTCGATACCGTCCTTGGCGGCGAGCTTCGTCGCCATCTTCACGTTCATATTGTCGCCGGCATAATTGCCGTAGAGGCAGACCACGCCTGCCCCGCCGTCAGCCGCGCGAATGGCATCATGGAAGCTCTTGGCGGTCGGGGAAGAGAACAATTCGCCGACGGCAACGGCATCCAGCATGTTCTTGCCGGTGTAGCCCATGAAGCCGGGCTCGTGGCCGGAGCCACCGCCGGTGATCACGCCGACCTTGCCGCTCACCGGAGCGTTCTTGGCGACAACGACGCGCGGATTTTCGGCAAGCCGCACGATATCGGAATGGGCCTTGATGAAACCCTTGACTGTATCCTCGACGACGAGATCGGGATTGTTGACGAACCGTTGCATGAAGTCTCCTTGAAAATGTCCTGGCGCTTCGGCTCAGAGAATTGTGTAGCCGCCATCGATCAGAAGATCGGCGCCGTTGATCATGTTCGCGCCGTCCGAAACCAGGAAGACGGCGGCGGCAGCGATCTCTTCGGGATAGGCGAAGCGGCCGGTGGGAATGCGCTTCTTGGCGGCCTCTCCCTTTTCACCGGCCCAGGCCTTCTTGCCGAGTTCGGTCAGAACCACGGTCGGCGAGATGGTGTTGACGGTAATCCCATACTTGCCCCATTCGGCGGCGAAGGTCTTCGACATGCCGACAACGCCGAATTTCGAGGCACAGTAGGCGACGTGCTCCTCGATCGCGACCGTGCCTGCCTGCGACGCGAGGTTGATGATCTTGCCGCCGTTTCCTGCAGCGATCATGGCGCGGCCGACAGCCTGGGTGACGAGAAAGCTGCCCTTGAGATTGATGTTGATCGTCTTGTCCCAGTAATCGAGCGACAGGTCTTCGGCGGGCGCCAGGAAGACCACGCCGGCGCTGTTGACCGCAATGTCGATGCGGCCGAACGCGGCGACGACGTCCGATATGGCGCGATTGACCGAGTCCGGCTGGGAGACGTCACAGACGAAGGATTTGGCACCACCACCGAGCGCGGTCGCCTTGGCAGCGGCGATATCGGCATTGATATCGAGCACGGCCACCGTGGCGCCTTTTGCCGTCAGCGCGTCGGAGATCGCCGAACCGATCCCGGATGCGGCGCCAGTCACGACGGCGATCTTGCCTGTCAGGGGGAAATTGAGGTCAATCTGGGGAGCAGTGTCTGTCATCTCTTCAAGCCCTTGCGATGTGGATGCTAGGGCGGCATGATGCCGCCCCGGCTTTGCGTTCGTTACTTGCGGGATTCGAGCAGCTTGTCGGCGTTTTCCTTGGTGACCGGCGTCCAGGGAACGAGGTAGTCCTTGGAGGCGCCATCTTCCCACTTCATTTCCGGATACTGGGTCCAGATCGCCGATTCCGGCTTTGCGTCCTTGTTCGCGGCCTTGATGGCGACGTCGAGCGCGCCTTGTGCCTGTGCGTTGGCATCCTGCAGGATCGAGGCCATTTCGCCGCGCTTGACGGCATTGATGGCATCGGTGACGCCGTCGACGCCGGCGATTGCGAAGTCTTCAACCTTCAGGTTCGCAGCCTTGATCGCCTCGATGGCGCCTAGCGCCATTTCGTCGTTCTGGCCGATAACGCCGTTGATCTGGCCCGGATGCGACGTCAGCCAGTTTTCCATCAACGTCTGGGCTTCGGCGCGCGACCAATTGGCCGTCTGCTTTTCGAGAACCTTGACGTCGGGGCACGCCTTGAGCGCCTTTTCATTGCCTTCAAGGCGCTGGATCTGGCCGGACTGTCCGATCGGGCCTTCTAGGATGACGAGGTTGCCCTTGCAACCCATCTTGTCGAGAACAGCCTTGGCTTCGAGTTCGCCGGCTTCCACGTCGTTCGAGCCGACATAGGAGGTCAAGAGGTCGGAGTTGACGCGGGCGTTGGAGCCGACAACAGGGATGCCGGCATCATGAGCGGCCTGAACGGCAGCAGCACCGGCTTCGATATCCATCGGCACGAAGATGATCGCGTCGAACTTCTGCGTGATCATGGTGTTGAACTGTTCCTGCTGGACCAGCGCGTCATAGCGGCCATCGAACACCGTCAGTTCGACCTGACCGCTCTTCACTGCCGGGTGCTGCTTCAGCGCGGCAGACCAGATCTGCATAAACTCGGCATTCAGGCCGTATGTCGTGGCGCCGATCTTCAGCTTCTTTTCCTGGGCCATGGCAGGCGCAGTCAGGATCGCCGCACTGGCGATAAGTGCGAGCATCAACTTCTTCATCTGTTTCTCCTCCATAGAGATGTCCGGTCGCCGTTATGACGCGCGGTTTGCCAACGGATCGCGGATACGATCCGAATTATCAGGTCAGAGACCTTGATTTCGCTTCTGGTCCAGCATGACGGCGCCGACGATGAGCGCGCCCTTGAGCACCTGCTGGTAGTAGGATTGGATACCCATCAGATCGAGGCCGTTGTTCATGACACCGATGATGAGCGCGCCGATCAGCGTTCCCGTCACCCGACCGACACCGCCCGAGAGGCTGGTGCCGCCGATGACGACGGCTGCAATGGCATCGAGTTCGTAGGCGATGCCGGCCTGCGGCAGCGCCGACCCCGTGCGGGCAGAGAGTATCATGCCGGCGAGACCTGCTAGCGAGCCCGAGATACCGTAGACGGCGAAACGGATGCGGGTGACGTTGATGCCCGAGGTGATTGCAGCATGCGGGTTACCGCCAACGGCATAGATGTAGCGGCCAAAGCGCGTGCGCGTCAGAACCCACCAAGACACGATGAAGACGACGGCAAGGATGACCACCGGCATCGGCACGCCGAGGATGTTTCCGGTGCCAATCCAGCGGAACTCCGGGATCAGCGCCGGCACGGGCTTTCCACCGCCGTAGATGAGGGTCATGCCGCGTGCCGCCGACAGCATGCCGAGCGTGGCGACGAAGGCGGGAACGGCGAAGCGGGAAACGATGAAGCCGACGATGGCGCCACAGGCAAGGCCCACTGCGATACCGACCAGCAACGCAACAGCCGCAGGATATGGCGCGCCGGCAATGCCTGCCGTCGCCGATGTCGTGACAAAGCTGGCGCTGACGATGCCTGCGAGCGCCACGACCGACCCGACAGACAGATCGATGCCGCGCGTCAGGATGACGAAAGTCATGCCGATCGCGAGAACACCGTTGATCGACGTCTGCAACAGCACGTTCGAGATATTGCCGGCCGTGAGAAAATACTCGTTGGAAAACGACAGGATCACGGACAGAAGCAGGAAGGCGAGAAAGATGCCGTATTCCTGAATGAGCAGCCTGCGGCGATCCGAGTTGAACCAGCCCGTCGTTGGTTTGTTATCTGTAAGGGACACTGTTTCTGACCTCTTCCCATGCCGATCCGTATTGAGAAATTCGCGGTGCGCCGATCACGTCGACAGATGCACCAGCGCCTGCGCGTCGGTCTCGGACCGCGGGTAGACGCCCGCCGAGCGACCGTTGCGCATGACGAGGATGCGGTCGGACATGCCGAGCACCTCGTCTATCTCCGATGAAATCATCACCACCGTGCCTCCCGCGGCCGCGAATTCGCAAATGATGCGATAGATTTCGCGCTTGGCGCCGACATCGACGCCGCGCGTCGGCTCGTCCAGCAACAACACCTTCGGGTTGCGCAGGAACCACTTGCCGAGAACAACCTTCTGCTGGTTGCCGCCGGATAACCCCGACACCGCCATGGTGTCGCGCGCGGTCTTGATACCGAAGCGTTCGATCATCTTTTGGCTGGCAGCCTGCTCCTGGCCGCGACGCATGACGAAACCAGGGCTGAATTCCGGCAGGCTGGCGAGCGCGATGTTGCCCCTGACGCTGTCGACGAGATTGAGGCCCGTCAGCTTGCGATCCTCGGTGACAAAGGCAAGCCCGTGCTCCATCGCGTCGACCGGCTTGCTGACGGTGATCGCCTTGCCATCAAGCTTGATCTCGCCCTTGTCCATCCGGTCGAGACCGAACAGGCAGTTGAATATCTCAGAACGGCCGGAGCCCATCAGCCCGTAGATACCGAAGATCTCGCCTTTCTTGACGGAGAAGGACACATCCTCGACCTTGCCCGTCGCGCTCAAACCCGTGACCTCAAGCCCGGTGACGTCGGTCGGCGTGTTGGTCTTGACGTATTCTTCGCCGAGTTCACGGCCGACGATCATGCGGATCAATTCAGGACGATCGATATCCGCAAGGTCGCCCGCACCGATGTACAAGCCATCTCGGAACACCGTGTAGGCGTCGGCGATCTGGAAAATCTCTGACAGGCGGTGGGAGACGTAAACGACACCCTTGCCGGCGGCTTTCAATCGCTCGATGGTCTTGAAAAGCTGCTGCGCTTCCTTCTCGCCGATCGCCGAGGTCGGCTCGTCCATGAATATCACTTCAGCATCGTGGCTCAGCGCCTTGGCGATCTCGACCAGCTGGATCTGCGCGACCGACAGGTTCATCATGAATTGCGTCGGGCGGATGTTGAACTCGAGTTGCTCCAGCAGCCGCTGCGCATTCTGGTTCATCGTCTTGAAATCGATGCCGCCGAAACGACCCGAGGGTTCCCGCCCGAGGTAGATGTTTTCCGCGACCGTCATGTGCGGAACGGGGCTGAGCTCCTGCTCGATGATGGCAATACCGGATGCCAGGGCCGCAGCCGGGCCGGAGAACTCCACGTCCACACCACGTCGCCGAATGGACCCGGCGTCGCGCTTGTGGATGCCCATCAAGATCTTGAGGAATGTGGATTTTCCCGCGCCATTGCCGCCGCACAGCGCATGCACAGACCCAGCCTTGAGCTGAAACCGGCCATCGCGCAGAGCCGCAACACCATTGAAGGACTTCTTCAGCCCCTCGACATCAAGAAGATATTCCACGTCAATTCCTCCCAGCATCGACCACCGGTCAGGTGAATCGACGGATCATCGCGCCCTCTCCATTGGAGCGATTTTTACAAGTGTCAATTACAATCCGACAAATGTCAATCGCCCAGTCGCTCGTTTCTTGAAGTGGAGTTTTGTCGTCGAACAGTCCGGCTGCGAAGACGCCGAGAACGCCGCGTGCGACGGCGCGCGCGAGGTCCGGAAAAAGTTTAGCTTGCTGGATAGCCAGAACGTTCGCGAGAGCCGCGCGAAGCCTCGTTTGAGCGCAGAGCTGAACATGCGCCGGTTGATGATGTGGAGCGCAAGGGGCAAGGGCGAAAATGCCAAACGCGGCCTGATGCCGATCGGTGCGCGTCAGCCCCGACAAGCCTCGATTACATGAGCAGCCGCTTCGTCTCGGAGAGTCACGAGGATTTCGTGGAAAGGCTGGACGCCGGCGAGTTGGACAGCGAGGAGACGAAACAGATGCTGCACGGCCCACATCTGCACCTGCTGCGCGATCCTCAATCTGCTATCCGGCGCGTTGGCCATCCGCATCCGCCCACTGAACCTCGTCCGATTCTTCGGCAGCGCCATCGTCGCCCTCATGCTCTCGCTGCTTACCTTCCTGATGGAATTGCTCGCCGCCGGCGTCCGAAGGTAGGGCGGTAGATTTTTATTGTTTGTTTTGGGGAAAGAAAGAATATTGGTTGCGGGGGGCCTGATGGCACGGAGACTTGTAAATTCGTGCATTGAAGGCTTCTGAACCTGCGAACACATTACTTGATGCCTAAGTGGCCGACTACAAACGTCGAGTAAGATCTACTGCCTGACCCAAAACGACGCCGAGCCATACGGTATCGAGCGTCGGCTGCCCAGACAGCAGCCGACAGAAGCGGTTCGCAGATCAGATCGCCTGAGCCGCGGTGCGTGCCGCGAGCGACGGAGGGGTATTTCCGGTCGCCCCCTTCTTATCGAGACGCCTTCCAGACTTGGTGTCGAACAGATGGAAGTTGGCCTGCGAGAAGCCGAACTTCAACGTCTGGCCGGCGTTGATCTTGGTCGTCGGCGCCGTGCGAGCGGTCACTTCCTTGCCCGCCACGTCGAAGATGACAAGTGTGTCGGCACCCGTTGGCTCCACTAGATCAACGCGCGCGTCGAGAACCAGGCAGTTTTCGTCCAGTGCCTCGCCGATCGTGATGTTCTCAGGGCGGATACCCAAAGTCACGGCCTGACCGCTGACGGCGAATCCGTTCGGCAGCGGAATCGACAGTTTTGGCGACACCTTGAGAACCTGCGCACTGCCGTGGGTTTCCACCGTGCCTTCGAGCAGGTTCATCGCAGGCGATCCCACGAACCGGGCGACAAAGAGATCCGCCGGCGAATTGTAGATATCATTCGGCGTTCCAATCTGAACGATCTTGCCGCCGTTCATGACGACGATCTTCGTCGACATCGTCATCGCCTCGACCTGGTCATGCGTGACGTAAACAATGGTGGCGCCTAGCTTCTGGTGGAGGCGCTTGATCTCGATGCGCATCTCGGTACGGAGCTGGGCATCGAGGTTGGAGAGCGGCTCGTCGAAGAGAAAGAGCTTGGGGTTGCGCACGAGTGCGCGCCCCATGGCGACGCGCTGGCGCTGGCCGCCGGAGAGCTGCCACGGCTTGCGATCGAGCAGATGATCGATGCGCAGCATGGTCGCGACGTTCTGGATTGCCTTCGCGCGCTCCGCTGCCCCCACGCCACGAATTTTCAAACCGAACTCGATGTTCTTGCGGACGGTCATCGTCGGATAGAGCGCATAGGACTGGAAGATCATCGCGATGTCGCGGTCGCGTGCCAGCGTGCCGCTGACATCGGTTCCGTCGATCCTGATTTCCCCTGACGTCGGATAATCGAGTCCGGCGATGATGCCGAGCAAGGTCGACTTCCCACAGCCCGATGGTCCGAGAAGCGTGAGGAACTCGCCCTGGCCGGCCTCGACGCTGACACTGTCGAGCGCGAGGAACGCCCCGTAACGGCGGGTGACGTCTACGATTGAAAGAGAACCCATTTACTTCATCCTTTCACGGAGCCGACAGTGAGCCCGCGGACGAAGTACTTGCCCGCAAGTACGCAGATCACGAGTGTCGGAAGCGCGGTAATAATGGTGCCAGCCATGTCGACGTTGTATTCCTTGACGCCGAAGGTGGTGTTGACGAGGTTGTTCAGAGCGACGATCACGGGCTGGCTTGCGCCCGAAGAGAACGTCACGCCGAACAGGAAGTCGTTCCAGATCGCGGTGAACTGCCAGATGAGGGTTACCGCGATGATCGGCGGCGACAGCGGCAGGATGATGCTGAAGAAAATCGTCCAGTACCCTGCCCCGTCGATCTTGGCCGCCTTGATCAGCTCATCCGGAATCGAGGCGTAGTAGTTGCGGAAGAACAGCGTGCAGATCGGGATGCCGTAGACCGACTGGACAAGGATCAGACCCCAGATCGTGTTCAAGAGACCCAACTTCCCGAGAAGCTGAGCGGCCGGAATCAGGATTGCCTGGTATGGGATGAAGACGCCGAACACGATCAGGATGAACAGCAGGTTGCTGCCCGGGAAGCGAAGCTTCGACAGCGTGAAGCCATTGATGGCACCGAGCGCGGTGGAGAATATCGCCGCCGGTATCACGATCATGAAGGAATTCAGGTAATAGGCCTTGAGGCCCACACAGCGCGTTCCGATGCAGGCTTCGCCCCAGGCCTTCGTCCACGCATAGAGCGACCAGGCGCCCGGCCAGCTGATGATTGACTGTCCCCGGAAGTCCTCTGTTGGCCTGAGAGAGGTAATGAGCATCAGCGCGAGAGGGGCGAGGAAGAACAGCGCCAGCGAAAGAAGCACAGCATAAAGAACCACCCTGGCAACAGGGTTCGTCCGCTCGACTGTCCTCGGTTGCGAACTCGTCATCGCCTTGGCTTTCTTCTTCAGCGGCCGAATGGTCGGCTGAGCGAAATCATTTGTTGCGGTCACGGCCTGGCGCTCCAATCAAAAGTGCAGGAAGGGCGATGATCAGCGCTGCGAGCAGGATCATCACCGCCGACGCGGAGCCAATGCCGAGCTGGTTTCGGCGGAAGGCCATGTCGTACATGAAGGTCGCAGGGAACTCCGACGAGCTTCCCGGACCGCGCTGCGTCATGACGATGACGAGGTCGAATGTCTTGAGCGCCATTCCGACAAGGATTGCGCCCGCGGAGAGGAAGACGGGCCAGATGGATGGCACGATGATCGAGAGATAGATACGCCATGGACGGGCGCCATCGAGGCTGGCGGCCTTGATGATCTCGCTGTCGACGCCACGCAGCGCTGACAAGAAAAGCACCATCACAAAGCCGGCGACCTGCCAGAGGCCGGCGATAACAAGCGTGTAGACGACGAAGCGCTCGTCGCTGATCCAGGCGAACTCGAAACTCGGAAAGCCGAGATCGCGGATGAACCGCTCGACGCCGATCGTCGGGTTCATGATCCACCGCCAGACGACACCGGTGACGACGAAGGACAGAGCGATCGGATAGAGGAAGATCGTGCGCCAAAGGCTCTCGGCGCGGATACGCTGGTCGATGAGAATTGCAAGGAATAGTCCCAGTGCCAGACCGATCGCTACATAGAGAACGCTGAACACCATGAAGTTCCCGACGGCCAATCGCCATGGCCCGAAACGCCAGAGTTTCCAGTAATTCTCGATCCCGACCCAGGTGAAGTCGGGAACCATTTTCGACGCCGAAAGCGAGACAAGAACAGTCCAGGCGATGAAGCCGTAGACGAAGACGCTCAGCGTGATGAGCGATGGCGACATTGCGATGACGGGTGCGATATGTTCCCGCCACGGAGCCGCCAGTTTTTTTCTGGTCATTGCGACCTCCCTACATGAAACTGGCCGCGACCCGTGGATCGCGGCCATCGATTATGATCACTGCGCGAGTTCGACGGCGTCGAGCATTGCTTGGACAGCCTCGTCCGACGTCATCGTCTTCGAACTGAAGTGCTGCGAGGAGACCTGGCGAATGGCGGCGTCGATGGAGGGCGATACGCCCTGGGTCATCGTCCACATATCGCCGACAAGCGTGCCGGCTTCGTTGTTTGCCTTGATGTCGGCGGCCGAACGCTGGGCGCAGCTATCGTACTTGTCGAGCGGCACGTCGTTGACCGAGGGAACCGAGCCCTTGATCATCGTGTAGGCAATCTCCGCGTCGGGGTTCAGCAGCGTCGATGCCAGAAGTTTCTGCCCGCTCGAGGCGTCGTTCTTGCCCTTCTCCTTGACGAAGAAGCCCATCGAGTTCGACACCATCACCATGCCGGGACGGTTGGCGACCTCACCCGGAACCGGCGAGCAAAGGATGTCGGTGCCCATCTTCTTGCCAGCCTGCAGGAATTCGCCCTTTGCCCAGTCGCCCATGATCTGGAAGGCTGCGTCACCCTTGGTGACCATCGCCGCAGCGAGGTTCCAGTCGCGGCCGGGAGCACCACGGTCGACGTAGGTGGACAGGATCCTCATACGGTTAAAGATGTCACGCGTCGTCTTGCTATCGATCGCGGCAGGGTCGCCCTTTGCGAGCTTGCGGAAGTAATCAGCGCCGCCCATGGCCAGAGCGACCGTCTGGAACGTCGTGCCGTCCTGCCATTCCTGGCCACCGTGTGCGAGAACGATCTTGCCGGAAGCCTGGATCTTCTTGGCAGCGTCGTCGAACTCGGCCCAGGTTTCAGGCATTTTGTCCACGCCGGCCGACTTCAGCACCTCGGCATTGCCCCAGAGCCAGTCCAGGCGATGGATATCATACGGCACGCAAACATAGTGCCCATCGACCTTGGCGAAGTTCTTGAGGAGCTCGGGGAGACGTTCGTCCCATTTGCCCTTGGCGGCAACGTCATCGATGTTGGCGATGTAGCCCTGCTCGTACCAGCGAGCAGCTTCCGGGCACTTGGGAAGCGCTGCGCCAGGGGCGTCGCCGGCGAGAACACGAGCGCGAAGGGTCGTGTCATGCGCGTCGCCACCACCACCGGCGACCGGAGAGTCGATCCACTTGCCGCCGGACTTTTCGAACGCATCCTTGAACTTGTAGAACGAAGCGGCTTCGCTGCCAGACGTATTGAAGTGCAGGACTTCGACACTGTTGTCGTCGGCTGCCATCACCGTGTTGCCGTGAAGCATCGGCAAGGTCAGCGCTGCGGCGACCGCCGCAATATATCTCATTCGCATTTACATCCTCCCGGGTGGCCGCGCTCGACGGCCGGTTAGTGATCGATGCGCCCCTAAGTCTCAGGGCATTGTTGCTTCCGCTCAGATTTTTGGGCGCAAGAGATCGTTCTCTGAACCGCAGCGCGGCAGAGTTGGACACGGCTTCGCCATCGGCGATTGCTACGTCGCCTTCGGCATGAAGCGCTTTATGAGACACACGTCCGCAGGAACGCGCCTGCTTTGATGCTCGGCCCTACGACCGGCATCGTCACGTGTCAGATGTCGATTGGGCTCTGGTGTCGAGGGCGCGCCGCCTCCGAATGGACCATCAACCCCGGCAAGCCGGTGAGGTCCCCAACGACGCAACTGTAATCCAGAAAGCGAACGAACCAACTGCCCGCGGCAGCCGACAGACCTCGGGCGCCACGCATTGCTGCGCCCACCTCGTTCTGCTTTTTCCTCTTGGTATTTTCCATCCAACAACCTCCCGATGTCGCGGACTTCGACCTAGCAAACGAACTCGAGTGAAACCGCGAGCGCGAAGGTGTCCCGCACGATGCGGGCCATCGACAAGGCTCACTCTCTCCCCTTCCCGAATGATATCGGTGCTGCTCGTTCTCAGACGATTTAGCCCAGACATCACTCGAAAACTGCCTGTATTTGTCTTTTTTAACGCTAAACAAAAAATATATGGCTGTCAATCTTGGTTGGAAACTCATTGCTGTTTTCAGGAACTTTAATATCGGAAGATTGGATATGCTCGCAGACAGGCCAACCCCGCTCCAGCCATCGCGTGCCTGGAGCGGACAACATCCTGCCAGGGGATCAGACGAAGAATTGCCCACCGTCCGCGACGATCGACTGCCCGGTCACATAGCCGGAATCACTGGAAGCGAGGAACGACACGACCTTTGCGATGTCCTCAGGCTGCGCGAACCGCCCCATAGGTATCTTGGCGCCAACCTTCGCCATCTCGCTACCGGCAGGTGTTCCCTCGCTCGTCGTAACGACCGCGTCGATCGAGGCATACATATCGGTCTGCGTCGCTCCGGGGCTGTATAGATTTGCCGTGATGCCGTATTTGGCGAGCTCGAGCGCGACGGTCTGGTTGAAGCCGCGGACCGCGAACTTCGAGGCAACATAGGCGCATTGCCACTCGCCGCCCCTGTGCGCGCTGACGGAGCCCGCCGCAATCAGCCGGCCGCCGCGCCCCTGCTTGATCATGTGCTCCGAGGCCGCCTTGTAGCAATTGAAGACCCCGCGCACATTGACGGCCATCGACCGGTCGACGTCGTCAGCCGTCGTATCGACGAAATGCGCGGTGATGGCGATGCCGGCGTTGGCGACCATCACGTCGATACCGCCGAAATCGGCAACATGCTCGGCAACCATCCGGCTGACGTCTTCCGCCTTGGTAACGTCCACCGTCGATGTGCGGGCCTTGCCGCCAGCGCTCTCGATTTCCGCGCGAACGGCATTGAGCTTTTC
The DNA here is from genome assembly GCF_000377565.1 of Rhizobium sp. 2MFCol3.1. Classification (GTDB taxonomy): domain Bacteria; phylum Pseudomonadota; class Alphaproteobacteria; order Rhizobiales; family Rhizobiaceae; genus Rhizobium. The sequence goes on along the minus strand of NZ_KB898355.1, from coordinate 67,211 downwards.
CTGGTTCGACGGCAGGTCCGCCAAGGTGACCGATAGACCGTCTTTGGCCAGACGCATCGCGATGCTGCGGCCGATCCCCTGCGCCGACCCCGTTACAACCGCCGTGCGGGCTACCGCCGACTTGCTCTCATTCATGATAACCTCCCGATAAGAATGGAATCCGGACTTCGATCGCCCGGACGTTTTCCGCATCAGACCATGTAGATGCCGCCGTCGACGACGATCGATTGTCCGGTGACATAGGCTGCGTTTTCGGACGCAAGGAACGAGACGACCCTGGCGACATCCTGCGGTGTTCCGGTGCGACCGAGCGGAATGTTCGGCAGCATCTTGTCCCACTGGCTCCCCCGCGGTTTGCCTTCCTTGGTGGTCACGATCTCGTCGATCGAGTCCCACATCGGCGTCTTGATGACGCCAGGGCTGTAGATGTTGGCGGTGATGCCGTGCTTGGCCAATTCGAGAGCGACGGTCTGGTTGAAGCCGCGAACGGCAAATTTCGACGCCACATAGGCGCATTGCCACTCGCCGCCCTTATGGGCGCTGACGGAGCCGGCGGCAATCAATCGGCCGCCCCGCCCCTGCTTGATCATCCTGGTGGCGGCAGCCTTGTAGCAGTTGAAGACGCCGCGGACGTTGATCGCCATCGTGCGATCGATGATCTCGACCGTGGTGTCTTCAAACAACGCCGTGACCGCAATCCCGGCGTTTGCGACCATCACGTCAATCCCGCCGAAGGCGGCGACGTGCTCTTCAACCAGCCGGTCCACATCGGTGGCCGAACTGACGTCGGCGGCGGCGATACCGCATTTGCCGCCTGCTGCGGTGATTTCAGCCGCAGCTTTTTCGAGTGCGGCCTGATTTCCCGGAAGGTCCGCGAGAGTGACCGCGAGGCCATCCTGCGCGAGACGCTCTGCTATACCGTGACCGATGCCCTGAGCGGCCCCGGTGACGATCGCCGTGCGATTTTCTGTGGTCATAGTAATTCCTCCTTTATACGGCGACTTTGGTCTTTAGGCCGGCTTCCATGCGTTTCAGGTTGGAGATCGCCGTTTCGGCGTATTGATCGAAAACCTTGGGATCGGTGGTGAAGGCATTACGCCTGTAGCGATCCAGCGCCTGCACATCGCACTCCATGGCAATAGCGCCGCGATAACCAATGCTGAACAGCGTTTCCAGGAAACGTCCGAGGTCCAGGTGGCCCATGCCGGGCGCCGTCCGGTTGTTGTCGGCAAGGTGGACATGCTTGAGGTATCCAGCAACCGAGCGGAGCGCGGCGTGAACGTCAGTCTCCTCGATGTTCATATGGAAACTGTCGGCCATCAGCGCGACATTCGCGGACCCGGTATCCTTGACAAGGCGATGAGCAGTCTCCAGACGGTTCGCGAGATAGGTCTCGGCCCGATTGACGCATTCGATGACGGCGGTCACGCCAAGCCCCTGCCCGATGCGGCCAATTTCTTCGAGACTTTTGACGACATTGGCCCACTCCCGTTCCAGGGAGGTGTCGGGGCTGAGCTTGCCGATACGCGTCGGCACGATGATCGCAACCGGCGCGCCGATGTGCGAGGCAAGCTGCAGGCAGGACCGGACATACGATACGGCGGCCGATCTCACGGCTTCGTCCGAACTTGAAAGGTCCCGATCCCGGCCAACGAAGCGGCCGTTCACCGATGTGCAGGTCAGCCCGTGATGGCTGAGGCGGCTTTTGACCTCGGATGGCAGCATCGACATGACGGGGAGTTCCACCCCGTCATATCCGTATCGGCTCAAACGCTCGAGGCTGTCTTCCAGCGTCTCGTCGGTAAACAGAGCCTGTGACCAGCTATATCGAAACATGGGATTCTCCAGTTCTCGTCATCAGTCGATGGTGAGCCCGGCCTTGGTGCGAGCCCTGAAGTCGTTGAGGATATTGGCCGTTTCCGACGCACCGAAGCGACGCGCGCCATTCCGGTAGTAGAGAAGGATCGCATCGAGGTTGAAGCAGCCACCGGACGCCTTGATGATCGTCTCGGGCTTGAGGACAGATCGCATCTCGCGGACATCCTCGGCAATCGATGCCTGCATATCGGCGCGCTGGCCCGTTGAGGTCTTCACGAAATCCGCGCCGGCGGCCTCGACGATGCGGGCTGCGGCGATCCGCTGTTCGCGCGTCAGGTAGAAGCATTCGATGATGCCTTTGACCGTGACCTTATAGGGCTTGGCCAGGCTCACGATCGCCCTAATATCATCCTCGACATAGCCGACATCGCCAGACAGAAACGCCGAGATATTGATGACCATGTCGAGCTCATCGACGCCGTCATCCAGCGCCTGCTGCGCCTGAAGCACTTTCGTCGCCGTGTAGTCGTTGCCATGCGGGAAGCCGACATAGGTCTGAAGGGCGATGCCCTTGCCGTCGAGCCGCTTTTTAGCGGCCTTCACGCGAAACGGCTGGGTCGTGAACCTGCCCGCGCGGTATTCGATCGCGCTTTCGATACCGGCGATCATGTCCGCTTCGGTATGGTTGGGATCGATGATCGAATGGTCGATCATGGATGCAAGAGCATCGACTGTAAGCATGGGTTTCCTCCTGTTGACTTGATGTTGCATTGCTGTTCACCGCCGGGTCCTGAGATGCCTCCTCACTCGGACCCTGCAGGACAAACTTGTTGATCAACCGGGTAGCGCGGCGATCGGTTTCGTTCTCGACGTCCGGTCGCGGTGATCGCAAACAGGACCAGCCCCATTGAAAAGGCGGCGGCGGTGAGCGCCCCTGTTCCGCCGGCGAAACCGGCTGCTGACGTGAGGACACCGACAAGCGGCGGCATCAGGCCTGCACCGAAGCTGCCCGATCCGAACGCGATACCGGTCGCTGCCCCCGTATTTCGCGGGTAGGCGTTTCGCAGGATCGAGAGAGCCGATGGCAAGACCGGCCCAAGACCAGGTCCGAGAAAGGTGACGGCTGCGATCGCGACCATCGCGCTTCCGGTCACTGTCGCTGTCAGGAGAAGCGAGCACCCGATCGTCGAGAGGGTGACGACGAAAACCAGGATCGCGAAAGCCGAATACTTCCGGCTTGCCCACGCCGCAACAAAGCGGGATGCTGTCAGCAGAAACCAGAACCATGACAGGACCATCGAGGCTGCCGTGAGAGAGAGTCCAGCCGATCGGTTGAGGAGCATTGGCAGCCAGACGCCAAGGCTGGCTTCGATGGACGACTCCAGCAGCAACAGCGCCGAGATCAACCAGATGAGCCGGGTCTTCAGTATCGGCGAATGCCCCGCCGAATGGACCACCTCGGCGATCGCTTCCGAGTCCGCCGATGGTATCGATAGCTTCGGCCGCCAGACCAGCAGAAGCGCCAGCGCGCTCGCCATGGTCAGGGGAACCAGCCACAGTCCGGGAATGCCCGAGCCCGCGGTTATCACTGCGACGCTCATCACCGCCGGCGCGATAATTGCTCCGACACCAAACATCGCATTGACCAGATTGAGCGGACCTGCCCCCTTCGAGGACTCGGCCGCCAGCACATTGCCCAGGAGCAGCAGAGCACCATCGCCAATCCCCTTGCATGTGGCCGCGATCAACAGCCAGGTCAGGGACGTCGAGAGTGCGATCCCGCTGATCCCGCAGAGGAAGAAGACCATACCGACGAGCATGATCGGCCGGTGGCCGGTGTGCTTCAAGACAAGTGCCGTGATTGTCTGCGATGACAGCGATGTCAGGGACACCACCGTCATCAGACTGCTTGCGGCGACGGTGCTTGAGCCCGTCTGGCGCGCCAGATCCTGCAGCACAGGTCCAATCCCGCCCTGGAACAGCCCGACTGCCAGGAACACGATGCAGACCACCAGCAATAGTCGGTTGGTCTCCGACAAGGCATTCATAGGACGATCCTCAGGGACGGAACGGGCTCAGTGTCAGGCGGCGCGATAGGCCGCCCGGCGGCCCTTGGCCTCATTGATCTTCATTTCCACGAAGGTCTTGGAAGTCCGCGCGAAATTATCGCCGTCGCTCCAGTTCTCCCGCCAAACGGCGCAGATCGCTTTCAACCAATCGCCGCAGCCGGCGTTCGCGAAGGCCTCAATCCCGATATTCCTGGAATAGCCGATGTCCAGGAGCGCATCGAAGATCGGAGCATACTGGATGGTGCCGGAACCGAGATTGCCGCGATTGCTTTCACCGATATGGAAATAGCCGATGCGGTCGCCCGCCAGACGGATCGCCTGTGCCGGGTCCTCTTCCTCCATGTTCATATGAAAGGTGTCGAGGTGCAGGTAGATGTTGTCAGAGCCGCTGTCGCGGATGTAGGCGAGCCCCTGCTGGACCGTGTTGATCAGGTTCGTCTCGTATCGGTTGACGAGTTCCATGCACAGCGCCACGTTCGCGGCTTTAGCCTTCTCGGAAACTTTCTGAAGCACGCCGACGCTCGTATCCCAACCACGGCGGGTCGGCATCGTCTTGAACTTCTGATGCGCCGAGAACATCGGGCCGCTCATCTGCCGGCTGCCCAGATCGCGGGCAACGCTGACGGCCTCGTGGAGGAACGCCTCGCCGCGACGGACGACTTCGGGGTCTTCGCTTGTGAGGTCGTATTCAGGCGCAAGGCCCGCCGAGGCGAGAACGCCGAGACCGAGCTGTTCGGCGCGCTTTGCGATGCGGTCTACATTGATCTTGTTGCGATCGACACCGGGGAATTCGATCAGGCTGTATCCGGTCGCAACGGCCTTTTCCATCACCAGTTCAAGGCTGTTCTGGTCCTGGGCGTCGCTCCACACGAAGGAATGGATTGCGAGTTTCATCGTACGAGTTCCATTGTTCCGCCAGCGTCCGAGCTGGCTCGTTCGCGAATAGGTGGCTGCCCCACGCCGTTCAACGAGCGGCGATAGGGCCTCCTCTTCAGTCGGCTCACGCAGAAATCAGTCGGTACGCACCGCGCCGCCTTCGACGCGCAACAGCGCGCCACGCGTCGCGTTGGACGCCGGGCAGCAGAGATAGACGATCATGTTGGCGACCTCGTCCGCCTCGGCGAAACGGCCGAGCAGCGACGTCGGCTCATTGACCTCGAAGTGGCGTTTCTCGAACGCCTCGAGAGACATGCCCTTGGCCTCGCGATAGACCCATTCGCTGATCGTGCCGCCGGGAGCGACGCAGTTGACCGTGACGTTGGTGCGGTGAAACTCCTCGGCGATGCTGCGAGACAGCCGAATGACGGCTGCCTTGCAGACGCCGTAGTCGATCAGCACGGGCGTGCTGACGAGGCCGGACTCGCTGGTCATGAAGATGATCCGACCGAAGTCCTTCTTCTTGAGAAGCGGCGCATAATGGCGCGTCAGTCGAACGCCGCTCATGACGTTGAAATCCCACTGGAACTGCCAGTCCTCGTCGGTCAGCTTTTCAAATGGTACAAGGTTGCTGGTGCCGCCGGCCATATTGATCAGGATATCGACGTCCTTGACGATATCGATGACCTTCTGGCAGCCCTCCGCGGTCGCAACATCCGCCTGAACCGTCATGACCTGGGCGCCAGGAACGCGCTCGCGCACCTCATCCGCAGCCTTCGTCAGGCGATCCGCGTTTCTCCCGTTGATCCAAACCTTTGCGCCACGCGCCGTCAGGCCCTGGGCGGTGGCAAGGCCAATCCCTGTCACCGATGCGGTGATCAGCGCGGTCTTGCCTGTCAAATCGAGGTCCATCATCGCCACGAGTACATCCTCCTATTTCGTGTGATCGTTACCTGATTCCGAGCGCGTCACTTGGAGCGCTAAACTCGGCGGTCGGCGCTAGATTTAGCGTTAAAATATTGACTGCGCAAGCGCTTCTGTATAATGCACGCAATAATCAGATCATATGTTGGTTTTGGCGATGAACTAAGGCCGATGTGGCACTTCGATGGGCGGGAAGCGGAGGGACTGCGTGGAAAATCGTGACGGATCATCCCAAATCTTGGACTCACATTGCCATTTCTGGCAGCTATCGCGCAGCGACTACGGCTGGCTGCAGACCGGCGACGAAACTCTCGCCTCTATTCGAATGGATTTCGGGCCGTTCGATTATCCGGCCAAACGCAACGTCATTGCAGTCCAGGCCGCACCAACGGTCGCGGAGACCGACTACCTGCTGGCACTAGCCACCGAACACACCTTCATCTCAGGTGTCGTTGGCTGGATAGACCTCACTTCAAGCGGTTCCATCGCGACGCTCAAAAGATGGTCGCCAAACCCCAAGCTCAAGTCCGTGCGCCCGATGCTGCAGGATATCGAGGACACCGAATGGCTGCTGACCGCACCACGATCGGATGTCCTGGGTGCAATTAAGCAGCTGGGTCTGCGCTTCGATGCACTGATTACCGAGCGCCATCTACCCGTTCTGGCGAAATTCGCTGCGGACAACCCAGAAATTCCGATCGTTGTCGACCATGGCGCCAAGCCGCAGCCGGGCGACAAATCCGCTTGGGAACAAGGAATGCGCGCGCTTTCGCGCGACGGCAGGATTCATTGCAAACTATCGGGACTTCTCACGGAGTTTTCGCGTCAGGAGTTGCGCAATCCGAAGCCATCCCTCGACGCGATCTTCGGCCGTTTACTGGACTGGTTTGGCCCTAACCGTCTGATGTGGGGGAGCGATTGGCCGGTTCTGACACTTTCTGCCGGCTACGAGGACTGGTTCGGCTACGTCGGCGAACTTCTCGACGAGCTTTCTCCCACGGAACGAGCGGCGATCATGGGCGGAACCGCGATCCGCTTCTACGGGATCGCCTGATGGTCCTGAGATCATAGGTGACAACCGGCCTTCGACTTTCAGATCACACAACAGGAGCAAAGTGATGGATTTACACCTCCAGGGCAAAGTCGTTGTCGTCACGGGCGGCGGTTCCGGCATCGGAGCAGCGATCTGCGAGGTCCTAGCCGAGGAAGGCGCAAAGCCCGTGGTTCTCGCACGCCGCCGGCCGTCCGAGGAATGGCTTTCGGCAACCGGTGCGGATTTCCAGCAGGCCGAGCTCTCGAATGACGAGGCTTGCCGCGCAGCGGTCGGCGCGATCAGGCAGCGTCATGGTTCGATCCATGGCCTGGTCAACAATGCCGGCGCGAACGACGGTGTCGGGATAGACAAGGGGCCGGATGCCTTCCGCGACAGCCTCGACCAAAATCTCGTCCACTACTACACCATGGTGCACCTGCTGGCCGACGACCTCAGGGCAACCCAGGGCGCGATCGTCAACATATCCTCCAAGACCGCGCTGACTGGCCAGGGCGGCACATCCGCCTACATTGCAGCCAAGGCGGCGCAACTGGGGATGACGCGCGAGTGGGCTGTCGAATTCCTGCCCGACAAGGTCCGTGTGAACGCGATCGTCGTCGCGGAAGTGATGACACCGCTTTATCGCCGCTGGCTCGACACAATGGCTGACCCGGAGGCGGCGTTGAAGGAGATAACCAACCGCATCCCGCTCGGACAACGCATGACGGAAGCCCGCGAGATCGGCGACGCCTGCGCGTTCCTCTTGTCGGATCGCTCGAACCATACGACCGGTCAGTGGATATTCCCGGATGGCGGCTATACCCACCTTGACCGATCGATCGGCGCTGGATCGCGCTAACAAAACTGGAGGATAGACACATGACCTTTAAACCCCACGGAAAACACCTGATCGCGGGAAACTGGATCGGCGGAGGAGCGACCTTCCAGAACGAGCCGGCGACGGGCGAAGCCTCGTCCTTCTCGATGGGCACCGTCGATCTTGTCAATCAGGCCTGCAACGCCGCCGAAGACGCCTTCTGGCCTTACGGCTACAGCACGAGGGCCAGCCGCGCGGCATTCCTGAATGCGATCGCAGACGAAATCGAGGCCCGTGCAGCCGACATCACAGCCATCGGATGTCAGGAGACCGGCCTGCCCGAGGCAAGACTGAACGGAGAACGCGGACGCACGACCGGCCAGCTGCGCCTTTTCGCCAAGGTCATTGAGGACGGTGACTATCTCGACGAACGTCACGACGCTGCGCTTCCCGACCGCCAGCTGCTTCCCCGCCCTGACCTTCGCCTGATCCAGCAGCCGGTCGGACCGGTCGCGGTGTTCGGCGCTTCGAATTTTCCGCTCGCCTTCTCGGTGGCTGGTGGCGATACCGCCGCAGCCTTGGCGGCGGGATGCCCCGTCGTCGTCAAGGGCCACTCCTCACACCCCGGCACCTCGGAAATCGTGGCAGAAGCCGTTCACGCCGCAATCCGGAAATGCGGCATTGCCCCTGGCGTCTTCTCGCTCGTCCAGGGCGGGCGGCGCGATGTCGGCACGGCTCTTGTGCAACATCCGATGATCAAGGCCGTCGGCTTCACCGGTTCGCTCGGCGGCGGACGCGCGCTCTTCGATCTCTGCGCCTCCCGTCCAGAGCCTATTCCCTTCTTCGGTGAACTGGGTTCGGTAAACCCGATGTTCGTGCTGCCGCATGCGCTGAAGGCTAGAGCCGATGCCATTGCCAAGGGTTGGGCGGCGTCGATGACGGCATCCGCCGGGCAGCTTTGCACGAACCCCGGGATTGCCGTCGTTCCCGAGGGATCGGACGGTGACGCCTTCGTGGCATCGGTCGCGGACGCATTGAAGGCGATCGCCCCACAGACGATGCTGACATCGGGTATGGCAGACGCCTACCGCTCTGGAAAATCGCGCTTCGAAACCCGCAACTCGGTGAAAGCCGTCTATACCACCGACAGCACCGGGCGGAACGCATCGCCCAACCTTTACGAAGTGCCGATGAGCACCTTCCTCGACGACCATACGCTCGCGGAAGAAGTCTTCGGCCCGCTCAGCCTCGTTGTGCGTGTTCCAGGTGCGCAAGATATGCCTTCGCTGGCCAAGAGCTTTGTCGGGCAACTCACCGCCACGTTGCACATGGATGCCGAGGACACCGATCTGGCACGCCGCCTGATGCCGATCCTGACGCGCAAGGCCGGCCGAGTTCTCGTCAACGGCTATCCGACCGGCGTCGAAGTGGTTGATAGCATGGTGCATGGCGGTCCCTACCCGGCCAGCACGAACTTCGGAGCGACGTCGGTCGGCACCATGTCGATCCGCCGATTCCTGCGTCCCGTCTGCTTCCAGAACATGCCCGAGGGACTTTTGCCCGCGGCATAAGAGCCGTCAAATCCCGGTCAGCCGAGCTGTTGGCTGACCGGCGCAGTAGTCGACATGCCGAGCCGAGGACGATACAATCGCTTTCATCGAACGATCGAAGAGGCATGGGCTCCGAATTGCAGCGCAAACAGACGTTGGCTGAAAAGCTAAGCCGGAGCCTCAGGGATGCTATCGTCAGCGGGGATATCGCGCCCGGGACCGTCTTGACGGAGGTGCCACTGTCCCAGCTTGTCGGCTCCAGTCGGGTACCTGTACGAACTGCGCTGCAGGAGCTGATGGCGGAGGGCCTCATGCACCGCGCCGGAGCCCACGGCTATATCGTCGGCGCCTCGGGGGTCGAGCCGATCCGCGTTCCATTGGCCCAATCTCTGGCCCGCCTGTCGATCCTCCACGAGCCCCGCATCAATTTCGCGTGGCAGACGCTTTACGACGACGTCGAGCAGAAGGTCGTGCACCGCTCGTTCTTTGGTCGGGCAAGGCTCAACGAGCACGAGCTCGCCAGGCACTATGGCGTGGGCCGCACCGTCGCCCGCGATGTGCTTTCGCGATTGGAAACCCTTGGCATGATCGAGAAGGACGAGGCGTCCCGATGGTCGGTCGTCCCCTTGGACGAGCGGCGCATCCTCGAGCTTTACGAACTGCGCGAGCATCTCGAACCCGTCGCTCTCGCCGGCGCATTGGAACGGCTCACCGACGATGAGGTGGCCGCCATGACCGCGCGGCTGACTGATGGAGCGAGCCGTTATCCCGCGATCTCGGCCGCCGAAATGTATGAACTCGAAGTCGATCTGCATGTCACCTGCGTGCAACGCACCAGCAACCGCGAGCTTGCCAAGGCGCTGCAGCCGACGCATTGCTTGCTCACGCTATCCAAACATACCGTCGGAACCAAGGTCGAGAAGCTGCCGCGAGAAGCATTCTTCGATGAGCACGCGGCGGTTTTTGCCGCCATCCGCCAAGGAGACCCCGCCAAGACGGAAGCCGCCATGCGCGCTCATATCAGGAGTTCGGTCGCCGGCGTCGTTGCGCGCGCCGAGATGGTTCGCCACGAGGGAACGACGGAGCCTGCGAGTTTCTTCGTGTGAACCGAGCCGACCGGAATCATTTCTCCTATTGAAGCCCAAACGCCAGCGGGAACGCGACAATAGTATCAGAATGAGAGAAACCGGGACAACACGGGCTCCGGCGAATCCATATCCTTCGCACATGCCATATGTCTTGGGAGGACGAGTATGTGCCATGGTGGAGAACGGCGCGGGCCGTATGGATCGGACTATCATCCTGATGATATCGAGGCGGCTCGCTTCGTCGAAGGCCGTCTTGGCGATGATGACGAGGTGGCTAATCCCTGTCGCTTTGGCGGCAACTGCAAGCGCTGCCTGGCATCGCTGGAGCAACTCGCCACCTTCGGCGTCAGTGGCGCACCCGAGTCCTAAGTGTCTGCCGGGCCAACAACCTTCGTCGCTCGGTTGGATTGTCCGGCCCGCCCGGCGTTGAACCGCTGTCGGTATTCGCGTGGGGTCTGGCCCTTGAGCGTCTTGAACTGCCGCCCGAAGTTTGCAAGCGAGCGATAGCCGACGGCCTCGGCGATCGATGCAATCGGCCGATCGCCAGCAATCAACTCACCGCACGCTTCCCCGATCCGCAGTCGCGTGACGTATTCGCTGAGCGTCAAGCGCGTGTGCCGCAGGAACATGCGATGGAACGCGGACGTGCTGAGCGCGGCGAGCTCCTTCAGGTCGGCAACCCTGATCTCGTCCCGGTAATTCTTGTGGACGTGTTCGAGTACCCGGTCGATCCTCGAACCGGGCGCCTCGGTTGCCAGCGGTGCCTTGTTGGGCGCGCTCAGCGGAGCAGCACCCTCGTCCGTCGCAAGCGACAGGAGAATGGCCATCAAATCCATCAGCCGGTCGGCAGGCCGCTTGTCGAATATGGCTTCGATCGATGCTCGGACCCGATCGGACGCCTGCGGGGAAAACTGAAGACCGCGCGAAGACCGCTCCAACATCGCGTTGATCGGCTTCAGTTCGGTCAGAAGTTCGGTCAGCCCCCGCGCCCATTCAGGCCGAAACCAGATCACCATAACGTTGTGGGGTTGATCCTCGTTAATCTTGCTGGACGACGACCAGGTATGTGGAAGGTGCGGCCCTAACAGCACTAGGTCCCCATCGTCATACGTCCCGACATGGTCGCCGACGAAGCGGTGCCCGCGCGAGTTCGTGGTCAGTGTGAGTTCGAATTCCGGGTGATGATGCCACTCGAACGGAACGTTGGGGTGCCTCAGCGCCCGCACCATCGACCAAGACGCATCGTCGGCGACCACAACCTTTTCCAGAAACGGCTTCATGAAGTCTCCATCCCAAGACCGGCAAGCTCCGGCGCAACCTCCCCGCCCCGGATTCCCTCCAGTTTAGCGCTAGAAACGGCACTGAGGATAGACTTGCCACCGGAATTCCGTCGTTTCGTTCGCAACAGCGGTCTCGGTCGGGAGAAATCTGCCTCAGCGGCGACCGACCTGAATTGATGCTCACTGCGCCGATATACCGGAGGTGACGTTGAGCGCCGGATAGACGCGACAATAGTATCATTATTCAACACGGCGCTACCACATGGCCAGCAAGGCCTCGGATATCGTTCTCGAATGCCGGTTGGAGACTGGCTGCCAAGGAGGAGAAACGATGACCCACGCTACCGATATCAACAAGGACGACCATCCGACATCGAGCCGCGCCACGACGCCGCTCGCCCAGATCAACAAGAAGCTGCCCTTGCGCGTGCTCTCGGAGGAGGACTTCAAGCATTGGCAGAAATGCGGCTACGTGATCGTCCGCAACGCCGTGCCCAAGGAAAGCGTCGACCGCCTCAAGGCGATGCTGTGGGAGTTCGAGGAGAAGGACCCCAACGATCCATCCACGTGGGACGTCGCTTCACGCAATCCTGTTCCGGACGGCGCGGTTGCCAATACGGGCATGGTGGAGGTCTACCATCACCAGCTTCTCTGGAATAACCGGATGGAGCAGCGCATCTATGACGCCTTCGTCGACATCTGGGACATGGAAGACCTTTGGGTGTCGATCGACCGCGCAAACCTGAACACGCCGAACAGGGGCAAGCGCGCCTCCCCCGGCTTCATCCACTGGGACGCGGACACATCGCTTGATCCGCTGCCGATCGCGGTTCAAGGCGTGCTTTCGCTGGTCCATCAGGACGGTGGCGATATCGGCGGTTTCCAGTGCGTCCCGTATCTTTTCGAGCATTTCGACGAATGGGTGAAGACCCAGCCCGCGGACCGCGACCCGCACCGCCCCAACATGGCTGGTATCGAGAACAAGGCGGTCAAGCTCGAACTCTTCCCCGGCGATCTGATGATCTTCAACTCGCTGCTTGCCCACGGCGTCGCACCCAACACCTCGGAAAACAAGGTACGTATGGCGCAGTACATCTCCATGTTCCCCGCGGACGAACACGATCTCGTCGAGCGCGAAGCCCGTATCCGCTCGTGGCGCGAACGCGCTCCGATCGCGCGCGCCGGCTTCGTCGGCGATCCGCGTGGCCTGGAGAAGCTGCACGGCAAGACGGCGGAGCTCACGCCGCTCGGCGAAAAGCTGCTCGGCATGAAAAGCTGGAATGCCTGATTAATTGCAATGGAAAACGTGTTGACCAAGACCGGGCTCCCATTCGTGGGGGCCCTTTTCGTGGCCGCGAGATTTCGACTGCTTTAATTTGTCTCAGAGAAAAACTATCCTATCCGTAGAGCGGGATTCTGCTAACATCTTAGACAATCGAGCGTTGAGCCATGCACACTGCTCGGTGATTGAAAGGAACGAATTCGACCTATGACGACGACGCGCCTCCTCCGCCATGTCAACTCCCAGAAGTGCCTTCGCCTGCTCCGTGACAGAGGTCCTCAGTCGAAGGCTGACCTTGCAAGGGAGCTTGGCGTCACCAAGACGACAGTGGGCTATGCCGTGGGCGAATTGATGGATGCCGGATTGGTGGTCGAGGTCGGCATCGAGCAGGGTGGGAGTTATCGAGGACGTCCGGGCAACGCGCTGACCTTGAACTCGAACGGCGCATATTTCGTGGGCGTCGAAGTCACACCGGAGCACCTGCTGGTAGTTCTCTGCGATTTCTCGCTGGCGATCGTCAAGCGCGTGACCATCCCCCTCAAGATCTCGGAGACGCCGGCTGACAATGTTGTCCCGAGAATCAGATCCATCGTCGATACAATGCTTCGGGAGAGCCGCCTCTCCGAGACAGATGTCTACGGCCTCGGCATGTCGGTTTCGGGTATCGTCACGCCAGCCGGCCGGGTCTTTATCCCGCCGGTTCGCCTGTGGAACGAGGTCGATCTGACGGTGATGCTGACCGCAGCAATGCCGCGTGGCTGGGTCATCAAATGCTGCAACGACGCGGCCGCAACGGCCTTCCTCATCTCCGAACGATTGCCTGAGCGCGAGAAGGAGAGCCTGCTGGTTCTGGTCCTCGCCAACGGTATCGGCAGTGCAGTCGTTCGCAACGGCATCGTCGATCGTGGTGCACATGGGGTCGCCGGCGAAATCGGTCTGATGCGGCTGTCGGATGCGCTCTCGAATAGCGCCAACACGTTCCAGGACGGCGCCGGCTACGCGCACTTCGCCAAGTTCATCGGCACGGCCGAGGACCCGGAAGATGCCGTCAACGCCCTGGCTGCGATGGGGGAAACCGATGCGGAGTTGCTTGAAACCCTCTCCGTGTGGTCGGACAGACTCGCGGCGGCGTTCCTGAACGCGATCTATCTTCTCGACCCGGCGCTCATCGTGGTGTCGGGGCCGCTTTCTGTTCTCTATCCGAAGGTAGCGGAGAGAGTGGCCGAACGGCTGCAGGAGAAGTTCATTCCCGGACTGTCAGTCCCGCCGATCGTCGTCGATGGCCCCGGACAGCGCCTGCCCGCGGTCGGAGCGGCGGCCCTCATTCGCGAGGACCTGTTTCTCCTTCCAGCATTCAGTTCGGTCGCGGCCTGATTACCGTCCGCGAGCGACGGCGAACTGCGCGAGATCTTCGAGCGCGGTCTTCGCGATCTGCGATCCGCTAACGCTCCAGGCTTCCAGAAAACCGTGAATGGCGCGGGGGTAGATTTTCAGTTCCACGGAGACGCCGGCATAGCCGAGCTGCCGCGCCATCTCGATGTTTTCGTCGTAGAGATTGTCGTGGCTCGCGACCGACAGGAATGTCGGCGGCAGCCCCCGCAGATCGGCCTTTATCGGGCTGATGAGGGGGTTGGCGGGATCGCCATCCTCGCCGAGGTAAAACGCCTGTGATGAGCGGACGCCCTCGGTGGTCATAGGTAACTCGCCCCCGCCGTAGCGTGCTGACGACTCCCTTTCGCTTTCGAGATCGAAGCCGCCATAGATGAGCGCGAGCCCTGCAACATGGATTTTGTGTCGATCGCGCAGGATAATTGCCGTGCCGATCGCGAGGTTCGCCCCAGCGGAATCTCCCATCAGGACGATCGGCGTGTTCGGGTCGTCGAGGATAACCTGCCGGACAAAGCCTACGCAGGCTTCCATATTGGCTGGAAAGCGAACTTCCGGAACCAGGGGGTATTCGAACCCGATCACCTTGACCGGGCCGTCGGCGGCGATCTGGCGCATGATCGGATCGTACACATCGAGATCGAGATGGCTCCAAGCGCCACCGTGCAGATAGACGACGGTCACGCCCTCGGCGGACGCAGGCCGATAGGTACGATACCGCATTCCTTCGAACGCCCCTTCCTCGACAGTCTCAACGAACGGTATCACACGGCTTGCCTCATCACGGAGCCGTCGCGTCGCCGACCTGACATCCTCGATCGCCTCGGATGCCATCAGATCGTCCGCCTTCTTCAAATACCGGGCAAATGCCTGCATATCCGGCCCCAATTCGTCATACACACTCATTCTTCGCCTCCTCCCAATTAACAATTTGACACAAGTCTTAGACTAAGACTATATGCAGGTTACGGAGGATACAAGACGCCAGCGGGATGTGGAGGATTAATTTAGTTCAGGTCTAAGACAAAGATTCGATGTCTTGGACTTTGTTCCCGCCTGGTGACGGCATCCGACAGAAAACTCAGCGAGAAGGAGGAGAAGCTTGCAGAGTGTTCTTGAACTAGCGAACGTGTCGAAGAATTTCGGCGCGATCCAGGCGCTTACCGATGTTTCGTTTTCAATCAAGCCTGCGGAAATCGTTGGCCTGATGGGCGACAATGGCGCGGGGAAGTCGACCCTCATCAGGGTGATTGCCGGCAATCATACACCCAGTTCCGGCAGCTACAGGCTCAACGGGACCGACGTCCATTTCACCAAGCCCGCTGAAGCCCGGGCAAGCGGCGTCGAGGTCGTCTATCAGGACCTCGCGCTCTGCGACAATCTCTCAGCCTCGGCAAACGTCTTTCTCGGCCGGGAGATCATGCGCAAGATCGGCCCCTTCAAGTTCCTCGACCACGGCGCCATGCGCCGGCGAGCCGTGGAGATTTTCCGCGAACTGAAGACCGAGACGCGCGCCCGCGATCTGGTGGCGCGCATGTCCGGCGGCCAACGCCAGGCCGTGGCAATCGCCCGCACGCGCCTCGCCCAGTCGAAGATCGTTCTCATGGACGAACCGACGGCCGCAATCTCGGTTCGTCAGGTCGCCGAGGTTCTGGCGCTGATCAAACGCCTTAGAGACCAGGGCACGGCGATCGTTCTCGTATCGCACCGAATGCCCGATGTCTTCGAGGTCTGTGATCGCGTCATCGTGATGCGCCGCGGCCAGAAGGTCGCGGACAAGGCGATCGCCAGCACCTCGCCCCAGGAAATCACCGCGCTGATCACCGGCGCCCAGGCCAGCGCCTGATCAATTCTGAGAGCGAACATGACCGATCAAACCAATTCGACCGCAGGGTCGCCAAATCTCACAAGTTCAAACGCCGCCGATCTGGACGCAGTTCTGGATAAGCGCGAACGCAGTATCCTGAGGGCATTTCTGCACAGCCAGGAATTCTGGATCCTGCTCGTCGTCATCCTGTTGTGTATCGTCGTTGGCGCAGTTGCACCCAAGTTCCTTTCAGTCGCCAACCTATCCAACATCCTGCAGAATTTCGCCTTCGTCGCACTGATGGCGATCGGAATGACGCCGGTCATCATGACCGGTGGTATCGATATCTCGTCGGGTTCGAACCTCGGCCTCTGCGCGATCTCACTGGCAATCATGCTAAATGGCGGCATGCCATTCTTTCCGGCGGTGGTCTTGACCATGGCGGTGGGCGGCTTCGCCGGAGCAATCAACGGCTTCCTTATCACCGTTATGAAAATGCCGCCCTTCATCGTCACACTCGGGATGATGAGCGTCTTGAGATCGATCACGCTCGTCATCTCACGCAACCAGGTCTTCTACGACTTCGGCCCGGGCGGCGACATGCTGTCGGCGATCGGCGGCGGCACGCTTCTCGGCATTCCCACGGTGCTGATTGCAGTCTTGATCGCGGCGATCGCAATGCAATTCGCACTGACGATGACGCGTTGGGGCCGCTACGTGAAGGCGATCGGCGGCAACCAGAACGCCGCGGAACTGACGGGCCTGCCTGTCTATGCGATCAAGCTCTCTGTCTACATCCTCATGGGTGTGATCACGGCGCTGACGTCGGTGTTCCTGCTCGGCTGGCTTGGGGCAGCGACCAACGTGCTCGGCACCGGGCAGGAGCTTCAGGTCATCGCGGGGTCGGTCATCGGCGGTGCGAACCTGATGGGCGGATATGGCAGCGCTCCGGGCGCCGTCGTCGGCTCGCTCCTGATCGAGGTCATCCGCAATTCACTGCTTTTGGCCGGCGTCGATCCCTTCTGGCAGGGAACCTTCGTCGGGGCATTCATCATCTTCGCCGTCTGGCTGGAGCGACTGCGCATGTCGCGCCAATAGGCCACCGCTCGCCGGTGACCACAGGAGGAATTGCGCGAGACCAAAGCATACTGAGCAAAACCACACTGAGCCAAACCACACTGAGATTGTCGAGGAGGACATCAACGTGAATTCGAAATACAAAGCAAAGCAGGCATTGGCAGCACTGGCGGTCCTGGGAGGAGTGGCCACGGCACTGCCGGCGGGCGCATCCGCCGCCGAGACATACGCACTCATCCCCAAGGGCCTGATCGATCCCTTCGGCGCGAAGATGAAGGACGGTTGCGAGGCCGCCGCCAAGGAGATCGGTGTCACCTGCCTGTTTGTCGGCCCGACAAGCAATGACGAAGGCGCCCAGATCCAGACGCTGAACGACATGGTGACGCGCGGACTTGATGGCATCGCCATCGCGCCCAAGAACCCCAAGTCGGTCGCCCGCTTCATTCAGAAGGCCAAGGATTCCGGCGTTCCCGTCATCACCTTCGACAGCGATCTGCCCGAAGAAAATCAGAGCCTCCGCACCACCTTCGTCGGCACCGACAATTACAATTTCGGCGTCACGCTGGCCAAGAAGGTCATCGAGATGAAGCCCAAGGGCGGCAGTGTGTGCATTCAGTCCGGAACACCAGGTTCGATCAACCTCGACACCCGCGTCCAGGGCGTGCGCGATACGCTGGCTGGCTCGGACCGCACCAAGCCGGTCGCCAAGCTCGACGGCCAGAACGGCTGGACCGAACCGTCGGGATGCCCGCTTTACAACAACGACGACATCACCCTGGCCGCGCAGCAGCTCAACGATCTCGTCATCGCGCATCCCGATCTCGACGCGCTGATCGCGGTCGGCGGTTGGGCACAGTATGCGCCTGACGCCTATAAGCGGGCGATGAACAGGGTCAAGGAGCGGATCGATTCCCATCAGTTCGTCATCTCGTTCGGCGATGCCGAGCCGCCGCAGATGCCGCTGCTGAAGGCAGGACTGAGCAGCTTCAACGTCGGCCAAAACCCCTACCAGATCGGCTACAAGGCACTGATGGCACTCCACGACCTCAAGGCTGGCAAGACGGTTCCGCCGTCGATCGACACCGGGTTCGTGACCTGCACGCCGGAGCAAGCCGACACCTGCGGTAAGTAAGACCTCCCTGCCCTGCGCCCAGCAGCGGCTCGCCAAAAGTCAGGGCCATCAGGCCCTGACTTCCAAACCACAAGTCCTTCAAAAGCACTGGATGCGACCATGGCGACACTCGGCCTACTTTCCCCGGAATTCCCGTCCCCCAATCTGGAAGCTAACCTCAAGGCGATGGCCGCCGCCGGCGCGACGGGCGTCCAGTTCGACCTCGTGAACGCCTTCGGTGACACGTTCCCCGAGAGCCTTAGCGAGAGCCAGATCGCCGCCGTCAAGGATGGCTTTGCCGCAAACGGCCTTGAGCTCTCCGCACTGTCAGGCACCTACAACATGATCGACCCCGATCCGGCAAAGCGAGCTGAAGGCGCGGAGGGTCTGGACCGCCTGATCGCGCTCGCGCCTAGACTTGGCACCAAGGTCGTCACGTTGTGCACCGGGTCGCGCGATCCAGAGGATATGTGGAAAAGGCATGAAGACAGCGATAGCCCGGAAGCGTGGCAGGACCTCCTCGTCACAGTCAAACAGGCGGTGAAGACCGCAGAGGCACACGGCATTCTCCTCGGTGTCGAAACCGAAGTGGGCAATTCCATCAACACTGTCCGCAAGGCGCGGCGTCTGCTGGACGAGGTCGGCTCGCCGAACCTGAAAATCATCATGGACGGCGCCAACATCTTCCAGAAGGGCGAACTGCCGCTTATGCGCGAGAAGCTTGACGAGGCCTTCGACCTTCTCGGCAACGATATCGTGCTGGCTCACGCCAAGGATCTCGACCGGGATGGCGAGGCCGGACACGTGCCGGCGGGGCTCGGAAAGCTGGATTACCCTTACTACCTCCAGAAGATGCAGGAGAGCGGCTACCAGGGATCGATCATTCTGCATGCGCTGAAGCCCGAGCAGGCCGTCGCGCGTCTGGCATTCGTGAGGGGCGCGGCTCCGGCAGGCTATCTCAAGTCGCGATAAGCGATGTGGCCGCGTCCACATCAAATTCCATCACCTATTCAACGAGGGACCCAATGAGAGTTGGTATCATCGGCTGCGGCAACATTTCCGACATCTACGCCGCCAACAGCAAGCTTTTCCACGACATCGACATCGTCGCCTGTGCCGACGTCGTGCCGGAGGCGTCGAAGCGCATCGCCGGCAAATTCGGGCTGGAGGAGAGGTCCGTCGACAAGCTCCTTTCATCCAAAGATATCGATATCGTCCTCAACCTGACGATCCCCAGCGTCCACGCCGAGGTGAGCCGCGCGGTGCTCGATGCCGGCAAGCATGTCTACGTCGAAAAGCCTCTCGCGACCTCACTCGAGGACGGTATCGATCTGGTTCGCCGCGCGAAGGAGAAAGGTCTGCGCATCGGCTGCGCGCCGGATACCATTCTCGGTGCTGGCCAGCAGACGGCGCGACGGAACATCGACGACGGATCGGCGGGACAGATTCTCACCGGCGTCGCGGCGATCATGTCCAAGGGAATGGAGCACTGGCATCCCAACCCGTCCTTCTTCTACCAAGCCGGTGGCGGCCCGGTTCTCGACATCGGTCCGTACTACATCTCGTCACTCTGCAACCTGCTCGGCCCGGTCGCCTCGGTGTATGCGACCGGGCAGATCAGCCCGGCCGAACGCATCTATGGTGCCGAAGGTCCGAACAAGGGCAAAACCTTCAAGGTCGAGACTTTCACGACGATCAACGCCATCCTCAAGTTCGAGAGCGGCGCGACCATCACCTTCATCGCCAGCTGGGACATCTGGCGCAACGGCATGCGCCCGATCGAACTGCATGGAACCAAGGCATCCCTTCGCGTTCCCGATCCCGATACATTCGGTGGGGACGTGGAGCTCTCCGACACCACTTTGCCCCTCAATACGCATGACGCTGAGGCCTTGGCGCTGGTCGGACAAAGGCCGGATTGGAATCCTGTCGACACGACCAAGCTTCCGTTCGGCGCGATCAACTATCCCTTTGGCCGCCCCACGATCGCCAACTACCGCTCGCTCGGTCTTGCGGAGATGGCGAACGCCATTGCCAACAACCGACCGCACCGTTGCTCGGGAGACTTCTCGCTTCACACGCTGGCTGTCATGCTGGGCGTCCTCCAGTCGGCCGAGCTTAAGCGCGAGGTCCAGGTATCCCATCGGGCAGAGCGCCCAGAGGCGCTCACTCCGGAGCAGGCCTCCAGCCTTCGCAGCGAAAGCCTTTAGCCTGGCTGAGCCGATATCCCTATCGAAGAGGATCTCAACATGGTTTGTTTCATCGGCGTGGATGTCGGCACCGGCAGCGCGCGTGCAGGCCTCGTGACCGAAACGGGGCTCCTGCTTTCGTCCGCCCAATCCCCGATCCGCATGTGGCGGATCGGCATAGATATCGTCGAGCAGAGTTCTGACGATATCTGGTCCGCTGTTGTCCAAGCCGTCCGTGAGGTGATGACCAAGTCTCGCATGGACCCTAAGGAGATCGCCGGAGTGAGCTTCGATGCGACCTGCTCGCTGGTGGTGGTCGATGCCGCGGGATCGCCGGTCACGGTGAGCCCGACAGGAGACAATGATCGCAACGTTATCGTCTGGATGGACCATCGAGCGATTGACCAGGCCGATCGCATCAACCGGACGAAACACCTCGTACTCTCCTATGTCGGCGGCTCGATATCGCCGGAAATGCAAACGCCCAAGCTGCTTTGGCTCAAGGAAAACCTGCCGGATACATACAATCGAGCAGGGCATTTTTTCGACCTCACCGATTGGCTGACATACAAGGCGACCGGGTCTACCGATCGCTCCGCCTGCACAGTGACCTGCAAATGGACTTATCTGGCGCACGAAAAGCGATGGGATCCTGACTATTTCAAGCAAGTCGGCCTCTCGGATCTTGCTTCTAACGATTTCCAGCGCATCGGCCGGACAGTTGTTGCACCCGGAACCCCTGTTGGCTCGGGTTTGACGAGCGAGGTTGCAGAAAGTCTCGG
Source organism: Rhizobium sp. 2MFCol3.1 (assembly GCF_000377565.1). Classification (GTDB taxonomy): domain Bacteria; phylum Pseudomonadota; class Alphaproteobacteria; order Rhizobiales; family Rhizobiaceae; genus Rhizobium. Next base: position 46,122 of record NZ_KB898355.1, on the reverse strand, counting down.
CCTGCTCCCAGCCACGGCGGTCGGCGCAGGGGCGATTGATGCGCATGCCGGAGGCATTGGCTCGTTGAGTGTCGGGGCAGTCGCCCAAAGTCAAATGGCCTATGTGTTTGGAACATCCGCTTGCGCGATGGCCAGCACCTCAAGCGAACGATCGGTGCCCGGGGTATGGGGACCGTATTGCGGGGCAATGCTTCCCGATCTTTGGTTGCTGGAAGGCGGGCAGTCGGCGGCCGGCGCCGCGATCGATTACCTCGTGCAATGCCACCCATTCTTTCCGACAGCTCAGAAGATGGCCAAACTCGAGGTCTTGCACCTGTTGGCCTATCTTGAACAGGAATGCGAAAAACGGTTCCCGAATGCGGACAACATTCCGACGAGCATTCACGTCGTGCCGGAATTTCTCGGCAATCGCGCCCCGCATGCTGACCCACACGCAAAGGCGACCATCACGGGGCTCACCCTCTCCGACAATCTGGAAAGCCTGTGCGAACTCTATCTCGCCGGAATTGGCGGGATAGCCTATGGAGCACGCCAGATCGTCGACGCGATGAACGCAAAAGGCGTTGGTATTTCGCAGATCGTGGTCAGCGGCGGCGCGGGCAGGAGCAGCCTAGTCAGGCAGATCCTGGCCGACGCGACTGGGCTCGAAGTCGGCATACCCATGTGCAGGGAGCCAGTTCTGCTCGGAGCGGCAATCTTGGGTGCCGCAGCATCGGACAAGTTCGATGATGTTTCGAGCGCGATGCAAGCCATGACGAAAATGGGCGAAATCAAGAAGCCGCGTCAGGGACGTCTTCGCCAGCTGCATGACGCCCGCTATAACGTGTTCCTCAGCCTGCAGGAAGCCGAGCGAAAGGCGCGGCAAATCATGGAGGCGGTAAACATTGACTTGCACTCGGACGCGACCGGACAAAAGGCCCCACGCAATGTCGCGTGAGGCCTTCCCGTGATTTCGCTCAGGTAATTGCCCCGACCTGCCACGGCACGAACTCGTTGTCGCCGTAATCATAGACCTCGCTGACGGTCTTCTGTCCGGAAGCCACGGCGAGGATCTGCTCGAACAGTTTTTCGCCGGCGCCCTCGATCGTATCGACGCCCGTCGCGATGCCGCCGGTGTCGGCGTCCATGTCCTCGCGCATGTGCTCGTACATCTCGGTGTTAGTCGCGATCTTGATTGTTGGTGCCGGCTTCCATCCAGACACGGAGCCACGCCCCGTCGTGAAGCAAACGACATTGCAGCCCCCGGCGACCTGGCCTGTTACGGCAACAGGATCGTATCCGGGCGTATCCATGAACACGAAGCCGGTTTCGTTGATGATCTCCGCATATTCGTAAACAGCCTTGAGCGGCATCGAGCCCCCTTTGGCCACGGCGCCGAGAGACTTTTCGAGGATCGTCGTCAGGCCGCCCTGCTTGTTGCCGTAGCTCGGATTGTTGTTCAGCTCGGCGCCATTGCGCGCGGTATAGTCGCGCCACCAGTCGATGCGATCCATCAGCTTTTGCGCGATCTCCGGGCGCACGGCGCGACGGGTCAGAAGATGCTCCGCACCGTAAATCTCAGGCGTTTCGGCCAGGCATGTCGTCCCGCCATGGCGCACGATCATGTCCGAGGCGTGACCTAGGGCCGGATTGGCGGTAATGCCGGAATAGCCGTCGGAGCCGCCACACTCGAGCGCGACCTTGAGTTTCGACAAGGGCTGGGGCGTGCGCACCGCCTTGTTCACGGAAGGCAGCATCTCGCGGATCATGTCGCAGGCGGCTTCAATCGTCTTTCTCGTGCCGCCAAGTTGCTGGATCGTCAGCGTCTTGAAGCGCTGGCCCTCTTCCAGCTGGTAGTGTTCGAGGATCGGCTGAATCTGGTTTGTTTCGCAGCCCAGCCCGATCATCAGGATGCCGCCGAAATTCGGATGGCGCGCATATCCCTGGATGACGCGCGTCAGATACTTGTAGCCCTCGGACTTGTTGCTGATGGCGCAGCCGAGCCCATGCGTCAGCGCTACCACGCCGTCGACATTGTCGAAACCATCGAGACCGCCCATGCGGTTGAAATGATCGGCGATGTAGCGCGACACCGTCGCCGAACAGTTCACCGTCGTCAGGATGCCGATGTAGTTTCGTGTCCCCACCCCGCCGGCGCCGCGATCATACCCCATGAAGGTGCGGCGATCGGCGGGAGCGACCATTCCCGTCTCTTCTGTCTCCGTGGAAAACTGATGCGCGGCATGGCCTTCCGACATCGCAAGATTGTGGAGATGCACGTGGTCTCCGGGCCGGATCGCCTGTGTGGCAACGCCGATCACCTGGCCGAACTTCCTCAGCTCCGATCCGGCAGGCATGTCGCGAAGAGCAACCTTGTGGCCACGCGGTACCATCTGATTGGCAACGATCCCCGACACACCCGTCGTTTCCCCGGCGCCGATCCTACGGCGCGCGACGGCAACATCGTCAGCAGAGTTGAGAAGAATTGCTGCGGCGCTCGAATCTGTAGACATGGACAAGCTTTCTGTATATTGCGTGCAAGCAACAGAAAGCTTCGACCCGACAAATGTCAAGAGGTTTTAGGGTCGGGACCGCCGCGGCAACGCGATAGCGCGCACCAATAATTCTGCATCGTGAGGAGAGATCATGCGTTCGAACAATGTGCTGACGTCCCAGGACGTGCTTCCCCAAGACGCCACTTCGGCAATCCTCATCGGCCGGATTTGGTCCGACAAGGCTGGCGGCCCTTGCCCGGTTCTGGTGCGCGAAGGGCGCCTTCTCGATCTTACCGAGATTGCCGTCACGGTCTCCGGCCTGCTTGAGCTCGAAGGGATCGCACAGAAGCTCGCATCGACGTCATCCCTACCGGATCTGGGACGCCTCGATGACATCCTCGCAGGCAAAGGCGGTCGTCTTCTCGCGCCGATCGATCTTCAATCGGTCAAGGCGGCCGGCGTCACGTTTGCCGACAGCATGCTGGAGCGCGTCATCGAGGAACAGGCAAAGGGCGACGCCGGTCGCGCGCAGGAGGTCCGCGATCGTCTCGCTCCCGTGATCGGCGACAGCCTCAGGGGCGTGGTTGCCGGATCGGAGAAAGCCCGTCAGGTCAAGGAGCTTCTCCAGGGCATGAACATGTGGTCGCAATATCTCGAAGTCGGCATCGGCCCGGACGCGGAGATTTTCACCAAGGCCCAGCCGATGTCATCGGTCGGATGTGGAGACGATGTCGGCATCCATCCGATCTCCGAGTGGAACAACCCGGAGCCGGAGGTCGTGCTCGCGGTCCGCTCGGACGGTCAGATTGTCGGCGCGACGCTTGGCAACGACGTGAACCTTCGGGATGTCGAGGGACGGTCCGCTCTTCTCCTCGGAAAGGCCAAGGACAACAACGCCTCGTGTTCGATCGGCCCGTTTATCCGCCTGTTCCATGGAACGTTCACCCTGGAAGAACTCGGCAAGGTTCGCGTGACGCTCCGCGTCACAGGCGACGACGGTTTCGAGATGACCGGCGAGAACGCCATGGAAGCGATCAGCCGCAAGCCGGCCGACCTTGTGGCCCAGCTTCGCAACCGCAACCATCAATATCCTGACGGTGTCGTGCTGTTCCTCGGAACGATGTTCGCCCCCGTCAAGGACCGGCGCGGCGTCGGCAAAGGCTTCACCCACGAGATCGGTGACATCGTCGAGATCGGCACGCCGCTTCTCGGCCGCTTGGCGAACCGCGTCACGCGCACGGACGAATGCCCTGAATGGACCTTTGGGACACGCGCTTTGCTCCGGAACCTTGCCGATCGCGGTCTTGCGTCCCGCATTTGAGAACGCGGGACACGAGGAGCTGCCTGAAATCAGGCAGCAACCGCGTTGAAGAAGTCGACCATCTTTTCCGTGGCATCCTCGCGGAAAAGGTCGTCGGCGATCTTCGGCGTAATCGTCAGGAAGCCGATGCCGAGTTCGGCGACCTTGATCAGCGTCGGCATGTCGTGGAGCCCGGCCATGAGCAGCCTGGTGTCCGTTTTCGCGGCCGAGAGCATCTTCTGCATGGATGTGATCTGCGCGATGCCATCACGCCCGGCCTGATACATTTCCGAAAGATAAGGCGTGACATAGGTCGCGTGTGCCGCCATTGCGGTGACCGTCTGCTTGGCATCGTGAACGGCGGTCATCAGGACCCTGACCTGTCTTTCACGCAGCGAACGGCACACCGAAGCTCCCGATAGCGTGCCCGGTATCTTGATGACCACCTCCGGCCCATATTCAATGTAACGCATTGCTTGGGTCATCATGGCGTCGGACGTCTCGCCGGAAACCTGGATGAAGACTTCCTTCGCTCCGGCGCCTACGGCGCACTCATAGAAGCTTCTCGCTGTCGCGGCACTCAGGCCGGCTGCCTTCAGGATAGCCGGATTGCACGTGACGCCCTCGAACAGGCCACTCCCGAGATGGCGCTCGATCTCAAGGCGGTCGGCGGTATCAAGATAAAGCTTCATGCTCTTCCTCCCTCAGTTTTCGCTGCCCCTGCAGCACGGCAATTGGCAAATGATCGGTTCGCGCTCGCCAGACTATGGTGGAGATCGCGGTAGACGGACGCGTAAAGCGTCTCGTAAACCCGCCGCCAAGCCGGATTCGGCGCAACCTTTCTTACCGGAAGCGAGAGCCCGGATGCGGCCGCGGCGAAATCCGGCCATAGTCCTGCGCCCAACCCGCCGAGCAAAGCCGCACCGACCGCCGTCATTTCCGGCTCGTCGTACACGGTAAGCGTCCGCCCCAGCACGCTTGCCTTAATCTCCAGGAACAATGCGTTGCGGGTGCTGCCGCCGATCAGCCTGAAATCATCGGGTTGGCCAACACCGGGAAGCTCAAACAGCGCGTCGGAAACAAGCCGGGCTTCCATCGCCACGCCCTCGAAGACGGCTCGCAGCAGGGAGGAACGCTTGGTGGCATCGGTCAGTCCGATGAAAGCGCCCGCTGCAGCGCTGTCCGGGCTCGGCGCCGTACTTCCCGCCAGATTTGGCACGAAGATAACGCCGCCACCGCCGGCCGGCTCGGCCATCGCTTCTTCAAGCAGGTCCTGCCTGGGAATACCGGGGGCAATCGTCCGAAGCGCCCACTCGATCGCCCCGCCGCTTCGATTGAGCCCCGAACCGATGAGATAGAACCGTTCATCCAGGGCAGCGCTCGTTTGAACGAAGCCGAAGCGCCTATCGTCCAGCTTCAGCTTTGGTCGGTCGGTCGTTACCAGGATTGCCTCGGATGTCCCCAAACTATCCAGAAACACGCCCGGCCGCGTTGCGCCGGCAGCGAAGCCGCCTGCGATGTGGTCCTGGGCGCCGACACAGACCATCGGGGCGCCAGCGAGCCCCGTCTGCCTCAGAACGCTGGGCAACACCGGCCCCAGGGGCGTGCCACTCGGCATGATTGGAGGGAACAGGGAGCTCTTCAGTCCGAAGGTGCCGAGCAGTTCATCGGACCACGTGCCGGTATTGACGTCGAGGCATAATGTTCGCGCAGCAAGCGAAGGATCGACCGCGGCGACGCCGCAGAGCTTGAACGCGATCCAGGGAGAGATGGGCAGCACGAGCTTCACATGCGCGAAGCAATCCGGTTGCGACCGCCGATGCCAGAGCAGCTTGCACAAGGTCAGGGTGGCGTCCGGCGGATAGCCGGTAATCTCGAACAGCCGATCCGCGCCGATCAAAGCCGCGACCTCTTCCGCATCAGCTTCAGTGCGGCGGTCGAACCAAGCGAGCGCCGGCGCCAGCGCCTCGCCTCCCACGCCGACCAGCACGCAGGATTCGCCCATGCTCGCGCAGGAGATACCGGCGACGACCTGCCCCTTGGGGACATGTTGCGCGAGTTCCCTGAGGAGCTCGATCACGCATGACCAGAGTACATCAGGGTCGTATTCGGCACTGTACTCGCTGATGCGTCGGCTTGGTGTCGCGCGACGCACGCATGCAAGAGTGCGGCCGGCTGCGTCGGCGAGCAGCGCTCGAACGCTCTGCGTGCCGACATCGACACCGATGATCAGACCTTCGCCCACCTCAAGCCTGCACGCGCTGTTCCGCCAGGAACCGCTCGACCTGAGCGAGATCCTTCAAACCGGCACCGGCTCCGACCGCCTGTACTGACAAGCCAGCGACTGCCGAAGCAAAACGCAACGTGTCAGCGAGAGGCATCTTCCGCACAAGGCAATGCACGAGACCACCGACGAAATTGTCGCCCGCCCCGGTGGTGTCGATGACGGGAACGCTGAACGCCGGGCAAGCCACCTCTTCTCCGTCAACGAAGCCGACGACACCCTGCGACCCGCGCTTGAGGATCACATTCTTCACGCCTCGTCTGCGGAAGTCCGCGGCAATCGCCTTGGGATCGGTCGATCCGGTGAAAATCTGGGCTTCGAGCTCGCTCGGCACGACATAGTCAAGATATTCCCACGCCTCTGCCAGGCCATCGAGACCGTAGCCCTGCTGGTCCATCACCATATCGGCGACGGTGATCGCTCCGACCGATTTGGCCTTGCGCAGCAATGGGGCGAGCGCCTTCGTGTCGAAGGGCTGCGAGGTAAAGATACTTCCAATGGAAAGCGCCTTGAGGCCGGGGCGGATGATGTCGAGATCGACGTGCTCCGGACCGTAGGCGCCGATCGAGGCGTTGCGTTCGGACAGAAAGCTGCGCTCCCCGGATTTGTCGAGGAGGACGATCGAGGTCGTGGTCGAACGCTCGGGGTCGGCGTGCAGGCCCTCTGTCGAAACCCCATAATGGACGCAGCGGTCCCTGATGAACTGCCCCTGGCTATCCTGCCCAATGAGCCCCATGAGGCCGACATTGTTGCCAAGCTTGGCAATCGCGAAGGCCTCGTTGATCGCGTCGCCACCCGAGGCCAGCGTTACGCTCGACACCCGCCCGGTTTCGCCCGGTCGAGGCATTGCTTCCAGCCCATCCACGATGACGTCGACGACAATCATTCCTGCGCACAGAATGTCTGGTGCGGTCATTTCATGCTCCTTGAAGGTCGTTCCCGGTTGAAGCCAGGAACGACCGTTGATGCGATCAGGCGTCTTCGAACTTGATGACGGCCTTCACCATCGTCGACTTCTCGTTGATGCAGTCCTCGAAGGCCTGGGGAGCTTCGCTCAGCTTGTAGTAGCGCGAGATGATGCTCTTCACATCGATCTTTCCGGACGCGACCGCGTCGATCGTCGTCGGATAGATGTTGCTGTAGCGGAAGTTCGACTTGATCGTCAGTTCCTTGTTGGTCATCAGCTGGAGATCGAGTTTGGTCTCGCCCGTGACGTTGCCGACGATCATGATCGTGCCGCCCCGCTTGCACATCTTGATGGTTTGCGAAGCAGCAACGGTGCTGCCGGCCGTTTCGAACACCAGATCCGGGCCAAGGCCATCGTGCAGGCGGATTACCTCAGCGATCGGGTCCTTCTCGCGGGCGTTGACAACGTTCTTCGCTCCGAGCTCCTTGGCCTTGTTCAGGCGGATATCGAAAAGATCGACCACTGTGATGTTCGACAGCCCCATGGCGCGAAGGGCAAGTAGCGTCACGAGACCGATGCAGCCGCCGCCGAGGATAACGGCCGACTGGCCGATGCGGGCGCCGGCCTCGCGCGCCGCGGTCATGGCGACCGCGAGCGGCTCGATCAGCGCGCCCTCTTCGTAGGACATGTTATCCGGCAGCTTGAAGCATAGGTCGGCCGGATGGCAGACGTAGTTGCGCAGGATGCCTGGCTCGCGCGGAGCGGACGGGAAGACGACGTTCGGGCAAAGGTTATAGCGGCCGCCGGAGCACCACTCGCAGGTACGGCAGGGAATGCCGGGCTCGATCGCCACACGGTCACCGACCTTGAGGTTCTTGACGGCGCGGCCCACAGCGATGACTTCGCCAGCACCCTCGTGGCCGAGGATGAACGGATAGACATCCGGGAATTCCGGCTCGCCGTGTTCGTAGAAGTGGACGTCGGAACCGCAAACGCCGCAATACTTCATCTTGATCAGGGCGTCGTGGATGCCGACTTCCGGCATCTTTGCTTCGCCGAACGTCATCTTGCGGTTTTCGAGTACGTAGGCTGCGTGATTGATGGTCATGGAATGTCCGTTCAGATGCCGGTGAGTTCAACAGAGAGATCGCGAAGCTTCTTGCGCGCGGCAAGGTCGTAGCACTGCTCGTTGGCAGGCATGTCGACGCCGCGGTTCAGGTAACGGCCGGTGACGCCGTCGAACTTCGGATTGAGCGCGAGATCGGCCAGGTGCCCGGCGCCGACATCGATGCTTTCGACAACGGCGTGCTTCATCTGGCGAACCATGGTGGTGTCCATGAAGGAGCTCGGGTGCATCGTGTTGACGGTGACACCCTTGCCCTTCAGCTCTTCGGCGAGATCGAGCGTGAACATGATCTCGGCGACCTTGCTGCGGCAATAGGCGGCCTCGCCCGAGTAATCGCGTTCCAGCTGAACGTTGGAGAAATCGATCGCTTGCTGGCCGTCAGAGGCGACGTTGACGATGCGCGACGGCGCTGCGGCGATCACGCTGTCCTGTACGAGGCGGGTCAGCAGGTAGACCGACAGGTAGTTGACCGCAAAGCGGCGCTCCAAGCCATCGTCGCTGAACTCGCGCGCAGCGTCCTCCGGTCCCGTGCCGATGCCGGCATTGTTGATGAAAAGGTGGATTTTCGGGAACCGGCTTTTCAGCTCCGTAGCGAATCGGCGGATGTCGGCCAGCGACGCCAGGTTCGCGCCCATGAATTCGGCCGAACCACCCGCTTTCTTGATCTTGTCGACGACTTCAGCGCCGCGTTCCGCGCTGCGGCCGTGGACGACCACATGGTATCCCGCCTCGGCGAGTTGCGGCGCAACCACCCTCCCCATACCATCCGTCGCTCCGGTGATGACGGCGACCCTTTTGGTGGACATAAACTAGCTCCCTATGAATGTGGCGAAGGGCACTCCCGTCCTTCGCATTTGGCTCGCCGGGCGTTAGACCCTTTCGCCCGACGAGGTGTCGAATACTGATACGAACGCCGGGTTGAAGGAAAGCCGAAGCTTCTGTCCTTCATGATATCCGGTATCATCAGCGACCTTGACGGAGACGGTCTCGTCTCCGACCTTTGCCCAGATCAGGCTCTCCGCGCCGGTATTTTCGACAACGGTGACTTGTGCGTCGAGGGCCTGGCCGCTTGCGGACTGTCCATCGATAATCCACTGCTCGGGGCGAATACCGATCTCGATCTGCTTGCCCGCAGCCAACCGGTCTCCGCCTTCGTAGCCCTTGAGCGAGATGGAGCGTCCGTCCGCCGTCTTCGCATCCTGCCCGGCATCGCTGACGGTCGCCTTGATGAAGTTCATCGACGGCGATCCGACAAAGCCTGCGACGAAGCGGTTTGCGGGACGCGTATAGACTTGCTTGGGAGCCGCGAATTGCTGGATGATCCCCTTGTTCATGACCGCGATGCGGTCAGCCAAGGTCATCGCCTCGATCTGGTCGTGGGTGACGTAGATCATCGTGGAGCCGAGCTGCTGGTGCAACTTCTTGATCTCGACGCGCAGTTCCGTGCGAAGCTTCGCGTCGAGGTTGGAAAGCGGCTCGTCGAACAGGAACACATCGACATCGCGCACCAGCGCACGCCCGATCGCCACGCGCTGGCGCTGACCACCCGACAATTCGGCTGGCCGCCGGTCGAGCAGCTTCTCGATCTGCAGAATGCTCACTGCGCGCGCGACGCGCTTCTCGATCTCCGCCTTGGGCATCTTGGCCATGCGCAGTCCGAAGCTCAGATTTTCACGCACCGTCATCCTGGGATAGAGCGCGTAGGACTGGAAGACCATACCGACGCCACGATCCTTGGGTTCAGCCCAGGTCACATTGTCGTCGCCGATCCAGATTTCACCGTCGGCGATCTCCTGGAGGCCGGCGATGCAGTTCAGAAGGGTCGACTTGCCGCAGCCCGAGGAACCAAGAAGAACGACGAACTCGCCTTCCTTGATGTCGAGGTTGAGGTTTTCGATGACCTTCACGGCACCGAAAGCGACCGAGACATTATTCGCTTTGACCACACCCATGACTTATCCTTTCACTGCGCCGGCCGCGATCCCGCGGACGAACCAGCGTCCGGACAGGAAATAGACGGCCAATGGAACGAGAGCGGTGATCATGGTCGCAGCCATGTTCACATTGTATTCCTTCTCCCCGGACACCGAGTTGACGATGTTGTTCAGCTGAACGGTCATCGGCTGGTTGTTCGGGCCGGCGAAGACGACGCCAAGAATGAAGTCGTTCCAGATGCCGGTGACCTGAAGGATCACGGCGACGATCACCATCGGCGTCGCCATGGGCAGCATGATGTGCCGGAAAATCTGCCAGATGCTCGCACCATCGACACGCGATGCTTTGAACAGATCGATCGGCAGCCCCATGAAGAAGTTGCGGAAGAGCAGGCTCAGCATCGGCAGGCCGAAAGCGGTGTGCACGATGACGATGCCGGTGACCGTTCCGAAGATGCCCACCGTCGAAAACACGCGAACGAGCGGGTAGATGAACACCTGGAACGGAATGAACGCGCCGACCATCAGGATCGTAAACAGGACCGTTGCTCCGCGAACCCGCCAGAAGGAGAGCATGTAGCCGGTCCATGCCGCGATGCCGATGGACAGGATGGTGCTCGGGACGAGAATGCGGATCGAGTTCCAGAACCCGACCTTGACGCCATTGCAGGTGAGACCTGTGCAGGCGCTAGTCCATGCCCTGACCCAGGCATCGAAGGCGAACGGGCTCGGCAGGTCGAACAGGCCGCCCTGACGAATTTGATCCATCGTCTTCAACGACGTGATGATCATCACGATCAGCGGCAGCAGGAAGAACAGGGCCGTGATGATGATGAAGGCGTAGAGCCCGACGCGACCGGCGGTTACCTGCTTGGGCTTGCGCCCGCTTGCGTTCGGATTATGCCGTAGTGTGTGCTGGATATCCGCGGTCATACCGGGGTCCTCCCCTTCTGCTTACGGAAGTGTTCGAGGTAGACGTAGGGGACGACGACCGCGATCACCGTAATGAGCATCACCGAAGCCGCCGCCGACGCGAGACCGATGTTTGCCCGACGGAACAGGAATTCCATGACGTACTTCGCGGGAACCTCGCTCGATATGCCCGGCCCGCCGTTGGTCAGCGCGACGACCAGGTCGTAGACCTTGACGCCACCCACCGCGAGCAGCACCACGGCCGTCGCGAACATCGGCTTCAGCAGCGGAAGAACGATGTGGACGTAGAAGCGGAACGGGCTGATGCCATCAACCTTCGCCGCCTTGGCGAGGTCTTCATCGACGCCGCGCAGGCCAGCCAGCATGATGGCCATGACGAGTCCGGATGCCTGCCATACGCCAGCTAAGGCCACGACGTAAATCGCCTTGTCGGAGCGGGTGAGCCAATCGATCGTAACCCAGGTGAGACCGAGATCGTGGAAGAACTGCTGCAGACCCATTTGCGGGTTGAGAATCCACTGCCAGATCAGTCCCGTGACGATAAACGACATCCCCTGCGGATAAAGGTAGATCGTGCGCAGGCTATTTTCGAACCGGACGCGTTGGTCCAGCGCGATCGCCATCAGCAGACCGAGTACCAGACTGGCGCCGATGAAGAGCGAGCAGAAAATGCCGAGGTTGACGACCGATATCTGCCAGCGTTCGTCACCGAAGAGGCGGCTGTACTGGGCGAAGCCGACGAACTCGTTGACCGGAAGCATCTTGGATTTCGTGAACGAGATCCAGATCGTCCAGGCCATTGCGAAGATGTAGACGAAGAGAACGACGAGCAATGCAGGGAGGAAGCCGACATAGCTTCCCCATTTCGATGCCGTCCTCCGTCTGGGGGTAGCCTTCCTGGCGGCAACCCGTGCGGTGTTCTCGAGGACAGCCATCACAGCAGCCGATTTTCGAGCGGCGTCAGAGAGTAACCGCCATCGATGACCATGCACTGCCCGGTCATGTAGCTCGAGGCATCCGATGCGAGGAAGACCGCGGCGCCCGCGAGTTCGTCCGGCGTGCCGATGCGGTTCATGGCCGCCGGCTTAATCATGTAGCCGTAGGCTTCATCCGGGAATTCGCTGAGATAGGGGCCCAGAATATCGGTCATGATGAAGCCGGGCGCGATGGCGTTGACACGGATGTTGTGGCGCGCCCATTCGTAGGCAAGGCATTTGACGAGCATGTTCACGCCGGCTTTCGACGTGTTGTAGCAGGCCTGCGGATTGCCGTTGGCGACATAGGCGGAAAGCGACGAGGTGACGATGATGTTGCCGGCCTTGCGCGGTATCATGTGACGGGCAGCGGCCTGCGCAGCAAAGAACACGCCCTTGAGGTTCACGTCCATCAGACGATCCCACTGCTCCTCGGTCATATCCTCGGCATTGACGTCGATGCCGATGCCGGCATTGGCGACCATGATGTCAACCTTGCCGAGACGCTTGACGGCTTCATCGACGGCTGCGTCGAGCGCCGAACGGCTCGTGACGTCCGCCAGCATGGCGAAAGAACCCTTGGTGCCGATCTCGCGGAGCTGCGCGGCCACGGCCTCGCCTTCTTCCTTCGAGCTCTTCGAGAGAACGACGACGTCGGCGCCGGCTTCGGCGAGGCCGATGGCGAATGCCTTGCCGATGCCACGCGACCCACCCGTGACCATTGCCACCCGACCCTTGAGGCTCAAGCGTTCAGTGACGGGGCCAGCGATATCAGTACCGACGCGGCCTTGTTTCAATTGGATGTTCATGCGTTCCTCCCACATGTTGCTGCCTGCGAATTAAAGTATGGGTGACCCGCCGACCTTGGCCGGCGGGCCGTCGTCAAATCAGCGCATCGACTTTTCGGCTTCGATGATCTTGGTGAAAGACTCGATGAACTTGTCCGGCGTGTAGCTTGGGTCGGCCCAGGCCTGGGCAGCCAGGTCACGCTCGGCACCGATCGTGTCCGGGGAAACCAGGAAGTCGACGTTTGGAATGCGCTGGGCCGGGTCCTGCAAGATCTTGATACCCTTTGCCGCGCAGGCATCGAGCTTGCTCGCATCGACGTCGAGACGCGCCGGAACCGAACCCTTCTTCGAGTTGAAGGCGACCTGGACGTCCTTGCCCATCATGATGCGCTCGAGCATCGCCTGAGCCTTGTCCTGGTCGGCGCCCTTGTTGACCGGAAAGATGATCGCGTCGGACGATACGTTGAAGTACTGCTTGCCGTCGCCGTTGCCGAGGATCTGGCAACCATATTCGACATCGGGCTTGAGGCCCGCGGCAGTGTATTCACCCTTCGCCCAGTCGCCCATGAACTGGAACCCGGCCTTGCCCGTGATCACCATGTTGGCGGCAACGTTCCATTCACGGTTTGCCGCGCCGTTGTCCGAATAGTCACGGAGCTTGAGGAAGGTTGCCACTGCATCCTTGAACTCCGGCGACTTCACGGCGTCGAGGTCGAGATCGGTAAACACCTTGTTGAAGAGAACAGGACCCTGCTTGGTCAGCAGGACAGAAAGGAAGGTCTGGCCGAGCTGCCATGGCTGAGCGCCGACGGCGATCGGAACCGCGTTGCCCTTGGCCTTGATGGCGTCAACAGCGGCAAAGAAGTCGTCCCAAGTCACCGGCTCTTTCGCGCCTGCGTCGGCCAAGACCTTCTTGTTGTACCAGAGCCAGTTGTGGCCGTGGTCATTGATCGGCAGAGCGTACATGTGGCCATCTGGGAAAGTCATGGCCTTCTGGAAGGTCTCGGGAATGTTGTCGTAGAAGCCGGTTTCCTTGGCGGCATCGTCGACGGGCGCAAGCAGACCTTGCGCGACCAGGTCGTCGAGCTGCTTGCCAAGCGGCATCTGCGCTGCGGTCGGCGGATTGCCGCCGGTGATACGGGAGATGATGTTGGCAATTGCCACTTCGCCGCCCGCGATTGCATTGTCTTTCCAGACGCCACCCTGCGCGGTATAGGCGTTGGCGATTTCCTTTACAGCGGCGGATTCGCCTGCGGAAACCCACCAGTGCATGACTTCAGCCTGCGGACCATCGGCCATCGCGGAAGCTGCGTGCATGAACAGTGCGGCCGCAATCGCGACCACAGACACGGAACTCTTCATAGATTGTCCTCCTCAGAACCTATAGCGCCCCTACCCAGCGATCTTGTCGGGATTTCCGAGTACCGCCTCCAAAATGTAGCGCTAAACCAAATTAGCGCTAAACTAACTGTTGTCAACTACATTTCGATCGGGCAATGATTCAATTCACGACGGGTAAACGCGGCAGATGAGCGTTCGTCCAGAATTCAATCGGCTAGACAGTTGTTTAGCCAACGCGAGGACACGAGCAGGCAGACGCGGGACTACACCAGATATCGGCCCTTTGCGCGACGATCCGCGCATCGATCGTTCGGATCGTATAGTTATCCCCCTTCCCCCAGGGCTCCGGAGACAAAAATGGACACAAAAGACACGCCACGCCGACGCGGTCGAGGAACGCAGAAGGTGACTTTGAAGGAGGTTGCCGACGCGGCCGGCGTGTCGATGATGACGGTGTCGAACGTCATCCACGAGCGCGCCAACGTCGGCAATGACCTCAGAGCTCTCGTCCAGGCTAAGATCAAGGAGCTGGGCTACACGCCCAACCGCGCCGCGCAGCAGCTCGCCGGTATTGCTCGCCCGCATATCGGCCTGATCTACACCGGCGTCACCAACCCGTTCATTGCGTCGGTCATCGTTGGCACCATGAAGGCGGCATCGCGCCTGCAAGTCGACGTCTCTGTCGAATTGGCCAAGCTCGACGATCCCAAAGCGCTCAGAAACACCATGCACCGCATGGAAGAGGCCGGCATCGACGGCTTCCTGCTTCCCTCACCGGTCGCGGAATTCGCAGCTTCGACCTTCAAGAAGAAGGCATTGGATGTGCCCGCCGTAGCGATCGCGCCGGGCTTCCCTATCCCGGGAATGTCGGCGGTGCGTGGCGACGACCGAAAGGCCAGCCACGAGCTGGTGACGATGCTTCTCGACCACGGTCATACCAAGATCGGACACCTCGCGGGCCCAGAAACACAGAGCGGCAGCATCGCGCGACTTGAAGGTTACAAGGACGCGCTGGCTGACGGTGGGATCAAGGGAAACCCCGCTTGGATCGTGCGGACAGACTTCAACTTCCAGGAAGGTGTGAAGGCGGCGGAGCGCTTGCTCAAGCAGGAGCCTGGACTGACTGCAATCTTTGCCGCCAACGACACCTTGGCCGCCAGTGTGCTCGCCGTCGCGCATAACAGCGGGATCGCCGTCCCCGAAAAACTCTCCGTCGTCGGATACGACGACTCGCCTGTGGCCGAGCAGGCGTGGCCGGGTTTGACGACCATTCATCAGGACGCCCTTGCGATGACCGAACGCGCCGTCGAACTATTGGCAGCCGCCATTGGTCGCAGGAAGGCCAACCCTGAAGACGACGCCGACGCGGATGTCGTGTTTCCCTATCAGATGGTCACGCGCGGCTCGGTGGCGAAGGCGTCATAGCGCCGGTGTGTCGAAGCATGCTTGGTGCATTGCCCCGGATTGTCGCCAATCCGCGGCGGTGCCACTCTGTCTAGCGGCCAAGCAACGCCCGCCATCTCTTGACATATCCGTCTACTATCGGTGGGTTCAAGTCGGATGCGACAAGCAGCGCCTTCAATGCCTCGACATCGAAATCCTGCAGCGACGTGTCTTTGGGGTAATGCTTGAGCGTATACTTGAACATATCTTCCCAGCTACGCCGCACGCCAACGGTCTCCTCGGCGAGCTCTCGGCGCTTGCTATCGATCAGCTCTCCCAAAGTCGTCACCTGCTGTTTCCTTGCCGGTTGGCCCTGCATCCACCAAAATGGTGCAGCCCTACACTCGATCGGCGCTTAACCCAATCACAAATGACAAGGGCTGCCCGTAGGAGAAACGGGCAGCCCCTTATGGGCGTCGCAATCTGAAAGTCGCAACTGGACTGTGGAGTGAGACTGCGGCGCCTTCGCGTCAATCCTGCTTGAAGACGTTGCGCAGAATGATCGACTTCTGATGCGTGACCTCGCGCATCACTTCCGACATGCTCTCGCGGCTGTTGCCGCTGCCTTTCTTGCCGCCGCCGAACGGCAGTTCCGCCGCGCGGAAGCCGCCGGATGCGTTGATAGCGACGTGGCCCGTCACCATCTTGCTCGCCGCCTGGAGGGCCTTGCGGGTGTCCGGCGTGATGATGCCGCCACCCAGGCCGTAGCTCGTGTTGTTGTGGATCTGGATCGCTTCATCCAATGTATCGAAGCCGATGATCGGCCAGACCGGACCGAAGACTTCCATGTCGCGCGCGATATCCATGTCAGGCGTGACGTCGGCGATGACGGTCGGCTCATAGAATGCGTAGGAGTTGCGGCGCTTGCCGCCGAACACGACCTTGCCGCCCTGATCCGCCGTCTTGTTGACCTGCTTCTCGATGTTGTCGGCAGCCTGCTTGTCGATGACGGGACCCATCGTGGTCATCGGGTCCATCGGATCGCCGAGAACGAGCTTGGACAGCTTCTCGTCGATCAGGCGCTCCATGAAGCGCTTCTTGACGGAATTGTGGACGATGAAGCGCTTGGCGGCACTGCACGCCTGGCCGGAATTGCGCGACTTGTCGCCGGCTTCGTTCACAGCGAGATCGATATCGGCATCATCGCAGATGATCAGGCCGTCGTTGCCGCCGAGCTCGAAGTAGTATGGCGTCAAATGCTCGGCCGCAGCCTTCGCGATCAGCTTGCCGGTATGGGTGCTGCCCGTGAAGTTGATCATGTCGATGCGCGGATCGGCGACGAGCGTGCCACCGACGCGAGGACCGTTACCCGTCAGGCACTGGGCGACCGCCGCAGGAATGCCGGCCTCGATGAGGATCTTGTGGCATTCGATGACGGCAAGCGGGTTCTGGTGCGGCGCCTTGACGATGATGACGTTGCCGGCCGCAAGCGCGCCGCCGACCTTGAACGACCAGATTGCCGGCGGGAAGTTGAACGGCACGATGGCCGCGATCACGCCGCGCGGGATATGCAGGGTGAACTGCAGGTCCTCGTCATAACCGGATTCCGTGGAAGACGGCATGACCGCACCGTAGTGGTGCTTGGCGACTTCGCAGCTTGCCTCGAGGATGAAGGCTACGGAATCGAATTCCCAGACAGCTTCAGCCATATAGGGTTTGCCGGACTCGAGCGACAGGATCTTACCGAGTTCGAGGCGGCGACTGCGGATAATGCCGGCAGCCTTGCGGATCAGGTCAGTACGCTCGCGGGTCGTGCGGGCCGCCCAGTCCTTCTGTGCTTCGACGGCAACGGCAATGGCGCGCTGCACGTCTTCGACGCTGGCTTCCGGCACGGTGTCGACTGTTTCCCCGCTGGCCGGGTTGATAATCAGCGCTGTCTTCTTGTCGCTGGCATCGGCCAAGCCGTGTCCAAGGATCATTTGCATTTAAGTGTCTCCTCAACTCCGCATGCTAGGCGGAAATATCTGCAGAAATCGATCGCGATCTCAATCGCGTTCGTCGTTGGAGCGGATGAAATCCATGTTCAGCTGGAGGCCGTGACCGGGCGCCTCGATGACATCGAGATAGCCGTCCGTCGGCACCTGGGCGTTCAGGTAGACCGCGTGGGTGATCGGCTCGAAGAGGCGCAGGCGCTCGAGGAACGGCACGATCGCGACCGTGCTAGCGATTGGGATATGGATATGCTCCATCGCATGCGGTGCGAACTTTACGTTCCAGGCCTCGCAAAGCGCTGCACACTTCATCATCTCGGTGTAGCCGCCGGCGCGGGCGCCATCGACCTGAACGATGTCGGCAGCGTCTGCCATCAGCAGGTCACGAACGCCCCATTTCGTGTATTCGTGCTCACCGGTACCGAGCGGGATATCCGTTCCACGCTTGAACCGGGCAAGACCCGGAATGTCGTCGGCGAATACAGGCTCTTCGAGAAGCATGGGATTGTATTCGCGAACGCGGTTTGCGAACTGGATTGCGGTTGCCGCGTCCCAGCAGTTGTTGGCGTCGATCATCAGGCCGATATCCGGGCCGAGGGCCTCGCGGACCTTGCGGACACGCTCGACGTCTCTGCTCGGATTGCGACCATTGTCGTAACCGATCTTGAACTTCACCATCTTGTAGCCCTGACGGACCATGTCCTGCATTTCTTCGACAAGCTGGTCATCTTCATAGCTCGCCCAGCCGCCGCTTGCGTAGACGGGGATGCGGGAGCGACCACCCCCGAACAGGCGGTGCAGCGGCATATCCAGGATCTTGCCCTTGAGGTCCCAGAGCGCGAAGTCGATTGCCGACAGTGCGCAGAACATCAGGCCCTTGCGGCCGACGCCGCGGAAGATCGCGAAGAATTCGCGCCAGATGACTTCGGTATCGAACGGATCGCGACCCTTCAGACGAGGTGCCATATCCTTCTTGATCAGCGCGCGGATCGCTTCGCCGCCGACCTCGTGGTAGGTCACGCCGATACCTTCGAGACCCTGGTCCGTCTTGACACGGACGACTGTCATGCCGACGGTCTCGACCTTGCGCGTCGCGTCGGCTAGGCCCGAAGGAGCCTGGGTCGAAACGAGATGGACTTCGATGTCCTGAATCTTATGGCCCTTCACGTGCCCCTCCACTTCGAATTTTTCGGTTCTTACGTTCATAATCAGGTCTCCAATCAACGCAGGCGGCCGGCCGACATGGTCATTTCCATGTACTGCTGAACGACCTCCGCGCCCGCGGCGATGCCGGCGGTGCCAATTGTCATGAGCGGCAGATCCTTGGTCGGCTCTCTGTCACAGGTGTCTTTCGCCGCCTTGACAAAGGCGTAGCGGAGCGCAGTGCCGACGTTCATCTTGGCGACGCCCATGGTGATTGCGCGCTGGACCTGGTCGTAAGGGATACCGGTGCCGCCATGGAGAACCATCGGGATCTTGATCCGGCGACGGATTTCCTCGACGAGGTCGAAGCGCAGCCGCGGCTCTTCGGCGTAGAAGCCATGGGCGTTGCCGATGGCGACGGCGAGGCAGTCGATACCGGTATTCGCCAGGCGCTCGGCCCAATCGGGATCGGACAGATGGGCGTTTTCGAGCTTGTTGCCGAATTCGTCGGTGTTACCGATCGTGCCGATCTCGCCTTCGACGGTGACGCCCACAGCATGTGCGATTTCGACGACACGACGGGAATTCTCGACGTTCTGATCGATCGGCAGATGCGAGCCGTCATACATGACGCTGGAGAACCCGCCGCGGATGGCACCCATGACGGACTTCTCGGAGTCGCCATGATCAAGGTGGATGGCGACTTCAATGTCGAGGTCCGCGCCCACAGTCTTCGCGATCGCCACCGGCACCGCGGCGCTACCGAAGTAGGCAACCTCGACCGGGTGGATGCCGAGGATAACAGGCGAACGCAGCTTCGCCGCGGTCTGAAGCACGCACTGGATCATCTCCAGGCTCGCGCAGTTGAATGCGGGGACTGCGTACTTGCCTTCGTACGCCGCATCCATGAGCTTCTTCATCGGTACCAGTTTCATATCTCATCCTCATGAGTCATTGGGCGGCGACCTCCTGGCGGTCGCCTGGTTCGTGATATCAAGGCCGCGTCAGGCGAGCCGGGCGGCAATCTCTTCAAGGCGACCGCATGTCGACGACGACAGCGTCAGCAGCGGCTTGCGGCAAACCGGCGTGTCGATCACGCCCAGGCGATAGAGCAGGTATTTCATGCCGGGGAACACGCTCACCCGGACGAGTTCGTCGATCACCTCGTTGCAGGCGGACTGGATGCGCGCGGCACCGGCCAAGTCCCCGGCGGCTAGTTTCTCCTGCATCTGGAGATACCGCTGCCCCATGACGTTATAGGTGCTGCCGACGCCGCCATTCGCTCCGGAAGCGAGGCCCGCCATCAGCATTTCATCGAAACCGTTCAACAGGAGCGCGTCGGGGAACGAGCGGCGCAGCTGCTCCATCTGGTACATGTCGATACTGGTCTGCTTGATCCCGATAACGCCGGGCAGGCTCAGGAGCCGTGCAAGGTCATCGAGCGTGAAGATGACTCCGCTCATATTCGGAATGTTGTAAATGATGAGCGGAGTGCCTTGGGAGGCATCAAGAATATCTTCGTAGTATCCGAAGATCGCATCCTTGCGGTGCGGGAAATAAATGGGAGGGATAGCGGATACGGCATCATAGCCAAGATCGCTACATCCCTTTGCGAGCACCTGTGCGTCGCGGGTCGCGATTGCGCCGACATGGCCGATCTTGGCGCCCGAGCCCGCCTCGGCAGCAACGGTCTCGAAGATGGCCAGCCGCTCATCAACGGATTGCAAGAGCCCTTCGCCCGTCGAGCCGCCGACATAAAAACCGTCGATGCCCATTCCCTTGACGTGTGCGATAAGGCGCTTGAGAGAAGCAACCGACACCTCTCCATCGGCATCATAAGGCGTCAGAAGCGCAGCGTGCAGCCGGGCCAGACGTTGAGCAACCGACGAGGGTCTCGGAGTTTCGGGGCGGGACAGGTCCATTATGCGGTTCTCCACGTTCGACCCATTGCTGGGCCATTCCTCAGGGAAACTCCCTGCCTGGTGGAAGGCATCGATCGACATGGCCAAGCATCGGGCGTAACGCTCCTGGCGCCAGGCCAATCCGCCTGTCGTTTGGTGCGCTACAATCGCCTCCGCCTGACTATCTCCACGTGGACATGGTCAGACGTGCTTTTTGTAAAAAGATAGCCTCCCTAATGCGACAGAGCCTCATCTCCCGAGACGTCCATTGCACGTTTTTAACGCTAAACAAAGCTTATAGCGGTGTCAACGGTTAAATTGAGCGCTAAACAAAATGCATTGAACTTAATCGAGTCCAAGCCAGGATTCACGCAAGGGTTGGCCCGCGAATAACGCGGAGCCATGGTCCTGACATCGTCAGAAGCGTTTAGACCGGACGGTAACACGGGCCCCGAGCGATGATCGGCTCCACGGCTTCCATGATCTCGTCATAGTCGGGCTCGATATGCAGCGCTTGGAAGCCCGGGTATCCCAGCTGAGCCATGACGGCCTGACTGGCAAGATAGGCACCAGCGACGAACCTGCCGAGAAGCGCGCGATCATCCGGGCTGAGGGCGGCCACCAAAGCAAGTGGATCGTCTGGACGTTCCCTCGGAAACCCGGCCACGATCGACAAGACCGCAGGAGCCAGGTCGGACCGGGTCTTGAGCGCCATCGGCAACAGCGTCTCCTGGACGCCAACGTCCCGCGCCGACGGAAAGCCCAGCTCCGGATCGCCAGGGATCATCGCATCGCAAAGCCAGTCCAATTGCTGGCGGACATCATCATAAGTCATAGACATATCCCACCCCTCAGAATTTCTGATCGCGACGATCGGCAACGATCGCCTCGGCATTGCGTAAAGCGAGCGCTGCGACAGTGGCCGTCGGATTGACGGCAGCCGACGTCGGCATGACGCTCCCGTCGATCACGAACAGGTTCGGAACATCATGCGAGCGCCCGTAGCCATCGACCACAGACGTTTCAGGATCATCGCCCATGCGTGCGGTACCGAGAATATGCCACCCGGTTTCACGTAACGGCGGAGCGGCTATCGTCTCGTAGGCGCCGGCCTCGCGCATTGACGTTTTCGCCTGCTCCTGCATGAACTTCTGGAGTTTATACATGCCGTCGTCATAGCGGTAGCTGACCTTCGGCGCCGGAATTCCGTCGGCGTCCTTCAACTCCGGATCGATTGTCACCCGGTTGTGCTCGAACGGCAGGTCCTCAGCGATGATGTCCCAGATGGCCGAGCGGCCAAAGCGCTTGTAGACCGTCTTGTGAAACTCTTGCCCCCATTCCGTCTCCGTGCCCCAGGGATGCGCGTTGATGGTGCCCAGCGGAGAGCCTGTCGGCATCAGCATCAACTTCGCTCCCCGCATGAACCCGCGAGCAGCATCCGTTTCCGCGAATTCAAGTGAATAGGCACGCTGTGCGGCCGTTCCCTGCCAACTGTCCATCACCTCGTCGAACAGCCCGGTGACCGTGGTAAAGGGATGCAACATGAGATTACGGCCAACCAGATCTGAGCTATTCGCGAGGCCCGTGGGACATCTTGACGTGGCCGAGTTGAGCAGAATGCGCGGTGTACCGATACCGTTGGCACAGATGACGACGATCTTGCTTTTCTGCGTATGCGTCTTTCCGGTATCGCGGTCGACATAGGTCACGCCTGTGGCCAGCCCGCGTGAATCGGTCTCGATGCGGATGACGCGTGCCCGTTGCACCAGTTTGACGCCGAGCCTGATATTCGTCGGCCAATGCGTGCGGTCCACGGAAGCCTTCGCGCCATCGAAACAGGCCGGCGCCGAACAGGCTCCACGACGGACACAGGGTTGCAGACCGGCATGCCGAACGGTCGCGATCGCATTGGTGCCCGGCCAGATATGCCAGCCCAGACGCTTGTGCGCGCCAAACAACCGCCGCTCGATCGCGCCCAACGGCAACGGCGGCAGCGGTGGGTCGAAATGCGGATAGGCTGGATCGCCACCGACACCCGATACTGCCATCTGCAACTCGACACGCTCGTAGAACGGAGCCAGATCGTCATAATTCAACGGCCAGTCAGCACCGACGCCATCAAGCGTCTTGACCTTGAAGTTGCTCGGTTGGAAGCGATTCCAGGCTCCGGCATAGATGACGGAACCGCCTCCAACACCGTTCCACATCAATGGGTTGATGTCGGAATCGTCAACGTTGATGGGATAGTCCGAAGCCATCTTTCTGCGGTTTGGATTGAACCCAAAGCCCATGTCCTTGCGCAACTCGAAGCCAGGCTCTTCAAACTTGATCGACGTGTAGTCCGGGTACTCACCTTGCTCGAGACAGACCACCGACATTCCCGCTTTGGCGAGAACCTGCGCCGTAATCGCGCCACTCGGTCCCGCGCCAACGATAGTGACGTCGCTTTCCTCCATGCCGGCAGCATTCATCCAGTTTACCCCCTCCCAGGGAAAAGCGTGGCGCACGCCACGACTGATCATCACGACTTGAGCAGATGCATTGCGGCAAACTCCTCGGGACGAAGGGAATTCAAAGGTTCACCGCGACTTTGTTTAACGCTAAAATTGATTGGAGGGCAAGAGAAACTGAAGGGACTCGAACCGCTGCACCCTGAAATAGAAATGGCCGGGTCGGGCCCCGGCCATCTCCTATGTGGCTTTCGGTCGGGAGAAAACCGTCAGCAGATCTTGATCAGCTTGCCTTCCTTGACGGACTGGACGGCCGCGTCGGCGAGCACGAGGGCGGCAAGGCCATCGGCGCCCGAGGGGGAGATCTTGGCGCCCTTTTCGATGGCGGCGATGAAGCTTGCGATCTCGTTGGCATAGGCTTCAGTGTAGCGGGTCATGAAGAAGTCGTGCAGCGGCGGGCGGGTGTAGCCTTCGCCGTTGGCGACTTCGATCGAGACGGCGCGCTGGTTTTCGGCCGAGACCATGCCCTTGGAGCCGTGCACCTCGATGCGCTGGTCGTAGCCATAGGTGGCGCGGCGGGAGTTGGAGATGATCGCCTGCTTGCCCGACTTGGTCTGCAGGATGACGGAAACGCTGTCGTAATCGCCGGCTTCGCCGATCGCCTTGTCGACGAGGACGGCGGCGGTTGCTGTGACGGCGACCGGCTCTTCGCCGAGCAGGAAGCGGGCCATGTCGAAATCGTGGATCGTCATGTCGCGGAAGATGCCGCCCGAGCGCTTGATATAGTCGACAGGCGGGGCGCCAGGATCGCGCGAGGTGATCGTCACCATCTCGACGTCGCCGATGCGGCCATCGTCGATGGCATGGCGCACGGCCATGAAGTGCGGGTCGAAGCGGCGGTTGAAGCCGACCATCAGCTTGCCCTTGGTCTCGTCGACGACCTTGATGCAGGCCTTGACGCGCTCGACGGAGAGATCGACGGGCTTCTCGCAGAAGATCGCCTTGCCTGCGCGGGCGAAGCGCTCGATCAGGTCGGCATGGGTGTCGGTCGGCGTGCAGATGACGACGGCGTCGATGTCGCCGGCGGCTTCGATCGCCTCGATGGTGCGGACTTCGCAGCCGTAGGCGGATGCGATGGCGTTGGCGGCCTCCGGAAAGGCGTCGGCGACGGCAACGAGCCTTGCATTGGCATCGCCGCTGACCGCCTTGGCGTGAACCTTGCCGATACGACCGGCGCCGAGAAGACCAAATCTCACTGTCATAAAAACCTCCCTAGGAAATAACCGCACGCGGTCGGAGTGAATGGATCGCCGAAGTCGGTTCAAGCTCTAGCAAACCGATCCGGCTCCCATTTGGATTTATGCGGCCGCGTTGGTGGCAACTCCGGCCTCAATGAACGCCATCGACGCCTTGATGTCCTGGTAGGGATCTTTCACGTCATGAACCAAAGGCGAGAAGCACTCGTAAGAGATCGGACCCTTGTAGCCGGCGGCGAGGAGTGCCGCGATCTGGCCAACATTGTCCAGTCTGTCGTCGGCGCCCACGAGTACTCGGTGCTCGTCCTCCATCTGGTCCACGCGCAGCGATGGATCAGCCACGGCGGAGATATGGACGATCCCGGTGTTCTCGGGGAAAATGGCGCCACCGTCGGCGAGTACGTGATGGAAGGTGTCGTGCACGAGCTTGTACCTGTGGCTGGCGACAAGCGCGTTGATCTCCGACACGAGCTCGGATTTGCTTCGCAGCGACGAGCGGAGGAAGCCTAGCGGCTCCACCAACGCCGTCATGTCAGCGTCCTCCAAGAGCGGCAAAATCTCGCGCAGTGCTTCAGCAAGGTGGGCCTTGCGTTCCACTTCGTTGGTATCCAAGCCCTCGTTGCGGGGTATGAGGCTGATGGTTTCGGCGCCCGCCGCCTTGGCGACAGCGATAAGTTTCTGCACTTCACTCTTGATCGGTGGCGACCAGATGTTGAACGGATAGACTTGGGAAAGACCGACAAGACGCAGTCCCTCGTTTTGGGCGATCCGCCCCGCCTCTGTCGGCGCTAGCCCATCGAAAAGCGGCCGCTTCAAATCGTTGCGGACTTCGACACCGACGCAGTTCAGCGATCGGGCCAGCACCAGGAAATCCTGGTAGCTGAGGTGAGGTGTCGTCATTTGGTTCAGCGCCCATTCCATAGATAGTCTCCTCTCCCATCCATACGGGCGGAACCGAACCGCCCTCCCAATTGGCTACGGACTGTCAAATGACAAATTCACTATGCCAGAACAATGGCCGCTCGCGGGAATACGTCTTTGCTGAGGTAGATGTTCGTAGGTCTTGAGGTATTCACCTCATAGAACTACACTGAAGGCGGTAGATAGATTTGGGGCTCCAGGAAGCGTTGACCGAGCTGTTGTGTCTGGCCGTCTATAACCGATCGAACCATCAGTTCTATCGTCTCGCGGCACAAAGCGGACAATGGGGTACTGATGACCATTGTGGCATAGCCGTCCGACAGCGCCGCACGGCTCACCGTCGTAATTTCGTTTACGACGAGCGCGACCTCGCCGGGCTTACGCATCTCGCGCAGTGCCGCGATCGCCCCCTCCATGCCGCCTCCGGCAACGCAGATGCCCGTCAGGTCGGGGTAGCGTTCAAGAAGGGCGAGGGTCGTCTCGTAGGTAAGCTGGCGAGTTTCGAGGTTGATGACGGAATCGAGCAGAGCCAAGTCTGGCCCGGATTGCCTAAACTGGGATCGAAATCCTGTCTCCCGCAACTCGTGACCGACCCAACGGTTGCTGCCCATAAACAAGGCTACCTTCCCGGGACCCTTGGCCGCCGTCGAAATCATCCACCCGGCAATCTTCCCTGCTTTGAGGTTGTCCAGTCCGATGTAGTGCTCCCGCGCGCCCGGGGCGAAGTCGTTCAGCAGTGCGAAAACAGGTTTGCCCCTTTGCCGCAAGGTCTCGGTGGCTGCCGTGACCGCGTGATGATTGACGGCGGTGCAGGCTACCGCATCGGTGTGCTCTCCGACCGCGAGCATTGCCTCCGCCATGTCGGAGGGCGACTGCGATGATACGAAACGGACGAGCGGCGTTGCTCGCACATCCTCCCGTGCCATCGCAGCTGCTTCGAGTTCGTTTTTGAAATTCTGGTAGAACTCCTGCTTCTCCTTGATCAGGACAAACCCCAGTCTCACACGGGTGAGCTTGATCGCCAGCTGCTGATCAATGAGATTGGCGCCGTAGTAACCCAGCCTGTGTGCTGCCTCGGCAACTTTGCTGGCGGTCTCGGCACGGACATGACCACGCTTGTGCACAACACGGTCAACCGTCGCCTTGCTGAGGCCAGCCTCTTCAGCGATATCTTCAATTCTCACTCGCCTCATGATGTTCACCTCGTCAACGCGGAAATACTTTTTTGAGGTCTTGAGGCGATTACGTCAACTCGGCTCCCGCAGACAGGCGTGACTTCAGGCCTCGCGAGAATGAGCGCGAACAGTCAGACAGTGTTCTGGAGCCGGCGCGATGAGATTTGGTGCTTGGGCAATTCACGTCGGCCGCGCTCAACGCCAGATTACTTTGCCCTGCGCTCGCGACGAGCGCCTAATCATCACAGACGGAGATTGGCCACGGCAGCTCTCCCGCAATCCGCGCTAACAGAAACGGGGCACGACCTGGCCGGCGGCGCGGTGCGCAGCGATCACGGTGTTGGCCATCAGCATGGCAATGGTCATCGGACCGACGCCACCGGGAACCGGGGTGATGACATCCGCGACTTCGGCCGCCTCGGCGAAGGCGACATCGCCGACGAGACGCGTCTTGCCCTCACCCTTTTCGGGCGCTGCGATGCGGTTGATGCCGACATCGATGACGGTCGCGCCGCGCTTGACCCAATCGGCCTTGACCATCTCGGGACGGCCGACGGCGGCAACCAGGATATCGGCGTTGCGGCAAACTGCAGGCAGATCCTTGGTTCTCGAATGCGCGATGGTCACCGTGGCGTTGGCGTTGAGCAGCAGCTGCGCCATCGGCTTGCCGAACAGATTGGAACGACCGACCACGACGGCGTTGAGGCCGGAGAGATCCTCGCCGTGGGTGCGGCGCACGAAGACCATGGCGCCGGCGGGCGTGCACGAGACGAGGCCGGTCTCGAGATCGCCGACCGCCAGCTTGCCGGCGTTGACGACGTGAAGACCATCGACATCCTTCTCGGGCAGGATCGACTGGATGATCGGCTCGGAATTCAGGTGCTTGGGCAGCGGCAGCTGCACGAGGATGCCGTGGATCGTGTCATCGGCGTTGAGGGAAGCGACGAGCGCGGCCAGTTCTTGCTGCGTCGTCTCGAGCGGCAGCGTGTGCTGCACGGACTTGAAGCCGCATTCCTTGGCCATCTTGCTCTTGGAGCCTACATAGGCGTGGCTTGCCGGATCGTCGCCGACAATGATGACCGCGAGACCGGCCTGAACGCCGCTCTGCTTTTCCAGTGCCGATGTTGCCGCCTTCACCGTGTCGATGACCGAAGCTGCAACCTTTTTACCGTCGATTACTGTCGCCATCGTTTAGCCCATGCGCTCGGAGGCGTAGCTGCCCGGGCTTGCCGGGAAGACTACGGTGCGGTTGCCGTTCAGGAACACGCGGTGGTGGATGTGGGCGTGGATGGCGCGGGCGAGAACCTGGCTCTCGACATCGCGGCCGATCGAGACGTAATCGTCCGCCGACTGTGCATGGGTGATGCGTGCCGTGTCCTGCTCGATGATCGGACCTTCGTCGAGATCGGCGGTAACGTAATGCGCGGTGGCGCCGATCAGCTTCACGCCACGCTCATAGGCCTGCTTGTAGGGGTTGGCGCCCTTGAAAGACGGCAGGAAGGAGTGGTGGATGTTGATGATGCGGCCGGACATCTTCTTGCACATGGCATCGGAGAGCACCTGCATGTAGCGGGCGAGCACGACGAGTTCCGTGCCAGTCGATTCGACGATCTGCATGATCTGCGCTTCGGCCTCGGGCTTGTTTTCCTTCGTCACCTTGATGTGGTGGAAGGGAATGTCGTGATTGACGACGACCTTCTGATAGTCGAAGTGATTGGACACCACGCCGACGATATCGATCGGCAGCGCACCGATCTTCCAGCGGTAGAGCAGATCGTTGAGGCAGTGACCGAAGCGCGAGACCATCAATAGCACTTTCATGCGCTGGTCGCCGTCGTGGATTTCCGCGGTCATCTCGAACTTCTCGGCGATCGGCTGGAAGCTTTCGCGAATGGCCGCCAGTGTCGCACCTTCTTCGGAGATGAAGCTGACGCGGGTGAAGAACATGCCGGTGGAGAGATCGTCGAACTGCGAGCTATCGATGATGTTGCAGCCCTTGTCGGCCAGATAGGTCGAAATCGCCGCCACGATGCCGCGTGTCGATTTGCAGGCTACCGTCAATACGTAAGTCGTCATTTTTATTCCCATGTCTCTGGAGTGTAATAGAGAGCGATTTGACGGCGCTCAGTCTTCCGTCTTGACCAGATTCTTCTCAACATGGGCGAGAAAGGCTTTCAGCTCGTCCGTGTCGATCGACACGAGGTGACGTTTGTCCGGGTATGCGCTGGACTGAACGTCAGCCACGAACTCGCTGAAGGCAGCGACCCGCTCGCGCTGCAGCCGATCATACTCGGACGCGAAGTCGCGATAGACCTTGGCATGGCGGGGATAGTGATCGCGGTTGGCACCGAGCACGTCGTCAGCGAATAGATACTGCGCATCGCAGCCGCTGCCCGCCCCCATCGAGATCATGAGCATCGACGTGTTGTTGCTGATGATCGCGGCGACATCACCCGGAACGACCTCAATTTCGACAGCGAAGGCACCGGCATCTTCAAGCGCTTTCGTCTGTCGCCAGATTTCGATCGCGCTCAGCGCGGTTTTTCCCACTGCCCGGAACCCGCCGGTCCACGTCGCTTTTGACGGGATGAGCCCAACGTGACCGCAGACAGGAATGCCTTCCTCGCGCATGCGGCGAATGATCCGTGGGCTCGCCGCACAATAGACCGCATCGCCACCGGCCTTCAGGGCGATGAATGCCTCACGCATATACTCCTCGGCCGACACGTAGTCGCCGTACTCGAGACCGGGGATCGCAAAAGGCGATGGTGCGGCCTCGCGAAATGCCGGGCCAAGAAGAGCTGGCGGTACAGAGACGATATCCACAGAGGCCTGCTGGGCGGCCTCGGCTTCATCTAGCGTCGTGACGCGCAGCATGGTGAGCTGACGTTTGCCCTTTAGCGACAGGAGATCGGCTACGGTCGGCCGGCCGTGTTTCTTCATCGGATTGTCCTTTTCCAGAATCGATTGCCGCTCACGCGGAAAGCAGGGATTTGAGTTTGACGCCGGCGTTGACGAGCGCTTGCGGATCGGGATGCGAGCGGGCAGCGATCAGCATCTCTGCAAGGCGGATGTCGCGCGCCACCGCGTTTCCTGGGCCGATTCCGCTTGCGGCGATTAGCCTTCCGGCCTGATCGAGGTGAAAGAGAATGAAGGCCCCTTCCCCAATGTCCCGGCGCAGGTGTCGGACCGCGCCGTCCGCGAGGCCGGCGATCTGAAGCGTCATGTCGTACTGGTCCGACCAGAACCAGGGCACGGCGGAGATTGTCTCGCCGCCTCCCATCATGTTGACCGCCGCCATCGCGCCCTGCTCCTGCGCATTGCGCCAGGATTCGAGACGCACTCGCTTGCCGCCATAAAGATCGAGCGGGAACGAGCAGCAATCGCCGGCAGCATACACATCGGGCGCGGACGTCCGCAGTTCTTCATCGACGGCAATGCCGTTGTCGATCGCAAGTCCAGCTTGCTCCGCCAGCGCTGTGTTAGGTACCGCACCGATCCCGACCAGGACGAGGTCCGCCTGAATGACGTCGCCACTTTTGAGACGGACAAGCGCCTTGCCCGCATCCTCGGTGAGCGCCTCGATCGTGACACCGCAACGCACGTCCACGCCTTCAGCACTGTGGCGTGCCGTCACGGCGGCGGCGATATCTTCGGGCACGCCGCGCTTCAACACGCGTTCAAGCCCTTCGATCACGGTGACCGTCGCTCCGAGCTTGCGGGCTGTCGCGGCCAGCTCGAGCCCGATGAAGCCACCGCCAATAATCGCAATGTGCTTGCCCGGCTGCATGGCGGCGCGCAGTGCGACTGCATCGCCATGGGTCCGCAGCAAACGGATATGCGGGCTCGTCACAGCCGCCCCCGGAAAAAGCTTCGGCCGGGCACCAGTTGCAATAAGCAGCTTGTCATAGGTAAGCACTCGCGCATCGGACAATGTCAGTTGCCTCGCCCCGACATCGAGCCCTTCGACGGCGACGCCGATGAGCAATGCAATGCGCTCCTCGGCGTAGCGTTGCTCGTCGGCGACATACTTTGGATGCTGGCCATCCCCGAGTGCTGCTTTGGACAGTGGCGGGCGCTCGTAAGGAGCATGCGGCTCGTTACCGATCAGCGTGATGTCGCCGTCGAAACCCTTTTCCCGCAGCGTCCATGCTGCTCGAGCGCCGCATTCTCCGGCGCCAACAATCACGAAATGGGACATGACCGCCCCTCAGATCGAAATGAAGACGGAATCGCCTTCGACCTTGACCGGATAGGTCTTCAGATTGACGCAGACGGGCGCACCCTTCGCTTCGCCGGTCTTGTAGTTGAAGCGGCCATTATGTTTCGGACATTCGATGATCTCGTCCATCACGAGACCGTCGGCGAGATGAATTTTTTCATGGGTACATAGGCCGTCGGTTGCAAAGAACTCGTCGTCAGGGCTCCGATACACTGCAAAGGTTCTGCCGGCGTGGTCGAAGCGAAGCACGTCCTCCTCGTCGATATCGTCCTTGGCGCAGACTTCGATCCAGGTCTCACTCATGATTTTTCCTCCCATGTAGACTGATTACTGTGCGGCCGGGGCAAGCTCGGCGTGAAGCTCCTCGCGATAGGGCCGCGCGCTGGCCGGCAGCTCGCGCTTCAGGAAATAGTCCTCGTTGCGCAACTGACGCAGGAACGCCGGGATCATTTCGCGATAGCCAGACCACATCGACGGGTTTGGCGCGGGCAGATCATGCTTGATCATTGCGTGGAGGCGGGGAAGCGCGTGATAGGGCACCATCGGAAACATATGGTGCTCGACGTGGTAGTTCATATTCCAGTAAATGAAACGGCTGATCGGGTTCATGTAGACCGAACGACTGTTCAGCCGGTGGTCGATGACATTGTCGGCCAGGCCGCCATGCTGCAGGAGCCCTGTCATGACGTGGTGCCAGGCGCCATAGAGCCTTGGAAGGCCCATCAGAACCAGCGGCAACCAGGAGCCCATGATCAGCGCGGTCGCGATCGTCGCAAGGTAAATGACGAGCCAGATGCGGGCGATGCGGATTGCGCGGGGTTGCTCGGATTCAGGTACGAAGGTCTTTTCCTCGGCACTGATGATGCCGACTGCGTTGCGCAGCATGTCGATCATCGCGTGATAGGCGTCGAGCAGGCCG
Organism: Rhizobium sp. 2MFCol3.1; assembly: GCF_000377565.1. Classification (GTDB taxonomy): domain Bacteria; phylum Pseudomonadota; class Alphaproteobacteria; order Rhizobiales; family Rhizobiaceae; genus Rhizobium. The sequence continues at coordinate 14,700 of NZ_KB898355.1, read as the reverse complement.
AAGGCATTGAGAACGAGCCGAAGAAGGTCCGGTGGCCTCATGACGGCAATCTCGGGATCGCGACCGACGATAACCGTATCGGTGTGATGGCGAGTATGACTCCAGCGCCATGTTACCGGGTTACGCATGATCATGAAGCAGGCGATCTCGTAGACCACGTCGTTCATCCAGCGCGTTTTGAAGGCGGTACCGTGGCCGCATTCGTGCCAGCGGCTGTCGGATGCCGAGCCGTAGAGTACGCCGTAGGCGAGGAAGAACGGTAGTGCGAGCCAGGATCCCCAGAAGTAAGCCCCGAGCCCGCCAAGAATGACCATGCTGCCCAGCCAGATGACCGTGTCGCGAATTGCCGGCATGTCGGAACGCTGCATTAGCGCTTTCATATCCTTGCGCGGCACATCAGTGTGATACCACTGCGCGGCAGCGAGTCCGGTTTCAACTGCCGTACGGGCACTTTGCCCAAGCAGGCTGTAATCGCGCTTTGGCACGTTCGTCGTCATTTCCGCCTCCCAAGCCGGCCTCCAACCGCCGGTGAAGCTTAAGATAGATTGACTTATCCAACCGCTCAATGCAGCCTTGCTATTATCTATCAAAACATATCATAAAGCTGGGCGAAGGAATGACAAATTACCTCAGGAGCAAGCGATGAGCCGCCCAACAATCGCAGATCTAGCCCGGGTTTCCGGCGTCAGTGTCGCAACGGTCGACCGCGTATTGAATGGTCGTCACGCTGTCCGCGAGGAGACCGCAAGACGGGTTTATGATGCCGCCCAGGAAATCGGGTATCATGCCGTAGGATTGATCCGGAAAAGAGTCTTCGAAGATCTGCCCCGACACCGGCTGGGCTTCCTTTTGCAAAAGCCGATGCAACCCTTTTATCAAAGCTTCGCGAAGGAGATCGAAGTTGCCGCGCGATCTGTGACGACCGCACGCATTCAGGCCGAAGTGGACTTCGTTCAAGCCAGCACTCCTGCGGCCATTACCGAGAAGTTGAAAGCGCTGGCGGCTCGAAACCAAGCAGTCGCGGTCGTTGGCCCCGACTATCCGGCTGTTTCCACAGTTGTCGAGGAACTGAAAGACAAGGGAATTCCGGTCTTCGCCCTTTTATCCGATTTTGCCGCCGGCGTGCGTGATGGTTACATCGGCGTTGATAACCGCAAAGTCGGGCGGACGGCAGCCTGGGCGGTCGCGAAGACGGCGGCGCAAGCGGGAAAGGTTGCGCTGTTCGTCGGCAGTCATCGGTTTCACGGGCACGAGTTGCGGGAGGTTGGCTTCCGTTCCTATATGCGCGAAAACGCGCCCGAATTCGAGGTGCTAGACACGCTCGTCAATCTCGACGCAGCAGATATCACTCATGAGGCAACAGTTGATCTATTGCATCGGCATCCCGACCTGGTCGGCCTCTACGCGTGCGGTGGCGGCATGGAGGGCGCTATTGAAGCAGTACGGGAAGAAGGTTTCAGCGGAAAGTTAGTGCTCGTTGTCAATGAGTTGACGCCCGACAGCAAGGCTGGACTTGCCGATGGCACGGTTGCCATGGCGATTGGCACGCCACTTCCTGCGATGTGCTCGGCGGTCATGCGTCTTATGACCGCCGCGATCGGCGATCGTGACGCTGCCGTTCCCGACCAGGTTTTTCTGCCCTTCGACATTCATATTCCGGAGAACATCTAGCTCGGGGCCCATCACCCAAGAGCCTCCACTCAGGCGATCTCGATCCAGCGGCGCTGGTGGAACGACTCTGCCATGGCGTGAACAGACTTTTCTATCCTAAGACCGTCTTCGAATGTGACGATCACCGACGGCTCACCGGAAATCGCACGAATGAGTTCGCGGCATTCGATGATCTTCAGATCGTTGAAGCCAAGGCCGTGGCCGGGCGCGGGAATGAAGCGGTCATAGGGATGGTGGGCGGGTGCGGCCAGGATTTTGCGGAAACCCTGCTCGCTGCCGCGGCCATCGGCCTGATAGAGCTCGAATTCGTTCATGCGCTCCTGGTCGAAGGTGATCGCCCCTTTCGACCCGAATATCTGCAAGGCTATGCGACCCTTTCGACCCCAGGCGGCACGGTTGGCCATCAATACGGCGGAAATGCCGCCGCCAAGACGCATCAACACATTGGCCCCGTCGTGATTCTCGACCGAACGCCGTCCACCGTCCTTCACTGGGCGATCGGCGTAGGGCTTGGCCATGTCAGTGACGACAGCCTCGACATGGCCGAAGAGGCACCAGAGCAAAGACAAAGGATGGACGGCGAAATCGTCGAGCGCGCCGTAGCCGGCCGACAATTCGCTCTTCCAATAGAAGAGCGCGTTCGGATCGGCCATGAAGTCCTCGTCCATCTCGACGCGGATGTGATTGACCTGGCCGATGGCGCCTTCGCCGATCAGCGCCTTGATGTGGCGAATGATCGGGTTCTGGATATAGTTGTAGCCGAGCACGGCAACCTTGCCGGCGCGCCTTGCGGCATCCAGCATGCGCTCAGCATCCGCAAAGGCAGGCGCCATCGGCTTTTCGCACCAGACGTGCTTGCCCGCTTCGAGCGCCGCAATCGCCATCTCGGGATGAAACTGGTTCGGCGTGGTGACGGAGACGACATGGACATCGGGGTCGGCGATCAGCTGACGCCAGTCCGCGGTCGCCTTTTCAAAGCCGAACTCCGAGGCGCGCGCATCGGCAAGATCCCTGTTCGCCTCGGCCAGATGCACAAGGCGCGGACGCTCGACATCGCCGAAGACGGTCTTGACCGCATTCCATGCAAGCGCGTGGCACTTGCCCATATAGCCCGTGCCGATCAAGCCGACGCCCAACGATTTCATTTGCGCTCCGTGTGTTGTGTTTGAGAATTTTGGTAATCGGATCGCGATCCCAAAGGCTGTCCGCGTCCATGCGATGGGGCGGCGCGAGACGCCGCATATGGCTAAATCGCTCAGGAAGAACCAGCGCGCGCCGCCGAACTGGCCAATACATGCTGCCTGAAGAAGCGCCGAAACTCGCTGAAATTTGTGAAACCGAGGGCGTTGGCCGTCCGAAACACTGTGGAGGGCGCCACGGAACATGCCGAAGAAATCGATTGAGCCGTCCCAAAGGCAATGAGAGCAGGCTTTTCCAATGCGAAGCGCGCAACGCGCTCCGATTGTTCCGGAAACTCGCAAGCCCGCGCAGCGATCATGTTCTTAAGTTCCTGGAGATCTTTCGGTTCGCTTGCTGAAAGACGGTGTTTCATGACGGTTTCCTAAGGGCTTCAGTGCACAAGACCGACCTTCCGCGGCATACGACGAGGCGCGACCGCCAGTTCCTGTTCGAACGCATTTCAGCTGCTTGAAATACGTCGTGCGGGGAATGCCCCCGCACGACCAGCGCCTTGGGCTACGCTCGGTTATTCAATGGCTTGTCCGCGCAAGCACTTTCTCGCTCAATGTTTCGCCCGCTTCTTTTGCCGATAGACGTCAATGACAACAGCAGCGACGATGATGAGGCCTTTCACGATTTCCTGGTAATAGGCATCCACCCTGAGGAAGGTAAATCCAGAAGTCATGACGCCGAGGATGATGGTGCCGATGACAGTGCCGGTAATGCGGCCGACACCGCCGGTCAGCGAGGTGCCACCAATAACAGTGGCCGCAATCGCGTCGAGTTCGTACATCACGCCCATGCCTGCCTGCGCTGTTTGGGCTCGAGCAGCGGTGACCACGCCGGCGAGGCCCGCCAGCAAGCCAGCGATTGCATAGACTTTGATCAGATGGGCTTCGATGTTGATACCCGACACTCGCGCGGCCTGAACGTTCGCACCAATCGCATAGGTGAACTTGCCGTACCGGGTATAGCGAAGTGCAATGTGAAAGATCAGTGCAACAACGAGGAAGACTACGACGGGCCATATCCCAGTGCCAATGAAATTGAACTGGTCCGTGAGGCCCGAAACCGGCTGGCCCTTTGTGTACCACTTGGAGATGCCACGCGCCGAGACCATCATGCCGAGCGTGGCGATGAACGGCGGGATTTTGGTCTTGGCGATAAGCTGGCCGTTGATGTAGCCGGCGGCCAATCCGATGAGCAGGCCGACGCCGATCGGGATGAAGAAGGGTAAATCCGTGAGGCTTGGATACAGAGCCCGCGACCATGTCGAGGCCTGCGCGAAACTCGCAGCGATCATTGCTGTCATGCCGACGACAGAGCCTGAGGACAGGTCGATGCCCCCAGTAATGATGACCTGCGTGACGCCGACTGCGATGATGCCGATGACGGAGACCTGCAGGATCATGATTGTCAGGCGTTGCGAATTGAACAGGAAGCTCTGACCAACGAAGATCCAGCCCAGAACCTCATAAACAAGCGCGATGCCGATGAGCACGAGGAAGATGCTCAGCTCCGGCGGTACGCGACGGCGCCTGGGGCTCTTCAAAAGCGGGCCGGCGGCCTCTGCTGTATTGTTTGTCATGGAATCCTCCCTTAGATAATCGAAGATCGCGCGCGCGGCTATTGCGCGGCGAGCTCCATCACCTTGATCTGCGTTGCTTCGTCTCGATTGAGAAAACCGGTCACCCGTCCCTCATGCATCACCATGATGCGGTCGCTCATGCCCAGCACTTCGGGCATCTCCGACGAGATCATGATCACGGCCACGCCGTTGCGGGCCATCTCGGTGACTAGGCGGTGGATCTCCGCCTTGGCGCCCACGTCGATACCGCGGGTCGGCTCATCGAGAATGAGGATCTTCGGGTTGGTGAGCATCCAGCGGCCGATCAGGGCCTTCTGCTGGTTGCCGCCGGACAGGTTCTCAATGCGCTCGAAGAGATTGGGCGTCTTTACGCGCAGCTGGCGCGCCATCGTCTCGCAGGCTTCCTCGATCTTGCTCTCCTGGACGAAGCCGCCCTTGACGAACTTGTCCTGAAGGACCGCGATCTGCATGTTCTCCAGAATGTTGAGAACGAGAAGACAGCCCGTATCCTTGCGGTCTTCGGTCAGGAACGCCATGCGGTGCTTGATCGCCACCGTCGGCGAGGTAATGTCCACCTTTTTGCCGAAGAGCTCGATCGTGCCGGTCTTGGCCGGCGTCACGCCGAAGATCGTCTCTGCGACATTGGATCGGCCGGAGCCGACCAGGCCGGCCACGCCGAGGATCTCGCCGGCGCGCACCTCGAAGGAGACGTCACGGAAGAACCGGCCGTCGCTCAGATCCTTGACGGAGAGCACGACGTCGCCGATCGGAACCTCTTCCTTGGGGAACATCTGGGTGATCTCGCGGCCGACCATCATGCGGATGATGTCGTCGCGCGTCACGTCCGTCGATGCGTGGGTGCCAATGTATTTGCCATCTCGGAACACAGAGAACTCGTCGGCGATTTCGAACAACTCGTTCATCTTATGCGTAATGTAGACGATACCGATCCCCTGCGCCTTCAGGTCACGGATGATGCGGAACAGGTGGGCGACCTCGCGCTCGGTGAGCGCCGACGTCGGCTCGTCCATGATGAGCACGTCGGATTTGTAGGAAACCGCCTTGGCGATCTCGACCATCTGGCGGCTGGCGACGGAGAGCTCACGGATCTGGATCTCGGGATCGATCGCGATATTCAATCGGCTCAACAGATCTTCGGTCATCTGGCGCATGACGCCGTGGTCGACGAATCCGAAGCGGTTCTTTGGTTCGCGGCGGATCCAGATGTTTTCGGCCACCGTCATGTAGGGCATCAGGTTGAGCTCCTGATGGATCATGGCGATGCCGTTCTCCAGCGCATCAAGCGGCGAGCGCAACTGGATCTCGATGCCCTTCAGACAGACCTGGCCCTTGTCCGGCGTATAGATGCCGGCCAGGATCTTCATCAAGGTCGACTTGCCCGCGCCATTTTCGCCCATCAAGGCATGAACCGTGCCGCGCCGCAGGCGAAACTGCACGTCATCGAGCGCCACGACGCCCGGAAATTCCTTGCGGACACCTTCAGCACTCAAAAGAAATTCGGCGTTCGGTACTGCTCCGCTGGCGCGCACAGCCGCCATCGTGGATGGACTAACCACCATATCAAATCCTCCCTGATCCCACTGCGGTCGATGTGTGCGGGGGGATGCCCCGCACACAGGCAACAGCATCAGTTCTTGGAAGCGAAGTCCTTGACGTTTTCAGGCGTGACGAGCTGGAAGGGAATGTAAACCTTCTTGTCGACCTTTTCACCCTTGGCAAGCTTCAGCGCGGCGTCGATCGAGCCTTTGCCCTGACCGGCAGCGTCCTGGAATACCGTCACGTCGAGATCACCCGCCTGCATGGAGGCCAGAGCGTCCTGCGTAGCATCGATGCCGCCGACAACAACCTTCTTCATGTCCTTGCCAGCTGCCTTCAGCGCCTGGATGGCGCCGATCGCCATTTCGTCGTTGTTGGAGATGACAGCATCGAATTCGACACCGCTTGACAGCCAGTTGGTCATCAGGTCGGAACCCTGGGTTCGATCCCAGTTGGCGGTCTGCTCTTCGACGATTTCAATGCCCTTGCACTCGTCAGTCTTGATGACGTCGTGAATGTCCTGAGTACGCATGCGAGCGGCCTGGTTGGAGAGCTCGCCCATGATAACCACGGCCTTGCCTTTGCCACCGAGAATGCGGCAGATTTCCTTGGTCTGCAGCGTGCCGGATTCCTGCTCGTTCGACGCGACGAATGCCTGCTTGTCCGGCAGCGTGTCAACGTTAACTGGCTGGCGGTTCACGTAGACGAGCGGGATGCCAGCATCGGCGGCAAGCTTCGACATGGCGGCCGTCGCATCGGTATCGACGGGATTGACGACGATCGCATCAACCTTCGAAGCGATGAAGTTCTGGATCTGGCTCTGCTGCTTCGAAACGTCGTTTTGCGCGTCTTCAACTTGCAGCGTGACGCCATTGAGCGTTTTGGCGTAGTCGCTCATGCCGTTGCGCAGAACCGTCAAAAAGTTGTCGTCGAATTTGGCGATCGATACGCCGACGGTTTCGGCGTGCGCTGCCGTCGACAAGGCGAGCATCATCGTTGCGCCCAAGATAAGCTTTTTCATGTTTTCTCCTCCATAAAACGGTGTCCGGCCGCACCCTCCTCACGCCGGAACTCCTGGCTCCCACCAGGAAGTCGATCGATCGGCCATCGTTAATGAAACAAATAGACCGAAATCTTGCATCGATGAAATATTCATTCCATTATTTTTGAGCGAGGTCAAGACGTTTGTATTAGGCTTCGATAAAGGTTCGGCATTGGTCGAGGCGGCAGCAATTCCGAGCAAAGCGAGCGGTTCGTCCAGTATTTGTGAATGGACGCTCAGAACCGACGTTCCAACTCATCAGCCACATCAGTGGACACTTACGTTGCGTCGGTGACGGTGGTTGATTTCAGCCGTTTTCTGGGAAGCATCGCGTTCACACAGCACCACATCGGACGATCCGAAGGTGGTTCGGTTATCGCTTTAGACAGCGTTCTGTCGTGCCCTCAGAAACACTGATCGTTTGGCTAATATCTCACGCATCCATCATCCCTTCATTCATAATGAAAGAGTTTCGATGTGCTCTCGCAAATTCTTGTTGCGTCGTCTTGTCGCGTTGGATGCCACAGCATAGGAAGCGGATGGGAGGCACGAGGTGAAAATGTTGCAGAACATTCGTATTAGCCAAAGCCCCTTGAAGCGATCCAGAGGATCGATCTGTCTTTTCGGCGTACACCCGCCGAACGCACGCTTTTAAGCACCCTCCTCCTCCGCCGCCGAACGCCGACCACTGGTCTGGCAGTCTTCGCGGATCCCTTCCAACGCCCCCACGACAGTTTACCCTCGGCAACGCCGGCGGCCGCTGTCGCATGCTCTATCGAAAGCATCCGATGAAAAGACGACAAGCACTATTCTCGCTCGGTGCGCTCATGGCCGCACCGGCGCTCGCCGTTCCCGCCAAGGCTGCCGAAGTGCACGGCTATCCCGAGGACATGGCGCTCAACCCGGATTCTGTGCCGCAAGGCATTCGCCGCGGCGGGGTCCGGCTCTCGCTCACAGATGACACCGATTATAAGACGGTGAAGGTAGTATTCGATCGCCTGATGCCAGCCGATGAGCTTGGCCCGTCGGCAAGCGAGGCCGGCTGTCTCGACTTCCTCGACGCCCAGCTCGCCGGTCCCTTCGGCGAGGGGCAATCGCTTTACCGCGACAAGCCGCTCGACCCGAAGGCCGACGAGATGATGCAGGTACCGCAGTTCATCGCTACACCGCGTGAGCGCTACGACACCGGCCTGAAGGCGCTCGAAGCCTATGCCCGCAAGACGGATGGCGCATCCTTTGCCGATCTGCAGCCGAACCGCCAGGACGAGATCCTCGAAGGCATGGAAAACGGTACGATCAGCCTCGGTCCGGACATCAACACCAAGGCATTTTTTGAGCTGATGCTCCAGAATGTTCGCGAAGGCTATTTCGCCGATCCGCTCTATGGCGGAAACAAGGATATGGTCGGCTGGAAGATGATCGGCTTCCCCGGCGCTCGTTACGATTACCGCGCCTATACTGACAAGAACGGCCAGAAGCTTGGCCTGGAACCCGTCAGCCTGATCCCGCGCGACTGATCTTTTCCCGTTATCTGAAAAATCTTCAAGGTATTCTTATGGTTATGAAACGCCCGAAGGCCGATGTCGTCGTCATCGGACTTGGCTGGTCCGGCTCCCTGATGTGCGAAGAGCTAACGCGTGCCGGCCTCAATGTCGTTGCGATCGACCGCGGCCCCTGGACCGATACGTCCACCCACACCCCACCTGCTGTCGACGCCGACGAGCTGCGCTGGGCAAGCCGCAAGGAATTGCTGCGCAAGCCGCGTGATCTCACCACCACGTTCAGAAACACTGTCGACCAGATTGCAGCGCCGCAGCGTGACTTCGGCGTCTACGAACTGGGCGGTGGCGTCGGCGGCGCCGGCTTCCACTGGGCAGGCATGGCATGGCGCTTCTCGTCTTGGGACTTCCAGGTTCGCTCGAAGACGATCGAGCGGTACGGCCTGAAGCGCGCGGAAGACGGCGAAATGCAGTTGCAGGACTGGGGCATCACCTATGATGAGCTGGAACCCTTTTACGACCGCTGGGAGCGGATCGCCGGCATTTCCGGCAAGGCCGGCAATCTAAAGGGCGAGATCCAGTCGGAAGGCAACCCGTTTGAAGGGCCGCGCCAGCGCGACTATCCGACCCCGCCGTTGAAAACGCTGCGCATGATGGAACTCTTCAACAAGGGCGCCAAGGACCTTGGCCTGCACCCGTTCACCATTCCGGTCGCCAATATCAGCCAGGCCTACGTCAACCCGCTCGGCGTCAGCATGGGTCCATGCACCTATTGCGGCTTCTGTCTCTACTATGGCTGCGGCAACTATTCGAAGTCCTCGCCGCAGGCCTGTATCTTCCCGACCCTGATGCGGCGCGACAACTTCTCCGTCATCACCGAAGCCTGCGTGACGCGCATCAACAAGAGCAGCGATGGCAAAACGGCGACCGGCGTTACCTATATCGACGCGAAGGGTAATGAGGTCGAACAGCCGGCCGACATCATCTGCTCGACCGCCTTCATTGTCGATAACGTCCGCCTGCTTCTGACCTCGGGCATCGGCCAGCCCTATGATCCGCGCACCCAAGAAGGTGTGGTCGGCCGAAACTTCAGCTTCCAGACCGTGTCTGGCGCCGACATGTGGTTCGAGGACGACCAGATCAATCCGTTCATCGGTGCAGGTGGCCTCGGCTCGCAGATCGACGACTACAATGGCGATAATTTCGACCATTCCGAACTGGACTTCATCGGCGGTGCCGGCATCCTGACGCTGTCGCGCGATGGCCAACCGATCGCCAAGACCAACAACATCCCGCCGGGCTCGCCGCGCTGGGGTTCCGGCTTCAAGAAGGCCTATTCCAAATACTACCAGAACTACGGCACGCTCTTCAATCAGGGCTGCTCCATGCCGGTCAAGGGTGGTTACATGGATCTTGATCCGAACTACAGGGATAAGTTCGGCGTGCCGCTGATCCGCCTGACGTATGACTATGCCACCAGCGACCGCAACATGGCGAAGTTCACCATGGACCGCTCGGTCGAATTGGCCAAGGCCATGGGTGCTGCCCAGGTCTCGCCATTCAACTTCGCGGCCAAGTCCTTCTCAACCGCAGTCGTCGCCTCCGACCACGTCATCGGCGGCGCGGTCATGGGTGCCGATCCAAAGACCTCTGCCGTCAACACCTACCTACAGAGCTGGGATTGCCACAACGTTTTCGTGGTCGGCGCCTCTGCCTTCCCGAACAATGCCGGCTACAACCCGACAGGAACCGTCGGCGCGCTTGCGATCCGCACGGCGCAGGCAATCCACCAGACTTATGTGAAAAACCCTGGCGCACTGGTGGAGGGCTGATCGATGGCGAACTGGAAACAAGCGCTTGGCGCCGTCGTTGTTCTCGGCATTGCCGGCTGCGGGTACTGGGCCTATGACCGCTTGAATACCAGCCGGTCATCTGTTGCAGACGACACGACCGCACTGTTCGACGTCAAATCGACCGATGCAGCGGCTATCAAGCGCGGTGAATATGTCATGCGAACAGGTGACTGCATGGCCTGCCACACGGTGCCGGGCAATGATCCCTTCGCCGGTGGCTACGTGTTCAAGACACCGTTCGGCACCCTGTTGTCGTCGAACATCACGCCCGACCGGGATACCGGCATCGGCAAGATGACGGAGCGCGATTTCTTCAATGCGGTACGGCATGGCCAAGGCTCGAAGGGCTTCTTCTACCCCGCGATGACCTATACGGCCTATGCCAAGCTGACCGATCAGGACATGCACGACCTCTGGGCCTACATGTCCACCATCACGCCGGCAAAGAATGCCGTCGATGAGAATGCCGGCATGCGCTTCCCCTATAATATCCGTCTCGCCATGGCCGGCTGGAACATGCTGTTCTTCGACAATAAGGGCTTTGCCGGAGATACCGGACAGTCCGAGGCGTGGAACCGTGGCAAGTACATCGTCGAGGGCGCTGGTCATTGCGCCGCCTGCCACAGCCCGCGTAACAACCTTGGAGCAGAGATTGCCAGCCGGCTTATGCAGGGCGGCAACCTCGGCGACTGGTATGCACCCGACATCACCGGAAACCCGCATTCCGGCATCGGCCATCTTTCGAATGAGAGCATCGTCGAATACCTGAAGACTGGCTCCAACGATATCGCCATAGCGTCCGGCCCGATGGCCGAGGCGGTGGAGAATTCGACCCAGTACCTGACGGACCCCGATCTCGAGGCCATCGCGACCTATCTGAAGTCCATTAGCGGCGCCAAGGCCGAAGTTCCGGCTTCCATTCCGGCCAGCCAGCCGGAAATGAAGGCCGCAGCACTTCGCTACGAGGTTAATTGCTCTGCCTGCCACGGCTTGCAGGGTGAAGGGATCAAGTCGATGATACCTGCTTTCGCCGGCAATAACGCGATCATGGCCGACGATGCGACGAACCTGATCCGTGCAATGCTGGTGGGTGCGCGAGCAGTTGCCACGCACGACAAGCCAACCGGCGCCGGGATGCCCTCCTTCGAATGGAAGATGGATGATCGGCAGATTGCCGAGACGCTGACCTACATCCGCAACACCTGGGGCAACGCGGCCGCACCGGTTCGTCCGGAGGATGTCGCCAAGATGCGCCAGACCCTCGCCGCCCGCCCAAACCTCGCGACGAACTGACTGGATTATCTTTGAAGGATACGGCAGCTTGACACAAACTGCCGTATCCCATTGAAAGCTAATATTCACACGGGAACGTCGCTTACAGATCGGTCATCATGAAAAACCGCGTTACGATCATCGATCTTGCGAAGGCCGCCGGCGTCAGTGTTTCGACCGTCGATCGAATTATGAACAAGCGCGGCCCAGTGCAGCGGGCCACGGCCGAACATGTCTTCTCCGTCGCGCAAGAGATCGGCTTCAAGGGCGTGCCCAGCCTGCGGCAGCGCCTGTCCGAGGATGCGCCTGCAAAGACCCTCGGCTTTGTCCTGAACAAACGCGAGCGGCATCTCTACGGCAGCTTCGCCAAGGCTCTGGTCGATGCCACCAACGCCTCCACCAAGATCAAGGGAAAGGCTATCATCCGTCACGTTGACGATATGTCCGCGCGCTCGATCGCCGACGCGCTGCTCAGCCTGGCGGACGAATGCGACAGCATCGCCGGGGTGTGCATCGAACATCCCCGCGTCAACCAGGCCATACACGAGCTTGCGATGCGCGGCGTGCCCTTCTGGGCGCTGCTTTCGGACCTGTCAGCGCCTCATCGCGCCGGCTTCATCGGAACCAACGGCTGGAAGCTCGGAAGAACAGCCGGATGGTTCATGTCGCGGCTTTGCGCGCCAGGCAGCACCATCGGCGTGCTCATCGGCTCGGAACAATATCTCTGTCAGAAAGAGTACGAAGCTGGCTTTCTCAATTACCTGCGGGAAGCGCAGAGCGACTTCAAGCTTCTTCCGGCTCGTCAGACGATGGAAGACGACGAGAACGCTTATCGTCTGACCAGACAATTATTGGACGAGAACGCCGGACTCTCCGGTATCTACATGGGCGGCGGTGGTATCGACGGCGTGGTCCGCGCTTTACAAGAGCGACCTGATTCTAAGATCAGAGTTGTCAGTGCCGAAATCTCCGACCTGACGCCGAAGCACTTGATCGACGAGGTAATCGACGTGGCCCTAAGCCACGAGTTCGGCAGGGTTGCGGCCCTTGCGGTGCAGACAATGGAATCACCGGTTGCGGCCCAACCGTCGAGTACTCCTGCGATCCACTCAGTACCTATGAAAATCTCGTTGCGTGAGAATCTGTAGCGTCAAGCTTGATGGGAAGCGGATTAGGTGGTTGGCCCCGATCCCTGGTCACGGATCGGGGCCTTCGACTAGCCTCTTTTAGAAGGCTCTCTGCAGGCGGAAGAAACCTGTCGTCACGTCGTCGCCTCGGTCCGGATCGAGATAGTTGAGCGTCGCCTTGGCATAGAGGTTGTCGGCGATTTGGTAGTCAACGGTGACACCGACCTTCCACGCATCGCCCAGACCATTAAACGTGTCCGGCACCCCCGCCTTGTTAGCTCCGTAGTAATTGCCGAAGTACTGAACGGCCGGCGTGATCTTCAGCTTGTCGGTCGCATCGATCGCGTACTGAGCCACAGCGGCCCATTCGGCTTTGCTGTAGTAGGAGTTTGGACCGGAGGAGTATACTGCGGCTAGTCCGAGCGTTCCGGGGCCGACCTTCACGTTGCCAAGGGCGCGAATAGCGCCATCGCTGTTGTCGGTGTCAAAGCCACCAGTGACCTGGTAGCTGAAGATACCGGCTTTGCCGCCAACAGCAAAAGCGATCCCAACATTGTTGCTGCTTTCACCGACCTGGTAGACCCCATCTTCCAGCTCATCGACGCTCAAGCCTGCATAAAACTCCGGCGTTTCGTATTGGTAGCGCAACGAATTATGCAAAGTGACTGCCGAACCGATCTCATCGGTCTCGCCGGAAAGACCATCGTCCCACCAAGAGTAGAAAAGACCGGCGCGAATGCCGGCGACGTCGATATACGCCGAGTCGAGAATGGCCGCTTGGGACGAAGCGTTGTCGGCGTTCGTCTGCAAAACGATCACGCCTGTCAGAGGACCGTATTCCGTGTCACTCTTGGCGGTAAGCTGGACCTGACCACGTGTGAACGCATCCCAATCGCTTCTATTGGCAACAGTCGAGCCATTGCCGACAGTCTCGCTGCGGTTCGGGCCGGCGCCTACCTGGAAGCGGACGTAGCCGTTGATCTTCAGGCATGTCTCCGTGCCAGGAATGTAAAAATAACCCGTCCCGTAGGCGTCGCAAACGCGAACGTATTCAACGGCCTCAGGCTCTGCGGCGACAATCGCGTCCGCAGCGTATGCGCCAGAAAAAGCCGCAAGTGCGGCCGTGGAGCCGAGAAGGAGGCTCTTGATACTCATATTATGGATATCCCCAAGTAGCACGACTTCCCTCGTTCGATGTCCGATAGACATCACCCTCGAACGCGGTCGTCGAATGAAAATCGAAGCGGATGCTTCACCTATAATACTCTATAATTTTTATAGAGTATTAAACCTGCAGAATTCTAAAATCGCGAGGAAAAGGAGCAAAAATCTGCAGATATCACGGGCTGCGGCATGGATTCATATCTGAAGATGAAACGTAGCGCGAATGGCTGGAGACGAGCGCTCAAACTGGCACTCGGACTACTTTGAAAGCACGCTCAAGTAAGTCCGTCTGATTGCAATTTCCCGGCCGTCCAAGCACGCCAAGCAGCAATACGACGTCGATGTTGAAGCTAATGCAGTGCCCTCGTTCTACAAAAGCTGGCCAAGTTGAAACCGCATCGCTTTATACCTCGCTCTTTTTATAGATTATTATAGACACGAAATACCGTTGAGGCCGAAATGAAGGTAAGCGCGATTTTCCATGCGCGTTGACGGCTGTTTTAGGGCCAGGTCGGCTACATTGAGAGCGACATGCGGCTAATTAGGCGGCTGAGTTTCTGGAGAAGTTGAACGGCAGCAGGTCGCCAATGCCGGCAGTTTCTTTGCGCTGAGGCAACTCAGTGAGCGCATGGCGCAGCCAGGCGAGCGGATCGACGCCGCAGGCGCGGCAGGTCAGCATGAGACTGTAGATCACGGCGCTGGCTTTGGCTCCATCGACGGTATCGCTGAACAGCCACGATTTTCTTCC
>NZ_KB898354.1 GCF_000377565.1 Rhizobium sp. 2MFCol3.1 | reverse complement strand
CGGGCTCTTATGCGGCCGCCGCGATCGGTCATCGACCGCCTCGCCGGCGGCAAACCGCTTCAACCAGACATAGCCCGTCTGGCGGCTGATGCCGAAGCGCTCGCAAAGGGCCGACACGTTCGCCCCCTCAAGCCCCGCCAGCCGACAGAATTCCAAACGCTCGTCCACAACCGACCTCGCCCGCCAAGCCATCGAAACCTCCCGGATTGCAATCCGAAAAGTGTCAGGCATGTCTCCGAACATCTGTCAGGTATGTATCAAGGCTGTACAACAAGGCCGAGGATGACGTCGAGCGAGAGGAAAATACTACCGCTTCAATAGGTTACAGACGTCATCCACCTACTCCACCGTCATCCTCGGGCTCGTCCCGAGGATCTGCTAAGCCCTCGTTTTGCTCGACGTGAATGGACACTTGGCGCAAACCGCGCACCACTCGCACCCGTCATCACCGCCCCACATCACCCAACATCTCGTGGACCGGGAATGAAAGCAGAACATCTTTTCTGGCCTTTCCGATCCGAATCACTACATTACGCGCCATGAGCAACAGTTTCGACGATATGCCCTTCTTCGACGAGGAGCCGGGCGAAGCGCCGCGCAAGCCGCAAGCCCCCGCAGCTCCCGCACGCGGCGCCCCGACATCAGGAGGTCTTGCCGCCCGCGCCATGGCCGCCCGTGGCGGCGCTCGAGAGCGGCCGGATTATCTCGATGGCCTCAATCCCGAGCAGACGGAAGCCGTCGAAACGCTTGAAGGCCCAGTCCTCGTGCTCGCCGGCGCCGGCACCGGCAAGACGCGTGTGCTGACCACCCGCATCGCCCATATCCTGAACACCAACCGCGCCTTCCCCTCGCAGATCCTGGCGGTGACCTTCACCAACAAGGCCGCCCGCGAGATGAAGGAGCGTATCGCGCACCTGGTCGGCGGCGCGGTCGAGGGCATGCCCTGGCTCGGCACCTTCCACTCGATCGGCGTCAAGTTGCTCCGCCGCCACGCCGAGCTCGTCAACCTGCGCTCCGATTTCACCATTCTCGACACCGACGACGTCGTGCGCCTCGTCAAGCAGCTGATCCAGGCCGAAGGCCTTGACGACAAGCGCTGGCCGGCCAAGCAGTTCGCAGGCATGATCGACACCTGGAAGAACAAGGGGCTGGGCCCCGCCGACATCCCCGAGGGCGACGCGCGCGCCTTCGCCAACGGCAAGGGTCGCGAACTCTACTTCGCCTACCAGCAGCGCCTCTCGACGCTGAACGCCTGCGATTTCGGCGACCTCCTGATGCATCCGATCGCGATCTTCCGGAAGACGCCGGATCTGCTCAAGGAATACCACCAGCGCTTCCGCTATATCCTGGTGGACGAGTATCAGGACACCAACACCGCGCAGTACATGTGGCTGCGCCTGCTTGCCCAGCGCCCAAAGGGCGAGCCGCAGAACGTCTGCTGCGTCGGCGACGACGACCAGTCGATCTATGGCTGGCGCGGCGCCGAAGTGGACAACATCCTGCGCTTCGAGAAGGATTTCCCCGGCGCAAAGGTGATCAAGCTCGAGCGCAACTACCGCTCGACCGCCCATATTCTGGGTGCGGCCGCGCACCTCATCACGCATAATGAAGGCCGCCTCGGCAAGACGCTCTTCACCGACCGCCGCGACCCTGACGATATCAAGGTGCAGGTCCACGCCTCCTGGGATTCGGAGGAAGAAGCCCGAGCCATCGGCGACGAGATCGAGCAGCTGCAGCGCAATCAGCACAAGCTGAACGATATCGCGATCCTCGTGCGCGCCTCCTTCCAGATGCGCGAGTTCGAAGACCGCTTCGTCACGCTCGGCCTCAACTACCGCGTCATCGGCGGCCCACGCTTCTACGAGCGCCTCGAAATCCGCGATGCCATGGCCTATTTCCGCCTCGTCGCCCAGCCGGCCGACGACCTCGCCTTCGAGCGCATCATCAACACCCCCAAGCGCGGCCTCGGCGACACCACCGTGCGCGCGCTGCACGATTATGCCCGCGCTCGCGACATCCCGATGCTGGCGGCAGCCGCCGACATCATCGAGACCGACGAGCTGAAGCCAAAGGCCCGCAAGGCGCTTTTCGACGTGATTCAATCTTTCCGCAGATGGCAGGAAAGGCTTGAAAACACATCACATACCGAGCTTGCCGAGCAGATTCTCGAAGAGTCCGGCTACACCGACATGTGGAAGGCCGACAAGACCGCCGACGCCCCCGCCCGCCTCGACAACCTGAAGGAACTCATCCGCTCGATGGAAAGCTTCGAGTCCATGCGGGGGTTCCTCGAGCACGTCTCGCTGGTGATGGACGCCGAGCAGAACGAGAACCTCGACGCTGTCTCGATCATGACGCTGCACTCGGCCAAGGGCCTCGAATTCGAGACCGTCTTCCTGCCCGGCTGGGAAGAAGGCCTCTTCCCGCACCAGCGCTCACTCGACGAGACCGGCCGCGCAGGCCTCGAGGAAGAACGCCGCCTCGCCTATGTGGGGTTGACCCGCGCCAAGCGCCGCTGCCACATCTGGTTCGTCTCCAACCGCCGCATCCACGGCCTGTGGCAATCGACCATCCCCTCGCGCTTCCTCGACGAACTGCCGGACACCCATGTCGAGGTCGCCGAAGTCGAGCAGAGCTACGGCGGTTACGGCCGCGGCGGCTACGGCCAGTCGCGCTTCGACAAGGCCGAGCCCTTCGCCAACAGCTATTCCACCCCCGGCTGGAAACGCGCCCAGCAAAACCGCAACGACGCCACCCGCGACAACTGGGGCTCCCGCTCCGGCCATTCGGTCGAGCGCATCGGCTACGGCGAAAGCGGCCCGAAGACCCGCACCATCGACGGCGAACTCGTCGCCAAGTCGACAGCCACCCAGCCCTCGAAATTCACCATCGGCGACCGCGTCTTCCACATGAAGTTCGGCAACGGCAACATCAAGATGATCGAGGGCAACAAGCTGACGATCGACTTCGACAAGGCCGGCGAGAAGCGCGTGCTGGACGGGTTTGTCGAGGCGGTGGGCTAGAGAAGACTCGGCGGCCCAAAGCCGCCGTCACCCTTTCGTGACTTCGCATATAGCCAAGCCTCCCGCATACTCCCCGCGCCCGCACCATAATCACGGGCCTAAATAGGAGGATGCCATGAAACGCTACTCGCTATCCCTGATCGCAATGTCCCTTGCACTGGCCATCGTCGGCAACCCGGCGATCGCGCTCGCTTGCAACAAGATCATCGGGACGTGATCAGCTGAATGAATAGGGTGGGCGGGTGAAAGCCCGCTCATCATCTTCATCCCTCACCCCAAGATCGGCATTGATCCCAGCCCCAATACATCGTTGAGCAGCGCCAGCCCGATCCCCGCCGCCACGATCGTAAGCCCGATCAGAAACAGCCGCCGCGAGCGGTCGTATTTGGCGGCGATCAGCGAATCCCGCGCGAGGAGATCGGCAAAGACCTTCACCTGAAGCGCGATGCCGACGACAAGCAGCAGCATCGGCGCGATGTCGATCGGGCTCCAGTCGTTCGGGTTGGAGACCCAGCGGCTGATGAAGGTGAGGCAGAAGCCCAGGATGATGCCGGCGGCGGTCAGCGAGCCATTGCGGAAGGTGGCGTCGATCTTTTCTTCCGGATCCGGCTCGGGCATGGCTCTGGCTTTCGGTTGAACGGCTCACCGAAGCAAGGCAGAAATCGCGCCAAACGGCAAGAGCGGCCGAAGATTACAAAAGCTTCACCAAAAAATCATGTTTTAATCTTGCCAGCCTTCTCGGGCCCGGCTAGGTAAGAAACACATCTGCCGCATCCGCTCCCTGAGAGGGGCGCCGCACGTAAGCGTTAACGTCAACCAACGCGCTGATCGAACCCGAAGCCGGGGTGCGAGCGGCGCGGCGTGCCTGCGTCCTGAGCGTCCCGGTTCTGAAGAAGGAACCAAAGATGACGGCCAACACCACGCCATCCCCCACCGAAAAGCGCCACCTGATCGAACGCGTCCGCCACGAACTGAAGCGCCGCGTGCTCACCGTCCGCCGCGTCCAGCACGTCACGCCGCAAATGCTGCGCGTCACGCTCGAGGGCGCCGATCTCCAAGGCTTCGTCAGCCTCGGCCATGACGACCACGTCAAGATCCTCGTGCCCCGCCCCGGCGAGGAACCGGCATTCCCGGAGATGGGTCCCGAGGGCAAGCTTTTGATCGACCCGGAAAACCGCCCGTCGCTGCGCGACTACACGCCCCGCCGCTATGATCCCATGGCCGGCGAACTCGACATCGACTTCGCGCTGCACGAGGCGGGACCCGCGACCGAATGGGCGATCAACGCCAAGCCCGGCGACAGGCTCGGCCTCGGCGGCCCACGCGGTTCCTTCGTCGTCTCCACCGATTTCGACTGGTATCTGCTGGTTGGCGACGAAACCGCGCTCCCCGCCATCGGCCGCCGCCTCGAGGAACTGCCCGAAGGCGCCAAGGCGATCGTCATCGCCGAAATCGCCGGCCCCGAGGAAGAACAGACCTTCGCCAGCAAGGCCGACCTCTCCGTCACCTGGCTGCACCGCGGCGCGCAGCCGGCGGGCACCACGGACGATCTGGAACAGGTGCTGCGCGATATCATGTTGCCGGAAGGCGACGGCTATATCTGGATCGCCTGCGAAACCGTGCTCGCCAAGCGCCTGCGTGTCGTCATGGTCGAGGAGCGCGGGCACCCCAAGCCCTGGATCAAGGCCGCCGGCTACTGGAAGCGCGGCCAGGCCGATTTCCACGAAACCCACGGGGATTGAGGCCCGGCGTGATGCCGTCCCCTCCACTCCACTCTGTCGCGTGCCATTTGACCGACGGGGATGGAAACGAGAAAAGGCTGGGCTTCGTGTGAGACGCCCAGCCCAGCCCGAATCATCAGTACACATAGGGTAAACGAAATCTTAATCCCGCCGCTTGACCTCGGTCAATCGGCTGAAATTCATCACAACATTCCCCTTTTGACGCCGCCGGCAAATCACCTTAGCCCGTCCCTGTTCGTCCATGAAGGACGGTTTTCACGATGGACTCGCAAAGGAGATTCAAGTGACCAGTGTTTCCTCTCTGGGCGGCAACAATGCCCAGTATATTTCCAGCCTCGACAAGAACGGCGACGGCATCATCTCCGCCGACGAGCTAGCCGCAGCCAACACCAGCAGCACGACCGCGACAACGACCAAGGCCTCGACGGCAAACAGCACCGCCGACAGCGCCAGCGTCACCCAGAAGATCGCAGCCGATATCCTCTCCTTGATGCTGCAACTGCAGCAGTCGAGCGAAAGCGACGACGGGTCCAGCGACGATGGCAGCCTCTCCGGCAACAGCCCGAAGGGCATTCTGGCGCTGATGGACAGCAACAACGACGGCAAGCTGACGACCAGCGAAGTTCTTTCCGCCGATCCGTCGAAGATCGCCGAAAGTGCCGGCGCCGGCGACAACACCGCAGTCACGCAGGGCCTCACCGACATGCAGACCGCGATCCGCGCCTATCAGACCACCTACGGCGCCTCGCTCGCCTCCGATACCGACACGGCCCAGACTATGTGATCGGCCGCGTAATTGGCGTGCAACACGGCTCCGCCGGGGGAGCCGAAATAGCCTGTCCTTGCGATACCGCCCGCCGTGTATGGGCAAGCGGATCCAGCCTCTTCAAGCACTTGACCCACAGTGCACGCGCCTATGGCGCAATGTCGCAGGTCGGGCGAACCAATAGCCCCGCCGTTGCAACAACGGCCAAAAACCCGCAAAACCGAACTTCGACGGTAAGAACGAAGGACATGGCATTTCATGGAAAGCATCAGCGTTTCGTTGATCCTGCTGTTTGCAGTGGTCGTTAGCGGAACACTCACCAGGCTCTCCCCGATCCCGATTCCGCCGCCTCTCGTGCAGATCGCGCTCGGCGCCGTCATCGCCTCGGTGGCCGATCTCGGTGTCAGCCTCGATCCCGATCTCTTCTTCCTGCTCTTCCTGCCGCCGCTGCTCTTTCTCGATGGCTGGCGCATTCCCAAGGAAGGCCTGCTGCGCGACAAGGGCGTCATTCTCGAGCTGGCGCTCGGCCTCGTCATCTTCACCGTCCTCGGCGTCGGCCTGCTCATCCACCTGCTCATTCCCTCCATGCCGCTTGCCGTCGCCTTCGCGTTGGCCGCGATCCTCTCGCCGACGGATCCGATCGCGGTCTCCGCGATTGCCGCCCGCGTGCCGATCCCCAACCGTCTGATGCACATCCTCGAAGGTGAATCGCTGCTCAACGACGCGTCCGGCCTCGTCTGCATGCGCTTTGCGGTCGCAGCCGCCCTCACCGGCACTTTCTCGCTGACGGATGCCGTCGGCACCTTCTTCTGGGTCGCGATCGGCGGCATTGTCATCGGCGTTGGCGTCACCTGGGCGGTCATGCAGCTGCAGCGCTTCCTCACCCGCAAGCTTGGCGAGGAGACAGGCTCGCTGATCCTGATCAGCCTGTTGCTCCCCTTCGCCGCCTATCTGATCGCCGAACACCTGGAGTGCTCCGGCATCCTGGCAGCGGTCGCGGCCGGCATCACCATGAGCTACGGCGAGCAGAGCGGCCGCGCATCCGCCGTCACCCGCGTGCGCCGCACCGCCGTCTGGGATACTGTCCAGTTCGCCATGAACGGCGTCATCTTCGTGCTGCTCGGCGAGCAGCTGCCGCAGATCGCCTCCAGCGCCATCAACATCGTCCGCGAAACCGGGCATTACGACCCGCTGTGGCTCATCGTCTACATCGTCGCGATCAACGTGGCGCTCGCCGCGCTGCGCTTCTCCTGGGTCTGGGTGTCGCTGCGCTTCACGCTCTATCGCGCCGCCCGCAGCGGCTACGAATTCACCCGCCCGAGCTGGCGCCTCGTTGCCGCCACCTCGCTTGCCGGTGCCCGCGGCGCCATCACGCTCGCCGGCGTTCTCACCCTGCCGCTGACCATGGGCGACGGCTCGCCCTTCCCGGGCCGCGACCTGTCGATCTTCCTCGCCGCCGGCGTCATCATCGTCTCGCTGGTGGCCGCCAGCATCGGCCTGCCCTTCCTCTTGAAGAACCTGCATGTGCCGGCTGAACCCTCCCATCAGCGCGAGGAAGACGAAGCCCGCATTCGCGGCGCCGAGGCCGCCATCAAGGCGATCGAGCAGCTGCAGCACGACATGGGCGAAGGCCGCGCCGATGCCGACCTCTACGCCGACGCCGGCGCGCGCCTGATGGACATCTACCGCCAACGCATCGCCGGCCGCTCCAAGACCGGCGACGACGCCATGCTCGCCCGCCGCAGCGAAGAAATCGAACGCAAGCTGCGGCTGGCCGGCGTCAAGGCCGAACGCGCCGAGTTCTTCCGGCTGGCGAAGAACCGCAAGCTCTCCGAAGAGCTGATGAAGAAGCTCGTGCGTGAGGCGGATCTTGCGGAGGCGCGTTTTTCGGGGACGTGAGGACGGGGGCTGTGTGAGGTTTTGGTGCGCCGGTGAGCGAGGTTTTACCGTGTGATACCCCCCTCTGCCCTGCCGGGCATCTCCCCCACAAGTGGGGAGATTGGCTGGGCGTAGCCGCTCGCTCCACCCTCATTGTTTGGCTAAGAGTAAGCCACGAGTCGATCTCCCCCCTTGTGGGGGAGATGTCCGGCAGGACAGAGGGGGGTATGGCTCGGCGCCGGCATCAACGACATCGAGCCCCCCATACCACCACCCCACCGCACGGGCACAACCACCCACCCCACAAAACAAATCCCTCAACCCGCTCAACGCCCTAACCCCAACCCCACACTTTTCTCATCCCCACCCCGCACCACCCCGCCATACTCTCCTCGTCACCGCACTGGGAGCCGGGTCGCGAACCGGAAGCCCGTACCGTTCGAAATCCGGCGTGTGGTGATGGTTGCCAAGGGGATATGACGCCGTCAGGGCCGATGATCCACCGGCAAGACCGATCCGAGAGACGCTCCTGTCGGGTCGGGCGAACCGGAAACCGCGGTGATCGGGCAGGCGGACAGCCTGACAACCAATACCACCGACCACAAACCGCCTGCCCTTCCCGTTTTATACCGCCGACCGTCGCGAGGTTTTGCTTCGCGCGCGGTTTTGGCGTGCGTGGTGTTGAATGACGGTTGGCGTTCTGCCGTGCAACGCCCTCTCTGGCCTGCCGGCCATCTCCCCCACAAGGGGGGAGAAGACTCGCGGATATCGCTCGCCCAGACAGTGAGCGTGGAGCGAGCGGCCACCCCCAGCGTTCTCCCCCCTTGTGGGGGAGATGCCGGCAGGCAGAGAGGGTCTTTCGCCCCCGCAAACACCCCAAAATCACCCTCTCCCCACGCCACCATCTCGCAAATGCGAAACATTTTACTGCAAAGCACAACAAAACACTTTGAATACTATCGAAATCTGCGAATTGCGCATATATGACGCACCGTGGCTTGCTGCACGCTTCCCCCCAGAGCGCCCCGCCGAGCCACCGCCGGCCCGTTTTGACAACGGCATTCAAAGGAAAATACCCGGCGTCCACAACAGGAGGTTCCAAAGTGGCCAGTATAACAACAAACAATGCTGCGAAGACGTCGGCGTCGTCGTCCCCGGCAGCCAACTATCAATTCGCGCTCATTGCCCTGACATCGCTGTTCTTCATGTGGGGTTTCATCACCTGCCTGAACGACATCCTCGTTCCGCATCTGAAGAACGTCTTCCAGCTGAATTACACGCAGTCGATGCTTATTCAGCTGTGCTTCTTCGGCGCCTATTTCATCGCCTCGCTGCCATCGGGCGCGATCGTCAAGCGCATCGGCTATAAGTGGGGCATCGTGCTCGGCCTGATCGTTGCCGCCATCGGCTGCGCGCTCTTCGTTCCGGCCGCAAGCTACCGCGTCTACGGCCTGTTCCTCGGCGCGCTCTTCGTGCTGGCATGCGGCGTCACGCTGCTGCAGGTCGCGGCCAAC
This sequence comes from Rhizobium sp. 2MFCol3.1, assembly GCF_000377565.1. GTDB lineage: Bacteria > Pseudomonadota > Alphaproteobacteria > Rhizobiales > Rhizobiaceae > Rhizobium. The sequence continues at coordinate 623,120 of NZ_KB898354.1, read as the reverse complement.
CCCTATGTCACCGTTCTTGGCCCGCCGGATACCGCCGCCAGCCGCCTGACCATGACCCAGGCCTTCAACGCGCTCGGCACCACGATCGCGCCGATCTTCGGCGCCTTCCTGATCCTGTCGGCAGCCACCGCGGCCGTTTCCAGCGCCACGCCCGAACAGCTCGACGCGATCAGGATCGCTGAAGCCGGCGCCGTGAAGTTCCCCTACATGCTGCTTGCCGCCGCATTCCTGGTACTCGCCGCCGTGTTCGCGGCTCTCAAGCTGCCGCAGGTCGAAGGCGATGAGGAGATCGAACCGATCGTCGGCGGTGGTTCTGCCTGGCAGTTCCGCCACCTCGTGCTGGGCGCCATCGGCATCTTCGTCTATGTCGGCGCAGAAGTCAGCATCGGCAGCTTCCTCGTCAACTTCATGAGCCAGCCCGACATCGCCGGCTTCTCGGAAGCCGACGCCGCCCACTACGTCTCCTATTTCTGGGGTGGCGCCATGGTCGGTCGCTTCATCGGCGCGGTTGCCATGCGCTATGTCGACGACGGCAAGGCGCTCGCCTTTAACGCGGCCGCCGTCATCATCCTGCTGCTCGTCACCGTGTTCACCACCGGCCACACCGCCATGTGGGCGATCCTCGCGGTTGGCCTGTTCAACTCGATCATGTTCCCGACGATCTTCTCGCTCGGCCTCTATGGCCTCGGCAAGTTCACCAGCCAGGGCTCCGGCATCCTGTGCCTGGCGATCGTCGGCGGCGCGCTCCTTCCTGTTCTCCAGGGCGTTCTCGCCGATACGATCGGCATTCACCTCGCCTTCCTGATGCCGATCGTGTGCTACGCATACATCGTCTTCTACGGCCTGAAGGGTCACCGCCCGAATGCACAGCAGGTTGCCAAGCACGCCTGATCGATAAAATTGCGCCCCGCCGCACTGGCGGGGCGTTTCCACTCTTGCGCCATCACACACGTCTTGGCATGTTGCCGTGCAACAATAGGTGGAGAAACTGCCAATGAAGGCCTTGCTGCTGATCGATATCCAGAACGGGTTCTGCCCCGGCGGAAACCTCGCCGTTCCCGATGGCGACAAGGTGGTCCCGATCGCCAACCGGCTGATCGCGAGCGACCGATACGACCTGATCGTCGCCTCGCAGGACTGGCATCCGGAAGGCCACGGCAGCTTCGCCTCCTCTCATGAAGGCAAGCAACCCTTCGAACTCCACGAACTCTCAGGCAAGCCGCAGATGATGTGGCCGGACCATTGCGTCCAGGGCACGAAAGATGCCGAGTTACATCCCGAACTCAGGGTGCCCGAGATCGACGTGATCTTCCAGAAGGGCGAGAAGCACCACGTCGACAGCTACTCCGCCTTCCGCGACAACGACCGGGACGCCATCACCGGCCTCGCCGACTATCTCAAGGAACAGGGCGTCACCGAGCTCGACCTCTGCGGCCTCGCCACCGATTACTGCGTCAAGTTCTCGGCCCTCGATGCGCTCGAAATGCTCCCCGGCGTCAAGGTGCGCTTCATCGAGGACGCCAGCCGTGGCATCACGCCGGAAGGCGTGGGGGCTGCGATCAAGGAGATGCGCGAAAGCGGCATCGACATCGTCACCAGCGAGCAGCTGATCGAAAACTAGAGCAATTCCAGCAAAAGTGTAGCGCGGTTTTGCGTCCGGAATTGCGTAACAACAAATGCTCTAATCACCGGCCTCGCGCTGCAACTGATAGACATCATCCGAGAAGTCGTCGATGCGGCGCGCCAGCGCTGCCTGCGCATCGTCGATGCCCTGGCGATAATAGGCAGCTCCCACCTCCTTTGCGAAGAAATCAAGCACCAGTTCGGCCTTCAACAGGCCGATCGGCTGATCAAGCTCGCGGTCGAAGTGGAGCTGGATGCGCGCGATCAGCGCCGCCTTCTCATCCTTGGAAAATTCGATCGGCTTCATCGTCCCCTCATTGGCTTTACGGCTACTGCATTGGCACCGTTCAGCGAAATCGATCGGTCAATCAAGGAAATTCGCTTGCCGCCGTAGCCCTCGCCCCTTAGAGGGGTTCCAAATTCCAGGAGGATGATCGCGGATGTCACGCGCGAATTTTATCGACGGCCTGCGCGGCGGTTTCCCCATCGCGCTTGCGTCCGCCCCGTTTGGCGCGCTGTTCGGCGCTCTGGCCGCCGATCATGGCATGTCGCTGTTCGAACTCACCTTCATGAGCGCCACCGTCTATGCCGGCGCCAGCCAGATGGTCGGTCTCGAGCTTTTCGGCCATGACGTCCAGGCGTGGCTGATCGTCGCCTCGATCCTCGCTGTCAATTTCCGCCACGTGCTCTATTCGGCGGCGATCGCGCCCTACATCAAGCATTTCACCAAGCTGCAGAAGTTCTTCACCTTCTTCCTGCTCGTCGATCCGCAATTCGCCGAAACGGTGAAGCGCGGCGAAGCGGGCAAGCCGGTGACCTTCTCCTGGTATCTCGGTTTCGGCCTGATCATCTATGTTCCGTGGACGCTGGTCAGCCTGCTCGGCGGCACGCTCGGCCGCTATATCGGCGATCCGAAGTCGATCGGCCTCGACATCCTGCTGCCGGCCTATTTCCTCGGCATCGTTCTCGATTTCCGCCACCGCGACAACTTCATTCCGGTGGCCGCCGTCAGCGCCGTCGCCTCGGTCGTCGCCTATCACTATGTCGGCTCGCCCTGGCATGTGAGCCTGGGCGCTGCCGCCGGCATCCTGCTGGCCGCTTTGTTCCCGCCGCCGCCGACGGCGCAGGAACTCGAATCCGATCTGCACGAGGTGTGACGTGACCTTCGATCCCCACATGTTGCTGATCATCCTGGCGGCCGCCGTCGCAACCTATGCGACGCGTATCGGCGGCTATATCCTGATCACCACGATGAAGCGCATTCCGCCGCGCATGGAAGCAGCTCTTGCCGCTGTGCCGGCAGCGGTCTTGACCACGCTCGTCGCCCCCGCCTTCTTCACCGGCGGCTGGGAAACCAAGCTGGCACTGGTCGTCGCTCTGCTCGTCGGCCTGCGCGTCTCGCACACATGGATGCTGGTCGCCGCCTGGGCGGTCGTCATGGCCTGGCGCCACACGATCGGCGGCTGACGCGGCGACCGATCACGGTCGCCGCTCCACAGTTTCGATAGTTCTCAGTATTCCAGCGGCAGCGTCGCATTCTCCAGCCACGCCTTGACCTCGTGGTCATGGATCAGCGGCATCAGCGCCTCACGCGTCTTCACGTGATAATCGTTGAACCAGTGCAGCTCGTCATGGGTGAGCAGCTCGGGAATGACGAGGCTGCGGTCGATCGGGCAGAAGGTCAGCGTTTCGAAGCTCAGCACCGGCATGTCGCCGCCCTCGACCGGCTCGGCATCGCGCACATAGATCAGGTTCTCGATGCGGATTCCGAAGGCGCCCGGACGATAGTAACCGGGCTCGTTGGAGAGGATCATGCCCGGAAGCAGCTCTTGCGTCGACATCCTGGAGATCCGCTGCGGCCCCTCGTGAACCGAGAGATAGGAGCCGACGCCGTGACCGGTGCCATGGCCGAAATCGGCCCCTGCCCGCCACAGCGCGATGCGCGCCAGCGGATCGAGATCGCAGCCGCGCGTCCCCTTCGGGAACCGCGCCGTGCTGATCTGGATCATCCCCTTCAGCACCAGCGTGAAGAACCGCTTCTGCTCTTCCGAAACCGTACCGACGCCGACCGTGCGGGTGATGTCGGTGGTGCCGTTTATGTATTGCGCGCCGGAATCGATCAGGAACAGCTCGCCCGCCTCAAGCTTGCGGTTGCTCTCGGTCGTTACCCGGTAGTGCATGATCGCCGCATGCGGTCCGGCACCGGAGATCGTGTCAAAGGAAATGTCCTTCAGCGGGTTCTGCATGCTCTGCCCAACCTTTGCACGCGCCGCCTCGAGCTTCTCGGCGACCTCGATCTCGGTCACCGTGCCGGGCTTGGTCTGCGCCAGCCAGCACAGGAACTCGACCATCGCCGCACCATCCTGCAGATGCGCTGCCGCCGACCCGTTGATCTCGACGCTGTTCTTCACCGCCCGCGGCAGCTTCGCCGGATCGTTGCCCTCGACCACGACACCGCCAGCCGCGCGGATGATGCTGGCAAGCCCGTAGGAGGTGAGATCGGGATCGACGAGCACGCGGCCGCCATCCTTGGAGACTGCCGAAAGCTTGTCCTCGAGCGCCGATGGCGGCAGCTGCACGCACATCTGCGCCAGATAGGCCTCCTGCTCGATCCCAGTCTTGCGCTTGTCGAGAAACAGATCGGCCTTGCCATCGGCATAGATGATGGCGCGCGCCAGCGGATGCGGCGTGTGCGGCACGTCGGCGCCGCGAATGTTGAAAATCCAGGCGACCGACGACGGATCGGCGATCAGAACCGCCTTGATATCCTTGGCCGCGAGATCGGCCGCGATCCTGGCGATCTTCTCATCGGCGAGAATACCAGCCTGCGCCACGTTCTGGATGGCAACGGCGCCCAGCGGCTCCTGCGGCCGGTCGGCCCAGAGCCTATCGAGCGGATTGTGCGGGAGGATGACCAGCGAACCACCGATCGCGTCCAGCGCCTTCTCCAGCCGCTTGACCTCGGCGCCCGAATGCAGCCACGGATCGATCCCGAGGCGGAGCCCCTTGGCGCCGTGATTGCCGAGCCACAGATGCGGCGGCTCGTTGACGAGATCGCCGCCCGTAAACACCGAACCGTCCACCTGCTCGGCAAGCTGCGTCACATAGCGGCCATCGACGAACACGATCGCCTCAGTGCGCGTCACCAGCGCCATACCGGCCGAACCGGTGAAGCCCGTCAGCCACGCCAGCCGTTCCGAACACGCCGGCACATATTCGCCGTTGAACTCGTCCGCCCTGGGGACAAGAAAGGCGTCGATCTGAAGATCGTCGAAACTTGCACGCAGCGCAGAGGTGCGATCGCGGCCGAATTGTGGCGTGGAGGTGACTTCGAAAGACTGGTACATGCTCAAAAACCTGATGTTTGGTCCGACATTCAACACGAATCCGGCAGGCGGAATGCCGCTATATTATCGGAATTTCACGCGAACGGGAGAAAAACCGCGTCGCGCCGATGATCGAAAGCCGCGTAATATTTGGGCGGAAATGAGGCGCAATTCACCGGCTTGGCACGCTTTATGCATTGGCTGCATGGCTCCCATGAGACAAACCCTCTGCCTCGATTTTTTCGATCGGTTATAAGGCGCTCATCGAATGGTTCAAAGTGAACCGGAAACAAAAGGAATTTTGAAATGACTGCCTCTCTGTCGCGCTCCGCTTACAGCAGCCCGGTACAGGCTGGCGAGCGCCAGACTGTCCGTCATATCATCGGCGCTCGTCGCCCGCTGAACGAAGGCCCCCGCACCATTCTCGCTGGCGCCGCAAGAAGCTACGCATTCTGAGCAACGCGCCGCTCCGCTCTCCTCCTCCCTCACCGGAACGGCGATCAGAATAAGTAGACGTCTGCTTGAGCACTCCTCCTCATCAAGCTCGCAGACATGATCGGGAAACCGGTCGCAAGGCGGTGCCATTGGCGCCGCCTTTTCTTTTTGTCGCGATGTGACGCGATCCAAATGCAAAAGCCCCGAGGCCAATCAGGCGCTCGGGGCTTTTTTTTGAATGTGGACTTGGATCCAGACCTTACGGCCGGTCGAGATGGATCGTCACCCAGCCATTGCGCCAGATCGTGCGCACATGCCTCAGATGCGCGCCATTATAGGCCGCCAGCACCTTCCAGCGCTGCGACGCCAGAATGCCCGACAGGATCACCGATCCGCCCGGCGCCAGATGCGTGACGAGCTGCGGCGCCATCTTGATCAGCGGCCGCGCCAGGATATTGGCGATGATGAGGTCGAACGGACCATGGTTCGAAAACGCCGTCGAATGAAACCCGGGCGCCGTCTCCGTGACGATACCCGACGCGATGCCGTTGCGGCGCACGTTCTCGGCCGCGACACGGGTGGCGATCGGATCGATGTCGGTGGCGAGAACCGGAATGTTCTTCAGCTTGCGCACAGCGATCGCCAGAACGCCGCTGCCGGTGCCGAGATCGAGCGCGTTGCGGACGCGGCGCGAGCGCACTACGCGGTCGATGACCTCAAGGCAGCCCGCCGTCGTGCCGTGATGGCCGGTGCCGAAGGCTTGGCCGGCATCGATCTCGATGGCGATATCGCCGGAGCGCACCTTGTCGCGGTCGTGCGAGCCATGAACCAGGAAGCGCCCTGCCCGGACCGGCTTCAGCCCCTCGAGCGACTTCGCCACCCAATCGACATCGGGAATGACCTCGCGCTCGACCGTCATATCCGGGAACGCTTCTGAAAGCGCCGCCTCGACGCGGACGCGGACGTCATCTTCGTCGACCTGCATCATGTAGACGGAGGCTTCCCAGATGTCCTTCTTCTCGTCGATTTCGGTGGTGGCGATGGCGAAGTCTTCTTCGCCGAACACCTCGGACAAAAGGTCGAGCACTTCCCCGGCCAGCACTTCTGTCGTCGTCACATAGAGGCGGATTTCACTCAAGGTCGGTCTTTCCCGTTACAACGCGCCGTCGATCCACGGCGGCGGCGGCGTGTCGTAGCCCGCAACGCCGGTCAGCAATCTTCGTTGGAATGCAGGTAGTCTAAAAAGCACCGGCACCGCAAGGTTCCGGATCGAAATAGCCAGTCGATTGCGCATCGCAATCAGCCTTGTCAGCTGCCGCGTCTGCTTCAGCACGGTCTTTACCGCCGGCAATCGAAGCCGACTGTACTCGCTCTCCCGGCCCTCGGAAATCAGATAAGCGAGCCAGCAGGCATCCTCGATCCCGAGATTCATGCCGCGCGCACCGGCAGGCGAATGGATATGCGCGGCATCGCCGGCCAGAAACACATTGCCCTTGGCCATCGCTTCGACATGCCGGAAGTGAATGCGAAACTCCGAGGCCCAGAGACGCTCCGCCACCGGCCCGGGATGAACGATCTTCGTCTCGAAATCCGGCAGCGTCGAAATGAACCGCAGCACATCGCGCTCGACCGGGATCCTGCCGATCATGCCTGGATCGACCAGCTGCATCTCGATGAAATGCGGGTCGATCTCCTTCTTGTAGTGAAAGTCGGCCAGATAGAAGCTGCTCTCCAGCGCCTCCCCCGGAAAGCCGATACCGACAGCCTTGCGCACCACCGAATGCGCGCCATCCGCCCCGATGACGATATCGAACGTCGCGGTCTCGACCGTCCCGTCAGGCTTGCGCAGCGTGACGACGGGCTTGGCATCGCCGGATACCTTCTCGATCGCGGTCTGCCATTCGGGATCGACCTCGTAATCATCGAGCTTGCTGAGAAGCAGTCGTTCGGTATGTCCCTGCGCCAGCGCGTAAATGGCGCTGAAGCGCCCCGGCAGCTTCGTCGTATCGACCGTCGCCAGGCGATGACCCTCGGAGGTCGCGCGAAACTGCGCGATCTGCTGCGCCTCCTGCAGAATGGCATCCGTTACCCGCGATGGACCAAGCAGCGTCAGCGTCCGCGCATTGACGCCGAGAGCCCTGCTTTCGGCAAGCGGAACGGGACCGAGGTCATTGTCGACGACACGCGGGCGAAAGCCGCGTCGGGCGAGCTCGAGGGCAACGGTAAGACCGGTCGTGCCGGCGCCTGCAATCAGAATGCTGCGATGCCCCGGCGCCATGATCTCATCCCTTGTTGGCGAGGTTCTCCAGCTTTTTTACCGCCGTATCGGGATTTTCGCCATAGGCGATCGTTCCAGCGAAACGCCCTTGGGAATCGAGCAGGAACACCGAGGCCGTGTGATCCATGGTGTAGTCGCCATTGGGGTTGTTTTCGTCGACCGGCACCTTCTTGGCGTAGACGCGGTAACCCTTGATCACGTCCGCCACCTTGTCCGGCGCGCCCGAAATGCCGACGATGCGCTTGGAAACGTTCGACACATACTGGTTCATCACATCGGGCGTATCACGCTCCGGATCGACGCTGACGAAATAGGCATGCAGCTTATCGCCATTGGGATCGACCTGCTTCAGCCAGCCATCGAGTTCGAACAGCGTCGTCGGGCAGACCTCGGGGCAATGCGTGAAGCCGAAGAACACCGCCGACGGCTTGCCGCGAAACGCCTGCTCGGTGATCGGCTTGCCATCCTGGGCCACAAGCGTGAACGGCACGCCGAACGGACCGTCGGAGGCGACCTCCTTGGTCTGCGTCACATTCAAGGTCAGCCATCCCAGGATACCGGCCATCAGAAACACGGCAACCCACACGGCGATACGCACTGTTTTCATCGATAATTTCCTCGCCCGGGAAAGCAATCCCGTCCCCTTGCCTGATATCGCGTCGCCGGCAGCCGCGCAATTCAACAAGACGTTTTTCGGGCCGTGATGAATTGCCTCACCCCATGCTGAGCGCAATCGCAGACCGACCGTTTATCGTTAGCAAATACTTAAAAAGTCATTGGCATATTTAGCCCCGGATAGGACGCTCGCCGTTCGACTGACATGATGTCCGGCTGGAGCTTGATCCCGCATATCCGCTTGCTGGCGAATGAGAACATGACCGCGCTCATCGCGGAGGGGACAAGTCTTCACATGACAGACATGACAGTGCGTAAGAGCCTTTCCGTCAGCCAGAGGCTCGGAACGCTCGCCGGCGCGGCATTGATCGGCTTCGGCGCGATGATGGGCATCGGATGGTATGAAAACATCACGGTGCGCAAGGCGCTCGATCGGGCCAACGAAATCCAGGCAAGCGTCGACTACATCAACGAGATGCGCACGGCCAACCTCACGCTCATTCTGGCGGCGATGGACACCATCGTCGATCGCGACAGCAAGGTGGTCACGACGGAACGCCTGAAGCTGATGAACGATTCGATCGCGCAGCTCTCGAGCGGCGCCAGCCAGATGCGTCTGCTCGCAGACGAAATGAACGCAGCCGCTCTCGTCTCGAATTATGACGCCGATGTCGCCGCCCTCAAGCAGAGCATCCTCGGCGACCTCAAGAATGCGGTCGAAACCGGCGCGCCGGCAGCCGCCTTCGACCAGCTGGACGACGCCATCGACAGCGGCGGCGACAAGCTGACCACGACGCTCGACAAGCTCGCCATCGACGGCGGCGCCATCGCCAAGAAACGCATCGAACAGGCAAACGCGATCTCCGAGGATGCCGTCTACATCCAGATCGGCCTCGGCATCATCGCCATGCTGTGCATGGCCGGCCTCCAATACATCCATGGCGGCTCGATCCGGCGCGGCATCGAGAGCGTTCGCGCCAGCATGCAGCGGATCACCAATGGCGATCTCGACAGCCCCGTGCCCGCCACCCAACGTGGCGACGAAATCGGCGACATGGCCCGCGCCGCCGAAGGATTTAGGCAGGCAGCGATCGACAAGCGCGCGCTCGAACAGCGCAGTGAAAGCGAGCGCCAGCAATCGGACGCCGAGCGCCGCAGCCGCGACGCCGCCAAGCTCGCCGACACCGAAGCGCTCAACACCGCCGTCACAGCGCTCGGCCAGGGCCTGAAGCGCCTTGCCGCCGGCGATGTGACCGCGACGATCGTAAACGCCTTCAAGCCGGAGCTGGAGGGCCTGCGCGCCGACTTCAACCAGACCACCGCGACGCTGCGCCAGACGATGACCGAGATCACCCGCAACGGCACATCGATCCAGGCCAATGGCCGGCAGATGCGCTCGGCCGCCGATGACCTCGCCAAGCGCACCGAGCAGCAGGCCGCCTCGCTGGAACAGACATCGGCCGCGCTCGACCAGATCACCACCACGGTGCGCAACGCCACCAACCGCGCCGAGAGCGTCGGCCAGATGGTAGCCCTTACCCGGGAGAACACCGCCAAGTCCGATATCGTCGTCAACGACGCGATGGCCGCGATGGAACGCATCGAGACCGCCTCGCGCGAAATCGGTCAGATCATCAACGTCATCGACGAGATCGCCTTCCAGACCAACCTGCTGGCGCTGAACGCGGGCGTCGAGGCGGCCCGTGCCGGCGAAGCCGGCAAGGGGTTTGCGGTCGTGGCCCAGGAAGTGCGTGAACTCGCCGTGCGCGCCGCCAACGCCGCCAAGGATATCAAGACGCTGATCGGCAAATCCGGCGCCGAAGTGAAGACCGGCGGCGAGCTTGTGACGGCCGCGGGACAGGCTTTGCGCGAAATCGGCGAAGATGTTTCGCGGATCGACGAACATGTTAAATCAATCGTAACCTCTGCACGCGAACAATCGGTAGGACTGAACGAGATCAATACAGCCATCAGCCAGATGGACCAGGTCACGCAGAAAAACGCGGCCATGGTGGAAGAGACGAACGCGGCAAGCCATACGCTTGCCACCGACGCCGACCACCTGATCCAGCTGATCGGCACGTTCAATATCGGCGAGGGCATGAATGCCCGTCACACGCCGCGGGAAGCATCAGCAGCCTCGCATCCGAAATCATCTCCCGCCCGAGCCCTCATCGGCAAGGTCGCGGGCGCATTCAGCGGCGGCAGCGCCGCACGAGCCATGGCCGCTCCGGCCGGAGACAACTGGGAAGAATTTTGATCATGAATAGCACTGTCATCAACCAGACCGGTTCTCATTTGGAGATCGTGTCCTTCCATCTCGGCGAGCAGGAATTCTGCATCGACATCATGGCGATCCGCGAAATCCGCGGCTGGGCGCCGGTCACCCCGATGCCGCACACCCCGCCCTACGTTCTCGGCCTCATCAACCTGCGCGGCGCCGTCATCCCCGTTATCGACATGGCCTGCCGCCTCGGCATGAAGATGACCGAGCCTTCCGAGCGCTCCGCCATCATCGTCACCGACATCGCCGGCAAGCTGGTCGGCCTTCTGGTCGAACAGGTTTCCGACATGATGACCATCAAGAGCGAAGACCTGCAGCCGGCGCCGGAAATCATCCCGGAAGAGCAGCGCGCCTTCTGCCGCGGCATCGTGGCGCTGGAAAAGACCATGGTCTGCTTCCTCAACCTCGACACCGTCATCGCCGACGAACTGGCCCGCGAAGCCGCGTAAGCCTGATCGAGCACTGCAATACGAAACAGCCCGCGACGGCATCCGTCGCGGGCTGTTTTCATTTCAATCGGCAGCTGGTCTAAGCTTAACCCAAGATCTCGACGGAGAAGGCAAAGCGCGCGGTCTTGCCCGCTTCCAGCGTCTGGCTGTAGGGCCGCTCGGCAAGCGCCCTGGAGCTGCCATTCTCGGCCGCCATGCCGTGCCAGGGCTCGATGCAGATGAAGGGTGCGCCTGGCTTCTGCCAGAGCGCCAGATTGGGCAGGTTCTCGAAGCTGAAATGCAGCGTCTGCCCGCCCTCGGCGCTATAGCGCAGCCCCTCGCCGGCCCCCTCAGGAAAGACCATCGCGTCCTCATCGAACATCCTGTGATCGAGCACCAGACGGCCTTGCCTGAACGGCGACGGATGCTTGGCGAACGACAACAGCCCGCCGGAGAGGCGGATGAGCGCGGGCTCGGCCTTGTTATCAAGCGTGATCACATGATCGCTCCCTTGGGCACCCGGCAGCGGCCAGACGAAGGCGGAGTGGAAGCCCAGCCCAAACGGCATCGGCCGCTGGTCTCGATTGCTCACCTCTGCGGCGACCGTCAGCATGCGTCCCTCAAGGCTGTGCTCCACCGCAAGCACGAAATCGAACGGATAAACTGCCTTCGTCGCCTCCGACGCCGCCAGTTCATAGCGGCACATCGTATCGCTGGACGCAGCAAGCGCGAACTCGGCGCGGCGGGCAAAACCATGCTGGTTCATCGGGTAGCTCTTGCCCTCGATCTCGACCGTATCGTCAGGCGCCTTGCCGACGATCGGAAACAGGATCGGCGACCGCCCGCTCCAGAAGGCCGCATCGCCGTTCCACAGCAGCGAACGCCCGTCGCTGGTATCGAGCGTCTGCATCTCGGCACCCAGCGACGACACGTCGACGCTCAGAAACTCGTTTGCTATCCTGTAGTTACCAGCCATCATCAGTCCTCTTCCATGTGATCTCCGGCGCGGACCTTATCCGCGCCGCATGACGATTGCCATATCGCACGGGACGACAAGAGCAGGCTTCACCGAAAGTTGCGCGCACCCCTCGCCCTACTGCGGCTTGCCGTTCTTCCAGGTCACCGTCTGCCCGTAGAGCGACACGGTGGAGATCGCCATCTTCGCCGATCCGTTGGTGAGCTCGCGCGAATGCGCCAGATAGATCAGCGTATCGTTCTGCTTGTCGTAGATGCGGGTGACGACGAGCTTCTTCCAGACCAGCGAGATGCCCGACTTGAACACCTCGTCGCCGCCCTTCGACAGGTCGATATCGCCGATCTCGATCGGCCCGGTCTGATGGCAGGAAATGGCGCTGTTCGAGGGATCCTCGAACCAGTTGCCGTTCTTGACGCGATCGATCACGCTGCGGTCGAAATAGCTGACATGACACGTGACGCCCTTGACCTCCGGGTCGGCCACCGCATCGACGAGGATATCATTGCCGATCCAGTCGACTCCCACCTTGCCGACGACATCCGCAGACGCGGCACCTGCGGACACACCAGCCAGAACGGCTGCGGAAAGGACGAGATTGCGAAGTCTGGACATGGCGGAATTCCCTCAGCGGCGCTTCAATGTTGCGCAAGCTAAGATAGGCGGAGCCTGCCGCATGGCAAGAAACCCCATGCGCATGAATCGAGCCCAGGAAGGGAGACGCGCCACGCCGGTTTCACAGCCCGCAGCAAGCCTACGCCGCTAGCCCTTGCGGCAGGTGCAGGGCTCGTAGCCGCGCGAGGTCAGCCGCCCCGGCTTCATGCCGATGAATTCAGGAATCGCATGCACCGCCGCAGCCCCCACATGCCGCGCCATGGCAATCGCCGCCTGCGCGCAGACGGCGGCATCCTCGGCGGCATTGTGGTGCACGAAACGCAGGCCGAGATGCTCGGCCAAAATATTCAGCCGGTGCGACAGAAAATGCGGCCAGATCCGCTGCGACATCTTCAGGCTGCAGAGATAGGTGAGCTCGGGATAGGCCTGCCGGTAGCCATCGAGACAGGCGCGCCAGACGCTGAAATCGAAGGAGGCATTATGCGCGATCATGGTCGCGCCCCTGAAGTCATCGACGAACTCGTCCATCACTTCAGGAAACTCCGGCGCATCCTCGACATGTTCAGGCCGGATACCATGGATGGCGATGTTCATGCCGGAAAACCGCATCTCCCGCGGCCGTATCAACCGCTCCTCCACCTTGGTCACCACCCCATCCTCGATCCAGGCAAGCCCGACCGAACAGGCACTGCCGCGCTGCTCGTTGGCGGTTTCGAAATCGATGGCGATGGTTTTCAAGCGAACTTTCCCGACTGACAGTCCCGCCGCCCTTTTAGACGCGGCGAAACGATTCGGCAAAAGCAGACGTCGACCCGCAGCCGGTCTCGGTCGCCGAGCCTAGAACATCGTATTGGTGTTGGCGGACTTTTCCGGGATGGGCTGAACCGCGTCCCAGTGCTCCTCGATCTTTCCGTCCTTCAGGCGGAATATGTCGACGATGGCGTTGCCGCGTGTTCCCGGTTCGCGCAGCGCGAAGACGTGCAGGATCACATAGTCGCCGTCGGTGAAGACCTGTTTGATTTCGCTGTGAGACTGCGGATATTTCTGCTTGAGGAAGCCGAGAAAGTCCTTCAGTCCCTCAGGACCGTCGGCGGCGTTGGGATTGTGCTGGATGTACTTGCCGAGATAGGGCGCAGCCGCCGCAAAGTCCTTCTGGTTGAGCGCCTTCTCGTAAAAATCGAGCACGATTGCCTTGTTGCGCTGCTCGACAGTTTCGCTGTCAGCCTGCTGGGCATAAGCCGGCACTGCGCAGGCCAGCATCAGGGCAACGGCAGAGAGAGTAAGCACTTTCCTCATCGGACTTCCTATCGGTTCGTATCTGACGACTCGCCGCTGAGCGAGGCGATGACCGAAAGATGCAAATCCGCTCGCCCATGGAAAGTCACAGTCGCTTTACCGGTGGTTCGCAAGGCCCGGCGGGGGCAATACCCGGATGAGTTGACAAAGATGGCGACATATCGCAACCTCGCGCCATGATCGCCAACGCAACCATGATGACCCTTCATATCACCACGCCCCACCAAGGGTGCGCGGGTGCTGTGCTGTGTTGAACGCATAGCGATCATCCCGAGAACCCTGCCGAGGCGAGCAGGGTTTTGGGAACCGGCTCTCCTCGTATCGACAAAGGAGAGCCAGAATGCCCAGAGACCCTGAAAATCCGCAGCCTGATAAAGCATCACCGGCCGGAGACATCCGCGTGCGCGCCCTGCTTTCATCGGACGCCGAAGCAATCGCCGAGTTGACCAACCTTCCCGGTTTTCGCGCCGGCACGCTGCGTCTGCCCTATCCATCGGTGACCGAGGTCCGCAAGCACGCGGAGAACCCCTCGCCCGGCGCACTCAATCTCGTCGTGACGCTCGACGACAAGATCGTCGCCAACGGAGGTCTCAACCGCTTTTCCGGACGCCGACAACACGTCGCGAGCATCGGCATGGGCGTGCATGATGATTTCGTGGGCCGCGGTTTCGGCAGAAGGCTTCTGGCGGCAATGGTCGAGGCGGCGGACGACTGGCTCGACATCAAACGCCTTGAGCTCACCGTCTACACCGACAACGAGCCCGCCATCGCGCTCTACCGAAAATTCGGCTTCGAGCAGGAAGGGCTGCTGAAATCCTTCGGATACCGCGCCGGCGAGTATGTCGACGCTTATGCCATGGGGCGGTTGCGATGAGAGTACGGTGGTCGGCAATCAACCGATCACCGTCTACCAAACACCTGAAACCTCACCCACCAATCAACGCCAGCCACTCATCCTCATCCATCGTCTGGACGCCGAGTTCTCTTGCCTTGTCGAGCTTCGATCCGGCGCCGGGGCCGGCGACCAGGATGTCGGTCTTCTTGGACACCGAGCCTGCGACCTTGGCGCCGAGGCTTTCGGCGCGCGCCTTGGCCTCGTCGCGGGTGAATTTCTCCAGGCTGCCGGTGAAGACGACGGTCTTGCCGGCGACCGGGCTGTCGGAAGCGGCGATCTGCTCGGCGGCCTCCGGCGTCACCTCTTCCAGCAGGCGACCGACGACATCGAGATTGCGCGGCTCCTTGTAGAACTCGACGATGGCGCGGGCGACGATTTCGCCGATGCCCTCGACATTGTTCAGGTCCTGCCACGCGTCACCACCAAGTGACGAGGCTTCCTTCATCGCGGTCTCGAAAGCCTCGTAGGTGCCGTAATGGCGGGCGAGCAGCTTGGCGGTGGTCTCGCCGACATGGCGGATACCGAGCGCGTAGATGAAGCGGTTGAGCGCGATCGAGCGGCGCTCGTCGATGGCATCGAACAGCTTCTTGACGCTCACCTTGCCGAAGCCGTCGATATTCTCGAGCTTGGTCAGCGTCGAGGCTTCCTGCCGCTTCTTCAGCGTGAAGATATCCGGCGCCGTGCGGATCTTCAGCGCCTCGTCCTCGCTCTCGAAGAAGAAATCGACCTGCTTGGTGCCAAAGCCCTCGATGTCGAAGGCGTTGCGCGAGACGAAATGCTTCAGGTGCTCGGTCGCCTGCGCGCGGCAGACGAAGCCGCCGGTGCAGCGGGTGACGGAATCGAGCTTGCCGGTCTTCTCGTTGCGCTCCCGCACCGCATGCGACCCGCAAACCGGACACGTTTTCGGAAACACATAGGCCTCCGCCCCCGCCGGCCGCTTCTCCATCACCACGTCGAGCACCTGCGGAATGACGTCGCCCGCCCGCTGCACGATGACAGTGTCGCCGATGCGGATGTCGTGATCATCCTCGCGGATGCGCTCGCCGGAATTGCCGATACCCTTGATGTAATCCTCGTTGTGCAGCGTCGCATTGGTGACGACGACGCCGCCGACGGTAACCGGCGTCAGTCGCGCCACCGGCGTCAGCGCGCCGGTGCGGCCGACCTGGATGTCGATGTTTTCAACGGTCGTGAAAGCCTGCTCGGCGGGGAACTTGTGCGCAGTCGCCCAGCGCGGGCTGCGCGAGCGGAAGCCGAGGCGCTGTTGCAGATCGAGCCGGTCCACCTTGTAGACGACGCCATCGATATCATAGTCGAGATCGGGACGCTTCAGCCCGATCTCGCGGTAATGGCCGAGAATGTCCTCGACCGAGGACAGCCGCTTCATCAGCGGATTGATAGGGAAACCCCATTTGCCGAAGGTCTCGACCATGCCCATCTGCGTATCCGATGGCATTTCGGAGATCTCGCCCCAGGCATAGGCGAAGAAGCGAAGCTTGCGGCTCTCCGTCACCTTGGCGTCGAGCTGGCGCAGCGACCCCGCCGCCGTGTTGCGCGGGTTGACATAGGTCTGCTTGCCCTCGGCCTCCATCTGCGCATTGAGCGCAAGGAAGTCGCTCTTGGCCATATAGACCTCGCCGCGCACCTCGACGATATCCGGCGCATCCGCAGGCAGCGTGTTCGGGATCTGCTTGATGGTCTTCACATTGGCGGTAACGTTCTCGCCCGTCGTGCCGTCGCCGCGGGTCGCGGCACTCACCAGCTTGCGGCCCACATAGCGGATCGACATCGACAGACCGTCGATCTTCGGCTCGGCGGTGAACGCGATGGAGCCGTCGGGCAGTTGCCCGAGAAAGCGGTAGACCGAGCCGATGAAGTCCTGCACGTCCTCGTCGGAAAACGTGTTGTCGAGCGACAGCATCGGCCGCGAATGGGTGATTGGCGCGAAGGTCGGCAGCGGTGCGGCGCCGACCCGGCGCGACGGGCTGTCGTCACGAATGAGTTCGGGAAAGCGCTGTTCGATCGCATCGTTGCGCCGCTTCAGCGCGTCGTACTCGGCATCCGAAATCGCCGGCTGGTCCTTGCCATGATAGAGCTCGTCATTGCTGGCGATCTCGGCCGCCAGAAAGGCAAGCTCTGCGGCGGCCTGTTCTTCGCTCAGGGTTTCGACGGGCGTTTGATTGGCGGCGGACATGGCGGAGCTCCTGTGAGGAGTCGTTTTCTAGAGCAATTTTTGTCACGGCAAAAGCGTCAGGCGGCTACCGCCAACAGCCGAATACATGTCGCGCGAAATTTGTCGCGACAGGCGACCTACTCGCCCGCCGTCAACAACCGCTTGGCAGCCGCCCTCGCCTCTTCGGTCACCGAAGCGCCGGCCAGCATGCGGGCGATCTCTTCGGTGCGGTCGTGCGGCTCCATCGTCGCCACGCGGGTAGCGATCTTTTCGGAGCCCTCGGAAGCCGGTCCCTTGGAGATCAGGAGATGCGTCGCGGCCCTTGCCGCCACCTGCGGCGCGTGGGTGACGGAGAGAACCTGCACCTTGGCCGACAGCCGCTTCAGCCGCTGGCCGATCGCATCGGCGACAGCACCGCCGACGCCCGTGTCGATTTCGTCGAAAACAAGCGTCGGCGCCGAACCGCGATCGGCAAGCGCCACCTTGAGCGCCAACAGAAAGCGCGAGAGCTCGCCGCCGGATGCGACTTTCATGATCGAGCCGGGGCGTGTGCCCGGGTTCGTCTGGACGTGGAATTCGACGACGTCGATGCCTTCGGCCGCAGCCTCTTCCGGGTTGGAGGCGATCTCCACCATGAAGCGAGCGCGCTCAAGCTTCAGCGCCGGCAGTTCCGCCATCACGGCTCCGGCAAGCGCCTCGCCGGCCTGGTGACGCTTGGCCGAGACCACCTGCGCGGCCGCCTCATAGGCGACCTTCGCGACGCCGACCTCGGCCTGGAGCTTGGCAAGCTTCTCTTCGCCGGCATCGAGATCGGCCAGATCGTTGCTCATGCGGATTGCGAGTGCCGGCAGCTCGGTGACCGGCACCGAGTATTTGCGCGAGGCGCCGCGCAGCGCGAAAAGCCGCTCCTCGACGCGCTCCAGTTCCTTGGGATCGTATTCCGTCTTGCGCAGTGCGGCTTCGACTTCCATCTGCGCGTTGGACAGCTGATCGAGTGCTGCATCAAGCAGCGCCACGGTGTCCTCGAGCAGGCCCGGCGCCTCATGGCTCTTGCGCTCCAGCCGGCGCACCAGCGAGGCGATATGAGGCACGGGCGAGGCATTGCCGTTGAGGAATTCGGAGGCCTCGGCGATATCGCCGGCGATCCGCTCGGCCTTCATCATCTTCTGGCGGCGTTCGGCGAGCTCGTCCTCCTCGCCATCCTGCGGCGCCAGCTTGTCGAGTTCCTCGACGGAGGAGCGAATGTAATCCGCCTCGCGCGCCGCCGCCTCGACCTTCTCGCGGTGCTTCTTCAGCGTCCGCTCGGTATCGCGCCAGACGCGGTAGAGCTGCGAAACGCCGGCCACCTCGTCGGCGATGCCGGCGAAGGCGTCGAGCAGGATACGGTGGGCGTGGGTGTCGACCAGCGCGCGGTCATCGTGCTGTCCGTGGATCTCGACCAGCATCTGGCCGGCCTGGCGCATCAGCTGCACGCTGAGCGGCTGGTCGTTGACATAGGCCTTGGTGCGGCCATCGGCGCTCTGCACGCGGCGGAAGATCAGGTCGCCGTCATCGTCGATGCCGTTGTCGCGCAGCAGCACGCGCGCCCGGTGGTCGGGGCCGACGTCGAAAACGGCCGTCACCTGCCCCTTGTCCTCACCATGGCGGACAAGACCGCCATCGCCGCGCCCGCCAAGGGCGAGCGACAGGCTGTCGAGCAGGATGGATTTGCCGGCGCCGGTCTCCCCCGTCAGAACGGAGAGACCCGCCTCGAAGGCAAGATCCAGCCGCTCGATCAGGACGATATCGCGGATCGAAAGCTGGATCAGCATCGGCTTTAAGTACCGAGGAGTTTCTTGCCGGCTTGCGAAATCCACGAGCCCTGATTTTCACGCGGCTCTGCGCCGTTGCTCTTCAGCAGCTTGTAGGAATCCGCGTACCACTGGCTGTCGGGGTAGTTGTGGCCGAGAACGGCGGCTGCCGTCTGGGCTTCCTCGACGATACCCATCGCGTAATAGGCCTCGACCAGACGCGCGAGCGCCTCTTCGACCTGGTTCGTGTTGGGGTATTTCTCGACGACGATGCGGAAGCGCGAGATGGCGGCAAGGTATTCCTTGCGCTCCATGTAGTAGCGGCCGATCTGCATTTCCTTGCCGGCGAGCTGGTCGCGGGCAAAGCGGATCTTCGCCTGCGCGTCGTCGACATATTCGGAATCGGGATAGTTGTCGATCACGGCCTGCATGGCCTCGACGGTTCGGGACGCAGCGCGCTGGTCCTGCGTCACGTCGACGATCTGCTTGGAATAGGTAAGACCGATCAGGTACTGCACATAGGCGGCATCCTTGGACTTCGGATACTGCGCCATGTAGCGGTTGCCCGAGGCCAGCGCTTCGTCGAGGCGGCCTTGGCGGTACTTCACGAAGGTGCTCATAACCAGACCCTTGCGGGCCCACTCAGAGAACGGATTTTCGCGGTCGATCGAATCGAACTTGCGCGCGGCTTCCGCCATGTTGCCGGCCTTCATGTTGGCCAGACCCTGATTGTAGAGAACATCAGGCGGATCGCTCTGCAGGCCGAGCTTGGTAATATCGATATCGGGGTCCGATTGGCATCCGGAAATCAAGGCACCTGCGCTCAGCACCAGGAGCGATGCGAACAAAGCACGCGCTGTCTTCATCATACTTTCAGACCCTGCATAACCCATCGGAACATCCCAAGAGCCGCCATCCCTCAACGGCAGCCACGCCTCGCTGGCGTTTCTAGCCACAAATGCATGGCCAGAGCAACGCATTGATGATGCATTAACGCATTTTTGTGGCGACCCCGCCCATAATCGTCTGTTTTGTCCGGATAATTCTCGATTATGCCCAGCTAAATATCTGCCGCGAAAGGTCTATCGGGAATCACACTTGGCTGTTGCACATAAAGAAACCGCCTCCCGAAGGAGGCGGCCCTGGCCTAAAGAATGCGACGGAGGTCAAGCCGACCAGGGAGCAAATTCAGGAGCGTTGACGCGGATGAAATCGCGCGGGGCAACACGCTGGCGCGGTGCCGAGGTCTCGACCACTTCATAGGCGGTCGGATCGCTGAGCAGCGCCTTCAGCGCATTGGCGTTCATCTTGTGGCCGCCGCGATAGGAGCGGTAGCAGCCGATGAAGGGAGCGCCGGCAAGCGCCAGGTCGCCGACGGCGTCGAGCGTCTTGTGACGCACGAATTCGTCCTTGGCGTAGCGCAGGCCTTCGACGTTGATGACGGTGTGATCGTCGGAGATGACGACCGAATTTTCCAGCGACGAGCCGAGCGCGTGGCCCGAAGCCCAGAGACGTTCGACGTCACGCATGAAGCCGAAGGTGCGGGCGCGCGACAGTTCCGACTTGAAGGTGGCGGCGGTCATGTCACCTTCCCACTTCTGGCGGCCGATCAGCGGCGTGTCGAAATCGATCTCGACTTCGAAGCGCATGCCGTCATAGGGACGAAACTCGCTCCACGAACCGCCATGCTCGATGCGAACCGGCTTGGTGATGCGGATGTAGCGGCGCTTGACGCCGAGCGATACCAGACCCACCTGTTCGATGGCGTCGATGAAAGGCATCGAGCTGCCGTCCATGATCGGCATTTCGGCGCCGTCGACTTCGATGACGACGTTGTCGAGGCCAAGCGCGTAGACAGCGGCCATCACATGTTCGATCGTCGCGACGGAGCGCGCCGGAGAAAAGCCGAGAACAGTGCACAGGTCGGTATTGCCGACCTGCGAGGAAACAGCGCGAAGCTCGGTCACTTCGCCGTTGTCATGCATGCGATTGAATACGACACCAGTGTCGGCTTCAGCGGGGTTGAAGGTAATCGAAACGTCGGCACCCGAATGAACGCCGATCCCCGAAAGAGAGACCGGACGCGATACCGTCGTTTGAAAACCCAACATGCCAATAACCATTAATCTTGCCTTTATTATCCCTGGCGATCCGCTGCGACCCGTATGCCGAAACTCATCCGCCAAGGCTTATTCTCTCCATCGCGGTGCTGCGTCAAGGCGCACGTAGACGGTTTGTCAGCCCATACATACGTGTGCCCGCGCTGCAATCCAAATCACTGTTTCTTTCGCATTGTTACGAAAGCATGCATTTGAAATCACAAGGCAATCAGGCGCAAATCGGAGTGCCTGATACAACAATGCCCGGGAGCGAACTCCCGGGCTGTTGCGTGGCGATTCTGCGTGTCTTTATCAGTTCGACTGGCGGCGAAGGAAGGCCGGAATTTCGAGCTGATCGTCTTCCTGCATCATGCGGGCCTGCGGTACGGCACGGCCCTGATCATCCAGGTTTCCGCGACGCGGAGCATAAAGGCTTGCCTCAGGAGACAGCGGGCGACGCTGCTGCGAGGACGCTGCCGGAGCCGACGTCATCTCAGGAGCGACTTCCTCTTCGCGGCGACCAAGCGAGTTGGTGATGCGCTTCAGGAGGCCCATCGGACCGCGCTCTTCATGCGCATGCGACACGGGTGCCGGCTGCGAACGATGATCGATCTCGGCCTGAACGACCGGCGGGAAATCCTCGACCTTCGGCATGCGGACCGGCTGCTGCTGCATGACAGGAGCAGGCTGCTGCATGACCGGCGCCGGCTGATGCATCACAGGCTGCGGAGCCGGCTGCTGCATCACGGGTGCCTGCTGCTGGACCGGAGCCGGACGGATGATCGGTGCGGCTTCCGGAGCTGCGAAGATCTTGCTCGCCGGGCGGAAGGTTTCCTGCGGAGCAGGCTGCTGGTGAACCGGGGCAGCCGCGCGCGGGGCGTGGATGTCGAGTTCGCGTTCCATTTCGGCTTCGGCCATGCGGATGGTCTGCGCGATCTGGTCGGCCTTCGGTGCCTGCTGCATGACAGGGGCAGGCTGGACTGCGGCCGGAGCCGGAGCAACGGCCGCCGAGGGACGGATAATCGGCTTCTGAACCGGCTGGAAGGTCTTGCCGGCGTCCTGGTTCATCGCGCGGTCGATGCCGGTGGCGACGACGGAAACGCGGATGATGCCTTCAAGCGATTCGTCGAAGGTCGCGCCGAGGATGATGTTCGCATCCGGATCGACTTCTTCGCGGATACGGGTAGCGGCTTCGTCGACTTCGAAGAGGGTGAGGTCGCGACCACCGGTGATGGAGATCAACAGGCCCTGTGCGCCCTTCATCGAGGTTTCGTCGAGCAGCGGGTTTGCGATCGCCGCTTCCGCAGCCTGCATCGCGCGGCCCTGGCCGGAAGCCTCGCCGGTACCCATCATCGCGCGGCCCATTTCGCGCATGACCGAACGGACGTCGGCGAAATCGAGGTTGATGAGACCTTCCTTCACCATCAGGTCGGTGATGCAGGCAACGCCCGAGTAGAGAACCTGATCCGCCATCGCGAATGCGTCGGCGAAGGTCGTCTTGTCGTTTGCGATACGGAACAGGTTCTGGTTCGGAATGACGATCAGCGTGTCGACCGATTTCTGCAGTTCCTGGATGCCCGCTTCGGCCAGACGCATGCGGCGGCCGCCTTCGAAGTGGAACGGCTTGGTTACGACACCAACCGTCAGGATGCCCTTGTTGCGGGCGGCCTGGGCAACGACGGGAGCCGCACCGGTGCCGGTGCCGCCGCCCATGCCGGCGGTGACGAAGCACATGTGGGTGCCGTTCAGGTGATCGACGATTTCGTCGATGCATTCTTCAGCAGCTGCACGGCCGACTTCCGGCTGCGAACCCGCGCCGAGACCTTCGGTGACGCTGGCGCCGAGCTGGATGATGCGCTCTGCCTTGGTCATCGTCAGTGCCTGGGCATCCGTGTTGGCAACGACGAAGTCGACGCCCTGGAGACCAGCGGAGATCATGTTGTTGACAGCGTTGCCACCGCCACCGCCGACGCCGAACACGGTGATGCGCGGCTTCAGCTCAGTGATATCTGGCGTATGCAGCTTGATAGTCATGGTACCCGTTCCTTCTCTTTATGGCCGCATCGCCACGCCGGCCAATTCACTCAATTTCTAGAAGCTTTCCTTCAGCCACTGGCCCATCCGGGCGAAGCGGCTGCTATTTCCGCCAAGCGACATGAGCAGACCGCTCTGTGACGCATGTGTTTCCTGGTCCGCAACCTGCGGATAGATCATCAGGCCGACCGCCGTCGAAAAGGCCGGACCCTTGGCAGCGGTCGGGAGACCCGAGACGCCCATCGGGCGGCCGATACGGACGTTGCGGGCAAGGATCTTGCGGGCAACGTCGGCAAGGCCGGTCAGCTGGCTTGCGCCGCCTGTCAGCACGACGCGCTTGCCGACGATCGGGCTGAAGCCCGAGCGCTGGATGCGGTCGCGAATGAGTTCCATTGTCTCCTCGATGCGGGCGCTGACGATCCGCGACACCAGTGCGCGTGGCACCTGCGTCGGCAGATCGCGGTCGTCCTCGCCGATCGGCGGGATCGAGATCAGCTCGCGCTCATCGGAAGAGTTCCCCATGGCCGAGGCATGAACCACCTTCAGACGCTCGGCGTCCTCGATGCGGGTCGACAGGCCACGAGCCAGATCGGTTGTGACGTGATGACCGCCGAGACCGACGGCATCCGTGTGCACCAGCTTGCCTTCGGCAAAGACCGAGATCGTCGTCGTGCCGCCGCCCATGTCGATCGCAGCACATCCGAGTTCGACTTCGTCGTCAACAAGGGCTGCAAGACCGGACGCGTAAGGCGTCGCAACGATGCCTTCGACAGAAAGGTGCGCGCGGTTGACGCTGAGCTCGAGGTTCTTCAGAGCCGTGCGCTCGGCGGTCACGACATGCATGTCGACGCCGAGGACGTCACCGTACATCGACAACGGATCGCGAATGCCGCGTTCGCCGTCGAGCGAGAAACCGGTGGCCAGCGAGTGCAGCACGGCGCGATCCTGGCGCAGCGACTGCTGGCAGGCTGCCGCCAGAACCTTCTTCAGATCGTTCAGTTCGACTTCCTGGCCGCCGAGATCGATGGTGGCGGTGTAGATGTCGCTGGTGAGGCGTCCGGCCGTCAGGTTGACGATCAGGCTCTCGACGGTGAGGCCCGCCATGCGCTCGGCTGCATCGACCGCGAGGCGGATGACGCTTTCCAGCGCATCGAGATCCGAGATCGCGCCGGTCTTGATACCGCGCGAACGCTGATGGCCGATGCCGATGATTTCGATGTTATGCGTGCGACCGGGGAGGATCTGGCTCTCCTCGCGCGGCGTCAGCCGGCCGATCATGCAGACGACTTTCGTCGAACCGATGTCGAGCACGGAAACGACGTGCGACCGCTTGGACGAAAGCGGCTTCAGGCGCGGCAATCCAAAATGGGACGAACCGAACAAGCTCATATATTCTGCCCCGCCTTCTTCAAATCCTTGGTGCGCTGATCGAGAACAAGCTGACGGCGCTCCATGGCTTCAGGCGTCAGTTGGATGGCCATACGGTCGGAGAGGCGAAGATCGACGGCCGCGATATCGCGATCGAGAAGCGCCTGCTCGCCGTTGAATTTCGAAAGGCGCGCCAGCGCCTGGTCGACATCGTCTTCCGGCAACTTGACGACGACGCCATTGTCCATGTGCAGATCCCAGCGACGGCCGGAGACCCAGACATAGGCCTTCACGCGCGCCTTGATATCGGGCCACTTGGAGAACTCGTCCGCGAGCGAAGCGGCAGCCACTTCGGCGCCGCGACCAACGACCAGCGGAAGCTGCGAAAACTTGTTGTCGCGAAGCGGCGCGATGACCGCCCCACCCTTCTCGACCAGCGAGAGCTCGGCGCCATGCTGCCAGATCGCGTAGGCTTCGCGCTCCTTGAGCTTCACCTCGATCGTCTTCGGATAAACCTTGCGGACCTCGACGCTCTCGACCCAGGGAAGCTTCGCGATCTTCTGACGCGCCGCATCCACATCGAGCGCCACGAGCGAGGTCGTGCCGTCGAGACCGATCAGCTGGAGGATATCGATTTCAGAGGTCTCGGAGTTGCCGGACACCTTCACGTCCTCGACGGCAAAGCCGGCGGCGGCCGTCGTCGCCTGGGCAACGACTTCCGTGTGGCCACCCAGAGACATGCCGTAGAAACCCGTCGCGGCGAAGAACGCCAGCGCCGATACCGTACCCGTATGGGCAGGAATATAGATGCGGCCGCTGCCGAGGCTGACAAGGAAGCGGACGACGCGGCGCAGAGGCCGCGGCAGCACCATGCGCCCATCGCCTTCAGCATAGGAAGGCTCGGCTTGATGGCTTGGGCGCCCCATCCTTTTGACCGTTACCGAGAACAAGAAGCGTCCTCCACCATCCAACGAAGAAATTCACCAAACGAGTAGCCGGCATGACCGGCCATTTCGGGCACAAGCGAGGTTGGAGTCATGCCTGGCTGAGTATTGATCTCCAGCCAGATGATTTCGCCGTCTTCGGAGAAGCGATCGTCGTACCGAAAATCCGACCGACTCACTCCACGGCAACCAATTGCTTGATGCGCCCTTAGGGACAATGATTGTATTTTTTGGTAAATATTCGGTGAAATTTTCGCCGGAATGACGTGTTTCGAACCACCGGCCACATACTTGGAATCATAGTCGTAGAAGCTGTGACCCTGCGGAACGATCTCGGTCACACCCAGCACCTGATCGCCCATGACGCCGCAGGTGAGCTCGCGACCATGCACGTAACGCTCGACCAGAACCTCTTCGCCATACCGCCATTCGGCCGAGCCGATGATCTGCGGCGGACGCGACTGATCCTCCTGAACGATGACAACGCCGAAGCTCGAACCCTCGCGCACCGGCTTCACCACATAAGGCGGCTTCATCGGATGTTCGGCGGGGAAAGCGAAGCGGTTGATCACCTGCGACTGCGCGACAGGAATGCCGGCGGCAGCCGCGACACCCTTGGCCTTGCTCTTGTCCATGGCAAGTGCGGAGGCCAGAACGCCGGAGTGCGTGTAGGGAATTTCGAGATATTCCAGAATGCCCTGGATCAGCCCGTCTTCGCCGAACGGCCCATGCAGGGCGTTGAACGCCACATCGGGACGGAGAGCGGACAGCTTGGCGGAGACGTCGCGATCGACATCGATACGGGTCACCTGGAAGCCTTCAGCCTCGAGAGCATCCGCGCACGCCGCCCCGGACGAAAGGCTGACAGGCCTCTCCGAGGAAAATCCGCCCATAAGGACAGCGACATGCTTGCGACTCATAGATACCCCCAAAATAATCCGTACTTTGCATTCCAAGGCTTGCACCAAGCTGGCTTTCTTCCGAATCTGGCTCGCCTGGCGCACGTGTATTAGAGCGTCATTATGGTTAACGAAGCGTTTACTTTTGTTAACTTCTTCCCCGAACCGGCATGAATTGTGACAGTCGGGCGCGACCGTCGAAACGCGAAAACCCCGCAGCGCCAAGCGCTACGGCCGATATGTCAAAGCGAAACAAAAAGTTTAAACAACAGCGCCAAGCAGGCTCCGACCGCCGACCGCTTCCAGATTTGCGCGGACGCAAATCCGACTTCCCACCACGCCTGCAACCGCTGGAAACACGGATTGGGACGCGGTCGAGCGCCTGACTTTCCGGCTGAAAAAGCAAGCACCCTAGTTTTTGTCGGTTTATTGCGCGATTAACGTTTGCGCCGAATTAAAATTGCGTTATGAGCCCCTAGCCTCCCAAGGGCATACAACCGAAATCCCGATTGGAATGAAAATGTCAGACGCGATATCTCCAGTATCGCCGACATCAGCTTCATCGAACAGTGCACCGCTCAACTCGCCGGCACGCGTTCTGATCGCAAGCGTCGTCGGCACCACCATCGAATTCTTCGACTTCTACGTATACGCGACGGCCGCCGTGCTGGTCTTCCCGACGCTGTTCTTCCCGAACAGCGATCCGACCACCGCGCTGCTCGCCTCCTTCGCGACCTTCTCCATCGCCTTCTTCGCCCGCCCGCTTGGCGCCGTGGTCTTCGGCCACTTCGGCGACAGGATCGGCCGCAAGACGACGCTGGTCGCAGCCCTGCTGACGATGGGTATCTCGACCGTCATCATCGGCCTGCTGCCCTCTTATGAATCGATCGGCGTTCTAGCACCTCTGTTGCTGGCGCTTTGCCGTTTCGGCCAGGGCTTCGGCCTCGGCGGTGAATGGGGCGGCGCGGTGCTACTGGCGACGGAGAACGCACCTGAGGGCAAGCGCAGCTGGTACGGCATGTTCCCGCAGCTCGGCGCACCGCTCGGTCTCTTCCTGTCCTCGGGCATCTTCTGGGTGCTGCTACAGTTCATGCCGCAGGAACAGCTGCTGGCCTGGGGCTGGCGCGTACCCTTCATCGCCTCGATCGTCCTGATCGTCATCGGCCTGTGGGTCCGTCTCTCTATCACCGAAACGCCTGACTTCCAGAAGGCCATCGACAAGAAGGAGCGCGTCGCCGTTCCGGTTGCCGAAGTCTTCCGCAAGCACAAGCGCAGCCTGTTCCTCGGCACCTTCGTGGCGCTCGCCACCTTCGTGCTGTTCTACATCGGCTCGGCCTACCTGCTCTCCTACAACGTCAAGGTCCTGAAGATCCCGTTCCTCGACGCGCTCGAGATCCAGATCGTCGGCTCGATCTCCTTCGGCATCTTCATCCCGATCATCGGCAAGCTCGCCGAGCGCTTCGGCCGCCGCGAAATGCTGATCCTGACGACCGTCCTGATCGGCCTGTTCTCCTTCCTGCTCCCCGGCCTGATGGCTGGCGGCGAAGGCAGCATCCTGGTCTTCGCGATCGTCGCCATGGCGCTGATGGGCATGACCTACGGCCTGATCGGCACGGCGCTCGCAGCGCCCTTCCCGACCGCCGTGCGCTACACAGGCTCGTCGATCACCTTCAACCTCGCAGGCATCTTCGGCGCGTCTCTGGCGCCCTACATCGCCACCTGGCTGCAGGCGAACTACGGCATGCTTTACGTCGGCTACTATCTCGGCCTCTCGGCCGTCATCACGCTGATCTGCATCCTGGCCTCGGGCCGCGACGAAGTCTGATCGGTCCATTCTTGAACATGCGAGGCCGCGACGGGAAACCGCCGCGGCCTTTTTCGTTGTTGTCTGTTAACGCCCTGCCTCTATTTTCGATGCGATCAACGGCTGGGGAGAGACGAATGCTGACACGACGATCGCTGCTGACGCATGGCCTGGGCGCCGGACTGTCGCTATCTCTACCGCCCCTCGCCCGCGCAGCCGGCGTCCCCGATACCGACGTCACCTTCCTCGTCATCAACGACATCCACGCCTGCCGCATCGGCGATGGCCTTAGCCCGAATTGCGAGGCCGAAGGCAAGACCGACGCCAACCTGCTGCGCCACATCAGGGCGCTCAACAACATCCACCACCAGACATGGCCGGAAGCAATTGACGGCAAGCCCACCGGCTTTGCTCTCGCGGGCCAGCCTATCGCCAAGCCGCAGGGCGTCATCGTCTGCGGCGACGTCACCGACGACGGCGGCGGCCAGATGGCGGAGTTCGCGGAAGGGTCGCAACTGCTGCAGTTCTCGCACCGCTATCAGCAGGGACCGGGCGCCGACCACATCCACTTCCCCGTCTATGTCGGTCTCGGCAATCACGATCTCGACCAGGACGGCCATCCGCCGCAGGTGGACTGGTACCGCGACGAATTGCGCGACTACGTGCAGCTGAACCACAAGCCGAGCGTCTTCTTCAAGCCGGTCGTGCCGGTCGACAATTACGACGAAGCGTCGGACAACTATTCATGGAACTGGGGCGGACTGCACCTCATCCAGGCGCAGCGCTATGGCGGCGACAATACCAAGGGGACGGCCAACAGCCTCGACTGGATGAAGCGCGACCTCGCAGCCTATGCCGCCGACGGCCGCCCGGTCGTGATCTTCCAGCACTATGGATGGGACAAGTTCTCGCTCGAACGCTGGGACCCGGAAAAGAGCACCTTCACCGTTGAGGGCAGCGGCGCGCCGCACTGGTGGGGTGAATCAGAACGTCAGCAATTGCTCGCAACCCTTGAAGGTTACAACGTAATCGGCATTTTCCACGGCCACGAGCACGACACGCGCATGGCCTACCAGGCCGGCGGCATCGACGTCTTCAAGGCGCGCGCCGCCTTCATGGGCGGCTTCAGCCTCGTGCGTATCAAGGGGAATGTGATGGATGTGGCGATCGGCGATGCCAGCGACGATGTCGGCGGGGTGACCTTCACCACCGCCTTCACCAAACGTTTCGGCTAGAGCTTACTCGCTCGTCACGCCCTGGAACGGACGCACTTCGCGGCCGGGCATGAACAGGCCCAGGCGCTTGATCTCCCATTCCAGCTTGATGCCGGAATGCTCGAACACCTCGCGGCGAACCTGCTCGCCGAGATATTCGAGGTCGTAGCCAGTCGCCTGACCGTTGTTGATCATGAAGTTGCAATGCAGGGACGACATCTGCGCGCCGCCGATGACGAGACCGCGGCATCCCGCTTCGTCGATCAGCTTCCACGCGGAGTGGCCTTCGGGGTTCTTGAAGGTCGAGCCGCCAGTCTTCTCGCGGATCGGCTGCACCGTCTCGCGGTGGCTGCGCACGGCATCCATGTCGGCGCGGATCTTGGCGCGGTCCTCGGCATAGCCCTCGAACAGAACCGATGTGAAGATCAGGTCGCTGGCGGCCGACGAATGGCGATACGCGTAGCCCATGTCGGCATTCGACAGCACGTGCTTGTTGCCCTTGCGGTCGATCGCGGTGACCTCGACGACGCGATCACGCGTCTCGCCGCCATTGGCGCCGGCGTTCATGCGTGCTGCGCCGCCGATGCTGCCGGGAATGCCGTAGTAGAAGTGGAAGCCACCGATGCCGTTGTCCATCGCCATGGCCGCGACATGCTTGTCCGGGCAGATGGCGCCGGCGCGCACGCGGTTCTCACCGGCGAGCTCAACCGAACCAAAGCCCTTGGCCGAAAGGCGCAGAACCACGCCGGGAATGCCGCCGTCGCGAACCAGAATGTTCGAGCCGACGCCGACCACGGTCATCGGCACTTCCTCGGGCAGGATCTTCAGGAACGCGATCAGGTCTTCTTCGTCGTGTGGCTGGAACATCAGTTCCGCAAGGCCACCGGCATGAAACCAGGTGACGCGGTCCATCGGCGCATCCGGTGTAATCCGCCCGCGGATGTCCTTTACACCGTCGCCCAGCGACGCAAGAAGCTTTTGCCCATTCACCTGTTTCATGCGGATCTACCCGAAAGGCCTTCCAGTTGCTTGGGCAGTGCTGCCGCCCAATAAGTGATACTCCCAGCCCCCAACAGAACCACGAAATCGCCTGGCTTTGCAATCTCTGCGACCATTTCAGGCAACAACTCGGGAGAGGCGAGGAAGCGCGCATCGCGATGCCCGCCCGATTTGATCAGCGAAACAAGCGCTTCGGCGTTGGCGCCCTCGATCGGTTCTTCGCCTGCGGCATAGACTGGCGCCAGGAAAATGCTGTCCGCATCGTTGAAGCAGGCCGCGAATTCCTCAAACAGGCTCGCCAGGCGCGAATAGCGGTGCGGCTGGTGCACGGCGATGACGCGGCCCTTGCACGCCTCGCGCGCTGCCTTGAGCACGGCCTTGATCTCGACCGGATGGTGGCCGTAGTCGTCGAAGATCTGCACGCCGTTCCATTCGCCGGTCAGCGTGAAGCGACGCTTGACGCCGCCGAAGGAGGCAAGCCCCTTGGCGATATCCTCGCTCGACATGCCCAGGCGATTGGCGACCGCGATCGCGGCGGTCGCGTTCGAAACATTGTGGCGGCCGGGCATCGGCAGAACGAGATTGTCGAGCTTGATGACCTGGCCGGTGCGGCGACGGCGGATTTCGACGTCGAAGGTCGAGCGCGCGCCGTCGATGCGCACGTTCATGAAGCGCACGTCGGCCTGCGGGTTCTCGCCATAGGTCACGACCTTGCGGTCCTCGATACGGCCGACCAGCGCCTGCACTTCAGGATGATCCAAGCACATGACGCCGAACCCGTAGAACGGCACGTTCTCGACGAACTGGCGGAACGCGGCGCGCACGGCGTCGAAATTGCCGTAATGGTCGAGATGCTCGGGGTCGATATTGGTGACGACCGCGACGTCGGCCGGAAGCTTCAGGAAGGTACCGTCCGATTCGTCGGCCTCGACCACCATCCACTCGCCCTCGCCCATGCGGGCATTGGTGCCGTAGGCGTTGATGATGCCGCCATTGATGACGGTCGGGTCGAGCCCGCCGGCTTCGAGCAGCGTCGCGACCATCGAGGTGGTCGTCGTCTTGCCGTGCGTGCCGCCGATGGCGATCGCATTGCGGAAGCGCATCAGCTCGGCCAGCATTTCGGCGCGGCGCACCACGGGCAGCAGCTTTTCGCGCGCGGCGATGAGCTCGGGATTGTCCTTCTTGATCGCGGTCGAAACGACGACGACCTCGGCATCGCCAAGGTTCTCGGCCTTGTGGCCGACGAAGACCTCGATGCCCTTGTCGCGCAGGCGCTGGACGTTGGCGCTATCGGCCTGGTCGGATCCCTGGACGCGATGGCCGAGATTGTGCAGCACCTCGGCGATCCCGCTCATGCCGATACCGCCGATGCCGATGAAATGGACGAGGCCGATGGCCTTCGGCATTTTCATGCGCTTTTCCCCTTGAACTCTGCAATTGTACGTCCCGCCGCAATAGCCTCTACCATGTCGGCAAGCAAGTTCGCGGCGTCAGGTTTACCCGCCTGCTTGGCGGCGGCGGCCATACGCGCCAGCTTTTCCGGGTCGTTCATCGTGTGCGTCAGGATCGAGGCGATCTTCTCGGACGAGAGTTCGGCCTGCACGATCACCTTGGCGCCGCCGGTCGCGGCCAGCGATGCGGCATTGGCCGCCTGGTCGTGGTCGAGCGCATGCGGATAAGGCACCAGGATCGCCGGACGGCCGATCACCGAGATCTCGGAAACGGTCGAAGCGCCGGAGCGGCAGATCACGAGATGCGCCTTGGCCAGCCGCTCGGCCATGTCGGTAAAGAAAGGCGCGATGTCGGACGCGGCGCCCATCTGAAGCTTGGCGACGCAATCGCCGACCATGCCCATGTCCTCGGGACGAACCTGCTGGGTGATCCGGAGCCGCGCGCGCAGATCGTCGTCGAGCAGGCTGATTGCCGTCGGCATCGCCTTGGAGAAATACTGCGCGCCCTGGCTGCCGCCGAAGACGACGAGATTGAACGGCTCGCCGGCATGCGACGGCGTGTAGGGCGTCTTCGCCGCCTCGATCACGGCGGGACGCACAGGATTGCCCGTCGTCACCGTCTTCTCGGGGAAGGCACCGCCATTCTCGGGCAGGAAGCCACCGGCGATCGCCTTGACGCGGTTGGCAAGCGCCTTGTTGGCGCGGCCCATCACGGCGTTCTGCTCGTGGATCATCGTCGGCACGCCGAGACGCGTGGCGGCGAGCAGCGGCGGCACCGTCGGATAGCCGCCGAAGCCGACGACCACGACAGGCTTCAACCGCCCGATCAGGCGCTTGGCCGCCCGCATGCCGCTCCACAGTGTCCACAGCGAACGCGCGACGGCGACCGGGTTCTTCGAGGCGATCGTCGCCGAGGGCACCACATGTATCTCGTCGGCCGGGAATTTGCCGGCATAGCGCTCCGCCCGGCTGTCCGTCACCAGATGCACGGAATAGCCGCGTTCCTTCAGCTTGTAGGCCAGGGCCTCCGCCGGAAACACGTGGCCGCCGGTTCCCCCGGCGGCAAGCAGAACGATGCCTTTGCTCATATAGTCTTACTCCGCCGGAATGCCGTGCGCGACGCGGAACAGGCTCCGCTCCTGCGCACGCTTTTCCGGTCTGTGGCGCGTCAGCGCGAGAATGAACCCGGCCGTGACGCAGATGGCGACCATCGACGAACCGCCGTAGGAAATCAGCGGCAGGGTCATGCCCTTCGCCGGCAGCAGCTCGAGATTGACGCCCACGTTGATGATGGATTGTATGCCGATCTGCAGCACGAGGCCAGCGACGGCGAAACGGTTGAAATCGTTGCGCTCCTTGTAGGCATGCGACAGACCGCGCAGCACGAGCGCGGAAAACAGCAGCACCAGAGCGATGCAGAAGATGATGCCGAATTCCTCGGCCGCGACCGAGAAGATGAAGTCGGTATGCGCGTCGGGGATGATGCGCTTGACGATGCCCTCGCCCGGACCCTGGCCGAACCAGTCGCCACGGATGATCGCTTCGCGCGCCGTGTCGATCTGGAACGTATCACCCTCGCCGGTCATGAACTTGTCGATACGCAACGCCACGTGCGGGAAGACGTAATAGGCGCTGACGAGACCGCCGACGCCACCGGCGCCCAGCACGATGATCCACAGCCACGGCATGCCGGCCATGAAGAACATGCCGCCCCAGACCGCTGTCGTCAGGATGGTCTGACCAAGGTCGGGCTGCGCCACGAGAAGCGCCGCGACCATGCCGAAGAGGATGATGGCGAAGAGATTGCCCGGGATTTCCGGCTGGCGCGCGTGCTCGGCAAACAGCCAGGCGCAGACGACGACGAAGGCGGGCTTCATGAATTCCGACGGCTGGATCGAGATGCCGGCGAGCGTCACCCAACGGCGGGAACCCTTGACCTCGACACCGAAGAACAGCGCCAAGAGCATCATCGCGATGGCAACGATCAGGAGAAGGATTGCCGTGCGGCGCACCTGCCGCGGCGTCAGGAACGACAGGCCGATCATCACCGCCAGCGACGGGATCATGAAGGCCGCATGGCGCTTGACGAAGTGGAACGGCTCCAGCCCGATGCGCTCGGCCACCGCCGGCGACGCGGCAAACGACAGCATGAAGCCGATGCCCATCAGGAAGATGAACATCGCCAGGAAGAACCGGTCGATGGTCCAGAACCAATCGGCCAATGCCCCGCGTTCCGCACGACTTACCATGTCACTTCTCTCCTGTTGCCGAACCGATCAGCATGGTTACTCCGTCGAGCGCTGCCACATGGCTCACAAATGCATCGCCCCTGACTTCGAAGTTCTTATATTGGTCGAAGCTTGCGCAAGCCGGTGCTAACATGACCGCCAATGGCCCGCTTTCGTCCTTGGCCGCATCCTCGGCCGCATGCGCGACCGCCTGGTCCAGCGTTCCCGAGATCTCGTAAGGCACCGCCTCGCCGAGCGTAGCCGCGAATTCCGCTGCCGCCTCGCCGATCAGGTAGGCCTTGGCGATACGCGGGAAGAACGGCGCAAGCGTCGTGATCCCACCAGCCTTCGGCAGGCCGCCGGCGATCCAATAGATGCGGTCGTAGCTCGACAGAGCCGGTGCTGCCGCATCGGCATTGGTTGCTTTGGAATCGTTGACGAACACCACATTGCCGCGCCGGCCGACCGGCTGCATGCGGTGCTTCAGGCCCGGGAAGGATGCTAGCCCCGCGCGGATATCCTCGACCGAGACACCGGCCGCAAGGCAGGCTGCGACGGCTGCCGCCGCGTTCTGCGCGTTGTGGCTGCCGCGAAGCGTCGGGATGCCGTCGAGATCGGCGATCGGAAGTGCGGCACCCGCCTGCGCCTGAATGAGCTTCGTGCCCTCGGCATAGATGCCGTCGGCGAGCGCGTGGCGGCGGGAGATGCGCGTGACCTTGCCGCCTGCCCGCTCGATACGGTCGGCGATCATTTCGCAATGGCTGTCGTCGACGCCGACGATGGCGACGTCACTGCCCGCGACCAGCCGTTCCTTGACGTCGGCATAGTGCTGCATCGTGCCGTGGCGATCGAGATGGTCGGGCGTGAGGTTGAGCAGGATGCCGGCCGACGGATTGAGCGTCGGCGCGAGATCGATCTGGTAGGACGAGCACTCGACGACATAGAAGCGACCGGCTTTCGGCGGCTCCAGCGTCAGCACCGCGGTGCCGATATTGCCGCCGAGCTGCGTGTCGCGGCCGCTCGACTTCAGGATATGGGCAATCAGCGCCGTGGTGGTCGACTTGCCGTTGGTGCCGGTGATGGCGATGAAAGGCGCATCGGGCGCATGTGCCCGGCGCTCGCGCACGAAGAGCTCGACATCACCGACGATATCGACGCCGGCGGCGCGCGCCAGATCGACCGTCCAGTGCGGCTTCGGATGCGTGAGCGGCACGCCCGGCGACAGCACGAACAGCGACTGCGCGTTCCAGTCGATCGTTCGGAGATCGGCGGTGTGGATACCCTCGGCCGCTGCCTTGGTCACGCTGTCGGGATTGTCGTCCCACGCCGTCACCTCCGCGCCCCCAAGGATCAGGGCGCGCGCCGTGGCGAAGCCGGAACCGCCGAGCCCGAAGAGCGCGACCTTTTTTCCAGAGAGCGTGGTGACCGGGATCATGATCGTCTTACCGCAGCTTCAGCGTCGAGAGGCCGAGCATGGCAAGGCCGACGGCGATGATCCAGAAGCGGATGACCACCTGGCTCTCGGTCCAGCCCTTCTTCTCGAAGTGGTGGTGGATTGGGGCCATCAGGAAGACGCGGCGTCCGGTCATCTTGAAGAAGCCGACCTGGATGATAACCGACAGCGTTTCCATGACGAACAGGCCGCCGATGATCGCCATGACGATCTCGTGCTTGGTGGCGACGGCAACCGTGCCGATCGTGCCGCCGAGCGCCAGCGAACCGGTGTCGCCCATGAAGATGGCGGCGGGCGGCGCGTTGAACCACAGGAAGCCGAGGCCGGCGCCGATGACGGCACCGAGAACGACGGAGAGTTCGCCCGTGCCGGGCACGAAGTTGATCTGCAGGTAGTTCGCGAAGACGGCATTACCGGCAAGATAAGCGATGACGCCGAAGGAGGCCGCCGCGATCATGACCGGCACGATGGCGAGACCATCGAGACCATCCGTCAGGTTCACGGCATTGCCGGCGCCGACGATGACGAAGCCGCCGAAGACCACGAACATGATGCCGAGGTTGATCAGGAAATCCTTGAAGAACGGGAATGCGACCGACGAACCGAAGGTCGAACCCGCAGGGCCCGAGGCCAGCGACGCCCGCATCATGAAGTAGACGGCGATGCCGGCGATGACGAACTCGATGCCGAGACGCGCCTTGCCCGAGAAGCCCTTGTGGCTCTGCTTGCTGACCTTGAGATAGTCGTCATAGAAGCCGATCGCGCCGAAGCCGAGCGTGACGAGCAGCGTCGCCACGACATAGACGTTCGACAGATCCGCCCACAGAAGCGACGAACCGACGATGCCGGCCAGAATCATCAGGCCGCCCATGGTCGGCGTACCGGCCTTCTTGAAGTGCGTCTGCGGTCCGTCGGCGCGGATCGGCTGACCCTTGCCCTGGCGGATGCGCAGCGAATTGATGATCATCGGCCCGAACAGGAAAACGATTAGCGCGGAGGTGAAGAGAGAGGCGCCCGTGCGGAACGTAATGTATCTGAACAGGTTCAGAAATTTCAGGTGTTCCGACAGTTCGACTAGCCAAATCAGCATTCAGGGCCCCTTGTTTACCCGCTCAAAATTCGCGTTGCGTGTCGGCAAATGGCGGGAACTTGTCAAGGAGCGCGGCAATAATCTTGCCGAAACCGATGCCCAATGACGATTTTACCATCAGCACGTCGCCTACCGCGACAGAGTTCAATACGTGGTCGATGAGTTCGTCGGTCTGCGCGCGATGCACGACCGAAACGCTCTCGGGAAGTGATTCCTTCAGCGCCAGCATCTCGTGGCCGGCTAGCCAGACATGTTCGATGCCGGCTGCAAGCAGCGGCCCGGCGAGATCGGTGTGGACCTTCTGCGAATAGTCGCCCATCTCGAGCATGTCGCCGAGCACGGCGATCCGCCGTCCCGATCCCGTCGGCATGGAGCTGGCGAGCAGCGCGATTGCCGCGCGCATCGATGTCGGATTGGCGTTGTAGCTTTCGTCGATGACCGTGAAGCTGCCATGGCCGATCGAGAGCTTGTGGCGACGGCCCCTGCCCTTTTCGGCCTGCAGCGTCGCAAGTGCCGCGATCGCCGACTGCATGTCGGCGCCGACGATCCTGGCGACGCCGAGGGCTGCCAGCGCGTTCTCGGCGATGTGCCTGCCGGGCGCGCCGATCGCGACCTCATGCGTCTCGCCGTCGATGGTAATCCACAAGGTCGAGCTCTGGTCGCCGCCGTTGAATTCCGCCATGCGGAAATCGGCCTTGGCGTGCTGCCCGAAGGAATGGATATGCTGGATGCCGCAGGCCTGCGCCGTGCGGTCGAGGAAATTGAACTGGTCGTTGTCGCGGTTGAGCACGGCATGGCCGCCGGGCACGACGCCCTCGAAGATCTCGGCCTTGGCGGTCGCGATTTCCTTGATGCTCTTGAAATTGCCGAGATGCGCCGGCGCGATCGTGGTGATGACGGCGACATGCGGCTCGATCATCTTCACCAGCGGACGGATTTCGTCCGGGTGGTTCATGCCGACTTCGAAGACGCCGAAATAGGTGTCGAGCGACATGCGCGCCAAGGTCAGCGGCACGCCCCAGTGATTGTTGAAGGATGCGACCGACGCATGCACCTTGCCCGATGGCGCGAGAACCCGGCGCAGCATCTCCTTGGTGGTCGTCTTGCCGACGGAGCCGGTGACGGCGATGATCTGCGCACGAGAACGAGCCCGCGCCGCAAGCCCGAGCTTTCCGAGCGCCACCAGAACATCCTCGACGACGATCATCGGCACGGTCAAGCGACCCAGCGCCGGCAGGCGCGCCTCGCTGACGACGAGCAGGGCAGCACCATTGGCCATCGCCATCGACGCGTAGTCGTGACCGTCGACCCGATCGCCCTTGATCGCGAAGAAGGCCTCACCCGGCTGGATCGAGCGGCTGTCGATCGCGATCCCGGTAATCCCCTCCGGCAAGGTGCCGAACGGGCGCCCGGCCATGGCCGTGATCATGTCCTGCGTTGTCCAAAGCCAATTCACGATTTCAGCTCCTCCAAAGCCTTGCGCAACTCGGCGTGATCCGAAAACGGCAGCGTGACGCCACCGATCGTCTGCCCCTCTTCATGCCCCTTGCCGGCAACGATCAGCGTGTCGCCGGAGTTGAGCATTGCGACCGCCTCGCGGATCGCCTGGGCGCGATCGGGGATCTCGGTGGCGCAAGGGGCTGCTGCCATGATCTCGGCGCGGATCGATGCGGGCTCTTCCGAGCGCGGATTGTCGTCGGTGACGACCACGACATCGGCGAGCCGGCAGGCGATCTCGCCCATGATCGGCCGCTTGCCGCGGTCGCGGTCTCCGCCGCAGCCGAAGACGACGATGACGCGGCCGGTCGTGAACGGACGCACGGATTCAAGCACATTCGACAGCGCATCTGGCTTATGGGCGTAATCGACATAAGCGAGCGCGCCATCCTTGGTGTGGCCGACGAGCTCGAGACGCCCCGAAGCGCCCTGCAGCTTCTCAAGCGCCGCCATGGCGACCTTGGCCGGAACGCCCGTGGACATGGCAAGGCCGGCGGCGACAAGCGCATTGGCCACCTGGAAATCACCGGCAAGCGGAATGTCGACCTCGAAGATCTGTCCCTCGGCGTGGATTTCGGCGACCTGCTTGTGGCGGAAATGCTCGACGCGCTTCAGCGTCAGATATTCGCCCTTGC
This sequence comes from Rhizobium sp. 2MFCol3.1, assembly GCF_000377565.1. Classification (GTDB taxonomy): domain Bacteria; phylum Pseudomonadota; class Alphaproteobacteria; order Rhizobiales; family Rhizobiaceae; genus Rhizobium. The sequence goes on along the minus strand of NZ_KB898354.1, from coordinate 584,674 downwards.
GGCCGACGGTGCGCACGACATGTCCTGAATCGATCGCCGCCTTGATCGCCTGCTCCGACCATGCGTCGTCGGCAAAGATCACGGCGGGATTGCCCTTGGGCAGCAGCGTATCGAAGAGCCGCATCTTGGCGGCCATGTAGTCCTCGATCGTCGGATGGTAATCCATGTGATCGCGGCCGAGATTGGTGAAGGCCGCTGCTGCAAGCTTCACGCCATCGAGGCGCGACTGGTCGAGACCGTGGCTGGACGCTTCCATCGAGGCATGCGTCACGCCTTCGTCGGTCAGTTCGGCCAAGAGCGCATGCAGCGACACCGGATCGGGTGTGGTCAGCGAGCCGTAATCGTTGCGGGTCGGCGAAACGACGCCTGTCGTGCCGATCATCGCGGCCGGGTGGCCAGCAAAGGCCCAGATCTGGCGCGTAAAGGAGGCGACCGACGTCTTGCCGGCGGTTCCCGTCACGGCGACCATCGTCTCCGGCTGCTTGCCGTAGAAATTGGCGGCTGCGAGCGACAGGAAGCGGCGCGGTTCGCTGACGACGAGAACGGGAATGGAGGCTTCGGTCGGATGCGAGGCGATCGCGACCGTAGCACCGCGCGCGGCGGCATCGGCGATAAAGCCCGCGCCGTCAGCCTTGGTGCCGGCGACGGCGACGAAGGCCATGCCGGGCGCGATCTTGCGGCTGTCGGCGGAAAGGCCGGAAATCTCCAGCGCGCCCACCGGGCCGTTCAGTTCTTCCTTCAGTTCCGGAAACGCATTTCCGGCGATGTCCCTCAGTTTCATCGAACGCACACTTTTCTCTCGAGCCGTCGAGCCCCCATGGCGAATCGGCTGCGACATTCATCCAGACTCAATAAGACACCAACATGGCCGATCCGTCGTCACCGAACTTCGGTTCCACACCGAGGATTGGCGCCGCACGGGAGATGATGTTCTTGACCATCGGCGCGGCGGTATAGGCCGCGATGTTCTGGCCCTTTTCGCCATTGTGCGGCTCGTCGCAGAAGGTCAGTACGACGTACTGCGGGTTCTCGATCGGAAATGCCGCCAGGAAGGCGTTGAAATTGAGGTTGGTGGCGTAGCGGCCGTTGACGACCTTGTCGGCCGTGCCGGTCTTGCCGCCGACGTTGAAGCCGGGAACATCGGCGTTGCGGCCGGAGCCCTTCACGCCGTTGACCTTGAAGAGATAGCGCACGTCGTCGCTGGTGCTCTTCTTGACGACCACCTCTGCCACTTCGTCGGCCTGATCGCGGTTGCGCGGCAGGAAGGTCGGCTCGATCAGCTTGCCACCATTGACGAGTGCCGCACCGGCGACAGCCGTCTGCAGCGGCGTCGTCGAGACACCGTGGCCGAAGGAGATGGTCACCGAGTTGATCTTCTTCCAGACCTTCGGCTGGCTCGGCATCTTCACCTCTGGCAGCTCGGTCTTCATCTTGGTGAGAAGACCCAGCTTCGTCAGATAGTCCTTCTGCGCATCGATGCCGACGATGTCGATGATGCGGGCCGTACCGACGTTGGAGGAATACTGGAACACTTCAGGCAGTGTCAGCCAGCGGCGCTGGCCGTGGAAGTCGTGGATGGTGAAGCCGCCGATATGCAAGGGCTGCGTCGCATCGAAGCTGGAGTTGAGGTTGACCTTGCCGGTATCAAGCGCCATGGCGAGCGAGAAGGTCTTGAAGGTCGAGCCCATCTCGAACGTGCCGTTCGACATGCGGTTCAGCCAGCCTTCCTTGGCGCCTTCGAGCGGGTTGTTCGGATCGAAATCCGGTGCCGATGCCATGGCGAGCACTTCGCCCGTGTGGATGTCGAGGACGACGGCGCCCGCACCCTTGGCTTCGTAATTCTTCACCGCGTTGACGACGATATCGCGCACGATGTTCTGGACGCGGATATCGATCGAAAGCTTGACGGGCTCCAGCGGCTGATCGCTGGTCATGCCGACCATTGCGAGATCGGCAAGTCCCTGGTCGTCGATGTATTTCTCCATGCCGGCAACGCCGCGATTGTCGATGTTGACGTAGCCGAGGATGTGCGCGGCGGTCGCGCCACCGGGATAGAAGCGGCGCTTCTCCGGACGGAAGCCGATGCCGGGAATGCCGAGCGCGAGAATCTGGCTCTGCTGCTTCGGCGACAGCTGGCGGCGCAGCCAGGCAAAGTGCGAGTTGCGGTTGGCGAGCTTCTTATAGGTGCCCTTCATGTCGAGGTCGGGCAGCACGGTCGTCAGCTTTTCGACGGCCTCGTCGGCATCGACGATCTTGTTCGGCTCGGCAAACAGCGAGACGGTGCGGATGTCGGTCGCCAGCACCTCGCCGTTGCGGTCGAGAATATCGGGACGCGACGCCAGCAGGCGGTCGGGCGGCAGGATGCTGGACACGACGTCGGGATCACGCACCGCGTATTCGACGAGACGCCCGCCGATGACGCAGTAGACGCAGACGAAGGCGAAGGCCAGAAGGCCGACGCGGCTCTTGGCCTGGCCGCTGCGCTTCTTGCGCGAGCCCTGGATCGACACGCTGCTGGATGGACCGCCGAACCGGCTGTAGACGCCGGAAGAAAAGTGGGCCTGGCTCTTGGCAACCATGATGCGTGAAAGAAAGGACATCTCTACTCCACAGATCCGGTTGTCATTTCGTCTTCTTCCTCGACAGGCTTCGCCACGACCTTCGGCTTCGGCTTGCCGGTCTTGGCGTCGGCAATCTCCGGCACAGGCACCTGCGCCTTCAGCATCGGCAGCTCCTTGGCATGCACCAGCGAGGTCGAGACCGTCGGCTGCAACTGCAGCTCGCTATTATAGTTGTTGACCAGCCGCTCCAGCCGGTTTGGCTGCGATTGCAGCGCCCAGTCGGCCTTCAACAGATCGATCGTGTCCTTCTCGAGCTTGATCTCCGCTTCGAGGCGATGAACCTCCTCGAGCTTGAGTTCGGCCCGATGCTTGATCGTATAGGTCACGGCGGCCGCGGCCGTCATGACGCCAACAAGAACGAGGTCGAAGGTTCTCAGCATATCAGGCTCCGAGCTTTCCGAGGCTTGCGAGGTTGGGCAGTCCGAAGATCGACATGTCGGCAGCTTCCGCAGGTGCCGTGGTTCTGAGACCCGCACGCAGCTTGGCGGAACGCGCGCGCGGATTGAGCTCCGCTTCCGCGTCGCTCGCCGACACCATCGGCTTGCCGATCCGGTCGAAGGTCGCGGCACGCTCGTGAGCGATCGGCATGTGGCGTGAGCCCGATGCCTTGCCGGCGCGATCGGAGAAGAAGGTCTTGACGATGCGGTCTTCCAGCGAGTGGAAGGTTACGACCACGAGACGGCCGCCCGGCTTCAACGCCTGTTCGGCCGCAAACAGCGCCTGTGCCAGCTCGCCGAGTTCGTCATTGACGAAGATGCGCAATGCCTGGAACACCCGCGTCGCCGGATGGATCTTGTCCTTCATCTTGCGCGGCGTGACGATCTCGATCAGGCCCGCCAGATCGCGCGTCGTCTCGAACGGCTTCTCGGCGCGGCGCTTCTCGATCGCATGCGCGATGCGCGGCGACTGGCTCTCTTCGCCGAGGAAATGGAAGATACGGATGAGTTCGGCGACCTTGGCGCGGTTGACGACGTCTGCGGCCGAAACGCCGGATGCCGACATGCGCATGTCGAGTGGCCCGTTCTTCTGGAACGAGAAGCCGCGATCGGCCTCGTCGATCTGCATCGACGACACGCCGATATCGAGCACGATGCCATCAAGGCCACCGGCCGGCGCGTGATCAGCCAGCTGCGAAAACTGCGAGTGAATGAGCTTCAGGCGGCCACCATGCGCCTCGACCAGCGCCTGCCCGCCCGCGATCGCCGTCGGATCGCGATCGAGCGCAATCACCTCGGCACCACCAGACAGGATGGCCGACGTATAGCCGCCTGCGCCGAAGGTGCCGTCGAGAATGACCTTGCCGGCAGCAGGCTCCAGCGCCGTCAGCACCTCGTTAAGAAGAACCGGAATGTGGCGAACCGGTCCGCCACCGGCATCAGTTGAACCTTCGCCAGGATTCGCCGCCATTCCGTTCCCTCGTGTTACGAGGAACGCTTGCCCGCCAGCCTGCGCTCCTCTCGTGCTCGTTGCTGCACAGCCTGAAATTCCTTCGGCTGCCACAGCTGAAAATGATCCGCCCGACCAACGAAGGTGACTTCGTCCGAGATACCGGTGAAGTCGCGAATGAAATCCGTGACCATCAACCGCCCCTCGGCGTCGAGCTTCATGAAGACCCCGCCCCCGTGAATGAGAAGCGACATCTCGTTCGCTTCCGGCGAAAACGGATCCTCCGCAGCGATCTGCCGCTCGAACCTTTCGAGAAGGTCCGAACCGCCGACGCTGATCGCCGGAAATACAAAATCCTGGAAGCAGTACAAATCCTGGATGTTGCCCTGCGCCATCACCGATCGAAACGCCGCGGGCACGGAGACCCTGCCCTTGGAATCGATCCTGTTGGTCGCATGTGAAAGGAAGCGGCCCATGACACGAAACATCCGTTCCCGAAAGAGCCCGGACAGCGATTAGGCGCCCCGAACCCCATTTCTCAGACACAGCTTCGCCAGCCGGATGGACGACATTCCATCCAGCGCCTCCGGTGAGGAGTACGCCTTTACTTTGCGATTGGTGGGCACTTGATTGCCCTTGCGCAGTGCAGGAATGGGATAACATGGGACCATATGGGCGTCAATGGGAAACGCCCGTCTCACGATGAGCGCAGTATCGAAAATTTATAAGCTGTTAAGTTTAACAAAGGGTTATGAACGCCGGAATTCTCAGGCTCCAAAGCGCCCTAGAGCCACACCGCAGCGTGTGGCGAAAAACATCCCCGGTTGCGGAAAATGAATTCGAACACGCCGCGCAGGTGAAAATCACAAAACTCAACCTTAAATGCGCATTTGGCGGTGAGCACATTGAGCCACCTCCCCGTTCACCGGCATGTGTTCATCCGGCATCTTATGCCTACTATGTCGTTAACGGAAAATAATGTATTTTAGATATCATGCATACACAAAGACAAAAACATATCCATTTGCAGAACAAACTAAGAAAGCACGGAGAAAATCCATGGCGAGTTTTAGCTTCAAGGGAATGTTGGCTGGAATGAAGTCGCCGAATACTCAGCCTCCACTGAAGAAAGTCGGCATGACTTCTGAAATTCAGTGTGTAAACTGTGGAAAACTACTCAAGCGATGGTCGGCTCTTTCGCTGAGCAGCACCGTTTGCGAGGAGTGTCTTCGCCAGCCGGCAACGTCTCACTGAGCCCGATAAGGGCCAGTGAAATCGTATGGACGTCGATGAAAAGACAATCGCCAGTTGGCCTGTAAGCCGGGTTCTGTATGGCTCCGGCCGAAACCGGAACGTGGCAGCCATTCCTCTGGGACAACGTTTGCACGTTGCCTCTCGCAACCCACCCGGATGACTGGCCTGGAAACCAGCCGGACGGCTTGCGCCGCCCGCGTCATCCCTATTCGGTCTTGCTCCCGGTGGGGTTTACCTTGCCATCGCCGTTGCCGGAGACGCGGTGGGCTCTTACCCCACCCTTTCACCCTTACCTGCCGAAGCAGGCGGTTTGCTTTCTGTGGCACTTTCCCTGAGGTCGCCCTCGCCGGACGTTATCCGGCACCGTGTTTCCGTGGAGCCCGGACTTTCCTCACCCTACCGTCTTTCGACATTGGTAAAGCGCGGCTGCCCGGCCAACTGGCCCGGCTCCCTTAACCGAGACTGGGAGCGAATGCCAACAAAATATCGCGTCAGGCTTCGCGGAAATACGGTTTGAAATCCGTCGCGTAGCCCTGTCCGTTGATTCGACCTTCGAGCAGCAGCAACGCGCCGAGCCGGCCGATCTCGTCGGAGCTCTTGGCAGCCGTGCCGCAACCGCCCGTCAGAACGCCGACGCGCGGCGACGCGGTGTAGCCGATCATCGGATGCCCGCTCGGCGTAAACGAGACGACGCAGGAGCCGCTTGACGTGGAGACCGGCCGCAGCTCCGGCACGACACGCTCGATCAGCCGCGTCAGATGCGACTGCACGCTCTCGCGCCCATCGGTCTTGAACCAGTCCCGCAGCTCTGGTTCGCGGTCCAGCCTGACATCATCGGGGTCGCCGCCGATCTTCATGTAGACCTTGCCGTCGGGATAGCGGATCGGCGGCAGCATATAGAAATCGTCGAGACCATCGACGCCGTGCGAGATCAGCGACGGCATGTCGGCAAACCGCGCGGCGGCGGCCTCGTCGACCTCGTAGAAGGCGATGGTGCGCGCATAAACCTTCAGATCAACAGGCTGCGGCAAGAGATTCTCCGCAATGGAAAAACCGCCGGCGGCAAGCAGCACCTTCTCGGCCCGATATGTCTTCCCGTCGGCCGTCTCGACGGCAACCAGACCGCCCTCGTCGCGGATCGACAGCGCGACCTCGCGGATGACGGAAGCCCCGGCCCTCTCGGCGGCGATCGACTGCGCCCTGACAAGATTGCGCGGGCTGATATAGCCTGCGCCCGTCGCCTCGTGCACACCCTCGGTGCCGTCGGCAAAAGCGAAGAACGGAAACCGCGCCTTCAGGCCGGCATCGTCAAGCAGCGCCGTCTCGACCCCAAGCGACCGTGCAGCAGACGATGTCCGCTCGACATAGGTGTCCGCCCCACCGCGCCGGGGGCCGACCACGAGGCAGCCGGCGGGCGTGTAGAAGGAGACGCCGCTTTCCCGCTCGATCTCGGCATAGCGGCCGATCGAGCGATTGGCGAGAAGCGCCCAATCCCGGTCGGGATCGATGGTGCGTGTGATGCGGCCCTCGTCGTAGTGGCTGGCGAAGACGCCGTCATGCCGCTTGCGATCCTCGGGCTCGTCCGGGCCGATGACGGCAACGCCATCGGTCGATTTCGCCAGATGCCGGGCGGCGGCAGCGCCCATCATGCCACGGCCGACGATGATATACTTGAAATCCACGCTCATAACCGTCCCGATCTATCGAAAAGAAGGCGTCAGCTGCCGGCCGAAATCGGCCTCTCCGAGCGCGCCTTCCGCAAGCAGCACCGCACCAAGCCGCCCCAACTCGTCGGACGACTTCGCGGCAACGAAATTGCCGCCCGTCAGCACCGCGATGCGTGGCGAGGATGTAAAACCGGCATAGGGATAGGCGGTCGGCGTGAAGGTCGCGACGCAGGGCGCCGATGTCACCGGGCAACCGGCGAGATCAGGCATCAGCTCCAGGGCAGTTGCCACCAGCAGATCGCGCTCGGCGGGATCCCCATCCGACCGGAACCAAGCCCCGGCATCCTGAAGCGTGTCGAAGCTGCGCGTCTCGGTATCGCCGCCAAGCTTCAGATAGGTCTTCCCGTCGGGATAAAGCACTGGCGGAAGAATATAGACATGGTCCTCATCGCGGTCGCCGAAGACGATGCTCGACGGCATGCCGCCGAAGATCGCCTTTTCGCGCTCGCCGAGTTCGTAGAAGACAACCGTGCGCGCCGCGACGCGGGTATCCACGGGCGCGGGAAGAAGCTGGTTGAAATTGCTGAAACCGCCGGCCGCGACAAGCACGCGCTCCGCCGTATAGGTGCGGTCGCCGACGCTCACCTCGACATGCGAGCCGGAATCCTGGACGCTGGTTACCGTCGCATCGATGATGGTGACGCCGCCCACTTCCGCAAGCGCTGTCTGCGCGCGCACCAGGGCGCGTGGATTGACATGGCCAGCCCGGCGCTTCTCGTAATAGCCGCTGAAGCTCTCCCTCAGCGTGAACTCCGGAAAGCGCTGGCGCAAGGTGGCCGCATCCAGCACCTCATACTCGACGCCGAGCCCGTCGGAGACCTCGATCGCGCGTCCGAGATAGCCCTGCCCCGGTTGCGGCACCGGCCCGGCGAACAGGCATCCGGCTTCGGTGAAGAAGGAGATGCCGCTCTTCGCCTCGATCTCGGCGTAACGGTCGAGCGAACGGGCGGCAAGCGTCGCCCAGACGATATTGTCGTCGAAGGTGCGGGTAATGCGCGCCTCGTCATAGTGGCTCGCGAACACGCCGTGATGGCTCTTGCGCTCGACAGGCTCGCTCGGGCCGATCAGCGCCACCCCTTCGATCATCGCGCTCAGATGGCGGGCCGCAGCCGCACCCATCATTCCGCGCCCGATTATGATCGCCTTGAAATCACATGCCATGTCTCACCTCGTTTCAAGGTGAGATAGCACGATCTGCAAGTTGAATCATATTGTTAAGTCATGCCCTCAGGTGATTCAGCCACAAGCGGTTTTGCCCGTGGCTATCCCACGCTGGCGATCAGTTGATCATCGCCAGCACTTTACCGCAATAGGCCTTGGAGACCGGGTTCATGCGGGTCGCCGCGTGGCCGGCATTGTACTTGAGGATGGTATCGCAGGTCTCGCCGCCGCCAAGCGTGTGGGCAGCCGCCAGATACTTCATGCCGTACTTGATGTTGGTATCGGGATCGAAAAGGCCCTTGCTGGAACCCGAATAACCCATCATCCGAGCCGTCGCCGGCTTGATCTGCATGAGGCCGATTTCGCCGGCGCTGCCGCGAGCATTCGGATTGTAGTTGCTTTCGACACGAACAACGGCATGCGCGAGTTCGACCGGGACGTTGTACTCTTTGGCGTACTTGACGATGATCGCCGCATACTTGCTGCCGGGCATATCGGGCATCGAGAAACCGGACGTACGGTCGACGGTGTTGAGTGCCACGGTCTTCTGAGACTTATCGGTCTTGGCGACCTTCTGCACCCGCTGGGTCTTGTGAACTTTCGGAGCCGTCTTCGAGGCTACTTCGGCCGTCTTGGCCTTGTCTGTCTTTTGCGTCTTGAGTGTCTGCGTCGTCTCTGTCGCTTGCGCTCTATTGCCCCATTCGCCTGCGTTTGCGCAATTGAATCCCATCAGCAGTGTGCTGGCGCACACCACAGCAGAAAAAATCTTTCTCATGTAGTCCAGATACTCCAAGCAAAAGAAAAGCTGCGTATAAATGAAATCCGAACGCAGCATAAATTCGCATCAATACTCAAAGTATCAGCGATATTTCTTTTCTGTTTCAATTGACGACGGTCGACAACACACAACAAAACAACCGGCGCCGTTTAGCGACTGCGGTTAGACCATCGCATTGAGGAGATAATAGGGAAAACATGTGGCAGCGCGGCAAACCCGTAAAATCTAGGGGTATATGCCGGCAAATCGGCCCGGTGTCAGGCGCCGTAGCGCGGCAGGGCCGATAGCAGGCGATGCAGCGTGTCGATCGTCGAGAAATCGGCGATCCCATCGACCCTTTCCGGCCTGAAATGGCGCTGGAAGGCTTCGATTTCGCCGGCCATCTTGTCGGAAAATTCGCCTGTGATCTCAGTGCCGTAACCATAGAGCGACAGCATCGACTGCAGGGCTTCGACCGGCTGACCCTGGTCGCCGCGCTGGAAGAAGCGTCCACCGGTGATGGCGGCCGGCGCCACCCAGTGGCCGATACCCCTGGAGTGCAACAATCCCCAGGGGAAGTTTTCGCCCGGATCAAGCTTGCGCCGAGGGGCGACATCGGAGTGTCCGAGCACCCTTTCCGGGGTGATTGACCAACGATCGCCGCAGTCGCGACACAATTCGATCACCGCCTCGAGCTGCGCCTGCGGATACTCGGGGCATCCGCCCGGATGTCCGGCATTGGCGATCTCGATGCCGATCGACGACGAGTTGATGTCGGTTTCGCCCTGCCAGATGCTCTTGCCGGCGTGCCACGCGCGCCGCGCCTCCGGAACGAGCTGCACGACGTCGCCATTCTCATGCACGAAGTAATGGCACGAGACCTGGCTCTCTTCGCGACAGAGCCAGTCGAGCGCTCCGTCCGCGGTCGGCATGCCGGTATAATGGAGAATGATCATGTCGGGCTTTCGCCCGTCGACGCGCCCGCCATGGTTCGGCGACGGCCGTACGCTCGCTTTGGCGTAGTCTGCCGCAAAGGCGGTCATGCGGCGCGGCGTTCCTTCTCGATCGCCTCGTAGGCGGCATTGAGCGCCGCCATGCGTTCATTGGCAATCGCATGAAACTCGGCCGGCACACCGCGCGAGATCAACCGATCCGGATGATGCTCGCTGACGAGACCGTGGTAACGGCGGCGGATCGTCGGGAAATCATCCGACGGAGAAACGCCGAGCACCTTGTAAGGATCGCCGCCGATCGACACATGCCGCGCGGCGATCTGCTCGAAGCGCTGTTCACTCATGTGGAAGATCTCGGCAACATGCGCCAGGAACGCGAATTCCTTCTCATGGATCAGACCATCGGCCTTGGCGATATGGAACAGGCCGTCGAGCACTTCTTCGAGAACCGGGCAATTGGCGGCACAGGTCACGCAGAGCGTCGAAAGCCGCTCCGCATAGGCCTCGTAGCCGGCCACGTCCTGGCGCGCCAGATTATAGAGACGCGCGACATTGGCGGCCTGATCGTCGGGGAATTCGAAAATCTCGCGGAAGGCCTGAACCTCCTTCTCGCTGACGATCCCGTCGGCCTTCGCCATCTTCGCTGACAGCGCGATGATCGCGACGGAAAACGCCACCTTGCGCCGCGTCTCGGGGTCGCCTTCAAAAACCGTGCGAACAGCCTCGACCACGGCGGAAAGCGCATTTCCCGCAGCGTTGCCTATGGCGTTCAGCAGTTTTTCCCAGAAGGACATCAGGTCTCTCGTCTAATAAAAGGAGAAACACCTTGAACAAATAAAGGTTGCCTTTGCAAGACGGGGATTGGCCGCAGGGTTGAAAACACCTTTCACAATTCGGTAATGGTCGCGTGTAACCGAAACATTCGCACCCTTTGCCGGCCCCAAGCCCGACAGCCTCGTGACGCTTTGTCGCGCCGCATCGGGACGCGTTCTGACAGACCCGTCGACGATTTCCACAATCCCATGCAAACCGCGGTTGCTGCTTGAACCGATTAGATCAGCGCCTGCGGGCGACTTGTCCGTCCGACCGCGCTGCAACACGCATTTTTCACAGAAACAACACTTTACACCATCCCTTCTCTGCCGCATCCATGCACGACCGAACCAAGCTTAGACACGGATAGCGGAGACACCCATGGCCAAGAAAAAAGTCGCAATGCTCACGGCAGGAGGCCTTGCACCTTGCCTCTCTTCGGCCGTCGGCGGGTTGATCGAACGCTACACCGACATTGCTCCCGATCATGAACTGATCGCCTACCGCTCCGGCTACCAGGGCGTGCTTCAGGGCGACAGCATCAAGATCACGCCCGAGATGCGCGAGAAGGCCTATCTGCTGCACCGCTACGGCGGCTCGCCGATCGGCAACAGCCGCGTCAAGCTCACCAACGCCGCCGACTGCGTCAAGCGCGGCCTCGTCAAGGAAGGCGAAAACCCGCTCCGGGTCGCAGCCGAGCGCCTCGCCAATGACGGCGTCAGCATTCTCCACACGATCGGCGGCGACGACACCAACACGACGGCTGCCGACCTCGCCGCCTATCTCGCCGCCAACGGCTACGACCTGACGGTCGTCGGCCTGCCGAAGACCGTCGACAACGACGTCGTTCCGATCCGCCAGTCGCTCGGCGCCTGGACGGCGGCCGAAGTCGGCGCGCACTTCTTCGACAATGTCAGCAACGAGCAGACCGCCGCTCCCCGCACCCTCATCATCCATGAAGTCATGGGCCGCCACTGCGGCTGGCTGACGGCGGCCACCGCCCGCGCCTACCTGAAGCGCACCCGCAACAACGAATATGTCGATGGCATGATGACCAATGCCGGCATGAAGAGCATCGACGCGGTCTATCTGCCCGAAACGCTTTTCGACCTCGAAGAAGAATCGGCGCGCCTGAAGGAGATCATGGACCGCACCGGCCATGCCACCGTCTTCGTCTCGGAAGGCGCGTGCCTCGACGCCATCGTCGCCGAGCGTGAAGCGGCCGGCGAAACCGTCAAGCGCGACGCCTTCGGCCACGTGAAGATCGATACGATCAATGTCGGCGGCTGGTTCCAGAAGCAGTTCGCGAGCCTGTTGAACGCCGAGCGTTCGCTGGTTCAGAAATCCGGCTATTTCGCCCGCTCCGCCCCTGCCAACGGCGACGATCTGCGCCTGATCCAGAGCATGACCGACCTCGCCGTCGAGAGCGCGCTGAACAAGGTCTCTGGCGTGACCGGCCACGACGAAGGCCAGAACGGCAAGCTGCGCACCATCGAATTCCCGCGCATCAAGGGCGGCAAGGCTTTCGACACCTCAGTCAAGTGGTTCGGCGAACTGATGGACGAGATCGGCCAGAAATACGAAGACGCATGATTGACGCAGGCGAGATATGATGTCTTTGCTTGTCCTCTAATGAAAGAGGAGGAGATTCCATGTCGCTCGAAGCTTGGCTAGCATTTGCTGCAGCATCGGCAATCATGCTGGCTATCCCAGGGCCGACGATTCTCCTCGTCGTATCTTATGCGCTCGGCCACGGCCGCAAGACAGCCTTTGCGACCGTGAGCGGCGTGGCGCTCGGCGACTTCACCGCGATGACGGCATCGCTCTTCGGCCTCGGCGCGCTTCTGGCGGCCTCCGCCACGCTGTTCACCATCCTGAAGTTCATCGGCGGCGCCTATCTGATCTGGCTCGGCATCAAGCTCTGGCGGGCGCCGATCATTGACGGCCCGATGGCCGACAATGACAATCTGCCCGAGGAAAAATCGCTGAAGATCTTCCTCCACGCCTATGTAGTGACCGCGCTCAACCCGAAGAGCATCGTGTTCTTCGTAGCCTTCGTACCGCAGTTCTTGAATCCTGCGCTTCCCTTCTTCGGTCAGATGCTGATCATGGAAGCGACCTTCCTGGTGCTCGCGACCATCAATGCCTCCACCTACGCCCTTGCCGCGCATGCCGCGAGGGGCCTGATTCGCAAGGCCGCCGTGCAGCGCGCGGTCAATCGCACGGGCGGCACATTGCTCATTGCGGCCGGCGCCGTGACCGCCGGATATCGCCGCATCGCCGCCTGAAAATCTCAGGTTACCGACCGCGAAAAGCTCAAGAAATTTTCCGTGGGTTGCCGCAAAGCAACGAATAGGTTAATTGGCAATTCAGGGCTTAAGGTTTTTGGTAACTTTTGACGCTGCCGGGGTGGCGCGTTTTCACGAGAGTGAGAGTATGGCAGCGATCGGTTTTTCCGGCTTTAAACGCAATCTCATCGTATCCACGATGCTGTGCTGCGTTGCTGCTGGCTGCTCGAGCGTCGAATACACATCCCAGGCAGATTTGATGGCCGAACAGGTCGTCGTTCCTACTCCGAAGCCCGGCGAAGACGCGATGTTCGCGGCCATTCCTGCAGGCGAAGGCACACCGAGTACTCAGATCGGCGGCGACCAGACCGCTGCATCCGTCGCAACCGCCGCCATGCCGGCAGTCGATTCGGCACAGCAGACCGCGCAGTTGCAGCCTGCCGCTTACGGCCAGATTCCGCTGACGCCTGAAATGACCGCGATCCAGTCCGTGGTGCCGACACCGCGACCGGGTGCGCCGTCGACCGAACTCGCTTTCGCCGCCAGCCCGCAGAACAATGCCATTGCCGCCCTTTCGGCGATCGACACCACGCCGCACTCGATGATGGACTACGGCTTCGACACGTCGGGCCCGATGGACCCGCCGACCGCGCCGCCCATGTTCGGCGACAATGACAGCGACGACGATGGCGCGCCGACTGTTGAGAAAAGCGCGATCACCAAGATCATCGAAAAGTATTCGCAGATCTACAAGGTGCCCGCGACGCTGCTTCACCGCGTCGTTCACCGCGAAAGCCGGTACAACCCGAAGGCCTACAACAAGCGCGGCTACTTCGGCCTCATGCAGATCAAGTACAACACCGCCAAGTCGATGGGTTACGACGGCCAGCCTGAGGGCTTGTTCGACGCCGAAACCAACATCAAATACGCCGCGAAGTATCTGCGCGGCGCATGGCTGGTGTCCGACAACAGCGAAGACAATGCCGTCAGACTCTATGCCCGCGGCTACTATTACGATGCCAAGCGCAAGGGCATGGACGACATCGCCCACGGCAACTACTAAGCCTTGTAGCCTCTAACGTCTCTATTGCGCGAGATCGGCCGAGGCCGATCGGGTCGGCGGCGGCAGCTTCGCCAGTATCTCTTTCAGCAGAATTTCCGGCCGGTATCTGAGCCAGCTCGGTGTCAGCCCGAGCCTGACCATGACGAGACTGGCCGACGGCACGATCACCATGCTCTGTCCATCATGTCCTTCCAGCCAGAAGGCGTCGTCCGGAATGCCGGTCTCCCCACTCCTGCCGCTGCCGGGCGGGCGAAGCCAGGACTGACCATGCGAATACATGCCGCCGGAAGATGCCGTCGGCGTGCGCATCATGCTCATGAAGCTCTCGGGCAGCAGCCGCTCGCCGTTCCAGACCCCATCCTGCAGCAAGAACTGCCCGAACCGCACCCAATCGCGCGCCGTCGCATAGAGATAGGAGCTGCCGGCGAAGGTGCCCCGCGCATCCACTTCGAAAACAGCACTCGACATGCCGAGCGGATCGAACAGAGCCGTCCTCGGATAATCGATCGCCTGCTTCTCGTCGCCCAAGCGATCCATCCAGATGCGGGAGATCAACACGGAGGTTCCGCTGGAATAATTGAACTGCGTGCCGGGATCGTCGTCGAGATCAAGGCTTGCTGGCAGCGCCGTCTGGTCCGCGTCGAGATAGAGCATCCGGGTGACGTCAGCCACCGTGCCGTAGTTCTCGTTGAACCTGAGGCCGCTCTCCATCCCAAGCAGCTGCCCAAGCGTGATCTGCGACCGCTTGTCGTCGCGCCATTGCGAAAACAGCCCGGCATCACCGGCATCGATCCTGCCGTCGAGCATCAACCGACCGACGAGCGCGGCATTGACCGTCTTCGTCATAGACCAGCCGATCAATGGCGTTTGCGGGCCAAAACCCTTGCCGTAGCTTTCGGCGACGATCTTGCCGTAATGCACGACGACGACCGCACGCATGTTTTCACCGGTCAAACGGGGGTCGGCGAGCAGCGCTGAGATCGCCGCATCGTTTTCGATCGGCAGCACGGCTGCGTCCTCGGAAGGCTTCGTGACGATGGGCTCGGGCACCGCCTTTCGCGCGGCGGCGAAATCGCCATCCGGCACCGCCGTGCAGCCGAGGCCATCGCGATAGATCGCATAATTGGCGGCAAACAGGCCGAGGATGCGCGCCGTCACCTGCTTGCCGGCCTCATCGACCTGCACGCGAATCAGCCTCAGCAAGGGATTGCCGGGCGCCTGGACGTCTTCGGCAAGCACGGCATTCGCATTGCGTCCGGCCAGGAAGACATTCGAGCAGACGATCTTCGCCGCATAGCCGTCACCGATCCTGAGCAACTCCGGCGGCCTGACATAAAGCCAGCCAGCACCCGCAATGACGATAACGGCAACGCCTGCAGCCGCCGCCTTCAAGATACGCAGAACACGTCCCATAAGCGCCCCTCCGAACCGATAGAGAAGCAGGAAATTGTCGTTTAGAAAGCCCCGTCAAGTGCTCACCATTCTCAATTGCGCGAGGTGTCCACAGCCAAGGCCGCCCACAGGCGACGTCATCAAACTGTAGTGCCGTCGCGTTAAACGCCCTGAACGCTAAATGTTGAGAGACTCACTTATGACGGAATTTGCCCCGGATGCCGGCTTCCGCAAGAACCGGAAACTCAAGGCAGCTCTTCTCCGCCACAAGGCCTTTTCGAAAGAGGGCCTGTCCGAACGTCTTTTCGGGCTGCTCTTTTCCGGCCTCGTCTATCCGCAGATCTGGGAAGATCCCGATCTCGACATGAAGGCGATGGAGCTTGAGCCTCATCACCGCATCGTCACCATCGGCTCCGGCGGCTGCAACATGCTCGCCTATCTCTTGCAAAGCCCGGCTTCGATCGATGTCGTCGATCTCAACCCGCACCATATCGCGCTGAACAAGCTGAAGCTCGGCGCCTTCCGCCATCTTCCCGCCCATGCCGATCTCGTTCGCTTCCTGGCAAGGCCGAACCAGTCCGCCAACAGCCAGGCCTTCGATCGCTTCCTGTCGGCCAATCTGGATGAAGCGACGAGCAACTACTGGAACGGCCGCAAGTTCGGCCGCCGCCGCGTCACGGTCTTCGACCGCAACATCTACAAGACGGGCCTGCTCGGCCGCTTCATTGGTGCCGCACATCTTCTCGCCCGCGTCCACGGCATCGACCTCACCGGCGTTGCCAAGGCGAAGACGATGGAAGAACAGCGCCAGCTTTTCGACGAGAAGATTGCGCCTCTGTTCGAAAAGCCTGTCGTGCGCTGGATCACCAGCCGCAAGAGCTCGCTCTTCGGCCTCGGCATCCCGCCGCAGCAATATGACGAGCTCGCAAGCCTCGCCGCCGACAATTCGATCGCGCCGGTTCTGCGCCACCGCCTGGAAAAGCTCACCTGTCATTTCCCGATGCAGGAAAACTACTTCGCCTGGCAGGCTTTCGCCCGCCGTTATGCCGATGAAGGCGAAGGTCCACTGCCGACATACCTGAAGGCGGAGCACTACGAGGCGATCCGCGCCAATGTCGACCGCGTCAGCGTCCATCACGCAAGCTTCACCGAGCTGCTTGCCGGCGAGCCGGCCGCCTCGCGCGACCGCTACATCCTGCTCGACGCGCAGGACTGGATGACGGACCAGCAGCTCAACGACGTCTGGTCGGAAATCTCGCGCACCGCACGCGACGGCGCCCGCGTCATCTTCCGCACCGCCGCCGAAAAGAGCATCATCGAAGGCCGCCTCTCGCCCGCCATCCGCGACCAATGGACCTATCTCGAGGACCGCTCGCTCGAACTGACCGCGCTCGACCGCTCGGCCATCTACGGCGGCTTCCACATCTATGTGAAGAAGCCGTGAGCCAGACGGATATGAGCCAGGCCGACACGCGCCCAACTGCCCCCTCGGAGAAGCATGCCGACCTCATGGACGGCATGTATCGCTACCAGCGCCATATCTATGACCTGACGCGCAAGTACTATCTCCTCGGCCGCGACCAGACGATCCGCAACCTCGATCTTATCAGGGGCGCCACGCTGCTCGAGGTCGGCTGCGGCACCGGTCGCAACCTGGCGCTCGCCCACAGGCATTATCCTGAGGCCAAGCTCTACGGCCTCGACATCTCGCAGGAAATGCTGATCTCGGCCCGCAAGACCTTCGCGGGGTTGAACACATCAGCCGATTTCCGCGTCGCCGACGCCACGGCCTTCGATGCCCGCGATTTCGGCGTCGATGGCTTCGACCGGGTGATGATCTCCTACGCGCTGTCGATGATCCCCGATTGGGAGCGCGCGATCGACGCATCGCTTGCGGCCCTTGCCCCCGGCGGCCAGCTGCACATCGTCGATTTCGGCCAGCAGGAAGGCCTGCCCGGCTGGTTCCGCGCCCTGCTGCGCTCCTGGCTCGACAAGTTCCACGTCACGCCGCGAGCGACGCTGCGCGACGTCCTGCAGGCCAAGGCTGATCAGGAAAATGCCCAGCTGATCTTCAAGACGATCGGCGGCGGCTATGCCTGGCGGGCGATAATAATTAAGGCCCGCTAATATTTAGCTTGAAACTAACCGATTTTTTACGTTGATATGGTGAATAGAGAGGGCATCTAAGCGCTGGACGCGTCAATTCGAAGGTCAGGCTGTGGGGCAAAAAGATCATTCGGTTCACGACGGAACATCCATGCGCCGGCTTCTGTTATGCGTATTGCCCCTTGCCCTCATGCTCGCTGGCTGCACCTCCTCGGGCTATGATTATCTATCCACCGCCTCGATAAAGCCGAAGATGCGCTTCCAGGACACCGATCCGCAGGATTTCGGGCCTAAGCATCCGCAGCAGAATGCCATCCACGGCATCGACATCTCCAAGTGGCAGGGCGATATCGACTGGCAGACGGTGCGCAAGTCAGGCGTCGACTTCGCCTTCATCAAGGCGACCGAAGGCAAGGACCGCATCGACCCACGCTTCAGCGAATATTGGCAGGAAGCTCGTCAGGTCGGCATTCCGCACGCCCCCTATCATTTCTACTATTTCTGCTCGTCCGCCGACGAACAGGCGGACTGGTTCATCAGCAACGTGCCGAAGGAATCCATGAAGCTGCCGCCGGTGCTCGATGTCGAGTGGAACGGTGAATCGAAGACCTGCCGCACACGTCCCGATCCCGAGACCGTGCGCTCGGAGATCAAGCGCTTCATGGACAGGCTCGAAGCCTATTACGGCAAGCGCCCGATCATCTACACCTCGGTCGACTTCCACCGCGAAAATCTCGACGGCTATTTCCAGGATTATCA
Organism: Rhizobium sp. 2MFCol3.1; assembly: GCF_000377565.1. GTDB lineage: Bacteria > Pseudomonadota > Alphaproteobacteria > Rhizobiales > Rhizobiaceae > Rhizobium. The sequence continues at coordinate 566,394 of NZ_KB898354.1, read as the reverse complement.
CTTCTGGGTCCGCTCGGTGGCGAAGCACCCCGAGGTCACCTACGCCAACCGTCGCTGGGCCTTCTGGCAGTACACCTCGACCGGCGTGATCCCTGGGATCAAGGGCCCGACTGACATTAACGTGTTCGCGGGTTCGGCAAAGAACTGGAATAACTGGGTGGCGGCCGTATCCAAGGATAGGAATTCTTAGTAACGTCCCGTTTTCTTTCTTGCTTCTGTCACAATCATTTGGGACATCGACAGCAATTCAAGCAATGACGAGGATACACTCCATGCACCGCACGCCTGCAAGCCGTTCTGCGCTCGCTCTCCTCCTTGCCGCTGGTCTGGCGACCGGCGCGGCAGCGCAAACACCGGCCCCGGCCACACCGGCCCCGGCCACACCGGCCCCGGCCGCACCGGCCGGTCAGGCGCCCGCGACGGCGGCAGCCCCCGCCGCTCCGGCTGTCGCATGTGACGGCGATCTCTCCACCTTCCTCGCCGGCGTCAAGGCCGAAGCGATTGCGGCCGGCGCTTCCGCCGAAGCAGCCGACAAGGCGCTTGCCGGTGCCCAGATCGACCCGAAGGTGCTGAGCCGCGACCGCGCCCAGGGCGTGTTCAAGCAGACCTTCCTCGAATTCTCGCAGCGCACCGTCAGCCAGGCCCGCCTCGACATTGGCCGCCAGAAGATGAAGCAGTTCGCCGACGTCTTTTCCCGCGCCGAACAGGAATACGGCGTGCCTCCTGGTGTCATCACCGCCTTCTGGGCGATGGAAACCGATTTCGGCGCCGTACAGGGCGATTTCAACACCCGCAACGCGCTCGTGACGCTCGCTCATGATTGCCGCCGTCCGGAGCTCTTCCGCCCGCAGCTGATCGCGCTGATCGAGATGGTCCAGCATGGCGACCTCGACCCCGAGACCAACACCGGCGCCTGGGCGGGCGAAATCGGCCAGGTGCAGATGCTGCCGCGCGATATCATCGCCTACGGCATGGACGGCGACGGCGACGGGCATGTGCGCCTGAAGCAGAGCGGCCCGGACGCCATCCTGACCGCTGCCAAGTTCATCCAGCACCTCGGCTTCCAGAAGGGCCAGCCCTGGCTGCAGGAAGTCACCATCCCGCAGGACCTGCCCTTCGAAAAGTCGGGCCTCGGCGGCACGATGACGGCGGGTGAATGGTTCGCGCTCGGCGTCAAGCCGCGCAACGGCGACGTAAGCTTCGGCACGCTGCGCGGCGATCTCGTCCTGCCGCAGGGCCGCCTCGGACCGGCCTTCATCGCCTATCCGAACTTCGGCATCTATCTCGAATGGAACAAGTCCTTCATCTACACGACCTCGGCCGCCTATTTCGCGACCCGCCTCTCCGGCGCCGAGCCCTATCTGAAGGGCACGCCTGAGCAGGGCCTGACCAACGACCAGATGAAGGAACTGCAGACCAAGCTCGACACGATGGGCCACGATGTCGGCGCCATCGACGGCATCCTCGGCTCCGGCACCCGCGTCGCCATCCAGAAGCAGCAGCAGCGGCTCGGCATGCCGGCCGACGGCTGGGCGACGCCCGCCCTCCTCAACGCGCTCTGAGCGCCCGCGAAAAAGCTGAAAACGACGACAACAGCCGGGCCAAGCGCCCGGCTTTTTCGTTTTCCGTTTTCGTGAGCGTTTTCAGCGGCCTGTACCGCGCCTGCAATCCGCCACAGGCGTAAATGGCGGGTCGCCCTTTTTTACGCTCCGTTAAAATGTGTGAATATTTTTCCGACCGATTTTGTCGTGAAGATTCAGGCAAGTAGCTTTTGTCACCGGTGAGGGATGTGACATTTTCGCCGCATCGCAGCAAAAAAAGCGCTTTCCAACTGCCACAGTCCCGACATATTATCAGCTCGTTAACGCGAGGAGACAGACATGGGACTGACACGATCCTTGAATGTCCTTTTGATCGGTGCGGCGTTTCTTTTCGTGCTGTCGATGCTTTTCATCTGACACAGGATGCCGCTTCAAACGGACTATGCCGACACTCCTAGATAGCGCAGAGTTCATGAAACAGAAAAAGCGCAGGCCATCGCGGTCTGCGCTTTTTCAGTTCTATTGCCTGCGAACGTCGCCCTGATCAGGCGGCAGCACCGGCGCTCTTGGCGGCATTGCGCTTGAAGCCGAGGTTCGTCAGAACCGCCGAGACCAGCGGAGAGCGGTTCATCGTATAGAGATGGAAATCCGAGATACCGCGACGGGCGAGATCCTCTATCTGCTCGGCGGCGACATCGGCCGCGACCTTGGCGCGCTCTTCCGGCTTGTCGTCATACCCCTCGAAGCGCTCGTCTAGAAACGCCGGAATGACCGTGCCGCAGGCGCCGGCAAAGCGCTTCAGCTGCGTGAGGTTCATGATCGGCATGATGCCGGGAACGACGGGAATGGTGATCCCGGCCGCACGCACCTTCTCCAGGTAGCGCTCGAAATTGTCGTTGTCGAAGAAGAACTGCGTCAGCGCCCGGTTGGCGCCGTTATCGGCCTTGCGCTTCAGCATGTCGATATCGGCGGCGACATCGCGGCTTTCAGGATGCTTTTCCGGATAGGCCGAGACGGAAATCTCGAAATCGCCAAGCTCGCGCAGGCCGGCGACCAGCTCGGAGGCGTTGGCGTAGCCACCCGGATGCGGCGTGTAGGGCGCGCCGACGCCATCGGGCGTATCGCCACGCAGCGCCACGAAGTGCTTCACGCCAGCCTTGCGGAAGCTATCGACGACGCTGTGCGTCTCTTCCTTGGTGGCGCCCACGCAGGTGAGGTGCGAGGCGGTGGCAAGCGGCGTGGAGCTGATGAACCGCGACACGGTCGCCAGCGTCGGCGCCTTGGTCGTGCCGCCGGCACCGTAGGTCACCGACACGAAGTCGGGGTTCCAGTCCTGCAACTCGCTGACCGTCTTCCAGAGCTGGCCCTCGGCCTCTTCCGACTTCGGCGGAAAGAACTCGAACGAGATGCCGATCCTGTTGCGCGCGTCGTGGTTCAAAGCCATGTCAGTCTCTCCCGGCAAATGTGGGTGCGGCGTGATCGCTCTCGGCGGAGGCCATCAGGCGCCTGGGGTCGCGCGCGAGCCAGATGGTGACCGTAAGTCCCTGCCCGCTCTCGTGCCCCGGATGAAGATCGACGACCTGCTCGATATCGAGCCCCGCCTTGCGCAGCCAGTCGGTCATCGACTGGTGCGAGAAGCCGAGACGCACATGCGCGTGGTCGTCACGAAGATATTCCAGCGTGTGAGGCGCCAGATCGATGATGACGAGCCGTCCGCCCGGGCGCAGCATGCGCGCCGCTTCCCCGATGGCGATTTCCGGCTGGTCGAAGAAGTGCAGCACCTGATGGATCGTGACCAGATCGAAATCCTGCGCCTCGAAAGGCAGGTTCAGGATATCGGCATGGCGTACCGAGGCCTTGGTGATGCCCGTCCGGTCGAGATTGGCGCGGGCGACGCTCAGCATGTCGCGGCTGGCATCGACGCCGATCGCGCGGCGGTAGAGCCCCGAGAGAAGCTCCAGGATGCGGCCGGTGCCGGTGCCGAGATCGAGCAGCGAATCGATCGGCTGGCTGCCGAGCAGCCGGATAACGGCGGCATCGACCTCCTCGTCGGCCGCGTGCAGGCGGCGAAGCTCGTCCCACTCGGCGGCGTTGCGGCTGAAATAGGCCTGCGCCCGCTCCGAGCGCTGGCGCTTCACGGCATCGAGCCGTTCGCCGTCGCGCAGGATGACAGGATCGTTGTCGGAGGCATGCGCCAGAAGATTGCGCACGAAGCTCGCTGCCTTCCCTTCCTGCCGCAGCCGGAAATAGGCCCAGGCGCCTTCCTGGTAGCGATCGATGAGATCGGCTTCGCCAAGCAGCTTGAGATGGCGCGAGATACGCGGTTGGGATTGTCCGAGAATTTCGGTAAGATCGGTCACGGTCACGTCGCCGGCGGCCAGCAGCGCCAGAAGACGCAGGCGCGTCGGCTCGCCCGCCGCCCGCAGCACGTCCACCAACGCATCTAAACCTAGCCTGACGGGTTCACCCATATCCGATCCAATCAACATATAAAGATATCTTTATGTGAAATGATTTGGTCGTGCAAGCGGGATTTCGATCGGTTCACGAAATTCCCTGCGCAAATCGCGACATCTCTCCTCACAAAAAAGCCCCGGCGAACCGGGGCTTTTTCTATAGTTGCTCTTCCGAGCGAAGACTTATCGCGTCAGGCGCTTGTAGGCCTGGCTGCCCGGGTTCAGCGCGTCGGGACCGAGGCGGCGAACCTTGTCTTCTTCGTAGTCCTCGAAGTTGCCTTCGAACCATTCGACATGGCCGTCGCCTTCAAAGGCGAGGATGTGCGTCGCCAGGCGGTCGAGGAACATGCGATCGTGGCTGATGATGATGGCGCAGCCGGCGAAGGCTTCGAGCGCGCTTTCAAGCGCACCGAGCGTTTCCGTATCGAGGTCGTTGGTCGGTTCGTCGAGGAGGAGAACGTTGCCGCCGGCCTTCAGCATCTTGGCGAGGTGAACGCGGTTGCGCTGACCACCCGAGAGATTGCCGACCTTCTGCTGCTGATCGCCGCCCTTGAAGTTGAAGGCGCCGCAATAGGCGCGCGAGTTCATGTCGAACTTGCCGAGCTTGATGACTTCGGCACCGCCCGAGATTTCTTCCCAGACGGTCTTGTTGCCGTCGAGCGCATCGCGGCTCTGGTCGACATAACCGAGATGAACGGTGTCACCGATGCGGATCGAGCCGGCATCCGGCTTTTCCTGGCCGGTGATCATCTTGAACAGCGTCGACTTGCCGGCGCCGTTGGGGCCGATGATGCCGACGATACCGCCAGGCGGCAGCTTGATCGACAGATCGTTGATCAGCGTGCGGCCTTCGAAGCCCTTGTTGATGCCTTCGAGCTCGATGACCACCTGGCCGAGACGCTCGGAAACCGGGATGATGATCTGCGCATCGCCGGGCCGGATGTTTTCGGCGGCATCGACCAGCTGTTCGTAGGCCTTGATACGAGCCTTCGACTTGGCCTGACGGGCCTTCGGGCTGGAAGCGATCCACTCCTGTTCACGCGACAGCGCCTTCTGGCGGCCGGCTTCTTCGCGGGCTTCCTGCTGCATGCGCTTGGCCTTCGCCTGCAGGTAAGCGGAGTAGTTGCCTTCGTAAGGAATGCCGCGGCCGCGGTCGAGCTCGAGAATCCAGCCCGTGACGTTATCGAGGAAGTAGCGATCGTGGGTAATCATCATCACGGCGCCAGGATAGTCGCGCAGGTGCTTTTCAAGCCAGGCGATCGTCTCGGCGTCGAGGTGGTTGGTCGGTTCGTCGAGGAGGAGCAGGTCCGGCTGCGACAGCAGCAGGCGGCAGAGCGCGATACGGCGACGCTCACCACCCGAAAGCAGCGTGACGTCGGCGTCCTTCGGCGGGCAGCGCAGCGCTTCCATCGCCATCTCGACCTGCTGTTCGAGGTCCCAGAGGTTCTGGCTGTCGATGATGTCCTGGAGCTTGGCGCCTTCATCGGCGGTCTCATCGGAATAGTTCATCATCAGTTCGTTGTAGCGGTCGAGCACGGCCTGCTTGTCGGCCACGCCTTCCATGACGTTTTCGAAGGCGTTCTTGGCCGGATCGAGATGCGGCTCCTGCTCGAGGTAACCGACGGTCGCACCTTCGGCGAGCCAGGCTTCACCGGTGAATTCCTTGTCCTGGCCGGCGATAATGCGCAGCACCGTCGACTTACCGGCGCCGTTCGGGCCGAGGATACCGATCTTGGCATCCGGGTAGAACGACAGGTTGACGTTTTCGAGGATCTTCTTGGCGCCGTAGGACTTGTTCAGTCCCGACATGTGGTAGATGAACTGACGTGCCATCGGTAATTCTGCTCCGGGGGAAATTGGTTTGCCGCTATGTAGGCGAATTGGCGCCCGGGGGCAACGCGCCAGCGGCAAAATCCACCCGCTTTGTCGCAGATCACCCGCAGTTTGCGGCTGAAAGTCAGCCCACTCTACCGCAGCGCGGCATGATCGATCCGGAAAAGCTGGAAATCGCTGCGTGTGGGCGGATTGACCCGTTCCAGCCCCGGCCAGCCATCCCCACGCGCCAATGCGGCGTAAAGCGGCGCCTGCGCCGGATCGGCTTCGAGAGGAAAGCGGCAGACGGCGACATAATCGAAAGGCGCCAGCGCCTCACGGCGCAGCTGCGGATCCGGGGTCATGAATGCCTCGAACATCCGCTTCATGCCGGGCGACGCACGATGAAACGGCATGGCGCCGACCGAGAAGCCCGTCGGCGCCGCCATGATGAGCGGCAGCGCGACCCCCTGCGGCACGGCCACTCGTCCGGGTGGGACGGCGCCAAGCACGGAGAAATCCTGCCCCGCGCATTCGCTCGCCGTCATGTAGTCGACCTCGTCGAATGTGTGCTCGGACGACCGGAGCAGTACGAGGGACAAGCAAAGCGCTACGGCAATAGCAGCAGCGGCGGCTCCGCAAAGCCGGTAAGCCCTGTCGAAAGCCGGTGATTTCATCGTCATCGTCGCAATGACGGCGGGCAGGAAGACCGGCATCAGCGCGATCGGAAAGCGAATGTTGCGGGTCACGAAGACGGTCAGGATCAGCGCGCCCAGCGCCATGAGATAGGCAATGGCCGGTCCAAACGACCGCTCCCGCATTCTGAATCGGACAAGCGGCGCGACAAAGGCGGCAATGGCGGCCGTCAATGCAAGGAGCACCAACAGATCACGTCGGTCGTTTTCATAGAAGTACAGGATGCTCTTCTCTTGCCAGATCCGGTCGAACCACAGCTCGCGCGAGAGCGGATCGATGATGCCGTATGGTCCCGACATGCAGGATGGAAAGAAGAACGCGGCGGCGATCAGCAGAGCGCCAGCCGGAATTGCCAGCGCCAGCAGCCGCTGAAGCGGACCGGAGCGATCGCGCTGGATCGCTGCGCATGCACCAAGAATGGCGGCAAATCCACACAGCAGAAAGATATAGGGAGCCGAGAAGGCATCGCATTGCGTCGAAACCGCGCCAGCGGGGCCGATGAACGCCATGGCGGACACAAGCGTCACGCTCGCCATCGAAACGGATGAAGCAACGAGGACGGTGCGAACTCCGGCGACGTTGCAAATGTAGCAGAGAACGAGCCCGCCATAGGCGATGACGACGAACGGCAGGCATTCCAGGCCGATCACCGTCGAGATCGCCGCTCCCGCACCGATCATCAGCCCGCCTGCCCGATCCCATCGCACGAGCCCCGCGACTATCATCAGAAGGGCAACGATCTGCACGTTATGGTGATCGATGCGACCGGGCGAAAACTCGGCCACGCCTATGCTCATCAGCACAGTCGCGATCATGAGCGACAGCGTGAGCGCCGTCTCACTCAGCACGAACTCCGCAAGCAGGCGGCGTGCGGTCGCCGCAACCAGCAGGCAGCAGAGCGACAGCATCATCGGCGGCCAGACGTGGAAGGCAACGGAAAGCCCATGCGCGGTCGGCATGAAGGGCTGCAGCAACCAGGCAATCGCCACGTAAGGAAGATCGACCAGCCGGGACCATGGCGAGACGTAGATCGCCGGCATCGAGATGAAGGGCAGCGAAAGATCGAACCAATGCCCCTGCGGGGACATCAGGTGACGGATCTGAAGTTCCCGCAACTGATCGTCGATATCGCCAACGAACAGTATGCCATCGGCGGCATCGAACAACACCATCGCGAGCGCGGTCGCATAGACGACCAGAAACATTCGCCACAGTCGCATATCGCTTGCGGCGGCCTGATCGCTTTCAGATGCAACTATGTCGGACATCGGTCGTCACTCGAGCTGTTGGTCACCGCCAGCCCAGGACGATAGACGTCAAAAATTGAGATTATCCTACGACTTCAAAAACCAGCCGCGTCGACGATCCCCTCGTTGCAGCCGAAGGCTGTCCGACCCGCGCCCTGGATGAGATCGCCGAGATCCTTGCCTTTGCGATCCGTCGCATCGGCGGAGAGACCAATCGTCAGTTCGCTGATCACGCGGCTGTTGCCGGCGCGGCGGCAGCTCATCTTTACCCGGTCGCCGGCGCCCGGGCCGAAGCTCTTGTCGAAGGCCGCCTTGATCGCGTCTCCAGTTAGTGACTTGCCGATATTGGCGGCGAACAGTTCCTGGACGGCGGATCCGTTCAGGTCCTCGATCAGCCTTACGGCATCGGCGAAGTAGGCGTCGGCGCTCATGCCCGTGCAGGTGCCGTGCTTGATCCATTCATGCCGCTCGAGCGCCGATTGGGTGCCTGGCATGACCTTGTCGAGCGATGCCTTCGTCTCGGCCGAGAGTTTTACCTCCGGCAGGTCTCTCCAGTCGCCGCCCTTGTCTGCGGAGCGATCAGCATCGGAAACGCCGCAATAATCCTTGCGCATCGGCCAGAGCCCGTGCAGCGAGAAGTTCTTGGCGTCGTAGCGGTCGCTGCCCTGGCTGGCGCATTCGGCCTTGCGCTGGTTGGTCTGGCAGAAGGCCGGTTGCCAGCTGGCCGCGAGAATGAAGCGCGTGCGCCCGCCGCCCTCCTGCGCAAAGGCCGGGACGGCCATGATCGACAACAGGAACAATGCGATGACGCGAAAACCGAGATTGCCCATACCCATCCCCACAAAGAACAATTCATGAACATGAAAGCACGCGACGCATCGGCAGGCAAGCGGCAAAACGCGCCAAGCGAAAATCTCCGGCACAACCTATCCCGCCTGTTGCATTTGGCGGATGTTCTGGTCTTCTCCCGCCACGGAGGAAATCATGTTCTCAGAAACCCGGCGCCTCGACCATGCAGGCGCTTCACTGGCCTATCACTATCAGCAGCCCGAAGGCACTGAGCGCGGCATCCTGCTGATCAGCCACGGATTGGCCGAGCACTCGAAACGCTACCAGCGCTTCGCGGAGATGATGGCCGCACGCGGCTATCACGTCTACGCCCACGACCATCGCGGTCACGGCGAGACCACGGCGCCGGACGCGCCGATCGGTCGCTTCGCAAGGCGTAATGGCGCGAGCCTTGTCATCGACGATATCGAGGCGATCCGCGACGAAGCGGCGACCGAGCATCCGGGCCTGCCGATCATCCTCTTCGGCCACTCCATGGGCGGGCTGATCGCGCTCAACGCGGCCGTCACCTATCCGCGAAAATTCGACGCTGTCGCTGTCTGGAACTCGAACTTCAATCCCGGCATCGCCGGACGCGCCGCGCAGGCGATCCTTTTGATCGAGCGCGCGCTGAAAGGCTCCGACGTCCCGAGCGACCTGCTGCCGAGGCTCACCTTCGGCACCTGGGCGAAATCGGTCGCCAACCGCCGCACGGATTTCGACTGGCTGTCGCGCGACCCCGCTGAAGTCGACAAGTATGTCGCCGATCCGCTCTGCGGCTTCGGTGCCTCCGTCTCGCTCTGGCTCGACCTCTTCGAACTGACCTTCCGGGCGCCGCAAAAAGAACATCTCGCCCGCCTGCCGACCGAGACGCCGATCCACTTGGTCGGTGGCGGCCAGGATCCAGCGACGGAGAATGGAAAAGCCATCCTCTGGCTGTCAAACCATTTGAAAACGCATGGTTTCTCCCGTATTAGCACTGAGATATATCAGGATATGCGCCACGAGACCTTGAACGAGATCGGCGCCGACGCCGCCATATCGGCATTCGCCGATTGGTGCGATCAGGCAACCGCGCGTCCCGTGGGCGGCTGATCCCGCTCCTCTACCCCAAAATCAGAGAATTCCGTCATGAGCAGCAACGCGGCAACCGGCACCAGCAACACCCCATCGGAAGTGATGTTGGGACTGGTCCTGATGTTCGTCTCGGTGCTGCTGTCGCCCATCATCGACATTTTCTCCAAGCTTGCCATCACCACGGTCCCCTCAGCCCAGATCACCGCGGCGCGCTTCGGCGTGCAGGCGCTCTGCATGCTGCCCATCGTGCTCTGGCGTCACAACCTCACCGACATCACCTGGAAGCAGAGCTTCTTCCACGCCATCCGCGGCGCCATCATCACCGTCTCGATGATCTCCTTCGTCACCACGCTGAAATACATGGCGGTTGCCGATGCCATCGCCATCTTCTTCGTCGAGCCGATCATCCTGACGATCCTGAGCAGCATCTTCCTCAAGGAAAAGATCGGCTGGCGCCGCTACACCGCCTGCGGCGTCGGCTTCTTCGGGGCAATCCTCATCATCCAGCCGAGCTTCCAGGAAGTCGGTTATGTCGCACTGCTGCCTGTCGTCAGTGCAATCTGCATCGCCATCTCCGCGATGATGAACCGGGCGCTGGCGCAGCGCGAGGATCCCTGGGTCATGCAGTTCCACATGGGCCTCTGGGGCCTGCTCATCTGCGCCATCCTGCTCTATCTCGGCCAGGGCAGCGGCTCCGACGTGCTCGACCCTGTAATCCCCGACACCCGCGCCTGGCTCTATCTGCTGGGCGTCGGCGTCTCCGCCGCGATCGCCGGCATCTTCGGCGTCTATGCCTATCGCTCGGCGCCGGCCTCGACGCTGGCACCGCTGCAATATTTCGAGATCGTCTCCGCCACGGCCTTCGCCTGGCTGGTGTTCGGCGATTTCCCGGATGCGCTGAAATGGCTGGGCATATTCATCATCATGGGCTCCGGCTTCTACATCATCTGGCGCGAGCGGCGCTTTGCATCGAAGCCCGTATCCGATACATCTGAGGAGACGCGGGCACCCTGATCTGATCGTGGGAGGAACATGACGGAGACCCAGCCTAACAAAGCGCCGCTCGCAGGCATTCGTGTCATTGAGCTCGCGCGTGTCCTGGCTGGCCCCTGGGCCGGCCAGATGCTGGCCGATCTTGGCGCCGATGTGATCAAGGTCGAGAACCCCGATGGTGGCGACGATACGAGGCACTGGGGTCCCCCCTTCGTCGAGGGTGCCGATGGCGAGAACCTTTCGGCCGCCTACTACCACGCCGCCAATCGCGGCAAGCGCTCGATAACGGCCGATCTCCGCAGCGAGGAAGGCCAGGCGCTGGTCCGCCGGCTGGTCGCCACCGCCGATGTCGTCATCGAGAACTTCAAGCTCGGCGGCCTCGTCAAATACGGGCTGGACTACGAGAGCCTGCGCAAGATCAATCCCAAGCTCGTCTATTGCTCGATAACAGGCTTCGGCCAGACAGGCCCATATGCCGGCCTCGCAGGCTACGATTACATCGTCCAGGGCATGTCGGGCTTCATGTCGATAACAGGCGAACCCGATGGACAGCCGATGAAGGCGGGCGTCGCCATCGCCGATATCTTCACCGGCACCTACGCGGTCTCGGCGATCGAGGCAGCCCTCATCCACGCGCTGAAGACGGGCGAAGGCCAGCTGGTCGACATGGCGCTGCTCGATGTCCAGTCGGCGGTGCTCGCCAACCAGAACATGAACTACCTCGTATCCGGCCGCCCGCCGACGCGCCTCGGCAACGCCCATCCCAACATCTCGCCCTACGAGGTCGTCCCCACATCAGACGGCTACCTCATCCTCGCCATCGGCAACGACGGCCAGTTCCGCCGCCTATGCACCATCCTCGGCCTCGAAGGGGTCGCCGGCGACGAACGCTTCGCCACCAACAAGGCCCGCGTCGCCAATCGCGACGAAGTGAGACGCTTGGTCTCGACCGAAACGCTGAAGTGGGCGAAGGCAGATCTTCTTGCCGCCTGCGAGGCGAACGCCGTCCCCTCGGGCGCGATCAACACTATCGAGGACATGTTCAACGATCCGCAGATCGTCGCGCGCGGCCTGCGCATCGATCTCGAGGATAGCGCCGGCACTGTCATTCCGGGTGTCCGGACACCCGTCGTCCTGTCGCGGACGCCGCTCAGTTATGAAAGGCCCAGTCCACGACTGGGAGAGCACCAGGAGGAGGTGCTGGCCGAACTCATCCAATGGGAGGGGAACAAATGAAAAGGACAGGCGGAGAACTGATCGTCGAGGCATTGAAGGCAAATGGGGTGAAACGCCTCTCCTGCGTTCCCGGCGAGAGTTTCCTCGCCGTCCTCGACGCGCTTTACGATAGCGACATCGAGGTCATCGTCTGCCGCCAGGAGGGTGGCGCCGCGATGATGGCCGACACGTGGGGCCGCCTCACCGGCGAACCCGGCATCTGCATGGTCACCCGCGGCCCCGGCGCCACCAACGCGACCGCGGGCCTGCACATCGCCAGGCAGGATTCCATCCCGATGATCCTCTTCATCGGCCAGGTCCAGCGCGATGCCCGCGAGCGTGAGGCCTTCCAAGAGGTCGAGTTTCGCCGCGCGCTGACCGAATACGCCAAGTGGGTGGGCGAAATCGACGACGCGGCCCGCATCCCCGAATTCGTCACCCGTGCCTTCGCGCTCGCCACCTCCGGCCGTCCCGGCCCCGTCGTATTGTCACTGCCCGAGGACATGTTGCGCGACACGGTCGAGGCGCCCCGCGCCAGGCGCTACGCCCGCGTCGAAGCCCATCCCGGCCGCAGCCAGGTCGACGACTTCTATCTGCGCCTGCTGAAGGCTGAGCGCCCCATGGTCATCCTCGGCGGCTCGCGCTGGGATGCCGATGCGGTAGCCGACTTCAAGACCTTCGCCGAGCGCTTCAGTCTCCCCGTCGGCTGCTCCTTCCGCCGCCAGATGCTGTTCGATCATCTGCATCCCGGCTATGCCGGCGATATCGGCGTCGGCATCAATCCCGAGCTGGCGCGGGAGATCAAGGAGAGCGATCTGCTGATCCTGCTCGGCGGCCGCATGTCGGAAATGCCGTCTTCCGGCTATACGCTGATCGACATCCCCTACCCACAGCAACAACTCGTCCACATCCACCCCGACCAGTCCGAACTCGGCCGTGTCTATCGCCCGGATCTCGCCATCGCAGCCAGCCCACAGGACTTCGTTGCAGCCCTTGCCGACCTCGAGGCGCCCACGCAGGCGCGATGGGCGGACCGCACCGAGCGCATGCATCAAGCCTATCTCGCCTGGTCTACACCGCGCCAGACTGGACCCGGCGACGTCCACATGGGCCCGATCATGGCATGGATCGAAGAGAACACGCGGCCCGACGCCATCTTCACCAACGGCGCCGGCAATTATGCGACATGGCAGCACCGCTACCACCGCTTCCGGCAGTTCAACACGCAGGCGGCCCCGACGTCAGGCTCCATGGGCTACAGCGTCCCCTCAGCAGTCGCCGCCAAGGCGCTGTTTCCGGATCGCGAAGTGATCTGCTTTGCCGGCGACGGCTGCTTCCTCATGCACGGCCAGGAATTCGCCACCGCCATCCGCTACAAGCTGCCCTTCATCACGCTTCTGATCAACAACGGCATGTACGGCACGATCCGCATGCATCAGGAGCGCGAATATCCCGGACGTGTCAGCGGCACCGGCCTCACCAATCCCGATTTCGCAGCCCTTGCCCGCGCCTATGGCGGCCATGGCGAGACGGTGGAAAAGACCGAGGACTTCGCCCCCGCCTTCGAGCGCGCTCGCGAAAGCGGCCTGCCCGCGATCATCGATATCAAGCTCGACCCCGAGGCGATCACACCGACACGCACGCTCTCGGAAATCGCGCAAACAAAAAGCCGGTGAACAGACGAACTGTTCACCGGCTCTCAAGTCGCAATGGAAACGATCTTAGATCGCAGCCGTGACGATGAACTCGACCTTGTACTTCGGAGCGGCCAGCTTGGCTTCGCTGGTGGCGCGAGCCGGCGTGTTGGCCGGGTCGACCCAGGCTTCCCAGGCAGCGTTCATTTCAGCGAAGTCCGAGATGTCGGAGAGGTAGATCAGCGTCTGCAGGATCTTCGACTTGTCGGAGCCGGCAGCGGCCAGCAGGCGATCGACTTCAGCAAGCGCGTCCTTGCACTGGTCGGTCACGGTTGCGCCTTCGCCAACCTGGCCGGCGAGGTAAACGGTGTTGCCGTGGATGACCGCGCCGCTCATGCGGGCGCCAACGTCGATACGCTTGATGCTCATGGTATTCTCCTTGTCATGATATGAAAGAGGCGCCGCACCTAAGCGCAGCGCCGGACTTTACAGCCCGCGCCCTTAATCAGGTGCGGATGTGATGGGTTTTCTGGTAGATCGCCGTCGAGCGGGCGCCGGAGCGGCAATAGCCGAGCATCGGGCGCGGGAATTCGTCGAGCGCATCGACCATGCCGGCGACAGCCTCTTCCGTCACGCCCATCGGGCCGACGGGAACGTGAGCGATCTCGAGACCCAGCTCCTTGGCTCGCGCCGCGATATCGGCGAACGGGGTCTGGTCCATGCTTTCCTGGTCCGGACGATGGCAGACGATGGACTTGAAGCCCATGGCCTTGATCTCGTCGAGCTCATCGACCGTGATCTGGCCGGAAACCGAATATTCGTCGTCGATCTGGCGGATGTCCATCGCAAATACTCCTGAAATTATGGGCTGAATGACTACGCCGCCCGATCAAAGCCGTCAACCGCACAACACGGTTGAATCGGCCTGTTGAATTGCCTGTCAAACGAAAGCAAAGCTGAGCCCGTACTCGCGGCTTTCGCCGGGCTTGAGCATGTTGAATTCACCGGCTTCCTGAAGCTCCGCGCGCTGCACCCAGCGATGCGAGACCGGCTCGATGCCGAGCACATCGGCCGGCGCCGTCTGGTTGCGCCAGACCTGCAGATGCGGCAGCGTATCGGCCTTCACCCGCACCCGCAGCGTCTTGCCTGATATTGCAGCCATCGGCCCGAGACGCACTTCCGCCAGGCCATCGCGCGTCGCCGGCGCTTCCACGCAGAAGATATCGCCGCCATCCTTGCCGAAACGCCAGGGGAAGCCGCCATTCTCAAGCATCGCGCCTTCGAGCCGCGTGCGCTCGTCGAACCATTTGCCGCCGATGTTCATATGATACATCAGAAACGTCGGCACGGTCTGGTCGCTGGTGTTGATCACCTTGTCATTCAGATGCGCCTCGCCGGTCTTGCCGTCGATAAACCAGTGGCGCTCGATCCGGGCAGGCAACCCCTCGACGGTGACGATATCGATATCGGCGCGGCATTCCGCATTGCCGTTTTCGAACTTTGTCCAGAGCACCTTGGCGGCATGACCGGCGGCCGAGCCGTGCAGCGGAAAGACCTTGTTGTCGGAGCGGCCGGGGATCGGTTCGCGATGGCGGATGTGGTCGGGCCCGCAGGTAAACAGGAAACCCTGAACCGAATGCGATATGCGCGCATCGCCGTCATCGGGAACGGCCTCCTTCGGCGCGATATCGATGCCCTCGACCATGCAGCCGCCAATATCCATCAGCGACGTCTCGTCGAGCATCAGCTTCGGCCCCGTCGCGGCTGCGAATTCCATCATGATCTCGTCTCCCCCTCAAAATGAACTTCCGTAGGGTTAGGCGGCACCCGCTGTTTCGTCAATCCAAGGTGCCGCCACCGCCAACGAGATTTTGATTGGAACCAGCTGGCCCTCTCAAATGTTTATGAGTAAAGGGAAATTTATTGGTTTTTTCATTTTTTGTTCAGCACGATTTCATAAATTCCACACTAGCGTCAAAATTCGCGGGTGTGTGTCGCCAAGTCACTGAAGGATACGAAGACGTGAATCGCTTTCTGAAATCGGCATTATCTGGGACCGTTATCGTGCTGGCCTTGTCGGCAGCGGTTCAAGACGCGTCGGCGCAACAATATCGCCGCCAGGGCAGCGTCGTCTTCGTCACGCCGAACGGCGAGATCCTCGATTACATGCCGGAAGGCAGCGGCTACACGCGCGATCGCAGCGGCAACCGTGTGCTGGTCGATGGCTACGGCAACATCATCGCCACCGAAGCGCGTTCGCGCGGCTACTATCCGCCGCCACCATCGCGCCGGGTCTACGGCCGAGAGGTCTACAACAACGATCCTTACTACAGCGAAGACCAGTACGGCGACACGCGCTATTCCGAGCGCGGCGCGGTTACCGGCGCCATCCCGCGCGATGCGTCAATCGATCGCCAGCAGCTGGATCAGCCCTATCCGCAAAATCCGCAGAACGATGGCGACTACGCATCGATCGATCCAGACCAGCAGCAGCCGCAGGTCACCCAGCCGACCCGTCCGGCCGATCCCGTCATCACGCTGAAGAACAAGTCGAAATCCGAGATCGTCGCCCTGCAGGTCTTCCTCGACCGCGCTGGCGTTTCGCCTGGCGCCATCGATGGCCACATGGGCGCCAACGTCACCAAGGCGGTCTATGCCTACGAGCAGATGACCGGTGAGACGCTCGATCCGAACAACACGGATGCGATCCTCGAGCAGCTGCGCATGTCCGGCGGCCTGCCTGTCGTCAGCTACACCATCACGCCCGCGGACGCGGCCGGCCCTTATGTCGCCGAGATCCCCGAGGACTACGCCCACAAGTCGCAGATGACCTCGCTTGCCTTCACCTCGGTAACCGAGGCTTTGGCTGAACGTTTCCACATGGACGAAGGCTTCCTGAAGGAACTGAACGCCGGCGCCGACTTCACCGTCCCCGGCACCATCATCAAGGTCGTCAACCCCGGCGAAGTGAAGACCGGCAGCGTCGCGCGCATCATTGCCGACAAGGGCAAGAAGCAGGTCTTCGCCTATGACGCCTCCGGCAACCTGATCTCCGCCTACCCGGCCTCGATCGGCTCCACCGACACCCCCTCGCCTTCGGGCACGGTGACGGTCGAGCGCGTCGCCTTCAATCCCGGCTATACCTACAATCCGAAGATCAACTTCCAGCAAGGCGCCAACGACAAGATCCTCAACATCCCGCCGGGCCCGAATGGCCCTGTCGGCACCGTGTGGATGGCGCTGTCTAAGCCGACCTATGGCATTCACGGCACGCCGGAGCCCTCGAAGATCGGCCGCACCCAGAGCCACGGCTGTATCCGCCTGACCAACTGGGACGCCACCGAACTCGCCAAGATGGTCAAGCCCGGCGTCACCGTCGAGTTCGTCGACTGATTGATGGCTAGTTGTTGCGGCGCGCCTGCTCGCTGAAATAGACGAGCCGCAACAATTCAGACTGCGAATTGACCCCTGTCTTCGCAAACACCGACTTCAGCTGACTGCGGATCGTCTCGCGCGACCGATTGCTCTCGATGGCGATATCGGTGATCGAGGATCCGTGCAGCAGCCCCTGCATGATCTTGATCTCCGCCCTGGTCAGACCGAACTTGCCTCCAAGCCCCGGCACATCCATCGCTACGGGCTTGGCTGATGGCTCGATGATGATCGCGATGCTCGGCGCATCGAAGAACTGGATGCGCGCACTCTTCTGCAGACGGACGAGGGTAAGCTTGACGCCGTTCACATCAAGCACCTGCTGCCGCTCGCCGTCACGCCATTGCGACAGCAATCGGCCGAGGCACGCATTGGCGTCGGCATCGGCAAGCCAGACCTTTCCCTGCAGGTCCAGCCGAACGGACCGCCCCTCGGTCAGTGCCTGCTCACCGACCGTGCTGGCCGACAGCAGCTTGCCGCCGTCCCCAACCAATAGAACGCCGACGCCGATCGCGTCGAACAGTCGGCCACCGAGCTCATCGGCGCTCTTCTCGCCCTTTCCAGCCTCGAAATAGCGCACCGCCCGGTGCAGATGCGGCGCAAGCCGGGTGAACGTATCGGCGTAAACCCTGTTGTCCTCAGGCCCGCCGTTTGCGATCGAACTGGAGATGTTGAACATCCGGCCGTCTCGCTTCACCAGCGCCATGCCGATGGCGGTCTCGCCGCATTGTTTCCAGAAGTCGTTGTAGAACTCCGTCTTCACGAACGCTTCGCGCGGCAGCAACTCTTCGGACAGGAAGCCGCGCCACATCGGCATCACGCTCATGGCCGGCGCCCAGGGATTTATGCTCGCGAAATGATCGGAATAACTTTCGACCCATTCGTCGCTGAAACCCTTGTCGATATGAGACGCGCCCTCCGCCCGCATCGGGTCGTGGTAGAACAACGTTGTCTTGCCGCCGGGAACGATCTCGTTCCATCGGCCAAGAAACATGTCCCAGGTGGCGTCGCCGAAAATTACACCGTAGATGGTGTCGACCAGACTGTCATAGGTATCTTCAGCGACGATCATTGTTCCCCCGGCAAGCGCCCGCATCGCAGGCGAGGATACCAGTGTAAAGCTTCTGGAAACAACGAAAATTACCCTTTTCGGGTGATACCCACCCGAGGGAAAAGCAGGCAGTGATGCAGAGATACATGGTCGCGTCGAAACGAGGAGACCGACCTTGCATCAATGAAAATGCGCCCCAGCGGACCGGGGCGCATTTTCAATCACAGAATGAATGATCAGGCAGCCGAACGGATCAGCGGGCCGGTCATGCGCGCCGCGGCCGGCAGTCTCACCGGCAGCTTGCGCATGATCTCCTCGGCAAAACAGAGCGCGTTTTCGCGCGCCTTGTCGAGGTTGCTGGCCCGGGCCGGATCGAGCGTATGCAGCGTGCCGCCGCAATCGAAGATATCGCGGAAGGCCGAACGCTCGATGATCGCGGTATCGAGCACCGGCACTTGCCGCTGGTTGAGCAGCGTCTTCACGATGGCGAGCGCCCGTGTCGTCACCATCGAGTTGACGCGCGTCAGCACCACGGAGTGACCGATGCGGATACCCGCCTTCTCGTCGAGATACTGCAGTAGTTCCAGAACCTGAGCTCCGCCGCGCGCATCCATGGCGCAGCCCTGGATCGGGATCAGCACGTGGTCGGAGAGACCGATCGCCGTGGCCAGCATCGGATTGCGGGCGCCCGGCAGGTCGATGATGAAGTAATCGGTATTGTGCTTGTTTTCGGAGATATGCTGCGGCAGCGACGCCGAGGTCACGAAATCGATCACGGAGACGTTCGGCACGTGGCCGGAGATTTCATGCCAGCGGGAAATCCAGTGCTGCGGATCGGCATCAAGGATGGTGACCCGGTAGCCCTTGCGGGCAAGCTCGGTGGCCAGCAACAGAACAGCGGTGGTCTTCCCGGCGCCGCCCTTGGTGTTTGCAAATGTGATGACTGCCATGTTCGTTCCTCGGGGGAAATGTCGCGAGCCGGGATCGCTCTGTTGCGCACATCGGGATGCATCGTGCGGTTACTGCATCCTTTCCAAACATGGTTAACAATATCTAAACAAGGCATCCGAAATCGCGGCCTGCATTTCTTGCGGCAGCTTTCTCCAGTTCGCCTGAACGCCCTGCGCCACAACGAAAAAGACCCGGAAAGTGCAGTGCTTTCCGGGCCAAATCTCAGGTCCGCATTTTGTATCAGAAGCAGTCCTTGAACAGCGCCTTGGTGTTCTCGAGCGTCATCGCGACAGGGTTTCCGCCCGCGCTCGGATCCTCGATCGCCATCGCCGAGAGTTCATCGATTCGATCCGGCTTGATTCCCATCGCCGAAAGGCTCTCGGGAACGCCGAGTTCGGAGCGCAGCTTCAGCACGTAATCGTAGAACCCATCGAAGCCGCCGGAGATGCCGAGATAGGCGGCAGCGCGTGCGATCTTGTCTTCGATGACGGCGCGGTTGAAGCGCAGCACGGCCGGCATCACGACCGCATTGGTCATGCCGTGGTGCGTGTTGTAAACGGCGCCGATCGGATGCGACAGCGCATGGATGGCGCCGAGCCCCTTTTGGAACGCAACCGCGCCCATGGCGGCGGCCGACATCATGTTGGCGCGGGCTTCGAGATCCGTGCCTTCCTTATAGGCGCGCGGCAGGAACTCCTTGACCAGCCGCATTCCCTCAAGCGCGATGCCGGCGGACATCGGGTGGTAGAAGGGCGAGGAATAGGCTTCCAGGCAGTGCGCGAAGGCATCCATGCCGGTGCCGGCGGTGATGATCTTCGGCATACCAACAGTCAATTCCGGATCGGCGATGACGACGCCGGGCAGGAACTTCGGATGGAAGATGATCTTCTTCACATGCGTTTCGGAATTGGTGATGACGCTGGCGCGGCCAACCTCCGAGCCGGTGCCGGCGGTGGTTGGCACCGCCACGATCGGCGCAATGCCTTCGACCGAAGCGCGCGTCCACCAGTCGCCGATATCCTCGAAATCCCACACGGGGCGCGTCTGGCCGGCCATGAAGGCCACGCACTTGCCGAGATCGAGGCCCGATCCGCCGCCGAAGGCGATGACGCCGTCATGGCCGCCATCCTTGAACGCCTTGACGCCGGCCGCAAGGTTCTTCTCGTTCGGGTTCGGATCGACATCGGCGAAGATCGCCCGGCCAAGCCCGGCTGCTTCGAGAATGTCGAGCGCATTCGTTGTGATCGCCATCGACGCCAGGCCGCGATCGGTGATCAGCAACGGCTTCTTCATGCCGAGGCTCTTGGCGGCGTCTGCCAGTTCCTTGATCCGGCCGCGGCCGAGCTTGAATGACGTCGGGTAGCTCCAGTTGGCTGTGATATGCGCGCTCATGCTGTCACTTTCTTCAGATGGTAGGATTTCGGACGCGTCAGGTTCTGGAAGCCGATGATCGACAGCGACCCGCCGCGACCGGTTTCCTTGACGCCGGTCCAGCACAATGCCGGATCGAGATAGTCGGCGCGGTTCATGAACACGGTGCCGGTTTCGATCTCGCGGCCAAGCCGCCCTGCCCGCTCGGCATCCTTGGTCCAGAGCGAGGCCGTCAGGCCGTACTGGCTATCGTTCATCAACGCCAGCGCCTCGTCGTCGCTCTTCACCTTCATGATGCCGACGGCGGGACCGAAGGTCTCCTCGCGCATGAAGGCCATGGAGTGATCGACATTGACGAGAATCTGCGGCGCGAGATAGGCGCCGCCATCATCGGCTGGGAACAGCTTGGGATCGACCAGAGCCTTGGCGCCCTTCCCGACCGCATCGGCGATCTGCTCGCGCACGACCTTGGCGAAACGCTTGTTCGCCATCGGACCGAGCGACGTCTCGGGATCAAGGGGATTGCCGAGCTTGTAGTTCGACACCCATGCGACCGACTTCTCGACGAAGCTGTCATAGAGCGATTCATGCACATAGATGCGCTCGATCCCGCAGCAGCACTGCCCGGAATTATAGGTCGCGCCATCCATCAGCGTATCGACGGCCGCATCGAGATCGGCGTCTTCCATGACGTAACCCGGATCCTTGCCGCCGAGCTCAAGGCCAAGCCCGGTGAAGGTGCCTGCCGCCGCCCGCTCCATCGAGCGTCCGCCTTCGACCGAACCGGTGAAGTTCACGAAATTGAAGCTTCCGGCGGCAATCAGCGCCGAAGTCGTCTCATGGTCGAGAACGATATTCTGGAACACATCCTCTGGAACGCCGGCTTCGACAAAGGCCTGCACCAGCCGCTCGCCGACGAGAAGCGTCTGCGACGCGTGTTTCAAGACAACCGTATTGCCCGCCATCAGCGCCGGCGCGATCGTATTGATCGCCGTCATGTAGGGATAATTCCACGGCGCCACGACGAAGACGACGCCATGCGCCTCGCGCTCGATGCGGCGCTCGAACTTGTCGCTTTCTTCCACGACCAGCGGCGCCAGCGCATCGGCCGCGATCGAGGCGACGTAGTTGGAGCGCTCGTTGAAGCCCTTGTACTCGCCGCCATAGCGGATCGGCCGGCCCATCTGCCAGGCGAGCTCGGGAACGACGACGTCGGACATCTCGTTCAGCCGCGCAGCACCTTTCAGCACCAGCTGGACACGATCTTCCAGCGGCCGCCGCGCCCAGGCCTTCTGCGCCTTGCGCGCCCGCGCCACGACCTCCTTGGCCGCCTCAAGCGGCAGCGCCGGACGCTCGGCGTAAACCGATCCATCGATCGGCGATATGCATTGAATTACAGTCATTTCCAAACTCCAGTCATTAACAGGCCAGCGTGCGGACATGCCCCGCGACGCCATAGGAAAGGATCGCGCGGTCGCGCGTGATGATGGTCAGGTCTTTCTCCCGCGCCGTGGCGATGAGGATGCGGTCGATAGGGTCTTTGTGAGCGAGTTGCGGCAAGGAACAGGACGCCATGAAGATATTCGCGGTCACCGGTTGTTCGTCAACATCAGCTTCGAGCCTGAAGTCGTGATACCACCTCTGCGCGGTCTTCGTTTCGCTAATGCGCCCTCGTGCCAAAAGCATCGCCATCTCCCAAGCCGTCACAGCCGAAACGAAAACCGGTCTCCCGGCAGCCTTTGCACCCGCGAGCGCGGTCAGCGCTCCTTCCGCCAGGGGCTCTCTCTTCGCCATCCAGATCGCGGCGCAGGTATCGAGCAGAAAAGCGCTATTCATTGTAAAGCTTCTCGCCCCACTCCTCGTCCCAATCCATCGGCGCGGTCAGATCGACCCCCGGCATGATGGTCAGCGTTCCCTTCATGCATCCCCAAGCCGGGTGCACTTCGATCAGCGTCCCATCCTCCAGCTCCATCCAGCGCTTGCCATCCTTGTAGATGACGTCGTCCTCCGTAAACATCTTGACGGGCGGCTCGTCGGGCAAAACCGGTGCGGTGCCGCCGCCCTCATAGCCCGCCTGCTTCTTCTCGGCGAAACCGGCGGCATCGCCACGGCGATGCGCTGCCACCTCCTCCAGCGGCACGGCCAGATAGTCCGCGATCTGGTCCTGCTCGTCGGCGCTCATCTTCCGCTCGCCGCTCAGCATGCGCGACACCGCACTCGGATCAAGCCCCATGAACCGGGCCATGTCTCGAAGCGAAGCATCGCGCTGTGAGAGCTTTTCGTAGAACCATGCGCTGTCGATCACACCCATGTCGATCTCCTCTGGAAACGCCGGAGCACATTAGCACAATGCGACCAACGCAACAATCAGAGCGAGTGTTGCGATTATCTCATGCTCGCTCGAAACCGCGCGCCACCTCCCAGTCCGTGATCCTGCGATCATACTCCTCCTGCTCCCACTCCGCCGCGCGCGTGTAGTGATCGATGACATCGTCGCCGAAAGCATTGCGCAGCATCTTGGACTTTGTCATGGCCGTGGTTGCGGCCCGGAGCGTACGTGGGATCTCGCGCACCTTTCGCGCACCATAGGCGTCGCCGACGAAGGGCGCTTCCAGCTCCATCTTGTTCTCGATCCCGTCGATCCCCGCGGCCAGCAGTGCGGCGAAAGCGAGATAGGGGTTGAGGTCGGAGCCGCCGACGCGGCATTCGATGCGGATCGCCTTGGTGCCGTCACCGCACAGGCGATAGCCGGCCGTGCGGTTGTCCTTGCTCCAGATCGCCTTGGTCGGCGCGAATGTGCCGGCCATGAAGCGCTTGTAGGAGTTGATGTAGGGCGCCAGGAAATAGGTGATCTCGCTGGCATGCGCGAGTAGGCCGGCAATGTAGTTTTCCATCAGCGGCGACATCCCGTACTTGCCCTTGTCGTCGGCAAACAGCGGCGTCTTGCCATCAGCACTCCACAGCGACTGGTGGATATGCGAGGAGCTGCCGGCGGCGTTGTAGTGCCACTTGGCGAGGAAGGTGATCGCCTTGCCCTTGGCCCAGGCGATTTCCTTGCAGCCGTTCTTGATGATCGAGTGACGATCGGCCATGGCGAGCGCATCGGCGTAGCGCACATTGATCTCCTCCTGGCCGGCCGAAGCCTCGCCCTTGGAGTTCTCGACGGGAATGCCGGCGCCCTGCAGCCCGGTGCGGATCGCCCGCATCACCTCTTCCTCCTTGGTGGTCTGGAAGATGTGGTAGTCCTCGTTATAGGCGCTGGCGAGCTTGAGATTGCGATAGCCGGATGCCTGCGCGGATTCGTAGGTCTGGTCGAACAGGAAGAACTCGAGCTCCGAGGCCATGAAGGCCTTCATGCCCATGTCTTCCAGCCGCTTGACCTGCTTCTTCAGGATCGCGCGCGGCGAATGCGGCACTTCCTCATGGGTGTGGTGATCGAGCAGGTCGCAGAGCACAAGTGCTGTCCCCTCGAGCCAGGGAATGCGCCGGAGCGTCGAGAGATCCGGCTTCATCGTGTAGTCGCCGTAGCCCTTTTCCCAGCTGGTCGCCTTGTAGCCGGAGACCGTCTCCATCTCCATGTCGGTGGCAACGAGATAGTTGCAGCTATGTGTTTCCTTCCAGGCGCTTTCGACGAAGTATTCGGCCTGGAAACGCTTGCCCATAAGCCGCCCCTGCATGTCGACCTGGCATGCCAGCACGGTATCGATGCGTCCGTCGGCAACGTCCTGCTTCAGATCGTCGAGAGTATAGATGCTCATATGGACCTCCCCATAAATTTAAACTGAAATCGGGCCAACGAAACGGCATGCTCCGTGCGGCGATGCCGCGCCGGACTGCGCAGTCTAATGTCGGTCAACCGCAATGCAGGGCCGCCGGACGCGGCCCCGCTGTCTTGGAAGAATATGTCAGCCTTCGCCGACAGCCTTTTCGGCAGCCGCGATCTCGGCCTGGCGGCGCGCGACCTCCTCGCCGATCGGCGGGCCCTTGAAGCGGCGGCTCTCGAAGCCGAACCACACGATTGCGGTCAGCACCAGGAAGCCGACAGTCACATAGAGCGCCGGGCCGTTCGGCGGCTGCACGCCGAGAACGAAGATCAGGATCATCGCCAGGATCGTCAGCACCGAGAACAGCTTGTACATGCCCTCGCCGATGTTCCACGGACCCATCTTGTCCCACTTCGAAGTCCCCCAGGCGAAGAGGCCGAGCGTGATCGGGATCGCGAAGGAGAAGAACAGGAAGATGACCGTGCACGAGACGACGATCGTGTAAACCGGCGTGTCACCGATCGAAACGAGCGACGAGCCCCAGACGAAGAGAACCGAGAGGATCGATCCGGTCCAGATGGCCGAGACCGGCGTGCGGTACTTCGGGCTGACCTTGGCGAGCGCCTTGGAGGCCGGCAGGCCACCGTCGCGCGAGAAGGCGAAGATCATGCGCGAGACGGAGGTGACGGTCGCAAGGCCGCACAGCCACTGGCACACGAGGATCGCGAAGTAGAGGATATCCTTGACGGTCGAATTGACCTGCGTGTCCATCGCCCAGAAGAACACGTTCCAGCCCTGCTTGGCGGCGTCATCCATGTTCGGCAGCATCAGCACGAAGGAGCAAAGCATGATGTAGCCGAACAGCGCCGACCAGAGCACGGAGGAGACCATACCGCGCGGAACGGAATGGGCGGCCTTGACCGTTTCTTCCGAAGTATGCGCCGAGGCGTCATAGCCGGTGATCGTGTAGATCGGTAGCAGCAGGCCGAGCAGGAAGACCCAGGTGCCCGACGTTGCCGGCCAGACATTGCCGCCCGCTTCGCCGGAGTAGTTGGCGAAGGTGAACAGGCGGCCGATCTCGTAGGACGGCGCGAAGTACAGGCACACGGCCGACAGCGCGATCGCCGATGCGAAGATCAGGTAGCCCGAGAAGTCGGTGAGCTTGGCGGTCAGGCCGATACCCATGTGGTTCACGAGCGCCTGCGCGCCGGTGATGATCACGAGGAACAGGATGCGCACCGTGGTCGTATCGGTTAGGCCGAAATAGGTCGTGCCGAACGAGCCCATGAAGAAGTAATAGGTGCCGACGTTGATGGCGCCGAGAACCGTGACGAGGCCGAGCAGGTTGAACCATGCCGTCAGCCAGCCGGTGAAGCGGTTGCCGAGGATCGAACCCCAGTGATAGAGGCCGCCGGCCGTCGGATAGGCCGAGCTGATCTGCGCCATGGCGACGGCGAACACCAGCGAAACGAAGCAACCGATCGGCCAGCCGATGCCGATCGCGGCACCGCCCGCGCCGGCCGTTGCCTGCGCCAGCGAATTGATACCACCGGAAAGAATGCAAATAATCGAGAATGAAACGGCAAAATTCGAAAACGAGCTCATGCGCCGTTCGAGTTCCTGGGCATAGCCCATGGAATGCAGGATGTGCACATCCTGCTTCTTGTCGAGTTCCGAATAATCGGACATGACGTCCCCCTGTTTAGCCATCAACCGCGGAATTGCGGCTGATTATCCAGTGCCAAAGTGCCCGCGACGTGTTCGCCTGCGGGCGGATCGCAGTTAGACTGCTCCCTGGGGTCTTATCTTTCGTCGTCAGGCGTCCAGACTCTGCTGGAGCAGCCTTGTCAGATAGCTGGCCATGACCCCTTGGCCAGCCGGGTCTGCGATGAGGTCGTTGCGGACCTCGATCATTACATTGCGCAATCCGTTCGACAGCCCGTGCAGGATCAGCGTATGCGTCACGCCGTCCGAGGGGCCATAAGGCTCGTTGCGCTCAACTCTATAGTGCGTCGTCTCACCCGCAGCGGCAAGCATCGCATCCGCCAGCCGGCTGTCCTCGTCGTGCAGCACGCCCACCTCGACCGCGCGCGTCTTTCCGTGAAAGACAGGCGTAAAGCTGTGGACGGTGACGATAACGGTCTCATGCCCCCGCGCCTTGCGTTCACGAATGAGTGCGCGAATGGCGTCATGAAACGGGATGTACAGGGCCTCGGTGCGCGCAATCTTTTCTTCCGCGCTCAGGCCTGCATTTCCCGGGATGTCATAGACCTCGCTTTTCTCAGGCATGGCGCCGGCCGATTCCGGCGGCCTGTTGCAGTCGTAAATCAGGCGTGAAAAACGCTGGTGAACCAACGTGGCATCGAGCGCCTCGGACATGCCCCTGGCGACCGCAAGAGCGCCGGGATCCCAGGCAATGTGACTGTTGAGCGCCTCCTCGGAAAGGCCAAGCGTTCCGAAGCTGGCAGGTAGAACCCGCGATGCATGTTCGCAGACGATAAGCACCGGGCTGGTGCCGTCTGGCCTTTCGACCGCGACGCACTCCCCTTCCCCTTTGCCGAGCACTTCCAACCGAGCAAGCACCACAGTCGCTCCACCACAACTGTTAATAAAATACTTATAAGAAAAGAATTCTTCAGCTTTCCACAAGTGTCAAGCGCACACTGAAAAAATCTTTTCATGACAGTGGTTGACATGGATTGTGACAGCGTTGTTAACTTTGAGTGGGAAAGTGGCACAAGACCAATCCCGGGGAGCAAGATCGCGTGACCGTTGCGTCGAAGACAGTTTCAGACGTAATCCACTCGCATTTTGGCGTGCTCACGCGCGCCGAAAAGCAGCTGGCTGAAAGTCTGTTGGACAACTACCCGGTCTCAGGACTGGGGAGCATCACGACGATTGCCGAAAACGCCGGCGTATCGACCCCGACTGTTGTCCGCATGGTCCAGAAGCTCGGCTACAAGGGCTATCCCGACTTCCAGGCGCATCTGCATCAGGAGGTCGAGGCGACGATCTCCAATCCGATCGCCAAGCATGACCGCTGGGCGTCCAACGCGCCGGGAACCCATATTCTCAACCGCTTCGCCGATGCCATCATCGACAATCTGCGCCAGACGCTGACCGGTCTCGATACCGCGACCTTCGACAGCGTCGCGACCCTTTTGTCGGACCGCAAGCGCAACCTCTATTTCGTCGGCGGCCGCATCACCGGCGCTCTGGCCGAATATTTCTTCACGCATATGCAGGTCATTCGCCCCAATACGGCGCTTCTCTCGGCCAATTCGAGCAGCTGGCCGCAATATGTCCTGAACATGAACCCCGGCGACCTGCTGATCATCTTCGACATCAGGCGCTACGAGCAGGAGCTCGTCAGCCTCGCCACTGCCGCCAAGAACAGCGGCGCCGAGATCATCATCTTCACCGACCAATGGGCCTCCCCCGCGACCAAGCTGGCACGCCATACGTTTCGCGTGCAGATCGAGGCGCCGTCGGCATGGGACAGTTCCGTCGTCACCCTTTTCATCGTCGAGGCGCTTATAGAGGCGGTTCAGAACTCGACATGGGACGAGACGAAGGAGCGCATGAAAACGCTGGAAGGCCTTTTCGAACAGACGCGGCTCTTCCGCAAACTTGGTTAGGAGGGACAATTACGACAGCGAAGATGTAACGGGCAGAAAACAAGGACGTGTCGCAATCGAAACATCCTCGCCAAACGCCCGCGATACAAAGAAAAAATAGCGTCATCCAACTGTCACACAAGCTTCACGTAACGTCAGTAACAGCATCGTCGGACACTGAAACCCGAAGGAGAACAACAGTGATCTCTAATCTTTCTCGACTGCTCTCGCTCTCTACAGCAATTGTTGTGGCTTCAACCGCAATTGCTGCCGCAGAGCCAAGCGCTGAACTCATCGCCGCCGCCAAGAAGGAAGGCACGCTGACCACGATCGCTCTCCCGCACGACTGGTGCGGCTATGGCGACGTCATTGCCGGCTTCAAGGCGAAGTATGGTCTGGAAGTGAACGAACTGAACCCGGACGCTGGTTCGGGCGACGAAATCGAAGCCATCAAGGCCAACAAGGGCAACACCGGCCCGCAGGCTCCTGACGTCATCGACGTCGGCCTCTCCTTCGGCCCGACTGCAAAGGCTGACGGCCTGATCCAGGCTTACAAGGTTTCGACCTGGGATTCGATCCCTGATAGCGCCAAGGATGCTGACGGCTTCTGGTACGGCGATTACTACGGCGTTCTCTCCTTCGTCGTGAACACCGACATCGTCAAGAACGTCCCGAAGGACTGGGCCGACCTGAAGAAGTCGGACTACGCCAACAGCGTTGCTCTCGCCGGTGACCCGCGCGCTTCCAACCAGGCTGTCCAGGCTGTTTACGCTGCCGGCATCGCTGCTGGTGAAAAGGACGCGACCAAGGCTGGTGAAGCCGGTCTCGCCTTCTTCGGCGAACTCAACAAGGCAGGCAACCTCGTTCCGGTCATCGGCAAGTCCGCTTCGCTGGCACAGGGCTCGACCCCGATCGTCATCGCATGGGACTACAACGGCCTGTCCTGGCGCGATACGCTCAAGGGCAACCCGCCGGTTGAAGTCGTCGTTCCGGCATCGGGCGTCAACGCCGGCGTTTACGTCCAGGCGATCTCCGCTTTTGCTCCGCACCCGAACGCTGCCAAGCTCTGGATGGAATACCTCTATTCGGACGAAGGTCAGCTCGGCTGGCTGAAGGGCTATTGCCACCCGATCCGCTTCAACGATCTGGCCAAGAACAAGAAGATCCCGCAGGAACTTCTCGACAAGCTGCCGCCGGCAGCGGCCTATGAAAAGGCTGTCTTCCCGACGCTCGACGAGCAGGCTGCTGGCAAGACCGCCATCACCGGCAAGTGGGACAGCGTCGTCGGCGCCAACGTCCAGTAATATTGCATGAAACCGGCCTCCCCGCCTTATCGCGGGGAGGCTTTTGCCCCTCCGACGCCGCAAGAAGAGCTTTTTCAATGAGCACTGTTTCGACGACGCCCGTGGTGAGCACGGCCCCGCTGATCACCAAGGACCGCGTGATCGACTGGCTGGGCATTACTCCCTTCATTATTTTCGCCCTGCTTTTTCTCATTATTCCCACGCTCTACCTTGTGGTCGGTGCCTTTTTGACGCCCGAAGGTAATTTCACGCTGAAGAACATCGGTGATCTCTTCACCCCGTCGATCCTCAGCGCCTACTGGATCAGTATCCGCGTCTCGGTCGCCTCGGCACTCGGTGGCGCGCTGATCGGCTTCTTCCTCGCCTGGGCTGTCGTGCTCGGCGGCCTGCCCACCTCGGTGCGCTCGACGCTGTTGACCTTCTCCGGCGTCGCTTCCAATTTCGCGGGCATCCCGCTCGCCTTCTCGTTCCTGGCAACCCTTGGCCGCACCGGCCTCGTGACGGTTTTCCTGAGGGACTGGTTCGGCTTCAACCTCTACGGCACCGGCTTCAACCTGCTCTCTTTCTTCGGCCTCACGATCACTTACATGTACTTCCAGATCCCGCTGATGGTGCTGATCCTGACGCCGGCGCTCGACGGCATGAAGAAGGAATGGCGCGAAGCAGCAGAAATCCTCGGCGCCAGCAATGTCCAGTATTGGACCAAGGTCGCCCTGCCGATCCTCTGGCCGAGCCTTCTCGGCACCACGCTGCTGCTCTTCGCAAACGCCTTCGGCGCGATCGCGACGGCCTATGCGCTGACCGGTTCCTCGCTCAACATCGTCCCGATCCTGCTCTATGCGCAGATCCGCGGCGACGTCCTTCACAATGCGAACCTCGGCTATGCGATCGCGCTCGGCATGATCGTCATCACCGGCGTGTCCAACATCCTCTATCTCATGCTGCGCATGCGCGCTGAACGGTGGCAGAAATGAAGGCTCAAAAACTCGGCGCCTGGATCGCCATCGCCATCGGCGCGACCTATTTCATCGTGCCTCTGCTCGGAACCATCGAGTTCTCGCTGCGCATGCGCCGCGATGCCTATAGTTTCGATGCCTACCTCTCGGTCTTCTCCGATGAGCGCTTCCGCGCGACCTTCGGCTATTCGATGATGATGGCGCTTCTGACCATCGTCTTCGGCATGCTCTTGATCGTGCCGACCGCCTATTGGGTACGCCTGCGCATGCCGCAGATGCGCCAGGTGGTCGAGTTCATCACCCTGCTGCCGCTGGTCATCCCGGCCATCGTCATCGTCTTCGGTTATTTGAGGATGTACAACTCCTCCTCCTACCTGCCGATGACCGGCTCGACGACCGGCACCAACATCCTGCTCGTCTTCTCCTACATCACGCTGTCGCTGCCCTACATGTACCGCTCCGTCGATACCGCCATGCGCGCCATCGACGTCAGAACGCTGACCGAAGCCGCCCAGAGCCTCGGCGCCAGCTGGTGGACGATCATGTTCAAGTGCATCTTCCCGAACGTGATGAGCGGCATCCTCTCCGGCGCCTTCATCACACTGGCAATCGTCATGGGCGAGTTCACCTTCGCGGCACTGCTGAGCCGCCCGGCCTTCGGCCCCTACCTGCAGCTGGTCGGCGCCAACAGGGCCTACGAGCCCTCGGCGCTCGCCGTGATCGCATTCTCCATCACCTGGCTCAGCATGGGCCTGCTCAATCTCGTCTCGCGCATCGGCAGATCCCGTCCGGCCAAGGCTTAAGGTATTTCGACATGTCATTTCTCTCGCTGACCAACATTCAGAAATCCTTCGGCCAGGTTCAGGTCGTGAAGAACTTCAACATGAACATCGAGAAGGGAGAATTCGTCTCCTTCCTCGGCCCGTCGGGCTGCGGCAAGACCACGGTCCTGCGCATGATCGCCGGCTTCGAGAACCCCACCGGCGGCAATCTCAGCATCGCCGGCAAGGACATCGCGCCGCTGAAGCCCAACCAGCGCAACATCGGCATGGTGTTCCAGGCCTACGCGCTCTTCCCGAACATGACGGTGCATGACAACGTCGCCTTCGGCCTGAAGATCGCCGGCAAGCCGAAGGCCGAGATCGACGCCCGCGTCAAGGAGATGCTGGCGCTGATCCACCTCGGCCACCTCGCCGACCGCTACCCCTACCAGATGTCGGGCGGCCAGCAGCAGCGCGTCGCGCTCGCCCGCGCCCTTGCCGCCAAGCCACAGGTGCTGCTGCTCGACGAGCCGCTGTCGGCCCTCGACGCCAAGATCCGCGTCTCGCTGCGCGAGGAAATCCGCCAGATCCAGCAGTCGCTGGGCATCACCACCATCTTCGTCACCCACGACCAGGAAGAGGCGCTGTCGATCTCCGACCGCATCGTCGTCATGAACGGCGGCCGCGCCGACCAGATCGGCACCCCCTTCGAGATCTACAACACGCCGGCCACGCGCTTCGTCGCATCCTTCGTCGGCACGTTGAACATCATCGAGGCCAAGGTCGTCGACCCCTCGGTCAACCGCATCCAGATCGGCGACCAGGGCGTGACGCTCCGCGAAAACATCTCCACCTACAAGGCCGGCGACACCGTCTCGCTGGCACTGCGCCCGGAAGCCGGATCGCTCGCCGAAAGCACACCGAGCGACACCAAGCTCACCGGCGAAGTCGTCTCCGCCCACTTCCTCGGCTCCGTCATCCGCACCCGCATGAACGTCGGCGGCAACGTCATCTCCTTCGACATGTTCAACAGCCCCGGCGTCAAGCCGCCGGCCACCGGCGAAACGGTGACCCTGCGCTTCATGGCGGCGGATCTGCTGGTTATCCGGGATTGATCACCGGACTTTCCAATCTCGAAGGCGTCGCCAATGGCGGCGCCTTTTCCATTTGCGGCTTTGCCACAGCGGGCGCGCCGACGCCGCAACATGACGCGAAAACACCAGAAAACGCTTGAAATCCCCATCCCATTGCGCGACGACGGCACAACCGAAGTCATACCGCAAGAAGCCCGCATCATGTCCCCCACCACGACGCCCGCAGCCGCCCCTCGCCGCCTCACCGCCCAGGATTTCAAGACGCTCGGCCTCTCCGCCCTCGGCGGCGCGCTGGAGTTCTATGATTTCATCATCTTCGTCTTCTTCGCTGGTGTGATCGGCCACCTGTTCTTCCCGCCCGACATGCCCGACTGGCTGGTAACCATCCAGACCTTCGGCATCTTCGCCGCCGGCTATCTGGTGCGCCCGATCGGCGGCATCATCCTGGCCCATTTCGGCGACATGTTCGGCCGCAAGCGCGTCTTCGCCTTCTCGATCATGTTGATGGCGCTGTCGACGCTCGGCATGGCCGCGATGCCGACCTATGCCACGATCGGCATCGCGGCACCGATCCTTCTGATCCTGATGCGCGTCCTGCAGGGTGCGGCCATCGGTGGCGAGGTGCCCGGCGCCTGGACCTTTGTCGCCGAACACGTCCCCTTCCGCCGCGTCGGCTTTGCCTGCGGCTTCCTCTGCTCGGGCCTGACGCTCGGCATCCTGCTCGGCTCCTTCATCGCCACCATCATCAACTCCGCCTTCACGCCTGAGGATGTCGCGGCCTACGCCTGGCGCATTCCCTTCTTCCTCGGCGGCATCTTCGGCCTCGTCGCCGTCTATCTTCGCCGCTGGCTGCAGGAAACGCCGATCTTCGCCGAAATGAAACAGAGCCGCTCGCTGATGCGCGAACTGCCGCTAAAGGCCGTGCTGCGCGATTATCCGCGCGGCGTCATCATCTCGATGCTGCTCACCTGGATTCTCTCGGCCGGCATCGTCGTCACCACGCTGATGACCGCGACCTTCCTGCAGAAACTCTACGGCTACAGCGCGCAGCAATCGCTGGCCGCCACCAGCTTCGGCACGCTGTTCCTGATCTTCGGCACGGCGGCCGCGGGTGCGATCGTCGATCGCGTCGGCTCCGGCCGCTTCTTCATCGTCGCCAGCATCTTCTTCGGCGCCGCGACCTTCGCCTTCTACACCTACGCCGCGACATCGCTGACCGTGCTCTTCGTGCTCTATGCGATCATGGGCCTCTCCGTTGGCCTCGTCGGCGCGGTGCCCTACGTGATGGTCCGCGCCTTCCCGGCCCGCGTCCGCTTCACCGGCCTCTCCTTCTCCTACAACGTCTCCTACGCCATCTTCGGCGGCCTGACGCCGCTGGCGGTTGCCTCGCTACTGCCGCTGAACCCGATGGCGCATGCCTATTACCTGCTGTTCATCGCAGCCCTTGCCTTCGCGCTCGGCGTCTACCTGCTCGTCAAGGGCGACACGGTGGAGGCCGATGTCGGCATCGAGGAACTCAACCAGCGGCTTGCCGCCGGCGCCTGAGGACAGCACATTAAGCCAATAGCGGGCCGGCAGGCATTTCAGCCGGCTCGATCAACGAGAGATATTTCAATGATTACCTGCCATCTGCGTTATGTCATCGATCCCTACAAGCTCGCCGAATTCGAGGAATACGCCAGGCTTTGGATCCCCATCGTCAACCGCATGGGCGGCAACCATCACGGCTATTTCCTGCCCTCCGAAGGCGCCAACAACATCGCGGTCGCCTTGTTCTCCTTCCCGAGCCTTGCCGCATACGAAGACTACCGCACGCGCATGGCCGTCGATCCCGAGTGCCAGGCGGCATTCGATCTGGACAAGCGCAACCGCAGCATCATCAGCTATGAGCGCAGCTTCATGCGCCCGGTTCTCGGCTGACCGAGACGTCACCACATCCGCGACGGCCGACCTGCTCGGCCTTCCATTCCAACATGACGAGGAACTGAAGAACGATGCCGGCACCTCAGATCAAGATCCTCGACGCGCTCTCCGTACCGGGAAACCCGGCCAAGCCGAACGACGACCGCTTCGGCTATAACGAGGCCTGCGCCTTCGTGATCGATGGCGCAACCGGCCTTGGCGATCGCCAATACATGGACGCATCAGGCAGCGACGCCGCCTGGGTCGCGGCACGCTTCGCGGATGGTTTCAGGCAGCAGATCACGCGTGAGACGCCGGTCTCGGATGTCGCGCGCGCCGTCTCGCAGGAGGCCAGGGCAACATTCCTTGGCGGCAACCCCGACGCCCCACGCTACGCCTGGCCGCTCTCGGCCTTCTCGATGATCCACGCCACCGACGATCGCCTGACCTTCTATGGCCTCGGCGATTCCTGCGTCTTCCTCTTGCAGGAAGACGGATCGGTAAGCTTTCACATGGCCCTTCCCGACGCCTATGCCAGGGAGCAGGCCCATGCGAAAAGCCATATCGCCCGCACCGGCGGCATCACCAAGGATGGCGGCGCGCTCGGCAATACGGAGACGCTGGCGGCTCTGCGCCGTCACCGTGAAAGCCAGAACACCGCGGGCGGCATCTGGACGCTGGGCCTCGTGCCGGAATCGGCCGATCATCTCGTGTCGGAAGAATTGAAGATCAAGGGCCGCGCCCACGCCATCATCTGCAGCGATGGCTTCGCCGACCTTGTCGTGCTCTACGAAGCCTATGACACCGCAAGCCTGGTGCGCGCGGCACTCGACAAGGGCCTCGCCCCGATGATCGAGGAACTCCGGCGCTTCGAACGCGAGACCGATCCCGAGGGACTGCGCTATCCACGCTTCAAGCAGAGCGACGACACGACCGCGATCCTGGTCGAACTCACCGCCTGACATCGGACCGACGAAACGACAATTTCCGATTCAGGATCAGGCCCTTGGCCGATGATCCTGAATCATTTTCTCCGGCAATTGAATCAGTTCCTGAAGACGCGCCCGATCAGGCCGCATCTTCCACGTCTTCGCGCGGCTTCGAAGGCACGTAGTTGAGCACCGGCCCGAGCCAGCGCTCGACCTCGGAGATCTCCATGCCCTTGCGGCCGGCATAATCCTCGACCTGATCCCGCTCCACCTTGGCAACGCCGAAGTAGTAGGCGTCGGGATGGCCGATATAGATGCCCGACACGGACGAACCCGGCCACATGGCGTAGCTCTCGGTGAGCTTCACGCCGGCGGCGTTTTCGGCATCGAGAAGCGCGAACAGCGTCTTCTTCTCGGTGTGATCGGGCTGCGCCGGGTAGCCGGGCGCCGGGCGGATACCGGCATATTCCTCGGTGATCAGCTGATCCTTGCTGAACGCCTCTCCCTTGGCATAGCCCCAATATTCGCGGCGAACCTCTTCGTGCATCCGCTCGGCGAAGGCTTCCGCGAAGCGGTCGGCCAACGCCTTGACGAGGATCGACGAATAGTCGTCGTTGGCGCGTTCGAAGCGCTCGGCGATCGCCACTTCCTCGATACCGGCGGTGACGACGAAGCCGCCGACATAATCCTGCACACCGCTGTCGACAGGCGCCACGAAGTCCGACAGCGCCACATTCGGCCGCCCATCGCGCTTCGAAAGCTGCTGACGCAGCGTGTAGAAGGTCGCGAGGTCTTCCTTGCGGCTGTCATCCTTGAACAGGCGGATATCGTCGCCGACGGTGCCGGCCGGCCAGAAGCCGATGACGGCGCGCGGACGGAACCACTTCTCGTCGATGATCTTCTTCAGCATCCCCTGCGCATCCGCCCAGAGCGCGCGCGCCGCCTCGCCCTGCTTCTCATCCTCGAGAATGGAGGGATAGCGACCCTTCAGCTCCCACGTCTGGAAGAACGGCGTCCAGTCGATGTATTCGGCGAGCGTCGCCAGATCGTAATCCTCGAACACCTTGGTGCCCAGGAAGCTCGGCTTGGCGGGCGCGTAAGCGGCCCAATCGACCTTCTGCGCGTTCTCGCGAGCACGAGACAATGGCAGGCGGACCTTCTCGGCCTCGCTGCGGGCGTGAGCCGCGGCGACCTTCGCGTATTCGGCGCGGATATCGGTGATGTAGCCATCGCGGTTCTCGGGCGAGAGCAGCGACGAGACCACGCCGACCGCGCGGCTGGCGTCGGTCACATAGACGGTCTGGCCCTTGCTATAGCCGGGATGGATCTTCACGGCCGTGTGGACACGGCTGGTCGTGGCGCCGCCGATCAGGAGCGGCAGGTCCAGACCCTGGCGCTCCATTTCGGCCGCCACATGCACCATCTCGTCGAGCGACGGCGTGATCAGGCCCGACAGGCCGATGACATCGACCTTTTCGGCCACCGCCGTCTCCAGAATCTTCGTCGCCGGCACCATGACGCCGAGGTCGATGATCTCGTAATTGTTGCAGGCGAGCACGACGCCGACGATGTTCTTTCCGATATCGTGGACGTCGCCCTTCACGGTCGCCATCAGGATCTTGCCGGCCGACTTGCGGTCGTCGCCGCCGTTCAGCCGCTTCTCCTCTTCCATGTACGGAAGGAGCACGGCCACGGCCTGCTTCATCACGCGCGCCGACTTGACGACCTGCGGCAGGAACATCTTGCCCGAGCCGAACAGATCGCCAACCACGTTCATGCCGGCCATCAGCGGACCTTCGATGACGTGAAGCGGACGAGCCGCGGCAAGGCGCGCCTCCTCAGTATCGGCATCGATATATTCGGTAATGCCGTTGACCAAAGCGTGCTCGAGACGCTTCTCGACCGACCATTCGCGCCAGGAGAGGTCCTGCACGCGTCCCTCGCGGGCGGCACCGCCACGGAACTTCTCGGCCACTTCGAGCAGCCGCTCGGTCGCGTCGTTGCGGCGGTTCAGCACCACGTCCTCGCAGGCCTCGCGCAGCTCCGCGTCGATCTGGTCGTAGACCGCGAGCTGGCCGGCGTTCACGATGCCCATGTCCATGCCCGCCTGGATGGCGTGGTAGAGGAACACGGCGTGCATCGCCTCGCGCACCGGCTCGTTGCCGCGGAACGAGAAGGACAGGTTCGAAACACCGCCCGAAATATGCACCAGCGGCATCGTCTTGCGGATCGTGCGCGTCGCCTCGATGAAATCGACGCCGTAATTGTTATGCTCTTCGATGCCTGTCGCGACAGCAAAGACGTTCGGGTCGAAGATGATGTCTTCGGGCGGGAAACCGGCCTTTTCGGTCAACAGCTTATAGGCACGCGTGCAGATCTCGACCTTGCGGTCATAGGTATCCGCCTGGCCAGTCTCGTCGAACGCCATGACGACGACAGCCGCGCCATAGGCATGCAGCAACCTCGCCTGCGCGAGGAAGTTCTCCTCGCCCTCTTTCAGCGAGATCGAGTTGACGATCGGCTTGCCCTGAACCCGCTTCAGGCCGGATTCGATGATCGAGAACTTAGAGCTGTCGATCATGACGGGCACGCGAGCGATATCCGGCTCGGCGGCGATCAGGTTCAGGAACTCGACCATCGCCTTTTCAGAATCGATCAGGCCTTCGTCCATGTTGATGTCGATGATCTGCGCGCCGTTCTCCACCTGATCGCGCGCGACATCGAGCGCCGCGGTGTAATCGGCATTGGTGATCAGCTTGCGGAAGCGAGCCGAACCGGTGACGTTGGTGCGCTCGCCGACGTTGACGAAGGGGATGTCCTTGGTGAGCTCGAAAGGCTCGAGGCCCGACAGCGACATGAACGGACGGTGCTCGGGGATCGGACGCGGCTTGTACTTGGCGACAACCTCGGCGATCGCCTTGATATGCTCCGGCGTCGAGCCGCAGCAGCCGCCGACCATGTTGACGAGACCCTCGCGGGCGAACTCGTCGATCTGCGCCGCCATCAGTTCGGGTGTCTCGTCATACTGGCCGAACTCGTTGGGCAGGCCCGCATTCGGATAGGCGCAGATGAAGGTATCGGCAACACCAGACAGCTCCTGCAGGTGCGGACGCATGGCGTTGGCGCCGAGCGCGCAGTTGAGGCCGATCGTGAACGGGTTGGCGTGGCGCACCGAGTTCCAGAAGGCCGACGGCGTCTGGCCCGACAGCGTGCGGCCGGAGAGGTCGGTGATCGTACCCGAGATCATCACAGGAAGGCGGATGCCCTTGGCCTCGAAGCGCTCCTCGCAGGCGAAGATCGCAGCCTTGGCGTTCAGCGTGTCGAAGATCGTCTCGATCAGGATGATATCGGCGCCACCATCGATCAGGCCGTCGATCTGCTCGGCATAGGCGATGCGCAGGTCGTCGAAGGTGACGGCGCGGAAGCCTGGATTGTTGACGTCAGGCGAGATCGAGGCCGTGCGGTTGGTCGGGCCGATGGCGCCGGCCACGAAACGGCGGCGGCCATCCTCGCGCTCGGCGCGGATGCAGGCGC
Organism: Rhizobium sp. 2MFCol3.1; assembly: GCF_000377565.1. Classification (GTDB taxonomy): domain Bacteria; phylum Pseudomonadota; class Alphaproteobacteria; order Rhizobiales; family Rhizobiaceae; genus Rhizobium. The sequence continues at coordinate 528,229 of NZ_KB898354.1, read as the reverse complement.
GGCGAACGACTTCGGCACCCTCCTTGTTCAGCGCATAGACCTCGCCTTCCATCGCGTAATCCGCCTGCGCGATGCGGGTCGAGGAGAAGGTGTTGGTCTCGAGAATATCGGCGCCGGCCTTGGCGTATTTGTAATGGATTTCCTCGATCGCATCCGGCTGCGAGAGGATGAGAAGGTCGTTGTTGCCCTTCTGGTGGCAGGCGCAGCCGATGAAGCGATCGCCGCGGAAATGATCCTCGTCGAAACCCAGCCCCTGGATCTGCGTGCCCATGGCGCCGTCAAGGACGAGAATGCGTTCGCTGGCGGCTTTCCTGAGCGCTGCAAACACTTCACTGCCGTCGCGCTTTTCCCCTTCGGGGCCAAACAGATTGTTGAACACGGGCGGACTCCTTGACGTCATTATAAAGACAAGCCGCCCAAATCACATAAAGATATCTTTATGTCAATATATCAGCGACAATTTCGCCATTGCCGGCGCACGGCGGATGACAGACTCGAACGCCCCCTATATAGGCAATTTCAAAGCATTGTGTATGAAATCGGAGGAGTATCATGGCACCTGCAATCGGCGACGCCGCGCTCGGCAACTGGACCACACGTACATACCACCGCGACTGGCTCGTCGCCCAGGCGAACGGCCTGTTCGATTTCTTCCAGCATGATTCCATCAATCCCAAGGGCGGCTTCTACGATCTCGACGATACCGGCAAGCCGCTCGATGCCGAGGGCCAGGTGCGCGGCATCCACATCGCCGCCCGCGCCGTCCATTGCTTCTCGATCGGCACCCTGCTTGGCCGCCCCGGCGCCTCCGATGTCGTCGATCACGGCATGCAGTACATCTGGAACCACCATAGGGACCAGAAGAACGGCGGCTATTTTTGGTCGCTGAACAATGACGGCCCCGTCGACACCAACAAGCAGGGCTACGGCCACGCCTTCGTGCTGCTCGCCGCCTCCTCCGCCAAGACCATCGGCCACCCGCTCGCCGACGGCATGTTGGCCGATATCACCGATGTCCTGAACACCCGCTTCTGGGAAGAAAAGCACGGCGCTATCGCCGAGGAATTCACCGCCGACTGGCAGCCGCTCGACTGCGGCACCTATCGCGGCCAGAACTCCAACATGCACCTGACCGAAGCCCTGATGGCCGCCTTCGAGGCAACAGGAAACCGCGATTACCTCACCAAGGCCGAAAGCATCGCCGACCTCGTGATCCGTCGCGCCGCCGGCTCCGTCGACTGGCGCGTCGCCGAGCACTTCGACACAGAGTGGAAGCTCGACAAGAACTACTATCATCCGGACGAGATGTTCCGCCCCGCGGGCACCACGCCCGGCCACTCGCTGGAATGGGCGCGCCTGCTGCTGCAGCTCTGGGCGCTCGGCGGCAAGAAGCTGGAATGGCTGCCTGATGCCGCCAAGGGCCTGTTCTCGCAGGCAATGGCGCTCGGCTGGGACGACGAGAACGGCAGCTTCTTCTACACACTCGACTGGGAGGACCGCCCGGACAAGCGCCAGAAGATGTGGTGGCCGGCTTGCGAGGGTGCGGCCGCTGCCCACTATCTCAACGAACACCTGCCGAGCGACTACCACGAAGAGAGCTACCGCAAGATCTGGAACGTCATCGAGCGCCGCTTCATCGACCACAAAAACGGCGGCTGGCATGAAGAACTGACGGAAGACATGGTCCCCGCCCACACCATCTTCCCCGGCAAGGGCGACATCTACCACGCCCTGCAAGCCTGCCTCATCCCCCTCTTCCCGGCGACCGGCAGCCTGACCAAGGTCATCCCCGAAGCTGGCGGCAAGATCTGACAGTGAAAAAAGGCGGCGCCGCATCCATGGCGCCGTCTTCATTCATGACGAAGGAATGCGGGGCTCCTCGACCAGATAGAACTCCGGGACCGGCGTGACATCGGAAACGAAGAAGCCAAACCTCGATTGCTCGCCGGGATCGAGATGCCCCTCATCGAAATTCAGCCGGTCGAAGCTCTCGAAGCGGCTTTCGAAATGCATGAAACGGCTGGACGAGATCAGCGACGGATTGGGATCGGCCTGCCCGAAGGATAGCCCGTCATAGAAATCGCTGGGCTTGCCGCGAATTTCCTGAAGCTCGAAGCCAAAGCCGATCCACGCCAGCCCGCTCCGGTTCACCGCCACCACGCGCAGATGAAACGAGCCGGGCACCGTCGTCTTCAGGTCGGAGGGTTTGGCGAAGCGGATCGCTAGCGTCACCGGCGCAAGGCTGTCGAACGCCTCGCGGATCTCGATCGGATCCTCCCGCGTACCAGCGCCTGATATGGACAGGATGCGGAAGCCGCCAAGTTCGTCGGAGAACGAGTAGCTTCCCGCATACCACCGCCCATCATCGGCCGGCCCGGCGCTGATCAGCGCCAGGGAGAGCAACGCCGCGAGAATGCGCAAACGACGCGTCATCGATCCTGTTCCCTGATCGAGATGTGCCAGCATACATGCAATTTCAGCGGTGTGCGATGCGCAATGCCCTTGAGCCGATTTCCACGCGCGCGAACCCCTCATCGGTGGTACGCTGACGCCTGGGCATCCCAACGAAACATGTGAATGCAACGCAGGAGCGGAACATGACGACAGTGTTCGTACGGCATGAGGTTTCGGACTATACGGCCTGGCGCAAGGTGTATGACGGCTTCCGCTCGGTGCAGGCGGCAAACGGCGTGATAGCAGAGACGGTCTACCAATCCGCCGACAACCCCAACGACATCACCGTCACCCACGAATTCGCGACATCAGAGGCCGCAAAGGCCTTCATGCAACTCGAGGGGCTCCGCTCGGCCATGCGCACCGGCGGCATCCTCGGCGCCCCGACCGTCTGGGTCGTGGAGAAGGCGTAGAACCGTTTCCTGCGCGAGATACCTTCCGCGCGCAGGGAGTTTCACCTGACATGGCCGGCGTGCAGCCCCACCGGCCAATCGCCTAGATCAGAGATCGAACTGCCAGCGCGACTGTTCGAACGCATAGGCTTTCCCGCGGGTCACGACATGGCCGACCGCCGGGAAGGCCAGGTGCATGCCCGAAACGCCGATCCGGTCGGTCGCCGCCATATCCAGCATCGTCTTGCGCGCCTTGCCGGCAAGGTCAGGGTCGACGTCGAAGCCGACGCCCCATTCCGGCCGTGCGAACTGCAGATGCGGGAAGTGAACGATATCGGCCCAGATCAGGTGCTCCTGATTTCCATCCGACAGATGCAGCCCGCTATGGCCGGGCGTATGGCCGAACAGCTCGAGCACCCGGACGCCGCTGACGATCTCCTGGTCGTTGCGGTCAAAGAGCGTCGTCCGCTTGGCATAGGCCGCAGCCGACGTCCTGAACAGATCGAACCAGCCCTTCTGGAAATCCGGCGCCTTCGACTGTGCCGCGTCGTCGGTCCAGTAGGCATGCTCGCGCGCGTGGACGAAGAGCTCGGCATTGGGGAAAGCGGCCTTCCCCTCCTTCGTCAGCATGCCGGCAATATGGTCGGGATGACCGTGAGTCAGCACCAGCGCATCGATCTCCGATGGCGCAATGCCGGCAGCGGTAAGGTTCTCCCAGATCTTGCCGGTGTGCAGTCCCGGCCCGGGGCCAAAGCCGGTATCGACGAGAAGACGCTTCGATGGCGTGTCGATGACGAAGGTGTTGACGATGCAAGGCAGGTCGCCTGTGGGCAGAAAAGCCTCGCGCGCCAGCGCATCGGCCGCTTCGGGCGTAGCGCCTGGGACGATGGCGAGCGGCAGCGTGCTGTAGCCATCCGCGATCGCCGTCACGGTAATGGCGCCGACCGTCCAGCGGTAGACGCCGGGCACCTGGCCGGGCGCCTTGGATGTGTGCTGGGCCTGAGCGGCGGATGCGGGCACGGTGGCGCCCAGCGCTGCGGCGCCGGCGGTGGTGACGGCAACGGCGGATAGAAAGTCTCGACGGGAAGTATGGGTCAAATCGCACCTCTAGGCGTTGAATTCGTCGCGACTATCGCACCGATCAAAAATATGCGTAATTCGACAAATCAGTGCATCACCCGTTCAAATTTGTTAGCCTACAGTCCGCTGACAGCCCCCGGAGCCTCCTCATGGATTGGAATGACGTCCGCATCTTTCTTGCGATCACGCGGACCGGCACGCTTGGCGCCGCCGCCCGATCGCTCAAGCTCAGCCATCCCACGATCGGCCGGCGGCTGCAGGCGCTCGAGGATGCGCTGGGCCAGAAGCTCTTCCTGCGCACCAATGAAGGCTTGCTGCTGACCGACGAGGGAAAATCGATCCTGCCGCTGGCGGAGCAGATCGAGGAAAACGCGTTGACCATGGCGCGCCGGCTTGCCGGTAAGGACCAGCCGCTCGACGGCACCCTGAAGATTTCCTCCTCCGACTGGCTCGGCACATGGATCCTGCCGCCAGTCCTCGAAGCCTTCGCCAGCGCCCACCCGATGGTTGGAGTCGAACTCTTGACGGAAACGAGACTCTTCAGCCTGACGCACCGGGAAGCAGATCTCGCCTTCCGCGTCGTGCCATTCGACGAACCCGATGTCGTCCAGCGCCGCATCGCGACACAGCACTTCTCCGTCTATGGCGCCGAGGGCAGCGACCTCCTGGGAAATGATGGCGAGATCACCGGCATCATCGAGGATCCCTCCGCGCAGACCACTGCGCAGCAAAGCTGGCTGAGGCAGAGGTTGCCAAACGCCAACGTGGTGCTTCGCTCCAACAGCCGCACCATCCAGGCAACCATGTGCGCCCGCGGCATCGGTGTCGCCGTTCTGCCGCAAGCGATCGGCGATGCGATGCCGGGGCTGCGCCGGATCAATCTCGGCGAAGCTCCGCCCAGCCGGCAGCTATGGATGGGATACCACCGAGACCTGCGCACGCTCGGGCGTCTCAGGGCTTTCGTCGATCTCGCGATCGCGCACCTGGCCGATTGACCGTCCGATTAGGCCAGACGCAGCGCGTCCAGATCCTTGGCCAGCATCAGTGCCAGCGCCTCGACGACGAGATTGTGGTCGTCGCGCTGCGGCAGGCCGGAGACGGTCACCGAGCCGATGCAGCCCGTGCCCTTGACGTTGATCGGGAAGCTGCCGCCGTGCGGCGCGTAGTCGGCGTCCGACAGGCCGTTATCCGCAACCGTCTTCCCCTTGGCCTTCAGGTCGAGGCCGATGGCATAGCTGCTGCGGAAATAGCGCAGCACCAGATTGCGCTTGCGGCGCACCCATTGGACGTTGTCGGGCGTCACGCCGGGAAGTGCCACATAGAAGACCGGCATCGAATGCAGGTTGATATCGATCGCGATACCCAGGCCACGCTCCGAACCCAGCTCCTGCAGCAGCTTGCCCAGTTGCCACGCGGTCGACAGATCGAAACTGTCGAAGCTCAGCACCTTTTCCTGTTCGGCAATGCGCGCAAGGTCGTCGTCCGGCATGGTCATGTCTACTTCCTCTCCTTAAATGCTTTTTGCTGAGCATCGTCAGGAGAGCGAAAAAGTAAAGCGGAATCGTGGTGATACGCTGTGTGAGGCGGCGGTTTAAGGACAGGCCTCAGCCCGCTGCCTGCATCGGTGCGAAACGGCTCATCTCGCCGAGAAACGGCTTGGCAAGCGGCGCCGCATAGGAGCCGCGCTTGCTGGTCGAGAGGCCCAGCGACACCAGCGCCTCGGCTTGCTTGACCGCCGCCGCCACGCCATCGACGACGGGCACGCCGTAGATCTCCTGCAGCTCTCGCGCCAGATCGGTCATCCCCGCACAGCCGAGCACGATAGCCTCGGCGCCATCCTCCTCAAGCGCCCGCTCGATCTCGGCCCGCAGCTTGCCGATCGCGCCCGACGCCTCGTCCTCAAGCTCCAGCACCGGAATGTCAGAAGCGCGGACCTTCGCCCGGTCGCCCATGCCATAGCGGCGCACGAGATTGTCGATCAGCACCCGCGAGCGCTCCAGCGTCGTCACCACGGTGAAGCGCTGCGCCAGAAAGCCGGCGGTGGCGACGGCGGATTCGCAAAGCCCGAGCACCGGCACGTCGGCGAAACTGCGGGCCGCCTCCAGCCCCGTATCATCGAAGCAGGCGATGACGGCCGCGTCATAGGTCCCTGCCCGCTCCTTCAGTTCCGTCAGCAGGCCGGGAATGGCGAGCGCCCCATCATAATGCCCCTCGATCGATACCGGCCCCATTCGCGAGGTGGCGGCGATGATCTCGGTGCCGGTGGCGGCAACGAGCCGTGCGGCGGTCGCTGCCTTCTCGGTCATGCTTGATGTCGTGTTCGGATTGACGATCAGAATGCGCATGAGATCAGCTTGTCTTTGCCTGGCGTCCGCGCAGCATCATCATGATGCCGAGCGCGACGAGAATGATGGTGAAGGAAAACAGCGTCGTCACCGTACCGAGCGCGTAGAGCACCGGCGTCGTCACGTTGGTCGTCATCCCGTAGATCTCCAGCGGCAGCGTGTTGTAGCTGCCTGATGTCATCAGTGTGCGGGCGAATTCGTCATAGGAGAGCGTGAAGCCGAACAGGCCGACGCCGATCAGGCTGGGCGCGATCATCGGCAGCACGACATGCAAGAAGGTCTGCCACGACGTCGCCCCGAGATCGCGTGCCGCCTCTTCGTAAGCAGGCGAGAAGCGGTTGAAGACGGCGAACATGATCAGCACGCCGAAGGGCAGCGTCCATGTCAAATGGGCGCCGAAGGCCGACGAATACCATGCCGGCTTCAAGCCGCCCTGCTGGAACACCACGCCGATGCCGAGCGAGATGATGATCGACGGCACCACGAGGCTGGCGACCGTCGCGTAAAACAGCAAGGTGGCGCCACGGAAGCGGCGGCGGAAGGCAAGGCCCGCGAGCAGCGACACCACGACGGTGACGACCATGACCATCAGGCCGAGCGAGAAGGACCGGCGGAACGAGGCTCCGAAGTCACCCACCGCCTGCTTTTCGAACAGGTTGAAGAACCAGTGGACCGAGACGCCATTGAGCGGGAACGTCAGGCCGCCATCCGGCCCCTGGAAGGAGAGGATGAGGATCGCCGACAGCGGGCCGTAGAGGAACAGCACGAAGACGATGAAGAAGGCGGCGAGGACGTAGAATTCGAGGGTGCGCTTTTCGTGGCTCATCTCAAAGCTCCTTGCGGATATCGACGACGCGCAGGATGGCGGCGACCATCATCAGCACGACGATCAGAAGCACGACGGCATTGGCGGCGGCGGCCGGATACTGCAGCAGCGACATCTGGTTCTTCATCATCAGCGCCACCGAGGCGCTCTGCCCGCCGGACATGACCTGCACCGTCGAGAAGTCGGCCATGACCAGCGTGACGACGAAGATCGAGCCGATGGCGATGCCGGGCTTGGCGAGCGGAATGACGACATTCCAGAGGATCTGCCAGCCGCTGGCGCCGGCATCGCGCGCGGCCTCGAACAGCGAGCGATCGATGCGCATCAGCGTATTGAAGATCGGCGTCACCATGAACAGCGTGTAGAGGTGCACCATGGCAAGCACCACGGCGAAATCGGAATAAAGCAGCCACTCGATCGGCTGTGGGATGATCCCCATCTCGATCAGCGCCGAATTGACCAGGCCGTTGCGGCCGAGCACCGGGATCCAGGATATCATGCGGATGATGTTCGAGGTCATGAACGGCACGGTGCAGACCAGAAACAGGATCATCTGCGTCGACGTGCGGCGGATGTGGAAGGCAAGGAAATAGGCGACCCAGAAACCGATGAAGACGGTGAGCGCCCAGACGATGACGGTGAATTTCAGCGTGTTCAGATAGGTCTTCCACGTGACCCACGAGCCGAGCGTCTCGGCGTAGTTCATCGTCAGGAAATCGGGATAGAGACCTGCGAAGTCGTAATCCCAGAAGCTGACCACCGCGATCATCAAAATCGGCAGGATGAAGAAAAAGCCGAGGATCAGGATGAGCGGCGTCGCCTGGAGATAGGAGGCCGCCCATGGCGCCAGCCGAAAGCCCGGGCTGCGCACCCGCTCGGTCGTCTCGTTTGTCTCTGCTGAAGCGATCGTCGCCATCACTGATCCCTTTTCCAGTTGGCATTGCGTTGCGTGGTGCCCCCCTCTGCCCTGCCGGGCATCTCTCCCACAGGTGGGGAGATTGGCTGGGCGCAACCGCTCGCTCCACGCTCGTTGCTTGGGTGGGGAGCAGGCCACGAGCCGATCTCCCTCCTTGTGGGGGAGATGGCAGGCAGGACAGAGGGGGGGTAACCCACGGCAGAACCTCCCCTCCCGCAACGGAAGGGGAGATCCCAGATCGCCTTTAAGCCGCGATGAACTCGTTCCAGCGGCGAACCATGTAGCGGTCCTCGTCCATGACGGAGTTCCAGCACGCGACGTGGCCCATGCGCTCTTCGAACGAACCGCCGTCGCGAACCGCACCGGCCTTCTCCATGACCTTGCCCTCTGGCGACAGGATATCGCCCTTGGCGGCCTTGCCTTCGATCCAGTAGCCCCACTCGTCCTCGGTCATGAAGCCCTTGGCGGTGTCCATGCAGGCCGAGTAGTAGCCCTGGCGGTTGAGGTAGCCGCCGACCCAGCCCGAGGTGTACCAATTGATGTACTCATAGGCCGCATCGAGCTCGGCACCCTTGAGGTGAGAGGCAAGGCCGAGACCGCCGCCCCACGAACGGTAGCCTTCCTTGAGCGGCTGATACTTGCAGGCGATGCCCTTGGAGCGGACGGCGGCGACAGCCGGCGACCACATGGACTGGATCACGACTTCGCCCGATGCCATCAGGTTGACCGACTCGTCGAACGATTTCCAGAAGGCGCGGAACTGGCCGTCCTGCTTGGCCTTGATCAGGAATTCGATCGTCTTGTCGATCTCTTCCTTGGTCATGTTGCCCTTGTCGGCGTATTTGATGTTGCCGAGCGCTTCCATGATCATCGCGGCATCCATGATGCCGATCGACGGGATGTTGAGGATCGAGGTCTTGCCCTTGAACTTCGGGTCCATGATATCGGCCCAGCTGCCGATCTCGCGGCCGACGAGGTCGGGGCGGATGCCGAGCGTATCGGCATTGTAGATCGTCGGCATCATGGTGAAGAGTTCGGTCTCGCCCTTGGCAAACGTCTTGGCATCCGCGCTCTCGACATAACCGACCGTGTGCGGCGCGGTGCCCTGCGCGATCACGCTATCCGGCTTCAGCTTGCCGTTCTTGAAGAGCGGAACGACCTTGTCGTAGTACTTCAGCTTCTTCACATCCATCGGCTGGATGACGCCGGTCGGATAGACCTTCTTCAGGATCCAGTATTCGATGTCGGCGATGTCGTAGCTATCGGGCTGCGTCACAGCGCGCTGGGCGGCGGCGTCGGAATCGGTCGCCGTCATCTCGAGCGTGATGCCGAGGTCCTTCTTGCACTGCTCGGCAATGGCGTTGATGTTGGAGACGCCGGTGCCGAACTGGCGAAGCGTGATGTTGGACTGCGCCCAGATGGTCGGGAAACCGGTGATGAGACCGGAGCCTGCGGCCGCACCAAGGGCGGCGGCACCCGTCTTCAGCAGGCCACGGCGCGACACGCCCTTGTCGAGCAGACCCTTCTTGGTGGTTTTCGTTGTATCAGTCATGTCAGTTCCCTCTGGTTTTTGTGGTAATTGAGATTCATGCCGAAACGCGGCCAAGGAGAACGGCGTCCTCTAGGGCCCAACTCAGGGACACCGCATCGCCGACCGATGCGGGGTTGGCGAAATAATCGCCGTCGGACGCAATGACGGTGAAGTCATCGCTGCCCGCGCCGACCACGGTGATCTTCACCGAGGCGCCGCGATATTCGATATTGGAGACGATGCCGTTGAAGCCGAGCGTCTTGTCGGTGGCGCTGGCGAGACGCACCCGGTCGGTGCGGATGCCAATGTCGATGACCTCGCCGACCTCCCTGCCCGCGCCGCGCACCGTGAAGCTCTGCCCCTCCGGAACCTCGAGCGTGATCACGCCGTCCTTGGCGGATGTCACGCGGCCGGTCAGAACGTTGTGATCGCCCATGAAGCGCGCCACGAAGGCGGTCGCCGGCTCCTCGAACACCTTGCGTGGGGTGGCGGCCTGCTCGATCTTGCCGTCGTTCATGATGACGATGATATCGGCGAGCGCCATCGCCTCTTCCTGGCTGTGCGTCACATGCACGAAGGTGATGCCGAGCGTCTTCTGCAGCTTCTTGAGCTCGGCGCGCATGCGGATTTTCAGGAACGGATCGAGCGCCGACAGCGGCTCGTCGAGCAACAGCGCCTCGGGATCGGTAATCAGCGCGCGCGCAAGCGCCACGCGCTGCTGCTGGCCGCCGGAAAGCTGCGCCGGACGCCTGTTGGCATAGGCCTCCATCTGCATCAGCTTCAGCATCTCCAGCGCCTTGGCGCGCCGCTCCTCCTTCTCGACGCCCTTCATCTTCAGGCTGAAGGCGACGTTGTCGATCAGGTCGAGATGCGGGAACAGCGCGTAGGATTGGAACATCATCGCCGTGCCGCGCTTGGCCGGAGGGAAATCGGTGACGACGGTATTGCCGAGGCGGATATCGCCCGACGAAATGCTCTCGTGCCCGGCAATCATCCGAAGCGTCGACGTCTTGCCGCAGCCAGATGGCCCCAGGAAGCAGCAATAGGAACCAGCCGGTATCTTAAGGCTGATTGCGTGCACGGCGGTAGTGGCGCCATACACCTTCGAAACGGATGCTATATCGATCTCTGCCGCTTTCGACATCGTGTCTTCCCCTGTTCGAGGAATACGATGCATTCGCCGTGCCAGTTTCTGCTGCAACGCATCAAGTCATTACGAATATTAAATTTTCCCGGAAAAATACAAATGACTAAAATTCAAGCCTCGGATATGTTTGCACATGAAATAGGCTTTCGTCTGCAATTTGCGCAAATAATCGTATACAATTTGACCGCTGCATTGCTCGCAAATTCCGTTTAACTTTTCGGCTGAATATGGCTATCATCGGCCGATCACAGGACATCCCGCTTCATGAACTCCGCAGCCAACGCGCTTCTGACGACCGACGAGCCCGCCGAAACCGGCGCGCAGCAGATCCGCGATGCCATTCGCGACGCGATCGTCGAACGTCGCCTGTCGCCGGGAACCAAGCTGTCGGAAAGCGATGTCGGCAATCTCTTCAACGTCAGCCGCACGCTGGCGCGCGCGGCCCTGCAGGCGCTCTCCTATGAGGGGCTTGTCAGCGTCGAGAAAAACCGCGGCGCCTTCGTGGCCTACCCCTCGCCCGATGAGGCCCGCCAGATCTTCGCCGCCCGCCGGCTGATCGAGCCCGGCATCCTGCGCGAGGCGGCGGCCAGGATTACGACGTCGGAAATTCAGCACCTGCGGCAACTGCTGCTCGAAGAAAGCCGCCTGATAAGCGAGCGCGGCCAGACGGCCCGTCGCGCCGAGATCAAGGCATCCGGCGACTTTCACCTGACACTCGCCGCCATTTCCGGCAATACGATCATGCAGCGCTTCATGGAAGAACTCGTCGCCCGCTCCTCGCTTGTCATCGCGCTCTACGGCCAGTCGACCATATCCAGCTGCGGCCACAACGAGCATGGCGACATCGTGTCGGCCATCGAAGCCAAGGATCTCGACCACGCCTGCCATCTCATGCTGCATCACATCGCGCATATCGAGGCCGACCTCGATCTGCGCGAGCGCAAGGGACAGGGACTGAAGGAAGCGTTCGACCTCTAGAGCCTTTCCTGGTTAGCTTGAAGCATTCTGCCGGAGCAGGTTTTCGTCAGGACAAAGGCGATTGGCGAAGGGCATACCACTAGGTACGGTCGAGCCGATCGCCTTTGATCCTGGCGGAAAGATGCCCGGCCCCTGCGGGGTTGGCTGAAACGGGCCGCCTGATCGCCCGGCCGGCTTGGCCGTATGCGTTGGCTACGACGCGCGCCTGCCGGACGACCATCCGACTCCGTTTGAGCCAACAGAATGTTTCAATCTAACCAGGAAAGGCTCTAGGTCGCGTATGGCGCATCAGTGAAGCGCCAAAAGAGCCCCAATTCTTCAGGACTCAAGTGCGAGACGCGGCCGCCGAAGCGACCGCGGCATCGAAAAATCAACCGCGCGAGCGGCGTTCGTCCGGAACGGCGGCAACGGCCACGATATCGGGCGTTCCCGTCGCATGCAGGCGCTTGCGCACCAGCACGCCCATGACGCGAGCGGCGGTCGAAAACGTCATCTGGTCCAGCGGGCCTTCGCCCTCCCAGGGTTTCGTCAGTCGCTCGGTAACGGCGCCGACGATATTCATCGGCACGATGTCGTCGCATTGGCGCATGGCCTCGAAGACGCTGCTGATCGGAACGACCCGGCCTCCGAACGTGACGATCGGTTCGGTCAGTTCCGCATCCCACTCTTCAAACGCATAAAGAGCGTCGCGAAAGAGCTCTTGAAGGGTGAACGGGGCGTGCCCATTGTGAAGTGGCGGCAAGGCATTCGACATGTCTGTCTCCTCTTTGCAGGGATAAAGCCAATTCCTCCTCATCGGTCCGCATTAACGCCGAAAGCAGAACTCAAGTTCCCGGCCGGACCGAATAACACGATCGATGTTATCGTGTAATATACGCGTGATAAAGCGCTTTTCTGCCGCAGCCTCGCCACAGCTGTGTCCACAAAAAGATAAGCCGTTGATATCCAAGCGAATATCAACGGCAATCTTTTGGTAACTTAGATTAACGAAGGGGCGGATCGCGCTACTGGGCGATCGCGAATGTAACGTTCACCTGGATGTTATAGCTGCTTTCACCGCCCTGGATCGGCACGGCTGAATCGGCCTCCGACTTCATCATAGCCGCCCGCATGACCGGCATCGGCTGCGGCCGCGGACCGTTTTCGTTGATCTCGATGACATTGCCGAGCTTGACGCCGGCGGCGGACGCAAGCGTCTTCGCCCGCGCGATGGCATCGGCCACCGCATTCTTGCGCGCCTCTTCGACGGCGCTGTCGGGCTTGTCGTTGGTGAACTGGATATCGCCGCCCTGATTGACGCCAAGCGTCACCGACTGATCGATGATCCCACCGAGCTTCGAGAGATCGCGCACCCGCACCGTCAGCGCATTGGAAACCTGGTAACCGATGAGCTCCGGCGGCAGCTGCTGGCCGTCGGTCCCCTGCGGATATCGATATTGCGGCTGCACGGAAAAGCCCGAGGTCTGCAGATCGCGCTCGGCAATGCCGGCCTTCTTCAGCGCCGCGAGCACGTCGCTCATCGCCTTGTTGTTATTGTCGAGCGCCTCGCGCGCGGTCTTCTCTTGCTTGACGACGGAGAAGGTCAGAACCGCCATATCCGGCGCCATCGTCGCCCGCCCCTCGCCGATCACGGTAATGACCGCCTGACGCGGCGCATCGGCCGCGAATGCCGGCATGGAGGCTGCGGCAAGCACCGGCAGGCTGAGAAAGAGACCGGCGGCAAAGCTTTTGGTATTTGGAAATGGCATTGTTTCACTCCCCGATTGTGACTTACCGATCCCTCTTGCCGTTTGATTGTGAAGCTATTGCGGCAATGACTTGTGACCGCTCTGAAATTGCGTTAGACGCAACGAGCACCGGCGAACCATTGCGCCGCTGCAAGGCGCCATAGCGGCCGCCAGGGCCTGTAGCTCAATGGTTAGAGCCGGCGGCTCATAACCGCTTGGTTGGGGGTTCGAGTCCCTCCGGGCCCACCATTTTTATTTATTGTCAATAGATTGACTGACACCCTAGCAACCAAGCTCCAGCCGTCCGCAAAAATCCGCGGCTCCGACGCCGGCCTCCTCCCTACCCCCGCATGATCGGCTTGCCATAGCTTCTCAGGAACTCCGCGCATGTCAGATCATCATAATAGGCGCGGTTCACGGTCGCCACGTCCACGCCGCCCATCGAAACTAGCACATCCGTCTCGATGATCTTCTTGTTGGGAGCGGCGATTCCCAAGGTCGTTCCGAAAACGGTTCTAAGCCCAGCCTCCTTGACGGTCATCAGCTGCATGTTCATTTCGCCGTAGGAGAAGCCCAGATAGACGACGACTTCGGCCTCTGCGATTTGCCGGTGCAGTCGGTCCATCATGTCGTCATCGTCGACCCGTTCGGTAAAGGTCCGGATCTGCTCTGCCAGATGCGGCAGGTCGGCTCCGTGAAAATCATGGCCGAAATCCATCATCGAGGATGTCGAGGCCGGTTGCCAGGGAAGCCTGCCGACCTGTCCGTAGGGATGCTCGATCTGCAGGGATTGCGCGATGATCCCCTCCGCCTCGGACAAGGGAATGCGATAGTAGTTGCTGATGGCATGGGCGAGATAGTGCTCGATGCACCGGTCGTAGTTGAAGGTGATGAAGGACACGTTCTTGAAAATGCCGGCGAGCTTCTCTCTTTGCACGCCTTCATGAAGCATCTGGAAAAAGACGCTGAACCATGTGTGCTTGATCGGTTCGAAGCTGAACGCCTCGTTCTTCGATCCGTCGGCCTTCAGAAGACAGCTCGCCTCCGCCTCCAGAATGCTGGCGGCGATGCCCAGCTTGCCCATCTGAACCACCAGACGATCACTCGAGTGCGTATGAAGATAGTTGTCGATCGAGATCGCCTGCGACATCGCGCCCGAAATGGCTCTTCCGGCTGCATAGTGCGGGTTGGAATCCGCCCCATCTCCCACAATCGTTTTCACCGCCGCCGATATGCGCTTGTCGCCTTTGGACATCGTCCAGCCGTCGTCAAACCGGATGTCGAGTTTCCTGGCGATGTTGACCATCAAGTCCGTACCGACGGGAAAGTTCACTTCCCGGCTGGCGCCCGCACCGACGATGAAAACTGTTCGACGTGTGAACATTCAGAGCTTCTCCCACAATGCGGTAAGAACTGATGAGATGACACGCTATGCTGAGTGTGGTCGCGAGACCGGACTGCCCTGCAAGGTCGTCCAGCTATTCCAGGCCGCGATGGTCGCGGCCACGCCTTGAACTTCAACCGAAAGCCTGTTGCTGCAGATTGCTACATCCCCAACCGGAGATAGGCCACAGATTACCCAATCGCGCCGGCCTCGCCAAGTCGCGATGCGGCGATTTCTACCTTCACGCGTAGTGAGACGCGACCGAATATCGATCGCGCCGCCCACCTTGGTCCTGCTGCCGACCTTACGCGTCCGCTACCGCCTCAGCCACCGCAATCTCCGCCATCTTCAGCGCCGCTTCGCGGCTCTTGGCGGCGGCGATGAAGCGGCCGTTGTGGCAGAAGCTGGCGCCTTTAACGCCGGAGGCGGCTTCGAGGTCGCCGTTGGTGAGGCCAGCCCATGCGGCCGGCAGGTCGGCGCGCAGCGCAAAGCCCTCTTCCTCGCGGCGAATGCCGGTCACGCACCAATCCTTGTCGCGTGGGTGGACGACGAAGAGCAGGTGGTCGGCGCCGGCCTTGATGATCGCGGGGCGGAAGGGCATGCCCATCGGCAGTTCCAGCACACGGTTCTCGCCGGCGGCGACGATCGCCTTGTGCACCAGCGCCTCGGCCCTGCGCTTCGCAGCACTCTTGCCGATCCGCGCCTCGACAAAGCTGCGGGCAATGGCGAGTGCGGCGTGAAATGCGCGGTCGTCAGCATCAGGATCGGTCTCGTCGAAGACCGGCTTCAGCGTTTCCAGAAGCGCCGGCAGCGTCAGCCCGGCCAGCGGGCCGGAGGGGCTGAGCGCGCCATTGTCGGTGAGATCGATCGGCAGGACGAAGCTGCCGTCGAAGGAGGCGTGGATATCCTCGATGTCAGCCTCTGGAACACCCGATGCGGCGAGATAGTCGCGCCCGAAATGCTTCCAGATCAGCCCGAACGAGCTGTAGGGCTGGCCGTCGTCACGCAGCGGCGCGCCGCGCTGGTGATGGTCGAAGATACCAGCGTCCGCGTCATAGGCGCCGCCGACATCATAGATGATCCGGTCGGGACCGGGCGTGATCCATTCCGGCGCACGGCTGCGCGTGATGCGCGCCTCGGGAAAAAGCCGGGTCAGAACGACGGTGGAGAGCAGTTCGTCGGCATGGAAGCCACCGGAATGCGTGACGAGAAATTCTGGAATCATGTAGCGGCGCCCTCTTGTCTGCGGATCATCCGCACATGCAGGCACCAGATAGCTGTTGGCGCAAATCACCTCAACCCGCAGGCGCAGCATTTTCTCCCACTGATGCTGCACCGCATCATCCAATTGGGTGTATTACCAGCAGCCACCGGCTATGTGCTTGAACATAGTTGAAGGTTAACGTTTGCTTTCATACGAAGTTTCTGAATATGACAAACCCGTGAATTTTAGGCTTGCCATCGAGGAAAAGCCGCGCAACTATTCGTGTCGGGAGCATGATAGTGACGGGAACCACACATGCCTAAGACTGGAATAATCGCAGTATCCGGGACATCCATGTCTCGCCAGTGCATCTTCACAGCCGATGATGGCGGCGGAAAAATCCGCGGCTGTCCACGCTTTCTCGGAATGATTTTCGGGAAACCGAGCGTCCGTCTCGCCGACACATCGAACGGACGATGGGTCTCCATCGAGCTCGGCAAGGTAGATAAGCGCGGCAACGCGACCTTCCGCTGGATCTGAAAGCTCACGGCGCGCTTAGAGCTGATCCGCTGACCTTCGTATGATGTTCGACGCCCCAGGGAGATGGGACGCCTGACAGCATCGAGGGAACAAAATCCGCATTCCGACCGTTGAAGCGGCATCGCCGCGTTGCGGCTTGGAGGGGCGCCAAGGCGCCGGCATCGGATGGCGCGTCAGACCTATTGGAAGGGTTATCTCAAGCTGTCGCTCGTGACCGCGTCGGTATCGCTGACGCCGGCGACCACGGACAGTAACCAGCTGCGGTTTCATGTGCTGAACCGCAAGACCAAAAATCGCGTCGAAAGCCGATATGTCGATAGCGTCACACACAAGCCGATATCGGACAAGGACCAGGTCAAGGGCTATCCACGTGGCGAGGACGACTACGTCATCCTGGAGGATGACGAGATCAGCGAGGTCGGGCTGGAGAGCACCCGCACCATCGAAATATCGAGCTTCGTGCCGCGCGGCTCCATCGATTGGATCTGGTACGACAAGCCGCATTTCCTGGCGCCGGAAGACAAGGTCGGCGTCGAGGCCTTCTGCGTCATCCGCGAGGCGATGAAGGCAAACGATGTCGTCGGCATCGCACGCCTCGTGCTCTACCGCCGCGAACGCGCCGTGCTGCTCGAGCCGCAGGGAAAGGGCATCGTGCTCTGGACGCTGCATTTCGGCGACGAAGTCCGCGAGCCGGCGGGGACTGTCGATCTTGCTGCCAAGACGGATCAGAAGGTGATGGCGCTGATGAGCAAGCTGGTGAAGGACCGCACCGAGGAATGGAAACCCTCGATGGTCACCGATCCCGTGCAGAAGCGTATCCGGGCCATGATCCGCGCCAAGCAGAAGAGCCTTCCGAAGCCCGTGGCGGCAACAAAGCGCACGCCGGTCAAATCCACCGGCAACGTCGTCAATATCATGGACGCGCTGAAGAAGAGCATCGCCAAGGATGGCGGGCGGCCGAAGCACTAGCTCTCGGCCAACCTCTGGCAATCCTCACTTGCGCTTTTCAAGCGGCGCGGCGGCCTTGAAGAAATCCGCCCAGGGATCGCTTGCCAGTGAATTCATCCGCGACGGCGTGTTGTCGACCGTGAAATAGGCCGGGCCGATCTCCTCCGTCAGCTCGCTCCAGTCGAGCGGCATCGATACAGCGGCGCCCGGCCGCGCGCGGGTCGAATAGGCGGCGACGGCGGTGTTGCCGCGGCCGTTGCGGAGATAATCGATGAAGATCTTGCCGTTGCGTTTCGCCTTGGTGGCGGTCGCCAGATATTTGTCCGGCTGATCTTTCGTCATCCCGTCCGCCAGCGCCTTCGCGAAAGCCTTTACCTGCACCCACCCGGCCTCCGGCTTCAGCGGCGTCACCACATGGAGACCCTTGCCGCCGGAGGTCTTGACGAAGGCCGCAAGTCCCACCGCCTCCAGCCGCTGTTTAAGCTCTTCAGCCGCCGCGATCACCTCGGCCCAGGCGACATCGTCGGCCGGATCGAGGTCCATGGTGATCATGTCTGGCTTCTCGAAGCTCGCGGTCGTCGCCCCCCAGGGGTGGATCTCCAGGACAGCCGATTGCACGAGCGCGACGAGCCCATCGAAATCGCTGATACGCAGCAGCTTTTCGCCACCCCTGTCCTTTGGGTCTGATATCTCCTCGATATGGGCGTTCATCCCCTTCCAGGCATGCTTCTGGAAGAAGCGCTGGTGCCCGGCAATGCCATCGGGGCAGCGCAGCAGCGCCAGCGGGCGGTTGATCACGAATGGCTCCATAAAGCGCCAGACCTGCGCGTAATAATCCGCAAGTCCCTGCTTGGTGACACCCTCGTCCGGCCAGTAGATGCGGTCGGGATGGGTGAGCGTGACGCTCGATTGCGGCGCCGGCTCGGCCTTGCTTTTCTCGGTCTCGCGCATCACATCCCCCGCCGCCTTGTCCTCGCGCAGCCCGCGAAATGCCGCATGCCGCAGATTTCCGTCCGCCGACCATGCCTGAAACTCCACATCGGCCACAAGTTTCGGCTTGACGTGGACAAGCCCGCGCCGGGCCTCGGCCGAAAGCGCATCGTCGAAGGCGGCCTTCGTCTGCCGGTCCTCGGAAAGACGTTCGTGCAGCATCTTGGCGGTCGCGACCGAAAATCCGGTGCCGACCCGTCCGACATAATGAAGCTTGCCGCCCTTGTAATAGCCCATGGCCAGCGAACCGATCGCGTCCTTCGTCGCCGTCGAGGGCACGAAGCCGCCGATCACGAACTCCTGCCGTTTCGAGCATTTGGACTTCACCCACTCGCCCGTGCGCCCCGAGCTGTAGGCGCTGTCGCCGCGCTTGGAGATCACGCCCTCCAGCCCCAGCCCGCAGGCGTGGTCGAGCACCAGAGAGCCCTTCTCCGTGAAATGGCTGCTGTAGCGCAGCGTCGGATCGTCGGGCGAGAGAAGCGTTTCCAGCAGCGCCTTGCGCGAGAGCAGCGACACTTCACGCATGTCATGCCCATCGAGATGCAGCAGGTCGAAGGCGTAGAACACGAAGCGGTCCTTGCGGCCTTCGCTGAGATCGCTCTGCAGCGCGGAGAAATCCGAAGCACCATTGTCGCGCTCGACCACCACTTCGCCATCGATCAAGGCCGATTGCACCGGGAGCGCTGAAAATGCCCTCGCAAGGGTCTCACCAAACCGCTCCGTCCAGTCCAGGCCCGTGCGGGTCAGCATCGTTACCTTGCCGTGGTCGATCCTGATTTGCAGCCTGTAGCCGTCGAACTTGATCTCGTGCACCCACTCCTCGCCGGCAGGCGGTTTCGGCTTCAGCTTGGCAAGCGCCGGCTCGATGAAATCAGGCAGAGCACCCTTGACCGCGCCATCCGGCCATTGACGAGAAGCCGCCTTGGCTTTCGCTGCCCGCGGCTTGGGAGCAGACGCCTTGGCGCCATTTGCGCTCCCCGCCCCCTTGGGCCGTGCGTGCCAAGCGGCATCCGGATTCTTGGCCACCTCTTCAATCTTCCGGCCGGTCTCAGCTGATTCAGGCCGCAGCTTCAGAATATCGCCCTTGGCGCGCGCCTCCTCGTCCTCGGCCTTGATCAGCAGCCAGTTCTCGCGGGTTTCACCGGGCTTGCCATGCATCCGCACCAGGTGCCAGCGCCCCTTCAGCTTGTCGCCATCAAGGTCGAATTCCATGTGGCCCTTCTTGTAGGCCTTGTGCATGTCGCCATGCGGCGCCCATGTGCCGCGATCCCAGACGATGACGGTGCCACCGCCATACTCGCCCATTGGAATGATGCCCTCGAAGTCGCCATAGTCGATCGGGTGGTCCTCCACATGCACCGCCAGGCGCTTGTCGTCGGGATTGAGGCTCGGCCCGCGCGTCACCGCCCAGCTTTTCAGCACGCCGTCCATCTCCAGCCGGAAGTCGTAGTGCAGCCGCGTCGCGTCGTGTTTCTGGATCACGAAGCTCAGCGCGTTGCTTTCGCGCGCCGCACTGGCGCGTTTGCCGCCGCGCGGCTCCGGCGTCCGCTTGAAATCGCGTTTGGCGTGATAGGTCTCGAGCGCCATCGTCAGCTCGCCTTCTTCGATCCGCCGTTACCGCGCGCAGCACTCTTGGCAGCGGTCTTGCCCGTCGCTTTCCCGCTCGTCTTGCCGCTCATCTTCGCGCTTTCACGCAGCGCCTCCATCAGGTCGATCACCTTGCCCTTCGACTCGGCCTTGCGCTTGGGCAGCGCCCTGCCCTCGATCTTCGCCTGGACGAGTTCGGCAAGTGCTGCCTCATAGCGATCCTCGTAATCCCGGGGATTGAAGCTGCCTTTCTTGGTGCCGATGATATGGCCGGCGAGCTCGATCATTTCCTTGTCGAACTTGATGTCGGGAATATCTTTGAACACCGTCTCGGCGTTGCGCACCTCGTAATCGTAGTTCAGCGTGGTCGCGACGATGCAGTCGTCCTGCGGCCTGATCAGCACCGTGCGCGTCTTGCGAAACAGAACCGCCTCCCCCAGTGCGGCGACCTTCTGATCGCGCATCGCCCGCGCGATCAGCGCCAGCGCCTCTTCGTCGTCCTCACTGACCGGCGCCAGATAATAGGGCCGGTCGAAATAGAGCTTGTTGATCTCGTCATAGGGAACGAAGCCCTGCACGGTGAGAAGCTTGTCGCTGTCGGGCGCAAACGCCGCAAGCTCCTCGCCCTCGATCATGACATAATCCCCGCTATCCAGCCGATAGCCCTTCACCTGGTCGTCGCGCTCCACCGGCTTTCCCGTCTCGCTGTCGACGAACTGACGCTCGACGCGATGGCCGGTCTTGCGATTGATGATGTTGAAGGAGATGCGGTCGGCGACCGATACCGCGGTGTAGAGCCCCACCGCGCAGACAATATCGCCCACCTTCAGATGCCCCTTCCAGCTTGCCCGCGCTGCCATCTCTATTCCTCCCGCCCCTTGTTGCGCCGGCGCTGATCAAGCGCCACGATCTTCTCCACCGAGGCGATATCCTCGCTGGTGACGACAGGAACCGGATCTCCGGCGATCGCCTCCAGCACCTCGCTCGACAGCGCGCCGTGGCGGATCACCCACTCCAGCGTCTCGCGGGTCTCGCGCTCGGCCTTCAGCTGCGCGTAGAGCGCGATGATCAGCCTGTCGCGCGCATCGAAATGGCTGCGTTTCTGCTCGGTCTTGCGGACATGCGTCATCGAAACCTGCCTCCCTTGCCGATTGGAGCAGAAACCGGCGAGCGACCGGAAAGTTCCGCGCATGGCTGACATGGCCAACTGTCGCAAATCTGAGACAGGTCCGATGAGCGCCGTGAAAGCCCCGCGAACGCTCACATTGCCGCGAGTTGCCAAGAACATTAGTTTTCGTCACACTCCTGTCTATGATCTGTGGTGGTAGGAGCTGCAGCTCTTTGATGGGAGGAACCCCGATGCACGAACACTCTGCCCATGCGGAGCATGTCTATACGTGCACGCAGCGCGATTCAGCCGCGGCAAGTTCTTCGGTGGTCGCCTCGTGGCGCCGCTGCATCGCCATGCACCAGCTGGCGCCCGAAGAGCGGCGCACGCCGCTCCGCCTCATGGACCAGGAGTTCAAGCAGGCGCGCGAACAGTCCGAGCAGCTGATCGCCAACGCCACCGACGAACTCGACCGCCTGTTCACCACCGCTGGAAAAGCCGGCTGCTGCCTGCTTTTGACCGACCGCGACGGCATCGCTCTGGAGCGCCGCGGCGCGATCGGTGACGACAAGGAGTTTCACGATCTCGGTCTCTGGACCGGTTCGGTCTGGACGGAAGCGAGCATCGGCACCAACGGCATCGGCACGGCGCTGGCCGACGAACGCTCGGTCTCGATTTTCCGCGACCAGCACTTCTTCTGCTCCAACATCAAGCTCAGCTGCACGACATCACCGATCCGCGATCATCGCGGGCAGCTCGCCGCCGCACTCGACATCTCCACCTGCCGCGACGACGTCAACGAGATGACGCTCGGCATTCTCGCGCAGATGGTGCGCGATGCCGCCATGCGCATCGAGATCAATCTCTTCCGCAGCGCCTATGCCGGCGCGCGCTTCGTGATGGTGCCCGCAGGCGCCAACCCTGCGGCCGCCCTCCTCGCCGTCGATCGCCACGACCTCGTGCTCGGCGCCACCCGCGCCGCGCGCCTGGCGCTGAAGCTCGACGACCGCAGCATCGCTGCCGGCATTCCGGCCGCCGATGCCCTGCACGAGACCCGCATGTCCGACGACGAGGATCTCATCGAGGCCGAACGCGCGGCATTGTTGAGGGCTCTGACGCGCTCCAGCGGCAACGTCTCGCAGGCCGCGATCGCGCTCGGCATGAGCCGCGCCACGCTGCATCGCAAGATGAAGAAGCTCAATCTGCACTGATCCTGTTGTAGGCGGCACTGATGTAGCAGCGATGCGACACTGTGCGCTGCGGTATCGCTCGGTGCCGCTGTATCTCGACACAAAAGGCGCGCAGATTTCCTCCCACGGGTTCACGTCCGAACCTGGCTCATCTCAAGGGAGGATGACATGCTACATCAGAAAATCGTCGAGTCGCCGTTCAAGCTGAAATACGGGAACTATATCGGCGGCGAATGGCGCGAGCCGATCGAAGGCAAGTATTTCGACAACATCACCCCCGTCACCGGCGGCAAGCTCTGCGAAATTCCCCGCTCCAGCGAAAAGGACATCAACGCAGCGCTTGATGCCGCCCATGCCGCCAAGGACAAGTGGGCCCGCACCTCGGTCACCGAGCGCGCCAATATCCTGATGAAGATCGCCCAGCGGATGGAGGACAAGCTGGAAGTTCTGGCGCAGGCCGAGACCTGGGACAACGGCAAGCCGATCCGCGAGACCATGGCCGCCGACATTCCGCTCGCCATCGACCACTTCCGCTACTTCGCCTCCTGCGTGCGCGCCCAGGAAGGCTCGATCGGCGAGATTGACAACGACACCGTCGCCTATCACTTCCATGAACCGCTCGGCGTCGTCGGCCAGATCATTCCCTGGAACTTCCCGATCCTGATGGCCGCCTGGAAGCTGGCGCCCGCTCTTGCCGCCGGCAACTGCGTCGTCATCAAACCCGCCGAACAGACGCCCGCCTCGCTGCTCGTTTGGGCCGAGATCATCGGCGACCTGCTACCACCAGGCGTTCTCAACATCGTCAACGGTTTCGGCCTCGAAGCCGGCAAACCGCTGGCATCCAGCCCGCGCATCGCCAAGATCGCCTTTACCGGCGAAACCACGACGGGCCGGCTGATCATGCAATATGCAAGCCAGAACCTGATCCCCGTCACGCTCGAACTCGGCGGCAAGTCGCCGAACATCTTCTTTGCCGACGTGGCCGACGAGGACGACGACTTCTTCGACAAGGCGCTGGAAGGCTTTGCGATGTTCGCGCTGAACCAGGGCGAAGTCTGCACATGCCCGAGCCGCGCGCTGGTGCATGAAAAGATCTACGACCGCTTCATGGAACGCGCCGTCAAGCGCGTTGAAGCCATCGTCCAGGGCAACCCGCTCGATTCGGCCACGATGATCGGCGCCCAGGCCTCCAACGAGCAGATGGAAAAGATCCTCGCCTATCTCGACATCGGCAAGCAGGAAGGCGCAAAAGTGCTGACCGGCGGCTCGCGCAACGACCTCGGCGGCGAACTGGCGAGCGGCTATTACATCAAGCCGACGATCTTCGCCGGCCACAACAAGATGCGCGTGTTCCAGGAAGAGATCTTCGGCCCGGTCGTGTCTGTCACCACCTTCAAGGACGAAGCCGAAGCATTGTCGATCGCCAACGACACGCTCTATGGCCTCGGCGCCGGTGTCTGGACCCGCAATGGCAACCGCGCCTATCGCTTCGGCCGTGAAATCCAGGCCGGCCGCGTCTGGACCAATTGCTACCACGCCTACCCGGCCCACGCGGCCTTCGGCGGCTACAAGCAATCCGGCATCGGCCGCGAGACCCACAAGATGATGCTCGACCACTATCAGCAGACCAAAAACATGCTGGTCAGCTACAGCGAAAAGAAGCTCGGTTTCTTCTGAGCCTTTTCGACAGCAGGGAGGGCATCCGCAACACCCCTCCCTGCCTCTTTCTCCACAAGTCTTCCACGAGCGAAAATGGGCTCTATTTGAAGTCGTGCGTGTGGCCCCCTCATCCGCCTGCCGGCACCTTCTCCCCGCTGGGGAGAAGAGACTCGTGGCCGGCGCGGCATTCCCCTTCTCCCCTCGGGGAGAAGGTGGCGGCAGCCGGATGAGGGGGCCACGAACGCATCTGGAGGAGAGAAACACACCGCAGCATACGTAGGAGGAAACAATGGACACCACAGTCAACGGAGAACCCCGCGTTCTCGCAACAGACGCCGCCGTCGCCCTGATCGACGAGATCAGGCGTGATTATCCCGACATCCTCTTCCATCAGTCCGGCGGCTGCTGCGACGGGTCTTCGCCAATGTGCTACCCCGCCGATGATTTCATCGTCGGCGACCATGACGTGAAGCTTGGAGAGATATCAGGCGTGCCTGTTTACATCAGCGCCAGCCAGTTCGAAGCCTGGAAGCACACGCAGCTGATCATCGACGTGGTGGCCGGTCGCGGCGGTATGTTCTCGCTGGATAATGGCCGGGAAAAGCGATTCCTCACACGCTCGCGCATGTTCGGCGGCGGCGAGGCCTGCGCGATCCCGGGCACGCAGCAGGCAATCTAGTGCTTGCGCACCTTGCCCGTCGGAATGGCGGATGAAGTAACCGAGACAGGATCGCTTGCCGGAAAGCTGTCCTCCAGTCCCTGCGCCAGCTGATCCTCCATCTCGTCCACATCGCCGGCTGCCCGGGCGCTCGGCTGCGCCGCGCCCGTTTCCACGCTCGAAAGCGCGGCGGTCTCATCGAACGACGCCAACTCGCCCATCACGGCCTTGGCTCGATCGATCGCATTGTTCGACGTCAGCGTCCGATCCATGTCCTTGCGCAACAGCACGGACACGACCTCGCCGCCCTTGCCGACGAACTCGACCGTGAACCCGCGTCTACCACCTTGCTCTGGAATGACCTGCGTGCCGATGACCTGCATGAACTGTCTCCTTTGCACATCTGAGGAGACAACGGTGGCCATCGGACAAAGTTCCGCTAACGGCCAGCGCCAACGCGCGGGCAAAAAAAAGCCACCGCTCGTGACGGTGGCCGTAGTCATGAAGGTCTTCAAAACCTCCAGAGGGGAACAGTTGCGTCATCGACCAGCGGACCGGCCGACTGCATAAGCAACTATAGGTAATATTAGTCCCCTATCGTAAAAATTCAATCAATTGGCGGCTGAATTTATCGAGGGACGTAAATCAAATTTCCAGATCCGCCCAGAAACGAGGGATAATTTACCACTTTCAGGTTGCAACCCGGCAAACGGACGCTCGGCGCCTGCGTCGCCCGTGAAAATCAGCGCTGCACCGGCGCCGTTGATTCGCGCAGGATGAGCTCGACCGGCCATAGCTCGTGGATGTCGAGCGGCGAGCGGCCGGATACCAGCTGCAGCACCAGATCCGCGCACCGCGTGCCCGCCGCGCGCATTGATGACCGCGTCGCTGAGAGCGAGGGCGCCATGTTGTCGGCCGTCAGATAGGGAAACACGTCGTCATGGGCGATGACGGAAACCTCGCGACCAACCTGCAACCCAAGCGAGCGAACCGCACGATAGACACCAAGCGCCGTCATCATCGAGCCGGCGACGATCGCGGTCGGCGGATTGGACTGCTCAAGCAGTGAGCGGGCAAAACGGAAGCCGAGCTCGTCGGTGAAATTGCCGCTGGCGATCAACTGGGGATCGAGTTCGATGCCGCGGCTCTGCAGCGCCTCGCGATATCCCTTGTCACGATGCAGCGCATAGGTCGCGCCTGGGCGGCCGTTGATCATGGCGATCCTAGTATGGCCGAGATCGATGAGATGCGAGGTCGCGCGGCGCACGGCACCCTCGTTGTCGATGTCGAGCCACGCATGCGGCACGTCGATATCCGAGCGGCCGTGGACCAGAAACGGCATGCCGAGCTTGTGGAGCAGCGCGATGCGCTCGTCGTTCGGCCGCGGCGAATGCACGATGATCGCATCGACCCGCTGGCTTTCCACTAGACGCCGATAGAGCTGCATCTCGTCATTGTGATCGGGATCGGCCATCGGAATGACGAGAATGTCGGTGTCCTCGGTCAACAGCCTCTCGGCCATCCCCGCCATGAACTCGGCGAAGTGAAACTCGCCCGCCCGCCCCATCACCACGCCGATCGCGCCTGCCCGGCCGGTCTTCAATCTGACGGCATTGACGTTCGGCCGGTAGCCGAGCCGAACGGCCTCCTCCGCCACGCGCGCGCGGGTTACTTCGCTCACTTCCGGATAGCCGCTCAGCGCGCGGCTGACCGTCGTCGGCGACAATCCCAGCTGTTTTGCGAACTCTCTAAGCTTCATGTACCGACACGTCTTTCATCGCCCGCTATTGGACCCCTCACACACCCTATAAGCCAATCCGTCGATATTTGGCACAAAAACCGCTAATCAGCCAAACCGATTTCAATGTTCAATCACAATCGACGCGTAGCGCCCGATGTTCTCCACATGCGCGCAACGTTGCACCCCATTGTTTTCACGGGAAAAATCGCCACTCTCCGCAAGTTAAAGCCATCACCAAACTACCCGCTTGACTTGATATCGCGCTTCTGACAATTTTTTCCAACCAAATCGTTTTCAAATTTGAGGACGCAATGGTTCTTTTTGGGAGGAAGATCATGAAGTTTCGTTTCACGACGGCCGTCATTGCGGCCGCGCTCATCGGCGTGGCCATGCCGTCCTACGCCGCCAACATCAGCATCTCTGCAAGCTCCACCGGTAAAAACCTCGACCTGTTCCGCAAGCAGCTCGACGCCTTCGAAAAGGCGACCGGCAACAAGGTCAGCATCGTCACCATGCCGTCCTCGTCCACCGAGCAGTTCTCGCAGTACCGCCTGTGGCTCGCCGCCGGCAACAAGGACGTCGACGTCTACCAGACCGACGTGATCTGGGCGCCGCAGCTGGCCGACCAGTTCCTCGATCTGAAGGATGCCGCCAAGGACGTCGTGGGCGATTTCTTCCCCTCGATCATCCAGTCGCAGACCGTCAACGGCCGCCTCGTCGCCATGCCGCTCTACACCGACGCACCCGCCCTCTTCTACCGCAAGGACCTGCTAGACAAATACGGTAAGCAGCCGCCGAAGACCTGGGACGAGATGGCGGCGACCGCCAAGGAAATCCAGGACAAGGAACGCGAAGCCGGCCAGAAGGACCTCTGGGGCTACGTCTTCCAGGGCAACGCCTATGAAGGCCTGACCTGCAACGCGCTGGAATGGATCAAATCCTCCGGCGGCGGCCAGATCATCGAAACCGACGGCACCATCTCGATCAACAACGAGAAGGCCGCGGCCGCCATCGAGCGCGCCAAGGGCTGGGTCGGCACGATCTCGCCGGGCGGCGTGCTCGCCTATCAGGAGGAAGAATCGCGCGGCGTCTGGCAGACCGGCAACGCCGTCTTCATGCGCAACTGGCCCTACGCCTACGCGCTCGGCAACGGCCCCGACAGCGCCGTCAAGGGCAAGTTCGACGTTGTACCGCTCCCGGCAGCCACCGAAGGTGACAAGCCCTCGTCCGCGCTCGGCGGCTGGAACCTCGCCGTTTCCAAATATTCGCAGAACCCCGAGGTCGCGATCGAACTCGTGAAGTTCCTGACCTCAAAGGAAAGCCAGAAACAGCGCGCCATAGAGCTCTCCAACCTGCCGACGCTGTCCGCGCTTTACGACGACAAGGACATCGCTGCCGCGGCTCCCTTCATGCCGGCCTGGAAGCCGATCTTCGAAAGCGCCGTTCCGCGTCCCTCGGCTTCGGCCAAGGTCAAGTACAACGAGGTCTCCGCCAAGTTCTGGACCGCCGTCCACAACACGCTGTCGGGCAATGGTACGGCCGCTGAAAACCTCGAGCTTCTCGAAGCCGACCTGACGTCGCTCAAGGGCGACAACTGGTAATCCATCGATGCGCCGGCGGCGGGCTATCCGCTGCCGGCGCTCCGAAGGACGCCACCGTCAATCGTCTCAGGAAGCGGGTATCTCATGAGTGAAGTTGCAGTTTCTGAAGGCCTGAAAGCGCAGACGCGCGCCAGGGCCACCTCGTCGGACCTGAAGGCCGACCGCGTCCGTTCCGCCTGGATGTTCCTGGCGCCGACGCTGTTCATCCTCGCCGTCGTCGCCGGCTGGCCGCTGTTTCGCACCATCTATTTCAGCTTCACCAACGCCTCGCTCACCAGTCTCGGCGACGCCAAGTTCGTCGGCTTCGACAACTACCTCACCTGGATCACGCTGAAGAGCGGCCGCACCGTCTACAAGGGCCTGCTCGCCGATCCGGCCTGGTGGAACGCGGTGTGGAACACGATGAAATTCACCGTGCTTTCCGTGCTGATCGAAACGGCCCTCGGCCTTATCGTTGCTCTTGTCCTAAACGCCCAGTTCGTCGGCCGCGGCATCGTGCGCGCCGCAATCCTCATCCCCTGGGCGATCCCGACTATCGTCTCTGCCAAGATGTGGGCCTGGATGCTCAACGACCAGTTCGGCATCCTGAACGACCTCTTCATGGCGCTCGGCCTGATCAGCCAGAAGATCGCCTGGACCGCCAATCCTGAAACCGCGATGATCGCCGTCCTGATTGTCGATGTCTGGAAGACCACGCCCTTCATGGCGCTCCTCATCCTCGCCGGCCTGCAGATGGTGCCGGGCGATATCTACGAGGCCGCCAAGATCGACGGCATCAACCCGATCAAGGTCTTCTGGCGGCTGACGCTGCCGCTGATCCGCCCGGCAATCATGGTCGCCGTCATCTTCCGCATGCTCGACGCCATGCGCATCTTCGACCTGATCTACGTGCTGACGCCGAACAATGCGCAGACCAAAACCATGTCGGTCATGGCGAGAGAGAACCTCTTCGACTTCGACAAGTTCGCCTATGGCGCAACCGCCTCGACGGTTCTCTTCCTGCTCATTGCCACCGTCACCGTGCTCTACATGTGGCTCGGCCGCGTCAACCTCGGCGGGAGTGAACGCTGATGCTTCTCACAGCCACCAAGAACACCCTCTTCTATCTCCTCGTCGGCGTCATCGTCATCATCGCGGTCTTCCCCTTCTACTACGCGATCCTGACCAGCTTCAAATCCGGCACGGCGCTGTTCGCAATCGAATACTGGCCGACCTCGATCTCGTTTGCGAACTACGCCAACGTGCTGACGACGGGCAGCTTCATCCATAGCCTCGGCAATTCGCTGCTGGTCGCCGTCTGCGTCGTCGCCGCCTCGTTGCTGCTCGCCGTCACCGCATCCTATGCTCTCGCCCGGGTGCATTTCCGCGGCCGCGCGCTTCTGATGCTGACGATCCTGTCGGTCTCGATGTTCCCCCAGATCGCCGTTCTCGCCGGCCTGTTCGAGCTGATCCGCTGGATCGGCATCTTCAACACGCCGTTTGCGCTGATCTTCTCCTACATGATCTTCACCCTGCCCTTCACGGTCTGGGTTCTGACCACCTTCATGCGCGACCTTCCCATAGAAATCGAGGAAGCGGCGATCGTCGATGGCGCCTCTCCATGGGTCATCATCACGCAGGTTTTCATGCCGCTGATGTGGCCGGCTTTGGTCACGACCGGGCTGCTGGCTTTCATTACGGCCTGGAACGAATTCCTTTTCGCCCTAACCTTTACGTCTTCGGACGCGCAGCGAACCGTGCCGGTCGCAATCGCCCTTCTATCGGGCGGGAGCCAGTTCGAGATTCCGTGGGGCAACATCATGGCGGCATCCGTCATCGTCACGGTCCCTGTCGTTGTCCTGGTGCTCATTTTCCAGCGCCGGATCATTTCCGGCCTCACCGCCGGCGGCGTCAAAGGTTGAAGAAAGCACGATATGGCACAGATTAGACTCGACAATATCCGCAAGAGCTTCGGCGCTCTCGAAGTCATCAAGGGCGTCACCATGGATATCCGCAAGGGTGAATTCATGGTCTTCGTCGGCCCGTCCGGCTGCGGCAAGTCCACGCTTCTGCGGCTGATCTCCGGCCTGGAGGACATCTCGGAGGGCACGCTCTCCTTCGATGGCCAAGCGGTAAACCAGCTTTCGCCCTCCAAGCGTGGCATCGCCATGGTCTTCCAGTCCTATGCGCTCTATCCGCACATGACCGTCTTCGACAACATGGCCTTCGGCATGAAACTCTCCGGCCGCACCAAGGAAGAGTGCGAGGCGCGCGTCGAACAGGCAGCCGGCATGCTGCAGCTCTCACCCTATCTGGAGCGCCTGCCCCGCCAGCTCTCCGGCGGCCAGCGCCAGCGCGTCGCGATCGGCCGCGCAATCGTCCGCGATCCCAAGGTCTTCCTCTTCGACGAGCCGCTGTCGAACCTCGACGCCGCCCTTCGCGTCGCCACACGGCTTGAGATCGCCAAGCTTCACCGCAGCATGCACGACACGACGATGATCTACGTCACCCACGACCAGGTCGAGGCGATGACGCTCGCCGACCGCATCTGCGTGCTGCGCGATGGCGTCGTCGAGCAGATCGGCACGCCGCTCGAGCTCTACGAAACACCGAATTCCATCTTCGTCGCCGGCTTCATCGGCTCGCCGAAGATGAACTTCCTGACTGGTGAATTTTCCGCGCCCTACAACGCCCACACCATCGGGGTGCGCGCCGAACACATCGAGATCACCAACCGGGAGCCCGCCTGGAAGGGCACGGTGATCCACTCCGAAATCCTCGGTTCCGACAGCTTCGTCTATCTCGACATCGGCACGCCGGAACCGCTGGTCGTTCGCGAAACCGGCGTTTCGCGCCACCAGCCCGGCGACAATCTCGGCGTCTCGCCTGTCGCCGGTGCCATCCACCGTTTCGATCCATCCGGACGCGCGCTCGAAAGGATCCCCTTGAAGGGCGCCGCCTGAAACCAACCCAAACAACCGGATCCCGGCCGCTTCCCAACGGTTTCGATCCACCACGCGCATGAAGGAGCATGACTTTGGCTATTCGCACCATCGTATGGGGTGAAAACATCCATGAAAACACCAACGAGATCGTCCGCGGCATCTATCCCGATGGCATGCACACGACGATCGCTAACGCGCTGAACACCGATCCAGCGATCAGCGCCACGACCGCCACGCTGCAGGAACCGGAACACGGCCTCACCGAAGCGCGCCTCGCCGA
Source organism: Rhizobium sp. 2MFCol3.1 (assembly GCF_000377565.1). Classification (GTDB taxonomy): domain Bacteria; phylum Pseudomonadota; class Alphaproteobacteria; order Rhizobiales; family Rhizobiaceae; genus Rhizobium. The sequence continues at coordinate 497,019 of NZ_KB898354.1, read as the reverse complement.
GACAGACGTGCTGACCTGGTGGGGCCACAAGGACCACGGCGCCGTCTCCGACGTCGTCGTCGAGCGCGTCGCCAAGCGCGTCTGGGAAGGCATGGGCCTGCTCGTCCTGCATTCCGGCCACTTCTCGAAGATCTTCAAGCGCCTGATGGGCACGCCGTGCGCGCTGAAATGGCGCGAGGCCGGCGAGCGCGAGCGCCTGTGGACGATCAACCAGCGCCACCCGATCGCAGCCGGCATCGGCGAGAACTTCGTGCTCGAGAATGAAGAAATGTACGGCGAGCAGTTCTCCGTTCCGGAGCCACTCGAGACCGTCTTCATCTCCTGGTTCCAGGGCGGCGAAGTCTTCCGCTCGGGGCTGACCTGGCGCCGCGGCGCCGGCAACATCTTCTACTTCCGCCCGGGCCACGAGACCTATCCGACCTACCACGACGCCAACGTCCAGAAGGTGCTGATCAACGGCGTCAAATGGGCTTATAATCCGCAAGGTGACCTGAAGAGCATCACCGATGCCCCGAATGTCCCGGTCGACAAGGCACTGGAGCCGATCGTCGAACGCGGCCCGAGACTGCACCAGGCCGGCGAAGCCGGTTACCGCTGAGGAGCACAGCATGCGACTACTCGTTCTTGGTACAGGCGTCATGGCCAAAAACCAGGTTGCCAACTTCCTCGCCATCGATGGCGTGGAAGTGGTGGGCGCGGTCGATACCGATCACGACCGGCTGACCGAATTCGCTGATCACTTCCACATCGAAAAGCGCTTCCGCACCCTGGAAGAGGCGCTGGAATGGGGCGAATTCGACAGCGCCACCAACGTCACGCCTGATCGCATCCACTATGCGACCAGCCTGGCGCTGATCGCGGCCGGCAAGCATGTTTTCTGCGAAAAGCCGCTGGCCGAGCATTACGACCATGCGCTGGAAATGACCGAAGCGGCGGAAGCCGCCGGCGTCATCAACATGGTCAACCTGACATATCGCAACGTCGCGCCCCTGCAGCGCGCCCGCGAGATGGTCTTGGCCGGCGAGCTCGGCACCATCAGGCACGTCGAGGCCTCCTATCTCCAGAGCTGGCTCGTCTCCCGCGCCTGGGGCGACTGGCGCACGGAATCACGCTGGCTGTGGCGTCTTTCGACCGGCCACGGCTCCAACGGCGTGCTCGGTGACGTCGGCATCCACATCCTCGACTTCGCGGCCTATGGCGCCGCGACCGATATCGACCACGTCTTCGCCCGCCTGAAGACCTTCAACAAGGCGCCGGGCGGCCAGATCGGCGAATATCTCTTGGATGCCAACGACAGCTTCACCATGTCTGTCGACTTCACCAACGGCGCGCTTGGCGTCATCCACGCCACGCGCTGGGCGACCGGCCACCTCAACGAGCTGAAGCTGCGCATCTACGGCGAAAAAGGCAGCCTCGAGGTCACCCATCGCCCCGATGGCTCGGACCTCCGCGGCTGCTTCGGCGACGACATCGAAAGCGCGACCTGGCGCGACATCGAGGTGCCGCCGGTGCTGACCAACTACCAGCGCTTTGCCGAAGCCGTGCGCACTGGCAAGCAGGACGCCCCCACCTTCCGCCACGCCGCCAACCTGCAAAAGGTCATCGACCTCGCGATCGTTTCCGAACGCGAACGCCGCGAGCTCAACCTCCTTGCCGCGCAAGAGCAGGACAGCGCCCCCGACAAGCGCATCCCGCCGCTGACGGTGGTGGTGTAAGGGTAGATTGAGGATGCAGGGCCCGCGAAAGCGGGCCTTGCTGCTTGAGTGGCTGGCTAAGGAATAGTTCGTCGTTACCAAGCTGCTTCGATAGCAGCGAATTCGTATCTGAAAATTCGGTCTTGCCGTGTGGCCCCCTCACCCTACCCTCTCCCCGCTGGGGAGAGGGGAAGATGGCGCAGCGGGTGCCGCTTTTCCCTTCTCCCCAGCAGGGAGAAGGTGCCCGAAGGGCGGATGAGGGGGCTCCGAGCGCAGGTGTTGTATCCCCAATGCGGAGGATCAAACGTGGCGATCTACGACGAACAGACCGATGCCGAAAAGGCGCGCTGGTATTCCAACGGCGCGAGGTTCTATGTCGAAGGTCGCCCCCGCTATCCGGCCGCCCTGATAGCAGCGTCGGCAGCGGCCGCGGAATGGCGGCGGCATAGCCGTGTGCTGGAAATCGGCAGCGGCCCCGGCACGGCCACGGAGGACTTTGCCGCCTTGGGCGGCCGATTTACCTGTGTCGAACCGAACGCCGACTTCGTCGCCATCGCCCGTGACATTCTGGCCCCTTTCTCGGATATCACCTTCCAGACGAGCACGCTGGAACAGGCTGATCTCTCCGGCCCATTCGACATCATTCTCGCGGCATCATCATTTCACTGGATCGATCAGAAACGCGGTGTCCAGCGGATCGAGGAATTGCTTGCGCCGAACGGATTTGTCGTGCTGCTGTGGAACAAGGAACCCCAGCCCGTCGCGCATCAGGCCGTGGACGAGGCATTCGAGCGCTCCGGCTATCCGCAACCGATCGAGAGGCAGTCCCGAGACGACATCGCCCAGGTGTTCTGGGGACTTTCCAAGCCGCTACAGACGGCCGCTTTTACCGAGAGGCTCTTCTGCCATGTCGAGGTCGCCGACGACTACAGCGTAGAGCGTTTCGTCGCCCTTCATCGCAGCCTCTCGCCCTTTCTGGCCCTGCCTCCGGAAAGGCAGACAGTTGTCGCCAAAGCGCTGATCGAAAACCTCAGCGCCTTGGTCGGCCCGACGATCCGCACGACCCGCATATCCGCGGCCCACATCTTTCAGCGGTCGGAGCGACGCTAGAAAACGTCGCGCGATGACCTGATTGGCTGAGCGTCGGCGGCCGATAGTGGTCGTGCTTGTGTCAGACAGCTTCAGCCGCCGACGGCATCGCTCACGCATTTCTTGGTGTAGGCGGTCTTTGCGGCACCTGCCAGCGCCTTGCCGTTCTTGTCCTTGGCGGACATGTCGCAAGCGGCGGCGGCATCCTTCTGGCACTTGTTCATCGACGACGTGAGAGCAGCGCCTGCCAGCGGCTTGCCGTTCTTGTCGACCGCCTTGGAAGCGCATGTGTCGGCGGCATGCGCCGTTGCGGCCGACAGGATCAAGGCTGCTGCAATGAGAACCGTTTTCATCGTCTATTCCTCCCACAATTTGCCGTTATCGGCATCGAAAACGCTACCTGATGTTGAACCATCAGGAGCAGCTATCTAGCGGAATCTTATAGGCTATTTTGGGGCACTTGTACAATGAGGATGAGCCGGCAGCACTGCGATTTAGCCGTCCGTCTCATCCGCCTTCGGCGCGGCGCTAAAGAGGTTTTTCAAGGCACTGGTCTTGGTCTTCTGCGCCTTGCTGAGCTTCAGCGCACGGTTGGCGGCCTTGGCCTGTTCCAGCATCATCTCGATCTGGATTTGCTGGATTTCGGTGAGCCGCTCCCACTGCCGATTCAGCAAATGGTCGACCTTTTCGTGCAGATGGCGGATTTCCAGTTCGGCCTTGAGGTTGACCTTGTAGTCGTTCAGCGCGCGCAGCCGATCCTTCGATTCCTGGCGACGCTGGCTCATCATGATGATCGGCGCTTGCAGGGCGGCGATGGTCGAGAGGATGAGGTTGAGCAGAATGAAGGGATAGGCGTCGAAGGCCTGCCGCTCGCCCATCAGGAGGTTGATGCCCATCCAGACGGCCAGGAATAGGCAGAAGGAGATGATGAAGGTCCAGCTGCCCCCGAAGGTCGCGACGACATCGGCCACGCGGTCGCCGATCGAGCGGTGCTCCTCGTAATCCTCTTCGATGTTTTCGGCCAGCGTATCGTGGCTCCTGAGGCTCTCCACGACCTCGTCCTCGAGGTTGGAGAGTTCGCCGCGTTCGTCGCGCAACAATTCGGCGATATACTGGCCGCGATAATCATCGACCACCTTACGATTGATATAGTCGTCCGAGTGCAGCCCCGGATGCTTCTGCCGCATGAACTCGGCCAGCGCAGGGCGCAGATCGTCGAAGTGGATGGCGTCTTTCTTCTTGAGCGCAGCGCCGGTGATCGCATCGACGAGCCGCACGGACTTGGCCTTGGCGCGCTCCAGACTGTCGCTATAGTCCTTCATCTCGACGGTGGCGGCCTCGCCATGCCCGGCATCGAAATCCACGATCCCACCCGCGAACTCAAGCGACTTCTCTTCTGCCATCCGACGATCCTCTGTGCCGATTCCTGCGCTCTAAACATCAAATCGAACAGGATTGTGACATTGCTAAGCGATACGGGCGAGGCCATTTGTGGGGCGGTGTTAATGACTGATTGCACGCCCTCCCGATAACGTGATCGACCGCTGCGCCAAGCCGATGGCCCCGATTAACGGCATCAAAAGCTTTCCGCCCTAGCCTAGAGCCATGACTTCGAGTGGATTTCGAAATAGCCTTCCGGCGGCCCTTCTTTTCCTGGTGATGCTGCTGCAATTCAGCGCCGCATCGGCTGCGCCGGCGGATTCTTTCGAGACACGCAGTTCCTGCTGGGCATCCACCAGCCTGTCGGAAGACGTGGTCGCGGTCGCCAGGAACCAGGATCGATGGTCCTGCCGCGACCAGGCCCCCTCCATCGATGCCGAGCGCGTGCTGCTTCGCTTCGACATCAAAGCCGGTGAACCCCTTCCCCGGTATATGCTCTCCAGGCGCGCGGCACTTCAGGCGATCCATCTGCTCGCAATCGACCGCGATGGCACGGTGCGCCAGGACACTATTCCCGCCGCAGCCCTCCAAAGCTCCATGGCCGGCGGCTACTTCAAGGCGCTCCTGCCCGACGTGACCAGCGAAACCCGGCAGATCATCGCCGCGATCGACCTGCCGAGCCACCGGATGACGCTGGAGCGTGCCTATCTGTCACCAACGGACGCAGCCGGCGGCATCGGCGACATGCGCTTGATGCTTGTGCTGGCAGGCCTTGCCGGCATGCTCGTCATGCCCCTGATCTTCAATGCGGCCTTCTACCGGGCGCTGCGCGAACCTTTCGTTCTCTGGCACTCGGCGCTCACAATCTCGTTGCTGATGACCATTCTCGTGACATCCGGCCTGTCGGTTATGCTCTTCGATCCAGCGGCAATGACCTTGAGCTGGATGACGACGGTGATCTTCGGGATGACCATCGCGGCAGGAGCGATGTTCACGCAAAGCTTCGTCGAACCCGGCCTGATGCATCCGGTTCTGCGCCGCGCGCTCCCCTATTGCGCGGCATGGGCGATAGCGCTGAGCGTCCTTCACGCCGCCTTCCCCTTCGTCGCCCGCCCCATCCAGTCGAGCGCCTATACGGCCGCCTTCGCGCCGGTACTTGCCATCTTCATCCTGTCGATGATCGATGCGCTGCGTCGCGGAAGCCGCGCCGCGCGGTTCCAGGCGGTAGGCTACGCGCCGATGGTCGTGGTCGGCCTGATCCGTCTGGTGACGGGTATCGTTCCCTGGCTGCACAGCACCGACGCCACCCTGCTCTTCTATATCGGCTGCATGTGCGAGGTCGTGTTCACGACACTCGGCGTAGCCGAGCGCTTCGTCACCATGAAACGCGAGCGCGACGGCGCCCGCAATGACGCCGAGCTGCTCGAACGCCTGTCTGAAACGGACCCGCTGACGGGATTGCTGAACCGGCGTGCGATCGAGCTGCAATTCGAGCAGCTTCGCACCGAAGGCTTCGAAGCCCTTGCCGTCATCGATATCGATCATTTCAAGGCGATCAACGACATCAACGGCCACAGCGTCGGCGACGAGGTCCTGAAGGCCGTGGCCAAGGCGCTCCAGCCGGGCGCGAGCGTTCGCGCCTACCGTCTCGGCGGCGAGGAATTCGTGCTTCTCCTGCGCGGCGACGACGCCGACACCCAGGCGGAACTGCGCCGCCAGGCCATTCCCGCCATCGTCGCCCGCACTGTGCCGGGCCTCAAACGCCCGGTGACCGCGAGCATGGGCGTGACTGGCATCGTCGGCGATAAGGATTTCGCAACGCTCTATGAACGGGCCGACAAGCTGCTCTACGAAGCCAAGAGCGCGGGCCGCAATCGCACTCGCGGCGCGATCAATAAGGCGCCGCGTGACGTTCTGGATGACCGGGCGATGATCGCCTAGATCAACACACCAACGACATCACGTCACGAACGGCATGATATCCACGCCATCGCCAGGAAAGACGGTGATATGGGGATGATCGAGGAAAAGCCGTGCCGCGGCCTCGGCATTCTCTGCCTCGACCACCAGATAGCCGCAGAGCGCATTGGAAGCCTCCGCAATCCCGTCCTTGTTGACCCGCATCGTCTTCCCCACCATGCCGCCGCGATCGAGAATAGCCGCAGCGTTTCTATCCTCCCAGGCCATCCACTGCGGCACACCTTTGGCATCGATGGCGTCTTGCTCGGCTTTCGGAAGGCGCCGAAACGCGTCGAAATCCTCGTGTTTCATGGTGTAGACGGCAAGAAATCGGGGCATGGGAGACCTCTGTGATGGCGCGTCGAGTGCTGGAATATAGCATACGGTTGTGAGGTGCCTAAAGGGAGGTTTTGCCGTGGGATACCCCCCTCTGCCCTGCCGGGCATCTCCCCCACAAGGAGGGAGATCGACTCGTGGCCTGCTCCGCAACCAAACAATGAGCTCTGAGCGAGCGGCTGCCCCCAGCCAATCTCCCCACTTGTGGGGGAGATGCCCGGCAGGGCAGAGGGGGGTATCACACGGCACCGCGTCCAATCTGCTGCGCACCACCCCGGCATCACACCCATCACCGCACCCGCCCCATCCCAAGCAACCCTAGCGCAACCGCTCCACCAACCGCCCGATCGACACCGCATCCGCATTGGCGAACGCCAACCGCAGATACCGCTCCTGCCCTACTCCGAAATAGCTCCCCGGCAGGCAAACCACGCCAGCCTCCTTGGCCAGCCGCTCGGCAACCTCGGACGAACTCAAATCCGCAAACGGATGGCGAATAAACGCGAAGTACGCGCCAAGCGCACCGATCTCCCAGCCGGGCAGTTCCGCCATCACCGCCCGCAGCGCATCGGCCCGCCGCGCGATCTCCAGCCGGTTCGCGGCCCGCCAGTCGGCCAAAATCGGCATCGCCTCGGCAACCGCCACCTGCGCGGCCCTCGGCGCGCAGATCTGCATGTTGTCCATCACCTTGACGATCTCGGTGATGACACGCTCCCCGGCGGTGATCGCGCCCAGCCGATGGCCGGGAATGCAGAAGGATTTGGAGAAGCTGTAGAGCAGGATCAGCGTCTCCTCCCAGCCGGGGATAGCAAGCAGCGGATGCGGCGCGCCGTAGCCCTCCGGCAGGAAGTCGCGGTAGGTCTCGTCGACGATCAGCCACGCCCCATGGCTGCGGCAGAGATCGAACAGTGCGCGCAACAACTCCGGCGGATAGATCGCGCCCGTCGGATTGTTCGGCGTCACGATCGCCAGCACCTTGGCGCCCGAGGCGAGCGCCTTCTCGGCCGAAGCGATATCGGGCAGGAAGCCGTTATCGGCATCGCATTCGACCAACACCCTGTTGATGCCAAGCATCGACAGCGTCGTTTCCTGATTGAAGTAAAAGGGATTGGTCAGCGCCACGCTGTCTCCGGCGCCGGCAAGCGCGATGGCCGCCGCCATAAAGGCCTGGTTGCAGCCGGCGCTGATCTGGACGTTATGGGCAGCGACTGGCGCGCCGTAGACCTCGGACATCTGCCGGGCATAGGCCTCGCGCAGCACCTCCTCGCCTTCGATCGGCCCGTAGCCTGTTGTGGCGGGCGACGACGCCGCCTCACCCAGCAGCCGCAGCATCTCGGGATGCGCGGGATAGCCCGGAACAGCCTGCGAGAGATCGACCAGCGGCCCCTTGGCTCCCTTGTATTCGCGTGCCCATGCGAGCACCGAGGGGATGGGCGGAGGAGACAGGCGGGAGACGAGGAGATTGGCTTTCGCGGCGGGCATGGAGGCTCTCAAATCAATGATGGAAACCATCACTCCTGCACAAAACACCCCGCCTCGGCAACACGCATTCTCTCGACGCGAGGGGCATCGCCCTCAGGCGCCGCAGCAGGCCTTGAGCTTGGAGAGCTTGGCCACCTCGATATGCCTGTTAGCGACGATAGAAATGACGCCTTCGCTCTTCAGCTTCGACATTTGCCGAGACACGGTCTCGATCGTCAGCCCGAGAAAATCGGCGATATCGGCGCGCGACAGCGGCAGGTCGAAGCGGCGGCTATCGCCTTTCGCTTCGGGATCGAGATGCGTCGCGATCAGAAACAGGAAGCTCGCCACCTTCTCCGCCGCCGTCTTGCGCCCCAGCGTCACCATCCAGTCGCGCGCCTCGTCGAGCTCGCGCATTGTCTGGTCCATCAACCTTTCGGCGAGCGCCGGTGTGCTCTTGACCAGCCGCTCCATCGCGGCCTTAGGGACCCGGCAGAGGTGAACGTCGGACGCGGCCTCAGCAGAGACGCCGTTCTCGTTGGCATGCAACCTGCCGAGGAAATCGGGAGCAAACTGCAGACCGACGATCTGCTGGCGCCCATCTTCGAGCGTCTTCGTCAGCTTCACCACGCCGCTGATAACGGTGGCGTAGGATTCGACGGGCATCTTTTCGCCGGCGAGCTCCTCGCCGGCATCATGCGTGACAAGCCGCGTATGGGAGGACAGAGCCAAGAGCTCGTCAGATGTCAGCGCCCCGCACATCCCCTTGTGGCGGACCTCGCAACTGACGCAACGTACTGGAATATTAGAATTATGTATATCTTTTCGCATACACCCGGCTCCGCCTGAAGCATAGCCAAGGCCGTCGTCGGAGAACAGCGTTTTCTTGATCGAGATCAAGGCCGTCATCGAAAACCCCCACTATTTCGGTCCTTGAAAGGACACGCTCATGAACGCTGATCTCATCGCCCGCTATTCCGCCCCCGTCCCCCGCTACACCAGCTACCCGACCGCGCCGCACTTCCACGAGGGCGTCGGCGAGAGGGATTACCGGCAATGGCTCGAAGCAAATTCACAAGGCGCACTATCGCTTTACGTGCATATTCCGTTCTGCGACCGGCTCTGTTTCTACTGCGGTTGCCATACCAAGCAGGTGCGCCGCTACGACCCCATCGCGACCTACCTGGAAGCCTTGAATAGCGAGATCGCGCTCGTTGCGACATATCTCCCGCTACGGCGAAAGGTCGCAGCCATCCATTTCGGCGGCGGTTCGCCGACGATCGTCAGTCCCGACGACCTCGCGCGCCTGCGCACCACGCTCGACGCCAATTTCGACATCGGTCCCGATTGCGAGATCAGCGTCGAGATCGACCCGACTCATGTCGATGCCGAAAAGCTGAGGGCATGGCGCGATTTCGGTATGACGCGGGCAAGCGTCGGCGTGCAGGATTTCGAACCCATCGTCCAGACGGCCATCAACCGGCCGCAGAGCTTCGAGCAGACGGCCATGGTCGTGAAGACCTTGCGCGAGCTCGGCATCGGCTCGATCAATCTCGACATCGTCTACGGCCTGCCGCATCAGGACCGCGACATGCTGCTGCGCACGATCGACCTGTCGCTGTCGATGCAGCCCGATCGCATCGCCATGTTCGGCTATGCCCACGTTCCCTGGGTCAAGAAGCACCAGTCGGTGATCGATACGGCAACGCTTGCCGGCCCCGCCGACCGCTTCGCGATGGCCGCGGCGGGCGCTAGCGCCATCCTTGCGGCAGGCTATGATGCCGTCGGCATCGATCACTTCGCAAAGCCCGATGACAGCATGGCCCGCCAGCTGCGCGACGGCGCGCTCCGACGCAACTTTCAGGGCTACACGACCGATGGCGCCGATACGCTGATCGGCCTCGGCGCCTCCTCGATCGGCAAGCTTCAGCAGGGCTATGTCCAGAACATCGTCGCGACGGGACAATATTGCCGCGCGATCTCGGAAGGCCGCCTTCCCGTGGCCCGGGGCTTTACGCTCTCGGATGCCGACCGCGCCAGCGCGCAGGCGATCGAGGAGCTGATGTGCCAATACGCCTTCTCGGTCACCGAGCTGCGCGCCCGGTTCGGCAAGGCCGCCGACGATGCTTGCAACGACGCCCTGCATGCAAGCTTCAACGAGGATGGTTTTGTTAGCTTCGACGGCGACAGGTTCGTGGTTACCGACGAAGGCCGCCCCTTCGTGCGCACCATCGCCGCCAAGTTCGATCGCTACCTCGCGCAGGGCAAGGCCAAACATTCCTCGGCCATTTGATCTGAATCAATAAACCCAAGCGAAAAGCTGACTATCGTCAAATCCAGCGCCAATTGCAGCAACCCCGGCCTGCCGATTGTCAGCCATGCACTGCGCACTGTGATTTCAGAAATTTCTGAAATCACAGTCATAACGGAAACCTGACCATGAACCTTGCGCCGCTCGTCCAATCCTTCGTCCTGCACTTCGGTGAGATGGGCTCGCGCTGGGGCATCAACAGGACGGTGAGCCAGATCTACGCGCTGCTCTACGTCTCCCCTCAGCCGCTCTGCGCCGAGGAGATCGCCGACGCGCTCGGCATTTCGCGCTCCAACGTCTCGATGAGCCTGCGCGAGCTGCAGACCTGGAACCTCGTGCTGCTCAGGCACCGGCCGGACGACCGCCGCGACTTCTTCACCACGCCTGACGATGTCTGGCTGATCCTGCGCACGCTGGCCGAAGAGCGCAAGAAGCGCGAGGTCGATCCGACGCTCTCGGTGCTGCGCGAAATCCTGATGCAACGACCCGCCAGCGAAGCCGAACGCCACGCCCAGGAGCGCATGAGCGAAATGCATGCACTGATTGAACAGCTGACACATTGGTATGACGATGTGAAACAACTTGAAACAGAAAGGCTTGCAACGCTACTCTCGCTAGGCGCGAAAGTGACGAAGCTGCTTGAGGCCAAGGACCGGGTCATATCCCTCGGCCGTGGCCGCCGTCTCAATCCTGCGAACAAGAGTTAGCGCCATGACCAGTGCCTTTCTCGATGCCAAGCAAGATAAGGCCCGCGACGGACGGCGCAAGCGCGCCCGCCAGCCCTCGGCCTTGCGCAACGCCGCGCTGGTCCAGACACTCGCCGCCCTCCTCTGGATCCCGCAGGCCGGTCTCCTCTCGGTCGCTATCGGCCGCATCGCCGATGGCGGCGGGGTCGAGGCCGTCATCTGGCCGGCGATCGTCATCGCCATGCTCGGCATCGCGAAAAGCTGTCTCGACGCGGCTGGCGGCCGCCTCGCCTTTCGCGCCGCCCGCGCCGAACTCACCCTAAGGCGCGCTCGCGCCGTCGAAACCCTTGCGCGCCGGTCGCCGGTCGACAGCACCCGCCACACATCGGGCGAGGCCGCCAGCATCGTCGGCGAACAGGCGGAACTCATCGTCCCCTATCTCGCACGCTTCCAGCCGGCCCGCTTCAAGGCCAGCGCCGTGCCTCTGGTCATCCTCGCCTGCGTCTTCCCGATCTCCTGGATCGCCGCTCTCGTGCTGCTCTTCGCCATGCCCCTCATCCCCGTCTCCATGGCGCTGATCGGCTGGCGTGCGCAGGCCGCAAGCGAAAAGCAGCTGGCCGCGACCGGTGGCCTCAACGGCTTCCTGCTCGATCGCCTGCGCGGCCTCGCCACCATTCGCGCGCTTGATGCCGTCGATGCCACGGCAACGCGGCTTCGTGCCGATGCCGAGGACCTGAAGACCCGCACCATGGCCGTGCTGCGCATCGCCTTCCTGTCGTCGGCGGTTCTCGAACTCTTCGCCGCGCTCGGCGTCGCCATGGTCGCCGTCTATGTCGGCTTCTCGCTGCTCGGCGAAATCCGCTTCGGCGCCTGGACAAATGGCCTCAATCTCACATCGGGCCTCTTCGTGCTGCTGCTCGCCCCAGCCTTCTTCGAGCCGTTGCGCGAACTCTCGGCTGTCTGGCACGACCGGGCCTCGGGCGAAGCGGCGATGAAAGCCCTCGATGCGCTGAGCGAAGACGGGATGCTGCTGCCGCACGGAGAAGCCGATCAAAGCCCTCTTGGCGCCGATATCCGCTTCCACGCCGTCGGCTTCCGCTATCCCGGCAGCGGTACCTCAGCCATCGAAGACTTCGATCTCCATATCCGAGCCGGCGAACACGTCGCGCTGCTTGGCCCAAGCGGCTCGGGCAAGTCGACCCTGCTGGCACTCGCCGCCGGCCTTGCGCCCTGTGAAAGCGGCCGCGTCGAGATCGGCGGGCAACCGGCCGGTCAATCGTCGCGGACGCGGATCGCCTGGATCGGTCAGAAGCCGCATATCTTCGCCGGCAGCATTACGCGCAACGTCGCGCTCGGCCGGCCGCAGGTATCCAGCCAACAGGCAGCCGCCGCACTCGACGCCGCCCGGCTCGGAAGGCTCGCCAGCGCCTACCGCAACCGTCCGCTCGGCGATGGCGGAGCTGGCCTCTCGGGTGGCGAGGCGCTGCGGCTTGCCATCGCCCGCGCCGCTGTGGCCCCCGAGACGCTGATCGTCCTCGCCGACGAACCTACCGCCCACCTCGACAGCGCAACGGCCGACGACATCACCGAGAGCCTGCTTGCGCTTGCAAAGGGCAAGACGCTGCTCGTCGCCACTCACGATCCCCGTCTTGCCGCCCGCATGGGCAGGACGATCCATCTCTGTCAGGAACCTGCACGGGAGGCCGCCGAATGAGCGCGTCGCTGACCGATCTGAAACCCATCCTCAAGCTCTTCATGAAGGAGAAGAAGCGCGGCCTGCTGCTGGGCGCCGTCATGTCCGCTGCGACGGCAGGCGCCGGCATCGCGCTGCTCGGCCTCTCCGGCTGGTTCATCACAGCAACAGCGATCGCCGGCGCCTCGGTGGCAACCGCCATAACCTTCGACGTCTTCGCCCCCTCGGCAGGCATCCGCCTGCTGGCGATCGGCCGCACCGCCTCGCGCTATGGCGAGCGGCTGACGACGCATGACGCCACGCTCGCCGTGCTCGCCGCCCTGCGCGAACGCCTGTTTCGCGGCTGGGCGCAGGCCGGCGCTGCCCGTGATCTCGCAAGACGACCGGCCCGCCTGCTGTTTCGGCTGACGGGCGATATCGATGCGCTCGATTCTCTCTATCTCCGCGTGCTGGTGCCCGCAGGCGTCGCGATCCTCGCCGCCATCGCGACAGGCATCGCGCTCGGCCTGATGCATCCCCTGTTCGGCCTATCGGCGGCACTCCTCCTCATCGTCGCCGGCCTCGGCATCCCCTTTTGCGCCGGCCGCCTCGCCGCCGCCCATGCCCGGCGCCGCGCCTATGGCATCGAGGCGGTGCGGGCCCGTACCATCGACCTCGTCGCCGGCCAGTCGGACCTGTTGATGTCAGGCAGGATCGAGGCGCAGGCGGCAGCCATATCCGCCGCCGACCGCTATACCGAAGATGCCGACAACAGGCTGAACCGCATCGAAAGCACAGTGACGTTCGGCTTCGGCATCGCCTCGACACTCCTGCTCACCGGTGCGCTGCTGGCCGTCGCGGCCCTCGCCGGTGCCGGCACGATCACCGCGCCCGTCGCAGCCCTCGGCATCCTGATCGCCTTCGCCGCTGTCGAACCCTTCGGCGCGCTGCGTCGCGGGGCGCTCGAACTAGGGCGCACGCTGCTGGCGGCAAAGCGCCTCGGCCCTCGCCTGGCCGACAAGACATCCGCGCGCCAACACCCGGCCCCCGCCGCCGGACAGGCAGTCCAACTCGCCGGTGTCAGCGCCGCTTATGACGCAGCCGCAGCGCCTGTTCTCGCCGACATCAACCTCGCCCTGAAACCGGGCGAAAGGCTTGCGCTCGTCGGCGCCAGCAGTACCGGGAAGTCGACGCTGCTGGCCCTGCTCGCCGGCGAGATCGAGCCGCTCAAGGGCACGGTCGCCAACGACACGGCAACCCTTCTGACCCAACGCACCGAGCTCTTCCAGGACACGGTCGCCGGCAACCTGCGCCTGGCCTGTCCCAATGCGACTGAAAGCGACCTCAAGTCCGCACTCGCCGCCGCCGGCCTGCTCGCCGATATCGCCACCCTGTCCGATGGCCTCGACACCCGTCTCGGCGAAGGCGGCATGGGCCTGTCGGGCGGCCAGTCGCGCCGCCTGGCGCTCGCCCGCCTCTTCCTGCGCGATACGCCGCTCTGGCTGCTCGACGAGCCGACGGAAGGCCTCGACCGCGCCACGGCACTCGATCTCATGGCCCGCCTGTCCGAGAAGGCGAACGGTCGGTCGCTCCTTATCGCCACCCATATCCGCCGCGAGGCGGAGATCGCTGATGTGATCGCCACGCTCGATGACGGCCGCATCGCCAGCATTTCGCGCCGCGGAGAGACGGCGTTCGAAGAAGCTCTGAATCGGCTGAGACCGGACTGAGCGCGTGCATGACCGCCAGGCAATCCGGCCCGGCGGAAAATCTTCGTACCCCCATGGGGCGTGGGAGAAAGACTATGGAACTAGACATTGTCGACTTATCGCGTTTTCAATTCGCGCTGACAGCGCTCTATCACTTCCTGTTCGTACCGCTGACACTCGGCCTCGCCGTGCTGCTCGCCATCATGGAGACCGTCTACGTCATGACCGGTCGCCAGATCTGGCGGCAGATGACGAAGTTCTGGGGCGTGCTCTTCGGCATCAACTTCGCCATCGGCGTCGCCACCGGCATCGTCATGGAATTCCAGTTCGGCATGAACTGGAGCTACTACAGCTACTATGTCGGCGACATCTTCGGCGCGCCTCTGGCGATCGAAGGGCTGATGGCTTTTTTCCTCGAGGCCACCTTCGTCGGCCTGTTCTTCTTCGGCTGGGACAAGCTCTCCAAGGTCGGTCACCTCGTGGCGACATGGTGCGTGGCACTCGGCTCGAACTTCTCCGCGCTTTGGATTCTCGTTGCCAACGGCTGGATGCAGAACCCGGTGGGATCAGCGCTCAATCCGCAGACCATGCGCATGGAAGTGACAAGCTTCTTCGACGTGGTCTTCAATCCGGTCGCCCAGGCGAAGTTCGTCCACACCGTATCGGCCGGCTACGTCTGTGCCTCCATCTTCGTGCTCGGCGTCTCTGCCTGGTATCTGCTGAAGGGCAGGCACATCGAGATCGCCAAGCGCTCGATGACGGTCGCCGCCTCCTTCGGCCTCGCTTCCGCGCTCTCGGTCGTCGTGCTCGGTGACGAAAGCGGCTATCTCGCAACCGAAAACCAGAAGATGAAGCTCGCCGCCATCGAGGCCATGTGGGAAACGGAGCCGGCACCGGCCCCCTTCACCGCCATCGGCTTTCCTGATCAACAGGCGCGCGAGACCCACTTCGCCGTCCATATCCCCTGGGTCATGGGCCTGATCGGCACCCGCTCGCTGGATACCGTCATCCCCGGGATCAACGAGCTCGAGGAACACGCAAAGACCCGCATCCGCGAGGGCATCAAGGCCTATGACGCGCTGACGCAGATCCGCGCCGCCGGCTCGCCCGAAAAGATCACCGCGGAAACCAAGAGCGCCTTCGAGGATCTCGGCCACCAGCTCGGCTATGCCCTTCTCCTGAAGCGCTATGTCGACGATCCCCGCACCGCCACCGATCAGCAGATCGACCAGGCCGCCCGCGACACCATCCCGCACGTGCCGACCCTCTTCTGGTCGTTTCGCATCATGGTCGGGCTCGGCGTGTTCTTCATCCTGTTGACCGCGACCTTCTTCTGGCTCTCGGCCCGCCGCCGCCTCGACGCCCATCCCTGGCTGCTGCGCGTCGCTGTCCTGGCGATCCCGTTGCCGTTCATCGCCATCGAGTTCGGCTGGGTGGTTGCCGAGGTCGGACGCCAGCCCTGGATCATCGAAGGCGTGCTGCCGACGGCCGCCGCTGTCTCCAGCCTCGGCGCCAGCACCGTACTGCTGACCATCCTCGGCTTCGCGGCGCTCTACACGGTGCTCATCATCATCGAGATGACGCTGATGGTGAAGGCCATCAAGAAGGGCCCGGAACCGGACAACGAGCCGGAAGCCGAGCTGATTTCCGAAACCCTCGTTCCTGCCGCGGAGTGATTGATCATGATCCTGCACGAACTCATCGACTATGAAACCCTGCGCCTCATCTGGTGGCTGCTCCTCGGCGTCCTCCTCATCGGCTTCGCCGTCACCGATGGCTTCGACCTCGGCGTTGGCATGTTGCTCCCCTTCGTCGCCAGGACGGATACGGAGCGGCGCGTCGCCATCAACACGATCGGCCCGGTCTGGGAAGGAAACCAGGTCTGGCTGATCCTCGGCGGTGGCGCCGTCTTCGCCGCCTGGCCGCCGCTATACGCGGTCTCTTTCTCCGGCTTCTATCTGGCGATGTTCGCCATCCTGCTTGCGCTCATCCTGCGGCCGGTCGCCTTCAAATACCGTTCGAAGCGTGAGAGCGCCCGCTGGCGCGGCAATTGGGACCTCGCGCTCTTCATTGGCGGCTTCGTTCCATCGCTGATCTTCGGCGTCGCCGTCGGCAACGTGCTGCAGGGCGTGCCCTTCCGCTTCGATCCGGCCGACATGCGCATCTTCTACGAGGGTTCGTTCATCGGCCTGCTCAACCCCTATGCCCTGCTCTGTGGTCTGCTCTCCGTCGCGATGCTCAGCATGCACGGCGCCGCCTGGCTGGTGCTGAAGTCGAGCGGCCCTGTGGCGGAACGCGCGCGTGGCTATGGCAGCATCGCCGCCATCCTCGTCATCGTGCTCTTCGCGCTCGGCGGCGTCTTCCTGGCGCTTGGCGTCAACGGCTACACGATCTCGAGCACGGTCGTCACAGACGGCCCCTCGAACCCGCTTCTGAAAACTGCGGCGCATGAGGGCTCGTGGCTCGCCAATTACGGCACCTATCCCTGGATGATGATTGCCCCGATCGCCGGCTTCGCCGGTGCGGTTGCCACCCTGATCGCCATGCGCGCCAGGCTGGAGATCGGCACGCTGCTCTTCAGCAAGCTGTCGATCTTCGGCATCATCTCGACCGTTGGCGTCTCGATGTTCCCCTTCATCCTGCCCTCCTCGCTCGATCCGAAGTCGAGCCTGACGGTCTGGGATGCATCATCGAGCCACCTGACGCTGTTCATCATGCTCGTCGTCACTTTGATCTTCTTGCCGATCATCCTCGCCTACACGGCCTGGGTCTACAAAGTGCTGTGGGGGAAGGTCGACGAGAAACAGATCACCGACAAAAGCGGTCACGCATACTGAAGGAGAAATAGGATGTGGTATTTCGCATGGATCCTTGGCCTGCCGCTCGCGGCCGCCTTCGCCGTCCTCAACGCCATGTGGTACGAGCTGATCGACGATGAGGCCAAGAAGAAGAAGTCCTGAGTGACAGGATAACAAAAGAGGCTGCGCTCAATCCGGGCGCAGCCTCATCTCGTTCATGCAATGAATTTGACGTCAGTAACTGGCCGCAACGAAAATCTCGGCCAGCGCCTCGATCCCCGCCTGATCGTCCGCATCGAAGCGCGACGTCACGGGGCTGTCTAGATCGATGACGCCGAGGATCTCGCCATTGTGGCTGAGCGGCACGACAAGCTCCGAGCGCGAGGCCGCGTCGCAGGCGATATGGCCGGGAAACGCATGCACGTCCTCGACGAGTATCGACTGGCCCTTTGCGACAGCGGTCCCGCAGACGCCGCGCCCGACGGCGATCCTCACGCAGGCGGTGCGCCCCTGAAACGGCCCGAGCACCAGCTCGTCCTTCGATTTCAGGAAATAGAAACCGGCCCAGTTGAGCTCCGGCATCATCTCGAACATCAGCGCCGATGTGTTGGCCGCGTTGGCGATCACATCGCGCTCGCCGTGAAGCAGCCCGGTCAGCTGCTGCGCAAGCTGGCGATAGAACTCCTTCTTGTCGGCCTGATCGATCTTTGCCGTTTGAAACATGTCGGTTCACCTTTCAGCCGATGCTTGCACGTGTGGGGCCTGATATAGCGATCCCGATAGCACTTGCCAATTCGCCGCCGTGTAGCCTTGCCCGGCAATCACCGCGCGAATTCACGCCGGCTCCTTTTAAATTCACAGGGGATTGAAGGAAGCGATCTTGTCCGACGGCGATCGGGCCATATGTCCATAATATGTCGATCGGATATCCGACGCTGGCGGCCGCCGGCGGCATCCGGTCGATGAATACAGACGCGAAAAGGCCGTGCTCGCGCACGTCTGCCTGCCATCGAGCCCGTAAGGCGATGGCATCGCGCGACCGTCGGCGCAGTTTTTGGCCGGCAACGATAGAACCATCCATTTTCAGTTTCAGTTCGAGGTAAAGGCAATGACACCGGAAGACAGACAGGCAGTTTTCAGCCACCGCGAGATTGCCGCAGTCATAAAGGGAATAACGCTCGACGATGGCACCGATGCGCCAATAACAGGCAAATCACTCGGCGAAGCCATCCTCTTCGTATCCGAGGAAGCGTCCACCAATGCATCGAGCGCGCATGTGATCTACGGCGCCAACGAATCGCTGAGCTATACCGATTGCCTCAGCATCTACCGCGACTATGGCCCAGCGCTCAGACGCGGCACCAACTAAAAACGCAGTAGACAATGCGTGGTGGCGGATCGCCGCCACGTAAGGCGCGGCGTGGCGTTGCAATCACACCAGGCCCTTTAAGGCTGGCGCGTCCTTTTGCGCAATTGTGCAGGGCAGCATTCTCAACTATACCGCCTCTTGTCGGCAACGATGCTCCGGCGCCCGAAGCTCTCTTCAAATTGAAACTGCTCCCATGACTGCTCCCCATTCGCCTGCGCGCGGCGTTCTCATCGCGTTTGCCGCCTATGCCGTGTTCGCGTTCAGCGACGCTTCGATCAAGATCCTCCACGGCAGCATCCCATCCTACGAGATCGCCTTCATAGGCGCCCTGTTCGGCACCGCCGCCCTGCCTTTCATCAAGGCCAAGGAAGACTCCTGGCTGGATGTCGTGCGCACCACGAACCGCACATTGTGGCTGCTACGCTTCGTCTGCGGCGCGATCGGCGCGATTGCCTCGATCATCACCTTCACGCTGCTTCCCATGGCGGAAGCCTTCTGCCTGCTCTTCCTGCTGCCCTCCTTCGTGACAATCTTGTCCGTCATCTTCCTCAAGGAAGATGTGCGCTGGCAGCGCTGGGCGGCCGTTATCGTCGGCTTTCTCGGCGTTCTGGTGGTGCTGCGCCCCGGCTTCCGCGAACTCTCGATCGGCCATCTCGCGGCAGCGATCGGCGGCCTGACGGCGGCGATCTCGATCGTTGTTCTGAGAAAGATGGGGCCGGCCGAAAAGCGCCTGTCGCTATACGGCGCCGCACTGCTCGGCACCATCATCGTCAGCGGCATCCTGATGGCCTCGCAATTCGTTATGCCGACACCACGGCAGTGGCTGTTCATCGCAAGCTACGGCCTGCTCGGCGCCGCCGGCAACGTGCTCCTGATGACCGCAGCGCGCATCGCGCCCGCCAACCTCGTGGCGCCGCCGCAATACAGCCAGATGCTCTGGGCGATCGCGTTCGGCTACCTGATTTTCGACGACTCGGTCGATCTGCCGATGGCCGGCGGCATCTTGCTGATCATCTGCTCCGGTCTGCTGACGCTGGCGCGCGAACGCAAGCGCGGCACGCCGCTGCCGACCTCGGTCGTCTCCTCAGACAGCCAGGCGCCGCTTGCCACTTCGGCCGCCGGCGAAGGTCCGAGCGCGCCCAAGGCCTGACCGCCGCAACAGCGGCCGAAACATCACCCCAAAACGAAAACCACCCCTGTCCGCGTTTCCACGCAGGCGGGGGTGGTTTCATTTCAAACTTATCGGAAACCGGCCTCTCAGCGCAGGACCGGGCAACCGCGAACGTTGCCGAAGGTGATCTCGTCGGGCCCACGACGCGTGAAGCCCTGCACGATCACCCGGCGCGGCGTGATATCGACAACGCGCGCGCGGCGGAAACCGTAATCGCTCGCCTTGTCTTCAGCCAAGCGCGGATCGCAACCACGCGGCCGGCCGCCATAATACGGAGGTGGCGGCGGTGGGCGGCCATAAACCGGCGGCGGTGGCGGCCGGCCATAGCCTGGGGGCGGTGGTGGGCGCCCGTAGCCCGGAGGCGGTGGCGGACGACCGCCGTCTATATAGATGTCCACCTGAGCGGAGGCCGGAACCGTAGCGCCGGCAAGCGTGCCGGCGCCCAGTACCAGGGCAATCCCCGCCTTGGTCAGAAACTGCATCATCGAAATCTCCATATCACGCGGTTGCGACCGCGCTCCTTTTTCGATTCTCTCTCGGCCGGTCGGAAGAACGGCCCTCCCGGATAAACGCATTGTTATGCGATTCGCACAAAGCAGCCTGAAAATGGCGCGGCCAAGGCGATGCAGTCTCTATAGTTCTCTAGGCCCGATCAGCGGCGGATCTCAGGGCAACCGCGAACGTTCGCGAAGAACATCCGGTCCCAATGGCCGCGATAGCCACGGCCGGAAACGACGACGCGGCGCGGCGTGATATCGGTGACGCGCGCATTGCGCAGGCCTGCATAACGGGCCTTTTCGACAGCCCGGATCGGCGAGCATGCGCGCGGCGGAGCGGGACGATGATACTGAATCTCGACGACCGATGCACGCTCAGGGCTGGCGGCTGACGCAACCGAGAACGTCGCGGGAATGGACGCAATGGCAAGGATGGCGGCGAACGAAGCTTTGGCGATAAAATGGGTCATGTTCATGCTTTCATTTGTTATCGATGGTCTCCCTTGCGGGATTGGACAAACGATAAACGCCTGAAAATGAACGATGTTCGAACCGCCCGTTCACATTTGGTTCAGTTGCCGAGATGCAGCACGACCTCGCGCCGGTGCGGAGTTTCGCGGTGTTCGAACAGATAAATTCCCTGCCATGTACCGAGAACAAGCCGCCCGTCCATGACGGGAATCCCGATCGAAACCTGCGTCAGCGCCGCCTTGATATGGGCAGGCATGTCATCCGGCCCCTCCATCGTATGAACGATCCAGCGCATCGACGGATCGGACGATGGCGGCACCAGACGGCGAAAGAATCCATTGAGATCGGTGCGCACATCCGGATCGGCATTCTCCTGAATGAGCAGCGAGCAGGACGTATGCCGCACGAAAACGGTGAGCAGTCCGGATTCGACATCTGCGGAACGCACGAAGGCAGCGATCTGATCGGTAAACTCATAAAGGCCCTGCCCGCGGGTCTGCAGGCTGAGAATCTTATGTGGCATGGGGGCACCTCCGGACGATGAAACTCAGCCCAGAGGTCGCGCGCACCCGCCGCCATGTCAATGCCGGTGATCGGTCCGCGTCAAAGCCAAAGCAGCGGAACGAAGCCGCCGTAGATCATCCGCTTTGCATCGAAGATATCAAGGCATTCGGTGACTTGCAGTTCAGGATCCGCCATGACCTTCGCATTGATCTCATCGCGCTGCTCGCGCGAATCATAAGTGATCCACGAGAACACCACGACTTCGTCATCGGTTGCCTGAACCGCACGCGGAAACGACGTCAACTCGCCATAGGGCACGTCGTCCGCGACGCATTCGACATAATCCTTCGCGCCATGTGACTTCCAGACAGCGCCGGCCTTGGCTGAAAGCGCCTTGTATGCCTCGATATTCTTCTTCGGCACAGCAACGATAAAACCGTCGACATAGGACATGATTCTTCTCCCTTGAACGTTGGCATCGCTTCAAGGACGAACAAGGCGCACCCGAACCGACACCTCTTTCAAGATAGGCGCCATGTCTGCTGGACAAGATGTCGATGCGCCGGGCAGAAACGACTCACGCCGCGCCCGCGCGATCACCCTCAATCGCGACATTGAACGTCCGGAAGCGCTCGACGAGGAAGTCGACGAGCGTGCGCACCGCCGTCGGCAGGCCGCGCGATGCCGTGAACACCAGATAGATGGTCGCTTGGGACATCTGATAATCGGGCAGCAGGCGGACCAGTGTTCCGTGCCGCAAGCCTTCGGCGCAGACAATATCCGGAAGCAGCCCGACGCCGACGCCCGCATGAATCGCTTCCAGCACGGCGGGCACGCTGCGACAGCTCATGCGCGGTCGATGCTCGTGCCTGTGAAGCGCACCATCCGGGCCGGTGAAATCCCAGACGTCGACCTCGCGCCACTCGGCCATGCCGCTGGTGAACGAGACGGTCGGCACGCCATCAAGCGATTCGATTCCCTCCCCCGTGGGCAGCCGTGCCGCCATGTCCTTGTTGGCGACAAGGATGAGATCGACCTTGCTCAAGACCCTCATCGTCAACTCGGCGTCGGTCTCTTCGGTCAACTGCGCCCGGATCGCGAGATCGAGTCGGTCGTTAATGATGTCGACCCGCTGGTCGGTGGCGAGAATCTGCAGCTGGATCTTCGGATGAAGCAACAGGAACTCGGGAAAGATCGCCCCGAGCGACCCCTCGAGCAGCCCCGTCGGAACACTTAGTCTGATCGTTCCCTGCGGTTCGTCGTTTGCGTCGTGGACGGCCTTGGTGGCTCTTTCCGCTTCACGCAGCATGTTCTCACAGTAAACATATAGTGATTGACCAATCTCGGTCACGCGGAACCGATGCACCGTTCTTTCGATTAATCGAACGCCCAAACGATCCTCAAGCGCGGTGATGTGGCGGCTGAGTTTCGACTTCGGCAAACCCAACACACGACCGGCCGCGGAGAAGCCGCCATAGCGTACAACCGCTGCAAAATAAGCAAAGTCGTTCATATCCGGAAAATTGGTTTCGGCCGCTGGCATAAGCCACCTCTTCTAAAAAAGGGCCCTAAGATATCCCTGGAACCTGTCGCATACGCCTGCGAACGAAATATGCCAACTCCTGCCTAAAAAACTTTCATTCGCCTGCCCGGAAGGCTTCGTTCCAAATTTGGAACATAGCGTTCCAGCGAAGCCCCTTCATTTTGCTGCAACGCGATATTATCTCGCGGACATTGCGCTCGGTGTGTATTCGCCGGCACCTCTATACGCTCCTCGGAGCACATGAATTTCACTGTATTCCGTTGCTCCGCAGCTGTCGGGGCACTGCGTCAATTTGTCTAAGTAGCTGATATTGTGGCAAATTCGTCACATTTCGAACATAACAAGTTTCACAATCAACGATTTCGCCGTCATCCGAATTGATAGATTTACTGAGGGATGAGAGAAGAGTGTCAGCGGTTCGCTGATCCGCGTGCCGAAAGGCTGTTTACCGGAACGGTTGCCTATCACCTCCCAGTGTGTGGCAACGGTCTCTTCTAAAAGGAAATGGATTTCAAATGAACATTCGGATGGTTATGCTGACGTCCGCAGCAGCTCTCGCTGCCGCCGCGTCCCCCGTCTTCGCTGCCGACGCTATCGTTGCAGCTGAGCCTGAAGCAGTAGAATACGTTCGCGTCTGCGACGCTTACGGCACCGGCTACTTCTACATCCCGGGCACCGAAACCTGCCTCAAGGTTGGCGGTTACCTGCGTTTTGAAGTATACGGCGGCCCGAACCAGAAGGGTTCGTCTGACTGGAACGCTCGTACGCGCGCTCAGGTTTCGTTCACTGCAAAGAGCGACACCGAGTACGGCCCGCTCACCGGCGTTATCGTTCTGCGTAACAACGGCGACAACGCTTCCACGACCTCGACCCTCGACTCCGCTTACATCGACATCGCTGGCCTGCGCGCCGGTCTGTTCTACAGCTGGTGGGATGACGATTTGAGCGGCGAGCCGGACGTTCTGTCCAGCTACCAGACCCTGCACAACTCCATTCGTTACCAGTACGAATCCGGCGACTTCTACGCTGGCGTTTCGGTTGACGAACTGGAAGACGGCGCAGGCGCAGAGCGTGGCACCAACTCCGGCAACGCCGTTGGTATCGCTGCTGCAATCGGCGGCAAGGCTGGCGTAGTATCCTACCAGCTCATCGGCGGCTACGACACGGACACCGAAGAAGGTGCGATCCGTGGCATGCTCTTCGCTGACATCGGACCTGGCACCCTCGGCCTGGCTGCTGCCTACGCGACCGGCATCAACAGCTACTACGACGAATCCGAGTGGACCGTTGCTGCTGAATACGCAGCCAAGGTTACCGACAAGTGGACCATCACCCCGATGGCTCAGTACTTCGGCAACTACGGCCACAACGCAACGGACACCGACTTCTCGTCTAACGACGCTTGGAAGGTCGGCGTAACCGTTGACTACCAGATCGTAGACAACCTCTACGCCAAGGCTACCGTCGACTAC
Source organism: Rhizobium sp. 2MFCol3.1 (assembly GCF_000377565.1). Lineage (GTDB taxonomy): Bacteria > Pseudomonadota > Alphaproteobacteria > Rhizobiales > Rhizobiaceae > Rhizobium. The sequence continues at coordinate 472,897 of NZ_KB898354.1, read as the reverse complement.
ACCGACGTTGACCACGAAGACAGCGTAACCAAGGGCTTCTTCCGCCTGCAGCGCGCTTTCTAATCTGACTATCGGCGCCCCGGTCTAGGCCGGGGCACCTTTCACAAGTTTGCCTTTTCTGATCCGATTGACCTCCGATCAGTTACGGGGATTGGTCCGGTTTCCCTGCCGGACCGATCCTTGATTTTTCAGAGACAGGTTTGCCGCGACCGATCGCCGAACCCACGTCTCCCTAAGCCGTCGGCGTCTCGCCTCCCCTAAGTCGTCAACTCTTCGATAGAGTCGACACGATCAGGGTAGAAGGCGACATAGCCTTTGATCTCGCTGACGGCATCCGAGGGATCTTCATAGCTCCAGATCGCGCTTTCCGAACGCTCGCCGTCCGACGCGATGCTGTAATAGGACGCCTCGCCCTTGTAGGGGCAAAAGCTGTTGTGCGCGCTGTGGGCCAGCAACGCCATGTCCACATCGCTACGAGGGATATAGAAGACGGCGGGATAGCTCGCCTCTTTCAACGTCAACGCCTTGCGGCTATCGGCAATCACGCGGTCGTTCCAAGTGACCATCACACGCTTAGGATTGGGCGTAATCGCAATCGGATGATCCGGACCGGGTATCTTCATCGGCTGGGCGGACATCGGCGGCTCCCTGGATGCTCATGATATCCATATAGGGAGGCCCTCACTCGTTTACAGGCAAGACGGCATAACGTTGCGGTGATCGAAACGTGCGGGCGTCGTGACCAGCTTGAATCAGTCGGTCAGAAGAACTCATCAAGCATCTGATATCGCAGCATTTTGCCAGCATCCAACGACACGATGCCGTAGTTCCGGCAAAACGGCCCAACGAACGCCTCACCGAAATTCGCGGCGATGCTGCGGCAGGCGAGCGCGATGTCCTGGTAGCGATCGGCAACGCCAAGACGGCCGCAATCGATATAGCCGGCGAAGGCATCACCTGATGCCACGAAGTTCGGCAGGCAGGCGTCGCCATGGGTGACAACCAAATCCTCGTCGCCGGCAGCCATCCGGCAAAGCTCTGAATAGAGATCGGCGGCGCTCAGCCCAAGCCGCGTCTCGTCGAAATCCTCTTCGTCGACCAAGCCGGCCCGCATGCGCCGCTCGGCAACGGCAAGCCGCTTCGACCACCGGTGATCGAAGGAGCACGAGGCAATGTCGAGAGAATGAAGCGCGCGTAATGCGGAGGCCAGCATGACCACCCTCGCCTCGGCATCAACAGCCGAATCCGAAGCGAGATCGCGGCCCGGCAAGGCGCTCATCAGCAGCCAATCATAGTCATCATCGGTGGTGAGAGCGATGACATCGGGACACGGCATCCCCTGGCCGGAAAGCCACCGCAAGCGCGCAGCCTCATCGGCCAACTCGCCATAGCCACTCCGCGCTTCGCGCTTGAGATAGAGCACAGGCGCATCTGCGCGTTGCAGGCGAAACACCTCGGAAGGCGATCGCCCCACTGGATCACGATCCCAGGAATAGCCCGCGATAAAGCTGTCCAATGCAACAGGATGAGCCAAGCAAGGCCTCAGACAGTTGTGCCCGCCTCGATCGAGGCGGCGGCGATCAGTGCAATGTTTCGGGCTGCATCTCGCCGTGGAGGATGGAAAGCGCATCTTCGAGCGCGGATACCAGCATGTCGGTCAACTCGTCGCCACGGCTTTCGATGATCGCCACCTTGGTGGCTTCGTCCTGCTGTTCGAAAAAGCGCTCGATTTCGTTCGACATGTCATTGTCCCCTCTTGTGCCGCTAACATCCGGCGATGGGACAAAGCTAGGCGGTCATGCTTGTGTCGGACTGGAGCGGAGAACGATTAACGATTCCGTTTCACTTCGACACACCCAACTTAGCGCATTTCGAAAACGCTTCCAGACCGTTCAGCAAAACTTCTGTTATTTCCCTAACATCCTGCCTCATCACTTTGTGCAATCACCGACGTGATCCACTGCGAGAACGCCGCCATCGCGGGCGTCACCGGGCGCGAATGCAGCCGCGTCAGCCAGTAGCTGCCCATCGACACAGTGATGGAAAACGGCCGCGCCACCAGGCCGGACGCCAGCTGGCGCTCGAACATCTTCGGCGGCGCAAGCCCGACGCCGATCCCCTGCTGGATCGCTTCCATCATCGCCAGCGAGGTGTCGAAGACGATGCTCTTCTGCATCGGCCCCGGATGCGAAACGCCGGCAGCCTCGAACCACCGCGTCCACTCGTCCGGCCGATAAGAGCGCAGGAGTGTCTGCCCCACGAGATCTTCCGGCCGCTTCAGCCCGTCCGCGAGATCGGGCCTGCAGAGCACCGACAGTGGCGCCTCGAAGAGCCGTGTCGCCTCCGTCGCGTGCCACGCCCCGCCGCCGAAGCGGATGGCGAGATCGAGCCCTTCGGCCGCCAGGTCCACCCGGTTGTTGTTGGTGGAAAGCCTGAGGTCGACATAGGGATAGCGCTCCTGAAAAGACGGCAAGCGCGGCAGCAGCCAGCCGACCGCGAAGGTTCCGACCGCCCCAACCGTCAGCACTTCGCGCACATGCCCGTCGCGAAGCCGCTCGACAGCATCAGCCATGCGATCGAAGCTGTCGCGCAGCACCGGCAGCAGACTGTCGCCCTCCGCCGTGATCATCAGCCCGCGCGGCAGCCGCCGAAACAGCGTCACCCCGAGCTGCGCCTCGAGAGCGATCACTTGGTGGCTGACGGCCGCCTGCGTGACGTTGAGCTCGATCGCCGCCTTGGTGAAGCTCAGGTGCCGCGCAGACGCCTCGAAAGCCCTGAAGGCGTTCAGCGGTAGATATGGCCGAACCATGATGAAGCCCCAATTTTTCTAATGGCTTCATCTAGTATTGGTCCTTTGTCGCGGGGTCAAACGACTGGTAGCTATCCCTAGAAAGCCACCAAGAAAGGGCCATTCCATGCATCTCCGCCCCACCCTGCTTGCCGCCGCAGCGATCGCCACAATGGGTACGACGGCGCAAGCCAAGACTATTTGTACTGTCGTGGCCGACGCCAAGACCGGAGAGACGATTGTCCAAGAGGGCGATTGCGAAGGCCGCGTCACGCCGGCCTCGACCTTCAAGGTGGCGCTGAGCGTCATCGGCTATGACAGCGGCTTCCTGAAGGACGAGCACACCCCGACCCTCAACTTTCGCAAGGGCGATCCCGATTGGGGCGGCGAGAACTGGAAGAAGCCGACGGATGCCGTTCGCTGGCTGAAATACTCGGTCGTCTGGTTCTCCCAGCGCATCACCCACGCGCTCGGCGAAAAGGCGCTGCACGACTACGCGACGAAGCTGAACTACGGCAATGCCGATTTCTCCGGCGACAAGGGCAAGAACAACGGCCTCGACCGGGCATGGATCGCCTCATCGCTCAAGATATCGCCACTGGAACAGGTGGCGTTCCTGCGCAAGCTGGTGAACCGCCAGCTTCCCGTCAACGCCCACGCGACAGAGATGACGCTGAAGGTCGTCGAGAAGACCGAGCTGCCGGATGGCTGGTCGGTGCAGGGCAAGACCGGCATGGCCTATCCGAGGCTGCCCGACTACACGTTCGATGAGGAGCACCCCTGGGGCTGGTTCGTCGGCTGGGCGACGAAGGGGGACCGGACCGTGGTGTTCGCCCGCCTGATCCAGGACGACAAGAAGACGGAAGGCACGGCAGGCGTTCGCGCCCGTGACGCCCTCTTCGCCGAACTGCCGTCGCTGACTGCGGGCAGCAGCAAATAGGCCTCGATCAAGGCTCGCGGGCGCTACAACGGCGCCCGCATCCGCCCATCAGAAATCGGGGAACCCGCGGCTGCGCCACTGCGACCTCGGGATAGCAGCACCGACGTCATAGGCGAAATTTAGCACCTTGGTTCCGTCGGTATCGACCTCGCAGCGGAAGCTCATATCGTACCAGCGCGCACTGGCACGAAAGGCGCCACGCTTGATCTCCAGCACATTGCCCTGCTGCAGGCGATAGGACGGCAAGAGCTCCGGCCGGAACCCCTGCGGCGAGTGCCTGAGCTGTTCGCGCAGTTCCGTCGTGCAGAGTTCGGCAACGCGCATGCCGCGCGGCATGCCGTCGATCGCCGTCCGCGCCACGTCGCCGCCCGTGTCGTTCTGCGAATAGAGCTTCTTCACCTTGGTCAGCGGATCGGCCGCCGGAGCAGCACTGGCGGCGGGGTCAGCCTTGGCGATCTCCTTCGGCTTGGCCTGCGTGATCTCGGTCGTCACCACACCGGTCGCCTCGGCGGCCGGCCCGTTGTTTTCCTGATGCGCGTCGGCGACATCGACCTGCGGCAGGTTGATATCATCAGGCATGGGCTTGGCCGGCGGCTTGTCGTCGGCGTTGGGTTTTCCAGCCGACGCGGGATCATCCGTGGGCTTTTCCGCGTCAGGCGCGCCCGAAGGCTTATCCGCCTCGGTGGAAGCATCGCCATCCTCGGCCTTCCTCGGGCCGCTCGCCTTGTCGCCGAACTCGAAGACGGGGCGCAGCGGCTGGATCGGCTGTGGCTTGCCATCAGGTCCCTTCGGCTGCTGGTCGGCCTTTGCCTGTTCGGCGGGATCCGGCTTCGGCGGCTCCTCGGACTTCTTCTCCTCAGCCTTCTTTTCCTCTGTCGGCTTTTCTTCCGGAGGTTTTTCAGGCGGCGGCGGCTCGGGCGGCTTCTCTTCAGGCGGCTTGGGCGCTTCCGGCGGTTTCTCCTCCGGCGGCTTTGGCGGCGGCGGTGGCGGTTCTGCCTTGGCTTCTTCCTGCTTGGGCTCCGGCGGCTTTTGCTCGGCCTTCTTTTCTTCCGGCTTCTGTTCGTCGGCAGGCTTTTCGGCCGCAGCCGGCTGCTCGGGCTTCTTCTCCTCGGGCTTCGGCTCTTCCGGCACCTTCAGCGCAGCCTGCTCCTCCGGCTTCTTCTCTTCGGGCTTCTTCTCTTCCGGTGGCGGCACCATCTCGACATTGACCGTCTCCTCCTGGGGAGGCGGCGTCGGCTGCGGCAGCTTGATCAGAAAGCCGGCAACGACGACAATATGAAGCAGCACCGAGGCGATGACGCCCCAGCCGAACAACCCCAATTGCTTTTCCGTTGCCTTGGCCATACCCACGCAATGCTGAACGACAAGTTGTCGATGTGGCCTTTTAAGAAGGCATCATCAAGCCTTAAAGGCAAAAAACACGCACACCTGACAAGGGCGTGAACGCCAAGGCGGATAATCCCCAGCTAAGCACCGTCAGAAACGAGAAAAGCCGGACACAAGGCCCGGCTTTTCGAATGACATATGTCCGCGACTTAGCTGTCGAGGAACGAGCGGAGCTTACGCGAGCGGCTCGGATGCTTCAGCTTGCGCAGCGCTTTCGCTTCGATCTGACGGATACGTTCGCGGGTAACCGAGAACTGCTGGCCGACTTCTTCGAGCGTATGGTCGGTATTCATGCCGATGCCGAAACGCATGCGCAGCACGCGCTCTTCGCGCGGCGTGAGCGATGCGAGAACACGCGTCGTCGTTTCGCGCAGGTTCGCCTGGATAGCGGCGTCGATCGGCAGAAGCGCGTTCTTGTCCTCGATGAAATCGCCGAGGTGCGAATCTTCTTCGTCACCGACAGGCGTTTCAAGCGAGATCGGCTCCTTGGCGATCTTCAGGACCTTGCGGACCTTTTCGAGCGGCATGGCCAGCTTTTCAGCCAGCTCTTCCGGCGTCGGCTCGCGGCCGATCTCGTGCAGCATCTGGCGCGAGGTACGAACGATCTTGTTGATCGTTTCGATCATGTGCACAGGAATACGGATCGTGCGGGCCTGGTCGGCGATCGAGCGGGTGATCGCCTGACGAATCCACCACGTCGCATAGGTCGAGAACTTGTAACCACGGCGGTATTCGAACTTGTCGACCGCCTTCATCAGGCCGATATTGCCTTCCTGAATGAGGTCGAGGAACTGCAGGCCGCGGTTCGTGTACTTCTTGGCGATGGAGATGACGAGGCGAAGGTTCGCTTCGACCATTTCCTTCTTGGCGATACGCGCTTCGCGCTCGCCCTTCTGCACCATCGACACGATGCGACGGAATTCGGCGATCGAGATGCCGGTTTCCGTTGCCAGATTCTGGATCTCCTGGCGGATGTCGCGGATCGTGGTGTTTTCGCCCTTGGCGAATTCCTTCCAGCCGCGTGCGGCCAGATTGGCGATCGACTTCATCCAGTTCGGATCGAGCTCGGCGCCCTGGTACTGTTCCAGGAACGAGTCACGCTTGACGCCGTAGGACTCGGCCAGGCGCAGCAGACGGCCTTCGTTCTGCATCAGTCGCTTGGAGATGTCGTAGAGCTGCTCGACAAGGGCGTCGACGCGGTTCTGGTTCAGCGACAGAGACTTCACCGCCTTGATGAGCTCATCCTTGAGCTCCTTGTAGCGGCGCTCCTGAGCGGAAGACAGCGTGCCGGTCGCAGCCAGCCGCTGCTCGACCTGCTGGTCCTGCAGCTTGCGGAGCTTCTTGTAGGTCTCGGCGATGATGTCGAGCGTTTCCATGACCTGCGGACGCAGTTCCGCTTCCATGGCGGCCAGCGACAGGTTGGATTCGTCCTCGTCCTCTTCTTCCTCTTCCGGAGGCAGGCCCTCGCCGCCGACATTGGTGATGTCGTCGTCGCCCGAACGGGTACGGCGGGTCTTTTCCTTCTCTTCGGCAGCCTTGCGGTCAGCCTCGATCTTCTCGGGGCTCTGGAACTGCGGAGCAGCCTTGGCCTCGGGACCGGAATAGGTCGTTTCGAGATCGATGATCTCACGCAGCAGCGTCGTGCCTTCGTTGAGTTCGTCGCGCCAGATGATGATCGCCTGGAAGGTCAGCGGGCTCTCACAGAGACCACCGATCATCGTTTCGCGGCCGGCCTCGATGCGCTTTGCAATGGCGATTTCGCCTTCGCGCGACAGAAGCTCCACCGAACCCATTTCGCGCAGATACATGCGCACGGGGTCGTCGGTGCGGTCGGTCGGCTCTTTCTTCTTGGCGGTCGCAAGTGCGGTACCGCCGGAGGGAGCAAGCTCGCCGCCTTCGCTTTCGTCGTCGGAGCTGGAATCGTCGTCGCCGCCGTCGTTGCCGCCGGCTTCTTCGGCTTCTTCATCTTCGATGACGTTGATGCCCATATCCGACAGCATCGACATCGTGTCTTCGATCTGTTCGGATGTCACTTCCTCGGACGGAAGAACGGCATTGAGCTCGTCCATCGTCACATAGCCGCGCTTCTTGGCGGCCTTGATCATTTTCTTGACCGCGTCATCGGAAAGATCGAGAAGAGGGCCGTCGGTACCGCCGTCGCGTTCGACTTCCGCTTCTTCGTTCTCTTTGACCTTCGTTGCCATGTATATCGTCGCCTTCCTGACGCTATTCAAACTCGCTGCGGTAAAACGGCCCTATCAAAGCCGGCGCGCCGCAAACGGCCGTCTCGAATCACCTGATCCCAAATAACGGGATGACATTTAATGCCTGATTAACCACGATTGCCGGCGCCGGACGACAGAGTTCATATGTCACCAAATGTCCGGCCATGGTTGTGCGATCTGCCCTTGACCCAGTTCACCGCTATTCAAGTCGAACGGTGATTCCCACAATTTTAGTTCTCGTCAAGCTTTTCCAGCAAAAAAGCGCGAGAAAACTTGGAAAAGGCCTTATCCACAGGCCACAAGCCGCCGAAGCGGTTGCCAAGCATAGATAGGATGTCACCACGGGAAGACAAGAGCGTGCCGCATTCTTCTGAAACGACCAGTTGTCGCACATATCCCGCACACCGTCCCGGCCCGACCTCCGTTCACGCCGAGGCTCCAGCCAACCGACAGACTAATGCGACTTGCCGTCCCAAGGCTGGATCTCGATCGTCGTAAGATCGACGGCGGGCACGCAGCGCAGATTGATGCAGGCCATCTCGGTGCCATCCGGCATCTTGCCCTCGCTGAACGGGCCGACGCCGCAATTGCTGCAGAAGTGATGCTGGATCACATGGGTGTTGAATGTGTAGGTCGATAGTGCCTCGCGCGGCGTCTTCAGGCTGAACTTGTCGCGCGGCACGAAAGCGAGCAGCCCGCCGCGGCGCCGGCAGAGCGAACAGTTGCAGTCGATCGCCGATGTGAAATCACCCTCGACATCGAAAGCGATCTGGCCGCAGTGGCAGCTTCCTTCATAGTTCATGTCATTCTCCTCCCATTACCAGTCCATCACCACCTTGCCTGAGTTGCCCGACCGCATCGCCTCGAAGCCCTCGCGGAAATCGTCGATGCCGATGCGGTGGGTAATCACCGGCGCAAGGTCCAGCCCGCCCTGCACAAAGGCGATCATCTTGTACCAGGTCTCGAACATCTCGCGTCCGTAGATGCCCTTCAAATTGAGCATCTTGAAGATCACCTTGTTCCAGTCGATCTCGAAACCGGCGGGCGCGATGCCGAGAATGGCGATCTTGCCGCCATTGTTCATCTTGTCGATCATGTCGCGAAAGGCAGGTGCGGCCCCCGACATCTCGAGCCCGACATCAAAGCCCTCGGTCATCCCGATCGAGGTCATCACGTCGGAGAGGTTCTCCTTCGACGCATCGACGACATGATCGATACCGAGCTTGCGGGCGAGATCGAGCCGATGCGGATTGATATCGGTGATCACGACCTTGCGCGCGCCCGACCGCTTTGCGACCAGCGCCCCCATGATGCCGATCGGACCCGCGCCGGTGACAAGAACGTCCTCGCCGACGAGATCGAAAGAGAGTGCCGTATGCACCGCATTGCCGAACGGATCGAAGATCGCCGCGATCTCATCGGGAATATCGTCGGGGATCGGCACGACATTGGCTTCAGGAATGCAGACGAACTCACCAAAGGAGCCCGGACGATTGACGCCGACCCCCAGCGTATTGCGGCAGAGATGACCGCGCCCGGCGCGACAGTTGCGGCATTTGCCGCAGACGATATGCCCCTCGCCCGAGACCCGCTCGCCGACATGATATTTGGTGACCGCCGAGCCCACCTCGGCGATCACGCCGCAGAACTCGTGCCCCACCACCATCGGCACCGGAATGGTCTTCTGCGCCCACTGGTCCCAGTTCCAGATATGCACGTCCGTGCCGCAGATCGCCGACTTCCTGACCTTGATCAGCACATCGTTCGGCCCGACCTCGGGCACCGGCACCTGCTCCATCCACAGCCCGACCTCGGCCTTCGACTTCACCAGTGCCTTCATCATGTTCGACATTCAATTCCTCCCAATTGCCGCTTTCCCCCTTCTCCCGACCGGGGAGAAGAGGAGCAACCACGGCGCTAAATCACACCCAACTCCCGCCCAGCCTCGGCAAACGCCTCAATCGCCCGCTCGACATCCTCGACCGAATGCGCCGCCGACATCTGTGTACGGATGCGCGCCTTCCCCTTCGGCACCACGGGGAAGGAAAAGCCGATGACGTAAACACCCTTCTTCAGCATCAACGCCGCCATATCCTGCGCCAGCTTCGCATCCCCCAGCATGACGGGAATGATCGGATGCCCCTCGCCCGCAAGCGTGAAGCCAAGCTTCGTCATCTCCGAACGAAACAGATCCGCATTGGCGGACAACCGCGCCCGTAGCGCATCGCCATGATCGATCAGGTCGAAGACCTTCAGCGACGCAGCCGCAATCACCGGCGCCAGCGTATTGGAAAACAGATAGGGCCGCGACCGCTGCCGCAGCCACTCCACCACCTCCGCCTTCGCCGACGTATAGCCGCCTGACGCACCGCCCAACGCCTTGCCGAGCGTACCGGTGATGATATCGACCCGCCCCTCGACGCCGCAATGCTCGGCCGAACCGCGCCCATGCTTGCCGACGAACCCGACCGCATGACTGTCGTCAACCATGACCATCGCGCCATACTTTTCGGCAAGATCGCAGACACCCTGGAGATTGGCGATGATCCCGTCCATCGAAAACACGCCATCGGTCGCGATCAGCTTGAACCGGCTGCCCTCGGCCTTCTTCAACTCCTCCTCAAGCGCCGCCATGTCGTTATTGGCGTAGCGGAAACGCTTGGCCTTGGAGAGCCGCACGCCGTCGATGATCGAGGCGTGGTTCAGCGCATCGGAGATGATCGCATCCTCTTCGCCAAGCAGCGTCTCGAACAAGCCGCCATTGGCATCGAAGCAGGAGGAATAAAGGATCGTGTCTTCCATCCCAAGAAACGACGAAATCCTGGCCTCAAGCTGCTTGTGCTCCTCCTGCGTACCGCAGATGAAACGCACCGAGGCCATCCCGTAACCATAGCGATCAAGCGCCTTCTTGCCGGCTTCGGCGAGTTCCGCGTTGTCGGCAAGGCCGAGGTAATTGTTGGCACAGAAATTCAGCACTCGCTCGCCGGTGGCAATCGCGATCTCACCCGCCTGTTTCGAGGTGATGACACGCTCCGCCTTGTAAAGCCCGGCCTCCTTCAGGCCGGCAAGCTCGGTGCGCAAATGGGAGAGGAAAGCCGTATTCATGAGACAATGTCGCCTGTTCGAGAGTTTCCAGTTGCCGCAGGTACCATATCACCGCGCGTCTTGTCGCAAAGAGCCTATCGCAAATGATGGCGCTTCAGTGATGGCTTTCGCATAAAACACACCAATGGCAGAGCTTTTCGGAAGATGATAAACAGTTGCATGAAGGGAGAGCAGCAATGGCTCTTTATATCAGCGATGAAGACGTCGACCGGCTCGCAGCCGAGATCCAGGAACTGACGAAAGCTCCGACAAAGACGGAAGCGGTTCGCCGCGCGCTGGAAAACGAGCTTGCCCGAGCTCGAAAGACCGTACCAATCGAAGTGAGGCTGGCGAAGGCAAAGGCGATCGCCGACGCCATGGGCAAGGGCGATCCTGATTTCGACATGAAACGCTTCACTGATGAAATGTGGGGCGATTGACCTTGTTTATCGACGCGTCGGCAATTGTCGCCGTTCTGGCGCGGGAAGCAGGTTACGAGGACATTGAGAAGGCGCTTTCCGACGCCGGGCAAGACGTTCTTTATGTGTCTCCGCTGGTGAAATTCGAAGCCGTTCTGGCCCTTGCGCGCCAGAAGGCGCACACCGCCGGCTCCCAGGCTAAGCCATCGGCACGGATGGTGGACGAGGCGACAAAGGCGATCGACGCTTTCATCGAAGGCCTCGATATCAAGGAAGTCGTCATCTCCGCCGAGATCGGGAACGCCGCCATCAACGCTGCGGCGATCTACGGCAAGGTCGTTGGCCACGTCGCAAGCCTGAATTTCGGCGACTGTTACGCCTACGCCTGCGCCAAGACGCTTGGCGTCAGATTGCTCTACAAGGGCAACGATTTCGTTCACACCGACGTCGCCTGAGCCCTCACCCATCAAACCCCAAAATCACCTCGAGAAACGCATCCCCATAGCGCTCGAGCTTCGACTGTCCGACGCCGGAAATGCCGAGCAGCTCCTTGTGCGTGCGCGGCCGCTCGGTGGCGAAGGCGATCAGCGTCGTGTCGGGGAAGACGACGTAGGGTGGGACGCTGAGCGAGCGGGCGATCGCGGTGCGCTCGGCGCGCAGCGCCTCGAACAGCGCGTCGTCGGAGCCTGACAGAACCGAGCGCCGCTCGGCTTGCGCCGCCCTCTTCGGCCGCCGTTCGGAGGCCGGGCGGTCCTTGCGGAAGAACACCTCGCGCTCGCGCTTGAACACGGCGCGCGCGCCCTCCTCCAGCTTCAGCGCGCCGAAAGCCCCGTGGTCGACGCGCACCAGGCCCATCGCCAGAAGCTGGCGGAACACGGATTGCCAGGTGCGCGCCGCGATATCCTTGCCGGCGCCGAAAACCGGCATTTCGGTGTGGCCGAAGCGCTCGGTCTTTTCATTGACATTGCCGATGAGGACATCGACCACGTGCCCCGTGCCGAAACGCTCGCCCGTGCGATAGATCGCCGCCAGCGCCTTGATCGCCGCATCCGTCCCATCCCAGGTCTCGACCGGCTTCAGGCAGGTGTCGCAGCCGCCGCAATTGCCGGCATGGCTTTCGCCAAAATGCGACAGGATCGCCTGCCGCCGGCACGACGCCGTCTCGCAGATGGCAAGCAGCGCGTTGAGCTTGGAGCGTTCCACCCGCTTGATCTCGTCGGCCGCACCGCCCTCGTCGATCATCCGTCCGCGCTGGATCACATCGGCCATGCCATAGGCCATCCATACCTCGGAAGGCAGACCGTCGCGCCCGGCGCGGCCGGTCTCCTGATAATAAGCCTCGACGGAACCCGGAAGATCGAGATGCGCGACATAGCGCACGTTCGGCTTGTCGATCCCCATGCCGAAGGCAACTGTCGCGACGAGGCAGAGATCCTCTTCCTTGAGGAAGGCATCCTGGTTGGCGTCGCGCACGGCACGATCCATGCCGGCGTGATAGGCAAGCGCGCGGATGCCCTGGCCGTTCAGCCACTCCGCCGTATCCTCGACCTTGGCGCGCGACAGGCAGTAGACGATTCCGCTATTGCCCTTGTGGCCGGCGAGAAACCGCAACAACTGCTGGCGCGGCTGGTCGCGCTCGACGATTTCGTAGCTGATATTCGGCCGGTCGAAGCTGGTGGTGAAGATCTTTGCGCCATTGAGCCCAAGGCGGGCGGCGATATCGTCACGCGTATGCGGATCGGCCGTCGCCGTCAGCGCGACGCGGGGAACGCCGGGATAAAGCTCACCGAGCTTGCCGAGTTCGCGATATTCGGGCCGGAAGTCGTGGCCCCACTGAGAAACGCAGTGCGCCTCGTCAATAGCGAACAAAGCGATCCTGGCATTGCCGATGATATCGCGGAACCCGTCCATCAGGATGCGTTCCGGCGTCACGTAAAGCAGGTCGAGATTTCCCGACGAGATCGCCCGGCGAACCTCGACATATTCCTCGCGCGTCAGCGACGAGTTGAGCGCGGCCGCGCGAATGCCGAGCTGCTTCATCGCCTCCACCTGGTCGCGCATCAGCGCGATCAGCGGCGAGACGACGATGCCGACGCCATCGCGGCAGAGTGCGGGGATCTGGAAGCAGAGCGACTTGCCGGCGCCCGTCGGAAACAGCACCAGCGCATCGCCGCCATCAACCACATGCTCGACGACCGCCTGCTGCTTGCCGCGAAAGGCCGGATAGCCGTAGACGTGGTTGAGAATGCCGAGCGGCGTGCGCTCGGCGCCAAACAGCGCGTCACCCGCTGAAAACCGTGTATCCGCCGCGTCCATCAATGGCTCGCAGCCCCTTTGACGCGACCCGAGAGCACGCCGAAGCCATCGATGATCGCTTCCTGGTTCTCAAGCCGCAGGCCCTCGAAATGAACCTCCTGCAGCGCCCGCATCAACTGGTCGATCACCTCTTCATTGCCGCTTTCGGTGGCCTCGGCGATCTCTTTCTCCAGCTCGATCTTCTGCCAGCGCAGCGCCTTGGAGCGCTTGTGGAAGGCGAGCGCCTGGCGATAGCCCTCGCGCGCATCTTCCATCGCAGCCTGCTCGGTGGCGATCCATAGCCGCGCATTGCGGATCTGCTGCTCCAGCGTCTGGATCAGCCCGCCAAAACCCTGCTCTTCCAGCCGCTCGATCAGATAATCGCGTGTCAGATGCGGACCGGCGACAGCCGCCGCGGCCCCGAGCATGCCCGACCAGAGCCGCTGCAGCTCTCGGCTGTCGTAATCGATCGAGGCGATCTCGTCATACTCGTCCTGCATCAGCGCCGGATGGTTGACGACGGTCAGCGCCAATACGCTCTCGCGCAGCGCCGGCGTCTCCTGGTGGCCGCGCACCAGCCCGGAGCGGGCCAGCCGATCGGAAATACCGCCGCCGGAAACACGCGCACCGCGCGGGCCATCGTTTCCGCGTCCGCGCCCCTGGCCACCGCCACGCTCGAAACCGCCGCGATCGAAGTTGCGCCGTTCGCCGCCGTCGCGGTTCTGGAACTGCGGCCGGAAGAAGCCATTCAGCCGGTCGCGCATGTCCTGCTGGTAGTGCCGGCGCACATCCTCGTCGGCGATGACGGCCACCAGCTGCCTCAGGCGCGCCTCGAGCTCGGCCTTCGCCTCCGGCGTCTCGAACGAGCCGGTCTTCAACTCGCGGCCCCAGATCATCTCGGCAAGCGGCTTGGCCTGGCTCATCACCTTGTCGAACGGCGCCCGCCCCTCGTTGCGCACGAGATCGTCGGGGTCCTTGCCGTCAGGCAGAAGCGCGAAACGCACGGTGCGTCCCGGCTTGATATGCGGCAGCGCCAGATCGGCCGCTCGGTTGGCGGCACGGATACCGGCGCCGTCACCGTCGAAGCACAACACCGGCTGCGGCGTCATCTTCCAGAGCAGCTCCAGCTGGTTTTCGGTGAGCGCCGTGCCGAGTGGAGCGACAGCGTTCTCGACACCCGCCTGATAGAGCGCGATCACGTCCATATAGCCTTCAACGGCAATGATCGTGCCTTCGCCGTTGGCGCCCTGCGTCGCGCGCCGCGCGCGGGCGAAATTGTAGAGCACGTTGCCCTTGTGGAAGAGCTCCGTCTCGTTGGAATTGAGATACTTGGCCGGCGCGTCCGGCGACATGGCGCGACCACCGAACGCGATCACCTTCTCGCGCGACGACAGGATCGGGAACATGATGCGGTCGCGGAAGCGATCGTAGGAAACGGGAATCTCCGGCCCGTGCACGACCAGCCCGCAGGCCTCGATCTGCTCCTTGGACGCCCCCTTGCCTGCCAGATGCTCCTTCAACGCATTGCGGCTGTCGGGGGCAAAGCCGAGACGGAAGGTCTCGATCGTCCGCCCCGTCAGCCCACGGTCGCGCAGATAGGCGCGTGCGCGTGCGCCGTTCGCCGTCTGCAGCTGGTCCTGGAAGAACTGTGTCGCCATCTCCATCACGTCGAGGAGCGTCGTGCGCTCCTTCTCGCGCTTCTCCATGGCGGGATCGGCGACCGGCATCGCGACGCCAGCCATATCGGCGATCGTCTGCACAGCCTCGGGAAAACTCAAGCCTTCGAGCTCGGTCAGGAAGCGGAAATGGTCGCCGGTCACGCCGCAGCCGAAGCAGTGATAGCGGCCCTTGCGGTCCTCGCAGTGGAAGCTCGGCGACTTCTCGCCGTGAAACGGGCAGCATGCCCAGTAATCAGCGCGCGAGACGTTGGTCTTGCGCTTGTCCCAACTCACACGGCGACCGATCACGTCCGAAATCAGGACGCGGTCGCGTATCTCGTCGAGAAAGGAGTTTGAAAAGCGCATTTCTACCTCTTGGCTATCCTCCATATAAGCAAGTTCCCGGGCGCATGCCACGAACTTTGGCCGATAGCCACGCTATACACAGGTTGCTTCGACGACCGGCGCCCTACAACGCGGCCGCCTGAAACTTTCAACAAAGCGTGACTGTCAGAGCCGCTCGTCCACCGGTCGCCACCGGGTTTGCAGGAAAGCCGACACAAACCGCGACGTGGCGCCCGCGCTCCCCACAAATAAAACAAGGGCTTACGACCGAGACTCGAATCCGACTGAGAGCCGGACACGGTAACTGGTGTTCGCTTTAAGGCGGCAATTCCCGCCAATTATTATTTTTTTGTAATTTGAATCCGATGCCGCATCGCAATAACGTCAGTCTCAACAAAGCGATCCCCTCGCAAGGCACCATCCCTACCCCCGGCGCCGCCTTGCAAGGGTGCCTTTGCAAATACCCGCTGATGAGGACCCAGGTCCTGCGTCGTCAGCCGGAGCAAAGAGCAAGAAGGCAGGAACGCCCCCAGTTCCTGCCTTCTTTAATTTCTACCTAACGTTTCATATTGTGGATTGTGGCTGCCTATCACAGGCAGATTCCACCAGCAATTGATTGACAGTCGTTGGTCGCAAGTCCAATGAAGGCGGCAACTTCGGATGGTTGCCAAGCATGCCACATAAGGTTGAAGAATTTTTAGAGAGTGACGCATTTTTCGCGTTGGTTCTGGAATTCGCGCGCGAAATGCTCGCGATCTACCGCGAAAGCCCACGCATCGCGTCGATATTCGCCGCCCAGCAACGCTGGTTGATGGCGCAACTTGGATTCGCGCTTTATTTCGGCTACCCCGATGATCCCAAGGGTGGCCTCTATTCCGGCCGTTTCATTTCATTCGCCATCGAAAAGAAGATCGCCAGCCGCAACACGGCCGCCGCCTTCATGCAGGAAATGCTTGCCTATCGTTTCCTGCGCCCAGTCGAAAGCCCGTCCGACAAGCGTACGCGCCTGCTGGAGCCGACCGAAACGGCGCTCGAGCATTTCCACAAATGGCTCGCCGCCCACCTGATGATCCTCGACAACCTCGATGGCGGCCACCGTCTCGAGGCGGCGATGAAGGATCCGTTGGTCTTTGCCCGCATGCAGCCGCTGATCGCCAAGGGCATCATCGACAGCAACGCGGTGCGCGATCCCGGCGCGACCTACAATCTTTTCAACTGGGCGAATTCCGGCGGCCTCGTCATGGACTTGCTGATGACGCGGATAACCTCGTTCGACAAGTCGATGGAGCGCGTCGCGATCGGAAGGCTGTCGCTGAAGGAGATCCGCGACCAGTTCATGATCTCCAACACACATCTGAAGCGACTGCTGTCGCAAGCAGCCGAGATGGGCAGCATCGGCTGGTCCGAAGCCTCGTTCAAGGGCGAGACCTGGATGTCTAAGAAGTTCGTGCGGGAATATTGGGGCTATCAGGCCGCGAAGTTCGCCGTCATCGACGCGGCAGCCGCAAGCGTGCTCGGGCCCGCGGTCCCGAAGACCGCGCGCCTCGCCTGAGTGGGAATGACTTGATCGATCAGTTCAAGAGTTCCTTGACGGCGCCGGACGCCTTGGAGAAATCCATCTGCCCGGCATAGCGCTCCTTGAGCACCGCCATCACCTTGCCCATGTCCTTCGGACCAGCGGCACCCGTCTCGGCGATGATCGCCGCGATGTTGGCGCGCACATCCGAATCGGAGAGCTGCTTCGGCATGAAATCCTGCACCACCTTGATTTCGGCACGCTCCTTGGCGGCGAGCTCCGGGCGGGCGTTCTCGTCGTAGATCTTCGCCGATTCGTCGCGCTGCTTCACCATCTTGGCCAGGATCTGCAGGATTTCGTCGTCGCTGGCCTCTTCCTTGCCGGCACCGCGATTGGCGATATCGCGGTCCTTGATCGCGGCCTGGATCAGGCGAACGGTCGAAAGACGCTCGGCATTCTTGGATTTCATCGCATCCTTGAGGGCGGCGGCGAGTTGATCGCGCAACATCATAAACACTCCTGTTTGAATGCCGCTTCATAAACCAGACGAATGCGTGGGATCAAATAAATTGCGAAACGCGCGACATAAAGCGGCAGAAAACCCTTAGAATCTGCGGTACAAAGATTGACCTCAGGAAATAGCGTGGCTATTTACCGCCACCTGCACCAAAATTCGTGATCAGGCCTGAGAGCGCGCGCTTTGCCGCGCGTACACGCTTGCGAACCAAAATGGCCGGCCAACGTTGCCCAAGGACGTCTGGCGGCCGGAAACGGGATGAAGATGACCGCGACAGCACCCTGGACAACCGAAAAGCCGACCGCCCTGCTCGTTCTGGCGGATGGCACAGTGATCGAAGGCAAGGGCATCGGCGCGACCGGCAAGGTCCAGGCCGAAGTGGTCTTCAACACCGCGCTGACCGGTTATGAAGAGATCATGACCGATCCCTCCTACCTCGGCCAGATCGTCACCTTCACCTTCCCGCATATCGGCAACATCGGCACCAATAAAGAAGACATCGAAGACCTGACGCCGGCGGCACGCCACGGCGCGGTCGGCGTCATCTTCAAGGCCGACATGACCGACCCGTCCAACTACCGCGCCGCCAAGCACCTCGACGCCTGGCTGAAGGCCCGCGGCGTCATCGGCCTCTGCGGCATCGATACCCGCGCGCTCACCGCCTGGATCCGCGAGAACGGCGCACCGAACGCCGTCATCGCCCACGACCCGAACGGCGTCTTCGACGTCGACACGCTGAAGGCCGAAGCCAAGGCCTGGAGCGGCCTCGAAGGCCTCGACCTCGCCAAGATCGCCTCCTCCGGCCAGTCCTCGCAATGGTCGCAGACCCCATGGATCTGGAACGAAGGCTACGGCGAACTGAAGGCCGAGGACGCCAAGTACCACGTCGTCTGCCTCGACTACGGCGTCAAGCGCAACATCCTGCGCCTGTTTGCCGGCCTCGACTGCAAGGTCACCGTCATGCCGGCAACGACGAGCGCCGAGGAAGTGCTTGCCATGCAGCCCGACGGCATCTTCCTGTCGAACGGCCCGGGCGACCCGGCAGCAACAGGCGAATACGCCGTTCCGGTCATCCAGTCGCTGATCAAGACGGATATCCCGCTCTTCGGCATCTGCCTCGGCCACCAGATGCTGGGCCTGGCACTCGGCGCCAAGACCGAGAAGATGCACCAGGGCCATCACGGCGCCAACCATCCGGTCAAGGACCACACGACGGGCAAGGTCGAGATCGTCTCGATGAACCACGGCTTCGCGGTCGACACGAAGTCGCTGCCCGAAGGTGTTGAGGAGACTCACGTTTCGCTCTTCGACGGCACGAACTGCGGCCTGCGTGTTTCCGGCAAGCAGATCTTCTCCGTCCAGCATCACCCGGAAGCCTCCCCCGGCCCACAGGACAGCCACTACCTCTTCCGCCGCTTCATCAACATGGTGCGCGAGAAGAAGGGCGAAGCGGCACTGGCCGAACGCTGAGCGAATAAAAAACGACAAAGAGAGCGGCGCCACGGCGCCGCTCTTTTCATATTAGGCCTTAGGCATGGTCTTGCCCTCATTTGTTAACAGCAATTTAAGGCCGGCATTTCATGATCCGCACCCAGGCGCGCGCAACGTCGGCCGAAGGTGCCATCGATGCAGGAAAAGAAGCACATAGCCAGTCTCGACGGCTTGCGCGGCATGGCCGCCGCGGCAGTGGTCTTCTCGCATCTCGACCTGATCTTCCCCTCGCTGGCGCCCTTCATGATCACAGGTGTCGGCGGCCGGGCGGTCGCCATCTTCTTCGCCCTCAGCGGCTTCCTGATGGCCTATCTCTATGGAGACCGGCCGATCAGCCGCAAGGCGGTAGCCGACTTCCTGGTCAGCCGCTTCTCGCGCATCTATCCGGTCTATCTGGTGGCCGTGCTTGTCGTCGCGGTTCTATCGAGCATCCCGGGCTTCGACTTCATCAACCCGATCCACGGCAGCAAGGAAATCCTGCGCCATATCCTGCTCTTCGGCTCCACCGGCGTCTTGTGGTCGGTCCCGCCGGAGATCCAGTTCTATCTGCTCTTTCCGCTAATCTGGCTATTTTTCAGCAATACCAGGCGATACCAGGCAATCGGCGTCCTGCTTGCGGGCTTCCTCGCTGTCGACGCGCTAGACGGCTTCTCAGGCCCCGGCATCCTGCTGGTCTCGAAGCTCGCGTTCTTCCTTCTCGGCGCCACTGTCGGCCGGCTCCAACCGCTATTGAACGACCGGTTGGATGGCATCACCACGGGCATATTGGCGCTGACGCTGCCCTTCTTCATCCTGATATCGAACCACCTGTTTCCCAATGCTGACAACGCCTGGGGACTGGCGCCCGCCTTCGCCGCCGCGCTCGCCGTTCTATTGGTGGCGCAGGAACATCGGATTTCAGCAGCCGTCTTCGCCGCTGCCCCGATGCGCTTTCTCGGCAAGATCAGCTTTTCGCTCTATCTCTTTCATGAGCCGGTGATGTTCCTGATGCGCAATGTGCTGTCATCGGCACTGCCGCTTGCGATCGTCGTCCCGGCGGCACTCGCCGCGGCCCTCCTGATCGCCTGGATCAGCTACGAATGCATCGAAACACCGGCCCGCCGGGCGCTGGTATCGCGCTGGCATGAACGCGGATCGAAGGCCCTCGCCAATCCGCAGCCGATACCCGCTGCTGAGCGACGCCAGGTTTAAACCTCGCGCCGCATCAGGATGTAGAACCGCGCACAGAGCATCAGCGCAGCCGTGAACAATCCGATCAGGAAGCCGAGCCAGATGCCGATACCGCCGAGCCCCAGCGGAAACGCCAGCGCCCACGCAAGGAAGAAGCCGATCGGCCAATAGGCGATCAACGCCAGGATCATTGGCACGCGCGCATCCTTCAGCCCGCGCAGCAAGCCGTTCGCGATCGCCTGCAAGCCATCGACCAGCTGGAACAGCCCGGCGATCACGATCAGCGGCCCGGCATATTCAAGCACCTGCGGTGCCTCGGCCGAGTGCGTGTCGAGGAACCAGCCCGCGAAGAAACCGGGCATGATCGCAAACAGCAACCCGCCGACCGCCGAGATGACGCAGGCAAGCGCCGATACGGACACGGCCGCGCGCACCAGTGCCACGCGATCCCCCTGCCCGTGCGCGACGCCGACCCGGACGGTCGCCGCCTGCGACAGGCCGAGCGGGATCATGAAGGCGATCGATGCCCACTGCAGCGCGATACCGTGCGCGGCAAGCTCGATGGTGCCGATCCGGCCCATCAACAGCGACGCCATCGTGAACAGGCTGACTTCCGCAAGGATGGTGACGCTGATCGGCAACCCGAGGCGCACAACCTCGAAGAAGGCCTTCCAGTCCGGGCGCCAGAAGCGAACCAGGATCTCGTAGCGCCGGGTTTCCGGCCGGCTCTGGACGTAAGCGAGGATGAAGAAGAAGCCCGCCGTCTGCACCAGAACCGACACGATCGCCGCACCGCGCAGCCCCATGGCCGGCAGGCCGAAATGGCCGAGCACAAGCACATAAGCAAAGACGGCGTTCAGCACCAGCATGGCGATGGTGACATTGAGGATCACCGCCGCCTTGCCGATGGCGCTGACAAGCGAGCGCAGCACGTTGTAGAGCAACCCCGGCAGCACCGCGAATTGGCCGATGACGATATAGCTATGCGCCAGCGCCGCCACCTCGGGCTTCTGCCCGGCCGCAAGCAAGATGTGCTCGGAATTGAAGAAGGCCGGCAGCATAAGCACCCAATAGGCCATGACCACCCACAAGCCCATGCGCAGCGATCGGCGCACGCTGACGACGTCGCCGCGACCATAGGCCTGCGCCACCATTGGGATGACGGCTATCGAAAAGCCAGAGCCGAAGACGAGGATCGTGAACAGGAATTGGCCGGCGAGCACCATGGCCGCCAGATGCTCGGCGCCGAGCCGCCCGACGATCATCACGTCGGTGGTGTTGATACCGAGCTGAGCCAGCTGCGCACCGATCAGCGGCACGCCGAGCGCCAGCGTCGCGCGGATATGCGCGCTCCAACGGTTATCGGTTACCGGCGCCAGCTTTCGCGCGTCGATCGGCGTATCCATGACGGTGTCCTGTGAGTTGATGCAAATGGCCGCAAATCGCGACAATATGACCAAGGCTCTAGCCGAAATCCCGAGGAAACGACACCCAAAAACATGCAGGTGATGAAATATTCATCATCACATCATCGATTCTGATCGATCACTCGGCCGCCTGACCAAGCGCCTTGTCTGTCTTTGATATACGCACCCTGAGAAGAAACACCAGCGTGGCGATCAGGATGAAGAATGCGGCCATCAGGAACGGCGCGCCGGCGAAGGTAACCGGCGCATCCGGCTTGGTGAAATAGCCGAACATCTGCGTGAAGATCAGCGGACCGATGATCGTCGTGATGCTGGAAAGGCTTGTCAACGCCCCCTGCAGCTCGCCTTGCGCCGAGGGCGGCACCTTGCCGGCGGCAATGCTGCGAAGCGGCGGATCGGCGATGTTTTCCATCACGGTCAGCACGATGACCGCATAGACCACCCATCCCTCCCAGGCAAAGGCATAGCCCGTGAGACCGACCACCGAGAAGCAGAGCCCGACCACCGCCGTCTTCCACTCGCCGAGAACGGGCACGATCCTCGGCAGCACCAGCGCCATGACGACGGCTGCACCGATCCCGTAAATTCCGAGCGATAGCCCGATCTCGCCCTCGCTCCAATTGTAGCGATAGCTGGTGACGAACGACCAGACAGCAGGATAGACCGCATGCGCCAACCAGAACAGGAACATCACGGCGGCGATCCACCCGATCCCCGGATAGTTTCGCATCTGCTTCACTGCGCCGAGCGGGTTAGCACGCTTCCATTCGAAACGGCGCCGGTTTTTCGCGTCGAGTGTCTCGGGCAGCAGGAAGCAGGCCGCGACGAAATTGAGGAACGACACCGCCGCCGCACCATAAAACGGCACGCGCGGCCCGAACTCGCCGAGGAAGCCGCCGATGACGGGACCGACGGTAAAGCCGACGCCAAACGCGATGCCGATGAGGCCGAAATTCTTGGCGCGGTTTTCTTCGTTGCTGATATCGGCGATATAGGCCGAACACGTCGCGAAACTGCCGCCGCTCAAGCCGGCCAGCATACGCCCGATGAACAGCATCCAGAAGCTGGTCGCCACCGCGCAGATCAGATTGTCGATCGCGAAGGTCAGAACCGAGAGCAGCAGCACCGGCCGCCGCCCGAAGCGATCGCTCAGATTGCCGAGCAACGGCGCGAACAAAAACTGCATGCCGGCATAGACGACGAGCAGCCAGCCGCCATCGAGCGCCGCATCGCTGACGGAACCGCCGGTAAGCTGCTCAAGATAAACAGGCAGCACCGGCATGATGATCGCGATCCCGATCACGTCGAGAAACAGGATCATGAAGACGAGGAAAAGGCCGCGGCGGACGAATTTCGGATCGAGCATGCGAGGTCTCTACAGCTGCTTGTTTTCTGAAAAGACGATCTCATCGCCGCCCGTTCTACATACTGCAGGCAAAATAACGAAACAATACGTGAACATTTCAATTGTTTTGATAGGCTCACGACTTCCGTTGATGGCGAACCGGAACAAAGCGCGCACCTAGCGCTGTTTTTGTGGTTCCGCCTTGATGAAGTCGACGAAGGCGCGCAGCGCCGCCGGCATGTGGCGACGGCTGGCGTAATAGAGGAACGGTCCGGAAAATTCGGTCACCCACTCCTCCAGAATGAGCTCCAGCCGCCCTGCCCCGACCTCGGGCATCACCACCTCCTCGAAGGTGCGCATGATGCCGAGCCCGGCGACGGCGGCTCCGACCTCGATTTCGATCGCATTGGCCGACACCTGCCCCGTCGGCGTGATCATCAGCGTCTCACCATCCCGGTCGAATTCCCACGGCGTCGCGCTCGTGCCGCTCAGGAACCGGTGGATGATGCAATCATGGTCGATAAGATCGCGCGGATGCTGCGGCACGCCGCGACGCTTGAGATAATCGGACGACGCGGCCGTCACATAGCGCTGCCGGCGCGGGCCGATCGGCACCGCGATCATGTCGCGCTCCAGCCGCTCGTCATAGCGAATGCCCGCATCATAGCCGGCGCCGAGCACATCTATGAAACTGTCCTCGCCGATCACCTCGATCCGCACCTTCGGATAGGCCTTCAGAAAACGGTTGATGATATCGGACAGAAAGGAGCGCGCCGCGATGGTCGGCACGTTGAGCCTGAGCGTGCCCGATGGTCCCTCGCGAAAACTGTCGAGCTGCCCGAGCGCGGAAGCGACCTCCCCCAGCGCCGGCGCCAGCCTCTCCAGAAGCCGCTGCCCGGCCTCCGTCGGCGTCACGCTGCGCGTTGTCCGGTTGAGAAGCCGCACACCAAGCCGCTCCTCCAATCTTCTGAGGGAGTCGCTGAGCGACGACGCCGAGACACCCCGCTTGCGCGCCGCCGCGCGAAAACTGCGCTCTCTGGCGATTGCCGTAAAGGCATCGAGGTCGCTGAGTGGAAGATCATCCATTGTGCACTTTCCCGCACGATCGGCTCAAATTGAGCCGAACTATCGCACAAGGATACACGAGACGAAAGCCGGTGGACGCGGTCCCGGAGCCGGGACCTGCAACCGTCAGACCGGGCCGGAGAAGGTGTCGCAGGCCTGCATCTGGCCGGTGTCGAAGCCGCGCTTGAACCATTTCACGCGCTGCGCCGAGGTGCCGTGGTTGAAACTCTCAGGCACGACATAACCCTGGCTGCGCTTCTGCAGCGTATCGTCGCCGATCTGCTGCGCCGCGTTCAGCGCCTCCTCGAGGTCGCCTGCTTCCAGGATACCCTTCTGCTGGGTGAACTTGCCCCAGATCCCGGCGAAGCAATCGGCCTGCAGTTCGACGCGCACCGACATCTTGTTGGCATCGGCCTCGCTCATGCGCTGGCGCGCCTCATTGAATTTGGGCAGGATGCCGAGCAGGTTCTGCACGTGATGGCCGACTTCGTGCGAAACGACATAGGCCTCGGCGAAATCGCCCGAAGCGCCGAACTTGCGGCTGAGCTCGTTGAAGAATGCGGTGTCGAGATAGACCTTGCGGTCCTGCGGGCAATAGAACGGCCCTGTCGCGGCGGATGCAAAGCCGCAGCCCGACTGCGTCTGGCCCGAGAACAGCACCAGCTTTGGATCTTCGTATTCACGGCCCATCGATTGGAAGATGCCCTGCCACGTATCCTCGGTCTCGGCGAGCACCGTGCGCACGAAGGCGGTCATCTCGTCGTTGGCGGGGGTCTGGCTGCCGCTGGACTGGCTCTGCTCATAGCCCGGGCCACTCGACATGCCGCCATCCATCACCTGCAGGAGGTCGATGCCCATGGCCTTGAAGATCAGATAGAGCACGACGAGAAAGATGATGGTGCCGATGCTGAGCCCGCCACCGCGCCGGCCCATGCCGCCGCCGGACGGAAAGCTGAAGCCGCCTCCTCGTCCTAATCCACCCATGGAAGGATCACCGCGACGATCCTCGATATTGTCGGACTGACGCCGGCCTTTCCATTCCATGATGATCTCCCCGCAGAGACTGCTTGCTCTCTCATCTCTTATATATCCGGGGGAATGGGAAATTCCAGCCGATTTCAACCACGCGTATCCGCCCTTCGCGGCCACGACAGGCGCTTGACGCGCGCCTTGCTTTCGCCCCTTCTGCACGAGGGAGATATCGGAGGAGAACTGGGCATGAAGGCAGTGCGGCTGGAAGCAATCGGGAAACTCTCGCTCAGCGAGGTGGAAAAGCCCAGCCCCGGTCCGGGCGAGCTGCTGGTCCGCGTCGAGGCCTGCGGCATCTGCGGTACCGACAGGCACCTGCTTCACGGCGAATTCCCTTCCCGCCCGCCGATCACGCTCGGCCACGAATTCACCGGCATCATCGAGGAGATCGGCCCCGCCGTCAGCGGTTTTCGAAAGGGCTTGCGCATCACCGGCGACCCGAACATCTCCTGCGGTCAATGCGACCAGTGCCAGCGCGGCCGCGTCAATCTCTGCCGCAACCTCCAGGCAATCGGCATCAGCCGCGACGGCGGCTTCGCGGAATATGTGATCGTCCCGCAAAAACAGGCCTTCGCCCTGCCCGATGACCTCGATCCCGTACACGGCGCCTTCTGCGAACCACTCGCCTGCTGCCTGCACGGCGTCGATCTGGCCGAGATCAGGACCGGCTCGTCTGTGGTCGTATTGGGCGGCGGCGTCATCGGCCTGCTGGTCGTGCAACTCGCGCGCCTTGCCGGCGCCACCGACGTCGTGCTCGTCACCCGCAGCGCCGACAAGCGGCGGCTGGCCGAAAGACTCGGCGCGACGGCGACCGCCGACCCTGGTGATGGCGACATCATCAAACACATCACAGCGCCGGATGGCCTGCTGCCCGGCGGCGCCGATGTCGTCATCGAATGCGCCGGCGTCGCCGAGACCGTCGAGCAGGCCCCTACCCTTACCCGTCATGGCGGCACAGTCGTGATTCTCGGCGTCATGCCGCAAGGCGCGAAAGTGTCGATCGAGCCCTTCGACCTGCTGTTTCGTGAAATCAGGCTGATCGGCTCCTTCATCAACCCCTTCACCCACAGGCGCGCCGCCGACCTGATCGCATCTGGCACGATCAAGGTCGAAGCGCTGATTTCGCGCCGTATCGGGCTTGGCGAGGCGGTGGAAGCGATCAGCAATCCGGCCCGTCCGGGCGAGATTCGCGCGCTCGTTTTGCCGGGCCTCGGCTAGCCCCTTCCGATTCCTGTCGATTCCGTAAATTATGGGGTTCCGTTCACGAATACATTTGCCTATAAGCCGCTTCTAGCCTGAAAAGACCATCATATGCGCGACCCGGCCGGTGCCTCCCACCCTGGCCGGCTTTCTGCGCAGCTAGGAAACGGAAAAAAGCCCATGCCGAAGCGCCAAGATATCAAATCGATCCTCATCATCGGCGCAGGACCGATCGTCATTGGCCAGGCATGCGAGTTCGACTATTCCGGCACCCAGGCCTGCAAGGCGCTGAAGGAGGAAGGCTACCGCGTCATCCTCGTCAACTCCAACCCGGCCACCATCATGACCGACCCGGGCCTCGCCGACGCCACCTATGTCGAGCCGATCACCCCTGAGGTCGTCGCCAAGATCATCGCCAAGGAGCGCCCGGACGCCCTGCTGCCCACCATGGGCGGCCAGACCGCGCTCAACACCGCGCTTTCTCTCAAGCGCATGGGCGTTCTCGATCGCTACAATGTCGAGATGATCGGCGCCAAGCCGGCCGCCATCGACATGGCCGAAGACCGCGCGCTTTTCCGCGAAGCCATGGACCGCATCGGCCTCGAAACCCCGCGCTCGATGCTCGCCAATGCCACCGACATCAAGGATGCCGACCGCAAGACGCATGAAGCCGAACGCAACAAGCTGAAGGAAAGCCTCTCGGGTGCTGAACTCGACAAGGCGCTCGACGCGCTGGAAAACCAGTGGAACCTCGGCGAGACCGACCGCAAGCAGCGCTACATCAGCCACGCCATGGCGATTGCCGCCCAGGCGATCGACGTCGTCGGCCTGCCCGCCATCATCCGCCCCTCCTTCACCATGGGCGGCACCGGCGGCGGCATTGCCTATAACCGCTCGGAGTTCTTCGAAATCATCGGCGGCGGCCTTGATGCCTCGCCGACGACGGAAGTCCTGATCGAGGAATCGGTTCTCGGCTGGAAGGAATATGAAATGGAGGTCGTCCGCGACAAGGCGGACAACTGCATCATCATCTGCTCGATCGAGAACATCGACCCGATGGGCGTCCACACGGGCGACTCGATCACTGTCGCGCCGGCGCTCACGCTGACCGACAAGGAATACCAGATGATGCGCAACGCTTCGATCGCGGTTCTGCGCGAGATCGGCGTTGAAACCGGCGGCTCGAACGTCCAGTTCGCCGTCAACCCGAAGGACGGCCGCCTCGTCGTCATCGAAATGAACCCGCGCGTCTCGCGCTCGTCGGCTCTCGCATCGAAGGCCACCGGCTTCCCGATCGCCAAGGTCGCCGCCAAGCTCGCCATCGGCTACACGCTCGACGAACTCGACAACGACATCACCGGCGGCGCGACGCCTGCCTCGTTCGAACCGTCGATCGATTACGTCGTCACCAAGATCCCGCGCTTCGCATTCGAGAAGTTCCCGGGCGCCTCGCCGGTTCTGACGACAGCCATGAAGTCAGTCGGTGAAGTCATGGCGATCGGCCGCACCTTTGCCGAATCGCTGCAGAAGGCGCTGCGCGGTCTCGAAACAGGCCTCACCGGCCTCGACGAGATCGAAATCCCCGGCGTCGAGGAAGGCGAAGGCAGCCAGAACGCCATCCGCGCCGCCATCGGCACGCCGACGCCGGATCGCCTGCGCATGGTCGCCCAGGCACTGCGCATGGGCATGAGCCCCGAGGAAGTGCACGAAGGCTGCAAGATCGACCCGTGGTTCATCGCCCAGTTCAAGGCGATCATCGACATGGAAGCCCGCGTTCGCGAACACGGCCTGCCCACCGACGCCGCAAACCTGCGCACGCTGAAGGCCATGGGCTTCTCCGACGCGCGCCTCGCAACGCTTTCGGGCAAGCGCCCGAAGGAAGTGGCCGAGCTGCGCAATTCGCTGAACGTCCGCCCGGTCTTCAAGCGCATCGACACCTGCGCCGCGGAATTCGCTTCGCCGACCGCCTACATGTATTCGAGCTACGAGACGCCTTTCGTCGGCGCCGCCCGCTCGGAAGCCGAAATTTCCGACCGCAAGAAGGTCGTCATCCTCGGCGGCGGTCCGAACCGTATCGGCCAGGGCATCGAGTTCGACTATTGCTGCTGCCATGCCGCGTTCGCTCTGCGTGACGCCGGCTATGAAGCCATCATGATCAACTGCAACCCGGAAACGGTATCGACCGACTACGACACCTCCGATCGCCTCTACTTCGAGCCGCTGACGGCCGAAGACGTGATCGAAATCCTGCGCGCCGAGCAGGAAAAGGGTGAAGTCGTCGGCGTCATCGTGCAGTTCGGCGGCCAGACCCCGCTGAAGCTCGCCGAAGCGCTTGAGAAGAACGGCATCCCGATCCTCGGCACCGCGCCCGACATGATCGACCTCGCCGAAGACCGCGACCGCTTCCAGAAGCTCTTGATCAAGCTCGACCTGACACAGCCGAACAACGGCATCGCCTACTCGGTCGAACAGGCCCGCCTGGTCGCCACCGAAATCGGCTTCCCGCTGGTCGTTCGCCCGTCCTACGTTCTGGGTGGCCGCGCCATGCAGATCATCCACAACGAGAGCATGCTGCAGACCTACCTGCTCGACACCGTTCCGGAACTGGTGCCTGAAGACATCAAGCAGCGCTACCCGAACGACAAGACCGGCCAGATCAACACGCTGCTCGGCAAGAACCCCCTGCTCTTCGACAGCTACCTGTCGAACGCCATCGAAGTCGACGTCGACTGCCTCTCCGACGGCAAGGACGCCTTCATCGCCGGCATCATGGAGCACATCGAGGAAGCCGGAATTCACTCCGGCGACTCGGCTTGCTCGCTGCCCCCGCGCACGCTCTCAGCCGAGATGATCGACGAGCTCGAGCGTCAGGCGAAGTCGATGGCCAAGGCTCTCAACGTCGTCGGCCTGATGAACGTCCAGTTCGCCATCAAGGACGGCACCGTCTACGTGCTCGAAGTGAACCCGCGCGCCTCGCGTACCGTTCCCTTCGTCGCCAAGACGATCGGCGCGCCGATCGCCAAGATCGCCGCCCGCGCCATGGCCGGCGAAAAGCTCGATCCGCTGTTTGCCGCCTACGGCGAAAAGCCGGATCCGCGCAACCTGAAGCACATCGCCGTCAAGGAAGCCGTCTTCCCGTTCGCCCGCTTCCCCGGCGTCGACACGCTGCTTGGCCCGGAAATGCGCTCGACCGGCGAAGTCATCGGCCTCGACACCGATTTCGCGCTGGCCTTCGCCAAGTCGCAGCTCGGCGCCAGCGTCGAACTGCCGCGTGACGGAACGGTCTTCGTATCGGTGCGCGACGATGACAAGCCGCGCGTCCTTCCCGCGATCCGCATGCTGGTCGAACAGGGCTTCAAGGTTCTGGCCACCGGCGGCACCGCCCGCTTCCTCGCCGAAAACGGCATCGAGGCCGTGAAGATCAACAAGGTGCTTGAGGGCCGTCCGCACATCGAGGACGCCATCCGCAACCGTCAGGTCCAGCTGGTCATCAACACGACCGATTCGAACAAGGCGATCTCCGACTCCAAGTCGCTGCGCCGCGCGACGCTGATGCAGAAGGTACCCTACTACACCACCATGGCCGGCGCCGAGGCAGCCGCCCAGGCGATCAAGGCGCTGAAGGCCGGCAACCTCGAGGTTCGCCCGCTGCAGAGCTACTTCGCCTAAGACATCAAGGCCGGTCGTGATCCTTCACGGCCGGCTTTTCGCCGCACGACGGCCAACGCGACGACACGCCGAAGTGTCGCAAAACGCGACAAACCACCTGAGATTTCAAACCCTTCGCGATCATGTTACGATATCCCCACACGTGAGGGGCATCGATGGGCAAGAATATCGTCATTCTGTTCGATGGCACGTCGAACGAAATCTCAGCCGACCGCACCAATATTCTGAGGCTGTTCGGCGTTCTCGACCGCAGCGACAAACAGATCGTCTATTACGATCCCGGCGTCGGCACCTTCGGCGCCGCCAATGCCTGGTCCAACGCCTATCGCAAGACGGTCGAGCTCTGGGGCTTGGCAACCGGCTGGGGCCTCGATCAGAACGTGAAAGAGGCCTACCGCTTCCTCGTCGACAATTACGAGCCTGGCGAACCGGGGGACGATCAAGAGTATCGGGACCGCGACAACATCTACATCTTCGGCTTCAGCCGCGGCGCCTATACGGCGCGAGTGCTGGCAGGCTTCGTCCATTCGCTCGGCCTGATGAGCAAATACCACGTCAACCTGATCGACTACGCCTACAACACCTATAAGGGCATCTCCGAAAGCGAGCAGCAACAGGGCGGCGCGGATGCCGCCGATGTCGACTGGGACGCACCCTCGGCCTTCAAGACCATGCGCCTCTACGAGCGCACGCTGAAGACCGACCGCCCGCCGATCAAGCTGCTCGGCCTCTTCGACACCGTGTCCTCGGTCATTGTCTGGGGCAAATGGCGCCCGCAACTCCTGACGCTTCCCTTCACCGATCGAAATCCCAGCGTCGAAGTGATCCGCCAGGCGCTGGCCATCGATGAGCGGCGGACCATGTTCAATCCGCTGCCATGGCGGCAAGGGCAGGACTACTGGGGCGGCCCCTTCAAGCCACCGGCCCCGCCTCCGCAGAACGTGAAGGAAGTCTGGTTCTCCGGTGTTCATGGCGATATCGGCGGCGGCTATCCGGAAGCGGAGAGCGCCGCGATCAAGATACCGCTCGCCTGGATGATCGCCGAGACCCGAAGCACCGGCCTCACCTACAATGAGGACGCCGTCAACGAACTCGTCCATGGCGACAACCCGACGAAGAGCTATGTCCGGCCGGCCCCAACGGCGCCGCTGCACGACTCCATGAACTGGGCGTGGAAGCTGCTCGAATATGTGCCGAGGCGTGTGCCGGTCACCTCCTGGCGCAAGCGCGGCGACACGACGCGCATCTACCTGCCGCTGGCCGACCGCCGCTTCATCCCCGACGGCGCCTCGCTGCACCAATCGGTGATCGACCGATTGTCATCGACGACAGCGCCGCCCTACACGCCGCCGAACCTGCCGCTACGCTTCGAGACAGAGCCCTGGAGCAACGACGGCCCGCCGTCTTCAGAAGATTCGGAGGTCGTTCCGGTCACTCCGGCCGCTTGAAATAGGCCTCAAGCCGGTAACCGTCAGGATCGATGATGAAGGCGGCATAGTAGAACTGGCTGTAATCGGGTCGCACGCCCGGCGCACCATTATCGGTTCCGCCATTGGCAAGTCCTGCCGCGTAAAACGCATCGACGGACTCTTCCGACGGCGCCACGAAGCAGAAATGCAGGCCGGATTCCATATCGGGCGCCACCGGCCGCGCCACCTCGCCGACCCATAGCCCCACCCGATCGGCGCCATAGCCGCTGACATTGCCGAAGTTCGTCAGCCGCTCATAGCCGAGCGGCGCCAGCGCGGCGTCGTAGAACGCCTGCGACTTCTCAAGGCTCTTCACACCAATCGACACATGATCGAACATAAACGGTCTCCAGATTGCTTTGCCGGCAACGCTACAACATTCGCGCCGAAGCGCCATGGCAATTCTCAAACCAGGCGATCGTCAGGCCGCCATGCCCGCCATCAGCTCCCGCACCCGCACCATATCCGCCCGAAACAGCGCCATCTCCTCCGCCTTCAGCCGCTCGTCGGGAATGCGCAGCAGATAGGACGGGTGGACGGTGACGAACAGTGTTCGCTCCTTCCCCATTCTGATCGGCTGTCCTCTGATATCGGACAGCTTGTGCTTCGTATCTGTCAGCGCCGTAAGCGCGGTGGCGCCCATGGCGACGATCAGTTTCGGCTTGATGAGCTCGATCTCCAGGTTGAGCCACCAGCGGCAATGGGTGACCTCGCCCATGTTCGGCCGCTGATGGATGCGGCGCTTGCCGCGCGGCTCGTATTTGAAGTGCTTCACCGCATTGGTCACATAGACCGACTGCCGGTCGATCCCGGCCTCGCCGGCCACCTGGTCGAACACCTTACCCGCCGGCCCGACAAACGGCCGCCCGGCGAGATCCTCCTGATCCCCCGGCTGCTCACCGACGAACATCACGTTCGCATTCTCGGGTCCCTCGCCGAACACCATCTGCGTCGCCTTCTCGTGCAGCGGACAGCGAGTGCAGACGGCCGCCTCCTCGCGCAGCGCGGCCAACGTGCCCACGGGCGCCCTAGGTGCTGCGGGCACCCGGCGCGCGGCTTCCTGCAACCGATCGTGAAACGGCAGCGGCTCGCTCGCCTGGCGTTTCGCCATCGCGAGAACCTTGCTTTCCGCGTCGGCGATCATGCCCGGAATGAGATCTGCCTCGGGCAGGTTCTTCCAGTATTTCTTCGGCATCTCCGCCTGCATCGCCTTCACCTTCAGGCGCGCCGGATTGAAGATATTGGCGTAATAGGTCCGCCACAGCTGGTCGGCCGGATCGGTGAGATCGGGCTTCTCGCAAGGGTCATGGCTGACGGTCAGCTTCTCGCCATCCCAGGCCGCCGACCCCTTCGGCGTCGCAATCACCCAGTCCATGTCGTTGAACCGTTTCTGGAAAAACGGCGCCTTGCGGGCGACGATGTGATGATCCGGCTCGAACCAGGCGAGAAACTTCCGCCGCCCGTTGAGCGAGATTCCCGAGCCCACCTCCTTGAACCGCACGAAGGCGGTCATCTTGTGGGCGTCGCGGCGCACGCTCTTGTCCATCGCGCGTGCCCTCGCCACGTCCTCGTCCGAGGCGACGTCGAGCAAAGAGCGATCACTTTGCAGCCGCCAAAGCAGCCGGTAGAGCAGATAAAACCGCATCGGATCGCTATGGCAGATCACCGCCTCCGCAAGCCCGATAAAGGCAGGCGGCACCGTCAGCGGCTTGGAAGCATCCAGCGCCGGCAGCTTCGTAGACGCTTCGGGCGCGGCAAACAGATCCGTCTCGCGATACCGTTCCCGCCAGTCGATCTCCTCGGGCGCAACACCTGATGCGGCCAGCCGCCGCGCCGCGTCGCGCCACTCGGCCAATTCCCCCCGGCCCTCCAGCAACACGGTAATCATCACAGCAACGACAGTTGTTCCGGCTTCGGCTCGAACATCGCCCTCAGATCCGGCCGGTCGATCAGCCGGCGTGGCGACCAGCCCTCCGCCGAGATGAACGCCTGCACCTTCTTGATCGACACGCCGAGCCGCGTCAGATCCTCGATCCGCAGCCTTCTGAAACGGCGCGCCGAGAGGATCGATTTCACCGTCTTCGTCCCAAGCCCCGGCACGCGGAGCAAGGTCTCGCGCGGCGCCTTGTTGATGTCGACGGGGAAGTCGTTGCGATTGCCGAGCGCCCAGGCGAGTTTCGGATCGAGATTGAGGTCGAGCATGCCGCCTTCCTGCGAGGACGTGATCTCGTCGATCCCGAAGCCATAGAAGCGATAGAGCCAATCCGCCTGATAGAGCCGGTGCTCACGCATCAAGGGCGGCTTGATCAGCGGCAAGTTCTTCGACGAGTCGGGAATGGGGCTGAAAGCCGAGTAGTAGACGCGCCTCAGCCCGTAGCTTCCGTAAAGCTGCGCGCTGGTCCCGAGAATGGTCGCGTCATTGGCCCCATCGGCGCCAACGATCATCTGCGTGCTCTGCCCGCCCGGCACGAAGCGTTTGCGCCTCTTGGTCTGCAGCGTCGGCTCGGACGCGGCTTCGATCTTCAATCGGAGATCACCCATCGAGCGGCGGATGCTGGCCGGCTTCTTTTCCGGCGCCAGTTGCGCGATGCCACGGTCGGTCGGCAGCTCGATGTTGAGCGACAGGCGATCGGCATAAAGCCCGGCCTCCTCGATCAGATGCGGCGAGGCCTCGGGAATGGATTTCAGATGGATGTAGCCCCGGAAATTATGTGTGGTGCGCAACTCCCGTACGATCCGCACCATCTCCTCCATCGTGTGGTCTGAGGAACGGATGATCCCGGACGACAGGAACAGCCCCTCGATATAATTGCGCCGATAGAACTCCAGCGTCAGCCAGATAACTTCCTCAGGCGTGAACCGCGCCCGCTCCACATTGCTGGATGAGCGGTTGATGCAATAGGCGCAGTCGTAGATGCAGAAGTTGGTGAGCAGGATCTTCAACAGCGAAATGCATCGTCCATCCGGCGCATAGGCATGGCAGATACCGGCACCTTCAGTCGAACCAAGCCCGCCGCTCTTGCCGGAATCGCGCTTGGTGGTTCCGCTGGAGGCGCAGGAGGCGTCATATTTGGCCGCGTCCGAGAGGATGGCCAACCGCTCTTCGAGTGACTTCTTCATGCCTGTGTTCACTATATGTTCAATAGCTAACAGTCAAGAAAAGCCGCCATGGACTGATGTTTTTCAAGTTTGACGCGAAAAGCCATGAGGGGTTGCAAGTCGCTTCATCGAATTCTCTGGAAATCGACGGAGGCAATCTGCTATAAACGAAGCAGATAGAGTTTTTGCATGGTTCCGAAGTTCCCCTTCGGGACCTGTTTTCTTTTGTGTCTCTGCCTAGCCGACACAAAGACTGAAGGACAAGAAAATGGTTGATAAGGTACCGATGACGCAGGGTGGTTTCGTCAAGCTGCAGGAAGAGCTGCGCTGGCGTCAGCAGGAAGAACGCCCGCGAATCATCGAGGCGATTGCCGAGGCCCGCGCACACGGCGACCTCTCGGAAAACGCCGAGTACCATGCCGCCAAGGAAGCGCAGAGCCACAACGAAGGCCGCATTGGCGAGCTCGAGGACCTGACGGCGCGCGCCGAGGTCATCGACCTCTCCAAGATGTCCGGCAGCACGATCAAGTTCGGCGCCAAGGTGAAGCTCGTCGATGAGGACACCGAGGAAGAAAAGACCTACCAGATTGTCGGCGACCAGGAAGCCGACGTGAAGGCCGGCCGCATTTCCATTTCCTCCCCGATCGCCCGCGCGCTGATCGGCAAGGAAGTCGGCGATTCCATCGAAGTCAACGCGCCCGGCGGTTCCAAGGCTTACGAAGTTCTGGCCATCACCTGGGGCTGAGGACCTTGGCGGATCGCGGCCGATCGCACATCGTCGACATCGCTGACGTCGAAATCATAGCGCCGAACTTCAAGAAGCGTCTGTCAGGCGTCACCTCGACGATCATCCAGCTTATCCCGGTCCAGCGGGCGCTCGGTCAGAAGATCGCGGCGCTCGGGCCGGGCCTGCCGGCATCGATCCCGCATATCCGCTTCCGTGACCTCTTGAGACTGTGGCGCGCGCCCTCGACCCGGCCCTTCCGCGTTTGGCACGCCCGCCGCAATATCGAGATGCTCCCTGCCCTCATCATGCGCGACCTCCTGCGCATGAAGCTGAAGATCGTCTTCACCTCCGCCTCGCAGCGCAAGCACAGCGGCTGGACGAAATTCCTCGTCTCGAAGATGGATGCGGTGATCGCGACCTCGGGCAAGACGGCGAACTATCTTGAAGTGCCCAGCACCGTCATCCTGCACGGCATCGACACCGCCCGCTTCTCGCCTCCATCCGATAAGGCGCAGGCCAAGCGTGAATGCGGCCTCGATCCGGACAAGAAGATCGCCGGCTGCTTCGGCCGCGTCCGCCACCAGAAGGGCACGGACCTCTTCGTTGATACCATGCTGCGGCTTCTTCCCGATCATCCGGAGTGGAGCGCCATCATCGCCGGCCGCGCCACGGCCCAGCATGTCGAGTTCGAGAACGGCCTGAAGGCCAAGGTCGCCGCCGCCGGCCTCTCCGACCGCATCCTCTTCGTCGGCGAGCATACGAACATCAACGACTGGTACCGCGCGCTTGATCTGTTCGTCGCGCCGCAGCGCTGGGAAGGTTTCGGCCTGACGCCGCTCGAAGCCATGGCCTCGGGCGTACCCGTTGTCGCAACCGATGTCGGCGCCTTTCCGGAGATCGTCACCACGGGCGATAACGGCGCGGGCATGCTGATTGCCCGCGACGATCTCGATGCGATGGCAAAGGCCGTTTCAGCACTCATGGATGATGAAAGCCGCCTGGCACGGCTCGCCGCCAATGCCCAGACGCATGTCATGGAAAACTTCCGGATCGAAGGCGAAGCCACGAAGCTCAAGGCCGTTTACGACAGCCTCGGCTGAGACAAATCAGACTTCGGTCAATCCGAGCTTCTTGATCTGGCGGATCGTCAGCATGGTGCGCACGGTGTCGACATGCTCGTTGGCGGTCAGCACCTCGATGACGAAGTCCTGGAACCGCGTCAGGTTCTCGGCCACGCAATGCAGCAGGAAATCGCTGTCGCCCGAAACCATCCAGGCCTGGCGCACCAGCGGCCACTGCGTCGTCGCCGCAGCGAACGCCTTGAGATTGGCTTCCGACTGATGCTTGAGACCGACCATGCAGAAAGCGACGAGATCGAAGCCCAGCTTCGGGCTGTTCAGCATCGCGTGGTAGCCTTCGATGACGCCTGATTCTTCCAGCTTGCGCACACGCCGAAGACAGGGCGGCGCCGAGATGCCGACCCGGTCGGCGAGCTCGACGTTGGTCATGCGTCCATCCGCCTGCAGCTCACGCAAGATCTTGATATCGATAGCGTCCAGTTCAGCGCGAACCAAGCGAGTGCCTTTCTTTAAAATCGTGAATCCAGCTTCTATATAAAGCGGCACAATACGCAAGAATCTTTCCCTGAGATGACGGAATCTTGCACATCCACATCGAATGCCTTGTTGGTAACGCAAGGCTGCCCTTGAATAAAAGCATTGGTCGTTCATAAATAACGCATGGACGCGTGATGGCCGTATTCGCCTTATATCCAGCGCGTCCAGCCAGTTGAAAGGAAGTCTCATGTCCGCCCGCCACACCAAGGTGCTCATCATCGGTTCCGGCCCCGCCGGCTATACCGCTGCCGTCTATGCGGCGCGCGCGATGCTGAAGCCGGTCCTGATCGCAGGAATGGAGCAAGGCGGACAGCTGATGATCACCACCGACGTCGAGAACTATCCGGGCTTCGCCGATCCGATCCAAGGCCCTTGGCTGATGGACCAGATGCTGCAGCAGGCCAAGCACGTCGGCGCCGAGATCGTCAACGACATCGTCACCGAAGTCGAGATGAACCAGCGCCCCTTCGTCGCCCGCACCGATAGCGGCCAGGTCTGGACCGCCGACACGCTGATCATCGCCACCGGCGCCAAGGCCAAGTGGCTCGGCATCGAGAGCGAACAGACCTTCCAGGGCTTCGGCGTCTCCGCTTGCGCCACCTGCGACGGCTTCTTCTATCGCAACAAGGACGTGATCGTGGTCGGCGGTGGCAACTCTGCCGTCGAGGAGGCGCTGTATCTCTCGAACATAGCCAAGACCGTGACGGTCGTTCACCGCCGCGACAGTTTCCGCTCGGAAAAGATCCTGCAGGAACGCATCTTCGCCAAGGAGAACGTCAATATCCTCTGGAACACCGAGATCGCCGAAATCACCGGCGCGCCGGCCAAGCCGCCGATGCCGCCGTCGGTCTCAGGCGTTCGCCTGCGCGACACGCGCACCGGCACTGTTGCCGACCACACGATCGACGGTGTCTTCGTGGCGATCGGCCATGCGCCGGCAACCGAGCTCTTCAAGGGCAAGCTGAAGCTGAAGGACAACGGTTACCTCTGGACCGCGCCGGATTCGACCGCGACCTCGGTCGAGGGCGTCTACGCGGCCGGCGATGTCACCGACGACACCTTCCGCCAGGCGATCACCGCCGCCGGCATGGGCTGCATGGCAGCGCTCGAGGCCGAACGTTATCTCACGGGCCTTGTGCCCGTCGCCGTAGCTGCGGAGTAATATCGGCATGAGGGGTGGTGGAATGCCGTTGGACTGGGACAAGCTGCGTATTTTCCACGCAGCTGCCGAAGCCGGTTCGTTCACGCACGCGGCCGACAAGCTGCATCTGTCCCAATCCGCGATCAGCCGTCAGGTGAGCGCGCTGGAGCAGGATGTCGGCACTAAGCTGTTCCACCGCCACGCCCGCGGCCTCATCCTCACCGAACAGGGCGAGCTGCTCTACCGCACCGCCCATGACGTGCTGTTGAAGCTCGAAACCGTGAAGATGCAGCTCACCGAGACGACGGAAACGCCGTCTGGCAAGCTTCGCGTCACGACCACGGTCGGCCTCGGCCAGGGCTGGCTCACGGACAAGATTCAGGAGTTCATGCAGCTCTATCCGGATGTCCAGATCCAGCTCATCCTCGACAACGAGGAAGTGGATGTGAACATGCGCTACGCCGATTGCGCGATTCGTCTTCGCCAGCCGCAGCAATCCGATCTCATTCAGCGCAAGCTGTTCACCGTGCACATGCACGTCTATGCGGCCCCCTCCTATATCAACCGATATGGCGAGCCGCAGGCGGTCGAGGATCTCGACAACCACCGAATCATCACCTTCGGCGAACCGGCGCCCAATTATCTGCTCGACGTGAACTGGCTAGAAATCGCCGGCCGCTCATCGGACAACAAGCGCATTCCGCACCTGCAGATCAACAGCCAGACCTCGATCAAGCGCGCCTGCCTGCTCGGCATGGGCGTCGCCTGCTTGCCCGACTACATCGTCGGCCGCGACCCGGGCCTGATTCAGCTGCCGATCAATGCTGACGTGCCGTCCTTCGACACCTATTTCTGCTATCCCGACGAAATGAAGAACGCCGCCAAGCTCAAGGCTTTCCGCGACTTCATCGTCAGCAAGGCCAGAAACTGGAGCTTCTAACTGATTTTACGGCGAAATTCGCAGCCGTGCAGAGCGCGCATGCCTGACATGCACAAAAATTGGTTGCCGGCTGCACATTAAAACACCATATCAACCTCAGCTGATGCACACGGTGGCTTTTCCTCCCAGTTCCACCGCATTAGCTGTTCCCCTCTGGAGGTTTAGACCTTCATACCTATAAAGGGCCCCGAGCTTTCGGTGGCCCTCTTTTTTTGCCTTGATTTGCCCTAATTTTCCGCATCGCAGCAAAAAATGCTGCATTGCATAGCAGGCATGCGCAAAAGGGCATTGAAATCTGCCCGCTAAAGCATCATATCGCACTCAGTTGATGCACATGGCGGTTCTCTCCCAGTGCCGCTGCATTAGCTGTTCCCCTCTGGAGGTTGAATAACCTTCACACCTTAAAGGGCCCCGTTCATTCGGTGGCCCTCTTTTTTTGCTTAAAATTTAACCAAGGAAAAAATCGCACGCGCCGTTCGCGCATGTCTTGAACATCGAAAACCGTCGATCCATATATCGGTCAGAAACGATTTATGGTTCGGTAAACGACGATGGACAACGACGAAATCCTGAAAGCGATTTCCCATCCCAAGCGGATGGAGATTCTGAATTGGCTGAAGAACCCCGAAGAGCATTTCTCTTCGCAGGAGCACCCGCTCGAGATGGGTGTCTGCGCCGGCCAGTTCGAACGCTGCGGCCTCTCGCAATCGACCGTCTCCGCCCATTTGGGCATGCTCAGCCGTGCCAATCTCGTGACCACGCGCCGCGTCGGTCAGTGGATATTCTACAAGCGCAACGAAGAAACTATCGCTGCCTTCCTCAAGCAACTGGCACAGGATCTCTAAACATGCCCCTCGCCCTCCTCGTCCTGGCGCTCAGCGCTTTTGCGATCGGCACCACCGAATTCGTCATCATGGGCCTGCTGCCCGAAGTCGCCACCGACCTTGCGGTGACGATCCCGCAGGCCGGCTGGCTCGTCACCGGCTACGCGCTCGCGGTTGCCGTCGGCGCCCCTGTCATGGCGATCTCAACCGCGCATCTGAAGCGCCGCACGGCGCTGATCGCGCTCATGGCCTTCTTCATCGCCGGCAATCTGCTCTGCGCGCTGGCGCCGAGCTACTGGGTGCTGATGATCGCCCGCGTCGTCACCGCGCTCTGCCATGGCGCCTTCTTCGGCATCGGCTCCGTTGTCGCCGCCAGCCTTGTGGCGCCGGATCGCCGCGCCCGCGCCGTGGCGCTGATGTTCACCGGTCTGACGCTTGCCAACGTGCTCGGCGCGCCGCTCGGCACCGCGATCGGCCAGGCATTCGGCTGGCGCTCGACATTCGCGGTCGTCACCATCCTCGGCGTTATCACCATCGCCGGCCTGATCGCCGTCCTCCCTAAGGACAAACAGGAAGAACAGGGCAACATCTTCCGCGAGATCGCCGCCCTGAAGAATGGCCACCTCTGGCTGGCGTTGTCGACCACCGTCTTCTTCTCCGCCTCGATGTTCGCGCTCTTCACCTACATCGCGCCGCTGCTGCGTGATGTCACCGGCCTGACGCCGCAGGGCGTCACCTGGACGCTGTTCCTGATCGGCCTCGGCCTCACCGTCGGCAATCTGCTGGGCGGCAAGCTCGCCGACTGGAAGCTTGGGCCGACGCTTGCCGGCGTCTTCGCGATGATCGCCGTCACCTCGGTCGCCTTCGGCTTCACCAGCCCCTATTTCATCGCCGCCGAAATCACCCTCTTCGTCTGGGCCGTGGCGACCTTCGCCGCCGTCCCCGCCCTGCAGGTCGGCGTCGTGCACTTCGGCAAGGATGCGCCCAATCTGGTCTCGACGATCAATATCGGCGCTTTCAACACCGGCAACGCGCTCGGCGCCTGGGCTGGCGGCATGGCCATCGAGCTTGGCTTCGACATGACCCGCGTGCCGCTTGTCGCCGCCTTCATGGCCCTGATCGGCCTTGTCGTCACGGCACTTACCTATCTCTCCGCCAAGGGCAAGGCAGCCATGCCTGCCCCGGCTGAATGATCCTTCCAACGCCCCCAAACCACTAGCACCACCGAAAGGACCTCCCATGAGCAAGCTCTTCGAACCCACGCAGGTTGGCGATATCGCCGTCAAGAACCGCATCGTCATGGCCCCGCTGACCCGCAACCGCTCGCCGGGCGCCGTGCCGAACGACCTCAACGTTGAATATTACACGCAGCGCGCCTCCGCCGGCCTGATCGTCACGGAAGCGACCGCGATCACCCACCAGGGCCAGGGCTATGCCGACGTCCCCGGCCTCTACAGCAAGGAAGCCCTG
Source organism: Rhizobium sp. 2MFCol3.1 (assembly GCF_000377565.1). Taxonomy (GTDB): domain Bacteria; phylum Pseudomonadota; class Alphaproteobacteria; order Rhizobiales; family Rhizobiaceae; genus Rhizobium. The sequence goes on along the minus strand of NZ_KB898354.1, from coordinate 432,042 downwards.
GATGGCTGGAAGCGCGTGACCGACGCCGTGCACGCCCATGGCGGCAAGATCGTCGTCCAGATGTGGCATGTCGGCCGTATCTCGCACACGACGCTGCAACCGAACGGCGGCAAGCCGGTCTCCTCGAGCAACAAGGCCGCCAAGTCGAAGACCTATCTCGTCAACGCTGACGGCACCGGAAGCTTCGCCGAGACCTCCGAGCCGCGTGCGCTTGAAACCGCCGAGATCGCGGGCATCGTCGAGGACTACCGCAAGGCCGCCCGCGCCGCGATCGATGCCGGCTTCGATGGCGTCGAAATCCACGCCGCCAACGGCTACCTGATCGACCAGTTCCTGCGCGCCGACATCAACGACCGCACCGACCAGTATGGCGGCTCGATCGAAAACCGCGCCCGCTTCCTGTTCGAAGTGGTCGATGCGATCACCAAGGAAATCGGCCCGCGCGTCACCGGCATCCGTATATCGCCGGTCACCCCCGCTAACGACGCATCCGACGCTGCCCCGCAGCCGCTCTTCGATTACGTCGTCGAGGGTCTGGCGAAGTACGATCTCGCCTTCATCCACATCATCGAGGGTGCTACCGGCGGCGACCGCAACTTCCAGCAGGGCGACAAGCCCTTCGACTATGCCGGCCTGCGCGCCGCCTATGAAAAGGCCGGTGGCAAGGCTAGCTGGATGGTCAACAACGGCTACGATCGCCAGCTCGCCATCGACACAGCCGAAAGCGGCAAGGCCGACCTGATCGCCTTCGGCAAGCCGTTCATCGCCAACCCCGATCTCGTCGAGCGTCTCAAGGCCAACGCCCCGCTCAACGAAATCGACCAGGCCACCCTCTATGGCGGCGGCCCGAAGGGCTACATCGACTACCCGGTCCTCGAAAAGGTCGCTTAAACAACACCGCAAACCTCGAAATCCCGCCACCCGGCGGGATTTCTCTTTCTGGCCCATGTCATTCTGGGTCCACGTCATTTCCCTTTCCGGCCGCGACCGGCTAGCATCCCACCCATGTTCAAGCCCTATCTCGACCGCTGGCACCTCACCCCTGACGGCGAGCCTGTCGTCACCCACTCCAGCAACCTCCTGCCCGTGTTATGGCGCGGCAAGCCGGCCATGCTGAAGTTGAGCGCCGACGAAGCCGAGCGATCGGGCGCCGCCGTGATGCACTGGTGGGATGGAAGCGGCGCGGCCAAGGTCTATTGCCACGACGCCGATGCGATCGTGCTCGAACGAGCCCAAGGTGGCCGCTCGCTGCTCACCATGGCCACTGAAGGCGAGGATGATGAGGCAAGCCGCATCCTCTGCGACACCGTCGCCAGACTGCATGCACCACGCCAAACGCAGCGACCGCCACTCATTCCCCTTACCCGATGGTTCCGCGATCTCGCACCGGCCGCCGGCAAATACGGCGGCGTGCTCACCGACTGCCACGACATCGCCGCCGCGCTGCTCGCCGACCCCCGTGACGAGACGGTCCTGCACGGCGATATCCACCACGGCAACGTCCTCGATTTCGGGGAACACGGCTGGCTGGCGATCGATCCGAAGGGCCTGGTTGGCGAGCGCGGCTTCGACTACGCCAACATCTTCGCCAACCCGGAACTCTCGACGGTCACCGACCCCGATCGGCTCCGTCGCCAGTTGCCGATCATATCCGCTGCCGCCAACATCGAGCCCGAGCGCCTGCTGCGCTGGATCGCCGCCTATTGCGGCCTCTCCGCCGCCTGGTTTCTCGACGACGGCATGTCATCGGAAGCGCAGAGCCCGCTCATCGTCGCCCGCATCGCGCTCGCGGAGCTAAACCAAGACTAGTCACGCGGCGCCACTGCGCCCGCCTTCTGCTCCTCCAGGCAGCCGAGCGACGACAAGGTCATCCTGACGGCCTCATCAACAGGCGTGCGCGGCTCGAAACCGAGTTCGGCCACCAGCCGGTCATTGTTCATCCGGATCGGCTCGCGCCAGAGATAGCGCATCTCCTTCAATTCGCGCATGAAGGTCACGAAGGGTGCCGCCAGCGGCACGACGAACCAGGGAAAGCCCCGCACCTTCACCCGTCCGCCAACGGCGCGCCTGATCGCCTCGACCATCTGCTGCCCATCGCGATCCCAAAAGCCGTCCATGTGATAGACGGCGAAATCAGACAGCCGATCGCGGCGCTCGATCAATTGGACCATCGTTTCCGCCACGTCAGGCAGATAGGCCCACTGATGCCCTACGCCCTTCCGTGCCGGGTTGGTCACGGTGGAAACGGGCTTGCCCGGCGTGATCATGCCCTGCGAGAACCAGCTGCTCGCCGCTCCAGGCCCAAAGAAATCGCCGGCGCGCACGATGATGACCGGCGCCCCATCACGCGATCCGGCCTCAAGCCGCTTTTCCATCTCGACGCGGATGGCACCCTTCTTCGTCACCGGATGCTGCGGACTATCCTCGCGCAAAACAGGAAACGCGTCCGGCCCGAAATTGTAGACCGTGCCGGGAAGTACGATCGTTGCGCCGACCGACTTTGCGGCCGCGATCGTATTGTCGAGCATCGGCAGCACCAGCTTTTCCCAGTCGCGATAGCCGGGCGGATTGACGGCGTGCACGATCAGGCTCACCCCTTCAGCCGCCGCCATCACATCGGCGGTGCGCATCGCGTCGCCCTTCACCCAGTTCAAACAGGGCTCGGCGCCGCGCGCCTTCTCTACATTGCGGTTCAGCGCGCGGACATGCCATCCGCGCGAAACAAGCTTGCGGGCAACCGCGCCGCCAATGCCACCGGTTGCTCCGAGTACAAGTGCGATCTGCTGTGTCATCATCGTCTCCATCTGTTGATCGTGAGATGATGCGCTCACGCATAGATAAACGAAATTGACGAAATTCGTATCTCATCTATACGTATTTGAATGATGACAGAGCCAAGCTGGGATTTCTACCGCACCCTTCTCGCCGTGCTCCACCACGGCTCGCTATCGGCCGCCGCCCGCGAGCTCGGCCTGACGCAGCCGACCATCGGCCGCCACATCGACGCCCTGGAAGAGATCGTCGGCACGCAACTCTTCGTCCGCTCGCAGAGCGGCCTGATGCCGACCGAAGCCGCCCTCGAACTCCGGCCCTATGCCGAAACGCTGGCCTCAACCTCCGCCGCCCTGCTGCGCACCGCCTCCGGCCACCGCGACCGCATCGCCGGACCGGTCCGCATCAGCGCCAGCGAGGTGATCGGCGTCGAGGTTCTGCCCTCGATCCTGGCACCGCTGATGGAGCAATATCCGGAGCTTGAGATCGAGCTCTCCGCCTCCGACGCGGTCGAGGATCTGCTGAGCCGCGAAGCCGATATCGCCGTGCGGATGAGCGAGCCGACACAGGACGCGCTGGTGGTGCGCCGCATCGGCGACATTCCGCTCGGCTTCCACGCCCATAAACGCTATCTCGACCATCGCGGCACGCCTGAAACCCTGGCCGATCTCGAGGGCCACCGCCTGATCGGCTTCGACCGGCACACCGGCTATGTCAGGACGATGCTGAAACGCTACCCTGTCTTCGCCGACCTCACCTTCGGCTTCAAGGCCGACAGCACGCTGGCGCAGATGGCGGCGATCCGGTCGGGATTGGGGATAGGGATGTGCCAGACAGGACTGGCGGCGTCGGATGAGGATCTTGTCCACGTGCTGCCGCAGGCGTTTCAAATCCCGCTCGCGACCTGGGTGGTGATGCACGAGGCGATCAAGACCTCGCCGCGCTACCGCGTCACCTTCGACGCGCTGGTCGCGGGCCTGCTCGATTATATCAGGGAAGGAGCGCTCGGCCGCCGGGACTGACGGGACGCCTCATGACAGAGTGCGATCGGTCAGGCGCGTGGCGACGTTGCGGCCTGGTGGGTCTTCCAGTTGCCATCGACCACCTCGGTCTCCGGACGGTCGCCACCTTCGGCATATTCCTCGTGCCACTTGCCCTTGTCGTCCTGCCAGCTGATCTCGGCGGAATCGCCGCCGACCTGCTGCTCGGCCGCCACGATACGGGCCGCCTCAAGCGCTTCGGAATGTGTCGGGAAGGCCTCGGAATACACGTTTCCCAGCCGGTAGGCCCAGCCGCCATCGTGCTGGACGACTTCATAGACCACCTTGACCATGCACTTCACTCCTCTTTTGCTTGGTTCAACACACCGAACCGACAGGATTGGATCCTGTTTAGCGCGGTGCCATCTGGCAAAAAGACGAGAGGCGCCGCGATATGCTTCCGGCTGACCGATGAGGCAGTATTCCATTAAATGCCCAAGACTGCAAACCTGCCCCGCGCAATCGCCGACTTGATATGTGAAATCATCGCCTTAGACTTGATACATGAATCAAGATCGGAGCTCGACGTTGGGGATAGTGTCAGGCCTGAAAACCGAACGGTACCTGCTGATCGCGATTGCGGTCGGCGTGGCGGCGTTTCTGTCGGAACACGCGATCATGGAGATGGGCCAGGGCGCGGCCCTTTTTGCCGCTGCCGCCCTCATCGTGACCATCGTGCTCGCCTCCATGCGTGTGGCCCATCACGCCGAAATCCTCGCCATCAAGGTCGGCGATCCCTATGGCACGATGATCCTGACGCTCTCGGCCGTCGCCGTCGAGGTCATCATCCTCGCCATCATGATGTCAGGCGAAAGCTCGCCGACGCTGGTGCGCGATACGATCTATTCGGCGCTGATGCTCGATATCAACGGCATCCTCGGCCTCGCCGCCCTGCTCGGCGGCCTGAAGCACGGCGAACAGCCCTATAACGACAACTCCGGCAAGACCTATGGCGTGATGATTCTGACGGCGATCGGCATCTCGATGATCGTCCCGGAATTCGTGCCCGACGAGAAATGGCACTATTATTCCGCCTTCACCATCGTCGCGATGATCGCGCTCTACGCGCTCTTCCTGCGCATGCAGGTCGGCCAGCACAGCTATTTCTTCAGCTACAGCTATCCCCGCGCCGAGCGCAAACAGGACGCATCGGAGGACCACGGCGACGAAGGGTCGACGGCGGTCTCGATCGCCACGATCCTCGCCGGCGTTGTCATCATCGGCCTGCTGGCCGAATTCATGTCAGCCTTCATGACGACGGGCTTCAAAGGCACCGGCGCGCCCATCGGCCTCACCGCCCTCGTCGTCGCGACCATATCGGCCGCACCCGAAATCCTGACCGCGCTGCGCGCCGCGTTGAAGAACCGCATGCAGGCAACGGTCAACATCGCCATGGGCGCCTCGCTCTCGACCGTCATCCTGACCGTCCCGGTCATGGAGGCAATCGCGCTTTACACCGGCCAGCCCTTCATCATGGCGATGACGCCGGTGCAGACGGTGATGGTCACGATCACCCTGATTGCCGCCGCCATCAACCTGAACGACGGCGAGACCAACGCGATCGAGGGGATGACGCACTTCATCCTGTTCGCGACGTTCCTGATGCTGGCGAGCCTGGGGCTATAGCGGCGGATAGAATCCGAAATCAACGCCTTACGGCGAAAACCTGAATCGGATTACCAAGTGGCAAGACCAGCTACGCCGCGATCTTGTCGTAGAGAACGGCGCGATTGCGGCCACTGTCCTTGGCGGCATAAAGCGCCGCGTCGGCCATCTTGAGCAGGTCGCTCCAGGAGCGGCCCGCATCCGCGCTCGTTGCAACGCCGATGCTGACGGTGAGCGGCACGCGCTGACCGTTGCTGTCCACTTCGAGCTTGCCGATCACATCGACCAGACGTTCGGCCGCCTTCATGGCTTCCAAGGCGTTCGTCTTCGGCAGATAGGCCGCGAACTCCTCGCCGCCGAGACGCGCGAAGCTGCCACTTGCGTTGAGGTTGCGGCGGATCGCATCGGCGAAGCTGACAAGTACCTGATCCCCGGTATCGTGGCCGAAGCGGTCGTTCACCTGCTTGAACAGGTCGAGATCCATCAACAGCAGCGCATCGTCCCCACGCATGACCTTCGGCATCCGCGAGGTGAACCAGCGACGGTTGCCGACACCGGTCAGCATATCCGTATCGGCCACATGCCGCAGCGCCGCCTCGGCCCGCTCCTTCACCAGGATGATGACGAAAAGCGCAATCGAGAAATGGCAGATGATGCGGATAAAGAACGCCCAGCGCGGCGTCATCGGAGCGATTGCCGGCGTCAGCATGGCAATGACGATGAGCAAGGCCAGAAGCGACGACAGCGCAATCACGCCAGATAGCACGATCCGCACCGGCAGCTGTTCCGGTCGCCGATCGTGCAGCACGGTGGCCGTGGCCGCCGCAAGCGACAGGAAGGAAACGAAATTCCCGACCGCGCCGCGAAGCGAGTCGACCAGGTAGAATTGCGTCACAAGCGCGGTCACGATCAGCCCCGCTGGAATGATCAGCACGAGCCAATCGATCCGCCGCCGCCGGCCGCTGCTGAGCTGGCGCATGCCGACCCAGAACACCGAATAGCCGATCAGGCCAAACACGAAGGTGCCGAACGTCCAGATTTCATGGGAAAGCACCGAACGCTCGCCTAGCCCCGCCAAGGTCGACGACATTGCCAGCGACAGGAAGCCGATCGCCAGCGTGCCCAGCCCCTCGCCGCGCTTCGACTGCCAGCGAGTATAGAGAAAGCAGAGAGCGCCGACGAGAAACGAGCATTGATGCAGCAGGAGGACCGTTGCGAGATCGAGCTGGAAGGATTGAAGCGTCATGATACCAAAAGCAATGAAATCTATAAAAAACACCGCACCAATAGGCGGCAGTCATTAGCGATCCTTAAATGGGCGGGAGCAAAACACACCCGCAACAAAAAACCCGCCGTCACCGGCGGGTTTCGAAGTTCAAGCAAGACTGCTTACTTGCAGGCGCCGCAGAAGCGCTGGATGCGCTTGCAGGCTTCTTCCAGCAGTGCTTCCGAGGTCGCGTAGGAGATGCGGAAGTTCGGGCCAAGGCCGAATGCCGAGCCGTGAACCACGGCCACACCTTCCGATTCCAGCAACTCGGACACGAAGTCCTCGTCCGTCTCGATGACCTTGCCCGTCGGCGCCGTCTTGCCGATCAGGCCGGCGCAGGACGGGTAGACGTAGAAGGCGCCTTCCGGGTTCGGGCACGAAATGCCCTTGGCCTGGTTCAGCATCGAAACGACGAGGTCGCGGCGGCCTTCGAAGATCTTCTTGTTCTCGGGAATGAACGCCTGCGTGCCGTTGAGCGCTTCGACAGCAGCCCACTGCGCGATCGACGATGCGCCCGAGGTCTGCTGGCCCTGGATCATGTCCATGGCCTTGATCAGCTGGATCGGGCCGGCCGCGTAGCCGATACGCCAGCCGGTCATCGCGTAGGCCTTCGATACGCCGTTCATAGTGAGCGTGCGGTCATAGAGCTTCGGCTCGACTTCGACGGGCGTGACGAACTTGAAGTCGCCATAGGTCAGGTGCTCGTACATGTCGTCGGTCAGGATCCAGACATGCGGATGCTTGAGCAGCACGTCGGTGAGCGCCTTCAGTTCGTCATGCGTATAGGCGGCACCCGACGGGTTGGACGGCGAGTTGAAGATGAACCACTTGGTCTTGGGCGTGATCGCCTTGTCGAGATCAGCAGCCTGGAGCTTGAAGTTGTTTTCCTGCGTCGTCATGACGGTAACAGGCGTTCCGCCGCACAGCGCCACCATCTCAGGATACGACACCCAGTAAGGAGCCGGGATGACGACTTCATCGCCGGCATTCAGCGTTGCCATGAAGGCGTTGAAAAGAATCTGCTTTCCGCCGGTGCCGACGATCGTCTGCTCCCAGGAGTAATCCAGGCCGTTCTCGCGCTTGAACTTCGCGGCAATCGCCTTGCGCAGCTCAGGGATACCGGAAACCGGCGTGTACTTCGTCTCGCCGCGGTTGATCGCGTCGATCGCCGCCTGCTTGATGTTGTCGGGCGTATCGAAGTCCGGCTCGCCGGCGCCAAGACCGATCACGTCACGGCCTTTTGCTTTCAACTCGCGCGCTTTCTGGGAAACGGCGATGGTGGCGGAAGGCTTCACACGGGAAAGAGCATCGGCAAGAAAGGCCATGATATCGGTCCTATACGGTTGATTTTAGCAGACGGCCGGGGGCCGGAATTCCGCGCTAAGGTCTATGTCCAATGTAGACAGGCTTTTCAAGGCCAAAGGCGTGATGAAACGGATGATTCTTCGTGATCATTCGCGCCATCGGGATCGTGATTCGCATAATCCGACACCGCCCGACCGGCGTGATCCCGATTCACGCCCTGAAATCAAAAACTTCGCCAAATCGGCCCTTCGCCACGAATTGGCCGCAACAAATGCCGTGGCATGCCGCAATTCGGTCGCGAGCCCGCCGAGATCGAAGCCGCATTCTTGCATCTCCGAAATTGGTTACTGAGGGCATGCCATGTTTCTGGAAGATGAAGTCACCATCAGGCGGCTGCGCGCCGCCCGCGTTTCCATATCCCTGTTGATCGCATTCGTGGCATTCGCCGCCTCCATCCTGGTCACATCAGGACTGGTGACGGCCGCCTATGCCGCCGAGGAAAGCCAGCCGAAAGCCCGCGAGCTCGCCGGCCTGATCAAGCCGAACGACGTCAACAGCGGCTCGCTGCTCTTTCCCGCCAAGGAACCCGGCTTCTTCGTCGAGGCGCCGCGCCTGAAGACAGACGTCGAGATGGATGTCACCGGCCCCATCGCCCGCGTCAAGGTCACGCAGCGCTTCCAGAACCCGAGCAAGGGTTGGGTCGAGGGCACTTACGTCTTCCCGCTGCCTGAAAATTCCGCCGTCGACGTCCTGAAGATGCAGATCGGCGACCGCTTCATCGAAGGCCAGATCAAGCCGCGCCAGGAAGCTCGCGAAATCTACGAGCAAGCCAAGGCCGAGGGCAAGAAGACCGCCCTCCTGGAACAGCAACGCCCCAACATCTTCACCAACCAGGTCGCCAATATCGGCCCCGGCGAAACCATCGTCGTGCAGGTCGAATACCAGCAGACGGTCCACCAGTCCGGTGGCGAGTTCTCGTTGCGCTTCCCGATGGTCGTCGCCCCCCGCTATAATCCGGCGCCGATCGTCCAGACTGTCGAATTCAACAACGGCGCCGGCTTCGCCGTCCCGTCCGATCCGGTCGAAAACCGCGAGAAGATCGCAGCACCGGTGCTCGATCCGCGTGAAAACGCCAAGATCAACCCCGTCGCGCTGACCGTAAAGCTGAAGGCCGGCTTCCCGCTCGGCGACGTCAAATCCTCCTTCCACGATGTCGATATCAAGACCGACGGCGACCAGAACCGCGTCATCGCGCTGAAGGGCGAAACCGTTCCCGCCGACAAGGATTTCGAGCTCACCTGGAAGGCAGCCCCCGGCAAGACGCCGAGCGCCGGCCTGTTCCGCGAAGTGCGCGACGGCAAGACCTATCTGCTCGCCTTCGTCACCCCGCCCGCGACGCCGGATGCGAATGCAGCCCCCGCCAAACGCGAGGTCGTCTTCGTCATCGACAATTCGGGCTCCATGTCCGGCCCGTCGATCGAACAGGCGAAGGAGAGCTTGGCGCTTGCCATCTCCAGGCTCAACGCCGACGACCGCTTCAACGTCATCCGTTTCGATGACACGATGACCGATTATTTCAACGGCCTCGTCGCCGCCTCCCCCGACAATCGCGAAAAGGCCATATCCTACGTCGGGAGCCTGAACGCCGACGGCGGCACCGAGATGCTGCCCGCGTTGCAGGATGCGCTGCGCAACCAGGGTTCGGTTGCGGCGGGCGCGCTGCGCCAGGTCGTCTTCCTCACCGACGGCGCGATCGGCAACGAGCAGCAGCTCTTCACCGAGATCACCCAGAACCGTGGCGACGCCCGCGTCTTCACAGTCGGCATCGGCTCGGCTCCCAACTCCTACTTCATGACCAAGGCCGCCGAGATGGGCCGCGGCACCTTCACCCAGATCGGCTCCACCGACCAGATCGCCACGCGCATGGCCGAGCTGTTCCAGAAGCTGCAAAACCCGGCGATGACCGATATCGCGGCGACTTTCGAGGATGCCAAGGCCGAAGACATCACCCCCAACCCGATGCCCGACCTCTACACCGGCGAACCCGTGGTACTGACAGCAGAACTCCCGGACACCAAGCCGACGGGGAAACTGCAGATAACGGGCAAGACCGGCGCCCAGCCCTGGCGCGTCGAGATGGATATCGCCAATGCTGCCGACGGACAGGGCATCTCCAAGCTCTGGGCGCGCCGCAAGATCGACGATCTTGAGGCCCGCGCCTATGAGCGCCAGGACCCGACAGCGCTCGACAAGGACGTCGAGACCGTGGCGCTCGCCCATCACCTCGTCTCGCGCATGACCAGCCTCGTCGCCGTCGATGTCACCCCATCGCGCCCTTCGGACAAGCCGCTGGACTCCGCCAAGCTACCGCTCAACCTGCCCGATGGCTGGGACTTCGAGAAAGTCTACGGCGAAACCGCCCCCGCCCCTCAGGCACCATCAGGCAACGGACCCGACCACGCCATGGCCGCACCGCTGCAGCAGGTGGCAGAGCTTGCGGCAACCCGCATGGCGGCAGCCCCGACACCCAAGGCCGCCAACCTGATCGCCCAACGCTCGGCCTCCATCCAGTTGCCGCAGACCGCCACCCGCGCCGACGAGCAGATCGCTCGTGGCGTAACCATGATGGTACTGGCACTGCTGGCCGCAACCGGGCTGATGGCGTGGAAGCGCCGCAACGCCATGGCGCAAGGATCCCGCCGTGGCCATTAGAACGGGCAGAACCCTCGGGACCGGGCCGGCCGATGACTTCGGCCCGCTTCCCACCTATCTGGAACTCGCCATGGCGACGGCGGCGGCAACCGCCTTCGATACACCTGACAACAAACAGCCCTCCGCGCTACTGCCCCGCTTCTCTGTGGTCGAGAAGGTGATCGCGACAGGCATCGCCATCCTGGCCCTCTATGGAATGATCCTGATCAGCGACGGCATCTATATCAAGGCGAAGGCGCAGCTGTCGCAATTCCTGCTCGCGCGCGCCTTCGCGGCCGAACTGCGCGGCGAGGACGCCAAGCCTTGGCCGTGGGCCGACTTCACCACAGAGGCGAAGGTCAGCGCCCCCCGCCTCGGCAAGCAGGCGATCGTTCTCTCCGGTGCCTCCGGCGAGGCGCTCGCCTTCGGCCCCGCATGGCTCACCAACACGCCGCAGCCGGGAGACGAAGGCACCTCCGTCATCGCCGCCCATCGCGACACCCACTTCCGCTGGCTCAAGGACGTCAAGCCGGGCGATGAGATCGAGGTGACACGCCGCGACGGCGAACGCCTGATATTCAAGGCCGGCGAAGGCCGCGTCGTCTCCTGGGACAACAGCGGCATCGATCCGGCCGCGCATGGCCATAACCTCGTGCTGGCAACCTGCTGGCCCTTCGGCGCCACCGAACGGGGGCCGCTCCGCTATATCGTCGAGGCAGAGCTTGTGGACGCGAAAACGACCGGTTCCGTTCAAGGCCGAAACACAATGCCGTTATCCTCCACCCCTTGAGGGTTGAACCGAAGCACCCGCTCCTCCAAGTCTCAGGCAGCGACAGTAGGTTGGCATTTGTAAGTTGGCATTGGGGGACCGAGAATGAGATCAGTTTCGACACTTGGATTAGGCGTGGCGCTGGCGGCAGTCGTCGCGCAGTCCGCCCCTGTCATGGCGGCCGACACGGTCGAGACCAAGAAGGTGCAGGTTCAGGTCGAAACGATCGCCTCGGGGCTGGAGCACCCTTGGGCGGTGGCTGTCCTTCCCGATGGCGGCTATCTCGTGACCGAACGCCCGGGACGCTTGCGGATCATCCGCGACGGCAAGCTCTCGGCGCCGATATCAGGCGTCCCCAAGGTCTACGCCAGAAGCCAGGGCGGCCTGATGGACGTGGAACTGGCGCCCGATTTCGCCACCTCGCGAACCCTCTATCTCACGGCCGCGACCCCGGGTGACGGCGGCTCCGGCACCGAAGCCTTCAGCGCCACGCTTTCGGCCGACGGAACCGCGCTTGAGAACGTCAAGTCGATCTTCAAGATGCGCAAGTTCACCAGCGGCGGCATCCAGTATGGCTCGCGCATCGCCATCGCCAAGGATGGCTCGCTCTTCATCAGCATCGGCGACCGCGGTGATCGCGACCGCTCGCAGGATTGGCAGGACGATGCCGGCTCGATCGTCCATATCAATGCCGATGGCAGCATCCCCAATGACAATCCCTTCAAGGACGGCGCCAAGGCGCTGCCGGAAATCTGGTCGAAGGGCCACAGGAACCCGCAGGGCATCACCTTCGACGCCGCCGACGGCAAGCTCTATACCGTCGAGCACGGTGCGCGCGGCGGCGACGAGATCAACGGCATCGAGCCGGGCAAGAATTACGGCTGGCCGATCATCACCTACGGCCGCGACTATTCCGGCGCCGAGATCGGCGAAGGCACCGCCAAGAAGGGGCTGGAGCAACCGCTCTATTATTGGGACCCATCGATCGCGCCGGGCGCCGTCGCCGTCTATCGCGGCAAGATGTTTCCGGAATGGAATGGCGATTTCCTGGTCGCAGCCCTGAAATTCCAGCTCCTGTCGCGCATGCAGCGCGATGACAGCGGCGCCTTCGTCGCCGAAGAGCGTATCTTCGATGGCGCCTATGGCCGCATGCGCGATATCGTGGTGGCGCCCGACGGCGCGCTTCTGATCGTCACCGACGAGGATGACGGCGCGCTGCTGCGCGTCTCCCGAGCACCCGCCAACAACGGCTGATCTCGCCGGCAGGCGTCGCCTTGCTGCGGTCGAACGAAACTGGTAACGGTCGCCCATCTCGACCACATCTTTTTCGGCCGCAAAGCGCTAACCCCGTCTGGCCGACCTCCCCGAGGCTGACCCGATTGAGGCTGACATGACGCGCATACAGGCGAACCTTGTTCTATTGCTGGCCGGCGCCATCTGGGGCGGCGGCTTCGTCGCGCAGTCGACGGCGATGGAAACGATCGGTCCGCTCTGGTTCGTCGGCTTGCGCTTCGCCATCGCCACCGTCGCGGTCCTCCCTTTCGCTCTGATCGAGGCGCGCAAAAGCAAGACCAAGACCACCGGGCGCCACGCGATGCTCTATCTGCTGATCGGCCTGACCCTATTCGGCGTCATGATCACCCAGCAGATCGGTCTCCAGACGACGACGGTGACCAATTCAAGCTTCCTCACCGGGCTCTACGTCGTCATCGTTCCGATCATCGCCGTGTTTTTTCTGCGCCGGGCGCCGCACTGGATCGTCTGGCCGGGCGCCTTGATGGCCTTGACCGGCATCTATCTGCTGTCGGGTGGCGACATGTCGGCCCTGTCGCGCGGCGATATCCTGACCATCTTCTGCGCTGTCTTCTCCGCCGGCCAGATCACGCTCGCCGGCATCATTGTCTCCGAGACCGGCCGAGCCCTGACGCTGTCGGTGGCGCAGTTCGCCGTCACCGCCGTGCTAGCGCTGGCAGCCGCCGTCATTGTAGAGCCCATCAGCCTGGCGGCGATCTGGGACGCAGCTCCGGAGATCCTCTATGTCGGCATCTTCTCGTCTGGCATTGCGTTTTCGCTGCAGATCATCGGCCAGCGCTACACCACCTCCTCGCAAGCGGCGATCTTCCTGTCGTCCGAAGCGCTGTTTGGCGCCGCACTCGGCGCCCTGGTGCTGGGCGAGAAGATCTCCGCTCTCGGCTATGTCGGCTGCGCGCTGATGTTCGCGGCAATGCTTCTAGTTGAAATCGTCCCCGAGATAGCGCGTCGACGTCGCCAAAACGGCCTGCTTATCGGCCAAAATCCGGGCTGAAGCCGAAAATATGAAAAAAAGTTTAACGTTCGCCAGGTCGCGCACACGTTGTAATTTTGGCAAAATCTGCTCCTAAAATATATTGCTCGCGATACAAAACGTTATCCAGAGGCGACTGATGAGTGCTTTTTTTCGTCAGAGCGCAGAACCCACCCGGAATTGGCGCGCGAGGCAGCGTTGCGTCGGAAAACTTTTGCTTGCCAAAAGTGAATAATCACAGCAATCTCGTGGCGTTCGGGCATTTTGCGAGCATGGGAAGTCCTTAAGATTGTGCGCGCCGGAGACGCTAATACTCCGGTCGGTTGGTTCTAAATAAGCAGGCGGAAGTTCTGCGGAGAACTATACTGATTTAGAGGGGACCTTTTTCTCACAATTCAATAATTGCCTGTTAGCGTCTCCGTGAGGAGGCAATATCAGTATGCTGCCCGTGTGGATGGCGGGCAGAGATCAAAGGACCTGACGCATGGCCGAGACTGGGACTGTAAAATTCTTCAACACCGACAAGGGCTTTGGCTTTATCAAGCCTGACAAGGGCGGCGCGGACATCTTCGTTCACATTTCCGCCGTGCAGGCTTCCGGATTGGCCGGACTGACGGAAAACCAGAAGGTTAGCTTCGACACCGAACCGGATCGTCGCGGCAAGGGCCCGAAGGCCGTCAACCTGCAGATCGACGGCTGATAGAGCCTACCTTTGCAATCGAGTTGAAGCCCGGCGGGCCGCCGGGTTTTATCGTTCAGCCTGCATTCAGCCGCCAGCCGTTAACTTGCCATCATCAAGGTGCAAAACCGGCCAAGAGTTTGAACAGGACAGAACACATGAATAGCCTTGCCAAGACCCTTCTTCTGACGGCAACCGCGGCTGCCATCACATTCTCGTCGATCGGTGTCGCATCGGCTGACGACTGGCGCTATCGCCACCACCATAACAATGATGCATGGGTCGGCGGCGCTGTCGGTCTGGCAACAGGCTTGATCGTCGGCTCGGCGATCGCCAATGCTCCGCGCTACGACGAACCGCGCTACATCGACCCGCCCTACGCCTATGACGACGGTCCGGTCTACGCAGCACCTCCCCGCTATTATCGCCCGGCACCAGTGCGCTACTACCAGCCGGCTCCGGTTCGCGTCGGCGTCGAGCCGTGGACCCCGCAGTGGGAACGCTACTGCTCTTATCGTTACCGTTCGTTTGATCCGCGCAGCGGCACCTTCATCGGCAATGACGGCCGCAGCCACTTCTGCGTCGCCAACTGATCGAACACTGATCGCTCATGCACGAAGCGCCGCTTTTCAGCGGCGCTTTTGTTTTGTGCGGACTTTGCCGACCCGATCCCCTGTCCGGATCAAAGCCCCTGCAGATAAGGATTGCCGCGGCGCTCGTCGCCGATCCGGCTTCCCGGGCCGTGGCCACAGATAAAGCCGACCTCGTCGCCGAGCGGCACCACCTTGTCGCGGATGGAATCGAGCAACTGCTGGTGGTTTCCGCCGGGAAGATCGGTGCGGCCGATCGAACCGTTGAACAGAACGTCCCCCAGATGCGCGGACTTCTGCGCCCGGTTGAAATAGATGACATGCCCAGGCGCGTGACCCGGCGTGTGGTAGACCTCGAACACGTGCTCGCCGAAGGACACGGTGTCCCCATCCTTCAGCCAGCGGTCGGGCTCGACATTCTGCATCTGCCCCGCCGGCAGCCCATATTTCTCCGCCTGCGTCTCGATCCGTTGCAGCAGCGGCAGGTCGTCCTCGTGCGGGCCGATGATATCGACGCCAAGCGCTTCCTTGAGCTCCTTGGCCCCGCCGGCGTGATCGAGATGGCCGTGGGTCAGCCAGATCGCCCTGATCTTGAGCCCATTTTGCTCGATCCCCTGCAGGATATTGGCGACATCCCCGCCCGGATCGATCACCACGCCCTCCTTCGTCGCCTCATCGAAAAAGATCGTGCAGTTCTGCTGGAACGCTGTCACCGGAATGATCCCGGCCTGGAGCATGCTCATGGGGTGCCTCGCTTTGTGTCTTGCGCAGTTCGTCCGTCTCGATGTCGATATAGTCGCAAACGCCGGCCCGTGCAGCCTCGATTTTGCCAAGCCCTCCGTCACGCCGCAACGATAAGTGTAATCTCCTGTGATCGCCATCGGCGGAACCTCCCCTTGTTCCGGGCGTTACCAACCCGTCTATAAAAGGAGACCTACGATGACCATGAAGCGAAATCTTTTCCTGGCAGGCGCAATGGTTCTGGCGACCGCCGGCCTCGCCCGCGCGGAAATGGCCGCAACGGCCATCAACGATCTGACCATTCACGCCGGCCCCGGCGAGCAGTATCCCGCTGTCGGCGTTGCGACGCGCGGCTCCGAAACCATCCTCGACGGCTGCGTCGCCGGTAGCCAGTGGTGCCGTGTCGATGTCAACGGCATGCGCGGCTGGGTTTACGCCCAGTACCTGCAGATGGATCAGGACGGCAACCAAGTGATCGTCCAGCAGCACCAGTCTGATCTCGATATCCCCGTTGTGACCTATGAAACCACGGCAGCGACCGGCCCCGCCGAACCCGCTCCGGGCGACGAACTGCTCGGCCCGGTCGGCTCGGTAGAGACGATCGAACCGCCGCAGACGGTCACCACCTATATCGAGAGCAACCCTGGTCGCACGGTCGAGGTCGGCGGTGATGTCGTCGTCGGCGCGCAGGTTCCGGGCACGGTGACGTTCCAGGAAATCCCTGACTACCAGTACCGCTACGCTCGCATCAACGACCGTCCGGTACTGGTCGATCCTGGCACGCGCCGTATCGTCTACGTCTACAACTAAGACCTGAAATCATGGACAACAAAGGCGGCCACCCGGCCGCCTTTTTCATGCGCGCTCGCCAGACGGCTGTGAACTCGCCGCCGCGCTCGCGTCATGCCTGTTGATTGTTGCCGCAAATATGCCTCTTAATCCAATCACGCAGGGGAATTGCGTATCGCATGGGGAGTTTTGCGCGGGGGCATCTCGGTTCAACTGACAACACCGACCTTCTTTGCACGCGCGAAAGCCGAAAACCGAAAGACACTGGAAGATATGTCATGATTACTGACGTATGTTCCCGCGCTGTCGGCCAAACGGCGCAGACTAGGAAAGGAAATGCCAAATTGGCACGACAGAGCAGCCCGAGAGCCGGCAGGCAGGAGCCCAAGCCGGAGCCTTTGACCAAGCCGTTGGAAAACACCGAAACCATCGACTTCGACATCATCGAGCTCCTGTTTTTCTCCTATCGGGACTTCGTCTCCGATCCGGATGCCATCCTGGCAAAGAGCGGCTTTGGACGTGCGCATCACCGCGTGGTGCATTTCGTTAACCGAAACCCCGGCATGACCGTTGCCGATCTCCTGGATACGTTGAAGATAACCAAACAGAGTCTCGCAAGGGTACTCAAACAGCTTATCGATTCGGGGTATATTCAACAAAAAGCGGGGCCTGAGGACCGACGTCAGCGCAAGCTCTATCCCACCGCCACTGGCCGGGATCTGGTGCTTGCACTCGCCGAGCCGCAATCGCGCCGTATTGAGAGAGCATTCGACGGGGCGTCTCCGGAGATAAGGGCTGGCGTCAAGGCCTTCCTGAGTGGCATGCAGAACAGACAAAACTCGAAAGCGGACTGAATGGCGGCGAAGATAGTGATTTCGGACGATGCGGCACACTTGCTCGTTGTGGATGACGACACGCGTATTCGCGCGCTGCTCAACCGCTATTTGAGCGAGAACGGCTTCCGTGTGACGGTTGCGGCCGATGGCGCCGAAGCACGCCGCAAGCTTGGCGGCCTGGATTTCGATCTGATCATCATGGATGTGATGATGCCCGGCGAATCCGGCATCGACGTCACCAAGGATCTGCGCATCATCAAGAACGTGCCGATCATCATGCTGACGGCGCTCGCCGAATCCGACAGCCGCATCGCCGGTCTCGAGGCCGGCGCCGACGATTACCTGCCCAAGCCCTTCGACCCGCGCGAGCTCGTGCTGCGCATCAACAACATCCTGCGCCGCAACGTCTCCGGCGATGCGCCCAAGATCGAACAGGTCATGTTCGGCCCCTACACGTTCTCGCTCACCCGCCGGGAGCTCAAGAAAGCTGCCGAGATCGTGCGCCTGACCGACCGCGAGCAGGAAATCATGCTGCTCTTTGCCAAGCGCGCAGGCGACACCATTCCCCGCCACGAACTGATCGGCAACGATGTCGATGTCGGCGAGCGCACGATCGACGTGCAGATCAACCGCCTGCGCCGCAAAATCGAGGACGACCCATCAAATCCGGTCTGGCTCCAGACGGTTCGTGGTATAGGATACCGCCTGAGCATCGATTGATGATCCGGGACCCGGAAAGGCTCTAGATGGTAACATTCGATTCCCTGCGACGCGAGGACCGCTCGCCGGTTTCCGGCTGGCGTTGGTTCACCCGCCTGCTGCGCCGCCAGCTGCCCAAGGGCCTTTACGTCCGTTCGCTGATCATCATCATCATGCCGATGGTGCTCCTGCAGTCCGTCGTCGCCGCCGTCTTCATGGAACGGCACTGGCAGATGGTCACCCAGCGCCTGTCGATGGCCGTGACCGCCGATATCGCCGCGATCATCCAGATGATCGAGACCTATCCGCAGGACACCGATTACAGCGAGGCCACCCGCATCGCCCGCGACCAGCTCGGCCTGCAGATCTCGATCGAGCCCGATGGCGAGCTCCCCCCGCCCCGCATCAAACCGTTCTTCTCCATTCTCGACGGCATTCTGAGCGACGAGATCCGCGACCAGATCAAGCGCCCCTTCTGGATCGACACGGTGGGCGATTCCAATCTCGTCGAGGTCCGGGTGAAACTTGACGGCAAGATCCTGCGCGTGCTTGCCAAGCGCAACCAGACCTACGCCTCCAACACCCATATCTTCATCGTCTGGATGGTCGGCGCATCGCTGGTGCTGATCACCATTTCCATCCTGTTCCTCAGAGGCCAGATCCGCCCGATCCAGAAACTCGCGGCCGCCGCCGAAAGCTTCGGCAAGGGCCAGAAGGCCGAAAACTTCTACCCGCGCGGCGCCGACGAAGTCCGCCGCGCCGGCCTCGCCTTCATTCTCATGCGTGAGCGTATCGAGCGCCAGATGGAACAGCGAACGGCGATGCTGACAGGCGTCAGCCACGATCTACGCACCATCCTCACGCGCTTCAAGTTGCAGCTGGCGCTCGCCGGAGACAATCCCGATCTTCAAGGCATGAGCGACGACGTCAACGACATGCAGTCGATGCTTGAGGCCTACATGGCCTTTGCACGCAGCGAGGTCGAGGAAGATGTCGGCGAACTCAAGCTCAGCGAGCTGTTGTTGAAGCTGGAGCCTGACTTCGCCCTGCACAAGAAGACGCTCACCTACTCGATCGACGGCGACGACGATATCGAGGTCCGGCCGAACGCATTCACGCGCCTCGTCACCAACCTCGCCTCCAACGCCCGCCGCTATGCCAAGACCCTCAACATCGAGGCCAAGCACGGCGCCAAATGGCTGACGATCGTGTTTGACGACGACGGCCCCGGCATCCCCGAACAGAACCGCGAGGACGTCTTCAAGCCCTTTTTCCGCCTTGATGAGGCACGCAATCTCGATGCGTCGGGAACGGGTCTCGGCCTCGCGATCGCCCGCGATATCGCCCGTAGCCACGGCGGCAACGTCACGCTTGGCGACAGCCCGCTCGGCGGCCTGCGCGCCGTCATCCGCATCCCGGCCTGAGGTCACGATGGCTATCGATTTGACGGACATGACCTGGCTGAACCCACCGCCGTCTGCCGAGCAGCGCGACGACGGACTGCACGTGCGCTCCGGCGACAGGACCGATTTCTGGCAGGGAACCTACTACGGCTTTCACCGTGACGACGGCCATTTCCTACACCAGCCACGCCACGGCGACTTCACCGCTGAGCTGACCTTTTCGGCGGATTACCAGGCGCTCTACGATCAGGCCGGCATCATGCTGCGCGCCGACGCGACGCACTGGATGAAATGCGGGATCGAATATACCGACGGCGCCCGCCACTTCAGCGTCGTCGTCACCAACGGCAACTCCGATTGGTCGGCATTTCGCATCGACCATGATTTCGAACGGCTGTCGGTGCGGGTCACGCGCAATGGCGATGCGCTGTTCATCCAGTACAGGACGGACATGATGGCCGATTGGCGCATGGCGCGCCTCGCCTGGTTCGACCCGAAATTTGCGGAATTGATGGTCGGCCCGGTCTTCTGCTCACCGCAACGCGCCGGCTTCGAAGCCACGTTCCACGACTTCAGCCTCTCGGACCCGCTCTCGCGCGACATTCACTAGAATGTCGGCGCTAAAACGCCGGGCACAAGGCCACGGCGCTCCGCCAATCACATGATCTTCTTGCCGTTTGGCACAGGCTTGTCCGGCGCCGCGAGCACGATGGCGCCGGCCTCGTCCTCGAAACCGAGCGTCAGAACCTCTGAGCGGAACGGTCCGATCTGCCGTGGCGGGAAATTGACCACGCACAGCACCTGCCGGCCGACGAGCGTCTCGAGCGTATAGTGCACGGTGATCTGCGCCGAGGACTTCTTGACGCCGATCTCCGGCCCGAAGTCGATCAGCAGCTTGAAGGCCGGCTTGCGCGCCTCGGGAAACGGATTGGCCTCGATCACGGTGCCGACACGGATGTCGACCCGCTCGAAATCGCCGTAGGTAATTTCTTCGGTCATAAAAATCGCCTCAGCCTGCGAGTTCCTCGGCCCGCTTGCGAGCGGCCGAAAGCGCCTTGTCGAACAGCGGCTGCATCGCATCGTCAGCCATCAGCACCGAAAGCGCCGCCGCCGTCGTGCCGCCTGGAGACGTCACGTTCTGGCGAAGCTTCGATGCGTCGTCGGGGGACTGGTGCAAGAGTTCACCAGCCCCCGCGACAGTTTCCCGTGCAAGCCGCATGGCAAGGTCCGCCTGCAGGCCAAGTTTGCGGCCTGCTTCTGCCATGCACTCCACGAGATAGAACACATACGCAGGACCACTGCCCGAAAGGGCTGTAACGGCATCGATATCGGATTCGGAAGGCACCCACTCCACGGGTCCGGAGACCCTGAGCAGCGCATGCACCTGATCGCGCTGGTTCTGGCCAACGCGCTGATTGGCGAAAGCGCCGGTGACGCCGCGGCCGACCATGGCAGGCGTGTTCGGCATGGCGCGAACCATCGCCGCTTCGCCAAGATGGGATTCGAGAAAACCGAGCGTCTTGCCCGCCGCGACCGAAACCACCACCGTATCGTCGCCGACAGCGCTTTTCACGGATGGGAGCACCGCGTCCATTACCTGCGGCTTCACCGCCAGAAACAGCACGCCGGCCTTCAGCTCGGCGGGAAGCGCCGTCACATGCCTGGCGCCAGCCTCATTGATCGTCGCCATCATCTGGGCCGAGGGGCCGGGATCGACGACGACGACGGAGGCACCGGGCACACCGTTCTTCAGCCAGCCGGAGAGCATCGCGCCCCCCATATTGCCGGCGCCGACAAGAACGATTGGACCCGAGGACGACAGACCGGACATGTTACGCTTCACCCACGGTTTCGAACAACACGGCTTCCATGGCGCGGTTGGCGTCCATGCCGGACCAGATCACGAACTGGAACGCCTGATAATAGGTCTCGCAGGTATCAAGCGCGCTGGCGAGCAGCACTTCCACCTGACGGTTCGTCGGCTCCGCGCCGCCGGCAAGCAGCAGCGACTGGCGGAAGATGATCACATCCTCCTGGCGCCAGACGTCGAAGTGACCCATCAGCACCTGACCGTTGATACCGGCCAGAAGCTTCGTCACTTCATTCATGCGCTGTTCGGGGATCTTGATGTCGAAGGCGCAGCCGAGATGCAGCGCCTCGAATTCCTCCATCCAGGAAAAGGAGACGTGATAATCCGTCCACTTGCCCTCGACCGTCATCGCGATTTCGTCGTCACCCGACCGCTCGAAAGCCCAGTCGTTGTGGGCGGCGACGTACTCGATCATATCGACCGGGTTCGACTGACGCTCGACTTCCAATTCCATGAGGCTCATGCAGCACCTTCTTGACCGGAGTGAATGCGTAACGACTTCGTCCAACGAGACACAAGCGAACACACGCAACTAACCCGGAAACCACCAACCCAGATGACCGTTGAACCGCTACCAGACTTACGCAGTGAACCTGCCCGGAGCTTACCAACTGCTTCGAATCATCATTTAAAATCAGTGTATAACGCACCCGGTGGTGTGCCAGCCCCCTGAGGGCCGTTTTCGGGAACGCCACTGTGGAAAGGTGTTGGGAATTGGATTCAGAAGGAGGGTATAAACGACTCTGCCCATTGGCTTTTTTGGCAGTGTCCACAGGTGGATAAACACACCCGATTTTTTGGCCGAAGGAGCGGTGTGTCTCTCAAAGGCCACACCGCGCCCTGTCCCCAAACGGGATTTACTTGCCCTTGGCGGCAGGCTTGGATTCGAGCTTCGCCTCAAGCACGGCGATACGCGCCAGCAGCGCATCGTTTTCGTCGCGTGCCTTGATCGCCATCTCGCGAACGACCTCGAACTCTTCCCGCTTGACCACGTCCATGCTGTTCAGCCAGCGCTCGGCCTGCGCATTGAACATCGTCTCGACTTCCTTGCGCACGCCCTGGGCGGCACCTGCGGCATCTGTCATCAGCTTTGCGAACTCGTCCATGATGCGGTTTGCGCCTGTCGTCATGGCGGTTTACTCCCTTTGAAATAATGGCTTCCGGCCGCTCTCGGCCCTCAGGAATGAGGTAGGGCTTCGCCGTTAAGGATGCAAGCGCTTTGCACTGGATAAGCGGTCGCACTTATCTCGCATCACTAACAATCAACTTGACCCGCTGTTATGGCAAGGCCATCTTCCGCCCACATCAACGGATGGGATTACCTTGCAGACAGCTGCCGACCTTATGGCCATCATGCCGTTCCCCAATATCGACCCGATCGCCTTTGCAATCGGGCCCGTGGCCATTCACTGGTACGGCCTGGCCTATGTCGCCGGCATCATGATCGGCTGGTATTACGCGCGCCTCATCGCCGCGAACGACAGCCTCTGGCCCGGCAATGTCTCGCCGATCACCAAGTCGCAGCTCGACGATTTCGTCGTCTGGGTGGCGCTCGGCGTCGTGCTCGGCGGCCGGATCGGCTATATCCTGTTCTACGACATGCCCGCGATCATCGAGAGCCCGATCCGCGCCATCCAGATCTGGAACGGCGGCATGTCCTTCCATGGCGGCCTGACCGGCACGACCATCGCCATGATCATCTTCGCCAAGCGCAACAAGATCCCGCTCTGGAACCTCTTCGACATCGTCGCCGCCGTCGTTCCCGTCGGCCTGTTCTTCGGTCGCATCGCCAATTTCATCAACGGCGAGCTCTGGGGCCGACTGACGGACGTGCCGTGGGCGGTGGTCTTCCCCACGGGCGGCCCCTTCGCCCGCCATCCGAGCCAGCTCTACGAAGCCGGCCTCGAAGGCATCGTGCTGGTTCTTGTGCTGGCCGCTCTCATCTACGGCATGCGGGCGCTGAAGACCCCCGGCTTCGTCGCCGGCGTCTTCGTCTGCGGCTATGCCCTGTCGCGCATCTTCGTCGAGTTCTTCCGTGAACCTGACGCACAACTCGGCTACCTTCTCGGCACCAACTGGCTGACGATGGGCATGGTCCTGTCGTCGCCGATGATCCTGCTGGGCCTCTGGGCCATGATCCGCGCCCGTCGTCAGGCTGCCCTGCAGTCCTGATCGCGGCACCGGAGGAGGAGAACATGACCACCGCACTCGGTGAGAAGATCAAGGCGATCATTCAGGCGAACGGTCCGATCAGCGTCACCGATTACTTTTCGCTGTGCCTCGCCGATCCCGAATACGGATACTACAAGACCAAGGAACCCTTCGGCAGCTCCGGCGACTTCGTCACCGCGCCCGAGGTAAGCCAGCTTTTCGGTGAGATGATCGGCGTCTTCATCGTCCACGCATGGCAGCGCCACGGCACGCCTTTAGATGTGAAGCTGGTCGAGATCGGCCCCGGACGCGGCACGATGATGTCGGACATGCTTCGTGTCATCGAGCGCCTCGCGCCGCCACTCTTCGAAACGATGAGCGTCCACCTCGTCGAAACCAGCCCGCGCCTGCGCGAGGTGCAGGCGGAGACGCTCGCCGCCCATCAGGGCAGGATCAGCTGGCACGACGGCTTCGACGAGATCCCGCCGGGCCTCACCCTGATCGCCGCAAACGAACTCTTCGACGCCATCCCCATCCGCCAGTTCGTGAAGACCGCGACCGGCTTTCGCGAACGCATGGTCGGTCTCGACGTCGATGACGAATTGTCCTTCGGAACCGGCGTCGCCGGCATCGACCCGCAACTGCTCCCCGAGCAGGCCGCGACCGTGCCGCTCGGCACCCTCTTCGAGATCGCCCCTGCCCGTGAATCCGTCATGGTCGCCATCGCCGATCGGCTGAAGGCCTTTGGCGGCACGGCGCTGGCGCTCGACTACGGCCACCTGATCACCGGCTTCGGCGATACGCTGCAGGCGGTGCGCATGCACGAATTCGACCCGCCGCTCGCCCACCCCGGCGAAGCGGACCTGACCAGCCACGTCGATTTCCAGGCGCTCGGCGAGACCGCCGTGGCAGCCGGGCTCCACGTCAACGGACAACTGCACCAGGGCGACTTCCTGGTGGGCCTCGGCATCCTCGAACGCGCCGCCGCCCTCGGTCGTGACCGCGAACCACGCACCCAGCAGATCATCCAGGCCGCCGTCGACCGCCTGGCCGGCGAAGGCGAGGGAAAGATGGGGGAACTCTTCAAGGTGATGGCCGTTTCCCATCCCGCCATCGATCTGATGCCGTTCCGCTCCGTGGATTGACAGGGCGCGCGCGGCGGGGTCAACATCGCCGCAATCGATAGCGCTTCGTCCGGCACACCGTCTGGGCGAAGCCGAAACAAATCTTGGGCCGAAACAAATCTTGGGCCAAAACAGATCTTGGAACGACCGATGACACATGCGCCCTCCCCGGAACCGATCCAAAGCGCGCTGCTGAACGAAGCGACGGGCGACACAATCCAGCACGGCTATTTCACCCGCCAGGGCGGCGTCTCCGACGGCATCTATCGCGGCCTCAATGTCGGTCTCGGCTCCAACGATGAGCGCGCCAAGGTCGAAGAAAACCGCAGGCGTGTCGCCGGCTGGTTCGATCTGCCGGTCGAGCGGCTGGCAACCGTGCATCAGGTGCATTCGCCCGACGTCGTGGTGGTCGACGCCTCCTATGACGGCACCCGTCAGCCGGCAGACGCGCTCGTCACCGCAACCCCCGGCATCGCGCTTGGCGTGCTCGCCGCCGATTGCGGCCCGATCCTGTTCGCCGATCCGGAAAACAAGGTTGTCGGCGCGGCCCATGCCGGCTGGAAGGGCGCCTTCACCGGCGTGCTGGAAAACACCATCGATGCCATGATCAAGCTCGGTGCCAAGCGCGAGACGATCGTCGCCTGCCTAGGCCCATCGATCAGCAAGGCAAGCTACGAGGTCGGCCCCGAATTCGTCGAGCGCTTCGTCAGCGAAAACGGTGACTACCAGCGCTATTTCACCCCGTCGGAAAAGCTCGGCCATTCGATGTTCGACCTCCCGTCCTTCACCATCGATCGGCTGCGCGCCGCCGGCGTCAAGGCCGAAAGCCTGGGCGTCTGTACCTATCCCGACAGCGAACGCTTCTTTTCCTACCGACGAACGACACACAGCCAGGAACCGGACTACGGCCGACAGATTTCGGCGATTGCCATAAGGGAGATGTAACCGGTATGGGCCTACACTTCGAAACCTCCGAATTCGCCGATCGCCTCGCGCGGCTGACGCAGCAGATGCAAGAGGAGAAGCTCGATGCCCTCCTCCTCTTCGCCCAGGAAAGCATGTACTGGCTGACGGGTTACGACACCTTCGGCTACTGCTTCTTCCAGACGCTGATCGTCAAGGCCGACGGCACCATGGCGCTTCTCACCCGCTCGGCCGATCTGCGCCAGGCGCGGCAGACGTCGATAATAGAAAACATTCATATCTGGGTCGATCGCGTCAACGCCGACCCGACCGTCGATCTCAAGAACCTCCTGGTCGAGATGGACCTGCTCGGCGCGCGCATCGGCGTCGAATACGACACCCATGGCATGACCGGCCGCATCGCAAGGCTTCTCGACACGCAGCTGATGGCCTTCGGCCAGATCTCCGACGCCTCCTACCTCGTCAGCCGCCTGCGCCTGATCAAGAGCCCGACGGAGATCGCCTATGTCGAGCGCGCGGCAGCCCTTGCCGACGACGCGCTGGACGCGGCCCTTTCGCTGACAAAGGCAGGAGCCGACGAGGCCGCGATCCTCGCCGCCATGCAGGGTGCGGTTTTTGCCGGCGGCGGCGATTATCCCGCCAACGAATTCATCATCGGATCCGGCGCCGATGCCCTGCTCTGCCGCTACAAAGCCGGCCGCCGCAGGCTCGACGCCAACGACCAGCTGACGCTGGAATGGGCCGGCGCCTACGCGCATTACCACGCCGCGATGATGCGCACGATCGTCATCGGCGAACCGAGCTATCGCCACCGCGAGCTCTACAATGCCTGCCTGGAAAACATCCAGGCCATCGAAACGGTGCTCAAGCCGGGACACACCTTCGGCGATGTCTTCGACGTCCACTCGAAGATCATGGAGGAACGCGGCCTCTCGCGTCACCGCCTGAACGCCTGCGGCTACTCGCTCGGCGCCCGCTTCTCGCCTTCTTGGATGGAGCACCAGATGTTCCACGTCGGCAATCCACAGCCGATCGAACCGGGCATGTCGCTCTTCGTCCACATGATCATCATGGATTCCGACAGCGGTACCGCCATGACGCTTGGTCAGACTTATCTCACGACCGCCGAAGAACCGAAGGCGCTGTCGCGCCACCCGCTCGACTTCATCAACCTCTGAGCGACGATCGATTAGAATCGACAATTGACATTGCAGTGCCCCGACCGTCATAAAGTTGGCCGGGGCATACGCCGCGTGGCGACACGCGCACGGAAAGAAGGATGACACGAGGGATGACGCGACTTGCGACAGCGCCCACGCTCATCGCCTGCCTTGCCCTGCTTTCCGCCTGCAACACCACGGATGCCCTGACGCCCCTCGTTGACATCGGCGACACCTCGGGCAGCATCCGTTCGACGCCGGTCACCCAGGGCGAGGTCGAGCGTATGGCCGGCACGCCGCGCCGCGCCCAGGCTTTTGCCTCTTCGCCGCGCGAAGGCGGCTACCACCCCGCCTATGTCGAGCAGGACACCACATCAGGCCCCATATCCGGTCGCGGCGCTCCGCCGACGACGATGCAGGCGCAGGCCTATGCGCTCGATGGCCAGACCGAACAATCGCCAAGAGCGTCTGCCGCGATCCGCAGCCAGCCTCTTTCCGAGCCGGTCTCCGACACCGTTTCGGAGCCTGTATCCAACGCGCAGGCCGAAGAGCAGGATATTGCTGACGCGGAAGCCAAGGAAAAGGCAGCCGAGCCGAAGCGCACGGCAATGTTGACGCCATCGGGCGCATCGACCGTCCGCTTCCTGCCGATCATCGGCGCTCCGGTGCAGGCGGTGACGCCTCTGTCGCGACAACTCGGCGCCGAGGCCCGCTCGCACGGCCTCTCGATCAAGAGCTCCAACGACAACAGCACCGCCTTCATCCTCAAGGGCTACCTCTCGGCCTTTTCCGACAGCGGCAAGGTCACGGTGGTCTATGTCTGGGATGTGCTCGATAACAGCGGCGCCCGACTGCATCGCATCCAGGGACAGGAGAGCGTTCCCTCGCAGGCGCAGGATCCCTGGGCCGTGGTTCCGGCCTCCGTCATGCAGCAGATTGCGTCCAAGACCATCACCGAGTTTTCCTCGTGGCGGGACGCCCGTGGCGGTTAAGCCACAAGCTTTTTGGAAATATAAAGGCGCAAGTCGCGTTTACCCTTGCATTCGGAAACAAGCTGGCTAAAAAGCGCGGCTATCAGCAGGCAACAGGCGGACCAAGATGAAGGTTTTCGCAGGCAATTCGAACCGGCACCTCGCCGAAGAGATCTGCAACTATCTTAAAGTGCCCTTGGGCAGAGCAACGGTCCGAAGATTTGCCGACCAGGAAATCTTCGTGGAAGTCCAGGAAAACGTACGCGGCGAGGATGTCTTCCTCGTCCAGTCGACGTCCTTCCCGACGAACGACCACCTGATGGAATTGCTCATCATGATCGATGCGATGCGCCGCTCGTCGGCCCGCCGCATCACCGCGGTCCTCCCCTACTTCGGCTACGCACGCCAGGACCGCCGCGCTTCGGGCCGTACGCCGATCTCGGCCAAGCTCGTCGCCAACCTGATCACCGAAGCCGGTGCCGATCGCGTCCTGACGCTCGATCTCCACGCCGGCCAGATCCAGGGCTTCTTCGACATCCCGACCGACAACCTTTATGCCGTGCCGATCCTGACGCGCGACATCAAGGCCAATTACGACATCTCCAACGTCATGGTCGTTTCGCCTGACGTCGGCGGCGTGGTGCGCGCCCGCGCGCTCGCCAAGCGTCTCGACTGTCTTCTGTCGATCGTGGACAAGCGCCGCGATCGCCCGGGTGAATCCGAAGTCATGAACATCATCGGCGACGTCACCGGCAAGGACTGCCTGCTGATCGACGATATCGTCGATTCCGGCGGCACGCTCTGCAACGCTGCCGACGCGCTGCTCGCCAAGGGCGCTGCAAGCGTTACCGCCTACATCACCCACGGCGTCCTGTCGGGTGGCGCGGTGACCCGCATCACCAATTCGAAGCTGCGCGAACTCGTCATCACCGACTCCATCCAGCCGACGACGGCTGTCCAGTCGGCGCACAATATCCGCGTGCTGACCACCGCGACGCTGATCGGCGAAGCCATCAACCGCACCAGCCAGGAAGAGTCCGTCTCTAGCCTATTCGACTGAGGCTAACAGGACTTTCTCTCCGCCCTTTCTCCCCCGCGCCAATTCGGCTAGGATTATCAATGATATCCAGCCGACGGGAGGAAGAGGCATGGCGACAATACTGAAATCTCCAATCAGACTGGCGATGCTGGTCATCCTTCCGGCCCTCTCCGCCTGCACGGCGGACATGGGCCCCGGCTATGGACCGGGCCCTGGTTACGGACCCGGACCGGGCCCGGTTCGCCCCGCGCCCCCACCACGCCCCCGCCCGCCGCAACAGCAGCCGCAAATGTGCACCATGGAATACGCGCCTGTCTGTGGCGAACGTGGCGGACGCACGCAGACCTTTGGCAATGCCTGCCAGGCCAACAACAGCGGCTTCCGGATCGTCGGTCGTGGCGAATGCCGCGCCGGCCCGCCGATGACGCCGGGACCTGGCCCTCGCCCGCCCCGTCCGCGCCCTCCCCATGAAGAACCGATGCCGCCACAGCGGCCCGGCGGCATCTGCACGCGCGAATACCGCCCCGTTTGCGGCGAGCGCGGCAGACAGATCAGGACATTCTCGAATTCATGCGAGGCAGACAATGCGGGCTTCCGCATCGTCGGTCAGGGCGAATGCCGCCGCTGATTATGCTGGCTCTCTAACGAGCAGCAGGTTTCCGGCCACGAATGCGGCCGGAAACGCTATCAATATCAGTTCGCGCCCTTGATGACCTGGCCGTTGACCGTGATCGAACCATCGCGTGCGACGTTGACGTCCCAGCGCTGACGACCATCCGGATCGGTCTTGCCAAAGCCCTTGACCATCATCAGGCCGAACGAAACCTGGTTGAGGTCGGGGTTGCTCTTGGCCAGTTCCTGGATGGCGGCAATCGTCTTGTCGAAGTCGCGCGCAACGATCGATGCATTCAACGAATAGGCCGTGGTGGACTCCGGAATGCCGCGAACCTCACCCGAGATCTCGGCGTCATAGACGCTGGAGCGCGCCGAAATCTTCGGGAAAGCAACGACGAACTCGCCATTGGTCAGGAGCTTCTCGAAAGCCTTGTCGCTCTCCGCCTTGCTCTTCTTGTCGTCTGTAAAATCGACCTTCATCAGCTCGTCGCCGACAGCCGCGATGTTGAGTTCCGGAAAGGCGAACTGCATGTCCACTTCTTCGGGAACGAAGGGCGCGTACATCTCGGGAAGCAATGCGCTGTTGAAGCTGATCTGCTTGGCAGCCATGCCGACATCGAACCGCATTGCATCGCTCGGACCGCTCATGCCGATCGTGTAATCGACGCTGTCGGCGCCACCGCTGCCGGCCACGCTCGACACGTTGACCTTGTTAAGGGTCACCGTCTCGTTGAGGCTCGACATCAACGGGAACGACTTGCGCAGCAGCTCCTTGAGCTTTTCGCTCTCGGCGCGCTTGAGCTTCTTCTCATCGGCGTGTTCGAGGACGAAGGCGAGAATCTCGCGGAAATCGTTGACGGAAACGCCGTTCACGGCAGCTGCGAAATCCACCGTGTCGGCGCGGATTTCGACCGGTGGCACGTCCTTGCCGCTGATCTTCTCGACAAAGCCGTTCATCGTGCCGCTACCGGCGAAATTGGTGCGGCCCTGCATCTCGCCGTCCGACGAGGTCATCTTATAGGTCGACGATCCGGTCTCGACGCTC
This sequence comes from Rhizobium sp. 2MFCol3.1, assembly GCF_000377565.1. Taxonomy (GTDB): domain Bacteria; phylum Pseudomonadota; class Alphaproteobacteria; order Rhizobiales; family Rhizobiaceae; genus Rhizobium. Next base: position 401,673 of record NZ_KB898354.1, on the reverse strand, counting down.
ACCTCTTCCTTCTCTGTCTTCGACGAGAAGCGGAGCGCCTTGCTGGAGAAGTCGCCCGACTTCAGATAGCTGATCGCCGGGTCGAAGACGCCGTTCGAAATCAGGGAATCGATGACATAGGTGAATTCGGTGTTCGGCTGGCCGGGCGCCTTGAACGAGCCGGTGACGTCGAGCGAATTGTTGCCCTCGATCGTCCACAGGCCGCTCTCTTCGGGCGTTGCGAAGATCGACCACGGGTTCAGGCCCTTGACGGAGAAATTCTTCGGGTCGGCCTTCTTCAGCAGCGCCGCGAAGTCATAAATGATCTCGTAGCGTGTGCCGGCCGGGTTGACGGTCACGAAGCCCTTGGCTGCATCCTTCGGCAGGAGCTTCGACAGGTTCGCCTCGATTTCCTTGGCGCCCTTCTGGTTGATTTCGACCGCCTGAGACGTCGAAACCAAACCGAGAAGAACGACAGCGGTCGCCGTTAGGGTCTTGAGTTGCATGCTGAATTTCTCCCGTACCATTTGAGGTCGCATGTGAAGGCTAGGCCCCCACCCTGTCAACCCGGCAGTTGCAAACGGGACGTCATGCCGCCATCTTGCGCGGACGCATCGGCATCGGCCGGCCGAGCAGATAGCCCTGCGCCTCGTCGCAGCCTTCGTCGAGCAGAATGCCGAGCTGCACATCCGTCTCGACGCCTTCCGCGAGCACCGGAATATTGAGGCTTTGCCCAAGCGCCAGGATCGCGCGGATGATCGCCTTCGCCTGCTCGCTGGTCTCCACCTCGTTCATGAAGCTGCGGTCGAGCTTGATCTTGTCGAACGGGAAGGAGCGCAGCGTTTCCAGGGAAGAATAGCCGGTGCCGAAATCGTCGATGGCGATGGAGACGCCGAGATTCTTGACCTGACGCAGCGTCAGCAGCGCCCGGTCCTTGTCGACGATGATCGACGACTCGGTGATCTCGAGCTCCAGGCGCCATGGCTCGAGCCCGGTCTCGAACAGGACCGAATGCACGAGATGGGCGATATCCTGGTGGCCGATCTGGACGGGCGACAGGTTGACAGCGATCTTGTGCTTGTTCGCCCAGCCGGCGGCCTCCTTGCAGGCCTCGCGCAGCACCCACTCCCCGATCGGCACGATCGCGCCGCATTCCTCGGCAACCGAGATGAACTCGCCGGGCGGCACGTTCCCGCGCGTCGGATGATCCCAGCGCAGCAGCACCTCGTAGCCGGTGATGTCGCCGGTCGAAACCGATTTCTGCACCTGATAATGCAGGTGCAGCTCGTTCTTTTCGATCGCAGACCAGAGATCGCTTGCCATCTTGCGGCGGTCGCGGGCGGCCTCGTCCATCGCCACTTCATAGAAGCAGATGCGCTCGGAAAGCGTAGCCTTTGCACGGTACATGGCAAGATCGGCGTTGGCCAACAGCACCTCGCCCGTCGATCCGTCCTGCGGATAGATGGCAACGCCGATGCTGGCATCGGGGTTGATTTCGAAGCCGTCGATCTTGAAGTCGTCCGTCAGGCTCGCCTCCAGCCGGGCCACGAAATCATGCAGGTCGGCGATGTCGGAAAACTGCTTGATCGCCGCGAACTCATCGCCACCGAACCGGGCGACGAATTCGTCTTCGCCGAGCAACTGGCTCATGCGCTCCGACAGCGTCACCAGCACTTGGTCACCGGCGCTGTGGCCGCGCTGATCGTTGATCTCCTTGAACTTGTCGAGATCGATGCCGATCACGGCAACCTTGGTGCCGGCCCGCTTGGCGAAGGCCAGGTCTTGCGACAAACGCTCGGAAAACTCGGAGCGGTTGGGCAATCCCGTCAACGCGTCGTGGCGCGCCATGAAGGCGATCTTTTCTTCCGAAATCAGCCGTTCCGTGATGTCTTCGTAGGTCGCGACCCAACCGCCATCGGGAAGCATGTTGAGGTTCAGCTGGATCGATCGGCCATGCGCGCCCTTGTGGACGATCGACCGTTCGCCGGATCTGAGCGCACGCATCAGCTTGTCGTAGTGCTCGGAGGAGCGCTTGGCCACGACCTCGGGATCCGAGAAATGGATCTCGTACCCGATCGTGATGATCTCCTTGTAGGTCATGCCAGGGCGGATCGTTCCCTGCGCGAATTCGAACATGTCGCTGTATCGGCAGTTTGCCAGCACGAGGCGTTCCTCTGCATCGAACAGGCAGATGCCCTGCGAGACGTTCTCGAGCGCGAGATCGAGATTGCGCGAGACTTCCTTGATGCGATCGCGGTCGGCCTTCTGCTCGGTCACATCCTTGGTGATCTTCGCATAGCCGGCGATCTCGCCGTCGGCGCCCCAGATAGGGTCGATCACGACATGCGCCCAGAAGAAGCTGCCATCCTTGCGGAAGCGCCAGCCCTCGGACTCGAATTTGCCCTCGGTGCGCGCCTTCAAAAGCGCACGCTGCGGCAGGCCAGCCGCGCGCTCCTCCTCGGAATAGAAGCGGCCGAAGTCCTCGCCGATGATTTCGTCGGCGGTATAGCCCTTGGCGCGCTCGGCGCCCGCGTTCCAGTTGGCGACCCGGCCATCCTTGTCGAGCATATAGATCGCGTAGTCGGTGACGCCCTGCACGAGCATCTCGAAACGAGCCTCGCTTTCCTTGGTCGAGCTTTCCGCCCGCATCGCAAACAGCGCCGCGGCAAAGCCGGAAGTGATCATCGACAGCGAGACCGACAGAAGCGTGACGACCATGAAGCCGGTGGACATCATCTCGCTCGGATCGATCGCCGGCCCCGGACCGGGCACGATCGTCAGTGCGCCCATGGCGGTGAAGTGCATGGCGACGATCGCGATGCAGACGGTCGCAGCAGACACAAGCAGCTTGCGTGCATCCGCCTTGATATCGGGAAGCAGAGCAAAGCCGACGGCCGAGATGACCACCGCGCAAGCCATGGAACCAAGCACGAGCGACTGGTCCCAATTCATGCTGCCGGGAAACTGAACGGCCATCATGCCGAGGAAATGCATCGACGTGACGCCGACGCCGAACAGCATGCCCGCGAACGCCCGCCGCACCCTGCTCTCGGCACCTGCCGCGAACGCCACGGCCGCAAGCGTCGCGACGACGACAAGCGCAAGCGACGTCAATGTCTCCGACGTGTCATAGCCGACGACCACGCCGCCGTCATAAGCGAGCATCGCCACGAAATGCGTTGCCCAGATGCCGAAACCACCGGCGGCACCGCCCATCAGAAGCCAGATCAGGCGCGCGACCTTGACGGTGCTGCGCGCCCGCTGCAGCAGCGTCAGCGCGGCAAGGCTCGACAGGAAGCACAGGCATCCGGCCAAAACGACCAGCCTGAGATCGTGCATGTAGGCAATGCAGGTAAAAACGGTAAACATGAGATATCCGGACCAATTTGCACTTTCGCTTTCATATGCGGCAACTTAAGAAAGCTGTAATTTCCAGAGGCCCACGGATTCTTGACGATTGCTAATCGCAACTGTCATTAATGCTCCGTCAACGGCGGTTGATCTTGGGTTTTGATTGGCTTTGGTCGTGGCTGCCTAAGTTGCATCAGCGCCTACTAAAGGACCGATGCGCGGCCTCATCCGGATGAGCGTTCCTGTATCGCGCCGCAACTCTTGCCATTCCGCCGCAACTAGACTATAGCGCACGCGTCCGCACAGACACCCTTGGAGGCAATGCGGATGAGGATGGGGAAACCCGCCTCCAGTTCAGCGACAGGCGATGCCTGCGCCGAGCTCTCCAAATAACCTCGGAAGGAAAAGTCATGAGCCACGAAAGCTACGAGCTCAAGGCCGAGGCGCGCGAACGGGTTGGTAAGGGGTCCGCCCGTGAACTTCGCCGCAATGGTCTCATCCCGGCTGTCATCTATGGTGACAAGCAGGCCCCAATTTCGATCTCCCTCAGCACCAATGAGGTAACGAAGCGCATCCACGCTGGCGGTTTCATGACCACCATCGCTACGATCGACGTCGACGGCAAGAAGTACAAGGTTCTGCCGAAGGACTATCAGCTCGATCCGGTCCGCGACTTCACCATGCACGTGGACTTCCTGCGCGTATCCGGCAACACCGCCGTTACCGTTGCGATCCCGGTTCACTTCATCAACGAAGAAAAGTCCCAGGGCCTCAAGGTTGGCGGCGTTCTGAACATCGTTCGTCACGACGTCGAAGTTCATTGCCCGGCTGATGCGATCCCGGAATTCTTCAACGTTGACCTCAGCGGCAAGAAGATCGGCGACAGCATCCACATCTCCGAAGTCACCCTGCCGAAGGGCGTGACCACGGTTATCGACCGCGACTTCACCATCGCTACGATCGTTGCTCCGGCAGCTGGCGTATCGGAAGAAGAAGAAGCTGGCGAAGCTGAAGCTTGATCCTTTGATCGCTTGAACGCTTTGTAAAGTATAAGACCCGCTTTCTCCGGAAAGCGGGTCTTTTCATTTCCGCGAAGATCAGCACTTCAACTTCGATTAAGACATTTAGTGGAAGCATGCCCCATCGTTTCAGAGCTAGTTTTATTCTGGACGACGAAATTTTGCGGCAAGGGGCAGACGCAGGAAAATGCATAATTCCGTTCAGAACAGATTTCTAGGAATTGTGTTCGCCGCGTTGGTTCTGCTCGTAGCCCCGCTTTTTGTTCTGTTCCTTTTCCTGTCCTCCGGACGCGCCGAAAAGGAAATCCGCGACCATATCTCCGTTCTTCTCGTCGCCAACTCGCAGGCGCTGGCAAAGCCGCTCTGGGATCTGGATGAGGACAGCGTTGCGCAGATCAGCGCCGCCGTCGTCTCGCAGGGCAACATCGTCAAGGTTCAGGTCCGCGACGAATCCGGCCAGCTTGACGTCACCCAGTCGACCATCCCCGCCTCCTATGACGGCAAGCTGATCGAAGTCTCGCACGCCATCACCTACACCACGCTCGATGGCCCGAAGAAGCTGGGCACGATCTCGGTCTTCTATCCCGCGCCGGACCTGTTCTCAGGCCTGAAGAATGAAGAGATCATCTTCCTGTCGATCTTCGTCTTCGCCGTGTTGATCGTCTTCTGCGCCGCCCTGATCGGCAACCGCATCGTCCTCGTCCGCCCGCTGATGCGCCTGATCGCGGCGATCGAAGCCACCGGCCAGCTCGGCTCGCGCCACCATGTCGATTGGCGCTCCAACGACGAGATGGGCCGCCTTGCCAAGAGCTTCAACACCATGCAATCCAAGCTCGAGAGCGAGGAACAGGAGCTGAAGCTCGCGCATCGCCGCGCCATCGACATCTACAACCTGACGCCCGCCATGCTGTTCTCGCTCGACGAGAACGACCATATCACCGCCGTCAGCGACTACTGGCTCGCCGCCACCGGCTACGAGCGCGATGATATCATTGGCAACCGTTTCACCGATCTCGTCACCCCGGACGCCCGCAGCGCCTTCCTCGGCCGCAAGGGTGAGCTCAATGGCGGCGCGACTGTCGATGTCACCGTCAAGTTCCTCTGCGCCGACGGCCGCGTCATGGACGTGCTGATCCTGGAGTCGAAGACTGCCACCGGCGGCCAGGGCGGCCTGTCGCTGTCCGTCATGACCGACGTCACGGCGCTGAAGGCCTCGGAAGCCCGCAACCACAAGCAGGCGATCACCGACCATCTCACCGGCCTTCTCAATCGCCAGGGCTTCGAGACCGTGCTCGACGGCAAGATCCGCGAGGCGGACGCCGCAAACCAAGAGCTCGCCTGCCTCTTCGTCGATCTCGACCGCTTCAAGTGGATCAACGACAACCTCGGCCACGCCGAGGGCGACAAGGCGCTGCGCGAGTTCGTCGGCCGCCTGAAGAGCAAGCTGGCACCGACGGATGTGGCCGCCCGCCTCGGCGGTGACGAGTTCGCGATCCTGCTGCCGGCGGGAGACGCCGCCGAGCGCGCCGACCTGATGGCCGAGATGCTCGCCTCTATCTTCAACGAGCCCTTCGGCACCGACATGCATCTGAGTGCCAGCGTCGGCATCGCCATCTATCCGCGCCACGCCGACAATGCCGCCGAACTGCTGCAGAAATCCGACATGGCGATGTATGCCAAGAAGCGCGACGGCAAGAACGGCGCCCAGCACTTCGACAACGGCATGGTCGATCACGCCCGCGCCCGCGCCGAGATCGAAAGCTGCATCGAGATCGGCCTGATCGAGGATTGGTTCGCGGCCTATCTCCAGCCGATCGTCAATCTCAACGGTCGCGGCGTCGCCGGCTTCGAAGCGCTGATGCGCCTCAATCACCCCGTGAAGGGCCTGATGGCGCCTGCCGAAGTGATCAACGTCGCTGAGGAGACCGGCAAGATCATCCGCGTCGGCAACGTCATCATGGACAAGGCGATCGAGCATCTGGCAGTGCTCTCCGCGCTCCCGGGCCTTGAGAACAGCTACCTCGCCATCAACTTCTCGCCGCTGCAGTTCGAACCGTCGCTACCGGCACGGCTGGCCTCGCTGCTGATGCGCCACAACATTCGCCCCGAGCGGATCGTCGTCGAGATCACCGAAGCAGTGCTGATGCACAACAACCCCGAAATCCGCAAGATCGTCAGCGATATCCGCCAGTTCGGCTGCCGCATCGCGCTCGATGACTTCGGCACCGGCTACTCCTCGCTCAGCTATCTCAACCGCTTCCCCGTCGACATCATCAAGATCGACCAGTCGTTTACCCGCTCGATCAACGATGCCAATGAGGATATCCGCCAGAAGAGCCGCACGCTCGTCGAAAGCATCACCACGCTCTCGCACAAGATGGGCTGCACCGTGATCGCCGAGGGCATCGAGACCGAGCAGGAATGCCATACGCTGTGCGAGATGGGTCTCGACTACGGCCAGGGCTATCTCTTCCACCGTCCGCAGACCATCGACCAGCTGATGGTCCGGTTGGCTGACGCCCACACGCTCGCCCGCGCCTCATAATCGCAAAAAGAGAAGCCGAGATGATCAAACCACTGCTGCTTCTCGCTCTCCTGAGCCTGTCCTTCGTCGGCCCGGCACGCGCCGCCACCGTCAATTTCGTCACCGAGGAATACCCGCCCTTCAGCTACCACGAAGGCGACACGCTCAAAGGCGCATCGGTCGAGCAGGTGCAGCTGCTGATGCAGAAAGCCGGCATCGACATGCATATCGAACTCATGCCCTGGACCCGCGCCTATGCGGCGACGCAGGCGACCCCGATGACCTGCCTTTTCACCACGGCCCACAGCCCCGAGCGTGACAAGCTGTTCAAATGGGTCGAGCCGCTGCTGGTGGACGCCAACATTCTCGTGGCCACCGCCTCCTCAGGCATTCGCGAAACCGATCTGGACGAAACCCGCCGTTATGTCATCGGCACACATCGCGGCGACTACACCGAGAAACTGTTGAGGGAAAAGGGTTACGCCAAGGTCGACATCGCCAGCGACTTCCCCTCGACGCTGCGCAAGCTCATGAACGGCCGCATCGACCTCATGCCCATATCGGAGATCTACTTCGAAAAGCTCAAGGTCGATCAACCCCTCGTCCGCGTCGCCACGCTCTCCTCCCAATCGCTGGGCATCGCCTGCGAAAAGAGCTTCCCCGAGGATCTCAGGGCCAAGATGCAGCAGGCGCTCGACGCATTGATCGCCGATGGCACACAGCGCACGATCTTCAACAAATACGGCCTGCACCCGCGTCAATGATCCGGCTTCCCGGGGTCTCGCTTCATCGATTCTGGCCGCCATCGACACGCTTGCGCTTGACTTCGGCGCCGTTTCGCGGTGGTGAACGTGCTTGGAATGTGAAACGCCCAGGAATGAACGCGCCATGCTTGTTATCGCCGGCCTCGGCAATCCCGGCAGACAATATGCCGGCAACCGCCACAATATCGGCTTCATGGCCGTGGACGCCATCCACCGCCGCCACTCGTTTTCGCCCTGGTCGAAGAAGTTCAAGGCCGAGATATCCGAAGGCGAGATCGCGGGCGAGAAGGTGCTGCTGATCAAGCCGCAGACCTACATGAACCTGTCCGGCGAATCCGTCGGCGAGGCTATGCGCTTCTACAAGCTGCAGCCATCCGACATCGTCGCCATCTACGACGAACTCGACCTCGCGCCCGCCAAGGCCCGCATCAAGGTCGGCGGCGGCCATGGCGGCCATAACGGTGTAAAGTCGCTCGATGCGCATTGCGGCAGGGATTACCGGCGCCTGCGCCTCGGCATAGGCCATCCCGGCAACAAGGATCTGGTGCACAACTACGTGCTCGGTGATTTCGCCAAGGTCGACCAGCAGTGGCTGGAACCGATGCTCGACGCGCTCGCCGACAATCTTGAGATGCTGGTCAAGCGCGAGGATTCGCAGCTGATGAACAAGCTGGCGCTCGCCGTCGGCGGCAAGGAAGACGAGGACAAGCCGAAGCCCGCCAAGCCTTCAGGTGCAAACGCAGCTGCTCAGAAGCCTGCCGGCAAATCGCACATTCATCAGGCCCGCAACAACGCCCAGCCGAAGAAGCTGCCGACGACGGGACCGATGGCCGAGATGCTGAAGAAGATGTTCGGCAACAAGGAAGACTGACCATGTCCGCCTCGCCTCTCGCCATCCGCACGGCCGAAGCGGGAGACCTGACAGCGCTTCTCGCGCTCTACAAGGACATGAACCCCAGCGACCCCGCCATCGATCCGGCGGTGGCACGAGAGCGCTTTACGTCCATGTTGGCCTATCCCGGCATGCGGGTCCTGGTGGGCGTGGCCGACAATGCGCTGGCGGCTTCCGTGACGCTGATCATCATGCCCAACCTCACCCGCGGCGGCGCGCCCTATGCGCTGATCGAAAACGTCGCCACATCGACGCCACATCGCCGGCGCGGCTATGCCAGCGCGCTGATCGCTCATGCGATCGAGCTCGCCTGGCAGGCGGGATGCTACAAGGTGATGCTGCTCACCGGCCGCACCGATCCCGGCATCCATCGCTTCTACGAAAGCTGTGGCTTCGTGCAGAACAAGACAGGCTTCCAGATCAGAAGAAGCGTCTGAACCTATTCCTCGGGCTCTGTCGTAAACATCAGCGGAAACCCCGCCTCCTTGCCGAAATCCATGGCCTCCTTGGCCTTTGTCTCGGCGATATCCTTGGCGCAGACGACCACCACGGCGGTGCCGAGTTTGTGCGCGGTCATCATCACCCGGTATCCGGCTTCCTCGCTCATTCTGAAGACGATCTTCAAGACAGCCGTCACGAATTCGCGCGGCGTGAAATCGTCGTTGACGAGGATCACCTTGTAGAGCTTCGGCCGATCGAGCTTCGGCTTCGACTTCACTTTCGGCTTCAGGGCGACATCGTTGTCACTCATCGGGCAGTCCATCCGTTGATGACAGGAAAGAGGGCGAGGCTATGCTCAGCCCACATATTATATTGCACTGCAAGCACCGCTTTCAAGCCAAAGCCGCTTTGATCACGCAAGATGTGCTCGAAAAGCTTGACCCGGAGGCGGCTTTTACCCCATACGCACGGCCAAGGAATTCAAGAACAGCAGGTTTCAGCCATGGGCTTCAAATGCGGTATCGTCGGTCTGCCGAATGTCGGCAAGTCGACCCTCTTCAACGCGCTCACCAAGACGGCGGCGGCGCAGGCGGCGAACTATCCCTTCTGCACGATCGAGCCGAACACCGGCGAAGTCGCCGTTCCCGATCCGCGCATGCAGAAGCTGGCGGGTATCGCCGGCTCCAAGGAAATTATCCCGACGCGCATCTCCTTCGTCGACATCGCCGGCCTCGTGCGCGGCGCGTCCAAGGGTGAAGGCCTCGGCAACAAGTTCCTCGCCAACATCCGCGAAGTCGATGCCGTGGTCCATGTGCTGCGCTGCTTCGAGGATGACGACATCACCCACGTCGAGGGTCGCATCAACCCTGTCGGCGACGCCGACACGATCGAGACCGAGCTGATGCTCGCCGACCTCGAAAGCCTGGAGCGCCGCGTCGAGCAGACCCGCAAGCGCGCCGCATCCAAGGACAAGGAGTCGCTGGCCCAGCTCCCCGTCATGGAAGCGGTCATCAAGCTCCTCAACGAAGGCAAGCCCGCCCGTCTTCTCCTGAAGACGCTGGCACCGGAAGAGATCGAGATCCTGAAGGGCCTCAACCTCCTCACCTCGCATCCGGTTCTCTACGTCTGCAACGTCGCCGAAGGCGATGCCGTGGATGGCAACGAGCACACCAAGGCGGTTGCCGAAATGGCCGAGAAGCAGGGCGCGGAATGCGTTATCATCTCGGCTGCGATCGAAGCCGAAGTGGCGCAGCTGCCGGAAGAAGAAGCCACCGAGTTCCTCTCGGCGCTCGGCCTGACGGAAGCCGGTCTCGACCGCCTGATCCGCGCCGGCTACCACCTGCTCGACCTGATCACCTATTTCACCGTCGGCCCCAAGGAAACCCGCGCCTGGACCATCCGCCGCGGCACCAAGGCCCCGGCAGCAGCTGGCGTCATCCACACCGATTTCGAACGCGGCTTCATCCGCGCCTTCACCATCGGCTACGACGACTACATCAACTTCAAGGGTGAAGTCGGTGCCAAGGAAGCCGGCAAGGGCCGCGACGAAGGCAAGGAATACGTCGTCCAGGACGGCGACGTCATCCACTTCCGTTTCAACACCTGATTTCGAACATTAGGACTGCCGCCTAAGCTGGCGGCAGTCTTTTCTGCAGACCGGGCGACAGCCTGCGCACGACGGCGCGCCGTAGCGGCATCCAGCCGGTGCCGATGACAAGAACAATCACGCCCACCGCCAGCAGCGTGACGAAGATGTAGGTATCCACCTGCGCGTTGCCCTGGCGGAAGATCCCGTAGAGCGCGGCCCCCAACGATACCAGTCCCGACGTCACGAAAGCGCGTCGGTCGATGATCAGCCCCACCAGCATCAGCGCCATGACAGTAATCACCACGACAGGCGTGCGCATCGACACCGTGTCGAGCCCGCTGAGCGCCCCCGGCCCGCCGCCGGAGAGCCACAGGATGCTGTAAAGCAGCGCCGGCGCGGCGCCGAGATGCAGCCAGAAGGCAATGTCGGAATTGACGGTCCGGCGCAGCGGATCCTTGAGATCGAAGCGCATGGCGAGCGTAAACAGCCCAACCGCGCAGGCCACCGCCAGCATCGACAGCACACCGCCATGGGTGACCGCATAGAGCGGATCGCCACTCAGCCAGCCAAGCAGACGCAGCACGAGCTGCAGCGCCACGACCACCGCCCCCATGATCGCCAGCGCGAAGGCGAGCGGTATTCGGTAGAGCAGATAGAAGAGGCCGAGCACGACGGGAAATGCCAGCGTGTATTGCAGCCCTTCGTTATTGTCGCCGATCCCGATGATCTGAGGCGAGCCCTGCAGCAGCATCGCCGACACCGCCCCCGTCCAGAGCGCCAGAGCAATCGTCAGCGCCACTGCCGGGAGCGCCAGCCGCTGGCGGCGCACCAGGATCTCGGCAAGGACGATGATGGCGGGAAACACCGCATAGATGGAGCCGATGCCCCAGAGGCCGGCAAGCGCGACCACGATACCGATGGTGATCAACACATCGTGGAACCCGCGCACGAAGCTCGGCGTCTCCGTATCCGAAAAAGCGGCACCACTCGTTGCCTCGTCCCGCGCGGCCGATACGGCGGCATCCGCTCTGACACCGCGCGCCACGAGAAACGACAACAGCCGCTCGGAAGCCTGCGATGGAATGATCCCCTCTCGCTCGGCTTCGTCAAGGATCGACTTCAGTTCGGACATGCGGAATTCTCGCTGGAATCGTTGAGTGACGCCGCATGCTATTGTAATCGTGTTGAAACGCCTATGACGTGGAGACGAATTTGTCCGATCAGACACTCGCCTACGAGGACTTTCATCCCGGCCGCCGCTTCGCGCTCGGACCTGTTACGGTCTCGGCGGAGGAAATCATCGAATTCGCCAGCGAGTTCGACCCGCAGCCAATGCACACCGACGAAGCGGCCGGACGCGCGAGCATTCTCGGCGGGCTCGCCGCATCGGGCTGGCACACGTCGGCGATGCTGATGCGGATGATGATCGACAGCTATTTGCTGAACTCGCTCTCCGAGGGCGCGCCAGGCATCGACATAATGGAATGGCGCCGGCCTGTGATCGCTGGCGACACGCTCTCCGGCCACTCGACCGTGCTCGAGGCGCGCGCCCTGCGCTCCCGCCCGGGCATCGGCATCGTCAAGTTCCGCCACGAACTTGAAAACCAGCGCGGTGAAACGGTCTGTGTGTCGGAAAACCCGATCATGTTCCGCATGGCCACCGCGACCGAAGCGCAAACGGGAGCAAGCGCATGAGGATGCTCGATCGCTATACGCTCGGCGAAAAGACCGAGACGGGAAGCTACGACTTCACCGAGGAGAACATCATCCGCTTCGCCACGCGCTACGATCCGCAGCGCTTCCATGTCGACAGGCAAGCCGCGCGCGAAAGCCTGTTCGGCGACCTCTGCGCCTCCGGCTGGCACACATGCGCGGGCTGGATGACGACATTCGTCGCCTACTGGATCGCCGAGAGCAAGAAAATCGCCCGTGAGGGCCATACACCGCCCAAACTCGGCCCGGCCGCCGGCTTCAAGGATCTGCAGTGGATCCGCCCGGTTTTCGCGGGCGAAACGGTCGATTACGCCGTCACCCTGCTGTCGAGCCGCCCGATGGCCTCACGCCCGGGCCGCATCCTCAACACCATCCTCTGCGAAGGCTATGTCGCGGGCGACCCGGTTGTCAGGTTCGAAAGCAGCGTGCTCGAATTCGAGTAGCAACCGGCCTCAGTGGCCCGAAAACTCGACCAGCGTGCGCACGTCGACGCCGAGCGCTTCCAGCTTCGCGCGCCCGCCGAGATCCGGCAGGTCGATGACGAAGCAGGCCGACACGACCTCGGCGCCCATCTGGCGCAGAAGCTGGGTCGCACCGACAGCCGTACCGCCCGTCGCGATCAGATCGTCGACAAGGATCACCTTCTCGCCCGGCTTCACAGCATCGATATGCATCTCCATCTCGTCGACGCCGTATTCCAGGCTGTAGGCGATGCGCACGGTATCATGCGGCAGCTTGCCCTTCTTGCGGATCGGCACGAAGCCGGCCGAAAGCTGATGCGCCACGGCACCCCCAAGAATGAAGCCCCGCGCCTCCATGCCGGCGATCTTGTCGATCTTCATCCCCGCATAAGGCTGCACCAACTCATCCACCGCCCGCCGAAACGCCCGGGCGTCGCCGAGCAGCGTGGTGATGTCGCGGAAGATGATGCCGGGCTTTGGGTAATCCCGGATGGAGCGGATCGCCTTGACGAGTTCGTTGTCTACTGCATGAGCCATGGGCGGATGAATGCCTTATTCCTGGAAGAGTCTGCGCGCAAACTGATCCGCCGAGCGCCGATTGTCCATAGCCGTTTCGCCGCATCCTCGACAAATGCGGGCAGCCGGCAGCCGATTGATTCAATCTCAGGCTGGGCTATCATGCCATATCGACCATACGACAGGCCAAGGGGCGCACCCATGCAGCCACGCGTGAAGATAACCGACGTTACGATCTGGTTTAAGCATATCGAGGGCCCGCGCCTGCGAGACCGGTTGCAGGCGCTGAAGGACGATGAAGAGGTCAGCCTTGAGATCGGCGGCGTTGTCGGCCGGTGGCGGCGCATGAAAACAGGCGTCGACGGGCGCCCTACCGATGGCATTCGCCCGCACGGCAGCATGAAGGACGTCTGGAACGGCTGGTTCAAGGAACGCCGCGGCGACCTCCTGACTGTACGGGAAGTCGTCGTCGCCGACGATTACCTCGCCTCCGCGACCAGCCTTTTTCCGGAGTGGGAGAGCCCGGAAGACGAAGCGGCCTTCCGTGATCTGTGAGCGCTACGACACCGTCGTCGTCCCCTTCCCTTTCGCCGATATTCCGATCCTGAAACGCAGGCCGGTCGTTGTCCTATCGGGTGAACACTTCAACGCCGCCAACAACGCGACCATCGTGGCGATGATTACAACGGCGAAAGCGAGCAGTTGGCCGAGCGACGTGACGCTCGGCGATCTCGAAGCGGCAAACCTGTCCGTTCCCTGCCTTGTCAGATGGCGCCTCACCACCGTGCCGAATGATCTCATCCTGCGCCAGTTGGGTTCACTCGGACCTGCTGACCGCCTCGCCTGCGAACGCGAATTCGCGAACTTGTCGCGGTAAGCGTCCAACAAAAAAGGCGCCCCGAAGAGCGCCTTTCCAATCAAGCCTTTGATAACCTCAGTGGTCCTTGCGGGCGTAGACCGACCGCTTGGTGAGGTAGATCAGCACGGTGAAGATCAAGAGGAAGATCATCACCATGAAGCCGGTGTGCTTGCGCTCGACCAGATGCGGCTCGGCGGCCCACATCAGGAACGAGGCGACGTCCTTGGCATACTGGTCGACCGTACCGGCGGTGCCGTCGTCATAGGTCACCTGGCCATCCGACAGCGGCGGCGGCATGGCGAGGACGGAGGCGGCGTGGAAGTACGGGTTATAGTGCTGGCCCTGCGACACGGTCGTGCCTGCCGGCGGGTTTTCGTAGCCGGTCAACAGCGAGTAGATGTAATCCGGCCCGCCTTCCTGGTACTGCGTAAAGATATCGAAGATGAAGCGCGGGAAGCCGCGCTCGACTTCGCGGGCTTTCGCGATCAGCGAGAAGTCCGGCGGCGCCGCACCGTTGTTGGAGGCAGCCGCCGCTTCGGCGTTGGCAAACGGCGACGGGAAGTAGTCCGACGGCACGGCCTTGCGGCTGTACATGTCGCCGGCGGCGTTCGGGCCGTCCTGCACTTCGTAGTTGGCGGCGAACGCCTTGACCTGCGCTTCCGAGTAGCCGAGATCGCCCAGCATGCGGAACGGCACGAGGTGCATGGAGTGGCAGGCGGCGCAGACTTCGGTGTAGACCTTCAGGCCGCGCTGCAGCTGGCCCTTGTCGTAGTGGCCAAAGGGACCGGCGAAGGTCCAGTCGACCTCCCTTGGCTCCTTCAGCGGATAGTGCGGGGTCGCCGCCTCGTGATGTTCGGCGGGCTTGGCGTCTTCGGCGAATGCCGACGTCCCCAGACAGCCGACGACTGCGAGTGACAGGATGCTTGCAACAAGCTTTTTCATGGTGTGTGTTCCCTCTCGCCGCCCGCTCATGCCTTGGCCGCTTCGGCAGCGACCGACTTGTTGCGCTTCTCCAGCACCGCCTCGGTGATCGAGTTCGGCACCCGGCGCGGCGTCTCGACGAGACCCAGGACCGGCATGACGATCAGGAAGAAAGCGAAGTAGAGCAGCGTGCAAATCTGCGAGATCGTGGTGTAGAGGCCTTCCGCCGGCTGCGAACCGAGCCAGCCGAGGATGATCGCGTTGATCACGAACAGCCAGTAAGCCATCTTGTACCACGGGCGATAGACCGCTGAGCGAACCTTGGACGTGTCGAGCCACGGCAGGAAGAACAGCACGATGATGGCGCCGAACATGACGAGAACGCCAGCCAGCTTGGAATCGATCGGTCCGATGTTGAAGGTGATCGAGCGCAGCATCGCGTAGAACGGCAGGAAGTACCATTCCGGAACGATATGCGCCGGCGTCTTCAACGGGTCGGCCGGAATATAGTTGTCGGCGTGGCCGAGGAAGTTCGGCAGGTAGAAGACGAAGTAGGCGTAAACCAGCAGGAACACCGAAACGCCGAGCGCATCCTTGAGCGTCGCGTAGGGCGTGAACCGCACCGTATCTGTCTTGGTCTTGACCTCGACACCGGTCGGGTTGGTCTGGCCCGTGACGTGCAGCGCCCAGATGTGCAGGACGACGACGCCGGCAATGACGAAGGGCAGCAGGTAGTGCAGCGAGAAGAAGCGGTTCAGCGTCGGATTGTCGACGGCAAAGCCGCCGAGCAGGAACTGCTGCACCCATTCGCCAACCAGCGGGAATGCCGAGAAGAAGCCGGTGATAACCGTGGCGCCCCAGAAGGACATCTGACCCCAGGGCAGAACGTAGCCCATGAAGCCGGTCGCCATCATCAGGAGATAGATGAGAACGCCGAGGATCCAGAGGATTTCGCGCGGCGCCTTGTAGGAGCCGTAATAGAGGCCGCGGGCGATATGCAGATAGACCGCGACGAAGAAGAATGACGCGCCGTTGGCGTGCATGTAGCGCAGCAGCCAACCGTGGTTGACGTCGCGCATGATCTTTTCGACGGAATTGAAGGCAACGGATGTTTCCGCCGCATAGTGCATGGCGAGCACGATACCGGTCAGCATCTGCACGATCAGCATCACCGACAGCATGGCGCCGAAGGTGTAGGCATAGTTCAGGTTACGCGGAACCGGATAGGCGACGAAGCTGTCATAGACGAGACGAGGCAGCGGCAGGCGTGCATCGATCCACTTCTCAAGGCCGGTTGATGGCTCGTAGCTGGAATGGCCACTCATAAATCAGTCCCCCTCAACCGATTTTGATAACTTTGTCGGAAACGAACGAATAGGTCGGAATCGCGAGATTCTGCGGTGCCGGGCCTTTCCGTATGCGGCCGGCCGTATCGTAGACCGAGCCATGACAGGGACAGAACCACCCGTTGTATTCGCCGGCCTGGCCGAGCGGAACGCAGCCAAGATGGGTGCAGGACCCGATCATGACGATCCAGTTTTCCTTGTCCTTGCCGGCCGAACGGTCGACGCCCGTCGCCTGCGCATCGGCGGCGAGGTTGGCGTTGCGCGCGATCGGATCCTTGAGCTCCGCCATGGGAACGTCATCTGCAGCCTTCACTTCCTCAGGTGTACGGTTGCGGATGAAGATCGGCTTGCCGCGCCACTTGGCGGTGAGCGACATGCCGGGCTCGAGGCTCGACACGTCGACTTCGATGGAAGCCAGAGCCAGCGTCGACGCGTCGGGACGCATCTGGTCGATAAACGGCCATGCGACAGAGACGGCGCCGACGGCGCCTGCCATACCCGTGGTTAAATAAAGGAAATCACGGCGTGTGGGCTCGCTAGAGACCCCGCCTGTCGTTTCGTGTTCGCTCACGGCTTAACATCCTCTGCCCAAATTTCACGGAATTTTCCGTGCCATCCCTCCAAGGCGACGAATCTGTCATACAGATATTCGAACTTAGATTCCCCACCCACTAAGCCGCGTTCTATTATCGATCATCAATTATGTCCAGCCTCGGCAGGGCAAGTGGGCACAATGTCGCGCCCCTTGAGAGTTGATTCTTTAGGACAATCGCGCGGCTGCAACAGTGTTGCGTTGCAACATATCCAGCCGCGTGTTACGTCGCCCAAATATTACTCGCTCACGCCCGGTGCCATCCTATGAGACACACTTTATTCTGCGTGGGCAGTGTTCTCGTCTCGCTGCTGCTTGCCGCCATTTCTTTGCGTTATGTCACGCACACTTGGCTGCTTGCCTTCGTCTACAGCTTTCAAGTCCATTTCGCGCTGGCAGCCCTCGCCGCAAGCCTCGTCCTGATCCTCATAAGGCGCCACTGGTACGCCTACCTGCTGGTGACAGTGTCGGTGCTGCTCGCCGGCCACGGCGTGCTGATGTTGAAGGAATTCGAAGCCACCCCACCGGCAACCGCGTCGCGCCCGCTGCTGCGGCTGATGTCCTTCAACATCGAGAACAACAATTTCCAGAACAGCCGCCGCATCGCCGAAACCGTGATGGCCTCCGGCGCCGACGTCGTCACCATCCTGGAGTCGGCGCCGTTATTGCCGGAACTCCCGCGGATCTCCGCCACCTACCCCTATCGCATCGGCTGCAGCGTCGGCACGCCGGGATGCGATACGCTTGTGCTCTCCAAGCGGCCTTTCATCGATCAAGCAGTCAGAACCCTCGGCGATCTCTGGCCTAACCGCCTCGCTCAGGTGACGATCGATGTCGAAGGAACGCCTGTCCACCTCGCCTCCGTCCACCTTGCCAAGCCCTATTTCGACGATTTCCAGCTCGACGAACTCTGGGATCTCCGCGGGATCGTGAAAAAGGTAGATGGGCCGCTCGTCGTGGCCGGCGATTTCAACTCGGCCATCATCGATCCGCATATCCAGGATTTCGTCCGCGCCACCGGCCTGAACACGGTCTTTCCGGAGCCCGCGACATGGCCGACCCAAGCCGGCAAGTTCGGCATCTCCATCGACCACATACTCACCCGCCCGCCATTGCGACTGGTGTCGGTAAAGCAAATTACGGATAGCGCCGGCTCCAACCACTATGGGCTGATGGCCGAGATCGCCATCGATCGCTAGCGATGTGATCGCCTAGACCTCTTCCAGATCCGCCGCCAGGAAGCCGCCCGATTGCCGCGCCCAGAGTTCGGCGTAGAGCCCGCCATCACGCAGCAGCGCCTCATGCGTGCCCTCCTGGATGATCCGTCCCTTGTCGACGACGATCAGCCTGTCGAGCGCTGCGATCGTCGACAGCCGGTGCGCGATGGCAAGAACCGTCTTGCCGTCCATGATCCGGTTGAGGTTCGTCTGGATCGCCTCTTCCACCTCCGAATCGAGCGCAGACGTCGCCTCGTCGAGAACCAGGATCGGCGCGTCCTTGAGCATCACCCGGGCGATCGCAATGCGCTGCCGCTGCCCGCCCGAAAGCTTGACACCGCGTTCGCCGACATGCGCGTCGAACCCCTTGCGTCCCTGCTGATCCTCCAGCCGCTGGATGAAGCCGAGCGCCTCGGCGCGACGCGCCGCCTCGACCAATCCGTCTTCGCCGGCATCGGGGCGACCAAAGAGGATGTTGTCACGCACCGAGCGGTGCAGCAGCGACGTGTCCTGGCTGACGACGCCGATCTGCATCCTCAGCGATTCCTGCCTGACGCCGGCGATATCCTGCCCGTCGATCAGGATCCGCCCACCTTCGAGATCGTAGAGCCGAAGCAGAAGGTTCACGAGCGTCGACTTGCCGGCACCAGAGCGCCCGACAATGCCGACCTTCTCGCCGGGCGCGATCGCCAGCGAGAAATGGTCGATCACACCGCTGCCCTTGCCATAGTGGAAGGACACGTCGTCGAAACGGATGCCGGGCTCGGCGATGACGAGATCCGGTGCATCTGGCTTGTCGACGAGACCGAGCGGCTTGGAGATCAGTTCCGCCGAGTTCTGGATCGTGCCGAGATTGCGCATGATGCCGTTGAACTGCGTCATCAGGCGTCCGAGCAGGAAGTTCAGCCTGAGCACCAGCGCCAGCGAAAACGCGACGGCGCCCGAGCTGATAAGCCCCTGCAGCCAAAGATGCACGCTGAGGCCGGCCATAGTCACGATCATGATACCCGAGAGCAGCGCCATTGAGGCACGCACGCCGGTAATGAAGCGGGTGAAGAGCAGCACGGTCGCCTGGAACGTATCGAAGCCCTGCCGCATGTAGCGATCGGTCTCTTCGTCCCGCGCAAACAGCTTCAGCGTCTGGATGTTGCTGTAGGCATCCACCATGCGCCCGTTGAGCATCGAGGCGGATTCGGCCGTATCGCGCGAGTGACGGCGGATGCGCGGCACGAAGTAGCGCGCCAGAACCCCGAAGGCCACGAGCCAGCACAGCACGACCACCGCCAGCGACAGATCGAGACGCGCGACGAGAACCAGCGTCGTCGCCGCATAGATACCGACGAACCAGACGCTCTCCATCAGCGAGGTCACCAGATCGCCTGTCGCCTGCCCCGCCGACCACACCTTGGTGACGATCCGCCCGGAGAAATCGCTCTGGAAAAACGACAGCGATTGCCGTGACACATGCAGGTAGGACTGCCACCGGGCGAGATTGTAGAACCCCGGCGTGATCACCTGCTGATCGACCAGCGCGATCACCAGCTGCACGATGAAGCGCACGAGGCCGATGAGGAAGAGCATGCCGAACAGCTCGAAGCCATGCGCGGCAAGCAGGCCGTGCCAGCCGACGTCGGGCTTGATGCTGGCGAGAATGTCGACGACGCGGCCGACGAACCAGAACAACGCCGCCTCGATGGCGGCCGACATGCCGCCGAGAACCAGCATCGCGATGAAGGGAAGCTTGGCCTGGCCGATATAGAACCAGATAAAGCCCGTCGTCGACCGCGGCGGCTGAATGTTGTCGCGCGGTTGGAAGGGATCAATCCAGGTTTCAAAGGCACGAAAGAGTCGATTTAAGAGCATATTTGCGATATAGGCTTATCCGCCGGATGGGGAAAGCAATCCGTTCGCCGGACCAACCTTATATTTTGGTAATGATTGGTAACATCGACGGCATCGTCGTTGAATGAGACATGTCCCGCCACAATGTGGGAATAGCATGAGATTTCACGGGAGACGGCCACAATGCAAAAGAGGACACTCGTGTCGAGCATACCGTTGCCTTTGGCGGAAAGACTCGATGCGGTCATAGAGCAGCTCGGCGTAGCGCACGACCAGGTCGTTGCGGAAGCCGTTGCCGCTTGGATCGATAATGAAGAGCAGCGTCGGTTGATGGCGTTGCGCACGCTTGCCTTTGCCAGCAGCATGGCGGTCGAAGGTCATCGCGTCATGGACTGGGCGGACAGCCTGAGTGCCGACAGGCACTGAGCAGACACATCCAAGCGACTGATTACAAAATAAAAACGCCCTCCCGATATCCCAGGGAGGGCGTTTTCAATTTCAGCCATGCGGATATGCGTCCGCTCAGAATTCCGACCAGTTGAGCGCGGCCGCGGCCTGCGATCCGCCATAGGCGCGGGCAACGCGAGCGCCGAGCGCGCGGGCCGGCGAATGGACCGGCTGCTGGCTCTGCTGCTGCGCGACACGCACCGCGGCAACCTCTTGGGCAGCGAGCCTGAACCGCGAGAGGAGTTCGATAAGCGCCGCAGCTTCCCGCGCCAGGCTATGGGTCGCGGCGGTCGTCTGCTCAACCATCGCGGCGTTCTTCTGGATACCCTGATCCATCTGGTTGACGGCGACGTTGATCTCGCCAAGGCCGATCGCCTGTTCGCGCGAGGTGCTGACGATGGCCGACACGTTGCCGTTGATGTCCTGCACCTTGGAAACGATGACAGACAGCTGCCGGCCCGTCTCGCCGACAAGCTTCACCCCCTGGCGCACCTGATCGCCAGACTTGGTGATCAGCGCCTTGATCTCCTGGGCCGCGTTTGCCGAACGCTGCGCCAGTTCACGCACTTCCTGCGCCACGACGGCAAAGCCCTTGCCGGCTTCACCGGCGCGTGCGGCCTCGACACCGGCATTCAGCGCCAGAAGATTGGTCTGGAAAGCGATGTCGTCGATAACGCCGATGATGTTGGAAATTTCGTTCGAGGACGTCTCGATCGCTTCCATGGCCGCAACCGCCTGCTCGACGATCTCGCCAGAGCGCTCGGCGCCGCTGCGGGTCGTCTCGACCAACTCGCCAGCCTGGCCGGCGCGCGCGGCCGAATCCCGCACCGCGGTCGTGACCTGTTCGAGCGACGACGCCGTCTCCTCGACGGAGGCCGCCTGCTGCTCGGTGCGCTTCGACAGATCGTCGGCGGCCGCGCGGATCTCGTTGGCGCCGGCATCGATCTTGCGGGCGTTTTCGCCGACCACGCTGAGCACACGCTCCAGCCCATGAACGGATTCGTTGAAGTTGGTTCGCAGCTGGTCCAGCTGTCCGGCGAAGCTCTGCTCGAGGCGGAAGGTCAGGTCACCGTCGGAAAGGCTCTTCAGTCCGCGCGCCAGATTGTCGACCGCGAACGACACCTCGGCCGCCTCGCGGGCCTTCTGCTCCTCGCGCGCGATCCGGTCGCTTTCGCTCATCGAGCGGTTGGCTTCCGTCTCGCGCTCGAGACGCTCGCGCTCCAGCGCGTTCTCGCGGAAGACGGCAACGGCAGCCGCCATTTCGCCGATCTCATCACGACGACCGGCATAGGGAATGACGGCCTGGTTGTCGCCCGCAGCAAGAGCGTTCATCGACTGCGTGATCGCGCCGATCGGCCGGGTGACGCGAACGAGGCTGAGCACCGCAGCACCGATCGCCATCAGGACCGCGATCAACACGCCGGCGACCGTCGCGATCGTCACGACCTGCGTGGTGTCGGCAGCAGCCTTCTTGTCGCTGCCGGCGGCGGCGCGATTGTCTGAAATCATGCCCTGCAGGATATCACCGGCGCTGTTGCCCATCGGCGTCATCTTCACGATGACGGCCTTGGCGTCACTGTCTCGTGCGCTGACGAGCAGGCTGGCGAACTGCTCGCCGAGCTTGTCGTAATCCGCTATGATGCCCTTGAGCTGTTCAAACCGTG
Organism: Rhizobium sp. 2MFCol3.1; assembly: GCF_000377565.1. Lineage (GTDB taxonomy): Bacteria > Pseudomonadota > Alphaproteobacteria > Rhizobiales > Rhizobiaceae > Rhizobium. The sequence goes on along the minus strand of NZ_KB898354.1, from coordinate 379,537 downwards.
GACGCGGGCCGGCCGATTGCGCGGCTTCGAATGTCGAAACCGCGTTTTCGCGGGCCGCGGTGGCCGTCTTGATCTGCGCCAGCAGGGCCGTCTGCTCTTCGACGCTGAGGGCGGCGGACAGCGCGAGATAGAGGCGGCGGACGTCCGACATGCGACGTTCCATCTCCGCGATCATCAGCGACTTGTCCATCCGCAGGCTGATGCTCTCGGCCTGGCTGTTGAGCTGCCACACCGACCGCATGCCGGCGGCACCCTGGACGACGAGGATGATGACGATGAAGGCAAAGAGAGCGGGCAGAAGAATCTTGATCTTGAGAGAGCTCATGGCTGGCACCTGAAAAGTTTCAAAGAACGCTTAAGTCTATGAAACCCTTGTGCCAGCCGCGGCTAAACAAAAACTTACCACCAGTGCGTGCTTTTATCCGAGACGCAACGAGGCCCTGCAGAAACGCCGTGCCATTATTGACGCCTATCAAGTTCCCCCACCCCGTGCGCTTGGCGGAGCGGGGGAAGCCTGCGTTATTCCGCCGCAGCCTCTTTCTGGACGCCATCTTCGTCCGAGTGATCGGCGAGGAAGCCGCCCGACTGGCGGTTCCAGAGATCGGCATAGACGCCGCCCTCACCCACCAGTTCGACATGCGAGCCGGCCTCGATGATCTTGCCCTTGTCGAGCACGACCAGCCGGTCCATCTCCGTCAGCGTCGACAGACGGTGGGCGATGGCGATGACCGTCTTGCCCTCCATCAGCGCGAAGAGGTTCTCCTGGATCGCCGCCTCGACCTCGGAATCGAGCGCCGAGGTCGCCTCGTCGAGTACCAGGATCGGCGCGTCCTTGAGGAAGACGCGGGCGATCGCGATACGCTGCCGCTGGCCGCCAGACAACTTCACACCACGCTCGCCGACTTGCGCATCGAGCGCCTTGCGCCCCTGCATGTCGACTAGGCCTTCGACGAAGTCCCAGGCATTGGCCCGCTTGGCGGCCTCGATAATCTCCGCGTCGGTCGCATCCGGACGGCCATAGGCGATGTTGTCGCGGATCGAGCGATGCAGCAGCGACGTGTCCTGCGTAACGACGCCGATCAGCTCGCGCAGGCTCTCTTGCGAGACATGCGAGATGTCCTGACCGTCGATCGTGATGCGGCCGCCTTCGAGGTCGTAGAAGCGCAGCAACAGGTTCATCAGCGTCGTCTTGCCGGCGCCGGAGCGGCCGACCAGACCCACCTTCTCGCCCGCCTTGATATCGAGCGACAGGTTTTCGATGATGCCCTTGCCCTTCCCGTAGTGGAAGCCGATCCGGTCGTAATGGATCGCACCCTTCTTGGCCGTCAGAGACGAAGCGCCAGGCTTGTCGGTGATGTCGTGCTCTTTCGTCATCATCTCCATGCCGTCATAGACCGTGCCGATATTCTCGAACAGCGCCGAGACTTCCCACATGATCCACTGCGACATGCCGTTGACGCGCATGGCAAGACCGATGGCAATCGCGATAGCGCCGACCGAGATGCCGCCGTTCAGCCAGAACCAGATCGACAGGCCCGAAATCACGAACAGCGCCACGCAGTTGTTGATGTAAACCGATGCGTGGAACATCGTGACCTTGCGCATCTGCTGATGCACGGTCTGCAGGAAGCCGTCCATGCCCTCCTTGGCATAGGTCTCCTCGCGGCCCGCATGCGAGAACAGCTTCACCGTCGCGATGTTGGTGTAGCTGTCGACGACGCGGCCGGTCATCAGCGAACGCGCATCGGCCTGCATCGCCGCGATCTTGCGAAGCCGCGGTACGAAATAGGCGACGATGGCGATATAGACGCCGAGCCATGCGAGGATCGGGATCATCAGCCGCCAGTCGGCGGCCGCGATGACGACGATCATCGAGATGAAGTAGCTGACGACATAGACGAAGACGTCGAGGATCTTCATCACCGTCTCGCGCACGGCAAGCGACGTCTGCATCACCTTCGTGGCCACGCGTCCGGCGAACTCGTTGGCGAAGAAGGTCATGCTGTGACGCATCAGGAAACGGTGCATCTGCCAGCGGGCGATCATCGGATAGTTGCCGATCAGCACCTGATGCATGATGACCGAATCCGCCACCGCCGCCAGAGGGAGGCCGATCAGGATCAGCGCACCCATCCAGTAGAGCTTGTAACCCTCGGTCTCGAGGAAGGTCTTCGGATCGGCGTGCGTCAGCCAGTCGACGATATTGCCGAGGAACTGGAACAGCGCGACTTCGCCGACCGCGATCAGCATCGTCAGCACGGCCATGGCCGCAAGCCAGGGGGCCGCGGGCTTCGTGTAGTGCCAGCAGAAGGCAAACAGGCCCTTGGGAGGAACGCCGGGCTCCTCGGAGGGGAAAGGATTGAGACGCTGTTCAAACCAGCCAAACATGAAAATGCTCCGAACTTCAGCGTTCCTGCCCTCGCCGGCACAGACGCGCAACGGCTTATATGGGCAGTGGACGTTCAAGGGACGAGGCCAACATGGCCGCGCAATGGATTACGAAAGGGAAATCAGAAAGAAAAGGACGCTTTAGGAGCGTCGGGTCGCCATGATCCGCAAATTGGCGGACGGGAGGCTGACATACGGCAATGCATTCATCTTGACGCTCCCTTGTTGGCGATTGAAGATATGCACCGATAACGCGAAATTGATGGGTTTTCCAGCCCAAACTTGCCGAAAGCCAAAGATTCCCGCCCAAAAAGCAGGCTGTTGCACCAAAACCGCACTTGCAATAGGTCAGGCCGGACAGAAGCGATCAAACGGGGCGATCATGGCGGACCTCAGAATAGCACTCTATCAGCCCGATATTCCTGGCAACACCGGCACCATCCTGCGGCTCGCCGCCTGCCTCGGCTTTGCCGTCGATATCATCGAGCCCGCTGGTTTCGACATCTCCGACCGCAACCTCAAGCGCGCCGGCATGGATTACATCGCCGCCGCCGCCCTCACCCGCCATGTCAATTTCGAGCAGTTCGAGGACTGGCGCAAAACCACCGGCCGCCGCCTCGTACTCGCCTCCACCAAGGCCTCCAGCCGCTACACCGACTTCCGCTTCCACGCCGACGACATCCTGCTCTTCGGCCGCGAGAGCGCCGGCGTGCCCGATCATGTGCACGACACCGCCGACGCCCGCATCCTGGTGCCCATGGTCGAGGGCCAACGCTCGATCAATGTCGCGGTATCGGCGGCAATGATCACGGGCGAAGCCATGCGCCAGACCGTCTGGTCCTGACCCTGCCACGGAAATGCCGGTTCAGCGGCGCATAATGTCGCGAACGGCGTTGTGAAATCGCCGATCAGGCGTATAATTTTTAGCCGGGCAAACAAAAAATCGGACGATATGCCGATATTTCAATGATTTGCCGCAACCAGAGAGTCGCAAAACGCGCCACTGATGGCGCCAAGAGATAGAAAAAGACAAGCCCGCATGGAATCCACAATCGTCATGATCAACCTGTTCGGCGCCGTAGCCCTGCTGCTGTTCGGCCTGTCGCAGGTGAAGGATGGCGTATCGCGCGCTTTCGGCGCGCGTCTGCGGACCGGGCTTGCATCCGGCACCAAGAGCGGCCTGCGCTCCTTCGTCTCCGGTTTCGTTGCCACCATCGCGCTGCAGAGCTCCACCGCAACCGCCCTGATGGTCGCCTCCTTCGTCGAGCGCGAGCTGGTCAAGCCGCGCATGGCGCAGATCGTGCTTCTGGGCGCCAATGTCGGCACCGCCGTCACCGCCTGGATCGTCGCGACCGGCATCGAGTGGCTGTCGCCGCTGGTCATCCTCGCGGGCATCGTGCTCTATCGCGGCGGCTCGACGTCGCGCCAGGGCGGCGGTCAGGCGCTGATCGGCATCGGCCTCATGCTGCTGTCGCTGCACCTCTTGAGCAGCGCCACCGAGCCGATGCGCCAGTCGCCGGCCCTGTCGGCCTTCATCGGCCTGCTCGACAATGCCTGGCCGGTGGCACTCGCCTTTTCGGCCTGCATCGCTTTCATCTCCTCCTCCAGCCTCGCCGCCGTCGTCCTCATCCTGTCGCTCGCCTCGACGGGCATCCTGTCAGCAGGCCTTGTGATCGTGCTGGTGCTCGGCGCCAATCTCGGCGGCGCCATCCCGCCCGTCATCGCCTCGCTTTCCGGCCCCGCCTCGGTCAAGCGCGTCACGCTGGGCAACCTGATCGTGCGCGCCATCGGCTGCCTGATCGCGCTGCCGCTCGCCGGCTTCGGCGCCGATCTCCTCGAAACCCTGCCGCTGTCGCCGGCCAAGTTGCCGGTCGACGCCCATCTCGGCTTCAACCTGCTGCTTGCGGCCCTCGCCTGGCCCTTCTCGCGGCTGCTGTCGCGCCTGATGCTGAAGCTTGTCCCCGAGGACGAGCAGACCGACGACGCCCCGCGCTATCTCGACCCACAGGAACTCTCGACGCCAGTGGTTGCGCTCGCCAGCGCCACCCGTGAAGTGCTTGGTGTCGGCGACCTGATCGAGCGCATGCTGCAACGCGCGGCTGATGCCTTCGAGCGCAACAACATGTCGAAGCTGACCGAAATCGCGAGCCTCGAGAAACGCGTCGACAGCCTGCAGCAGGAAGTGAAGATTTACCTCTCCAAGCTCGGCCGCGGCGGTCTCAGCGAGGAGGACGGACGCCGCTCCATCGTCATCATCGACTACGCCATCAATCTCGAGCATATCGGCGACATCATCGAAAAGGGCCTACTGCCGCAGGTCGCCAAGAAGGTGTCGCTCGGACTGAAATTCTCCGAAGACGGCTATGAGGAGCTGAGCAAGCTCTTCCACCTGACGCTGGAGAACCTCCGCATCGCCCAGACGATCTTCGTCACCCGCGATTTCAATCTCGCCCGTCAGCTGATGGAAGTGAAGGTGGAGGTACGCCGCATGGAGAAGCGATCCTCCGAGCGCCATCTGGAACGCCTGCGCGACGGCCGCGCCGATAGCCTGCAGACAAGTTCGCTGCATCTCGACATGCTGCGCGACCTGAAGCGCATCAACGCCCACATCGTCTCGGTCGCGCATCCGATCCTGGATGAAAGCGGCCTGCTGATCGAAAGCCGCCTGCGCGACGCCGCCGAATAAGCCTCAATCGGCCGATGGCAGACGCCGCATGGTGAACTCGATCTGATCGCCGTCGAGCTGCCGCCAGCTCTCGACTTCGGTCCAGTAGGCGGCCTTGGGATATTCGTCGAACCACTCGCGGGCCTTGGCGCGCGCATCGAGCAGCGCCAGGCAATAGGTCTGCCGCACGAACCGGTCGTTCTTACGCGGCGTGCCCTCGGCCCGGTGCTTGGCAATCCTTCGTTTCAAGCCGTCAAATGACGGCGGTCCTGGGATCTTCGTCATACAACCTACCTCTAATGGAAAGGTAGTATCGACGCCTGAATATTGCGAGTCGAATCTGAGGCCCGCTCATCAACGCCGTTGGGCTGTTGGCGCTATGCCAAACGACCTGCTATCAGGGGCGATTGAAGCGGGTGTGACTCGAATTTTGCCCGCGCGCGTACCGGAGACGACGACTATGGAACGACCCGAACTTCCGATCGGCCTGCCCGCGGATATCGAGGACAAGAAGGAAATGGCCCGCACCTGGTTCGAGGGCCTGCGCGACCAGATCTGCGCCTCTTTCGAAGCGATCGAGGATGAGCTCGCAGGACCGCTTTCCGATCGTCAGCCCGGCCGCTTCGTCGCCAAGGACTGGAAGCGCGAGAACGGCGCCGGTGGCGGCGGTCGCATGTCGATGATGGAAGGCCGCGTCTTCGAAAAGGTCGGCGTCCACACCTCTACCGTCTACGGCGAATTCAGCGCCGACCTGCGCGCCCAGATGCCCGGCGCCAAGGACGATCCGCGCTTCTGGGCTTCGGGCATCTCGCTGATCGCTCACCCCGTGAACCCCAACGTCCCCGCCGTGCACATGAACACCCGCATGGTCGTCACATCGAGCCGCTGGTTCGGCGGCGGCGCTGACCTGACGCCGGTGCTCGACCGGCGCCGCACCCAGGAAGACGACGACACCCGCCTGTTCCACAAGGCGATGGAAATCGCCTGCCGCAGCCACGCCGGCGTTGCCGATTACGACGCCTACAAGAAGTGGTGCGACGAATACTTCTTCCTCAAGCACCGCAACGAAGCGCGCGGTACCGGCGGCATCTTTTATGACTGGCTGCATTCGAGCGAAGAAGCCGGCGGCTGGAGCGCCGATTTCGCCTTCACGCGCGATGTCGGCCGCGCCTTCGCCATGGTTTATCCACGGATTGTTCGCTCCAACTTCAATAAACAGTGGACAGAACAAGATCGTGAAGAACAATTGATTCGCCGTGGGCGATATGTCGAGTTCAATCTGCTATATGACCGGGGAACGATCTTCGGCTTGAAAACGGGTGGGAATGTCGAGTCCATTCTCTCATCGCTACCCCCCGCCGTTCGCTGGCCGTAACTGGGAGGAAAGATCGGTAAACTGCGTGTGAGAGGCTTTTAATAAGCGGACCGGATACCCATTTCATAGATGTACGCGTTCAACAATCGGAGGAGGATTGTCATGACGATACAGAGTGGAACACCGGCGACGGCAGGTGCTCAACAACCACCCCGCCCAATCGACACACCTGAACTGCTCAACCGGCTGGCCGAAGCGCTGAAAGCCAAGAGCGGTTCCGATCTGCCCCTTTCCTGCTTTGTGGAACAGGTCAAGCTTCAACTCGCCGGCGGCCTGTCCGCAGACGAGCTGTCGCGCCGCACCAAGGGCCAGAACAACAGCGCCCACACGGATTGCTACCGCGCTTGGGCGATGCCCGAGTAATCGGGCTCAAGGGCCCGGGAACGGACATATCCACGATCGCGTGAAACGGCGATCCCTACGGCCGGTGCGACAACCGGCCGGAACCTTCCCGTCCCTGGAGCATTCCCACAAAACGCATAAGCGTCATTGAGAACTCAAGTCAGGAGGAGACGATGAGACTTTTCGAATGTGGAACGCTGGTCCCCGGATGCAGCTGGCACACACGCGCAAGCGACGACGCCGAAGTCGTGCGCCGCGCCGTCGACCACATGAAATCCGCGCATGGCGAAACCATCATCCGCGAAAACATGGTCGATAACATCAAGGCCCGCATCCGCAACGAAGCGAACGCGGCCTGATCATTTGACGCGATCGCCTTATTTCACGCGATCGGAAAGCCGGGCGAGCAACGTCGCCCGGTCGGAGGCGAAGTTTTCCTCCACCCACTGATTTTCCAACGCGGCCAGCGTCTCCCCGACCTGCCGGCCCGACGGAATGCCTGCCGCCATCACATCCCCGCCATTCACAGGAAAGCTCGGCTTGATCCATGCATTGGCGTGATCGAGCAGCTTGTGCAGCCGCGCCGATCGCGCCATCTCCGCCATATCGCCCTCGGCCTTCCCCCGCGCCACCGCGAGCGCCAACTTCAGCCGCGTGATGATACCCTCGGCACCATTGCGATAGAGCAGCCGGTCGAAGGCCGCCATTGACATCTCGTCGTTAACAGGCGCCGCATTAGCCCAGGCCTTGAACACAGCCGCTTCCGCATTGGCGAGCTTCAGCCGCACCGCCATCGCCTCAAGCCGCTTGGCGTCGGGCGGCACGATAGAAGCCAACCTCAGCAGCGGATCTGGCGCCCAGCCAAGCGCCTTCTCGGTCGCGATCAGCGCCGGGATCGCGTCGATGCCCCACTTCTCCGTTTCCGGCAGAATTTCCGTCAGCGCGCCCACGGTGCGCATCCACAACAGCGCGCGCCCCGGATCTTCCGCCGACAACAACTTGCGCATCTCCGACCACACCCGCTCGGCCGACAGCGTCGAAAGCTTGGAGCGGGCAGCAGCGGCCGCCCGCAACCCGTCCGCATCCGGCCGCCCCGAGCCGTAATAGGCAAAGAAGCGGAAAAAGCGCAGGATGCGCAGATAGTCTTCCTTGATCCTGGTCGCGGCATCGCCGATGAAGCGGATGTTGCGCTTCTCGATATCGGCAAGCCCGCCGACGAGATCGACCACCTCGCCGCTTTCGCCCACGTAAAGCGCGTTGATCGTGAGGTCGCGCCGCTCAGCATCCGTCTGCCAGTCCGTGCTGAACGCCACCGTCGCCCGCCGTCCGTCGGTCTCGACATCGGCGCGCAGCGTCGTCACCTCGAACGGCTTGCGGTCGATGACGAGCGTCACCGTGCCATGCTCGACACCCGTCGGCACCGCCTTGATCCCGGCCTGGTTGGCGCGCTCGATCACCACGTCGGGCGTCAAAGTCGTCGCCACGTCGATATCGCTGACCTCGAGGCCCATCAGGCTGTTGCGCACGGCGCCACCCACCACGCGCCCCTCGCCGCCATCGGCATTCAGCAGCGAGAAAACGCGCTTCAGCGCCGGGTCGTTGAACCATGCTTCGTGAGCAAGGTTGGTCATGCGTAAAGCCTTTCGTAAAGCGTGCGGACAATGCCCGCGGTGATGCCCCAGATCATTCTGGTTTCATAGGGCATGCGATAGAAATGTCGGTCGAGCCCGTCGATCATTCGCTTGTCGCGAATGTGATTGCCGGGTGCCATCAGGAAGGAAAGCGGCACCTCGAAGACGTCGTCGACCTCATCGGGATTGAGCTTGAGATCAAAGCCGGGCTGCACCACCGCCAGCACGGGCGTGATGCGAAACCCCGTCGAGGCCAGATAAACAGGCAGCCGCGCCACCGTCTCGACGAACGAACCCTTCAGCCCGATCTCCTCGTCGGCCTCTCGCACCGCCGCTTGCTCCGGCGTCTCGTCCGCCCCATCGATCTTGCCGCCGGGAAAGGCGATCTGGCCGGAATGTTTACGCAGTGTCGACGTGCGCAGCGTGAAGATCACCCGCGCCTCGTCGCCGTCATCGATGACAGGCACCAGCACGGCGGCGTCCCTGAGCTTGAAGGTCTCCACCTGGGCGATGATCTCGGGATTGAGGATATGGTCGCCATGCTCACGCCACGACAGATCGACCGGCCCGCCCATCTGGTGCATTGCCCGGCGTCTGAATTCGGCTGCGGAATAAAGCGCGCCGTCTCTGGCCTGAACATCTATCATCGCGACAGCGCATCCAATTCGGCCGCCGGCATGACGGGAAATGTCTCGCCGCCGGAGCGCAGACAGAACATCGCGACGCCATCGACATCAACAGTCTCGCCAAGCTCCACGAGCTGGTACATGACAGCCCGCGACACCAGCGCCTCCAATCGCCCGCGCACATGCAGGTATGGCTTCAACTCATTGTTATCGCCGTGAATGACAAACCTGATCGGATGCGCCTTGCCAGCCTCGATGACATCGCCGACATTGGTGCGAAAGGTCAGCACCGCCTGCCCGTCCCTGACGGAGGCGTTCATCTCGACAGCGAGGAACGGCGCATCGACGATCCGGATACCGACTTTTTCCACAGGAGTTACGAGGTATGTCTTGCCATCCTCATCCTTGCGCAGAACCGTGGAAAACAGCCGCACCAGCGGCGCCCGGCCGATCGGCGTCCCCATGTAGAACCACGTCCCGTCGGCGCGGATCTCCATGTCGATATCGCCACAAAACGGCGGATTCCATTTCTCGACGGGCGGAAGACCGCGTTTCGCATCGCCACCATCGCCCGCGGCGCGCGAAATCAGCGCGGCCAGATCCGCGGCATCGGTCGCTGCCTTGATCTCTTCGGTTGCCATTGTTCCGTCTCTGTTTGCACTTAACGCAGGAATGTCACGAGATAGTCATTCGAAACGAACTTGTCAGCCCGCAACATCTTCATAACTCTATCGGGTATGAGGCACACGTGTAAAAGTCCGACGATTCGCGACGAATGAGATCAGCCGCTGGAGAGATGCCTGATGGGTATGATGAAGACCGAAGCCCCCCTCGATGAAAAGGCGATCGTCGCCGCTGCAGAAAAAGCGCTTGCCGATATCGCCACAGTGAGGAGCGAGGTCGCCAAGGTGATCTTCGGCCAGGAGAGCGTCGTCGAAAACACGCTGCTTGCCGTGCTCTCGGGCGGCCACGCCCTGCTCGTCGGCGTCCCCGGCCTCGCCAAGACCAAGCTCGTCACCACGCTCGGCGAAGTGCTCGGCCTCGGCGCCAACCGCATCCAGTTCACGCCCGACCTGATGCCATCTGATATCCTCGGCTCCGAGGTGATGGACCAGGACGAGACCGGCCGCCGCTCCTTCCGCTTCGTCAAGGGCCCCGTCTTTGCCCAGCTCCTGATGGCCGACGAAATCAACCGCGCCTCGCCGCGCACCCAGTCGGCGCTGCTGCAGTCGATGCAGGAGTATCACATCACCGTCGCCGGCCAGCGCTACGACCTGCCGACGCCCTTCCACGTGCTCGCCACCCAGAACCCGCTGGAGCAGGAAGGCACCTATCCGCTTCCCGAGGCACAGCTCGACCGCTTCCTGCTGCAGGTCGACGTTAACTACCCCGAACTCGCCGCCGAACGGCAGATCCTGCTCGACACCACCGGCCTTGCCGAAACCAAGCCGCAGGCCGTGCTCAGTGCCGAGCGCCTGATCGAGATCCAGACGCTGATCCGTCAGATGCCCGTCAGCGACAAGGTGGTCGATGGCATCCTGGCGCTCGTCCGCTCCGCCCGCCCCGGCCAGGGCAACGCCGCCACCGACAAGAACGTCGCCTGGGGCCCCGGTCCGCGCGCCGGCCAGGCGATGATGCTTTGCGCCCGCGCCCGTGCGCTCTATGAAGGCCGCCTCGCCCCGTCGCTCGACGATGTCCACGCGCTGGCCGAACCCGTCCTGCAGCACCGCATGGCGCTGACCTTCGCCGCCCGCGCCGAGGGCATGTCGGTGCGCGACGTGATCGCCGGGCTGGTGAAGCAGGCCAAGGGCTAAGCTCAGGAAGGAAGCCTCACGCGTGGCATCGATCGGACAGACCGTCACTCCGACCCCAGGCAGCGATGCCCTTGCACGTGCAAGGCAGCGCGCCAGCCTGCTGCCGGATTGCCTCGTCGAGGCCAAGCGGATCGCCAACACAGTGATCGCCGGCTGGCATGGCCGCCGCAAGCGTGGCATCGGCGAGAATTTCTGGCAGTTCCGGCCCTATAGCGAAGGCGAGAGCCTGGCGCGCATCGACTGGCGCCGCTCGGCCCGCGACGACCACACCTATATCCGCGACCGCGAGTGGGAAGCCGCCCACACCATCTGGCTCTGGGCCGACATGTCGCCGTCGATGATGTACAAGTCGACCTTCGGCAGCGTCTCGAAGGAAAGCCGTGCGCTCGTCATCATGCTGGCACTCGCCGAAATACTCGCCCGCTCCGGCGAACGCGTCGGCTGCCCCGGCGTGATGGAGCCGATCTCCGCCCGCAACGCCGCCGAGCGCCTGGCCGTCGCCCTGATGCACGCGCCCTTGACCGGTGGCCTGCCCGATACCGCCATGATCCGCGGCTCAAGCGATCTCGTGCTGATCGGCGATTTCCTCGACGACGCCGAGGCCGTGATGGCCCGCATCGGCCCGCTCGCCCGCCGCGGCCTGCGCGGCCATGTCATCGAGGTGGCCGATCCCGCCGAGGAGCTGTTTCCCTATACCGGCCGCACCGAGTTCACCGATCCCGAGACCGGCTCGAAGCTCACCTCCGGCCGCGCCGAAAATATCCGCGACGCCTATACGCGCGCCTATCTCGGCCGCCGCGATGGTCTTGGCCAGAGCTTGCGCCACCTCGGCTGGACCTTCGTCAGCCACCGCACCGATCACCTCGCCTCCGAGGCGCTGGTCGCCGTCCACATGCACCTCTCCGGCATGCCCGGGAAAGCAACGCATGGAGGCCAGCTGTGAACGCGCTTCCATTCGCCTTTGCCTATCCGGCCATTCTCGGCGCCCTCGTGGCGCTTCCCGTCATCTGGTGGCTGCTGCGCCTGACCCCGCCGCGCCCGAAGACGGAAGTCTTCCCGCCGCTGCGCATCCTCGCCACCGTTCTGAAGCGCGAGGAAACGCCGGCGCAGAGCCCCTGGTGGCTGACGCTGCTGCGCATGTTGCTTGCCGCCGCCGTCATCCTCGCCATCGCCGATCCCGTCTTCAACCCGCGCACCAGCTCGATCGCCGCGGGCGGCCCGCTCGTGCTCTTCGTCGATAATGGCTGGGCGACCGCGCCCGACTGGGAACGCCGCGTTGAGACCGCCGAGGCGCTGATCGACGACGCCGATAGCGCCGGCCTGCCCGTCGCGATCACCTTCACCGCCGACCCAAGCAATGATGCTGTCGCCGGCACCGCCGCCGTCGCCCGCGAAAAGCTGCGCGCCGCCGAGCCGCAGCCGCTCGTCCCCGACCGCCAGCGCGCCTTCGAGGCGCTGCGTGCGGCGCTGAACGGCGTGCATCCCGGCACGCTCGCTTTCCTGACCGACGGCGCCGCCGCCAAGGACAACGACGCCACCGTGCGCCAGCTTTCCGACCTGCAGCCCGGCCAATTGCGCCTGATCGCCGGCGACGCCGCCCAGACGGTGGCAATAACAGGCGCCAACAACGCCGCCGACGCCATGACCGTCACCGCGACCCGCCTCGACGGCGCCTCGGCCGCCACCCTGCCGCTGACCGCGCAGGACGCGCAGGGCCGCGCCATCGCCTCCGGCTCCGTCTCCTTCCAGCCCGGCCAGTCTGTCGCCTCAGGCTCGATTACCGCCCCCTTCGAGATGCGCAACGACTTCGCGCGGCTCAGCATCGACAACCACGCTACGGCCGGTGCCGTCCATCTTCTTGACGATGGCTTCAAGCGCCGCCGCGTCGTACTTCTGTCGGGCGAGGCCAGCGACAGCTTCCAGCCGCTGCTGTCGCCGCTCTATTACATCCAGCGCGCCCTGCAGCCCTATGCCGATCTGATCGAGCCGAACGCGCCCGACCTCGCCACCTCCATTCCGGATCTCCTGGCGCAGAACCCCTCGGTCATCGTCATGGCCGATATCGGCCGCCTGCCGCAGGAGACCTATGATCCGCTGCAGCGCTGGATCAACAATGGCGGCACGCTCATCCGCTTCGCCGGCCCGCGCCTGGCCGCCGCCCCCGCCGATGATCCGCTGGTACCGGTCACACTGCGCCAGGGCGAACGCGCGCTTGGCGGCGCGCTCTCATGGACCGAGCCGCAGCAACTGGCGGAATTCCCCAATTTCGGCCCCTTCGCCGGCATGGCGCGCCCAACCGATGTCACCGTCAAGCGCCAGGTGCTGGCCGAGCCGACGCCGGATCTGGCCGAACGCACATGGGCAAGCCTTGCCGACGGCACGCCGCTGGTGACGATGAAGCCGATGAATGCCGGCCGCATCGTGCTCTTCCACGTCAGTGCCGAGGCCACATGGTCCGACCTGCCGATCTCAGGCAATTTCGTCGAGATGCTGCGCCGTCTCGTGCAACTGTCGCGCTCCGGCGGCGTCACCTCGCAATCCGGCGGCGCCACCACCGCTGAAGCACTGCCGCCCTTCCGGCTCCTGACCGCCAAGGGCGCGCTCACCACCGAGACCGGCGCCGCGCGTCCGCTGATCCCCAACGCCAAGGCCGCCCCTCTGGCCAGCTTCGAAAATCCGCCGGGCCTCTATGGCTCCGAGGAAGGGTTCACCGCCTTGAACGTCTTGCCCGCAAACGCCGAACTCAAACCCCTCGATTCCTCGGGCGTGACGCTGGTGCGCGAAGGCCTGATCGGCGGCGAGACATGGTCGGCCAAGCCCTCGCTCTTCCTCATCGCCTTCCTGCTCCTGCTTGCGGACAGCCTGATCGTGATGTTCATGAGCGGCGCCTTCTCGCGCCTGCGCCCGGCAGCCCGTACGGCCGCGATGATCGCGGTCGCTGTCAGCGCGGCCTTCTTCGTGCAGCCCAGCCAGTCGCGCGCAGACGACAGCAAGCCCGGCGACGAGCAGATCTTCCAGCGGCTCGACAACACCCACCTCGCCTATGTCGTCACCGGCGAGGCCGAGGTCGATCGCATCTCCGAGCGCGGCCTCGAGGGCCTGACGGAATATCTCACCTTCCGCACCACGCTCGAACCCGCCGCCCCTGTCGGCCTCGACCTGACGAAGGACGAGCTCTCCTTCTATCCGATCATCTACTGGCCGATTTCCGCCACCGCGCCCATGCCGTCTGCCGCCTCGATCAACCGCATCGACGCCTATATGCGCGCCGGCGGCACCGTTCTCTTCGACACCCGCGACCAGTTCAGCGCGCTCGACAACAGTGGCGGCAGCAGCGCCAATGGCGAACGGCTGCAGCAGATCCTCGCCAATCTCGACATCCCGCCGCTGGAGCCGGTCCCCTCCGACCACGTGCTGACCAAGTCCTTCTATCTTCTGTCGAGCTTCCCCGGCCGCTATGCCGGCAGCCCGCTCTGGATCGAGGCGCGCCAGGACAACCGCTCCAACAATGCCAAGTCAGCGGCAACCGCGGACGGCGTCTCGCCGATCCTGATCACGGGCAATGATTTCGCCGGCGCATGGGCCGTGGACGACAATGGCGTCCCGCTGCTGCCGACCGTGCCCCCTGACGAGGCGCAGCGCGAATACGCCTACCGCAGCGGCGTCAACATCATGATGTATATGCTCACAGGCAACTACAAGACCGACCAGGTCCACATCCCCGCCCTCCTCGAACGGCTGGGACAGTGACATGACGGTTGATTTCGCGCCCTTCATCCCCTGGCCGCTGCTTGCCGGCCTGACCGTCATTGTCGTCGCCATTGCCGCACTCGCCATCGTCAGGGGCGTACGCGGCGCCTGGATCCGCACCGTCGCGGCTCTGGCGCTTTTGGCAGCGCTTGCCAATCCGCTGCTGATGCAGGAAGACCGCGAGCAGCTCTCGACTGTCGTCCCCGTTATCGTCGACCGCAGCCAGAGCCAGCAGACGCCCGAGCGCATCAAGATGACCGACGACGCGCTTGCCGCTCTGAAGGACCGCCTCGCCCGCTTTCCGAATGTCGAGCCGCGCTACGTCGATGCCACGGAGCCGGAAGATTCCGACGCCCCCTCGACGCGCCTCTTCAACGCGCTGTCTGCCGCTGTCGCCGACGTGCCGCCCGCCCGCATCGGCGGCGCCATCATGCTCACCGACGGCCAGATCCACGACGTGCCCGGCGTCAACCAGGCGCTCGGCTTCGACGCCCCGATCCACGGCCTGATCACCGGCAAGGCCAACGAATTCGACCGCCGCATCGAGGTCATCAAGGCGCCGCGCTTCGGCATCGTCAACGAGGAGCAGCAGCTGGTGCTGCGCGTCTTCGACGACGGCCCGAGCCCCGGCGGCACTGCCGACGTGACGGTGAAGCTCAACGGCAACGAGATCGCCACGCTGCAGGCAACGCCCGGCCGCGATACGCCCTTCTCTTTCAAGGTCGAGCGCGGCGGCAGCAACGTGCTGGAATTTTCCGTCGCCGCCCTTCCCGGCGAAGTCACGCAAGCCAACAACCGCGCCGTCCACGTCATCGACGGCATCCGTGAGAACCTGCGCGTGCTGCTTGTCTCCGGCGAGCCGCATGCCGGCGAGCGCGCCTGGCGCAACCTGTTGAAATCCGACGCCTCCGTCGATCTCGTGCACTTCACCATCCTGCGCCCACCGGAAAAGCAGGACGGCACGCCGATCAACGAGCTGTCGCTGATCGCGTTTCCGACCCGCGAGCTCTTCGTCGACAAGATCAAGGATTTCGACCTGATCATCTTCGACCGCTACCAGCATCGCGGCGTGCTGCCGATCCTCTATTACGATTACATCGCCCAATATGTCGAAAACGGCGGCGCATTGCTGATCGCCGCCGGTCCCGAGCACGCCGGCCCGGATTCGATCGCGCTGACGCCGCTCTCCTCGGTTCTCCCCGCCGCCCCGACCGGCCAGATGGTCGAAAAAGCCTTCTATCCGCGCCTCTCCGACGAGGGCAAGAAACACCCGGTCACCCGTGGCCTCGACGGCTCCACCGACGAGCCGCCGCATTGGGGCCGCTGGTTCCGCTCGGTCGGCGTCGAGCCGCCGCAGGGCGAGACCGTCATGGTCGGCGCCGACAACAATCCGCTGTTGGTGCTGAACCGCGCCGGCCAGGGCCGCGTCGCCATGCTCCTGTCCGACCAGGGCTGGCTCTGGGCCCGCGGCTTCGAAGGTGGCGGCCCGCACGTCTCGCTCTATCGCCGCGTCGCCCACTGGCTGATGAAGGAACCGGCGCTGGAAGAAGAAGCGCTCACCGCCCGCGCCTCCGGCCGTACGCTCGAAATCACCCGCCAGACCATCGGCGACAATCCCGGCAACGCCACCGTGCGCTACCCCTCCGGCAAGACCGAGACGCTACCGCTCGTCCAGTCCGAGCCCGGCCTCTTCAAGGCCGAGAAGCGCATGGACGAAATCGGCCTCTTCGAGATCCGCAACGGCGAGATGAGCACGCTCGTGCATGTCGGCGCCGTCGATGCGCCGGAGTTCAAGGCGATGATCTCGACGCCTGACGTGCTGAAGCCGATATCGGACAAGACCAGAGGCCTCGTCGCCCGCGTCTCGGATACCGACGGCAATGTCGAGATACCGCCGATCCTGCCGGTGCGCGGCCAGATCCGCGTCGCCGACAATGACCGCATGCAGATCCGCCTGACCAACGAGACGGTGCTGAAGGGCATCAACACGCTGCCGCTCTTCGCGGGCTTCGCCGGCGTCGGCATCCTGCTGCTCGCCTTCGGCGCCATGTGGTGGCGCGAGGGCCGCTGACCTGATGCCACAACTCGAACTGACCGCCACACCCTCCCCCGATGACCTCGCGGTCATCGGCGAGACCCTCACCGCCTTCAACCACGCCGACGTCGGCCCGGCCGATCGCCGGACGTTGGCGGTGCTCATCCGCGACGGGGATGGAACGGTGATCGGCGGCCTCTCCGGCTACACCGCCTGGGGCTGGCTCTTCACCCAGCTGCTCTTCATCCCCGAAAACCACCGCGGCACCGGCCTCGCCGGCCGCCTGCTCTCCATGGCCGAACACGAAGCCGCCAATCGCGGCTGCCACGGCGCCTGGATCGACACCTTCAGCCCAACGGCGCTCAAGGCCTATCTGAAACAGGGATACGAGATCTTCGGCGAACTGCCGGAATTCCCGAAGGGCCGCAAACGGACGTTTCTGCGCAAGGCGCTCGGCCAGTCCTGAACCTCATCGCGCAATGCGGACTCTGGACTAGCGGCGGGCGATGCCGTTGAGGATGAAGTCGATGCCGGCGAGAAAATCCGTCCGGTCATCGTGAGCAGGCAGTCGCGCCGCGATGCTGTTCGTGAACGGGTACTCCGCGGGGTCCAACTTCGACCAGACGGACGACATTTCTCCAAGGAAATCAGCCCGGTCGAGATTGCGCTCCCGAGCCAGCTGCGCGTTGGCGGCGTTCTGACCGCTGACGCCGAGAATATAGCTCAACAGCGCCGAAACCGCTGCCCACTGCACGTCATCAGGCACGCCGAGCGCGCGAACCTGCTGGCCGACGCGCTCGAGAATCCGCACCGTCGGCAATTGCCCCGCGGCCCGCGCGAGCGTCGCTCCGACCCACGGATGCGCGTCGATCGCATCGAACATGTCGAGCGCGAGCGCGCGGATCGCCGCCTCCGGGACCGCGCTTTCCGGCAGCACACCCAGCGTCCCGGCAACGATGGCGTCGCAGGCTGCAATGAGCAGATCGTCCTTGCTGTCGATATGCCAGTAGATGGCCCCGGCGCCGGTTTCGAGCCGTAGCGACAAGGCCTTGAATGTCAGCGCGCCCTCTCCGCTGCTGTCGAGAATCGCAATCGCCGCTTCGACGATGCGTTCCCGTGAAAGCGAATCCTCCCGCCGCTGCTTGCCATGAGCCGTTTTTATCATGTCTCATCTTGACATGAATGGAACGACATTCCAACTATGGAATGACATTCCATTATCGAGGAAGTAGAATGAACACTTCGATTTCAATCATCGGGGCCGGCCTCGGCGGACTGATGCTTGCCCGCGTTCTCCACGTTCACGGGATCGCTGCGACGGTCTATGAGGCCGAGGCATCGGCAGAGGCCCGCGCGCAAGGCGGCATGCTCGATATCCACGAGTACAACGGCCAGGCCGCACTGAAGGAAGCCGGTCTCTACGAGCAGTTCCTCGAGATCATCCACCCCGGTGGGCAAGCGTCGCGGGTCCTCGACAAGAACGGCATCGTTCTCCGGGACGATCCCGACGACGGCACCGGCGCTCGCCCCGAAGTGCACCGCGGCGACCTGCGCTGCATCCTCCTCAACTCGCTTGCCGCCGACACCGTGCGCTGGGGAAGCAAGCTCATCGAAGCGTCGCCGCTCGGCGGCGGCCGGCACGCTTTGGCCTTTGCCGATGGATCGACGGTCGTGACCGATCTCCTCGTCGGAGCCGACGGCGCCTGGTCGAGGGTTCGCCCGCTTCTCTCCGAGGCGAAGCCGACCTACGCCGGCACCGCGTTCATCGAGACATACCTGCTCGACAGCGACACGAAGCACAGAGCGAGTGCCAAGGCCGTCGGCGGCGGTGCCATGTATGCGATGGCACCGGGCAAAGGCATCACTGCCCATCGCGAGCCGAATGGCGTGTTGCACACCTACGTGCAATTGAACAAGCCGCTGGACTGGTTCGCCCAGATCGACTTTTCCAACCGCGCAACGGCCATGGCGCGGATCGCCGAGGAGTTCGCCGGCTGGGCGCCCGAGCTGACCGCCCTCGTTACCGATGGCGACACCGGCCCCGCCCTGCGCCCGATCCATGCGCTGCCGAACGACCACAAATGGGAGCGGGCACCGGGCGTGACCCTGCTCGGCGACGCCGCGCACCTGATGTCGCCATCCGGCGAAGGCGCCAATCTCGCCATGTTCGATGCCGCTGAACTCGCCAGGGCGATCACGGCCAATCCGAACGATATCGAAGCGGCACTGATGGCCTATGAGGCCGAGCTTTTTGTCCGCAGCGCGGTGGAAGCGTCAGAGTCGGCGGAGATCCTGAAGATGTGCCTCGGCCCTGAAGCGCCCGGTAGCCTGGTCGATTTCTTCAGCGCCGCGAAAGCCTGACCGGCCGCTCCGGGACTAGTTCAGCGCCACCTGCCGCGTCTCCGAATCGATCGCCATGGCCGCCACTGCCGAGATCACGAGGAAGCCGGCGAAGAGGCCGATCGCAACGCCGAGCCCTTCGGAAACGACCAGCGCCATCAGCGACGGTGCGAGCAGTCCGCCGAGCCTAGCGACGGCACCCGCCGTACCCATGCCGGTCGCGCGCACCGCGGTCGGATAGAGTTCCGGCGTATAGGCATAGAGTGCGCCCCACGTCCCAAGTAGCGCGAAGCTCATGATCAGAAGCGACGCCCCGACCATGATATCGACGCTGGAGACGACGAACAGCAGGCATCCCGCTGCCGATAGAAGGCAGAAGCCGATCAGCGTCGGCTTGCGGCCCCAGGCCTCGACGCCATAGGCGGCGAGCGCATAGCCGGGGATCTGCGCCAGCGCGACGAAAACCAGGAAGCCATAGCCCCGGACGAAGCCGAAGCCATCGCCCGCAAGCTTCGCCGGCATCCAGGTGAAAACACCGTAATAGGAGACCGACACGAGGAACCAGATCGCCAGGATCATGACAGTGCGACGGCGAAGCGCGCCCGAAAACACGCCTTCGGAGGCCGCATGCGCCGGCGAGACCAGCTCGTCGTCGGTGCCAAGTGCCGGCTTACCATTGGCCACAAGGACCCGATTGATCGTCGTCTTCGCCTCCTCGCCGCGCCCGCCGCGCAGCAGATAGAGCGGCGATTCCGGCACGAAGAGGCGGAGGCCGAGCCCCAGGATGGCAGGCACCGCTGTCACCGCGAAGATGTAGCGCCAGGCATCCTGAACGCCCGCGACGCTGGCAGCCCACGCCGCAAGCGCCACGATCAGCGTCCC
Source organism: Rhizobium sp. 2MFCol3.1 (assembly GCF_000377565.1). Taxonomy (GTDB): domain Bacteria; phylum Pseudomonadota; class Alphaproteobacteria; order Rhizobiales; family Rhizobiaceae; genus Rhizobium. The sequence continues at coordinate 359,689 of NZ_KB898354.1, read as the reverse complement.
GATCGCCCAGAAACCCTCCAGCGCCACCAGCCAGCGACCACGGCTTTTCGACGGCAGGAACTCCGCCATCATCGCGTAATCCACCGGCAGCGTGCCGCCGACGGCCACACCGGTGAGAAACCTGAGGACAAGCAGGATGGTGAAACTCGGCGCGAAAACCGACAGCGCCCCGAACACCGCATCGCAGGCCACCGTCAGCAACAGCACATTGCGCCGCCCGACCTTGTCGGCCAGCCGGCCGAAGGCGTAGGCGCCGATCAGCATGCCAAGGAAGAACAGTGTTCCCGTCTGCAGCGCCTGCGGCACCGTCAGCCCGAAGCTCGCGGCGATCGAGGCGGCGGTGAAGCCGACCGCCAGCACCTGCATCGCATCCGCCGTCCAGACGAGGCCGAAAATGCCGAGAAGCCGCCGTTGAAACGGTCCGGTCCCCGCGCGATCCAGCGCCTCGTCGATTGAAATGCGACCCATGCCTTCTCCCCCTCAAGCATCTGAAAGACCACGCGAAGCGCAGCCCCTGTCATAGCTCAATAGAACAGATGGCCTATTTGCGCCAGCCGATCGTGCCCTTCAGCCGGCCATGCACGTCCCCGCCGAGCGGCACGACAAGCACCCGGCCCGGATCGACCGGTCCCGGAAAGGTCAGCGCGTTATAGGCGACCTTCTCGAAGCCGAGCGGCCCGTAATAGGGCGGATCGCCAACGAGGATGACGGCCTCGGAGCCCTTGCGCTTGGCCGCTTCCACCGCGATCCGCACAAGCTCGCGGCCGATGCCGCGGTTCTTGTGCGAGGGGCGGACGGCGAGCGGGCCGAGCAGATGGCCGGGCACGTCGCCGGCCATGACGGGTGTCATGCGGACGGAGGCGATCGTCTCGCCGTCATCGGCGCAGATGAAGGACAGCGACAGATCATGCGGCCCCTGCTCGCGGATGCGGGCGGCGGCGCGGGTGTGCCGGCCGGGGCCGAAAGCTTCTTCGTTGATGTGTTCGATAGCGGCGTCGTGCGACGCGTCCTCAGTGAGGTAGACCAGATCGTGCTTGTGCATGAAGAGACAGAAACCGGATAGACAAAATGATGGGTTCTCGAACACGCCCTTGGGCGTTCGGGAGCATCAGCGTCGTCGCAGGGTTCTGTATGCGCACATCAAATCGGGTTCCTGAAATCGTGGAAAGGCCGATAGCAGGAAAAAAATCGGTCGTCTATGGGAAAACGTAGCGATGGAAGCCACCGCCGTCGAAACGGCGGTGGCAGCTGATATCATCCCCTCGGCCAGCGCTCGACCGTCTGGCCGCCGAACAGCCGGCTAGTCGGCATCTGGAAGATGAAATAGGGGTTGAGCAGCGGCAGCGCGCTTGCCTGCTCGAGCCTCTCTAGCATCGCGTCGTCGAAATCAACATCCAGCGAAGCGATGTTCTGTTGCAGCTGCTCCACCCGGCTGGCGCCGATCAGCACCGAGGAAACACCGGCGCGGCGCGCCACCCAGGCAAGCGCCACCTCGGCTGCCGACCGGCCGATCTCGGCCGCGACCGACGTCACCACATCGACCACATCGAAATTGCGCTCGGTAAACAGCATGCCGCCGAAAGGATTGTCGCCGTTCAGCCGGCCGTTGCTGCCGCTTACCGATGTCTCCGAGGTCTTGTCGGGCAAGGCAGTGGCCCGCCCGGCCTCGGCCAGCATCTCGCGGCCGTATTTGCCGGTCAGAAGGCCGGCCGCAAGCGGGCTCCAGGGCACCATGCCAAGCCCGAATTCGGCGCCGGCAGGCATGAGGTCGAGCTCGACGCCGCGATCGATCAGCGAATAGGCATATTGCAGGCCGATCGGCTTCGGCAGCCCATGCGCCTCGGCCAGCGTCGCGATCCGCGCCACATACCAGGCGGGCGTGTTGGAAAAGCCGTAATGCAGGATCTTGCCGGCGCGCACGGCATCGGAAAGCGTCTGCAACACTTCATCGGCCGGCGTCGTCTGGTCCCACACATGCATCCAGTACATGTCGATATAGTCGGTGCGCAGCCGCTTCAGCGATCCCTCAATGCCGAGGCGGATGTTCTTCGCCCCGTTGCCGCCCCAGAGCGGCGTGCCCGCGCCGCGTGGAAATCCCGATTTGGTCGCCATCACCAGCCGGTCGCGCTGCCCGCTGTCGGAGAGAAACGCGCCGAGCATCTCCTCGCTCTTCCCCGCCGAATAGATATCCGCCGTATCGATGAAATTGCCGCCGGCATCGACATAGGCGTCGAACAGCGCCCGCGAGGTCTGCTCGTTGGCGCCCCATCGCCCGGCGCCGAAGGTCATGGTGCCAAGCGCCAGCGGGCTGACGATCAGTCCCGAGCGGCCGAGGGTGCGATAGCTGGTAAGGTCCATATCCGTGCTCCTTGTTCACACCCCTCCATTTAGGCCGGCACAAGCCACGGGATTAGCGGTTGCCCGTCGCATGAACTTGTGAGCAGAATGCAGCAATGGAACGCGGAACGCTCAACGATCTCCTCGCCTTCGCCGCCGTCGCCCGCGAGCGTAGTTTTACGCGCGCTGCCGCCGTCCTCGGCATGTCGCCCTCGGCACTCAGCCACGCGATGCGCGGCCTGGAGGAGAGATTAGGCGTCCGTCTGCTTGCCCGCACCACCCGCAGCGTGGCTCCCACCGAGGCCGGCGAGCGGCTTCTGCAATCGCTCAACCCGGCGCTTTCGGATATCGAAGGCGGCCTCGAGGCGCTGGCCGGATGGCGCGACAACCCCTCCGGCACGGTCCGCATCACCACCTTCGCCTATGCCGCCCGGATGGTGCTGGTGCCGAAGCTGCCCGCATTCCTGCTCGCCCATCCCGATATCAACGTCGAGGTGATCATCCAGGACGGGCTGACGGATATCGTCGCCTCAGGCTTCGACGCCGGCATCCGCCTCGGCGAAACGGTGGCGAAGGACATGATCGCGGTCCGTGTGGGGCCTGAGCTGCGCACCGTCGTCGTCGGCACGCCCTCCTACTTCGCCCGCATCCCGCCGCCGGAAACGCCCTATGATCTCGAGCGCCACGCCTGCATCGGCTATCGGCTGACGACCTCGGGCGGACTGCTTCCCTGGGAGTTCGAAAAGGACGGCAAGGAGATCAAGATCCGCACCAGCGGCCCCCTCATCGTCAACGATGGCGAGCTTCCGGCCGCAGCCGTGCGCGCCGGCGTCGGGCTCGGCTATCTGATGGAGCACGACGTGGCCGACGAGATCGCCTCCGGCGCACTGGTGCAGGTGCTCGACGACTGGTGCCCGCCCTTCCCCGGCTTTCACCTCTACCACCCGAGCCGCCGCCAATCACCGCCGGCGCTGCGCGCGCTGATCGCCGCCTTGAGCGTCAAGTAGCAATCGCACCGTTGGCCGCAATCAGCGCGTGACGCACTGTTCAATTTTTGCCCCACTGCAAAATCCGCCCAAGCGCGATATCTAACGGGCAACGAAAGATCGAAGGAGTAGACACCATGGGTATGCTGGTCGACGGCGTCTGGCAGGACGTCTGGTACGATACGAAGGAGACCAAGGGTCACTTCAAGCGCGCCGCCTCGCAGTTCCGCAACTGGATCACGCCGGATGGCAGCGCCGGTCCGTCGGGCAAGGAAGGCTTCAAGGCCGAGGCCGGGCGCTATCATCTTTACGTCTCGCTCGCCTGTCCCTGGGCGCACCGCACGCTGATCTTCCGCAAGCTGAAGCGTCTGGAAGACCTGATCTCGGTCTCCGTCGTCGATCCGCTGATGCTGGAAAAGGGCTGGGAGTTCAAGGTCGGCGACGGCGCCACCGGCGACCCACTCTTCGGTGCCAAGGCGCTCTCCGACATCTACGTGAAGGCCGATCCGCACTATTCCGGCCGCGTCACCGTGCCGGTTCTGTGGGACAAGAAGACCAACACCATCGTCAGCAATGAATCCGCCGAGATCATCCGCATGTTCAACAGCGCCTTCGACGCGCTGACCGGCTCGACCACCGATTTCTATCCGCAAGATCTGCGCGCCGAGATCGACGATCTGAACGCGCTCATCTACGACACCGTCAACAACGGCGTCTACAAGGCAGGCTTCGCCACCACCCAGGACGCCTATTCGGAAAGCGTGCTCAAGCTCTTCGAAACGCTCGACATGCTGGAAGACCGCCTCGGCAAGGGCCGCTACCTCTTTGGCGACCGACTGACCGAGGCTGACTGGCGGCTCTTCACCACGCTGGTGCGCTTCGACCCTGTCTATGTCGGTCACTTCAAGTGCAACATCCGCCGCATCGCCGACTATCCGAACCTCTCGGCCTATCTGCGTGATCTCTACCAGACATCAGGGATCAAGGAGACGGTCGATTTCCGCCACATCAAGGACCACTATTACCGCAGCCACAAGACGATCAACCCGACCGGTATCGTCCCCGTCGACCCGGAACTGGACCTCGACCGCCCGCACGGCCGCGGCGAACGCGCCGCCGCCTAGACGTAAGCTATACAGCCCGGCCTACCAGACCTGGTCGGGCTGCCGCTCTCCGGCGATCTCGGCAAGGCGACGGTGCGTCGACGCCGTTGTCCCCTCCGGAAGCGCGTCGAGCGCGAAGAAACCGCATTCGACGATCTCGCGATCCGGCAGTCGCGGCGCCGTCTGCTCGACCTTGGCCCGGTAGAAGACCACATGGTCGCGCCGCGTGGCCGATGTATTGAGATAGACCTGAACGAGCTCCGGCCGTCCGACAATCACGAGATTGCCCTCCTCGCGCAGCTCCTTGACGAGCGCGTCCTCGGCCGTCTCGTTGCGCTCGATACCGCCGCCCGGCATGTGCCAGCCGGGCACGTAGCTGTGGCGCACGAGAAACACATAGCCCCTGTCATCGAAGCAGGCGGCGCGCACGCCCATGGTCATTCCGCGCGCGAAGGCGAAGTAGATATGCACGACGCGCATCATCAGGCGCGATTGCCAGTGGCGGATTTCTTTCACGCGTCTTCCAATTCCATCAATCCGTTCAAGCAGATGTGCGAGGAGATGTGTTTGAAATACGGCTGCCGTGAGCTATGTGTGCACCCATGTTCAAGCTCGCGCACATTTCAGACGTCCATCTCGGGCCGCTGCCCCACATCTCTTTCCGTGAACTCTTTTCCAAGCGTATCACCGGCTTTGTGAACTGGCATCGCAATCGGCGCAAGCACCTTTTCGGCGGCACGCTGGATCTGCTGCTCGACGATATAAGAGAAAAGCAGCCGGATCACATGGCGATCACAGGCGATCTCGTCAATCTTGCGAGCGGTCTTGAAATCCGCGCCGCGGCCGGCTGGCTGCGCGAACTCGGCGACCCCAAGGATTACTCCGTCGTTCCCGGCAATCACGACGCCTATGTGCCCGGCGCCTACGAAAAGTCGATGCGCGCTTGGTACGATAACGTGCGCGGCGACCTCGCCCCTGCCGAATGGCAGGAAAACAAGCACATCTTCCCCTATCTGCGCATTCGCGGAAAAGTCGCGATCGTCGGCTGCTCGACGGCGGTGGCAACGCCCCCCTTCGCAGCCAGCGGCTTCTTCGGCGAGCGGCAGGCCCGCGAGACCGTGAACATGCTGCGCGCCGCCGGCGAAGCCGGACTGTTTCGCGTTGTCATGATCCACCACCCGCCGATCCGTGGCGCCACATCCTTCCATAAGCGCATGATCGGCATCCGCCGTTTCGCCGCCGTCATCTCCACCGGCGGTGCCGAGCTCGTGCTGCATGGCCACACCCACCTCAACACCGTGCACTGGCTGCGCGGCCAGACCGGACCGGTTCCTGTCGTCGGCATCGCCTCGGGCTCGCAAGGCCCCGGTGGCTCGAAGCCGCCCGCCGCCTACAATCTCTTCAGCATCGACGGCTCCCCCGGCGCCTGGAGCCTCAAGGGCGAACGCTTCAGCCTCAGCCCGTCGGGCGACGACATCAACCCGGAAAGCGTCGATATCTTCAGGCTTTAGCGCCATTTGCGGAATCAGTTTCGCGGCAAGTTGAATCACCACGCGAAGACGACGAAAAACCGCCGTTCGCAACCGATCGCCTCTTGGTATTTCCCGATCTAGGCGTACACTCCTTATATTAGCGATCTGATGTCAGGAGACGTCGCATGCCATCCACGACCCGTACGCTCCGCGGCCTGGCGCTCGCCGGCTGCCTCGCCCTCACCTTCTCTGCCCCCGCCTTCGCCGCCGGCGAAGAGACCGACGAAACCAAGCCGCCACCAAAGACCGAAACCACCACCAAGTGCGCCGACGGCAAGGTCTGGGACAAGAAGAAGAAGGAATGCGTCACGCCGAACAAGCAGACCTTCAACGACGACGATCTCTACAAGGCCGCCCGCGAATTCGCCTATGCCGGCCAGTACGACAACGCCATCACCGTGCTCAACCTCGCCCGCAACCAGAACGACCCGCGCATCCTGAACTATCTGGGCTACGCCAATCGCAAGGCCGGCCGGATGGAGCTTGGCATGTCCTATTATCGCAAGGCGCTGCAGGCCGACGGGAACTATATTCTCGCACGGTCATATATGGGCCAAGCTTTGATGGAACAGGGTGATGAACAGGGCGCGCGCGTGCAGTTGGTCGAGATCCGCGACCGCGGCGGCGAGAACACTTGGGCCTACCGCTCGCTCCTTCAGTCGCTCCGCGGCTACAGGACCTATTGAGCCCGAGGGATCACCCGAAAAAAGCTTTGGGAACCCGTGAGATAAGTGGCCTTTTGCTTGCGAAGCAGCGGCGATTTGTTTCATAAAGGACACAGAGACGATATAATTCGCACATGCGCCTGGTCACGGCTCCGTAACGGCTCCCGATACCAGGCATTCACCTTGGGAAAACCATGCGTCAACCTGTGACGACCATCGATATCAGACGCGATCTAGTGGGTCTTCTGCCCCGGTTGCGGCGGTTCGCGATGACGCTCGCGGGTGATGCGGCGGGCGCCGACGAACTCGTCCAGGCCGGCTGTCAGCGGGCGATTGCCAAGAGCAATCAATGGCAGGGCGAAGGTCGGCTCGACAGCTGGGTCTACACGTTGATGCGCCAGCAATGGAGCGAGGACCACCGCAAGCGCAAGCCGCATGCGGTCAACAAGACCAACGTCACCGATATCCGCACGGCCACGCGCGACCGCGCCGCCATCATCGATTCCGACGCGATCCACCGGATGATCGCGGAGATGCCCGAGGGCATCGCCAGCGCCTTCCTGCTGGTGTCGATCGAAGGCCATGGCTACCAGCAGGCCGGCGACATCATGGGCGTCGCCCCCACCCTCATCATGTCGCAACTGGCGCAGGCGAAACTGCACTTCGCCAGCCTCGCCGACGACCATTCCCACAGGTTCTGATTTGCTCGACTTCAAGAAACTGCCGCTCGATGCCCAGCTGACCGCCCTTCTCGATGGCGAGACGACGCCCGAGCAGAAGCACGAGCTGGAACAGCGCCTGGCAACCGACGACGGCGCGCGGCGGATCTACGACAAGCTGCGCAACGGCGCCGATTTCGGCAAGCGCCGGCTCGACGACATCCTGAAGGAACCGGTTCCGCTGGCGCTGGTGCGCTCGATCAAGAGCGTGCAGCCGCCCAAGGCCCCGGTCGCGCCGCGCCAGTCGCGCCAGCCGTTCAAGTTCGCGCCATCAGGCCCGCAGGCGCTGGTGGCCGCGATCGTGCTTCTCATCGCAGGCTGCGGCATCGGCTATATCGTCGGCACCGGCCATACCGCGGCGCAGACCGCGCAGGCCGTGGATGCCGCGCAGGCCAGCGAGGCAACCGAATGGCTGGGCGACATGCTCGCCAACCAGCGGCTGCTGGCGCGCCAGCCGCGCCACATCTTCGAAGTCCCGGCCACGCAGCCGGAAGAAATCTCCACCTGGCTCACAACGACCGTCGGCGTCGCCTTCCGCGTCCCCGATCTCGTCTCCGAGGGCTGGACCTTCCAGGGCGCCCGCGTGACCTTGGCCAACGGCCGCCCGGTCGGCCAGCTGGTCTACACCAGCTCGGACGGCGACCTCGCCACCATCGCCTTCCGCAAGGACAACCAGCCGGATGATGCCGAGGATTTCAAGGAAACGATCCGCGACGAGATCGGCCTGGTCACCTGGCACAATGCCGGCACCTCCTACATGCTGATCGGCCCCTCCTCCGAGGCATCCCTCAGCCAACTCGCCATGCAGATCGCCACCGCGATTTGAACCACCAGATTTAAAGCGCGCATGAAAAAGCGGGCGCCGCATCCGACGCCCGCTTTGTGATTCCGTGGCCTACAATCAGGCCTTGCCGGCCCTCACATCAAGCACCCGGTTCGCCGCCGAGACGATCGCTTCCAGCGATGCGCCGACGATGTTGGTGCTGATGCCGGCGCCGAAGAGCTTGCCGCCGGGATAGGACGTCTCGACATACGAAATCGCCGAAGCGTTCGAGCCGTGCTGCAGCGAGTGCTCGGAATAATCCTGCACCGCCATCTCGACCCCGAGATACTCCGAGAGCGCATTGATGAAGCCGTCGATCGGGCCGTTGCCGCGCCCTTCGATCGTCTTCGTCACGCCGTTATCGGTGATCTCGGCGGAAACGACGCGAACACCCTTGTGCTCGGGATCGGCGAAGGTCTGGTGATCGACAAACTTGATGCGGCCCTTCGGCTGCGTCACGTAGCGCTCGATGAAGTGATCGTAGATCCGCTTCGACGGCAGTTCCTTGCCCTCTTCGTCGGTGATCCGCTGGATCTCCTCGCGGTACTCCACCTGCAGGTTGCGCGGCAGGTTGAGGCCGTAATCCTGCTGCAGGATATAGGCGATGCCGCCCTTGCCCGACTGCGAGTTGATGCGGATGATCGCCTCGTAGGAGCGGCCGACGTCCTGCGGATCGATCGGCAGATAAGGCACTTCCCATACCGGATGATTGGCGACCTTGATCGCCTTCATGCCCTTGTTGATCGCATCCTGGTGCGAGCCGGAAAACGCCGTATAGACCAGTTCGCCGACATAAGGGTGGCGCTCGCCGATCGGCATCTGGTTGGAATATTCGAACACGTCCTTCATGCGCACGATATCCGAGCAGTCGATCTCCGGATCCACACCCTGCGTGAACATGTTGAGCGCCATCGTCACGACGTCGACATTGCCGGTGCGCTCGCCATTGCCGAACAGCGTGCCCTCGACACGATCGGCGCCGGCCAGCAAGGCCAGCTCGGCGGCAGCGATGCCTGTGCCGCGGTCGTTATGCGGGTGCAGCGAGATGATCAGGTTTTCGCGATTGTCGAGATTGCGGCACATCCACTCGATCTGGTCGGCATAGACGTTCGGCGTCGCCATTTCGACGGTCGATGGCAGATTGATGATCAGCTTGTTGTCTGGCGTCGGCTTCATCACCTCGATGACCGAGTTGCAGATCTCCAGCGCCACTTCCAACTCGGTGCCGGTAAAGCTCTCCGGCGAATATTCGAAGCGATAGCCGCCGCCGGCCTTGGCCGCCATGTCGGAAATCATCTTCGCCGCGTCGACCGCGATCTGCTTGATGCCGTTGACATCCTTGGCGAATACCACGCGGCGCTGCAGCTCGCTGGTGGAATTGTAGAAATGCACGATCGGCTTGTTGGCGCCTTCCAGGGCTTCAAAGGTGCGCGTGATCAGCTCGGGACGGCACTGCACCAGCACCTGCAGCGACACGTCGTCGGGCACGTTGCCCTGTTCGACACACCAGCGCGCGAAGTCGAAATCGGTCTGCGAGGCCGACGGGAATCCGATCTCGATTTCCTTAAAACCCATGTCGAGCAGCAGCTGGAACATCCGCGCCTTGCGGTCGTGGCCCATCGGGTCGACCAGGGCTTGGTTGCCGTCGCGCAGGTCCACGGAACACCAGATCGGCGCCTTGGTCAGCGTCTTGGTCGGCCATGTGCGATCGGGGATGTTGACCTGCGGATAAGGGCGATACTTCATCGCCGCGTCAGGCATGCCGTGGGAGCGGGTCTTCGTGTCCATGTCTTCTCTTCCTATTCCCGTCATCTGGCCGCGTCATAGCGCATGGCCTGCCTGTTGGCGATGACGAATCCGGCGCAAAGCGTCCGGTTGATCGATTTTTGGGATATGTGAAGAGGAGCTATGGCCGGCGGGCTTTGGGCCGCCGGGCGCTCCTCAACGGACCCGGCAACCGCGCGTAAGGCCGAGGAGAAGAAGCGAGGTCAGGGCGCGCGTATTGTCGCGCAGGGCGATACGCCCGCGTGCAATCTGCTCAGAAATCATGATGCCCGTGCTCTTCATGCCGGCCTGTATAGCCGCCGCGCGAAAAACTGGCAAGTGCCTGCCCATCTTTTTGCCAGCTGCACGAATTCAGCGCTGCCCGACGGCCGAAAGACGCTCCGCGATCCAAAGCTGAATCAGATCCTGCCGCGACACCCCAAGCCGCTTCGCCTCGGTATCCAGCGCACGCAACTCATCGACGGTGAGATCGAAGGCAACAGGTGTCAGTTCCTGGCCCGGCCCGCGAGCCGTCGTCCAGTCGAGATATTCGCTGATATCCTCGCCGTCGTCGAACTTCTTGTCGAGTTCTTCAGCCGAAATGGTCTTCATAACGCTGCTTCTCCATGTCCCGCGCGCGCCGCACCGAGATGATTCTGACGGCGCTTCCGCGCCAGGTATAAAACGCAACCCAGTGCCTACCGCCGATCTTCCCGATCAATGCAAAGCGCGGCTCGTTCGACGACTTTGCTCGAACGACTAGATAGCGACTATACCGCCAAAGGGCCTGCGCCTCAATGAAATCGATACCGTGCTTGTCCTTGTTGCTGGCGCTCTTGCCCGGATCGAATTCAAATTCCATTTCCGAGCCTCGTTGAGAGCTTGCAACTCCCGATATGCTACCTCGATTTCACAAATCGCTGCAACGCCATCATCAACCCGCCGGCTAGGAGCCCCCAGAAGGCTCCAGAAATGCCGCCGAAGGAGACGCCTGATGCCGTCACCAGGAATGTGATCGCCGCCGCTTCCCGCGTATCGGGTGCCTGGAAGGCCGCCATGGCCGAGCCCGAGAAGGCACCCACCAGCGCAAGACCCGCCACCGCCTGGATCAGGATCGGCGGCGCCAGCGCCACCGATGCGGTCACCGCACCCGCAAGCGGCCCGAGGATGAGATAGCAGATGCCGCAGACGATCACCGCCCAGTAGCGGCGCTTCGGATCGGGATGCGCGTCCGGCCCGGCGCACATGGCCGCCGTGATCGCCGCCAGATTGACGGCATGGCCGCCAAAGGGGGCCGAGAGCAGCGAGAAGAAGCCGGTCGAGGCGAACAGCGGCCCCGGCTTGGTCTCATAGCCGTTGACCTTCATGACCGCGATGCCTGGAATATTCTGCGAGGCCATGGTGACGATGAAGAGCGGCAGCGCAATCGACACGAAGGCCGGCACGTTGAACACCGGCATGACGAATTCAACCGTCGGCACCAGCGAGCGCTTGACGGTATCAAGCGCGCCCACGGGCACATCGACCCCGAAGACCACGACCAGCACGAATGCCGCCAGCGCCGCCGGCACAGCCCAGAGCCGCTTGAAGGCGCCGACAACGATCCAGGCAAGCACGATCGGCAGCCCGAGCAACGGATTGAACCCGACAGCCTTGACCGGCGCGAAGCAGAGCCCGATCAGCACGCCCGCAAGCATCGCATTGGCGAGCGGCGCCGGTATCGCCGCCACCGCCCGCCCGAGCGGCCTGAACAGCCCGGCGATAACGATCAGCAATGCGCAGATGATAAAGGCCCCGACGGCCGCATTGAACCCGCCCTCGACCACGCCGGTAGCCGCCAACAGCGCGCCCCCTGGCGTCGACCACGCCATGCTGATCGGCAGCCTGGAGGTTACGCTGAGCACGATCGCGCAAATCCCGAGCGAGACCGACAGCGCCATCAACCCTGAAGCCGCCTGCGCCTCCGTCGCGCCCACCGCCTGCAACCCGTGCAGCACGACGGCAAACGAACTGGCGAAACCGACGAAAGCGGTGAGGACGCCCATGAACAGGGCCTGCACGGAGAAGTCTTTAAGCATGCGGGGACTCGGAGCGAAGAATGGCGTCACGCAGCCGTATCGCAAACGGGGGCGCAAGGCCAGATACACCCACTCCCCTCATTCTCGCCCTTGTGGCGGGAATCCAGCCGACGCACGTCCGCGCGGCGAAAGACTCTTCCCGACCCAAAGCCATGATGAGGGAATTAGCTCCATCCCCACAAAAACAAAAAAGCGCCCTCGCCCGCCAACATCCGGCAAGCGAGGGCGCTCTCATCTCAATCCGATCAGATGTCGCTCTGCGACGTCACGATGCGCGAGACCAGGCCGTAGGCCTTGGCTTCCTCGGCGGAGAGCCAGTAGTCGCGGTCGGTGTCGGCGGCGATCTTTTCGTAAGACTGGCCGGTTGCGTCAGCCATGATCTTGTTCAGGCGCTCGTTCATCTTGATGATTTCGCGTGCCTGGATTTCGATGTCGGACGCCATGCCGCGCGTGCCGCCCGAGGGTTGGTGCAGCAGGAAGCGGGTGTTGGGCAGGCAAAGGCGCTGCTCCTTGGGCGCGGCGACATAGATCAGCGCGCCGGCCGAGGCGACCCAGCCGGTTCCGATCATCCAGACCTTCGGCTTGATGAACTTGATCATGTCGTGGATCGAATCGCCGGATTCGACGTGGCCGCCGGGCGAATTGACGTAGATGCGGATGTCCTCGTCGCTGGCCGCGGCAAGCGCCACGAGCTGCGAGCAGACCTTCTGCGCCAGTTCCTGGTTGATCGGTCCATAGATGAAGATGGAACGCGACTTGAAAAGGTTCGCCTCCGTTTCCTTGCCGAGCGGCAGTTCCTTCGTCTTGTCGTCCTGGTCTTCGTCGTTCATTCGAACCTCTCTCACGTAAATTCGGGTTCCCCGCACATAGTGCGACTCAATGCGTAAAACAATGCGTGAAAAAGACAAGCCACGGAACGGGTGAAGATATGGTTAGGGGTCATTGGCTTACTGAAATGTAACTTGTGGAGGCTTTGAAAAGTCTCAATCCGTTCCTACGTCCTTCTCAAGCGATCCACTTGAGACCACATGCGCACGCAGCAAAGGAGACAGCCGATGTCACCCGAAGAACGCCAACTCCTGACCGCGCTTTTCGAGCGCGTCCGCACCGCAGCCGCAACGCCGCGCGACCGCGACGCCGAACAGCTGGTCGAGCAGAGCACCCGCGAGCAGCCCTATGCGGCCTACTATCTGGCCCAGGCCGTGATCGTCCAGGAAAAGGGCCTGGAGGCCGCCGCCAATCACATCAAGGAACTGGAAGAGCGCGTCCGCCAGCTCGAGGCGGATCAGAGCGACACCCACAAGGCCGAACAAGGCGGCGGGTTCCTCTCCTCCATCTTCGGCAGCAGCCAGCCGCCGCAGCAGCGGCAGCAGCCGGCACCTTCGGATGCCGCATCACCAGGCCCATGGGGCAGCGCCCCGCGCCAGCAGATTCAGCAAAACCAGGGCTTCGACACCGCCCCGCGCATGCAGCAGCAACCCTCCGGCCCCTGGAGCCAGCAGGCGTCTGCCCCGTCGGCAGGCGGCAGCTTCCTGCAGGGCGCGCTCGGCACCGCGGCCGGCGTCGCCGGCGGCATGCTGCTTGCCAATTCGCTGAGCGGCATCTTCAGCGGCAACCACATGTCGTCGCTTGGCCTCGGCTCGGGCGCGACGCCAGCAAGCGCGCCGACCGAAGAGACCGTCATCAACAACTATTACAACAATGACGGCGGCAGCCAGCAGGCATCCAACGATGCCGACAACACGCGCCACGTCGCGGACAATAACGTGGCCGATAACAACGACAACAACAATGACGACAGCGGCCTGCGGCAGGCCGATTACGACAACGACGACGACAATTTCGACGATCAGTCCGACTTCGGCAGCGACGACAGCTTCAACGTCTGACGATCGCCGTGAACGCATCAGGGGCCGCGCTGAAGCGGCCCCGCCAAGCGAGCGCGTAAGCATCCTTATTGCGACGAAGCCTGCAACTGCGGGCCTGCAAGCAGCAGATCGCGCCACGCGGCCGTAACTTTCTCGGCACCCGAGGCCCCGATGTGGCAATCGTCGTAGCGGTCGTCGCCGTTGAGCAGCACGTCCGAGTTCACGCCCTGCACGATGCCGTTGCCGCTCTTGGGCAAAGCAAGCTGCGCCCGCTCGATCGCATTGTCCACGGCATGCTGCTTCAGCCCGCCATTCCTGGGCTCAAGGCACTTGGTCGCCACCGAGATGTAGACCGGAGCTGCGACCCCAAGCCCACGCAGCGTCCCGACCATCGACAGGAAACGCTGTTCGTAATCCTGCGTGCTGGTGCCCAGGACGAAATCGGCCTCTCCCTGCACCCAAAGCACGCTGGTCACGCGGTAGCCGGCGTCGTGAAGCTTTTTCGTGCTGTCGGCGAGCACCGGGTTGATGTCACCGCCTTCGGCCCACCGCGCCACCGCGGAGCCGGAATAGGCAACCGGCGCGATGATGACATTGTCATACCGCCCGGATGCGATCAGCGAATTGCCGATCTCAGTCCAATACTCTCCCTTGGTGTCCGTCGAACCGAGAAGCGGCGATGCGGCGATGAAGCAATGGCCGTCAAAGGCGTTGATCACCCGCTCGCCATAGGTCGATCTGTGACGCTGGCCGCCATCATTGGCGGCATTGGACTGCCCGATCACCAGCAAGACGGCGGTGCGGTCGGTCTGAGCGGGACACGAGACAGCCGTTTTCGTCTCATCCCCGATGAGGCGCTCCTTGTCGTCGAACGTATATCGGCTTGGCGGCAGCGGTTCGGTTTCAGACCCCACGATCTGGTGCTTCATCGCGGAGAGCTGCGGCCAGGGAAAGATCTGATGGCGAGCGCTCATGCCGCCGGAGACGAACACCGCAAGCAATGCGGCACATCCGAAAATGAGATTTCGAAGCATCCGAGCACCTGATTGTTGAAGGTATCGATGGCTGTCCGTGGGTACCGCCGCTTGCAACTGCCCACTCGCCCAAATTGTTTTTCAGCAGATTAGATATGAAACTCAAGACTGCAACTAACCTGATCGGATGAGCCATCATACGAAGGAACGAGGCCAACTGATGCGATGCGCACTTGACCGTGGCGTTGTTGCGGTGTCGGGGCCGGGCGGAAGCTTTCGGTGGTTGCCGCCGGCGACCGATTGATAAGCCCCCTCAGCATCGATATGGTCCGCCGCGATCACTGAATTCAAGACAAGCAGAGCGGACGACAGAGCATTGAAAACCCTCATCATCAGCCGCAAGGCCGAGGAAACAAGGCGGCGCTTTCAGACGCGGCAGATGCAGGCGCTCGGCCTCGATTTCGAGTTTCTGGATGCGTTCGAGGCCCGCGATCTGACGCCGGAGGAGTGCCAGAAGGCCGCCGACAGCTGGCCGAGCCCGACGCTGCGCGAAGATGTCGCCTGCTTCACCTCGCACCGCATCGCCTGGCGCAGGATCATCGATAGCGGCGAGCGGATGCTGATCCTGGAGGACGACGCCGTACTGTCAGAGAGCTTTGCCGACGCCCTTGCCGGCATCGAGGCGCGCCCTGATGGCAACGATATCGCCTATGATCTCGAATTCGCGCCACGCGATCATATCGTCGCAAAACATCCGCTCTGGACCGACGGGACTTATAGCGCCCGCCGCGTGTTCCAGAACCGAGTCGGCACGGCCGGCTATGTCATCGGCCCGGGCGCTGCCGCGCGCATGTTGAAGGATACCGAGACCTACGGCCTGCTCGACGCCTATATGTGGCATCGCGCCTGGCTGAAGGCCTACCAGATCGAGCCCGCCCCCGTCATCCAGATGCAGTTCCTCGACGGCAGCGCCGACAAGGCGGCCTTCATCCGCAAGTCGATCGACCGCGCATTCAAGCCGAGCAAGCTGCGCAAGAACCTGCTGAGGCTGAAGATCGAGGGCATCCGGGCCCGCAACCTCATCCGTGGATGGCTGAGAAGCGAGCGGCGCCCGTTGCGCATGGACCGGGCAAGTTTCCCGCCCGATCCCGCCAAGTCAGCTGACTAAATTCAACCACGACCACGATAGGTCGCGACACCCTGGTCGGGCAACCACACGCCCTCGGGCGGCTTGCCGGTCTGCCAGAACACGTCGATCGGGATGCCGCCGCGCGGATACCAATAGGCGCCGATCCTCAGCCACTTCGGATCGAGCAGCTCGACGATGCGCTTGGCGATATAGATCGAGCAATCCTCGTGGAAGGCGCCGTGATTGCGGAAGGAGTGCAGGAAGAGTTTCAGCGCCTTGGATTCCACCAGCCATTCGTTCGGGATGTAATCGATGACGATATGGGCGAAATCCGGCTGCCCGGTCATCGGGCAGAGCGAGGTGAATTCCGGCGCGGTGAAGCGCACCACGTAATCGGTACCGGCATGGTTGGACGGCACTTTTTCAAGCACCGCCGTCTCGGGCGAGGTCGGCGCTTCGGTCTGTTTTCCCAGCATGGACAGGCTGGAGACGTCTGTATTGGGCATTCAAGCCTCCTTGATGACTTTGACGCGGATGCCATGGGCCTTTTCGCCCTCCGGCTCGACGTGAATGGCGATGCTGGAGCCCGGATGCACGGCGCGGATGGCATCCTCAAGGCGATCGCAGATATCGTGCGCCTGCCTTACAGACATTGCGGCCGGCACGACAAGATGGAAATCGATGAAAGTGACGGCGCCGGCGCGACGCGTCTTCAGATCGTGCACACCAAGCGAACCCGTGGCATGCGAGGCGATCGCCGCCTTGATCGCTTCTTCTTCCTGCGGCTCGACCGCCTGGTCCATCAGCCCGCCGATCGAATGCGAGATCACCTTCCAGCCCTGATAGAGGATGTTGATGGCAACCAGAATGGCGAGGATGGGGTCGAAGATCGCATAGCCGGTGGCGATCGCCAGCAACAGGCCGATCAGCACGCCGACGGAGGTGACGACGTCAGACATGATATGCTGGCCATCCGCCGTCAGCGCCGCCGAGCGATACTTGCGCCCGGTCGTGATCAGAAGTCGCGCCCAGACGGCGTTGATCACGCCGGCCGCGAAGTTGATGGCAAGACCCAGCACCGGCGCCTCGAGCATGCGCGGATCGGCCAGATGCCCCACCGCCTCGTTGACGATCAGAAGTGCTGCGACAACGATCAGCACACCCTCGGTAACGGCCGAGAGATACTCCGCCTTGTGGTGCCCGAAGGGATGATCGTGATCCGCCGGCTTCTGCGCATAGCGGATGACGAAGAAGGCGATGAAGGCGGCAACGACGTTGACGGTCGATTCCAGCCCATCGGACAAAAGCGCCACCGATCCTGTGACCCACCATGCCACCATCTTCAGGCCCATGACCCCAAGCGACATCGGAATGCCCCAGAATGCCAGCTTCCGAACCGTAAGGTTTCCCTGTTCGCTCATCTCTGTCCCTCTGCCTTCTTAGATGTCCAAATACCGGTGCGGATGCGAACGAATTGCAGAAACAATGCCATTCAAACGCAAAACCGCCCGCGCGAAAATCGCGCAGGCGGCTGTTGCGGGGGATATGGGCCAGAAATGGCGATTTGTCAAAGTGGAAGTGTGGGAAGGCGAAACAGATCGGATTGTACCACCAGCGATCGTAAGCTTACGATCAGCGGAGCATGTCGTCAAAAGCTGCAGACGAGATGCGCTTTGCCCCCCCCAGGCCGATCGTGGCGGCCGCGAGTGAAGTTTGCGAGAGTATCGCCCAGTCGTTTCCATATCGCAGGACAGTGAAACCAATCGCATGCTGGCTTCCCTCGAACGAAACCAACGCAACGCGCTCGGTCATCTCATCCGCACCGTTGCTAGCGGCAAGCAGAGCCATATTGGCCTGATGTGCCTTGTTGTTCATGATGCCAGGATTCGGGATGCCGACTTTAACAAGCGAAAGGCCTTTTAGCCGATCGGCACGTAGTGAGTTGACGAAATCGCTGGCACCGGCCGCATCGACTCGCACCGTGCTGCTGCTGACGAAATCCCTCGTGGTCATCAGGCTGTAGATTAGTAACTGAACCTGCTGAGAAATCTGGCTGGCAAATTTGGCCCTGTTGAGGTCTACAAAAAGCGGATCGCTCGGTGGCATGGGGTAGGAAGCGCTAAGCATCTGAAGTCGGTTTACAGACGCGACGAAGTCGAATTGCGCACTCATTCTCTCCACAGCCGTGGCGGCAATGATGGCCTTGAAGTCTTCATGAGTAATGGCATCGATGTACGCAGAAATCGCCTTCTCGGGTGTCGCGAGATCAGCGGCCTTGCCCGAAGACGACCATAAGCCTGCAACGGTGACGCTTACTGAAAAAACAATCGAAAATAATAATGAATGCCGCATAATGCCCCCTGTAGAATACACATCCTTAACGGGAGTTGATGTTAGCGTCTAGTGGAAGCGCATCTAGCGGAACTCCCCCATCCTCACCAAACACCACCGTCTGCGGCCAGCGCAACAACGCCGCCTCGCCGGCCTCGTTCAGCGCATAGACCCCCTTCCCCTGCCGGTCGAACCAGCCATAGACATTGTCGAGCAGGATGCGGCGCCCATGTCTTCGTGTCGAGCGGCCGCGTTAGCCCCTGTTGCAAGGCGGAGGCACAGATCAGCGCCTGTTGTCGGTAGGCGGTCATGATCGGCGAGCGCGTGGCGCCGCCGAGCACCGGATCGCCGCGCCTCAAACCTCGGAAGAGTGGATAACCCGTGTCTTGGACCGCAAGGCACTCAAGGCGATCAGATGGACGACCTCCAGGGGAGCAGTGCAAAGATCGTCGATCACCTTGATCTGGAAGTCCTGCGCAGCGCGTGACAATGCCGTAAACACCACGCAGTTCTGTGTCATCATCCCGCAGACCAGCAATTCCGTCGTTCCCTTCAAATGATCTGCGAGGTTCGTCTCCTGAAATGCGTCTGCATACTGCTTCGTCACCACCGGAGCATCGCCAGCCGCAGCCAGAACAGCCGGGCGGATCTCAACGCCATGGCCGCCGGCGGCAAACGGGCCCGTAGGAGCGGTCGACACGTGCCGAACGAGGACAATCCCGTCACCCCTTGCGCGTGCTTGCCGGATCGCCTCGACGATCCGCTTCTCTGTTTCTTCGGCCTCCCAGAGCGGCAGCGCGCCGCCGGGGAAATAGTCATTCTGAACGTCGATCACGAGAAGGGTGCGGGTCATCAGGGAGGCTCCATTTTGATGTTTCGCTGACAGTGATGACATCCGATTTCGTCACCGTTGAGTGGCCTGATTGCCTTTTATCGTGTAAATCGGGCCAATGCGCATCGCCATCATCGCTTACGACCATATCAGCCCTTTCATGCTATCCACGCCGCTGGCCGTGTTCGGCGAGGGGCTCCTTGCGGGTGGGCATCAGGTTCAGGTGTGCTCGGATCAGTTCCGGCTGAACACGGGTGGCGGCATGATCATCGAGGCCGCCCATCGGCTGGATGCTGTCGATGACGCCGACATCGTCATTTTACCGGGTTGGCGGAGCGTGAACGAGCCCGTATCGCCCGATATCGTTGCCAAGCTGAAGGCGGCCGATGCTCGAGGATCCATCGTCGTGGGCTTGTGCCTGGGGGCCTTCGGCCTTGCCGAGGCCGGACTGCTGGATCGGCGGCGCGCAACGACCCATTGGGCGCATGCGGAAACCTTCGCGGCCCGCTATCCGGGTGTAACGGTCGATGCGGCCGCGCTGTTCGTGGACGAAGGCCGCGTCCTGACGTCCGCCGGTGTCGCTTCGGGGCTGGATTGCTGCCTGCATCTGCTTGGCCGGATTTGCGGGATTGGTGAAGCAAACCGGATAGCGCGCCATCTCGTCGTTGCCCCTCAGCGCGCGGGCGGACAACCGCAACTGATCGAACGGCCAGCGATCGGATCGACTGCCGATCGACGAGTGACCGAACTTCTCGAAGTCCTGCGCGCCGATCCCATCGCGCCGCCTTCGCTGGATGAACTGGCCAAGCGCTCGAACATGAGCCGCCGGAGCCTGACGCGCCATATCCGGGCACGGACCGGAGGCAGTCTCGGCGAATGGATAAGGCGTGTGCGCGTGGCACGAGCGAAGGAGCTATTGGTGGCCGGCGTACGCGGGCTGGACGACGTCGCCGTGCGCAGCGGTTTTCCTGATGCCCATGCGCTACGCACGGCATTCCGCACCGAAGTCGGCGTGACGCCGGTGCAATGGCTGGCGCACCAAAGGATCCCCGGTGCCGCGCTTTCTCTGTTGTCGGGAAATCCTAGCTAGGTTTGCGGCTAGGTCGCCCGGGCGGACTTTTCACGAGAATGCCCGGCGCACCTTAATCGCAGCAGGTTTCACGAGCGCCTTCTTCGGCCAACAAAGACCGCAATGAAGGCCACGGAGGGCACCGACTCCACGATCAGAGACCCAGGTCCAAACCAAGCATGCTGCTCATGACGAAGGCGACGACCCCGACACCCAAGAGCGCCAGCACGAAAGCTCCCGCGATCTTGCCGCCCGCGAGCAGTACCGAGCCTCTCTCGATCTTATCCACCTGATCGTAGTGCCACTTGATGGCGAAGTACATTCCCGTGCCCAACGCGAGAACCTTGAAAATCACGAAGACTATGGGAAACCAATCCATGACAAATATCCTCACGTGCGGCACTACGCGCCTTATGCTCCTGTTTTAGGCAAACGCGTACTGCTTATTGTGCAACGCAGATATGTAATCGCGGACTGAGGTTCGCGCCGGGGATCAATGAGCCGGCCCCGGAAAGAAGGAAACTGTAACTTGCTTAGGGCCGGAAGCGGTCTTCGTACGCAGTGACCCGCGGACACGGCTAACTCAGCATCCGGAGCCCCCCTCATCCCAGGTGCAACTTGTTGCACCTGAACCCTTCGGACACCTTCCCCCCGCGGGGGAGAAGGGGACAGCGGCACCCTCTGCGGTCTCTTCCCCTCTCCCCTCGGGGAGAGGGTAGGGTGAGGGGGCTACGCGGCGAAACGTTGCTGACGAAGACGTCTGCAATGGCCAAAACCGGTCCGAATGATTGCAACCGCTACTCCCCGCCCTCACCCGCATCGCCACCAAACACCACCGTCTGCGGCCAGCGCAACAAAGCCGCCTCGCCCGCCTCGTTCAGCGCATAGACGCCCTTCCCCTGCCGGTCGAACCACCCATAGACGTTGTCGAGCAGAATGCGTCCCGCCTGCGGCGCCCATGTCTTCATGTCGCGCGGCCGCGCCAGCCCCTGTTGCAGCGCCGAGGCGCAGATCAGCGCCTGCTGGCGGTAGGCGGTCATGATCGGCGAGCGCGTGGCGCCGCCGAGCGCCGGATCGCCCTGTCTCTTCCGGTGTTCCTTCACAAGCCGCGTCCGCCGCTTCGGGTTCGTCCTCGGCATCGGCGACACGGAGCTGACGATGACGCTGACCTCGCCGGTATCGGATATCCCGAGCATGCCGATTCCCATCCGACGGCAGAGATCGCGATAGCGCCTGTCTGCCTCCCGCCCCCGCCCCTTGGCCGAGACCCTTGCCGCGATCCAGACCTCATCGGCCATCGCCGCCCGGTCGACCGCCTGCAGGATAAGCTCAAGATTGAACGACATCTTCAATTCGCAAACGACCACGACCGGCGGCTCGCTTTCGCTCAAGCCCACGACATCGCAGCTAGCGACCTCCCCCTTCACGACATACCCCGCCGCCTCCAGAAAGGCCTTCACCGGCAGATAGAGCGAGGTCTCCATGGTAACGCTTACGGGTTGAGATCGGCGATCTCGCCGAACTGCGCCAAGAGCCGTGGCGACAGCATGTCGCCGGTCTCCTCGTCGACGGTGATGGCATAGGCCGCGACGCCCGCGAAGCGCTCCGACATGGCCGACGCGATCTTCTCCGCGCTGATCGGGTTCGACGCCTGCCGCATCTCGCCCGGCACCAGCTTGCCGCGATTGCTGCGGTAGGGGATCACGATAAACTTTTCACCAGTGGACACGCGCAGGATTCCCGATTGATCGTTCCTGAAACGTTCTGATTTGGGGGCGGATGTCAATGGTATGGGTGGATGAAAGCATGGGTCGAGGCTGCGTTACCCCCCTCTGCCCTGCCGGGCATCTCCCCCACAAGGGGGGGAGATCGACTCGTGGCGAGGTTTACGCCAACCAACGAAATTGGGAACGAGCGGGCGCACCCAGCCAATCTCCCCACCTGTGGGGGAGATGCCCGACAGGGCAGAGGGGGGCATCACACCCACAGCCCTAGCAGACCGGGCCGCGCCCCTTCCCAGCAGACCCAAAGAGCGGAAATTGAAGCGATCGAGATGATGGCATTGACCGGCAAACGGCTCTAAATTGAGTGAAAGAATGATTGCGTCGGACCGGCCCGCGTCCCGGATACGCCTGCAACGCGATCAGGGAGAACCACCAGTGACCCACAGCCTCGACCGTCCCGCCTGGAACGCGCTTCAGACGGTGCATGCCGATCTCGCCGAAGGCGGCCCGCTCGCGATGCGCTACCCCACCTCCATCGTCCCCTTCGCCGCCCCGCGCGACGACACGCCCGAGAGCTTGAGAGCGCTGGCCGCCCTTTCCTCGCCCGGAGAGATCATGGCGCTGGTCGAAGTCGGCCCGATCACCGTGCCTGATGGCCACGATGTGCTCATCGAAAGTACGCTGGTGCAAATGATCGGCGACCGCCCCTACGAGCGCATCGACGACATGAGTATCGAGCCGCTGACACCTGACGATGCCGAAGAGATGTTGGCGCTGGCGCTGCTCACCAAACCTGGCCCCTTCACCCTCGGCGCCCAGCGCCTCGGCACCTTCTGGGGCATCAAGATCGACGGCCGACTGGCGGCGATGGCCGGCCAGCGCATGCGCCACCCCGGCCTGTCCGAACTGAGCGGCCTCTGCACCCACCCCGATTTCCAGAAGCGCGGCCTCGGCACCCTCCTCTTCCGCTTCGTCGCCGGCGAGATCACGGCGCGCGGTGAAGAGGTGTTCCTGCACGCCTATGCCAGCAATACGGGGGCGATCGCGCTCTACGAGCAGCTGGGTTTCAAACTGCGCAGCCGGATGAATGTGAAGATCGTGCAGCGACGGGGGTGAGGAGCGGTGGAAGAGAGAGAGAGAGAGAGAGAGAGAGAGAGAGAGAGAGAGCGGCCCACGACGAGTCTCTTCTCCCCGCGGGGAGAAGGTGGCGGCAGCCGGATGAGGGGGGCCTCACGGCACCCCGTAAAACACAGCTTTTCGCATACGCTCAAAGCCTCGCTTCGCTCGCCCCCTCATCTGTCCTTCGGACATCTTCTCCCCGCTGGGGAGAAGAGAAATCCCCTCAAGCCGCCTTCGTCTTCGCCTTCCGCGACAGATGCGCGACCACGTTCTCGATCATCCGCATGCCGGCGTCGCCGCCGAGCGTCATGATGGACTCCGGATGGAACTGCACGGCCGCGATCGGTTCCTTGGCGTGCTCGATGCCCATGATCGTGCCGTCCTCGCTTTCCGCGGTGATGATGAAATCGCGCGGCAGGGTCGAGGGGTCGGCAAAGATCGAGTGGTAGCGGCCGACGGTGACTTCCTTGCCGAGGCCTGAAAATACCAGGCCCGGCTCCAGCACGCGGATGCGCGACGGCTTGCCGTGCATCGGCAAGGCAAGGTGCCGGAGCTCGCCGCCATAGGCCTCGGCGATCGCCTGCAGGCCGAGGCAGACACCGAAGATCGGCAGGTTGCGCGCCCGCGCCTTCTTGATCGTCGCCTTGCAGTCGAAATCCTTGGGATTGCCGGGACCGGGCGAAAGCACGACAAGATCGGGATCGAGCCGGTCGAAGATTTCTTCCGGCACCGGCGAGCGCACGGTCGAGACCTCGGCCCCCGTCTGGCGGAAATAATTGGCCAGCGTATGCACGAAGCTGTCTTCGTGGTCGACGAGCAGAATCTTGACGCCCTTGCCCACAGTGGCGACGTCGCGGCTGGCCTTGGCCGTATTGCCGGCCTTGGCATCGCGGATGGCGGAGAGCATGGCGGACGCCTTCAGTTCGGTTTCGGCTTCTTCTTCCTCGGGGATGGAATCGTTCAGAAGCGTCGCCCCTGCCCGGACTTCGGCGATCCCGTCCTTGATGCGCACGGTGCGCAGCGTCAGGCCCGTATTCATGTCGCCATTGAACCCGACCATGCCGATCGCTCCGCCATACCAGGCGCGCGGGCTCTTCTCATGGCTCTCGATGAAGCGCATGGCCCAGAGCTTCGGCGCACCGGTGACGGTGACCGCCCAGGCGTGGCTCAGGAAGCCGTCGAAGGCGTCCATGTCGTCGCGCAGGCGACCTTCGATGTGATCGACCGTGTGGATGAGGCGCGAATACATCTCGATCTGCCGGCGGCCGATGACCTTGACCGAGCCCGGCTCGCAGACGCGCGATTTGTCGTTGCGGTCGACGTCCGAGCACATGGTGAGCTCGGACTCATCCTTCTTCGAGTTCAGGAGCTTCAGGATCTGCTCGCTATCGGCGATCGGATCGTCGCCACGCTTGATCGTGCCTGAGATTGGGCAGGTCTCGATGCGGCGGCCAGAGACGCGCACGAACATTTCCGGCGATGCGCCGACCAGATATTCCTGGTTGCCGAGATTGATGAAGAAGGAATAGGGCGACGGGTTGATCGCCTTCAGCCGCTTGGAAATATCCGACGGCTTGCTGTCGCAGCGCTCCATGAACTTCTGCCCGGGCACGACCTCGAACAGGTCGCCCTTGCGGAAGCTTTCTTTCGCCTTGGTGACCAGCTCGGAATATTCGCCGGGACGGTGATCGCTCTTCGGCGGGATCGTGTCGGTGCGCTGGAACGGCTCGGCCGGGATATCGCCCGCCTTCCCCTCGGTCGAAAGCCCGCCCTTTTCGAAATCATAGCGGTCGATCCAGGCCTTTGCGGAATAATTGTCGACGACGAGGATTTCATCGGGGAGATAGAGCACCATGTCGCGTTGATCGGAGGGGCGCGTCAGCTTCAGGTTGATGGCGTCGAACTGGAAGGCGAGATCGTAGCCGAAGGCGCCATAGAGGCCGAGGCTGGCATCGGCCTGCGAATAGAAGAGATCGGTAACGGCGCGCAGCACGGTGAAAACAGTCGGGATCTTCGAGCGCTCTTCTTCCGTGAACGCCCGGTCCGGCGCCTTGACGGTCAGATCCAGCCGCCGCTTGGTCAAGGCGCCGAGCTCCAGCTCTGAGATCGTCTTCAGCCGCTCGGTAACGAAGCCGAGAATGACCTCGCCGCGCTCGTTATAGGCGTCGATCCAGACCTTGCGGCCATTGCAGGAGATGCCGAGCGGCGGATCGACCACGGCCGTATCCCAGCGCGTATAGCGGCCCGGATATTCGTAGTTCGACGAGAATACCGCGCCGCGGCGCTCGTCGAGCTTGTCGATATAGGAGGAGACCGCGTCGGCATAAGGGATCGCCCGGCGCTGCCGCGTGACCGTGATGCCACCCTTGGTCTCGTAAATCTCCGCTCCGTCATCCCTGATGATCGTTACCATTGCTTCACTCCGTTATCGGCCCGGATGACAGGCGGCCTTAAAAACAAAAAAAGCCGCCTGGTGTTTTCCGGGCGGCTCATCGTCGTCTTTGGACACGATTGGTCGAGGCCGCCTTAGCGAGCCCACCACCAGATTGCGATGTTCAAGGACATGTTCATGGGCGGAATTGTTAGCGTGAGATGAGAGCCAGCGCAAGAGGCGAATGCGGCCACGAAAAAGGGCGACCCGGAGGCCGCCCTTTCGATTGGTTTAGAAGCGCTGGGTCAGCGAGATTTTGAAGGTGCGGCCCGGCTCGGAGTAGTATTCGCGAGGCTGCGAGCCACCGGTGCGGACCGAGGCGTAGTCGTAGTAGGTCTTGTCGAAGACATTGTAGATGCCAGCGTTGATCTTCAGACCCTTGATCTGCTCGGGCTCCCACCATGCGGTCAGGTCGACGATGCCGTAGCCCGGCGTGCTGAAGTAGCTCGTGGACGTTGCGGTTCCGATGGTCTGGCCGCGCGCATGCTTGACGCCGGTCCAATCGAGACCAACACCCCAGGTCTCGGTGTCATATCCGATGCTGACCACGGCCTTGAGAGGCGCGACGGACTGCAGGAAGGTCTTGGTATCGAGGTTGTTGCCTTCTGCGTAAGCCAAGCCGGCCAGAGCGCGGAAGCCGTTCGAGAAGCGTTTGTGAACGGAGATTTCCGTACCGAAGATCTCGGCGTTGGCCACGTTGTTATAGGTGCTGATACCACCCTGCGGATACTGCGACAGCGTGTAGCCGAGAGCGGCAGCCTGGGCGGCGTTCAGGCTCGTCGTGTCGATGAAGTTGCGGTAGCGGTTGTAGAACAGGTTCACGCGGCCACCGAGATCATCGTCGCCGAGCTTGGCACCGACTTCGAAACCATTGCTGGTTTCCGACTTCAGGTTGGGATTGCCGATACGCAGGTATGTACCCGGACCACCGAAGGTGCTGAACAGTTCACCAGCAGTCGGTGCACGGAAGCCCATAGCCCACTGACCGTAGAGCAGAACCTGATCGTTGACTTCCTGCTCCAGCCGGATCTTCGGCGATATCGCCGTATCGTTGAAGCCGTTCGGCAGCGCCGGATTGCTGGCGTTGTCGGCGAAGGCATCGGTCATCTTCGGATCATGCTTGACCCAATCGAAGCGAACGCCCGGCGTAACCGAGAAGCCGGTATCACCGAAACTGACCTTGTCGTCGAGATACAGGCCGATACGGCCGGTCTCAACCTTCGGCGTGTCAGCCTGGTTGGTGTGCAGGTTGGCGCACGCCGAGTATCCGGTCGGATAGGCGCCGCTCGGCAGCGGTGCCGGGCAATTGTCGTAGCCCGAAGAATACTGCTCGCTCGTAACGTGAGCGATGTCGAAGCCGAAGACGAAATTGTGGTCGAGGTAGCCGGTATCGACGTTCTTTTCCAAAGCGCCGACGAGACCGATCGCGCGTTCGTTATAGTCGTTCAGACGACCGATCGGGCCGATGACCGAGGTGGAGCGATAGCCGTTATATCCGGTTCCGCGCGTCTGATCCTGCCAGTAAAGCGACGCCCAAGCAGAATCCACGAGGCTGTCGTCGCTCTCGGACTGGAACTTGTAGTCCAGCGAGACGCGGTCGCGAGCCGACGCGTCGTTGGTGAAGTAGTTCCCGGGCAGATACTGATCGCGCGACGTCAGAACCCTCAGCTGGTTGGTCTTGGCGTCGGTATCACGATCTTTGCGATAGCTTTCCGCCGTCAGGCCGATCGTGTGGCCGCCTTCGAGCTGCTGGCGCAGCTTGAACAGCAGGTTGTGCTGATCATAGTCGGAAGGGTTCGGCGCCGTGCGGGTCGGGCCGTATGTATCGACGGTTCCCTGGCTGTCGGTCTGCTTGCCGGTCTTGTAGCCGCCCTGGAACATGATGGAGGTGTTCTCGATACGCTTGGCGATGGCGGCAGACGGCGACGAGCTCTTGTCGGAGCTGTCGTATGTGTACTTGACGATGCCGCCCCAATCGCGACCGTCCTCGATCAGGTCTTCCGGCTCCAGCGTGCGCACGGCCAGGACACCGCCGAGCGCACCACCGCCGGCGCGGCTCGAATCGGCGCCGCGTAGGACGTCGACGGCCGAGAGCGACGAGAAGTCGAAGGTATCGACACCACCGGTCGCGCTGCGTGTCGCGTCCGAAAGGAAGGTCAGCGGAATGCCGTCCACAGTGGTCAGAACGCGGCTACCTTCGAGACCGCGAATGTTGACGCCACCCGTATTGCGGTTGAAGTTGACGCCCGGCTCGGCAATGCGGCCGAGATCGCTGATGCTGGTGATCTGCTTGTTCTCGATCTGGGCGGCCGTCGTCTCGGTCGCCAGCGGCGTGTCGGTGGCGCTGCCCGGCGCCGGCGCGGACACCCGCTTGCCCTTCACAACAATCTTCTGCAGCGCCGTGCCGTTTTCGTCCGTCTCAGCAGTAGCAGCCGGCGTCGTCTGCGCGCTCTGCGCCAGCGCCTGCGAGACCGGACCAACGCAGACAAACGCCGCGCTCACCAAAAGCGCCGAGCGCCAATGTCGAATAACCATAATCAACCCCTCAATGAAAAAAGTACCGGGCTGGCTGGTCGTCACGCATTCGCGCTTGGAGGGGCTGGCTAGGTGTTTCGGCGAAGAATTCCGCCTACTTCTTGCCGCATAAAAAACATGAGTATGGTTGTCAATATATGTAGCCGAGATATCATGATCTAAATGGTCATGTTTTCATGATGCCGATCAACGTTGCGAAATTGCAACGAAATCCGCCTCCATACGTTGTTATCCGGCTGGAAATAAAACGATGGATGGATGCGTGAAGAAGACAGGCCAGATCGCGACAGCACTTCTCTGCCTCATCATGTTGACCGGCGCCGGCCTGCCAGAGACCGGCCCCAAACCGGAAGTGAAACCCGGCGACAAACAGGTCGAACAACAGACCGAGGACCCGGCGAATATCGATGTCGCGCCCAAGCCGCAGCCCAAGCCAGACACTCAGCCCGAGACCGCAGCACCCGATACCGCTAGCCCGGATGTTCCAAAGCCGGACACGAAACCCGGCGAGAAGACCACCGAGGGCGACCAACCCGCCCCCTCCTCCGACACGTCAGGCAAGGACGCCGCCGCGCCGAAGCGCGAGGTGCAGGGCCCCAACCTTCCCAACAAGAACCTTCCCGATAAGCAGACGCTCGAGGCCCAGCATCTGACGATCGAGCCGGAAAGCGAGGCCGATCACTCCGAATGCGTCAAGGAACTACAAAGCCTCGGCGTCGTCTTCACCGATCTCAGCCGTATCGACGACGGCAATGGCTGCGGCATCGACAAGCCGATCAAGGTGACCGAAGCCCTGCCCGGCATCAAGCTGAAGCCGGATGGCGTCTTCCGCTGCCCGGTGGCGCTGGCCTTGGCGCGCTGGATGAAGGGCACGGTCATCCCTGCCGCTGCCATTGCGGCCGCCGATCAGGGCCGCATCACCACCATCAACCAGGCCTCCTCCTATATCTGCCGCCTGCGCAACAGCGCCGAGACCGGCAAGATCTCCGAACACGCGCGCGGCAACGCGGTCGATATCGCAAGCTTCAGCTTCGAGAAGGGCGAGGATATCGCGGTCAAGCCGAGGCGCGAGGATTCGACCCTGATCGGCGCCTTCCAGCGCACCGTCAGCGCCGCCGGCTGCCTCTATTTCACGACGGTGCTCGACCCCGAAAGCGACGCCGCCCACGAGACCCACTTCCATCTCGACGTGCTCGAGCGCAAGGGCGGATATCGCTATTGCCATTGAAAATGGCAGTAGCGTCAGTGCCTTGCCGGCATCAGGTGAATCGGAAACCGAGCATCTTGAAGCGATGCCAGAGGTCAGAATGGGAGTGGCCAGAACAGCCTAGATCAAAACAACCCCTCGATCGCGCCATCCTCGTTGAGATGAATGCGCTCGGCGGCCGGCGATTTCGGCAGGCCGGGCATGGTCATGATCTCGCCGGTGATGACGACCACAAAGCCGGCGCCGGCCGATAGTCGCACCTCGCGCACCGAAACCACATGCCCCTCCGGCGCGCCGCGCAGGTTCGGATCGGTCGAGAAGGAATATTGCGTCTTGGCGATGCAGACAGGCAGATCGCCATAGCCCTGCTCTTCCCAGACCTTCAGCTGGTCGCGCACTGTCTTCGGCACGCTGACCTCGCCGGCGTGATAGATCTGCGCCGCGACCTCCTCGATCTTTTCGATGAGCGGCATGGCGTCGGGATAGATCGGCGCGAAGTTGGCGTTACCGGATTCGGCCATCTCGACGACCTTCCACGCCAACTCCTCGATGCCCGCCGAGCCTTCCGCCCAGTGGCGGCAGACGATGGCCTCGGCGCCGAGATGCGCGACATAGGCCTTCACCGCCTGCACTTCGGCATCCGTATCGGAAACGAAGTGGTTGATGGCGACCACAACGGGCACGCCGAACTTGCGGACATTGGCCACATGGCGGCCGAGGTTGGAGCAGCCGCGCGTCACGGCACCGACATCCTCGCGCCCGAGATCGCCCTTGCCGACGCCGCCGTTCATCTTCAGCGCCCGCACGGTCGCGACAATCACGGCCGCATCAGGCTTCAGCCCGGCCTTGCGGCACTTGATGTCGAAGAATTTCTCCGCGCCGAGATCCGCCCCAAAGCCCGCCTCGGTCACCACGTAGTCGGCAAGCTTCAACGCCGTCTTGGTTGCGATGACGGAGTTGCAGCCGTGGGCGATGTTGGCGAAGGGGCCGCCATGCACCAGCGCCGGATTGTTCTCCAGCGTCTGCACCAGATTCGGCTGCATCGCGTCCTTGAGAAGCACGGCCATGGCGCCGTCGGCCTTCAGGTCGCGCGCGAAGACCGGCGTCTTGTCGAAGCGATAGCCGATGATGATGTTGCCGAGGCGCTCTTCCAGGTCGTGAAGATCCGACGCCAGGCATAGGATCGCCATCACTTCCGAGGCGACCGTGATGTCGAAGCCGCTCTCGCGCGGAAACCCGTTGGACACCCCGCCCAGCGAGGCGACGATCTCGCGCAGCGCCCGGTCGTTCATGTCCATCACGCGACGCCAGGTGATGCGGCGCACGTCGATATCGAGCGCGTTGCCCCAGTAGATATGATTGTCGATCATCGCCGACAGAAGATTGTGCGCCGCCGTGATCGCGTGGAAATCGCCGGTGAAGTGGAGGTTGATATCCTCCATCGGCACGACCTGCGCATAGCCGCCGCCGGCCGCTCCGCCTTTCACCCCGAAGCAGGGGCCGAGCGATGGCTCGCGCACGCAGATCATGGCCTTCTTGCCGATCCGGTTCAGCCCGTCGCCGAGGCCCACCGTCGTGGTCGTCTTGCCCTCGCCCGCCGGCGTCGGGTTGATGGCGGTGACGAGGATGAGCTTGCCGTCGGGCTTGCCCGCTTGCGCGGCTGTGAACTCTGCGCTGATCTTCGCCTTGTCGTGGCCATAGGGCGAGAGTTGAGCCGCCGGGATCCCGAGCCTGTCGCCGATCTCGTAGATCGGCTTTTTCACCGCGGCACGCGCGATCTCGATGTCGGTTTTATACTCAGCCATGCCGCCCTCAGCTCTATTTCGTCTCGTAAACGTCACGTTTATGCCAATGGAATGGTGAAATATACCGAAAGTTTGAAGGCCGCGCCGGTTGCGCACAGCGGCCCACAGCCTCTATCACCAACGCATTGATTCAGCATTTTACGGGGTAAACCATGAAATCACTTGAGCTCATCGTCGAGCGCATCATTCTGTCCAGCCGCTGGATCCTTGTCGCCTTCTATCTCGGCTTGGCGCTGTCGCTGGCCGTCTACGCGATCTCCTTCGCCTACAAGTTCTCCAAGGTCGCGATCAACGTCTTTACTTACGACGAAGGTGAAATGATCCTGGCGATGCTTGGCCTCATCGACGCAGCGCTGGTCGCCAGCCTGATCGTCATGGTAATGATCTCGGGCTACGAGAACTTCGTCAGCCGCTTCGACGAAAACGAAACCGATGTCTCCTTTATCGGCAAGCTCGATTCCGGCAGCCTGAAGATCAAGGTCGCCTCCTCGATCGTCGCGATCTCGTCGATCCACCTGCTGCAGGTCTTCTTGAATTCGAACCAGTTCACCGACAGCAAGATCATGTGGCTGACCGCCATGCATCTGGCCTTCGTCGTCTCCGCCGTCATGCTCGGCTTCCTCGAGCAACTCATGAAGAAGGCCAAGGACGGCTCGAAAATCTAACGCTTATCGATTCGCGGGCGGCCTTGCCGCCTGCGACATATCGCGCAAGGGATATCATCCTTTTTTTATTTGCCATCCCGCGCAATTCGTGCGCAAAGCGCAACAAAGGCGATACGAGGTTGATTTACGCGACGCTAAAAACAACCAGCAGCAGTTTTTTCGTGTTTAAATTATAACACATTAATCTAATCACTGTGCGCTGCACAAATTCTGACTAGCAAATATATCAGATAGTCGATCTTATGGTCGAAGTAGTAGACGGCCAGGAACCTGTTAATGTCTTACATGACGACCTCGGAGAGACAGTCAGTATTGACGGCTGAGATCGCAGCCGTGAATAACAGGCAGGCATTCGCCCAGGCACTGGTTCGCATCGCCGAGGCTTTCGGTTTCAAATATGCCACGCTGATGGATGCACCGACCACCGAAAGCTTCCTGCTCAAGTCGCTCCTCATCGAAAGCAATCTTCCTCCGGCTTACGTCAGCGCGTTCGACCGCTCCCGCTTCATGCAGCTGCCGCTGTTTTCCGCCGGCGTGTCCAACTCCGCCGTGCCACGACTTTGGAGCCTCAGCGACAAGACGACCGTTATTCCCGACGAGCTTCGCGACCTGAAATTTAGCTTCGACATCCACGTCGGCATCTCGTTGCCGGCCTACTGCACCGATGGTCAGCGCCTGCTCTTCTGGTTTGCCGGCACGCGCGCGCAGCTCGGTCAGGCGGAAGTTAACGAAATGACCGTTCTGATGCTGCAGGCGCTGGACGCGTTCAACCTGGTCAAATCGGCCAAGAGCGACCATCCGCCCCTGTCGGCCCGCGAGCGCGAAGTCGTGCGCTGGACATCGCAGGGCAAGACCTCGATCGAGATCGGCCAGATCCTGTCTTTGTCCGATCACACGGTCAACGCCTACATGACCAGCGCCATCAAGAAGCTCGATTGCGTCAACCGCACCCAGCTGGTCGCAAAGGCGATCCGCTACAAGCTGATCACCTGACGCCACGCCAAACGCGCCGCCGCCAGCGTTGTGCGAACGTTC
The DNA here is from genome assembly GCF_000377565.1 of Rhizobium sp. 2MFCol3.1. Lineage (GTDB taxonomy): Bacteria > Pseudomonadota > Alphaproteobacteria > Rhizobiales > Rhizobiaceae > Rhizobium. Next base: position 326,958 of record NZ_KB898354.1, on the reverse strand, counting down.
GACCTTATCGGCCGAGCACCGCGCGCATCTCGACCAGGTTCGAGCGCACCCTCAGAATATAAAAGCCCATGGTCGCCAGATGGCTCGGCATGATCCAGCCGTCCTCGCGACCATTGGAAATGATTGCCGGCTGGATGCGCAACGCCGCCTGGAACTGTGCGTTGGTGGCACCATAGAGAGCGCCGAGATTGCGCTCCGCGATCACCCGCGAAAAGTCCGACTGGGCGGCGGCCAGGATGGCGTAGTAGCCGTAGAGCTGGCCATAGGCGAACCAGAAGCGATCGTCGGCGCGCGTATCGAACCAGCCGCTCGCATGGTTGGCCGAGCGCTCCGCCAACATGTCGGCGGTGCCGCCGAGATCGTTGGCGATACGGTCGATGAACTGGATGAGGTTGTCGGCGCGCGTATCGAAGACCGCGTTGCAGTTGGAGAGATCCGTATTGAACTTGCGAAGGCTATCGATCGCCGAGCGATAATAGCTTGGCGTCGGCGTCTTCGGGCCGAACGGATTGAGCCCGAAATACCAGCTGTACTCGTCGAACTGCAGGTTGCCACGCGCGCTCTGCAGATCATTGTTGATGCCGGAGGTGCCGCGCACGCGGCCCAGCGTATCGACGAGCTCCGCCGAGGTGCGGCGGAGCGCCTGGTTCACGCCGCGCTGGAACGAGGCCTTGTTGTCGAGAAACGGCGTGTGGTCCCAATCGATCCCGAAGAAGCCGAGACGATAGAGCAGCATGGAAGAAATCCATGAGTTCTGGTTGACGTTGAAATCCGTGAGATCGGCCGTGACGTCGACAATCGCCGAGCGCTGGCAGGTCTTGGCCGCAGGCGTGGTCGCGCCCTCGGCGGGCGGAATTTCCTGGCCAACCTGAACCTTACGTTCGGCAAGCTTGTACTGGTCGACGAAGGACGGGTTGAAGCCGGTCCACATCTGCGTCTGAACGAAGAAATAGCCGTACATCAGGACGAGCAGCAAAAGCACGCCGATGACGGGAAGCCTGACCAGCCAGCTGCGCCGACCGTACCAGCCGCGCGCGGCCATCAACGGCCAGAAGGCCCAGGCAACGAAAAGCCGCGCCCAACGACCAATCGCCCGGCCGATCGATCTGAAAAAACCGGAGATTCCGTCAAGCATCGCCCATTCCCCTCTGCATCCAAAAGCGCGTGTTTCACCCGCTCTCAAATATGCATCCGCATCCGAAACGGCAACATCGTGCTGATATTATTGTTTCTTCGGCCCTGTTTAGAGGCGACACGCCTACAGGCGCGGCATCCGGAAACGCAGCCGCGAGGAGATCTTCATCGTGTCGATCAAAGGCGCGCCCGGCACATCCTCGTTCTGATGCGCATAAGCGGGAAACCGCTTGCCGAACTGCGCGTCGGCGGTGCGCTTGCGATGCTCGATCTCCTGCGGCAGCAACATGTCGCGCTCGAAGAGAACGATGGCATCGGCGATATTTGGAAACAGTTCCGACGAAATCTGCACCTTCGAGCCCGGAATATCGGTATCGACCTGCGCCTGATAAATCAGCAGCCGCTCTTCCGTATCGATCATCAGCTTGCGCATCAGCGTGTTGCACTGGCCGATCTCGGTGTTGAGCCCATCCACCAGAAGCTGGAAGATCCCGATGAAGCGCTCGCGCCGCTGGCTCTCGTCGCGCAGCTCGTGCTCGCGGGTGGAGACCTCATCGGCCTGCGCCTTCAGCGCCTTGCGCTCCTCCTCCATCCGGTCCCACTCGGCCTTGCTGCCGTAGACGCCGATGCGCCCCTGCGTCGTCAGCGCCTTGGCATTGAGCTCCTTGATGCGGATGCGGGCGATGTCGATCTCGTCGACCAGCCGACGCCGGCGCTCGACGATATCGACCAGCCGGCGCTCGGCCTCCTTGTGGGCGGTGAGCACGACCGCGCGATGGTGCGTGATCAGTCCCGCGACCCTGTCGGACTTCACCATCAGGTCGCGCAGCCTCTCGACCACCGGCGCGGCCCGGACCCGGCTGCTGTGGCGCCGCCACATGCGCTGGCGCGAAAAATGCCCGATGAACCGCTCGGTCGCCGTCAGCCCGCGGAAACTGTCGAGATCCGACGACACCCTGACGGTCATCGCATCCAGCGTCGCCACCAGTTCGGCAAGCAGTTCAGCGAGGTTCCTGGCGTCGGCGGCAAATCCCTGGAAGCGCTCGTTTTCAACAAGAAAGCGCTCGTCGTCGATCTCAGCAGGATGGCGCGCGAACTCGCCGACGAAATCGGCGCAGGTCTTGACCTTCACCGGCAGTTCGTCGGCAATCGCACTGGCTGCATCAAATGTGGTGTCAAACGAGACAGGCTTGCGCACCTGATATCCCCGGGGAATCGAATGCCGTCAAATTAGAGCCGTTCATTCTCAAATGGAAGAAGCGGTTTAATTCACACCGCCTCAGCGACCCATTCGCCGTTCATCGCGTCATCCCAGTGGCGGCGGCAGAGCGACACGTATTTCTCGTTGCCGCCGACCTCGATCTGCGCCCCTTCCCGGGCCACCGCGCCATTGCCGTCGAGGCGCACGACCATCGTCGCCTTGCGGCCGCAATGGCAGATGGTGCGCACTTCGCGCATCTCGTCGGAGATCGCCATCAGCTCCTGCGAAGCCGGAAACAGCTTGCCCTGGAAATCCGTGCGCAGGCCGTAGACCATGACGGGGATATTGAGCCGATCGACGACGCGCGCCAGCTGCCAGATATGCTCGCGCGTCATGAAATGTGCCTCGTCGACGAAGACGCAGGCGATGGGCTCGCCCGCAGCCCCCTGCTCGGCGATCAGCGCCAGGAGATCGGCATCCTGCTCGAAGGCGACCGCGTTAGCCTGCAGCCCGATCCGCGAGCCGATCACACCCCTGCCCGCCCGCTCGTCGAACGCCGCGATCAGCAGGAGAACGCGCATGCCGCGCTCCTCGTAATTATACGCGGCCTGCAGCAGCATCGTCGATTTGCCGGCATTCATCGTCGAGTAGTTGAAGTAGAGCTTCGCCATTGCATTCTCCGTCTCTCCGCTTCTTGAAAGCTGGATACGATCAAGAAAACCCCCGGCCGTCGTTAATCACAGAAAATTGCCTGGAAACCCCTTCAAAACTGACAAAATTCAAGCGATCCATTAAATACGACACGTCGCAATCGGATACCGCAATGCGGCGCAAACGCACTGAGGTCGCTTGTAAAACTCGGCTATTGGTGATTGGCTTGGGAACGTAAGACTGGGAGTCTATAAATGAAAACGACAAGCGCATTCAAACTGATCACTGCCACAGCCGTTGCTGCACTCTCTGTCGCAACCGCCGCCTATTCCGCTGATCCCGCCAGCTGCTCCACCGTCCATCTATCGGATGTGGGCTGGACCGATATCACCGCGACAACAGCAACCGCATCCGTGATCCTCAAGGGTCTCGGATACACCCCCGACGTGAAGGTTCTCTCCGTACCGGTCACCTACCAGTCGCTGAAGAACAAGGACATCGACATCTTCCTCGGCAACTGGATGCCGACACAGGAAAAGGACGTTCGTCCCTTCATCGACGACAAGTCGGTCGAATCCTTCGGCCCGAACCTGACCGGCGCGAAATACACATTGGCGACCAACGCCAAGGGCGCCGAGCTCGGCATCAAGGACTTCAAGGACATCGCCGCCCACAAGGAAGATCTCGAAGGCAAGATCTACGGCATCGAGCCGGGCAATGACGGCAACCGTCTCGTCATGAACATGATCGAGAAGGACACCTTCGGCATGAAGGGCATGGAGGTCGTCGAATCCTCCGAGCAGGGCATGCTGGCGCAGGTTGCCCGCGCCGAGAAGGCCGGCAAGCCGGTCGTCTTCCTCGGCTGGGCGCCGCATCCGATGAACGAAAACTTTAAGCTCACCTATCTCACGGGCGGCGACGACGTTTTCGGTCCTGACTTCGGCGGCGCCAAGGTGTTCACCAACGTTCGCGCCAATTACCTGACGGAATGCCCGAACGTCGGCACCATGCTCAAGAACATGGTCTTCTCTCTCCCGATGGAAAACCAGATCATGGGCAAGATCCTGAACGACGGCGACGAGCCGGAAAAGGCCGCGACGGAATGGCTGAAGGCCAATCCGACGGCAATCGAGCCGTGGCTCGCAGGCGTCAAGACGCTTGACGGCAGCGGCGACGGCGTTGCCGCCGTCAAGAAAAGCCTCGGCCTCTGATATCGAAAGACGGGGTGGCTCTGACCACCCCGTTTTCGCTATCCTCGCCCCTGTTGTTGTTCTTTCTGGATAGGCACGCCCTTGAACTGGATCACCGACTTTAAAATTCCCATTGGTCCCTGGGCGAAAGCCTTCGTGGATTGGCTCACCTCCAATGCCGACTGGTTCTTCAACCAGCTTGCCTTCGTGCTGTCCCATGTCATCGACGGGATCCTGTTCGTCCTGCAAAAGCCGCACCCGCTGATCGTCGTGCTGGCCATCACCGCCATCGCCTACTGGCTGAGGCGCTCGGTCGTCGTCGCCGTCTTCACCTGTCTTGGGCTGCTGTTCATCATGAACCAGGGCTACTGGAAGGAAACGACCGCGACGCTGGCGCTGGTGCTTGCCTCGACCTTCGTCAGCATGATCGTCGGCATTCCGCTCGGCATCGCCGCCGCCCGCCGCCCCTGGGTGAATTCGCTGCTGCGGCCGATCCTCGACTTGATGCAGACCATTCCGACATTCGTCTATCTGATCCCAGCGCTTATCCTTTTCGGCCTCGGCATGGTGCCCGGCCTGATCGCCACCGTGATCTTCGCCATCCCCGCCCCCATCCGCCTCACGCGCCTCGGCATCATCTCGACGCCGCCCTCGCTGGTGGAAGCCGCCGAATCCTTCGGCGCGACCCCGATGCAGGTGCTGCGCAAGGTCGAGCTTCCCTACGCCACGCCGCAGATCATGGCCGGCTTGACGCAGACGATCATGCTCTCGCTGTCGATGGTCGTCATCGCGGCACTCGTCGGCGCCGACGGCCTCGGCGTTCCCGTTGTGCGCGCGCTCAACACCGTCAACGTCGCCAAGGGCTTCGAGGCAGGTCTCTGCATCGTCATCCTGGCGATCATCCTCGACCGAATGTTCCGCGTGGCGGGTGAAGGAGACGGCGCATGACCGCGGTTCGCTTCGATAATGTCAGCATCGTCTTCGGCGACAAGCCGGAAGCAGCCCTCACCCTTGCCGACCAGGGCAAGACCCGCGACGAGATCGGCGCCGAAACCGGCCTCGTGCTCGGTGTCGCCGACGCCTCGCTGGAAATCCAGGAGGGCGAAATTCTCGTGCTCATGGGCCTTTCCGGCTCCGGCAAGTCGACACTCCTGCGCGCCGTCAACGGGCTCGCCCCCGTCGTGCGCGGCGAGGTCACCGTCAACAGCGCATCAGGCCCGGTCAATCCCTACAAGACCTCGGCCAAGGGCCTGCGCGATCTGCGCATGCACACCGTCTCGATGGTGTTCCAGCAGTTCGCGCTGCTCCCGTGGCGCACGGTCGCCGACAATGTCGGCTTCGGCCTCGAACTCGCCGGCATGGCCGAGGGCGAGCGCAAGAAGCGCGTGGCCGAACAGCTCGAACTGGTCAACCTGACCAAATGGGCCGATCGCAAGGTCAACGAGCTCTCCGGCGGCATGCAGCAGCGCGTCGGCCTTGCCCGCGCTTTTGCGACCGGCGCGCCGATCCTTCTGATGGACGAGCCGTTCTCCGCGCTCGATCCGCTCATCCGCACCCGCCTGCAGGATGAACTGCTCGAGTTCCAGCGCCGCCTGAAGAAAACCATCCTCTTCGTCAGCCACGATCTCGACGAGGCCTTCCGCATCGGCAACCGCATCGCCATCATGGAGGGCGGGCGCATCATCCAGTGCGGCACGCCGCAGGATATCGTCAAGAACCCGGCCGACCAGTACGTCGCCGATTTCGTCCAGCACATGAACCCGATCAGCATGCTGACCGCCCGTGACGTCATGCATTCGGGCCTCGGCGATGCAGCGGCAGGCGCCAGCGTCAGCGGCACGGCCAAGGCCGAGACCCCGCTGATCGACATTCTCGACGCGCTCTCCCGCCAGCCGGGCAGCATCGGCGTGGTTGAAAACGGCGCCATCATCGGCACGATCTCCGCCCAGGACGTCGTCGCCGGCCTGACGCAGCACAGGAAGAAAGAACAGGCTTGATCCCACTGTCCGCTTCCGCCAAAAAGTGGACATGAAAGATCAAGCTTCTGTCATCAGGGAAACGGACGAAGAGGCGCGCAAGCTGGCGCGCACTCTTCTCCGCTCCGCCCGCTACGCCGCCGTTGCGGTCCTCGACCCAAACACCGGCTTCCCCTTCGCCAGCCGCGTGCTTCTCGGCACCGATTTCGATGGCGTTCCCGTCATCCTCGTCTCCGGCCTTTCGGCGCACACGCGTGCGCTAGACGCCGATCCGCGCGCCTCGCTCTTGACCGGCGAGCCCGGCAAGGGCGACCCGCTGGCCTATGCGCGGCTGACGACTCAGTGCCGCGCGGCAGCCGTCGAGCGCGACAGCACGGCCCACACACGCATTCGTGAACGTTTTCTGGCCCGCCATCCAAAGGCGAAACTCTACGTCGATTTCCCCGACTTCAGGTTTTTCCGGCTGATTCCCGAGAGCGCCAGCCTCAACGGCGGCTTCGGCCGCGCCTATATTTTGGGCGGAGATGAGCTGATCATCCGCTCCGCCGCCAACGAAGAGCTTGCGGAAAGCGCTGCCGAGGTAGTGCAAGATTTGCTAGCCCTGGAGCCGGATTTGGCAAGGAAAACAGCGATCGCGCATAAAGCCCGTACGGGCACCAAATGGGCTATTTGTGGAGTCGATTGCGCCGGTTTTGATGTGATTTCGGGCGATTTGCTGGTGCGACACGAGTTTGACACACCTGTCAGCAGCCGCGTTGAACTTTATTCACATATATCTAACATGAAATACTCAATACCTGAAATTTAGCTATATACAATCTTGAACCCCTCTTGCTAGTTTTCACCGTCGGCGATTTCAGGCAGACGTTTTTTTGAATTCCGTTTCCATGGGAAGATGATTATGGACACAATTGATTTGACCGCTCACGCGAATGTTGCCGCCGCACTGTTGTCCGCAATGGCAAATCCCAAGCGACTTCTGATCCTCTGTAATCTCGTCAAGGGCGAGATCCCTGTTGGCGCGCTGGCCACCGAAGTCGGCCTCAGCCAGTCGGCGCTGTCGCAGCACCTCTCTAAGCTGCGCGCCCAGAAGCTGGTCAAGACCCGCCGCGACGCACAGACGATCTACTATTCCAGCACGTCCGATCAGGTCATTCGCATTCTCGAAACCCTGACGCAGATCTACGCCGAACCCGTCCGCGCCAAGTCCGCGGCCTGATATTCCACATCACATCGTTTCCGGCCGCTTCCTGGTGAAGCGACTGACTGTTTTTAGCACCATTTGATATTGATGGATCGGCGACCTCTGGTCTGCCGATCCTTTTTTTGTGCGCTGGAGCGCAAGACGCGCGCATGCGGTTTCACCGCCGCCACTCGGAAATCGCAAAAACTTGATCCAAAATCGTCAAAACCGGCGCGATTTTTGCCGATCGTGGCAAAAACAGGCTGCGTTTCTTTATCTTCTTGCGCATTCACCGCGAAATTCCTAATAAACTTGCCATGCGTCCTTCGAGCCAAACATGGCCGATTGGCGCGTTTGCCGCGCGCAGTCCGTCGTCTTTGGCGCATCCGGAAATGGATGTTTGTACGGCCTGGATTGATCGCAGCGGCAGGACAGTCGCGGGTCGAAGACCCATCCAAGGAGAGACAAAATGACCCTGAAGACCCTGACGGCGGCGCTGGTTGCCTCCATCTCTTTCGCGCCGCTGGCGCATGCCGACATCACCATCGGCCTGATCGCACCGCTGACCGGCCCGGTTGCCGCTTACGGCGACCAGGTGAAGAACGGCGCCCAGACCGCCGTCGACGAAATCAACAAGGCCGGCGGCATCCTCGGCGAAAAGGTCGTGCTGAAGACCGCTGACGACGCCGGCGAGCCCAAGCAGGGCGTTTCGGCCGCCAACCAGCTCGTCGGCGACGGCATCCGCTTCGTCGTTGGCCCGGTCACTTCGGGCGTCGCCATCCCGGCTTCCGACGTCTTCGCTGAAAACGGCGTGCTGATGGTCACCCCGACCGCAACGGCTCCTGACCTGACGAAGCGTGGCCTCGCCAACGTTCTGCGCACCTGCGGCCGCGACGACCAGCAGGCCGAAGTCGCAGCCAACTACGTCCTGAAGAACTTCAAGGACAAGCGCATCGCCATCATCAACGACAAGGGTGCTTACGGTAAGGGTCTCGCCGACAACTTCAAGGCGACGATCAACGCCGGCGGCATCAAGGAAGTCCTCGACGACGCGCTGTCGCCCGGCGACAAGGATTTCAGCGCGCTGACCACGCGTCTCAAGGCCGAGAAGGTCGACGTCGTCTACTTCGGCGGCTACCACCCGGAAGGCGGCCTGCTCGCCCGCCAGTTGCATGACCTGCAGGTCAATGCTGTCATCATCGGCGGCGACGGCCTGTCGAACACCGAGTTCTGGAACATCGGCACGGATGCTGCCGCCGGCACCATCTTCACCAACGCCGTCGACGCCACCAAGAGCCCCGACTCCAAGGCTGCCGCCGACGCGCTGAAGGCCAAGGGCATCCCGGCCGAAGCCTTCACGCTGAACGCCTATGCCGCCGTCGAAGTCATCAAGGCCGGCATCGAGAAGGCGAAAAGTGCTGAAGATTCCGAAGCCGTCGCAACGGCGCTGAAGGCCGGCGAGCCGATCGCAACCGCCATCGGCAAGCTCACCTACGGCGAAACCGGCGACCTGACCTCGCAGAGCTTCTCCCTCTACAAGTGGGAAGACGGCAAGATCGTCTCCGCCGAGTAATTCGGCTCGCCTCTGCGATCAAATACAGACCGGGCGCCCTCGCGGGCGCCCGGTTTTCGTTTGCGGATCTTTCGACATGGCCTTCGCCACAAGCGGCCTTGATCAGGCCTGGAAGAATTTCAGGAGATCGGCGTTGATGATGTCGGCATGCGTGGTTGCCATGCCGTGCGGCAGGCCGTCATAGGTCTTCAGCGTGCCGTTCTTCAAAAGCTTGGCGGCAAGCAGCGCCGAGTCGGCGATCGGCACGATCTGATCGTCCGTGCCATGCATGACGAGAACCGGAACCTTGATCTTCTTGAGATCGTCGGTGAAATCCGTTTCGGAAAACACCTCGACGCAATCATACTGATCCTTGGCGCTGCCCATCATCCCCTGCCGCCACCAATTGTCGATCACGCCCTGCGAGACCTTGGCGCCCGGCCGGTTGAAGCCGTAGAACGGGCCCTCGGGGATGTCGCGATAGAATTGTGCCCGGTTGGCGGCAATTGACGTGCGGAAGCCATCGAACACTTCAAGCGGCAGGCCGCCCGGATTCTTGTCGGACTTCAGCATGACAGGCGGGATCGCGCCGATCAGCACCGCCTTGGCAATCCGGCCACGGCTCTCGTAGTTACCGACATAACGCGTGACTTCGCCGCCACCGGTCGAATGGCCGACATGGATGGCATTCTTGAGATCCAGATGTTCGGCAAGCTCGGCGACATCGGCCGCATAGGTATCCATGTCGTTGCCGTGGCCCGGCTGGCTGGAGCGGCCATGGCCGCGACGGTCATGCGCGATCACCCGGTAGCCCTTGCCGAGGAAGTAGAGCATCTGCGCATCCCAGTCGTCGGCGCTGAGCGGCCAGCCGTGATGGAACACGATCGGCTGACCGGTGCCCCAATCCTTGTAGAAGATCTGCGTGCCGTCCTTGGTGGTGATGTAGCTGCTGGTCATGGCGTTCTTGTCCTTAGCTGTCGAATGAGCGGTCTTCTGGTTGGCGGCTGCGGAATGCTTGTGGCTCGCGGCTTCAGCCGAATTGGTGAAGGAGGCGGCAGCGGCCGTCGCGACGAGGCCGAGCCCTGCGACCATAACATGCCGTCTCGAGGCATTTTGGATGTCGTCAGTCATGTTCATCTCCATTTGTTTTCGCAATAATCGATATCGCGATAAACATATTCATAGCACCTCAGATTTTCCTGTCTACGAAAAAGATTATCGCGATATCATTTTTATGATAGTGGTAATCGCACAGACAGATGGAGCCTCGGCATGACCGACCAGATACACGCTTCCCATAGACCCACGCCCGGCATCACCACTCCGCCGCTGGACGACCAGCTGTGCTTCTCGCTCTACGCGGCAAGCCTCGCCATCAACCGCACCTACAAGCCGATGCTGGACGAGATGGGGATCACCTATCCGCAATATCTGGTGCTGAATGTGCTGGGCGAGCAGGACGGCGCCACGATCGGCGCCATCGCCGATCGCCTATCGCTGGAATCGAGCACCATCACCCCACCGGTGAAGCGGCTGGAGCAGGCAGGCCTCCTCGAACGTCGCCGCTCGACCCAGGACGAACGCCAGGTGAACGTCTTCCTGACATCAGCGGGCCGCGACATGCTCGCCCGCAGCAAATGCCTGGGCGACACGCTGCTCAGCCGCTCCGGCATGACCTTGACCGAGATCGAAGCCTTGAACCAGCAGATCCACACACTGATCGGCGCCCTCGGCAAGGCCGAATAGACGCAATCCTGCCCGACCCCGGAACGGGGCGACCCCTGCGACGGCATGGACGAGGACAAGACCGATCCGCGCCTTCCCATCGAGCGCCCGCCTCTCTAGAGTGGCCACCCAACGACACCGAACCAGAGAGCCCCATGACCGAAAGACTAGAACGCCTCATCGACCAGGGAACCGGCCGCGAGCCGGCCGATATCGTGCTCAAGGGCGGGCGGTTTTTCGATCTTGTGACGGGCGAACTGGTGCAATCGGACATCGCCATCTCCGGCGACACCATCGTCGGCACCTGCGGCGATTACAACGGCAAGACCGAGATCGACATATCCGGCCGCATCGTCGTCCCCGGCTTCATCGACACGCATCTCCACATCGAAAGCTCGCTCGTCACCCCGCACGAGTTCGACCGCTGCGTGCTCCCCTATGGCGTCACCACCGTGATCTGCGACCCGCACGAGATCGCCAACGTGCTCGGCGAAGAAGGCATCCGCTATTTTCTGGATTCGGCCGAACAAACCATCATGGACATCCGCGTCCAGCTCTCCTCATGCGTCCCCGCCACGCATCTGGAAACATCAGGCGCCGACCTGCCGATCGAAAAGCTTCTGCCCTTCCGCGACCACGAGAAGGTCATCGGGCTTGCCGAATTCATGAACTTCCCCGGCGTGATCCACAAGGATCCCGTCTGCATGGCGAAGTTGGCGGCGTTCCAGGGCGACCACATCGACGGCCACGCCCCGCTTCTCTCGGGCAATGATCTCAACGGCTATCTCGCAGCCGGCATCCGCACCGAGCATGAATGCACGAGCGCCGAAGAGGCGCTGGAAAAGATCCGCAAGGGCATGCACATCCTGGTGCGCGAAGGCTCAGTCTCCAAGGATCTGCACGCGCTGATGTCGATCATCACCGAGCGCCTGTCGCCGCATCTGGCGCTCTGCACCGACGACCGCAACCCGCTGGATATCGCCGAGCAGGGCCATCTCGACTACATGATCCGCACCGCCATCAAAAACGGCGTCGAGCCGCTCGCCATCTACCGCGCCGCCTCGATCTCCGCCGCCCGCGCCTTTGGGCTTAGAGACCGGGGCCTCGTCGCCCCCGGCTGGCGCGCGGACCTCGCGATCCTCGACAGCCTTGAGAACTGCAAGGCCGAAATGGTCTTCTCCGCCGGCCGCAAAGTGACCTCGGCGCTCTTCGAAACCCGCAAGCCCATCGCCCCCGTCGGCCTCGACAGCGTTAAGGCCCGGCCGGTCAACGCCGCGCACTTCGGCGTGCCGGTCGCCGATGGCGAAACACCCGTTATCGGCGTCATGCCGGGCAAGATCATCACCGAACACCGCCGCTATCGCCTGCCCGTCAAGGGCAACCAGACGGCGGTCGATCTCGACAACGACATCATCAAGGTCGCCGTCATCGAGCGCCACGGCAAGAACGGCAACCACGCCAACGGCTTCGTCCAGGGCTTCGGCCTGAAGAAGGGCGCGATCGCCTCCACCGTCGGCCATGACAGCCACAACATCTGCGTCGTCGGCGTCAGCGAGGACGACATGGCCATGGCCGCCAACCGGCTCGGCGAGATCAAGGGCGGCTTCGTCGTCGTCGAGGACGGCAAGGTCACCGGCGAGATCCCGCTGCCGCTCGCCGGCCTGATGAGCCTCGAACCCTACGAGACCGTCCGCGACACGCTGCACGACCTGCGAAAAGCCGCCTACGCCCTCGGCACGACGCTCGAAGAACCCTTCCTCCAGGTCGCCTTCCTGCCGCTGCCCGTCATCCCGCATCTGAAGATCTCGGACATGGGCATGGTGGATGTCGACCAGTTCAAGCTGATCGGGTGAGGTCTGGGTTGGCGACCGTCACTTCAATCGCGTAACTCAAGATCTCACTAAGTCCGACAGCCGACGGTGTTGTCGCTCGCGCGTTTGGCGCACAGGACAACGTCAGGGGCCGACGCGATTAAGGCTGCATCGCCCGTCTTCAGCACTTCGTCGAGATAGGTTTCGATGGCCTCATCGGAATCGAGCATTTCCGCCAGATCGAAATCGAATATTGCTTCAGTGACCGCCATCGCTTCGCTCCTACGTTGTTACCCGCGCGCAAAACCCTTCCAGCGCCCCGAGCACCACCTTGCCGCCGTCAACGGTTCCACCCGCCCCCGGCATTTCCAGCCGCTCGCCAAGCACCATCCCTGCAGGCAAGCCGAACGCCGCAGCCTCCCGTGTCAGGTTGAATACAAACAGCAGCGTCTCGCTGTCTTTCCTCCGCGTAAACACCAGTAAATCCTGGTTGGTGTCGAGGAAGGTCATCGCCCCGTCGATCAGCGCCGGATGCTTTTTGCGGAAGGCCAGTGTGTCGCGGTAGTGGGTGAGCACCGAATGCGCATCGCCTTCCTGAACATCCACCGAGAGCGCAGCCTGCTCATAGGGCACCGGTAGCCAGGATTTCTCGGCCGTCGTGAAGCCGGCATGCGCCTTGGCTGCTTCCCAGGGCATCGGCGTGCGGCATCCGTCGCGGCCCTTGAAGGCCGGCCAGAAGCGGATGCCGTAGGGGTCGCGCAGGTCCTCGAAGGCGAGATCGGCTTCCGGCAGCCCGAGTTCCTCGCCCTGGTAGAGGCAGATCGAACCGCGCAGCGTCGCAAGCACCGAGATCGCCAGCTTGGCAACCACCGGCCTCTCTTCCACCGTCTTGGCGAAACGGCTGAGATGACGGTTGACGTCGTGGTTGGAGAAGGCCCAGCAGACCCAGCCATCGGCCACCGATTTCTGGAAGGCATCGACGCAGTTGCGGATATGGGCCGCGGTGAATTCAGGGCCAAGCAGGTCGAAAGTGTAACACATGTGCAGCTTGTCGCCGCCAGTCGTATAAGCCGCGACCGTCTTCAGCGAGCGCGCCCCGTCGCCCACCTCGCCCGCCGTCGTGCGCCCCTCATAGCGGTCGAGCAGCGCGCGAAAACGCTGCAGGAAGCCGATATTTTCAGGCTGCGTCTTGTCGTAGAGATGGTTCTGCATCCCATAGGGGTTGGTATCCGGCGCATCCAGCCCGCCATCGCTGGTATCGGGCTCGTGCGGAGGGTTGTCGCGCAGGAGCTTGTCGCAGAAATAGTAGTTGACGGTATCCAGCCGGAAGCCGTCGACCCCGCGGTCGAGCCAGAATTTCACCGTCTTCAGCAGCGCGTCCTGAACGTCGGCATTGTGGAAGTTCAGATCCGGCTGCGAGGTGAGGAAGTTGTGCTGGTAATACTGCCGGCGCACGCCGTCCCATTCCCAGCCCGGCCCACCGAAGATCGACAGCCAGTTGTTCGGCGCCGTCCCATCCGGCTTCGGGTCGGCCCAGACATACCAGTCGGCCTTGTCGTTGGTGCGGCTGGAGCGGCTTTCGACGAACCAGGGGTGCACATCAGCGGTATGCGAGATCACCTGGTCGATGATCACCTTCAGACCCAGTGCATGCGCGGCCACCATCATCTCGTCGAAATCGGCGATCGTCCCGAAAATCGGGTCGACGTCGCAATAATCGGAAACGTCGTAGCCCATGTCGGCCATCGGCGACTTGAAGAAGGGCGAGAGCCAGATCGCGTCGACGCCGAGGCTGGCGATATAGGGCAGACGTCTCGTGATCCCCTTGAGATCGCCCAGCCCGTCGCCATTCGTATCCTGAAACGATCTCGGATAGACCTGATAGACAACAGCACCCCGCCACCAGTCCGCATTCCCGCCCGTCCGAACCACCATCTGTCGCAAATCCTCGCCATGTTCGTGTCCACGCCGAGACTAAAGCGCAGAAAGCAAAAGACAACCGCGCTCACGTCTTTTTGCGCGCCAGTTGCAAAGACACCGGCCAGCCCGTGGTGGTCCCGCGCCCACCCGCATCGCGATATCCAGCCAATCCGCGCTTGTCAGCGTGGCGCGCGGCGCGTATCAGCGAACACGCAACATCTGGGGAGGCTAGCAGTGGGCGGACGTTTTCTATCGATCGGTGAGTGCATGGTGGAGCTGTCGCAGGCCGGCGCCGGGCTGCTGCGCAAGGGCTTTGCCGGCGATACGCTGAACACCGCCTGGTATGCCCGCGCCTGCCTCGATAAGGATTGGTCGGTCGACTACTGCACCGCGCTCGGCGACGACGCCATGTCCGACGAGATGGTGGCCTTCTTCGCTGAAGCCGGCATCGGCACGGAGAGCATTCGCCGCATCAAGGGCAAGGCGCCCGGCCTCTACATGATCAGCCTGAAGGATGGCGAACGCTCCTTCAGCTACTGGCGCGACAACTCCGCCGCCCGCCAGCTCGCCGCCGATGCCGACTTCCTGCGCCAGGCGATCGAAGGCGCCGACGTCGTCTATTTCTCCGGCATCACGCTGGCGATACTCTCGCGCGACGACGCCGACACGTTGCTTGCCGAAGCACGCCGCGCCAAGGCATCCGGCAAGCTCGTCGCCTTCGACCCCAACATCCGCCCGCGCCTGTGGTCGGGCTATGACGAGATGCATGCGACCATCAGCGAAGGCGCGCGCGCAGCATCGATGGTGCTACCAAGCTTCGAGGACGAGGCCCTGCACTTCGGCGACGTCTCGATCGAGGCGACCATCCACCGCTACCGCGCACTCGGCGTCCGCGACGTCGTCGTCAAGAACGGCGCCGACGGCATAACGCTCGATTTCGACGGCGACGAGACCTTTGTTCCCTCCGAGCGGGTCGAGCAGGTCGTCGACACCACAAGCGCCGGCGACAGCTTCAACGGCGCCTTCATCGCCCATTACCTGGAAACCCACGACGCGCCTGAAGCCGCCCGCTTCGCCGCCAAGGTCGCAGCGCGGGTCGTGAGCGAGCATGGGGCGCTGGTGGCGAAGGATAAGCTTGGGGTTTGAGTGGGGTTAGACGCCCGCCAGCAACGCCGATATCCGAACAAGCAGAGCCGCCGCCTGGCTTGCTGCATCGATCGCGTCAATGGTCGCCTTCATGTCGGCGGTTATGGCTTCGAGATGACCGGTAATCTCTAGATATTGATCCGAGTTTTGATCGAGCTCGGTCAGCAACTGTTTCTTTCTCAAGGCAATAAGCTTGTTCTTGATCTTGATGAGCTCAGCACGTTCGACTTTATTTGCCGTCATATCAATGCGATCAAAAAGAGCATCAATGCACTCATCCAACGGAGTGATCGCCATGGTCATTCCCCTATTTGTTGTTCAGTTGTTTGAAAGCATCGGCCATCTCTTTGACAGCCGAGACAAAATCGTCGATCTTAACGGCATCAGCATCGGGTGTTTTCAACGCCGCATGAGCATCGACCATTTTCGACAGCAGCTCTTTGTAACGCGGAGCATGCTGAGGACGAAAGAAAGCGATGGTCACTTGCATCTCATCGAAGTCTTTCGAGAACTGTTGATACATGCTGTATAGGTCAGCACTGGTTCCGTCCTCTCGAGCGTCGCGGAGTATGAGCTTCTTCGCCCGTAGCCAACTCTTGTAGTTGCCCTCGATGATCGACCCAACGTTTTCTAAGTCGGTAGTCAACAGCGCAGCACTCTTAACGATCAGAGGATGGGCTTCGGTGATGGCCTCTCGCAGACGCGCATCCGAGACGTGAGTAAACAAACGTTTGCTGGTGCTCTGAACGAGGGATGCAGCGCCTTGAAATCTCTCATTCTTGGCGACTGTCGGCACGGTATTCACCGCCGTTTTCAAATTCCCGACAGCACTATCCAGTTTCGTGGCATCTTCACCACTTGCAGCCGCAGCCAGCGCAGCGCCGTAGTTGGAGATCGCATTCAGAGTACCAATGCGCACCGCCCAGATTTTTCGCAGTTTCTCATCCCGATCTGGAACCGCGGGCGGAAAACTTGGATCCCCAGAACGGCTTTCGAACGTCGTGGCCTGATCTTCAAATGCATCTTGCGCGGCTACCTTGTCAGCCACCTCGGGAACATGCGCAACGATCTGGGCAACCTCGGTGGTTGCTTCTCCAAATTTCGCAATCTTCTTGGCATCGACACTCGCGCACGCGGCAAGCATCAACGCTGCCAGCAATGCCAGCACCCGCAATGGTGTAAACATGAATTGTTCCCCTCAAACTTGCAAAGGAGTAACAATCCTAAAAATTGCAATCAATACTAATCCACAATCAAGGATTACCCAATTGGACGTAACCCGCCGCCTCACCCACCCTGTAATATTTCCATCATCGACAGCAGCGAGAATATGAGCGCGGGAATCGATTATCCGGCGCCCGCCCGGAGCGGTGCGCCGATGGCGCGGATGGAAGTCGGATCATGTTGCAACGCCTGCAAAATGCCAGCGATGGCGAAAACGTCGCCGCCTTGCCGATGGGCAAGCCGGAGCGGCTGGTCATCGTCACGGATGCCTGGCATCCGCAGGTCAACGGCGTCGTCCGCTCGATCGAAAACACCAATCGCGAGCTCGCCAAGATCGGCGTCGAGGTGGCGATGGTGACGCCGCAGGGGTTTCGCAACATCCCCTGCCCCACCTATCCCGAAATCCGCCTGTCGATCGCCCGCTACCGCAGCGTTGCGCGGGAGATCGCCAAGCACAAGCCGTCCTACGTCCATATCGCCACCGAAGGCCCGCTGGGACTGACGGCGCGGCGCTGGTGCCTGAAGAACCGCATGCCGTTCTCCACCAGCTATCACACCCGCTTCCCGGAGTATGTCGCCGCCCGGCTCCCCATTCCGAAGAGCTGGCTCTACGCCTTCGTCAAGTGGTTCCACAATTCCGGCGCCGGCTGCATGGTGGCGACGCCCTCGCTGGCACGCGAGCTTTCCGAAAAGGGCATCCGCAACCTGATGCCCTGGAGCCGCGGCATCGACGCCAAACAGTTCCACCCGGCCGAACTCGAGGAAAAGCCCTTCGGCCTTTCCCGCCCGATCTTCATGACGGTCGGCCGCGTGGCGCTGGAAAAGAATCTGCCGGCCTTTCTCGATCTTGATCTTCCCGGCTCCAAGGTGGTCGTCGGCGATGGCCCCGCCCGCGCCGAGCTCGAGAAGCGCCATCCGGATGTGCATTTCACCGGCCTGAAGGTCGGCCCGGAACTGGCCGCGATCTACGCCCAGGCCGACGTCTTCGTCTTCCCGTCGCTGACCGACACCTTCGGCAACACCATCCTCGAGGCGCTGGCCTCGGGCGTCCCCGTCGCCGCCTACCCGGTCACCGGCCCGCTCGATATCATCGGCGAGGATAGCGAGGTCGGCGCGCTCGACGACGATCTGCGTATCGCCTGCCTCGCGGCGCTCTCCGCCTCGCGGCAAAAGGCCCGCGAGCTCGCCGTCCAATATTCCTGGGAAGCGGCAACGCTGCAGTTCATCACCAACATCCGCGCCGCCAACGGGGTGATCACCCCGAAATGGAAGAAGGCCTGGCAATACGCCGCCAAGTCCCTACCACGCAACAAGCGCCTCGGCGATGGGGATGCGGCGACGATGGTGTAAACCCTACTCCGCAGCCCCCACCGCCTGACGCCCCCGCTCACCCGGCAGCGGCGGAAACGCCAGCGCGATCGCGGCCGCGCCCAGCCCCACCAACGCCGAGCCGATGAACAGCCACGAGTAATTGGCGAAGTGATCGAAGATCCAGCCGCCGATCAGCGGGCCGAAGGCCATGCCGAGGCTGGAAAGCATGGTGGCGGCGCCGAAGACGGTGCCGATGATCTTTTGCCCGAAATATTCGCGCGCCAGCACCGCGTAGAGCGGCATGACGCCGCCATAGGCGCTGCCGAAGATCATCGCCAGCGCGTAGAATTCGCCAAGCCGGCTGACGAAGAGATAGCCCATCAGCGCAATCGCCTGGATGAGCAGCCCGCCGACGATCACGGGCTTGACGCCGACGCGATCGGCAAGCGAACCGTAGATCAACCGGCCGCCCAGCCCCGCCAGCCCCTCGACGCTGTAGATGCTGACGGCCGCCATCGGCGCCACGCCGCAGATCGTCGCGTAGCTCACCATATGGAAGATCGGCCCGGAATGCGCCGCACAGCAGGCGAAGAAGGTCAGCCCGAGCACGATGAACTGTGGCGAGCGGAACACGTCGGCGAGCCGCGCATTCCCCCGCCCCGCCGGCGTTGAGCCCGTGGCCATCGCGCCACTCGGCGATGCTGCGCCAACATCATCGTCGGCACTCTCGGGCGCGCGGCGCACCAAGAGTGCGGCCGGCAGGAGCAGCACCCAGGCGCCGATGCCGATGATCAGCATCGCGGTGCGCCAGTCATAGGCCGAGATCAGGAAGCGGGCGAAGGGCGAGATAGTCATCGGCGCCACGCCCATGCCGGCCGAGACCAGCGAGACGGCAAGGCCGCGATGCTCGTCGAACCATGCGGTGGTCGCCGCGATCATCGGTGCGAAGAAGGTGCTGGCGGCGATGCCGACGAGGATGCCATAGGTCAGCTGGAATTGCAGGAGCGTCACCGCCCGGCTGGAAAGCACCAGCGCCAGCCCGAGCAATGCTGCGCCCACAAGCACCACGGCGCGCGGCCCGAACCGGTCGCTCGCAGCGCCCCAGACGAAGCCGCCGATGCCCATGACGATGAAATTGAGCGTCATCGCGCTGGCGATGCCGATATGCGACCAGCCGGTATCGAGCGCGATCGGCTCCTGGAAGATCGCAAGCGAAAACATCGCCCCCAGCGCCACGCAGGTCATCAGCGCGCCCGCCGCCACGATCACCCACCGATAGGACCCCTGATGCGAATGGCTCATCATCGTGCACCTCCCTGTGCGAACCGATCTGGCGCGGATCCCCTATAAAAGGCGATCCATGCCCTCCCCATCAAGACGTCTGGCCGCTGCCGCATCCGACAGCCTGTCACATAATTTTCAAGAATTGCGCTTCCGGCGGGCAGCCCCGGCGGCCTTTATACCAAAAATAGTCATATATATTAAATCAGGATTATTAGACAAAGCACGGTCTGCGTGAGATTCTCACCATGTAGAATCAGGGCGCAACATGGCTGACGAACGTTATCTATATGATTCGAAGTCGCACAAGGCGGTCATGTACCAGGCCGGCGAACACCTGTTTTCGCTATCCGGAAGTAAAGCCGAGCATTGGATATCGGGAGACTACATTTTTTCCATGGAGACCCAGGCTATAAGCTTCTGGATTCTTGGAAACGACGTCTACGGCCACGTCGGCAATGGCGAACTCACCCGCGATCCGATCTATTACTTCGACGGCTGAGACAGCCCATCTTCATCGCTAAAAAAGCGGAGTGCGGGCGCAGCCTTGGCTGCACCCGACATGTCACTTGGCCAGCTACCAGGCCAAGCTGCTACTTGGCAGGCTGCGGCTTGCGTCGTCCGCCGCTCTTGGATTCGTACGGATTGTCCTTCTCGCGATACATGATCCGGATCGGCACGCCGGGCATGTTGAAATCCGTGCGCAGGCTGTTGACCAGATAGCGTGTGTAGGATTCCGGCAGCGCGTCGGCGCGGGTGCACGAGATCATGAAGGCCGGCGGGCGGGCCTTGACCTGGGTCATGTATTTCAGCTTCAGGCGGCGGCCGGAGACGGCCGGCGGCGGATGCTGCGTCGTGATCGAATCCAGCCAGCGGTTGAGCTTGGCGGTCGAGATGCGACGGTTCCACGTCATGTCCGTATCGATGATCGACTGCATCAGCTTGTCGAGGCCGCGGCCGGTCTGGCCGGAGATCGGCACGGCGCGGATGCCGCGCGCCTGCGGCAACAGCCGCTCGGTCTTCTCGCGCAAGTCCGCCAGAAGCGCCTGCGGCTCGTCGATCAGGTCCCACTTGTTGAAGGCGAGAACGGCGGCGCGTCCCTCGCGAACCACGAGGTCAACCAGCTGCAGGTCCTGCTTCTCGAAGGGAATGGTCGCGTCGAAGACGATGACCACGGTCTCGGCGAAGCGGATGGAGCGCAAGGAATCGGCGACCGACAGCTTCTCGAGCTTCTCGGTAACGCGCGCCTTTCGGCGCATGCCCGCCGTGTCGAACATCTTGATGGTGCGGCCGTTCCAGTCCCACTCGACGGAAATGCTGTCGCGGGTAATGCCGGCCTCGGGGCCGGTGAGCAAGCGGTCCTCGCCGAGGAAGCGGTTGATCAGTGTCGACTTGCCGGCATTCGGGCGGCCGATGATCGCCACGCGCAGCGGCTTGGTGTCGTCGTACTCGGGCTCGTAGTCCTCGTCCTCTTCCATCTCGTGGGGAAGATTGACGTTGGTCTCGGCGATGTCTTCCTTCGGCGGATAGGCGCGATCCTCGCCGACCGCTTCGACGATCGCGTCGCGCAGGTCGAGCATGCCCTGCCCGTGTTCGGCCGAGATCGGCACCGGCTCGCCGAGGCCGAGCGTATAGGCGTCGTAAAAACCGCCGTCGGAACCCTTGGCTTCCGACTTGTTGGCAACGAGAACGACCGGCTTGCCGCGACGGCGCAGCATCTCCGCCAGTTCCTTGTCGACAGGCGTCAGGCCGAACTTGGCATCGACGACGAACAGCGAGATGTCGGCCTCGTCGATCGCCGCTTCCGTCTGGGCGCGCATGCGGCCCTGCAGGCTCTCGGCCTCGGCCCTTTCCAGACCGGCGGTATCGATGATGGTGAAGGTCAGCCCCATCAGGCGCGCATCGCCGGGGCGGCGGTCGCGGGTGACGCCGGGCGTGTCGTCGACAAGCGCCAGTTTCTTTCCGACCAGCCGGTTGAAAAGCGTTGACTTGCCGACATTCGGGCGACCGACGATCGCGACCGTAAAGCTCATTGAAATACCCTAAACTCAGCCCTGTGCGGCGGGCGCCTTGCCGGATGCGGTGATGTTATCAAGCATCATCTGGGCGCGATTGGCAACATTGCGCGGTGACTGCGCATCGTCGGCGATCGCCTGGTACCACTGGCGGGCCTGAGCCATGTTGCCGGCCTTGTAGGCGGCAAGGCCGAGCGCTTCGCGAGCGGAGTGGCGGAATGCGTTGGTCGGAACGGCCATTTCCTCGACCTGGGCCGAGACCTGCTCATAGGTGCCGTTTTCGATCAGGAGCCATGCGGCGCGCATCTTGGCGGCATCGCGGATCGGCGCCGGCGCCTTGGCGTCCTTGCCGATCACGTCGAAGGCGGCGATGGCGCCCGTGGCGTCACCCTTCTGGGCAAGCACGGAGGCGGCGCGCAGGCGCGCCAGGATCGGATAGTCGCCGTGACCTTCCTTCTCGAGCTTCTCGAGCGCTGTCAGCGCCTCGTCGCTCTTGTTCTCGTCGGCAAGCTTCATGGCGGCGATGAACTGGTCGCCGGTGCCGGACGACTGGTTGTTATCCCAATACTGGAACACCTTGTAGCCGACCGTGCCGAGAACGATGAGGACGGCCAGAACGATCAGGTAGCGGCCGAAACGCTGCCACGCACCCTTCATCTGGTCCGAACGCAGTTCCTCATTGACCTCACGAATGAAGCTATCGTCGTTGAATGCCATTCTCGTCTCCGGCAGCGGATATGCAAAATCATGCGGGTTGCACGCACATTGTCGGGCCTTCTACCCCATTTTGCATCCGTTGTAAGGGGGATGTGAAAGAATCGTTACATCACAAGCGGAGAAACGCCGATCACCAATTCGTGCAGCTTGAACAGGATGACCGCCCAGAGCACCGCGCCGATGACCACGGCATAGAGATCATACTTGGCCGAGACGAACACCGGCAGCTTGATTTCCCCATTGCGCAGCCGCTGCTTCATCGAGATCCGGAGCAGCACCGCCCAGGCGAGAAACGCCACGAACAGCACGATCGCCTCCGGCTCGCCATTGGCGAGAAGATGCGACAGCGCCCAGATCTTGATCGCCACCAGAAGCGGAAACTTCAGCTTGGCGCGGATATGCCCGGCGGGCAGGAAGCCCGCCACCAGACAGATCATCGCGATCAGCATCAGGGTCAGCGTGATATGCGCCATCCAGATCGGCGGATTGTAGAGCGTGCCATACATGCCGCGCGCCTGATCGAAGGCATAGGCGAGGAACAGCAACGTCACGATGCTGAGGATGCCGTGGACGGCGCCCCAGACCGGCTTGCCGAGCTTGTCGATCATCGACCGGCGAAAATCCGGAACGATGACGCGGATGAGGTGAAGGCCGATAAAGAGGATGAGGCTCAAGATGAGAAGCTGCATCGCTAAATTCCTGTTTTGACTATGAGACAGGCTTATCGTCGTGTGCAGGAAAATGCCAGCGGCACCGCAGCTTCGCCTCAATTCTGTAACAGAAAAGCCCGAAACAAATCGTCGCGGTGCCCATGTCTCGTATAATCTCTCGCTCCTGTCTTTCCCTTTCGCTTGCCCTCTCGCTGCTCGCGCCGGCCGCTGCCCCGGCGCTCGCCCAGACCGCCGACGGCGCCTCAAACGTCAACCCGGCAACCAAGCCGAAGCAGCTGGTGATGATCTCCTTCGACGGCGCCCACGACAACGCGCTGTGGCAGAAGAGCCGCGAGATGGCGGCCAGGAACGGCGCGCATTTCACCTATTTTCTCTCCTGCACCTTCCTGATGAACAAGGAAATGAAGAAGGCCTACCAGGCGCCGCACCAGAAGCCCGGCCGCTCCAACATCGGCTTCGCCCAGAGTGACGACGAGATTCGCGAGCGCCTCGGCAACATCTGGCACGCCCATCTCGAAGGCCACGACATCTCCAGCCACGCCTGCGGCCATTTCGACGGCCGCCAGTGGAGCGAGGCCGACTGGTCGGACGAATACGCCACCTTCCACCGGACGCTGAAGAACGCCTGGAAGGGCGTCGATCTGGAAGAGCCGAAGGGCTGGCAGGATCTGGTCGACCACGGCATCCACGGTTTTCGCGCCCCTTATCTGTCGGCGACCGCTGGCTCGGACATGATCGCCGCCGAAAAGAAGGCCGGCTTCACCTATGACGCCAGCCTCGTCACCAAGGGTCCGGCCATGCCGGTCGAGGAAGGCGGCATCATCCGCTTCGGCCTGCCCTTGATCCCCGAGGGCCCGCGCGACCGCCCGATCGTCGGCATGGACTACAACCTCTTCGTCCGCCACTCCAAGGGCGAGGAAGACAAGGCCGACAGCAAGGAATTCGAAGACCGCGCCTACGCCGCCTTTTCCCGCGCCTTCGACAAGCAATATACGGGCGACCGCATTCCGCTGCAGTTGGGCTTCCACTTCGTCGAGATGAACGGCGGCGCCTACTGGCGGGCACTCGACCGGCTGGTGAGCGATGTCTGCCGTAGGGCTGATGTGGCCTGTGTGAGCTATTCGGAGGCGATCCCTGTGATCAAGGCCCGCGGCAAGCTGCAGGGGACGCCGGCTTCGGGGTTGTGATTTTTTTGGGGGGAGGCCGTCAGGCGTTTTGCCCACCATCTGCCTACCGGTGAGCGTTTTACCGTGTGATACCCCCTCTGCCCTGCCGGGCATCTCCCCCACAGGTGGGGAGATTGGCTGGGCGCAACCGCTCGCTCCACGCTCATTGCTTGATTGGGGAGCAAGCCACGAGTCGATCTCCCCCCTTGTGGGGGAGATGTCCGGCAGGACAGAGGGGGGTATTGCTCTGCGCCAACATCAGCGACATCGAACCCTCCCCATACCACCACCCCACCGCACGGGCACAACCACCCACCCCACAAAACAAATCCCTCAACCCACTCAACACCCTACCCCCAACCCGACACCTTTCTCATCCCCACCCCACACCACCCCGCCATACTCCCCTCGTCACCGCACTGGGAGCCGGGTCGCGAACCGGATGCTCAGCCGCTCGAAATCCGGCGTGTGGTGATGGTTGCCAAGGGGATCGGACGCCGTCAGGGCCGATGATCCACCGGCAAGACCGATCCGAGAGACGCTCCTGTCGGGTCGGGCGAACCGGAAACCGAGGCGATCGGGCAGGCGGACAGCCTGACAACCAATACCACCAATAACAAACCGCCTGCCCTTCCCGCTTTATGACGCCGGCCGTCGTGAGGCTTTGCTTCGCGCGCGGTTGTTGGCGTGCGTGGTGGGTTGGATGAGCGTTCTGGCGCGTAACGCCCCCCACAAACAAAAAAACGCCGCGCATCCAAGACACGCGGCGTCTCGCAAACTCCATTCCGCCCGCGAACTAGCCGTCGGCGTGAATAATCCCCTGCTCGCGCTCCAGATAGCGCTGGTCGATATCCGGCAGCGGCTCACCGTCGATGGCGGATTCGAAGGTGCGCAGGCGCTTGTAGATGGAGAGCAACTCGACGATCGTCGTCCACGAATTGACGAGATACTGGAACGAGCCGCGCACCTGGTCGAAGACGTTGTTGATCTGCGTGAGCAGGCCAAGCGTCAGCTTGCCGGCGACGATCGACGGGACCAGCACGATCAAGCTGAACAGGTTGTCGGCCTGCAGGTAGAAGATGCGGGCGACGTTGAAGTACATGTAGTGGAAATAGAGCCGGAAATAGTTGCGGCGGACATTGGCGAAGAGCTCGGCCACTGTCGGCGGCGTGGCGCGGTCGGCGTGGTCTTCGCCGTAGACGAGTTCCTTGCGGTAGGACGCTTCGACGCGCTGGTTGCGGAATTCGAGGCCCGGCAGCTTGATGCCGACGAGGCCGAGGAACACCGTGCCGAACACCGACCAGAAGATCGCCGCCCAGACGAGCGCATGCGGGACGTCGCCGATCAGCGGCAGTTCGGTGATGCTGGCGCCGATCTTGAAGAGAACCGGCAGGAAGGCGATCAGCGTCATTACCGAGCTGACCAGGCTGACGCCGAGGCTTTCGACCGTCGACGAAAAGCGCATCGTATCTTCCTGCACACGCTGCGAGGCGCCTTCGATGTGGCGCAGCTTCGGCCAGTGGGCCATGTAGTATTCGTTCATCGCCGTGCGCCAGCGGAAGATCCAGTGGCTGACGAAGAACAGGTTGAGCACGCCGACGGTGATCGCCACGAAGGCGATGCCGGCAAAGCCGAGCATGCCGAGATAGAGCTGCGAGGCGGTGACGGGCGCGGTCTTTGCCAGCGCCTGCTGGATCAGGTCGTAGAACGGACCGTACCAGGCATTGATGGCGACGCTCACCTGCACCGAGAAATAGGTGTTGAAGATGATCAGCGCCGAGCCGAGCACCGACCACATCTGCCAGCGATGCGGGCTGTAGGTAAACCAGAAGCCCGCGAAGATGGCGACGAAGACGATGTAGTAGATGTAGAACCACAGGAACGGCGTCGACCAGAACACGGACACGCCGATCGGCGCTTCCTGCCCGGCAGCCAGCGGCGGCAGGCCGATCGCGGCGCCGAGGCTCGAGCCTCCGAAATACCAAAGGAGAACGCCGATGAGCGCCCAGACGACGGCCGATGTGAAGAAGAGTTTCGGCTTCGGGAAGTAGGATAGAAACACGGGTGGGATTGCTTTCCTGAACGAGTGTCTTCGCAAGCTCTATAAGAGCGATTGCGCCGGAAATTAAGGCAGTTCGCGGAAAGCGGCAATGGCCTGACGCCATTGTTACGCAATTGTAACCGCTTAGGAGAGCTTCTTGATCACAGGCATGACCATGATGGCGCAGACGACGAGCGCCACAGCCGCCACATAGGTGGGCGCGACGAAGCTTCCGGTCCGCTCGGCCAAAGCGCCGGCGACGATCGGACCGACGATCTGGCCGAGGCCGAAGGCCGCCGTCATCATCGCGAAGGCCCGGCGCGGGCTGGAAGGAACCAGCTTGCGGCCGATCTGCAGACCGTAGGCGGTAATCGCCAGGAACGTCGCACCGAACAGCGCCCCGCCAATCAGCGGCGCTACCGATGGCGGCAGCATCACTGTCGCGAGCACGCCGAGCGCTTCGACGAGAAGGGCCGCGACATAGATCCAGCCGAGCCCGAGCGGCCGCACCAGCGGCTTCCACGCAAATAGCGCGACGGCAGACGTCAGCCCCGCGATGAACCAGCAGAGGAATTCGACCACGGCACCTGATGCCGCCATCCGGGCGATGGTGACGAGGAAGGTGGCGGTGATGACATAGCCGAAGCCGAAAAGGCCATAGGAGAGCGTGACCAAGAGCATCGGCCGGCTCCACGTGATCGGCGGCTCCTTGCCGGTCTGCCCGCTGGCAACAGGGCCCGCAGGCAAAAGCAGCCAGACGAGCACAAGGCTGATCGCCGAATAGATCGCCCCGCCGATCCAGTCGATCCGCCAGGCATCCGGGCCGCCATGCGCGATGAGCCCGATGACGAAGACCATGACCGACGACAAAGCGATCCCCGCCCCGGGCCCGCCAAAATGCGCCGATTGCACATGGTCGTTGCCGGCGGCAGCGCCGTGGCTAAGCACGATGGACGAAGTGAAGATCATCGCGAAGGCGCTGGCGAGGCCGGCGAGAAAGCGGATGACGGCAAAGAGCATAACGGAATGGGTCATGGCCATAGCGGCGAGCAGGATGGCGTTGGCGAGAAGTGCCGACAGCGCCACCTTGCGCTCCCGCCCCGCCGCCCAGCCGTAAGCGGCGAGAACCGCGCCCACGAGATAACCGACGAAATTGGCCGACGCGATGAAGCCGGCATCGGCGGCCGACAGCGGCACGCCGCTCATCATGCCGGGCAGGATCGGCGTATACGAAAACCGCCCGAAGCCCATGGCAGCCGCCATGGCGATCATTCCGGCCAGCGCCGTGCGAAACAGGGGTGCATGGGAAGGTGTGGGGGGAAGTTCATTGCGAGCCAACATGGCTCGCTTATCGCGCCGCACACCGCGAGCCGCAATCAAGATTTTCTGATGAACCCATCAATTCCGGAAATTTACGGCCTGCCCTTGAAACGCCATATCTTACGATATATGTTTTACGACATAATCAACGATACATCATAAGGAGTGATCGATGAGAGGTTTTAGAGGTGGAATGATGGGTGGCGGTGGCTTTCGCATGGGGCGGAAGTTCGCGGCAGGCGATCTGCAGCTGGTGATCCTGGCGCTTTTGGCCGAACAGCCGCGCCATGGCTACGAGCTGATCAAGCTCTTGGAAGAGCGCTCCGGCGGCTTCTATGTCCCAAGCCCCGGCGTCATCTATCCGGCGCTGACCTATCTGGAAGAAACCGGCCTCGCCGAGGTCGAGGCGGAGGGCACGAAGAAGCTCTACCGCATCACCGAAAGCGGCCGCAAACAGGTCGAGCAGAACAGTTCCATGATCGAAATGACGCTTGGAAAGCTGGAGCGCATCGGCGAGAAGATGGCGCATGTACGCCGTATCTTCGATCCGGAAAGCCGTGGCCCGGACCGCGAGGAAGAAGCCTTCCCCGAGGACAAGAGCGAAGTCGTCGCCGCCCGCATGCTTTTGAAATCGGCGCTGAAGCTGCGCTATCCATGGTCGAAGGACGAAGCCAAGCGCATCGCCGGCATCCTGGAACGCGCCGCCGCAGAAATCCTGCAGCAGCCCAAGCAAGACTAAGCACGACCGGCTTCACAGAACCAAACGGAAACGCCCTGCTCTTTGAGCAGGGCGTCTCGCGTTATGTGTCCGTTATATCGTAAGACAGATCGTCGGAACCGACGTTACACCTGCCCATCCGGCAGCGTCAGGATCATCGGCCCGTTGCGGGTCGCGACCACGGTATGTTCGTATTGCACCGTCGGCGCCTGCGGATCGGCGTAGAGCGTCCAGGCGTCGTCGCCGCCCTCGGCCCATGTGGCGCCGAGCGACAGGAAGGGCTCGACGGTGAACACCAGCCCATCCGTCATGATCCGCTTTTCGGACGGATCCGGCCATGTCGAAAGCTCGCCTGGCTCCTCGTGCAGCGAGCGGCCGACGCCGTGGCTGGCGAGGTTCGCCACCAGCGTATAACGGTTCTTGGCCGCGAACGCGCCGATCGCCTGGCCGATCTTGGCGAGCGGCTCGCCCGATTTCACCTGGTTGAGACCGACCCAAAGCGCCCGCTTGCCGTCACGGCAGAGCTTGTCGAGCTTGGATTTCGACGGCGGCACGACGAAGGAGGCGCCGGTATCGGAGAAGAAACCATCCTTTTCGGCCGAGACGTCGATATTGACGAGATCACCAGGGCGGATGACGCGCGCGCCGGGAATACCGTGCGCGATCTCCTCGTTGACGCTGATGCAGGTTGCACCGGGAAACTGGTAGCAGAACTCCGGCGCCGAGCGCGCGCCGGCACTTTCAAGCACCCGGCGGCCGATATCGTCGAGTTCCTGCGTGGTGATCCCCGGCTCCATGGACGACGCCATGATCTGGATCGCATTGGCGCAAATGCGGCCGATCTCTTTGAGCTTCAGGAGTTCGTCTTCAGTCTCGATAATCATGAAATTCCGTTTCCGGCCCTAAGGTTACGGCCGGTCGGCCGGCTCTCGAATCTGGAACAGAACACGACGCCGGGGGAAATCCAATTCATCCTTTACGCCATGAAGCTCCTGCTTTAGGCGCTGGCTTTCGCCCCTTCGCCGCTCTCAGTCAATGCCTTTCTGACGATCGGCGCGACTTTCGTGCCGTAGAGCTCGATCCCGCGCATGATCTGGTCGTGCGGCATCAGGCCGATCGCCATCTGCAACAGGAAGCGATCGTTCTTGAACAGCTTGTGATGCGCGATGATCTTCTCGGCCACCACTTCAGGATCGCCGACGAAGAGCGCCCCCTTCGGCCCGCGCGAGGCGTCGAAATGCGGGCGGCTCGTCGGCCCCCAACCGCGCTCGCGGCCGATCCGGTTCATCACTTCCGCCTGCGGTCCGTAAAACTGATCGGCCGCCGCATCCGTCGTGTCGGCGACGAAACCGTGCACGTTGATCGATGTCTTCAGCTTGGCCTGATCCTGCCCGGCGCGCCGTGCCGCCTCGCGATAGAGATCAAATAGCGGCGCAAACCGATGCGGCTCGCCGCCAATGATGGCCAGCGCCACCGGCAGCCCGAGCGCACCCGCGCGCGCCACCGACTGCGGCGTGCCGCCAACCGCAATCCACACCGGCAGCGGGTCCTGGAACGGCCTTGGATAAACGCCGCGCCCGTTGATCGCAGGCCGCATCTCGCCCGACCACGTCACCGCCTCGCTGTCGCGAAGGGCAAGCAGAAGGTCGAGTTTTTCCTCGAAAAGCTGGTCGTAATCCTCGAGATTATAGCCGAACAGCGGGAAGGATTCGATGAACGACCCCCGCCCCGCCATGATCTCGGCGCGGCCGTTGGAGAGAAGATCGAGCGTCGAGAACTGTTGGAACACCCGCACCGGATCGTCGGAGGACAGCACGGTGACGGCGCTCGTCAGCCGGATGTTCTTGGTCTTCACCGCAGCCGCCGCCAGCGCCACGGCCGGCGCGGACGCCGCGTAATCCGGCCGGTGATGCTCACCCAGCCCGAAGACGTCGAGGCCCACCTGATCGGCAAGCTCGATCTCCTCGATCAGATGCTTCAACCTCTCGGCCCCTTCCGCCCCCTTGCTCCTGGAAGGATTGGGGTTGACGTCTGCGAAGGTATAAAGGCCGAGTTCCATGGCTTGCATCCCGTTGAAATCTTTAGATTGCAGATAAGGATGGCCGAGGTGGGGCGCAATGACAAATTCTAGAACGGATCGTTCGATAAAGTTGATGGGGGAGCTAGGCGGAACGAGAGCTAGCGTCGTAGAAACAGCGATCCCAATCTCCACTCAGGATCGAGGCACATCACCAATGAAGCTGGACACCCGTCATAAGATCTATGGCCATACGATTGCCGAACATATCGATACGCTGCCAGACGAACTTGAGGTCGATGCTGTCGGTTTATGGCAAATAGTTCCAGCCGGGCGGGACGGCTTTCAGCTGGAGAACGCGGAGCTCACCGAGTTTATAAGACAATGCATCCTGGCGCTGCTTGCCTCGGGCGCCAAGCCTGTGAAAGGCGGCGCGGGAACGAAGTTCGACTGGATTCTACAAACACATTACGGCGAGTCTGACCTGGATATCGCCAATTCGATCGTAAGCGAGTGGCTGGAAACCGGAGCCGGAGATGTCAGTCCCGGAGGAGTGTGGTTCGCATTGCCGTCGCCCTCGGTCGGCTTTTCTTAGGGCACGGGCCGAGACCGCCGCCGATAACCGTACCGGCCCCGCCGCCAAATCCGACTCTCATTTCAATCACTTCAGAGCCTGAACGGAATCATCCTGCGAACCGCCTCGTAGCGCAGATAGAGCCCGCCCCAGGCCATCAGCCCGAGATAGACGCCGAAGAGCAGATGCGAAAACACCGGGCTCCCGACCCTCAAATGCGTGGCGATCGCGCCGCCGAGCAGGCCGGTGAGCAGGATCGCTCCCAGCACCGAGGTGCGCGGGATGGCGTAAAGCAGCGCGCAGGCGAGCGTGATGATGCCGAGGCTGCGGGCCAGCATCGGGTCGGCGGAGTAGCCGAGCGCCGTCAGCGTTTCGGTCACGGGCGCGATCGGTACCAGCTTGATCGCGCCGTCGAAGACGAGGAAGGCGACGATGAGGCCGCTGAGCACGAGGCCGGTGATGGTCTGCCAGCGCGGTTGCGCAGGATTTGAATCAATGATTGCGGACATCGTCCCATCCCCTTGTTCGGCTTGTTCGAATCACATCCGCGCCAGAAGCTCGGCGAGCTGATCGGCGCATTTGCCCCAGCCCTCGTGAAAACCCATTTCCTCGTGGGTCTTCTTGTCCTCGGCGGTCCAGTGCACGGCCGTTGCCGTGTATTTGGTGCGGCCGTTGCCGAGATCCTCGAGCAGTACGGTCGCCGTCATGAACGGCTTTTCGGATGGCACCCAGGCGCTGGTATAGGCGTCGGTGAAGACCAGCTTCTCTTTCTCGATCACTTCGAGATAAACGCCGCGATTGGGAAACTCCTGCCCCTCTGGGCTGCGCATCACGATCAGATTGGCGCCGCCGGCGCGCACGTCGAGCTTGGCGTCGGATATCGTCCAGGGACGCGGCACAAACCACTCCTTCATCAGCTCGGGATCGGTCCAGGCCTTGAAGATCTTTTCGCGCGGCGCATCGAATTCGCGGACCAGAATAAGCTCGTGCATGGCGGTCATGTGTCGTCTCCTGTTTCGTGAAACCTGTTCTTGATCAGTCTGTTACAAGAACGTTTGAGATGTCGCCGATCCGACAAGGCGCAAGGTGATTTCTGGAATTATTTCACCGCCGGCAACGCCGGCTCCATCTTCAGGCTGTCGATCTGCCGGCGGATATGCGCGGCCTCGGGTGCAGAATGCGCCAGCGCGATCGCCCGATCGAAAGCCTCGCGCGCCTCGCGCGGCCGGCCGATCTGCTTCAACAGCCCGCCGCGCAGGCCGTGATAGTAGAAATAGCCGTCGAGCTTTTCACCGAGCGTCTCCACCAATGTCAGCGCCTCGCCCGGCCCTCTGAGCTTCGACACGGCGACCGCCCGGTTGAGCGTGATGACGGGGGACGGCTGCATGCGCTCCAGCGCGCGGTAGAGTAGCTCGATCTCCTCCCAGTCGGTATCTTCGGCCCTCTTGGCGCGCGAATGCAGCGCCGCGATCGCCGCCTGAAACTGGTAGCTTCCCGGCTGCCGGTGGCGGATCGCCTTGTCGAGCAAAGCCAACGCTTCGTTGATCAGCTCGCGGTTCCAGAGCGACCGATCCTGATCCTCGAGCAGCACGATCTCGTTGTCGGCGCTGAAGCGCGCCGGGCGCCGGGAGATCTGCAAGAGCATCAGCGCCAACAGCCCCATCAGCTCCGGCTCTGCAGGAAAGATACGCAGCAAAAGCCGCGCCAGCCGGATCGCCTCGTCGGAAAAGGCGCAGGCCTCCGCCTTGGGGTCGGCCTGGCTGTAGCCCTCGTTGAAGACGAGATAGATCATCGTCGAGACGATCGACAGCCGCTCGGCCCGCTCCGCCGCATCCGGCGTCTCGAAGGGAACGCCGGCCTTGGCGACACGCGCCTTGGCCCGCGTGATCCGCTGCTCCATGGCACTCTCGCCGACCAGGAAGGCGCGGGCGATCTGCTGCACCGAGAGGCCGGAGACGATCCTGAGCGCCAACGCGATCTGCTGCGTCGCCGGCAGGTCGGGGTGGCAGCAGATGAAGAGTAGCCGCAATATGTCGTCGCGATAATTGGACGTATCCAGCCGCTCGGCGATATCGCTCTCGGCATCCTCGGTGTCTGAGATCAGCTCCTCGTCCGGCAGCGCCTGGGTCTTCGAACGCTTGCGCACCGCGTCGATGCCGCTGTTGCGGCCGACGAAGATCAGCCATGCCGTCGGATCGCGCGGCGGCCCCTTGTCCGGCCAGGTTCTGATGGCGCGCAGGCAGGCCTCCTGAAAGGCCTCTTCCGCGATATCGAGATCGCGAAAGTATCTGAGCAGCGCGCCGAGCGCCTTCGGCCGGGCGGAAGCGAGCGTCACGTCGATCCAGGCAATGTCTGTCATGTCGCACTCTCTCCCGGCCGGAACACGTAGAACGGCCTGATTTCATAGGATGTGGAGCCGGGATTGACTGACGAAAGCTCTTTGGAAAAGGCAACGGCCTCCTCCAGCGTGTCGAAGTCGACCACGTAGAAGCCGAGCAGCGCCTCCTTGGTCTCGGCAAACGGACCATCGAGCACCAGCGGCTCTTCCTTGCCCTTGCGCACGGTGGTCGCCGCCGTCGTCGGCATCAGCCGGCCGACAGGCCCGAGCTTGCCGCTTTCGGCCAAGGGCGCCTGAACCGCATAAAGCTTCGCCATCACGGCGTCCTCTTCCTCCTTGGTCCAGGAGAAAACCCGCTCTTCATCGGCATAGCAAAGGATCGCATACAGCATCTCATACTCCTCTTCCTCAATGACGAAGGAGTAACGCGCCCGCCGACAGGACGCAGCAAAAAATTAGTGAGATGTGGAAGACATGACTGGACTGAACTGCGGCGTGCTGTCGGAGATTGTTTCTGAATGCTTCGCTTGAACTAAGCATGTTTTGAAGTCATGTTATCTCCATGGTTCAGGTAAAAGCATCACCAGCAAGCGTCACGGTTCGCAACTCGCGAACAGGACAGCTCGTGACCGTGAAGGGTGCCGGTGCGCTCAAGGGAAGCGAGCTTTCAATCAAGCCTGGCCTCGATCTGACCAAACCCATTGCAAAACAGGTGCTTAAAGAAAAGCCGAAGGCCAGGTAATTGGCTGGAGCGGTCCTCGACACGCACGCTTTGTTGTGGTTGGTCACACAGCCGGAAACACTTCATGACGACGCATTGGTCGCGATAGCCGGCGCTCAAGAAGCCGGTAGGCTTTTCGTTTCACCGATCACGGCATGGGAATTGGCGATTGCGGTCAACAAGAAAACGAATGCCCCTGATATCGGCAACTTCAGCGTAAAAGATTGGTTTAAAGCAGCACTCGACGCCACCTCGTCCAAACTGGTGCCGATAGGTCCGACGATCGCCCTTGAAGCTGCCAACATAATTGCGAAGACCGGTCACAAAGACCCCGGCGATTGCTACATCATGGCAACTGCCAGATACAAGAAAGTCCCGATTGTCACCCGAGACGCAACATTGGGTCAGATAGCGGAAGCAGGCTATATTCAGGTCGTCGGCTGCTGAATTGCTGTTCAGCAGCCGACGCCTGCCGATCTTAATAAAAGTCGCAGCCGTAGCCGCAATCCTCTCACCCCTCACTCAACGTCCGCTTCACCGCACTCCGCCAACCCTTGAGCTTCGCCGCCCGCGTCTTCTCGTCCATATCCGGCTCGAAGCGGTTGTTGCGCTTCCAGTTCTTGGCGAACGCCGCCTTGTCGGGCCAGACACCCGCCCGGCTGCCGGCGAGCCAGGCGGCGCCCAGCGCCGTGGTCTCAAGGATCACGGGGCGGTCGACGGGTGCGTCGAGAATGTCGGCCAGCCGCTGCATGGTCCAGTCGGAGGCCACCATGCCGCCGTCGACGCGCAGCACCGTCTCGTCGACGCCGCCCTTCCAGTCCTTGTGCATGGCGTCGAGCAGGTCTCGCGACTGGTAGCAGACAGCCTCGAGCGCCGCGCGCGCGAACTCCTTCGGCCCGCTGTTGCGCGTCAGGCCGAAGATCGCGCCGCGGGCGTTCGCATCCCAGTGCGGCGCGCCGAGCCCGGTGAAGGCCGGAACCAGATAGACCTCCTGCGAGGGGTCGGCGGCATCGGCCAGTTCTCCGGTCTTCGAGGCGCTGTCGATGATGCCGAGCCCGTCGCGCAGCCATTGCACGGCGGCTCCGGCGATAAAGATCGAGCCCTCAAGCGCATAGGTCGTCTCGCCGTCCAGCCGGTAGGCGATGGTCGTCAAGAGCCGGTTTTTCGAGCGCACCATGTCGGCGCCGGTGTTGAGCACGGCAAAGCAACCGGTGCCGTAGGTGGATTTCATCATGCCCGGCTCGAAGCAGGCCTGCCCGATCGTCGCCGCATGCTGGTCGCCGGCAACGCCCAGGATCGGGATCGCGGCGCCGAAGATGTGAGGTTCGGTAACGCCGAAATCGGCCGCGCAATCCTTCACCTCGGGCAGCATCGCCGAGGGAACGCGCAGGATCTCCAAGAGGTCCTTGTCCCATTCGTTGCTGGCGATGTTGTACATCAGCGTCCGCGACGCATTGGTGGCATCGGTCACGAAGCTCTTGCCGCCGGTGAGCCGCCAGATCAGAAACGTGTCGATCGTGCCGAAGCAGAGCTCGCCCTTGGCCGCCCGCGCCCTCGCCCCCTTCACATTGGCGAGCATCCAGGAAAGCTTGGTGCCGGAGAAATAGGGATCGAGCAGCAGCCCGGTCTTCTTGGTGAAGGTCTTTTCCAGATCCTGCTTCTTCAGCTTGTCGCAGTAGCTTGCCGTGCGGCGGTCCTGCCAGACGATGGCGTTGTGGATCGGCTTGCCGCTCTCGCGCTCCCAGACGACAACCGTCTCGCGCTGGTTGGTGATCCCGAGTGCCGCGATGTCCTTGGCGCTGATCTTCGCCTCGCGGATCGCCATCTTGATGGTCGAGACGACGCTGTCCCAGATCTCTTCGGGATCATGCTCGACCCAGCCGGATTGCGGATAGATCTGCTTGAATTCCTTCTGGCCCGCGCCGGCGATCTTCATCTCGCCATCGAACACGATCGCCCGCGTCGACGTCGTCCCCTGATCGATCGCCAGTACATACCCCGCCATTGTCATCCTCCCATGAACTGCTTCGGATTGAATGAATAATGCAGGCAAACGAATGTGAAAAGAAATTAAAGTGAAATTTGTTGGGCGGTTGGTTTTGGGTGTTGCAGGCTTCGGGATGCCATCACCGTTGCATTCCGGGCGGCGTGCTTAGATCCTCGGCACGAGCCCGAGGATGACGTTGCGGGCGAGATTTCGCTTAGTGTTCAATCGGTTACAAAAAACTCGGCGTCATCCTCGGCCTCGTGCCGAGGATCTAAGCACGTCCCATCAGCACGACGGGAATGGCTCTCCCGACACTGATGCCTCCCCACAACATCGTCCCCCAATTGCCAGCCCAACCGATTCCGGACTACGCTCCTCACAACCGCGTCGCAGGACAAATCGGAGAACCTCATGGCCAGAACAGTCGTCGTCACCGGATCCACCAGCGGCATCGGGCTGGCGATCGCCACCGCGTTTGCCGGCAAGGGTGACAACATCGTCCTCAACGGCTTCGGAAAGCCCGAGGAAATCAAGGGCATAACCGAACGGCTTGAATCACTCTCGAAAGCAGGCGTCATCCATCACCCAGCCGACATGACCAAGCCCGACGAGATCGCCGACCTCATTGCCACCGCCGCGAAGACCTTCGGCACGGTGGACGTGCTCGTCAACAATGCCGGCATCCAGCATGTCGAGAAAATCGAGGATTTCCCCATCGACAAGTGGGACCAGATCATCGCGATCAATCTCTCCAGCGCGTTTCACACCATGCGCGCGGCGATCCCGCTGATGAAGGAGAAGAAGCACGGGCGCATCATCAATATCGCGTCCGCCCACGCCCTCGTCGCCTCGCCGTTCAAATCCGCCTATGTCGCGGCAAAGCATGGTATACTCGGCCTGACGAAGACAGCCGCACTTGAGCTTGCCGAAACGGGCGTGACCGTCAACGCCATTTGCCCGGGATACGTGCTGACCCCGCTGGTGGAAAAGCAGATCCCGGATACCGCCAAGGCGCGCGGGATGACCGAGGAACAGGTCAAGACCGAGGTGATCCTGAAGGCGCAGCCGACGCATGAATTCGTCAAGGCCGAGGAGATCGGCGCGCTGGCGCTTTATCTCGCCAGCGACGAGGCCCGCCAGGTGACGGGCACCCACATCTCGATTGACGGGGGCTGGACGGCGGCATAACCATTTCAAATAAAGAGAAAAACCGGGAACGACATGAACGACAGCATCCGCTTTATCCTGAACGGCGAAGAGGTCACGCTGAAAGACGTCAAGCCTACCGAGACGCTTCTCGATTTCCTGCGGCTGAAGCGCCGGCTGACGGGCACGAAGGAAGGATGCGCCGAGGGCGACTGTGGCGCCTGCACGGTTTTGGTCGGCCGGCTGATCGACGGCAAGTTGCACTATGAATCCGTCAATGCCTGCATCCGCTTCATCGGCTCGCTGAACGCCACCCATGTCGTCACCGTC
Organism: Rhizobium sp. 2MFCol3.1; assembly: GCF_000377565.1. Taxonomy (GTDB): domain Bacteria; phylum Pseudomonadota; class Alphaproteobacteria; order Rhizobiales; family Rhizobiaceae; genus Rhizobium. The sequence goes on along the minus strand of NZ_KB898354.1, from coordinate 289,892 downwards.
GAGCATCTGGCGGCCAAGGACGGCACGCTGCATCCGGTGCAGCAGGCGATGGTCGACTGTCACGGCTCGCAATGTGGCTTCTGCACCCCCGGCTTCGTCATGTCGATGTACGGATTGTGGCTTTCAAACAGCAATCCCGATCGCGCCGAGATCGAAAAGGCGCTGCAGGGCAATCTCTGTCGCTGCACCGGCTACGAACCGATCGTCAAGGCCGCCGAGCAGGTGGCGAGGACGCGGCCGAGCGCGCTGTTCGACCCGCTGGAGCGCACCCGTTCCGACATCGTCGCAAGATTGTGGGCGATGCAGGGATCGGGCACCATCTCGATCACCTCGGGCGAGGAACGTCTGCTGGTGCCGGGCTCGCTGGAAGCGCTGGCGCGCATTCTGGCCGACGAGCCGAAGGCAACCATCGTCGCCGGCTCGACCGATGTCGGGCTGTGGGTGACCAAGCAGATGCGGGCGCTGAACCCCGTGGTCTTCATCAACCATCTCCAGGAATTGCAGACGATCACCTCAGGCGAAGGCGGCATCACCATCGGCGCCGGCGTGACCTATACCCGCGCCTTCGAGACCATCGCCAGCAAGGTGCCGACGCTCGGCCGGCTGATCACCCGCATCGGCGGCGAGCAGGTGCGCAACATGGGTACGATCGGCGGCAACATCGCCAACGGCTCGCCGATCGGCGACAGCCCACCGCCGCTGATCGCGCTCGGCGCCACCGTCAAGCTGCGCTCGACGGAGGGCACGCGCATGCTGCGGCTGGAGGATTATTTCATCGACTACGGCAAGCAGGACCGCCGCCCCGGCGAGTTCGTCGAGAGCCTCTTCGTGCCCTACCCGGCCGAGGACACGCATTTCGCCGTCTACAAGATCACCAAGCGCCGCGACGAGGACATCACCGCCGTCCTCGGCGCCTTCTATCTGACGCTCGACGAGCAGGGCGACGTCAACGATGTGAGAATAGCCTTCGGCGGCATGGCCGGCACGCCCAAACGCGCCCGCGCCGTCGAAAACGAACTCATCGGCCGGCCGTGGAACGAAGAAACGATCGAGACGGTGAGATGCGCCTTCGACAGCGATTTCCAGCCGCTTTCGGATTGGCGCGCCACGTCGGAGTATCGGCAGCTGACGGCGAAGAATTTGCTGACGCGGTTTTATCTGGAGACGACGGGTGCGCCGGCTGAGTTGCGGCGGTTCGAGGAGGTGGTTTGATGATTGCTGATACGCAGCGTTGTGCCGTGAAGCCCCCTCATCCGACCCTTCGGGCCACCTTCTCCCCTATGGGGCGAAGGGAAGATGGAGCGAGCGGCCGACCCCGAGTCTCTTCTCCCCCACGGGGAGAAGGTGCCGGCAGGCGGATGAGGGGGCCACTCGGCACAACGTCAACCCCCACCCCCACATCAACACCCACCACAGGAGGCAACCCCTGATGGACAAGTCTGCCTTCCCCGATCCCACCTTCATCATATCAGGCCAGATGCACGCCTCGCGCCGCCATGACAGCGCCCACAAGCACGTCACCGGCACGGCCGATTACATCGACGACCTTCCGGAGCCCGCAGGCCTGCTCCACGGAGCGCTCGGCCTGTCGGATCGCGCGCATGCCGAGATCGTCAGCATGGACCTCTCTGAGGTCGCAGCCACCCCCGGCGTCGTCTGGGTCTTCACCGGCAAGGACGTGCCTGGGATCAACGACGTCAGTTCCAACGGCAGCCACGACGAACCGCTGCTCGCCGAAACAAAAGTCGAGTTCCACCAGCAGCCGATCTTTGCCGTGATCGCCGAGACCCGCGACATCGCGCGCCGCGCCGCCCGCAAGGCGAAGATCGAGTATCGCGATCTCGCCCACTGGAGCGACATCGACGGTGCGCTGGAGAACGGCGGCGCACTGGTCACCAGCCCGATGACGCTGAGCCGCGGCGAGGCGAAGACAGAGATGGAAAACGCCGCCCGCCGGCTGAAGGGCCAGATGCGGATTGGCGGCCAGGAGCATTTCTATCTCGAAGGCCAGATCGCCATGGCCATTCCGGGCGAGGACGATGAAGTCGCCGTCTGGTCCTCGACGCAGCATCCGAGCGAGATCCAGCACACCGTCGGCCATGTGCTCAACATCCCCTCCAACGCCGTGACGGTGAACGTGCGCCGCATGGGCGGCGGCTTCGGAGGCAAGGAAACGCAGGGCAACCAGTTCGCAGCCCTCGCCGCCATTGCCGCCAAGAAGCTGAAACGATCAATCAAATTCCGCCCCGACCGCGACGAGGACATGGCAGCAACAGGCAAGCGCCACGACTTCATGGTCGATTACGAACTCGGCTTCGACGAGGACGGCCGCATCCACGCGGTCGACGCCACCTATGCGGCCCGCTGCGGCTTCTCGTCGGATCTCTCAGGCCCGGTCACCGACCGCGCGCTGTTTCATGCCGACTCAAGCTATTTCTACCCGCATGTGCACCTGACCTCGAAACCGCTTAAGACCCACACCGTCTCCAACACCGCCTTTCGCGGCTTCGGCGGGCCGCAGGGCATGCTGGGCGCCGAGCGTTTCATCGAGGAAATCGCCTATGCCGTCGGCAAGGACCCGCTCGATATCAGAAAGCTGAATTTCTACGGCCAGCCCGGCTCCGGCCGCACGCTGACGCCGTATCACCAGGAGGTCGAGGACAGCATTCTGGAGCGGATCGTCGGCGAGCTCGAGGAGAGCGCCGACTACCAGGCGCGGCGCCGAGAGATCATCGAATTCAACCGCGACAGCCGCTACATCAAAAAGGGCCTCGCGCTGACGCCGGTGAAGTTCGGCATCTCCTTCACTCTGACCGCCTTCAACCAGGCCGGCGCCCTCGTCCATGTTTACCAGGACGGCTCGATCCACCTGAACCATGGCGGCACCGAGATGGGCCAGGGCCTTTACACGAAGGTTGCGCAGGTTCTGGCCGACAGCTTCCAGATCGATATCGAGCATGTGAAGATCACCGCGACGACCACGGGCAAGGTGCCCAACACCTCCGCCACGGCAGCCTCTTCCGGCACCGATCTCAACGGCATGGCTGCCTACGACGCCGCCCGCCAGATCAAGGAACGCCTCGTCGCCTTCGCTGCCGAGAAATGGGACGTCCCGGTCTCCGAGATTGCCTTCCTGCCCAACCGGGTGCGCGTCGGCAACCAGGAAATCCCCTTCCCCGATTTTATACGGCAGGCCTATTTTGCCCGCGTCCAGCTGTCGGCCGCCGGCTTCTACAAGACCCCGAAGATCCACTGGGACCGCGCCGCCGGAAAGGGCACGCCCTTCTATTACTACTCCTACGGCGCCTCCTGCACCGAAGTCTCGATCGACACGCTGACCGGCGAATATCTGATCGACCGCACCGACATCCTCCACGACGTCGGCCGCTCGCTGAACCCGGCCATCGACATCGGCCAGGTCGAGGGCGCCTTCGTGCAGGGCATGGGCTGGCTGACGACGGAAGAGCTCTGGTGGGACGCCAAGGGGCGCCTGCGCACCCACGCCCCCTCCACCTACAAGATCCCACTCGCCTCCGACCGCCCGAAGATCTTCAACGTCAAGCTGGCCGAATGGTCCGAAAACGCCGAACAGACCATCGGCCGCTCCAAGGCCGTCGGCGAACCCCCCTTCATGCTGGCGATTTCGGTGCTGGAGGCGCTGTCGATGGCCGTGGCGAGTGTGGCGGACTACAAGGTTTGCCCGAGGTTGGACGCGCCGGCGACGCCGGAGCGGGTGCTGATGGCGGTCGAGCGGATGAAGGCGGTGGGATGAATGGCACGTTACATGTCCCGTCCGGCACGAGAGAGCTGAGGTGTCACGTGTCTACGCCGCCCCGACCCGTCATCGCCAAGCGCAGGCCGGGCAAGACCACGCAGGCGCGCCGCTTGCGGCATGATGAGACGGATGAGGAACATCAGCTTTGGCGCGATCTGCGCAACCGCGAGCTCAATGGGTACAAATTCGTCCGACAGGTTCCGATCGGACCTTACATTGCCGACTTTCTCTGCAGGCGCGTGCGCTTGATCGTCGAGATAGACGGCTTCCAGCATGCGGATAGCGAGAGGGATAACAGGCGAACAGACTGGCTGAATATCAACGGCTATTCGATCCTGCGATTCTGGAACCACGAGATTACCCGGGACCGGCATGCGGTGCTGGAGACGATCTTGGCTGCAGTGGAAGGGCGCATCTTCGCGCGCGATGAGGTATTGCGGTTCTATCCTGCGATCGTTCCGCCGGAGGTGCGCCGTTGACCTCTCGTTCGAACCACGCCCCCTCATCCGACCCTTCAGGCCACCTTCTCCCCGTTGGGGAGAAGAGGGAGCAAGAGGCACTGGCGGCCGCCACAAGTCTCTTCTCCCCAACGGGGAGAAGATGCCGGCAGGCAGATGAGGGGGAGCCACGGAAACAACGCCGTCAACAAGAACACGGCGCATCCCCATGACCACCCTCCCCCAATTCCTCGCCACCCACGCCCACACCATCCTGATCGACATCACCGCCACCCAGGGCTCCACCCCGCGCGAAACCGGCACCTTCATGCTGGTCGCAATCGACAGCATCTGGGGCACCATCGGCGGCGGACAGTTCGAGTTCATGGCGATCGCCAACGCCCGCAAGCTTCTGCAGGGCGCTGACGGCCGGGAGATGATGGATATCCCGCTTGGCCCTGAGATCGGCCAATGCTGCGGCGGGCGCACGCAGCTCAGGTTTCGTCGTGTGACGGATGCCGTTATCCGCGAGCTCGAGGAGCGGCGCAGCGATGAGGCGGAGCGGCGCGCGGAGGTGTGGTTGTTCGGCGCCGGCCATGTCGGGCGCGCGCTCGCGACAGCGCTTTCGCCGCTGCCGCTCGACGTCACCGTGATCGAGACCCGGCAGGACGAACTCGAGCACCTGCCTGAAGGCATCAACGCCCGGCTCGTCGCCATGCCGGAAGCGCTGGTGCAGGAGATGCGCGAGGGCGCCGTCGTCGTCATCCTCACTCACGACCATGCGCTCGATTTCCTGATCGCCCGCGAGGCGCTCGCCCGCACCGATCTCGCCTACACCGGCATGATCGGTTCGGCCACCAAGCGCGCCACTTTCGCAAGCTGGCTGCAGCGCGAAGCGGGTGGCGAGAAGGAATGGATGGAGCGGCTGACGCTGCCGATCGGCGGTCAACAGGTGCGCGACAAGCGGCCGGAAGTGATCGCCGCCATGACCGCGGCCGAAATCCTGACCGCGCTCGCCGCCTACGGTGTCCGCGCATCCTCGATATAGGGATCGCGCCCATCCATGAAGCCGAGGTCGCGCTTGACGCGATCCGGCATGCCCTCGAGATCCAGCCGGTCCGGCCGCGCCAGACGCACGGCAAGCCCTCGCAACAGATGCGCCAGCCACTCGAAGGCCTTGCTGCGGGTCGGTTCGGCCACGTGTTGGGCCAGTTGCTCGTTGGTTACGCAAGCCATGACATCACCTCGATAATCTGATCTGATGACTTGCAGATTGCGCCGATTAATGCTGCAATTCCAATCGAACAACCGTCTGCATGCATAAAGAGAACTTATCCATGAAGCTGTCCAAGCAGGTTCCGCTGAATGCGCTGCGCGTCTTCGAGGCCGTGGCAAGGCTCGGCAGCTTCACCAAGGCCGGCAACGAGCTCGGCATGACGCAGACGGCCGTCAGCTACCAGGTGAAACTGCTGGAGGAGAATATCGGCGAGCCGCTGTTTTTGCGCCGCCCGCGCCAGATCAGCCTGACCGACACCGGCGAACTGCTGCTGCCGAAAGTGTCCGACGCCTTCGTGCTCCTGAACGAGGCGATGGCCGAGGCGCGCGGCGAGATCGAATCGACGCTGCTGATCAACACCATCGCCACCTTCGCCTCGCACTGGCTGGCGCGCCGCCTTGGCACCTTCCAGCTCCGGCATCCGGCGATCGCGGTGCGGCTGTCGACGTCGGAAGCGCTGATCGACTTCACCCGCGAATCCGTCGACGTCGCCATCCGCTCGGGCGACGGCAACTGGCGCGGGCTGATCGCCGACAAGCTGCTCGATGTCGACTTCACCCCGATGCTGAGCCCGAAGCTGGCAGAGAGCGTCGGCGGCATCCACAAGCCCGAGGACTTGATGAAGCTGCCGATCATCGGCGCCACCGATCCCTGGTGGCAGATCTGGTTTGCGGCAGCAGGCCTGACCGATCTCGGCCTGGAATCACGCCCGCGCAGCCAGTATGGCTCGCAGACCTTCGAGGCGAGTGCCGCCATGGCCGGCCAGGGCGTCGCCATCCTGACGCCCGCCTTCTACGGCGACGAGCTTGCCCAGGGGCGGCTCTATCAGCCCTTCGAGATGACCTGCACCGACGATCGCGGCTACTGGCTGGTCTATGCCGAAAACCGCCGCAACGTCCCGAAAATCAAGGCCTTCCGCAACTGGATCCTCGAGGAGATCGCCCGCGACAAGGACGCCGCTCAGTAACCCATCTCGGGCGCGTAGAAGCAGCGCGGCGTATCCTCGTTTGGAAACAGGCAGAGATGGTAATCGCCATCGCCCGATTTCATCGCCCGGCCCATCGGCAGCAGGAAGACGTGGGCGTGGGTGACGAGCCGGTGGTCACCAGGCAAAAGCGTCACCCGATAGCCGTTCGGCGTGATCGCGACGCTCTTCGGCGGGATCATCTGGCAATCGCCCGTCTCGTTGTCGCCGTTGCAACAATAGGGCTCGTACGCCCAGCCGGACGGTGCGTCATGGGCCTGGGCTCCACCGGTCTGGACGCCGGGGATTTGGAAACAGGACGAAAAGGCAATCATCACAACCACAAGAATACTGCGCATCAGCATCTTCTCCGTCGATGAATGCGCCGCCACGCCGATGCGGTTTCCCCTCGTCTCGGCGGCCTTGAGTAAAACTGTAATGAAGTCTTGGCATTTCAATGGCGGCGGTTTGATCGGCTTTGCTTCACCGTGGGCATTCAAATGCGGTGGCGGGAAATATTTGCGCGCGGAGCCGGGATTATGTAAATTTGCGTAAATGTTGGGAGCGCCCGATATGCAGAGCAGTCGCCCGATCAACCTGCAGAAAAATCTCGGCGTCGTCTTGAGACCAGCCGATGTGGAAGCGGTGCCGAACGACGCACCCAAATCCCGCCCCGCGCTTCATCGCCGGACGGCCGACCCGCTGGGCTACGACACTCAAGATCCTGGCTATATCAATCAGGTGGCGAGCGACGCGCTGGCTGGAAAGCATCCCGAGGAGATCGCGCGCGAGATAGACAACGCGATGCGCCGGTGGAGACTGCGCTGATGGACAAGGAAATCGCGCCCAGGATTCCCCATAACAAAGCGCGGCCCGTGGAACTGACCCGTCCCAACACGAAGACGATGGCCGCGATGGAGGAAGCAAGAGCCATCAAGGCTGGTTATGGCAACGTTTTCGACACCGCCGATAAACTGCTTCAATCGCTCGAGCGGGACAAGGTTGCCAAATAAGGATACGCGGGAGCGCCGCAGCGTTCCGTTGGCAGCGTAGAGGGACACACGGCGGGAGCTATGGGCACCCGAAGACCCGCTCTACGTCCGAAAGCCGTGATTTCCGCGCCCACAACGTGGCGGTGTTGCCCCAATCCCCCTTTTCTCCCGCCCAAACATTCTGCACACTGCTGAATCGGAGAGAATAGGGGAACTGAATGTATGAATACGCCATAGCGTGGGAATGGCTGGCCTTTGCGGCTCGCTGGTTCCACGTCATCACCGCCGTTGCCTGGATCGGCTCGTCCTTTTATTTCATCGCGCTCGATCTCGGCCTGGTAAAGCGTCCGCATCTGCCCGTCGGCGCCTATGGCGAGGAGTGGCAGGTGCATGGTGGCGGGTTCTATCATATCCAGAAATATCTGGTGGCGCCGGCTCAGATGCCAGAGCACCTGACCTGGTTCAAATACGAGAGCTATTTCACCTGGCTCTCCGGCTTCCTGATGCTCTGTATCGTCTATTACGGCGGCGCCGATCTGTTTCTGATCGATCGCCACGTGCTCGATGTCAGCGCACCGGTCGCGATCGCCATCTCGCTCGCCTCGCTGGCCGTCGGCTGGATCGTCTACGATCTGCTCTGCAAGTCGCCGATCGGCCGGAACACCTGGGGCCTGATGATGGTGCTCTATGCCGTGCTCGTCTTCATGGCCTGGGGCTATACGCAGCTCTTCACCGGCCGCGCCGCCTTCCTGCATCTCGGCGCCTTCACGGCGACGATCATGTCGGCCAACGTCTTCATGATCATCATCCCCAACCAGAAGATCGTCGTCGCCGACCTGATCGCCGGCCGCACGCCGGATGCGAAATATGGCGCGATCGCCAAGCAGCGCTCGCTGCACAACAACTATCTGACGCTGCCAGTCATCTTCTTCATGCTGTCGAACCATTATCCGTTGGCCTTCGGCACGGCCTACAACTGGGTGATCGCCGCACTTGTCTTCCTGATGGGCGTCACCATCCGCCACTGGTTCAACACCACGCATGCCCGCAAGGGCCGCCCGACCTGGACGTGGCTGGCGACGGTGATCCTGTTCATCCTGATCATGTGGCTTTCCACCGTTCCCAAGGTGCTGACCGGAGAGAAGGACGCGACCGCCGAAACCGTCGCGCCCGCCTTCCAGCAATTCGCCGGCGATCCGCACTTTCCCGCCGTCAAGCAGCTCGTCGGCACCCGCTGTTCCATGTGCCATGCCGCCGAGCCGGTTTATGAAGGCCTGGCGCGGCCGCCGAAGAACGTGATCCTCGAAAACGACGCCGAGATCGCGGCGCATGCCCGCGAGATCTACATCCAGGCCGGCCGCAGCCACGCCATGCCGCCGGGGAACGTCACCGACATCACGCCGGACGAGCGCAAGCTGCTCGTCGCCTGGTTCGAAAGCGCTGTCGAGGGCAAACGCGAATGATCAAAGGCCTCCGCCCCCTGCTTCTGGCCAATCTTATCGCCCTCTCAGGGCAGGCATGGACGGAAGCGCGGGCCGAAGAGGCCATCGCCAAACAGGAGGACGTGAAGACCACAGGCACCGTCCCCGCTGATATCACCGCCCCCACCGATCTCTGGGGCGAGGTCAATGTGCTGGGCACCGGCCCCTTCTGGGCGCTCAGCATCCGCGAGGGTCAGATCACCTTCAGCCGGGCGGGCAAGAACGACGTCATCACCATCAACCCCGGCCCGATGGCCATGACTGAAGACAGCGCCACATGGACCATCACCCACCCGCCGCAGCGCTACACGCTGACAGTCACCAAAGAGACCTGCGTCGACGGCGCATCCACGAAGCGTTACGATCTCGCGGCAAAGCTGGTATTTCAGGGCAGGACATTATACGGCTGCGCCGCATCGGTGGCGGCCCTCCCCGCCAAGCCCGCGCCCTGAGCCCCGTTCCGACGACGACACGCAATCGATAAAGGCGAACGCCCATGACCCAAACCCTCCTCCGCGGCCGCCTGCTCTCCTTCGTCAGCGCACCCCAGAGCCTGACCGACAGCGACAGCTATCGCTACGAGACCGATGGCGGCCTGTTGATGGACAATGGCGTCATCGTCGAAAGCGGCCTCTATGCCGAGGTCAAGGCCAAGGCCGCGGCCGATGCAGTCGAGATCGACCACCGCCCGCATCTGATCATGCCGGGGTTCATCGACATGCACCTGCATTTCCCGCAGATGCAGGTGATCGCCTCCTATGCCGCCAATCTTCTCGAATGGCTGAACACCTACACCTTCCCCGAGGAATGCCGCTTCGTCGAAAGCGCCCATGCTCAGCGTATCGCCACGCATTTCTACGATGAGCTTATTCGCCACGGCACGACGACGGCTGTCGCCTACTGCTCCGTGCACAAGACCTCCGCCGACGCCTTCTTCGGCGAAGCCATGAAGCGCAACATGCGCATGGTCGGCGGCAAGGTGATGATGGACCGCAACGCCCCGCAGGGTCTGCTCGACACGCCTGAGATGGGCTACGACGAGACCAGAGAGATCATCGCCGAATGGCACGGCAAGGGCCGCAACCACGTCGCTATCACCCCGCGCTTCGCCATCACCTCGACGCCCGCCCAGATGGAAGCGACTCAGGCGCTCGCCCGCGAATTCCCCGACCTGCACATCCAGACGCACCTCTCCGAGAACCATGACGAGATCAAGTTCACCTGCGAGCTCTATCCCGACGCGATCGATTACACCGATATCTATGCCCGCTACGGCCTGCTCGGCGACAAGACGCTCTTCGGCCACTGCATCCACCTGTCGCAGCGCGAGGCGGACGCGATGAGCGAAGCCGGCGCCATCGCCGTCCACTGCCCGACCTCCAATCTCTTCCTCGGCTCGGGCCTCTTCCCGCTGAAGGCGCTGATGCGCCGCGACAAGCCGGTGAGGATCGGCGTCGCCACCGATATCGGCGGCGGCTCGAGCTATTCCATGCTGCGCACCATGGACGAAGCCTACAAGATCCAGCAGCTGCTCGGCGAACGCCTGAACCCGCTGGAGAGCTACTACCTGATGACGCTTGGCAATGCCCGATCCCTCTCGCTTTCCGACCGCATCGGCACGCTCGACAGGGGCACAGATGCCGACGTGGTGGTGCTCGATGCCGGCGCGACACCGGCCATGGCGCTGAAGATGGAAGTGGTGAAGACGCTGCCGGAAGAGCTCTTTCTGCTGCAGACCATGGGCGACGACCGCGCCATCGTCGAGACCTATGTCGCGGGCGTGGCGGCGAAGGGTGCTCTTTAGGATCAGGCTCCTGCTTCACTATGTGTCGCATCGGACGTCGCGCCAATCGCGCATGGGTTGATCGCGGCCAATCGTGTCCTAGTTGAAACAGCTGCAGCATCCATGGAGGGGATCATGCGCATGAAAGCAGCCTCGACGCTCGGACTTGTCTTCTGCCTGCTCGCAACGCCGCTCGCGGTGCCGACCCCGGCGCGGGCCGTCACCATCAACATCAATATCGGAACCAACCTCAACCACGGCCGGCCGATCAGCTGCCGCGAGGGCGAGTTTCGGATCCGCGACCGCGGCTTCCGTGACGTGCGCCGCATCGATTGCCGCGGCCGCTATTTCGTCTATCGCGGGTGGCGCGGCGTCCAGCGCTTTGAAATCTCGCTCGACAGCCGAAACGGCCGCGTCGTGGACGTGCGCCGTATCCGCAGGTAGCGGTTCGTCGAGGTCCCGTCACGCCCGCCGATAGACCTGCGCGATGGCACCCTTTGGAAACACCCGCGTGCTGACCAATTGCAACTGCCTCGGCTGCGCCAGATCGGAGAAGATCGGCTGGCCGCGTCCGAGCGCCAGCGGATAGACCATCAGCATATATTGATCGACCAGATCATGGGCGATAAGGCTGCGCGCGAAGGTGGCGCCGCCATGGGCAATGATCGGCTTGCCGTCTTCAGCCTTCAGCCTGGTGATTTCCTCGGCGAGATCGCCGCTCGCCACATAGGCCGTGCTCCAGCTGTCGGCGCCGGGTTGCGGCTCGCCCGATGGCGCCGCGTCGATCGCCTTCGGCAGGATCGCCGCACCCTTCTTCGAAAACACCGCCTTGGGAATCTGGTTCATCGCGGGCGCGAAGACGTTGGTCGATGTCGGCCAGAAGCGCGCCATTCCCTCGAAGGTGCGGCTGCCCATGATGTGCAGGCCGGCATTCCAGGCGTTCTCGACCTTCCAGGCGATCGCCTCCTCGTCACCGGTGAAAATCCAGTCGGTCTCACCCTCGGGGCCGCTGACAAAACCATCAAGCGTCATCGCCATGGCCAGGATCAACTCTCGCATCGCTTCCTCCTCTTGTGTTCCTCCCAAGGACGGATCGGTCAAAGCTATTCCGACATCGGCCGAACCGGAAATACGCATCTGCTCAGCAATCGCGCCGTCAACGCGCGCGCAGCGCATCCATCACCGCCCGCACCAGCGGCACATCCTTGATGTCGCTATGGACGACAAGCCACAGATCGCGCGTGATATCCGCGCCATCAAGATCCATCCGCGCCAGCCCTTGGCCCTCTGCGATGAAATCGGGCAGCAGCGCCACGCCGCCACCAGCCTTGACCGCCGCCACCTGAAACGCCAGCGTCGAGGCCCGGATCGCGATCGGCCGGCCGGCGGCGATCTCCGCCAGCCGCTCCTCCTGCGGCGATGACGCCATGCCCTCATCATAGCCGATGAATGTCCAGTCGCGCTCGGGCACCGTCTCGGCATAGCCTGATGCCGCATAGGCATGGAAACCCACCTCGCCGATCTTCGAGACAGTCAGATCGCCACTCTCAGGCCGATTAAGGCGCACGGCGATATCGGCCTCCCGCCGCCCGAGCGAGGCATAGCGCGTTTCGCCGATGAGCGTGACCCGGATGCCGGGATGGCGCGCCCTCAGCCGCACCAGCGGCGGCGCCAGAACCGCACCCGCATAGGCCGGCGGCGCGCTGATGCGGACCTCGCCGACATGGCTTTGATCGGCACCGATGCCGCCGCGCGCGATCGTCATCGCATCGGCGCTCATGCGCTCGGCGATCGCGGCAACACGCGCGCCCTCCGCCGTTAGCAGAATCCGCCGCCCGCGCCGGTCAACCAGCTTCGCGCCGATCGCGCGCTCCAGATGCGCCACCCTCCGCGACACCGTCGCATGCTCGACCCCAAGCGCCCGCGCAGCGCCCGACAAGGTTCCGAGTTGCGACAGCGCCAGCAAATGGCGCAGATCTTCCCAATCCAGCATTGATCATTTTTTCCCAAGTGATGTGAGATCATAGGGAATTTTCAATCACGCAACCATCCCCCATCTTCGGCGCCTAACAGGCACAGGAGATCGGAATATGGATATCGCAATCACCCTCACCACCCCCGGCGGCATCGAGCAGCTGAAGATTACCCTGCAAGAACCGCAGGCGCCGGGGCCGAACGAGATCCGCATCCGCCACGACGCCATCGGCGTCAACTTCCTGGATATCTATCATCGCAAGGGCCTCTATCCGCTCCCCGCCTACCCCGCCGTCATCGGCGCCGAAGGTGCCGGCGTGGTCGAGGCGGTTGGCTCCGAGGTGACGACGGTCTCCCCCGGCGACCGCGTCGTCTATATGGGCGCCCCCGTCGGCGCCTATGTTTCGACCCGCCTGCTGCCGGCGCATCGCGCCATCCGCCTGGCCGACGATGTCGGCTCGAAACAGGCCGCCGCCATGATGCTCAAGGGCATGACGGCCTATATGCTGCTCCATCGGATCCACACGGTGACGCCTGAAAGCACCGTGCTGGTGCACGCCGCCGCCGGCGGTCTCGGCACGCTTATGGTGCGCTGGGCCAAGCATCTCGGCGCCGCCGTCATCGGCACGGTCAGCAGCGCGGAGAAAGCAGCACTGGCCAGCGAGAACGGCGCCGACCATCTGGTGATCGGCCGCGATGCCGATCTGGTCGCCGACGTCATGGCGCTGACATCAGGGCGCGGTGTCGATGTCGGCTATGATGGGATCGGCGGCGCGATGCTGGCGAAGACCATCCAGTGCATCCGCCCTTTCGGCATGGCCGCGAGCTTCGGCCAGGCGGCCGGGCCGATACCGCCGGTGGCGATCGAGGCGCTGCGCCCGAACAAGTCATTGTCGCATCCGAGCATCATGGCGGCGAGCACCGATCCGTCTTTCTACCTGGAAGCGGCGACAGCGGCGATCGAGGCTATACGGCTCGGCATTCTCACGCTTCCCACCCGCGAATTCGCCCTCTCCGATGCCGCCGCGGCCCACACCGAACTGGAGGCCGGGCTGAGCAGCGGCAGCCTGTTGCTGATCCCCTGAACGGGCTTCGGCGCGGGCGAGAAAGATACCGTTTCGGATGTAAATTATATGTGATATGGCCGGTTGCATTATTCAGATGTGAAAGTCTTATCCATGACCAAACCTCTCACCATTGCCGATCTGAAATCCCTCGCACAGCGCCGCGTCCCCAAGATGTTCTTCGACTACGCCGATTCCGGCGCCTGGACGGAACAGACCTACCGCGCCAACGAGAGCGATTTCGCCAAGATCGGCCTGCGTCAGCGTGTGCTCGTCGACATGACGAACCGCACGCTCGAGACGACGATGGTGGGCCAGAAGGTATCGATGCCGGTCGCTCTCGCCCCAACGGGCATGACCGGCATGCAGCACGCCGATGGCGAGATGCTGGCGGCGCAGGCGGCCGAAGAGGCTGGCGTTCCCTTCACGCTGTCGACTATGAGCATCTGCTCGATCGAGGATGTCGCCTCGGTGACGACCAAGCCCTTCTGGTTCCAGCTTTATGTCATGAAGGACAAGGACTTCGTGCTGAACCTGATCAACCGCGCCAAGGCCGCCAAGTGCTCGGCGCTGGTCTTGACCGCCGACCTGCAGATCCTCGGCCAGCGCCACAAGGACCTGCGCAACGGCCTCTCCGCGCCGCCGAAGTTCACGCCCAAGCACATTTGGCAGATGGCGACGCGGCCCTTCTGGTGCCTCGACATGCTGCAGACCAAGCGCCGCTCCTTCGGCAACATCGTCGGCCATGCCAAGAACGTCTCCGACCTCTCCTCGCTCTCCTCCTGGACGGCGGAGCAGTTCGACCCGCAGCTCTCCTGGGCCGATGTCGCCTGGATCAAGGAACAGTGGGGCGGCCCGCTGATCATCAAGGGCATCTGCGACGTCGAGGATGCGAAGGCGGCAGCCGACACCGGCGCCGACGCCATCATCGTCTCCAACCACGGCGGTCGCCAGCTCGACGGCGCCCCCTCCTCGATCAGCATGCTGCCTTCGATCGTCGACGCCGTCGGCGACAAGATCGAAATCCACCTCGATAGCGGCATCCGCTCCGGCCAGGACGTGCTGAAGGCCGTGGCGCTCGGCGCCAAGGGCACCTACATCGGCCGCCCCTTCCTCTACGGCCTCGGCGCCATGGGCAAGGAAGGCGTGGCGCTGGCGCTCAGCATCCTGCGCAAGGAGATGGACGTGACCATGGCCCTTTGCGGCAAGCGCGACATCAAGGATGTGAACTCTTCGATCATCGCGGGACGGCAGTAGGCGCAATTTGAATTATACACACGATTGTGTATAATTCAGCCCGATGAAGAGCGCTGACGTCATTGCCCTGCTACAGAAAGCCGGCTGGTTCGAGGTCGGCCGCAAAGGCAGTCATGCCCAGTTCAAACATGCGGACAAGCCGGGCCGCGTGACGGTGCCGCATCCCAAGCGGGACATTCCGATCGGGACGTTGCGCAGCATCGAGAAGCAGTCGGGCCTGAAGTTGAGGTGATCATGCGCAACTATATCGGACTGATCCACAAGGACGCTAAGAGCGACTACGGC
This sequence comes from Rhizobium sp. 2MFCol3.1, assembly GCF_000377565.1. Taxonomy (GTDB): domain Bacteria; phylum Pseudomonadota; class Alphaproteobacteria; order Rhizobiales; family Rhizobiaceae; genus Rhizobium. The sequence continues at coordinate 274,604 of NZ_KB898354.1, read as the reverse complement.
GTCTCCTTTCCGGATTTTCCCGGCGCCATCACGGCTGGCTCGACGCTGGACGAGGCGCGCGAAATGGCCGAGGAAGCCCTGGCGTTTCACGTCGAGGGATTGATCGAGGACGGCGAGACGCTTCCACAACCCTCCTCGCTCGAAACCGTCATGGCCAACCCGGAGAACAAGGACGGCGTCGCGATCCTCGTCTCGCTGAAAGCCGCCTCAAGCAGGGCCGTGCGCATCAATGTGACGCTGCCGGAAGATGTTCTGGCTCGCATCGACGCCGTCGCCGCAGCATCCGGCCTGTCGCGCTCCGCCTTTCTCGCCAAGGCCGCGAAGCACGAGATCGAGCGCAACGCAGCGGCTTAATTTTGCGCTGACGCGCCTTTAGCGGACGCCCTTGGCGAAGTCCTCAGGCTCGATGAGATCATGCTCTTCATAGCGGCCATTCTTGACTTCCTCGAACGCCTCCATCAACCGAACGGCATTGGCCGGCGTGGAAAGCAGATGCAGCGTCTCCATCATCCCCTCATACTCGTGCTTGTCCATCAGGATAACTGAGGGCTTGCCGTTGCGAACGATCTCCACGGCGACGCCGTGCTGCGAGACTTCATCAAGAAGGCTGGCGAGGTCGTTTCTGGCTTCTGAAAACGTGACGGTGCGCATGATGATCCCCCGCAACGACTGTACGATGTACCACACAAGCCGTTGCGAATGTCAATTTGAGCACCGGCACCGGCGCGAAATGCTCAGCGCACCCACCCCGTCGCCAGCGCACTCGCCCAGCTGTCGCGCCCGTTCTCACGCGCCAGCCGCGACATCGCCATGTGATCGTAGGCAACGGTCCGGAACTGCGACGCGAAGCCGGACGCGGTCTTTTCGATGATGCAGTAGGAGGCCAGCGGATGCCCCGCCTCGACCTTGTGCTCATAGGGCGTGTCGTCGCTATAGGCCGGGCAGCCGACGCTGCCGGGATTGACGATCAACCTGCCGTCACTGAGCCGCACCATGCGCGGCACATGGCTGTGGCCGCAGAGGATCAGCGGCTGCTCGACCCCCTCGGCCAACGCCTCGATCTCTTCAATAGGCTTCAGGAAGACATGACCGTCTGGCGAGACGGATTCCAGCCAGTAGATTTCGTCATGCCCAGGCGTTGCGTGGCAGAGATAGACCTCGTCGCGATAGACGGCGCTGTACGGCAAGCTCCGCAGCCAGGCGAGATGCGCGGCCGACAACTGTCCGAAGGCATGCTGCTCCCAGGAGGGCATGGCGTCGGCGGGGCTTTCGATCAGGTAGCGGTCGTGATTGCCGCGCACCGTCAGCGCATCGAGCGACATCAGCCTGTCCGCCGCCTTGCCCGCCTCGAGCGGGCCGCTGAGGCAATCACCGAGATTGACGATCTCGGAAATTCCAAGCGCCTTAATATCCGCCAGCACGGCTTCCAGCGCCAGATGGTTGCCATGCACATCGGCAATCGCGGCAAAACGCATCGCTCAGCTCCCGCGATAGGTCGAATAGCCATAGGGCGAGATCAGCAGCGGCACGTGATAATGCGCGCTCTCGTCGGCGATGCCGAAGCGGATCGGCACGAGATCGAGGAAGGCGGGATGCGGGAGTGCTGCACCAGTGCCGCGCAGATAATCGCCGGCATGAAACAGAAGCTCATAGGTCCCGGCCCTAAAACTCTCGCCAACAAGGATCGGCCCGCCATCGACGCGGCCATCGGCATTGGTGACGACGGTCTTCACATGCCGGCGAACCTCGGCCTCGATATGGAAGAGCTCGATCTTCAGCCCCTCGGCCGGCTTACCGGAGGCGGTGTCGAGGACATGAGTGGTCAATCCGGTCATGAAATGGGCTCGCTGATCACAAAGGGAGTGTCGAAAAAATGTTCTTCCAGATTGTTGCCCGGCCCGTCGCGATCGACAACCAGAAAATCGCTGACCGCGCCAAGCGACATCAAAGGGTGGTGCCAGACATTGCGCCCATAATTCACCCCTTGATCGCCGCGCGCCAAAAACACCTGCGGACGCCCCGGCTTGCCGCCCTCATCCTCCGACACCACGACCAGAAACGGTCGCCCCGAGATCGGCGAGAAGCTCTGGCTGCCAAACGGATGCCGCTCCATCATCCCGACCTCATAGGGGAAATCGCGCGGCTGCCCGCGAAACAGGTTGATGATCACGCGCGCGCCCTCGCCCACGACATCGGCGGAAGCGAGCGCATGAAACCGCTCTGTGGTGCCGTTGTTGATATACCGCATCGTCGCCAGATCGGCTTCGATGACCTCGCCGAAGGGCGCGAAGGCGGCTTTGGTCAGCGGCTGGATATCGAGGAAGTCTGTCACGTGGTCATTCGCCTTGTATGCGCCAGTGGCGTAGCATGTGGAGTGTATCGATCAGCTCGGGAATATTGTTCGTCGCCGTGTCCCAGACCGTCTCGAGGTCGATATTGAAATAGCCGTGCGCGATCCTGTTTCGCATTCCGCGCATCTTTGTCCAGGGCACTTCCGGATGCGCCGCGACGACCTCCGGAAACTCCTCGGACAATCGCGTGACGACCTCGCCGATCATCAGCAGATTCATGCCGACTGCACGCTGCTTTAGCACGTCTTCAAGAAACGCTTCCTTTGACGTTCCCTTCACGAAATCGCCGATCTCGTGGGCAACCTGTTCCATCTGATCGAGATAGGATCGCAGCCAATCCGAATTCATATCGGCTTGGCCTCGCTGAGAACGCGTGCGCGTACCCTCTCGGGAAAATCTCCGGGAACCATGAGATGGATATCCGTTCCCTGCATGATGTCCTTCAACTCTTCGAGCAATCCACCCAGATCGAACAATGACGTCCCCGGCAAGGTATCGACCAGAATATCAAGATCACTATCCGCCCGATCCTCACCCCGCGCCACCGAACCAAAGACACGCGGGTTCGCCGCGTTGAAGCGCTTGGTCGCCTCGCGGATCGCCTGCCTGTTTTGCTCCAGCACCTCGGATGGTCTCATCGTCTTTGCTCCTGTGCGACGACTATAAGCGGCGGATCGAAAAGAGAAAAGCGGTGTCGCTCAGCGCGTCGGCAAAAGCGCCTCAAGCCGCAACAGCGCGATGCGCTCCACCTGCGCCGTCGCCTTTTCGAATTCCGCATCGCGGCTGTTGTCGATGCGCTTTTCGAAGGCCGAGAGGATTGCCTGCTTGTCGAGACCCTTCACCGCGATGATGAAGGGAAAGCCGAATTTTTCGACATAGGCGCGGTTGAGTTCGGTGAAGCGCTGGTGCTCCTCGGGGCTCAGCCGGTCGAGCCCGGCGCCGGCCTGTTCCTTTTTGCTGTCCTCGGTGAGTTCGCCGGCGATCGCCAGGCGGCCGGCGAGATCTGGGTGGGCGCGAAGCACGCCGAGGCGCTCCTCCGGGCTCGCGGCGCGGAAGATCGCCACCAGCGCCGTGTGCACGCGGTCGACGTCGAGCGTCTCGCCGACGAAACCGTCGTCGAAGGCCCGCTCGGCGATGAAGGGCGAGTGTTCGAAGACGCCGCCGAAGCGGGAGATGAATTCGTCGCGCGCGATCATCAGATGGTCTCCGGCTTGTGGTGCTTGTGCCAGTGTTCGGCGATCTCGATGCGGCGCGGGATCCACACCTTCTCGTGGTCGAGCACATATTGCATGAAGCGCTTCAGCGCCGCCGCGCGGCCCGGGCGGCCGACAAGCCGGCAATGCAGGCCGATCGACATCATCTTCGGGCTGCCCGCCTCACCCTCTTCATAGAGCGTGTCGAAGGCATCCTTGAGATAGGTGAAGAACTGGTCGCCCGAATTGAAGCCCTGCGGCGTGGCAAAGCGCATGTCGTTGGTTTCGAGCGTATAGGGAATGATCAGGAACGGCTTGTCGTCGACACCCTTCACCCAGAAAGGCAGATCGTCGGCATAGCTGTCCGATGAATAAAGGAAGCCGCCCTCCTCCTGCACCAGCCGCAGCGTGTTGTCCGATGGCTTGCCTTGGTACATGCCGTAGGGCCGCTCGCCTGTTAGTTCGGTGTGCAGCCGCACGGCTTCGAGAATATGCTTGCGCTCCAGCTCTTCCTGGAAATCCTTGTATTCCAACCAGCGGTAGCCGTGGCTGGCGATTTCCCAGCCGGCTTCCTTCATCGCCGCCACCGCCTCGGGGTTGCGCGCCATGGCCTGCGTCACGCCGTAGACGGTCGCCTGCACCTTGAGCTCGGTGAACATCCGCCACAGCCGCCAGAAACCGGCCCGCGAGCCGTATTCGTAGATCGATTCCATGTTGAGATTGCGCTGGCCGGGCCAGGCGGCCGCGCCGACGATCTCCGACAGCAGGTTTTCCGAGGCCGTGTCACCATCGAGAATGCAGCTCTCGCCGCCCTCTTCGTAATTGATGACGAACTGCACGGCGATATTGGCGCCGCCAGGCCATTTCGGGTCGGGGGTGTTGCGGCCATAGCCGACGAGATTGCGCGGGTAAGTCTCGGATACCATGAAATCACCTTCCAGAAAGTCGGCGAACGGTAACACCTCAAGAGCGAATGTCGAGACGGAAACTGCGCAACAGAGTTTTGCCTTTATGGCACAATCGCTTAGGCTGGAACGGGAACCCGTTCGCGCCGCGCGCTGACCTTGCCCATCGGATGCAGCGAATGCACCCGGAACGGCCCGCCATTGCCCTCTTCGACCATCAGCGCCACGTTCGATATCTTCACAGGATCGATGAGCACCGGCTCGAAAACGCTGCGCAGCGAGCGCTCGATGCGCGACATGTCGATCAGGCTGACCGGACCGGTCAACGGCATATGGAAGCGGAATTCGTCCATCACATAGGGGCATCCCCAGCGATGCAGATTGGCGAACTGCGCCGCCGAAAGCCCATCCGGGTCGCTGCGTTCGATATCGGCATCGCTGAGCGGCGCCCGGAACTGGTCGAACTGCTGCACGATCGAGGAGGCCAGATACTGGACGTTGTCGCAGGGCAGCGACGGCACCAGGCTGAAGATGCTGCCGGTGCGCGCGACCTCGAGCCGCGGAATGGAAAACGGCGTGAGCGTGCCGCAGAAGCGCATCAGTTCCCGCAGGAGTTGCGGCTCCGACATGTCGGTCGCAAGCCGGAATGGTGCCTTCAGCGCGCCGTGAAAACCGTAGCGCCGCGGCACCGCCGTATGAAAGGCGACCTCGTGAATGCTCAGCCCGCGGATCGCCGTGGGCTCGACCATCTCGCCGGAAAACACGTTTCGGCCAAGCCAATTGGCAGCCGCATGCGACAGCGGGTCATTCGCGGCAGGCGTGAAACAGATGGCGTATCGCATGCAATTATCTCCGTCGGCACCAGGCGCGACTCGTCAGCGCGCCGCCGTTTTGCAAGCAGATAGGCGATTTGCATGACAGATTGACGAAGGATAGAGAGTGCTAATTCACGTTTAACGTGAATTGCAAAATATCTCGCGAAAGTGGCTGCTGATTTCAGGATTAGACAGCGAAAAACGGAAAAGCGTAAGCGAAACGAGAAAATTCAAGCGATCGCGAGGCACTTTAGCGTGAAGCGACGTGAATATGATTGATCAGGTGAAAGCTCTCGGGCACCGCAAATGGTATCGCGTTGCCAACAGCCATGTTCACCACCGCCTCGGCTAGCCGGTGCGCAAGGCCGAAGCTGACCTTGAAGCCACCGCTCAGCGCCAGCATTCTCTCATGTTCGGGATGCGGCCCGATCATCGGGTCGCGGTCGATCGCCTTGGGGCGCAGCCCCGCCCAGCGCTCGATAACGGGCGCGTCGTGCAGCAGAGGCACCAGCGCCCGCGCCTTTTCGACCAGAACATCCAGCTGCCCGTCGGTCGCAAAGGGTGCGTCGAAACGGTTCTCACTGGTGCTGCCGATCGCGACATGCCCGCCCTCATGCGCCACCACATAAAGCCCGTTGCGGAAGATGGTCGGGAGGCCAGGATCGATATCGGCCTTCAAAAGCGCCGACTGCCCCTTCACCGGCTGCCCGAGCGGCTGCGTCAGACCTGCCGTGTCGCGCGCCAGAAGCGGGAACGACTGATAGCCGGCAGCGATGATGCAACGTCCGAAGGCGATCGCTCCGGCATCGGTCTCGGCGATCCCACGCTCCGCGTCGATGCCGCGAACGGCTGAATTCTCGATGATGCGCACATGTCTGGCGCGGCGGAGAAAGGCTGCGAGCACACCCGTCAGCGATCGGGGCGCCACCCGGCCGGCCAGCGTGTCATGCACGATGCCGCCCTCCATACCGGAAGCGTCCGGCCAGCCGGATACGTTAGGCGTATCGATCACATTCCAATGGAAGCGTCGCTCACCGGCATGCCAGTGGCTGTCGGCATCGGCCGAATGTCCGAGCGCGATATCGCGCAGATGCGGCTTGGGCAGCGGGATCAGGCGGCCGGAGCGACGGTAGCCTGTTGAGAGGCCCGTCTCCGCCTCCAGCCGCGCCACCTCGGCCTCCAGCGCTACCAGCGCGTCGAACTGAAACTGCTTCTTCGGGTTCCATTTATCCGGCATGTGCGGCATCAGCGCGCCCAGCAACCCGCCGCTCGCCCCGCCTCCAAGTGCGCCGGCATCGATCAGCACCGCGTCGATCCCCATGCGCTCGGCGTGAACGGCCGCCCAAAGCCCCATGATGCCGCCGCCGACGATCAACAGATCAGTGGACGATTGACCCGAGGGCAAGGCCGGACTATCGGCTGTTGACATGACAGACATCGATCCCGATCAGATTAACTTGGCACAGGCTGAGATGGCGAACCGGCCGCTTGAATGGCGCGACGGCGATATGCCCTATTCGCCGGCCTTTGGCGACCATTTTTATTGCCAGACCGACGGCCGCCTCGAATGCGGCCATGTCTTCCTCGCCGGAAACGGCCTGCCCGAGCGATGGGCTAAGGCCCAGAACTTCCTGATCGGCGAGCTCGGCTTCGGCACCGGCCTGAATTTCGCCGAGACCTTCAGGAACTGGAAGCTGAAGCGCGCGGAAGGCCAGCATCTGCATTTCATGTCTTTCGAGCTCTACCCGATGCGGCGCGACGAGATCGACCGCGCGCTGTCGCACTGGCCGGAGATCGACGCCGAGCGCATCGCGCTCGCCGCCGCATGGCCGGATATGCCCGAGGGCACCGTGTCCTTGAAGCTCGACGAGCAGACCACGCTCAGCGTCGTCTGCGGCCGGGCGCTCGATGGCGTGGCAGCAGCCGAGGCGGGTTTCGATGCCTGGTATCTGGATGGCTTCGCGCCGTCGCGAAATGCCGACATGTGGTCGCAGGAACTGATGACGCTGGTCTGTGAAAAGACGGTCACGGGCGGCACCTTCGCGACCTACGCCGCCGCCGGTTTCGTCCGGCGCAATCTGGGCACCGCGGGCTTCTTGGTCGAGCGTCGTCCGGGTTTCGCCGGCAAGCGCGAAATGCTGTGCGGCGTCAAGCGCGCCGAGATTTAGGTCGATATCCGGATCAGCTCAGCGAAATCCCGCTCGCGCGGCCTTCCTTGCCGAGCCAGAGCGCGATCTTTTCTTCCAGCAGTTCCGGGCTGATCGGCTTGGCCATGTAGTCGTCCATGCCGGCGTCGAGGCAGAGATCGCGGTCGGCGTCGAGCGCGTGCGCGGTGACGCCGATGATCGGCACGCGGTGCCCCTGCCCGCGCTCGAGCTCGCGGATGCGCCGCGCCGCGTCGTGGCCGTTCATCACGGGCATCGACACGTCCATCATGATGATGCGCGGCGTATAGGCGTCCCAGGCCTCGACAGCCTCCTCGCCGTTCTTGACGACGAGGAAGTTGAGGCCCGTCGCCTGCAATATCTGTGTGAAGACGATCTGGTTCACCTCGTTGTCCTCGGCGACGAGCACATCGATGAAGGACGGCGGGGCTCTTTCGCTGAGCGGTTCCGGCAAGAGCTCGGGCTCGAGCGGCGGCGCCTCGATAACCGGGCGCAGCGTCGGCGCCAGCCTGATGCGGTTGGTGCGCACGACATCGACGATGGTGTTGCGCAAAACGTTGGCCCGCGCCGGCTTCATCAGATGCGCCTGGCCGTTCAGCGCCGCGAATTCTTTCTCGGTGCCCGAAATATCCATAGAGGTCAGAAAGACGATCGGCAGCTCGGCGAAGCGTTCGTCGGCGCGCAGCAGGCGGGCGATATCGGCGCCGTTCATGCCGGGGATCTGGTAATCGAGAACAAGCGCATCAATGGAAACGCCGAGCGCGAAGGCTTCCTCAAGAATGGCGAGCCCCTCGACGCCATCTTCGGCAGCCGCGCCATCGAAGCCCCATTGCGTGAGCTGCTCGGTGAGGATCTGGCGATTGACGGCGTTATCGTCGATGACAAGCACACGCGCGCCGCGCACATTGACCGGCAGCGGCCGGGGCTCCGCCCGCTTGGCGCCGACGGTAAACGGCAGGGTCACGGTGAAGACCGAGCCTTCGCCGACAGCGCTGTCGACCTCGATATAGCCGCCGAACAGATCGACGAGACCCGCCGTAATCGCCAATCCCAGCCCGGTGCCTTCGTGACGCCGCGTCGAGGAGGAATCGATCTGCGAGAACTTGCCGAAGATCTGGTCCAGCCTGTCCTTGGGCATGCCGATCCCGGTATCCTCGATGCGCAGCGTCGCCATGATCTCGTCGGCAGCACCCGCGACATAGCCGAGCTCGACCAACACATGGCCCCGCTCGGTGAACTTGACGGCGTTACCCACAAGATTGGTAACGATCTGGCGAAAACGCCCGGCATCGCCGATGATCGCTGCAGGCAGGCCCGGCATGACGCGCACCAGAAGCTCGATGCTCTTTTCCGCCGCCAGCGACGACAGGAGCGTCACCACGTCCTCGACGGCCTCGATCGGATCAAAGGTCACGCGCCTAAGCGTCATCTGACCGGAATCGATCTTCGAGAAGTCGAGAATGTCGTTGATGATGGTCATCAGCGCATTGCCGGACTTGGTGATGATATCGACGAAAGTCTTCTGGCGCGTGTCGAGATTGGTCTTCGACAGCAGTTCCGCCATGCCGAGAACGCCATTCATCGGCGTGCGGATTTCATGGCTCATATTGGCGAGGAATTCCGACTTCACCCGGTCGGCGACTTCGGCGCGTTCAAGCAGGCTTTCGAGATCGCCTTCGCGGATCTTCATCGCCGAGATGTCGGTAAAGAGCACGACCCAATGCCGGCGCGCGCTGACCATGACGTCCATCTGCACCCAGCGGCCATCCGGCACGCGAAACAGATGCGACGCCGGCTGGCCGTCGGCAAGCGCCTGGCCGATATCGTTGAGCAGGTGGTCGGAATCTTCCGAGAAATCACCGCGCTTGGCGCAGAAGGCCAGCATCTCGCGCCAGTTGCGCCCGACGGCGACGTGTTCGCAGGCAAGGTCCAGCATCCCGGCCAGCGCATCGTTGCTGAGCAGGATTTCGCCATCCTGCAGCACGAGCAGCCCTTGCGACATCGCATGCGTCGCATCGCCCATCAGCTCGCCGAGGTTTTCGAGTTCCTCGCGCGCGGCGTGGATTTCGCGCTCATGCCGGCGCACAGCGGAGACATCGGCATAGGTGAGCAGGATGCGGTCCGTCGAGATCTTGCGGCTGTCGACCAGAAGAAACTTTTCGCCCCAGTTGATCTCGGCCGCCGCCGGCTGGTCGGAACGGAACTGATCGGTGCGCCGCGCCAGTATCTCCTCGGCGGTCACACCCGGCGGATAGCGCCCCAGCGTGTGATTGTATTCGACGAGCTCGGCAAAGCTCTTGCCGTCGAAGAGGCCTTCGGGCAACTCCGAGATCGTATAGAAGGCGTGGTTGCCATAGCGGATCGTCAGATCGCTCTCGAGGATCAGAACGCCGACCGGCAGCGAATTCAGCACGCGCGCCATGTCGCGATGGAGAATTTCGGTATGCGCCTGCGCGGCGATGAGCGCGCTTTCGCGCTCCTTCAGCAGCGAGACATCCGAGAAGGAGCCGACCGTATAGTGCCGACCGTCGTCGCCATTGATCCGGTTGATCTGCGCGAGGATCGGATAGACCCCGCCCTTGGCGCCGGGAACCAGGCTCTCGATATCGCGCGCCTCGCCTTTGGCCAGCGCCTGCACGTGGCCGCGGCTCACCATGTCGCCGGCCGCCTTGCCGAACATCTCGCGCTCGGTCTTGCCCAGCGCCTCGGCCCGCGGCAGGCCCGTCAGCTGTTCGTAAGATGCGTTGGCATAGACCAGCCGGTGATCCTCGTCGCGCACGAAGGCGGCGACCGGAAGCGCCTCGATCACATCGCGCAGGAAATCGATATCCGTGCTGATTTCACCGAGCGCCCGTGTCGACGGCCATTTCGGCCGCGCCGCCTTGCGCGCTTCTTCGAACATACCGAGCACATAGATCCGTTCGTCCGACAGCGCGAAGCTCTCGATCCGTACGCGGTCATGGAGATCGCCTGTCGCGTCGAAGCAGAGCGCACTTTCCTCGCTGCCGAACACCAGAGCACGGCGCTCCTTGTCCTCGCGGTCCTGCTCATCGGGGCGATCGAACAGCTCGCGGCTGCGCCGGCCGATGAAATCGGAAAGCTCCTTGCCGAAGAAATCCGCATAGGCCTGGTTGACCGCGACATAGCGCAGTTCGCTGTTCTTGACATAGGCAGGGTTGTCCAGATCCGCGATCCGGCGGCATGCCAGTTCGAGAATGTCCCCGTTCGGTCCCAAAAACACCTGCTCCACCATGAAAACACTAGGTAAATTGCTACGTCATCGACCATAGCCGAGAGGCGTTTAACAACGAATTAACCATGACCCGGCCGGATAAAAATAACGCTGCAAATTGAGAAGAGTAGAAGAAGAGCATGCGTGGTTGCAGCGGCTGATGCTCCTGTCATCGCCAAGCAAAACCTCGAAAATCGTGATAAAATCGCAGGCATTTCTTAGGCCGCCACGATCTTCTGCTGCCGGCCCCAAGAACAACTCTTCCGCTATAGGAGGCGAACATGTCCGCACTTCATAAAAGCATGGCAACCGGCTCTATCCTGCTCACACTCACCGCGGCGACGCTGACTTCAGCCTCGCCGGCGATGGCGCATGAACATTACGCCTGGGGCGGCGCCGCGGCCGGCTTCGTCGGCGGCGTGCTGCTGTCGCAGGCGCTGCGCCCCTACCCTTACACATATGGCTATCCCGACGGCTACGGTTACCCCTATGCCTATGGCTATCGCTACGGATATCCCTATAGGGCATACCGGCCCTACCGCGCCTATCCGGTCTACCGCACGCATTATGCCCAGCCCTATCGCACCTGCCATCTCGAATGGCGGCGCAATGGATGGGGCGAGGCCTACCGCGTTCGCGTCTGCCCGTACTGACATTTCAGCCGATCGCCCGACAACGGCGCGCGTGACACCTCGTCCGCGCCGTGGCCCTGCTCGGCCTTTTGCGCCCCTCCCCTTGACTTTCCGGCCGAACTAGACCAAATGCAGGCCAGCTTTCACCTTCCGGCCGCCGCGTGAGCGTGCCCCTGCCAGCAAATAGGATGCAGGAAGAAGGACAAAAGCGCATTTCGAATGGACCGCATCCCAAGGGACGCGGCAGAAGCGCTGGAAAGCTTTTTCCAACAAGACAAGTTCCCACTTCACGCGGGGTTCTTGACGCCAGAGTAACACCGGACCGCAAACCCGCGTTCCGGCGGTATTGTTTTGGCGCCCCTGAAAAGGTTATGACTTGACCAATTTTGAATCGCTTGGTGTCTCCAAGCCGATCGTCGCCACACTGTTCCAGCTCGGCATCGAAACGCCGACCCCCATCCAGGAAAAGGCGATCCCGCTTCTTCTCGAAGGCCGCGACCTGATCGGCCTCGCCCAGACCGGCACCGGCAAGACGGCCGCCTTCGGCCTGCCGCTGATCGAAAAGCTGATCCCGGAAGAACGCCGCCCCGACAACCGTACCACCCGTACGCTGATCCTGGCGCCGACCCGCGAACTGGTGAACCAGATCGCCCAGAACCTGAAGAACTTCCTGCGCAAGTCGCATCTGCGCATCAACGTCGTCGTCGGCGGCGTGTCGATCAACAAGCAGCAGCTACAGCTTGAAAAAGGCACCGACATCCTGGTCGCCACCCCCGGCCGCCTGCTCGATCTCGTTGCCCGCCGCGCCATCGGCCTCACCGCCGTGCGCTACCTCGTGCTCGACGAAGCCGACCAGATGCTCGACCTCGGCTTCGTTCATGATCTCCGTAAGATCTCCAAGATGGTGCCGAAGCGTCGCCAGACGATGCTCTTCTCCGCCACCATGCCGAAGGCGATCGCCGATCTCGCCGCCGACTTCCTGACCGACCCGGTCAAGGTCGAAGTGACGCCTCCGGGCAAGGCTGCCGACAAGGTCGAGCAGTATGTTCACTTCGTCAACGGCAAGAACGACAAGACCGACCTTCTGAAGAAGTCGCTCTCCGAAAACCCCGATGGCCGCGCCATCGTCTTCCTGCGCACCAAGCACGGCGCCGAGAAGCTGATGAAGCACCTCGAGCACGTCGGCTACTCCGTCGCCTCGATCCACGGCAACAAGAGCCAGGGTCAGCGCGAGCGCGCGCTGAAGGCTTTCAAGGACGGCGACATCAAGACGCTGATCGCGACCGACGTCGCCGCCCGCGGCATCGACATCCCGGCCGTCAGCCACGTCTACAACTACGATCTGCCTGAAGTGCCCGACGCCTACGTTCACCGTATCGGCCGTACGGCCCGCGCCGGCCGCGATGGTATCGCGATCGCTTTCTGCGCTCCGGATGAAACCCGTCTGCTGCGCGATATCGAGCGCCTGATGAACATCTCGATCGCGGTTGCCTCTGGCGAAGCACCGGCCAACATGAACGCGGCGCCGAAGCGCGGCAATGGCAATGGCCACCGTGGCCAGGGCCAGGGTCGTGGTGGTGAAGGTCGCAATGGTGAAGGCAGGGGTGGCGAAGGCCGTGGCAACGCCCGCGCCGGTCGCCCCGAGCGCCGTCCGCGCCCGGAAGCTGGCGATGAAGTCCGCGCCAACGAGGAACGCCGTGAGCGTCGTCCCCGTCCGGAACGCCAGACGCAGCGCAACGAGGATTTCCGCGGCCAGCGTCGCGGCGAAGTCGCGCCGGTGACGGCAGGCCCTGACAACGATCTTGCCTCGACCTCGGATTTCCGTGGCGCAGGCCAGGCTCGCAAGCAGCAGCGCCCGCAGCACGGCAACCACGCACATGGCGACGCCAACCGTCACCAGCCCGGCGGCGGCGCCCGCAATGCGCCCCGCAACGGCCAGGGCCGCCCCCGCAAGCATGGCGAAGACCGTGGCGCACAGCAGAACGCCGGTGGCGAACGTGGTGAACGTCGCGAAGGCAACGGCGGCAACCGCCGCGGCGGCCCCTCGCGCGGCGGCAATGGCGGCCAGCGTCGCGAACGCGCGTAAGCTTTGAAAGCCTTTGAACAACGAACGGCGGGAGAGATCCCGCCGTTTTTTTGTGACTACTCGCTGGCCCTACTGCGCCTGCTCGCGCAGCGGCGCAGTTGCCTGCCGGTTGGTCAGATAGACGCCGGTGACGACCACGATGGTGCCGACAATGAGTGGCACGGTCAGCGGTTCTCCGAAGGCGATGAAGGCCTCGAGCGCCACGGTCGGCGGCATCAAATAGATCAGCGATGCCGCGCGCGACACCTGCCCGCGCCGGATCAGATAGAGAAGCAGCCCGACGCCGCCCATCGACAGGCCGAAGACCGACCAGACGAGGGCCGCGACCGCCGTTGCCGATCCGTCGAAATGCATGCGTTCAAAGCTCAGCATCAACGGCACGCTGACGATGAGCGCGCCGACATATTGCAGCGTCGCGATGGCAGGCAGATTGCCAGCTTGCAGATGCTTCTTCTGATAGAGCGTTCCATAGGTGACCGACGCCATTGCCAGGAGGTTGATGGCGAGCGGCACGAGGGCATGTGCGAGATTGGCGTTGGCGGGGTCGAAGAGCTTCGGCGAGATGGCGATCGCAATGCCGACGAAGCCGAGCGCGAGCCCGGCCTTTTGCGCCGGCTGCAGCCTTTCGCCGATCAGAAGCGGAGCCGCCATCGCCGTCAACAGCGGCTGCAGCGCCGCGATGATGCCGGAGATACCCGCCGGCACGCCATTGGCGATCGCCCACCACAGGCCGCCGAGATAAAAACCGTGCAGGAAGAGCCCCGAGTAGATCGCTCTCCACATCACCGCCTTGCCTGGCCATTGCACCCTGAGCACGAGACAGAGCGCCAGGAACGCGATCGCCGACAGCGCGAAGCGAATGGCGAGAAAGGTGAAGGGCTCGGAATGGATGGCCGCATATTTCGCCACCACCCAGCCGGTGGACCACAGGAGAACGAAGATGGCGGGTGCGAGGCGATCGAGCGACATGGGCGGCCTTGGAAAACGGAAATGGGCCGAGATAGCCGCTGCGGGTGCCGGCAGTCAAAGGCGAAGCGTTGATGCTTATTGTAAGTTTCATTGAAGCCGCAAAAAACGGCTCCGACATCCCGATCGCCCGAAAATGAATCGCGCCGCGCGTGGAAAATAATCACATGCTCATGTTTTAAGCGACGAGATACAATTGCTCTTTGTCGGCCCGGCGCTACCTTCCCGGAAATGCTCAGTTTTTCGGCTATTTTCGCCGATAGCTATGATTTTATGAATCTTCCGTTTGAACTGAGCATGGTTCTTGCATTGCTTTCTCCGTTGTACTCAAATGAAGAAAAAAGGGGAGCCACACCTTTGGCATTTGATGAAATGATCACCGGGGACGAAAGCCCTCGACAGCCATATGAAAAATACTTTGAGTGGTACAATAATCAGGATCGCGCTCATCTGATCGCCAAATCCCGCGATGCGGAAAACATCTTCCGCAAGACCGGCATCACCTTCGCCGTCTATGGCCACGCCGACAGTTCTGAAAAGCTCATCCCCTTCGACATCATCCCCCGCGTCATCTCCGGCCGCGAATGGCGTAAGCTGGCCCAGGGCATCGAGCAGCGCGTCATCGCGCTCAACGCCTTTCTCGACGACATCTATCACAAGCAGGAGATCATCCGCGCCGGACGCATTCCGCGCGAGCTGATCGAGAAGAACGATGCCTTCCTGCCCGAGATGATCGGCTTCCGCCCGCCAGGCGGTGTCTACACCCACATCGTCGGCACCGATATCGTGCGCACCGGCGAAGATCAGTTCTACGTTCTGGAAGACAATGCCCGCACGCCCTCGGGGGTCAGCTACATGCTGGAAAACCGCGAGACGATGATGCACATGTTCCCGGAGCTGTTCCACGAGAACAAGGTGCGCCCGGTCGAGGATTACCCCTATCTCCTGCGCCAGTCGCTCGCCTCGCTCGCCCCTCCCGGCTGCAAGGGCAAGCCGCGCGTCGCGGTGCTGACACCAGGCATCTACAACTCCGCCTACTACGAGCACTCCTTCCTCGCCGACACGATGGGCGTCGAGCTGGTCGAAGGCTCGGATCTGCGCGTCATCGACGGCAAGGTAAAGATGCGCACCACGCGTGGCTACGAGGCGATCGACGTGCTCTATCGCCGCGTCGACGACGACTTCCTCGATCCCTTGACCTTCCGCCCGGATTCCGCCCTCGGCATCCCCGGGATCATGGATGTCTACCGCTCCGGCAACATCACCATCGCCAATGCGCCGGGCACCGGCATCTGCGACGACAAGGCGATCTATTCCTATATGCCGGAGATCGTCGAGTTCTACACCGGCCGCAAGGCGCTTCTCGAAAACGTGCCGACCTGGCGCTGTTCGGAGGCGTCCAGCCTGAAATACGTGCTGGAGCACCTGGAAGAACTCGTCGTCAAGGAAGTGCACGGCTCCGGCGGCTACGGCATGCTGGTCGGTCCGACCGCGTCGAAGAAGGAACGCGCCGATTTCGCCGAGAAGCTGCGCGCCAAGCCGAGCAACTACATCGCCCAGCCGACGCTCTCGCTGTCGACCGTGCCTATCCTCGTCAACAAGGGGATCGCGCCGCGCCACGTCGACCTGCGCCCCTACGTGCTGGTCTCCGACAAGGTGCAGATCATTCCCGGCGGCCTCACCCGCGTGGCGCTGAAGCAGGGCTCGCTGGTGGTCAATTCCAGCCAGGGCGGCGGCACCAAAGACACCTGGGTATTGGAGGATTGATCTGATGCTCGGAAGAACCGCAAACGGCCTCTACTGGATGTTCCGTTACTTCGAGCGCGCCGAGAATATCGCGCGCTTGATCGATGCCGGCATCCGCATGTCGCTCACCAGAAGCAGCGGCAGCGACGACAACTGGGACGGCGTGCTGCAGAGCGCCGGCGTCCGCGAAGCCTATGACGAGGGCCATTCGAAGCTCACCGGCCCTGATGCCATCGACTACCTGCTGCGCGACCGCACCAACCTGTCGAGCGTCATGTCCTGCGTCGATTTCGGCCGCAACAACGCCCGCATGGTGCGCACGGCGCTCACCCGCGAGACCTGGGAAGCGACCAACGAGTTCTGGATCGAGCTCAAGGAGCTCCTGTCGAAGCGGCTGAAGCCGGCCGATCTGCCGCAGGCGATCGACGTCATCAAGCACCGCGCCGGCCTGATCCGCGGCGCGCTGCACGGCTCCATGCTGCGCAACGAGCTCTACAACTTCGCCCGCATCGGCACCTTCATCGAGCGCGCCGACAACACCAGCCGCATCCTCGACGTGAAATATTACGTGCTGCTGCCGGCCGTCTCCGCCGTCGGCACCTCGATCGACAACGTCCAGTGGGAATCGATCCTGCGCTCCGTCTCCGCCCACCGCTCCTACAGCTGGGCCTATGACGGCGAATACCGCGCCACCAACATCGCCGACTTCCTGATCCTCAACGGCCAGATGCCGCGGTCGCTCGCCTATTGCTACGAGAAGATCACCAGCGAACTCGGCCACCTCGCCACCGATTACGGCGAGCGGCTGAAGGCGCACGACACCGCCGACGCCATCCGCCAATCGCTGAAGAAGCAGGCGATCAAGGACATCATGGATCAGGGCCTGCACGAGTTCCTCGAGGACTTCGTCTCACGCAACAACCAGCTCGGAAAGGAAATTTCCGACGGTTACCGGTTCTACGCATAGGCGGGTCGCGACATGAAACTGAAGATTAGCCACGTCACCGAATACCGCTACGACGAACCCTCCGCCTTCTCGCTTCAGCGTCTGCGGCTGACGCCGCCATCAGGCCCCGGCCAAAAGGTGCTGAGCTGGTCGCTGCATGTCGAGGGCGCCAAGCCTGAAGTCGAGTATGACGACCAGTTCGGCAACCACGTCAACTTGGTGTCGCTGGAAGGCGAGCAGCAGGTGACGCGCATCGTCGCCGAGGGCGAGGTCGAAACCGAGGATCTGAACGGCGTCACCGGCCCGCACACCGGCTTCTGCCCGCTGTGGCTTTTCCTGCGCGACACGCCGCGCACCAAGCCCGGCAAGCTGGTAAAGGAGCTCATCAAGGGCGTCAGCGGCGACAACGAGCTTGGCCGCATGCATGCGCTGATGGGCGCCATCCACGAGACGGTGAACTACCAGCCCGGCACCAGCGACGTCGAGACCACGGCCGAGCAGGCGCTGGAAAAGAAGACAGGCGTCTGCCAGGACCACGCCCACATCTTCGTCGCGGCCGCCCACGCGCTTGGCGTTCCCGCGCGATACGTCTCCGGCTATCTGATGATGGAAGAGAAGATCGAGCAGGCGGCAACGCATGCCTGGGCAGAGGCCCATATTCCGGGTCTCGGCTGGGTCGGCTTCGATCCCGCCAACAAGATCTGCCCGGACGAGCGCTATGTCCGCATCGCCACCGGCCTTTGCTACAAGGATGCCGCGCCCGTCTCGGGCATGCGCATCGGCACGCCGGGCGAAAAGCTGCAGGTGATCGTCAAGGTCGCCGACCAGGGGCAATCTCAGAGTCAGTCCCAGAGCTGAAGAGCATCGGCGGCCGCAACCGTGCGGCTGCCAGATCAATCGAATTCCAGAACCTTGCCCGACTGGAACAGAATGACCGACGGCCCCTCTTCGCCAACCGCGACATTAGCCTCGCGGCACCAGACAACCACACCGGCATAATCATTGACCATCGTTTCGGCGACATAGACAGCGGTGTCCTCGCGCTTCATCCGGCGTGGCTCGAACGCGTGCACCAGAGCGCCGCTGCCGTCGATGTTGAACGCGCTCAATACAATCAATTTCCGCACTCCTGGCATGAACGTTCTCCCGTGGCGATAACGGCAGGACGGCCAATTTCGTTCCCGGTGACGAGTGGTGCGAAGAAGAAATGAGCGAAGTCCTGGACTAGCCCCGGCGGGCAGCCTCGATCGCCGCAACGTCGATCTTGCCCATGTCCATCATCGCATCGAAGGCGCGCTTGGCCTCGGCGCCGCCGGCGTTCATCGCCTCCGTCAGCACGCGCGGCGTGATCTGCCATGATACGCCCCATTTGTCCTTGCACCAACCGCAGGCGCTCTCCTCGCCGCCATTGCCGACGATCGCGTTCCAGTAGCGGTCGGTCTCTTCCTGATCCTCGGTGGAAATCTGGAATGAGAAGGCTTCGTTGTGCTTGAAGACGGGGCCGCCATTGAGGCCGATACAGGCAACGCCGGCGACGGTGAACTCGACGACGAGCACCTGCCCCTCCTTGCCCGAGGGGTAATCGCCCGGTGCACGCGTGATCTTCCCGACGGAGCTGTCAGGAAACGTCTTCGCGTAGAAGCGCGCGGCCTCCTCGGCATCCTTGTCGTACCATACGCAAATCGTGTTCTTTGCCATTACGCGCTCCTCCCGCGTTCGTTGCCTATGTCAGGACACATAAGGCAGCGATATCAGTTGACCAGCGCAATGGTCTCTTCGGAGCGGATCGTGAAGGCGGGTCAGAGGCTCTCGTATTTTTCAGCCGTGCGGCGGGTCGCCAGCGAGTAGAGCCAGTAGAAGGGTATGAAGCAGACGAGGACGGCGATCTCGAGCACCGAATGGCGCGTTTCGCGGACCTCTTCTACGGCAGCAGGCGCCTCCGCCCTCACCTCACGCTGCGCGTTCTCGAGCAGACGGTTCACCAGCTGGCGATTGTCTTCCGTCTCGGTCCCGTCGGCGTCGTGATGGGTGGTCTTCGGCGCGGGCTTGCGCATGTCTGGCCTCGTCGTCATTTGCAGTACGAGGTCAAGCTAACACGATTTTATTAAATCTTTAACTATAAGTTCCCAGCTTCCCGGATACGGAAAAGGCGGAGCTTTCGCCCCGCCTCCTCTTCAATTCATCCGGTCGAAACGACCGCTTAGTGGCTGTCCTTGCCAACCGCGCTGCCGCGACATCCCTTGAGGAAGTCGAGGTCGGCGCCGGTGTCGGCACCTTCGACATGCTGCTGGTGCAGGAACGCATAGCCCGAGGTCGGCAGCTCGTGCTGCGGCTTCCACTCGGCCAGGCGACGCGCCATCTCTTCATCGGAGATATCGACATGCAGGCGGCGGTTCGGCACGTCGAGCTCGATCATGTCGCCGTTCTTGATGACGGCGAGCGGGCCGCCGACGGCGGCTTCCGGCGAGGTGTGCAGAACGACGGTGCCATAGGCGGTGCCGGACATGCGGGCATCCGAGATGCGCACCATGTCGGTGATGCCCTTCTTCAGCACCTTGGGAGGCAGACCCATGTTGCCGACTTCGGCCATGCCCGGGTAGCCCTTCGGACCACAGTTCTTCATGACCATGACGCAGGTCTCGTCGATGTCGAGATTGTCGTCGTTGATCTTGGCCTTGTAGTCGTCGATATCCTCGAACACCACGGCGCGGCCGCGATGCGTGAGCAGATGCGGCGAAGCAGCGGACGGCTTCAGGACGGCGCCCTTCGGCGCCATGTTGCCGCGCAGGACGACGATGCCGCCCGACTGCGTCAGCGCCTTTTCGGCCGGCAGGATGACGTCTTCGTTCCAGTTGACGACGTCCTTGACCTCTTCCCACATGGTTTCGCCCGAAACGGTCAGCGCATCCTTGTGCAGCAGGCCGGCTTCGCCGAGACGCTTGATGACGACAGGCAGGCCGCCAGCATAGAAGAACTCTTCCATGAGGTACTTGCCCGATGGCATCAGGTTGACGATCGTCGGCACGTCGCGGCCGCAACGGTCCCAATCGTCGAGCGTCAGGTCGATGCCAACGCGGCCGGCCATGGCCAGCAGGTGGATGACCGCATTGGTCGAACCGCCGATCGCCGCATTGGTGCGGATCGCGTTTTCGAAGGCCTGCTTGGTCATGATGTCTGACGGCTTCAGGTCGTCCTTGACCATCTGCACGATGCGGCGGCCGGTAAGCTGCGCCATCACCTTGCGGCGGCTATCAACGCCCGGGATCGCGGCATTGCCCGAAAGCGCCATGCCGAGCGCTTCAGCCATCGACGCCATCGTCGACGCGGTGCCCATGGTGTTGCAGGTGCCGGACGAACGGCTCATCGACGCTTCGGCTTCGAGGAACTCGGCCTGCGTCATCTCGCCGGCCTTCACCATTTCGGAGAACTTCCAGAGATGCGTGCCGGAGCCGACGCGCTCGCCGCGGAAGTAGCCGTTCAGCATCGGGCCGCCGGTGACGACGATCGACGGCAGGTCGACGGAGGCAGCCGCCATCAAAAGCGACGGCGTGGTCTTGTCGCAGCCGACCATCAGCACGCAGCCGTCCATCGGCTGGCCGCGAATGGTTTCCTCGATCGAGAGCGCCGCGAGGTTGCGGTACATCATCGCGGTCGGGCGGAAGGTGTTTTCGGATGCCGAGAAGACGGGAACTTCCATCGGGAAGCCGCCAGCCTCCCAGATACCGGCCTTCACCTTCTCCGCCAGCTCGCGCAGATGGCCGTTGCACGGCGTCATGTCCGACCAGGTGTTGAGAATGCCGATGACAGGGCGTCCGTCGAACAGGTCGTGCGGGTAACCCTGGTTCTTCATCCAGCCGCGATGATAGATGACGTCACGGCTGGTACCGCCGTACCATTCCTGCGACCTGAGCTTGCGCGGCCATTCCGCTTTTTTAAACATTGTCTTCTGCCTTTTGAGGGATGCCGAGCCGTCCTCGCGACGGCCCGTATCGCTATTTTGACGTCAGGCCAGCGTGTAGCTGGTCTTGACGGATGTGTAGAATTCGGCGGCGTACTTGCCCTGCTCGCGCGGGCCGTAGGAAGAGCCCTTGCGGCCGCCGAACGGAACGTGGAAATCGACACCCGCCGTCGGCAGGTTGACCATCACCATGCCGGCCTCGGCGTTGCGCTTGAAGTGCGTCGCATGCTTGAGGCTGGTCGTCGCGATGCCAGAGGACAGGCCGAACGGCGTGTCGTTGGCCGTCGCCAGCGCCTCTTCGTAATCCTTCACACGGATGACGGAGACGACGGGTCCGAAGATCTCCTCGCGGGAGATGCGCATCTGGTTGGTGGCTTCGGTAAACAGCGTCGGCTGCAGATAGAAGCCGGGCGTGTCGCGCTTCAGAACCTCGCCGCCGAAGGCAAGCTTGGCGCCTTCCTTTTTGCCGATCTCGATATAGTCGGTGTCGGTCTTCAGCTGCTTCTCATCGACCACGGGGCCGATATGCGTACCTGACTTCATCGCGTTGTCGACGATAAGCGTTTCGAGCTTGGCCGTAAGCGCTGCCACGAACTTGTCGTGGATACCTTCGGTGACGATCAGGCGCGAGGACGCGGTGCAACGCTGGCCGGTCGAGAAGAAGCCGGAATTGGCGGCAGCTTCGACGGCGACATTGAGGTCGGCGTCGTCGAGAACGACCATGGGGTTCTTGCCGCCCATTTCGAGCTGGAATTTGCGGTTATGCTCGAGCGATGCCGCGGCGACGCGCTTGCCCGTGCCGGTGGAGCCGGTGAAGGTGATGCCGGCGACATCCGGGCTGTCGAGCATGGCCTGGCCAACGACCGAGCCCTTGCCCATGACGAGGTTCAGAACACCCTTCGGCAGGCCGGCGCGGTGGAGGATATCGACGATCGCCCAGGAGCAGGCCGGAACCAGCTCGGCCGGCTTGAACACGATGGTGTTGCCGTAGCAGAGCGCAGGCGCGATCTTCCAGGCCGGAATGGCGATCGGGAAGTTCCAGGGCGTGATGATGCCGATGACGCCGAGCGGGTCGCGGGTGATCTCGACGCCGATGTTCGGGCGCACAGACGGAATGGTTTCACCGGCAAGGCGCAGCACTTCGCCTGCGAAAAATTCGAAGATCTGGCTGGCGCGAATGGTCTCGCCGATCGCCTCGGGAAGGGTCTTGCCCTCTTCGCGGGCAAGCAACGCGCCAAGCTCGTCCTTGCGGGCCATGATCTCGTCGCCAGCCTTCTTCAGGATGACGTGGCGCTCCCAGATGCCGGAGCGCGACCAGGACGGGAATGCGGCCTTGGCAGCGGCAATCGCGTTCTTGGTGTCTTCTGCCGAACCATCGGCATAGAGGCCGACGACTTCGTTCGTATCCGACGGGTTGATGTTCTTGGTTGCGTCCGAGCCGATCCACTCGCCGGCGATCAGGTTCTGATAAATGGTCATGGGCCCTGCAAGCCTCCTTTACCGCTTATGAAAGAATGACCCGACAGCCAATGCGCCGGGCCCTAGAAACCAGAGCTGAGAAATCAGAGCTGCTTGACGACGATCTCTTCTTCGGCGTCGATCTTCAGCGGATTGCGCAGCGGCAGGCCGAAGTCTGCGACCTCGATCTCGAACACGTCGCCCTCTTCCGTCTTGATGCCTTCGGCAAACGACAGCGTCGCCGTGCCGAACATGTGGACGTGGACGTCGCCGGGCACACGGAACAGGCCGTACTTGAAGTGGTGGTACTCAAGGTTGGCAAAGGTGTGCGACATGTTCGCTTCGCCCGACAGGAAGGGCTTCTCGAAGATCACCTTATCGCCGCGCTTGATGCGCGAGGTGCCGCGGATATCCTCAGGCGCCGCACCGATGCGGATCTCGGGGCCGAAGCTTGCCGGACGCAGCTTGGAGTGCGCGAGGTAGAGATAGTTCTGGCGCTCGGTGACGTGGTCGGAAAACTCGTTGGAGAGCGCGAAGCCGATGCGGAACGGCGTGCCGTCTTCAGCGATCACGTAGATGCCGGCCATCTCCGGCTCTTCGCCGCCATCGAGCGCGAAGGATGGGGAGACGAGTGCGGCGCCAGGAGCGGCCGCACCATAGCCGTTGCCCTTGTAGAACCACTCGGGCTGAACGCCCTTTTCGCCGGCCTTCGGCTTGCCGTTCTCGAGGCCCATCTTGAACATCTTCATCGAGTCCGTCAGCGTTTCTTCCGCGGCCTCGGAGGTCTTCTTGTGCATGCTGTCACGCGTCGCGGCGGAGCCCAGATGCGTCAGGCCCGTGCCCGTCAGATGCAGGTGCGCGGCATCAGGATGCGTCATCGGGGCCAGGAAACGACCCTCGGCATAAGCCTTTTCGAGATCGACGGTGTCACCCAGGCCATGCGCCTCGATCACCGATGCGAGCGACTTGCCGCCGTTTGCGGCTTCCATGGCGAGCGCATAGACGCTGCCGGCATTGTTGACGGCTTTCGCGGTACCGCCCGGCTCGCGCACGGCGACGACGATCTCTCCGTTCGAACCCTTGATCTGCGAAATAAGCACGGTCTTCATCCTTTTTTCCATTGCGCGGAATGTGCTCCGCCATTCCGGCTCCCGAGGGAGCCGGATTACAAGTTCATGTCACTGCGAATTCAAGTCACTGCAAATAGGTGGGCAGCGCCGAAGCGCTTAGCCCTTGTTCTTGTTGTAGACGTCGAAGAAGACGGCTGCGAGCAGCACGAGACCCTTGACCATCTGCTGGAAGTCGATGCCGAGACCGACGATCGACATGCCGTTGTTCATGACGCCCATGATGAACGCGCCGATGACGGCACCGGTGATCTTGCCAACGCCGCCGGATGCCGAAGCACCGCCGATGAAGCAGGCCGCGATGACGTCAAGCTCGAAGCCGACGCCGGCCTTCGGCGTCGCCGAGTTCAGGCGAAGCGCCACGATCATGCCGGCGAGACCGGCGAGAACGCCCATGTTGACGAAGGTGAAGAAGCTCAGGCGCTCGGTGTTGATACCAGAGAGCTTGGTGGCCTTTTCATTGCCGCCCATGGCGTAGATGCGGCGACCGATGGTCGTGCGGCGCGTGACGAAAGCATAGGCCGCGATCAGCACCAGCATGACGACAAGCACATTCGGCAGGCCGCGATAGGTCGACAGCAGGTAGCCGAGCGCCACGATCGCCAGCGAAACGATGACGTTCTGCGCGATGAAGAAGCCCATCGGCTCGACGTCGATGCCGTGGCTTTCGTTCACCTTGCGGCGGCGCCAGGCGAGATAGAACAGGATGACCGGCAGGATGACGCTGAGCACAAGCGAGGTGATCTGCGTCGGTACGCCGAAGATGTCGACCATGTCGCCGGGCAGGAAGCCGGTGGAGATGATCTGGAATTCCTTCGGGAACGGACCGATGTTCTTGCCGCCGAGAACCGTGAGCGTCAGGCCGCGGAACACCAGCATGCCGGCGAGCGTCACGATGAAGGACGGAATACGGTGATAAGCGATGAAATAGCCCTGCGCCGCGCCGATGACGCCGCCGATCGCCAGACAAAGCAAGGCCGCGAGCCAGAAGTTCATGCCCCAGGAGACGGTAAAGATCGCCGCCAGCGCGCCGACGAAGGCGACGATGGAGCCGACCGAAAGGTCGATATGGCCGGCCACGATGACCAGCAGCATGCCGAGCGCCATGATGACGATGAACGAGTTCTGGAGAACGAGGTTGGTCAGGTTGACCGGCCTGAACAGGATGCCGCCGGTGTAGAACTGGAAGAACACCATGATCGCGACGAGCGCGATGAGCATGCCGTATTCACGAATGTTGCCGCGGATGTAATCGACGACGGAAACGACGTTGCTTTCCTCGTGGCTGGTCGGGTTGACAGGAGTCATTGTTTCTTCTCCCCAGAGCGCATAATGGCGCGCATGATGGTTTCTTGGCTCGCTTCGCCCTTCGGCAGTTCAGCGACGATGCGACCTTCGTTCATCACATAGATGCGGTCGCAGTTGCCAAGCAGTTCCGGCATTTCCGACGAGATCATCAGAACGCCTTTTCCATCGGCAGCAAGCTGGTTGATGATAGTATAAATTTCGTATTTTGCACCCACGTCGATACCGCGGGTCGGCTCGTCGAGGATCAGCACGTCGGGATCGGAGAACAGCCACTTGGACAGAACCACCTTCTGCTGGTTCCCGCCCGAAAGGTTCACCGTCTCCTGGTAGATGCCCGACGAACGGATGCGCAGCTTCGACCGGTAGTCGGTCGCGACCCTGCTTTCCTTGATGCCGTCGATCACGGTGCTGTTCGAAATCCCCGCCAGATTGGCGAGCGACGTGTTGTGCATGATGTTGTCGGCGAGCACGAGACCGAGATGCTTGCGGTCTTCGGTCACATAGGCCAGACCGGCATCGATCGCCTTGCGAACGGTGCTGGTGTCGACCTGCTTGCCGTCGACATAGACTTCGCCGGTGATCTTGTGGCCGTACGCCTTGCCGAACACGCTCATCGCGAACTCGGTACGGCCGGCACCCATCAGGCCGGCGATGCCGACCACCTCGCCCTTGCGGACGTTGATGTTGATGTCGTGCAGAACCTGGCGGTCGCGATGCTGCTGGTGAAACGCATTCCAGTTCTTCACTTCGAAGATGGTTTCGCCGATCGGCACCGAGCGTGGCGGATAGCGGTCTTCGAGATCGCGACCCACCATGTTTCTGATGATGGTGTCCTCGCTGATCTCTTCCTTGTGACAGTCCATCGTCTTGACGGTCATGCCGTCGCGCAGAACGGTGATCTGGTCGGCGACCTTGCGGATCTCGTTGAGCTTGTGCGAGATGATGATCGACGTGATGCCCTGCTTGCGGAACTCCATCAGGAGGTTCAGCAGCGCATCGGAATCGCTTTCGTTGAGCGACGCGGTCGGTTCATCGAGAATGAGCAGCTTGACGCTCTTGGACAGAGCCTTGGCGATTTCGACGAGCTGCTGCTTGCCGACGCCGATGTCGGTCACGAGCGTGTTCGGAGATTCGCGCAGGCCCACCTTGGCGAGCAGCTGCTTGGTGCGGTTGAAGGTGGTTTCCCAGCTGATGACGCCGCTCTTCGCATTCTCGTTGCCGAGGAAGATGTTTTCCCCGATCGAGAGCAGCGGTACGAGCGCCAGTTCCTGGTGAATGATGACGATGCCGATTTCTTCGGAGTCCTTCAGGACTTTGAAATTGCGGACGTCGCCGTCGTAGAAGATCTCCCCATCATAGGTGCCCGAGGGATAGACACCGGAAAGAACCTTCATCAGGGTCGACTTGCCGGCCCCGTTTTCCCCCACAACTGCGTGTATCTCACCCTGGCGAACCTTGAGGTTCACATTCTCGAGCGCTTTTACGCCCGGGAACGTCTTGGTGATGTTCCGCATTTCGAGGAGTGTATTTTCCATGATCAAAATTCCAGCGCCGTGGCCGTAAGATCGGCCTGGCGTTCTAAAAATCGGAAACCGGAACCCGCGCGCGAAAGCGCGGATTCCGGCGTTCGTCAGATTACTTCAGCTGGTCTTCTTTGTAGTAGCCGCTGTCGACGAGAACGGTCTTGTAGTTCTCCTTGGTGACGGCAACCGGCTTCAGCAGGTAGGACGGAACGACCTTTACGCCGTTGTCGTAGGTCTTGGTGTCGTTGACTTCAGGCTCCTTGCCGGACATGACGGCATCAACCATGGCAACGGTAACCTTCGCCAGTTCGCGGGTATCCTTGAAGATCGTGGAATACTGCTCGCCTGCGATGATCGACTTGACGGAAGGAACTTCCGAGTCCTGGCCGGAAACGACCGGGAGCGGCTGATCGCCAGAACCATAGCCTACGCCCTTGAGCGAGGAGATGATGCCGATGGACAGACCATCGTAAGGCGACAGAACGGCGTCAACCTTGGCGTCGGTGTAGTTAGCCGACAGCAGGTTGTCCATGCGAGCCTGGGCCGTTGCCGGGTCCCAACGCAGCGTGCCGACCTTGTCCATGCCGGTCTGGCCGGACTTTACGACGAGCTTGCCCGAGTCGATGTAAGGCTGCAGGACGGACATTGCGCCATCGTAGAAGAAGAAGGCGTTGTTGTCGTCAGGCGAACCACCGAAGAGCTCGATGTTGAACGGGCCCTTGCCATCCTTGAGGCCGAGCTTGTCGACGATCGTGCCGGCCTGAAGAACGCCGACCTGGAAATTGTCGAAGGTTGCGTAGTAGCTGACGTTGGCCGAATCGCGAATCAGGCGGTCGTAAGCGATGACCTTGATACCGGCGTCAGCAGCCTTCTGCAGCACGTCCGACAGCGTGGTGCCGTCGATCGAAGCGATGACGAGAACCTTCGCGCCCTTCGTGACCATGTTCTCGATCTGAGACAGCTGGTTCGGAATGTCGTCGTCTGCGTACTGCAGGTCGGTCGTGTAACCGGCGTCCTGGAGCTGCTTGACGATGTTGTTGCCGTCGTCGATCCAGCGAGCGGACGACTTGGTCGGCATGGCAATACCGACGAGACCCTTGTCAGCGGCAACAGCCGGCATAACGAACGAAGCAACGCCGAACGCGGCAGCTGCCATCAATGAGATAATGGATTTCATCTCTCTCTCCCTAAGTTAATAAATGCGCGGGCGACTCCTCGCCCACCCCGAACTGTGGCGGGTTTCGTATTGGATAATACTTCAATAGCGAGAAACGAAGTAGGTCTCCTCCACGCTCTCACACGTGTTGAGTGCCAACCAGCACACGGCGGCAAACTGGTATGGATTCCTATAACTGTCAAATAGAATAAGTGGCAAAAGGCATAACAAATTTGGTATATCGTTAAAAAGTATTACTTTTGATGGAGAGCAGTGGGGAGGCTGCAACCATGTCGAGCAATTCAGGGCATGTGGCATTAGAAAACGTGGATATACAGACAGAGATTTTTGGGGATGACGGCCTTCTGCGGTCGGGACTCAAGCTGAATCACCTGCGCATGATCGTCGCAATCGAAGATAGCGGCCAGATTTCGGCGGCTGCCGAAGCACTTAACATTTCACAGCCTGCCGCGTCGCGAATGCTGTCGGAAATGGAGACGATTGTTAAGACTCCGCTTTATGAGCGCGTTGCCCGTGGCGTGGTGCTCACCACCTTCGGCGAGGCACTCGCAAGGCGTGCGCGCAAGATCATGTTGGAACTCAGGGAGGCAAGCCGCGAGATCGCCGAGCTCAGATCCGGCAAGGGCGGATCGGTCTTCATTGGCGCGGTGACGGCGCCCGCCATGAGCCTCGTCGTCCCCGCCATCAAGCAGATCCGCACGGCGCTTCCCGGCATCGAGGTCAACATCCAGGTCGAGACCAGCAACGTGCTCGCCCGCGAACTTCTGGCCGCCCGCCACGACTTCGTCATCAGCCGCATCCCGGACGATCTCAACCCGCGACTTTTCGAGGTGCAGGAGATCGGCGTCGAGCGCGCCTGCCTGATCGTGCGCAGCGGGCACCCTCTATTACAGAAGGGTGTGGCGACCATGGCCGACCTCACGGACTATGACTGGGTCTTCCAGCCGCCCGGCACATTATTGAGACGCACGATCGAGGACATGTTCCTGTCGCGCGGCGTTGCCGTGCCGGAAAATATCGTCAACACCTCGTCCCTGCTGCTCACCTGCGCGATTATCTGCCAGACCGACGCGATCGCCCCGATCGCCATCGACGTCGCCCACTTCCTGGCGGCGCAACGCTCGCGCGCCTCGGATGTGCGCGTGCTGCCGATCGATTTCGAGATCAACGTCCGGCCCTACAGCCTGATCACCGCAAGGGAACGCGCCCTGCCCCCGAGCGCGCGGCTGCTTTACGATCTGGTGCTGGCGGAGAGCCGGAAGGGCGGGACCTGAATGCCTGGATGGGGCCTCACAAGCCCCACGCCATGTTGGTCGCGTTCTATGCGCATTCGCGCAAGGGAGGCTCCATGCTATTCGGACAATCGCTGTTCCAGTCGGTGCTCGATCGGCTGAAGGAAGAGGATGGCGACGCTATGGAAGAGGCCGCTCCCGTCTCGCACCGCATGCCGGGCTTCACGACGGGCCTCGCCTTCGACGTGATGGAGGGTGTCTCCGCACCCTCGGCGCGGCCCGGCCAAGCCTATTTCGACAATCTGGAATTCGAAACGCAGCGAGAGACGACCGACGCTGCTCCGCCGCCCGAGCCCTCGCCCGAGCCCGTGGCCGAGCCACTCCCCGAGATCGAGCCCGAACCAGTGATGCCGGAGCACCTCGCCCGCACGGCGCTGCCTGAAATCGCCGCCGAACTGGCGATCTCGGCGAACGACACGGTCCAGAGCCTCAGCGACAAGCGACGCGGCTTCGCGAAGGCCAATCATCCCGATCGCGTTCACCCGCAGTTTCGCGACAACGCCACCAAGCGCATGACCATCGCCAATCAATTGATCGACGAGGCGATCCGCCGCAAGACGAGAAGCGCCAGACGCTGATTACGCGTCGTTCTTGGGAGCGTCCTGCGTTTCGGCAGGCTCGGCCGTCTTTTCTTCGACAGCCGCTTTTTCCACGTTAGGGTCTGCCGGCTTGTAGGACCAGAGCAGCACGTAGGCGGCATAAGCGCCGGCGCCGGCCGCCAGCACCGCCCAGAAGGGATCGCCCCACAAGGCCTCGACCCCGGTCCAGCCGAAGCAGACCGCGACGATGAGGACGCGCACCCAAAGCGCGCGGTAGGCCGGATGGTTTGGATCGATCAGTTGCATCTCATTCCCACATGTAAAACTGTTACACGTCTTTAAGGTGGTTTCTTGAAATGTGAAAGGCCCACGGCCTTGACGACGCGCGGATAAAATGGAATGAAAATTCCACAAGGAGATAAATTCGGCCCATCCATTCCGCGAGAAGGCAAGCCGAATTCAAGGGAGGTTTTCATGACAGTCAGATTTGGTCTTCTCGGCGCCGGTCGTATCGGCAAGGTTCACGCCAAGGCGGTCAGCGGCGATGCCAATGCAAGGCTCGTTGCCGTCGCCGATGCCTTTCCAGAAGCCGCCAACGCCATCGCATCCGCTTACGGCTGCGAAGTCCGCACCATCGAGGCGATCGAAGCCGCCAGCGATATCGACGCCGTCGTCATCTGCACGCCGACCGACACCCATGCCGACCTGATCGAGCGCTTTGCCCGCGCGGGCAAGGCGATCTTCTGCGAAAAGCCCGTCGATCTCTCCGTCGAGCGCGTCAAGGCCTGCATCAAGGTGGTGGACGAGACCAAGGGCAAGCTGATGGTCGGCTTCAACCGGCGCTTCGACCCGCACTTCATGGCCGTGCGCGGCGCGATCGACGATGGCCGTATCGGCGACGTCGAGATGGTGACGATCACCTCGCGCGATCCGGGTGCCCCGCCTGTCGATTACATCAAGCGTTCCGGCGGCATCTTCCGCGACATGACGATCCACGATTTCGACATGGCCCGCTTCCTGCTCGGCGAAGAGCCGGTCGCCGTCACCGCAACCGCCGCCGTCCTCGTCGACAAGGCGATCGGTGAGGCCGGCGACTACGACAGCGTTTCCGTCATCCTGCAGACCAAGTCGGGCAAGCAGGCGATCATCTCAAACTCCCGCCGCGCCACCTATGGCTACGACCAGCGCATCGAGGTGCACGGCTCCAAGGGCATGGTCTCGGCCGAAAACCAGCGCGCCGTCTCGATCGAAGTCGCCAATGGCGAAGGCTATACCCGCCCGCCGCTGCACGACTTCTTCATGACCCGCTACACCGAAGCCTATGCCAACGAGATCGCAAGCTTCATCGCCGCCATCGAAAAGGGCGCCAAGATCTCCCCCTCGGGCGCCGATGGCCTCGCCGCCCTCGTGCTTGCCGACGCGGCCGTCCAGTCCGTCAAGGAAGGCAAGCTGATCAAGATCGGCTGACGGTTTTCTCCCGACCGAAAGCCACATAGGAGATGGCCGGGGCCCAACCCGGCCATTTCTCGTTTTTGCCTCCGGCGCAGTCGCCGTCACCGCCCTACTCTCTGACGCCGCCTGTAACATTCGCGTGGTTCGATCACAAAACGCACCGTGGCGCGGCCCTCGCAAGTGCATTGTCTGCCTTTGTATATTAGCAAATTTTCCGCACGTCCGACGTTTGTTACAGCGCCTATAGCCTCTGATTAGCCATTGGTTTCCTTCAGTTTTCGGGCCATTCATGCGACCTCCGACGAACTGGGTGACCAATAGATGGCGGAAATTTCGGGCTCTTCCGGGCGAATTGGCAGCCTCGACGGCTTGCGTGGCATCGCCGCTTTATGGGTGCTGATTGGGCACGCTATGCTGCTCACCGGATGGCATCTGCCACTGATCGGCGACCCCGATCTCGGCGTAGATCTATTCATCATGCTCTCCGGCTTCCTGATGGTGTTTCACTATCAGCTGCGCCAGGACAAGGAGCCGTGGTCGGAGATCTCGACATGGTCGAATTTCTGGACCCGCCGCTTCTTCCGCATCGCCCCGCTCTATTACGTGATGCTGGCGATCGCCATCGCTCTCGGCCCCGTCATTTTCGAAAGCCGCATGGTGATCGACCACTTCCTCGAGGTCACCCCTCAGCAGCCCGAGCGCTATCTCGACGGCAGCCTCGAGAATGTGCTGCTGCATGTGAGCTTCCTCTTCGGCCTGTCGCCGGCGCACGCCTTCCGCACACCGCTGCCGGATTGGAGCATCAGCCTCGAGATGCAGTTCTACGCCGTCCTGCCCTTCTTGATGCTCTTCATCCATAGGCTCGGCTGGCTGCGCGGGAGCATCGGCGTGGTTGTCGCCGGCGTTGCGATCGCCATGGCGCTCCGCCTCGTCGGCATAAACTTCCCCATGCCGGCCTTCCTGCCACTGAAGATGCACGTCTTCACATCCGGCATGCTGCTCGCCGGCGCGCTCAACGCCTCGACCCCACGCGCCCTCGTCCACTTCCTGCTGGCACTGGCCTTCGTGGCGATCCCGATCGGCGGCGGCATGACCGTCATGCGTGAAGTCGTTCGCCTCGGGCTTGTGGTGGCCTTCTTCGCACTGATCTTCCACGCGCATCTGCCCCGCCCGCTTGCAAACCCGCTGAACCGGATTTCCGATTTCATGGGCAACAGGTTCTGCCACGAGCTCGGCGAACTCTCCTTCGGCGCCTATCTGATCCACCTCTTGGTCATGCAACCCGTCATCGCCTACCTGATCAAGGCGCACGGCCACGACATCAGCAACTTCCAGCGCTTTCTGCTCTCCATCGTCATCACCATCCCGATCGTCTACGCGCTGTCAGCCGTAGGTCACAGGTTCATCGAGATGCAGGGGCAGAAGATCGGCAGGACGCTCACCCGGCGCAGGACATCCGCGGCTTAGCCGAACCCACCCTGGACGATATCGCCGTCTATGACGGATAGCGCCCGGTTGAGATGCCCCTCGAACACGAGCAACGGCTCGTCAAAGACGACGCGCAGTTCGGGCATGCCCTGCATCCTGACCATGTGCGACTGGGCAAGCCCCTCCTCTATCCCCGGCCTCAGCAGATCGTAATAGCGTGTGCCGGGCCCGGTGATCGCAACCGGCATCCGCTCGGTGAGGCTGAGCAGCCGCGACAGCCCGTTTCCGAGCGCCAGCCCCGCCTGCCGGAAGGCAAAGGCCGACATCCGGTGACCCTGGCGCGCCCGCGCCGCGATCTTGTCCAGTTCGCCGACGGGCACAAACTTCGCCGGGATCGTATCGTCAGGCACTTCGAAGGCCATGCGCAAGATCGCGTAGAAGCCGGCATAGGCCTCGATGCATCCCCGGCTCCCACACCGACAAAGACCGCCATTGGCCATATGCAGCATGTGCCCGAAATTGGGCGCCGAAATCTCCCGCTCCGCCGGCCCCGCATTGCGGACGATCCCGAGCCCGATGCTGTGCCCCAGCGACAAGGCCGCCAGCGACCGCAGCCCATCTGGATTGCTCGCATCCTCGCGCGCGCCAAGCGCTGCGGCAACCAGCAGCGTCTCGTTGTCGAGGATGATCTTAGCCTGCCAAACAGGCCTCAGCGCCGCCTCGAAATCGATCCGGTCGCTGCCGAAGATCGGCGACCACAGAAGCACGGCGTCATCCGAGCTCACCAGCCCCTTGCTGCTGATCGAGATCAGCTTGATCTTGTCACGCGACAGGCGCGAGCGCTCGAGCAGCCGCTCCAGCCCATCACCAACAGCATCTGCGAATCGAGCCGCGCCATCGGGATCGTGCGAGCGGTCCTCAGCGAAACGGTCGATCAGCGTACCGGCGTAATCCACCAGCGAATATTGCACGCCATCCGACGAAATGATGACAACGATCAGATAGCCGCTGTCGCGCCGCGGCCGAAACTGCACGCGCGGCCGTCCTCGGCCGCTCGCCGCCTGCTGCTCGGACTTCTCGATCACCTCGCCCTTCTCAAGATCGGCGGTGATCGCCGAAATCGTTGCCGAGGAAAGTCCGGTGAAATCAGCTATTTCGGTATGGGACAGCGCGCCATGACGCCTCAGCGCGGCAAGCACCAGCACGCTGTTGCGCTGGCGCACCAGTTCCGTGCTCGATCTGGTCAGCATGAAGGCCGCCCTATTCCCGCGTGCATTCCACCCCTCGTTCACACCGTATCTCCAACAACCTCCACGTGAGAGATCATTCACAGGTAGTGCGGTGTTGACAGTTGAAAAAATCTCTGACACTTAATTTCTCGACTGTCGAGAAAATAATGAAAACCTTTCCCGACAGCACATCGCGGCGGCCGGAGGAACCACTGGCTGGGGCTGGCCGCATTCTATTCGGGAGGATATTATGAAGCATGTTTTGAAGCTGATGGCAGGTGCTGCCATCCTCGTATCGGTGCATACCGCCGCAATGGCTGCCGACCTCGTGGTCGGCGTCTCGTGGTCCAACTTCCAGGAAGAGCGTTGGAAGACCGACGAAGCCGCCATCAAGAAGGCGCTCGAAGCCAAGGGCGCCAAGTACATCTCCGCTGATGCCCAGTCGTCCGCCGCAAAGCAGCTGACCGACGTTGAATCGCTGATCTCGCAGGGCGCCAACGCCCTCATCGTTCTCGCCCAGGATTCCGATGCCATCGGCCCGGCCATCGAAAAGGCTGCCGCTGAAGGCATTCCGGTCGTAGGCTACGACCGCCTGATCGAAAACCCGGCTGCCTTCTACATCACCTTCGACAACAAGGAAGTCGGCCGCCTGCAGGCTGAAGGCGTGTTCAAGGTCAAGCCTGAAGGCAACTACGTCTTCATCAAGGGCTCGTCTTCCGACCCGAACGCGGACTTCCTGTTCGCCGGCCAGATGGAAGTGCTGAAGGCTGCCGTTGACGCGGGCAAGATCAAGAACGTCGGCGAAGCCTACACAGACGGCTGGCTGCCGCAGAACGCCCAGCGCAACATGGAACAGTTCCTGACCGCCAACAACAACAAGGTCGACGCCGTTGTTGCTTCCAACGACGGCACGGCCGGCGGCGCGGTTGCTGCTCTCGACGCACAGGGCATGGCAGGCACCGTTCCGGTCTCCGGCCAGGATGCCGACAAGGCAGCGCTCAACCGCATCGCGCTCGGCACCCAGACGGTTTCCGTCTGGAAGGATAGCCGCGAACTCGGCAAGCGCGCTGCTGAAATCGCGCTCGACCTCGCCGGCGGCAAGACCATGGACAAGATCGACGGCGTAACCGCCTTCGAAGGCGGTCCGAAGAAGGTGAAGATGCAGTCCATCTTCCTGAAGCCGCAGGCGATCACCAAGGACAACCTGAACGTCGTCATCGACGCAGGCTGGATCACCAAGGCTGAAGCTTGCCAGGGCGTAAAGGCCGGCAGCGTCAAGGCTTGCGACTAATCCTCGCCAGCTGAGCCAACACACCGGCGCCGTGGCGATCTCGCCGCGGCGCCGGATGCGGATGGAGCCTAACTGAAGCGCTCCCCGCCTCGCAACGCACCGCGAACGCTTTGATTCCCTGCCGCAACGATGCCGCACCCCACGCGGCCGCTTCGGAAGTCTCTCGGTGGTCGATTTGAAGAACAGGGCACCTCGGCAAGGGCTTTCGGGCGCCCGCGCCAGAGCCCAAACAATGGGGGAAACGGCAAACCCATGGCAAACATCACGCAATCCTCATCGAGCCATCCGCGCTCGGCGGAGGGTAACCCTTTCACGCGCTTCCTGCGCGCCACCGAGATCGACACGCGCCTGCTCGGCATGGTCGCGGCACTTCTGGTCATCTGGATCGGCTTTCATCTCTACACCGGCGGACTGTTTCTGACGCCGCGCAACCTCTGGAACCTCTCGGTCCAGACCACCGAGATCGCGGTTCTCGCGACCGGCATGGTGCTCGTCATCGTCACCCGCAACATCGACCTGTCGATCGGCTCGATGCTCGGCCTTGTCGCCATGATCATGGGCGTCGTCCAGGCGAAGTTCCTGCCGCAATATCTCGGCTTCGACAATTCCTGGACCTGGCTGATCACGCTGATCTGCGGGCTGATCGCCGGCACGCTGATCGGTCTCTTCCAGGGCGTCATCATCGCCTTCCTGGGCGTCCCCTCCTTCATCGTCACGCTCGGCGGCTTCCTCGCCTGGCGCGGCCTTGCCTGGTACGTGACATCGGGCCAGACGGTCGCCCCCCTCGACACCACCTTCCGCATCATGGGCGGCGGTGCCGAAGGCTCCGTCGGCGCCACATGGAGCTGGATCATCGGGCTGATCGCCTGCGTGCTGATCATCGTCGGCATCATCAGCTCACGCCACCAACGCAAGCGCTTCAACTTCCCGCGCCGGCCGCTCTGGGCCGAGTATTTCCTGGTTGTTCTCGGCTGCGCGCTGGTGCTCGGCGCCATCTGGGTCTCGACCATCTATTACTGGCCGGTGGCGATCGCCAAGAAATACGCCGAAGCCAACGCCATCGCATGGCCGGAAACGGGGCTCTTCATCTCCTACGGCATCGCCGTGCCGGTGCTGATCGCCGTTCTCGTCGGCATCGTCATGACCTTCATCGCCACCCGCCTGCGCTTCGGCCGCTATGTCTTCGCGATCGGCGGCAACCCTGAAGCGGCCGAGCTCGCCGGCATCAAGACCCGCTGGGTGACGGTGCGCATCTTCGCGCTGATGGGCTTCCTGGCAGCCGTTGCCGCGGCGATCTCCACCGCCCGCCTCAACGCCGCCGCCAACTCGCAAGGGACGACCTACGAGCTCTACACCATCGCGGCGGCCGTCATCGGCGGCACGTCGCTTGCCGGCGGCACCGGCACGATCGCCGGCGCCATGCTCGGCGCGCTCGTCATGCAGTCGCTGCAGTCGGGCATGGGTCTCGCAAACGTCGATACCCCCATACAGAACGTCGTCGTGGGCGCGGTTCTCGTCGTTGCCGTCTGGCTCGACACCGTCTATCGCTCGCGGTCGAAGTAAGAGGAGCCTGGATATGACTGATCAACGCACTTCCCCAAGCCCGAACACTCCTCTCGTGGAACTGAAGAACATCTCGATCTCGTTTGGCGGCATCCACGCCGTGGACAACGCCTCGGTCGATCTCTACCCCGGCGAAGTCGTCGCCCTTCTCGGCCATAACGGCGCCGGCAAGTCGACGCTCATCAAGATCCTCTCGGGCGCCTACAAGCGCGACAGCGGCGAGATCATGATCGACGGCGAACCCGCCGATATCAAGAACCCGCGCGACGCCAAGAAATACGGCATCGAGACGATCTACCAGACGCTTGCCGTCGCCGATAACGTCGACGCCGCCGCCAACCTCTATCTGGGCCGCGAGATCCGCACCAAGTGGGGCACGCTCGACGACGTCGCCATGGAGGCCTCCACCCGCGAGGTGATGGGCCGCCTCAACCCCAACTTCCGCCGCTTCAAGGAACCGGTGAAGGCGCTCTCCGGCGGCCAGCGGCAATCGGTTGCGATCGCCCGCGCCATCCTCTTCAACGCCCGCATCCTCATCATGGACGAACCGACGGCAGCCCTTGGTCCGCAGGAAACGGCGCAGGTGGGCGAGCTGATCAAGCAATTGAAGAAGGAAGGCATCGGCATCTTCCTGATCAGCCACGACATCCACGACGTCTTCGACCTCGCCGACCGCGTCTCCGTCATGAAGAACGGCCAGGTGGTCGGCCACGCCCGCACCGAGGACGTGACCAAGGACGAAGTGCTCGGCATGATCATCCTCGGCAAGGTGCCGCCAAAGGCCATCCCCGGCCCCGGCGCCATGCAGGTCTGATCGCGAAGATCGAAAAACGGAAGTCCGCCGCACGATGGTGGCGGACTTTTCATTTTGGTGATTGAAGCCAGCCAAAAGCTAGGCTAAGAACCACCCATCGGACAGGCGATTCAAACCCGCCTCAGGCATGCACCCGTAGCTCAGCTGGATAGAGTGTTGGATTCCGATTCCAAAGGTCACAGGTTCGAATCCTGTCGGGTGCGCCATTTTGCTCTCTCAAATTGTTGACTTTCGGTCTTTTTCGTCTTTCGCGGAGCAACGTTCTTGCTGCAAGGGCGTTAAGTACAATCGAGCTGCCGCATATTCTGCTCAAGCTGGCTGACGAAGCCGGCGCGGGCAATATTGCCGAACATCTCAATCTATGTCACATGCGAACAACCGTTGATGGTGTTATCTGTCTCCCAACTTTCGTTTAATAACGCTCTCCCAAGCACTGTTCATGGCGTACCCGATTAGGAAATTGCTGATTTGAGCGACGATAAATCCGAAGGCTATAAGCTCGCTCAGCAGTTTATGCGCCAGAATAGAAAAATGTTTGATCTGGCTACCCCCAGCAAACCGGACACCGGTTTTGCTGCAGCGGTGCATCGATTGTTTGGTGATCGTCCGCAGAAAGGAAAGCGCTTCAGGCTTGCCAATCGCGAATATATCTATTCGGGATATGACAAAAACCTCGTCAGTTTTGTTCCAGTGCAGTGGAAGGAAGCGCTGGACAAGAAAGCGCGTGTTTGGCCCGGCTGCGAAAATTGGTGGGCGGGGTACCCTTTAATTCTTTGGATAGAGCTACGGCTGGGAGATAATGGCGTTACAGGACACCTCAGGCTGAACGCGGAGGTTGGGCCTGTTTCAGGTCACGCAGCACGCAAGGGCCTGCTGATGGCGATCAAGAACGCAGCGACAGCGAGCGGCTCTTCGAGGATTCGTTTGGAGGCCACCGCATTTGGTGAAAAGCAACGTTACTCACGATTCCTACGTGAGAACTCTATCGCCTTGAGCGACATCCGCAACGTGAATGAGGTTGAAAGGACGTTTGTCCAATTGCTTGCGCAATTTGAAGAGGAGTTCGCTATAATTACGGCTGCCATTGCCGAGTATCCGTGATTGCGAGGGATTTAGCTGATCGATCTCGACTTCGTCATCTGCTTATTTACGAAATCTTAACCATACATGTCCCAAAAGCGTTAACTAGTGCTCTGTCCCCTGTGTGGGTGCCAAGCAGCCATGAACGTCGAGCTAATCGCGTTTCTGGTGACGGTCTCGCCATTATGGCGGGCACCCCTGTGGTTAACCGTTAAACGTGTCCTCACCATTGCTAGCGTTTGTTACCGGACCGGATTCTAGGTCTGGCGGCTAGCCTATGATCAAGGGCCATTAACGTGACCAGCATCCTCACGAATACGTCGGCAATGGCCGCGTTGCGGACGCTTCGCGACGTAGGCAACAGACTGTCGTCCTTGCAAGGCGAAGTCAGCTCCGGATTGCGAGTGCAGAACGCGCAAGACAACGCAGCCTATTGGTCGATTGCCACCACGATGCACTCCGACAGCAAGGCCGTCTCGGCCGTGGCCGATGCGATAAGCCTTGGTGCCGCAAAGGTCGACACGGCCTATAGCGGGTTGGTTTCGGTACTGGACGTTATGTCGGATTTCAAATCCAAGCTGGTCTCCGCCACCGAAGACGGCATCGACAAGGCGAAAATCCAGACAGAGCTGGACCAGCTCAAGCTTCAAGTGACAAGCATCGCAAACTCAAGCAGTTTCAACGGTCAGAATTGGCTTAACACGGATATTGCTGATATCTACGATGTCGACAACAACAGCGCCTCGGTTGTCACATCCTTCGTCCGGGGTCAGGACGGCAGTGTGGCGGTCAACTCGTCTGAAACACATCTGACGGCAACCTCCTTGTTCAACAGCACGGGTGGTGGTCTTCTCCAGAAAGACCCCCGAGATATCACCACAATCGGCGGCATGAGATATCTCGCGAACTCCGTCATCGCGGGCAAACCCACGCAGATCTGGGTTCCCGAAACAGCAAATGGCTATTCGGCGCATTTTCCCTTCACATTTACCGGCCCGATGACCTTCGGCGCGGGCAATTCAATCAACTTCAATATCACCGTGGACAAAGACAATCCCGCCGACGGGATCGATCCTCCTTATAATCCAGGAAAAACCACGACGGTTTCGATCACTCGGGCAACAATCGATGCGGTCGATCCGTCCTTGAACGGCGTGATCTCAACTTTCACCCAATACCGTCAGGTATTGAGTTATGCCCTCTCGCAAGCGAACACAGGAGCCTATGCGACATTCGTCAGCGATGGACATGGCGGCATAGTGCCCGACGTCATTAGCATCGGGACGTTGCAAAACCGCGCTTTCGGGCTCGACGGTTCCTATGTTGAGGTCAGTGGATTCTCCGCCAATGGGGTATCGGGCGGAGGATTAGGCAATCAGTTCGACCAGGGCGTACGCGGCTCCAAGCTGACTTTGGATTTCACGCCATTCCAGGACTTCCGAGATGGCGAGGACCCTGATGGCATCACCGTCAGCTTCTCGTTCGCGGTCAACAACATGCCCGCCAAGACCTACAGCTTCGATCGCACCTACGTAAATTCCGTTCTTGGTACGGATACCGGCAAGGTCGAGACAGCGGACCAGATGGTAACCCTGCTGAATTCGCTTCTCAGCGCTGACTGGCCAACGCTGCAAATTGAATCGCTTTCACCATCCTCGGTCATGCTTAAAACTGATCCCGCGATGGACCGGCGTGCAGGATCGGATACGAGCGTTCGGTTCTCAAACATAAAGGTGAGCAATGAGCCACTGCCGCTCTTCGATTTCATGGACATCGACATCGTGGAGAACCCGGATCTGGTTTCGGACTATCTGACCTATATCGAGACGGCGAGCCAGCGCATCACCTCGGGAGCCGCACAGCTTGGAAGCCTACAAAAGCGGCTGGAACTCCAGGCCGATTTCACAAGCCACCTGATGGATAGCATCGACAGCGGCGTGGGCCGCCTCACTGACGCCGACATGGAGGAACAATCGGCAAGGCTAGCCGCGCTGCAAACGCAACAGCAACTCGCCGTGCAATCCTTGTCCATCGCCAACAACGGGCCACAGGAGCTGATGACGCTGTTCAGATGACAGGCTCGCGTCAGAAAGCGTCAGGTTGAGGCAGTCCTGAGACGCCTCTTGTTTCCGCTCCTGCCTCTGCGCGATCAAAGCTTGATGTCAGAAGACAGGATCTGCAATTTCTTCTGCTCTTCCTCGGCTTTGGCTGCCTCGGCTTCTTTTTTGCGCTGTGCAAGGTCGCGGTCCTTTTGCGCGGCGGCGTTGATCAGCGACGTGGCATCGAGGAAGGTGATCTCCACACCGGATATCTTGTCATCGCCGTTGAAGGCGATCGAGTAGCCGATGGGGCAGTTCCGCGCCAGTTCGATCATGGCCGGCTCGATATCGGCGGCGGTCTTGTTCTCCACGGCTGCGATACGGTTGAGCAGCGGTTTGATCTGATCGCGAGACAGAAACGACGCCGAGCATTCCGGTTTGGAGGACACTGTGTAGGCGCGGGCCTTCATAAGAGCGCCATACGTCGTTTCGAACTGCTTGGTAAGCGCATCCGAGGGCATGGCGGTATTGAACGCCATGGCTCTCGCAATCCCGAAAATTGTCTCGGACTGCAAGCTCCATATCCTGATCGTGTCAGACAAAGATGCCGTCGTGCGCGTGCACTCGAGCGCGCCGTCCACGGGCTTGCAATCGGCAAATCCCGCCTCGGCCAGGTGCGCCTGCGCGTCCTTCAGCGAGGTGCCCAGAGAAAAGCCGAGAATTTTGGGCTGCTCGGCTTCGGAGCCGAACGGGGTATATTTCAGTTCGGACGAAAGCGATGCGCTCGTCGCCGCAGCGGCATCGGCATCCGGCGCGGTGGCGATTGCCGGCATCGATGCCGGAGATTCCGGTTTGACGGGGGCAGCCGAAAGGGCCGAGAAAGCGGCAGCCGGCGCAGCCGCCACATCGCCTACAGGCGGCAGGGCTGTCGTGGCGGCCGGCGCCGGAGCCAGCGACGGCATCTGAGTAGCGGTGTCCTGTTGCGTGGGAGCCGTGGCGATAGCGGGCATTTGCGTGCCAGTTGCCAGCGCTGCGGTTGCGTCTGGAGCGGCGGCCAGCACCGGCTTGGGCGTCGCCTCGGCATTGCCATCAGCGACTTTACCCAGCGCTGGGAACGCGGATGGATTTTCGCCTGCAGGCATGGCCTTGCCGATCTGGGGAAAGGCCGACGGCTGCTGCGCCGCGGCCTGCTGACCGGCCGCATTCCCGATAACCGGAAAAGCCGTGCCGCCGTTGGTCGTCGGAGCAGGGTTTGCTACATTCGCGAATGCATTCATACCCTCTGGCGCCTTGTTGGCTCCACCGCCGAATGCAGGAAAGGCCGATACCTGGGAATTGGCATCGCCCAGCGCGGCGAAGCCGTCCTCCAGGGCTACGCCGTTGCCATTGTCCTGGCCGCCGCCACTCGCCATGGCGCCGTCACTCCTCTGGTAAAGAAGCGTGATTTCCTGCTCGGTTATTTTCCCGGTCGGCCTGTGGCCGACACTTCTCTGGAAGGCGGCAATAGCGTCGCGTGTCTGCGGCCCGTATGAACCATCCGGCTGGCCAGCCTGAAATCCCAGCATGTTCAGGCGTCGCTGGATCTCTCTCTTTGCGGCAACGCGCTTGGCGACCTCATCACCATATTGCCCGGGCGCCGGCGCACGTCGCACGCCGCCCTGATACCGTTGCTGCTGGTTCTGCTGGGCAGCCTGGTTGATAATGATCGCGGTTCCCAGTCCAAGCAATCCCCGGACAAGGTCGTCATTCGCCTTCGCCATTCCGGCAAAGGCCACGCTCGCCGAGAGCGCGATGCCCAGGACCTTCAGATGTTTGTCGTTCCTATACATACCCATGCGCGTGCCCCTTAATTCTGACCCTGCTTGATGGATATCAGCCACTGTGCCGTCTTCACGTCGCCATTATTGGCAAAATCAGAGATGACACTCTGAAGCTGCGCATGACTGGCCGCCATGCTCTGAACAAGGGAGACGCAGGAGCTGGGAAAAGGCTGGTAGATACTGTTCCCGCTCTTTTCGGTCTTCCCCACATATTCTCCGCGGAACGTGTTCGAAACCTTCAAAAGATAAAGAAGATAATCAAATGACGGGGTAAAAGAGGATGCCGCGTAAGTAACGAAGTCGCACAGCACCTTGCGGCGAATGCTTGCCTTTGGACTATTTTCATTGACGGACGAACCGAGTGCGATCACTGCCACATCAAGCAAATTCTGGTCGCTCAACTCCAGATAGTTCTCCGGCATATTGAGTCGGCCGGAATACAGGTAATTGTCGCGGTAGTTCGACAATTGCTCGATCGGATAAAGTTCGTCGCCCAGAACGAGCCCGTTCTTGGCGAAGAAGTTCATATCCTCAACATTATATACCGAGCCGAGGCGAACCATGAACGGCATGGATGCCGGGATAATACCGCGGTCCGTGTGATTGAGATTCAATCCGCGATCCACGAAGTATTTAACCGCGTCCGGGCTAGCCCCATACATGAGTTCGTTCGCCAGAAGGCAATGGCTGTCATTGTAGCAATCGGCGGTCTTGTTGAGGTCAACCGTCCCAAGGCTGGAAAGGAACTGGTAAAGCGTATCGATCTTGACCGCGTTCTTCTTCATGTCGCGATAGTAGGAGTCCATCAGGATGTTGAAGAACATCTGGGAGACATCCAATTTCGCCGGATCGACCAGCTTGGTTTCGAGATAGAAGCTGGCGTTCTTGTAATCCTCTGCCCGTATGAACTTTTCAAACGCTTTCTCGGCATCGTTGCTCTGCGCATATGCAATATTACAAATAAAAAAATTACACACCAATATGAATATCTGCGCAAAAACACGAACGCTGAATATACAAAAGCGCATCAAAATCCCCTCAATACTCAACGAAAACGAATTCGTCGGAATCTATAAACCAATCTCAAATAGAAATACAAACGATATAGTCTGAAAATTCTACAACTTAAGAATATATTTACTTTATTAGAAATTCGCATCTATTGATAAGCATTCAGCCGACATGTTTTAGAAATCCAACGAAAACATTTCCCGTAGTCCGTCGTTGTCGACGGGCTTAACGGTTGAACAAGGCTGCGGCGATACAATCAATACGCTTGCCTCTTCCTCATCCGGAACGCCTCATGAATTCTCATCTATCACCATGCAAGGTGGCCGCCGCTACCTTGCTAGCCGTTGCCTCCATATCCTTCGCTTCCCCGGCCTATTCACTGGATAGAGTTCGCTTCGGCACCGATTGGCTAGCCGAAGCCGATCACGGAGGCTTCTATCAAGCCCTCGCCGATGGCACTTACGCCAGGTACGGCCTTGACGTTGAAATCGTTCAGGGTGGGCCAAGCGCACAGAACCGCGCTATGCTTCTAGCGGGAAAGCTCGATTTCTATCTTGGTACGCAGCAGGAACAGCTCGTCGGCCAGGAGCAGGGAATTCCACTTGTCGATGTAGCCGCGATCTATCAGAAGAACGCCCAGGTCCTCCTCGCTCATCGTGGCAAGAGCGTGAACAGGTTCGAAGATCTCGCGAAACTCAACGCCATTTTCATGACCCAAGGCGGCTTCGGCGCGTATTTCGAGTGGATGAAAGCCAATTTCGTCGGTTTCCGAGACGAGCAATTTCGCCCCTATAATTTCAGCCCCGCCCCATTCCTGGCAGATGAAAACTCGGCTCAGCAGGGTCTCGTGACCTCGGAGCCCTATGCGATCAAGACTGAGACCGGCACGGAGCCTGAGATTTTCTTGCTCGCCGATGCCGGCTATGCACCCTACGCGACGATGATCACCGCAGAGCGCCAGTTGATTGAAACCAACCCGGGCCTCGTGCAGCGCTTTGTCGATGCCTCAATCGAAGGCTGGTAC
Source organism: Rhizobium sp. 2MFCol3.1 (assembly GCF_000377565.1). Lineage (GTDB taxonomy): Bacteria > Pseudomonadota > Alphaproteobacteria > Rhizobiales > Rhizobiaceae > Rhizobium. Next base: position 230,434 of record NZ_KB898354.1, on the reverse strand, counting down.
AACTATCTCTACAGGGACAATGCAGCGGCAAATACGCTCATCAAGCAAGCGAACCCCGATATGACGGACGGTCAGATCGAATATGCGATCGACAAGCTCAAAGCATACGGCATCGTCGACAGTGGCGATGCACTGGACAAAGGCATTGGCTGCTTGACCGCCGGTCATTACACGCAGTTCGCGAAAACCCTGGTAAGCGTCAAACTTCTCAAACCGGATACCGATATATCCAAGGCATTCGATACACGCTTTTCCTGCAAGCGCGTTGGAATGCATTTGAAGAACTAGAGCCTCCGAGATGGTGACGAGTTAGCTCGGCACCTCCCCCTCTAAACCATCAACCCCCGCACATACCGCCGCAGCTCGCAATCCTCGCGCGGCACGCGCTTGACGCTGAAGACCCCCTCGAAGGTCGAGACGCCGATATGCGGCGAGCGCATCGATCGCGGTACGCGCTGCGCGTAGACCGTGCCTTTTCCCGATCTGATCTGGTCGATCAGCTCCGGCGTCATCTTAATCGACGTCGAGTAGTCGCAGAAGGTAATCGGATGCGCGTAGTTGACGCCGGCCATGGAGAGGCTGGCTGCCACCGTCGGCGGGATCACCTCTTCGCTGTTGAACCCGCACGGCGCCATCGGAAAATTCTCGACGAAGAGCCGAACGATGCGGGCGAAGATGCGCTCGTTGAAAAACTGCCCTTCCGCTTGTCCCGCGAAATAGGACGTCAGCCCGAGGTTGGCGACGAATTTGCGGACGGACTGATCGCTCGCGACGTCGGTGCGAAAACCGCCCCAATCGGCGGCGAGGTCGTAGATCTGCACATGGCTGCCCATGGCGAATTTCGACATGTATTCGGCAAGGCCGTGCTTTACGAGAAGCTCGTTGGACGACAGCAAAACGATGCGATCGAAGGCTATGCCGCGCTCGAGCGCGTAGAGATAGTTGCTGACGTGGGTATGGAAGATGCCCTCGTTCCATCTCGTCTCGTGGGAGCTCGGATTAATGAGCACATTCGCAAAATCGCACTGCCGCCGAAATTCGTCTTCGAGCGCGGCGGCGCCTGCCGATATGTGGATGACGATCGTGGCGTCGGGGCAGAAGTAGTTTATGTTTTCGATCTGGTCCCGCACGATGGCGGGCATTTCATGCACTGGCAGGGAAAATAGGACTTTGGTCATCGACAGGCCCAGTCTTAAAGAGTTGACGTCTTGAAGAATTGACGTCTTGAAGAATTCACGGCGTGGAATGAACGGGGGCGTCTTAGCTGTTTTCCAGCTCGCCCACGACCTTGCTCCAGATCTCATATCGATCGGCCGGCAGGCTCACCGCGTAGACATCCTTCAACACGCACGCGCCGATATGAGCCGGCCTCAGCGCACCCGGCCTTGCGCGCGCGTGGAGCGCGCCGTCACCCTTCACGAGTTGACGGAGAACGCTCTCGGATATCTCGATCTGGGCGCTCGCCGCCGTGAATGTGATCGGCAGCGAAATGTTGGTGCCCGCAAAACCGTGGCGCATGGCAAATGTTGCAGGCACGATCTGCTCGCTTGGAAACCCGCAAGGCTCCATTGGAAACGCTTCCACGAAGACCCGCTCCAAGTGGGCGAAGACGTCACGGCTGAAAAACTGTCCCTCCGCCTGCCCGCCTGCGAAAAGAGGCAGCCCGAGAAGGGAGAGCACCCGTTTGACACCGGGGAAGTTCAAGACCTCCGGCCGAAACCCGGCCCAGTTGTTGGCAGTCTCGATGTTTCCGTAGAGCTCCGTTTGCGCGCCGATCGTGAAGCGCTTCGTGTACTCGCCCAATCCGGACTTGATGAGCATTTCCTGCGCCGAAAAAAGTACGATCTTGTCGAACTCGAGAGACTGGGCAACCGCGTGCTGGAAGTTGCTGACATGGGCGTGCAACACGCCCTCCTGAGGTCGGATCGCATAGGAATTAGGATTGATGAAGACGTTGCCGCCGCCGCTGCGGTCGAGGGATTTATTTCCCGGAGACGTCGCGTCGTGGTGGATGCAGATTGAGGAACCCGGCGAGAAACGATTGATTGCCGAAATCTGGCGCTCAAGAGTGTCCGAGCCGCCATCGGCAAGGATCGAAAAAAGTAGTTTGTCCATATAGACACCAGCTTGTTAGACGGCGATTGCACGCATTCGACGACTAAAAACGGGCATCGTTGCTGCACCTGCCTTAGCTGCCTAAACTGTCGTGAAGCTGATCCAGATCGATCACGGTGCCTTGCCGGCTGTCCCTGCACGGTGGTCAGCCCCATCGCGCGCCGCTGGCCGCACGCTCCGCTCCTGGCTGACCGAAACCCGCATCCACCAGGTATCGGACAGAATAGGTGCCGCGAGCGCGCCGTCGTGCGGGTTCAGCTTGATGACGTCACGGACGGAAATCATAGCGCCCGGCGGTGTGCGCCTGGCCGCCTTCTCCTGCGCCAATAGCGGCGCCGCCTGGCCAGCCACCGCGGCGGCGATGACGAATGATGTGAGCGATACTGTCCTGTTGCACAGCATGAGCATTCATCCAGCGGGAGATAAAAACGAGTGTAAGGCCGAAAGCCCGAGGAAGGGAAGTGGCTGCCGAAAATACTGTTGCCAAGGGCTATGCCACAATGCGAGATCGGTTGGTTTCGCCGGCACTTGCAGGCGTCGACAACGAACAGCAAGGACGCCTTGAATGAAGACCAATCCGCCGCTGCCGATGGGTTACTCCGAACTTCCGCGTGGCAAGCTCGCCAATGTCGTGACGTGTCTCGAAATGCGCGAGAAGCCTGACGTCAGCGTGCCCGCGCCGGGCGCCCTGCGTTTCGAGCGCTGGCAGGCGCCTTCGCTCGACGACTATCGCCAGCTGTTTCGCGAAGTCGGCGAGAATTGGCTCTGGCTATCGCGGCTGATCATCAGCGACGAAAAGCTTGCGGCGATCATCCATGATCCCGATGTCGAGATTTACGTTATCCTGTCGGAAGAAGGCCGCCGGATCGGTCTGCTTGAGCTCGATTTTCGCGAGCCCGGCGAATGCGAACTGGTTTTCTGCGGCCTCGTTCCCGATGCGATCGGCCAGGGCGCCGGCAAGCTGTTGATCACCCAGGCGGTTGCGCGGGCATGGGCACGGCCGATCAACCGCTTCTGGCTGCACACCTGCCACTTCGATCACCCGTCAGCCATCTTCTTCTACCAGAAGGCCGGCTTCAAACCCTATGCCTTCCTGGTGGAGGTGATCGACGATCCCCGCCTCTCCGGCCATATGCCGGAGACCGCCGCTCCGCACGTTCCCCTGCTTCGCCCCTGATCGGCAAGCAACCGGGACGAAGGAACAGCATCATCAGCGATCGTAGCGCCGGCGCATCTCGGCCGCCGCCAAAGGCAGGGCGGCACTTGCGACCGCACCGAGCGGCAATCGCCGAAGTAGTCTTGTCGCGACGAAGGTGAAGGCCATGGCGCCGGCAAGCTTCGCCCATGGGTAAGACCCGAGCTGCTCGTGGGCGCTGGCATCCGCCCATTTGGCATTGGCGCTGACAACGGTGCCCGCCTGCTCCCTTATGACGTGAAGCCGGGCGCGCAGATTGTCGACCTCCTCCTGAAGCCGCCGCAGCGATCCTTCCTCGTCGAGCATGTCTTCATCGGCCATGTGATCGTCTTCGAGCACATAATCGGCCGGAGGTCCTTGCTGGCCCTCTTCGGCGGGCGCGTCGGCCTCAAGAGCAGCCAGATGCTCCTGCAACGCGGCCTCCGTCTCAAGCCCCTCCGGCTTGCTCTTCTTGCCGCTCGCGGCCTCGCTGGTCTTCATCGACGCAGCCGACGACGCGGCGACTGCCGGGTGCTCGCGAAGCTCGTCCGCCGCGATAAACACATCTGTCTCGCCCGCCTTGTGATCGGGATGCGACACCTCTACATCGACGCTGTCGGCAAGCTCGAGCGCCTGCTCCGCGTTCATGATACCCACCGCCACGCGCCCCTCCTCGGATGTGACGGCGACTTCGACGATGGGCGGCTTCGACTTCTTTTTCATCCCAGTCGCTTTTTTCATGCCAGTCGCGTTTTTCATGCAAGTCTCCTTTGGCAGGGAAACACCTGCGGGACTCGATGGGTTCCATGACAGCTCAATCAAATTCGCTGCGACAGACCGTCTCTGGAACGCGGGCTTCCCAATCCCCATATATGTCTGGACCACGGAGCAGATATCGCGACGAACCGCGATCCGCCTTCCGCGATAACCCACACAATGGATTGGAGACAAAGGATGGCTCAAGCCACACGAACGGCTGCGTCCGAAGGACCCTATGATGCGGTCACGCTTGCCAAGAAGCACCGCATTTCGGTCGAGGACGCCAAGCAAATCATCGAGCAATACGGCGACGATCGCAAAGCGTCCGACAAGGCCGCACGGCGCATCGCCGTCTGATAAACAATGCGGCGGCAGGGAAACCCGGCCGCCGCACACGCTAAAAATAGATTCATAATATCAATGCATTGCCGAGAATTTCGGAATCACATTGAAAGATCGTTCAACAAGCGCTCGAAGTTATCAGCAAGAGCTCAATCGAAGCGCAGCTTGCTCTTCTGCTGTCCGGCGTCGTCGAAATTGTCGGGATCGAGCCAAGCCTCGTAGCCGGCCTTCAGCCTCGGCCAGTCGGCGTCGATCATCGCGAACCACGCGGTGTCGCGGTTCTTACCCTTGGCCACCATATGCTGGCGAAACACGCCCTCGAAGGTGAAGCCAAAGCGCTCAGCCGCCTTCTTAGACGGCTCGTTCAAATTGTTGCACTTCCACTCGAAACGGCGATATCCGAGCTTGTCGAAGGCAAGCTTTGCGAAGAGATAGAGCGCCTCGGTGGTCACGCGCGATCGCGCGATCGCCGGTCCCCACAAGATGTTGCCGATCTCGATCACCCCATGCGTGGCATCGATGCGCATCAGCGCCTGACGCCCCTCGGCCCGGCCGGTGCGCTTGTCGATGACGGCGAAAAACATCGGATCCGTCGAACCCTCGGCCCTTTCCAGCCACGCGCTGAAGGCTGCCATGTCGGCCGGCGCGTCCTCGAAGAGATAACGGAAGCGATCGTCGGCGCCGGGCTGCTGCGCCGAGGCGAGCAGGTCGCGCCCATGGCGGCCGGCGTCAAGCGGCTCGAGCCTGACATAGCGTCCTTCGAGAGCAACACGCTCCGGGCGCTCGACGCCCTTCCAATTCGAGAGATCCATCCAAAATTCCCCATTGTCGACATCAAGCAGCTTGCCTCCTCCCCCGAGGAGAGCCGCTCCGTAGATGTGCTGTTTTAGAGACTGCCGAATTACTTGGCGAGGTCTAATTTGGCCAATGGCGATCTCAGAAACGCCGCCGTCAGAGCGTCGGAAGAAGCGTGAAGAGTTCCTGGGCGCGGTTGACGCCGCGCAGCGCGTGCTGGCCGATCGACATCAGGTCGATCTGCGTCGAGGGAACGATCGCCGCGAAGCTTGCCGACATCAGCACCTTGCGCTGCAGCGACCGACAGAGCGACACGATGCGGCTGACCTCGTTGACGGCGGGGCCGATGACCGTAAAGTCGAGACGGTCCTTGCTGCCGATATTGCCGTAGAACACATCGCCCATATGCAGGCCGAGATAGACGTCGGTAACCGGCCGCCCCTCGATACGGCGCTGAGCGGTCAGGTCCGAAAGCCGCTTGTCCAGCAGCGTCCGCGCCTTCAGCGCCGAAAGACAGGCGTCGCTCGGCTTCTCTCCCTTGAAGATCGCAAGCGTTCCGTCGCCCATCAGCTTCAGCACCTCTCCGCCCGCCTCCTGCACCGAGGAGATCACCGCATCGGCATAGTCGTTGAGCATTGGAATGATTTCTTCCGGATCGACCGTGTCGGAGATGTGGGTGAAATTGGCGAGGTCGGAAAACCAGAGTGCTGCCGAAATCCTGTCACTGCGCCCGCGTGTGATCTTGCCGTGCAGCACCTGGTTCGCAGCATCGTCGCCGAGATAGACCTTGGCGATCGTTCCCGCGACACCGCTGACGGTCACGCATTTGACGGCCAATGCCAGACAGGGGAGCAGTTCGCGCAATGCGGCCAGATCGCGTTCCGAAAATCCGTCGGCGGCTCGGGTGGCGAAATGCGAGAAGAAGCAGTCGATCTCGCCGATCGCCCCCTCATCGCCGAAACGATGCGCCATCGCGACAAAGTCGGTGAAACCGGCGGCTTTCAATTCGTCCAGAAGGTAGAAATCGGCGGCGTCGCCACGGAGGAAAGAGCGGCGAACTTCGTTTCCGCCTGCGACCTCGAGATAATGAAACGCCGAGCGCAGCCAGTTGTCGGCGAAGTTGCCCGCCCCGGCGACGCCGTAGGCCGAGATGCGCTCCACGGCCAGACAGGAATCCCACCGGAAAGCGCGACCTTCATAGAGCGGATGAAGCGTATCGATGACGGCAACCGACCGGCCGATCGGCAGGCCGTTCGCCACGCAGCGCTCGCAGAAGCCGTCGAGCAGGTCGGCCTCGGACAGGCCTTTCAGCCCGCTCTGCATCAGCCATGTGGTGATTTCGATGACGTGGCGATCGTCCACGGGTGTCTCCTGATCCCGGATCATTGAGAGTATCCGGGCATTCTTAGGTTCAGGCATGCGCGGACGGGCTTAATCCGCGCATGCCTCGTCACGGCCCTTGAAGGACCCGTGGGCCGTAACGTGTTGGGTCATGCGTAAGGCGCCGAACCAGCTGCCTCACGCGACTGGTCGATCACTCGATGATCGTGACGCTTGCCGTGCGACCGGCGACCAGTGCCGCACCGCCGGGCTCTCCATCGAGCGTCACCCGAACCGGCACGCGCTGCGCCAGGCGAACCCAGGTGAAGGTCGGGTTCACATTGGCAAGCTGGGCGCCCGTATCGCTGCGTTCGCGGTCTTCTATGCCGCCTGCAACGCCGGTGACGCGTCCCTTGAGCGGCGTCTCGCTTCCCATCAGGTAAACCAGCGCTTCATCACCGACCTTGATGCGATCGAGCTTGTTTTCCTCGAAGTAGCCGGAGATGTAGTAGGAGTCGGTGTCGATCAGCGCCGTCACGGCACTACCCGCCGTCACGTAATTGCCAGGACGCATCGAGAAGTTGGTCAGCACGCCGTTGACGGGTGCGCGCACGACCGAGCGGTCGAGGTTGAGCTGCGCGGTATCGCGGCTGATGACGGCCTGGTTATAGGTCGCCTCGTCCTGCTGGACCGTGGTCTCCGCCTGCTGGATCTTCTGCCGGGTCACCGAGTTGTCGCCGAGCTTGCGGTAAAGGTCGAGATCGCTCTTGGCCATGTCGAGCGCGGCTTTGCTGCTTTCCATCTGGGCCTCGGCCTGACGCAGCGCCAGAGCAAAGCGAGCCTGGTCGATGCGGAATATCACGTCGCCCTTCTTGACCGTCTGGTTGTCGGTCGCGTCGACTTCGCTGACGATGCCGGAAACGTCCGACGCCAGGTGAACGACATCGGCGCGGACCTTGCCGTCACGCGTCCATGGGTCATTCATGTAGTAGTCCCAGAGATGCCAGCCCAGCACACCGGCCAGCGCCACGACGACGCCGGTCAGAAGGAAGCGGCCGGAATAAGCAAGAAGCGATTTCATAATGACACCTTGTTCAAAGACAGCGCGAGCGCGCCGAGCAGGCAGAAATACATGGCCGTATCGAAGAGTGGCCGGTGCCACACGAGACGATAGAATCCGATGAAGGCCAGGATCCGCCGCAGGATGGAGTTGAGAAAGAAGGCAGCAACGGCGATTGCCGCCAGCGTGGGTATGAAGACGCCATAAAGATCGAGCTCCGGTCTCATGCCGCGTTCTCCTTTGCGAGTTGTCCGCCGGCCTGAATGGTCGCGTCAGGCATCACGAAGCGCGCATCCGGATACAGATTGTAGCGAAGCGACGTGATGGCCCGGCGTGCGCCCTCAACGGCCGATGACGGATTTTGGTTGATAAGGTCGACCAACGATGTGTCGATCGCCTTTAAGAGGCCCTCGCCCGGCTGGGCGTGGCCATGCTTTTGCTTTTGCTGATAGAAGCCAGCAATTCCAGACAGAACGTCGTCGACATCCTTTCGGCTGTCGCGGGTCAGCAGCTGACGGTGGCGCTGCAGTTCCATCGTGTTCAGGCCATTGCGCAGATCGCCAAGGATGTCGTTCTGGGCGACGGCGGATTCGACCGGGATGCGCGCCAGGCGCGGCGCGACCAGACCGAAGCGGTCCACCATGCGGTAGAGCAGCCTTGCGAAGTCAGGTGCATCCGACTTGCGCGCCACGGCGACGATATCCGCCCAGCCGGCGCGCAGCACACGGTACGCCGTCCACTCGGCACCGACGGAGCGCACCAGAACCGTCGTGCCGCAGGCAATGACGAGGCCGATCACCATTGCCATGTTGGAATTCAGGAACGAGCTGAGGTCGGGGTTCAAGCGATCCTGCAGGGCCAGCATGTTCGGGAAGTTGACGCCGAAACCGAGGCCGTAAATCATCGTGGCCGGCTTGGTCATCAACACGCCGGCCGGAATGAGCACCAGGCCGAGAGACGCAGCCAGCGGCAGGTAGCCATGAACGAGCGGCAGTAGGCCGAACTGGAAGACGAAGGCAACGGCAACCGCGAAGATCGAGACATACATGAACTTCAGCATCATCGGCGCCGGATCGTCCATCGTCGCGAAGATGCAGCAGAGCACGCCCGCCATCATGGCGGCGGCGGCGCCCTGCGACCAGCCGGTGAAGATCCAGAGGGCTGCGGCGATGAAGGTCGACAGCATCACAGCCAGACCGGAATGGATCGCCATGCCGTAATCGCGGTGGATCGGCGCGCGGTCGAAGAGCGTGCCGAAACGCTGCCAGCGCAGCTCGCGGCGACCACCGGTCTCGATATCGTCGCGCAGCGCCAGACAGTCGCTCCAGATCTGCAGGAGGTCGCGCAGGCGGGAGGTGAAATTATGGGCAAGAAGGCCGTTCCATTCCTGCTGCTCCCGGCCCTCCTTTTCAGCTTTCTCCATCAGCGCCAGAATTTCCTGCCGCTCCGCGTCGCCATAAGAGGCCTCGTTTGACAGCAGCTCGGTCACGCGGCGGATCAGGTCGTTGGCCGAGTCTGTCAGCTTGCCATCGGTCGCCTTACGGAAGGCATGCAGAAGATCGGCAAGGCCGGAGACGACGGGCAGCATGGCGACCATGCGCTGCTGCAGCGTGCGCGTGCGCCCAACCATGTCGCGCAGGCCCGACGTGTCGTAGGCAACATGCGTGGTGAAGCTGTGCAGATCGACCGCATCGGCAGCGAGCTTGCGGGCGGCGGCCTGAAGCGCGTCGCTCTTGTCGCTGCTGTTGAGCGTGCTGATCGCAAGGGCGGCGACATCGCGCACCCAGCTATCCATGCGCGCGGCAAGCACAGGGCCGGCATGCCGCGGAAAGACCAGGCGGCTGACGAGCGCCGCGCAGATGATGCCGAGCGCGATTTCCTCGACGCGGGCAACCGGATAGGTGAAAGCGGTTTCGGGGCTGGCGACGATCGGAAAGCCGGTGAGCGCGGTCGTGTAGCCGGCGAGCATGAAGGAATAGCTCCGCGGCGTGCGATCAAGCAGGCTGACACCGAGGCAGAAGGCCATCCACAGCGCGATCGCCAGCGTCAGAAGCTCGGGCGCATCGACGAGGTTTGGCACCAAGATGATGGTCATGGCGCCGCCGATTGCGGTGCCGATCAGGCGATAGATCGCCTTCGACGTGCTGGCACCCGACAGCGGATGCGCCACGATATAGACCGTGCCGACGGCCCAATACGGGTTCGTCAGATCGAAGCAAAGCGCAATCAGAAGCGCCAGCATCGCCGCGATGAAGGTCTTGATGGAGAAAACGACATCCCAAATGCTTGGAGAGATCGTAGTGTGGCTACTCGTCATTGTCCTGCGTTCCAGTTATCGCCGCGGTCCTATCCGCGACGGCGCGCAAAACCTCGATAGCGGCATCGACCTGGTCCGGGTCGAGATCGCCAAGGATTTGCTCTCGCAACTTTGCCGCACAACGCTCGGCGCGCTCGGCGACCGTTGTGCCCTCATCGGTAAGCTGCACCAGCTTGATTCTGCGGTCCGCCTCATCGGCAACCCGGCAGATCAGGCCGTCATTCTCCAAACTGTCGAGCACGCGCACCAGCGTCGGGCCTTCCACCCCGACCCGTTCGGCGAGCACATTCTGCGGGATCCGGTCGCCATGGCGCAGCAACGCGATGAGCGGTGCGGCGCTGGCGTCGGAAAGCTTATGGTCGGTCAAAGCGGCGTTCAGCGCACGGCGCCATCCACGCCCGCAGATCATCAGCAAGGGTGCGAACTCGGTCCAGGTCTTCTTCATGTTCGTTGCCATGGAATTAGATAACATCCTATCGATTTGAATTCAATGATATTGGTGCATAGCTGCCATTCGATAGTTAGCGAACTCTTATCCGCCCATTGTCTGGTGATCCCCCTCTCAACGCGCCGAGCCCCCTCTCCGCGAAACCTGCCATGCGACTTTGCCGTGCAGCATGGAAAGTAAAAATTAACCATAAGCGATAATAGATTGTTAGCGAACCGCCTTGCGGTCATCGCTTATGGAGATTTCATGCGCCGCATCGCAATTCTTGCCGGATTATCCGTTCTCGCGGGCTGTGTGAGCGGCCCGGATCATGTTCCCCCGGAGATGCCCCTCCCGGCCAAGTTCAATGAAGGCTCTGCCAAGGCCGACGGCGACGTCTCGACGGTCGCATGGTGGACCGCGTATCGCGACACCCGCCTGAACGGACTGGTCACCGAGGGCCTCAATGAGAACCTGTCGATCCAGCAGTCGCTGGAGCGCATCAACGCCGCTGCCAGCAATGTCACGGTGGCGGGCGCCGGCGCCCTGCCGAGCCTGACTGTCGGCGCCGACCATACGGTCAGCGGCAGCATGGGCGAACGCCGCACCTCGATCGGTGCCACCAACACGAGCGGCGGCAGCGCCAGTGTCGGCTGGCTGCTCGACCTGTTCGGCCAGTATCGCCGTTCCAAGGAAAGCGCCCAGGCTTCGCTCGACGCCGCCTACTCGACCGCCGACGTCGCCAAGCTCACCTATCTCCAGGATCTGGTGAACTCCTACATCAACGCCCGCTACTACCAGGAGCGCATCGCGCTCTCCAAGGCCAACCTGAAATCGCGCCAGGAAACCTACGAGCTGACCAAGTTCCAGCTCGATGCCGGTGCAGCCTCGCGTCTCGACGTCGTGCAGGCCGAAGGTCTGGTGCAGTCGACCCAGGCTGAAATCCCGGGTCTGGAAACCAACTTCCGCGTTGCCGCCCACCACATCGCCACCCTGCTCGGCAAGCCGGCCGGCTCGATGGTCGCCGAACTGCAGCGCGGCGGCTCGCAGCCGGTCTTCCGTGCCGGCATCGTCTCCGGCGTTCCGGCCGACCTGATCCGCAATCGTCCCGACATCCGCGTCGCCGAGCGCAATCTGGCCGCCGCCACCGCCAATATCGGCGTTGCGATCAGCCAGCTCTATCCGTCGATCTCGCTCTCCGGTTCGATCTCGCCCACCTACGTCAAGGCGGCCGGCGTTTCCGGCGGCGGCCTGACCAGCTGGTCCTTCGGCCCGACGCTGACGCTCCCGATCTTCGACGGTGGCCGCCTGCGCGCCAATGTCGATATCGCCAAGTCCGACGCCAAGACCCAGTATCTTGCCTGGAAGCAGGCGGTTCTGCAGGCGGTCGAGGAAGTGGAAAACGCGCTGTCGGCGGTTCGCCGCGATGCGCAGACGGTTGCCGCACTGCGCGCCCAGGTCAAGACGACCCAGGAAACGCTGGATCTGTCGACCGCCAGCTACAAGGACGGCGCCTCCTCGCTGCTCGACGTCCTCGACGCCCAGCGTCAGGTCTCGCTCGCCCAGGCAAGCCTGGCCGCGGCCGTCCAGCAGATGGCAACCGACTACGTCGCCCTCAACGTCGCCATCGGCGGCGGCTACAACCCCGGTGGCAACACCGCCCCGGTCAAGGTTGCCGCAAAGACAAACTGAGACGACAACAGCAATTGAGAAAAAGCCCCGGTTCGCCGGGGCTCTGAGATCGCAGGGCCGGTGCATCGATCACGATGCTCCGGCCTTTTGTTTCGAATGCCAGCGATCACATGCTGGCCTGCACGCTGTGCAAGCCGGCATAGATTCCGTCGCGGGCCATCAGATCCTCATGCCTGCCCTCCTCGACGATCCCGTCGGCGGTGAGCACGAGGATGCGATCGGCGTGCCGGACCGTAGAGAGACGATGCGCGATGACGACGGTTGTGCGCCCCTTGGCGAGCCCGAGCAGCGCCTGTTGCACCGCCCGCTCGCTCTCATTGTCGAGCGCGCTGGTCGCTTCGTCGAAGATCAGGATCGCCGGGTTCTTCAAAAACGCCCGCGCGATCGTCAACCGCTGCCGCTGCCCACCCGAGAGCCGCACCCCGCGCTGGCCGATATCGGTATAGTATCCATCGGCAAGCGCCATGATGAACTCATGCGCATTGGCCGCCCGCGCTGCTTCTTCCACCTCGGCGTCGGTGGCATCCGGCCGCCCATAGCGGAGATTGTCGGCGACCGAGCCCGCGAACAGATAGACGTCCTGCTGCACCACGCCGACATGTCCACGCAGCGACGCCAGCGTGACATCACGGATATCCGCGCCATCGATCAGGATCGACCCGGCCTGCACGTCGTAGAAACGGGGAATGAGCGAGCACAACGTACTCTTTCCCACGCCCGACGGACCGACCAGCGCCACGAACTCGCCGGGCGCGATGGTGAAGGACAGGTTCTCGAACACGCCAGTCGTGTCGGCGTCATAGCCGAAGCTGACATCCTCGAACCGGATCTCTCCCTTCGGCGCCGGCAGCGCGTAGGCATCTGACCGGTCGACGATATCGGGCTCGACATCGAGGATCTCCATCGCCCTCACGAAGCCGGTATAGCCTTCCTGCCAGAGCCGCACGAAATTGGCGAGCCGCTGCACGGGATCGACGAGCACCGCGACGCAAAGCAGGAAGGTCAGGAGATCGGCCACCGTCATCGCCGACGACACGATCCTGACGCCGCCGATGACGATGACCAGGATCGTGATGAACTGCGCGAAGCTCTCCGTTCCCACGGAAAACCACGCCTCGCTGCGATAGCCATCGGCACGGCTTACGAGAAAGCGCTCGTTCTGAACGGCGAAGCGATCCCTCTCCAGCCCTTCATTGGCGAAGGACTGCACGACGCGGATACCCGCGAGGCTGTCTTCCAGCCGCTCGTTGACACCGGCGATTTGCTGCTTGCTGCGTTCGAGCGCGCGGTTCATGCGGCGGTTGAAATGCAGCGCGTAGGCGACCGCGAGAGGCGTCAGCAGCAGGATCAACCCTGCCAGGAGAGGATCGATATAGACAAGCACCAGCATGGCGCCGCCATATTTGAGGATGGCGATCGAGACATCCTCGGGACCATGGTGGAACAGCTCGCCGAGCCAGAGGGAATCGCTGGTGATGCGGCTCATCAGCTGTCCGGTGCGCTGGCGATCGTAGAAGCTGAAGGAGAGCTTCTGGCAATGATCGAACAGTTCCTGCCTGACGGCAGCCTCGATGCGCGCGCCCATCACATGGCCGCGATAATCGACGAAGAACACCGCGACCATCTGCACCGCGAGCAGCGCCAGCATGACGGCGCCGACCTTGAGGATCAGCACCGTGGCCTCCCCCGCATCCGCGATCACGAGAAGGCGGTTGGTGACGATATTGGCGCAGATGGGCAACGCCACCGCGGTCGCCGCGACGAGAATGGCGCAGACGACATCGGCGCAGAGCAACGGCAGATGCGGACGGTAGTAGCTGAGAAACCTGGCGACCCGAGAGCGCCGCCGCGCATGTTGATCGTCGGCAGTATCAGGCTCGGAAGTGGTCGGGAGTGGTTTACGACGCGGCGCGTCTTTTCGCGCGCGGGCGAATTGAATAGACATGAAGCGGAGTGTCCTTGTGAGTGATCGTTCCTTTCGTTCTGGACAGGATCGCTTTCATGACAGTCTCCCTGGACGAGTTTGCGTTCAGCTTCGCGCCATCCTTAACAGATCGATCGCCCGCCCGCAAACGCCACTCCGCACAGAAAATCAGAAAAACACGCTTAACGTGCGTTAACGGCGCGGGCCGCGCGTCGGCCGGCCGTTGGGCCCTCGCCCAGGATTTCGATCCGGATCGAGACATTCCGGCCTCTGTTTCCAGCCGTTTTCGGCTCGTCGTTTCGTTCCGCGACACCGCGTCTGTCGCAGCCTGAAACACCCGCGAGCCTTAACCTTACTGGGTAACCAATCCATTAGCATCCTGTTGAAAACGAAGGCGGTTATGGCAATCTTCAGCCATGACAAACATCCGCTCTCCAAGATTCAACGCCGATGATATGGGACGGTCGCGGGAATGCGAAAGCGTCTGCAAAGGGGCGATAACCGAAGTTGTCCGTCGCGCAATCGCGGCGGGATGGCGTGAAGCAGAAATTGCGCTTCACCTGGCAGACGCAGCAGAAGATTATGTCATCTACCTGGCAACCAAGCCGGACCGTCGCCTGAAGGCGGCAAACAACAACTAGTTGCGAATGGGGGCGACTGACGTCGCCGGAGCAAGGCCTGCTTACGAGGGGAAGCGACCTGCCGGCTCCGAAACATACGCATCGAGACTGCCTGCGGCGCTATCGCCGCACGACCATTTCAGAGCGGCGTCCCACCCGCCGAACAACAGCATGGCCGCTGAAACGAGGCCATGCTGTTTTATCTTTCCGGGCGCAGCCTTGTTGGCTTAGCCCTGCGGCCGGTTTCTGAAGGCCTCGGCTTCCGCGTAGAACTTCTTTTCCCACTCCTTGTGGTTATCCAGCCCTTCGCGGATGAACGGCGTGAACACGGCGAGGTTCATCAGCGCCCAGTTGACGAAACGGGCCGGAAACTTCAGCGGCTTGTCGAAATCGACGAACAGCACCACGCGGGTCTTGTCCGTGTGGTTCCAGGCCTCGTGCTCATAGGCATCGTCGAAGATCAGCGCCTTGCCTTCCTGCCAGTGGCAGATCTGGTCCTTGACGCGGATGGCGAGCTTGTCGGCCGGCTCCGGCACGATCATGCCGACATGCAGGCGCAGCACGCCGTTATAGGGCCCACGATGCGCCGGCAGATGCTTGCCGGGCTCGAAGATCGAAAACATCGCCGTCTTCAGGCCGGGGATCTTCTGCACGGCGCGCCACGTCTCCGGGCACTGCGCGATGTTCTGTTCCGATTTCACGCCGAAACCGAGGAGGAAGAAGGTCTTCCAGCCGGAATCTGTCGAGATGGTCTTCACGTCGGTCGAGATATCCTGGAAGGTCGGCAGCTCGCTCTGGCGCACCAGCACGCGCTCCAGCTCGGCACGGATCTGCGGATAAGCGGCCTCGACCTCTTTCGCCCAGGGGAAGGTGGCGTTGTCGTAGACCGGCGGATTGCCGAGCTTGGCGTATTTGTAGTTCAGCTTCTCCGCCCAGGCGACGATGCCCATGAAGAACCGGGTAACCGGGCTCGGGCGTCCCATTGGGGCGATGCCCGAGGTGCCGAAGGTCTGTCCCTCGGGCTTGGAATCGGCGGATTTTGGGGAGGTAAGATCAGCGGTGCTGTCAGTCATGGGTGTTCCAATGCGCGATGCTTAAACTGTCATCTGTCACTCAGGATATGGACATCGCAGCCGATTGCGCAAGTCAGGCCTCCGTGAGGTGAGGTCAAATATCGCGACCCCGGGGGCCATCTCCCCTGGTGACTGGGGGCTTTCCTCGCATACGACCGGATTCCATTAAAATCAATGGGTGACGGATTTGGAGAACAGGTTGACCACCAGCACACCCGCAATGATCAGCCCAAGGCCGATGACTGCGGGCGTATCCAGCCGCTGCTTGAAATAGATGAGGCCGACGCTGGAAATCAACACGATGCCGAGCCCACTCCAGATCGCATAGGCGATGCCGACAGGGATCACCTTCAGCGTCTGCGACAGGCAGTAGAAGGAGGCGGCATAGCACGCGACCATCAGCGCGGTCGGCCAGAAACGGCTGAACTGCTGCGAAAGCTGCAGCGCTGTCGTGCCGATGACCTCCAGCGCGATCGCCGTAAACAAGAGCGCATAGACCGCAACCGGTGCCATGATGATTTATCCTCTATTGCAGGGAAGTTAGCGTGCGGTCAGCTCGACCAGGCGTGCCAGAAGCGCCTGGCGCTGCGTGTCGTCGGAGGCGCCGCCGATCATGTCGGCGAGCCAGAGGCCATCGGCCGCGAAGCGCACGATCTGCGCATCGATAGACGAGTCCGTGCCTACATATTCCTCGATCCGCCCGTCGATCCACTCGCCCCAGCGCTGCCGCAGCCGCGGCTCGGCCAGAAGCGCGATCGTCACCTGCGCCCAGTGGCCGGCGTCGTCAGGGCTGTCGCGCAACCCGGCGACTGCGTTGAGATAGGCGCGCGTGAAGCGGCCATGCGGCACCGGATCCTCGCGCATGCGCTCGTCGAGATCGGCATCGAAGCGCGCCAGAAGATCCTCGAAGAGCGCGTCGAGCAGCGCGTTCTTGGTCGGGAAATGATGGAGAAGGCCGCCCTTGCTGACCCCGGACGCGCCGGACACGGCATCGAGCGTCACGGCACTCATCCCCTGCTCATTCGTCAGGCGCGCGGCGACATCCAGCAGCTGCTGGCGAACGATGGCGGGTTGCTTGCGGCGGTGATGAGCGTTTGACATGATACATAAAGATACCGTCTGGACGGTTCTGTCAAGATACCGCGAAATTTCGCCGTCGAAGCTTGCGCGAAATGTCGCGCTCGGTAGTGCTGGTTACGGTTGCGATCGAGACTGCGGCGGTGCATGAAGGGGCAAGCTGTGAGGAGCCGCGCCGTGAGCGAGAATACCATTACACTTTACGAGGCCGTTGGCGGCGACGCGACGATCCGCGCGCTGTCGCATCGCTTCTACGAGCTGATGGACACCCTGCCGGAGGCGAGCAACGTTCGCGCGGTCCACCCGCCGACGCTCGAAGGCAGCGAAGCGAAATTCTACGAATACCTGACCGGCTATCTCGGCGGCCCGCCCGTTTATGTCGAGAAATACGGCCATCCGCGCTTGAGAAGCCGCCACTTCATCGCCGAGATCGGCCCTGTCGAGCGCGACGAGTGGCTCCTGTGCTTCCGCCAGGCGCTGGAAGAAACCGTTCCGAACCCGAAGCTGCGCGAGATCATTCTGCCGCCGATCGAGCGGCTGGCCGATCACATGCAGAACAAGCAATAGGCTTCCAATAATGACGCTCAATCAGCGCTTCTCGCCGCTTTTCCTGGTGCTTTCAGGCCTCTTCGGCTTTGCCGGCGTGGCGCTGGCCGCCGCCGCCGCCCATCTCGATGGCGACGGACACTTCCTCGCCTCGGCCTCGGCCATGTGCCTCGCCCACGCCCCTGCCCTCCTGGCACTGGCGCTCGCTGGCGAAAAGCTGAAGACAGCCTGGCTCGCCGGCCTGCTAATGGGCCTCGGCACGCTGCTCTTTTCAGGCGATCTGGTGACGCTTCGCTTTGCAGGCTCCAGCCTGTTTCCGATGGCTGCGCCCACGGGCGGCTTCGCCATGATGTTCGGCTGGCTGGCAATCGCCGCCGGCGCCGTCTTCCGCAACCGCGCCGGATAATCTGGCTGGGAATAGTCGGCTTATGCCTGCTGCGGGATCCGGCCGAAGCGCAGCAGATTGCCGTGCGGATCGTGGATGTAGAACTCTTCCATGTTCCATGGCCGCACCGTCATGTCGCTGAGCTTCTCGACGCCGCGCGCCTTGTATTCCGCGTGAAGCGCGCCGATGCCGCCGCCGCGCAGGTAGACCGATGTGCGCTCGCAGAGCGACCGGTCGTCCGTCAGCCAGAAATGCAGCTCCATCTCGTCGCGACGCAGGATGAGATAATCCTTGTCCTGGTAGACGATCGTCTCGAAGCCGAGCCCGCCGCGATAAAAGGAAAGCGTCTCGCCGATATCGAGCGACGGCAAAACCGGCAGAACTTCGATACGGTCAGGATTGTCAGCAACCATCGCTCAGATCCCGTCCACGACTTGAAAGCCCTCGAACACGGGCGGCCCCTTGTACATCGCCTTGCGGTCGCCGGCATTGCGATGGGCAGCCCGAAACTGCTCGGACTTCGTCCAGTTGAGGAAATACTCTTCGCTGCGCCAGATCGTGTGCGAGGAAAACAGCGTATAGCCCTCCTCCGCATTCTCGCGGCCGCGCAGCAGCCTGAATTCCACGAAGCCGGGCACTTCCGAAAGGCTGGAATCGCGGTTGCGCCAGACGCTTTCGAATTCCGCCTCCGACCCGATCGATACCTTGAAGCGGTTCATCGCGATAAACATGGGAGCACTCACGCCTTGCGTTTCCTCTCGGCTTCGGGAGCCTCGAAGGCTATCACATTGCGACCCTCAAGGGCATCGCGCCCGAGCGGCTTTTCTGGCAATTCGCCCGGCATGCGCGCTTCCCAGATCGGAAACTGCTCGACATTGGGATAGTACCTGCGCCGCTCTTCGCGTTCCATCATCAGCTCATAGAGTTCGGGAACCATGCCATCGCCATTGTGGGCGGCCAGCTTGTGCAGGCCGATCAACGTATACCCTTCCGGGTGTCTGTCGCTCATCGGGTGGCGTTTCGCTCATTCATGGTCGTCAGCGCCCGCTCTAGGCTCGACTTGCTGCCGTTGCGCAGCGGAATGAAGGTCTTGCCGAACTTCTTGCAGCCGGTCTTTACCCTCAAGCAAGCATCATGGCTGATACAGTCGATCGGGCAAAAGACGCAGTCGACGGAGGGGAGCACCGTGTCGATGCGCGACACCGCCTCGCGCAGGCCGCCATCGTGGTGGATCAGCTCGGCGCCGAAGTTGCTGGCGATCTGGCGCAGATGCGCCACCTGGCAGTCACGCCCGCCGACATAAAGGAAGCTGCGGCCATCGAGCTTGGAACGTCCGGAGGTCTCCTCAACCGTATTTGTATCCGCACTCACGCGGATTTCCCGGTTAGAACCCTTCTTCGCCTTACGCGCCATTGACCACCCGTTCGTTCATTGATCGGCACACGATTGCTGCGTGTGTGGGTGGACCTTAGTAAACTTGATTTTTAGAGTAAAGTATAAAGTTGATTATTTTCATCATATTTTCTGGACGGTCCGATTTTGTCATCGGGCCGCCTCTTGTCAGCGACCCGTCGTGACCTGCACTTCCTGGGTGAAGGTCCAGACAGGCTTGCCCCATTCCGACGGCAACGGCGGGAATGGTGCTGCGCGGCGAACGCCATCGACCACGGCGGCGTCGAGTTCGGGAATGCCGGAGCTGCGCGCCACCGACAGACCACCAAGCGCGCCCGAACCGGTGATGCTCAACCGGATGCGAACACTCATCGCGGCGTTCATGCGCCTATATTCTGAAGGCACGCGGACGGACCGCCGGATTTTCGATTGCACCTTGCCCGGATAGTTCGCGACAGCGGCACTGCCGGAGCCGCCGCGATTCCCGGCGCTGCGCGAATCCTGGTCGGAAGCCTGATCGACGCCATCAGACGCGCCGCGGCGGCTATCCTGCTTGTTCTCGCCCTGGGAGCCTGAACGCGTGACAACCTTCTTCGGCGGCTGCTTCTTCTCAACCGGCTTCGGCTTCTCGACTGGCTTCTGCGCAACCGGCTTCGGGTCAGGCTTCGGTACGGTCTCCGGCTCAGGCGGAATTTCCGCCGTCTCGGTCGGCTGCACCGGCGCCACGTCTTCCGGCGTCGTGGGCGTCGTCGGCGTGATCTCCGGCTGAACCTGCGTCGGCACCTCGGTCGCCACCGGCTGAACCACGGAGGTCTCGGCCGGCACCTGCGATGTCAGCACCTCAGGTTCAACCGCCGTCATGTTCTCAGGAGAGACGCGCGTCACTTCCTGCGTCGGCGCGACAGGCTGCGGATCGACCGGCTGCGCATCGGGCTGAACCTCCGTCGGCTGCTGCGCGGCTTCGGGCTGCACCTCTTCGGCCACGATCTCTTCCGGCTGCGGCTCGGTGTTCTCGTCGCCTGCCGATGCCTGGTCGAGATCGGAATCGCCGAGCATGATCACGCTCACCGTCTCGCCGGCCTCTTCCTCCGGCTGCTCCGGGGCAACGACAACGCCGACGATCAGCGCGATGGCCAGCGCGCCGTGAAAGATGAAGGAGCCGATGCAGGCGGCCGTCACGCCGAGCTTGCCGCGATGCGACCGGGTGGCCGCCGGCATCTCGACACTCGCATCCATCAGCGGCGCCGCGGCATGGCCGTTGCTCGCGCTGCGCGGGTCCTGCGGGAAGGACGAGATCTGCGCCTGGCGCGTATAGTGGATAACAGCCTCGGCCGCCGGCTGGCGCGCGACGTTGCGAAGATCAGACAACTCGTGGCCGGGATGCATGCCCGGATTGTTGTCGTTCACACCGCCATCGGCGACCGTCTCGTCGAAGAGAACCTGTCTCGGCTTTGATCTCGCTGAAACCACCATTTTGGATGCCTTGTACCGCTGCAACGCAAGAGGCCGGGGCTATCCCCGGCCGTCGCTCAACCTTCGAAAGGAATGGAAACCTGGGAGCGAGTCACCAGACCCTTCATGCACTCGCCCTTGTCGGGGCCTTCGCAGGCCGGCGTGTCGTTGATCAGCACCCGCGTCACCGCTTCGCATTTCACATTCGGCATATCGAACTGCCGCACCCGCTTCTTGCCCTGCGGCAGTTCGCGGAAATCGAGAACCGTGATCTTGTCGACGGCGTTCTTGTCGTTGAAGAAGGCGAGCTCGAAGGACACCTTGGTGATGTCTTGAGGCAGCGTGTTCAGCGCCACGAAGGTCATCATGCAGCCCTTCTGCGAAGGCGCCAGCCCGTTGAGCTCGACATCGAGCGCCGCCTTTGGCGCGGCAGCCGCGGCGGGTTCCTGGGCATAGGCCTGGATCGCGCCGGAAAGGACCAGCGAGCCGGCCGCCAAAAGCGTTGCAAATCGGGTGACCGGCCTCGTGACTGCCATTGCGCATCTCCAATGAAATTCTAAAACTTGACTTACAAAGTCCGCTATTGCGTCTTTAAAAAATGATGACTATGAGAGTCAAGATAATTGTAGGTCGCAGGGGCTTTTTTGGCCCACCCAGAGAAGCAAAAAAGCCAACGAAATGATGGTCGAGAAGCCGGACACACTGAAGCAAACGCTATTGGCGCGCGACGCCGTGGCCGACGTCCGAATCCTGGAGAGCAGCGAGATTTTTCGCGGCGCCAATGAGATCGTCATCCGCCACGACGGCGCTCTGTACCGCATGAAAATCACCCGCCAGGGCAAGCTAATTCTGAATAAGTAGGGGTAGACAATGACTGAGAACACCAAGCCGTCGCCGGCCGAAATCCGCGCCTTCCGCGCCGAAAACCCGAAGATGCGCGAGCGCGATATCGCCGCCCAGCTCAAGGTTTCCGAGGCAGCGCTCGTTGCCGCCGAAGTCGGCATTTCCGCCACCCGCATCGACGGCAGCGCGATCAAGCTTCTGGAGCGCGTCGCCGAGCTTGGCGAAGTCATGGCGCTCTCGCGCAACGAAAGCGCCGTCCATGAAAAGATCGGCGTCTACGAGAACATCAAGACCGGTGGCCAGGGCGCCATCGTGCTTGGTGAAAACATCGATCTCCGCATCTTCCCAAGCCGCTGGGTCCACGCCTTCGCGGTCACCAAGAAGGATGGCGACCAGGAGCGCTTGAGCCTGCAGTATTTCGACAAGGCCGGCACCGCCGTCCACAAGGTTCACCTGCGCCCGGCCTCCAACGTTGAAGCCTATCGCGCAATCGTGAACGACCTGAAGCTCGAGGACCAGTCGCAGGACTTCGTCGCCGACGACAGCAAGACGGTGGCCGACGAGAGCGGCAGCGTCACCAAGGACGAGCTGCGCGACCACTGGAGCAAGATGACCGACACGCACGAGTTCTTCGGCATGCTGCGCAAGCTGAAGATCGGCCGCCAAGCCGCCGTGCGCACCGTTGGCGACGACTTCGCCTGGCAGCTCGACAACACCGCGACCGCGGAGATGATGCACGCCTCGGTGAAGTCCGGCCTGCCGATCATGTGCTTCGTCGGCAATGACGGCATCGTCCAGATCCACTCCGGCCCGATCTTCAACATCCAGCCGATGGGTCCGTGGATCAACATCCTCGACGAGACCTTCCACCTGCACCTGCGTCAGGACCACATCGCCGAAACCTGGGCCGTGCGCAAGCCGACCAAGGATGGCCACGTCACCTCCGTCGAGGTTTACGGCGCCAATGGCGAAATGATCATCCAGTTCTTCGGCAAGCGCCACGAAGGCTCCGCGGAACGCGCAGACTGGCGCGACATCGTCGAAAGCCTTCCCAAGGCGACGAGCGTTGCGGCATAAGCCGAAGGAGATGACGATGCCGAGCCACAATCGCGGTTCATTCAACAAGACGTCCATGCTGCGGGGCCTCATGGCCCTGCCGCTGGCAGCCTCGCTTCTCGCCTTCTCGCCGGCTGTCCATGCCGAGGACAAGATCGACAGCACCCGCCTGATCTCGATCGGCGGCGACCTCACCGAGATCATCTATGCGCTCGGCGAAGAAAAGCACCTGATCGCCCGCGACACGACCAGCCTGTTTCCCGAACAGGCCCTGAAGCTGCCCGATGTCGGCTACATGCGCGCGCTGTCGCCCGAAAACATCCTCGCCATGAACCCGACTGCCATCGTCGCCGTCGAAGGCTCCGGCCCGCCGGAAGCGCTCACCGTACTGCGCAGCGCCAGCGTCCCCTTCGAGACGGTGCCGAACGCCTATACGCGCGACGGCATTCTCGCCAAGATCGACAAGGTCGGCGCGCTGCTTGGTGTCGAGCCAAAGGCCGCCGAACTGCACAAGCAGGTCGCGACCGATCTCGATGCGGCAATCGCCGACGCCGCCAAGCACCCGGAAAGCGAACGCAAGCGCGTTCTCTTCATCCTCAGCATGCAGGGCGGCAAGATCATGGCTTCGGGCACCGGAACGGCGGCCGATGGCATCATCAAGCTCGCCGGCCTGGTCAACGCCGTCGGTACCTTCCCGGGCTACAAGCCGCTGACCGATGAGGCGATCATCGAAGCCAAGCCCGACGTCATCCTGATGATGAACCGCGGCGATGGCGCAGGCACCAAGAACGAAGACCTGATGACACAGCCGGCGTTGGCGCTGACGCCCGCCGTACAGAACAAGGCGATCATCCGCATGGACGGCCTGCACCTCCTCGGCTTCGGACCGCGCACGGCAAGCGCCGTGCGCGAACTCACCAAGGCGATCTACGGGGGCTGACCATGGCGGTGTTGAACGACATGGACGGACGTCGCATCGTGTTTTCGGCCTCGGGGATGCTTGAGCGTCACCGGGCCGGCGATCGCTCGCTGCTGGCACTGGCGGTCATCGCGCTGCTGGTGGTCGGCTCCGTCCTGTCGTTGCTGTTCTCCGTCACGACCGGCGCCTCGGATGCGTCCTTCCTCGACGTGATCGCCAATGTCGCGGGATCGGATGATGCGCTCAGCATGCGCGACCGCATCATCATCTTCGACATCCGCATGCCGCGCGCCATTCTCGGCTTCCTCGTCGGCGGTTCGCTGGCGGTGTCGGGCGCCGTCATGCAGGGCCTGTTTCGCAATCCGCTGGCCGATCCCGGCCTCGTCGGCGTCTCCTCCGGCGCCGGGCTCGGTGCTGTCGTCATGATCGTGCTCGGCAGTGGCTTTGTCGCTCCGCTCTACGTCCTGCTCGGCATCTACGCGCTGCCGCTCGCGGCCTTCGCCGGTGGCCTCGCCACGACGCTGCTCCTCTACCGCATCGCCACCAGCAACGGTCAGACCTCGGTCGCAACCATGCTGCTTGCCGGCATCGCGCTCGGCTCGCTTGCAGGCGCCATGACCGGCCTGCTCGTCTACATGGCCAACGACCAGCAGCTGCGCGACCTCACCTTCTGGGGCATGGGCTCGCTCGCCGGCTCGACATGGACCAAGATCGCCGCCGCCGGCCCGATCATCCTCCTGTCCTTCATCGTCGTTCCCTTCCTCGCCAAAGGCCTCAACGCCATCACGCTTGGCGAAGCCGCCGCCTTCCACATGGGCGTTCCCGTCCAGCGGCTGAAGAACATCGCCATCGTCACCGTCGCGGCCGCGACAGGCGCATCGGTCGCCGTCAGCGGCGGCATCGGCTTCGTCGGCATCGTCGTGCCGCACGTGCTCCGCATGGCGATCGGTCCGGACCACCGCTATCTGCTGCCGGCCTCGGCACTGCTTGGCGGTTCGCTGCTGATCTTCGCCGACGTGATCGCCCGCACCATCGTCGCGCCCGCCGAACTGCCGATCGGCATCATCACCGCAGCCGTCGGCGGCCCGTTCTTCCTCTGGATCCTGCTGCGCCAGCGTTCCCGCCTTGCCCTTTGAGTATCTGCCATGATCGAAGTCTCCGGCGTCTCCGTCCGCCTGTCGGGCAAAACCATCGTTGAGGACGTCGGCTTCACCGCCGCCTCGGGCAAGCTGACGGCGATCGCCGGGCCGAACGGCTCCGGCAAGACGACCACGATGAAGGCCGTATCCGGCGAACTCCTCTATAGCGGCTCGATCCGCATCAACGGCGAAGACGTGCGCGGACTGCAGCCATACCAGCTGGCGGCCGTGCGCGGCGTGCTGCCCCAGGCAAGCAACATCTCCTTCCCCTTCACCGTGCGCGAAATCGTCCGCATGGGCCTGACCTCGGGGCTGAACCGCAATCCCGAGCGCGCCGAGCAGACGGCTGCCAAGGCGCTGTCTTCCGTCGATCTCGACGGCTACGAAGGACGCTTCTACCAGCACCTCTCCGGTGGCGAGCAGCAGCGCGTGCAGCTTGCCCGCGTGCTTTGCCAAATCTCAGAACCCGTCGTCGACGGCAAGCCGCGCTGGCTCCTCCTCGACGAGCCGGTCTCCAGCCTCGATATCAGCCACCAGCTGACGATCATGCGCCTCGCCCGCGCCTTCTGCGATGCCGGCGGCGGCGTCATCGCCGTGATGCACGATCTCAACCTGACGGCGCTCTTCGCTGACCAGATCATCCTCATGCAGCAGGGTGGCCTCGCGGCCCGCGGCACCGTGCATGAGGTGCTGACCGATAAGACCATGCACTCGGTCTTCGGCTGCCCGCTGCGCATCAACAAGGTGCCCGACGACGGCACCCCATTCGTGCTCGCCCACAGCGCCGTCGGCGGCTGACCACGCGCGGAACCTTTTGCCCACAACCCGCGTTAAGCCATTGATTTGGGTCATTGCCGGGCATCTGTGTTCATGCAAGCTTGCGTTCTGATCCTGTGTTTAACCAGGCGGTGCGAAACCGCGCCGTAACAATGGAGAAAACCATGGCATCGTTCCTTCAGTCCGGCCGTCACCGTCGTAATGGCAGCGCGGCTCTTCACAATATCGAAGCAACGGTCGAGGACCAGATCGCGTCCCTTCAGGATGAGATCGCGTCGCTGACCAAGCTGATCAGCAAGAACTCGCGCAAGCAGAGCGAAAAACTCAGCGCCCAGGCAGCATCCGGCTACGAAGATCTCGTTGCCCGCAGCGAGGACTTGCTGCGCGACCTGCAGGATGGTTATCTGCGCGGCGCTTCCGAAGTGCGCGACACCGTTCGCAGGCACCCGGTCGCCACCATCGGCGCTGCTGCCGCATTCGGACTGGTCGTTGCCCTCCTGGCACGACGCTAAGGAGGCTAGATGCTGTTCCCGATCCTCAGCCTCCTGGTAGGCACGAGTGTTCACCGCACCGTTGCGCGCACCAAGCGCAACGGTATTTTCATTGCCATCGCCGCGATTTTCGTGCTGACCGCCTATGCGCTGGCCGTCACAGCCGGTGCAATCTGGCTTGCCGGCATTTACGGCGCCGTCGGAGCAGCACTCTTTCTGGCGGCCTGCGCGCTTCTGATCGCCATCATCGTGATGATCGTCATGATGGTGATGAATGCGCAGGAGGCCCGGCGCGCCAAAGAACGCAAGCAGGCGTTCGAAACTGCTGCTGCGGCCAGCCTCGGGATCATCCGCTCGCAGCCGCTTCTGACCGCCGGCGTGATCGCCGCCATGGTCGCCGCCAATCTCTTCACCTCGAAGGATCGCGACTGACCGCACTGCCGCTTTCGCTGAACGCATAAAAAAACCGGCGCCCGCAAGGGGCAGCCGGTTTTTCCTTGTCCGTTCAATGCACTTTCAGAAGGCGAAGGCCTTCGAGGTCAGCGGCGACGAGGTCGCATCCGGTCCGAAGTCGGCCTCGCCGGTGATCTGCAGCATTTCCTGCAGCCGCTGGCGGGCACGATTCACGCGGCTCTTGATCGTTCCGACCGCGCAGCCGCAGATTTCGGCGGCTTCCTCATAGGAGAAGCCTGATGCGCCGACCAGAATGATCGCTTCGCGCTGGTCACTCGGCAGCTGCTCGAGTGCCTTCTTGAAGTCCTGAAGGTCGAGCGCGCCATATTGCGACGGGTGCGTTGCCATGGATTCCGTGAACAGGCCGTCGCTGTCCTGGATCTCGCGGCCGGCCTTGCGCATCTGGCTGTAAAGCTCGTTGCGCAGGATGGTGAAGAGCCAGGCCTTCATGTTGGTGCCCATCTCGAAGTGATCCTGCTTGGCCCATGCCTTCATGATGGTGTCCTGCACGAGATCATCGGCGCGGTCATGACGACCGATCAGCGAGATGGCGAATGCGCGCAGGCTTGGGAGAGCCGAAAGGAGCTCGCGTTTGAAGCTTGGTTGCTGCTTGTCCATAGATCAACCTTCACTTCGCTGCTTTGGCCGAGGCCATTTCGGCCTGGTCGAGCTTTTCGAGGAGATCGAGGAAACGATCTGGGATCGCTTCTTCCTGAACGGCAGCATAAAGCGACCTCAAACGCACCCCGATCTGGCTGTTGGGATCCATGATATCGCTTGCACGTAACTCAGCGCGTTGGCCGTCTATGTCTTCGTTGTTCCGGCTTGTCATTAACTTTTCACTTCTTGTCCGTTGTCTCTAAGCCTCGCGTACCGCTGCGGGAAAACCTTCATTCCGGTCCCTCGCCGCCTCGGTCGAATTCTCGCCGGACAACCCTCTCGGAATGCATGTCGTGTCGCATGTCAGTTTACGATGAGCCCCTTCTCGTGGGCAGTAGAATGCGCGGTGGTAAAAAAAGTTCCTGATCATCTGGAACTTTTTTCAGGTAGTGTGCGTTCTCGATGCACTGGAGCTGTTTTTCGGCCCTGCTTATGGGAGCTTTCTATGACACTTTCTACTCGAATTGCGCCGCACCTTCCTTATCTGCGCCGCTATTCACGGGCGTTGACCGGCACACAGACATCAGGCGACGCGTATGTCGCCGCAGTGCTTGAGGCAATCATTGCCGACATATCCATTTTCCCTGACACATCGAATGACCGCGTCGCACTCTACAAACTGTTCACGACGCTGTTTGGTTCCTCGACAGTGCAGATTCCAGAGCCCTCCTCCCCCTATGCCTGGGAGCAGCGCGCCACCATCAACCTCGGCAAGGTCTCGCCGCGCGCCCGTCAGGCCTTTATTCTGGCCTCGGTCGAAAATTTCCGCGTCGGCGAAATCGCCGAAATCCTCGACAGCGAGGAGAGCGAAGTGGCGAACCTGCTCGACAGCGCATCGCGCGAAATCTCCCGCCAGGTCGCGACCGATATCATGATCATCGAGGACGAACCGCTGATCGCCATGGATATCGAGCAGATGGTCGAAAGCCTCGGCCACCGCGTCACCGGCATCGCCCGCACCCACACGGAAGCCGTGGCGCTCTACAACAAGACCAAGCCGAGCATGGTTCTCGCCGACATCCAGCTTGCCGACGGCAGCTCGGGTATCGACGCGGTCAACGACATCCTGAAGACCTCGAGCGTGCCGGTGATCTTCATCACCGCCTTCCCCGAGCGCCTTCTGACCGGTGAGCGTCCCGAGCCGACCTTCCTCGTCACCAAGCCTTTCAATCCTGACATGGTCAAAGCTCTGATCAGCCAGGCGCTTTTCTTCAACGAAAGCACGAAGGCAGCCGCCTGACGCTATATTTCAGCCATTGCGGAACAATGCGAAAGGGGGAGCGTTCCAGTCCATCTGCAGCGCTCCCCGGATATTAAGATTTTATCTAGCGCTTGCCTCTAAAAAGAAGCGGTGGGCGGACTTTAGGGTCTGCTGGCGGCATAAACGGATTGAAGGAAAGGCGGCTGGGTGAAGAGGACTGGACCATTGGCCGGCACGCCCTTCGCATTGGAAGGCAAGGAGCTCTTGATGGAGCGGGCGCTCGCGAGCGCCGGCATCGCCGTTGTCTATCAGGATCCCGACCTCGGCATCGTCTACGCCGAGAACCTCCCCGCGCATCTTGAACACGCCGTTCTCCCCGGCGGCAGCGACGCCGACATGTTCGGCGAGGTCCACGCGCGCAATCTCGAAACACTGAAGCGCAAGGTGCTGGAAACCGGCACGCCGGCCAGTACCGAGGCCGACATCGCCATCGACGGCGAAATGCGCACCTACGAAATCAAGGTGCAGCGCGTCACGCTCGGCCATGAGATCGGCCTGCTGTCTATTATCACCGAGATCACCGAGACCAGACACCGCGAAAAGGTGCTGAAATCGCTTCTGCGCGAACTCTCGCACCGCTCGAAGAACCTGCTCGCCATCATCCAGGGCATCGCCACGCAGACAGCCCGCAACACGCTGTCTCTCGACAGCTTCCTGGTCAAATTCCGCGGCCGGCTACAGTCGCTGTCGAACTCGCAGGATCTAATCACCGACAGTAGCTGGCGCGGCGCCTTTCTTTTCGAACTCACCCGCAAGCAGTTCGCCCCCTATTGGCCGGAGAGCGCCGGCCCCCTGCCCGTCACCGGGCTCAATGTTCACCTGACCCCGAACGCAGCTGTGCATGTCGGCTTGGCGCTCCACGAGTTGATCGTCAATTCGGCGACCTTCGGCGCCATTGCCGGCGGTGCGCCCGCGATCGCGCTCGACTGTCAGGAAACCATGCACGGCGACCGCAAGGCGATCAGCTTCACCTGGACGGAAACGCTGCCCAACGACGAAGTCCATGAATTCAGCGACAACAGCTTCGGCCGCATCGTGCTCGAGCGCGTGGTGCCCTCGTCGGTCAACGGCAAGGCCGATTTGCGCCTGACGCCGGGCCGCATCGAGTACCACCTGTTGATACCCGACACGGAATTCGAGATCCTCAAGCGCGCGCCGCAGCAGGTCGGCGGCGTCTGACCGTCACAACCTGACATTCCATCGATTTTTACTGAATACCGCACACAAGAAAACAGCCAGTGCGAGGGCGGCGCACCGGCTGTTTTCACTCACCGGGAGGGGACCGTGAGTGTGATCCGAAGGTGGTTTGGGGGCGCGCATTTTTGGGTCGATGCGATCACCATTCGGATATCGCCATAACGGGCTATGCGAGGAATGGTTCCCACCCTTCACGAAAAATCTCTGATTTTTTCAGTTATTCTTCCGCCTTGAAGATCGGCGCGGCCGCAAGCGCTCATTGAGTAATTTGACAGCAATCAACTCAAAAACGAAAAACCGTTTTAAAACAGCAGGATGAACCGCCCTTCAAGGCTGCCTCATGCTAAAATTTTACCGTTTGATAAATTTTTTATCCTGAGTTACGCTCCGTTCCACTGGCCGTTTACCTATAATGAGGGAACTTCAATGGAACGTCTGGACACTGGGATTCATGCTGGCCGGCTTTCGCCCGCCGAGTATGACAAGAATTTCTCCGATCTTCACCCCCGCCTCGACAAGCACGAGGCTCTGGTCGCCGCCGACCGCTGTTATTTCTGTTATGACGCGCCCTGTATGACGGCCTGTCCCACCGCCATCGATATCCCGCTCTTCATCCGGCAGATATCGACTGGCAATCCGCTGGGCTCCGCCAAGACCATCTTCGATCAGAACATCCTGGGCGGCATGTGCGCCCGTGTCTGTCCCACCGAAGAGCTCTGCGAACAGGCCTGTGTACGCAACACGGCCGAGGAACGCCCCGTCGAGATCGGCCGCCTGCAGCGCTATGCCACCGATGCGGCAATGCAAGCTGGCAAGCAGTATTACACCCGCGCTGCTTCATCAGGTAAGAAAATCGCCGTCGTCGGCGCCGGCCCGGCCGGCCTCGCAGCCGCGCACCGCCTCGCGGTCAAGGGCCATGAGATCGTGATCTATGACGCCAAACCGAAATCCGGCGGCCTCAACGAATATGGCATCGCCACCTACAAGTCCGTCGACGGCTTCGCACAGAAGGAAGTCGACTATGTGCTCTCGATCGGCGGTATAGAGGTCCAGCACGGACAATTGCTCGGCCGCGACTTCCAACTCGCCGACCTGCAACAGCAATATGACGCCGTCTTCCTCGGCATCGGCCTATCGGGCGTCAACGCGCTCCGCGTCGAGGGCGAAAACCTCGCGGGCGTCGACGACGCGGTCGATTTCATCGCCGCACTGCGCCAGACCGACAACAAGGCCGACATCGCCATCGGCCGCCGCGTCATCGTGCTCGGCGGCGGCATGACCGCCATCGATGCGGCCGTGCAGGCAAAGCTTTTGGGCGCCGAGGAAGTGACCATCTGCTACCGCCGTGGCAAGGAGCACATGAACGCCTCGGAGTTCGAGCAGGATCTCGCGACCTCCAAGGGCGTCATCATCCGTCACTGGCTGGCGCCCAAGGCGATCCTTGCGCAGGACGGCAAGGTCGCGGCCCTTGAGGTCGAATACACTACGCTGTCGGAAGGACGCCTTGCGACCACCGGCGAAACCGGCGTGATCGCCGCCGATCAGATCTTCAAGGCGATCGGCCAGACCCTCGTCTCGTCCAGCCTTGGAAGCCTGCGTCTGGAATCCGGCCGCATCGTCGTCGACGCCGAAGGCCGCACCTCGCTTGACGGCGTCTGGGCCGGCGGCGACTGCGTTTTCGGGGGTAACGACCTCACCGTCTCGGCCGTCGCCAATGGCCGCGACGCCGCCGAATCCATCCACCGCATGCTGGCCGCCGATGCGCAGCCGGCCGTTGCCGTCGCCTGAAGGGGAGAGTGAACCATGGCTGATCTCCGCAACAATTTCGTCGGCATCAAATCGCCGAACCCCTTCTGGCTCGCCTCGGCGCCGCCGACAGACAAGGCCTACAACGTCGAGCGCGCCTTCAAGGCGGGCTGGGGCGGCGTGGTCTGGAAGACGCTCGGCGAGGAAGGCCCGCCTGTCGTCAACGTCAACGGCCCGCGCTACGGCGCGATCTGGGGCGCCGACCGCCGCCTGCTCGGCCTGAACAACATCGAGCTCATCACCGACCGAGACCTCTACACCAACCTGCGCGAAATGAAGCAGGTCAAGATGAACTGGCCGGATCGCGCGCTGATCGCCTCGATCATGGTCCCCTGCGAGGAGGAGAGCTGGAAGGCGATCCTGCCGCTTGTGGAAGAAACCGGCGCCGACGGCATCGAGCTCAACTTCGGCTGTCCGCACGGCATGTCCGAGCGTGGCATGGGTGCCGCCGTCGGCCAGGTGCCTGAATATATCGAGATGGTGGTGCGCTGGTGCAAGCAGTACACCCGCATGCCCGTCATCACCAAGCTGACGCCCAATATTACCGATATCCGCAAGCCCGCCCGCGCCGCCAAATCAGGTGGCACAGACGCGGTGTCGCTGATCAACACGATCAACTCGATCACCTCGGTCAATCTCGACACCTTCTCGCCCGAACCCTCGATCGACGGACGCGGCAGCCATGGCGGCTATTGCGGTCCGGCGGTCAAGCCGATCGCGCTCAACATGGTGGCCGAGATCGCCCGCGATCCGGAAACCCAGGGCCTGCCGATCTCGGGCATCGGCGGCGTCACCACCTGGCGCGATGCCGCCGAGTTCCTGGCGCTCGGCGCCGGCAACGTGCAGGTCTGCACGGCGGCGATGACCTACGGCTTCAAGATCGTCCAGGAGATGATCTCCGGCCTCTCCGACTGGATGGACGCCAAGGGCCACCGCAACCTCGACGACATTACCGGCCGCGCCGTGCCCAATGTCTCCGACTGGCAGTACCTCAACCTCAACTACATCGCCAAGGCCAAGATCGACCAGGACGCCTGCATCAAGTGCGGCCGCTGCCACATCGCCTGCGAGGACACCTCGCACCAGGCGATCACGCAATTCGTCAACGGCGTCAGGCACTTCGAGGTGATGGAAGACGAATGCGTCGGCTGCAACCTCTGCGTCAACGTCTGTCCCGTCGAAAACTGCATCACCATGGAGCAGCTTCCATCCGGCAGCCTCGACGAACGCACAGGCAAGACCGTCGACCCCAACTACGCCAACTGGACGACGCACCCGAACAACCCGATGGCCAGACAGGCCGCGGAGTAAGGCGAACATCTGAACCCATACCGTGAGACCGCGATCTCACGGTATGGGTCTCCGCTTCATTCATGACGCCGTGTGATCCTGGCGATGCCGATCACCGGTATTTTAGCGATAGTATACATAAGATACTAAAGCGCCCCTGCTACAACCTTAAGAGGTTTTCGGGGCGGATCATGAAGTTTCCAATCATCGTCGCTTTGTGCGCAACAACCTCATTCCTTGCCGCCGGTGGTTATACCGTGGTGCCGCAGGCGCTGAGCTTCACTCGGGCAACGACACCCGCCAAACCGATGATCATCGAGAACGGTGTGATCGTTCAGCGAGGAACCTCTTGCAACATCAAGGGCAACATCAGCATCAACTCGGGCGAACGCATCTATCACGTTCCAGGCCAGCATTTTTACGCAGCCACGAAGATCTCGCCGCAATATGGCGAGCGGTGGTTCTGCTCCGAAGCCGAAGCGCGCGCCGCAGGCTGGCGCAAGGCCGGCTATTGATCACCGCCGCCAGCGGCATCATACGCCCCGGCCCGCACCCGTAACACCACCCGAAAACACCTTCCGATAAGCCCCCGGGCTGGTCCCCAAACGCCTGCGAAAATGATGCCGCATCGTTGCCGGCGTGCCGAAGCCGCAGGCGATGGCGATGTCGTCGAGCGATGCCTCGCCCTTTCGCTCCAGGAGTTCGCGCGCATGTCGCAGCCGCTCGGTGAGCAACCATTCGCCGACGCTCGATCCCGTGGTTGCCTCGAAACGGCGCTGGAAGGTCCGCTGGCTCATCCCCGCCTTTGCCGCGAGCAGGCTGATCGGCTGCTCCTCGTTGAGCCGCGCCCGCATCCACTCGATAAGCGGCCCGAGCCGCACGCCTTCGCGTGGCTGCGGCACCGGAGCGCGGATGAATTGCGCCTGCCCGCCCTCGCGATGCGGCGGCACGACGAGGCGCCGGGCGACCGAATT
Organism: Rhizobium sp. 2MFCol3.1; assembly: GCF_000377565.1. Taxonomy (GTDB): domain Bacteria; phylum Pseudomonadota; class Alphaproteobacteria; order Rhizobiales; family Rhizobiaceae; genus Rhizobium. Next base: position 197,098 of record NZ_KB898354.1, on the reverse strand, counting down.
GGCCGCTTCCGCGCCGAAATCGCCGCGCACCACATGCAGGCAGAGATCGATGCCGGCGGCACTGCCCGCCGCCGTCAGCATCCGCCCTTCGTCCATGTAGAGCACATCGGCATCGAGCCCGATCTCGGGATAGCGCTCGGCGACGGAAGCGACATAGCGCCAGTGCGTCGTCGCCCGCTTGCCTGCAAGCAATCCCGAGGCGGCCAGAACCGCAACACCCGAGCATAGCGACATGATCCGCGCCCCGCGCCCATGCGCCGCCTGCAACGCCTTTGTCAGCCCTTCAGGCACCGGCGCATCGATCGCCCGCCAACCGGGAACGACAATCAGATCGGCATCCTCGAGATCGTCGAGACCGCCATCGACGGTGACGCTCAGCCCACCGGCCGCACGAAGCGGACCGGGCTCGACGCCGCAGGCGCGAAAGCGATACCAATTCGCCCCCATCTCCGGCCTCGGCAGGCCGAAGACTTCGTAGGCGATGCCGAACTCGAAAGTGCACAGACCGTCATAGACGAGCACGGCGACCTTGGGTCCGGTAAGTTCGATGGCATTTGGCATGATCTTTACGCCAGTCGTCATTATGGCCAGTTTCGCCAAGACCTATCATCGCGCATCTTCCGCGGCAACAGCAACGGCAGGAGACACCGATGACCGACATGATCCCCGAACCACAGCCCGCAACCCACCCCGCAGCACCAAGCTACGTCGCCGAAACCTCGGCCGCAGCACCCGAGGCGATCGCAGCCTACTATGCCCGCAAGCTCGCCTTCGAGACCGATTGCTGGGACGTTCACGCCTCGCTTGCATCAGGACGCATCGACTTCGTCCTCCTCGACGTCCGCTCCCCCGCCATGTTCGCGCGGTCGCATGTGCCCGGCGCCCAGAACCTGCCGCACGGCAAGATGACCGCGCACCGTATGTCTCAGTGGCCATCGGACACCCTCTTCGTCGTCTACTGCGCCGGCGCGCATTAGCGAATTGTGCGTTTGCTGTGCGCGCTTTTTTAACGCCCCCCAAGTAGCGTGGGCGCAAGCGTGGATGGCAGCAAATGACAAAAGCATATTCCTACATTCGAATTTCCAGCAAGAAGCAAGAAGACGGTCACGGCCTTGCTCGTCAGGTCGAAGCCACACAAGCGTATGCCGAACAGAACGGGCTGACGCTGGACCAAGAACTGCAAGACATCGGATCGGGCTTTAAAGGCGATCACGTCAAAGCCGGTCACCTTGGCCGCTTCCTCGATCTAGTCAAACAAGGTCAAATCCCGACGGGCTCAACGCTGATCGTTGAAAGCCTAGACCGACTGTCCCGACAAGAACCGCTTGTCGCGCAGAGGCAGTTGATCGACCTTCTATTGGCCGGAATGACGATCGTCACCCTGATGGATCGTCAAGTCTACCATCGTGACCGCGACTACACTCAGCTAATCGTCGCACTGTCGATCATGCAGCGGGCGAACGATGAATCGCAGACAAAAAGCGAGCGATCCAAAAGCAACGTGCAAGCCAACCGCATCCAAGCGCTGCAAGGGCATAAGCGACACGTTCAAACGCTTGTGCGCTGGATTGATCAGCGAATGGTTCCTGGCACGAAGTCCAAAATCGCGATGGCGACCTTCGAATTCAGCCTGAACAAACACGCGGATACGGTCAGAGAGATATTCGAACTGCGTGATATCGGAATGGGTGCGAGGTCGATTGCAAAGTATCTGAATGACCGCAATGTTCCTGTGCTGAAACCCGGCATGTCGAAAACGCAGAAATGGAAAGACCCGATTATTCGTCTGATCCTACAGAACGAAGCTGCAATCGGAACGTATCATGTGTTCGAAACCGTCGATGGCAAACGGGTGCAGATGGGCGAACCGATCCGCAACTATTTCCCCGCTGCTGTCGATGAAGACCTGTTCTGGCGAGTGCAGGGAAAGAACAAGCAGCTGACAACACGTGGCGCGAAAGGTCGTGTTCATACCAATCTGTTCACTGCCCTCTCCTGCTGCGCAACTTGCGGCAATCGGCTGCGGATCAAACATTCGGGTGGCATCAAGAAGGAAGGTGATGATCCTCGTTACAGGCTGTATCAGTGCATGGGCTACGAGACGATGGGTAAGACCGTTTGCAACACGAAACGGAAGTCCGTCCCATACGAGCCTCTTGAGAAAGCCATACTGGACCACGCGACTGAATTCTATCTGGCAAGCGACTTGGCCGGAAATCGAGCGTACCGGGAAAGCGACCTGAAACGGATGATCTCGGACTTGTCCGCGAATATTGCGAAGAACGAGAAACAACGCGCCAACTTTATCGCGGCAGTCGGTTCAGCAGAAGACGCAGAGGATCGACTTGCCTACCAGACGCAGGCTAGCGCAGCTCGTCAACAGATCGAAGCGGACAAGTCGCAGCTGGCCGAATACGAAATCGCCCTCCGCGAACTGAACGAACAGGAAGTCGAGCGTTCGAATGTCGCGGAGATGATCGCGATGGAACGGCTACGTTGGACCACGGCGAGCGATGATGAAGTCATGCAAAGCCGGTCGCGGGTCAGTCTGGCCCTGCGCAAGTTCATCAGCCGAGTTGAAGTCAATTTGGACCAGCAGGAGACGATTGTGTTCGTAGCTGGTGGTTTGAAGGGCTATCGCTTCGATACAGCTGGCAACCTGACAGGCAAGTATGACCTCACTCCGAGTTTCCAGACGATCAACGGTGAAACCCCGTATACGATGGAACACCTGACCAATCACATGAACGCGTTGGGCTTCAAAGACGCGGAAAAGGCCACTGCGAATGAAGCAGCGGCCCAAATCCTATCGTTGGCCGGTATTTCGCCGGAAGCAAAGCCGAAAGCGCTTCACTCAAAGTGAAGGCTCAGTATTTGATGCAAGCAAGGAGCGCGATGTTACGTGGACGCGCTTCTGTGCCGCCGTTGTTCTGGATCGAAATGTTCGTACCAGCAGCGTAGATGCCGATACCAGTACCTGCTGCGGACGTTGAACCGACTTGGCCGAAACCGCCGCCAGTCGTTCCCTGACCACCACCACCACCAGTGTATACCATAAAATTGTAGCCCTGCGCTCCATGCACGTGACCCGGATCATATACACTATGGGCATGGCCCGGATCGGTGATTGCGTGGTTGTGAGCAAGGTTTTGCGAAGCCTGTGCCGAACCGAATACACGGGAAATGTCTACACCACGACCACTGTCGAAGCCACGAATGAACTCGCCTCGGAGATCAGGAACATTGAACGTCGTTGAACCGTCACCGATGCCGTATGTTGTTCCGATCGCTGCGAACAGACGAGCGTATGTTGTACGAGACTTGGCTGAGCCATCAGCCGCGAAGTAGCCCGTCGGAGCGGCATTTGCGGCTGTGTGAATAACAGTTCCAGCCGGGACAATCGCATCGAGAACGGCCTGTAGGCCGGTGATCGTCGCTACGTCCTGTGTGCCGGTGTGATTTGCACGAGCCTGATACCAAGCACCTTCCTGACCATCCAGCTTATCGCTGTCGAGACCAGACCCAGCGCCATCATTATCAACGTTGAACACTGGCTTGCCGCCAATGGTCATACCAGTCGTAGCCGTTACGGTACCAAACGAGGCATTTGCAGTCGAGTTGACGATGCGGAATTTGCTGCCGTCGTATGTTGCCGTGAACACCATACCCGCGACGAGATCGCCAGCCTTGAGAGCCGAGCCATCGTTTTGCACGATGTCGCGAGAACCGAGACCGTTGATGTTGAGGGTTGCTGCGCCTGTGTTCGTCGCGTTGACGAAGAAAGAGAAGAATTCGCCCTTCTCATATGCAAGCGGGCCGACATCGTACGTTAGCGAATACGCATTGGCCGAATTTGTGAGAAGGCCCATTGCGTTGATGCGGTCGAAGGATCGAACCTGCGCACCCATACCAGCGCGGATGACTGCCGGGACCGCACTAGGTGCAGAGCCGGTCGAGATGCCGTTAGGGCTTGGACTTGTGTTCTGGGAATCGCTCTCGTTCCATCGAGGATCTGTGTAGTCTACCATTTTTCACCACTTTATTATTTTTGTTATTGGGTGCGTCTCCCCGCCTTTTGACGGTGGAGCAGTCTGTTATTTCGAGTAGCCAATCTCCCTCAGATACTCATTGATCGCGACTGCGGTTGCGTTGTCACCAACACTTCCGGCCATTGCTGCGAGACGTTCGACGTGCTTCTGCAAGCCGCCTTTTTGCATCTGCGCAGCTGGTACTTGAGCAAGCCAATTGACGGTGCGAGGGTCGGTCAGCATTTTGACCTGCCACTTTTTGTAGCCGTAGCCCGCTGCCTTCGCGCCCTGCGCAACAGCAAAGCCCTGCGGACCAGCAAGCACGGAACCGATAATCGTGGACTTGTCGAACGGGTTGAGCGCAGCTAGCGCACCAGCCGCCTTGTTCGTGTTCGAATGATTGTCGAGACGACGATAGCCCTTCATGTTGTCCGCGATGCGGGCTAGACGGTCCAAGTCCTCACGATACTGACGACGAGCCGTGCCTTCGAACATCGCGTTCTTGGCTTCGTCGGAAATCTTAGCCCAGCCGCGAAGCATCGTTGTCGGACTGAAATTGCCGGAAGCATCAATGCCCATGCGCTCGACTGTCGAGCCTGTCAGCGTGTTCCACAGGTCAGCACCACCTTCGCTGCGCTCGATCTGACGACGCACGGCATTCAAGCGCGTACCGCCCTTGTTAGCCTGTGCAAGTACCCAATCCGCCGCTTGTTCCGGGGTCTGTGCCTTCAAGATCGGATCGATTGCGCTCTTCGAATTGAAGACACTGCCGGTCTCGTTTGCGCGACGAGTTGCATTGTTGGCCTTTCGCCAAGCCTGAAACGCATCTGGATTTGCAGCCTTCGCGGTTGCTTCCATGTCCTTCGAGATTGCATCGTAAAGACCTTGAGCGCGTGCCTTCATTGTAGCATCGAGTTCAGGGCTGTTTGCGATGCGACCGATGTTCGTGCGGGCTTCCTTCAACGTCATGAAGTTCACGCCGCTTCCGATATCGTCGGAAACCGCACCGGCCTGTCTGAGAAGCGCGTCGTATTCGGCACCCTTGTTCAATGCATTCGAATTGGAAAGACCAGCACGCTCAGCGGCCAAGCCTTCTGCAAACTGACGAGTTGCGTTGCCCTGTGCTGGTGCATCACCTGTCAGAGTGCCGACGCGATCCCAGAGAGCATCGTGATTTTCTTTGATGCCGCGCTTTGCCGCTGCTGCCTGATCCTTCAACGCCTGACCGAGTTCCTGACGGCTCATCGTCTGCGGAGTGATATCACCGACGATACGACCGGCTTCACCATCCATCGCACTGAACGCCTGCTCGATACGATCTTGGATTGGCTTACCAGCGCGTTGTGCTGCTAGCGCCTGTTCCTTCACGGCAGTTTCAGCAGAACCGTTGACCATGCCAGCTGTCGGCTCTGCGCCGATTGCACGCATATCAGCCGCACGTTGACCAGCAAGCGCAGCGTCATCAGCACGACCAGCTACAAAGCCCTTCGGACCAGCGCTGAATGCATCACCGATGCCGCGAGCAGCCTTCTTGACTAGCGGAGCCGCCGCAACGCCTAGACCTTCACCCGCTGCATTTAGGCCGAATGTCTTCGCAGCATCCCATGCCTGTTCGCCACCAGTACGCGTGTCCTCGTTGCCGAACAGGTAGTTCAAGCCACGCTGCGTTGCCTCACGGCCAACCGTCGCACCAGCGCCAGCGCCGAGCATACCACCAGCAACAGCACCCGCTGCTGTACCAGCAACAGGAACAACACTGCCCGAAGTACCACCAGCGATACCGCCGCCGATAGCTCCACCGACAGCACCAACGCCCTCACCGATTTCCGGCAGGATACTTGCGATGTCGCCACCACTCGGCATCCAACCCGGCTGATTGTAAATCATCGTCTTGCCGGTCTGAGGATCGGTCATGATGAAGTTATCGCCATCATAGGGCTGCGCATCTGGATAAGTCTTTCGAACTGCCGCTAGACGATCCTCTGGCTTATCGAGCGCACCGACTTGAGCGCGGACGATTGCAGGGGCTTCCAGTTTCGGATCGATGTCAGCGGACGAAAGCATACGAGCCTGCGGCGCGTTCTGCTCTAGGATCGGGTCGTTTTCCCAAGGGGCATTGCCACCGGCTGGCTCAACGATTGGATCATTTTCCCACGGCATAGCCTCACGAGTTGTCTTTTGATCGGCCATTATGCTCTCCCTCTGCTAAACATCGACATCACTTCCCACGGCTTGAACGTCTGCTTTGGCTGCATCTGTTGCGCGGTCTGGATTTCGATTGGCTGGCTGCGAAGGAGACCGCCTTGAGGCGTGCTGTCCGGCTGTTGCGGTTGCTGCATTGCCAACTGCGAGAACGCTAGCAGTCCGCCGAGGTTCTTGTTTCCCGTAAGCCCAGGAACGTCTATGCCTAGCAAACCCTTCGAGGTGTCCGCTGGTGCAGCTGGCGCTGCGGCTGCTGTCTCTGGCGTTCCTGTGGACCCTGTGACTGCTGGGGGCGTGTAGCCTGCGGGCGCGTTGCCACCCGCTGCTAGCACTTCGGCAACCGGGTCGATCTGCTTGCCCTGAACCTGCGCCATCATCGTTTGCGGATCGCTTGCGCCACCGCCGGTATATTCGAAGTGCATGGCATCTGGACGCTTCCAAGTGCCGCCCCACTCCAAACCCCACTTCTTGGCGAGTTCACCGACGTTCGAAGGAAGATCGGTTTTGACAGCATCGCCGGGATTCATTCGGGGATTGGTAGCTGCGTTCAAATCCAGCGCAGTGCCGAAAGCGTGCTGGCTGAGTTTGTCGCCGCCGCGAATGTTGCGGTAGTTAAAGCCGCCGCTCGATTGAAGCGGATAGCCAGTTGCGGCTAGATCACCGAGAAAGCCGTTGAACGCTTGCTCAGCAGGCTTGTAGACCTGCCAGCGTTGCCCTTTTACGGGTTCGATCCATGTCAGGTTTTGTGCCTGCCAATCTGCGGAAGCGGGGTTGCCTAGACGGTCAACCGTTGCCCAATTTGCCAATATTCACCTCGTCCCCTTTTTCGGGGCTTCTTGTCGCGACCTCTTTTGGGTCGGTTGTTTCTCGTAGTTATCGCTTCGTGCGTGTTTTGCCCTGTGGATCGATGTAGACGGTTCCCGGTGCCAACTTCTGGAAGTCTTCAACACCACTAATGCGAGGAATTGCCGGTGCAGCTGGTGCAGTCGGAGCGCCATCAGCGCCCGCTAGTTCCTCAGGTGTCAGCGGGTTCAAACCATAGTTTACCGGGTGACGAGCCGGGCCATTGCCGGGACCGTGCACGAGGTCCATCCACATGTTGCGGAAGTTGTTTAGGTTGCGGATAAACTCAGGACGGCTCTGAGACTGCTCAAGTGTCGCGAACGACGCTTGGATCATCTTCTGCTCGCTGTCCGAAGGCGAACCCATACCAGCGCCAGTCGGGCTTTCATCGCGCATCTTCTGCAATGTCGTGAGCGACGCATTCGCCTTCAAAGTCTCAAGCGCAGCGCGGACGTTGTTGGACGCTGTTCCGCCAACTTCGTTCAACATGCCACCGAAGAAGCCAGTCGTCGGAAGTACGCGCTCGCCATCAACACGGAGAACGTTGTTGAAAGCAGTATCAACGGCATCAGACGAAACCTGTGCGTGATCCGACTTCGTGTCCTTGGCCTTTGCAGCCTGATCCGCCTTCACAGCATCCGGCGAACCCGGAATTGCTTCCATGTACGCGCCGTTCGGGCTTTCAACTAGGCGATAACCCGGTGGAATTGTGCCGTACTTGTTGCCATCGTTGACGTTGACCTGAGTTGCGCCCGCACGCTTCTGCGATGTTTGGTATTCTTCCATACCAAGCGGAGGCAGACCCTTTGCGGCACGTTCGGTGTTGATCTGGTTGAGTTCCTTCTGCTCGTTCGTCCACGCATTGCGCTGACCCAACGACGTTCCGGTTGCCTCGGCCTGCTTGAGAGCGCTTGCGCCTTCATTGAAGCCCGGTGCTGCGCTGTACTTCTGACCATCCCAGACAAGACCCTGTTTTGCAGCTTCGTTGTCCAAGTTGTTCATCTGCGCGAAGATCGGACGGGCGTTCTCGCCGTCACCGATTGCCATCAAGCCGTTGTATTGAGCCTGATACGTTGCACGCTGACGGTTGATCTGGCCTGCTAGATCGTTGCCAGTTGGGGCAGCGGGTGCAGCACTGGCAGTAGTAGGAGCAGCGGTAGCGCCAGTGTTGCTACCTCCGTTAAAACCTAGACCGCCTCCGAACAGACGTGCGCGAGCCTCGGCCTGACGCTGTTCAAGTGCCATCTTCTGTGCATCAGCTGCATTGGCTACACCGAAACGCTGCGTCTGTGCGGCCTTGTAAGCGCGATCAGTGTTGCCGTCCTTATAGCCTTCGTAGCCAGCGATACCGGACATACCGCCTTGCGCGATGTCCTGGCCTACAGAATGCGGCTTGTCAGAAGGACCACCAGCAGCCATCAAGCCCATCGAACCCGCAAGTAGACCACGCATTGCTGCCTGCTTGCTGTCCTCATCCTTGAAGTTGAGAAGACCACCGAAAGCGGTCGGTCCAGCCTTGCCGTCGTTCCAGCCGAGTGCACGACCAACGCCGCCAAGCATACCGCCCATGCCGGGTGCATCTGGGAACTGACCTGTCAGACCCGGAGCCGATGGAGCATTTGGATTTGCAAAACTCGCATACTGACCAGCATTCGGCGGAAGCGAACCAGTTGTCGTCGGATCAACCGGGGGCGTTGCTGGTGCAGCCTGAGGACCCGGAGCAACAGGAGTTGCCGGTGTCGCCGGGGCCACTGGTGTAGGGGTCATTGGCATCTGACCATCAGGACCAACGTTCGGCATCGCACCGCCCATCTGTCCCGGCAGGCCCTGTAGAGCCTTCATGATTTCATCGAAATTACTGAACATTATGCTGCTTCTCCAATTAGTGCGCGGGCGTCGATACGCTTAAATCCGTCGATCTCACGAACCGCGTGCGGACGAGTAATTTCGACTTCTTGTGCCATTGGGCCTTCGTAGACTTGGCCGGATGGGTCGTTTTTGTAGGTGAATTCGTAGATGCGGGTGCCGTTGAGCATGTAGCCGGTGAACTTGATGTTCTCCTTGGCGCGAATGTCGCAAAGCATACCGAAGATGGACGCGAGCGAACCGAGAGCGCCTAGACCAGTGGAAAGGCCATTGGAGTAAACCGGCTTCGTTGTCGTCTGCGTGTTGTAACCACCGCCGTTGAGGACGTTGACGAAGTTCGCCGCGTTGTTGATGTCCTTGTTCTGGTTGTAATTCCACTTGTCGATGTCGGCCTGCAACTTGGTGTCCGCATATGCGTCCTGCTGCGCACCGACTTGAGCCAACTGGTTTGCATCGAGATAATCGTTGCCGCGCTGATCGCCTGCCATACCAGCGCCCTGCAACTGCGTCTGCGCCTGACCCTGCTGACCAGCCATGAGGCCGGATGCAGCCTGATTTCGACTGTCCTGCTGACCCTGTAGAATACCAGCGAGCGAGTTGTTCGCGCCGATCTGCGTTTGAGCATTGCTGTTGTAAATGTCGCCAATGCTCTTCGAGGCGTCTAGCTGGTTCTGTCGTTCGGTAGCGTAGTTTGCGCCGTAGATGTTCTGCGCGTTCTTCGCCATCGCATCAGCGGCAGTCTGTTCCGCTGTATTGCGGACGCTCGCATATGCGCCGGAGCCGTTACGACCGCCCTTCGCAAATGCGCTGTCGATGCCCGGTGCAATATTGTTGTTGAAGTCAGAAACGACAGCAGCGTTCGCGTTCTTCACCATCTGGTCAAGATACGGATTGCTGTTGAGGTAATCGCCGTTCGCCGTGCCCTGCAACAATGCCGTCGCTGGGTTGTCCTTGCCCGCGAGAATGTCCGACAATGACTGAGCATTGCCAGCCGCACCGTTGGTGTAGGTCGTGCCGTCCTTCAACGTGTTTGCACCAGCCGGATCAAATGCCGCGCCGGTCGTCACACCATTAACGGCGTTCTGGCCGTTCTTGATGATCTGCGAGCCGTTGCCAGCGGTGTTAATGATCTGCTGTTGCGCAGCTTTTGTCGCGTCGGACTGATCAATGACCGTCGAACCCGGATAGTACGCGGGTTGGCCGTTCTTGATTGCCTGATCGATGGTCGCGTACTGCTGTTCCAAGTACGGCTGAGCACCGGCCCACGGCGTAGTCTCATTCTTTGTGGTCGTCTCTTTTGGTGTACTGGCCATTTTTAAAATTCCTTAAACATGACGATGGATGAAAATTCGAAGCCGTGGGGCGCAAGCACGCGCTCCCAGCCCTTGCGACCGAAAAGCACGAATGCCTCACAGCCGTTGGCCTTGGCCCAGGTCGAAATGACCTCTTGCCCCTCGCCTAAAATTTCGGAGAGATCGCCAGCTACGAGATAGAGGATGCAAACGGGGCGATTGTCCCACTGCATGTTCTGCGTGATCGCCGCGCTACGCTCGCCGGTCCACAACAGGTACTTTCGTTCTGTCAGGCCATCGAGAACGCCGCGCTCGTCGCCATTTGTGGAATGCGCAAGCGCGTCAAGCAGCCAGCCACGAACACGCGGATACTCGGTGCGCAAATCCTCAATCGATGTGATCTGTCTAATAGCCATCAGTACCCATAAAAAACCGCGTAATACTCGACGCCTGTCTGACACCAGCCAGCACCAGCAGCAGTAATTCTGCATTGCAATCGATGATGAGTTGTCGTCGGTGCTGTATTGCTCGCGACCAACGACGCATTCGAATATGTCGTGTTGAAAAAGAACATGTTCGGAACGGCTCGCATGTGGCCGACGAACGTGAGGTCTAGGAAGACGTTCGCGCTTGCTGCGCCATAGCCGGAAATCAAAACGTTCTGAAAAAACTGATAGTGGCGCAGCAACTCAGCTAGCTCGACACCAACACCCTTCGGGAAGAATGGATCAGGCACGTCTGTTGCATCGCCTTCAACGATACTGACATGAGCGATATCAAAGGTGCCGCTTTGCTGACCAAGGCTTGCAGTGCGGGAATTGAAGTTCGATCCGGCGTCGAACCAGATATTGAAGTCCAATGAATCCTGATAGTTCGCGTCGAGCGTCTTGCCCGCGATACTCGGAATGTTGATGACGGCCTGACACTTCTGCCAGCTTGTCGAAAGTGTAAACTTCTGTGCGCCAATGCCTGTTACAGCAGCGCTAGCCGTGCCATTGCCGAAAAATTGCACGAACTCGATTGCGATCGGACGCGCTGCATCGGCCTTTGCATAGAAGGTGACAGTTGCGGTTTTGCCTGCAAGCGTGCGGGCGTTTTCCATTGGCTGACGCGAGAACACGCGATTGCCAGCACCCGCGACACTGGTGACAACTGTGCGGAGGAACGTGTCATCAAAACCGGGAACCGCAGTTTGGCCGGAAGTGAACGTCTGCTTGGAGACAACTTTGGTCGAACCGAAATGGCCGTTGTACCAGCGGTCAGCACTACCGAAGTCGTCGTTGGTCTGACCGTTGCTGATGCGCCAGAAATAGAAGTTGCCGTTGTAGATGTAGTTGAACGGCACATACTGTTTGCGATTGTCCCATGTGGTCTGCGCAAGCGCACCAATTGTGGAACGCGCTGTAGCTGCGTCTGTGTCATCGAGGAGCGTCTTCGCAAATGGAGAGACGCCCAAACTTGTGAGGGCAGTGCTAGCGCTGGCAGCTGTAGCAAGCGCAACGCCGGTAGCTGTAAAGCCGAGCGTAGAAAGCGCCGTAGGGCTGTCAGGATCGTCCAGCAGCGTTTTTGCAAAGTCGGACATACCAAGCGCTGTTTGTGCTGCGCCCACGTTTGCTGAGGTAAGGACGGTCTCCATGTACGGAGATATTGTTGGGCCGGAACCACCACCCGCAGAAGCAACGGCATCGACCAGCTGATCGGTCAACACCTTCACGTCGCGTGGTGTGTGATTTTGCTTTAGTTTCAGCATCTTCCGCCGTCTCCTTTGGGATATTTAGCGGAAACCGGCCGGAACAGCGTCGTACTGGAAACTCTGCGCTTGGGTGAAATTGCCGGTCAGTGTCAGGCGAACGCGATGGAAACGGCCCTGCTGACGGACATTGCACCAGCCGCTTTCATTCGGAGCTGCCATCTGGCTCCATGTGACATCACCATGAGAGAGCAGACGAGAACCGACACGAGCGACGACATTGCCGAAGCCTTCAACAATCGGACGAATGCGGGTGACGACCGTGCGGTCGCCCTTCGCATTTGGGTTCAGCTGTTGCAGCGACTGCATTAGCAACTGCTCATTGCTCTCAATCGTGCCTGTCTGGTTGTCTCCAGTGAAAAGCCACTGAGCGCCACTAATCGACATGCCAGCGAGCGAGCTATTGCCGCCTGCCCACGTTGGAGAGTCGAAGGGAGCCGGTAGGTCTTCGATAGTGCCGAACTGATCAAGCTGCGCGATGGTCCAAGGAAGCGAAACTGTCGTGTAGATGAAATCGACTTCGCTGGTCGCCTCAGTGAATTCACCGAGCGCATAATTGTAGATGAGCATCTTGTCGGGCGTGCCGTCGATACCGTCGATGCTCGAATAGCACCAGTAGATGAGTTTCTTCGCCGGATCAGCCGCAACACTCATGTAGGAATATTGCGATGTGTTCACGCTGCGCAGGAAGTAGTTGTCGACCTTGCCTTCACCGATACGCTTGAGCGACGTGGAGCCGTCGTACATGTAGAAGCCGTCATCGGATAGGAAGTATGTGATACCCTCAACGGTGATGAGGCTTTCAGGAACAGCGCAGCCTTTGCCGGGAATTATTTCGTCAAACTGCCAAATCAGCGGAGTGCCGTAGTAGGTCATTTTCACGATGGAGTTCTTCATGAAAATGGTCACGTCTTCGCCACCGACGATGCCCTGAATGACACCGGAACCGCCGTTGATGTCCTGAAAGTCTGCCTGTGTGGTCAGGGAGAAATCCCAACTCTGAGGCTGATCGAGACCGGACCAACGCACGCGATAAGGAACGTCGCCGTCGAATGGGTCGTTGGTGTTCGCCACGATGATAAAGCCGCGAGACGTTGTAACGTAGCGGGCTTTCACGAGTGTCGTCAGGTCATCGAAATGCAAGTCCTCGTTCATGTCGATGTACTGAGGCGGATTGACGAAGTTTGTGCCGACTGCCCAGCTTCCGTACTTCGTGAAATTCCACTTCTCAGTGCCAGTCGTGTACGGACTCGATGTGCGGGAAATGTCCTGCCATTGCAGATCGGAAGGGTTCACCTTGAACAAGCCTTCTTCGCAACCCGCGTAGACCTTACCGTTACCAGCAGTGTCCTGACCGGAGATCGCACCGAGTGGGCGAGAAGGCAGCGTGCTATCCGAGAACAACTTCGTGCGCTTCATGGGCTCATAGGCGATAGCGCCGTTCGTTGCTCCGATTGCAGGGAGAACGTTGCGGGCTACAGTGACGCCGGTATTGTTGAATGCAGGGCGATCAGGACGCCATGGGCCGAGGACGCTATCAATTACCAAGATGGCAACTCCTCAATAATGGTGTTGCCGTAGACAGCTGCGCGGTTGTGGTCGCGGACAACTGCGCTGAGTGCATCCGATGTCAGGTCTTTTTCGCCCTGTTCGGCAGCTGCGTCTTTCAGCCAGTGATAAGCCTGCGCAAGCGATGCGCGAAGGTAGACGGTCGGGAAGTATGTGAGCAGCCAGTTTGTCGTGTTGGTCGCGGAGAGCGACGGCAAACGCTGGTAGTAATAGAGGTCGAACTGATAGTCCTCAGTCGGCACAGGTCGAATTTCCAGCGTCGTGCCGGTCAGGACGTAGCCGAGTGTCGAAGGGTCAGTGTTCTGAAAACTGAGAGGACGAGGACGCTTGCCGTTTACGAGGATCGCACGCGCTTCCTGAAAATCCTCTGGCAGCGACGGCGATGTTCCGCCTGGCACTGTTTGAGTGAGTTTCTTTTCCATACGGTAGTGCTTGAGCAGCGGGCGCAACGCCTCTTCTGCCAGCATCACGCATAGATCACCGGGCGCACCAGCACCAACGGTGTAGCTGTCGATTGCGGAGATCAGGTCGGAATAACTTTGAATGGCCATTAGATCACCAGCCCGTTCGTGCGGAACTTGCTGTGATCGCCATCATTCAGGAGGCGAGCCATTTTGACCGGATCGTCTAGGTAGCCTTTGCGCTTCCAGTCCTGATAGACACCGAGGGGAATGCTCGCCACGCGAACCATTTCACCGAGTTTGCCGGTCTTGCTGAATTCATTGGCCTCGGCAACATTCGCGTCGAGCAGCGAACCGAAGTCCTTCCAGACTGTGGTTTCCAAACATGTCTCGCCTTCCTTGGTCCAGAAGACTGTCTTGTTCTCGTCTTCGTAAACCGGAATGGTTGTGCCATCTGGAATGATATCTGCGCGGGTAAGTCCGAGGGGATTTAGGGCGTTGTACGCATCCATAGTTCGCCTTTTTGTTATTGTTTTTATTGGCGATATGAAAAGGGCCAGCACTTGGCTGGCCCTTCGTCAGTCTTAGTTCACGTCAGCGATCTTGCCGTTACCAGCCTCGTTCTTGCACTCAAGTGTGAGTTCTGTGACGAGCATCTTCTTGTCGCTGTCGCCTGTCTTCGCGAGGTCGATCTTCTTGAGCGGACGCAGAGTAGCAACTGCCCAAAGAGAAGGATCGAACGCAATAACAGTTGTCGCGCTCATGAACTGGTGTGGGATGATCTGGTGCTTACCGAAGTCGGAAACGTAGTAGTCTACGCCCTGATAGATCGTCTTCGAGTTCGCGTCCTGATACTTCGTACCATTGCCAGCGAATGTCGAAATCTTCTGCTTCAACTTGCCCGGTGCGATAACCAAAGTAGGATCGCCGCCCTGAGTCCAGACGTTCTGAACCATGTCGTTGAACATTGCTTCTGTGAGGCCGCGAGCAGTACCGTTCACAACCGCGCCAACTGCACCAGCTGTGTAACCAGCTGTCGAGCCGCTTGCTCCGTGGGAAATGTTGGTCTTGATCCATGCTTCTGCGCCGCCGAGTTTACCAGCTGTGGAGCCGGAACCGAATACAGCAGCGTTGGACGAAACCAGCGCGGATTCAATGTCGCGGTTGAGTTCTGCACCAACCTTAGCAACCTGACGAGCATACTCGTCCTTCGTGCCAGCTGTGTTCACAGCCTGCAAAGTAGCCGAAACCTGAACGTACTTGACGAAGTTCTGGGTCGTGTTCGAAATCTTCGTTGGTGGAACGAGAGTACCGAATACAGCGTCAGCGCCTTCAATGGCAGCGTTGTCCTTGTTAGCCGCAGCTAGATCGTCCTTGAGGAACTGGTGGTTAGTAGCGGATGCCTTTGTCGAACCGATTTCAGTCTTGAACGGTGTCTTCTCTGGCGAGATGCGGGAGATTACGTCTCCGAGGTCTTCGCGAATGTTGGTCGCGTTATTTGTAATCAAAGTGGGCATTTTTGCCTTCTCCTTATAGTAGATGCTTGAGAACGTCGGCCGCAGCTGCCTGCGAACCAGTACGCTTGAGGGCGCTCATCTTTCGTTCAACGACGCTTTGCGAGGAGTTCGAACGTGCCGGGGAAGAACCGGGCGTGGTCAACGGTGGTTTCGCGTCAACAACCTTGACTGCCTTTGCCTTCTGGGCCTGTAGCTGATCGAACTGCATGGCCTTGAAGGCGATGCTGAAAAGTACAGGGTTCGTCTCACGGCCAATTGCTTCCGCTGGAATACCCGCGTTTACGAGGTAGTCACCGAGAGCCTTGGCCTTGCCTGTTTCCGGCTTGGCTAGTTCGGGATGCATTTCCCACAAACGCTTCTGACCTTCGGCCAAATCGCGCTGCAATTGTGCTTCCTGAATCTGAGCCTGCTGCTGTTCAACAAGCGCTCGCTCTTGTCGGAGGCGTCCGATTTGAGCATGAATTCCAGCCCACTTTTCCTTTTGAGCTACGTACTCGGCAGGATCATCCGTTGCGAGTTGCGCCCAATTCGGCTCTTGTGGGAGGTACATTGCAATGTCGCGTTCCATGTTCTGGAACCACTGCAATGATTGATCGCGAATAGAATTGACCTGAACGTCTACACCCTTGCGGGCTTCGGCTAGTTCCTGTGTCTTTCGCGTATAATCAGCGTAGCGAAGGTTAGCCTCTTTCCACTGCTTGCCGGTGATTGTCTCGCCGTCGATTTCGAACACGAGGTCATCAGCAATCTTGATTGGGGCTGCTTCGGCTGTCGCCGCTTCATCCTCTTCCGCATCTACAGTTTCGTCCGAGTCCTCTAGGGATTGTTCGTCAGAAAGTTCGATCTCGTCGTCAGATGGTGTTGAAACCTCATCGGTTTCGTTCTCAACATCACTAGGTTCGTCGGTTGTAGCAATATCGAGATTGCTGTCGAGAAGGCTAGAAATGTGGCTCGCAGCGTCGTTCTGCGAAAGGCCAATTCCGTTATCGGAGTTGCTGGCATCTGTCATTTGGTTGCTCCAAATTTGTGTTTTTATTGTCCTTATTTAGCTGGACACGTAATTTTATTGCGCCGTTGATGCGGCCTGCATAATATTCTCATCACCCAACCGCTCTTTCATTTTTGCAATGAAGCGCTGAGCAACGTGGAGCTCGTAGCGGGTCGATCTACGGCCCTCGTCGTCAGTGAGCGGGCTTTCGACCAGCTCCTTCACGAGATCGTCCATGATTTCGGCCCAAGTTTCCTTCCACGCGGGGTTGTTCAAAAGTTCCTTCGCCTGCGCACTGCGTTGGATTTTCTGCGCCTCTGTGTATGTCTGCATGTCTGCTCCTTATGCCTGTGGCGGCATCTGAGGTGCCTGCTGCTGCTGTGGTGGGGTCTGCGGCTGCATCGCTGCGATATCGGCAAAGCCCTGCTGCAATGAATCGCGATGCGCGTTCACCTGTGCTTGCACGCCTGCTACATCGACCTGGGCCGCATACTTGGCTTGGATTTCAGCCTTACGAAGTTCGAAATCCATCGCCATCTTGTCGCGTTCGCGGTCGTCTTCCATCTGCAACTTGAGCAATTCGAGTTCGCGCTTTTGCTTGGCATCCGCGGCCTTAGCCTCTGTGTCTGCCTTCTGCGCTTCCGCCATGATTTCAGCCTCTGACGGCTTCTCAGGCTTTTTCTGTCCAGCATCCGGGGATTTAGAAGGATCGTTGACGAAAGCAGCCGAGTTCTTGAAACCGGCGTTCTCGAGGAATGCGACCGTCGCATTGTAGATGTTCTGCTCGGTGGCAAGCGCGGACTGCGACTGCACGGCCTGCGTTTGCATACCGATGATCTTTTCGAGCATCATGCCGTTGTAGTCCTTGTTCATCATGCCAAAGGCGACGGTCGTGGACATGTCCATTTCGGGATCCCACTTATCCATCGCCAGCGGAGTAAACTGACCGTAGAGGCGTGTGAACAAGTCCTGCGCGCCCTCTGGATTGCGACGGATTTGATCGACCATCACGCGGAACGAGTAGCGAAGGCCGGTATCAGCGAAGAAGCGGATGGACTTTTCGATGATCAGCATTTGCGCGTTCGAATGCTGGCTCATCGCGCTCGGTGACGTGCTTTGCAGGTCCGTGGCATTCATGACGGCCATAGGACCACCAACGCCGGTAACACGACCAATTTCGTCCGTTACCTTGTCCGCGAATTGCAACGAAGGACCGCCATTAAACGGCACGTTCACGTAATTGATGCCATTGGTCGGGTCGGACGAACGGACCAATTTGCCGGGATGCGGGTTCAACAGGTCGTCAAGATTGACGCTCTCTGGGTTCACGATCTTCATCGGATTGGTGCTTGCACGCAGACCGTCGATGTTCTCGCGGTAGATGCTGCTGATGAGAACCTGATCGTCAGCAACGCGATCAGCGATGCCGTGGCCGAACAGCGTGTCAGGCAGCGGGAACGGGCAAAATGCCGCGTACGGATAAAACTTGCTGACCTCTTCCCAATTCAGCAGAACCGGAGCATTAAGCAGATCGCCAGCAATGGTCAGGTGAACGTGTTCACGCCAGCCGTCTCCGTCAATATCCAAACGCATGTAGATTTCGTAGACTTCGACATCATCATCAATGTCACCAACGCCCTGATCATAATCGACCTCTTTGGCGCGTTCCATCGCAAGGCCGTCCATGGCGTCGGTAGCAGACGAGGCAAGTGCAACCTTGTCTTCATCAAAGCCCATTTCTACGAGAGCAGCACGAGCAATAATGCACTTGTGACCCTGCAAACGCGCTCGGATACCGCCTGTTTGCTGATCGAATACCGCGTCCTTCGACACGATAAAGTTTTCAGGGCGAACGCTTTCAAAGCGCATCTTCCAAGGACTATTTCGCTTGCGGACCTTGATATCGCGGAGCATTGGCAATGGAACGCCCATCTGTGCGAGCGTTTCCGGTGTCATGCCCTGCTGCTGTAGCTCTGGTGGCAGCGGAGCCGCATATGGCTCGCTACGGCTGATGATCTTCAGCTCGCCAGCTTCTTCTTGTGCGACTAGCTCGACCAGCTGCTCCTCTGGCACGCCCTTCATGGTTTCGGGCGGATGCCAGCCTTTTTCCTCGTAGAAATTGATATGTGCGATACCGAGGCCGGTGATGCCTCCGTTCATCAGCCATGAATCAAGCAGCGCGACATAGGAGTTTTGCGTGCGAACAAAGAAGTTGCCTGCATCGGTCATCTGCTTTGCGGTTTCGGCGTCTTCGGGGCCAGTCGGAGTGAACTCAACAACCTTAGCCTGACCATCAAGAACACGTTCGAACTGGCTGACAAACGTTGTCACCTGCTCCTGAACAAGAGGAACAACGTGCTTGGAACGGCCATTAAGCGGATCAGGCTTGCCGTCTTTTGCAAGGTCTTCCGCGAACAGGTCGCGATTATAGAACTTGAGACCTAGCTCGCCTTTGGTTGCGATATTGTCTTTCGACCAGTCAGCAGCCTTGCGAAGAGGGCTTCCAACGCGGTTGAGAATATCTTCATCACTGAGGGCTTTCTTGCCCTTCTTTTTGTCTGCCATGAAAGCCTTTCAATGGACGCTTTGCGCGTCTCTAGTTCTTGGATCGCTCTACCGATTGCCGTGTTGGCGTTGTCGATCGCTGCGATCAGCGCGGAATTGTCGTTAGTCATGTTCGCTCCTCCATGGGCTTTCGGCCCTCGTCATATTTAGCGGATGGAGCATTTTCGCCGCTCATTGGTAGTGGCGAACGTCGTATTCGATTGGCTTGGACCACGCCCATTTGCCGGTGTGCTGCTTGGTATTACTAGCGAAGGTCAGGCAAAGCGCGTCGGCAAAGTCTGGTGACTTGCGACCACGCTTGCGAATCGACTTCTTGTCCTCAACCTTGATCTTGCCGGTTGCCTCGTACTCGTATGTCGGAAAGGTCAGTTCGCTGATGAGATCGGGATGGTTCGGAATGCTGACATTGCCGTCTTCGAACCACTTGCGACATTCCCACCACAGCTGATCACGCAAGCGGCTGTAAACCTGCGGATCGCGGGTCGGGCTGTTCTGAACCATGACCTTTTTGACAGGCAGGCCCATGTTCAACAGCATCGTGTAGACACCGTAGCCGGGACCGTTGGCATCAACGCAAATCTCGACCGGCCTCAACTTCTGAGGGGTTGCGCGGTATTCATCATGGATGGCTTGAGCTAGCTGGACAGCATCGAGATTGGAGAAATCCTTGATGTCCTCGACCACGTTGTCACGACGCTTGCAGAGAACGCTTCTGTCTTTGCCGCCACCATTGGGGTCCAAGCCCCAGACAACAATCGCGTCGAACGGCGAGATCGCATCGATGTTCTCGATTGCACGGATGACAAGATCGCGAGGAATGACGCCATCGACTTCCTCAAGCGGAAACTCACCCTCGACGTGGATGCGATAGTCACGAGAGCCCTTGCCCCCGTACATGATCTCCATTTCCTTCGCTGCTTCCGGCGATAGGTCTGGATTGTCGGCCATGCGACCGTGAACGCGCGTCCACAGCTCCGAAATGTCGGGGTGTTCCCACGTGTCAAAGAAGAAACCGCTTGTGCGCGATGGGTTGGAAATCAGGCACAGTTTCGGATTGGGGTCAGGGAAAATATTGCCGAGAACCTGAAAGATTTCGTCGGGAACACCTGTCGCCTCGTCCACAAGCACAAAGTTATTGTGCATGTGGATACCGCGTGCGGTTTCGATGTTGTCTTTATTAGCGAGACGAAATTCAGCGAACGCAGCGGAAGGCGTGTCTTTGCGGGTGAGTTTCGTCGCGGAGTATTCGAAGCGATCCTTAAACGCCTCGTTCATGCGACCGAAGAGAATGCCGATTTCCTTCCAGATCGAACCTTTGATCTGGCTTTCGGATGGACCGAAAATCGTCACCTGAACATTGTTGTGACAGAACAGGCTCCACCAGACGACAATCGCCATGACGTGGGTTTTGCCGAAACCAACACCACCCTTGAAACTGATACGTCGGCTGTTCTGAAAGGCTTTGCAGAATTCGACCTGCTTGGGTCTAAGGTCGCTGTTGAAAATAGTTTTAGCGAAAAACGGAATGTCTTCGCGGAACGCAGCAAGTAATTCCTGCGTCTTCTCATGATTGATTGCCATAATATTCCGAATGTTTTCTGTTCGGATATTTAGCGAAAAACAGGAATTTTTGATTTTCCTGTGTTTTTACTTGTCCTTACGCATCGATGGCGCAACGTTATAAGCACAACAACTGCTGAGGGACTAGCAATGGCGCTTTGGATTATCGTCGCAATACTTGCAATCGTATTTTGGAGACAACTCTATTACGTGCTGGCCGTGCCGGTCTGCGTTTGTGTGGCGCTACTGCCCACTGTGTTCGCGGGACTGATGACGCTGGACGCGACGGAGACTTATCGGCTGACTTGGCTGCACATCGCGTGCGTCGTCTACTTCGGACTGAGCCTGTTGGTTATCGGCTGGATCTTTTGGCAATACGTGAGCGTGATGTGGTTCACCCCTGCACCGCCACAGCACGTTCAAAATTCAATCAAACGGATGGAGGGCATCACCAAGACAAAATGAGCAGTGCATAGGAATTCATACATTTCGCAACATTTGACTACTCGATCCCATCTAACTTCGTCGCTTTCGACGGACCGGGGCTTTCACAGACTCCGGTTTTTCTTCCTCTGGAATATCGATGGGTGCAGCTGGAGGGTTCACGGCGTCAGCTAGTCCCTTCAAGGACGCTTCCGATGGCAAGCGGGGTTTCTTCGACCAGTCTGTTGCCATTCGAACCGCGCCCTCTGCCAAGCGCAAACCGATAATGCCGATGCCGAATGCAACAGCGTTCGTCGTGCTAACCTGAGAACCGTCGAGGCCCATCCAGCCCACGACCAACGGTGTCAGATAGATCGCACATAGCGTCCCGACGAGTGCGCCGGAAATTGCTTCCCATTTTGTCTTGCCTTCGCTGATGATCGCGTGAACCGACGCACCGGCAACACCGGCTGCAAAGTAGGTTGGATTGATACCGAGAGATTCGAGATAGGTGGAGAGATCACGCAACAGGCACCGCCTGGAATGTCCCTTTGTGTGTGTGGTCGATGAACATTCTGCCCTGCCCGATCTGTTATGAAATGCGATCCAATATTTACCGGACGACGCCCAATCAGGGGCTCTTATAGAAGCCAAACAGGGGCCAACGACGTTCCGGCTGCAAAAAGCGCTTTCCCGGTAAATACGGGAAAGGGAGTGCTTTATGAGCAAAGTTCTATTCAACATCGCGGGCGGTCATATGCGCGGAGAAATCAAGGCCGAGATCGACAACAATCCTTCCAAGACACACGCCGATGTCGTCAGTGAATGGATCGAGCGTCGTTACGGCGGGTGGGTCCGCAAGCATATGCAAGGCAAGACCTTCATCATTGCCGACGTGATCGTGACAGGTAGTCCAACGAATGTGCCGCCTGATTTGGCTGGCAGTTTCACCATCGATTTCGAAAATCCGAACGATGAAGACTTCTTCGTCCACAATGTCGGCGGCAAGATCATTCCATCCGTGGAGGTGAGCAATGACCTCTCTTGATATCGAACGCAATTACCTGACGACTTTGCAAGTACGAGCGGTTGAAGCAAAACTGAAGCTGGAAACAGCACGCAAAGGTCTGCACGATGGGGATCATGCTCGTATCGCCGCATACAATAAGGCTCTCTTTTGTCATCATGACAGCGTTCGAGAACTCCGACGCGTAGAGCGGAAGATTGCCGAGCTAGAACGTGAGGCTGAAAAGCCGTCGGTGATCGAACGCTTGTTTGGAGGTGGCTGATGACTAAGAGCGAAAAACGCCTGCTGAAAGACCTGCTTGTTCAGTTCCTCAACTCGAAGCGCGGCACATCGATGTCATACTGGTTGCCCCTTCATGTGCACGTCGAGGCCGTGATCAAAGAGGTAAAGTGATGCCAGCGAATAACCAGACAGAAAGAACACGCACACAGAAAGCTGCGCAGTTTCAAAAGGGCAAATCTGGCAACCCGGCTGGCCGTAAGCCCGACACGGAAGAGGTCAAGCAGGAGAAGCGAGATGCTACCGAGCTGGCGAAATGCTACACGGTAGAGGCGGTCGAGGCGCTGGTGAAAGTCGTCCGAACGGTTGACGACCCCAAACATAATGCCGCCGCTGTTGTGAACGCAGCGAACTCCCTGTTGAACCGTGGATGGGGCGCGCCAAAGCAAACAGTCGATGTCGATGTGAACCACAAGCAGAATTGGTCAGATCTTCTTCTAGCACTGGATAAGCGAAACGCTGAACTAGCGCTTACGCAAGCTGAAACTGTCCCGCTGATCGAGGCGACCGTTATAGAATCGTTGACCGATTCAAACCAAATCGCTACAAATGAGTGACGGGCGAAATTGATCGCCCGTCACATGGTTAGAGTTTAGGCTCTTCTCATGTACCACCTCCTGGACCGGCTAAACGGCCATCCGCACTGGGTTCTAATGCCGTCGATTCCTCGTCTTCCCCAAGCACTGGATCGACGGCATTACTCGTTTTAGGCAGCGAGTACCGAGACTGATCGTCGCGCTCTATCGTGCCTGCTTTCCACATTCGCCAAGCAACTGCGTTAACTCGGCCAATGTCTGCGTCTGGATCATCGGAAGCGATGATCGCGCGATGAATTTCTTTCGGCCTAAGACCGACTTTGTGATCCTTTTCAGCCAGCGCGAGCCCAGCTAGAATCTTCTCTGGCATGGTCTTCCTTTTCGCCCTAAAGCGCTTCTGACGCAGTGCCCTCCCCTTATCGAAAATACGGTGTGTTGACGTGGAGGGCTTAATCCCACCAGTCAATTCGGCAAGCACGTTCCAAGCGATTTCTAGCCTCTCCATCTCTTTCATCTTCACAATGATCTTCTCATTGAGAAGGGAAATTTCCTCCTCGACTTCCTTTCGCCGTTGCCTGATAAGATCAAGTTCGCTTGCCATTGGTTCCGCCGATTCAACTTTTGTGATGGTGATTAACCATCAGTGTCGAAGGTCTGGCAAGTGGAATCTTCTCATTTTGGCCGTCATCCCGAAAAAAGATAGCAATTCTTCTTTTGTTCTCATGCTTTTCGGCCTTCCCTCGTGATTACTTGAGAGAAGATATTCGCGCTATGTTCTACATTGAGACAAAGACAGGTCATTCCACCTCGCGTTGACCGGCAAATGATTCGGCTCGGCGGCGTTAACCAATCGATAATTTTTATATTGACGGTTTCCAGAGCCACGGCTTATACCTCGGCCTTCACGTTTCATCACGTGATCGTAGGTCTGGCAGGGTGCCGCTGGCTGAGAGTTCAAATCTCTCTGTGACCACCAAGACATTCGGAACCATGACGTTCCCTGTGCTTGTCCGCTTGCCATCCGGCAGCGGAAACGATCACCTATGGAGCGTTCTCCCGTGACTAATCTTGCACCGCATAAGCGGCTTGTACTTGGCCTGACCGCCAACCCACTCTTTCAGACTGAGTTCAACAACCACACCATCAGCTGGTTTGGAATCGACGCTGGCTCTGACACCGTGTTTGTCATTCCCTTTCTCGATACGTTCCGCCCGACATTCGCGA
This sequence comes from Rhizobium sp. 2MFCol3.1, assembly GCF_000377565.1. Lineage (GTDB taxonomy): Bacteria > Pseudomonadota > Alphaproteobacteria > Rhizobiales > Rhizobiaceae > Rhizobium. The sequence goes on along the minus strand of NZ_KB898354.1, from coordinate 173,028 downwards.
CGAAAACAATCGGCGCTGTGATCGGTAGCGGCATTCTGTATGTAGATCACATCGACAACATTGAAGAAGCTGCGCTGGGCGAACTCGCTATGTTTCCCATTCAGGGCGTAGCGGCATTCGAACCGGCTGTTGTCGAGGTCTTTCAGGACTACCTTTCGAGCGAAGGAGGTCAGGCATGAGTCTCAAGGGCTTTCCACTTCTCCCCCAGCGCACAACATACTTCGATGGTCACTTCATCAACTGGTTCAGGCCGGATTGGATCAAGAAGCCGAGCCTCGTCCCTTTTCTTGATGCGACATTCACCGATGACAAGGCAAAGATCATCTTCATGAACACGGCGAAGAAGCATGTCGTCGCTGACCTGAAGAGCGGCATCCGTGGGGCTGGCATTCCCTGCATGTTCCCGTTGAAGAACTTCGACAAGGTCGAAACGCAGGTGGTCGCCGTCTATCGGGCGTGGCTCGCACAAGGAGGCAAGCCATGAAGATGGCCGGTGTAACCTCAGCTGAACTCCCGAAGAGCGTCACGCGCCTTCGCAAGAGGATCAACAGCAAATTCATCCAGCTTCTGGAGAAGGATCAACGCGCATTGGATCTAATGATGGCGCTTGTCTTCCACGAGGACAACAGCGCGGTAGCAATCTATTTCGCGCAAACGGTCGTCAACGATCTTGATGACGCGACTGTCGAGGCAATCGAAGAGCTGATGGACGAATGCCGCAATCTCTCGGTGAAGAGGGATTTGCACTGATGGCGAAGAAAATCCGCAACATCAAGGTCGGCGGCAGGGCAACGACTAGTCGGAGCGTAGCAGAGGCGTTCCGCTTCGGTCGTGGCAGTGAGGTCGCTCGGCTGCAACGGGCGCTACAGAGCCAAGTCGTGCCGGTTGATACCTTCATGCGGGCGATGACCCGGAAATGGGACAACCGTTAACCAGACAAACCGGGGAGATTTTTAAGCCTCCCCGGTTATCAACGCGCCATAAGCACAGGAGCAAAAATTGGCATACTATTTTAGCAAGCCCGTTGATACAGCGGACGCAATCGCAGATTTTACAGCAGCAATGGGCAAAGAGGGCGTGACCGGGCGTGTACTCGTTGAGGCTGGTTCGGTTCACGAAGGCAAGCGGAGCCGGAGTGAGATCTCGATTGCATACGGCACACATGTTGCAGACTCAGCTGAGTTTCAGAAGATTTTCAGACCGGAGCTGGTTTGGGTCGCCTACGATATGCGAGGTCTCGGCCCAGATTATTTCGCGACTATCGCAGACGCATCAATCGAACCGGCAAAAGCCATCTGTATCGATACGGTGTCTGTGATTGCATTCGTCAGCTTCGATGGGTCCAACGACAATCCGTTCGACTTCTTTGCGAAGGACTGGTCAGAATCCTACGATCTATCGGAAGTCGATCCATTGGACCTCTGCGCGTTTTATGCGTTTGTTGGCTTCCACTCGACAGCTGATCGAGATCGGGCGCTCGCAGTCATGACCCGCGATATCGTTATCTGAGCGATCACATGAAGATTATATCGTCGCTGAACCCAAGTTTCAGCTGCATCGCCTGATTCTTGTCAGCGACGATATAGACGCCGATCCAATCCAACGGAGACAGCGATTTCCGGTTCTTCTTCATGAAATCGAGGCTTTCGAAGAAGTAGATCGACAAGCTGCCGGCAATCCGTTTCTCCAACTCGGTCTTGATACCCATGCGAGCGGTTTCAGTTAGCTGGCGCGATTTCGGAAATGTCCCGAATGGCGGTTGCTTGAGGGTCCAATCGATCAGCGCAATCGTGTTGTAACCGAGGAAGAAGACGAGTTTTTCGGTTGCATCCACTGACTCTAAAAGTGGATGATCATAGAACGCTGTTTCGTAGCGATGCACTTGATCACGGAGCATCTGGTAACGGGGATGGCTTTTCGCGATAGCTGCGGGAAACTCGTTGATAACGCCGAGATCGTGCTTGGCTTCCTTATAATACGTCACGCGGTCCTCGAAAATGCGGCAGGCATATTCGAGTTCAACTTCTTCGATGGGATTGGACATGGTTGCTCCTATGGGTCGCCATGCATAGCGCGGAGATTTTTAAGAGCCGATTAAAACGCTGACTGCTGAAACTTTTAAAAATCATATCAAATGGTTGGCGCAGTATAGAGGTTTTTATGGGCGGGCGCAGGGGGGCCTATGGGCAGATTCCCGCATAGAAAACAGTCAGCGGGACCAGTAGACGCCCATCCGCTACGATGGTGAGCCCACATGTGTAATGCAGCGTGGACGGCTAGAGCCAGCCAGAGACTGTCCTGTGGACCCATCGACGTAAGCGTGCAGAGTCCTCAGATTACCTCAGGACTTGCGTGAGCCCTGCCCTACATGCTGGTGCAAACTATGCAGCCATCGCAGTGTATGACGCTCCTAAGGACTCAGTGAGTGCGTGCGCAGTTGTGCCAGGCCATACGTTGCAGAGCATGGAAAAGCCCCAGCCTTTCAGCCGGGGCTCGATCCGATTGCGCAATCAGACCAGCGTTTACTTTGCCTTCTTAGCGCGACCAGCCTTCAGCCGAGCGCTGCGTTCAGCCGAGTGCTTGGCGATTGCGGCCTGCAACTTTTCATCAGCGCCGATTGCTTCCTTCGCAGCCTTCAGCAGTGCCACGACCTCATCGAGATCCTTTGCACGGAACAACTTGCTGCCTGCGATCTCGAAAGCGTTGCGACCGATGCGGACAACATAGCCCTGTGCGTCTTTGCGGAACCACAGCGACCGTGTGTTGATCTGCTTGCCTTCCTTGACTTCACCGGCCAACTTCACCTGTGCGTCGAGTTTGCTGTAGAAGATTTCCAGCGGGCTCTGACCACCGACAACACCGGTCGTTGCGGAAGACTTGAGAAGTTCGAGAGCGTTTGCCATTTCGTTTAGTCCTTTGCACCAGCAGCACCATTGCTGCCGTGCTTCGGTCCTGCTACCAGAACGGGAACAGGGCAACCGGAGATTTACTCAAGCGAGCAATCTTTTTTCTCCATGCGACGGAGAAGACGAACAACTTGACCGGTACCCCATTCCGCACCACGTGGCGTCCGTATAGCGGCGGCGTTAAGGGCTTTAGCAATTGCTGCTGGCGTGTCGATGCCGCTGTCTATGAGCCCCTGTAGGACTTCTTGAAGCGATCCGGCGAAGGCATCTGCTTTAGCGATTTTATCGGGATGGGCGCCGCCAAGTTTGACCCCACGAGATTTCGCCACGGCCAGAGCCACTTTGACCCGCTTGCTGATCTGTTCGCGTTCCTCCTGTGCGACAGCTGCAAGGATACGTATTGTGAGTGGAGTGGCATGCGGCTGATCCACCGCAATAAAGTCTACACCGGCTTCCAGCAAATTGTTAATGAAAGCGGAGTTGCGAGACAGCCGGTCCATCTTCGCAATAAGCAGCGTGGCCTTGTTCGCCTTTGCATGATCTAGGGCCAATGCGATCTGTGGCCGGTCGTTTTTGCCCCCGGACTCAACTTCGGTGAACTCGGCTATTACATTGCCATTGGCGAAAGCCGCTACAGCATTGCGCTGCGCTTCGATCCCCAATCCGTCTGCACCCTGCTTCTGAGTGGATACACGGTAATATGCGACATACTGTTGTGGTTGCATTGGTTGCAGCGTCCTTGTGACATCGGTTAACTATCCGTTGTCTGCTGCCAAACTTTTTAAAGGGCGAGCGATCTTTTCGGTTGCCCTTTGACCCAAGTGGAAATAACGCGCGTGACGAATTCCTGACCGTTTTGGTGCGGAAATATCGGCGGGCAACTGGCTGCGGGCCGGTTGGTGTGTTGAGTTAATGGGAAGTGGATTGCAGCCCTGATATCGTACTGATCGGAATGCGCAGTGTTCCAATCGGAATTGCGGTTATTTCCGTTCCTGCCTGCTTCACGACCTTTCCGACGGCTAACGTTTGTTCGTCAAAGGAAGATGATCCCATACGACAAAGCCGTTGTTCTCAGCCCACTCCTTATACGTGGTCTTGCTCTGCTTGCTGATTGTGGCGCTGGGATTGCTGAAAACAAGAACGATTTCCCAATCCGGGTATGCCGCTCGTACTGCTTTCATCTTGGACCTGTCCGTGGATGGGAAAAAGCCCTTTGTTTCGATTATGCGCTTGGCTTTCTCATCGATGAAGTCAGGCAGATATGTTCGGTGTTTCGTCTCTGTGTATGGGAATTTGCGGGCTTCATACTCGTAGGAATTGCCGAGGATTTCTCCGACTTTCTTTTCCAGATTGTTGCGATAGCTAGGTGTTGTCATGCCACTAGTTATGTCGCGGGCATTGCCTTTGTTTCCGTTTTGTTCTAGGCTGGTTTTATGGCAAACTCATCAGAACTAAGCGAAACCATTTGCTCTCTTTTGCAGGAGAAAGCCGGGTTTGAACCCATCAATTTGCTGGAGATTGGGCCGACGCTCGTTGTGGATCTGGGCTTTACGCAGGAGCAGATTGTCAACGCCTTGTTCTGGCTGGTCTCGCAGAAGCAGATTGAATTGCTAGCTCATAACCGGGTGCGATTGCTGCCGAAGGAACCACCGGAGAACGTCTATAAGCGGGCATGAAAAAGCCCTAACTGAGTCCGGGCAGCTAGGGCAATTCAAACAGCGCGGGCATCAATCGTGGCCCGATGAATAACCACCACCGCGTCTGCCTTCTATTTAGCTGACATGGAAACACCACCCGAAACGACGAGTGGTGCGCCATGCAACAATCATTAAAAATGCCGCGACCATTCGCGACTTCATATTTAAGCAGGCATGAAAAAGCCCGCCGGGGTTAACAGCGGGCTTTCCTACGTGAATTTATGAAGCATGCCCTAACGATCAAATTGTGCATGTTCCATCAGGAACGACGTTCTATTTTGTCGCCCATATTTATGCGCCGATCACCGAGAAGCCCGATGGGATCGGCAAAGTTGTCTGTCCCGGTGCAAATCGCGACGTGATCTCGCAGCCAGTGAGGAATGCAAAACCTACGGGATATAGCATGTCCGTGCCGAGCATCGAGATATCAATGCCGCCGACACCTGTTGCGGGATCGAAAGGCTCGCTACCCTCAGCAGCTCCACCATTCCATGCGCCGTTGTTTCTGCGTACCCACATGCGGCGAGTATCCGCGTCGAAAGCAATGCCAACGATATCGCCGTTCTCGATCTGCCCCATGAAGGCGATATCCGTACCCATGTAGCGGATAGTTCCTTCATTGCTTTGGTAGCCAATCGCGTTCTCGTCCTGCCCCGGATCGATCCAGTCGGCTTCCAAGTGCGTGGCGTAATCGATGTTCATCAAGCCGATGCCTGTGAACTTGTCGTTGCCTACGCTGTTGTGGACAGTCTCGAAATACCACTTACCAGAGGACTTGCCGATTGCACCTCTTACGCAAGCGTTGGTGAAACCATTATCTGGCCAGTACACGGTGCGATCCGAGTTCTTCAACGCCAAACTCTTACTCATATCCGGCGTGAACCATGTCGGCGGTAGTGCCTGCCTTGTGCCAGGAGCGGTGATTGCCGCTTGTAGTGTTGGGCCGTAAATCCCTGCCAGCGCTGCATAGCCTGCATCGGTTAGGTGATTTCGGTCACTAGCGTACCACGTCGTATTGTTGGCGTCCGTTGCCATGTCAAAACGGCTATCAGCGGAGAAGTCGAAAAGGCCATCGCAATCCAAGTCGGAAGCCCAATATGCGCGAACCCACGTATTGAACTGGACATCAGCGACGTTCCAACTCTGGTAAGGTGCATCGCCTTCATTGCTCGCGATCATCGAGCCGACGATACGGCGTTGATAGCCCTTGCGTTTTGCCGCGACGAGTACACGACGCAGGTTCACATAAGCCTGACGGTCATTATAGCCCTGTGAGCGATCGTTTGCGCCGAGCATTACGCTGAACACATTCATGTCCTTCGTCTCATCGAACGCAGCGCCGCCGCGATCATCAAATTCATCAGCTACGTTCTGACCTGTGTAACCGCCCGTTGCGATGTTACTCAAGCTGTAGGTTGGACCAGCTGCCAGTGTTGCGACTGCTATCGGAGGATATGCATGAGCCTCGTCAGATGCCAATGCACCTGCTGTCAGGGAGTCGCCCTCTGACACGATCTTGATGAACTGAGCGGGCTGCTCAATCGGGCCGACTTCACTTGATGTCGCCACTGTCGAACCGCCGAGGTTGGTTGCTGTTACGCGGAAGGATACCAGTTTGCCCTTATCCGCGTTGTCCAGCGTGTAAGTGGTGTCGGTTGCACCGCTGATAGCAACGCCATCACGGAGCCATTGATAAGTGAGGCTTGGGCTGTTCGTCCATGTACCAGCGGAGCCCGTCAACGTCTTCGTGACCTGTGCGAGACCGGAGATCGATGGAGCTACCGTATTCGCTGGAACACTCTGGCTAACCGGTCCTACACTCGGAGTGAAGGCGTCGGTCGAACCCACAACGTTAGTCGCGGTCACTCTTGCATAGAAAGTCGAACCGAAATCGTCCGCGATCAACGCGAAGACATTGGCTGTAGCTCCTGAAAGCGCGGTGCCGTTCTTGAACCACTGATACGTATAGCTGGCCGGGGAGTTTGCCCAAGTGCCGGTCGATGTCATCAACGTGGAACCTACGAGAGCATTGCCAGTGATCGCAGGGAGAACCGTGTTCGCTGGCTTGACCGTGACCGGCTTAGCTGTAACTGCGCTGGTTGCTGCCGATGTCGCGCTAGCAGAGCCGAAACTGTTCGTTGCCGTTACAGTGACGGTGATGGTCTTGCCGACTTCATTGTCGGTTAGATCGTAGGTGCGGTTGGTTGCGCCGGAAATATTCGTTCCCGCCGCCTTCCATTGGTACGCATATCCGCTTGGGCTCTGTGTCCAAACGCCGAATGTCGTTGTGAGCGTGCTGCCGCTTTGGGCTGTGCCGCTGATCGCAGGGGCTGTCGAGTTCGTCGGTGCCGCTGTCGGTGGAGCCGGTGGGGTTATTGTACCTTGGGGGCTCAGCGAGAATGAAAAGCCGAAACCCATATTAGCGTGTCACCTGATATCCGCGAAGTTTCACACTCGTCGCTGATGGAGCGCGGGCATAAACCTTATCCGTCGCGTTCAGGGGGAAACTAATCGACACGTCGCGCTGACGGTCAAAATGCAGGAAGTCATCTGAGGTAGCAGCTGGTGTGGACTGTGCTACTGCGAGAAATACGCTTGTGCTTGTGGGATCGAGTTGAATGCCGCAACTGGCGATGGTCGTGCCATCAACGATCTGCGTCCATGCGCTAGAAGTTGCTGTTGCGGAGAATGTGTTTGTGACGGCCATACGGGGCACTCCTTCTGGAATTGTGCCCGTATTTAGCTGGATCCGTCAGATTGCAGCGTTTTAGCCGTTCGCGAGTTTGACCTCATTCGCTCTATCCTGCGTAGGAAACGCGAATGTCACAATCGCTCGGTAACTATCGCCTTCCTTTGCAAGGTTATGAACACCTACCGTCCGGTGGAAGTCGTTTGCATAGCGTCCCATTTCTCGGATCTCCATGTGGACCAAACGCGGGTGATCCGTGGTGGCTGCATATGCCAACTGGCGGTGAACCACACCATAATCGGGGCCGAGATCTGCGTGCCATTTCTCCTTTGCGCTCATACGAGGTGTTGTCGGCAAGATTGCAATCTCGGACATGTCAACAGAAGTCTGTGCGCGGCGTGGAGTGACAGCGATAGCGGGTTCTTCTTTCGGCATATCAACATGCTTTGATTGAGTGCCGAACAACGCGGCTACTATTTTGCGAATGATGCTCACGCTGCACCTCCATCCCATGTGAGTTTGAAGAGCATCGCGTCTGCACGGTTCGCAAACAGCAGATCGACGTAGAATGTTCTGAAATCTCGCAGTTCTGACATCGCTACGCCGATCACGTCATTGTCGCGCTCGTAGTAGAAATTGAACAGGTCGAGGAACCAAGCCCGCTTTGCTTCGTCTCCAAGCGGCAGCGGATATGTTTCGCTGTAAATGTTGTCGGAAATCCTGTCGAAACGGCAGAGCGGGTAGTTCAACAACCAGCCACCGCCTTCGGGAACCTCAAATCCCCATTTGATTCTGCACGGTTCGCTCATGCCTCACCTCCACCGTAGGAGAGTTTGAAGAGCATTGCCGAACGCTTGTCGGGAAATGCAAAGCAAACCTCGACCCCGCGTGTCATTGGAACTATGTGAGTGCCGGTCGTGACTGCCGGCTTCATCGCGAACTCATTCGCCACGACCCCTTGCAGAGCGCCGCTGTCAATTGCTGCAACTCGCAACGCTTCGGCCTCTTCAAAATTAGAGACTGAGTGCGTGAAGCGGCAAATGTGTCGGCGCTTCCAGAAATACACCTGCTTGTCCCAATGCGCTTCGATTTTATCGATATCGAAATATGGGGGAGAGTAACGTTTGACTGGCTGCATGATCACACCTCCTTCGCCGGAACCGCGATGCACTCGCCACCAACTGCCGTGATGATCTGATTGATCGCCGTCAACTGCTTCACGCTAAGGTCTTCACCACGACGGCCACGAACGTACTTGTGCGGCTTCTTCAACTTGTCAGAGACGCCCTCTAGCACCTCACGCAGCGTGGAAAACTTGCGCAGCTGACTTCCCCAAATGCCGCTGCTCTTGTCGAGAATGTTGTTCAGCGCGAGGAAATCCGTGGGGTGTGTCTTGTCCTGGCGGATGCGGTTCAAGCCATCCACCCATTGCGTGAGATCGCGATGCTCGTTGTCGCTCAATCGGACATATTGAACCGGCGCTTTTGTTGACGTTGATGGTCGCTCGATTAGCTCGGACACTGCGACTGTATCAACGATGCGTCCCGCAACACTTGCCGGGGCCTGTGCGGGGATATCGAATAGGTTTGTGTCTAGGTCTGTCATGGGAGTTTTCTCCTTCTTATTCTTGGGTCAGGATCAACAAGGCGCGCTTTGCGGCCTCGTAGTCGCTGATTTCTTCTGGTGCCTCGATAGCCTTCTCGGCTTCGAGCGCGTCGATGCGCTGGTTTAGATAGTCAATGCTGTTGACGAGATATTCGAGCCACTGCTTGGGGTTCGGGTGCGGATTGCCGACTGGTCTATTTGGTTTACGTGTCATTGGGATTTTCCTCCTTCTTATTGTTGGGAAAGTTTGGCGAGTAGAACGTCTTCACCGTCGAGCCACAAATTGCCAAATTTGTTCAGGTCTGCATGAGCACGACCTAATGCTTGGAATGCAATAAACGCTTCCTCGGTATTGAATCGAGTTCCACCAATGCCCCAGTGTTGGTCCGATTGAACGTTGCTGTCGTTTGCGATCGCTTCGTGTGCGTCCGCGACTTTTCTGAGATGAGCACGAAGCACTTCAAGCATCGCCGCATCGTTACGTGAGACGCGGACAGTAGCAGCACGGACACGCGCCATACCTGCCTGACGTGCCGCAACATGCTGTGGGGATTGCTTCTTACCCTTGAGCGCCTTTGAAACTGCCGCAGCCTTAGCCGCGACATGTTCCGGTGATTGAGTGTAGCCCTTCTTCGGCATCAGGAGTTACCTCCTTGGGACGGAGGTATCAGGCCGACGTTCTCCGAGCTGTCCATACGCACTATCTTGCCCGGATATACGTTGAGACGAGCATCAGCTGTGAAGGCTTCGACCTCTTCGTTCAGATGTTCGATGCTGTGGAGGAAGAATTCGATCCACTGTCTCGAATTCGCGCCGATGGGCGGTCGTGTTGGTTTCTTAGTCATTTGGGATTTTTCTCCTTCTTGTTTTTGTCTACGTAGTATTTATGCCTGAGCGCTCAGGACCGCCTCAAACAGCGTCAAACGGACAGTCTCAGTTTCGCGACGAGGAAATGATCACCGTCCTGATAGAACTGCTCCATCTGTGCGAGCCGTTGGTGTAGAAGGCGAAACTCATCCTCGAAACGATCCAGCAGATCATTGCATCGAGAGTATTTCGGATCGTCGTCATCGTAATGATCGCGTAGCGCCATGACCCAATCGTAATAAGTGCCAACGCGGGCATATCGTTTGTCGTGAGCAGTTCGCCAATCGACCCACAACAGGTGTTCGGCTTCGTCAAACTTGTATGGAAGTTCCGACATGCTCAGAACTCCTTCTTGATTTTCGACAGTTTGTCGCGAAGGATACTGCCGCTAGTAGCTTGCGGTGACGTCTTTGCTTTTGGTGCTTCCGGCAGCAACGCTTTGAAATTCTCCATCAGCGTTTTACCGTTTACGCACATGGACGAATTGCCGTCTCGCTGGAAACCGTTGTGTGCGCGGTACGCATCGATGAGCAGGTCTAGTTCGTGTGCCGGGATTTGACCAAGAAGTTCAAAGCGGGCTTCCTCAAGACGCTTGTGCGCCTCGCGAAGTGTCGCGGTTGTCATTGCGCTATGTGGCTTTGGGATCGCGGACAGTTCTTCAATTGTCTTGCGAACGGAATCATATCCGTAGTTGGACATTGGGTGTTCTCCTTGTTTTTGTTCTTATTTTTGGAGTTTACGTGATGCGATTTCGAAATCGCAATATTTGATTATCGGAAGTCTGCCTTTGTCTTGATCTTGAATTTCTTCTTCGCCGTGTCGAGATCAACGTCCAAGTGCTGACGAGCCGGATCGCGGTAAATGCCTTTTTTGAAGATCGTGCTTCCGGGCGTGCGGTTGAATTCGAAGTCCAGCGTGAGCGTGTAAATCTTGTCGTCGTAGAACAGGATTACAGTTGGCTCTTGGTTCTGGACTTGGAACATGATGCCCGCTGCGTAGCCGATGATTTCGCTGCTACCGTCGTCGCGGATCAACTCCTTGAGAACAGCCAGTTTCGGGGCAATTTCGTAAGCTACAAGCATGTTTGAATAGCGATCAAACTCGGCCTTGAAGTGCAGGTACCAAGGGTCGTTCTCGACTTCCATTTCCTTCAAGCGCTTGTTAATTTCACGGTTGCGGTTGAAGAAGTCGAGCATGAACACATCAGCGTCTTTGGCCGTCGTTGTTGGCTCGGCACGGATCATGAGTTTGGCGCGGTGGATAGTCGATTTTTTGCCACTGCCGCTGTTGTCGAACAGGTCGGTTTTGATTTCGTAGAATGTGCTGTTCTGCTCGTCGTCGGCGGGGGTCATGTCCGCGCAGCCATTGTCAACTTGCTCTTGTTCGGCGGATGAGCAGGGCGAAGTAGCCGTGACTTCACTGGCCGTCGTGGCGGATGCCGCGTGGCTCTTCACTCCGTATTCAGGTGTCGAACAGCCAACTTCACTAGAAGCGGTAACGCCTTCAGGCGCGCTTCTATTAAGTAACTTCTCTCCACTTGAATAACTTAATAGATGCGCGCCTTTATCCGCAAAAAAAGCACCAGATACGTCGGTTGCGCGTCCGCTCTTAATAGATGCGCGGCTGTCATCATTTGCAGCCCATTCCGATACGATCGATGTCTTTCCTTCGTTCGCACGAGCCATTGCACTCTGTTTTACCAGAGCCAAGATTTCCGCTGTAGTTTTACGATTGGTTGTCATTGCAGTTTCCATTCTTTTTCTTGTCGTTTGAAACAATGAACCCACCTGCTGTCGTCGGAGTAGCAAGTGGGTCCAAGTAGAAAAAGAGGAAACCAACGTTGTCTGCGGAGTTTTCGAACACTCCGTTTTCCGACGACGCTGTGTTCACATATTATTTATTGAATTTAACAGATAAACGCTTGAAATAGCGATATATTTCTTAATAGATGCGCGCCTTTTCTGCATTTAATCTCGCTGGTCAGCCAGTACATGCAGGATCAAATCTTCGCCACGCATATACGCTTCAAATGCTTCCCATTCCGCGCTTGTGATGTACGGGGTCCAGCTTGCCGTGATGGGTCCGAGGTTGTGAGTATGGCCGGGCGAAGAGAGCGAGTGCGAATGCCCTGACATCGCCGCGTATTGCTGTTGAAGGGCGATCTGCAACGCATAACTCTGGTGCTGACCCGACTGCGAATTGACCAGCCCGTTTAGCTGAGCGAACGACGAATAAGCCTGCTGCGCGAAGGCAACCCGTGTCAGGTGTTCCTCACGGTGTTCGGCCAATCGTGCCCATCTTCTTGAACAGGACGAAGGCAGCGACATCGTTGCGTGAGAGTTCTGTCTGGCTCATGCTGCGCCTCCTGTATAGGAGAGTTTCGCGACAATCGGATCGATGCCATCCAAATAAGCATTGGTCATGTAGTGATCAAAAGCGGCGAATTCCTTCTGGGCTTTGATAAAGGCCATTTGGAGTTGCCAGCCATCAGAACCGAGGATTTTCATGCCGTTGATCGACCGATATTTGTCAATCTCGGCTTCTAGTTCCTTGACGCGAATTTCATAAGGGTTCGGTGCGTTGTAATAATCTTGCCAGCGTTTCGCCAGATTGCTCGTCATGGGAATTTTCTCCTTCTAGTTACGGTCAACTATTTACCGGCTCAAAGAAAAACCCCACTGCTCTAGGAGGAAACAGTGGGGTCCCGTTCGGAGTGTGATCCCATGACTAGAAAGATCACAGACTATTTACCGATTTCGGCTTTCCACTCGGCCACCGTCAGCACACGGCTATCAGGATAGCCATCAACGGGATCACCAGCACGCGACGACCGACTGAGTTTCGTAGAGGGCTTCACTTTGGGTGAAGGCTTTTTCCGTGCGACTTGGAAATTCGTTGGCGAGTATGGCAGCTTGCTGTTGGGCCGTGACACGGTGGACGATCCGACACCGAGAAACTTATCGACCATCAGCGGATGATTGTCCCAAAATGCAAGCCAGCTGTCCTCGGTGAAATCCCAATGCCCTCTGTGAGCAGACCTGAGAACCTTGTACCATTTGATGTAGAATGCTTTTTGCTGCGCGTTCATTGCGGCTCCTTTTTCCCTCATTATGCAGCCGCTGAGCCGAGCTAGTCAGTATTGAAATGACTACGGACTCGACTGAATGCCGAGCCCGTTGAGCAGCCAGATTTCTGAATTCTTGAGGTGTTTGAAATCCGAAGGTATTTACCTGCCAATCGCTAAATACTGGCAGAACAGGCTTTCATGGTTTGCTCTGTTTTCCTCTTGTAGCCCTTCCCGCGCTTGTCATCGTGGGGAGGGTTTTTCGTTTCCCGGTAAATATCCAGACAACAACGTTTGGAGAACCACATGACTATCTACCTCATCTATTTCCTCGCCATCATCGGTATTATCGCGATCTGCTTTTTCGCCTTCGAGCAATTCAGACTTTGGAAGCACAGAAAGATTGTCTGGGGAGAATCATCGGAAGAAGAGCGCCGCAAGTGGGCGTCTGGTGCGCGCCATTATGAAATTCACGCACACGCACCGATTTTTGGTTTTTACCTGACCACCGATTACCTATACACCCGGCCGACGCTCGCGCGTCTAGACGTAACAAATATGCAATCTGTGGTCACCCGTGTTTCTGGATACCAAGCAGCTATTGAAACGCTCAATCGCGCACGAAACGAGTTTGGTGACAAAGCAGCTGAAGTCGTCGAGGTTCGAGCAATATCTGACAAATCACCAGAAATCGACTTAGCGTTTTTCTTCGCTAATGCCACCGATGCGATGATGTTCAAACTCGCAAATTCTTGACATGGAAATGCCCCGGAAGACCGGGGCATTATCGTTTCAGGGTTCTACGTAACCACCAGCACGACGAGCAGCCGCCGTGTATGCGGACAACGGTTTCGTCGGGTGCCAATGCAGGTCACGTTCGATCCGTAATCCCACCGGCCCGCGAATGCTCTCCAATTCCTCCACGCTGACATATCCGAGTTCAGGGGTGCCTTGGCCGAGATCGCAAAGGCCGAAGCACAAGCCATCGGGCTCCATTTCCGTGATGATCCATGTTGCACGCGCCCACGGCGTGAACCACTTCACCACCGGGATATGATCAGCTTCGCGTGCTTCGACATTGTTGCGGATCAACTGCGCACGTAGTTCCGGGGTCAACAGGATCATACCGAAGCCATCCCCTGCACTTCTACGGCAAACTGTTGTTCGATCAGTTTACGCTCTGCACGCCATTCCTTGACGCTCTGGAAGACTTGTTCGAATGCCTTGCCGTCGATCTTGCCCCAAACTCGAAACTTCATTTGCTCTACTCCTGTTTGTGTTAATCACAATCCAGAAGTATTTCCAGTTGAGTATCAGGGCGAGCGCTCATTCCATCCAAAGACAACCTTTTTATCAGCGTTTTCAACTGCTTAGATTTAGGTTGAGGGCAAAACGCACAATTGTTATATGCAGCGGCCCGCATTGCAACGGCACCGACAAGGCGGCGCTTCGCCTCGCAAGACTCGGCTACCGGGTCAAGGTAATGATCGGCGGCATGACCGGCTGGGCGGACGAAGGCTTCGATTTCGAAGCCGGATCGTCCAACGCGACAGCATAGCGGCGATCATATGCGCCGAACGGGGAGATTGAGTTTTCCGCGCCGGCGCGCATAGTCATCGCATGCTCAAGAGGTGGCCCGCATGACCCGTCATATCGTTGCCATCGGCCCGCTGCCGCCGCCGCTCCACGGCTTCTCCTTCGCCACAGCGGCGATGGTGGACCTGCTCTTGGAAGACCACACCGTCGTCACCAGCAACCTCTCGCCACCGGCAGGCGGTTCCCGCCTTTGGCGGCATCCGGCGAAGGTTGTCCGGGTCTTCGCCGCGCTCGCCAGCCTCGCACGCGAGCGCGGACGTCTAGACAAGGCCTGCTACCTCGCCTGCGACGGCGGCTTCGGCCAGCTCTACACGCTGCTCCTGGTGGCCTTCGCCCGGCTCTTCGCCTACCCGACTTACCTGCACCACCACAGCTTTCGCTATATCGACCGGCCGCGCCTCACCATGCGCGCCATCCTGGCGCTCGCCGCTCCCGACCTCATCCATGTCTTTCTCTGCGGCATGATGCGCGACCGCTTCGCCGACGCCTATGACAAGCGCCTGCACACCGCCATCATCTCCAACGCCGCCTTCGTGCCCCCGCAGAGCGAGGACGCGGCGATCCCCACCCGGCCACTGACCATAGGCATGCTCAGCAACCTCAGCCGCGCCAAGGGATTGGAGACGTTTCTCGATCTGCTGCGACAGGCAATCCTGCAGGGATTACCGATCCGCGCCGTCCTTGCCGGCCCGGCGACTGATAGCGCCGACCGCGCCATGATCGACGCGGCGCTGAATGAATTCGCCGGTGCGCTCGATTATCGCGGCCGCGTGCTTGGCGACGACAAGGCGAAGTTCTACCGCGATATCGACGTCTTCGTCTTCCCGACAACCTACGCCAACGAGGCCCAGCCCCTCGTCGTCTTCGAGGCCAAGGCCGCCGGAAACGACGTCATTGCCTTTGATCGCGGCTGCATCCGCAAGCAACTCGATGAGACCGATCTCCTCATCCCCGCCGACGGTGCGTTCACGGACATAGCCATCGCCTGGCTCTCGGAAATTCCCTCGGACGACAGGCGAGACCAGCGGAGACATGAGGTCCGGCAGGTCTACGAGATCAGGCAGAAAACCGCGCGCAGACAGGCGAAGTCCTTGATGCTGTGAAATTTCCTGCCCGGCGGGTGGAAATCTGGATGGCTTGACGCATATTTTCAATCCTGCTCATTAGAGATCTATCTCGCGTCCCGAACCGAAAACTGGAAATCCCACAGCATGCCCCCTTGCAGCGCGCTTCGCGCCCACCCCAGCGATTGCCACGCAGCGGCAGACGTTTTTCCAGTTCGCCCGATGGCAGACGCTGCCCCGTATGATCGGGAGCATGGCCCGTCGTGAACGAGAATTCGAGCGAGAATTTCGGCAAGGTCGACCTCACCAATTGCGACCGCGAACCCATTCACCGCCTGGGCGCGATCCAGCCTTTCGGCTTCCTGCTCGTCGTATCCTCGGACTGGATGGTGGCGCGCGCTTCCGCCAATCTCGAACAGTTCGTCGGCATCGCCTGCGATGAGATCATCGGCCAGCCTGTGTCGCGCGTCATCAGCGGCAAGACCATGCACACCCTGCGCAACCGGCTGAGCATCATGCGCGGCCCCGACGTGGTCGAGCGCCTCTTCGGCATCGAGCTTTCCGAAGGCGGCCCGCTCTTCGATATCGCCATCCACATGAGCGACGAGCAGGTGGCGATCGAGGCCGAGCCCTCGCAGGAGGGCGCGCAAGGCGGCTCGCCCGTGTCGATCCGCAGCATGATGGGCCGCCTCGACCAGGCCGAAACGCTGGAAGCCTTCTTCCGCGAAGGCGCCCGCCAGGCCCGCGCGCTGACCGGCTTCGACCGCGTCATGGTCTACCGCTTCGACGAAAGCGGCGCAGGCGAAGTGGTGGCGGAAGCAGCGCGCGCCGGCATCGGCTCGTTCCTCGGCCTGCATTACCCCGCCTCCGACATTCCCGTGCAGGCGCGGGCGCTCTACACCCGCAATCTCTTCCGCATCATCGCCGACATCGATGCCGTCAACGTGCCGCTTGTGCCGGAGATCGATGCGCATGGACGCTCGCTTGATCTCTCCATGTCGATCCTGCGCTCGGTGTCGCCCATCCATATCGAGTATCTGAAGAACATGGGTGTCGGCGCGTCGCTGTCGATCTCGATCGTTGTCGACGGCAAGCTCTGGGGCCTGTTTGCCTGCCACCACTACTCCGCGCGCCTGCCCTCCTTCGAGCGCCGCACGACATCGGAACTGTTCGGCCAGATGTTCGCGTCACGGCTGGAAAGCCGCGAGCGGCGGCTTGCGCTCGAGTTCGAAACCAAGGCCCGCCAGATCGCCGACCGGCTGCTCACCTCGGTCGCCGACAATGCCAGCCTGCTCGACGACCCCTCCTGGCTGATCGATGCGCTGGCCGACGCGATCCCCGCCGATGGCATCGGCGTCTGGATCAACGGCCGCTCCGCGCTGAACGGCATCACCCCGTCGCAGACCGAATTCGCCGAACTCGTCCGCGTCCTCAACCGCAACTCGGCCGGCCGCGTGTTTTCGACAGACAGCATCGCCGAGACGTGGCCGGGGACAATGTCCGGCGACATCGTGGCCGGGCTGATCGCCATTCCGATCTCGCGCTCGCCGCGCGACTACGTGGTCCTGTTCCGCCAGGAGATCGTGCGCTCCGTGCGCTGGGCCGGCGATCCGCACAAGCCCGTCGAATACGGCCCGAACGGCCCGCGTCTGACGCCGCGTAAGAGCTTCGAGACTTGGTCCGAGCTGGTGCGCCAGCACTCGCAACCCTTCTCTGCCGCCGAACGCCGCGTTGCCGAAACCATTCGCGTCACGCTGATCGAGGTGGTGCTGCGCCTGACCGACGAGGCGAACGCCGTGCGCCAGCAGGCCAACGAACGGCAGGAACTGCTGATCGCCGAACTGAACCACCGTGTGCGCAACATATTGAGCCTCATCAGCGGCCTTATCCGCCAGTCGCGCGGCACGACGGATAGCACCGACGAGTTCATCGGCCATCTCGAAGGCCGCGTGCAGGCGCTGTCGCGCGCCCACGACCAGATCACCCGCGACCACTGGGCGCCGGCGCCGCTGCGCGCGCTGCTGCAGGCCGAAGCCGCCGCCTATCTCGGCCCGAATGCCGCGCGCATCATCATGAACGGGCCGGAAGTGCTGCTGGCACCTCAGGCATTCTCCATCTCAGCGCTGGTGTTCCACGAACTGGTGACCAACAGCGCCAAGTACGGCAGCCTCTGCGACAGCGGCACGGTCGGGGTCGATTGGCACAAGGACGACGCCGGCAATCTCGTCATCCATTGGCGCGAAAGCGATGGCCCGCCCGTCAAGCAGCCGACCCGCCAGGGCTTCGGCACCACGATCATCCGCCGCTCGATCCCCTATGAGCTCGGCGGCCAGGCGGATGTGCGCTACGAGCCTGAAGGCCTTGAGGCGCATTTCCTGATCCCCGAGAAGTTCGCGACCTTCGCCGATGGCGCGGTGTCGCTTTTGCCGGAGCAATCGCTGCAATCGGCCAAGGCCATTCTGGAGACAATCAAAGACCGGCCGCTGGATGGGCTCGACATCCTGCTCGTCGAGGACAATCTCATCATCGCCATGGATGGCGAGGACATCTTCCTGCAACTCGGCGCCCATAGCGTGTCGCTTGCGCCAAATGTCTCGAACGCCTTGGCGGTCATCGACAGCCGCAAATTTGACCTGGCCGTTCTGGATGTCCATCTCGGCGAGGAAACGAGCATCGCCGTGGCCGAACGGCTGGCGGCAAAGGGCGTGCCGCTGATCCTGGCGACGGGTTATGGCGAAGGGGTATCGCAGGCATATGGCGCCCTCGGCGCCAATCTGCTGCAGAAGCCTTACACGATCGAGAGCGTCGCAAGCGCTTTGTCGCGCATCGCGCCGATCGTCAAATCATGACGCCGGCTGGTTCGTCCGCACGCTGAGACCATCCACGAAGAGCTGCTCGAGAAAACGCGCCGCGTCCTCGAACCGCCCCTCGCCCGATTGCCCCTGCCCAAGCACGGCGCGCACCTGCACGTCGAAGTCGGCGTAGTGCTGCGTCGTCGACCAGATCGAGAAGATCAAATGGTAGGGATCGCACTTGACGATCTTGCCGGCCTTGGCCCAGGCGCGGATGACCGCGGCCTTCTCGTCGACCAACTCCTTCAGCGGCCCCTTCAGCTCGTCCTCGATATGCGGCGCGCCCTGCAGCACCTCGTTGGCGAACAGGCGACTTTCACGCGGAAAATCCCGTGCCATCTCAAGCTTGCGGCGGATATAGCCGCGGATCTCGCTCTCGGGATTGCCTTGCGCATTGAAAGCGCGCAGCGGCTCGAGCCAAGTGAACAGCACGCGGTCGATCAGCGCCCGGTGCATCGCTTCCTTGGTGCGGAAGTAATAGAGCAGATTGGGCTTCGACATGCCCGCCACCTCGGCGATCTGGTCGATTGTCGAGCCGCGAAAACCGCTCACCGAAAACACATCGAGCGCCGCTTCCAGGATCTGTTCTTCTTTCTCCTCCTGGATGCGGGTGCGCCGCTGTGTTTTCGCAGCTCTAGGTATCGCCATGTCGCTAATTTTTCTCTTTCAAATTCAACTATTTCAGTCAACTTTAAACGGCGACCATCCGCTGCCGAAAAACCGGGCATATGCCCTGAATTTTGTCTGTATTTTTCCTGATTTTCGCCTTGAGCCCGACGCCGGAAGTTGTAATGTTTACCAGTCGGTCAAATTATCCGTCAGAAGCAAATCAAAGGCAACTGACGATTTTCAGACGCTAACAAAACAACAACGGCGCTGAAACTGACCACGGGAACAAGCGGACATGCCTCACGCATGCGCCGCATAAAACTGGTGAGGAATACGGATATGGTGGCAGCACCAGGCGAGAACATGCGCGTCAACGGGGACCGTCTCTGGGACAGTCTCATGGACATGGCGAAGATCGGCCCGGGGATCGCGGGCGGCAACAACCGCCAGACGCTGACCGACGCCGATGCCGAGGGCCGCAGCCTCTTCAAGACATGGTGCGACGCCGCCGGCATGACCATGGGCGTCGATAAGATGGGCACGATGTTCGCCACCCGCCCGGGCACCGATCCCGACGCGCTTCCCGTCTATGTCGGCTCGCATCTGGATACCCAGCCGACCGGCGGCAAGTATGACGGCGTGCTCGGCGTTCTGGCTGCGCTCGAGGTCGTGCGCACCATGAACGACTTGGGTATCAAGACCAAGCACCCCATCGTCGTGACCAACTGGGCCAACGAGGAAGGCGCCCGCTTCGCCCCCGCCATGCTCGCCTCCGGCGTCTTCGCCGGCGTCCACGACATCGACTACGCCTATTCCCGCAAGGATCCCGAGGGCAAGACCTATGGCGACGAGCTGAAGCGCATCGGCTGGCTCGGCGAGGAAGAGGTCGGCGCGCGCAGGATGCACGCCTATTTCGAATATCACATCGAGCAGGGTCCAATCCTCGAGGCCGAAAACAAGCAGATCGGCGTCGTCACCCACTGCCAGGGCCTCTGGTGGCTGGAATTCACGCTGACAGGCCGCGAAGCCCACACCGGCTCCACCCCGATGAACCTGCGCGTCAATGCCGGGCTCGCGATGTCGCGTATCATGGAAATGGTGCAGGCCGTGGCGATGGGCGAACAGCCGGGCGCCGTCGGCGGCGTCGGTCAGGTCTTCTTCTCGCCGAACTCGCGTAACGTACTTCCAGGCAAGGTGGTCTTCACCGTCGATATCCGCACGCCCGATCAGACCAAGCTCGACCGCATGCGCGCGACGATCGAGGCCGAGGCCGCCAAGATTTGCGAAGCGCTCGGCGTCGGCTGCTCGGTCGAAGCCGTCGGCCATTTCGACCCCGTCACCTTCGACCCGAAGCTGGTGGACGCCGTCCGCAACGCCGCTGACCGTCTCGGCTACAGCCACATGAACATCATCTCCGGCGCCGGCCACGACGCCTGCTGGGCCGCCAAGGTGGCGCCGGCAACCATGGTCATGTGCCCCTGCGTCGGCGGCCTCAGCCACAACGAGGCCGAGGAGATCTCCAAGGAATGGGCCTCGGCCGGCGCGGACGTTTTGTTCCACGCGGTGGTGGAGACGGCGGAGATTGTCGGATGACCATGCAGCCGCTATATTTGATACCGGCTGAACTCGCGGAGACCATTGCATGTCTTCCTCTACAGAAAACCTCGTCCTTGAACATCTGCGCGCGATCCGCGCCACGCAGGATCGTCACTCGGACGACCTCATCGAGATCAAGGAGCGACTTGGCTTTCTTGAACAGCAATATGCGAGCATTTCACGGCGTGTCGATCGCATCGATGAACGCCTTGAACGCGTCGAGCGCAGGCTCGATCTCGTGGAGACCTGACAGCAAGCAGTACCCGGTACGTCAATCCTATCCATCTCCCCGGTCGAACCTGATCAATAAGCTGGCGGGGGAGTTTATCCGATGATCGCACGCTTCGCGCCCGGAGCCCCCTCATCCGACCCTACGGGCCACCTTCTCCCCGCTGGGGAGAAGGGAAGCGAGGCGGCTGCGGCGTGTTCCCCCTTCTCCCCTCGGGGAGAAGGTGCCCGAAGGGCGGATGAGGGGGCCACGAGCGCGACGAAAATTATCCGGCCCGATATCCGCAAGCACCGTCCGGCCAAAACTACACAAGCGCGACAGCTTCGTCAGAATGAAACCGAGGAGGAGTACCACCTCTGGAGCGATCTGCGCGCCCGCCGGCTCAATGGCTACAAGTTCGCAAGGCAAGTTCCGCTCGGCCCGTTTATCGTCGATTTCCTCTGCCGCGAAGCCCGGCGGTCGTTGAGATTGATGGCTTCCAGCATGCCGAAAGCGCTGCCGATCAAGGCCGCACCGGGTGGCTCAATGCCAACGGCTACTCCGTCCTGCGCTTCTGGAATCAGGAAGTCTCACGCGAACGACGCTCGGTTCTCGAAACGATCCTGGCTGCATTGCAGGGCCGGATTGAATTCAGCACCGAACTGCCAAGCTTCTATTCACCTGCCGAAAAACGATAAAAACAGGGAACCCGACCAATGAGCACAGTCATCAAGAACGGCACCATCGTCACCGCCGACCTGACCTACAAGGCGGATGTGAAGGTCGATGGCGGCAAGATCGTCGAGATCGGGCCCAACCTCTCCGGAACAGAGACGCTTGACGCCACCGGCTGCTACATCATGCCCGGCGGCATCGATCCGCACACCCATCTCGAAATGCCCTTCATGGGCACCTATTCCTCCGACGACTTCGACAGCGGCACGCGCGCGGCCCTTGCCGGCGGCACCACTATGGTGGTCGACTTCGCCCTTCCCGCCCCCGGCCAGTCGCTGCTCGAAGCGCTCACCATGTGGGACAACAAGTCCACCCGCGCCAATTGCGACTATTCCTTCCACATGGCGATCACCTGGTGGAGCGAGCAGGTCTTCAACGAGATGAAGACAATCGTTCAGGACAAAGGCATCAACACCTTCAAGCACTTCATGGCCTACAAGGGCTCGCTGATGGTGAACGACGACGAGATGTTCGCTTCCTTCCAGCGCTGCGCCGAGCTTGGCGCGCTGCCGCTGGTCCACGCCGAAAACGGCGACGTCGTCGCCTCCATGTCGGCCAAGCTGCTCGCTGAAGGCAATAACGGCCCCGAGGCTCACGCCTATTCCCGCCCCGCCGAAGTCGAGGGCGAGGCCACCAACCGCGCCATCATGATCGCCGATATGGCCGGATGCCCCGTCTATATCGTCCACACCTCGTGCGAACAGGCCCACGAAGCCATCCGCCGCGCCCGTCAGAAGGGCATCCGCGCCTATGGCGAGCCGTTGATCCAGCACCTGACGCTCGACGAGACCGAATATTTCGACAAGGACTGGGACCACGCCGCCCGCCGCGTCATGTCGCCCCCCTTCCGCAACAAGCAGCACCAGGACAGTCTCTGGGCCGGCCTCGCCTCCGGCTCGCTGCAGGTCGTCGCCACCGACCACTGCGCTTTCACTACGGACCAAAAGCGTTACGGCGTCGGCGATTTCACCAAGATCCCGAATGGCACCGGCGGCCTGCAGGACCGCATGCCGATGCTCTGGACCTACGGCGTCAACACTGGCCGCCTGACGATGAACGAATTCGTCGCCGTCACCTCCACCAACATCGCCAAGATCCTCAACATCTACCCCCGCAAGGGCGCCATCCTCGTCGGCGCCGATGCCGACCTCGTGGTCTGGGACCCGAAGCGCTCCAAGACGATTTCGGCGAAAAGCCAGCAATCGGCGATCGACTACAACGTCTTCGAGGGCAAGCAGGTCACCGGCCTGCCGCGCTATACGCTGAGCCGCGGCGTTGTCGTGGTCGAAGAGGAGACGATGAAGACCCGCGAGGGCCATGGCGAGTTCGTCAAGCGCGAACCGGTCACCGCCGTCTCCAAGGCGCTCTCCACCTGGAAGGAAATCACCGCGCCGCGCAAGGTCGAACGATCCGGCATTCCGGCAAGCGGGGTGTGATCGATGGCGCGCGGCAGGCTGGTTTTTACTCTCGTTTCGCTGGCCGCGCTGACCTCCGCGGCAAGCGCCGACACCTTGCCGATCAAGGGGAGCTACGGCAACAAGGATGGATGCGCCTATGCCAAGTCGGGCGAATCCACCGGATCGGAAAATTTCTTCCTGCTGACATCAGAAGCCATCACCACGGCGGCCTCCGCCTGCACCATCGAGAAGGTGTTGAAGACCGAGGGCAAGAACTTCACCGCCAAGGTTTCTTGCGAGGCCGAAGGCGAAGAAACGGCAAGCGAGGACACGGCAAAGATCACCTATGGCCCGAAGGGCTATACGATTGGCTTCACCTCGGATGCCGGCATAAAGTGGGGGCCGCTGCCGCTATGCAAGTGACATCATACCGGCACGTTCCCATCCAGCTCCGGCAACAGCACGACGCTCTCCTGCTCGTTGGGATCGGTGCGCGCGATGATCGCCGTGCAGGGCGTGCTGCTGAGATTGGCCGGCAGGTGCGGCACGCCGGCGGGGATGTAGAACAGCTCACCGGCATGCACGATGACGTGGTGCTCGAGATCGTCGCCGTACCAGGTGTGCGCCTCGCCCGACAGCATGTAGATCGCCGTCTCGTGCGCCTCGTGCAGATGCGCCTTGGCGCGCACGCCGGGCGGGATCGTCAGGAGATGCATGCAGATGCCCTTGGCGCCGACCGTCTCGGCGGCAATGCCCTGGAAATAGCTCAGCCCCTGCTTTCCGTTGTAGGAATGGTCGGGGCGCACGATATGGCAGGTCGGTTTTGATGTCGCATCCATCGTCGTCCTCCTCAAAGCTTGCCGGCGCGGCCCAAACCGCCGCTCATGATATCACGCAAACCGCCGCCGCGCGGGGAAAACAGGATCGATCCGCATTGACGCAAGCTGCCTCCGTCGTATCCGCCAAGGATCTGTGTCTCACCTACCAGGCCAATGACGCGCCGGTGCATGCGCTGAGCAACGTCAACCTCGATGTCCGCAAGGGCGACTTTGTCTCCTTCATCGGCCCATCCGGCTGCGGCAAGACCACCTTCCTGCGCGTCATCGCCGATCTCGAGAAGAAGACCTCGGGCGATATCACAGTCAACGGCATGACGCCGGAGGAAGCCCGCAAGGCACGCGCCTACGGCTATGTCTTCCAGGCGCCGGCGCTCTATCCCTGGCGCACCATCGACAAGAACATCGCGCTGCCGCTCGAGATCATGAACTACCCGGCCGATGAGCGGCAGAAGCGCATCGCCGAGGCGCTCGATCTCGTCGGTCTGACAGGCTTCGAGAAGAAGTTCCCCTGGCAACTGTCAGGCGGCATGCAGCAGCGCGCCTCGATCGCGCGCGCGCTGGCCTTCGACGCCGATCTGCTGTTGATGGATGAGCCCTTCGGCGCGCTGGATGAAATCGTCCGCGACCATCTGAACGAGGAACTGTTGAAGCTCTGGGCACGCACCAACAAGACCATCTGCTTCGTCACTCACTCGATCCCCGAGGCGGTCTATCTGTCCACCAAGATCGTCGTCATGTCCCCCCGCCCCGGCCGCGTCACCGACATCATCGACTCGCCGCTTCCCCGCGAACGCCCGCTGGATATCCGCGAGACCCCGGAGTTCCTCGAGATCGCCCACCGCGTGCGGGATGGGCTGAGAGCGGGGCATAGTTATGAGCATTAGAGGCTTGCAGTCCGTGGCTACCCCCCTCTGCCCTGCCGGGCATCTCCCCCACAGGTGGGGAGATAGGCTGGGCGCAGCCGCTCGTTCCACTTTCAACGTTTGGCAGGGAGCAAGCCACGAGTCGATCTCCCCCCTTGTGGGGGAGATGTCCGGCAGGACAGAGGGGGGTAACCCACGGCACACCCTCGCCAATGCGAGGCAAGCCGCATGACCCCCGACACCCTCAAGGACAAGATCATCCCCGTCACCACCATCCTGGCCGCCCTCGTCGCCATCTGGTACGTCGCGGCCATCCTGATGAACGCCTCCTTCCAGCGTGACATGGACACCCGCGCCGGCCAGACCCCGACCACGATGGAGTTCATCGAAAAAACCCTCTCGCAGCCGAAGCCCCTCCTGCCCGCCCCGCATCAGGTGGCGCAGAACGTCTTCGAGAACACCTTCCTGCGCAAGCTCACGAGCAACCGCAGCCTCGTCTATCACTCGGGCGTCACCCTCTCCTCCACCGTGCTCGGCTTCACCCTCGGCACACTGCTCGGCATCCTCATCGCCGTCGGCATCGTCCATATCAAGGCGCTCGATCGCAGCCTGATGCCATGGATCATCACCTCGCAGACCATCCCGATCCTGGCGATCGCACCGATGGTGATCGTCGTCTTGGGCGCCATCAACATCACCGGCCTGATCCCCAAGGCGCTGATCTCGACCTATCTCTCCTTCTTCCCCGTCACCGTCGGCATGGTGAAGGGCCTGCGCTCACCCGAGGTCATGCTCCTCGACCTGATGCGCACCTATAACTCCTCCCCCGCCCAGACCTTCTGGAAGCTCCGCGTGCCCGCCTCTGTGCCCTATCTCTTCACCTCGATGAAGGTGGCGATCGCAGCCAGCCTCGTCGGCGCCATCGTCGGCGAGTTGCCGACGGGAGCGGTGGCCGGTATCGGCTCCAAGCTGCTCGCCGGCTCCTATTACAGCCAGACCATCGACATCTGGGCGGCGCTGATCGCCGGCTCGCTGCTGGCAGCACTATTGATCATGGTCGTCAGCATTGCTGCGAAGATCGTCGATCGCGCCATGGGCGGGAGGTCGGCATGAAGAACGCGTCCTGGCAGGCAATCGTCGCCCTCCTCCTCACCATCGCGGCCGCGGCAACGCTGCCGCTGTTCTCCACCACATCGGGCAAGCCGCCATCGACAGGCATGGCGGCGATCACCTTCATCCTGATCGCGGCATCCGCCCTCATCTCCCTGCTGCCGCAATCGAAGACCAGCCGCGCAACGGTGCTCTTCATCGGCGCCCATGGCGGCGCCTGGCTGCTGCTGTCGAGCCTGAGTGGGAACGAAGGCTACGCGGCAAAACCCTTCTTCCTGCTGATGGCGGCGTGCTGGCTGCTTGCCTGGCGCACGGTGAGCGAGATCGTCGAGATCAAAACCAGCTCGCGCGCCGATGATACCGCCCTACGGCTCTTGGTGCCCGCCATCTTCGGCGCCTGGATCCTGATCCTGTGGGAAACCGCCACCCGCGGCGCCGGCATCCCCTTCGTACTCCTGCCACCGCCGAGCGCGATTGCGGCGCGCATCGTCGGATCGCTCCCGATCCTCGGCGATGACGTCAGGCAGACGATCTTCAAGGCGGTGCTTGCGGGATATGTCATCGGCTGTGGCGCCGGCTTCGTCGTCGCCATCCTCGCCGATCGCGTCGCCTTCCTGCGCCGTGGCCTGCTGCCGATCGGCAACATGGTCTCGGCCCTGCCGATGATCGGTGTTGCTCCGATCATGGTCATGTGGTTCGGCTTCGACTGGCAGTCCAAGGCCGCCGTCGTCGTCATCATGACTTTCTTCCCGATGCTGGTGAACACCGTCGCCGGCCTTGCCGCATCCGGTCCGATGGAGCGCGACCTGATGCAGACCTACGCCTCCAGCTACTGGCAAACGCTCCTGAAACTGCGTCTGCCGGCGGCCATGCCTTTCATTTTCAATGCATTGAAGATCAACTCGACGCTGGCGCTGATCGGTGCCATCGTCGCGGAGTTCTTCGGTACGCCGATCGTCGGCATGGGCTTCCGCATCTCCACCGAGATCGGCCGCATGAATGTCGACATGGTCTGGGCCGAAATCGCCGTTGCGGCGCTGGCAGGCTCGATCTTCTATGGCGTCGTCGCCCTCGCTGAGCGGGCGGTGACGTTCTGGCATCCGTCTATCCGTGGTGGCTAGGCGTCGCTTATTCCCGACACTGGGGTCGGGCGTAAAGAAAGAAAAAGGGAACAAGAAAATGAAAAAACTGGTTCTTGCAATGATGGCGAGCGCCATGGCGATGGCGGCAAGCCACGCGATGGCCGCAGACAAGGTGACGCTTCAGCTGAAGTGGGTCACCCAGTCTCAGTTCGCCGGCTACTACGTCGCCAAGGAGAAGGGTTACTACGAGGAAGAAGGCCTCGACGTCGACATCAAGCCGGGTGGCCCTGATATCGCGCCTGAGCAGGTGATCGCCGGCGGCGGCGCCGACGTGATCGTCGACTGGATGGGCGGTGCGCTGGTTGCCCGTGAAAAGGGCGTTCCGCTCGTCAACATCGCCCAGCCTTTCCAGAAGTCCGGCATGGAACTGATCTGCCGCAAGGACGGCCCGATCAAGACCGAAGCCGACTTCAAGGGCCACACGCTTGGCGTCTGGTTCTTCGGCAACGAATATCCGTTCTTCGCCTGGATGAACAAGATCGGCCTGAAGACCGATGGCGGCAAGGACGGCGTGACCGTGCTGAAGCAGAGCTTCGACGTTCAGCCGCTCCTCCAGAAGCAGGCCGATTGCATCTCCGTCATGACCTATAACGAATACTGGCAGGCGATCGATGCCGGCTTCAAGCCTGAGGAACTGACGGTCTTCAACTACACCGCCATGGGCAACGACCTGCTCGAGGACGGCCTCTACGCCAATGAAGAGAAGCTGAAGGACCCGGCCTTCAAGGAAAAGATGGCCAAGTTCGTCAAGGCTTCGATGAAGGGCTGGAAGTACGCCGTCGAGAACCCCGATGATGCGGCAGGCATCGTCGTCGATGCCGGCGGTCAGGACGAAAACCACCAGAAGCGGATGATGAGCGAAGTGGCCAAGCTGATCGGCGACGGGTCAGGCAAGCTCGACACCACGCTCTACGACCGCACCGCCAAGGCCTTGCTGGACCAGAAGATCATCAGCAAGGAGCCGACGGGCGCCTGGACGCACGACATCACCGACGCGGCCGCCAAGTAACGGGCGGCGACCAAGTCGCATCGAATAAACAAGGAACGCGCGGGCTGGCACCGCGCGTTTCTCATTTAAATCATAAAAAATTCGTGGCGTTGTCGGATTAGCGTCGGCTGGCGCGTCATAGGAATGACGGAATTGCGGATCAACAAACCGAATGCCGGCATCACGGAATGGTGATTGATATCGGCCGTCGAGATTACTAATGTGCGCCGCGAGGAATTATTTTCTGCCGGGCTTGCGGGTGGTGCAAAACGATACCACCTACATGTCGGATTTGCCGGACGAGGGTCATCTTACGAAGTAAGATACGGCAATGATGCGGGAATATTTCTGAGCTTGCACTTACGGGAGAAGGCCTTCGCGAGCTGAGGACAAGGCGCGAGTTTGGCCAACCTTTTTCAAAGACTGGACAAAGACGCATGGTACGCATGACGCCTAAAACTCTACGCGCCTCCGCCCTGATCGCGGCTGCCTTTGCCGCATCGGTCGCTTTCGCGCAGGAAAACCAGCCGCCAAAGGCACAGCAGAACCTGCCCGTGATTGTGGTCACGACCGCCGCCAAGCGCGCGCTGGTCGATCGCGTCATCGGCACCGGCACGATCCGCCCGATCGAGGAAGTCTATATCCAGCCGCAGGTCGAGGGTCTCTCTATCCGCGCACTCAACGTCGATGTCGGCGACAAGGTCGAGGCCGACAGCACGCTTGCGACGCTGAACGATGATGCGCTGGTGCTGCAGAAGGCGCAGATGATGGCGACGAAGGCCAAGGGCGAGGCAAGTCTCGCCCAGCTCCGCGCCCAACTGGTTGAAGCCAAGGCCAATGCCGAGCAGGCCCGCCTGCAGCAGTCGCGCGCCGACGAGATGGGCAAGAAGGGAACGGTCTCCACCGCCCAGGTCGAGCAGGCCGACGCCACCGCGGCGACCGCCAATGCGCGCGTCTCCTCGGCGGAACAGGCAATTGAGGTTGCGATCGCCGACCTGAAGGTGATCGACAGCCAGATCGCCGATGCCGACCTGAAGCTCGCGCGCACGGACGTGAAGACGCCGGTGTCAGGCGTGATTTCGGCCAAGAACGCCCGCATCGGCGCCATTGCCGCCGGCACCGGCGAGCCGATGTTCACCGTCATCAAGGATAGCGCGATCGAGCTCGTCGCCGAGCTCTCGGAAACCGATATCCAGAAGATCAAGGTCGGTCAGCGCGCCATCGTGACGCTGTCCGGCAACCGCACGAAGATCGAAGGCAAGGTCCGGATCGTCTCCCCGACGGTCGACCAGTCGACCCGCCTCGGCCTCGTGCACATCTATATCGACGACGAGAGTGCTGCCCGCTCCGGCATGTATGCCAGCGCCGACATCATCGTCGCCGAAAAGAACGACATCGCCCTTCCCCTGTCGGCGGTCACCACTGGCCGTAACGGCTCCACCGCCCGCAAGGTCGAAGGCGGCGTCGTCAAGCAGGTGAAGGTGACGACAGGCATCCAGGATGGTGGCTTCGTCGAGATCTCGGAAGGCCTGAAGGAAGGCGACACCGTCGTCGCCAAGGCCGGCGCCTTCGTTCGCGATGGCGACAAGATCACCCCCGTCACCGAAGCCGTATCGGCACAATCGAACTGACCGAGGCCAATCCATGAATTTCTCCGCATGGTCGATCCGAAATCCGATTGCGCCGCTGCTCGCCTTCGCGCTGCTGGTGTTCGTGGGCATCCAGGCCTTCTACAAGCTGCCGATCACCCGCTTCCCGAATATCGACGTTCCCGTCGTTTCCATCACCGTCACGCAGAGCGGCGCCTCGCCGGCCGAGCTGGAAATGCAGGTGACGAAGGAGGTCGAGGACGCGGTCGCCTCGATCAGCGGCATCGATGAAATCCAGTCGACGGTCACCGACGGCCAGTCGCAGACGGTCGTCGTCTTCCGCATCGAGAAGCCGACCGCCGAAGCCGTTCAGGACACCAAGGACGCCGTCGACAAGATCCGCAGCGACCTGCCCGCAGGCATCGAGGAGCCGATCGTCACCAAGGTCGATGTCGAAGGACAGGCGATCCAGACCTTTGCCGTCTCGTCTCCAAACATGACACTCGAGGAGCTGTCCTGGTTCGTCGACGACACCGTCAAGCGCGCCCTTCAGGGCCAGCCCGGCATTGGCCGTATCGACCGCTACGGCGGCGCCGACCGCGAAGTGCGTGTCTCGCTCGATCCCGGCAAACTCGACGCCTATGGCATCACCGCCGCCGACGTGAACCAGCAGCTGCGCGGCACCAACGTCAACCTCGGCTCCGGCCGTGGCCAGGTCGCCGGCAACGAGCAGACGATCCGCACGCTCGGCGACACGCGCGACGTCTCGCAGCTCAACACCACCACGATCAGCCTGCCCAACGGCCGCTTCGTGAAGCTCTCCGAGCTCGGCACGATCGACGACACCTACGAGGAGCAGAAATCCTTCTCGCGCTTCAACGGCACCCCATCGGTCACCTTCGCCGTCTTCCGTGCGAAGGGCGCCAGCGAAGTCTCGGTTGCAGAAACCGTTTCGGAAAGCCTGACGGAGATCCGCAAGGCCAATCCGAACGTCAAGATCGAGATGGTGGATGACAGCGTCTACTTCACCTACGGCAACTACGAGGCAGCCCTTCACACGCTGATCGAAGGCTCGATCCTCGCCGTCATCGTCGTCTTCCTGTTCCTGCGCAACTGGCGCGCGACGCTGATCGCCGCCGTGGCGCTGCCACTGTCGGCCATTCCGACCTTCTGGATCATGGACATCATGGGGTTCTCGCTGAACCTCGTGAGCTTCCTGGCGCTGACGCTGGCGACCGGTATTCTCGTCGACGACGCGATCGTCGAGATCGAGAACATCGCCCGCCATATCAAGATGGGCAAGACGCCCTACAAGGCAGCGCTGGAAGCGGCAGACGAAATCGGCCTCGCCGTTATCGCCACCAGCTTCACCATTATCGCCGTCTTCGTGCCGGTGTCGTTCATGCCAGGCATCGCCGGCCAGTATTTCATCCAGTTCGGCCTGACGGTCGCCTTCTCCGTCTTCTTCTCGCTCGTTGTGGCGCGCCTCATCACACCCTTGATGGCCGCCTATCTGATGCGCGCGGAAGACGGCATGGAAGACCATCACGACAATGACGGCACGATCATGCGCGGCTATACGCGCCTGGTCACCGGCACCACACGCAAATGGTACTGGCGCTACACCACGCTGCTCTGCGCCATCGCCTTCCTGATCGGCTCGATGATGCTCTTGAGCCGCGTACCGGGCAGCTTCATGCCGCCGGACGATTCCTCGCGCGTCGTGCTCTCCGTCGAACTCCCGCCGAACGCAACGCTCGAAGACACGGCCGCCGCATCGACCAAGGTCTACGACGCCGTGCGCGGGATCGACGGTGTGGAAAGCGTCTTCGTTCTCGGCGGCGCCTCGCCCAAGGGCGATCTCGAGCTGCGCCGCGCAACCGTCCGCGTCATCCTCGGCAACATCGATCACTCGCTGCTGAAGACCCTCGTCAACAAGGGTCTCGGCGGGCTGCCTGTTATCGGCAACCTGATCCCGAAGATGGAAGAACACGGCCGCACGCGTCCGCAGTGGGATGTCGAAAAGGATATCTTCGCCGCTGTCCGCGGTATCCCTGACGTACGCATCTCCAAGGTCAACGACCGGGCCGAGCGCGACCTCACCTTCAACTTCCTCTCCTCCAACGAGGACGATCTGAACGAGGCCGTCAGTCTGCTGGAATCGAAGCTGCGCGCGTCGCCGATCCTGGCGAACGTCTCCTCCGAAGGCGCCCTGCCCCGTCCGGAGCTGCAGATCCGCCCGCGCATGGCCGAAGCCTCCCGCCTCGGCATCACGCCGCAGCAGATCTCCGAGACCATCCGCGTCGCCACCATCGGCGATATCGACGCCAACCTCGCCAAGATCTCGCTCGACGACCGGCAGATCCCGATCCGCGTGCAGGCATCGCTCAATGTCCGCCGCGATCTGGCCGCCATCCGGGCCATCAAGATCAAGACGGCGAGCGGCGCCAGCGTGCCGCTCTACAGCGTCGCCGATGTCGACTATTCGGAAGGTCCGAGCTCGATCAAGCGCAACAACCGCAACCGCGTCGTCGCCATCGGCTCCGACGTGCCCTTCGGTACCGCGCTCGATACCTCGACCGCCGAGTTCAAGCGCATCGTCTCTGAAACGCAGCTGCCGAAGAGCGTGCATCTGGCCGAAAGCGGTGACGCCAAGGTTCAGGGCGAAATGGTCCAGAGCTTCGGCAATGCCATGCTGATGGGCCTGATGCTGGTTCTGGTCGTGCTGATCCTGCTCTTCAAGGATGTGATCCAGCCCTTCACCATCCTGTTCTCGCTGCCGCTTGCGATCGGCGGCGTGGCACTGGCGCTGATCGTCACCCAGAACGCGCTCTCCATGCCTGTTCTGATCGGCATCCTGATGCTGATGGGCATCGTCACCAAGAACGCCATCCTGCTCGTCGACTTCGCGATCGAGATGAAGCGGCATGGGATGGAGCGTGTCGAAGCCATGGTGGAAGCCGGCCGCAAGCGCGCCCGCCCGATCATCATGACCTCGATCGCCATGTCGGCGGGCATGCTGCCCTCGGCGCTCGGCGTCGGCGAAGGCGGCTCGTTCCGCTCGCCGATGGCGATCGCCGTGATCGGCGGCATCATCGTCTCCACGGTGCTCTCGCTCGTCGTCGTCCCCTCCTTCTTCCTGATCATGGACGACCTCTCCCGCCTGCTCGGCTGGCTGTTCGGCCGCCTTGTCGGCAAGAAGGACGAAGAGCAGTTGCCGCTCTCGCCCGAGGAACTCACGACCGCCGTCACCAGCCTCGACGGCCGCGTCACCGCGATCGAGAAGCCCGACGACAAGAAGGGCAAATCCGGCGGCAACGTCGTCCGCCTGCCGCCCTTCGCAGCGGAGTAAACGCATCATACGAAAAAGCCGGGGTTCGCCCCGGCTTTTTCATTTCTTGCTCCCACTTGATGCAGATCAACTTTC
The DNA here is from genome assembly GCF_000377565.1 of Rhizobium sp. 2MFCol3.1. Classification (GTDB taxonomy): domain Bacteria; phylum Pseudomonadota; class Alphaproteobacteria; order Rhizobiales; family Rhizobiaceae; genus Rhizobium. The sequence goes on along the minus strand of NZ_KB898354.1, from coordinate 140,185 downwards.
CGCATGGCCATTCCGGCTATTTTAGCCGAATGGCAGGCGCGGCCTGCGACCGACGAATGTGGAGAAAGAGATGACGACGGGCTTGAAACTAAGCAATGTCCACAAGACCATGCTTGGCGAAACCATTCTTTTTTCCGGCCTCAACCGGGATGAACGCAACGCGCTTCTCGCCTGCGCGACCATCGTGCGCTACCAGATGCACGACATCCTGTTTCACCAGGGCGAACGGGGCGAGTATTTCTATTGCGTGCTGACGGGCTTCGCTCGGCTCTACCGGCTTGGCGGCGACAATCAGGAAGGCGATATCCGCATCTGCGAGCCCGGCGACAGCTTCGCCGAATGCCTTGTCACCGATGGCGGCGATTATCGCTATGGCGCCCAGGCCATGGAGCACTCGATCTTGGCGCGCTTCAATCTCGAACAGGTCCGTGCGTTGGTCGAGCACCGGCCGCATATCGGCATCGCGATCATGCGCAGCCTCTCTAAGCACCTGCTATCGACGATCGACTGCCTGGCGAGCGACCGCATGCAGACCGCACCCCAGCGCGTCGCGACCTATCTGCTCACCCATTGCAAGCAGGAAGGTCTTGAGGCGAAGATGCGGCTCCCCTTCCAGAAGAGCCTTCTGGCGCGAAAGCTCGGGCTGGCGCCCGAGGCGCTCTCCCGCGCCTTCTCCTCGCTGCGGGCCGCCGGCGTCACCGTCAGCGGCCGCTCGATCGAGATCAGCAATCTCAACGTCCTGAAGACGATACCGGCGATTACAAGCCGCCATGCACCTTGAGGAAGTCGACGATGGCGCCGATGCCGTCGCCGCGTTTCATGTCTGAGAACACGAAGGGGCGTGTGGCGCGCATGCGCGTCGCGTCCCGGTCCATCACGTCGAGATCGGCGCCGACATAGGGCGCAAGGTCCTTCTTGTTGATGACGAGAAGGTCCGACTTGGTGATGCCAGGCCCGCCCTTGCGCGGGATTTCCTCGCCCTGGCAGACAGAGATCACATAGATGGTGATATCCGCCAGATCAGGCGAAAAGGTCGCGGCCAGATTGTCGCCGCCCGATTCGATGAAGACCACGTCGAGATCGGGAATGCGCTCGTTGAGGCCGGCAATGGCCTGCAGGTTGATTGTGGCGTCTTCACGAATAGCGGTGTGCGGGCAGCCGCCCGTTTCCACGCCGACAATGCGCTCCGATGGCAGCGCCTGCATGCGCATCAGCGCCTCGGCATCCTCGGTCGTGTAGATGTCATTGGTGACGACGGCGACCGAATACTGGTCGCGCATCGCCTTGCAGAGCTTTTCCGTCAGCGCCGTCTTGCCCGAGCCGACCGGTCCACCGATGCCGACCCGCAGAGGTCCATTTCCTGATTTCATATCGTGCACTCCAATCGAGAATAATCATAGCGCGTCAACCGCAAGGCGGCCACCGGCAAATGGCGCAGATCGTTAGCGACAAGCGCCGCTATCACGACCGAAAAAGCCGCGTCGATTGCGTCTCGTGCCGTAGCGAGACGATATCGGCCTGCACCGTCGCCGAGCCCAGCTCATCGAGCGTCGAGCCCGCCGCCCGCCGCGCGAGCAGAGCGATATCCCCTTCCCGCGCCGCCACGATCGCGACGCCATCCTTCTGGCCGGCAACGCCGAGCCGGATACCGGCGGAGACGGCTTGCGAGACATAGGCGTGCAAGAATGCAGCGATCGCCTTTTCGGCGCCGATCCCATGCGCACCGGAAACGGCGCCGACGGCAACAGGATAAGCCACATGTTTCGGCAGCCGTGTGAACACCGCATCAGGCCATGCGCCGGCCGCCGACAGGAAGGCGTCGCCAAGCAACATCGTTTCCTGATGCCGCTCGCGCGATCCCGCCAACGCCTCGGCAAGCTCGGCCACCTCGGATAGCGCCGAAGCGTCGCCATGCATTCTGTTGCTCTCGGCAAGCAGCACGACGTCGTTCCAGACGGCGCCGTGATCCATCATGGCGCCCAGCCAATCACTGAGCGAGGCGGCATCGTGCACGAGCCCGTCATGCACCGAGCGCTCCAGCCCGCCCGAATAGGCGAACGAGCCCACCGGAAAGGCCGGCGAAAGCCATGCCATCAACCGCAGCAGGGCCTGCAGATCACCGTTCTCGGTCATGGCTCAGTCGTGCGAATGGTTGTGGCCGTGATCATGTCCATGGTCGTGCCCGTGGCCATGATCGTGTCCATGTCCATGCGAATGGTTGCCATGGGAATGATAGGCGCCGCGCGCCGGCTGGAACGGCTCGGTGACGTCTGACACCGTCGCGCCCAGTCCCTCTAGCATGGCGCGGATGACATGGTCGCGCAGGATCAGGATACGCTCTTCCTCGATCTGCGCACCCAGATGCCGGTTGCCGAGATGCCAGGCGAGCTCGATCAGATGCAGGCGATCACGCGCCTTGATCTCGAACAGCTTCTCGTCGGCCGCAACGATCTCCACCAGCTCGCCATCGCCGAGAACCAGCATGTCGCCATTGGCAAACAGCACCGGCTCCTTGAGGTCGAGCATGACCATCTCGCCATTGTCGAGATGCAGCAGCTTGCGCCTGAGGTGCCTCAGATCATGCGGCAGCACGACCTTGTGAGTGGGGTGGGAAGACGGCGTGCCGGCTGGCAGATAGGAGGTGATATACTGCATGATGTGTCCATTCCGGTTCAGGCGAGGAGCATGCAAAATCGGCTGGAACCGCGCAAGGGTCAAAACGCCGGTTTGCGCACTATACGCGTGTCGTTGCAACGCTTTAGTCTAATGAATGGCGGACGACCTGCCGTCGACATTGGTTTCATCCTGGCTGAGCCGCATGCGGCGCTGCAGGCCCTCGTCCTCGTGCACGACGCGATTGCGGCCGAGCGTCTTCGCCAGATAGAGCGCCTTGTCGGCCGCGGTATAGGCAGCCTGCGTGCTTCGCCCATCAAAAAGCTCCGCGATGCCGGCCGACATCGTGACATTGAAGCTGCAGCCATCGAGTGCGATCGTCCGTTCGGCAAGCCGGTTGCAGGCAGCCCGGATCTGCGCCACCCGCTCCTCTTTCAAGGGAGCAATGACGACAACCCCGAACTCCTCGCCGCCGAGCCGCGCGACAGTCGAGTCCGCGCTGAAAGCCGCCGACAGCTCCGCCGCGACGGCGACAATAACGGCATCGCCGCAGGCATGCCCATAGCGATCGTTGACAGCCTTGAAGCGGTCCACATCGAAAATCGCGAGACAAGCGGGCTCATCGACATCATCGAGCGCCTCGGTGAACGCCCGACGGTTCAGGAGACCGGAGAGCATGTCGGTGCGGCTCAGCTGCTCGAACTCGGCGCGCGAGACGCTGAGCTGATGCATGGCATAGCCTGCGACCAGGGCCAGCGCTCCTGATACGATCCCGCCGATCACCCAGGATAGCGCCACGCCATAGATCACCGCATGCTCCAGCGAAACCGGCAGCATACCGGCCCAATCGAGCGGCAACAGCAGCACCGCGATGACGAGCGAAGAGAGCATCACCGCGGCGAAACTCATCTTCAGCGCATAGGTATAAATCGTCAGGCGATTCCTGAAATCGCCGAGCTCCGCCTCGAGTAAAATGTGCATCCGAATCGACCTTCTAGCCCCTCGCCAAGTCTATTGATGAGACACGAACCGCTGCCGGGGTCTTAAGGGAATCACTAGGATTTTAGCGAGTTTTGTAAATTGTTCGTGCGCTGCACAATGGATCGAAACGCGACGAAAATGGCTCTGGAAATGGCCGCGAGGCCGCGCAGCTAAGAAATTGATAAATAACAGTTTTCAGGAATTCAATGGCCGCCACGTCCCATTTCGGACGCAACGCCCCATGGTGGAACAACACACAATTGCGATACAACTTTAAGAACGCATTGCTAAACGTGTATAAAGACATTGGCCGGCACCGGGGCGCCGGCCATTAAAGCTGATCAATACATGAAGTAGCGCTGCGCCATCGGCAGCGAGGTCGCCGGTTCGCAGGTGAGCAGCTCGCCGTCGGCGCGTACCTCGTAGGTCTCCGGATCGACCTCGATATGGGGCGTCAGGCTGTTGTGGATCATCGACGCCTTGGAGATGCCGCCGCGCGTGTTCTTGATCGCGACGAGATCCTTGGCGACCCCTAGGCGGCCCTTCAGGCCGGCGTCAAGCGAAGCCTGGCTGACGAAGGTGACCGACGAGTTGGTACGCAGCTTGCCGTAGGCCGCAAACATCGGGCGATAGTGCATCGGCTGCGGCGTCGGGATCGAGGCGTTCGGATCGCCCATAGGGGCTGCCGCGATCGAGCCGGCGAGCAGCACCATCTCGGGCTTCACGCCGAAGAAGGCCGGGTTCCAGAGCACCAGATCGGCGCGCTTGCCGACTTCGATCGAACCGATTTCGTGGCTTACCCCTTGAGCGATCGCCGGGTTGATCGTGTACTTGGCGATGTAGCGGCGGACGCGGAAGTTGTCGTTATCCCCCGTCTCCTCCTTCAGCGGACCGCGTTGACGCTTCATCTTGTCGGCCGTCTGCCAGGTGCGGATCGCGACTTCCCCGACGCGACCCATGGCCTGGCTGTCGGACGAGATGATCGAGAAGGCGCCGATATCGTGCAGGATGTCCTCGGCCGCGATCGTCTCCTTGCGGATGCGGCTTTCGGCAAACGCGATATCCTCGGGGATCGACGGCGACAGGTGGTGGCAGACCATCAGCATGTCGAGATGCTCGGAAATCGTGTTGACCGTGTAGGGCCGCGTCGGATTGGTCGACGACGGAATGACGTTCGACTGTCCGCAGATCTTGATGATGTCAGGTGCGTGCCCGCCGCCCGCCCCTTCCGTGTGAAAAGCGTGGATGGTGCGGCCCTTGAGCGCCCCGATCGTATCCTCGACGAAGCCGCTCTCGTTCAGCGTGTCCGTGTGGATCATCACCTGGATATCGTATTCGTCGGCAACCGAGAGGCAGCAATCGATCGCAGCCGGCGTCGTGCCCCAGTCCTCGTGCAGCTTCAGCGACGACGCGCCGGCCAGCACCATTTCTTCGAGTGCGGCCGGCAGCGAGGCGTTGCCCTTACCCGCGAGCGCGAGGTTCATCGGAAAGCCGTCGAAGCTTTCGATCATCCGCTCGATATGCCAGGCGCCGGTGCAGGTGGTGGCAAGCGTGCCGTGCGCCGGGCCAGAGCCGCCGCCGAGCATGCAGGTGATGCCGGACATCAGCGCTTCCTCGATCTGCTGCGGGCAGATGTAATGGATATGCGCGTCCATGCCGCCGGCGGTGATGATCTTGCCCTCGCCGGCAATCGCCTCGGTCGAGGGGCCGACGATGATGTTGACGCCCGGCTGCGTATCTGGATTGCCGGCCTTGCCGATGGCGTGGATGCGGCCGTTCTTCAGCCCGATATCAGCCTTGACGATGCCGGTATGGTCGATGATCACGACATTGGTGATGACGGTATCGACCGCGCCCTGCGCCCGCGTTGCCTGGCTCTGCCCCATGCCGTCACGGATGACCTTGCCGCCGCCGAACTTCACCTCTTCGCCATAGGTGGTGAAATCCTTCTCGATCTCGATGAAGAGCTCGGTATCGGCAAGCCGCACCTTGTCGCCGGTGGTCGGGCCGAACATGCCGGCATAGGCGGCGCGGGAAATCTTGTAGGGCATGGGTCAGGCTCCTTGGGAGGACGAACGGGATGCGGACGGATAAAACCGCGTGACGCGGCCGGCGGCGACGTAAGCGTCGACGAGCTGCCTTTCGGCGGCGAAGGGATGCCACTCCCAGCCTTGATGGCCGAAGCCGGCAAGCGCGATCGGGGCATCGGGAAATCGGTTCATGACCTCAGCGATCACGATCATGCCGCTGCTCGGCACGACGTAAGGCGCGGGGTCAAATGCGGCCAGCGCCTGGTCGACGCCATCATGAATCACTTTGTCAACGACCACATGCGTCTTGCCAGCGTCCTTGCAGAAGCTGCTGAATTGACTCGTATAGTCGTCGCAGAAATCGTCGAGCTCGGGATGCGAGATGGCAAGCGGGCCTTTCAGTGCGTCAAACTTCTCTGGATCGCGCACGCTCCAAATCTCCGAAGCTTCGACAACCGCGGGATGCGCGCGCCACGCTCCAGAAGACAGCATCGCCTTGGCGGGACGGCCGGTATTGCAGACGGCAACGACATCCGTGCGGCCGGGGCTCGCCTCATAGGATCGGCATTCGTTGAACCGGATGACGAAGCGTGCTGCGGCAACAGCCGCGGCCCCTTCCGCACCGATCTCACCATTGCCGACGATCATGATGCTCTCTGTCACCTCAGTTGCTCATCGCATCTTCGAGCGTCTTCAGCTCCTTAGTCCTGGCATCGGTCACGTTGGCGATGCAGCCGGCCACCAGCATCGGCTCCATCGTGCCGCCACGCGCCTGAAAGCCTTCGGCTTCGCATTGCGCATCACGGTAGGTGATCCAGGCACGCTGGGCAGTGACCAGAGCTTTTTCCGCACCCTTCATGTCGCCATCCTGATCGCTATCGATGGCGACCATCGCGGCGCGGGTCTTCTTGTATTGAACGTTGAGCGCCTTGTCGGCCTCGTCCTGACGCGCCCGCTCGCACAGCGTCATGTCGGTCTGCGTCGTCGGGCTTTTGCAGTCGATCTCCTCGGCGCCGGCGCTGCCGGCAGCCATCAGCGCCAGCAGCCCGAAACCCATAGGCATAAAGAAACGCATCATCTCCTCCCGAGACATGATCACAGCTTGCCCATCACCAACTGGCGGAAGCCGTAGACTTCGCGCTTGCCTGATAGCGGGATCAGCGTCACCGAACGGGTCTGGCCCGGCTCGAAGCGCACGGCGGTGCCGGCCGGAATATCGAGCCGCATGCCATGCGCCTTCTCGCGATCGAAGGAGAGCCCGGCATTGGTCTCGCCGAAGTGATAATGGCTGCCGACCTGAACCGGACGATCCCCGGTGTTCGACACCTCGATCGTAATCGTCGGCGCGCCGGCATTGAGTTCGATTTCGCCTGGTGCGGCAATGATTTCGCCTGGGATCATGATTTCTCCTCACGCAGCCTTCACGGGCGCGCAGCCCTCGGCCTTCAGCACGCGTTTCGTCGATGCCGGGTTGTTGATGAGCTTGCCCGCCGGGCGCACCGGCCGGCGCACCAGTTCGCCGCCGCAATTCGGGCAGATGCCTGAAAGCACGTTGTCGGCGCAGGCAGCACAATAGGTGCATTCGAAGCTGCACATCATCGCCTCGCGGCTTTCGGGCGGCAGGTCCTTGTCGCAGCATTCGCAATTGGGTCGAAGCTCGAGCATGGCGGCCTCAGCGGATGGGTTCGTGAACGGTCACAAGCTTCGTCCCGTCAGGGAACGTCGCTTCCACCTGCACGTCGTGGATCATCTCGGCGATGCCATCCATCACCTGGTCGCGGCCGATGACATGGGCGCCGGCTTCCATCAGCTCCGCCACCGGCCGGCCGTCACGCGCGCCTTCGACGACGTAGTCGGTAATCAGCGCGATGGCCTCGGGATAGTTGAGCTTGACGCCCCGCTCCAGCCGCCGCCGTGCGACCATCGCCGCCATCGAAATCAACAGCTTGTCTTTTTCTCTTGGTGTGAGGTTCATCGTGCATCCATCTGCTTGAACTAGAGATTCCAGACTTTCGGCACAGGCGCGCCGTTGCGCAAGGCTGAAATGATCGGGATCAGGATTTTTCGAAGAGCGAAGCCATCCGACGCCGCCAGCCGAACGACGAGCTTGCCCGCCCAGCAGCTGGCGCCGCCCATATGACCGTCGAGCAACGGCCTGACCGCATTGAGATAGCTTTCCGCCTGCAGTCCGACGTAGAGCAATGTAGCGAAGGCGACCTGGCCCGAAAGCACCGCCTGCTCGCGCGTCAGCGCCTGCACCTCGCCCGCGAACCTCAGATCCTCGGCATGGCAGAGCCGGCCTTCCCGGCGGATACGCCAGCGGTCGCGGAACAGCCCCGAGACAACCGCCTCGCCCATAGCCTTGCGCCCGAGCAGGATCGCTTCGACGGCCAAGAATTCCGCGCCCGCGTCGAGATCGACATCGAGGCGGCGATAGAGCGAGGAGCGATCGAAGAGGATCGTTTCCTGCGGCAGCCAGTCGACGCGCGCATTGGCGCCGACATGGATTTTCGTGGTGATCTCGGCTGTGCCGGCGGAAGCCTTGTAGATTTTCTCGCAGGCCTGTGTGGTCACGTCGATGCGCGTGCCGGGACCGGCCACGACGCTCCAGTCTATGCGGTCGCCACCGGTGAGCCCACCGGCCGTGTTGATGATGACGGCCTCCATCGAGGCATCGAAGGTATCCGGCAGCCGGATCTTCGCGGCGCCCTCCTGATAGAGCTCGCGGATGCGCGTGCGCCCGCCCAGCGACTTCGCGGCCAGATGCCCGCGGCCTTCGGCCCTTTGCGGTCTGGTGGATGCCGCGGCGTTCGTCATTCCATGCCCTTTTCATGCCGCCGGTTTGCCCGGCCGTTCTCATTCAATCCTGTAACTGATTGAAAGCAAGCAATTTCCATGCCGCGCGAAGGACGCCGCAATCCCGGCACCGGTCAACAGGGCGCATGTCGTCGAGTGCCTTTAAAAGCGGCGATTGCCGATCAGACGGTCAGATGCCGGCGCGCCTCCGGCGTATCCAGCGTCTCCGCCAGCCCCTCATGCACGATCTCGCCGCGATCCATGATGTAGACGTAATCGGCAAGCTCGCGGCAGAAATCGAGATACTGCTCGACCAGCAGGATCGCCATGCCGGTACTATCGCGAAGATAGCGGATCGCCCGGCCGATATCCTTGATGATCGACGGCTGGATGCCCTCGGTCGGCTCGTCGAGCACGAGGATCTTCGGCCGCGTCACCATCGCCCGCCCGATCGCCAGCTGCTGCTGCTGCCCGCCCGAGAGATCGCCGCCGCGCCGCCCGAGCATGGTCTGCAGCACGGGAAACAAGCTGAAGATGTCGTCGGGGATATTCTTGTCGCGGCGCGTAAGCGGGGCGAAGCCGGTCTCGAGATTCTCCTTCACCGTCAGCAACGGAAAAATCTCGCGCCCTTGCGGCACATAGCCGATGCCCTGCTTGGCGCGCGCATAGGGCGCTAGGCCGTTGAGCTTGGTGTCGTTGAAGGTCACCGTCCCTGAAGACAGCGGATGCTGGCCAGTGACGGCGCGAAGCAACGAGCTCTTGCCGACGCCGTTGCGGCCGAGCACGCAGGTGATCTTGCCCATCTCGGCCTTCAGCGAGATGCCGCGCAGCGCCTGCGCCGCGCCATAGTGGAGGTTTGCGTTTTCGACGGTCAGCATGGTGCCATCTCCTGGCGAATTGCGGATGTAAAGACCCCTCCCCAACCCCTCCCCACAAGGGGGAGGGACTGGGCTGCGGCGTCCATCGCCCCAAGCAGTCGTGAGCGGGCCTGGCAGAAAGGGTTCGCCCTGGTTAAGCCCCTCCCCCTTGTGGGGAGGGGTTGGGGAGGGGTTTTGCCTGCAACGAAAAGCGCCAACATCCCTCACCGCCCCAGATAATTCTCGATCACCTTCGGATCGGAACTCACAAAATCAATCGACCCCTCGGCCAACACCGAGCCTTCAGCGAGACACGTCACCTTCACCCCAAGATCGCGAATAAAGCCCATGTCGTGCTCCACGACGACCACCGACCGCGTCTTGGCGATCTCTTTCAAAAGGATCGCCGTCTCCGCCGTCTCCGCATCCGTCATCCCGGCCACCGGCTCGTCCACCAGCAACAGCTTCGGCTCCTGCGCGAGCAACATGCCGATCTCCAGCCACTGCTTCTGCCCATGGCTGAGATTGGCGGCGAGATCGTCGCGGCGATGCGTCAGGCGAACGGTCGCAAGGATCTCGTCGATGCGCGACCGATCCTCGCTCGACAACCGATAGAACAGCGTCGAAAACACGCCGCGCCTGCGATTCAGCGCCAGCTCGATATTGTCCCAGACCGTGTGGCTCTCGAACACCGTCGGCTTCTGGAACTTGCGGCCGATGCCGAGCTGGGCGATGTCGGCTTCGTCGAGCTTGGTGAGGTCGGTCTGGCCGTTGAAGAACACCTGGCCGGTGTCCGGCCGGGTCTTGCCGGTGATGATGTCCATCATCGTCGTCTTGCCGGCGCCGTTCGGGCCGATGATGGCGCGAAGTTCGCCCGGTTCGATCACGATAGACAGCGAATTCAGCGCCTTGAAACCGTCGAATGAGACGGAGACATTGTCGAGGTAGAGAACGCTGTTGGGTTTGACGTCAGGGATCATGGCGCTCACTCCGCGGGCTGGATTTCTGCGTCGACGCCGTCTTCGCGCTTGGCGGGCGGCGTGTCGCTGGAGGATGGCTTGCGCTTGCCGATATACTGACCGATCGTGCCGACGATGCCCTTGGGCAGGAACAGCGTAACGGCGACGAACAGACCGCCGAGCGCGAAGAGCCAGAATTCCGGGAAGAGGCCGGTAAAGATCGTCTTGCCGCCATTGACCATGATGGCGCCGATGATCGGCCCGATCAGCGTCGAGCGGCCGCCGACAGCCGTCCAGATGACGACTTCGATGGAGTTGGCCGGGGCGAATTCGCCGGGATTGATGATGCCGACCTGCGGCACGTAGAGCGCACCGGCGATCCCCGCCATCATCGCCGAGACGACGAAGGTGAAGAGCTTGAAGTGCTCGACGCGGTAGCCGAGGAAGCGCGTGCGGCTTTCCGCGTCGCGCACGCCGACCAGCACCTTGCCGAACTTCGAGCGCACGATGGCCGACGCGATCAGCAGCGACAGTGCAAGCAAAATCGCGGTGGCCGAGAAGAGCGCCGCGCGGGTGCCGTCGGCCTGGATGTTGTAACCGATGATATCCTTGAAATCGGTCAGACCGTTATTGCCGCCGAAGCCCATGTCGTTGCGGAAGAAGGCGAGCAGCAGCGCATAGGTCATTGCCTGGGTGATGATCGAGAGGTAGACGCCGTTGACGCGCGAGCGGAAGGCGAACCAGCCGAAGACGAAGGCGAGCAGCCCGGGCACGACAAGCACCATCAGCGCCGCAAACCAGAAATGGTCGAACCCATGCCAGAACCAAGGCAGTTCCTTGTAGTTCAGGAACACCATGAAATCGGGCAGGATCGGATCGCCGTAGCTGCCGCGCGTGCCGATCTGGCGCATCAGATACATGCCCATCGCATAGCCGCCGAGCGCGAAGAAGGCTCCGTGGCCGAGCGAGAGAATGCCGCAGAAGCCCCAGACGAGATCGAGCGCCAGCGCGAGCAGCGCATAGGTCAGATACTTGCCGAACAGCGACATGATGTAGGTCGGGATATGCAGAGGGCTTGATGCCGGCGTCATCAGGTTCAGGACCGGCACCAGCACGGCGAGCGCCAAGAGGATGAAGAGCGCGACGATGATCTTGCGATCGAGAGACCGGAGAAGGAAGGCCGTAATCATGCTTCCACCGCCCTTCCTTTGAGTGCGAAGAGCCCACGCGGCCGCTTCTGGATGAAGAGAATGATGAGCACGAGCACCAGGATCTTGCCGAGCACGGCGCCGGCGAAGGGCTCGAGGAACTTGTTGACGACGCCGAGCGACAGCGCCCCCACGAGTGTGCCCCACAGATTGCCGACGCCGCCGAACACCACGACCATGAAGCTGTCGATGATGTAGCTCTGGCCGAGATTGGGCGAGACGTTGTCGATCTGGCTGAGCGCCACGCCCGCCATGCCGGCGATGCCGGAGCCGAGCGCGAAGGTGAAGGCATCGACCCAGCCGGTGCGGATACCCATCGACGACGCCATTCGGCGGTTCTGCGTGACGGCGCGCATCTGCAGGCCGAAGGCGGAACGCTTGAGCAGCATCAGCAGCGTCACGAACACGGCCATCGAAAAGACGATGATCCACAGGCGGTTCCAGGTGATTGAGAGACCGCCGAGTTCGAACGCGCCCGACATCCAGCTTGGATTGCGCACTTCGCGGTTGGTCGGCCCGAAGATCGAGCGCACCGCCTGCTGCAGGATGAGCGACACGCCCCAGGTGGCGAGCAGCGTTTCCAGCGGACGTCCGTAGAGATAGCGGATCACGGTGCGTTCGATGACGAGGCCGACGAAGCCGGTGAAGATGAAGGCGGCGGGTACGGCGAAGGCCAGCGAATAGACTTCGAGGCTGGGGAAGGTCGAGGCGATATACTGCTGCACCACATAGGTCGTGTAGGCGCCGATCATCACCATCTCGCCATGCGCCATGTTGATGACGCCCATGACGCCGAACGTAATCGCAAGGCCGATGGCCGCAAGCAGCAGCACCGAGCCGAGCGACAGGCCGTACCAGACGTTCTGCACAACATCCCAGAGCGCCAGGCTGCGGTTGATCGTGTTGATATGCGTCTGGATCTCGCCCTTGAGTTCGTCAGGCGCGGTCGCCATGGCGGTCGTCAGGATCGTCAGCGCATTGCGACCGCCACGGGCGGCGATCGTGTCGATGGCGGCCTTCTTGTCCTCGGCGCCGACATCGCTCTTCAGCACCATCACGGCGCGGGCGGCCTCCATCGTCTCCTTGACCTCGCCGTCCTTCTCGGCGGCAAGTGCGGAGTTCAGCAGTTCGAGATTGGCGGGATCGGCATCGCGCAGCAGCCCCTGGGCAGCCGCGAGGCGGGCGCCGCGATCGGGGGAGAGCAGCGTCAGCTGGCTCATGGCCGAGGCGATGACGCCGCGCAGCGAATTGTTGATCCTGACCTTGGACATGTAGTCCGCATCGATATCGGCGACGGCCTCGCCGCTGATCGGATCGGAAAAGGTCGGCTCGTCCTCCGTGCCGCCCTGGAGCAGAACCGGGCCACCGCTTTCCGAATTCACGTAAAGCTGGCCGTCGCTGAGCTGCTGCAGGATCTGGCTGACATGGGCATCGCCGGATGCGACCAGCGCCTTGATGGCGACCTCGCGTTCCGGAAAATCGCCGACGCCGAGCGCGTCGACCAGCGCGTGGATATCTTCCTGCGCCTTCAGCGCCGTGGCGAATGCCGGCAGGGCCAGGCACAAGGTCAAAAGCAAAATCTTGATGGCGCGATACATCGGCTTTCTGCCTCGGTTATCGTTGGCCTTCCGGCGCAATCGGGAGAAATTCAGGCCTCTAACTCGGCAACTGCCGCCCGAAGCATCAAGGCCACGCTTCGGAGAGAGAACTTCCGCCCGGACAGGAGGGCCGGACGGAAGCTGTTTTCAGGCTTTTAGAGTGAAGGGGTGTCCACTCAGGAGCCCTTGCCGCCGCACTTGCCCGTTGCGACATTGAAGTTGCCGCAGTTCATGGGCTTGCGCCAATCGGAGATCAGGTCCTTGGAGTCAGGCAGGAAGTCGGACCATTCGTCGCCGACGACAGCAGGGGTCTGCTGGACGATTTCGAACTGGCCGTTCGCCTGGATTTCACCGATCAGCACCGGCTTGGTGATGTGGTGGTTCGGCATGACGGTGGCGTAGCCGCCCGAGAGGTTCGGAACCGTGGTGCCGATGATCGTGTCGAGAACCTTGTCGGTGTCGGTCGTGCCGGCAGCCTGGACCGCCTTAACCCATGCGTTGAAGCCGATATAGGCAGCTTCCATCGGGTCGTTGGTCACGCGCTTGTCGTTCTTGGTGTAGGCATGCCATTCCTTGATGAACTTCTTGTTCGCCGGGCTTTCGACCGATTCGAAGTAGTTCCAGGCAGCGAGGTGGCCGACGAGCGGCTTGGTGTCGAGACCGGCAAGCTCTTCTTCGCCGACCGAGAAGGCAACGACAGGGATGTCGGTTGCCTTGACGCCCTGGTTGCCGAGTTCCTTGTAGAACGGAACGTTGGCGTCGCCGTTGATGGTGGAGACGACGGCGGTCTTCTTGCCGGAGGCGCCGAATTCCTTGATCTTGGAGACTTCCGTCTGCCAGTCGGAGAAGCCGAACGGCGTGTAGTTGACGATGATGTCTTCCTTCGGAATGCCCTTCGAGATCAGGTAGGCTTCCAGGATCTTGTTGGTCGTACGCGGATAGACGTAGTCGGTGCCTTCGAGAACGAAGCGCTTAACGCCTTCCTTCTCCATCAGGTAGTCGACAGCAGGGATCGCCTGCTGGTTCGGAGCGGCGCCCGTGTAGAAGATGTTGCGCGAGGACTCTTCGCCTTCATACTGAACCGGGTAGAACAGGATGGAGTTGAGCTCTTCGAAAACCGGCAGGACCGACTTGCGCGACGAGGACGTCCAGCAACCGAAGACGGCCGCGACCTTGTCCTTTTCGATCAGCTCGCGTGCCTTTTCGGCAAACAGCGGCCAGTCGGAAGCCGGGTCGACGACGACGGCTTCGAGCTTCTTGCCGAGAAGGCCGCCCTTCTTGTTCTGCTCGTCGATGAGCATCAGCATGGCGTCTTTCAGCGTCGTTTCGGAGATCGCCATCGTGCCGGACAGCGAATGCAGAACGCCGACCTTGATGGTGTCGTCAGCCGCAACGGCTCCATGGAATGCGGCCGTGGCCGACATGACGGCGCCGAGCACGGCACCGGAAACATATGATCGCAGATTCATCTGGTTGATCCCCTCTTCTTGTTCCGACAACAGGCCTGAAACGGCGATTAACTGTTGCTTAAGGGACTATCCGGTGCTGCACTGCGAAAGCGTATACGCGAAATGACGTAGGTGACGGGGCGAAATGTGCAGTTTTGCGTTGCACCGCACTCTTAAGCCCCGCACTGTTCCATGTTACGAACGCATGACAAGGGGAACGAAGGGGCCGATTACGGGCATGGCAGCGCGGCAACGCATTATTCCGGTCAGGCGCGAATACAATCGCTGGGTCGCCAACCAGACGCTGGAAGACTATGCGCTGCGCTTCACCGCCAAGAGCGCCCGGCAGTTCTCCTCGCAGCGCATCTCGCAAACGGCGATCGGCGCCATCTCCTTCCTGGCGCTGGAAGCGATCGGCGGCGCCATCACCCTCTCCTACGGCACCACCAACGCCTTCTACGCCATCATCGTCGCGTCGATCGCCATGCTCGCCATCGGCCTGCCGATCAGCCGCTACGCGATCCGCCACGGCGTCGATATCGACCTGCTGACCCGCGGCGCGAGCTTCGGCTATATCGGCTCGACCATCACCTCGCTGATCTACGCCAGCTTCACCTTCATGCTGTTTGCGATCGAGGCGTCGATCATGTCCGGCGCGCTGGAGCTGACCTTGGGCATTCCCTTGTGGATCGGCTACATCATCAGCGCCGTCATGGTCATCCCGCTCGTCACCCATGGGGTCCGGCTGATCAGCCGCTTCCAGCTTTTGACGCAACCCTTCTGGATCGTCCTCAACATCCTGCCCTTCCTCTTCATCGCCGTGATGGACTGGGAGAAGTTCGATCTCTGGCGCGCCTTCTCCGGCATCCGCCATGCCTCTGGCCCGCCCGGCACCATCGCCCCCTTCGACCTCGTCGAGTTCGGCGCCGCCTCGGCCGTCATCCTGGCGCTGATGTCGCAGATCGGCGAACAGGCCGACTTCCTGCGCTTCTTGCCCCCGGAAAAGCAGACCAAGTGGCGCCACCGCCTCGCCGTCTTCCTCGCCGGTCCCGGCTGGGTGATCATCGGCGCACCGAAACTGCTCGCCGGCTCCTTCCTCGTCGTGCTCACTTTTGCTTCAGGTGTTCCCGCCGACCGTGCCGCCGATCCGGCGCAGATGTATCTCACCGCCTTCGGCTACATGATCCCCTGGCACAACGCCGCCCTTCTGCTGATGGCCGCCTTCGTCATGGTCTCGCAGCTGAAGATCAACGTGATGAACGCCTATGCCGGGTCGCTCGCCTGGTCGAACTTCTTCTCCCGTTTGACCCACAGTCACCCCGGCCGCGTCATCTGGCTGGTGTTCAACGTGGCGATCGCGCTGCTTTTGATGGAGCTCGGCATCTACCGGCTGCTTGAGGAGACGCTCGGCATCTTCTCGATCATCGCCATGGCCTGGCTTTGCACCATCTCGGCTGATCTCTTCATCAACAAGCCGCTCGGTCTCGCCCCTCCAGGCATCGAGTTCAAGCGCGCCCATCTCTACGACATCAACCCCGTCGGCCTCGGCGCCATGACGCTGTCGGCGACCATCGCGCTCATCGCCCACTTCGGCGCCTTCGGCACGATCGCGGCATCGCTCGCCCCATACATCACTCTCATCGTCGCCCTGATCGCCTCGCCCGCGATCGCCTGGGCCACGAAGGGCAAGTTCTACCTCGCCCGCAAGCCGCGCCAGAGCTGGAAGAACCTGACCAACATCACCTGTTCGGTCTGCGAACATCCCTTCGAGCCCGAGGACATGGCCTGGTGTCCCGCCTATGCCGCGCCGATCTGCTCGCTCTGCTGTTCGCTCGACAGCCGCTGTCACGACATGTGCAAGCCCAATGCGCATCTGAACGCGCAGGTCGGTTACGTCGCCAAGGCGGTGCTGCCCGAAACCATCGTCCAGAAGCTCACCACCCGCCTCGGCCGCTACGGCATCGCCGTCATTCTCGCGCTCACCGCTGTCGGCGCCATCCTGGCGATGATCGCGCATCAAGTCTCCGCGGCCTCGCCGGCAACAGCGGAAGTCGTCAACGGCACGATCCTGATCGTCTTCTTCGTCTTCGCCGTCATCGCCGGCGTCGTCTGCTGGTTTTATGTGCTGGCGCATGACAGCCGCGTCGTCGCCGAGGAAGAATCCTCGCGCCAGAACACGCTTCTGCTCAAGGAAATCGCCGCCCACAAGAAGACCGACGCCGCCCTGCAGGCCGCCAAGGAGACCGCCGAGGCCGCCAACCGCGCCAAGAGCCGATATGTCGTCGGCCTCAGTCACGAGCTGCGCACGCCGCTCAATGCCGTGCTCGGCTACGCCCAGATCCTCGAGCGCGACGAAACCATACCGACGCCGCGCCAATCCTCGATCAAGGTCATCCGCCGCTCGGCCGAACATCTCTCCGGCCTTATCGACGGCCTGCTTGACATCTCGAAAATCGAGGCCGGCCGCCTGCAGGTCTATTCTAACGAGATCAATATCCAGGATTTCCTCGACCAGATCGTCGACATGTTCCGCCCGCAGGCGCTCGCCAAGGGCTTGACCTTCAACCACCAGCGCGCGCCTGCCCTGCCCCAGTTCGTGCGTACCGACGAGAAGCGCCTGCGCCAGATCCTCGTCAATCTGTTGTCCAACGCCATCAAGTTCACCGACGAAGGCACCGTCACCTTCGACGTCGCCTATCGCAGCCAAGTCGCCACCTTCACCGTATCGGACACCGGCCGCGGCATCGCCGAGAAGGACCTGAGCCGCATCTATGAACCCTTCCAGCGCGGCGAGGCCGACAGCATCCGCCCCATGCCCGGCCTCGGCCTTGGGCTGACGATCACCCAGCTTCTGACCAACACGCTCGGCGGCGAAATCTCGGTGACCAGCGAAAAGGACAAGGGCTCGACCTTCAAGGTGCGCCTGATGCTCTCGGCCGTGCTGCGCGAGATGGCGGCCCCGCCGCAGGAAAAGAAGATCGTCAGCTATGACGGCCCGCGCCGCACCATCGTCGTCGTGGACGATAACGAGGATCACCGCGAGATGATGCGCGAGATCCTCGTCCCGCTCGATTTCGTCGTGCTGACGGCGGCCAGCGGCACGGATTGCCTGACGCTGATCGAAGGCATCCAGCCCGATCTCTTCCTCGTCGACATCCTGATGCCCGGGATGAACGGTTGGCAGCTGGTCTCGCGCCTGCGCGAAGCCGGCCAGACCGCTCCGATCGTCATGCTGTCGGCCAATATCGGCGACGCCGCTGCCCATGGCGACAGCGACGACAGCCACAATGACGCGATCGGCAAACCGGTCGACATCCGCCGCCTGCGCGACAAGCTCGCCTTGCACCTCGGCCTCAAATGGCTCTACGCCGAAGCGGCTCCCGCAACGCCTAAAAAGACCGAGCAAGTCCTGCAAAGTCCCGGCGACACGCATGTGCAGGAACTGCTGCGCCTCGGCGAGATCGGCTATATCAGGGGCATCGAGGCCAAGCTCGCCGACCTTGCCAAGGTGGAGGCAAATCAGCCATTTACCGAGGAACTTCGATCCTATGTCGCCGCCTTCGACCTGAACGGCTTCATGGCCTTCCTGCACCGCTTCGACGAAAAGGTGGAACACATTGGCTGAGCTCCCGCGCGACATCGTTCTGTTGGTCGACGACTCGCCGGAAGCGCTCGGCTTTCTTACCGACGCGCTGGAGCAATCCGGCTTCTCCGTATTGATCGCGACCTCCGGCCCGGCCGCACTCAACATCGTCGAGCGCATCACCCCCGACCTGATCCTGCTCGACGCGGTGATGCCCACCATGGACGGCTTCGAGACCTGCCGGCGGCTGAAGGCCAACCCGGCGATCAGCCAGATCCCCGTCATCTTCATGACCGGCCTGACCGAGACCGAACACGTCGTCCACGCGCTCGGCTCCGGCGGCGTCGATTATCTCACCAAACCGATCAACATCGATGAACTGCGCGCCCGCATCGGCGTGCACCTCAAAAACGCCCGCTCCGCGCAAAGCGCCCGCGTGGCGCTCGACGCCGCCGGCCGCCATCTGCTGGCGGTCAAGGGAGACGGCAACATCCACTGGTCGACGCCCCAGGCGACCCGCCTCGTCAACGCCGCCATGGGCAGCGACGACGGCATGGACACGGTGATCTCAACCATCGCCGCCTGGATGAAAGACCGCACCGCCTCCACCATATCAGTCGCCCATGGCGGCCAGGACGTGCTCCAGCTCGCCTTCCTCGGCACGATCGGCCCCGACGAATATCTCTTCCGCCTCACCGCCAGCCAGCGCGCCGACGACCAGGTGCTGCGCCAGCGCTTCGCGCTCACGAACCGCGAATCCGAGGTCCTGCTCTGGATCGCCAAGGGCAAGGCCAACCGCGACATCGGCGAGATTCTCGGCCTCTCCGCCCGCACGGTGAACAAGCACCTCGAGCAGATCTACGTCAAACTCGGCGTCGAAAACCGCGCTTCGGCGGCGGTCAAGGCGGCGCATGTGTTGCATGAGATGTAGGTGAGCGAGCCGCTCACACTTTAGAAAGCACACACGGATATCCTTGAGCGACGCCCGCAAGTTGGGCATGGCATCAAGATGATATCCGGCAGGTCATGAAGGACAGGCTTTATTATGTGGATCGGCTGCGGATTTCCGCCTTCGCGATCCTGATCCTCTATCACTCCTCGGCGGCCTTCTTCACCGACATGGGCTGGCTGATCCATAGCGATCGCACCAGCCCGGCGCTCTCGCTGATCATGGAATTCCCGCGCGCCTGGCGACTGGCTCTGTTGTTTTTCGTCTCCGGCATGGGTGCTGCCTTCTCCTTCCGCTCGGATTCCAGCCTCGCCTTCCTGCGCAAGCGCACCATCCGCCTGCTCGTTCCCCTGCTCTTCGCCATGGCCGTCCTCGTCGTGCCGCAGGTCTGGTACGAGCGCATGTACGAGACCGGCTATGACGGCTCGCTCATCAATTTCTGGCTGACGCGCTATTTCACGGAGGGCCGCTACCCGACCGGCAATTTCACCTGGGCGCACATGTGGTTCGTCGCCTATCTGCTTGTGATGTCGGTGATCTGCTACCCGATTTTTCTCTATCTGAGCCGACCCGAAAACAGGATCATGGCCTGGTTCGAACGCGTCGCGAAATCAGGCGCCATCTATCTCTTCTTCCTGCTGCCGCTCGCTCTCAATCTCGCTCTGTCGCCGCTCTACCCCAAGGAAACCAATGCGCTTTATAATGACGGCGCCTGGTTCGCGGTCTGGGCAAGCTGGTTCGGCCTCGGCTTCCTTGTCGCCCGCAATCACCGCAGCCTGATCGAGCCGATCATCGCCAAGCGCTATCTCAGCGCCGCCATCGCGCTAGCCGTGACGATGTTTCTCTATGCCTTCGCCTGGCTGGCGCCGGCCGAACAGGCGATCGGCAGCTATGCAGACGAAACCCCGCTCTTCAAGGCCGCGATCTTCCTGCTTGCCTGGTCGATGATCTTGACGCTGATCGGCTTCGCCGCCCGTCATTTCAACCAGCCGGACGCGCGGCTGGTCACGGTCAACCGGCTCGTCTTCCCGCTTTACATTATCCACCAGACGGTGATCGTCGGCGCGCTCTATTACGTGCTGCCGCTCGGCCTGCCGGCCGTGCCGAGCTTCATCATCATCGCTGCCGCGACCTTCGTGCTGTCGAGCCTCTTCGCCATCGCGGTGGACTTCATCCCCGGCCGCGCGCGCCTGCTCTTCGGCCTCGAAGCCAAACCGCGTGGTCCCTCGGGCGAGCGCAAGACTGTCGGCGCGCAGCGATAGGCTGGATCAGGCCACCTGGTCCGGCGGCTCGCGTCCCTCGAAGAAGGCCGTGATGTTGTCCACCACCTTCATCCCCATCGCATTGCGCGTCTCTTCGGTAGCACTACCAAGATGCGGCAGCAGAACCACATTTTCCATCGCGCGCAGCTTCTCCGGCACCTGCGGTTCAGCCTCGTAGACGTCGAGGCCGGCGCTGCGGATCACGCCAGTCTCGAGCGCAGCGATCAATGCCGCCTCATCGACCACATCGCCGCGCGCCGTATTGATCAGATAAGCACCAGGCTTCATCGCCGCGAAACGGGCTGCATTCATCAGGTGCCGGTTCTCAGCCCCACCTGGGCAATGCAGCGACACGAAATCGCTCGCGGCCAGCACCTCTTCCACGGTCGCTAGCTGCCGCGCGCCATATCGCGCCGCTTCCGCCGCATCGACCGTCGAGCGGTTGTAGAACACCACGTCCATGCCGAAACCAAAATGGCAGCGTTGCGCGAAGGCTTTGCCGATACGCCCGAAGCCGATGATCCCCACCGTCTTGCCCGTGACCTTGGAGCCGATCATATGCGTCGGGCACCAGCCTTTCCATTCGCCGGCCCGGATCTGCCGCTCGCCCTCCCCGCCGCGGCGCGCGACCGAAAGCAGGAGCAGCATGGCGATATCGGCAGTGCAATCGGTGAGCACACCAGGCGTGTTGGTCACCACGATGCCCTTGGCCTTCGCCGCCGCGATGTCGATGTGGTTGTAGCCGACGCCGAAATTGCCGAGGACTCTGGCCCGGATCTCGCCTTCGAAAACCGACGCCGGAAGCTTGTCCGACACGGTCGGCAACACGGCGTCGTGGGTGCGCAGCGCCTCGGCGATGGCTTCGGGCGACATCGGCAGGTCGTCGGTGTTGAAGGTCGCGTCGAAGCGTTCGGCAAGAGCGGCCTCGACGGCGGAGGGCCAGCGGCGCGTAAGCAGAATCTTGGGGCGGGACATGGCGTATCCGTATCGTCTGCGGCTGCGGGCCGACCGGCGGCAACCTGTTGAATTCGCCGGCGATCCTAACCGGATCATCCTCGATCGCAAGACCGGTAAGCGGCCGGGCGGTTCGCATTGTTGTCAAAACGAAAGAAGCCCGGTGCGAGACCGGGCTTCCAAGGTGAGAACGAAAGTTCTTACTTCGCGTCCTGCGGGAAGTAGGAGAACTTGCCGTCTGGACCCTTCTTCCATTCGTACATGACGTAGCCCGGGATCTTCGGGTCGCCCTTTTCGTCGAACGAGATTTCGCCGAGAACGGTCTTGAACGGACCCTTGGCCTTCATCGCTGCGGCAACGGCTTCGGCGTCGGTCGAAGCAGCTGCCTTGGCAGCTTCAGCGATCGTCTGCATGGCTGCGTAGGAGTACAGCGTGTAAGCTTCCGGGTTGAAGCCGGCAGCCTTGAACTTCTCGACGAGTGCCTTGTTGTCGGGGTTCAGCGTTGCGTCCGGGCCGAACGTGTTCAGCGTACCGGCGACTGCGTCACCAGCGATCGATGCCAGTTCGTTCGAAACGATACCGTCACCCGATACGAGCGTTGCCTTCAGGCCCTGGTCGGCAGCCTGGCGGATGATCAGACCAGCTTCGGTGTGGAGACCACCCCAATAGATGATCGAAACGCCAGCTTCCTTCATCTTGGCGATGAGGGCCGAGAAGTCCTTGTCGCCGACATTGATGCCTTCGTACATGGCTTCGGTGAGACCAGCGGCATTCATGGCCTTCTTGGTTTCGTCAGCGAGGCCCTGGCCGTAAGGAGTCTTGTCGTGAACGACAGCGATCTTGGCGTCCTTGAAATGGTCGGCGAGATACTTGCCGGCGATGCCGCCCTGCTGGTCGTCGCGACCGCAAGTACGGAACGTGTTCCACAGACCACGCTCGGTGAACTGCGGGTTCGTCGCAGCCGGGGTGATTTCGAGGATGCCGTTTTCAGCGTAAACTTCGGAAGCCGGGATCGAAACGCCCGAGTTGAAGTGGCCGATGACGAACTTGACGCCGTCAGCTGCGAACTTGTTGGCAACCGAGATACCCTGCTTCGGGTCGGACACGTCGTCGCCGAGCACGATCTTGATCTGCTCGCCATTGATGCCGCCAGCAGCGTTGATGTCGGCAGCTGCCTGCTCGGCACCCTTCTGGAGCTGTGCGCCGAACGCAGCGTTCGGGCCGGTCAGCGGACCAGCAACGGCAACCGTGATGTCGGCCCAAGCGTTGCTGCTGAAGGCGACCATCGCCGTCAGAGCCACTGCCGACAGAAGAGACTTCTTCATTATGTTACTCCCAGTTTTTTAGCGGGTTCCGTTCCATTACCCAGCGCATCACCCACTTTACTGCGCTGGGAAACCTGTTCCACTCGGAGAGGTAATTTGTCCCTAGATTCAACCGGCTGTCAATGTTTTGCCTTCCAGGAGAAGGGCGACGTCTTTTCGTAGAGCCAGTAGTAATTATTGACCATCTGATTGGTCCGGCGATAGCGGTATCCCGCCGTCGCGAAGATCAGGAGAAGGACGAAGTCGATGGCGTAATAGAACACGCTCAGCACAGGTCCGTCGAACAGCGCATGATGCAGAAACTGCATCGCAGCCGCCAGAAGCACGCTGTAGCCGATGACGATCGGATAGTCGCTCCAGCCATCGGCAGCAGCCTTGCCCGAACGCCACGCGGTCCAGAAGCCGATCAACACGACGATCAGGCGGATGACGCTGCGAACGCCGGTATCGCCTTCAAAGAAAAGTCCCTGCATATCAAAGTCTCCCCTTCGTCATGCTCAATGCCGTCCGCCTTCGAGATAGGCGGCGCGAACTTCAGGATTGGCGAGCAGCTCCTGGCCGGAGCCAGACATCGTCACCTTGCCGTTGACCATGACATAGGCCCGGTCGGACAACTTCAGCGCCGCGAATGCGTTCTGCTCGACGAGGAACACGGTGAGCCCCTCATCCTTGTTCAGCTTCTTGATCGCCTCGAAGATGCCCTTGACGATCAGCGGCGCGAGACCCAGCGACGGTTCGTCCAGAAGCAAAAGCTTCGGACGCGCCATCAGCGCGCGGCCGATCGACAGCATCTGCTGCTCGCCGCCCGAAAGCGTGCCGCCGCGCTGCGTCTGGCGCTCCTTCAGGCGCGGGAACATCGCGAAGATCTTCTCGACGTCTTCCTTGAAGTATTTCAGGTTATCGAGGCCGGCGCCCATCTGCAGGTTTTCCATCACGCTCATGCGCGGGAAAATGCGGCGCCCCTCTGGCGACTGCGCGATGCGCAGGCGGGCGA
Source organism: Rhizobium sp. 2MFCol3.1 (assembly GCF_000377565.1). Classification (GTDB taxonomy): domain Bacteria; phylum Pseudomonadota; class Alphaproteobacteria; order Rhizobiales; family Rhizobiaceae; genus Rhizobium. The sequence continues at coordinate 116,628 of NZ_KB898354.1, read as the reverse complement.
TTTCGTGGGTCGGCATCTTGGTGATGTCGCGGCCTTCGAAGATGACCTTGCCGGCGCGCGCCTGCGGGCTGCCGCAGATCGTCATCATCAGCGTCGACTTGCCGGCGCCGTTGGCGCCGATCAGGCTGACGATTTCGCCCTGGTTGACGTGGACATCGATGCCGGCGAGCGCGCGAATGTTGCCGTAATAGGTTTCAACACCCTCGACCTTGAGAAGTGGCTGACCGGTCATCAGTGCGTACCTCCTTCGAGGTTTTCGACGTCTGCGATCACCTGTTCCACTTCCTCGTCTTCGACACCGAGATAGGCCGCGATGACCTTCGGATCGTTCTTCACATGGTCTGGCGTGCCATCGGAAATCTTCTGGCCGTATTCGAGCACGACGACGTGGTCGGAAATTTCCATGACCACGGACATGTCATGCTCGATCAGGAGCAGCGACGTGCCCTCATCGCGGATCCCGCGCAGAAGCGTGTTCAGCGTCAGCGATTCCTTCGGGTTGAGACCGGCGGCCGGCTCGTCCAGGCAAAGCAGCTCCGGTCCCGTGCACATGGCGCGCGCGATTTCCAGACGACGCTGAGCGCCGTATGGCAGGTCGCCGGCGGGATCGTCGGCGCGATCGATCAGATCGGCCTTTTCCAGCCAGTAGCGGGCAAGCTCGATCGCGTTCTTCGCTTCCGCGCTGTAGCGACCGATCCCGAGCAGGCCGAGAATGGTGTAGCCCGATGCCAGCATCAGCTTGTTGTGCTGCGCGACCAGAAGGTTTTCGAGAACCGTCAGGCCGGAGAACAACCGGATGTTCTGGAAGGTACGGGCGACCTTGGCTTCGCGGGTGATGCGAAAGTCCGGCAGACGCTCAAGCAGGTGTTCCCTGCCGTCCTTGTGGCGCATGGTGATCATGCCCATGGTCGGCTTGTAGAAACCGGTGATGCAATTGAACACGGTGGTCTTGCCGGCGCCGTTCGGACCGATCAGCGCGGTGATCTCGCCGCGCTTGGCCTCGAACGAGAAGTCGTTGATGGCCATCAGGCCGCCGAACTTCATCGACAGGTGCTCGACCTTGAGCAGGGTATCGCTGGACATGTTGGTTTCCTGAGGGCTCATCAACCGTGGCCCTCCTTGGTGAAGCTTCCCGATACCGATTTCCGTTCTTTCAGGAACGCCGTCGGTTCACGCGATCCGACGAAGCCGCGCGGCTTGATCAGCATGACGACGACCATCGCCAGACCAAAGAGCAGCATGCGGTAGAGTTCCGGCGTGAAGTCGGGCCCGAAGATCAGCTTCAGGAACTCCATTTCGCGCAGCATCTCGGTACCGCCGATCATGACGATCGCCGCGATCGCGATGCCGGTCAGCGAACCCATGCCGCCGAGAACGACGATGGCGAGGATGACGGCCGATTCAAGGAACACGAAGGATTCAGGCGAGACGAAGCCCTGGCGAGCGGCGAAGAAGGAGCCGGCGAAGCCGCCGAACATCGCACCCGTGGCGAAAGCCGTGAGCTTGGTCGTGACCGTGTTGATGCCGAGCGAACGGCAGGCGATCTCGTCTTCGCGAAGCGCTTCCCAGGCACGGCCGATCGGCATGCGGCGCAGGCGGATCGTCACGTATGCCGTCAGAAGGCACAGCGCCAGGATCAGATAGAAGAGGAAGATCTTGTAGTAGGCCGACGAGATCGGCAGGTGGAACAGCTTGGCGAAGCCGTGCGGGCTGGCATCGAAGGGAATGCCGAACAGCGTTGCCTTCGGAATGCTGGCGATACCGAACGTGCCCTTGGTCAGATCCGTCCAGTTTATGATGACGAGGCGGATGATTTCACCGAAGGCCAGCGTCACGATCGCCAGATAGTCACCGCGCAGACGCAGCACCGGGAAGCCGAGGATGATGCCCCAGAGACCGGCGAGAATGCCCGACAGCGGCAGAAGAACCCAGAAGGAAAGGCCGAAATAGCTGGAGAGCAGCGCGTAGGAATAGGCGCCGACCGCGTAGAAGGCGACGTAGCCAAGGTCGAGCAGACCGGCAAGACCGACGACGATGTTCAGGCCCCAGGCCAGCATCACGTAGATCAGGATCTGGATACCGAAGTTGTCGACCCACTTCAGCGAGCCCTGCGCACCGACCAGCGCCACGATGACGACGGGATAGAGCAGCAGCGCCAGAAGCGCGATCTTCAGGAAGTGGGCGTGGAAGAAGCCCTTCTTGTCGGAGATATCGAGCTCGCCGCTGCGCGCCTTGGCAAGCTTGCGGGCATCGAGATGCGGACGCAGGAACACCACGATCGCAAACCGGCCGACCGCCGCGATGGCGACGAAGACCGCGAGCAGGCCCCATCGCTGAACGACGACGAGTTCGTTGCTGATGTTCTGCTGCGTGCCGAGACCGACATAGAGAACGAACATGCCGAAGGAGATAACGGCTGCGAAGATAGCTTCTTTAATACCCTTCTGGACAAGTCCGGATGCGGGCTTGCCAGGGGCGTTTTCAACATTTGCCATGATCTTAAACCTTCTCGACTTCCGGCCGGCCCAGGATACCTGTCGGCTTGAAGATCAGCACGAAAGCGAGGATGGCGAAGGTCGCCACATCCTTGTAGGCGATGGTGAAGTAGGCCGACCACAGGCTTTCGATGAGGCCGATCATCAGACCACCGAGAACAGCGCCCGGAAGCGAACCGATACCGCCGAGAACGGCCGCCGTGAACGCCTTCACACCAGGCACGAAGCCGTCGTTGAAGTTCACCACGCCGTAGTACATCAGGTACATCGTGCCGGCGACGGCAGCGAGTGCGGCGCCCATGATGAAGGTCACCGAGATCGTCTGGTCGACGTTGACGCCCAGCAGCGCCGCCATCTTGCGGTCCTGCTCGGTGGCGCGCTGTGCGCGGCCAAGCGCCGTGTGATTGACGAGATACCAGAACACGGTGAGCAGCACGGCCGTGATGATGATGATCACGATCTGCTTCAGCGAGATGGTGACACCACCAATGTTATAGACACTGCTGATCAGCGGCGGGATCGGCTTGTTGCGCGGACCCTGCGTCACCTGGATGAAATTCGACAGCGTGATCGACATGCCGATCGCTGTGATCAGCGGCGCCAGGCGGAACGAACCGCGCAGCGGGCGATAAGCGACGCGCTCGATCGTCCAATTCCACAAACTCGTCATCAGCATCGCGATAAGCAGCATCAGCAGCAGCAGAACCGCGACCGGCAAACCAGCAAAAATCGATGTGAGGACGAGAAAGACGATAAGGGCGGCGAAGCCACCGATCATGAAAATATCGCCGTGAGCGAAGTTGATCATGCCGATGATGCCGTAAACCATCGTATAGCCGATAGCCACGAGGCCATAGATGGATCCAAGAGTCAGCCCATTAATGAGCTGCTGGACAAAATATTCCATATGTCTTTCCCCTGGACACAGAACCGTGAAAAGCCTGCGTCTCTTGTTATTAGAGCCCTTGTTGAGCCCTTGATTAAAGATTTCATACTGCTTTCAAGGCAAAAGGGAAGCGCAAAATTACAAAGCTCCAAAGTTCTTTACCGTTTTGGTGAAAATGACTTTTTGGCATCCATAAAGTTGATTTTTTCAACACAATCCGGCCTCCGACGCCACTTTTCACCGCAAATTCACTTTTCCCTGGGTTCTTTAGCCTTCGCCGATGGATGGAAAATCGTCAAAGCACACCTGCGTCCTTTTGCGACGGCGGACGAGCCGTGCAATGACGCGTGAAAACGACTATATGAGAAGCATGATGGAGAAGGGATCGAACCGACCCGCGATGCTCGAGACGTTTGAACGCGCCGCCCTTGAGGCCGGCAAGGCGATCATGGATGTGTACCGCGCAGGCTGCACGGCGGCCAGCAAGGCCGACAACAGCCCTGTCACGATCGCCGACGAGCAGGCCGAGCGGATCATCCTGGCGCATCTCTATCGCGATTTCCCCGATATTCCCGTCATCGCCGAAGAATCGGTCGCGGCCGGTATAGTGCCGGCGGTCGGCTCGTCGTTCTTTCTGGTCGATCCCCTGGATGGCACGCGCGAATTCGTCGACAAGCGGCCGGAATTCACCGTCAACATCGCCTTCATCGTCGATGGCCACCCGGCCGCCGGCATCGTCTTCGCGCCGGCCCTAGGCGTCGCCTTTCTCGGCGAGAACGGCACCGCCGAGAAGCTGCATATCGGCCCGGACTTCCGCGTCGAAAAGCGGCTGCCGATCAATGTGCGCCTCGCCAAGGCCGAGCGCACCGCACTCGCTAGCCGTTCGCATAACAGCCCGCAGACGGCGCGCTTCCTGGCCGAGCAGGCCATCTCGGAGTGCAAGAATATCGGCTCGTCGCTGAAATTCTGTCTTCTCGCGGAAGGAGAAGCGGACGTCTATCCGCGCTTCACCCGCACCATGGAGTGGGACACCGCGGCCGGCGATGCCATCCTGCGCGCAGCCGGCGGCTGCACTGTGACCCTCGACGGCCGCCCCCTCACCTACGGCAAGACCCGACAGGCCCACGACGCGGATTTTGCCAACCCCGATTTCATCTCCTGGGGCAACGCCCCCCGGCTTTGAACACGGGGATATTTCTCGCAAATATCCGTTTGAAATCAGCGCCAGGCCCCGCGCGCCGTCCCCGCTTCCCGACACACCCCTACGATTTGCGGCAGTGAAACCTGCCGCGAACACCGGAGCTCGATCGTGTCGGACCAGACCAACAACCTCGCCTTGCCCTACATCCTGCCGTCCCAGGCGCAGAAACACGTGCCGCATAACGAGGCGCTGCAACGTCTCGACACAGTGGTGCAGCTGGCGATCATCGCCGAACGCCAGGGACCACCCGAAACACCAGCCGAAGGCGACCGCTACCTCGTCGGCGCCGATCCTGAGGGCGCGTGGCTCGGCCAGCAGGGGCTCATTTCCGTCTGGCAGGATGGCGCATGGGCACATCTCTCGCCAAACCCCGGCTGGCGCGCCTTCTTTCTCGATACCCGTCAGCTCCGCGCTTTCGACGGGACGAACTGGAACGTCATCTCCCTCGATGCCGCCGGCTCGCTTCCCAAGATCGGCATCAACGCGACGGCAGACGAGATCAACCGGCTGGCGATCGCCTCCGAGGCAAGCCTTTTCACCCATTCAGGACAAGGCCATCAGCTAAAGATCAACAAGGCCGATCCGTCTCAGACAGGCACGCTTCTCTTTCAGACCAATTGGTCGGGCCGCGCCGAGATGGGCCTTGCGGGAGACGATGACTTTTCGATCAAGGTCAGCGGCGATGGCAATGATTGGTCGACAGCGCTCGTCGTGGCGCCGGATGGCGTCGTGCGCATGCCCTCGCGGCCGATCGTGCGGACATCGCCCGCTGCCGGCACAGTGTCTCCGCCACCGGCAAGCCGCACCGGCTTCACGGATATTTATGCGGGACAAGGCGGCTTCGAGCTCGATGCCGCCGTGCCGTCTGGCTCTGGCGCGCGGCTGATCGTCCCGGCCGACGGTTTCTATCTGCTGTCGCTTTCCGTCAGCACCCTCACCTCGCAAGGCCACGGTGTGGCAATCGAGATCAACGGCACCACCGTCGTCGCCAACGCAGGCGGACCCGCCTCGGCATCACCGGCCCGGCAGAGCGTTTCGACCATCGTTGAACTGCATGAAGGCGATTGGCTCGCATTGCTTCACAGCGGCACGGCGCAATATGAATTTGGACCGGCGAAGACCGAACTCTGCGCCGTCATGCTCTGAACGAGTTACAGCAGGCGGTAGCGGAATGCGCGAGCCACCGCCTGCATCCGATTGACGGAATCGAGCTTGCGCATCGCGCTCTTCAGATATCCGACCACGGTGTGCGGCGACAGCTCAAGTATGATGGCGATCTCGTCGCTGCTCTTGCCCGCCGCCGACCAGCGCAGGCATTCGATCTCACGGCTGCTGAGGTTCTCCAGCGGCTGCTCGGTCACCTGCAGGCGCGCATAGACGTCGAGGAATTCCATGGCGCTGAACACATGCGCCATCGCCTCCTCACGCGAAAGATCCGCCCGCGCGCCCGAAAACGCGAAAATATAGGGCTGGCGATCGGCGTCATGCAGCACGAAAGCAAATGTCCGGCGAAATCCGAGCTCGCGAAACAGTCCGGTGATCCGCTCGTTCTTCGGGTTGGTCACGCTGCTTTCGAACGCCCCGCCGCCAAACGATACCGGCAGGCTCGATTTCCTGAGCTCCGAGACAAGCGCACTATTGTGAAACAGGTCGTCTTCGTCATAGGCGGCAACGAGACTACCCGGCCAATTGCTGAAAATGTGATTTCCCGCAAAACCGCCATTGTCGCCATGGGGAAAGCCCGCGAACAAATAGTGGTTGAAACCCGCCGCCTTCGCCAGACGCGCGAGGCGTTCCTTGGGATCGGCTGGCGATGGACTGGATTTTTCTGGCGATAAAAAAGCAATATTGGCCGCGCCGTCCTGAACGGCGCGTTCTTCATTCCGCATCGATTTCGTCCTTCAAAGGCTAAACTTGCCTGAAAACGCTCTTCTGGCAGCAACAATCAAAGTATAGGAAAAGAAAAAATGTCACTTCGACGCTAGGCAAAGCCTGCATTTCTATTCCCAAGGCACGCAGAAACAACAATCGCGACGACACGCAACGTTCTATCTGCCGTTGGGGAGGCTTATAGTTTGATGGGGATCAGACAACTATTATTCATTGTGCATGGCTCCCATGCACCTATGACAAATTTACGCAAGGGAAGCCGTGCGCGAGGCGCGCATCAGCGCCATCATGCGACGCGGTTAAATTTATTATCAAAGTCTTACGACGCGTTTAGGCAATTTTTAAATGTGACAAGCTAGAGTGGCTCTCGTGGTCTTGAGTTGTGTAGAGAGTCCAATGACCGAAATGATACGTCCCCGAGTGAAATATGTCATCGGCCCCGATGGCAGCCCGCTGACGATTGCGGATTTGCCGCCGCCGAATACTCGGCGCTGGGTAATTCGCCGTAAGGCAGAGGTTGTCGCAGCTGTGCGCGGTGGCCTGTTGAGCTTGGAAGAAGCTTGCGAACGCTATACCCTGACCGTCGAGGAGTTTCTCTCCTGGCAGTCATCAATCAACAGCCATGGTCTTGCCGGCCTGCGCACCACGCGCATCCAGCAGTATCGCCATTGATTAACTATTGAAGTTGATTCCATTTCAGTTCGGGCCGACAGCACATCACAAGATGTGAAGCCGGCCCGAAGCTTTTGCTGCTATCCGGCGTTTATCTCATTGCCGAACTGAACCGACGCTCTGAAGCGCGGCCACCGTCCACAAAGACCACTCGGACAGCGGCTGCGCGAGCAAGGCTCGACATCTTCTTTTCACAAGCGCCGAACCACCTGCCTTCCCTTTCATCGAACAATCCGTCACCTTGAGCGACCTTTGCTTTGCGCCGGCGCCATGGCACGTTTGCTTCAACGCAACCGAAAGGAAGGCAGTCGGAATGAAGATCACCAACGAAGAACACGCATCGGGCGGCCGCTACGTCGCCGAGCTCGAAGGCCATCAGGCCGAAATGACCTATTCTCGCACATCCCCGACGCTCATCATCATCGATCATACCGGCGTGCCGGATGCGCTGCGCGGCAAGGGCGTCGGCCAGGCGCTGGCGCTGCATGCGGTCGAAGCCGCCAGAACCGGTGGATGGAAGATCATTCCGCTCTGCCCTTTCTTCAAGGCGCAGGCGCTTCGCCACGAAGAATGGCGCGACGTCATCAACTGATCTTCTGAAGTCGAGAAACGCCAAAAGCCATGTATGACGGACAGCACGCCCGTCATGCATGGCTTTTATGAGATGACACCCCAGATGCCCGAAGGCATCGATCATCCTGGCTTAGGCTCTTGCCCGAACCGCTCCGTCGCGCTCCTCGAGCGCGGCAGCGCGTGCATATTCCGCCTGCATCTCTTCGAGCGTCTGCTCCAAGGCCTCTTCCTGCATCCTCAGTTCCTTGATCGAAACCTGAAGATTGTCCGCGCGCTGGCGTGCTGCCTTCGCGAAGGTGGGATAGGCGAAGTGATTCGGGTCGGAAATGCCGGACTTCTTTTCCTCGACGACGATCTGGCTCTCCAGATCCTTCGTCATACGGTCAAATTCAGACATCATCATCTGCAACTGCTGCAGCTGACGACGCTTTTCGTTCACCTGAAACTCTTTCAGACGAACTAGGCTCTCACGCGACTTCATACGCATTACTCCAGTGATGCGAGACCCCGGCTTCACTTGAAACCGCCCATTAGCTGCCGCTGTCATGCGACTTGCCCAAAAAATTTCCCTCGGCGTTAACAAAAACCTACCGCTGGTAACCTTTCGTTTACGGGCATCGTTAATGATAGTGCCGATGATTTAAGGGTCGGTAAACACAACTACGCGATTTCCGGTCCGTTTCATTGGTGAGTCGAATGAATCGCTTGCCGGCCTTTCTTAATGTAACAGTTGAGAAGAGGGCCTTGCGGGTTCTCGTTGGAAAACAGCGGAATGGACAAAATATTTAATAAATTGATTACCTCTTGCCAGAGTGAATCAGAATTTGTTAACCATTTCGTGGCAGCTTCCAAATCACGCAGTGACATTTCTGTATCGCGTAGGGGCCAGACCACCTTTCGGCGGCGGTAAAGGGGATAAGAATGCGGGTACTACTCATCGAAGATGACAGCGCGACAGCGCAGAGCATCGAACTGATGCTCAAGTCAGAAAGTTTCAACGTCTACACCACCGATCTTGGTGAAGAAGGCGTCGATCTCGGCAAGTTGTATGATTATGATATCATCCTTCTTGATCTTAACCTTCCAGACATGTCCGGATATGAAGTGCTCCGCACTCTCCGTCTGTCCAAGGTTAAAACACCGATCCTGATCCTCTCCGGCATGGCCGGCATCGAGGACAAGGTTCGCGGTCTCGGCTTCGGTGCCGACGACTACATGACCAAGCCTTTCCACAAGGACGAACTGGTTGCTCGCATCCACGCGATCGTCCGTCGTTCCAAGGGTCACGCCCAGTCGGTCATCATGACCGGCGAACTGATCGTCAACCTCGACGCCAAGACCGTCGAAGTCGGTGGCCAGCGCGTTCACCTGACGGGCAAGGAATACCAGATGCTGGAGCTGCTTTCGCTCCGCAAGGGCACCACGCTCACCAAGGAAATGTTCCTGAACCACCTTTACGGCGGCATGGACGAGCCGGAACTGAAGATCATCGACGTCTTCATCTGCAAGCTGCGCAAGAAGCTTGCAAACGCTGCCGGCGGCGCAAACTACATCGAAACCGTCTGGGGCCGCGGCTACGTTCTGCGCGAGCCGGATGGCGCCGAGTACGCCGAAACAGCCTGATATCCGATTTCGGTCCCTACGCCGATCATCCCTAAAATCCCGCCTTCACGGCGGGATTTTTTGTGTCCATGAACACGTCTGAAACGACAAAAGCCGCCCTGAAGGCGGCTTCTGCATGTGGATCGAATGGGAATATCAGGCTGCGATGGCGCGATTGCCGAAGACCGCGGTCAGGATCTTGCGGTCGAAGGGCTTGAGCAGGAAATCTGTCGCCCCTGCCCGCTTGCCCATCATCAGCTTCTTCAGGTCGGCCTCGATCACGCAATAGTAGATCTTGACCTCCTTGCCGCCTTCCATGGCGCGAACCGCCACGATCAGATCAAGCGCTCCATCCATGGATGAATCGACGATCAGGTAATCGGGCAGCTCCACCTGGCAATGGGACAATGCTTCGCTGGCGCTGGAGGCTTCACTGACCATGAAGTCGAGTTCAGAGAGAATCCGCTTCCCGACTTTACGAACGACGTCCGACGAATCGGTGATCATGAACCTTTGCATCGCTGCTCCATTGCCCAGCTTCTGTCCCGGCGGGCATCTTCACGGGCAAGGATAGAAACATTCGGCTAAGGAAGTATTACTTCGATACAAGCAATGTGCCGGGAATCTATCCCGGCGCTGTTTTAGATCAGGCCGGAATGACTTCGGCGGTGAAGACGATCTCTTCGGCGCTGGCGCTATGGCCAAGCTTCATGCCGCACTCTTCCGCGAGAAGCACTGCGTAATAAGGCTGGATCGTGTGCGCATCGATCGCTTCTTCGATCTCACCGGTCGAAATCTCGACGAACTTCGGCGGCAGGCGCATCAGCTTGCCCTTGGCGACGAGCGTGAACTTGGCGTCGAATTCCGGGTTCTCGAGCGTGATATCGATCTGTCCACCGCGCGGAATGGAAGAATAAGCGACGAGGAACAGATTGAGCAGCAGCTTGACGCGGTTCTTCGCGATGATCGCGCGTGGTCCGTTCCAGACCACTTCGGTCTTCTTCTCGGCGGCGGCGAAATCCTTAGCGGCGCGTTCTGCCTCACCGGTATCGATCGAAGCGCCGACGGAGCCGGAAGCGCCGAAGGCAAGGCGTGCGAATTTGAGACGAACCGACGCGTTCAGCGCGCTGGTGCGGATAAGATCCATGGCGTCTGCATCGGCGCCGCCCTCGTCGAGCAGTTCAAGGCCGTTGTTGATCGCGCCGACGGGCGAGATGACGTCATGGCAAACACGGCTGCAGAGAAGCGCGGCCAGATCTGGGCCGGTCAGGGTAAGGTTTGGATTCTTCGACATCATTGTCTCCAAGAGGGCGGTGATTCATTCCGCCACACATATTGCTTCATCATTGCACGAAGTTTGCGAGCGTACTCGGCGCCATAATGACACCATATTTGGTAAACCGATTGTTAAGACCATCCGCGCAAAATGATAGAAACGCCGGAAACGGCACCATGTATCGACCATGATGAACGGATGACACCATGCGCCCCTCAATCCTAGGAAGATTCCTGGCCGACTGCCGGCGGGTCTCGATGCTCGCGATTTCGTGCCTGATGCTCGTCGCGACCCAGGCTGCGGCCCAGCAGGCCAGAAACGATCAATATTCGGTTCAGGAAATCGTCGACGCCGGCCATTCCTTCTTCGGCTCGACCAGCGGCGGCCTTGCCAAGGCCGTAGAGACTGCGTTCCAGAAGTACGGTTTGCCGAACGGCTACATTCTCGGCCAGGAAGGCTCCGGCGCCTTCATCGCCGGCCTGACCTATGGCGAAGGCCAGCTGAATACCAAGAACGCCGGCGAGCATCCGCTCTACTGGCAGGGCCCCTCGCTCGGCATCGACTACGGTGGCCAGGGCACGCGCGTCATGATGCTGGTCTACGACCTGCCCTCGACCGACGCGATCTATGCCCGCTTCGGCGGCGTCAGCGGCCAGGCCTTCGTCATCGCCGGCTTCGGCATGACGCTGCTCAAGAACAACAATGTTCTCGTCGTGCCGATCCGCACCGGCGTCGGCGCCCGCCTCGGCCTCAACGTCGGCTACATCAAGATTACCCCGAATCCGACCTGGAACCCCTTCTGACATCGTCGTCACGGCGAACTCTGTGTCGCCGTGACCCATCCGCCACTTGCCCTAACGGCGTTGGCCGCTTAATCATTGGCTGACGCAAATCAACTTCTGGAAGCAGTGGCCTCGCCGTGATCGAATACGCGCTCTTGTTCGGATTGGGCTTTCTGGCCGCGGCGTTCCTGGTTTTCCTCGTATCGCCTGCCGTTCATCGCCGTATCGTCTGGTACACGGAAAACCGCATGCGGGCGACGATGCCGCTCAGCCCCCAGGAAGTGCGTGCGCAAAAGGACATGGTCCGCGCGCTTTATGCCGCCGAAAACGCCCGCACCACACAGGATCTGATTCGCGAGCGCGAAAAGTCGATGTCGCTGCAGTTGAAGCACGACCAGATCGCCCGCGACGCCGGTCACTTCGCCTCCGAGATCAGCGCGCTTCAGGCCCAGATCGCCGACATGAGCGTCGAGGCTGCCGAACTGCGCTCGCATCTGCGCAAGGACGAGAACTATATCAGCCAGCTGAAGACGAGCCTGCACATCGCCGAACAGGCCAGTGCAGCCAAGGAAGGCGAGCTCGACGCGCTGCGTATCCGCCTGAACAAGATCGTCGAACAGACCGACAATCTGAAGATCGACATGGCTGCGCGCGAGACCGAGCTCGAAAACCTCAATTTCAAGCATAGCGGATTGCGCACCGAGCGCGACGAACTTCGCCAGGACGTCGGCCTGCTGCAGAAGCGCGCCAAGGATGCCGAACAGAAACTGACACAGCAGGAACACGCGGTTCTGCGCCTCGAAGACCGCGCCGAGCGCGACAAGGCGACCCTTGCCGACAAGGAAGCGCTTCTGACGCGCCGTCAGCAGGACCTGACCAAGCTCAAGGATCAGGTGAAGGCCGCCAATGCCGACATGCGCAAGGCAAACCGCGCGCTACGCTCCGCCGGCCTTGCTCCCCTCGTTCTCATCCCGCCGCAGGAAAAGCCCGTGCCGGAAGAAGCCCCGATCTCAGAACTCGACACCGCCGCGGTCGCAGCCCGCCTCGCCGAAGAAGTGCGCGCCCGCAGCGCCGCCGTTTCCGAGGAAATCCTCGCCGCCAGGCTGAACACCTCCAACGACGGCGCGATCCGCGAAGAGATCGCGACCATCGCCGCCGACATGGTGGCCCTGACCGCGATCAACGAAGGCAAATCCTCGCCGATCCGCGAGCTGCTGCCGGAGACGACGGAGACCAAGGAAGACGAGCGCATCGACCTCGCCCAGCGCGCCGCCACGATCCTGTCGCAGCCCGGCTGAGCCGCCAGCAGATCTCAGATACGCTTGGCCGTGGAAGACATGGCAAACAGCGCGATACCGGTCGCGGTCGCGACGTTGAGGCTATCGAGCCCCGGCGATTGCGGAATGCGGGCGCTGCGGAAGCGCGACAGCACCGCCTGCGGCAACCCCTCGCCTTCCGTGCCGACCGCCAGCGCCATGCGCTCCGAGGCCGGAATGGAGCGGATATCGACCTCGCCGCGCGGCGACAGTGTCCAGATGGCGAAATCCCGCTCGGCGAGTTGCGTGAGCAGCTCCACCGCGTCACCACCGCGTTGGTAGGGAACGCTCAACACCGATCCGACCGAAACGCGCATCGCCTTGCGATAGAGCGGATCGCACGAGGTCTCGTCGAGGAAGATCGCATCGGCATCGAACGCAGCCGCATTGCGGAACATCGAGCCGGCATTGTCGTGATTGGAAATGCCGCACCCGACCAGCACCAGCGAGCGCTCGGGCAACCGATCGATCAGCGCGCCAGACCGTGGCTGTCGCCGCCCCAGGGCCAGCACGCCGCGATGCAGATGGAAGCCGACGATACGGTCGAGCACATCCGCTTCCGCGATGTAGACGGGAACGTCATCAGGCAGCCGCTCGAGAATATCGGCAACGCCCTCGACGCGGTTGCGCAGCAAAAGCACCTTCTCGGCCGCGAAATCGCCGCCCGCCCGATGCGCCTCGGCCAGCATGCGCAGCACGACGGTGCCCTCGGCGATAAACCGGTTATGCCGCCCGGTCAGATCGCGCTCGCGAATATCGCGAAACTCGGCGATCTCAGGGTCGTCGGCATTGTCGATCGCAATCAGCCGAGGGGCCATCGTTATCAGCCGCCGTTGACAGTCACGTCGGCGATGATGCTTCCGGCCTTGATGTCGAACACCAGCGCTTTGGCCACGCCCTCGGCGGTCTTGCCGAAGAACATGATCTGGCCGCCCGAAAGCGAAGAGGACTGGAGAACGAAGCCGGCGGGCAGGTTTGCCGTCACGGAAACCGGCGCATCCGACGGAATCCCGGCTGATGTAATCGCGACCGGCTCCTTGGCCGGCGCCCGCATCGTCTTGTAGACAACCGCGCCGAAGACCGCCATAAGGCTCACGAACATGATGAAGCCCGAGACGATCTGCAGGCGGATCATCTTGCGTCGGACATTTTCCATTGCCGGATCGAGGGGCTTTTCTTCCTGATCGTCTTCTGGCTGGACATTCGTCATATATGGCGTTCCATTCTATAAAATACTTCGGAGAAGAAGCGTCTTGAGCGACCCCTTTAAACAAGCAGCCGGCAATATGAAAGTCCTGACGGCGGATGAACATGCCGAAGGCCGGCTTGATGCGTGGATGACGGCTCAGCTCGGCGAGGAATTCTCCCGCAGCCGCGTCAAGGTGCTGATCAAGGAAGGTCAGGTCACGTCGAAGGGATCAGTCGTCGCCGATCCGCAGAAGAAGGTCCGCCCCGGCGACGTCTTCGAGATCAACCTGCCCGAGCCCGAGGACCCGACGCCGAAGGGCGAGAATATCCCGCTCGACATTCTCTATGAAGACGACGACCTGATCGTCATCTCCAAGCCATCCGGCATGGTCGTGCATCCGGCCGCCGGCAACTGGAACGGAACGCTGGTCAACGCCCTGATCTATCACTGCGGCGATAGCCTGTCGGGCATCGGCGGCGTGCGCCGTCCCGGGATCGTGCACCGCCTCGACAAGGACACGACCGGCGTCATGGTCGTCGCCAAGAACGACGTCGCGCATCGCCATCTGTCGGCCCAGTTCGCCGACCACGGCCGCACCATGCCGATCGAGCGCGCCTACCAGGCCGTCGTCTGGGGCCGTCCGCGCACATTGACCGGCAGCATCGACGCGCCGCTCGGCCGCGACACCGGCGACCGCACCCGCCGCGCCGTCAAGCGCCCGGGCACCGCCGATGCCGACGAGGCGATCACGCATTACGAAGTGATCGAGCGTTTCCACGAGACGCCGGATGCGCTGTCGCTGGCCTCGCTGGTCGAGTGCCATCTGGAAACAGGCCGCACCCACCAGATCCGCGTTCACATGGCCCATATCGGCCATCCGCTCCTCGGCGACACCGTCTATGGCGCGGGCTTCAAGACCAAGGCCAATCTCCTGCCGGATGCCGCCAAGAAAGCGGTCAACAGTTTCGGCCGTCAGGCGCTGCACGCCTACATGCTGCAGTTCGAGCATCCACGCAGCGGCGAACTCATGCGCTTCGAGGTACCGCTACCCGACGATATGGTGGCGCTGGTCGACGCACTGCGCAATGCGGAGCTGTAACGGCATCGTGAAGCGGGCCTGAGCCTTGAACTACGGTATTGCCACACTTATCTCTACACTGACTTCGTGCGGGCTTTGACAGAGCCGCACGTTCCCGGTTCGCCTTCAAGACGCAGGGACGCGTCCAAGCGGGGATCGGAATTCAGATAGGAGGGTGCAAGAATGGCCCGAAGCAGTTTGCCGTCCATTACCGCCGGCGAAGCCGGTCTCAACCGTTATCTCGACGAAATCCGCAAGTTCCCGATGTTGGAGCCGCAGGAAGAATACATGCTGGCAAAGCGGTATTCCGAACATGGCGACCGCGAGGCTGCGCATCGTCTCGTCACCAGCCACCTGCGTCTTGTTGCCAAGATCGCCATGGGTTATCGCGGCTACGGTCTGCCGATCGGCGAAGTCGTGTCCGAAGGCAATGTCGGTCTGATGCAGGCCGTCAAGAAATTCGACCCGGAACGCGGTTTCCGCCTGGCAACTTATGCCATGTGGTGGATCAAGGCCTCGATCCAGGAATACATCCTGCGGTCCTGGTCGCTCGTGAAAATGGGCACCACCGCCAACCAGAAGCGTCTGTTCTTCAATCTGCGTCGCCTGAAGGGCCGTATCCAGGCCATCGACGAAGGTGACCTGAAGCCGGAACACGTGGCCGAGATCGCAACCAAGCTGCGCGTCTCCGAGGAAGAAGTGATCTCGATGAACCGCCGCCTGTCCGGCGACGCCTCGCTCAACGCGCCGATCAAGGCGTCGGAGGGCGACAGCGGCCAGTGGCAGGATTGGCTCGTCGACGATCATGACAGCCAGGAAGACGTGCTGATCGAGCAGGACGAACTCGACACCCGCCGGCGCATGCTGGCCAAGGCGATGAGCGTTCTGAACGACCGCGAACGCCGCATCTTCGAGGCACGCCGCCTCTCCGAAGATCCGGTGACGCTTGAGGACTTGTCGAGCGAGTTCGACATCAGCCGCGAGCGCGTGCGCCAGATCGAGGTCCGCGCCTTCGAAAAAGTCCAGGACGCCGTCCGCAAGGACGCGCTCGACCGCGCGAAGGCCGTCCGCGTCGTCGAAGCCACGGCGTAACCCAGACGGGTTTCCAATAAAGAAAGGGCGGGTCTCACGACCCGCCCTTTTTGTTTACAGGGTTCCCAGCACTGCCGCGCCCGCGAGCAGCAAGCCCGTCAGGATATTCGCCAGGAACAGCCGATAACTCACCTCTGGGCGAACAAGGTCGATCCGCCCGGTCTGCCACGCAAGATGGGCGGCAATCACCAGAATTCCGAGCATATAAGGCAGCGACATCCCGAGCAGCCAGCCGCCAAGTGCCCATGCGCCAACGGCCACGCCGTAGAAGACGCCAATGATCGCCTTGCCATGCCGACCAAACAGGATCGCCGTCGATTTCAGCCCAAGCCGGGTATCATCCTTGACGTCGACATAGGCATAGACCGTGTCGTAGCCGATCTGCCATGCAATCGCCCCGGCCCACATCAGGATGGCCCCAAGCGGGATGTGCCCGGCGACCTCGGCCCAGGCCATCAGCATGCCCCAGTTGAACGCCGCGCCAAGAACGGCCTGTGGCCAGTGCGTGAAGCGCTTGCAGAGTGGATAGATGAAGACGAGCGGAACAACACAGATCGCGACCAGCCGTGTGTAGGGCGACAGGAAGAACAGCAGCGAGGCAGCTAGCGCAAGCTGAACGGCGAGAAAGCTCAGTGCCTGCAGGATGTTGATCTGGCCATTGGCCAGGGGCCGGAAGCGCGTCCGCTCGACATGGCCGTCAAACTTGCGGTCGGCGATATCATTGACGGTGGAACCGGCGCTTCTCATCAGCAGGGCGCCGAGCGAAAATATCAGCAGCTGCCGAATATCGGGAAAGCCGTGCGACGCCTGAATGAGCGCCGCCCAGCATGGGAAAAGCGTGAGCCATATCCCAACGGGACGATCCAGCCGCGCCAGACGCGTATAGGGTCGCCATGCTCTGGGGAGCCTGCGCTCCACCCAGTCGTCGAGGTTGATATCGCTCAGATCCGGGCGGCTTGCAGCGGTCATCTTGTCCAAACTCCAAATCCAGAAAGCCCGGCAACGAAGGGCGCCGATCTCGTCAAAAAGGGCAAGTCTCGCGACCTGCCCTTTCTTGTCTGTTCAGTCTGAACGACTAGCCTTACTGGCTGGTCGAGACGTCGCCGGCTGCGTTCCATTCGCGGATGGCGGCGTTGAAGGCTTCGACGCCGGTCGGGCCTTTCTGCATGGTCAGGAGCGCGCGGCGGCCGTTGCGATAGGTGATCGGGATATCGATCCAGTCGCGCGTCGACAGAAGGTCGAGGTTGGCCTTGCGGGCGTCGGGATAATCGTTGAGCGCGATCATGTGGAAGTCGTCGGTGATCTTGGCGGGCACCGCGACAAGCGGATCACCACGATCCTGCTCGGTCCGCTTCATCGAAATGCGCTGAACGCTGTCGATCGCGCCACCTTCGAAATTCGCCGGCAGCGAGAACACCATCTCGACGATGTGGCTCGCCGGAAGCGAAGGATCGGAGTTGCGCTTGAAGTTGATCTGCGCCGTAAGGTTCCGCTCGGGCACCGTCAGCGTGCCCTGGACGGAAGCTTCCTGCTTGCCATCGGCGCCGGCTTCATGGTGCAGGCTCCAGACGATCGAGCCCTGGATCGCCGTCGGCGAACTCTGGCCGATGCGCTCCTCATAGAGGAACATCTTTTCGCTGGAACCGGCAGGCGCGGTCTGGCCGGCAGCGGGCGTCGCGGACGCTGCAGCGGCAGGCGCGGCCGTGCCGGAAGCGGCGGCCGGCGGTGTCGTGCCTGCGGCGGCCGGTGCGACCGGGTCGGCGGAAGCGACATTCTGCTCGGCGACGGACTTGCCTTCGGCGACCTGCGTGCTTGGTGCCGCGGCCGGGCCGCTATCGACCTCGGTGCCATCGGCCATCAGCCGCTGCGTGAACTTGTTGCCGGCGGCCGAACCGTCGGCGGAAGCCGCACCGTTCTGCGCGGCATCAGGCGTTGCACTAGCCGGCTTGGCATCGCTTGTCTGATCGGCCGGCGCTGTCGTGCCTGCAACAGGCGGCGTCTGCGCGGTCTGCGACGGTGCGGCGCTAACCAGACCCTTGACCATTTCGGTCAAGGCGGCCTGGTGCGTATAGGCGGCATAACCGCCGCCGCCGACAACGCCCAATGCGATCAGAAGCGCGATGATGGAGCCGATGCCGAAACGACGGCGCTTCGGCTCCATGCGGAAATTCTTGCCCTGGAACTTCGAGGCGATGTCATCGTCGCTGTTTCCAAGCGACAGGCCATCGTCATCCTCGGCAACGACGCCGCGATTGTCATAGCCGCGAAGCCGGGTTGCTTCCTGCCAGTCGTCGCCGGCCAGAGGCTCGTTCTTCGGCGTCGGCCCACCGTGAATTTCGGAGAAAAGATCGACATCCTCGTAGGAGGTGGCGGCCGGTGTCTTCTTGTCGTTGTCGATCGGCGGCAGATCGTCGAAGGCGGCGGCTTCCCAGGAGAAGCTCTCATTGGCGGCCGGCATCTTGGCCGGTGCAGCCGGTACCGGCGCCGACGCGTAGTCGATGCTCGACACCACCTCGTCGAAGGCGCGCGCCGCATCGTTGGCGGCAGGTGCTGCATGCGAGGTCTCGGAGAACTGGCGCAGCTCTTCGAGCGCCCAATCCGTCGGCTCAACCGTCTTCGTGGACGGTTCCGGCACTTCTTCCGCCGGCTCGTTCCAAACCGGATCGAAATGACCGGCGGCGTCGGCATGAATGGGATCGTCCTGCGTCTGCTCGACGAACTGATGCGGCGGCTCGAACACCGGAACCGGCTCGACGAGACGATTGCTCAGGTCGAAATCGCGCGCAACCGACTGCGCCCGCGGCGCGTCGTCGATAACAGGCTCTGCATAGGGCTCAACGTCGGGCGCGGCAGCGAAATCATGGCCATGCGTCTCGCGCGCGGCGTCATACTGCTCCTCGACCGGCATCTGCCAAGGCTCGACCGGCTCCGGCTCGGAGGCGGCGGACACATGCGGCGCTTCCTCGAACACGGGCTCGCCGTGCGAATGCGCGGGCTCGTGATAGACTTCAGGCTCGGGCTGAGCTTCCGGCTCTCCGTGAACCTCGGCGGCATGCACCGGCGCCGGCTCTTCGTAAACCGGCTCCTCATGCACGGCAGGCTCATCAGCAACCGGAGCCTCGGGCTCGACGGGCGCTTCGTAAGCCGGTTCCTCGTAAACGGGTTCTTCGTGCGCGGGCGCCTCGTAGGCCGGATGCTCGTAAGCCGGTTCGGCTTCCGGTGCCTCTTCCGCCTGTTCGGCGACTGGCTCCGGTGCTGCGGCAACCTCGGGCTCGGGCGCGGCTTCCGGCTCCGCCGGTGCTTCCGTCACCGGCTCGGCGACGGTGGCCTGATCCTCGGCCGGCAGTGCATCGGCATGCTCGGCTTCGACTTCACGAATGGCGGCTTCGAGCTTTTCCAGCTGGCGCTGCAGCATGGCCTCGGGCGGACGCGGCTTCATGTTCTCGAGCTGCCGCTGTACGGCACCGCGAGCACGCTCGTAAACCTTCACCCGCATATCGGGAGTGTTGTCGGTCAGGCCGTCAACCGCCCGCCGGATAACTGCGATAAAATCCGCCATACGTACTTTCTCTAAGAGTGTGGTTCGCCGCGCGAACCACACAAATAATCATATAAAACCTTAATCCTCAAAAGGATCGGTCACAAGTATGGTGTCATCGCGCTCAGGACTTGTAGACAGGAGAGCGACGGGGGCACCGATCAGCTCTTCAACCTGGCGGACATACTTGATCGCCTGGGCCGGCAGATCGGCCCAGCTGCGCGCGCCGACGGTCGATTCCTTCCAGCCCTCGAGCGTGATATATACAGGCTCGACGCGCGCCTGGGCAGCCTGACTGGCCGGAAGATAATCGATCTCCTTGCCGTCGAGCTTGTAGGCGACGCAGATCTTCAGTTCGTCGAGACCATCGAGAACGTCGAGCTTGGTGAGCGCGATACCCGTGATGCCCGAGGTCTTTACCGTCTGGCGAACCAGAACGGAATCGAACCAGCCGCAGCGGCGCGGACGGCCGGTATTGACGCCGACTTCGCGGCCAACGGTCGAAAGATGCTTGCCGACTTCGTCATCGAGCTCGCAAGGGAACGGACCTTCGCCGACGCGGGTCGTATAGGCCTTGGTGATGCCGAGAACATAACCGATCGCCGTCGGGCCGAGACCCGAACCGGCGGCAGCCTGACCGGCAACCGTGTTCGACGAGGTGACGAAGGGATAGGTGCCGTGGTCGTTGTCGAGCAGCGCGCCCTGCGCACCTTCGAACAGGATGCGGGCGCCGGCCTTGCGCTGGTCGTCGAGGATACGCCAGACCTGGTCGACATAGGGCAGAACCTGATCGGCCACGTCGTTCAGTTCCTTCTCCAGCGATTCCACCGAAATTTCCGGCAGGCCGAGGCCGCGGCGCAGAGCGTTGTGGTGCGTCAGCAGGCGGTCGATCTTGGCAGGCAGTGCTTCCTTGTCGGCAAGGTCGATGGCGCGGATCGCGCGGCGGCCGACCTTGTCTTCGTAGGCAGGGCCGATGCCGCGGCGGGTGGTGCCGATCTTGGTGCCGCTGTTGGAGGCAGCATCTTCACGGAAACCATCGAGATCGCGATGCAGGGAGAGGATCAGCGGCGCGTTGTCGGCGATGCGCAGCACCTCGGGCGATACGTTGACGCCCTGGGCACGCAGCTTCTCGACTTCGGCGACGAAATGATGAGGATCGACGACGACGCCGTTGCCGATGACGCTGAGCTTGCCGCGCACGAGGCCCGACGGCAGCAGCGCCAGCTTGTAGCTGACACCATCGATGACCAGCGTATGGCCCGCATTGTGTCCGCCCTGATAGCGCACGATCACATCGGCACGTTCCGAAAGCCAGTCGACAATCTTGCCCTTGCCTTCGTCACCCCATTGCGAACCGACCACAACTACGTTCGTCATTCACGTCTTCCTGTTAAAGGCGGATTTAACCGCTCCCTGCTCAAACCCGCGCATCTATAAGGCTTTGTTTTTGGGAAAGCGACCCTGTATTGCCGTCTGAATTGGCTTTTTACGTGACAAATCAGCTATTGGCAGGCTATTTGCCGCCATCGTCGGAGGAAGTTCTGCGCCCGCGCAGCCGACCGGGAGAGAATCGGCCGTGCAGTTTGCCGCCTACATATGCCTTGTCGTTGCCGCGATGTGCTGGGGTGGCAATACCGTTGCCGGAAAACTGGCGCTCGGTCACGTCAGCCCGATGATGCTGACTTCCCTGCGCTGGTTCGTCGCAACGGCGATCATTGCCGCCATATCCGTGCCGCAGCTGAAGCGTGACTGGCCGGTCGTGCGCAAAAACCTCCCTCTGCTCTTCTTCTACGGCATCGTCGGCTACACGCTCTTCAATGCCATGCTCTATTCCGCGGTAAAATATACGACCGCCATCAATGTCGCAATCGAGCAGGCAGGCATCCCGATGCTGATATTCCTGCTCAACTTCCTGTTCTTCCGCACCGGCGTGTCGCTGGCCCAGATCCTGGGTTTCGCGATGACCTTGCTCGGCGTGGCGCTGACGGCCGCCCACGGCAGCCTGACCACGCTCCTGGAGCTCGGCCTCAACACCGGCGACGGCCTGATGCTGGTCGCGGTCGCCGCCTACTCGGTCTACACCATCTTCCTGCGATGGAAACCGCCGCTCGACTGGCGCACGCTGATGGCGGTGCCGGCGCTCGGCGCCATGCTTAGCGCGCTGCCGCTTCTCGCCTGGGAGGCATCGAAGGGTGCGGCTCAGCTTCCCGACGGCACCGGATGGCTCATCACCATCTACACGGCGATCTTCGCCTCGCTGATGGCACAGGTCTTTTATATCAAGGGCGTCGAGTGGATCGGCGCCAACCGCGCGGCACTCTTCATCAATCTCGTGCCCGTCTTCGGCACGCTGTTCTCAGTCGCCCTGCTCGGCGAAACACTGCAGACGTTCCACATCGTGGCACTGGTGCTGACGCTCGGCGGCATCGCCATCGCCGAAAAGGGCCGCCCCAATCGCGTGGCCCCAGCGACGTCGGACGCGAGCTAGTTAGCCCAATT
Source organism: Rhizobium sp. 2MFCol3.1 (assembly GCF_000377565.1). GTDB lineage: Bacteria > Pseudomonadota > Alphaproteobacteria > Rhizobiales > Rhizobiaceae > Rhizobium. The sequence goes on along the minus strand of NZ_KB898354.1, from coordinate 94,539 downwards.
CCAGCGTGGTGACGCCAAAGACATTCTTCAGCGGAACGGTGGGAACGGCGCCGCGATACATACGCGCCGTCTCGAACACAGGCTCCAGCCCCATGCCGACGGCAAGCGCCACGGCGTCGCGATTGTCGGACGGGATATCGATGAACACCCGCGCGCCCTTCGCCTCCTGCCCGAGCGTGGAAAGCAGCGCCGCGGCGCTATCCGCATCGGCGGCAAACAGCGGCCCGATCTTGTATCCGTCATAACAGCGGCGGATCGTGCCATAGCCACGGATCTTGCCGCTCTTGCGCACGACGGCCGTGCGCCGATGCTTGCGGTTGGTGCACCACGAGGTCACGAAAGCCGGGCGCTGCGCCGAAAACACGCTGGCGTCATAACGCACCAGCCCATCCAGCTTGTCGGTCACGGGCGTGGCGGTCAGAGACGACGATGGCAACGCGCCGATCACGCCGCCATAACGAACCGTCTTGTAGGCTTCCTCGAAGCCGGCCTTGCGGTAATTCTCCTGCTGGGCGACGACGCCATCGAGCCCGATGCTGCGGCCATTCGCCGATGCGATGCCGGCATCCCAGATCGCCCTGCCGTAACCCTTGCCGCGAAATTCCGGGTGAACCATGTAGAGCCCGAGAAAGGCCAGGTCGTCGCCATACTTGACGACCGAGATCGAGCCGACGGGCACTTCGCCAACCGCGCCGACGAAAAACCCCGATGGATCCGCGTCATGAAACGGAAGCGAATCGTCGAGACCTGGATTCCACCCCTCCTGGCGCGCCCATTCGAGCACTAGCTCCAACTCACCGGGCCGCATGGGGCGAACGGCAAACTCCGAATTCATGCAATCTTCCCAATCAGGCCCACGGCGAGCGCACACAGGCGGCGTACTATTGTGAAATCAAGTCTAGCGGCCGCAAAACGCGATCGATGACCAGGAAACATGTTCTCTACGGAAGCGATCTGCATCGATCGACATGACGTCGGACACAGAAAACCTTCCGGCCGGAATCATCATGGAACAAGGAAACTGTAATCTCAAGATAATTACTTAAGACAACATGAAGGTAGCCACGCTTTGCGCGGCTCGACCGCAAAAGAACTTGCGCCGACAGCTCGTCCCCGTCTCCCGACACTGAACTAGGATGTTTTTCCCAATTCTTACAGGAGACCCGCAATGCTTCTCGGTATCGCCCTTTCGACTACTCAATCCCCCGCCCGGCAACGCCCCGGCCCTCGCACAATCATCGCATTCGGCGACAGCCTCACCGAGGGTGCCGGCGCATCATCCCGCGACACCACCTTCCCAGCCATCGCCGCCGGCCTCTTCGATCCGCCGAGGATGATCATCAATCGCGGCATCGGCGGCCAGACCTCGACCGAAATCGCGGCCAGACAAGGCGGCGTGCCGCTCAAGCTTGCCTTGGCCGGCGGCGATATCAGAAACCTCTATCCACATACCCGCGATTGGATGGAGAGGTTCGAGACCGGCATCGTCAACGGCCTCACCCATGAATGCATCAACAAGGGCACCGACGAAAACGGCCTGCCCTATGGCGACGTCAAGATCCACGGGACGGCAACCGCCGGCTTCACCGACATCGGCCGGCAGATCTACGGCGCCATCGCCGCCAACCACGCGGCGCAACCCGGCAACCCCTGGACGATCTCAAGCGCGATCCAGATGATCGCCGGCTCCACCTCAGGCGTAGCGGGCATGCGCCTGCTGCTGATCGAGGCCGACGAACTCGGCGGCTACCTCGCCGAAATCGCCGCGCCCGCTTTCGCCCTTGATGGCACGCGGAGCCACGTCACGGCGACGGCGACGAACACATACGGCTTCATCCGCTCCACGCATCTGCTCGACATCATCCCTGGAAGCACGATCGACGTCACCCTACGCATCTTCCCCGGCCAGTTCGAAAAGGGCGCGGCCGAGACAACGCTGCAGCTGACACCAGGCGATGGCGAAATCCCCGCCTATCACCCGGAGTTCTCGCGGCTCTATCGCTTCGATCAGGATAGCGACGGCTGGCTGCCGCGCCTCCAGGACGGCCACGCGGCACCGGTCTCGACGCTCGACGGCAGGCTGCTCGTCGAAAACGACGACGCCGGCGTGCTGCGCGGATGCGAACTCGCCATCGCCGAAATCCCCGGCGGCCAGATCATCCCGGGCGGCAAAACCATCCACCTCGCTTTCGACATTGAGATCATAGACGGCAGCGGCCAGGTCCATGTCGGCGGCCTCGGCGCACCGGGCGGCAGTTGGGCGACGACGACATCAGGCGGCGATCCGACATGGCCGATCCTGGCAAGCGGCCACTATGAACTGGTCTTCACCGCCGGCAATCTCGCCAGCGCAAACCCATCCTGCGGGGCAATCGCCTTCCTCAGCAGCGGAAGCCTTCTCCGCTGGTCGCTCGACAACATCGTCATCGAATGGGGCGACGAGACCCCGCAAGTGGAGGCCCTCTATCGATCGGTCGAGGCGCTGCACGGCACCAATGGCGCCATCGGCCTGCGCGGCACACTGGCCGGCGTGGAGGGCACGCTGACGAGCGATCGCGGCACGTGCCACCTGTTCACGCGTAGCCATGCGGGCGATGCCGTGGCCGTCGCATACGCCACGCCCTTCCACCCCAGCGATTTGACCACCGGCCAGATCCAATGGCTGTGGGCCGGCCGCAACAGTGCGGTCACACCCGAGACTGTTCTCTCCGACATCGAGGCCATGACGGCCCATGTGCCCGGCGGCCGCTACCTGATCGGCTCGATCTTGCCTTCAGCGTCTGATACCCCCGAAACCCGCCAGACCATCGCCGCCCTGAACGCCAATCTGGCCGCCCTCTACACGACACGCTTCGTCAATCTCCACGGCGCACTCGCAGCCGCAGCCAACCAAACGACCGAGGACCAACAGGACATCGCCGCCGGCCTCGTACCGAGGTCGCTACGCTCCGATGCGCTGCATCTGAACGACCAGGGCTATGCAATCGCCGCCGCAGCCTGGGTGTCGGCGACCACGGCTATGGGCTGGTGACGCGCGCGCAGCTATGAGCTGGCAACCCGGCCGCGGATCGGCCGCGCCGGATTACCCGCATAAACAGTCCGTGCGGCAAGATCGCTGAAGGCAACGCCCCGCGCGCCCAAAACCGCCCCCTCCCCGATCGAAACGCCGGGGCCGACAAAGGCCTCGGCCGCGACCCAGGCGTTCGCACCAATGCTGATCGGCCGAGCCGTAAGCTGAAACGACGCATCGTCGATATCATGCGACCCGGTGCACAGATGCGCGCCCTGTGAGATCACCGCGCCGCGTCCGATACGAACAGGCGCGATGCAGTAAATGATCGCCCCGCGACCGATCAGCGTGTTCTCCTCCATAATCAGATGCGGCGGGTACCAGATCCGCGCCGATCCATGCACCCGCGCATTGCGCGCCAGCCGCGCCCCAAACAGCCGCAACAGACACGCCCGCCACCAATGCAATGGCGCCGGCGTCCAGGCCGCGAGCAGTTCCCAGGTGATCCCCCAAGCCAGCCGCAATGCGCGATGCCTGGCACCAAAACTCGGCCCGCCCTCACGCGAGCCGGACTTCGAGGCGCCGAGTATGCCGAAATTCTCCTGCGCGTTACCGCTCATCGTCTCAACCGCTCTTGATAGAGCAGCGCCGGATAGACTTGGTCCCGGACCGGCCGGGACAGAGCCAGCACGACGGCGATCTGGCAGACGAACAACGGCAGCACGGCGCCGACAGGACCACGCAGAAGGATCGGCAAAGACGAGGCGATGAGAATACGCAACACGCTGACGCCGCCGAACGCGCCCCACTCCGCCGTCAACACCGACCGCAGCAGCATGGCCGCAACGACCCCGCCCAACGCGACGCCGGCAAAGCCGAAATCCATGTAGAGATCGCAGCCGACGAAGAAGGACAGGTTCGGCGTCCCGTACATGCCTGCCGCAAACAGCTCGTTGCCGACATCTAGCCCGCCCACGAGAGGCTTTCCGGGCCAGACCACGCGCGGCACGAAGAACAACAGGATGGCGACGAGCTTTTCGCCCCACATCTGATCATGCGCCGACATGAAGCGCACGGCATGAACCGCCATGTCGAAGACATCGACCGAGGGAATGTCGAAAAAGTTGCCGAAGACGGATATTTCGGAGAGACCACCCACGCCCTCCAATCCAAGCCGCGTGGTGATATTCAGCACGGGAAACAGGACCGTCAGCGCCAACAGCCCGACGGCATAAAACCACGCAGCCGCAACCCTGCCGCCGCAAAGCGCCAGCATGACCGGCCCCCAGACCGCCAGCAGCATGAAGCGCGGCGCATTGAACGGATTTCGCGCAACCGCCAGCAAGGCGATAACGAGAAGCAGCGGCACGAGAGAAATCAGTCGCGATCGGCACACATGAAACCGCACCGCGACAAGGCAAGCGGTCACCGATTGCAGTCCGAGAAAGAACAGGCCGCCGATGAAAGCTTGCGCCGGGTCCTGCTCCAGCCGCGACGACAACAACCGCTCCATTCCGCCTTCGGATGCGACGAAGGATGCAAAAGCAAACCCGTTCAAGGCCAGCAGAACCGGCATCGGCAATATTGAACCACCCGCCTCGGCGGCCGGCGCGTCTCGCTCCATCGGGACAAACAAAAACGGCAGGCAGAACAGGACGACGATCAGCATCGCGGCAATGAACTCGTGCGGCTCGTAGGCATAGGCCGTGATCGCGGTCGCGCCGCCGATCCGGTCCCCATTCATGCGCTGCAGAGGCGAGATCACGAAGTAGACAAAAAGGCAGAACCAGAAGACATCGCCGACCTCGAACTGGCGCGACCGAATGCGATACAGCCCGACCAGCACGATCAGAAACATCGGTAGCGTCAGCAGAACGACGAAGAGGCTGTCGGCGAAAGGCAGATTAGCCAGATAGAGCGCCGCGACGGTCCAGAGCCTGATCATGCGCTGACCCGCAGTGTCTTCAGCCCGTCCGCTCGCCGGAACACCGAAGCCCAGATGACCAGCGCCCCAACCACATGCGTTACCACCTCCGCCACCGCCAGCCCGGCAAGCCCGAGCAACGCCCCGAGACCAGCACTCGCCGCAAAACCGACCAGCATCGCAAGCACGGCGGCGACGGCCACGACCCGAAAGCGGCCAAGCCCCTGCGCCGCCTGCCCCAGCGTCTGCGACAGCGCGCCGGTCATCACCCCGGCGGAAAAGAGCGCCACCACCAGACCCGATTGCGCGAAGGCGCCGGTCATGAGCAAGAAGCAGGCGCCGCCCGCCAGCATCAATCCAAGCGTCAGCGCGATCGCAAGCAGCGTCGCCAACCGCTGCGCCTCAAAGCCCGCCCTAACCGTGGCATCACCCAGCCGAAGAGCACGGACCATATCGGGAAAGTGCGCGCGCCGCACGAACTCAAGGACCTGCGAGGCGGCGGCGGCGATCTGCCTGCCATAGACGAAAAGTCCCACACCCGCCTGCCCCAGAACCGCCGCGCAGACCACGATCTGAAAGCGGAACGACAGCTGCCCGGGCAGGATCGCAAGGAGCACGCTTAAGCCCTCACGGGCAAAGAGGCCGCAATCAGCGACGCTGACCGGCACCACACGCATCGAGCAGCCCAGCCACCAAAGCACGACCAGTTGCGCGACGACCGCGAAGGCGTAGCCAAGCGACAGCGCCACCCCGAGGATCACGCCCGCATCGGCCAATTGAGCGCCGGCCGCGACCAGCGCGATGGCGGACGCGATATAGGCAAGCATCCCGGTCAACCCGCTGATGCCGCTGAGCCCCAGCCCATCGAAGACGCCCGCCGCGTTGAACGCCGAGATCAACAGTGCCGGGATGGCGGCGGGAATATAGGCCCGCGAAAACCCGCCTCCGCCAAGCCATGCATAGACAAGCGCCGCCACCGACAGCACGAGTGCAACGCCAAGCCGAACAACCGATGCCTGCCAATAGCAGCGCCGCGGCACGTCCCGCATCTCGCTGTCCCCCGCCAGCGAAATCCGCCTTGCGACGACGACAGGCGAGCCGAAGTCGACGGTCATCAATGCCAGGATCGCAAAGGAGAAGTGCGTCGCGAACGCAGCCAGGAGATCAAGCACACCGCGATGGATCAGCCATGTCTGCGCCAGGAAGATCGATCCCTGCCCGACCGCGAAGCTCAGGATCAACAACGCCGCGTTGACCGAGCCGCGTGGCCTACCGCCCATGTCGGAGAACTTGCTCCACCGAGGAAAGGCGCGTCTCACGCAGCACTCCGCAGCAGCTGGCTTTCGATCCACGCATAGGTCTTTTCCAGACCATCCATCAGGCGCTGGGTCGGCCGCCAGTACAGTGTCTCGGCAATCAACCGATTATCCGATCTGCGTCCGCGAACGCCCATCGGACCGGCAACATGACGCTTGTGCAACCGCTTGCCGGCGATCTCGCACACCATGTCAACCAGGCGGTTAATGCTGACCATCTCCTCGGAGCCAATGTTGACCGGCCCGGCAAAATCCGAGCGCATCAGCCGGATCGTGCCCTCGATGCATTCGTCGATGTAGAGGAAGGAGCGCGTCTGCAGGCCATCGCCCCAGATATCGATCTCGCCGCCATGATCCGCCTGCGCAACCTTCCGGCAGATGGCCGCCGGCGCCTTTTCCTTGCCGCCATCCCAGGTTCCCGATGGGCCGAAGATGTTGTGGTAGCGAGCGATGCGGCAGGTCATGCCGTAGTTGCGGGCATAGGACTGATAGAGCCGTTCCGAGATCAGCTTCTCCCAGCCATATTCGCTGTCCGGTGCCGCGGGATAGGCGGAGGATTCCACGCAGTTCGGGTTGTCGGGATCGACTTGGTTGACGGCGGGATAGACGCAGGCAGACGAGGAGAAAAACACGCGCCCAACCCCACGCCGGCGGCACAGATCGGCGACATTGAGATTGATCGTCGCCGAATTGTGGATGATATCGGCATCGTGCTGGCCGGTGAAAATGTAACCGGCACCGCCCATATCGGCCGCCAGTTGGTAGACCTCGTCAAAATCGCGATCGATCACCCGTTCGCAGACGTCGATCAGCCGGAGATCTCCGACGATAAATTCGTCGGCCACGCTTTCCTCGTAGTCCGGCAGCTTCAAATCGACGCCGCGAACCCAAAAGCCGTCGCGTTTCAGTCGACGGACGAGGTGGCTGCCGATAAACCCTCCGGCGCCGCAGACAAGTGCAGTCTTCTCCAGCATGCAACGCCCCCCAGCGCTAGATTGCCTGTTTCTCCATCTGATAGAGACCGGCGAAAATCGCCTCGAAACGGTCGGTGATCGGCTCGATCGCGAAATGCGCCTCGGCATAAGAGCGACCATTCGCGCCGAGCCTGCGACGCAGCCCGGCATCGCCGGCAAGCCCACGCAGATTGTCGATGAACGCCGCCGCATCATCAGGATCCGACGCAAGGCCAGCATCGGCGCGCTCGATGAGACGCCGCGCCAGGTTGTTCCTTGGAACAGAGGCCAGCACCGGCCGGCCGCAGCCGAAATAGGTCAGCACCTTGGATGGCACGCAGAAAGCCCCGGCTCCCTCTTCGATCATCGCGATCAGAATATCGGCTGACCCGAGCAGATCGGACAGATCGGCAAACGGCACCCACGGCCTTACGCGCAGATTGGTGACACCTTCCGCGGCTGCCTTGCGCGTCAGGCTTTCGGCAATCGCGCCCTCGGAATGGACGTCGATCGCAACAGGCAGCGCTTTCGCCGCCTGCAGCAGCAGATCGGGATTGTGCTTGTAGCCAAGCGTGCCGGCATAGACCGCCCGGATCGGGCCATCGCCTCTTTCGCTCTCGGATACAACCGGTCCGATTGATCGCATCTCCTCCAGCGGCGCCCAGTTCTCAATGACGGAGATCCGACCGGGCGTGATGCCGTTCATCAGGAGATGCGGAACGAAGTCGCCGGTGATCGCGACGACATGATCGCTTTCTCTCAGCAGACCGAATTCGAGCCGCTGATATCGGCGCGCGACCGCGTTTCCGATCAGCGGAAACGCTGCGGGCAGAAAGCGGCCGATGGCCTCGCTGTAGATATCCTGCAGCCAGAACACGAACCGTGCTCCGCCGGCGCGCGCAGCCTTGTGAATGACGGCCTGCGTATCGAGCGGCGCATTGGCGGAAAGCACGATGTCTGGCCGGAACCGCCTGATCTCACCGGCCACCAGTCGTCCGAACTCGATCTCCTGCGCCCGCCGCTTCAGGAAGCTCGATTTCTGGAATGGCTCGGACAGTGAAAGGCCGGCGATACGAAACATGGGCGGATCATCCGGCCGCGCACCGAGGTCTCCCTTCGGCGTCTGGAAGCTTTCGGAATAGACGTGCAAAACCTCGCTCCCACGCCGCGCTAGCGAACGGGCGAGCTGCACCTGAAACGGATGACCGGAGTAATCATGGACGAGAATGCGCCTTGCACGGACCATGCGTCGCTCTTCAACGAATGAGTGAAATCGCTATTTCAAATGCCTGCAGTCGAGCGCCACCGAGAAAAGCCGGGGCGCAGCCATGACGCGAATAAGGTTGCATTTATGAATGAGTTAAACCTTTAGTAACGCAACTATCGTGTCAAGCGCATGCCGCCGATAAACGCCTGGATTGCACCTAAAGAGGTAGGCCACGGCGGGAGCGGTGGCTCCACCCCCCTACCCAGCATAGGCCGTGCGCCAAAGCGGCTTGGCCTTGAAGCTGAACCAATGGCGCTGGTCCTGCCCGTTCAGCACCGCGATCACAGGCGTACCGCCGCCGACATTCCCCTTCAGCGCCGCCACCGCCTTGCGAGCGACGTTCTGCGGCGTCCGCGCCCAGCGCACCACAAAGAGCGCGACGTCGCAGAGCCTCGCCAGATAGAGCGCATCCACCGCCGCCTCGACCGGCGGCGTGTCGATGACGACGTAGTCGAAATGCAGCCGCGCCCGAGCGAGAAGCGCTCGCACCCGCGCACTCATCAGCAGCTCGTCGGTGGCAAACTCCGCCGGCCGAGCGCCCAGTATGACGGAGAGGTTCGTGGCGTGGTCGACGGCCACCATGCTGGCGAGCCCCGGATCGGCCTCGCCGCGCAGCAGATTGACGAAGGCCGGTGTCGGCTCGCGATCGACATGACGGTGAATGCTGGGCTTCCGGAGATCGCAGTCGATGAGCAACGTGCGCTTGCCCGCAAGCGCATAGGTCCGCGCCAGCGCTGTGGCGAGCGTCGATTTCCCCTCCCCCGGAAGACTGGAGGACACCATGATGACGATGCCCTCCTCGCGGGCATCCTCCGTCACAGCATGCCGGCTGAGAAGCGCCTGCTCGACCGATACCCGGATGCGCCGGATAGATTCCGAAAAGACCGAGAGCGGCGCCGTCATGATCCGGTCGGAGAGCCCGCGCCCATGCGGCCGCTCCAGCTCGCCGCCCTCCTCATGCGGCACCACCGAGGCCAGCTGGATGTTCAGCACCGCCTCGACCTGATCCTCCCCGGTAAATCCGCCAACGAAGAACTCCCGCAGGAAACCCGCCCCGATACCGAGCCCAAGCGCGACAAGGCTCATGACGGCAAGGATCGCAGCAACCCTCGGATAGGACGGCTCGATCGGTGGCAATGCCTCCGAAATCACCCGGCTGTCGGCCAGTTGCAGGCTGGCCTGCGCCTCGAAATCCTGCAGTCGGGTGAGCAGGTTTTGATATTGCGCCCGCGCGATCTCAGCCGATTGCTGCAGGCTGTAGAATTGCGTCAACGTCTCGGAGGGTGTGGACAGCTGCGGCGTGCTTGTGGGCAGCGTGGCTGGCTTATTGAGTTGCGCATCGGCGACGCGTAGGGCCATGTTGGCGTTCGTGAAGGCATCGCGCATCCCGGCATTGGCGGCAAGGAAGCCATCCAGCCGCCCTTCGTGGCTTGCAAGACTGTCCTTGGCGGCACTCACCCGTGCCTGCAGGCTGTTGCGTGCCGCGATCGTGCTCGCCACCTTGGCGGCGATCTGATGCCTGATGTAAACCGACGCCACCCGATTGGCGAGAAGCGCGGCCTTCCCGGCATCCTGCGATGTGACGCCAATGGTGATGAGATAGGTCAGCCCCTCGCGACGAACGCGGACCGCCTCCTTGAACGAGGCCAGCGTCTCGCGCTCGGCGTCATCGGTGGTGTGAGAGGATGCGCCGCCGAAGCGAGCCAAGGTGCCGACAAAGCCGAGATAGCCCGATCGAGGTCTAAACTCCGGGTCATCAACGAGCTTGCCCTCGCGCACGACGTCGAGGAGCACCGCATCGGACTGCGCGATCCGCACCTCACCCTCCACCCGCGCGTTATCGGAAGCACTGGCAATGACCGCGCTATCCGGCGCCAGCAGGTTCTTGGCGCTGGTATCGACCACGACAAGCGCCTGCGCCGTATATCGCGGCGTCAACAAGATCAAGACGATAGCAGTGAGCGAGAGAATGGCTGCCGCAGTGGCCAAGACCACCCATATCTGGCGACGGAGAAGGCCCAAGATCATCCTGAGGTCGGCAATATCGCTCATACGAATGATATCCTCGGAAAATGAAACCCTATACCCGCTCCAGTATTTATGATGAAAAATTACCACAGAAGATTGAAGACATGACCCTAGATCAAAGTGGTAACCGCCGGAAGCCATCGGGCAGGCCCCGAAAGGCCTGCCCGATGATGTGTCTTATCTGTACGGCTCGAAGAATGCCTTGATCGCATCGACTTCGTTCGGCCGGATCTCGTGCCCGCCCGGATGCCATACAGTCGTCACATCAGCATTCTGGCGTTCGTAGTAATCAGCCAAAGCCTTCGTGACCGGCACGGGGCTGATCGGATCGCGTTCGCCGGCGGTGATCAGCACCTTGCGACCCGCCAGACCTGCGTTGGCCTTCGGCTGGAAGGGAATGAGCGGGTGCATCAGCGCCGACGCATCGAAAAGCCCCCTCTCGATCAGCACGTTGGCGAGAATATTGGCGCCATTCGAAAAGCCCAGTCCGAGGATCGCCGAAGCCTGGTGCTCCCTTGCGAGCTCGCTGACGTAACCCGCCATCTTGTCGGTCGCCCGCGCCAGATCGGCCATGTCGTAAACGCCCTCGCCGGTGCGCTTGAAGAAGCGCGCGGCGCCGTATTCCGACACATCCCCACGCGGCGAGACAATGGTTGCCTCGGGCAGAAGCTGCCGCGCGAAGTCGAAGAACTGGTTCTCGTCTCCGCCCGTCCCATGCAGGGTGAAAAGAATAGGCTTGCCCGCGGCACCGGCCTGCAGCCGGTGCACATATCCATGATCGGTCATATCGATATCCCTAGCTTATGCTTCCAGCGGTTCGAGGTGCTGTTCGAGCAGCGAGCGCAGATGCTCGTGCTGCGTCGGCAGCTTCAGCGCTTCGCCGAGATGCGCCGTATCCTCGTCCCGGTCGAAGCCCGGTTCGTTGGTGGCGATTTCAAACAGCACACCGCCTGGCGTGCGGAAATAGATCGCCCAGAAGTAATCGCGGTCGATAACCGGCGTCACCTGGTATCCGGTGTCCATCAGGGCCTTTCGGACCTCCAGCTGCTTTGCACGGTTTTCGACGGCGAAAGCGACGTGATGCACCGAGCCTGCACCCGGAAGCGCCCGCGAGATGTTCGGCATCGTCTCAAGATCGATCAGATGCGCGCCGTTGCCGCCTGGGATGGTCAGGCGCTTGACGCCGTCGCGCTCGTCCTGGACCTGATAGCCCATGAACTTCAAGAGTTCCGATGTCGCGCCGTCATCGCGCAGCCGCATGGCGACCGAGTGGAAACCGCGGATCGCATGATCCTGATCAACACCGCCATGCGTCCAGGGCAGACGGTTGTCGTCCTTGACCTCGACAAGCGCGAAGCCGTCGCCATCGGGACCGGCAAAGTTCAGCCGCTTCTCGCCGAATGTCTCTTCGGTCTTCAGACCGGTCACATTCAGTTTGGCGAGACGATCGCTCCAGAAGCCGATCGAACCCTCGGGAATGGAATAGACCGTCGTTCCGACTTCGCCGGTGCCGGGACGGCCCTGCGCCATCTTCGGGAACGGGAAGTAGGTCATGATCGTGCCCGGCGCGCCGTTCTCGTCGCCATAATAGAGGTGGTAGACGTCAGGAGCGTCGAAGTTGACGGTCTTCTTGACGCGGCGCAGACCGAGCGCGTGAGTGAAGAACTGATTGTTCGTCTGGGCGTTCGCAGCCATCGACGTAACGTGGTGAAGACCCTTGATCTGGTCGAGCATTTGAGACCCCTTTCTGGCCCGCCTGGCGGGCTGTTTGATGGGTCATAGATGATCTTTATCAGCGCGTTGGAATAGTCCCACTCACCGGAACGCATTGTCTACTTTTAGTGAACGACGAACACATGTCGTTCATCACAAGCTATTCATCGGCAGGATTCTCGGGAAGTTGCCAATCGATCGGCGAACGGCCACGCTCCTCGAGAAAGGCGTTCGCCTTGGAGAAGTGATGGCAGCCGAAAAAGCCGTTATGCGCCGAAAGCGGCGATGGATGCGGCGATTTGAGAACGAGATGCCTGGATGTATCGACGAACGCCGCCTTGCGCTGCGCATAGGCGCCCCACAAGATGAAGACCACGGCATCGCATTCATCGTTGACCTTGCGGATAACGGCATCGGTAAAGGTCTCCCACCCTTTGCCCTGGTGCGACGCCGCCTGCGCCTCCTCGACCGTCAGCACGCTGTTCAAAAGCAGAACGCCCTGCCGCGCCCAATGTTCGAGAAAGCCGTGACGCGCCGGCATAATACCGAGATCGGCCTGCAACTCCTTGTAGATATTGACCAGCGACGGCGGAATTCTAATGCCCGGCTGTACGCTGAAACACAGGCCATGCGCCTGACCCGCGCCGTGATAGGGGTCCTGTCCGAGGATCACGACCTTCACATCTTTAAGCGGCGTCAGGTCCAAAGCCCTGAAATATTCCGATCCCTTAGGAAAAATCCGTTTCCCCATCTGCTTTCGCTCGATAAGGAAGCTTCTCAGCCTTTGCATGTAGGGCTGCTCGAACTCGGTGGACAAGGCGCTCTTCCAGCTGTCTTCGAGTGCGATGGTCTGTTCATTCATGCAATTGCCTCCACCGGCTCGCCAAAAGCGAGCGACTAACTTGCGTCGAAAAGGGATTTGGCGGACATTTTACCGGTCGCCGGCCATCAAAGTTTACGAACTTTGCGTAATCTGCTTTCAAAGCGTGGACGATTTCAAGCGTTGCCGAGGGCTTATTCAGAATGAAATTTGGGACAAGCGGGCTTCGCGGCCTTTCCGAGGATCTGAAAGGCCGGGCTTCGGCGCTCTATGCGACGGCCTTTGGCCGCTATCTGCTTGAAAGCGGGCGGGCGAAGGCCGGAGACCCGATCCTCGTCGGCCGCGACTTTCGTGATTCCAGCCCTGAGATATCAGCCGACTGCATCAAGGCGCTCGGCAAACTCGGCTTTGCGATGATCGACTGCGGCACGGTCCCGACGCCAGCGCTGGCTCTCTACGGCCTGCATCTCGGCGCCGCCTCGCTGATGATCACCGGCTCGCACATCCCCGCCGATCGCAATGGTATCAAGTTCTATCGGCCGGATGGCGAGATCGACAAGGCCGATGAAGCCGCGATCACGGCAGCGGCAACCGATCTCGACCGCACCGGCTTCGATTGGCCGCTGGATGACCGGCAGGCCGAGGATCGGTCGAGCGCATGCCTCGACCTGTTCACGAAGCGCAACGCCAGCCTGCTGCCCGCCAATGCACTTGCTGGCCTGAAAGTCGGCGTCTACCAGCACAGCACCGTCGCGCGCGATCTCATGGTCAACCTGCTCGAGCACTTCGGCGCTCAAGTCACGGCTTTCGCGCGCTCCGAACACTTCATTCCCGTCGACACCGAAGCCGTCTCGGAAGAGACCGTTGCACTGCTGAAGCAGGCGGCACGCGACCACGGCCTCGACGCCATCGTGTCTGCCGATGGCGATGGCGACCGGCCGTTGGTCACCGATGAGACCGGCACCCCGCTGCGCGGCGACCTGCTTGGCCTGATCGCCGCCAACTTCCTTGGCGCGGACGCCGTGGTGACACCGGTGACCTCCAACTCCGGCATCGAAGCATCGGGATCGTTCAACGTCATCCGCACCCGCGTCGGATCGCCGTTCGTGATCTCAGGCATGCAGGAGGCGCTGGCATCCGGCAAGACCGGCGTCGTCGGCTTCGAGGCCAATGGCGGCACGCTGGTGGCAAGCGATTTCGAGCTCGATGGCACCACGCTGCTGGCCTTGCCGACCCGCGATTGCTTCCTGCCGGTGCTGGCGACGCTGGCACAGGCCGCGGCAAACAAGCGCCCCCTGTCGGTCGTCGCATCCGGCTACGCGCTCCCCTTCGCCGCCGCCGACCGGCTTGAGAACTTCCCGGTCGAGACCAGCGCCAAGCTGATGGCCCATCTGCGCGCGAGCCCGGCCAATCTCTCCGACTTCCTGCAGCCGATCGGCCAAGTCGACAGCATCAGCGACATCGACGGCCTGCGCGTGACGCTTGCCGACAAGCGCATCATCCATTTCCGCCCATCGGGCAATGCGCCGGAAATGCGCTGCTACGTGGAAGCGGAGACGGAGAGCGCGGCCGCCAACCTTCTTGCAGCCGGCCTCAAGCGCATCCGCATTTGGGCAACCACAAACTGATCAGCGATTAAAGACCATTCGAGGACACATCCAGATGACGCAGAAGATCGTTCCAGTAATCATGGCAGGCGGCAAGGGCACCCGCCTGTGGCCGCTGTCGCGCGCCACGGCCCCCAAGCAGTTCATCCGCTTCATCGGCGATACCACCCTTTTTCAGGAAACATTGCTGCGCGTTTCCGATAAGACGCTCTATGAGCCAGCGATCGTCATCACCAACGAGGAGTTCCGCTTCCTCATCGCCGAACAGGCTCGTGAACTCGATATCTCGCTGTCGAGCATCCTTCTGGAGCCGATGGCCCGCAACACGGGCGCTGCCGTTGCCGCAGCCGGCGCGCTCGTGCGCGACCGCTTCGGCGAAAGCGCGATCATGCATGTGCTGGCCTCCGACCACGAGATCGACGCCGACCAGGTCTATTTCGACGCGGTGCGCGCAGCGATCGCCGCCGCATCCGCAGGCAAGCTCGTCACCTTCGGCATCAAGCCGACGGGACCGGCAACCGGCTATGGCTATATCGAAGGCGGCGAAGCGCTGCCAAGCGGGGCGCTTTCCGTCAAGCGCTTCATCGAGAAGCCGCCGATTGAAAAAGCCGAGGAGATGCTTGCATCGGGCGGCTTCTACTGGAACTCCGGCATGTTCATGTTCCCCGTTTCCACACTTCTGAACGAGATGACGGCTTTCGCCCCAGCAGTCCTCAGAGCCGCCAGCGAAGCTGCCATCAAGGGCGTCAAGGATCTCGACTTTATCCGCCTCGACAAGGCGGCCTTTGCCGAAAGCCCCGATATCTCCATCGACTACGCAGTCATGGAAAAGACCAAGAACGCAGCCGTCGTTCCCTCTCCCTTCCAATGGTCGGATCTCGGCAGCTGGGATGCGATCTGGAAGAGCGGCAATCCTGACGAAAAGGGCAATGTCGCCGCCGAAAACACCACTGTCGTCAACACCCGCAACTCGCTGGTCATGACCCATGGCGTGCATCTCGCGGTCAACGGCATGGACGATGTCGCCGTCATCGCCAGCGAAGATGCTGTCTATGTCGGCCACCTCAAGGACAGCCAGGACGTCGGCGCCATCGTCAAGATGCTGGCCTCCAAGCCGGCGACATCAAAGCTCACCGAGACGCACCCGACCTCCTACCGTCCCTGGGGCGGCTACACATCGATCTTCAACGGCGACCGCTTCCAGGTGAAGCGCATCTTCGTCACCCCGGGCAAGAAGCTGTCGCTGCAGAAGCACCACCACCGCTCCGAGCACTGGATCGTCGTCAAGGGCACGGCGGAAGTGACGATCGGCGAGAACCTGCAGATGCTGCGCGAAAACGAATCGGTCTACATACCCCTTGGCGAAGTCCATCGCTTGGCCAATCCGGGCAAGATCCTGCTTGAGCTGATCGAAGTCCAGACCGGCTCCTATCTCGGCGAAGACGACATCATCCGTATCGTCGATGAGTTCGGCCGCAACTGACCTCTTGGTTGTCTTGAACTTATAAAATTACCTCTGTAACACCATCATGGCCTTGCCATCAGGCAGGGCTGTGATCGGCGTTTGAGGAAGAACTTTCATGCGTATTGTGATGATCGGCTCGGGCTATGTCGGCCTCGTCTCGGGAGCCTGCCTGGCGGATTTCGGCCATCATATCACCTGTGTCGACAAGTCGGCGGCCAAGATCGATGCGCTCGAAGCTGGCCAAGTACCGATCTTCGAACCCGGCCTCGACACGATCATCGCGCAAAATCGAGCCGCCGGGCGCCTGGATTTCTCCAAGGATCTCGCCGCACCAGTAGCCTCCGCCGACGTCGTCTTCATCGCGGTCGGCACGCCCTCGCGTCGTGGCGACGGCCATGCGGACCTCAGTTACGTCTATGCCGCCGCGCGTGAAATTGCCGCGTCCGTCGAAGGCTTCACCGTCGTCGTGACCAAGTCGACGGTTCCCGTCGGCACCGGCGACGAGCTTGAGCGCATCTTCCGCGAAGAGTTCCCCGACAAGGACATCGAGGTCGTGTCGAACCCGGAATTCCTGCGCGAAGGTGCCGCCATCACCGACTTCAAGCGCCCCGACCGCATCGTGCTCGGCACCGAGGAGCCGCGCGCCATCGAGGTCATGCGCGAAGTCTACCGCCCGCTCTACCTCAACGAAGCCCCGCTCTATTTCTGCGAACGCCGCACCTCCGAGCTGATCAAGTACGCGGCCAACGCGTTTCTCGCCATGAAGATCACCTTCATCAACGAGATCGCCGATCTCTGCGAGCAGATCGGCGCCGACGTGCAGAAGGTCGCCAAGGGCATCGGCATGGACAAGCGCATTGGCGACAAGTTCCTGCATGCCGGCCCCGGCTATGGCGGCTCGTGCTTCCCCAAGGACACGCTGGCGCTGGTCAAGACCGCGCAGGATCATGACAGCCCGATGCGGCTGATCGAGACCACCGTCGCCATCAACGACAACCGCAAACGCGCCATGGGCCGCAAGGTGGTCGCCGCCTGCGACGGCAATGTGCGCGGCAAGAAGATCGCCATCCTCGGCCTGACCTTCAAGCCGAACACCGACGACATGCGCGACGCGCCCTCGATCACCATCATCCAGGCGCTGCTCGACGGTGGTGCCACGGTCCACGTCTATGATCCCGAGGGGATGGATGCGGCGAAGGAGCTGCTCGGACCGGTCGTCTACGGCAAGGATCCCTATGAGATCGCCGAGGGCGCCGATGCGCTGGTGCTGGTCACCGAATGGGAGGAATTCCGCGCGCTCGACTTCAAGCGGCTGAAGACCCTGGTCAAGACGCCGGTGCTGGTCGATCTGCGCAACATCTATCCGATCGCCGAAGTCACCAGGCACGGCTTCAGCTACTTCGCGGTCGGCAAGAAGAGCAAGGCATAACCAACAGCAGGGCATGAGCATGCGGTATTTCATCACCGGAACGGCCGGTTTCATCGGCTTCCATCTCGCGCGCCGGCTGCTGCAGGACGGCTACGAGGTCACCGGCTTCGATGGCATGACGCATTATTACAACATCAAGCTCAAGCATATGCGCAACGCCGCGCTTGCCCAGTTCCCGGCCTTCACGCCGGTGACGGCGATGCTGGAGGATCGCGTAGCACTCGAACAGGCGGTCGCGGTCGCCAAGCCCGACGTGATGATCCATCTCGCCGCTCAGGCCGGCGTGCGCTACAGCAACGAGAACCCTGAGGCCTATCTCAACTCGAACCTCATCGGCTCGTGGAACATCCTGGAGATCGCAAAGAACACCGGCGTCTCCCATCTGATGCTAGCCTCGACCTCATCGATCTACGGCGCCAACCCGACCGTTCCCTTCCATGAGACCGACCGCGCCGACGAACCGCTCACCTTCTACGCCGCGACCAAGAAGTCGATGGAGCTGATGGCGCACAGCTACGCCCATCTCCACAAGATCCCGACCACCGCCTTCCGCTTCTTCACCGTCTACGGTCCCTGGGGCCGGCCTGATATGGCGCTCTTCAAGTTCGTCAAGAACATGCTGGAGGGCCAGCCGATCGAGATCTACGGCGAAGGCAAGATGAGCCGGGACTTCACCTATATCGACGATCTCGTGGAATCGGTCGTGCGCCTCTCGACCGTCATGCCCGCCGAGAGCAATCGCGTCGCATCGGAGAAGGTCGAGACGCTGTCGCATCAGGCGCCGTTCCGCATCGTCAACATCGGCGGCGGCCAGCCGATCAGCCTGCTCGACTTCGTCGATACGGTGGAAAAAGCCCTCGGCCATCCGGCCAAGCGCGTCATGCTGCCGATGCAGCAAGGTGACGTACCGCGCACCTACGCCAGCCCGGATCTCCTGCAGGCGCTTACCGGCTACACGCCGAGCACCTCGCTCGAACAGGGTGTGGCGGCTTTCGTGGAGTGGTATCTCGAAGCGCGCGGCGAACTCGACACCGCCGCCTGATCCTCAGCTCGCGACCAGCGCCAAGAACTTGCGGTCGATCTCGGCAGCCGGCGCGGGCCTGCTCAGCGCAAACCCTTGCAGCGCATCGCAGCCGAGCTTGGCCAACGTCGCGGCATGCCGCTCGGTCTCGACGCCCTCGGCGATCACCTTGACGCCGAGCGCCTTGGCAATCTCGATGATCGACTTCACCACCCGTCGCTGTTCGTCGGACGTATCGATCGCATCCACAAGCTGGCGGTCGATCTTCAGCCGCGTCGGGCGCAGCCTGACGAGGCCGATCAGCGAGGCATGACCGGAGCCGAAATCGTCGATCTCGATCTCGATGCCCATCAGCTTGATCCGGTCGACGCTCTGCATCATCTCGTCGTCGCAGTCGTCGAGGAAGATCGTCTCGATCAACTCGAAGACGATCGAATTGTCAGGGATATCAAGCGCTTCCAGATCGCTGATCAGCAGCGGATCGTAAAGCCGCTGGCCGGAGATGTTCACCGAAATCCTCGGCACATCGAAGCCATGCTGCTCCCATTCGCGCCGGTCCCTCAGAACGTGCCGGAGGATCGATGCGTCGATTTCGGCGGTCAGCCCATGCTCGTCGGCAACCTTCAGGAAATCCGCCGGCGCCAGAATGCCTCGCTCCCTGTGCCGCCAGCGCGCCAGTGCTTCGAGCCCGACGATCTCCCGCGTCCGGGCGTCGAATTGCAGCTGGTAATAGGGAACGATTTCGCCCGCCGTCAGCGCCAGCTTGAGCTCCTCGGCGATCCGCCGCTTGCCCATCAGCTCGTCCTTCAGCCGCTGCGTGAAGAACTCGATGCGGTCGCGCCCGCCGCTTTTGGCCGCATAAAGCGCCATGTCGGATTCGGCCAGAAGATTGGTATCGCCACGATCCGCCGACCATGAAATGCCGATCGAACTGCCCGATTGCAGCATCTCGTGGCCGAAGCGGATCTTCTTGCGCAACCGCTTCTGCACACGGCGCGCAATCTCTCGCAATTCGTCCATGCTCTCGAAGTTGACGAGCACGATGACGAATTCGTCGCCGCCGATGCGCGCCGCCATCCCGGTTTCCGGCAGCACAGCGGCGATCCGCAAGGCGGCCGCACGCAGCACGGCGTCGCCGGCGGCGTGGCCGTAGCTGTCATTGATCTGCTTGAACTCGTCGAGGTCGAGATGCAGCACCGCCAGCGTCGAGACACTTTCGTCTTCGGCGAGTTCGGCGATCCGCTTGTCGAAGAAGCGCCGGTTCGGCAGGCTGGTCAGGTAATCGTGCTCGGCCGCATGCTCGATGAGCGCCGTGCTCTCCTCGAGCGCCAGCGCACGGGCCTCGGCCACCTCGCGCTGCCGTGCCGCCTCGGCGTTGAGAAGCACGTCGGCGGTCACATCCCACTCCGCGCCAATGAACGACGGCGCTCCCTCCTCGCTCACATAGAAATGCGCACGCGAGCGGATATAGCGGATCTCGCCATTCGGCCAGATGATCCGGAACTCCGAATTATACTGGCCGCGCTTGGCGATGGCGTCATTGAATTCCTGGGTGGCACGCGCGCGATCATCGGGATGGATGGCATTCGACCAGATCGACGTCGGCACGGGCCCGCTGCGCTGGCCGGTCTGGTAGAGGCGATGCATCTGCACGTCCCAGGAGATCTCGTTTGATCGCAGATCATGCTCCCAGACACCGATCTGCGACGCATCGAGCGCAAGCTCCAAACGCCGTAGAAGATCTTGAAACTCCCGCTCCGAGCGTATGGAGTTCTTAGATGCCAAAGCCATTCATGCCTCACGCCACGTCAAAGCGAAATCCATCCCCGCTGCCCGCCAGCAACCACAATCACCTACCAGTGATTGCCAAGTGTGACATTAATTAGAACACCCTAAAAATCTATCAATGATTGCATGCCGGCGCGCCGGCACTATTTATTGTTCGTCAGGGACCGTACCGACCATCAGGATTTTCGGCCTCCACGGCCAGCCTTTCGCTCCAGATGCAGCAGCAATCCGCTGTGATCCGTATCGCCATTGCCATCCTCGACGAACGCGGCGAACTCGGCGCGCACGGCCTCGGTCAGAGGCAAGGTCAGCGCCAGGCTTTTCGCCTCGGCGGCGATATTGTTGAGATCCTTCAGCTGCAGCCTCGAAGGGCCGGCGCCGCCGAAATTGCGCTCCACCATACGTTGACCGTGAATCTCAAGAATTCGGCTCTCGGCAAAGCCGCCCCGGATCGCCCGGCGAAACGCTTCCGCCGACCCGCCACCGGCCTCGACCAGCATCATCGCCTCGGCCACAGCGCCGATGGTGATCGCCACGATCTGCTGGTTGCCGAGCTTGGCGAGCTGGCCGGTGCCGCTTGGCCCCACATGCGTCACCCGGCCGAGCGCGGAAAACACGTCGCTCAGCGCATCGACGACGTCGGCGCTGCCGCCCGCCATGATCGCAAGCGTACCTGCCGAAGCGCCGACGACACCACCGGAAACCGGCGCATCGAGATGGCGGACGCCGCGTTCGCCAAGCCTCGCCGCATGATCCCGCGCCGCCTCTGGCGTGATCGAGCTGCAATCGATGACGACCGCACCGGGCGCGAGCGCCTGTGCAACACCTTGCGAAAACAAGACGTCACCAACAGCATTGCCATCGCTGAGCATGGTGAAGACGACCGACGCCCCCTCAACGGCCAAAGCCGCTGTCGTCGCAACTGCGGCGCCATCGGCCCTCAGCGCTTCGGCCTTGGCGATGTCGCGATTCCAGGCGGTAACGGCAAACCCGGCATCGAGCAGACGCCGCACCATCGGCGCGCCCATCAGTCCGGTGCCCAGAAACGCGATCGCCCGTTGTTGACTGCTCATCGGATACTGCCTTCCATTTCGTCTTCCATATGTACGCGAATAATCTCTTCGAAGCTCGTCTCCGCCACGAAGCCGAGGCGCGTCGCCCGCTCCGGCGCAAAGGCCCGCGCCCAGCCGCCGACGATCCGCATCACCAGCTCGTCCGGCTCACGCCGGATCAGCGCCACCGCCTTGTCGCCCGCGATCGCGCGCAAAGCCTCGATCTGCTCGCCGACCGAGGCGCTGACACCGGGCATGGTCAGGCTTCGCTGCGCGCCGAGCGGCTCGAGATCGATGCTGGCAGCGTGGATCAGAAAGCCAACCGCCGAGCGCGGCGACGCATGCCAGTGGCGAACCGTATCCGGCACCGGAAGGATTGCCGGCTGGCCCGCCAGCGGCTCGCGGATGATGCCGGAGAAGAAACCGGAGGCCGCCTTGTTCGGCTTGCCCGGCCGAACACAGATCGTCGGCAAGCGAATGCCGACACCATCGATGAAGCCGCGGCGCGTATAGTCGGCAAGCAAAAGCTCGCTCATCGCCTTCTGCGTGCCGTAGCTCGTCAGCGGCGTCAGGTTGAAATCGTCGGGGATCACATCTGGCATCGGCGCGCCAAAGACGGCGATGGAGGAGGTGAAGACCACGCAGGGGCGGTATCCATCCTGCAGATGCGCCAGACGGATCGCCTCGAACAGCGCCCGCGTCCCCTCGAGATTGATGCCGTAGCCCTTCTCGAAATCGAGCTCGGCTTCGGCCGAAACGATCGCCGCGAGGTGGAAGATGATATCCGGCCGCGACCCGACGATCAGCGCCGCCTGCCCCGGCTGCGAGATATCGGCCGCACTCGCATCCACCCGCCCGGCAAAGCCGACAGGTGCTGCCGGCTCCACGACATCGACCAGCGTCAGCCGCCCGATCGTCTGCCCAGACAGTTGCCCGTCGGACACCAGCCGTTCGGTGAGTTTGCGCCCGATCATGCCGGCAGCGCCGATGATAGCGATATGCATGGAACCTCCTCTCGTGACAGGCGGCGAAGCAGTAACCACCCGTATCCCCTGACAATTGATAGGGCCGCCCGCGCCGATGCAAGCTCAAAAAGCCATGCTGCATTGCAAACAAAATGCTGGACATATCGCGCCGGATCCGTGAACCCGAGCCGACGAAACGCATAAGGATACCCACGATGAAACTTCCCCCGCTCCCCTACACCTCGCTCGATTGGCATGCGCTGCCGGCCACCGAACACAAGGGCGAAACCGGAACGGCGACATGGAGAACGCTGAACAACGGCGATGTCCGCATGCGCATTGTCGAGCTCTCGCCGGGCTATCTGGCGGACCACTGGTGCGACCGCGGCCACATCGTCTACGTGCTGGAGGGAGAGGTGACCAGCGAGCTGAAGGACGGCCGCAGCTTCGTGATGAAGCCGGGAATGGGATACACGGTCTCAGACCACGGCGACGCCGCCCACCGATCCAGGACGACATCCGGCGCCAAGATGTTCATCATCGACTGACCGCTCCTTCAAACAAACAAAGGGCGGAACTCGCGTCCCGCCCTTTGCTCTATTTACCCGTATCGGAAGCCTATTCGGCCGCCATCCGGATGACCTCGGCCCCACCGTGGCCGTTATGATCGTCGTCCTTGTGCTGCACCAGCGGACGGTTGCCCGCCAGCTTGCGGATCAGCACGTAGAACACCGGCGTCATGAAGATGCCGAAGAAGGTGACGCCGATCATGCCGGAGAACACCGCCACGCCCATGGCGGCACGCATCTCGGCACCCGCACCGGTCGATACGACGAGCGGCACGACACCCATGATGAACGCCATCGACGTCATCAGGATCGGGCGCAGACGCAAGCGGCTGGCCTCGACCGCGGCCTGAACAGGCGTACGGCCTTCGAATTCCAGCTCGCGGGCGAATTCCACGATCAGGATTGCGTTCTTCGCCGAGAGACCGACAAGGACGATAAGGCCGATCTGCGTGAAGATGTTGTTGTCTCCACCGGTGAGCCAGACGCCCGTCAAGGCCGCCAGCACGCCCATCGGCACGATCATGATGATCGCGAGCGGCAGTGTCAGGCTTTCATACTGGGCAGCCAGCACGAGATAGACGAGCAGCAGCGCCAGCGGGAAGACGAGCACGCCCGAGCTGCCGGCCAGGATCTGCTGGTAGGTCAGATCCGTCCACTCGAAGCCGATGCCCTTCGGCAGCGTTTCGTCGGCGATCCGCTCGATGGCTGCCTGTGCCTGGCCGGACGAGAAGCCCGGTGCCGGACCGCCGTTGATATCGGCGGCAAGGAAGCCGTTGTAGCGGGTCGTGCGTTCCGGTCCCGTCGTGGCATCGACCTTCAGCAGTGCCGACAGCGGGATCATCTGCCCCGAAGCCGAGCGCACCTTCAGCTGACCGATATCATCGGCATGGGCGCGAAACTGTGCATCTGCCTGCACGCGGACGCTATAGGTGCGGCCGAATGCGTTGAAGTCGTTGACGTAGAGCGAACCGAGATAAATCTGCAGCGTTTCGAAGACATCGGTCACCGACACGCCGAGCTGTTCGGCCTTGGCGCGATCGAGGTCAGCATAGAGCTGCGGCACGTTGATCTGGTAGCTCGAGAAAAGGCCGGCCAGCTCAGGCGTCTGGTAAGCCTTGGCGAGGAAAGCCTTGGTCGCTTCGTCCAGCGCGTTGTAGCCCAGGCCCGCCCGGTCTTCGAGCTGCAGCTTGAAACCACCCGTCGTGCCCAGACCCTGGACCGGCGGCGGCGGGAACATTGCGATGAACGCATCCTGGATCGCGCCGAATTTCTGGTTGAGCGTCATGGCGATCGCTCCGCCTGAGAGATCGGGCGTCTTGCGCTCCTCGAAGGACTTCAGCTTGACGAAGACGACACCGGCGTTCGAGCCGTTGGTGAAGCCGTTGATCGACAGGCCGGGGAACGCGATGGCGTGTTCGACGCCGGGCGTTGCAAGGGCAATGTCGCTCATCCGCTTGATCACGTCTTCGGTGCGATCGAGGCTAGCGGCGTCGGGCAGCTGCGCGAAGCCGATCAGGTACTGTTTGTCCTGCGCCGGCACGAAGCCGCCGGGAACGGCGTTGAACAAGCCATAGGTCGCACCCGCAAGCGCCAGATAGATCACCATGACGATGCTCTTGCGCGACACCAGCCCGCCGACACCCTTACCATAGGCATTGGAGCTGGCGCTGAAGGCGCGGTTGAAGCCGCGGAAGAACCAGCCGAACACGAAGTCCATGCCGCGCGTCAGCCAATCCTTCGGCGCATGGTGACCCTTCAGGAGAAGGGCGGCCAGAGCCGGGGAAAGCGTCAGCGAGTTGATGGCGGAAATCACGGTCGAGATGGCGATCGTCAGCGCGAACTGGCGATAGAACTGGCCCGACAGACCGGTGATGAAGGCCAGCGGCACGAACACGGCCACCAGCACCAGCGCAATCGCAATGATCGGGCCGGACACTTCCTTCATGGCCTTGTAGGTGGCGTCGCGCGGCGACAGGCCGTTTTCGATATTGCGTTCGACGTTTTCGACAACGACGATCGCGTCGTCCACGACGATACCGATCGCAAGCACGAGGCCGAACAGGCTGAGCGCGTTGATCGAGAAGCCGAAGACATACATGACGGCGAAAGTACCGATGATCGAGACCGGAACCGCGATCAGCGGAATGATCGAGGCACGCCATGTCTGCAGGAACAGGATGACGACGATGACGACGAGCGCGATGGCTTCGAGCAGCGTGTCGACGACCTTCTCGATCGAAGCGCGGACGAACTGCGTGGTATCGTAGACGATCTCGTACTTCACGCCTTCAGGCATCGCCAGCTGCAGCTCGTCCATGGTCTTGATGACCTGGTCCGAGATGGTGATGGCGTTGGAGCCGGGCGCCTGGAACACGGGGATAGCCACCGCCGACTTGCTGTCGAGCAGCGAGCGCAAGGAGTAATCCGAGGCGCCGAGTTCGACGCGCGCGACATCGCGCAGACGCGTGATCTCGCCATTGGCGCCGCTCTTGACGATGATGTTGCCGAACTCCTCGGGCGTCTGCAGACGACCCTGGGCGTTGACGTTCAGCTGAATGTCGACACCCGTGAGGCTCGGCGACGCACCGATCGTGCCGGCAGCGGCCTGCACGTTCTGGGCGCGGATGGCATTGGTGATGTTGCTCGCCGCCAGATTATGCTCGGCTGCCTTCTGCGGATCGATCCAGACGCGCATCGAATAGTCGCCCGACCCGAAGATCTGCACCTGGCCGACGCCCTCGATGCGGGCAAGCCGATCCTTGACGTTCAAAACGCCATAGTTGCGCAGATAGGTGATGTCGTAGCGATTATCCGGCGATGTCAGGTTCACCACCATCATCAGGTCGGGAGAACTCTTGACTGTGGTGATGCCGAGCGCGCGCACCTCCGTCGGCAGGCGGGGCTCTGCTTGGCTGACGCGGTTCTGCACCAGCTGCTGCGCCTGGTCGGGATTGGTGCCGAGCTTGAAGGTCACCGTCAGCGTCATCACGCCGTCGGATGTCGCCTGGCTGGACATGTAGAGCATGCCCTCGACGCCGTTGATCTGCTCTTCGAGCGGCGTGGCGACGGTTTCGGCGATGACCTTCGGGTTGGCGCCGGGATAGGTGGCGCGCACGACGATCGATGGCGGAACGACTTCCGGGTATTCGGAAATCGGCAGCGATCGCATGCCGATCAGGCCGGCGACCACGATGAGGACCGATAGCACCCCGGCAAACACCGGGCGGTCGACAAAGAATCTGGAGATATTCATTTCAAAGCCCTCTCCGGGATGAAATTTGGGATGCAACGACCCTCTCCGGCGGTTGGGATACCGCCGGTAGGGGTAGAACTGGATGCTTAAA
Source organism: Rhizobium sp. 2MFCol3.1 (assembly GCF_000377565.1). Lineage (GTDB taxonomy): Bacteria > Pseudomonadota > Alphaproteobacteria > Rhizobiales > Rhizobiaceae > Rhizobium. Next base: position 68,268 of record NZ_KB898354.1, on the reverse strand, counting down.
AGGCCCTCTCTGGCCTGCCGGCCATCTCCCCCACAAGGGGGGAGAAGACGTGTGGCACTGTCCTGCCAAATCCTGGCTTGGGCGGTGCGGCAGGCTTAGCCCCTCCCCCTTGTGGGGAGGGATTGGGGAGGGGTCTGCGTCTTACTTGGCCGCGACCTTTTCTTCCATCTGCGGTGCCACCACCGCGCCCGGACGAATGCGCTGCAGACCGTTGACGACGATCTTGTCGCCGACGGCAAGGCCGTTTTCGATCACGCGGTCGCCACCCTCGGCAATGCCGAGCTGGACCGGCCGGTAGCTCACCTTGTTCTCGCCATCGACCACGAAGACGAACTTCTTGTCCTGGTCGGTGCCGATCGCCCGTTCGCTGACAAGGATCTTGTTCTCTGCCTTCGGCTGGCCCATGCGAACCCGCACGAACTGGCCCGGGATCAGCTTGCCACCGGGATTGTCGAACACGGCGCGAACGCCGATCGTGCCGCTGGAGGCATCCACCTGGTTGTCGATCAGCTGCAGCTTGCCCTTGATCGGCGTGCCCTCATCGGCAAGCGTGCCGACTTCGACGGGGATCTGTTCAAGGGCCGGAACCGCGCCATCGGCGGCGGGAAGCTGGGCAAGCGCCTTGGCGACCATGCCTTCGCTGGCGCTGAAGCTGGCGTAGATGGGATCGACGGAGACGAGCGAGGCCAGCTCCGACGAGGTCGATCCGGCCGCGACCAGATTGCCGACAGTCACTTCGAGCTTGCCGACGCGACCGGCAACGGGTGCCTTGACCTCGGTATAACCAAGCTCGAGCTCAGCCGAGCGAAGTGCGGCCTGCGCGGTGCGAAGACCGGCCTGCGCTTCGGTGAATGCGTTCTGCCGCTGGTCGAGATCGCTCTGCGAAATCGTCCGGTTGTCGGAAAGCCTGCGGCCGCGATCAAGCTCGATCTGTGCGAGATTGACCTTGGCTTCGGCCGACGCAACCTGTCCTTCGGCCTGCGATACGGCTGCCTGGTAAGGTGCCGGATCGATGGTGAAGAGCAGATCGCCGGCCTTCACCAGCGCGCCTTCGCGGAAATGCACCGACTGCACGGCACCGGCGACACGCGAGCGGATCTGCACGCGATCGACGGCTTCGAGCCGGCCGGAAAACTGCTCCCATTCGGTGACGTCGCGGCTGGCGACGACAGCGACGGTAACGGGCACGGCCGGCGGAGCGGCCTGTGCCTCGGCGGTTGCGGCAGTCGCGGTGCCGCTCATCGGCAGTTCGAAAAACAGTGCTGCGGCTGAAACGGACGCAACAAGGCTCAGACCGGCGCCCACAAGGGCCCAGCGCTTCTTACTGGACGTCATTTGTATTCTCCTTACGGCCCCCACGGCCGAGTATTGATCAGGTCTTCAAAGGTACGGGTTGCCTTCGCATGTCACGAACGAAGCTTCCAAATTCTTGGGTGATGCTTTCGCGCCAACCCGGAGGCTTGTCGGACGTCCCGCCGTAAATCGAAGGCCAGCCTGCCCCGGCGGGAGAGACATGCTGACGAACTGGTACGCCGGCCTGTTTCAGGCGATCGGCGAACCCAAGCGTCTCATCACGAAGGGGATCGTCCTTCGCAGTGAAGATCAGTGCGGGCGCGACGCCCGAGATGCGTGAACAGAGGCACGGCGCCGCATAAGGATGGCATCCGCCGCCGCTGAGATAATGGCTCCAGCCCGCGGCCCAGCGCTCGCGCATGCCGATGCTGTCGGCTTCGCGCATCGAGGACGATCCCATGAACGGATCGACCAGCGGAGAAATGAGAACTTGGCCATCGAGGGCGTCGGCATAGTGATCGCGAGCCTTGAATGCCACGCTGGCGGCGATGTTGCCACCCGCTTCCTCGCCGGCAACCAGCAGCGCGGAGTTGCGGTCACCGAGACCGGAGGCGCGCTTGTTGGCCATGTAGGAAAACAGCGAGTAGCCGACTTCGAGAGGCTTCGGAAAAACCCCGCCCATGGGAGCGTTGTAATCCGCGACGACCACGATGGCGCCAGCGCGTGCGATCGCTTCGGCAACCGCATTGTCCTGCAGCCCCGAGGACTGGAACGCACCGCCGTGGAAGTACAACACGATCGGCGAACCCTTGCCGTATTCGGCGCCCTGATAGATACGCGTCGACACGGGGCCAATGGCCACCTTGTCAAACACCATGTCTTTCACTTGCACCGTCATCGTATCGATCCTTGCGTCGCGGGTGTAATGTTGCCGTTGCAACATATTGCCCAAGGCGACGGCTTGCAATTTCTGAAAAAAAGATATTGTTATTCCACTCACGGAATAAGAAGCCTCAATACGATTACACTGTTCCGGATTTCGAACAATACCGCACTGCAACCTACTCAGGTGAATTCCGATGGACCAGCTCTCGGCAATGCGCGCTTTCATTCGCGTCGTGGAGACAGGCAATTTCACACGGGCCGCCGACACGCTCTCGATGCCCAAGGCGACGGTGACCAACCTCATTCAAGGGCTTGAAGCGCATCTGCACACCAAGCTCCTCAACCGCACCACCCGCCGCGTCATGGTGACGACCGACGGCGCGCTCTATTACGAACGCGCGGCCCAGATCGTCTCCGAGATCGCCGAGCTCGATGGCAGCCTCACCAACTCGCAAGGGCTCCCGAACGGGCGCCTGCGCGTCGAGATGGCCGGCGCCTTCGCCGACTGGATCGTCGTGCCGGCGCTTTGCGATTTCTATCAGAAATATCCCGATATCCGCATCGACCTCGGCGTCGGCGACCGCACCGTGGATTATCTCGCCGAGAACGTCGACTGCGCGCTGCGCGCCGGCACCCCGGCCGACCAATCCTTGATTGCACGCCGCGTATCCGAGGTGGAGCTCATCACCTGCGCCTCACCGCTCTACCTCGAGAAGTACGGAGCACCGGCGAGACCGGAAGAGCTTGAAAACGATCACTATTCAGTCAACTATTTCCGCGCGCAGACCAACCGGACGCTTCCGTTCGAATTCCGCAAAGACAACGAGGAGTTGGAGATCAATCCGCGCTATCTCGTCTCGGTCAACGACAGCAGGACCTTCGTGACGGCAGCCACCTCGGGGCTCGGCATCGCGCAGTTACCGCACTTCATGATCCGCAATGAGTTGGAAAGTGGTGCGTTGGTTCAGGTGCTGCCGGAGTGGAACCGTGAGCCGCTCGGGCTCTACATCGTCTATCCCCCGAACCGCCACCTCAGCAACAAGGTCCGCGTCTTCGTCGACTGGATGGTCAAGCTTCTGACCGACGCCAAGCTGGATGCCCGCTGACAGAACTGCGGCCCGCGAGGCGTTTACCTTCAACGGGCCGCAACCATGTGTTTTGCCATTTCTTCTTTCACTCTCTGCCGGGTCACCAGGGAACAATGGCTCGGCAGTTATTGAGGTCTGATGCGTAGGATTGGAGGAGTCCCGCACATCCCTACATTGCTAATATAGACAATCATGATGCAAATGTAAGGGGATATTGCGACCCCGCCGCTTCAAGGCGGAGCCTATCCCTATCCCCTTGCAGACGCTGGCATTTTTTAGCGCTTAATATCCACAACAGCGACCCGCCGGAAGGAGAGCGGCCCAACTGCCGCCCTCCCCAAGACACAAATCAGATCATGCCGCCATTGGCGCGCAGCACCTGGCCGTTGATCCAGGAGCCATCGGGACCAACGAGGAACGAGACGGCCGCGGCAATATCCTCCGGCGTGCCCAACCGCTCCAGCGGATTCATCTTCGCCATCCGCGCCACCAGTTCCTCGGACTTGCCGTTGAGGAACAGATCGGTGGCCGTCGGCCCCGGCGCAATCGCGTTGATGGTGATATCGCGGCCGCGCATTTCCTTGGCCATGATCCCCGTCATCGTCTCGACGGCGGCCTTGGTCGCGGCATAGACACCATAGGTTTCGAGCTTCAGCCCGACCACCGACGTCGAGAAATTGACGATCCGGCCGCCATCGCGCATCCGCTTGCCGGCCTCGCGCAGCGTGTTGAACGTACCCTTGAGATTGACGTCCATGATGCGCTGGAAATGCGCGTCGTCGGCATCAGCGATCGAAGAAAGCGCCATGATCCCGGCATTATTAACAAGCACGTCGACGCCCCCGAAGGCCGCCTCGGCCGCGTCGAACATCCGCCGCACGGCCTCCGCATCGCTGACATCGGCCTTCGCCGTCAGCGCCTTGCCGCCGCGCTTTTCGATGGCAACAGCCAGCTCTTCGGCCGGCGCTGCGTTGCCGGAATAGTTGATCACGACGGTAAATCCGTCGCGTGCAAGCCGATCGGCAATTGCCGCACCGATGCCTCTGGAGGCGCCGGTCACGATCGCAACCCTGTTTTCCGAAACCGTCATTGTCGTTCTCCTTGCTTGGAAGCGCGATATCGCGCCGTTGGAGAGAAGATGCCGCTTTTCCTGCGGCGGATAATCATCCATTATCCGCCATCACTATCCGGATATAGCGAACAGATAGATGGACAGATTCGATGCCATGCGCGTCTTTTGCCGTATCGTCGAGCGCCGCAGCTTCACCGCCGCCGCCGAGGATACGGGCCTGCCGCGCTCGACAGTGACCGACGCGGTCAAGCAGCTTGAGGCGCGCCTCGGCGTGCGCCTGCTGCAGCGAACGACGCGCCACGTGAGCCCGACGCTCGACGGCGAGGCCTATTACCGCCGCTGCCTGTCGATTCTCTCGGACATCGAGGATGCCGAGGGCGCCTTCGCCGGTGCCAAACCGAAAGGCATGCTGCGCGTCGATGTGCATGGCACGCTGGCGCGCCATTTCGTGCTGCCCAACCTGCCGTCCTTTCTCGAAGCCTATCCCGATATCGAACTCTATATGAGCGAGGGCGACCGTCTCGTCGATCTCGTGCGCGAGGGCATCGACTGCGTGCTGCGGGTCGGCATCCCCGCCGATAGCGACATGGTCGCTCGCCGTGTGGCGATGCTGGAGGAAGTCACGCTCGCCTCGCCTTCCTACCTCGCCCGCTATGGAACGCCGGAGCATCCCGACCGGCTCGACGGACACCGCATGGTCGGCTTTCACTCCAGCGCCACCGGCGCGCTGGTGCCACTCGAATTCCTCGTCGGCGGCCAGATCCGCAACATCACCCTGCCCGCGACGCTATCAGTCAACGCCGCCGAAAGCTTCCACGCGGCAGCGCGCCTCGGCCTCGGCATCATCCAGGTTCCGCGCTATCACGCCCAGCGCTATATCGACAACGGCGAGCTCCAGCCTATCCTGCAAGACTATCCGCTGACGAAAACGCCCGTCTCGCTGCTCTATCCGCGAAACCGCCAGCTCTCGCCACGCGTCCGCGTCTTCATCGAATGGTTGACGAAGGTGTTCGCGAGGCAAACATAGGCATACGAGAAAGACGTCGGCAAACCCATCATCGGGAGCAAAACCATGACCATCACAGACATAACAGTGAACGCACGCGAGGGCGGCTTCGTCGTCTTGTTCGGCGACAAGACCGGCAACAGCATTTCCGTGACGCTCTATAATGCCGCCACACCTGGCCTGACCCGCGACAACGCCGTCTCCCACGCCCGCCAGCTGCTGCTCGCGGCGCATGACAGCTCGGCCGGCGACGGTCCGCGCAGCAAGGATGCGGCAACGCTGGAGGAGGAACTGGACGAAGGCCTCGAAGACACCTTCCCGGCAAGCGACCCGGTCTCCGTCACCGGCTCGTCGATCCCGCTGCATGATCCGAAGCCCGGCCGATAGATCACATGGACGACGGGACAGGCGCGCTCGGCGCGGCACCGATTGCGGGCGACGCCCTCACCCGCTTCTTCGAGCGTGATGCGATCTCCGTCGCACGCGATCTTCTGGCCTGCCGCCTCACGGTCGGCGGCATCGGCGGACGCATCGTCGAAACCGAGGCCTATTTCCCCGATGACGAGGCCTCCCACAGCTTTCGCGGCCCGACACAGCGCAACGGCGCCATGTTCGGCCAACCGGGCAATGTCTATATCTACCGCATCTACGGCATGCACTGGTGCCTGAACTTCGTCTGCACCCCCGGCTCCGCCGTGCTCATCCGCGCCATCGAGCCCGAAATCGGCATCGCCACGATGATCGAACGCCGTGGCACCGACGCGCTTACTCAGCTTTGCAGTGGCCCCGGCAAGCTCTGCCAGGCGCTCGGCGTCACCATCGCCCTCAATGATCGCCTGCTCGACCACGACCCCTATTCACTGACGCCGACGGCACCGCCGCCGATCGTCAGCGGAAAACGCATCGGCATCACGAAAAATGCCGAAGCACCATGGCGCTTCGGCATTTCAGGGTCTCGCTATCTCAGCAAACCATTTCGCTGATCACTCCATCACGGCGCTGTGGTCCATAACAGGCGCCACCTTGGGCTTGCGCAGCAACAGCACCAGCGGAATGACCGCCAGCGACATGATCATCAGCAGCTTGAAGTCATCAATATAGGCGATAACAGTCGATTGCAGCGTGATCAGCTCGTTCAGCGCCGCGCGACCGGCGGCCGTAAGCGGGCTCATCCCTTGCGCGGCCGCCGCGTCGAAGGCGTGGTTGAACGGCGTGACATAGGCGGCGATGTTCTCGTGGTTTACCTGCGCGTTTTCGACCAAAAGCGCCGAGACGATGGAGATCCCCACGCTCGAGCCAATGTTTCGCGACAGGTTGTAGAGACCGGTACCGTCGCCGCGCATCTCCGCCGGCAGCGTCGAAAACGCGATCGTCGTCAGCGGCACGAACAGGAAGCCGAGCCCGGCGCCCTGGATGAAGCCGACAGAGACGATCGTCCACTGCGAGACATCGGGCGTCCAGCCGGTCATGTCATACATCGCCCATGCCGTCAGCCCGAGGCCGAGCACCAGAAGCAGGCGCGTATCCACCTTGCCGATCAACCGGCCGACGATAAACATGCACAGCATGGTGCCCATGCCGCGCGGCCCCATGACGATACCAGCGGTGATGACGGGATAGCCCATCAGCGTCTGCAGGTAGGGCGTCATCAGCGCCAGCGAGGCGAGATAGGTGATCCCGATCACGAAGATGAAGATCATGCTGACGGAGAAGTTCCGGTCGAGAAACAGCTTCGGATTGACGAAGGATTTCTCCGCCGTCAGCGTGTGCACGACAAGCAGATAGAAGGCCGCGGCGCAGATGATCGCCTCGATCATGATCTCGCCCGAGGCGAACCAGTTGAGCTGTTCGCCGCGATCGAGGAAGAGCTGCAGCGACGCGATGCCGAGGCTCATCATCCCGAAGCCAAACCAGTCGAGCTTGGCAAGCGCGTCCAGTTTCGTCTCGGTCACGTAGATCATGATGCCGGCAAAGGCGAGCGCCCCGATCGGCACGTTGATATAGAACACCCAGCGCCAGCTGATGTTGTCGGTCAGCCAGCCGCCGATGACGGGACCGAGCACCGGCCCGACCATGACCGACACGCCGAACAAGGCCATGGCGGAGCCGCGTTCTTCCGGCGTGTAGATATCGAGCAGAATGCCCTGCGACAGCGGCACCAGCGATGCGCCGAACAGGCCCTGCAACAAGCGGAAGCCGACAATCTGGTTCAGCGATTGCGCCAGACCACAGAGCACGGAAGCCACGACGAAGCCGGTGATCGCCGTCAACAGCACCTTCTTGCGGCCGAACTTGGCGGCAAGAAAGCCCGACGGCGGCGTCATGATGGCGGCCGCGACGATGTAGGAGGTCAGAACCCAGTTGATCTGGTCGGCGCTCGCCGAAACGCTGCCCTGAATATAGGGCAACGCGACGTTGGCGATCGTCGTATCCAGCGCCTGCATGATGACGGCGAGGATGACGCAGGCCGTGATCATGCCGCGATTGGCGACCGGGACGAAGGGCGCGGAGGCAGCGTTACTCATGATCTCCGCCCGAGCGGCCCAGAAGCTTGGACACGAAATCCGGCAGGCCGCGCGCGTGGCCGGTATCGACATCAACGACCGTGCTCATGCCGACGCGAAGCGGCGGCTTGCCGGCGGCATCCTCGATGCTGACGCGCATCGGAATACGCTGCACGACCTTGACCCAGTTGCCCGTCGTGTTCTGCGCCGGCAGCAGCGAGAAGCTGGAGCCGGAAGCCGGGCTGATGCTCTCGACCTTGCCCTTCCAGGTCACACCCGGATAGGTGTCGACATAGATGGTGGCCGTCTGGCCGGGCTTCACATAGGTGAGCTCGGTTTCCTTCGGGCTGGCGTCGATCCAAAGATTGTTGGTGGCGACCAGCGAGAAGGCCTGCGTCGATGCTTCGAGATAGGAGCCCGGCTGCAGTGCGTTGACGTTGGTGGCGATGCCATCGAACGGCGCCCGGACGACACTGTGATCGAGCTGGCGCTGCGCGTCGTCGACCTTTGCCTGGGCCTCGAGATAGAGTGGGTTCTGCTCGGCCGGCTGGTCGGCATTGCCGCCGAGCTGGGCGAGCGTGGCGGCCGCCTGCGCCTTGGCCACAGCGACCTTCTGCTGACCCGCCTGCAGGTTATGCTTCGCCTGGTCGAACGCCGTGCGGGTGGCCGCGGAGCTGTTCAGCAGGTTCTGCTGGCGGTCGAACTCGGTCTGGAAATAGGGAATGTCGGCCTCGGCCTGGGTGATCTCGGCCAGCGACTGCTGGTAGCTTGCTTCCAGGTTGAGGATCTGGTTGCGCACCGCGCCGAGCTGCGCCTTGGCGCCATCGAGTGCGATCTTGAACACGTCCTGGCGAAGGCTGAACAGCACCTGCCCCTGCTTCACCGCTTCGTTTTCATGCACGTTGATCGTGTCGACGATACCGGAAACGTCGGTGGTCAGCCCAACCATATCGGACTTGATGTAGGCGTTGTCGGTCGACATCACCTGGCCGCCATTGACGTAGTAATAGCCGCCGACCACGAGCGCGACCGGCAGCAGCGCAAACAGCACCGGCCGGGTCATGCTGCGCTTGCGGCGCGGCGGCGTGGTCACGGGTGGCGCCACAGTGGTGACAGGCGCCGGAGTGGACGATGGCGCCTCGGCGACAGTTTCCTCGCGAGGAGAAACCTCGTTCGTTTCGGCAGCAGTCTTGCCGGCAGCAGTATTGGCATCGGCGTCGGACACGACGCGCAGGGGAGTTTTATCAGCCATGGTTGGTCTCGTTTTCGGCCAATGCCAGGGGGGTCCGGCAGGCCTGCACTAGGTTGGTCTTCATCTGCGACAGGATTTGGAAAAGCTGCTCCCGTTCTTCCGCGGAAACATCCTCCAGGGCTTCGCCTCGCGTCACATCGCCAAGTCCGCGCATTTCCGCCAGAAGCGGATGTGCCTCCTCGCGCATGTAAAGCAGCCAGATCCGGCGGTCCGTCGGGTGCTGGCGGCGCTCGATCAGCCCGCGCTCGGCGAGCTTGTCGAGAATGCGTACAAGTGTGATCGGCTCGATCTCCAGCATCTCCGCCAGCCCGCCCTGATGTATCCCCTCATTGTTGGAGAGATACGCCAGCGCCTGCCACTGCGACGACGTCAGCCCAAGACCCTTCGCCCGCTGCTCGAAACGCTTTCGAAGCAGACGTGCGACATCATGGAGGAGGAAGCCGAGGGTCGGATTGCTGTTCATTGAAGACTGCGCGAATAGTAAGCACACTTATAATGTGCCTAGATATATTGAGCAGGTGCAACATACAAGTCACCTTCGGTTGATTATTGCTAATGTGCGGCCAAATTGTCGCACCCGGCTAAGGAACCTAGCGCCGAAACCGGCAAGCGTTGGCGGCCCGCCGATACTCTCCCTGATTTCAACGGCCGTGAAAATTTCAACCCACCGGGATTTGCTTTTCGTCAAGACACCCGTTTATATGGAAATCCAGAGGCTTACCGGGTGGGGACCTTCCCGGCCAATCGATCTCAACGGCATGCAAGTCGTGAGCGCTATCAGCGCCACGAATGTAAGACAGCATTAGAAATAGGCGAGCGACACACAGTCGCTCGAGTACCGCCTGACATGAAACGCATTCTTTCAGCATAGTCATGGCGGCGTGTTTGGCCGCCCGAATGGGGAGCCGCCATGCCTTTCTCGCTTCGATACGTCTTGGCCTTCAGCAGCGTCGCGTTCTTACCCCTCGCCTCATCCGCCCAGCAGGCCGCCTCTCCGCCGCCGCCACCGGTTACCGTGGCCAAGCCCGTGGTGCGCGAAGTTGTCGATAACGACGAGTTCATCGGCCGCTTCCAGGCGGTCGACGAGGTCTCGGTGCGCGCACGCGTCGGCGGCTATCTGAACGAGGTCGATTTCACCGATGGCGCGCTGGTGAAGAAGGGCGACAAGCTCTTCGTCATCGACCAGCGCCCGTTCGTCACCGCGCTCAACGAGGCCAATGCCGCGCTCGAAGTCGCCAAATCCACCCAGACCTACGCCGAAGCACAGTTCAACCGTGCGCAGAGCCTTGCCACCAGCGGCAGCCAGTCGGTCTCGACGCTCGACGATCGCCGGCGTGAGTGGCTCTCCGCGCAGGCCAATGTCCGCGGCGCCCAGGCAACCGCCGACCGCGCGGCGCTTGACATGGAATATACGACGATATCGGCGCCGCTCAGCGGCCGCATCGACCGCCGCCTGATCTCGACAGGCAATCTGGTGCAGGCGGACCAGACAATCCTGACGACCATCGTGTCGCTGGACCCGATCGATTTCTACTTCGACGTCGATGAGCGCCGCCTGCTGAACTTCGCCGACACGGCGCGCAAGCTCGGCAAGGATCTGCAACTGGGCGGCGGCGGCGTGCCGGTTACGGTGACCATCTCCGACCCGAACGCCAAGCCCTTCATCGGCAAGCTCGACTTCGCCGAAAACCGCATCGACAACGAAAGCGGCACCATCCGCATCCGCGCTCGCCTCGCCAATCCCGACCTGATCCTGCAGCCCGGCCTCTTCGGCCGCGTGCAGGTGGAGGCCTCCAACAAGTACAAGGCGATCCTCGTGCCCGACGAGGCGATCGGCTCCGACCAGAACGAACGCGTCGTCTTCGTTGTCGGCACTGACGGCAAGGTATCGACCAAGCCCGTGCGCCCCGGCCCGCGTCTCTACGGCTACCGTGTCATCCGAGAAGGCCTTGATGGCACCGAGACGATCATCGTCAACGGCCTGATGCGCGCCCGCCCCGGCGCCACCATCACGCCGCAGATGACCGAACTGCCGCAGGAGCGGCGCGACACGCCGCCGGAAAACGCCGCGACGGAGACGCCACAATGAGGTTCGCTCATTTCTTCGTCGACCGCCCGATTTTCGCGGCGGTCATCTCGATCGTGCTCCTCGTCGTCGGCAGCATCGCCTACACGCAGCTGCCGGTGTCGCAATATCCGGAGATCGCGCCGCCGACCATCGTCGTGCGCACCTCCTATCCGGGCGCCGACCCGCAGACCATCGCCGACACGGTCTCCACGCCGCTGGAGCAGCAGATCAACGGCGTCGAGGACATGCTCTACATGTCCTCCTATTCCAGCGCCGATGGCGCCATGTCGCTGACCATCACTTTCAAGCTCGGCACCGATCTCGACAAGGTGCAGGTGCTCGTCCAGAACCGCGTCTCGATCGCCCTGCCCCGGCTTCCCGAAGAGGTGCAGCGCCTCGGCGTCACCACCGACAAGAGCTCGCCCGATCTGATGATGGTCGTCCACCTTCTCTCGCCCTCGCACCGCTACGACCAGCTTTACGTCTCCAACTACGCCCGTAACCGCATCCGCGACACCCTGGTGCGCCTCGATGGCGTCGGCGACGTGCAGGTGTTCGGCGAGCGCCAGTATTCCATGCGCATCTGGCTCGATCCGCAGAAGCTCTCCGCCTACGGCATGACATCGGATGACGTGGTCTCGGCCCTTCGCGACCAGAACGTCCAGGTCTCCGGCGGCAAGATCGGCGCACCGCCAGTGACAGGCAAGAACGCCTTCGAATATACGGTGAGAACCGACGGCCGCTTCTCCGACGTGCGCGAATTCCGCTACGTCATCGTCAAGTCAACCGGCGCCGGCCGGCTTGTGCAGCTGCAGGATGTCGCCCGCATCGAGCTCGGTGCGCAGGACTATGTGACCAACAGCTATCTCAACAACGACCCCGCCGTGGCGCTCGGCATCTTCGCACGCCCGGGAACCAACGCGCTCGATACCGCGCACCAGATCCAGTCGCTGATGAAGGACATCTCCCAGACCTTCCCGCAGGGTCTGGAATACCGCATCGTCTACGACACCACCGAGTTCATCTCGGAATCGATCACCGAGGTCTACCGGACCATCGCCGAAGCCGCGATCCTGGTGGCGATCGTCGTCCTCGTCTTCCTGCAATCCTGGCGAACCGCGATCATCCCGATCATCGCCATCCCGGTCTCGCTGATCGGCACCTTCGCCGTGCTCCTCGCCTTCGGCTTCTCGCTGAACATGCTAACGCTGTTCGGCCTAGTGCTCGCGATCGGCATCGTCGTCGACGACGCCATCGTCGTGGTCGAGAATGTCGAGCGCAATCTCGCCAAAGGCATGACGCCGAAGGAGGCTGCGCATGTGACCATGGATGAGGTCGGCACCGCCGTCATCGCCATCTCGCTGGTGCTGATCGCCGTCTTCGTTCCGACCGCCTTCATCCCAGGGATTTCCGGCCAGTTCTACAAGCAGTTCGCGGTGACCATCTCGGTCACCACCGCGATCTCGGCGCTGAACTCGCTGACGCTCTCGCCAGCGCTGGCCGGCATTCTGCTCCGAAGCCACGATCATCAGCACACGCGCAACAACATCGCCCTGCGTTTCGGGCGCGGTCTCGCCAATGGCTTCAACAACGGCTTCGATCGCCTGAGCCACGGCTATTCGTGGATCGTCAGGCACCTCGTCAGAAGCTGGATCGGCATCACCTGCTCGCTGCTCGTCTTCGCGGGCCTGCTCGGCGCCACCTACTTCATGATCACCAAGGTCCCGTCAGGCTTCATCCCGACCATGGACCAGGGCTACGCGATCGTCGTCGTACAGCTTCCTGATGGCGCGTCGCTGGCGCGTACCGATGCGGTGGTGAAGCAGGTGGGCGATATCGCCCGCACGGTCCCCGGCGTCGGCAATGCCGTACAATTCGCCGGCTTCAGCGGCGCGACCTTCACCAACGCCTCCAATTCCGGCGTCGTCTTCGTGCCGTTCAAGTCGTTTGCCGAGCGCGAGGAAGGCGGCGAGACAGCCAACAAGATCATCGGCGAGCTTTTCGGCAAGCTGCAGAGCATCCAGGAGGCCTTCATCATCGCCGTGCCGCCGCCATCCGTGCGCGGCGTCGGCAATTCCGGCGGCTTCAAGATGCAGATCCTCGATCTTGAAAACGCCGACATGACCCGCGTTCTCGGCCTTGCCCGGCAGATGATGGGCGCGGCCGCGACGACCGAAGGCCTGACCGGCGTCTTCACGACCTTCTCCGATGCCAGCCCGCAATATTATCTCGCGATCGATCGCGACAAGGCCCGTTTCCTCAACGTGCCGATCCCCAACATCTTCAACGCGCTGTCGATCAATCTCGGCGTCGCCTATGTCAACGACTTCAACGCCTTCGGCCGCGTCTACCAGGTCCGCGCCCAGGCCGACCGGCAATACCGCATGGACCGCGAGGATATTTTAGGTCTCAAGGTGCGCTCGGCCACCGGCGCGCTGGTGCCGCTCGGCACGCTGATGGATATCCAGGACTCCAGCGGCCCTGCGCTTGTCCAGCGCTACAATATGTATGTGTCCGTTCCGCTGCAGGGCAATCCGACACCCGGCACATCGACGGGCGACGCGCTGAAGAAGATGGAGGCGCTGGCCGCCAAGATCCTGCCGCCGGGTACGACCTTCGAATGGACCGAACTCGCCTACCAGGAAACCCACACCGGCAACACGGCGGTCTATATCTTCGCCCTGTCGGTCATCTTCGTATTCCTGGCGCTCGCGGCCCAATATGAAAGCTGGGTGCTGCCGCTGGCCATCATCCTGATCGTCCCGCTGGCCGTGCTCGCCGCGCTGATCGGCGTCTGGTTCAGGGGCATGGACAACAACGTGCTGACTCAGATCGGCCTGATCGTCTTGATCGGCCTTGCGGCGAAGAACGCGATCCTGATCGTCGAGTTCGCCCGCCAGGCGGAAGACGAAGGCAAGTCTCCCGTGGAGGCAGCCGTCGAGGCGAGCCATCTGCGCCTTCGCCCGATCCTGATGACGGCCTTCGCCTTCATCTTCGGCGTGCTGCCGCTCGCGATCGCCACCGGCCCCGGCGCGGAAATGCGCCAGTCGCTCGGCACGGCCGTCTTCTCGGGCATGCTCGGCGTCACGATCTTCGGTCTGTTCCTGACGCCCGTCTTCTATGTCGCCTTGCGCTCGTTCAGGAGAAAGGCCCGGCCGGCGCCGACGGTGGAACCGGATGCCGGGCCCCCGCCGGTCGAAGCCTCTTCATGAGGGCCGGCGGGCGAGTGTGGCCTGTTTCGAGCGGGAGCTGGAGAGCAGCTTCCTCAGCGGCTTTTCGATGAGCTCGTAGGCCGCGGTTCCAAGAACCACGCCGGCAAGGACGCACACCGGCGCCATGACCGCAGCCGAAAGACCGATGACCTGCCCCGCCTTGGCGACCACCGAGATCGCCAGCGTGTGCCAGAGATAGATCGAATAGGAGGCGTCGCCGAGATAGGTGAGCAGCGGCATGCGGCCGAGACTTCCGGCCGCCTCAAGCGACACCATCCCGTAAACAAGCACCATCGCCAGCGGACCACAGATCCCCGCATTGAACTCGGCGCCCATCAGATGGATGGCGGCGAAACCGGAAAGAGCGGCGCCCACGCAGGCAAGCCCCAGGCTGGTGCCGGCGATCCACCAGCGCAGCCAAAGCTCGGCGATCAGCACGCCACCGACGAATTCGAGAATGATCGGCCGCGTATAGGTGTAGAGCGCCGGCGTCGTCGGCTGCAGGATCTGCCCGGCAAGGAAGAAGCCGCCGAACAGCGCGAGCAGAAAGACGAGACGCCATTTGCGCGGCAGGAACAGTGCGCCCGCGAAGAGCACGTAGAAGAAGATCTCGAAATTCAGCGTCCACCCCTGCACCAGCACCGGCCAGATGTCGCCGGTGCTTGGCGAATGCGCGGGAATGAAGAACAGCGACGCAAGGATATGCGACGTCGTCAGCTGCAGGTTGGGAAACAGCCCGGCCACGGCGCCGGCGATCATGATTGCTGTCACCAGCCAATAGGATGGCGCGATGCGGCGCAGGCGGTCCAGGAGAAAACCCTGCGGCGTCATCGGCCGGCGCTCGCTGATCACCCACATGATGAAGCCGCTGATGACGAAGAACACATCGACACCGGCAGCCCCGATGGCGAAGTGCTCGCCGGACTTCTCGGCCGCGTGAAAAACGACGACAGCAAGCGCCGCAAAGGCGCGCAGATATTGGATGCCGTAAAGGGTCTTCATCCGGTTTCCTCAAATGACCGGTCAATGCCGGCCGACAATGCTGTTAAGTGCTAATGCATCAAAGGTTCGGGCTGCCGTGCCTGCCGCGCCCATGCCGCGACATCAGGCTGGCGGCGCACGCTCATCAGCTTTCCGGCGCAGAAATAGAACAGGAACGTCCCGACATTGTAGGGCGTCAGAATGTCGATCTCGACGAAGGAGCGGATCAACAGAAGCACGCAGATGGCAAACAGCAGATAGGATTCATCGTTCCTGATGTCTTCGATCAGGCGACGCAAATGCCCCCAGAGGATCTTCAGGAAAGTGAAGACCAGGATCAGAAGGCCCACGAGGCCGAGCTCCACCGTCGTTTCGATATAGGTGTTGTGGAAGTGGAAGCCGCTGCGCGAGCCGATGAAGAACTCTTCCCAGAGACGCTCCGGCTCCGAGAAGCCCTGAACCCAATAGGCCTGATAGCCGACGCCGAAATAGGGATTGTCGGCCGCAGCCTTGATCCCCTGCTGCCACAGATAGGTGCGTCCCGTCAGCGTCGAATCCTTGCCGAAGATCCCGAGCACGGCATCGACCGCGCCGAGATAGACACCGGCGACCGCAAGCACGATCACCGCGACCCCGCCGCCAATGACGAGCAGCTTGCGCTGGTCGGGCGTCAGCGTCAGCACCACACGCAGACCGACCATCAGCGCCAGAACCACGACCGCGGTCAGAACCGAGGTCGCCGATTGGCACATCATCAGGCAATAGGCCGACAGCAGCCCGACGACGCCTGTGGCACCCAGCCATGATGGACGGCGTTCGCCGAAGATGAATACCGTCGCGAAACAGGCGATCAGGCCGAGCGAGGCATAGAACCCGAGCTGGTTCTTCGACGCGAAGGCGCCGACGAAGCTGTAGGTGTTGTCGATCACGTCGAGCTCGTAATGCCCGAAGAGCACCGAATAGACGAGTACGATGCCGATGCCGGCGACCATGCCGAGCGTCAGCGTCTTGGCATCCAGCACCCTGACCGCGATCAGCGTGCACAGCACCTGCGTGAAATATTGAATGGCGGCGCGCATCGACACGCTGGGCGCCGCCGACCAGAAGACCGACAGGAAGGCGATCGCCGCGAAGGCGTAGATCCAGATGTAGCGATTGTAGTTGCCGAGCACCTTGCGGTAATCGACCGCGATCAGCGGCAGCCAGAGCGCATAGTAAAGCAGGATCGACACCTGCCCGAACCGAAGCGAGTAGGCGAACGAAAAAAGCGAAATCGCCACGGCGGAAACGGCATAGGCCACATTCCCGCCGGGCTGGATGAGCGCCGACTTAGCGATACGCATACTGCCTCGTTACCTCATGGCCAGTCCGGCGGTGACCTTGATCAGATCGCCGGGCTGCAACGCGGTGCTTTCCTGCACCGGGATTTCCTTCGGCTTGCCGTCCACGTCACGAATGACGGAGTAGGCAATGCTGGCGGCACCCGTCGACGTGTCGAAGCGGGCCGCGTCCGTGGATTGGGTCAGCGCCTCGGCCATCAGCGAGTTGCTCGTCGTGAGCTTCAGGTTAAGCTGGTCGAGCTGCGCGTCGGCACTTTGCTTTTCCTGGGCAAGCTGTGCGTCCCAGTCGTTGCGAAGCGTGATCTCGTCCTGGTTGGCCTTGCTGATATCCTGCTTGGCCTTGAGCGAGTTCGTGTCGATGTCGAGAAGCATCGCCTCGAGATCGGCCGCGCGTTGCTCGGCCGTCATCTTGCGGGCGCTGAGCACCAGCCCCTTCTCGGCGAGATCGTCGACCTTGTCGCGATCGGCCGTGGCCAGTTCCAGCTGGCGGGTCTGCGTCTGCGTCTTCTTGGCAAGCGTCTCGACTTCGCTCTGCAGCAGAGCCCTCAAGTCATCGAGTGCCTGAAGCTGCAGCGTCAGCCGCTTCTTGCGCGAGGTCATGAGCGCGTTCTCGCTGTCGACGAGCGCTCTGGCCTCCGGCTTGTCCTTCAGTTCGGCCGGAATCTCGAAACTATCCTTGTTGTCGATTTCGGCCTGAAGACGAGCCTGCTTCACCAGAAGCCGCGCCCGGTCCGCCATGTAGACGACGGCGTCGCCCTTGGCGTTGATGAAATCGCGCGCGAACCGCTGGCCGGAATCGGCCCGGCGAAGGCCGCCGGCAAGGCTGACGGCCTTGGCGACGGTGAGGTTCGGCGCGAACGGAAACTCACCTGGCTTCTCCACGTCTCCGGAGAGATAGACAGGGCGGAATTCCGACAATTCGACGGATGCCGACGGCCGGTCCTTCAGGGCGAACTGCTTCTGAAGGGCCATGCCGATCTGCTTGGCGATGGCGTCGGTCGTCTGCCCGGAAGCAGCGAGATCGCCGACGAATGGCAGCGAGATGCTGCCGGATGGGCCAACCGTGTAGTCGCCGCTGACGACAGACCAGTCGCGGATCGTCCCATCCGCCGTCTGCCATTCGGCAACTCGAATCTTCACTTTATCCATGGTTCCAAGGCGGTAGTCGTCCGCGCTGGCAATGAATGAGGACAGCAGGAATGCACTCAACCCGGCAGCGACTGCAACACCGGATCGAAGGGCACGGGATCGCCCAGCCTGACTGCCAAATAGACGTTCGTTCATACTTTTCCCCGTGTTTCGTCCCGACGGCGAGCCATAAGACGTGCTCGTCGGGCGTAAGGATGCCGTTAGTAGCTTCCGCGCTGAGCGCAGACGGCGGGAATGGTCTTTGCGATGATCGCAACGTCCCGGGCCATCGACCAGTTTTCGACATAGTGGGTGTCGAAAGCGACGCGAGCGGCATAGGAGACGTCGTTGCGTCCGCTGACCTGCCAGAGACCGGTAAGGCCTGGGCGGGACTGCAGATAGAAGACGGCGGCGTGCTCGTACATTTCAAGTTCGTCTTGAACGACGGGACGCGGACCGACGACACTCATCTCACCGCGAATGATATTGAAGAGCTGGGGAAGCTCATCAAGGCTCAGCTTGCGCAGCACGGCGCCAACGGCAGTTACCCGAGGGTCGTTCTGCAGTTTGCGCGTGGCGCGCCACTCATCCATGGCGGAAGGGTTGTTGCGCAGGTATTCCTGCAAAACCTTGTCGCCATTGGTGACCATTGTCCGAAACTTCAGGCAACGGAATTCCTGGCCATTGTGGCCGATGCGGCGATGGCCATAGAAGGCCGGACCCTTGTCCGTGAGCTTCACAAGCAGCATCACCATCAAAAAGATTGGGCTCAGAAACAGAAGCCCGAGGCAGGCGGCGGACACATCGAATGCCCGTTTTGCGAAGCCGCCTGTGGGCGGGAACGCGTTTTCGTGAACTGCGCCATAAAATGGCGAACTGTCCGATCTCGTCGCAGACTTCATAGAGGTAACTCCACTTATGTTTGCCGTTTGGTCGGTTAAGGCTCAGGACGCTTAGCTAGCGCTGACGAGTTGGGAGTGTATGAGGGGATTTTGTTTTTTTAAGCCACGTTTTTAAAACCGCTCGTTATCGAACGGTTTTGGAAACATTTGTTCAACTTTTTGTATTTCAGAGGTCGCTGAAACATATTTAGATTCCACCAAAGCGATCAAAACTATATTTGCAGACCGAAATAAAATGTCCTGTGACTTCTTGCCAATACACCCTGAACGAAGTTTACAGGGGTGACCGGCCCCGGTCGAAAGTTCTTGGTTACGGCCATCACTTCTCCAACGGACCTTTTTTTAAACTTGAACGGAGCCGTTTTATTGCATCGCAGCATCAGTTTTGCGCCGCACTCACAAATCGTTTGAAATTAAAACTTTGTAATAAAAGTTGAATGCGAAACGCGGCCACTACACCTCAGCGGGTATCGATTGTGGCATAAACAAGAACGTGCATTGTCAAATTGGATGCAACCATCGGATCGAAACCCAACTTTAACGACGTTTTCCGATTGCCGGGTGGCCATGCCGGTAAGTGGCATTTTTACCAATACCCGGAACAAACCTTTAAGATGACGCTTGTAGTTACTGAATACAGGCGCAAACGACGTCTTCACCGCTTTAGTTATATGACGAAGTCCTGTAAAAAGAATCTACAAAAGGGTCCTGGTGTGGCCGCGTATTCAATGGCTGTTCATTGAAGGGCACCATCTGGGGAGGCAACAAATGTATGCACCTCGCGTTTTTGTCAGCATGTTGGGCGCACTCGCAGTGTTCGCCGTCGCGACCTATTGGCTGAGCGGCTCTCTATCCGGCACCATCATCAAGACCGTGATCTGCGCGATCCTGATGCAGGCAGGCTATTTCGGCGGCGTGCTCTACCTCGTCTGGAAGGAAAGCAAGGAGCGCAACGGCGCCAAGCGCGCGCCCGGCCGCGCCGAGGAAGCTGAAAAGCTGCACGTACCGCCTTTCAACAGCTCCGAGCCGTTCAATCGCTAAGCGCCGAGGGCAGCCCTGACTGCCCGTTCGCCGCTCACGCCCCCACCCTTCGTAACATCATGTGAAGCGCTCTTTGTTGTCTGCTGCGCTGCAACGTCCTAGGTCTTGGACGAAACAACGGAGGTAGAGCGTGGCTGAAACAGCTAGCATATGCGTCATCATCGCCGCCAAGAACGCGGCCGATACGATCGAAATCGCCGTCAGATCAGCACTTCTCGAGCCTGAGGTCGCCGAAGTCGTGGTCGTCGACGACGGCTCGAGCGATTCCACAGCGGAGGCCGCCGAACGCGGCAACGACGCCACCGGCAGGCTCCAGATCGTCAGGTTCGAGAAGAACAAGGGCCCGTCGGCCGCGCGCAATCATGCCATCGATATCTCCACAGCGCCGCTGATCGCCATTCTCGACGCCGACGATTTCTTCTTCGCCGGCCGCTTCTCCCGCATGCTCTCGGACAATGATTGGGAGTTCGTGGCCGACAACATCGCCTTCGTCGATGCCGACACGGTCGCCCAGGCGCCGCAGAAGCTCGATCGCTTCGCCGAGAACCCTCTCTATCTCGACCTGACGACCTTCGTGGACGGCAACATATCCAAGCGCGGCGTGCGCCGCGGCGAGATCGGCTTCCTGAAGCCCGTCATGCGCCGAAGCTTTCTCGACAAGCATCAGCTCCGCTACCGCGAGGACATGCGTCTCGGCGAGGATTACGATCTCTACATCCGCGCGCTGGCGCTCGGCGCCCGCTACAAGGTGATCCACAGCTGCGGTTACGGCGCCGTCGTGCGCGGCAACTCGCTGAGCGGCAGCCACCGCACGGAAGACCTGCGCCGCCTTTACGAGGCGGACCGTTCGCTTCTGAAGGATTTCAAGCTGAAGCCGATGGCGGCGGACGCCGTGCGCCGGCACGAACAGCACATTCGCGCCAAATACGAGCTGCGCCACTTCCTCGATATCAAGAACCAGAAGGGCGCCGGCGCCGCGATCGCCTATGTCGCGACGCATCCCTCCGCCTTCCCGGCAATCGCCGGCGGCATCCTCGCCGACAAGACGGAGCGCTGGCGCAACCCGGATGGTGTAGCGGTCACCTCAAGCGGCGACCGCCTTCGCTATCTGCTCGACGCGCCGGCGGAATAAAGCATGTCGCGCAAAAGTGTGCCGCGGTTTTGCGGCACCGACATGCGATAGAGCAAGGACCAGTTACTTCGAGAGCTTGCCGGCGGCGAGCTGGAATGCGCTCTGGATCAGCCTTGGATCCTGCACCAGCCAGCGGGCGAGCAAGCCGAAATCGGGGCGGCGGCGGCGTTTGAGCTGCCCCACCTGCCCCCACAGCGCCTGCTTGCGCGCCCGGCTCTTGTAGGACCGAATGGTCGCGATCTCGCGCGGCCGCGAGGCGAAGCGGCTTTCCAGCCGATCGAGCGCCATCCAGGTGATGAACTGCTGCTTCAGATACTCCGGCGACGTATTGTCGACGCCGTGGAAGATGTTGATCCCCTCGCCGCGCAGCGCGCCCGCATCCGCGCAGAGCAGAACCTGCTTGGCCGCCAGCATGCAGTCGCAGAAGAACAAAACGTCTTCCGCCGCCAGCCGCAGCGCCGCGTCGAAACGCACCGTCTCGATCAGCGGACGGCCGATCACCATGCATGACATGTGCAGGAACGCCCAGTCGTTGATCATCACCCCCGCAATATCGGGAACCGAGAGGATGTGGGGCGTCTCCATCAGCCGCTGGGCGCCGTCGATCTTCGCAAGCGCCGCGATCCCGAAGTGATAGTCGAACTCCGCCCCGCCCTCGATCGACGCCCAATAGCAATCGCCGCCGAGCGTATCCATGGCCGTGAACGCGTTTTTCAGATGATCCGGGGTCCAGATGTCGTCCGAATCGAGAAACGCGACATAGCGCGTATCGGCGGGAACATGATCGAGCCCGGTATTGCGCGCGCCGCCCGGCCCGGCGTTCGGCTGGCTGACGACGGTGATTCGCGCCCGCTCTTCGGCGGTCAGCGGCGCCAGCTCGCTTGCCGGCGCATAGGGCGACTGATCGTCGACGACGATGATATCGAAGTCTTGAAAACTCTGCGCAAACGCCGACGCAAGCGCCCGTCTGAGGATGCCGTCATCCCGCTGATAGAACGGAATAATGATCGTGAAAGTCGCCATACTCTCTCCCTGAGAGGTTCGAATTGGTGCTTCGGTCGGCACATTTAGCCGTGCCATCTAGGCCAGCTGCTGCACCGCACAAGCATCAGGGGCATTTCGGCCGAAATTTGTCAAAGGCGGCAGGAAGAGCGCTGACGCCCCCTCGATCCGGAAACGCTCCATTGTGGATCAAACCGCCCCATTCCGACCATAAATGATGAACCACTTGCGGACGGCTACTGTAACATTTCCTCTCATTTGATAAAAACTTTCGTGCGCCGCACCACGTCTTTTGCGCCTAAGCCAGTGAATATAATCATTTTCTTGAATGCACTGCTGACACTGGCTTCTGGCCGGAGCGAGAACACTTCAGCCGCGTATTTTCCGCGATCTGTTACGGCAAGTAGTATCCGTTACGAAACGGCGTGATCGATCACTTTTGCTGCAGTGCCATATTTTCTTCCGTGAATTCGCCCTAACTTCCCTCGCTGCGGGCTGAAGTCTGCTCTGATTGAAACGGTTGCAAAGGGGAGCTGCGACCCAAAAGGGGTGACTGACAACGTGAATGTTGATACCAACGTGTCCTCACGGATCAACCTGATGCGGATTGTGCTCATTTCGGGCATCGTCTTCGTACACATACCATTCAGCGACCAGACCAGTCCCTTCGTCGGGACCTACGGCGCCTTCGATTGGCTGAGAGTATTCCTGGCGGAAGCGCTGTTCAGGGTGGGCGTGCCCTGCCTGAGTGCGATTTCCGGCTATCTCCTGTTCCGTGGCGGCTTGGAGAATTTCAGCTACCTGAAAACGGTGCGCACGAAATCCAAGACCGTGCTGCTGCCATTCCTGTTGTGGAACGGGCTGTTCTTCCTGGCGATCCTGGTGGCGCTCGGCGTCGGCCTCGGCGACGGATACGTGCCGAACCCGTGGCAGGCCTCGGCGCGCGAGTTGATGACCCAGCTGTTTGCGGTCGAAGACTTCCCGGTCAACGTGCCGCTCTATTTCCTGCGCGACCTCTTTGTCTGCATCCTGCTGTCGCCGCTGCTGGCATGGCTGATCCGCCATGCGCCGCTGCTCACGCTGTCGGTGCTGCTCGTGGTCGCCGTGGTGCCGGAGGCGTCGCTCTATGTCGTCTTGAAGCGCTCGATCCTCTTCTCGTTCAGCCTCGGCATCTATATCGGCCTGAACAAGATCGACCTGAAGGCGCTCGACCGCTTCGCCACGCTTGGCGCAGTCCTCCTGCTCGCCAGTTGCGCAGCGCTTGCCACCGTCATCTACATGACCGGACCGAGCCTGCCGGATTGGGTCCAGTTCCTGCGCAACACGCTCGCCATCTTCGGCGCGCTCGGCTTCTGGCTCCTGTCGGCGCCGCTGATCGAGACATCGATCGGCCAGCGCCTGTCGAAAACCGGCAGCCTGAGTTTCTGGATCTTCTGTGGCCACTATCCGCTGCTGATCTTCATGTGGATCGTCTGGGGTAAAGCCGGCGTCAGCTTCTACCCGGCCTTCTTCCTGCTGTCGCTGGCGGTCCTGTTCCCGTTCCTGGCCTTCTCGAACAACCTCTGCCGCAAGATCGCCCCTCGCCTCTACGCCGTCATGACCGGCGCACGGGCCAAGAAGCCGTATGACAAGCCGGTTTCCGCGGGCGCGGCTCCTTCCAAACTCGCTACACAGCAAAGGTGACACATGACGACCAAAATCGCCCATGCGCGAAAACTTTGCCCCACACTCGGCATCATCGGCACGCTCCTCATCGGCGCCTCCCCGGCTTTCGCCCAGCAGGCAGCCCAGCAACCGAGTGCCCCCTCTTTCGTCGAGAACTTCGATAAGCTCGACCGCAGCGTCTGGTACATCTCCGACGGCTGGAACAACGGCCCGCATCAGAACTGCACATGGTCGAAAAACCAGGTGAAGGTCGAAGGTGGCGCGCTGCAGCTCTCCTTCGCCGAGGGTCAGTCGAAGGACCGCAGCTACCTCTGCGGCGAGATCCAGACCAAGAAGCGCTTCGGCTACGGCACCTACGAGGCGCGCATGAAGGCGGGCACCGGTTCCGGCCTGAACTCCGCCTTCTTCACCTATATCGGCCCGGCCGACAAGCAGCCGCACGACGAGATCGACTTCGAGGTCCTCGGCAAGAATTCCGGCCAGGTGCAGGTCAACCAGTACATCAAGGCCAAGGGCGGCAACGAGAAGCTGGTTCCGATCGGCGCCAATGCCGATGACGGCTTCAACGACTACGCCTTCGTCTGGGAGCCCGGCCGGCTGCGCTATTATCTGAACGGCAAGCTCGTCCAGGATGTCACCGATCCCTCCAAGATCCCGGATAGCCAGCAGAAGATCTTCTTCAGCCTCTGGGGCACCGACACGCTGAAGGACTGGATGGGCAAGTTCGCCTACACCAAGCCGACATCGCTGGAGGTTGAGCGCTTCGCCTACACGGCCCCCGGCGACAAGTGCCAGTTCCCTGAATCGATCGCATGCACGCTGAACTGATCGGCGCCGAAGGCGCACAAATGACAAGGAGTGCCATGCTCAAAGTCTTGTATCTCGTGCATGATCTGGCGGATCCCGCCGTCCGGCGGCGGGTGCTGATGCTGCGCGAGGGCGGCGCGGAGGTAACGCTGGCCGGCTTCCGCCGCGGCGAAAACCGCCTCGCCGAAGTGCACGGCATCACGCCGATCGAGCTTGGCCGCACCGCCGACGCCAAATTCGCGCAGCGCATCGGCGCTGTCGTAAAGGCCGTGAGCGGACTGAAGAACCTGCTGAAGACGGTCGAGAGGCCCGATGTCATCATCGGCCGCAACCTCGAGGCGCTTGCTGTCGCCGATCGCGCCAATGCGATGTTCGGCGGCGATGTGCCCGTCGTCTACGAATGCCTCGACATTCACCGGCTGCTCTCGCGCAACGACATGGTCGGAAAGATCATGCGCGGCGCCGAAGCCCGTTTCGGCCGCAACGCGCAGCTGATCATGACGAGCTCGCCCGCCTTCATCGAACATCACTTCGCGCCGCGCTCCGGCATCAAGGCCGAAACGCTGCTCGTCGAAAACAAGGTCATATCGATCGACCAGACGGTCCAGCCGACCATCGCCCGCCCGCTGAAGCAGCCCGGCCAGCCGTGGAAAATCGGCTGGTTCGGCGCGCTGCGCTGCAAGAAATCGCTGACCATGCTCGCCGAGTTCTCGCGCCTGATGGAAGGCCGCGTTGAGATCGTGCTGCGCGGCCGCCCCGCCTATTCCGAATTCGAGGATTTCGACGGCTTCGTCGCCAGCGAGCCCTATCTCCGCTTCGAAGGCCCGTACAAGAACCCCGAGGATTTGAGGGCGATCTATGACGACGTCCACTTCTCCTGGGCGATCGATTTCTTCGAGGAAGGCCTGAATTCCAGCTGGCTTCTGCCGAACCGACTCTACGAAGGCTGCCTCTACGGCACCGTTCCGATCGCGCTCGAAGGCACGCAGACCGCGCGCTTCCTGCGTGAAAAATCAATCGGCCTTGCCCTTCCGGATGCAAGCCCGGCAGCGCTGCGCACGCTGTTCGAAACCATGACCGGCGAGCGCTACCATGCGCTGAGCGACGCCATCGCCTTGACTGATCAGAAAATCTGGCTCGCCGACCGCAGCGACTGCGAAGCGCTCGTCGCCAGCCTTTCCCGCCTTGTGCCTGCTGCCGTCGAGAGGGGCGACAGCAGTGCATCCGCACCGAAAACCGTATCTCCAGAAGGGTGGACAACCATGCAGCCTGATGCCAGTTCCAGCGTCTCCAGTCTCATAATCATCCCCTGCTTGAACGAAGAAAAGCACATCGAGCCGCTGCTCGCCAAACTGAGCCGCGAAATCGATCACATGAACGCCAAGATCGTCGTCGCCGACGGCGGCAGCAAGGATGCAACGCGCGAGATCGTCGCGCGCATCAGCATGTCTGATCCACGCATCGTGCTGCTTGACAATCCCCGCCGCCTGCAGAGCGCCGCCACCAATCTGGCGGTCGCCACCTTCGGCCGCGACTACGATTATCTCATCCGCATCGATGCCCATGGCGATTATCCGGACGATTATTGCCGCCGCCTCGTCGAGGAAGCTGTCGCCACCCAGGCCGATTCCGTGGTCGTATCGATGGAAACGGTCGGCTTCGGCATGTTCCAGAAGGCCACCGCTTTTGCCCAGAACTCCAAGCTCGGCAATGGCGGCTCGAAGCATCGCGAGGGCGCCAAGGGTCATTGGACCAACCACGGCCACCACGCTCTGATGCGCATCGCCGCCTTCGAGGCCGTCGGCGGCTACGACGAGACCTTCAGCCACAATGAAGACGCCGAGCTCGACTACCGCCTGAAAAAGGCCGGCTTCGGCATCTGGATGACCGACAAGACCCGCATGGTCTATTACCCGCGCTCCAGCGTCGCCACGCTGTTCCGGCAGTATCTCGGCTATGGCCGCGGTCGCGCCAAGAACATCCTGAAGCATGGCAGCATGCCGAATGTTCGCCAGATGCTGCCGCTCCTGGTCGTTCCCGTCTTCATCGGCGCATTCCTCGCCGTGGTGAACTGGGCCGCCGTCATACCGTTCAGCCTGTGGGCAGTCGCCTGCGTCGGCTACGGCTTCTGGATGGCGATCGGCCAGCGCAACCCCTACGGCCCGCTGGCTGCCGTGTCGGCCATGGTCATGCACTTCGCCTGGTCGGCCGGCTTCTGGATGGAACTCCTCAGCTTCCGCGGCAGAAAGGTGGCGTCGTGAACCAGCCCCCCGAGCAGACAAAGAAACAGCAGACGAGACAATTGCAGATCGACATCGGCATCTGCACCTATCGCCGCGCATCGCTAGACGAAGCGCTGCTGTCGCTGGCCGTCCTCGAGGTCCCTCCCGGCTCGCGCCTGCGCATCATCGTCGCCGATAACGACAAGACGCCGAGCGCCAGGGAGCGCGTCGAGGCGCTTCGTCCGCGCATCGCCCACGAAATCGCCTATGTGCATTGCCCGGCATCGAACATCTCGATCGCCCGCAACGCCTGCCTCGACAACGCTACCGGCGACTTCCTGGCTTTCATCGACGACGACGAAGATGCCAGCGAGGATTGGCTGGTCGAGCTCCTCTCGACCGCCCGCGCCACCAAGGCGGACGCCGTTCTCGGCCCCGTCCGCAGCGTCTACGCGGACACAGCACCGCGCTGGATGCGGGTCGGCGACTTCCATTCGACGCTTCCCGTATGGGTCAACGGCGAAATCCGCACTGGCTATACCTGCAACGTGCTTCTGCGCCTCTCCTCGCAGAGCCTTGCCGGCCGCCGCTTCAATCTGGCGCTCGGCCATACGGGCGGTGAAGACACGGAATTCTTCAGCCACATGCATGAAGCCGGCGGCAAGATCGCCTTTGCCGAGAAGGCCTATGTCTACGAGCCCGTGACCGAAAACCGCGCTGAGCTCTCCTGGCTCGCCAAGCGCCGCTTCCGCTTCGGTCAGACCCATGGGCGGCTGCTGCAGGAAGCCGGCACAGGCCTCAACCGGCCGAAGCAGATCGTGCTCGCCGCGGCAAAGGCCGGCTTCTGCTACGCCGCCGCCCTCGCCTGCGTCTTCTCGGCCGTGCCGCGCTACCGCTACGCCCTTCGCGGCATCATGCATTCCGGCGTCGTCAGCGGCCTGCTCGGCGTGCGCGAAATCCGCCAGTACGGAACGGCGGAGGCCGCATGAAGCAAGACATGCCCGACGTCAGCTTTATCATCGCCGCGTACAATGCGGCGGCGACGCTCGGAAAGGCGATCGACAGCGCGCTTGCCCAGCGCGGCGTCACGGTCGAGGTGATCGTCGCCGACGATTGTTCGGCCGATGAAACCAGGGCGATCGCCGAAAGCTATGCCGACCGCAACGTCCGCCTGATCGCGCTCGCTCGCAACGGCGGCCCGTCCGCCGCGCGCAACGCCGCGATCTCGGCCGCCACCGGACGCTGGCTGGCGGTGCTCGATTCCGACGACACGGTCGACCCCGACCGGCTGCGCCGGATGATATCACGCGCCGAAAAGGCCGGCGCCGAAATCGCCGTCGATAACCTGCGTGTCATCAGGACCGACGGCACGCCGGCCGAAACCATGTTCGCCGAGGATGCGCTGGCGCAAATGCCGACGCTCACCCTTTCCGCCTTCATTCGCTCCAACGCCCTTTTTCAAACAACTCATAATTTCGGTTATCTCAAGCCGATCTTTCAGCGCGCCTTCATCGAAAGCCATGCCCTTCGCTTCGACGAGAGCCTGAAGATCGGCGAGGACTATCTCTATCTCGCCAGCGCCATGGCGCTCGGCGGGCGCTGCGTTTTCGAACCGCTTACCGGTTACGACTACAATATACGCGAAGGATCGATCTCCCGCGTTCTTTCGCTTCACCACATCGACGCCATGATCGAAGGAGATAAGACCTTCCTTCGCAATCACACGCTGGATGCGGAAGCAGCCGCCGCCCAGGATTTCCGGGCAAAAAGCCTGCTTCGGGGAAGAGCCTTCCTCGTTCTCGTCCAGAATATCAAAGACCGGTCGATCCTCGGAACGATCAGGACAGCCTGGGGCACCCCATCCGCTGTCGGGCATCTCAGCATGCCCATCGCAGCACGGGCCAACCGCGTTATCGCGTCGCTCCGCAAACTGATTGGCCCGCAGGCCGACCTCACAGCCATCGATGGCACGACCCGTTCCCGCAAAGGATAGAGCCATGAACCAACGGAACCTCACCTTGCACAGCTCTCTGCCAAAAGCGCCCGACGACTCCGATTCCTTCATCGACATCGATCGCCTTATCGCGATCCTGATGCGCCGCGTCGGCTCGATCGCGCTCTGCGTCGGGGTGACAGTGACGCTGGCGGTGATCTATCTTTTGTTCTCCACGTCGCAATATACGTCGATGACGCAAATCCTGCTCGATGACAGCATGACCAAGTACGCGCAGGACGCCACGCCGGTGGCAAACTCCCAGCAGGTCGACATGCAGATCGCCAGCGCGGTCGAAATCCTGAAGTCCAATCAGCTCGCTCTGCGCGTCGTCGATGCCGAGAACCTGCAGGACAACGCCACGATCCTCGATCCGCCCGCCTCCCCTGTTGGCCTGATCAAGTCGGGCGTCAAGCTGCTCGCCAGCGCCGTCCTTCCCGGCCGTCCTCCGGTTTCCGAAGACGACGCCCGCGCCGGCCGCCGCCAGAAGGCAGCCGCCCTCATTCAGGAAGCCGTCGCCGTCTCGCGCGTCAACCGAAGCGCGGTTCTCGCTGTCTCGTTCCGCTCGACCGACAAGCTGCTCGCCGCCCGCATCACCAAGGCCTACGCCACCGCTTATCTGAGCGACCAGCTGAACGCGAACTTCGACGCCACCGAAAGCGCCTCCGTCTGGCTGCAGCAGCGCCTGACCGACCTGCGCGAACGTTCGCAGCAGGCAGCGCTTGAGGCCGCGAATTTCAAGGCGAAGAACGGCCTGACATCGGCCAATGGCGAGCTCATGTCCGAACAGCAGCTGGCCGATCTCACCAAGCAGCTGATCGTCGCCCAGTCGGACGCGGCCAGCACCTCGGCCCGCTACAACCAGTTCAAGCAGATCATCGATCTCGGCCCCGAGGGCGCGGTCAACAACGCGGCGATCTCGTCCGGCCAGGCCAACAACTCCGTCATCCAGGATCTGCGCACGCGCTACATCAATGTCAGCAAGCGTGAGCAGGAAGTCACGACGAATTTCGGCGCCGATCATCCGCAGGCGGTCGCACTCCGCTCTGAAAAGGAAGATTTGACCCGCCAGATCTTCCAGGAACTGCAGCAGCTGGCCTCGAACGCCCGCAACGAATTCGAGGTTGCCCGCTCGCGTGAAGCATCGCTTCGCCAGAACATCGATCACCTCACCGGCAAGAACTCGGAAGCCGACAAGTCCATCGTTCAGCTGAACGATCTCGAACAGCGCGCATCTGCACTGAAGACGCTCTACGAATCCTACCTCGGCAAGTATGAAGAGGCCTCGCAGCAGCAGTCCTTCCCGATCGCCAAGGCCCGCGTGATCTCCGAAGCCGGCATCCCGGTCTCGCCGTCCAGCCCGAAGCGGACAATGACGCTTGGTCTCGCCATCGTTCTCGGCCTGATGGCCGGCGGCGGCCTGGTCGTGTTCCAGGAATTCCGCGAACGCTTCTTCCGCGTCGAGGGCGATGTCCGCACCATTCTCGGCCTGAAGTTCCTCGGCTACCTGCCGCTGGTCGGCAAGCCGCCGCGCGAACGCAAGATCTTCCGAAACCCGAGCCAGCTCGCCTCAGAGCCCGGAGATCCCGTTGGTGACGACGGCGCGACCTTCGAGCGTATCATGCGTGTCGTTCTCGAAGCGCCGCGCTCGGTCTTCGCCGAGACGCTGCGCAACGCCAAGCTCGCCAGCGACGTCATGTTCCAGGGCCGCTCCGACCGCGTCATCGGCGTCGTCTCGGCGATGCCGGGCGAAGGCAAGTCGACGACGGCCGCCAACTTCGCGGCACTGCTCGCCTCAAGCGGCAAGCGCACGCTCCTTATCGACGCCGACCTTCGCAATCCGGGCCTCACCCGCATGTTGAAGACGCCGCCGCAGCATGGCCTTGTCGAAGCCGTTCTGGGTGAAATCCCGTGGGCCGGCGCCGTTAAGGTCGACCCGACCACCAAGCTCGCAATCCTGCCCGTCATTTCGAACGACAACCTGATGCACACCAGCGAACTGCTGGCCTCGCAGGGCATGTTCAACCTGATGGAAGCCGCCCGCAAGATGTTCGACTACATCGTCGTTGACCTTGCGCCGCTCGGCCCCGTCATCGACGCCAAGGCCTTCGCGCCGCAGGTCGACGGCTTCCTGTTCGTGACCGAATGGGGTGCGACGCCGACCAACCTGGTGCGCGATGTCCTGAACGCCGAGCCGCAGATCAAGTCGAAGATCCTCGGTGTGATCCTCAACAAGACCGACATGGCCGAACTCGGCAAGTTCACCAACTTCGGCGGCACCGAGCGTTACCGCCACAAATACACGAGCTACTACACCGAAGAGACGCCGAAGATGCGGGAAACCGCGGAAGCGGATGCCTGATTACGTCGAGAACAGGCGCACCTCGCCCTGCCATAACCGCGCGACAGTCAACCTGTCGCTGCGGTAGGCGCCGGTGTCGAGGTTGAGCCGCATCTCCTGCACGTCGGGCTGATCAACCGGCGTGTGTCCGTGCACGACGAGCTTCGGCAGCGGCAGATCGCTTTCGAAGAAGCGATGGCGGATGAAGACCAGATCGTCATCCTGCTGATTGTCGATCGACCGCGCCGGATCGATGCCGGCATGCACGAACAGCACCGCCGGCGTATCGATCATGATCGGCAGCGAGCGCAGGAAGTCGATATGCGCCTTCGGCAGAGAATCGCGGATAAAGGCATCGCGCTTCGAAGCGGTGCGGAATAGCCCCGGCATCTGGTTGGGATCGATACCGTAGGAATGCAGCAGCGCATCCGCACCGGTCATCATCCAGCTGTCGTACGACATCTTGCCGTCGATATAGTCGAGCATCATCATTTCATGATTGCCCGTCAGGCTGATGCGATCGAAATCCTCCGGCACCGGCTGCATCAGGTACGAAATCACCTGCGCCGAAGCCGGCCCGCGATCGATATAGTCACCGAGCGTGATGATGAGCTTGCGCCCCGGCAGACGCGATGCATCGTCGAAAATCGCCTGCTCGGCCTGTCGCAAGAGATCGAGCCTGCCGTGAATGTCCCCAATCGCGTAGATCGGCATATCGCCGGGATCGAGCTGGAGCCGTGTGCGAGGGTTCGACGGCATATGGTACCTCATGCTGCATAATGTCATGGGTCGCGGAGGCTGCGCCTTTCATCAGGCAGCGGCAAACACGACCCAAGACAGCGCCCACGCGGGCAATGGAATGTCAGTAACACTCTTATTTCTTAAAAAACACGCGCTATCTTCGCGCAGCCACCCCGCGAAGACCATCCCCTCACCATATAGTGAGTATCCTATGAATCGACAGCCCGGTCATGGGACAGGTCTCTCACGGCCGAAATCATCGGAGATGCTGGTGTAGATACGAAACGCCGTCGCTCAGGCGACCGACATCGGCACCGTCTCGTCGCTCCCGGTCCATTTGTTGTTGCCGGATGCGACGAACTGCTCGAGCGTCATGTTGTCGAGAATATCGGCAATCGCGTCGCGCACATCGGTCATCGACCGGCGCACCTGACAGGTCTCGGGATCGGAACAGTCGTCGCAGGCTTCGAACGCGGTGCGGCTCGCGCAGCGGATGGGTGCCAGCGGACCGTCCAGCGTACGGATCACATGGCCGATGCGGATTTCGGACGCCGGCCGCGACAGCGAATAGCCACCGCCAGGCCCCTTCTTCGAGCGAAGGATGCCGACATTGCGCAGTTCGAGGAGGATGGTGTCGAGGAACTTCTTCGGAATATTGTTGCGTGCCGCCACATCGTTGATGAACGCGGTTTCGCCCGGTGCGAGCCGTGCGAGATCAACCAATGCCTTCAGGCCGTACTTTCCTTTTTTCGTCAGCATTCCGACTACCTTACGCTCCTCACGTGATCTCCTATCCGGCAGGCAATAGCGCTGAATCCGCGAAGAGACAACAAATGACATCGTTTATAGAGTATATATGGCGAAGTGTTGCCCTACGGCCCCTCGGAAGACGGCCTATCTACGGCTGGCGGCGACGTCGCGGCACCTGGATTGGGGCCATCGCTCTTGAAAACGGCAAAAGCGAGCGCAATCATCGCGATCACGAAGGCGCCCGCACCGATCAGCGCCCATACCGAAAGCCTGCGGCCTTCGCTGAGCATCCGCTCTTCCCTGTCATCCAAACGACCGGGCTTGTCAGCGGCCTTATCCGCCGATCCGTGATCGCGGTGGTCGTTCAGGCGATCGTCATGATCCGCCATGCCCTATCTCCAGCGGGTTCTGCGCCGGTGGTCAGATCAACGGATCACGACCCTGCGCGATGCTCCGGTTGAGCTCGTCGGCGATATCGCGCGCGTCCTCCCTGGAAAGCCCGATCAGGTCGCGCCCATTGCTTGCCGCCGGCAGCGCGGTCATCGAATCCACGACCGTCCACCGCCCCGAGGGCTCGCGCCGGATCTCGTAACGCAACGGTTCGTCAGGACCATCACACTCCACGAGCATCTACCTCCGTAAGCTATGCTCTCTTATGTGTGCCATCGGCACGCTTCGGCAAGGATGCCGCCGCCAACTCCCTCAGTTCGCGACGTCAGGAACGTTGGCCTTCAGCTCCTTGATCCAGATCCGCGCATTGCCATCCGACGGCGCGCGCCAGTCTCCGCGCGGCGAAAGCGAGCCGCCCGACGTGACCTTCGGCCCGTTCGGCGAGGCCGAGCGCTTGAACTGGCTGATCGTGAAGAAGCGGAAGAGAAACGTTTCCATCCACTTCTTGATGACGGGGAGATCGAAGGCGCGGCGCTTGTCCTCGGGGAAATGCGGCGGCCAGACACCGGCGTCGACATCCTTCCAGGCGGAATAAGCGAGGAAAGCCACCTTCGAGGGACGCAGCCCGAACCGGGTTGTGTAAAACAGCGCGAAGTCGTGCAGATCGTAGGGACCGATCTTGTCTTCCGTGCTCTGCATCACCCCGTTCTCGTCGGCCGGCACCAGCTCGGGCGAGATCAGCGTGCCCAGAATGCGCTCCAGCGTCGCCTTCGCGTCGGCGTCGAAATCGCCGGTGCGGATCACCCAGCGGATGAGGTGCTGGATCAGCGTCTTCGGCACCGAGGCGTTGACATTATAATGGCTCATCTGGTCGCCGACCCCATAGGTCGACCACCCCAGACCGATTTCCGACAGGTCGCCCGTTCCCAGCACCAGCGCGTTGCGCTGGTTGGCCGCGCGGAACAGGAAGTCGGTGCGCAGGCCGGCCTGCACGTTCTCGAAGGTCACGTCATAGACCGGCTGTCCGCCGGAGAACGGATGCTTGAGGTCGCGTAGCAGCTGCAGCGCCAGCGGCTTGATGTCGATCTCTTCCGCCGTCACCCCGATGCTGCGCATCAGCGCCCAGGCATTCGACTTCGTTTCATCACCGGTGGCAAAGCCCGGCATGGTGAAGCATAAGATATCGGAGCGCGGCCAGCCGAGCTTGTCGTATGCCCGCGCCGCCACCAGAAGCGCATGCGTCGAATCAAGCCCGCCCGAAATCCCCAGGCAAAGCCGCTTGATCCCCGTCGAGCGCAGACGCTTCATCAAGCCCTGCACCTGAATGTTGAAGGTCTCGTAGCAATCCTGATCCAGCCGGCTTTCATCGGCTGGCACGAACGGGAAGCGCGCGACATCACGCTCCAGCCCGATATCGCCCTGCGGCGCCTGGAACTGGAAGCCGATGCGCCGAAACGCGCGATCCGGCGTCAGATTGAGCGTCGCGGCATCGTTGAAGGTTCCGGTGCGCAAGCGCTCCAGCCGCAGCCGCTCGACATCGATATCGGCAACGCACATCTGCGACGTCATCGGGAAACGCTCGGTCTCTGATAGCATCGAGCCAAGCTCGTAGATGCAGGCCTGTCCATCCCACGCCAGATCCGTCGTCGATTCCCCCGGCCCCGCGGCCGAATAGATGTAGGCCGACAGGCTGCGCGACGATTGCGAAGCGCAGAGCAGCTTGCGGGTTTCCGCCTTGCCGACGGTGATGTTGCTGGCCGACAGGTTGGTGAGGATGAGCGCGCCGCCGAGCGCGCCGAAATCGCTCGGCGCGGCGGGCGCCCAGAGATCCTCGCAGATCTCGATATGGAACGTAAAATCGGGCCGATCCTCAGCTGCGAAGATCATGTCGGTACCGAACGGCACGCTCTCGCCGGCGACCCGGATCGTCTGGCCCCGCACCGTCCGCCCGGAGGCAAACCAGCGCTTCTCGTAGAATTCGCGATAATTGGGCAGATGCGTTTTCGGCACGACCCCGAGGATGCGGCCAGCGTGAATGGCGACGGCGCAGTTATAAAGCCGGCCCTCGTGCTGCAACGGCGCGCCGATCAGCAGAACCGGGGTCAGTGCCGCGCTGGCGGCGACGATCTCGGCGATCGCAGTGTCCACTGCCTTCAGAAGCGCGTCCTGTCCAAGAAGGTCATCGATCGAGTAGCCCGATATGCCGAGCTCTGGAAACACCATCAGGCCGACGCCCTGCTGATGGCCCTGCCGCGCCATATCCAGCGTCGCCTTCGAATTGAAATCAGGATCGCCGACCTCGCAGATCGGCGTGCAAGCCGCCACGCGGACAAATCCCTGATCATAGACCGAATAGAAATTCACGAATGCCTCCAGCAGCCAAGCGCTTCGCAAGGATCATTACATCCAAATGCGGCAGCGCAAAACCGCATATCCTCGCAATGCTGCCCCCTGTCGGGCTCATTCTTGCAAACTTCTGGAACATGTCTCAACCGGAATTTTACCTGAAGTTGCACGCATCGCGAATATATCGCGATCATCGGTGAAAAATTACAAAACTGTCATAAAACCATGAGGTCAGCGCCCTATAGCGACCGCGCGCGCCCTTCGGTTTTTCACCAACAGAGTTCTGAATGCCAAACCTCGCTTCCGTCCACGCTGGACTGCTCCGGGAAACTGTGCCCGGTGAGCGGCGCGTGGCGTTGACGCCCGAGGATGTCGACCACCTCTCAGCGCGCTTTTCGATCCGCTTCGAGCACGGCTGCGGCGCTGCGGCTGGCTACGAGGATGAAGCCTATGTCGCCGCCGGTGCGCGACCGGCGAGCCGTGAGACCATTGCGCGCGAGTGCAATCTTTTCATCGGCATCCGCAAGCCGCTGGACGCGCGCAGCTTCGCCGGATCCCCAACCCTGATCTTCCTCGGCTCCCCGCTCGACGCCGACGAGCCGGCAGGCCGCGGCCTCATGCTCGATCTCGCGCGCCTTGAAGGCGCGGCCGATGCCGGCAGCATGGATGTGGCGACACGACAGGCGACCATCTGCGGCCATGCAGCGGTTCTCGAAGGCGCCCGCCAACTCGGTGTCGGCCACCCGATGCTTGTCATGGATGGCGCCCTTGCACGCCCGGTCAAGATGGCGGCACTGGGCACGGGCGCCGCCGCCCTTCAGGCGATCGCCACCGCCAGGCGTCTCGGCGCCCAGACCTATCTCTTCAGTGTCACCGACAACGATCGCAAACGGGCCGAGGCATTGGGCGCGAAATTCGTGGCGATCGATTCGGCACTGGAACGCGCAAGCGCTGTGACATCAGACATTCTCGTCGCCGCCAGCCGCAAGCAGCTTGCCGGCCAACTTCGGGAAATGCAGCTGATCGTCTCCAGTGTCGGCGGCTCGACCGGGCGCGCACCTGTTTTGATCGACGACGCATCGCTATCGCTCCTGACGGCGGGCACCGTTATCATCGATCTTGAGGCAGCCGCCGGTGGCAATTGCGCGATGACCAAGGTAGACGAAATCGTCGCCCATAACGGCATCAGCATTCTCGGAAAAACTACTTTAGCGAGTGCCGATGCGCACCAGTCGAGCTTCCTGTTTAGCGAAGGCGTTCGCAAGCTGCTGGAGCGCCTGACGACGCCGGACGGCCGTCTTCATTTCGACCTTAAAGACCAACTGACCCGTCACCTGATTGGCGAGCGATTCGCTGGCGTGAGTGCTGCATCATGACCGAAGGACAACCGTAATTCGGCAATAATATTGCATTGCAGCACGATAAGCGTGCATAAGCATTTCGCCATATAGTATTGAGATAGCTTGATTATCAGGATCGGGCTGCTGATGAACCGTGTTCATCGTCGCGAAAGTTGCCTTTCTGCAACACCGTCTTTTTGCATCGCAAATATAACGAATTATGACTGTATCTGTAATTGATACATTTAAGCCGAAATGTAATTTGCCGGTCACGGAGACATCACGTCCCCGTGAGGGCTTGTTTTGAAATTGGGGTAGGTAGAAGCCGTTTTCGGCAGCAATGACCTGTGCCCAATCCTAAATAGATTGGACTCAACTATGACTATTCGTATGATGCTCATCAGCTCGGCAGCGGCTCTCGCCGCCGTCTCGGGCGCCCAGGCTGCAGACGCTATCGTCGCTGCTGAACCGGAAGCTGTAGAATACGTTCGCGTTTGCGACGCTTACGGCACCGGCTACTTCTACATCCCAGGCACGGAAACCTGCCTCAAGGTCGGCGGTTACCTCCGTTTTGAAGTCTACGGCGGCCCGAACCAGAAGGGTACCTCGGACTGGAACGCTCGTACGCGCGCCCAGGTTCAGTTCACCGCCAAGAGCGACACCGAGTACGGCCCGCTGACCGGCGTTATCGTTCTCCGTAACAACGGCGACAACTCTTCGACGACCACGACGCTCGACTCCGCTTACATCGACATCGCTGGCCTGCGCGCTGGTCTGTTCTATGGTTGGTGGGACGATGGTCTCTCCGGCGAAACCGACGACATCGGCTCCTCCGTTACCCTGCGCAACTCCATTCGTTACCAGTACGAAACCAGCGACTTCTACGCTGGTATCGCAATCGACGAACTGGAAGACGGCTACTACAAGCCGGGCGAAACCGCCAACAACTTCGGCGTTGCCGCGGCTATCGGTGGTAAGGCTGGTGCCTTCACGTACCAGATCACTGGCGGTTACGACACCGACAACGAAGAAGGTGCAGTTCGCGCCATGGGTACCGTTGCAATCGGTCCTGGCACGCTCGGCCTCGCTGGCGTTTACTCGTCTGGCCCGAACTCCTACTACAACAAGTCTGAGTGGGCAGTTGCTGTCGAGTACGCCATCAAGGCAACCGACAAGCTGAAGATCACCCCGGCATTCCAGTACTACGGTAACTACGGCATCGTCGCTGGCGACTTCAACAAGAACAACGACGCTTGGAAGGCCGGCCTCACGGTCGATTACCAGATCGTTGACAACCTCTACGCCAAGGCAACCGTGGACTACACGGACGCTGACAACGCAGACAGCGTAACCAAGGGCTTCTTCCGCCTGCAGCGCGCATTCTAATAAACTTCGGGCGCCACTCTTCAATCACGCCGGATCCTCTGATCCGGCGTGAGCGAGGAATGGCGCCCGAATCAGGTGTTTCTGATCAGATTGACCTCCGATCAGTTTACGGAAGGTGGTTCGGTTTCCCTGCTGAGCCACCTTTTGCTATTGGTTGAATGGATTATTCCGCGGCGTCACGCCGATCGGCCACAGGTGTATCGGCGGCATCAAGCTTGTGCCGCTCGACATCGAGGCGACGCAGCTCCGCGACGCTATCCTCGACTGTCACCGCTCCCAGCATATCGACAACCGCCTGCTCCGCCCGGTCGCAGAGATATTCGGAGAGATCGCCGATATTCTCGCCCACCAGACCCGCATGCGGGATTTCGTGGCGCGTCGCCCAGAGCTTCCTGCTTCCCGTCACCGCAGCATAAATCTCGCTGAGCAGGATTTCCTTGCTCGGCCGCGCCAGCCTGATCCCGCCCTTGCTCCCCGCTGCCGAAACGAGAATGCCGCTCTCCGTCAGCGGCGGCAGCAGCTTGCGCACGAAGCTCGCATTCGTGTCGAGCCCCACCGCAAGCGATTGGCTCGTCGAGCGCACGTCGGCCTCGTCGTTGACGGCAACGCTGACAACGATCTGCATCGCCGTGGAAAAACGCGTATCGATCATGCTGATCTTCAGCCTTGGTTGAAGGCAACAGGTGGCGGGGACACGGATTGACTGAGCCACACCCTGCAGCGGTAGAGGAAGTGATATTTCCCCTGAAATTGCATTGTCAATGAAGCCGATCCTAAATCACGCTTGTTTGATATCCGGCTACCACTCTTAGCTAAAGCCAGCCGATCCGCCTGAGCGCCCACAGCGTCGCAATCGACGTGATCGTCACGAAGCCGACGATGACGATGAACGCCCACGTGTCGTTGACCCCGGGTATCCCGCCGACATTCATCCCGAACAGCCCGGCCACCACGCTGGGCGGCAAAAGCAGCGCTGCAAGAGCCGCCAACCGGTTGGAATTGCGGGCGATGCGCTCGCTGATCACGGTCGACAAGTCGTCGTGCAGAATGCCAGTGCGGTCGCGGATGGCGTCGAGATATTCGATGAAGCGCATCAGCTTGTCGATCACTTCGCGTAACCTGAGCTTGTCGCGCTCGAGCAGCCATGGCGCGTCGTCGTGCTCGATGCGGTTCAGCGCGTCGCGCTGCGGCGCCAGATAGCGGCGCAGCTGCACGGAACGGCGGCGCAAGAGCTTCAGCCGCTCGCGTACTTCGCTCGCCTCGCCGTGAAAGATCATCTCGTCGAGCTCGTCGACCTCCTCGTCCATTCCGTCGAGAACCGGCTCGAGATCGCGCACCAGCTTCTCGCCGATCAGCGCCAGGAGATCGCCGCTGCGCTGCGGCCCCTTGCCCTTCTCCAGCGCCGCCCTGATATCGCGAAGCGCGGTGATGTAATGCCCGCTATCTCGAAGCGAAACGACGCGGTTGCCATCGACCCACAGATGCAGAGGCACGAGATCAAGCCCCGAATGCGGCTCCTCGGCCTCATCCGGCGCGGTGGCGCAAACGCCGCGCAGGATGATCAGAAGCCCGTCATCAACAGGCTCCACACGCGGCCGCGTCTCCTCCTCCAGCAGCGCTTCCGCCACGAAGCTATCGAAACCGCCCTTGGCGTTCACCCATTCGGCGGCCGCCGGATGATCGCGCTCCAGGTGCAGCCAGATCACGCCATCGCCCGGCTTCCAGGCGCAGACATCATCCATGTCGATCTGCCTGCAGCCGCCTCGCCCATCAAGGAGCAGCGCGAAGCGTATCCCTGGTTCGACACCGTAGCTTGCCATCGGCGCACTCGCAGTCTTCATTGCCGGTCCTTGCCCGCGGGGGTGGCGGAAATAGAGCCAACTCTCTGAATATTAGGGGGGATTCTAACATGTCGCGGAAACGACGCAACACCAGCCTTGCCCCGTGGCGCGGGTCGGGTCCATAAGACCGCGAAAGCCCGCGCCGCCCGCGCCCGTCATCCACAAGCCACATGGCTCTGGTCGTGCAGTTTGATAATTATGTCGTAGACAGGCTCTACACGTCGCGTTTCTATCCCTAAAATCCGATCTCAATATTCAATCAGGGTCGCACTCAATGGCAGAGTTTCCTAAGCAGGCTAAGGTCGTCATCATCGGTCTCGGCGGCATCGTCGGCGCATCCATCGCCCATCACCTGATCGAGCGCGGATGGGACGACATCGTCGGCATCGACAAGTCGGGTATCCCGACCGATATCGGCTCGACCGCCCACGCCTCGGACTTCTGTTACACCACGTCGCACGACTATCTCTCGGTCTGGACCACCCAGTATTCGATCGATTTCTACGAGAAGATGGGCCACTACTCCCGCATCGGCGGTCTTGAAGTGGCGCGTACCGGCGACGATGCCTGGATGGAAGAGATCAAGCGCAAGCTGAGCTCAGCCAAGGCCTTCGGCACCCGGGCGCATTACGTCTCGCCCACTGAGATCAAGGAAATGTTCCCGCTGATCGAGGAAGACCAGGTCCAGGGCGGCATGTTCGATCCCGACGCCGGCCTCGTCATTCCGCGCTCGCAGACCGTTGCCGGCAAGCTGGTCGATGCCGCCGAGAAATCCGGCAAGCTCAAGATGTTCGGCAACACGCCGGCCCAGTCGCTGATCGTCGAAGGCGGTCGCATCAAGGGCGTCGTCACCCATCGCGGCACCATCATGGCCGATCACGTCATCGTCTGCGCCGGCCTCTGGGGCCGCCTGATCGCGGAAATGGTCGGCGAGGACCTGC
The DNA here is from genome assembly GCF_000377565.1 of Rhizobium sp. 2MFCol3.1. GTDB lineage: Bacteria > Pseudomonadota > Alphaproteobacteria > Rhizobiales > Rhizobiaceae > Rhizobium. Next base: position 27,599 of record NZ_KB898354.1, on the reverse strand, counting down.
CGGTCATGCCGGTCGATCACCCCCTCACCTTCTTCGGCCCCTATAACGAGTTCGAAGGCACGGGCAAGGAAATCGGCTACCCGCTGCTCCGCGACCAGGGCAACTCCGCCTATATGCGCGACACCGGCGACCCGAAGACCACCGAAGGCGGCCAGATCGAGTGGGGCTATTACGAGACCACCAATCCGCGCATGTGCCACCCGCGCGAGCTTCTCGAAAAGCACGAGGCGCGCCTGTCGCCCTCGCAGCGCGACCTCGAAATGGAGCAGATCCTCGAGCCCCTCGAAAAGGCCATGGAGCTGACCCCGATCCTCGGCGAGCTCGGCTATAACGAAGGCCACTCCTTCAACGGCCTCTTGCAGGTCTCCGCCGCCGGAGGCCCCTCCTGCGGCGAGAGCCAGAAGGTGCGCGGTCTCTGGTACTGCGTCGCCATCTGGGTCAAGGACGGCCCGGGCTACGGCAAGCTGATCGCCGACTGGATGACCGACGGCCGCACCGAGATCGACCACAACTCGATCGACTATTCGCGCTTCTACCCGCACCAGCTGACCGAAGACTTCATCGCCGGCCGCTGCTACGAAGCCGCCCAGAAGATCTACTTCCCCGCCGTCCACACCCGCGAACCCTACGCCTCGGGCCGCAACGCCAAGCGCTCGCCCTTCTACGAGCGCGAAAAGGAACTCGGCGGCTACTTCATGGAGCTCGGCGGCTGGGAGCGTGCGCATGGCTACAAGGCCAACGAGCACCTGCTGGAGAAATACGCCGACCGCGTTCCCGTGCGCGAAAACGAATGGGACAACCGCCACTTCTGGCGCGTCTCCAATGCCGAGCATCTGGCGATGAGCGAGGATTGCGGCATCGTCAACCTCAGCCACTTCCACATGGTCGACCTCGAAGGCCCCGATCATGTCGAGCTCCTGGAATGGCTCTGCGCCGCCAAGATCGGCGGTGACGCCAACATCGGCAAGGGCATCTACACCCACTTCCTCGACGATGAGGGCATGGTCCGCGCCGACTTCACCGTCATCCGCATGGCCGACCGCTGCCGCCTCATCAACGGCGCCGATGCCGGCCCGCGCGACTTCCACTACATGAAGCGCGTGGCAGAAGATCGCGGCCTCGACGTCACCATCACCGACGTCTCGGAAAAGTTCATCACGATCGGCATCTGGGGCCCGAATGCCCGCGACACGCTGAAGAAGGTGGTCGCCGATCCGGCAGCGCTCGATCCCGAAAACTTCGCCTTCGCGGCCATCAAGCCGATCGAGATCGCGGGCAAGACGGTCACCGCCTTCCGCATCTCCTATGTCGGCGAACAGGGCTGGGAACTGCACATGAAGTACGAGGATGGCCTCGCCGTTTGGGACGCGCTGCGCGCCACCGGCGTCATGCCCTTCGGCGTCGAGACCTACGCCAACTCGCGCCGCATGGAAAAATCGCTGCGCCTGCAGAACGGCGACCTGCTCACCCAGTACAATCTGCTGGAAGCCGATCTCGCCCGCCCGAAGGTCAAGGAAGCCGATTTCCGCGGCAAGGCCAAGCACCTGGAATACAAGGCCCGCGAACACCAGCCGGCGATGCTCTGCACCCTCGTCATGACCGAAAACACCGACAGCAAGGGCGTCAAGCGCTACCCCGTCGGCTCCATGCCGGTCATGGACCCGGAAACCGGCAAGTCGCTGGTCGATAGCCTCGGCCGCATCTCCTACACCACCTCGGTCGCCTACGGCCCGACGGTCGGCAAGAACATCGCGCTCGCCTACCTCCCGCGGGAATACTGCCAGGTCGGCCGCAAGCTGAATGTCGAGTATTTCGCCGAGACCTATCCGGTCGAAGTGGTCAGCGTCGGCTACAAGCCGATCTACGACCCCGAGAACCTGAAGCCCCGCACCTGATTTCAGGCCCCGGCTCCGAAAGTCCGAAACAAAACGGCCCGCGGGACCTCGCCGGCGGGCCGTTTTGTCGTGATGAGGGCTCTCATGCGATGACCACCGGCCACACCATACTCCACCTCATTCCTGTGCTTGTCACAGGAATCCAGCCAGCCCAAGTCCTTGGGCTGAAAGAGCTTTCTCGCGCCGCAGACGCGGCGCCGCTGGATCCCGGCACAAGGCCGGGATGAGGGAATGATAGAGCTGAGGCCGGCCATCGGCACAAAAGCAAAACAGCCCGCGGGATCTCTCCCGCGGGCTGTTTCATGTCCAGTCTCATGGAAAAACCGGCAGCACTCTCGCGCTGCCGGCCTCTTGTCTCAGTGCTTCTCGCCGCGAACGGCGGTCACGTCGGCAGCCGAAACAGTGGCGGCCTTGTTGTGCCAGCCGTCGCGCAGGAAGGTCGCGAGTGCGGCGACTTCGTCATCCGACAGGCGGTTTTCGTAGCCCTGCATGCGCAGCTTCATCGGGCGATCCGGCGTCGACGGCAGTTCGGCGCCGTGCAGGATCACGCTGATCAGGCCCTTGGGCGACTTGGCGTCAACGAGCGAGTTGCCATCGAGCGCCGGGAAGGTCTCGCCGGCACCCTTGCCGCTCACCATGTGGCAGGCAGCGCAGTTGTCGATGTAGAGACGCGGGCCGAGCGGCATGTCGGGCTTGGCGTCCGAAAGCAGCGTTTCGGTTGCCGTCACCTCTGCCTTCTCCGGCTGTGCGGCCGAAGCCGAACCACCCGCGCTACCGATCTTCTTCAGATAGGTGGCGATCGCGAGGTTGTCGTCGTGGCTCATGTACTGCAGCGAGTCGCGAACGACGAGCATCATTTCGCCGGTTGCCGACGAGTGAGCGTTGCGGGCGGTCGAGAGATAGGCGGCCAGCTGCTCAGTGCTCCACGTCTGCGGACCGCTTGCCGGGCCGCGAAGATCAGGGGCCGTGAAGCCATCGATCTCGCCGCCGGAAAGGAAGGCCTTCGACGAATTGTCGATGCCGTCCTGCGCCATGAACAGGTTGCGCGGGCTGTGGCAGGCGGCACAGTGGCCGGCGCCTTCAACGAGATACTTGCCGCGGTTGAACTGCTCGTCCTCGCCTTGCTCCGGCTTGAAGCCGGCCGCGTAGCTGGCAGCCAGCCAGTTCCAGGCGCGCAGGCCAAAGCGCATGTTGAACGGGAAGGAAAGCTTGGTTTCCTCGACCTTGTTCGAGACAGGCTCGACCTCATGCATGAAGTAGTCGTAGAGCGCCACGACGTCTTCTTCCGACAGCTTGCGGTAGTTCTCGTACGGCATGGCCGGATAGAGATGTGTACCGTTTGGCGTCACGCCGTCGTAGAGGGCAGCGCGGAAATCGGCGAGCGTCCAGTTGCCGATGCCGGTGTCCTTGTCGGGCGTGATGTTGGTGGTCCAGATCGTGCCCATCGGGCTCTGGATGGCGCGACCGCCGGCGAAGGGCTTGCCGCCTTCGCTGGTGTGGCAGGCCATGCAGTCGCCGGCGCGCATGACATATTCACCCTGCCCCTTGGCCGGCTTGAAGTCGGCTGCGAGCTGGGTGACCGGGCCGGTACGCTGCACCGGCACGAAGATGAAGGCAACAAGGGCGATGACACCCAGAACGACGAGCGTTCCGATGATGCGGAGAAAGGTTTTCATCTCTGTTCTCCTTATGCCAGCGGCCGCGGGTTGGGCAGGTAATCCTTGCGGATGTGATGCGCCGCCCAGTAGGCCAGACCGCCGACCATGCCGGTCGGGTTGTACTGCGTGTTCTGCGGGAAGACGTTGGCACCCATGACGAAGACGTTATGGCAATCCCAGGACTGCAGATAACGGTTGAGGACCGAGGTCTTCGGATCGTCGCCGGTGACCGTGCCGCCGGTGTTGTGGGTGGTCTGGTAAGGACGGACGTCGAACATGGCGCCTTCCTTCTTGAAACCTTCCTGCAGCGTCGTCGGGTTCATCGACTTGGCCAGCGGCTCCATCTTCGACTTCATGAACTGCGTCTGGCGGATCTCGTTGTCGTGCCAGTTATAGGTCATGCGCAGCATCGGACGGCCGTGGCGGTCCTTGTAGGTCGGGTCGAGATCGAGATAATGGCCACGATAGGACATGACAGAGCCGTGGGCGCCGATGTTCATCGCATGGCCGTACCATTCGCCGATGCCCTTCTTCCAGCCTGCACCCCAGCTTGGCGTGCCCGCAGGAAGCGGCATGGTGTGGCCCGGCTGACCATTGGTCTGGCCGGCACGCCAGTAGGCGCCGCCGATAAAGCCTTCCTTGGCGAAGTCGATATTGTCGATGCCGAAATCGTCGATGCAGAAGCCGTTGGCGCCGGTACCGATGAACGGGTTGAATTCCTCGTCCTTGAAGAACAGCGTGTAGCCGCCGGTGATCTGGTAGGCATAGTTACGGCCGACGACACCTTCATTGGTGACCGGGTCGTAAGGCTTGCCGATGCCGGAGACGAGCATCAGGTGCACGTTGTTCAGCGCAAAGGCGGTCAGGATGACCAGATCGGCCGGCTGGAAGACTTCTTCGCCGGTCTTGTGGTCGAAATAGGTAACGCCGGTTGCGGTCTTGCCGTCTTCCGCCTTTTCGACGCGTAGCACTTCCGAATTGACGCGGTATTCAAAGTTCTTCTTGCGCTTCAGGGCATCGATGATGGCCGTCTGCGGCGAGGACTTCGAATAGTTGTAGCAGCCGTAGCGCTCGCAGAAACCGCAATGGTTACACGGGCCCATCTGCATGTTGTATTCGTTGACGTAATCCTTGGAGGCAATGCCGCCAGGGCTCGGGAACGGGTGATAGCCCGCAGCCTTCGCCGCGTCGCGGAACTTCACGCCGTCCCAGGTCGACGGCATGGCCGGCATCGGATAGTCGTTGGAGCGAGGCGCCTCGAACGGGTTGCCACCCTCGACGATCTTGCCGTTGACGTTGCCGGCCTGGCCGGAAATGCCCGCGACCTTCTCGAAGCGATCGAAATGCGGCTCGAGCTCTTCGTAGGTCATCGGATAGTCCTGGATCGTCATGTCCTCGGTCATGACGCCTGCGCCGAATTTCTCGGTCACGTAGGACTTCAGGCGGTATTCCGACTGCATCGGACGCCAGTTGAGGCCGTTCCAGTGCGTGCCGGCGCCGCCGACACCGGTGCCGAGCAGGAAGGTGCCGAGGCTGCGGTAAGGCAGCGCGGTCTCATCCAGCGAACGGCGAATGGTGACGGTCGTGTTCGCCGGCTTTTCCATCATGCCGTAGCGAATGCCGTATTTCAGCTCGTCGATCATGTTCGGGTACTGGAAGTCGGGAACGGTCGCCTGGTCGTGACCGCGCTCCAGCGCCAGAACCTCAAGGCCTTCATTGGCAAGCTCGATGCCCATGATCGCGCCGGTCCAGCCGAAGCCGACGAGAACGACGTCTTTTTTCTTTTCTGTGCGTGCCATGATCGTTAGCCCCTTTCGCCGGAGATCGAGACGGGGCCAAGCGGATACTTGACGTTATGCTTTCCAACCCACTCCTTGTAGGAGCCGCGCGCGCCCGGAAAGCCGATATACTTCCAGGCAGCCATGCCATGGTTGCCGCCATACATCGGGTCGGAGAAGTAGCCTTCCTTGGTGTTGGCGAGCAGAATGCCGAAGAACTCGCGCAATTCAGGCTTGATCTTCATCTCGTCCTTCTGGAGCGAGGTGAGCGCCTTGTCCTGCGTTTCCGCGTCGAGTTCGGCGAAGATCTTGCCGTGGGTGGTCTTGCACCATTCGTCGAACAGCGGGATCGCCTGCTGGTAGATCTCCAGCGGGTTGAGCGGGGTCTGCCAGCCGCGCAGCGGGCTCGCCGCCGGCTCATAGGGGCCGACCATGTACCAGTCCGACGCCTTGCCGTAATCGCCGGCGAGCTGCTTGTCGATGAAAACGGGAACGCGCGTCTCGATCGCGCCGGGGCCATCGCCCTCCGACGGAATCAGCCTGGCGACCGCTGCCATGACGAAGGCCCACTCCGTGGGCTTAAGACAGTCCGGCTTGTATTCGGTGAGCGCGACGGGTTCGGGTTTCTGTTCGGCTTTCGCTCCAACGGCGATACCGGCAATAGCCGCAGTCGCCGCGGAAGCTTTCAGGAAGCTTCTGCGGGACGGCAGGCCCGGGAGGTCTCTCATGATTGGCTCCTTTGTGGCTGTGGGAGGCAGCCACCGAGTGTTGCTGAAGCGTCAATTCAGCGCAGGGCAATGTGACGCTAGCGCCGTACGCCTGCTTGCCTCAGGTGACAAGCGCCCCGAGGTGAAAACTGGTTCCATTTTAGATGAAAGCGAGAACTATTTTGCACATGTGCAAACTTTGGCGCGATATTTAGCGCGTAAAATTCGGCATTTCTGGAATTTTCTACTCAGGTATAATGAGTTGACCAGATTGCACGGTTGAACGCAAAACGCCCGCTCGAAACCGGGCGGGCGTTTGTCATGCGATACGGATGGCGTTCAGTTCGAACCGGAGGCCGCCACCAGAACCGGCTTTTCGCTGTAATCCCTCGGGAACAGCTGCTTCAGCGCGGCGACCTTCGGCAGATCGTTGATGACGATATAAGGGTAGGTTGGATTGTTCGTCAGGAAGTCCTGATGATACCCCTCCGCGGGATAGAAGCTCTTGCCCGGCTCGATCTTGGTGACGATGGCCGCGTCGAAAACCCGTGCCTGGTTCAGCTGGCCGATATAGGCCTTGGCGACCTTTGCCTGCTCGTCATTGGCGGGGAAGATTGCCGAGCGATACTGCGTGCCGGTATCCGGCCCCTGGCGGTTCAGCTGCGTCGGATCGTGCGCGACGGAAAAGTAGATCTGCAGCAGCCTGCCGTAGCTGACCTTGCTCGGATCGAACACGACCTTGACGGACTCTGCATGACCGGTATCGCCGCCGCTGACCGTTTCGTACTGCGCGGTATTCTTGGAGCCGCCGGCATAGCCCGACATGGCGCTCTTCACCCCGTTCACGTGCTGGAACACACCCTGCACGCCCCAGAAGCAACCGCCGGCAAAGGTCGCCGTCTCGCTGCCACCAGCGGCCGGCTCGTCCATGACAGGTGCCGGAATGACACGCGCCTCTTCGGCGGATGACGGCGTGAAATACATCGCCAGACCCGCGGCCAGCACGCCCGCCGCACCAAAGGCGACGATGCGCATCGAGCGCCGTGTGCTCGAACCCTTATGATCAGTCATGCCCTTATAGTCAGTCATGATGGTCTCCTATCAACCGAAGGTGAAGGCGTAGGCTTGTACGCCGGAATCAAGAAAGCGGATTTCGAATGTGTGATCGCCAACGGCGCCCGGCTCGCGGATGAGCTGGTAGAGCCGTTGTGCGGTCACGGTGCCGTTGCCATCGGCATCGGTATCGGCCCCATGCCCGTCGCCGGGCGGCTTGCCGTCGACGGTCACCTGGAAGCGCACCGGTTTGCCGTCGGCACCCGGACCGAGCACCAGATGCAGATCGCGGGCATGGAAGCGGTAGTAGATGCTGCCGTCCTTGTCGTTCAGCGCGGCCTGCTCGGAACCGACGGTCCAGTTGCCCGTCAGGCCCCATTCGTTGAGCCGCGGCGTGGCCGCGACATAGGTATGAGCCGCATCGTTGACCGTACCTTTCTGGTCGACGAAGTTCTCGGAGCGCTGCCAGCCGACGTAGGTTTCCGGCGATTGCACGTCCGCCTGGTTCGACGCGGCTTCCGCACCAGTCGCCTTGACCTCGACCATATCGGCGGCGACGTTGGCCTTGCCGGCCTCCGCCAGAAGCTGCTGGATCACCCGCTCGGAACGGTCATAGTCTCCCTCGCCGAAGTGATGATGGCGCACCCGGCCCTCGGCATCGATGAAGTAGTGGGCCGGCCAATACTGGTTTTCGAAGGCGCGCCAGATGGCATAGTCGTTATCGATGGCGACCGGATAGGTGATCTTGAGATCGCCGATCGCCTTCTTGACGTTGTCGATGTTCTTCTCGAACGCGAACTCCGGCGCATGCACGCCGATCACCACCAGCCCCTGATCCTTGTACTTTTCCGCCCAAGCGCGGACATAGGGAATGGCGCGCAGGCAGTTGATGCAGGAATAGGTCCAGAAATCGACGAGAACGACCTTACCCTTGAGCGACTCCGCCGAGAGCGGCGGCGAATTGAGCCACTGCACGGCGCCATCCAGCGACGGCATCGTTCCTTCGACCGGAAGCGCTTCAGTGGCAGCCTTCTTCGGCCCGCCCTTCATCATCATCGCGTTCGAGCCGGCCATCATGGCATTGTTGCCTGAGATCATGGCCGGAGCGTTACCGGACATCATCATCTGGTTGCTGCCACCAGTCATCGCGTCGCCCTTCATGACGACGGAGGCGGCATTCTCCGCCGTCTGCCGTTGGGGATGCAGCTTGTCGATCAGGCTCTGCTCCAGCGTGCCGGTACTGGCTAGCGAGGCCTGCGTGAGGAAGCCGGTATCGAGGCCGAGACCGATCGCCACCACAGCGGCCAGAACGGCAACGCCAAGCCCGCGGCGCACCCATTCACCGACGCCGAGCGACCGCTTCATCGCCTGATACACCCGCCCGCCGATCAAAAGCGCCAGCGCCAGCGACGTCGCCGCACCCAGCGCGTAGGCGAGCAGCAGCAAGGTCGTGCCGACGCTCGCTCCCTGCAACGCCGCGCCCGTCAGGATCAGCCCGAGAACCGGGCCGGCGCAGGGTGCCCAGAGCAGGCCCGTGGCAACACCCAGCAAGGCCGACGCCGCCACGGTCGATCCGCCGCTTCGGGTACCGCGATCGGCCGATTGCGACAGCCGCGCACCCAGCGACACCAGCGGCCGCGTCAGATAATCGGACAGGGCCGGGAAAAGCAGGATGATGCCGAAGACGGCGAGCAGGGCAAGTGCGGCATAGCGGCCATACTCGTTGGCCTGTACCGCCCAGCCGCCGCCGAGCGCCGCCAGCGTCGCAACGGCCGCAAAGGTCGCCGCCATGCCGACAAGCATCGGCAGCGTGCTGCGCAGAAACGGCTGGCCGGCGCGCGCGAAGACGAACGGCAGCACCGGCAGGATGCAGGGACTGACGATGGTCAGCACGCCCCCGAGATAAGCGAGAATGAAGAGGATCATGTCAGGTCCCGTTGATCAGGCCGAAGCCGGATGAAATGTCAGGGCAACACCGTTCAGGCAGTAGCGCAGGCCGGTCGGTTGCGGCCCGTCGTCGAACACATGCCCGAGATGCCCGCCGCAGCGGCCGCAATGAACCGCCTCGCGCACCATGCCGAACTGCGTGTCGCGCGTCGTGCCGACGACCTTGGCGTCAAGCGGCGCCCAGAAGCTCGGCCATCCCGTGCCGCTGTCGAATTTGGTCGCGGATGCAAAACCGTCCTGTCCGCAGCCGGCGCAGGCGAAGTTCCCCTTGCGCTCTTCGTGAAGCAGGGCGCTGGTGAAGGGGCGCTCGGTCCCCTCCTCGCGCAGAACGGCATATTGATCCGCTGTCAGCATCTTCTTCCACTCGGCATCCGTATGGGTGACGGCAAAGGTCTCCGCGGCCGAAACCTTCGAACGACCGAGAACAAGCGGCAGGCCGATCGCGGCAAGGCCGGCACTGAAGAGCAGTCTGCGTCTATTCATCATCTCGTGGTCTCCTCGACGGTATGAAGTGTGTCTGACAGCAAGTACGGGCGGCGCAGCCATTTTGTTACGCGCCACACTCGAAATACAGCGCCCTCACCAAAGCGCCGGCTGCCGCATCAGCAGAGCAATATATTCAAAGGAATACAACGCCATACGAAAGCCAAACCGGCCTTCCGGACAAGCGGCGACTGCCAATTCACCAATATGTGATTATCTGATGGACGCTTGTCTTGTCGGATCGAACGCTGCGTGGCCGAAATTCGACGCGAGAAACAAGAAAGGCGCCAGCCTTGCAGCCAGCGCCTTTCGCAATAACGGCGATGATGTTCCGGTCAGACAGGACGGTGTAGGAAGGCCGGCATGCGGGCGCTCTCTGACAGCGCCGAGAGATAGAGCCGCGCCGTATCGAGCGCCTCGCGGATCGTCACGTCCATGTCGAGATAGCGATAGGTACCAAGGCGGCCGACGAATGTGACGCCCTCTTCCTTCTCCGCGCGCGTAACATATTGCGCCAGCTGTTCCTTCTCCTCGACCATCCGGATCGGATAGTAGGGAATATCGTCAGGCCCGCAGGCGCGCGAGAACTCGCGGTAGCATACCGAACCCTGATGCTCTTCCCACGGCGAGAAATGCTTGTGCTCGGTGATGCGAGTAAACGGCACCGCGGCGTCGCCATAGTTCATGACCGCGCAGCCCTGATAATCGCCATCATAGCTGAAGCGCTCGAAATCGAGCGTGCGGTAGCCGAGCCGCCCGGCCTCGTAGTCGAAATAGCCGTCGAGCTGTCCGGAGTAGAAGACATGGCTCGCATCCGCGTGCTCGGCGCGCTCGAACCGCGTGCTCAGTTTCACGCTGATATTGGGATGGTCGAGAATGCGGCCGATCATGTCGGTGTAGCCATTCTCGGGCATGCCCTGGAATTTGTGGAAGAAGTAGTTGTCGTCGTAGTTGAAGCGCACCGGCAGCCGCTTCAGGATCGAGGCGGGCAGCTCGGTCGGCGAGCAGCCCCACTGCTTCTCGGTGTAACCCTTGAAGAAGGCCTCGTAGAGATCCTTGCCGACGAAGCGCATGGCCTGCTCTTCGAAGGTCTGCGGATCGGTGATCGTCTTGTCGGCCTGCTCCTCGATGAACGCCTTCGCCTCATCCGGGCGCAGCGTCTTGCCAAAGAACTGGTTGATCGTGTGCAGATTGACAGGCAGCGAATAAACGCGTTCCTTGCTCGTCGTCTTCACCCGGTTCTTGTAGGGCATGAAGGTCTGGAAACCGTTGACGTAGTCCCAGACCTCGGCATCGTCGGTATGGAAGATGTGCGGTCCGTAGACATGCACCATCACGCCGGTGTCGGCGTCGCGCTCGGTGTGGCAGTTGCCGGCGATGTGGTCGCGGGCATCAAGGATCTCGACCTTGTGCCCCGCCAGCGCCAGTTCCCGCCCGATCACGGCGCCCGACAATCCGGCGCCGACGATCACGATCTTTCCATTCCCCTGCATTCTCTAAAGCACCCGTTGCCTGTGGCCTTGCGGCAAGTTGAAACCCCTTGAGGATGGACCGGCGGCGTTAAGCCGTCGGCTCCGTCCACAGGCGCGTATCGATGGCAAGCGGCGCGTAGTCATTCCACTGCGCGAGCTTCTCACGGTAGTGGCGGCGATAGCTCGCATCATCCTCGAACTCGCTGAGGGTCTGCACGAGTTCGGCGCCGATCTCGTAATAGGCCTCGAGGTTGCTGAGGTCAGGCGTCGGCGTTTCGCCGCGCTCGGCTTCGCCCTGCATCTGCCAGAACAGCTCTTCCAGACGACGGGCGAGACCCGGAATATCGCGCAGCGCACTGCCCTCGCGCTTGTCCTTCAGCGACTGGCGGATGGCGGCAAGGCTTGCACGGTCCTTGAAGAAGCCGATAGCGCGCGCAACATAATCGTCCGGCCCGCTGCAGGCGAGCTCCGGCACGCCGGCGGCGGCCACGATGCTATTGCAGAAGCGCGAGGCAAAGCTCTTGCCCGGAACCGTCAGCACCGGCAGACCCATGGTGATCGCGTCGCCCGCGGTCGAATGGGCGCCATAGGGGAAGGTGTCGAGGAAGAGATCGGCAAGCGCGATGCGCGCCAGGTGATGCGCGTTCGGCGCCTTCGGCGCGAAGATGATCCGCTCGGCCGCGATGCCGGCTTTCACGGCAGCCTGCACCAGGCGGCCATTCACGGCTTCGTCGGCGGCGAGCAGCCAGAGCACGCTGCCCGGCGTCGCAGCCAGGATCGTCATCCAGCGCGCGAAGCACGGCTCGCTGATCTTCTGCATGCCGTTGAAGCAGGCGAAGACGAAGGCATCTTCAGGGAGACCGGCCTGCGTGCGCGTCGGCTGCGCGGCGATCTGGCGCTTGCGGTCGATCGGCTGGTTGCAGGCGATCCGCAGAACCTTTTCCGTGTAATAGATCTCGTTTTCAACGGGCACGATCGTCTCGTCGGCGATCATGTACTGGTGCACGGGGCTACCCATCGAACCGGGATAGCCGCAGAAATTGACGATCACGGGTGCCGGACGATAGGCGAACAGCTTCGTGCGGGCATGCTTCGTATAGCCGTTGACGTCGATCAGGATGTCGATCTCGTCCTTGCGGATCAGGTTGGCGGCATCGGTGTCGCTGAGCGTGCTGATATCGCGCCAGCCATCCACGGCCGCTTTGATGCGCTCCTGCGTCGCATCATTGGTGCGCGGCTCGCCGCAATAATAGCCGAAGATCTCTACCGTCGTCTTGTCGTGCAGCTCCAGCACTTCGCTGAGCGCGAAGCCGACGGCGTGATCGCGCAGATCCGACGAGACGTAGCCGACGCGCAGGCGCTGGCCGGTGCCGGTCTTCACGCGCGCAGGCTTGCGCGGGAAGGCCGAAAGGTTCGGGCGGCCGACGAGCGTCTTGTTGTAGCGATAGGCCTTCGCCAGCTGATAGAGCGGATCGTCGGCGTAGCAGGAGAGCGTCAGCGTCGACATGGCATCGAGCAGCTGGCGGGCGCTGACATGGATCGACGGCGTGAGGATCGGCCACTTGCACTGCCGCTGGCGCAGCGACGTCCAGTGCTGACCGGCTTCCGGCCGGTTCGGCTGCAGTTCGATTGCCTGCCACAGCGTGGTTTCGGCCGCCTCCAGCACGTTGCCGCCTTCGAGAACGCGACCGATATGCTGGAGCGTCATCAGGCGATGCTCGATGCGCTCGCTGGTGATGTCGCTCGTCATCTCGACATAAGCGCGCCATTGCTCGACCGCCTGATGGCCGAGACCGCAATCCTCGAGCGCGCGGCCGAGGTTGATATGCGCCGGGCCGAAACGCGGATCGATCTTCAGGCAGGCACGCAGCGCGCTGATCGCGCCGGCCACGTCGCCGGCATTACGCGAAACGACGGAATAGTTGAAATAGGCGAGATGCAGCAGCGGATTGTTGTCGTTGAACGCGATCCACGTCTTGTAGAGCTCGGCCGCCTGCTGCCGCTGGTCGGCATTGGCGAGGCCTTCCGCGATGGCGATCAGGTCGCCGAGCGACAGACGTTGATGACGGGCCTGCTCCAAAACATTCGTGATTGGAGAGACTTGGCTCGATGCAATGGCGGTGTTCGCGTTCATGGACGTCCTACGGCAAGTCGGCCGGATGGCCTGAGGTCAACAGACGCACGAAAGCGTCGTTACCCTTGCTATCGGACAGAGCTTGCGTCGGGCTGGCTGATTGGCCGCCAGAATGGCCCAGAACGCCTGATGACAAGGCTGTCTGGCACCGCGCATGCAAACGAAAAACGCCGCCCGATGTGATCGGGCGGCGTCCTTGTTTCGGTATGGTTCCGGCTTACGGGTTCAGCGCGGCGTAGGCTGCGAGAACCGCGTCGACCTGGGCCGAGTTCAGAGCCGGCACCTGCGTCGAGGTGAAGGCGCCCAGCTGGTCGCTGTTCAGCGCTGCGATGTCTTCGGTCTGCAGTCCGGCCAGAGCCTTGTTGCTGATCGCCGCGATTTCGTCGGTGGTGAAGGTCGAGATGTCCTCGCTGGACATCGCGGCAATCTCCGCCGAGCTCATCACCGCGATCTGGCTGCTGGTGAAGGCCTGAACCTGATCGGAGGTCATTGCCTCGATCTGGGCCGTCGTCAGCGAAACCACCTGGCCGGTCTTCAGGCCAGCGACCTGATCCGTGGTCAGGACCGCGATATCGTCGGTGCTGAGCGCCGCGACCTGCTTGGCGGTCAGGACACCGAGCTGATCGGAGCTCATGGCGACCATCTTGTCGGTCGACAGCGAGGCGATCTGGCTGGTGGTCAGAAGCGCGATCTGGTTCGTCGTCAGAGCCTTGAACTGATCGGTGCTCATTGCCTCAATGCTGGCCGAGGAAAGTTCCACGATAGCCTTGGTGCTGATGGCAGCGATCTCGTCGGTCGTGAACGAGCCGATATCGTCCGTGTCCATGGCGCCGATCTGGGCGGCGGTGAGAACCGCGACCTGAGCGCTCGTCAGTGCCTTGACCTGATCCGACGTCATGGCGGTGATCTGGTCCGTGGTCAGCGAAGAGACCTGGGTCGACTTGAGCACCGCGACGTTGTCGGTGGTCAGAGCCGTCACTTCGTCGGTCGTCAGCGACTTGACCTGGGCCGACGTCAGCGCACCGACCTGATCCGAAGACAGGAGAGCGATGTTGTCGGTCGTGATCGCAGCGAGCTGGCCGGTCGTCAGCAGGGCGATCTGGCCGGTCTTCAGAGCCATGAACTGCTCGCTGCTGAGCACGCTGATATCGTCAGTGCTCAGGCCGGTCAGAGCCTTGGTGCTGATGGCGGCGATCTCGTCGGTCGTGAAGGACGAAACACCATCCGTCGACATGGCGCCGAGCTGGGCCGAGGTCAGTACGCCGATCTGGCTGCTGGTCAGAGCCTTGACCTGATCGGAAGACATCGCCGTGATCTGCGCGGTGCTGAGGGCGGCCACCTGGGCTGTCTTCAGCAGTGCCACGTTGTCCGTGGACAGGACCGCGAGGTCCTCGGTGGTGAGCGCCGCGATCTGCTTCGCGCTGAGGACGCCGATCTGATCGCTGCTGAGAGCCGCCATCTTGTCGGTCGTCAGCGACGCGACCTGTTCGGTGCTGAGCAGTGCCACCTGGCCGGTGGTGAGTGCCGCGAACTGAACCGTATCGAGTGCCTCGAGCGTGTCGGTCGACAGAGCCGCGATGATCTTGGTGTTGATCGCCGCGATTTCGTCGGTCGAGAAGGTCGCGATGTCATCGGTGGACATTGCGGCGAACTCGTCTGCAGTCAGAACACCGACCTGAGCGCTGGTCAGAGCCTTGATCTGGTCGGAGGACATGGCGCCGATCTGCGTGTTGTTCAGAGCGGAAACCTGACCCGAGCTCAGCAGGGCGATGTTGTCGGTGCTGAGTGCAGCGACTTCGTCCGTGGAGAGCGCCGCGATCTGCTTCGAGTTCAGAGCGCCGACCTGAGTGCTGGACAGAAGTGCTACGTTGTCGGTCGACAGCGCGGCAATCTGGCCGGTGCTGAGCAGAGCGATCTGGGCCGACGTCAGAGCCTTAGCCTGATCACTGGTGAGAGCGTTGATATCGGCGGTGCTCAGACCTGCGAGAGCCTTGGTGCTGATGGCCGCGATTTCATCGGTCGAGAAGGACGTGATGTCGTCGGTGGACATGACCGCGAGCTGCGACGAGGACATCGAGCCGATCTGAGTGGCGGTCAGCGCGGTGACCTGATCGGCTGTCAGCGCATCGAGCTGGTCCGTGGTCAGGGCGGCGATCTGGCCGGTCTTCAGAAGAGCGACGTTATCCGTGGAGAGGACAGCGATGTCATCCGTGGTCAGAGCGGCGATCTGCTTCGAGTTCAGGGCGCCGAGCTGGTCGCTGCCGAGAGCGACCATCTTGTCGGTCGAAAGCGATGCGACCTGGCTGGTGGTGAGCAGCGCGACCTGGCTCGACTTGAGCGCAGCGAACTGGGCCGTGTCGAGAGCGCCGAGGCTTTCCGTGCTGAGCTCCGCGATGGCCTTGGAGCTGATCGCAGCCACTTCGTCGGTCGAGAACGTTACGATGTCGTCGCTCGACATCGCACCGATCTGGGCAGCCGTCAGAACTGCAACCTGGGTGCTCGTCAGAGCCTTGACCTGGTCGGTCGACATGGCGTCGATCTGCGCGGTCGTCAGCGCGGTAACCTGCGTGCTCTTCAAGAGGCCGACATTGTCGGTGGAGAGCGCAGCAACCTCGTCGGTCGACAGCGAAGCGATCTGGCTGGTGCTAAGCGCCAGGATCTGATCGCTCAGCAGCTTGGTGATGTTGTCGGTCGACAGTGCGGTCAGCTGGATGGTGCTCATGGCGGCCATCTGGGTCGACTTCAGCGCTACGACCTGATCGCTTCCGAGAGCGTTGATGGCAGCCGTGGAGAGACCGGAGAATGCCTTCGTGCTGATCGCAGCGATTTCGTCCGTGCTGAAGGTCAGGATGTCGTCGCTCGACAGGGCGCTCAGCTGGCCGGACGACATGACGCCGACCTGGGTGCTGGTGAGTGCCGTGATCTGATCGGACGTCATGGCATCGACCTGGGCGCTGCTCAGCGCTGCGATCTGTGCCGTCTTCAGAAGAGCGACGTTATCCGTGGAGAGAGCCGCGAGGTCATCCGTGGTCAGCGCGGCGATCTGCTTCGAGTTCAGGGCGCCGACTTGGTCGCTGCCGAGAGCGGCGATAATTTCGGTCGAAAGCGAAGCGACCTGGCTGGTGGTGAGCAGCGCGATCTGGCTCGACTTCAGAGCGGCGAACTGAGCCGTGTCGAGAGCACCGAGGCTCTCGGTGGAGAGCTGCGCGATGGCCTTCGAGCTGATCGCAGCCACTTCGTCGGTCGAGAACGTCACGATGTCGTCGCTCGACATCGCACCGATCTGAGCAGCCGTCAGAGCGGCAACCTGGGTGCTGGTGAAGGCCTTGACCTGATCCGTGGACATCGCGTCGATCTGCGCCGTCGTCAGGGCGGCGATCTGCGTGCTCTTCAGGAGCGCGACGTTGTCCGTGGAGAGAGAGGCAACGGCGTCGGTGGAGAGACCGGCGATCTGCTTCGAGCTCAGGGCGGCGACCTGATCGCTCTTCAGGAGAGCAATGTTGTCGCTGGAGATGGCGCCGAGCTGGGCGCTGCTGAGGAGAGCGATCTGGCTCGACTTCAGCGCGACGATCTGCTCGCTGCTCAGGGCGGCGACGTCGTCGGTGGAGAGACCCGTCAGAGCCTTGGAGCTGATGGCGGCGATTTCATCCGTCGTGAAGGCGCTGACGCCATCCGTCGACATCGCGTCGAGCTGTGCGGAGCTGAGGACACCGATCTGCGAGCTGGTGAGAGCCTTGACCTGATCGGAAGACATCGAGCCGATCTGCGATGCGCTGAGCGCTGCGACCTGCGCGGTCTTCAGGACAGCGACGTTGTCGGTGGTGAGCGCACCGATTTCGTCGGCGCTGAGAGCTGCGATCTGCTTGGAATTCAGGGCGCCGACCTGGTCGCTGGTCAAAAGAGCGATGTTGTCGGTGGAGAGCGCTGCGATCTGGCCGGTGCTGAGGAGAGCGATCTGGCTGGACTTCAGGGCAACGACCTGCAGGCTGTCGAGAGCGCCGATGACGTCGGTCGACAGGCCGGACAGAGCCTTGGTGCTGATGGATGCGATTTCATCGGTCGTGAACGTCGCGATGTCGTCGGTGCTGAGAGCGGCGAGTTCCGACGAGGTCATTGCGCCGATCTGGGCGCCGGTAAGCGCGCCGATCTGCTCGGAGGACATGGCGGCGATCTGGCTGTTGTTCAGCGCGGCGATCTGCGCGGTCTTCATGATGGCGACGTTGTCGGTGCTGAGAGCGGCGACATCATCGGTGGTGAGAGCTGCGAGCTGCTTCGAGGTCAGGGCAACGACCTGGTCGCTCTTGAGCGCCGCGACCTTTTCCGAACCGAGCGACGCGACCTGCGACGTGGTCAAGAGAGCGATCTGGCTGGACTTGAGCGCTGCGAACTGGGTGGTGTCGAGGGCTGCGAGCGTCGCGGTCGAGAGGCCGGCCAGCGTCTTCGTGCTGATGGCGGCGATCTCGTCGGTGGTGAAGGTCGCGATGTCGTCGGTGGTCAGAGCGCCGAACTGAGCGGAAGAAAGCGCTGCGGTCTGGGAGGAGCTGAATGCGCCGACCTGATTGACGTCGAGCGCTGCGAGCTGGTCGGTGGTGAGTGCCGCGACCTGCGTCGTCTTCAGCGCGACGATCTGATCGGTGGAGAGCGATGCGATGACGTCGGTGGAGAGCGAAGCAAGCTGCTTGGAGCCGAGGGCGCCGATCTGTGCGCCCGTGAGAACGCTGACCTGATCGGAATCCAGCGCGCCGAACTGGGCGCTGCTCAGAAGTGCGATCTGGCTCGTCTTGAGCGCGACGAGCTGGCCGCTGGTGAGCGCTGCCATGCTATCGGTGGAGAGGCCGCCGAGTGCCTTGGTGCTGATGGCGGCGATCTCGTCGGTCGTGAACAGGGCGATGCCGTCGGAGGAGATGGCGCCAAGCTGAACCGAGGTCAGTGCAGCGGCCTGCGAGGAGGTGAACGCAGCGACCTGGTCCGTGGAGAGGCCGGCGATCTGTGCGGAGGAGAGAGCGCCGAGCTGCGTGGTCTTCAAAACAGCGATCTGGCCGGTCGTGAAGGCAGCGACGTCTTCCGTACCCATGGCAGCGATCTGCTTGGAGGTAAGAGCGGCAACCTGACCGGTCGAAAGCGCGCCGATCTGCTCGGAAGAGAGGTTTGCGACGTCGGTGGTGGAGAGAGCGGCGACCTGCGCGGTCGAGAAACCGCCGAGCTGTGCCGTGGAAAGAACGGCCAGCTGCTCGAGCTTGAGGCCAACCAGTGCGGTCGCCGATACGGCGCTCATCTGCTGGGAGGAAAGAGCAACGAAGTCCTGGGTTTCGATCGCGCCGAGCTGCGTGGAGCTCAGTGCCTTGATCTGCGTTGTCGTGAGCTGTGCCACGTCATCGGATGTCAGGTTCGCGATCGCGGTCGTCGACAGCGCCCGGATCTGATTGACGGTCAGAGAAGTTACAATGGAAGTCATGGACGAGCGCCCCTCGCGTTAGCTGATCAAAAGACATCATCCCGCTTCGTCGGTCAGACGCGCGCAGCCGCACTTAAGCCAGCCACACGGCGTCGTCGGCATCGACGATCCGGGTTTCCTGTCGGAACAAAATTGGGTCAAACTAAACATGGCTCGGACGAGCCAGCGCAAAAGGAGGGCATCATGCGCCCAGAGCCAAAGCGACTCTGATCCCTACGCCAATGAACGCGAACTCCTTAACCCCCGGCACCATTTACCAGCGTCCATCATGGACCCACCGGCCAATTGCGCTCCTCGGTAGAGCTATCGCGAGCAGTGAAACTCTTATTCGGCAGTCTTTAATTTCGAGTTAACGTCGCCTGTAACTGAGCGGCACTCTTGTTACAGATTCGGTCGCCGGAAGTTTAAATCGTCAGTTTTTTAGATGCAATTGGCACACTATGTCTTTTTTCAAGCCGAAACCGCACAGTTCGACTGGCGATTGCAACAATCGTTGCCTGCACCGTCCGGCTCATAACGTATCAATTCAAAACGATAGAATAGGAGGGAGAAAAACTCATCCAGAAGCATGATTCTCTTTTTTAATTCCCAGATGATCAATTAGAAATACTACAGAAACAACAACGAATCATCATGGAAACACAAGTTACCTGCCGATCCGAAGCGCCGGGTAGCAAATGTCGGCGCAGCACTCCAGCAGCATAGCGCCGCCCGCCGGCAATAATTTCCGACCATTTTTGGGCCTTATGCATAAATCCGGCCGTGGCGAGCGTTTCGCATGCTGCGGCGCACACTGATTCGTCCCCGAGGCAAGCCCGGCACAAGTAAAATGGCGTTCATAGAGCTATATGGGTGATAGGGACGACCAGAATGCGACTGTCTATATTGATTAGAGGCCATAACTTTCTTGAAAAGGATCGTTTCGGCCTGCCGATGGACGGGCGGGACAACGCCACGTCCTTGCTTGAGAACGTGATCACGCCGATCCGCGCCAGGAATCCGGATGCGATCGTCTATCTGGCGACATATGAAAGCCCGGCGCTTGCCGAGTTGCAGGAAAAATTCGCGCCATGCGAACTGATCCTGCTCGATCCCAACGGAAGCTCGCAGGCCGAGACCTACAAGGAAGCGCTCAAGCACGTCTTCCAGAAGACCGAATACGATGCGCTTGTCGTGGTCCGCTTCGATCTGGCTTTCAAGAAGCCGTTCGACGCCTGGAACCTGAAGATCGACATCAACAGCATCCACTTCACCTGGAGGGAATATCGCGACTACTGGCGCGATCACCGCCGCGTCGGCGATGCCATCCACGTGATCGGCAAGGCCGCCATTCCCGCCTTCCACAATGCGCTGATCATGAACCAGCTGGCCGGCCGCGGTCATCTGCACATGATGTACTATTATCTGCGCACGATGCACGACAATCTGAAGTTCATCGAGGACGGTTACTTCGACACCAACACGCTGTTCGCCAACCCCGAATGCGACAACCCGCTCTACACGGTCTTCAACCGTCCGCGCCTGACCAGCATGGCAGGCAGCACCGGCATGGTTCTGCACGAAATCCGCGCGGAGTAACAAGCAAGCAGTCAAACAAGAACGCCCGCATCGAGATCATCGATGCGGGCGTTCTGCTTTATAGGGCTATCTTGAAAGTATAGCGCCCGCGAAACCATTCGCGACCGCCCTCCTCCAGGTCAATCAGACGAGATACTTGTCGTTCTTGGCGCTCGGGATCTTCACGACCGTCACCGTCGCATCGGTGAGCGCCTCGAACTGGTTGACCTTGCCGGGCTCGATATCGATGATGCTCCCCGCTTCCCACACCTGATCGATCATCCGCACCGTGCCGGAGATGACGAGCGTGATCTCGCGCGCGATCTTGTGATAATGCGCCGCATCCTTGTCGCCGGCCACGTAATGCTTCACGCCGACCTCGAACGCACCCGTCTTGACGACGGTGGGGTCGAAGTCGCCGATGAACCAGCCGCCGATCATGTCGTTGAGGGTGAGTGGCTTATCGCTCATTTGTCACCTTCGGTCACGGACAGCTCGATCAGCTGGCGATCCGACTTGATCGGATGGAAGTCCTTGGCGTTGATCGGGAAGATCCCGATCTTCTTCCCCTCGAGCACCATCTCATTATAGACGGGGCAGACATAGAACATGTTGTTGTGCCGCGCGTCCTTGCGGATCGCGTTCTTCGCTGCGCGCACGAAATCGCGCCCCTGCCGGAAATAGTAGAAGCCGGCCGTGGCATTGTCGCTGATCGGATGCTTCTCGGCCGCCTCGACCACCATGTTCTGCTCGTCGAGCCGAACGAAGGAGTAGCGCGGATGCACCGACTTGAAGGTCATCGTGCCGCCATCGAGTTCGCGCTCCACGAAGTTCTGGATGACGCCGTCGAAGGGAACCGTGAGGAATTCGTCGCCGTTGAGGATCAGAAGCGGCTGGTCGTTGTCGATATAGCCGGCAGCGAGCAGCGCCGTGCAGGCGGCTCCCTCCGTGCCGTCCTCGACCGAGACCACCGCGGCCTCCGGCGACAGCAGGCGCACGACCTCGTCGAGGTGGTAGCGCGCCAGGTCCTTCTTCTGCATGGCCACGATGATGCGGTGGCCGGGGATCTTGGCGCATTCGGCCAGCTGCCGCTGCACCAGGGGTACGCCGTTGATTTCCACCAGCGCGGTCGGATAGGCTTCCATCGCCTGGATGCGAGGCTCGCCGGCTATCAGGATCAGAATATTCATCGCAAGCTCATCAACCGTGGATTTTTCGAATGGTCTCGGTGATCGCGGGATAGTTCACATCCG
The DNA here is from genome assembly GCF_000377565.1 of Rhizobium sp. 2MFCol3.1. GTDB lineage: Bacteria > Pseudomonadota > Alphaproteobacteria > Rhizobiales > Rhizobiaceae > Rhizobium. The sequence continues at coordinate 6,207 of NZ_KB898354.1, read as the reverse complement.
CGATATCGTTCACCACCATGACATGCGCGCCGGAACCCTTGGCCGCCTTGATACCGTTTTCGTTGTCCTCGACGATCAGGCATTCCTCGGGCGTCAGGCCCATCATGGTGATCGCCTTGACGTAAATTTCCGGGCTCGGCTTGCCGTGCTTGACGTCTTCGTTGCTGAGCTGGAACTCGAGATAACCGTCGAGTGCGGCTCGCGACATCATCAGCGACACCGTGCTCTTGATCGAGTTCGACGCCACGGCGAGCCGGTATCCGTCTTCCCGCAGCCGCGCCAGCGCGTATTCCTGCTTGAAGGTCGGCTTGCACTTGGTGTGGATCATCTCGGTCGTGTAGAGCTGCTTCATCTCGTTGATGAAGCCGTGCAGCGCCTCGGGAAGCCCGCGCGTCGTCGTCAGGATCTCGAGCTTGCGCCGCGTCGGCAGGCCGTCGAAGATCGTAAGGTGCTCGTGCAGCGGAATGGTGTATCCGAAGAGCTCGAGCGCCCGGTTCAGCGCCTCGTAGTGCCATTCGCGTGCGTCGATCAGCACGCCGTCCATGTCGAAGATAATCGCCTTAAGCGTGGTCATGCTGCGTCCCGGCCTGTCAATATCAGTTGCGCGCGCTCCGGAAAGTCGGTGCAGACGGAAAGCCCGTCCCGCTCGTTGAGCCCCGAAGACACTAGCCACTGGAGAAATGGTTCATATTCGTCGTGGCGGCCATGAAGATCCGGCGCCACCAGCGTCGCCTGCTTGCCGTCGGCAAGAATGCGCTCGATCAGCGCCGCGTCGTACCAGCGCCCCGGCAGGAAGTTGTCGATCCATACACCGGTCACGCCGGGATCGTCATAGAGCGAGGCCTCGCGCTCATACTCGCTGAGACGCGTGAACGACACCATCTTGCGCTTCACGCCCTGGATGAGATCGGGAACCGATGCATCGAACAGGAAATAGTTGCTGTAGCCTTCGCTTGAGAGCACTTCGGCCAGCATGTCGTGCAGACCATCGGCCTTGATGTTCAGCGCAAGTAGCGGCGAGCCGTGTTGCTTGGCGATCCGGAGCAACTCGGCGAACGAGATCTCTCCCCCGCGCGGAATGTCGTGCGAGATGACGATCGAAGGCGCACCATCAGCCTGGCTGTCGCGCACATCGGTCTCCGTGCCGAAGCCGAGCGAGAAGGAGCGAACGAAGGCCTCGACCGAGTTCTTCTCCTCAGGCGTCTTCCAGTAGCCGCGATGGCTCAGAACCTCGATCATAGCGAGGCACCCAGCGAGCGCGTCACGTCGACGGACAGAGGCAGGCTCTGGAAATGGGTGAGATCCTCAGGCACGCCGAGACCGTACATGCCGGCATCCACCGAGCCGATGGAGTAAGCGCCGATCTTCGAGCCGTCCTCGATCATGAAATTATAGACCGGCGCCACGTAGAACTCGCCGTTGACGCGGAAGTCGCGCTCGATCATCCGATCCGCATAGGAAACGAAGTCCGAGCCCTTGCGGAAATTGTAGATCCCGACGGTCGCGTGATCGGAAATCACCTGCTTCTCGACGACGTTGTCGATATAGCCATCGGCGCCGAAGGAGACGAAGCTCCACTTCGGATCATCCGCCGTCATCGTCATGATCATCCCGTCGAGATCGCCCATGGCCTTAAGATAATCGTCGATATCGACGTCGATATACTGGTCGCAATTGGCGATCATCATCGGCTGATCGTTGTCGATCTCGTTACGCGCGAGCAGCACCGTGCAAGCAGCACCCTCGGTCACCTGCTCGACGAGAAATATCTCGCAGCCCGGTGCCCAGGCGCGCAGGTTCTCGCCCAGCCCATGCTCCCTGACATGCGCGGCCTGGCAGATGAAGATGAAACGATGCTCGACGGACGGGCGAAGGTTTTCGATCACCAGCCGGATCATCGGCACGCCGTGCACGGGCAGAAGTGGCTTGGGAAGAGTATAGCCGGCCTTGGCGAAGCGGCTTCCGTGCCCTGCCATTGGTACGACGATGTTCAACATTGCGCATATCCCGAATTGTATCAGCTTACACTGTGGCGCGACCAATAACGCTCGAAGCTGGCGTCACGCTGTCTGCGCAATTCAAGTATAGCCGGCGGCAGCAGTCGAGCCGGCGCGCCATTCATGAACGAAGCGCATAGGTTCATCCCGAACTCAGCGCCTAATAAGCTTGCCCGACGCGATGTAGAGTGCCCGCGAATAGTTGCTGGAAGCTGCGGACGGGCGCACACTTGGAAGCGACCACGCCGGCGGCGGATGGTTTATCCGGCGCGAACGGATCTGCAATGCCCCGCCCCTCGACCTCGCTATAGACCGGTCGACTGTCCGGCGACACGACGCTTCAGATTGAAGACAGGCCAGATTAAAACAGAAAAGGAATTCCGCCATGTTAGCAACGATGCTCTATGCCCCAGGCGATGTCCGATGCGAGGAAGTTGCCGAACCCAAGATCCTCAAGCCGACCGATGCGATCATCAAGCTGGCGGCCTCCTGCGTCTGCGGCTCCGACCTCTGGCCATTCCGCGGCGCCAATGAAGTGACCGCCCCGCTCGCCATGGGCCATGAATATTGCGGCGTGGTCGTCGAAGTCGGCAGTGCGGTGAAAACAGTCAAGCCCGGCCAGTTCGTCGTCGGCTCCTTCTGCCTGTCCGACAACACCTGCCCGCATTGCAAGTTCGGCTTCCAGTCCTCCTGCGAACAGCGCGAATTCATGACCGGCGCCCAGGCGCCTTTCGCGCGCGTGCCGCTTGCCGATGGCACGCTGGTCGCAACGCCTGACATGCCGGCCGATGACCTCATCCCGAGCCTCCTCGCCGTCTCCGACGTGCTTGGAACCGGTTGGTATGCCGCCGATGCCGCAGGCGTCCAGGAAGGCTCGACCGCCGTTGTCGTCGGTGACGGTGCCGTTGGCCTGATGGGCGTTCTGTCGGCCAAGCAGATGGGCGCCACCCGCATCATCGCCATGAGCCGCCACAAGACCCGCCAGGATCTCGCGCTCGAGTTCGGCGCTACCGACATCATTTCCGAACGCGGCGATGAAGGCGTCAAGCGCATCAAGGAACTCACCAATGGCGTTGGCGCCGATTCCGTTCTCGAATGCGTCGGCACGCAGGAATCCATGAGCCAGGCGGTCAACGCCGCCCGCCCCGGCGGCAAGATCGGCTTCGTCGGCGTTCCCCACGGCGTGACCTTCGACGGCCAGAACCTGTTCTTCCAGCAGAAGAGCCTGCTCGGCGGCCCGGCGCCCGTGCGCCGCTACCTGCCCTATCTGATGGAGCTCGTGCTCGACCGCAAGATCAACCCGGGCAAGGTCTTCGACCTGCAGATTCCGCTTGCCGACGTCGCCGAAGGCTACAAGGCCATGGACGAACGCCGCGCCATCAAGGCCCTGCTGCGCGTCTGATGCCAAAGACGGGGCTTGCCCGGCCGACCGCTGAGCGAGCCCCGCCGGTATTTAGCGCATCAAGCGTAACGGCCTAGAACAATAAAGAGGAATAAAGAGATGAAGAACATCGCCGCAGGCATAGCCATCACGGCGCTCGCCGCGACCGGCGTCGAGGCTCAGGAACGCAAGCGCGTCGCACCGCCCGCCGTCTATGACGTTGCGCCCGGATTGGGACATTTCACCGACGACGTCCTCTTCGGCGAAGTGTGGGAGCGAGCCGAACTCGCCCCGCGCGACCGCAGCCTCGTCACCGTCTCCGCGATCGTCTCCACCGGCAAGACCGCGCAGATCGGCGGCCATGTCGGGAGAGCGCTCGACAACGGTGTCACGCCCGCCGAAATCGGCGAACTGATCACCCATCTCGCATTCTATTCCGGCTGGCCGAATGCGATTTCCGCCGTGATGGAAACCAAGAAGGTGTTCGACGAACGCGCCATCGCACCGGTCACCAATAGCGACGCCGCGCGCATCGAACTGGAAGCCGCGGCCGAGGCCGCCCGCACCGCGACCGTCAACGCCGGCGTCGCCCCAACGGCGCCAGCCCTTGCGGAGCTGACCAACCGCGCGCTCTTCGGCGACCTCTGGCAGCGACCGGATCTCAGCGCCCGCGACCGCAGCCTGGTGACGATGGCCGCGCTGATCGCCATCGGCCAGCCCGAACAGCTGCCCTTCCACGCCAACCGGGCGATGGACAACGGCCTGACCCGCCAGGAAGCCTCCGAGGTCGTCACGCATGTGGCGTTCTACGCCGGCTGGCCAAGGGCGATGTCGGCGGTGCCGGTGCTGAAACGCGTCTTCGAAGGACGCGAGGCAGCGGCCACGCAATCCGCGCCGGCCGATGTCCCCACCGACATCAAGGTGACCCGCGCCGGCCAGGGCAAGGCCAGCGCCCCGGAGGCCTATTTCACCGGCGCGGTCGAGACCTCGGGCTTCTACAAGGGCGACGCTCCGGCCACGATCAGCGGCGCGACCGTCTCCTTCCCGGCGGGCGCCCGCACCGCATGGCACACTCATCCGCTCGGCCAGACGCTGTTCATCATCTCGGGCAAGGGCTGGGTGCAGAAGGAAGGCGCCGCCAGGGAAGCTGTCGGCCCCGGCGACGTCGTCTGGATCCCGCCGCTCGTCCGGCATTGGCACGGCGCATCGCAAGATGAGGCCATGAGCCACTTCGCGGTCGCCGAGGCGCTGGATGGCAATGTCGTCACCTGGCTGGAGAAGGTCTCCGACGAAGATTACGCCAAAGGCGGCGAAGGCGAGTGACGCCGCCTCGTCTATGAGGCACAAGGACAACAGCACCGAAACGTGGCCCGCCGTTATCATGACGGCGGGCCACGCCACGACAGCGTGAGGCAAGCCCGCGATAGCAAGACCACGGCCGGCCTGCGCACCATGATCAAGACGCGCGGCCGGGCGAAATCCGCGACACATGCACAGGCTTCAATAACGCAATGACGACCACCGACGACCACTCCTCGACGCACAGACACATGTCGACCGCGATGACCATGCTGTTTGCGATCGTCGGCGGCGCGGCGGTCGGCAATCTCTACTGGGCGCAGCCGCTGCTCGCGGCCATCGCCACCTCGCTCGACGTGCCGCTGGGTTCGGCCGGCGCGCTGGTGACAATGACGCAGATCGGCTATGCGCTGGGCATCGTCCTGATCGTTCCGCTCGGCGATATGCTGGTGCGCCGACGGCTGATCCCTGTCGTCATGTTCCTGTCGGCCCTGGCGCTGCTCGCAACGGCACTCGCCCCCTCCTACGCAACCCTCCTCGCCGCCTTCACCGCGGTCGGCATGACCACCGTGGCCGGCCAGCTGCTCATTCCTCTCGCCAGCGATCTCTCGAGCCCCACGGAACGCGGCCGCACGGTCGGCACGATCGTCGGCGGCATCCTGATCGGCATCCTGCTGTCGCGCACCGTCAGCGGCTTCATCGCCGACCTGTTCGGCTGGCGCACCGTCTATTTCATGGCGGCGGCGGTGACGGCGTCGTTCTCCATTCTGCTGACGCGCGTCCTTCCGAACGAAAAGGAAAGGCCGCGCATCGCCTATGGCCGCCTGCTCGCCTCCGTGCCCGCGGTCGTGCGCAAGCATCGCTCCGTCCAGATCACGCTTGCAATCGGCTCGATCGGCTTTTGCACCTTCACCATGTTCTGGACGGGCCTGACTTTCCTCTTGAGCGCCCCGCCCTTCTCATATTCGCTGAGTGAGATCGGCCTCATGGGCGTGGTCGGGCTCGCCGGCTCGCTCGCCGCCCGCCGCGTCGGCTGGCTTCACGACAACGGCTATTCCGCCGCTGGCACCGGCGCGGCACTGGCGCTCGCCTTCCTGTCGCTGATGATCGGCGCGGCCGGCTCCCATGCCATCCTCCCGGTCGCCGTCGCCGTCCTGCTCTTCGACGTCGCCATTCAAGGCAACAACGTCCTCAACCAGACCCGGCTCATTTCCGTCGAGCCAGAAGCCCGCAGCCGCCTGAACGTAAGCGCGAATTTCTGCACACCTTCTGAAGAGGGGTGCTCTGATGCATGAAGTGTCCACCAAAAACAGGTGGACACCTAATCATGGACGATACTCCTAAACTGCAAGTGCGGCTTGTTGGTCGCGACGGCCGCCGTCGATATGACCCGGCTTCTCGGGATCAACTAATCGCAGCGTGCTTAGAGCCTGGCGTTTCGGTCTCTCGACTGGCGCGGGAACACGACGTGAATGCCAACCTTGTTCACAAGTGGATAAAGAAGGCCAAAGCGGAGCGGCCGTTGCCTTT
>NZ_KB898353.1 GCF_000377565.1 Rhizobium sp. 2MFCol3.1 | reverse complement strand
CCCGTCTACGACAGCGGCGAGATCGTCCGTCGCATCAGCACGACCAAGGGCTACATCGTCTTCAAGGGTCAGGCCTGGCGCGTGCCCGGCGCCTTCAAGGGAGAATGCCTGGCCATCCGTCCGCTCGACCGCGACGGCCTATACGGCGTCTTCTTCGGCGCAACCAAGGTCGCCAAAATCGACCTCACGAACACGCCGTGAGTGTCAGGCATGTCTCCGAACATCTGTCAGGGATGTCTCCGGGCTTTACAACGAGCCCGAGGATGACGTCGCGAGGGTGGATATCTGCGTATTTCAATAGCTTGCGGACGGTCGACCAGCTCTCCGGCGTTATCCTCGGCCTTGTGCCGGGGATCTAAGCACGTCTTCACAAATTCAACGGTGCCCGTACTCTCGACGACCACCCGCCCTCCGTCTACCTGCCCACGTCGGATGCATTGCGAAGTCACGACTGCCATTATATCGTCTGCTCACAGATGGAGGTAACCGTGTCCAAGGATACCATCGCCACGCCTGCGGCCGGGCCTGCCCCGCCCGGATATATTGAATTTCTCAAAGCCAAGGTCGCGATCGCCAGGCAGTCCGTGGCATCCGGCGAAGGGCGCTCCAACGAGGAGGTCGAAGCCTCGTTCGCCGCGCTTCGCAAGCAAGTCGAAGACGCCAATCGTTGACGCTCGTCGTGGTCCGACGGATCGTAGATCTGCATTTCAATCCGTATCGACGCACCGCACTGACCAGCCCACCCCCGCTTGGCACCCCATCCGCCCGCTCTATCTTCCCCCTCCCATATCAAGGAGATCATCATGGACGCAGCTCCCAGCCCGCCGGTCACGCTTGTCATCTTCGGGGCCACCGGAGACCTCACCCGGCGGCTGCTTGTTCCCGCGATCATCAACCTCACACAGAGCGGGCTAACCGGCGAGGATCTCCGCATTCTCGGCGTCGGCATCGATCCGGGTGACGATGCGATGCTGGTGGCGCGGCTCGATGATTTCCTGAAGACGCTCGATGACGGCGGGGCGCATGCGCAGAGCGATGGCTGGAAGAGCCTCAGCAAGCGGATCGCTTACACGTCGGGCGATTTCACCAAGGACGAGATCTATCTCGACATCAAGGCGCGGCTCGAGAAGGCGCCGAGTGGCAATGCCGCCTTCTATCTCGCCGTGCCGCCGCAATTTTTCGGGACGATCGTGGAGAAGCTCGCCGAGCATGGGCTAACCAAGGAAACCGACAGCGCGTTTCGGCGGATCGCCATCGAGAAGCCGTTCGGGACCGATCTTGCCTCGGCCAAGGCGCTCAACGCGCGCATTCTGTCCAAGGTCTCGGAAAGCCAAGTCTACCGGCTCGATCACTTCCTCGGAAAGGAGACGGTGCAGAACATCCTGACCACGCGCTTCGCCAACATGATGATCGAGGCGCTGTGGAACAACAACTATATCGACCACGTGCAGATCACCGCCGCCGAGACCGTGGATGTCGGCAGCCGCGGCAAGTTCTACGATGCCACGGGCGCGCTGCGCGACATGGTGCCGAACCATCTGTTCCAGCTGCTGGCGATGATCGCCATGGAAGCGCCGAACGGTTTCGGGGCCGAGGCGATCCGCAGCGAAAAGAGCAAGGCGCTCAGCGCGCTCAGGATCTATACGCCCGAGGAAGCGGCCGAGCATGGGGTGCGCGGCGTCTATACGAGCGGGCCGCTCAACGGCAACCCGGTCACCGCCTTCCGCGAGACCAAGGATGTGTCGCCCGACACAAGGACGGAGACCTTCGTTGCGCTGAAGCTTTATGTCGATACATGGCGCTGGGCGGGTGTGCCATTCTATCTCCGGACCGGCAAGGCGATGAAGGCGCGCGACACGGAGATCGTCGTCACTTTTCGCCAGGTGCCCTTCGCGCAGTTTCGCGAGACCGACATCAAACGCAGCCTGCCGCCGAACCGGCTGGTCATCCAGGTGCAGCCGGATGAGGGATTGAGCGTCGAGCTGTCGATCAAGTCGCCGGGCCTTTCGGTCGATACCGTGCCTGTCTCGCTCGACTTCCGCTATGCCGACAAATTCGATATCGGCAAGATGACCGGCTACGAGTCCCTGCTCTACGATCTCTTCATCGGCGACCAGACGCTGTTTCAGCGCGCCGACGGCATCGAGGCGGGCTGGGCCGCCGTGCAGCCCTTCCTCGATCTCTGGGGCAAGAGCGACGACCAGCCGGAGCCTTACCTGCCGGGAAGCATGGGCCCGACCTGCGCCGACGAGCTGATCCGAAAAGATGGCCGGCAATGGCATGAGCTCGGCGTTATTCTACACAACCCCAAAAGCGCACATGAATAAAAATACACTCTTATGTTAGTATATCCGGAACAACCATGCTCACGCGCCGGCCTTCCGAAATAAACCCATAATATTTACGGGAAACGGCTCGCTTCGCCGCTGAAAGGCGGTACCAAGTACAAAAAATGTAGAAGTTGACCGGTTACTTCCTGGGATCCAAGCTTTTACTGCTGACAGAGTTGCTTTTCCAGTGCGACAAAGAAAGCGGGGGCCCGTCACACCCCGACGGGCCCTTCTTGGGTTCCTAGTTGTTTTTTTGCTTATGTCAGGCAAAAAAATCGAATTGTTAATGACCGATTAACATATTTACTTGCGCTCTTCAGCGGCCTTGCTAAATCTACCCTCTAATCTGGGGTATTGATGATGACGGATATTCAGTCTTCCAAGAATCGATCCAATTCAGACCAGCGAATGGAGACCTGCCGGTCCGAATTCGAGCCCATGCTCTTCGAACTTATCCGTGACGGAGAGAAGAGAGGGTGGAAAGCCGCCGAAATCGCCATGGCTCTCGCCGACGCGGCTGATGACGTCATCCTGAAGCTTGCCCGCGAGACAAAAAGCAAGCACTGACCCCCATCCGACCGCCTGAACCAGGACTGCGTCAGGATCGATTTTCCGGGCCGAAACCCACTTTCGGCGAGCGGCGATAACACATACACTCACGACTGATTTGGCATTCATCACTGATTTGGCCTGTCGTGAGCCATCATCCGATGTCTCCCAGCAAGCAGTGTGGTCGCGCAACGGCGGGAGGCGATATTGCAGTGGTTTGCGGCAGCACTTCTGGCTTGCGGATGCGTCAACCTGGCCGAATTCCCCGACTTCCCACCGGCGAAGGATTATGTCGCAACGACATCGTGCAATTTGAGCGCCGATCCCGTCGCATGCCGGGATACGCGTGCGGGGTGGGCGGTGACTTATGCGAGCGCGGTTGGTGGGGGTTACGAGAGCCAGGAGAGGGTTGCGCTGTGCTTGAGCACTGGGTGCGATAAGGCGATCGTCGAGGATCGCGTTTTGGGCTGCGCTTGGCGGCATGTGATGGTTGGTGCGAAGCATGCGGCGACGGCGGAGAGTGACCGGGCGGCCGTGGAGCGGTTTTGTGGCGGGGGCGTGCTGGATGAGGCTGATCGGCAGACGGCGCGGGATCAGGCCGCCGTGTGGATGCAGTTGGTTGAGGTGACGCAGTAGGGTTTGTTGGCGTAGGTGGTGGATATCGCCCGGCCGTGAAGGTCGGCGTGCGCGGCCCCCCTCATCCGCCTGCCGGCACCTTCTCCCCGCTGGGGAGAAGAGACTCGTGGCACCGCCTTGCACCATCTCGGGCGTTGAGCAAAGAGGCGAGCGGGCGCCGCATTTCCCTTCTACCCAACGGGGAGAAGGTGCCGGCAGGCGGATGAGGGGGGCGACACGCGCAAACGCCCACCTCAGCACTCACCCCACAGCAAAACGGGCGGAAAATCCGCCCGCTGCATCATCCATCAACCCAATCCGATCAAACGAACTGGCTGAGCCCCGGCACCGAGGCTACGACCTCGTCGACGACTTCCTTGCCGGCGTGCTGTTCGGCAATTGAAAGGGTTTCCTTGGCGAGCGAGGTGATCTCGCCCATGCCGAGGCCTTCGGACATCAGCTGCTGGCCGAGCGCCATGATGCCGCCGCCGCCCAAAGCGCCCATGATGCTGCCGAGAAGGCCGCCGCCGCCGGTTTCGCCGGCGCCGTTATATTGGGCCACCAGATCGGAGGCGCCCGGAATGGCTTCGATCATCTTGGCGACCGGGCCGTCGGCCGCCTCGCGCTGGAGAAAGCCAAGCATCATGCCGAGCGCCTTTTCGGCCACTTCGGTCGGAATGCCGACCCGCGCGGCTATCTGATCCACGATTTCATTCATCGTCATCCTCCTGGTTTTATTGACGTTAACGTCAACGTTAATCGACTTCGAGTGGCAACTCAAGGCATCGGGCGGGAGAGCGGACCAAGATTGGCGCTTATCCCAGTTTTCCTTTTAATGCAGACAGTTGTCGGCATTGCGGTCCCTGCTTATAACAGTCGAAGCATATTACAATGAACATGCGGATTATGCTCTCCGCATTTTGACGCAATCGGCGTCCGTCGCCGGCAGGGAGACCTTTCGCATGCTCGAGGATGGCAAGATCTACATCGGTACCAGCCGCAACCCTGATGACAGTATCAACACCCCCGAATATCTGGAACTCAAATACGGCAACCGCCACGGACTGGTGACCGGCGCCACCGGCACCGGCAAGACGGTGACGCTGCAGGTGCTGGCCGAAGGCTTCGCCAGGGCCGGCGTTCCGGTCTTCTGCGCCGACATCAAGGGCGATCTCTCCGGCATTGCCATGAAGGGCCAGCCGCAGGACTGGATGACCAAGCGGGCCGAGCAGATCGGCTTCGACGATTACGAGGCGGACCAGTTCCCGGTCATCTTCTGGGACCTGTTCGGCGAAAAGGGCCACCGGGTGCGCACCACCATCGCCGAGATGGGCCCTCTCCTGCTCGCCCGACTGATGGATGCGTCGGAGCCGCAGGAAGGCGTGATCAACATCGCCTTCAAGATCGCCGACAAGGGCGGCCTGCCGCTGCTCGACCTCAAGGATTTCTCTGCCCTGCTCAACTATATGGGCGAGAATGCCACGGAGCTTTCCAGCCAGTACGGGCTGATCTCCAAGGCCTCCGTCGGCTCGATCCAGCGCGCGCTCTTGGTGCTTGAGCAGCAGGGCGCCGAGCATTTCTTCGGCGAGCCGGCACTGAAGATCACCGACATCATGCGATCAGACAATCGCGGCTACGGGACTATCTCGGTGCTTGCCGCCGACAAACTGATGATGAACCCGCGTCTCTACGCAACCTTCCTGCTCTGGCTGCTGTCGGAGCTCTTCGAGGAACTGCCCGAAGTGGGCGATCCGGAGAAGCCGAAGCTGGTGTTCTTCTTCGACGAGGCGCATCTGCTCTTCAACGACGCGCCGAAGGTGCTCGTCGAGCGTGTCGAGCAGGTGGTGCGCCTGATCCGCTCCAAGGGCGTCGGCGTCTATTTCGTCACGCAGAACCCGCTCGACGTGCCGGAGACGGTGCTGGCGCAGCTCGGCAACCGCGTGCAGCACGCGCTGCGCGCCTATACGCCGCGCGAGCAGAAGGCGGTGAAGACGGCGGCCGATACGTTCCGCCCCAACCCGGCCTTCGACTGCGCCACCGTTATCACCACGCTTGGAACCGGCGAAGCGCTGGTGTCGACGCTGGAGGCCAAGGGCGCGCCATCGATCGTGGAACGCACGCTGGTGCGGCCGCCATCCGGCCGCGTCGGGCCGCTGACGGACCAGGAACGCCAGCAGGTGATGGACAAGAGCCCGGTGCTCGGAGTCTATGACGAGGATGTGGACCGCGAATCCGCCTTCGAGATCCTGGCAGCACGGGCGCAGAAGGCGTCCGATTCCGACGCCGCCAAGCAGGCGCAGCCGACACAGCCGACCGAGGGAAGCGCCTCGGGCCGCTGGACGCTGCCGGGCTTCGGCGACGACAGCAAGGACGAGAAGCAGGCGCAGGGCCGCCCCCGCTCCGGCGGCTACCAGCGCGAAACGGTGGTGGAAGCGGCGATGAAGAGCGTGGCGCGCACCGTGGCGACCCAGGTCGGGCGGGCGCTGGTGCGCGGCATTCTCGGCAGCCTGAAACGGTAACCCTAATCCCTCAACCCTTTTCGGAAGCGACCGCGTGACGTTGATTTGGAGAGAGTTGAACCCCGCAGAAAAGCAGATCATCCAGCGTCTGGCGCGACACGCCGCGCGCGGCGAGGTGCCGCCAGCCTGGGACTGCGACCACTACCGGGCCGCCGAGATCGACGCATCCGGCTCGCTGCGCCTTCGCCTGCGCGACCGGACCGATTGGCCGGCCGACCTGCCGGCGCACCCCGTCGCGTCCGGCTATTTCGACGACAAGGAGGTCGCCGATCCCTACGGGCCGCTTGTCGACATCATCCTCTTTTCGGCCGCGGGCGTGCTTTCGGAATTGCAGATCTACCGCAGCGATGGCGGCACGATCCTGAAGGCGATCGAGGCCGACGCGATCTTCCTGATCACCGTGCATGAGCATCACGGTTGAATTTTCGCGGCCGCAATGCTATTGCCGAGATACTTGAGAAAGGAGGGTTGCGCGTGACGATACATTTCCGATTCAATCGCCAGCGTGGCCCCGTCAACGCCCTGCAAATGCGTTTGCAGGGCTGACCAGAGACCGTTTCTCGACACCCTCTTCCTGGTCCGCCCCTCGTGGCACTGCAGCCGTGAGCCTATGCTCGCCTGCATGTTTTATACCCCCCGAGCTTGAGCATACGCGCGCGATGAAGGCTGATGCCCGCGACGCGCCTGTGCCTGCTCGCAAGACCAGAGCAAGATCATGACGACAATCCATATCCGCAATCTCGGCATCACCCTCGGCAAGCCGCTGTTTTCCAACCTCACGCTTGCGATCGGCGCCGGCGACCGCATCGGCCTTGTCGCCGCAAACGGGCGCGGCAAGTCCACGCTGCTGCGCTGCCTTTCCGGCGCGATCGAGCCGAGCGAGGGCGACGTCACCCGCTCGCGCGGGCTCACCATCGGCCATGTCGAACAGGACGTGCCGCCTGCCCTTCTTTCTCTGCCGTTGCATGAGGCGGTGCTGAAGGCGCTGCCCGAGGACCAGCAGCTCAACGAGAGCTGGCGGGTCGACATGGCGCTTGCCGGCCTCGATGTGCCCGACGAGATGCGCGAGCGACCGGTGGGGCAGCTCAGCGGCGGCTGGCAGCGGCTGGCGATGCTGGCGCGCGTTTCGGTGACCGAGCCCGACGTGCTTCTGCTCGACGAGCCGACCAACCATCTCGACCTCGGCAAGATCGCCCGGCTGGAGGACTGGCTGAATGCGCTGCCGCGTGACATGCCCGTCATCATCTCGAGCCACGACCGCGCCTTTCTCGACGCCACGACGAACCGGACGCTGTTTCTGAGGCCCGAGCAATCGGCGCTGTTTTCGCTGCCGTACTCTGAGGCGCGGGCAGCGCTCGACGACAGCGATGCGGCCGACGAGCGGCGCTACCAGCGCGACATGAAGACGGCGGAAAAGCTGCGCCAGCAGGCCGCCAAGCTCAACAATATCGGCATCAACTCCGGCAGCGACCTCCTCGTCGTCAAGACCAAGCAGCTGAAGCAGCGGGCGGAGAAGCTGGAAGATGCGGCGAAACCCGCGCATCTGGAGCGCTCCTCGGGCGCGATCCGGCTTGCCAATCGCGGCACCCACGCCAAGGTGCTGGTGACGCTTGAGGATGCGGCGGTAGTGCGGCCGGATGGCACGCCGCTCTTCAAGACCGGCAAGCAGTTCATCTGCCAGGGGGACCGCATCGTTCTGCTGGGCGCCAATGGCATGGGCAAGAGCCGGATGGTGACGATGCTGCGCCGCGCGATCCTGGAGATGGAGGGCGCCGTCGAGGGCATCAAGACGACGCCGTCGCTGGTGCTCGGCTATGGCCACCAGGCGCTGAACGAGCTGATCGACGAGGAGACGCCGATGCGGATGATCCTGAGGCGCTTCGATGTCGGCGATGCGAGAGCCCGCGCGCTGCTTGCTGGCGCAGGCATGACGATCGAGATGCAGGGCAAACCGATCGGCCGTCTCTCGGGCGGACAAAAGGCACGGCTTGGGATGCTGGCGCTGCGATTGATCAATCCGAACTTCTACCTACTGGACGAACCGACCAACCATCTCGACATCGAGGGTCAGGAGGCGCTGGAGAGCGAGTTGATGGCACAGCAGGCGAGCTGCCTGCTGGTCTCGCACGACCGCGACTTCATCCGCAACGTCGGCAACCGCTTCTGGCTGATCGACGGCAAGAGACTGGTGGAAGTGGAGAGCCCGGAAGGCTTCTTCGCCGCTGCCGCGACGGCTGCCTGATCGGGCAGAGCATTCGCTGGTTAGGCTGAAACATTCAAAACCCGCCCGAACGTCCGTTCAGGCGGGTTTTCCTTATTGGGGCGACCAATCAGTCGCGCTGTTCGAGCGCCCGGCTGAAGGCCAGGGCCGCCAGCGTACAGATGGCACCCGACAGCAGGTAGTAGCCGACGAAGGTCAGGCCGAAGCGGCTGGACAGGCTGAGCGCGACCAGCGGCGCGAAACCGGCCCCGACGAGCCATGCCAGGTCGGACGTGAACGCCGCACCGGTGTAGCGATATCCCCGGCCGAAGCGCGACGAGATGGAACCCGTGGCCTGGCCGAAAGACAGGCCGAGGACGCCGAAGCCGATGATCACGAAGGCATCGTGTCCATTCGAGCCAGAGCCCAGCATGATCGGGCCGACGAAGCTGAAGATCGCGATCAGCACCGCGCAAACCGCGAGCTGCCCGCGCCTGCCGATACGGTCAGCCATCAGGCCCGACGCGATGATCGCCAAGATGCCGACCATGGCGCCGACCGTCTGCACCAGCATGAAGGCGCCGATCGGCTGATCGCCGTAAAGGCTCATCCAGCCAAGCGGGAAGATGGTGACCAAGTGGAACATCGCGAAGCTTGCTAGCGGCACGAACGCGCCGATCAGGATATCGCGGCCGTGGATACGAACGACATCGCGAATCGGTGCCGCTTCAAGCTCGTGCTGTTCCAGCGCCGTGCCGAATTCCGTCGTCATCACCAGGCGCAGACGCGCGAAGAGCGCAACGACATTGATGGCGAAAGCGACGAAGAACGGATAGCGCCAGCCCCAGCTGAGGAAGTCTTCCGACGAGAGATTGGCGACGAAGTAGCCGAAGAGCAGGCTTGCCAGCGCAAAGCCGATCGGCGCGCCAAGCTGCGGGATCATCGCGTACCATCCGCGGTGATTCTTCGGCGCGTTCAGCGCCAGCAGCGACGCCAGACCATCCCATGCGCCACCGAGCGCGAAGCCCTGCCCCAGTCGGAACAGCGCCAGAAGCGCGATCGACCAGACGCCGATCTCAGTATAACCAGGTAGGAACGCAATGGATGCGGTGGATCCGCCGAGCAGGAACAGGGCGATGGTGAGCTTTGTGCCGCGGCCGTACAAGCGGTCGATCGTCATGAAGACCACCGAGCCGACGGGACGTGCCAGGAATGCAAGCGAAAAGATCGCAAAGGAATAAAGTGTGGCTGTCAACCTGTCCGGCGCGAACGGAAAGACAAGTTGCGGAAAGACCAGCACCGAGGCCAGCCCGTAGACGAAGAAATCGAAGAACTCGGATGTGCGCCCGATGACGACACCGATTGCAATGCTGCCCGGCGAAACCGGCTTATCAGCATGAATTTGTCTCGCGTCACGTTCCATCGACGTGGACGAAGGACCATAGTTAGTCACAGTAGCCATATTCAAAACGCCTCCCTCGTTAAGACGCTTGCGGCAAAGCGTCTCAGGTAAGATTTTGAACTAACTGTCGTGCTTATCAAGGGTGGAATGCAGAAATAGTTTATGACCGCCCTCGAAAATTAGCGCCGCGTGAAGAAATGTGCGCGAGAACGCTAAAATAAGACCCTGAACGGTGGTCGAAGGGCCTTTCGGGGATATATAGTTGCACGAATGCGGCGGCGTGCAAAAAATGCCTCTTTTCGCCGCTTCAAGTTTTTGACATCGCACGCGCTCCGTCGTATCCCGCACTGCGGCAATTCTGCTGCGCTGCGACCAAACACCTCATGTTGCTACTAGTTATAGTGCTTTAGTCGCGGATCGGACGAAACAAAAAGAGCAATAACGACGTGCAAAAGCTGTCAAAGTTTTCCCGCCATCTCGTCATTCTGCCGCTGTTTTTCATGCTCGCAGGATGTAACCTGGTGGTCATGTCGCCTTCCGGCGATATCGCCATGCAACAGCGAGACCTGATCATCGTATCAGTCCTGCTGATGCTGTTGATCATCATCCCGGTGATTTGTCTGACGCTGTTTTTCGCCTGGCGCTACCGCCAGTCGAACACCTCCGCCACGTATGATCCGGAATGGCATCATTCCACGCGCCTCGAAGTGGTCATCTGGTCCGCTCCGCTCGCGATCATCATCGTGCTTGGTGCGATCACCTGGATCACCACGCACAAGCTCGATCCGTACCGTCCGCTCGACCGCATCGATGCGGAGCGCACGATTCCCGCCGACGTAAAGCCCCTGACCGTCCAGGTCGTCGCTCTCGACTGGAAATGGCTGTTCTTCTACCCGGAACTGGGCATCGCAACCGTCAACGAACTGGCGGCTCCGGTCGACGTTCCGATCAACTTCGAGATCACCGCGTCGTCAGTGATGAACTCGTTCTATATCCCCGCACTCGCTGGCCAGATTTATGCGATGCCCGGCATGCAGACCAAGCTGCACGCCGTCATCAACAAGGAAGGCGTGTACGACGGTTTCTCCGCGAACTATAGCGGCGCTGGCTTCTCCCACATGCGCTTCAAGTTCCATGGCATGAACCAGCAGGGCTTCGAAAGCTGGGTGGCTCAGGTCAAGAACCAGGGCACCGCGCTGAACCGCGACGCCTATCTCAAGCTCGAACGTCCGAGCGAGCGCGAGCCGGTTCGCTACTTTGCCACCGCCGACAAGGATCTCTTCAACGCGATCCTGAACATGTGCGCCACCCCCGGCAAAATGTGCATGAGCGAAATGATGCACATCGACATGATGGGCGGCGCCGGCAAGGAAAGCCACGAGAACCGCGACAAGCTGAAATTCGACGGTGAGCCGATCGACGGCATCCACCTTCCCGAGCCAGCTGCCGCAGGCGATGCCCCCGCCCATGGCGCCGACAACATGGAAAACATGCCCGGCATGACCATGTCCGGTTCGACCATGCAGCACGACGGCCATACCATGCCGTCGTCCGACGCGAGCGCGCCTGCTGCGACCAAATAATTCAACCTGGCGCTTTGCGTCTAAAAGACACCAATGAACGGGTTACTCCATGTTTTCCAATCCTGACCTTCTGAAGTTGATCTTCGGCCGGTTGACGATCGAGGCAATCCCCTATCACGAGCCAATTCTCGTCGCCACGTTTGGCGCGGTCGTGGTCGGCGGGATCGCGGTCCTCGGTCTCATCACCTACTTCAAACTCTGGACCTATCTCTGGAAAGAGTGGTTCACCAGCGTCGACCACAAGAAGATCGGCATCATGTATGTCATTCTTGCCCTGGTCATGCTGCTGCGCGGCTTTGCCGACGCCCTCATGATGCGTACCCAGCAGGCGATGGCCTTCAACGGCAATCCCGGCATTTTCCCGCCTCACCACTACGACCAGGTCTTCACGGCCCACGGCGTCATCATGATCTTCTTCATGGCCATGCCGTTCGTCACCGGCCTGATGAACCTCGTGGTTCCGCTTCAGATCGGCGCACGTGACGTGTCCTTCCCCTTCCTGAACAACTTCTCGTTCTGGATGACGACGGCAGGCGCAGTGTTGATCATGATGTCGCTGTTCATCGGCGAGTTCGCGCGTACCGGCTGGCTGGCCTATCCGCCGCTCTCAGGCGTTGAATATAGCCCTGGCGTCGGTGTCGACTATTACATCTGGGGCCTGCAGGTCGCCGGTATCGGAACGACGCTGTCGGGTATCAACCTGATTGCGACGATCGTTAAGATGCGCGCGCCCGGCATGACCATGATGAAGATGCCCGTCTTCACCTGGACCTCGCTCTGCACCAACGTGCTGATCGTCGCCTCCTTCCCGATCCTGACCGCAACGCTCGCGCTGCTGTCGCTCGACCGCTACGCCGGCACGAACTTCTTCACCAACGACCTTGGTGGCAACCCGATGATGTATGTGAACCTCATCTGGATCTGGGGTCACCCGGAAGTCTACATCCTCGTGCTGCCTGCCTTCGGTATCTTCTCCGAAGTCGTCGCCACCTTCACCGGCAAGCGCCTGTTTGGCTATGCCTCGATGGTTTACGCCACCGTCGTCATCACCATCCTGTCGTACCTCGTCTGGCTGCACCACTTCTTCACCATGGGTTCGGGCGCAAGCGTGAACTCCTTCTTCGGCATCACCACGATGATCATTTCCATCCCGACAGGGGCGAAGATGTTCAACTGGCTGTTTACGATGTATCGCGGTCGTATCCGCTACGAAGTCCCGATGCTGTGGACGATCGGCTTCATGGTGACCTTCGTCATCGGCGGCATGACCGGTGTCATGCTGGCGATCCCGCCGGCTGACTTCGTGCTGCACAACTCGCTGTTCCTCATCGCCCACTTCCACAACGTCATCATCGGCGGCGTGGTATTCGGTCTGATGGCCGGCGTGACCTACTGGTTCCCGAAGGCTTTCGGCTTCAAGCTCGATCCGTTCTGGGGCAAGATGTCCTTCTGGTTCTGGCTGGTCGGCTTCTACTTCGCCTTCATGCCGCTCTACGTTCTCGGCCTGATGGGCGTAACCCGCCGCATGTCGCAGTTCGAAGATCCGTCGCTGCAGATCTGGTTCATCATCGCTGCCTTCGGCGCCTTCCTCATCGCGCTCGGCATCGGTTCGTTCCTGATCCAACTCGTCGTCAGCTTCCTGAAGCGCGAAGAGCTGCGTGACACAACCGGCGACCCGTGGGGTGCCCGTACGCTCGAGTGGTCGACCTCGTCGCCGCCTCCGGCCTACAACTTCGCGATGACGCCGATCGTCTACGACCACGACAGCTGGTACGACATGAAGGCTCGCGGCCACGTCCGTCCGACGGAAGGCTTCAAGCCGATCCACATGCCGAAGAACACCGGTACCGGTGTCATCCTCGGTGCTCTGAGCGTCGTCTTCGGCTTCGCGATGATCTGGTACATCTGGTGGCTGGTCGCGGCGTCCGCGCTTGCCATGCTCGTGGTCACCATCGGTCACACGTTCAACTACAAGCGTGACTTCTACATCCCCGTAGAGGAAGTCGTGGAAACGGAAGACAAGCGCACCAAGCTGCTTGCCGAGCAGGTGTAAGATCATGAGCAACTCTGCAATCGACACGGCTGAGAAGCCCGAATTCTACCTGACGGAAGAGCATCATCCGGAAAACAGCACCATGCTGGGTTTCTGGCTCTACCTGATGAGCGACTGCCTGATCTTCGCGATCCTGTTCGCCACCTACGCCGTTCTCGGCCGCAATTATGCGGCCGGCCCGTCGCCGGCAGATCTCTTCGATCTGCCGCTGGTGGCGATCAACACCTCCATGCTTCTCCTCTCCTCCATCACCTATGGCTTTGCCATGCTGCAGATGGAGCGGGCGAAGAAGGCTGAAACACTGTTCTGGCTCGCCGTCACCGGCGTGTTCGGCGCCGTGTTTATCGCGCTCGAACTCTACGAGTTCATCCACCTGATCCACGAAGGTGCGGGCCCGCAGCGTTCGGCGTTCTTGTCGGCCTTCTTCACGCTGGTCGGCACGCACGGTCTGCACGTCACCTTCGGCATCATCTGGCTGGTGACGCTGATGGTGCAGGTTTCGATGCATGGCCTGATCCCCGAGAACAAGCGTCGCCTGATGTGCCTTTCGATGTTCTGGCACTTCCTCGACGTGGTCTGGATCGGCGTCTTCTCGATTGTTTATCTTATGGGAGTACTCGGATGAGTTCGCACGCACCCGCACACGAGGATGCTCACGAAGCCCATCATGGGCACAGCCATGGGCATGAAGCAGCGCACGGCAGCTTCAAGAGCTACATGATCGGCTTCGTCCTGTCGGTCATCCTGACGGCCATTCCGTTCTGGCTCGTCATGGCCGGCGTCTTCGACAGCAAGGCTGTCACCGCTGCCTTGATCATGATTTTCGGCGTGATCCAGATCGTCGTTCACATGATCTTCTTCCTGCACATGAACTCTCGCTCCGAGGGTGGCTGGACGTTGCTGGCGCTGATTTTCACGATCCTGCTCGTGGTCATCGCACTCTCCGGCTCGCTCTGGGTCATGCATCATCTCAATACGAACATGATGCCGATGAACCCGGAAATGATGAAAAACATGCCCTGACGGGCACAATGGACGGGCGGCGGCAACGCCGCCCGTTACGGTTTAAGACCTTGACAAACTCCCCTGCAGAACAAGCTCCCAAACGTCGTTCGGCGATCGCACTGACGATCTTCTGCGGCTTCCTCGTCGTCGTCCTTTGCGCGGTTTTCGCGCTTGGTGTCTGGCAGGTCGAACGCCGCGCCTGGAAACTGGATCTGATCGCCCGCGTCGATCAACGCATCCATGCCGAACCGATGGCCGCCCCCGCCCGTGCTGACTGGGGAAACATCACAAAAGATAATGACGAATACCGCCGCGTAACGGCTGAAGGTACCTTGCAGAACGACAAGGAGAGCCTCGTCTACGCGGCAACGACGCTTGGCGCCGGCTATTGGGTGATCACGCCCCTGACGCTCGCCGACGGGACATCCGTGATGATCAACCGCGGCTTCGTGCCGACGGACAAGCGCGATGCGAACACGCGCCTCGACGGCCAAGTCTCCGGCCCCGTCAAGATTACCGGCTTGCTCCGCCTCAACGAGCCGGGCGGCACCTTCATCAAGTCGAACGATCCTGCGAACGACCGCTGGTACTCGCGCGACGTGGACGCGATGGCCGCCAAGCGTGGCGTCACCGATATCGCCCCTTACTTCATCGATGCGGATGCCACCGCCAATCCGGGTGGTTTTCCCGTCGGCGGGCTAACGCAGGTCAGCTTCCCCAACAACCATCTCCAGTACGCGCTCACCTGGTTTGCGCTCGCCGCGATGGTGGCCGGCCTGCTGGTTTTCGTCTTGCGCAGCGAGCTGCGTCGACGTCGATAACGCGGTCGGGCCTTTGAGCCCGACATCCCCAGCGTTGCCCCGGACGACCGCACCGTTCATGATACGGCGATTCCATTTCGGACAATCCGGGCCGCATGATGCGCATCTTTCTCGTTCGCCACGGCGAATCCCTCGGCAATCTTGATGAGCGGGCTTACGGCCAGTTCGGCGATCACAATGTCCCGCTGACCAGGTGGGGACACCGGCAGGCCATCGGTGCCGCCGAGGCGATAGCTTCCAACCTCCGAACCTTGGCCGATGTCCGACAGCTGCAGATCTGGTACTCGCCATTCTTGAGAACGCGCCAGACCAAGGACGCGCTGCTCGAGGTTCTTCCGCCTGATCTCATCGGCAAGGTCCGGGAAGACTATCTCTTGCGCGAGCAGGATTTCGGCCTCTTCACCGAGATCTATGACCACGCGGAGCAGAGGCAGAAATTTCCCGACGAGTTCGAGAAGTGGGCAAGGTTGCGCAACAACAGCGGAAAGTTCTACGCGCGGCCGCCGGATGGCGAGAGCCGCGCCGATGTCGCCCAGCGCATGCGCCTGTTTATCCAGACGGCACTGCACGACGCCCGCGATGGCGACGACACCGTCATCATCGTCGGCCACGGTGTGACCAACAGGGCATTCGAGATGAACTTCCTGCAGCAACCGGTCGACTGGTTCGAGCGCTCGTATAATCCGGGCAATGCTGACGTGACGCTGATCGAGGGATCACAAGCGGCGGGATACGCATCGACGCTGCTCCATCACGCCGCCGATCGCCGACCGGGCGAGGAGAGAGAGATGCGGGAGGCCTATGGCGCCCAGGTCACGATCGCGACGAAGCCCGATACTCCTGAAGGGAGTGGGACGTGATTTGCGCACATATGGGGCTACGTTGCCCGCGATGATCGACGTCACAACATCTGGTACTGAACCCCGCTCCTGCGGCACATGCACATTGTGCTGTCGGCTGCCGGAGATCGATCAGCTCTCGAAGCCGGCGAATATGCTCTGCGTGAACTGCGTGACGGACCAAGGCTGCCGCATCTACGACGATCGCCCGGATCTTTGCCGGGATTTTCTCTGTGCGTGGATGAGAGACCCTAAGCTCGGTCCGGAATGGGACCCTGTCGTCGCGAAGATGATGGCCTATGGCCAGGGCGATCAGTTCACGGTGCTTGTCGATCCCGACCATCCACAGGCATGGCGCGAAGAGCCGTACGCCAGCCAGCTGACGGCATGGGCGACAGACGCAGCCGGGCGTGGCGGCTATGTCATCGTCTTCGTTGGCGACGACGTCTACAAGGTCGCTCCGACCAACTAATCGCCGCTTTGCAGATGAATCCTCAGTGTCCGACGCGCGAAAGCACGTCCGCCTTCAGGAACCGCTCGACGATCAGCATGAAGACGAGCGACGGGATCAGCAGCAGGAGCGCCGTGATCGAGGCGATCTGATAGTTGCCGCCCGATGCCGTCGTGTAGAGCAGCAGCGGCAGCATGTTCACATCGGGCGCGCCGACGAAATAGCTGCCGGTGAACTCATCGAGGCTTTCCAGGAAGACGAAGATCGCGCTTGCCATCAGGCCGGGAGCGGCGAGCGGCAGAGTGATGTCGAAGAAGGTACGCAAGGCCCCTGCCCCGGTCACGCGCGCCGCCTGTTCGAGCTCCGCATCGATCGCCGAGAAGGCCGCCGTGGCGATCCACACCGCGTAGACGAGGCCGTGCGAGACATGCACGAGGACCACGCCTGGGATCGTTCCGTTGAGGCCAATCTCGTAGAAGATGCGCGCGACATTCACGTAGACCGTGAGGTTCGGGAAGGCCTGCGGGATGAGGAAGGCGAGCAGGATTACGCTGCGCAGCGGCAGCTTCAGCCGCGCCAGCGCATATCCCGCCGGAATGGCGAGAAGCAGCGAGACGATCACTGTCAAGACCGCAACGACAAGCGAGTTTCGCAGCGAATCCAGCGCCCCGCCGCGTGGCGCGAAGACCTTTACCCAGGAGCTGAAGCCGTATTCCAGCGGCAGGCTATGCGGAAAGTACCATTTCTCCGCGACCGTCCACAAAACCAGATTGGCGAGCGGGCCGAAGATGAAGAAGGCCATCAATCCGAAGACGATGCCGCGCGGCACCCACCACAGGGCGGCGAGCGAGGCTCGCGATCGAGATACGGTCGTCATCACGCGCGCTCCTTCAGGCTTTGGCGGAGATAAATCCAGGCGACGGACGACGCGAGCACCAGCGAGACCAGACCGAGCGCATTGGCAACGCCGTAGTCGCCATAGGCGTTGACGCGGAAAGCGATATCGGCGGTAAGCATGGTCGGCGATTGCGCGTTGATCATCAAAGGCACCGAGAGCACCGACATCATGGTGACGAAGGACAGGATCAGGCCCACGGTGAGCGTGACGGCGACCTGCGGCACGATGATCTCGAACAGCAGCCGAAACTTCGACGCGCCGAGATTGCGGGCCGCCTCGATCGTATCGCGATTGATGGAGGCCATCGCGCCGGCGACGAGCAATGCCACGAACGGCGTCTGCTTCCAGACGAAGGCGATGACGATGCCGCGCCAGTCGAGGAAACTGACAGCATCGAGCGGGGTCATCAGGCCGAGGCTGACGGCGGTGTTGTTCATCATGCCGTTCTTGGAGAGAAAGGTACGCAGGATCTGGCCGACGACGATGAACGGAATGAACATCGGCCAGCGATAGAGCCAGCGCAGGATCGCGACGGCACGCGGATGTTCGCCAAGCGTCAGATAGCCGCCGATCGCGATCGCGCCGATGCCAATCAGCACCGTCGATAGTCCAACGATAACAACGGTGAAGACGATGTCGCTGGTGTAGAGGTCGAAGGTCTTGACGAAATTGTCGAAGCCGAGCGCTCCGCCCTCCACCCTGAAGGCGCCCACCGCCGACATGATCAGCGGAAGAATGAACAGGGCTGCGATGACCGCCAGCGCGGGCAGGACAAGCAGGAGACCGAGTAGGCGTTTCGACATGTTACGACCTTGAGACGCGAGCGAGGCGGATGAGAGGAGGCGGTGACAAAGACCGGCGCCGCCGAGATGACAGCGACACCGCGTGCCACCTCTCATCCGGTCAATCGAACCGCCTTCCCCCGGGAGAGAAGGCGGTTCGCAGGCTTACTTTACGGACTTTTCGTAGGCTTCGAGGATCGCGGTATTGTAAGGCGCGATCGGGAAAGGCTTGCCGTTATTGGCAAGATCGTCCGGCGTGATGTCGACGAAGAGCTTGTTCCAGGTCGCGTCGTCGAGCTTCGGCTTGACGAAGTTGGCGTCGATACCCGGATACCAGTTGAAGCGCTTGACGATGCCTTCGGCCTGAACTTCCGGGCTGGTGGCGAGCGCGATGAACTTCTCGGCAAGCGCCTTGTGGCCCGACTTTTCAGGAACGACATAGTGCATCGGCTGGCCGGGCATACCGGGTGCCGGCAGCACCAGCTTCATTTCCGGCGGCAGCTGGCCATTGGCCTGCCAGCTGTAGAACATGTCGACCCAGACAGGGCCCATGGCGATTTCGCCGCGGCTGAGAAGGTCGAGCGTGCCGGCGTTGCCAGGCGTCAGCGTGGCGTTCTTGGTGAAGTCGGCGAGGCTCTTGAAGGCGCCGTCCCACTTCGTGGTTTCTTCCTGCTTGAACGGACCCGTCATCAGGTTGTTGGCATCGCCGCCGCCGAAGGCATAAACCCAGCCCATGACGAAGGACACGCCCGAAGCACCGCCTTTGATACCGTTATAGCCGAACTGTTTCGGGTGGGCCTTTGCCCACTCGGCGAGTTCCGCGTAGCTCTTCGGCGGGTTCGGAACCAGCGCCGGGTTATAGGCGATCGCCGTCTGGCTGTTGAACATCGGCATGACGAAGCCATCGACATCCGAGCCCAGCGCGTTCTTCGCGTTGCCGCGGGTCACGAGCTTGCCGGTATCGATGTTGCCGCGATACTTCTCGAGGTAACCCTTCTGAACCATCGGCCCGGCGAACTTTTCGTGCACGACGGCAACGTCGACGTCCCAGACCTTGGCTTCGGCCGCGGCCTGCGCGTCGAAACGCTCCAGAATCTTCTGCGAGCCCGCATCACCGGGGCCGGTGCCGACGGCGCGAACCGTGTCGCCCGGATTGGCCTTCTCGAACAACGGTCCGAGATACTGGTTGATGTAATCGACCATGTTCTGGTCGCCGGCGGTGGCGACCGTCAGCTCTTCGGCCTTTACCGGCAACGTCGCGAGAGCAATGGCGATAGCGGCATACGTCAATCTCTGCATCAGGCTTCTCCTTGTTATAAAAATGTGAGGTTCTGAAAGTCAGGCATCAAAAGGTCAGGCGTGGACTTTCCCGGGCGAAACCCGGGAAATGGTGTTTGCCGGCTGGGTGCTCGGCGAATTGAAAAGAAACAGGGCCTCGGCTGGCACATGAACACGGACGCGCTCGCCCGGCTCAAATGCGCGAGTAGCGTCCGCCATGATCTCGCGATCGCCGACGCGAACGGCATGGCGCCAATGGCCGCCGGGATAGCTGACGGCTGCGATCTCGCCATCGAGCGTAACGCCCGACCCGACAACGGCAGTCTCGGCGGAGAGGATTTGCGCCGCCTCCGGCCGGAAGCGCGCCTCGACGGTGCCTTGCACGAGGTCTCGCCCCATCAGGGCGACATGGCCTGCGGCATTTGCCGGGCCCGCAGCGATAACGAAGTCGTTGCCATCAGGCGCGCCGGTCAGCGAGATCACGTTCTCGGCGCCCATGAAGGCCGCGACGAAGGCTGAGGCCGGTCTGTTGTAGACATCCTCTGGCGTGCCCTGCTGGGCGATCCGGCCGGCATTGAGGATCACGATCCTGTCGGCCATCACCATCGCTTCTTCGCGATCGTGCGTCACGTGAACGGCGGTAATGCCGAGGCGCTTCTGCAGCGCGCGCAGCTCATGGCGAACGCTGAGCCTTATGCGCGCGTCGAGATTGGAGAGCGGCTCGTCAAGCAGCAGGATCTCCGGATCGACCGCCAGAGCGCGTCCAAGCGCGACACGCTGGCGCTGGCCGCCGGACAAGGCCGCAGGCTTTCGTGCGCCAAGCCCATCCAGCCCCAGAAGAGACTGCATGGCGGAGACCCGCTTGTCGATTTCGCTGCGTTGGACCTTCTTTAGCTTCAAACCGTAGCCGATGTTCTGCGCTACCGTCATATGCGGCCAGAGCGCGTAGGACTGAAAGACGAGCGCCATGCCGCGCTTGTCGGGCGGCAGGTGCGTCACCTCGCGATGGCGCACGGAGACCGATCCCGAGGATGGCGTCACGAAGCCGGCCAACACACGCAGCAGCGTCGTCTTTCCGCAGCCAGACGACCCCAGCAAGGCGACGAATTCCCCGCGCTCGATATTGAGGTCTATGTCCTCCAGAACCTAGGAGTTGCCATATCTGCAGGCAACCGACCGCAATTCCAGAAACGCGCCTTGGCTCATCTTTCAACTCCCGTTGCACAGCTGTGCAATATGCCCAGGAGCTAGTTAGAATGTTTCCTTTACAGTTAGATGACGGTTGCCGCGTTCTCGCGTTCCACTGCATCGAATGGATGATCCTTGCGCGGCTTTGGCCCTGATCTCATGCACGAACAAGCGGCCCGGATGCGCGGTGACAATTCGATGACGAAAATGAAACGCGGTTGGAAAGCCGTGTTACGCCCACGACACATGATCGCTCTAAAGAGGCGCCGGAAGACGTCGCTGGCCTGAGTTTGGCCGGCGGCTTGGAACCGGAGAAGCGCCGTGAAGATCATCCATATCACCGATACACATCTGAGCCCCAACAAGCCGCATTTCAACGGCAACTGGGCGCCCTTGGTCCGCTGGATCGAAGAGACCGGCGCCGACCTGATCGTCCACACCGGCGATCTCAGCGTTGACGGCGCAGACAAGGACGAAGATCTGACCTTCTCCATGGATCTGATGCGCGAAGTGTCGATCCCCATGCTGATCGTTCCCGGCAATCACGACGTCGGCCACCTCCCGGGCTCCGCTCAGCCAGTCAATCCGGAGCGTCTGGCGCGCTGGCGCAATCTCGTCGGCCCCGACTATTGGGTCAAGGATATCGGCGGTTGGCGCATCATCGGTCTCAACAGCCTGCTGATGGGCTTCGAGGACGCGGAAGAGCAGGCGCAGTTCGACTGGCTGCAGAAGACGCTCGCCGAGCGCGGCGACCGCCGTGTCGCGATCTTCGCGCACAAGCCGCTCTTCGTGGACGACGCCAACGAGGGCGACACCGGCTACTGGAGCGTGCGCCCGACGCAGCGCCGCAAGCTCTACGACCTGATCGCCGCCCACGATGTCGCGCTCTTCGGCAGCGGCCACCTGCACTGGACGTGGAAGGGCGAATTCGGCCAGACCTCCGTCGTCTGGGCGCCGCCGACGGCCTTCATCCTTGACACGATGGAACGTGAGATGCCGGGCGAGCGCCTCGTCGGTGCGGCCGTGCACGAGCTTGGCGACGACGTCAACACCGAACTGGTCGCCGTACCAGGGATGACCGCCTACTTCCTCGACGACGTCGTGGAAGAGGTCTACCCGCAGGCAGCGCCGAAGAAGCAGCGGGAGCGAGCGGAATGAGCGCGCTTTCCCTTCGCGGCATCACCAAGTCCTTCTCAGGCAACGCCATTCTAAAGGGCGTCAGCCTTGACGTCGAGCCGGGCGAGTTCATCGCGCTGGTCGGCCCGTCGGGCTGCGGCAAGAGCACGCTGCTGCGCATCCTTGCCGGCCTCGATGACGCCGATCAGGGCCAGATCATCATCGGTGGCGAGGACATGTCGGCGATTGCCGCTGCCGATCGCAACATCGCGATGGTCTTCCAGTCCTACGCGCTCTATCCGCATCTGACGGCCGGCCAGAACATTGCCGTTCCGCTCGCCATGCGCCGCCTCTCCGGCGCGCAGCGCCTGCCATTCGTCGGCTCCATGCTTCCGGGCCAGCGCGCCATCAGCGCGGCGATCGCGCGTGATGTCGCCGAAATGGCGAAGTCGCTGAAGATCGACCATCTGCTCGACCGAAAGCCCGGCCAGATGTCGGGCGGCCAGCGCCAGCGTGTGGCTCTGGCGCGCGCCATGGTGCGCCATCCGAGTGTGTTCCTGATGGACGAGCCGCTCTCCAACCTCGATGCGAACCTGCGCGTCCACGCCCGCGGCGAGATCGTAGAACTGCATCGGCGCGCCGGCGTGCCGACCGTCTACGTCACCCACGACCAGGCCGAGGCCCTGTCGATGGCCGACCGCGTGGCCGTGATGATCGGAGGTAATCTGCTTCAACTGGCGAGCCCGCAGGTCATTTACGATGACCCCGCCCATATCGAGGTTGCCCGCTTCGTCGGCCAGCCACGCATCAATGTCGTGCCGGCGCTCGCCGAAAGCGGCATGGTGTCATTCGGCGGCGTCAGGCTCGGCCTGCACACTCCGATCACAGCCCGCACGCCGGTCAGCCTGGCGATCCGCCCCGAATTCGTCCGTCTGGCGGATAATCGTGAGGACGGTCTTGCGGCCAAGGTCGAGCGCATCGAGTTCCTCGGCTCCGAGGTCATTCTATACTGTAAGCTCGATGCGATCGGCGAAATCATGATCGCCAAGCTCTCGCCGGCGGAGGCCAGCGGCGTCTCGGCTGGAATGCCCGTTGCTCTCTCGCTGTCGGCGGACAAGGCCATGGTTTTTGCCGAGGACGGCAGCCGCCTGAAAGCGAGCCCGATTGCCATCGAAGCGACTTTGGAGAAGGCTCATGGCTAGCATCGCCATGGACGCACCCACGGCCCGCAAGACCACCGCCGCCCGCGAACGCAACGAAGCGCGCACCGCCTGGCTTCTGGCGCTGCCCGCCATCATCCTGATCTTTGTTTTCGTGCTGCTGCCCGTGGTCGCGGTCGTCCTGCTCGGCTTCACCGATTTCGAGCTTGGCATGGGCAAGTTCCGCTTTGTCGGCTTCGAGAACTACGCGCACCTGATCAACGATCGCGCTTTCCGCAAAGCTTTGTGGAACACGACCTGCTACACGGCGATCGTCGCCCCGGTTTCGATCGTTCTCGGCCTTGTCGTCGCTCTGCTGATCGAAAGCGAGACGACGGCGCGCAGCTTCTTTCGCACGGTCTACTTCCTGCCGGTGGCATCGCTGATCGTCGCCATGGCGACCGTTTGGCAATATCTCTTCCACCCGACCATCGGGCCGATCAACAGCCTGCTGGCGCTGGTCGGCATCCCCGGCCCCAACTGGCTGGCAGCTTCCAGCACCGTGCTCTACAGCCTGTCGATCATCGGTGTCTGGCAATCCGTCGGCTTCAACATGGTGCTCTTCCTCGCCGGTCTCACCGCTATTCCGCGTGAGCTCTATGCGGCTGCCGAAGTCGATGGCGCCCGGTCGGCTTTCGATCGGTTCCGTCTGGTGACCTGGCCGATGCTCGGACCGACCACGCTGTTCGTCACGACCATCAGCATCATCAATTCGGTCAAGGTCTTCGAAACCGTTCAGACCCTGACCCAGGGTGGGCCGAACCACGCCTCCGAAGTGCTGCTCTTCAGCATCTACCAGGAAGGCTTCGTCTATCTGCGCGTCGGCTATGCCTCGGCGATGACCGTGGTGTTCCTCGCCATCCTGATGGTGCTCACCTTCCTCCAGTACAATGTTCTCGACCGCCGGGTGCACTACTCATGAGCGTAAACACGATGACCGCCAACCGGTGGACCCTCGGCCGCGTCAGCCGCCTGGCGCTGCTCTCCTTCGGCGCGCTGCTGTTCCTCGCGCCTTATGTCTTCATGCTGTCGACGGCAGGCAAGGCGCAGAGCGAGATCTTCACCTCGGCTCTGTCGCTGATCCCGACGAACTTCCACTACGTCGCCAACTTCACCAAGGCGCTGACCCGCGTGCCGATGGGAACGCTTCTTTGGAACGGTGTGCTGGTCTGCGGACTGATCTTCTTCTTCCAGGTGCTGATCGCCATTCCCTGCGCCTACGCCATGGCGAAGCTGAAGTTCCGCGCGGCGCGGCTGATGATGGTTCTCGTCATGCTTGGCCTGCTGGTGCCGATCCATGCGACCGCCCTGCCGCTCTATGTCGGCTTCAACAGTCTGTCGCTGCTCAACAGCTACACCGCGCTGGTGGCTCCGTTCTCGATCTCGGTCTTCGCGATCTTCATGTTCCTTCAGTTCTTCCGGTCGATGCCCGACGATCTGATCCATGCGGCGCGTCTGGACGGCATGTCGGAGCTTGGGATTGTCGCGCGCGTCATCGTGCCGAATGCCTGGCCCGCCGTCACCGCCTTTTCGATCTTTTCGGTCGTCGCCCACTGGAACGACCTCTACTGGCCACTCGTCGTGATCACCAGGCAGGATTACGCCACGCCGCCTCTCGGCCTGATGTACTTCCGCGCCGCCGAGGCCGGTGACGACTACGGCGCGCTGATGGCCGCCACCATGATCATCACCCTTCCCCTCGTCGCCGCATTCCTGCTCGCGCAGAAGCGCTTCGTCGAGGGTATCACCATGACCGGTCTCAAAGGCTGACCGGTCGCCCCAACCCAGGAGAACGAGCGATGAAACGTATCACCCAGCTTCTCGCCGCAGCGGCCATCTCGATGGCGACAACCGTGCCGGCTTTCGCCGAGACGACGCTGACGGTCCACTACCCGATGCCGGGCTTCTTCAAGGACGTGATGGACACGATCTCGAAGAAGTTCATGGAAGAAAATCCGGATATCAAGATCCAGTTCGCCAGCCCGTCGGCGACCTATGAAGAAGGCATCCAGACGATCCTTCGCCAGGTCGGCACGTCGGAAATGCCCGACCTGACCTTCATCGGCCTGAACCGCCTGCGCATGATCGACGAGCGCGATGTCGCCGTCGACCTTGGCCCGCTCGTCAAGAAAGACGGCAACATGGCCGAGCAGGGCTTCTCGGACACGATCCTGAAGCTCGCGCAGGTCAAGGGCAAGCAGATCGGCCTGGCTTTCGCGACCTCGACCCCGATCATGTACTATAACGCCGATCTCGTTAAGGCCGCCGGTGGCGACCCCGAGAACCCGCCGAAGACCTGGGACGAAGTCATCGCGCTCGGCGGTAAGATCAAAGCGCTCGGCAACGGCGTCGATGGTATCGACTTCCGCTGGCAGGGTGACGACTGGATGTTCTCCGCGCTGCTCTTCGGCGCCGGCGGCTCCATGCTCAGCGAAGACGAGAGCAAGGTCACCTTCAACGGTCCGGAAGGCCAGAAGGCCGGCGAAGTGATCGAGCGCATGGTCAAGGAAGGCGGCCTGCCCGTGTTCACGAAGTCTGCCGGCGAGCAGGCTTTCGCGGCCGGCAAGGTCGGCTTCGAGTTCCAGACAACAGGTGCTCTGCGCAACACCATCAAGAATGTCGGCGACAAGTTCGACCTGCGCACCGCTCCGCTGCCGCTGCTCGACCCCGCCAAGGGCCACCTGCCGACCGGCGGCAACGCTGTCGTCATCCTGACCAAGGATGCCGCCAAGCAGGAAGCCGCTTGGAAATTCGCCAAGTTCGCGGCCGGCCCCTACGGTGCCTCGGTCGTCGTACCGGGCACCGGCTACGTCCCGAACAACGAACTGGCCGCCAAGTCGCCTGATTATCTCGGTGACTTCTATGCCAAGAACCCGCTGTTCCAGGCCGGCCTCAAGCAGATGCCGCTGATGGTTCCGTGGTACGCCTTCCCGGGCTCCAACGGCGTCCGCGTCACCCAGACGATCGTCGACAACCTCTCGCGCATCGTCGACCAGTCGTCGGCGCCGAAGGAAGCACTCGACGACGCAGCCGCGGACGTCGAAGGCATGCTGCCGCGCAGCTAAGCGCGACCGAATGGTGATATCGAGCCGTCGCACCCCGTGCGGCGGCTCTTTCTATTCGGATGATTTGTTCAGATCGCGAACGGTCCCGCCCTTGTGGAGCGAATAGGCCAGTTCCAGATGCCGGTCTGGTGCTGCGTTTTCGACCATGTCGAGAAGCAGCGACGCCGCGGTCGTGCCCATGCTCGCATCCGGCATGTTCATCGTCGTCAGAGGCGGATCGATCAGCCGGCCGATGACGATGCCGTCGAAACCTGCCACCGACATGTCTCGCGGCACGGACAGGCCCTCGCGACGGAGCGCTGCGATCACCCCAAGCGCCAGAAGGTCATTGGATCCGATAATCGCGGTCGGGCGACCATCCCTGATGGCGGTCAGGATGTCGATCTGGTCGTATTCCGAAACGAAGGAGATCTGCATGGCAGCAAGCGGCAGCTTGCCGACTTCCCGTAACGCTTCGAGATAGCCCTGGTAGCGGCGCGCGGCGCGGTCGGAAGCGGCGAAGCTGCCGGAGACGAACAATATCCGCTCATGCCCCATCTGCAGCAGATAGCGCGTGAGGTCCCGGCCTGCGGCGAAATTGTCGACGGTGACGGCCGCCGGATGGCGCTCCGTCGGCAGATTGTGCAAGAGCACGGTCGGTGGCAAATCGCCAAGCAGCGCCTGGCTGGTCAGGCCGTTGCAGACGGTCAGGATCAATCCGGTCGGCCGTTCGCTCATCAAGCCCGAAACAGCATCGGCCTCCTGCAGCGGATCGTAGTTGGACTGCGCGATCAGCACGCTGTGACCGGCGCTCAGCATGCGGTTCTGGATGCCGGACAGGGATGCGGCGAAGACGGGGTTTGTGAGGCTCGGCACGAGCACGCCGATGACGGGGCGCCGGCCGCCCTTGGCGGTGGCGCCCGGAGCGCGATAGCCGAGTTCGCCTGCCGCCTTGCGCACCTTGCCGACCATCGCGGGGCTGACCGGGCCGCTATGGTTCAGAACGCGGCTCGCCGTCGCCGTGGAGCAGCCCGCACGTTCAGCAACTTGGCGCAGTGTCGCCATGGATTGTTTTCCCGCCTTGTCGGACAGAGCCTCCCGCAGCCGGCTTTAGCAGGGATGGCGCGGCGCGCGCAAGAATACGGGCGGTTGCACCTTGTCTCATATGCCCGGCACGCGCCCCCACTAACCGGTCAGCCGAATTCGTCCATCCCCTTGCGGATTGACAAATTTGCGGACGTCTAAAACCGGTATGGGTGTAGAAAACCTTTGAAACGTCGCCTATACCGGTCCGTGCATGCGCACTTCAGGGCAGGTACAAAAGGTAATGGCAACAACACGAGCTTCGGGATCATTCCACGGGCGGGATCGGGGTGTCCGATGTCCCATCGGGGATGGCTTGCCATTCCCCGGTCGTTTACCCGAGGTGATAGCCGATGACCGAACCCACACGATTGCGCTGCAGCACTGACATCCGGCTGCTGAAGCTGCCTGAATATCTACACCTGATCGTCGACCGGCTGGCGAGCTTCGATGCCACCGTCGTGCAGACCTATGACAGCGTGACCTTCGAATTCCCCTTCGCCTCCGCGCGTTTCGACATGACGCGCGAGCAGCTGACGATGGAAGCCTCGTCGCCTGACGAAGAGGGCCTTCGTCGCGCCAAGGAACTTCTCGGCGTCGCCGTCGAACTCTATGCAAAGAGCGAAAAGCCGCAATTCGTCTGGACCGGCGATCTCGCCGGCGACACGACGCTCTCGTCCTTCCGGCTCATGCGCGTCGAGCGCGCCTGGCAGGTCACGCCGGGCATGCGACGTGTGCGCCTGACGGGCAGCAATCTCGAGCGCTTCGACAACCCCAGCAGCATGCACATCCGCATGTATTTTCCGACAGCCGATATCCCCGAGCCCGTCTGGCCGATCGCCGGGCCGAACGGCCTGACGTTCTGGCCATCGGAAGAGCGCAAGCCGGTCGCACGCGTCTACACCATTCGCGAAATGGATGCGAAGGCAGGTTATATCGATGTCGACTTCGTCGTCCACGGCGATGGCGATGGCGCGCACGAAGGTGTGGGCTGCGCCTGGTCCATGCATGCGAAAGAAGGCGACCAAGTCGGCATCATGGGACCGCTCGGGCGCCCGGTGAGGCCGGCGGACTGGTACATCATGGGGTGCGACGAGACCGGGCTGCCGGCGCTGAGCCGCATCCTGGAGCGGCTGCCGGCTGATGCGCGCGGCCATGCCTTTGTCGAAGTCGCGCGGGCGACCGACGAGCAGCCGATCAGTCATCCCGAGGGCATCGAGCTTCGCTGGATCCATCGCAACGGCGTTCCCGGCGGCGAACACGGCGAATTGGTCCGCGCGATCCGCGCGGTGGAGTGGCCCGAGGGTGTCTCAAGCTTCGGTTGGTTTGCCTCCGAGAACGAGGCCACCAAGGAGATCCGCGAATACTGGCGCGACACGCTGTCCTACGGACGCGACCAGACGCTGGCTGCCGGCTACTGGCGGCGAGGTGTGACCGGACTGATGGCGGGTTGATCGGGGCGACCTGGCATGCCTTCTTAGGGACAGGACATCGGTAAATCGGTGATGGGGCGAAGCCATCCGCCCCGTTCACCGTCGGCCCGGCGCATGATCGCGGGCGGAAGCTGAGGTGACATTCGGCTTGCGGAACGCCATGTGTCTGCAGTAGGTCACTGCTCTCACCATTGCGGCCGCGTAGGTCGGTCAAACAACGGCATGCGTCGATAAGGAGTGCTCCGATGAATGAAGCCCAGTTCATGGCACTATGCAAAAGCGGAAAATTCAAGGAAGCACTGGCGCTTGCCCTGGACGGCAAGGAAAAGGCGAAGTTTTCGCCAAGCCGCTTCGCAATCGATAAGAAGTCGGGCACGCCAATATTCTACCGCGGCAACAAACGCGTCGAGATCGGCGCCGATGGCGAATGGGAACTGGCCAAAAACAACTGGCAGCCTGGCGGTCCACAGGACTGAAGTCCGCCACACCGTCATTTGAAAGCGGCACGTTATGTGCCGCTTTCACTTTGCTATTCAGGCAGCGCGGGCTGCGTTCAGCGGGATCTCGACGTCGATCTCGAGGATCGACATGTGCTCGTCGCGATCCATCTTCACGTGCACGCGGTCGTTGTCGACCTGCACGTGCTTGGCGATGACGGCGAGGATTTCCTCGCGAAGAACCGTAATCAGATCGGATCCGGTCGACGACCGCTCGTGAGCTAGGAGCACCTGCAGGCGCTCGCGGGCAGCCGGTGCGGTTCTCTGTTTTCCAAAAAGCCGAAAAATGCTCATGCGGCCTTCCTTCCAAAAATCTTGCCGAAGATACCGCGCTTCTCGCCCGGCACCGTCATCGCCACCTCTTCACCGGCCAAGCGTCGAGCGGCGTCGAAGTATGCCATGGCGGGTGCGCTCTTGCTGTCCGCGAGCGTGACCGGAGCGCCGATGTTGGAAGCGCGCAGAACGTCCATGCTCTCAGGAATGATCCCGAGCAGCGGGATGGAGAGGATCTCCAGCACGTCGTCGACCTTGAGCATGTCGCCACGCTCGGCGCGGTTCGCGTCGTAACGGGTGAGAAGCAGATGCTTCTCCATGCGCTCGCCGCGTTCGGCCTTCAGCGTCTTGGAATCAAGCAGGCCGATGATGCGGTCCGAGTCGCGAACCGACGAGACCTCGGGGTTGGTCACAACGACAGCGACATCGGCATGGCGCATGGCAAGCGTCGCGCCGCGCTCGATACCGGCAGGGCTGTCGCAGATGACCCAGTCGAAATGGCGCTTTAGGTCGGCCATGACGCGCTCGACGCCCTCTGCCGTCAGGTTGTCCTTGTCGCGGGTCTGCGAGGCCGGAAGCAGGAACAGCGTCTCGAGGCGCTTGTCGCGGATCAGCGCCTGAGAAAGCTTGGCGTCGCCCTGGATGACGTTGATCAGGTCGTAGACGACCCGGCGCTCTGCGCCCATCACCAGATCGAGGTTACGCAGCCCGACGTCGAAGTCGACTACGACGACCTTCTCGTTTCTCTGTGCAAGAGCCGCTCCAAGTGCCGCGGTGGAGGTTGTCTTTCCAACTCCGCCCTTGCCTGAAGTGACGACGATGACTTTCCCCATCTTTCTCTCCTAATATCTGGCCAACCTGGGCTCAGCTAAGTTTCTCGGCCTTGATCGCGTCGTCTTCCAGCCAGAGCTGGACTGCTTGTCCGCGAAGCCCCGGCTCCAGGTCTTCCGCCATTTTGTAGATGCCATCGATGGCAACCAGTTCAGCCTCGAGCCTGCGGCAGAAGATACGCGCCGAGGCGTTGCCCAACGACCCCGCCATCGCCCGTCCGCGCAAAGCGCCGTAGACATGGATCGAACCGCCGGCGATCACTTCCGCGCCCGATGAGACCGACCCGATGATGGTCACGTCGCCTTCCGCGAAAATCACCGACTGCCCGGAGCGAACCGGCTCTCGGATAACCAATGACTGCGGAGTTTGCCGCGTCTCGATTGCGTCAGGCTTGCGTGGTGCTTCGAGAACAGGTTCGTTCTGCGGCATTTCGAAATCGGAAACCGGACGCCCGCCTTTCAGCGCCGGCGGCATGCCTGGTCCGATCAGCGAAGGACGCCCGCCTTCGATGCCCATGATGCTGACATTGCGCTCGCCGAGCGCCGCGATCAGCTCCTTCAATTGCGCGCGATCAATCTCGAGCTCGCCGATATCGAGCACGACCGGGCGACCGAGGAAGAAGCCGGCCGATCGCGCGGCCAGATCGTCCAACCGCACCAGCCAATCATCGAGCGGCAGGTCCGGCGATAGCATCACCGCCAGAAACGAGCGGCCCTTGATACGGATGGAGCGGGCGTCTGTTAGCAATTTGGTCATCTACGTTAAGAAATCGTTGAGATTTATTAACGATGAATTGGTTAACAAAAGGTTAACGCGGGTGTCTCAGCCGGCCGCGAGAGGCGTCGATGACGGGGCATTTTTTCGGGGGCGGATAGGCAGTATCGAACGCCCTGAATTCGTGTTGTGAAAAGCCCTAAAAACGATAAAGGCCCGCTTAAGCAGGCCCATCGGAAGCAATCAGGTAGATGTGATCAGCGACCGTATACGCGACGCTTCAGATCGGAGCGATTAACACCGATGTCCTTGAGAGCGGCGTCGTCGAGGCGGGAAAGTTCACGGTATGCTCTGCCGAGCTGAAAGTACTCGACGATCTTGTTGGTGATTTTCATTGCATTTCTCCTTTGTGAATGCCCAATTATTTATCTCATTGCCCGGATAATGAGCAGAGATAAATTTGCATAAGAGGCATCCGAGAATCGCAATCGGAACGTTGTGAAAGGCAAGACTCACACTTTGGCGCCTGTGGCCGACGAGATGAGTCGGCCACAGGCGCCAAAGCGAATGTTCGATGGGCGATCAGGCCTTGATGAAGGCAAGCAGGTCGGGGTTGATCACGTCGGCTTCCACCGTCAGCATGCCGTGCGAGAAGCCGGGATAGACTTTTAGCGTGCTGTTCTTCAGAAGCTTTGCCTGCAGCAGCGAGGCATCCTTGTAAGGCACGACCTGGTCGTCATCGCCCTGCAACACCAGCGTCGGCACGGTCATCGCCTTGAGGTCCTCGGTCTGGTCCGTCTCCGAGAACGCCTTGATGCCGTCATAGTGCGCCTTGGCCGAGCCCATCATGCCCTGACGCCACCAGTTGTCGATCACACCCTGGGATACCTTCGCGCCGGGCCGGTTAAATCCATAGAAGGGACCGGAGGCGACGTCGATGTAGAACTGGGCGCGGTTGGCGGCCAGCGCCGCGCGGAAGCCATCGAACACTTCCATCGGCGTGCCATCGGGGTTGCCCGGTGTCTTCAGCATCAGCGGAGGAACGGCGCTGACCAGAACGGCCTTGGCGACACGCCCCTGCGGCTGACCATATTTGGCAACATAGCGAGCAACTTCACCGCCGCCGGTGGAATGGCCAATATGCACCGCGTTGCGCAGATCGAGATGCTCTGCAACGGCGGAGGCATCGGCGGCATAATGGTCCATGTCATGACCATCGCTCACCTGCGCGGAACGGCCGTGGCCACGACGATCATGAGCGACGACGCGATAGCCCTTGTTGACGAAGAACAGCATCTGAGCGTCCCAATCGTCTGACGACAGCGGCCAGCCATGGTGGAAAACGATCGGCTGGGCGTCCTTCGGACCCCAATCCTTGAAGAAGATCTCGACGCCATCTTTCGTCTTCACAAAGTTTCCGGTCATGGGAGTTGCTCCTTTTGCAGTGTGTGATGTCTTTTGCTTAGCGGCGAAGGCTGGTGTGGCCATCGCGAATGAAATCGTTGCTCCGGCAAGCATTGCTTGGCGGCGAGAAAGCGGGAATGAAAATTCGTTTGCCACAAGGCGCTCCGTATCAAATCATCAGAGCCGGCTTCGCCGCCCTTTGATGTCAGGAGCTTATTGAAACGACGCCGTCGGCGATTGTCGTTTTCGGTGGCGTTTGGATATTCGTGCGGAGAATCGTGGCAGACGGCAAAAGGGCGCTGCGGGATGAACGCGGAATTCGTCGACGCGCTCATGGAGGTACGGCCCGCAAGGCGCGGGCCGTAGCTCTTAGTCTATCAACGCTGATTGTACTTCGCGTCGAGTTCGTCCATAGCCTTGACGTTGCCGGCGGAGCGGCCGTTTTCGTCGAAGGTCTGCGCCAGGAACGCGTCGGCGATGGCCTTGGCGAGTTCAGGTCCGATGACGCGCGCGCCCATGGTGATGATCTGGGCGTTGTTCGACAGCGCGGCGCGTTCCGCCGAATAAGTGTCATGGGTCAGTGCGGCGCGGATGCCGGGGACCTTGTTGGCGGAGATGCAAACGCCGATGCCGGTGCCGCATACGAGGATCGCCTTGTCATAGGTGCCGTCGATAACGCCCGACGCAACGCGGTCGGAAAGGCTGGCGTAGAATGCATCCGGGCCCGCGCTTGTGCGCGAGACTTCGGACACTTCATAGCGATCCTTCAGATGGTCGGCGAGAACCTTGGCGAGGCCTTCGCCCGCGCTGTCTCCTGCGATTGCCAGTTTCATGCTTTTTCTCCTTCGAGTTTTGCGTCAAGTTTGGCGGCGCATTTCGCGAGGATGTCGAGATAACCTTCGACGTTCCAGGCCGAACGGCCGATGAAAAGCCCATCTATATGTGGGCTTGAGATAAGCTCTTCGCAATTGCCGGGGTTGACGGAGCCGCCGTAGAGGCAAGGGATGCGGCGACCCAGCACTTCCTCGGCAACCGCGATGATTTCGGCCTGGCGCGCATCCGCATATTCGGCCGTCGCCGGGATGCCGTTGACGCCGATCGCCCAGACCGGCTCGTAGGCGAGCAGGATCTCGGCTTGCTTCTGCGCGCCGGTCAGCTTGGAAAGTGCGCCGCGAACCTCAGTCGCAAGCACCTCGGCGGCACGGCCGCTTTCGCGGTCGGCCAGCGTCTCGCCGATGCAGATAAGAGGGATCAGTCCATGGCGAACGGCAGCCTCGGTCTTGAGGCCAACGGTCTCGTCGGTTTCGCCGAAGAACTCCCGTCGCTCGGAATGGCCGAGCTCGACGATGTCGAGGTTGCAGTCCTTGAGCATCGCCGGCGACACCTCGCCGGTCCATGCGCCATCATCAGCCCAGTGCATGTTCTGCGCGCCGACCTTGACCGACGTCTCCGCCAGCATCGCCTTGACCTCGCGCACGGCCGTGAAGGGCGGAATGACGAAGCGCTGGATGCGCGGATCGCGCGCGCCATCCGCAGCCTTGAGCCCGCTCGCGAAGCTCTGCGCCTCGGCAAGCGTCTTGTTCATCTTCCAGCTGGTGCCGATCCAGAAACGCGGTGAGTTGGCCATGTGCAATCCTATTTCCTGTCGTGGTCTGTCTGATCGTCCGGCTAGCGCAGAAGCGCCTCGGCCGTACGTTCGTCGGTAATGAGTCCGTGGAGGCTGCCGCTGCGCAGAACGGCGCGGATCGCCTCGACCTTGCCGCCGCCGCCCGCAAGCGCCACCAGCCGCTCCGTCCTCGGCTGCGGCAGGCTGGCCGAGAGCGTTCGCTCGGTCAGCGCGGTGTCGAGAATGCGGCCGTTGGAATCGAAGAAGTAGCCGAGGATTTCGCCGACACCGCCGGCAGCCGCCACTTCCTTGATCTCGCGCGCCTCGATCATGCCCGATTGCACCAGCTGCGCATGCGTGTCGACCGTACCGAGCCCGACCAGCTTCAGCGTGGCGGTGTTTGCGAGATCCATCACTTCCTTCACACCGCGCTGCGCCAGAAGCACTTCGCGGTCTTCGGCCGTGTTGGCGAAGAACGGAACGGGCATGACATAAGCAGGCATGC
Source organism: Rhizobium sp. 2MFCol3.1 (assembly GCF_000377565.1). GTDB lineage: Bacteria > Pseudomonadota > Alphaproteobacteria > Rhizobiales > Rhizobiaceae > Rhizobium. Next base: position 628,976 of record NZ_KB898353.1, on the reverse strand, counting down.
CGGTCTTTTCGGCGATGCGGTGCATGACGTCATAGGGGTTGGCTGCGTAGTTTCGGGTCAAGCCGCCGAGAAGCGAGACGAAGCGCAGGTCGCGGGCGGAGACACGCGGCAGGAGATGCACTGCGGTCGACAGCGTGCGTCCGTGGCCAAGCCCTATCACAGTATTGTCGCCGCGCTCGATCTCGCGCTTCAGGAAGTTGGAACCGGCAAGGCCGAGCGTTCGAAAGATCGACTCGTCTTCGCCGACATAGGGCGTCACTTCGCAATATTGCAGGCCGAAGCGCTCGGAGAGGCTGTTCTCCAGCGCCACGCACTCGATGATGTCGCCTTCGATGCTGATCTTGACGACACCTTCGGCGACCGCGCGCGCGATGAGGCGGTGCGTCTTCACCGAGGGCAGTCCAAGACGCTTGGCCACCTCGGACTGCGTCAGGCCCCCGGCGTAATGCAGCCAGGCGGCTCGCACCGCAAGCGATTCTTCCGGATCGTTCATCGACAGTCTTCTCCCGATTTGGCCACCCGCATATCCCGCCTCTTTTTTCGATTCGCTTTTCGGTCAGATATGCAGGTCGGCAACGCCGGTGTCGATGTGGGGCGCCCAGAACGCGACGCTTTCGGCGATCTGCGAGATCACCTGGCGATCGTTCGGCTCACGCTCCTTGAAGGAGAGTTCGAGGCAAATCTCGTTATCCTTGGCTCCGCCCTCCGAAAATGCCTTGAGCAGCTCCGGCGGCTGAATGCGGCCCTTGGCGTTGAATTCGGCCGTGAACGGCCGATGCCCGCCCTTGTCCATCAGGCTCTGCTTGATGTGGATGATCGGCGAAACCTTCGGCACGGCGCGCGCCCACGCATAGGGTTCGAAATCATCGGGGTTGCTCGAGGTCACGTCCCCATGGTCGATATCGGCCATCATCCACATCGGCACGGCCATATCGGCGGCGGTCAGACGGTCCTGCAGCTTCATGCACTCGGCGATCGTCTCGCCGAATTCGCGACCGATGCTCATCGGCTCCCAGAACACGTATGACAGACCAGCCGACTTCGCGTGCTCGGCAACCTCGGCCCAGCAATCAATGGCGATCTTGATCAGTTCCTCCCGCCGCGCGGGATCGTCGAAATCCTTGTAGGTGAAGATCGCGAACTGCGTTCCGACCGAAGTCCCGCCGAGATCGGCGGTGATGTCGGCGAAGGTCTTGAACCAGTCGACGTAATAGCGACGAACGTCTGCATCGGGATGGCCGAAGTGGTTGAGGCGGCCGTAAGGCCCGGTCATACCCGAGGTCACCCTGACGCCGGTGCGCTGGAGTGCCGCCGACATGTTGCGGGTCAGCCTGCGGATGACGGGCGCCTGCCAGCTGGGATTGATGAACTCGTGGGTGAGCTGCAGGTCACGAATGCGCAAATCCCGCGCCACGGTTTCGATCAGGTCATCCGGCTCGGCGAAACGATTGACGAGCGGATTGGTGTTTAGCGAAAGGGTCAATGCCATGATCGGTATCCTCAGGCGGCCGCAACGAGATTCGCGCCGGCGAACCAGTCGGCAAAGGCGGCCTGCTCGGCCTCGGTCAGGTGCAGATAGTGCTTGGTGCGGCGCTTCAGCACGTCCTCAGGGGTCAGCGCCCACTCGGACGAGACGAGATAGCGAACCTCGGCCTCATAGAGATGGCCACCGAAGTGACGGCCAAGACCTTCGACACCTTTTGCATCGCCGACGATCTTGCGGGTCCGGGTGCCGTAGAGACGGCCGTAGTGACCCGCGAGCGTGCGCGACATCCAGGGATAGCTTTCCTTCAAGCCGTTGAAGAAGGTTTCATAATCGGCCTTCGGCATATCACCGCCCGGAAGCGCTGCGTGTTCCGTCCAGTTATCGGACATTTGCGGGAAGATGTGCTTCAGCCGCTGCATGCCGCGCTCGGCGAGCTCACGGAAGGTGGTGATCTTGCCGCCGAAGACGTTGAGAAGCGGCGCGTTGCCGGTCTCTTCGAGATCGAAGACATAGTCACGCGTCACGGCTGATGGATTGCCCTTGCCGTCGTCGAACAGGGGGCGCACGCCGGAGAAGCTGTGCAGCACATCCTGACGGCGGAGCTTTTCCTTGAAGTAGCGATTGACGGCGGTGAGCAGGTACTCGATTTCCTTCTCGTCGGCTGCGACATCCTCGGCCCGGCCTTCGTAGGAGATATCGGTCGTGCCGATCAGGGCCTTGTCGCCCTCATAGGGATTGATGAAGATTACGCGCTTGTCGTGGTTCTGCACGAGGTAGGCGTTGGACCCCGCCCAGAACTTCGGCACGATAATATGGCTGCCCTTGACCAGCCGGACATTGCGGCTGCTGTTGGCACCAGCCACGCGACCGATGACATCGGACACCCAGGGGCCCGCAGCATTGGCGATACAGCGGGCGCGGAAATTGCGGGTTTCACCGGTGACGCTGTTCTTGGTGGTGATGCTCCAGCCGCCATTCTCGCGCCTAGCGGAGACGGCTGCCGTGCGGGTCAGAACCTCGGCCCCTCGCTCGGCGGCATCGACCGCATTGAGCACGACAAGACGCGCATCGTCGACCCAGCAGTCTGAATATTCGAAGCCGCGGGTGTATTGATCGAGGATAGGCGTACCCTCGGGGTCACGGCGCAGATCGAGCGTGCGGGTGCCCGGGAGCTTCTTGCGGCCACCCAGGTGATCATAAAGGAAAAGACCGAGACGGACGAGCCAGGCCGGCCGATCCTGCGGCGAATGCGGCAGCACAAAGCGCATCGGCCAGATGATGTGGGGGGCGGCGTTGAGCAGCACCTCGCGCTCGATGAGCGCCTCGCGCACCAGCCGGAATTCGTAATATTCGAGATAGCGCAGGCCACCATGAACCAGCTTGCCTGAGCGCGACGATGTCCCCTGCGCCAGATCGTCTTTCTCACACAGAACGACCTTCAGGCCACGGCCCGCCGCATCACGCGCGATGCCGGCACCATTGATCCCGCCACCGATCACGAACAGATCCACCATTCCGGACTCAGTCATCAACATGCTCCTTCGGATGCTTTGTGCATCAACACATTCATTCAGCGCGGCCGCGCATCAGTCGCGGCCCGGCGCGGGATTTCCGTTTATTGCGTGGCGACCAGCTGATCCCAGGCGGGCGCGACCGCCTCGCGCACCATCACGTAGGCCTTGAACAGGCGCTCGAAGCGCTCGGCCTGCTCGCTGTCGGGCGCTTCAGCCTCGCCAAGAAGCGGCGTCACCCATTCGGCAATGCAATCATCCATGTTGCGGTAGGCGCCAATCGCAACCGCCGACATCATCGCGACGCCTGCGGCACCGGCCTCTTCGCGCCGCGACACCCTGACCGGGGCATTGACCGCCGCCGACAGGCAACCACGCAGCGCGCGCGAACGCGCCGCGCCGCCGGTGATCCGGAGTTCTTCGGGCATATCGCCCATCGCCGCGTAGCAATCGCGCGTCGCCATGCCGAGACCCTCGACCACCGCGCGCAACAGATCGGCGAAGCCATGCCGCATGGAAAGACCGATGAAACCGGCGCGGGCCGCGGCATTGACGAAGGGGCCACGTTCGCCGGCATCAGAGATATAGGGGTGATAGAGCACCGAGCCCGGCCGGCTCTCGGCGAACCAGCTGTCGATACGGGCGATCAGATCGGCATGCGATACCGTCTTGCCGCCGTCGGCCATCAGCGAGCCGGCCATCTGCAGCAGCCAGTCGATGTTGATCGTGGCGCTCATATTGGTCTGTACCTGGGTGACGATCCCGGGCATCGGCAAGGCGATCACATAACCCGTGCCCTCGGCATTGAGCTGCACGTCGGCCACCGCCTTGGCACGCATGTGGACGCCGGTGGAGCCGACGGTCGAGCAGGCCGCGTTCTGACCCGCGCTACGCACGCCGGCGCCGAGTGCGGTCATGACCATGTCGACATAGCCGAGACTGACGGGCGTGCCGGCGAGAAGCCCACAGGCCCGGGCCGCATCAGCCGACAGCGGATGGGTGACCTCGGTGCCATCGATGATCTCGGGCAATAGCGAGCGGCGGCGCGACAGTCCGAGCGCATCGATCGCCGCATCGTCATATTTCCGCGTGCGGAAATTGCCGAAGGTGAAACTCGCTTCCGACGGATCGGTGGCGCGAATGCCCGTAAGATTGAGATAAAGCCAGTCCTTGCAATGAAGCGCGACCTCGGCGCGATCGAGAAGCTCGGGCTGATTGCGGTCCATATGGGCGATTTGCGCACCCTGCTGGCACGTATTGAGGCCGGTGCCGGTCGCTTCGAAGCGCGCGCGATTGCCGGCGCCGGCGCTGAGCCGCGTCACCGTCGGAGCCGCCCGCGCATCGAGCCAGAGCCACGCATCGCCAACCGGTCGATTGTCGGCGCCGACGAGCCATGTGCCGTCGCCCTGCCCCGTCACCGAGATGGCCGCCGTGCGCTCGGCAAGGCCCGGCACCTTTTCGCTGAGGCCGCGCAGCGCGGTCACGCAGTCGGCCCAGGTTTGCGTCAGAGACTGCGTCGCCGAACCGTCATCGCCGGTCGCATACTGATTGCGCGCCGACGCGGACGCGATCTGGCGCCCAGATAGCTCGAAGGCAACCGCCTTGATCACCGAGGTTCCGGCATCGATACCGATAATGATCTGCCCACGTTCAGACATCGAAAGCCTCGTCGCCCACGATCATCCATGCCGCTGGATACGGCATCCTCATCCCATTCATGGTCACTCCTCCCAGACGACCGCCGACGGACCGCGCCAAGCGCTACCGTTCAGACAGTACGTCGCATTACGACCGCTCCTCGCAAGATCAGACTGAAAGACCTCGCCCTGGGCAGCAACCGGAAACCGGCAAGCGCCGAATTTTCGTTTCATGCAGAATATAACACAAACTTATCACCGCAAATGAATTTTTTTTCTGTTGTCGCAAATTTTTTCAGATATAATGCAAGGCATCAAATCGACACGATGGGCGAGGCGCTGGCTTGAGCGCCATTAATCAAACGCTGCGAGGACCTCCTCCAGCGCCTACGCACGCGCCATTGCGATACCCGAACAAGTATAACTATATCAATAACTTGTGATGCAATAGCGCGATTGATCTCGCATGCGTTAGTTATGCGATAGATTGCAAAGCGTTGTCTTCTCAGCGCTTTCTATGGGCACCAGCCTGACCGCTCTACACAGCCATCAACATCGACTAAAATCGAAAACATCGCCGAATGGTCGATTGACAAGGTACAATCTTTATAACATGTTTATTGCCATTGATAACACGGCGATACCATAGCTCGCGGGCTAACACGGTATCTGCGTGAAGCGCCTGGCGGTTGGAGGAGAAACAAACGCCGGGTTATTGAGGAGGATCACGACGGTGCGAATTTCTGTTTCCAGACATGGCTTGGCGTCACGCCAGCACTTCCGCCCCGACGCGCGATCGCCGCTTGGCGACCTCCTCGCAAACTCCCTAACTAACAAGCTGGATTGTCGCCCGACTGACCGGTCGCGACGTCGATAATCCCTCATCCCCTTTTCTTTCCCTCAACAGGAAATCCGGCCTTGCGCCGAAGGTTGTCAGAAAATGAGCATAGAAACGGACTACGCGGCTTCCCAGCCAAAGAGCGGCAAACTGAAAATCGCGGTCGGCATTGCGGCCATCGTGGTTGTCGTCGGTGCGATCGCGCTGGACACGAAGGTTGTCCATATCGGCTCCGAAAACGACGTGCGCCAGCAGGCTTTCTCCTCGGAAACCTACGGTGTGGAGCAGTTCCCGAAGATCGCGGCTGATGTCGAGAAGCGCGCGGTTCCAGCTGCCGAGCTTGCACCGGCTGCCCTCGCAGACAAGAAAGCGGCGGGCGAGAAATACGGCGTCGCAACGACCACTGGCCCGGTTCTGCCCGTGTCCTTCTCCGGCGTCGTCGGCGAGCGCAAGGGCAACATCAACGAGGTGAAGGTCGACGGCCTGCCGCCTGAAGTCGTCATTCGCATGCAGACCGGCCCGGCAATCAACGGCACCGATCTGCGTGATGCCACGGGTACGATCGAGTTCGGCCAGTTCACCAATCAGATCGAGTACCAGGACGCCGGTTCGGCGATCAACAACGAGATGAAGAAGGCCGTGCTTGGGAGCATCGACCCCGCTCAGCTGACCGGCAAGACGGTCACTGTCACCGGCGTCTTCAAGCTGATCAACCCGAAGAACTGGCTCGTCACCCCCGTCAAGGTTGAAGTCAAATGAGCCAGGCAAGCCAACGCCAGATCAAAGGTGAGATCGGTGAGGTCGTGCTCAGCGCCCGCAACGTTGCCAAGACATATGGCAGCGTGCAGGCCCTCAAGGGCGTGAACTTCGACATTCACCGCGGCCAGGTCACCACGCTGTTCGGCGAAAATGGTGCCGGCAAGTCGACGCTGATGAAGATCCTGTCGGGCGTCGTGCGCCCGACATCGGGTGAGATCATCCTCGACGGACAGACGGTCAACTTCGTCTCCTCGACGCATGCCCGCGAATGCGGCATCTCAATCATCCACCAGGAACTCAGCCTGGCGCCCAACTTGAGCGTCCGCGACAACATCTTCATGGGCCGCGAGATCATCACGGCGGGAACCGTCGATTTTGCCGAGGAAGAGCGCCAGACCCGCGCGCTGCTCGAAGAGCTGGAAGAGGATATCGATCCGCTGACCCCCGTCGAGGATCTCCGCCTTGGCCAGCAGCAGATCGTGGAAATCGCTCGCGCGCTGTCCGTTAACTCGCGTATCCTGATCATGGACGAGCCGACCTCGGCGCTCAGCGCCACCGAAGTCGAAGTGCTCTTCAAGGTCATCCGCGATCTCACCAGCCGCGGCGTATCGATCGTCTATATCTCGCACCACCTCGAAGAGGCGCTGCAGATCACCAACCATGCCGTCGTGCTGCGCGACGGCACCATGACCGCCTATGCCGAGCGCAAGGATATCGACCTCGAATGGATCGTCCGCAACATGGTGGGCGAAAACTTCGACCTCGGCAGCCCGCCTGATGGCTACGAGATGGGCAAGGTCGCCTTGTCTATCAAGGAACTCACCGTTCCCGGCCCTTCCGGTGCTGCCTATAACGCCGTCGACCGCCTGTCGCTCGATGTGCGCGCCGGCGAGATCGTCTGCATCTACGGCCTCATGGGCGCCGGTCGTACCGAGCTTCTCGAATGCGTGGCCGGACGTCTGCACGCCAGCGGCGGGCACATTCTTCTCGAAGGCCAGGACGTCGCCGGCCTTAGCATTGCCAACCGGATCGCAAGTGGCCTCGGCCTCGTGCCCGAAGACCGCCAGCGCGACGGTCTGGTTCAGACGATGACTGTCGGCACCAACCTCTCGCTTGCCAGCATCGGCGCTTTCACCAGGGGGCTATTCACCTCGGGTGGCCGCGAGCGCGAACTGGTCACGGATTCGATCCGCAAGGTTCACATCAAGACCGACGGTGGCGCGGCCGCCATCGGCTCGCTCTCCGGCGGCAACCAGCAGAAGGTCGTGATCGGCAAGATGCTGGCGACGCATCCGAAGGTCATCCTGCTCGACGAACCGAGCCGAGGCATCGACATCGGCGCCAAGGCCGAGGTGTTCAAGCTTCTGGCTGAGCGCGCCAAGCAGGGGCTGGCGGTGATCTACTCCACCTCGGAGGTCGCCGAATGCCTGAGCATTGCACATCGCATCATCGTCATGCATCGCGGCAAGATTTCCGCCGAGTTCAGCTCTGACGTCACCAAGGAAAAGATCATGGCCGCCTCTGGCGAAGCAGTGGTCGCGCACTAGCCCGGAATTATGGAGCACTGATTATGTCAGTCACTGAAGCAAACGACAAAAAGACAGTTTCGAACGGGCCACGGCGGGATTTCAATATTATTCGCCTGCTGCTGGAAGGTCGCGCGTTCTTCGCGCTGATCGTCATCATCGCGGTCTTCTCCTTCCTGTCGCCTTACTATTTCAGCCTCAACAACTTCCTGATCATGGCCTCGCACGTGGCGATCTTCGGGATTTTGGCGATCGGCATGCTGCTCGTCATCCTGAACGGCGGCATCGACCTTTCGGTCGGCTCGACGCTGGGCTTGGCCGGTTGTATCGCCGGCTTCCTGATGCAGGGCGTGCAGCTCCCCACCTTCGGCGTCATCCTCTACACGCCGGTTTGGGCGGTCGTGGTCCTCACCTGCGCGATGGGTGCGCTGGTCGGCGCCGTCAACGGCGTGCTGATCGCCTATCTCAAGGTTCCCGCCTTCGTCGCGTCGCTCGGCGTTCTCTACGTTGCCCGCGGCATCGCGCTTCTGATGACGAACGGCCTGACATACAACAATCTCGGCGGCCGCCCAGAACTCGGCAACACCGGGTTCGACTGGCTCGGCTTCAACCGTCTCGGCGGTGTTCCGATCGGCGTGCTCGTGCTTGCGGCACTCGCCATCATCTGCGGCATCGTGCTCAGCAAGACCGCCTTCGGTCGTTGGCTCTACGCGTCCGGTGGCAATGAACGCGCCGCCGAACTCTCGGGCGTTCCCGTCAAGCGCGTCAAGATCCTCGTCTACGTGTTCTCCGGCGTCTGCGCGGCCATTGCCGGCCTGGTCCTTTCCTCCCAGCTGACGTCCGCCGGTCCGACCGCGGGCACCACCTATGAACTGACGGCGATTGCTGCCGTGGTCATTGGCGGTGCTGCGCTCACCGGCGGACGGGGGACCGTACGCGGCACCATGCTCGGCGCCTTCGTCATCGGCTTCCTGTCGGACGGCCTCGTCATCATCGGCGTCTCGGCCTACTGGCAGACCGTCTTTACCGGCGCGGTCATCGTTCTCGCCGTTCTCATGAACAGCATCCAATACGGGCGTCGGGTCAAATCATCCTGACGCACGCTGCAGACCTTCTCCGCAACAATGCGGAAAGCACCGCCGGGAAGCCGGCACAACACGAACTCATCAATGGGAGAGAGACTATGTTTAAAAAGGGCATGCGCGTTCTTCTGGCAGCTGTTGCCGTAGCGCCGATCTTCGTAAGCTCCGCATGGGCTGAGGGCCTGATGACGGTTATCGTCAACGATCCGTCCAACCCCTATTGGCTGACCGAAGGCAACGTTGCAAAGGCAACCGCTGAAAAGCTCGGCTACACGGCGACCGTCGGCGCGCACAAGGGTGACACCAACACTGAAAGCAACCTGATCGACACCGCGATCACCAACAAGTCGGTTGCCATCATCCTCGACCCGGCAAACGCCGATGGTTCGGTTGGCGCCGTCAAGAAGGCCGTTGCCGCTGGCATCCCTGTTATCCTCGTCAACGCTGAAATCAACCAGGAAGGCCTGGCCAAGGCACAGCTCGTTTCCAACAACGCACAGGGTGCGGCCATCGGTGCGCAGCAGTGGGTTGAAGCTGTCGGCGACAAGGGCAAGTATGCCGAACTCTTCGGCTCTCCTTCCGACAACAACGCCGCAACCCGCTCGAACGGCTACGAGTCGGTCCTGACCCAGTATCCTGACCTGGTGAAGTCGGCCAAGGAAGTCGCCAACTGGGACCGTACCCAGGGCCACAACAAGATGCAGTCGATGCTCCAGGCAAACCCTGACATCATCGGCGTTATCTCCGGCAACGACGAAATGGCTCTCGGCGCGATCGCAGCACTGAAGGAAGCCGGCAAGCTGGCAAACGTCAAGGTTGGCGGTTTCGACGGTTCGCCTGACGCAGTAGCCGCCATCAAGGCCGGCGACCTGCAGTACACCGTCCTGCAGCCGGTCGCCGTCTTCTCGGAAGAAGCCGTCAAGCAGGCCGACAATGTCATCAAGAACGGCAGCACCGGCGCCAAGAGCGAAAAGCAGCTCTTCGATTGCCTGCTGATCACCAAGGACAACGTCGACAAGTACACCGCTCCCTTCGTTCTCGAGCAGTAAGACACGGAAGGGGACGCCTTAATGAGGCGCCCCCTTTTTCCTCCATAGTTGCGTATCTTCGCGATACAACGCGCACACCAGTCGTTCGAGCGCAGAGGCCATCGTGACACAGAAGATAGGCGCAGGCGCGCTCCCCATCGACGAACTCCCAAGCGACAGCCGACAGACGCGTCAGCTCGTGCGCCGGCAGATGATCGCCGAGGCCGTGATGGCGGAAGGACAGATGCGGATCGAGGATCTGACCGATCGCTTCGGCATCAGCCTCATGACCGCGCATCGCGATGTCGACGACCTCGTCAGCCGTGGCCTGTTTCGCAAGACGCGCGGCGTGGTGACGGCAGCCGCCTCCAGCCTGATCGAATCCAGCGACGTCTACCGCTCCGGCCGCCAATCGGCCGAGAAGAACATGATCGCCGCGGCGGCCATGCAGTTCGTCGAGCCCGGGCAGGCCATCTTCTTCGACGATTCCACCACCGTGCTGCCGATGGCAGACCATCTGCCCGCGAAGGTTCCGATCACGGCGATCACCAACTCGCTGACGCTGATCAACGCATTGAAGGGCATGCAGGACCTGACATTGCTGGCGCTCGGCGGGCAATATTACAACTGGTGCAACGCCTTTGTCGGCCGCACCACCGTCAACGAGATCCACCGTCTGCGCGCCGACGTCGCCTTCATTTCCATGTCGGCAATCACCGACGATCTGGTGTTTCACCAGTCGCCCGAGATGGTCGACACCAAACGCGCCATGTTCGACTGCGCCGCCAAGCGCGTCCTCTTGGCCGACCACACCAAATTCGAGCGGCGCGCCCTGCATCGCTTCGCAGCCCTCAGCGAATTCGACGTCATCATCGTCGACGACAAGACGCCCGCCGTCCACATCGACCGCATGCGATCACGAGATATCAACGTGATCATCGCGCGAGAGGACAAGGCGCGTCTGCGACCACATCAGCCGGAGTAAAGCCTGAATGCCAAGTCTGCTTGGAATAGATAGCGGCCTCACCGTCACCAAGGCCGTGATCTTCGACGTCGACGGAACGCCGATCGCCGTTGCCCGCCGCCGCGTGACCCAGTTCATGCCGCATGCGCGCCATGTCGAGCGCGACATGAACGAACTCTGGACACAGACAGCCGATGCCATCCGCGAGGCGATAGAACTTAGCGGCCGTCCCGCCGGCGATATCGCAGCAATCGCGGCCACTGCGCATGGCGACGGCATCTACCTAACCGACAAGGCCAACGCTCCTCTCGGCCGCGCGCTCCTATCGCTCGACAGCCGCTCGGTCGATATCGTCGAGGCGTGGCTTGCCAGCCCGCTCGCCGACGAGGCGCTGGAGCTGACCGGCCAGGTCCCACACGTCTCGGCGCCTTCTGCGTTGCTCGGCTGGATCAAGCAGCACGAGCCCGCACGATACAAGGAGATTGGCCATATCCTGTCGTGCAAGGATTGGCTGCGGTTCTGCCTGAGTGGGATCATCGGCACCGATCGCACCGAGGCGAGCACATCCTTCACGAACGTCCGGACGCAGGATTATGATCTCGCTGCGCTCAGATTGTTCGGCATCGAGGAGATGGCCTCCGCATTGCCGCCGATTTCGCGCTCGGATGAAATCATCGGCTATGTGACCGCGCAAACCGCCGAGCGCACCGGGCTTGCCGTCGGAACGCCCGTTGTTGCGGGCCTGCACGATGTCACCGCTTCGGCGCTAGGCTCCGGCGGCTATGCCGACGACGTGGTTGCCGTCATCGCCGGCACCTACTCCATCAACGAGACGCTGTCGCCGCATCCGCGCATGGACCGTCGCTGGTTCTGCCGCAACGCTATCGAACCCGGCCAGTGGAACAACATGTCGATCTCGCCGGCATCGACCGCCAACTACGACTGGTTCCTCGATACGCTCTGCGCCAGCGAGCGGCAGAGCGTCGAGGCATCCGGCGGTTCGGTTCACGCACTGCTCGCGCCGGAGATCGAGGCCGCCTTCGAGCGGCCTCTGACCGCGTTGTTCCACCCCTACCTGTTCGGCTCGCCGTATGGTGCGGCCGCCAGCGCCGGCTTCTTCGGCCTCGGCGGCTGGCACAATCGCGGCGACATGCTGCGCGCCGTGCTTGAGGGGATCGCCTTCAACCACCGCATCCACGTCGACGCCTTGCGGGATGGCTTCACCTTCAGCGAGGCGCGCCTTGCTGGGGGCATCTCGCGCAACAAGCGCGTCGTGCAGATGTTCGCCGATATCCTCGGCATGCCGGCGACGGTCACCGAGACCGACGAAGCGGCCGCTTGGGGTGCAGCTCTTTGCGCCGGCGCTGGTGTCGGTCTCTATGCAAGCCCTCGGCACGATCCACGCGACACGGCGGCCATCGCGCATCGCTGCTATCCCGATGCGGCGCGAAGTGCTGCGTACCAGGAGCGCTACGACCTCTTCCGTGAGATCGCCGATGCCATGGCGCCCATCTGGCCGAAGATCGGTAAGCTCACCGCAGGCAAGCCATCGGCTTGAAATAAGAACCGCGCCCGCCGGGCACGGTTTGCAAATGACATTCAGCAGGACGATTTCAGATGATCGACATTTCCGCCGCCAACACGCTTCGTTTCCAAGACCTCGGCGCGATCAAGGACATTGACGTTGTCATCCTCGGCGCGGGCATCAACGGCGCGGGTACGTTCCGCGATCTTTGCGTGCAGGGTGTCGATTGCCTGATCGTGGACAAGGCGGATTTCGGCTCCGGCACGAGTTCGGCGCCGTCGCGCCTGATCCATGGCGGATTGAAATATCTGGAAACGGGCGAGTTCGGGCTGGTAGCGCAGTCGACGCTGGAGCGCAATCTGTTGCTGCGCAACGCGCCGCATTGCGTCGAGCCGCTTCCGACCTTCATTCCAGTCTTCTCCTGGACGCGCGGCATCTGGGCCGCGCTCAGGACACTGACCGGCTCAACCACGGCACCGCGCAGCCGCGGCGCCGTTCTCGTCAAGGTCGGCCTGCGGATGTACGACTTCTTCGGCGCCCGCAACCGGGTGATGCCGAACCATCGCTTTCTGTTCAAGAAGAAGGCGCTGAAGGAGATGCCGCATGTCACGCCCGCCATCGTCGCGGGTGGTATATATTACGACGCCAAGATCAGCCGCCCGGAACGCCTGGTCTACGAACTGGTGGCGGACGGGCTGCAGGCCAACGACAACGCGCTGGCGACCAACTTCACCGCGCTGATCTCATCGGAGAACGGCGTGCTGACCTTCAAGCGCGCGAATGGCGAGACGTTCTCCGTTCGCCCGAAGCTGGTCATCAATGCCGCCGGCCCATGGATCGATCATGCCAACGCTTCGCTCAATGCGCCCTCGAAGCTGATCGGCGGCACCAAGGGTTCGCATATCCTGCTCGATCATCCGGAACTGGTGAAAAGCCTCAACGGCCACATGATCTACTTCGAGGCGGATGACGGCCGCATCTGCCTCGTCTACGACTATCTCGGTCTCGCCATGGTCGGCTCGACCGACATACCAGCGAGCGATCCGGAGAATGTGCGCTGCGAAGAGCCGGAGATCGAATACTTCCTCGAGAGTGTCCGCTCCCTTCTCCCTTCGCTGCGCTTCAGCCGCGATCAGGTGATCTACACCTATAGCGGCATCCGCCCGCTGCCGGCCTCCGACGCCTCCTCGCCGGGTCTCATCAGCCGGGATCACTCAGCACCGGTGATGGAAGCGACGGCGGAGCGTCCCTTCCCTGTCGTGTCGTTGGTCGGCGGGAAATGGACGACCTTCCGTGGCTTCTCCGAGGAGGTCGCCGACCTCGTGCTCCAACGCCTGCAGCGCACACGCCGCCAATCGACCCAGCAACTGGCCATCGGCGGCGGTCGCCAGTTTCCTGGTGACGCCGCTCAGCGCCGAGCCTGGCTAGCGGCCGCCGTACAGAAAAGCGGTATCGACATGAAGCGAGCAGAAACGCTGCTGTCGCGATACGGCACCACGGCATCGGCGATCCTCGATCACGAAGCGATGTCAACCCATCGCGACAGCGAACGGCTTTCCGATGCAGACCATTACAGCCTGCTCGAGATCGACTGGATCGCCAGAAAGGAGTTCGTCGTCCATCTCTCCGACATCGTCCTTCGCCGGACGACGATCGCGATCGAAGGCGCGTTGACGATGGCAGGCTTGCGGGACATGGCGAGGGTCACCGCCGAAGCGCTCGGCTGGGATGCGGCGCGCACCGAGAAAGAGATCGACGACGTCGTGACGAAACTCGCGGATTTCCACGGGCAGGATCTCAGGCGCGCGGCCTGATCGTCGCCTGGCCTAGGCCAGACGTGACATCGCCTGCTCGTCGGACGTCGAATGCTGGCCGAACTCCCGCAACAGCCAGGCGGCCGAATGGCGATCGACCGCCTTGTGAAACAGATAACCCTGTCCCAGCAGACATCCGAGCGCGCGCAAATGTTCGGCCTGCATCTCCGTTTCTATTCCCTCGGCAACGACGCGGATGCCGAGCTTTTCGGCGATCCCCATCAGTCCCTCGATGATCACCGCGCCCGCATCACCCGGCACCAGCCGATCGACGAATGACTTGTCGATCTTGATGATATCGACGGGAACGGTCAGCAGATGCGTCAGCGACGCAAAACCGGTCCCGAAATCATCGAGCGCAACGCGCAGGCCCCTAGAGCGCATCGCCTTGATCTCGTTTGCCACGACATGATCGCCCTGGCCGAGATAGACGGATTCCGTCACCTCGATGATGACGTGCTTCAAGGGTATGCCTGATGCCGCAAACGCGCTGCATAGCCGTTCCTGAAGATGGCCAGCGTGAAAATCCGCCGCCGACAGATTGATGCCGACATGCTGGAACGGCAGGCCCATGTCGAGCCAGCGACGAACATCGGCCGCCACGCGTGACAGCATGCGCTCGGTCAACTCGGACGCCACTTGGGCGTCCAGGGTCGCATCATGAAAGTTCGCCGCCGAGACGACGTCTCCGGCCTGCGTGGTCATCCGGCAGAGCGCTTCGAAGCCGACGACCTCTCGCGTATCGAGGCGAAGGATCGGCTGGTAGTGGGCATCGATGCGGTTCTGCGCCAGTGCGACACTGACGTCGCGGATGGCGCGGAAGCGCCGTGTCAGAGATGTTCCCAGCCCCGCATGATAGGCTGTGTACTGACCACGATTGCGCTCCTTGCCGTGATAGAGCGCGACATCGGCATTGTGCCGGACCTGCTCGGGCGTGTCGTCGATCTCGGCGATCGCGCCACCAATGCTGGCCGCCGGAAAGATCACATGGCCATCGCACTGAGCGGGCCGCTTGATCTCCCGCAGGATGTCCTCGGCCTTTGCGGCAAGGTCCGGCTCCGGGCCGTCATGCAGAATGACCGCGAACTCGTCGCCACCCAATCGGAACGTCGTTTCGGTCGGCATGGTGGCGGCCATGCGCCGCGCCACGACCTGAATAAGCGCATCACCCGCCCCGTGGCCGAATGTGTCGTTGACCAGCTTCAAGTTGTCGACGTCGACAAGTAGCATACCCCAGCTTCGCTCGGCGGATCGATGCTGCTGTTTGAGCACCTCGTTGAACCGCGCGCGATTGGGCAGCCCCGTAAGCGCATCCGTGTAGGTCAGCGCCTCGCGCTCGAGCGCGCGCTCGTTTCTCTCAAGCGCGATCGCGCAGAGATGGACGCATGCATCCACCACATCGCGTTCCAATTGGCTCGGACCACGCTTTTCGCGGAAATAGAAGGCGAAGGTCGCCAGAACCCGATCGCCGCTCATGATCGGCGTCGACCAGCACGCCTTGAAACCAAGAGGCAGGACCATGGCCTTGAAGTCCTGCCAGCGCGCATCGTTTTCGATATCGGTCACCGTGACAGGCACGCCAAGATAGGCCGCCGTCCCGCATGAGCCGGCCAGCGGACCGATGGCCAGATTGTCCACGGCCTGCGAATAAGTGAGCGGCAGTGACGGGCCCGCGAGCGGATGCATTCGGCCATCCTTGACCGTCAGCACCGAACACACCGTCCAGGGGATGGCGGCCTCCACGCGCGTGCAAAGATCATGGACGACGGCGCCAAGCGGCTCGCCCTTGGCGATCATTTCAAGAATGGCATTCTGCAACGTCAGCATGATTGTCCCACTCGAGATTGCGAAACCCACAGTGGCATGCTCGTGTTCAAATCGGATTGAATGCATCATTAAACTTCTATCTTTGCACTCTACCTAAATAAGATTTTTCTGATTTCTTTTCCGGCTATCGTTCCTTGACGTAAACATTGGCCTCGACAGCCGCCGCGATGAAGGCATTTCTGGCCTCGGAGGGCGGTCTCTTGCCGCTCAGAACCTGCTGGCAGGTGCGCTTGGCGGTCTTCAGACTGCGCCCGCGCGAGATCGGCCACGCCGTACTTAACGCTGTCGCAGCTTCGCTTGTGTTCGTCACTGTTCGAAATTCGCCGTATCTGCTCGCCTGGAAGTAGATCGGCCGGCTCCATCGTTTCGGGTCCATAACGCAATACCTCCGATATCGGTTAACGCACGTGCGGTTGTGGCGTTCCAATATTTCAACGCCATCGTCGATACCGGACGGTCGGCGACGATTTTGCGCGACTGTGCTTCGGCGGTCATAGCGCGTCGACCAATACGCGTTACGGTGGTGCGAAACGGGGGCGGATGTGATGACGAAGACGGACTGGCCGAAAGAGGCGCTGACATCGGAAGCGATGGAGATGCTGGATCGGATCCTCAAGCAATGGTGCCTTGAACAGAACTGCGACGTGACCAGCGACCGCGGCCAGGCGACCGCCAAGGCGCTGATCGACTGGTTTGAATTCGGCGTGCGCGACGAGAAAGAGCTCGCGCGGCTGGCGCGCGACGAGTTGCCGTTGAAGTCGTAGTCTTGGGAGACTCGGTCAAGCTGGTAACAAGATCGCGATGAAGCAAAAAAATCTCGCGCGCTTGATGCAACGCAATATGCATATCCGTTCGCATGCACTATCCCTTCTTGCCGGCCGCATGTCGCTGCTCCTCCCAGCAGCAGGGTGGCCGCATATATGAAAAAGGATAGCGCCCCATATGACCAATACTCTGATTGAATCCATCAAGAAGCGCCGCAGCCAGTATGCGCTCGGCAAGACCCTGCCGATCTCCCAGGAAGAAACCACCAAGCTCATCCAGGAAGCCGTCAAGCACACGCCGTCTTCCTTCAACTCGCAGAGCTCGCGTGTTCTGGTTCTCTACGGCGCGGAGAGCGACAAGCTCTGGGGCTTCGTGATGGACGCACTGCGCAAGATCGTTCCTGCCGACGCTTTTGAATCGACCGAAAAGCGTATCAACAGCTTCGCTGCCGGCGCCGGCACCGTTCTTTTCTTCGAAGACCAGGACGTCGTGAAGGGCCTGCAGGAAAAGTTCGCGCTCTACGCCGACAACTTCCCGATCTGGTCGGAACAGTCGAGCGGCATGACGCAGTTCGCCGTCTGGTCGGCTCTGGCTGCGTCCGACATCGGCGCGAGCCTGCAGCACTACAACCCGCTGGCCGACGCTGAAATTGCCGCCGCCTGGAACATCCCGGCCTCGTGGAAGCTGCGCGCGCAGATGCCGTTCGGCGCCAACTCCGCCGCCTTCGGCGAAAAGGCGTTCATGGATGACAGCGACCGCTTCAAGGTCTTCGGCTGATAACACCTGCCGGCGGCGTCATGCGCCGCCGGTTTGTTTGCCTGGGCGGCACCCGCTCTCACGGCGGCAAGTTGGTAGGGGGACAGATACTTGGATCGTCTCGAATGCGACCGCATGTTTGTTGCCGTCATCGATACGGGAAGCTTCGCTGGCGCGGCAGCCCGCCTCGGCACCAGCAGCGGCCAGGCGTCGAAGCTGGTCTCGCGCCTGGAGGCAAGCCTCGGCGTGCAGCTGATCATGCGGACGACGCGCGCGCTGTCGCTTTCGGAGGCTGGTCGCGCCTATTACGAGCGCGTGAAATCGCTTCTCGAGGAATTCGATGCGCTTGATGCCTCGGTGCGCAATGCCTCGCGCGCGCCGTCGGGCAGATTGCGGATCACCGCGCCGATCACCTTCGGCACCACGCAGCTGACACCCGTGCTCAATCAGTTCGCGATGGCTTTCCCCGATATCAATCTCGACGTCAGCTTCTCGGACCGGACAGTCAATCTCGTCGACGAAGGATTTGATGCTGCCGTGCGCATCGGACGCCCCGATGATAGCAGCCTGATCGCGCGCAAGCTTTGCGCCGCGCGCATCGTGCTCGTTGCCGCCTCCTCCTATCTCGACCAGCGCGGCGTGCCAGTGACGCCGGCGGATCTCGCGGCCCATGATTGCATCATCGACACCAATTTCCGCGATCCGCTCACCTGGCGGTTCCGCGACAAGGCCGGTTCACAGCCGCTGGTGACGGAAGTTCGCGGGCGCATTGAGTTTTCGAACGCCGAGGCCTGCGTCGCGGCAGCGGAAGCGGGACTAGGGATCGCGCGCGTACCGAGCTTCGTTGCCGGCGCGCGACTTCGTCTTCAGGCGGTGCGCCCGCTGTTGTCTGATTTCGAGGATGAGCCGCGCGGCCTGTACGCGGTCTATCCCCCTGCCCGGCATCTGGCGCTGAAAGTGAGAGTACTCGTGGACTTTCTGGCCGACGCCTTTCGCGGACAACCGGTGTGGGACAAGGGTTGGGACTGATTGCTTCCATTTTGGAAGGAAATATTCTCTTCATGACCGGATAATCATCCATCTGGAATTGCGCCATATCAATTTCCAACACCGCGCAAGAACAGATCAGGAGTTCAGTCATGCTCGTGGATGGCAAGTGGACCGCCGATTGGCACCCCGTACAGGCGACCGACGCCAAGGGCGGTTTCGTCCGGCAGATTTCGGGTTTCCGCAACTGGGTCACGCCCGATGGCAGCGCCGGTCCGACCGGTGGCGCCGGCTTCAAGGCCGAGGCCGGCCGCTACCATCTCTATGTCGCGCTGATCTGCCCCTGGGCCTCGCGCACGCTGATCGGCCGCGCGCTGAAGAAGCTGGAAGACGTGATTTCGGTATCGGTCGTCGAACCGGCTCTTTCCGATCAGGGCTGGCGTTTTGGCGATTATCCCGGCGCCAATCGCGATGAGCTCAACAACGCCACCTATATGCACGAGATCTACACCAGCGCCGATCCGCACTACACCGGCCGCGCCACCGTGCCTGTGCTCTGGGACAAGGAACGCCGCACCATCGTCAACAACGAGTCGGCAGATATCCTGCGAATGCTCAACTCCGGCTTCGGCGCGCTTGCCGATGGAGCGGTCGATCTCTACCCGGAGGATCTTCGCGCGGAGATCGATGCCCTTAACGAGTGCATCTATCCGCAGCTCAACAACGGCGTCTATCGCACCGGCTTCGCAACGACACAGGTCGCCTACGAGGAAGCATTCGCTGACGTCTTCACGATGCTCGACGAACTGGAAGCGCGCCTTGAAGGACAGCGACCTTTCCTTTTTGGCACGCGACTGACGGAGGCCGATGTCCGCCTCTTCGTAACGCTCATCCGTTTCGACGCTGCCTATAACGGGCTCTTCAAGTGCAACCTGCGCCGGCTGGCGGATTATCCCAACCTCAGCCGTTACGTCGACAACATGCTTGCCATACCGGGCATCCGCCAGACGGTCAGCATCGATCACATCAAGCGCGGCTATTACTCGATCAAGGCGCTGAACCCGACCGGGATCGTTCCCGTCGGCCCACAGCTTCCGTTCGAGATCTGAGAGGAAACAGCCATGTCGACAATCGCATCACATGCACTGGTCATCATGCTCCACGGCGTCGGCTCGAGTGGCGCCGATCTCGCGCCCCTCGCCAATGTCTGGAAAGACACACTTCCAGGCGCCGTCTTCGCTTCGCCGAATGCCCCGAACCCATCCAGCTTCGGCGCGGGCTACCAGTGGTTCAGCGTGGCCGGTGTGACCGACGAGAACCGAAGCGGACGCATCAAGGATGCACGCCCGGCTTTCGACGACACCATCTCGGCGATCATCAAGGAGAACGGTTTTGCCGATCGGCTCGATCGCGTCGTTCTGGTCGGTTTCTCGCAGGGCACGATTATGGCGCTCGACGCCGTGGCGTCTGGGCGCTGGCCAGTCGGCGCCGTTGTCGGCTTCTCCGGCCGCCTCGCCTCCCCGCTTCCGCTTGCGCCTGCGGTCAAGACTCCGGTGCTCTTGGTGCATGGCAGCTCCGATCCGGTCATTCCGGCCGCTGAGACGACGCGTGCGGCGGCGGCTCTTGAGCCGCTTGGCATGAACGTGGAGACGGTCATCGTTCCCGGGCTCGGCCATACCATTTCAGCCGATGGCGCTGCCCGGGCGGGCGCGTTCATGGCTGAAGCGCTTAAGTAATTCGAGGCTCCTGCAAAGGCTAAAGCGTTGCGCCAAGCTCGGCGCAACGCTCTCTGCAGACTAGGCCGAAGCCTTTACGGCATATTTCAGATGCAGCAGACCGTCACTAAGGCTGTCGCAGGAGAGCAGCGAAAGCTCGCATTTGCCTGCCAGGCCATCCTGCCCATACTCGATGAAACGGTCACTTCCCTTGCGCGCATCGACGGCTGGCGCCACGAGCAGGCTCAGTTCATCGACCAGGCCCGCCGCGAAGAAAGAACCGTTGACACCGGCTCCGCCTTCCAGAAGCAGACGGCGGATATTGAATTCGCGTCCCAGTGTTTCCAGCAGGCTGTATAGATCCATCTCTTGCCCGTCGGACACGATATAGGACACGCCGTCGGCCACGAGTTCGGCAAGATGCTGATCGCTGACATCCTTGCCGAGCAGGACAATCACATGATCGCCATCGAAATCACTGCCATTGAAATGCAGCTTGCCGTGCTGATCGACCGCGATGGCAAAGCTCCTGGCGTCCGGGTCGGCGACATGCAGCGAGCGATTGACGTCAAACGGTCCCTCTGGCGCATGCGGGCCAGCCTTTGACATTTCGGCCATGGTGACGCGACCTACCAGCCACCCATCTGCGCCAAAGCGCTTGTGTATATCCTCGTATGTGGCCGACCATCCAGCGCGATTGCCATCCGGGCTGGCGGTCCAGCGGCTGGGATGCAGGCCGCCGTCGAGCGAGGTCATCATGTGGCAGATGATGTGTGGCTTCATGATGCGCTTCGGCCCTGGTAATCTTCGTCGGCCACCTTCTCCATCCAGGTGACGGCGGAGCCGTCCTTCTTTTCAGCGATCGCCAGATGGCTCATCGCGCAGCTGGGCGATGCGCCATGCCAGTGCTTCTCACCGGGCTCGAACCAGACGATGTCGCCGGGGCGAATTTCCTCGACCTTGCCGCCTTCGCGCTGAACCAGGCCCAGACCGGAAAGCACGACCAGGGTCTGGCCGAGCGGATGCGTGTGCCACGCGGTGCGCGCGCCCGGCTCGAACGTCACGGTCGCTCCGCTAAGATCACCGCTGCCACCGAAGGGCGCGTCGATGCGTACCGTGCCGGTGAAGTAGTCTTCAGGTCCTTTGGCGGAGGCCTGTGCTCCACTCTTTCTGATTTCCATGGATATCACTCCTGAGATTTGATTGGATTCATGATGGAGCGAAATAGGCCACCCGAGAGCCATCGACTAGAGGCACTCTGCCGCATGTCGTTATGCGAATGGTTCATAAGCGGCTGAGTAGCGCGCGTCACCGATAGCGCAGCGCATCGACCAGAAGCGCGAAGGCCGGCGAGGCGAGACGTCGGCTAGGATAATAAAGGTGATAGCCGGGAAACGGCGGCGACCAGTCGTCGAGAACCTTGATCAGTTTTCCTTCGTTGACCAGCGGATCCAGGTGATCGTCCGGCAGGCACGTCAGGCCCAGGCCGCTGAGTGCAGCGTCGATGATCATCGGCACATCGTTGCAAATGAATTGCCCCTCGACGCGCACGTTGAGCGGCCGGCCGTCCTTTTCGAACTCCCAGGCGTAAAGGCCGCCGAGCGTGGGGAGCCGCAGGTTGATGCAGGTGTGGTGCGTCAAGTCATGCGGCGTCACCGGCTTTGGATGCCGCTCGAAATACTCAGGCGATCCGGCGACCACCATCCGCAGCTCCGGCCCTATCTTGACCGCGATCATGTCTTTCTCGACCCGCTCCCCCAGCCGAACACCGGCATCGTAGCGTTCGGCCACCAGATCGATCAGCCGCTGCTCGATCGAAATCTCGATGCTGATATCGGGATACTCGCCCATCAGCCGCTTGGCGGCCGGCATCAGAATGGTCTCGGCTGCGTGCCGGCTCGACGTGATACGGATCGTGCCGGCGGGCTTTTGCCGCATCGCGCTCAAAGCGTCGATCCGGCCGCGAATATCGTTGAACGCGGGCCGCAACGTCTCGACGAGCTGCTCGCCCGCTTCCGTCGGCGACACGTTGCGCGTCGTCCTCGTCAGCAGGCGCACGCCCATCCGCTCCTCGAGACGGCGAACCGTGTGGCTGAGCGAGGATTGCGATGTGCCAAGCTGCGCCGCCGCGCGCGTAAAACTGCGCTCTTCAGCCACCATCAAGAAGGCGGCAAGGTCTCCGAGTTCGTCGCGCTTCATACATGAATCCATCGCATAATTTGATCCCGAACTTAGCACCCCAAGCATGGATGTCACCAGTGCTAATTTCCATCGATGCGCAGTCAGACTGGCCGAAAGCCGGTTGAATTCATCATCGTCATCGGTTTAGCTCGCATCCATTCCTTCATGAGCGAGCACCCCATGACATCGACGGCCGACATCATCGTAATCAACGCCCGCATCCTTACCCTCGATCCCAATCACTCTCGCGCACAGGCAGTGGCGCTCGGCGATGGAAGGATCATCGCCGTCGGTACGAACGAGGAGATAAAGGCCCATCGCGGCCCCGCAACGCGGTTGATCGACGCGCACGACAGAACGGTTCTGCCGGGTTTCTCCGAAAATCACATGCACCTGTTTTCCGGCGCCGCCGAGCTGGATCATCTGCAGCTGAAGGGCGTAACAGGCTTGGCTGCGCTGACCGAGGCCATCGGTGACTATGCGCAGGGACGCCAAACGCAGAAGGTGCTTTTCGCCCAGGGCGTCGACTACAATATTCTCGGCGAGACAGAGCCGCTGACCCGCAAGCATCTGGATGCCATCCTGCCCAACCAACCGCTCGTCCTCTTCGCGCCAGACCATCATACGGCCTGGGCAAACACTGTTGCGCTTGAGCTGGTCGGCATTCTCCACGGCGCCGACCTCAGGCCCGGCAACGAGGTTGTGCTGGGCGCCGACGGGCTGGCAACCGGCGAACTCCGGGAAATGGAAGCCTTCAGCCCGCTTCAGGCCGCCGGCGGTTTCGACCGCTACCGGCTAGGGCTGTCGACCGGCGGCGAGCCCGAGCCCTATCCGGATGCCGCGCAGTGGGCGCAGGACATTGCCGTGATGCGAACGGGCCTTGCCTACTGTGCCCGCCACGGTATCACCACCGTCCAGAACATGGACGGCAACCTCTATCAGCTGCAGCTGCTCGCCGCGATCGAGAAGGAGGATGGCCACCTGCCCTGCCGCGTGCAGATCCCCTTTCATTTCAAGAATTTCATGTCGCTCGACATGCTCAAGAAAGCCTCAGACATGGCGGCCAGCTACAAGAGCGACTGGCTCTCTTCCGGCCTCGTCAAGCTCTTCTACGACGGCGTGATCGAAAGCGGCACCGCCGTGATGGTCGAGCCATACGCCGACAAGCCCGGCGATCGTGGCGAGGGTCTCTTCACGCCGGAGGCGTTTCGCGCGGTCGCCGTCGAGGCCGATCGGCGCGGCCTGCAGATCGCCGTCCACGCCATCGGCGATGGCGCCGTGCGGGCAGTGCTGGATGGTTATGCGGCGGCGCGCGAGGAAAACGGTGCGCGCGACAGCCGCCATCGCATCGAACATATCGAGGTCGTGCATCCAGACGACATCAATCGTTTTGCAGAGCTCGGCGTCATCGCCTCCATGCAGCCTCCCCATCCGCCGGGTTGCGCGGGCCTGCCGCTGGAGCCGACGATCTCGCGTATCGGCAAGGACCGCTGGCCGGTCAGCTACGCCTGGCGCACGCTGAAGGACGCCGGGGCCCATATCTGCTTCGCATCCGATTGGCCGGTTTCGCCGATCGATCCACTCGTGGGCCTCAAGGCGGCGGTGACGCGCAGGCGCTGGAGCGACAGCGATCCGGATCAATCCTTCTCGTTGTCGGAAGCGCTCGCCGCCTATTGCGTCGAGGGCGCTTACGCCGAGTTCAAGGAGGATCGCAAGGGCATGATCAGGCAAGGTTACCTCGCCGACCTCGTCATTCTCGACAGCGATATCGAGGCGATCGACCCCGATGATCTCGACACCGTCAAGCCTGTGACGACGATCTGCGGCGGGTATATTAGTTTTTCCGATTGATAAATATTTTCTACCGGAAGCGTAAAATCTGGTTGTCAACGCAGAACGCGTGTGGTCACCTAGCCAAAAGCCGAAAAGGCGGGAACAGCAGCATCAGCAACCACGAGTGGGCCGCATATGGCGGGATTGAACGCGATTGAGATTCGCAGTGTTTCCAAGGTGTTCGGCTTTGGTGAGTACGCATTTTCCGCGGTAGACGACGCATCGGTTTCCATCCGGCAGAACGAGTTTTTCACCCTTTTGGGGCCGTCTGGCTGCGGCAAGACAACGCTCCTGCGCCTGATCGCCGGCTTCGAATACCCGACATCAGGCGAGATCATGCTGAACGGCGATAACATCGCCGCCATGCCACCATTCAAGCGGCCGATCAACACGGTCTTCCAGAGCTACGCGCTGTTCCCGCACATGACGGTCGCCGAAAACATCGGCTTCGGCCTGACCATGCTTGGCCGACCGAAGCAGGAGATCCGCGACCGGGTCGCGGCGATGCTGAAACTGGTGCGCATGGAAGCGCTCGCCAACCGCCGTACCAGCCAAATTTCCGGCGGCCAGCAGCAGCGCGTAGCGCTTGCCCGCGCGCTGGCGCCGCAGCCGAAGGTGCTTCTGCTCGACGAACCCTTGTCGGCGCTGGACTACAAGCTGCGCAAGGACATGCAGATTGAGCTGAAGCGCCTGCAAGCCGAAACCGGGATCACCTTCATCTTCGTCACCCACGACCAGGAAGAAGCACTGACCATGTCGGACCGCATCGCCGTGATGTCGGCGGGAAAGATCCTGCAGGTCGGCAACCCCAGAGAAATCTACGATGCGCCGACCGACCGCTTCGTGGCGGATTTCATCGGCGAGACGAATTTTCTGAAGGGGCGCATTCACGCGGTGAATTCAGGGATCGCGGAAGTGGAAACTGCCGCTGCCGGTCGCATTTCGGCGACGATGCCCAGCAACTTTTCCGATGACGGAGAGGTGACCCTGGTGCTGCGGCCGGAACACGCCGCCCTTTGCGGGCCGGCGGATCATGAACGCTGCCAGATGACGGGCACGTTGGAGACGATCGTCTATTTCGGCACGGATACGCATTATCACGTTCGCCTTGCCGACAACGAAACGCTGTTCACGCTGCGCGAGCAGAACAAGCCGCTGCAGGCGGCGCGGTACGCCGAGGGTGACAGGGTTGGCGTCGCGATCGAGCCCAATGCCGCCAGGGTGCTGAGGAGCTGACATGACCCATGTGGCGGACGTGATCGAAGCGGAAAAGAGCCGGGACATCCGGACGCGCTGGCTTCTTTCGCTGCCCGCCCTGCTGATCATTCTTGCGGCCGCGAGCGGTCCGCTTCTGATCGTCGTCGCCTATTCCTTCCTGACGCCGGGGCCTTACGGCGATGTCGTCTGGGTGCCATCCATCGAGGGTTGGATCAACGTCGCGCTGCAGCAGGACATTTTCGACGGCTCGCTATCCATGGCCGACGCTCATGTCTCGATCTTCATCCGCTCGGTCGTCCTTTCGCTTGCCACCACGCTGCTGACGCTCGCCATCGGCTTCCCGACCGCCTATTTCATCGCCACCCGCCGCGAGACGACCCGCGAGCTCTGGCTGCTTTTGATCACCATCCCTTTCTGGACCAACCTTCTGATCCGCACCTTCGCGATCCTGGAGATCATTCGCAATGAGGGGCTGATCAACGGCTTGCTCATGCGCTTCGGGCTGATTTCGAAGCCGATCCAGATGCTTTTCACCGACGGCGCGATCCTCACTGGCATGGTCTATGTCTACCTGCCGCTGATGGTCCTGCCGCTCTATGCCAGCATGGAGAAGATCGATTTCCGTTTGGTCGAGGCGGGATACGATCTTTACGCCACGCCTTCCAAGGTCCTGCGCCGCATCATCATTCCGCTGGTCAAGCCGGGCATCATCGCTGGCTCCATCCTCGTCTTCATCCCGGCGCTCGGCGCCTACGTCACCCCCAGCATCCTCGGCGGCGGCAAGAACCTGATGCTCGGCAACCTTATCGAACTGCAGTTCGGCCAGGGGCGCAACTGGCCGCTCGGCTCGGCATTGTCGATCACGCTGATGATGGTCGTGATGATCGCCCTGCTCTTCTACGTGCGCAACGCCGGCGGGCAGGAGAACCGGCATGGCTAGATCCTTCTCCATCCGGCGCCAGCGCGGCTTCACCACAATAGCGATGATCTGCTTCGCGGCGCTCTATCTGCCGATCGGCGTGCTGGTTTTCTATTCGTTCAACGCCGGTGAGTCGCTCGCTTCGTTCGACGGCATATCGCTGCGCTGGTTCCAGAAGGCCTTCGAGAACAAGCAGGTGATCGACGCCTCGCTGCGTTCGCTGCAGATCGCTGCGATTGCCGCCGTCGTCTCGACGATCGCGGCGACGATGGCGGCGCTGGCGACCACGCGGACCGCGCCCTATCGCGGCCTGACGATGAAGTATGCCTTCATCAACCAGCCGCTTATGATCCCGGAGATCGTCACCGCCGTCGCGCTTCTGATCTTCTTCGCCCGCATCAAGATCTGGACCGGTTACGCCGGCATCGGCTATCTGATCGCCGCCCATACGGCCTTCTGCATCCCCTTTGCCTATCTGCCGATCCGCGCGCGGCTCGAAAACATGGATCTGACGCTGGAGAAGGCGGCGGCCGACCTCTACGCCACGCCGTGGAAGGCATTCCGCCATGTCACGCTGCCGCTGCTATGGCCGGGCATTCTCGCCGGCTTCATGCTGGCCTTCGTCATTTCGCTCGACGATGTCGTCATCACCGAGTTCGTCAAATCCGCCGGCCAGGACACGCTTCCGACCTACATGCTCGGCCAGATCCGCCGCTCCATCACGCCCGAAATGAACGCGATCTCGACGCTGTTTCTCGGCCTGTCGATCCTCGTGGTCTCCATCTTCTTTGTCGTCAATCGAAAACGTGCCTGAAAACAAGAGAGGGAACATGCGCATGAAACGGATGACTTCGACAATCGCCCTTATGGCGGCACTTCTTGGCACCGCGGGCCTTGCCCACGCCGAGGGTGAGCTCAACATCTACAACTGGGGCAACTACACCAGCCCCGAGATGATCAAGAAGTTCGAGGACAAGTACAAGGTCAAGGTGACGATCACCGACTATGATTCCAACGACACGGCGCTTGCCAAGGTTCGCCAGGGCGGCTCCGGCTTCGACATGGTCGTCCCCTCGCAGAACTACATTCCGATCTGGATTTCCGAGGGTCTGCTGCTTCAGACCGATCCGGACAAGATGGAAAACTTCAAGAACGTGGCCAAGGAATGGGCCAACCCCGACTTCGACCCCGGTCGCAAATACACCGTTCCGTGGGCGATGGGTATCGTCGGCACGGTCGTGAACACCGACGTCTACAAGGGTGACATCAACACCTGGGGCATCATCTTCGACACGCCGGCGGAGCTGAAGGGCAAGGTCAACGTCGTCCCCGAAATGACCGACGTTATCGACGCGGCCGTGCTCTATAATGGCGGCAAGAAGTGCACCGGCGATCTCGCCGTGCTCAAGAAAGTGCGCGATACGCTCCTGAAGGCCAAGCCAGACTGGGTGGCGATGGAATACGGCACCATCGAGAAGATGGGCTCGGGCGACTTCGCGGCATCGAGCGACTGGAATGGCTCGGCCTTCCGCCAGCGCCTCAAGAACCCCGCGATCAAGTTCGGCTATCCCAAGGAAGGCTACGTCAACTGGAGCGATAATCTCTCCGTCCTCAAGGACGCCAAGAACGTCGAGAACGCCAAGCTGTTCCAGAACTTCATGATGGATCCTGAAAACGCCGGCATGAATTCCGGCTTCCACCGCTATGCAAACGGCATCGCCGGCTCCGACAAATTCATGCCCGAGGACATGAAGAATGCACCGGAGATCAACATTCCGGCCGAGTTCGCGTCGGTCGGCGTGCCATCCCAGACCTGCCCGCCTGATGTTCAGGCGCTTTACACCAAGATCTGGACCGAGCTGCAGAAGTAAGCCCGATCTCGGCACCCCGCCCTTGCTGGCGCGGGGTGCCACCATTTTCCAGCAGATGGATGTTTTGATGAAGACCGTCTTTTCCCCCCGCCATCGCGGCCACGCCAACCAGCTCGAGCTTGTGGCAGGCGCCATTGTGCCCGGCTTCGAGCTGACATCCCGGGCGGAGTACATCGCCGCCCGTGTCGCGGCGGTCGGACTCGGCGCGATCGTCGAGCCGACGGAGCACGATCTGACGACAGCGGCGCGGGTTCACCGTCAGGACTATCTCGATTTCCTGCCGACGATCTGGGATCGCTGGACGGCGGAAGGACGCAGCGGAACGGCGCTGCCATTCACATGGCCGACACGCGGCCTGCGCGGCGACGTGCTGCCCGAATTCATCGATGGTCTGCTCGGCTATTACTCGTTCGATGCCGGCTGCGGCATCGTCGAGGGCTCGTGGGATGCGATCAAATCCTCTCATGACGTGGCGCTGACGGCAGCCAGCCTCGTGCAATCCGGCGAACACGCCGCCTTCGCGCTCTGCCGCCCGCCCGGCCACCATGCCGGCGCCGGCTTCATGGGCGGCTATTGCTACATCAACAACGCCGCCGTGGCCGCGCAATGGCTGCGAGACAACGGCGCCAGGCGGGTATCGATCCTCGACGTGGACTACCACCACGGCAACGGCACGCAGGAGATTTTCTACGCGCGTGACGACGTCCAGGTCATAAACCTGCATGCCGATCCGATGCAGGAGTATCCCTATTTCCTCGGCCATGCCGACGAGCGGGGCATCGGCGCCGGCGAAGGCTTCAACCTCAACTACCCCATGCGCTTCGGCACCGACTGGACGAGGTGGAGCCAGTCCATGGACGACGCCTGCGGCAGACTGCTTTCCTACGCGCCTGATGTGGTGGTCGTTTCGCTTGGCGTCGATACGTTCGAGAAGGATCCGATCAGCAAATTCAAGCTCAGCACGGAGGACTTTCCGAAGATCGGCGAGCGGATCGCCAGGCTCGGACTTCCGACGCTGTTCGTCATGGAAGGCGGCTATGCCGTCGAGGAGATCGGCGTCAATGCAGTGAGCGTGCTGACCGGTTTTGAAGGCGCATGATTGCCGGCGGAGAGAGACGGAATGCCTGATATCTCCTTCAATCGCGCGGACGTGACGCTCGCCAACTGGCGCACCGTCCCCTACAGCCGGTGGTCCTTCGAGCATGTCAGCGAGATCGTCCCCTCAGCAATCATTCCGGGCACGCGCGGGCGAGAAAGCACCGGGCCACTCGGGCTCGACGCGCTGTCAGGCGTGTCGTTCGCGGGCCTGAAGGATGCGCCATCGTCGCTGCGCGACTTTCTGGCCGAGAGCGAAGCTGACGAACTCGTCGTCATGAAAGACGGACGCGTCATCGCCGACTGGTCGGCGCCGCACTCCGATCCGTCATGCCCCCATATCATATTCTCCGTCTCCAAGTCCCTGACAGGACTGCTCGCCGGAATTCTCGCGGATAAAGGCCTGCTGTCGTTCGAAAGCCCGATCATCCACTATGTGCCCGCGGTCGCCGGTTCGGCCTATGCCGATGCAACGGTGCAGCAGCTGTTCGACATGGAGATCGACGTCGATTTCGTGGAGAGCTATCTCGACACCTCAGGTGGTTTCGAGCGCTACCGTCGCTCCACCGGATGGAACCCCGAGAAGCCGTGCGATCCCGCGCCGGATTTGAAGTCATTCATCTGCGGCATCGGCAAGGGTGCCGGATCGCACGGCGAACGCCACGCCTACCGCTCTCCGAATACCGATCTGGCCGGCATCGTCCTCGAACGCGCAGCCGGAGCAAGGTTCGCCTCCCTGCTCAGCGACCACCTGTGGAAGGCAATCGGCGCCGAAGCGGACGCCATGGTCACTGTCGACCGTATCGGCACCGCGCGCGCTGCGGGCGGCATTTCAGCAACCGCACGAGACCTTGCGCTGGTGGGCGATATTGTCCGCAGGCGTGGCGCCGGGATCGTGTCAGAGGACTTCATCGCCGACCTCTGGGCGCGCAAGCGTCGCGAGGCATGGAAGAACGGCGATCAGCTGGAGCTATTTCCAGACGGAAGCTACCGCAATTACTGGTATGAAACGGGCGCCGGAGAGCTGGCGGCGATCGGCATTCATGGCCAGTGGATATGGATCCACCCGGAGAGCGAAACTGTCATCGTCAAGCTGTCGTCGCAGCGGTTGCCGGTTGATCCGGCCCTGGACCACGCGATCGTGCGGATGATGCGGGCGATCTGTGGCTCATAGGCCGCTCCCGGTCAGCGGGAGGCCACGCCTTGTTGGCGATAGACACCTTGCTTCGACGCCAATGGGTTGATCGGCAAGGAGAGCTCGGCAATCTTGGGGTCCGGAGCCTCGACCCATCGCTCCGGCGAGAAGTAGGCCTTGGTGCGCGTCTGCGGCCCGGAACCGGCGGCAACGACAAGCATGAAATTGTAGCTGTCCTGGCTCTCGGTATCGCGCCTGAAGCTGAAATAGGCTCCGAACCGCTCGTTTTCGAAATCACGAAGGCTGCGGATCGGCGCCAGCGCGTCCTGAAAATCGCTCCACCCCGCCTGCCGCACCAGGGTTTCGAATATCTTCATATGACCAACGTCCAGCCGCCCTTCGGCATCCGTCGGCGGACCGACAAGCCTTCCCCTGATTTCCACGATGTCGCCACTGGCGTTGCCCTTAACCCGTAGGAACACCGAGTTCAGCGGCCGAACGTCGTTCTTTTTGTATATGCGCTGGAAATAGCATTCGTGGCTGGTACTGCGCATCGACGGCGCGCGCCATTCGCTTGTCTCGATACCGGCATCGCGAAGCGCCTTGCAGACGGTCGGCCCGGAGACCCGCCACATGCGCAGGAACTGAGCCGCGACTTCGGGTTCCGGGGCTTCGATCAAGCGAACGGGGATCTCCACCGGTTGCGCCGGAGGCAGCGTGGAGGTCGCGACTGGCTCGACGATCGTCGGCGGCTGTGGCGGTTCGCCGAAGATTTGAATTTCGAAATGGCGAAAGAGGCTTTCGAAGCGTTGAGGATCGCCAAGAAACAGCGCAGCGGCCGCGAAGCACGGCAGGATCAGGAAGAATACTGACCAGACGGACCTGCGGATATTGTTCCGCAACGGCACCCTTACCTGTTCTTGTGATGCATCACTCACCAAATCCATCACCTTCGCGGCTGGATTATAAGTTAAAGCTCATGTTCACAATGGTTCAATACATGCGAATTGGCAATCGCTGGATCGCGAATTCATGCTGCATCGCGAAAAAACAGGCGGCAGCACCATCCGCCGAAGGATCAACAGCGGAAATACACCGCCAATCACATCCGCGAGATCGGTCAGCAAGTTAAGAAACTATTTATGAAATCGTGAAAATTAGAGAGGACGATCGTGGCAATGCGGCATTCGAGCGCGTTGCATCCCAATGACGTGGTTCAATGAGTAAATGCTCACGCGCGAGACGGTGCGTAGCAATGCGTATGGAGTATAGCGTATCATGAGTATCAATCGCCTTGCGGCAGCCCTTGCCATCAGCCTTCTTGCCGCGCCGGTTCTTGCCGCCGATTTCGGTTCCTACGACCAGCCGTCTTCCGGCAGCTGGGAAGGCGCCTATGCCGGTGTCCACGGCGGCATGGCCTCCCCTAACCTAAACCCGTTCTCCGGCAACAAGGGTCTTAGCGTCGGCGGCCAGGCCGGCTACAACACCATGGTTGGCGGCGCGGTCGTTGGCGGTGAAGTCGAAGCATCCTATCTCGGCGACAGCCGCGTGAAAGTGGAAGACGGCAAGCTCAAGGAGCGTCACCGCCTGAGCGCCAAGGGCAAGGTCGGTGCGCCGATCGACCAGACACTGATCTACGGCACCGCCGGCTTCGCAATGACCAACTTCCGCGATAACGGCAATGTCGCCGGCCCCGACGGCTGGAAGCCAGGTTACATCCTCGGCGCCGGCGTCGAGCAGAAGCTGACGTCGAACGTTTCGGCACGCGTCGAATATAACTACACGATGACCAACAGCGTGCGCACCTTCTCCAACGGTATCGGCACGACGGGCAACGTCCACGACCACACGCTGAAGGCTGGCCTGAACGTCAGCTTCTAAGGCTTCATGTCGCGCTGAAGAGATTGCAGCGCGCCTGACCCAACGACGAAAACCTCGCAAGCATATTGCGAGGTTTTTTGTTGTTCGATCGGTTGGATCAGACGTCTCGTTGCATATCGAGAGCGCCATCATCGGGCTTGTAGCGGACCGTCATGAAGATCACGATGCCGACGATCGCGGCCAGGAACAGCAGGCTGGTGACAACCGTTCCGAAGCCGAGGCCGCCATACTCGACGGGCTGCGACAGCAGGTCGCCGAACGAGGCGCCCAGCGGCCGCGTCAGGATGTAGGCGAGCCAGAAGCACAGGATCGCATTGGCCTTGAAGACATAAAAGGCTACCGCGATTGCCGCGATAATAGCGCCGAAGAGGATTCCCGTCGTCAGATATCCAAGCGCGAAGACTTCCACCACCAGATCGCCCACGGCAGTGCCGAGAGCGAAGGTGAACAGGATCGCCAGCCAGTAAAAGCCCTCGCGGCGCGCGGTGAAGATCGAGTGGATCGACAGTGTCTTTTCCGACCCGTACCAGACCGCGAACGTCACCGCGAGGAGGATGCTGAACGCGATCGCCGTCGACTGCAGGGCAACGCCGAAATTGTCGACGAGATTGTCGGTTACCAGCGTGCCAACGATACTGATGAGCACCACCGCCGCCCAATAGACCGGCGGCACGTAACGCTTCTGCGCGAACTGGAAGAAGAGCGCCACGATCAGCACCGCAGTCATGAACAGAGATGTGACCGTGAGACCAAATCCCAGATTGACCGCAAGATAATCGGCCGCCGTTTCGCCCATCGTCACGGCCATCAGCTTGATGAGCCAGAACTCTATGGTCACCTCGGGGACGCGGTTTAGCCCGCCCGGCACGGAAGTGCTGTTCGTCATAAGCTTCACTCCAATTCGTTGCCCAGGTTACTTGCCCATGATTTTCATGGCGTCGGCGGAGAACTTGTCCGAACGCGCGTCGTCGTCGGCGTTGCAACGCTCGACGGCCTTTGCTTCGAGATCGTTGACGCTTGCCATATCGGCATCGCTGAGCTTCGCGCTCGCCTTGGCGGCGCGCATGTCCTTGAGCATCTCTTCGCACGGGACATTCGCCGCGCTTGCAACGGACGCAAAGAGCGGCGAAGCAGCGAAGACAGCGAGAAGCGCGAGGGTAGCAGCCTTTTTCATGTTCATTTCCTGAGCTTTTGGGACCAACCGATCCTCGTTGACGTCCGGCGAGCTTGGGTGTCCGCCGGTGGTCAACGGTCTAGCGCCGCGCTCATACGTCAGCTTTGCCCAGACAATACGGTTTCGTAAGAAACCCGATCAGGTTGGCACTCGCATCAACACAGCCCGTCGCGACCTTACAAATCCGTATCCATTCAGCGAGATGGCGGTAAATCAGGCGGGCGACAGTGCGGTGCAGCGAGATCAGCGATCCGCCAACGCACCTGGAGAAAACAATGAAACATGCACTTATCGCCTTAGCCCTGATCGTCACGCCGACAGCCACGCCGATCCTGATGGCGCAACCCGTCCTCGCCGCGCCCCTTACCGGCAAGCTCGGCGACCTCTCGAATTTCGCGACGATCGCGGATGATACGCTCGCCCTGATCGAGCAGAAGGATCTGGTCGCCGCGCAAAAGCGCATTACGGACTTCGAAACCGCCTGGGATGCGGCGCAGCCAACGCTTTACGCCAAGGACACGACCGCCTGGGGCGTGATCGACGATGCGGCCGATGCGGCGATCACGTCGCTGCGCGCCACCAAGCCTTCGGCGAAGAAGGCCAAGACGACGGTGACCGCGCTCCTCAACACGCTTCAGTCCCCTGCCGTAAAATAGCGGCTGAAACCGGCTTTCAAACGGATGATAGATAAGCGACTCCTGTACATCGGATACAGGAGCCGCAACCTTATGCGGAGGCCATCGTCGGCTGACGTTCAATGCTTTGCCGGCAACGCGATGGTAACGCGCACCCCGGGCTTGTTGTCTTCCAGCTTGATTGTCGCGCCATGCAGATCGGCGATGGCGCGCACGAGGCTGAGCCCGAGGCCACTTCCCGGCGTCGTACGGCTCTTATCCAGCCTGTAGAGCCGCCGGAAGACCTTGTCGTGCTCGTCGAGCGGAATTCCGGGGCCGTCATCGGATACGACGACGATGACCTCTTCATTCTTGCGCGTGAGCTCGATGCGGATAGTACTGCCTTCTGGGCAATGGCGGATGGCATTCTCCACGAGATTGACGAGCATCTGCGTCAGAAGCTCACGATCGCCCACCACCACATCACGATCTGGGCTGGACGAGACGACCAACAATTGTTGCCCGGCATCGCCCGCGACATCGACATAGATTTCGCCGATCAGGGCGACCACGCTGGCAAGATCGACGTTTTGAAAACGCCTTTTGCGCGCTCCAGCCTCGATTTGCGAAATGCGCAGCAGCGCATCGAAAGTCGCGTTGATCTGATCCCCCTCGGCCCTTGCTTCTTGCAGCAGGCCCGCCACGTCTCCGCCTCGTTCGCCGGTATCGACGGCTTGGTCCAGCGTCATTTTCAAGCGGTTGAGCGGTGTCTTCAATTCGTGCGCGATATCGGCACTCACCTGCCGCATGCCCTCCACCAGCGATGACAACTGGTCGAGCGAACTGTTGATCTGTCTTGAAACGACATCGATGTCATCTCCGTTGCCCAACAAAGGTATACGTCGATCAAGCTGGCCATTCGACACATCGAACATCGTTCCAGCCACGGCATCAAGACGGCTTTGCGCCCGGATCGCCAGAAATATGCCGCCGCCGACAGCGGTTACCACCGCAAAGAGCGCCGCCCAGAGAAGGCTGACAAGCTGGACTCGCGACAGCCGCTGCACTTCGTCGAAGCTCTCGCCAACGATCAGTCGCGTTCCGTCGATCGTGCCGGCACGTATTCGGTAGACACCACCATCGCCGAGCCCGACGTCCTCGGATTCAATGGTCGACAATCCATCGGGCAAAAGGGGCGGCGTGAAATTTCCGGCCAACCGCCGCCCCTGCTTGTCCTCGACCGCAAATAGGCTTCGGTCGGCGGTGGTGAGACTCGCATAGGTATTGATCGCAGCGATCAGATCTTCGACATCGTCTTTCGCATAGGTGGATGCGACCACCGAATATGTCTCGTTCACGCTGTCGTCGAGCCGATGCGCCAGCTCCTGATTGAGCAGCCGATAGCTGACGCCGCCCGCCAACGCAAACGCCAGAATAACAAGGGTGCCAAACGTGAGCGCAAGTCTGAAGGCTGTGCTGCGCCGAAGGCTAACGCGAGGCATGCAGGCTGTAGCCGGTGTTTCGGATGGTGTGGAGCAGCGGCGTCTCGAACGGCTTGTCGATCTTGGCTCTCAGCCGGCTGATATGGGTTTCGACAACACTCGTCTTCGGATCGAAATGGAAATCCCAGACGCGCTCGAGAAGCATCGTCCTGGTCAAGACGCGCCCATCGCCACGCATCAAGACCTCGAGAAGGGTGAATTCCCGCGGCTGCAACTCGATGGTCTGGCCGGCGCGCGTGGCCTGCCGGCGAACAAGGTCGAGCTCCAGATCGGCGACCTTGAGCACCGTCTTGTGCTCCGAAAACGGCGGACGCCGCGCCAGCGCGTTGACGCGCGCCACGAGTTCTGAAAAGGCGAAGGGCTTCACCAGATAATCGTCGCCGCCGGCCTCAAGGCCATCGACGCGATCATCGACGCCGCCGATCGACGTCAGGAACAGCACTGGTATCCTGACCTGGGCCGCGCGTATCGCCTTCACGAGAGACAAGCCGTCAAGGCCGGGCAACATGCGATCGACGATCGCGACGTCGTAGGTTTCGCGCGTCAGCTGAAACAGGCCGTCGCGGCCGTCATCGATCGTGTCGCAAACATGTCCCGCCTCGGCGAAACCGTTGGCCACGTATTCGGACGTCTTCTTGTCGTCCTCGATGAGCAAAATCCGCATGAAACCACATCCCGTCTGATCAGCGCCGTGTCGGATAGGGTTCAATCCAATAACGACTGTTCGGGACAATATCCGATCTGGCGATAAACTCTACCGCACCAAGCCAACCTTACAAAAACGTATGTTTTGGCAGGTAGAAGGAGTTCGCCGTGAGTAAATGCGGCATTTTCACCAGGCAGCCGCTAGCTGAAACCGAAAGCGGCGCGCGCCTCAAGACATTCGCCATCGCCGGGAAGACAGTCGCGGCACACTTGCGGCCTGATCTCGTAGACCATGCATGATGTCCTGGAACCGACGGTGCCATCAAGGGCCGTGCAGCGGTTGTCATGGCAACGCATGCCTGTCAGATCATCGGCGACGAAGCGGGCGGGCAAGCGGTCGAGTTCGGCATCCGTTTCGGTCGAGAATCGCGGCCAGCTCGACGAGTACGAGCAGCAGGCGCCGCAGGTCTGACAATCGAAATCGGCTGAAATGGTCATCGTCGCTTTCTTTTTTAGAAGAATACGCTGCGTAGAGTGCTACCAGACTTTGTCGATTTTGGCGCTATCGCCCGTCTCGCACACCCAATCGGCGCGCGCGCCGGCCGAAATCCATCATTTCATGCAAATGAAGTGGCTCCGATGCATGCTGGGAGTTGATGGACGCGCGACAGCACTATAGGTTCGCGTCGCCATTGCAAGCAAAACACTTAAAAGGGAATATCCATGCCTGAGGGTACAGTAAAATTCTTCAACGAGGACAAGGGCTTCGGTTTCATCACGCCAGAGAACGGCGGAACCGACGTGTTCGTTCACATCACGGCGCTGCCGCGCGGCGCTTCGCTGCGCGAAGGCGACAAGGTCAGCTTCGATCTCGGCCAGGACCGCAAGACCGGCAAGTCGAAGGCTGAGAACGTCTCCATCCTCTGATCGAGCACGTAAAGTGTCTAGCCTGCCGCCAGGCGCGGCAGGCTAGACCAATTCTCGACGGCCGTGGCTGTCCAAGCCTGCCGGCACGCACGCGACCAATACTAATGATAGATCGAAGTGAGATAGAAAGTCACAATCCACGCGAGTATCGTAAGTATACCAAGCACCATTATTAATAGACGCAACTGCTGCTCCACGCCATTTCATGCCATTTCGGCAAGCTATACGCAGCGGATACCGATCTAGTTTCATTTTCCGTTAAGTTTTTGTTTGCCGTAGATGGCTCGGTGCCGGGCGGTGACGAGCGAGACGCTAATAGCTCCGAATCCAGCATGACGTCATCACCGGACGCATCGATTTCGGACCAAGAACCCACATCGCTAAGACTGATCGCAGGCCGTCCCGGCTCATCACAGACGGAACGGCTCAAACAATAGACCCATAAGCTGGCAGAGTACGGGAGATAACGCCCCTGCTCTCACTCAGGACTTCTTCGTGAAAACACCGAGATTGATCAGCTGTACGCGCCGGTTGTTCGATCCTGTCGTATCCGTGCCCGGGATCGGCATGTATTCGCCGACGCCGACGGCATAAAGGCGCTGCGGATCGACCGCGAAGGTCGTGGACAGGGCCTCCTTGATGGCAGCCGCCCTCTGCTCGCTGAGGTCGAGATTGTGTTTCTCGTCGCCCGTCGAGCTCGAGTGCCCGACCACCAGGAATTTATAGTCCCAGAGGTTCGGATGATGCAGCGCGTCGGCAAGCAAGCCGAGCGTGCGGTAGGAACTCGGCTGGATCGCGACGGAGTCGTTCTCGAAATTGATCTCGACCACCATCTGCGGCAGCTTGGCGATACGCTTCCAGTTCGGCAACTCCGACATCTGCTTGCTGCCGCCGCTGATCGCCTCCTGCCGCAGGATTTCCAGATCGATGGCTGGCGCAGCAGAGGTGAGCTTGCCGAGCCCCTTGACGATGCGCTCCTGCGATACTTCCTGTGCGGATGCCAGGGCAGGAACGAGGATAACCGCCGCCGCGAGAATGATTGCTTTAGAAAGAACCCGCTTCATCGTCTCATCTCCATCCGGCATTGGTGATCGTCTGATTGCATTCATCGCTGACGCGCGGCTGCTTCTTGATCAGGCAGGCAAGCACGAAGCCGTCTCCCTTGATGCCGTTGCAGCTCTTCGACATGTCGCGCTGGCAGACGCGTTCATAGGCCGTCTGCGCCTGTTCGCGCGTCGTGATCGATTGGAAGACGGTGCCGAGCGAGGCCTTGCAGCTCGGCGAGACCTTGGCCGCGTTCTGCTGTAGGCAATCGGCAATGCGGCCGCTGCCGAGGTTCAGTCCCTTGCACAGTTTCTGGATGTCGGTGCCGCAATCGCTTGCGAGTTTCGTCACCGCATCCGCATAGCTCAAGGTCTGCGCCGAGGCTCCCCAGGCAAGGCCCATGGAGACACACGCAACGGCCGTTATCAGAATCCCTCGTGTTGATCTTTTCATCCTATCCGTCCCTGACTGGTCACATCGACGGGCGGGACGATGGCATGATGTCGCGCGAATGGAGCGTATATTACCGTAACGCACATCGGCCCCGGCGGGCCGGAAATGGAGCGGCCACACGATTGCAACGAGGCCAGGATCGACCTCGACGGCCAGCATTTGAAGCCTTTTCCAGGCCATTCCGGGCCACAGCCGTAACATACCGTATCTTACAGCCACCCCCGCGTATCATACTGCCTTCGCCTCTCCATCCGCCCTATCATCCCCTGAGGATGAACTTGGAGGACGTAGAGATGACATCGACGCAGACATCCGCACCCCATTCCATGGCCAGCGCCGAAGAACTGCGCAAACGCGCCCTTGAGCTCCAGATCGCCGAAATGGAGCGCGACGAGAAGATCAAGGCGCGAGAAGCTGAAAAGCATGCCGAGTTCGTCGAGGACTTCTTCAGCAAGCATATCGACGAGAAGGAACGCGCGATGATCAAGCGCCTCGTCATGAAGGCCGCGGCGGACGGTAAATACGAAGCGATGATCTACAGCTTCCCCTCGAGCTTCTGCGACGACGGCGGCCGCGCCATCAACAACAGCCTTCCAGGATGGCAGAAGACGCTTCAGGGCAAGGCGAAGGAGCTTCTCGACCTCTTCGAGCAGCTTGCCAAGCCTCAGGGCTATGGCTTGAAGGCCATGATCATCGACTTCCCCGGAGGCATGCCCGGCGATGTCGGCCTGTTCCTGACCTGGGAACCCCCGGTCAAATAAAGCCCCGGGAGGGGCAGCACGAGCGCATCGATTTGACGGGTGGCGGTTGTTTCGGACAGCCGCCACCCGAATGCGTATCGGCCTATTCGGACACGACCGACCAGTTGTTGTCGGGATTGAAGGTCTTGATCGCCGCCGCCTTCTTCTCCGTCTCCGGCCCGAGGTCGCGCTGGTAGATCACACTCATGCCATTGGCGATGAATGTCTGCACACCTGTCTCCCGGTACTTGACCGGCCAGGCAATCACCGCGAAGCCCGCCGTCATGTGACCGTTGACGATGTAGCTCTGCTTGCCGCCGAGCACGTTGTCGCCCTGCCCCG
The DNA here is from genome assembly GCF_000377565.1 of Rhizobium sp. 2MFCol3.1. GTDB lineage: Bacteria > Pseudomonadota > Alphaproteobacteria > Rhizobiales > Rhizobiaceae > Rhizobium. Next base: position 589,182 of record NZ_KB898353.1, on the reverse strand, counting down.
TCAATATCCGGTAGTGATACCCGAAGTAGCCCTCGCCGCGCTTGGCCTTGCCGAAGGCGGCGGTCTCGATCAGTGGGCCGGCCGGGCTGTCCTCGTCGCCGGGGCCGGCCTGCCAATAGAGCCCATCCCGTTTGCCGGGCGAACTGATCAGCTTCTGCGCATACTCGTAGATGCCAGAACCAGTCCGATCCTCAGAGGCATAGATGTGCTGGGCGATGACGAAATTATGGATGGTCTCGATCGTCGCGAGCTCGTTTTCGCCGATGCGGCGGTTGACGATCTCCTCCAGCCCGGTGCGCGTGTCGAAGGTCCACTTGTCGTCGGCGCCCTTCGTCAGCGGAAACGGCAGCGGCCAGAGCCTGTCGCCGATGGCGACGACCTTGCGGCCATCGAGATCCTCCAGCTTCATCAGCCGCGACGCGCCCTCGCGGATCAGCGCATAGCTGACCATGGCCGCGTTGTTGTCCTTGAGCTTGTCGGCCTTCAGCCCGAGCAGCTCCGCAAGCCCATTCAGATCGTTCGCCGCCAGCACCGCCTTCAGCTTGTCGAGCGCCATGTCAGGCGTGTCGAAGGACGGTTGCGGCGCCTTGCCGATGAACTCCGAGAGGGCGGTCTGCGCTAAGGACGAACTTGCGAACGTCAAGGGCAGGACCACGCCAACCAGCAAACGCATCAACTTCAGTCGCAATGCCATGGTTGCCTCCATTGGCTCTGGAAACCCGGTCAGATCCTATCGTCTTCCACCGCCGCCACCGCCGCGCCGTGGCGGCGGACGCGAATGACCGCCACCGCCACGCCCGCCGCCGCCGGCATAAGACCTCGGTGCAGGGCGGCTCTGCGCGCGCGGCGCGCCGCGCTGACCGCCACCCATGCTCTGGCCGCCACGTTGTGACGCAATGGCTTCGCGGCGTCCTGACGATTGCGGGTTGCCGAGCGCGTTGGGCCGAGAGCGGTTGTCCGGCCTCGCCGCCATCTTCGGCGCGCCGGAATTCTTCTTCACATTGCCCTTCGATGGACGATTGGCCCCGGCATTGCCGGGGCGAGCGTCCGGACGAGAGGAATTCGCCGGACGGTTGCCGGCATTCGGGCGGTCCGCCGGTCTGTTGGCGATGCCCGGCTTACCGTTGGTCTTCAGGCCGTTGACTGTTCCCTTGCGGATATCGTCGGCGCGGGCCGCCGTGTTGCGTCCCCCTGCCCCGAGATCAGCCCGGCGGTCGCCGACCTGGTTCTTCAGCTGGTTGCGCTTGTCGCCCTCAAGGCCGGACTTGATCGCGGTGCGATCGAGATTGGCGAACTGGCTCTTGTCGATGCTGAGCTTGCTGCGGTCGACCTTCGTCCAGTCGACATCGTTCCACTTGACCTTGCCGTTGAAGTTCCGGTCGTTGAAGCAGTTGTTGCAATCGATATCGACATCACCGTTCCACCGGCCGCCCCAGACCCCCCAATCGTCCCAGTTGACGATCGCCGCCCAGGCGACGCCGGTGACAGCACCCGCGAAAAACGCGGCGCCCGGATAGTAATAGTTGTCATAGGAACTCGGATAATAGGAGATCGGCTCTGCCGCGTAGCCCGGCTCGTAGAGCATCTGCGGCTCATATTGCGGGATATAGACCTTCTGAGGATCGGTCGGGCGGATCACCACGTTGTTGTTTTCGGTGACGACGGTCACCTTGTCGTCGGTCTTGATGATGTTCTTCGCCACCGCCTCGTCGCGCAGCTGCTGGATGGCAACGAGCACATCCTTCTGCTGGTTGGTTAGCGCATCGCCGAGCTTTTGCGTCCAGTCGAGATCGTCGCTCATCATCTTCACGATGTCGGGATAGTTCAGCAGCGAAATGACGCTGCCGTCCCAGTCATCCTTGGGCTTGAGATCGGCGTTCTTTTTCTTGGAGTCCAGGAAGCGTTGCGCCTCGATGATCTGCAGCGGGAAAAGCGACGCCGCCGAAATCGCTGCGACCAGTTCGTCCGGATAAAGCGCGATACGGGCGACCAGCACCTCCAGCTCATCCTCGGACAAGAGGTCGGTCGTGGCAGCAGGTGCCGCCGGGGCCGGCGCGGCAGCGGGAGCCGCCGTTTGCGCGAACACAGAGGATGGCTCCTGCATGGAGATGAGCGCCAGCGCCGTCAAACCAGTTGTCAGGCCAGCGGTTAGTCTGAACGATCTTGATTTCATGACGCGTCGACCTTTCCGTGCAAATGGCGATGAATGCTGCTCTTGGCGCGCTCCATGTCCGAGCACTCAGGAGCGCTTGAGCGATACGACGTTCGATTGCGACAGCGCCTCGCCGATTTCGCTGAGAAGCGCCTTCTCCAGTTCCTTGTATTCCTGCCGACGCGCCTCCCGCTCCGTGCGCGGAAGATCGTCGAGGTGGGTCAGCGTCTCCAGGATCACCGCGAGGTCCTCGCACATGCTGCGGAACGTTTCGCTGACCTGGTAGAGATGCCGGACCCTCTTGGCCTTCTCAGGGAAATGAACCTCGGCGACGGCGAGTGCGGACAGTCGCGGTACATTGCTTACTCTCCAGCTCATCGCACGCCCCCACCGCCGATCTCCCCCCCAGGAAGACCAGCTGATTATAGGGCGATTGAGCGCGGGCGCAGACGTAAGATACGCGAAGATACGCGGCATCCGCGCTCCGTGCGGTTGACGATTGAAGGATACGGACCACGTCAATTCGCGCGCCAAGGTCGACGATCGGCGATGTCTCGCATGACAGCGAAGAGCTACTCGCCCGCCCCTGATCCGATAGATGTTACGTGATGCTACGGGCATCGCCGCCAACGCAGGTCTATTGTTTTTGCGTATTCCCCGCACCCGCTGAGGTCGACCATTCGTTGTCGAAAGGCAAAAACCGTGTTCCTCGACTATTTCGCACTGGGCGTTCTGTTCTTCGTCGTGATCACATTGTTTTACGCAGTGATCGCGATCCACGACATCCCGCACCTGATGGCAAAGGCCAGAAACCATCCGCATCAGGATGCGATCCATGTCGCGGGATGGGTGAGCCTGTTCACCCTCCACGCCATCTGGCCGTTCCTGTTCATCTGGGCAACGATCTACCGCGAGGACCGCGGCTGGGGCATCCGCAGCGATGGCAAACTGTCGCCGGCGCAGGAGGCCAACGCTGAAATCGCACGCCTGCATGCCCGCATCGCGGAACTCGAAGGCCAGTCGGAAGGCCAGACATCGGAGAGGGAGAACGCCTGATGGACCTGCTTCTCATACTGACCTACGCGGCGCTCTGCTACGCGATCTTCAAGATCTTCCGCATCCCGGTGAACCAGTGGACGCTGGCGACATCGGTTCTCGGCGGCATCTTCCTGATCGGCACGCTGCTGCTGCTGATGAGCTACAATCATCCCTACACCAGCGACGCGCGTATCTACTTCACATCCGCGCCCGTCATCCCGACGGTCGGCGGCCAGGTGATCGAGGTGCCGGTGACGCCCAATGCGCCGCTGAAAAAGGGTGACGTCCTCTTCCGCATCGATCCGCGCCCCTATCAGTTCACCGTCGACCAGAAGACGGCGGCGCTCGCCGAGGCCAAGCAGACGGTGCTGCAGTTGAAAGCAGCACTCGACGCCGCCAACGCGGCCGTCACCGGCGCCGAAGCCTCCAGGGATCGTTCGTTGCAGGCCTTCGAGAAATTCCAGGCGTCCAACGAAAACGCCAAGTCGAGCGGTCGTGGCGCCGTCTACTCCGAACTCGAAGTCGAAAACCGCAGGGGCCTCTACCTTACGGCCGAGGCCGCGGTCGATACCGCACGCGCCCAGGCCACGCAGGCAAGACTGGCCTATGAATCGGAAATCAACGGCACGAACCCCACCGTCGCCCGCCTGCAGGCCGAGCTCGCCAACGCTGAATACGAGCTCGATCAGACGACGGTCCGCGCCCCCAGCGACGGCTACGTCACCCAGGTCTTCCTCCGCCCTGGCATGATGGCGAACCCGCTACCGCTGCGCCCGGTCATGGTCTTCATCGACAGCCAGGACCAGATGTTGGGCGCCGCCTTCATCCAGAACTCGCTGCAACGCGTCAATGTCGGCGACGATGCCGAAGTCGCCTTCAAGGCGGTTCCCGGCAAGATCTTCAAGGCGCGCGTGCAGGGGATCATCGACGTGATGGCGCAAGGCCAGCTGCAGCCCTCCGGCGCGCTGATCGACCCGCAATCGCCCGAACGCGCAGCCCCCGGCCAGACGATCGCCAGCATCGAGCTCCTCGAGAGCACCGAGGGCTACCAGCTACCCGGCGGTGTCGTCGCCGAGGTCGCCGTCTACACCCACCACTGGCACCACGTCGCGGTCTTGAGAAAGGTGCTGCTGCGGATGAGCAGCTGGATGAACTACGTCTTCCTTGAGCATTGAGGGGAGAAGGCCGGTCCCGCTCTTATGGGTGGGGCCGGCACGAACATGGGAATAGCGATGACGAAGTAATAAGGAGCCCGCGGTGATAGGCAGTCTTCCGATGTTGCGAGGCCTGAGCGGTTTCAGCAGGGATTGGCTGAAGAGCGATATCCCGGCCGGGCTGTCGATTGCGGCCGTCGGCCTGCCGAGCGCCATCGCCTATCCCGCCATTGCCGGTCTTCCCCCGGAAACGGGCATCTACGCCAGCATCGTCGCGCCGATCGCCTACGCGATCTTCGGCCCCTCGCGGCTCCTCGTCGTCGGCCCCGATGCGGCCACCATGACAGTGCTTGCCGCGGCGATGGGCACGATCGTCGCCGCCTACCCCGCCGGCACGCCGGTCGATCGGGTCGCCATCGCGGCGGCACTCGCGCTCGGCGTCGGCATCTGCTGCATCGCCGCCAAGCTGCTGCGCCTCGGCGTTCTCGCAAGCTTCCTCTCGCGCCCCATTCTCGTCGGCTTCTTCGCCGGCGTGTCGCTGTCGATCCTCGTCGGCCAGATCGGCCGCTTCACCGGCGTGAAGATCGAATCCGACGGGCTGGTCCCGCCGCTGGTCGAGATCGCCGGCAAGAGCGGCCTGATCCACTGGCCCTCGCTGCTCCTCGGCCTTGCGATGTTCGCGCTGCTGTGGCTCGTCCGGGCGTTCCAGCTCAAGATTCCGGGGCCGGTGCTGGTCGTCGTCCTCTCGGTCGTGCTCTCGGCCATCTTCGATTTTCAGGGGCGCGGCATCGCCGTCGTCGGCGACATCCCGAGCGGCCTGCCAAGCTTCTCGCTGCCCGCGCTCCACCAGATGCCACTCGACAAGATCATACTCGGCTCCGCCGCGATCTTTCTGGTGAGCTTCGGCGCGGGCATCGTGGCAGCCCGCAGCTTCGGCTCGCGCACCGGCGAAGAGGTCGATGCGAACCAGGAGCTGATAGGCCTCGGCGCCGCCAACATCGCGCCGGGGCTGTTCGGCTCGTTTCCAATCAGCGTTTCGGATTCCCGCACGGCGATCAACGTGTCGACCGGCGGCGTCTCGCAGGCGGCCGGCCTCGTCTCGGCGGCAACGCTGATCGCGGCCCTCGTCTTCCTGCACAGCGCGCTGCGCATCCTTCCCATTCCGGCGCTGGCCGCAATCCTCGCCATGGCGGCGATCAGCCTCATCGACGTCCACGAACTGCGCAAGATCTGGCGCATCAGCCGCATGGAGTTCATCTTCGCGCTGATCGCCATGTGGGGCGCCATCAGCTTCGGCGTCCTCAACGGCGTCATCGTCGCGGTCGCCGCAACACTGGTCTATCTGCTGCGCCAGACGATGTTTCCACGCGACGGCCTGCTTGGCCGCATCGACGGCCGGCACGGCTTCTTCGACCTTGCCCGCCACCCCGAAGCGCGCCCGGTCGACGGCGCCGCCGTCTTCGCGGTACAGGGCAGCATCCTCTTCTACAACGCAGATTACATCAGAAACCGCCTGACTTCGGTGGCGCGCAACCTGCCCGCCGAAACCCGATGCCTTGTGCTCGATGCCAGCGCGATCACCCATATCGACAGCACGGGCGCCACAGCACTCGAGGCCGTGGCCGAAATCCTCGCCAAGCGAAACATCACCTTCGCGATCGCCGATCTCAGCGAGGAGAGCCGCGGCATTCTCAGCCGCGCCGGCGTCATCAGGACGATCGGCCCGGACAACATCTTCAACGGCAGGGAAGAAGCGCTGCGCGCGCTGATCGGAAATTACGACCAGCCGGACGCGAGGTCGGCAGGCAGCACGGTTTAAGAGCACGGAGGGAGAACCATGGACGAGATACTGGAAACCAAGGGTCACGACCCGGAGCCATCGGCAAAGTCCAACGGCAAGGACAAGAAGAAAAAGAAGTCGTGGGATTACGACAAGCAGATCGCCCGCCTGCAGGTGGAGCTGGCGCATCTCCAGGCGTGGGTCAAGAAATCGGGCGCCCGGGTGGTCATCGTCTTCGAAGGCCGCGACGCCGCCGGCAAGGGCGGCATGATCAAGCGGATCACCGAAAAGGTCAGCCCGCGCGTCTTCCGCGTCATCGCGCTGCCCGCCCCCACCGAACGCGAAAAATCGCAAATCTACATGCAGCGCTACATCAACTATCTGCCGGCCGCCGGCGAAGTCGTGATCTTCGACCGCAGCTGGTACAACCGCGCCGGCGTCGACCGCGTCATGGGGTTCTGCAGCGAGAAGAAGGTGCAGCGTTTCCTCGAACTCGCGCCGCGTTTCGAGGCGGCGATCGTCGAGAGTGGCGTGACGTTGCTCAAATACTTCCTGACGGTCAGCGAGGAGGAGCAGGAGCGTCGCTTCCGGCGCCGCATCGACGACCCGGTCCGGCAGTGGAAGCTGAGCCCCATGGACGTGGAGTCCTATCAGCGCTGGTGGGACTATACCCGCGCCTATGACGAGATGCTCCGGATGACCGACAGCAATCACGCTCCATGGTGGATCGTTCCCTCGGACGACAAGAAGCGCGCCCGGATCAACTGCATCTCGCACATTCTGCAGTCCATTCCCTACGAGCGCATCAAGTTCGAGGAGCCCGATCTCGGCAAACGCCAGAAGCGGCCGTCGGACTTCATCGAGGACGGCAGCGTCCGCCATGTCGTTCCCGACACGACGCAATGAGGCCTAGCGCAGTTCCAGCAAAAGTGCGGCGTGGGATATGACGATGGACCAGACGAACGACCTGAGCATGGCGGCGAAGGACGCCGGACAGATCTCGATCGAGGCAAGGGTCAGCGACCTTGTGCGCCTTGGGATCATCGGCCTCTTCGCCTATTGGACGGTGCTGCTCATCGCGCCGTTCGCGCTGATCGTCGTCTGGTCGGCCATCCTTGCCGTCGCGCTCTACCCGATGTTCAACGCGCTCTCGCGCCTGATCGGCAACCGGCCGGTGATTGCCGCGACGGTCATCGTCGTCGCCTGCCTCGTGCTCATCATCGCGCCCGTGGCGCTCGTGGCGGTCAACTTCGCTGATGCGGTGGAAGGGCTGGTCGGCAAGCTCCAGGCGGAGAGCTTCGCGCTGCCGGCAGCACCCGAGAGCATTCGCGCATGGCCCGTCATTGGCGAACGACTCTATGCCGGCTGGAACAAGGTGGCCGGCGATCTCGCCTCCAACATCATCGAGTATCAAAAGCCGATCCTGCATGTGATGGGCATCGTGGTCGCTAAGCTCGCCTCGATCAGCGGCGGCGTGCTGAGCTTCGTCGCCTCCGTCATCCTCTCCGGCTTCTTCCTCACCCAGTCGACGCGGCTCGCCGAAACCATTCAGGTTCTGGCAAGCCGCGTCGCCGGCGACCGGGGCGTCGGCTTCGCCAAGCTCGCGGGGACGACGGTCAGGAATGTCTCGCGCGGCGTCATCGGCGTTGCCTTCCTGCAGACGCTGATGTGCGGCCTGTGCTTCGCCTTCTTCGACCTGCCCGCGCGGGGCGCACTGACCTTCATCATCTTCATGCTGTGCGTGATGCAGCTGGGTCCGGGGCTTGTCCTCGTGCCGGCGATCATCTGGGGCTGGCTCTCATGGCCGACATCGGTCGCCCTGGCACTGACCGTCGTGGCGGTGCCGATCATGCTGGTCGACAACGTCCTGAAGCCGATCCTGATGGCGAAAGGTCTCTCGACGCCGATGCTGGTGATCCTGATCGGGGTTATCGGCGGCACGCTATCCTATGGGCTGCTGGGCCTGTTCCTCGGGCCGATCGTGCTCAGCGTGTTCTACGAACTGCTGCGCGCCTGGGCCTGGCCGCCGCGTGAAAACACGGAAACAAAGCCGCTTATGCCGATTGATTGAGCAAGGACAAAAGAAGGCTGAACGACCTCACCCCTGAGATCTGAGTCCTCCGGAGCAATAGAGGATGACCTCCTGCTCGATCTCATCACACAGCTCGGAATATTCCGCGATCAGACTTTCCTGCAGCGGCAGTTCGCTGCGAAACCGGTCGAGCGCGTCTGCAGCCAATGCGTAGGACTCGAACATGTCACCGAGCGCTTCCGTGGGCACACCTGCCAGCACATGCCGGATATCCGGCAGTCTGAGCATCAGCCTCCTCCGTCCGCGCTCCCGGTTCATGGTTTACCTCCGCATTCGTACTCCTTGTACGAATCCCTGAGGGTGTCGGATTGTTCCGCGATGCAACAAATATCGCTTTTTATCGACAAACAGCCATTATGAGGCGGGCCAGCGGCCGGTTCACTCCGGCAGCGCGGTCTGCCGGAAGAAGGTGACGATCGCCTCGTCGGGCATACCGAACCATGTCGTGAAGAGCTCCACGAAGTCGGCCGAGGCATAAGTCTGGCTGAGCGCGCGATCGACGGCAAGCCGGAAGTCTTCGTCGCCGCGCGCCAGTTCCAGCCCCAGCGGCTCATAGGTGAAATGCCGCCTCAGCACCACGAGATTGCCGGCATTGTCGCTGCGGGCCGCGGCGTCCATGAGAAGCGGCATGTCGCCGAAGAGTGCTGCCGAACTGCCGTCGACGACACGCTCGATACCGATTGCATAGCTTTCCACCGGCACGGATGTCGCCGCCAGCTGGAAGGTCTTGATTCGGTCAGCCAGCCAGCGCTCGCTGGTCGTTCCCGCGATCGACGAGAAGGTCTTGTGCTCGAGAATGGTACGAGCGGGAGAGCCGCGCCAGATCGGCCGGCTAGTGGGCTGCCCATAGGCCAGAACCTCGGTCAACGCCAAGGGTGCGCTCTTGCTCAGGACCACGCCCGTGCCGCTCGGAAAGATCGGTAGCGAGAAGGACACTTCGGCGCGACGAGTGAGCGTGATCGGCTCGGCCCCGCAGACGAGATCCACCGTCCCGTCCTTTATCGCCGGCTCCCGCCCCTTGTCCGTCAGCGGCACCCATTCGACATTCAGCTGCGGCAGGTTCAGCGCCGTTTTCAGGCTGTCGGCGATCTTCCCGCAAAGCGCAACCGCGTAGCCGCCGGGTGCCGCCTGCTCGGTCTTGAACGAGAACGGCCGGGCATCCGGCTCATAGCCGAGCTTCAGCGAACTGCTCGTCTTGATCCGGTCGAGCGTCTGCGCTTCGGCGGACGACAGCGCCATGGAGGCGGCCGCGCCGGCGAGGATCGACGCGGTCAGCAATGTCTTGAAACGCTTTTTCTGTTGCATGACGCATCCTCCCCGGAACTATTCTGCCGCCGCGACACGGTTCAGGCCGCTGGCAAAGCGCGGCGCGATCCGGCCGTAGATGATGAAGCTGATACCCGTCACCAGCATTCCGCCAAGCACCGCGTCCTTGCCCGAGGCATAGATGGCGAACACGCTGTAGAGCATGCCGAGCGTGGCGATGATGGAGTTCAGCCGGTACTTCGCCGGCGGCACGCCCGCCTTCTTCATCATCACGAAGAGAGCCGAAAGCGCCACGATATAGGGAAGCACGTTGGTGACGACCGCGAGGTTGACGAGCGCGGAAAACTGCTCGTTGAGCGTCGGCGAGATCGTCATCAGGGCAAGCCCAGTCTGCACGATGCCGAGGATGATCATGCCCTGGACGGGCGCGCCCATCTGGTTCACGCGCGAGAAGATCGCCGGGAACATCCGCTCCTGCGCCGCCGTGCGGGCCGTCTGCGCGATGGTGAATTGCCAGCCGAGCAGCGACCCGACGCAGGCAAGCACCGCGAGCGCCATGATGATCGAGCCGATCGTCGGATTGAACATCGTCGCATAGGCAAGCGCGAAGGGACCGGTCGAGGCCGCAAGATCGGCATTCGGCACGATGCCCTGGATCACCGTCGTCGACAGGATGTAGATGACGGCGGCGCCGAGCGTGCCGAACATGCAGGCAAGCGGCACGTCACGCTTCGGATTCTCGACGGCATCGGAATTCTGCGCCGCGGACTCCATGCCGAGGAACGCCCAGAGCGTCAGCGAGATGCTGGATCCCATCCCCTGCGCCAGCGTCAGCCCCTTCGGGTTCCAGGCAGCACCGAACGTGCTCGAGCTGAACCAGAACCAGCCGATGATCGAGAGCAGTCCGACCGGGATGATGACGCCCCACACGGTGATCGACCCGATCCGCCCGGTGATGCGCGGACCGCCGAAATTGGCAGCCGTGGTGAGCCACAGGAGAGCGATCAGCGCGACGCAGGTCATGACGGGCGTCGAGGTCAGCACCGGAAAGAACCCGGCGAGATAGCCTACCGCCGAGATGCCGATCGCGACATTGCCGATCGCCAGCGACAGGAAATACAGGAAGAACACGAGGAAATAGCCGTCCTTGCCGTAGGCATCCTCGGCATAGGCCGACATGCCGCCGGGCCGCTGGTTGAACAGGCCGGCCTGCGCGAAACCATAGGCGATCGCCATCGAGCCGAGCGCGGTGACGATCCAGGAGAGCAGCGAGATGGCGCCAACCTGCGCCATGTTTGCCGGCAGCATGATGATGCCCGACCCCATCATGTTGACGGCGACGATGAAGGTCAGCTGCATCAGGTTCATCTTCTTCTTGGCCGTGGTATCGGCCGCAGCATGCATTGTGTGATCGGTCATGATGACACTCTCCCCTCGCCCTACTCGCGCACGACATATGTGTGGAACTTGATGCGCCCATCGATCCGTTCCTGGAACACGCCCTGGACCTCGTAGTTGAAGCCCGGGAAGCGGTTGAAGGACTCCTCGAAGGCCAGGAAATAATCGCGCATCGGCCGCGCGCGCTCGTCCCAGCGCTCTCCGGGCACGATCACGCCGATGCCTGGCGGATAGATCAGCGCCAGCGTCGCCGAAATGCGCCCGGCGGCTTCCGACAGCGGCACGTAGTCGACATTGTTGGCGACCAGCGCCTCGTAAGCCTGCTTCGACGAGATCGCCGGCTCCGGAAAGCTCTCGGAACGGAAGCACAGGCGCTGCAGCTCCTTGACGCCGGCAGAGCGGTAGAAGCTGTGCATCTCCTTGCAGACCTGCCGCACGGTATAGCCCTGATAACGCTCGCGATTGGCGGCAAAGACCGTCGGCAACACATCCTGCAACGGTGCATCGCGGTCCCACAGGTTCTTGAACTTCACCAGCTTGGCGACCAGCGTGTTGAGCTTGCTCTCGTCTTCGGCCGGCGTCAGCAGGAAGAGCAGGCTGTTGAGATCACATTTCTCCGGCACGACGCGCTGCTCGCGCAGATAGTTGGCAACGACGGTCGCCGGGATGCCGAAATCGCGGTACTCGCCGGTCTTCCGGTCGATACCCGGCGTCAGAAGCGTCAGCTTGTTGGGATCGACCATCGTGTAGCCGGGCGCGTAACCGGCATAGCCATGCCACGTCGCCTCCGGATCGAACCGCCAGCACTGCTGCTCGCGCTTCAAGACATCGGTCGGCACGTCCTCCCACCTTATGCCCGCGAGATCGCCGGTGTGTTTCGAGCCGGTGACGGAGATCTTGTCCGGTACAAAGGGATCGAAGAACCACTGTTCCTCGACGCTCGTCGCCTTGCTCTCGTAGTGCTGAACGAAACCGCGCAGCTTCTTGCGAACCTCGATCCCGAGACCGATGCAGCGGTCCCAAAGCATCTCGCCGGCCTTGCCCTCATGCACCTTCGCATTGACGTCGAGCGAGGCGAACAGCGGGTAGAAGGGCGATGTCGAGACATGCATCAGCAGCGATTCATTGAAGCGCTTGTGCTCGATGAAGCGGCGCTGGTCGCTGATATGTTCGTCGCGCTTGTGGATCTGCGACGCCTGCGAGAAGCCCGCCCCCTGCTTGTGCACCGACTGCGTCGAAAACAGGCCGGGCATGTCGGGCTTGAGGTCCTTGAGCCGCATCGGGCTATGGCCCTCGAACAGCGGATGGAAGGCGTTGTAGCCGATCCAGGCCTCGTCCCAGAGCACGTAGTCGCAGAGATGGCCGATCTTCTCCATCACCTGGCGGACATTGTAGATCGTGCCGTCATAGGTGGCGAGCTGGATGCAGGCGAGCCGGAAGGGCCGCTCGGCATTGGCCCGGCTCTTATCCGCCAGAAGCGGATGGGCCGCGATCTGCTGACGCAGCCAGCCCTCGTCCCACGCCGCCCAGTCGACGGCGCCGATCATGCCGAAGGAATTGCGCGCCGTCGGCAGATAGATCGGGATCGCGCCGGCCTGCACCAGCGCGCCCTGATGCAGCGACTTGTGATTGTTGCGATCGAACAGCACGAGATCGCCGGCGCGCAGCACCGCGTTGGTCACCACCTTGTTGGAGGTGCTCGTCCCGTTCAGGATGAAATAGGTGCGATCCGCCCCGAAGATCCGCGCCGCCTGCTTCTGCGCCTCGACGGCGGGGCCTTCGTGGATCAGGAGATCGCCGAGATCGACGTCGGCATTGCAGAGATCGTTGCGGAAGATGCTCTCGCCGAAATACTTGAAGAACAGCTGCCCGGCCGGAGACTTGCGATAAAACTGCCCGCCCTGGTGGCCAGGGCAATCGAAGGCGATATTCGCTTCGCCATCATAGGCCATCATGCCGCCGAAGAACGGTGGCAGCAGCGACTTGCCGTAGTTGATCAGGCTGGAGACGATCTGCTTGGCATAGAAGGCCGGCGTCTGCTGGCCGAGATAGACGAAGCCATCCACCTCGCCCGCCATCTCGACGACGTCCATGTCCGAGATACTGAGCGTATCCGCCATCGCCCAGACCGGCGTGCGGAAACCCGCCTCGCGCAGCGAGCGGAGAAAGCCGCGCGCATAGGGAAGCAACCCGCCTTCCACGGAGCCGATATAGGCGCCCACCGAGGCGTCTTCCGAAACGTCGGCCGTGTAGTCATCGCGAAGCTCGACCTCGAAATTGTCGGCGGCAAGCTGCGCCAGCAGCTCCTGCACTTGGCGGTTGTCGCGATCGACGACCGCGACGATCTTCAGCATCTTGTTGAACGGTATCGCGACCGTCGGGGACTTCACGTCGCGCGGGATCATTGGATCGCCCCCTCCGCCACGCAATCGACGAGGTAGCGGCGGCCGTTGCTGCCGGCCTCGAAGCGCAGGCCGTGAATATCGGTCTCGAAGCCCGGGAACTTGCGGTCGAAATCGCGCGCGTAAAGCAGGTAATCCTGGATGGACTTCGTCGTTTCGGTGATCCGCTCGCCGGGCATGATTAGCGGAATACCCGGCGGATAGGGAACGATCATCACCGCCAGGATGCGGTTCATCAGCTTGTCGATCTCGACGCTCTCGATCCGCCCCTTGACGAGATGGTCGTAGGCATCGGCCGGCCGCAGCGCCATCTCGGGCAGCACCGTATACATCTCGCGCTGCGCCTTTGGCACGTCGTCCTTGCGGTAGATGGCGTGGATCTGCTCGCAGAGATCGCGCAGGCCCATATTGCCATAGGCCTCGGGATGAGCGGCGGCCAGCGCCGGCAGCGCCCGCGTCAGTGGCGCGTTGCTGTCGTAGAGATCCTTGAAATTGATGAGCTCGGTGACGAGCGTGCTCCACTTGCCGCGCGTGATCCCCATCGAAAACAGCACGAGGAAAGAGTAAAGCCCGGTCTTCTCGATCTCGATCCGGCGCGAGGAGAGGAACTTGGTGATAACAGCCGCCGGTATCCCGTGCGCCTGCATCGTCCCATCCGCCGAAAGCCCCGGCGACAGGATGGTGACCTTGATCGGATCGACCATCACATGGTTTTCGGCAAGCCCGGTAAAGCCGTGCCAGGCATCGCCCGGCTTCAGCACCCACTCCGCATGCGTATCGCTCGGCGTCTCCTCGGCGATCGTGGGCTCCCACACGTCGAACCACCAGCTCTGCCCCATCTGCCCGCGCACCGCGTTCATCGCCCGGCGGAAGCTGATGGCCTCGTCGATCGTCTCCTGCACCAGCGCGCGGCCGGCCGGCTGCTCCATCATCGCCGCGGCGACATCGCAGGACGCGATGATGCCGTATTGCGGCGAGGTCGAGGTATGCATCATGAAGGCTTCATTGAAGCGCGTGACGTCGAGCTTCTTGTTCTCGGCGTGCTGGATGTGGATCATCGACGCCTGCGAGAAGGCCGCGAGAAGCTTGTGCGTCGAATGCGTGGCAAAGGTGATGGCGTTCTGCGAGCGCGCCGGCTGCGTCGATGAGATGCCGTGGAAGCCATCGTAGAATTCGTGGAAATTCGCGTAGGCATACCAGGCCTCGTCGAAGTGCAGCACCTCGACTGAATCCTTCAGCGACACCTTGATGGCGTCGACATTGTAGCAGAGGCCGTCATAGGTGGAGTTGGTGATCACCATCAGCCGCACCTTGCCGCTGGTCTCGCCCGCGAATGGGCTGGCCGCGATCTTCTGTGCGATCGCCTCGGGCGTGAACTGATCCCTGGAGATCGGCCCGATGATACCGAGCCCGTTGCGCGAGGGAATGAGATAGATCGGCGTCGCGCCGGTCATGATCAGCGAATGCAGGATCGACTTGTGGCAGTTGCGGTCGCAGAGCACCAGATCGCCGCGCCCCACCATGCCGTGCCAGATGATCTTGTTGGCGGTCGATGTGCCGCCGACGACGAACAGCGTCTCATCCGTGCCGAAGATGCGCGCCGCGTTGCGCTCTCCCTCGGCGATCGGCCCGACGTGATCCAGGAGCGACCCGACGCTACCGACCGACACCGAGATATCCGACCGCAGCGTGTTCTCGCCGAAGAAGGTGTAGAAGAGCTGCCCGACCGGGCTCTTGCGGAAGGCGACGCCGCCGCCGTGGCCCGGCGTATGCCAGGAATACGCGCCCTCCAGCGTGTAATCCATCAGCGCCTTGAACATCGGCGGCGGCAGTCGGTCGAGATAATTGCGCGCCGCCTGAACGATGGCGCGCGCCATGAACTCGGCGGAATCCTCGAAAAGCCGCAGGAAGGCGTTGGCGTGGCGGAGCACGCTGGCCGGCACGTCTTCGGCCGTCGTGTCGTCGCCGAACAGGAAGATCGGCAGCCGGTCGTTCTTGCGGCGCTTGGCGCTCAGAACCTCCTCCAGCACCTGCCAGCGCGACGCCTTGTCCTCCGTCCCGTCGACGGAAACCAGCCAGGCGGACTCGGTGTTGAAGATATGCACCAGCCGCCGCGCATCCTCATAGGTTACGCCGGAGACGACACGAAAACCTTCCGCCTCGATGGCCGCAGCCAGATCGCGCATCCCGCGGCCGGCAGCGCTCTTGCCGTCGAAATCCTCGTCGATGACTGCGATCGGAAATGACTTGTGGAATTCCATGCGCCCCTCCAGAACCCAAGTTTGGACAGCGGCTGTTATGCCGCTGCGCGCGTCTGAGATTGGGCGGATGGTACACGGCAGGTTGCGGACCGTCGTTGATTGCAGTCAACGTGAAGGCAAAAGCATACAGCTAAGAGAACCGGTGCCTACTCGGCCCATTCGGCATCGGCGGTAAAGGCGATGGTCAGCCAACGATTGGCCCCCTCTCCACCGATCCGGTCGCCGATATCGTCGCGCAGCGCGTCCCACTCCTCGATCGTCTTGGCGGGCAGCCCCTCGGGCACGATGAAGTAGAGCTCGACCTCCGTCGCCCTTCCGACGCGCGCGACATAAGCGCGATAGGAGAGGAAGCCAAGGCGCTCGACGGTCTCCGACGCCACCTGGTCGACATGCTCCTGCAGATCGACGGGCGCGATCAGCAGCACCTCGCTCAGCGCTTTCAAGATCGTGCCGATCGGCAACGGGATCATGACG
The DNA here is from genome assembly GCF_000377565.1 of Rhizobium sp. 2MFCol3.1. GTDB lineage: Bacteria > Pseudomonadota > Alphaproteobacteria > Rhizobiales > Rhizobiaceae > Rhizobium. Next base: position 573,165 of record NZ_KB898353.1, on the reverse strand, counting down.
AGGCAGACGAGGCCCAGCACCACGGGGTCGACATATCGGGCGATCCAGGCCATCGGCGTCGGCAGCACCGCAAGACCGATCACGAAGGCGACAAGCAAGGCAAACGCGATACCGCCGGACATGATCCAAGCCTTGATATCGAGCGCGATGAAATCGGACTTCAGGCTGCGGTTCAACGCAATGCCGATCGACGCCATGACCACGCAGACGACAAGCGTGGCGCCGGAATAGACGATCGCCGCGCCGAAATGCAGCTCATGCCCGCCATTGATGACGCTGATGACGGCATTGATCAGCGCGTAGACTGCGACAGTCATCAGCAGGCAACCATTGAGCAGAAGCACGATGGGCTCCAGATGCCAGAAGCCCATGGTGAAGCGATTGCGGATGCGGCCGGACTTGGCATTGCTCTCCGCCGACCGCACGATCAGGCTCGACACCCAGAGCGCAAGCCCGGTCATCGCCGCATCGGCCAGCGAATAGACGCCGTCGAAGGCGATGGAAAATGAGCCGGAAATGATGCCGAAGACGATGCCGAGAGCCGCCACCACGACGGTCGCCACGATCGATATGGTCAAAAAGCGCTGCTCGTTCCGCATCACTGTCTCCGCTTGTCTGCCCATCTCATTTTAGCGCGTTCACACAAATGGTGAAGGCTTCAGGCGTGGCGGCGTACTACGCATTGATCCGGATTGCGAGCCCTGCGGATTGGGAAGAGGATGCCGATGGCCGCACAAGCCGGGATGCTATCCCGGACCATCCGACGGCCATGGTCCAAAGCGGTGAACCGATCTTCGGGAGGGATTTCATGACGACCTCGCAGAACGGCAAAAGCCTCGGGCTCGCCGCCTGTACCGCCATCGTCGTCGGCAACATGGTCGGCTCCGGCTTCTATCTGTCGCCGGCCGCCGTCGCGCCCTATGGCAATCTGGCGATCCTGGTGTGGATGATCATGGGCGCCGGTGCGATTTGCCTTGGCCTCACCTTCGCGCGGCTTGCCGGCATGGTCCCGGCCGTCGGTGGTCCCTACGCCTATACGCGGCTCGCCTATGGCGATTTCGCCGGCTTTCTCATCGCCTGGGGTTACTGGATCTCGATCTGGTCGTCGCTTCCCGTCATCGCCATCGCCTTCACCGGTGTGATGATCGATCTCTTCCCCGCGCTCGGCAACCGGCTGACGGCAACGGTCCTGACGCTCGGCGTCATCTGGACGATCGTGCTCGTCAACCTGCGCGGCGTCCACGCGGCCGGGCTCTTCGCGCAGGTGACGACCTATGCCAAGTTGCTACCCTTCGGCGCCGTCGCCATCATCGGTCTCCTCTATATCGACACCTCGCATTTCGCCGAATTCAACCCGAGCGGCCAGTCGCTGCTGCAATCCTTCGCGGCCCTGGCGCCGCTGACCATGTTTGCATATCTGGGTCTGGAATCGGCCACCGTTCCCGCTGGCGATGTCCGAGATGCGCGCCGAACAATCCCCCGTTCGACCGTACTCGGTATCTCCATCGCCGCGGCTCTTTATGTGCTTGGCACCGTCGTCGTGATGGGTGTCGTGCCGCGCCCGCAACTCATCCACTCCGTCGCCCCCTTCTCCGAAGCGGCGGGGCTGATGTGGGGGCGTGGCGGCGAACTGGCGATCTCGATCGCCGTGGTGATCTCCTCGATCGGCGCGCTCAACGGCTGGACGCTACTGATGGGTCAGGTGCCGATGGCGGCGGCCCGCGACGGCCTGTTTCCACCGCTCTTCGCCCGCCTCTCCAGCCGCGGCGTGCCTGCCATCGGCATGGTGGTCTCGGCCACCTTCGCGACCCTGCTCGTCCTCGTCCAGGCGGTCGGCTCCGATAGCTTCGCGGCGGTCTACCGGCTGATGGTCGGGCTGAGCACGATGACGGCAGTCGTCCCCTACGCCTTCTGCGCGCTCGCAGGCACCCTTGTCGCCTCGCGGCTAAGCAACGGGCAAAAGACGCCCCGCGTCACCATCATCGAACTGATCGCCTTCCTCTTTGCCATGTTCACGCTCTATGGCTCGGGCGCCGAGCCGGTGCTCTACGGCATGGTCCTCCTGATGCTCGGCATTCCCGTCTATGTCTGGCAAAGGCGAAACGGCGATGTCGCGCGCACGCAAAGCGTCGAAACGCAAAACGGGGCGCCGATACGCCCCGCTGCCTCTCTCTAATTGTTGCCTCTTCCGGTTCCGACCGCTCACCCGTGCCAGCTCAGCCCACCGAAGCGACCATCGATGATCGTGCCCAACTCGCCCCGCACCATGCCTGCAATATCCGCAAGCGCCCCGATCGCCGCAGCCTTGCCCGTCGTCTCGGCGAAATGGCATGCAGCATCAACCTTCGGCCCCATGGAGCCCGCCGGAAAATCGAACTGCTTCATGTCGCCAGGGCGGGCCTTGTGGATCGCCTTTTGCGACGGCTTGCCCCAATCGAGGCAGACGGCCGGCGCGTCGGTCGCCATGATCAGCAGATCTGCGCCGATCTCGCGCGCCAAGAGTTCCGAGCAGAGATCCTTGTCGATGACCGCTTCGACGCCAACCAGGTGACGCTCCTTGCCCTTCTCGTACATGGTCGGTATCCCGCCGCCACCGGCGCAGATGACGATGGTGCGCTGCTCGAGCAGCCACCGCACCGGCCGGATCTCGAAGATGCGCTTGGGAAGTGGCGATGCAACGACGCGGCGCCACTTGTCGCCGTCCTGCTTGAACACCCAGTTCTTCTCCGAGCGGATACGATCGGCATCCGCCTTCTCGTAAACAGGGCCGACGAATTTGGTGGGGTTCGTGAAACCAGGATCATCTGCATCGACCTCGACCATGGTGAGCAGCGTCGCCAGCGGTTGCTCGAAAGGCAGCACGTTGCCGAGCTCCTGCTCCAGCATGTAGCCGATCATCCCCTCCGTCTCGGCGCCGAGCACGTCGAGCGGATAGGCCTCATCAGGCTTGTAGGCGGCGCCCTGCAGCGCAAGCAAGCCGACCTGCGGCCCGTTGCCGTGGGTGATGATCAGCTGATGCTCGGCGGCCAGCGGCGCGATCGCCTCTGCCGCCACCCGCGTGTTGCGTCTCTGGACATCCGCGGTCATCGCTTCCCCGCGCCGGAGAAGAGCGTTGCCGCCAAGCGCGATGACGATCCGCATCCTAGTCTCCCAATGTCGCGACAAGCAGCGCCTTGATCGTGTGCAGCCGGTTTTCCGCCTGCTCGAAGGCGACGTTGGCCTCGGATTCGAACACCTCGCCGGTGACCTCCAGGCCATTGCTCATGCCGTAATCCTCGGCGATCTGCTTGCCCAGTGTGGTCTCCGTGTCGTGGAAGGCCGGCAGGCAGTGCATGAACTTGGTCTGCGGATTGCCGCTCGCCTTCATCAGCGCTTCGTTGACCTGATAGGGCGTCAACAGCTTGATGCGCTCGCGCCAGACGTCCTTCGGCTCGCCCATCGACACCCAGACGTCGGTGTGGATGAAATCGACGCCCTTCACTGCTTCCTTGGGATCGTCTGTGATCAGAAGCCGCGCGCCGGATCGCTCCTGCAATTCCCTGGCGATCTTGATGTATTCCTCGGCCGGCCAAAGCGATTTCGGCCCGCAGATCCGGACGTCCATGCCCATCAGGCAACCGACGATCAGCAGCGAATGGCCCATGTTCGAGCGCGTGTCGCCGATATAGGCGTATTTGATATCGGCGATCGGCTTGTCGGCATGTTCGCGCATGGTCATCACGTCGGCGATCATCTGCGTCGGATGATACTCGTCCGTCAGGCCGTTATAGACGGGCACGCCGGCATAGCGCGCCAGCGTCTCCACCCCATGCTGCGCCGAACCGCGATATTCGATCGCATCATACATGCGGCCGAGCACGCGCGCCGTGTCCTTGAAGGATTCCTTGTGGCCGATCTGCGAGCCGGACGGATCGAGATAGGTGACATTCGCCCCCTGATCCGAGCAGGCGACCTCGAAGGCGCATCGCGTGCGCGTCGAGGTCTTTTCGAAGATCAGGCAGATCTCCTTACCCTTCAGGTGCTGCTGCTCGGTGCGGGCATATTTGGCCCGCTTCAGATCGCGCGCGAGATCGAGGAGATAGCGGAATTCACGCGGCGTATAATCCTGCACGGTCAGAAGCGAACGGTTGCGCAGATTGAAGCTCATGGTCTTGCTCCGTAGGGCTGTTTCAGGATGTCTGCTGTCAATAGGCGGGGTCGCGCCAGATCGGGCATGTCATGCAGTGCCCGCCGCCACGACCGCGGCCCAGTTCGGAACCGCGAACGGTGATGACCTCGATGCCCGCCTTGCGAAGAAGCGTGTTGGTGTAGGTGTTGCGGTCGTAGCCGACCACGACGCCGGGCTCGAGGGCGACGACGTTGTTGCCGTCGTCCCATTGCTCGCGCTCGGCCTGGTAGGCGTTGCCGCCTGTTTCCACGACCCTGAGCTTGCCGACACCGAGCGCCTTGGCGACGATATCGAGCATCGGCTCGGTCTCCGGATGAATGTCGAAATTGCCGTCGTCATCCGTCTGCACCATGCTGTAGCAGCGGATCTGATCGACGACCTCGGCAAAGAGCGTCACCACATCGCGGTCGCAGAAGCTGAAGACCGTGTCGAGGTGCATCGCCGCCCGGCTCTTCGGCATCAGGCAGCCGATAACCCTGGTGACGGCTTTGTTCTTGAACAGCGCGCGCGCGACCTGGCCGACCGCCTGATAGGTAGTGCGCTCGCCCATGCCGATCAGCACCGTACCATTGCCGATCGGCATCACATCGCCGCCCTCGATCGAGGCATTGGCGAAATCCTCGTCGCTGTCGCCCCACCAGATCTTGAAATCGCCGTCGCGGAACGTCGGATGAAACTTGTAGACCGCGCGCTGGATCAGCGTCTCGGGCTGCCGCGCCGGCCAGAACATCGGATTGCAGGTCACGCCATTATAGATCCAGCAGGAAGGATCGCGCTGGAACAGCGTGTTCGGGATGGGCGGAATGACGAACTCTGTCTCCGACAGCGCGCTCAGCATCAGCGTCTTCGCCTTGACGTCGGGCAGGTCGGAGATCGCGATGCCGCCGATCATGAAGGCCGCGAGCTGTGTCGCCGGCATCTCGTCGAGCCAGGGCCGCACCGCCTCAGCGATCTGCGAGCCGAGCACATTGGGCGTGATGCGGCGATCGAGCACGAAGTCGCGCGCCGGCTTGTCGACGAGCGTCTGCGCCAGCATGTCGTGCAACTCGAGAACCTCGACGCCGCGCTCCTGCATCTTCAGCACGAAGTCGTAATGATCCTTCTGCGCCTCGTGAACCCAGAGCACGTCATCGAAGAGTAGATCGTGGCAATTGCCCGGCGTCAGCCGCTGATGGGCGAGCGACGGTCGGCAGACCATCACCGTTCTGAGCTTCCCGACTTCCGAATGAACCCCAAAACCGCGCATCGCGCTCTCCTCCAAGCTGCCTGGGATAGCGATCGCCCTGCTACCCACGGATAGGATGAGCCTAACGGGACGGGTTCGGCCGTGTCATTGATCGCAAGCAATGCGCGGAGCGGTATTGCTGGTCAGCAGGCCATCGCGGTAGCCACGGTCATTCCACGTAGAAGACCAGATTGCCGTTGCGCGCCCGCGTGACCCACTCGATATCGTCGGGCGTCAGCTTCTTCGCCTTCAGTTGTTCGACCAGCCACTTGTTGGACCGCGCAGCCGCCCGAATGGCTTTCACCTCATCCGGCTTGCCCGGCTGATGCAGCGCGCCGGTTTCGATCGCCGTGTTGTAGCTGACGACCGAGAACCGCTTGCCGTGATAAGCCTTCACCGCATCCGGCAGGTTTTCGGCCCAGTTCATGCGCCGATATTCTTTGCGATCCTGCTGCGCACCGACAGGTGCCGCCATCACGGCGGCGATCGCAATTCCTGTCGCAAGAACCAGCTTTCTCATCGTAGGGGCTCCATCGAGAATTGGGGGCGCGAATTGGGGAAAGTCCCGCGACAATAGGCCGTTCGATGGGAAGAAGCATTGAGCCGGATCAACGCATCCAGGCGCTTGAGACATCGGACATCAATGTTTTCAACGTGTCGGCTACCACAGATGTTACGCGATGCTACGCCTGAAGAGCGCGGTGCAGTGGTAATATACAGTTAGGTAGAGGGTGGATTGGGCAACCGCGCTCTAACGCTTTCGTTGCATTTGAGGGAGAGTTTACTCGATGGCGAATGACCTGACCGTGCACCTTGTCGACGACCAGGAGATACCACGGCGATCCCTGACGTTCCTGCTGATATCCTCGGGCTTCGCGGTTCGCGCCTATGAGAGCGCTTCTGCGTTTCTGGATCAGTTGCCCGTCTCCGGCAGGGCTTGCCTCGTCAAGGTCACACGCATGTCCTGCACGGACGGGCTGCAGCTGCTGGAGCGGCTGAATGCGCTGAACGCGAACATCCCCACGATCCTTGTCGGCGGCGATGGAGACGTGGAGACGGCGGTACAGGCGATGAAGGCGGGTGCGGCCGATTTCATCAAGAAGCCGTTCGAGGACCAGGCGCTGATTGCCGCGATAAACCAGGCCACATCGCGCCGGGCGCCTTCCCCGCCGACGCCGGTTGATATCGAAACGGTCGCCAACCGGATGCGGCAGCTGACAGACCGGGAACACCAGGTTCTGGCCGCTGTTCTGGACGGTCTGCAGAACAAGATGATCGCCTTCAACCTCGGCATCAGCGCCCGCACCGTCGAGGTGCATCGCGCCAACGTCATGGCGAAAATGGAGGCGCGCAACTTGGCGGAACTGCTGCGCATGGTCTTGACGTCAGGCGGCATGCCGCAACCCGCCCCACCTCGCGGCCCGGCTCTACCAGCGGTACCGGCCAGGCTACTTTAAGCTGCGCTCGACAAAGCCATTGAAACCACACATGGTTATGGGATATGCTCCATTAGTAACGACTGAATAGAATTGCGTGATCGTGTCGGAGGGGCATCATGAGTAGCGCAAAAGTCGAATTATCAGGCGAACAAGCGCCGAAACCGGAAGACATCCTCCAGCAACTCGAGCGTGTTCTCGCCAGCGACGAGTTTCACTCGCCCGAGCGTGGCCGGAAGTTCCTGCGCTTCGTGGTCACCGAGACCCTGGAGGGACGCGCCCAGTTCCTCAAGGCCTTCACCATCGCCAATGAAATCTTCGGCAGGCAGAGTTCCTTCGACGCACAGAACGACCCCGTCGTCAGGATAGAAGCCGGCCGCATTCGCCGCGGCCTCGAGCGCTATTATCTCGTCGCCGGGCAGTCCGATCCGATCGTGATCACCATTCCCAAGGGTGGCTACGTCCCGCATTTCGATTATGCCGAGCCATCGCCTCCATCCGCCGATCCGGCGCCTCGTTCCGAGCCCACGACGACACGCGCACCGGCAGATCGCAAGGCGAGAGATACCAGATCATTCGCAGCATTGGCGGTTAGCGCGACACTCCTGATCGCCGCGACAGCCGGTTACTTCCTTTGGCCGGCGGGCTTGCTGACCGGCCGGATCGGAACGCATCAATCCCCGGTCGCCGAAACCTCCAGCCCGATGATCGTCGTCGAAAACTTCCAATCGGATGGAGAAGAAGGCGCGACCGCCGATATCGCCCACGGATTGAGGGATGAGATCATCGGCCAGCTTGCAACCTTCGACGACATCATCGTCGTCGCCGACCCATCGAGGGCCAAGGACGGAAACCTGCACGGCTTTGCCTTGCAGGGCAGCGTTCAGCGCGATGGCAACAGGCTGCGCTCCATCTCCCGTCTGATCCGCCGCTCGGATGCGGCTGTCATCTGGGCGAACAATTACGACGCCGATCTTGGCGCCAAGAGCATCCTGCAGATCCAGGCCGATATCGGGCAGGATATCGCGGTGTCCGTCGCCCAGCCCTATGGCGCGATCTTCGTCACCGATACCGACAAGATCGCCGAACCGTCCTTGAGCGAAATGGGCGGCGCCTACGACTGTACGCTCGCTTATTACAGCTATCGCCGGGGAATGGATGCAAAAAGCCATACCGCCGCCCGCGATTGTCTTCTCCGCGCAACCGAGCGCTTCCCTGATAACGCCACATCCTGGGCGCTGCTGTCGCTTGTCTATCTCGATGAAATCCGGTTCCGCTACAAGCTCGGCGCGCAGCCATCGCCCGAGACCATGACGCTGGCGACCAAGGCAGCCGAGCGTGCGACAGCGATCGCTCCGAACAATACCCGCGCGCTGCAAGCGGCGATGCTGGTGAGCTTCTTCACCAACGATATCGACAAGGCGCTGAAACTCGGCGCCGCCGCCTATGCCGCCAATGCCAACGACACCGAGGTCGCCGGCGAATACGGGCTGCGGCTCGCCATGTCCGGCAAATGGCAATCCGGCTGCGAGCTCGTCTCCCGCGCCGTCAACAAGGATGCCGGCCCCAAGGGATATTACGAAGTCGGCATGGCGCTCTGCGCCTTCATGCGTGGTGACCTGCAGGCCGCCGAGCTTTGGTCGCGCATGTCTGACCTGGAATACAACCCGATGCACCGCCTGGTTCTGCTCTCCATCCTTGGAGCGGAAGGCAAGACCAAAGAAGCCGCGCAACTGAGAGACTGGCTGAACGCCCACGCGCCCGAGATGATGAAGAACGTCCGCGAGGAAGTGTCCCGGCGTCTGCAGCGCCCGGAAGATCTGGAGCGCATGCTGACCGGGCTGCGCGCGGTGGGCGTCGGCAACGAGATGGCCGGCCTCAGCGCCGAACGCCCGAACGCAAACGGCCCAAAGTGAACCGACAGAGCGCGGGCGGCCAGCCGAACATTGCTAACGCAGGTGCGACGCATCCTTGATTTCACTGATCGCCGCGATGTCCTTGACGACCCGCGTCCCGATTGCGTCCTGCAGATCGAAGACGTTCTGGCCGGTCGTGTCGTGATCGAACCGCTTGGCCCATATCACCCGCCCGTCGGCGCTACGGATCAACCGCAGCTGTACATGCAGCGCATCGTCCGCGAAGGTGACGTTGCCCTGCAAGGCAAACACCGCGCTCCCCGCCTCGTCCGCGGGAGAAGAACTGGCGGGCGTCATGACCACGACGCCATCGAGCTTCGTCAGCTGCGAGATGATCTGGTCGTTAAGCCCCCTGGCAATCTCCGCGCCGCCCGACGGAGCGCCAAGGACAGCCAGCGGCTCGACGATAACACGCACACCGCCCACCTGGTCCTGCGCCGCCGCCGGTCGGTCCGGAGCCGGCGCAAGATACTCCTCAGGCGGACGAATAAGCGCCAGCATGGCGAGCGCCGCGAAGATGGCGGGAACGCCGACCGGCACCAGAAGATCGCGATAGCCGAGCTTGCGCGCACTCCGCCCCGGCTGTGCCGAGCCGCTCGCCAAGCCTGAGCCCGCAGCGGGCCTGCTCACCGGCCCCTCCGTCGCGGCTCGCCGCTCGAAACGTGGCGCGTAATGCCCCTTCGGAATGGTGATATGCACGGGGTCGCCGCTCCCGCAGACGAGGTAATAGCGCTCCAGCGCACGCCGGATGCGGCCGGCCTCGATCCTGACGACAGGATCGCTCTGCGCATCGAAATCCGCGCCGCGACCGAACACCGCCTGCGCAATATTATACGCGGTCAGCCCCTCGCTTCGACCATCGACCGCCTCTTCGACGATATAGCGCAAGAAACGGCGGCCACGATCCGGCGCCTGGAACTCGCGACTTCTCAAGATCCGCTCGAGCTGCTCGATGATCTCGGCACGGTTCTGTTCGGCGTCGCGGTTCTCGCCGTCGCTCGATGCCATCGATCCCTCCTGCGGAAAGACCCGGTCGTTTTGTGGGGCTGGGGTTTTGACCTTCAGGCGTTATACACCGCGCGCGCGAGGAGAACTTCCGTAGCACTACGTAAGGGGAATTTCGAATGTGCCGCGCCGCCCGATTTGCCTATTCTGTGGGGAATGGAGGGAGATACGATGTTGCATGTTCACGATCTGCGACAGGAGCCTATCCAAGTCCCCACGCGCCCACGCGCCTTCGAGCCTGCCGACCAGACGATCAGGCTGAAACAGGACCAGATCGTCTATAGCGAGGGCCAGAAAGTGCTTGCCTTCTACCAGGTGGAAGCCGGCGCGATCAGGATCTATCGGCTGATGTCGGACGGGCACCGGCATATCTTGTCTTTCTGCGCCAAGGGCGATTGGTTCGGCCTCGAACAGGGCGACTGCCGCGCCGATTTTGCCGAGGCAGTCTGCGAGGCGAGGATCCGCCCTTTCGCGACGACGGCAAACAGCACCCCCACGGGAAGCCTGCTCAACATCGCGCTCGCCAATCTGGCAAAGGCCCAGTCGCGGCAGCTGGCGATGATCGAGCAGAGCGCCTTGAAGCGCGTGGCCGTCTTCATCGAGGAGATGGCCGAACGCCACCCCGGCGAAAACGAATTCGACCTGATGATGTGCCGCAGCGACGTCGCCGATTATCTCGGCCTGACCATCGAAACCGTGGCCCGCTCCTTCACCAAGCTGCGCGAGAGACACATCATCCGCCTCAAGGGCAAGCTGCAGCGGCGCGTGCAACTGATGGACAGAGACGCGCTCGCCGCCCTCGCGCTCTAGGCTTGGTGAACGCGCAACGACAAATCGCAAACGATGTAACGCGCAGGAAACAGGAGGTCTCGATGACAAATGTTGCGCTTCGACATTCGCCCAAACGGCGCGGGCCGGCCCTGGCGATAACCATCGCCACGATCGCCCTGCCCTATCTCGCCGGCACAGCCACGGCTTATGCCGCCGATGATCCGTTGAAGAGCTTCCCAATCGTCATTCACTGCCAGCAGAAAGATACGACCCACATCTTCTACCTCTCCAGGGTCACCGACGCAGGTCTCGCAACCTACGTCGCCTCCGATCGCATCGCCGGCACCATCTCGCTCGACGGCCAGGCCAAGGCAGTCGTCGGCGGCGAAGGCGGCGGCAATTGCGTCGGCAAGACCCTTGCCGATCTCAGAGCCTCCCACCAGGCCTATGACCTGAAGCCGCAATGATCTCGCGGTGATCTTTTCGGTGGCCTTGCCATGCGCCGAGGGTGATGCGCAGCGACCACTCTAGTCAGCACCTGCCGCGACGTCGTATGACATCAGTATGGCAGCGTGGCAGAGGGACGCGCGATGGCAGGCAGTGACATTTCCAAAAATGCTGTCGGCTGGTCTCGGCCGCTCAGGCTGCATCTTGGCGTGCTTGTGGTCGCGTCGCTTCTCTTCACGTCGTTGCCGATCATCTGGATGGCATTCAGTCAGGGCACCAGCGCGGCGGTGACATCAGGTGCGCAACAGATGCGCCAGATGGGCCTGCGTTTGATAGAAGGATATCGCACGACCTTGCAGGGAGGCAGCGACGCTATCGCGCTCGCCTCGACCATGCCGCAGCTCGCCACGGCACCTTCCGAGGACTTCGACGCCAAGGAGAAGCTCTTTCTCGAGATCTTGCACAACGTTCCCAATGCAACAAGCGTCTACGCCGGATATCCTGACGGTTCCTATCTGCAGGTGATCAGCCTCATGCGCGAGGATGTGCGCCAGACGTTGTCGGCGCCGAAGGACGCGGTCTTCGCCATCCGTATGATCGCGCGCAGAGACCAGCCCGATGTCATCTCGACGCTGCGCTTTCTCGACGCCCAGGCTGATGTGATCGAGGAGCGCGCCGTCGACGACCTATCCTTCGATCCGCGAGACCGCCCCTGGTACCAGGCCGTCGTCCAGGATGCCAAGCCGGTCTCGGTCGGGCCGTATGTCGCGGGAACGCTGAAGGCGCCGACGTTGACGATCGCCGCACCGATGCGAAACAACGGCGAGGTCGTGGTCGGTATCAACATCCACCTGAGAACGATCAGCCACCTCTTGGACGCAAGCGAGATTTCACCCCGTGCCCGCGCCTATATCATTGATGGGGCGGATGATCTGGTTGCGCATTCCGACCCCGAGGTCATGAGCAGGCTGATGGATCTGTGGTCGCGCAGCACGGGTGGCATCGAGGCGACGGATCGCAACTTCGATACGAGCCTTGCGACAGTCATCACGCTCAGGCGGGACGCCACCTTCGCCGCCGGCGGTCTTGCCAGGCTCGACCTCGATGGCGAACGCTACCTCGTGCAAGTCGCGCCGATCAGCGTTTCCGGCCTCTTTGCGGGAAGCGAGGCGGCGATCGTCGTGCCGCTGGCTGATCTGGTGGCGCAGGCGAACCGGCTGTTGCTGCACAACCTCCTCGTTGCCGGCGGCTTCGTGATCGCCGGCGTGGTGGCAGCGGTACTTCTGTCGCGCATGGTCAGCCGCTCTCTTAACCAACTGGCGCAGGAGGCGCGCAGGATCGGCGATCTCGATATCCACGAAAAAGGCCTTTCACATTCATGGATCACCGAGATCAACACACTGGCGACTGCCCTTGCGGCAAGCCGCCATGCCATCGGCCAATTCGCGCTTTATGTGCCGCGCGAGGTCGTCCGGCGGATCGTCAATCCTCAAGGGCAAGCCGTCGCCAAGGCGAAACGGCAGGACGTCACCGCACTGTTCACCGATATCCGCGACTTCACGACCATCTCCGAGCAGCACACGCCCGAGGAACTGGTCGAAACGTTATCGGACTATTTCGAACTGCTGAACGACATCGCCGAACGGCATGGCGGAACCGTCGTCCAGTATCTGGGCGATTCCATCTTCGTCATGTGGAATGCGCCGGTGGAGAACGCGAGGCACGCGGAGCAGGGCTGCCGTTGCGCGCTGGCGATGAAAGCCGCCGTCGATACGCTGAACGACGCCAATCGCCAGGATGGTCGCCCCGTTCTGTTCACGCGCTTTGGATTGCACACTGGACCCGCCGTTGTCGGAAGCTTCGGCGCGGTGTCCCGCCAGCAGTACACCGCCATGGGCGACACGATCAACGTCGCGTCGCGGCTGGAAGGGCTGAACAAGGAGTTCGATACGTCCATTCTCGTCAGCGGAGGGCTCAGAGATGCGACCGCCGATCATTTCGACTTTCGCCCGCTCGGACCCGTGCAGCTCAAGGGCCGTGCCGGCAGGGTGGACGTGTGGGAACTACGGGGAGAAAGGGCAATCTGAGAAACTTGGCGTCGAGCGCGGCGCCAGCCGGCAGATGACGCTAAGGTTATTCAAGCGGAACGACGTCCGCCCCCGTTCGTTCTTCATGAACGAAAAGGAGGAGCAGACCATGTCAAACGTCGTCAGGAACGGCGAAAACGCCGCCAACAATGCCACCACATCCAATACATTCGGAAAATCCGTGGAGAGTCAGGCCCAGATCGACGATGCGGCCCAGACGGGCTCTCATGATCTCGGAGCCGGTGAAAAGCTCAATCTCTATCGGCTGGAGCCGATCGCAGCGGTTGACGACCCGCGTTGGGATAATGCACCCAACCATGGCACTCTCATCGTCGCCGCGCGGACATCGGGCGACGCGCGCATTGTCGCCGCGGCAGGCGAGCTGGACTTCATGGAAGTCGACGCAGCACCAGCCGATGATGTCACGACGGTCAATGCAAGCGCGTTTCGTGATGACAAGCTCTATACGGTGATCGAGATCGAACACGGCCGTGCTGATCTTCAAAGGGGTATTGTCGAGGGAACGGTCTCCGTTGACACCATCATATCCGTGCAGGTGTGACGCCTCGGCGTTGTCGAAGGCTCCGTTTTCTATTCTGCGGGGCCGCCGTGCATGGCGGTCCAATCTTGAGCAACCGCCTGCTTTTTCATCATCGGCCGAAAGCCATAGTTGCCGAACGGCGACACAATCGCGTGAGCATTTGTTTCACGCGTTCCAGCTATGATTTTTTGCCTAGCTTCCGCCCGAATGTTGCCGTTCTAGTCCGCGCTATTATGCAAGATCAGCGATGCCAGAAGGCGGCGTTCGGTCGGCTGGGCTTCCTACATCGCGTCGTGAGGGTATCGAATGGCTAATACATCGGCTTTGCGCCTGAATTTCGCTCTGGCGAGCGCGCTTGCTCTATTGGCAAGCGGCGTCGGCGCCCAAGCGGAACCGCAGCCTAACGCTCCCCCCGTACAGGTTTCAGCGGCGAGCGGATACAAGGTGCCGGAGCGCCGTCCCGTTCATATCGCCCGACAGGGTGACGACTCGATGCTTTCGACGCTTTTTGATGGCGGCGCCGGCAGCCCGGCCAAGGTGATGCGCGAGATGGGCGGCCTGTCGCTTTCCGCAAACAGCGATATCGCTTCGGCACTTGAAGCGTACTACGGCCAGCCGAAGTCCAAGCTGATCTGGGTGGACGCCAAAGGACCGAACGCCAAGGCGCGCCAGGCACTCGCTCTCCTGAAGCAAGCAGACGACTGGGGGTTGACCGCCTCCGACTACGCCGTTCAGGTGGATGGTCAGCAGAACTCAAAGACGCTGGCCGCGTTCGAGATGTCTTTGTCCAGCAAGATGCTGATGTTCCTGCAGGATAATTTCCGCGGCCGCATCGATCCGAACAAGCTGTCGAACTATTACGACTTCAAGCGCAAGCCGGTCGATCTGAAAGCGACGATGGCTCAGCTGGCCGCAGCCACCGGTCTGAACTCGGCGGTCGATCGCTTCATGCCCAGCAGCCCGAAATTCGCCCAGCTTGCCGCCGAATTGCATTGGCTGAAGACGTCGGGCCAGGGCGGCGACGCCTCGGTCAATATCAACAAGGTGATCGTCGCGATGGAAGAGATGCGATGGATGCCACAAGAATTCCCCGACCGCTACGTGTTCATCAACCAGCCGGCCTACATGGCTTACTACACGGAGAACGGCAACCTCACGCTGTCGATGAAGGCCGTGATCGGCCAACAGGATCACCAGACGAATTTCTTCGACGCCTCGATCAAGACGGTCGAGTTCAATCCGGATTGGGGTGTTCCTCAGTCGATCATCAAGAACGAGATGCTGCCGCACCTGAAGCGCGATCCCTCATATCTCGACCGAGAAGGCTACAAGGTCTCGGTCAACGGCAAGCCGATGCCGTCAGCCAAGGTCGATTGGACACAGCCGCTTGAAAACATTGCGGTCGTCCAGCCGCCGGGTCCTGATAACGCGCTTGGTCAGCTGAAGATCCTGTTTCCCAATCCGCATGCCATCTACATGCACGACACGCCGGCGCGCGGAAAGTTCGCCTCGCAGGACCGCATGTTCAGCCACGGCTGCGTTCGTCTTGAAAACCCGCGCGCGATGGCCGCGGCCGTGCTCAAGACGTCGCTGGAGTCGGTGGATCAGGAAATCTCCGCTGGCGAGAAGAAGGACGTGACGGTTCCCGAAGAGATCCCCGTTTACGTTTCCTATTTCACCGCATGGCCGACGGCCGACGGGATCATTCACTATTACGACGATATTTACGGCCGCGATACGCAGACCTTGAGCGCCATCTCCGCCACCTCGGCGAGCCGCTCTCAGCTCTGAACGCGGCCAATCGCGGAACAACACGCCCGAGAGGCCGTTAAGCCTATATCTCGGGATACACCCTGCCCGGGATTCTCCTGTGGCAAGGCGCTCCTGCTTTGGAGCGCTTTGCCGTCGGGGTTCAGGATAGGAGACGATCATGCACAATCGCGCCAAGCAGACAGCCGATGAGTACCGCCAGCTTGGCGGACGCCGGTTGGCGGCCTTTGACGACAACAAGGCCTCCACTCGGGCGTGGGACAAGGACACGCCGGAAGCCGAACGATTCTGGCAGACAAAGATCGCGCCCCTGCCTGAGAAGGAAAGAGCCGAGGTTCAGTCCTTCCTCCCTTCGATCATCGACGAAACTGACGAACCGCACGGCAAGCATTAATCCATAAACGCCGAAATGCGCCTGTAGCTACGGGCGCACTTCGTTCATCAGGCGCCACGCGCTTTCAAGCGTGGCGGGATCGCCGGCCATCTATCCCGTCAGGAATGGGTGGTCGTCGTGTTTTCCGGCGCTTCAGCAGCACCATCATCCTCGACCGGCCGCTTTGTCCGCATGACCTTGAGCACGAAGACGAAGAACGCGGGCACGAAGAAGATCGCGAGGATCGTCGCCGAGATCATGCCACCGAGCACGCCCGTACCGATGGCGTTCTGGCTTGCAGCGCTGGGTCCGGTCGCAATCGCCAGCGGGACGACGCCGAGCGTGAAAGCAAGCGACGTCATGACGATCGGTCGGAAGCGCAATTTCGCCGCGTCCACCGCCGATTCTAGCAGCGATTTGCCTTCGGCGTAGTAGTCCTTGGCGAACTCCACGATCAGGATGGCGTTCTTTGCCGAAAGGCCGATGATGGCGATCAGGCCGACCTTGAAGTAGAGGTCGTTCGGCATGTCGCGCAATATCACCGCGAGGACGGATCCGATCACGCCCAGCGGCACCACGAGGATGACCGACAGCGGGATGGACCAGCTTTCGTAGAGACCCGCCAGCAACAGGAAGACGAACAGGATGCTGAGGCCGAACAGGAACGGCGCCTGGCTGCCCGACGTGATTTCCTCCAGCGACTGGCCCGACCATTCGAAGCCGAAGCCTTCGGGCAACTCTGACGCGATGCGCTCCATCTCAGTGATCGCAGCACCTGTGGACTCTCCCGGCGCCGGCGCGCCGGAGATGCGCACGGTCGGATAGCCGTTATAGCCAACGATCTGCGGCGGGCCCTTCTGCCACTGCCCGATCGCGAAGGACGACAATGGAACCATGCCGCCCGTGGCATTGCGCACGTTGATCTTCAGCACATCCTCGATCTGCAGTCGGCTGCGGTCCTGCGCCTGGACGATGACGCGCTGCATCCTGCCCCGGTTCGGATAATCGTTGATGTAGGACGAGCCCAGATTGGCCGTGATCGCGTTGTTGATATCCGCGAAAGTGACGCCGAAGGTGTTGGCCTTCTCGCGGTCGATAACGAACAGCACCTGGGCGGCGTCGGGAAGGCCTTCCATGCGCACGCCGGTGACGACCTTGCTTTGAGCGGCTTTCGCCATCAGCTCGGCTGTCGCGTTCGCAAGTGCCGCCTGCCCCAGGCCGGCACGGTCCTGGAGACGGAAGGAGAAACCACCTGTCGTTCCAAAGCCTTCGATCGGCGGTGGCGAGAGGGCGAAGGACGTCGCATCCTTCAGCGCGAAAAGCTGCATGTTGGCCCGGTTGGCGATATCCTGCACCGAGTTGCCTTCACCGCGCTCCGACCAGTCCTTCAGCGTCACGAAGGCAAGACCGGCATTGGCGCCATTGCCCGAGAAACTGAAGCCTTGGATGGCCACGATATTGGCGACCGCCGGCTCCGCCTTGAAGATCGTCTCGATCTTCCTGATCGACTCGATCGTGCGGTTCGCGCTCGCTTCCGGCGGGCCCTGGATGTCAACGATCAGGAAGCCCTGATCTTCATCCGGCACGAACGACGTCGGCAGGCTTACGAACAGGTAGCCCAGACCGACGACGAGCGCGAGATAGACAACCATCATTCGGCCGGCACGGCGCGCCACTCCGGTGACCGACCTGGTGTAACGGTTGGTCAGCGCCTCGAACTTGCGATTGAACCAGCCGCCCGGGCCGCCCTTCTGATGATGACCGCCCTTGATGGGCTTCAGGAAGGTGGCGCAAAGAGCCGGCGTCAGCGATAGAGCAAGGAAGGCCGAGAACAGGATCGACACGACCATCGTCAGCGAGAACTGCCGATAGATGATGCCCGTCGAG
Organism: Rhizobium sp. 2MFCol3.1; assembly: GCF_000377565.1. Lineage (GTDB taxonomy): Bacteria > Pseudomonadota > Alphaproteobacteria > Rhizobiales > Rhizobiaceae > Rhizobium. Next base: position 555,539 of record NZ_KB898353.1, on the reverse strand, counting down.
CCCGGGAAGAAGGCCATCGGAATGAACACGCAGGACAGAACAAGCGTGATGCCGAGGATCGCCCCGGTGATCTGGCTCATGGCCTTTTTCGTCGCCGCCTTCGGCGACAGGCCTTCCTCGGCCATGATGCGCTCGACGTTCTCGACCACGACGATCGCGTCGTCCACGAGAATGCCGATCGCGAGCACCATCGCGAACATGGTCAGAACGTTAATCGAGAACCCAGTCGCATACATGACGGCACAGGTGCCGAGCAGCGCCACCGGCACGACCAGCGTCGGGATGACGGTGTAGCGGAAGTTCTGCAGGAAGACGAACATGACGATGAAGACCAGCACGATCGCTTCGAGCAGCGTGTGGATGACCTTCTCGATCGACGCCGAGACAAACGGGCTGGTGTCATAGGGAACGCTGTACTCGACCCCCTTGGGGAAGAACCGGCTCAGCGTCTCCATCTTGGCCTTGATAGCGGCGGAAACCGCGACGGCGTTGCCCGTCGAAGACAGCTGAACGCCGATGGCAGCCGACGGTTGCCCGTTGAGACGGCTGGTGAAGTTGTAGGATTCAGCACCCTGCTCGATGCGTGCGACGTCCTTCAAGCGGACCGCCGAGCCATCGGGATTGGCCCGCAGGATGATCTCGCCGAACTGTTCGGGCGTACTGAGCTGCCCCTGCACGAGAACGGTGGCAGTCAGGTCTTGGGTGATGGGGTTCGGGCTCGCGCCAATCTGGCCGGCCGCCACCTGCGCGTTCTGCGCGGTGATTGCCGCATTGATATCGTCGGTGTTGATGTTGAGACCGACCATCTTGTCCGGATCGATCCACACGCGCAGAGCGCGCTGGGCTGCGAAAAGCTGGGCACGTCCGACACCATCGATGCGTCGGATTTCGCCGATCACGCTTCGGTTGATGTAATCACCAAGCTCGACCTCGTCGCGACTGCCGTCGGTCGAGGTCATCGAGACGATCATGAGGAAGCCCGAGCTTGCCTCTTCGACCGTTACACCTTGCGTGCGAACGGTGGCCGGAAGGCGGGCTTCGACGCGACGGATCGCGTTCTGGACGTCGACCGAAGCCTGGCTGATGTCCGTCCCAGCGCGGAACGTGGCGTTGATGCTGACCGAGCCGGAATTGTCCGACGTCGATTCGAAGTACATCAGGCCGGCAACGCCGTTGAGCTCGTCTTCGATCTGGCGTGTAACGCCTTGATAGATTTCCTGCGGCGAGGCGCCCGGATAGCTCGTGGAGATCGTCAGCTGCGGCGGAGCGACCTTCGGATACTGTGCGATCGGCAGGAAGGGGATGGCAATGATGCCCGCGATGGAAATGAACAACGCGAAGACCCAGGCCAGGATCGGCCTGCGAATGAACAATTGCGCCATGATCGATTACTCCGATGTCTTCGCGGGCTGCTGAGTGGCGTCATTCGCCGCCTCGGCCGGCTTCCAGGCCTCCGGCGCAACCTTGGCGCCCGGCTGGACCTTCTGGACGCCATCGACGATGACAGTCTCGCCCTGCTTCAATCCGCCTTCGACCAGCCATTCGGAGCCGCTCGCTTGCCCGAGCGTAACCTTGCGAAGCTCGGCCGTGTTCTCCGCACCCAGGACATAGACCTGCGCCTGCCCGGTATCGTCGCGAATGACGGCCCTCTGCGGAATGGTAAAGGCGTCGTGGCGAACGGCCTGCTCAATGCGCACGCGCACGTACATTCCAGGCAGAAGATCGCCCGAAGCGTTCGGGAACTCGGCGCGAAGCGTAACCTGCCCGGTGTTGGAATCGACATTGGCGTTAGCGAAAAGCAGCTTGCCGGGTTCGGCGTAGAGAGAGCCATCGTCGAACACAAGTTCGACACGGGCCTCGCCCGGAGCCGTGCTGGCAAGCGTTCCGGCCGCGACCGCCCGCTTCAGATTGAGCAGTTCCTGCGCAGACTGGGTGAAGTCGGCATAGACGGGGTCGACCTGCTGGATCAGCGCGAGGTTCGATGTTCCATCCGCCGTCACCAGCGCACCTTCGGTGACCAGCGCAGCGCCGATGACACCGGAAATCGGCGCGCGGACCTCGGTATATTCAAGATTAATCTTCGCCTCGTCCAACCCCGCTTCCGCCGACGCGACATCCGCGGTCGCTTGCGCGAGGTTCACGGCTGCGGTGTCGTAGTCGATGCCGGAGGCGATGTTGCGATCGCGCAGGCTCTTCTGACGCTCAAGCTGCAGCCTCGCATTGTCCTGAATGGACTTCGCGCGCTGAAGGGCCGCCTCGGCGCTTGCGACGCGAACTTTGAAGAGACGCGGGTCGATGCGGTAGAGGACATCGTCCTTCTTGACCGTCGCACCCTGCTCGAAAACCCGCTCCTGCAGAATGCCGGAGACGCGAGCGCGGACTTCCGAAATGCGCGTGGCTGCGATACGGCCAGGGAGTTCATTGACGACAGGTACGTCCTTGCCCTTCAGCTCGATGACGGCCACGGCCGGCGGCGGCATTGCGCCGCCTTCCTGCGAAAAGGCCAGTCCGGACGCGGACAGGAAAAAAGTGGTGGCGATCAGGCTCGCCCGCAGGCGCGCCATTCGGCAACTACGTCGCATTCCGTATTCCTTCTTGATTGTGCACGCCTTGGGAGGGCGTCATGTCTTGTCCGCGTAGGAGAAGTAGAGCGAGCGAATCCCGTCGAGGATGTCGCGGCGTTCGGCCTCCGCCCAGGTGTGGAACGTAAAGAGTTCAGTACAGAAAAACCCCGTCAGCGCGAGGTAGGCCATCAGAGCGGCTTTTGGCCTGGCTCCTTCCGCCATCTTCCTGAGATCGAGATCGACCCACTCCCGCATCGTCTCTTGCAGTTTGTCACCGCTGGCCATCGAAGCACTGACAGCCATTGCAACCGCGCGATCGGTATCATCGATCGTGGTCTCTGCGGACGCTATGCGTCCGAAGAGTTCCGGATGCGGTGTATCCGCCGACGCCCGCACGCACTCCTCCACATGCGCGACGTCCACCTGGAACTTTCGATTGACGAGAGCTTCCAACAGCCCGCTCTTCGACTTGTGGTCGTAGACAACCCGCGCCTTGCTGACACCGGCCTCCTGAGCGACAGCATCGATGGACAATCCAGCCGCACCGAGGCGCACGACCACGCGCTCGGCCGCATCGAGAATGTCGTCTTCGCTGATTTTTCTCGTACGTCCCATCAAATGCCCCGGCTGAAGCATTCATTTACGAACGATCGTATTTAAATGCAATCACAAAATCCAAGGCTGCTTGATTTTCGTCAAGCAGCCTTGCCGTTACCGACCCTGTGGAGCGGCGTCTTGTGACTGTTGGATCTGATCGATCCACTGCTCGAGAGCAGCGGCAGCGGCATATCCCTGCGTAACGATTTCAGGGACTTGGTCGACATCCGGCAGGCTTCCAAGGCCGAGCGGTCCCATCGCGAACAAACCCGCGAACGCCTCGGGAGCCGCCGTCGTGCGCCCGCACCGGTCGACGAGAATGCCCAGATCCGCCTCGTCGCGCCGCGCCAGGCCCGCGCGCAGCACCGAGCGAAACAGCGGAGAATCCATGTCCGTCGGCCGCGAACGGCAATCCACCGTCCTGTCGGCGCAAAGAACCTCAAGACCCGCACGGCCCTGGATCAGGACGCCGTTCGTCGCGATACGCTCGACCTTGCCCTTTCGCAGCGTGATCTCACCTCTGGCGATACCAAGGTGCAGACGCTCGTAATGCTCGGGTGGCAGGCGGTTGCGGTGACTGTCGTAAATGGCGCGTACATGACGCTTGAACCGAGCGCGCTCTTCCGGGCTCAAGCCCTGCCACAGTTCGTGAGCGCGAAGCCTGAAGCCATTCATGATACCCTGCCAGTCGCCCCCTTGGGCGTTCGCTGCCTGTGCTGCCCGCCGCAGATAGCGAAAGGCGCCACGAAGCGTGTTAGGCAGCGGCTCCTCGGAGACGACCACTCCGACTGGCGCGCGCGTATGAGGTTGCGGCAGGAACCCTGACGCGGAGATCAAGGTGACGTGCTTGGCCTGACCGTCGGCAAGCAGCCGCAGCGCCCGATCGACAGCGCGGACACCGCCGCCAATGACAACGGCATCACCTGCTGCGGCTGCCGCCTCGCTCTCGCTGGCACTCTCACGCTGTCCATAACCGGTGGCGAGAAATACGGCGTCGAACTGCGCGCTTTGCCGGTAGCCAAACGTGACCGTAAAGCCGGTCCGCTCGTCATGATCGAGCGACGTGACAGCCTCCGGACAAATCTGCACGACGACATCTGTCCTATCGCGCAGCGCTTCGGAGAAGCGTTGATGGACATAATCGCTGAACAGCTCTCCTGGTACGAACAACTGTTCCAGCGTCGCCGGTGCCCGGTCCGCCGTGTCGGCGAAGCGCATGCCGGCTTCGAGCCAGTGCCTGAAATCATCGCGCGCATCCGGCACGATCGAGAGATCGCGAACGCGGCTGTTGAGCAGCGTCGCCGACGTCGGGGCCAATCCCTTACCGACATCGACCGTCCGCTGTGGATCATACATGACCAGATGAAATGGCCTGTCGAGCGTCTTCAAAAGCGCGATCGCGGTCATGAAGCCGGTGAAACCACGGCCGACAATTGCGATCTTGAAAAGGGAATTGGCGTTGAGAGCCTGCGGTCTGTTTCGAAAGCCGGACGGGATCTGCGTCATGCGTCGTTCCTTTCCTACGTCGAGCCGGGCGAGCCGGCCAATTTACTCGGATCGGTGTGAAGGCATATTTCTCTACTAAAATAATAGAAATTGTCGCGTTGAAGGCAAGGCGTTTTTTCGCGGGGCGTCCGACGCCCATTTTTAGCGAAGACCGACCACACAATCGCCACCGCCGAAATGACTTTTCATTCCGATAATAGTTTATGGATTTAATATTCTTTTCTTTCGCCGATGAATCCCGGATCGATAGTGCCCTCAGCCTGGGAGAGCGAAATGGACAAGATACCACATTCAACGGATCGAATTCGGCAGCTGACGGCCCGTCTGGCGAGCGAGGAGGAAGCGATAGCGACAGCGCTCCACTTGGCGCGCCGCTTCGCGGAGGGAGCATCGAGACGCGACCAGCAACGGCTGCTGCCCTATGAAGAGCTGGAAGCCTTGTCGCAATCCGGCCTGCTCGCGATTACCGTGCCTCCCGAATATGGGGGGATCGACGTGTCCAACGCCGTTCTCGCCGAGGTCACGGCAATCCTGTCGGAAGCAGATGGTTCGATCGGCCAAATCCCGCAGAACCATTTCTATATTCTGGAAGCACTGCGTACCGATGGAACCGAGGAGCAGAAGCGCTTCTTTTTCGGCCGCGCGCTGGCCGGAGACCGGTTCGGCAATGCTCTGTCGGAGCGCGGCACCAAGACGGTCGGCCATTACAACACGCGCATCACCCGCGACGGCATCGGCTACCGGATCAATGGCCGCAAATTCTACTCGACCGGCGTTATATTCGCCGACTGGATCACCGTCTTCGCGCTCAACGAGGATGACAACCTCACCATGTCATTTGTCCAGAAGGGAACCGAAGGCGTCGAGATCATCGACGACTGGGACGGTTTCGGCCAGCGCACGACGGGTAGCGGCACCACGGTTCTCAACAACGTCTATGTTCATGCCGACGCCGTCGTGCTGCATCACAAAGGGTTCGAGCGGCCGACCACCATCGGTTCGGTCGGGCAGATCATCCATGCCGGGATCGATCTCGGCATCGCCCGCGCGAGCTTTGCCGAGATGGTGGATTTCGTCAAAACGCGCGCGCGTCCGTGGACCGATAGCGGCGTCGACCGCGCCTCGGATGACCCGCTGACCATTTCCAAGGTTGGTTCACTGGCGGTCCAGCTGCAGGCCGCAACCGCCCTCATCGAAAGCGCCGGACTCAAGGTCGATATCGCGCAGATTGAGACGACCGAGGAGAATGTTGTCGCCGCAACGCTTGCGGTTGCGGCCGCCAAGGTGCTGTGTTCGGACGTGGCCATAGACGCCTCGAACGTTCTGTTCGAGCTTGCGGGCACGTCTTCGGCCAGCACCGATCTCAACCTCGATAGACACTGGCGCAACGCCCGCACGCACACGCTGCACGACCCCGTTCGCTGGAAATACCATGTGGTCGGCAACTATCACCTGAATGGCGTCGCACCGCCGAAAAGCGGTGCTCTCTGATACCAAAACAGAAGCCCCGCGCTGGACGGCACGGGGCTTTTTCATGCGCGAACGACCGCAACCTAGCTATAGAGGCTGACGGCCGGGATCTTGTCGCTGAGCACGAATTCACCAACCTCACGGGCTTTGTAGAACACCGGATCGTGCAGCGTGTGCGTGCGAACGTTCCGCCAGAACCGATCGAAGCGGTAGGATTCGGCCGTGGAGCGCGCGCCAGTCAGCTCGAATATCCGTGACGTGATGTCGAGCGAAACATTGGTCGCATGCACCTTGGCGGCGTAAGCCTCGGTGGCAGCCTCGCCCCGCTCGCGCGCGGTGACGCTGCTGCCGCGGGCGAGCGCGTTTTGAACTGTAAGCGCCGCCGTATCGGCCAGGGCCGCGGATGCGCGCAGCGATGCCGTGAATTCGCCGACGCGTTCCAGGATATAGGGATCCTCCTCGGCGCGCGCGACACCGGATGTGATCCACGGACGCGTCGTCTTGCGCACATAATCCAGCGCCTGATGCAACGCCCCCTCGGACGTACCGATATAGAAGTTGACGAAGACCAGCTGGATCAGCGGCGTGTTGAAGCTCGCGAGCACGGACGGCTCGGCACCTTCATCAACCGGCGCACCGATGAAATCCTCATTGTAGACGGGGAAATCGTGAAACTCGACGCTGCCGCTGTCGGAAAGGCGCTGGCCGATATTGTCCCAATCGTCATTGGCGACGTAGCCCGGCCGGTTGGTCGGGACGGCGAAGCTGGCGATCCGGCCTGCGAGCGTGGCGTTGGCGTTGATGTAATCGGAGATGCGCGCCGCCGTCGAAAACGACTTCTTGCCGTTCAGCACGTAGCCGTTGCCGCGCCGTGTAAGCATCAGGCCGGGATCGCGCGGATTGACCGCCGCACCCCAGTAGAGATTGTTGGCGACAGTCTCGGCGGAAAGCGCGTGAGCACGCGCGCGGTCATCAAGTGCCCAGTCGATGTACTGGCTGTTGACGAAGTGATAGCCCAGCAACTGGCCGATCGAGCTTTCGCCGCGCGCCAGGATGCGCACCAGCTTCAAACCATCGACCCAATCGAGACCGCCGCCACCGAGCGCCGGCGCATGCAGCGCGTTCAGCAGGCCGGCATTCTTGAGCTTGACGATCTCGTTCAGCGGCGGGCGCCCCTCGCGGTCGAGCGTTGCCGCCCGAAGCGCGAGATCGGCGGAAATCTCATGCGCACGGCGGAACAGTTCGTCGCGGGTAGTGCCTCGACCAGCGACATGGACAACATTGGATTGGCTCATCGGAAACTCCCATTTTCTAAAGAAGGGCGGTCCGGCGACGCCTCGCGCTGTCGCTGGACCGCGGGCGTTGGCTGTCAGAACAGTTTCGCGGGGATCCAGGGTGCGGTTACGACATCGCTGGAATTGAAGGCCGGCACCTTTTGCGCCAGATCCTCGATCGTTTTGACCTTGGCCGATCGCAGCGCCTCCTGCGTGAGCAGTGTCGGCTTAACGATCACGCTGTGGGGAACCTCCTGCCCGGCGATCTGCAAGGCGGCCGCACGAACGGACACGGCGCCGACAACGGCCGGATTGGTTGCCACAGTCGCAACCCACGGACTTCCCTCTTCCGTAATCTCCTGGATGTCAGCCGTGGACACGTCTGCGGAATAGATCTTGAGCTTGGACGAGATACCCAGGTCATTCGCCGCCAGCTTCACGCCGCGAGCAAACTCGTCATAGGGGGCGAAGACGACGCTGATGTCAGGATTGGCCGTCAGCGCCGCCTTCGCCTGGTCCGCCGTCGATGTCGCGGTCGTGTCGCTCACATTGCCGAAGCGCGCCTTTTCGACCACGCCCTTGTTGTCGGATTTGAATTTCTCCCAGACCTCGTTGCGGCGATCGAGTGGCGCAAAGCCGGCCACGTAGACATAGCCCGCATTGAAGCTCGCGCCGTTGTCCTTGACGGCCTGCTCCAGCGCCTGCCGGGCAAGTTCGTGATCGCTCTGTTCGATCTGCGGGATCTTCGGATTGTTGAGATTGACGTCGAAGGCAACGACCTTGACGCCCTTGTCGAGCGCCTGCTGCACGACATCGCCAAGCGATTCCGGCAGACCATGATCCACGACGATCCCCTGAACGCCAAGGTTTACGGCCTGGAGGATCTGCTCGCGCTGTTCGGCGGCATTCTGGCGGCCGGGGAAGACGCGCAGATCGATGCCGAGCGCTTTCGCCTGCGCCTCGGCACCGGCCTGATAAGCCTGGAAGAAATCTCCGGCGGAGATGTAGCTGATGAGGGCAAGCTTGACGCCGCCCTTGTCGAAAGGCGCCGGCGCGCCGGGCAGCCCCTCAGCATGCGCCGGGCTCGACACGGCAAAGACGATAGCGGCGGCGGAAAGCGCCAGGCGGGTGAAGATCTTCATGATGCGCTCCTCGAGAAAGTGAACTGGCCGGGGATCAATTACCCGTCATTTGATTAGCGTATATTTTCTACCTTTTTAGTAGATAAAAACATGCGATCTTTGCTTCGGCGGGGAAAACTTTGTGCATTTCGGATGCGGCACGGGAAACGCCTTGCCTGTCGCACTCGGCGGTTCCGGGTCACCTTATCGCGCATGGACACCGTCGTTCACGACCGAGCCGCGCCCTTATTTCCGGGCGACGAGCACAAGAGACAACGGCGCTTATCCGTCTACGCCGAGCCGACACCGCCCCATCCGCACGCATTGAACCAATCCTGGCCCCTCATGTCCCTGCTGTCCATAGACAACCTCACACGAAGCTTCGGATCGACACGCGCCTTGTCGGGAGCCTCGCTTTCGATCGCACGTGGCGAGATCGTTGCGCTCATGGGCGCCAACGGCGCGGGCAAGTCGACGCTGGTCAAAATCCTCTCCGGTGTGCTTGCCGCCGACGGTGGCAGAGTGGCGGTCAACGGCCAGCCCTTCGCACCGAAGACACCGGCGGAAGCTGTCGAGCGCGGTATCGTCACCGTCCATCAGTCCACCGACCTCGTCGGCGCCGCAGGCTTGACCGTTGCCGATGTTCTGTTGCTCAATCGCTTCGCGGACGGCAGCACGCCGTTCTTCCTCTCCAAGCGCGCCATCCGCTCGCAGGCAAGGGCGATGCTCGATGCAGCAGGCTTTTCCCTGCCGCTCGACCGCGACTTCGCCGATCTCAACGCCGCCGATCGGCAATTGCTCGCGATCGCACGCGCACTCGACAACAAGGCCGATCTGCTGATCCTTGACGAGCCAACGGCCAGCCTGTCGATCGAAGAGAGCCAGCGTCTATTCGAGGTGCTGCTGCGTCTGCGCTGGCAGGGCCTGGCTGTCCTCTATATTTCCCACCGCACGGCCGACCTGCGGGCGATAGCCGATCGGGCATTGGTGATGCGCGACGGCCGTGTTGTCAGCGCCCTTGAGCAGCCGATCGACTTCAGTGCCGCGATCGCGGCCATGATCGGCCGCAAGATCGAGGCGACACGACCGAAGCCGCGCGATCATTGCAGCGCGGTGGTGTTCGAGATGAACGATGTGCGGCTTCTCCCCGACAGCGGGTCATTTGATCTGGCCCTTCGCGAGGGCGAGGTCGTCGCCGTTACCGGCGTGCTCGGCGCCGGCAAGAGCCGGCTGCTGTCAGCGATCTTCGGCACGATCCCGCTCACGTCAGGGACCATGCGCCTGGATGGACGACCATACCGCCCAAGCGGACCGGCGGCGGCCCTTGTCGCGGGCGTCGTCATGGCCGCGGAGGACCGGCATCGCTCGTCGTTGCAGCCACCCTCTTGGCCGGGCAACAGTGTGGCCGCGACAATCAGCCTGCCGCATCTGCGCCGATGGTACCCACACGGATTTCTATGGGGCGCGCGCGAAGGGCGCGAAGCGGAAAAGGCGATCGACAGGCTGCGGATCAAGGCCGCCGGACCCGATGCGTCAATCTGGACGCTATCGGGCGGCAACCAGCAAAAGACCATCCTGGCGCGATGGGAAGCAGAACCGAGCCGGCTGTTGCTTTTGGACGAACCGTTCCAAGGCGTCGATGTCGGCGCGCGCCAGGACATCATCGAGGCGATCCGCAGCCGCACCGACCGGGCAACGCTGATCGCCACCTCGGACCTGGAGGAAGCCTTCGCGGTCGCCGACCGGGTCCTTGTCATCGATCACCACAGCATCAGCCCCATACAAAACGATAAATCGCTGCCGAGGGAATTTGAGCATGAGCTCCATTCAGAATGAAACATTGAACCCGCCGCGCACGGGTCGGCGCGGTCGCGCCCTCATAGACCACGTGGCTGCGATCATTCGCTCGGGCGCGGTCTTTCTGTTGCTGCTGGCGCTGATTGTCGGCTTCACGGCCGCACAGCCGGCCTTCATCAACATCAACAATCTCATGAGCATCCTGCAGGCCGTATCCGTTGTCGCGATCCTCGGCGCCGGCGTCACGGTGACGCTCGCCGTCGGTGGCTTCGACCTCTCGATCGGCGCGATCGCCGCCTCGAGCGTCATGGCGGCAAGCTACGCTATGATCGTGCTCGGGCTTGACGCCCTCGTGACCGTTCCCCTGGTGCTTGCCTTCGGCGCGTTGGTCGGCCTGATCAACGCCTTTGCCATCGTCCGGTTGAAAGTGCCGGATTTGCTGGCGACGCTGTCGATGATGTTCTTGCTGTCGGGCCTACAGCTGATCCCGACCGCCGGCCGCTCGATCTCCGCCGGCCTCATTCTGCCGGATGGCTCGACGGCGTCGGGCATCTTCGATCCGCGTTTCCTTCTGATCGGCAGGTACAGCATCGCCGGTACGGTTCCCGTCTCCGTCATCCTAATGGTGCTCGCCGCCATCTTTCTCCACGTATTGACGGAGCGTACGCGCGTCGGTCGATTGCTCTTTGCCACCGGCGGAAACGAAGTGGCGACACGACTTGCTGGCGCATCGACGACGCGCCTGAAGACGCTCGCCTATGTCATCTCAGGCACACTGGCATCCCTCGGCGGCATCATCATTGCCGCGCGTGTCGGGCGTGGCGATGTGTCGTCGGGTGGGTCTCTCCTGATGGACGCCGTCGCCGCGTCGCTCATCGGCTTCACCGTCATGGGGCTGCGCCGGCCGAATGTGCTGGGCACCATCGTCGGTGCAGTGTTCATCGGCGTGTTGCTCAATGGGCTGACCATGCTGAACGCACCCTACTATACGCAGGACTTCGTCAAAGGGGCTGTGCTCGCGGGCGCGCTTGCCCTGACCTATGGTCTCGGCAAAGCGCAGCAATAGGCGATGGCGCCGGCACCGAAGCGTGAGACTACGGCCGATCATCACGGCCTTGGGCGGCTGAAAAATCGCCTATCGTGGCGCGCCGCCTCCTCCGGTTCATTTCCCACCGGAGCCGCCATTTGGAAAAGCGTTTCTCTCAATTCCAAATAATCTACATATTCTATGGATATTAATCATTGAGGGACGTGAGATGACTGAACCAACCTTGTCCGGCCTCGGCCGCCGCGAAATCCTGAAATTCGCTGCCGTTGCCGGCGCCACCTTCGCCGGCACCAGCCTCCTTGCCGGCCCCGCTGCGGCGGCCGACGACGATGGGCTTTCCCTGAAGGGCAAGCGCATCGCCATCAGCGCCACCGGCACCGACCACTATTTCGACCTGCAGGCCTATAACGCTCAGATCGAGGAAGTGAAGCGCCTTGGCGGCGAGCCGATCGCGGTGGATGCCGGCCGCAACGACGGAAAGCTGGTCGCGCAGCTGCAGACGCTGGTGGCGCAGAAGCCCGATGCGATCGTCCAGATTCTCGGCACGCTCAGCGTCATCGACCCTTGGCTCAAGAAGGCGCGCGACGCGGGCATCCCGGTTCTCACCGTCGACGTCGGCTCGACCAACTCGATCAACAACACGACGTCGGATAACTGGGGTATCGGCAAGGATCTGGCGCTGCAGCTGGTCTCCGACATCGGCGCCGAAGGCAACATCGTGGTCTTCAACGGCTTCTACGGCGTCACGCCCTGCGCGATCCGCTACGACCAGCTGGTCAATGTCGTGAAGTACTTCCCGAAGGTGAAGATCATCCAGCCGGAACTGCGCGACGTGATCCCGAACACGGTTCAGGACGCCTTTACGCAGATCACCGCGATCCTCAACAAGTACCCGGAAAAGGGATCGATCAAGGCCATCTGGTCGGCCTGGGATATTCCCCAGCTCGGCGCCACCCAGGCGCTTTCCGCCGCCGGCCGCACCGAGATCCGCACCTATGGCGTGGATGGAAGCCCCGAGGTTTTGCAGCTCGTCGCCGACCCGAATTCGCCGGCCGGCGCCAACGCCGCGCAGCAGCCCGCCGAGATCGGCCGCACGGCGATCCGCAATGTCGCCAGACTGCTCGCCGGCCAGACGCTTCCGCGCGAAACCTACGTGCCGGCGCTGCTTGCCAACAAGGCGAACGTCAACGACGTCACCAAGAAGCTCGGTATCGGCTGATTGCGGACGGGTGATGCGGCAGCCGCCGCGTCACCCTCGTCTCCACTGGGGTTCCCGACATGACGGCAATACTTCCTCCGCAGCCCGCCAAGCGGCCTGACGACATCATCCGCTTCGATCGCATCGTCAAACGCTTCGGCGGCGCGCAAGCGCTGGCCGGTGCATCGCTTGCGATCAAGCGCGGCACGATCCATGGCCTTGTAGGGCAGAACGGCGCGGGGAAATCGACGCTGATCAAGATCCTAGCTGGCCTGCACCGGCAGGACGAGGGTACGATCGAGATCGAGGGACAGCGGATCGATCACCTGACGCCTCATCTCGCCGAAACCCACGGCATCCATTTCATCCACCAGGACCGCCTGCTTGTACCGACCTTCACCGTCGGCGAAGCGCTTTTTCTGGGTCGTGAGCCGCGTCTTCCGGGAACACCGTTCCTCGATCGCCGCAAGATGCAGCGGCAAGCGAACGAGACGCTGGCCGATTATTTCGGCATCAAGCTTCCCACGCACGCCCTGATCGGAGAGCTCTCGACTGCCGAGAAGCAGATCGTCCAGATAACCCGCGCATTGCTCGACCATCCCAAGGTGCTCGTCTTCGACGAGCCGACCGCAGCGCTTGTCCGGCGCGAGGCCGATATCCTCTTCCGCCTGATCCGCCGCCTGCGCGACGAGGGCGTCACCATTATCTACATCTCGCATTATCTGAACGAGATCGAAGATCTCTGCGACCACGTCACCGTGCTCCGCAACGGCATCGACGTCGCCTCGACGCCGATAGCCGAGACATCGGCCAACGATATTGCGCGACTGATGGTCGAGCGTGATATCGCTGATATGTTTCCCAAGCGACGGGTCGAATTCGGCGAAGAGCTCCTCAAGGTCGAGGGGCTGACCGCCGCGAACCGCTTTTCAGACGTCAGTTTCACCGTCCGACGCGGCGAGGTGCTCGGGATCACTGGCCTGCTCGGCTCGGGTGCCAAGGACCTCGTACGAACCCTGTTCGGGCTGGAACGCGCGCAGTCCGGCCACATCGAGGTCGCGGGCGCGGTGGATCGGGCGCGCACGCCGGAGGCTGCCGTCGTCAGGCAGATCGCACTGGTGCCGGAAGATCGCCGCGGCCACGGCGTCGCGCTCGATCTCAGCGTCGCGGAAAACATCACGCTCGCGAGCCTTGATCGCTACACCAGCCTGGGCGTGCTAAACGGCAAACGCGAGAGGCGCGACAGCGACGACCTCATCAAGCGCCTGCAGATCAAGACCGCTAGCCGCGATGCGCTAGTGCGCACGCTGTCGGGCGGCAACCAGCAGAAGGTGGCGATCGCCAAGTGGCTGAGCCGCCACTCGGAAATCTATCTTCTCGACGAGCCGACCGTCGGTGTGGACATCGGCTCGAAGGTCGAAATCTACACGCTGATCGGCGAGCTTGCCGAACGCGGCGCCGGCATCATCATTCTCTCCTCGGACCTGCCGGAGCTGATCGGGATCACCGACCGGATTCTGGTCTTGTTTCGTGGCCGCGTGACGCGCGAATTCATCTCCTCGGAAACCACAACGGATGAAGTGCTGGCGGAATCGACCGGCGCTTCGGAAAGATTGCGCCATGTCGGCTGATATCCACATCGGCGACCTCGCCGACTTCAATGCGGAGCAGAGCAAAGACCGCTCGGCACGCAATCTGGCGGCGGCATCACTGCGCTTCGGTTCGCTGATCGCCTTCGCGATCATCCTCACAGTTTTCTCGCTCACCGCGCCCTACTTCCTGAGCATCGGCAATATAGGCAACGTCCTCGGCCAGTCCGCCATCTCGGGCGTGCTGGCGATCGGCTTGACCATCGTGCTCGTCGCCGGCGGCGCCAATGTCGTCACCGGCGGTATCGACCTCTCGCTCGCCGCGAATATGGGCCTCAGCGCCGCCGTCTACGCGACCGTTACGCAACTTGGCTACAGCGATCCGGTGGCGGTTGCCGCAAGCCTGCTGACGGGACTGGCGATCGGCGCGGTCAATGTCGCTGCCGTCGTCTTCGCCGGCATCGTGCCGCTGCTTGCGACGCTTGCCGTGATGAACGTCGTGGCGGGTCTCGAATTGGTGCTCACCCAGAATACGGTCGTTCCTGCGTCCACCGATTTCCTGACCGCACTATCGGCCTCCGATGCCCTCGGCATTCCTGTGCTCGCCTATGTGCTGCTCGGCTTCACCGCCGTGGTGACCGCGATCGTGCAATATACGCCGCTCGGCCTCAGGCTCTACGCGATCGGCGAATTCCCCGATGCGGCGCGTGCCGCCGGCCTGCCGCTGAAGCGGCTGCTGGCAGGAGCCTTCCTGGCGAGTGGCCTGTGCGGCGGCATCGCCGGCATTCTGTCCGTGTCCTATCTGAGCGGCAGCACGACGGGCTCAAGCGAGATGCTGCTTCCGGTCGTCGTCACGGCGCTGCTCGGCGCGGTGTTCTCCCGCAGGCTCGTGCCGACGATAACAGGCACGCTGCTCTCGGCGCTCCTGGTCGGCTTCCTCGTCAACGGCTTCCAGCTCCTCAACCTGTCGAGCACGCTGGTCAGCGGTGTCCAGGGAATTCTCATCCTGATCGTCGTCTCGGCGACGACGTTGCTTCGCAAGCGGGAGATCTGACCATGTCGCTTTCGGCCTCCCATTCTCCCGTCGCGCCCTGGCATCACCGTGTGCTCTCCGGTCTCGCGCGCTACGGCCTCATCCTGGCGCTCGTCGCGGTCTTTGCCGCCTTTTCCCTGGCAACGCCGACCTTCCTGACGGAAGGCAATCTGCAGAGCCTTCTCGTCAACAACTTCACGCTGCTTGCGATCATTTCCGTGGCCATGACCTTTGCTGTATCGGCCGGCGGTATCGATCTCTCGGTCGGCACGGCGGTCGATTTCGCAAGCTTCGCCTTCGTCTCGCTGGTCCTCGCCGGGCAACCGGTTGCGATCGGCCTGCTTGGCGGCCTGGCCGCCGGCGCGGTCGTCGGCGCCTTCAACGCCCTGCTGATCTCCGGCATCGGGGTCTCGCCGTTTCTCGCAACGCTCGGCACACTGTTCATCGGCCGCAGCGTCCAGCAGTTGCTGACCAATGGCGGCAACCCGGTCTATCTGCCGCCATCGGGAGTACCCGAGGCCTTCCGCTTCATCGGCCACGGCACGATCTCAGGCTTTCCGCTGCCGCTGCTGATCGCGATCGTCGTCATCGCCGCCGCCGCATTCATCTTCGCCTGCACGCGCTTCGGCCGCGTGGTTCTCGCGATCGGGATCCAGCCGAGCGTGGTGCGCTATTCCGGCATCGGCCTTGGCCGGCATGTCGCCATGACGTTCATTCTGACAGCAATCGTCGCCGCCATCGCCGGCCTGATCCTGACGGCCACCGTCATCGTCTACATCCCCTCCTCCGGCAACGCGTTTCTCTTGAACGCGATCGGCGCGACTTTCATCGGCACGACGCTCTCGCCGCTCGGCCGGCCTAATATCGCCGGCACGGTGCTTGGCGTGCTCCTCCTCAGCATCGTCGCCAACGGGCTGCTGCTCACCGGGCTCAATTTCTACTGGCAGCAGGTCGGCACCGGCACGCTCATCTTCGCCGTGCTCGCCTTCAGCTTCATCAACCGAAAGACCGGCGGCGCCTGATCGGCGGGCGCCCAGACAATACGCAGGAAGAATGACATGAGCCGTGAAATCAGGTTGAACGCCTTCGACATGAACTGCGTCGGGCACCAGTCACCAGGTCTCTGGCGACATCCGCGCGATAAGTCCTGGACCTACAAGGACATGGACTACTGGGTGCATCTGGCGAAAACGCTGGAGCGCGGCAAGTTCGATGGCCTGTTTATCGCAGACGTGCTCGGCGTCTACGATGTGCTTCACGGTAATGTCGACGCGGCACTGCGCCATTCCGCGCAGGTGCCGGTTAACGACCCGCTGCAACTGATTCCGACCATGGCCTATGTCACGGAAAATCTCGGCTTCGGACTGACGGCATCGCTCTCCTTCGAGCATCCCTACACCTTCGCCCGCCGCATATCGACGCTCGACCATCTCACCAAAGGCCGCGTCGGATGGAACATCGTCACCTCTTATCTCAACAGCGGCGCGCTCAATATCGGACAATCCGCGCAGACTAAGCACGACGACCGCTATGATCTGGCGGAAGAATATCTGGAGGTCTGCTACAAGCTCTGGGAGGGCAGCTGGGAAGATGACGCCGTCGTTCGCGATCGCACCGCCGGCATCTTCACGCATCCGGAGAAGGTCCACCCGATCGGTCATTCCGGCAAGCATTTCACGGTTCCGGGCATCCACCTCAGCGAACCCTCTCCGCAGCGCACGCCGGTGCTCTATCAGGCCGGCGCGTCCAGCCGTGGCAAGGATTTCGCGGGCGAGCATGCAGAGTGCATCTTCGTCGCCGCTCCCTCCAAGCCGGTGCTGAAGCGCTATGTTGCCAATGTGCGCGAGGCAGCCGAACGCGCTGGCCGCAACCCGCGCGAGATCCTCGCCTTCAACCTACAGACCGTCATCCTTGGCGAGACCGATGCGGAGGCGAAGAGAAAGTTCGACGATTACCGCCGCTACGCTTCCTTCGAGGGCGCGCAGGCGCTGATCTCTGGTTGGACCGGCATCGACTTCGGCCAGTTCTCACCCGACGAGCCGCTACGCCACCGCTACACCAACGCGGTGCAATCCGCCGTCGAGACCTTCACAACGATCGATCCTGATAAGGTCTGGTCGGTGCGCGAGATGGCCGACTGGGTCGGTGTCGGCGGCTTCGGTCCTGTTTTCGTCGGCTCACCACAGACGGTAGCCGACCTGCTGCAGGAGTGGGTTGAGGATACCGATGTCGACGGTTTCAACCTCGCCTATGCCATCACGCCCGAGAGCTTCGAGGACGCGGTCGATCTGCTCGTGCCCGAATTGCAGAAGCGCGGCGTCTACAAGAAGGATTATCGCCAGGGCACCTTGCGCGAAAAGCTGTCCGGTCACGGCCCGCGATTGCAGGCGCCGCATCCCGGCGCACGCTATCGCCGCCAGCCGGCGCGGATCGAGGTCAGCGCCTGATCAACGAGCCTCAGAGGCCGTGGCTCAGCACGCGCTGACATCCAGGCGAAAGCCGCTCGAAGTTATCGCGCAAACAGGTGACGCCACGCCCGCCGCCAAGCGGCACGGCATGGCAAACAGCGCGAAAGTCCGGTCCGCATGTGCGGCGAACGACGATCAACTCTTCGCGCGGCGTGAACGACGCCATCGGCACCGCCGGCGCTACGCTGTTCTTTGCCGCATTGCCGGCGCCTGTCCCCGAGGGCTGGCCGGTTTGCGCCGGTGCTGCCGGCGGCGTTGCAGCAGTTGTTTGCGGCGTGCTCGGCGCTTGGGTTGGCGCCGCATCGTTGGATGTCTTCTTCGGCCCCTCCAGCGCGGAGATGGCATCGCGGCATGCCTTCGAAAGCGAGGCGTCGTGCTTCTGAAGGCAAGTCAGCGCCTCCATGCCGCCGGGCGTCACCCCGGAACACTGGGCGATGAAATCCGACCGGCAGGCGGAGCGCACCGCATTGCGCTGCGCGTCCGTCGGCTGCTGGGCGCCGGTCAAGCTCGGGGCTACGCACATGGCCGAGATAGCGGCCAGGATTACAAGCGCCTGAAACCCCAGGCGGGCGCCAGGGCGGCGGGACTTGGCCTGTGAAAACACTGTCGAATTGGTCGCAAACTCCCCCATCGCGCCCTCCCCCAGGAACACAATCAATGTTATTTAGTGATTACGCATATATACCGGAAGTTCGGGCGAAATGCCACGTTTCAATTATGCATCCGCGAGCAAGGAGCGAACCAACGGAATGACCTTGGTGCCATAAAGCTCGATGCTATTCATCAGCTTCTCATGCTCCATCGGACCGGCCGAATACTTCATCTGTAACCGTGAAATGCCGAGCGTCTTGACGAGACCGGCGATCTTTCTCGCCACCGTTTCCGGCGAGCCGGCGTAAAGAGAGCCATGTTCGATCTCGTTTTCGAAATCGCGCTCGGTCACAGGCGGCCAGCCACGCTCGCGGCCGAGGCGGTCGCGGATTTTCTTGAAGTGCGGATAGAGATCGCGGCGCGCCTTCTCGTCGCTCTCGGCGATGTATCCCGGCGAGTGAACGCCGATCTCGCGCGGCGAGCGGCCCGCCTGTTCCGAGGCTTTCCGATAGAGCTCGACATAAGGGGCGAACCGGCGCGGATCGCCGCCGATGATGGCAAGCATCAACCCCATGTCATACCGCACGGCGCGAAGGACCGATTCCGGGCTGCCGCCGACGCCGATCCAGGTCTTCAAGCGCCCCTCGGCGATCGGCGGGTAGATGCGCTGGTCCTTCAGCGGCGGACGCCAGCCGCCCTCGTAATCGACAACGTCCTTGCTGACGAGCTCGGAGAACAGTTCCAGTTTCTCTTCGAACAATGCCTCGTAGTTCGACAGATCATAGCCGAAGAGCGGGAAGGACTCGATGAAGGAGCCGCGCCCGAGAATGACTTCGGCGCGTCCGTTGGAAAGCGCGTCGAGCGTCGAAAATCGCTGAAACACGCGGATCGGATCGTCGGAACTGAGCACGGTCACGGCCGAGCCCAGCCGAATCTTGTTGGTGCGCGTGGCAATGGCTGAAAGCACGACCTCGGGCGCGGAGACCGCGAAATCCTTGCGGTGGTGTTCGCCAATACCGAAGAAATCGATACCGTTCCGGTCGGCAAGAACCGCCTCCTCGACAACATTGCGGATGACTTGCGGTTGGGCAAGAAGCTCGCCATCGGAGGCGGTGGTGACGTCGCCGAAGGTATCGAGGCCGAATTCAAGAGCTGGGGTCATGGGATCGCCGTTTAATCTTTCGGGGTTGTGGGGTCTCGTGGTGCGCTTGCCGCGCCCGTTTCAGGGTGGGCAGTCTGTTATGCGCCGGTCGTCATCGGCTTTCGCCGCGCCGCGCGTTGCGCGACCAGGGCCACTGGCCATCGATCTCGGCTTCCAGGGAGAAGCTTAGAAACGTTCGGATGAGCACGATCAGGCCGAGAAGGCCGACGCTCTCCCAGGTCAGGGGCGCGATGATCGTGGCGATGATGTCCGCGCCGATCAGGATTTCGAGGCCGAGCAGGATACCCCGCCCGAGATTGGCGCGATACCGGTCATAAGCCTCGCTCCTTGCCGCCGACGTCAGGTCGCGAAGGTAGCCAAACGTCGCGATGGCCACGCCGAGGAGGATGACGCCGACGCCGAAGAATTCGAGCCCAGATGCCAATGGCTTCAGGATCGGTGCGATCAGGCTGGCCAGACCACCGGCTTCGCTTGCGATTTCCATGGTGCTTCTCCTTCACTTCAAAACGGTCGGGACGATTACGCTTCCGCGCCTGCCGTGCTGGCGAAGAGGGCGATCGCGGCCAGGATGGCCGGCAGGCTGAAGGCCGCGGCGGGAGCGAAGATGAAACCGGCGGCGCCGGCGCCACAGCCGATCGCGAAGGTGATGACCGCGGCAGCCATCTTCTTGATCCGCGCCTTTGCGGCCGCGACTTCTTCCGCCTTGGGATCGGCCAGAAGGTCGGCCAGATCCAGCATTATCTGCGTCGTCGTGCCCGTCATCAGCGTCGACGGCGGCGCCTTCGGCAGATGTGCCCTGTGGAGACCATTTTGAATGGCCATTGCCGACACCAATGTCAGGGCAACGATCAGCGTCATGGTATTTTCCTCGCCATGAAACGGCCCGTGATAGAGCGCGTAGATCGCGACCGCCGTCAGCAGGACCAGTTTTGCAACCAGCATCGGCCGGATAGGCGAACGGCCCACGCCCTGCAGCTTCAGGCAGATCAATCGCGACACGAAGACGACGATGCAGAAGACCGGCAGTGCCAGAAGCTTCGACAGCGCCCCGCCGAGCCCGAGCGCGGCGGTTGCCCCGAGTGTCACGAAGTTGCCGGTGACATGCGCGGTGAAGAGACCTGAGAGCGACAGAAATCCAAGCGTATCGATGTAGCCGCCATTGAAGCTCAGGAGCATGGGAAGAGAAGGAATTTTCATCGTGCTGATCTCTGTGTTTGTCGATCCAAGGATCGGAAAGGCGTCTGAAATGCGCGAACGTCTCCGCCGCTGACTTGATCCCGCAGCGCGCTTCGTTCGTCTGATGTAGGCATAGTGCCAACCGAAAGACTGACGGACAATTGCATCAATTGTTTCGATATTATTGCGGGCCAAGAAATAATGAGCGCGACGCGCGGGGTGCGTCAGCCGACGGCCGATAGACCGTCCTGCAACACCAAAGCAGCGTCCTGGCGAGCGCTTATCTCGGCGGCAACCAGCGCCTGCAAGCGCCAGAGATTGCGATCGTGAATGCCTTCGGCCTGAAGGTCCACGATCGTATTGCGCAGATATTGAGCGCAGGAGCCGCCCTCGCCGCAGGCGCCGGCGATAAGTTGGGCAGCCTCTTCGAACGGGACCGGTTTGGTCAGCCCGGCTCGCTTGCCGCTCGCCCAGAAGGTCAGGGCCCTACCGACGCCAATGGGCGTCTTGACCGAAAGCCACCGGACCATGTCCTTCACTTCGCTGTACCGGATCTCGCGGGCGATAAGCGCCCGCAGATCCTGGCGCTGGCGCTCGTCCGACAAGAGAAACACGACGCCGTCGCACTGGCCGCCGCGCTCCAGCGCCAGCATCAGGCCGGGCTGCGCAGTGGTGGCGCGCCAGCGTTCGATCTTGAGAGAAAAGGACCGGTGCCATCCATAAGCGGTCGCGCGCTGGCGCCCTGCTGCCACAAATTCCGGGTTCCAGATCAACGACCCATAGGCGAAAATCCAGATGGGCTCGCCTCCAGCCTCGCTTTCGATCACCTCGACCAGATGATCGATCTCGGCTTCCGATATCGGTGTCCATCCTGGTTCGGGGCCGTCATCGCGGACGTCTCTGATGGTCAGGGCGACAAGTTCGGGCGTGAGCTGCATCATCTTATCAATCCGCCTTGCGGCAAGTGTTCGTTCTAATGGCCGCGGCGAATATGCGCCGCGGCCTGGACCTTTGTATCAGGACTGGACGAAGGCCAGCAGATCGGCATTGAGGACGTCGGCGTTGACAGTCAACATGCCGTGCGAGAAGCCTGGATAGGTCTTCAGCGAGCCGTTCTTCAAAAGCTTGGCCGACTTCAGCGCGGAGTCCGCGATCGGAACGATCTGGTCGTCTTCGCCGTGCAGGACAAGCGTCGGAACGGTGATCGCCTTCAGGTCGTCGGTCTGGTCGGTTTCGGAGAAGGCCTTGATGCCGTCGTAATGGGCCTTTGCACCGCCCATCATGCCCTGGCGCCACCAATTCTGGATCACCCCTTCCTGAACCTTGGCGCCATCCCGGTTAAAGCCGTAGAACGGGCCGGCAGGAACATCGCGGAAGAACTGCGCGCGGTTGGCGGCAAGCGCTGCGCGGAAGCCGTCGAACACTTCGATCGGCAGGCCTTCCGGGTTGCTTTCCGTCTTCAGCATCAGCGGCGGAACGGCGGAGACGAGCACGGCCTTGGCAACGCGGCCGGAGGGCTGGCCGAACTTTGCGACATAGCGGGCAACTTCGCCGCCACCAGTGGAATGGCCGATGTGAACGGCGTTCTTCAGGTCCAGCGCTTCGACAACGGCAAAGGCGTCGGCAGCGTAATGGTCCATGTCATGGCCGTCGGCGACCTGAGCGGAGCGGCCGTGGCCACGGCGGTCATGAGCGATGACGCGATAGCCCTTCGACAGGAAGAACAGCATCTGCGCATCCCAGTCGTCGGAAGACAGCGGCCAGCCGTGATGGAAAACGATCGGCTGGGCGTCCTTGGAACCCCAATCCTTGTAGAAGATTTCAACGCCGTCCTTGGTGGTTACAGTGCTCATGGTCATATCCTTTTTAAAGTCAGTGCTTGTGGAAATTTGGTCTGCGGAGGAAGCAGAGGTCGCAGGAAGGGCGATCGCGGTGGCGAAGGCTGCTCCTGAAAGCAGGACACCACGCCGGGAAATGGAAAGTTCGTTGTTTATCATGTCTGCTCCTGCGATCCTGGCCGTTGCCGTCTAGCGGGGCGGCGTGTTGTTCTGATGACGCAGTAATGCCGGGATTTGCCCTCACCCACAATTGAAACAATAATTGAGATTGAATTGCGAAAAATGCAATTATCCGCTGGAGTGCGATTTCGCGCGGTGCTCACGCCAAGCGCATATACGAAAAAAGCCCCGCGGCTGAGCCGCGGGACTTCTTGAGGCCGTGACCGGGAGAGAGTTGGTCAGGCGGCCTGAACCTTGCGGGCGGTGCGCGCCCATGCCGGCAACCAGTCGCCATGCGCGGCCAGCAGTTCGTCGGTCATCGCCCAGATCTGGTCGAGGTCGAGTTCGGCCGCCGTATGCGGATCCATCATCGCAGCATGGTAGATGTGCTCGCGATTTTCAGTCATCAGCGCCTGAACCGTCAGTTCCTGCACATTGATGTTGGTGCGCATCAGCGCGGTCAGCTGCGGCGGCAGATCGCCCACGAAGGTCGGCTGGATGCCGGATGCATCGACCAGGCATGGCACTTCAGCGGCGCAATTGGACGGCAGCGAGGTGATGCAGCCATTGTTGCGGACGTTGCCGTAGATCACCGAGGGTTCGCCGGTCCAGACCGAGTTGATGATCGAGGACGCATATTCCTTCGACTGCTTGACCTCGATCTTGTCGGCCGAGCGATAGGCTTCCGCCTGTCCCTTCCAGCGCTCGATCTGCTCGATGCAGCGCTTCGGATATTCGTCGAGCGGGATGCCGAACTTCTCGATGAGGTCCTCGCGGCCTTCCTTGATGAAGTATGGCGTGTACTCGGCGAAGTGCTCGGAGCTCTCGGTGACAAAATAGCCGAGGCGGGTCAGCATCTCGTAGCGCACCTTATTCGGGCAGCGCGGGTTCCAGCCCGGCTTCGGCGCGCGACCTTCACGATAGGCGCGCACGAGATCCGGATAGAGGTCCTTGTAGGAGCCGTCGGGCTGACGGTGCTCGAACTTCAGGTAGAAGGCCATGTGGTTGATGCCGGCCGAGCGATAGCGGATATCCTCGTAGGGGATATCGAGATCGTGGGCGAGTTCCATCGCGGTGCCCTGCACCGAGTGGCAAAGGCCGACCTGCTTGATGGTGGGATACTTCTCGGCGATCGCCCAGGTGTTGATCGCCATCGGGTTGACGTATTGCAGCATGATCGCTTCAGGGCAGACCACGAGCATGTCCTCGCAGATCTTCCACAGATGCGGCACGGTGCGCAGGCCGCGCATGATACCGCCGACGCCGAGCGTATCGGCGATGGTCTGGCGCAGGCCGAACTTCTTCGGAATGTCGAAGTCTGTCACCGTGCAGGGCTCATAGCCGCCGATCTGGAAGGCGACGACCACGAAGTCGGCACCTGTGAGCGCCTTGCGCTGGTCGGAATAGGTCTCGGCCTTGGCCTTTACGCCAAGCGTCGAGATCAGCTTGTTGACGACGATCGCGCTTTCTTCCAGGCGCTGCGGGTTGATGTCCATCAGGGCGATGGTCGCGCCCGACAGCGCGGGTCGCTGCAGCACGTCGCCGATAATGTTCTTCATGAAGACGGTGGAACCAGCTCCGATGAAGGTGATCTTGGGGTTTCTTGCCATAATATCCTCCGGCATTGGCAATCAGGCTACCTCGAAAGCGGCTTTCACGAGCCGTTCGGTGTAGGCGGTCTTGGGATTGGTGAGAACTTCGTTGACGGGCCCCTCTTCCATGATCTTGCCATGCTGCATGACAATCACCCGGTGGCAGAGGGCACGCACGACCTTGAGATCGTGCGAAATGAAGAGATAGCTGAGGCCGCGCTCGTCCTGCAGCTTGCGCAAGAGCTCGATGATCTGCGCCTGGACCGATAGGTCGAGCGCCGATGTCGGCTCGTCGAGCAGGATGAATTCCGGCTCGAGCGCGATGGCGCGCGCAATGGCGATACGCTGGCGCTGGCCGCCCGAGAATTCGTGCGGAAAGCGCGACAGGATATTGCCCGGCATGCCAGCCGCGATCAGCGCCTCGCGCACACGGTCCAGCCGCTCGGCCTTGGTGGCGCCGAGCTTGTTGACCACAAGCCCTTCCTCGATGATCTGGCCGATCGTCATGCGCGGATTGAGCGATGAGAACGGATCCTGGAAGACGATCTGCATGCGTGAGCGCAGCGGCCGCATCTCGGTGCGAGACTTGCCGTGGATCGGCTGGCGGTCGAAATAGATCTCGCCATTGTCGGCATCGTTCAACCGCAGCAGCGCCTGCCCGAAGGTCGTCTTGCCGGAGCCGGATTCGCCCACGAGCCCGAGCGTCTCGTGCTTGCGCAGCGTCAGCCCCAAGCTGTCGACGGCCACGAGTTCCTTCAGCTCCGGCTTGAAGAAGCTGCCGTGGCGCATCATGAAGGACACGCGCACGCCCTTGGCGTCGAGGATGACCTCGGAGCCCTCCGGCAGCGGGTTCGCCTGGCCGCGCGGCTCGGAACTCAGCAGATGCTTGGTGTAGCTGTGCTGCGGATTGGCGAAGAGCTTCTCCGTCGTGTTGTGCTCGCGCATTTCGCCGTGTTGCATCACGTAGACGTAGTCGGAGAACTGCCTGACGACGGTGAGGTCGTGGGTGATCAGGATCACCGCCATCCGCATTTCCTTCTGCAGGTTGCGGATGAGGTTGAGGATCTGCGCCTGCACCGTCACGTCGAGCGCGGTGGTCGGCTCGTCGGCAATGAGCACATCCGGCTCGTTGGAGAGCGCCATGGCGATCATCACTCGCTGGCGCTGGCCGCCCGACAGCTGGTGCGGATACTGCTTCAGGCGCGCTTCGGGATCGGGGATCTGCACCTGCTTCAGAAGTTCGAGCGCGCGCGCTTCCGCCTGCTTCTTGCTCACCTTGCGGTGTACGCGGATGGCTTCGACGATCTGGCTGCCGATCGTGTAGATCGGGTTCAGCGAGCTCATCGGCTCCTGGAAGATCATCGAGATCCGGTCGCCGCGCAGCTTGCGGCGCTCGCGCTCGGGATATTTCAGGATATTGGCGCCGTCATAGTCGACGGTCGATTTCGGCGCGACGACGGCGCGTTTCGACAGGAGCCCCATGACGGTGCGGGCCGTCACGGACTTGCCGGAACCGGATTCGCCGACGATGGCGATGGTTTCCCCGCGGTAGAGCTGGAAGGAGATATCCTTCACCGCTTCCACGGTGCCATGCTCGACCTTGAAGTTGACGCCGATGTTGCGGGCGTCGATGACCGGGCTTTCCGTGTGCGCATCGTGATCGAAGCGGACGGGCGGGGCAAACGAGTTGACGAGTGCGAGAGCCATGTTCTTCACCTCAATCAATAGGGATCGACCGCGTCGCGCAGACCGTCGCCGAGCGCGTTGAACGCGAAGACGGTGACGAGCACGAAGCCGACGGGGGCGAGGATCCAGGGATAGGTGCCGATCACCGAGTAGTTGGCGGTGTCCTGCAGCATCAGACCCCAGGAGATCAGCGGCGGCTTCACGGCAAAGCCGAGGAAGCCGAGGAAGGATTCGAGCAGCACGACGCTCGGGATATGCAGCGTGACGGCAACGATGACGTGGCTCATCACGTTCGGGAAGATGTGCTGGAAGATGATGCGCCGGTCGGTGGCGCCGACGGCCATGGCCGCACGCACATAGTCGATACGGGCGAGCGCCAGCGTCTTGCCGCGCACCTCGCGCGACATCTGCGCCCAGCCGAGCGCCGACATGACGACGATGACGAAGGCAAGGAACACATTGGTCGGCGCCGTCACCGGGATCAGCGAGGTTAGCGCCAGATAAAGCGGCAGCTGCGGAAAGGCGAGCACGATTTCCACGAAGCGCTGTACCCAGGCATCGAACGAGCCACCGAAATAGCCGGAGACCATGCCGACGGTGGTGCCGATGACGGTGACGATGAATACGACCGTCAGAGCGATGGTGAGCGAGATGCGCGAGCCGATGATGGCGCGCGAGAGAACGTCACGGCCGAACTTGTCGGTACCAAGAAAATGCACCGGCTGGCCATCGACGGAGCCGAAGAAGTGACGGTCGGTCGGGATCAGGCCGAGAAGCTTGTACTCCGAGCCCTTGACGAAGAAGCCTAGCACGCGCGGATTGTCGTAATCGGGGCCGACGATCGGCTGGAAGGTGACGGGATCGAGCTCCTCGGATTCGCCTAGCGCATAGACGCGCGGCGGATAGGTCAGATTGCCGTCCTTGTCGTGGAAGCTCACCATCTGCGGCGGCGCGAAGCCGGTATCGGTGGCCTTGGGGTCCATCGGCGCGAAGAAATCGGCGAAGACGGCCATCATCAGCAGCAGGCCGACGAGCACGAGGCCCATCATGCCGGTCCAGGAACGGCGCAGGCGACGCCAGACCAGCGACAGATAGCTTTCGTTGCCGTTATGCAGACCCTTGACGGTCTCTTCGTGCGGCGGCGGGGGAGCGGAATCGAAGGCGAGCATATCAGGCTCCTCCGTACTGGCGGACACGCGGGTCCAGCATGGCAAGCAGCATGTCGGCGATGATGTTGCCGACGATCAGCGTTGCCGAAAGAACCATCATGAAGGTGGCGGTGACATAGACGTCGCCAATCGCCATGGAGCCGACGATGGCAGGGCCGACTGTTGGCAGCGAGAAGATGATCGCCGTCTCGATTTCGCCGGTCAGCATGTAGGGAAGCACGACGCCCTGGTACATGACGAGCGGGTGCAGCGCATTGGGCACCGCATGGCGCATCACGACCGCGCTGCCCGACAGGCCCTTGGCGCGGGCTGTCTCGACATATTGCGCGTTCAACGTATCGAGCAGATTGCCGCGCATGACGCGCATGTTGTAGGCGAGACCGCCGAAGGTGGCGATGGCGACGACAGGCCAGACGTGGCTGACGAGGTCGACGAATTTCGCCCAGGACCACGGCGCTCCGCCATATTGCGGCGAGAAGAAGCTGCCGATCTCCGAGACGTTGAACTGGAAAACGAGGAGGTAGACGATGATCAGCGCCATCAGGAAGCGCGGCACCGTCATGCCGAGGAAGGAAACGCCGGAGAGCAGGCTGTCGATCCAGCTGTACTGGCGGGTGGCCGCCCAGATGCCGAAGCCGATGCCGAGAACCGATGCGAAGATGTGACAGACGAGCGCGAGCAGCAGCGTGCGCGGCAGGCGCTCGGCCACGACGTCGGCGACCGGCTTGTTGTAGAACATGCTGTAGCCGAAATCGCCCTGGGTGACGATGCCCTTGATCCAGGCGAAATACTGAATGACCATCGGTTGGTCGAGGCCATGGGCGACGCGGTAGGCCTGGGCCTGTGCGTCGGCGGCTTCGAAGGACGCGCCGCTCTGGTTGATCAGCTGCGATCGGATATAGTCGGCATAGTCGCCCGGCGGAGCCTGGATGATCGCGAAGGTCACGATGCTCAGGATGATCAGGACGGGGATGGCGGACGCTATGCGCACGAGCAGGAAGCGTAACATCGGGCTCGTTTCTCCTTGCTGCCAGTCGCGCCTTTCGG
This sequence comes from Rhizobium sp. 2MFCol3.1, assembly GCF_000377565.1. Lineage (GTDB taxonomy): Bacteria > Pseudomonadota > Alphaproteobacteria > Rhizobiales > Rhizobiaceae > Rhizobium. The sequence goes on along the minus strand of NZ_KB898353.1, from coordinate 527,454 downwards.
TGCGGCCGGCTTGTTGATCTTGCCCGGCCGCGCATCACGCGCGGCCGGTCCGTTTCTTCGGGAGGAGAACTTAGTTGATCGGACCCTTTTCGCCGGGCTTGCCGGGCAGCTGCTCGGGGAACAGCTCGTACTTGCCCTGCTTGTCGGCGGCCACCCACAGGCGTTCGCGGATGACGGAGTCTTCAGCCCAGTTGAACATGAAGATCGGAGTACCAGCCGGCACGTTCGAGAAGCGCTTGTTGATGATCAGCGCGCCCGGATATTCCGTGAGCCCGACGGTATCGACGTTTTCGGTCGCGACCTTCTGGTACTGCTTCATCAGCTCGACGCGCTCGTTGTTGTCCTGGCTCGTCTGGAACTTGGTGACGATGTCCACGAGCTTTTCCTCGTAGGGCATCAGGTCGACCTTGCCGTCCTTGCCGGCGCGGTGCTGCCAGCTGGTGCGCGGACCAACCGGAGCAAGCTGCTCCGTGTTCTGGACTACGGAAGCCAGTTCCGGCGAGCTGCGCTGGATCAGCCAGTCGAAGCGACCGCCGTAATGCGCGTCGTCACGCTTCGGGCCGTCGAGGGCGTTCAGGATGACCTTGATGCCGAGCTTCTCCATCTGGCCGACGACGCCTTCGGCAAGGCTCTTGTCGGTGGCGTAGCCGTTGTTGACCAGAAGCACGATCTCGACGTTCTTGCCGCCTTCGGTCGATGCCGGGAAGTTCACGAAGCCGTCGCCATCGGTATCCTTCAGGCCGACCTTTTCGAGCAGCGCCTTGGCGCCCTTGAGGTCGAAGGGATAGTAGACGACAGAGCTGCGGTCGTAGAAGCTCGTGCCGGACGACAGGCCACCGGGATAGATCGCCGTGAACGGACCCTTGACGAGAGAGTCGCCGATCGCCTTGCGGTCGAGCCCCATGGTGATCGCCTTGCGGAAGTCCTCGTTGCGGTTCAGCTCGCGGACTGCCTGGCTGCGCGCATCCGGTTCACCCCAGCCGTTGCCGGAGAGGTTCATGCGCATGTTGTAGCCGATCAGGCGCGGGCCGAAGGCGAGACGGGCGGGTGCCGTCTTTTCGGCGGCGCGCTTCAGCGATGCCACGAAGTTTTCCGGCTGCTCGAGGTTCGAGATGTCGCCCGAGCCGGCAACGGCCTGCACGTCGCGGTCAGCCCAGGTCGAGAGCTTGTAGTGCAGCTCGTTGAGGTAAGGCAGTTGGTTGCCCTTCTCGTCGACCTTCCAGTAGTAGGGGTTGCGGCGCATCACGATGATGTCGTCGGGACGATATTCGACCGGCACCCAGCCACCCATCACGGGCATGTTCATGTATTCCGGCGGGAAGGCGTTCTTGAACTGGTCGTAGGTGTTCTTCGAATATTTCGGATGCTGTGGCTTGAGGATATGCGACGGGCCCGGGCAGAAGCTCGGATAGGCCATCGTGTAGAGATATTGCTTCGGGAAGGCTTCCTTGAAGGTCCACTCGACGGTGTAGTCGTCGATCTTCTTCAGCGTGGTTCCCTCGCCGAAGGCCTCGGGCGAAGCGCCGCCGCCGAGCGGCGAGACATTGGGATCGATGACTTCGTCTTCCCAGTAGAACATGATGTCGTCGGCGTTGAAGGCGACGCCGTCAGACCACTTGGCGCCTTCGATGAGGTGCATGGTCAGCTTGTGGCCGTCCTGCGACCATTCCCAGCCCTTGGCGAGGTTCGGAAGCGGCTCGGTGTCCTTGGCTTCGACCTGGAAGAGCGGTGCGGTGCGCGTCAGGCATTCGGAAAGGCCGATGTCGATACCGCCCCAGCCTTGCGTCTGGCCGGCGCCGTAGTTCCAGCCTTCCGGCCGGCCGCCGATGACGTGGCGCAGCGTGTCGCCATAGACGCCGACGCCGTCGACCATGTTCTCGGTCTTGAAGACCAGCGGCTCCTTGGGGAGACGGTCCTTGACGGGCGGAAGCTTGCCGGTATCGACGAAGTTCTTCTTCACCCACTCCGGTTCGTTATACGAGGGGAGCGCCTTGAACTCCTCGATGTAGTCTCTCGATACGTACTTGATCTTGCCTTCCGCCGGGAACTGCGGCGGAACGGGCGGTGTCGTCGGCTCGGAGGCGTAGGCGCTCAAAGCCGAAACGGAGACGCTCAGCGCCAGTCCGGCCAGAACGCCAAGGTTGCGGTAATGTCTCATCGTCTCTCCCTTTTGTGTCGGGACGCTTGTCGGCTGCCCCGGTTCTCCTCAACGATCCGGAAACGGGCTTGCGGCGATGGCGTCCCCTCCTTGGAACGCCATCGCCACCCGTCCTCCGGGGAACTTACACGGCCTGCTTGAGCGCCGCCTTCTCGGCGCGGAGCTCGTCGATCGAGCGGACGTTGCGGCGTGCCGCACCCGCCCATTCACGGGTCTTCACGGTCGACTTCGCCAGACGCTCCTTGGCGGCCGGAACCGCATCCGCATATTGCGGCAACCAGCGTGCCTGGGCGACGACCATTTCATCGACCATCTGCCAGACCTCTTCCGGCGTCGCCACCGCGCCGACCAGCGGGTCGTGGAGGACGGCGAGCTTCAGCAGATCGATGTCACCGCTGATGGCGGCATGAACCGACATGCGCTGGACGTTGATCGAGGCCATGCAGGTCGCGGCACAGGCTTCCGGAATGGTGATGCCGGAGACCATGTTGATGCCGAAGCGATCGACGAAGCCGGGCGATTCGATGATCGCATCCGAAGGCAGGTTGGTGATCACGCCGTTGTTCTTGAGGTTGAAGTGACCGCGATAGACGCGGCCCGTTTCCAGCGCCTCGAGGATATGGCTGGCGTGCTCGTTGGAGCGCTTGGCCGGATCGATCGGCTTTTCGGCCGAAGCAAGGAACTGCGGGAATTCCGTCTCGAACCAATTGCGGGTTTCCGTCGAGTGGCGGAGATAGCCGCCGGTCTCGCCGTGGATCCAGTCGGACATGTCGATCCACTTGGTGATCTCATCCGGCCGCTTGCGGTACCAGGGCAGGTATTCCGAGAGGTGGCCATTGCTCTCCGTCGAATAGACGCCGAAGCGCTTCAGGACGTCGATGCGCAGCTTTTCCTGCTGCGAGAACACCGGATGCGCCTCGAAGGCGGCAACCAGCTCATCCTTGCCGATCTTGCGGCCGTTGAGCTTCAGATCGACGAACCAGGTCTGGTGGTTGATGCCCGAGCAGATGTAGTCGAGCTCGGAGACCGACTTCGCGCCGAGCACTTCGGCGATCTGTTCGGCGCCGTGCTGGACGCCGTGGCAGAGCCCGACTGTATCGACCTTGCCGTATTCGATCGCGGCCCAGGTGTTCATCGCCATCGGGTTCGCGTAGTTCAGGAATTTGGCGCCCGGCTCGGCGACTTCGCGGATATCCTTGCAGAAGTCGAGAATGACGGGGATGTTGCGCTGGCCGTAGAGAATGCCGCCGGCGCAGATCGTATCACCGACGCACTGGTCGATGCCGTATTTCAGCGGAATCCTGATATCGTCGGCATAGGCTTCGAGACCGCCGACGCGCACGCAGCTGATGATATAGCGGGCGCCGGTCAGAGCCTCGCGGCGGTTGGTCGTCGCCGTCACCTTGGTCGGCAGCTTGTTTGCGGAGACGATCGTGTCGAGGATCTGCTTGATCATCTGCAGATTGTGCTCGCTCATGTCGGTGAGCGCGAACTCGATGTCCCGGAACTCCGGAACGCACAGAATGTCGGTGAACAGCTTTTTCGTGAAGCCGACGCTGCCTGCGCCAATGATAGCGATTTTGAAACTCATGATCCTAGCCTCGATGCGATTAAAATGCCGGGATTGGATAACAGGAAGAAGAATAGGCCGCGGGCTTGCGTCCGACGCCGAAAAAGGCCAGAAATCCGGCTTATTCTCCTCCCCGCCGCTCCTCAAGCCCGGCGGTGTTCTCTCTCTTGGGGCGGATTATGCGTAAAAAATTCCGGGCCGCCAGAGAAGGATTATGCTTTCATGGGTAATTCTGTGCTGCAGGATTTGATCGACCGCGGACCATCCATGCGCACTGTTTCGCTGCCGCGCGGCCGACAATCCCTGCACACCATGCCGACAAGCACCGGTTACGAGGTGCGCGAGGATGCCACCTATGACTGGGACGGCCGCAAGCGCGGGCAGACGCCTTTTACCGTATTGCAGCATACGATCAGCGGCGCGGGCAATCTGCGCTATGAGAATCGCGAGTTGCGGGTCAAGGAGGGCGAGACGCTGCTGGTGCTGGTGCCCCACAATCACCGCTACTGGCTGGAGGATGGTGATCGCTGGGAGTTCTTCTGGATCTCGATGAACGGCGAGGAGGCGCTGCGCATCCACCGTTCTATCCTTGCCGTCACCGGGCCAATCCTCAAACTGCAGCCGCAGACGATCGAGCATCTTGCCGATTGCAGCCTGCGGCTCATCACTGGCGGCGAGACGCCGGGGCTTGCATCGTCGATCGCCTACGAGGCGGCGATGGCGTTATATGACGACGTGTTCGGTTCGCATCCGGTGTTCAGCGAGGAATACCGGACCATGCAGCACGTGATCGACTACATCACCGACAATCTGGAAAAGCCGCTACCGGTTGAAGACCTCGCAAGAGTGGCAGGCCTCAGCCGCGCGCACTTCTCGCGCATGTTCGCCGCCAACGAAGGCCTGCCGCCGGCCGAATATGTGCTGCAGAAGCGGCTGAAACGGGCCGTCAAGCTGCTGACGAAGACCGCCCACATGCCGGTCAAGGAGGTCGCCATCCGCTCGGGTTTCGAGGATGCCAACTACTTTTCCAAGGTCTTCCGCCGCGTCTACGGCACCAACCCCACGGAATTTCGCACCACGGGCATGTATGCCAGCGTCGGCAAACCGCGCTGACAGCAATAGGGCAAGATCAGTCCGCGGGCTTATCCGGCGCGGCGCCGTGATCGGCATCTGAGGGCGCCGGTGCGGCTGGCAGCGGCCGCGACCCGACATAATAAGCACAGCCGCCGATCACCAAACCGACGAAAAGCGCCAGCCATATGCCCGGGCTCGCCGCCAGATAGAACACCACATAACCGCCGGCCATGCCGGTGAGCGCCATCGCCTTGGCGCGCATCGATATCGCGCCTTGGTCACGCCACGCCCGCAATGTTGGGCCGAAAGTTGGATGGTTCAGCACCCAAGCTTCAAGCCGTGGCGACGAGCGGGTGAAGCACCAGACGGCAAGGATCAGAAAGATGGTCGTCGGCATCAGCGGCAGCAGCGCACCGATGAAGGCGAGGACCAGCATCAATATGCCAAGGACGAAATATCCTGCACGCAAAGTAAGGGCGGTGACGCGGCCGGGTTTCACAGACATCTTCCGGTTTATAGAGGGCTGGATATCCCTTTCACGACAGCGTCGCGGAATGCAAGGGCATAGCCGATTTTCCGGTGGCCGGCGCTATTCCGCCGCCTCGCGCAACGCCAACGGCTCTATATCCTGCAACTGATCGGCATCGGGGAACAGATTGTGCCTCAGACCGACCAGTGCCATCAGGGTTTTCCGCGCCGCCGATGACCTGACGGGGTCGCGTAGGGCACCGATCGCGGTATCGACCGCCTGCAGCAGCGACGGGGCTGGCTGCGCCTCGGGCCGGCGCCGTCTTTCCGTGTAGAAGGACGCGACGGCATCGAGAACCTCGTCCACGGCTGCACGCTGATCGGCGAGAAGCAGACCCTTGTAAGCCTGCAAATCGACGACGCTGGTACCAACGCGCATGTCCTTCAGCATATCCGCCTGGATGACGGCGGAACCTTCTGTGATCGAACCGAGACGCGGTACCATCAGCGAGAGCCGATCCAGCATTGTATAGAGTAGAGCCTGGGGATCGCGCTTCTGCGACTTGCGCGCCACCGCGGCGATATCCGTCCATGCAGCCTTCAAGAGCCTGCGCGCACTCCACTCCGCGACAACCGACCTGACTACAGCGGCAATGCCGATCGCCATCAGTGTTCCGAGGATGGTCGAAAGGTTTGTATTCAGGAAAGAGGCGAGATCGAAGCTTGGCCGCGACTGAAGTGTCAGCATGGTCGGGATGTTGGCGGACAAAGCCATGCCGAGCAGGAAGGTCGATGGCCGGGCGATCAGCACGCCGAGCGGCAGGAAGAGAAAACTCAACGCCAGCACGAGCGATGAGAAGCCGCTGAGCACCGGCATGACCGCGAAAACGAAGACGAAACTCAAGACGAGCGCGACCATGCTGAAGATCATGAACTTGCGGATGATCGGCGTCGGATTGTCCATGGCGGCGAAGAAGCAGATGAGAATGCCTGCAATCACGGGCGCTCCGGCGCCGCTACTCCAGCCCGTCATGATCCAAAAGACCGTTCCGAGCACGATGGCGAGCGCCGCCGAAAAGCCGGAGAAGAGCGCCATGCCGTAGTCTTTGTGAGTAGGGCGCGTGGTCGCCTGCGCAAACCCGAACAGCTGCTTCTTCCAGAGGTGCGGCGTTCCCGAGGCGATATCCTGGCGCAAGCCGACGCAGTCGTTCCAGATTTCCAGGAGGTCGCGCAGCCGCGCCGCGAAGTCCAGCACGAGAAGATCCTGCCACCGGCTTGAACACATCGCCTCGGCCTCGAGCGTCTGAAGCGGCGCCAGCAATTCGCTGTAACGCTCAACCGGCATCGGCTCTTTCATGCGCATCCACTCAGCGGCATCGGTGATGAGCGCCTTGATGGCTGGCGTGTGCTCATAGCCCGTCCTCGCGAGTGCGGCATCCACATCCACGAGGCCAGAAACCACGGGCAAGAGCGTGATCATCAGCCCCTGCAACTCGCGCGACGCCCCGACGAGATCGCTGTGGCTTGAGGTGTCGTAGGACACATGGGTCGTGAACATTCTGATATCGGCGGCTTCAGCCGCAAGACGGCGGGAGGTCCGCACCAGTGCGGGATCCTCAGGGCGCCTGTCGAGTGCTGCCGAGATCAGAACGGAAGCATCGCTCAGCCAGGCATCGATGCGCGCCGTCAACACCGGCCCGGCGTGGCGCGGGAAAATCACCCTGTTGATGACTGCCGCGCAAATGATGGCCACGAAAATCTCGATGACACGCGAGGTGGTATAGGTAAACACCGTCGCCGGATTATCGACCAGGGGAAAGCTGGTGAGCGCGGTCGTATAACCGGCCAGCATGAAGCCATAGCTGCGCGGCGTGCGGTCGAGGAGGCTGATCGCAAGACATGCCGCGACCCAAAGCGCGATCGCCAAGGTGAGCAATTCAGGCGCATTCACGAGATTGGGCACAAGCACGATGCTCATCGCCCCGCCCACCGCCGTGCCGACTAGGCGATAGACCGCCTTGGACGTGCTTGCGCCGGATAGCGGATGCGCAACGATATATACGGTCGTGACAGCCCAATAGGGGTTGGGCAGGTCAAAGCACAAGGCGATGAACAGCGCCAGCATGGCTGCCATGAAAGTCTTTATCGAAAAGACCATGTCCCACGTATCGGGGAGCCAGGTGAGCTTCTTGCTTGCCATGAAGAACCGAAGGGAGCGCAGCCGCTCGCATGAATTAGATCGCCTACGTACTATTCGCATACGAATTAAAATAAAACAATATGCTTTACTGCGCGACCGCGCGCCTTTAGCGCTCTTCCAACGAAGATCGACGCGGGGAGGACAGGTGAGATGACGAGGCACGCAAAAACCTTGAGCCGCAGGGCGGCGATCACGTCCAGCCTGCTGCAGGCAGGAAGCATCTGGAAACGGATGGCGGAGAAGGCGTTGGCCGAAGACGGAATTTCCGCGTCTCGCGCCAATCTGCTCATTCTGGTAAACCGCTCCGGCGGCGGCGTGCGCCAGGTGCAGCTTGCCGACGGCCTGGGCCTCGCCAGCCAATCACTGGTCCGCCTGCTGGATGAACTGACAGCCAGCGGCCATATCGAGCGCAGGGACGATCCAGCCGACAGGCGAGCCAAAACCATATGGCTCACCCGAGAGGGACAGGAGCTGGCCGATCGCATCGAGCTCGTCGTGACGTCATTGCGAGAAAGGGTGCTTCGGAACATCGACGATGCTGACATCGAGGCGGCCTACCGCGTTCTCGATGCCATAGTACGGGCGAGTGGCGAAAATTCTACCGCAGATTGACCTCAAGAAGAGTTGATACAAAACCGTCACAGATAAAGAGAAATAAACCCTCAATAACGAATATGTTTCGCAACTATTGCTGTCATTATTGCAACAGCAACCGAATCAAATAGAAAATTCCAGTCAATACATCATTTTGAATGCACACATTTTATTTGCTTGAATATTTGGACTGATATAAAAGACATTCAAAATAAAAAATACCACCCCGGAAACGCCCTTCAATTTACCTGCAGCATGATGATGTCAGGATTGAAGAAGATGAAGGCCGCAACCACGAGTATCGATCCGAGGGACCGTAAGATACTGTCTGTATCGCGTATCCTAGGTTATGCGTTCGCATTTATGCTGATCTTCATCATCGCGATGGCGATGATACCCAATCAGTTCTTCATCGTCTCGACACGGGCGGTGATCAACGCACCGGTGCAGATGATCGCCTCGCCCATCTACGGCAGGGTCGACAAGATTTCTCTGCAGGTCGGCCAGGTCGTCAATCTCGGCGACGTGATGGCGACGGTTTCGAACCCCAACCAGGATCAGACATCGCTGACCGGGCTCAGGCTTGAGAAGCTGGATCTGACCGAAAAGCTCAACAACACGACGAGCGTGGCTGCCGAGCGCACAGAACAGCTGAACAAGGTCAAGACGCAGATCGACAGCGTCAAGGCCGGTGTTTTGAGCGAGCTGTCGGCGGTCATCGTCAATTCCGAATTCAATGTGCAAAACTATCAGGCCCGCCTCGCCGAGCAGGATGCGCTGCTGCTGCGCCAGCAGACGCTGCTGAAAAAAGGCCTGATCTCGGACACGAGCCTTGAGCCGCAACGCCAGAAGCGCAATGCAGCCCAGGCCGAGCTCGATTCCGCCAAGGGCGAGCTGCGCCGCAACGAGATCGTCCAGTCGCTTGTCGGCCGCGACATCTATACCGGCGGTACCGTTGCTGCGAACCTGCTGACGCTCGAGATGCAGCGCACAAAGCTCGCTGGCGACATCGCCGAGGACAATATCGAAATCAACCAGATGACTGAGCGCAAGCAGCAGGTCGAAAACCTGATCTCGCGCGAAGAAGGACGCCTCGGCAAGACCGGCGCGGCCGAAGTCACCGCCGAACGCCACGGCCAGATCGTCAGCGTCGATGCATCCTTCGGCGATTTCGTCATGCAGGGCCAGCCAGTCGCCAAGTCGCTCGACTGCACCGAAGCCTTCGCCGCAGCCGTCTATCGAAGCCGCGATGTGACCGCGCTCGAGATCGGCACGCCCGCGATGGTCAACTTCCGCAGCCTGGGCGTGAAGCGCAGCGGGCACATCTACAAGATCGTCCGATACTTCAACTCCGGCCCCGAGAACCGCTATTTCGCGAAATTCCCCGAGGCCGAGGGGTATGAGGTCTATGTTCTCGTCAAGATCGACGAGCCGACCGCCCAGGACGGCAGCGTAGCCCAGCAGAACAACGACAAGTTCTTCGGATGCCACGTCGGCGAGGATGTCATCGTCTCACTCGGCGAGACCATCACCTCGCGTATCGCGCGGTATTCGATGGCCGTCGTCGCCGGACTGACATCGCCGGCGAGCATTCTCTCGGCATCCACATCGCTGGACAAGGGCACCGGTCCGCGACTGCCGACCAACAAGACTGCGACACCCTGAAGAGCCAAGCTGAACGTTTATCTGCGTATCGCGAGGGGCGAAAATGAAGGGCATGAACTCGTCAATGGGTGAGGTTTGGCGCGCGGTGGTCGCATCACTCCTGGCCACCTTACTGGTTGCAGCGGCGATAGGCACCGCGCGGGCCGATGACGCAAGCAACAAGCAGCTCGCCTGCTCGATGTGCGACGCGTTGGCCGCGAAGATGACGGGCGAGCCCGAGCAGCCATTCGTCTTTCGCAGCTTCGAGCCGGCCAATGGCGGCTCGGCGCTGCATCCTTCGCTGGAAAACACCGGCTTTACCTACGACAATGCGCTTGCGATGATGGCGCTTTACGGCTGCCAGCGCACGGCGGAAGCCCGCCGCGTTGCCGATGCGCTGGTGGTCGCGCTCGAGACTGACCGCCACTACCACGACGGACGCCTGCGCAACGCCTACCGCTCCGGCGCGGTCATTCCGGGCAAGGAAGGCATGCTGCTTCCAGGCTATTGGAGCACGGCCAGCAACTCCTGGATCGAGGACGGCTATCAGGTCGGCACGGCGACCGGCAGCACGGCCTGGGGCGCGCTCGCCCTCTTGATGGCTTATGAGGAGACCAACCAGCAGGCTTATCTCGACTCCGCCCGCAAGATCATGGATTGGATCCACCGGAACACGGCCGACCCGAAGAATGTCGGCTATCTCGGCGGCTTCTTCGGGCATGAGCCGACGCCGGAGCGTATGACCTGGAAATCGACGGAGCATAATCTCGACGTCTACGCCGCCGACAGCTGGCTCGCCCGGCTGGACGCGGGTGGCGACTGGACGCACCAGGGCGACAGCGCGCTGCAATTTCTCAAAGCCATGTGGAACGAGGCGGAGGGCCGCTTCTATATCGGCAGCGTGCCTGACAGTAACGCGCCGAATGTGGGCATGTCTGGCCTCGACGCCGAACTCTGGCCACTGATCGCTGTTCCGGACTTCAAGTCCAAGGCCGATCGCGTGATGGAATGGACAGACCTGAACCACGGAGTGGAAGGCGGCTACGACTTCAACAACGACCGCGATGGTGTCTGGCTGGAAGGCACGGCGCAGGCGGCGCTCGTGCTTCGCGAGACCGGCCACCCCGAGAAGGCCGAGCCGCTTTTTGCCACCATTGCCAAGCAGCGCGAACCCGGCGGCCTCGTCTACGCCACGGAAAACGAGCAGCTGACGACGGGCCTGCAGGTCGGCCCAAACTCGGCACCGGGCGACTTCAAATACTACCGACTGCCGCATATCGGCGCGACCGGCTGGGCCGTTCTCGCCGCTCTCGACATCAACCCCTTCGTCGGCCTGAAAGGCCAGATGAAGGCCAGTAGCAAGGATGGTCCATGTCCCCCGAAGTAGTCACCTTGTCGGACTCAATACTATTCTCACTGCTGGCGATCGCGCTGATCGTGGGCTGCGCCTGGCTGCTGGACGCCAACCGCGGCAAGGACCGCGTCATCTTCGGCACGATCCTGGTCGTCATGCTCCTGAACTACCTGTACTTCCGCATCACCAAGACCCTGCCGGATTTTGAGTGGAGCGCCTACGCGGTCTGGCCCCGCTTCTATCTCGGCTTCGAAGTGGTCGTTATCTTCTACACGGTGCTTTCGATCGTCTTTTTCTTCAAGCGGACCGACCACAGTGGCGCCGCCGACGCCAGCGAAGCGCTCATCGCGCAACATTCGCGCCACCCGGCCGTCGATGTCTTCATCTGCACCTACAACGAAGAACTCTCCATTCTCGAGCGCACCATCCTGGCCGCCAAGGCGATCGACTACAGCAATTTCACGGTCTGGGTGCTGGATGACGGACGCCGCGACTGGCTCGAGGATTATTGCAACGGGGTCGGCGTGCGCTATCTGCGCCGAAACGACAATGTCGGCGCCAAGGGCGGCAACATCAACAATGCGGTCAGGCGCTCGGCCGAGGACACCAACGCGCCCTTCATCCTCATTCTCGATGCAGACTTCGCGCCACAGCGCGGCATTCTGAAGCGAACGGTGGGCCAGTTCATCGACACCGAGATTGGCCTCATCCAGACGCCGCAATTCTATTACAACGCCGACCCGGTGCAGCATAACCTGCTGGCCTCGAAGGCATGGGTCGACGACCAGCGCATCTTCTTCGACGTCATGCAGCCCTCCAAGGATGGATGGGGGGCCGCCTTCTGCGTCGGTACGTCCTGCATCGTGCGCCGCGATGCGCTCGACCTGATCGGCGGCATGCCGCAGGAAACAGTGACGGAGGATATCCACCTCACCTATCGTCTGATGCAGAAGGGCCTGAAGACGCGCTGGCTCAATGAACGCCTGAGCGTCGGCCTTTCGGCCGAGAGTCTCTCCGGTTACATTACACAACGCTGCCGCTGGTGCCTGGGCACGATCCAGGTGGCACTCCTGAAGGATGGCCCATTTCTCGGTCGCGGCTACACACTGATGCAGCGACTGCACTATTTCCACGGCCTGCTCTTCTGGTTCTGCCGGCCCTTCATCCTGCTCCTGATGGCCGCCCCCCTGCTCTTCTACTTCCTCGGCCTGCCCGCCATTCTGATGGAGCCGGAGGCGTTCTTCCTCTATGCGCTGCCGATGGTTGCCGGCATGTGGACGTTCCATTCCTGGGTCTCCGGGCGGCGCAGCCTGCCACTATTCACCGAAGTGTCGCAGATGGTCTCGGCCATCCCGATCACCATCGCCCTCATCCACGCCCTCTTCCACCCCTTCGGCCGTCCCTTCAAGGTCACGGCCAAGGGGGAGGATCGCGGACGCGTGGAGGTGCTCTACCCGATCGCGGCAACGTTCTTCGCCATCATCGTGCTGACCTTCATCGGCATGCTCAACGGGCCGCTGCTCGGCACCTACAACGATCTCGACGGCTTCAGTGTCGCCTGGGGCATGGTCGTCATGGTCTACGCCTTCGTGTCGATGCTCGTCTGTATCGAACTCCCCCGCCCGCCCCTTGAGAAACTCGAGCTTGCGCTCGCCCGCGAAGGCCAGGTCGCCGGCGGCGGCAAGGCGGCTCCCTGCATGATCGATGCGATCTCGGTCGATACGGCCAAGATCACGATGCGCGAGGAGAGCGCGCTCAGCCAGATGCGCCTTGGCGACATCCTGATCTTCGCGCCTTTCGACAACTTCGACGTCGCCGGGCAGATCACGAGCATGGACCGGGCGAATGCGGGCCTGTCGCTCGCGATCGTCGCCATCAGGGACCGGCGCGACGACTACGAAATCAAGAAGGGCGCCGAGGATATCAGGCGCAAGATGGTGCAGCGCATGTTCAGCGAAATGCCCGAGGTTATGCCTGCACGCGCCTACCCTGTTCTCGCCGTTCATGGGCTGATGCAGCGCATGTTCGCACGGCCCGCGGTTCTGGTCGGCGATATCGAGCCCTATACGCTGAATGGACGCGAAGCGCCGCGCAAGTTCCACAAGCCGCGCTTCTTTTCGCCGAAGATTCCGCTGTTGCAACTTGGCGGTGGCGCCACTCCGCCGGCGGCGGCCGAGTGATGCGGCCTTATTGACGCAAAGAAAAATGCCGGGCCTCCTGGAGGTCCGGCATCTCTGTTAGCGGGTGGCTGTTGGGCCGAAGCGGCTCAGCGCCAGCCCAGGGCGGGCGCGACGTGCTTCAATATCTGCTCAACCACATGCGCGTTGTAATCGACGCCCAGCTGATTGGGGACGGTCAGCAGCAAGGTGTCGGCCTCGGCGATCGCTTCATCCTTTGCCAGCTGCTTCACGAGCGCATCGGGCTCGGCGGCATAGCTGCGACCGAAGATCGCCCGCGTCTTCTCGTCGATAAAGCCGATCTTGTCATCGCCTTCCCCGCTACGGCCGAAATAGGCCCGGTCGCGATCGTCCACCAGCGCGAAGATGCTGCGGCTCACCGATACGCGCGGCGTCCGCGTGTGGCCGGCTTCCTTCCAGGCTTCGCGGTAAGCGCGGATTTGCGCGGCCTGCTGCACATGGAAAGGCTCGCCGGTCTCATCGTCCTTCAGAGTCGAACTCTGCAGGTTCATCCCGAGCTTGGCTGCCCAGACGGCGGTCGCATTCGAGCCGGAGCCCCACCAGATACGCTCCCGCAGCCCCTCGGAGTGCGGCTCCAGACGCAGCATGCCGGGCGGGTTGGGGAACATCGGACGCGGGTTCGGCTGGGCGAAACCTTCGCCGCGCAGAACATCGAGCAGGACTTCCGCATGACGGCGGCCGATATCGGCATCAGACCCGCCCTCGGGTGGCTGATAGCCAAAGTAGCGCCAGCCATCGATCACCTGCTCCGGCGAGCCGCGGCTGATCCCGAGCTGCAAACGCCCACCGGCGATCAGGTCGGCGGCGCCGGCGTCTTCCGCCATATAGAGCGGATTCTCATAGCGCATGTCGATGACGCCGGTGCCGATCTCGATACGGCTGGTCTTGGCACCGACCGCAGCAAGCAGGGGGAACGGCGATGCGAGCTGGCGGGCAAAGTGATGAGCGCGGAAATAGGCGCCGTCGGCCCCAAGCTCCTCAACGGCAACCGCAAGATCGATGGACTGGAGAAGCGCGTCGCCCGCCGAGCGTGTCCCGGATTGCGGCGACGGTGTCCAATGTCCGAACGAGAGGAAACCGATTTTCTTCATGATGTGCACCGTGGAAGCGTGATTGACGAATTCATGCTTCATCGCACAGTTCCGGCCGCGGATACAGCGGTCCGGGTGTGACCACAGTGTCAACACATCATCGCATCGAACGTCAGTTTTCCGTCGATAAGTATGGCCCAGAATCGAAAAAGCCTGCCGCGGGAGGAGGTGCGGCAGGCTTTCGAAAAGAACCGAACAACAGCTGGGAGGAGGAGTGCTGTTGTTCCTCAGGCGACCCTGGGAGGAGGAGTGGGGCGCCTGAACCACGAAGCTTTGCGGGAGGAGGTGCATCGCTTCGTTGAAATTGACTATATCCAATTCCTGTTCATTTTCTAGGCATCATTGTGCAGTGCAGCTATGCGTTATGCGCATGGAATAAAATTCGACCTCTATGTCAGGTAATTTGCGGGCCAAAACGCGGAAACGCCCGCTGCGATCAAGCGGGCGTTTCCGGATTTAATGTCTTTTCGAAAGGCCTAGAGCGCTACCGAAGCGCGGGCTACGGCGCGAATGTCGCCGCGGTCGATGCCGAGGTCGTTCAGTTCGCGGTTGCTCATGCGGCCAAGTTCGGTGACGGTCTGACGGTACTTGCGCCAGTTGTTCAGGCTGCGTGCTACGTTCATGATGATCCCCTTTCCTGAGGTTCGTTTGACGTCAGCAACCGTGATTGGCTCCGGCGTCGTTTGATGTCGCTAATATAGGTGCTTCTTTTTGAGCAAAACAGCGACAATGCATCACGCCACCCATGCATGAAATGCAGAGGTCCACCTATCGGCGATATAAGAGAGTTACGCCCTGAAGCGATCGAAGGCCGTCAGGCGCCGGATTGGCGGATCGGCGTCCGGCCACCGGTAGATATCCGACCGGAGAAAGGCGAGTTCATCCTCGAGCGCGTCCTCATCCACCTCGACCCACCACGACTTCGGGCGGCCGTCACTGCCGTCGGACCAGCGATAGCCGCGCGCCTTCAGGTGATCCTTCATGTCGAAGGGGCTGTTTTCCGCATAGATGCGGATGCGTGCATGCTGGCTGGCCGCATAGAGTTCCGAAAACGCGGTGCCGGCACCCGCATTCTGGCAAAGCACTTCGAGCAAAGCGAAGCAATCGTCGACCGCGCGATGGCCATCGTGAAAATAGCCCGCCTGCCCGACAAGATAACCAAGCTTCGTCCCCTCGAAACCACGGGCCGACCAGTCAATTTCCGCGTTGGAGCAGGCCCAGGCCTTGCCGGCGAAAATCTGCGAGAAGGCCTCACAGAATGGCCGGTCGAAGCCGGCATTATGGGCGATGATCAGGTCGGCGGGTTCGATCAGGGCCTTCAAAGCCGCCAGATCGATCTCCTGGCCCGCAACCATCGCATCGGTGATACCAGTCAGCTTGGTGATCTCTGAAGGTATCGTCACCGTGGGCTGCTGCATGCCGCCGTAAACACCGGTCACGTTGCCGATATTGCCATCGTGGTCGAAGCTGAAAGCGATGACGCCGATCTCGATGATCTCATCCTTGCGGTGGCTGAGACCGGTGGTTTCGGTATCGAGGATGACGCCACGGAGCGGAAAGCCGGGGCGTGGCGTTGCTGCGACGGCGCGCGGCTCAAGCTTCTTCAAAATCCGGTAGCGACCTGTTTCAAGCAGGCAATCGACCATGCCCTGCTCGCTGACATCGCTTGGAGGCTGCCTCTTCAGCGATACCTTGCGTGCGGTTTGTCCAGAGGACTGGCTTGCGCCGCCCGAGAACATGTCGAACTGTTCTGCCATTATCCCTGATCTCTGCCGTCGTCCCCGTTTCGCCGCCGTGGCGAACGAATCGAGTGGATATACCCATAAAAACAATGGGGAAATCGAGCCGATCGGCAAGGATAATCGTCAAGCGGAGACGGCCTGCTCCGGCAAAGCCCATATACGCTGTGGACAAAACGAGGGGGTTGGCCGCCCTCTCAGGGTCCGCACCGAAGCGGTAAACTACTCCGCGACCAGCCCGCTTCGCCTCAGCAGCGACAGCAGCACCAGCGGGATCAGCGTCGTCAGCACGACGGTGACGAAGGCCATCGCCATGCCGAGACCGATCGATCCCTGCTCGAACTGCCGCCAGATGAAGACCGAAATCGTCTGCATGCCGACAGGCGCGACTAGGATCGACGCGACGAGCTCGCGGGTGGCGACCGCGAAGACGAGCAGCATCGCCGTAACCAGGCTCGGCGCGATCAGCGGCAAGAGGATGCGGCGAAAGGCGGTGAAAGCGCTGGCGCCGCAAACGCGTGCGGCGGCTTCGAGATTGTCGCCGATCTGGTGCAGCGCCGCGGTGGTGTAGCGCATCGGCTGCGGGAGCAGGATGCAGCAATAGGCGAGAAGCAGGATAAGCGGCGTGTTGTAAGGCGTGATCGGCAGCACCGGCTGGTTCCACGCCAGGATGAGCCCGACTGCGACGACGACGCCGGGCAAAGCGTTCGGCAAGGCCGTCAGAAGATCGAGCATCATGCGTCCGCGGAACCGGGTTTTAGCCACTGCGTAGGCCGAGACGGCCCCGAGGATGCCGGTCAGCAGCGCCGTGCCCAACCCGAGCGCGAAGCTGTTGCCGAGCGCCCGCAACGCACCGGCGCTGTTGTCGGCGATCGCGGCGAAATTGGAGAGGCCGAGGTTGCTGACGGCAAGGCCGCCGGAGATCGTGTTCGACAGCGCGGTCGCCAGGATTGCCAGAAGCGGGATGACGGTGGCAAGCGTCGTCACGAGGCCGAATAGGATGAGAACCGGAATGGTCAGCATCCCGAGCGGGCGCTTGTCCTTGGCCTGCGGCTTGCCGCCTGTTGTCACATAGGAGCGGCGCGCGAGGATCCAGCGCTGCGCCATGAAGGCGGCAAGCGACAGGATCACCAGCATCAGCGAGAAGACGGCGGCACCGGCAAGGTCGATCGGCCAGTCGGAAATGCGAAGATCGATCTCGGTCACCAGCACATCGAAACCGGACCGCCGCCCAAGGGCTGCCGGCGTACCATATTCCTCGATCGCCGCGGCGAAGACCAGAAGCAGGCTGGCGGCCAGCCCCGGGGTCGATAGCGGCAGCGTGATGCGCCAGAAAGCACGCCAGGAAGAAGCGCCGAACACGCGGCCCACATCGGCATAGCGCGCTCCGACCGCTTCGATGGTGCGCGAGACCGCGAAATAGACCAACGGAAACGTGTTGAGCGCCATCACCGTCGTCATCCCCGCCAGGGAAAACAGGAACGGCGCAAGGTGAATGCCGGTCAACTGCTGCAGGTAGCCGCGCGGCTGCAGCGTCATGATCCAGCCGAGCGTCGCGATATAGGGCGGGATCATGAAGGGAACGAGCAGCGCCACGTCCCAGAAGATCGCAAAGGGCACCTTGAACAAGGCGCGAAAGACCGCCAGCGGCACGGCCAGCAATGCGGCCGCCAACATGACGCAGATGCCGAGAATGACCGAATTGCCGCCCATCCGCAAAAGCTTGGGATCGGACAGCATCTCGGGAAGGTGCAGGAACGGGGCGGCAAGAGAACTCCGCCCCAGTTCAGGGAAAATCGCCTGGAGGACGATGAAGACGAACGGCACGGCCACGACGACAATCAAACCCGATGTCGCCACCCATGCTATCGGCCCGGTGCCGGCTGCGCCGTTCGCTTTCATGCTCTTCAGTCTCGATTATTCTTCAGTCTCAGTTGCCGGCGGCGAAGATCTTGCCGAATTCCTTCAGCGTCTCGTCACGCTTACCGTAGACGGCAGTGGCGTCGATCTGCAGAACCTTGAGATCGGCAACCAGCGGGCGGTTTGCCGGGATGTCGCTGCGGGCAGGCATCAGGTAGGTGGCGGCGACCAGCTTCTGGCCTTCGTCGGACAGCATGTAGTCGATGAACTGCTTGGCTTCATCCTGATGCTTCGACCAGTTGAGGATCATCGCCGGGCGCGGCGCGACGACAGTGCCGGAAGCCGGGAAGATCACGTCGATCGACTCGCCCTTTGCCTTGCCCGCGAGCGAGATGTAGTCGACCGCGCCGAATACGGCGGCCTTCGCACCCTGCAGAACCGGGTTCAGTGCTTCGGCATTGGCGCCGGCGACAACGGCGCCGTTGGCATCGAGCTTGGAGAAGAGATCCCAGCCCTGGCTACCGGCAAGCGCGGCCACCAGTTCGAAGCTTGCGCCCGACTGCGAGGGATCCGGCAGGTTCACGAGGTCCTTGTACTCAGGCTTTGCGAGGTCGGCCCATTCGGTCGGCTTCGGCGTGTTGCTTGCCGGGTTCCAGGCGATGCCGAGCGCGGAAACGCCCTGGGCAACCGCGGTCTCGGACTTGAGGAAATTAGGAACCTTGGCGGCGTTCGGGCTCGTGTAGGACACCAGCCAGCCGCGCTTGGTGAAATCGGTCGCCGTATCCCAAGAGGCCGAAATCAGCACGTCGACGACAGGATTGGCGGCTTCGGCTTCGATGCGCGCCATGATCTTGCCGGTCGTTGCCTGGAACACTTCGACCTTGTGGCCGGTCTGCTTGGTGTAGCCGGCGGCAAGCTTCTCGATCAGGCTGCCGGGGCCGGCAGAATAGACGGTGATGTCAGCGTGGGCGACGCCTGCCGCAAGTACGCCGGCGATAAGGGCGAAGCCCGCACCAAGAAATGATCTGCTCATATTTGCCTCCATAAGTGTTTGATATGCTTCAGTTACGCGTGAACCAGCGCATGTCTCCGCTATCGATGGCGAGGTTGACGACCTCACCCGCGACAGCGCGCTGACGCGCCAAGAATGTGAGCTCGCTTGCAGCCGGCCGGGCGCCCAGCGCGACCGTGGTCAGATAGCCATCGCCACGAAACTGCGAGTGGACGACCTCGGCGGGAAAGCCCTCCGCCGATGTCAGGCGCACGGCCTGAGACGGCAGCAGCACATGGGTCGCGCCGGTGGGGGCATTGTCGTCCTTCAGCACGATGCCGGTTTGGTTGAGACGAAGGCCGCTCTCATCGCGGGCGACGGGAACGACACAGCCGAGGCGCAGGAATTCCGCCACTTCGGGCGTCGCCGGCGCGCTCACCAGCGTTTCGGGCGCCGCCATCTGCTCGATGACGCCGCCACGCATAACGGCAACCTGATCGGCCAGCGAAAACGCCTCGCTTTGATCATGGGTGACATAGATGGCAGTGAGGCCGAGATCCGACATCAACGCGCCGATCTCACGCACCATGGTCTCGCGAAGCTCGCGGTCGAGGTTCGACATAGGCTCATCGAAAAGGACGATTGCCGGCTCGGCGACGATGGCGCGGGCGATTGCAACGCGCTGCTGCTGCCCGCCGGACATGTCGCTGATGCGCCGGGCGCCGAAACCGCCGAGACCGACCCGTTCAAGCGCCGCCGCAACGCGCCGCTCGCAGTCTTTGCGACCGACGCCGCGCATCTCCAGCGGAAAGGCAATATTGTCCGCGACGCTCAAATGCGGCCAGAGCGCATAGTCCTGAAACACCATACCGAGGCCGCGCTTTTCCGGTGGCACGAACAGGCCACCGGCAGCATCGGCCACCACGCTTCCGTTAATCTTTACGCTGCCCTTGGTCGGCGCCAGCAGGCCGGCGACCAGCCGCAGGAGCGTGGTCTTGCCGCAGCCGGACGGGCCGAGCAGTGCAAGAACCTTGCCCTTTTCAAGCGCGAGATCGACGTTATCAAGAACGGTGTTTGAGCCAAAATGCAGGCTGAGACCCGACACCGACACGGCGGCTGGTTGTGCAGAAAAATTGGTTATCATGACTATCAACGGAAAGAAATTTAGCCGCTTATAGTCAGACGGAATGACACTTTCGTGACACAATTGTTAACGTGGGATGTATGACATCACAGAGTTGTGGGACGGCAAACCGCCCGCATTCGCGCGGGCGGCCGCGATCCGCGCCGCCGGTTTTCCAACGGCGTGTGATTTCGCAAAGCTTGAGGACAACCCTCTATCGGCCGCGATAGACAAACTCGCCAGGGATAGCCGCCGCATCCTTGTCGGCCTGCAATGTCAGCGCGTCGCGCAGCGGCGAGCGAATGCAGACGGGGTCGGTTGCGCTGGCATCGCCGGCAAGCGCCATTGCCTGGCAGCGGCAGCCGCCGAAGTCGATCGCCTTGCGGTCGCAGCTGCGGCAAAGCTCCGGCATCCAGTCTTCGCCGCGATAGGCGTTGAAGGCGGAGCCGTGATACCAGATATCGGACAGCGACTTCTCGCGAACATTGTCGAAGGTCAGCGAAGGGATCGTCTCTGCCGCATGGCACGGAAGAACCCGACCCGAAGGCGTGACGTTCAAACCGATCCGTCCCCAACCACCCATGCATGCCTTGGGATAGGACGAGTGGTGGTCGGCCGGCACATAGTCGATGACCAGAATGCCTTCCAGCCGCTTGCGGGCCTCGATGACGGTTTTGTTGGCCCGCTCGACCTGCTCGCGCGTCGGCATCAGCGCGGCGCGGTTTCTTTCGGCCCAGCCGTGAAACTGCACGGTGGCGATCTCGATACGCCGGGCGCCGAGCTTCACCGCCAGATCGAGCATATCGTCCAGCTGGTCCATGTTCTGCTTGTGGCAGACGGCATTGACCGTCAGCGGTATGCCGCTTGCCTTGACCCAGGCGGCGACGGCCATCTTTCGATCGTATCCGCCCTTGTAACCGCCGACGCGATCGGCGCTTGCGGGGTTCGTCCCCTGCAGCGAGAGCTGAACATGGTCGAGGCCGGCATCGGCAAGCTCAAGCAGCCGCTTTTCGGTCAGGCCGACGCCCGATGTAATCAGATTGGTATAAAGGCCGGCGGCCGCACCCGCTGCCGTCAGCTCGACAAGGTCGCGCCGCGAGGCCGGCTCCCCGCCGGAAAGATGGAGGTGGAGCACGCCCATTTCGGCGGCTTGCTGGAAGACACGGATCCACTCCTCGGTCGACAGCTCTTCCTTGATGCCCGTGAGTTCCAGTGGATTGGAGCAATAGGGGCAGGCAAGCGGACAGCGATGCGTGAGCTCCGCCAACAGCGCCATCGGCGGCGGCGCGACTGAAGATAGCGGAGCGACCGTTTGCTTGACGACCCTTGCCTCGACGCCCATCACAGCACCTGCAGCATGCGACGATTGGCGAGTTCGCGGATGAAGGCAAGGACATCGGTCGCGATCTGCTCGCGCGGCGCCTGGAACTCGGCGGCGAAGTCGTCGGCAATCGTGTCGAGATTTCGCTGACCATCGAGCGCTTCGATGATTTTCACGGCGATCTCATCCACCGCCATCGCCAGTTCGGGCGCCAGGAGAACGGTCTGCCCGCGCACCGGATCGTGCCGCAAACGCACGCCACGGGCCAGCTTGACGACCATACCGCCGGTTATCGCGACCGTGTCTTCGCTCATTACGCGATCTCCTCGAGTTCGCCGATCACGCCCTCGCGACCGTCCCAGCCACCCGGCGGGATCAGGCCCGGCGTAACATAGGCGAAATGTAGCGCATCGAGCTGCGCCCACAACACCTCGGTCTTGAACGTCAGTGCGGCGGCTGCCGCGTCCTGCTTCTCCAGCGTGTTCGCGTTGTCGAGCACATAGGCAAGGCCGAAGGCGACATCCACGGGCGCCTCGTTCAGACGCTGGCGGAAATAGGAGAGCGCCTGATCGTCGGCAAAGGCATAGTGTTGCAACAGCCCGGCGATACGATCGGCATGGATCTTCGGCGCGAAAAGCTCCGTCAACGATGAAGCGACGGCCTCAAGCAGCGGCTTTTCGCGGACGAAATGAACATAGGCTTCGACGGCAAAGCGCGTGGCGGGCAGGATCCCACGACCGGAAGCCACATAATCAGGGTCGAGACCGACGGCTTCGGCGAGCTTCAGCCAGCGCCGGATGCCGCCACCTTCGGTGAGCCCGCCATCGTGATCCTCGATGCGGGAGCGCCAGGCGCGCCGCATGTCGGCATCCGTGAGACGCGACATGAAGGCGGCATCCTTCATCGGGATGTGGCTCTGGTAGCAGTAGCGGTTGATCACCCAGGCGCGAACCTGCGTCATGGTGCACTGGCCGCCGTGCAGCATTTTGTGGAACGGGTGCTTGTCGTGATAGCGGTCCGCGCCGATCGCCATCAGCCGCGCTTCGAATGCCTGCCGGTCAGGTGCTTCAGTCAAAGTCGATCTCCATGCCGTCATAGCCAATCTGGAAGCCGCTCGCCTCGAGCATGTCGCGCTCGGGCCCGGCCCGCCAGATCGGATTGGTGTTGTTGATGTGGACGTAGATTTTCTTGGCGATATCGAGCTTCGACAGAGCCGCGAAGCTGCCATCGGGGCCGCTGATCGCCATATGGCCCATGCGCTGCCCAGTCTTCTGGCCGACGCCGAGTGTGATCATCTCGTCGTCGGTGAACACGGTGCCATCGAAGAACAAGGCGTCGGCGCCGTCGATCCGCGCGATGAGGCTATCGCTGATATGGGCGCAGCCCGGAATGTAATAGACGCGCTTGCCCTCGGCGATCAGCTCGACGCCAACGGTCTGCTCGCCTTCCAGCTGAAGCTCGGGTTCGCCGTTTTCCATGAACAGCGGCACCTTGCCGGGGACAGCGAACAGGCGGGCCTCGACGCCCGGGAGCAGAGAAAACGGCTGCTCAAGCGTTATCGTGTGACGTTTCACAAATGTGGGATCAAGGGCGCGGAAGACGGGGTTGTCGTCGATGATTTCGGCAATCGCCGCCGTTACGAAGATCTCCAGCGGCTGCTTTTCGCGCAGGATCAACAGGCCGGCCAGATGGTCGATATCGCCATTGGTGATCAGCACACTCTTGATCGGACTGTCGCGCAGTGCCTTGGGATGCAGCGCGCTATTGTCGATGATCTGCTGCCTGATATCGGGAGAAGCGTTTAAAACCGCCCAGCTGTGGCCATCGAGACTGACGGCGAGCGATGATTGCGATTGTGGCCTGACACCGGATGCCGGATCGCGCGCAAGGCGGCAATTCCGGCAACCGCAATTCCATTGCGGAAGGCCGCCGCCCGCGGCGGCCCCAAGAACCAGACCGCGAAAGCCAGATGAATCTGTCACGCGCGGACCTCAAACATTACAAGTCAAATTGGATTTAGCCGACCTTAGAAAAGGATCGGTTCGTTGCCATCGGCAGGAGCGTAACGGTTGATTTCCATACCGCAGCTGACTTCGATGAACTTAGGGGCGTGCCAAGACATGTGTGTCTCCATTCATGCTGGTTTGTCTTACAAGGGTTCACCTAGGCCCACTCATGCTGCACTGCAATAGCGTTTTCAGCATGGCTGCCCGCCCAATGTCGCAAGGCCATCACAATCGCGAGATCAGGCGGGCAAAGCGGCCAGATTAGGCTGCTGAGTCCCATTCAGGCGCCAAACCGTCGGGGCTGACGATGCGGCCGTCGGCCTGGGCAAGCGCGTGGATGCGCGCCATATCCTCATCGCTCAGAGCGAAATCGAAGATCGCGGCGTTCTCGGCGGCGCGGGTCTCCGAGACGGTCTTCGACAGCGTGACGAAGCCCTGCTGGACGATCCAGCGAAGCACGATCTGCGCGATCGAGCGGCCATGTGCGGAGGCGATGTCGCTGAGGACGAGATCGCTCAGAACCTTGCCATCGGCCATCGCGTAATAGGCGGTGAGCGATAAGCCCAGCTCGCGCGCAGCCTCGATGACCGGACGCTGATCGAGATAGGGATGATACTCGACCTGATTGTTGGCAAGCGGCCGTTCGCTGAGACGCGCGGCATCTTTCATCAACGTCGTGTTGAAATTGGAGACGCCGATGTGGCGTGCCTTGCCTGCCTTGGCGACTTCGTTCAGCGAGGCGATCTGCTCTTCCAGGCTGACGGCCGTGTTCGGCCAATGCAGCAGCAAGAGATCGACATAGTCGGTTTTCAGCTTGGACAGGCTTTCATCGACGGAGGCCAGAAAAGCGTTGCGCTCGTAGTTCGCGACCCAAACCTTGGTGGTGAGAAAGATATCTGCGCGGGCGACACCCGAAGAGACGATCCCCTGCCCTACGGCAGCTTCGTTGCCATAGATCTGCGCGGTATCGACGTGGCGGTAGCCGGTCTTAAGCACATGAGAGACCATCCGTTCGGTATCGGCGGCTTCCATGCGGAACGTGCCGAACCCGAGCGCCGGGATTGAGGCGCCATTGGCGTTGACGAGTTTCATGAGAATTTTCCTTTCGATAGTGTCAGGCCGCGGAAGCGGCGGTCTTGGTTGAAGCAAGCGTGCGGCGGTCGAGCGAGCCGCTCCAGAGCGTGAGAACGAGAGCGCCGACGACGAAGATGGCGCCGACCCATGGCGTGGCCCCAAGGCCGAGCGACGAGGCGACCACGATGCCGCCGACCCAGGCGCCCGCGGCGATGCCGAGATTGAAGGCGGCGATGTTCAAGGCCGAGGCGACATCGACCGCTGCCGGGCGAACCACGCCGGCAAGCTGCACGACATAGATCTGCAGGCCGGGCACATTGGCGAAGGACAGGAAGCCAAGGGCCGCCAGCGTCGGGATCGTCAGCCAAGGCGACACGGCGGTGAAGCTGAAGATGGCGAGAACGATGGCCTGCGCGGTGAAAAGCCAGGCAAGAGCCTTGATCGGATCGCGGTTGGCCAGGCGTCCGCCGGCGATGTTGCCGATGGCAATCGCGATGCCGTAGAGCACAAGGATCAGACTGACGGACGAGGCCTGGAAACCGGTGACCTGCTCGAGGATAGAGGCCAGGAAGGTGAATGTGACGAAGGTGCCGCCGTAACCGAGAGCGGTCATCGCGAAGACGATCAGCAGACGGCCGCTGCCGAGAACCTTGACCTGCTCGCCGATCGTCGCCGCCGGTGCCTTCTTGAGGTTTGCCGGCAGCAGGATCCAGAGACCCGCGAAGGCGATGACACCGAGACCGGCGACCGCCGCGAATGTCGCGCGCCAGCCGAAGGTCTGGCCGATGAGCGTGCCGAGGGGGACGCCGGTGACGATTGCGACCGTCAAGCCCATGAACATCATGGCGATCGCCGACGCACGCTTGTTTTCGGGGACGAGATCGGCGGCAATTGTCGAGCCGACCGAGAAGAAGACGCCATGCGCGAAGGCGGAGAGAACGCGGGCGACGAGCAGAGGCGCATAGCCCGGGCTGAGCGCCGCCATCGTATTGCCGAGGATAAAGAGGGCCATCAGGCCGAGAAGCAGCAGCTTGCGATCGAGGCGACCGGTCAGCGCGGTCAGGATAGGCGCACCGAAGGTGACGCCGAGCGCGTAGACGCTGACGATCAGACCGGCGAGCGGCAGATCGATGTTGAGATCATTGGCGACGGTGGGCAAGAGCCCGACGATGACGAACTCCGTCGTGCCGATCGCGTAGGCCGCGACCGTTAAGGCAAACAGGGCAAGGGGCATTGTGAATCCATCCAGTGACGATGCCGGACAAGCGGCGATTTGGGATGGCTGGAATATGGACCACTGGCATTATCGCGATAAGCGGCTACATTGCCTCAATAGTTATGAATTGAATTCACAGGAGTGAGCAGTGGATAACACCGTCGGCGAGATGGAGGTCTTCGTGCATACGGCGAGGCTACAGAGCTTTTCGGCCGCCGGACGCCTGCTGCGCATGTCTCCTTCGGCAGTCAGCAAGCTGGTGAGCCGGCTGGAGGAGCGTTTGAAGACCCGCCTTGTCGTCAGAACCACGCGCAGCTTGCAGCTGACGCCGGAGGGCGAGGTCTATCTTGAGCGCGCGCAGCGCATTCTCGAAGACATCAAGGAGGCCGAGCAGATCGTCTCGACAGGCGGCGAGGCCGCGCCGCGCGGACGTCTGCGGGTGAGCGCATCGGTCGCCTTCGGGGTCAGCCATATCGTCCCGCTGGTGCCGGAGTTCCTCGCCCGCTACCCGAACGTCCAGCTCGACCTTTCGCTGACCGATGGGATTATCGACATTGTCGAGGAGCGTGCCGATGTCGCGATCCGCTCCGGCAATCTCCGGGACACGTCGCTGAAGGCGCGCAAGCTGATGGACAGCCGGCGCGTGGTGGTGGCGGCCCCGAGCTATCTTGAACGCATGGGAAATCCCGAGAAGCCCGCCGATCTCGACCGGCACAACTGCATGACATTCAACTTCCGGCAGACATGGGAAGAGTGGCCATTTCGAGACCCCGCAACCGGGCAGACCTTCTCGAAGGCGGTCCACGGCAATGTCGAAGTGAACAACGGACCGACCATTCGCAGTCTCTGCCTCGCGGGCGTCGGGCTGATCAGAGTGGGCGCTTTTCATGTCCAGGAGCATATCGACGAAGGCCGGCTGGTACCGGTGTTGGAAGCGTTCAATCCCGAGGATATCGAGCATATCCATGCCGTCTATCCCGGCCATCCGCACCTTGCGAGCCGTATCCGGGCCCTGATCGACTTTCTCGCCGAGCGGATCTAGCCGCGAGCGCAGCCAACCATGCGAAAACGGCGCACCCGAGGCGCGCCGTTTCCAAGTTCCAATTCCGGGCTCGTATCTTAGAGACCGGTCGTCTTCATCAGCTGCTCCGGATAACGCTCGCCTTCGACCTGAATGGCGGCGGCGGCGGTCTCGATCTGCGCGAGATCGTCGGCGCTCAGCGCCACGTCGGCCGCGCCGAGGTTTTCCTCGAGGCGATGCAGCTTCGTCGTGCCAGGGATCGGCACAATCCAGGGCTTCCGGGCCAGCAGCCAGGCCAGTGCGATCTGCGCCGGCGTCGCCTTCTTGTCCTCGGCGATGCGCTTCAGGAGATCGATCAGTGCCTGGTTCTTCTCCATCGCCTCGGGCGTGAAGCGCGGCAGCATCTTGCGAAAATCGCCTTCGCCGATCTTCGTGTCCTTGTTCATGGCGCCGGTGAGGAAGCCCTTGCCGAGCGGGCTGTAGGCAACCAGCGCGATGCCAAGTTCCTCGCAGGCTTCGAGAATGCCGTTGGTCTCCGGCCCGCGCGTCCAAAGCGAGTATTCATTCTGCAGCGCGGCAACAGGCTGCACCGCATGGGCGCGCCGTACGGTCTGTGCGCCCGGCTCGGACATGCCGAAGTGCCTCACCTTGCCTTCCGCGATCAGATCCTTGATCGTGCCGGCCACGTCCTCGATCGGCACGTTGGGGTCGACGCGGTGCTGGTAGAGCAGGTCGATGACATCGATACCGAGGCGCTTCAGCGAACCTTCGGCCGCCTTGCGGATCTGCTCGGGGCGGCTGTTGACGCCGGCCATTTTGCCATCAACGATATTGAAGCCGAACTTCGTGGCGATCACCACCCGGTCACGCATCGGCCGGAGCGCCTCGCCGACGATCTCTTCGTTGGTATAGGGTCCATAGACCTCGGCGGTGTCGAAAAACGTCACGCCGCGCTCGACGGCCTGGCGCACCAATGTCACGCTCTCCTGTGTGCTTAGCGCATGGCTGTAGCTGAAGTTCAGGCCCATGCAGCCGAAGCCAAGCGCAGAGACCTCTAGTCCGCTTTTTCCAAGTATCCGCTTTTGCATCATATACTCCTTGTGAACGGCTTCGTCCGTTATACGTCAGCATCAGCAGCCTCCGCCTTGGCCCAGAAGGCCACGCGTCATGTCGCGATCGCAGCGGCCGTGTATGCCAGATCCATTCCAACACGCCAAAGATAGCACCACCGGCGCGTCCACATTAGATCATCATTTCGGCATGCACTTATGTCTCCACCTCATGAATGACAACAGTTTGAACGGTAGCCGACATCCAAAGGAAGAGGACCACGCATTGATGAACCGTGGATTGCGCCTACATCAATGTCAGCAGGCACTTTCACCACGCGCCTTTGGGGAAGCCACCATGAAGGGATCCAAGACGATCAACCAGATGAGTGTCCGCGAGCGGCGGGACATCTTGGCCGCAGTCGCCGATGCGCTCGAGACCAGCGCGAAGGAAGCACTGATCGAGGGCAATGCCGGCTTTGCCGCAAGCTCTGGCGACCTGGCGCTGACAATTCGCAGCAGTGTCCACGGGCTTGCCAGCACGGACCTCAAGGCCGCGGAGTTTCTCCTGCAGCAAGCCATGACGCTGATCGAGCAATTCCGGTTCCGCGATCCGCATCGACCGGAAACACTCACGCTTCATTGATGCCGGGCAGCGCGCATGCAGGGGCGCATCAGTAAGCATAAACTTACATAAACTTCGCCGCCAATACTAAAAGAGCCCGCCGGAAGCGGGCTCTCTTTACTTGGCACATAAGGATTTCACGACCGAAAGGCTCAGAACTCCGACCACTCCGGCTCCTGGCGGACCGCAGCGGCGGCCCCGCCGCCGCCAAAGGCCTTGGCGAGCCTGTTTCCAAGTTGGCGAGCGGGCGATGCAGCGGGACGAGAGTGCTGGCTGGCAGCAACCGGTGCGGATACCGGCGCCGACTGAGTGCCGCCTAGCTTGAACTGCTCCAGAAGCTTTGCGAGCGCGCGCGCTTCGCTTGCCAGGCTGTGGCTCGCGGCGGTCGATTCCTCGACCATGGCGGCGTTCTGCTGGGTTCCCTGGTCCATGGTGTTCACGGCAGTGTTGATTTCCTGCAGGCCGATCGACTGTTCGCGTGTGGCTTCGGCGATCGCGTGAACGTGGCGATTGATCTCCTGAACTTCGTTGACGATGATTTCGAGCGCCTGGCCCGTTTTACCGACCAAGGTCACGCCGGATTGAACCTGCTGGCCCGAGGTGGTGATCAGGTCCTTGATCTCCTTTGCAGCCTTGGCGGAGCGCTGCGCCAACTCGCGAACTTCCTGCGCGACCACCGCGAAGCCCTTGCCGGCCTCACCCGCACGTGCTGCCTCGACACCTGCGTTCAGTGCAAGGAGGTTGGTCTGGAAAGCGATGTCGTCGATCACGCCGATGATGTTGGAAATCTCACTCGACGACCGCTCGATCTGCTGCATAGCATCGACCGCCTGGCGAACGACTTCGCCGGACTTCTCCGCGCCCGTGCGGGTGCGTGCGACAAGGTCGCTTGCTTCGCTGGCGCGCTTGGCCGCATCGCGAACCGTCGTAGTGATCTCTTCAAGCGCAGCCGCGGTTTCCTCGACCGAAGCTGCCTGCTGCTCCGTTCGCTTGGCCAGATCGTCGGCTGCCGAGCGGACCTCTTCAGCGCCGCCGGAAATCCCACGCGCATTGATGCCGACGGCCTGCATCGCCTGGTTCAGCTTGGTGACAGAGTTGTTGAAGTCGGCGCGCAGCGTTTCCAGATGGGCGACGAACGGCGTGTCGATGCGGCAAGCCAGATCGCCATCCGACAGGCGCTGCAGTGCGTTGCCGAGCGCATTCACGGCAGTCTGAAGCTCGGCGGATTCGCGCGCCTTCTGCGCCTCGCGATCGGCTCGCTCGCTCTCGCTCATGTTGCGATTGGTTTCGGCTTCCTGTTCGAGGCGCCGTGTTTCGAGCGCGTTGGTCCGGAAGATTGCCACGGCGCCGGCCATGTCGCCGATCTCGTCACGACGATCAACGCCGTTGATCTCCTCGGCGGTTTCGCCTTCGGCAAGCGAGACCATGCGCTGGCGCAGCCGCGCCATCGGCGCGGTTATGCCCTTGGTGGCAACCACGAGCGCGAATGCGAGCGCGGCGACGATACCCACGACAAGGCCGATCATGCTGTTCAGGATGGTGGACGAAACGGAATCCGACAGCTCGCGGCCACCCTTGCTCAGCATATCGGTCAGCGCCGTGTTGTTGGCGCCAAACTTCGGCGACAGCGCGCCCATCAGGCTGTCGACGTTGTCGATCAAGCTCTGCGCGAGCGCTTCGTCACCGGATTTGCGGGCCTGGATGAGCTGGTCGCCGAGCTTCCTCACCTCATCGCTGCCGGCCAGCAGTTCGGCAATGGCATCCTTGCGGCTCGGCACCAGTTCGGGCACCTGCACAAGCCTTGCCCTGGCGCCATCATAGTTCGAGGCGAAGAGACCAGCAGCATTGTCGAAAGCCTGCGAGCCCGGCTCGATGGTCATGAGACGCGCCATCCAGGTCGTGGATGTCCAGATACCGGCCGCCGCGCGAGCGCCGAGCATCGCCGCTTCGCTCTCATGCTGCAGGAAGCCGGTATAGGCCTGGTTCGCATCGCGGAACTTGGCGCTGACATACATCAAGCCGGAGAAAGAGATCAGCGCCAGCAAAGCGATGGCGACGAGAAATTTGGTCTTAATCTTCCAATTTTGTAACATAAGAAAACCTATGCCGTGGCCTGATCCAGGCGCCGGTATGAATGAACGATACGACGCCACATCGCCGCGATGTGCGCACTCGCTGAATTTTTGGGAGTTAGACTGGCTGCGTCATGCAGATCGGGCGATTACCGATGTCTTGCATATAGTTAAAATCTTAAATGCTTTAACAATGTATAAATTTGCGCCACCGCATTCATGCCCGTCTATATTGACATCGGCGCGCGCGCTTTCATGTAATCGCGGCGTTGCAGGCGAGCAGAGCACCGTCGGCTTCATACAACCTAACCAAAATCGCGAACGTAATTCTTGAGATGCGCCAGCAACATCCTCGCATATCCCGGAAGTTGCATTTCATTCTTTACACAAACGTATAGTTCACGCTCGACCCAGGCTTCGTCGATCGGAAAGACTTGGAGCTTCATGTAGGCCGCAAAGCGTCGGGCAGCGCTTTCCGGCACGATGGAAACGCCGGCGCCCTGCTCCACGACACGACATGTCGCCTCGAAACCGTTGATCAACATCCGGAAATGCGGGGTGCGTCCCAGCTCATTGGCATGGCGCCTGAGGAACTGCATGAGGGCCGGATCGCCCTGCTGGCCGATGAGCTTGAAATCGAGAACGCGTGAGAAAGCGACCGGCCCCAGCGGCATGTCCATGTCACCGGGGACGATGAGCACCAAGCGGTCGGGAACGAAGCGGAAGCGCTCAAGGCCGTTCATATCGGCGGACGAAGCGACGATCGCGATGTCGGCCTGGCCCTGTTTCAGCATGTTCACCGCCTCGAGGCTCGGCTTATCCTCGACGCTGACGCTGATATCTGGGTTCTGCGCGAGAAAGGCGCCAAGCGCCTGTGGCAGATGCTCGGCGAGCATATTGGTATTGGACAGCAGCCTGACGCGACCGCTGCGGCCATCGGCGAAGGCATCGAGGTCCGCCTCGATACGGCGCGCATCGTCCATGATCTGCCGTGCATGGCTGGCCAACATCTCGCCCGCCAATGTCGGCTTGATGCCACGGCCAGTGCGCTCGAAGAGCTCGAGATCAAACGCTTCTTCGAGCCGCTTCAAGCGCGCGCTGACGGCGGCAACGACGACATTGTTCTGCTTGGCCGCAACAGTCAGGCTTCCTCCGTCGACGGCCGCCAGGAAGATACGCAAATCGATAAGGTCGAACTTCACATCTAAGCTTTCATTATTTGTGAAAACTGTTTGTATGACAAATTGATTTTCAAAGGCAGTATAGCGCGGCTATGACGATTGCCAAGTCGCGAACGTGACACATCGACGCATAAAGCCATATCCTCATTTAGAGTGAATTTGTAAAGCAATATCAGTTATTTGCTTTTCCAGTATTGGCTTTTATCGCCGCGTGTTGCATTCAGTCTCGCGGCGACGTGGATTGGCTACGCTCGTGGGAGGTGATGCAAAGCCTGTTGTCGTTTATTCATGCTTGATGAAAGCACGTCGATAATGCACTTGCACACCGCACCCTCTCGGCTCCCCTTCAAACGCCTGCGATCGATCGCACTCTGTCTGTCCGCGCTGGTGTCGATCACCGGCGCAGCCTCGGCGCAAGATCAGACCGCGACGCCAAACGACCTGATCACGAGGGGACGCTATCTCGCAACCGCGGCCGATTGCGCCGCGTGCCATACCGCGCCGAACTCCGGACAGCCCTTTGCCGGCGGCTATGCGATCGAATCCCCGCTCGGCAAGATTTTCTCGACCAACATCACGCCATCCAAGACCGACGGCATCGGTAACTACAGCGAGGAAGACTTCGCGCGCGCCGTTCGCGATGGTGTCGCCAAAGATGGCAGCCATCTTTATCCGGCGATGCCTTACACGGCCTACGCAAAGCTCTCCGACGAGGACATCTCGGCGCTCTACGCCTATTTCATGCAGGACGTGAAGCCGATCGATCACGCGCCGGAAAAGACGGCGCTGCCATTCCCGTTCAGCATCCGCGCCTCGATGTCGGCGTGGAACCTGCTTTTCCTCGACAAGGACCGCTTCCAGCCGGATGCATCCAAGTCCGCCGAGTGGAACCGTGGCGCGTATCTCGCCGAAGCTCTCGAGCACTGCAGCACCTGCCACACGCCGCGCAATCTCTTCATGGCGGAGAGCGGAAGTCAGGCACTTTCGGGCGCGTCCATCGGCTCCTGGTTCGCGCCGAACATCACCTCCGACAAGGTTGACGGCATCGGCGGCTGGTCCGACGAGGAGCTCGTGCAGTATCTGCGCACCGGCCATGTCGCCGGCAAGGCGCAGGCGGCCGGCCCGATGGCGGAAGCCATCGAGCACAGCATGCAGCACCTGACCGAGGCGGACCTCAAGTCGCTCGTCGTCTACCTGAAGGATACGAAGCCGATCACCACGGGCGAAGCCACGCCGCGCTACGATGTCGGCAAGCCCTCGACGGCCGAACTCGATCTGCGCGGCCTGCCTGGCCAGGCCGTGACCGAGAAGGGCTTCCATATCTTCAGCGGCTCCTGCGCCGCCTGCCATCAGGTCGATGGCGAGGGTAACGACCACTATCCTTCGCTCTTCCGCAACACCGCGACCGGCGGCAACAACCCGGACAACCTGATCGCAACGATCCTGTTCGGCCTGTCGCGCACGATCGACGGCGTACCCACATTCATGCCGGCCTTCGGCGAGAACGCGTCCTTCACGGATCGCCTCTCCGACAAGGACGTCGCCGATGTCAGCAACTATGTGCTTGGTCACTTCGGCAACGGCAAGGTAAGCGTCACCGCAGCGGATGTCCTGCGTGTCCGCGAGGGTGGAGAGAAGCCTATACTGGCCGCGATCGCGCCGTTCATCGTTCCGGCGGTCGCCGTGGCGCTGATCCTCGCCGCGCTCGTCATCGCGCTACTCGTTGCCCGCCGCAGGCGGCAGCCGGCTCACGCCTGATCGTTTCACCCTTTCTCCCAGTTCTGACTGCCTCATCGAGGATATCAGCGATGCCAATCGACCCCAACAATGCGGGCTCCATCGTGAGCCGGCCCCTCCACCGCCGAGACCTCCTGCGCGCCACCGTGGCCGTTGGAGGACTGGCAGTCCTCTCCTCCTTCGCAGCGCCTGTATCGGCGTTCGCGGCCGACGATGACGTCCAGGGCTTCACCAAGCTCTCCGAATTCCTGACCGGTTACGAGCTCGACCCCGTGCTCGGCGCACGCTTCCTTGCAGCACTTTCCAAGCGCAGCAAGACGCTGAAAACAGACATCGCCGCCTTGCAGCAGGCCGTGAGCCAGTCCGGCGCCAAGGACATGGATGGCTTCCTCGCCTCCAAGCCCGCCGAGCCCGAGATGAAGACGTCCGCGAAGATCGTCTCCGCCTGGTATCTCGGCGTGGTGGGCGACCCAGAGGACGCGGAGCTCATCACCTACGAGAAATCGCTCATGTACCGCCCGACTAAGGGCCTCCTTCCCATTCCGACCTACGGTCCCGGCCCGAACGCCTGGGGACCGAAGCCCGGCAGCAAGATCTGACAGGATAAAGACAATGGCAAACGACGCATATGATGCGGACCTGATCGTCATCGGATCGGGTGTCATGGGCGGCATCGTCGCCGCACAGCTCGCCAAGGCCGGCAAGAAGGTGATCATTCTCGAAGCCGGCCCGCGTGTCGATCGCCGCGAGATCGTCGAGACCTTCCGCAATGCTCCGGTCAAGCTCTCGCTTGCGAACGCCAAGCTGCAGGGCGCCGGCTCCCCCTTCCCGAGCATGCCTTGGGCGCCATCCACCTATGGCGACTATCTGCAGTATGAAGGCCCGGTCAAATACAACACCTCCTACCTGCGCGTTGTCGGCGGCACGACCTGGCACTTCGGCTCGGCGCTCTGGCGCATGATCCCGAACGACTTCAAGATCCAGTCGCTCTACGGTCGCGGCCGCGACTGGCCGATCGGCTATGACGATCTGGAAGACTACTACAACAAGGCGGAGCTGGAGCTCGGCGTCACTGGCATGGACGGCCAGGACGAAAGCGGCCAGGGCGGTGGCCCAATGCCGCCGCGCTCCATGCCATTCCCGATGCAGCAGCTGAATTCCAGCTACATGTTCACGACGCTGGCTGAAAAGCTTTCGGTCGGCGGCTTCAACCCGGTGCTCGAGCCGCATGGCCGCGCCTCGCGTCCCTACGGCAACCGCCCGGTCTGCGCCGGCAACAACAACTGCAACCCGGTCTGTCCGATCGGCGCCAAGTATGACGGCTCGATGCATATCGACGAAGCCGAACGCCATGGCGCCAAGCTGCTCGACAACTCGCCTGTCTACAAGGTGGAAGCCGGCGACGACGGCAAGATCACCGCCGTCTGGTACAAGAAGCCCGACAATTCCGAGCACCGGCTGACGGCGCGCTATTTCGTGCTTGCCGCCTACGGCATCGAGTCCGCCAAGCTCCTCTTGATTTCCACCTCGGACAAGTATCCGAACGGCATTGCCAACTCGTCCGATCAGGTCGGCAGAAACCTCATGGACCACACCGGCATCAGCATGAACATGCTGACCAAGGAGGACATGTGGCCGGGCGAGGGCCCGACCGAACTGCTGGTCTATCTCAACCAGCGCGACGGCACCTTCCGCAAGGATTACCCGAGCTACAAGATCAAGGTGCGCAACACGGTACCGACAGCCCAGATGACCGAAGGCTTCATCAAGAAGGGCATCATGGGCTCCAAGCTCGACGAGCAGATCCGCAAATACTCGGCCCGCTCGCTCAACTGGGCGATCGACTTCGAACCGCTTCCGCTCGCCGAAAACCGCGTCACGCCGTCGAAGACCAAGTTCGACGCCCTCGGCATCCCGGTTCCGGTACTCTACTACTCGGTCACCGACTACTGGAACGCCGGCCGCGACAAGGGGCTTGAGGATCTGAACAAGATCGCCCAGCTGCTCGATGCCGAGGTCCTGTCGACCGACGTGAAATGGCAGAACCGCCAGCACGTCATGGGCACGACCCGGATGGGCGACGACCCGAAGGACTCGGTCGTCGACCGCGATTGCCGCACCCATGATCACCCGAACATGTTCATCGCGGGCACCAGCGTCATGCCGTCGGCATCCTGCATGAACCCGACACTGACGGGCGCGGCGCTCAGCGTGCGTATTGCCGAGCAGCTGATCAAGGAGATCTGATTTCAGCGCTCACGAAGGTCTCGGCCGCACCGGTCGAGACCTTCCCGATCTCAAAACGAAAACAGCGACCGCCTCGCAGGCCGGTCGCTGTTTTCGTATT
Source organism: Rhizobium sp. 2MFCol3.1 (assembly GCF_000377565.1). Taxonomy (GTDB): domain Bacteria; phylum Pseudomonadota; class Alphaproteobacteria; order Rhizobiales; family Rhizobiaceae; genus Rhizobium. The sequence continues at coordinate 491,741 of NZ_KB898353.1, read as the reverse complement.
CGCCGATTAAACTGACATCAGTCGCGATTGGTATAGAGCGCACTGGAGCGCTCAAGGTGCTTCAAGATCGCGGCTTCAGCGCCATTCGCATCGTTAGCCGCCAGACAGTCGAGGATCTGCTCATGCTCCACTAGCGTGAACTTCTCCTTGCCGGTCCAGATCAGCATGTCCGTGTGATAGGCCTTCAGCCATGCCAGCATCGCCTCGCTAACGGCGACGAAGATCGGGTTGCCCGAGATCTGCGCGATACGCGTATGGAACTGCATATCGGCGGCGATGAAGTCTTCCGCGTTGCCGAGCGAGCGACGCTGCTCCTCGATGATATCGCGGAGATCGGTGATGTCGGCGGGCGTGGCCTTGACCGCCGCCTCGCGCGCCATGCCGCGCTCGAAGAAGATGCGTGAGCTCTTCAGATGATCGAGCGAGTCGGCGGATTGCGCCAGCATGATCTTCGCCGTCAGGTCCACCTGACGGAAAATCGATCTTGCGGTCAGCTGCAGAACCTTGGCGCGCTCTCCGTGCGAGATGTTGACCAAGCCCATATTGGCCAGCGACTGCATCGCCTCGCGGATCGCCGGCCTTCCAACCCCGAAGCGCTCCATCAGCACCCGCTCCGAAGGCATCTCGTCGCCGGGGCGAAGCTCGCCGGACGTGATCATTCTCTCCAGTCGATCAAAAACCTCATCGGATAGTTTGCGACGCACGATCTGTTCGATTGGCTGGTTCATGGTGTCTCGCTGGCTCACAATATCCCTCCTTTATGCATGCTAGCGTCCCGGCACGAAAGGCCGTCGTCTGAAATCGGTCTGTGCTCTTTCAAAAAATTTTCATTGCAGAAATTGGAATACTCATTATACCAGTTCACGAGTTGACGCCATGGCAAACTTTCGGCCTAGGCAGGAGGAGCAACGAGACCTCATGATGATCACAGTTACCTATCGCATCGAAACGACCGGCAGCGTCGAGGCCATGGCCGCCAAGATCGCCAGCGATCAGTCGACCGGCACGTTCGTCCCCGTTCCCGGCGAGACGGAAGAGCTGAAGGCGCGCGTCGCGGCACGCGTTATCGCCATCCGTCAGCTGCCCGATGCTGAATACCCGACCTGGCCGGAAGTAACGCCCGGCAGCGGCCCCATTCACCGCGCCGATGCCGATATCGCCTTCCCGATGGACGCGATCGGCACGGATCTCTCCGCCCTGATGACGATCGCCATCGGCGGCGTCTTTTCGATCAAGGGCATGAGCGGCATCCGCATCGTCGACATGAAACTGCCTGAGGCCTTCGCCACAGCTCATCCCGGCCCGCAATTCGGCCTGCCCGGCAGCCGCAAGCTCACCGGCGTCGAAGGTCGTCCGATTATCGGCACGATCGTCAAGCCCGCGCTCGGCCTGCGTCCGCATGAGACCGCGGAGCTGGTCGGCGAACTGATCGAGTCCGGCGTCGACTTCATCAAGGACGACGAAAAGCTGATGAGCCCGGCCTATTCGCCGCTCAAGGAGCGCGTCGAGGCCATCATGCCGAAGATCCTCGATCACGAGCAGAAGACCGGCAAGAAGGTCATGTATGCTTTCGGCATCTCGCATGCCGATCCGGACGAGATGATGCGCAATCACGATCTCGTCCTGAAGGCCGGCGGCAACTGCGCCGTCGTTAATATCAATTCGATCGGCTTCGGTGGCATGAGTTTCCTGCGCAAGCGCTCGGGCCTCGTGCTGCATGCGCACCGCAACGGTTGGGACATTCTGACCCGCGATCCGGGCGCCGGCCTCGACTTCAAGGTCTACCAGCAGTTCTGGCGCCTGCTCGGCGTCGACCAGTTCCAGATCAACGGCATCCGCATCAAGTATTGGGAGCCGGACGAGAGCTTCGTGGAATCCTTCAAGGCCGTCAGCACGCCGCTGTTCAGCAAAGCCGACTGCCCGTTGCCGGTCGCTGGCTCCGGCCAGTGGGGTGGCCAGGCGCCGGACACCTATAACCGCACCGGCCGCACCACCGACCTGCTCTATCTATGCGGCGGCGGTATCGTCAGCCATCCGGGCGGTCCGGCGGCCGGCGTACGCGCCGTGCAGCAGGCCTGGCAGGCAGCGGTCGCCGATATTCCGCTCGACGAATACGCCAAGGATCACCCGGAACTCGCGGCCTCGATCGCGAAGTTCGGCGACGGCAAGGCAGCTTGAGACCATGACCAAACCTCTGCTTACCTATTACGGTGACGATTTCACCGGCTCCACCGACGTCATGGAAGCGCTCGCCTCCAACGGCGTACCGACCGTGCTCTTCCTCGGCATCCCCAGCGCCGAGACCGCCGAGCGTTTCGCCGATTACCGCGCGTTCGGCATTGCCGGCACCAGCCGCAGCGAAACGCCCGAGTGGATGGAAAAGCATCTGCCGGCGATCTTCGAGTGGCTGAAGGCGCTCGACGCCGACATCTGCCACTACAAGGTCTGCTCGACCTTCGATTCCAGCCCTGCGGTCGGCAACATCGGCAAGGCGATCGAAATCGGCAAGGCACTCTATGGCCAGCCGGTCGTCCCTGTCGTCGTCGGCGCGCCGCAGCTGAGGCGCTTCACGGCGTTCGGCAATCTCTTCGCCGCCTACCAGGATCGCTACTACCGCATCGACCGCCATCCCGTCATGAGCCGCCATCCGGTAACGCCGATGGCGGAAGCCGACCTCACCCTGCATCTCGCAAAGCAGACGGACCTGCCCGTAGCGCTCGCCGATCTCGTCACCACCGCGGCCGCCGATGCCGACCAGCGCATCGACAAGACGATCGCGGACCTCGATGGCATCCTGCTGATCGACGTGGATAGCGCCCAGTCGCAGGCTCTGGCCGGCCGTCAGGTCTGGCGGGCCAAGCGCGACGGCGGCCTCTTCACGGCCGGCTCGTCGGGCGTCGAATACGCGCTGTTGCAGGCGTGGAAGGCTGAAGGCCTTCTCGGCGAACCGACGACCTTCGCGGAGCCGGGCAAGGTCGATCGCCTCGCCGTCGTCTCGGGAAGCGTTTCGCCAACCACCGAACGGCAGATCCGCAACGCGACCGAAAACGGCTTTGACGGCATCGCCGTCGATCCGCTCGAGCTCGTCGGCGAAAGCGGTGACCGCGCTATCGACACGGCTGTCACTGAGGGCGTCCAGCGCCTGAAGGAAGGCCGCAGCGTTGTCCTTCATACGGCACTCGGCTCATCGTCGGACAAGGGTACCGATATCGATCGTATTCCCGGATCCCGCCATCGCCTCGGCTCCGCTCTCGGCACGATCCTGCGCCGGTTGATCGAAACCGAAAAACTGCCCCGCGCGGTCATCGCCGGCGGCGACACGTCGAGCCACGCGCTGCAGGAACTGCGTGTGGACGCTCTGACGACCTTGCTGCCACTGCCGCAGACCCCCGGCTCGCCACTCTGCACCGCGCACGGCAACTACGCGCCGACCAACGGACTGCAGATCGCGCTCAAGGGCGGCCAGGTCGGAACCGACGGCTATTTCGCACAGATCCGCGACGGACGGAGGGCTTGAACATGCGCTATTGGGTTGGCACCAGCTTCAAGATGAACAAGACGCTTGGCGAAGCTCTGTCCTTTGCCGAAAAGCTCGCCGCTGCTGATGGCGATCGCCATGCGGATATCCAGCGCTTCGTCATCCCGCCCTTCACGGCGGTGCGCGAGGTCAAGAAAACTCTCGCCGACAGCTCGGTGAAGGTCGGCGCGCAGAACATGCATTGGGATGCCGCCGGCGCTTGGACCGGCGAAATCTCGGCCCCGATGCTGAAGGATTGCAACCTCGATATCGTCGAGCTTGGCCATTCCGAGCGTCGCGAACACTTCGGCGAGACCGACGAAACCGTCGGCCTGAAGGTCGAAAGCGCCGTCAACCACGGCCTGATCCCGCTGATCTGCATCGGCGAGACGCTTGCCGAGCGCAATGCCGGTGATGCCGACGCGGTGCTGAAGCGGCAGGTTGAGGGCGCGCTGGCGCGCGTCACTACATCAGGCAAGGACGCAGAGATTCTGCTTGCCTATGAACCCGTCTGGGCAATCGGCGTCAACGGCATTCCGGCGACCGCCGATTATGCCGACGAACGCCACGCGCGCATCGCCGATGTGGCCGCGAAGGTGCTCGGTCGCGCGGTTCCGGTTCTCTACGGCGGCAGCGTCAATCCTCAGAATTGCGAGGAACTGATCACGCAGCCGCACATCGACGGGCTGTTCATCGGCCGCTCTGCCTGGGCCGTCGAAGGCTATCTCGACATTCTGAAGCGCGTTGCCGCGGTCATCTGATGGCAGCCACCAATTCCACTCATCCAGCCCCCGAATGATTGAAAGGACACGGACCATGAAAATCGCCATCGGAGCGGATAGCGCCGGCAAGCCCTTGCTTGACGTGATCGCCGCCCACCTCGCCACCAAGGCGGGCCTCGAAGTGCACGATCTCAGCCAGGCCGGCTTCTATGCCGACCTGTCGCAGAATCTCGCGCAGACCATCGTCGACGGCCAGCACGAGCGCGGCATCCTGATCTGCGGCACCGGGATCGGCGTTTCGATTTCGGCGAACAAGGTTCCCGGCATCCGCGCCGCGCTGACGCACGACACCTATTCGGCAGAGCGCGCTGCGAAATCCAACAATGCACAGATCATCACCATGGGCGCACGCGTGATCGGTCCGGAACTTGCCAAGTCGATCGTCGACACCTGGCTCGCTTCCGAATTCGATCCGAAGGGCGCTTCCGCAGGCAACGTCGACGCCATCAACAGGCTCGACGCGGTTAAGTAATACTTATTCTGGGGTGGTGATTGACTCATCATACCAGCAACGTTAACAATTCCAGCAAAACACGAAGTGAGGAAACATGACTTCCATTGCTCTGTTCGGCGCCGGCGGCAAAATGGGCTACCGGCTTGCAAAGAACCTCAAGGGTTCGCGCTACGACGTTCGCCACGTCGAAATCAGCGATATCGGCAAGGCACGCCTGAAGGACGACCTCGGCCTTTCGACGGTGGACGTAGACGTAGCGCTTGACGGCGTCGACGTCGTCATCCTGGCCGTTCCGGACACGCATATCGGCAAGGTTGCCGCCGGCATCAACGACAAGCTCAAGGCCGGCACCATGGTTGTCGCGCTCGACGCTGCCGCGCCGTTCGCTGGCCACTTCCCGGAGCGCCCTGACCTGACGTACTTCGTCACGCATCCGTGCCATCCGCCGATCTTCAACGACGAAACCGACATGCAGGCCAAGAAGGACCACTTCGGCGGCCTCTTCGCCAAGCAGCACATCGTTTCGGCCCTGATGCAGGGTCCGGAAGAAGCCTATGCCGTCGGCGAAGAAATCGCCAAGACGATCTGGGCACCGGTCATGCGCTCGCACCGCGTCACCGTCGAGCAGATGGCGATGCTGGAGCCGGGTCTCTCCGAGACCGTTGCCGCTTCGCTGCTCGTCGTCATGAAGCAGGCCATGGATGAATGCGTCGCACGCGGCGTTCCGGAAGAAGCTGCCCGCGACTTCCTGCTCGGCCACCTGAACGTTCTCGGCGCCGTCATCTTCGGCGAAGTCCAGGGCGTGTTCTCGGACGCTTGCAACAAGGCTATCGAATTCGGCATTCCCGCCCTGATGAAGGACGATTGGAAGCGCGTGTTCGAACCTCAGGAGATCGCTGACAGCATCAAGCGTATCACCTGATACCGATCCCGGGAGGGGGCAACCCCTCCCCTTTCACCGCCCTGCTGGGAACAGGGCTTCTTTTGGGAGGAAACCAATGAGACTGACACGTAGACTGACCGTCGCTGCCTTTGCCAGCGCGCTTGCTTTCGGCGTTGCCATGCCTGCCTTTTCGGCGGACCTGATCGCCATCATCACCCCCGCACACGACAACCCGTTCTTCAAGGCAGAAGCCGTAGGTGCTGAAGCCAAGGCGAAGGAACTGGGCTATGAAGCGCTCGTCATGACGCATGACGACGACGCCAACAAGCAATCCCAGATGATCGATACCGCCATCGGCCGCGGTGCGAAGGCCATCATTCTCGACAACGCCGGCGCTGATGCGACCGTTGCCGCCGTCAAGAAGGCCAAGGACGCGGGCATTCCGTCCTTCCTCATCGACCGCGAAATCAACGCGACTGGCGTTGCCGCAGCGCAGATCGTTTCCAACAACTACCAGGGTGCCCAGCTGGGTGCGCAGGAGTTCGTCAAGCTGATGGGCGAGAAGGGCAACTATGTCGAGCTCGTCGGCAAGGAATCCGACACGAATGCCGGCATCCGCTCGCAGGGCTATCATGACGTCATCGACGACTATCCGGATCTGAAGTCGGTTGCCAAGCAGTCGGCCAACTGGAGCCAGACGGAAGCCTACGCCAAGATGGAAACCATCCTGCAGGCAAACCCGGATATCCAGGGCGTCATCTCCGGCAACGACACGATGGCCATGGGCGCCATCGCCGCTCTCCAGGCCGCCGGCCGCAAGGACGTGATCGTCGTCGGCTTCGACGGCTCCAACGACGTCCGCGACTCCATCAAGTCCGGCGGCATCAAGGCCACCGTTCTGCAGCCCGCCTACGCACAGGCGCAGATGGCTGTCGAACAGGCCGACGCCTACATCAAGAACAAGACTCTTCCCAAGGAAGAGAAGCAGCTGATGGATTGCATTCTCATCAACGCCGACAACGCCTCCAAGCTCGAAACCTTCGCGATCGCGAAATAACGACAGCTTGAGACCAATGGCGAAGAGCGCGATCATCCGCGCTCTTCGTTCTTTATCCTATTCCATAAGATTGGAGTTTCGTGGATGGCGAGGGTCAGAAGCGCGGTTGTGATCGCATTGCTTGCGATGGCACTGCCGGGCTGCAAAATCATCAAAACGCCGACGGCGGAAGAAAAGGCTGCGGAAACCGCCAAGAGCGCCTTCGATCCCGCTGCAAAAGTCGAGGCCATCTGGCAGTCGCAGGCAATTCCTTATCTGCAAAAGCGGGCCGGCGAGCTGAAGGACGTCGTGGCGCTTGCCGCGTCGAGCCCGGATCAGGCCGGCGAGAAATACGGCAATACACGCAAACAGGCGAGCGCCCCCTGGACCTATGCGGTCAAGCTGAGCGGCAAGGTCGTCGCGGCCGATACGGCATCGCGCGCGGCCACGATCGACGTTGACGCCGATGGCGACGGCAAGGCCGACGCCAAGGTGCAGATCGGCCCCGCCGTTCGCGGAACGGCGCTGCGCGATACGCTTGAGTTCGTCAATTTCAACGAGTTCAAGAACCAGATCGAATGGGCGCAGTTCGGCAAGGCGTTCAACGAGAAGATCAACACCGCTCTCTTGACGCCCCTGCCGCGCGACGGCCTGACCGGCAAGACCGTAACGGTCACTGGCGCCTTCCCGCTGCCGGCATCCGGCCAGTTGCCGCTGGTGACGCCGGCCGAACTGACGGTGGGGCCGTAGCATGGGCGAAACGATCGAACACGACGTTATCCTGCGCCTCGAAGAGGTGTCCAAGGTCTATTCCGGCATCGTGGCCGTCAAGCGCGCCGACCTCGAGCTCAGGCGTGGCGCGGTCAATGTGCTGGTCGGCGAGAACGGCGCTGGAAAATCGACGCTGATGAAGATCATCGCCGGCGTCGAGCGGCCAACGCTTGGAAGCATCGTCCTCGATGGTGAAACGGTCTCCTTCGACAGTCCGGCCGACGCCCAGGCACACGGCATCGGCATGATCTTCCAGGAGCTTAACCTCTTCGCCAACATGACGGTGGCCGAAAACATCTTCGCCACACGCGAGATCACCCGCGGCATTCGCGGCATCGATCACAAGGCGCAGATCGAAAAGGCGAACGCCTTTTTGAAGCGCCTGGATGCCGGCATCAATGCCGAAACCATGGTCGAGGACTTGCCGATTGGCCAGCAGCAGCTGGTCGAGATCGCCAAGGCGATGTCGCTCAACGCCCGTATCCTGATCATGGACGAGCCGACATCGGCGCTTTCGGCGGCCGAGGTCGAGATCCTGTTCAAGGTCATCGCCGAACTGAAGGCACAGGGCGTCGCCATCGTCTATATCTCGCACCGGCTGGAAGAGCTGATGCGGATCGGCGATTACATCACCGTGCTTCGCGACGGCCAGATCACCGGCCATGCAATGGTTCGCGACATCGACACCAAGTGGATCGTCCGCTCGATGATCGGCTCCGACGCCAAGGACTTCGCCAAGGCAGCCGACCATGAGCTCGGACCGGAAGCCTTCCGCGCCGAGGAGATCAGCCTGCCGCGCAGAACCGGCGGCCTGGCCGTCGACCACGTCTCGCTCTCGGTGCGGGCCGGCGAAATCCTCGGCATCTATGGCCTGATGGGGGCCGGACGCAGCGAGTTCTTCGAATGCGTGATCGGCCGCCACAAGCACTCGACCGGCAAGATCTTCATCGATGGCCAGGAAGTGCGCGCGCAAGACACGACGGGCCGGATCAGGAAGGGCCTTGCCCTCATCCCCGAGGACCGTCAGCGCGAAGGGTTGGTGCAGGTGCTCTCCATCGCCAGTAATTTGACGCTCGCCAGCCTCGATCACTTCACGCGGATCTTTCACATCAAGGCCGGTGCCGAAAGGCAGGGCATCAACGACATGATCCGCGATCTCTCCATCAAGGCCCCGAACCCGGAATTCGAAGTCACCTCGATGTCCGGCGGCAACCAGCAGAAGGTGGTCATCGGCAAGGCGCTGATGACCAATCCGAAGGTTCTCCTGATGGACGAGCCCAGCCGTGGCATCGACGTCGGCGCCAAGGCGGACGTGTTCCGCACCATGCGCAGACTGGCCGCCAAGGGCCTCGCAATATTGTTTTCAACCTCAGACCTTGAAGAGGTCATGGCCCTTTCCGACCGCATCGCCGTTCTAAGTAACGGCAAGCTGGTCGCCGTCTTCGATAGAAGCGAAGCAACGGAAGAGGCTATCATCGCGGCATCGGCCAAAGGTCACGGACACCAGGGAAAGCTCGCGTCATGACGGCGGACACCTCATCCACATTCGGGGCAAAGCGTTCGAGCGGCTCCATTCTCCTCACCCTGATGAAGCTCAGAACCTTCATCGCCCTTTTCGCCGTGATCATCTTCTTCGCGATCTTCGCGCCGAATTTCACATCGACGGCCAACATGATCCTGATGTCGAAGCACGTCGCGCTCAATGCCTTCTTGGCCATGGGCATGACCTTCGTCATCATTACCGGCGGCATCGACCTTTCGGTCGGCTCGATCGTCGGCCTGTGCGGCATGGTCGCCGGCGCCTTGATCCTCAACGGCGTGGAACTGCCGATCGGCTACACGATCTTCTTCAACATCTATGAGATCGTGCTGATCACGCTGGCCGTCGGCCTGGCGATCGGCCTGATCAACGGCTTGTTGATCACCAAGCTCAACGTCGCGCCGTTCATCGCAACGCTCGGCACACTTTACATCGCCCGCGGCCTCGCGTTGCTCTCCTCCGACGGTCAGACCTTCCCCAATCTCGTGGGCAAGCCGGAATACATGACGACGGGCTTCGATGTCTTCGGCGCCGGCCGCATGCTGGGCCTGCCGGTTTCGATCTGGATTCTGATCGTGCTTGCCCTAATTGCCGCCTACGTGGCGCGCTCGACGCCGATCGGCCGGCATATTTTCGCCGTCGGCGGCAACGAGCGTGCGGCGCGCATGTCCGGCATCCGCGTCGATGTGGTGAAGATCTTCGTCTACATGTTCTCAGGCCTGTGCGCGGCGATCGTCGGTCTCATCATCTCATCCGAACTGATGGCCTCGCATCCGGCCACCGGCGAAAGCTTCGAGCTCAACGCGATTGCCGCGGCAGTGCTCGGCGGCACCTCGATGTCGGGCGGACGCGGCACGATCGGCGGCACGATCATCGGCGCCTTCGTCATCGGTATCCTGTCCGACGGATTGGTCATGATGGGCGTATCGTCCTTCTGGCAGATGGTCATCAAGGGGCTGGTGATTATTATCGCGGTTGTGGTGGATCAGGCGCAGCGCCGTCTGCAACAGCGCGTGACTCTCATGCAAATGGCAAAGGCAGGATAAGCAATGACGGAATTGAATGGCGCACTCATCGGCTGCGGCTTTTTCGCGGTCAACCAGATGCATGCGTGGCAGGACGTGGCCGGGGCTTCGATCGTGGCGATCTGCGATCGTGACCCCGAGCGGCTGAAGATCGTCGGCGATCAGTTCGGCATCGACAGGCGCTATAGCGATGCTGCCCAGATGTTCGCCGATGGCGGCTTCGATTTCGTCGATATCGCCACCACCGTCCAGAGCCACCGCGCTTTGGTCGAGATGGCCGCCGCGCACAATGTGCCGGCGATCTGCCAGAAGCCATTCGCAAAGACGCTCGACGACGCCAAGGCCATGGTCAAGGTTTGCGCCGATGCCGGGCTGCCTTTGATGGTGCACGAGAACTTTCGCTGGCAGACACCGATCCAGGCCGTGAAGAAGGTTCTGGAATCCGGCGCCATCGGCCAGCCTTTCTGGGGCCGCTTCTCGTTCCGTTCGGGCTATGACGTTTTCTCGGGCCAGCCCTATCTCGCGGAAGGCGAGCGCTTCATCATCGAAGATCTCGGCATCCATACGCTCGATATCGCCCGCTATATCCTGGGCGATGTGACGGCGCTCAGCGCCCGCACGAAGCGGGTCAACCCGAAGATCAAGGGTGAGGACGTCGCCACGATCCTGCTCGACCACGAAAACGGCGCGACCTCGATCGTCGATGTCAGCTATGCCTCCAAGCTCTCCACCGAGCCCTTCCCCGAAACGCTGATCGAACTCGACGGCACCGAGGGTAGCATCCGCCTGTCGCAGGGCTATAAGCTCGAAGTAACAGGCAAGAACGGCACCGAGGTCTCGGACGTGTCGCCGACCCTGCTCTCCTGGGCATCGCGCCCGTGGCACAATATCCAGGAAAGCGTATACGCCATCCAGCAGCATTGGGCCGAGCGGCTGGCCGCCGGCGGCGAGACCTCTACCTCGGGCGCCGATAACCTCAAGACCTTCGCGCTCGTCGAGGCCGCCTATGACAGCGCAGCCAGCGGCCAGACGGTCGATGTCAAGGCGATGCTGCGATGAGCACGTCGTCGGACAGCTTCCGGATCTACGGAACGCATGCACTCGAGCAGAAGCCGGTCCGCCTCACCGCGGGCAGGCTGACTGCTGATCTCAGTGACGGCAATCTGCGCACGGTCGCCTATGACGGCGTGGAGGTGCTACGCGCCGTCTCCTATCTCGTGCGTGACCGCGACTGGGGCACCTATGCGCCCGAAATCGCCGACCTGACGGTCGAGCAGGGAGACGATGCCTTTTCGGTCCGCTACACCGCCCTTTGCAAGGGACCGGATGCGACCGAACTGGCGATCGGCGTACGCATCTCGGCGCAAGCCGGCTCGCCCCTCGTTTTCGAAGCGGATGCGATCTCCGGCACGGGCTTCGAGACGAACCGCTGCGGCTTTTGCATTCTCCACCCGATCGTCGGCGTGGCCGGTACGCCCGTCACCGTCGAGCATGCCGACGGACAGCGCGTCGAGACCCGGTTCCCTGATCTGATCGAGCCGTGGCAGCCGTTCATGAACATGAGCGCAATCACCCATACCGTGATGACGAACGTCACGGCGCGGTGCGGCATGGAAGGCGACGTCTTCGAGATGGAAGACCAGCGCAACTGGTCGGATGCTTCCTACAAGACCTATGTGCGCCCGCTCGCTTTGCCCTGGCCCTACCAGATACCGGCGGGTGAAACGGTCAAGCAGCGCATCGTCCTCGATATTGCCGACAAGCGCCCGAAGCCATTGGCCGCGACGACCAATGGGCATTCTTCGCTCACGACGCTGACGCTCGGAGAGCGCCGCGGACGCATGCCTGCGATTGGTATGATCGTGACGCCGGAAGAAGCGGGCGCCGTGGTCAAGGCGAACGCCGTGCTTGGCGAGATCAAGCCGCAGGAGCTGCTCTTTCACTTCGACCCGACAACCGGCCATGGGGCGGAAGCTTTCCACCGCTTCGCCGAGGTGGCCAGACTTCATCCCGGCACATCAACGCTCGAGATCGCGCTGCCGTGCAAGCAGCCGCTCCTTGATGAAACCTCGCTGATCGCAACGCAGATGCGCGATGCTCGCTTCAAGCCGGACGCGATCATCATCTCGCCATCGGTCGATCGCCAATCCACACCGCCGGGCAGCAAGTGGCCGGAATGCCCACCGCTCGAAGATATCTACGAGGCCGCGCATGCGGCATTCCCCGATATCCGCATCGGCGGCGGCATGCTGAGCTACTTCACCGAGCTCAACCGCAAGCGCGTTCCTTCGGCGCAGCTTTCCTTCGTCAGCCATTGCACCAACCCGATCGTCCATGCCGCCGATGACCTCAGTGTCATGCAGACATTGGAGGCCCTGCCCTTCATCACCCGATCGGTCCGCGCCATCTATGGCGACAAGCCTTATCGCATCGGCCCATCGACCATTCCCATGCGGCAAAATCCTTACGGAAGCCGAACGATGGACAACCCGAAGGGCGGCCGGATACCAATGGCCAACACCGATCCGCGTCACAACGCTCTCTTCGCGGAAGCCTTCGCGATGGGCTATGTGGCAAAGGTGCTGGACGCCGAGCTGGAATGCCTGACTCTCTCGGCTGTGACCGGAAGTTTCGGCCTCCTTGCCGGACAGGATGAGCCCTTCACCGCCGATGGACGCCGCCCGCTCTTCAACGCGGTCAAGACACTCGCCGGCCTCGCCGGCACCGAGTGGCGGGAGTGCCTGTCTTCCAACCCCTCGCGCGTTCTGGCGTTCGCGACGAAGGCGGCGACGCGCGCAATACTCTGGATCGTCAACATCACCGGCCGAGACCAGGAGGTTGATCTCGGATCGCTCCGGCTCTCCGACGCGTTGATGGGCGGCGTGCTTAGCCTTGCTCCCTATCAGGCGACATCCGTTGCGCTTTCGGATTGATCGTAGCATCTGGAACGGCGTCGCTATCGCCTTCCAGATGCTACGATCAGGAGACAGTAGAAGCGTCGTTGGCGATCCGCCCGTGTTGCCTCAGCACGAGCGCCACCGCGCCCATGACCGTGTCGTCATTGCCGCGGAACGTGCCGACGACGAAACGCGGCTTGCGCTTTTCCGGCGAATGGGCGGGCGGGGCGACGGAGTGGCGGGCGAAACTTCGCTCAAGGCCATCGATGAAACTCTCGCCCACCTCGGCCAGCTTGCCGGCGATGATGAACAAGGGGGGATTGAGGATGGTGAAGGCAATGCCCATTCCCCAGCCCGCCATCTCGGCGGCGTCATCGACAAGCCGTGCGTATCCGGGATCGCCGTTGCGGGCGCGTTCGACAAATTGCTCGATGCTTACGGGTTCGCCGAAGGACTGCTCGGCATACCTCAGCAGCTGGAACCCGCCGGCGAAGGTCTCGAGACAGCCGCGATTGCCGCAGCGGCACAGCGGTCCGCGCGGATCGAGCGACATGTGGCCGAACTCGGCGGCATATCCATGAGCGCCGCGCTGCACCGTGCTGTCGATGACGATCGCGCCGCCGATGCCGAGGTCGAACTTGAAGAGGACGAAATTCGTCTCCCCCACGGCGGCTCCCCAGGTCATTTCCGCAAGCGCGCCGCAATGGCTCTCGTTTTCGACATGGATCGGGCAACCGAGCTGTTCGGAAAACACGTCAGCGATATTGGTGCCGCACCATGTCGGCAGAATGGAGCCGTTGAGAATCTCACCGTCATAGGAGACCGGCGCTGAAATCGCCAACCCCACGCCCAGCAGTTCGGACATATCCACATCGAGGAAAGCGCATTGCTCCTCCAGACTGGCCCGCACGCGTCTGGCGGCGTCCTCGGGCGTGTAATCCGTATCCATCGCGAACCAGATGTCCGACAACACCGTGTGGGCGAGATCGCAGATCGCGATCCGGATTTCACCAAGGCCTAGGAGCACGCCGGCACATCGTCCCGCCGCTGGGTTCAGCGACAAGAGTTGCGATGGTCGCCCGAAGCCATTGCTCTTCGTGTCGACGTCCAGAACGACGCCACTGTCCTTCAACTCGGTGAGAAGCGTGGAGACGGTCGACCGCGCCAAGCCTGTCGACTTCACCAACTGTGTCGCGGTCGCGGATCCGATCGCGGCGATGGCACGCACGATGCGCCCTGCCGGCGAGGCCTGATCCTCGAAAAGTTCCCTGATACCAACCATTCATAGCTCCTCCCCATGAGACTAACCCCGACTCGCCGCCAGGTCGCAACATATTTCTAACCGGAAATTATTGCAGCCTATTCCGTGAGCATAATCGGTCCACCCACCTTATTAAGCCCAAATATTCGCCAATATGCAATCGACTTTGTTCGATTACGAAATAAGTGTTGACACAAGTCGGAATTTTCGAGAGTGTGAACATTAGCGGAGAGGACCGCACAAGGGAGGGTTTAATGACGATCAAGACTACACTCATGGCCACGCTATCCGTGCTCGCGATCACTGCGACGAGCCTGAAAGCGGAAGACCTGACGCTCTGGACGCTGAACTTCGACAACAACGCCGCCAACGTCGCGCTCAAGAAGGTCGCAACCGACTTCGAAGCTGCAAATCCCGGCACCAAGGTCGAAATCGTTCAGCGCGCCATCGATGAGCACAAGACCGCGCTGCGCGTCGCGGCCGGCTCGAACAAGGGCCCCGACATCTACTTCAGCTGGGCAGGCCTTGGCCTGGGCGGCGAATACGTGAAGGCTGGCCTCTCGGCGCCGCTCGACAAGTATTACACCGAATACAAGTGGAACGATGAGCTGCTGCCGGCAGCAGCCGCATTCGCCGACCTCTATCCGGGTGGCAAGCATGGCGTTCCCTTCACCTTCAAGGGCGAAGCTGTCTATTACAACAAGAAGCTGTTCCAGCAGGCCGGCATCACCGAAGAGCCGAAGATCTATGAAGAGTTTCTGGCCGACGCTGAAAAGCTGAAGGCAGCCGGCATTCCCGCTTTCACCTTCGGCGGGTCGGTCAACTGGCACGTCATGCGCCTGATGGACGTCATCCTGGAAACGAAGTGCGGTGCCGAAAAGCACGACGCGCTGAAGGCCATGAAGGCGGATTGGTCCACGGAGCCTTGCGCCACCGACGCCTTCACCGAATTCGCCAAGTGGACGAAGGACTACACGCTGCAGCCCTTCATGGGCATAGACAACAAGCAGTCCTATAGCCTGTTCACGGCCGGACGCGCGGCGATGATGCTCGAAGGCGACTGGCTGGTGAGCCAGCTGGAAACCAGCGGCGCCAACCTCGACGACTACGGCATGTTCCCGTTCCCGACCAATACGCAGCGCCTCTACGGTTTTGCCGAGTATAACTACATCAGCACCAAGAGCCCGCATCCGGATCTCGCCGCGAAGTTCCTCGACTACTTCCTGTCGACCAAGGTCCAGCAGAATCTCGTCGGCCAGATCAGCTCGACATCGGTCAACAAGAACGTCCAATACGCGAACCAGAAGCCGCTGGAAGCCGAATGGCTCGATGTCTTCAAGACCTACGGCAAGGTCTACATGAACGGCGACCAGGCCTTCCCGCTTGACGTCACGACCGAGTATTTCCGCGTCATCAACGACGTCGCCGCCGGCAACACCGAACCGGCCGATGCAGCAAAGCAGCTGCAGACTTTCATCGCCGGTCGCACCTAAGTCCTCCCAGGACATCGGTCGGTCCCGCACCTCGCTGGGACCGACCACCGCTCAATCCAATGCCACTCGCCAGACACACGTCGCGCGGAGCAGATACCCATGTCATTGAAAAACCGAACACACGACCCGCGCTTCCAGGCGCTCCTGTTGCTCGCGCCTGCCATGGCGATCTACGCGGTCTTCGCGCTTTACCCGATGTTGAACGTCGTGGTCTTGAGCTTCCAGAAATGGAACGGGCTGGATCCGCAACGCCCATTCGTCGGCCTGGCGAACTACCAGTACATCTTCACGCGCGATCCGGTGTTCTGGGTCGCCTTCAAGAACACGGTCATCTGGACCATCATGTCGGTGGTCTTCCCGCCGATGGTAGGCCTTCTCCTGGCGCTGACGCTCAATCAGAAGATCTTCGGCCGCAACACGTTTCGCGCCATCTTTTATCTGCCCGTCATCATCGCGCCAATCGCGGTCGCGACGATGTGGAAGTGGATGTATGACCCCTTCTTCGGTCTCTTCAGCCAGCTCATGACCAATATTGGCCTGCAGATGTGGATCAAGGACTGGCTGGGCGACAAGAACATCGCGCTCTACTCGGTCTTCGTCGCCTATCTCTGGCAGTCCGTCGGCTTCTCGATGGTGCTGTTCCTCGCAGGCCTTCAGAACGTATCGCAGACGCTGGTCGAAGCCGCGCGCATCGATGGCGCCGGCCGCTGGGCGATCTTCAAGCATGTGACCTTCCCGGCGCTACGCACCACCATGACCATCGTGCTCGTTCTCTCGATCATCTCGTCGCTGAAGGCATTCGATATCGTCTACGGCCTTACCGGCGGCGGACCGGCGCAATCCACGCAGATGCTGGCGCTCTGGGCCTTCACGCAAGCGATGCAGATCTTCGACTTCGGTCGCGGCGCCGCCATCTCGGTCGTCTTGCTGCTGATCACCATCGCGATCGTCGTGCCGTACCTGCGCTGGACGCAGAAGCATGAGGACACCGAATAATGACGATGACATCATCAGGACCGATCTCTGTGTCTGAAACCATCACCACCACGAACAAGCCCGGTCGCGACCCCGTCCTGATCGGCCTGTGGATCGCGCTGATCATCGTCGCGCTCGTCTGGTTCGCACCTTTCGTCTTCATCGTCTTCACATCGCTGAAGACGAAGGCGGCGGTGACAAGCACCGGCGCGTTCATGCCGCCGGTCGAGTTCGCCTTCGAGAACTATGCCAGTGCATGGAGCCGCGGCAACTTCGCCGAGTCGTTCATGAACAGCGTGATCATCACCGTCTTCAAGGTGCCGCTCGGCCTCGCCATGTCGGCGATGGCGGCCTACGCGCTGGCGAAGATCAAGATGAAAGTGAGCAAGCTCCTGCTGCTTATCGTCGTCTTCGGAACCATGATCCCGTTCCAGGTGATGCTGGCGCCGCTCTTCACGCTCGTCAATTCGTTCGGCCTGATCGACACCTATCCTGGCGTCATCCTCCCCTACATCGCCTTCGGCGTTCCCTACCAGGTCTTCATCCTGCACGGCTTCTTCAAGGGCCTGCCGAAGGAGCTGTCCGAGGCAGCACTGATCGACGGCGCCACTCACTTCACCATCTTCCGGCGCATCTTCCTTCCGGTCTGCCTGCCGGTTCTGGCTGCGCTCCTCATCCTCGACTTCGTCTCCACCTGGAACGAATTCGCAATGGCGCTCGTGCTTCTTCAGGACCAGCACATGTGGACGCTGCCGCTCGGGCTGATGTCCTTCCAGGGACAGTTCTCCAGCGATTACGGCCAGTTGAACGCCGCCATCGTCATGACGGTCCTGCCCGCGACGCTCGTCTATCTCATTTTCCAGCGGTACTTCGTCTCAGGCCTCACCTCTGGTGCGGTCAAAGGCTGAGCGACCGAAATCTAAAGTCTTTCGAGGAGATATTTCATGTCCACAGCAACAGTCGAAAAATGGGGTGTGTTCGAAGCGGCCTTCAACGGACCGTCCGGCGGCAATCCCTATCTCGACGTGAGCCTCGACGCCGTCTTCACGCACAAGAGCCGCGAAGTCCGCGTACCGGGTTTTTATGACGGCGATGGCGTCTATCGCGTGCGCTTCATGCCCGATGTCGAAGGCGAGTGGTCGTTCCAGACGCGTTCACAGACCGCTGAGCTCAACGGCAAGACCGGCGCGTTCGTCGCGACCGCACCGTCTGCGGGCAACCATGGCCCGGTTCGCGTGCGCAACAAGTTCCATTTCGCCTATGCCGACGGCAAGCCGTTCCTCTCCTTCGGCACGACCTGCTATGCCTGGACGCACCAGCCGCTCGAGATGCAGGCGCAGACGCTTGAGACGCTGAAGACCGCAGGTTTCAACAAGATCCGCATGGGCGTATTCCCCAAGGATTACCCCTATAACACCAACGAACCGCTCTACCCCTCTTTTGAGAACGGCGCCGACGGCAAGGAAGACTTCGATCGTCCGAACCCTGTCATGTTCCGCCATTTCGAACAGCAGGTCGCGGCCCTTTGTGCACTCGGCATCGAAGCCGACATCATCATGTTCCACCCCTACGATCGCTGGGGCTATGCCGACATGTCGGCCGAGCAGGACTTCCGTTATGTCGCCTATCTCGCGGCTCGCCTTGCTGCTTACCGTAACGTCTGGTGGGCGCTCGCCAACGAATACGACTTCCTGCTCGACACCAAGCCGGTGGAGCAGTGGGATCGCTATTTCCACATCCTGGAAGAGAACGATCCCTACCAGCACCTGAAGTCGATCCACAACGGCGAAGTGTCGATGAACTTCGATCACCGTAAGCCATGGGTTACGCACACCTGCATTCAGAACCCCGACGTCAAGCTGACGCAGACCTGGCGCGACGCCTACGGCAAGCCTGTCGTCAACGACGAGCCGGAGTACGAAGGCAACATCGTCCAGTGCTGGGGCAACCTGACGGCGCAGGAGCTGGTGCACCGCTTCTGGATCACCGTGACGCGCGGCGGCTATGCCGGACACGGCGAGACCTACTCGCACCCTGATGATCTGATCTGGTGGGCCAAGGGCGGCGAGTTGCGCGGCGAAGCGTGGAAGCGCATCGGCTTCTTCCGTAACCTCCTGGAGCAGGACGTGACACACGGCCTGGATCCCATGGGCGCGGTCGGCGAATGGCCGTGGACCCGCGTTTCCGGCGTGCGCGATGGCAGCACCGACCTGCGCTACATCTATCTCGGCGAGCATCAGCCGGTCGTGTGGTCCTCGGGCTTCCCGAAGGACAGCGACAACTACGACGTCGACATCATCGACACGTGGAACATGACGATCACGCCCGCCAAGAAGGTGGAAGCGCCGATCCCGCACCCGACACGCCACGGCGCGATCGTGCGCGGCGGCAAGGCCGATGCCGCATTCGGCGTCGAGCTGCCGGGCAAGCCATATCTGGCACTTCGCGTGCGCAGCAAGCGTTGAGCAGGTCTCACAGGGAGGAATTCTATGTCCGGATTGGCCATTAGAAACGTCAAGAAATCATATGGTGCCGTCGACATCATTCACGGCGTGGACGTCGATATCGCCGATGGCGAGTTCGTCATTCTCGTTGGCCCGTCCGGATGCGGAAAATCGACCCTGCTCAGAATGATCGCCGGGCTGGAGGAGATCACCGGCGGCGAGATTTCGATCGGCGGCCGCGTCGTCAACAATCTGCAGCCCAAAGATCGCGACATCGCGATGGTGTTCCAGAACTACGCGCTTTATCCGCAGATGACGGTGGCGCAGAACATGGGCTTCGCGCTGGAATTGGCCGGCGCTAAGAAGGCGGAGATCGACAAGAAGGTCGGCGAGGCCGCCGGGATCCTCGGCCTGCAGCCGCTGCTTGGCCGCAAGCCGGCACAGCTCTCTGGCGGCCAGCGCCAGCGCGTCGCCATGGGCCGCGCCATCGTGCGCGATCCGAAGGTATTCCTCTTCGACGAGCCGCTCTCCAATCTCGACGCCAAGCTGCGCGTCAAGATGCGCGCGGAAATCAAGGCGCTGCACCAGCGCCTGAAGACCACGATCGTCTACGTCACGCACGACCAGATCGAAGCCATGACCATGGCCGACAAGATCGTCGTGCTGCAGGGCGGCAAGGTCGAGCAGATCGGCACGCCGCTCGAGCTCTACGACCGGCCGCAGAATGTCTTCGTCGCGGGCTTCATGGGTTCGCCGGCAATGAACTTCCTCGAAGGCAAGTTGACGGGCGGCGACACACCGCGACTGGTACTGCCATCAGGCCAGCAGGTCGAGCTCTCGCAGGGCGCTGCCAACGCCGATGGCCGCGACGTCATCGTCGGCATTCGCCCTGAGGACCTCGCCTTCGCGCAAGACGGCGGCGTGCCGGCAACCGTCAGCGTGGTGGAGCCGACTGGGTCGGAGACGCATGTCGCGCTCGAGGTCGAAGGCAAGGAAATCACTTGGGTCATGCGCGAACGCGCCGACCTGACACCGGGCCAAGTCGTCAAGCTCTCGCTGAAATCGCCGAACGTGCATTTCTTCGACAAGGCCACGCAGCGCCGCCTTTAGACTGCGGCGCAACGAACAAGATCTTGCATCCTTCGTCTCAGCACGGTGGATGCAAGGTTCTGGCAGGCAATGTTGCCTTCAAGACATGTATTGTCCCCATCGCGCGGCTGGTAACCTTACCAGCTAACCAAGCAACGTACTTTCAGTTGCATGGAAACACGAAGCAATGCCATCAAACGGACAGCGGTCCCAAACACCGTGGTCCGTGGGGTTACGGATCGGTAAACCCGTCCCTACGGGGCAGGGACGGGTCCATAACTTTCGATTGTCCGATGAAATAGCTTTCAACGCCCGAAACCGGGCGTTGGCAGACAGTGGCTCAAGACGCCGTCTGGACCTGTGTTTCGGCCTGTTCGGCACGCATACCGGCACAGAACGCTGCCGTTCCGCTCGCGGAAAAGGCATGCGCGCGCTTCTTGGCTGCCGTCTCGAGCAATTCGGCGAAAACGCCGAGGCTGATCCGATCGGCCCGCAGCATCTGGCGGATCATCGGATCCCTCAAGACTTCCGACATGGTCATGTCCTGCATGGCACACTCCTTTGTTGCAAGGAGGGATACTACGCGCATGTAACACCCAAATGTCGCCAGCGTGGCAGGATCAAGGCAAATGACACGTTGCAGTTGCCGTATGCTGCCGGCAAATGACCCGCCACGCAGAGCAGCGGGGCATCCATTTCGTTGGCCGAACGTGTCCGTCAGCTGACCGGGGCCGAAGCCTTGAGCGAGGCGATGTAGGCACGCCAGCCGCCATGCGACGTCACCTCGACTGCACCGGCGACCGCATGCGCTTCGCAGAGGAAGCCGGAAATGCTGGCGCCATCATCGAGCGCGACCTTGCCTATCCCGAGCGGAGCCGGGATTTTCTGGACGAAGCGGCCAAAGCCGTCGGCGGGCAGCGTCCAGACCTCGACCTCCAGTCCATTTCCTGCGAACCCCGGCTCGCGGATGAGGCCGGGCTTTGCCGGCACCGTGCCGCTCAACGCGAAGAGCCTGTAATCGCCGGCCGTCCGGCAGGTCTTTACCAGCCGTCCTCCCAACGTGGTGAGCTCGTGGTTGAGCGGCATGCCGGTCAGATGGGCGCCGACCACGACGATCGGAATGCCGGCGGGCGCGGCTTCGATCGGCGCCGATTGCGGTAGCGCGGCCGCCTTGTCCTTGCCCATGCCGCAGGGGGCTGCGCGATGCAGCGCGTCGGCAACAAGCGCCAGCGCATCATCGGTGAACGCCCGGCCGACGAGGGTGACGCCGGCAGGCAGATGATCCGCGCTGTCGAAGCCGGCAGGGATGGCGATCGCGGCGCAATCGAGGAGATTGACGAAGTTGGTGTACCGGCCAAACCGCCCATTGAGCTCCACCGGATTGGCGAGCATCTCCTCGACCGTGTAGGTCGTGGGCGATGTGGGAAGCAGCAGGATATCGACCTTCGCCCACTCCTCTTCCGTCGCCTGCTTCAGCTGTGCGAGACGATACTGACCGTTGAAGGCATCGACGGCCGTCTTGCCTCTGGCGCCTTCGATGATCGACCGCACGGTTGGATCGAAATCGTCGGCGTTGGTGGCCAGGAATTCTTCGACGGCAGCGAGCCTCTCGGCAACCCATGGGCCATTGTAGAGCAATTCCGCCGCTTGCCGGAACGGCGCGTAGTCGAAAGTCACGATGTCGGCGCCAAGCGCCTTCGCCCGCTCGATCGCCTGATCGTAGAGCCGTTCGACCTCGCGATCGCCAAAGAACTCGCGTTCCGTTTCGCCGAGCACGCCGATCCGCAGACGATCGGTTGGGAGCGATACCTCGCGTGGGTGGCGGGAGAAGGCGTCGCCGCGATCGAAGCCCTGCAGGACCTTGCGAACGGCAACGCCATCGCCGACAGTTGCCGCAAAGACCGTGACGCAATCCACGCTCTTGCAAGCCGGGACGACCCCGGTGTTCGGCACCAGGCCCGGCGTCGGCTTGATGCCGACAAGATTGTTGAAGGCTGCCGGCACCCGGCCGGAGCCGGCGGTGTCCGTCCCAAGACTGAAGGCCGCGAGCCCTGACGCCACAGCCACGGCCGACCCCGAGCTGGAGCCGCCCGACACATAATCCGCATCGAAGACAGAGCGCGGCGCGCCATAGGGCGAACGCGTTCCGTTGAGACCCGTCGCGAACTGATCGAGATTGGTCTTGCCAATGAGGATCGCACCGGCTGCAAGCAATCGGGCGATGACAGTGGCGTCTTCATCAGGATCATAGGCATAGGCCGGGCATGCCGCCGTGGTCGGCAGACCCTTCGCGTCGATATTGTCCTTGGCGGCAAAGGGGATGCCCCAAAGCGCCAGGCTATTGGCTTCAGGTGCTCGCGCCATCAACGCCTTCGCCGCTTCGCGCAGCGCATCGTCTGCGACCTTGGTGATGAAGATCGCCGGATCGGCCGATGCGGCGCGCCGTGCGATCACCTCTTCGACCACATCAAGCGGCGTCGATCCAGACGCATAGGCGGCGCGCAACGTCGCGATATCGAGAATGGTTGGCAACATGTCAGATCTCCTCCAGCACAACGATAATATCACCCGCCTTTACGTTTCTTCCCGTTCCCGCGCGCAATTCGCGCACGCGGCCGGGGGCGTGGGCCGTGACGTTGATTTCCATTTTCATCGATTCAATGATGGCAAGCGTGTCGCCCGCGGCGACCGGCGTGCCGGGTTCGACCAGCAATTTCCAGATATTGCCCGGCACGGCGCTGGCAACGCCGAAGCAATCGGCGGGGATATCGCCATCCATGCTTTCGGCGGCACCTTCATCGGCCACGAACGTATCGAGCCCAGCTTCCTTCCAGCGATGGCGCTCGGCGTTGAAAGCGTCCTGCTGACCGGCCTTGAAGTTGCCGATCGACGCTGCGTTGGCCTGCAGCTCCCGTTCATAGGCAGCGTAGGAGAATTCCGTCTCCTCGATCCTGATCGGGTACCCGCCATGTGGGAACGCGCTGCGCGCCTCCGTCAGCTCCTTGTGGTCGACAGGGAAGAACTTGATCTGATCGAAGAAGTTCAAGAGCCACGGCTTGTCTTTCGCAAAAACCGGTGTCTGGCGCCAGGTGTTCCACACCTGGATGGTGCGGCCGAATAGCTGATAGCCGCCCGGCCCCTCCATGCCGTAGATGCACATGTAGGCCCCGCCGATGCCGACCGCGTTCTCCGGCGTCCATGTCCGGGCCGGGTTGTACTTGGTCGTGACCAGCCTGTGGCGTGGGTCGACCGGTGTGGCAACCGGCGCGCCGAGGTAGACGTCCCCGAGACCGAGCACCAGATAGTTGGCGTCGAAGACGACGTCGCGAACGGCTTGCTCGTCGGCCAGACCATTGATCCGGCGGATGAACTCGATGTTATCGGGGCACCATGGCGCATTCGGCCTGACGAGCTCCTGGTATTTCCGCATCGCCAATTCGGCATCCGGATCATTCCAGGAAAGCGGCAGATGAACGATGCGGCTCGGCACCTTCACATGCTGGGCGGCGGGCAATGTCTTCTCGATCTCGCCGAGCAATCCCAGCAGGCGCTTGCGGGTGATCGTCGTGCCATCATAGTGGATCTGAAGCGACCGGATGCCGGGCGTCAGATCGATGATCCCCGGCAACCGGGATTGCACGAGGGCCTCCATCAGCAGATGCACGCGAAGGCGAAGCGCGATATCAAGCGTCATCGGGCCGTATTCGACCAGCAGGTTGTCGTCCCCCTGGCGCCGGTAAACCACGGAAACCGGCCCCTCATCGCTCGCGCCGACAATCGGCGAGCCGGCATCGGCGCGTGGCCGGTGAACGGCGGGCGTCGCAATCGGATCATCCGGGCGGGCGACGGGCACGAAGCGGACGCGGTCGCCCGGCTTCAGCTGGCCCATCTTCCATTGTTCGTCGCGCGCGATGACGGCAGGGCAAACGAAGCCGCCGAGGCTGGGGCCATCTGGCCCGAGGATGATCGGCATGTCGCCGGTGAAGTCGATCGCGCCGATCGCGTAAGCGTTGTCATGCAGGTTCGACGGATGAAGCCCCGCCTCGCCTCCATCGGTGCGCGCCCATTTCGGCGTCGGTCCGATCAGGCGAACGCCCGTGCGGGCACTGTTGAAGTGCACCTCGTAGGACGCCTGGAAGAGCTCGTCGATGTCTCCGTCCTGGAAGAAGTCGGGCGCTCCATGCGGGCCATAGACGACACCGATCGTCCAATCGCTGGTCAAAACCGGCGCCTCGACCGCGACCGTCGATGAGGTCGCCTGCGCCGCGCGCGCCAGGCGCAGCACATGGCCCGCCTTCAACGTCCCCGTCGCATTGCCGCCGAACTGGCCAAGGCCGAAGGTCGCGCGCGAGCCCAGCACGACGGGAGCGTCAAACCCGCCGGAGACGGCCAGATAGGAGCGCTGCCCTGCCCCCGATATGCTGCCGATCGACAGCACCGCGCCGGCCGGAACCGCAATTGCCTGGCCATGCGGCACCTCAGCACCATCAAGCATCATCGGCATTCTGGCGCCGGAGAGGGCGACGGTGACATCGCGAAAGAATTTCAGCGTCGGGCCGGATACGGTGAGCTCCAGCGCCGTGGTGGTTTCATCGTTGCCAACAAGGCGGTTGGCATGGCGGAACGAACGCTCATCCATCGGCCCGCTCGGCGGCACGCCGACATGCCAAAGCCCCAGCCGGCCCGGCAGCTCCTGCATGCTCGATTGCGCGCCGGGCGCGAGCACCTCGACGACATCGGGCACGAATTCGAGCGTGCGCAGGGCGGTCGTTGATACGTTGCCGCTTTCCAGCAACTCGGATTGTGCGATGACACGGAGATAATCGACATTGGTCTCGATGCCGTAGATCGAGGTATCGCCGAGCGCCGCTTTCAGCTTCTCGATGGCAGCTGGCCGATCCTCGGCGGCAACGATGATCTTCGCCAGCATCGGATCATAGAAGGGGCTGACTTCGGTGCCCGTCTCGATCCAGCTATCGACGCGCGCCGTCTGCGGGAACTGCACCTGCGTCAGCAGGCCGGCGCTCGGGCGGAACCCGGCATGCGGCATCTCGGCGTAGACGCGAACCTCGATCGAGGCACCCTGCGGCTTCAGATCTTGCGCGCGCGCCAGGATGTCTTCACCGGCTGCCTGCCGGATCATCCACTCGACAAGGTCGATGCCATACACCTCTTCGGTGACCGGATGCTCAACCTGCAGGCGGGTGTTGACCTCGAGGAAATAGAATTCCTCGCGGGTCGGATCATAGATGAACTCGACGGTGCCGGCGGAAGCGTAGGATACCGAAGCCCCAAGCTCGGTAGCCGCGCGATGAAGGCGCTGGCGCACGCCATCGCTCAGTCCCGGGGCCGGCGTTTCCTCAAGCACCTTCTGATTGCGCCGCTGCAGCGAGCAATCCCGTTCGCCCAGCGCCACCACCCTGCCCTTGCCATCGCCGAAGATCTGCACCTCGACATGGCGGGCATCGGCGACAAAGCGCTCGATATAAACGCGCGCATCGCCGAAGCTTGAGGCCGCGGTGCGCTGTACGCTTTCGAACGATGCCTTGAGGGCATCAGCATCGGCGCACAACTGCATGCCGATGCCGCCGCCGCCGGCGGTGCTCTTCAGCATGATAGGGTAGCCGATCCGCTCGGCCGCCGCCAAAGCCTCATCAGCGGACTTGAGCAATCCGCTGCCGGGGAGCAGCGGAACGCCGCTTTTCTCCGCGAGTTCGCGCGCCGTATGCTTGAGACCGAAGACGGAGAGATGTTCCGGCCGCGGCCCGATGAAGGCGATGCCTTCGGCAGCAAGCCGCTCGGCGAAGCCGATGTTTTCGGAGAGAAAGCCGTAGCCCGGATGCACCGCATCCGCGCCCGTCTCTCTGCAGGCGGCGATCACCGCGTCGACATTAAGGTAGCTCTCGGTGGCCGGCGCCGGACCGAGGCGCACCGCCTCATCCGCCATCAGCGCCGGCATGGCGAAGCGGTCGGCATCGGAATAAACCGCAACCGAGGCAATGCCCATTTTTTGCAATGTGCGGATCACCCGGACGGCGATTTCGCCCCGGTTCGCAATCAGAACTTTCTTGAACATGGATCAGCCCTCTGCGTCCCAGATCAAGACCCGGATCGGCGTCGGGTCGAAGCCGTTGCATGGGTTATTGATCTGCGGGCAATTGGAGATGACGCAAAGCACGTCCATCTCCGCGACGAGTTCGACGTAGTCGCCGGGCGAAGAAATGCCGTCGACGATCGTCATCTCGCCATTCGGCTTGATCGGCACGTTCATGAAGAAGTTGATGTTCGGCACGATGTCGCGCTTGCTCATGCCGTGCTTGGTCACCTCGAGCACGAAATTGTCGCGGCAGGCGTGGAGATACTTGGTCGCGTGTCCGAAGCGAACGGTATTGCTCTCGCACGAGCAGGCTCCGGCGGATGTGTCATGGCGGCCGCAGCTGTCGGCTGTCATGCGCAGCATCACGTTGCCTTCGCTCGACATCACCTTCGTGCCGACGCCGACATAGGCCGCCCCCTGCGCGCGCATCGTATCCTGATTGGAATAGCGCTCCGAGAAATCGTTGGCACGATAAAATAGCGTGTCGATGGCTTGCTGGCCATAGCTGTCCTCGATGCGGATCGTCTGCCCTTTCCTGACAATGCCCGACCAGGGCGCCTCGGCCGGTATGAAATGATCCTGCACGGCGTTATCGAGCGTGCGGGCATTGGATGTCTGAATGAAAATGCTCATGATCGCCCCTCCTTACGCCGATGCCATCGCGTTGTTTTCGAAGCCCCTCACGGCCTCCGCCGTCGCCGTGCGCGCCAGATCGTCGGGCGCAGGTGCGGCCGCGCGGAAGCGGGTGATGGTGACCGGCTGCGGCGCATAGATAGGGCTCGGGTCCAGCGGATGCGGGCAATTGGAGAAGCCGACGAGCATGTCCATCTCGGCGCGCAGCTCGGTGTAATCGCCACTGTTGGAGCGCTTGGCGCGCCAGTGAAACCCGCCATCCTCGTCCAGGCTGACGGGTGCGAAGAGATTGATCATGCCTGGAATATCACGACGATCAAGCCCGAGCTTGCCCGCTAGCAGCACGAGGTTGTCGCGGGTGTTGCGGGTCTTTTCGCCCGGATATTTCGCGGCGTTGGTGGCTGCCGTGGAGCCGCCCATCAGGCAATCGTGAGCGCCCGAGCTGTCTTCGGTGAGCGAAAACATCACGCGGCCCATATCGGAAAAAAGCACACGCCCTTTGCCAAGCGCCGTCGTCCACTGCACTTTGGCGGTATCGACAAGATTAAGCCGCTCGCTCGTATCATCGGCGTTCCAGGCAACGACGGCCACCGTCGAGCCGCCCTCGCCCTGATCGACGCGAATGGCCTCACCGCGCTTCAGCACGGTAGACCAATACCAGCCACCCGGAATGACCTCTTGATGAATGATGGCGCTGCTCTCAAGCGTTGGTGCCGGCAGCTGACTGGGCGCCGGGAGCGCCTTCGGTGCGAATTGCAGTCCTTTTTTCTGATGCTCTTCATAGCGGGCGCGGTTTGCCGCGATTTCTTCCGCAGAGCGGCTTACATGCATCATGCCTTATCTCCAGATGATGCCAGGTCGTCCTGGCGTTGCCCCGGAAATGCGATCGGGTCGTCCCGATCAGGGCTGAAAATGGATGGCGTGCCCGCAAGGCGCGGGGGCCAGATCGAAATGTCGTTGGTGATCGACGCGCCGTAGCGCAGTTTCTCTTCCGGACGGTCGCGCCGCCGCTCGAAGGCAATGACGCGGCTCGCCAGCGTGAAGGCTTCACGCATGTCGTGCGTGACCATGACAACGGTCATCTGCGTCTCGTTCCACAGGCGCTTCATCAACGTATGGATTTCGGCGCGGATGCCGGGGTCAAGCGCGCCGAAGGGCTCGTCGAGCAGCAACACCTTGGGCTTCATGATCAATGCCTGCGCAAGCGCCAGCCGCTGCTGCATGCCGCCGGAGAGCCGTGACGGATACTTGCCCTCCGAGCCCGCCAGGCCGACCTGCGCGATCAGGTGGCTTGCCTCCTCCATCGCCTGCCTGCGCGCCGCCCCGAAGAGCTTGGCGCGATATCGGGCAGCGGTGAATTCCTTGCCCAGCATGACGTTGCCAAGCACCGTCAGATGCGGAAACACGGAGTAGCGCTGGAACACGACGCCGCGATCCGGCCCCGGCTCAGCCGGCAACGGCTCGCCATCGAGCAGGATCGTTCCGCGCGTCGGCTGCTCCTGGCCGAGAAGCATGCGCAGGAAGGTCGTCTTGCCGCAGCCCGACGGGCCGACCAGCGCCACGAAGGCGCGCGATTGCACCGTCAGCGACACATCCTCGAGCACGATCTGGTCGCCATATTCCTTCCAGACCTTTTCAATCCTCAGCTCGCTCATGCCGGCTTCTCCAGGACGGACCAGGGGAAGACGGCGGCCGAGATGCGGTCGAGCACATAGTTCATCGCGACCGCCAGAAGCGTGATCCAGATCACATAGGGAAAGATGATATCCATCGAGAGGTAGCGACGAACGAGGAAGATCCGGTAGCCGAGGCCGGAATCCGACGAGATCGCTTCGGCTGCGATGAGAAACAGCCAGGCCGGACCGAGCTGCAGCCTGAGACAGGTGATCAGCCGTGGAAGCACCTGCGGCAGCACCACCCGCAAGGCGATCTGCCAGGACGAGCCGCCCAAGGTTTCCGCCTTGACGATCTGCTCGCGCGGCAGTTCGAGCGCCTTCAGCGCCAGGTCGCGGATCATCGTCGGCGCGACGCCGATGGCGATCAGCGTGATCTTCGACGTCTCGCCGAGCCCCATGACGATGAAGAGGATCGGCAGCAGAGCCAGCGGCGGCACCATCGATATCACCGCGACAAAAGGCGCCAGCAGCGCCCTGAGATAGGGCAGCATGCCGATCAGCATGCCGACAACCAGGGCGATGACGGTCGAGATGCCAAGGCCTGACAGCAGGCGGATGAGGCTCGCCGATGTGTCCGACCACAGCAGATACGCTCCCGTCCTCGGATCGGCGACGAAGGCCATGCGGTTGATCGCATCTCCAAGCACGGAGAGCGTAGGCAGAAGTTTGTCGTTGGCGTTTTCCGCCAGCCGCGCCGCCGAGCCGAAGGCATAGGCGATCACCAGCAGCACGAACGGCAACAGCATCAGGGCGAGTTGCGCCCCTTTGCTCGGCCTCGTGTTTATCCAGCGCATGAAGATGCTCCGTTCACGTTAGACATCGAACCGGCGCGAGTTACCGCGCCGGCATCGGCGTCGCTTAAAGCGCGCCGTCGGCGGCGGCCTTCATGTATGTTTCCGTGAAGCGAAGTTTGACGTTGCCGGCGTCGCCGAGAACCTTGCCATCGGGCATCTCGATGCCGATGACATCGGCGGACGGCGCGCCATTGCCGAGCAGGCCCTTTTCGAACAGGAAGTTGCGCACAAGGTCCATGGTCTTCGGCAGGTTCGGCGAAGCGGTGAAGGCCACGGCATCCGCCGCCTTGTCGAACAGGCGAGTGACGGCCAGCTGCGCCTCGTATCCCTTGAGATCGGTACCGGACGCGGAACCCATCGCCTCGCGCGCCGCCTTGCCTTCGGCGCTGTCGGCGGTCATCAGGGCAGTCGTCTCGTACCAGATGCCGGCGAGTGCCTTGCCGAAATTTGGGTTGTCCTTCAGCACGCCGGTATTGGCGACCATGAGGTCGATGATTTCGCCCGGGATTTGCGAACTGTCGAACACCTTCTTGGCCGTCGGGTCTTCGAGGATGGTCGATACCAGCGGGTTCCAGGTCACGACGGCCGTCACTTCGGGCGTCTTGTAGGCGGCGACCATGTCGGCATCCGACGTATTGACCACCTTCACGTCGCGCTCCGTCAGCTTGATGCTCTCAAGCGCACGCGCCATCAGGTAGTGCGAAACGGAGAATTCGACGAGATTGACGTTCTGTCCCTTGACGTCGGCGAGGCTCGCCTTGTCCTTCAGGATGACGGCGTCATTGCCGTTCGAGAAATCGCCGACGATGACGGCGGTGGTATCGACGCCGCCGGCCGCCGGAATGGACAGGCCGTCCATGTTGGTGAGCGTAACCGCATCGAAGGCACCGGCGGTATATTGGTTCATCGACTCCACGTAGTCGTTGAACTGCGTGACCTCGATCTTGATGCCGTATTTATCGGCCCATTTCTTGACGATGCCGTGATCGGCGGCGTAGCCCCAGGGCATCCAGCCGACATAGATGGACCAGGCGACCTTGAAATCGGTCTTCTGCTCGGCCCGGGCGCCCGCGCCGAAGCCGAAGGCCAGCGCTGTCGAAAGTGCTGCGACTGAAATGATCTTCGAAAAAGTCTGCATTGAAATTCCCCTTTTGCGTATAGAAAAAGGGATTGGCACAGACCATCGCACCGCCAATCCCTTGGCTTACGAGGTCTCCCGGGCTTTTGTCCCGCCGTGCACCCGGTGGGATTTCTCCCCCAACCGGTGGCAGCTCTCGGACCAGTCACACATTTACGTGCCGGAACCCTAGCCACCAACTCTGCCCTATCAAATGCAACATGCATGCCAACTCGAAAAACGCGGCATTTCCGCATGGCTTGCTCGCTCATGCCAAAAAAAGCGGCGGTAGCGGCGGCGAATTTAGGCAGCTGCACCGAGGCCGGGATTTCTTGCGCGCGGCGGGTTGGCGGTTGAAAAGCTGAAAGCGATTGATAGTTCTGGCGCATGAGCAACGCGCATATCGATTCAGGCGACGCAGGCAGCATCGTCAAGAAACTCCGAAAACAACTGAACTGGCTGCAACGCGGAAGGGATGTCCGTTCGCTTCAGCTGCAGGGTCTACTTGCCTTCGTCGATCTCGCCATCCTGGCCTTCTTCCTGTTCGGCCCATATCTGCGGACCGGGCCTTCCTATCTCATCATCGACTATATGATCGCCGTGTGGGTGGCGATCGAACTCATCGCCCAGGCCATCGTCGCGGGAAGCGTAAAGGCTTTCGTGAAGCGGCCGATGAGCTGGATCGATCTCTTCATCCTGGCGACGCTGCTGCTTCCGGACTTGCTCTTCAACTTCACCTTCCTGCGGGCCATGCGGATCTGGGCGATCGGCAACAGTCCATTTTTGAAGGAAGGATTGCGGCGGCTTGGCTGCGCGCATCTGCTGGATGTCGTGCGCGCCTGCGTCAACCTCGTGGTCTTCCTCTTCATCGTCACCGGCTTCGTCTACACGACGTTCTTCTACGGCCAAGGCGGATGGGAAGGCTTTGTAGATGCCCTCTATTTCACCGTGGCGACGGTAACGACGACAGGTTTCGGCGACATCACCTTGCCTGGCGTCATGGGAAAACTGACATCGATCGTCACGATGATCGTCGGCATCTCGCTCTTCGTCCGCCTCGCGCAGGCGGTCGTTCGTCCCTACAAGGTGAACTTTCCTTGCCCGCAATGCGGCCTTCAGCGCCATGATGCCGACGCCGTGCATTGCAAGGCCTGCGGACATCTGCTGAACATCCCCGACGAAGGCCAGTGACGGCGGCGCCATCAACCACGACCGTTATATGTATAGATATGATCGCGGAAAGATGCTTTCCTCGGCGCAACATCGGAGGGATCACATGTCCGGACATTCATTCAATCTGAAGGGGCGAGTCGCCGTCGTCACCGGTGCCAGCCGCGGCCTTGGCCAGGCGATCGCCCTTGCGCTGGCGGATGCTGGCGCCGACCTCTGCATCACGGCGAGAGAGCTGGCGTCGCTGCAGGATACGACGGCCAAAGTCGAAGACCGGGGTGTCCGCTGCATCGCCGTCGCGCAGGATGTCAGTGACCTCACCTCGATCGACGCAGCGCTGGAACAGGCTTGCGCTTTGACTGGCGGGATCGACATTCTCGTCAACAATGCCGGCATCGAGCAGGTCGCGCCTTCGCTCGATGTGGACGAAGCATTGTGGGACCGGATTGTCGGAACCAATCTCAAGGGCGCATTTTTCTGGTCGCAGGCGGCGGCGAAGCGCATGTCCAAGCAGGAGGCCGGCGGGAGCATCATCAATCTCTGCTCGCTCACGTCCTTTGTGGGCATTCCGACCGCCGTTCCCTACGGCTCCTCCAAATCCGGCCTGCTCGGAATGACCCGCGCGCTCGCCGCCGAATGGGCCGAGGCCGGCATCCGCGTGAACGCGATCGCGCCCGGCTATTTCAGGACCGCGATGACCGACGGCTTCTATGAGGACGAGGACTGGCAGGCGCGCATGCTGGCAAGGATCCCCCAGCGCCGCTTTGGCGAAGCAGCCGATCTCGGGGGCGCCGTCGTGTTTCTCGCCAGCGATGCGGCGGGCTATATCACCGGCCATTGCCTCCCTGTCGATGGCGGCTTCCTCGCCTCCATCTGACGCATTCCTGTTGTCAGCTGCGGCGCAAATTCGCGTCGTAAAGTGCGTTGACATGGCATGTATATACATGTTTCACTCGGCCAAAATAAATAAAGCGGAACATCAATCCTCGACCTGAGCCACTGGTTTGAGTAGACAGCCGATCGAACGGACATCGGCGGCGAAGCCATGCTTATTGCTGGGTTTTCGCCGGCGCTTGCCCAAGACGCCAACAAGGTTACGTGCACAATGACTGAAGTCTCCTTTTACGAATATTCGAAGCTTTCTTCAGACGAGAAATCGGCTCTGCTTCGCCGGTCGGAGACGGACATCTCCGGCTTTATCGAGAAGGTGTGCCCGATCCTTGAGGCAGTTCGCACGGAAGGCGACCGGGCCGTTGCACGCTTCGGCCGCGAACTCGACAAGGCCGACGTGTCGGAAAGCTCGATCCAGGTGACCGAGGCCGAGTTCGACGCTGCCTTCAAGCTTGTCGAGGACGATGTCATCGAGGCGATCAAGTTCGGCATATCCAACATCCGCACCTTCCACGAGGAGCAGAAGCCCGAGGCCATGTGGCTGAAGGAAATTCGCCCAGGCGCCTTCGCCGGCGACCGCTTCACGCCGATCCAGTCCGTCGCGCTTTATGTGCCGCGCGGAAAGGGCTCCTTCCCCTCGGTCACGATGATGACCTCGGTTCCGGCCGTGGTCGCCGGCGTGCCCAACCTTGCGATCGTCACCCCGCCGGCGCCGGATGGAAGCGTGGACGCCGCGACGCTGGTCGCGGCCCGTCTCGCTGGCGTTAACACTGTCTACAAGGTCGGCGGCGCGCAGGCAGTCGCCGCTGTCGCCTATGGCACGGAAACGATCAAGCCGGCGCTGAAGATCGTCGGACCGGGCAGCCCGTGGGTCGTCGCCGCGAAGCGTCTTCTGTCAGGCGTGATCGACACAGGCCTTCCGGCCGGCCCTTCCGAGGCGATGATCTTCGCCGACGACACCGTGCATGGCGGCCTTGCAGCACTCGACCTCTTGATTGAAGCTGAACACGGCCCGGATTCGTCCGCCTATCTCGTCACCCACAGCCGCCGTGTTGCGGAAGAAGCCATCGCGGCGCTTCCAGAGCATTGGGGTCGGATGACGGAACAGCGCGTCGGCTTCTCCAAGACCGTACTGACCGGAAAGTGCGGCGGCGTCGTGCTGACTTCCTCGATCGAGGAGAGCTATGCCTTCGTCAACGCCTACGCGCCCGAGCACCTCGAAATTCTCTCCACCGACGCCTTCGCGCATCTCGGCCATATCACCGAGGCCGCCGAGATCCTGCTTGGACCGCACACGCCCGTCAGCATCGGCAATTTCTGCCTGGGCCCGAACGCCGTTCTGCCGACCAGCCGGTGGGCGCGCACCTACGGCCCGCTTTCGGTAACCGACTTCGTCAAGCGCAGCTCGATCGGCTACGTCACGGCACCTGCTTATCCCGAGTTCGCCGCTCATGCGCACAAGCTTGCGCTCTACGAAGGCTTCTCCTCGCACGCCAATGCCGTATCCGACGTCCGCGACGCCTACCTGAAGACGAAAGGCTGAGCCCTTGAAAGCGGTGCGCCTCCACGATGCTGGGGATTTGCGGGTCGAAGCGGTCGACCCGCCGTCGGCCCCACCCAGCGGCTTCGTCAATGTGGAGGTCCGCGCCGCCGGCATCTGCGGCTCCGATCTGCACAACTACCGCACCGGCCAGTGGATCAGCAGACGCCCGTCGACGGCAGGCCACGAGTTCTGCGGTCGGGTGACCGATGTCGGCGAAGGTATCGAGCATCTCAAGGTCGGCGACTATGTGGCGGCCGACTCGCGCGTCTATTGCGGCACCTGCCCGGCCTGCATGTCCGGCCGCAGCAATATATGCGAGGCACTGGGCTTCGTCGGAGAAGCATGCGACGGCGGTTTTGCCGAGCACGTTCAGCTGCCGGCAAAGCTGCTTTTCAAACACGAGCCATCGCTGGCATCAAAGGTCGCGGCGATGGCGGAGCCGCTGGCGGTAGCGCTACATGTCGTGAGACGCCTCAACGCGGCGCAGGGTGAAGCAGTTCTCGTTATCGGCTGCGGCACCATCGGCGGCTTGAGCGGTCTGCTGCTATCGAGGCTTCATGAGGGCAAGCTTCTGCTCGCCGACACCAATGCCGAGCGCGCGGCGCTGGTTGCGCGTATCTGTGCCGGGACGGCTATCGCTCTTGACAAGGCCGCGATCGATGCCGCGCTGAATGGCGAACGCCTGCGCTATGCCATCGATGCGACGGGCAATATTCATGCGATTGCGGCCGGCCTCGATCTGCTCGCCGGTGGCGGCGCCTTGGCGCTTGTCGGCATCAGCCATGGTAAACTGGATCTCGATCCGAATGTCCTGGTCGAAAGGGAAATATCGTTGGTCGGCTGCCATGCTTTCGCATCCGAACTGCCGGAGGCGATCGCCTTGCTGCCTGAGCTGGAGCCGGCGCTCATCGAATTCAGCGAGGTCCTGGCCTCGCTAGACGAGGTCCCTGATGCCTATCAGCGGCTGCTCAAAGGCCAGAGCCAGAAACTGAAGACCATCGTCGAGATCGCGGATTGAGGTTCGCCACGCGATAACCGTTCACGAGAACGAACTGGAGAGTTTGTCATTGAGTGCACTTTCGGATTCGGCATCGCCGCTCTACGAGAAGGTCAAGGACTTCGTGCTCGCAAACATCGGCAGCGGCAAGTGGGCGCAGAATGCCCGGCTGCCCTCCGAAAACGACCTCGTGAATTCGTTGGGCGTCTCCCGGATGACGGTCCATCGTGCGCTGCGCGAACTCACCTCGGAAGGCCATCTTCGCAGGGTCCAGGGCGTCGGCACCTTCGTCGCGCCGCCCAAGGCGCAGTCGACGCTGATCGAGGTCAGCAACATCATCAACGAGATCCGTGATCGCGGCGGCAAACATCGCGCCGGCGTCATCCTCCTCGAGCGCGTCGAACATCCCACGGCCGCGATTGTCAGTGCATTCGAGTTCGATCGGGCCAAACCCGTCGATCACTCGCTTGTCGTGCATTTCGAAAACGACATTCCGGTCCAACTGGAGGAGCGGTACGTCAACCCCGCCCTCGTTCCGCACTATCTCGATCAGGACTTCACCTCCATCGCGACGCTGGAATATCTGCAGCGCTGCACGCCGCTGACCGAGGTCGAACATTTGATCAGCGCGGTGCCGGCCGGCCCGGAGCAGGCGCGGCTGCTGCAGATGCCCGAGCGCGACAGCTGCCTCGTTCTGCACCGCAAGACCTGGACCGGCGCCACGGTGGCGACCGTCAACACCTTCACCCATGTCGGCAGCCGCTACTCCCTCGGCAGCCGATATCGCCCAACACACAAGCCCGCCTGACAACACGCATCAACACCCAGTTTATTCGAGAAGCGCATTCCATGAGCCAGACCAACAGCCGAACCGCCATCATCCGCGATCACGCCAAGAAGCGCGATGGCGTGGCCGAGACACTTCTCGCCGAGTTGCTTTTCGATCTGTTCGAGCTCGATGCACAGAATCTCGCGATCAATTTCGACCAGTACAGCCTGAACTCGCTGAACGGCTTCTTCAAAAGCGGCGAGGAGAAATACTTCTTCAAATTCCACCAGGAGGAAGGCGAGGAGAAGATGGGCGGTGAATATTACCGCGCGGATATCCTGACGCGCGCGGGCCTTCCCGTCGATCAGCCGGTGATGATGTCGACCCTGCCCGGCGAACAGATCCTCGTCTATAAGCGCCGCTTCGATCCCAGGTTCTCCGACGTCCTGCGCGCGATCGATCTCGAGCCGGATGCGGCCGCAGCCGCGGAGGCGGTGGACGCCGAGCGCGAACTCAGCGAGGCGGTACTGAAGGTCTACCTGGAGACGCTGCACCCGGTGACGCCGGAACAGGTGGCTGAGGAGCCCGTGCACCGGCTGTTTTCCGCCCGCCTCGTCAGCGAACCCGGCGCGACATTCCCGGGTGGGCGCTACGAGAGCTTTTACATCGGCAAGCACTTCGCCTTCCCCGGCGTTTCGCTCGATTGGAGCGAATTTGCAGCGGCGCGTTTCGTCATCAACGGCATCGCCTATGAAAAGACGGTCGGCGAGCTGTTTGACGATGCGCACAATCGCCTTGCGCCGCTTCGCCTCGCCGATGCCGGCGGCGTCACCGCCCATGGCGACGCCCACAACGCGAACGTCTGGTATCGCAAGAGCGCGGACGGCGCATCGCTCGCCTTCTTCGACCCGGCTTTTGCCGGCGAGCACATTCCGACGCTGCTTGCGGAAGTGAAAACCACCTTCCACAACATCTTCGCCCACCCGCTCTGGCTCTACGAGCCGGCGTTGGCCGAGCGGAAATTCGAAGCCCGGGCGCGCTACGAAAATGGCGCGCTGCATGCCGATTTCGACTGGCAGCCGAGCCCGGTCCGTCAGGCCCTTCTCGACGTCAAGGCAACGGCGCTATGGAAGCCGTTGCTTACGGAACTGAAGAGCCGCGCGCTGCTTCCACAGGATTGGCGGACGGTGATCCGGCTCGGCCTCTTCCTCTGCCCGACGCTGGTCATGAACCTTCGCGCCGGCGCGGCCACGCATAATCCGACGTCCTCGCTGATCGGCTTTTCAACGGCTGTCATGGTGGGCAGCGAGCCGACCGAGGGCGCGGATATCGTGACCCGTTTCCTCGACGCCATCGATCCGGAGCAAGCTTGAGATGAGCGCTCTAAGCCATCACGAATTCGCCAAAACGCGACATCGGCGATTGCCGAAATCGACAGGCACATTCATAGAGGGGTAGAGGTTTTCTGGTTTTGCGAGGCGCCAATCGGCGGTATCGCGCAGATTCAGATTTACAAGTTCGGGCAAAGAAATGACTATACATAATGCTGTTCAGCCGACCGCCCAAAATATAGGCTGAACATACAAAACACACGAATGACGTCTCGGCTTCGAGCCTAGCGACCACATCATCGTAGAAAAGAGGGGTTACCATGACATACGCATCGATCAAATCTCACATGTCGCGCCTGGCTATCGTCGCCGGCGTTATCGGCGCTCTCACGCAGGCCGTCCCGGCTGCAGCAGCCGACATTCCCGCCAAGCCGGAAGCCGGCACCTTCAAGCTCGGCATCGAACCATGGCTCGGCTACGGCCAGTGGCACGTCGCCGCCAGCAAGGACCTGTTCAAGAAGTCCGGTCTGGAAGAGGTTGAACTGGTCAACTTCACCGAAGACAAGGACCTGAACGCAGCGCTCGCCAGCGGCCAGCTGGACGCAGCCAATATCGCCACCCACACCGCGATGGGCATGGTCGCCGCCGGCCTGCCGGTAAAGATCGTCTCGCTCCTCGATTTCAGCCTCACGGCCGACGCCATTCTCGCGGGCAGCGACATCAACAGCGTCGCCGACCTTAAGGGCAAGAGCGTCGCCTATGAAGAAGGCACGACCAGCGACATCCTGCTGAACTACGCGCTCGCCGCCAACGGCATGACCATCGACGACATCACCCGCGTTCCGATGCCGGCCGCCGATGCGGGCTCCGCTCTGATCGCCGGCCAGGTCCCGGTCGCCGTGACCTACGAGCCCTATATCTCGACCGCACGTGCGCAGGACAAGGCCGTCAAGCTTCTCTTCGAAGCCGGCAAGGATCCGGGCCTCGTCTCGGACGTTCTGGTTGTTCGCGAAGACGTTCTGAAGTCCAAGCCGGGCCAGGTTCTTGCCATGCTGAAGGCTTGGGACGCAGCACTTGCCGACTACAAGGCCAACACCGCCGAGGATCGCGCGATCATCGCCAAGGCCGTTGGCGCGTCGCCTGAAGACCTCGCAACCGCATTCGATGGCGTGCAGTATTACACGACCGCCGAGGCGTCCAAGGCGTTCGCCGGCGAGTTCAAGACAAAGACCTTCGTCGATGTGCTCAAGGCCGCCAAGCTCGCCAAGATCCTGACCCAGGACGTGACCGCTGAACAGATGATCGACTCGTCCTTCGTCGACGCGGCCAACAAGTAACGCGCTACTCAAGACGGATCATCCATGTCGGCATCACATTCCTCGTCTGCCAGCACCGACACCCGCGCGTCCACGCGCGCGGGTGTCGGGCGACCGCCCAGTGCATTCCGCATCGGTGATCCGCTCGGCGCAAAAACGTTCCTCCTGATCGCGGTGTGCGTTTTCGCGCTGCTGTTTGCCTTTTGGTGGGCGGCGACCGCGACCGGCTGGGTCAAGCCCATCTTCCTTCCGAGCCCGAGCGCTGTCTGGACCAAGATGGTGGAGCTGGCACTCGACGGGACTTTGCTGAACGATGCCGGCATCAGCATCTACAGAATGCTCGTCGGCTTCGCTCTGGCGTCCTTGATGGCAATCCCGATCGGCATCATGATCGGCTGCTACCGCACCTGGGAAGCGGCGATCGAACCTTTCATCGACTTCGTTCGCTACATGCCTGTGGTTGCCTTCGTGCCGCTGACGATCCTGTGGGCCGGCACAAGCGATATCCAGAAATTCGTCATCATCTGGATCGGCACTTTCTTCCAGCAGGTGCTGATGGTGATGGACAGCGTCAAGCGCGTGCCGCCCGACTTCGTCGGACTTGGGCGAACGCTTGGTCTGTCTGAACCGAAGATCCTCTGGCGCATCGTGCTGCCGTCATCGCTGCCGGGTATCTGGGATACGCTCAGGATCAGCATGGGCTGGGCCTGGACGTGGCTTGTTCTGGCCGAGCTTGTCGCCGCCACCTCGGGGCTTGGCTACCGCATCGTGGTGTCCCAGCGCTATTTCCAGACACAGACGATCATCGGCTACATCCTGCTTCTTGGCATACTTGGCCTGATCACCGATCAGAGCATGAAAGCTCTCGAGCGTGTTTTCTTCCGTTATACGTCGAGACATTGATATGACTGAACCGAAACTCAAGATCCAATCGCTCAACAAGTGGTATGGGTCGGGCAAGCGAAGCGTTCACGCCCTCAGCGACATCGATCTGGAACTGGCCGACAACGAGTTCGTGTCGCTGGTCGGCGCTTCCGGCTGTGGCAAGAGCACGCTTTTGTCGATCGTTGCCGGCCTGCAGAAATTCAACGACGGGGTGCTCCTGACCGATGGTGCGCCGATCGTCGGCCCCGGCCTCGATCGTGGCGTCGTCTTCCAGTCCTACACGCTGCTGCCGTGGCTGACCGCACAGCAGAACGTCGAATTCGCGCTCCAGGCGGCGGGCCTGTCGGCTGCCGAACGCAGGGAAGTCGCGCGGCACCATATCAATCTGGTCAAGCTCGACCGTTTCGCCGATGCCTTTCCCTCGCAGCTATCGGGCGGCATGAAGCAGCGCGTCGCCATCGCACGCGCGTTGTCTTATCGACCGAAGATGCTCCTGATGGACGAGCCCTTCGGAGCGCTGGATGCGCTGACGCGGCATCAGATGCAGGAATTGCTGACGCAGATCTGGGAAGAGCACCGCCTGACGGTACTGTTCGTCACCCATGACGTCGAAGAGGCCGTCTACCTCTCCGACCGCATCATCTCGATGAGCATCAATCCCGGCCGGATCAACGCCACCTTCCACGTCGGCCTGGCGCGCCCGCGACATCAGGACATGATCTCGACCTCGGACTTCATCTCCATCCAGAAGGAAGTGCTGGCGGCGATCCGCGCGGGTTCGCAGCAGGATGATGCGCTTTAAGCTCTGAACCGGCCGACGAGATTGAGCATGATGCGGCCGACATCATTGTCTTCTCCCGGCGCCGGCAGGGCGCCGATCCACGCAACGGAGCTGGCGGAAAACACCAATCCGCCGGCGTCGTGCCGGTAGATCGTCATATCCGATCGCCGCATCGCGGCCCGCTCCGCTTCACCATCGGCAAACCAGAGATCAGGACGCACCTGAAAGCTGTCGTCGAAACCATCCGCGACCGCCAGCCGAACGAGGTTGGCTGGCGTTTCCTCCGAGCGCAGCGCCGCATCGACTTCGTATCCCGCCGCACCACCGAGCACCGTGCCGCTATTGCCGAAAACCTCGCCGACACCATCGAACAGCCATGCATACTCAGCGCCGTAGCTCCCTTCCAGCCGGCGGTAGGGGCGCGATGGGCCGAAGCTCATCATCACATAGGTGACACCAACAAGCGCCTGGGGGTGGCGATTGCCGCGATCTTCCCAGTTTCCGCCCGGCTCGCCAGTCATCGAGAGGTGCATTTCGCCCGGCCGGCCGCTCCAGATATCGTTCTTGCCGCGCCGCAGTTCCATCTTGTCGCCGTCAAAGGCGACGACCCAGTAAAAGCCGTTGCCGCCGAGATAGCCGAGGCTGCCGCCGGAGGCGAGATAGCGATCCAGCCCGTTCATCATCGCCGACGACCAATATTCCGGATGACTGCCCGTCAACGCCAGCCGATAGGGCGAAAGGCTCTCGACGCCATCATCATGAAGATCGCGATCGGTCAGCACATCGACCGCGATGCCGTGCCGTGCGTAAAACTTCAGCAGTTGCAAATCGACCGGGAGAAGATGCGGCGAGTTCGACAGGGGGTAGTGATAGTCATCTCTCAATGTCGCGCGCGGGCGCCGGGTCGAGGTGAGGCTGACGCCGCTGAGATCGCTGTGCGTGTCGTAGAGGCTGAGGAAATTGTTGTCGATCGCGAACAGATGCGCACGGTCGCTTCCATGCCAGGGGTAGCGATGCGGCGGTAGTTGTTCGTCGGCGTAGGCGAGATAGGTCGCGGTCGGCAGCAACACCGCCACGTTCGATTGAGGCTCGAGTGGGCGAACGAAGAAGGGCAGCCTCTCCATCCCGCGATCGGTCCTTATCTCGAGCGCATAGACGCCGGATCGGGCATCCTCGGGGATGTGGACAGTCAGATCCGCCGCCCAGTCGAAACCGCTGAAGTCATCGTCGTGCAGGTGGATGGCATCGAAATGATCTGGGGCTAGCCGGGGGTCATGGATCTCGCCGGTAAAGCGCGGCGAGGCGACCGCAAATGTCGGCGTATTGTGGAGGATGATTGCAGGGTCGCCCTGCTGCACGGGCGGAATATCGCTTACCGGACCGCGCGTGGGAAAGCGCCACTGCGTGGTATGGTCGGCGCTGGTTAGCCGGATGCGGCCGAGCCTGGCATTCAAGGTCTGGCGCGATCGATCCGAGACGCCGCCGATGCAGATCGGCCCGGTGATATCCGCCGCGACGCGCGGGATCGTGCATTCCGCTACGACCTGCCGGTCAGCACGCCTGACCCTGTAACCCACCGCGCCCGGCGAAACGGAGACGTCGAGCTGATACCATCGCTCGTTACGGACATCGGCGACGGCATGGCATTCGCATTCGCCCTCGACCACGGCAACCAAGCGGCCATCCGGCTCCAGGTTCAAGAGCAGCGGACCGATCGCGACAACCGGCTTCGTGGTCTCGTTCCTGGTGAAGAGGATTTCGAGGGACAGTTCATAGACGTCGGAATGAAGGGCTGTAGCCGGGATCTCCGCCCAGGAGCCGAGTTCGTACTGGCGGATCGAAAGCGCATCCGAATGCCGTTCGATCTCCCATTCGACTGCCACTGCTTCGTCGCGATCAAGCGTGACGATCCTGACGCTTGCGTTCGGATCAACGCAGGACAGAAAGGCGCCCGTGGCCGAGCTGGCCTTCACGCTCCACGGCTCGATGAAACCAACCGCAGCCATTGCGTCGTGGTTCAATCGCTTTCGCATGCCGGCACCCCGTATTCTCAAGTCGGGGCGGCAATCCGATGGCGACCCAGTTATCAGGCGGAATTTTGTCTAT
The DNA here is from genome assembly GCF_000377565.1 of Rhizobium sp. 2MFCol3.1. Taxonomy (GTDB): domain Bacteria; phylum Pseudomonadota; class Alphaproteobacteria; order Rhizobiales; family Rhizobiaceae; genus Rhizobium. Next base: position 449,468 of record NZ_KB898353.1, on the reverse strand, counting down.
ACATCTTGGTGCCGTCAAGCACAGAGCCAGCCGAGATATTCTTGCCATGCGTACCAAGCCGACAGATTCTGGCCTGTTAACGACGTAGGCAATAGGCTAAGAGCGCTTTGGTCGCATTCGTTTTCCCCGATGTGGCCGAAACTTCAGCCTCGCCCTTCGCGAGGCTTTTTCTTTGTCCGCTACCCCTTGTCCAAAAGGTGGACAACCCTTTCCAAGCGTTGAACTTTTTATCTCCCTAATGCACGATATGCACAATGCGAGGGAGGCTCATATAATGCGTTCAGGATTGGGGACGATCACCATTGCCGATGACGGTCATAACGGCCATGTCGCCTACGAAATGACCGAGAAAGACGGACTGTTGTTTGCCGGCGAAGAATTGCTGCGACGCGCGAAGGCGGCCAAGCGAGTTATTTTCCGGCCGCTGTCCGCCGCGACCGAACACCGAATCCGCATCGGAAGCGTCGATGCGAGTTGCGCCAATTTCCTGATCCTGACCTGAGCCGGCTGGAGCGCCGGCACAGGCTGTGTCAATGTAGCTCGGCGATGTCAGCGCCCGGCGAAGGCGAGTTCCGCGAAGTCATAGACGCGCGCGAAGGCGGCGTCCGCCCCTGTTATGACCGCCCGCTCTTCGTCCTCACTCAACTCGACGCTATCGAGCGCTGCCGTGAACGTGCGCCAATGCAGGCCACGCCCTTCCGGCGCGCCGGCGAGGTGGCGCGCGCCCATGTTCTCGTCGAGGCCGAGCTTGGCCGCGTATTTCAAAAGGAAGGCGGCGCCGAGATTGGAGCCTTCGATCACGTAGAGCCATCCGAGGGCTTCCCCAAGCGCGACCTTCTCTCCCCTGGCGAATGTCGGTGCGCTCTCCGCTTTCGGCATCTCGACGTCGAGATCGGCAAAATCCTGCTCGATCAGCGCCAGTCTCCGGCGACCGGCGAGATCGGGAAGCAAGGCGTCGAGCTCTTCATTGAAGAACAGGGCATCGAGATCCCGGTGAAAAAGGTACTGCATGGTGACGAGGCGAGCGTAGCTCTCCCGGTCCGCGAAGGGATTAAGCTGCATGATGCGCTTGTCCAGGCGCTCATGCGCTGCATGCGTCGCGGCCTTCAGTCGCTTGGTGCGCGTGTCCTCGGTTACCGGCGAGATCTCAGTCGCAATCGACATACATTCAACCCTTCAATCAGTTTGGCCCTCGGGCCCTAGCGGATAAATCTATAACGGCATTATCGTCCATCCACCCCACAGGACCAAAGATCTCATGGAGACGGAGCGAGCCATATCACGACGCCAACATGGCCGCTTGATTCATGACAATAGTCCTCACCTTTTTATGAGTGATGCATGGGCCATTGTCGACATAGAATATATTATTTGATGCTTCATCGCGTTCCCTGCTATGTAGCAAGTGACAAGAATTTGCGGCGGCCTATGGAGGACTTACATTTGGCGGAGCGGGACGACACGGAGAAGCAGCCGGTACACAAGCGAGGCTACGGGGTCTCGACGGTCTATGAAACCCTGCGCAACGAGATCATCGAGCTCAAGCTGGCGCCGGGCAGCCCCGTCGACGAGCAGCAGCTTTCGGACCGCTTCGCGCTGTCGCGCACCCCTATCCGCGAGGCTCTGGTACGGCTGGCGGCCGAGGGGTTGATCACCACGCTCACCAACCGCACGACGATCGTCTCCAACATCGACTTTCTCGGGCTGGGCGAGTTCTTCGATGCGCTGACGCTGATGTACCGCGTGACGACGCGGCTCGCGGCAGCCAATCATCAGGCATCCGACATCGACGGCATCCGGGCGCTGCAGCTGCAATTCCAGACCGCCGTCGAGGCGCGCGACGTGCTGGGGATGATCGCCACCAACCGCGATTTCCACGTCGCCATCGCCGAGGCCGGCCGCAATCGCTATTACACGGATCTCTTCACCCGCTTGCTTGACCAGGGCCGCAGGATCCTCAGGCTCTACTATTCGTCCTTCAACGACGTGCTGCCGCGCCAATATGTTGGCGAGCACGAGGATATGATCCAGGCTATCATCAATCGAGACATCGACGGCGCCGATAAGCTGGCCGCCGCCCATGCCGACCAGATCGTCAGCCAGATCCGCTCCTACATCACCGCCGACAACCGGCAGACGGCAAGGCTGCCGCTCTAGTTCTCGAAGCGATTTGCTTTTGTATTTTTATTGTCGACACGAAGTCGGCATGGTGATAGATACGGTCTCGGCAAATGGGCGGAGCTTCGCGCTAGCCCTCGTTCGGCGATCAAAGAGGAAAAATACAGATGGCAGATTCAGTTTTCAAAGGTTGCATCCCGGCGCTGATGACGCCGTGCAATCCCGACCGCAGCCCGAACTTCGACGCGCTGGTGGAAAAGGGCAAGGAACTTGTCGCGGCCGGCATGTCGGGCGTCGTCTACTGCGGCTCGATGGGTGATTGGCCGCTTCTGACCGACGAGCAGCGCCAGGAAGGCGTCAAGCGGCTCGCGGAAGCGGGCGTCCCTGTCGTCGTCGGCACCGGCGCGATCAATACGCAGTCGGCCGTCAGCCATGCCGCGCACGCCGCCAAGGTCGGCGCCAAGGGCCTGATGGTTATCCCGCGCGTCCTGTCACGCGGCTCTTCCGTCGCCGCACAGCGCGACCACTTCTCGGCCGTTCTTGCCGCCGGCAAGGACCTGCCCGCCGTCATCTACAACAGCCCCTACTACGGCTTCGCCACCCGCGCCGACTTGTTCTTCGACCTCCGCTCGCGCTTCTCCAACCTTGTCGGCTTCAAGGAATTCGGCGGCAAGGCTGATATGACTTACGCAGCCGAAAACATCACCGCCGGCGATGACGCGCTGACCCTGATGGTCGGCGTCGACACCGGCGTCTACCACGGCTTCGTCAATTGCGGCGCCGGCGGCGCGATCACCGGCATCGGCAACGCGCTTCCCAAGGAAGTCCTGCACCTCGTCTCGCTCTGCGAAAAGGCCGCCAAGGGCGACGCGCAAGCACGCCGCGATGCGCGCGAACTGGAAGAAGCGCTGATGGTGCTCTCGACCTATGACGAGGGTCCTGATCTCGTGCTGCACTACAAGTATCTCTTGGTGCTGAACGGCGACGATCGCTATTCGTTGCACTTCAACGAGAGCGACAAGCTCAGCGCCTCGCAGCGCCGTCACCTCGAAAAGCAGTACGAGCTCTTCCGCAGCTGGTACGCCTCGCGCTACCCGAAGGCTGCCTGAGTTTTACGACAACAGCATATGCGCCGGCCAATCGCTTGGCCGGCGTCGTCCTTCGCGGGGTCGAGCTACCCCTGACGCTTGGTCGCCCAAGCTCGCTCGACCGCCGATTTCAGCTCCATCTCGGAATAGGGCTTCCTCAGCAGGAAGGCCTTGGCGGGAGCGCCCGCCGGCAGACTGTGTTCGCCCGTCGCGAAGACGACGGCGACGTCTGGATGCAGACGAAGCACGGCAATGGCAAGGTCGATGCCGTTGATATCAGGCAAGCCGATATCCGCGACCAGCACGTCGATCTCGTTAGCCTGCAGGAACTCCAGCGCCTCCGCGCCATCCGCCGCTTCCGTCACCTGATGCCCCAGATCGAGCAGCATTTCCGCCGTGTTCGAGCGGATCAGGAAATCGTCCTCGACAAGCAGAATGCGCGGACCTACCGCGGCAACGGGCTGATCGATCGGCGCCGTGTTTCGCGGCGACGACGCCTGGCTGACCTGCTTCTGGTTGGCGATCACATGGCGAAGCCGGCGCGCCAGCGCCTCTCTCGTATAGGGCTTCGACAGCAGCTCGACGCCGGGGTCGAGCCTTCCGCCGTGCACGATCGAGTTTTCCGTGTAGCCTGAGGTGAAGAGCACTGCCACGCCGGGTAGCCGCTCCTTCGCACGCCGCGCCATCTCGCTGCTCTTCAGCGGCCCGGGCATGACGACGTCAGTGAAGATCACGTCGATCTGCATGCCGCTTTCGATGACATTCAGTCCGGCCTGCGCGTCCTTGGCGGTCAATACGCTGTAGCCGAGATCGGACAGCGTCTCGACGACGATCGAGCGGACTTCCTCGTCATCCTCGACCACAAGCACCGTCTCCGTGCCGCCGACCACAGGCCCGCCGTGGACGGTCACCTCGCGGTCCTCGTCGGCCACAGAACGCGGCAGATAGATGCGCACGGTTGTTCCCTGATCCACCTCGCTGTAGATCTTCACATGTCCGCCCGATTGCTTGACGAAGCCATAAACCATGGACAGCCCGAGCCCGGTTCCCTTGCCCTCCGGCTTGGTAGAGAAGAACGGCTCGAACACCTTGTTCAAGATATCCGGCGACATGCCCGTTCCGGTATCGGTGACCGCGAGCATCACGTACTGGCCGGGCATCACCTCCTGATGGCTGCGCGCATATTCCTGGTCGAGCGCCGCGTTGCCCATCTCGATCGTCAGCTTGCCGGAACCGCTCATCGCGTCGCGCGCGTTGATCGCCAGGTTGAGCAGTGCGTTTTCCACTTGGTTGGGGTCGGCATAGGTGTTCCACAGCCCGCCGCTGGTTATGACCTCGATCTCGACGGCTTCGCCCAGCGAACGCCGCAACAAATCGTCCATGCCGCCGATAAAGCGGGCGATATTGATAACCCGGGGCTCCAGCGCCTGCCGGCGGCCGAAGGCGAGGAGCTGACTTGCGAGCTTCGCGCCGCGATTGACGCCGGCGAGCGCATTGGCCAGGCGCCGCTCCGCCCGCTCATTGCCCATCAAATCCTTGGACAGGAGCTGCAGGTTGCCGGAGACCACCTGCAAGAGATTGTTGAAGTCATGCGCCACACCGCCCGTCAGCTGGCCGATCGCTTCCATCTTCTGCGCCTGCTGCAGCGCGCGCTCGGTCTGATGGCGCTCGGCGATTTCGGCCTCGACCCGTGCCTCAAGGCTTTCGTTCAGCTGCCGCAGCTGCTCCTCGGCCCGCACGCGATGGCGCACCTGCCGTTCGAGGCTGGTTGCGTGTTCCTGAAGGCTGGCCTCGGCCTCGCGCTGCTCGGTGATATCGGTGTGAACGCCGACCCATTCCTCGATCTCGCCCGACGCGTCGAAGATCGGAACGCCGCGAATGGCGAACGTCCTGTAGACGCCATCGGCGCGCCGAACCCTGTGCTCGTGGACATAGGTCGATTTCGCCGCGACTGCCGCTTTCCAGCTCTCGACCGAGCCATCCTGATCATCCGGGTGAACAGCGTCCGCCCAGCCGTAACCCTGGTAGCTCTCGAAAGGCTGCCCCGTCAGCGCCGACCATGCCGGCTGTTCGCCGAGCATGCGTCCGTCGGCGGCGTTCGTCCAGATCACGCCATGAACGGCGTTTACCGCCGCGCGGAAACGACCGTTGCTGCGCTGCAGGGCCACTTCGGAGCGCTTGCGATCCTCGATGTCGATCATCACCACATAGATGCCTTCAACATCGCCGCTCGACGTCCGCCGGGGCACATAGCGTATCTCGACGTTGCGATCCGTCCCATCAGGCCGGGCAATAGATGTGTCGGTGATGATGCGGTCGCCGGCCATCGCCTGCTCGACCAAAGGAAGACGTGTCTGGTAGCTCGCCTGGCCGATCACATCGGACACATGCTTGCCGACGACATCGGCCGCATCGAGCCCGAACCATTCCATGTAGCCCTGGTTGGCAAAGCGGTAGATATGGCCGCGATCGATGAAACCGACGAGGATGGGAAGCGCATCTGTCAGCCGTTTCAGCTCCTCGCGGCTTTCCGCGAGCTCGGCCACCGCCTTCACCTTGTCGGTGTTTTCAAGCACGGTGCAGAGAACGCCGTTCACCTTGCCGTCGTCATCATAGATCGGCGTGTAGAACAGGTCGAAGACGACTTCCTCAGGGACGCCGTGGCGATGCAGAACCATCTTCTGGTCGCGGTAGGACTGGACCTCACCGCGAAAGCCGGCTTCGAGAATCTTGCTGTTCCAATCCCAAATCTCAGGCCAGATGCCGGGAACCGTCGCGCCGAGCGCACGCGGGTGGTAGTTGCCGGCAATTTCCACGTAGCCGTCGTTGTAGATCATCACATGATCATCGCCCCACATCAGCACCTGCGGGATGGGCGAATTGACGATCGAATTGACCTTGATTCTCAGGTTCTGCGGCCACTCGCTGATCGGGCCAAGCGAGGTCGCCGCCCAATCGAAACGGCGAACAAGTTCTCCGGTCTCGCCGCCGCCGATGGGCCAATGGCCGGACGTGAACTGATAAGTCATAAAGCCACCAAATGAACCAGAAATTCTCTTGTTTCATAGGGGACGGGAATGGCGCTGTCCATGGCGCTGGGGCGAGAACAAGCGCGCCGGCAGGGATAATATTTTGGCGCAGACACGCGCCGGGAAACCCCTAAATGTAGAAGCTGATATGACGGCCGTTGGAGTTGCACTTCGGTTGCCATCAGCAGAAAAAAGACGGGCGGCACGATCACCGGCTTTTTCATTTAAGTTGACGCTGCTATGGGAGCATGATGTCGTCCGTTAGAACGAGGAAACAGGCGAGATGAGCGATAACGTCATCCAGTTCCGCAAGCCCGCGCCGCAGAAGACGCCGAAGCCGCCACGCCCATGGCTGCGCAAGCTGATCTCGATCGTCGTGGTGATCGCCGCCTTTGTCGCGGCCTGGATCTATTTCACGTTGGCTGGCTGATCCGGCCGCCCCGCAAGACGCACTTGGGATTCGACCGCATTAAAACGACAACGGCTGGAGAGCGAAGCAAATCGCCCTCCAGCCGTATTCGCAAGTAGCGTCAGCTTACCATTTCTTGGCAAGCTTGAAGGTGAAGGTCCGGGCATCGCCGTAGCCGCAGGCACCGTTGGTGCGGCAAGCCTCGACATATTCCTTGTCGAACAGGTTGGCGACGTTAAGCGATGCCGTCCAGTTTTCCTTTTCGTAGCGGATTGCCGCGTCGAAAACGGTCGATTCCGGAACCCGAAGCGTGTTGGCTTCATCCGCCCAGGAGCGGCCCTTGTGACGGACGCCGGCGCCGAGGCTGAGACCTTCGAGCGGGCCGTTCGTCACTGTGTAGTCGACCCACATGGAAGCCGTGTAGTCAGGCACAACGTAAGGCGTCTTGCCGATCAGGCTGGGGTTCGGGTCGTTCTGGGTAACGGTGACATCGGTCGCTGCGAAGGCTCCAAGCAGCTTCCAGTTATCGTCGATGTTGACCTTGGCTTCGAGCTCGAAGCCCTTTGATTCCACTTCGCCGAGCTGGTCCGTCCACGGCGCGACCGGGATCGAAACCGAGTTGTTGCGCTTATTGATGTGGAAGACGGAGGCGGTGAAGGACGCATCCATGAAGGTCGGCTCGTACTTGATACCGGCTTCATATTGTTCGCCCTCTTCCGGCTTCAGCGGTCCGTGTCCGCCACGGCCGACCAGCGGGTTGAAGAAGGTTGCCGCGCTGACATAAGGCGTCAGGCCATTGTCGAACTCGTAAGCGAGACCGGCGCGGCCGCTCCAGGCGCCGTCGGATTTGTCGAAGCTCTTGGTAGCATCCAGGCGGTCGGTGAAGTCGGTGTTGACGTAATCGTAGCGGCCGTTGAGCGTTGCCAGCCAGCCATCGCCAAAATGGATTTGATCCTGAGCATAGACGCCCAGCTGGTTCATGGTGACGTCTTCGCTGTAAAGCGCTCCGGGCGTCGGCTGGGGCTGGCCATAGATCGGGTTCAGTACGTCAAGATTGCCGTTATAGGGCTGTGCCGGGAAGCCGGCGCCGAAGACGGAATTCTGCACGTTGTCGATGCGGTACAACCGGTAATCGACACCAACCATCACCTTGTGCTCAGTGGCGCCGAGGTCGAACGTGTTTTCGATGCGATTATCCCAGGCCAATGTATTGACCCCGGTGTCGCCCTCGAAGTTCAGGCGCTGGAGTTCCGTCTGGCTGGCATAGAGCGAGGGATAGACAAGGTACTCATATTTATCGAGATGGCCGTAGCGGGCATTCGATGAGTATTTCCAGCCGCCTTCGAACTCGTGCTCGAATTCGTAGCCGATCATCTGCTGATCGTAACGTCCGGTATCCAAATCCGGCTCGCCGGGGAAGAAGCGGCGCGAAATCTTGCCGATACCCGGCCGGTCAACGACCGTGCCTTCGTAAGGCAGGAAGCCGTTGCCTGTGTGAACCTGATCGAGACCACCGGCATAGGCCCAGACGGTTAGGCTCGTGGTGTCATCCGGCGAGATGGTGAGCTGCGGCATGACGAATCCGCGCAGGTCATGCGTGTAGTCGGTATAGCCGTCACCGCCGGCGATCTTGCCGGTCAGGCGATAGGTCATCGTGTCGCTCGACCCGACCTTGTCGGAGACGTCGAAGCCGGTGAACGCGTTGCCGTTCGAGTTGATGCCGATCTCGGTGTAGTAAAGCGGATCGTCGGTCGGGCGCTTTCTGATCATATCGATGATGCCGCCGGCATTGGCGCCACCGTAAAGAACCGAAGCAGGCCCCTTCAGGACATCGACGCGCTCCAGCATGAAGGGATCGATCTGGAAATTGCCGAAACCATAGGAAAACAGGTTGAGGCCATCGAGATAGATACCGCTCTGCCCGGCATCGAAGCCACGGATGTAGAACCAGTCGGTATCCGGATCGGTCCCGAAGGTCTGCGTGGCGACGCCCGCCGTGTAACGCAGGGCCTCGTCGACCTTGTTGACAACAGCGCGATCATCAAGCTCCTGGCGGCCGACGACGGAGACGGACTGCGGTATTTCGTTGATTGGCGTATCCGTCTTCGAGCCCGCCGTGCTTTTCTTGGCCACATAGCCCTTCACAGGGCCGGTTGCCTCGCTGGCGCCGTCCGCCGCCGAATTGCCGGCGCCCTGGATGACAACCGGCTTCAGCTCGGTCACATCCTGCGCCACCGCGAAAGTGGCGCTCACGCCGAAGATGGCGACACCCGCCAAAAGCTTTGCCTTGAAGATCACTCGGTCTGCTCTCGCACCCATATGTACTGTCACCCTACTCACGCCACCGTCGTCCCAACGGCCCGGCCAACATCACGAATAAGATGAGTGATTAACTCAATTTTAACGGCCCAGCTTGTCGCGATCCCGGACGAATTGAATGTTTTTGGGCAATTTTTCAACGCGCGGCCAAAGGCTCACATGGTGTGTCGTTCAGGCAACGCGCGCTTTCTTCCAGGTGGCGGGCGTCGTGCCGATATTCTTGCGGAAGACGCGGGTGAAATGCGCCTGATCCGAGAAGCCGGTCTCGGCGGCTATGACCATGAGCGGCTGGTCGCCGTGCAGCAGGAGCTCTTTGGCGCGCTCAAGCCGGGCATTCATCTGCCATTGATGCGGCGCCATGCCGGTGGAGGCCTTGAAGGCGTGGCTGAAGTGGGATTGCGAGAGCCCGGCCAGCGTCGCAAGCTCTTCCAGCCTGATATTGCGCATGCAGTTCTCGGTGATGAAATCCTTTGCCTTGCGCAACTGCCATGAGGCAAGCTTGCTGCGCTTGCGCACTTCGCTCTTCCCAAGCTTCATGACGTCGATGATAAGCGCCAGTGCCAGACCGTCGCCATAAAGATCGTGCAGCGGTGCCGGGTTCATGCATTCGGCCGCGATCATGCGCGACAGCGTCAGCACGCGTTCATCGGAAAACAGCAAGCGCGGGCTCGTCAGCCGATCCGGATCGAGCTCCTCCATCAACCGGCGCGCCACGATCTCGGCGTCGAAATGCAGATCCAGATGACGAAGAAATTGCACGTTCTTCAGATTGGCCCAGAGCTCCATTCCCGCAGGCACATAGGAAATCGGCTGGTTCTCGTCCTCTTCCGCGGCGCCCGCGCCCTTCGAGCTCAGCTTCATCGTCGAACGGCCGGCGCCGTTCATATCCAGCAGAATGAAAAGCCTGGGATCATTGGACACATAGTAACCGCCGGCATAGGGCGCGCATTCCACATCCCAAACATCCGCAACGATGCCATTCCAGGATCGCCTGTGAAGGCCGCCGACGACGGAAAAACCTTCGATCTTGTTTTGCATGCGGGGTTGAAATGTCATGGATGGGGCGCGCACTATACCTTCTTGATAAACTCAAGTTTAAGGCAAGCGCTGATCTAACGCAATCCCGCGCTAAAAAAGCCCCCATATTTTAGGGCGGCTGGCCGTACGACCTCGATCAGCCCTTGCGGATGGACCCGCGCCAGATGAGCTCGGCTTTCAAGCGAACAGAATGAGCCTCCTCCGGCTCGTCCTCATGACCGCCCGAGGCGAGCCATTTCACCGCCTGCGTGGCAATCGCCATCACCGGCTGCGCGAAGGTCGTGAGATTGAAGGACGACCACGATGCCTGCTCGATATCGTCGAAGCCGGCAACGCACAGCTGATCCGGGATCGACAGACCGAACTGGTGGCGCGCGGCATCCATGAAACCGCAGGCGAGCAAATCGGTCGCGCAGAATACGCCGTCCGGACGCTCGGCGCGCGTCAGCATACGCTGCGCAAGCACCCGGCCCGCCTCGTATCCCGTCGATCCATAGCGCTCGACGACGACCTCGAGACCAAGCTTCGTGGCGGCAGCGATAAATCCGCGCTCGCGACCCATCAGACTTGGCGTCCCTGCTTCGGAGTTCGCGAAGGCGAGCGTTTTGCATCCCGCCCGCACGAATGCCGTCGCGATCCTGCCGCCGGACTCATAGTCGTCGAGGTTGATCTTCAACGGCCCGGGCTGATCGTCGTCGCGGTTGATCAGCACCAGCCGCTGGCCGCTGCGAAGGCAGAGTTGGGTGATGGATTTATCCGGCAGTCCGGAAAGAATGATCGACGCATCGGCCCGGTAGCGGATCGCCTGCTGCAGCGCGCGGTCGACGCTGCCATCCGAGCGATCGGTATTGACGAACATCGCGACCTTGCCTGCGTTCTGCAGCTGGATGGTCAGTTCCCGCAAAAGCGCCGAGCGATAGGGTGTCGCGACATCGGAAACGATCAGGCAAACGATGCCGCTCTCGTTGCGCATCAGGCCACGCGCCAGATGATTGACGTGATAGCCAAGCGCCTCGGCCGCTTCCAGCACCCGTTTGCGCGTATCGGCGGAAACGCTGGCTCCCGGCGTGAAGGTTCGCGATACGGCGGAACGGGACACCCCTGCCCTCTCGGCGACTTCCTGCGCGCTGACGAATAATTTAGACGGCATGGCAATCCTTTTGTTGCACGCACCTTTGCATCGAGTTGCACTTGCGTGCAATCCGTAACGACCTCAGCCAATATGAAGTTTTCATGACGAATATTGACATAGCGCGCGGCGGAGTGTTCGTTTTGCACGCGCTTGCAATAATGCCCACAGCTGCTTGCAAGCGCGACTTTCAGCGGCTGTATCCAGCCATCGTTTCCGATAAAGGACATGTTGCGATGACATTGCGCGTTATTCCAGGGCTCGAAGCTCGTCTAGCCCTTGCCGAGGCCGTTGCCCGCGAGGCAGGCGCCGTGGCGCTCGATTATTTCAAGCGCCGCGACACGCTCGTGATTGAGACGAAGCGCGACCCCCAGGACGTCGTGTCGATCGCCGACCGGGAGGTCGAGAACCTGATCCGCGCACGGTTCGCGGAAGCCTATCCCGGAGACGGCGTTCTCGGCGAGGAGTATGGTCTCACATCAGGCACGTCGGGCTTCACCTGGGTGATCGATCCGATTGACGGCACCAGCCCCTTCGTCAACGGCATGCCGAACTGGTGCGTCTCGATCGGCCTGCTGCACGACGATGTGCCTGTCGTCGGCGTCATCGCCTCGCCTTGCCATGATGAACTCTACGCCGCAGCCCTCGGCATGGGCGCCACATTGAACGGCAAGAGGCTCGAGCTCAGCCCCGAACGCAATATCCGCAACGCGGTGACCGGCATCGGCGCGAACAGCCATGTTTCGCCCGCCACGGTCGCCAAAATGGTCGAGGAACTGCTGGAGGCAGGCGGCAATTTCATCCGCAACGGCTCCGGCGCGCTCATGCTCGCCTATGTCGCCGCCGGCCGCCTCGTCGGATATTACGAGCCCTACATGCACGCCTGGGACTGCCTGGCTGGATATTGCCTCGTCAAGGAAGCCGGCGGCTGGTTCCATCCCTTCCCGACCAACGGCGAGGGACTGACCAAAGGCGCCAAGGTGCTCGCGGCGGGACCCGGCGCCATCGACGATCTCCGCAAGATCGCCGGCGTCTAAATACGCTCGCCTCGGCGGCGGCTTGAGCACAGGAGCGACATCGCGCCTCTCGTCCGACGCGATTTTGCAACCTATATATACATGCGAAGAATGCCGGCGATCCGCGCCGGCTGAACGGAGACATGTATGAGCCGAGATCCGTACGAGCTTCTGGGCGTCAAGAAGGACGCTACGCAAAAAGAGATCCAGAGCGCGTTCCGCAAGCTCGCCAAGAAACTGCATCCCGACCTGAACCCCGGCGACAAGCAGGCGGAGGACCGCTTCAAGGAAATTTCCGCCGCATACGAGATCGTCGGCGACGAGGACAAGCGCAAGCGCTTCGACAGAGGCGAGATCGACATGACCGGCGCCGAGCAGGCGCAGCGCAACTATTATCGCGACTACGCCTCGCAAGCGGGCGCCGGCGGCCGCTATCAGAACAATGCCGGCTTCGCCGACTTCGGCGACAGCGACGACATATTCTCAAGCTTCTTCTCCGGACGTGGTCGCGGCGGCGGGCAGTTCCGCTCTCAGGGGCAGAACCGGCAATATTCGATGGAAGTCGATTTTCTAGACGCCATCAACGGCACCAAGACACAGATACGCCTGCCGGATGGCCCCGCACTCGACTTGCAGATCCCGGCCGGAACCCGCGACGGCCAGACACTGCGCCTGAAGGGCAAGGGCGAGCCGGGGATCGGCGGCGGTCCGCCGGGTGACGCGCTGGTGGAGATCCGCGTTCGTCCGCACAAGTTCTATGTTCGCGATGGCGATGACATCCGCATCGATCTGCCGATATCGCTGCCCGAGGCGGTGCTCGGCGGCAAGGTGCGCGTACCCACGCCATCGGGCGCGGTCAATCTGACGCTGCCCGCCAATTCCAGCAGCGGCAAGGTCTTGCGCTTGAAGGGCAAGGGCGCGCCGAAGCGCGGTGGCGGCGCCGGCGATATCTATGTGTCGCTGAAAGTCGTCTTGCCGGATGAGCCGGATCCGAAGCTTGCCGAATTCATGAGCGAGTGGACGCCGGCCAATCCACAGAATCCGAGAAAAGGCATGGAGGAGTAGCCATGAATGATCTTGAATTCCGCCGGACCCTGAAGATCGACGTGACCGTGGTGGACGTGTGGATCGAGCAGGGCTGGCTGATCCCCGAAGTCCATGATGGCGATCGCGAGTTCCGCGACGACGATGTCGCGCGCGCGCGACTGATCCTCGACCTCACCCGCGATATGGGCGTCAACGAAGCCGGCGTCGACCTGATCATGGATCTCGTCGACCAGATACACGGGCTGCGCGGCACCGTCCGTGACATGCTTGGCGCCATGGAGCAGCAGGACGACGACGTACGCCGCCGGCTGCGCCACAAGCTCGACGCGTTTTCCGCGCGAGCAGGCTGAACGGCTCCGGCTAAGCGCGATGCCCGCAGCCGGACAAGGGAAGGAGACCCGACTTGAGCAACGATCACGGCTCCCACGACGCCGATCATTCGCATCAACCCATCGACTGGCGCGAGCACGGCGTGAAGGTCATCCCGGGCAATGCGCTCGATCCGAACACTGCGCAGACCCCCGGTATGAACCGCGCGACGGCGATCAACAATGCCCGCGCCGGCGCTGAGAAAATCTGGGCCGGCACGGTGACGATCCACGCCAACGCGAAAACCGGCGCGCACCATCATGGCGACCTCGAAAGCATCATTTATGTCGTGAAGGGCAAGGCGCGGATGCGGTGGGGCGACAATCTCGAATTTACCGCCGAGGCCGGGCCCGGCGACTTCATTTTCGTGCCGCCTTACGTGCCGCATCAGGAGATCAATGCGAGCCAAAACGAGACGCTGGAGTGCGTCCTCGTCCGGTCCGGGCAGGAGCCCGTGGTTGTCAATCTCGATATTGAACCGGTTGAAAAGCCTGAGGACGTTCGGTGGATCGATCCGATACACAAATAATCCACTCTCGGTAGTGTGCTAATGAAGAATTGGTCGACAGCCGCTTCGGCAAATTTCTTCAGATAAATCTTTCGTCCAGGCGAAGCGATGCATCGATCTCCGCACTCGAAATTTGCGAGAAAACGGCAGCCGGATTCATGTTTTCATCCAGCACCTTACGTCAAAAGCACTGCTTAGCAGGGGTTTTCGCTGGTCAGCGCGAACAAATGCAGATTACAACAATAAGTTCAGCGACCACTAATCCAATCGTCAATTCGCCGCGTACACCGTTTTGTTACCGCGCGGAAAAGCCCTAAAAGGAACGTTCCCAGCGGATATAACGGCCTTCGATGCTAATCTCAAATTCCGGCGATTTATCTACCGGAGGATGTATATAAGCCCCGTTTGGTCAGATTGAACTGGAATACTTACTTATGATTGCATTCGACGTCACACAAATTTGCTGATCCAAGCGCTGTTTTCAGTTGAAAGTCAGGGTCTTCAGGCACATCAGTTGGCGGGAATAAAAATGGGCGGCACAATTGATCCGTTCAAATATCTTGGTAAGGTTGCCGCAGGGAATAATAAGCACGCCGCACTGGCGTTAGAAGGATAAGGCCATGAAAGAAGCTCCGCATACCGTCGACGTCCATGTAGGCAAGACGATCCGCATCAAGCGCCTGATGCGCAAGGTTTCGCAGACCGAACTCGGTGACCGCGTCGGCGTCACGTTCCAGCAGATTCAGAAATACGAGAAGGGTTCGAACCGCGTTTCGGCAAGCATGCTCGTCGAAATCGCCGGTGCGCTCGATGTCGACGTCCGCTCCTTCTTCGAAGATATTTCGGCCAACGCCAATGACAATCCGACCCCGAGCGACGAGTTCGTCGTATCGCGCGACGGTGTGCTCCTGAACGCTGCCTTCCTGTCGATCAAGAACGAGCAGGTTCGCAAGAAAATCGTCAAGCTGGTGCAGGCAATTGCCGGCATGGAGCAGATCGAAAGCGAAGCCGCCGAATAAAGCGGCTTCGGCGGATCTCATCAACGATTAGTGGCGCTCTAGGACGACGAGATTTTCTCGCGCGTCTTTCATTGCCACTTTCGTCTTGGTACCGATCAGCTTTTCCAGATTCACGTCCAGCTCACGCTCCGGGTCGATTCCATCCCAATCGATGACGACCTGCAGCAGAGCCATGTTCGTCAGATGCGTCAGGTTGTTCAACTTGAGCTTCTGCGCTTCGTCCTTCGCGGCCGACAGCAAGCGGAAAATCCTCGCGTATTCGCTTCCGCTTCCCTCGTCCATCGTCTGAATGTTCATCTCGTCCGCTCCGCCTCTCTGAGATGCCCCAAACACCACTTTGGGGCTCCAGTGCTTCCATCATTCAGGCGTGGCGTTATTAGAGCGTTACAGGCGTTACCGGGGTGCTGATTTCCGCATGTAGCATCTCCCAGTGTGACGTTGCCGCGAAGCCCCAGCTGCGCTTTCCAGCGGTGAATTTCACGCTTTCGAGGTAATCCAGAACCATATCGGCATCGGCGCGCTTGCGCTCGATCTTGTTTGCGCGAATCAATTTCACGATTTCCTTGGCGCGCGCGGCGTTATCGAAAGCGCAGCGTTCCACTGCCTTCGGATAGGTGCGCTCGGAGAAATGCAACGCCCGGCCCGCAAGCAGAAGCTTCTTGTACTCGCCCGACAAAAGCAGGCCCCGACTATTCAGCGCGTCGATTGTCGGCTGATAATCGACCCACGGAACCGAGAGCGGCAGCCAGCCCAGCTCGGCCGGCGCGTGAACCAGCGCAACCGCCTCATCGTCGATGAGCCGGCCGTCGGCGTAATCGCCATAGATCGAGCCGATGCCAACCATGCCGAACGCCGAGCATTCGGCGGCTCTGAGCGCGCCCATGCTGGCGCCGCCTGCGACGACGACGTTCTGCTCGAGCGCGAAGAGGATTTCCTTGTGCCAGACGGACGGCATCTCGCCGAAGTAACCATCAACGATGCCAATGGCGCGCGCGCCATCACGAACCGCCTGCAGGATATCGCCCCGAGCGGCCGGCCCGCGAAACTCGATCGACGGATGCTCGGCCTGAAGCCTGTCGAGATCCCGGCCGAAGCTTGGTCCTGCGAAAATTACTCTCATGCCTGGGCTCCCTGCATGGCGCCGATCGCGCGCAAGCCAAGTTGAATGAATTCGCCGCTGACATCGACCTCGAGGCCGGGCACGATGACGCGGACGACGGAGACCGGAAGGCGCGGATGCGGGATCGGCACGGCCACGACCTGCTCGATACCCCGCGCCCGCAGCCGATCCAGGATAAGACGGATGGTCTGCTGGATGCTGCGCTTGGCAGGCTCGGCAAAGCGTGGCGCAACCGGCGTCTCATCACACAGCTCGATCAGCTGCTGCATCGGTCCATCGCCATCGAGGCGTTGGTAGACGCGCGGCGAGAAGTCGTCACGGCTGCCGGCGATCGCCGTCAACCGGCTTTGCGCTGCCTCGGTGATGGCGCGCAGCGCGGCGCGGACAGGATCCGGATGGCAACCGCAGCCGCCACAGACATTCGTCCAGCGCGCATCGACGCGGTCGCCGAGGTCGCCGGGAATGATGACGGCGAGGAAGCTCGGCACGCCAATATCGGTCGTCATATCGAGCAGCAGGAGCCGCATGCCGGCGCGGACGATGCGGTCGGTGATGATGTCGATGACGGGATCGCCGAAACCGGCCGGATCGATGCGCGAGCCGCGCAGTTCATCGAAGGGGCGAAGCTGCGTCAGCGCCCATGCGTCGCGCTCAACCAGTTCGCACAGACCGTGCAGCACGGCCTCGGCAGGGCGATTGCCCGATGCCAGGCCGTCGCTGGACTGCTCGAAGCCGGAAGGTCTGGTGCCACGATGGTCGAGGCCGACAAGCGACCACGGCACGAAGACCGGCTGGTCGTTCATAATATCAAGACCTTCGCTCCAGGCGAGCGGGCCAGCATCGATGTCCGATGGCACGCAGCGCGCAACGGAATCGAGATCGATCAGCGGCGCACGCTCGGCCTTCATGCCGGCGAGCGTTGATATGACCAGATCATCCGGCTGCATCTCGGCAACGCGGGTTTCGACCGCTTCCATGGCAGCCGAGGTCATCGCGGCGTCCTCGTCGATGCCTTTGCCCTGGAAGACGGACAGCGTGTAGCTGTTCGGGCGGGTCGCGAAGGCGACTGGAATTTCAAGAAGATCGAGCGCCGTCAACAAACCGACGCGCGTTATTCCAAGCTCGGCAAAGTGCGGCTTGATCGCCGCGAATGTCTGTCCAGGCGTCAGGGAGCGGTCGTGGTAGGCGCTGACGCCCGCCGCGGAAAGACTTAGATCCCCAGCCAGATCCGTGAGTGCTGCCTGAACAGACATTCGCAAAAACCTCAACGGAACTTCAGAGCGTGAACGATGTTCGCGGTCGCGTTGGTGTCGAGCTGAACGGCATTCCGCTTGAGGACGGCCTGGGCAGCAGCGGAGAGGCGAACGGTGGACTTGATTGCGTTGGTCATGGTTTTCTCCTTTTGGTGGCAGCATTTGCTGCGGACAGGAGAGACTGTGACCGGCCGGCGTTATTCCGGTGTGACTGGAAATTTCGCTAATTAACGGCCAAGATCGCCATCTGTAGCACTTCAGGACAGGCCAGCCATCCTGAGTCCGTCTATCAGCTGGCGAGTATCGTCAGGGTTGCGATCCGGCACGAAACGCCAGACATCTTCCGTGCGAAAATCCGGAAAATTCTCGAGGACAACCGAGGCGTAATGCGCTGCGGTAGCCTTATCGCCGTTTTTGGCGTGGGCTGCAGCGAGCAGACGCGAAGTCGCCGGCCGGTCCTTGACGCGGTCGAGCACCTCGATCGCCTTGGCGTAATTCTCCTGGACGAAATGAATGCCGCCCAGGTTCCAGTAGTAGTAATCCGGCGGCAGCGGATTGAGCTTCAGCGCGGCGTGGCTGAGTTCCAGCGCCCGATCGCTCTGCCCGTCGTGCAGAAGCGCATCGGCGTGATCGGCCAGAATATCCGCATCATTCGGATTGAGCATCTGCGCTTCGGCGAAGAAATCGAGGCTATCGGCAAAGCGGCGGCGATAGAGCGCCACGAAGCCAAGCTCGCGCATGGCTCTTCCGCTGTTCGGATCGCTATCGCGCGCCTGCCATGCCGAGCGATCGGCCTCTTCCAGAAGTGCGGTGTCCTTCATGCCGCGAACGAGCCACTCCATGCCCAACACGCGAGCCATGCCGGCATGGGCGGAGGAGAAGCGGTCATGTCTCGACAACGCCGACTTGAACCACTTGCGCGCCTGCCGGAGGTGCTGCAGATCGGTCTTCGATACGAGCCGCTTGCCCTCGAGATAGAGCCGATAGGCCGAGGGCGAGACATCGTGCATCATATCCGTCAATTCGCGCCGCTCGATCGTATCGGCGAGCGTCATGACGATACGCCGCGCCAGTTGTCCGAAAGACTGGTTGACCTTCTGCATGGCAAGCGGCAGGTCGATCGCCCAAAGCACTTCTGCGGTCGAGGTCTTGGTCAGCCGGCAGGTCGCGTAGATCTCGTCCTCACGGCCGTGGATCGTCACATAGACGGTGTAATCGAAACGCAATTCCGGCGGCATGGGCTGCAGTTCGCCGCTGGCGAGGCTGCGGTTCAGGATTTCGACGCTGGTATGCGCCGCAATGACCTTGAACCCGCGCTGCTGGCTGAGGCCGATCGTGACGTCTTCGAGGAGCGCCCGGCCGACACGCTGCAACAGCGGCTCCGACAACATCGTTTCCGGTGGAAGGATGAGCACGCGCGGCTGGCCGAGCGGATCGGCGGTCGCGGGCCGGACGGGGGCTGCTTCGGCTACGGCCGGCGCTGCCGGCGCGATGATGCCGAATTCCAATGCGAGAGCCTGCGTTGTCGCATCCGGCTCGGCACCGTACTCGGCCTTCAATTCGTTGCGGCAGCGGAAATAGGCTTGCCGTGCGGAAGTGAGATCCCCCGCCGTCGCATGCGCCTTCATCAGCGCGCGGCAGGCCGCCTCGTTCGCCGGATCCGTGGCCACAAGCAGCCCGGCCAGCAGCACCGTATCGGCGAGCGTCAGCTTGTCTGGCGAATCAAGCAGCGTCATCAGATGCGCGTCGCGGCATTCGGCAATTCGGCGGCGCTCGATCGTCACCCACTCGTCGGCTTCCATCGTCGGCGCGCGGAAACCCTCAAGCAGCTCGCCCTGGAGCAAGGCCCAATCACTCCGCGCCAGCGGATGCGTCGCATCCCGCAGCAGCAAGACATCGGTGGCCCAGTGGTCGGCATTGAGTGTGATATGAGTGTTGGTGGCGGTGATCAGGCGGGGAAGGCCTTCCGGCACGCTGCGATCGATCCGCGCAAGCAGCTGCCGAAGGCTGCCGGCGCGCTGCTTCGACACGTCGGATTGCCAGAGCATGCCCCGCAACGTCTCGCGCTCCATCGAGAACTGCGACGACGCGGCAACGAAAGCCAAGAGCGGATAGGCTTTTTCCGGAAGCACGATTTCGCCGTCATTGGCGAAAAGCGCGGGCTTTCCGAGCAAGCGAAGCAGGAGGCTGTGCTTAGCCACTGACACCAAGGGTAACTCGCGTTTGGATGATCCAACACAAGTATAGTGAAAAGAGACTATAACGCAAAAGGAATGCGGCCGTTCGGTTGAGTTTTTCAACCGTTGGACGATGGCGATCGCAAACAGGGTTTAGAAAAATCGGGATTGGCGGGAAGAAATCGCGACCATCTTCGCTCGCCGTGCCAATGCGAGGCATATCGGCCGTGATCCAAAAGAAATAGCGCCGGCCTTTCGACCAGCGCCATCACAATCAATCAGGATTTGGCTTAAGCGGCAGCGGAAGCGAAACCAGCCGTCGGAACTTCCGAGATCGTCTTCAGAACCTGGGAAGCGATCTGGTAAGGGCAACCTTGCGAGTTCGGGCGGCGATCTTCCAGGTAACCCTTGTAGTCGTTCTTGACGAAGGAGTGCGGAACGCGGATCGAAGCACCGCGGTCGGCAACGCCGTAGGAGAACTTGTTCCACGGAGCGGTCTCGTGCTTGCCGGTCAGACGCTTGTCGTTGTCCGGGCCGTAAACGGCGATGTGCGCATCGAGGTTCTTTTCGAACTGGGCCATCAGAGCTTCGAAGTAGGCCTTGCCGCCAACTTCGCGCATGAACTTTGTCGAGAAGTTGCAGTGCATGCCCGAACCGTTCCAGTCGGTGTCGCCGAGCGGCTTGCAGTGATACTCGATATCGACGCCGTACTTTTCAGTCAGGCGCTGCAGCAGGTAGCGTGCCATCCAGATCTGGTCAGCGGCCTTCTTGGAGCCCTTGCCGAAAATCTGGAATTCCCACTGGCCCTTGGCCACTTCGGCGTTGATGCCTTCGTGGTTGATGCCGGCAGCGAGGCAGAGGTCGAGATGCTCTTCGACGATTTCGCGCGCAACCGGGCCAACATTGCTGGAGCCGACGCCGCAATAATAAGGACCCTGCGGAGCCGGGTAGCCCTGTTCCGGGAAGCCGAGCGGACGGCCGTTTTCGTAGAAGAAGTATTCCTGCTCGAAGCCGAACCATGCATCTTCGTCGTCGAGGATGGTTGCGCGGCTGTTGGAAGCATGCGGGGTAACGCCATCAGGCATCATGACTTCGCACATGACGAGTACGCCGTTGGTACGAGCCGGGTCCGGATAAACGGCGACGGGCTTCAGCACGCAATCGGAGCTGCGGCCTTCAGCCTGCATCGTGGAGGAGCCATCGAAGCCCCAGAGCGGCAGCTGCTCGAGCGTCGGGAATTCTGCAAATTCCTTGACCTGCGTCTTGCCACGAAGGTTCGGTACCGGGGTGTATCCATCGAGCCAGATGTACTCGAGCTTATACTTGGTCATTTGCGAGTCTCTCAAAACAAAGGTGTCAGCAGGTCCCAGGGACGCGGAAGCCGAAGCCGCCTTGCCCGTGGAGGGATGCCAAAGAGTATGCATGTAGCGTGCCAGTTCGCGACGAGGGGCGAAAAGACCACGCGGAAAGGGGCCGTTGCGGCGCCAACCAAGCAGGTGCCATTGGATCGAAGCGAGCCCTGAAGTGCCAGTGGACTCAAGCGTTTACGCCGCCTGTTGACAGAACGTCTCACTGGAAAAAGATGAACAGCGGCGCCGTCAGTTTTTTCCGCACAATACCTAGTTTGCTCATTTATTATGCAAATGCATATTTTATGTATTCTGTGAATTTCTGATATAAAGCTGTTCAAATTGCAACTGCACACGATTCAAACATTTGTTGCACTTTTTTCAATCAAATAGCGCATTCTCTGTGCAGATGTGTTATTGTCATCCTTAACGCTTTAGGGCGGACTCAATTTGGAGGCATGACATGGTTACTGGTGTGCATCACGAGTCGGCAACGATTTACGCTTTCCCGGCGAAGCGCTTCGCTTCATCGGCGCTTCGCCAGAAGGTTGATCTGGAAAAAGATCTGGAACCCTGCGTCTACGACAGCTGCTGGTACCACGAAGACGCCATGAAAGAAGAAGAAGCCTCTGCCCAGCCGCGCTTTACCCCGCGTTTTGTGGACTGACGTCTTTTTGTCAGGCTTGGTGCGCTCCGTTCGCATCGGCATCTAACGTGATTGCGAGCGGCTCCGCTTTGGCGGGGTTGCGTATATCCGGCGCACGCGTCATGACGGGTCTGCGAGTTCAATTGCGGGCGAATATATGTCGGATAAAGAGGTAGCCATCATCGGCGGCGGGCCGGCGGGGCTTATGGCGGCGGAGATCCTGTCTTCAGCCGGGCATAGGGTCACGGTCTACGAGGCTATGCCGACGGCCGCTCGCAAATTCCTGCTCGCCGGAAAATCCGGCCTCAACATCACCCATTCCGAAGACTATCAACGCTTTGCGACGCGCTTCGGCAGCGCGAACGGGTGCCTGCGCAACGCGCTCGACGCTTTTCGCCCTGACGACATCAGGCAATGGGCCGCCGATCTGGAGACCGAGACCTTCGTTGGAACCTCGGGGCGCGTCTTTCCAGTGGCGATGAAGGCATCTCCCCTCTTGCGCGCGTGGATCAGGAGACTCGACGCGCAGGGGGTGACAATCCGGACGCGGCACCGCTGGCAGGGCTTTTCCGACGGCGGCTATCTGTTCGAAACGCCCGAAGGCGACCTCGTTGTCCGACCCGATGCCGCCTTGCTTGCCCTTGGCGGACAGAGCTGGCCGCGGCTTGGCTCGGACGGTCGCTGGGTCGACTGGCTGCGAAATGAGGCCGTTACGGTTCACGATTTCCAACCGGCCAATTGCGGCTTCGACGTCGACTGGAGCGCGGTGTTTCGCGAGCGCTTCGCCGGCGCTGCGGTCAAGTCCGTGGTGGCGACCTCGCCGGCGGGATCGATGCAGGGAGAGTTCGTCGTTACCCAACACGGCATAGAGGGAAGCCTGGTTTACGCCCATGCCGCGGCTTTGCGAGATGCGCTGGCATCCGGACAGCGCGCAGCACTCATCGTCGACCTGATGCCCGGGCGGGCGCTGGAGCGGCTCGAACGCGATCTCGGGAAGCAGGACGCCAAGACGAGCCTCGCCAACCGGCTGCGCAAAGGCGCCGGCCTCGATGGCGTGAAGGCGAACCTCGTTCGCGAATGCGGTGACGATGCCGATCTGCGTGACCCCGCTCGGCTGGCGCGGCTGATCAAGGCGCTGCCTATCCAGGTTGTCGCTCCGCGCCCGATCACTGAAGCCATTTCGTCGGCGGGCGGCATCGCATGGGCCGAGATCGACGAGCACTACATGCTGAAGCAGCGGCCCGGCCTGTTCGTCGCCGGCGAAATGATCGATTGGGAAGCCCCAACGGGTGGCTATCTACTAACCGCGTGCTTCGCGACCGGTCGCGCCGCCGCACGCGGCATCGCAGACTGGCTGCGGGCCTGATCAGCCCGCGCCTCCAGTCACTTCCTTTTCCGCAACATGTTCATCGCCGTCCGGTCGCTTGATCCTGAACCAGGCAAGATAGAGCGCGGGCAGGAAGAGCAGCGTCAGCACTGTGCCGACGATGATGCCGCCCATCATGGCATAGGCCATCGGCCCCCAGAACACCTCGCGTGAAATCGGGATCAGCGCAAGGCTCGCCGCCGCCGCCGTCAGCAGGATCGGCCGCATTCGATGCTGCGTCGCCTCTCTCACCGCATCCCATGGATGATGCCCCTCGCGCCTGAGTTCCTCCACCTGCACAACAAGAATTACCGAGTTTCGGATCAGGATGCCGATCAGGGCAAGGATGCCGAGGATCGCCACGAAGCCCATCGGCGCGCCGCTCGATAGAAGCGCGATCACCACGCCGATCAGGGCAAGGGGCGCGACCGCGAAGACCAGAAACAGTCGCGAGAAGCTCTGTAGCTGGATCATCAGGATCGTCGCCATCGTAAACAGCATCATCGGCACCACGGCTGCGATCGGCGCCTGGCTCTTGGCGCTTTGCTCGACGCTGCCACCCACTTCAAGCGTGAAGCCGGTCGGCAGCTGGGCGGAGTAGGCGTCGATGTCCTTGGCCAGCTGATCGACCACCGTCGCCGGCTGCTTGTTGTCGATCACGGCAGCCTTCACCGTGACCGTCGGCAGGCGGTCTCGGCGCCAGATCCGTGGCGGCTCGGTCTCGTAGCGGAAGTTCGCAATCGCCGCCAACGGAACCGAGTTGCCATTGCTGGTGCGCAGCTGCAGGTCGCGCAGCGTCTCGATCGATCGCCGCTCGGATGCCTGGGCCCGCGCCAGAACCGTGATCAGATAGATATCGTCGCGCACCTGCGTCACCGACGCGCCGCCAACGATGCCGTTCAGCGCGGATGCGATATCCTCCGAGGTGACGCCGAGCTGACGCGCCTTGTCCTGAAGAACATCGACCTTCACGACACGCTGCGGCTCGTTCCAGTCGTAGACCACATCGCCCAACGATCGATTTTGGCTCATGACCGCGCCGAGTTCCAGCGCGCGCTGGCGGACCCCTTCGATATCAGGCCCGCTGAGGCGATAGGCAACCGGGCGGCCGACGGGCGGGCCGATGTCGAGAAGCTTCACATAGGCGTCGGTGCCGACGAAGGTCTTGGTAAGATACTCCTGAAGATCCACCCGCAGCTTGTCGCGCACCTCCAGGCTCTTGGTGATGATCACCACTTGGCCGAAAGACGGGCTCGGCGGCTGCACGTCGAAAGACAGAACGAAGCGCTGCGCGCCCTGCCCGACATAGGTTGACCAGCGCTCGATATCGGGATTGCCTTGCAGCTTCTCCTTCTCGAATTGCGCCATCTGCTGGTCGGTTTCGTTGATCGAGGCGTTGTTGGGCAACGAGAAGTCGACGATCAGCTCCAGCCGGTCGGACGACGGGAAGAACTGCTCCTGGACGAAGCGCATGCCGTAGACCGCGCAGGCAAAGGCGATGACCGTCGCCGCGATGGTGATCCAGCGGAAGCGCATGCAGACATCGAGGATCTTCGCGAAGCCGTTTGCAAACCAGCCGCTCTTCTCCTCATGCCGCTTCATTGTCTTGGGCAGGATGGTCACCCCGAGCAAGGGCGCGAACACCACCGCCACGATCCACGACACGACCAGCGACACCGCGATGACCACGAAGAGCGAGAAGGTGAACTCGCCGGCGGCGCTGTTGTTGAGGCCGACAGGCATGAAGCTCGAGACGGTCACCAAGGTTCCCGTCAACATCGGAAAGGCAGTATGCGAATAGACGTAGGTCGCCGCCTTGGTAATCGGATCCCCGGCCTCAAGCCGCGCGACCATCATTTCCACGGCGATCATCGCGTCATCGACGAGCAGGCCAAGCGCAATGATCAGCGCGCCAAGCGAGATGCGCTGCAGCGAGATGCCGTCATATTCCATGAACACAAAGGTGATCGCCAAGGTCAGCGGGATCGCGAAGGCAACGACCAACCCCGCGCGCCAGCCGAAACTGACGAAGCTCACCAAGAGCACGATGATGATCGCTTCCGCCAGCGCCCGCGTGAACCCCGACACCGCCTCCTCGACGATGACGGGCTGGTCGGCGACGAGATGTGGCTCGATGCCGATCGGCAACGTCGCATGCACCTTGCGCAGCTCGGCCTGCAGCGCCTTGCCGAACTCAAGCAGATTGGCGCCCTGCTTCATGCCGATGGCGAGCGCGATCGCCGGCATGCCGTTGACGCGAAAGAGCGCTGTCGGCGGATCGGTGTAACCGCGCGTGATCGTCGCGATATCACTCAGCCGGAAGAAACGGTTGTTGACCTGCAGATTGACGCTGCGCAGGCTGTCTTCCGAGGTGAACTGTCCGCTGACGCGCAGGCTGACGCGCTCGCCCTGAGCCTGCAGCACGCCCGATGGCGTGATCGCGTTCTGCGATTGCAGCGTGTTGAGCACATCGGCCTGGCTGATGCCGAGGGCAGCGAGCTGGCGCGTCGAGAATTCGAGGAAGATCACCTCGTCCTGCGCGCCGACCAGATCGACCTTCCCGACATTCGGGACAGTCAGGATGCTGCGGCGGACGCTTTCGACATAGTCGCGCAATTGGCGCTGCGTGAATCCGTCGGCGGTAAAGGCGTAGATGTTGCCGAAAACGTCGCCGAAGCGGTCGTTGAAGGTCGGCGTTTGCACGCCCGAGGGAAACTGCCCCTCGATATCGCTGACCATGTTTCGAACGTCGACCCAGATCCCCGGCACGTCGCGCGCCTTGGTGGAATCCTTGAGGTAGACGAACACCGTCGTCTGGCCCGCGATCGTGATCGAATTGGTGTAGTCGAGCGATTCAAGTTCCTCGAGCTTGCGCTCGATGCGCTCGGTGACCTGCCGCGTGGTCTCCTCGGCGGAAGCGCCGGGCCACTGCGTCGAGATCGTCATCGTCTTGATGGTGAAATTCGGATCTTCCTCGCGCCCGAGGTTCATGTAGGAGAAGATGCCCAGCAGCGCGAAGACGATCATGAAGTACCAGATCATCGACCGGTGTTCGAGCGCCCAGTCGGAGAGGTTGAACTTGTTCATGAGCGCGCACCACCCTCGACCTTGATCTTCTGCCCCTCTTTCAGGCTATGAACGCCGGCGATGACGACGCGCGTCCCCGGCTCCAGACCCGAGACGACCTCGGGATGCGCCGACGTCTTGTCGCGTAGCTTCACCTCCTGCGATCGAACGGTTTCGGCCTTCTCATCCACGATCCACACCAGCGTCTTGCCGTCCTGATTGAGGATCGCCGAGGCAGGCAGGAACAGCTTCTTGATGTCGCGAGCCTGGCGAATCGCCGTGATCGTTGTTCCTATCCTGAAGGCGTCGGGCGGGTTCTGAAGCGCGATCTTGACGCGGCGCGTACGGGTCGCGGCATCAGCTGCCGGCGCCACTTCGCGCACCACACCTGCCGACGTGATCGACGGATTGATCTGCAGCAGGATGGAGTAGGCATCCCCTATCGCCGGGATCAGTTCGCCCTCGGGAATATCGATGACGGCATCGCGCTCGCCGGGCATGGCGACCGTCAGCACGGATTCGCCGGCCGATACCACCTGCCCCACCTCGACCGACGTGGCGGTGACGATCCCGTCGAAGGTCGCGAGAAGCTGTGCGTAGGAGAGATCCTCGTTCGACTTGTCGAGCGCCGTCTGTGCCTGCACCACGGCCGACTGCGCGGTCTGGGTCGCCTGAACGCTGCTTTCGAGGCTGGACTTGGTCGCCGTCCCGCCCTGGAATGTGGCGCGGGCGCGCTCTTCGGTCGATCTCGCATTGGCGAGTTGCGCCTGCGCATTGGCAAGCTGCGCCTGTGCCGATCTGACCGCGAGCTCCAGCGAGGTCGGTTCAAGGGACGCCAGGAGCTCGCCCTTCGTCACGACATCGCCCGCATTCACATCGCGCGCCACCATCAGGCCGCCCACGCGAAAGCCGAGCGGTGTCTCCGTCTTCGGCGCAACCGTTCCGGCGAAGCTCGGCGTCGGCAAGTTCGAGAGCTCGATGATGCTCGACAAGACCGGCCGTATCGGGGGAGCCGTCTCCTTTTCTTCGCTGCATGCGCTGAGCGCGATGATCATCGGGATGACAAGAAGCTTGGGGATAGACGACCGCCGCATCAGCTCTGCCCTCCTTCGACCGTCACCTTCTGGCCTGGCCGCAGCATCTTGCCGCCATCGGTGACGACCATCTCGCCGACATCGAGACCGCCCGATATGATCACGCGACCGGTCTCGTAGGTCGCGACCTTGACAGGCTTCAGGCTGACGGTTTCATCTTTCGGATCGATCACCCAGACCGCCGGTTTGCCGTCGATGGCAAACAATGCCGTCCAGGGCAGGATGATCATCTTGGTCGGTGCCGATTGAGCAAAGCCCGTCACCGGCGCGCCCAGCGTCATCCTCGCAGGCGTCTCCTCAAGCGTAATCTTCACGCGCACTGTGCCGGTGGAGGTATCGATCGTCGGCGAGATCTCGGTGACCTTGCCGAAGGCCGTCACATTAGGATCGCTGACGAGCGCCACCTCGATCCTCGGCGTATCGGGCCTCGACTGCAGCAGGGTCTCGTAGATGTAGAACACCGCATCGCGCGGCCCGTCCTGCGCCAATGTGAATGCGGTCTGTGCCGCCTGCACCACCTGTCCGACTTCGACATTGCGGGCGGTGATGATGCCATCGGCATCCGTCCTCAGCTCTGTATAGCCGAGCGCATCCTTGGTCGTACCGAGCTGCGCCTTGGCGTTGTCGAGCGAGCCCTTGGATGTATCAAGCGCCGTGGCCGCCTGATCGTAGGATTCCTTGGAGATCGACCCGCTGGCGAGCAGCGTCTTGCGCCGCTCGAACTCCGAGGTCGCCTGCTCGACGTCCGCCTGCGCGGCGACGAGCGCTGCCTGCGCGGCCTCGACATCGGCCTTCTGTTGCTGCGGATCGACCCGCGCGATCACCTGCCCGGCGGTCACATGCGCGCCGACATCGGCGGTCCACTCGGTGACTTTGCCGCTGACGCGGAAAGAGAGATTGGATTCGATATGGGCGGCGATCGCGCCGGTGAGCTTGATGCTGTAGCGGAAATCCTGGAGCGCCACCGGTTCGGCACGCACTGGAATGGTCAGTTCGGCGGGCTCGCCGCCTTCTTTTTGGCAGGATACGAACGAGAGGCATAGAAGAAGCAGGCTGAACGTCTTGATGTGCATCTCAGGAGTTCCCCCGAATTCCAAAACTGACACAAGCTGAGTAGGCCTTATCGGCGCTGAGGACCTGTCGGCGGATGGCCGGAGGCTACAGCAATGAATTCACTCCTAAAAATCTTATAGCTGCCGCGAATACGCCGGGATCGACGTCACACCGTCACCGCTTCGCAAGAAGGCGGCCTGCGATCGATATCATCAGGACGCAATTCGCACATGAAGCGAGTTGAATGTAGCGCACTTCAGAAAAGATGCAATTAAGCGCAAGTTCCCGCTATCGAAGCGCGACCAAAGATCGCGCGAGCGCGCAAATAGCGCACGCGTCTACTTGCGCGGCTGGAAGGTGTGTTCCACGCTCGGAAAGCGGCCGGCGCGGACGTCTTCTGCATAGGCCTCCACCGCCTGCGACACCAGCGGACCCAACTCGGCGAAGCGCTTGACGAAGCGCGGCTTGAAATCGCTGAACAAGCCCAGCATGTCGTCCGACACAAGCACCTGGCCATCACAGGCGACAGACGCGCCGATGCCGATGGTGGGGATGGAAAGCGAGGCCGTGATCTCGCGCGCCAGCGGCTCGACCGTTCCCTCGATGACGACCGCAAAGGCGCCGGCATCAGCAACCGCCGCCGCATCGCGACGGATCTTCGTCGCCTCCTGCTCCGAATGCCCCAGCGAGCGGAAACCGCCGGCCGTGTTGACCAGCTGAGGCATCAGCCCGACATGCCCGAAGACGGGCACGCCGCGCGATGTCAGGAAGGCGATGGTCTCGGCCATCTCTTCACCACCCTCGAGCTTCACCCCGTCGCAGCCCGTTTCCTGCAGGATGCGGACGGCATTTCGGTAGGCCTGCTCCTTGGATTCCTGATAGCTGCCGAACGGCAGATCGACGATGACGCAGGCATGCGACACGCCGCGCATGACGGCGCGGCCATGGGCGATCATCATGTCGAGCGTGACGCTGACCGTCGTCTCCATGCCGTAAAGCACCATGCCCAGGGAATCGCCGACCAAAAGCAGATCGCAATGCGGGTCCAGCAGCCGCGCGATCGGCGTCGTGTAGGCGGTGAGACAGACGACGCGATCTCCTCCCTTCATCGAGCGGATCGAGGCCGTGGTCAGTCGCTTCTGCTTGCCCTGCGCGCTCATCAGGCAGCCCTCGACTGTGCGGTCAGGCCGATGACGCGGTTATCGAGCAGGCGCGTGCTGCCGATCCGCACGAAAAGCGCCACGAGCGCCGGCGCCGATTGCAGCGACGTCAGCGGTTCAAGCGTTTCAGGATGCCTGACGGCGACGACCTCGGCACTCGCGAGCGGTTCCGACGCCACAAAACGGGTCAAAGCGGTTTCCAATTGCGTGGGATCATCACAGCCCTCGGCATAGAGCCGGGCCGCTTCGTCGAGCGTCCGCGGCACGATGACGGCAGCGGCGCGCTCCGTCTCGCTCAGGTAGACATTTCTGGAAGAGCAGGCCAGGCCATCGGCTTCGCGCACAGTCGGCACCGCGACCACGTCGACCGGCTGCGCGAGGTCCTCGACCATCCGCTTGATCAGCACCACCTGCTGATAATCCTTCTCGCCGAAATAGGCGGCATGGGGCTGGACGACATTGAAGAGCTTGGTGACGACAGTGGCGACACCGGCAAAATGACCCGGGCGAACCTCGCCCTCCAGCTGTCGGCCAATCTCCGGCACATCGACAACCGTCAGCATCGGGCGCGGATACATGTCCGTCACCTCGGGCGCGAACAGAAAGTCGACGCCGGCATTTTTGAGAAGCGCAGAATCCCGCTCGAGATCGCGCGGATAACGCGCCAGATCCTCGTTGGCGCCAAACTGCAGCGGATTGACGAAAATCGACACCACGGTCACGTCGTTTGCAGCCTTGGCGCGCGAGACAAGCTCCATGTGACCGACATGCAGAAAGCCCATGGTCGGCACCAGGCCGATCTTCTTGCCCTCACGCCGATAGATATCCAGGCACGCCCTAAGATCCGCTATCGATTTGATAATACGCACGAAACCGTCCTCCAAAGCTCTCCGCCAGCGTGGCTGGCGCAAGAAGGTGGCGGATAGAACTCGATTTGACTGACAGCGTCAACGCAAGCGGCGCCATTATATCGATTAAGCATTCCTGCGGCATCCGATTTTCCTATTGCTTTGATTTTCGCGCGGAAAACGACGTGGCAAGCAGGTGCGTCCAATCAAACTGTGGACAGACGGTGGACGCCCTCAGCCAATCCGGGCGTTCACGCAAACTTATGCATTCTTTTGTCCAAACTCTGCCCCAGTGATGGTAGAAGAACGGCATTGATAGACGAATGCCCTTCACGGGTGTCACGACGATGTCCGACAGCAGCGGAGGGACAGTGACCAATCCATACGAGATTCTCGGTGTCCGCAGGGACGCGAGCGATGACCAGATCAAGTCGGCCTACCGCAGGCGCGCGAAGACGACGCATCCGGATTCCGGTGGCGATCCCAATGCCTTCGGGCGGGTGCAGAAGGCTTATGAGCTGCTGCTCGATCCCGTTCGCCGCAAGGTGTTCGACGATACCGGCTATGACGTCGAACTCGCAGATCCCGTCGATCTGCAGGCGCTGATCGTCATCGAGAAGCTCGTCAATGAATTGACGCTGGACGAGCGCGAGCCCGGCACCTTCGATCCGCTCGCGCGCATGCGCGACGATCTCTCCGAGGACATGCGCAAGGCGCGCTTCTCCAAACGTGAACTCGAGCGCCACGCCGCGCGTATCGAACATCACCTGGAACGCCTGGAAAAGCGGCCCTCGACCGATATTCTCGGGTCCATGCTGCGCGCACGCGTCAAGGCGATCGCCTCGGCGATCAGCGAGACCGAGGCCAAGATCAAGGCCAGCGAACGCGCCTGCGAGATGCTTTACGACTACGCGTATGAAGTGGACGTCAGCGAAAACGAAGACGGCCTCCTCACAGAAGAGGAAGCCGCTCCAACGATTGCCGCGCCACGGCGCGAAGATCGACCGCTTTGGGTCGTGCCTGCCGCAGCCCAGGAAGGCTGAAGCAGGGTTTCAACTCGATAGATATCAGGCTGCGCGCTGTTCGGTGCCCTGGATAGCTGCAAGCTTCCAGTCGGTGCCGGATTTGCGCACGAAGGTCCAGACCTCTGTGCTCTCGGTCGGCGAGCGCGTGTCGCCGCTCACCACCCGGCCGCCATCGCGCTCGATGACAGCATCGATGGACTGATAGCGCATCGCAAGCGTCGCGTAATCGGAACCATCTTCACGCCAGGCTTCGGCGACATCACCCTGCAGCAGCTTGACGTCGCTGACCTGGTTGCGAACGCCGTTGGTGGCGTTTTCGCCCAGTTCCTCGGCGAGATAGGACATGGCTTCCGGCGTCGTCAGCTTGCGCAGCGTGCCGTAATCCTCGGCGCCATAGGCCGTCTGAACCTCGGTGAGAAGCTGCTCGAACCGGTCAAGGTCATCAGGCTTGATGCCGATTTCATCGCTCGGCTGATCGTTGCGCGGCGGCTGCGGAGCGGCATTCGAGCCGCCGAGGCCAAAGCCGGCCGCGCCCGAACCGATGCTCGGGATGCGGAAAGACGAGTTGCCGTTCGATGCCATCGGGCTGACGCCGCTCGGACGCGCCGAGCCATAGGCGGGCTGCTGGCCGCGATTGGCGAAGAAGCGGACGGCGAGCATGATGGCGCCGGCGATCAAAGCGAACTGCAGGAGCATGCCGAGGAAGCCGAAGCCGCCGCCGAACCCGTGGCCGAGCAGCATGCCGAGCAATCCGCCGGCGACGAGACCGCCGATCATCGACCGGCCGAAACCGCCAAACAGACCACCGCGCTGCTGAGCACCACCGAAGGCCGGCTGCGTCGCGGCGCCAGGCGCGTTGGTTTCAGGGCGCTGGCTCATCGAACGATCCATCGGCGCGGCAGGGGCCGGCGCGGTGCGGGTGACAGGCGGCGCCTGGAAGGTACGCGTGCCGCGGCTGCCGAAACCGGAGCTTCCTGCCCGCCGTGCATCCGCATCCCCGATGGACGCAAATACGGTTACGCCTGTCAGGGCGGCGATCGCTGCAACCTTGGCAAAACGTGAAACGGCACGAGGCATCTAAAGTCTCCTATATGGCAACAATTGAGTTTCGCCTTCTTATATAGGTTTCTTTTCCCGCGTTTTAAGCTTTGCGTTGAATCTGGTTCAATTGTTTGTGTATCGGCCTATTGGCAGACGTCGACCCAAGTCGCCTTGGTCAGCTCCGCCAGGCGATCCGTCGCGATCCGGATAGCCGAATTCGTCGATCCCGCGGCGGGCACCACCACGTCGAACTGCTTGAGAGAGACGTCGCAATAGATGCGCAGCGGCGACGGAAGCCCGAACGGGCAGACGCCGCCCACAGGATGGCTGGTCGCCTCGACGACCTCTTCGGCATTCAGCAGCCGCGCCTTGGTGCCGAACGTGTCCTTGAACTTGCGATTGTCCAACCGCGCCAGACCGCCCGCTACCACCAGGATCGGCGCGTCATCTAGCCGCAGGCAGATCGTCTTGGCGATCTGCGCCGGATCGACCCCATGCGCTTCGGCCGCCTGCGCGACGGTCGCCGAACTCATCTCGGTTTCGATGATGTCGATATCGGGGGCGGATGCGCTGAGGAATGCGCGGACGGTCTCTAGGCTCATGGGCAACAGTCATCCTTGATCGGAATATTGGAAAGCGTTTCACGCCGGCTCGGTCTGCGCCTGCCTTTGCGTGCTTGTTTCGATCAGCCGCACGTCGTTCTCAAGACAGAACTGCCGCACCGATGGAACCGGGCAACGATCGGTAATGAAGGTGTGCACCTGGGAAAGCTGGGCAATCCTTACCGGCGCGGTGCGCTCGAACTTGGTGGAATCGGCGACCAGGATGACATGGCGCGCATTGGCGATGATCGCCTGCGCCACCTTCACCTCGCGGAAATCGTAATCGAGAAGTGCGCCGTCCTCATCGAGCGCGGAGGCGCCGATCACGGCATAATCCACCTTGAACTGCCGGATGAAATCGACGGCCGCCTCGCCGACGATGCCGCCATCGGCACTGCGCACGACGCCGCCTGCAATCACCACCTCAATGGCCGGCAGAAGCCTCAGCCGGTTGGCGACGTTGATGTTGTTGGTGATCACCATCAGCTCGTGGTGATTGATGAGGGCTTCACCGACCGCCTCGGTCGTCGTGCCGATATTGATGAACAGGGACGCATTGTTGGGGATGAGGCTGGCAGCGGCGAGGCCGATGGCCTGCTTTTCGCTCGACGCGATCTGGCGTCGCGCCTCGTATTTGACGTTCTCGGTACCGCTCGGGAACACCGCGCCGCCATGCACGCGGGTCAGGATCTGGGCATCGCAGATGTCGTTGAGATCCTTGCGAATGGTCTGCGGCGTCACGGAAAAATGCGCTGCCAGATCCTCGACGAATATCCGGCCTTTCGACTTGGCCATGTCGACGATTTCGGTTTGACGGTCGCTCAGGAACATTGTGCGAGTGCTTTCGCTTCAGTTTCGTTTTTGCCCGAATTACCCATAACAGAGCCGAAGCCGCCACGCAAAATGACGGTGATCACTTTCATTTATGACAGAAATTCGCGGGCTTGGTCACTTTACTGTGTATCGACGCGCCGGTGGTGCCGGGCTAGTGAAGCGCCGCGTCCCAGCCCTGCGGCGGACCACGCAATGCCTCCCAAGGCTCTTCCGCGATCGGCAAGCTTGTCCAAGGACAAAGCATGGCCGATCGCGGTCGAAATTCCCCATCAAAGCCACCCAGATACCGGCCCGGAAAACAGCATCCGGCCTACGATAGTAGGCGCGCTCGTGAGCGCGAACTATACTTCGCACGGCATCATTAAACTCTTGTAATAAATGACGAAAACGTAACAATTACCTAATTTATATTTAATTTGAAAATACAGTTCTGCCGACAGATATGTATCTCACGCGTCTACTACTGGTGAAAGCCATCACGCGATCGAGCAACACATCCAAAGGACAGACATCATGTCAAACATCCTCAATCGCCGCCGGTCAGCAGCCCTTCTCGGTGCGGCAATCATCGTTGGCGCGGCATCGCTTCCCTATGCGTTCGAAACGTCTTCGGCGGTAGCGTCGCCAGCGTCCGTCGCCACCTCCCCCAACGGTAGCGGTTCGTTCGCCGATGTCGTCGATGCCGACAAGCCGGCGGTCGTGACCATCGTCACGACGATGAAGGCATCGGGCGCCGACGACGGCACCGACAATTCCGAGATGCAGCAGCAGTTCAAGCAGTTCTTCGAACAGCAGGGCATTCCGGTCCCACATCAGGCGCCGCAATCGGGTGAGCATGCGCAGGCCCTCGGCTCCGGCTTCATCGTCAGCCCGGACGGCTATATCGTCACCAACAACCACGTCATTGCCAACGCCACCGATATCAAGGTGACGCTCGACGACGGCACGGAACTGCCAGGCAAGCTGATCGGCGCCGACGCCAAGGCCGATCTGGCCGTGGTCAAGATCGAGGCCCCGAAGGCGTTGCCGACCATCGCCTGGGGCGATTCCGGCAAGCTTAAGCTCGGCGACCAGATATTGGCCATCGGCAACCCCTTCGGCATCGGCACGACCGTGACGGCGGGCATCGTCTCGGCACGCGGCAGGGATCTGCACAGCGGTCCTTATGACGACTTCATCCAGATCGATGCGCCGATCAACCACGGCAATTCGGGCGGCCCACTCGTCGATCGCGACGGTCATGTCGTCGGCATCAACACCGCCATCTATTCGCCGAACGGCGGCAGCGTCGGTGTCGGCTTCGCGATCCCATCGGATGAAGCCAAGACGATCGTCGCCAAGCTGCAGAAGAACGGCTCCATCGAGCACGGCTATCTCGGCGTTCAGATCCAGGGCGTCACACAGGATGTCGCCGATGCGATCGGTCTTGCCAAGCCGCAAGGCGCGCTCGTCGCCGACGTCTCGGAAGGCTCACCCGCTGCCAAGGCTGGTCTCAAGGCTGGCGACGTCGTCACCAACGTCGGAAGCGACAGCGTGACATCGCCGAAGGATCTCTCGCGCCTGGTGGCAGATCTGTCGCCTGGCGACAAACAGACCGTCACGGTCTGGCGCGGCGGCAAGAGCGTAGAGCTGAAGGTTGCGATCGGCGGAGGCGATGACGGACAGCAGCTCGCAAGTGCCGGCGGCACCGAAAAGCATGCGCAGAGCGGACCGAGGATCGGCGTCGCACTTGCCGACCTCACCCCCGATATCCGCGCCCAGCTTGGCCTGTCGCAGAAGGTCGAAGGCGCTGTCATCGCCAATGTGGCGCCGGACAAGCCCGCAGCGAAGGCCGGCCTGCAGACCGGAGACATCATCCTGTCGGTGAACGACAGGACCGTTCACGACGCGAGTGAAGCTAAGAACGCGGTGGCGGATGCAGCAAAGACCGAGAAGAAGTCCGTGCTGCTCCTCGTACAGCGAGGCGGCAACAAAACCTTCGTGGCTGTTCCCTTCGCTGCGGCCTAGCGTTCGGAAGGACCGGCGTCACCACACGCCGGTCCTTTTATTCATTGATACGACCATCATAAGCCGGGCGGCCTTCCGCCTGGCTTATTGCACGCCGAAGACACCGACGAAGTTCTTCATGCGCTCAGTCGCCAGCTCCGGCTTATCGAGCACATTTGCCTTGTCAGCCAAGCGGAAGATATCCGCATAGTGATTGATGCCGCGCGCCGATTGCATGCCGGCGGGCAGGCTGAAATGGCTCTGATGGCCGTTCAGCCACGCCAAGAAGACCACGCCCGCCTTGTAATATTGCGTCGGCGCCTCGAAGATCTTGCGCGACAGCGGCACCGTCGGCTCGATTACCGAGCGGAAGGTCGTGGTATCGCCCGCAGCCAGCGACGCAAGCGCCTTCGAAGCAGACGGCGCCACGGCGTCGAAAATGCCGAGAAGCGCGTGGCTGTAGCGCTTGCCATCACCCTCAATCAGTTCGGCGTAATTGAAGTCGTCACCGGTGAAGCACATGACGCCCTCGGGAAGCCGATCGCGAAGCTGCACTTCCTTGGCGTTGTCGAGCAACGAGATCTTGATGCCCTCGACCTTGCTCCGGTTTTCCTTGATGATATCGAGCGCGCACGCGAGCGCCGGCTCGAATTCAGCGCTCCCCCAATAGCCGGCAAGGTTGGGATCGAACATGTCGCCCAGCCAGTGCAGGACGACCTTGTCCTTCGCCTGCGAGAGAATGCGGCTATAGACCTTGATGTAATCGTCGGGCGACTTGGCGACGCGGGCAAGCGCGCGGCTCGCCATCATGATGGCGCGGCCACCGTTCTTCTCCACAAATTCGATCTGCGTCTCGTAGGCCTTGATCACGTCGTCCAGCGAGCGCGCATCGGCGGCCGCGAGATGGTCCGTGCCGGCGCCGCAGGCAAGATCGGCACCTTCGACATGGCGCGCCTCTTCGAGCGAACGGCGAATGAGTTCCTGCGCGCCCGCCCAATCGAGCCCCATCCCGCGCTGGGAGGTGTCCATGGCTTCGGCGATCTTGAAACCCAGGCTCCAGAGATGGCGTCTGAAAGCGATCGTCGTATCCCAGTCGATCGCCGGCTTCCCCCAGGGGTCGAAATCCCGGCGCGGATCGGAAACGACGTGCGCCGCCGCATAGGCAATCCGATTGAATACCGGTGGCTTGGACGGCCGCTCGATCGGGGTTCCGACAAGGCGATATTCGCGAACGGCACCATCGGCGTCAGGCAGATTCAAGGTCAAGCTCATGGGGTCCTCCTCAAGACGTGGACAATGCAATAATTTGGATCGTTCCAAATTGCAAGCCTGTTTTCGACGTCAAAAGCAAGGCGTCTCTTGACGCTTTCGACGCGAAAGCCTGCGAAGAAATTGATTGTTTTGCGCCATTTTGCACCGCAACAGATGCTTTCCGGTGAATTCTCCCACAGACATCGGCATCGCTCGGTTAACTCCGCTTGACAAAGTTGGAACGTTCCAATTATTAACAGTGAAAATTGGCGCAGACCAAGGGAGGACATTCATGGGCAAGGGACGGGTCACCGTCATCGACATCGCGAAGGCTGCCGGCGTTTCCAAGTCGACAGTTTCGCTGGTGCTGCAAGCCTCGCCCCTGGTGAATGAAAGCACCCGCACGAAGGTCAACGCCGTGATGCGGGAACTTGGCTACGTCTACAATCGCGGCGCGGCGAACCTTCGCCAGGCGAATGCGCGATCGAAGATCATCGGCATCGTCGTCAACGATCTGACCAACAGCTTCTTCGCCGAACTGGCCGTGGGCGTCGACACGGTGGTGCAGTCGGCCGGCTTCGTGCAGTTCCTGTCCAACACCAGCGAAAGCATCGATCGCCAGCGCGAGGTTATCGCCTCGATGCGCGAGCATGGCGTCTCGGGCCTGATCATCTCGCCGGCGCGCGGGACCGAAGCTGTCGACCTGAAGCCGCTTGTCATGGCCGGCATTCCGGTCGTGCTCGTCGTGCGCAACATTCCCGGTGCCAAGGTCTCATCGCTCGTCTCCGACAATCATGCCGGCACCTTTGCCGCCGTCGAACATCTGGCCGCGCTCGGCCACAGCCGTATCGCATTCGTCGGAGGCTTCCCGGACACCGCCGTCTTCGACGAGCGCCTGGGCGGCTATCGCGACGCCATGTCGAAAACCGGCACCGGCTTCCAAGAAGAGCTGGTCGTCTCGTCCGCGCCATCGCGCGCCGGCGGCGTCGATGCGCTTGCCCGCGCCATGGCCATGCCCGAGCCGCCGACGGCCGCCGTCTGCTTCAACGATGCGGTTGCCTTCGGCGTCTGCGATGGGCTGAGAGCGCGCCGCATCGAGCCCGGCAAGGACTTCGCCGTCGTCGGTTTCGACGATGTGATCGAGGCGAAGACCACGGTGCCGGCACTCACCACCATCTCGGTCGATCCGCAGGGGATCGGCCAACGCGCAGCACAGATGCTGCTGAAGCAGATCAACGCCGGGAAACCGGAAGCGGAATCGGCCGTGAGCTCGGTGCGCCTGATCGTGCGCGAAAGCTGCGGCGCGGCGATGAACAAGCCTGGGAGGAGAATGGCATGACGGTTCGTTGGGGTCTCATCGGCGCGAGTACGATCGCGCGCGAATGGGTGATCGGAGCAATTCGCGCCACCGGCGGCGAGGTCGTCTCCGTGATGAGCACCAGCCCGGAGCGCGCCAGCTCCTATGCCGCCGAGAACAATATCGGCAAGCATGTCTCCGATCTCGACGCTCTGCTCTCCGACCCCGAGATCGATGCCGTCTATATCTCGACCACCAACGAGCTGCACTGCGCTCAGGCAATCGCCGCCGCGCGCGCAGGCAAGCACATTCTCTGCGAAAAGCCGCTGGCTCTGTCTCTCGATGATGCCCACGCGATGGCGAAGGCCGCCGATGAGGCAGGCGTCGTTCTCGCCACCAACCACCACCTGCGCAATGCCTCGACCCACACCGCGATGCGTGACGCAATCGCGGCCGGCAAGATCGGAAAGCCGCTCTCGGCGCGCGTGTTCCACGCCGTCTACCTGCCGCCGCATCTGCAGGGCTGGCGGCTCGACAAGCCGCAGGCCGGCGGCGGCGTCATTCTCGACATCACCGTCCATGACACGGACACGCTGCGCTACGTGCTAGGACGAAACCCGGTCGAGGTGATTGCGTTCTCGCAGGCGGGTGGCATGGGCAAGGAAGGTCTGGAAGACGCCGTGATGGGCGTCATGCGCTTCGAGGACGATATCATCGCCCAGTTCCACGACGGTTTCACCACGAAATACGCCGAGACCGGTTTCGAGGTGCACGGCACCGAGGGCTCGCTGATCGGCCGCAATGTCATGACCCAGCGGCCGGATGGCACGGTGACCTTGCGGACTGCCGAAGGCGAGCAGTCGCTGCCGGTTACCGGAGGCAATCTCTACGAGACCGCGCTTGCCGCGTTTCACGCCGCCGTCGCCGGCAATGGCAGGCCGTCGGCAACGGCCAGGGATGGCATCTGGTCGCTGGCGACGGGCCTCGCGGTCGCGCAAGCGGCGCGCACGGGTGCTGCGGTGCCGGTCAAGACAGGACTTTGAACGCGATGAACAAGCACATCACCCCTTCGCAAGCCGCTGACCTGATCCCCGATGGCGCCGTCGTTTCGGTTTCCTCGTCCAGCGGCCTTGGCTGCCCCGACCTGATGCTGAAAGCGATCGGCGAACGTTTCGAAGCAACAGGTCATCCGCGCGAGATCACCACGCTGCACCCGATCGCCGCTGGCGACATGAGCGGGATCAAGGGCATAGACCACATCGCGCGCAAGGGCTTGCTGAAGCGCATCATCGGCGGCTCCTACCCTTCCGGCCCATCGACCGCCGAACCGCCGCTGATCTGGCAGATGATATCAGGCAACGAGATTCCGGCCTACAACATTCCCTCCGGCGTGATGTTCGACATGCACCGCGAGGCAGCCGCCAAGCGACCCGGCGTTCTGACGAAAGTCGGCATGGACACCTTCGTGGACCCGAAGCGTCAGGGCTGCGCGATGAACGCCGCCGCTCAGGAAACGCCCGTGGTCAAGCGTGTCTCCTTCGAGGGCGACGACTGGCTGTTTTTCCCGGCGATCAGGCCCGATGTCACGATCGTCAGGGCGACGACGGCCGACGAGCACGGCAACCTGACCTATGAGCACGAGGGCGCCTATCTAGGCGGGCTCGACCAGGCGCTCGCGGCGCGCAACAATGGCGGCATCGTCATCGCGCAGGTCAAGCGCATCACCAAGCAGGGTTCGCTGAAGCCGCACGACGTGCGCGTGCCGGGCATGCTGGTGGACTACGTCATCGTCGATCCCGAACAGAAGCAGACGACGCAGACGCTCTACGATCCCGCGATTTCAGGCGAAATCTTCCGCCCGCTCGACACGTTCCGCGTGCCCGAATTCAACATCCAGAAGGTGATCGCGCGTCGCGTCGCGCAGGAACTGCAGGCCAATAGCTGCGTCAATCTCGGCTTCGGCATCTCGGCGAACGTGCCGCGCATCCTGATGGAAGAGGGTCAGCACGGGGCCGTTACGTGGGTGATCGAGCAAGGCGCGGTCGGTGGCGTTCCACTGCTCGACTTCGCCTTTGGCTGCGCTTCCAACGCCGACGCGTACATGCCGTCGCCCTATCAGTTCACCTATTTCCAGGGTGGCGGTTTCGACGCGTCGCTATTGTCCTTCCTGGAGATCGGCCGGGATGGCTCGGTCAACGTCTCGAAGCTCTCCTTCCGCCCTCATGTGACGGCCGGAGCCGGCGGCTTCGTCGATATCACCGCTCGCGCCCGCAAGATTGTCTTCTCCGGCATGTTCAATGCCGGCGCCAAACTCGGCATCGCCGATGGCAAGCTTGTGATCGAGAAGGAAGGCAAGCTGAAGAAGCTGGTCAACGAGGTCGAACACGTGACCTTCTCCGGCCGCCGCGCGATCGAACAGGGGCAGGACATCACCTACGTGACCGAGCGCTGCGTGATGAAGCTCACCGCCGACGGGATCGTCCT
Organism: Rhizobium sp. 2MFCol3.1; assembly: GCF_000377565.1. Classification (GTDB taxonomy): domain Bacteria; phylum Pseudomonadota; class Alphaproteobacteria; order Rhizobiales; family Rhizobiaceae; genus Rhizobium. The sequence continues at coordinate 408,727 of NZ_KB898353.1, read as the reverse complement.
GACCGAAATCGCACCCGGAATCGACCTGCAGACGCATATTCTGGATCAGTCGGAATTCCCGCTCTTGGTCGCCACGGACCTCAAGGTGATGGACGCCAGACTGTTTTCCGAAGAGCCGATCGGATTGTCGCTGCCGGTGAAAAGCGCCCGCGTTCTGGAGGGCACCTTCCATGACTAGCGGAACCGTGCGCGTCGACATCGACGGCTCACTTGCCATCATGACGGTATCGCGGCCCGAGAAGCTGAACGCGCTCGACCTCGACATGCTGAAGGCTTTATCGGAAGCCGCTGATGCGGTGGAAGTCAATCCGGATGTGCATGTCGCCATCATCACCGGCGAAGGCAAGGCCTTCTCGGCGGGCGGCGATATCAAGGCCTGGGGGCACATGGCGCCGCAGGAGTTCGGGCACGCCTGGGTGCGCTACGGCCATCGTGTCTTCGAACGTCTCGCCACGCTTCGCGTTCCCCTGATCGCGGCGCTGAACGGCCACGCGCTCGGCGGCGGGCTGGAGCTTGCCGGCCTTGCCGATATCAGGATTGCCGAAGAGCAGATCAAGATCGGCCTTCCGGAAACCGGCCTCGGCATGATCCCCGGCTGGTCGGGCACGCAGCGCCTCGTCAAGCGGTTCGGCGCGCAGATCGTCCGCCGCATGGCACTGGGCGGCGAGATCTTCACCGCCGAGGAAGCCCGCCAGTTCGGCATGGTCGACATGGTCGTCGCCACCGGCACCGCAGTCGATGCGGCACGGGACTACGCGCGCCGCGTCGCGACACGCGGACCGGCGGCACTCGAGATCACCAAGCTGATGATCGCGTCGGCCAATGGCGAGGACAATGGTACGGCGGTTGAAGCGCTCGGCTCGATCCTGGTCGCCAAAACGGGCGACCTCAAAGAAGGCGTGACCGCATTCAGCGAGAAACGCCCTGCACAGTTCAAGGGAGAATGGTAATGACGGTTCTGGTCACCCCGAAGGCGCTTGCCAATCAGACGGTCCGCGACTTCAAGATGCTGATCGACGGCAAGTGGATCTCCGGCAATGCCGCGCCGATCGAACGTGTCGCGCCGAGCCACGGCGTCGTCATCAGCCGCTTTCAGGCCGGTTCCAAGGCCGACGCCGAGCGCGCGATTGCCGCTGCCCGCAAGTCGTTCGACACCGGCCCCTGGCCGCGCATGACGGCATCGGAGCGCTCCGCCATCCTGCTCAAGGCCGCCGACCTCATTGCCGCCAGGGCCGACGAACTCGCCTATCTCGATGCGATCGAGGCCGGCAAACCGATCTCTCAGGTCAAGGGCGAGATCGCGGGATCGGTCGATATCTGGCGCTATGCTGCCGCACTTGCCCGCGATCTGCATGGCGAAAGCTACAACACGCTCGGCGACGGCACTCTGGGTGTCGTGCTGCGCGAGGCGATCGGTGTCGTCTCGATCATCACGCCGTGGAATTTCCCGTTCCTGATCGTCGGCCAGAAGCTGCCCTTCGCGCTGGCCGCGGGCTGCACCTGCGTGGTCAAGCCATCGGAACTGACATCGGGCTCGACGATCGTGCTCGGCGAAATCCTGCAGGAAGCCGGCGTTCCCGATGGCGTCGTCAATATCGTCACCGGCACGGGCGCCGAAGTCGGCGCGATCATGACGTCGCATCCCGACGTCGACATGGTTTCGTTCACCGGCTCGACCGGCGTTGGTAAGCTGACGATGACCAATGCGGCGCAAACGCTGAAGAAGGTTTCGCTGGAGCTCGGCGGCAAAAACCCGCAGATCGTCTTCCCGGATGCCGATCTCGATGCCTTCATCGACGCGGCCGTGTTCGGCGCCTATTTCAACGCCGGCGAATGCTGCAATGCAGGCTCGCGGCTGATCCTGCACAAGTCCATCGCCGGCGATGTCGTGGCGCGCGTGGCGGCGCTCGCCAAGCATGTGAAGGTCGGTGATCCCCTCGACCCGACCACGCAGGTCGGCGCGATCATCACGCCGCAGCATTTCGACAAGATCGCCGGCTATGTCGCGGCGGCAAAGAGCGCCGGCGCCGAAATCGCCCATGGCGGCGGGGCGCTGGATCTCGGCATGGGCCAGTTCATGGCGCCGACCATTCTCTCTCAGGTCACGCCGGGGATGACGGTCGCGCGCGAGGAGGTGTTCGGCCCCGTTCTTTCCGTCCTCACCTTCGAGACCACCGACGAAGCGATCGAGATCGCCAACTCCATCGATTACGGCCTCTCGGCCGGCGTCTGGAGCAAGGATTTCGATACATGCCTGACGATCGGGCGTAGAGTACGCGCGGGAACCGTCTGGATGAACACATTCATGGACGGCGCATCGGAGCTGCCGTTCGGGGGATACAAGCAGTCCGGCCTCGGACGCGAACTCGGCCGCCATGCGGTCGAGGATTACACCGAGACGAAGACGCTCAACATGCATATCGGCAGCCGCACAAACTGGTGGATGCCCAGGAACTGACAGCCGGCGGGGAGCCGGTCTGCAGAAACCACGCTCGAGGAGGGCGGGGGATACGGAACGAGAATGGGTCTCGTTTCGCGAACTTGAAAACGGGAGGTTTTCAAATGCGCAGATTTCTAACGGCGACCGCCGTGGTCGCATTGGCAGTTGGTGCTGTGGGCGGTTTGGCCCGCGCTGCCGATGTCAAGGAAGTGCAGATGCTGCATTGGTGGACGTCGGGTGGCGAAGCTGCCGCGCTCAACGTACTGAAGGGCGACCTGGCGAAGGAAGGCTACGCGTGGAAAGACGTGCCCGTCGCCGGCGGCGGTGGCGACGCCGCGATGACCGCGCTGAAGGCGATGGTTGCGGCAGGCACCTACCCGACCGCTTCGCAGATGCTCGGCTACACCGTTCTCGACTACGCGCAAGCAGGTGTGATGGGCGATCTCACCGAAACCGCGAAGAAGGAAGGCTGGGACAAGTCGGTTCCGGCAGCGCTGCAGAAGTTCTCCGTCTATGACGGCAAGTGGGTCGCAGCTCCAGTCAACGTTCACTCCGTCAATTGGCTCTGGATCAACAAGGCCGTGATGGACAAGATCGGCGGCACGCAGCCGAAGACCTTCGAAGACCTCGTAGCCCTGCTCGACAAGGCAAAGGCTGCCGGCGTCACGCCGCTCGCTCTCGGCGGTCAGAACTGGCAGGAAGCCACCATGTTCGACAGCGTCGTGCTCTCGACCGGCGGACCGGAGTTCTACAAGAAGGCCTTCAACGAACTCGATGAGGAGTCGCTGAAGTCCGACACGATGAAGAAATCCTTCGACAACCTGGCCACGCTGATCAAGTATGTCGATCCGAACTTCTCCGGCCGTGACTGGAACCTTGCGACCGCGATGGTCATCAAGGGTGATGCGCTGGTGCAGGTCATGGGTGACTGGGCCAAGGGCGAATTCGTCGCAGCCAAAAAGACCCCCGACACCGACTTCCTTTGCTACCGCTTCCCCGGCACCGACGGCAGCGTGATCTACAACTCCGACATGTTCGGCATGTTCAATGTTCCCGACGATCGCAAGGCCGCTCAGGTGGCGCTTGCGACGGCAACGCTGTCGAAGAGCTTCCAGTCGGCCTTCAACGTCGTCAAGGGCTCGGTTCCCGCCCGTACCGACGTGCCGGATACCGACTTCGACGCCTGCGGCAAGAAGGGTATCGCCGACCTGAAGGCAGCCAACGAAGGCGGCACGCTGTTCGGCTCGCTGGCACAGGGCTATGGCGCGCCTCCGGCCGTTGCCAACGCCTACAAGGACGTCGTCTCGAAGTTCGTTCACGGCCAGATCAAGACCTCCGACCAGGCTGTCGAGGAACTCGTGAAGGCAATCGACGACGCCAAGTAATCGGCTCCGAGCATGGTCTTCCCCGGCTCAGATGGCGGGGAAGATGTCGACTGCCAACGTCACCCTTGGGAGGGGGATGAATGTTATGAGCACTATCGCTACCACCAAACCAGAAGTCACAGCGCAGCGCGGAACGTCGTTTTCCATGCGCGGCTGGCTGCAGGACGCGCTGCCGAAAATCGTGCTTGCGCCGAGCTTCGCAATCACGCTGGTCTTCGTCTACGGCTTCATCCTCTGGACGGTCTATCTGTCCTTCACCAATTCAAAGACCTTCCCGTCCTACGCGCTGACCGGGCCTCGCGCCTATCAACGGCTCTGGCGCTGGACCTTCGAGAGCGATCCGCCGTCGTCCTGGTACACGTCGATCACCAATATGGGGATCTTCGGCTTCCTCTATATCGCGATTTGCCTGGGCCTCGGGCTGCTGCTCGCCATCCTGCTCGACCAGAAGATCCGCGGCGAAGGCATTCTGCGGCCGATCTTCCTCTATCCGATGGCGCTCTCCTTCATCGTGACAGGGGTTGCCTGGAAATGGTTCCTCGATCCGGGCCTCGGGCTGGAGCAGACGTTGCACCATTTCGGCTGGACGAGCTTTCACTTCGACTGGATCAAGAACAAGGACTTCGTGATCTACACCGTTGTCATCGCCGGCGTCTGGCAGGCCTCGGGCTTCGTCATGGCGATGTTCCTGGCGGGCCTTCGCGGCATCGACAGCGAGATCATGAAGGCGGCTCAGATCGATGGCGCCTCGACGGTGCAGCTCTATCGCCGCATCATCATTCCGCTTCTGAGGCCCGTGTTCCTATCCGCCTTCATCGTGCTCGCGCACATGGCGATCAAGTCCTACGACCTTGTGGTCGCGCTGACCTCTGGCGGCCCCGGCGGCTCGGCCTGGCTGCCGTCCAACTTCATGTATGAATACACCTTCAAGCGTAACGAAATGGCCGTCGGCTCGGCCAGCGCCGTGATCATGCTGATGACCATCTCGGCCATCATCATTCCCTATCTTTATTCGGAACTGCGGGAGAAATCGCGATGAGCACGGTCACATCGGATGCCTCCCACATGGCACGCATGCGGATGTTCAACCGCATCTTCATCTACGGCGTACTCGCGATCTTCGCGATCATCTACCTGATGCCGCTCTTCGTCATGTTGGTCACCTCGTTCAAGACGATGGACGAGATCCAGGGCGGCAACATGTTGTCGCTGCCGGCGGCGCCGACCTTCGAGCCATGGATCAAGGCCTGGGGCGAAACCTGCGTCGGCCTCACTTGCGCCGGCATCAAGGGTTATTTCTGGAACTCGATCAAGATGGTCGTTCCCGCCGTCGCCATCTCCACCATTCTTGGCGCGCTGAATGGCTACGTGCTCACCAAGTGGCGCTTCCCCGGCCACACGCTGGTCTTCGGACTGATGCTTTTTGCCTGCTTCATTCCGTTCCAGTCGGTGCTTTTGCCGATGGCAACCATTCTCGGCAGCCTCGGTCGCTTCGGCAACATGCTCACCAATGATATCGGCATGTCGCTCGGCTTCGGCAATCCGACGGTCAATCTGGTCATCGTCCACGTCGTCTATGGTCTCGGCTTCACGACGCTGTTCTTCCGCAACTACTACGAGGCATTTCCGACCGAACTGGTGCGCGCGGCGCAGGTGGATGGCGCGAGCTTCTTCCAGATCTTCCGCCGCATCATGCTGCCGAACTCGCTGCCGATCATCGTCGTGACCGTGATCTACCAGTTCACCAACATCTGGAACGACTTCCTGTTCGCATCCGCCTATGCGGGAACCGGCGAGTCCATGCCGATGACCGTGGCGCTGAACAACGTCGTCAACACCTCGACCGGTGTGGTCGAATACAATGTCAACATGGCCGCCGCGATGATCGCCGCCATGCCCACGCTTCTCGTTTACATCCTCGCCGGCCGCTACTTCGTTCGCGGTCTGATGGCGGGCGCGGTCAAAGGATAATCCCATGGCTTTTCTCGAAATCTCAGGCCTCAGAAAGCGTTTCGGCGCACTGGAAATCCTCAAGGGCATCGATCTTGAGCTGGAAAAGGGCGGCTTCCTGGTGCTGGTCGGCCCGTCCGGCTGCGGCAAGTCCACGCTGCTCAACACCATTGCCGGGCTGGAGGCCATCACCGAGGGCGACATCAGCGTCGATGGCCGCAGCATCTCGGACCTGCATCCGTCCAAGCGCGACATCGCCATGGTGTTCCAGAGCTACGCGCTCTACCCGAACATGACGGTGGCGGGAAACATCTCCTTCGGCATGGAAATGCGCGGCGTGCCGGCCGACGAGCGCAAGGCCGCGATCGACAAGGTCGCCAAGGTGCTGCAGATCGGACATCTGCTGGACCGCAAGCCGAGTCAGCTTTCCGGCGGCCAGCGGCAGCGCGTCGCCATGGGACGCGCGCTGGTGCGCGATCCCAAGCTCTTCTTGTTCGACGAGCCGCTCTCCAACCTCGACGCCAAGCTGCGCGTCGACATGCGCATCGAGATCAAGCGCCTGCACCAAGCGACCGGCAAGACGATCGTCTACGTCACGCACGACCAGATCGAGGCGATGACGCTCGCCACCAAGATCGCCGTGATGAAGGATGGCGAGGTGCAGCAGTTCGGCACCCCGGCTGAGATCTACAACAACCCCGCCAACATGTTCGTTGCCGACTTCATGGGTTCTCCGGCCATGAACCTCTTGTCCGGCACTATCGAACAGGGCGCGACAGGCCTCTCCGTGTCGCTCGCCCGTCCGAGCGGCGATCCGATCCGCTTGCCGATCGCACCGGGCCGCGAAGCGCTGCAGGCGCATGCAGGCCGGCAGATCGTCTTCGGCATCCGGCCGGAAGCGCTGACCGACCCCGACGGCGCCGACCGCAACGCGCGGACACTTGCCGAAGGCGATTGCCTGATCGACGTCGTCGAGCCGGCCGGGTCAGACACATTCGCGGTGACGAAACTCGGCGGCAAGGAGGTCGTCGCCCGCCTGCGCGCCGATGCCCGCATTCAGCCCGGCCAGAACGCACGACTGGCATTCAACCTCGACAAGGTGGTCTTCTTCGACCCGCAGAGCCAGGCGCGGATCGCGTGATCTGACGGCGGGACAGCAATATGAACAGAACACCTGATATCGTCATCATCGGCTCGGGCATCGGTGGCGCGACCGTCGCTGCCGGGCTAGCTGCCACCGGCGCCGAGATCCTCATTCTCGAAGCCGGCGAACGGATCGCCGACCACCCCGTCAACCGCGACCAGCGGGCGATCTTCCAGCGCGGCCATTTCCGCCCGAAGGAGACCTGGTACGAGGCCGACGGCACCGGCTTCAATCCCGGCAACTACTACAATGTCGGCGGCAACTCGAAATTCTTCGGCGCCGTGCTCTCGCGCTACCGCCGCGAGGATTTCGAAGAAATCCATCACCGCGAAGGCGTGTCGCCGGCTTGGCCGTTTCCCTATGGGGAACTGGAGCCGTGGTATGGCCGAGCCGAAAAACTGTACCGTGTGCGCGGCGCGCTCGGCGACGATCCAACGGAACCTTCGCACTCGACACCTTATGACTACCCGCCAGTGCGCGAAGAACCCGCCATCGCCGATGTCAGGGCGCGACTGAAGGCGAAGGGTCTGCACCCTTTCTCGCTCCCCTTGGGTGTCGATATCGACAAGTGGCTGGCGAAGGCGCCGACCCCTTGGGACGCGCATCCGAACTCTGACGACGGCAAGATGGATGCGGAGACGGCGGCCCTGTCGCAGGCGCTGCAACACGACAATGTCCGCCTTCAGACCAACTCTCCCGTCATCAAGCTGGAAGCGGATGCGGACGGCCGCATCTCTGGCGTCACTTACCGCCAGGGCGGCGAAACCCGAACGCTTCATCCAAAGCTCGTGATCCTGAGCGCCGGCGCCGTGCAATCCGCCGTGCTCTTGCTGCGCTCGGCAAGTGACCGGTTTCCGGAAGGCCTCGCCAATTCATCGGGCCAGGTCGGGCGCAACTTCATGAACCACAACTCCTCGGCCGTGATCGGCGTCTCGCCCCGATATCGCAACACCTCGATCTACCAGAAGACCTTCGCCTTCAACGATTTCTATCTGTCCGACGGCAATGGCGGACCGCCGCTCGGCAATGTCCAGCTGCTCGGCCGCATCTCCGGCAAGGTATTGAAGGGATCGCTGCCGAATGTCCCGGAATGGCTGCTCAATCGGATCACCGGCCATGCGATCGACTTTTACGCCATGAGCGAGGACGTTCCCAATCCGGAAAGCCGGGTGATGGTCGATGGCGACCGTATCGTCTTGAAATGGCACCGCACCAACTGGGATGCCCATCTCTCGCTGGTCTCCAAGCTCAAGGACATCCTGAAGTCGATCGGCTTTCCGCTAGTGCTCAGCCGACCATTCGACAAGCGCACGCCCTCGCACCAGTGCGGGACCATCAGGATCGGCCGCGACCCGGCGTCGGCTCCCCTCGACATCTACTGCCGCGCCTTCGATCACCAGAACCTCTTCGTCGTCGATGCGAGCTTCCTGCCGACCTCGGCGGCCGTCAATCCGGCCTTGACGGTGGCAAGCCAGGCACTGCGCGTCGCCGACCACATCGCATCAAAGGATTTGAGAGCATGACTACGCATTCGGACAAGCCCGTAGCCGTGGTCACCGGCGGTCGTCGCGGCATCGGGCTCGGCATTGCCGGCGCGCTGGCGACATCAGGCTTCAATGTCGTGATAACAGGCGTCGGCGCCGCGGAGACCGCGGACGAGACCGTCGCGCAGCTGAAACAACACGGTGCCGACGCGATCTACCTGCAGGCCGATATTTCGGCCGTCGAAAAGCACGAGGAGACCGTTCACGCGATCCTGCAGGCCTTCGGTCGCATCGATTGCCTGGTCAACAATGCGGGCATGGCGGCCGTGGTCAGGGGCGATTTCCTCGGGCTGACGGCTGACAATTTCGACGCGATCATGGCCACGAACCTGCGCGGCACGGTGTTCTTCACCCAGGCGGTGGTGAAGGCGATGCTAGTCTCCGGCGACAAGCCACACCCGCGCTCGATCATCAACATCACCTCGGTATCGGCCGAGGCGAGTTCGCCGGAGCGGCTGGACTATTGCATCAGCAAGGCCGGTCTTGCCGCCTTCTCTCAAGGGCTCGCGCTGCGCCTGGCGGAATCGGGCATTTCCGTCTTCGAACTCCGGCCTGGCATCATCCGCACCGACATGACGGCAGGCGTAACCTCGAAATACGACGCGCTGATCGAAGGCGGGCTCGTGCCGATGAAGCGCTGGGGCGAGGCCGACGACATCGGTCGGATTTGCTCGGCCCTTGCCTCCGGCGCCTTCGCCTTTGCGACCGGCACCGTCATCGACGCCGATGGCGGCCTTTCCATTCCCCGCTTGTGACAGGATAGAACCAATGGGCTTTGACTACATCATAACGGGCGCGGGTCCCGCCGGCTGCGTGCTCGCCAGCAGGCTAAGCGAAGATCCAGATGTCAGCGTGCTGCTTCTGGAAGCCGGTGGCGGCGACTGGAATCCGCTGTTCCACATGCCGGCCGGCTTTGCCAAGATGACCAAGGGTGTGGCCAGCTGGGGATGGGAAACCGTTCCGCAGAAGCACATGAAAGGCCGCGTGCTGCGCTACACGCAGGCAAAGGTAATCGGCGGCGGCTCGTCCATCAATGCCCAGCTCTACACCCGGGGCAATGCCGCCGACTACGATCTCTGGGCCAGCGAGGATGGCTGTGAGGGCTGGGACTATCGCTCGATCCTACCCTACTTCAAGCGCGCCGAGGACAACCAGCGCTTCGCCGACGATTACCACGCCTATGGCGGACCGCTCGGCGTCTCGATGCCTGTCTCCGCGCTGCCGATCTGCGACGCCTATATCCGCGCCGGCCAGGAGCTCGGCATTCCCTACAATCACGACTTCAACGGCAAGCAGCAGGCGGGCGTCGGCTTCTACCAGCTGACCCAGCGCAACCGCCGCCGTTCATCCGCGTCGCTCGCCTATCTCTCGCCCATCAAGGACCGAAAGAACCTGACGATCCGCACCGGCGCCCGGGTGAGCAGGATCGTGATCGAGGGAACAAGAGCCGTCGGCGTCGAAGTCGTGACGGACAAGGGCTCCGAGGTGATCCGCGCCGAGCGCGAAGTGCTGGTGTCATCGGGCGCCATCGGCTCGCCGAAGCTCCTGCTGCAATCCGGCATCGGCCCGGCCGATCATCTGACATCTGTCGGCGTCAAGGTTCACCATGACCTCCCCGGCGTCGGCGGCAACCTGCAGGACCACCTCGACCTTTTCGTTATTTGCGAATGCACCGGCGACCATACCTATGACGGTGTCGCGAAATTGCACCGGACGGTCTGGGCGGGGCTGGAATACATCCTCTTCCGCACGGGCCCGGTTGCGTCCTCGCTCTTCGAGACGGGCGGTTTCTGGTACGCGGACCCGAATGCGCGTTCTCCCGATATCCAGTTCCACCTCGGCCTCGGCTCCGGCATCGAGGCGGGCGTCGAGCGGCTGAAGAACGCCGGCGTGACGCTGAACTCGGCCTATCTCCACCCGCGCTCACGCGGCACCGTCAGGCTCAAATCATCCGATCCTGCGGCGGCGCCGCTGATCGATCCGAATTACTGGTCCGATCCGCATGACCGGACGATGTCGCTGGAAGGCCTGAAGATCGCGCGAGAAATCATGCAGCAGGCAGCGCTGAAGCCCTTCGTGCTGGCCGAGCGGCTTCCGGGGCCTAAGGTGATGACCGACGATGAACTCTTCGACTATGGCTGCGCCAACGCCAAGACCGATCACCACCCCGTCGGCACCTGCAAGATGGGCACGGGCGCCGACGCGGTCGTCGGGCTCGATCTCAAGGTGCACGGGCTGGAAGGCCTGCGCGTCTGCGATTCCTCCGTGATGCCGCGCGTTCCCTCCTGCAACACCAACGCGCCGACCATCATGGTGGGCGAGAAGGGCTCAGACATCATTCGCGGCAAGCTGCCGCTTCCCGGCGCCATCTTCGAGCACGAGCGCAATGACACGCGCCCGCGCGCACGGGCGGGGATTCGGTAAGGCCGATTACGAAGCGCTGGGCAGCCTCACCAGCGCTTCCTTCAAGCCAACGCCGCTGACACCTGTCTTCGTCATGTCGGCGATGAGACCGGCAATGGTCTTCGCCGCTTGCTCCATCGACAGGCCGCCCTCACGCATGTTGGAGACGCAGTTGCGCCGGGAATCCGGCGTGCCGACCGACGGCTCGTAGGTGATATAGGCGCCAAGACTGTCGGCAGCGGAGAGACCCGGCCTCTCCCCGATCAGCGCGATCGTCATCCGCGCACCGAGAATTTCGCCGACCTCGTCCGCAAGCGCCACACGCGCCTGGCGGGCGAAGGCGACCGGGCCAATCGACAAGCCGGCTAAGCGCAACAGGCCCGAAAGCTCGCGCACGAGCGCGACCGCATTGATATCGACCGCGCTCGACGAGAGGCCGTCGGCAATGGTGATGACGACATCACACCCTTTGGCCTCTGACGGCAGAGCATCCAGCCGCTCGACCGAGGCGCGCGACAACTTGCGGCCAAGATCTGGCCGGCGCAGATAGCTGCCGCGATCTTCGGCCATGCTCTCCACCGACACGACATCCAGCCCGAGCGCGTTGAGATCGCGCTTCAAACGATCCTCGTCGACCGTCGACCACACCGCTTCGCGGGCCCGTGCGTGATCGAGCAGGAAGGCCAACTGCGCCTTGGTCGGCGCGCCGGATCCAAAGCGGCCGAGCGCAACGCGCGCATCGGTCATCTCGGCCAGATCGACGGTGGCCGGCTGATAATCGGTTCTGAGTTCGGTGGCGGTGGATTTAGACAAGAGCGGCCCTCGACAGGTAATCAGTCAGCATGGCGGGCGCACCGGACAGCGCGCCGGCATCATTGGTCAGTCCGACATCGCGAAGCCACGTCTCGAACTCCGGCGCTGGCGGGCGGCCAAGCGTCTCGCGGCAGAACACGGCGTCGTGGTGGGACAGCGACTGGTAGTTCAGCATGATGTCGTCGGCGCCGGGTACCGTGATCACGAAATTGACGTTGGCCGCGCAAAGCAGCGTCAACAGCGTGTCCATGTCTTCCTGATCGGCATCGGCATGGTTCGTGTAGCAAACGTCGACGCCCATCGGCAGACCGAGCAGCTTGCCGCAGAAATGGTCCTCGATACCGGCGCGGATGATCTGCTTTCCGTTGAAGAGATATTCCGGACCGATGAAGCCGACCACAGTGTTGACGAGCAGCGGATCGAACTCGCGCGCGACCGCGTAGGCCCGCGTCTCCATCGTTTGCTGGTCGACCCCAAAATGGGCGTCGGCCGAGAGCGCTGCCCCTTGCCCAGTTTCGAAATACATCAGATTGGCGCCCGGCATGCCGCGCTTCAGCGATCGCCCGGCATCCTGCGCCTCCTTCAGCAGCGCGAGATCGATGCCGAAACCTTCGTTGGCCTTCTGCGATCCCGCAACCGACTGGAACATCAAATCAACCGGCGCCCGAGCCTCGACGGCGCGGATGGCGGTGGTGACGTGGCCGAGACAGCAGGTCTGGGTGGGGATGGCGAGCCGCTCGCGGATTTCGTCGAGCAGCGAAACGATCCGCACATAGTCCGCGACACTATCAGTCGCCGGATTGACGCCGATGACGGCGTCGCCGGAGCCCATCAATAGACCGTCGATCGCCGAAGCGGCAATACCGCGGCTGTCGTCGGTCGGATGGTTCGGCTGGTTGCGGGTCGACAGGCGGCCGGTTAGGCCAAGCGTGTTGCGAAAGCGCGTGACGACCTGCCGCTTGGCGGCGACGGCGATCAGATCCTGCAGCCGCATGATCTTCGAGACGGCCGCCAGCATCTCCGGCGTGATGCCATAGGTGATCGCTTCGAGCGTCCGCTGGTCTGTTTCCGGCTTCAGCAACCACTCGCGAAACTCGCCCACAGTGAACGAACTGATCGGCGCGAAAGCTTGCGCGTCGAACTGTCTCGCGATCAGCGCGGAGACCTCGTCACTCTCCGACGGAATGACCTCCTCAGCCAAAAACGCCTTCAGCGGCAGATCGGCAAGCGCCATCTGCGCGGCCAAGCGCTCGACCGGTCCGCTGGCCGCGATACCGGCGAGCTGATCGCCGGAGCGTTCCGGCGTCGCTTTTGCGAGGAGGTCCTTGAGATCGCGAAAGCCGAAGCGCGTCCGTTCGATCGTCGTGCTGTATGCCATTCCGGGAGTCCTAGCGTTCAAGGGTTCCAGCCCACCCCGATCCAATCGGGCTGACTGACGGGCGTATTCCTCCCTTGAGACTGCCGGCGCTCGGCCTTTGAGGCGATGATCGGCCTCCCGTGCCGATCATCGCAAGCATGAGCGCCATGCCGTTATGCGCAGATGACCTCGTCTAACCGATCACGTCAACATGCTGCGATGACAACAGGCTGCAAAATTCGCAATTCCGCTATTCCTAGTCTTGCGAGACGCCGGCGGATTTGGCCACGAGAATGAAGCGCCGATAGACCAGCGTTCTGAGCTTGTTGCGCAGATTGGCGCCACGCCGCTGCGCCTTGGCGATCGGACCGTGGGACGAGATTTCGAAACCCACGAAGCCGGCCTGCTTCAATTGCGGCACGAGATCATCCGGCCGCAGTCCGGCGCCGAAGGGGAGCGCCGACATGATCGCCGAATGGCGCTCACTCATCGCACCATCATAATGCCGATCCGCGCCGCAGAAACGATCGATCCGGCGGATGAGCCATGCCGCGGCGCGGCCGAGCCTTGTCGGCTTCGCCCAGTCGCCGTCGAAGACCAATAGCGTTCCACCCGGCTTCAACACCCGATGCCACTCGCCGAATGCCTTTGCGGGATCGGTCAGCGTCCACACCAGATGCCGGCAGATGATGGCGTCGTAGCAGCCATCCGGCTCCATCGGGTTTTCAGCATCGGCCAGCACGAAGCGCAGGCGTTCCTTGCCGGCATGCTTGGCCTTCGCGATCGACAGCATGGCCTCGGAGAAATCTAGCGCGGTCACATCGTGGCCGAGATCGTGGATCACCGCCGTGACCTCGCCGGTGCCGCAGGCAAGTTCGAGAACACGCAACGGCGTTGGCCCCAGATGGTCGCGCATCGGCTGCTGCCAGGCGTCGAACTCCGGTCCACGCGGTATCCTGTGGCCGAAGGCAAGATCGAAAGTCTGCGAGCGCTTGGACCAATAGTCCCGGATCTCTTCCTTCAAATCGAAATTGGTTTGTCTGATGGACATCGGACCTCAAGAAATACAGCCAAGAAAATGGATATGCTGCCGACCATGATGCGGCGAGCGCTCGATATGGGCGCGCACCCCGAACACGTCGGCGATCAAGCCTTCGGTCAATACCTCGTCCGCCGGTCCGACCGCAACAAGTCGACCCTGGCTAAGCACAGCAATCCTGTCGCAAAACATGGCGGCGAGGTTCAGATCATGCAGCGCGACGATGCTGGTGATCGGCAGCTTGGCAACCAGCGACAGGATTTCGAGCTGATGCTGAATGTCGAGATGATTGGTCGGCTCGTCGAGCAGAAGCTCGGTCGGCGTCTGCGCCAATGCGCGGGCGATATGCACTCGCTGGCGCTCGCCGCCCGAAAGCGTATGCCAGAGCTGCCGCGCCTTCTCGACCATGCCCACCTGCCGCAGCGCGTTCTCGACCGCCTCTTCGTCGTTGGCGCTCCACGGCGCCAACGGACCGCGATGCGGCGTGCGACCGAGACGGACGACTTCGGTCACCGTCACCTGCGTCTCGGTCGTGGCCTGCTGCTCGACAAAGGCGACGCGCCGGGCAATATCGCGGCGTCCAAGCGTGTCGATGCCGGTATCGCCGAGCGCGATGACGCCGCTCTTCACCTTGCGCAACCCGCCGATCAATCGCAGCAGGCTGGATTTTCCCGAACCGTTCGGCCCGATCAGGCCCAGCGTCTGGCCGGTGGGGACCTCGAGGCTGACGCCCTTGACGACAAGCACGCCTGACGTTGCCCAATGCACATCGCTGATGGAAATGCTCATGCTGGCCACCTCGCCTTGTAGAGAATGAGCGCGAATGCCGGCGCGCCGAAGAGCGCGGTGACGACGCCGATCGGCAGCACCTGCTGCGGGATGATGACGCGCGAGACGATATCGGCGACCACCATGAAGATCGCTCCGGATATCGCCGTTGCCGGCAGCAGACGCCCATGCCCCGGCCCCACCACGAAACGCGCCGCATGCGGAATGACCAGCCCGACGAAGCCGATCGAGCCCACGATGCTGACCATTGTCGCCGTAAGCAACGCGGTCAGCGCGAGCAGCACGATCCTGATACCGGCGACGGGAATGCCGAGCGCCGCCGCAGCATCGGTACCGAAAGTGAATGCGTCGAGCGCGCGGGCGTAGAGCATGCACACGAGAAAGCCGGCGATCGCGACGGGAGCAGCGAGATAGACATCCGGCCAGCGCACGCCGGAAAGGCTGCCGAGCAGCCAGAACATGACGCCGCGCGCCTGCTCGGCATTGGCCGATGTCGTGACGATATAGGACGTCAGCGCGTTGAAGAGCTGCGAACCGGCGACACCTGCGAGGATGATACGGTCCGTCCCGCCGCCGGAGCCCGCCGCCAGCAAAGACACCAGCAGGAACGCCGCGACCGCGCCGACGAAAGCGCCGGCGGAAAGCGTCAACACGCCATAGCCGAAACCGAGGATCATGACTGCGACGGCCCCGGTGGACGCGCCGGCGGAGATGCCGAGCACATAGGGCTCGGCCAGCGGATTCCGCAACAGCGCCTGCAGCACCGCGCCGCATAGGGCCAAAGCCGCTCCGGCGCTGGCGGCCACAAGCGCGCGGCTCAGGCGATAATCCCAGATGATGCCTTCATGGATGCGGCTGAGTTCAAAGCCGGTGCCAAGCACGCGGTTCGCCACGGCCTTGGCCGTCGTGCCGACAGGAATGGAGATCTCGCCGATGGATACGGCGAGACTGATGACAAAGCCCAGCGCCACGACGGCAAGGACGAAGAGCACGAACAGCGCTCTCCATCCTCGGTGGGCAATCGAGGCGTGCCTCACTTGGAAAGGCCGAAGGACTTGATGCCGGCGGCGAGGCGTTCCAGGCCGTCGATGGTGCGGATCGTCGGGTTCATCGACTGCGCATCCATCTCGACGAAATGCCTGTTCTTGACGGCATCGAGCTGACTGGTGACCGGGTCCTTTTCAAGAAAATCGATCTTCACCTTCGGATCGTCGGCTGCATAGCGGCGGCGGTCCATGGTGGCGATGACGATGACCGCCGGATTGGCCTGCGCGATGGTTTCCCATCCGACCAGCGGCCACTCTTCCTCGGTGCTGACGACGTTGCGGGCGCCGAGCGTCTTCAGAATATAGGCCGGAGCGCTGTTCTTGCCGGCGATAAAGGCATCGCCCTGCACTTCCTTGCTGGAAAACCAGAAGGCGACAGGCAGATCCTTCGCCGACCCGCCGAGCGATGCCACGGCATCCGCTTCGCGCTTCTTCAAGTCGGCGATCAGGGCCGCGCCGCGATCCTGGATGTCGTAGATCTCCGCCAGCTCGGCGATCTCCTGGTAGATCAGATCCATGGTGAAGAGCTCGCTACGCACGCCGTCGCCGCCATCGGTGTTGACCTTCGCGACGCAATCAGCCGGCGAGACATAGGTCTTGATGCCAAGACCGGCGAACTGCTCGCGCTTGCCGACCGAGCCTTGCGTGCCGACATGCCATTCAAACTCGGCCGCAACCAAGTCCGGCTCCTGGCCGACGACGGATTCGAAACTCGGATCATTGTCGGCCAGCCGCTTGATCCTCTTGTTGACTTCGGCATAGGCCGGCAGCACCGGCCCGACCCAGACCGCCGTGCCTACGATCTTGTCGGCAAGGCCGAGCGAATAGAGAATTTCGGTCATGCCCTGGCCGATCGACACCGTCTTCTTCGGTGCGCTGTCGAATGTCACCTGCTGGCCGCAATTGGTGATCGTCAGCGGATAGGTCGTTGCCGCTGCATGGGCGGCGGGGAGAAAGGTGGTGAAGGCGCAAGCCGTCGCGATCGAAAACAGCGCGGTTCGCAGGATGATGCGGTTCATATTGGTCCTCATGTATGGCTGAAGCCCGCAGCCGACTGGCTGTGGCTGTGAAACTCGAAGCGTGGACCGCCGCGGATGATGCAGGACGCACAGCAAGGCGCTCGCCTGAAATCACGCGGCGGCGAGAGCTATCGCGGAATCACGGACATGAGATTTGCGGAGGGGAAGAAAGCGGGACCGCGCCAGCGGCTGACGTCAAAAACCATCATATGATGCTCCTCTCCGGACAACCCCGTCCGGGATGGTGGACACTGTTTTGACGGCAGGTCTCCTGGCTTGCGAATATGCGCCCGACATCTGCCTTCCCACGAAGAGCTTCGCAGTGGCATGGCGTTCGAGACGAACACCACAAGGACATCAGGCAATCCGTTTACAGTTGCGGGGGCAGCCACGGTCTTGGCCCCATTCGGGTCATCCGCACCGTGTTCCCTATTAATCCCGTCGGAAGTCATCCCTTCGGAAACCATCGAGGCTGACTTAGGCGATCAGGCGCCAAGACGTCAAGCCGTGACGAACCGACATTCGGCGCGCCTAGGGATTGGCTCGAAGATAGCCGATCAGGTCGCTGATCTCCGACGTCGTCCAGAGGCCGCCGAAGCTCATCTTCGTTCCCGGCACTTTCTTCTTGGGGCTGGATAGAAATTCCGAGAGCGTAGCCTCATCCCAGACAAGCCCGCCAGCGCCGGCCGTCTTCATCGCCTCTGAATATCGGTAGTCGGGCAAGCTTCCAGCCGCACGACCGAATACACCCTTCAGATGCGGGCCGAAGCCGTTGCGATCGGAATCGACCGTGTGACAGGCAACGCACAGCCTGAACACCCGCCGTCCATTCTCGATATCCTCGGCGGATGCCGCGGATGCCATGACGAACAGGCTGGCGATCGAACAGATCGAAAGAAT
This sequence comes from Rhizobium sp. 2MFCol3.1, assembly GCF_000377565.1. Lineage (GTDB taxonomy): Bacteria > Pseudomonadota > Alphaproteobacteria > Rhizobiales > Rhizobiaceae > Rhizobium. Next base: position 390,898 of record NZ_KB898353.1, on the reverse strand, counting down.
TGAGCGTTTTTTCATGTGTCGATGGCCTGTCGTGTTGGTTGCCAATGCATCGCGCCGTTTTTACACGGCGCGATCCGCGAACGACACTGCTTACCCAACAAACCGCATATGCGCCCAGGCCAGACTGGTGCGACATGGAAGCACAGCTCCCATGTCGCTTGGCACTTTTACTGCGCGGTCTTGATCTTGGTGACCTCTTCGGCGCTCAATTCGCCGACCGTCGTCACCTCGCCATTGCTGATCTTCCACAGGCGGAAGGGACCTGTGATGTCGCCATATGTGTCGAAGCTGACAGGGCCGATGACACCTTCATACTTCACCGGCTTGCCCTCCTTGATGAGCTGCAGCGCCTTGGCGAACTCTTCCTTGCCGGCATGGATGGGCGTGCCGCCCTCGGCGACAACTTCCGGCATGGCTGCCTTGATGGCGGCCGCATCGGCCTTGCCGGCCTTGGCGATCGCCAGCGCTACGATCGCACCCGCGTCATAAGAGCGGTCGGCGGCCGGGGCCGAAGGCGAGATGCCACCGGAGAAGGCCTCATAGTTGCCGTTGAAATACTCGGTCGACGCTGTCGGGCTGGTGCCCGAGGAGGTGCCGTAGGCGTTCTCCAGATACTGCGCGCCGACGCTCTCGATGAAGTCCTTGGAGTTCATGCCGTCGTTCAACAGGAAGGTCTGCTTGCCACCGCCGGAAACCCAGGCGCGGGCGATGGTCGCGCCATCGACCGGCGTGCTGACGAGATAGAGCGCATCGGGATCGCCGGCCATGGCGGCGCTGGCTTCGGATGCGTAGCTCGACTGCTTCTCGTTATAGGGCGTCGTCGAGGTGATCGTGCCGCCGAGCTTCTGATAGGCGGTCGCGAACTCCTTGACCATGTTGACGCCGAAGTCGTTGTTGACGTTGATGATCGCGATCTTCTTCAGGCCCTGATCCATCGCGAATTTCGCGGCCGCCGTGCCCTGCAGCGCATCGGACGTGATGGTGCGGAAGAACACGCCGTTGGTCTTGCCGCTGCGGCCAAGCTCGGTCAGCGTCGGAGACGAGGATGCGGGCGAGACCTGCACGACGCCGGCCGGCGCCGTTACCGATGTCAGGATCGGGATCGAGACCGACGAGATGATGCCGCCGATGATGACGGGCACCTTCTTGATGTTGACGAGCTGGGTCGCCTGATCGACAGCGACGTTGCCCTGGCTCTGGCTGTCGCGCGTGTCGGCAACGATCTTGCAGCCATTGACGCCGCCGGCGTCGTTGATATCGCGGAAGGCCATCTCGACGGACTTGGCGCCCGCCTGGCCATATTCACCGGCCGGGCCGGTCAGTTCCATGACGAGGCCGACGGTGATGTCGCAATCGGCAGCAAACGTCGGCGCCGTCGATGCAGCAAGCGCAGCAACCATGGCGGAAAGCAGGAATGTCGTTCTCATTTTTGTTCCCCTTTGTTGAGATTGTACTTCATGATGCTGCCGTGGCGGCCTTCCCTGTCCCGCTCCAGCGTATAAACGTCGCCGTCGAGCGGCTTTGATTGCGCAAGGATCGCATCGATCTCGGCTCTATCCGTTTCGCTGAGCGCGATATCGGCGATGGCGAGATTGGACTTCAGATGCTCCCTGTTGCGGGCGCCGACGATGACGGCCGCGACGCCTGGCTTGGTCAGCATGGCAGCGCTTGCGATGGTGGCAATATCGGTGTCGTGCCGTTCTGCGATCACGCGCAGCGTCGACAGCAGCGCCTGGAACAGATCCCAGCCGCCGAAATCGTCGATGATCAGCTTGTATTTCGTCAGCGAGCGATTTTCGAGCGGATGCTCCGGCTCCGTTTGCCCGAGCCAGCGATCGCCGAGGAAACCGCCGGCAACAGTGCCGTAGCAGAACAGCGCGAAATTCTTCTCCTGAGCAAGCGCCACCATGCGCTTTTCCGGGCGCCGGTCGAGAAGTGAATATTGCAGCTGCAACGAGGTGAAGGGCACGCCGGAGCCGATGATCTTCTCGATATGATCGGTGTCGAAATTGGTACCGCTGATCTTGCCGATCTTGCCGGCCTCATGCAGCTCCTTCAGCCAGCCCGCCGTCTCCAGCCAGCCCTCGATATCATAGGCCCACCAGTGGAATTGCACGAGATCGAGGCAATCGAGGTTGAGCCGCTTGCGCGAGGTATCGATGACGCCTTCGACGTAAGCCTTGCTGATGTTTGGCAGGACCGTGAGATCGGGCACGAACTTGGTGTGGACGCGGATGCGCGACAGCGCCTCGGCGCCGCGCAGATTCTTGTAGGCGACGCGGAAACGGCCGATCAGCTCTTCGACACCGGTATAGATATCGGCGCAGTCGAAGGTGGTGATACCCGCATCCGCGAATGCGATCATGTCTTCGACGGCGCTGTCGCCATCGATCGCGCCGTGCCCACCGGCCAGCTGCCAGCCGCCGCGAATGACGCGGGAGATTTCGTAACCGGGGGCGATGGTGATGCGCTGCATATCTTTCGGCCTATTCGTCATTCAAGGGAACCGCCGTGGTGGCGGCATGGCTGAAACGGCGGATACCCGTGCGGGTGATCCTCAGCCGTGTTGAGCAATTCGGGTCCGGGCAAGCGATGTCGGCGTCCGTCGTCATCCAGTCGTTGCGATCGGTCGGGCGCTGCTTGGCCGCGAGCAGCGGCAGCACGGAGGAGAGCGAGTAGATCGAGATCCCCTGCCCCTCCGGCAAGTGCAGCATCTCGCCCTTGAGTTCGAAATGATCGCCCGGCCTGGCGCCGCAGTAGACCGCGCCGCCCTCTGGAATGATCACGTCGACCCTCAGATCGAACAGGTCGAAGCCGTCGTCGATGGGCTCAGCCATGGTGGCCTCCCGAGGTATTGCCTTCAGGTTCGGCGTCCAGCCGCCCGCGGATCAGATCGAAGGAGCGGCTGATGTCATTGGAGAGCGATTGCATCGCGGCCTCGACATCGCGCTTTTCCAGCGCATCGATCAGCGCCCAATGATGATTGGTGGCGGCAAGTCCGCCCTGTTCGTCGTGAATATGCGCGGCCTTGCGGATGATCGCGCCCGATTGGAGCCACAGGCTCTCGACAATCGGGATCAGCACCTGCGAGCGCGCCGCATGATAGATGTGGAAATGGAACTGCTGGTTCAGCGCCGAGGTGACATGGCCGATATCCTTGCCATGCTGCTCGAAGGCGAGATCGCAATCGATATTGATCTGCTTCAGCACCGCGAAATCGTCATCCGTCAGACTGGGCAGCGCCAGAGCCACCATCTGGCCCTCAATCAGGATGCGGGCACGGGCCAGATCGTCGAGACGTTCGCGGGTGATCAGCGGTACGCGCACGGAGCGATTGGGCAGCGATTCCAGCGCCTGTTCGGACACGAGACGGCCAAGCGCCTCGCGCACCGGCATGGTGCTGGTCTGCAGCCGCTCGGCGAGATCGACGATGCGCAGCACGTCGCCGGCGTCGAACATGCCGTTGATCAGCGAATTGCGCAGCTGCGCGTAGACGCGGTCCTGCAACGTTTCGCGCCCGACCGGCGACAGCGCGTCGTCGCGATCGGCCGGCTTGCTCGCATGGGCTCCTGCAGAGGGGACTACCCCCGCCTGAACTACCATCGAGCCTGCTCCGTGGAACGCTGCTTTTTTCGGTTGCTTTTCACCATGGGGTGAAGTTTGATCAAACATCATCAATCAAATCAAGAGACTTCTTTTCTCCATGCCTTTGCCAGTGCCAGACGCCCCACCGAAAGCGGCAAAACCCGCCAGAGCCGTCATCGACGCGCGTGATCTGGTGAAGTCGTTTCAGGGCAATGTGGCCGTCGGCGGCATGTCGCTACGACTTGGCGAAGGCGAGATGGTCGGCCTCATCGGCCCGAACGGCGCCGGCAAGACGACGCTGTTCAATCTGATCGCCGGCAGCCTCAAGCCGACATCGGGCGAGATCTGGATCGGCGGCCGCGAGGTGTCGCAAGAAAGCCCGGAGCAGAGAATTGGCCGTGGCGTCGGCCGCACCTTCCAGATCCCGAAGCCGTTTCTCGAAATGACCGCGCTCGAAAACGTGCTCGTCGGCGCGCAGGCACAGGACGGCGAACGGCTGTTTGCCAACTTCCTTCGCTTCGGCCGTGTCAGGCAGCAGGAACGGCTGGCCATCGAGAAGGCGCGCGCGCTGCTGGAGTTCGTCACCTTGTCGGGCCTAGAGGGACAGCCGGCCAAGGTGCTGTCCGGCGGACAGCGCAAGCTGCTCGAACTCGCGCGCATCCTGATGGCTGATCCGCAGGCGATCCTGCTCGACGAACCGGCTGCCGGCGTCAACCCAGCGCTCCTGGAAACGATCATGGAGCGCGTGCTGGATCTCAATGCGCAGGGCAAGTCGATTCTGCTGATCGAGCACAATATGGATATGGTGTCGCGGCTCTGCTCGCGCGTCGTCGCCATGGCGCTCGGCAAGCCGCTGGCCGAGGGCACGCCTGCCGACGTCGCCTCCAATCCCGATGTCATCGAAGCCTATCTCGGAGCGGCGGCATGACCGCGCCTGCGCTTGAAACCCGCGCGCTGGTCGCCGGCTACGAACCTGACCTGCCGATCGTGCGCGGCGTCGATCTCTCGGTGGAGCCCGGAGAGCTGCTGGTTCTGCTCGGGCCGAATGGGGCCGGGAAATCGACCTTCGTCAAGGCGATCGCAGGCGTCGTGCCTATCCACTCGGGAAGCGTCATGCTCGGCGAGCGGGAGATCACCCGCGTCGCGTCCCACCGCAAGATCGGCGAAGGCCTCGCCTTCGTGCCGCAGACGGAAAACATCTTCGCGACGCTGACTATTCACGAAAACCTGCAGCTTGCCGCAGCCGTCCTGCCGAAGGCGCAGCGAGCCGAACGGATCGCGGCGCTCTACCGTCGTTTCCCAGATCTCGCCAGCAAGCCCTCGCGCCTCGCGGGCGCACTGTCGGGCGGGCAGCGGCAGATGTTGGCGGTCGCCCGCGCGCTGATCGTCGATCCCTCCGTCCTTATCCTCGACGAACCCTCCGCCGGTCTGTCGCCGAAGATCGTCGGCGAGGTGTTTTCGATGCTGAAGGAAATCAATGCCGGCGGCGTCACCGTCATTCTCGTCGAGCAGAACGTCAAGGCGGCGCTCGCGATCGCCAGCCGCGCCGTCATTCTTGTCGAAGGCCGGATCAGGCACGAGGGCGAGGCCTCTTCTCTGCTCGGGGACCCGCTGATCGCCAAGCTCTATCTCGGCACCACCAAGCAGGCGTCGGAGGCACGATGAACCCGCAATTTCTCATGGACGGGCTGGTTGCCGGCGCGATGATTGGCCTTGGCGCCATCGGCGTGACGCTCACCTATTCGATCCTGCGCTTCGCCAATTTTGCGCATGGCGAGATGCTTTCCTGGGGCGCCTATCTGGCGCTCGCCGTCAGCGGCGGCCTCGGGTTCTTGTCCACGTCGCTGACCAAACCGATCGGCCCATTCTCCTTCGGCTGGTCGCTGCCGCTCGCAGCCGCCATCGCGATCCTGCTCACCGGCTTGCTTGCGCTCGCCGTGGATGCGGTGCTGTTCGGGCGCCTGCGGGCGCGCGGCGGCGCGATCATCATCCTCGTCATGGCGAGCTTCGGCGCCTCGCTTGCGCTTCGCAGCCTGCTCGAATTCATCTTCACCTCCAAGCCCGCCTATTACACCAAGGCGCTGCAGATCGCCGTGAAGATCGGCGGCGGCCTGCGCGCCACGCCCGATCAGCTCCTGTCGCTCGGCCTGTCATTGGTCGCGGTCGTCGCCATCCACCTGCTGATGACCCGCACCGATATCGGCCGCTCAATGCGTGCCGTCAGCGAAAATCCGGCTCTGGCGGGCATTGCCGGCGTGGACGTGCGCCGCGTCATTCGCGTCGTCTGGTTCGTCGGCGCCGCCCTTGCCTGCATCGCCGGCATCATGACCGGGCTCCTGGTACAGATCCGCCCCTATCTCGGCCATGACCTGCTGCTGCCGTTGTTTGCCGCCGCGATCCTCGGCGGGATCGGCAGCGTCTCCGGCGCGATGATCGCGGGCCTGATCGTCGGCCTGTCGGAGGCGGCGGCCGTGCAGATCGTCGGCGCCGAGTGGCGCGCGGCTGTTTCCTTCGTCATCCTGGTGGCGGTTCTGCTTCTCCGCCCGCGCGGCCTGTTCGGGAGAGCGGCATGAGCCTTGATCTGATCGCCTACGCCGCCTTCTTCCTCACGATGGCGCTGACCTATGCCATCATGTGCCTCGGGCTCAATGTGCAGTGGGGCCAGACCGGCCTCTTCAATGTCGGCATCGCCGCCTTCGTCGCGATCGGCGCCTATGTGTCGGCGCTTTTGACGACGCCGGATGCGCCCGGTCGCTTCGGCGGGTTCGACATGCCGATCGCCATCGGCTGGCTTGGCGGCGCGCTGTTCGCGGGTTTTGCCGCCTGGCTGGTCGGCGCGCTCACCATCAGGCTGCGCTCCGATTACCTCGCCATCGCTACCTTCGGCGTGGCGGTCACGGTGCAGCTCTGCGTGCTCAACCTGCAGCCGCTGACCGGCGGCGCCTTCGGCATCGGCTTCATTCCGCGCCCGTTCGGGAACCTTGCCGCCGATCCGCTGGCATTTTCCCTTTCCAATCTCGCGCTGATGGCGGCCGTCGTGCTGGCGCTTTATCTGGCGCTCCAGCATCTCGCCAAGAGCCCCTGGGGCCGCGTGCTGCGCGCCATTCGCGAGGATGAAAGCGCCGCACAGGCGCTCGGCAAGCGGCCGATCCGCTTTCGCCTGCAGGCCTTCACCATTGGCGGCGCCATCATGGGGCTTGCCGGTGCCGCGCAAGGACATTTCATCGGCTTCATCGCGCCCGACAACTATCTGCCGATCCTGACCTTCCAGGTTTGGGCGATGCTGATCGTCGGCGGCTCCGGCAACAATCGCGGCGCCATTCTCGGCGCGGTGCTGGTCTGGGGTCTGTGGGCTCTGTCGGCCGCCGCCGTCTCCGCCTTCGTGCCGCCCGAACAGCAGGCGCGCGCGGCATCGCTGCAGATCGTCATGATCGGCGTCGGGCTCTGCCTCATCCTGCTCCTGCGCCCCCGCGGCATTCTCGGCGCTTCCAACGCGCTGGCCTCGCTGACCGGCAAGCGCAAACAGACATCCAGGGAATAAAACCATGTCCACCACGCCCCCACGCATAGCGCTCACCAAGGATCTCTCCATCAGCCGCATCGTCTGCGGTCTCTGGCAGGTGGCCGACATCGAGAAGAACGGCACGATTATCGATCCCGACAAGGGCGCCGATGTGCTTCAGGCCTATGCGCGTGATGGTTTCGACACGTTCGACATGGCCGATCACTATGGTTCGGCGGAGCTGATCACGGGGCGACTGCTGTCGCGCTATCAGAATGGCCAGCGGCCCGTCGCCTTCACCAAATGGTGCCCGGAGCCGGGACCGATGACGGCTGACGTCGTGCGTCGCGGCGTCGAGGAGCGGCTGACGCGGCTTGATGTCGACAAGGTCGATCTCCTGCAGTTCCACTGGTGGAGTTTCGAGCATCCGGCATGGCTCGACGCCCTGCACGAGATGCAGCGCCTGCGCGAGGAAGGTCTCATCGGCGCGCTCGGCCTCACCAATTTCGACGCCGGACATCTGGCGCTGGCGCTCGCCGACGGCATCGAGATTGCCAGCAATCAGGTCTCGTTCTCGCTGGTCGACCGCCGCGCTGCGGGGGCGCTCTCGAAGCTCTGCGCCGAAAGCGGCGTCAAGCTTCTCGCCTATGGGACGCTCTGCGGCGGCTTCCTCTCCGAGAAATGGCTGGGCCAGCCGGAACCGACATCGATCGCCGATTGGAGCCGCTTGAAATACAAGCGCTTCATCGACACCGCCGGCGGCTGGGAAGCCTTTCAGGGCATTCTCAGCGCCGCCCAAACCATCGCGGTCAAGCATGGCGTCTCGATCTCAAACGTCGCGAGCCGCTGGGTTCTGGAACACGACGCGGTCGCTGCCACCATCGTCGGCGCGCGCATCGGCGAAAACGAGCATCGCGGCGACAATCTGAACGTCTTCTCCTTTGCCCTCGACGAAGAGGATCACGCCGCACTGAACGCCGCCTTCGCCAACACGCAACCCATTCCCGGCGACTGCGGCGACGAATATCGCAAGCCACCATTCCTCACCGCTTCAGGCGACCTCAGCCACCATCTGGATGCCATTCCGTCCATCTATACGGCTCAGCCAGTCCCCGGTCGTCCCGGCCGCTCGCGGGTCTCGTCCGGCAGCATATGGGAGCCGATCGCCGGCTATAGCCGCGCCGTCCGGGTGGGTGATCGCATTCTCGTTTCCGGCACGACGGCGACGCATGGTACGAACCGCTGCGTCGCATCAGGCGATGCCGGCGCGCAGGCGACCTACATCCTCGACAAGATCGCGGCTTCGATATCGGCGCTCGGCGGCAAGATGGAAGACGTGGTCAGGACGCGCATCTATCTCTGCGATGCCAATCAGTGGGAGCCCGTCTCGCGCGCGCACGGACGCGCCTTCGCTGAGGTTCTCCCCGCCAACACGCTGATCGAAGCCGGCAATCTGATCGGCGATTACGAGGTCGAGATCGAGGCGGAAGCGATCTGCGATTGATCGGCTAGAAAGCATAGAGGCCCGTCGCAGATGTCAGCGATGGGCTGTTCGCTTTGGGAACTTATGCCGCCGAACCGAGCGCGGGGCGGACGAGACGGTCGCCCTCATCTGGCGCCGGCGGTTCGGCCGCGTTCAGATAGAACCGTGCAGGCGCGGTCAGCGAGAACCAGAGGCACGCGCCGAGCATGAAGTAGGCGCTCGTGACATCGTCGACCGGCTTGGCGAGGGGCAAGACCAGCGCACCGACGAGGACAGCAAGCCTGAGAGCCCATTCGTTTTCGCGCTTCTGAAGAGCCGTCGCGCGCAGCGTCTTGTAGTCTTTCAAGTCGTAGTCGACTGACGCCGCGCTCGCCTTGTAGAGCTTTAGCACGGATGGCAGCGCGAGCATGACGAGCGCCGCTTCGCTCAGCCACAGCGCTTCGCCCGCCAGGCACTGCATAGCCGCGATCAGCAGAAACGCGATGGAGAGCAGGTTCCAGACCGGTTCGAGAAGATCAGGTCGCTGGCCAGTATGGCCGTGCCAGAGTTTCATCACCGTTGCGGCGCCCTGCAGCAGCGGTTCATCGATATAACGATTTATCCAGTTCATGCGCTCGCCCAAGACGCGTTGCCGATGATTTCTCATCAGCAAAAGAATGGGTCTGCATCATGGCGCTGGCATCATGTTTGCGACGATTGCACAAGATTCGACGCACGCGATGCCGACAGGCATCACGCACGTCGAAAATTCAATCCGTCCGGTTCAACCGGTTAGCGGCAACGCGCCTCGTAGGTGCGGCCATAGCGGTCGCGATAGATGCAATAGCCGCGGCGTTCCTGCGATTGGCCGATCAAGGCACCAACAGCACCACCGGCAACAGCACCGACGGCCGCGCCGCCCCAGCTATTGGTGGCCACGCCACCGATGACAGCGCCGGTCCCCGCACCGATCGCCGTGCCTTGTTCCGTCGCGGTGCACGACGCAAGACTGCCCGCCACCGCGGTTACCAACAGAATAGCTCTGATCATGATTTTACTCCTCGGCTCATCCTCTACCGGGAAGTAAACAATTGAGATCGCTTTTCGTTCCGTGATTGTTTTCAGGTGATGCGACCATGCCGATACCGAACCACGGAATACGGTGCGCCATGACGGAACAAGTCACGCCTTCGAGCGTTACGGCCACGTCAAATACCAAGCGGGGCGCCGGACAATAGAATGACAGAATTTCAACCCATCGCCGATCGACTGAAGGCGTCAAAGGCAACCGAGTTCCTGAAACGCGCAACCCGCAAAACAGAAGCTTCTCTTCCCGCTTTGCCCGGCGGCATCATTCGCCAGAGACGCAACGCCTGGCAGGTCGGTAAGGTCGAGAAGGCCGCGTTCCTGATCGATGGCGCCGCCTATTTCCTGGCGCTCGACCAGGCGCTTCGCAAGGCGGTTCATACGATCTGGATCGTCGGCTGGGACTTCAATCCCGATATCCGGCTTAGACCCCATCAAAGCTCGGAGACGCTGGGTGAGCTTCTCCTTTCTCTCGCTGATGAGAAGCCGGATCTGCGTATCCGCATCCTGGTATGGGGGATGGGGCCGATCTATTCCGGCAAGTCGTTGCGTCTCTTTCGCGAGAGCGAATTCTCCGCCCACCCGCAGATCAGCATGCGCTTTGATCTCCGCCACCCGATCCGCGGATGCCATCACCAGAAGCTCGTCTCGATCGACGACAGTCTGGCTTTCCTCGGCGGCATCGACCTGACCGCCAGACGGTGGGACGAGCCGGACCACAAGATGACCAACACGCTGCGGAAATCGCCGGATGGCACGCCTTATGATCCCGTACACGACATGCAGTCGATGGTATCGGGTAACGCGGCTCGGCTGATCGGCGATGTTGCCCGCAGACGATGGAAGCGCGCCACGGGCGAACGCCTGGCGTCGGCTCCCGAAGGCGGGGCGCCATGGCCGGCAGGCGTCAGCGCCGACCTTGCGGACGCGACCGCCGCGATCGCGCTGACGGAACCCGGACTGATCGGCAAGCGCGGTCACTACGAGGCCTTTCGTCTGACGCGCGATGCGATAAAGGCCGCGCGACGGTTGATTTACATCGAGACGCAGTATCTCGCCTCCTTCGGCGTCGCCCGCACCATCGCCAAGCGGCTGAAGGAAAGCGACGGCCCGGAGATTACCGTGCTCGTCACCAAGAGCTCCCACGGTTTTCTCGAAAAGCTGACGATGGGCAACAACCGGGACAGGTTGATCCGCCGCTTGAAGCGCATCGACCAATATGACCGGCTGCGGGTCATGTACGCCGTCGTCCCCGACAGGCAGGGCGGTGAGAAGGAGCTGGTCATCCACTCCAAGCTGCTGATCGTCGACGACCATTTCATCCGCATCGGCTCGTCTAACCTGAACAACCGCTCCGAGGGGCTGGATACGGAATGCGATCTAGCGATTGAAGCGTCCACCGATGCGCATCGCTTGGCCATCTCGACGCTGCGTTACCGGCTGCTGGCGGAGCATCTGGAGACAACGCCGGAGACCGTGCGCGACACCGAACGCAGCATGCGGTCGCTCAATGCCGCGGTGGACGCGCTGAATGTCGGCAAGCGCGGGCTGCGACACTTCGCGATCGATGTCTCCAAAGGAGAGACATCGCCGCTGACGGGCACCACGCTCGTCGACCCGCGACGCCCCTACTGGCCGCTACAGAAGCTGCGCCTGCGCGTGGGACGGCTGGCCGCCGCGATCTTCTGATACCGCCTTGCCGCGCTTGCGCAGCACCACCTCGCTGATCGCGAAGACGGGAATGCCGATCAACAGCGGCACGATGAAATAGATCACTCTGAACGCCACCAGCGCGCCGATCGACGCCGCACCCGGCAGGACATGGCTGACAGTTGCCTCAAGCACGCCGAGGCCACCCGGCACATGGGTGAGGAGGATGGCGATGTTGGCAAGCACGAAGGCCGTCGCCGTCTGCACGAAACCGACATCGCCCTGCGCCGCCAGCATCTGGTGAAGGCAAGCGGCGACAAAGACGAAATTCAGCGTGCCGATGACGACCTGACCGATCGCAAGCCCGAGACGCGGCATCTCGAAGCTCCACTTCCACAGGCGTAGCGGCGCGCGCACGGTGGCAGCAAGAAGGACATAACCGGCCGGGATGGCGAGGCACGCGAGACCCAGCATGAACAGGCCATCGGCGCTCATCGCGAGCAGGTTGGCCGCATCGCTTGGATTGATCAGGAGCGCCAACCCGGCAAGGACCGACAGGCCGATGCCAACAGTGACGCCGCAAAACAGGATGACTTTCGCGACCTCTTCGGCGCTCAGGCCCCATCGCGCATAATAGCGATAGCGAACAGCACCACTGCTCAAGGCGGCGACGCCGAGATTATGGCCGATGGAAAGACCGGTGAAGGAGGCAATCGCCGCTTTCGGATAGCTCAACGGCTTACCGGCATAGCGCAGCCCCATCCAGTCAAAGCCCGTCAGGCAAAGGTAAGAGAGTGCGGCGAACCCTAGCCCGGAGAGCAAACGTGAGACGGGGATGGCGGCGATCGAGCGTGCGATCTCATCGATCGAGTAGCGACTGAAGACCTTGTAGAGGAGATAGGCCGCGAGCAGCAGTCCGAGAACAAGGGTTGCATTGATGAGGACTCGCTTCGCCGACATGAAGATTCCGTTCCGATTGATCTTTCAGCAATGGAACGAAACAGGGGAAATCGGGTTCCCCGTCGATGAGCGTATCTACAAACACTTCGCATGAACCTGCACACAGGGAACTGAAAATCCTTACATACAATGTGCACAGCTGCATCGGCACCGACCGGCAACTCGACCCCAACAGGATCGCCGATGTGATCGCGCAATCGGGTGCCGACATCATCGCGCTTCAAGAGCTCGATGTCGGCCGCAAGCGAACCGGCGGTATCGATCAGGCCCATATGATCGCAACGCTTTTGAAGATGGAGGCCCATTTTCACCCGGCACTGCATGTGCAGGAAGAGAAATACGGCGACGCGATTCTGACCGCCCTTCCGACACGGCTGATGAAGGCCGGCCCCCTGCCCTCGGTCGGCGAGACACGGGGGGCGATCTGGACGCAGGTGGATGCCGGCAGACGGAAGCTAAACGTGCTCAACACCCATCTTGGCCTGCGCAACATCGACCGCATCAAGCAAGTGCGGACGCTGCTCTCGGATGAGTGGATCGGGAGTCCTGATTTTCACGCGACACCATCCGTCATCTGCGGCGACCTCAATGCGCGACCGTCCTCGCCGGCCTACAGGATGCTGGCCGGCCAGTTTCGCGACGCTCAGCTGAGCGCGGCGGAACGGCCGAGGCCGACCTTTCCGTCGCGATTTCCGCTGTTGCGGATCGACCATGTGTTTCTGTCGCAGGAGTTGAAGGTCAGTACCGCCAGCGTCATTTCCAACCCCTTGGCAAAGCGCGCCTCCGATCACCTGCCACTATTGATCACGCTGAAATTCTGACGGCCTAGAAGCCTCAGAAAATTGCGGGGGAACAAAAGACGCGTTGGCGCTGTTGCTGTGTCGCGATCCCACCAGAGGCGACAGATGCACATACCGACATCGACCTACAGGCTGCAATTTCGAGATGGCATGACCTTCGGCACCGCCATCGAGTTTATCCCCTATCTGAAATCGCTCGGAATCAGCCATCTCTACGCCTCGCCGATCTTCACAGCCACCTCAGGATCGACGCATGGCTATGACGTCACCGATTGCAACGAGATCGAGCCGGCGATCGGTGGCCGCGATGGCTTCGAGCGCCTGAGCGCCGCATTGAAAGCCGACGGCCTCGGCCTGATCCTCGATATCGTGCCGAACCACATGGCGGCCTCGACCGAGAATGCCTGGTGGGCGGATGTTCTCAAATTCGGCGCGGACAGCAAATATGCCGGCCACTTTGACATCGACTGGAGCCAGCGGCTGACGCTTCCCATTCTCGGAAAGAGCTTCGATGAGGCGCTCGCCGACGGCGAGTTCGAGTTGCAGCACGATCCGCAAACCGGAGAATGGTCCCTCGCCTATTTCGAGACCCGATTGCCTCTCAATCCTCAAAGCAACGAGCAGATCTCCGGTGACCTCAAGGATCGGTCGCTCATATCTAGCGTTCACGATCAGCAACCCTGGCGGCTGACCTTCTGGCAGGATGCGGCGAAGACACTCAGTTATCGGCGCTTCTTCGAGGTCACCGGCCTCGTCGGGCTGCGGGTCGAGGACGAGCAGGTCTTTGCCGACAGCCATGCGCTGGTGCTCGACTTGGTGCGCGCCGGCCATGTGCATGGGCTGCGGCTCGATCATATTGACGGGCTCGCCGATCCGTCGGCCTATCTCGATCGCCTGCGTGCGGCCGTTGGCCCCGAGATCTATATCGTCGCCGAGAAGATCGTCGGGCATGGAGAGACACTGCCGGCCGACTGGCCGATCGAGGGCACGACCGGATACGAGTTCATCTCGGCGCTCAGCAATCTCTTCATCGATCCCGATGGCATGCGCGAACTTGGCCATGCCTATGCAAATCTCTCGCCGGATGCGGCCGATTTCGCCGCCGGCCTGCGCCAGGCCAAGCTGCTGATGATCGAGCGCAACTTCGAAGGCGAGACAAGCCGACTGGTGGCGATCGCGCATTCGCTTCTGGCCGATATGGACGAACAACGGCTGGCATCCGCGATCAAGGAACTGCTCGTCGCGTTCCCCTTCTATCGCACTTATGGCCGTGACGGAAAATTGTCGGACAGCGATCGAAGGCTCATCGAGCAGGCCCTTGGCGAAGCCGCCAAACAAACCGGAGACCGCGATGCGTTGGACGCCGTAGCGGGGCTTCTCGATGGCGGCCCTCGCGCGGAAGAGTTCCAGCGACGCTTTCAGCAGTTGAGTGGCCCGATCATGGCCAAGGCCATGGAAGACACGCTGTTTTATCGCCACAATCTGCTGCTCGGCGCCAATGAGGTCGGCGGCGAGCCAGACAGGCCGGCGGGCGGTGTCGATGCATTTCACGCTCTGATGCAGCAAAGAGCAAAGCTGCAGCCGCACGGTCTCACGGCCACTTCCACCCACGACACCAAGCGCGGCGAAGACGCGCGTGCGCGGCTCTACGCGCTGAGCGAGGAACCTGACGGATGGCGGCTCGGGGTGCAGCGCTGGCGGGACATGAACCGCAGCCGCCTGACCGAGCTGCCGGCGGGCCTGACGCCCGACGCCAATGTCGAATGGATGCTCTACCAGGCATTGGCCGGCATATGGCCGGAGGAGTTTCGCGATGGCGCTGCCGGAGCACTGACAGATCGTTTCGTCGCCTATGCCGAGAAGGCAGTGCGCGAGGCAAAGCTTGTGACGGACTGGAATGCGCCGCACGAACAATACGAGGCAGCGGTCAAAAGCTACGCGTCGGCGCTCACCGCCTCCGCCAGCCTGACCTTCCACGAGGACTTCGCCGAAACGCTCCGGCCGGTGATGGCCGCAGGGTACCTGAACAGCCTTTCGCAAACGCTGATCAAGCTCACGGCCCCCGGCGTACCCGATATCTATCAGGGGTCGGAAGCTTGCGACTTCAGCCTCGTCGACCCCGACAACCGGCGCCCGATCGACATCAAGGAACTCGCCCGCCTGCTGGCAACGCGGGACCCGATTTCGGAGCTCACCGTTCCAGCCCTCAAACAGCGCATCATCCGGATCGGCCTCAATCTGCGCAAACGCCTGCCTGCCCTGTTTGCCGAAGGAGATTATATGCCGCTGTCGGTGACAGGAATCCGGCGCGACCATGTCGTCGCATTCGGTCGGCGGCTGGGCGATGTGTTCACGATCACGGTGACACCACGCATGATGCTGGGGCAACTGGAGCCCGGAAAGCTCTTTTCCGGACCCGAATTCTGGGGCGACACCACCGTCATCTTGCCGGTCGAATTACAGGGCCCGAAACGTGATCTTCTGACGGAACGGTCGATCGACGCTGCGACATCTGTTCGCGTCGCGCAGCTGCTGGGAGTGCAACCGGTCGCGCTTTTGCAGGGCAGATAATCAGCCAAAGGCCACGGATGAGGGACCCGCGACAAACTGCCTTCCAGCCGCCGCGAACTTTTCGGCCCCGGCTGCGTTGAGTGCAGCCAATCATATTTGTCGAAAGGCTTCACGTGACTGACTTGAAATTCGGACCCGTCATTTCCGACAGGGGTGTCACCTTCCGCCTTTGGGCGCCTCTTCTCGACAACATCCGCCTGAAGCTGGAAGACCATGAGCCCCAACTCATGCGTCAGCTCGCGGACGGGTGGCACGAACTGGAGGTCGCAGGTATCGGTGCCGGCGCGCTTTACGGGTTTGTTCTGCCTGATGGATTACAGGTGCCCGATCCGGCCTCGCGCTTTCAGCCGCACGACGTGCATGGGTTCAGCGAGGTCGAGGACCTCGCGACCTATGATTGGAAGGAAGAAGCCTGGCGCGGGCGTCCATGGGAAGAGACCGTACTCTACGAATTGCATATCGGCACCTTCACTGAGGAGGGCACCTTTCTCGCGGCGATCGGGCGGCTCGATCACCTCGCGCGGCTGGGCGTGACGGCGATCCAGATCATGCCGGTTGCCGATTTTCCGGGACGTTACGGCTGGGGCTATGACGGCGTGCTGCCCTATGCGCCCGACAGCAGCTACGGCAGGCCCGAGCACCTGATGGCGCTGGTTGACGCGGCACATGAGCGCGGGATCTCGGTCTTCCTTGACGTCGTCTACAATCACTTCGGCCCCGACGGAAATTACCTGCCCCTCTATGCGCCTGTCTTCACCGACCGGCATAAGACACCCTGGGGAAAGGGCATCGATTACGATGGCGCGATGTCGCGGCCGATGCGCGAATTCGTCATCCGGAATGCCATCTACTGGATCACAACCTTCAAAATAGACGGCCTGCGGCTGGATGCCGTTCATGCCATCAATGACGGCAGCGAGGAACATCTGCTGCTGGAACTGGCGCGACGCGTGCGCGCAGCCGCCGGCGATCGCCATGTCCACCTGATAGTCGAGAACGAGGAAAACGACAGCGATCTCCTGAAGCGCACGAGTAATGGCGAAACAGGCCTGTTCACCGCCCAATGGAACGACGACATCCACCACACGCTACATGTCGCCGCCACCGGCGAGCGCTTCGGCTACTACGCCGACTACGCTGAGGATAGCGAAGCGCTCGCCCGGTCGCTCGCGGAAGGCTTTGTATTTCAGGGCCAGCACATGCCCTATCGCGGCGAAGGCAGAGGCAAGAGCACGAGCGAACTGCCACCAACGGCCTTCGTCTCCTTCATCCAGAACCATGACCAGATCGGCAACCGGGCGATGGGTGACCGGATCATCGCCGAACAACCCATTCACGTCATGAAAGCGATGGCCGCCGTCTATTTGCTCGCGCCGCAGATACCGATGTTGTTCATGGGCGAGGAATGGGGTGCGCGGGATGCGTTCCCCTATTTCTGTGATCTCAATGAAGAGCTGAACGAGATGGTGCGGAACGGGCGCCGCGAGGAGCTCTCGCGTCTGCCGGGCTTTGACACGGATGACCTGCTGGACCCGACCGCGCCATCGACATTCGAGATGGCCAAGCTCGATTGGTCCAATCTCACCGAGCCCGACTGCGCCGACATGCACGACTTCTACGCCTCGCTCCTCGCAATCCGCCACCAGAAGATCGTTCCGCTTCTGGGTGGGATGCGGCGCGGTGAAATCGCCGCCGGATCGGGTTCCACGGCGGTCGCCGTCGATTGGCCGTTGGCGAGCGACGGGCGGTTGCGCTTGCGCGCGAACCTTGGAAACGAGACGATTGCGATGAACCGGGCCACGGATGAGGCCGATGCGCTCCTCCACTTGGGTTCGTCATCTGGCGGAAGCCTGTCGCCGTGGTCGGTCTTCTGGAGCGTCAGTCGCGAGTGACGAGCAGCATTGTCGCACTGCCCATCGACCCGAAGACGCAACCTTTCACGACACCGACTTCAGCCAACCCAGCACACGGGCCTCTTCCGCATCCATCCACTTCAGCAAGCGCTTGCTTCGCGTTGGCCTTGTGCGCAGCAACTGGCCCAATCTGCCAGCCTTGAATTCATCGAACACAGCGGGATGGATATAGGACGATCGACAGACAGCGCGCGTATTGACGAGCATGGCCGCAACCGCGTCGATCACCTCATTCATCTGTCGCGCGATCGCGGCCTCGGTGGCGGCAACGCTCAAAGGCGTAAGGGCAGTGACCGCCGCACAGGTCGCACCCCATGTGCGAAACTGGCGGGAGCTGAACTCGGCGCCGGATACCTCCCGGATATATTCGTTGACATCCTGCGACGATATCTGCCGGCGGGTCCCGTCCTCGCAGACATACTGGAACAACTGCTGCCCCGGTAATTCCTGCAGGCCGCGAACCACGCGCGCGATGCGTCGATCCGTGTGCACTAAGTTCCATTCCTTGCCGGATTTTCCCTTGAAGCGGAATTTCACCTTGGAGCCGTCGATCTTGACGTGCCGGCGGCGCAAGGTCGTCAGGCCGAACGAGCCGTTATCCTCCGCGTATGCGGCATTTCCGATGCGGATATAGAGATTGTCGAGCATCCAGACGATAGTGGCCAGTGCCTTGTCCATCGTCGGCGCACGAGCCCGCAGATCGGCGTCAACACGTTCTCGAATATCAGGCAGGCGTTCGCCGAACTCGAGTAGCTGGTCGAACTTGGCGCGTGCGCGCTCCGAATGCCATTCCGGATGATAACGATACTGCCGGCGTCCGCGCGCGTCGATACCGATCGCCTGCAGATGCGAGAGCGGATTGGGCGATATGCGAACGTCGATATATGCGGGCGGGATCGCCAGCGCGTTCAGCCGCGAAATTTCCGCACTATCCGTGATCCTGCGCCCATCGGGAGCGTAATAGAGGAAACCATTTTTCTCCGCCTTGCGCGTGATGCCGTGTTCGATATCCGTGGTGTAAACCAGTCGAGACGACGCCAAGGCTGCGACGGTGATTTCCGGTTGTTTGATCGCTTGGTCCATGTCGCAGAAACACCGCAACCGAGGATTCAGTTCCCGCCGCAACTTCAAAGGGTTGGGCGAATTGTCCGATGCCGTTTCCCGAGGAAGCCGCTAGCCGCACTTTGCAGGATCCACTCAAAGCAACTCGAACACATCTGCGCATATATTCAAATAGAATACAGATAAACCCCGGACCGCTAAGTAATCAAAACGAAGTACACGCCGCTTTTGTGCGTACCACTGATTGCCGTCGTTCCCTCCCGCGCGAAAGATGGCACGATGGCCACTCATTTGGGGATACATGGCCACTCGCACGGGGATAGGTGACACATGATCAAGATACGCGGTCGCAATAACAGTTATCTCAGTGCGTTCGGTGGGGTCACGACAGTTTATGCAGCAGGCAAGAACTGGAGCACTGGCGTTGCGCCCGCCGCTTCCGATACCAACAGCGGACAGCCGAACACTGCGGCAGCGGCGTTCCAAGCGTCCGCAGGCACTGCCGCTGTATTCGGGTCCGCCGGAAGCGATACCTCGACCACGGTCTCGGAAACCGCGGCTCTTACCGATACCTCCACTACGACAGCGTCGACGCCGGAGCCCCGGACGGTATTGCCGGTTGACGCCGCGCCTGTCCCGGCTCGTCTCGTTACGGAAAGCGCGAGCGTCGTTCTTCCAGACAGCAGCGCCAACGCATCGTCCGTAGATACAACCACGCCCGTCGACGCTGTTACACCAGCCGTTTCAACGGTCCTGCGTGTCACCTCGACGGCAGTGGCACCGACGGTATTGGCCTCGATACAGAGCATCAGCGAGCCGACCGCGCTGGTGGCGCCAGCAGCCACGGCTGCGGCTCCGGCTGCGGCTGCGGCTGCGAGGAACAAAATCGCTGACGAAAACAAACTGCAGGGCACGCCACGCAGCGAATGGGAGCTCCAGGGAGACGGCGACGGCACAATCCAGGGCTTCGCAACGGATATCAGCCGCAACATCGGGCAGACCGTGGACTTCAAGATCGCGACGGATTCGACGCACTATCGCATCGATATCTATCGAATGGGCTATTATGGCGGCGATGGCGCCCGCAAGGTTGCCTCGATCGACAAGTCGCTAACGACGGCACAGATCCAACCGCACCCGATCGTCGATATGTCGCTCGGGCTGATCGACTGCGGCAACTGGTCGGTATCGGCAAGCTGGGCAATTCCCGCGGATGCGGTATCGGGCGTCTACTTCGCCAAGCTCGTTCGCGAAGATGGCGTCGATGACGCGGGTATCATTCCGTTTATCGTGCGCGACGACGCCGCGGCCAGCAACATCGTCTTCCAGACGTCGGATACGACCTGGCAGGCCTACAATGCCTGGGGCGGCGCCAGCTTGTATTATGGCGAAGTGCCGGTCGATCCGGCCAACATGATCGGCTATCTGCCACCAAACTGCAGCTGCGGCTTGACCGCCATCGGCCGCGCATCCGCGGTGAGCTACAACCGCCCGATCATCACCAATGTCAGCCCGGCGGGCGGCACGCATGATTACATCTTCGGGGTAGAAGCCTCGGCCATCTCGTGGCTGGAGCAGAACGGCTACGATGTCTCCTACATCTCCGGCGTGGATTCATCGCGAAGCGGCAGCCTGCTTTTGAACCATCAGGCTTTCCTGTCCGTCGGCCATGATGAATACTGGTCGGCCGAGCAGCGCACCAACGTGGAAGCGGCGCGCGACAATGGCGTCAACCTGGCATTCTGGAGCGGCAACGAGGTCTATTGGAAGATCCGCTGGGAAACCAGCATCGACGGCAACGGCACGCCTTATCGCACGATGGTCTGTTACAAGGAGACCTGGGGGACCAGCAGCGATCCGAGCAACATCGGCACGGGAACCTGGCGCGATCCGCGGTATGCCGATCCGGGCCAGGAACCGGAAAACTCGCTGACGGGCACGATGTTCACCGTGGACAGCTATCGTCAGGACACGATCAAAATCCCCTACGATTATTCGAAACTGCGCTTCTGGCGTAACACGGATGTGGCCAGCCTGCAGCCAGGTGAAAGCTTCAGCCTGGTACAGAACCTGCTCGGCTATGAGTGGGACTCTGATGTGGAGAACGGCTTCCGGCCAGCCGGCTTGATCAACCTGTCGCTTTCCAGCGTGTCCGTGGACACCTATCTTCGAGACTACGGCACGACGATCGGCAGCGCGATCGCAACACACAGCCTAACCATGTATCGCGCGGAAAGCGGTGCGCTGGTTTTCGGCGCCGGCACCGTATTCTGGTCGTGGGGCCTAAACGCCGACCACGAGGGACCGGCCACACCGACTGATCCGAATGTCCAGCAGGCCATGGTCAACATGTTCGCCGACATGGGCATTCAACCGACGACACTGGACGCCAGCCTGGTGCTCGCCACGCAATCGACCGATCACACCAAGCCGACGTCCACGATCACCTCGCCGACACTGGGCGCCAGCTTCCTCGAAGGTCAGCATGTCACCGTTACCGGAACAGCGCAGGACTTCGGTGGCGGCGTCGTTGCGGGCGTCGAAGTTTCCACCGATGGCGGGCAGCATTGGTTCAAGGCAACAGGGCGTGAAAGCTGGAGCTATAGCTGGGTTGTTCAGGCAAGCGGCACCTACACCATCATGTCTCGTGCCGTCGACGACAGCGTCAATCTGGAGACGCCATCGGCTGGTAAGCAGGTAACGGTAACGTTGCCTCAAACGCAGGGCCTGTGGACACTCGGAGCGAAACCCGCGCTGGAAACCGCGATTGACCGCGACGGTGTTGAACTCGGCGTTCGCTTCCAGTCGACCACCAACGGCGCCGTCCAGGGTATTCGCTTCTACAAGGGCTTTTATAACATCGGCCAGCACGTCGTCAGCCTCTGGAGCGCCAACGGCACGCTGCTCGCAACCGGCATCTCGACCGGTGAATCGCTTTCGGGCTGGCAGACGGTCATGTTCTCAAGCCCCGTGCAGATCACCGCCGGGACGACCTACACCGCTTCCTACCACAGCAACGGATACTACTCGGTCAGCGAAGATTATTTCGGCTCGGGCTATAGCAACGGTGCGCTGAAGACCGTCGATGGCGGTGGCGTGTATGCCTATGGGTCCAACTCGCTGTTCCCGAACCTAAGCCCCGGCGGCACAAACTATTGGGTCGATGTCGTGTTCGACGCCGGCGCCAACACAGCGCCGGTCGCCCACGACGACAGCGGCTTCACGGTCGGCCGTAACGGCTCCTTGGCGATATCAACCGCGGCGCTGATCGCCAACGATACTGATGCAAATGGCGACGCTTTGACGATAACCGGTGTTGGCAATGCCGTAAATGGCACGGTGTCCTTGAACACCCAGACCGGAACAATCGTCTTTACGCCGACCGCGAACTACAGCGGCCCGGCGACCTTTACCTACACGCTCTCGGACGGGCGAAACGGCACCAGCCAAGGCAATGTCAGCCTCACCGTCCAAGCCGCGCCGGCTGGCGTCGGATTGTTCAACGCCGGCGAAGGCCCTACGGGCTCCGGCTTCAATGACGGCACGCCCCTGGAACTCGGGATGAAATTCGTTTCATCCGCCAACGGCACGATCAGCGGCATCAGCTTCTACAAGGCCGCCGGCGATACCGGCGCTCATACCGGCTCCATCTGGACAGCAAGCGGGCAGCTCGTCGGGACCGTGACCTTCGCCAACGAATCGGCGAGCGGCTGGCAGACCGCGAAGTTCAACAGCCCGATCCAGATCACGGCCGGCGTCACCTACATCGCGTCTTATCATACGACCGGCTCCTACGTTGCAACGGCGAATTATTTCACAACCAACCATACCAACGGCGTGCTGACCGGGCTTTCGAGCGCCGCAAGCGGCGGCAATGGCCTCTATGGCTACGGAGCTAACTCGCTTTTCCCGACCGGCACCTATCAGGCATCGAACTACTGGGTCGATGTCGTCTTCAACCAGTCGACGGTCAGCAATACGGCACCGGTAGCGGCGAACGACAATGGGCTCCAGGCCTATTCGAACACCGCCCTGTCAATCGCGGCGGCCACGCTTCTTGCAAACGACACGGACGCGGATGGGGATGCGCTTTCGATAACAGGCGTGAGCGGGGCGACGAATGGCACCGTCACGTTCAACAGCCAGACGAACTCCGTCATCTTTACGGCTGCCAGCGGCTATGTCGGCGCCGCGAGTTTCACTTACACGATTTCGGATGGACGCGGCGGAACTGCGTCGGCGCAGGTCAATCTGACGGTCAGTCAACCAACCACTCCGCCGACAACCACGAGCCTGTTTTCCTCGTCGCAGACGCCGAGCATAGCCGCCGACAGTGATACCAGCCCTGTCGAGCTCGGGGTCAGGTTCGTCGCGTCCGCCGGCGGACAGATCACCGCTCTTCGCTATTACAAGAGCGCCCAGGATATCGGCACCCATGTTGGCTCGCTTTGGAGCAGCACGGGCACCTTGCTCGCCTCCGCGGTCTTCAGCAACGAGACGGCAAGCGGCTGGCAGACGGTCACGCTCAATGCACCGGTCACCATCACTGCAGGCACGACCTACGTCGCCAGCTACCACTCCAACGGCCACTATGCAGCCACGCCGAACTATTTCACCGCCGACTACTCGAATGGCGGCCTGACGGCACCGGGCAGCACCAACGGCGTTTATGCCTATGGATCGACAAGCCTTTTCCCGACGGCGAGCTACAACGCGACCAACTACTGGGTCGACGTGGTCTACCAGAGCGGCAGCGCGCAAACCGTAGCGAACCGGCCGCCGGTCGCGGTCAATGACACAGGCTTCCAGACGACAGCGGGTGCCGCGCTGACAATCCAGGCGTCGACGCTGCTTGCCAATGATACGGATGCCGATGGCAACACGCTGTCGGTCACGGGCGTAAGCAGTGCCGTGAACGGAACCGTCGTGTTTAACAGTCAGACAAAGGCCATCACGTTTACGCCGACGACGGGATACTCCGGCACCGCCAGCTTCTCTTATGCGATCTCCGACGGCGCAGGTGGAACCGCCTCGGCGCAGGTGTCGCTGACTGTCAATCCGCAGTCAACGACGCCCACGCAAAGCGTCTTCGCCGCGAGCGCGACGCCAACGGTTGTTTCGGTCAACGACAATTCGCGCGTCAATCTGGGGATGAAGTTCCAGGCCGACGCCGCCGGCTGGATCACCGGCATCAGCTTCTACAAGGGCGCAACGAACACCGGCACGCACACGGGCTATCTTTGGACAGCAACCGGCGATCTGCTCGCCAGCGCAACTTTCACGAACGAAACCGCGAGCGGCTGGCAGTCCGTCACGCTGAACAATCAGGTAGCCATCTCCGCGAACACAACCTACGTCGTCTCCTACAGCACCAATGGGAACTATTCGGCAACGGGCAGCTATTTCAACAACAGCGTATCCAATGGCAATCTGCAGGCGATGTCATCCGCGCTCAGCGGCGGCAACGGCGTCTATGCCTACGGCGCGGCCGGGCTGTTCCCGACCAGCACCTACAACAGCACCAACTACTATGTCGACGTGGCCTTCCGGCCGCAGCTCGCGGCTTAGGGATGAGCATGGAACGGGGCGCGAGCGACAACAGGCTTCCGGTGACGGTTTTGGCGGGCTTCCTGGGCGCCGGCAAGACCACCTTGCTCAACCATGTCCTGCGCAATCGCGAGGGGCGTCGTGTCGCCGTCATCGTCAACGACATGAGCGAGGTCAACATCGACGCCGATCTCGTTCGCGGCGGCGACGCCAACCTCTCGCGCACAAACGAGACGCTGGTGGAGCTCAGCAACGGCTGCATCTGTTGCACGCTGCGCGACGACCTGTTGACGGAAGTCCGGCGGCTCGCCGCCGAGGGACGCTTCGATTACCTGCTGATCGAAGGCACCGGCATCGCCGAGCCGTTGCCGATCGCCGCCACTTTCTCGTTTCGCGACGAAAACGGCGCGGCACTCTGCGATATCGCCCGGCTGGACACGATGGTGTCGGTCGTCGATGCGGCCAATCTCCTGGCGGATTTCTCGAGCACCGATTTTCTCAGCGATCGCGGCGAAGTGCGCGACGACGAAGACAACCGCTCGCTGATCGACCTTCTGGTCGACCAGATCGAATTCGCAGACGTGATCGTGATCAACAAAATCTCGGAGGTCGATGCGGCGACGCGCGTCATGATCCGGCAGATCGTGGCATCGCTGAACCCGGACGCCCGCGTTGTCGAGACGGATTTCGGCGACCTGCAGCTTGGCTCGATCCTCGATACGCGCCTCTTCAGCGAAGCGAAATCTGCGCGCCATCCTCTGTGGCACAAGGAGCTCTATGGCTGGGGCGACCATGTTCCGGAGACGGAGGAATATGGCATATCGAGCTTTGTATACCGCGCGCGCCGGCCATTCGATCCGGTGAAGCTGGAGCGTTTCCTTGCAATGGAATGGCCGGGCCTGATCCGCGCGAAGGGCCATTTCTGGCTCGCGACGCGCCCCTCGGAAATCGGCCAGCTGTCGATCGCCGGCGTTCAGCGCCAGATCACCGCGAAGGGCTATTGGTGGGCGACGGTGCCGAAGGCGCAATGGCCGCGCTACCCGCAATTCCGGCAACTGCTGGACAAGCACTGGAACGAGACCTGGGGCGACCGCCGCCAGGAGCTCGTCTTCATCGGCGCGGGGCTTGACCGGAATGCCGTTTGCGCGGCGCTCGACGATTGCCTTGTCGGCAAAGAGACGAGCTTTGAACCGCATCTGGCACAGGGCATGCACGATCCCTTTCCAGCATGGCAGCACGGCCATGCGTGACACTTTTTGAAACAACCAAACCAGAGGGCATACAATGAGCAGCGAACTTTATTCCGACGGCATCGGCGAAATCACGGTAACCGGATCGATCGTCAGGATCGATCTGATGTCGCTTTCGGCGACCGAACGCGATGCCAGCAACAATCCGAAGCCTGAATTCCGTCAGCGCATCATCATGCCGGTCGAGGCATTCGCAAATGCGGTGGATCTGATGCAGAAGGCGCTCGGCGGTCTCGTCGAGGCAGGCGCCGTTCGCCGCATCAGCGACATGCAGGCTCCAGCGGCGGATGCGGCTCAGTCGCAGAACGCTTCGCCGAATTTCAACTAAACGCTATCGCTATTCCGGGTGGGCCACGCGTATGTTTTTGCACACCAATCTCCACTGTCTCGCTCTCGTCGCGCGTCACCACGGCGTCGATCTCTCGCCTGAGCGCCTTCAGCACGATTATGCCGTGGGCGAGGAACCTGTGGCCGTGCGCCAGCTTCTGCGCATGGCAAAAGACTCCGGGCTTAAGGCAAAGCACCTGACGCTCACCTGGCCATCGCTGTTTGAGCTCGGCAACGCCTACCCCATTCTTGCCGCACTTGAGAACGGAAACTGGGTGGTGGTCGCCGGCGCGGTCGATGGCGAGGAGAAGCAGGTTCGCGTGCTCGATCCTCTGGCGACCCGGCCGGAATTCATACTGCTCAACGAAGAGCAGTTTACCAAGTCTTGGCGCGGCTCCGTCGTGCTGATGAAACGCAGTCATCGGATGAGCGATGACGACCAGCCGTTTGGCTTCCGCTGGTTCATTCCAGAGGTGATCAAGCAGCGCAGTTTCTTCCGCGATGTCGCGCTGGCCGCCTTCGTGCTTTACGGCCTCGGACTGACGACGCCGATGTTCTTTCAGCTGGTCATCGACAAGGTGCTGGTCCACCAAAGCTACGCCACGCTGACCGTGCTGACGATCGGCATCGCCGTCGCCCTGATCTTCGACGCGACCTTCAGCTTCCTTAGACGCTATCTGCTGCTTTACGCGACGAACCGGATCGACATCCGCATCGCCACCCGCACGTTCGGGCATTTGCTCAATCTTCCGATCGCGCTCTTCGAACAAGCCTCCGCTGGCGTCATCGTCAAGCACATGCAGCAGACGGGGCGGATACGCGAGTTTTTGACCGGTCGTCTGTTCCTGGCGCTTCTCGACGGGCTGTCGTTGTTGGTCTTCATCCCGATCCTGCTTCTCTATAGCGTCAAGCTCACCTTCGTCGTGCTCGGCTTCGCCGCTCTCGTCGGTCTCGTGGTGATGCTGCTGGTCGGCCCGTTTCAGCGGCGGCTGCAGGCGCTCTACAAGGCCGAGGGGGACCGGCAGGCGCTCCTGGTCGAAACCGTGCACGGCATGCGTACCGTCAAATCGCTCGCGCTCGAACCGCGCCAGCGCAAGGTTTGGGATGACCATTCCGCCCAGGCGATCTCGGTGCGCTTCCGCGTCGACAAGATCTCGACCGTTGCCCAGTCGCTGACCGGTCTTCTGGAGAAGCTGATGGGCGTGGCAATCATCGGGCTCGGTGCGCTCGACGTCTTCAACGGCTCGATGACGGTCGGTGCGCTCGTCGCCTTCAACATGCTGGCGGGCCGCGTCTCCGGGCCGCTGGTGCAGATCGTCACCATGGTGCACGAGTACCAGGAAGTCGCGCTCTCCGTTCGCATGCTCGGCGAGATCATGAACCAGCGTCCGGAACAGTTCGGCCGCGGCCGTGGCATTCGCCCACAGCTGCGCGGTCGCATCGACTTCGACAAGGTCACCTTCCGCTATGCGCCCGACGGCGCGCCGGCGCTCGACGACGTCACTTTCAGCATTCCAGAGGGGTCCGTCTTCGGCGTCGTCGGCAAGAGCGGTTCCGGCAAGACGACAATCACCCGGCTGATCCAGGGGCTGTATCAAAGCCAGCAAGGCCTGGTGCGCGTCGATGGCTATGACAGCCGCGAGATCGACCTCGTGCATCTGAGAACCAGCATCGGCGTCGTGCTGCAGGACAACTTCCTGTTCAAGGGCACCGTTCGCGAAAACATCGCGGCCGCAAAGCCGGATGCCAGCATCGAGGAGATCGTCGAAGTCGCGCGCATTGCCGGCGCCGAGGAATTCATCGAGCGCCTGCCGCGCGGCTTCGAGACCATACTCGAGGAGAACGCATCCAACCTTTCCGGCGGTCAAAAGCAAAGGCTGGCCATCGCCCGTGCGCTGATCACCGATCCCAAGCTGCTGATTTTCGATGAGGCGACCAGCGCCCTCGACCCTGATAGCGAGGCGATCATCCGGCAGAACTTGAGCCAGATCGCAGCTGGCCGGACCGTGATCATCGTCTCGCACCGGCTTTCCACGCTTGTCGACGCCGACGCCATTCTCGTGGTGGAACGCGGCAAGATCGCCGATATCGGCCGCCACGATCAGCTGGTCACGCGCTGCATGACCTATCGCCACCTTTGGTCGCAGCAGATGAGGCAGGTAGCATGAACGCGCACGCTGGAAAGCCAAACCTTCCCGTTCCCGTCGGACCGCACGACAATCAGCTGGCCTCGCGCGGCGCCTTCTCTCCGGTCATCTCCGAGTTCCAGTCGGATGCCGTCGAACTCGAGGAGCGAGCCCCGCCGCGTGTCGCACGCATGACGCTCTACTGCGTCACGGCGCTGATCGTCTCGGCGATCGTATGGGCTTCGGTGTCGTCGATCGACGAAGTGGTGATCGCGCCGGGAAAGCTCGTGACAACACAGCCGACGATCGTCGTCCAACCGCTTGAAACCTCGATCGTCAGAACGATCAACGTGAAGGCCGGAGATCTCGTGCATACCGGCCAGACGCTCGCAACGCTCGACGCGACCTTCAGCCAGGCGGACGTGGATCAATTGACCGCGAAGTTCGCCGCACTCGACGCACAGGTGAAGCGCATCGAAGCCGAACTGTCAGGCGTCGATTACTCGTCGATCGCCGGCGCCACGCAAAATGAAATCTTGCAAGCACAGCTCTTCGGGCAGCGCCGCGCATTCTATATGGCGCAGCTCCAGAACTTCCAACAGCAACTCGCAGGCCAGGCCTCGACGATTGCCGCCAGCAAGGCGCAACAGGCCGTTCTGGTCGACCGCCGCGAGAACCTGTCGCGGATCGAGGCCACCCGCGAGCGTCTCTATGACCGCGAAAGCGGATCGCTGATCACGCTGCTCGCCTCCCGCGACGCCCGGCTCGATGTCGAGGCAAGCCTTTCGATGGTAAAGGGTCGCGCCGATGAAGCCGAGCATGCCTATGCAAAGCTTGAGGCCGATCGCCAAGCCTTTATCGAGGACTTCCGCCGCGCGTCGATGGAGCAACTCGTCGATTTGAGAAGCCAGCGCGACACAGCCGGCGAAGAGCTGAAGAAGATGGAACTGCGCCGCAACATGGTGGTCCTGACCGCGCCCGCCGACGCCGTGGTTCTCGATCTTGCGCAGCGCTCCGTCGGCTCCGTAGTCAAGGAAGCCGAGCCGATCGTGACGCTGGTTCCCCTGAACGTGCCGCTCGAAGCCGAGGTCTCCGTCAATTCGCGCGACATCGGCCGCATCGAGACTGACACGAAGGCACGCATCAAGTTCGACGCCTATCCGTTCCAGAAGTACGGCACGGCATCAGGCACCGTCCGAACGATCAGCCGCGACACCTTCACTCCGACACAACAGGACGCCGCCGCCACCCAATCCAACCAGCCCTTCTTCAAGGCCCGCGTTCTGCTTGCCGACAAGAGCCTGGGCACCGACAAGGATCCCGTGCGGCTTCTTCCCGGCATGGCGGTCTCGGCCGAGATCATGGTCGGACAGCGGACGGTGATCTCGTATTTCCTCTATCCGCTGCTGAAGGGATTGGACACGGCGATCCGGGAGCCTTGAGGGCGGCGGATCGGCGCGGGCGGGAGGCCGCCGTCTTGGTCACCGAAAACTATCTCTCGGCTGACCCGCAGTAGAGAGATACTAGCCCGGCCCCAGCGCCGCGCCGTCATCCCAGACATTGTCACGCCAGAGATTGCCTTCTCCGGCTTTGTCGAACGATGTCGTGGGGCCGAAGGCTCCGCATGTTCCATTGTCTCCACGCTGCCAGACATTGCCGGTCACGACGATGGAGGTGGGTTTCGAACCGAACGGCTTTTGCGGATTGAGACCGAAGGACGTGCAGAAGCCGCCAGGCGTTGCCGGAAAATAGTTCCGTTCGAACGTGAAGCGCGCGAGTGGCCCAAAATCTCCATATATCTGCGCATTGCCGGAGCAGCCACCTTCGCCAATATCCTGGACGTCGCATACGATAGTATTGCGCCGGACGATAACGTCGTGCCCGCCATTGGACATGTAGCCGCCGAGATGCTGTGGTTTGCCGGGGTGGAGATATTGCCCGTGCAGCCAGGAATCTTCCACCAGGCAGTTGGGCGAACAAAGAACGCTGGTTTGTCCGCCTCTCACTTCGGATCGCCGGACCGTGATATTGGAAAAGCCGATTGTCGGTCCCAACCACCGACCACTGTCAAAGAGGCTGTCCTCGATCGTGAGAGAGGCGTCGGGGTTATCAACGTCAACGCTTATACCCTGGCTTCTGGTTATACGCACACCGGCTGCCGTCACGACCAAGGGGCAATTGATGATACGCGCGTCGATGACTGTGTTCGGCTCTGTAATGGTGCAAGGCCCATCATAGGTGGTCAGGGTCGTTCCCTTCGGTACGCCTGTATTGTGAGGCCCTGGAAATCCACTGAGATCAATCGGCGTTGGAACGGCCTCGGCAGCCGACAGGATACTCGGCAGGATAGAGGCTGCCACTATCGCTTTTGCCATCGCCCATCTGGGTAGCATCGTCGACGCCCGCTGTCCGCCCTTTGTGTGTTTCATGTCGTCTTCCTCTAACAAGATCAGGATGGCGAAAGCGCTGGAGAAGCACAGCCATGAAACTTTATGATGAGATCGGATCCAATGGTATGCGCAGCATGCGACCCTAAGACTATCCGATATACTTCGGGCAGATAAGCGCGCAACTCTTCGTCTTTTCGGACGATGTAGCAGTATATCGTAAGGCTTAATCGCAGCGTGCTCCGGTTTTGGCTATTGTAGGTCACCTCGATAGTCGATGCTTGGACAACCTGTCGATTGATGTCGGGCAACGATGGTTATGCAGGCGCTATCCGGACCGAACGATGAGTGAGTATAAGTTAGCCCAAAGCCGGTACACGCATGTTGCTCAGGCGAGCACGCACAGCGTCCTGGATTTGAATGATGTCCCGGTGGAACGGCGGCGCGGCAGAGCGCGTGAACAACGCAACCTTTCCGCAACGCGCCCGCTTCCGCTACCAGTCAAACTGTTCATGATCGGACTGCTTATCCCTTGGATCATACCCCTGGGACCACTCAACCTTTTTGCGTACCGCATCGTGTTGCTGGGCGCGCTTTTGCCTTGCATCGCGATATTCGCGCAAGGAAAAGCCGGTTCCGTCAGGGCGGCTGATGTCGGCCTCTTTCTTTACAGCCTATGGATCGCCTTATCCTTCGCCGTCATTCACGGCGTCGGCGTCGCCATGCAATCCGGCGGGATGATGTTTATCGACGGAATGGGCGCGTATCTGCTGGCGCGTTGCTACATTCGCAACGCCAACGATTTCCGCAACATGATCATATTTGCAATCAAGTTGCTCGCATGCCTCATGCCGTTTGCGCTGTACGAGTGGACGACGGGCCAGAAACCCCTGCTTGCCACCTTCAGGATGATCTTTCCGACCGTCGATGTAACGATGATGACGCCACGTTTGGGTCTCTGGCGGGTGCAGGGACCTTTCGGCCACTCCATTCTTTTCGGCGTATTTTGTGGCAGTTTGCTAGCGCTAGCCGGTCTCGTCGCCAGCAAGAAACCATCGACCCGCTACCTTGCAGTCTGCCTCGTCGGTGGAACGACCGTCATGTCGATGTCTTCTGCGCCAATCGCAGGAATCTTCTTCCAGCTCGCGCTGCTTGCTTGGAACGCAGCGCTTGGCGATTTCAAGTGGCGCTGGAAGCTGCTCTGGGTAATCGCACTGATCGGTTATCTCATCATCGAATTCGGATCCAACCAAACGCCGATCCAATTCTACATATCGCACTTCACCTTCGACCAGCAGACGGGATGGTACCGAATCTGGATCTGGAACTACGGGTCCGCGTCCGTCGGAGATCATCCGATTTTTGGAATTGGGCTTGGCGATTGGGCACGGCCAAAATGGATGGTCAGCGATAGCGTCGACAATTTCTGGCTTCTTACGGCCATGCGCTATGGTCTGCCAGCATTCGGACTTCTGATCGTGTCCTGGCTATTCCTGTGGATCCAGATCGCACGACGGAAGGACATGGATCGGGATCTCCAGGCCTACCGAACCGCTTACCTTATCTGCATGGCCACTTTCGTATTTGTCGGCTCCACCGTCCACTTTTGGGTAGCCGTCTATGCTTGGCTTTTCTTCCTAAGTGGCGCTGGCGTCTGGCTTCTCGATGCGAAATCGGACGAAGGTGATGAGGATACGAGATTGGCTCTACCCCGCACCAACCGGGTCAACCCGAGCGCGCGCGAGCGCGACAATGCAAAACCTCAACGCCTCGGTAGCCGACCGCCGGCTGTCCGGCCAAGTGTCGCGGTGGTTGAGGCGCCAAAGAATGATGGCTCGTAGAGAGCTCGGGAAGAGACGGCTTCAGTCGTCGCCAATTTATATTATTTGGGCCAATCCCGTGCCCATTGGACGTACGGCACAAGCTTCAAGCTTAACAGAAAGATAGTCTATATCTTCGCGGCATTGCGCTTTAGATTTCGGAAATAGTACGACTGGGGTTGTCGCATGCAGTTTGGCATCAGGAAGTCCAGCGCGGTGGATTTGCAGCGCGCAAGCTTGCCGGCGTCTGAGGTACAGGTAGGAGCGTCCATCCAGCGCAAACTACGAGCCGACATTCATCCGGCAACCGGGCTTGCGACAGTTACCGTTGTTATCCCTTGCTATAATTACGCTCGGTATCTGCGCGAGGCCGTTAACAGCGCTCTGTCACAAGAAGGCGT
Source organism: Rhizobium sp. 2MFCol3.1 (assembly GCF_000377565.1). Lineage (GTDB taxonomy): Bacteria > Pseudomonadota > Alphaproteobacteria > Rhizobiales > Rhizobiaceae > Rhizobium. The sequence goes on along the minus strand of NZ_KB898353.1, from coordinate 358,449 downwards.
GGTCGTCGATGTCATTATTGTCGACGACCGGTCAACCGACAACAGCTTGGCGGTTGCAAGGAACCTCGCTGCCGCTGATGTGCGTGTTGTCGTCATTGCACACGACATAAACTCCGGCGCCGTAAAGACCTTCAACGACGGTCTTGCCGCCGCACGCGGCGAGTATCTCGTTCGTCTTGACGCCGATGATCTGCTTACACCAAGATCGTTGCTCCGTTCGGTAGCGGTTATGCAGCGATTTCCAAGTGTCGGCCTAGTCTACGGGCATCCGATCCATTTTACAGGTTCCCAGCTCCCCGCTCATCGCGACCACCCGACATCATGGACTGTCTGGCCCGGGCGCGATTGGCTCGAAACCCGCTGCAGGACCGGCACGAACGTTATTACCTCTCCGGAAGTCCTGATGCGCCGCGCGGTCGTCGATATCGTTGGCGGGCAGATGCCGTTGGCGCACACGCACGATATGGAGATGTGGTTGCGGATGGCGGCATTCTGTGATGTCGCCTACATCAAAGGCGCGGATCAGGCTTGGCATCGTGAACATCCGAAAAGCCTCTCAGCGGTGGAGGTGGATCCTCTTCGTGATGTCATGGAGCGAAGGGACGCATTCGAGACATTATTTTCCGGAATGGCAGGCCAGATCCCGCAGGCTGACGCGTTCCGCGACAAGGCCAGGCTTGCCATTGCCGCGAGTGCGGTAAAGCTTGCTATCAATCGTTACGACCGTGGAAAACTTGATGCTTCGGAGACAGAAAAGTTGCGTGAGATAGCAACGGCAATGGTTGCCGATGTTAGAGCCGTGCCCGGTTGGCGCAGTCTCGAGCGGCGGATGCTGCTGGGCGCGCGGGGCACACGCAGAGACCTTCGATGCATCATCGAGCGCGTCGCTCGGGGAGTCTCAGGGCGTTACGCGCAATGGAAATGGCATCGGACGGGCGAGTGGTAACGCGAGCTTCTGCTGCTTGGTTAGAAACGGCGTTACACAATATGAAACCGGACCCTTCAGGCGAGAGCGCGTTCCCGTTGAATACCGAGGAACGACGTGTACGCCGAGACGACCTCGTCACGCTCGCGCTTCAGACTATATTCCGAATGTATGAAACGTGACGCACGGCTACCGCGTAGCTCGCACCAGCCCGGTTCGGTCGTTTCGTGTTCAACAATGCGCTCCACGGTCTCCGCAAAACCCAGAACATCACCGGTCGCGACGGATGAGGCAAACTCGTCCTTAAAAAATTCGCTGCCAGCAAAGCCGTCGTTGCCGATCACATAGCATCCACATGCCATAGCTTCGGCTGCGGGCAGACCAAATCCCTCCTGACGAGTAAACGCGAGGAAAACACGGGTGCGGCTCAGTTCCTCGGCGACCTGCTGATGTGACAGACCGCTCAGTGCGACTATCTCCCAGCCGTCGAGCGCGCTACGCCTCTCAAGCAATCGCAGGACCTGCTTGGCATCATCCAGCCCGCGCCGCGGCATATAGGCGATGCGCTTAGACCGTTGTGAGCTCGCGGGATAAAAGGTCTCGGGATCGATCCCCAAATGAATGCGCGACACCTCGATTTCGGGAAACGCGTATTGCAGCATGTCGCAGTTGTGCTTCGACACAGTCAGCGCCCCGACAAAATCCCCGGAGGCCCGGTAGGCTCTCCGCACTGCCTCATTGTCGTTCTTCCATGTCAGATGAGTGTTCTGGTTGAAGACCACATAGCGGATACCCAATGGCAGGCTACTGGCCAAACTGACGCATATCTCGGGCAGAACCAGGATGTCTCCGCGCAGCACGCGCGTGTCGTCGATGTAACAGACGGGAGTCTCGTTCTCGAACCAGGTGCACCGAAATCCGCGCCGCTGATGCAGGACGCATGCATTGATGCCCGCGCTATTGAGTATATCGACGTGGCGGTAAATGACCTGGATTCCGCCTGCCGGCGCTTGATGGTCCGGCGTTAGAAAGAAGACGGTCGGCTTGGCGGTATACTCCGCCCCGGCATTGACCCGCAACCGATCTCTCTTTTCCCGGTAGGCGGTGACGACAGACTTCAAGGCAACGGAGAGGCGCGTGGAAAAATCGATCCCGTTCTGGTTCCGCACACTCATGGACATACTCCCGAACCAACATATTAATGCACTTAGGTAATGCAATTCCGGCCCGCTCAAATGCTGCAAGACACCGCACCACCATATAATTTCAACGGATGCCAATATTCAATTCTATAAAGTAATTACTTTCTGACAGAGATAATATTGCGAGTATGTACGCCTTTAGGCGACACCAATACAACATTTGTTATTCTTTACTGACTGGCGAAAAATCTATTCCTTAGATCTCACGAGTACACAAAGGTGATCGGCGACAATTATCGATCAGCTATGTCGGGCGTGGGGTCTCAAGTATGATTGCGTCGAGTGTGACACTGGGTGACAACGTTGTTATTCACCACCCGGATCTTGTAAATCTCTATGGCTGCTCGATCGGCTCGGGCACACGTGTGGGCACCTTCGTCGAGATCCAGAAGGGCGCCTTGATCGGCGAAAACTGCAAGATCTCCAGCCATTCCTTCGTCTGCGAGGGCGTCACGATTGAAGACGGCGTCTTTGTCGGCCACGGCGTGATGTTCACCAACGATCTCCAGCCGCGGGCCGTCAATCTCGATGGCTCGCTTCAGTCGGATGCCGATTGGGCGGTCGTTCCGACACTTGTCAAACGTTACGCATCGATCGGCAGCAACGCGACGATCGTCGCCGGCATCACGATTGGCGAAGGCGCGCAGATCGGAGCCGGCGCGGTCGTGACCAAGGATGTTCCGGCATACGCAATTGCAGCAGGCGTGCCTGCGCGGGTCATTGGCCGCGCCAAGGACGCTCCAGTCGAAATTCTGTCATCTGGGAGGGCACGATGATCGGTATCGCCGTCGTCGGTTATGGCTATTGGGGACCCAATCTGGTCCGAAATTTCGCGGAAACGCCAGGCGCACAGCTCCTGTGGGTCTGCGATCTGAAGAAGGATCGGCTGGGCGCCGTGCAGATGCGCTATCCGACGGTCCAGATCACCGATGATTTCGACGAGGTTCTGCGCGACCCCCGCGTCGACGCGATCGCGATCGCAACACCCGTGTTCGCCCATTACAAGCTTGCCATGCAGGCGATGATGGCCGGCAAGCACGTGTTCGTTGAAAAGCCGATGGCTTCGACCTCGGAAGAAGCGCGGCGCATGGTGGAAGAAGCTACCCGCCGAGGTCTGATCCTCGCCGTCGACCACACGTTCATCCACACCGGCGCCGTCCGCAAGATGCGCGAGATCATCGAGACCGGTCTCGGCGACGTGTATTATTACGACTCCGTGCGCGTCAATCTCGGCCTCTTCCAGCACGACGTCAGCGTCGTCTGGGATCTGGCGGTCCACGATCTCTCGATCATGGACTATGTGCTGCCGGAAAAGCCGGTCGCGGTATCAGCCACCGGCATGGGCCATGTGGCCGGCGAGCCCGAGAATATCGCCTATCTCACGCTGTTTTTCGAAAGCAAGCTGATCGCGCATATTCATGTGAACTGGCTGGCGCCTGTGAAGGTTCGCCGCACGCTCATCGGCGGCAGCAACAAGATGATCGTCTATGACGACCTCGAGCCCAGCGAAAAGATCAAGGTCTACGATAAGGGCATCACGCTGAACGGCAATGCCGAGCAGAACGGCGACAAGATCTACGAGATGCGCGTCGGTTACCGCACCGGCGACATGTTTGCGCCGCAGCTCGACATGACGGAAGCCCTCGGCCGCGAACTGAAGCAATTCGTCGATTGCGTCGCCAACAACAAGCAGCCGCTCGCCGATGGCCACGCCGGCCTGCGCGTGGTGCGCATCCTCGAAGCCGCGACGCAATCGCTCGCCCAGCGCGGCCGTGTCATCGAACTCGAACAGGCAAGGCTGATAGCATGATCCCGTTGCTCGACCTGAAGGCTCAATACGCGTCGATCAAGGACGATGTCGATGCCGCGGTGCTCCGCGTGCTGGACTCCGGCCACTATGTGCTCGGCGAGGAAGTCGCGCGCTTCGAAGAGGAATTCGCCCGCTATTGCGGCACGAAACACGCCATCGCCGTCAACACCGGCACAAGCGCGCTACACCTGTCGCTGCTTGCAGCCGGCGTCGGGCCTGAGGATGAGGTCGTCACGGTATCGCTGACCTTCGTCGCGACGACGGCCGCCATTTGCTACACCGGCGCCCGGCCGGTTTTCGTCGATGTAGAGCCGGTAACGCTCACCATGGACCCGGCGAAGCTGGAAGCGGCGATCACCCGCAAGACGAAGGCGATCGTACCGGTTCATCTATATGGCCAGATGGCCGACATGGACGCCATCCAGGCGATCGCCGACAAATACGGCCTGCCCATCATCGAAGACGCCTGCCAGGCGCATGGCGCCGAATATAAGGGCAAGCGGGCCGGCAGCATCGGGCTCTCTGGCAGCTTCAGCTTCTATCCGGGCAAGAACCTCGGCGCCTGCGGCGAAGGCGGCATCATCGTCACCAATGACGACGAGCAGGCCAAGGCGATGCGCATGCTGCGCGATTGGGGCCAGGAGAAGCGCTATCACCACGTGATGAAGGGCTACAACTACCGGATGGACGAGATCCAGGGCGCGATCCTCAGGATCAAGCTGCGGCATCTCGAAGACTGGACCGAAGCCCGCCGCACGCGCGCCGCGCGCTATTCGGCGCTGCTTGCCGGATCGAGAAGCGTTCAGGCGCCGGTTGCCGCAAGCGACCGCCGCCATGTCTATCACGTCTATGCGGTGCGCACCCCTGATCGCGATCATCTGCAGCAGGCGTTGCGCGACGAGGGCATCCATACTGGCTTGCACTATCCCGTGCCGGTTCACCTGCAGGAAGCGCATGCCGATCTTGGCTATCAGGTCGGCGACTTCCCGGTTTCGGAAGCGGCGGCGCGCGAAGTACTCTCGCTGCCCATCTATCCGGAACTGACGATGCGCCAGGTCGAAGAGGTCGTGGCCGCAGTGGAGCAGGACGCCTATGTCAGCTGATCCAGCCCCACTCGTCCGGCTTGTCCAATCGGTACACGGCCTGAAGGAAAACGCGTCCGATCCGCTCTATCAGAACGAACTCGCCAAAGAGCTGCGCCAGACCTATGGGCTGGCGGGGCTGGTGGAACTCTACGCGCGCTTCGCCAATGGCGACGGCTTCGTCGATGCCTTCATGCGCAAGGTGATCTGGAACAGCTTCACGCGCTCCTGCGGTTCCGGTCTGCAAGTCGGCAGCGGCGTCGGGTTCAAGCACCCCGAAACCTTCGAAATCGGCAAAGGCGTGTTCATCGGCGCTCAGGCCTATATCCAGGGCCGCTTCGACGGCACCTGCAAGATCGGCGACAACACGTGGATCGGCCCGCAGGCCTATTTCGACGCGCGCAATCTCATTCTTGAGGAATGCGTTGGCTGGGGGCCGGGCGCCAAGGTTCTCGGCTCCAGCCACACCGCGCTTCCGGTCGACGTACCGATCATCCGCACAGATCTCGAAATCAAGCCCGTGCACATCGGCGCCTGGGCCGATATCGGCACCAACGCCACCATCCTGCCCGGCGTTACCGTCGGCAAGGGCGCGATCGTCGGCGCCGGCGCGGTCGTCGTGGCGGATGTCGAACCGTTCTCGGTCGTTGCCGGCGTGCCGGCCAAATTCATCCGGTGGCGCGAACCGTCGACGCAGAAGACAACTTGAAAGGTTGCAGTCATTATGAGCAGCAAGCGTATCTTGGTGACCGGCGGCGCCGGCTTTATTGGCTCCGAGCTCGTCGCTCAGCTGGCACGGCAGGGGCATGAGATCATTGTGATCGACAATCTGTCGAACGGCAAACGTGAGAATCTTGATTGCCTGGGAAATGGCAATGTTCATCTGGTGACCGACGACATCCGCGACACCGACGCCATGCAACGGCACATGAAAGGCGCTTCGACCGTCTATCACCTGGCATGCCTCGGGGTTCGCCACAGCTTGTATGAACCCTTCGAAAACCACGATGTGAACGCAACCGGGACGCTTCGCCTGCTTCAGGTGGCTCGGAGTTTCGAGGTAGCACGGTTTGTGCATGTATCGAGCTCCGAGGTCTATGGAACGGCATCGACCGTGCCAATGACAGAGATGCATCCGACCTATCCGATGACGGTCTATGGCGCCGGCAAGCTCGCTGGCGAATGCTACGCGCGAGCATTCTATCGTAGCTATGGGTTTCCGACGGTCGTCGTACGACCATTCAACAGCTTCGGCCCGCGCAGCCATCATGAGGGCGATAGCGGCGAGGTGATACCAAAGTTCATGTTGCGGGCTATGGCGGGTAAGCCATTGATCATCCATGGGGATGGAACACAGACACGCGATTTCAGCTTCGTCACGGATACCGCAAGGGCCATTATGCAGGCGGCAGAGGCTGACGAAGCGGTCGGCATGACGATAAACGTCGGTGCCGGAAAAGAGATATCGATCAATGACCTGGCTCTGGCGGTAAAGAGTGTCGTTGGCTCCAACAGCGTGCAAATCGTACATGAGGAGCCACGCCCCGGCGACGTGCTGCGTCTCTGTGCGGACAGCAGCCAGGCAGCGGACATCTTGGGCTTCCAGCCGACGGTGTCTTTGAAAGATGGTCTACGTCATCTCCATCAATGGTACCTGGCTAAAGCAGATTCCGTCGAAGAGCTTCTCGCCCAGGAGCAGAAGCAGAACTGGAAAGCTGCATGAGCGACGTCCCGTTTCATATTCCCGTCGCAAAGCCTGTTCTCGACGAGCAGGAAGTCGAAGCGGTCCGCCGCGTGATCCTGTCGGGCTGGGTCACGCAGGGCCCGGAAGTCGCCGCCTTCGAACGCGAGTTCGCCGATTTCGTCGGCGCCTCGCATGCCTGCGCGGTGTCCAACTGCACGACGGCGCTGCACCTTGCACTGCTCGCGGTCGGTGTCGAAGCCGGCGACGAGGTCATCACCGTCAGCCATTCCTTCATCGCCACCGCCAACGCGATCCGCTATTGCAACGCCACGCCTGTCTTCGTCGATATCGAGGCCGATGGGTTCAATATCGATCCTGTTCTCATCGAGGCGGCGATTACGCCGCGCACCAAGGCGATCATCTGCGTACATCAGCTCGGCATGCCGTGCGATTTGAGCCGCATCGTCGCGATCGCCGAGCGCCACGCCATCCCGGTTATCGAGGATGCCGCCTGCGCAACGGGAAGCGAGATCCTGTGGAAGGGCCGCTGGGAGAAGATCGGCAAGCCGCATGGCGATATCGCCTGCTTCTCCTTCCACCCTCGCAAGGTGGTGACGACGGGCGACGGCGGCATGCTGACGACGGCGAACCCGGAGTACGACCGCAAGTTTCGCCTCTGGCGCCAGCACAGCATGAGCGTCACCGACAGCGTGCGCCACGGCTCGAAACAGGTGATCTACGAAAGCTACCCGGAGGTCGGTTTCAATTACCGGATGACGGACATGCAAGCGGCGGTCGGTCGCGAGCAGCTGAAACGACTGCCTGACATCGTCGCCAGACGGCGCGCGCTCGCCGCCGGCTACACGCAGGCGCTCCACAAGCTGGACGGCATGCGCGCGCCTGTCGAACCGAGCTGGGCACGCAGCAACTGGCAGAGCTATTGCATGACGCTGCCCGATCACCTTGACCAGCAGGAATTCATGCAAGCGTTGCTCGATCAGGGCATCTCGACGCGACGCGGCGTCATGAACAGCCACCTCGAGCCGGCCTACGCGGCGGAGCCGTCGCGCCGGATTTCGGGCGATCTGCAAAACAGCGTAAGCGCCCAGAACCGGACGGTTATCCTGCCGCTCTTCGTGCAGATGACCGACACGGAACTCGACAAGGTCGTGGACGCCATCGCCGCCAGGCTTTCGCCCGCGCCAGCGATCGCAAAGGCGGGCTGACGAGTATTTCAGACCCCACCTTTCGGACACGGAAAGCGGCAAGGCAAGCGGTGCCAGCCGCAGCCTAGCCCGCGCAGCCAAACCGCGCTCGTGGTGGCGGACTATCCCGGAAACAAAGGCTATCGGCCATAGGTGGGCGTCCGACATGGGCACACCCATCGTCAAGTATCAGCCTAAGGTTGCCAAATTGTTGACATTCGCGCGGTTTCCATGGCGCATATTGCCTACCGCTATTTGAGTACCTTCGAACCTATTCGGCTGAGTTTATCGCGGATGAAGTTGGTGTACGATGGTTAACAGCAATCAGGAATAGATAGGTGTAACCCAAAAGACGGAGAGCATGATGTCATCGATGGACCCGGAAGAAACACCCTCTAACCGTGCACGCCGGCATTTTCTCGGTGTTGCTGCGGCGACCAGCGCAAGAGTTGCGGGGATCGCGGTGGCGACCATGGCAGTCGCCTCTTCGCCCGCGAAGGCATTGGGCCGTAATTGGGGTGGCCGCGGCGGCGGACACGGCGGCGGTGGCGACCATGGTCATGGCGGTGGAGGTTATTCCGGCGGTGGCGGTGGTGGTGGCAATTCCGGTGGCGGAAGCTCGGGCGGCGGTGGCGGAGCGAAATGCCTGCTGCGCGGTACGCTGATCGCAACACCCACAGGCGAAGTGGCGATCGAGGATTTGCGCCTCGGCGATCTCGTCGAAACGATCTCGGGCGAAGCCAAGCCAATCCGCTGGATCGGCCGCCAGACATTCCGCAAGAGCGTCGCATCCTGGCATCCGACCGTCATGCCGATCCGCATCTCGAAGGGCGCGCTGGATGACGGCATGCCAAGCAAGGATCTCTATATCTCTGCTGGCCACGCCCTTTACGTCGATGGTGCTCTCGTCCGCGTGAAGGATCTGGTCAACGGCAGCTCGATCGTATCGGCTCTGCCCGATGACAGCGAAGCGATCGAATACTACAACGTGCTGCTCGACAGCCATGACGTGGTGATCGCCGAAGGTACGCCGGTTGAGACATTCCAGCTTCGCGGCAGCGACTATGAAAGCTTCGACAACTTCGTCGAACTTGAGAAGCTCTATCCAGTCGAGCGCCGGCCCCGCATGGCGCCCTATGCGCCCGTCGTCGGCGAAGAAAGCGGACGGCAGCATCTGAAGGCTCTGCTGTTGCTTGGCGTTTCGCCCATCGTTCCGATGCGTGATCCGTTTAAGACGGTTTCGCGACGCATTTCTAGCCGTGTCGGCGAACTGGTCGGCTGATCACAGCCGACCGACAGCGTAAGCTCTCCATTGCGGATTGGTGCGGTCCTGCGCCAATCCGTTTTCGTTCGACCGCACATCATCGAACACGACGTCTTCGCTCGGCCGGGACCGATAGGCTCCGGCCGCTTGCCTATGCCATCGCATGTCTCGCGGGATCCACTCGACGCATCTGGCGGCGTCAGGCAGCGCTTATAGAGCTATGGCAACATCCTATGCTTGGGTATAGTGCAGCGCGGCATCGACAGGTGTTACGCTGGCTGGACAGAGTGTGGAGAAGCAGACCATGGCGAAGAAGCGGCCCGAAGGAATTGAGAAGTATGACGCACCGGCCGGCGGATGGGGCGCGCTGCGCGCCGTCGCCAAGACGCTTGCCCACCAACAGGTAGTCGCGCAGGGGTCCGCGACGCTTTTGAAGGCCAACAAGCCCGAGGGCTTCGATTGTCCCGGTTGCGCGTGGCCGGACCCCAAGCACACCTCGTCCTTCGAGTTCTGTGAAAACGGTGCCAAGGCGATCACCTGGGAATCGACCGCCAAGCGCGTCGACCCGAGCTTTTTCGCGAAGCATACGGTGTCTGAATTGTGGGAATGGACCGACCACAGTCTCGAAGACGAGGGCCGCCTGACGCATCCGATGATCTACAACGCCGAGACCGATCGCTATGAGGTGATCGAATGGGACGATGCCTTCGCGCGCATCGGCGCCGGGCTCAACCGGCTGGACGACCCGCATCACGCGGAGTTCTATACATCCGGGCGCGCGTCCAACGAGGCCGCCTTTCTCTATCAGCTTCTGGTGCGCGCCTATGGCACCAACAATTTTCCCGATTGCTCGAACATGTGCCACGAGGCAACCAGCGTCGGCCTGCCGAAGTCGATCGGCGTCGGAAAGGGTACGGTTCTCCTCGAGGATTTCGACCACACGGATGCGATCTTCAGCTTCGGCCACAATCCGGGCACCAACCATCCGCGCATGATGGCGACACTGCACGAGGCCTCGCGGCGCGGCGTGCCGATCATCGTCTTCAATCCGCTTAAGGAGCGCGCGCTCGAAAAATTCGCCTCGCCGCAGGACCCGGTCGAAATGGCGACGCTGTCGTCGACACGCATTGCCTCGGCCTATCATCAGGTCCGCACCGGCGGCGATCTCGCAGCACTCAAGGGCCTGATGAAGTGGGTGTTCGAGATCGATGACGCCGATCTCGCCGCCGGCGGACCTGGCGTCCTCGACCGCGCCTTCATCGCCGAGCACACGACCGGCCTGGAGGCGCTGCGCGAGGATATCGACAACACCAGCTGGGATAGCATCGTCACCGTATCCGGCTTGACGCGGGAGGCGCTGAAAAGTGCTGCCGATGTCTATGTTAAGGCCAAGAGCGTCATCCTTTGCTACGGCATGGGCATCACCCAGCACAGCAACGGCACGGGCAATGTCCAGCAGCTCGCCAATCTCTTGATGCTGCGCGGCAATATCGGCCGCCCCGGCGCCGGCATCTGCCCGCTGCGTGGCCATTCCAACGTCCAAGGCGACCGGACGGTCGGTATCACCGAGATCCCCAACAAGGCGCTCATCGACGGGATGGAGCGGGCCTTCGGCTTTCGCCCGACGGACATGAAGGGACACAACGCGATCGAATCCGTCGAAGCGATCATGGAGGGCACGTCCAAGGCGCTGATCTGCCTCGGTGGCAATCTGGCGGTCGCCATGTCCGACACTGAGGTCACCTTCGAAGCGATGCGCAAGCTGGATCTCGCGGTACACATCACCACCAAGCTCAATCGCTCGCATCTGCTGATCGCCAAGACCTCGATTGTCCTGCCGTGCCTCGGCCGCACCGATCTCGACACGCAGGCGACAGGCCCGCAATCGGTGACCGTAGAGGATTCCATGTCGATGGTGCATGCGTCGCGCGGCTTCCTGAACCCACCGAGCGAAATGCTGAAATCCGAGCCGGCCATCGTTGCCGGTATCGCAAAAGCGACACTGGGCGATCGTTATGGCATCGATTGGGATGGCATGGTCGCTGATTACGACAGGATCCGCGACAAGATCGAAATCGTCTTTCCCGATTTCTTCGACTTCAACAAGCGCGTGCGCGTTCGCGGCGGCTTCCGGCTGGACGTGCCGGCCTCGGATCGGCGCTGGAAGACGGAGAGTGGCAAGGCGAATTTCCTCATCGGCCGTGGCCTGCATGAGGACCCGTTGGTGAAGAACCCCGACGCACTCGTGCTGACGACGCTGCGCAGCCACGACCAGTACAACACGACGATCTACGGCTTGGATGATCGCTATCGCGGTGTTTTCGGCCGCCGCGACGTCATCTTCATGAACAAGGATGACCTGGCGAAACGCGGATTGGCGGATGGCGACATCATCAATGTCGTCTCCCTGCCGTCACCCGATGGAAAGTCGCGCAGCGCGCGCGGCCTGACCGCGATCGAGTACAATATTCCGAGAGGATCGATCGCCGGCTATTACCCCGAGATGAACGCGCTGATCGCGCTTTCGGCCTACGACCGTACTTCAGGTACGCCAGCTTACAAGGGCGTCCCGGTGACGGTCACGGGCGCGACCGCGCAGTAGGCTCGATGCGTGTTTCGGGCCTCGTCAAAACGAGGCCCGAAACGAGTTGATCAGGCTGCGCGCTTCAGCGCGTCGCCGATAATCGAAACGATGGTCTCGATCTGATCCTTTTCGATGATCAGCGGCGGCGAGAGCGCGATGGTGTCGCCGGTGACGCGGATCAGCAGACCCTTCTTGAAGCAATCGACGAAGACGTCATAGGCGCGGGCGCCGATCGCACCTTCGCGCGACGAGAGCTCGATGGCGCCGACCAGGCCGAGGTTGCGGATGTCGACGACATTCGGCAGGCCCTTCAGCGAGTGAAGCGCCTCCTGCCAGGTTTCCGTGAGACCGGCGCCGCGCGTCAGCAGGCCTTCTTCGGCGTAGATCTCGAGCGTGGCGATGCCGGCGGCGCTGGCAACCGGGTGACCGGAATAGGTGTAGCCGTGGAAGAGCTCGATGGCGTTCTCAGGGCCGGTCATCATCGCGTCATAGACCTTGCGGCTTGCAAACACCGCGCCCATCGGGATCGCGCCGTTGGTCAGGCCCTTGGCCGTGGTGACGAGATCGGGCACGACGCCGAAGTAATCGGTCGCGAACGGCGTGCCGAGGCGGCCGAAGCCGGTGATGACTTCGTCGAAGATGAGCAGGATGCCGTACTTGTCGGCAATCGCGCGCAGGCGCTCCAGATAGCCCTTCGGCGGCAGGATAACGCCGGCGGAACCGGACATCGGCTCGACGATGACAGCCGCGATGGTTTCGGCGCCATGCAGGCCGACCAGACGTTCCAGGTCTTCGGCAAGCTCTATGCCATGAGCCGGCAGTCCCTTGCTGAACGCATTGCGTTCGACGTCGAGCGTATGGCGCATGTGATCGGCCGGGATCTGCGGGAAGACGCGACGGTTGTTGACGAGGCCGCCGACGGAGATGCCGCCGAAGCCGACGCCGTGATAGCCCTTTTCGCGGCCGATGATGCGGGTGCGGGTGCCCTGGCCGGTAGCGCGCTGATAGGCGATGGCGATCTTCAGCGCGGTATCGACGGATTCAGAACCGGAACCGGTGAAGAACACGCGATCAAGCTGTGCGCTCGGACCACCGGGGGCGATCTTGGCCAGGCGCTCGGCGAAATCGAAAGCAATCTGATGGCCCATCTGGAAGGTAGGAGCAAAGTCCATGGTCATCAGCTGACGCTCGACCGCCTCGGCGATCCGCTTGCGGCCGTGGCCGGCGTTCACGCACCACAGACCGGCGGTACCATCCAGAACCTTGTTGCCGTCGACATCGGTGTAATACATGCCTTCGGCGGAAGCGAGCAGACGCGGGGCCGCCTTGAACTGGCGGTTAGCCGTGAACGGCATCCAGAAGTTATCGAGCGACGGGCTGTTTGCTTTGCTGATCTGGTCCATGAGGTCTCTCCGGAATGGTGATGATGAAGTGATCGGCCAATTCAGATTCTCGAACAAGCCCTTTTCTGGCTGTTTTCAACCCATTGAAAATCATGGCCTTCAAAATCGAATGTTGTTATATTTCGAACACTCGAAACCTTGGAAACACCATGTCCGTCGATATCGGCCAACGCCTGCGCCATTTGCGCATGCTTCACAACCTGTCGCAACGCGAACTGGCGAAGCGGGCGGGCGTCACCAACTCCACCATTTCGCTGATCGAATCCAATTCATCCAACCCATCGGTGGGCGCCTTGAAGCGCATTCTTGATGGAATCCCGATCGGATTGGCCGAGTTCTTTGCCTTCGAACCGCAGAAATCGCGCAAGGCGTTTTACGCCGCCGAGGAGCTGGTCGAGATCGGCAAGGGGCCGATTTCCTATCGCCAAGTCGGTGAGAGCCTGTTCGGTAGACAGCTGCAGATCCTCAAGGAATGCTACCAACCGGGCGCCGACACCGGCAAGGTCATGCTCGTCCATGAGGGCGAAGAAGGCGGCATCGTGCTTTCGGGCCGTATGGAAGTGACGGTCGAAGACGAGCGCCGCATCCTGGGCCCCGGCGATGCCTATTATTTCGAGAGCCGGCGCCCGCACCGCTTTCGCTGCGTCGGACCGGTCCCCTGCGAAGTGATCAGCGCCTGCACGCCGCCGACGTTCTGAGGGGACGTCAATCGCGGGCCTGACGGCCATCGAGACCCCAAACCTAAGTATAGTGTGGCCAACCTTCATGTCTGGCTATGGTTGCTTCGGTTTGAGGATGCGGGCACAACGTGCAGGGATGAGCACGCCCGCATTCGAAGCGACAGGATGAGGGAGCTCCGCGAAATGACCCAGCTCTGGAGAAATGCCGTGAATGACATGCGACGAGCGACCGTGGTGCAGCCAGTATCTCCCATGGTGCTGATCGTCGATGACGACATTTCCGTGCGCGAGGCGCTTGTCGATCTCTTTCAATCGGTCCGGATCGAGGTATCCGCTTTCGATAGCCCCGCGGCGCTGCTTGCCGGCGCGGACTTGAAGCGGCCGGGGTGCATCCTGCTTGACGTTCGCCTCCCTGGGCTAAGCGGCCTCGATTTCCAGGGACAGCTGGAGCGCATGGGAAGCAAGCTCCCCATCGTCTTCATGAGCGGTTTCGGCGACATTCCGATGAGCGTGCGGGCGATGAAGGCCGGCGCGGTGGACTTTCTCGTCAAGCCGTTTCGCGACCAGGACCTGCTTGATGCCGTCTCGACCGCGATCGAGCGCGACGCCGTGCAACGCCGCGACAACGCCGAGGGCGATGCCGTCGTCACCTTGGCCGAGACGCTGACGCCACGTGAGCGCGAGGTGATGATGGCGGTCAGCAAAGGGCTGATGAACAAGCAGATCGCCTATGATCTCGGGATCAGCGAGATCACCGTCAAGCTTCACCGCGGCAACGTCATGCGCAAGATGGAGGTTCGCTCGGTCGCCGACCTCGTGCGCAAGGTCGAGCTGCTCGCCACGCGCCAGCCGTAACAACTGACATCGACATCCCGCTTCCAGTTGACTTGACGGCTGCAGCAGGACTAGCTGCGCGCGATCAAGCCGCGGCTTGATTGCTGACATGTCGGCGCACCTGCACCGACAAAACAGCGCATCCATATCAAGAGGAATAGCCATGTCGGCCACACTCCGCCCCGCCCCCATTTCCGAAACCGAACGCCGCGAGCGGCTGTCGACACTGCGCAGCCGCATGAGTGCCGCCGGCGTGGACGCCGTGCTCCTCGGCTCGACGGAGAGCCTGCGCTATTTCACCGGCCTTGTCTGGCACCAGAGCGAGCGGCTGGTCGGCGCGCTGATCACGCAGGCCGACCTCTTCTACATCGTGCCGGGTTTCGAGCGCAGCCGCGTGGACAGCTTGCCGAAACTCGACGGCGCGATCGTGACCTGGGAGGAAGACGAAAACAGCGCAGAGACCGTGGCCGCCCTGCTCACGGCGAAGAGCCGCGTTGCGCTCGACGACGCCCTGCCGCTGTTCGTCTACCACGCGCTAGCCAAAGCTCTCGGCGCGGAGCGTCTTGTCGATGGCGCACGACTGATCCGCGATATCCGCCTGCGCAAGTCCGCGGCCGAAATCGGTATCATCCAATACGCGATGAACCTGACGCTGGAAGTCCACCGCCGCGCGCACGCCCTTATCAAGCCCGGCGTCCTGGCGTCGGATGTCGTGCGCTATATCGACGAACAGCACCGCGCGCTTGGTGCTGCGGGCGGATCGAGCTTCTGCATCGTCTCCTTCGGCGAAGCGACCTCGCTGCCGCATGGCGCGGACGGCGAGCAGACCTATGCGGCCGGCGATGTCATTCTGGTCGATACCGGATGCCGTATCGATGGTTATCATTCGGATCTGACGCGCACCTATGTTCTGGACGAGCCGGATGCGGACTTTGCCCGCGCCTGGGCGATCGAGCGCGAGGCCCAGCAAGCCGTTTTCGACGCGGCCACACTCGGCGCCGCCTGCTCCAGCCTGGATGACGCGGCGCGCGCGGTCATGGTTCGCCATGGGCTTGGGCCTGATTACGCGCTGCCCGGCCTGCCGCACAGGGCGGGCCACGGTCTTGGTCTGGAAATCCACGAAGAGCCCTATATCGTGCGCGGCAACCAAACGGCGCTTGAACCTGGCATGTGCTTCTCGAACGAACCGATGATCGTTTTCCCCGGCCGCTACGGGATCCGCCTCGAAGATCATATCCACATGACCGAGACCGGCGCGGCATGGTTCACGCAGCCGGGCAAGAGCCCGACCGAGCCGTTTGCGTGAGATGCACGACATCGCCTGACTGAGCTGTCTGGCGCCAGACAGAATAGAAATGAGAGGCCGCTGCCCGTGCAGCGGCCTCTCATCGTTTTACGGCGACGGTCCCCACAGCCCCCTGTTACAAGCGGCGTTTGCTGATAAGTCTTGCTCTCAGGGAATGGAGGAGGACGTGATGACCCGCAATATTGTTCTGGTGGACCCTTTGCCACGAACGCTCGATCTGATCATGAAGCCGGATGTTCGCCGCCGGCTGGAAAATCTCGGCGAGCTGGTGATTTCCGAAGATCGGCAGATGCCAGCTGAGCAGGTCGATGCATTGCTTCCCGAGACGGTGCTGATCTTCGGGCAGACGGATATGCCGCGCGAGCGGCTGGACCGGGCGCCGAAGCTGAAGGCGATCATCAACGTCGAATCCAATTTCATGCCGAATATCGATTACCAGGCCTGCGTCGAACGCGGCATCTGGGTGATCACCCCGGCATCGGCCTTCGCATCGCCCGTGGCTGAGGCAGCGCTCGGCATGGCGATCGATCTTGCCCGCGGCATCACCCGGGCCGACCGCGAATTCCGGGCGGGTAGCGAAGAATATGGGCTAGCGGGCAACGACGGCGTCTTCCGCTTCGCCGGCGCGTCGGTCGGGATCATCGGCTTCGGCGACCTCGGCAGGCAGCTTCGAGATCTGATCCGCCCGTTCAAGAACATGGTGCGCGTGTTCGACCCATGGCTGCCCAGCGAGGTTATCGAGCGCCTGGATTGCGTTCCCTGCGGCCTGGACGAGACGTTGAGCGAGAGCCAGGTGGTTTTCGTCTTCGCCAGCGTGACCAGCGAGAACGAGGGTTTCATCGGCCGCCGCGAGTTTCAGCTGATGAAGCCGGGCGCCGCCTTTCTCTTGATGAGCCGCGCAGCGGTGGTCGATTTTCCCGCGATGCTGGAGGCGGTGAAATCCGGCCACATCATCGCCGCAACCGACGTCTTTCCGGAAGAGCCCGTGGCGGCTGACGACCCCGTGCGCGAGCTTCCGGGTCTGCTTCTCTCGGCGCACCGCACCGGCGGCACCCGCGATGCCTTCTACGAACTCGGCACAATGGCCGTCGCCGATGCCGAACTCATCATGAAAGGCCTGCCGCCGCAGCTTTGCCGGCGTGCGGACCCGGCAACGGCGAGCCGTTTGCGCTCGAAGCCTGTGTCGGTGTCCTGAGATCGTGTTGGGATAGAGCAGAAAATAAAAAAGCCTGTCGCGGGAGGAGGTGCGACAGGCTTTTTAAAACAAATGAACAGCAGCTGGGAGGAGGAGTGCTACTGTTCGCGCAAGTCCCTCTGGGAGGAGGAGTGAGGCACTTGCAAAGTCGAAGCTCTGCGGGAGGAGGATGCATCGCTTCGATGGATATGTATATACACACCCCCGCGCCTAAACGGTAGGCAAGTTTGCGCAAGGCAGCCATGCGCCATGCGCTTGGCGCGGAGCTCTCGATATAGCCCTCGGAGCACGAAGCCCCTGTACTGATCGACCGATCCGGCTATAGAACCAGCTGTCACGTGGAAACGCTTGCGAAAGGCGATACGGCATGCTGCGCTGGGGAATTCTCGGAACGAGTTTCATCTCGAACACGGTGGCAGAAGCCATCAGTGGCAGCGACGGATCGGTGATCGGCGCGGTCTTCGGTCGCGATCCCAAGCGCCTCGCAGCCTTCGCCGACCGCTACGGCATCGCCGTCAGGCATTCCACCATCGATGCGATCATCGACGATCCCGATATCGACGTGATCTACGTCGGCCTGCCCAACAACGTGCACCACGACGCGGTTATCAAGGCGGCGGCGCGCGGCAAGCCGGTGCTGTCGGAAAAATCGCTGACCACGACGATGGAAGAAGCGCATGCGCTCGCCGCCGCTGTCGAGCAGGCCGACATCTTCTTTCTCGAAGGGCTGATGTATCTCAGCCATCCCGTCATCGCCGAGCTCGGCAACATCGTCCGATCCGGCCGTCTCGGCACCATACGCTCGATCTCGGGCGGCTATGCCGCGGACATCTGGCGGGTCGTCAATCCGGCGGGCGGCGGAACGCTCTACAATCTCGGCTGCTATCCGGCCTCGCTGATGCACTACGTCATCCAGACGGCCTTCGGCGCCGACGCCTTCGCGGATCGCGTGATCTCGGGACATGGCAACCGGTCGAGCCACGACGGCAACATCTGTGACGCGGCGCTCACCGCCCGCTTCGGCTCGGGCGTTTTGGCGACGCTGCAATCGACGGACAGCTATGGCATGGCGTTTGACTTCATTGTGCGCGGCGACCGCGCCTCGGTCCGCTTCCTCACCAATCCATGGCTACCCGTTGCCGGCGACAATCTGCTGGAGATTGAGGAATACGGCCTACCAACTGAGCGCATCGTCGTTCCGTCGGACCACGATGCCTTTGGCCATCAGGTTCGCCTCGTCGAAGACTGCCTGCGCAAGGGGCTGAAGCAGGCGCCCCGCCCCTCGCCGCGTCTTTCCGATTCCATCGAGATCATGCAGTTGCTGACCGAATGGGAGCGATGCTGCCGCGCTTGAGCCGTCGTCCAGCTTGAGAAAAAGATCGATCCGGTTATATAAAATCATCATGATAACGTCAGCACAGATCCGTGGCGCCCGCGCGATGCTCGGCCTCCAGCAAGCCGAATTGGCCGACGCCGCCGGCATTTCCGCAGCGGATCTCGATCGTATCGAGCGCGGGGCCGAAAGTGCCGACGCCACACTGCGCGCGATCAAGCAGGCGCTCGAAAGCTCGGGCATCGTCTTCGAAGCGGACGGAGAATTGATATCGGGCGGGCCGGGCGTGCGGCTGGCGCAATCGGCGGGCAAGTCGTTCGACACGGTCGAGACGGAAGTTGTTCAATATCCGGAATTCATGAAGAACGACGCACCTCCCGGTGCCGGCGGGTGAAGTTGAGGTTGAGGTTTGTGAGATGAGCTACGACTTTCATGTCGGCCAGAAGGTCGTATGCATCGATGACACGTTCAAGCATGTCAGCATTGACCAGGGTATCCGCAAGGGCGAGATCTACACGCTGCGCTGGGTCGGCGAATACACGCACTATATCGACGGCACCTTCTTCGGCGTGAAGCTGGAGGAACTGCATCGCGGCAACGACGACGGTCCGGAGGGCTACGGCGCCGCCGACATGCCATTTCGCGCCACGCGCTTCCGCCCGCTGGTCAAGGACAAGATCTCATCGCTGCGCAAGCTGCTTGCGCCGACGCCGGAGGAGCCGAAGGTGAAGGTCAAGAAGAAGGAAGAGGTCTGAGCTCGATGCCATCTGACCTCATCGAACCAACCCATCAATTTGAGGACAATTCTTGAACAGCGTTTCCGATCTCGTCGCCTCCGCAAAGACCGTTCACGCACGCTATCTGGCAGGCCGCATGGAGCGTGAAACAGTCAGGGAGTGGGTCATCCGGCTTGGCTCCTATCCTCAGCCGCACGGCGACCGGGTGCGCGAAGCAGCCGAGTGGTTTCGCGCCGCCCAGACCGATCCCGTCCCTTTGGAAGTTAAGCTTGTCGATCTCGATCGGCTTTCGGCAATCGTTTCAGGCTGACCGAAATAGGTAGTCTTCGCGCAAAACGAACCCATAAATGGCGCTTGAACTTCCCAGAAGTTGCGTTACACTCAACTTACATAATTCGTCTCTGACGGCTGACCACGGAGGTACTGGCAGTCGTTGTCGAGACGGGTCGAGGAAGGTCGGTGCGATTTCGCCCCGGCCTTTTTCTTTGTCGGATTGGCTGAAAATGTGCGCAGTGGAGGCCGGAGAAGCGGCGGCAATAGCTACCGCGCCGCTCTGCTCGTCCTTGGCGGGTTCCAGGCGATAGCCTGATTGCGGCCATCGCGCTTGGCCTGGTAGAGGCCCTGATCGGCCTCGAGAATAAGCTCGGCGGCGCTTATCTGCTGCTTCCAGTTGGATTTGGCCGAAATGCCGATGCTGGCCGTCACCACACCGTACTCGCTGCCGGTGTGAGCGATCGCCCGCGCAAGCAGGGTGCTGCGGAACTGCTCCGCCAACTTCAGCGCCTTGGTCTCGTCGGTATCAGGCAACAGAACGACGAATTCCTCGCCACCGAACCGCGCCAGCACGTCCTGGGGACGGTTCATTGTGCGTCGTAGGCAATCGGCAATCGCCTTCAGGCACGCGTCTCCTTCAGGATGGCCGTAGGTGTCGTTATAGGCCTTGAAGCGGTCGACATCGATCATCAGCACCGCCATCGGCCGGCGCTCCAGGCGGCTTCGCTCGACGGCAACCGACATCGCGTGGTCGAAGGCCCTGCGGTTGAGAAGCCCGGTCAGCGCGTCAGTCTCTGCAAGGCTCTTCATTTGCTCGGCAACTGTCCTGAGCGCGAATTCGGCCTGCTTCATCGTCGTGATGTCCGAGACCGCAACGAGCGCCATGCCATTGTCGGCGACGCGGGTGCGAAGGCTCAGCCAACGTCCGTCATGGAGCTCGAGCTGCTCGTCCTTGTCAAAGAACAGCGCGGCCGAGGCTTCCGACAACCATTCATCGGTGATCTCTTGGCGGAAATCCCGCCGCTCGTTCGATTCAACGACTTTTTTCAGGATCTCGCGAATATTCGTTCCGGGCACGCGGACGTCGCCCGAGAGCGGGAACAGCGCCGCATATTGGGTGTTGCTGAAGACAAGCGTGCCAGTTCGATCGAACATCGCGAAGCCATCCGACATGCCAGCCATGGCGAGCGACAGTAGATCCTTGCTCTCGCGTAGCTCCTGCTCGATCTTTCGTTCCTCGGTTACATCCCGCGTCGCGCCCGCAAGCCCGATGACGGTGCCGGTCCGGTCGCGCAGCGGCACTTTCGATGTCGAATAGCAGCGATCGCGGCCGCCTTCGCTCAGATACTCGATCTTGTCTAGCTGCGACTGCCCGCTCTCCATCAAGGCTTGCTCTTCGGCATAGAGCATTTCGGCGCGGCGCTGGGTGGCGAGCTGGAAATCGGACGCGCCGACCATTGCCGCCGGCGACGGGTAGTGGTGGTGCTCGGCTACGTTCTTGTTAACGATGACGAACTTGCCTTCGCGGTTCTTCACGTAGTGAAAATCGGGCGTCTGCGTCAACGCCGCCGACAGGATATCGCGGTCATGCGCCATTCTTTCGAACTGGATCAGAACGAAGGCGGCGATCATGATGCTGAGGAAATTGAGAACCGTGATCGGGAACCCGACGAGCTCGACCGCCCGTGCATTGGCCTGCGACATCAGCACCGACATGACCACGAGCAGCGTGGCCGATACCGCGATCCCAAGCACGGCCGCATCGGCGAGCCTGACCTTGCGCCTTCTCACGATCAGGTAGCCGCACAGCCCGACCATGCCCACGACGCATATGCTGATCACGCCATCGACCGCACCCGCTCCGCCCTCAGAAAGGCGAAAAACGGAGGCAATCACGATCGTCAAGAGCACGGAGAAGGGCCCGCCAAACAGAGCCGAAACCGCCACCAGCGTATAGCGGAGATCGACGAAAACGCCTTGATCCAGCGGTACCGCCAGCATCATCGAACAGATCGCGCCCAGCCCCATGGCGATGCCGAACGCCTGGTTGCGCCGGCGCTCGGACAAGACACGCGTATGATAATAGGCGTGCGACCACAGCGATATTGCTAGCGCGGTGATGGCGAGGTTTCCGAGCAGTATCTGCCAAGTTGCGTTCATCGATGGTCTGGTCTGGAACTCAGGACAATAGAGAACCCAACTACATCAATTTTCTTTCCGTCCCTTTAATCCGTAGCGGCAGCTTCTCGCCTTGGCGGCAAGCTCATCCTGCCGCCACTAGAAGGCTCGAGGAGACGGCGCGGCGTCGCCGCAGTTGGTATCATTGCCCGCGCAGCGCGCTCCAGAGCCGGTCACCTTGCCCGCTGTTTATGTTCGCTTCGGCCAACATTTGGCTGGAGAACAGTGCCCCCGGGCCCAGCTCGGCGCGCCGGTCCCTGACATGGTCGAGCACCGTTCCCGTCTGCAGGTCGATCCTCAGCGTATCACTCACCGTACCGTCGCGCGAGGTGCCCCATACGCGGATGTCGATCGAGACGGCACCGACCGGCGGCCGGCCGATGATCATGCCGCCATGCGTCACCGTCATCCAGTCCGGCAGCGCGCGGCCATCCGACAGCGTCACGCTGAAACTCGTCTTTTCGGTCTGGCTGCCATAGGCGGGCAGGATATAAAGGAAGTTCTCGTTGAAGATCGTATCGACCGTGAACCAGGTGCTGTCGTCACCCGATCCGGCGATGTGAATATTCGACCCTCCCTTGAAGAAGCCGATATGGATATCGTCGAGACGACGCCCGCTTTCGATCCATTCGGAAATCTGGCGCACGGCATGCAACACCGCACCATGGCGCGGCAGCGAGCCAATACCGTTCAGGGGCTGCGCTGCGTTGACGACAGCGTCGATCGGGCCATCCACAGTGATGTCGTCCGATATGGCGCCGAGATCGTCCATGATCTCCTTCGACGCGCCACCAATCTCCTCGGACTTGTAACCTAAATCAGGCGCGCCCGGATCATTTGCATCGACGGGGAACACGACCGGCGGATCCCTTTCGAGCGGCGGACGTTCGCCGGGCGGTGTTTCCGGCGGAGGCTCTGTCGGCGGTTCGGTAGGCGGCTCCGTAGGCGGCACGGCAGCCCCTACGGCAATCGTGACCGTATAGGTCGATGTCGCGTCGCCGTCGGAGACCGTGAAGGTGAAGCTGTCGCCACCCTCATAGCCGGCTGCCGGCGTGTAGCTGTAGCTGCCATCCGGATTGACGGTGACGACGCCGTGGGCTGCGGCCGATCCCAACTGGTAGGTGATCGGCGATCCCTCGACATCGAAGGCCGGCGGCAAGGTGCCCGTAACGGTCTGGTCGCGTCCGACCGCGATCGCCGTGCCGGACCCGACAGGCGCGTCGTTGACGGGGGTGACCGTGACGAACACGCGGTAGACCACCGTCGCCCGGCCATCGCTCACCGAATAGCTGAACTGATCCGTGCCGTTGAAATTGCCATTCGGCGTGAAGACATATCGGCCGTCAGCCGTGATCGTGACGACGCCGTGGGCAGGGCCGGCGGCGACCGCGTAGCTCAGCGGATCGCCATCGGGATCGGTGGCGGCGGGAAGAGTGCCGGTAAACGTCGTATCCTCGGCAATCGTCAGCGTCGCGTCGCTGCCGACAGGTGCACCATTCGCCACGCCGACGGAGACCGTCACGGTATAGACCGAGGTCGCCGTGCCATCGGAAACCGTATAGGTGAACTGGTCGGCGCCGCTGAAGCCAGCGTCTGGCTGGTAGGTGTAGTTGCCGTTCAGATCGATGGTAACGGTGCCGTGGACGGGATTGGCACCGAGACCATAGGTGACCGGTGATCCCTCGACATCGAAGGCCGGCGGCAGGGTGCCGGTGGCGACCGTTCCCTCCTGCACCGAGATCGACGTATCCGACCCGACAGGCGCATCGTTGACGGCGGTCACGGTCACGGTTACGCGATAGATGTTGGTGACGGTACCGTCGCTCACCGAATAGCTGAAGCTGTCGGTCCCGTTGAAGTTTCCGTTGGGCGTGTAGCTGTAGGTCCCATCGGCATTGATGCTGACCGTGCCGTGACCGGCAGCGGCCGCCAGGCCATAGGTGATGGCATCGCCATCGGCATCGGAGGCCGTCGGCAGCCGTCCGGTGAAGGTGGTATCTTCGGCGAGCGAGATCGCGGTATCCGATCCGACGGGGGCGTCGTTGACGGGCGTGACCGTGACGAACACGCGGTAGACAACGGTCGCCCGGCCATCGCTGACCGAGTAGCTGAACTGATCGGTGCCGTTGAAATTGCGATCGGGCGTGAAGGAATATTGCCCGTTCGCCGAAACGGTGACGACACCATGCGCCGGTCCCGCGGCAAGGCCGTAGGTCAGCGCGTCGCCATCCGCGTCGGTCGCGACCGGCAGCTGGCCGGTAAACGGCGTATCCTCGGAAACGGTCAGCGTCGTGTCCTGGCCGGAGGGCGCGCTGTTGACGGCGCCGACGGAGACGGTGACGGTGTAGATCGACACCGCCGTTCCGTCGGAGACGGTGTAGGTGAACTGATCGCTGCCGCTGAAGCCGCTATTGGGCTGGTAGGAATAACTGCCGTTGGCTCCGATGACCACGGTGCCGTGCGCGGCCTGCGCGCCAAGCCCATAGGTGACCGGGCTTCCCTCGATATCGTAAGCCGGCGGCAGATTGCCGGTCGCGATCGTGCCCTGCTGCGCCGAGATCGACGTATCCGACCCGATCGGCGCATCGTTGACGGCGCTGACGGTCACCGAGACGCGATAGACGTTGGTCGCCGTTCCGTCGCTGACGGAATAGCTGAAGCTGTCGGTGCCGTTGAAGTTGCTGTCGGGGATGTAGCTGTAGGTCCCGTTGGCATTGATGCTGACGGTCCCGTGGCTTGCCGCGCCGGCGAGAGCATAGGTGACCGGATCGCCATCAGGATCGACGGCCGGCGGAAGCTGGCCTGAGAAGGGCGTATCCTCGGCAAGCGAGATGGCCGTATCGGCGCCGATCGGCGCGTCGTTCACACCCTGGACGTCGATGGTGACGGTGTAGGTCACCGTCACGGTTCCATCGAACAAGGTGTAGGTGAACTGGTCCGGCCCGGCATAATTTGCCTGCGGCACGTAGCTGAAGGTGCCGTCGGGATTGACGGTGACGGCCCCATGGGCGGCCGGCGTGCCGAGGCCATAGACGATGGTGTCGCCATCCGCATCGGAGGCTGATGGAAGCGAGCCGGTAAAGCTCGTATCCTCGGAGATGCTGATTGCCAGATCCGAGCCCGTCGGCGCATCGTTTTCGGCACCGACGTTCACCGTCACCGTGTAGACGGACAGCACAGTGCCATCGGACACCGCGTAGGTGAAAGTATCAGTCCCAGAGAAATTGGCGGCGGGGACGTAGGTGTAGCGGCCGTCGGACTGCACGGTGGCCACGCCGTGGCTCGGCCCGTTCTGCAGCAGATAGGTCAGCGGATCGCCATCGGCATCCACCGCGCGCGGCAGCGTTCCCGACGCGGAACCGTCTTCATCGACAGAGATCGACACATTGCTGCCAACCGGCGCATCGTTGACCGCGGTCACGGTGATCGCGACCGTGTAGGTCGAGACCGCCTGGCCATCGGTCACCTGATAGGTGAAGCTGTCGGTGCCGTTGTAGTCGGCTGCCGGCACGTATCGGTAGGTTCCGTCGGGATTGACGGTCACCGAGCCATGCATCGGCTGCGTGCCGACGGCATAGCGGACCGGATCGCCATCCACATCGCTGGCGGCCGGCAACACGCCGTCGAAGGGCACGTCCTCGGATACCGTGATCGCGGTGTTCGATCCGACCGGGGCGTCGTTGACAGGCGTCACGGTGATCGAGACGGTATAGGTCGATTGATCGATGCCGTCGGAGACGGTGTAGGTGAAGCTGTCGGTGCCGTTGTAGTTGGCGTTTGGCCGATAGGTATAGCTGCCGTCGGTGTTGACGGTGACCGTGCCGTGCGCGGCAGGCGCACCGAGCCCATAGGTCAGGGGATCGCCATCCGGATCGGTCGCAAGCGGCAGCGTTCCGCTGGCCAGACCGTCTTCCGCTACGGTGATCGCCGCATTGGAGCCGCTCGGCGGATCGTTGACCGCACCCACGGTGACATTGACCACGTAGGTCGTGGAATCCCTGCCATCCGAGACGCTGAAGCTGAAGCTGTCGGAGCCGTTGTAGCCGGGGGCAGGCGTATAGCTGTAGCTGCCGTCTGGGTTGATCACCACGGTGCCGTTGGCTGCCTGGGCGGCGAGCCCGTAGGTGATCGGGTCACCATCGGCGTCGGTGGCCGCTGGCAGCTGGCCGGTAACGGTTTCGTCCTCCTCGGTGGAGATCGAGGTTCCCGAGCTCACGGGCGCATCATTGATCGCGGTCACGGTGATCGAGATCGTATAGGTCGAGGTCGCCTGGCCGTCGGAGACGGTGTAGGTGAAGCTGTCGGAACCGTTGTAATTCGCGGCCGGCACGTAGCTGTAGGTGCCATTGGGGTTGACTGTCACCGTGCCATGCGCCGCCTGCCCGCCAAGCCCGTAGGTCAGGCTGGGGCTGTCCACATCGGTTGCGACCGGCAGCTGGCCGTTCAGCGTCTGGTCCTCAGCCACCGTCGCAGTCGCATCCGAACCGACGGGCGCGTCGTTGACCGGGGTCACGGTCACCGCGATCGTGACGGTTGTGACACCGCCCTGTCCGTCGCTGACGCTGATGTCGAAACTGTCGGTGCCGTTGAAATCGGTGTTGGGCGAGTAGAGGTAGCGCCCGGCCGCGTCGATGACGACGGTGCCGTTGCGCGGGCCTGTTGCGACCGCATAAGTCAGCGGGTCGCCATCCGGATCGGTGGCGGCCACCACGCCCGAAACCGGAACATCTTCGCGCGTCTGGATCATCGAGCCGCTCGCGACAGGGGCGTCGTTGACGGGTGCGAGAATGATCGTCGCCCGGTCGGTATCGGTCTGGACGCCGCCGGCGCCGCTATTGCCGCCGTCGCTGGTGACCATGGTCAGCGTCACCGGCGCATTGGAATTGAGGAGCGGATGATAGATCGGGGCCGATGCGCCGGCGAGATAAGCGTTGATGTCGCCGAGCGTACCGGTGAGCGTGATCGCGCCCGAACCGTTGCCCGTCACGGCCACATTGCCGCCGGCGGCAGCCGTCAGCGTGCCGGCATCGACCGAGAGCGTCACGGTCATCGTGCCTGATCCGGCATCGACATCGGAGAGCGACAGGCCGGAAAGCGGCAGCGCCGTATCCTCCGTGCCGTTGAAGGTCGTCGGCAGGCTGTTAACAGGTGCGTCATTGACGCCTGTCACCGTGCCGTTGACCGTGCCTTGCACGCTCAGGGTTCCGTCGGAGAGCGTGTAGGTGAAGCTGGCATTGCCCGCGAAATCGGGTGCTGCCGCAAATGTCAGCGTGCCATCGGAATTCAGCGTCACCGTTCCGGACACAAGCGCAACGCTGCCGCCGACGCTGATCGGCTGGCCGTTGATCTCCGTTATCGTCAGCGCATCGCCATCGGGATCGCTGTCGTTCGCCAGGACCGGAATGACCACCTGGCCATCCTCGGCGACGGTGAAGTTGTCGTTGACGACGACAGGCGCGTCGTTGACCGGATTGATGGTGATCGTCACCGTCGCCGTATCGGTGCCGCCATTTCCGTCGTCGATGCGATAGACGAAGCTGTCGGTGCCGTTGAACCCTGCGGTCGGCGTGTAGGTGAAGGTGCCATCGGGATTGAGCACCAGAGCGCCATGCGCGGTATTCGTCACCAGTGAAACGGTGAGCGGATCATTATCGGGGTCGGTATCGGGGCCATTGCCGTTGGCGACGAGAACCGAGCCGCTCAGCTGACCACCTTCGTCCATCGTGAAGGCATCGTTGACCGCATCCGGCGCCGGGTTGGTCACCGTCCAGGCAAAACTGCGAACGGCTTCGCCGCCGAGGCCGTCTCTCGCCGTGATCGTGACGTTATAGACCGCGCTGCCGATCGCGCCGGAGGCGTTCGGGAGGATGTTGCCGGTGATCTCGCCGGTCAGAGTGTTGTAGACGAGGCCCGGCGGCAAGCCGGTGATATCGAAGGTCAGCGGATCGCCATCGACATCGGTGAACTGAGCACCGACAGGCAGCACGATGGCGGCACCATCGAGACTTGCCTGCGGCGGCAAGGCCGGCGCAGTCGGCGCGTCGTTGAGGCCGGTGACAGTGACCGTCAGCGTTGCGGTGGCGACGCCGCCATGGCCATCGGAGATCGTGTAGCTCACCGATGTCGTCGCGGTTGCACCAGCGGCAAGGCTGTCGAAGTCGGTGCCGGGGTCGAACGTATAGGAGCCGTCGGCGGCGATCAGGAAGCTGCCGCCGCCCTGGCCGGGGATTGCAGTACCGACATTGCCGGTGGCCGCGCCGACGCCGACTACGGTCAGCGTGTCGCCATCCGGATCGCTGTCGGCACCCGATCCGCCGACGATCACGTTACCTGAAATCGCGGTATTCTCGGTGGTCGCGGCGGCATCGTCGACGGCAACAGGCGGATCGTTGACCGCGCCCACCGTGATAGTGATCGTTGCCGTGGCGGTGGCGCCGCTCGGGTCCGTGACGACCACGACAAAGCTGTCGGTGCCGTTGAAATCAGGATTGGGGGTATAGCTGTAGGTGCCGTCGGGGTTGACGACGGCGGTCCCGCTCGCGGCGGCGGTCTGAAGACCATAGACCAGCATCGCCGGCGCGTCGTCGATATCGGTGGCAACGATCTGGCCTGTCGCCGTGCCGTCTTCATTCATCGAGACCGCGACATCCTGCAGAACCGGCGCGTCGTTGACCGGGTTGACGGTCACCGTCACCGTATGCGTGACGACGGCGGTTCCATCAGAGATCGTATAAGTGAAGCTGTCAGCGCCGTTGAAGTCTGCAGTCGGCGTGTAGACGTAGGCGCCGGTCGGGTCGATCGTGACGCTGCCATGCGCCGGCTGGCTGCCGACCCCATAGGTCAGCGGATCGCCATCGACGTCGGTTGCCGCCGGCAGCTGGCCGCTGAGGGCGGTGTCCTCGGCGGTCGAGACCGCGATGTCGGAGCCGACGGGCAGGTCGTTGGCGCCCGATACCGTCACCGTGAAGGTTGCGGTCGATGTGCCGCCCTGGCCGTCGGAGATGGTGTAGGTGATGCTGGTGGTGCGCTGTTCGCCGGCCTTCAGATTGTCGAAGTCGGCGCCCGGCACGAATGTGTAGCTGCCATCGGTGCCGATCACGAAACGCCCGCCCGCCGAGCCTGCGATCGACGCGCCGACATTGCCGGCAACACCGTTGACGGCGCTGACCACGATCGTGTCGCCATCCGGATCGCTGTCCGCGCCATTGCCGTTATCGGCGAAGACCGAGCCGGCGATATCAACGTTCTCGCCGGTGCTGGCGGCATCGTCGCGGGCGATGGGCGCCGGGTTGGTGACCGTGATGATAAAGGTCTGGTTCGCCGAGCTCGTGCCGTCGCTGGCGGAAACCGTGACCGAGTAAGCGCCGCCATTAAGCTGCGACGCGTCGCGGTCGACCGTTCCGGTGATGACGCCCTGTGAGGAGATCGAGAGACCTGTCGGTAGGCCCGTCGCGGTGAAGGTCAGGCTTGGCGTATCAATATCGCTGAAGTTGCCCGAGACATCGAAGCTAATGGTCTGCGCATCCTGATAGGCCTGGTTGGCGATCGGCGTACCCACCGGTGCGTCATCGACTGGCGTGACGGTGACGACCATGGTGTAAGTGACCGTCGAGCGGCCGTCGGAGACGCTGTAGGTGAAGCTGTCGCTGCCGTTGAAGTTGGCCGGCGGCGTGTAGCGATAGCTGCCGTCGGCGCTGATCGTGACCACCCCATTGGCGGGCGGAGTGGCGATGGCATAGGTCAGCGCATCTCCATCGGGATCGCTTGCGGTGGGCAGGAAGCCGGTCGCAACCGTATCCTCGGCGGTCTGGAAGCTCCCATCACTTCCGATCGGCGCGTCGTTGACGCCGACGACAGTGACCGACAGCGTGGCGTTCGCCGTGCCGCCATGGCCGTCCGATACCGCGTAGGTGACGGAGGTAACCCGTGTTTCGCCGGCCTTGAGGCTCTGGAAATCGGCGCCGGGATCGAAGCGATAGCTGCCGTCGGCGTTGATCACGAAGCTGCCGCCTGTCGAGCCGGCGACCGCCGCGCCGGGCGCGCCGTTGCCAACAGCCGAGACAACGAGCGCGTCGCCGTCAGCGTCTGTATCGTTGCCCAGTACGCCGGGCACGGCGCCGACAATGGCGGTGTCCTCATCTGTGGTCGCCGTGTCATCGACGGCGACAGGCGCGTCGTTGACGGCACCGATCGAGATGGTCGCGACCGCCGCGGCCGACGTCGCGCCGCCATCGTCGGTCACCGTGATCGACACGGTGCGATCCCCCGTGGTCGGGTTGTCGCTTCTGTTTTCATATTGAATGGCGCGCAGCAGGGCACTGGTCGCCGCGTTGCCCATCGTGCCGCCGGCAGCATTGGTGATGGCGAGCGCATTGGCACCGTCATAGCTGAAGCGGAAGGTCGTGCCGCCGAAGATGATCGTGCCGGTGTTGGCCGTACCGTAGACGATATCGACGGAGCCGTTCAGGTGGATGATCTCGGAGCCTGCATTGGCAAAGCCGCCAAGCGCGACGTTGAGCGATGTGATGCCGTTCTCGACATCGAACACGGTTGCATCGCCGCTGGCGATCGCGACCGGCGCATCGCCCTCATTGAAGGAGACGGCGATATCGACGCCAGCGCCGGCGCCGTTGAGATCGACGACGCCAACATCGTTCACCGCCGCGACGGTGATGACGATCGATGCTTCCGCAAAGCCGCCATTGCCGTCACTGATGCGGTAGGTCAGCGGCACCGTGCCGTTGAAATCGGCCGTTGGCGTGAAGGTCAGCGATCCATCGCCGTTGAGGCGGATGACGCCGCCCGCAACAGCAACCGTGCCATTGGTGGCAATCGGCTGGCCGTCGATCGCCACGATCGTCAGCGGATCGCCGTCGGGATCGACATCCACGCCACCGCCGGTCGTGCCGACGCCGGTGATCGGGTTGAAGGTGACGGCTGTATCTTCATTGGTCGCGACCGCGTCGTTGGCGGCGATCGGCGCGGGGTTGCTGACAGAGAAAACGAACTGCGTCGAGACCTGGCCGCCATGGCCATCGTCGGCTGATACGACGACAGTGTATGGGCTGCCCGCCGATGCATTCGCATCCAGCGTGCCACTGATGAGACCGGTGGCCGGATCGAAGCCGAGGCCCGGCGGCAGGCCGTTGACAGAGATCGCCAGCGTGTCGCCATCGACATCGCTGAAGAAGCCCCTGACATCGAAGCTGACGGCCGAGCCATCGGCCTGAGCGCGATCGGGGATCTGGGTCGCCACGGGCGCGTCGTTGACGGGATCGACCGTGACCGTCGCCGTCGCCGTGTCGCTGCCGCCATTGCCGTCGCTGATCGTGTAGGTGAAGGACGCGGTGCCGGCGTAGTTGGCAGCAGGCGTGAAGCGCAGCACCTGCGCGCCGTTGACCAGCACGAGCTGCACCGAGCCGTTGGAAATCGGCACGGCCGCGCCATCGACGCTCAGGTTGACGCCGTTGACGAGGACGATGCTCTTGGCATCGCCGTCGGTGTCGACATCATTGGCGAGCACGTCGATATCGACAGGCGTGTCCTCCAGCGTTCTTGCGGTGTCGTTCATTGCATCAGGCGCGATATTGCGGATGACGTAGGTGAAATCGGATTCGGCGGTGAGGCCGCCGTCGTCGGTCGCGATGACCCTGACCAGGTAATTGGACAGGCCCATCGGGCCGGATGCGCCGGCGCTGATCCGGCCGCTGATGATGCCGGTCGCAGGATCGAAGGTCAGGCCCGGTGGCAAGCCTTGAACGTCGTATGTCAGGACGCCGCCCTCGGGATCGGCGAAATAGCTCGAAATATCGAAGCTGATCGTGTCGCCGTCATTGCGTTCCATGTCGGCGATCGGGGTTTCGATCGGCGCGTCATTCTGGGCACCGACCGTGATCGTCAGCACGCCAGTGCTGAGGCCCCCTTGGCCATCGGTCACGCGATAGACGACGGTATCGATGCCGTTGAAGTCTTTTGCAGGCGTATAGTTCAGCGTTCCATCGCTATTGACCGTCACCGTGCCGTGGCCGGCTTGCGGCGGGAAATCAGGATCGATCGTCAGCACATCGCCATCAGGATCGGTATCGTTTCCAAGCACGTTGATGTTGAGAAGAGGCACGTCCTCAAGGGTGGTCGCCGTATCGTTGACGGCGGTCGGAGCCGGATTGGTGACGGTGAGGTTGAACGTCGTCCTGAACGTGCCGCCCTGGCCGTCGTTCGCCACAACGGCTACCGTATAGATCGGGCCGCCTTTCGACGCGTCCGCGGCGATCGTGCCGGTGATAACCCCATTCGCGTCCATCGACAGGCCTGCCGGCAGGCCGGATGCCGTAAAGGTCAGCGTATCGCCATCGACGTCGCTGAAGAAATCGCTGACGTCGATCGGCTTTCCATTGAGCGACTGGCCATCAGCAAGCGTCACAGCGGGAATGGGCGTTGCGGTCGGATTGTCGTTCACGCCGGTGACAGTGACGGTGATCGTCGCCGTATCGCTTTCGCCATCGGCATCCGTCACGCGGTAGGTGACCGATGTCGTGCGGGTCTCGCCGGCGCGAAGATCGGCGAAATCGGTGCCCGGGTTGAAGGTGTAAACGCCGGTGGCGTTGACAATGAAGGTTCCGCCGTTCGAACCGGCGACCGCCTGGCCGACGCTGCCCGCCTGGCCGTTGATCCGATCGATGGTCAGGGTGTCGCCATCGGGGTCCGTGTCATTGGTCAGCGCATTGCCGCCACCGCCGGCGTTTTGCCCGACCGACAGAGAATCGCTGAACGCCTTGGGCGGGAAGTTGCTGATGATCCAAGTAATCGTGCGCGAGATCGTGCCGCCATGTCCGTCCGATACCGTGATCGTCGCGACATAGGGTTCGGGGCGCGAGGCGTTGTTCGGAAGCGGACCAGAGATCACGCCGGTCGCGGCATCGATCTGCAGGCCGGGCGGGAGGTCGGACGCGGCATAGCTCAGCGTATCGCCATCGCGATCGGAGAAATAGATGCCGGCGTCGAAGGAGACGGTCTGGCCGTCGCTGTCCATCTGGACCGGCAGCGGACCGCTGACATCGGGCGCATCGTTGACGGCATTGATCGTGATCGTAACAGTCGCCGTCGAGACGCCGCCCTGCCCGTCGGAGATGGTGTAGATGATCGTGTCGGTACCATTGAAATCGGCGGCCGGGACGTAGGTGATCGAACCGTTCGCCGCAAAAGTCAGCGTCCCGTGCCCGGCAGAGGCGGCGATCAGGCTCAGCGTGTCGCCATCCGGATCGGTGTCGGCCCCGGCGGTGCCGCTCGCCGTTCCCGCGCCGGTGATAACGTTGAACGTCGCGGATTGATCCTCGTTGATCGCGAGATTGTCGTTGACGGCGGTTGGACCCGGATTGGTCACCTGGAGCTCGAAGCTCTGGGATACGGACGCACCCGTCCCGTTCGCCCCGTCATGCGCAGTCACAGTGATCTGGTAGACGCCCGAAGTGCCGCCTTGGCTGGCGTCGTGATCGATCGTGCCGAAGATGAGGCCGGTTGCCGCGTCGAAACTCAAGCCGTCGGGCAGGCCCGTGATCGTGTAGTTCAGCGTATCGCCATCGGGATCGTCGAAGAAATCCGAGACGCGATAGATCAGCTGCTGGCCATCGGCCCGCACGCGATCGGGTATCGGCTTGGTCCCCACGGGCGCGTCGTTCTGCGGGATGATCGTGATCGTCACCGTCGCGGTATCGACGCCGCCATTGCCGTCGTCGATCGAGTAGCTGAAGCTCTCCTGGCCATTATAGTTCGCATTTGGCGTGAAGCGCAGCACCGGCCGATCGGTGGGGCCGGCGACCAGTCGAACCGTGCCGTTCGTCGTCGCCACCGCCGGGCCGTTCAACTGCAGCACCACATTGTTGACGCGGATGACCTCGTCATTGTCGCCATCCGGATCGCCGTCATTGGCGAGCACGTCGATATCGACGGGCGTATCCTCGTTTGTGGTCGCGAAATCGTCGCGCGCGATCGGCGGCAGATTGAGGATGGTGTAGTGGAAGGTGACCGAGGTCGTGCCGCCCTTGCCGTCCGATGCCGTCACCGTCACCGTATAGACAGCCTCGCCGGTCGGGCCGGAGGCTTCCGGCGCGATGCGACCGGAGACCAGGCCGGTGGCCGGGTCGATGGTCAACCCCGCGGGCAGGCCGCTCGCGGCATAGGTGAGCGGATCGCCATCGGCATCCGAGAAGAAGGCGGAGATATTGAGACTGTCGGTATCGCCGTCGTTTCTCGTGCGGTCGGCGATTGGCTGGCCGACCGGCGCGTCGTTGACCGCGAGCACGGTGACGGTGACCGTCGCGGTCGCCGTTCCGCCGTTTCCGTCGGAGATCGTGTAGGTGATCGTATCGGTGCCGTTGAAGTTGGCGTTCGGCTGATAGGTGATCTGGCCGCCGGAGCCGAGCGTCACCGTGCCGTTGGCGGCGCTGGCCGCCGTGACCGTCAGCGGATCTCCATCGGGATCGCTATCAGGCACACCGCCGCTCGCCGAACCATCGAGCACATTGAAGGTCAGCGGCGTATCTTCCGTCGCGGTGACCGCATCGTTGACGGCAATCGGCGGCGGGTTGCTGACCGAGAAGGAGAAGCTCTGGCTGGCCGTGCCACCATGGCCGTCGCTGACGCTGATGGTCACCGTGTAGACGCCATTGCCCGTTGGCCCGCCGACGCTCGCCTGGCGATCGATCGTTCCCGTGACCACACCGGCGGCGTTGATCGAGAGGCCGACCGGAAGGCCGCTTGCCGAATAGGTCAGCGTGTCGTTGTCGGCATCCGTGAAGAAGCCGGAGACATCGAAGGTGACGGCTGCGCCATCGGCGCCCGAGCGGGCCGGAAGCGGAGTGCCGACCGGCACATCGTTGACGCTCGCGACATTGACCGTGACCGTATACTCGTTGCTGCCGCCCTTGCCGTCGCTGACGACATAGGTGAACCGGTCGGTGCCGTTGAAATTGGCCGATGGCGTGTAGCTGTAGGTGCCATTTGGATTGACGACAACGGTGCCATGAGCAGGCGTGGTGCTGCCGGCGGCATAGGTGATCGCATCGCCGTCCACGTCGGTTGCTGTCGGCAGGGTGCTCGAGATCACCCCATCTTCATCGACCGAGACCGTGGTATCGGAGGCGACGGGCGCGTCGTTGACCGGCGTGACGGTCCCATTGACCGTGGCCGTCGCGGTGCCGCCATTGCCGTCTGAAATGGTGTAGGTGAAGGATGGGGTGCCGTTGTAGTTGGCTGCCGGCGTGAAGGTCAGCGTGCCATTCGCATTGAGCCTGACGCTGCCGCCGGTGATGGCCACCGACCCGCCGGACGCAATCGCGGTGCCGTTGATCGCGGTCACATTGAGTGCATCGCCATCCACGTCGCTGTCGTTGCCGCGGACATCGAAGGTCACGGCCGTATCTTCAGGCGTGGTGAAGCTGTCGTTGACGGCAACAGGCGCATCGTTCACCGGCGTCACGCTGCCGCTGACTGTAGCGGTCGCGGTTCCGCCATTGCCGTCCGAGACCGTGTAGGTGAAGCTCGGGCTGCCATTGTAGTTGGCAGCAGGCGTGAAGGTCAGCGTGCCGTTGGCGTTCAGCCGCACCGTGCCGCCGGTGACGGTAACCACCCCGCCGGCCGCGATATTGGCGCCATTGATCGCGGTCACGGTGAGCGTGTCGCCGTCGACATCGCTGTCATTGCCAAGCACATCGAAGGTGACGGCAGTATCCTCTGGCGTCGTGAAGCTGTCGGCAACAGCGACGGGTATGTCGTTGACCGGCGTTACCGTACCGTTGACGGTTGCCGTCGCCGTGCCGCCATTGCCGTCGGAGACGGTGTAGGTGAAGCTCGGGCTGCCGTTGAAATTCGCCGTCGGCGTGAAGGTCAGCGTGCCGTTGGCGTTCAGCGTGACGCTGCCGCCGGTGATCGCCACGGAATTGCCGACCGTGATGCCGGTGCCGTTGATCTCAGTGATCGTCAGCGCGTCGCCATCCGGATCGCTGTCGTTGGCGAGAACGGCGATGGTGACGGCTTGGTCTTCCGGTGTCGTGAAGCTGTCGTTCTGCGCGACCGGCGGATCCTGGACGGGGTTGACGGTACCGTTGACGGCTGCCGTCGCGGTGCCGCCATGGCCGTCGGAGATGGTGTAGGTGAAGCTCGGATTGCCGTTGTAGTTGGCCGATGGTGTAAAGGTCAGCGTGCCATCGGCGTTCAGCCGGACGCTGCCGCCGGTGACGGCGACCGAGCCGCCGGACGCGATGTTCGAGCCGTTGATCTGGATCACGGCAAGCGCGTCGCCATCGACGTCGCTGTCGTTGGCGCGCACATCGAAGGTGACCGCAGTATCCTCGTTGGTGGTGAAGCTGTCGTTGGCGGCGACCGGCGGGTCCTGAACCGGGTTGACGGTGCCGGTGACCGTCGCGCTCGCCGTGCCGCCCTGGCCGTCGGTGATTGTATAGGTGAAGGTTGGCCTGCCGTTGTAGTCGGCCGTCGGCGTGAAGGTCAGCCGGCCATCGGCATTGAGCGTGACCACGCCGCCGGTAACGGCAACCGAGCCGCCGGAAACGATGGCGGTGCCATTGATCGCCGTGACAGCAAGCGTGCCGCCGTCGACATCGCTGTCATTGGTGCGGACGTCGAAGGTGACGGATGTGTCCTCGTTGGTGGTGAAGCTGTCAACCACCGCGACCGGCGCATCGTTCAGGCCGGTGACGGTTACGGTCACCGTTGCCGTCGAGAAGCCGCCCTGGCCGTCGGTGATCGTGTAGGTCACGGTCGTGACGCGTGTTGCGCCGGCGGCGAAATCGTCGAAGGCGGTGCCTGGATTGAAGGCGTAGGTGCCATCGGCGTTGATCGTGAAGGTACCACCGTTCGAGCCGGCCACGGCCTGGCCGACACCGGCGCCGGTGCCACCGACCGCCGAGACGGAAATCGGGTCGCCATCGGGATCGGAATCGACGCCGTTACCATTGTTGTCGAAGACGGAGCCCGTGAGCGGAGAGTTCTCGGTCGTCGCCAGATTGTCGGCGGCGGCCACCGGCGGCGGGTTGAGGACGGCCCAGGTGAAGCTGCGGTTCGCTGTCGCCCCGCTGCTGTCGGTTGCCGTCACCGTGACGGCATAAGGACCGTTGACGCTGGCGCTGCGGTTGATGGTACCGGAGATGACACCGGTCGTGGCGTTGATCGTCAGGCCCGGAGGAAGACCGGTCGCGGTGAAGGTCAGCGTGTCGCCGGTATCGGGATCGCTGAAATTGCCGCCGACATTGAGCGTCACCGCCTGCGCATCGTTGCCGGTCTGGTTGGCGATCGGCGTGGAGATCGGCGCATCGTTGACACCCGTGACCGTCACCGTGACAGTCGCCGTCGAGAAGCCGCCATGGCCGTCGGACAGCTGGTAGGTGACGCTGGAGGTGCGGCTCTGGCCGGCCGGAAGGTCGGTAAACGCCGTGCCCGGATTGAACACCGCCGCACCATTGGCGCCGATCGTGAACGTGCCGCCGTTCGAACCCGTGACGGCAAGCCCGACATTGCCGGCGACGCCGTTGATGGCAGAGACCTGCAGCACGTCGCCATCCACATCGGTGTCGTTGGCGAGCACGTTGAGGCTGGTGCTCACGCCCGCATTGGTCTGGGCGGTATCGTTGACGCCGACAGGCGCGTCGTTGACCGAATTGACCGTCACGCTGACCAGATATTGCACCGTGACGGTACCGTCGGTGACGCTGTAGGTGAAGCTGTCGGCGCCGTTGAAGTTGGCGGATGGGGTATAGGTATAGGTACCGTTGGGATTGACCACGACGGTGCCATGCGACGGCGCGATCGATCCGGCGCCATAGGTCAGGCTGTCACCATCGACATCGGTGGCGACGGGCAGCGTGCCGGAGAAGGCAGTATCCTCGTTGGTGGTGATCGCCGTATCGGAACCGACAGGCGCGTCATTGACCGGCGCCACTGATATCGTCGCCGTATCGGTATCGGACAAGGCGCCGCCGCTGCCGGTGTTGCCATTGTCGTTGGTCACCATCGTCAGCGTTACCGCGCCATTGGCGTTGGCGGCGGGGTTGAAGACCGGGCGGGTGCCCGCTGCGGCAAGGAAGCCGTTGATGTTGGAGAGCGTGCCGGTCAGCACCAAGGTGCCCGATCCGGAACCGCTGACGGTGACGCCGGAGCCGCCGGTGGCGGCGAGCGTGCCGGAATTGACACGGAGCGTCACAATGATCGAACCGGAGCCGGCATCGACATCGGAGACCTGCAGGCCGGCCAGCGACAGCGCCGTATCCTCGTTGGTACCGAAGCTCGCGGGCAGCGTGTTGACCGGCGCGTCGTTGACGGCCGTGACGTTGAAGGTGAAGCTGTTCGGGCTCTGGTCGGTATCCTGGCCGCCGTTCGCGGTGCCGCCATTGTCGCGGACCTGGAAGGTGAAGGAGGCGAGCGCCGTGCCGTTGGCATTGGCCGCCGGCGTGAAGGTGAGGTTGCCGAGATTGGCGGCGGAGATGACCTGGCCGGCGGTGACGGCGGTGCCGCCGAGCGAGAGCACGCCGTTTGTCGGCAGCGTGGTGATGACGACGGCGGCGAGGCTGTTGGCCGGGCTGTCGTTGGGATCGGTAAAGCCGAAGCTTGCGGCCGAGAAGGTGTAGACGCTGTCCTCGTTGATGGTGACCGTATTGTCTGTGCCGGCAGGCGCATCGTTGACTGATGTAATCGCAATCGTCGCCGTATCGATATCAACGAGCGAGGGGCCGCCGGTATTGCCGTTGTCGTTGGTGGTCATCGTCAGCGTGACGCTGGCGGTGGAATTGGCTGATGGCGTAAAGCTCGGACGCGTCGCGCCGGCGAGATAGGCGTTGATATCGGTCAACGTGCCGGACAGCGTCAGAGCCTGGGATCCGGAGCCGCTCACCGAAACGCCGCCGGCGCCAAGCGCCGAGAGCACGCCGGAATTGACCGACAGCGTCACCGTCATCGTGCCGGAGCCGGCGTCCTGATCGCTGATCTGCAGGCCGGCGAGGCCGAGAGAAGTATCCTCGATCGCGGTGAAGGAGGGCGGCAGCGTATTGACGGGCGGTGTATTCACCGAAGCGACGGCGACGGTGACCTGCGCGGTCTCAGTCACTCCGCCCGAGGTGACGGTATAGGTGAAGGTCGTCACGCCGTTATAGTCGAGCGTCGGCGTGAAGATCAGCTGGCTGGAGGCATTCAGCCGCACCGTGCCGTTGGCAACGGTGACAGCCGCACCGCCTGCGGTGATCGCGGTGCCGTTGACGGCGGTGATCGCGCGGCCCGGGTTCTCGAAACTGTCGTTTGCAAGGACCGAGATGACAGCGGGAACGTCCTCATCCGTAGACACGGAATCATTGGCGATGTCGGCGACCGGGGTGACGGTGACAGGGATGGTGCTGGTGGCGCTGAGCGAACCGTCGGAGGTCTGCACCGAGATCTGCGCCGAGCCGTTATAATCGGCAACCGGCGCATAGCTCGCGCCCGCGAGCGCCGTATTGATCGCCGCCGTGGTGCCAGTGAAGGTCATCGTCTGGTCGGCCGTGCCGTCGCCGGCGCTGAACGACAGGCCGGATGTGCCAGACAGCGAGAAGGAGCCATTGGTGACTGTGACCGTCACCGTCAGCGTTCCATTGTCGACATCGGAGACGACGATCGCATTGCCGGCGGAGGACGAGAAGACGATGGAGGTGTCTTCCGCCGTCGTCTGTGCCGTCGGCACGGTGTTGACGGGCGCATCGTTGACTGGGTTGACCACGATGGTCACAGTCGCGGTTTCCGTCACGCCGCCTGATGTGACCGTATAGGTGAAGCTCGTCGTGCCGTTGAAATTGGCTGCCGGCGTATAGGTGATCGTGCCATCGGCGGCGAAGGTGACGGTGCCCTGGCCGGCCGGGGGTTGCGTGACCGATGTGATCGCCCTGCCCGCATTCTCGAAATTGTCGGCCGAGGCGCCGTTCGTGCCGGTGATGGCGTTGAAGGTGATGGCCGTGTCTTCGTTGGTCGTCAGGTTGTCGGCGACGATATCGGCGACCGGGGTGATTGTTATCGCCACCGTATCGGTGTCGGTCAAAGAGCCATCCGTCGTGACGACGGTCAGCTGCGCCGCGCCGTTATAGTCTGCGGTGGCGGTGTAGGTGAGGCCGGCTAGCGCCGCGTTGATCTGCGCGGCCGTGCCGGACAGCCGGACCGAGGACGTGCCGTTGTTGGCGATCGTCGCCCCGGTTCCCGTCGTCACATTGGCGATGCCGTTGGTGACGGTTACCGTCGTGGTCAGCACGTCGCCATCGACATCGGCGACCGACACGCCTGAAACGGCCAGCGGCGTATCCTCGGCAACGGTCTGGGCGCCCGGAACGGTATTCACCGGCGCATCGTTAACCGGCACGATGGTCACGTTGACGGTCGCGGTCTCAGTCACGCCGCCGGAGGTGACCGTATAGGTGAAGCTGGTGCTGCCGTTGACGTTGGCCGATGGCGTGAAGGTCAGCGTGCCATCGGCATTGAGGCGAACCGTGCCGCTGGTGACGTTGACGACGCCGTTCGCGACGATGGCCGAGCCGTTGATCGCGGTGATCGTGTGGCCGGCGTTTTCGAAGCTGTCATTGGCATCGACGGCGATGACGACCGCCGTGTCCTCGTTCGTCGTGGCCGTATCGTTGGCGATATCGGCGACAGCGGTTATCGCGATTGTCTGCGTATCGGTGTCAGTTAGCTGGCCGTCGCTGCTTGTCATCGTCAGCGTCACGCTGCCGTTGAAATCTGCGACCGGCGCATAGCTCGGCCGGGCGGTGCTGGCCAGATAGGCGTTGATGCTCGTGAGCGTGCCCGACAGCGTGATGGTGGCGGTGCCCGAGCCGGTGATGGTCACCCCCGAGCCGCTTGCAGCCGTCAGCACGCCGGAGCCGACCGAGAGCGTCACCGTCGCCGTGCCCGAGCCGATATCGGGATCGGCCACGGAGAGGCCGGTCAGCGACAGCGTGCCGTCCTCGTTCATCGTCCAGCCGCCCGCAGGCAGCGTGTTGACGGGCGGGTCGTTGACGGGCGTGACCGCGACCGTCGCCACGGCGGTGTTCGACGACGCCGCACCATCGGATACGGTGACGTTGATCGAGCGGGTCACCGCACCCGGATCATCGGAGGTCGAGGCGTAGCGGATTTGACCGAGCGCCGTCTGGTAGGCGGCTTTGGTCGCCGAGCCGGTCAAGGTTAGCGTGTAGGTCGAGGCGTTGTAGCTGGCAGTGATGCCCGATGGCAGCGTGCCGGTAACCGACAGCACGTCGCCGGCTTGTCCATTGGAGATGACGATCGTCGCCGATGCCATGTTGGCGTTGTCGACGTCGGCGACGAGAACGCCGGTGTTGACGATGGCAACGCCGGCGGCGTTTTCCGTATAGCTGGCCGCGTAGCCGGTGCCGGCCGCCGATGTGTCGAGATCGAGCGTCGGCGCGTCGTTGACGGCGATGACGGTGATGGTTGCTGTATCCACGTCGGTCAGCGCGCCGCCCGACCCGGTGTTGCCGCCGTCGTTCGTCGTCATCGTCAGCGTGACCGCGCCGTTGAAATCGGCCACGGGCGTGTAGACCGGCCGCGCGGTGCTGGCGAGATAGGCGTTGATGCTGGCAAGCGTGCCCGAGAGCGTCAGCGACGAGGTGCCGGAGCCGCTGATCGTGACACCCGATCCGGATACGGCGGTCAGCTGCCCG
This sequence comes from Rhizobium sp. 2MFCol3.1, assembly GCF_000377565.1. GTDB lineage: Bacteria > Pseudomonadota > Alphaproteobacteria > Rhizobiales > Rhizobiaceae > Rhizobium. The sequence continues at coordinate 317,054 of NZ_KB898353.1, read as the reverse complement.
GAATTGACGCCGAGCACGACGGTCATCGTGCCGCTGCCGGCATCGACATCCGAGATCGCAAGCCCCGTCAGCGCAAGCGCCGTATCCTCGTTGACCGACCAGCCGCCGGCCGGCAGCGTGTTGACGGGCGCGTCGTTGACGGGATCGATGGTGATGGTGCGCGTGTCGACATCGGTGAGCGCGCCGCCGGAGCCGGTATTGCCGCCGTCGTTGGTCGTCATCGTCAATGTCACCGGGCCGCTGGCATTGGCGGCCGGGTTGAACTGCGGCGCGGCGGCTGACGCCAGATAGGCGTTGATCGCCGAAAGCGTGCCCGACAAGGTCAGCGACGCCGATCCCGATCCGGAGATGGTGACACCGGCGCCCGAGGTCGCCGAAACCGTACCGCCGGAGACAGCGAGCGTCACTGTCATCGTGCCGGTGCCGGCATCGACGTCGGAGATCGACAGGCCGGAAAGCGCGATGGACGTGTCCTCGCTGGTGCTCCAGCCGGATGCCGGCAGGCTGTTCACCGGCGCATCGTTGACGGCGCTGACATTGACCGTGACGGTGGCCGTCTCGGTGACACCGCCTGCCGTGACCGTGTAGGTGAATGCCGTCTGTCCGTTGAAGTTCGCGGATGGCGTATAGACCAGCGTTCCGTCGGCGGCGAAGGTGACGCTGCCCTGCCCGGCCGGCGGCTGCGTGACCGACGTGACGGCGCGGCCGGGATCCTTGAAGGTATCGGCGGTGGCGCCGTTAGTCCCGGTGATGACGTTGAAGGTGATTGCCGTGTCTTCGGCCGTCGCCACCGTATCCGGCGTGATATCAGCCACAGGCGTGACCGTGATCGCGACATTGTCCGTGTCCGTTAGCGAACCGTCGGACGTGGAGACGACAAGAGTGTCCGAGCCATTATAATCCGCGCGGCCGGTGTAGCGCAGCGAGGCGAGCACGCTGTTGACCTGTGCAAGCGTGCCCGAGACGGTGACCGAGGCCGTGCCATTGCCGGTGACGGTTCCGGCGATAACCGAGGGCGACAGGGTGCCGTTCGCGACCGACAGGGTGACGGTGACTGAGCCGCTGTCGACGTCACTGACGGAAATGCCAGAGATCGCCGTCTGTACGTCCTCGCTCAGCGTCACCGACGTCGGCACCGTATTCACCGGCGCGTCGTTGACGGCGATGACGTTGACTGTGGCGACCGCGACGTTGGAATTGGCGGCGCCGTCGTTGACCGTGACGTTGATACTGCGCGGCGTGGTGGATGGGTTTTCCGAACTCGACAGGAAACGTATCTGCTGCAACGCCGTCTCGTAGCTGGCGCGCGGGGCCGAACCGCTGAGCGTCAGGGTAAAGGTCGTGGAATTGTAGCTCGCGGTGATGCCCGCGGGCAGCGTGCCGGCGACCGCCAGAAGGTCGCCCGCCTGGCCATTGGTGATGACCGCCGACAGCGAGGCCATATTGGCGCTGTCAATGTCGGTAATCACGCCATCGGTATCGGCGATGGCAACGCCGGGGTCGTTTTCGGTGTAGGTCGTGGTGAAGCCGGTGCCGGCGCCCGATGCGTCGAGATCGAGGATCGGCGGATCGTTGACGGGCGTGATGTTGATCACGGCCGTGTCGGTATCGGTGAGCGGACCGCCGGTGCCGAAATTGCCGAGATCGTTCGTCGTCATGGTCACCGTGACGCTGCCATTGGCGTCGGCCACCGGCACATAGACGGGAGCCGCACTCGATGCCAGGTAGGCGTTGAGATTGGCGAGCGTGCCTGTCAGCACCAGCGTGCCGGTACCAGAACCTGAGACCGTGACGGAGCCGCCGGCCGTGGCGGTCAAGACGCCTGTCGGAACCTGCAGCCGGACGGTCATCGAGCCTGTGCCGGCATCCGGATCGATGATCGACAGGCCAGTCAACGCGACGCTGGTGTCTTCGTTGGTCGTCCAGCTCACGGGCAGCGTGTTGACGGGCGCATCATTGACGGCGGTGATGGCAACCGCAGTGACAGCGGTGTTGGAGTTCGCAGCGCCGTCATTGACGGTGACGCTGATATTGCGCGATGCGGCGGCGCCATTCAGCGTCGGGTTGTCGGAGCTCGAGGTGTAGAGCACCTGTCTGAGCGCGGTCTCGTAATTGGCCTTGGTCGCCGAGCCAGTCAGCGTCAGGGTGAAGGTGGTGGCATTGTAGCTGGCTGTGATCCCCGCTGGCAGCGTGCCGGTGACCGTAAGGAGGTCGCCGACCTGACCGTTGGTGATCACGATCGAGGCCGAGGCCATATTCGTATTGTCGACGTCGATGACGCTGCTGTTGGTATTCGAGATCGCCACGCCGGCGGCGTTTTCCGTGTAACCGACCGAATAGCCGGTTCCGGTCGTCGAGCCATCGAGATCCAGCACGGGCGCGTCGTTGACCGGGTTGATGATGATGTTGCGCGTATCGACATCGGTGAGCGCGCCGCCCGTGCCGGTGTTGCCGTTGTCGTTGGTCGTCATGGTCAGCACGACGGTGCCGTTGGCATCGGCGACAGGAACGTAGACGGGGGCTGCAGCAGACGCGAGATAGGCATTGATATTGGCGAGCGTGCCCGTCAGCACCATGGTGCCGGTTCCGGATCCCGATACGCCGACGCTGCCACCGGCCGTTGCGGTGATCGTGCCGGAGGCGACGCTCAGCGTCACCGTCATCGGGCCGGTGCCGGCGTCGAGATCGGTGATCGAAAGACCCGACAGCGCCAGGCTGGTGTCTTCGTTGGTCGTCCAGCTGGCCGGCAGGTTGTTGACGGGCGCATCGTTGACGGCGACGACCGCGATGGTGGACGTGGCAACGGCCGACGACAGGCCGCCGTCATTGACCGTGACGTTGACGACGCGTGGCGTCGTGCTCGGGTTGTCGCCGGTGTTGGAGAAGGTGATGGCCTTGATCGCAGTGGCATAGCTTGCCTTGGTGGCCGAGCCCGTCAGCGTAACGGTGACCTGTCCGGCAACCGATGTATCGACCGATCCAGTGATGCCGCTCGGCAAGGTGCCGACGGTCAGCACATCGCCGGCCTGCGCATTGGTGAGCACGATGGTGGCCGAGCGCATGTTGGTGCTGTCGAGATCGCGCACGTCAGTCGCCGCGCTGCCGATCGATACGCCGGCGCCGTTTTCCGTATAGGTCGTCGTGTAGTTGACGCCGGCCACCGTATCGACGTTGCGGAAGGCGCTGACATTGTCGATGAAGATATCGTCCGTGCTCGGCGTCAAAAGGCCGCCGGCCGCGGAATAGCTGAAGACGAGGTCGCCGGTGGCGACCACGGTCGAGGGGAGGTTGATGGTAACGGCGGTGCGGCCCCAGGCCGTCGTGCCGGCGGCTGATGCGGCGACCGTGGAGGGTGATCCGGTCGCACCGTTGAAATAGGTGATGGTGGCGGTATTCGGCGTTCCGTTCAGCGTGCCCGTGGTGATGCGCGCATAGAGCACGCCGCCGATGGTGACATCCACCGTCGCCGGCGTGTTGTTATCGTTGGAGATGCCGAGCAGCAGATCGTTGCTCCAACCCACATCGAATGTCAGCTGCGCTGCACCAGATGGCGCAAGACCGTCAGTCCAGCCTGACACGTTCGCTTGTGTCAGCGTGCCGGTTCCGCCGTTCAGCGTCCAGGCAAAGCCGCCATTGGCCTGCGCCCCCGCTGTGCCGCCGACCGTCCAGCCTGTGGTCCCCGGCGTGCCGCCATTGGTGATGATCTGCGTCGGCGTCGTGCCGGAATTGAGGTCGACGATTGGTGCCTGGGCATAATAGCCGAAGTCCGCCGCGAGGTTGGCGGCGCCGATCGTGGCGAGCGCAAGCGATTGGGTCGTGCTTCCCGTCGTAAGCGTCGCCGTACCAAGCACACCATTCGCATCGGTGACGCGCACGATATACTGGCCGGGGAGAACGCCGGTGAAGAGATAGTTGCCGTTGGCGTCGGTCGTATCCGTCGCCAGAATGCGTTCGCCGGTGCTTACCAGGCCGTCGCCGTTGACGTCGTCGATCAGCTGCACCGTAACACCGCCGATGCCGCCATCGCCCGTGTTGAAGGTGCCGCTCTTGTCGTTGTCGGCGAAGATCTTGTCGCCGATCGTTCCCGTCGGCGGCGTCCAGCGCGCGGCATCGGAGATGTTGGTGAGCGCGGTCGTGCCATTGGTCGTGATCGTCACGGCCGATCCGATGGCAACACCCGTGACCGGGTTGATCTGGCGGATGTCGGTGCCGACGAGATAGGTGTTGCCGTTGATGTCGCCGCCGCCCTGCGCTCCGGTGCCACCCGTGGCATTGGCGATGCTGTCGACGATCGCGCCCGTCGAGAGATTGTAGCGGGTGATGCCAAGCGTGGTGATGCTGAGCAATGTGTTGTTGGCCGCATCTATGGCGAAGTCGCCCCAGTCGTTCGCAGCCGTGATCTGTGCGCCGAATGCCGTCGCGCCGGCCATGGTGCGGCCATTGTTGCTGAAGGTGATGCGGTAGATCTGGTCGTTGCTTCCCGAAACGTTCTCGACGCCAAGATAGAGGCCGCCGCCAAAGAATGTCGCGGCGCCGCCGCCGACGCCAGTCGTGCCCGTAACAATATTGGTCGCGGCGCCCGTGGTCAGATCGGAATCGACTAGGATGTGGGTGTTGTTGATGTAGTCATAGGCAAACAGAGCTTTGTTGCCTGCGACCGAGTTGCTGTCGGTGTAATAGATCAGGCCATTTGACTGATCGGCCGCCAGCGAGTTGATCGTGTCCGACATGGTGATGCCGCCGACGGACGTCGGCACCGTTGTGATCATCGTCGCTTTGCCGGTCAGCACGTCGACGCTGTAGATCGACCGCCCGGCCGAGACCAGTAGAGCACCGTTGCCGTTCGACGAGGCGATGTTCAGCGTATCGGCGTAATCCGCATGACTCTTGTCCGTGCCGATGAGGTCAGAGGCGATATCGCCGTCGTGGTATTCGAGATCCCAGTTGCCGCCGAGGGCAGCACTTCCGGTCGGGTCGGTCGAGGCAGCGACGTCGGCGCCGGTGAGGTAGCCGAGCATCTTGACGGCGTTCGTGCCCGTTTCGCCCTCGGCGAAATTGCAGCCGTAGACGAGAATATCGGCATTATCGGTCAAGGAGCTGCGAATAGACGTCAGGTCGGCGGCGTAGTCGGTCGCCATCGTGGTTGCCGTCAGCGACGCGGAACCGAGCTGCAGGAAGCCTTCCTTGCCGTGCGAGATGATGTGGATCGCTTCGACATCGTGCATCGACGAGAGCGTTTCGGCGAGCTCGTGAACGCCGTTCTCGTTCGGGTCGACGACGATGATTTTGAAATTGTCGCCCAGGTCTTTGACCAGCGCCTGGTAGTCGGGCACGGAGGAATCGATCACCACCACCTGGCGCGGCTGTGCGACGGCTGACGTCTCGGGTGCTGCCGAAGCAGCCTGGTGTTCGGCGAGCGCCGCCACCAGCGCATCATGGCCATCGCTGGCGCCGTCATGCTGGGCGGTCTCGGCGGAGCCGTGATCCCCTTGATCCTGGTGGGTTTTTTCCTGGGATTTTTCCACGGTCGCCGCGCCGGCGGCGTCGAATGCGATGCGTTGTTCCAACTCCATCAACATCGAGCCGTATTTCGGCTTGGCATTCCTACTCCGCACCTTTTCGATGCGGTCAGGGGCGGGGCGAACGTAGCGTTCGTTCATGGGGTTTCCTCCACGACAGATCGTTTTCGTTGGCCGGGTGCCCTTACTATCCCGGCATGTCAGCGATGTTAGTCATCCTCGGAACCGACTCCCAATGTCGGCTTTTTCAACCGTAGTGAGCAGAGAATTAACAAATTCCTAATTTTCCGCACCAGCAATTAGTTTGTACTAAATCAACCATGACAGGAGCTTGCAGCCGTATCCATCCGAGACATCATTTAGCACACACCAATAAAGAATGCTCTGAAAAATTGTGTTTTGTTAAGTCTTGATTAACCATGTTAGCAAAGACTGAAGGCAATCAGGCGGCAGTTTCGCATTCAAAGTACTCGTCATGATTGTGTATTTTACACCCTTGCAATTGCACTTCCGCAGACTTCACCCATGTCAGACACCGTTGTCTGCGGTACAGGTTCGAGGAATGAATGAATGAAAATCCCTGTATTTCTGGTCGTTTCCGTCAGCTTGATCGCGAGCGGATGCACCGTTACGCCCAAACCGTTACCCCCTGAGGCACATGCAAATTTCGGCAAGGAGAGGCTTGCCCTTGCCACCGCCAATCAAGAGCCCATTTCAGACAGGGTAGACTTGTACGAGGCCATGGCGAGGGCCTTGAAGTACAACCTCGATACGAAGGTAGAGGTCATGCAGGCGGCGCTGAAATTACGGGAGGCGGATCTGGTGAGCTATTCCGCACTGCCTAAGATTGTAGCCGGCGCAGGCTATGCCGGCCGCAGCGAAGCGGACCCCACCGAGGCCTCTACTCGCGATGATAGTATTGTCACGGCCGACCTAACATCCTCGTGGAACATCCTCGATTTCGGCCTCTCCTATGTGCGCGCAAAGCAGGCGACCGACGAAGTGCTGGTTCAGGATGAGATGAAGCGGCGTATGGTCAACAAGGTGATCGAGGATGTCCGCACGGCCTATTGGCGCGCGGTGAGCTACCAGCGTCTCGTCGGCCGCATGCGCGCGCTGGAAGGCCGTGTCGCCCGCGCGCTTAAGGACACCCGCAATCTTTCGTCCAACGGCGAAACGTCGCCGCTTGTGGCGCTTACCTATGAGCGCGAACTGATCGAGGTCAAGCGCGAGGTGGAACTGCTGGAAGGCGAACTGCTGGTCGCCAAGACGCAGCTTTCCGCGCTGATGAACGTAAACCCCGGCACGGAATTCACGCTCGAGGTTCCCAAGCGCCGCGATACGCAGCTGAAGATCAGCTACACCTCGCAGGAGATGTTCAATATCGCCGCCACCAACCGCCCGGAGATGCGCGAAATCTCCTACCGGCTGCGAATCAACGAGCGCGAAGTGGATGCGGCGCTTCTCGACCTGCTGCCCGGCATCAACCTCTACGCTGGCCCGAACTACGATTCCAACGACTATATCGCCACCAACGACTGGGTGTCGTGGGGCGCCAAGGTCAGCTTCAATCTGATGAAGCTCGCGACACTGCCTGCGGTCAACAAGAAGATCGAGGCAGAAAAGCAGATGCTGGATACGCGCTCGCTTTCGGTGGCGATGGCTGTGATGACGCAGGTCCATATCAGCCGCGCGCGCTATGCCCACCTGAAGCATTCCTATTCGACGGCGGCCGCTCTCTCTAACGTCTCGCATCGGATCCTGACACAGGTGCGCACTGAAACGGACGCTCAGAAGACCAGCGAGCAGATGCTGATCCGCGAGGAGATGAACGCGCTACTGGCCGATGCAAAGCTTGATATGGCCTATGCCGACCTCCAGAACGCCTATGCGAACATCTACGCATCGCTCGGCATCGATCCGTTCCCGCAGACACTGCGCACCACCCAGCCCGTCAAGGAGATGGCTGGCCAATTGCGTGACATGTGGCTGGAGCGCGGTGAATTGAAGACAGACCTCGTTGCGGCCAAATAACCGCCGGCATGGGAGACCGTGATGAAGCACATAGCGGCATCCGTTCTGATGATACAACTTTTGGCCGGTGGCGCAGCTTACGCCGCCGGCAATGATGCGGCGGATGCCACGGCATCGCTGGAAGGGCTGCGCGGCATCGTCCGCGCCGCCGACGAAGCCTCCATATCGAGCGATCTCGGCTTCGCCATCGCCACCCTACCCTTCAAGGAAGGCGAGAGCTTCAACAAGGGCGACATCCTCGCCACCTTCGAATGCGGGGATATCCAGGCCCAGCTCAAATCCGCCGAAGCGGCGCTGGCGGCGGCCCAGATCGCCGTTGCCAACGATGAGCGGCTGGCGCGCTCGAATGCTGCCGGCAAGTTCGAGGTCGACATATCGCGCGCCAAGGCCAACCAGGCCGCGGGCGAGGCCGATGCGTATCGCAGCAAGCTTGGCCGCTGCACGATAAGGGCGCCCTTCGACGGCCGGATCGGCGCCATGCCCTCCCATGCACATGAAACCCCGGAACCGAGCCGCCCGATCATGCACATCGTCGCCAGCAACGACCTGCTGGTCGATGTGCTGGTGCCCTCCGTCTGGCTGCGCTGGCTGCGCGAAGGCGAAGTGTTTTCATTGAGCGTCGACGAAACGGCCAAGACCCTGCCGGTCGATATTATCCGCATCGGCGCGACCGTCGATCCGGTCAGCCAGACGGTCAAGGTGACCGGGCGTTTTTCTGGCCAGGCCACCGGCGTCCTGCCGGGGATGAGCGGCCCCACAGTGTTCAAAATCCCGAGTGAGTAGGCATACGCAGATGCAAGGTGTCGAAAAGCCAGTCAACGATCCCATCAAGCTTCAGCCACCGGCAGCGGCCGCCGCGCAGCACGCCTACGAACTGTTGCTCAGGATCGAAGCCGACGCGCGCCGTGTCGAAAGCGTCGGCGAACTGCGCTTTCTGATCGCCAACGAGACGATGAAGCTCACCAAGGCCAGGCAGATCTTCGTGCTGTCGGTATCGAAGGGTGTCTTCAAGGTCGAGACGGTGTCGTCGATCGGCGCGGTGGATCGAAACGCCCCGCGTATCCGCTTCGTCGAGGGCGTCATCAGGCAGCTGTCGCGCGAGGCAGGGCTCGCGAAGATCAAGGCCTTCACCCTCCCCGCCTATTGTCCGCCCGGCGAGATCGAGCAGGACAGCTATCCGTTCCGCTTCATGGCCTGGGTGCCGTTTCAGCTGCGCGACGGCCATATCTTCGCGGGCATGCTTTTGGCGCGCGAGACGCCGTGGCCGGAGGCGGACCTGCTGCTGGCCGAAAGGTTGGCCGAGACCTATTCCCACGCCTGGCGGGCGCTCAGCGGACCAAGACGCCTGAAGCGCAATCTGCCGATCAAGCCGCTGATTGGTACCGCCGCGTTGCTGGCAATAGCGGCAATGTTCATCCCCGTGCACATGACGGTGCTGGCGCCGAGCGAGGTGGTTCCGGTCGCGCCGGAGATCGTCGCGGCGCCACTCGACGGCGCGATCGAGGAGATCCTCGTCAATCCGAACGCAACCGTCGTCAAGGGACAGCCGCTCTTCAGGTTGGCCGATACAGCCCTTCGAAACGAGCTACGCGTCGCCGAGCAGGATGTGAAGGTGGCGCAGGCGAAGCTGATGCAGATCAGCCAACGCGCCATCGCCGACCCGGAAGCCCGGCGCGATCTGGCGGTCACCCGAAGCGAATTGAGCGTCGCATCGGCCAAGCGCGATTACGCGGCCGACATGCTGGCGCGCACGAGCGTGAAGGCTGAAACCGACGGCGTGGTCATCTTCACCGACAAGCGCGACTGGATCGGCCGGCCGGTATCGATCGGCGAACGCGTGATGGAAGTGGCCGACCCCAAGCGCGTTCAACTGCGCATCGACGTGCCGGTGGCTGATGCCATCGCGGTCGAGAACGGCGCTGTGGTCAGCGCCTTTCTGGATGCCGATCCGCTGCATCCAGTTGCGGCGAAAACGCTGTCCTCCTCCTTCGATCCGCAGATGATCGAGGGCAACATTCTGGCCTATCGCATCTATGCCGGATTTGACGCGGTGCCGGAGCGCGGTCTGCGTCTCGGTATTCGCGGGACGTCTCAGATCTTCGGCGAGAAAGTGCCGCTGGCCTATTATCTGTTCCGGCGGCCGATTGCCGCGATCAGGCAACGGCTGGGTCTATGAGCGTATCACCCTCGCCCGATCTCAGACTGCCGCCCCTGCGCGAGGATCTGCAGATCGTGCGCGGCGGCACCAGCCTGTCTGGCGAGCCGGTCTGGATCGTGCTCGATCCAGTCCGCAACCGCTTCTTCCGCATCACCTTCGAGATGTTCCAGCTGCTGACGCTCTGGAATTTCGCCCGCTCGCTGCGCGGTCTCATCCAGGCCGTGCAGGCGCAGTTCGGACGGCTTCCCGAGCAGGAGGAGATTTATGCCGCGATGCGGATGCTGGAGACGAGCTTCTTCGTGACCGAACCGGCGTCGGCGACCTGGCGCGCGCTTCATGCCAGCGCGACGCGCCGCCATTCGCTTTTCATGCGGCTGATCCACAACTACCTCTTCTTCCGCATTCCGCTGGTGCGGCCGGATCGCTTCATCCGCAAGACCGCGCCTTACATTACGGGGCTCTTCAGCCCGGCATTCCATGCGCTCACCATCTGCGCCGCGATTCTCGGCCTTTATCTGGTGTCCCGGCAATGGGATGCCTTTACCGGCACGTTTCCCTACATTTTCACGCTTGAGGGCATCGTGGTCTCGGTGATCTCGGTCGGCTTCATCAAGTCGATGCACGAGTTGGGCCACGCCTATGTCGCGCATCGCCATGGCTGCCGCGTTCCCACCATGGGTATCGCCTTCATGGTGCTGGTGCCGCTGCTCTACACCGACGTCAGTGATGCGTGGCGGCTGAAATCGCGTTTCGATCGGCTGAAGATCGATACGGCGGGCGTGCTGACCGAGATGCATATCGCCGTTTTCGCGCTGCTGCTCTGGGTGTTCCTCCCCGACGGGCCGTTTCGTTCCGCGGCTTTCGTCCTGGCGGCGACCGGCTGGGTGCTCAGCCTGATCGTCAACCTCAATCCCTTCATGCGCTTCGACGGCTATTACATCTTCGCCGATCTCCTCGGCGTCGAAAACCTGCAGCCGCGCGCCTTCCGGCATCTGCGTTGGCGGATCCGCAATCTACTATTCAACACCGGCGAGGAACGGCCCGATCGCTTCGGACCGAAGCTCGACGTGATCGTGACGCTCTATGCGATCGCCACGACGATCTACCGCCTGTTTCTCTATTTCGGCATCGCGCTCCTCGTCTATCACTTCACCATCAAGATCGTGGGCGTGATGCTGTTTGCCGTCGAGATCGGCTTTTTCATCCTTCGGCCGATCCTGTCCGAACTCCGGGAGTGGTGGACCATGCGCCATGACATCATCACGAGCAGACGCAGCTATCTGTCGCTGGCGATCTTCCTTGCCATCGTCGCACTGCTCTCGCTGCCGATCTTCAAGAGCGTCTCGGCCCCGGCGGCGCTCTATCCCAACGAGTTCACGCGGCTTTTCCCGATGGAGCCGGGAAAGATCGAGGCAATCGGGATCAAGCGCGGCGATGTCGTGAAGAAGAACGACGTACTGTTTTCCATCGTCCGCCCCGAGTTGCAGCAGGAACTTCGCACCACCGAGATCGAGGCCGAGCTGACACGCTACCGCCTAGCGCGCGTGCTGGCCGATCCGCAAAACCTCGTCGATCGCGGCATACTTCAATCGCAACTGGCCGCGCTCGAGGCCAAGCGTGATGGGCTGGCGCGCCGGCAGGCATCGCTCATCGTTCGCGCACCGTTCGATGGCACCGTGATCGACATCGATCCGCAGGTCCATCTCGGCCGTTGGATCAGCCGGAAGGACCAGCTCGGGACCATCGCCGGCGCATCCGGCATGGCGGCGCGCGGCTTTTTGTCCGGCGGCGACCGCGGCCGCCTCGACGTCGGCGCCACTGGCCACTTCATCCCTGACGATCTCACGCAGTCCTCGCTGCCCGTGCAGCTTACCTCCATCGCCTCGGCGGGCGCCTCCGAGATCGATATTCCGCAGCTAACCTCCGAGTATCACGGGGAGATCGCCGTTCATCCGCAGAACGCCCATGAACGTCTGCGCCTCAGCCCTGTTTCGGCACAGTATGCGATCACCGCCGAGGTATCCGGCAAGGCTTTGTCGGAGACCGTCAGAGGCGTGGTTGTATTGAACGGCAAAGGCGAAAGTATTGCCGGCCGTGTCTGGCGACAGGTTGTAAAAGTTCTCGTCCGGGAGGCCGGTGCCTGAGGTTTTGGTAATAACTGTGAAACCATTGCGGGCGTCAGCGCTTTATATCACAAACCGGGGATAGTATTCCGGGTGATCAACAGCGGAAAGGATGCGCAATGCGCCTGTTCAGGACGCGGACAACTCATCGTCACTCCATCTGGAAGCGCGACACGACCGGCCGGGCCTATGCCAGCCACGGCAGATTCCGGCTGACGATCAATGGCGCCAATGAAAATTGGTTCTACCGCGTATCCGACATGAACGGCGAGCTGCCCTCCGTCGACAGCAACCCCTTTACCAGCGAAGACGAAACGATGAAGGCCGCGCAGGCCGAGCTTGAGGACACCGCCGCCGAGCTACCGCTGCCGCCGGAATATTGATCTCGATATCAGAAAGGCAGGCGAGACGGCTTTAGCCGGTCGTGCCGGTCACAAGCCTTGCGATCGCCTCGGTGCTTCCGGGCTGCCCAAGCCAGATCATGGCCAGCCGATCACCGGTCTGCTTCGCCAGATACATATAATTATCCGCACGCTTGACAAAGGAAGCCGCGTCGTCCTCCGGCTGCAGAAGCGTGACGCCCATCGCAGCACCCAATTCCACAACCACACCTTCGACAGCGATCGGTTTGAAGATGCGATCCACCGCATCCTTGAGCGTAAGTTCCACGTCGTTCAGATGCGAAGGATCAACCTCGAGGAGAACGACGAACTCGTCGCCGCCGATGCGCGCGATGAAATCATTGGCGCGGAAGCTGTCACGGAAGCGGCTGGCGATGATCCTCAGCACCTCGTCGCCGGCGGCATGCCCCATCGTGTCGTTGACAGCCTTGAAGCCGTTGAAATCGATGAAGGCGAGCGCCAGGAGCTTGTCGGTCTCATCGCGCCGCTCGAGGTGCTCGGCCAGAACTTCATCGAAACAGGCGCGATTGGGCAGGCCCGACAGCGCATCGGTGCGCGCCGAAGCGCGGAGCGCAAGCTCGATCTCGTGTTGATGGCGAACGCGGGCGGAGACGTCGAGGATGACTTCGACATCGAAGGACACACCATCGATGACCGTGCGCTGCGCGGAGATCAGCGTTGGCAGGATCGTTCCGTCGGCGTGACGGATATCGACTTCCTCCAGCACATAGCCGCCGTCTTCGGCGAGCATGCGATGACGCCGATCGCGCGCCGGGCTGCTGATCGCGGCACCCTCAGCGATCAACGTTCTACCGCTGATATCCTCCCATTTCAGGCCCGTAAGCCTGAGATAGGCGTCGTTCACCTTGAGGTAGCTGGATGTCTCGGTGTCGCTGGTCGACACAGCCATGGCGATCGGTGCGAACTCGAACATTCGCATCAATATCGAAGTCAGGATCTCTGGTGGAAGTATCTCTTCGTCGGCCATACACGTGATCGCAACAAGTATGGCTGGTTGTGTAGCAGACGAAAGTTAAGCTCTTCTGACTTAAAATGCTAATTTACCAAACACATGGCAACGATGAATTCTCCGGTTCCGCGCGCGATAAAATCGGAGCCGCCGCTTTGCAACAGGTGTGATTACACCTATCTTGCGTCATCATCGTCAACGAACAAGGGCTCCTGTGTTTCTCGAAATTGGAATTGTGGTCTTGCTCACCATCCTGAATGGTGTGCTCGCCATGTCGGAATTGGCTGTCGTGTCTTCCAGGCCCGCCCGCCTCAAAGTTCTCGCCGATCACGGAAGCAGAGGAGCCGCACAAGCCATAAAACTTGCCGAGAACCCCGGCAGGTTCCTGTCGACCGTGCAGATCGGCATCACGCTCGTCGGCGTTCTCTCCGGCGCCTTCTCGGGCGCCACGCTCGGTAGCCGCCTGACGGCCTGGCTGCAGCTTCAGGGCATGTCGCCGACGGTGGCCGATGCCGTGGGCGTCGGCACCGTGGTCATCGCCATCACCTATCTGTCGCTGATCGTCGGCGAACTGGTGCCGAAGCAGATCGCGCTGCGGGAACCTGAAGCTGTGGCCGCAAAGGTCGCGCCCTCCATGGCGGTCCTGTCGAAGATGGCGCTACCGCTGGTCTGGCTGCTCGATGCTTCCGGCAAACTCGTGCTGAAGCTGCTCGGACAATCCGGTAAGGGCGGCGACAATGTCTCCGACGAGGAAATCAAGACGGTCCTCGCAGAAGCGCAATCCGCAGGCGTGATCGAGAGCGAGGAATCCGCCATGATCTCCGGCGTGATGCGGCTTGCCGACCGCACCGCGCGCGCGCTGATGACGCCGCGACGCGACGTCGAGATCATCGACGTGGACGACAGCCTGGAGGAGATCCGCGCCCAGCTGCACAACACCAAGCGCTCGCGCCTGCCGGTCAGAAAGGGCAGTTCGGACGAGGTGCTCGGCGTGCTTGCGGTCAAGGATTTCTACGACGCCATGTCCGTCGATGGCACCGCCGATCTGAAGGCGATCACACAGGACGTGCCGATCGTCTCCGATCTTTCCAATGCCATCAGCGTCATCCAGGCGATCCGGACGTCGCCCGTGCACATGGTGCTTGTCTTCGACGAGTACGGACACTTCGAAGGTGTCATTTCCTCCGGCGACATCATGGAAGCGATCATGGGCGCGCTGCAGGATGGCCCGACCGACGAACAGGCGATCGCGCGCCGCGACGACGGCTCCTATCTGGTGTCCGGCTGGACGCCGATCGACGAGTTCGCTGAATTCATGAGCCTGAAGCTTGGCGACGATCTCGAATACCAGACAGTCGCAGGTCTCGTTCTCGAGGAGCTGAAGCACCTTCCGGTGCTTGGCGAAAGCTTCACCAAGGATGGCTGGCGCTTCGAGGTCATCGACCTCGACGGGCGACGGATCGACAAGATCCTGGTCAGCTCGCTGGACACGCGCCAAACGGCCGACGTCGAGTAATCACTTCGGAAGACATGTCGCGAGCGGTATCCGGTCAGGATATCCGCTCGCGGCACAATGCCTAGCTCAGCGCTTCATGTCAGGGCAGACATACGGCACCTTGGCGACGCTGTAGCGGTGCTCGACCGTATCCTTGCCGGCTTTCACGCTCAGGGTCAGCTGGCTCGGCGACACCGATTTCACCTTCGCGGTGATTTTGGCGCCATCCTCGTCCCAGGTAACGGTATCGTGAGAAGTGCGGCTCCATTTGCGTAGCGCATATGTTTCCCAGCAGGAATCCATCAGCAGGCTGCCATCGGCCATGAACACCATCATCACGCCGGGCAGGCCGGATTGCGATTTGGTTTCGATCCACGCCCGACCGACAAGCGGGTCGGCGGCCGGCGCTTGGGCCGCCGCGATCGGCGCCACCATCGTTGCCGTCGTTCCCACGGCAATTGCCAACATCTTGTATAGATTATTCAATTCTCGCTCCTCCATTCTGGAATCATGTCCCAAGAGATAAGGATCGAAGCGACAGGATTGTGACCGTCGCGCGCTTTTCTTGCGGCCATGTCGCTTTGCGGGACGCTCGACAAACGGCCACCCGGCTGCGCGCGCCTTCCCCACCTTCCGCGCCGCGCCCGATCCGCCGAACGCCCAAGCAGTAAGGCCACGCGCGGTCCCACTGTCCCGATAATCCATTCCTCATAAACGATACGTTAGGAATCTGTTGACCATAATCGGCTGCAAAGCGACCTCGCCGATCGCAAGCATCCGGCCTTCGCACCCTTCAACAATGACGGAAGTCGTGTTCGTGTACCATGCAGTCTTTTCCGTTCCCGTGACCATGCTGGCCCTGGCTGTGTCGCTTGCCGCGCACCGAATGGTGATGATCGCCCTGATCATATTCGCGGCCATGGCCGGCGCCGCACAGGCGGCCGCCGACGACCGCGCGCTGAAACTCTATTTCACCCACACGGGAGAGCGGGCGACCATCGTCTTCAAGCGCAACGGCAAGTTCGATCCGAAGGGCCTGGCGCAGATCAACCGCTTCCTGCGCGACTGGCGCCGCAACGAACCGACCAAGATGGATCCGCGCCTGCTCGATCTGGTTTGGGAAGTGTACCAGCGCAGCGGCGCCAAGGAACCCATTCACGTCGTCTCCGCCTACCGCTCTCCGGCCACGAACAACATGCTGCGCACCCGCTCGCGGGTGACAGGTGTCGCCAAGAAGAGCCAGCATATGCTCGGCAAGGCGATGGACTTCTATATTCCGGGCGTAAAGCTCGCCACGCTGCGCGGCCTCGCCATGCAGATGCAGGTGGGCGGCGTCGGCTATTATCCGACGTCCGGCTCGCCTTTCGTGCATCTCGATGTGGGCAATGTTCGCGCCTGGCCGCGCATGTCGCGCATGGAATTGGCACGGCTCTTCCCAAGCGGCCGCACGCTGCATCTGCCGGCCGATGGCCGTGCCTTGCCCGGCTACGAGCTGGCGCTCGCCGACCAGAAGAAGCGCAATCGCCCTGTGGCAATCGAGACCATCCGCACGCCTGAGAGCGATGATGACGAAGGCGCTCCGGCACCCTCCCGCGCTCTCGTAACCGCAATGCTGCCTGTGCCGCAGACGCGTGCCGAACGCGGCCTCGAGCTTCAGCTTGCCCGGCCGACGCCGCGCGCCGACAACACCGATAGCAAGGTTCCTGACCTGGCCTCCCTCACCGTGCCGCTGCCGACTTTCAGGCCGGCGCTCGATGAAACCGTCACGGCAAGCGTTCCCACGCCCGCCGCGCCAGTCCTGCTCGCCACCGCCGTCACCGGCAAGGGATCGGCTGGCCAGCTGCTCTTCGCCCTCCACGCAGGCGGCTCGCTTGCCGGCGGGGCGGCAAAGCGCCCCGACATGACCGCGGTCGCTCCTCGGGAACCGCAGGTCGTATCGGCAGGCGTCGGCGCCATGTCCGGCAAGGCGCTGGTCGCTTGGGCCTTGCAGCCACCGGGTATGAAGATCGAGATGACCGCACCACGGCCATCAGGCATGCGCCTGACGACGCTCGAAGACGTCGGTCCGGCGATGGATAGCGACACCGACGAATTTGCCGAGGAGGAATTCGATGAGGACCGCTTCGCCCTAGACGGCTAAGGCGAGCCCTCAGCGGATACATTCACCAATCAGTATTGCGTGAAATCGCCGGTTTCCGATTGCAGCAACGTCAGCGGGTAACGGGCCGGATGGTGCACGAGCGCGGTCATGTTGACCGGCCGATTGCGATCGTCGAAGGCGATTTGGTCGACCGTCAGGACTGCCGCCGGCGGCGCGAGTTGCAGCAATCGCGCCTCGTCGTCGCCCGCCAGACGGGCGCTCAGCGTCGTCTGGCCACGTTTCGGAAATATGCCGTAGCGCTGGCGCAGCTCTTCATAGAGAGAGCGGTTGGCGATGCCCCAATCGAGATCGAGCAGCCCAGGCACACGCCCGGCCGGAATCCAGTCGGTCTGGATCACCGCCGGAATATCGTCGAGCAAACGCAGACGCGATAGCACCACGACCTCCGCGCCGGGGGCGAGAAAGAGCGGCCTGCTGACTTCGAGCGGTGCCCGCACGAGGCTTGCCTCGATCAGCTGGTGGCCCGGCGCACGACCATTGGCCAGCGCAATGCTGGTGAAGCTCTTCAGCACCTGAAGCTCGAAACCGTCGCCGCGTTCCGTGACATAGAGCCCCTTGCCGGGCTGGCTATGCACCACCCCCTGCTGGATGAGTTCGCGCACCGCGTGGCGAATGGTGATCCGGCTCACATCGTAGAGATCGACGAGTTCACGCTCTGAAGGCAGCTTGCCGCGCAGCGGCAGACGCCCGTCGCTGATTGCCGCCAGCAGCGCCTCATACACCTGTTTGTGCAGTGGCCGCGGGTCGTCGCGATCGATGACGCCGCGTGTTGCGATCAATGTGTCCTCGGTTTCGAGCGTCTTCAAATTCGATTTTCCCCGGGCCTTGGCCGCCTCTGCCAATGTCATCTTCAACGCAATTCTCTCGAAAGTCCATATTGACATAACTGGTCATAACCAGTCCTATTGATGGCAAGGAGCCAGAAGAGCCCCGACGATGCCGTGCATTATCACAATCAAGGGAACCCATCATGCTTAAGAAGAGCCTTGCCGCCCTCGCGTTCTCCGCCGCCCTCTGGAGCGGAACGGCCCACGCTGAGACGATTTCCGTATTTTGCGCGCCGACGGAATTCGAGCTGTGCACCAATGTCGCCAATGCCTGGAAGGAGAAGACGGGCAATGAAGCGAAGATCAACAAGATGCCGGCGCTGCTCGATGACGCGATCCCGATCTATCAGCAGCTGATTGCCGCAAAGTCGACCGACATCGACGTGCTTTTCCTCGACGTCATCTGGCTCGGCATGTTCAAAAACGGCCTTCTCGACCTGAAGACCGTCATCCCGCAGGCCGATCAGGACAAGCACTTCGCCTCGACGCTTAATGCCGCCAAGCTAGACGGCAATCTGGTCGCCATGCCTGCCTACATGGACGTCGGGCTGATGTTCTACCGCAAGGATCTACTCGAGAAATACGGCAAGCAGCCGCCGAAGACCTGGGATGAGCTGGCCGCCACGGCCAAGGAAATCCAGGACAAGGAGCGCGCCGACGGCAAGGGCGACATGTGGGGTTACGCCTGGCAGGCCAAGAGCTATGAAGGCCTGACCTGCGACGCGATCGAGCTTGTTGCATCGAATGGCGGCGGCACGATCATCTCCGACGATGGCAAGGTGACCATCGACAATCCGAAGGCCGCCGAAGCGATCGAGAAGGCCAAGGGCTGGATCGGCTCGATCAGCCCCGAGGGTACGCTGAACTATGACGAGGAAGCCTCTCGCGCCGTCTTCGAATCCGGCAACGCCGTATTCCACCGCAACTGGCCCTATGTCTGGGGCACGTCGCACAAGGAAGGCAGCGCAGTTGTCGACAAGGTCGGCGTCATGCCGCTGCCCGTCGGCATGGAAGGCCAGAAGTCGAGCGGATGCCTCGGCCCGATGTATTACGGCGTTTCGAAGTACAGCGCCAAGGCTGACGTCGCGGCGGATTTCGTGAACTTCATCACCGGCCCCGACATGCAGAAGAAGCGCGCGCTGCAGGATGCGGTCAATCCGTCGATCCCGGCGCTCTACACCGACCCGGACGTGCTGGCGAAGATCCCCTTCCTCAAGGACAACCAGCAGGCCTTCGCCGATAGCGCCGTGCGTCCCTCGGGCTATACCGGCACCAGCTACAACCGCGTGTCGCAGGCCTTCTATCGCTCCGTCCACGACATGCTGTCCGGCGGTGGCGATATCAAGTCCGGCCTGACCTCGCTCGCCGGGCGACTGGAAAAGCTCAAGGAAAGCCGTTGAGCCTCGACTGAACGCACGAGGGCAGGCCCATAGCGGTCTGCCCTCGTCTCGCGCATCGCAAATCGCCGCCGGCAAGGGGGCGAGCCTTTTATCGTGATCAAGTCCGGGTGAAAAATGGCATCGGTTTCGCTTGAATCCGTTTCGAAGAATTTTGGGACGCACACCGTCATTCAGGGCGTCGACCTCAGGATCAACGACGGCGAGTTCGTCGTCTTCGTCGGCCCTTCCGGCTGCGGCAAGTCAACGCTTCTGCGCATCGTCGCGGGCCTTGTCGCCGCATCCAAGGGTGTCGTGACGATCGGCGGCGAGGACGTAACCGATGTTCCGGCCTCGAGACGCGGCGTCGCCTTCGTCTTCCAGTCCTATGCGCTCTATCCGCATATGAGCGTCGCTCGCAACATCGGCTTCGCGCTGGAAACGCTGGGGATGGCCAAGGACGCAATCAGCCAGAAGGTTTTGTCGGTGGCGCGCATGCTCAAGGTCGACCACCTGATGGATCGCCGGCCGCGCGAACTCTCCGGCGGCCAGCGCCAGCGCGTGGCGATCGGCCGGGCACTGGTGCGCCAGCCGGAAATCTTCCTGTTCGACGAGCCGCTGTCCAACCTCGATTCCGACCTCCGGATGGAAATGCGCATGGAGATCGCCAAGCTCCATGACGACCTGAAGACGACGATGATCTACGTCACCCACGACCAATCCGAAGCGATGACGCTCGCCGACCGGATCGTCGTTCTGAACCACGGTCGCATCGAGCAGGTGGGAACGCCCCAGCAACTCTACCACGCCCCCGATAACCGCTTCGTCGCAAGCTTTATCGGCAGCCCCCGGATGAACTTCCTGGTCGTCTCGCCGAAGACAGGCGCGGACACCGGCACGATCGTCGGGCCCGGCAATCTATCGATCGCCATGGTCGCCACCAACCCCGCTGGCCCGATCGCCGAGATCGGCATCCGGCCTGAGGGACTGCGGCTTGTTGGCGCGAACGAAGGCCGCATCACCTGCACGCTGGAGCGCGTGGAAGACCTTGGCCACGAGCATTTCGCCTATTGCCGGATCACCGACGACACCGTCTGGGTGATCCGCGTCGCAAGAGCACCGGCGCATGATCTCATCGGCCAGCCTGTCGGCCTGGATTTCGCTGATGCCGCCGTTTTCGCCTTTACGGCAGACGGCAAGCGCGTTCTGCTCAGCCAGCCGGCCGGCGGACAGGCACAGGTGATCGAACCATGAGCGCCAAACTTGCCCGCCGCGATTACCGGGCCGCATGGCTGTTTCTGGTTCCCGTCATCGCCGTCATCCTGTTGGTCGCCGTTTGGCCGCTGAGCCGGACCTTCTTCTTCTCCTTCACCGACGCCTATCTCGACGACCCATCCGTCTATTCCATGGTCGGTCTCGACAACTTCATGGAGGTCATCAACGACCACAGCTGGTGGGTTGCAGTGAAGAACACGCTGGTGTTCACGATCATCTCGGTCGCAATCGAGACGGCGCTCGGGCTTGCGATCGCACTGCTGCTCAACGAGATGATCCCGGGCCGCGGCCTCGCGCGCGCCGCCATTCTGGTGCCGTGGGCCATTCCTGTCGTTGTCGCCACCAAGATCTGGGAATGGATGCTCAACGATCAGTTCGGCGTCATCAACAAGATCTTGACGGGCCTCGGCGTTGTGGATCACGGTATCGCCTGGACGGCCAGCAGCTCGCTGATCATGGGCGTCGTCATTTTCATCGACGTGTGGATGACCACGCCTTTCATGGTGCTGCTCATCCTCGCCGGTCTGCAGCTGATATCGCCGGAGATCTTCGAAGCCGCCGAAGTGGACGGCATCCCCGCCTGGAAGCGCTTCTGGTCGATCACCCTTCCGATGCTGCGCCCGGCCATCGGCGTCGCCGTTCTTTTCCGCGTTCTAGACGCGCTCAGAATGTTCGACCTTGCTTACGTTCTGGCTGCGAGCAACGAAAACGTCATGACCGTATCGATCTATGCCCGCGACCGGCTGATCAGCTTCCAGGAACTCGGCGTCGGCTCGGCTGCCTCGACCTGGGTCTTCCTGCTCGTCGCACTGGTCGCAATCATCATCATCGGGGTTCTTCGCCTCGACAAAGCGGCGGGGACCTGATCGATGGCCAATGCAATCGCACAAAAGGCGCTGCGCAAGCCCGCCGGCTACTATCGCATGAGACGGCGCGTCGTGCGCGGCCTGCAAATCTTCGCGCTGCTGCTCGTGCTCGTCTATACGCTGTTCCCATACTACTGGGCCTTCGTCTCCTCGACGAAGCAGGGTGCCGCGCTCTATCGCTCGGCCCTGATGCCGGCGCTGGATTTCACTTACTACCGGCAACTGATCGACAACCCGGTCTTCATGGGATCGCTGCTCAACTCGGCCTATGTCGCGATATCGACGACCTTTCTGTCGCTGATCATCGGGCTCTCGGCCGCCTATGCGCTCGGCCGCATCGAGTTTCCGCAGCGGCGCGCGATCCTGATGATCGTCCTGATGATCTCGATCTTCCCGCAGGTCGTGGTGCTCTCGGGCATGTTCGAGCTGATCAACTGGCTGGGGCTCTTCAATCGCCCAAGCGCGCTGATCCTCACCTATCTCCTGTCGACCGTGCCTTTCACGACGTGGATCCTCACCACCTTCATCCGCGAGTTTCCGCGCGAACTCGAAGAGGCCGCCATCATCGACGGCTGCTCGCACTTCCGCATCCTGATGAAGGTGCTTTTGCCGCTGATGGGACCGTCGCTCGCCAGTACCGGCATTCTCGCCTTCATCCTCGCCTGGAACGAGTTCCTGTTCGCGCTGACATTCACGCTGACCGACGAGAACCGCACCGTGCCGGTGGCGATCGGCCTGATCGCGGGCACCAGCCGCTATGAGTACCCGTTCGGGCAGATCATGGCGGCCTCGATCACCGTCACGCTCCCCCTCATTGCCGTCGTGCTTATCTTCCAGCGGCGGATCGTGGCGGGCCTCACCGCCGGCGCCGTCAAAGGCTGACAGATACAAGGATCAAGACCATGGACATGCTTGTGAAGCTCTACGAGCTGAAGCGCGACCCAGCCCTCGACGAACGCATGACATCGCAAGGGGTCACCATCCGCCGCGTGCTGGTGCCGGAACTGCCGGCGCTGACATCGTGGATCGAACCGCGCTTCGGCGCCGGCTGGGCGGCTGAGGCGACCGCCGCCACCATGCGCCAGCCGACCACCTGCTTCATCGCCATCCAGGCTGGAGAATTGATCGGCTTTGCCTGCCACGAGGCGACCGCCAAGGGATTCTTCGGCCCCACCGGCGTCGATCAGGCGGCCCGCGGAAAGGGTGTCGGCCACGCCCTGCTCCTCGAAACGCTGCTCGACATGCACGCGCAGGGCTATCCCTACGGCGTGATCGGCGGCGCCGGGCCGATGGATTTCTACCGCAAGAGCGTCGGCGCGATCCCGATCGAGGGCTCCGATCCGGGTATTTATCGCGGCATGCTCTCGCTCGCCCACCCGAGCGAAATCTCCTCATAAAGGACACGATTTCGGACGCGTCGGCGCCGTATTTCAGCCTTTGATTTCAAAAATACCCGGGCTGCCGGCGCAGCGCTGCTTCGCCGGTACAGCAGGCGTTTTGGCCTGTTTCGACGCTGTCGGCGACCGGTGCATCTGTCACAAAAATTGATTTTAAGATGGACAATTTTTGTATATCGCCCTATATACGCAGCTAAGGAGCACAGTGCTCCATCGAAAATGACAGTATCAAAGTTCGAATACGTGACCTTTTGTCATATCGGATAGATATTTTCGATATAATATATTTTTTCTCGGACGAATTTGACTTATGAGATGTCGATTTGTCTCAGCAACACAACGGATAATACATCCTGATCCAGAAGATATTCTGCAGATCGTGGACGTATGCGAATAAAGGAGAATGCCTGGCCTCTCGAGCTCGGCGCCAAGATTATATGAATGCTGCAACTGAAACAGACGCGCCGACATCATCGGCTTCGACCAAGATCAGTCTCAACAACATCTACAAAGTTTTCGGCGAACACCCGAAGAAGGCCCTGGCGCTACTACGCGCAGGCAAGTCAAAATCCGAGATCCATGCAGCAACGGGCTGCTCGATCGGCGTCAACGACGCCAGTTTCGATATTCGCGCCGGCGAGATCTTCGTCATCATGGGCCTGTCGGGCTCCGGCAAATCAACACTGTTGCGCCTCCTCAATCGGCTGATCGAACCCACGTCCGGATCGATCAAGATCGATGGCCGCGATATCACCGACATGTCGCGCAGCGAGCTGATCGCGCTTCGCCGCCGCGATATCAGCATGGTCTTCCAGTCCTTTGCGCTGCTACCCAACCGCACCGTTCTCAGCAACGCCGCCTTCGGTCTCGAGGTTGCCGGCGTTGGCGAAGCCGAGCGTCGCGAGAAGGCATTGGCCGCGCTGAAGGCGGTCGGCCTCGAGGGCTACGCCGACAGCCGCCCGGATCAACTTTCCGGCGGCATGAAGCAGCGTGTCGGCCTTGCCCGCGCGCTCGCCAGCGAACCCACCATTCTCCTCATGGATGAGGCCTTCTCGGCGCTCGACCCGCTGATCCGCACCGAAATGCAGGACGAACTCGTTCGCCTGCAGTCCGAGCACAGCCGCACCATCGTCTTTGTCAGCCACGATCTCGACGAGGCGATGCGCATCGGCGATCGCATCTGCATCATGCAGAACGGCAATGTCGTGCAGATCGGCACGCCGGACGAGATCGTCACCAAGCCGGCCAACGACTACGTCCGCTCTTTCTTCCGTAACGTCGACGTCGCGCATGTCTTCAAGGCCGGCGATGTCGCCCGCAAGTCGCAGGTCACTATCATCGAGCGCGAAGGCGTTTCGGCTGCGGCAGCACTTGAGCGGATGAAGAACTACGATCGCGAATACGCGATCATTCTCGGCCGCGACAAGACCTATCACGGCATGATCAGCCAGACATCGCTGATCGAAAAGATCAGGGCGAAGACGGCCGATCCCTATCGCGGCGCCTTCCTACCCGAGATCGAGGCCATTCCGGCCGACGAGCCGCTGTCGAACGTTCTTGGCAAGGTGGCGGCCAGCCCTTGGCCGGTTCCCGTCATCGACGGCGGCAAGCGCTATCTCGGCTCCATCAGCAAATCCGCGCTGCTCGAAACGCTCGACCGCGCCGGCTGATCACAAACACATCGGATAAATCATGAACTTCGATATCGGAAACGGCATCGACGCTGCCGTCAATTATGTGCTCGACAACTTTTCACCCGTGCTTGATTTCATCGCGGCCACGATCGGCTTCGTGACATCAGGCATCCAGAACGCCCTGCTCGCCATCCCCATGCCCGTTGGCATCGCGATCTTCGTGATCCTCTCGCTCTGGCGGGTCGGGATCGGCTTTGCGGTGTTCACCGCGCTCGGCCTGCTGCTCGTCAACCACATCGAGCTCTGGGGCCCGATGATGGAAACCTTGTCGCTGGTCATCGCCGCGACGCTGATCGCCATGCTCGTCGGCCTGCCGCTCGGCATCGCCATGGCTCGCAAGGATTCCGTCGCAGCCGTCGTGCGCCCGGTCCTCGACCTGATGCAGACCATGCCTGCCTTCGTCTACCTGATCCCAGCCGCGATGTTCTTCGGCCTCGGCGCCGTGCCCGGCGCAATCGCGACGGTGATCTTCTCGATGCCGCCGGTGGTTCGCCTGACCAATCTCGGCATTCGCCAGGTGGATGGCGAGTTCATCGAGGCGGGCAATGCCTTCGGCTGCACGGCCACCCAACTTCTGTTCAAGGTGCAGCTCCCGAACGCCCTGCCCTCGATCATGGCGGGCATCAACCAGACGATCATGCTGTCGCTGTCGATGGTCGTGATCGCCTCGATGATCGGAGCAGGCGGCATCGGCAACACGGTTCTGACAGGCATCCAGCGCCTCGACGTCGGCACCGGATTCGAGGGCGGCATCGCCGTCGTCATCCTCGCCGTCATCCTCGACCGCATCACCCAGAGTCTGGGCAAGCCGCGCGCCGCATTCTGGCAGGGCCTGTTCCGCAAAAGCGAACGCGAAGAGCTGAAGCCGGCGACGGCCTGATCTCTAGCAACTCATCATGGCGGGCAGCGCCTGCCAAATGCGAACCTTCACAAAAGGAGCACTCATGTTCAAAACACTCGCAACTCTCGGCCTTGCCGCCGCTCTCGTCAGCGGCGCGGTCACCTCGACCATGGCGCAGGACGCCAAGCCGGTGAAGATCGGCTGGGCCGCGTGGTCCGACGCCGAATTCGTCACCAAGCTCGCCGCCAAGCTGATCGAGACGAAGCTGAACCAGAAGGTCGAGCTCGTGCAGGCCGACGTCGCGCCGCTCTACCAGGGTGTCGCGCGCGGCGACCTCGACACGATGATGATGGCCTGGCTGCCGCAGACGCATGCCGACTACTATGCCAAGGTCAAGGACAAGGTCGAGACGCTCGGCACTGTCTATGACGGCGCCAAGCTCGGCTGGGTGGTTCCCGATTACATTCCCGCCGACCAGATCGGCTCGATCGAGGACCTGAAGAAGGAAGACGTGCAGAAGAAGCTCTCCGGCACCATCCAGGGCATCGATCCGGGCGCCGGCCTCACGCGTCTGTCGGAAAAGGCGGTGAAGGATTACGGGCTCGACGGCTACAAGCTGCAGATCTCCAGCGAAGCCGGCATGCTGACGACAGTCGATCGCGCCATGCGCGGCGAGAAGTGGTTCGTGGCCACCGCCTGGAGCCCGCACTGGATGTTCGGCAAGCACAAGCTTCGCTATCTCGATGACCCGAAGAAGTCGCTTGGCGAAGCAGAACATGTCGACATTCTCGCCCGTAAGGACTTCAAGTCCGACAACCCCAAGGTTGCGGCCTTCCTGTCGCGCATGAACCTGCCGATCCCCGATCTCGAAGCGGCGATGTTTGCCGCGCAGGAAACGTCCTACGACCAGGCAGTGGATAAATATATCCAGGACCATCCCGACCAGGTGAAGAGCTGGATCGGCGACGAAGGCTGATCGCATTCTCGCGCCTCGCCCGATCTCCGGCGGGGCGCGACCCTTCGACCGAACAGGAGCGATGAATGTATATCGACCGCCTGCAACCGACCGACGCCGAGGACGATACGATGGGTGGGCGCATGTCGCTCGCCCGCGACGCGGTGAAGCTCTCCATCGAAGCCGCCGCGAGAAACCTCGGCATCACGCCCGACATCTGGGCATCGTGGGAAAACGATCGCGCGGCGCCGGCCGCCGGCAATCTGGAAACGATCGCCGATACGCTTGAGGTCAGCCTCGCATGGCTGCTGCGCGGCCACGGAGCGGGACCCACATGGCCGGTTGCGAACGACAACGCGCATCGGCCGAGCTGAACGGAAAGCCGCTATGCGGCTGCCCGATCACCGCACACAGACACAAGGAAATGACAATGGATACGAAAGCGATCACCGCCGAGCTGGCACAGCATGTCCCTGTTACCTCCACGCTGGAGAACGTCATCGAGGACGTCGCACCTGCCGATATCGCAGACATGCATACGCTCTATTCCGACATGGGCTGGCTGATTGCCGAGCGGTTCTCGACGCTTGAGGACAAGCAGCGGGTGTTCGAGCTGATCGAGCTCGGCATGCGCAACGGCGACGGAAGACTGAAGGACGCCGTCTCCACCGGGCTGATCGAAGCGATGATTTCGCGCACGGGCGCTCAGCCAGCGCGATGGCGCCAGATATCTGCTGAGCTCGGCCCGTTGTCCTCCGCCTACGTCAGGCAGTAATCAGACAGACCAGTCGGCCGGCCGCGCGTTTTTCAACGCGCGGCTTTCGGTTTGGGTTTGCGTGGGGGCGCCGACCTGTCATACGAAGACCCGCAAGAAACAGACGCAGGACCCTCCCCACCATGCCAAACTCTCTCATGCCCGTTTTCGACGGCCACAACGACGTATTGCTCCGGCTCCAGCATTCGGGCATCGCGCAGCCGGCCAAGGCGTTTATCGAGGGAGAAGCGACAGGGCATATCGATCTTCCCAGGGCGCGCGCCGGCGGCCTGGCCGGCGGGCTCTGCGCCATCTACATCCCCTCGCCCAGCATGGGGAAGGACGCCAATGGCGACTTCCTGACGCCGGCGCAGCCGGAATCGCTGAACCGCACCCTGGCGATGGCCCGCATACTCTTTGACATCGAAGCGCAGAGCGCCGGCGGGCTGAAGGTCTGCCGCACGGCAGCCGATATCCGCCAGTCGATCGAAACCGGCGCCTTCGCAGCCGTGATGCATATCGAGGGCGCCGAAGCGATCGCCGCTAATCTCGATGCGCTCTATGTGCTGCACCAAAGCGGACTTCGCACGCTTGGACCAGTCTGGAGCCGGCCGAACATCTTTGCCTACGGCGTTCCGTTCCGCTTCCCGTCATCGCCCGACATTGGCCCCGGCTTGACAGACGCCGGCAAGGATCTGATCCGTGCCTGCAACGAGCTGAAGATCATGGTCGATCTCTCGCATATGAACGAGCAGGGCTTCTGGGACATCGCCAAGCTCTCGAACGCACCACTGGTCGCCTCGCATTCCAACGTCCACCAGATCAGCCCGCACAGCCGCAACCTGACCGACCGACAGCTGGACGCGATCCGCGACACGGGCGGTCTCGTCGGCATCAATTTCGGCGTGCTCTTCCTGCGTGACGACGGCACCCGCAATGCCGATACGAGCCTCGACCTGCTGGTGCGTCATGCCGCCTATATCGCCGATCGCATCGGCATCGACCACGTCGCGCTGGGCTCGGATTTCGACGGGACGACGATCCCGGCAACGATGAAGGACGCGACCGGTCTGCCTCTCTTGATCGACGCGTTCCGCGCCGGCGGCTTCGATGAGGAAGCACTGGTCAAGATCACCCACGCCAACTGGATCAGTGTGCTCGAGCGCACTTGGGGCGGCTAAGCCGCCTGCGACTGCAATCGCGGCATAAAGCAGCGGAAACCATGCCCTACTTGGACACGTGTTCCGGCTTGCCCTTGGTCTTCGTGTAGGCGAAATCCTCGAGCTGCTTTTCGGTCATGGAATCCACCATCTCGCGGGATGCGCCCTTGAGCTTGCTCTTCGGCGTTTCACCGCGCTTGGCGGATAAGGCTGCGCCGGCTGCCTTCTGTTGCGCTTTCGATTTTGCGGGCATGGTCGTCTTCTCCCTTTCGTCCTGAACTCATGGCGACAGCGAAGGTTCCTGGGAGCGTGCGCGCAGTCATTCCAACCGCGCGATAGAGTTTCTCGATCGCCGATCCTTTCCTTTTTGAAAGAGAGATTTATCTAACGCTCTGTGACTAAAAGATTTTTCAACGGAGTGGGATCCAAATGGCTGCATCTATACTGATCGGAATACTGATAACCTTCCTGGTCATCATCCTTGTCTTGTACCTCGTCGCCCGCCTGCCGATCGATGCCAGAGCCAAGCAGATCGTGCAGATCATCGTCATCATCATCGGCATCATTTCGCTTTTGAAATATCTGGCTGTTTTCTAAGGCCGGGGCTCGATCGATGGAGGGATCGCATTGAGCCTGATCCGTGGCAAAAGCGCCGAGAAGACGAAGGCCAGCTTTCCGGAGCTGTTCTTCGATCTCGTCTTCGTCTTCGCGCTCATCCAGCTGTCGCACACGCTCGTCGAGGACTTCAGCTCGACGACGCTGGCGGAATCGGTCCTGCTGATCCTGGCGATCTGGTGGCTGTGGGTCTACACGACCTGGATCACCAACCTGCTCGACACCGACAAGGAAGCGGTGCGGCTGCTGCTCTTCGCCCTCATGTTCGGCGGCATCCTACTTGCGATTGCGCTGCCGGAAGCCTTCAAGCATCAGGGCCCGGCATTCGCGGCGCTCTATTGCGCCATGCAGATCGTGCGCTCGGTCTTCATGCTCTACGCCTACAGGAGCGTCGACCGGCCCTCATACCTCACCTTCGTGCGCATCACCGTCTGGGTGATCGCCTCCAGCGCCTTCTGGATGATCGGCGGCTTCGCCAGCCTTGAAGCGCGTGTCGCCTTCTGGGCCGTCGCGCTTTTGATCGAATACGTCTCGCCTTTGGCCCGCTACTGGGTGCCCGGATTGGGAAGCTCCCCGCGCGAAACGCTGGACATATCGGGCGAGCACATGGCGGAGCGCTGCGCGCTCTTCGTCATTCTCTGTCTCGGCGAGACGATTCTAACCACCGGCAGAACCGCGGCCGAGCACATGCAGTCGAACCTCTCCGTCATGGTGTTCTGCAGCGCGTTTCTGACGACAGGCTTCATGTGGTGGATCTATTTCCATCACGGCCAGCAGAAGGCCGCCGACAAGGCGGAGACGACCTCGGCGCCCGAGACCGTGGCCCACGGTCTTTTCACCTATGGGCACCTGCCGATCGTCGCCGGCATCATCCTCACCGCCGTCGGCGAGGATTTCAGCCTGTCGCATCCCGAAGAGCATAGCAGCCTGAAGACCACGCTCGCCATTCTCGGCGGACCGGGCCTGTTCCTGATTGGAAATATCTGGCTGAAATTGACGGCGGCGCGCAAGCTGCCGCTCTCCCACATCGCCGGGCTCGTCATCCTGCTGGCGACCGCCGTTCTTCTGCCGGTGCAGCAGAATTTCACGATCCAGATGGTGAGCACCGTCACGCTGCTGCTCGTCGCGCTGTGGGAATATCTGGCATTGCGTAAGGCGAACGCGACCACCGCCTGAGCCGCATGGCTCACTCATTCGCGAGCTACATCCGGATCGCCGAGATGGTGACCCGGATGCGACCAATCTACAAATCAGCCAGCAGTACCGATCTTGTCCTGCGTCTTCGTGTCGAAGTCGCTGGCGTCGTGACGCTCCCATAGCTGGCTCGACGGTTCACCGGAGAGACGGTTGACCATGCGCCCGCGCTGGACCGGCTTGCGCTCGCCGATCTGATCAGCCCAACGCTGGATATTCTTGTATTCCTGAACCTGCAAAAATTCCGCCGCTTCGTAGATCCAGCCCTTCACCAGCCCGCCATACCAGGGCCACACGGCCATATCTGCGATGGTGTATTCGGCACCGCCGAGATACTCGCTCTCGGCAAGCCGGCGATCCAGAACGTCGAGCTGACGCTTGGCCTCCATGGCGAAGCGGTCGATCGCATATTCGATCTTGGTCGGCGCGTAGGCATAGAAGTGGCCGAAACCGCCGCCGAGATAGGGTGCGCTGCCCATCTGCCAGAACAGCCAGGAGAAGCACTCGGCGCGCGCCGCCGGCTCCGTCGGCAGGAAGGCCTGAAATTTTTCGGCGAGATAGGTGAGGATCGAGCCGGACTCGAAGACGCGGATCGGCTTGGCACCGCTGCGATCGACCAGCGCCGGGATCTTGGAGTTCGGATTGGCCTCGACGAAGCCGCTGCCGAACTGATCGCCATCCCCGATCCTGATCAGCCAGGCATCATATTCCGCACCGCTGTGGCCGGCGGCGAGAAGCTCCTCGAGCATGATCGTAACCTTCACGCCATTCGGCGTGCCGAGCGAGTAAAGCTGCAAGGGATGGCGCCCGACCGGCAGTTCCTTCTCATGCGTCGCGCCGGCGATCGGCCGGTTGATGTTGGCGAAACGCCCGCCGCTGTCCTTGTTCCAGGTCCAGATCTTTGGCGGCGTATACTCAGTCGAATTGGCCATGCTTTGTCTCCAGTGGTGGCGTCTTCATGCGATACGCAACCGGTCTCGATTGCGCTGAATGCGGATAGGTTAGTGTCAGATCTTTCGCCCGACCTCGGCGATCATTTCGAAGGATTGCAGGCGCGCGTGGTGGTCATAGACGTCGGACACGATCATCAGTTCGTCGGCACCGGTCTCCTCGATCAGCTTCTCCAGGCCGGCGCGAACCGTCTCGGGCGAGCCGATGATTGAGCGGGCGAGCATCTGCTGGGCCTGCACTTTTTCCATCGGCGACCAATAGGTCTCGATATCGTCGATCGGCGGTTGGCTCAGGCCGCGCGTGCCGCGAAACATGTTGGTGAAGGACATCTGCTGTGTCGTCGCAAGCCGGCGCGCCTCGGCATCGGTTTCGGCTGCGATCACGTTGACGCCGACCATGGCGTAGGGCTGCGACTGCTGCTCCGATGGCTTGAAACGGGTGCGATAGATCTGCAGCGCCTGAATAAGAAGCTCGGGCGCAAAGTGGGAGGCGAAGGCATAGGGCAGGCCGAGTTCGCCCGCGAGCATGGCGCCGAAATTGCTGGAGCCGAGAATCCAGAGCGGCACTTCGGTGCCTGCGGCCGGAACCGCCTGTATCCGCTGGTTCGGGCCGGCGGGCGCGAGAAATGCCTGCAGTTCGAGCACATCCTGCGGGAATTGATCGGCGGACTCGGGCGAGCGACGCAGCGCGCGAAGCGTCATCTGGTCGGTTCCCGGCGCGCGGCCGAGACCGAGATCGATGCGATCGGGAAACAGGCGCGCCAGCGTGCCGAATTGTTCGGCGATGACATAGGGAGAGTGGTTCGGCAGCATGATGCCACCGGCGCCGACGCGGATCGTCTTCGTCCCCGCCGCGAGATGGGCAAGCACGACGGCTGTCGCCGCACTCGCGATCCCGATCATGTTGTGGTGTTCGGCCACCCAGATGCGCTGGTAGCCCCACTCTTCCGCATGCGCGGCCAGATCGCGCGCGTTGTCGAGGGCGCCACGGGCGTCCGTCTCCTCCGTCACGCGAACAAGTTCGAGGATGGAAAGAGCGGCCATGGCAATACCTTTGTAATCAACAAGTGGAGACAACCGCTGAAGACGGCTGCCCTAATCAAAAGGTATATGGAGTCCGCGACGCGCCCGAACAATGGTTTGGACGTCTGCTTTTTTGAGATCGGCCATTGCCCGGCCGATAAGCCCCACCTAGGCGACTGTCTTGCGGTTCCAACGCCCGCTCATCTTCGCGGCACTGCCGCCGAATGTCAGGCCGAGCATGATCGCCGCCCTATAGAGACGGATGAGGACGACCACGACGAAGGCGAGCGCTCTGGAGCGCAGACCCGTGATGCGATCCGAGCGGATAATGGAGAGAAGGCCGGCGGCCGGCGAGAGCGCCACGGCGAGCGTGCGCGCCACCCAGCGCAGTCGCCAGGCGGACTTGGCCTGGATGCGCACGAAATCATGCGCGGTGTGCCGATCCCATTTCTGCGCGAGTTCGGCGAAGGTCTTGCGGGCGGGGTGATAGACGATCATGCCCGGGCAATAATGCGTGCGATAGCCCTGGCGCAGCGCCCGCTGTCCCCAGTCGCGGTCCTCGGCGACCTCGATGCCGCCAAAGCGGCCGACGGCCGAGAAGACCTCGGCGCGCATGGCCAGATTGCCGGTTCCGGTAAAGCCCTGCTTGGCGATGTATTCCTTCATTCGATAGGCGAACACGCTCTCATAGGCTTCGAGCATCGTCAGATGGTCGGCGTCCTCATAGGCGATGCGCACGTCGCCGCCGAGGATCGAGCGCTCGGGATCGGCCGAGAACTGCCGCTCGATTTCGGCAAGCCAGCCCTTGCCCGCGAGGCAATCGGCATCGATGAAAGCCAGTATCTCGCCGCTGGCATGCGCCACACCACGGTTGCGTGCCGGCCCCGGCCCCGGAATGGGTTCCGAGAGCAGCGTGACGGACGCGAATGCGGAGCAGGTCTCGACCGGCAACACCTTCGAGCCATTGTCGACCACGATGATCTCGACCGCCTGCGTCACACCGGTTTGCCCGGCCAGCGACGCAAGGCAGGCGCTGAGCGCCTGCGGCTGGTCAAGATGCGGGATAATGACGCTGATCATTGACGTCCAATCTGCGGTCGAACAGGGTTCGGTAAGCGTCGAGATAGCGGTGCGCCTCGGCCGTCCAGCGGAAGCTGCGCTCGGCAACGGCGCGGCCGAGCACACCCATCTCCGCGCGCCGCTCCGGATCATCCACGAGCGAGACGATGCCCTCGGCAAGCGCGCGCGGCGAATGCTCGGCGACAATCATCGCCGCATTGCCCGCGTCGTTCGTGGCTTGGCGCAGATTGAACTGCACGATCGGCAGGCCGAGCATCATGTATTCGAAGACCTTGTTCATCGACAGCTTGTCGTTGAAGTCGTTCGGCGGGTCGGGGATGATCCCGACATTGAGCGCCGAGAGATGCGCGAGCAGCGACGGTCCGCTGAGATACCCGGTGAAGCGCAGCCGGTCGCCCAGCTGTCTTTCGGCGGCGAGCGCCTTCAGCCGGCCGAATTCCGGTCCGTCGCCGATGATCAGGCAATTGATGTCGTCGCGCTTCTGCACGTGAACGATGTCGTGCATGGCCTCGACCAGCGTATCCACGCCATCCTGCGCGCCCATGATGCCGATATAGCCGATCAGGTGCTTGCCGGGAACGACGAGCGACTGCTCCGCCTCCGTCAGCCTGAAGCGCGAGGCCTCGGGATAGCTTTTGACCACGACCACCTTGTCGGGAGACATGCCACCCCGCGCCACCGCTATGTCGCGGAAGGTCTCGTTGGTGGCGATACTCACATCGGCGACGCGGAAGGTCTGGCGCTCGAAGAACTGCACCAGCCGATAGAAGAAGTCCTTGCGGCCGAACTTGCTGACATAGAGCTCGGGGCTCAGATCATGATGGTCGAACACGAAGTAGGTGCCGAACAGGATCTTGTGCACCAGCGCCACGAGAAACATCAGGTCCGGCGGATTGCACGCCTGGATGGCATCGATGCGCTGGCGGCGGCGAACGCGGAACGACAGATAGAGCTGGTTGATCAGCGCCGTGGCGTATTCGCGGAAATAACCGGCCGCCGTGTCGGCCTCGCGCAGCGGATGGCGGTAGATATGAATGTCGTTGATCACCTCATAGGCCTCGTTGTGGCCCTTGCCCATCGGGCAGATGACGGAGACCTCATAACCCGCGTCGTTGAGCGCCTGCGCTTCCTGCCAGACGCGACGATCGAACGGAACCGGAAGGTTCTCGACCAAGATTAGAACGTGTTGATTCATAGAACTGGTGGCCTCCCATACGCGTCTGGTGAACACGCTGAGCCACGACCATACGGTCTCGCCACCGTAACTCTCTAGTTAGCTAACAGGATAAGCGATAGACCTTTTGTGTAACTACCACTCAATCTTAAGAGCGGCTATAAACACTTCAGTAATACTTGCATCAATGCTTTCAAGCATAGTGTCTCGAGTGGTTGCAAAGGAAGTGGCGGGCTGTGTCAAACACTGTTTTGAAAGCGACGGACGGGAACGTCGTGATATGCCCGATCACCGCAGGCGACATCGCCTCGGTCGCGGATTTCCTGCACGCGGAACTGAACAGCCGCCTCTCGCCCGCTCTATGGGCCTCCGCGATCCGTCCCTCATGGCAGACCACGGCACCGAACCACGGCTTCATGCTGACGTGTGACGGCCGCGTGGTCGGCGCGCAGGTCGCCTTCTATTCGGAACGCCACGTCGGCGATCTCATGGAAAATGTCTGCAATCTCTCCGCCTGGTGCGTCAACGAGAGCTATCGTTCGCACGGCCTGAGACTGCTCCGGGCTATACTTGGCCAGCAGGGCTATACTTTCACCGATCTATCGCCGAGCGGCAACGTCGTCCCCCTGAACCGGCGCCTGAACTTCAGCGACCTGGATACCGCCGCCGCACTGATCGTCAACTGGCCGATGCCACGCCTCGGGACCGGCATCCGCATCATCTCCGACCGGAAGGCGATCGAGGCCAGCCTCGACGGACGCGACCTGGAGATCTACCGCGACCACGCCAATGCGCCCGCCGCCCACCACATCGTGGTGACGCGCGGCCGGCAGCGCTGCTATGTGATCTTCCGCCGGGACCGGCGCAAGCGCCTGCCGTTGTTCGCGTCGATCCTCTATGTCGGCGATCCCACGCTGTTCCAGGACGCCGCGCAGCAGGTCTACGGCTACCTGCTGACCCACTTCGGCATCCCGATGACGCTGTTGGAAAACAGGCTCGGCATTACCCGCCCGCGCTTGTCGATCGCGCTTCGCTCGCCGCGGCCAAAGATGTTTCGAAGCAGCCGGTTGGGGGCCGATCAGGTCGATTATCTCTATAGCGAACTCACGTGCGTGCCTTGGTAGTAGGGGAGCAGGTACACATGCAATCGGCAATCAAGATCAACCTGTCCCACCTCGTCCTTCAGGCCGCGCAGAAGCACGCAGACCTGCCCGCGCTCACATACAAGAGCGAAACGTTGAGCTACGCCGAGCTTTGGAGACGGGTCTGCGGGTTTGCTTCGGCGCTTCGCGAGCTCGGCGTGCAGCGAAGCGACCGTGTGGCCGTGCTGCTCGAAAAGCGGATGGAGACGGTGGTCTCGATCTTCGGCACGACGGCGGCCGGCTGCGTTACCGTTCCCGTCAATCCGCTGCTGCGGCCACCGCAGGTCGCCTATATTCTCGCAGACTGCAACGTCCGCGTCCTCGTGACATCGCACGATCGACTGCTGCAGCTGCAGGAACATATAGCCGATCATCCCGCACTTGAGCATATCGTGCTCGTCGATCAGGTCTCGGGCGATATTCAGGGGCTCGACATCAGAAAGGTCGGCCTGCATGGCTGGGCGCCGTCGTTTTCGCAGGAGCAGGAAA
Source organism: Rhizobium sp. 2MFCol3.1 (assembly GCF_000377565.1). Lineage (GTDB taxonomy): Bacteria > Pseudomonadota > Alphaproteobacteria > Rhizobiales > Rhizobiaceae > Rhizobium. The sequence continues at coordinate 281,381 of NZ_KB898353.1, read as the reverse complement.
CCGCGCCACCGATCGTCGCCGTCGATTACGACATGGCGGCCATTCTCTATACATCGGGAAGCACGGGAAAGCCGAAAGGCGTCGTTCTCAGCCATCGCAACATGATCGTCGGCGCCGAAAGCGTCAGCCACTATCTGAAGAACGGTCCTCACGACACCATCCTCTCGGTGCTGCCGCTGAGCTTCGACGCCGGCCTGAGCCAGCTGACGACCGCGTTCAATTCCGGCGCGCATGTCGTCTTGATGAACTATCTGCTACCCGGCGACGTCATCCGCCTCTGCGAAAAGCACAAGGTGACGGGTATCACCGGCGTGCCACCCTTTTGGATCCAGGTGGCAGCGCTCGATTGGCCGGCCGAAACAGCCGCGCGGCTGCGCTACTTCGCCAACACCGGCGGCCGCATGCCGAAGGCGACGCTCGATCGGCTGCGCAACCTGTTTCCCCAGGCCCTGCCCTATCTGATGTATGGCCTGACCGAAGCGTTCCGCTCGACCTATCTCGACCCGTCCGAGATCGACCGCCGGCCGGATTCGATCGGCAAGGCGATCCCCAACGCCGAAATCCTCGTGGTCCGTCCCGACGGTTCGCGTTGCGATCCGGGCGAACATGGCGAACTCGTCCATCGCGGCCCGCTGGTCTCGATGGGCTATTGGAACGACCCCGCCCGCACCGCCGAGCGCTTTCGGCCGGTGCCGGGCAGCGAGGCCAGCTGGCGCGCGCCGGAGCTCGCCGTCTTCTCGGGCGACACCGTCGTAGCCGACGAGGAGGGTTTCCTGTTCTTCGTCGGCCGGCGCGATGAGATGATCAAGACGTCAGGCTACCGCGTCAGCCCCACTGAAATCGAGGAAGTGGCCTATGCCACCGGCCTCACCAAGGACGCGGTCGCGCTTGGCGTCGAGGACGGCGCGCTCGGTCAGCGAATCGTGCTGGTCGCGAGCCCCATCGCCAGTTCGCTCGATGTAAGCGCCCTGTTGACCGCATTCCGCCGGACCCTGCCGCAATACATGGTTCCGTCGCAGGTGGTCGAAATGAGCGCCATTCCAACCAATCCAAACGGCAAGTTCGATCGGGTTCTATTAAGGGAGCAATTAGGTTCGTGAGTTCGCACCCTTCCATTTCCATGTTCGAGCCGGTCGGAAACTGTATGGCGGTGGGCGGCATCCCGTTGGATCGCCTGGCCGAGCGTGTCGGATCGACGCCGTTCTTCGCCTATGACCGAGGCCTGATCACCTCGCGCATCGGCTATCTCCGCTCCATTCTGCCCGCTGACGTCAAGCTCAGCTACGCGGTGAAGGCCAACCCGATGGCGGCCGTCGTCCAGCATCTCGCCGGCCTCGTCGACGCATTCGACGTCGCGTCGGCATACGAGATGAAGACGGCGCTCGACACGCCGGTGCATGCAAACAACGTCAGCTTCGCAGGTCCGGGAAAGACGAGTGCAGAGCTGACGCAGGCCGTTGCCGCCGGCGTGACGATCGAGATGGAATCGGCCAACGAGGCCGCCCGGGTCGCAGACATCGGCCACAGGCTCGGCATCCGTCCGCGCGTGGCGCTACGCGTCAATCCGGATTTCCAGGTCAAGGGCTCCGGAATGCGCATGGGCGGCGGGCCGCAACAGTTCGGCATCGATGTCGAGCAGGTTCCCGATCTCCTTCAAACGCTCCGTGTCGCCGATCTCGATCTCCTTGGCTTCCACGTCTTCGCCGGCTCGCAGAACCTGCACGCCGACATCCTCTGCGAAGCGCTGACGCGAAACGTGGCGCTGCTGATGCGGCTTGCGGATCAATCGCCATGGCCGGTTCGCTATCTGAACCTCGGCGGGGGCTTCGGTATTCCCTATTCCGAGAAGGATCAACCGCTCGATCTGGTGCCTGTCGGCGCCAAGCTGAAGGAGTTGATCGAGGGCGAAATCCGTCCGCAACTTCCCGATGCACGCGTAACGATCGAGCTCGGGCGATATATCGTCGGCGAGTCCGGCGTCTACGTCACGCGCGTGGTCGACCGAAAGGTCTCGCGTGGGCGCGCCTATCTGGTGGTCGATGGCGGCATGCATCATCAGCTGGCTGCATCGGGCAATCTCGGCCAGGTCATCCGCCGCAACTATCCTGTCGTCATTGGCAACCGGATGCAGGAGGGCGAGCGCGAGGCAGTCTCCGTCGTCGGCTGCCTGTGCACACCGCTCGATCTGCTCGCCGACAACGTGATGCTGCCGCCGGCCGAGATCGGCGACCTCGTCGTCATCTTCCAGGCCGGCGCCTACGGCCTGACTGCCAGCCCGACGGCGTTCCTCGGGCATCCGATGCCGGTGGAAATTCTCGTCTGATTTGATTTCAACCGGCCTATAGCCGGCAACATTAAGAGGGGTATCATGAATTCGTCTACCTTCGAGGCCGTCAAGGACGTCATCATCGAAACGCTCGGGATCGAAGACCGGGACCGGATCGAGACCGCTGCTACGCCGCTGCTCGGCAACATTCCGGAGCTCGATTCCTTCGCGGTGCTGAGCCTGGCGGCCGCACTCGAAGCGCGCTTCGGCTTTCAGATCGACGACAGCGACTTCACCGGCGAGGTGTTCGAAACCGTGGGGTCGCTGGCGCAATTCGTCGATCGCAGCCTCGTGGATCGCAAACAGCTTCACTAGCAACCGTGGCTTGGTGGCCAATCAACGGTGGGGGATAAAGTGGCAGTCATGGAACGAGATCGTCCGATCACGCGCGATACGGAAGCAGCCTCGCCGGCGCTCTCCGTCATCATCGTCACCTATAACAGCGCGGAAGCGCTGCCGCCGCTGCTCGATTCGATCCCGGCGGGTCTCGCCGGCATCGATCGCTTCGAGGTCCTGATCGTCGACAACGAATCCAAGGACGGGTCGGCGGAACTGGCCGAGACCCATCCGGTCTCGCCGACCGTGATCCGCATGGGCTACAATGCGGGCTATGCGGCCGCAATCAACGCGGCAGCAGCACGGGCGCATCCGGGATCGCACCTGCTCATCCTCAATCCGGACCTGCGCCTCTATCCCGACGCGGCGCGGCCGCTGGTGGAGCGCGCCGAGAAGACTTCGACCGGCGTCGTCGTTCCGTTGAATTACACCGAAGAGGGACGGGTCGATCCGACGCTTCGGCGCGAACCGTCGATCATGACGGCCTGGGCCGATGCGCTGCTCGGAGGTACGCTTGCGATGCGCGTTGGTCTCGGAGAAGTCATCGGCGGCGCGGCGCGCTACGGCCGCAGCGGCACCGTGGAATGGGCGACGGGATCAGCGCTGCTGGTATCCGCACGGGTGCGGGACTTGATCGGCGCGTGGGACGAATCCTTCTTTCTCTACAGCGAGGAAGTCGATTATCTTCGGCGCGTCCGCGAGGCCGGCTTCGAGGTGGTGTTCGAACCGCGCTCGCAGGTCATGCATGAAAGCGGCGGCAGCGGCCGCAATGCGCGTCTCTTCGCGCTGATGACCGCCAATCGCATCCGCTACTACGGCCGCCACCACAATGCTCTGCAGACATCGATCTTCAGGCTGGGCATCGCGCTCGGGCAGGCGATCCGCTGCTGGCGGGGGGCGGCGCACCGGGCGGCGCTATCGAGCGCGCTGTTGCCGCTGAAGTCTCCGACCGAATTCATGGCGATCCGCCGGGGCTGAAAATGGCAAGGACGGCGCTTCGGATCATAAACTTTCACGGCATCGGCGAGCCCGCGCGGACGCTGGGACCGGGCGAAGCTCCCTATTGGCTGAGCGTCGCGCGGTTCAACGACATGCTCGACCGTATCGCCGATCACCCCGAGCGCGATGCCTTGGCTATCACTTTCGACGACAGCAACACCTCCGACCTCACGATCGCAGCACCTGCGCTCACCAAGCGTGGCCTCACAGCACAGTTCTTCGTCCTGACTGGCCGGATCGGCGAGCCGGGATCGCTTGGCAAGGCCGATATCAAGGCGATGATCGACATGGGCATGCCCATCGGCAGCCACGGCATCGCCCACCGTGACTGGTCGAGCCTTGCCCCTGCCCAACTGGACGAGGAGCTGAAGACGTCGAGGATCGTGCTGGAAGATGTTTGCGGTTTCGAGATCAAAGACGCGTCCATCCCCTTCGGCCGATATAACGCCGCCGTTTTGTCGCGGCTGCGGAACGCGGGATACAGATGCGCATATTCAAGCGACAAGGGGAGTGCCGATCCCGCTGCATTCCTGCAGGCCCGAACTTCGGTTCGATCCGATACGACGGATGATGCGCTGAACGACGCCCTGTCAGGAGATATGCCCGCCATGAGCCGGCTGCGGAGAGCGGCTCGCATGCAGCTGAAGCAGTGGGTCTGACCCTCTAACCCGTAGCGTCGTCCTGCCGCCGGCAATCAGGATTGGGCTGATGCCCGAACCGCGGCGTCCCCGCCGATCACGCCGTTGAGGTTGGCGGCGCCCTCGGCCCGCACGCGCGGCAAGCTCGCCGGATACTCCCGCTGCACGAAGTCGATGATCTTCTCGCGCATTTCGCAGCGCAGGTCGAAGGTCTTCGGTGCATTGGAGGCCGAGACGAGGATGCGGATTTCCATGACGTTTTCGCGGAAATCCGTGACCTGTACGGCGACCACCCGCTTGTCCCAAAGCTTGGAGGCGGCGGCTATTTGCTCGACCTTGGCCCGGATCACCGTAACGGGCACCGAGTAATCGAGATAGATCATCACAGTGCCGATCAGCGCCGAGCTCTCCCGCGTCCAGTTCTGGAACGGGTTCTCGATGAAATAGCTGAGCGGCAGGATCAGCCGTCGCCAATCCCAGAGCTTGACCACGACATAAGTCGACGTGATCTCCTCCACATTGCCCCACTCGCCCTCGACGATCAGCGCATCATCGATGCGGATCGGCTGGGTGATCGCAAGCTGGATACCGGCGAAGACGTTCTTCAGTACCGGCTGCAAGGCGAGGCCGAGCACGATGCCGGCAACGCCGGCCGAGGCGAGCAAGCTCACGCCATATTGCTGCACCGCCGGAAAGGTCATCAGCCCCGCCGCTATCGTGATGGCAACGATCATGAAGGCGGCGATGCGCTCGCCGATGCGCGATTGGGTGACATGGGTGCGCGCCAGCAGATTGTCTTCCGCGTCGAGCTTGAAGCGACGCAGATAGACCGTCATCCAGATGTGCAGCGTGGTCTTGGTGATCCAGCCGACGACAGCAATGAAGCCCAGAAGCAGGATGTGGCGGATGAACTCCGCCTGTGGCGTCGTCAGCGGCGCGATCGTGGCGCCGAGCGAAAGGGTCATCGTCAGAATGCTGAGCCTAAGCGGCCTGCGACCGCGCGACACCAGCGATCGCCAGAACAGATCCCGCGTTTCGACCACGCGGCTCAAGAAGCGAAAAGCGAGGCGATGGATCATCAGGCCTACGGCCAATGCGACGGCAAGGACACCGATGCTGACCAGCCAAGCGGGCAACCATGCGGTTGCTTCCTGAAAGTCGAGAATGAAGCGTTCCATACGACATCAGCTAGAGTGCAATGCAGCATGGGAAAGGTCAGGCGGCGAAAATCAGGCTTTTCGTGACCGGTCGTGCTTGCGGGAGACGGCGTGGTCCGAGCGGACGAGCCCCGGTCTCAATGCGAGGTCAGAGCCAGCGAAACCGCGCCCTGCCGCGTCGATCGATGCGGTGAAGCGCGATCGGCGTGGATCGGCCGCTGATCGTATCAAGCAGGCGGATGCTCTGCTTTCCGGCCACGAGCGCGAGAAATCGCGGGCATCCGCGGATCGTTCCGCCGTTGTCGTTCTCGGTAAAGATGCAGGGCACGGAGAGAGCCGTCCCATACACGTTCATTCGTCCACTCTTTGGCATGCGCAAATCCTATCGCTTTGCGTCGCCGTGTAGTGGAGCCGTGATTCCTTCATATGACAATTGCGTGATAATTTTGGACATGTGTGAAATTGCCGGCGCCGCGCATTTTCGCGGTCGCTGATAGTGCCCGCGCGAAGGCGCAGGACGACACCAGCTGCGGGCAAGGCCCACGACGTAACCTTCTTCCCGGCAGCGGGTACGACCCCTGTTTGGGGATAGACCACCTGCAATTTCAGGTTCAGACAAGCCACACAACCTACCTTCGGCTCTTAGCTGCGCGGGCTTGGGTGACCGATTCTTCATTCAGACCTTGGGCCGGAAGCCGCCTGCCGTTCGCTATCGGGGTTTCGACCTGGCTTTTTATTGACGCCATTTGAACATTTGGGATTGATGAGCATGACGACCGTTGCATCCACGCTGACGATAACGCAGATCAGATCCCTGTCGTCCGCGGCAGTCGCAGCTTGGACAACCGACGACATCGCGTCGCTGTCCACGGCCCAGGTCAAGGCGCTATCGTCCTCTCAGATCGCGGCGCTCGACGTCGAGGACGTCGAGGCGATGAACTCGCAGCAGCTCAGCGCGATCGCCAAGACCTCCATCGTCGGCTTCACCTTCGATCAGCTTCATGCGCTCAACAAATATGCCATCGAGAGCCTGACATCCGTCCAGGTCTCGGCGCTTACCACCTCGCAGCTGAGCGCCTTGACGACCGAGCAGTCGGAAGCGCTGACCCCGAACCAGATCAAGGCGCTGTCCACCGCCCAGCTCGCGGCACTCAGCCCCGAGGACATCGCGACCTTCTCGACCGCCGATATCGCCGCCATCACCAAGGCCATCCAGGGTCTCGGTACGGCGGCACTCGCGGCCCTGTCTCCGGATCAGATCGCGGCCTTGAACACAAGCGCCGTCGCGTCGATGACGAGCAGCCAGATCGGCGCATTGAGCGCAGACCAGGTCGAAGCGTTTACGCCGGCGCAGATGGCGGCGATGACTTCGGCGCAACTGGCGGCACTCGGGCCTGATGATATCGCGATGCTGTCGCTCGAAGACATTGCCGCGATCAACACCAAGGCCATGAAGGGCCTGAACCTGTCCGCCCTGTCACCCGACCAGATCGCGGCGATGACGACGGCCCAGGCGAGCACACTGACGACGGCGCAGCTCGCCTCGCTTGATATCGGCCAGATCGAAGCGCTCTCGCCGGCCCATATCGCCACGCTCAGCTCCAGCGCGCTGGCGAGCCTGACAACAGCACAGATCGAAGCACTCAGCCCCGAACAGGTCGAAGCCTTCACGCCGCAGCAGGTCAAGGCGCTCACCTCCGACCAGCTTGCCGTTCTCAACCAGGATGGCATCGCAGCCTTCTCGGCTGCCGATATGGCGGCGATCAGCAGCAAGGCGATCGCGGGGCTCAGCGCCGGCGCAATCGCGGCGCTGTCGACCGGGCAGATCGCCGCCCTCGGCACCGGCTCGATCGCGAGCCTGACGACCGGGCAGCTCGAGGCCCTGAACGACGACCAATTCCGGGCACTCTCCCTGGTCCAGGTGAAGGCGCTGAGCTCCGGGCAGCTGGCAGCGCTCGACGCCGCCGATATCGAAGCCTTCTCGACCGCCGCCATCGCCGCGATTTCCAGCCGCGCCATGTCGGGCCTGAGCACGGATGCGATCGGCGCGCTGTCATCGGCCCAGATCGCCGCCATGTCGACGAGCCTGATCGCCAATCTCACCGGCAGCCAGCTCGAAGCCTTGAGCGCCGACCAGATCGCGTCGTTCTCGACCAGCCAGATCACCTCGCTGGGCGCGCAGATCGCGGGCTTCAGTGCCGGGCAGCTGGAAGGTCTCTCGACCGGCAAAATTGCCGCGCTCAGCACCGCCGCGATCGCAAGCCTGACGACCGACCAGATCGACGCGCTGAGCGTGGAGCAGGCCGAGGCCCTGACGCCCGCGCAGGTCAAGGCGCTGAGCGCAGCGCAGATCGCGGCCTTCGGTGCCGACGATATCGCAGCCTTCTCGACAGCCGATATCGCTGCGATCACCAGCAAGGGCTTCACCGGGCTCAGCATGGATTCGCTCTCGACCGCGCAGATCGCGGCACTGTCCACCGCCCAGATCGCGAACCTCGGAACGGACCAGCTGGCCGCGCTCACCACCGACCAGACCGAAGCGCTGTCGCCGGCACAGGTGAAGGCCCTAAGTTCGGTTCAGCTCGCCGTGTTCGACGCCGAGCACATCGCCACCTTTTCCACCGACGATATCGCGGCCATCACCAGCAAGGCCATCAACGGTCTGACCACCGATATCATCTCGACCTTCTCGACCGCCCAGATCGCGGCCCTGAACTCGACGGCGATCCCGCGGCTCACGAGTACCCAGATCGCGGCGCTCAGCACCGATCAGGTCGAAGCATTGACGCCGGTACAGGTCGCCTCGCTGACATCCGTTCAGCTCGCCGCGATCGATGCCGATCACATGGCGACCTTCTCGACGGCCGATATCGCGGCGATCACCAGCAAGGCGATCCCCGGTCTCAGCACCGATATCATCGCCACCTTCTCCACCAGCCAGATCGCCTCGCTGACGACGGCGCAGGTGAGCGCGCTTAAGACCTCGCAGCTTGCGGTTTTGAGCACCAGCCAGGTCGAGGCGTTCACGCCGTCGCAGGTCATGTGGCTGAGCTCGCTGCAGCTCTCCGCGCTCGGCGAAGACGGCATCGCGACCTTCTCGACGGCCGATATCGCAGCGCTCTCAAGCAAGGCGATCCCCGGCCTCAACATGGCGAGCCTGTCCTCGGGCCAGATCGGCGCGCTGACGACCGCTCAGGTCAATGCGCTGAAGACGCTGCAGGTCGCCGGCCTGGGAACGAACCAGGTCGCGGCGCTGACGACCGCTCAGATCGCCGCCTTGAGCACGACCTCGATCGCCAGCCTGACGACAGATCAACTCGACGCCCTTGGCTCGGCGCAGGTCGAGGCTCTGTCTCCGCTGCAGGTGATGTCGCTGACCTCGCTGCAGCTTGGCGTGCTCGACGCCGGCGATATCGCGACTTTCTCGACCGCCGATATCGCCGCGATCACCAACAAGGCCCTGCCGGGCCTCAGCACGGATGTGCTCGCAACGCTCTCCACCACCCAGATCGCGGCCATGAGCACAAGCGCGGTCGCAAGCCTGACAAGCGATCAGATCGCCGCTCTCAGCACCGCGCAGGTCGAAGCCCTGTCGCCGGCGCAGGTGAAGGTTTTGAGCTCCGCGCAGATGGCGGCCCTCGGCGCCGATGACATCGCGACCTTCTCCACCGCCGATATCGCGGCGATCACCAACAAGGCCATCTCGGGCCTCAGCGGCGACGCTATCGAAGGACTGACGAACGAGCAGATCGCCGCGCTCAACACCAGCGCGATCGCCAGCCTCACCAGCCTGCAGATCGGCGCGATGAGCACATCGCAGATCGAAACGCTGTCGCCCGTTCAGGTGGCAGCGCTGACATCGGTCCAGTTCTCCGCGCTCTCAGCCGAGGATATCGCGACCTTCTCAACCGCCGATATCGCGGCAATCACAAACAAGGGCCTGCCCGGCCTCGGCACCGATGCGGTCGCGGGCCTGACCACCGCCCAGATCGCGTTGCTGAGCACGAGTGCTTTGGCCAGCCTCACGAGTGGCCAGGTCGCGGCTCTCGGAACGGACCAGATCGCCAAGCTTTCGACGGCACAGGTTAAGGCGCTGACATCGGCGCAGGTCGCAGCGCTCGGCGACCATGTCAGCGTTCTCTCCACCGACCAGATCGCCGTCCTGACGCCATCAGGCATCACGGGCCTGACATCCGACCAGATCGATGCGCTGAGCAGCGCGCAGCTTGGCGCGCTCAGCACCAGCCAGATCGCGGCGATGACCACCAAGCAGGTGGCGGGGCTCAGCACCGGCGACATGGCCGGATTGACCACGCAGCAGCTGGCCGCCATGAGCTCAGCCGGCGTTTCCGGCCTCTCGACCAGCCAGGTCGCGGCCCTTAGCAACACACAGATCCTGGCGCTCTCGACCAAGCAAATGGCGGCGCTCAGCTCCTCTCAGGTCGGCGCACTGCGCACCGACGACATCGCGTCACTCTCCACCGCGCAGATCGCCGCTCTCTCTGTTGGCGGCATTGCCGGGTTGAACTCGCAGCAGCTGGCGGCACTTTCGACCGCGCAGGCGGAAGCGCTCACCAGCAACCAGGTCGGCACGCTGAATTCCAGCCAGCTCTCGGTCCTCGGACCGGATGATGTCGTGACCTTCTCCACCAAGGATATCGCCGCGATCACGTCAAGCGCGCTGGGCGGCATGTCGACGGACACGATCCGGGCTCTGACGACAGCGCAGATCGCCGCGCTGAGCAAGAATGCGATTGCAGGCCTCACCACCCAGCAGCTTGCCGCACTCAGCACAGCCCAGGCGGAAGCGCTGACCAGCAGCCAGATCAGCGGCCTGAGCTCCTCGCAGCTCGCCGCCCTCACCGCCGATGACATCGCGACCTTCTCGACCAAGGATATGGCCGCCATCGGCTCCGGCGCCATCACTGGCCTCTCGACTGGCACGATCGCGGCGCTCTCGGCGAGCCAGATCGCGGCGCTGAACACGGCGGCGATCACGGGGATGACGACCGGCCAGATCTCGGCGCTACGCACCGATCAGGTCGAGGCGTTGACGTCGGCGCAGATCGGAGCGCTGAGCTCGAAGCAGACGGCGGCTCTCAGCACCGACGATATCGCCATTCTGTCGGCGAAGAACATCGCGGCGATCAACTCCGGCGCCATCGCCGGCCTGTCGGCAGCCGCACTCGCGACGCTGACGACAAGCCAGATCGCAGCACTCAGCACCGCTGGCATCGCCGGCCTGACCGTTGATCTCATCAACGCGCTCAGCAGCGACCAGATCGGAGCGCTGACCACGAGCCAGATCGCAGCCTTGAGCTCGCGGCAAATCGGAGCGCTTGGCACCGACGACCTTGCATCGCTGACGACCGCGCAGGTCGCGGCATTGAGCACGGCGGGCATACCCGGCCTCAGCAGCGATCAGATCGCGGCATTGAGCACCGACCAGACCGAGGCATTGACCAGCCTGCAGGTCGGCGCCTTGAACTCCAGGCAGATTGCCGCCCTGGGCACGGACGACCTCTCACACTTCTCCACCGCCGATATCGCCGCCATCGGCTCGGGCGCTATCCTTGGCCTTTCGACCGCCGCGATCAGCGCGCTGTCGACGGCGCAGATCGTCGCCATGAGCTCGGCCGGCATCTCGGGCTTGTCCAGCGGCCAGATGGCCGCGCTCGGATCCAACCAGGTGGAGGTGCTGACAACAGCGCAGATCGGCGCATTGAGCTCCAAACAGGTCGCTGCACTTGCCACCGACCGTATCGCGGCGCTTTCGATCGACCAGATCGCCGCCTTCGGCACGGCGGGGATCGCGGGCCTGACCAGCGATCAGATTAGCGCGCTCAGCGTGCGCCAGGTCGAGGCGTTCACCAGCGTTCAGGTAGGCGCGCTGAACTCGAAGCAGATCGCCGCGCTCGGAACGGATGATCTCGACAGTTTCAGTACCGCCGACATGGCCGCGATCACCTCCAGCGCAATAGCAGGTATTTCGACATCAGCGCTGGCCTCGCTCTCGGGCGACCAGATCTCGGCCCTAAGCCCCACCGGCATTGCCGGCCTCACCAGCGACCAGATCGGCGCGCTGCGCACCAATCAGGTGGAAGCCCTGACGACCGCCCAGGTCGGCGCACTCACCTCCAAGCAGATCGCGGCGCTGAACACAGCCGACATCGGCGCGTTTTCGCCGGAACAGATCGCGGCGCTGAGCACCGCGGGCATAGCCGGGCTCTCGACCGGCCAGCTGGTTGCGCTGCACAGCGACCAGATGGAGGCGCTGACCAGCATCCAGATCGGCGCGCTCTCCTCACGACAGGTCGCCGTTCTGACGTCTGGTAATCTCGACAGCTTCACCACCGCCGAAATCGCCGCGATCAGCTCGTCGGCCATCTCCGGCCTGTCGACCGCAGCCCTTGCCTCGCTCTCACCAAGCCAGATCGCGGCGCTGAGCACCGCAGGCATCGCCGGCCTCAGCACGGACCAGATCGCCGCACTCAGCGTCGACCAGGCAGAAGCGCTGACCAGCCTGCAGGTGGGCGCGCTGAGCTCCAAGCAGATCGCGGCACTCGGCACCGATGATCTCGACAGCTTCTCGACGGCCGATATCGCCGCGATCAGCTCTGCCGCCATCTCCGGATTGTCGCCGACGACGATCGCCTCGCTGTCGGCCGAGCAGATCGGCGCGCTGAGCACGGCGGGTATTGCCGGGCTCTCGACCGCCCAGATCGCGGCTCTGAGCACAAGCCAGGTCGAAATGCTGTCCACCGGCCAGATCGGTGCACTGGGTTCGGCCCAGGTCGCGGCACTCAGCACCGGCGACATCGCCGTGCTTTCGGTCGAGCAGGTGGCAGCGCTGAGCGCGAAGGGGATTGCCGGCCTCGGCAGCGCCCAGGCCGGCGCGCTCAACATCGACCAGATGGAGAAGCTCTCGACAAGCCAGATCGCGGCGCTCAGTTCGGACGCACTGAAGGGGCTGACCTCGTCCAGCCTGGACGCACTGACGCCCGCCAAGCTCGCGGCGATCAGCTCCGGTGCCATGAAAGGGCTGTCGACGGGCTTCATCGCGTCGCTGTCGACCGAGGAGATCGCGGCTCTCGGCAGTTCCGGGATCTCCGGCCTGACCAGCGACCAGATCCATGCGCTGAGCACGGATCAGTTCAGCACCTTCACCACCGACCAGATCGCGGCGCTGAGCTCGACCGGACTTGCCGGCTTGACGACCGACCAGCTGCAGACGCTGTCGACCGAGGAGTTCGCGGCCATCACGCCGGCCTCGATCAAGGGGCTGACGACGGCGCTGTTTTCGACCCTGCCGTCGAACGACATCGCAGCGCTGACCACGGGCCAGGTGGCGGCGCTCAGCTATAGCCAGGTCGTGGCCATGAGCTCGGCGCAGATCGGTATGCTCTCGACCATCCAGATCGGCGCGCTCAATGTGGTTCAGGCCGCGGCCCTCGGCCCGGATGATCTGGCGGGCTTCTCGCCCGAGAGCATCATCGCACTCAGCTCCAGCGCGGTTTCGGGTTTGAGCACGAGAGCGCTCGGCGCGCTCACGGTGAGCCAGGCCGAAGCCTTCACGCCGGCTCAGATCAACGCGATGACCTCTGCCCAGGTGCAGGCGCTGACCAACGGCCCACTGGCAAGCGCGAGCACCGCCGCCGCGACAACGACGACAGCCACCACCACGCCATCGACGGCGACAGCTTCGGCCGCAGCCACACCCGACACGAGCGAATCGTCTCAGGTTGCCTCGGTGATCATGTCCTATCTGGGATAAGCAGCTGATTGCGGGCGCGGCAGCGCCCGCTTCAAGTTTCAGGGAAAAGCCTGAAAACGGCATTGATCGACAGGCCATTTTATGGAGCATGTGGCGGAGACGTTCGTATTCAGTTGACCGCAAGGAAAGTCGCCTACGCCATGTCGATGATGGAAGAGCCCGATGTCGTGATCATTGGCGCCGGCGCGGCCGGGACAGGTGCGGCCCGAACGCTCGCCAAGGCCGGCCTGAAAACGCTGGTGCTCGAGGCTCTTGACCGCAAGGGCGGCCGTGCCTCGACGAAAACGGCAGCGGGCAGCGTCGTTGATCTCGGCTGCGGCTGGCTTCACTCCGCCGATCGAAATCCCTGGACCCGCATTGCCGGCGAGATCGGCATCGCCGTCGATCGCCGGTCATCCGCCTGGGGCGGCCAGTTTCGCGATCTCGGCTTCACTGCATCCGAGCGCGATGAGGCGCATATCGCCTTCGAAAATTGGACGGAGCGGGTCTCCACCACTCCGCCCCGCTCCGACATCGCCTCTGATGCGCTCGACCCGGCCGATGGCTGGACAAGCTACCTGCAGGCACTGAGCGGCTATATCAGCGGCGACGAACTCGAGCGCATTTCCTGCAAGGACTACGCGGCCTACGACGGAGCCTCGACGCACTTCAACTGGCGCGTCGCAACCGGCTATGGCGCACTCGTCAGCGCTGCCATGCCTGTAGAGGCGATGGTGAGGCTTTCGACGCCCGTCGAAGCGATCGGGCTCGACGGACGTCGCGTCGAGGTCGAGACAGCGGTCGGCACCGTGCGCGCCCGCGCGGTCATCGTCACCACTTCCACCAATATCCTGGCCGGAGACACGATCCGCTGGCCATCCGCACTTGATGCGTGGCGAGAGGCGGCGGCCCGGCTGCCGCTTGGCGCCAACGAGAAGCTCTTCCTCGAGATCATCGGCTCCGGCCCATTCGAGGACGAGACGCACCTTATCGGCGATCCCCGCGATGCATCGACCGGAAGCTACTATATCCGCCCCTTCGGCCAGCCCGTGATCGAATGCTACTTCGGGGGCGCCGGCGCGCGCGCCGTGGCGGAGCAAGGGCACGAAGCGGCATTCGCACGCGCGACGGATCAGCTCGCTCATCTGTTCGGCAGCGATTTCCGTCGCAATCTCCGACCGCTCGTCGCATCGGACTGGACCAGGACGGCTTCGATCGGCGGCGCCTACAGCCACGCGCTACCCGGCTATTCCGACGCCCGCCTGACGCTCGCCAAATCTTACGACGAGCGCGTGTTCTTCGCCGGCGAAGCGACCCACACCACGGACTTTTCGACCGCCCATGGCGCCCTGCAAAGCGGCGAACGCGCCGCGCGCGAGGTCATCGCCGCCCTTGCAGGGTAGCGCCCGGGCGACACCCAAGACATACCCATCGCGATCAGGAGAGACGAAGCCATGCCGGACCACACGTTCAACCAGCCGCTCGGCGGCAACGACATGCCCCGCTTCGCCGGCCCGGCGACGATGATGCGGCTGCCGAGCCAGGCGACGGCGGAGGGTCTCGACGCGTGTTTCGTCGGCATTCCGCTCGATGTCGGCACCTCCAACCGGCCGGGCACCCGGCTTGGCCCGCGCCAGATCCGGCAGGAGTCCTGCATGCTGCGCCCCTACAACATGGCAACGGGGGCGGCGCCCTTCGCGCGGATGCAGGTGGCCGATATCGGCGACGTGCCGATCGACACCTTCGATCTCAAGCGCTCCGTCGATATCATCACCGCCTTCTACGACGACCTCCTCACCCATCCCTGCATCCCGCTGACGCTTGGCGGCGACCATACGCTCACCTATCCGATACTGCGTGCGATCGCGAAGAAGCACGGCCCCGTGGCGCTGATCCATGTCGATGCCCATGCCGACACCAACGACGAGATGTTCGGCGAGAAGATCGCCCACGGCACGCCGTTCCGCCGCGCCTATGACGACGGGTTGCTCGTCAACGACAAGGTGTTCCAGATCGGCCTGCGCGGCACCGGCTATTCGCCCGAGGATTTCGATTGGGCGCGCGACAAGGGCTGGACGGTGGTTCAGGCCGAGGAATGCTGGGGCAAATCGCTGAAGCCCCTGATGGAAGAGATTAGGGCGAAGATCGGCTCGACGCCCGTTTACCTGACCTACGACATCGACAGCCTCGATCCGGCCTTCGCGCCGGGCACGGGAACGGTCGAGATCGGCGGCCTCACGACATGGCAGGCGCTCGAAATCATCCGCGGCTGCGCCGGGTTGAACCTTGTCGGCGGTGATTTGGTCGAGGTCTCACCGCCATTCGACCCATCGGGCAACACGGCGCTGATCGCCGCAAATCTGATCTACGAGATGCTCTGTGTCCTTCCCTGACACATAGGCATTTAGCGGCAAGCGCGGCGATTCACCGGTTTGAAACCTGTTCGTGCGACAAGAACGGTTCAAGGGTCAGACCCTGAAGACCAAGCCGTGTTGCACTGAGGTACGGAAAAATGAGACCGTTCGCCGTTCTTTCCGCGAGAGTTGTTCTTGCTGCCGCTCTCTTCAGCGCCGGCGCTCCGCTGGTTGCCAACGGCACCGAGGAATGGATCGGATCGTCCCGCCAATGGTCGATCGGCTATGTGCATAATGGCGGCGAGCCCTATTGCGCGCTGGTTTGGGACAGCATGACGGGAAGGACCGTCGAATTCCACGAAAGCCTCAAGGATGCGTCCTGGCTCATCAAGAACGACGCATGGTCGCTCCCGGACCACCTTGCCACCAAGGTTTCGGTGACGGGCAAGAGCAACAGCATGGAGGTGCCGGCCATCGGCGCCGACAGCAAGAGCCTGCGTGTGTGGAGCCTGCCTGGAAACTCCAACGCGGGCGGTGTCCAGGGCATCATCCGCGCCGCACTCCGCGGGATGGCGGATATCAACGTCGCGTTCCAGGGCAACGAGCCTGACTGGGTCATCCCGACCTCGCGCATCTATCCCATGCACGCGACCTATGCCGCCTGCATCGAGCGTTTGTCGAACAAGAAGCCGGTCAAGATCGAAAGCGCCACCACAAATCCGTTCTGAACAGATAACAGACGGGACTAACCGCGATTGCTTGGGCGGAATCAAGCTGGTCACAACCCCGCGACTGGCTGCTTATCCCTTTAAAATAGCACTTGCCACCATGCCTTCGCTGGCGATATATCCCGCCCAGGGTTGGAGACGTTAAGGTACTGTCTCCCTCCGTCGGTGCCTGACGCGTGAACTTCTGAACCACGTAGGACGAGCCTGATGGACTTTTGCAGTTTTCCCGAATGGGCGCCGAAAGCGCCAGTTTTCGCAAATCATGGTTTGCCTGCCCGCGTGCGCTCGAAACTTTTCGCCTGCTGTCGTTAAGGCAGCTAACCGAACGGCGGACGGGCGCGGCGAGCATTTCGCGTTGCAGGCTTTCCATCTTCGTTTGCCGGATATGCAATGAGGCTATTCAATGGATAATTCACCGAATCCACCGGCGCTGTTAGGTCGCCTGTGGCTGGTATTGCTCGGCGCGATCATATCGCTCGCCGGGTTGTTTTTCGCGGTCGGCGGCGGCAAGCTCGTCTCGCTGGGCGGCAGCTGGTACTTCCTGCTCGCCGGCATCGGACTTGTCATCGCGGGCCTGCTCATCATCCGGCGCAAGCCAGTGGGCGCCCTGCTCTTCGGCCTTGTCTTCGTTCTCTCGGCAATCTGGGCCATCTGGGACGCCGGCTTTGAGTTCTGGCCGCTGATCTCGCGACTGCTGGCGATTGCCGTCGGCTCCATCGTCGTTGCGCTCTCCTTCCCGCTGCTGCGTCGCTCGGCTGGCCGCACGCCCGCTTACGGCGCTTCGTTCGGCCTTGCTCTGATTCTCGCGATCGGCACCGGCGCAGCCTTCTACGGCATGTTCATCCCGCATCCGCCGGTCGTCGCCACTGGCGCCGGCCCGGCCCGCACGCCGGTCGATCCGGCTCGCGAACAGAAGAACTGGGAGCACTACGGCAACACCTCGGGCGGCAGCCGCTTTGCGGCGCTCGACCAGATCAATCTCGACAATGTCGGCGATCTGAAGGTTGCGTGGGAATACCACACCGGCGACACGCCGATCAGCCCCGGCGCCAACGGCGCGGAAGACCAGGAAACCCCGCTGCAGGTCGGCGACCGCGTGTTCGTGTGCACCCCGCACAACAACGTCATCTCGATCGACGCGGATACCGGCAAGGAAATCTGGAAGGCCGAGATCAACGCCAAGTCGTCTGTCTGGATGCGTTGCCGTGGCCTCGCATACTTCGATTCGACGCGTGCGCTCGAACAGCCTTCGGCACCGAACTCCACGCCGGTCACCGCGGTCAACGTCGCACCCGGCGCGCTTTGCGAACGCCGCATCCTGATGAACACGATCACCGCCGAGCTGATCGCGCTGGACGCCGACACCGGCGCGTTCTGCCCTGACTTCGGCACCAATGGCCGCGTCGACCTGAAGGTCGGCATGGGCCAGGCGGCTGATCCGAGCTACGTTCTGACCTCGGCGCCGACGCTTGCCGGCACCACCGTCGTCGTTGGCGGCCGCGTTGCCGATAACGTCAGCACCGACATGCCTGGTGGCGTCATGCGCGGCTTCGATGTCGTGACCGGCCAGCTGCGTTGGGCATTCGACCCGGGCAACCCCAACATCACGCTCCTGCCGCCTCCGGGCGAAAGCTACACGCGTTCGACCCCGAACGTATGGGCGTCGATGTCCTATGATCCGGCTTCCAACACGGTCTTCATGCCTGTTGGTAGCCCGTCGGTCGACCTTTACGGCGCGACCCGCACCGACCTCGACCACAAGTACGGCGCCTCGATGCTGGCGCTCGATGCCACCACCGGCCGTGAGAAGTGGGTCTATCAGACCGTTCACAACGACCTGTGGGACTTCGACGTTCCGATGCAGCCTTCGTTCATCGACTTCCCGAAGGCCGACGGCACGACGGTTCCCGCTCTGGTGTTCGGCACCAAGGCCGGCCAGCTCTACGTGCTCGATCGTGCAACCGGTCAGCCGCTGACCAAGGTCGACGATGTACCGGTGAAGCCGGGCAACATCCCGAACGAGCCGTACGCTCCGACCCAGAAGCTCTCCGTCGGCATGCCGCAGATCGGCGCCAAGACGCTGACCGAAAGCGACATGTGGGGTGCGACGCCGTTTGACCAGCTGCTGTGCCGCATCGCCTTCAAGGGCATGCGCTACGATGGCGTCTACACGGTTCCGGGCACCGACCTCGCGCTCAACTTCCCGGGCTCGCTGGGCGGCATGAACTGGGGCGGCCTTTCGACCGACCCGAACTCCAACTACATCTTCGTCAACGACATGCGTCTCGGTCTGTGGATCCAGATGAAGGAAGCCGCACCGACCAAGGCCGTCAACAGCGGTGGCGAGTCCGTCAACACCGGCATGGGCGTCGTTCCGATGAAGGGCACGCCGTACGCGGTCAACAAGAACCGCTTCCTTTCGGCGCTCGGCATTCCTTGCCAGGCTCCGCCCTTCGGCAGCCTGACGGCGATCGACATGAAGACGCAGAAGATCGCCTGGCAGGTTCCTGTCGGCACCGTCGAAGACACCGGCCCGCTCGGTATCAAGATGGGTCTGCCGATCCCGATCGGCATGCCGACGCTCGGCGGCACGCTTGCCACCCAGGGCGGCCTGATCTTCATCGCCGGTACGCAGGACTTCTACCTGCGCGCCTTCAGCACGGCGACCGGCAAGGAAGTCTGGAAGGCCCGTCTGCCCGTCGGCAGCCAGGGCGGCCCGATGACCTACAAGTCGCCGAAGACAGGCAAGCAGTACGTCATCATCTCGGCCGGCGGCGCACGCCAGTCGGATATCCGTGGCGACTACGTCATCGCCTACGCTTTGCCGAACTAAACGTCAGCGAAAAGCAACAGAAAGGGGCCGTTCAGCGGCCCCTTTTTTGTGCATGAACGAGATTTGTCACATATCGTGCAAAAAAGAGTGAAAACCTATCTGCGCCCTTGGCGATCTGCCGCGTCGGCTGCATAATGTGAGTCTGACGAGTATCGCGGCTATCGGCTACAGACTGTCCCGAACTTCGTAAGCGCATTGTAATAAAATAGTCTGACGCGTTCTTATCTCGCGAGCCGACACGTAGCGATCCCGTCCTCATTCAACCGGCCGCGGGAGAGCAAAGATGCAGAAGAGCGAAAGCGACGTATTCGATCTGTTTTCGGAGATCTATACGAACGCCGCGCAAGAAGAGCTAAGTCTCCAGGAATACCTCCTGGCCTGCCGTGATGACAAACGACTATATGCCACCGCGCAGGAACGCATGGTGGAAGCCATTGGCGAACCTAAACTAATCGACACCAGCGCCGATGAGCGATTAGGCCGCATATTCTCCAACCGCACCGTCAAGATTTATCCCGCCTTTGCCGATTTCTATGGAATGGAAGACACGATCGAGCGGATCGTCGGCTATTTCAGATATGCCGCGCAGGGTCTCGAAGAGCGCAAGCAGATCCTCTATCTCCTCGGTCCCGTAGGCGGCGGCAAGTCGTCTCTCGCCGAACGGCTGAAAAAGCTGATGGAGCGTTTCCCGATCTACACGCTGGCGATCGACGGACAGGTGAGCCCGGTCTTCGAATCACCGCTGGGTCTCTTCCAGCCGGAGCGCATGTCCGATCTCCTGGAAGACAAGTACGGGATCGCCAGACGCCGGCTCACCGGCCTGATTTCGCCCTGGGCCACCAAGCGGCTCGACGAGATCGGCGGCGATATCTCGCGCTTCAGCGTCGTCAAGCTGATGCCGTCGAGGCTACGCCAGATCGCCATCGCCAAGACCGAGCCCGGTGACGAGAACAATCAGGACGTCTCGGCGCTGGTCGGCAAGGTCGATATCCGCCAGCTGGAAAATTACAGCCAGGCCGACCCCGACGCTTATTCCTACAGCGGCGGCCTCAACCGCACGACGCAGGGGTTGCTCGAATTCGTCGAAATGTTCAAGGCGCCGATCAAGGTGCTGCACCCGCTGCTGACGGCAACGCAGGAGGGCAGCTATAACGGCACCGAAAACTTCGGCGCCTTCCCCTACCAAGGCATCGTGGTTGCCCACTCCAACGAATCCGAGTGGCAGCAGTTCAAGAACAACCGCAACAACGAAGCCTTTCTCGACCGTATCCTCGTGGTCAAGGTGCCCTATTGCCTGCGCGTGACCGAGGAACGGCAGATCTATGAGAAGCTGCTGCGCGAAAGCGAGCTCGCAAAGAGCGCCTGCGCACCGGAGGTTCTGGAAAATCTCAGCCGCTTCACTGTGGCGACACGCCTGATCCGCCACGAAAACTCGCCACTCTACACCAAGATGCGCGTCTACGACGGCGAGAACCTGAAGGACACCGATCCCAAGGCCAAGTCCGTGCAGGAATATCGCGATGTCGCCGGCGTCGACGAGGGCATGAACGGCATCAGCACCCGCTTTGCCTTCAAGGTGCTGTCGGAGACCTTCAACTACGACACCAAGGAAGTCGCCGCCGATCCCGTGCACCTCATGTATATCCTCGAGCAGGCGATCAAGCGCGAGCAGTTTCCGAAGGAAATGGAGGCGAGTTATCTCGACTTCATCAAGTCGGAGATCGCCACCCGCTATGCCGAGTTCATCGGCCACGAGATCCAGAAGGCTTATCTGGAATCCTACAGCGAATATGGCCAAAACCTCTTCGACCGCTACATATCCTATGCGGATGCCTGGCTGGAGGACCAGGATTTCAAGGATGCCGATACCGGCCAGATCCTGAACCGCGAAATCCTGGACAGCGAACTCTCGCAGATCGAGAAGCCTGCCGGCATCGCCAATCCCAAGGATTTCCGCAACGAAGTGGTGAAGTTCACGCTGCGGGCAAGGGCGCGCAATGGCGGCCGCAATCCGGCTTGGACAAGCTACGAGAAACTGCGCGAGGTGATCGAAAAGCGGATGTTCGGTCAAGTCGAGGATCTGCTGCCCGTCATCAGCTTCGGCTCCAAGAAGGATAGCTCGACCGAGAAGCAGCATGACGAATTCGTTCAGCGGATGATCGAGCGTGGCTATACCGCGCGCCAGGTCCGCCGACTGGTCGATTGGTACATGCGGGTGAACAAGGCCGGTTGACGATGCCAAAACCGGAGCCAAAGCGAGGGATTGGCGCATGCCGAATTTCATCGACCGCCGGCTTAACCCGAAGGACAAGAGCCTCGGCAACCGGCAACGATTCCTGAAACGCGCCCGCGACGAGCTGAAGCGGGCGATCAAGGATCAGATCAAATCCGACAAGATAGCGGATGTCGACACCGCCCATGGTGTTCCGATGCCCGCGCGCGGCGCCGGTGAGCCGAGCTTTCGCCCCTCCTCCACATCGGGCAACCGGGAACATGTGCTGCCGGGAAACAAGGAGTTTTCGGCGGGCGACCGTATCTCGAAGCCCGATGGCGGCGCGGGCGGCGGTGGGGGACATGGCGCGGGTGGCGGCGGAAGCGATGACGATTTTCAGTTCATCCTGTCGCGCGAAGAAGTGCTCGATCTCTTTTTCGAGGACCTCGAACTGCCTGATCTCATCAAGCTGAGCCTGAAGGAAACGGTGACGTTCAAACCGCAACGCGTCGGCTTCACCACTTCCGGCTCCCCCACCAACATCAATATCGGCCGCACGATGCGCAACAGCTTCGGCCGGCGCATGGCCTTGCAGCGGCCCAGCGAGCGGCAGGTAAAGCTCATCACCGACGAGATCGCGGCGCTCGAAGCCGAGACGCCGCTCTCGGCCGAGACCCGCCGCAAACTGACGGCCCTGCGCGAAGACCTTGCGACGCTTGAGCGCCGCCGGCGGCGGATTTCCTATGTCGATCCCGTCGACGTTCGCTTCAACCGCTTCGAGCGCCAGCCGGTGCCGAACGCCAATGCCGTGATGTTCTGCCTGATGGACGTCTCAGCCTCGATGGGCGAGCGCGAGAAGGATCTCGCCAAGCGCTTCTTCGTGCTGCTGCACCTCTTCCTCAAGCGCCGTTACGGCCGGATCGACATCATCTTCATCCGCCACACCGACGAGGCGCATGAGGTGGATGAAGAGACCTTCTTCTACAGCAAGCAGAGCGGCGGCACGGTGGTCTCCACGGCTCTCGAGGAGATGCAGCGGATCATCGAAGCGCGCTACCCGGCCGACATGTGGAACATCTACGCGGCCCAGGCTTCCGACGGCGACAACAGCAGCGGCGATTCCGAGCGATGTGCGGCGCTCCTGCGCGGTGACCTGATGCGGCTTTGCCAATATTACGCATATGTCGAGATCATAGACGAACGGGAGACCGAGATATTCGGCGCCACCGACAATGGCACTTCGCTTTGGCGCGCCTATCGCACCGTCGATGGCGAGGTCCCCAACTTCCACATGGCCCGCATCGCAAGACCCGGCAATATCTACCCGGTCTTCCGCAAGCTCTTCAGCCGCAAAGCCGGCGCGCGTACGCATAACTGAGGGAAGACCGATATGGCGAAGCGAGCGGAGAGTTCCGAGCTGCTGTTTGAAGGCTCCGACTGGAATTTCGGAACGCTATCGATCGTCCACGACGCCATCCAGGATATCGCGATCGGCGAGATGGGGCTCGATATCTATCCGAACCAGCTGGAGATCATCTCGTCCGAACAGATGCTCGACGCTTACTCCTCGGTCGGCATGCCGCTGATGTACCAGCACTGGTCCTTCGGCAAACGCTTCATCTATGAGGACAGCCTCTATCGCAAAGGCCACCGGGGGCTCGCCTACGAGATCGTCATCAATTCCAACCCCTGCATCGCCTATCTGATGGAGGAAAACACGATGGCCATGCAGACGCTGGTCATCGCGCACGCCTCTTTCGGGCATAACCACTTCTTCAAGAACAACTATCTGTTCCGCCAATGGACGGATGCCGGCGCCATTCTCGGCTACATGGACTTCGCCAAGAAATATATCGCCAAGTGCGAGGAGCGTCACGGCACCGAGGCGGTCGAGGCAATCCTCGATTCAGCTCATGCGCTGATGGACAACGGCGTCTTCCGCTACCGCCGCCCTCCCCGCCTCTCCTCCGAGAAGGTGCGTGAGCGGGCGCGTGAACGATTGGAATATGAGGAGCAGACCTATAGCGACCTCTGGCGCACCCTGCCCTCTTCCGTCGACAGCCGCGATCCGCACGAGGCGGAGCGCAATGCCTCCGAACGCAAGAAAGCGCTCAACCTGCCGGAGGAGAACCTTCTCTACTTCATCGAGAAGCACAGCCTGATCCTGGAGCCCTGGCAGCGCGAGATCCTCAGGATCGTGCGCATCATCGCCCAATACTTCTACCCGCAGCGGCAGACCAAGGTGATGAACGAGGGCTGCGCGACCTACGTGCACTACACGATCATCAATCGCCTGTTCGATCAGGGCAAGATCAGCGAAGGCAACATGCTGGAGCTTCTGAGCAGCCATTCCAACGTCGTCTTCCAGCCAGGCTTCGACGATCCCCGCTTCTCGGGCATCAATCCCTATGCACTCGGCTTCGCGATGATGCAGGATATCGAACGCATCTGCACCAATCCGACCGACGAGGACCGGAACTGGTTTCCCTCCATGGCCGGCAACAACGACCCTATGGGGACTTTGCGCGACGCATGGGCGAACCACCGCGATGAATCCTTTATCCTGCAGTATCTGAGCCCGGCCGTGATCCGCAAATTCCGGCTCTTCAGGCTGTCCGATATGGCGGCCGACAAGTTCTGCGAGGTCTCCTCGATCCACAACGAACGCGGCTACGCGGAAATCCGTTCGGCTCTCGCCCGCAGCTACGATGTCAGCGCCAGGCAGCCCGATATTCAGGTCGTCGACGTCGATCTCCTCGGCGATCGCAGGCTTCGGCTGAAGCACACGGTCAATGACGGTCTTCTTCTCGAAGAAACCAGCCGCAACGAAACCCTCACCCATATCCGTCATCTCTGGGGATACGAGGTCAGCCTCTCCGGCGTTGATGGCGCGACCGGCAACGTCCTCTACGATCATTCGACCGGATAAGCGTCCTGACGGGAGACGGAGCCGATACCCTCTCCATCTCAGCTTTGCAGCGTGATGGCAGCTCCTCCATTGCTTCTGACGAGTGACATCAGCATCGGCCCGATCGCGAACTCACCCTTCTCCGTACGTCGCGTCAGATCTCTCAGATAGCCGCCCGCCGAGTTGATCTTGGTGGCGCGCTGGAGAATGCAGGCGATGACGGTCGCCGCGTTGTCATAGCCCATGATGGTGCAGGCGTCGTGATAGGCCGACGGCGTGACCCCCAGCATCGATTTGACCACGGATGCGGCGTTGGTGAGATCCCGCCAGCTTCGAATGCCGCCACCGGGCCCATAGGCCGCGATATCAGGGCATGCCTGCAGCACGAGACCAAGCGGGAAGGATTTCAATTCCGAACCACGGTTATCCCCAGCCTTTGGCATGATCGTCAAAGCTTTGTCATCGGAGCCGACCATCTTAGGCTCAGGCAGCGATGGAATGGATACCGAGACAGGCCTCCGAGGAAACGCATTGTCCGCATCCTCTCGATCTTGCTCGACGTTATGCCCATCCGCGTGTTGCCGGTTCTCGATTTGAGCAGGCGCTTCAGAATCAAGAATAGATTCGGAATTGGAATTCTGTATGTGGCGCTCATTTTGATAGGGATTGGCGCTCAAATTTTGCAATTTTATCTGTAGATCCAGATGGTTAAGCACTTTCAGCCGCAAACGTTCGATCTGATCGCAAACGACTTCCAGCTCGGTGGTCGTCGGAGCGCGCGGAACGCTTTCGACAATGTCGCGAAACTCGTTGAAAGTCTGAGCCCATTCGCCCGGAACCTGGTCGGCGATCGCGGCTTCGATCAGCTTGGCGATATCCCGGCGAAACAGGCTGATCTGCTCGCGCAGATGCTGGACGTACAATTTCTCCGCCACGACCTTTGCCGCCAGATGCTCGATCTCCTCGGCACGGGCAAGCAGAGGCGCAAGCGAAAAGCCGAACGCATCGCGAATGGAGCCGGAGCGATCCTTGCGGGCATAGCGCTTTCCGTTCGGGCTGTCCTTGCGGGTCAGCAGGCCGGCATCGACAAGCGCTGCCAGATGACGACGGATCGTCTGTTCGGCCATGCCATGGGAGCGCAGGGACAACTGGGCATTGGAGGGAAACACCACCAGCCCGGTTTCTTCCGACAGCTCGTTCTGCGGATAGAAGCTCAGAAGCGCATTCAAGACGGCAAGCGCACGATCCGTCACGCCGAGCAAGGGCTTGGCCTCGCACAGCGAACGATAGAGCTTCCACTTATCGATCGAATAGCCCGGCTTGATCTGCTGGGCTCTGACCTGATTTGCGAGCATGCCAAGCGACATCGCTCGCCGCCCAAAGGGCGTCGTTACAAATTGGCCTTCCATCACCTTCACCTTTTCCAAGGCAAAAGAAGTTCGTCCACCAAAACGGTGCCAAAGATGCTTGACAGTGATTCGAGGAAGTGCGATTCTCTAGCTGCTAAACCAATGAGAAGAGCTTCCGCGACGGCAACGTCCGGGGGCTTTTTTCTTTTGCGGCGTTATCCTTTGCTCTTGTTGTCTACGGACTGCAGGAATTCGCCGTGAAGCGTCTCCATGCGATCATTCAGAAAATCGACGAAACTGGTCGGCACCGCCTTGGTGAAGCTGATGCGCGGACCTGATTTCGGGTAGCTGACGGTAGCCAGAAGAAAGCCGTTGGCACGGATTTCGGCTGTCTGCGGTGTCTCGATGACGGCAGGCTTGGAGGCAGCGGTCTTGAGGGCCGCAAGTGCCAGAGCGAAACGATCGGTCTCCGAGCTGCGCTTGACCTCCGAGAGGGCCTCTTCCACGCATTCGGCGGCATCGGGACGCGCCACGAAAATATCGACGAACTCGATCCAGCGGCGACGACCGATATCCGGCGCCGAACCGATGACGAGCATGGTGGTGCGCGGAACGGCCGATGCGATGCGCAGCATTTCCGAGATATGGGACTTGCCGGTGGCCAGCGACGCCGAGATGATGTCGCGCTTATATCCGGCCTGTTCCTGAGACAGCGCGAAGGCGCACTTCTCGATGAAGGACAGATCGTTGCGGTTGGCGTTTTCTTCGCCCTGGAAGACGATCGCTTCTTCGTCCGTGAGCTCACGAACGATGGCGCGAAACTTCAGGCCGAGCTTCTTGGCGGCTGCCAGACGGCGGCGACCGAAGACGATCTGGTAAGGCTTGGGGCCATTCTTGAACGGACGGATCAGGCCCGGCACGATCTGGCCGCGCTCGCTGATCGATGCAGCGATATCCTCGATGGCGCTGTCGTCGTAGGCACCGTCGAAGCGATCGGGAATGGTCGAGGGTGCTACGTCATCGGGATCGACGTCGACGATATGGTCGCCATCCTTCAGCAGGCGATCGAGGACCTCGCCCTTCTCCTGAATCTGGCGCACGCCGGCGGCAACCTTCAAAAGATGCGGCGATGTTGTCTTGGCCTGCGGCGGTGTCGCCGATGGCTGGTCGAGCTGACCGAGCACATTGGCGAACATGCCTCGAGAGTCTTTGCGGCTCATTCACGCCCCCATGCATTCCAGAGTAGTTTTTCGATCTCGGCGTTCGAGGCGTTGATCGATTCCATGGCGCGGTCGTAGGTCTTCGGTGCGGAGAACCTCGAGCGCTGCACTTCATACAGGCTCTGCTTCCAGGTCAGCGCATCGGCAACGGCCGTGGATTTCGTCACCATGTTCAGCAAGAGATCGTCACCGAAGACCTGGCGCATCAGCGCGGTCATGTTCGCCTGCGGGTGATCATTGGCTTCGAACTTGGTGACGAGAAACTTCGCGAAATCCCACTGCGCCGAAGCGCCCATGTCGCTCAGGATCTGCATGTAGGAGGATGCGAGCTCCAGGAACTTGCCGGTGGAATCGACATCCAGCATATGCGCCGGCACCGGGATGATGACGGCGGTCGCAGCGGTCAGCGACGACAGCGTCAGGAAGTTCAGCGACGGGGCGGAATCCATCAGGATCACGTCATAGTCGTCGGCAACCTGCTCAAGCGCCTGCGAGACACGCAGCAGGAAGCTGGTGCCACCGCTCTTGCGCATTTCGAGCGCGACCGCGGTTTCGAACTCTGTGAGATCGAGACCGGCGCAGATCACATCGAACCCCGCAATGTGGGTCTGATGAATGAGCGAACGCGTCGGCTTCGTATCCTCGAAGCGGATCGCCGCATAAAGCGTTTCGTCTTCGCGCGGATTGAAATCAGGCAGATTGCCGTGAAGGCTGGTCAGCGACGCCTGCGGATCGAGATCGACGGCCAGCACGCGGTAGCCCTTGAGCGCCAGATAGTGGCCGAGGTGGATCGTGGTCGAGGTCTTGCTCGATCCGCCCTTGAAGTTGGTGACGGCAAGAACCTGGCAGGCTTCGCCGTCGACGCGTCGCGGGTTCATCCACTTCTTGCGGCCCTTCTCGGCGAGCGTCATGCGCAGTTCGAGGATCTGTTCCAGAGAATACATGCGGCGGCCATTGGCCGTTGTCTCCGGTGCGGGTCCTTTTTCCTTCACGACGATCTGGCGGATATAGGCTTCGGAGACATCGAGAAGCGATGCGACTTCCGACGACGTGAACTTCCGCATCTCTCTGCGGGCGTCAGGTGGATATTGTGCCATCGATAGGTTTTGCAGCGCCATTTCCAGTTTGCTGGAAAAGCTCTGCATGAAGTCGAGGCTGCTCAAGTGCCGGTTCACGATTCTACCCTCAATTCGGTTTTGATAACCTAAGCGCCGAGATGGTTAATGGTGAGTTAACCCGCCTGTTGTTTCGCAAAAAAACGATAATTCGCACTTTTTGCGTAGTTGAAGAAGTAGCGCGATTCGCAATTGGCTGCAAATTGCCGAGTTCCCCGCGGGGAACGTCGATTTGGCCACCCATCAGGCGGCAGCGGCGCTCTGTTCCCCGCGGGGAACTCGATCGGTCGATCGAGGCTGTCGCGCCCTACAGGGCCATGGCCTGGTTGGCGTCTGCTTGCTTTGTACGCGCCGATAATCGGCGACGGCAGCTGATCCCAGTAAGATCATCGGAACGATAACACGGCCCGCCGTCGGCGTCTCGCCCTGTGAGGGGTTTTGAACAGGTGGTTCACGCGTCGTCGCGCTGCGGCCAACGCATGGCGGGCTTGCGGTTGGGAGGGCAATGCCGCCTGTCTGGCGCCGACAAATGGGCTCCTCCTCCCTGCCCCGGTCGAATGCCTGAGGCCCGCAAGCCGCCTGTACGGTGTTGGGTTGGCGAGAGGTTGTGTGCTGCATTGATCAGACGAGAGCGCCTGCCGGTGCCTCACTCTATATCTCCCGACGTCCAAGGCGCGTGCCGGTCGCCGTGATCTCGTCTTTCGCCGGATCTTCTCAATCGTGGTGGCGCCGGCTTGGCGATGACGCCAAAACAGAAAGGGCGCTCAACTCTTTCGAGGAGCGCCCTTCGTTCCCGGACAGCAAAAGCGTGTGAGTTCACGGCTCACTCTGCAGGCTATCGATACGGGTGGTGACAGATAGATGATGCGGGGATCAGCCGATTTCAAGAGTGGACGGCGGGTGAAGAACTCTCCGGCGGGTTATGTCCCGCCTCTGGTAGAGACCTCTTCGCTCCGACCTTCATTTTCAGCCGCAACTGCGAGAGTGGGGTCGCGCTCGCGCCTTCGAGCCCGAGCCGGGTTGCCGGATCGCAATCCCTGAACAGACACTGACGACGGATCGATGCCTGCTTTCTTTGCACGGGTCTTGACGATCAGATTGACCGACTGCGGTGTTAGCATCCGTCGCGAGACATTGCCCCATTGATCGATTTTGCGGAAGACGGGCCCGGTCTCTATGTCGCCTTCCCGTATCCATTCCATCAATGCCTTGGCCGCCTCGCCAGATAGGTTCAACTGGTTGTCGCGTTCCGCCGCGCCGATCCTGACGGTCAACCGAGTCCGACGGGTGTACCTTTTGTGAATATCGTTGCTGCCTCCGATGCACAGGTCTTCGACGCGGAGACTGGCGACCTCCGCGCGACGTTGGCCGCCGGCCTCTGCCGCCAGCAACAGGATCGCGCGATCGCGGCGACCGACGATGCCGTCCTTCTTGCAGGTCTGGAGAAGACGGCGGAGGATATCGTCTGTTATTGGCGTGGCGCTCATTGAGACCGGCGTGTGCCCGCCATTGTGCTTCGCCTGCTTGATAGCTTCTTTGACAGACGCGCTGTCGAAGGAGCCGGACAGGCCACGCTCTCGCGTCAGCAATGCCCAACTTGCGATCCGTCGACGAACGGTCGAAGGGGCATGTGGGAGGGAGCCTTTGAGAAGGGTCCGCTGGCGCAGACTGTCCTCAACGTGGCGCGGCATGCCATCACTCTGTCCATCCGGCGCGGCGGCTGCACAATGAAGGTGCTGCGAGATGAAGGCGTGAACCATTTCTTCTGGCGTTGGCCAGGGCAGGGACCTCTCAGTCGTGGCGCGAGCCCAAGCCTGAAGATAACCCAAGTCAGAGGCGAGAGCGCGGAGTGTATTCTGCGCGATATTTCTCTGCGCCAGTCTTTTCAAGATAAGGGCATCTTCGTCCGTCAGCAGCTGCGCGAGCTGGTCGCGCCTGTCGAATGGGAAGATGCTATCAAGAATGTCGAGCGTCTCCGCGCGCGAAAGCGCCTGCGGATCGAGCGTCTCTTGAATATTGGGGCGAATTTTTCGCATGCCGTGCTGATCGTGAACCGTAGAAAGTCGCGACTATACGGACTCTCCGACTCGAAAGCGATCACTATCGATAACTACCTAAAATGAGCCCCGAAAATGGGCCGTACGAGTCAGTAAACAAAACCGCTCGTTATCTTCCGTGTTGGAAAAATACCGTTTTAAAACAATGCAATGCTGATAGTGAACTTTGTCTGAAGATCGCACTCTTCGTGCCCGCTCCAACGCAAACTACATAGCAATTTCCGTGCGATCTGGCAATCGCCTCCAGGCCTAAGCGCCGTTTTCATCAGCGAAAGCGCCGCCTTCTTTCCAAACCGAACGCCGGTCTTCGCGGCAGCGGAATAATCGGCCAGGCGAAAAGAGCTGTCATATTTATAGCCGCACCGCCCTCGCATCCGGCGCGGATAAAATGCTAGCCTGCCGTAAAAGAAGAATGCGGAGGCTTGAGATGACGAAGAAGACGTTTGGGGAGAGGACACTGGGGGACTGGCAGGCGCTTGCCGAAAAGGAGCTTCGCGCCTCGCCTGATACGCTCGTGTGGAAAACACCCGAGGGGATAGACGTCAAGCCGCTCTACACAGAAGCCGATCTGGACGGTGTCTCGCAGCCGGGCTCGCTTCCGGGCTTCGCGCCCTTCACTCGCGGTCCGCGCGCCACCATGTATGCTGGCCGGCCCTGGACGATCCGGCAATATGCCGGCTTCTCGACCGCCGAGGCATCCAACGCGTTCTACCGCAAGGCGCTGGCATCAGGTCAGCAGGGCGTCTCCGTCGCCTTCGATCTGGCCACCCATCGCGGCTATGACAGTGACCATCCGCGCGTCGAGGGCGATGTCGGCAAGGCGGGCGTGGCGATCGACAGCGTCGAGGACATGAAGATCCTCTTTGACGGAATTCCGCTGGAGAAGGTCTCGGTGTCGATGACGATGAACGGCGCGGTCATTCCGATCCTTGCGAATTTCATCGTCGCCGGTGAGGAGCAGGGCGTGTCGCGGGCCGCCCTTTCCGGCACCATCCAGAACGACATCCTCAAGGAGTTCATGGTCCGCAACACCTACATCTATCCGCCCGAGCCCTCGATGCGGATCGTCGCCGATATCATCGAATACACCTCCAGGGAGATGCCGCGCTTCAACTCGATCTCGATCTCCGGCTATCACATGCAGGAGGCGGGCGCGACGCTGGTACAGGAGCTTGCCTTCACGCTGGCCGATGGGCGCGAGTATGTGCGGGCGGCGATTGCCAAGGGTCTCGACGTCGACGAGTTCGCCGGCCGCCTGTCCTTCTTCTTCGCGATCGGCATGAACTTCTTCATGGAAGCGGCCAAGCTGCGTGCGGCGCGGCTGCTCTGGACGCGGATCATGGAAGAGTTCACGCCGAAGAAGGCGTCGTCGCTGATGCTGCGCACGCATTGCCAGACGTCGGGCGTCTCGCTGCAGGAGCAGGATCCCTATAACAACATCATCCGCACCGCCTTCGAGGCGATGTCGGCCGTGCTCGGCGGCACGCAATCGCTGCACACCAATTCCTTCGACGAGGCGATCGCGCTCCCCACCGAATTCTCCTCGCGCATCGCCCGCAACACCCAGCTGATCCTCCAGCACGAGACGGGCGTCACCAAGGTGGTCGATCCGCTGGCCGGATCCTACTATGTCGAGAGCCTGACGAACGAGCTTGCCGAAAAGGCCTGGGCGCTGATCGAAGAGGTCGAGGCACTCGGGGGGATGACGAAGGCCGTGAACGAAGGGTTGCCGAAGCGGCTGATCGAGGAAGCCGCAACCCGGCGGCAGGCGGCGGTCGACAAAGGCGACGAGATCATCGTCGGCGTCAACAAGTACCGGCTGGAAAACGAAGAGCCGATCGACATCCTCGATATCGACAACAGCGCCGTGCGGGCCTCGCAGATCAAGCGTCTGGAAGAGACGCGCCGCCGCCGCGATCCGGCAAAGGTGGCGGAAACGCTGGACCGGCTGCGCGAAGTGGCTGAGAGCGGCAAGGGCAATCTGCTCGAGGCTGCGGTCGAGGCGGCGCGGGCGCGTGCAAGCGTCGGCGAAATCTCGGATGCGATGCGCAGCGTTTTCGGCGACCACACCGCCGAGCCCGAGGTCGTGAAAAACGTCTATGGCAATGCCTATAGCGACGAGCCGGAGCTGCAGCAGTTGCGCACGCGAATGACAGCGATTTCCGAAGCACTGGGTGGAGCGCCGAAAATCATGGTCGCGAAGCTTGGGCAGGATGGCCACGACCGCGGCGCCAAAGTCATCGCCTCGGCCTTCGGCGATATCGGCTTCGACGTGCTGGCGGGCCCGTTGTTCCAGACGCCGGAGGAAGCGGCGAACCTCGCGATATCGAGCAAGGTGCATGTGGTCGGCATGTCGTCATTGGCCGCCGGCCACAAGACGCTGGCGCCGCAACTGATCGAGGTGCTGAAGGCGAAGGGCGCCGAAAACATCATCGTCGTGGTCGGCGGGGTCATCCCCCGGCAGGACTATGCCTTTCTCACCGAGCATGGCGTGGCGGCGGTGTTCGGCCCCGGAACCAACGTCATGGACGCCGCCAATTCCGTGCTCGACCTCCTTGAAGGCAAGCGCCGCAACCGGTGAGTTGGTCGTCTAACCGGTCGCCAGCTTCGGCCGCTAATATAAAGCGCTGGGTTGCGCTCCGCACCACTTCCCCAAGTCGATGTTTCCGCTACATAACTGGCGGGAGCAACCGGTCGACGTCCATGAAACCTGATGAATTTGATTTTCTCGCCCATGACGGCGAGCTCGCCCGGCTTATCCGTGGCTTCGACTGGGAGAAGACCTCTCTTGGTCCACTAGCGCTATGGCCGAACGCCGTGAAGGTCACGACCTCGACCATTCTGCAGTCGCCGGTGCCGATCGTGACACTCTGGGGCGAAGACGGCGTCATGATCTATAATGATGCCTATTCGGTCTTCGCCGGCGGCCGGCATCCGCAGCTTCTGGGATCGAAGGTGCGCGAGGGTTGGCCCGAGGTCGCCGATTTCAACGACAATGTCATGAAGGTCGGATTGGCCGGCAAGACGCTCGCCTATCAGGATCAGGAGCTGACACTGTTCCGCACAGGCAGGCCCGAACAGGTCTTCATGAACCTCGACTATTCGCCCGTCATGGATGAGGACGGCCGTCCGTGCGGGGTGATCGCGATCGTGGTCGAGACGACCGCCAAGGTGGCAGCCGAGCGCTGGCGCAATGGCGAGCAGGAGCGACTGCGGCGCATGTTCGAGCAGGCGCCCGGCTTCGTCGCGATGATGCACGGCCCCCACCATGTCTTCGAGCTGACCAACGCGGCCTATAACCAGCTCGTCGGCGGGCGCGATGTCGTCGGCATGTCGGTGCGCGATGCGTTGCCGGAGCTTCGCGGGCAGGGTTATTACGAGTTGCTCGATCAAGTCTACACATCGGGCGTCGCCTATGAGGGGCGGGCGCTGCCGGTTGATCTGCAGGCCTCGCCCGACGATCCGGTCGAACGCAAATATGTCGATCTCGTCTATCAACCGGTAACGGAACCTGATGGCAGCATCGTCGGCGTTTTCGTGCAAGGGTCCGATGTCACCGACCGCGTCGCGGCGGAGGAGGGGCTGCGGGCATCCGAGCGGCAGAGCCGCCAGATCATGGACGGCGCCATCGACTACGCCATTCTCGCGCTCGATCTTGATGGGATCATCCTGCGCTGGAACGAGGGCGCGCGCCGCATCTTCGGCTGGACCGAAGACGAGGTCGCCGGCAAGCATTGGCAACTGCTCTTCACGCCCGAGGATCGCGCCGCCGACAAGGCGAGCGAGGCGATGGCCGCGGCACTCAGGCAGGGCAACGCCCACCACGACCGGTGGCACCTGCGCAAATCCGGCGAACGCTTCTGGGCCAATGGCGAGATCCGCCCGATCCGCGACGAGGACGGAACGCCCGTCGGCCTGGTCAAGGTTTTGCGCGACCGCACGGAAGAACACCTGACGGCGCAGGCGCTGAGCGACGCCGAGGCGCGGTTGCGCCGAGCGCAGGAGGCGGGCGGCGTCGGCGTGTTTTCGCTCGATCTGGAAACCAATGTCCTCAACGCCACGCCGGAATTTTGCAAGATCTACGGCTATGAAGATGCCGGCGACGTCCGCATCGAGACGTTGGAAGGGCTGATCGTCGAAGAAGACCGCGAGATCAGCTCCAACGGCAGGACGCGGGCGGCGGGCGCCTCGCCCTTGAACGTCGAGTATCGCATCCGCCGCGCCGACAACGGCCAGAAGCGCGTCATCGCCCGCAAGGGAGAGTTCGAACGCGACGCCAGCGGCAAGCCGTTGCGCTTCGTGGGCGTCGTGCAGGATGTGACCGACCGGCGCAAGGCGCAGCGCGAACTGAGGGAAAGCGAGGCCCGCTTCCGCGCGCTCGCCCAGGCGATCCCCAATCACGTCTGGACCGCGCGGCCCGATGGACAGCTCGATTGGTTCAACGAGCGCGTCTACGAATATGCCGGTGCCGCACCCGGCGAGCTCGACGGTGGCGCCTGGACCAAGATCGTCCACCCCGACGATTTCACCGCCATGGCCGACCGCTGGCGATCCGCCTTGTCGTCGGGTCAGGCTTATGAGATCGACCTCAGGCTGCGGCGCTCCGATGGTTCCTATCGGTGGCACATCGCCCGCGCGGTACCGTCGCGCGACGAGGATGGCCGCGTTTTCCGCTGGATCGGCACCAATACCGACATCGAGGACCAGCGCGAGACGCGCGCGAAGCTCGAGGCGCTGAACGAAACGCTCGAGCAGCGCGTCGCCGAGCGCACTGCCGACCGAGACCGGATGTGGCGGTTGTCGACCGATATCATGCTGGTCGCCGATTTCGAGGCCAAGATAACGGCGGTCAATCCGGCATGGAAGACAGTCTTCGATTGGGAGGAGAGCGAGCTCATCAATCGGTCGTTCCTCGATTTCATCCATCCCGAGGATATGGCGACGACGCTGGCCGAAATCGGCAAGCTCAGCGAGGGCGCGACAACCTTCTCATTCGAAAATCGTTACCAGGCTAAGGACAAGAGCTACCGCACGATATCCTGGACCGCGGTTCCCTATGACGCGTCCATCCATGCGGTCGGCCGCGACGTGACGGAAGAACGCGAGGCGGCGATCGCGCTGCGCAACACCGAGCTTGCCCTGCAGCAGGCCCAGAAGATGGAGGCCATCGGCAACCTCACCGGCGGCGTCGCGCATGACTTCAACAATCTGCTGCAGGTGGTGGCGGGCAATCTCCAGCTCCTGTCGCGCGATGTTATCGGCAACGACAAGGCACAGCGCAAGATCACCAATGCGCTGGCCGGCGTGGAACGCGGCGCCAAGCTCGCGGCTCAGCTTCTGGCCTTCGGCCGCCGGCAGGCGCTCGATCCCCGCGTCGTCAATGCCGGCCGGCTGATCCGCGGCATGGACGAGATGATCCGGCGGACGATCGGCGAAGGCGTCGAGGTGGAGACGGTCGTCTCGGGCGGATTGTGGAACACGCTGGTCGACCCCATGCAGATCGAAAACGCGCTGCTCAATCTCGCGATCAATGCCCGTGATGCGATGGAGGGGTTCGGCAATCTGACGATCGAGGCCGGCAACGCCTATGTCGACGACGCCTATGCAAGGCAGCATCAGGATGTCGTGCCCGGCCAGTATGTGTCGATTTCGGTGACCGATACCGGGTCGGGCATCTCTGCCGATCTTCTGGACAAGGTGTTCGAGCCGTTCTACTCGACGAAGCCGGAGGGGAAGGGCACGGGGCTCGGCCTCTCCATGGTCTATGGTTTCGTCCGCCAGTCGGGCGGCCATGTGAAGATCTATAGCGAGGTCGGACACGGAACGACGGTGAAGATGTATCTGCCTCGTTCGCTGCAGCAGGAAGACTTGCAGGTCATCGATCCGCATGCCCCTGTCGAAGGCGGACCTGAGACCATTCTCGTCGCCGAGGATGATGAGGGCGTGCGCACCACCGTGGTCGAAATGCTGCAGGAACTCGGCTACCGCGTTCTGAAGGCAGGCGATGCGGCGGCTGCGCTCTCCGTCATCGAGAGCGGTATTCATATCGACATGCTCTTCACCGATGTCGTCATGCCCGGATCGCTGAAAAGCAGCGAGATGGCGAAGAAGGCGAAGGAGCGGCTACCTGGCCTCGCCGTTCTCTTCACCTCCGGCTACACCGAAAATTCCATCGTTCACGGCGGCCGGCTCGATCCCGGCGTGCAGCTGCTCTCCAAGCCCTA
Source organism: Rhizobium sp. 2MFCol3.1 (assembly GCF_000377565.1). Classification (GTDB taxonomy): domain Bacteria; phylum Pseudomonadota; class Alphaproteobacteria; order Rhizobiales; family Rhizobiaceae; genus Rhizobium. The sequence goes on along the minus strand of NZ_KB898353.1, from coordinate 245,172 downwards.
CACGCGCGAGGCGCTTGCCCGCAAGATCCGGCATGTCATCGACGAAACGCAGAAAAACGCGGAGCGCCGAAAGGAGACGTCCATCTCCGCCATGCCCGCGCCCGTCTCGCCGGCGGCGTCGCAGGCGCTGCGCGTGGTTCTGGTCGAGGACAATGCGCTGATCCGGATGGCGACCGCCGATATGCTGGCCGAACTCGGCCATGAGGTGCTTGAGGCCGAATCCGCCGAGGAGGCGCTGCCGCTCTTTGGCAGCGAACCGATCGATGTGCTGGTGACCGATCTCGGTCTTCCCGGCATGTCCGGAGACGATTTCTGTCGCGAGGTGCGCAAGCGCTGGCCTGAGATCGGCATCGTTTTCGCGACGGGTTCGGAGAAGAAGCCAGAGATGGACGACAGTTCCAGGACGGTTCTGCTGCTCAAGCCACACGGGCTGGATGAGCTGAAGAATGCCTTGGACGCTGTCGGGGGAACGAGCTGAGCGGGCGATGCCGCTCGGCAACGGTCGGCGAGCGATACTCTGCTCTCAAGGTTTCAAAGCGGACGGCCAAACCCTGGCCGTCCGCTTTTTCAATTGACCAGTGTGGCCCTTATCGAGCGCCCGCCTGCAAGCCGGCCGCATCCGACAGGATCGCGGTCGCCTCGTTCAGGAGAACGTCCTTGGCCTTCTTGCGCGCATTCTCGAGCGCGATATCGGCCGTCAGGCTGCGCTCGTTGGATTGCAGGCCATCGTCGTTGGTGGTGTCGACGCCATCATCCAGCTGTGCGCGCGACTTCAAGCGGTTTTCGCGTGCGGTCAGTTCCTTGCGGCGGTCGGCTTCGTTGAGCGAGATCACGCCCTTGTCGCGCTGCGCCTTCAGTTCGGCAACGTCCTCGATAAGACGCTGGAAGTCCGGGTCGGTCTCCACACGCTTGTCGTGAAGGGCCTGCAGCTTCGGCAGTTCCGCCTTGAGGTTGCCGGACTGCTTGTAGCGCGCGGGCTTGATCTGCGCCCAGGGGAGCGCGTTGTCATAGCTGGTTTCGCCGAACGTCTTCGGGTCGGAGAGACCGGGCAGGGCTATGTCGGGGGTTACGCCGCGCAGCTGCGTCGTGCCGCCGTTGACGCGGAAGAACTGCGCGATCGTCAGCTTCAGCTCGCCGAATTTCGGCTTGTCGTTGCGCGCCACCTGGTCGAGATTGACCACGGTCTGCACGGTGCCCTTGCCGAAGCTAGGCTCGCCGATGATCACGCCGCGACCATAGTCCTGGATGGCGGCCGCGAAGATCTCGGAAGCGGAAGCCGAGCCGCGATTGATCAGCACGCCGACCGGGCCGGTCCATGCCGGTGTCGGCAGATCGTCGCTTTGAACCTCGACCTTGCCATCGGCGCCGCGCTGCTGGACCACCGGGCCCTTGCCGACGAACAGGCCGGTGAGGTCGATCGCTTCGGCGAGCGAACCGCCGCCATTGTTGCGCAGGTCGATCAGCACGCCGTCGACATTGTCCTGCTTGAGCTCGGTCAGCAGCTTGGCGACGTCGCGGCTGGCGCTTCTATAGTCTTTGTCGCCCTTTCGGCGTGCTTCGAAGTCTTCGTAGAAGGCCGGCAGCGTGATCACGCCGATCTTGCGGGTGACGTCGCCGTCCTTGACAGGGAGAACGGCCTTCTTGGCCGCCTGCTTTTCGAGGCTGATCTTGTCGCGCACGAGGCTGATGACGCGGTGGCCGCCATCGGCGCCGGCATCGGCGGGCAGGATATCCAGGCGGACGATCGAATCCTTCGCGCCGCGGATCAACTGCACGACCTCGTCGAGGCGCGTGCCCATCACTTCCTTGATCGGGCCGTCGGCGCCCTGGCCGACACCCGTGATGCGGTCGCCGACCGCGAGCTTGCCGGAGAGCTGCGCGGGGCCGCCCGGAACGAGTTCGCGGATGGTCGTGTAATCATCACGCTCCTGCAGCACTGCGCCGATACCGACAAGCGAAAGCTTCATCGAAATATCGAAATCGGCCGATGCGGTGGCGCCGAAGTAGTCGGTATGCGGATCGATCGAGGTCGAATAGGCGTCCATGAAGGACTGGAAGACGTCGTCGCTCTTGTATTTATAGGCGCGCTCGAGCGCGTTCTTGTAGCGCTTGTCGAGCGTGTCGCGAATGGTGGCTTCGGTCTGGCCGCCGAGTTTCAGGCGCAGCCAATCGGCCTTCACCCGCTTGCGCCAGAGATCGTTGCTCTCGGCCTCGGATTGCGGCCAGGGTTTGTCGTCGCGCACCAGCGCGTAGTCTTCCTGCGCGGTGAAATCGAAGCCCTTCTTCAGGAGATCGCGGGCATAGGTCATGCGATCGACAATGCGCTGTTCGTACAGGTTGAAGATCGAGAAGGGGAGCTTGAGGTCTTCCGTCTTGATCGCGTCGTCGATCTTGGTGCTGTCGGCCATAAAGGTGTTGATGTCGGACTGCAGGAAGATCATCCGATCCGGATCGAGCGACTTGATGAAGCGGTCCATGATCTTGACGGAGAGGTTGTCGTCGAGCGCGACCGGCCGATAGCTGTAGCGCGTCAAGAATTGCGCGCTCAGCTGCGCCGCCTGTTCCTGCTGCTTTTGCGGCGCCAGAACCGGCACCGGTCCCATGTCCAGCGCATGAGCCGTGGGCGCAATCGCCAGGAGAATGCCGAGGAAACCGTATTTAATGCGCATCAAGCTCTGATCCAATTCCGACTGCTCGCGTTTGTCTACAATGTAGGTGGAGCAATTATGGTTTTTTAGCAACCGGGTTGATTGGACGGATAAACGCTGACGTCGATATCATCTACAACTTTTGGTGAGACAGGCGTTATGGCGGGCACACTTGCGAGGATAAGGACCATGCGGCGCATCAGAAGCGCGGCGGCTCAATGTCCTTGGAGCGGTATGCCGCGATCGCCGTATTGGCCATCAGCATGGCGATCGTCATCGGCCCGACGCCGCCGGGAACCGGCGTTATCGCACCCGCGATCTCGCTGCATTCCTCAAATGCCACGTCGCCGACCAAGTGGGTCTTGCCCTCGGCATTGCCCTCCACCGGCACGCGGTTGATGCCGACATCGATCACCGTTGCTCCAGGCTTCACCCAATCCCTGCCGACCATCCGCGCCCGGCCAACCGCCGCAACGAGAATATCCGCCGTGCGGCAGATCGCGGGCAGATCCCGCGTGCGGGAGTGCGCCGTGGTTACGGTCGCATTGGCGGCAAGCAGAAGCGCCGACATCGGCTTGCCGAAGAGGTTCGATCGGCCGATAACGACGGCGCTGAGCCCCGAGAGATCGCTGCCATGGACGCCGCGAACGAGCACCATGGCGCCGGCGGGCGTGCAGGAAATCAGCCCTCCATCAAGATCGCCGGTCGCGAGCTTGCCGGCATTGACCACGTGCAGGCCATCGACATCCTTCTCCGGCCGGACCGACTGCGTGATTTTCTCGGCATCGAGATGGGACGGCAGCGGCAGTTGCACGAGGATGCCGTGCACGGCCTCATCCTCGTTCAGGCTTGCAACGAGGGCTGCGATTTCATCCTGCGTCGCGGTCACGGGAAGCGAATGCTGAATGGAAGTGAAGCCGCAATCCTTGGCCATCCGTCCCTTGGCGCCGACATAGGCGTGGCTCGCCGGATCGTCGCCGACGATGATCACCGCCAACCCCGGGGTCACGCCAACGCGATCACGCAAAGCTTCGGTCGCGGATTTCACGGATTGGATGACGGCGGCGGCAGATTGCCGGCCATCGATCAAGCGAGCAGCCATCGAAGACCTCTTTGGGAAGAGAATTATGGGAAAGTCGGGTGAAAGGGGCAGACGACGTTGTCGCCTGCCCGGTCACCTCACACGAGCGTCTTGGCGGCTGCCAGGACCTCTTCGCCGACATGAACCTCATGGCGGGTTTCCGGATATTTCCGGTCGCGGACATCGTCGGCGAACGCCCGGAATGCTTTCACGCGCAGTTCCTGCAGGCGTGCCTCTTCGGCGGCGAGATCGGCATATTGCTTGCCGTGGCGCGGCACGCGGCTCGTGCCGGTTCCGAGCACGTCGCAGGAAAACAGATATTGGGAATCGCAGACGGCGCCGCAGCCCATTCCAAGTGTGATCAGCGGTGTCGAGCGTGTGATCCACTCGGCGATCGCCACGGGGACAACTTCCATCTCGACCGCCCAGGCGCCGGCCTGCTCATAGTCCTTCACGCGACGATAGATCGATGCCGCCTCCTCAGGCGTCTTGCCGATCGAGCGGAAGTTCGTCCAAGTGGCCCAGCGCGGCACGAGGCCGACATGGCCGCTGACGGGAATGCCCTCCTTGGCCATCGCTTCCAGCAGGCGCAGCGAGCCGGCGAAGTAGATACAGCTGGCGCCAAGATCGAGCGCGCGAAAGCCTTCGCGGATGGCGCTCGATTCGTCGTGGATGGCGCCCTGCACATGGGCTGCCTGGATGAAGGCGGTGGGGGCTGCCTTGCGTATCCGGGGAAGCTGCTCGTCCACCTCGCAGGTGAACATCTCGATGCCGGCCTCGGCGGCTGCCGCTGCCTCCGACGGGCTATCGACATGCATGGTCAGGAATTGGCGCTTGCCCTTGAGCGCGCGCAGATCGGCTACGGTCAATGCACGGGTCATGCCTGGTTGCCTTCCTGCGCTTCCTTGCGGGCGTTTTCACGTTGCAGCTTCTTCTGCCAGCGCGCGTTCATCGCTTCATCGCCATCCTTGGTGCCGTCGTGCCAAGTGCCGAACCACTTGTCGAACGGGATCAGGCCATCGGCATAGTTCACCTCGAAATACTTGTGGTGGAGGTAGTGGGCATAGGCGTGCGTATCGAGCCCGCCTTCCTCGCCCGCCTCGATCTTGTCGAAGCCGACATGGCCGACCACCGCGCCGAGCGCCAGCGAATGCAGATTGTAGATGGCGACCAGCGGATGCGAGCATATCACCAGATGGATCAGTGCTTCACCGAAGAAGAGCAGGTGCTCGACCGGGTGCATGGCAAGCGATGACCACGGCGACGGATTGACCGAGTTGTGGTGGACCGAATGAACGAACTTGTAGAGTGCCGGAATGTGCAGCGCGCGGTGGATCGCGAAGAAGTAGGCTTCGTGGAACACGGGCACGAAGAGCACGATGCAGGCAAGCCAGACCGGATTGTCCTGGAACGTCGCCATCGGCACGTAGTTGTTGGCGAATGCCCAGAGCGTCACGACCTCGATCGCGGTCCAGATCGTAACGCCAGTGCCGACGCCGCGAATGATGCTGTCATAGGCCTGCGAGCCGAATAGGAAGACGGTGTTCTTCTTGTCGGCCGGGAAATTCGGATTGTACTTGAAGCGGTTTTCCTGGCGGCGAAGCTTGTAGAGCCGCAGCTCGATGACACCGTAGAACAGGAAGAACGCCGCGAGGTTGCGTGCGAAGATGAGCGCGATCCAGCCGACCGAGAAGGTCTTCGTCGTCTCGGTCCCCGGCGTCAGGAAAAACCAGAAGATCGCCGCGGTGACCATGAAGAAGGCGTTCCACGGAAAGAAGTAGTTCGGCAACCACTTCAGGAATTTCAGTGGGTTTGGCGGCAGCACGAAGACCGGTGCCGGCGTCAGCACGCCGTTCGGCGTCCAATGGCCTCTCTTGTCTCTCTTGCCGAATTTTGAATCGTCCATGACTTGCCTCCCGCATGCGTCATTGATTGGGTAAAGCCGGATTGTCTCCGGCGGGAGTGCCTTCGCCTCCTTGCGAACGCACGCGCCTTTGATGCTCTATCGTGACTCCGGCATCGCCTGGAGGCAAAGCCTATGATGATACTTTTGCATCATCGAAGCCGTGCGCGATCGCCTATCCCATGCGTTCCGACGCATAGGAACCGGGGCTCGCCGGAAAGACGATCGTGCGGTTGCCGTTCATGAACACCCGGTGGTGGATATGGGCGTGGATCGCTCGGGCCAGCACCTGGCTCTCGACGTCGCGGCCGATCGAGACGTAGTCCGGCGCCGACTGCGCATGCGTGATGCGGGCGACGTCCTGTTCGATGATCGGACCTTCGTCGAGATCGGCGGTGACGTAGTGCGCGGTGGCGCCGATCAGCTTCACGCCACGCTCGAACGCCTGCTTGTAGGGGTTCGCGCCCTTGAACGATGGCAGGAAGGAGTGGTGGATGTTGATGATCCGCCCCGACATCTTCTCGCAGACGGCATCCGAGAGCACCTGCATGTAGCGGGCGAGAACGATGAGCTCCGCCCCGGATTGCTCGACCACCTCAAGCAGGCGAGCCTCCGCCTGCGGCTTGTTGGCCTTCGTCACGTTGACATAGTGGAAGGGGATGTCGTGATTAACCACGACCTTCTGATAATCGAAGTGGTTGGAGACGACGCCGACGATATCGATCGGCAGCGCGCCGATCTTCCAGCGGTAGAGCAGGTCGTTCAGGCAATGGCCGAAGCGCGAGACCATGAGCAGCACCTTCATCTTGGCGCTGCTGTCATGGAATTCGCAGCTCATGTCGAAGGTCTTCCTGATCGGCTCGAAACCTGTGACGATCTCTTCGATCGGTGTGCCGGCCTCGCTGGCGAAGGTCAGCCGCATGAAGAACAGGCCGGTCTCAAGGTCATCGAACTGCGAGCTGTCGATGATGTTGCAGCCCTTGTCGGCGAGGAACCCGGCGATAGCAGCAACGACGCCGCGCGTGGACTGACAGGTGACGGTGAGAACGTGAGACTTCATGGGAATATCCAATTGCAGCCGACCCCGAAAGGGCAGCGGTTGAAACAAGGTTGGGGGCGAAGCCGAGCCCAAGGATGGGGCGGGATCAGGCCGCCAGCAGCGACTTCAGCTTGACGTCGGCCTGCGCGAGCGCTGCCGGATCGACGGTCTTGCCAGACGCGATCAGCATTTCCGCCAGCCGGATGTCGCGGGCGATGCCATTGCCCGGACCGATGCCGCTCGCCGAAAGCAGCCGCCCGTCGGCGCCGATCTGGAAGATGATGAAGGCGCCTTCGCCGACGTCGCGGCGAACGGAGGTGACGGCGCCCTCGGCAAGGCCTGCCACCTGAAGCGTCAGCTCGTATTGATCCGACCAGAACCACGGCACGGCGGTGATCCGCTCGTCCGCGCCCATGAGATTGGCTGCCGCGAGCATCGCCTGCTCCTGGGCGCTGCGCCAGGATTCAAGCCGGACGCGCCTTCCGCCGTAAACCGGGATCGGGAAGGAGCAGCAGTCGCCAGCGGCAAAAATGTCGGGGTCGGAGGTTTTAAGATGGTCATCGACCATGATGCCGTTTTCGATCGTCAGCCCCGCCTTTTCCGCGAGCTCGACATTCGGGATCGAACCGATGCCAATGACCGCGATGTCGGCATCAATCGTCCGGCCGCCGGTGAGGCTGATCGAGACGCCATCGGCACCGATCTCGAAGGTCTCGATCCGGCTTTCGCACAGAATCTCGACGCCCGCCGTCTTGTGACGCGAGGCCACCGCATGGGCGATATCCTCGGGCACGCCGCGCGAGAGGATGCGCGCCAAGCCCTCGATCAGGGTGACGGTGGCGCCAAGGCCGCGCGCGATCGCCGCGAGCTCGAGGCCGATGAAGCCGCCGCCGACGATGGCAAGCCGGCTACCCTCATGCAGATGGCGCTTGATTGCCAGCGCATCGGCATGGGTGCGAAGCGTCAGCACGCGCTCGGAGCGTTCGGCAATGCCGGGAAGCGGACGCGGGCGGGCGCCGGTCGCAAGCAGCAGCTTGTCATAGGCGAGCGTCGTTCCGTCCGAAAGCTCGACGGTCTTTTTTGATCGGTCGATCGCGATCGCGTCGGCGCCCAGGCGCACATCGATACCGCGCTCCTTGTAGCCAGCGCCATCCATGATGAACTTCGGATCGGCGCCCTCGAGGATACCGTTCTTCGACAGCGGCGGTCGCTCGTAGGGGTGAAGCGCCTCTGCGCCCACAAGCGTGATCGTGCCGTCGAAATTGCGCTCGCGCAGTTGCAGCGCGGCACGTCCGCCGCACTCGCCGGCGCCAATGATAACGATAGAGGACATGGCTGTCTCCGTACGACCGGTTCGCTTGATGTCAGGCTGGAATCGCGAGCAGGACTTCGCCCGCTTCTATCTTCGCCTGATAGGTGTTGAGGCTCTTGCAGGCCGGCGGCCGGCGCGGCGTGCCGGTGCGGTAGTCGAAGGCACCCGAATGCTTGGGACATTCGATCTCGTAATCCATCACTAGGCCGTCGGCGAGGTGGATGGCCTCGTGCGAGCAGAGGCCGTCGGTGCAGAAGACCTCGTCTTCAGGTGAGCGGTAGACTGCATAGGTGCGACCGCCATGGTCGAAGCGTATGACGCCTTCCTGCTCGATGTCGTCAAGGCGACAGGCCGATACCCAATTCATGATGTGCCTCCTCACTAGGCTCGGCGTTCGCCGAGATATTGAGCCCGCTCACGGCGGGCCGATACGGTCTTTCCAAACCGGCGGATCCTCCTCAGGCCCGCCGCAGTCATCTCGATCTAGGCTTCGACCCGCTGCGGCTGGCCCGTCGCAAGCGAGCGCTGCACCGCCTGGGCGATCCTGTGCGCTGAAAGCGCGTCCTCGCCCGAAACCGCGACCGGCCGTCCCTCGCGAACCGCGTCGACAAAGGCCTGAAGCTCGCCGGAAAACGCGCCTTCGTAGCGCTGCAGGAAGAACGGCAGCGGATTGGGCTGCGTCTGTCCCTGCGCCGATCGCGTGACGACCCGGGCTGGCGTCATGTTTTCGCTCTCCAGCGATGCGTCCGATCCGAGAACCTCGACGCGCTGGTCGTAGCCATAGGGCGTGGCGCGGGTATTCTCGATGGTGCCGATCGCTCCGGAGCGGAATTTTAGCATGATCGTCGCGATATCGATATCACCGGCCTTGCCGATCTCGGGGTCGATCACGCAGCCGCCGAATGCCGATACTTCGACCACTTCGTCGCCGGATAGAAAGCGGGCGAGGTCGAAGTCGTGAATGGTCATGTCCATGATCATGCCGCCGGACGAGCGCACATAGTCGATCGACGGCGGCCAGGGATCGCGGGAGGTGATGCGGATCGAGCGAACCTGGCCGATGCTGCCCGATTGAACGGCCTCGCGCATCGCCACGGTATTGGCGTCGAAGCGCCGGTTGAAGCCGATCTGCAGCAGACGACCATTGTCGGCGCAAACGCGAATGGCTTCGGCAATTCCCTCTTCGTCGAGCGCGAGCGGCTTCTCGCACAGGATATGCAGGCCGGCCCGCGCCGCAAGCTTCACATGCTCCAGGTGGAGCGCGCTGGGAGAACCGATCACCACCGCCTCGGGCGCGCCTTCCGAAAACAGCGCTTCCAGGCTGCGCCGCGCGACAACGCCATACTGGCTTGCCAGCGTCTCGGCGCGTGCGGCGTCGGCGTCGAAAACGCCGGTCACGTCCACGCCGCGCACCCTGCGCGTCAGGTTGGAGAGGTGAACCTCGCCGATGCGGCCGGCGCCGATAACCGCAACGCGAACGGTGCGTGAAGACGACACGGCGGGATGTGATGGATCAGTCATGATTTCGATGCTTCCTGTTCAGGCGCATGGCGCCTCTTCCTCCGAACATGACTGGAATATCCGTCCGCAGATGGCTTGGCGCAACGTCGATATTGACGCAATTGCATCATTCGCTAAGGTCCGGGGAAGGGAGCGAGGGAGGATGTTCCGTGGCGAGAAAGCCGAGCATGGAGGACGTCGCGGCGGCGGCCGGCGTTAGCCGGATCACTGTCGACAGGGTGCTGAACGGTCGTGGCGGCGTGAAGCCGAAGACCGAGCAGCTGGTCATCGAAACCGCCAAGGCGCTCGGGGTCGATCGCGCGCTCAGCATGATCCCGACGCGCATTTTGCGCATCGGTGTGGTGCTGCAGAACAATGTGAATTCGTATTATGTGAAGCTGCGCGAAGGCTTCGTCCGCGCCGCGCAGCAATATAAGCGCTACAACATCCGCGTCACCTTCTGGTATTTCGAGCAGATCAAGGCCGACGCGGCGATCAAGACGCTGGCCAGAGCCGCCGCCGAGTGCGACGGCCTCGTCGTCATCCTGTTCGACGACCCGCAGGTGACGACCAAGGTGGAGGAGCTGTCGCGCAAGCTTCCCGTCGTCACGGTCGCGTCCGACCTGCCCGGCACCGGGCGCATCGATTATGTGGGATCGAATGCCATCCAGGAAGGGCGCACGGCGGGCGCGCTCATGGGACGCTTTCTTGGCGATGCCGGTGGCGACGTGGTCGTCATTGTCGGCCTTCACCAGCTCCTGGAGCATGACCAGCGTGCGGTCGGCTTCCGCGATATCGTGGGCCAGAATTATCCGAGCTGTCGGGTGGTCGAGACGTTCCAGAGCTATGAGCAGGAAAACATCCGCAAGGATTTTCGCGCTTTGCTGCGCCGGCATCCAGACCTGCGCGGCGTCTACAACATGTCGGTGGGCAACCCGGTTCTGGCCGAGGAGCTGAAGGCGATCGGAAAGGACCAGTCCGTCTGCGTCATCACCCACACGGTAACCCCGGAGCGGGTGGCGCTGATGAACGATGGCGTCGTCGATGCGATCATCGATCGCGAGCCCTTCATGGACGCCCGGCGGGCGATCGAAATCCAGCTCCACCATGCCGGCCGCTTTGCGGAGGAAGACATCACGCCACCCCAACGGCCGCAGATTTTTATCCGGGAAAACGTCCGGCTCGAGTGATTTGCAACCGCCGGTGCGTCCTGATTTGATGCAAAAGTATCATTTCTCTCATTGTCAGGCGCGGCCCCTCGCATCACCCTTACCAGCCAGAAAAGCGAACACGGAAGCGAAGGAGGTCGCGCCGCTGTTCCACGCAGCGGGCGTGCTCCGGTACCCCGCTTCACGATTTGGAGGGAGGACATGATGTTCGGCATCGACAAGAACGCAAGGCGGCAAGACTGTCCCGCCGCTGGCTGTCCCAGCATCTTCATGCAATTTCATAACCGCGACGCCGTTGCTCCCAAGCTTTCGGCCATTCGGCAATCCTGCCCGCTCGCTTCGCGACGGCATCGCTAGCCCGTCGCAGAACGACGACTGAACCCCTTTTTTCTAAGACTGTCGGCCGCTCCGCTCACACCGGAGATCGCGGTTCCGTGCCCGGTCGGCAGAGGAGAAGCTTATGAGTGAAGATGCTGAAGTGAGGGCGCCCGCGATGCTTATCGAGGCGCGCGGCATAGAAAAATCCTTCCCCGGCGTTCATGCCCTGCGCAGTGCCCGGTTCGATCTCGCCCGCGGTGAAGTCCACGCCCTGATGGGCGAGAACGGGGCTGGAAAATCCACGCTGATGAAGATCCTGACGGGCGTCTATCAGCCAGACGCCGGCGAGATCATCCTCGAAGGCGAGCCGGTTTCGCTGCATGGGCCGAAATCGGCGCAGGCAAAGGGCATCAGCATCATCCATCAGGAACTCTACCTGATGAACCACCTGACTGCGGCGCAGAACATTTTCATCGGCCGCGAGCCGCGCTTTGGCCTTGGCATGTTCGTCGACGAAACGGCGATGAACAAGGCGGCGGCGGCGCTCTTCAAGCGCATGAAGGTGGATATCGATCCGCAGGTCGAAGTTGGCGACCTCACCGTCGCGCGCCAGCAGCTGGTCGAAATCGCCAAGGCGCTGTCCTACGATTCCAAGGTGCTCATCATGGACGAGCCGACCTCGGCGCTGAACGAGACCGAGGTCGATCACCTGTTCGCCATCATCGAAGACCTGAAGTCGCAGGGCGTCGGCATCGTCTACATCACCCACAAGATGGACGAAGTCATGCGGATCGCGGACCGCATCACCATCATGCGCGACGGACAGTACATCGAGACGCTTCCCGCCAAGGAGACGCCGATGTCGAAGGTGATCTCGCTCATGGTCGGGCGTGAACTGGCCGACGCCACGCGCGCCGAAGGTGTGTCGACAGAGGAAGAGGTGCTGCGCGCCGTCGGCCTCAACCGCGGAAACGTCATCCGCGACGTGAGCTTCACGCTCCGCAAGGGCGAAATTCTGGGCTTCGCCGGCCTGATGGGGGCAGGGCGAACCGAAGTGGCGCGTGCGATCTTCGGCGCCGATCCGCTGGAATCCGGCGAGGTCCACGTTCACGGCAAGCGCGCTGCCATTCGCAGCCCGCAGGATGCGGTCCGCCTCGGCATCGCCTATCTCAGCGAAGACAGAAAGCATTTCGGCATCGTGACGCGCATGTCGGTCCGCGACAACGTCACCATGGCTTCCTGGCCGAGTTTCACCTGGGGCGGCGTCTTCATGCGCGACGGCGCGCTGGAGAAGGTCTCGGCCGAATACGTCAAGACGCTCAAGGTCAAGACCCCCTCGGTGGAGCAGGAAACCCGGCTTCTCTCAGGCGGCAATCAGCAGAAGGTGGTTATCGCCAAATGGCTGCTGCGCGATTGCGACATTCTCATATTCGACGAACCGACGCGCGGCATCGATATCGGCGCGAAGGCTGAAATCTACGCTCTGCTCCAGAAGCTGGCGGCACAGGGCAAGGCGATCATCGTGATTTCCTCGGAACTTCCGGAAATCCTGCGCCTGTCCCACCGCGTGGTGGTGATGTGCGAAGGCCGGATCACCGGCGAACTCGATGGCAATACCGCGACACAAGAAGCGATCATGACCCTGGCGACACGGCGCCAGGTAACGGCCGCGTAAAGGGAACACGAACATGACAGACGCAACCTTTCAACCCACCGCCGCTCACAAGCCGAGCTTCTTCTCGGCCGCGGCCTTGCAGAAGGCGGTCGCCTTCGTCGTGCTGATCGCGCTCCTCGCCTATTTCAGCATCGCCACCAACAACTTCCTGACGCAGGGCAACCTGATCGGCATCATGCAGGCGACCGCGGTCAACGGCGTGCTTGCCGTCGCCTGTACCTTCGTCATCGTCTCGGGCGGCATCGATCTTTCGGTCGGTACCTTGATGACCTTCTGTTCGGTCATAACCGGCGTGCTTCTGACTTTTCTCGGCCTACCGATGCCGCTCGGCATCATCGGTGCGCTTTTGACCGGCGCCTTCTGCGGCGCCATCTCCGGCATCGTCATCGCCAAGTTCAAGATCCCGCCCTTCATCGCCACGCTCGGCATGATGCTGATCCTGAAGGGGCTGTCGCTGGTCATCTCGGGCGTCAAGCCGATCTACTTCAACGATACGCCGAACTTCCCGATGATCTCGATCGACTCCTTCGTGGGCCAGATCGTGCCGGGTCTCGAAATTCCGAACGGCGTGCTGATCCTCTTCGTCGTCGCCATCATCGCCTCGATCATCCTCAACCGAACGCTGCTTGGCCGCTACATCTTCGCGCTCGGCAGCAATGAGGAAGCGGCGCGTCTTTCGGGCGTCAATGTCGACCGCTGGAAGATCGTCACCTATGCGCTCGGCGGTCTCGTCTGCGGCATCGCCGGCCTCCTCATCGCCTCGCGCCTCAACTCCGCGCAGCCGGCGCTCGGCCAGGGCTACGAGCTCGACGCCATCGCGGCTGTCGTCATCGGCGGCACTTCGCTCAGCGGCGGTCGCGGAACGGTGCTCGGAACCATCATCGGCGCCTTCATCATGTCGGTCCTGAACAACGGCCTGCGCATCATGGGCGTGGCGCAGGAATGGCAGATCGTCGTCACCGGAATCATCATCATCGTTGCCGTCTTCGTCGACATGATACTGCGCAAGAAAAACTAAGCAGGGAAGGGAGCAGCACAGGGGATTTCTGACTGTTTGGATACCACTTTCGCCGCCCGGAGGAGGGCGGCCACCATCAACGGAGGAAGACATACAATGAAACTGAAAACCGCAATCGCCGCACTCGGCCTCGCCTCGGCTCTGTCCGCGCCCGCCTTCGCGCAGGAACCCTATTTCGCGATCATCTCGAAGGGATTTCAGCACCAGTTCTGGCAGGCCGTGAAATCGGGCGCCGAACAGTCGGCGAAGAAGAATGGTGTCACCATCACCTTCGAGGCGCCGGAAACGGAAGCCATGATCGACAAGCAGATCGACATGCTGAACGCCGCGATCGCCAAGAAGCCGCAGGGCCTCGGTTTCGCAGCGCTGGACTCGCAGGCTGAAGTGCCGCTTCTGAAGAAGGCGCATGAGGCAGGCATCCCGATCGTGGCATTCGATTCCGGCGTCGACAGCGATCTGCCGCTCGCCACCTGCTCGACCGACAACCTGAAGGCAGCCGCTGCTGCCGCCGACAAGATGGCGGAAGCCGTCGGCAAGTCCGGCGAGATCGGCATGCTCGTCCACGACCAGACCAGCCAGACGGGCATTCAGCGTCGCGACGGCTTCAAGAACGAGATCGAGAGCAAATATCCCGATATCAAGATCGTCGACATCCAGTACGGTGGCGACCCGCTCGTCGCGACCGAAAGCGCCAAGGCCATGCTCGCCGCGCATCCTCAGATCAAGGGCATCTTCGCCTCCAACGAAGGCTCGGCGATCGGCCTCCTGCAGGCGGCGCGCGAAAGCAAGGCGAAGATCATCGCCATCGGCTTTGACTCCGGCAAGCAGCAGAAAGCCGCGATCGCCGACGGTTCCGAATATGGCGCCATCACCCAGAACCCCGTCGGGATCGGCGAATGCGTCGTCGATTCGCTTGCCAAGGCGATCAAGGGCGAGAAGCTCGACAAGGTCATCGACACCGGCTTCTACTGGTACGACAAGAGCAATCTAAGCGACCCGAAGGTTTCGGCCGTTCTCTACGATTGATCCTCCCCCGCGGTGGCCTTTTAACCGGGGCCACCGCCCGCTTTTCCGGTCCGCCCTCACGAACCATTGACGGCCTATCTTCTCCAGCGCCCATCCGGCCCCTCCAGCCCAAGGCGCACAAACGGCGGTACCAAGGCGACGTTCTCCCCGCCTCGGTGCCGCCGTTTTTCGTTTTCCGTTCCCCAGCGCAAACCTGCCCCGCACCCCGAAATTGGGAAAATGATGAGAAAACGTTTTCTCACGTTGACTTTGCATTTGGGAAACGCTTTTCTCACCTCCGCGAGAAGGAGGAGATCGCGTGGTCGCTCGGAGCAACCGTGTCACAATTCATGACGTCGCCAAGGCTGCGGGCGTCAGCGTTTCGACCGTGTCGAAGGCGCTGAACGATACCGGCCGGATGGCGTCGGAGACGCGCGAGAAGATCAAGTCGATCGCGGCTGACGTCGGCTTCCGGCCGAATGCTTTGGCGCGCAGCCTCCTCTTCAACAGAAGTTTCACGGTGGGGCTCCTCACCAACGATACCTATGGTCGCTTCACCCTGCCGCTGATGTCGGGGATTTCAGAAGCGCTGGTCGATCACGGCGTCTCGGTCTTTCTCTGCGCCATCGAGGATGATCCGGCACTCGCCAAGGTTCATGTCGATGCCATGCTGGACAAGCAGGTGGATGGCATCATCGCGACGGGCAAGCGGGTCGACAGGTCTCTCCCGGTCGATCTCGCTGGCCTGCCGGTGCCCGTCGTCTATGCCTTCACCGAGGGTGTGCCGGGAAGCGTCATCCTGACGGCGGATGATTCCGACGGCGCGCGGCTCGCCGTCGAGCGGCTTCGCAAGGTCGGGCGCAAAAGGATCGTCCATGTGACCGGTCCCGACAGCTTCGTCTCGGCCGTGGAGCGCGCCGATGCGTTTCGCCAGGCCGTCGGTCCGGATGCGCTCGTCATGCACGGAGCGTGGACGGAGGCCTGGGGGCATGAAGCCGTCACCATGCTTTGGGGCGGCGACAAGGAAACGCCCGACGGCATCTTTTGCGGCAACGACCAGATCGCGAGAGGCGTGGTGGATGCCTTGCGCGAGAAGGGCGTTCGCGTGCCCGAGGATGTGTCGATCATCGGTTTCGACAACTGGGAGATCTTCGCCGACCAGACGCGGCCTGCGCTGACGACGGTCGACATGAATTTGAAGGAGCTCGGTCGCACGGCCGGGCTGACGATCTTGGATCTTGCCGAGGGACGGGCTGTGGAGGCCGGACTGCGCAAGCTTCCATGCAAGCTGGTTGTTCGCCAGTCCTGTGGTGGAGACCGGGAAATCTAACGGGAGGCGGGGCGCGTTTGCCCCATGATTTGGAGGAAATCATGCATAAGAGAATGCTTGCAGCGACGGCTTTGCTGTCAATATGCCTGTGCTCGGCGGCATCCGCCGAAACCGTCAGCATGTGGGTGCGTTCGGGCAGCGGCGGCGGCGCCTTCAAGGCGGTCATCGACGCCTATAACGCGGTCAATCCCGACAAGGTCGAGCTCACGGAAATCCCTTCGGACCAGATGGTCCAGAAATATGCGACGGCGGTTGCCGGCGGCCAGGCGCCCGACGCGATTTCGCTGGACCTGATTTACACCCCGTCCTTTGCGTCCGCCGGTCAGCTCGAGGACATGACCGACTTCGCCAAGTCGCTGAGCTATTTCAACGCGCTGGCCCCCGCTCACGTCAAGCAGGGCACCTATGAAGGCAAGGTCTACGGCCTGCCGCTCTTGGTCGAGACCTCCGTCTTCGCCTGGAACAAGGGCCTCTACAAGAAGGCTGGCCTTGACCCCGAGAAAGCACCGACGTCATGGGAAGAGATCACCGCCAATGCCGAGAAGATCCGCAAGCTCGGTGGTGATGACTACGGCTTCTATTTCTCGGGCGGCGGCTGTGGCGGCTGCATGATCTTCACCTTCGCGCCCCTCGTCTGGGGTGCCGGCGCGGATATCCTCTCCGAGGATGGCAAGACCGCGGCACTGGATACTCCCCAGATGCGAAAGGCCGTCGAAGACTATCGTGCGATCGTCAAGTCGGGCGCCGTGCCTGCCAGTGCCGCGACCGATAACGGCGTGGACTTCCTGAAGTTCCTCGGCGGCAAGATCGGCCAGCAGAGCCTTGGCGCGTTTGCCATCGGCACCATGATCACGCAGCATCCGGAGCTCGACTTCGGCGTGACGATGATCCCCGGCGTCGACGGCAAGCCGTCGTCCTTTGCCGGCGGCGACAATATCGTCGTCACCAAGGGCACGCCGCATGTCAGCCAGATCCAGAAGTTCCTGGAGTTCGTCTATTCCGAGGAGGGACAGACGATCATGGCCAAGAACGGCAGCCTGCCGACGCGCACCGATATCGCCGAGCAGGTCCTGAAGGGACAGGATCCGCGCCTGCTCGTGGCCGCCGATGCGATCAAGGTCGCCAAGACGCCCTACACGCTGCAGTTCAACGATCTGATCAACAGCCCGAACAGCCCGTGGTCGCAGTTCATCAACGCCGCCATGTTCGGCGATGATGTCGACGGCGCCTTCGCCAACGGTCAGGCCGACATGCAGTCGATCATCGACAGCGCGCAATGATCTCGATGATCTGAGATTAAGGGTCGGGATCATCAGGCGGTCCCGACCCGACACATCGCAATCGCTCGCCATTTCACAAACTGAACGAGATCAACGATGACGACTGAAATCATCTCCGTCTCTCCGAAGCGCAGGCGGCGGCGGAGAGGGGGCTGGCGGGGCGTTGCCTATATCGCGCCCGCAATCGCCCTGGTGACCGTGTTCTTCGTGCTGCCGCTCCTCTTCACCGTGTGGATGAGCCTGCACCGCTGGCCCCTCATGGGATCGCCGCGCTGGATCGGCATCGGCAACTACACGCGCATGTTCAACGATCCGCGTTTCTGGACATCGCTCGGCTTTACCGCGCAATACACGCTTGTTGTCACGATTGCGATCTTCGCGCTGGCGTTTCCGCTTGCCTTCTTCGTCGACAAGCCGCGCCGCTTCGTGTCGGGCTATCGCACCATCATCTTCTTGCCCGTCGTCATCGGCCTGGCTTCTGCGTCGCTTCTGTGGGTCTGGCTCGCCAACGTCGATAGCGGCCTGTTCTCGCCCGTCTTCGAAATGCTCGGCCTTACCCAAGGGCGACGCAACCTGCTTGCGACCTTCGACAGCGCCTTCCTGACGATCATCGTCATGGTTGTGTGGAAGGTGGCCGGCTTCACGATGATCATTCTCCTGACCGGGCTGCAGGGCATTCCATCGGAGCTGACGGAGGCCGCGCGCATCGATGGCGCCGGCGCCTGGCAGCGCTTTCGCCACCTGACACTGCCCTTGATGCGCAGAACCATGGCGCTCGCACTCATCCTGTCAGTCACCGGTTCGATCCTCGCCTTCGACCAGTTCTACATCATGACATCAGGTGGACCGCAAAACCGCATGATCTCGATCGTCTACTACATCTTCAACCAGTCCTTCGTGTCGTTCAATCTCGGCTACGGCGCGGCTCTTTCCATCGCGCTGCTCGTCATCCTGGTGGCGCTCAGCATCGTGCAGCTCTGGCTGCTGAAAGTTGGGGAGGACCGTCCATGACCGGCCGCACAGCCCTTCGCGCCCGCCGCAATGCAAGGCGCGCCACGAGCTATCACGTCGCCGGTGCCGCGATCGTCGTGTTCTTCCTGGCGCCGTTTGCGATCATGTTCATGTCCTCGTTCCGCCCACGCAGCGAAACGGCGCTACCGCCATGGCCGCTCACCGGCATCAGCGAATTCAGCGTCGATGCCTACAGGACGCTCGACACGTTCGGCGCCGGCATCTGGCACCACATGTTCAACTCGCTGATCGTGTCTGTCGCGACGGTGGTGCTCACGGTGGCGATCAGCCTGCTCGCCGGCTACGGCTTCTCGCGTTATCGGTTTCCGTTCAAGAACGTGCTGTTCATCCTGATCATCGCCACCTTGATGATCCCGTTCCAGTCGATCCTGACGCCGCTCTTCATCATTCTCTCGCGGCTGGGGCTCAACAATTCGCTGTTCGGGCTGACGCTCGTCTACGTCACGTTGCAGCTGCCCTTTTCCGTCTTCATGATGCGCAATGCGTTCGACGCGGTGCCCAAGGAGATCGAGGAAGCCGCCCGCATCGATGGCGCGCGCGATCTCGGTCTGCTTGCCCGCGTGCTGTTTCCACTGGTGCTGCCGGGTGTCGTCACCGTCGCGATCTTCGCCTTCCTCAATGCCTGGAACGAGTTCTTCGCGGCACTCGTGCTTCTGTCCAGCAACGAGAAATTCACGCTGCCGGTGCTGATGACCGCCGTGCGCTCATCCAGAATGGGCGCCATCGATTGGGGCGCGGTGCAAGCCGGTGTCGTCGTCATGGTCATCCCCTGCCTGCTCGTCTTCCTGCTTCTGCAACGCTTCTACATGCGCGGCCTGATGGCCGGCGCCGTCAAGTAATTCAAAGGAGAATTTGAAACATGACTACCGAAAACAAGAGCCAGTTCCGCCCGGTCGCCGTTCCCGATGTCGAGCTCAACGGCTTCTGGGGCAAGTGGCAGGATGCGGTGTGCGATTCCACGGCGGCGATCCTGCTCGATCGCTGCGAAAAGGCCGGCATGATCCAGGCGATCGACGTGAACCAGCCGAGCCCGGGCGTCGTCATCCCGATCGACGAGAAGTGGACCGGCTCGACCCAGATGTTCTGGGATTCCGATCTCGGCAAGTCGATCGAAACCATCGCCTACTCGCTCTACCGCAAGCCGAACGCCGAGCTTGAGGCACGCGCCGATGCCATCATCGACATGTATGAAAAGCTGCAGCAGGAAGACGGCTACGTGAACGCCTGGTTCCAGCGCGTGCAGCCCGGCAAGCGCTGGACCAACCTGCGCGACCATCACGAGCTCTATTGCGCCGGCCATCTCATGGAAGCGGCCGTTGCCTATTACCAGGCAACCGGCAAGCGCAAGCTTCTCGACATCATGTGCCGTTACGCCGACCACATGATCACCGTCTTCGGCCATGGCGAAGGCCAGATCCCCGGCTATTGCGGCCACCAGGAAGTGGAACTCGCGTTGGTGAAGGTGGCGCGCGTCACAGGCGAGCAGAAATACCTCGATCTCTCCAAGTTCTTCATCGACGAGCGCGGCCGGCAGCCCCACTTCTTCACCGCCGAAGCCCTTCGCGGTGGCCGTGACCCGAAGGACTACGTGCACAAGACCTATGAATACAGCCAGGCGCATGAACCCGTGCGCGAGCAGGAGAAGGTCGTCGGCCACGCCGTGCGCGCCATGTACCAGTATTCCGGCATGGCCGACATCGCGACCGAGTATCATGACGACACGCTGACCAACGCGCTGGAGACGCTGTGGGACGACCTGACGGTGAAGCAGATGTACGTCACCGGCGGCATCGGTCCGGCGGCGATCAACGAGGGCTTCACCGATTATTACGACCTGCCCAACGACACCGCCTATGCCGAAACATGCGCCTCCGTCGGCCTCGTATTCTGGGCAAGCCGCATGCTCGGCCGAGGCCCGAACCGCCGCTATGCCGACGTCATGGAACAGGCGCTCTACAACGGCGCGCTGACCGGCCTTGCGCTCGACGGCAAGACCTTCTTCTACGACAACCCGCTCGAAAGCACCGGCAAGCATCACCGTTGGGTCTGGCATCGTTGCCCCTGCTGCCCGCCGAACATTGCCCGCCTCGTCGCCTCCGTCGGCTCCTACATGTACGCCGTCGCCGACAACGAGATCGCCGTTCACCTCTACGGTGAAAGCAGCGTCAAGGCGAAGCTCAAGGGCGGCAACGTCAAGCTGACGCAGCGCACCGATTATCCGTGGAATGGCGATATCCGCATCGACGTCGATGTTGACGGCACGGCCGAATTCGGCCTCGCGCTGCGCATCCCCGAATGGGCCGAGGGCGCCTCGCTGAAGGTGAATGGCGAGACGGTCGATCTGGCCTCGTCGGTTATCGACGGCTACGCGCGCCTTAGCCGCGCCTGGAAGAAGGGCGATGTCATCGCGCTCGATCTTCCGCTGGAGCTCCGCCCGCAATACGCCTCGCCGAAGGTCCGCCAGGACGTCGGCCGCGTCGCGCTCGCTCGCGGCCCGCTGATCTATTGCGTCGAGGAAACCGACAACGGCCACGATCTCAACGCCTTCGTCGTTCCGCAAAAGCTCGCCGGTCACCGGACGAAGACGATCGAAGGGCTGAACGGCGCGGTAGCGGTCGAGCTCGACGTCTCCAGGGAAGACGCCAGCGGCTGGAACGGTTCGCTCTATCGCACCCGTCCGGCCGAGCAGGTGCCGGCAACCGTCACGCTCGTGCCCTATCATCTCTGGGACAACCGCGAGCCGGGCGCCATGCTGGTCTGGCTCCAGACCGGGAAGTAGGCCGATGGTCCCGATGGAAACAGCGAGCGTCTCGCTCAAGGACGTGCGAAAATCCTACGGCAGCCTGCCTGTCGTGCACGGCATCGATCTCGACATCAAGGAGGGGGATTTCGTCGTTTTCGTCGGCCCCTCCGGCTGCGGAAAATCGACCCTGCTCAGGATGATCGCCGGCCTGGAGGAGGTGACCGATGGCGAGATCAGCATCAAAGGGCGGGATGTCACCGATCTCGACCCCTCCGATCGCGGCATCGCCATGGTCTTCCAGTCCTATGCGCTCTATCCGCACATGTCGGTGCGGGAAAACCTCGCATTCGGCTTGAAGATGGCAAAGACAGACGCGGCGGAAATCAAGCGCCGCGTCGATGAGGCGGCCGGCATCTTGAAGATCGACCATCTTCTCGATCGCCGTCCGGGCCAGCTCTCCGGTGGCCAGCGACAGCGCGTGGCGATCGGCCGCGCCATCGTTCGCGAGCCTGATGTCTTCCTGTTCGACGAGCCCTTGTCGAATCTCGACGCGGAGCTGCGCGTCTCGATGCGTATCGAGATCGCCAGGCTCCATCGCGAGCTCGGCAACACGATGATCTATGTGACGCATGATCAGACCGAGGCGATGACGCTGGCCGACCAGATCGTCGTGCTTCGAAACGGACGCGTCGAGCAATCGGGATCGCCACGGGAGATCTACGAAAACCCGTCCAACATGTTCGTCGCCGGCTTCATCGGCTCGCCACGGATGAATTTCCTGAAGGCCGTCGGCCAGGGGAGCGGACGTTTCGACATCGCGGCGAAGAGCTTCGAGGATCAGGGGCTGCCGGCAAGCCTTCAGCGCGGAACGGAGTTCATGATCGGCATTCGGCCGGAGCATATCGTGATCGGCGAGGCCGGCGATCGGTCGATCGCCGCGCGCGTCGAGTTCTTCGAATATCTTGGCGGTACGCGCTACATCTACTGCGCGCTTGAAGACGGGCAGAACCTCGTGGTCGAGCAGAGGGCGGGTCCCGATATCGAGCCCGGCGCGGTGATCGCGCTCGATCTGTCGTCCAGCCAGCGGCTGTTTTTCGATGCCGAGGGAGGGCGTCTGCGACATTAGGCCCGCCTTTCCAGGGCGCGCCGCCGCTTGCGCTGGTCGTTGCTATCATCCTAATACGCGGCCGCGTAAGTTTTTCGGGGCCGCGTTGAGCATGAAGTCGAAGTCCAGCCGCGCATCGCACGAGGCGATCGCACTTGCAGCTGACGTGAGCGTCAGCACGGTCGATCGCGTGCTCAACGAGCGCGGCGGCGTTACCGAGGAGAAGGCGCGTCGCGTCGTCCAAGCCGCGGCGAAACTGGGCTTCGTGCGCGTTCTTCCCGAGATCTGGCATACGACGAAGCGCATCGAAGTCATCCTGCCGAAGAACTCGACGCCCTTCTGGCAGTCGCTGGACGAGGCATTCGTGCGCCACGGCGCGGCGCTGCCACGCCACTATGTGCTGCAGCGGACCCATCTCAGGGAGAACGACGTTGCGCTCTGGCGGCGTGCGATCCTGAACCCAGCGGCACCGCGTGCGGCGTTGATCATCGCGGCCGATGCCGGGGCCGAAATGGCGCCCGCGCTGCAGGAGGTCATGGATCGGGGCGAGATCGTGGCGACCTTGACGACGGAGATCCCTGGCCTGTCCGGCCACACCCACAGCGGCATCGACAACGTGGCCGCGGGACGCACGGCCGGCAAGCTGATGGCGGGGCTGCTTCGGCGCGAGGGCGTGCTCGCCGTCCTACCGCCGCACGAGCGGCGTGTCGAGCATACACAGCGGATCGAAGGTTTTCGCCAGATGGTCGCAGACCGCTTCGAGGTACAGGTCCACCCGACCTATGATCGCAACCATCGCCTCTCCAGTCTCGTGACCAATCTGCTCGACCAACAAGGCGTCGTCGGCGTCTACGATACAGGCCATGATTCTGTAGAGATCGGCGAAACACTACGGCGACGTGCCGATCGGCCGGTCTGGATCGCGCATGAGAAGAGTAGCGTTCATCAATTATATTTGAAGACGGGCATTTTGGACTTCGTTCTCGATCAGGATCCCGATCGGCAAGCTTCCCATGCGCTTCTTGATGTTCTCAAGCGGTGCCAGGAGGAAAAATTCAGGCTTGTCCCTGTCCACAGGCCGGAATTGCGCATCTATTGCAGCGAGAATCTCTAGGCTCCGGCACGAAACCAGACAATTGACAATGAGCAAACTTGATGGACTTCCATCAAGGAACGTTGTTGCTGCATTGCGGTCGCCGCATTAGTCCTTTTGTCGCAGTGCACAAGACATCTTGTCGCGGGTGCTGCGAATTCGCCAACGGGCAAAACCAAATTCTCGGACGCGATAACGGCATCGTCGATGCAAATCGAGGTTGCCGTTGTTTCAGGCGTTCGTCGGGACACGGCATATGGAAGACAAATCACTATCAACTTTGAAGCTCGGCAGGCGCAGTGTGCTCGGCCTGGGCATCGCGGGTGTCACAGCTGCCGCGTTCGGCATCTGTCCCGGCGCGGCTTTCGCGCAGGAAGCGATCGACGAGAAGGCCTTCCTGGCGCTTTCGCAGCGCCTGACCAACCGCGCCGCACTCGATGCGCAGATCTCGGCGCGCGCATTCGCGGCCCTTTCGGCCGAGGATGCATCGTTTCCGGCAGCGGCCCTCAAGCTCAGCCAGGCGATGGAGCAAGCCGGTCTCACCGACATGCGCAACTTCAAGGAGTTCGCCGCCGCCCATCCGGATCTGTCGCCCACCGCGATGAAGATCATCTCGGCCTGGTATCTCGGCTACACCGGCACCCCCGAAGGCGAAGCCAATCATGACGATGCCCGCTTCGTCGCCTTTGCCGGCGCGCTGATGTACGAGCCGACCAAGGACGTCACCATCGTTCCCACCTATGCACGCGGACACACCAACTACTGGGTAGAACCGCCGGCAAGCCTCGCTACCGACTAACCCTCCCGCCCCCAATTCAACTCATTGATAAGCTGGCCCCGTCAGGGACCGGCCAGCCCAGGATATTGTCATGGCTACCCAATACGACGCCGACGTCATCGTCATCGGCTCCGGCGCGATCGGCAGCAACGCCGCGCATCTGCTCGCCCAACGCGGCAAGTCCGTCATCATCCTCGAAACGGGTGAGTGGATCCCGCGCTGGAAGATCGTCGAGAACTTCCGCTCCTCACCGCGCAAGAACAACCTCAACGATCCGTATCCGACATTCCCCTGGGCGATGTCGTCCTTCGACAAGGATTACATCGAAAACACCGGCAATTTTCACTACGTCCCCTATCAGTTGCAGCTGGTGGGCGGCACGACGTGGCATTGGGCGGCGGCGACCTGGCGCTTCCTGCCGAACGACATGAAGATGAAGTCGCTCTACGGCGTCAGCAATGACTGGCCGATGGAATACTCCGACCTTGAGCCCTGGTACGACTTGGCCGAGTATAATCTCGGCGTCGCTGGCAGCGATACCGACGATCAGTCCGGCCACGGCGGTGCCGCGCACCCGCCGCGTTCCAAGCCCTATCCGGTCACGGCCGAAGGCGAGACCTATTACTTCCAGCGGCTGAAGGAGCGCATCGGCGCCGAAGGTTACAACTTCATCCACGAGCCGAACGGCCGCACAAACAAGCCCTATGACGGCCGTCCGGCCTGCTCGGGCAACAACAACTGCATGCCCGTCTGTCCGATTGGGGCAATGTATTCTGGCGATGTGCATGCCCGCCACGCGCAGGACGCCGGCGCCAAGATCATCACTGATGCGACGGCCTACAAGCTGGAGAAGGGCGAGGGTGGCAAGATCGTTGCCGTCCACTACCGTTCATCGAAGGGCGCTGATGTCAGACTGACCGCGAAGGCCTTCATCGTTGCGGCAAACGGCATCGAGACGCCGAAGCTGCTGCTTCTCTCCGACGTCGCCAATTCCAACGACATGGTTGGCCGCCACCTGATGGACCACTCCGGCATCAGCCTGATCTTCACCGCCGACGAGCCGCTCTGGCCCGGTCGCGGCCAGGTGCAGCAGGGTGCGATCTTCAAGTGGCGTGACGGCGACTGGCGCGGCCAGCACTCCGCCATCAAGCATGCGCCGCACAACAACGTTCCCAACCGCGACGTCGCCGAAATGCTGATCAAGCAGGGCGTCGTCGGCCCGGAGCTCGACGAGCAGATCCGCCATCTCTCCGCCCGTTGGGTGGTGATCGAAAGCATGTTCGAGACTCTTCCGCGCGCCACCAACCGCGTGACGCTATCGACGACGAAGAAGGATGCGCTCGGTATCCCGACGCTCTCCTTCAACTACGATCTCGACGGCGACGAGTATGTCGAAAAGGCACGCGATCTGTGCATGGAAGACTACGGCACGTTCGTGCGCGCCATGGGCGGCAAGGTCATCAACGACAAGACCGGCTGGCAGAACCATGCCCACGTCATGGGCACCGTGATGATGGGCGCCGATTCCAATACCTCGGTGACCAACCACGAGGGCCGCACCTGGGATCACGACAACCTGTTCCTGTCGACGACCGGCCTCCTGCCGTCGTCGAGCGTGCTCAACCCGACGCTTGCCGGTATCGCGCTCGGCCTGCGCACCGCCGACATCATCTCCAAGGAGGTCTGAGATGCGCAACACGATCCTTTCGCTCTCGGCCGCCGCCGGCGCGCTCGTCTTCTCCGCGATGCCGACCTTCTCCCAGGATGCAGACCTCAAGGCCCTGATCGAGCGCGGACATGCCGTCTCCACCGCGTCCGACTGCATGGCCTGCCACAGGACGGCGGCGCCGGACGGCAAGCCCTTTGCCGGCGGCTACACGATCGCCTCCCCGATGGGCCCGATCGTCGCGCCGAACATCACGCCCTCCAAGGAGTTCGGCATCGGCAACTGGACGGAAGCGCAGTTCACCGATGCGGTCCGAAACGGCGTCGCGCCTCGCGGCCATCTTTATCCTGCCATGCCGTACACCGCCTATCGCGGCATGACGGATGAGGACATCCACGCGCTCTACACCTACCTCACCCACGACGTCGCGCCGGTGGACGAAGCGCCGTCGGCCAAGACGACGCTGCCCTTCCCGTTCAACCAGCGCATCGCGATGTTCGGCTGGAACCTCCTGTTCAACCGCGCCACGCCGTTCGATAGCGCCGCGGTCGCGCCGGGTGCCGCCGAGCGCGGCAAGTATCTGGTCGATGCGCTCGCCCACTGCGGCGCTTGCCACACTCCGCGCAATACCTTCATGGCCGAAGATGCCGGCCAGTATCTCGGCGGCGGCGATGTCGGTGGCTGGCATGCGCCGAACATCACGTCTGATCCGATCAGCGGTATCGGCGGCTGGAACACGCAGGAAATCGTCGCCTATCTGAAGCACGGCAATGCCGTCGGCAAATCGCAGGCGGCAGGCCCGATGGCCGAGGCTGTCGAACACAGCTTCCGCCATATGCCGGATGAGGACCTGACGGCGATGGCCGTATATTTGAAGACGGTGCCGCCGATCCGCGCCGCCGGTCAGACCGTGCCGGCCTTCGCGCACAAGGATCCGAAGCCGGATGATATCGCCAAGCTCGACTACGCGATCGACCGGTCGCCCGCCGCCATGCAGAACGGTTCGTCCGTCGATGGCCAGGAGCTCTATGTCAGCGCCTGCGCGACCTGCCACCAGCTGAACGGCTCGGGCACGGAGGACCAGTTCTATCCGTCGCTGACCAGCAACCGCGCAACCGGCGGCCTGACGGCAAGCAATCTGGTCATGGCGATCGTCGAGGGCATTCACCGCCCGACGAACGACGTCACCGTGGCGATGCCGGCCTTCAAGAACCAGCTGACCAACGCACAGATCGCCGCCGTATCGAACTATGTTCTGGCGCGCTTCGGCAATGATACGCTGAAGGTAAGCGAACAGGACGTCGTCACATTGCGCAATGGCGGGGAGACCCCGCTGCTGATCAAGGCGACCCCCTGGCTGATGTGGGGCGGCGCATGCGTGGCTGCCATTATTGTCATCCTGCTGCTTGCACTGTTCCTGCGCAGGAAGCCGGTCGCGGCCTGATCGAGAAACAAGAAAGCGCCCTTTCGACCCCGTTGAAAGGGCGCTTTCATTTCTATCGCGGCGCGGCGGCCAGTTCGCGTGCCATGTCGGCGATCAGCGTGCGCAGCCAGCGATGCGCGGGATCGTTGCGATAGCGCACATGCCAGGCCATTTCGACCGGGAAGGTTCCAAGATCGACAGGCGGCTCCACCACTCTCAGTCTTTTGTCGTCGGCGAGATGCCGGCAGATCAGGCGCGGCAAGGTCGCGCAGTAATCCGTCGCGGCGATCATCTCCGGCACGGCCAGGAAGTGCGTCACGGACACCGCCACGTCGCGCTTCAGTCCCCGCTCCTCGAGCGTGCGGAACAGGCCAGCGCGCAGCCGCCCGGGCGGCAAGACGTTGACGTGCCGCAGCTTTTCGTAGGCCGCCTTCGTCAATCGCTCTCCCACCAGCGGGTGATCGGCCCTCACCACGCAGGCAAGCCCATCGTCCATCAGATGCTGCACGACGAGATTGTCGGGCGGGTCGGTGATCCGCCCGATCACCATCGCCGTCGTCCCGGAGACCACGCCGGCCTCGGTGAGGTCGTTTCCGAAGGGCGCCAGGCGCAGGCGGATGCCCGGCGCGATTTCCCTGAGCCGTGCCACGATCGCCGGCATCAGCACGAATTCGACAAGACTGTTCGGCGCGATCAGGAACAGCCGGTCGGCCTTCGAGGGATCGAAGTTCTGCTGGCCGCGAACGGCTTCGTCGATGGCGCCCAGCGCCGCGCCGATCACCGGCGCGAGGTCCTGCGCCATCTGCGTCGGCTGCATGCCATAGCGTTCGCGCACGAAAAGCGGATCGCGCATCGTCTCGCGCAGCCGCTTCAGCGCGTTCGAAAGGGCGGGTTGCGTGATGCCGAGCTGTTCGGCCGCGCGCGTCACGTTGCGCTCCTCGAAGAGCGCCATGAAAACGGGAAGGAGGTTCAGGTCATATTGCATCCAGTTATAATCCATTGTGAATAACTGAAATCAACTAAATAAATTTCAAAAATTTCTGGAGCGGGTGCATGATCCGTTTTGTCCAGACAGGGAACAACCTGTCGGCCGGGCGTGTTGATCGCAACACGCGGTCAACCCTTTTCAAGGCTGCGCGCAACGCGGCAAGGAGATCACTATGAAGATCCTGATGGTACTCACCTCGCATGACGAACTCGGCAACACCGGCAAGAAGACCGGGTTCTGGCTCGAAGAGTTCGCCGCGCCCTACTACGCCTTCCTCGAGGCCGGCGCCGATATCACGGTCGCCTCGCCCAAGGGCGGCCAGCCGCCGCTCGATCCGAAAAGCGACGAACCGGATTTCCAGACCGCCGAGACCCGCCGCTTCAACAGCGATGCCGCGGCGCAGAAGGTGCTCGCCAACACTGTTCAGCTTTCGACGGTGAGCCAGGGCGATTTCGACGCCGTCTTCTATCCAGGCGGTCATGGTCCGCTCTGGGATCTGGCCGAGGACAGGAATTCGATCGCGCTGATCGAAAAAATGTATGCCGCCGGCAAGCCCGTCGCCTTCGTCTGCCACGCTCCCGGCGTCCTGCGCCACGTCAAATCGGCCGATGGCAAGCCGCTCGTCGCCGGAAAGAAAGTCACCGGCTTCACCAATAGCGAAGAAGACGCCGTCGGTCTCACCAACATCGTGCCCTTCCTCGTAGAGGACATGCTGAAGAACGAAGGCGGTCTCTATTCCAAGGTTGGCGACTGGCAGTCCTATGCCGTGCAGGATGGCCTTTTGATCACCGGCCAGAACCCGGGATCCTCGGTTGCCACCGCCGGCGTGCTGATCTCCAATCTGAAGGCGGCAAGCAAGGCCTGATCATAGGCCGCTTTCTTCCCCTATTTGCGCTGGCCGCGCGTTCGGCCGGCGTCTCAATTCAACGATCCCAATTCAAGGATACAAGGAGACAATCATGAGCTCGAACATTGAAGGCAAGGTCGTCCTCATCACTGGCGGCAGCTCGGGCATCGGCGCCGAAGTGGCGCGCACGCTGGCGGCCAAGGGCGCCAAGGTCGCGATCGCCGCGCGCCGGCTGGATAAGCTGGAGGCTATCGTTGGTGAAGCCACCGCACAGGGCGGCAATATCCGCGCCTATGGCATGGACGTTACCGACAGGAAGCAGGTTCAGGCCACGGTCGACGCCGTCGTCCGCGATTTCGGCAAGCTCGACGTCATCATCAACAATGCCGGTATCATGCCGATCCGGCCGATGGCCGAGGTCAACACCGACGAGTGGGACGCGATGATCGATGTCAACATCAAGGGCACGCTCTACGGCATCGCCGCCGCACTGCCGCTCTTCCTCGCGCAGAAATCCGGCCATGTCATCAACCTCAGCTCGGTTGCCGGCATCAAGGTCTTCGCACCCGGCGGCACCGTCTATTCGGGCACCAAGTTTGCGGTGCGCGCGATCTCGGAAGGCCTTCGTGCCGAAGTCGGTAGCGCGGTGCGCGTCACGTCGATAGAGCCGGGCGCCGTCGAAAGCGAACTCAAGCACGGCACGACCGGAACCGCCAAGGATGGCGTTCAGCAGTTCTACGAGATGGCGATCCCCGCATCATCGGTGGCGCGCGCGATCGCCTTTGCGATCGAACAGCCTGATGATGTCGATATCAACGAGATCGTCCTGCGCCCGACAGCGCAGGAATTCTGATCGTCCTTCCCTCGGATGATCACAGACGCCGGTTTACCCCGGCGCCTGCTGTGCTTGGGTCGTTAAAAATAGACAGCTTAAGCAAAATTACGCCCTCAATTTTCCCCGCCTCGAAAACCCCGCCCTACACTGTCGGCGTCCCGTCATTGGATACACCGGCAGGCGTGCCGGCGAGCCGGGATCGGCGCTGGGTGTTTGAGGAGGACGCAAGCTCTCTCATCCGGGGTTCGCAGAAAATGGTCTCCCTCCGGTGACGGCGGGTTCCGTCGCAAGACGGGCCCGAGTTGAGCCCGGACGTGCCTGTGAGGCACACATGGTCTCGTCGCGAAGTTGGGCGAGAAGGCAGAGAGACCGGAGTTGCGTTCATAAACCGCCGAACGGGGTGCTGGAAGGCACCATATTTTTTACTCTATCGAGGTGATTTCCAGCGCCCCGTCCGAGCGAAGTGCATGGTGGAGACACGGGCTTTCGGGCGGCGTGGGGATTTGGTGCGTCTGTTCACCGGGAGCCTGGCTGCCTCGGCGAGCGGCCTCGGTCACACAGGTCACGGCTTGCAGCCAGGTTATCGGCTGATCCGCGTCGACAGAATGATGGAGGACAGGGTTCGTTCGACACCGTTGATCGTGCCGATCTCGTCGATGAGCTGGTCGAGTTCGGTGATGGCAGGCGCCACGATGATGGCGATCAGATCGAACGAGCCGCTGACGGAGTGCAGCGTCGTCACCGCCTGGATCTTGCCGAGCGCGGCGACAACCTCGGAGAGCGCCTTTGGCGCGATGGTGATCAGGATGTGGGCCTTGATCAGGCTGGACGAATATTCCGCCGACAGCCTGACACCGTAGCCCGTAATGACCCCCTCGCGCTCCAGCCGTTCGAGCCGCGCCTGCACCGTCGTCCTTGAGAGCGACAGCTTTTTGGCGAGTGCCGCGACCGGTGTTCGGGCGTTTTCGCCAAGCAGGGCAAGCAGTTCCCGGTCCTTGATGGTCAGTTGCATCGGTTTCTCGCACTTCGTCGATCTGGTACGGCACTTTGCTAAGATACTAGCATCGAAATGACAATTTCGACGCTATGAATCAACCAAGCCAAGCCTACACTTATAAAAAACAGATAGGCAAATAGCAGGGGATTCATATGAAGGTCATCGTGGTTGTCGGCGCTGGGAAAATCGGCGGTGCCATCGCTCTGATGCTGGCGGATAGCGGCAGCTACCGGGTCGTCGTGGCCGACCGGGACGAGCAGCAGCTGGCGAAGATCGACCGTCATCCGGCAATCTCCGTCATGGCCGTCGATATCGCCGATCATGCCGCCCTCGTCGACGTGCTGAAGGGCAAGTTCGCGGTGCTTTCCGCTGCGCCGTTCCATCTGACCGGCAAGGTCGCCGAGGCCGCGGTGGATGCCGGCGTTCACTACCTGGATCTGACCGAAGACGTGGCGACGACCCGCATGGTCAAGACGCTCGCCGATGGCGCCGATACGGCCTTCATTCCGCAATGCGGCCTGGCGCCGGGCTTCATCTCCATCGTCGCCAATGATCTCGCCAAGCGCTTCGACAGCCTCGACAGTGTGCGCATGCGCGTCGGTGCCCTGCCGCAATATCCGTCCAATGCCCTGAACTATAACCTCACCTGGAGCACCGACGGGCTGATCAACGAATATATCGAGCCGTGCGAGGCGATCGTCGAAGGCAAGCTCATCAACGTTCCGGCGATGGAAGAGCGCGAGGAGTTTTCGCTCGATGGCGTGACTTACGAGGCTTTCAACACCTCGGGAGGCCTCGGCACGCTGGCGGAAACGCTGCAGGGCCGGGTTCGCACGATGAACTACCGGACGATCCGCTACCCCGGCCATCAGGCGATTATCAAGGCGCTGCTCCACGATCTCAACCTGAAGAACCGCCGTGACGTGCTGAAGGATCTGTTCGAAAACGCACTGCCCGCCACCATGCAGGACGTCGTCGTCGTCTTCGTGACCGTCTGCGGCTGGAAGGACGGCCGATACCTGCAGGAAACCTACGCCAACAAGGTCTATGCCGGCATGGTCGCGGATAAGCGCATGAGCGCGATCCAGATCACCACGGCCGCCGGCATCACGGCGGTGCTCGATCTGCTGGCCAACGGCAAGCTGCCGCAGAAGGGCTTCGTGCGACAGGAAGAGATCTCGCTCGACGACTTCCTCGCCAATCGCTTCGGCCGCGCCTACGGCGTCGAGCCGGCCAAGCGCCGCGAAAACGCCTAACGCCATCGAAGGGCATCAGGCCGTGCGGGAGTGGATTATTCCCGCACGCGATTTCTGAGATGACCTTCCTCCAGCAGGATCTTCACCGTCATCGCCGCGTTGTGGCGCATCTTGATTGCGGCGTGATCGGAGTAGAAGGCGTTGTGGGGGGTGATCACCAGGCGCCCCGCGAGCCAATCGTCCCTGTTGCGCCACGCCGTCAGAAGCGAATGGTTTTGTGGCGGCTCCTCGGCCAGTGTGTCGATCGCGGCTGCCGCCAGATGGCCGGTTCGCAGCGCGGTCTCAAGCGCGTCGAGATCATCGAGCAGCTCGCCGCGCGCCGTGTTGACGAGGATCGCTCCACGCTTCAGCCGCGACAGCGTCTCGGCGTCCAGAAGACCCCGCGTTTCGGCATTAACCGGGCAGTGGAGCGTCACGATATCCGCCTCGGCGAGGAGTTCGTCGAGCCGGTCGACGCGCTCGTAGCCGATCGCCTTTTCATGGCCGCGCGGCTGGCCGAGATCGTAGCCCAGGATGCGGAAGCCGAAAGGCTTGAGGCGGTTGACGACAGCCGTGCCGATCCGCCCGACTCCGATGACGCCGACCGTCGCACGGTTGGAGCGCGCGAGCGGCTTCAGGCTGTGAACTTGCCAGCCGGATGTGTAGCCGCGAGCGCGGGCATCGTGTTCCCACAGCCGTCGGTGCAGCGAGAGCATCATCGCGACGGCGTGGTCGGCCACTTCCTCGGTGCCGTAGTCGGGATTGTTCGCAAACGGGATGCCGGCTGCCGAAAGCGCCGGCAGATCGATCTTCTCATAGCCGACGCCATAGCGCACCACGCCCTTGCAGCGCGCAAGATGGGCGATGCTGCTCGCCCCGAGCCGCGCGCCCCAGACCATGAGCGCGTCCAGACGGGCAAGGCGCTCCGGCGAAAACTGCGTTTCATCTGTGGTCGCGAAGTAGTCGATCTCGACCTCGTCGCCCAACAGCTTCGCCTCGAGGTCAGGCGTGCCGAACATATGGTCGGTGATGCCGACCACGTATTTCCGTTGTCCCGCCATGCCTTGTCCGCCTCTGGCTCTGCCTTGACATCTCGAAGAAACGCATCGCCAGATGCGGTAACGGTCGACTATTCCGCGGCGATCGCCGTGGGTGCGGAGCGGGTGCGCACCAGGGCGGCTGCCTGGATCAGCGCCTGTTCGACGCGGCCAGTGATCGCGGGCGAGGGGGCGCCATCGGTGAAGTCCCGGCTCGAGGCATAGACGGCGGTCGGAACGACAAAGGCCTCGAAGAAGGCGAACAGCGGACGGAGCTGGTGTTCGACCATCAGCGCATGACGGTCGCCGCCGCCGGTCGCCGTCAGAATGATCGGCTTGCCGCGCAGGTCGGCCGGATCGAGCAGGTCGATCACATGCTTGAAGAGGCCGGTGTAGCTTCCCTTGTAGGTCGGTGAGCCGATGACGAGGGCGTCCGCCTCGATGATCGTGCGGATCACCGCCTGGGCCTTGGCATCGAGGTCGGCAATCGAGCGTGCGGTCGCCAGCGCCGGGCCGAAATCCTCGATGTCGAACACCACATGCTCCAGACCCGCGCGCTCAGCCAGCGACGCCGTAACGCTTTCGACGAAGCGCTTGGTGCTCGAGGGGCGGGTGATATTGCCCGAGAAGCCGACAATAAGATCGTTGCTCATCAAAGTTCCTTTCACGGGCCTTCCCGCTTATTCGAGGGGTGCGACTGGCCTGAATGCCGGTCCGCACATGCAGATGTTTCAGGTGCAGGAGGATATCGAGATGCCGCGAGGGCCTCTCGCTATGCCGTCTTGAGCACCGGTACGGCCGGGGAGCGCTCCAAGCGAGCGGCCTCCTCGGCGTCCCATTTCTGATAGGCGGCGCGGCCCAGCATCGAGATCGACGTGTCCTCCTGCGGCGCATGGACCAGCACCGATTGAACGTCCCGGAAATGCCGCTCGATGCCGAGATCGGCATTGAGACCAGGGTTTCCAAGGCCGCGCACGGCGAGCTGGACCGCCTCGGGCAGCTGGCGGCCGGCGATCAGGCGGGCCCGGATCAGTCTTTCGGCAGCGCCATCCGTCGATGCCAGTGCGCCGAAGATGAGCTCGCGGGCGCCGGAAACGAGAAGGTCGATTTCGCCCGAGAGAGTGACGAACCTCTCTGTCCGCGCGATCGGGTGGCCGAGGTTGGTGGGAATGCGTTCATGCGCAAAGCGGATGAAGGCCGATTGCGCGGCTTCGGCGGCGCCGAGATAGATCGCGGTCAGCGCGAGGTTCATCGCGGCGTGAGCGCGGTTATCCTGCTGGGCGACCGACGGGTCGACCAGTTCCAGCGCGTTTTCCGCGGGAACCTCGACATCGATATATTCGACGTCATGCGAGCCCGTTGCGCGCATGCCGAGGCTCTTCCAGTTTTCGATGATGCGAATACCCGGCAGACCGTTCGGAACAACGAATGTCCCGACGCGGGCGGAAAGCTCGTCCGTGTGCGCCCAGACGAGGAAATGGGTTAGCCCATGCGCGCCCGTCACGAAACGCTTGCGGCCGGTGATTGCCCAGCCGTTTGGCGTGCGGCGGGCGACGGTGGCGGGAAGGCCGCCGCGGGCGGGCGAGCCGAGTTCCGGCTCGACGCGTGCGGCATTGAGGAGCAGCGGACGCTCCTTCGCCTCGGCCAGCAGACGCCGATAGAGATCGTCAGGCCAGTGGCTCTTGGTCGCCTGGCCGAGATGATTGAAGATCGTCATGGCGCTGATCAAGGCAACTGATGGATCGCCCCGGCCAAGTGCCGCGAGGATATGGGCGGCATCGCTCAGCGTACCGCCTTTGCCGCCATAGCGGCTGGAAACCGTGCTTTCGAGCAGTCCGGCTTCATGGACGGCACGAATGCCGGTCCAGGGGAACTGGCCCGTCTGATCGGCTTCGGGTGCGGCTTCCGCGAGGATCCGTACAGTGTCATCAAGGGCGATCTGGTTATAGGGCATGCTGAGGCCTTCTGGCTGTCGGAGAGCATCCTCGATATCTCGTGAGGATGCTTTTAAGGCGGACGCTGAAAGAGCTGCGGTCCGGCGCTGTAGCCGGACCGCATGCATCATGCGGCGTTCTTCTTCTTGGCGTTTTCCCGCTCGCGGATGCCCTCGCGCACCAGCGGCAGGATGTAGCGCCCGTAGTCGACCGCATCGTTGAAATTGTCATAGCCACGGATCGAGATCAGGTCGGCGCCGAGGTCGATATAGTCGAGGATCGAATCCGCGATGGTGCGCGGCGAACCCACGAGCGCGGTGGTCGCGCCGCTTGCATTCGTGGCGGTCACCGTCGGATACCAGAGCGCGCGGTCATGCACGTCGCCGCGAGCAGCGATATCGAGCAGGCGCTGCGAGCCCACATTGGCTGGCGGCGTCGCGTTGATCGGCGCGCGCGCCAGGCCCTTCTGGCGGTTGGCGGTCAGCTGATCGAGAACCTTGTGGGCCTTCTCCCAGGCGAGTTCGTCGGTTTCGGCGACGATCGGGCGGAAGGTGACCCAGATGCGGGGACGATCCGTGCGGCCGGCCTTCACGGCTTCGGCGTAAATCCGGTCGATCTGTTGTTTGGTTTCCTTGAGCGGCTCTCCCCAGAGCCCGAAGATGTCGCAGAGCGAGCCGCCGATGCGATAGGCCGCATCCGAGGAACCGCCGAGCGAGATCGGGATGAGACCGTTGGTGGGACGAACGGCGCTGCGGAACTGCTTGAACTGATAGTATTTCCCGTCGAAGTCGAAGGGTTCCTTCGATGTCCAGGCAAGGCGCAAGATGCGAATATACTCTTCCTGCCGCTCATAGCGCTCTTCCTTATTGAGGAAGTCGCCTTCACGCGCCTGCTCATCGTCGCTACCGCCGGCAATGAAGTGGACGACCACGCGGCCGCCGCTCAGCTGATCGAGCGTCGCGAGCGATTTCGCCGCCACGGTCGGATAGACCGTGTTCGGCCTCAGCGCGACAATGATCTTGATGTTCTTGGTATGCGCCAGCACCGTGGCGCCGAGCGTGAAGGGATCGAAGGACGATGAGGAGTAGGGGATAAGGGTGTAGTTGAAGCCGTAGTCGTCAAGGGCGCGTGCGTAGCGTTCCAGAAAGAGCGGGTCGACGGGCGCATCCGGCAGCGGGTGCAGGTCGTTCGACGCGTTTGGAAAGCTTACGCTGATGAATTCCGCAGTCATGGGAGCTCCTTGATGGTGACGGCCAGTGCTTGGACGTTAAGCAGTGGCGAATTGAGAATGAAGAGAGGCATTTCTATTTCTATAGAAAAGATAGAATATTTTGCTGCCGTGCGGCTTTGAGTGAAGGCGGTGGTCGTGATGTGTGTTCTGCCTGGGCTAAAAGCTGGGCGTCCAGCCAAGCGCTGGCGCGACCGTGCGGGAAAGGTCGGTCAACAGCTTGATGTTGTCGGCAAGGCCGAAGGAGGGGGGAAGAAACAGCACCAGCTCATCGGCGGCCGCAAGGCCTGGGTCGTTGAAGACGGCGTCGATCACCTCGTCGGGCGAGCCTTGAAACACCGGCGAGATCCTGAGATTGGCGGGTTGGGTCGGCGGCGCGAGCGCGCCGTTGGGGCGCGATGCGGCAATGCCCTTGGTTCGCCGCTCGAGATCGTAGGCGGCGTATTTCTCGCGCAGTTCGGCGCTGGTTCCGACAAGGATCGAGGCTGCGACGGCGACCGGAGGCGGTTCGGTCTTCCAGAGCCTGCGCCAGGTCGACCGGTAGGCTTCGATGATCCGGGCCTGGTACTGGCCGAAGGTCTCGCCCTCGTCGAGATCGTGCAGCACGGTTCCCGAGATCAGGCCGATGCCGAGTTCCGCTGCCTGCACGGCCGAGCTCAGGCTCGCCGAGCCCTGGCGGATACGCGCCCGCAATGTCGGACTGTGCGGCGTCACCCGCAGCTCGGCGCCTTCAGGGGCACCCTGGCCTGCTTCGGTCACCGTATGAAGCACCTCGCCCGAGATCGCCGCGAGAAACCGTGCCTGGCGGCGCTTGGCTTCGGTGCGCGCATCGGTGTCGGTGGTCCCGAACACGGCGTCGAAGGCGGCGTTCGCGCCGGTGGAGATCGCGAGCTCCAGCCGGCCGCCGATCAGGAGATCCGTGGTGCTCGCCGCTTCGGCAAGCAGGATCGGGTCCTGGTAGCGCATCGGGATCACCGCCGAGCCTAGCGTGATGCGGCTGGTGTGCTGGCCGGCGGCGGCAAAGAACGGAAGCGGCGAGGACAGATAGTGGTCGAAGTGCCGTTGGTAGGCCCAGCCCGATTGGTAGCCGAGCGCCTCGGCCTGCCTGAACAGCTCGATACCATCCTTCAGGCCCCGCGCCGGCCCGGTGTCGTCGCTGAACGACACGCGCGTGTTGAAACCCAGCCGTTGCTTCGGCCGGAAGCCTACAGGCACAGTGTTGGCGGATGCGGCGATGGTCATGCGATTTGCTCCTGACGCTTGACTTGCCGGAGCTTGCCGCGCGGCGCGGGGGCGGCTTCGGCGATCCCCGCGGGGATCGATTCCAGCAGGGACGCGGTGTAGGGATCCTTCGGCGCGCCGAAGATCTCGGCGACCGTTCCATGCTCGACAATACGGCCCTGCCGCATGACCGAGACGGAGTGCGCGAGCTGGCGGACCAGAGCCAGATCGTGCGAGACGAAGACATAGGTCAGGCCAAGCTTTGCCTGCAGCGACAAAAGCACCTCGACGATATCGGCCTGGACGCTGACGTCGAGCGCGGAGGTGGGTTCGTCGAGCACGATGACATCAGGCCTCAGCACCAGAGATCTGGCGATCGCAACACGCTGGCGCTGGCCGCCGGACAGTGCGCCCGGCTTGCGGCCCAGCAGATGTTCGCCAAGCCCGACATCGGCCAGGGCCTCGCGAACGCGAAGGTCGCGCTCCCCAGACGTGCCGATCTTGAACCTGTCGAGCGGTTCGCGAACGAGGTGCTCGACCTTCCAGGTCGGGTCAAGCGAGGTGAACGGGTTCTGGTAGACGAGCTGCAGGTGGCGCCACACGGAGCGCAGCGCGGTCCGGCTTTGACCGGTCACCGTTTCGCCGGCGACGGTGATCGCGCCGCTGTCGGGCTCCTCCAGTCCGAGAAGCAGCCGGATGGTGGTCGTCTTGCCGGAGCCGGATTCGCCGACCAGCGCATGCGTAGTTCCAGCGGGAACCTCGAAGGAGATGTCGTCCACCGCCGTCAGCGTCTTGCCGTCGACCGTGAACCGCTTCGTCACGCCGCCGACGGTAATTTTCGGCGCGCGGCTGCTGTCCTTGAGAAGCGCGAGGCCGGGGTCGCGAAGCCTGGCGTAGCGGTTCGGATTGAGGGCCGGGACGTCGGCATGCAGCTTGCGGGCATAGTCGGATGCCGGCGCGGCGAAGACCGTCGATGTCCTGCCCGCTTCCTGCACGGTACCGTTCTTCAGGACGACCAGCGAATCCGCGCGCTCGGCGGCGATCGCCAGGTCGTGGGTGATGAGGAGGAGGCTGATGTCGAGCTCGTGCTGCAGGCGAGACAGCAGATCGAGGATCCGTTTCTGGATGGTGACGTCGAGCGCCGAGGTCGGCTCGTCGGCGACGAGAAGCGTGGGGCGGGGCAGCACCGCGAGGCCGATCAGCACACGCTGCAGCATGCCGCCGGAAAGTTGGTGCGGGTAGGATTCGTAGACGCGGGCGGGATTGTCGAGGCCGACCTGCGCGAAGGTTTCAAGGATAAGCGCCTTGCGGATTGCCGCATTGGGTTCGTCGGTCAGCGCCGCGGCCTCCAT
Organism: Rhizobium sp. 2MFCol3.1; assembly: GCF_000377565.1. Classification (GTDB taxonomy): domain Bacteria; phylum Pseudomonadota; class Alphaproteobacteria; order Rhizobiales; family Rhizobiaceae; genus Rhizobium. Next base: position 206,380 of record NZ_KB898353.1, on the reverse strand, counting down.
CGCTTGCACGCCGATGCTGCGAACGGGATTGAGCGCGTTGCCCGGGTCCTGCGGCACGAAACCGATCTTGCGCCCGCGAAGCGGCCGGAACTGGCGCTCGGATTGCGCGAGTATGTCCTTGCCGCCGAACACGATCTTCCCATTCGCCGCGCCGCCGCTGGGCAGCAGCCGCAACACGGCGCGCGCGATCGTCGATTTGCCCGATCCGGATTCGCCAATGAGCGCCAGGCTCTTGCCTTGCCCAAGTTCGAAATCGACGCCATGGACGACCTCCTGGCGTCCATAGGACACCGAGAGATTTTCGACGGCCAGGAGCGGTGCCGCGCTGGTCGCGACAAGGGCGTCCTGGTGGGCGATGAAGGCGGTGTTCAGTCTGTTTTGCGAAGCCATCGGCTGATCCTGTTCACAGAGAGGACGGTCGCGATCGTGACGAAAGCGGGTGCATAAACGAGCCAGGGCCATTTGAGATAATCCTTGCCGATCGAGATCAGCAGGCCCCAATCCGAAGCTGGCGGCGGGTCGCCGTAGCCGAGGAAGGCAAGGCTGGCGATGACGAGGATAGACTCGCCGAATTGCAGAACGGCGAGCGGCAGCACCGAGCGCGAGGCGTTCGGAAGCACATGGCGCAAGAGGATGTACCAGCGCGAACCGCCCGCCAGGAACGAGGCCTCGACGAAGGTCGACTGCCGGGTCTTGATGACCTCCGAGCGCGTGACGCGCGCGAAGAAGGCGACGGCCGAGACACCGGTCGCGATGGCGGCGTTGATGGTCTCGAAGCCGATGGCCGTCACCACGATGACTGCCAGCAGAAACTTGGGAATGGAGAGCAACACATCGACCAGCCGTGCGAAGACGATATCGACCCATCCGCCGAGGAAACCCGCGACCAGGCCGATCAGCCCGCCTGCCACGACGCCGATCACGACGGCGACGAGCGCGCTGGAGACCGAAGAGGCGGTGCCGAAGACGACGCGGGCATAGACATCGCGGCCGAGATGATCCGTTCCGAACCAATGCGCGAAGCTCGGGCCCAACAGCTTGTCGGCGGGCACGCCGACAACAGGGCTATGGCTGGTAAACAGCTGCGGCGCGATCGACCATCCGATAACGATCGCGATGATCGCCAATGACAGCACGACGGTGGCAGAGAGGCGCAGAGCGGCGAGCCGACCGGAGCCTGCGTTCGAGAGGGAGAGATTGGAAACGAGGCTCATGGATGCACCGCCGTTGTCGTGCCGAGCGCGCTGTCATCGGCCGTTGTCGGGCGACGCTTCGTGGCCCCGAGGAGTTTCACGCGAGGATCAAGCAGCGGGTAGAGGAGATCGGCGATCAGGTTGACGAGCACGAAGACGACAGCGCCGAGCGAGACGATCGCCTGCAGCACCGGCAAGTCCTGCGTACTCACCGATCGCTGTACCAGACTGCCGACGCCGGTGCGTCCGAACACGGTCTCGGTGATCAGCGAGCCGCCAAGCAACTCGCCTATGGTCAGCGCGACGACGGTGACGACGGGCAACGAGGCGGGCTTGAGGAGATGCCGGACGAAGAGGCGCATCTGGCCGATGCCGCGGCTGCGGGCAACGGCGGCGTATTCCTGCTCCGCTTCCTTGTCGAGATTGGCGATCAGAACTTCGGCGATCTGCGCGGAGACGGGAATGCCAAGTGCGACAGCGGCAAAGAAGGTCGCCCAGGCGCTGTCGGGGTTGATCACCCGGAAGAGGCCGAGCTGGAAGCCGAAGACGTGGATCAGCACCAGACCGATGACGAAATTCGGTACGGAGAGGAAGAGCGACGGAAAGCCGCGTAACAGCCCCTGTCCGAACCGCTTGGGCACGAAGCGGGTGCCGTAGGCGACCGCCATGGCGAGCACCAAGGCGACCGCGAGGCCGGCCGCCGCCAGGATGAGCGTCGAGGGCAGCACCTCGCTGATCAGGGTGGCGACCGGCCTGTTGGAGCGCATCGACATGCCGAGATCGCCGGTCAGGAAGCCGGAAAGCGCGTTCCAAAGCTGCACGATCACAGGCTTGTCGAGGCCCTGCGCGGCGATGATCTCGGCGATCTCTTCTTCGCTGAAGCCGTTCTGCGGGTTGCGCAGGACGCTGGTGATCGGGTCGCCAGGCAGGATGCTGACGACCACGAAGGTGAAGACATAGGCCAGCAGGATGACGACGGCAGCCTGGCCGAGCCGTTTGGCGGCGTAGGTTAGGTAGACATTGTTCATGCCGATGCCTCACATGTTTCAGGTGTCTCGCGCGTCAGCCGACGAGCGAGGCCGTGTAGTAGCTGGCATAGGCGACGCCGTTGTAGACCTCGCCCTTCAGCTTCGGCGACTGCACGTAGATGCGCTGGACGATCTGCGTGCGCGGGATGAAGTAGCCCTGGTCGAGAACATATTGCTGCAGGTCGTCGAGGAGCGGCTTGCGCTCGTCGATGGAACCGGCGCCGGCGATCTTGTCGCGCAGCTCGTTGAGCTTGGTGTCGCGGTCGTCGAGCGCGAACCAGTTCTCGCCGTTGTTCGCGTTCGTCAGGATGCTGGCCACCGTGCCGGCGTCGATGAAGCTGCGCGTCACCTCGTAGGTCGGGACGGCGGCGCCGCCGAACTTCACCTTTTCGCCGAAAGTCACGACGTCATAGGCGCGGATGGCGACCTTCCAGCCAATCTTGCCGAGCTGTTGGGCGATCAGTTCGTCGACGGACTTGGAGGTGGCGAGATAGGGATTGGAATGGATGGTCAGCACCAGCGGCTTGCCGTCCTTGCTGCGAATTCCGTCGGCACCCTTCGCCCAACCTGCCTCGTCGAGCAGCTTTTCGGCCTTCTCGGGATTGTAGCTCAAAAGATCGCTGTGGTCGGTGGCGCCCGGTACGTTGCTCTGGATGAAGGACGTCGCCAGCTTCCAGTCCGGCGTATAGACGGTGTCGATGATTTCCTGGCGGTTGATGCCGGCCTGCAGGGCCTGGCGAACCTTGACGTCGTCATAGGGCGCCAGCTTGGTGTTGACGGCCCAGCCGTTGACGAAGCCGAGATAACGCGGCGTGGCGATGGTGAAACCCTCGTCCTTCAGCGACTTCAATTCCTGGGGAGAGGCGTTGTAGGCGATGTCGGCCTGGCCGGATTGAACCGAGGCGACCCGGAGGGATGGTTCCGACACCAGCTTGTAGGTGATGGAATCGAGGAAGGCGGGGCCGGTGTGGCCGACGGCCTGCGGTCCCCAGTTGTAATCCTTGCGCTTGACCAGCGTGACGTGGTCGCCCTCTTTCCAGCTTTCCACCACAAAGGGCCCGCTGCCGGCGGTCTTGCTGAGGTCGGCCTGCTCAGCTGCCGGCAGCGCGATGCTCTTGGGAGAGATCAGGATCGAGCCGTGATAGCCGAGCGTCGGTATGAAGCCGAGCGTCGGCTTCTTGAAGAAGACCTTCACCGTGCCTGCATCAACGGCCTCGGCGTGGTCATAGGTCTTGGGGAAGAGGCCGATCGGATTGATGCCTTCGTTCTTGCGGCCTGCATACCAGATATCGAGATTGGCGACGACGGCTGCCGCATCGAGCGGCGCTCCGTCCGAGAAGGTCACGCCGCTCTTCAGATGAAGCGTGAATTCGGTTGCCTTGTCATTCTGCTCCCAACGCTCCACCAGCCAGGGGCTGACCTTGCCGTCCTGGTCGACGTAGAGCAGCTTGTCGGTGACGTGGCCCCAGATATGGCCCTGAAAACTGGAGATCGCGCTGTTGTTCGGGATCCAGGTGTCGCCGAGGGAATCGATCAGAAAGGTGATGTCGCCACCCTCGCGCGGCGCGTCGGCGGCCTGCGCGAAACGGGTTGCCGAGGCAACAAGCGCTGCGCCCGCGGCCACGGATGTGGTGATCAGCAGGCGGCGCCGGGAAAGGGAAAGCAGGGAGGAACGTTCGGTCATGGGTGATCCAGATGATGGAGTGATATCTTGGTTATGCGTCGGGTCGCGGAGACGCGCGGGCGCGAGGCCTCGGCTAAGTGCCGCGACTTGTAAGGGTGCATGGGCGATAGGCGCGGGCGTAAAGCCCGGCGTTATCGGGCCGGCATGGTGGAGCACATCGCGCGCTGACCGTGCGTTCTCGTCTTTGTGTCGGTCATCAAAAGCTCCCTCGTTTCGGCTTCAAGTTCATGACCGACAGCCTAGCAGCGCATCCCGCTGGAGAAAGACTAGTTATTCTTTTTCTATGGAATTTATAGATTAATTTGCCGGGATTCTGGATGCTGTATGGATTGGTGTTTCAGGGTGTTTTCCAAGAGCGGACCTCACGTCCGATCGTCGAGCGCGGCCCTGATCGCGGCATCGTCTTCGCGCGCCACGAAGCGCATCGGCTCGAAGATCCGCACCGGCGGCAACGGGCCGTTAAAGCGCTCAAGTTCCACCCGCGTGATCTGTCCAGTCGAGCCCTGCGCGAGCTTCGACGTGCCGATGTCGCGCGTCAGAATATTCGGGTTTCCGTGAATGCACATGGTGGTTTCCGCTTCAGGATCGGCGGGCTCGAACCAGGCGCCGGTCGCAAGCTGCATCACGCCCGGCCGCACGTCGTCGCTGAGGATGGCGGCGGCGAGGCAGCTGCCGCGCCCGTTGAACAGCCTGACGATATCGCCGTCCGAAATCCCGCGCGCGGCCGCATCGGCGGGATTGATCCGGATCGGCTCGCGACCGTCGATCTTCGTCGAGCGGCTGAAGGCGCCGTAGTCCAGCTGGCTATGCAGGCGCTGGTAGGGCTGATTGCAGATTAGGTGCAGGGGGTAGCGGGCTTCGTCCCCGGCCTCTCCTCTCGAGCCCGGGGGATACCATTGTGGATGGCCGCCGCAATCGTCGTAGCCGAAGCGCGCGACCGTCTCGGAGAAGATTTCGATCTTTCCCGACGGTGTCTGCAGCGGGGAGGCGTCTGGATCGTGCCGGAACCCGTTCGCTGGGCCGCCATCGTCGGGCTTTATGGGAAGACGCAATTCGCCCCGCTGCCAGAATGTCTCGAAATCCGGCGCCTCGTGGCCGCCGGCGGCGAGCGCCTGGCGCGTCGTCTCGAACAGAAAGGCCAGCCATTCGCGGCTCGTACGGTTTTCGGTGAAAAGCTCGAACTTGCCGAGCCGCCGCGATATCTCGGCAAAAATCGCGTAGTCGTCCCTGGCTTCGCCAACCGGCTCGATCAGGCGCTTCATCGCGATCATCAGCTGGTCGCGATCCGCAGCACCTATGTCGTCGCGCTCCAGCGTCGTGGTCGCCGGCAGCACGATGTCGGCATGTCGCGCCGTCGAGGTCCAGGCCGATTCATGCACGATGATCGTCTCCGGCCGCCGGAACGCCGCGCGCAGCCGGTTGATATCCTGGTGGTGATGAAACGGATTGCCGCCCGCCCAGTAGACAAGGCGGATATCGGGATAGCGAAGAGCCTGGCCGTTATAGTGAAACGCTTCGCCCGGGCCGAGCAGCATGTCGACGATCCGCGCGCAGGGAATGAAATCGGGCACCGGGTTCTTGAACTGGTTGAGCGTCGGCAGCGGCACGGCGAGAAGCTTCTTGCCGATATTTCCGAGGGCGCCGAGCGAATAGGAATAGCCGCAGCCATCCAGTCCGATTTGCCCGAGCATGGCCGCAAGCACGATCCCCATCCAGACCGGCTGCTCGCCGAAGTCGGCGCGTTGCAGCGAATGGCTGACGGTGATCAGTGTCCTGGATCGCGCCATGGCGTGCGCGAGGTCGCGGATGGCGTCAGCGCCGATGCCGCAGATCGAGGCCGCCCATTCGGCGGTCTTCGGCGTGCCGTCCGCGCGGCCGAGGAGATAATCCTCAAAGCGGTCGTAGCCGACGGTGTAGCGGTCGAGAAACTGGCGATCGCGCAGGTTCTCGCTGACAAGCACATGGGCGAGGCCCAGCATCAAGGCCACGTCGGTGCCGGGAACGACGGGCATCCACTCGGCGTTCACCTCTGACGGAAAATCATCGGCCAAGGGGCTGACGAGCACGAAACGCGCGCCGCGGGCGCTTGCTCCTTTCAGCTTCGGCAGCACGACATGGTTGCTGATGCCGCCGCCGTGCACATCGGCATTCTTGATCGCCATGCCTCCGAAGGCGACGACCAGCTCGCTGCTGCGCTCGATCGCATCCCAGGTAACGCTCTTGCGGTCGAAACTGTCGTAGGGGCCGAGCACATGCGGGATGATGACCATCGCCGCGCCGGAGCTGTAGGTGTTGACGGAACGCACGTAGCCGCCGAGCAGGTTGAGGAAGCGGTGGATCTGGCTCTGCGCATGATGGAAACGCCCGGCGCTCGCCCAACCGTAGGAACCACCGAAGACGGCCGTTGGGCCGAAGCTCTCGTAAACCCGGCGAAGCTCTGCCGCGACGAGATCCGCCGCCTCTGACCAGCTGACTTCGACGTAGTCGTCGGCGCCGCGCCTTTGCGCGTGGCCGGGCCTGCCCTCAAGCCAGCCCCGCCGCACGGCCGGTCGCCTGATGCGCACAGGGCTATCGGCGATCGCTGCCAGATTGCCCAGCAACGGCGACGGATGCGGATCATCAGGATGAGGCTTTATCTCCAGCCGGCCATCGGCCATTCGGCCGGAAAACGCGCCCCAGTGAGAGCTGTGAGGTTTAAACGCATTCATGTCGAAACGCCCTCGCCATCGCGGCCGGTTGAAGAAAAATGCAGGACTTATTTCGCAAGAATCTTGCCGGGGTTCATGATGTTCCGGGGATCGATGGCGCTCTTGATCACGGCCATCAGGTCGACGGCATCGCCGTGTTCCTCGCGCATATAGGCGATCTTGCCCGTGCCGACGCCGTGTTCGCCCGTCGACGTTCCGCCGACGGAAATCGCGTGTCGCACCATCTTCTTGTTGATGGCCGCGACCTCCTCGAGTTCGGCCCGGTTGTCTGGATCGACCGCGAAGACGACGTGGTAGTTGCCGTCTCCCACATGGCCGAGAATGGCCGCGGGCACGCTGCAGGTCTCAAGCAGTTCGCGGGTCTTGACGATGCAGCCGCTGAGTTCCGACACCGGCACGCAGACATCGGACGACCAGCCTTTGGCGTTCGGGCGCTGCGACACGACGGCGTAAAACGCGTTGTGGCGCGCCTTCCAGAGGCGGTTGCGATCCTCTGGCGCGTTGGCCCACTCGAAATCCCGGCCACCATTGTCCTCGACGATCGCCGCGACCATGTCGACCTGTTCCTGGACGCTGGCGGGCGAGCCGTGAAACTCGAAAGCCAGCGTGTCCTCGATCTTGAGCGACAGGCCGGAATAGGCGTTCACCGCCTGGATCAGCCCACGGTCCATCAGCTCCATGCGGGCGACGGGGATGCCGAGCTGCACGACCGCGATCGCGGCTGCGACCGCCTGCTCGACGGTTTCGAATGAGCAGAGCGCCGCGGAGATGGTTTCGGGAATGCCGTAGAGCCGCAGCGTCACTTCCGTGATGATGCCGAGCGTGCCCTCGGAGCCGACGAAGAGCCGTGTCAGGTCATAGCCGGCAGACGATTTGCGCGCCCGGCCGCCGGTGCGGATGATCTGGCCATTGGGAAGCACGACGGTGAGCGACAGCACGTTCTCGCGCATCGTGCCGTAGCGCACCGCATTGGTTCCGGACGCACGCGTCGCGGCCATGCCGCCGATCGAGGCATTGGCGCCGGGGTCGATCGGGAAGAAGAGACCCATGTCGCGGAGATGCGTGTTCAGTTGCTCGCGGGTGACGCCGGCCTCGACCGTGCAATCGAGGTCCTCCGCGCTGACCCGCGAGATATTGGCCATGCGCGAGAGATCGATCGAAACGCCGCCGCGCACCGCTGTCAGATGACCCTCAAGTGACGTTCCGGCCCCGAACGCGATGACAGGCACGCCATCCGCCGCGCAGAGCCGGACGATCTGCGCCACTTCTTCCGTGCTCTCAGCAAACACCACGGCATCCGGTATCGCCGGCGTGTGGTGGGATTCGCCCCGGCCGTGCTGTTCGCGAAGCGCCTGCGCCGTCGAGAAACGGTCGCCGAAAAGCTGCCGCAGTGTTTCGCCGAGCGACGACGGAAGGGTGGGGGACATGATCAACTCCGCAGGAACAGTCTAGGGCAAACAAGTCGGGCCGCACGTCTGTGAAGCCCGGCTTGGTATCGGGTCAGGCGACCAGCCTGTCGCCCTTGAGGTGACGCTCGAGGAAGGGAAGGCTGTCCTGGCCCCAGTAGAGCTCGCCCTCGTAGCGGTAGGTCGGCAGGCCGAAGACGCCGGCTGCCTTGGCGGTTTCGTAATTGGCCTTCCAGACCGCCTGCACGGCCTCGCTCGCCCCCTGCTCGTCCAATGCCGCGCCGTCGAAACCCTCGCCATCGGCGATAGCGCGCCGAACAGCGGCGTTGCCGATATCCTCGCCGCCGGTCCAGAAGGCCTCCTGCAGCGCGCTCGCGAGCTTCAGCCAGTCCTGGCCGTTCTCGATCGCGGCGATCAGCATGAAGCCGGCGGGCGTTGGGTCGGAAAGGGCTCCGCGGTTTTCGAAGTTCAGCACCTTGCCGCGCAGGGCCGCCCAGCGCTTCAGGTCTTTCATCCAGTAGGCGCGGCGCGCCTCCGGGCGGTTGCGCGAATAGATGCCGCCATTGTCCTCGATCAGCGGAATGACATAGGGCTTGATCACGGCATTCTGCTTTGCAGCGAGTTCGGCGAATGGGGCGAGGCCGATGAAGGCCCAGGGCGAGCCGACGCCGAAGAAGTAGTCGATGGTCTTTGTCATTTGGTGTCCTCTGGATGGTGTTGTCGCCGTTGGCCATGGGCCGTGTTGAGTTGCAAACTCATTCCTCCCGCCCTGCGATGTCAGTATCCGCGTGCGGCTACGACGACATCGGTGAGCGTCTCTCCCGCCAGATAACGGTCGAGATTGCCGTGCAGCTTGGCGGCGATGCGCTCCGCATTGTCTTCCGACGACCAGGAGATGTGCGGCGTCAGGCGAATTCTCGGATGAGCATAAAAGACGTGACCTTGTGGCAGCGGCTCGGGCGCGGTCACATCGAGCGTGGCGGCCGAGACCTGGCCGTTGTCGAGCGCTGCCAGCAGGGCCTCGTCGTCGAGCACCTCGCCGCGGCAGATATTGATGACATGCAGACCGGGCTTGGCTGCCGCAAAGATCTCCGCGTTGACCGAGCGCCGGGTGGCCTGCGTCAGCGGCACGGCCAGAACGAGGTGATCGACCGAGCTGACCATCTCTTTCAGCGATGAGAAGAAGTTGACGTTGCCGACTTCCTGCGATGCCTCGCGCTTGACGGCGGAGACGGTCATGCCGAGCGCGTTGAGCTTTTCCGCGGCCCGGCGACCGATCGCGCCGTAACCGTATATGCCGACCGATTTGCCGGAGACGAGGCCGAGCGTGCGCTTCGTCCATTCGTCGGCGGAGCGCGCGAGCAGGCCGTCGAACATCTGCTTTTCGTGGGCGAAGATAGTGGCGACCACATACTCCGCGATTGCCTCGGCCGAAATGCCGCGACCGGTGGTGACCAGCGGTACCTCGAAAACCCAATCGGGAAATGCATCGATACCGGCCGACGCGATCTGCACCCATTTCAGGTTGAACGGCCAGCCATCGGGCTTCCGCCGGGGGGCTGAGTCCCAGCCGCGAAAGAAGGTGAAAAGGAAGTCCGCATCCTTCGGCACATCCCATGCCGGAGCGGTGTCGCAATAGGTGAGAACCTTGGGCCGGCTTGTATGAGCGCTCAGCTTTTCGGCCTGCTTGGGGTCCAGGTTGCAGGCGATAACGGGCGGCCGGTTTTCGGTCCAGCCGGTCTTTGATGACATGATGTGAGCCCCATTGCGCAATTCGTCTTATCGTTCCAATCTACGATGTAGAACGATCGTTCTAGTCGGGGCTATTTATGGCATGAATCGGCTTTCTTCGAAGGAACAGCGTTCCAATTGCTGCTCGCAATCTGGAATATTTTCCGGGTGGTTAGGCTTGGGGTTGCGGCGCGCGCCCTGCGGATCAGGAGAGCGTTGCGTGCGTTTTCCTGCTGGTCGTAGCCGCTCAGGCGTCCGACATGAGATGGGCTGCGATCGACCGGGCGGTCGTGGCTGCTCCAGCCTCGCGCCGCAAGGCGGAACTTGCCAATGCGCCCTCGTAAAGCAGGAGCAGCTGCTCGGCGAGGGCCTCGTCGGGCTTCGGCATCAGGCTGAGGAAGAAGCTCTTCAGAAAGTCCTTGTGACTGCGCGCCGCGCTCTGGATTTTCGCCGATTGTGGATTCTCGATCGCCGCCAGGAAGAAGGCGCAGCCGCGGAAATTTTCCGCGCTGGTCTTCTGCTCGAGGTTGGAAAAGATTTCGAGCGCCGCCTCCGGCCCGGTTCGATCTCCCACCACCTGCGCAAGCTGGTCGCGCACCGCCTGATCGCGCTGCTGCAGATAGGCGACGATCATGTCTTCCTTGTTCGCGAAGTGCCGGTAGAAGGTGACCCTCGTCGTCTGCAGATGCTTGATCAGCTCCGCCATTCCGACGAGATAGGTGCCGTTGGCATAGAAAATGTCACCCAGCCGGGCGAGCAGATCGTCGCGGCTGGACTTTGTCTCCAAAGACATTTCATCGCCTCGCAGCTTCGTTCAATGCAAGGCAGACACTCTTGGAGGTCCAGCCCAAAACGGTCAATACCCGATATTGCCACGGTGTTGGCGGTACGCAGAACGGGGTTCGGACTTTCGCGGCCCTATCCCGATCGTTTGCATCCGGCGTGAACTTGCCTCGCATCGCCTCATCGTGAGAGAAGGGGCGCATCACACACGCCAGCAAGGATACACGCTTTGACCGTCATGCATGCCCATACCGAGCTGATCGCCGTTCTGACCGCGGTCACGGGTGCGGAGCCGCGGGTGATGACGGTTCGTTCGGGCAATGCGCTTCCGTCGGGCCCGTTCGAGCTCGGCCACCGCAGCCTGCAATCGGGGCTGCGCGAGTGGGTGGGGGATCAGACGGGGCATCCGGTGGGATATCTTGAGCAGCTTTATACCTTCGCCGACCGCGACCGGTCCTCGTTCGAAGGCCAAGGCGAAGGCCAAGGCGAGAGCCAGGGCGAGGGCGAAGGGCGCAGGACAATTTCGATCAGCTATCTCGGTCTTGTCCGCGAGCAGGCAGCGCCCGGCGCCGGCAAGCCGGGCTGGCATGGATGGTACGAGTATTTCCCCTGGGAAGACCATCGAAGCGGTAGGCCGGAGGCTCTCCTTTCCATCGCCGAGCGCCTGCGCGAATGGGCGGCGAGCGAGCCATCGCGGCGCGACAATCGCCAGCGCCGGGTCGATTTCGCCTTCGGGCTGAATGGCGCCGCCTGGAACGAGGATCTGGCGCTGCAGCGCTATGAGATGCTCTATGAGGCCGAGATCGTGGCGGAGGCCGGCGCGAAGGCGGATCACGCAACCGGGCGCGCGATGTTTGCCGATCACCGCCGGATCCTGGCGACCGGGATCGCCCGCCTGCGCGCCAAGATCAAGTACCGCCCCGTCGTCTTCGAACTCATGCCGGAGAATTTCACGCTGCTGCAGCTTCAGCGGACGATCGAGGCTTTGGCGGGGTTGACGCTCCACAAGCCGAACTTCCGCCGCCTGATCGATCAGCAGGAGCTGATCGAGGAAACCGGCGGCATGACCAGCGAGACCGGCGGCCGCCCGGCCAAGCTTTTCCGCTACCGGCATGCGGTGCTCGAGGAGCGCGCGCTATCGGGTTCGAAACTTCCTCTCTCCCGCAATTGACATAAACTCGAATCGAGAATATCTATTTGCCCGAGATATACTCATTGCGAGTATAAAGGGAGCAGTAGAATGAATTCGCCGATTTCCATGTCGTCGCTCTATGAGCGCGTTCGCCGAGTCATGCCTGAAGCCGAGTGGCATTCCCACCAGGCGGATGTCGAGGCAATCCTCGAATTGAAGCGCCGGCGCAATGCCGTGATCCTCGCCCATAACTACCAGACGCCGGAAATCTTTCACGGTGTCGCGGATATCGTCGGCGACAGTCTGGCGCTGGCGCGCAAGGCGATTGATGTCGAGGCGGATGTGATCGTGCTGGCCGGCGTCCACTTCATGGCCGAGACCGCCAAGCTCCTGAACCCGGAAAAGACCGTGCTGATCCCGGATATGGCGGCGGGCTGTTCGCTGGCGGATTCGATCACGCCCGAGGATATCGCGCTTCTTCGCCAGGCCCATCCCGGCGTTCCCGTCATCACCTATGTCAACACATCGGCGGCCGTCAAAGCCGCGTCCGACATCTGCTGCACCTCGGGCAACGCCAAGAAGGTGGTGGAATCGCTCGGCGTGCCGAAGGTGCTGATGATCCCGGACGAATATCTGGCGCAGAACGTCGCGCGCGAGACCAATGTGGAGATCATCGCCTGGCACGGCCACTGCGAGGTGCATGAGCTTTTCAACGCGCAGGATGTGCGCGACCTGCGTGAGGCGCATCCCGGCATCATCATTCTTGCGCATCCGGAATGCCCGCCGGAGGTCGTCGCGGAAGCCGATTTCGCCGGGTCGACGGCGGTCATGTCGGATTATGTCGGCGACAAGAAGCCCGCTCGCGTCGTGCTTCTGACGGAATGCTCGATGAGCGACAACGTCGCCGTCGACCACCCGGATGTGGACTTCATTCGCCCCTGCAATCTCTGCCCGCACATGAAGCGCATCACGCTCGGCAATATCCGCCAGGCGTTGGAAAACAATCTCCATGAGGTGACCGTCGATCCCGCGATCGCCGCCGACGCGCGGCGTGCGGTCGAGAGGATGCTCGCGGTATGACCGAGCATCTCGATCAATTCGCCGGACATGTCGCGGTGGTCGGCAGCGGATTGGCCGGGTTGATCACCGCGCTGATGCTCGCGCCGCAGCCGGTCGTGCTTTTGACGCGGGCCGGACTTGGCGGGGAGACATCGAGCGCCTGGGCGCAGGGCGGAATTGCGGCCAGCCTCGGCGATGACGACAGCGTCGAGCTGCATCTTGCCGATACGCTGGCAGCCGGCGACGGATTATGCGACGCCGATGCCGCAGCCGCAATCCTCGGCGATGCACCGCGGGCGATCGCGGCGCTGGAGGCATTCGGCGTGGATTTCGACCGGGGCCCCGATGGTGCCTATCTGCTCGGGCTGGAGGCCGCCCATTCGCGCCGCCGCATCGTGCATGTCGCCGGAGACGGATCGGGTGCGGCGATCGTGCGCGCGCTCGTCGAAAGGGTCCGGCAGACGCCGTCGATCACTGTGGTCGAGGGCGTCGAGGTCCGACGGTTGCTGCAGACGGATGGGAAGTTGTCCGGCCTGCTCTGCGCGACGCCAGCGGGCGCCACCATCATCCCCGCAACACGGATTGTTCTGGCGACTGGCGGGGTTGGTGGCCTCTATGAAGCGACCACGACGCCGACGGGCAATTACGGCCAGGGCATCGTGCTTGCCGCTCGCGCCGGCGCGGAACTGGCCGATATGGAATTCGTGCAATTCCATCCGACGGCCCTCAATGCCGCCAACTGGTCCGCCGGCCGTCCGCTTGGCCTGATCAGCGAGGCGGTGCGCGGCGAAGGCGCAATTCTCGTCAACGAGAAACGCGAGCGTTTCCTCGCAGATCAGCCCGGTGCCGAACTCGCGCCACGCGATATTGTCGCGCGCGCCATCAGCGCCGAGATCCGAAGAGGTGGTCGCGTGTTTCTCGATGCTCGCGAGGCGCTCGGGCAGAGATTCCCCGACCGCTTCCCGGGGATCACGCGGCTTTGCCGGCAGGCGGGGCTCGATCCGGCACGTGAGCCCATCCCGGTGCGCCCGGCCGTGCACTATCACATGGGCGGCGTGGCGACCGACCTCGATGGGCGCAGCACGGTCGAGGGCCTTTGGGTCGTGGGCGAGGCGGCATCGACCGGACTGCACGGCGCCAACCGGCTGGCCAGCAACTCGCTGCTGGAGGCGGCGGTGATGGGCATGCGGGCGGCCCGCGATATTCTCGCGACACCGGCACCGGTCGCTCGACCATGCGTCGCCGAGCGCCTGCCTGTCCCATCGGATCTCTCGGCGGTCCGCCCCATCGTCTCGCATGGCCTCGGCGTCTTGCGCAATGCCGGCGCGATCGATGGTGTGATCGCCAGCCTGCTGCCGCTTGCATTGGGCGACGGGCCGTCGGCGGATCCAGCACTCGTTGCGCTCTCGATCGCCGTCTTCGCCGCCTTGCGCGAGGAATCGCGCGGCGCCCATGCCCGCACCGATTATCCGCTGCGGCTTGCCGATGCCCGGCGGCGCACCATGACCCTCACGTCCATTCTCGAAGCCGCGCACCTGTCGGCGCCGCAATCCCTTGCTCATACCGCTTGAAGAGTGAAACCATCATGCTTGCTTCTCTTCCCCGCATCGTCATCGAACCGGCCATCCGCAACGCGCTTCTGGAAGACCTCGGCCTTGCCGGCGATATCACCTCGACGGCCGTCATTCCCGCCGATCATCGCTCGCGGCTTGCCATGGTCAGCCGCAAACATGGCGTCGTCGCCGGTCTCGATGCCGCCGAGCTCGCCTTTCAGCTCGTCGACCCCGCAGTTTCGATGATCCGCCACCTGGATGACTGCGCTGCGCTCAAGCCCGGCGATATCATCGCGACCATCGAAGGCCCGTCGCGCGCGCTTTTGACCGGTGAGCGCACTGCGCTCAATTTCCTCGGCCATCTCTCGGGTATCGCCACCGTCACCGCCGGGATCGTCGAGGCGGTATCGGCCACCAAGGCGTCGGTCGTCTGCACCCGCAAAACGACGCCGGGGCTGAGGGCGCTGGAGAAATACGCGGTCCGGGCCGGGGGCGGCATGAACCACCGCTTCGCACTCAATGACGCGGTGCTGATAAAGGACAACCACGTTGCGATCGCCGGCGGCGTTGGCGAAGCCATCCGCCGCGCCAAGGCGGGCGTCGGCCACATGGTCAAGATCGAGGTGGAAGTCGATACGCTCGAACAGCTGCGCGATGTCATGGAGATCGGCGTGGACGCCGTGCTTCTCGACAATATGACGCCGGGTGAGCTGCGTGAAGCTGTGGAGATCGTCGCGGGGCGGGCGATTACGGAGGCGTCGGGCAATATCAATCCGGCGACCGCGGCCGAGATTGCCGCCTCTGGCGTCGACCTCCTGTCGGTCGGCTGGATCACGCACAGCGCCCCGGTGCTCGATATCGGGCTCGACTATCTCTAGGGCCGCGGGACGTTATATGCGTCCCATCACCTTGCGGAGCGGCCGAGCCATGGCGTAGATGCTTGTCATCAGGCGGAGCGGTTGCGCTCCGCGCGGGAGAATCGACTCAGCATGACAGACGATGCACTGCCCTTGATCTACGCCATCGCCGACATTCATGGGCGTGCCGATCTCCTCGAAACCATGCTGCATCACATCGCAGATGTCGCGAACAAGGGTGCGACGAAGCCTATCGTGCTTTTCCTGGGAGACCTGATTGATCGCGGGCCACGCAGTCCCCAAGTACTCGATCTCGTCACTTCGACGCTCGACCTTTATCCGGGTTCGGCCCTGATCCTCGGCAATCACGACTTCTACCTGCGCGCATTGCTGCGCGAGGAGCTTGCGCCTGAGGATGCCGTCAACTGGATGGACTGGGGCGGCGTGGCAACCGTCAGCGCCTATTCCAGCCGGCCGGTACCCGACTTCAAGGGCATCGCGGCGGACATTCGCGACGCATTCCCCGGTCATATCGATCTCTTGAACAACGCGCTGACCTACCGGCAAATCGGACGCTACTGCTTCGTCCACGCGGGCATCCGCCCCGGGGTCGCGCTGGCGGAACAGACGGATTACGATCTCCGGTGGATACGGGCAGGGTTCCTCGACCATGCCGATCCCTTCGATCACATCGTGGTGCACGGCCATACGATCACCAATTCGCTGCGCCCCGAGGTTTACGACAATCGCATCGCGCTCGATACCGCAGCCTACAGGACCGGTCGCCTGACCGCCGCCGTCATCCGTCACGACAGGCTCTCGCATTTCGCCTGCACCAAGCTGATGCCATCGGGCGAGATCGCCATCGAGGATTGGCCGGCCTGATCGCCGCTTCTGTTTGCTGTGCGTCCGGCCTGTCGATGTCGGAAACGTGAACCGCTCGTTCATGTAGGCTTCATCGAGCGGTTGCTACCGTGGGTTCATCGACAACAGCAATGAATCAGCGGGACAAGTTAACCATGCAGCACCCTGCCGCTCCAACGGCCGGCCGAGATCCGCGCCTTGATTTCTTCCGTGGCCTGGCCCTGGTGATGATCTTCATCAACCACGTGCCCGGCAACATGATGGAAGGCGTCACGTCGAAGAACTTCGGTTTTTCGGATGCGGCCGAGGCTTTCGTGCTGATGTCCGGCATGTCCGCCGGTCTTGCCTATTCAAATGCCTATGCCCGCGACCGCATTCATGCGGTTGCTCGTATCCTGCGTCGCGCAGGCCGGCTTTACAGCGTTCATTTGCTGACCACGGTGCTTGCTGTCATCGTCCTGATGGCGGGTCATAACTTCCTCGGCACAACTGCGCTTTCGGAACGCGTCAACATGGTTTCCTACCTGGAAGCGCCGTGGACGACGGCGCTCGGCGTTCTCGGGATGACGCATCAGTTGGGCTATTTCAACATTCTGCCGCTTTACATGCTACTGCTCGCGGCACCGCCTGTCTTCCTCGCTTTGGCCTCACGAAGCCGCGTTCTGCTGCTCGCGGTGTCGGTATCGATCTGGGCGGTCGCCGGATGGAACAACATCAATCTCCCGAATTTCCCGACCGAAGGCACCTGGTTCCTCAATCCGTTCTCCTGGCAGCTGATCTACTGCATCGGCTTGTGCGCCGGCATTTCCGCCAAGAGAGGCGAGACCTTTGTGGGCTACAGCCCAGCCCTGATGGCCGTTGCGATCGCCTATCTCGGCTTTGCGATGTTCGTGATCCAGGGCCAGCACTATGATCTGACGGCCTGGGGTGATCATCCGGCGCTTCTGGTTGGCTTCGAAAAGGGCATCCTGCCGCTACCGCGACTGATGCATATTCTCGCGCTGGCCTACGTGATTTCGCAGATTGCCGTGTTCCGCACCATCGCGGGCAGCGCCAAGCTTGATGTCGTGTCGTTGCTTGGAAAGCAGGGCCTTGCGGTGTTTGCCTGGGGTTCGCTGGTCTGCATTTCGCTGCAGGTCCTAAGGGACGCCTATGTGTTTTCGCCCGCGGTCGATATCGCAACGCTGATTGGGGGGCTGGCGATCCAATATGCCGTCGCCCAGCGCTTGCAGACGGCAAAGGGGGCAGTCAAGAGCCAGGCGAGGATGGCCTAAAGGGCCACCAAGTGGGCGTTCTATCACTGATCGGATGACTGCCCGGGGGCTGCTGCTACATGGATCTTCTTCAGCAAGCCCTTCAGCTGCTCGAGCGCTGTGGTATCGAACTGGCGAAATTGCGCCCGGTGGACGTCGAGCAGCGGTTCGTCGATATTCGCGAGCAGCTGCTTGCCGGTATCCGACAGGATCACGCGGACGATGCGGCGGTCGCTCTTGTCGCTCCGGCGCTTGACAAGGCGGTCGCGCACGAGGCGGTCGATCAGGCGGGTGACATCGGCGCGCGGGTCTGTCATCTGGTGGCGGATCTCGTTCACCGTTGCGCCGTTCGCGCCGGCGCGCCGTATCGCGCGCAGCGCATTGTACTGCTTGCCGGATATGCCGTTGGCGGCGAAGAGATCGGCGACAGGCGCGCTCAGGATTTCCGCCGCCCTGATCAGAAAGAGATAGGCTTCCTGCTCCGCGAGGACCTTGCCTGTTTCGGCGGCGATCATCTCCGGCATGCAGAAGCTGCCGACGCTTTCAATCTCATCAGTCAATGTCGGGGCCACTTATCGTTCGCAACGGATGTTGCCTGGCGTATGCCGCAGAAAATACATCAAAATGGCGAATAGCAAAGATGCCGGTCGATCTTGCCACTGACGCGATCAAGGCCGTCAGGAACTGAGCTTCATCAGGCTTTCGCAGGCCGCCTGGTCGCCATCCATGACGGCGTTGCTGATCATCTGGTTCTTGTCCAGTGAAAGCTTGACGGTGCATGTGTGGTTGCGCGTCTTCAGCTTCAGGCTTTCGGTTTCCTCGGCGGCGCGCTGCTCGTCCTTGCCGGACACGGTGCGGATGACGCTCGGGGCCGCATAGTGTTCGGCGTAGCTCTTCTGCCAGTAGACGGTGTGACGGCCGCCAATCCGGTTCTCGCCGGTGGGCTCGCCGAGCAGGGATGTCGCCTTCGCGAGCGGCTGTCCCTGCAGCGACGTCAGTCCGCGTGACGCCGGCTCGTTCGTGGAAGAAACGCAGGCGGACGCGCCGACGAGAACGGCGCACATGGCGGCGATCCGCGGCGTTGCCGTGCGCGTGGCCTTGATCGTATCGGGGATCGTATCGGGCAGTCTAAACGAGGGCTTCATGAAGGCTCCATTGCTTGCGGCGCGAAAGACGAAGACGAGAGAGATCGCCGCCCCCGCGCGCTCGCGGGCGAAAATAGACGGTGCCGAGGGCCGATGCACTAAACGGAAATGTGATCGGCGCGAAGGGGCATGGCCTGTTGGCGCGATCTGCCTGGTTCAGTCATCGCGACGTGCTGTAAGAAATTGAAATAAATAACATATTTTTTAGACCTCTGCCGAGCCGGTGGTATCGAACGCGGCCACTCGACAACGCCTATCACTCGTTTGTTAATAACAATATCTGTTGCAAACATATATCTCATGATGCGCTAGGTCGGGATACGAAAGAGGCATCCGCCGCCACACGAAAGCTGTGACGCGGGTCTTAGAACGCAATCGGACCATCACCGGCAGATCGAACCAGTAAACGCGTCAATCCGCGTCCAGAATTCAAAAAGGAACGTCATCATGAACACCGCAGCGCTTCGTCGAATGGACATGGCAGCTCGCATCCTGATATCAATTCTCTTCCTTTACAGCGGTGTCGGCAAGCTGATGGACCCCGCGGCGGTCGCGGTACGCCTGACCGATTTCGGCTTTCCGATGCCGATGCTGATGGCCTATCTGGTGACCGCGTTCGAGCTCGGTGCGCCGATCGTCTTCATAGCGGGTTACAATCTGCTGATCGTCAGCACCCTTCTTGCCGGCTATACCGTGCTGACGGCGCTGATGTTTCATCAGTTCTGGGCGGCAGCACCTGCGCAGCAGGCAGGGCAGTCGGTCAATTTTCTGAAGAACATGGCAATCGCCGGCGGCTTCTGGTTCGTTGCCAGGAACGAACTGGTCGCTCGCCTCACATCCTCAGGCCCGACACTTCGTCTCGCCAAGGCAGGCGAGGAGAGTGGGCGCTGAGCCTGTCCGCGGCAGCCATCTGAAGGCGCCCTCTGAAATTGAAAGCCCCCGAGATCGTTTGGCGATGTCGGGGGCTTTCGGCATAGGTGGCATCCGCCCGGGTCGGTTATGGCACTTCACCCTTCGGCGAGCGCTTTGAGCTTTCCGTAGGTTTCCAAGGACAAGGGGATGCCGTCCCGCTCCGCCTTAGCGCGTGTCACATGTCTGCGGTCGCCGGGCAGCCGGTCCTGTCCGGCCTCCAGCACGAGGTCGCAGATGCCGGCAACGCGTTCGGCAAACACGTCATTGCCGCCGCGCGCGGGATCGATGACGACGAAGAACTGGCCCGTATAGGGTGTCTGCGCGCCCTTGTGGCCGCTCCAGTCGAACTCGCCGGAGAAATAGCCACCGGTGAGCGCGGCGCTGAGGATCTCGACCATCAGTGCGATCGAATTGCCCTTGTGTCCGCCGAAGGGAAGCAGCGCGCCGCCATCCAGGATTTCTTTCGGGTCGTTGGTTGGCTGGCCGTCGCGGTCGACCCCCATGCCGGGTTTCAGCTCATGGCCGGCGCGCGCGGCGATCTGCACATCGCCATGGGCGATGGCCGACGAGGCTTGATCGAACACGAAGGGAGCAGCACCGGCGCGCGGCGAGGCGAAGGCAACGGGGTTGGTGCCGAACACCGCCTTCTTGCCACCATGCGGCACAACGCAGGCCATGCTGTTGACGACGCTGAGGGCCACGAAGCCCTCTTCGGCGAACGGCTCGACATCAGGCCATAGCGCGCTGAAATGATGCGAGCGCCGGATGGCGAGAACCGCGACGCCGTTTGTCTTGACCTTCTCGATCAACAGCGGTTTGGCCGCGAAGAACGCCGGCTGCGTGAAGCCGCCCTTGGCATCGACGCGCACAAAGGCCGGCCCGACATCCTCGATCTCGGCGACTGCCTTGCCATCGACCCAGCCGCTGTTCAGCGACGAGACGTAGCCCGGCATGCGAAAGACGCCGTGGCTAAGTGAGCCGTCACGCTCGCAGCCTGCGCAATTTTCCGCAAGGATCTTGGCATTGTGCTCGGACACGCCGTTCTTGACGAAAATCTGCTCGAGCAGGGAGACGAGATCGGCATAGCTCAGACGGACAGTGTTGTCGCTCATCTCATTCTCCCGCCGCGCCGTTCAGGCGCTGATCGACCAGCGACAGCCAGTAGCGGACACCGTGGACGATGGCGCCGTCGTTGAAATCATAGGCGGGGTTGTGGAGATCGGCGCTGTCGCCGTTGCCGAGCCAGATGAGCGCGCCGGGGCGCTTTTCCAGCATGTAGGAAAAGTCTTCCGAGCCCATCGTCGCCGGCCAGTCGGTATCGACGTTCTCCGCGCCGGCTACTGCCGCGGCGGCCTTCGCCGCAAGCTTCGCCTTTGCCGGATCGTTGACCGTGACAGGATAGCCCGGGCGCCAGTCGATCACGGCCTCGGAGCCGAAGGACTTCGCGGTGCTGGAGACGACCTCGCGGAACCGTCCTTCCACCATCTTGCGGGTGTCGGCGTTCATGGTGCGGATGGTTCCGCCGATGCGGATCGCGGCCGGGATGACGTTCAGCGCGCCGGCATTGCCGCCCTCGAGATAGGTCACCGAAAGAACGACGGGATCGAACGGATTGGTGAAGCGCGATGCGATCGCCTGCAGCGCCACGATCATCTGGGCTCCTGCGAGCACCGGGTCGTGCGACAGGTGCGGGTAGGCGGCATGGCCGCCCTTGCCGTTGATCGTGATCACGAAGCGGTCGCCGCCGGCCATCATCGGGCCGCTGCGGATCGCGAAGGAGCCGATATCGAGGCCCGGCTGGTTGTGCATTCCATAGACCTCCTCGATGCCGAAGCGCTCGAGCACGCCTTCCTCGATCATCACCCGCGCGCCGGCGCCGCCTTCTTCCGCCGGCTGGAAGATCAGCACGACCTTGCCGGCGAAATCGCGATTTTCCGCGAGTTGCTTGGCGGTCGCGAGCAGCATGGCGGTGTGCCCGTCATGGCCGCAGGCATGCATCATGTTCTCCACCTTCGAGGCATAAGGCAGGTTGGTCTGCTCGGACATCGGCAGCGCGTCCATATCGGAGCGCAGCGCGATCGTGCGGCCCGGCCCCTTGTTGCCGTTGATGACGGCGACCACGCCTGTCTTGGCAAGGCCGGTCACGATCTCGTCGCAGCCGAATTCTGTGAGCTTTTCCGTCACCAGCGCCGCCGTCTTCGGCAGGTCGAACAGCAGCTCGGGATGCTGGTGGATCGTCCGGCGCCAATCCTTTGCTTCATCGGCGAGGGCGGAAAGGGAAGGGGCGTCGAAGGTCATGCTTGGCTCCAGTCACTTGGCGCATGCCGCCGCCGAAGGTGGGTGATCGCGAAGACATCCGGTATCGTCTGGAGCAGCATGCGTGAAAATCGTTTTTCGATTGCGCGAAGATAGCCGCAACTGGGCGGCTTTCAACCGACTTTCGGCGATAGATCACAACTCGATTGCCATACGGTCAATCGAGCATGACCATATGGGCCGGCAACTGCTCTTCGAAAAACTTCGAGAATGTGGCGATACGCGGCGGAAGCGTCTGATAGGGCGGGTAGTAGAGCGTCAGCCAAAGCTCCGGCGGCGCCCAGCCCGGCAGCACGTGAACCAGCCGGCCGGTGCGGATATGCTCAGCGATGTGAAAGCCCGGCAGCATTGCGACACCGACGCCATCGGCCGCCATATCGGCGAGCACTTCGCCATTGTTGGCGCTGAACGCGCGTCCGGCCGAGATTGATATGCTCGATCCGCCGTCCGACAGCGCCCACGTCTCCCGCCGGCTCTCGCCGCTATAGGCGAGGCAATCGTCGGGCGTCAGTTCGTTCGGATGCTGCATCTCCGTGAAGCGGCTGCCCGGCGCCGCCACCAGGATCCTCGGGACCGCCCTGATCTTGCGCCAGATGGTGAACTTGTCCGAAGGCGCGGATGAAATGCGGATCGCGAGATCGTAGTCGTCGTCGATGATGTTGACCAAGCCGTCCGACAGCGAAACCTCGAAGCTCATCTTCGGATAGCGCTCGCGGAAGCCTGAGAGAATCGGCGTGAGGATCGTCTTTCCGAGCCAGGTCGGCGCGCTGATCCGCAGCCGCCCCTGGTCGGATTTGTGGGCGTTCTTGACGTCCTTGCGCGCGTTCTCAAGCGCTTCGACCGCCGGCTGGATCTGCGCCGCGAAGACGGCGCCGTCAGTGGTCAGCGATACCTGGCGCGTGGTGCGCACGAAGAGCTGGACACCGAGATCGTCCTCGAGTGCCGCGATCGCGCGGGTGACGGCGGCGGGTGTCATGTCGAGCTCGCGAGCGACCTGGGCGAAGTTGCGCTTTTCGGCGGCGAGCAGGAAGGTTTTCAGGGCTTTATAGTCGTTCATCTCAATTATTTCAAAAATCGCAATTCATTCGACAGGAATATTGCAATTCCGCAATGCAATCAACCCGGTTACATCTCTGGTCATCGAAACGGCAACGCCCACAGAGAAAGGCAACGGCCATGATCAAGGATATCAAGGGACTGCACCACGTCACTTCGATGGCGTCGGATGCCCAGCAGAATAACCGGTTCTTCACAAACGCACTCGGCCTGCGCCGCGTCAAGAAGACCGTCAACTTCGACGACCCGAGCGTCTACCACCTCTACTATGGCGATGAAAACGGCACGCCCGGCACGGTCATGACCTACTTTCCTTTCCCGCACATGATGACCGGCCGCCCCGGTGTCGGTGAAGTCAGCGAGACGCAGTTCTCCATCCCGAAGGGATCGCTGGCTTTCTGGAAAGATCGCCTGACGGCCCAGGGTGTCGTCGGTCTGAAGACCGACACGGTCTTCGGCGCCAATCACCTGCGCTTCGCCGGCCCTGATGGCGACGGACTGGCGCTGATCGAAACCGCCGAAGACGTCCGCGCCCCATGGCTTGCCGACGGCATCTCGGAAGACAATGCGATCCGCGGCTTCTCCGGTGCGCGCTTCGACCTGCACGACACCGCCGCCACATCGGAATTGCTGCAGTTCATGGGCTATGAGCGCGCCGAGGTCGAAGGTGATGTCACGCGGTTCATCATTCCCGGTGGCAATGGTGCCGACACCATCGACATCGCGTCGCTGCCGAAAACGCCTTTTGCCCGCCAGGGCGCCGGCTCTGTCCACCACATCGCCTTTGCCGTCGAGAACCGTGAGAAGCAGCTCGAAGTGCGCAAGGCCTTGATGGACACGGGCTATCAGGTGACGCCGGTTATCGACCGCGATTACTTCTGGGCGATCTACTTCAGAACGCCGGGCGGGATCCTGTTCGAAATCGCAACCAACGAGCCTGGTTTCGACCGTGACGAAGATACCGCGCACCTCGGCGAAGCCTTGAAGCTGCCGACCCGGTATGAAGCCTACCGCGGCCAGATCGAAGAGAACCTCGTTCCGCTCGCAGCATAACCCCGCACGGCAAACTGCCGTGCACCTCTAACACCAACAATTTCCGCCTTCGAACGGCTGCCTGAGGCAGGCAGCCGACCGCCGGAGGCATCCCCAATCCTTAAGCGCCAGATCGGCAATCAAAACCTAAACGGAGAAATCAAATGTCCAAGCTCGAAGTTCTGACCCCTGCAAACAGCCAGCTCATCTTCATCGACCAGCAGCCGCAGATGGCTTTCGGTGTCCAGTCGATCGATCGCCAGACGCTGAAGAACAATGTCGTCGGTCTCGCCAAGGCGGCCAAGATCTTCAACATCCCGACCACGATCACCACGGTCGAGACGGAAAGCTTCTCCGGCAATACCTTCCCGGAACTGCTCGGCGTCTTCCCCGAGAACGACATTCTGGAGCGCACCTCGATGAACTCCTGGGACGACCAGAACGTTCGTGACGCCCTTGCCAAGAACGCCGCCGGCGGCCGCAAGAAGATCGTCGTCTCCGGCCTCTGGACGGAAGTGTGCAACACCACCTTCGCGCTCTCCGCCCTTCATGATGTTCCCGACTACGAAATCTACATGGTCGCCGACGCATCCGGCGGCACCTCGGTCGACGCCCACAAATATGCGATGGACCGCATGGTACAGGCCGGCGTCATCCCCGTTACCTGGCAGCAGGTCATGCTCGAATGGCAGCGCGACTGGGCCCGCAAGGAAACCTACAACGCCGTCACCTCGCTGGTGAAGGAACATTCCGGCGCCTACGGCATGGGCATCGACTATGCGGTCACGCATGTCCACGGCGGCGAAGAGCGCGTCAGCCACGGCAAGCGCATCGGCCCTAACCCGGCCAAGTAATCACCCGTCATCGCCGCTTCCGCAGGATCGAATGTCCAGATGCGGAAGCGGCTTTCATTCACAGTCGAGGATGCCCCCATGAAACTCTACCTTCTTTCCATCGGCGCCGGTCTTCTGGTCGGTATCGTCTACAGCCTGCTCAATGTTCGCTCTCCCGCGCCACCGATCGTGGCCCTTGTCGGCCTGCTCGGCATTCTGGTTGGCGAACAGCTCATTCCCTTTGCCAAGACGCTGATCGCCAAGGAGCCGGCGGCGGTGTCGTGGATCAACCAGATCAAGCCGCACATGTTCGGCCATATGCCAAAGGGCGAGAGCCGCAATGACGTCGTCGTGTCTCGCCAAGATCAGCACAAGTCTGATAGCTGAGGCGCCAAGAGGAGATTCGCTTGCGGTGGGGCCCAGCCCAGCCAATCCCGGCGCAAAGCGTTGAAATCAATCTTAATAATGAAGCCAGGAGCATTTCCCATGTTCGCCGACCTCATCCTCCACCACGGTTTGATCACCACGCTCGATCGCACCAACCCAACCGCCAGCGCCGTCGCCATCAAGGACGGTGCCTTTCTCGAAGTCGGCACCGATGCCGAGATCATCGCGCTCGCCGGTCCGGACACCAAGATCGTCGACCTCAAGGGCAAGCGCGTCCTACCCGGCCTGATCGACAACCACACCCACGTCGTGCGCGGTGGCCTGAACTACAATATGGAACTGCGCTGGGACGGCGTTCGTTCGCTGGCGGATGCCATGGACATGCTGAAGCGCCAGGTGGCGATCACGCCGGCCCCGCAATGGGTCCGCGTCGTCGGCGGCTTCACCGAACACCAGTTCGCCGAAAAGCGCCTGCCGACGATCGAGGAGATCAATGCGGTCGCGCCGGATACTCCCGTCTTCCTTCTCCATCTCTATGACCGCGCGCTTCTGAACGGCGCTGCTCTGAGAGCGGTCGGTTACACCCGCGACACGCCCAACCCGCCCGGCGGCGAGATCACCCGCGACGCGAACGGCAACCCGACCGGCATGCTGCTTGCCAAGCCGAACGCCGGTATTCTCTACTCGACGCTGGCGAAAGGCCCGAAGCTGCCCTTCGACTACCAGGTCAATTCCACCCGCCACTTCATGCGCGAGCTCAATCGTCTCGGTGTAACCGGCGTGATCGATGCCGGCGGCGGCAACCAGAACTATCCCGATGATTACGAGGTCATTCAGAAGCTCTCCGACGAAAACCAGCTGACCGTTCGACTTGCCTATAACCTCTTCACGCAGAAGCCGAAGGCCGAGAAAGAGGATTTCCTCAACTGGACGTCCTCGGTCAAATACAAGCAGGGCAACGACTACTTCCGCCACAACGGCGCCGGCGAGATGCTGGTCTTCTCCGCCGCCGACTTCGAGGACTTCCGCCAACCGCGCCCGGAAATGGCGCCGGAGATGGAAGGCGAGCTCGAGGAAGTCGTTCGGGTTCTGGCCGAAAACCGGTGGCCGTGGCGCATGCACGCCACCTATGACGAAACCATCTCGCGTTCGCTCGATGTCTTCGAGAAGGTCAACAAGGACATTCCGCTGGAGGGCCTCAACTGGTTCTTCGACCACGCCGAGACCATCTCCGAGCGTTCGATCGACCGCATCGCGGCACTCGGCGGCGGCATCGCCACGCAGCACCGCATGGCCTATCAGGGCGAATATTTCGTCGAGCGCTATGGCCACGGCGTCGCTGAAGCCACGCCGCCGATCAAGCGCATGCTCGATAAGGGCGTCAACGTCTCGGCCGGCACCGACGCCACCCGCGTCGCCTCCTATAATCCATGGGTGTCGCTCTCCTGGATGGTGACGGGCAAAACGGTCGGCGGCATGCAGCTTTATCCGCGTGCCAATTGCCTCGACCGCGAGACGGCGCTTCGGATGTGGACGGAAAAGGTCACCTGGTTCTCCAACGAAGAGGGAAAGAAGGGCCGCATCGAGAAGGGTCAGTTCGCCGATCTTGTCGTGCCGAGCAAGGACTTCTTCGCCTGCGCCGAGGACGAGATCTCGTTCCTCACCTCCGATCTGACGATGGTTGGCGGCAAGATCGTCTATGGCTCGGGTGACTTCGCCAAATACGACGAAAGCAACATCCCGCCTGCCATGCCGGACTGGTCTCCGGTGCGCAAGTTCGGCGGCTACGCCGCCTGGGGCGAGCCCGATGGCGCTGGCGCCCGCTCGCTGCGCCGCACGGCCATCTCCACCTGCGGCTGCGCCAGCGACTGCGGCGTCCACGGCCACGACCATGCCGGTGCCTGGACCTCCAAGCTGCCGATCGCTGATCTCAAGGGCTTCTTCGGCGCACTCGGCTGCTCCTGCTGGGCAGTTTGAGGCTGACGCGATAATCGAACGACGTATCGGCCTGGGCAGCGGGAGACCGCTGCCCAGGCTTATTTTGCAGGAGTGGAAGGCTCCCACGAATAATTGCATATAGCGCAATTAAATCGAAACTATTGATGCAATTGTTGGCGGCAATGGTTCCCGCCAATATGGCTCCATCAGACGAACACAACGCCGCTCGAACCGACCGGCCAAGATCGCAGGAGCAACGATGACCAGCCACTCTCCTTCAATACCGCGCAGGCTTCTGGCCGATGTCGTTTCGGCGCCTGCCGTGCGAACCGCCGCTCTGCTTGCGCTTTGCGCCGCCTATATCCAGGGCCCGCTCACCAAGATTTTCGATTTCGGCGGCGCGATCGCCGAGATGGAGCATTTCGGTCTTCACCCGGCGTCCGTCTTCGCCGTCGTTGTCATCGCATTCGAACTGACCGCATCGGCCATGGTCGTGTCGGGCAAGCTGCGCTGGATGGGCGCTCTCGCGCTCGCCGGTTTCACTGTTTTCGCGACCTTCATCGCGCTTCGTTTCTGGGAACTGCCCGCCGGCTTGGAGCGGATGATGGCGACCAACGCCTTCTTCGAACATCTCGGCCTCGCGGGCGCCTTCGTCCTCGTCACCATTTTCGATATCACCAAGGGAGCTGAACAATGAGCACCGCAAAATCCTCCGGGGGCAGCTTCGCTCCGCTCGCCCAACCCGTCTTCGCCGTCCTCTGGGCAGCCACCGTTCTCGGCAATACCGGCAGCTTCATGCGCGATGTCGCGAGCTCCTGGCTGATGACCGATCTCTCGGCCTCGCCGGCCGCGGTCGCCATGGTTCAGGCGGCGGGCACGCTGCCGATCTTTCTTCTCGCCATTCCGGCGGGCGTACTGACCGATATTCTCGACCGCCGCAAGTTCCTCATCGCAGTGCAGCTGCTGCTCGCCTCCGTCAGCATCAGCCTCATGGTTCTTGCCCAGACCGGCATGCTTTCGGTCAGCGCTCTCATCGGTCTTACCTTCCTCGGCGGCATCGGTGCTGCACTGATGGGGCCGACCTGGCAGGCGATCGTGCCTGAACTCGTCAAGCGCGAGGACGTCAAAAGCGCGGTGGCGCTGAATTCGCTCGGCATCAACATCGCCCGTTCGATCGGCCCGGCGGCAGGCGGCCTTCTGCTTGCGGCGTTCGGCGCGGGTCTCACCTATGGCGCCGACGTTGCGAGCTATATCATTGTCATTGCCGCGCTGGTCTGGTGGCCGCGCGCCAAGAACGCCAATGATGCCCTGCAGGAGAATTTCCTCGGCGCCTTCCGGGCCGGCCTTCGCTACACCCGTGCCAGCCGCCCGCTGCATGTCGTCCTGCTGCGCGCCGCGATCTTCTTCGCCTTCGCCAGTGCCGTCTGGGCCCTGCTGCCGCTCGTCGCCCGCCAGCTTCTCGGCGGTGATGCAAGCTTCTACGGTATCCTGCTCGGCGCGGTTGGCGCTGGTGCGATCGGCGGAGCGCTCGTCATGCCGAAGCTGCGTGAACGTCTGAACGCCGATGGCCTCATGCTCGGTGCCGCCATCATCACCGCTATCGTGATGGCTATCCTGTCGCTTGCTCCGCCGAAGGCCGTTGCCATCGTCGCTCTGCTCTTCCTCGGTGGCGCATGGATCACCGCTCTGACGACGCTCAATGGTGCGGCCCAGGCCGTCCTTCCGAACTGGGTGCGTGGTCGTGGTCTTGCCGTCTACCTCACGGTGTTCAACGGCGCGATGACGGCCGGCAGCCTTGGCTGGGGTGCAGTCGGTACGGCCGTCGGAATTCAGGCAACGCTCATTATCGGTGCTGTCGGCCTTCTTGTTGCAGGTCTCATCATGCATCGTGTAAAGCTGCCTGCCGGCGATGCCGATCTGGTTCCCTCGAGCCACTGGCCGGAGCCGCTTGTCGCCGAGCCCGTCGCCCACGATCGTGGACCAGTCCTGATCCTGATCGAGTACAACGTCGAAAAGCACAACCGTTCGGCCTTCCTTCGTGCCTTGAACGACATGTCGCAGGAACGCCGCCGCGATGGCGCCTATGGCTGGGGCGTGACGGAAGACTCCGCTGACCCTGAGAAGATCGTCGAGTGGTTCATGGTGGAATCCTGGGCGGAGCATCTTCGGCAGCACAAGCGGGTGTCGAACGCCGACGCCGATCTGCAGGGCAAGGTTCTTGCCTACCACTCAGGCCCGGAAAAGCCTGTCGTCCGGCACTTCCTGACGATCAATCGCCCAGGCAAAGCCTGATAGCGATACGAGGCAAAAGAGAAGGGGACCGTTTCGGTCCCCTTCTCACGTTTATTGCATATTGGCTCGGCGGAACGCCTCAAATTCCCGGGCGGGCGGCGTTGGTCTGAACCACGCCGCCTCCCAGTTCCTGTCTTGTCAGGCGACCTTTGCGAGCAGGCCGTCAATGCTCTTCTTGGCGTCGCCATAGAACATCCGCGTGTTCTCCTTGTAGAAGAGCGGGTTCTCGATGCCGGAGTAGCCGGTGCCCTGTCCACGCTTGGAGACGAACACCTGCTTAGCTTTCCAGACTTCGAGAACCGGCATGCCTGCGATCGGCGAGTTCGGATCTTCCTGGGCGGCCGGATTGACGATGTCATTGGAGCCGATGACGATGACGACGTCGGTCTCGGGGAAGTCGTCGTTGATCTCGTCCATTTCGAGGACGATGTCGTAGGGCACCTTGGCTTCGGCAAGCAGCACGTTCATGTGGCCGGGCAGACGGCCGGCGACCGGATGGATCGCGAAGCGCACAGTCTTGCCGGCTGCTCTGAGCTTGCGCGTGAGTTCGGAGACGGCCTGCTGCGCCTGCGCCACCGCCATGCCGTAGCCCGGCACGATGACGACGCTATCGGCATCGTTGAGCGCGGATGCGACGCCCTCGGCATCGATGGCGATCTGCTCGCCTTCGATTTCCATGGCGGGACCCGTGGTGCCGCCGAAGCCGCCGAGGATGACCGAGACGAAGGAGCGGTTCATCGCCTTGCACATGATGTAGGATAAGATCGCGCCCGAGGAGCCGACCAGCGCGCCGGTGACGATCAGGAGGTCGTTGCCGAGCGTGAAGCCGATGGCGGCGGCCGCCCAGCCGGAATAGCTGTTCAGCATCGAGACCACGACCGGCATGTCGGCGCCGCCGATGCCCATGATCAGGTGGTAGCCGATGAAGAAGGCAAGCAAGGTCATCAGGATCAGCGTCCAGACGCCGGCGCCGTTCACATACATGAGGAGCAGGATCAGCGACAGGATAGCAGCCGCGGCATTCAGGAAATGCCCGCCGGGCAGCTTCTTCGCCTTGCCGTCGATCTTGCCGGCGAGCTTGCCGAAAGCGACGATCGAGCCGGTGAATGTGATGGCGCCGATGAAGACGCCGAGGAACACCTCGACCTTCATGATCGCAAGCTCGACCGGCGTCTTGTGGGCGAGAATGCCGGCGAAGCCGTCAAGGGCTGCGCGCGTCGCCTCGTCCATGCCGGCAATGCGCCATGCCTCAATATGGGCGTTGTAGCCGATGAAGACGGCGGCGAGGCCGACGAAGGAGTGGAGCGCGGCCACAAGCTGCGGCATCTCCGTCATCTGCACGCGGTTTGCGACGTAGTAGCCGGCGATGGAGCCGGCCAGGATCATCGGAATAATGATGATCCAGTTACCGACACCGGGGCCGAAGATGGTCGCGACAATGGCGAGTGCCATGCCGACGATGCCGTACCAGGCGGCGCGCTTGGCGCTTTCCTGACCGGACAGGCCGCCCAGCGAGAGGATGAAAAGCACAGCCGCGGAGATATAGGCGGCCGAAACGATACCAATCGTCATATTGAAAATCCCTTGATATCCCTGGCCCGATCAGGACTTCTGGAACATGGCGAGCATGCGCCGCGTGACAAGAAAGCCGCCGACGATGTTGATCGTCGCGACCAGAACCGACAGAGCAGCGAGGATGACGACCAGCCAGTTGCCGGAGCCGATCTGCAGCAGCGCGCCGAGAATGACGATGCCCGAGATAGCGTTGGTCACCGCCATCAGCGGCGTATGCAGCGAATGCGAGACGTTCCAGATCACCTGGAAACCGATGAAGCAGGCGAGCATGAAGACCACGAAATGGTTCATGAAGCTTGCCGGGGCATAGGCGCCGACCAACAGCAGCAGCGCGGTGCCGATCAAAAGCAGGAAGCCCTGGCTCTTGGTCTGCGCCTTGAAGGCGGCTGCCTCGCGCGCGCGCTTCTCGTCAGGCGTCGGCTCCTTGGCCTTTTCCTTCGGCTTCTGAGCGGCGATCGCCTGGATCTTCGGCGGCGGCGGGGGATAGGTGATGGCGCCCTCGAAGGCGACGGTTGCGCCGCGGATGACGTCGTCTTCCATGTTGTGGACGATCTCGCCGTCCTTGGCCGGCGTCAGGTCCGTCATCATGTGGCGTATGTTGGTCGAATAGAGCGTCGACGACTGCGCGGCCATGCGGCTCGGGAAATCGGTATAGCCGACCACGGTGACGCCATTGTCGGAGACGATCTTCTGGTCGGCGACGGTCAAATCGCAGTTGCCGCCGCGTTCGGCCGCAAGATCGATGATCACGGAACCGGGCTTCATCAGAGCCACCATGTCGGTAAGCCACAGCTTCGGTGCATCGCGGCCGGGGATCAGCGCCGTGGTGATGACGATGTCGATCTCGGGGGCCAGTTCACGGAACTTTGCCAGCTGCTTCTCGCGGAACTCCGGCGAGGAGGGCGCTGCGTATCCGCCGGTGGCGGCGCCGTCCTGCTGGCTCTCGTTGAAATCGAGGAAGACGAACTCCGCACCCATCGATTCGATCTGCTCGGCCACTTCGGGGCGCACGTCGAAGGCGTAGGTGATGGCGCCGAGCGAGGTGGCGGTGCCGATCGCGGCAAGGCCGGCGACGCCGGCGCCGATGACGAGCACCTTGGCAGGCGGCACTTTGCCGGCGGCGGTCACCTGGCCGGTGAAGAAGCGGCCGAAATTGTTGCCGGCCTCGATGACGGCACGATAGCCGGCGATGTTAGCCATGGATGACAGAGCGTCCATCTTCTGCGCGCGCGAAATGCGCGGCACCATGTCCATGGCGATGATGTTGGCGCCTGTTGCCTTCGCCTGCTCGAGCAGGGCGGCGTTCTGAGCCGGATAGAAGAAGGAGATCAGCGTTTTCTTCGGGCCAAGCTTCTCGGTCTCGGCGCTTTCGGGCGGACGCACCTTGGCGATGATGTCGGCGGATGCCCAAAGGCTGTCGGCCGATGGAGCGATATCGACGCCCGCGGCCTGATAGGTGGCGTCGGAGAAGCCGGCGGCGAGACCCGCGCCGGTTTCGATGACACAGCTATAGCCGAGTTTCTGCAATTGCAGCGCGGAGTCCGGCGTCATGGCCACACGGGCCTCGCCGACGGTTATTTCTTTCGGAACGCCGATTTTCATTGCAAATAGACCTTGGTCAGGACGCTTTCGCAGCGCGCGGTTGGTAAGTGCGGCAATTTTGTTACGCGTTTGGATGAATTCTCTCAACTGCCGGCTTGGCCTTTTCCCTGCATTACCTTGGTGAGCGCGACATTTAAGCGCGGGCACCTTAGCTCGGCAAAGAATAGGCGTTGCTCTTTAGAGATAAGAGCGGCGTTGAGCTTGCTAGTAAATAGGACTGGGCCGACAAGGATTTCTGCCTTTCGTCGGCCGGCAAGCGTAAGGCGTGACCTACGTTACCGGTCGTTGACATCCGTGTGGCCGCCTGATGTCAGCGCAGCCGTGTCAAATCCACCGGACGGTTGTTGATGATTGCCTCCATCGAAAAGAAGCCTGTCACCGTGGCGAGATCGAAGTTCGTGATGAGCTTCTGGTAGAAGGCGTCGTAGCCCGACATGCCTTTGGTCACGACCTTGATCAGATAATCCCAGTCGCCGCCGATGCGATAGAAGTCTATCACCTCGGGCAATCGCTCGACATGCGCCCGAAAACCCTCGCTCCACTCTTTAGAATGATGACGCGTGCGGATCATCACGAAAACGGTCAGGTCGAACCCGAGAGCCTTCAAGTCGATATCGCTGTGCGATCCCCGGATCAGGCCGAGGGAATGCAGCCGTTGCAGTCGGCGCCAGCAGGCGTTTTGCGATAGGCCGATCTTTTCGGCCAGATCGCGCTGCGACAGGGTCGCATCGTTCTGCATGGCGCTGAGGATCTTCATGTCAAACGCATCGATTTTCGCGGTAGAATCGTTCATTTGACACGGTCCGGCAATCAGTGTTGGTATGGTTTCCACGGAATAGTGTGAGGCGGCGCGATTGGTGTCAATGCTCACGCCGCGCTCGATCGAGATGGGCACGCGCATCTTGCCACTTACCCACATGATGATGTGGGTATAGGCCATCCTATCCTCCCGTCTTGCGGTTGACGGAGGGCTTATCGATGATGAAAATCAAAATGCCTGTCAAACAAGCGTCATGAAAATTAATTTCACAGTTCCAACTTTTTCCGTGTTTCGTGTTGACGAGATCGAATTTTTGTCTCAACTTGACGAAAATAAATTACGTAAATGGGAACGAGAGCAGCATGAAAGTGGGAATTATCGGGCTAGGTTTCCGGCTCGGCTATCTGGGCTACGTCTTCAAGTCGATTGATGAAAGCTTCGAGATCGTCGGCTATGTCGATCCCGAGCCCGCTGGTCTGCCGGGTCTCGTCGAGAAGGGCGTTTCCGTCGGCAAATCCTATGCCACGCCGCAGGAGCTGATCGCCAACGAACAGCTCGATCTGTTGATGATCGGCTCGCCCAATCTCTTCCATCTCGAGCATATCCGCATCGGTCTTGAAGCCGGTCTGAAGGTGTTCTGCGAAAAGCCGATCGTCACCACGATCGCCGAAAGCATCGAGCTCGCACGCCTGATGGCCAAGTTCGGTCATGAGCGGCTGATGGTCGGCCTGGTGCTGCGCTATTCGCCGCTTTATCGCGACCTGCAGGCGGTTCAGGCTGCCGGCAATCTCGGCCAGATCGTCTCGATCGAGGCGTCCGAGCACATCGAGCCCTACCACGGCGCATTCTTCATGCGCGACTGGCGCCGATACGAGCGTTATTCCGGCAGCTTCATGCTGGAAAAATGCTGCCACGATCTCGATCTTTATAACGGCATCGCCGGCGCGCGGCCCGAGCGGGTCGCAAGCTTCGGTGGCCGCAAGAGCTTTACGCCGGCAAACGATCCGGCTCGCGAAGGCATCAATGATCTTGAGTTGTTCCATCGCAAGCCGAGCGGCTGGAAGGGCACCGACAAGGTGTTCGACAGCGACGCCGACATCATCGACTATCAGGTTGCGATCGTCGAATACGCCAATGGCGTGGGCATGAACTTCCACACCAACCTCAACGTTCCCGACCAGTTCCGTCGCTTTGCGATCATGGGCTCGCGCGGGATGGCCGAGGGCGACTTCGTGCGCGGCTATCTCGATGTGCATGAGCAGCTGACCGGCAAGAAGGTCGTCGAGAACAAGTATGCGGCTACGGAACTCTCGCAGCACTACGGTGCCGACGAGCAGATGGCGGTCGACATCCTCGACAGCGTTCGCACCGGCACGGTATTGCCCGTCTCGACCCTGAATGCGCTTGAAGCCGGCATTCTGGCGCTCTCCATGGACGAGGCCCGCATCAAGAAGACGGTTGTCGACCTGCGTCCCGTATGGGACAAGTTCGACGAGGCGCTCCACGCCAGAGCGGCTTGAGGAGGGCGGCAGGATGAACGTTCAAAGAAGCAACCTCATCTTCGCCTGGATCCTTCTCCTTCCGGCAGTCCTCTATGTCGCGGTAATCGTCGCTTATCCGCTCGTCGATACGTTCATTCTGTCCTTTACCGACGCGTCGCTCAGAAAAGTGACCAATTGGGTGGGCTGGGCGAACTATGAGAAGATCTTCAACGCGACCTTCGCAGACGTCATCGTCCGCACCTTCATCTGGACCTTCTTCTCGGTCTCGCTGAAGATGATAATCGGCACCTTCGGCGCCTCGCTGCTGAACAGCGCGGTGCCCGGCCGCTCGCTGTTTCGTCTCTTGACCATGCCGCCATGGGTGGTGCCGATGGCCATCGGCATCTTCATGTGGGGCTGGATGTATAACGGCCAGTTCGGGATGATCTCGGGCATGCTGCAGCGCATCGGCTTCGTGGACGGCCCGGTGGCCTTCCTCGCCTATGGCAACACGGCATTCTGGGCAACAATCATAACCGACGTGTGGATCGGCGTGCCGATGGTCACCATCTATTTCCTGGCGGCCATTCAGTCGATCCCGAAGGATCTCTACGAGGCGGCCTGGACCGATGGCGCGGGGCGTTTCTATCGTTTCCGCCGCATCACCCTGCCGCTGATGGTGCCGTCGATCATCACCATGTCGATGCTATCCCTCATTGCCACGTTCAACTCCTTCGATATCATCTGGATCCTGACGCAGGGCGGCCCCAGCGGACAGACCACGACGATGATCATCGATACCTACCAGACGGCCATCGGCTCGAAGAAATATGGTGAGGGTGCGGCCCGCGCGGTGCTGATCTGCATCTTCCTCTCGGCATTCTGCTTTGCCTATTTCCGTGTCACCCGTCGGCTCAACCCGGAGAAGCGCGCATGAAGAACGCGGCCATGATCGATCGCTACAGCTGGTGGGAAATCCTGCTGATCTACCTTGGTGTCCTGGTGTTCCTCACCTTCGTGCTGGCGCCGTTCGTCGAAGGCTTCCTGGTGTCGCTGAAGCCGCTCAGCCAGCTGTTTTCGTCGCCGTACCGCTTCTGGCCGGAGAACGGCTCGTTCGAGGCCTACCGCACCATGTGGATCAGCGTTCCGGGCTTCGGGCGCTATATCTTCAACTCCTTCTTCATCTCGATCATCGTCACGGTGATCGTGCTGGCGCTCGTCATCCCGGCCTCCTACGCCTTCGCGAAGTTCGAATTTCGCGGCATGGGCCTGCTGCTTGGCGCGTTCCTGACGGTCAACATGTTCTCGGGCGCCGTGCTGCTCATTCCGCTGTTCCGGCTGATGCGTACGCTCGGCGTGCTCAACACCTATTTCGCGATGATCGTGCCCGGCGTGGCATTCCTCATTCCTTCGGCGATCTGGCTGCTGCGGACCTACATGATCCGCATTCCGCAGGAGCTGAACGAGGCCGCCTACATGGATGGAGCCAGCCACTTCTATACGTTGCGCCGCGTGATCCTGCCGATTGCCATGCCGGGGATCATCGTCGTCGCCATCACCACTTTCATCGGCGCCTACGCGCAGCAATTCATCTTCGCGCTGACCTTCAACTCGAAGACCGAATACATGCCGTTGCCGGTGGGGCTCTTCGCTTACTTCGGTAAGCAGGAGGTTATCTGGAACGAGCTGATGGCAGCCTCCTTCGTCGGCATCCTGCCCGCGATGGTCATCATCTTCTTCTTGCAACGATATCTCGTCGGCGGTCTGACTGCCGGTGCGGTAAAACAATAACAAGTGAACAGCTAACTAACGGGAGTATTGACGTGAGCATCGCTTTCAAAACTAGCCTTATGGCACTGGCCTTGCTCGGCTCGACGGCGCTTGGCGCCATGACGGCCGAAGCTGCCGACAAGGAAATCAGCTGGATCTATTGCGGCGACAAGATCGACCCGATCCACGAGAAGTACATCAAGGAATGGGAAGGCAAGAATCCGGGCTGGAAGGTCGCGCCTGAAGTCGTTGGCTGGGCACAGTGCCAGGACAAGGCGACCACGCTCGCCGCCGCCGGCACGCCGGTCGCGATGGCTTACGTCGGCTCGCGCACGCTCAAGGAATTCGCCCAGAACGACCTGATCGTTCCGGTTCCGATGACCGACGACGAGAAGAAGGGTTACTACCCGCATATCGTCGACACGGTCACCTTCGAGGGCAACCAGTGGGG
Organism: Rhizobium sp. 2MFCol3.1; assembly: GCF_000377565.1. Classification (GTDB taxonomy): domain Bacteria; phylum Pseudomonadota; class Alphaproteobacteria; order Rhizobiales; family Rhizobiaceae; genus Rhizobium. Next base: position 169,579 of record NZ_KB898353.1, on the reverse strand, counting down.
CGTTCCGATCGCATTCTCCACCAAGGCGCTCTACTGGAACAAGGATCTGTTCAAGCAGGCCGGTCTCGACCCCGAGAAGCCACCGACAACCTGGGCTGAAGAAATCGCGGCCGCCAAGACCATCAAGGAAAAGACGGGCATCCCGGGCTACGGCCTGTCCGCCAAGACCTTCGACAACACCATGCACCAGTTCATGCACTGGGTTTACACCAACAACGCGACCGTCATCGACGCCGATGGCAAGGTCACGCTGGATAGCCCGGGTGTTCTCGCCGCTCTCCAGGCTTACAAGGACATCACGCCTTACTCCGAAGAAGGCCCGACCGCTTACGAGCAGAACGAAGTTCGTGCGATCTTCCTCGACGGCAAGGTCGGCATGATCCAGGCCGGCTCCGGCGCTGCCGCCCGCCTCAAGGACACGAAGATCAACTGGGGCGTGACGACGCTGCCGCTCGGACCGGATGCCAAGGGCCCCGGCACGCTGCTCATCACCGACAGCCTTGCAATCTTCAAGGGTTCTGGTGTCGAGGACAAGGCGATTGAGTTCGCCAAGTACATCACCTCGTCGGATATCCAGCCTGAATACGAACTGCAGGGCGGCGCTGGCCTGACACCGATGCGTCCTTCCGCGAAGGTCGACGAATTCGTCAAGGCCGATCCGTCGTGGAAGCCGTTCATCGACGGCATCACCTATGGCGGTCCCGAGCCGCTCTTCACCGATTACAAGGGTTTCCAGAACTCTATGATCGAAATGGTCCAGTCCGTCGTGACAGGCAAGGCCGAACCGGCTGACGCCATCAAGAAGGCCGCTGGCGAGATCGAAGCGTTCAAGTAAGCCTTTGTTGGGGATCGCGGGCGCGCAACACCCGCGATCCCTTCGCTATCGAGAGTAAGCGCCGCGCGTGGCGGTGACCGGAGACAGGTTTTGGGACAGCTATTTCTCAACAAGGTTCAGAAATTTTACGGCGACTTCGAGGTTCTGAAGGGCGTTCAGCTCGAGGTGAACAATGGCGAGTTCGTCGTGTTCGTCGGCCCCTCCGGCTGCGGCAAATCCACATTGCTTCGCATGATCGCCGGCCTGGACGCGACGTCCGCGGGTGACATCGTGATCGACGGCGTCCGTGTCAACGATCTGCCGCCGGTCAAGCGCGGCATCGCCATGGTGTTCCAGTCCTACGCGCTCTATCCGCATATGAGCGTTTTCGAAAACATCGCCTTTCCGCTGCGCGTCGAAAAGATGGAAGAGCAGAAGCTCAAGGCCAGGGTCGAAAACGCGGCCCGCATCCTGCATCTCGACCAGCGCCTGCAGCAGAAGCCGGGCATGCTATCCGGGGGCCAGCGTCAGCGCGTGGCGATCGGCCGTGCGATCGTGCGCGAGCCGAAGATCTTCCTGTTCGACGAGCCGCTCTCCAACCTCGACGCCGCGCTGCGCTCCGACATGCGCATCGAGCTCGCGAAACTGCACCGCCAGCTCAAGGCGACGATGATCTACGTTACTCACGACCAGGTCGAGGCGATGACGATGGCGGACCGCATCGTCGTGCTCAACGCCGGCGAGATCGCCCAGACGGGCGCGCCGCTCGAGCTCTACCACAAGCCCGCCAATATCTTCGTCGCCGGGTTCATCGGCAATCCGAAGATGAACTTCCTGCCGGTCACATGCACCGCCGTCGGCGACAAGAGCGTGACCGTCGAATACAAGGGCCAGTCGCTCACCGTGCCGGTCACGCCGCGCGCGGGTGTCGTCGGCAAGACGCTGACGCTTGGCGTCCGCCCCGAACATATCCAGCTCGCATCCGGCGATATCTCGCTCACCATCACGCCAAGCGTCATCGAGCGTCTCGGCGCGCAGACTGTCGCTTACGCTGCGCTGAATGGCGAGGGTGAAAACTTCTGCGCCACGCTGTCAGGCAGCGTCGGCGTGCGGCCGGAGCAGCCGATGCTCGTCGGCATCAACGCCGTGGATTGCCACCTCTTCGATGAAGCCGGCATCGCGTTCGAGCGCCATGTGGCGCTGACCGATATCGATCTCAATCTGCTGAACCCGACGGCGCTCGCCTGATCGCGAGCGCCGGTCGCGCCATCAGCGATCGAGGAAGTGATAGAACAAGGTGTTGGCCGGGTACGAATAGGAGCCCCGGTCGACGATCCCGTGGCGGTACATGCAATTGCGCAGTGCCGTCACGTGCCACAGGCTGTTGATGTCGGTCGAGCCGCGGCGAAACGCTTCCTGCTCGCAATAGGGATAGGTGTGGTCGAAGCGGGCCAGAATGGTCGGGTCGGAATCGACGCGGACACCGGAATAGGTCTGCCATTGCGACGGCGCCTGCGCGGCCGAAATACACGCCAGGCTTCCCGCAATTCCCAATGCAATCAACGCTCTCATGAATGATCTCCCATGACGTCGCCGGAATATTGGCGCATCAATAAGATGCGCCGGATATGGCAAACTTCAAGGAGGACTATCCAATGGCGTTAGCGGCCGGTGAACGGCCGCCAATCCGGCGCTTCGGTTACCAGACGAGCCCGCGCGCGGCCACGTCCTCGACGCGGGTTACGACGCCATCACGATGGAAGACCATCGTGTCGAAAAGGTTCGAGACCACGCAGGTATGGTTCGGAATGATCAGCAGCTTGTCGCCGATCTGCGGCCGCGCGCCCTCGCATTTCGAGAGGTCGATCACGCCGTGCTCTTCCGACAGGCCAGTGATGGACGCCTGCGGATAGCCGACCACCTGGCCGTAATCCGTGAAACCGAGCAGGTCAGAGGTCAGCGCCTTGGAGCCCGCATCGATGACGGCCCGATCCCCCGTCGGGCGGGAAACGACAGTGACGAGAATATGCATGGCGCAGTCGTCCACTGTGCAATGTCCGGCGCGGACCATGGAGCGGTCATTATAGATGTAGGTGCCGGCCCGGTGTTCGGTTGCGGCGGGAACCAGATGGGCGTCGAACAGGCTCGGCGATCCGCCGTTGCTGACGATAGGGCAGGCGATGCCTTCGGCGTCGAGCAAGGTCAGTGTTTGCGAAAGAAATGCCTGGACCTCGGTGGCGGCGCCCGGCTTCGGATAGTTCAGCAGTCCGCCGAAGGTCAGACCCGCTGCAGCGTCGATGTGCTTGGCGAGTGCCACGGCCTGCGCGGGCTTCTGCACGCCGCAGCGCCCAGCGCCGGTATCGCACTCAACCAGCACCACAAGCGGCTTGCGCGCGGCGAAATAGGTAGACAGCCCGTCGACGGTGTAGGCGCTGTCCGCGACCACCTTGAGCCCGGATATGCGCTCGTTCAGCGCTGCGAGGCGTTCGAGTTTCGCGGTGCCGATGATGTTGAAGGTGATGAGGATGTCCTCGAAGCCCGCGTCGGCAAAAACTTCGGCCTCGGTGACCTTCTGGCAATTGATGCCCTTGGCGCCCGCCGCTACCTGCTGGGCGGCCAGAGCCGGAATCTTGTGCGTCTTGATGTGCGGGCGGAAGTCGATGCCGTGCGCGTCCATATAGGCCTGCGTGCGGGCGATATTGGCCGCCATCCGGTCTTCGTCGATGATCGGCCGAGGTGTCGAGAGTTCCGCGACCTTGTCGCCGGGCTTGGCGACGACGGCAAATGGGCTGTTGTGCATCTCAGGCTACTCCATGTTAAGCGCCGTGGGGATCGGCGATCATGGGCCAGATATCCTTGCGCGCCCGCCGATACGGCGTCTTCGCCGGATTGTTAGGATAAGGCGTGCCGGCCGCGCAATAGATGATTTCGGACGCGATCTTCGAGAACGAGGCGTAGAAGTGGTTCGTCGACTTGATGACCAGGATTTTCTTCTGCGTCGGATCGATGCCCATGACCGAGAACAGGCTCGGATCGAAGCTCTGCGCACGCGTCGAGTTCAAGATGATGTCGATGCCATCGAGCACGATGTGCGCCGCATCGCCAAACGGCGCGAAGCTTTCGCCGAAGCGCATCTCGGCATTCGGCACGATCTTGATGACCTTGACAAGACCGTCGATCGGGTTGCCCGTGCCGGGCGCCGACTTGGCACCGAAGCGCAAGGGAATCTCGGCGCCCTCACCGGCCGCCATGCAGATCTGCACCGCCATCGGGTCCCAGATCGTGCCGATCGCCGCATCGGTGACGCCGCGCGCTAGGAGTTCGCCTAGAACCACGGTCGCGTCGCCAGCCGTTCCACCGCCGGGGTTGTCCCACATATCGGCAATCACGACAGGCCACGCCGTCGCCGCCAGCGCCTGCGACACAGCCTCCTTCTCGTCGATCTGCGGCATCATGAAGGTGCCGCGCTTGGCAAACAGCTCCATGCCGAGTTTGCGCGCCAGCGCATCGCCCTTGTCCTTGCGGTCATTGGTGACGACAAGAAGCTTGGTGCCCATCTCCGGCACGTCGCCGGCCATGAAGCCGTGGACCACGGAGATAGAGAGAATGTCGGGGTCGTCCTTCTCGATCTGCATGATCTTGTCGACGAAGGAACGCATGGGATCGCGCGAGGTCGGAAACACGTCGATCATCCGGCAGTCGAAGACGGACATGACAGGCTTTACGCGGCCCTCGAGCGTATCGACGGCGATGCGCCACAGATCCTCGGCGCGATCCACGAAGTCCGTGTGCGGGAACTCCTTGAAGTAGACGAAGACATTGGCGGCGGCGAAACGCTTGGCCGTCAGATGGCTGTGCGGATCGAGCTCGGCGAAAACGGGAATATCCGGGCCGACGATCTCGCGAATGCGCGTCAGCGTATCGCCTTCCGTGTCCTCGTAACCGGCGGCGACCATGGCGCCATGCAGGCCGAGCACGACGGCGTCGACGGGCATCGCCGCGCGAAGCTGTCCGAGAATCTCATCGCGTAGGCCTTCATAGGTCGCGCGGTTGACGAGACCGGCCGGATCCGCCCAGGTCGCTGTCCCCTCGATCAGCGTCCAGCCCTTCTCCGCGCAGACGCGCCGCCCGACGGTGATCGGCGCGGAGCAGAGTGTCGGCGTTTCGGGATGTTCGCCCGGCGGCGCGTAGAGCGATGCCTCGAAAGCGCGCCGATCGACGCAGATTGGGGAGAAGGTATTGGTCTCGGTTGCGAGAGCCGCCGTGAAAATCCGCAATGTCTCGGCCTTTGTGTTGATCAACCCATCGGGTTCGGAAGATAGCCGGTGAAACCGGAGATCTTCCAACGCCCCTCGTGCAGGCGGCAATAATAAAGGGTCTGCCACTGCATGATGTCGCGGCTGCCATCGGCCTTGGCGATGCCGCCGTCGAACTTCTTGCGCACCAGCGCCATGTCGCCCTCGATCTCGATATCCTCGAGCGTGGTCGTGGTGAAGATGGCGGTACGGGTGTCCTCAGCAAAGGACTGCGTCGCGAAATCCTTGGCCTGGCGGACCCATTCGTCGCGATAGGCGGCGAGCGTCGGGAAGGCGAGGCGCCACTTGTCGGGGCTCACTTCCTTGCGGCTGTCGATGCCGATGAAGCCGTCCTCGACGAAATCGTGCTCCACCATCGACCAGTCAGCCGCCAGGAAGGCGTCGATGTCGCGGTGAACGAGCATCTCCCAGATTGAATGCCGGGCAGTATCGGAAGCAGGGAAGGGGTTCTTGAAAGGATCGCGCATGGTGTTCCCGATTGAAATTCTTTTCATGAATGACGTTTTTCTCTGGTCAAATTCCGCTTAATATGGTCACTTGTCAACTTATCACGAAAATAATTTGCAAGGATCGGTCAATGTCCATCAAGCGTTATGGCACCGTTCAGACCGGCGCAGGCGGAAAGCCGCTGCCGTTTGCTCGTGCCGTCGAAGCCGACGGCTGGCTCTATGTGTCGGGCCAGGTCGCCATGGAAAATGGCGAGATCATCGACGGCAATATCGTCGCGCAGACGCACAAGACGATCCAGAACGTGATCGCGATCCTGGAAGAGGCAGGCTATGGCCGCGAGCATGTCGTGCGCTGCGGCGTGTGGCTCGACGATCCCCGCGATTTCTGGACCTTCAACGGCATCTATCAGCAGTATTTCGGCGAGCACCCGCCGGCACGCGCCTGTGTGCAATCGTCGATGATGGTCGATTGCAAGGTCGAAATCGATTGCGTCGCTTATAAAGCGAAAGACAAATAGCGCGATAGACCAAGGGGAGCCGGGCGTGGATATTTTCTCGACATTGCAGGAAGAGAAGGCCCGGCTTTCGCCGTCGGAAACCCGTATCGCGGATATTCTGCTCAACGACTTCGAATTCGCGGTCAATGCCTCGATTATCGAACTGGCGGAAAAGGCGGATGTCTCGCCGCCGACGGTCACCCGCTTCTGTCGCCGTGTCGGCTGCGAAAGCTTTTCCGATTTCAAGGTTCAGCTCGCCCGCACAGCCTATGTCGGCATGCGCTATCTCAGGCCAGAGCCGAAGAGCCGCGATCCCGGTGACGTCGCCCAGGACATCATTACCAAGGCGCAGAACGCCCTGTTCCTGCTGCATCGCTCGCTCGACCTTGCCGCCATCGAGCAGGCTGCCGAGAAGATCGCCAAGGCCGAGATGATCTATGCCTTCGGCTCGGGCGGCAATTCGTCGATGATCGCCAGCGAGCTGCAGAACCGCCTCTTTCGTTTCGGCCTGCACGTGACCGCGAGCTCCGATCATGGAATGCAGCTGATGCTGGCGGCGGCGGCGAAGTCGACGCATGTCATCGTCGGCTCGTCATTCTCGGGCCGCAACACCGAACTCGTCCGTTCCTTCACGCTCGCCCGCGAGACCGGGGTCACGACCATCGCGCTGACGCAGGCCGACAGCCTCGTCGCCAAGGCCGCCGACATCGTCATCCCGATCGATCTTGCCGAGGGCAACAACATCTTCCGGCCGACCTCGACGCGCATCGCCTATCTGGCCGCCGTCGACATCCTGGCCAGCCTCGTCGCCTATAACATCCCGCAGGCGGCGGTCACTCTTCGACGCATCAAACAACAACTCGTTGCCCACCGTGACGGCGATGACCGTCAGCTGCTCGGGGACTGAGGATTTCATGTCAGGAAAGGACTGAGAATGACAAAATCGGTAGCGATCGTGACCGGCGCTGCGGGCGATATCGGCCGTGCCATCGCCAGCCGGCTCGCGGATGACCACGACGTCGTCCTGCTTGTCGATATCGACGGCGCCGCCGCCGAAAAGGCCGCGCGTGCGCTGGGTTCGGCCGAGCGCTTCGTCGCCGTCAGCTGCGACGTCACGAGCGAGCACAGCGTTGCCGAAATGGCGAAGACCGCCGCGTCGCTCGGCGCGCTGAAGACGCTGGTCAACAACGCCGGTGCTGCGCGCGCCGTCAGTCTGCAATCGACGAAGCCGGAGGACTGGCGCGCCGATAATGCGCTCAACCTCGAAGCGCCGTTCCTCTGCTTCAGCGCCGTCGCGGATCTCTTGAAGGCAACGCAGGGCTCGGTGGTCAACATCGCCTCGGTCAACGGCATGCACGTCTTCGGCCATCCGGCCTATAGCGCCGCCAAGGCAGGCCTCTTGCATTTCACCAAGCTGGTCGCCGTCGAATACGGCAAGTTCGGCATCCGCTCGAACGCGATTGCGCCGGGCACGGTGCGCACGCAGGCCTGGGAAGCCCGCGCCGCCGCCAATCCGAATGTCTTCGAGGAAGCCCGCCGCTGGTATCCGCTACAGCGCGTCGTCGACCCGAAGGATGTCGCCAACGCTGTCGGCTTCCTGGCGAGCGCGCAGGCCAATGGCATTACCGGTGTCTGCCTGCCCGTCGACTGCGGCCTCACCGCGGGCCAAGCGGAACTCGCCCGCACCTTCTCCCAATCCGCTGACTACTGATCAAAAAAAGAATACTGAGAGGAACAGTTATGGACACGGCCCCTTATCGTCTGGAGAGCTCCTGGCAGCCGGACGGCGGTCCGAATGGTCGCTTCACCTTTACCCTTTTCAACCTGTCGGATGCGCCGCTTGCGGATTTCAAGATCGTCTATACGTCGCTGACACGGGTGATCGACAAGAAGGCTTGCGAGAACGCGACCTTTCTGCGTCGCAACGCCAATTTCCATGAGTTCGCGCCACCTACAGGCCTTTCCATTGCGCCGGGTGAGGCCTGGACCTTTATCGTCAGCGGTCTGCACCGCCCCGCCAAACACTGCACCGATGGCGCCAAGTCGGCCTATGTGACGCTCGCCGATGGCAGCCACGTCGCGGTCGCCGTTTCCGACCTCCTGCTCGAGGGCCGCGTCAGCGAGCCGCCGCCGGTGCTGCTGCGGCAAGGCAAGCTCGACCTGCCTTTCGCGCTGCAGCCCTGGCCGGCCGAAATCGACGCCAAACCGGGCGATGGCTTCCCAGTCGTGCTTTATCCTTCGGCAGGCGCTTCCTCGGACGATCTGCGCGCCATGTCCACGGTCACCTCGCTTGTGCGCCGCCTGTTCGAAAGCGCGCACGCGCCGTTCAATCTGCAGCCGTCGCCGCAGGGCCGCGCGCTGCGATTCATTACCGACGCCGCGATTGCGGCCGAAGGCTACAAGCTCACCTTCTCGGCCGACGAAATCACGCTTGCCTATAAGGACGCCGCCGGTCGCCAGTATGGCCTGACGTCGCTTGCGCAGCTGCTCGAGGGCGCGCGCAGCCGGCCGGGCACCTTCCGTTTCCCGATTTCGGGTACCATCGTCGACAAGCCGCGCTACGGCTGGCGCGGCTGCCATCTCGACGTGTCGCGCCAGTTTTACCCGGCGGCCGATATCAAGCGGCTGGTCGATATTCTGGCCTGGCTAAAGCTCAATATCTTCCATTGGCACCTGACCGATGACGAAGCCTGGCGTTTGGAAATCAAGGCCTATCCGGAGCTCACGACCACTGGCGTGCTGCGCGGGCCGGACGCGCCGCTCTTGCCGCAGCTCGGCAATGGCGCGGAGCCGGTCGGCGGTTTCTATTCGCAGGACGATGTCCGCGAGATCGTCGCGCATGCGCTGGCGCTGAGCGTCGAGGTCGTTCCCGAAATCGATATCCCCGGCCACAGCACGGCGACCCTCGTTGCGCTCCCGGAACTGACCGATGGCCAGGAAGCACCGGACAGCTATCACTCGGTCCAGGGCTATCCGAACAATGCGCTGAACCCCGCCATTCCGCTGACCTACACCTTCCTCGAAAAGGTGCTTGACGAGATGGTCGAGCTCTTCCCGTCCAAGTATCTGCATATCGGCGGCGACGAGGTGGCGAACGGTTCCTGGCTGGCGTCGCCGCTTGCCAAGAAGCTGATGGAGCAGGAAGGCATCGAGGGCACCTTCGCGCTGCAATCCTACTTCCTGAAGCGCGTCAAGGACATGCTGACGGCGCGCGGGCGCAAGCTTGCCGGCTGGAACGAGGTCGCCCATGGCGGCGGCGTCGCGGCCAAGGACACGTTGCTGATGGCCTGGGAAAACCCGCAGGTTGGCATCGAGCTCGCCAGGGAAGGCTACGAGGTGGTCATGACCCCCGGCCAGGCCTATTATCTCGACATGGTGCAGGCTGAGGCCTTCCAGGAGCCCGGCGCCAGCTGGGCGGGCACGGTGCCGCCGGCCCACACTTATGGCTATGAAGCCGAGGGGGATTTCCCTGAAGAGCTGAAGGACAGGATGAAGGGCGTGCAGGCCTGCATCTGGTCCGAGCACTTCCTGTCGCGCGGCTATTTCAACCGTCTCGTCTTCCCTCGCCTACCGGCTATCGCCGAGGCTGCGTGGACACCAAAGGCGAAGAAGAACTGGGACCGCTTCTCGGCCATCGTGCCGCTGAGCCCGAAACTTTAAGGAGCTGACGATGCGGATCGCTGTTGGCGGAATTCATACGGAATGCAGCACCTATTCGCCGGTGCTGATGGCTGTCGAGGATTTTCGCGTCCTCAAGGGCGCGGACCTTCTGGGGGCCGAGTATTTCAACTTTCTGAAGGCCGATGGCATCGAACATCTGCCGCTGCTGCATGCGCGCGCCGTGCCTGGAGGCCCGGTCTCCCGCGTCGCCTACGAAGCCTTCAAGACCGAGTTCCTCGCCCTTCTGAAGGCGGCCTTGCCGCTTGATGGGCTCTATCTCGCCATGCATGGCGCGATGAATGTAGAGGGTATGGACGACGCCGAGGGCGATTGGATTTCGGCCGCTCGCGCGGTTGTCGGGCCCGATGTCGTCGTTGCGGCGAGCTATGACCTGCATGGCAATGTCAGCCAGAAGATCATCGATCAGCTCGATATCTTCGCCGGCTACAGGACCGCGCCGCATATCGATGTGCGCGAAACCATGGTGCGGGCGTGGTCGATGCTGATCGATGCTCTGAAGAGCGGCACACGCCCCGGCGTTGCCTGGGCTCCGGTGCCGGTTCTCTGGCCCGGCGAGCGCACATCGACCGAAGATCAGCCGGCGAAGGCGCTCTATGAGGCGCTGTCGGTCTTCGATCAGCGTGCGGGCGTTCTCGATGCCAATCTGATGGTCGGCTATGTCTGGGCCGACGAGCCGCGCGCGACCGCCTGCGCGGTCATCACCGCGACCAGCAAGGGCGCTGCTGCCAAGGCTGCGGAAGAGATCGCGCTCTCTTATTGGAACGCACGCGAGGACTTCCGCTTCGGTCCCGTCACCGGGCCGCTGGCGGAGATGCTCGACATCGCCGAGAAGGCCGAGACCTCGCCGGTTATCCTCGCCGATTCCGCCGACAACCCCACGGGTGGCGGCGTCGGCGATCGCGCCGACGTGCTGAACGCGCTGATCGCGCGCGGCTTTGACGGCGCGCTGATTGCTGGGATTACAGATCGTCCCGCCGTCGAGGCCTGCTTTGCCGCCGGCAAGGGCGCTACGCTTGCGCTGACGATCGGTGGCAGCCTCGATGGATCGAGCACGCCGGCCAAGGTGCAGGCGGAGGTCGTGCTGCTCTCCGATACCGGCGTGGCCGCCGAGCGTCAGGCGGTCGTGCGCGTTGGCGGGATCACCGTCGTGCTCGCCGCGCGCCGCCGCCCGTATCACAACATCGCCGATTTCACCCTGCTTGGGCTTGATCCGAAGGCCGTCCGCCTCCTGGTCGTCAAGTCCGGCTACCTCTCGCCGGAACTGGCGCCGATCGCTAATCCGAACCTGATGGCGCTGACGCAGGGTGTGGTGAACCAGGATATCGAGGGGCTCACCAGCAACCGCCGCGCGCGGCCTGCGTTCCCCTTCGATCGTGATTTCAGCTACATCCCGCAAGCGCGCTTCTCGGCGCGATGGACCGACTGATAGGAAATAACTGACAGCCTGGCGGTTTCGGTTTTATACCGGAGCCGCCAGGCCGCGCTCGCCCAAGACGAGCGTCTGCCGCCACCGCCACGAATTCGAACATGACCCGCTTTCTCCCTGCCGTCTTCCGCGACCCGACCATTCGGGTGAGCATGCTCGCCCTCTTTATGTTCGGCGTCGCGAGTGCCGCCACCTCTCCCTATCAATCTGTTGTCGGCATCCGCGAGCTGGGCTTGAGCAACGGGCTCTACTCCGCGCTGATTTTTTCCGCCGCGGCCGTCAACGTTACCGTCAGCATCCTGCTCGGCAATCTGGCGGACCGGCTCGGCGAATATCGCACCATGATGCTGGCGACTGCAATCTTTGGCGTGCTCGGCTATGGTGCGATCTACATTCTGCCGCATCAGGCAACCTTCGTGGTCAGCGCACTACTGCTCCTGCCGGTCTATGGCTCGCTGAATTCGCTGCTCTTCGGGAATGTTCGCCGAAGGACAACCGGCATGTCGCGCGATGACGTCGCCAGGGTCAATTCCGGTGTGCGCGCGATGATGTCGCTCTCCTGGGTCTTGGTGCCCGGCCTGACCGGCGTGTTGCTCGCCCGGTCGCCGAGCATGCTGCCGGCCTATCTGTTCGCCGGCATTGCCTGCGCCGCCTGCTTTGGCCTTATCGCCATTTTCCTTCCGCGGCAGACGGGGACCGACAAGGCCGCGAGCCGCCATTTCTCCTATCTGGCGGCGCTCGGCGAGGTCGTTTCGCCGCCGGTGCTCGTCCGGGTCATCGCCATCGCGCTCATCAGTTCGACGCTGCACATCAACGGCGCCATCCTGCCGCTGATCGTCACCGGCGCCGCGCACGGGACGGTCGCCGATCTCGGCATCCTCATCGGCATCGTCGCCTTTCTCGAGGTCGTCTTCATCATCGTCTGGGGGCGGGCGCAAAGGATCATGAGCCATGTGACGGCGCTCGCGATCGGCGCAAGCATCTATGTCGTCTATCTCACGCTGCTCGGCTTCGCTTCGGCGCCCTGGCATGTCTACGCGCTCACCTTGATCAGCGGCATTGGGGCGGCTGCGCTGATCAGCATCCCGATCACCTATCTGCAAGACCTGATCGCCGAGCGGCCAGGATTGGGCAGCGCGCTCATCTCCGTCAACATCTTCATCAGCGCCGGCCTCAGCGCATTGCTCTTCGCCATCGGCACTGCGGTCAGCAGCTATTCCGGAACCGCCTTCATCGGAGCGCTTGCCGGTGTGATCGGGCTGGCGATGCTCCTTTATTTCGACCGGCTGGGGCGTCGCTGAGCCCTGCTGGTAGCGCAATGTTGAACTGACGAGGGGAAACGGTCGTGTAGTATTGCCGCCGAAACGGATGGATGGAGGATCAATCATGAATCGGCTGACCGCGAAGGACTTCCCCCAGGAACTGCTTGAACTCTACGATTATTACGCGCATGGCAGGATCACCAAGCGTGAATTCCTCGACCGGGCGAGCAAGTTCGCTGTCGGCGGCCTGACCGCCGCTGCAATTCTATCCTCGATGAGCCCGAACTATGCTCTGGCGACGCAGGTGGAGTTCACCGATCCCGATATTATCGCCGAATACATCACCTATCCCTCGCCCAAGGGAAATGGCGACGTGCGCGGCTATCTCGTTCGCCCGGCGAAGACAGAGGGGAAGGTGCCAGGCGTGGTTGTCGTGCATGAAAACCGGGGGCTCAACCCCTATATCGAAGACGTCGCGCGGCGCGTTGCCAAGGCGGGCTTCATCGCGCTGGCGCCCGATGGCCTGACGTCCGTCGGCGGCTATCCCGGGAATGACGAGAAGGGCCGCGAGTTGCAGCAGAAAGTCGATCCGCAGAAGCTGATGAACGACTTCTTCGCCGCGATCGAGTTTCTGATGAAGAGCGACCTGACAACAGGCAAGGTCGGCATTACCGGCTTCTGCTACGGCGGCGGCGTCGCCAATGCCGCGGCAGTCGCCTATCCGGAACTCGGCGCCGCCGTGCCGTTTTACGGCCGTCAGCCGAGCGCCGACAGCGTCACGCGCATCAAGGCGCCGCTGCTTCTGCACTACGCCGAACTCGACAAGGGCATCACCGACGGCTGGCCGGCCTATGAGGCGGCGCTGAAGGCGGACAAGAAGGTCTATGAGGCCTATGTCTATCCCGGTGTGAACCATGGCTTTCACAATGACTCGACGCCGCGCTACGACGAAGCGGCCGCCAAGCTTGCCTGGGAACGGACTGTGGCCTGGTTCAAGAAGTACCTAGTCTAGGTGCTGTCAACAGGGCTTCCGACCGCCCATGCTGGCGGTCGGAGTCCGGTGCATCCGCTCAGTAGCCGACCAACAGGTTCTGTCCGAAATCCGGCTGAACGCCCAGTATCGGCCCGACCCGCTTGACGATATCGGCCACCATCGGCGCTGCGGTCTGGGCGGCGAAGTTGAGGTTGTGCAAACCCGTCAGCGGTTGATCGACGAATGACAAAACCACGTATCGCGGGTTTTGCATCGGGAAGCCCGCGAGGAAAGAGTTGAAGCTCAGCTTGTGTGAATAGACGCCGTGGATGACCTTGTTGGCCGTCCCGGTCTTGCCGCCGACATGGAAGCCGGGCACATCGGCGGTTCGCCCTGTGCCCTGCTCGCCATTCAGCTTGAAGAGATACCGGATGGTGTCACTGGTGCTCTTCTTGACGACTGGCTGTTCGGTCTCGGCAGCCTCTTCACGCGTGCGCGGCAGGAAGGTCGGCTCGATCAGTTCGCCGCCATCCAGAAGAGCCGCGCCGGCGACTGCGGTTTGCATCGGCGTCGTGGCAACGCCGTGGCCGAAGGCGGCGGTGAGGGAGTTGATCTTCTTCCAGACTCTCGGCTGGCTCGGCGCCTTCACTTCCGGCAACTCCGTCTGCATCTTCGAGAGCAGGCCGAAGCGGGTGAGGTATTCTTTCTGGATATCCATGCCGACGACATCCATCATCTTGGCGGTGCCGACGTTTGACGAATAACGGAAGATTTCCGGGATCGACAACACGCGCCTCGGAACGTCACGGTCGTCGTGGATCGTGAAGCCGCCGTAATGCAGTGGCGTGCTGGCGTCGAACGTATCGGACAGCTTGATCTTTCCGGTGTCGATCGCCATCGCGATCGAGAAGGTCTTGAAGACGGAGCCCATCTCATCGGTGCCATTCGACATCCGGTTGAGCCAGCCTTTGTCGCCATCCGCTTGCGGATCGTTCGGATCGAAGTCGGGTGCCGAGGCCATGGCGAGCACCTCGCCGGTGTAGATATCAAGGACCACGGCTCCGGCCGATTGCGCCTGATACCGGCCGATCGCGTCCGCCACCACATCGTGCACGGCGTTCTGCGCACGGATATCGATGGAAAGCTTCACCGGTTCCAGGCTGCCGGCGATAGTGAGACCCGTTGAGGCGAGGGCTGAGAGGCCCTGATCGTCAAGATATTTCTCCATGCCGCTGACGCCGTGATTGTCGATGTCGACATAACCGAGAATATGCGCGGCGGTGCGGCCGCCCGGATAGAAGCGCTTTACTTCGGGACGGAAGCCGATGGCGGGAATGCCAAGCTTCAGCACCTCGCTCTGCTGCTTCGGGCTCAGCTGACGCTTCAGCCAGGCAAAGTGCGAGCGACGGTTGGAGAGCTTCTGAAATGTCGAGCGCTTGTCGAGATCGGGAAAGACGGTTGCGAGCTTTTCGACCGCATCATCGACGTCGACGATCTTGATCGGCTCGGCGAACATCGACACGGTGCGGATGTCCGTCGCCAGCAGCTCTCCGTTGCGATCCAGGATATCCGGGCGCGATGCGACCGACGAAGGCTTGGGCAGGATGGCTGAGGTCGAGGGGTCGCCATGTACGCCGTAATAGATGAGCTTGCCGCCGATGACGCCGTAGGCAAGCACAAGCACGGTGCCTAATATTGCCAGCCGCGATCGCGGCGTGGGCGCCTTGCGGCGTGGCTTGACCAGGCGCCTGCCGCCATCGCGAGAGCCGAACTCCAGGCTGACGAGACGCCCGCTTCTGGATGCTAGGGTTTGAAGAATGGACATCGGATCCAGCTTGCTCGATAGCGCGCATACGAATTGTTAGTGCACATCAGCTAGCGCCGAGATCGTTAATGCTGTGTTAACGAATTGCCTCGGCTTGGCTCATTTCACAAAGAAGTCATTCCAACGGCTGCACTCTGCTACCGGCGGTGGCGGGCATCCGGGCCGATCCGCAACGGCAGCGTTTGCCGGCGCATGAACGAAGCACGTAGCCGACAGGAAACGCCCTACATCAGCATCGATGCGCCGCGGTCGAGATACGTGTCGAGGAACTGTTCAAGACGCGGATTGCGCGGCTTCTTGAACACGTCTTGCGGCGGGCCGGAAAACTGCACCTTGCCATGGTCGAGGAAGGTGATCTGCTGGCCGACCGTGGCCGCAAAGCCGATCTCGTGGGAGACGACCACCATGGTCATCCCCTCGGCGGCGAGATCACGCATGACGTTCAGCACTTCGCCGGTCAGTTCGGGGTCGAGCGACGAGGTCGGCTCGTCGAAGAGCATGATCTTCGGCTTCAGAGCCAGCGCCCGGGCGATCGCCACGCGCTGCTGCTGTCCGCCTGAAAGCTGCGACGGATAGTGCCCGGCGCGGCTTTCCAGCCCGACCTTGACGAGCTGCGCCATGGCCAGCTCCTCGGCTTGTTTCCTGTTCATCTTCTGCACCAGCTTCAGCGCCTCGCTGACATTGCCGAGCGCGGTCATATGGGGCCAGAGGTTGAACTGCTGGAACACCATGCCGATCTGCGCCCGGATGGCGCGGTTGGCGGCGGCCGGAATGCGCTCACGCACGCCCCGCGCATTTTCCGTGAAGCCGAGCGTTTCGCCGTTGATGGCGATCGTTCCTGATGTTGCCTCCTCGAGAAAGGCCATGCAGCGCAACAGCGTGCTCTTGCCGGAGCCCGATGGGCCGATCAGGCAGGACACCTGTCCCTGCGGGATCTCGAGGTCGATGCCGTGGAGAACGGTGGTGTCGCCGAATGTCTTGACGAGATTTTTGACTGCGATCGCGGGTAGGCTCATGCGTTGAAAAACCTGAATCGTGTGAGTTTCGTTTCGACGAGATGGCCAAGCCTGCCGGTGATCTCGACAAGGACCCAATAAAACAGCGCCAGCACCGACAGCGCTTCGACGAAGGCATATTGCTGCGCGCCGATGGCGCTCAGCGTCGCCGTCAGCTCGGGCACGGTGATGATCGATAAAACCGCCGTCTCCTTCATCAGGAGAACCGCCATGTTGAGCGAGGGCGGCAGCACCAGCATCGTCATTTCGGGCAGAAGGATGCGCCGGATGATCTGCCCTTGCGTCATGCCCACGCATTCGCCGGCCTCGATATGGCCCTTGGGAACGGCGAGAAAGCCGGAGCGGAAGATCTCGCTGTAATAGGCCGCGCCGTAGATCGAGATGCCGATCAGGCCCGCCGGGATCGGATCGAGCGAGAGGCCGATGAAGGGGCCGCCATAATAGACGAGGAAGATCTGGATCAGGAACGGCGTGCCGCGCAACACGGCGACGGCAAACCCGAGCACCTTGTCGAGCAGCATGCCGCCGAAGCGACGACCGACCGCCACGAAGAAGCCGAGTACGGCGGCGGCGATGGTGCCGACAATCCAGGTCATCAGCGTGACGCCGGCGCCGCTGACGATGGCCGGCATCTGGTCGAGAATGACGTTGATATCGAATGTCATCTTGGAACTCCCGGCAGGGAGCGCTCGATCAGGCCGCCCGCAAGCGCCACGATCCAGTTGATGACGAGATAGATGAGGCCCGCGGCCGCGAAGATCTGCAGCGGCAGGAAGGTGCTGCCGGCGAGGTCCTGCGCCATGCGGGTCAGTTCGATGATGCCGACGACCGAGACCAGGGACGATGCCTTGAGAATGAGGATCGCTTCGTTGACGAGCGCCGGGAATGTCAGGCGCAGCGCGATCGGCGCCTTGATGCGGCGGAAGATCTGGCCCGGTGTCATGCCGACCATCTCGGCCGATTCAATCAACCCGACGGGCACGCTGGCGAAACCGCCGCGAAGGTTTTCGGCCTGATAGGCTGCGGTGCAGAGCGACATGCCGGCGATCGCCGCTACAATGCTCGGAACGTTGAGGCCGATCGCGGGCAGCAAGTTATAGATCAGCAGAAGCTGGACGAGCAGAGGCACGCCGCGGAAGAAGCTGATGAAAACTTGAGCAGGAAGAACGAAAAGCGTCTTCTTCGACAGGAGCATGCCCGATAGCCCGATGGCGATCGCGAAGCCAATCAGGATAGAGACGACGCTGATCGTCACCGTGTAGATCGACGCCTGCAGAAGCAATTCGAAGAGTTTTAGGGACATATGCGGCTTTAGCCTGTCTGGCGCTCACAAAACCTGGTCGCGCTCCGGTATCGCCGGAGCGCGACGGATCACTGATTCATAAAATCAGAACGCCGGGTCCTTGACCGCGTCAGGGGTATCGAAGGTGGCGCCGAACCACTTCTTCTGCAGCTCCGCCATGCGGCCGTCAGCCTTGATCTTCAGCAGAGCGCCGTCGATCGCGTCCATCAGCGGCGCATGATCGGCATCCTTCAGGCCGATGAAGCCGAAGTAGGACTTCTTGCCGAAAGGCGGCTGAACGACTTCGAAGGTTCCCTCGCGCTGCTTGGCGACGAAGGCGATGTTCGGCAGCGAGTTTGCAACGCCGGCGATACGGCCGGCAGCGAGGTCGGCGTAGGATTCGGTGAAGGCAGGATATTCGCGGATATCAGCCTTGGTCGTCAGCGTATCGGAGAATTCCTTCAGCTGATCAAGCTGCGAAGTCGCCTTGCCGACGCCGATCTTCTTGCCGGCAATGTCTTCCGGCTTGCTGATCGAGCTGTCGCCGGCCTTCTTCAGGATCGCGATCGTTGCTTCGGCGATCGGTGGGGTGAAGCGGTAGCGTTCCATACGCTTCTTGGTGATCGTTGCCGGGCCAGCAACCACGTCGAACTTGCCGGCTTCGAGCGCCGGGAAAACGCCGTCCCAGGGAAGGGCGACCCACTCGATCTTGACGCCGAGTTCCTTGCCGATTTCGGCGAAGAGATCGACGTTGAGGCCCGCGTGCTCGCCGGCATCGATGAAGTCGAACGGCGCGAAGGCGGTCTCGGTGCCGACCTTCAGCGTGCCGGCTGCCTTGACGGCGGCAAGCGTGTCAGCGGCGTGCGCGGAAAGCGTCGCGCCAAACAGGAATGCGGCGCCGACCAGGCCCTTGAGCAATGAGTTTGCGATCATGATCTTCAATCTCTCCAGTGTTTGCTCCCCCTGTGGAGGAGCACGAGTTCCCGAACTTTTTAGTCCCTTAAGCGAACTTCTCCGGTCCGCTTTTGACTATACAAATAGATATAGGCTGGCCTAGTGTGTCAATGTCAAACTCCAGGAAAGCAATTTTTGTGCCGGGCAGGTGCGTCAGCTTTGAAGCAGCCCCCGGATCGGCGTTAGCGATTTCCGTCTCGCGCCGCAGAAAAGGTGACGTATTGGCCCCGATTCATCAAAGAATTTTCAAGGACATCGAAACGCGGATTCTAAGCGGCGAATGGCGCCCCGGAGATCGCATCCCGATCGAGCACGATCTCGTCGGGCAATATCAGTGCTCGCGGATGACGGTCAGCAAGGCGCTCTCCATCCTCGTCGAGCGCGGGCTGATCGTGCGCCGGCGCAAGGCCGGTTCCTTTGTCGCCTCGCCGCAGATCGACCGCACGGTGATGGATATCCAGGACATCAGCACCGAAGCGGCGCTTGCGGGCTACGAGCACCGGCACGAGATACTGTCGCGCAAGATCGAAAGGCTGGATACCGCCGAGGCCGCGCAGCTACAGGCGCCCGAGGGTTCTGAGGTTCTGAGGCTTCAATGCCTGCATATCGTCGACGGAAAGCCGATCGCCATCGAGCGTCGGCTGATCCTGCTCGACACCGTGCCGCTTGCAAGAGACGAGAGCTTCATGGGTGCCCCGCCGGCGAAGTGGCTGTTGTCGCAGGTGCCGTGGTCGAAGGCGAGGCATGTCATCCGGGCGGTCTCGGCCGACGCGTCGACGGCGCGCGTGCTTCTGATGGAGCGCGGCGAGCCCTGCCTCAATCTCATTCGCCAGACGTGGCAGAACGAGCGTATGGTGACGCATGTCGAGATCATGCATCCCGGCGATCGATTCCAGTTCGCGAGCGTCTTCCAGCCGGCTGAAAAACGCTCGCGGCGCCAACCCTGACGAGGCCCACTTGACCGATGAGCAACAGCTGAGGGCGCTCCCGCTGAAGGCGCTGCAGGCTTTCGAGGCAGCCGGGCGTTGCGGCAGCGTCACGGCGGCGGCGATCGAGCTCAATGTGTCGCCGGGCGCGATCAGCCAGCAGATCAGGAAGATCGAGAGCTTTCTCGGCGTCACGCTCCTGGAGCGCAGCGGCCGAACCGCGGAGTTGACGGTCTGGGGCCGGCTCTATCACCGCGAGATCACCAAGGGCTTCGAGCAGTTCGCGATCGCGCAGCAGGTGCTGGAGCGTGCGCGCAACGAGAATGCGCTGGTCCTGAGCGCCCTGTCCTCGGTGGTGAACAAGTGGATCGGACGGCGCATCTTCGACTGGCAGGCCATGCACCCGGCCGCCCACATCCGCGTCATCGGCCGCGACCGCGAGCCGCGCATGGGCTTCGACGAGGTCGATTTCCGCGTCAGCTATGGTTCAGACGTGCTGCAGCACGATCATTATACCGAGCTATTCCGCGACTGGGTCGTTCCCGCCTGCTCGCCGGCATTGATCGCGGCTGCCAAGCCCACAGCGGCGGAGTTGTTGCGCTATCCGCTGCTGCATGTCGAATGGGAGCGGCATTTCACGCCCTATCCGCGCTGGTCGGAATTCGCCGCAAAGGTCGGCGTCGATCTCAAGGAGACGACGCCGGGATTGTCCTTCACGCTGTCTAGCAGCGCCATCGATGCTGCGGTCAACAAGCGCGGCGTGGTGCTCGCTCAGATGTCGATGATATCGGACGAGCTCGAGGCGCAGACGCTGGTCATTCCCGTCGACATCAGGATCCCGTTGCGCGAGAGCTATTTTCTGGCTTGGGATCGATCGGCCCTGCAGAAAGCCTATGGGCCGGAATTTCGCGATTGGGTGGTTGCGATCTCGCGGCAGCAGGGGCAGGTCTCGGCGCAGCCCACTCTTTAGAAAAACTAAAACGGAAGATAGCTGCGCGATATTGATGAAAAAAGTCGCGTGGCGTTAGCTTGCGCAATTGATAGCGGTCAATTTTGGGGAGACGACGATGGCGCGCAGCGACAAGATGAAACTGGGCACGTTTGTCTATACGTTCGGCTTTCATCCGGCCTCGTGGCTGCATCCTGACAGCAACGTCAATGGGGCCAACGATTTCAGCCATCTTCTCGACGTCGCCAAGCGCTCTGAAGCGGCAAGGCTCGATTTCATGTTCTTGGCGGATTCGCCCGCAGCCGCGGTCGGCGATCCGGACGCGCTCTCGCGCATTCCGACCAAGATGAACCGCTTCGAGCCGCTGTCGCTGCTATCGGCGCTCGCGGTTTCGACGGAGAAGCTCGGCCTGGTGGCCACGGTATCGACAAGCTACTACGAGCCGTTCAACGTCGCACGTCTGTTTGCCTCGGTCGATCACCTGAGCGGCGGCCGCGCCTGCTGGAATGTCGTAACCTCAGACCACGACGAGACCGGCTATAACTTCAACCGCGAAGGTCTCGACCCGCATGCGCTGCGCTACGAGCGTGGCAACGAATTCGTGGATGTCGTGTTCGGCCTGTGGGACAGCTTCGAGGAAGGCGCGCTGCTGCTCGATCGGGAAAGCGGCGTCTACTACGACAAGACCAAGCACCATACGCTCAATCACAAGGGCAAGCATTTCCAGGTGCGCGGCCCGCTCAATATCGCCCGCTCCCCGCAGGGCCGGCCTGTGATCGCGCAGGCGGGTGGTTCCGAACCGGGCATGGACATGGCGGCGCGAACGGCAGAGATCGTCTTCAGCCTGGCGTCGAACATCGACCGCAACCGCGCCTTCTATCAGAACGTCAAGGCGCGGATGCCGGCCTATGGCCGCGACCCCGACGATCTGAAGATCATGCCCGGCGTCGTCCTGAATGTCGGCGAGACGGAAGCCGAGGCGAAGGCCAAGGTCGATTATCTGATCGACAAGATGCACCCGGATGTCGGCCGCTTGATGCTGTCGGAATTCCTGGAGGCAGATCTGACCGGCGTGCCGCTCGACAAGCCCTTTCCCATGGACAGGCTGCCCGAAGCGCCGAAGGGGTCGCGGGCGCTATTCGACGAACTCGTCGATTTCGTCAAGAGCGGGCGGACCGTCGGTGAACTCGTGCGCCACTATGCCGAAAAGCACACCGGTAACGGCATCACCGGCACGCCGAAGCAGATCGCCGATTTCATGGAAGAGTGGTTCGAGACCCGCGCGGCGGATGGCTTCATCCTGATGTTCCCAACGCTGCCGGCGAGCCTCGACGATTTCGTCAAGCTCGTGCTTCCGGAATTGCGTCGCCGTGGCCTGTTCCGCGAGGAGTACGAGGGCGCGACACTGCGCGAGAACCTCGGCCTGTCGATGCCTGCCAATCGTTTCGCGAAAAGCTGAGAGGGGGAACTGGCGATGCTCGACAAACCTGTCGTCGATCAAGCAGCGTTCAAGCTCTCGATGCGGCATCTGGCCGGCGCCGTCAGCGTTATAACGGTCGGAGAAGGAGACGAGCGGACGGGCTTTACCGCGACGTCGGTCTCATCGCTCTCGGCGGATGTGCCCTCGGTGATCGTCAGCGTCAACCGATCGTCCTCCTCGTGGCCCGCCGTCGATAAATATCGCCGTTTCTGCGTCAATGTTCTCGCCGCCGACCAACAGCAGGTCGCGCAATCTTTCGCCGGCTTCGATGGTCGCCGTGGTGCCGAGCGTTATGAGGGCGCGCAATGGTATGAGCTTGCAACGGGAACGCCGGCGCTGTCGGACGCGCTGACGGTGCTAGATTGCGAGCTGGACACGGTTCTCAATCACCACTCGCATGCCATCCTGATCGGCCGCGTACGGGCGATCGAGACGCGCGAGGACGTGGAGCCGCTGCTTTACTGGCGCGGCGGCTACCGGAGATTGGCGGGGAGCATCAGCGCCCGACCGTAGTGGCACTAGCGGTTATCGGCCACCTGTTTGGCGATGACGCACAGGAGTTCGAACATCATCGTCGCCCCTGCCAGTGCGGTGATGCCGCCGACATCGAATGGTGGCGCGACCTCGACGACATCGGCGCCGACAATGTTGACGCCGGCAAGCAGCCGGATCATCTGCTGCGCTTCGCGCGTCGTGAAGCCGCCCACTTCAGGCGTGCCCGTTCCCGGCGCCATCGATGGATCGATGCTGTCGATATCGAAGGTGACATAGGTGGGGTGGTTGCCGGCAATCCGCCGCGCCTCCGCCATCACGTCCTTCGCGCCACGCTCGACGAACTCCTCCATATAGATCACGCGCACACCCTGCGCTCTCGCCCAATCATGCTCCGAGGGATCGTAGACCGAACCGCGAATGCCGATCTGGACGATCCGCTTCGGGTCCAGCAAACCTTCCTCGATCGCGCGACGGAAAGGCGTGCCGTGGGTATAGGGGTTGTCGCCGAAATAGGTGTCGTTGGTGTCGGAATGGGCGTCGAAATGGATGAGCCCGACCGGCCGGGTCTTGGCGACCGCGCGCAGCACGGGCAGCGTGGTCAGATGGTCGCCGCCGACCGAAAGCGGAATGGCGCCGGCGGCCACGATCTCGGCGATCCCCGCCTCGATGCGGCTCAGACCATCCATCAGGTTGATCGGGTTGACCGAGAGATCGCCGACATCGGCGATATTGGCGATGCTGTATGGCTCGGTGCCGGAGACATGATGCACCCGGCGCATCAGGCTCGACTGGCTGCGCACTTCCCGTGGCCCGTGTCTCGCGCCGGCCCGGTTGGTCGTGCCACCGTCCCAGGGGATGCCGACGAGCGCGATATCCAGACCCTTGGCCGTTTCGGCTGTCGGCAGGCGCATGAAGGTCGCCTGACCCGCGAAACGAGGAACCTCGGCTGCATCGATGGGCTGGTTGTATGATCCGGTCATTGGTCGATCCCGTTGGTGCTTCGCTCCATTGGTAGGAACGTCGAACAGGATTGTCACGCTGTTTCGGATCATCGCGCACAAGCAATACGTCACGCCATATCGCGTGACGTATGTCAGTCGATGAGGATCAGCCGATCGACATGAGGCTCGCATTGCCGCCGGCGGCAGCGGTGTTGATCGAGGTGGAAACCTCTTCCAGCAGCCAGTTCAGGCAATAGGCCTCCGGATGGCGCTCCAGTTCCGCCGTCGAGGCCGCCTGCGTCAGGAGCAGCGGGCCGGACATGGCGGCGATTTCCTGCTGCATCGAGGCGATGCGGGCGCTGTCACCTTCGATGAGCGCGCCCGAGAGGATCTCGCTCGTGCTCCTGCCGTTGCCGAAGGCGATGCGCTGGGAAACGCTGACGGGAAGATCCTTCAGGCCGCTGCGAAGGCTGTCGCTGCATTCGATGAATGCCTTGTTGCCGGTTGCCAGAACCGAAGAGATCTGGCGATGCAGGCCGACTTCGGAGACCGGCGCGCAGAAGATGGTGCCGCGCGCGTGCAGCGCGTAGATGTTGCGCTCGCCGACGGGGCCGGTGAGCTCGCTCTCCAGTCCGAGCGCCGACTGGCTGCCGAGATTGCGGGCCATTTCGGCCTCGTCATGCAGTTCGCGCTCGTCCAGCCACTTGGCGAAATCCGACAGCGCCGGATCGCTATAGACCGAACTGTGCTGCGGCGGGATCGGTGGTGTCTTCACCAGGCGGCCGAGATAGAGCGGTCCGCCGGCCTTGGGGCCGGTGCCGGAAAGCCCGCGTCCGCCGAATGGCTGAACGCCAACCACGGCGCCGATGACATTGCGGTTGACGTACACGTTGCCGACCTCGATGCGGGAGGTTACGCGGGCGATGGTTTCGTCGAGACGCGTGTGCAGGCCGAAGGTCAGGCCATAGCCGGTGGCGTTGATCTCGTCCACGAGCCGGTCCAGATCCTGTCGGCGCCAGCGGATGACATGCAGCACCGGCCCGAACACTTCGCGCTTCAGTTCGGCGATGTTCTTGAGCTCCACGATCGTCGGGGCGACGAAGGTGCCATGCTGTGTCTCTGTCGGCAGCTCGATGCGTTCGACCTGGCGGCCAAGCGCCTGCATCGACTTCACGTGGGTCTCGATGATCTCCTTCGCATCGGCGGTGATGACGGGGCCGATATCGGCGGAGAGGCGATTGGTGTTGGCGATCGTCAGTTCGCGCAGCGCGCCCTTCAGCATCGTCAGCGTGCGGTCGGCGACGTCGTCCTGCAGGCAAAGAATGCGCAGCGCCGAGCAGCGCTGGCCGGCGCTGTCGAAGGCAGATGCGATGACATCGCCCACGACCTGTTCGGCAAGCGCCGAGGAATCGACGATCATGGCGTTCTGGCCGCCGGTTTCGGCGATGAGCGGGATCGGCTTGCCGTTGGCGGATAGCCGCTTGGCGAGTTCGGCCTGGATCAGCCGGGCAACTTCGGTCGAGCCTGTGAACATCACGGCCGCCGTCTCCGGCGCCGCGACAAGCGCCGCACCGACGCTACCTTCGCCCGGAACCAGCTGTACCACATCCTTCGGAATGCCCGCCTCATGCAGGATCCTGATGGCCTCGGCGGCAATCAGCGGCGTTTCCTCGGCGGGCTTTGCCAACACGGGATTACCGGCGACCAGGGCTGCCGCGACCTGACCGCTGAAGATCGCCAGCGGGAAGTTCCAGGGGCTAATGCAGACCACGGGTCCCAGCGGCGCGTGTGATGGCCCCAGCGTGCGGCGCGCCTGTTCGGCGTAATAGCGCAGGAAGTCGATCGCCTCGCGTACTTCGGCGATGGCGTTCTGCACCGACTTGCCGGCTTCGCGAATGATGAGGCCGAGCAGTGTTTCCATGCGCGTCTGCATGATATCGGCCGCGCTGTCGAGCAACGCGGCACGGTCTGCGGGCGAAACGCCGGCCCAGTATGCTGTTGCCGCTTGCGCCGCCTGCATTGCTGCTGCGACTTCGGATGGCGTTGCCTCACGAACCTGGCCTACGGCGTCCCGGTGGTCGGCGGGGTTGAGCACGTCGCGGGCGCCGTTGATGTCGGTCGCCTGACTTGGAAGGGCGCGCCAGCCCTTTGTTGCGCTTTCGCCGAGCAAGTGGGACAGGTGATTAAGTACCGCTTCGCTGGAGAGATCGAGGCCGGCGGAGTTGATGCGGGTTCCGTAGAGTTCGCCGGGAAGCGAGATCTTGTCGTGCTTCTGCCCGACGATCGGCATCTTCGAGACGATCTCGGCCGGGTCGGCGATCAGTTCGTCGATGGAGACGTTTGGATCCGCGATCCGGTTGACGAAGGAGGAGTTGGCGCCGTTCTCAAGCAGTCGGCGCACGAGATAGGCAAGCAGCGTCTCATGCGTGCCGACGGGGGCGTAGATGCGGCAGGGGCGGTTCAGGTTCTGTCGGCCGACCACCTCGTCGTAAAGCGGCTCGCCCATGCCATGCAGGCATTGGAACTCGTATTTGCCGACATAATAATCCGAGCCTGCCATCTGGTAGATGGTCGCCAGCGTCTGGGCGTTGTGGGTCGCGAACTGCGGGAAGACGGCATCCGTCGCAGCCAGAAGCTTCCTGGCGCAGGCGATATAGGAAACGTCGGTGTAGATCTTGCGGGTGAAGACGGGGAAGTCCGCGAGGCCATCGACTTGCGCACGCTTGATCTCCGCATCCCAGTAAGCGCCCTTGACGAGGCGCACCATGATGCGGCGGCCGGCGCGGCGCGCGAGGTCGATGATGAAATCAAGCACGAAGGGGCAGCGTTTGCCGTAAGCCTGGACGACGAAGCCCATGCCGTTCCAGCCTTCCAGATCGGGGTCGAGGCAGAGCGCTTCCAGAAGGTCGAGCGACAGTTCGAGGCGGTCGGCCTCCTCGGCGTCGATGTTGAGGCCGATGTCGTAGGACTTGGCGATCAGCGCCAGCGCCTTCACCTTCGGCAGCAACTCGTCCATGACGCGGGCGCTCTGCGCGCGCGCGTAGCGCGGATGCAGCGCCGAAAGCTTTATCGAGATGCCCGGGCCTTCGTAGATGCCACGCCGATCCGACGCCTTGCCGATGGCGTGGATCGCGGTTTCGTAATCCTTGTAGTAGCGCTTCGCGTCGGCGCCCGTGGTCGCGGCTTCGCCCAGCATGTCGTAAGAATAGCGGAAGCCGCGCTGATCGAGCGGCTTTGCCCGCTGCAGCGCTTCGTCGATGGTCTCGCCGGTGACGAACTGCTCGCCCATCATCCGCATCGCCATGTCGACGCCGCGGCGGATCACCGGTTCGCCGCAGCGGGCGATCAACCTAGTCAATGCGGCCGAAAGGCTGCGGTCGGCGACCGTCGACGTCAGCTTGCCTGTCACGACGAGACCCCAGGTCGCGGCGTTGACAAAGAGCGAGCGACCGCCGCCGAGATGGGCCTTCCAGTCACCTTCGGAAATCTTGTCGCGGATAAGAGCGTCACGCGTTGCGGTGTCGGGAATGCGCAGCAGCGCCTCGGCCAGACACATCAGCGCGATGCCCTCCTGGCTGGAGAGCGAGTATTCGTGCACCAGTCCCTCGACGCCGGTTCCCTTGTGCTTGGCGCGCAGCGCCTCGATCAGCTTGCGGGCGGTGTCGGCGGCGGCTTTTCTGACGTGATCAGGAAGGGCGGCAGCCTCAACCAGGCGTGGCACGCAGATCGTCTCCGGAGTGCGGTAGGCAGCCGTGATGGCGCGGCGCAGATCGCTTTGCTCTCGGATCGGAGGGGCAAATCCGTCAAAGGGATTTGCAGAGCCGTTGGCCTGCTCTACTGTGACTTCGACTGCTGCCGCGTCGGTGGTGATTGCCATGCTGGGCTCCTGATCCGATGATGTCGGAAAGCTAGCAGATTTCAAAAAGTCAATTTCACTTGATTTCGAGTGTTCTAGTCTTTAGTTCGCTATTCAATATTCATATTGAAGGAAATTATTGTGGCGGGCGCGGGAAATATCAGGGAAATCGACCAATTCGATCAGCGCATCCTCGACGCGCTCGTCGCCGATGGCCGGATGTCGGTGACCGACCTCGCCAAGCGCGTCGGTCTGTCCAACACGCCCTGCCAGGTCAGGCTCAAGCGACTGATCGAGGATGGCTACATTCTCGGCTTCCGCGCCATCATCGACGTTAACAAACTCGGCCGCAACCATGTGGCGTTTACCGAGGTGAAACTCTCCGACACCAGGGAGAACGCGCTGAACGCTTTCAACGTCGCGGTCCGCAAGCTGCAGGAGGTCGAGGAGTGCCACATGATCGCCGGTGCCTTCGATTATCTCCTGAAGATACGCACGTCCGATATCGCCAATTATCGCCTCGTTCTGGGCGAAAAGATCTCCAGCCTTCCCTTCGTCGCCAACACGTCGACCTTCGTTGCTATGGAAGCGATCAAGGAGAACGGCGCCTGATCGGCGGCTAATTGCCAGCTCCCGGCTGCTGTCATTTTGCGCGTGACAGCGGTCGGCTTCTCTGACAGAACATAGCCATTGAGAGACAGGGGCGTTTGCCGACGGCAGACTGAGAAGTACCCTTTGAACCTGAACCAGATAATGCTGGCGGAGGGAGTCGCTCGGACCCTTCGGCATTGCTATCAGGGTCCCCGCGTCTTGCCCCGCCCGAAAGGGGCATGATGAAAGACGACAGATCTCCCGGTTCGATGCTGGATGCCATGCGCGCGCAAAAGCCGCTCGTTCAGTGCATCACCAATTTCGTTGCGATGAACATCGCCGCCAACGTGCTGCTCGCAGCCGGCGCTTCGCCAGCCATGGTGCATGCCGAGGACGAGGCCGGCGAGTTCGCGGCCATCTCCGGCGCGCTGACTGTTAACATCGGCACGCTCTCGCCGAGCTGGATGAACGGCATGCGCGCCGCTGCCAGATCGGCGGGCGAGAGCGCCAGGCCATGGGTCCTCGACCCCGTCGCCCACTATGCGACCGCGTTTCGCAGACAGGCCGTCGCGGATCTGCTGGCGCTTCGCCCGACCATCATTCGCGGAAACGCGTCCGAGATCATCGCGCTCGCCGGTGGCGAAAGCCGGGGGCAGGGCGTCGATAGCCGCGACCCTGTGGAGCAGGCGGAAGCTGCCGCCAGCCATATCGCAGAAAAGCACCAGGCCGTGGTTGCGGTGACGGGCGAGGTCGATTTCGTCACCGATGGCACGCGCGCCTGCCGCATCGAGGGCGGTTCATCGCTGATGCCGCAGGTGACGGCGCTCGGTTGCTCGCTGACATGCCTCGTCGGCGCCTTCGCCGCCACCCGGTCCGATGCGCCGTTCGAAGCGACGATATCGGCGCTCGCCATGTTCGCCGTCGCCGGCGAAGAGGCGGCGCGCGGCGCGGAGGGCCCGGGGTCATTTTCCTGGCGGTTCCTCGACGCCCTCGCGGCGATAGACGGCGCCGCGGTCGACAACAATGCGCGGGTGCGGATGCTATGAGGACGATCGATCTCTCGCTCTATCTTGTCCTCGATCCCGAGCTCTGCGCCGGTATCGGCATGGTCGAAACAGCAAGGCGCGCCGTCGCCGGTGGCGCGACGGTCGTGCAGCTTCGCGACAAGCATGCCTCCACGGCGCGCATGATCGAGACCGGCCTTGCTCTGAAGGAAGCGCTCGCCGGGACAGGCGCGCTGCTTGTCATCAACGATGATGTCGAGGCGGCCGTGGCGATCGGCGCCGATGGGCTTCATGTCGGCCAGGACGATATGGTCGTGCGTGCCGCGCGCGGGCGGATCGGACGCGACATGATCCTTGGCCTGTCGGTGGAGACAGAGGCGTTGGCGAGGGCTGTCGATCTGGCATTGGTCGACTATGCCGGCATCGGCCCGGTCTTCGCGACGCCGACCAAGCCGGATCACAAACAGCCGATCGGCTTCGACGGCCTTGCACGTCTCGTCGCTGTCTGCCCGGTTCCATCCGTTGCGATCGGCGGGCTGAAGCTGGCGCATGTCGGCGGTGTTTTTGCTGCCGGTGCCGACGGGATCGCCGTCGTCTCGGCAATATGCGGCACAGCCGATCCTCGCGGAGCCGCCCTCGAGCTTTCGCAGGCTATTCAAGGGAGATCACGATGATCCGCAACGTTCTCTCCATCGCCGGATCCGATCCATCGGGCGGTGCCGGCATCCAGGCCGATCTCAAGGCGTTTGCCGCGCGAGGCGTCTATGGCATGGCGGTACTCACCGCGTTGACTGCCCAGAATACGCAGGGCGTATCCGGCGTTCACCTTGTCCCGCCAGGCTTCGTGGCGGATCAGATAAGGGCCGTGTTCGCGGATGTCCGCGTCGATGCCGTGAAGATCGGCATGATCGCCAATGCCGAAATCGCCGATGCAGTCGCCGACGTTCTCAGGCTTCATCCCGGCATCCCAATCGTTCTCGATCCCGTCATGGTGGCCAAGGGTGGGGCGAAGCTTCTCGATCCCGCTGCGGTCGATGTGCTTCTGCGCCGGCTGCTGCCGCTTGCGACGCTGCTGACGCCCAATCTGCCTGAGGCAGCTGCGTTGCTGCACACCGATGTGGCCGAGAGCCGCCGGGAGATGGGCGAGCAGGCCGAAGCGCTGCGCGCTTTGGGATCCGTTGCCGTGCTCGTCAAAGGCGGCCATCTCGAGGGCGACCAGAGCCCCGATGTGCTGGCAACGGAAGACGGCCTCTCTTGGTTCGAAGCCGCCAGGATCCCGACCGCAAACACCCACGGCACCGGCTGCACGCTGTCGAGCGCGCTTGCGGCCGAGCTCGCCAAGGGCGCGACGCTGCCACAGTCGGTGGCAGCCGCAAAGACCTATCTCGCCGGCGCGGTGACTGCTGCCGACACGCTCGACGTCGGCTCGGGACATGGCCCGGTCCAGCACTTTCACGAACTTTGGACGACAGAGGAAGGAGACACGAAATGACATTGCCGATCAGTGAGCAGACGGTGATCGTAACCGGCGCCGCGCGTGGGCTCGGGGCGGCGATCGCAAGCGCTTTCGCCCGCGAGGGCGCGAAGGTGGCGATCAACTATCGCAACAGCCGGGAGCAGGCCGAGGCGCTGGCGAAGAGCCTCGGCGAGCGGGCGTATGCGTTTCAGGCCGATATCCGCGACGGCGCGGCCGTGAGTGAATTGGTGGCGGATGTCACGCTCAGGCTGGGGTCGCCGACCACGGTGGTGCACAATGCGCTCGCCGATTTCAGCTTCAACGGCGATGCACGCCCGAAACTCGGCGAGCTCAGCTGGGAAGAAATGACCGCGCAACTCGATACGGCGGTGAAGGGTGCTTTGAACCTCATTCAGACAACGCGCCCCGGCATGGTCGCTGCCGGCTTTGGGCGTGTTGTCACGATCGGGACCAATCTCTTCCAGAACCCTGTCGTTCCCTATCACGACTATACGGCGGCTAAGGGGGCGCTGTTGTCGCTCACTCGCACCGCGGCGGCCGAACTCGGGCCTGATGGCATCACCGTCAACATGGTCTCCGGCGGATTGCTGCGGACCACCGATGCCAGCGCCGGGACGCCCGATGCGGTGTTCGATCTCATCGCCGGCAGCACCCCGCTGCGCCGCGTGACGACGCCGGAGGAAGCCGCCGACGCCGTGCTGTTTTTTGCCAGCCCGTGGGCGCGGGCGGTTACCGGCCAGAACCTCATCGTCGACGGCGGCCTTGTCTTTGGCTGACGTGTTTGGCTGAACTCACCGGGCTATCATCACGACTTGACCGCGCCTGCGGTCAAGCCGGCGATGATGTGCTTCTGCGCGAGGAAGAAGACAATGACGGTCGGCATGATGGTCAGCGTAATGAAGGCGAGCACCAGCTGCCAGGCGGTGCCGAATTCGCCGCGGTAGACCATGATGCCGAGCGGCCAGGGGTACATCTTCTCCGAGTTCAGCATGATCAGCGGCAGGATGTAGCTGTTCCAGCTGCCGACGAAGGAAATGATGCTGACCGTCGCGATGATCGGTCGCGAGAGCGGCAGGCAGATGTGCCAGAAGAAGCGCATGTAGCCGCAGCCATCGACGACGGCCGCCTGGAACAATTCTTCCGGAAGGTTTCGAAAATAATTCCGGAACAGGAGTATGCTCATGCCGAGCCCGAAGGCGACCTGCGGAAGCACCACGCCCCAGTATGTGTTGAGCAGCCCAAGATCGCGGATGCGGATGAAGAGCGGCAGAATGGCGGTCGCGGCGGGAAACATCAGGCCGATCAGGAAGTAATTCAGCAGGAAGTCGGCGCCGAAGAAGCGGACATGCGCGAAGGTGAAGGCCGCCATCGCCGATACCGATACGGTGAGGAAGACGGTGAGCGCCGCGATGAGCAGCGAATTGACCATCTGTCGCCAGTAGCGATCGCCGAACAGGATGTCGGTGTAATTTTCGACATGCCACTCGACCGGCAGGCCGAAGGGATTGGTGCGCAGGTCGCCCAGATCCTTGAAGCCGCCAAGCGCTGTGGTCACCAGCGGGATCAGGACGATGGCCGATATGATGACCAGCGATGTGTAGAGATAGGCTTTGGTGCCGGCGTTGAGCCGATCGGATGAAACGACGTCAGTCATGGCGCATGAATATCCGTTTGTAGCTGAAGGCGAGCGTGACGCAAATCAGGAAAAGCACGACGCCGACGGCGCTTCCGAGCCCGACCTGCATGCGGGCGACGCCGAAGTTGAAGAGGAAGGTCACCATCGTCTGCGTGGCATTGAAGGGGCCGCCGCCCGTCAGAGGCATGATGAGGTCGAACAGCTGCAGCGAGCCGACGACAGCGAAGAAGACGGACAGACGCACGGTCGATCCAAGCAGCGGCAGGGTGATGTAACGGAACCGCTGCCAGCCGCTGGCGCCATCGATCTCGGCGGCCTCCAGCACGCTCTTGTCGAGCGATTGCAGTCCGGCGATGAACAGCATCATATGGAAGCCGAAGTATTTCCAGACGATCACGCCGAGTACCGCGTACATCGCCAGATCCTTGTCGGCCAGCACATAGGGCGTCTCGACGCCGAGCAGATGAGCGATCGAGGCGAAGAACCCGTAGTCACCGTCATAGACGAAGCGCCAGATCAGGCCGGCCGCGACATCGGCGAGCACGTAGGGCAGGAAAAAAATCAGACGGAAGACAACCACGCCGGCAATGCGGTGCGCCAGCATCATCGCCAGCCAGATGGCGAGCGGAATCTGGATCGCGATCGAGATGACCATGATCATCGCGTTGTTCTTCAGCGCGGTGAGGAAAGCGCCGTTCTTGAACAGGAGTTCGAAGTTGCGCATGCCGACATATTGCGTCGGCAGGCCATAGCCGTCCCATTTGTAAAGGCTGTACCAGGCGGCCTCGCCCATCGGCAGGATCACGAAGATCGAGAACAACAGAAGCGCCGGCGGCAGGAAGAGCAGCAGCACGGGCAGGCGGCCGGCAACGGCCGGATGTTTGCGCCGGGCGGACTGGGTGGCCGGTATGTGCACGGGTCTGATTGCGGCGGCGGCGCTGACATTGGCCATGGGGACCTCACATTCCAGACATCAAATGGCGGCGCGAGAGCGTGCCTCGCGCCGCGATGGGCTTGATCAGAACTGATCCTGCTCGAAGGCGTCCTGAATCTGCTGGGCGCCATCGGCAGGCGTCATCTGTCCGGAGACGATAGCGACCGACACGTCGTTGACGACGCGGCCAACCGAGGGGCCGAGATCCTGGTCGAAGAAGTTCTGGTGCCATGTGGAATGCGCCAGCTGTTCGGCCGATTCATGCAGCAGCGGGTTGGTCACGCCGTCCTCGGCGCCGACCGCGACCGGGATGATCATGCCGGCCTTGGCCATGGTCCGTTCGTTCTCGGCATTGGTGAGATAGGCGAGGAAGTCGAGCGTTTCCGGCGGCGCCTTCTTGGTGACGGCCCAACCGTTCAGGCCACCCAGCGTATCGGTGACGGCACCGGCGCCGCCTGCGACGGCGGGGAAGGCGAAGCGTCCGATATTGTCGGGGTTCAGGCCCTTCTTGTCGCCGGCATTGGTGCGCTGGTTTGATTCGGTGTTCTGGAAGCCGAGGATCATCGCCGCCTTGCCGTCGCCGAAGACGCCGAGCGTCTGCGGCCATGTGGCGCCGAGGTAACCTGGCTGGAAGGGCTCGAGCTTGCCGAGTTCGGCGAGCTGTTCGCCGGCCTTGATCATCGCCGGGTCGTTGAAGCCTTCGCCCTGGCCATTCTTGGCGGCATCGAAGACCGTCTGGCCGCCGTTGCGCATCACCAGATAGCTCCAGTAGAAGTGGATTGGCCACTTCTCGCCGCCACCGCCTGCGATCGGCACGATGCCGGCATCCTTGATCTTCTTGACCGCGGCCAGATAGTCGTCCCAGGTCTTGATCGTCGTCGCATCGACGCCGGCCTTGGCGAACAATTCCTTGTTGTAGAAGAAGGATACGGTGCCGACCGCATAAGGGACCGCGCCGATCTTGCCGTCATAGCTGAGGCCCTTGACGGAGGCCGGGTTGTAGGTCTTCACCCACGCGCCATCCTTGGCGTTCATCGCTTCGCTGAGATCAAGCAGGGCGCCTGTCGCCAGCTGCTGTTTCAGAACGCCGCCACCCCAGCTGTAGAAAAGATCAGGCGCATCGTTGGACTGCAGAAGCGTCGGCAACTTCGCCTTGAAGGCCTCGTTTTCGAGGAACTGCATCTCCACCTTGGTGCCCGGATGCTCGGCCTCGTAATTCTTGACGATCTGCTGCCAGACGCCGAGATAGGTCGGGTCGATTTCGAGATGCATCCACTTGATGGTCGTGTCGGCAGCGGCAGTGCCGGCGGCGATCAGAAGCGCCAGAGCGGTCGCGGTCGAGCGGACAAAGGCACGACTATTGAACAGGGCTTTCGCCCTTTGATGATTGAACATAAGGTCTCCTCCTCAAGGGAAAATCGTCCTCTACAATTTTGTCCCTTATGCGGATTAAATGATCGGCAGCTTTGCCGGAATGTCAACTCCCTAGGTTGATTTTGGCAGATTAGCCTTGACAGACGGCTGAATCTCCACGTTATTTAATTCGCATTCCGACAAAAATAGCGACCTGCTTCGGCGGTCGCCAGAAGAGCCGTGCAAGAATAGATGAAGACCGCAGACCCGGAATTGATGCGCGCGATCAATCGCCTGAACGTGCTCGACACGGTTCGCCGCCATGGACCGATCGCGCGTGTCGAGATCAGCGAGCGCACGCAGCTGTCGACCACCACTGTGTCGGCCATCACCGCCTCGCTGCTGGATGATGGCCTCATCCTGCCGCGCCACGAAGGCGATATCCGCAACGAAGCGGCGCGTGGCCGGCCACGTGTCATGCTGGAGCTCAATCCCGATGCGGCGCGTGTCGTGGGCGCCAAGATCGCGGCCAGTCGCATGGTCTTCGTCGTCACCGATTTTCGCGGCGACGTGCTCTCGAATCTCACCCTGCCGATCCGGATCGATCGCCAGCCGATCGGGGTCATCGCCGATCTTGTCGAGGATGGTGTGCGGCGCTGCGTCGTCGATGCCGGCCTGTCGCTGGAGGATGTCGATACCGTCTGCCTCAGCCTGCCGGGTGTGATCGAGCATCGAACCGGCCATATCCGCAGCAGCCCGATCTTCCGGGACGTCAATGTCGATTTCGCCGCCGAGATGACCGCGCGGCTCAACACCTCGACGATCGTCGAAAGCGACGCGCATGCCATCACGCTTGCGCATCACTGGTTCGGCAAGGCGCGCGATCTGGAAGACATGGTGCTGATCTCGCTGGAGCAGACGCTGGGGCTGGGCGTGCTCCATGGCAACCAGCTGTTTCGCGGCGCCGGCGGCCTCAGCCACAATCTCGGCGATCTCGTGCTTGGCATGGGACCGCGCGGCATCGTGCGGCTGTCAAGCCAAGCGGGCGAAAGCGAAATTCTGGGCGAGCAGCCGGCGGGCGGGCGCTTTGCCGAGGCGATCCGGCTCGGGCGCGGCATGTCGCATGCGCAGGCCCTGATCAAGGCAGAAGACAACGCGCTGATCAGCGCGGCGATCCGGGCGGGGGAGGCCGTCGGTGTCGCGGTTGCCAATATCGTGACCATCTTCGCGCCGCCGCGCGTCATCCTCGTCGGCTCCAGCCTGGCGCTTGGCGAACCTTTCCTGGAAAGCCTGCGCAATGCCTATGCGCTCGCCATTCCACCCTCGCTCAAGGGGGTCGCCGAACTCGTCTTCGACGATTCCAGCGACGACTTCTGGGCACAGGGGGCTGCGGCCGTCGCCCTCTACGAACTTTACGAGTCGCCGTGGAACACCACGGGCCCGGCGCTCTGACGCTTTCAGAACCAAAATCTATGGGAGGAAATCATGGATAAAGTCGGCATAGGCATCATCGGATGCGGCAACATATCGGGCGCGTACCTGAAGGCCATGACGTCTTTCCCCATTCTCGACATCAGGGGCGTGGCGGATCTCAACAGCGAGCTCGCGCAGGCAAAGGCGGCTGAGTTCAACGTGCCGGCCAGAAGCGTCGACGAACTCTTCGCCGATCCCTCGATCGAGATCATCGTCAATCTGACCATTCCGAAGGCGCACGTCGCCGTCGGCCTGCAGGCGCTTGCCGCCGGCAAGCACACCTATTCGGAAAAGCCGCTCGGGATCAATTTCGCCGAAGGCAAGCAGCTCGCCGAAGCGGCCAAGGCGAAGGGCCTGCGCATCGGCGCGGCACCCGACACCTTCCTCGGCGGCGGCCACCAGACGGCCCGCGCGCTGATCGACCAGGGCGTGATCGGCCAGCCGGTGGGCGGCACGGCCACCTTCATGTGCCCCGGCCATGAGCGCTGGCACCCCAATCCAGCCTTCTACTATGAAGTCGGCGGCGGGCCGATGCTGGATATGGGGCCGTATTACATCACCGATCTCGTCAATCTCTTCGGGCCTGTGGCGCAGGTGGCGGGCTTTGCCGTCACGCCGCGCAAGGAGCGCGTCATCACCAGCGAGCCGCGAAACGGCGAGCATATCCCGGTGCATGTGCCGACCCATGTGTCCGGCCTGATGGCCTTTGCCAACGGCGCCGTCGTGCAGATCGGCATGAGCTTCGATGTCGCCGGTCACAAGCACGTACCGCTCGAGGTCTACGGAACCGAGGGAACGCTGATCGTGCCCGATCCCAATCACTTCGGCGGCGAGGTGGAGTTGCTGCGAAAGGGCGGTGCCTTCGAAAGCCAGCCGCTGACGGCACCCTATGCCGATGGAAACTACCGGTCGATCGGTGTCGCCGATCTCGCCTATGCGATCCGCGAGAACCGGCCGCATCGCGCCAATGGCAGCCTGGCGCTGCACGTGCTGGAGGTCATGGAAGCGTTCCAGACCGCATCGGACACCGGCCGCACCGTGGCGATATCAACGCAGACGGAAAGACCGGCGCCGATCTCGGAATCCCTCGTCGACGGACGTCTGGGCAAGTAATTATTGAGGAGGAAGTTTAATGCGTGAAGCACTGATCGTTTGGGGCGGATGGAGCGGCCACGAGCCGCAGGAATGCGCCGCCATCGTCAAGGACATACTCGAGGAAGACGGCTTCAAGGTCTATGTCGAGCATACGACCGAGGCTTTCGCCGACCCGTCCGTTCACGACCTTTCACTCGTCGTGCCGATCGTCACCATGTCGAAGATCGAGAAGGAAGAGATCAAGAACCTTGCGGCGGCAATCGAAGGCGGTGTCGGTCTGGCCGGCTATCATGGCGGTGCCGGCGACAGCTTCCGCGACTGCGTGGAATACCAGTTCATTGTCGGCGGCCAGTGGGTCGCGCATCCCGGCAACATCATCGACTACAGGGTCAATATTACCCGCCCCGATGACCCAGTCATGGAAGGCATTGCCGATTTCGACTACACGTCGGAGCAGTATTACATGCATGTCGACCCCTCCAACGAGGTGCTGGCGACGACGACCTTTACCGGCGATCACGCCTACTGGATCGATGGCGTGGTGATGCCGGTTGCCTGGAAACGGAAATACGGAAAGGGACGCGTCTTTTATTCCTCGCTCGGCCATCAGGCGAAGGAGTTTTCCGTGCCGGAAATGCGCACCATCTTCCGCCGGGGCGCCAACTGGGCGGCGCGCTGAGCTCGCGCAAAATAGGTAGTAGCACGCGGTTGGAACATTACCGGCCGCGCGCTATTTCTTCATGGTATTCAACGTGAAGGAGTTTCCAGCATGCGCAAGCTTCTCGCAGTCACCTCAATCGTCATCATGGGCTTTGCCGGCAGTGCATTCGCGCAGATGAACATGGGCACGGACAGCAGCGGTCGGTTTGATGGCTCGCCTCCACTCGGAACCGGCCCGCAGGATGAACAATCGAGCGGCCTTTCCATTCCGCTCGATTCACTTGAGACGGGAAGCACCGCAGGCACCGCCCCGGTCCAGTGGACACGCTGCCCGCCCAATCAGCGCAATGCGGCCAACCGCAAGTCCACCAATCCGGCCTGCATCAACGGACAGTGATCCGATCGATGCCTGGCTTTCAGCCTCGTGTTTGCGTTTCATCGGCGCGATCTTTTGTGCTAGTGGGGCGTCTCAACGCGAGGCCTAAGACATGCTGCCCTGGATCCAGCTCGATTCCGCTCAAATTCCCGGCGAGGCCGGCGAGTTGCGCCTGAAGCAGCGCGGCAGCGAATTCTCCATCATGCTCGGATCGAACGAGCTGATGAACAGCCGCCTCTCTGGTTCCGAAGAGGCGCTCGCGACGCTCTCCTACGACAAGCTCAAGGGCCGGCCGCGTCCGAGCATCCTGATCGGCGGCCTCGGCATGGGATTCACGCTGCGCGCAGCACTCGCCGTCGTACCCAAGGATGCATCCGTCATCGTCGCCGAACTGGTGCCCGCCGTCGTCAGCTGGGCGAGGGGGCCGATGGCCGAGGTGTTCAAGGGATGCCTCGATGACCCCCGCGTCGGCATTCACCAGGGGGATGTGTCCGAACTCATTCGTTCGAGCCGGGCAAAATTCGACGCCATTCTGCTTGATGTCGACAACGGGCCGGATGGACTGACCCGTCAATCGAACGATGGGCTCTACGACTTCGCCGGGCTGAAGGCGGCACGCGAGGCCCTGCGTCCCGGTGGCGTGCTGGCCGTGTGGTCATCCGGCCCCGACGCCAGCTTCACGCGCCGGGTGCGCGACAGTGGCTTTGCGGTCGAGGCCGTCAATTCGCGCGCCAACGGAAAACGTGGCGGCGCGCGCCACGTCATCTGGCTGGCACAGAAGAAATAGATCAGCCAGCCTGGCCTTTACGCGCTGCGGCGATGGCACTTGCGGCGCCGGCGCGAAGCTGCTGCGTGTCCGCGCCTGCAATAACCAGGTCGAAGCCCATCTTCAGCAGTTGCCCGGCGCGCTCGCCGTTGCTGCCGAAGATGCATGCGAACTTGCCATGCGCGCGGCAGCGGTCGAGCAGCTGCTTCAGCACGACATCCATCTCCGTCGTATCGGGCGCCAGCTGCGCGCCGTTCGAGAGCGCGATGGAAAGGTCCGATGGGCCGATAAAGACGCCGTCGATGCCGTCAACGCCGAGAATGTCATCAGCGGCATCGAGCGCTGCCCGGGTCTCGATCATCGCGATCGCGACGGTTTCCATATTTGCCGTCGCCAGGTAGGTCGTGGCGGCGAGGCCGGTATGGTTCATCGCCAGCGTCGGTCCCCAGCTGCGCTCGCCGAGCGGCGGATACTTGGTCGCCTTGACGAAGGCATGCGCATCCGCAACCGCATTGATCATCGGCGCGATGATCCCCGAGGCACCGGCATCGAGCAGCCGCGAGGCCGTCGAGAAATCGCCGACGGGAATACGCGCCATCACCGGCTTGCCGGCGAGCCTGCCCTGCCCAATGCCGTTTGCGGCCGACACCATGTCCCAGACGCCGTGCTGCATATCGAGCACGACGGCATCGAAGGCTTCCTGCGAGAGATGATTGACGAAGAGCGGATCGGGTATGCCGATCCAGGCCGAAATCAGGCCACCGCTTTCGCCGGACCTGAGGCGTTTCGAAAAGTCGTTGATCGCAGTTGAACCAGGCATGCCAGTCTCCTTCCGCAGCTCAGCCCGTGGCGCGCTGCTCATCTTGATGGAATTGTTCGATAAAGCCCTTCTGAAGAAGGATGCCGTCCCATTCGTCGGCGAAGAACGGCGAATCGTAGATCAGTGTGTAGGGACCGGCATATCCGGCCTGTCGGCAGGCTTCCAGGCACTTGCCGTAGTCCTCGGCATCCATCCCGGATGCAGTATAGTTGGCCTTTGCGTGGCAGATTTCGGCGCGGCGCATGATATCCGAAAGGCCGGCATATTTGTCCGGCGCCGACCAATTGCCGAGATCGCCGTTGAGGCCGACCTTTCCGGCGAGATCGTCAAGCAGCCAGTTGGTTTCTTTGGGCGACGGCAGGAGATCGAACCAGTTTTCGGTGACAACACGAATGCCGCTCTCCTCGGCCTGCTCCGCCAGCCATGAGAGATGTCCTGATGAGCGGGCGAGGTTCTCGTCGCTCGGCTGCTGCTTTCCCGCGATGACGCGCATGTTTCTCGCGCCAAGCGCGGTTGCGATCTCGATCCAGCCGGCGATCCAGCGGACATCGCGCTCGGCCGTCTCGGGGTTGCTCGGGTCGCCATCCTCGACCAGCAAGGTCTGGAGCAGGACGCCGGATTGATCGAGGGCTGCGCGCAGCCGGCGCAGATAGTCCGCGTCGAGGCTCGGCAGATGGAAGGAGCAGATCTCCAGCCTGTGGATGCCGCGATCGGCAAGTTGGCGCGGAACGTCGATCAGCTCGACGCTGCCGGCGCCATAAGGCTCTTGCGGCGCGGCGCTCTTGGCCGGATCGGGGCTATAGGGATAAACCGCACCCAGCGCCCGGTGCAGCGACCACGTAGAGACGGCGAACCGTCCGTTCTCGATATTCTCGATCATTCCATTCCTCCTCCTCGTTCCCGCCTTATCTAGGCAGCAACGCCTTGGAATTTCAAACGGAATCTCCCGTGATCACAGCTTCCGCCGAAAGGCTGGCGGCAAGCAGCGCTTCGTCGCGGCCGGCGGTTGCCGAAAGCAGCAGGCCGACCGGCATATCCGCGTCGCCGGTCCCGCAGGGGATCGACACGCCGCACCAGTCGAGGAAATTGCCGAGCATGGTGTTGCGCAATGTCTTGCCGTTGGTCGCGAAGAAAAGATCGTCGTTTGCTTCCAGGGCGGCGATCGGTGGCGCGACATGGGCGACGGACGGGTAGGCGATAATGCTATCGCCAACCATGCGGTTGACCTCCGCTATCAGTCGCTCGCGCGCTTCGAGAATGGCGATGTAGTCGGGCATGGTGATCGTCTGGCCAAGTCGGGTGCGTTGCACGACGCGGTGGTCCATTTGATCGGCCTCTGGCCCGGCGAGGCGTTCGCGATGAAGCGCGAACGCTTCCGCGGTCACCAAGCTGCCGTATTTGCCCATGAGGGCGAGAATTTCGTCGAAGGCCGGGATGTTGACGCGGGTCACCGACGCGCCTTCGGCGATCAGCCACTCCACGCTTTGCTCGAAGGCTGCGACGACGCCGGCCTCGGCACCATCGAACACGACATTATCAGGAATGACCACATCCAGCTCCCGAAGCGAGCTCGGGGTGATGGTGGGAGCGGCGGTCAGGCCGCGCATGGCAGCGTCGATCCAGATCGCATCCTGAACGGTGCGGCAAAGGGGGCCGAGCGAATCCAGGCTTTTCGCCAGCGGGAAGACGCCGCCCATTACGTAGCGTCCGCGCGTTGCCTTGTAGCCGACGACGCCATTGAAGGCGGCGGGGATGCGGACCGATCCGCCCGTGTCGGTGCCGATCGCCACGGGGACGAGACCTGCGGCCACCGCGGCACCGGCGCCCGAGGAGGAGCCGCCGGGAATACGTGGCTCATCCTTGCCGCGCGGATTGTGCGGTGTGCCGTAATGCGGGTTGATGCCGAGGCCGGAAAAAGCGAATTCGCTCATGTTGGTGCAGCCAACGGCGACCATGCCGGCCTGGGCGAGCGCGGTCACGACAGCAGCGTCGTCTTCGGCCACGGGGGCGTCCCGCAGAACCTTGGAGCCGGCGGTCGTCGCGCGCCCCTGGATGTCGAACAGGTCTTTCCAGGCAACGGGAATGCCTTCGAGCAATCCGCGCGACCGGCCAGCTTTCAGCCGCGCCGAGGACGCTTTGGCCTCTTCAAGCGCGCGGTCGGCCAGCAGTTCAGTGAAGATCGATTGATCGGTGTGCGCCTTGATGCCTTCAAGCACCGCCTCGGTGACCTCGACCGGATCGGCGGCGCCATTCTGAATGAGAACGGAAAGTTGCGCGATCGACATCGCACCAAATGATTTCGTCATGTCAGTGTCCGTGGTCTGGATGAATACCCGACCTAAGCCGAATTTCCTCGAAGTGCCAAGCCCTTGAAGCCAGATCAAACCGATTGGTTCGATTTTATGAACACTGAGTTTGCGTATCCGGCCTTCAACCGTGGCGGTTGCCACCACATATCGGGAATGCGCGAAAGACGCCACGGGTCGAGGGATGTTGTAGGCACCTCGCGCGGATTTCAGGAGCAAGACAATGAGAGATGTAGACAGCTGGAGCGCCCCTCGCGGCGACACGGTCCATCATCATGCAACGGACGAAGAGTTGGACGGTATGGGCGAGCGCGAATACGTGGAACACATCAAGGCAACCAGCCGGCCATCGGTGTCGGAGCGGTTTATGATCGTTGGAGCCCTGCTGGTTCTTGGCGCGGCGGGGTATGTCGCGCATATGAACACCTCGACGGCATCGGCTGTCGATCTCGCCCCTGTAGGAGCGATCTCGGATTCCGGCCCGTCGCTGGATTATTGCCGGGAGCATAGCCCGTATCCAGACAAGTCCTGCTGAGGACTTGTCCTGAGTTCTTCCGGCTTAAACTGGAGAAACAGCGATCGTGACATAGTTCTAGTCGGGGGAGGGCATCATGTCCGGTGATATCGACTACGATCTCGATCGCTTTATCGAAGCTCAAAACGGAGTCTACGATCGCGCGCTTGCAGAGCTCAGGAATGGCCGCAAGCACTCGCACTGGATGTGGTTCATCTTTCCGCAGATGGCAGGTCTCGGCACGTCGTCAATGGCGGAGAAATATGCCATTCGCTCGGCCGGCGAGGCTTCGGCCTATCTGGCCGATCCCATTCTCGGCGCCCGCCTTTTGCGCTGCGTCGAAGCCGTATTATCGATCGATGGAAAATCCGCGCATGAGGTCTTCGGCTCTCCCGATGATCATAAGCTGCGATCGTCGATGACGCTTTTTGCGGCGGTCAGCGACCATGGATCGCCTTTCCATCGGGTGATCGATCATTTCTACGACGGAGCGTTCGATCATCGCACGATCGAATTGCTGGATGCTGGCCGCTAGCGGGCAACTTTAGCCAACGCGGGAATGTTCGAGCGTATCGATCTCCGCCGAGATTTCCTCGATCCGAGAACGCAACTCACGATCAGTGCCGTCGTTGACATCCTCGTCACCGAAGCAATCGCGCGCGTCGTAGAGTTCAAGCTTGGACTCAAGCTCCGCCCGTTTGGCATACAGGCGATGGAGATAAATGTAGTTCATCTTCTCGCTCAACCGTGTTTCCACATCTGGTTGAAAACGAGTTTCCCTCACGAAAGTTCCAAGCTTAGGGACTGGCGCTCAGGCAAACGCCGCGACAGCGGCGTTGCACGCCTTGGAAAAGTGGCCGCAACAGTTGTCCTTGCCCATTGACTGACGGGTGACGCGGGCGCCTTCCAGAAGCAGGGTCAGCGTGTCTGCCAGCAGCTGCGGTTCACGCGCGCCGGCGGCGAGACAGAGCGCCTCGAGCCTGTCGCGTTGCTCCGCCTTGTGGCGTTCGATGACGCTATAGGCCGGGTGGCCTTCGCCCTTGAGCTCGATCGCGGCGTTTGCCAGATCGCAGCCGACCTGATCGCCGCAAAGGCTCTGCGTCCTGAGCTCGATCCAGGCAAGCAGCTGAGCGCGGGCATCGTCGGGGTGCGTGGCTTCCAGTTCACGCCAGATCGCCTCGGCCTTTTCGGAGGCGCGGCGCAGCGTTTCGCACACCAGCTCGTCCTTCGATCCGAAGTGCCGGTAGAGCGTCATCTTGTTGGTGAGAGCGCCTTCGGCGATGGCATCGACGCCGATGCCACGGATCCCGTGCTCACGGAAAAGCTCTGCCGCGGTCGAGACGATACGTTCCCGGGGAGGGATCTTTTCATCGGTTCCTGCAGGCAGAAGAGCTGTCGAAGTTTTTGATTTTTCTGCGGACAATGTCCTTGACATCCATGTGACCGATCGGTAACAAATGCATTGTTACTTACCGGTAACACCACTTTTCGCGGAAGTCAATTGCCGAGAGGGCAACGCGGCCGAAGTGGAACACGGGCGACCGCCCACGAAAGGAGGACTGAGCCATGAGAAAGACCAGAGACGACCTGACGATATCCGAAGCCCTTCGCGACCCCCTGATCGCCATGGTGATGCGCGCCGATGGCGTGAAGCTTGAAGATTTCAAGCGGCTCCTGGAGACTGCGGCGGTGAAGCGCGAACAGCGCGCCAATCCGGTCAAGAAATTTATCGACGTCATCAAGAGCAATCCGGCTGCTGTCTGCAGCTATTGCTAACGCCTTGGGCTTCCCTGCCCCCCGAAAGCCGTCGCCACATTGGCGGCGGCTTTTTTGTTTGTGGCGATCAATGGCCGTGCGTTGCGCCCAAATAAAAACGGAGCCTTCTGGGCTCCGTTTCCTAAGTGACCTAGCTCAGAATTCCGACCATTCCGGCTCTTGCTTGAGCGCGGCGTTTCCGCGAAACGCATTGGTCAACTTCTGGCCCAGCTGCCGTGCCGGCGAGGCGACGGGGCCGTGGCTGGCAGTTGTCGCCGCAGGCTTGGCGAAGCTCGGGCGCCCCTGGTTGGCAACGGCAGCGCCGTCCAGCTTGAACTGGGACATCAGCTGCGCCAGCGCCATGGCTTCATGCGCTAGGCTGTGGCTGGCCGCGGTCGTTTCCTCGACCATGGCGGCATTCTTCTGCGTGCCTTCGTCCATGGTGTTCACGGCCGTGTTGATCTCCTGCAGGCCAAGCGACTGCTCGCGCGAGGCTTCGGCGATCGCGTGAACATGGCGATTGATCTCCTGCACTTCGGCGACGATCGCATCGAGAGCCTTGCCGGC
Source organism: Rhizobium sp. 2MFCol3.1 (assembly GCF_000377565.1). Classification (GTDB taxonomy): domain Bacteria; phylum Pseudomonadota; class Alphaproteobacteria; order Rhizobiales; family Rhizobiaceae; genus Rhizobium. Next base: position 125,110 of record NZ_KB898353.1, on the reverse strand, counting down.
TTCGCCGACCAGCTCCACGCCGGACTCGACCTGCGAACCCGAGGCGGTGATCAGAGCCTTGATCTCCTTGGCGGCGCGCGCCGAGCGCTGTGCCAGTTCGCGCACCTCCTGAGCGACGACGGCAAAGCCCTTGCCCGCATCGCCCGCGCGGGCGGCTTCGACGCCGGCGTTGAGAGCCAGAAGGTTGGTCTGGAACGCGATATCATCGATCACGCCGATGATGTTGCTGATCTCGTTCGAGGACTGCTCGATCAGGTGCATCGCGGTGACGGCGTTGCGAACGACCTCGCCGGAGCGTTCGGCGGCTTCGCGCGTCTTGGCGACCAGCTGGCTGGCGTCGCTTGCGCGGCCGGCGGCATCCTTGACGGTCGTGGTAATCTCTTCCAGCGCCGCTGCGGTCTCTTCGACGGAAGCCGCTTGCTGCTCGGTGCGCTTGGAGAGGTCGTCGGCGGAGGCGCGAATCTGGCTCGAGCCGGCGCTGATGGCGCTCGCGTTGGCGCCAACGGCCTGCAGCGCATTGTGCAGTTTGGCGATCGCGGCGTTAAAGTCCTGACGAAGCGTGTCAAGGTCGCCGGTGAACGGCGTGTCGATCTGGCAGTTCAGGTCGCCATTGGCGAGATCGCCCAGCGCACCGCCAAGAGCCTTGACGGCCCGATGCAGGTTGGCGGCTTCGTTGGCCTTCTCGGCTTCGCGCTCGAGGCGCTCGCTTTCGCTCATCGAGCGGTTGGCCTCGGCCTGCTGTTCGATACGCATGCGGTCGATCGCATTGGTCCGGAACACGGCAACGGCGGCAGCCATCTGACCGATTTCGTCGCGGCGGTCGAGGCCATGGATTTCCTCACCGGTGTCACCGGAGGCCAGCGTTTCCATGCGCTGACGAAGCTTCGCCATCGGCGCGGTCACGCCCTTCTGTGCGATGACCATCGCGAAAGCGATTGCGGCGATAACGCCAAGGCTAAGGCCGACGATGGTGTAGAAGATAGTCGCGGAGACCGAGGCCGAGAGCGCGCTCCCGCCCTGTTCCAGTAGATCGGCCATTGCCTTGTTGTTGGCGCCAAACTTGGGCGACAGGGCAATGATCGTCTCGTCAAGCTGCGTTGAAAGCCGCTGGGTCTCGGCCGCGTTGTTTGCGGCGCGTGCGGCGAGAAGCTGGTCGCCAAGCGCCTTGAGCGCGTCGGCGCCGACAAGCAGATCATCGATAGCCGGCTTGCGGCTCGGCACAAGTTCGGAAACCTGCGCGAGACGCTGGCGCGCGCCGTTGTATTCGGTCGAGAACCGCTTGGAGATGTCGTTGAAAGCGGCCGATCCCGGCTCCTGGGCAACGGCGCGGCTCAACCATGTCGTCGATGTCCAGACACCGGCCGCAGCACGGGCGCTGAACGTCGCTGCCTGGCTCTCGTTTTGAAGAAAGCCGGTATACTGCTGATTGGCCGAACTGAACTTGTTGGTCAGATACATCAAGCCAGCCAGCGAAACGACGCCAAGCAGCGCAATTGCGATGAGGAATTTTGTCTGGATCTTCAGGTTTTTCAACATGAGGCACCTTGGAAATGATGGGAACGGCAGGGGGCGAGCCGATCGAGCGTAAAAAGAATGAAAAAAGTTTGTCGTGAACAGACGCGTCATGCGCCATAAATCGAGCGCTAATCTCGATTGGGTGATTTCAACCTAGGCGCTCACCGTTAAGAAAGCCTGACTCTCCCGGGTCGCGAAACGGAGAATCGGTCGTAGGGATACCATTTGTCAAATTCATCGCTTAAGTGCGCAAAAATGCATATTTCTACAGGCTAATTTTCCTTCGCCGCTACTCGTGACGACAGTGCTCGGCGCCCGTGATGGTGTTACGGCTCGTTAACCAGTCGGAGAATCCGTTCAAATGTGTCATTGCGGCACACGCATAGGTCGCTCTACATGGGCGCGATCATTTTTGATCATACTCCCGCGATCTCGTGGGTCCATTTGAAACAAATCATATTGAGGATGCCTAGTGGTTTACACACGCCGCAACGTCATTGCCATGTCCGGAGCTGCGCTGGTGGGTGCCGTTCTGCCGAAGGTCGCAGCCGCACAGTCGATCGGCTTCACCCCATCGCCGATCTATCCCGATCCGGCCATCCAGGTTCTCGACCCGAGCTTTGCCAAATATCGCGTCGCGAGCTCCTCCTTGGAACAGGTCGCCACCGGCGCCCGCTGGCTGGAAGGCCCGGTTTGGTTCGGTGATGGTCGTTATCTCCTTGTCAGCGACATACCGAACAACCGGGTCATGAAGTATGACGAGACGAACGAGACGTGGAGCGTCTTCAACCCGAATTCGAACTATTCGAACGGCCATGCCCGCGACATGCAGGGCAGACTTCTCTCTTGCGAGCACCTGACGCGCCGCGTCACCCGCACCGAATATGACGGCTCGATCACGGTTCTGGCCGACAACTACAAGGGCAAGAAGCTCAATTCGCCGAACGACATCGTCTGCAAGTCGGACGGCTCGATCTGGTTCACCGACCCAACCTTCGGCATCGCCGGCGAATGGGAAGGCGAAAAGGCCGAACCGGAACTGCCGCATTCTGTCTATCGCATCTCGCCTGATGGAAAGCTCAACCTCGTTACCGACGATCTGAAGGGGCCGAACGGCCTGGCGTTCTCGGAAGATGAAAAGAAGCTCTACATCGTCGAAGGCCGCGCCCAGCCCTATCGGATCATCTGGTCCTATGATGTCGGCAAGGACGGTTTCTCGCTGTCCAACAAGAAGGCGCTGATCACCGCCGACGACAATGGCGGCCTCGACGGCTTCCGCGTGGATGTCGATGGCAATCTGTGGTGCGGATGGGGCTCTTCGGGTGCTGCCGGCGCAAAGCCGGAAGACCTCAACGGCGTGAAGATCTTCAACAAGGACGGTAAAGCGATCGGCTTCATCAAGCTGCCGGAACGCTGCCCCAACCTCGTCTTCGGCGGTCCGAAGAAGAACCGCCTCTACATGGCGTCCAGCCACTCGGTCTATGCGCTCTATGTCGAGACGCGCGGAGCAGTCTGATTAAAATTCGAGCCGCCGCGATTGTCGCGGCGGCTCGAACAAGTCTGCCTCAGATGATGCCGCCACTTCCGCCGACCGATGCCGGGCGTTCTGCGGCAACCTTCTTGCGATAGCCGCTGGCACGGTAGGTGGCGACCGGATCGATCGCGCCGCCGGCACGACGGCGTGCTTCCGCCAGGATCGGCTCGACATCCGTGCGATAACCGCGCTTCAGCGTCTCTGTCGCCATCAACGCATCGTTCTCATCCTGGAAGCCGGCCAGCGCCTTGCGGTCGACGATCAGCGCCTGCGCATAGGCGCGGCGGATTTCGTTGGCGCTATTGATCAGGCTCTCGATCGGGTCGGTCACATTGTGCGACTGATCGATCATGTGGGCCGGATTGAAGTCGTTGACGCCGCGCCGCTCGGCCTCGACCAGCTCGTTGAAGACGAGGAACAGGCGGTAAGGCTCGATCGAACCGGCATCGAGGTCGTCGTCGCCATACTTCGAGTCATTGAAGTGGAAGCCGCCGAGCTTGCCGAACTGGATCAGGCGGGCGACGATCATCTCGATATTGGTGTTCGGCGCATGGTGGCCGAGGTCGACGAGGCAATGCGCCTTCGGCCCGAGCGTCTGAGCGATCAGGTAGTTGGTGCCCCAATCCTGCACGACCGTCGAGTAGAAGGCCGGCTCGTACATCTTGTGTTCGGAGAACAGCTTCCAATCGTCGGGCAGCGCCTTGTAGATGTCGGCCATCGAGGCGAGATAGCGTTCGAAGGAGCGGGTGAAGTTGCTCTGGCCCGGGAAATTCGAGCCGTCGCCAACCCAGACGGTCAGCGCCTTGGAGCCGATCGCCTTGCCGATCTCGATGCATTCGATGTTGTGCTCGACAGCCTGCGCGCGCGTTGCCGCGTCGGTGTGGCTGAGCGATCCATACTTGTAGGAGTGAGCCTGGCCGGGCGCGTCGGAGAAGGTGTTGGAGTTCATCGCGTCGAAGCCGAGGCCGAGATGATCGCCCTTCGCCTTCAATTCCTTGACGTCTGTCTTGTCCCACGGAATGTGGAGCGAGACGTTCGGCGTTGCGCGGGTCAGTTCGTTGATGACGGAGCAATCGTCCAGCTTGTCGAATATCCCGCGCGGCTCGCCGGTGCCGGGGAAGCGGGCAAAGCGCGTGCCACCGGTGCCGACACCCCAAGAGGGAACGGCTACGAAGAATTCGGAGACGCGGCGCGTGATCGCTTCAATGTCCACGCCGCGGCGCGACAGATTGGCGCCCAGCGCTTCGTAATCGGATTTGAGCGCGGATGCGCGCTTGTCGTTTTCCTGCGCAATCACATCCTGCGCGATCTTGGTTTCGGCCATCATTTCCTCCCTCTTCGCATCGAACCAAACGGCTCCTGTCCGCGTTTCGATGCGTGAAATACCTAAATCAATAACGAGGCGACCTTGGACATCATACGCATTCTTTTCGCGATCATCCTGCCACCTGTCGGCGTGTTCCTGCAGGTCGGTATCGGCCTGCAGTTTTGGCTAAACATATTGCTGACGCTGTGCGGCTACGTGCCGGGGATCATCCATGCGGTATGGGTGATCCTCCGGCGGTAGCGGTCAGCGCGGGAAGCTCTGCGCGTTGCCGGCATCGACGTTGATGATGTTGCCGGTAGACTTTGCAGAGAAATCGGACGCCAGGAAGTAGATCGCTTCGGCGATGTCCTCAGGGAATACGTTGAGCTTCAGCATGGAGCGTTTGCGGTAGTGCTCCTCCAGTTCGTTGATCTCGATCTTCGACGATGCCGCACGCTGCTCGCGCCACTCGCCGTTCCAGATTTTCGATCCACGGAGGACCGCATCCGGGTTGACGGTGTTGACCCGAATGCCGGCTTCCGCGCCCTCAAGCGCCAGGCAACGGGCGAGATGGATTTCGGCGGCCTTGGCCGTGCAATAGGCGGCAGCGTTTGGAGACGATGCCAGGCCGTTCTTGGAGGCGACGAACACGACGTTGCCGCCGAGGTTCTGCTTGCGGAACAGGCGGAAGGCTTCGCGCGAAACCAGGAAGTAACCGGTCGCCAGAATGTCGATGTTCTTGTTCCACATCGAAAGCTCGGTGCTTTCGATCGGCGCGGACGAGGCGATACCTGCGTTCGAGACGAGGATATCGACGCCGCCGAATTCGACGCAGGATTCCGCGAAGGACGAGATCACGCCGTCTTCCTTGGTCACGTCAAGCTTGACGCCGCGAACTGCATCGGCGCCGAACTGCTTGGCGAAATCGGCCTTGGTGCTGTCGAGCGCTTCCTGGTCGATATCGGCCAGAACCACGCAGGCACCTTCGCCGATCAACCGGGCCGCCGTCGCACGGCCGATGCCGCCGGCACCGCCGGTGACGAAGGCAACCTTGCCGGCGAGGCTCTTCGGCTTCGGCATACGCTGAAGCTTGGCTTCCTCGAGCAGCCAGTATTCGATATCGAAGGCTTCCTGCTCAGGCAGGCCCTGATATTCCGAAACGGTCGACGCGCCGCGCATGACGTTGATGGCGTTGACATAGAACTCGCTGGCGATACGCGCCGTTGCCTTGTCGCGGGCAAAGGACAGCATGCCGACCCCGGGAACGAGGAAGATGACCGGGTTCGCATCGCGCATGGCGGGCGAATTGTCATGCTTGCAGTCGTTGTAATAGCGCGCGTAGTCGGCGCGGTAATCTTCCAGCGCCTTGTCGAGGCCGGCAACGATCGCATCGACATCGGGCTTTGCCGGGTCGAAATCGACGATCAGCGGGCGGATCTTGGTGCGCAGGAAGTGGTCGGGGCAGCTGGTGCCGAGCGCGCCGAGCGGTGCCAAGTTCTTCGAGTTGACGAATTCGAGGACGGCGTCCTGATCGTCGAAGTGGCCGAGCTTGCGCTCTGCCTTGCCGATGCGACCACGGATTTCGGGCATCAGGCGGGCGGCGATGGCGCGGCGCTGTTCGGCGGCCAAGCTCTGCGTGGCCGCGCCACCGAAGATTGTCTTGCCTTCGGTCTTTTCGGCAAACCAGACGATCGCCTTGTTGATGATCTCAAGCGTCAGCTCGTAGCAGGCCTTGGCATCGTTGGCCCAGGTGAAGAGACCATGGCTTTCGAGGACGACGCCCTTGGAATTCGGGTTCGCCTTGACGAAGGCTTCAAGGTCGAGGCCGAGCTGGAAGCCCGGGCGGCGCCAGGGCAGCCAACCGATGTCAGCGCCGAAGATCTGCTGTGTCAGTTCCCTGGAGTTCTTCGAAGCAGCGATCGCGATGATCGCGTCGGGATGCATGTGGTCGACATGCGTGAAGGGCACGAAACCATGCAGCGGCGTGTCGATCGAAGCGGCGCGGCTGTTGAGATTGTAGGTGCAATGCGGAAGGAAGCCGACCATGCGGTCTTCGTCTTCAACGCCCTTGTAGATGCCCTTCAGCGAATCCAGCTTGTCCTGATAGAGAGTGGCGAAGCCGTCGAGCTTGATGGTGCCGACGTCGCCGCCTGAACCCTTGACCCAGAGAACCTTGACCTTTTCGCCGGTGAGCGGGTCCGTTTCCATGACCTTGGCCGATGTATTGCCGCCGCCATAGTTGGTGATGCGCTTGTCGGCACCCAGCAGGTTCGAGCGATAGAGCAGCTTTCCAGGCTCATCCAGCCCTGCAGCGTACGAGTCATCCCAACGGTTATCCAGAAGCCGGACGGTTGCCGCCATGTCATCCTCCCATGTAGAATTCTTCAGGACGCGAAAATGAGTAATACGCCCTTTGCGGTGACGGTATCGCTCATCAAAAGCGGCGCTGTCAATCGAAAACGATCAAAAACGATTATGTTGCAACGCAATATGGAAAAATGTGATCGCTTATGATTGACACATAGTCACAACTGCGAAATAAACGATGCAGGAGGAACCCATGCACGAACGCGAACGCCATCGCATCATATTGAGCGCCGTACAGGAAAAGTCGGTCGTGACGGTTCAGGATATTTCCGAGCTGACCGAGGCTTCCGAGGCGACGATCCGGCGCGATATCGCAGCGCTTCACGTGCAGGGAAAGATCCGGCGCGTGCGCGGCGGGGCGGAAGCCGTGCATCCGCCGCAGCTCGGCAATCTCGCCGGGAGGCCTTTCAGGGTTTCAGAATCAGTCAATTCCGATAAAAAGCGCGCAATTGCGCGCGCGGCTGTCGATCTCTGCGATCCTGGCGATGCCATCATCATCAATGGTGGAACGACCACCTTCCAGATGGTGCATTTCATGGCGGCGCATCGCATGCAGGTGATGACCAATTCCTTCGCGATCGCCGAGCATCTGGTCAAGCACTCGAAGAACACGGTGACGGTTCCGGGTGGCGTGATCTATCGCGAGCAGAGCCTCATCCTGTCGCCGTTCGACAATGACGCCATCCGCAATTTCTATGCGCGGCGCTTCTTCATCGGTGCGCAGGGCGTCGGTCCGCTCGGCATCATGGAAGCGGATGCGCAGATCATCCAGAGCGAGCAGAAGCTGATGCATCAGGCCGACGAGCTGATCGTCATGGTCGATTCCAGCAAGTTTCATCGCCGCTCGAGTCTCATTTTGTGTGGGCTCGATCGCGTCACGACGGTGATCACGGACGAGGGGGTCTCCGACGAGGCGGTGCGGATGATCGAGGATGCGGGCGTCAAGCTCGTCGTTGCGAGCATGGTCTCGCAGGCAAGGGAGGATTCCTCGTCGGTCGCCTGAACGGCGCCGGCAGGATGTAGTCAAGTCAATCAACGTGGGAGGAAGAAAGCATGAAACTCGCAAAGACACTGGCGGTGGGCGTCGCCTTTGCCGTCGCATTGATGGCAGGTGCTGCAAGCGCCAAGGACATCAAGATCGGCCTCGTGGTCAAGTCGCTCGGCAACGGCTTCTTTGAAGCCGCCAACAAGGGCGCCCAGGAAGCAGCCAAGGAACTCGGCGGCGTGGAAGTCATCTACACCGGCCCGACCTCGACGACGGCCGAAGGCCAGATCGAAGTCATCAACTCGCTGATCGCACAGGGCGTTGACGCCATCGCGATCTCAGCCAACGATCCTGACGCTGTCATCCCGGCCCTGAAGAAGGCCAAGCAGCGCGGCATCAAGGTCATCTCCTGGGATTCCGGCGTCAACAAGGACGGCCGCATCCTGCAGCTGAACCCATCGTCCAACGAACTGATCGGCAAGATGTGCCTGACGCTCGTCAAGGATCATCTGGAAGGCGGCAAGGGTGACTTCGCGATCCTGTCCGCAACCACGACGTCCACGAACCAGAACATCTGGATCGGTGAGATGAAGAAGCAGCTCAAGGACTTCGCCGGCATGAACCTCGTCACCACCGTTTACGGCGACGACCTCTCCGACAAGTCCTACCGTGAAGCTGAAGGCCTCCTGAAGTCCAACCCGAACGTCAAGGTCATCGTCGCTCCGACGACAGTCGGCGTTCTGGCCGCTTCCAAGGTCGTCGAAGACAAGGGTCTCGTCGGCAAGGTCTACGTCACGGGTCTCGGCCTGCCGTCCGAAATGGCCGGTGCGATCAAGTCGGGTGCTACGAAGGAATTCGCGATCTGGAACCCGATCGACCTCGGCTACTCCGCAACGCAGATCGCCTATCACCTCGTAAAGGGTGACGCGACCGGCGCACCGGGCACCGAAATCGAAGCCGGCCGCATGGGCAAGATCAAGGTAGACGACAAGGGCGAAGCCGCGATGGCCGACCCGTTCATCTACAATGCGTCGAACATCGACCAGTTCTCGAAGGTTTTCTAAGCCTTTCGTGGACAGACAAAACCCGGCGGCACTGCCGCCGGGCCCTTCCCAATGAACACTGGTAAGCGCTGATGAACAACGCCCTTCAACACCCTGTTGCAAGCGTCGCGACAAACGACGTACCCGCAATTCTCGAGATGCGCGGCATCTCGCAGATCTTCCCTGGCGTGAAGGCGCTCGATAACGTCAGCATCGCGCTCTATCCCGGCAAGGTCACCGCGCTGATCGGCGAAAACGGCGCTGGCAAGTCGACCCTCGTCAAGATCCTGACCGGTATCTACCGCCCGAACGAAGGCGAAATCCTCGTCGATGGTAAGCCGACGACATTTGCCAATGCGCAGGCAGCGATCGATGCCGGCGTCACCGCGATCCATCAGGAAACCGTGCTCTTCGACGAACTGACGGTTGCCGAAAACATCTTCCTCGGCCATGCGCCGCGCACGCGCTTCCGCACCATCGACTGGAAGCTGATGAACAGCCGCGCCAAGGCGCTGCTCACCTCGCTTGAAAGCAATATCGATCCGACGATCCGCCTGAAGGACCTCTCGATCGCGCAGCGCCACCTCGTGGCGATTTCCCGCGCACTGTCGATCGAGGCCCGCATCGTCATCATGGACGAGCCGACCGCTGCCCTGTCGCGCAAGGAGATCGACGATCTCTTCCGCATCGTCGAAGGCCTGAAGGCTCAGGGCAAGGCGATTCTCTTCATCAGCCACAAGTTCGACGAGCTCTACGAGATCGCCGATAACTTCGCCGTCTTCCGCGACGGGCGCGCCGTGGGCCACGGCAATCTGAAAGCCACACCCCAGGACGAAATCGTTCGCATGATGGTCGGCCGCGATGTGGAGAACGCATTCCCGAAGATCGACGTCGCGATCGGCGGACCGGTGCTGCAGGTTGATAAATACTGTCACCAGACCGAATTCCGCGATATCTCGCTGACGCTGCGAAAGGGCGAAATTCTCGGCATTTACGGCCTGATCGGCGCCGGCCGCTCCGAGCTCTGTCAGTCCCTGTTCGGCATCACCAAGCCGCTGTCGGGCAAGCTCACGCTTGATGGCCGGGAGATCAGCATCAATTCGCCGCTCGACGCCATCAGGGCCGGCATCGTCTACGTGCCGGAAGAGCGCGGCCGCCACGGCGTGGCGTTGCCGATGCCGATCTACCAGAACATGACGCTGCCATCGCTCGGGCGCACCTCACGCAAGGGCTTCCTGAAGGTGGCCAATGAGTTCGCGCTGGCGCGCAAATATGCCGAGCGACTGGATCTGCGCGCGGCGGCACTTTCGGTTCCAGTCGGAACGCTGTCGGGCGGCAACCAGCAGAAGGTGGTCATCGGCAAGTGGCTGGCGACCATGCCCAAGGTCATCATTCTCGACGAACCGACCAAGGGCATCGATATCGGCTCGAAGGCCGCCGTTCACGGCTTCATCAGCGAGCTCGCCGCCGAGGGCCTCTCCATCATCATGATCTCGTCTGAACTGCCGGAGATCATCGGAATGTCCGATCGGGTGCTTGTCATGAAGGAAGGGCTGTCGGCCGGCCTCTTCGAGCGCAAGGACCTGACGCCGGAAACGCTGGTGCGCGCCGCCACCGGTAACGCTTGAGGTAACCAGCATGTCCAGACTCTTGAGAAAACGCGAAACGCTGCTCTTCATCATCATCGCGGTGATGATCGCCGCCTTTTCGACCCGCGCTGACGGCTTTGCCACACCTGGAAACCTCGCCGGCATCTTCAACGACACGTCGATCCTGATCATCCTGGCGCTGGCGCAGATGACCGTCATCCTGACGAAGTCGATCGACCTGTCGGTTGCCGCCAATCTCGCCTTCACAGGCATGGCGATCGCGATGCTGAATGCCGCGCATCCGGATCTGCCGCTGCTCGTCCTGATCCTCGCTGCGGTCCTGATTGGTGCCTGCCTCGGCGCTATCAATGGCTTCCTCGTCTGGGCGCTCGAGATCCCGCCGATCGTCGTGACGCTTGGCACGCTCACCATCTATCGCGGTATGGCCTTCGTGCTCTCGGGCGGTGAGTGGGTCAACGCGCATCAGATGACGCCGACCTTCCTCAACGTTCCCCGCACCCTCGTTCTCGGCATGCCGGTGCTCAGCTGGGCTGCGATCATCATCGTCGCGCTGATCTATGTCGTGCTGAAATACACCCAGTTCGGCCGCTCCACCTATGCCGCCGGCGGCAATCCGACAGCGGCGGTCTATGCCGGCATCGATGTCGGCTGGACGAAGTTCCTGGCCTTCGTTCTGTCGGGCGCGCTCGCCGGCCTTGCGAGCTACCTCTGGGTCTCGCGTTACGCGGTCGCCTATGTCGATATCGCCAACGGTTTCGAACTCGATAGCGTGGCTGCCTGCGTCATCGGTGGCATATCGATCGCAGGCGGCGTCGGATCGGTGCTCGGCACCGTGCTTGGCGCGCTCTTCCTCGGCGTCATCAAGAACGCGCTTCCCGTCATCGGCATCTCGCCCTTCACGCAGATGGCGATCTCCGGCACCGTCATCATTCTCGCCGTCGTCTTCAACGCAAGGCGCGAGCGCAATCGTGGCCGCATCATCCTGCGCGACAAGGCCGCGGCAGAGACCCCAGCAGAGGTGGCAGCATGAGCACCGTCGTTTCCACACTCGCCGAAAAGCGCGTCATCCCGGATCGCCTGGGAACGCCATTCAAGCGGATCATGTCCAGCTGGGAAGTGCTGCTCTTCGGCGTCGCCGTCGTGATCTTCATCTTCAATTCGCTGGCGTCACCCTACTTCCTGGATGCCTGGAACCTCTCTGACGCGACCTTTAACTTCACCGAAAAGGCGATGATCGCGTTTGCCATGGCGCTGCTCGTCATATCCGGCGAGATCGATCTCTCGGTCGCGGCCATCATCGCACTGGCCTCGACGGCCATGGGCGCTGCTGCTCAAGCTGGTGTCGGCGCGCCCGGCCTCGTCGCCATCGGCGTCGGCGTTGGCCTGCTTTGCGGCATGTTCAACGGTTTCCTCGTATCGGTGATGAAGCTTCCCTCCATCGTCGTCACCATCGGCACGATGAGCCTGTTTCGCGGCATCTCCTACATCGTGCTGGGCGATCAGGCCTACGGCAACTATCCCGAGGATTTCGCCTTCTTCGGCCAGGGATACGTCGTCTGGGTCTTCTCCTTCGAGTTCGTGCTCTTCATCGTATTGGCGATCCTGTTCGCCATCCTGCTGCACGCCACCAATTTCGGCCGCCAAGTTTACACGATCGGCAACAACGACTTCGCCGCGCGCTTCTCCGGCATCCCCGTCGAGCGAGTGAAGTTCATTCTCTTCATGCTGACGGGCGTGATGAGCGGCATCGCCTCGGTCTGCCTGACCTCGCGGCTGGGCTCGACGCGCCCGTCAATCGCGCAGGGCTGGGAGCTTGAGGTCGTCACTATGGTGGTTCTCGGCGGCGTCTCGATCCTCGGCGGTTCTGGCAAGATCGGCGGCGTTGTGATCGCGGCCTTTGTCATGGGTCTCGTCACCTTCGGCCTCGGTCTGCTCAACGTTCCCGGCATCGTCATGTCGATCTTCATCGGCCTGCTGCTGATCATCACCATCGCGATCCCGATCATCGCTCGCCGCATCAAAGCCATGAGTTCGAAATGACGCTGGAAAAACACGCCTTCAAGATGACGCTCAATCCCGGCATGGAAGTCGAGTACATCAAGCGCCACGACGAAATCTGGCCGGAACTGGTCGAGCTGCTGCACCAATCCGGCGCCAGCGATTACTCGATCCATCTCGACCTCGAGACGAATACGCTGTTCGGCGTGTTGACACGAACAAGCGACAACACACTGTCGAGTCTGCCGGAGCATCCGGTGATGAAGCGTTGGTGGGCGCATATGCGTGATATCATGGTCACAAATCCGGATAATTCGCCCGTCCAGACCGACCTCGTCACCGTCTTTCATATGCCATGACATCAAGCCAGAGCTACGCCCGCGTCGCGGTTCTCGATATCGGCAAGACGAATGCCAAGGTCGTCGTGCTCGACAGCGCCACCGGCGCCGAGGTCGCGGTCGTCAAGACCCCGAACGTGGTGATCAAGTCGGATCCCTATCCGCATTATGACGTGGACGCGCTGTGGGCTTTCGCGCTCGATGCGTTGAAGCGGTTTGCGGTTTCGCCCGGCTTCGATGCGATCTCGATCACGACCCATGGTGCCAGCGCCGCTTTGCTTGCTGCGGATGGGGCGCTCGCCATGCCGGTGCTCGATTATGAGCACGAGTATCCACGCGAGATTATCGACGCCTACACGGCGCTGCGCCCGTCATTCGACGAGACCTATTCGCCGCGCCAGTCGATGGGACTGAACATCGGAGCGCAGCTGCATTATCAGCAGACGGTGTTTCCAGAGGCATTCGCGGGCGTCGCGACGATTGTCACTTATGCTCAATATTGGGCGGCGCGGCTGACAGGTGTTTCGGTAAACGAGGTGACGTCGCTCGGTTGCCACACGGATTTGTGGAACCCGCGCGCATCGAGCTACTCCAGTCTCGTCGACACGTTGGGTATAAGACCGCTGATGGCGCCGATCCGGTCGGCTTTCGATGCGCTCGGACCAGTGCTGCCTAAAATCGCTGAGGAGATCGGGCTTTCCAAATCCGTTCCCGTCTATTGCGGCATCCACGATTCCAACGCTTCGCTGCTACCGCATCTGGTCAGCCGGCAAGCCCCGTTCGCGGTCGTCTCGACGGGTACGTGGGTGGTCAACTTCGGTGTGGGTGGCGATCTCGACCATCTCGATCCGAAGCGCGATACGCTTGCCAATGTCGATGCCTACGGGCGTGCGGTTCCGTCCTCTCGGTTCATGGGCGGGCGCGAGTTCGAGATTCTTTCCGCCGAGATCGGTCCTGTGGTGGTCGAGGACGCGGTTGCGGCCATGCCTGGCGTCATCGAGAATGGCATGATGCTCTTGCCGAACGTGGCGCCCGGGTCGGGGCCTTTTCCGGGCAAGGAGCGACGCTGGATCAACGCGGAGGCGGCGAGCGCTGGTGAAGGTTACGCGGCGGTCTGCCTCTACCTGGCGCTGATGACCGAGGCGTGCCTGGGCTTGATCGGCGCCGGCGGGCCCGTTGTGATCGAGGGGCCGTTTTCGCTGAACGAGACCTATCTCGATGTCGTCGCGGCGCTCACCGGCCGGGATGTGATCGCCGTTCCCGGCTCGACGGGCACGAGCGCAGGTGCCGCACTTCTCACCGGAATTGCTCCGATGACAGGTAAAAAGAAGCATTTTCCGCCGCGCGAGATCTTTCGCTTGCCTGAGTATCGGCGGCGCTGGTACGCCGCGCTCGCATAAGACTCTTTCCGGATCGCCTCTTTGCGCCATCTATGAATGCCGGTAGAGTTGAGGCGCATTTCATACCAGGTGAGGAAAGCACGACATGACAGTTTCATCCGGCGAGGGTTTCGATCCGCGGGCGCTGGCCGCGCGTTTGAGTGGCCTTGAAAAGGCAGGCGAAAAGGCACCGACGGCGGACTTTGTATTGCCCGCGACTTTGCGCGAAGCGATGGACGCGCAGAATTTTCTTGCCGCCGATGAGCGCATATCCACGCACGCCTGGAAGGTGGCCATGTCGCCGTCGGGCGAGCCTGTCCTCGCGCCCTTGCATCCCTATTTCGAGGCCGTCTCCGGCGCATCGATTTCCTGGCGTCCGGGCATGAAGTTCGAGGCAGAAGTGGCAGTCCGCCTGGGACAGGATCTCCCGGTCCGTCAGAACGGTGACTACACTCGCGAGGAGATCGTCGCGGCGATCGCAGAATGCCATCTCGGCGCCGAGCTTCTGGCCAGCAGCATCGTGGAAAGCGGACAAGTGTCCTTCCTGCTCTATCTGGCCGAACGCATCGGCAACAAGGGCTATGTTCTGGGTCCCACACTGCCGAAAAGCATCGTCGACACCATTGGCAACACAACGCTCAAGGTGACGCATGGCGAGCAGGTGATCTATGACGCCCTGGCGCGCCATCCGAAGGACGACGTGCTGGTATGGCTGCTGGCCTACGCCAATGACAAGCTGCGCCCGCACACGTCGCTGAAGAAGGGCGCGCTGATCACCACGGGCACGCTCTGCGGAGCGATCGAGCTGACGTCGCGCGGCCCGATCGACATCGTGCTCGGGAATGAAACGCGCCTCAGCCTTTCGATCGTCTGATCGAGGCGCGCGTCGCTCGCTGTTTTTGTATCCGCGGTTGACAATAACGCGGAACATTGACGCCACTCACGCATTCTCCCGGATTGAGCTTTGGGAGGATGTGATGGGGGTATATCGCCTTACCTTGTGCATGCTCGTTGTCTGCTGGGCCGGAGGCGCATCCGCGAGTGAGGCGCCGTTCCTCCAATCACTCGTCGGCAATTGGACCGGCAGCGGAATGATGAAGCGGACAACGGCCTCGTCTCCTATCAATCTGAGCTGCAGCTTCCAATCGAAAGCCAACGGCGAAGCGCTGTCGATGGATGGCAAGTGTACGGGGATGCTGGTCGTCTCTCGCGCCGTATCGGCGCAGCTGAGGGCTGCGGGCGGCAACTATGCCGGCCGGTACATTGGTCCCTCGGGTAGGGTTTCTTCACTCAGCGGCGCAAGGCGGGGCGATGCCATCGAGCTTGGCGTCACATGGTCCAGGATTGTCAACGGCGACCGAAGCGCGACCATGACGATCCAGCGCTCCGGCGCAAACGCGCTGCGGATCCGAACGGTCGACAAGGACCCCGCATCCGGCAAGCAGGTCGTGACAAGCGAGATCAACCTGCAGCGAAAATAAGCTGATCCGTTTGCCGCCACGCCTGCCCGGTGCGATCAGTACCCGTACTTTTCCGCGCTGAACTTGCACTTGTTCAACACCACGCCGAGCACGTTGGTCTTTTCGCTAAGCGTCTGTTCGCAAATGTCGATTTCGCTGAGCGTGCTCTGCTCGGCCGCGGCAACCAGGATGATGCAATCGACATTCGGCAGAAACGCCAGCACGTCGTCGGTCGAAAGCATCGGCGGGAGATCGTATATGACGATATCGTGGCGCATGCGTTCCCGCATGTCCTGCAGGGCCTGCGTGGCGGCTGCGCTCTGGAGAAGCTCGGCGGAAAACTGCACGGACTGCTTGTTGGGGGCAATGGCGAGATTGTTGCCGTGGCGCCTGAAGATATCGTCGGCCTGCAGCTCGCCACGCAGGAAGGATTCCATCGAGGCGGCATCACGCATTCCCAAGGTCTTGCCGACCTGCGGGCGCTTCATGTCGAGATCGAGCAGCACGGTGCGGCAATCCTTCTGGTTCGCCAGACTGAAGGCGAGGTTGAGCGCGGTGAAGGTCTTGCCGCAGCCCGGCGTCGGCGAGGTAATGGCCACGGATGTCCAATTGTTCTCCCGCATGTTCTGCAAGATCTTGGTGCGCATCATGTCGAAAGCGGTATGCGCGGTATCGGAGCGATTGACCGTCACGATCCGGTTTTTCGCGACCAGGCTCGCATCCGGGGTGAACGACTGAAGCTTCTCCCAGGCTAACTCGCTGATTTCCCGCGAAGGCGCTGTGGACATGTTATTCTTCTCCTGGAGCGCTTGCGAAAACGACGATACCAGAGTCTGTTCCATAGGGTTTGCCTTAACTCTCTTGTTCGATGCAGCTGAACGTTTTCAGTGGTTTCGCGCTACATCGAGCCGGGCTTCATGAAGCCCGATAGCAGCCTTTGAAAAGCGTTCGCCAGCGGCGCGTAGAAGTAATGGACGATCAGCAGGACGGCGGGGATGACGCTGGCCGAAACGGCCGCGGCCGCGAACCTCTTGTTGTAGAAACCGCCGCTCGCGTCGGCTGGTGACGCGATATAGGGGATCACGCCGAGCGGTTGACGCTGCAGCAGCTGACTCAGTTCCGATGGCCTGCGGATCGTGCGGTTCATCATTTCGAGCAGGAAGGTGACGCCGAGGCCGAGGCCGATCCCACCGAGACCACCGGCAAGCACGATTATCCGGCGCTTCGACTTTACCGGCGTTTCCGGCGGCTTTGCGGCTTCAAGCAAGGAGAAGCGTCCGCCGTCCGAGCGCGCTTCGATCTGCGTACCAAGCGATGCTTCCGCCCGCCGTGCAATGGCGGTGTTGTACTGTGTTTGGATATTTCCGAGATTGCGCTCGATGACGTTCAGCGCCGTCTGCGTAGCGGGGGTTTCACTGACTGATTTCGTGAGATCGGCGATGCTCTGTGTCAGGGCCGCACGTTCGCGTTCGATCGCCTCCAGTCGCTTGTCGATATCGCCTAGCTGGAGATCGAGAGCCGACGCGCCCTGCTTGCCGGCCTCGCCGGTGGTCCGTGCCGAACCTCGGCCGCGCAGGGCTGCGATGCGGGCACGCAGGTTGACGATATTGGGGCTGTCTTCCGAGAAGATCGCCAACTGTTCGGCGAGTGCCCTGTTCAGATCCAGCAGCATCTGCTGTTCGGTGCTCAGCGGACCGACATTGCCTGTGGTGATGGCGTTTTCCGCAAGCAGGCTTCGCCGCGCGCGAAGGTCTGCTTCCTCACGCTCCAGCGCCACCAGGCGCTCCTGTTGGCTCGCCTGTTGCTGCCGACGGAATTCAAGACTTTCGGGAAGGGTGTCTTTGTGTTCGGTCTTGAATTTGAGGAGCTCGGCCTCGATCCGGTTCAGCTCGACATCGAGCCGTTTGACCTCGTCGTTGAAGAATTGCAGCGTATCGCCGGCGCGGTCGGTACGCTGGCGCTGGTTGTCAAGCAGGATCGACGATGCGAGTTCGTTGGCGGCTTTAGCAGCCAATTCCGGCGTTCCGGCTTCGAAGACTACGCTGAAAACTGTTGTCGCGCCGTCGCCAAGCGGCAACTGATCGAAGGTGATACGCGAACGCATGTCCTTGATTAGCGCGTCCCTTGAAAGCTCGTTCTGGTCGACGCCGTAGACATCCAGCTTGCCGGCGAGCTGCACCAGATTGTCGCCCGTCGTCATCTGTTGCTGCAGGATCAGCAACTGCTCCAGCGAGCTGGTGGGTACCGTCGACTTGACGAGATTGGTCGGTATCTGCGGCGCTTCAACGAGAATTTTCGCTGTTGACTGGTAGGACTTCGGCATCAGAAGAGCAACCGCCAACGCAATCGCTGTCGTGATCACGGTGAGAATTATGATGTGCGGCAGTCGCCTTAGCAGGATCGACAAGTAGAAACGAATATCGATATCACCCATTACAAGTTCGCCTGACTGATCCTGAGAATCTGAAGGTGTTTTACCTGCGCTCATTTTCGGTCAGTTCCCCAGCCGAGGGTAGTTCGTCGATAGTGGATGCCGCGACCTGGTTGCTAGTACCTTTGGACAGGGTTCGGGTTTTTTTGAGTTTAATTGCAGATCAATTTTAGTATATAAGATATTATACTTTGAACTACGGATCGTTTATTTCGCTCTTGCCCGCGATACTTAGCGTGTTCGCAGCTAATTCTTTCGTCGCGGCATTCTTATGGGGCACTCGATCACCAAGAACAGGCGGACGCTAGTCTATTTTGGTAGATAGGGAGATATTGATCTCAGTCAGTAATATAATGAATAATAATTCTGCGAAATTCGATTAAGCCCCCGATATTCTGAATACAAGCAAGGAATGACTAGGTGGGCTCCGCAGTATTTTGAGCGTTTTCGCGCCAGGATGAGGAATGATCGGGCATGGTCATGCAATGCATGCGTTTTTCGACAGGTCGCCATCAGCCCACGCGGCTGGGCAGGTTGCTGACCCTGCTTGCGCTGGGGACGGCGATGTTCGCCGGTACGGCCGCGAGCGCTCCGCTTCCGCCCCACACCAAGATCAGGCTGAGCGTTGTGCAATGGATGCCCACCAAGGGCGTCTATGAACAATGGGGCTCCATCGGCGGCGATCTCACTGTTTCGGATGCCGGCACGGTGTCCGTACCGGTGCTGGGGAGTGTTGCTGTCGGTGATCTTGACGACGACGGCCTGGCCGCGGAAATCGGCAAACGTCTCAAGGAAAAGATCGGGTTGGTCGATGCGCCGGCGACAACTGTTCAGGTACTCGAATATCCGCCGGTGTATGTCGTTGGGGATGTGTCCAAACCCGGCGAGTATAAATTTAGTCTAGGGCTGACCGTCTTGCAGGCAGTGGCATTGGGGGGCGGCGAGTTTCGAAGCACTTCGGCTCTCGAAGGCGCAAGCGAAGTCACACGACTGGTCGGCGCACTCAAGGAATTGGACGATTCGATTACGCGCAGCAATGCTAAGATTGCCAGGCTGGAAACTGAGATGACTGGCGCAACAACTGCTGACTTGTCAAAGCAGGCCGACAAATCCGATCCCTTTGCAGCGGCAATCTATAACCAGGAACAGGTTATATTCGAGGCCAGAACGAGCTCGATAGACCGCAAGGCGAAGTCGCTTGCGGAACTGCGGGAGTTGCTCAACGAAGAGATCCGCGTGCTTGACCAGAAGACGGCCAGCACGGATGCGAACATCAAGTCCATTCAGCAACAGGTAGACAGCACTGCGACGCTCGTTGCGAAGGGTGCCGTGGTGGCGACACGGCAGGGCGAAGTCGAGCGGACGCTGCGAAGCTATCAAGACGATCGGCTGGACATCAGCACCGCGATCATGCGCGCTCGGCAAAGTATCAGTCAGACCACCAGGGATCTGCAGGCACTCTACGACGAGCGAAAGACGGAGGTCGCTTCGGATCTCCAGGCGGAAAGAGCAACGCTCGTCCAGCTGAAGGTCAAGCGCGAAACCAGCCAGAAGCTGGTGCTGGACAGCCTGTCGTCACTCAGCGGCGCCGCTCGCCAGGGCGAGAAGCCGGTCTTGACGTTCGTTATCGTGCGCAGGGAAAACGGGACTGCAAACGAGATTTCCGCATCAGAAAGCACTACACTCATGCCCGGCGATGTCGTTAAGGTAACTCGGACCGCCTCTCAAGCCGCAAACCCGGTCGAGCAGGTTTCCGCTATCCCGAGCGCGGACCAGGCCAGCCGATGAACATTGTCATCTGGCGTGAGAGCCAAGGGAGTATCGCGTATCGGCGACCGCGATCCGCCGAGTTGCAGGGTAGTGTGCCCTGATGGCCGCAGATGTGAGCGTGACGGGACGGCAAAGCTATACTCAGATCCTGAAATCCACAGTTCTGATTGGCGGGTCCTCGGTCGTGAATATCGGCTTCTCGATTATTCGCAACAAGTCGATAGCACTCCTGCTGGGGCCGGAAGGCGTAGGTCTTATCGGCCTTTACAACGCCACGATCGACATCGCTCACGCTGTCGCAGGCTTCGGGATGAACGCCAGCGGCGTTCGCCAGATTGCCGAATCCGCCGGCAGTAATGATCCCGATCGCATTGCTCGAACGGCCATTGCCCTGAGGCGCATTTCCTTGGCGCTCGGGCTTCTCGGAACGCTTGCGATGGCGCTGCTGGCGGAGCCGATCGCCAGGTGGACATTCGGCGACGACCAACACACAACCGCGATGAGGCTCCTGTCCATCGTGATCTTCTTGCAAGTCATGTCGGCAGGACAGGCAGCCCTGGTCCAGGGGATGCGCGACATCGCAGGCCTTGCGCGCCTTGGCATGCTGGGGGCATTTTTCAGCACGGCTATAAGTGTGCCCATCATCTATTTCTTTGGTGAGAAGGGCATCGTGGCGTCTATTGTATGTATTGCCGCCGCAACGCTGGCGACTTCTTGGTGGTACAGCCGCAAGATCGAGATTAAACCGTGTCGCTTGTCATTCACGGATTTACGATTGGAAGCTGCCGGTCTGTTCAAGCTTGGCTTTATCTTCATGGTCAGCGGCTTCCTGACGTTTGGCAGCGCCTACGCAATCCGCATCATCGTGTTGGACGAGGCAGGCATCGTCGCGGCTGGGCTTTATCAGGCCGCATGGTCGCTCGGTGGATTGTATGCAGGCTTCATCCTGCAAGCGATGGGCACGGATTTTTATCCGCGGCTGACCGGTGTGGCCAATGACGACGTCGAATGTAACCGCCTCGTTAACGAACAGACGCAGGTGAGCGTGCTTTTGGCTGGACCTGGCCTGTTTGCCACGCTGACGCTAGCACCGGTTATCATACATGCCTTCTACTCGCCGGCTTTTTATGCGGCCGTCGACCTCTTGCGCTGGATCTGCCTCGGAATGATGCTGCGCATCGTCGCCTGGCCGATCGGTTTTATCATTCTGGCGAAAGGCGCCCAGCGGATATTCTTCTGGACCGAGGTTGCGGCCAGCATCGTTCATGTCGGGCTTGCCTGGATCTGCGTCAAGACCTTCGGAACGGTGGGTGCCGGTATCGCCTTCTTCGGTCTTTATGTTTGGCACAGCATCCTCATCTACTGGATCGCGCAGCGCTATACCGGCTTCCGCTACTCTGCGATCAATCGCATCCTCGTCATGGTGTACCTTCCGCTTTCGGGCCTGGTATTTCTGGCGTTCCAGTTCCTGCCGATTTGGCTTGCCGCATCGATGGGGTGCGCGGCGACCGCCGCGACGGGGCTCTACTCGCTAAAGACCCTCGCCGAGCTGCTGCCACCGGAAGCGCTTCCGCGCGTTGTCAGAACCAGGCTCGGCCGCGCCGCATTGTCTTGGTCTAGCTCCGTACGCCAAGTCCCGTGAGCAGCTGAGATGTGCCGTATCGCCTGCCGATTACCTAAACTGTCGCATTGAGATTTGCCGGCATTTTGCGTAAAGACGATGCAAGTTAGCGGTGAGGGGCCAGGTGAAAGCGGCGGAGGCAGGCATAGTTCGATGGCTGGTGCGTATCAGCTGCGCCGTTGCGCTGGTCCTTGTGGGCTTCGCGCACCAGGCGCCGGCCTTTGCCGATGGCGCATTCATCACCGATGAGCTTTCCGAATATGTGCTGCCGGATGGGACCGCGCCGATTATATGCACGGTCGATACGGCGCAATCGACACATCACGACAGCAAGATTCATACGCATGGCTGCGAAGCGTGTCGGATCAGCGCGTCGACTGTGTTGCCCGCTCCCGTTTTCGTCGCATGGCCAAGCGCTTCGATCCCCACCTATCTTGGCCCGATCCATGGCGCCGAGGCTACCGGAAACCGGCCTTTATCCCCCGGTGGCGGTCCAAGGGGCCCACCGTTGATGGCCGCTCTAATTTGAGCTGCCATGCGGTATGCCGTAGCCGGTGATCCCGTAAGAAATCCCACTGTCCCACACATCCGTCCGCTGCCGATGCCGCACGACACATTCGTCATGCGAGTTCAGCAAACAGCGGTCGCTCTGGCAGGAACAATCATCATGAAGAAGCTTACAGTCCTTCTGGCTACTCTCTTTTTCGCAGGTCTTTTCGGCGCGCCCGCCGGCGCGCAGACGGTCACCGCAGGCGATATAGAAATCTCCAATCCGAGTGCCCGCGCCATGGTGCCTGGTGCGAAAGTCGGTGGCGGCTATCTGAGCATCACCAACAAGGGCAATGCTGACGACAAGCTCGTCGGCATCACCTCGACCCGCGCTAAATCATCTGAAATTCATCAAATGAACGTCGATAATGGTGTCATGACCATGCGCCCGGTTGCGGGTGGTCTTGCCATCCCCGCGGGACAGACAGTCGAGCTCAAGCCGGGCGGCTACCACGTCATGTTCAAGGACGTCGCCGAGCCCTTCAAGCAGGGCGAAACGGTGAAGGCGACGTTGACCTTCGAAAAGGCCGGACAGGTCGATGTCGAATTCGCGGTAGGCGGTGCCAACGCCATGAAGATGGATGGTCATTCCGGGATGAGCGATATGTCCATGCCGCAATAGGCGGCAGGTATTAGACTGTCATCAGCAATCTCAAAGTCATTACAAGGAGCAATCCTATGTCTAGAACGAGCAAAATCCTTATCGCTTCCGTGATCGCCACTCTCGTTGTCGCAGGGCAGGCGAGCGCCCATGCGCATCTCACGTCAAGCGTCCCCGCCGACAAGGCCACGGTGCAGGCGTCTCCCGCCGCGGTGGAACTGCATTTTTCCGAGGAACTTAACCTCCGCTTCTCGGGCGCAACAATTGCCGGTGCTGGCGACAAACCCGTTGCGACCGGTGAAGCCAAGCTGTCGGATGATGGAAAGACGCTCACGGTGCCTGTTTCGGGAAGCCTTGATGCCGGCGGGTATATCGTCGAGTGGCACGTGCTGTCGACGGATGGCCACAAGACCAAGGGCAGCTATGGCTTCACGGTCAAGCCGTGACACCGGATACGGCACTCATTCTTTGCCGTCTTCTTTTCGATGCCACTGTCATTCTGATTTGGGGTAGCTCTGCCTATCTCTGCGCGCTCGTTTCGCCCGAGCTGGCACGTCTTGTCGGAGACCGGCTGCGGTGGTTGAGCGCGGCTGCAATTGCAGTCGCGTTCGCGTCCACCGTTGCCATGCTGCCGCTTCGAACGGCGATCATCGGCGACGGCTGGTCCGATCTGCTGACGCCGGAGATGCTCGGCGCCGTGCTAACGCGGACGGATGTCGGGACAGCCTGGATGGTCCAGGCCGTCGGCGTCGTTTTGCTTGGCGCGACAGTGGTTCTTCCGCCCAAATATCGGCAAATGGGACGGGCCGTCTGTGCGGCACTCCTGTTGCTCGGCCTGACGCTGAGCGGCCACGCGGCGATGAATAGCGGCTGGCTGCGGGTGATGCACCGCATCAACGATGGTGTGCATCTTCTGTCCGGTGGAGCCTGGCTGGGTGCGCTCGTGCCGGTCCTCTTTATCCTGCCGATGCTTGGACGCGGCACGCTGCAGGCCGATGCGCGCGTCGCGGTCATGCGGTTTTCGACGACGGGGCATGTCGCCGTTGTGCTCGTGCTACTCTCCGGCGCCACGAACACCCTGCTCATCCTCGGGAGCGTACCGTCGGATTGGTCGTTCAGCTATCAGCGTCTGCTGAGCGCCAAGATCGCGGTGGTGGCGGCAATGGTCTTGATTGCGATCGTCAACCGCTATGTCTTCGTGCCGAAGTTTGCTCGAGATCACTCTCTTCTTCCGCTGAAGGCCTGCGTTGTCACCGAGATCGTTCTCGGCTTGACGGTTGTCGCTCTCGTCGCCTGGTTCGGCATGTTGCAGCCACGCTAGGCGCGAATACAGCAGGACGACCCATCTACGTCAAATAACGGTGCTGCCGTTTTTTCGCTTTGAAGCCTTGATTCTCCATGCCATTTTCGGCGCAACACTGCATACCAATAATGGGGACGATCATGTTTTCAAAAAGCATCAAATTCAACGCCGCGCTTGCCGCCCTCGTGCTCGCGCCATCGCTTGCATTCGCCCATCCGGGTGCCGGTCAAGCGGTCGGCTTCGCGCATGGCTTCAGCCACCCGATGTCCGGGCTCGACCATATCCTGGCCATGATCATGGTCGGCGTCGTTGCCTGGCAGCTTGGCGGCCGTGCGGTCTGGATGGTGCCTGCCACCTTCGTCGCCGTCATGGGCCTCGGCGGAGCGATCGGCATGATGGGTATCTCGATCCCCTTCGTGGAAGCCGGGATCGCGCTTTCGGTGATCGTCCTCGGCGCCGTCATCGCGCTTAACGTTCGTGCGCCGGTTGCCGTTGCCGCCGGTCTGGTTGGGCTGTTCGCCATTTTCCATGGTCATGCGCATGGTTCCGAAATGCCGGCTGCCGCCGCAGGCATGTCCTACGCCGCCGGCTTCATGATCGCGACAGCCACGCTGCACGCCATCGGTCTTGCTATGGGCTTTGCGATTGCACGGGCCGGTGATGCCAAAGGCGCTTTCGTAACGCGCTTCGCCGGCGGTTTCGCGGCGCTGGCCGGTATCGGTCTGCTGACCGGTCTCATCTGATCGCTGTTTGCTCTGGGATGAGGGGGCCTTGTCGGCTCCTCATTCTACGTTTCGCGGAGGCAACTCGGCGTTTTTAATTCAAGCCGCGGCGAAGGTCCGCTGCTTTCCTCAGCGTGCGTTGCACGGTCGAGGGCATGGCCGGCTTGGTGACGACGCCAAGCGCGCCGTTCAGCTTGTCTGCCACGGCCTCGGGATTGCCGGTCATGAACACCACGGTCACCCCGAATTCCTCCACCAGACGGCGGCCGATTTCCGGGCCGGTCGGTCCGTCCGAGAGGTTGACATCGACGAAGGCGATATCGGCGTCACGCGCAAGCTGCAATGCCTGATCGCGACCGTTCGCCAGACCGGCGACGTCGAAGCCCATCTCTTTTATCGTTTCCTCAAGATCAAGGGCGATGAAAAGCTCGTCCTCGACGATCAGGACACGCTGCTTGGTGCTATTTTCAGTCTGTGAACTGTACTCAACGCCGGTGCCCATACTTGGCCCCCTGTTACTCATTTTCACCAGAACTCGGACGGAAAACGGCTCGGCAACGGATATGTTCCGCCGCGGGACAGCTTTATTTTCGGTTAAGATATTGTTAGTATTAACAAAACGATAATTCACGCCTCTCGTGATGCATGCTCTCTCAGAGATCCACAGCCGGTCTTGATGGTGCTGTTACACGATTGAGATTTACTGCCGGGCAACGCTCCATCCGAGTTGACAACAGGGGTGCGAGTGGGGAGAGTTGCCGCCAAATGAGGCGCCAGCATATTGGGGGGAACCTATGTTCGCACGCGCGTTCTTGACAGCCATAACCGTTGTTCTTTCGACCGCTCTGATTGGTTCACCCGCCTTTTCCGCGGACAGCAAGCGCCAGATACAAACCGTGCGCGATGCCGATTATTTCGGCTTTGATCTGCGCAGCGAGCAGAATGTCACGCTCGACCAGTGCAAGGCATCGTGCATTGGCGACAAGTCGTGCAAGGCCTTCACCTATAACCCCAAGGCCAGCTGGTGCTTCCTGAAATCCGACTTCAAGACGATGAATGCCTTCCCGGGCGCCATCGCCGGGAAGATCGTCGAGGCAGCGGGCAGCCAGGAGCCGGATCTCGGGGCCGCACCTCGCATCGGCTTTCTCTCGGGCGATGTGCTGCAACAGGCGCGCGACGACAAGGCCAATCTCGAGCTCGCCGACGACCAGCAGGGGCAATCCGCCGACAGCCTCATCGCCAATGCGCGGATCGACCTCACGGCAAGTAATGTCGTCGATGCCCTGAAATCCTTCCGGGGGGCGCTGGCGCTGACACCTGACAATGCCGACCTGTGGCTGGAGACGGCGCGCGCTGGCGACAGCTTCGTCAAGACCGACGACAATAACGGCAGCGACATCTATGCGCAGGCCGTGCTCGCCGCCATCAATGGCTACGACCTGACGCGGACGACGACCAGCCGTGCCGATGCGCTTGCGGTTCTGGCCGTTGCGCTGGAGAAGAACGCGAACTACCGGGCCGCGCTGAACGCCTATAAGGCAAGCCTCGCGCTGGTGAATTCGAAGGAAGTTCAGGCCGCCTACCTGCAGCTGAAGTCGACCCAGGGCTTCCGTATCACGGATCACACCGTCGATGCCGATAGCGTGACGCCGCGCGCTTGCGTCACTTTCTCGGAATCGCTGGTCAAGACCACCGACTATACCCCCTTCGTGACGCTGAATGGTGCGTCTCCGAAAGCGCTCGAAACCAAGGACAGGCAGATCTGCGTCGAGGGCCTGACGCATGGCGAGAACTACAAGATCTCTTTCCGCACTGGCCTTCCCTCGTCGGTCGACGAAGTTCTGGAGGCGCCAGTCAGCCTCGACATCTACGTCAAGGACCGCACCGCGAGCGTCCGCTTCACCGGCGACAGCTTCGTGCTGCCATCGACGGCGCGCCGCGGCATCCCGATCGTCTCGGTCAACATGGCCTCGGCCAACCTCAAGCTCTACCGCATCGGCGATCGCGGCATCGCTCCGTTGCTGACCAGCTCGCAGTTCCTCACCCAGCTGGATGGCTATAGCGCCCAGCGGATCGAGGACGAGAGCGGCGAGCTTGTCTGGCAGGGCGCGATCGATATCGCCAATGACCTAAACAAGGATGTCGTCACCAGCTTCCCCGTCGATGAAGCGCTGCCGGAGCGCAAGCCTGGCGTCTACGTGCTGACGGCGACATCGACGACCGGGCCGGACCAGGAATGGAATTCGCAGGCGACGCAGTGGTTCGTGGTGTCGGATATCGGCGTGACGACCTATGCCGGGACCGATGGCCTCAACGTCTTCGCCCGCTCGCTTGCATCAGCCAAGCCGATGGCCGGCGTCGCGCTGCAGCTTCTCGCCAAGAACAACGAGGTGCTCGGCACCGCCACCACCGACGACAACGGCCGCGCCACCTTTACCGCCGGCCTGATCCGCGGCACATCGGCACTGACGCCGGCCGTGATCACGGCGAAGAATGGGACGTCGGACTACGTCTTCCTCGACATGACACGGGCCGGCTTCGACCTCTCGGACCGTGGCGTCACCGGCCGCGCGTCGCCCGGCGCGATCGACGTGCTGACATTCACCGAGCGCGGCATCTACCGCGTCGGCGAAACGGTTCACGCGTCTGCGCTGGCGCGCGATACGGATGGCAAGGCGATCGAAAATCTGCCGCTGACCTTCATCTTCATGCGCCCCGACGGCGTCGAGGATCGCCGTATTGTCAGCCAAACCAGCAATCTTGGCGGCTACAATGTCGATTTTGCCGTGCAGGACAACGCCATGCGCGGTACCTGGACGATGAACATCCATACCGATCCGAAGGGCTCGCCGATCGCCAGCAAGAGCTTCCTGGTCGACGACTTCGTGCCGGATCGGACCGACATGGAGCTGAAGACCGAGGCGAAGGTGATCGGCCCGGACACGCCGGCAACGATCAATATCTCGGGCAAGTATCTCTATGGGGCGCCCGCCGCCGGGCTCACGCTCGAAGGCGATGTCGTCATCAAGCCGACGCGCCAGGCCGATGCGTTTCCGGGCTATTTCTTCGGCCTTGCCGATGAAGAGGCGAGCGAGGATTCGCGCCAGTCGATCGAGGGGCTGCCGGATCTCGACGAAAAGGGCGAAGGCGTTACCGATCTGACGGTCGGCGAGCTGCCCGCAACGACGCAGCTTCTGAACGCGACCGTCTATATTCGAATGCAGGAAGCCGGCGGGCGCGCGATCGAGCGTTCGCTTGTGCTGCCGGTGCAGAACCAGGGGCCGATGATCGGCATCAAGCCGGAATTCTCGGGCGATCTCGGCGAGAACTCGATCGCCAACTTCACGGTCATCGGCGTCAGTGCCGATGGTGCGAAAGAAGAGATGAAGGGGCTTCGCTGGAAGCTCTTCAAGCTCAACCGCGATTATCAGTGGTATCGCGATGGCACGGCCTGGAAATACGACCCGGTCTATACCGCCGAGCAGGTGGGCAACGGCAATGTCGATGCCGGCGTGGATGGCGCCAAGATCGCCTCGCCCGTGCAATGGGGCCGTTATCGCCTTGAGGTCGAAAGCACCGACGCGGATGGACCGACCTCCAGCGTCGAGTTCGACGCCGGCTGGTTCGTGCAGGCTACATCCACGGAAACGCCGGATGGGCTGGAGATCGCACTCGACAAGGATAGCTACAAGGTCGGCGAGACCGCGAAGCTGAAGGTTTCTTCGCGCTATGCCGGCGAACTCATGATCGCCGCCGGCACCGAAACGCTGGTTGCCGTGCAGAACGCGGCGATCGGCGAGACAGGTGGCGAGGTGGATATCCCCGTTACCGCCGATTGGGGCGCTGGCGCCTATGTGACCGCAACGCTCTTCCGTCCGGGCGATGCCCAGGACAGCCATATGCCGATGCGCGCCATCGGCGTGAAATGGCTGAAGGTCGATCCTGAGGATCGGGCCTTGCAGGTCAAGATCGAGGCACCTGAGAAGATGCTGCCGCGCGGCCCTCTGCCGATCACGCTCGCCGTTGCGGGTGCTGGTGCAAACGAGGACGCTTATGTCACGGTTGCCGCAGTCGACGTCGGCATTCTCAACCTGACGCGCTACGAGCCGCCGAACCCGGAAGAATGGTATTTCGGCCAGCGCCAGCTTGGTCTCGAGATCCGCGACCTCTATGGTCGCCTGATCGATGGCTCGCTCGGCGCCACCGGCAAGCTGCGCACAGGCGGCGATGGCGGCGCGATCGCGCTGCAGGCAAGCCCGCCGACGCAAAAGCTCGTCGCCTTCTTCTCCGGTCCGCTGAAGCTGGACGCCGAAGGCAAGGCGCATGTCAGCTTCGATATTCCACAGTTCAACGGCACGGCGCGCCTGATGGCGGTCGCCTGGTCCAAATCCGGTGTCGGCCATGCCACGCAGGACGTGATCATTCGTGACCCCGTCGTCGTCACGGCCAGCCTGCCGCGCTTCCTGGCGCCGGGGGACAAGTCAGAACTGCGCCTTGATATCGCCAATACCGATGCGCCCGCCGGTGACTACAAGCTTGCCGTCACAGGCAATAACTCCGTCGGCATCGACAAGGCCACGCAGACGATCCGTCTGGATGCCGGCGCGAAGCAGGCGGTGACGCTGGCGGTGACCGGTCTTCAACCGGGCAACGGTGTCGTTTCGATCAACCTGTCGGATGCGGCGGGCCTGTCGCTCGACCAGAGCCTCGATGTCCCCGTGCGGCCGGCGGTGTTGCCGGTCACGGAGCGTCGCGTGCTGGCGCTGAAGCCGGGCGCGAAGCTGACGATCGACAAGGCGCTTCTGGCAGACAGCGTCCTTCCGGGCGCGTCGGTCAGCGTCAACGTCACGCGCTCCGCCGCCTTCGACATTCCGGCCTTGCTGATGTCGCTCGATCGCTATCCTTTCGGCTGCGCCGAACAGACGACCAGCCGGGCTTTGCCGCTGCTTTATCTGAGCGAGCTTGCCGAGCAGGTCGGGCTTGATGGCGATGCCGATATCAAGAAGCGCGTGCAGGATGCCATCTATCGTGTCCTGTCCTACCAGGCATCTGCCGGCAGTTTCGGCCTGTGGGGGCCGGATAGCGGCGATCTCTGGCTCGATTCCTACGTCACCGACTTCCTGACGCGGGCTCGCGAGCAGAAATACGACGTGCCGGATCGTGCGCTCGCACAGGCGCTGGAGAACCTGCAGAACGCGTTGAGCTATGACGTCAATGTCAAGGATCAGGGCGACCAGATCGCCTATGCGCTCTATGTGCTCGCGCGCAACAAGAAGGCCGCGGTCAGCGATCTGCGCTACTATGCCGACACGATGATCAACGACTTCCCGACGCCGCTCGCCAAGGCCCATATTGCGGCCGCGCTGGCTCTCTACGGCGATGCGACGCGGTCGAAGAACATCTTCGTTGATGCGCTGCAGATGTCGGCCCAGTCGATGGTCACCAAGGTCAACCTGTCGCGCACCGACTACGGCTCGGTGCTCCGAGATGGCGCCGCCATCCTCGCGCTTGCCGCCGAAAGCCGCCCGGTGCCGCCGATCGTGCCGGAACTGGCGAAGGCCGTGGCCAAGGAGTGGGAGCGCAGCAAGTACACCAGCACCCAGGAACAGGCCTGGATGCTGCTTGCCGCCCGCGCCATCCAGGGCGGCGACGATTCGCTCAAGATCGACGTCAACGGGGCGCTCCACAACGGCGCCTACATGGCGCGGATGAATGGCGAGGCGCTGGCTGATCACGCCCTGACGCTGACCAACCAGACCAGCGATGCCGTCTCGGCTGTCGTCACGACCGTTGCAGCACCGGTGACGCCGCTCCCGGCAGGCGGCGATGGCTTTGCCATCGAGCGCAGCTACTACACGCTGGACGGCGAGGAAGCGAATGTCTCGGAGGCGAAGCAGAACGAGCGCTATGTCGTCGTGCTGCATGTCACCGAGAGCAACAAATGGCCGTCGCGCATCGTCATCACCGACCTGCTGCCGGCCGGCTTCCAGATCGACAATCCGAGCCTTGTCGACAGCGCGCAGCTGACCAACTTCGACTGGATCGGCGATGTGACGGCCGCGCATACGGAGTTCCGCAACGATCGCTTCGTCGCCGCCTTCAATCGCAGCGCCGATGACAACAGGGAAATCAACGTCGCTTACGTCGTGCGCGCCGTGACCCCCGGCGTCTATGATCACCCGGCCGCGAACGTCGAGGACATGTACCGGCCGCAGCTTTCGGCGCGGACGGCAACCGGCAAGATGGAGGTCGTGGCGGCACAGCCATGAGACTGAGGCGGAAAATCGCGATCGGCGTTGTGGCGGCGGTGGCAATCGCCGGCGCCGGGCTGATCGCGCTCGACGCGGCGGACAAGGCATTTCCGCCGCCGCTCGACAAAGCGCGCGTATCCGCCGAGGTGCTCGATGCCGACGGTGAACTTCTGCGCGCCTTCGCGACACCGGAGGGGCGCTGGCGACTGAAGACTGATGTCGGCGATGTCGATCCGCAGTTCCTGCGCATGCTGGTCGCCTATGAGGATCGGCGTTTTTACGAGCATGGTGGCATAGACCCGCGCGCGATCGGCCGCGCCGCCTTCCAGCTCGTCACCAACGGCCGCATCGTCTCCGGGGCCTCGACGCTCTCAATGCAGGTCGCCCGGTTGATCGAGCCGCGTCAGGGACGATCGCTTTCGGCCAAGCTGCTGCAGGTGGTGCGCGCAATCCAGATCGAGCGACGGCTGTCCAAGGATGAGATCCTCGATCTCTATCTGACCCATGCGCCCTATGGCGGCAATCTGGAGGGCGTTCGGGCTGCAAGCCTTGCCTATTTCGGCAAGGAGCCGAAGCGGCTGACGGTGGCGCAGGCCGCGCTCCTCGTGGCATTGCCGCAGCTTCCCGAAAAGCGCCGTCCCGATCGCAACCTCAAGGCCGCCGAGGCGGCGCGCAAGCGCGTGCTGGAGCGCGTCGCGGTCGTTGACGCTGTCGGGGAAGGGGAGGGGGAGCGCGCCGAGGCGACGCTTGTGCCTGCAAGGCGCATGCAGCTGCCGGCGCTTGCGGCCCATGTCGGCGAAGCGGCGCTGCGCAAGGCGCCGGATGCGTCGCCGTACCGGACCACGCTGAAGAAGCGGGTGCAGGAGGGGCTGGAGACCGTCGCCAAAGCCGCTGCGCTGAAGCTTGGCCCGAAGCTGTCGCTGGCGATGGTGATGGCGGATGCGCAGACAGGGGATATCGTCGGCGAAGTCGGCTCCGCCGATTATTTCGACGCCAGCCGATCCGGCTGGATCGACATGACGCGTGTCCCGCGCTCGCCGGGCTCCACGCTAAAGCCGTTCATCTATGGCCTTGCCTTCGAGGAGGGATTGGTCAGCCAGGAGACCATCATCGAGGATCGGCCGGCGGATTTCTTCGGTTACCGGCCGCGCAATTTCGATATGAGCTACCAGGGCGACGTGACGGTGCGCGACGCGCTGCAGCTTTCGCTCAACGTTCCCGCGGTCAAGCTGCTCGATGCGGTCAACCCGGCCAAGCTTCTCATCCGCTTCCGCCGCGCCGAGGTGCGCCCGCTGCTGCCGGCGAACGAAACGCCGGGGCTGGCGATCGGGCTCGGCGGCGTCGGTTTGACGCTCAAGGATCTGGTGCAGCTTTATACCGCGCTCGCCAATCGAGGGCAGGCGGTCAGGATCGGGGACGGCATATCCGGCCAGCCCGGAGAGATCGAAGGCGAGGCGTTGCTTGAACCGGTCGCGGTGTGGAATGTCGCCGACATCCTCTCGGGCGTCATACCGCCCGCCGGTGCGCCGCAGCGTGGCATCGCCTACAAGACCGGCACGAGCTACGGATACCGCGACGCCTGGTCGGTTGGTTATGACGGCCGTTATGTCCTTGGCGTCTGGGTCGGTCGCCCTGACAACGGCGCCTCTCCCGGGCTGACCGGCTATGGCACGGCCGCGCCGATCCTGTTCGAGGGGTTTGCCAAGTCGGGTATCGCGACAACGCCGCTGCCGCGCCCGCCATCAGGGGCCGTTCGCATCGCGCAGGCGCAACTGCCCATCAGCCAGCGCCGCTTCGCCATCAATCCCAGCGGATTGCTGGCCACTTCCGGCCGCGAGCCCGCGCCGCAGATCGTCTATCCGCCTGAAGGAGCGCATGTCGATCTCGGGGCCCAGGGTCTGGCAAAGGGCGGCGAACTCTCGCCGCTGATGCTGAAGCTCCAGGGTGGCCGAGCGCCCTTCCGATGGCTCGCCAACGGCAAGCCATTGCCCGACTTGTCGCGGCGGCGCACCAACCAATGGACGCCCGATGGCGGCGGCTATTCCAAGCTGACGGTCATCGATGCGATGGGCCGGGCGGCAAGTGTCGGCGTCTTCATCGATTGACGCGGTTTTGACCGCCGTCAAGAAACGCGCATTTTGTGCTTGACCTTCCAGTTGCTGGAAGGTTGATAAGCATCTCCACTGCCTTGTCAGGCACAGGAGATACAAATGGACAGCAGCCACGCACATCACCACGGCAACAGCGACCAACACCATCATCCAGCGGATGACGGCGTGGTCCGCGACCCCGTCTGCGGCATGATGGTCGATCCCGCCGCCGGCAAGCCGTCGCTTGAGCATGAGGGACGGCGCTATTTCTTCTGCTGCGAGGGCTGCCGCACCAAATTCGAAGCCGCGCCGCAGGAGTATCTGACGGCAAAGGACCCGGTCTGCGGCATGAGCGTCGATCGCGCGACGGCCAAGCACTTCCTGCGGCATGAAGGCGAGAAGCACTACTTCTGCTCGGCCGGCTGCAAGACGAAATTCGAGGCAGCGCCGGCGGATTGTCGCGATGGCAACAAGCCGCAACCAAAGCCTGCTCCGAAGGGGACGCAGTATACCTGCCCGATGCATCCCGAGGTGATCAGCGATCATCCGGCCGATTGCCCCAAATGCGGCATGGCGCTGGAGCCGATGGGCATCCCGCCCATGGATGAAGGCCCGAATCCGGAGTTGGTCGATTTCACCCGCCGTCTCTGGATCAGCGGCATTCTCTCGGTTCCGCTGCTTGCCATCACCATGGGGCCGATGATTGGCCTGCCTGTGCGCGATTGGCTCGGCGAACCGCTTGCGACCTGGGCCGAACTAGTTCTCGCGACACCCGTGGTGCTCTGGGCGGCACTCCCGTTCTTCCGCCGTG
This sequence comes from Rhizobium sp. 2MFCol3.1, assembly GCF_000377565.1. Taxonomy (GTDB): domain Bacteria; phylum Pseudomonadota; class Alphaproteobacteria; order Rhizobiales; family Rhizobiaceae; genus Rhizobium. The sequence continues at coordinate 91,426 of NZ_KB898353.1, read as the reverse complement.
CCTGGGCGTCGCTTGTCAATCGCAGCCCGAATATGTGGACGCTGATCGGTCTCGGTGTCGGGACGGCTTACATCTATAGCCTTGTCGCCACGCTGGCGCCGGACATCTTCCCGCATACGTTCCGTGGGCATGGCGGCGCCGTGCCTGTTTATTTCGAGGCAGCGGCGGTGATTGTGGCGCTGGTTTTCGTCGGGCAAGTGCTGGAGTTGAAGGCGCGAGAACGCACCGGTTCGGCCATTCGCGCATTGCTCGATCTCGCGCCGAAGACCGCGCGGCGTATCGGTCGCGATGGCAGCGAGGCCGATGTGCCGGTCGACGATATCGTGGTTGGAGATCGCCTGCGCGTTCGGCCGGGCGAGCGGGTTCCTGTCGATGGCACGGTCATCGAGGGGCAATCGACGATCGACGAATCCATGCTGACAGGCGAGCCGATGCCTGTCGATAAGGCTGTGGGCGATACGCTGACCGGCGGTACCATCAACAAGAACGGCATGCTGGTGATGACGGCCGAGAAGGTCGGCGCGGAGACCACGCTGTCGCGGATTGTAGATATGGTCGCCAAGGCACAGCGCTCGCGCGCCCCGATCCAGGGCGCCGTCGATCGCGTCTCGGCCTTCTTCGTCCCGGCCGTTGTCGCCGCTGCGATTGCTGCGTTTGCGATCTGGGCTCTCGTCGGTCCCGAGCCGCGCATGGTTCACGCGCTGCTCGCCGCCGTTTCCGTCCTCATCATCGCCTGCCCCTGCGCGTTGGGGCTTGCCACGCCGATGTCGATCATGATCGCCACCGGTCGTGGTGCCCATGAGGGTGTGCTGATCAAGGACGCGGAGGCGCTGGAGCGTTTCTCGAAAGTCGATACGCTGATCGTCGACAAGACGGGCACGTTGACCGAAGGCAAGCCTTGGCTGACGGATGTCGTGGCGCTCGGCAACGTGGCGGATCACCATCTCTTGCAGCTTGCCGCCAGCCTAGAGCGCGGATCGGAGCATCCGCTGGCGGCCGCAATCGTATCAGGGGCGGAAGAGCGCGGGATCGCCTTGGCGGATATCACCGGCTTTGAGGCAGCAACGGGCAAAGGCGTGCGAGGGGATGTCGGGCAGAACGCGGTGGCGCTCGGCAACGCGGCGATGATGGCAGATCTCGGTATAGACGTCGCTGCCCATGGAGAGCTACTCCAATCGCTGCGGGACGAAGGCAAGACGGTGATGTTCGTCGTCGTCGACCAGCGCCTCGCCGGGCTGGTGGCTGTCGCCGACCGTATCAAGCCGACAACGGCTGCCGCGATCAAGGCGCTGCATGCGAGCGGTCTGAAGATCATCATGGCGACGGGTGACAACGAGCGCACGGCGCGCTCGGTCGCCAGAAGCCTGGGGATCGACGATGTGCGCGCCGATACCCTGCCCGAGGGCAAGAAGGCGCTGATCGACGAGCTGCATGCCAAGGGGGCGGTGGTCGCCATGGCCGGCGACGGCGTCAACGATGCACCGGCGCTGGCCGCGGCCGATGTCGGCATTGCCATGGGCACGGGTGCCGATGTCGCGATGGAGAGCGCCGGCATCACCTTGGTCAAGGGCGATCTCAACGGCATTGTCAGGGCAAGGCGGCTCGCCGAGGCGACGATGCGCAATATTCGCCAGAACCTCGGCTTCGCCTTCGGCTACAATGCGCTCGGCGTTCCGCTGGCCGCCGGCCTGCTCTATCCCATCTTCGGGCTGTTGTTGTCGCCGATGATCGCCGCGGCGGCGATGAGCCTGTCGTCCGTCTCGGTCATCGGCAACGCGCTGCGGCTGCGCGCCGCAAAGCTCTAGGAGGTCGCCATGAATATCGGTGAAGCATCGGCACGGTCCGGCCTGCCATCGAAGACCATCCGCTACTACGAGGATATCGGCCTCATCCGGCCCGATAGAAACGACAACGGCTACCGCGACTATGCGGTCGCCGATGTTCACAAGCTGCGCTTTCTGCAGAAGTCGCGCGGGCTCGGTTTCTCGGTGGAGGAGTGCCGGCAGCTGCTGGCGCTCTACGAGGACAAGAGCCGGGCCAGCGCCGATGTGAAGGAGTTGACCCAGGCCAAGCTCACCGAGATCGACCGCAAGATCCGCGAGCTCAGCGAACTCCGGCACACGCTCGAGCACCTGGTCCACGCCTGTCACGGCAATGACCGGCCGGACTGTCCCATCCTCGAGGAACTGTCTGACGAGCAGCATGCCTGACGATTTGCGCGCGTGTGCGACATCTCCGAGCAATGCTTAAGGTCATGATTTTCATTTGATATTCTGCGCGAACTCTGCCGTGTCGTTCGCTGGATGACGAAAAAGCAGAAAAAATCGCAGCCGCAGGGAATAAAACGACGCGCGGCTTCGTATACTCAATCATGGAACGGAAAGAACGCCCATTCGATGTCATCGGTCAGCTCGCAGCGCTTCGGCGCTACGCGCGCTCCCTGGTGCGCAATTCGGATGATGCGGAAGATCTGGTTCATGATGCCCTGGTCCGGGCATACGAGAAGAAGCAGAGCTTCCGCAGTGGCGGTAACTTGCGTACGTGGTTGCTCTCGATCGTGCATAACGCTCACATCGACCGCGTCCGACAGGGGCGATCGCTGACACGACGGCACGATGAGGCCGCCGTAGAGGCCGAGCAGTCCTTGCCAGCCGCGCAGGAACATGCCGTGCGTCTGCAGCAGGTGCGCAATGCTTTCTTCCGCTTGCCGGAGGAGCAGCGCGAGGCCCTCCATCTCGTGGCGATTGAAGACCTCTCCTATCAGGAGGCTGCGGCAGCGCTCGGCGTTCCGATCGGTACATTGATGTCGCGCATTTCGCGCGCTCGCGCCCACTTGCGCGAAATCGAGGAAGCGACACCGCGCGCGCCACATTTGAGGTTGATCGAAGGAGGCGGGAATGAAAGCAGTTGATCCCATTATCGACGCCGATCTCGATGCCTATGTCGATGGCGAACTCGATGTGACCCGGCGCATCCAGGTGGAATCCTATCTTTCCGAGAATCCCGAAACGGCCGCGAAGGTCATGGCGGATCTGAGCATGCGCGGCGAACTGCGCCTTGCTCTCGCTCATGAAGGCGCCTCGGGCCGGGCGGAAACGCGCGATCTTGCGCGCCGTCTCGAGCGTGGGCTTGCCTATGGTCGTATCTTCCACGCCATGCAGCGCGTCGCCGCCGTCGGCGTCATGGTGGCGGCCGGCTGGGTCGCTCACACCTCGTTCGGCGCCTTTACCGCGACAGAAGTAGCCGCGTCCGTACCGGCACCCGCCTATGTCGAGGAGGCCGTTCAGGCCTACAAGACGGCCCTGGTGCGCCAGTCCGTCTCGTCGCAGCCGGCGGAAGGCTACAAGCCGGATGAAATTCGCGCCGCGACGGGCATCGTCATGCCGCAGCTTCCGCGCGACTGGACGATCTCGGACGTACAGATATTCCCGTCCGAATTCGGCCCAAGCGTCGAAATGTCGATCACGGCCGACCAGAAGCAGCTTTCGCTGTTTGCCGTTCGTCCGGGCGTCTTCTCCGTTCAGTCGGTCAACCATATCGCGCTTGAAGGCGCCGAGGCCGCCTATTGGCAGATCGGTGACGTCGCTTACGCGCTGGTGACCGCGGATCGCTCCATCTCACTGGATCAGGCAGCCGATGGGCTTGCCCGTACCCTTTACTAGTTCACTCGAGGAGATCTCAATGAACCCAATCAATCAGCAGCGTTACGGTGCGGCCGTTGGCTCGCAGGCCATGTTCGACGAGGGTCTTCGCCAGCACATGCTGCGCGTCTACAACTACATGGGCATCGGCCTTGTCATCACCGGCATCGTCGCGTTCATCGTTGGCTCGACGCCGGCGCTTTATGTGCCGATCTTCCAGTCACCGCTCAAGTGGGTGGTCATGCTGGCGCCTCTCGCCTTCGTCTTCTTCTTCTCGTTCAAGATCCAGACGATGTCGGCAAGCGCCGCGCAGATGACTTTCTGGGCCTTCTGTGCCGTCATGGGCCTGTCGATGGCCTCGGTGTTCCTGGTCTTTACCGGCACCAGCATCGCACGCACCTTTTTCATCGCCGCGACCATGTTCGGCTCGACCAGCCTCTATGGCTACGTGACCAAGCGTGACCTGTCTCGCATGGGCTCGTTCCTGATGATGGGCCTGATCGGCGTGGTTATCGCCAGCGTGGTCAACATCTTCCTTGGCTCTAGCGCCCTGCAATTCGCGATCTCGGTCATCGGCATCGTCGTCTTCGTCGGCCTGACCGCTTACGACACGCAGAACATCAAGGAACAGTATTCGGAGAACTACGATCAGGAATCGAACCAGAAGCTTGCCGTCTTCGGCGCTCTGTCACTCTACCTGAACTTCGTGAACATCTTCCAGCTGCTGCTCAACTTCACAGGCGAGCGCGAATAGTCGAGTTACGGCGCTTCTGGGGGCAAAGGAAGCGCCAGAACGCCCGATCCGCACTCTGTGACAGGATCGTGGATTGGGTGTTCACCATAGGGAAGCGGCCGGGCGCAAGTCCGGCCGCTTTTCTGTTTTAGAGATGGTCAGATGATGCCCCAGGCGCGGTAGCGTCCGCGCCCTGTGATCTCTCGGATGCCGATATCGTTGAGCAGATTGAGCGCGCCGCGACCGCTGACCTTCAGCTCCCGCGCAACCATCGCCGAAGACACCATCGGTCGCGACAGCACGAATTGCGCAAGGTCAGGCAGACTGCTGTTGGAGCGTCTGTCCTTGAAGCGCATCTGCATCTGCTGCTGTGCCAGCGACAGCCGATCCATCTCCTTCAGACCGAGATCGGCGCTCTCCACCATGGCTTCGAGAAAAGATTGCAGCCTGATGAGGCGTTGCCGGGAGCGTCGGCGTTCGTAGCGAACGGTCTTCAGGCCCGCGAAGAACGAAAACAGATGCGACGTGATCTTGCCGCGCTGGCGCAGATATCCTGAAACCAACAGCCCGCCCAGCCAATGCTGCCGCCGCAGCGGCTCGATCTGCTCCCACGCGTCGAACAACACCGCCGCGCCCAATGTCGGCGGCAAGGTGTCGGCAACGGCGATGACGGAACGCCACTCGCGCAGGCGCGCTGCCTCGTCCCAATCCTCATCATCGAGCAGCGCCAGCCTGTCGTCCGCTCGCTCCGGCCGTGTGGGTTCAGGCTTGGCCTCTCGAACGCCTCTGGCGAGATCGTCGAGAAGCCTGCTCGACCGCTCCAGCACGGCGTCGATTTCGGCCAGCTCCGTCGCCAGCGGCGCATCGGGCTCTTGATCGTCATTGTCGTGATCGCGATAGACGCTCTTGAATTCCGGTGCTCTCTGCTGTTCGCCACCGATCCCTGTCAGAACCGTCATGCCGGTTTCGCTCAAGGCCCAATAGGGATCGCTCGTCCATATTCTGCGGCGCGCGCGCAGGACCGCATGGGCGATCGTCAGTTCATGGCTCGGCGCGCGGGCATCCATATGAGCGTCGTGCAGCACCAAGTCTTCGAGATGCACCAGTTCGCCTGCGACCCACAAGGCACCGACGGCATCGAAGAAGTGGCGGCGCTCGGAAAAGCCGTCGGCGATCGAGGATCGCAGTGCGCGCTCGTCCAGCCGCGCCAAGGCATCTTCCGCCCGAACGAAGAGCGGCAACAGCGTCATCAAGGAGGTGGTATCGATCTCGTGCTTCATCGCCAGCCGTCTCCGGCCGTCCGGCTGGCCTGCGTGTTCCGAGAGATCGGTGTTGGGCGCTTAGGGAGCGCTCTGCTATATCCCGTCAACGCTTCGAAAAATCGTCCTGCCGTGAACATGCCCGGCTATTCCTGCTTTATGGGGTGGTGGTAGATATTGATCACCAGCCCGTTCTTTGTCCGCGGCATGTGGGCCAATGCCAGACGGAACGTTATCGACAAAAAAGATCGCACGATTCGAAAATGGCAGCAATCTACAGCGTCGATCGGTCGCTGATTGCCCACTGTCGGTTTCATCCATGCCCTTGCGGCGCCGGACCATGTGCGTCAAAAGCAGGGAGAATTGATCAGGAGAGCGGGCGTGCGCCACATCTACGTCATCGGTATCGGAACGGGAAATCCCGAGCACGTCACCATCCAGGCCATCGGCAAGATTAACGCCGCCGACATGATCTTCCTGCCGACGAAAGGTGAAGAGAAGGAGAAGCTCGCCTCCGTTCGCCGCGAGATTTGCGAGCGCTTCGTCACCAATGCGAAGACCCGCATTGTCGAATTCGCCATTCCGCAGCGCAAGACGGCTGACCGCAGCTATGTCGAAAGCGTCGATGACTGGCACGCGACATTGGCGCAGACCTATGTGCGGCTGATCAACGATCTTCCCGAAGACGGAACCGGCGCTTTCCTCGTCTGGGGCGATCCGAGCCTTTATGATAGCGTGATCCGCATTATCGAGCGGGCAAGAGCACTCGGTACCGTCGATTTCGACTTCAGCGTCATCCCGGGCATCACCAGCATCCAGGCTCTGGCGGCAAGCCACCGCATTCCGATCAACATGGTCGGTAAGCCGGTCGAGATCACGACCGGGCGGCGGCTTATCGAGCATGGGAACCGGGCGGATAGCACCGTGGTCATGCTGGATGGAGAACAGGCCTTCTCCAAGATCGAGGATCCGGATGCCGAGATATTCTGGGGCGCCTATCTCGGTACGGAGGATGAGATCGTGCGTTCGGGACGGCTTGGCGATGTCGCCGCGGATATCGTGAAGCTGCGCGCCGAAGCGCGGGCGCGACATGGGTGGATCATGGATATCTACCTGCTGCGCAAGGGCCGCGATTTCGATGACCTCTGATACTGCAAATAGCTTTGCCCCACGCCTCGCGATTATGCAGGCACCGGGCGGAAGGAAATGACGAGATGGCACTCGACGAGCGCACCGAGATGGATATTGCAGGCGAAGCCGCGCAACCTTATGCGCGGCGCGGTGCCTGTCCGACTCTCGCGCGGCCGATGCCGACGGGCGATGGCCTGCTCGCTCGCCTGCGTCCGCAGGGTGGCGTCCTGACGGTTCATCAGTGCGCGCAACTGGCACAAGCCGCCTTGCTGCATGGTAACGGTTTGCTCGAGATCACGGCGCGGGGCAGCCTCCAGATCAGAGGGCTTCGGCCGCAAACGGTCGAGCCGTTTGCCGAAGCGGTGGATGCGGCGGGCATCATCGTGTCACCCAATCCCGTGATCGAGTTGCCGCCGCTGAATGGTGCTGAATTCGGCGATGTCGCGGATGCCGCTGCCATGGAGTTGCTGCTGCGGGACCGGCTCGCCGAATTTTTGCAGGCGCCGGGGCTTGCGCCGAAGCTGTCGATCATCGTCGATGGAGGTGGGCGCTTCGATCTGGCCGATGTCACCGCCGATATCAGGCTGCTGGCCCTTTCGGCGGATGAGTGGCTGGTCGCCATTGCTGGGGATGGTGCCAGCGCTCGCCCGGTTGCCGTCGGCACTGCCGATGAGGCGGTCACGGCGGTCGGTGATGTCCTCAAGCTGCTGCTTTCGAGCGGCTGGCAGAAGCGTTGCCGCGATATCGATCCGGAGCGATTGGTGTCTGTCTTCACGGATATGCACGCCATTTCGCGCCATCCCCGCGCGGGCGCGACGCGATCGGTCGGCATGCATCGGATGGCAGGCGGCATGGCGGTGATCGGTCTCAAGCCGCGTTTCGGGCAAATACACGCGAACGACCTGCTGGCGTTTCTGGCATTCCTCGGCGACCTCGATGTGAGCGACATCCGATCGGCGCCCGATCGCTATCTTTTCATAACAGGCTTGAGCGAAGAGAGCGCAGCAGCAGTCCGGCAATCGGTCGAGCGCTTCGGTCTATCCGCCGATAGCGACGATCTCTCATCGCGCATCGCCACTTGTGCCGGTGCAGGCGCTTGCGCGTCGAGCTTCTACGCCACCAAGGCATTAGCGGAGACGCTGATCGAGCGGTGTCCGGAGGCGTTGGATGGCTCGCTCGACCTGCATTTGTCCGGCTGCGCCAAGGGCTGCGCGCATCCGCGCCGTGCTCTGACCATCTCGGGAGCCGCAAACGGCTATCATCTGGTGCTGGACGGTCTCGCGTCGGATGCGCCCGATGCACAGATTGCTGGTAGTGACATCAATTCCGCTATAGAGAGGCTTTCCCGTCTCATCAAAAGTGAAAGACAAGCTGGCGAATCTGCTAGGGCCTGTCTCGACAGGGTGGGGACGGCCATGATTACGCGAGCGCTGCGACAGGAATAGGAATGCCAGACTACGATTACATCCACAGCGGTGACGCCATCTATGAGCGGTCGTTTGCGATTATCCGCAGCGAAGCCGATCTGTCGCGGTTTTCCGCCGAGGAGGCCGACGTTGCCGTGCGCATGATCCATGCCTGTGGACTGGTTGAAGCCGCCGAGCATTTCGTGTTCGCGCCGCATTTCGTCAGCGCTGCTCGCGCCGCTTTGCATGCCGGCGCGCCGATCTTCTGCGACGCCGAGATGGTGGCGCACGGCGTGACCCGCACGAGGCTTCCCGCCAAGAACGATGTCATCTGCACATTGCACGATCCGCGCACCGCGGAGCTGGCGAAGGAGACCGGAAACACGCGTTCGGCAGCCGCCCTTCATCTCTGGAAGGACCGTCTTGCGGGCAGCGTCGTTGCCATCGGCAATGCGCCGACCGCGCTCTTCCACCTGCTCGAGCTGTTGCGCGACGGCGCGCCAAAACCGGCGGCTATCATCGGCATGCCTGTCGGTTTCGTCGGAGCGGCGGAATCCAAGGATGCCTTGGCTGAAAACTCCTACGGCGTGCCCTATGCGATTGTGCGCGGAAGGCTTGGCGGCAGCGCCATGACGGCAGCGGCGGTCAACGCGCTGGCGAGGCCCGGCCTATGAGCGGCGCCGGTCGTCTCATCGGCGTTGGCACTGGTCCCGGCGATCCGGAACTGCTCACCGTCAAGGCCGTCAAGGCAATCGAAGCGGCCGATGTGATTGCCTATTTCGCCAAGCGCGGCAGAGGCGGCAACGGCAGGGCCATCGTCGAGCACCTGATCGGGTCTGAGGCGGTGATGCTGCCGCTTTACTATCCGGTGACCACCGAGATCGAGAAAAACGAAGCCGAATACCGGCGACAGATCACCGATTTCTATGAGGAGTCGGCGGCGGCTGTCGCCGCGCATCTTGATGCCGGCCGCTCCGTAGCCGTCCTCAGCGAGGGCGATCCGCTGTTCTATGGCTCTTACATGCACCTGCATGTGCGTCTTGCCAACCGCTATCCGACCGAGGTCATTCCCGGCATCAGCGCGATGTCCGGCTGCTGGTCGCTCGCCGGCATCCCGATCGTGCAGGGCGACGACGTATTGTCGGTCCTGCCCGGGACGATGGCCGAGCAGGAACTCGAGCGTCGCCTCTCCGATACGCAAGCGGCGGTGATCATGAAGGTCGGGCGCAACCTCCCGAAGATCCGCCGCGCGCTGGAGGCATCGGGACGGCTTGCCGAAGCGGTCTATGTCGAGCGTGGCACCATGGCAAACGCGGCGATGATCAAGCTCGCCGACCGGCCCGAAGGCGACGCGCCTTACTTTTCGCTGGTGCTCGTTCCCGGCTGGGAGAGCAACCGATGAGCGGGCAGCTTTTCGTCATAGGCACCGGCCCGGGCAATCCCGATCAGATGACGCCGGAGGCGCAGGCCGCCGTTTCGAAAGCCACGGTCTTTTTCGGCTATGGCCCCTATCTCGATCGCCTTAACCTGCGGGCTGACCAGACGCGTCAGGCGTCCGATAACCGCGAGGAACTGGATCGCGCGGGCGCCGCGCTACGTGCCGCGTCCGAGGGCGCGGTCGTCTGTGTCGTCTCGGGCGGCGATCCTGGTGTATTCGCCATGGCGGCTGCGGTCTGCGAGGCGGTCGACAATGGTCCCGATGCGTGGCGGGACGTCGATCTCGTCATCCTGCCGGGGATCACCGCCATGCTGGCGGTCGCCGCCCGTGTCGGCGCCCCGCTTGGCCATGATTTTTGCGCGATCTCGCTCTCCGACAATCTGAAGCCCTGGGCGACGATCGAAAAGCGTCTGGCCGCGGCGGCCGAAGGCGGCTTCGTGATCGCGCTTTATAATCCGATCAGCAAGGCGCGTCCGTGGCAGCTTGGAAAGGCGTTTGAGCTGCTGCGCGGGAAGCTTCCCGGGTCTACGCCCGTCATCTTCGGTCGCGCCGCCGGACGGCCGGATGAGCGTATTTCCGTTCAGCCGCTTAACATTGCGGATGCTGCGACGGCCGATATGGCGACATGCGTGATCATTGGCTCGGCGGAGACGAAGATCATCGAACGCAAGGGTCGGGCCGGTCTCATCTATACCCCTCGTTTCAGCCCGGGGGCAGCAGGTGATTGATCATCGCCAAGGCCTCGTCGACGGTAGCGACCGTGGGGATGGCGGGCGCTTCGGCGCGGCCGATCATCATCACCTCGATGCCGAGCGCGCGCGCCGCAGCGATCTTGGCATAGGTGGCCGAGCCGCCGCTGTTCTTGGTGATGACGACATCGATACTGTGTTCCCGCAGCAGCGCGACCTCGCGCTCGACATCGAAGGGTCCGCGATCGAGAAGATAATGCGCGTGGGGAAGCACGGGCTGCGGATCGACTGGATCCACGCTTCGGATCAGATAGTAGTGCTGCGGGGCGGCATCGGCCCGGTGCGCCTCTTGGCGACCGATGGCGAGGAACACCCTGCGCGGCGCGCTGCCGATCTGCGCGATGGCATCCTGGACGCTCGCGGCATGTCGCCAGCGGTCGCCCGGCTCGGCCTGCCAGGGCGCGCGGCGAAGGCAGAAGGCAGGCAGGCCGGTTATCGTGGTGGCTTGCGCGGCGTTTTGCGAGATGCGCGCGGCAAAGGGGTGGGTGGCGTCGATCAGCAGGTCGAATTTTTCGTCACGCAGAAAACGCGCGAGCCCCTCCGCCCCACCAAATCCACCGACGCAGGTGGGCAGGGACTGCGGAGCGGGCTTTTCCGTCCTGCCGGCAAGCGACAGCAGGGCATCGTAGCGCGGTTGAGCGGCCAAAGCCTTGGCGAGCGCGCTTGCCTCGGTCGTGCCGCCAAGCATCAAAATGCGGATTTTGCTCATGGCTGATATCTCTTCCGCTCCCGGCCAACCTTGGCTGACTATTATCGGCATCGGCGAAGATGGTCCAGCAGGGCTGGGCGATGAGGCCAAGCGTCTGATCGCTGCCGCGTCCGTCGTCTTCGGCGGTGCTCGCCATCATGCGCTGATGGCCGGCCTCATCGAGGGGGAATGCCTGGCGTGGGAAAGCCCGTTCGAACGTTCGGTCGCGGCAATTACGGCGCGTCGCGGTTCGCCTGTCGTCGTGCTCGCCTCGGGTGATCCGTTTCTCTACGGCGTCGGGGCCACGCTGTCGCGGAGCGTTGATGCAACGGAGATGCGCACAGTACCGGCGCCGTCATCCTTCAGCCTTGCCGCATCGCGGTTGAGCTGGCCGTTGCAGGAGGTCGCCTCCGTCTCCCTGCATGGACGCTCGATCGATCTCATCCGTCCGCATCTGCACCATGGCCGGCGCATCATCGCGCTGACCTCCGACCAAGAGACACCGACGCAGCTCGCGGCTTTGCTTGCAGCCAATGGTTTCGGCCGGTCGCGGCTGCATGTGCTCGAAGCGCTTGGCGGAGAGCGCGAGCGTGTCAGCGCTCGCCAAGCCGATGCGTTCGATCTCGAGGACATCGATCCGCTGAACGTCTGCGCCATTGATGTCGTGGCAGGCGAGGGCGCGCGCATGCTTGCCTTTGCGCCGGGGCTCGACGATGCGCTTTTCGAGCACGATGGCCAGATTACCAAGCGGGAGATTCGGGCGCTGACCCTGTCGACGCTTGCACCTCGCCATGGCGAGGTGCTGTGGGATGTCGGCGCCGGCTCCGGCTCGATCGGCATCGAGTGGATGCTGTGTGACCCGTCGCTTCGGGCGATCGCGATCGAGCAATCGAGCGAGCGGGCGCAGCGCATCGCGCGCAATGCGGCAGCCTTCGGCGTGCCGGGGCTCGCGGTCGTGGAAGGCGCGGCGCCGCAGGCGCTGCAGTCGCTGCCCGAGCCCGACGTTATCTTCGTCGGTGGCGGGGGCAGCGAGGATGGGGTAATGGAGGCGGCGATCGCGGCGCTGAAAAGCGGCGGCCGGCTGATTGCCAACTCTGTGACGCTTCAGATGGATGCGAAGTTGCTGGCGTTGCACGCCACACTGGGCGGGTCGTTGACCCGCATCGATATTTCCCGCGCCGGTGCGATCGGCGCCATGACGGGCTGGCGCCCGGCAATGCCCGTCACGCAGTGGCACTGGGTCAAGAATTGAGGACAACGATATGACCGTTCATTTCATCGGCGCTGGCCCGGGTGCCGCGGATCTCATCACCGTGCGTGGCCGCGACCTCATCGGAAAATGCCCGGTTTGCCTCTATGCGGGCTCGATCGTTTCGCCCGATCTTCTCGCCTATTGTCCGCCGGGAGCGCGGATCGTCGATACCGCCCCCATGTCGCTCGACGAGATCGAAGCCGAGTATCTGCGCGCGGCCAATGCCGGCGAGGACATCGCGCGCCTGCACTCGGGCGATCTCTCGGTCTGGAGCGCCGTCGCCGAACAGATCCGTCGCCTGGAGAAGCATGGCATTGCCTACACGATGACACCGGGCGTGCCGTCCTTCGCCGCCGCAGCTGCCGCGCTTGGGCGCGAGCTGACCATTCCCGAGGTCGCGCAGAGCCTGGTTCTGACCCGCGTATCAGGCAGGGCGTCACCGATGCCAGGTGGCGAGACCCTGACGCAGTTCGGCGCCACGGGCGCCACGCTTGCCATCCATCTCGCCATTCACGCACTGGACCGGGTTGTCAGCGATCTTACGCCGCTCTATAGGGCCGAATGCCCCGTCGCCATCGTCGTGAAGGCGAGCTGGGAGGACGAGCGGATCGTGCGCGGGACGCTCGGCGATATCGAGGCCAAGGTGGCCGCGGAGCCAATCGAGCGGACAGCGATCATCTTTGTCGGCCCATCCTTGTCATCGACCGATTTTCGCGAAAGCTCTCTTTATGATGCGACCTATCAGCGTCGCTTCAGAGGCCGACAGTAAAGCCGCCGCAAGACTTGGACTTCGAGCCGCGCAATTGCCCGGCCGTGTGGTCTGCGCGTCCGATGATCGGCGCGCGGCGAAGCGTAATGTTATCCACAGCGCCCAATATCCTCGAAGATTGCCCTGCCATCCGCGTGTGAAGGGTAAATGAAGGATTAACCAATTGGATTAGCTTGGTTTCGTGAGCCTGTCATCGGGACGTTGCTACAGTATTTACTGGGGCGGACGTTGCTTCATCTATGCCAGAACAATACGGGCTTCGGAACTATACCGTGGCACGAAAACACAAACGATTATTATCGTTAAGAAACGGTATTTCTAAAGAATAAATGGCATACGCTTCTTGGTTGATGTTTTTTCGTTGGAGTAAAAAATAATTCCTGTTTTTATGTTTAGGCGGTAGAATTTTATATACTGCGCATTTTTAATCTAACGCGGACGAAATATTTTGTATTGATTGTCACTACTGATGTATGTAGGTTCTTAACAAAGTAGAAACCACACGCGATAAGTGATCCAAAACGGATAAACTACTTTACTGACTTAATACACGCCGATGTCCCCCGAGTATTGCATTTCGTTGCGAATGGTCACCTCTAACACTATTGAGTATGAGGCTAGTATGAATTACGTACCTTCGGAATTTGAAAGCGGACGCACGCCTGTCAACAGACTTCAGGCCGTTGCCGTGGCACCCAGAGCTCTCAGCGAACTGGGCGAAGTAAAGGTTATCGGCGAAGACCGGTGCCTGCTGATCATCGACGGCAGAACACTCGAGCGGGAATGCCTCGCGACGACGCTGACGCAGAACGGCCTCGGCATGAAGGCCTGCGCGGTGGGTTCGGTGGCGGAGTGGCGGCGCAAGAAAGATGCAACGCAGCGCGTCAAGGCGGTGCTGCTAAACATCACCGGCCGTGCGTCGAGCGATGGCGCTCTTTATGAAGAGATCGCCAGCATCGCCACGGAACTCGCGCCGGCGCCGGTCGTTATCCTCGCCGATGGCGACGATCTCAACCAGACGCTCCGGGCGATCGAGCATGGCGCTCGCGGGTTCATTCCCACCTCCGTGGGCATCGAAGTCTGTGTTGAAGCCATCGGGCTGGCCGTCGCGGGCGGCACCTTCATCGTGGCCGGCAAGGCCTTCACGTCGTCGGCTCCGGTTGACAACGCGCCACGGCAGAAAGAGCTGTCACGCATGTTCACGCTGCGCCAGGCCGAAGTCGTCCAGGCGTTGCGCAAGGGCAAGGCAAACAAGATCATCGCCTATGAGCTCAATCTGCGCGAAAGCACCGTAAAGGTTCACATCCGCAACATCATGAAGAAGCTGAAGGCCACCAACCGTACCGAGGTTGCCTACAAGCTGAACGATCTGTTCCAGTCGGACTCGCGCTGGAGTGCATCGGCGGACTAGATCAGGCTAGGCGGTGCCATCCGAGCTGACCGGATGGTTCTCGCTGATGGTCCCGGACGGGCTCCGCGAGCCTTTATCGCCTGTTCCTACCTCCTGGCCGTCGGGGTGTACCCGGCGGCCAAGGATTTGTCTGTAGCCCTTCTTTGAGAACGGCTGGAACAGCTGCCCAATAAAGTTGTCGGAGACACGGCCGCTGATACCGATGTTTGTCGGCGGGCGGCGGTCGGGATTGAAGTAGGTTCCGAACAGCTGGTCCCACAAGACAAGGTTCTCGCCGTAGTTCGTATTGCCCTCGGCCAGTACGCGCGAGTGGTGCCAGCGATGCAGGCCCGGTGTGCTGAAGATCAGGTCGAGCGGGCCTGTGCGCACGTCGATGTTGCAGTGGGTGAGCAAGCCGATGAAGGCCGTGACTGCGCCGATCCACAGGAAGACCGGAAGCGGCGCGCCCAGGAGATAAAGCGGAAGCTGGCTGAGCGCTATCTTGAACAGCGAGTCCATGAAATGGAACCGGCCGGTGTTCACGACCCACAGCCGCTCTACACTGTGATGAAGGGCGTGAAACCGCCAGAGCGACAGGATCTCATGGGCTGCGCGGTGGGCGACGTATAGTCCGAACTCGGCGATCACCAAGCCGAGGACCACCTGAAGGGCGAGCGGCCAGCTGCTGGGCCAGATATCGGGTATGCCGGTGACAAAGGGATGGGCGACGGTCGCGACCGCCATCGGCGCGGTCGCGCCCAATGCGGCGGCCAGCTGAACGCCACCCTTGCTCAGCAGCGTATGCGCGACGTCGTTGAATGTCTCGCCATCGCGGCGCAGCCATTGTTGTTCGAAAGGCATCACACGCTCGAACGCGGCGATCGCAAAGACGATCCCCAAGTAAACCACGTTGAACCACAGCAACGGCGCCTTTGCCTCAAAGGCAAACCCGGCGCCAATCAGTCCAGCGGAAAACAGCGCTGGCCATAGCGTCCATGAAAGCAGCGCGTAGGGAAGCGATGCGCTCTTATCAGTCACGTGTAATCTCCGCCAAAGTTCGATGTCACTCGTTGATACACTACGATTGTGGCTCGTATGCAATATCGTGCGTTTAAGCAACCGTGCGCAAACGTCGCGCGTGGTCTTCGACTGCCGCGTCCAAAGCGTAGGCCTGGCCAAAACTAGCCATTGTTCGCCATTCAACTTCTTGCTAGTTGCTCACCACCATCAATGCCGCATCCAGGCTGCCATACCATGCACTTCCGCGCTTCAGACACCTCGCCCAACCCGCTCGTTGGCATAGCATTGTCCTGCGCGGGGTATTCGCTGTTCGCGATCCAGGATGCAGTCGTGAAATGGCTGGTCGCGGACTATGCGGTGCCGCAAATCCTGTTTGTCCGCAGCGTGATCATCGTCGCGGTAGCGGGCTTCATGGTCAAGCGGTTGCGTCATCCCTCGATCCTTAAGAGCGCTCACCGCGGTTCGCTCGTTCTGCGCGCCCTGCTCATGCTGGGCGCCTGGATGGCCTATTACTCGGCAGCCAGGCATCTGGGTCTTGCCGAAATCACGACCCTATACTTCTCGGCACCCATCATCGTCATCTTCCTTTCCATCTTCGTGTTGAAGGAAAGCGTCGGGCCGATGCGATGGTTTGCTTGCTTCGCGGGCTTTGCCGGCGTTGTGCTTGCCGCCAACCCCACGCAGTCGCCCAGCCTTGTGCCAACGCTCATGGTGTTGTTCGCCGGCTTCTGCTGGGCGTGGAGCACGGTGCTTGTTCGCCTGGTCAGCCGCTCGGAGAGCACATTCAACCAGATGATGGCGACCAGCTTCCTCTTCGCCATCGCCTGCGGGGCCATGTTGCCGTGGGTTTGGAAATCGCCTGATCTCATCGGCTGGGCGCTCATGCTCGGGCTTGGCGCGGTATCGGCGCTCGGTCAATTCCTGCTCTATGAGGGATATAGGCATGCGCCGGCGTCTACACTCGCGCCCATGGAGTATAGCGGCCTCATCTGGGCGTTTCTCTTCGGTTATCTCATCTGGTCCGAGATCCCGACAGTGAACGTCGTTGCCGGCGCTGTGCTAATTGTCTGCTCCAGCCTGCTGCTTGTTTGGTGGGAGCGCCGCGCGGTGCTTGCCAACCGCCGCATGGCCGCTTGAGCATTCCTCATCGGGGCCGCTGCTGCTCATCGCGCTACGCGAGCCAACAGGCTGATCTTAAGAATACTTCCGGTTGATGAGTTGCTTGTGCTCCTTATCACAAGTAACGCCATCGTAATTATCGGTATATCCGAAAAGATGACGGGCAGGTGTGAATATATTGCTGCTAGTGATTGTCGCATCTGCTAGAGTTTCTTTATGGCGTGCTGCGCCCAATCTTCGTTGTATCATATTGAAATTTGACTATTGCATCGCTGAAATTTTGCGCTTAGCATTGTATCAAGTTAATAATAAAGTGAACGAGATCAATATCGTCGAGTGCGGCTTCCTTAGAGTGTATGTATAGTGTCCGGAATTTTCTTGTCCGGAGGTGTTGCCTGTGTGTCTTTGGGGGAAGAAATGGGAAAACAACTAAAAATCGTCGACCCTGTCGACGAGGGTTTCGAAGAGATACTTCATCGTCGATGCCCCGACAGTTTCTCCGCCGCCGGAACCGCCTCCGCTCAATTCACCTTCAAGCTCCCGCTATCGTTGATAAATGTCGGCTCGGCAGATGAAACCGCCCGCCGGCGACATTCCCTGCTGAGAAAATCTCACCGATCGCGTGCGTTTTTGCTGCTGGGCCCGGCTGGGCGCTGGGTCGATATCCGAGCACGCCGGCTGCTATTCATCGCATAAGTGAGATGACATTTGAGGCGCACGTTGATGACACAGGGACTTACGGAGATCGTGATCGCTGGCGGAGACCAGGCCACTCAATGCGAGCAAATTGGGATCGTCCGCCGGCCGATGTGCGCGATGCCGCTTGCCCTTCGTTCGATCCATCAGACGCGACATGAGAGAGGACGCCAGTTCTGCGTTCGTGGCGTCGACAACAGAGGTCGATGACGATGGCGTGGAAGAGTGCGCGAAAGCGCAGTGTTACGTTTCGCAAGCGCCGCCAGCGGGATGAGCCTTTCGCCTGGAGCATGCAGCCGTATCGCGAGACCGGGCCACGGGTCATGACCTGCATGGCGCTCGTCATGCCGGAGAACGGCTCCGGCGTCGGCCGCGCCCACAACTGGATCGTTCTGATCAGCAACGAAATCAAAGCACGCGCTTATCAGCAGATGACAGTCGAAATGCAGGGCGGATCATTTGGCTTCGATGACGATGACGACGACCAGCTGGACGAGTGACGACGCCATCGAGGCGTAAATTCGGATCTATTTGAAGTATAGATTCACAACACTTCAAATAAATCGGCAATTGTATATTGCGGCTGGCCATGCGCTTCCTGCCAACGCATAGGTCGCTGTTACGTGGTCTATGGCGTGCGTTTCAAGCTCACAGCCTTCTCGGGCCTTGTATCGGCGCTCGTCGGCAGGCTCGTCTTGGATCTCGGTCACGTGCTTTCACATCTGGGGCCCAAACCGCGGTTACATATTTTGCTACCAGAACGGTCGACATTCGCTGCCGCTTAAAACGCCTACTCTTAGTTTGTATGTTTTAGCCGTTACTCAAACGTCAAGTCGTATATTCGCAAAAACTACGACGTCTCCCACATTCCTACTTTGAAATACTAAATAAGGAGTAATCCTGGGCGAATTGTTGGGCGTATTAATCTTGTGTTAACTAGGCTGGCGGGTTGAGGATATACGTTATGACCATGCCAGTGGAACACAGCTGGAACGTGCGGCTTTCAGCCAAAAATGATCGACGGTGGTTCAGCTTTAACACTGTGGCGACCACTTATGTCGCGTCTATACTCGATTTTGTGGTTCTATTCTTGTCGAGCGCCGGTGGATACATGCTTTACGAGCAGGTATTCTTGGGGGTGGATGGGGACTTATCGCGATATGCGGGGATTGGACTGCTGGTCGCCACGGTTTTCGTTTTGGCGCTTGGCGGCGCTCATGCCTATCGCCCCGCAGGGCTCCTGTCGTTCCGCAGGCAGATGGCCATTATCTGCACGTTTCTGCCAGCGGTCGTTGCGTTTCTCCTCGCGATTGTTTTCTTCCTAAAGATCGGAACAATGGTGTCGCGCGGCGCCATCCTGTCGGCAGCCGTTCTGTCGTTCGGCGCGCTGACGACGCTGAGGCTCGCCTGGTATTCCTATCTGAACCGCGCGGTCGCGCATGCATCTTTTCCGACCCGGCGCGTGTTGCTGATCTGCCCCGATTCCACGCCGGTTGAACCCCTCATTCACAAGGCTGCGCTCGGTGGGCTGTCGATCAAGCACACGATGCACCTTCGCGGCGCCGACGAGGCGCCGAGCCTGCTGCAGGAAAGGCTTCAAAAGAACGGCATCGCCGATGTCGACGAAGTCCTGATTGTCTGGGGCGATTATGCCAATGCCGCCGTTTTCGAAGAATGCCTGTCGGCCTTGCGCGAATTCTGTGTCCCAGTAAGCGTGATGTTTTCCGGCCTCGTTGGCGATATCGCCCAGGGTTTTGCCCAGGATATCGGCGAAAACCGAGTGTTCCAAATCCACCGCCCACCACTCGGCCTTGTCGAGCGTATCGTCAAACGGCTGTTCGACATCGGCTTTTCGATTGCGGCGCTAACTGTGACGCTACCGCTCTGCGCGCTGGTGGCCATCGCCATCAAGTTCGATAGCCGTGGCCCTGTCTTCTTCAAGCAATGCCGCAAGGGACATAACGGCAAGCCGTTCCGGATCCTGAAGTTCCGCAGCATGACTGTTATGGAAGATTCCGGCGATATCCGCCAGGCGACGCGCAACGATCCTCGCGTCACCCGCGTCGGCGCCTTCATCCGCTCTACCAGCATCGACGAGCTGCCGCAGTTCTGGAACGTGTTGCGCGGCGAGATGTCCGTGGTCGGCCCGCGCCCGCATGCGCTGGCGCATGACGATCTCTACGGAACGCTGATCGCCCAATACGCCTCTCGCCGGCATGTGAAGCCGGGCCTGACGGGCTGGGCGCAGATCAATGGACACAGGGGCGAGACGCCCACGGTCGACAGGATGGCGGACCGGGTTCGGCACGACATTTGGTACATCAACAATTGGTCGTTGTGGCTGGATCTCAGGATCGTCGTGATGACGGCGATCGGCTTGCAGGATCGGAGCAACGTCTACTGAAATTTCGTCGTCAATCCTGGTGTTTGCGTTGGTTGAGAGGTGCGTAGGCGATGATACTTGTGACTGGGGGAGCCGGCTTCATTGGCTCGAACTTCGTACTGGATTGGCTGGCGGACCATGACGAGCCGGTCGTCAATCTCGATGCGCTGACCTATGCCGGTAATCTGAACAATCTGCGGCCGCTCGAGGGCGATCCTCGCCATATCTTCGTGCATGGTAACATTGGCGACGCGGCACTTCTGAGCGATCTCTTTACGCGCCACAAGCCCCGGGCGGTCGTCAATTTCGCGGCCGAAAGCCATGTGGACCGGTCGATCCACGGGCCGGAAGATTTCATCCAGACCAACATTCTCGGTACGTTTCGTCTGCTGGAGGCCGCGCGCGCCTATTGGGGTGGCCTTGAAAACAAATCGGATTTCCGCTTTCTGCACGTTTCGACCGACGAGGTCTTCGGGACGCTCGGCGCCGATGATCCGGCGTTCAATGAG
The DNA here is from genome assembly GCF_000377565.1 of Rhizobium sp. 2MFCol3.1. Classification (GTDB taxonomy): domain Bacteria; phylum Pseudomonadota; class Alphaproteobacteria; order Rhizobiales; family Rhizobiaceae; genus Rhizobium. The sequence continues at coordinate 71,243 of NZ_KB898353.1, read as the reverse complement.
GAAACAAGCTATCGGCCGAACAGCCCTTACTCCGCCAGCAAGGCGGCGAGCGACCATCTGGTTCGCGCCTATTTCCACACCTATGGGCTTCCTGTCGTCACCACCAACTGCTCCAACAATTACGGCCCGCTGCATTTCCCGGAGAAGCTCATTCCGTTGGTGATCCACAACGCGCTGAAAGGTCGTCCTCTGCCGATCTACGGCGATGGCATGCAGATCCGCGACTGGCTCTACGTCAAGGATCACTGCAGCGCGATACGCCGGGTGCTAGAGGCGGGGCGCCTGGGCGAAACCTACAATATCGGCGGCTGGAACGAGCGCGCCAATCTTCATGTCGTCACCACGCTTTGCGAGGTCCTTGACGAGCTTCAGCCGCGATCGGATGGCAAGAAATACGGTGAGCAAATCGCCTTCGTCGCCGATCGCCCGGGGCACGACCGGCGCTATGCGATCGATGCGCGCAAGATCGAGGCCGAACTCGGCTGGCGTCCGGCGGAAACGTTCGAGAGCGGCATTCGCAAGACGGTCCGGTGGTATCTCGACAATGCCGACTGGGTCGAGAACGTGACCTCAGGCAGCTACCGCAACTGGGTGGAGAAGCAATACGCATGACCGTGCTGCTTCTCGGAAAAAACGGGCAACTGGGACGCGGGCTTCAGCGCACGCTGCTTCCGTTCGGCAATCTTGTTGCCTTCGCGCGCGACGAACTCGATCTCGATAATCCAGAGGCGATCGCAGCGCGTCTTGATGCCGTCCGCCCTGACATCATCGTCAATGCGGCGGCTTATACGCAGGTCGATCTGGCCGAGACGAATGCCGATTTGGCGTTTCGCACCAACCACCAGGCCGTGAAGGCGTTGGCGGATTACGCCCGCCGGAGTGACGCGCTGCTGGTTCATTATTCGACGGACTACATCTTCGATGGTCGCCAAGAGACGCCCTATCGCGAGGGCGACGAGACGCATCCGTTGAATGTCTATGGCCAGTCAAAACGTGCCGGCGAGTTGGCGATCGTCGAGTCCGGCTGCCGGCACCTTTTGTTTCGCACCAGCTGGGTCGTCTCGGCCGATGGCACGAATTTCGTGAAGACCATTCTGCGCCTGGCGCGGGAGCGTCCGAACCTTCGGATCGTCGCTGATCAGTTTGGCGCGCCGACGGCCGTCGAGCTGCTTGCCGACGTCACCGCGCTTGCCATTGCCGCGCACCGGCGCGGCGGCATCGCCAATGGCACCTACCACCTGACCGCATCGGGACGAACAAGCTGGCACGGGCTCGCCCGGTATATTGTCGAGAAGGCGATTGAGATCGGCTTCGTATCGGCTGTCGCACCCGCCGATATCGAGGCAATCACCACCGACGAGTTTCCGCGGCCCGCCGCGCGGCCGCGCAATTCGTCGCTCAATACGGATGCTTTGAGTTCCGCCCTTGGGCTGACCCTGCCCGAATGGACGGTGCATGTGGATCGCGTAATTGATCAATTGAAGGAACGGGAGTGGGCGCTGTGACCCGAAAAGGCATCATTCTCGCCGGTGGATCCGGCACACGTCTTCATCCGGCGACACTTGCCATGAGCAAGCAGTTGCTGCCTGTCTTCGACAAGCCGATGATCTATTATCCGCTCAGCACGCTGATGCTGGCCGGCATCCGCGACATTCTGATCATTTCGACGCCGCTCGATATTCCTCGCTTCGAGCAGTTGCTAGGCGACGGCAGCGCCTGGGGCGTCAAGTTTTCCTACGCCGAACAGCCGTCGCCCGATGGTCTGGCGCAGGCTTTCATCATCGGCGAGAAGTTTCTCGATGGCTCGCCGTCGGCGCTCGTGCTCGGCGACAACATCTTCTACGGTCACGACCTGCCGATCCTTCTGGCAAGCGGCATGTCCGTCGATCGCGGCGCGACGGTCTTCGCCTATCACGTGCTCGATCCGGAGCGTTATGGCGTCGTTGAATTCGACAGGCGTTTCAGGGCTGTCTCGATCGAGGAAAAGCCGGCCGAGCCGAAATCGAACTACGCGGTGACGGGCCTCTATTTCTACGACGAACGCGCCGTCGAATTCGCCAAGTCTCTGCGTCCCTCGCCGCGCGGAGAGCTTGAGATCACCGATCTGAACCGACGCTATCTTGAGGACGGCAACCTGACCGTCGAGATCATGGGACGCGGCTACGCCTGGCTGGATACGGGAACGCATGATTCCCTGCTCGACGCCGGACAGTTCATCTCGACGCTGGAGCGACGCCAGGGGCTGAAAGTATCCTGCCCCGAGGAAATCGCGTTTCGCAACGGCTGGATCACCGGCCGCCAGCTGGAGCAACTGGCAGCGCCGCTCTGCAAGAACGGATACGGGAAATACCTGATGCGACTTCTGGCGGAGGCGGGCTGACCGATGAAAGTCTCTTCGCTGGCAATTCCTGAGGTCCTGCTCATCGAGCCCACCGTCTATGGCGATGAACGCGGCTTCTTTTTCGAGAGCTTCAACCAGGCTCGCTTCAACGAAGCGGTCGGGGCAGAGGTTTCATTTGTTCAGGACAATCACTCCAAATCCGCCAAGGGCGTGCTCCGCGGGCTGCACTACCAGATCAAACAGGCGCAGGGAAAGCTGGTTCGGGTGGTCGAGGGCGAAGTCTTTGATGTGTCCGTGGACCTGCGGCGATCCTCTCCAACCTTCGGGCAGTGGGTTGGCGAAATCCTGTCGTCGGACAACAAACGCCAGCTCTACATCCCGCCGGGCTTTGCGCATGGCTTCGTGGTTCTTTCCGAGACCGCGCAGTTTCTCTACAAGACGACCGATTTCTATTCGCCCCAACACGAGCGCGCCATCATCTGGAACGACCCGACGGTGAACGTCGCCTGGCCGATAGAGACAACCCCCACCCTTTCATCCAAGGACGCGCAGGCGCCGTTTATGAAAGATGCGGATCTTTTTCCGTAACGGCGTTTAGCGACTATCGCCGCATCTTTAGTAGGCAGAGCTCAGACGAGGCGCGAAAGTTGCCGATCGTCGGCCTGCCGTCTCCCGCTCCACCACATATCGTTGCCCTTGGTCCTTTTCGGATCGGTTTTGGTGTGTCACATAAGGTCGGCTAGCCATCGCCACTGGGAGGACGATTGTCGGAATGAGGGGAATTCGCCAACTGGCCAAGCATCTCGATATTTCGATCGGGACCGTATCGCGGGCGCTGAATGGCAAACCGGATGTGAATGAGGAAACCCGCAAGCGCGTGCTGGCGGCGGCCGAAGAGCTTGGTTATGTGGCGAACCAGTCGGGCCGAAGCCTGCGGCAGGGGACGACCAACGTCATCGGCCTGATGATCGAGTCCAGCAAGGAAACGGTCGAAAACGCCGACAACTTCTTCCTTGGCCTGACGGGTGGCCTGCAAAGCGTGCTTTCGCGCCACAAGCTCGACCTCATCATGCTGCCTTGCCCCAACGACGAGGACCCGCAGGAGTATCTGAAGCGCATGGTGGCGCGTCGTGTCGTCGATGCACTGATCATTTCCGCCACGCAGCGCATCGACAAGCGCATCGATTTCCTGGCCAAGGCGAAGATACCCTTCGTTGCGCTTGGCCGCAGCTCGTCCGGCGGCAATTACAGCTGGATCGACCTTGATTTCGAAGGCGTCGCGGCCTCGGCCGTCGATCGGCTGGTGGCCAAGGGCCATCGACGGATCGCGATCGCGGTGCCATCGAGCGATGTCAATCTCGGCTATATCTTCCTTGATGCCTACCGCCGCTCGCTGGAACGCCACGGCATCGCCTATGATCCCGAGCTCGTCATTCGCGCGAAGTCGAGCGAGCAGGGCGGATATCAGGCCGGTCACGAGCTCATCCGCCTTGATCCCAGGCCGACGGCAATCATTCTGATTTATGAGCTGATGGCGATCGGGCTTTACCGGCGCATGGTCGAGGCGGGCATCATTCCAGGCCGGGATCTTGCTGTCATCGGCTTTCGCGAGGAGCCGCGCGCCCGGTTCCTGCAGCCGGCACTGACATGTTTCAGGATGTCGCTGCGCGACCTCGGCGCCGAGCTTGCGGAAACGTTGCTCGCGACCATGCCCGCCTACGCGGATTTCTATCCCGGTGGCGCGCGCAATACGATTTGGCCGCTTGAGCTCGTTGCCGGCGAAAGCGATGCCTTCAGTCTCGACAGTTGAATTTTTTCGAAAGCCAGCCCATGCAACCGCGCGATTTCCTAAAAGATCTCTTCTCCGCCGCCGTCAAAGCTGCCGACCCGCTGACGGGCATCACCGCTCATCTTCCGACCAAGCCGAAGGGCCGAACGGTGGTGATCGGCGCCGGCAAGGGTGCGGCACAGATGGCACAGGCGCTCGAGAGCGTCTGGGATGGGCCGCTCGAGGGCGTCGTGGTGACGCGCTATGGCTATGGCTGCGAAACCAGAAACATCGAGATCCTTGAAGCCTCGCATCCCGTGCCTGATCGCGCCGGTCTCGTGGCTTCGAAGCGGCTGATGGACGCCGTGAGCGGGCTTGGCGAGGATGATCTCGTCATCGCCCTGATCTGCGGGGGAGGGTCCGCCCTGCTGCCGGCGCCGCCGGAGGGGCTGACGCTGGAAGACGAGATTGCCATGAACGAGATCCTGCTCGCCTCGGGCGCGCCGATTTCCGCGATGAACGTCGTGCGCAAGCATCTCTCCACGATCAAGGGCGGCAGGCTGGCTGCGGCTACCAAGGCGCGCGTCGTCAGCATGGTCGTGTCGGATATCCCCGGCGATAATCCTGCTTATGTTGCTTCCGGTCCTACCGTTCCGGATCGCTCGACGCGGCACGATGCGCTCGAGATCATCGCGCAGTACAAGATGCCGCTGCCGCAGGCCGCGCTCGATTTCCTTGCCACGCCAGCCGCCGATGCGCCGAGCCCGGATGATCCGGTTTTCGGCCGCCACGAACATCATGTGATCGCCTCGGCCGGCGTCTCGCTAGAGGCCGCGGCAGCGCTTGCCAGGTCGCACGGGGTAGAAGCCGCCATTCTGTCGGATTCCATCGAGGGCGAATCCCGCGATGTCGCTTCGGTGCATGCGGCGATCGCCCGCGAAGTGCTTGCCAAAGACCGGCCGTTCCAAAAGCCGGTCATTATCCTCTCTGGCGGCGAGACGACGGTGACGCTCCGAGGCAAGGGCGGCAAGGGCGGGCGTAACGGCGAATTCGCGCTCGCCATGGCGCTGGCGATCCAGGGTCACGACATGCATGTGCTGGCTGCCGATACCGATGGCATCGATGGCTCGGAGGACAACGCCGGCGCCTTCGTTGATGGGAAGACGGTCGACCGATTGCGCGCCGCCGGTCTCGATCCGCGCCGCCTGCTCGACGGCAACGACAGCTACAGCGGCTTTGCTGCGATTGGCGACCTGTTCGAGACCGGCCCGACGGGAACCAATGTCAACGACTTCCGCGCGATCCTGATCCGCTAATCGAGGAATCGAAATCTGATCCGGCCACCTACGTTCCAGCCGGAACGAAGGCGCAAAACGGTGCGAAATTTTTTCGTGCTGCGCTGCGGCGCAGCCGAGGTTAAGGCCCCGCATTTGCAGATGTTTTCCGCAGCATTTTTTGTCTGATCACGTGGGATTGACAGCGAGAAACGTTTCCGCTTAGTATCGTAAACGTTTACGGGACAAGTTTCGGGAGGAAAGCCGGAAACTGTCCACGGGAGGAAATCGTGACATTGAATGCCGTTCTGTGCGGTTGCGGAGCCATGTCCAAGGGCTGGTTGCGCGCCATCAAGGAAACCCCGGCTCTCGCAGCCGAGATCGAGGTCAAGGGCCTCGTCGACGTCAATCCTGCGGCAGCTGAAAAGCTCGCCGAGGAGTTTGGTTTGAGTGGTGCCGTGATCGGCACGGATCTCGCCGACGTCATCGCGAAATCAAAAGCCGATATCGTCTTCGACGTGGTCATCCCGACCGCACGCTTCAACGTGGTGTCGACGGCGCTGAAAGCCGGCTGCCATGTGCTGAGCGAAAAGCCGATGGCAACCTCGCTTGCCGAAGGGGCTGCCCTCATCGATCTCGCCGCCGAGACCGGCAAGATCCACGCTATCATTCAGAACCGCCGCTTCATCTCGGGCGTGCGCCGCATGCGTCGCTTTGTCGAAAGCGGTGCCATCGGCGATATCACCGGCATCCATTGCGATTTCTTCCTGGCGCCGCATTTCGGCGGCTTCCGCGAAGAGATGCAGAACGTGCTGCTGCTCGACATGGCGATCCACACTTTCGACGCCGCGCGCTTCGTTGCTGACAAGAAGCCGCTGGCCGTCTACTGCGTCGAGCGTAATCCCAAGGGCACCTGGTATCAGCACGGCGCTTCCGCCAACGCGACTTTCGAATTCGCCGATGATGTCGTCTTCACCTATCGCGGATCCTGGTGCGCCGAAGGCGAGCGCACGAGCTGGGAAAGCCAATGGCGCCTCGTCGGCTCCAAGGGCATGCTGACCTGGGATGGTGAAGAGGGCTTCAAGGCCGCGACCGCTGGAAGCGAGCCCGGTCTGCTGCACGGCTTCACGCCGGTCGAGGTTCCAGCGCCTGAACATGACGAAGAGACGCATGGCCACGCCAGCGTGATTACGAGCTTCGTCGAGGCGATCAAGACGGGCAAGCGCCCGGAAACAGCAAGTTCCGACAACATCAGAAGCCTCGCCATGGTCTTCGGCGCGATCGAAAGCGCCAAGACCGGCAAGCGTATCGAAATTTCAGCATAAGGATTGAGATTGTGAGCAACCCCGCCAAGTCCATTCGCATCGGAACCATGGTCAGCGCGTCGAAGGGCGGCGCCGACAAGCGGATCGGCCAGATCGCCGATATGGGCTTCGAAAGCTTCGAACCCTTCTTCTGGCAGACGACCAATGGCCAGAACCTTGCCGAACTCGGAAAGCGCTGCGTCGATGCCATCGGCGACCGTGACATCACCATCTCGACGCTCGGCATGTTCGGCAATCCGCTTGAAACGACGGATATCGATCTCGACACGCTCCAGGGCTGGAAGGATTGCATCGACAACGCGCATCACTTCGGCGCCACCTGCGTCGCCGGCTTTACCGGCCGTATCCGTGGCAAGGTGTTGACCGACAGCCTGCCGCGCTACAAGGAAATCTGGAGCGAGCTTGCCAAGCGCGCCGCCGACAAGGGCGTTAAGATCGCCTTCGAAAACTGCGCGATGGACGGCAACTGGCAGACGGGCGATTGGAACATCGCGCACAATCCCGATGCCTGGGAACTGATCTTCAACGAGACGCCTGACGACAACATCGGCATCGAATGGGAGCCGTGCCATCAGATGGTCTATCTGATCGAGCCGCTGCCGCAGATCCGCAAGTGGGCGTCGAAAATTTTCCACGTTCACGGTAAGGATGCAACGATCCGCTGGGATGTCATCAAGGAGCATGGCATCTTCGGTAAGGAGAAGTTCGTGTTCATGCGCACGCCGGGCTTTGGCGACAGCAACTGGACGGACATCATTTCGGAACTGCGCCTCGCTGGCTGGTCGGGATCCATCGACATTGAAGGTTGGCACGATCCGGTCTATCGCGACGCGCTCGAGATGACCGGTCAGGTTCATGCGCTGAACCATTTGAAGCATGCCCGGGGCGGCGACTTCGTCGTCGATCCGGTTTGATGATATCGCGGCCGGCAAGGAGGAATTGCCGGCCTACGATCTAGGATAACCACAAAGGAGGAGAACCATGGCTATCCGTAAATTTGCAATGATCGGCGCGCTTGCGCTGGCGGGCGTGTCGCTCTTCGGCCTAGCCGCCAAGGCCGAAGACGTCACCCTGACCCTCTGGTCGCTCGACCGCGACATCCAGCCGGCGCCGAACCTGATCAAGGAATTCAACGATCAGAACAACGGCATCAAGATCGAATACCGCCAGATCCAGTTCGACGATGTCGTCAGCGAATCGATGCGCGCGTTTTCGACCGGCAAGGCGCCCGATATCATCGCCATCGACAACCCGAACCACGCGATGTTCGCCGACCGCAAGGCGTTTCTCGACCTCACCGACATGATCGCCAAGTCGACCGTCATCAAGCCCGAGAACTACTTCCCCGGACCGCTGAAGTCCGCCACCTGGGACGGCAAGCTTTACGGTGTACCGAAGGCGACCAACACGATCGCGCTCTACTATAACAAGGACATGTTCAAGGCCGCCGGCCTCGATCCGGAAAAGCCGCCGCAGACTTGGGACGAGCTCGTCGCGGACGCCAAGAAGCTCACCGATCCGTCGAAGAACGTCTACGGCCTGACCTTCTCGGCCAAGGCGAACGAAGAAGGCACCTTCCAGTTCCTGCCATGGGCCCAGATGGGCGGCGCGACCTACAAGACGATCAACGCCGATGGTGCGGTGAAGGCTCTGACGGTCTGGAAGCAGATCATGGATGAGAAGCTTGCTTCTCCCGATACGCTGACCCGCAGCCAGTGGGATTCGACCGCCACCTTCAACGCCGGCAATGCCGCCATGGCCATCTCCGGTCCGTGGGAAATCGACCGCATGCTGACGGACGCGAAGTTCGACTGGGGCACGGCGCTGCTGCCGATCCCGCAGGAAGGCGCGACGCGGTCTTCGGCCATGGGCGACTACAACTGGGCGATCTTCTCCAGTTCCAAGCATCCGGCGGAAGCCTTCAAGGCCCTCGAGTTCTTCGCCTCGAAGGACGACACGATGTACCAGAAGTTCGGCCAGCTGCCGGCTCGCTCCGACATCGCCATCCCGCCGACAGGCAACAAGCTGAAGGACGATGCGCTGAAGACCTTCGTCGAGCAGCTGAAATATGCCCAGCCGCGCGGTCCGTCGCCGGAATGGCCGAAGATCTCCAAGGCAATCCAGGATGCCATCCAGGCCGCTTTGACCGGCCAGATGTCGCCGAAGGATGCGCTTGATCAGGCCGCCGAGAAGATCAAGGCCGTCGAAGAGTGACATATCAGGGCAAGCGGAGCGTGCGCGACGCGCTTCGCCTGTCCGACCCCAATGGCGTTCTCGCCATCCCACCGTTTCCTCCCGGCAGGGGCTGTCTTCCGCGCAAGCGCCAGGCAGCCCCGTTCGGAGCTTAAGGGGTATCCATGAAGAGGCTATTTTCCAGCATCACCGATGGCCGCGGGTTCGACATCACGCTTGTCACCCTGCCGCTCATCTTCCTGTTCGTGCTCGCGGGCCTGCCGCTCGTCTACAACATCGTCATGAGTTTCCAGGAGGTCGACATGTTCAGCCTCGGGACCTTCGTGCGCCCCTTCGTCGGTTTCAAGAATTATGTCGATCTGTTCAAACAGCCCGAAACGCTGCCGATCATCTACAACACCGTGCTGTTCGTCGTCGGCTCGATCGCCGGCCAGTTCCTGATCGGCTTCGGCTTGGCGCTGTTCTTCTGGGTGAACTTTCCCGGCGCCTCCTGGCTGCGCGGCCTGTTCCTAGTTTCCTGGGTCATGCCCGGCCTAGTCGTCGGCGCGATCTGGAACTGGGTGCTGTCGGGCGATTTCGGCGTCTTGAATTTCATCCTGCGCGAAAGCGGGTTGATCAGCTCCAACATCTTCTGGCGCTCGGACCCCAATTTCTCGCTCTGGGCTGTCGTCATTGCCAATATCTGGCTCGGCACGTCCTTCAACATGATCCTGCTCTCCGTCGGCCTCTCTTCCATTCCCGGCGACCTCTATGAGGCGGCCGAACTCGACGGTGCCAATGCCTGGCAGCGCTTCTGGACGATCACGCTTCCGATGATGCGCTCGACCATCGGCGCCATCGTCTCGCTCGGCCTGATCTTCACGCTGCAGCAGTTCGACCTGTTCGCGGCCATCACCGATGGCGGGCCGAACAATTCGTCCAACGTCACGCAATACTGGGCCTGGGACCTGTCCTTCCGGCAATACGACTTCGGCAAGGGCGCCACGATCTCCGTCATCATGATCGTCTTCGTGATGTTCGCCTCGATCGTCTATGTCCGGTCGACAAAACATGAGGTGCGCGGATGAGCGATACCAACCGCAACCGCCTGATGCTCTTCATCGCGATCGTTCTGGCGGCAATCTATCTCTTCCCGCTCTACTGGATGTACATCACGGCTCTGAAGAGCGGCTCCGAAATGTTCGCCAATCCGCCCAGCTTCTGGCCGTCCTCGCCGCAATGGGGAACCTACGCCTATGTGTGGGAAAGCCGGAACATGGGGCGCTATCTCTGGAACTCCGTCGTCATCGCCTTCGGTTCCGTGGCGTTGATCACCGTGCTCGGCGTCGGCTGCGCCTATGTGCTGGCGCGCTACCGCAACATGTGGGTGGATATCGGCCTGTTCCTCATCCTCATGCTGCAGGTCCTGCCGGCATCGCTGATGATCACGCCGATCTTCGTGGGCTTCTCGCAGTTCGGCCTGCTCGACTATCCGCGCTTTGCCGTCATCCTGGCGATCGCCGCGAAAAGCATGCCGTTCTTCGTGGTCCTGGTGCGCGCCACCTTCATGGCCGTGCCGATGGAGCTCGAGGAAGCAGCGCTGGTCGATGGCAACTCCCGCTTCGGCGCCTTCTTCAACATCGTGCTGCCGCTTGCCCGCAACGGCATTCTCGTCAGCGCGATCCTGATCTTCATGCAGGCCTTCGGAGAGTTCGTCTATTCGAAGTCGATGATCCAGGAAGCAGAGCTTCAGCCCGCCAGCGTCGGTCTCAACTCCTTCATGGGGCCGAACACCAGCGAGTGGAACAACATCATGGCCTATGCCACGATGTATGTGACGCCCGTTCTCGCCATCTTCGTTCTCTTGCAGCGCCGCATCGTATCCGGCCTCACCTCTGGAGCCCTCAAATGACCAATCAGATCGAGCTCAGCGGCGTCAACAAGCATTACGGTGCCTTCCATGCGCTGAAGAACATCAACCTTGAGATCGCCAAGGGCAGCTTCGTGGCGCTCGTCGGCCCCTCGGGCTGTGGCAAGTCCACCTTGCTGCGCTCGCTTGCAGGCCTGGAAAGCATCTCCGAAGGCGATCTGAAGATCGCCGGCGAGCTGATGAACAACGTGCCGCCGCGCAAGCGCGACGTCGCCATGGTGTTCCAGTCCTACGCGCTTTATCCGCATATGACGGTCGAGGAAAACCTGACCTATAGCCTGCGTATCCGCGGCGTTGCCAAGGCCGAGGCCAAGAAGGCAGCGGCCGATGTCGCGGCAACGACCGGCCTGTCCAACCTGCTTAAGCGCTATCCGCGCGAACTCTCCGGCGGCCAGCGCCAGCGCGTAGCGATGAGCCGCGCCATCATCCGTCACCCCAAGGCGTTCCTGTTCGACGAGCCGTTGTCGAACCTCGATGCGGCGCTGCGCGTTCACATGCGCAAGGAAATCCGCGCGCTGCACGATCGGCTCGGCGCGACCTCGGTCTACGTCACTCACGACCAGATCGAGGCGATGACCATGGCCGACCACGTCGTCGTCATGCGCGAGGGTGTCATCGAGCAGCAGGGCAAGCCGCTCGAACTTTATGACACGCCGGCCAACAAGTTTGTGGCCGGCTTCATCGGCTCGCCGGCGATGAATTTCATTCCTGGTGTCGTGCAGGCGGACGGAAGCGGGCTCGCGATCGATCTCGGGACGGTCAAGCACACGCTGCCTAGCAATCGCCAACTGCAGCCTGGCCGCAAGGTGACCGTCGGTATTCGTCCGGAGCATATCGGTATCACCACGACAGGACAGGGTACGTTCGACATCCCTGTCGATGTTGTTGAATCCACTGGCTCAGCCACCTTCATCACGGCGGCGACGACGCCGGAACTGACGATCGTCGAGACCGGCCGCAGCACCGCCCGTGGCGGTGAGACGATCGGCGTGACCATCGATCCGGCACAGCTGCATCTCTTCGACGACGCGACGGGCATCCGTATCTGAAGGAACAAGGCAGCGGCGGTATGCGCCGCCGCTGCCTGATGATTTACCGTCCGCCTTCGAGCTTGCGGTGGCGCTGGTTCGTGCCGCCGACCCCGTAGGGATAATCGAAGGGGTGCGGCGCGCTGATCTCGGTGAGGCGGCTCATCTCCTCGTCTGAGAGGCTGATCTTGGCCGCACCGAGGTTGTCCGCCAGTTGCTCCGTCGTGCGGGCACCGAGAATGACCGACGTCACGGCCGGCCGCGCAGCGGTCCAGGCAAGTGCCACCTGCGCCATGCTGCAACCCTTGGACTTCGCGATGTCCTCCACCGCGCCGATGATGTCCCAGGTCCGCTCCTGCGCGTTGCGCTGGTCGTAGGATTCCATGCCACGCTTCGGATTTTCCCCGAGCCGGGTCGCACCCGTCGGCATATGGTCACGACGATATTTGCCGGTCAGCCAGCCGCCGCCGAGAGGTGACCAAGGCAACAGGCCCATGCCTGCGTCCTGGCAAGCTGGCACGATCTCGAGTTCGATATCGCGCACGAGAAGGCTGTATTGCGGCTGCAGCGTTACTGGCCGGGTATAGCCGCGTGCCTTGGCGATTTCGGCCGCCTTGGCGATATGCCACCCGACGTAATTGGAGAAGCCGTAATAGCCGATCTTGCCGCTGGAGACGGCATCATCAAGGAAACGCAGCGTCTCCTCGATAGGTGTCAGGGCGTCCCATGCATGCATCTGGTAGAGATCGATGTGCTCGACGCCGAGACGTCGAAGCGAGTCGTCGAGCGCGACGTTCAAATGCCGCCGCGACAGTCCGATGTCATTCGGTCCGCTTCCCATCGGGAAACGTCCCTTCGTGGCAATCACTGCCTGGCGGGCCTCGGTGGGTCGTGCTTTCAGCCAGCGGCCGATGATCTCTTCTGAAACGCCTGCGCTATAGACATCGGCGGTGTCGATGAAATTGCCGCCCCATTTGAAATAGTCGTCGAGTATCTTGTGCGAGGTAGCCTCATCGGCTTCCGCGCCGAATGTCATCGTTCCCAGGCAGTATGGCGCGACGATTGTCCCGCTTGGTCCAAGCTTGCGATAGTCCATTGAACATCCTCCGTGTCGAAATGGGTTTCTCTGTCTGGATCGCCGGCCGCTAGGTCAGGTCGCCGATCCGCTTGCTGTCGTCTCTTCCAGAACTGTAGGGGAGCACAAAAAAAGCCCCAATTATTCGGGTTTCCGGTACCAACGCGTCACCTCGAAAGGTCCCGAGAGCCAGCCGGATTTGCCCCAATAGATTAAGTGGCTGTACATAAAGGAGAATTTGAGGCGCCAATACGGGGAAAATAATGCCTCAGTGTCTTTGAAACGGACCGGTGCTCATCTCCCGGGGAACTCCATGTGGCTAGTTCGATAGCTGTGCGCGGAGAAGAGGGAGCGCATGAGATCACATTCCTCGATAGGCGAGGACTGTGATCGAAGGGGTTGCCATCTCGGCTGATCGCGTAAAGTAAATGCTGGTCGACTTAAAGAGATTGTCTGAGGTGATGGCGATCGCGAAATTAGCTGGCCGCTGTTTCCAATTCGCCGCCCAGCTTCTCAGCTCGGCCTTCGCCTTCTCGGGCCGCACGATTATCCGAAGCGTCGAGAGCTTATCCATTGGTTTGAATGCGAGAGACACCGAATGGTGGTCATACATCGCGCGGTTGTCTCTTGCGACTATAGCATGAACTGTTGGTCCAACGCAGATGGAGACAACAGCATGAACCACCTTACCCACCCCGAACGCTTCGCCAACCGCACTTGGGTCACTCCGGCCCATCGCGATAGCGACCTTGCAAGGCGGCAGGGAAATATCACCGAAGTATTCAAAACCTGGAGCAGTGGGGGCGGCACACTCGTCGACATAAATGCGATAGCGGGTGTTTCGGCTGGCCCAGACGATATCCCCGTGGGACAGCTCGGGCTCGATGACAACATGTACCTTCATTTTGGCCGGCAGCAGGGGGCGTGGCTGTCAAATAAGAAAGATGTTTTCATCGACGGCCTCTATCTATGCAGGCGAGATTTCGAAGGGCGGTCTGGCTATTTCCTAACTGTCGTAACAGATCGCCTTCAGGCAGCGGCCAGCGCGGCCTTGGAGGATGCCTGCATTGCGTCGGGATGGGTGGATGCTGAGCTCTCGGTAGACGACGGGATGGCAATCCTTGGCCTGTGGGGCGACGTGGCGATCGTTGAGAGTGCTCGGCGCTTTGAGATCGAATTCCTTGTGGGGAAGGCAATCTCGGCAGTTGGGTCGTTGGAGGCTGCAGCTCCAAGCTCGGCGTCGCTCGGCTTCCACTAGGGCCGTTTGATGTGCGCTCGAACACAAGTACCCATATGGTGGAGCCGAGCAAGCAGGATCATCTGCGGCCATGTTGTCGTACGACCGACAACAAGCAGAGGGAGGCTATCCGAGTTATCGTACGTCATTTGCTTACGGCAGAGAACGAGATACTCCCTCAGAGGATTTATCGGCTGTTTACCTCATGTGCCAACGCTTCCCTCATACACTCTGGTCTAAGAGGTTCTTGAAGGAGACGAAGTATGATCAAAAACTCTTTGGCGGGTAAAAATGAGGTTGATAACGAGCCGCACCCGCTTGGGATTGAGCTCGATCGCTCTGGCAGCGCCGGCACCCAGTCAGACCTCCCCGAGAACATCAGAGCTATTCAGGAACTATTCCGTCCTCGCTTCGAAGCGCAGGATCGCAGGATGGAGGCGCTTTTCGCGGCTCACGCTGCAGCAGAGGCGGCGGCTGCCGAATTGAGCCACGGTGTTCCGGTGCACGAGGCGTTAGAAATGCTCGAACGATTGGAAAGCGGGCATTCCATTTTTGCGTCTGAAAGTTTGGATGCCCTTGACGAAGCGGACGAGCGGATGGAGGCGCTTGCCGCTACGGAGTTCGCAGCAAGACTGAGAAACGCCAAAGTCACACACGACCTTCCGGTAGACGAGGCGCTTGAACTGCTGGAACAAGTGGCAAATGGAGAAATTGACTGGCCCGTGTAGCTGTTTGCAACTCATATGCCGTGAGGCATCCATCACATCACAGTCATCGTCTCAAGCAACCTCGGCACCTTATTTCGTTCAATGAAAGCTGTCTTGAATTCTGCTGGAGGGAAAACCGGGCGTACGCCGCGCGACCTCATTCGTGCATTGATCAGATTGCGATCAAGTCCGGTTTCCGCAACAAGCTGAGCGATAGAGACGTACCTATCGACAAAGTCCGCAATATCCTTTCGATCAACCATCTTGCGTTTGAAACGCTGGTTGAGCCCACTAACTTCACGATACGGGATCACACCGTGCACAAGAAGCTTTGCGAGCGTATCGGATCGTACATTCAGTAGCGTTGCAGCCTGTAGCGCCGTTACGAAATCTCCTGGCGGATCGAGTTCGCTAAAGTCGAGCATGACGTTGTCAGCCATAAGCGCCTTTCCGCTGAGTCCGACGATCTTATACTCGCCCGACAGGATGCCGGCGATGATCGCTGCTTTAGATTTCCCACTTCGGCGGGCTGCCAAGCGAAGAGTAATCATCGAGTCGGTGACACCGGATTGCGCTCGCACCTCCACGGATTGGCGAAAGTCAACGAGGTCGCGCCGGCGGAAATTTGCTTGAAATCTCCTTTTTCCGTTTGGCATACGCGCGGCCTCGTAAGCACGCTCGATAAGGCCGGCCTCCACCAGGCTATCAAACATCTCCTTGTCGCAGCCGACAATTTCACATGCAGTTTTCGCCTTCACGTGCTCATCATCTTCGCTGAGCAGATCGAACACCGCATCCATCGGGACGGTTTCAGAGTTCATAGAGGTAGTGATCCCGGTTTCATAAAGCCGTCTCCTAACCCTGTCTTTACTAGAACCGGTGACTCTCGCCAAAGCCGTCGCAGACGTCCATGTCTTGTTTTCGGCGGAAAGCCTTTCGCCTCTCAACATGAACCGGCCGCTCGCGTGTTGGATGAAAATTTCCTTGATCGGCTGATACTCGTCTCCTGTACTACGAAGCAGCATATTAGCGAGCCTGCCGTAGGCAAAGTAGATCGCGGTTGCACGCGGATTCACAATACTGTCTAGCGCAGCACGTACGCCTGACGCTCCAGACTGCAACACACACATTCCTTTGTCTGTCGATAAGGCGACCTCTTCTTTGGACAGCTGTGTCACGGCCTGTTCTGAGCCATGAGACAACGCCACGCCCAAGAGCCGCGCCGTATGGATGGCCGCGCCGAGTGGAATCCCGTCCAGAAGAGGCCCGTGAGAGACATTGCCTGCCAGGCGTTCGACGATGAACTTATCCACTAATGATGGTTCTGCGTGGACCGGCGCGCTGATGTAACCGGCAACCGCAATGCTATTTCGATCGAGCACCTGGCATAGATCATGAAGTCGACTATGCGGCGGGAGACCTTCGAGCTGGCATCCATGCACGACGCAAACTTTTGCGTCGCTCATGAGCCATGACTTGCGCCAGTAACGACGAGTATCGATTGCCCCTGGGTTACCAGCATCATCGTCTGCAAAGCACTTGGGACAGAACGCAAGCTGGTTCTTGCGCATGAACTTCTTCGAGACCGTCTCGTTCGCAATTTGAACTTGGTGCCCAGCTCCAAACACCAATGCATGGGAGGTCAGCTCGCAGCTTGCGCGCCCTGTTAGGGACGCCAGCATTTCGACTTCCGCAGGTCGACCTAGCAACATGCCGGAGAAGTCCACTCCGACATCACCGCAGAACGAAAACGAGCTAAGTTTTCCGTTCGCCCGCGCAAGCCTTGCAACCCAACTCGGAAGTGTTTCCTCGGAGAAGAGCGGAACTTGCAGAATCCCGGCCATAAACGCAGTCCTTGATTTAATTGACTTTGGAGGGAAACTTCCCGGCGAACGACGTCGCCGGGAAGAAAACGTCGAGGCTCAGCTGCCCACGAGTTCGGTGGTCAGCTTCCCATCGTCGCTAACCTCGCGGACGATGTCCCGCCAATCCTTCCGGAGGAATACGTTGGTGTCGTCGCCGCAGTCACACAGGCGGCGATAGCCTTCGACAAAGTGGTCGAACCGCACCGTACGGGTTTCGGCTTCCTTAGGGTCCCAGATCGCCGCTTCAACGGAAAGCTTGATCAACTGGATGACCATTCCCTGAAGCGACATGCCGCCGTGAATCATCCGACTAACGAACTCCGTATTCAGCGGAAAGCCGATCGTGAAGGAGACCCGAGCTGCGATTGCCTTCACGATGGCGATGATTGTTTTGAAGTCCTCCTCCGTGAGGTCGCCGATACGGATGACACGCGATCGGCGCTCGAGCTGATGGTCGCCATCGCCCTCGATGACCTCAAGCATTTTAGGGATGCCGCTCATGATGATCCAGATCGGCCACGTGGGATCCTGCATCAGCGACTTGATCGTATCCGTGACCTCCGTCACGCTTTTCTTGGCCTTGAGCACGTGCTGAGCTTCATCAAGGTAGATGATGCGGATTTCGCGACGCTTGAGCTGTTCGCGGACCAAGCGCCAGATCTCGATCTCGTTCATCTTGGAGCGCGAGAGCGGGTATCCCACGTGCTGCAGGATGGCGACGCCGAGGGACTTGGTGCTGCAGACGGGGGGCGTGCGGACACGCATGCAGATCTGCAACTCGTTCACGCCGACCATGAAGGGCTTGAAGGCGGGATGTTTGTCGAGCACGTGATTGATGGCGTGGGTTTTACCGGCGCCGGATTTTCCGACAACAGC
Source organism: Rhizobium sp. 2MFCol3.1 (assembly GCF_000377565.1). GTDB lineage: Bacteria > Pseudomonadota > Alphaproteobacteria > Rhizobiales > Rhizobiaceae > Rhizobium. The sequence continues at coordinate 53,645 of NZ_KB898353.1, read as the reverse complement.
CAGCGCGTAGCCTTCCTCAGCTTTTTCGCTGAGAATGGTAGCCAACAGCTTTTCGATTTCCAGAGTCAGCAGCTTGTCGTGGCGCGTGCTGACGTGGAAGTCCTCAAGACTGCGAACAAGAACGGACTTGTTCGCCAAGATGTCGGTCGCCGTAGCGCGGATATGTGCGAGACCTGCGTTGAGAGAAGTCGGGAGCGTATCAGCCATGGAGGTCATCCTATTCGTCGATTTCGAGGACTACGTCAGAGGTATCGATCTCAGCGTCGTCGTCGGTTGAGGGGACAGGCGTATGCATGGGGGCCTTGGCGGCCTTCTTGGTCTTGGCAGTCTTGGACTGCGGGTCGATGAAGCCGTCCGAGCTGAAATCGCCCACCGGGTTCATCGGATCGCTGTCGCGAGCCTGAGCACCGTCAGCCGATGCGGCGACTTCGCCGCCGTCGTTGCCGAAGTCGATCCAGAGGTGACGCGAGTATTCGTAGATCGCCTTGTTCTTCTTCTCGAACTCGACGATGCGATCTTGATTCTGCAGCGGCGAACCGACGTTCGCGGCAAGACGCGAGCTTTCGCTGGCCTTCACGACGTCCGCCAAAGTCTTCAGCACAAGCTCCTTGGCACGGCGAGCGTTGCGCGCCTTAGGGCCATGCTTTTCGACGATGAAGCGAACGGTCTCCATCCAATCAGAGAGGGGGACGTTATCGAGACCTTCGAAGGTGGCTTGGGCGTCGTACCACTTGCCATCGCGCGGATCCTCGAACGAGATCGCCGACATGTTCTGGTCGTTGATGCGCACGTTGAGTTCGATGTTGTACTGCCACTCCTGCACAGCGCTGAGCTTGGGAGAGCGATAGTCCAGACCGAGGATCGTGATGCCGTTGTTGCCAACCTTTCGTTTCATCTGGATGCCGAAGATGTCCCGGTATTCACCTTGCGTCGGCGGAGGAGCCACTTCGGCATCCTGTTGAGACGAGCGGTACCAGCGCTGGAGCGGCGTCTCACCGTTCAGCGATCGATGTGGCGTGTTGTGGTAACAGACCACCATGAGACGGATCAGAAGCTCAGTAAGCTCCATGTGCGTGAGGTGAGCGTGTTTGGCAGGATCGTACTTGTCCTTCATCAGAACGTTCGAGTACGTGCGTCCAGAGAACAGATGCATGTAGCGGGAATTGAGCGTTCCAAAGAAGCGCTCGACCCGGGCACGCAGATGCGGGTGCTTGGACGGAGGAATGCGATGCTTGCCAGTCAGTCCGATCACCGCGCGCTGGAAGTCCGCGGAGACGTAAGCGGCGCCGGCATCCGTGTGCACGGCGTCGGGGCGGCCGCACTGCGGCCACTCGATGTGACCGCCGCTTAGCGCCGTCTCATGTTCCTTATTGCGCACGGCCATCGCGAGCGTAGCGACTGCTTCTGCCGCTTCCGGTTCGCCGGGAAGCACACGGATTCCGCAGATGGAGCGCGAGAAAGCATCCATGGCGACCGAGATCCAAGCGCGGGATTTCTTCTCCAACTTTGCCTGGACGTCTTCGTGGAGACGGTCCCAGATACCCAGGTTTTTGGAGACGCGAATAAGGTCGAGCTTATGCTCGTCCATCTCGAGGATCTGCATCGCATACTTTGGCTGCAGACCTTTGCCCGAAAGCATGTACTTTCGCTGGATGCGATGCTTATCCTTGTGCCGCGCGAAATCGACGTCGCGGTCGTCCATGTCACGGGCCAGACGGAGGAATGTGCTTTCCGAGCATGGTTCCACGAATGGCTCGTTAGCGGCTTGGCAGGCGTAAACGTCCGCAAGCATCATGTTGTAAGCCGCTCGGACGGTAGGCTGGTTCTGGTTCAGATACCCCCGAACGAACTTGGAATAGTAGTCAAGCTGAGCAGAGGTGAAGCTGCTTCCGTAAGACGTGCTTCCCTTGTTTTGGCGCATCAGGGAATCCGCATTGCGCGCGTTCTTCTCGAAGCGCTCAATCCAACGGCAAAATTGCCGGCGGCTCACGAAGAGGTTGCGCTTCGCCTTCTTTTGCTTGAGTTCGTCGCGAGCGTCTTCGACAAGCTTCTCGTTGTCGATTTTGAACTTCGCGTAGAACTTCTTGATCTTCGCGTCCGAGCGGCTGATGGCGTCCACGCCACCGCCTTGGGCTTCTTCCTCGAGAAAGGTGGCCACGAGAACGTGGCGAAACGTGACCTCGTGCGAAACAACAGGGGACTTGCGCTTGCTGGCACGCTTGATGGCGTTCGCCGCGGAATAGTAACCCTTCTCGATCTGAAGGCGGAACGTGCGGATGTACCCGTCGATGTCCTGCCAACTCATGGCGACAACATTCTTCGGCTTATCATCGTCCGAGCCGATCACGATGCCGTGGTCATACTTCTGCTCGAAACGGTGCGGACGTCCGTCGAACGTGACGAGGTCGTCGGTGGTGACTTTGAACTTGGTGTAGTTCTTAGGCATAGGCACTCTCCTTTTCGGTATGGCTGCGATGAAGGCTGGGCATCAGGATTGCGGGTGGCGCTCAAGCCAGCGGCGTAGCCGGCGTTGGCTTAGAGAGTGGCGGCGGCGAGATTTTTTTACTGCGAGGTTCCGCGTTTCGATCTCCGCGGAAAGTCGCTTGAGCAACGCGGTAGCGAGGCTAAATCCGCCATCTCCATTCTGTGCATCGGGAAACGGCGTGGAAGGCGCGCGGTTTTCCACACCTTCGACTGGATTATCCTTCTGGTCCTCGAGGCGATAGTGTCGAGGGTTGGGGTCGAAGCTTTCGATTCCATTGCCCAGGGATTTCGACTCTTTCTTAGACATCGGCATTTTCCTTTGCGATACGGATGCGGGACAGGCGGGTAATCACGGCGGCGGCCGGATTAGGGTGGACATGACGGATCAAGCCATCGTGGAAGAGGGCCCAGATCGCCGTCCAAAGCTCGGCGAAGACGAGTTTCGTTCCGAGATACGTGGCGAGATCGAAGATGACGGCGGAGCCGCCAAGCGCCTTGAGGGCGTCGATCACCCACGCCATCTTCTCGGAGTTCTGCAACTTCACAGCACGGGCCATCTCACGGGCTCGGTAGATTTCGGGCTTCGTGATTTGGGCTTCAGTCAGCAGGTGCAGACCGTGAGCGTAGTGGCGAAGCGTCTGCGTTCGGATCAGCTCGAGCTCGATCTTGAGGTCGCCGATGTTGGCCTCGTTGCGAACCGCGTACAGGTTGCGGCAGCCGTTGCGGAAATCGACACAGAGATCCGCGAAATGCTCGCGGTTCTTGCCATCGCGGCGAAACGGGATGGCGCCGAACTGCGTACGAATGGCAACCACATTCTGGTTGGCATTGAACAGCTCCATGGCGCCGGTTTCGAGCTCGCTCTCAAGGCGGTGCGCGGTGCCATCACGGAACGCCATCGTGACGCGGTTGGAGACGATGCTTTTGCGTTCCTCGACGGGCTTCGCCCCCGGTCTTTGACGCAGCGTGATGTCGCGTCCACCGATGATGAGCTTGGGATATTTACGACCGTCCGACATGCTTGTTTTCCTTTCGATTGGGCGCAGGCGTCCATCGCACGCTCGTGTCCGAGGTACGCCTGCAGTTTCTGGAGGTGGGGCTAGGCGCCCCTTGGGTAAGGTGGATTAGAGGGTGGCCACGGCGCGCTTGAGATGATGCAAGGCTGCTGTGACGGCGAGACGATCGGCGCAGTCAAACCGTCCATCGCGGGAGATGATTTGCCTGATTGCCAGCATCCACTCTGCGAGCGTGACGTTTTCAAGCCACTCTTCAACTGCGGGCGCATTATACCAACGTCCGTCGCGAGGGTCTCGGAACGAAATGACGGAGATGTCCCATTCGTTGAGGAGGACGTCGGCGTCCACACGATGGCCCGCTTTATGCAGTTCAGCAATCTGGGCCGAACGGTATTCGATCCCGGCGACCGAAATCCCGTTTGCATAAACCCGACCAAGCATCTTGACGCCGAACAGCGTGCGATACTCGTCCTTCGAGAGCGGAGGTGCCACGCCTTCACACTGTTGAGACAACTGCTGCCAACGTTGCAACGGAGTTTCCAAGGCCAGCCCGCGGTGCGGGGTATTTTGGTAGCAACCCACGATCAGCAGCGCAAGCAGATCCAAAAGCTCCTGGTGGGTGAGCTGCGAGTGCTTGGTGGGGTTATAATTTTCGGCCAAGAGAATGTTGTCGCCAACCACATCTGCTTGCGGAAGACGACCGCTGCTGATAGCGCGGAACATTCGCTCCACGCGCCCGCGGAAGTGCGGACGCTGCGTATACGGAACCGGAGGCTTGCCGGTCAGGCGAACAACCGTTTCTCTGAATTTCGAGGACACGTAGGGCGCTGCAACATCAAAGTATACTGCGTCAGGTCGACCACTGGGCATCACGTTTTCGGCACCTTTTTCGCGTACGGCCATCGCCAACGTTGCAATCACGCTGCTCACACTCGGAGTGCTTTTGGTCAAGTGGAGCGCGCAGAGCGCGCGCGTGCATGCGTCCATCGCGACCGTAGCCCAGACGAAGCGGGCGTTTTCGAAACGCGCCTGAACCTCAGGATGCAAGCGGTTCCAGAACCCGAGATTCAGGCCGACGCGGCGGATATCCAATTTGTGATCGTCCATTTCCAAGACATCCATTGGTCTGACTTCGAGAGATCGCGGCGTAGCTTTTTCCAGCGAGGTCCCGTCCACCGCTAGGGGACGAAATTTCGCAGGACGAGATACTTGCTCCATCGAGCTGGTCTTTGCTGGTGTACCCGCTGCACTCTGCGCGTAGTACCCTTTGTCGATGACCAAGCGGCTCGTGCGAAGGTGATCTTCGACATCGACCCACGTCAGGGCAAAGACCCCCCGCGGGCCGCCGTCGTCAGACTCTAGGACGATGCCTTGTTTGAACTCGTCGACGTAGCAGTGGTGGCGGCCGTCGAGAGTCACGCGGTCGTCCGCATTGACATGAACGTTCTTGGCGTTGCGTTTAGACATTTGGATCCTCCTTGCTGGATTGGTTCGTTCGACAATTGCTGGTGTTATTTCGTCAAAGCCGGATGCTGCAGATCGAACGGGTCCGCTGATCGATTGCGAGCGTCGCGAACGCGGGCGGATAGGATCGGATTTGAACCATCGCGGAAGCGGCAAACCGATCGTCCACCGCCGTCATCCCTCGGGCCAATCGACATTCCTGCCCAAGCACGGCACAGGCCGGCCTCGTGTAACGATCGCCATCACCGCCCCTCGATGCCATCTGGATGGAAGCAGCTACCGCCGTTCCCTCGGCTTCAGCGAATGACGCTGTATCAGGGCGCACGAAGAGCCGGCTCTCACTCATGTTGATGTTTGACATTTCAAGTTCCTTTCGAATGGCCGCAGACGACCCTGCGCACGCTCGTCTCCGAGGTACGTCTGCTTGTCGGCATTAGGCTGCTTTGCTCGGCTTAGTCGGATTGCGCCTCTTCCATCGGCGCGTACCTCGCCATTGCACGCTCTGTTTCAGCTGCACTCCTACGCATCTCGTCAACGAGGCGTTGAAAGGTTCGTTCGGAGCAGAGCTCGAAGGTCTGGCGACCAAGCTCCGTGCTCCAATAGTGGTCTGCCTTCATAGCCAAGTAGACCTGGCGCACAGTTGGCCTCATGACGCTGAAAACAGAACAGGCATGGCGTCGAAAGTACGCCACCTGATCATTCGAGAAAGTCGAAAGCACGCCACTCTTGACCAGTTTGTAATAGTCCTTTTGGACCGCCAAGCGGAAACTGCGGAGGTGGTCGCCCACATCCTTCCAGGTCAGCCCAAGAACCTCACGCGGACCGGCACCGTCAGACTGCAACAGGACGCCATCTTTCGAGGTGCTGTGATAACGGAACTCGCGCCCATCCACGATAAGGCGATCAACCACGTTGAAGCGGTACTTCGTTGAGCTCTTCAACATCATCATGCTCCTTTGCGATCGATTTTCTTAACGATGGAGAGCGGTTCAAACGTTCGACGGTTGAAGCAAGTGTCGATTTCGCGAAGGACGCGGATGAAATTCAAAACGTACTCGTCCATCTCATGAACTTGCTTGACACACCGATCGCCCGCGTCAGCTTGGGTCGATCCGACACCCAACTGGACATCGGACACGAATCCGGCCCCAACGCTCTGGAAAAAGCTTTCAATCTCGCCTCGCGAGACAGGCTGGAGGACCGGCGCCGCCAACGCCTTCATCGGACCTTCACATTTGCTGCCGTTCGTCATCTCATGCTCCTTTCGAATGGCCGCAGACGTCCCCCGCACGCCCGTGTCCGAGGTACGTCTGCATTTGCTAGACGGGCGCTGACACCCTATGATTTCTGTTGGTTAGAGGTCGTTCTCGAGGCCGATTGACTTCACGGCCTTTCGATAATCGTCGCCTTCAAACGAGTCTCCGCTATCCGTGAAAGCCGGATCCAGGAAAACCCAGCTCTCCCAACGGGCGGTAATAGATCCACCCTTCGCACACTGCGCAGAGACACGGCCGCGATTGCGCGGTTTTTTGGCACGGTTCGACATTCGGATTCCTTCCGTCAAGACGCAGGCGTCCTCCCGCAAACTCGTGACCGAGGCGCGCCCGCAGATTACAGAATGGGCTTTCGCCCTGAGAGTTGGAGGTTGTTAGGAATCCTCACCCGTGCGCTTTTTGACAACGCGGCGCGACTTCATGGCGTCCGGTTGCGCGAAACGGGTTTTGCGCTCGAAGGGTAGCGCAAGGATATCATGTCCCTTGCGACGCTCGTGCAGGATTTGGATGACATACGAGATGTCCATACGTGTGCCTTTCCCGTCCAGTTGGACGAAATCAGCCCGTAGCCAAGGGCAGGGTTGTTTGCAGCCGCCGACCCGAAGGGCAGCGACTCTACAGCCGAATGGTCCTTGTGACCAAGCGACTAGCTGGCTAGGCGTATGAGCCCTGCAGCGCGAAGCGACTTGGAAACGTATTGCAATACCGCCGAGCCGCGAGCAAACGCGGGTTCCCGGGATGTCGGGGCGACAGCAAGTGCCCGACGGATTGCGACCGTAGTATGGTTTTGTGGGAAATCGATTGAAGTATTACGCATTTCATGGCCTCCGTAGTGTGTGCATTAAAAAAAAGCGTTGGGGGCCGACCGTGACCTCAGGTCACGGCGAACATACCGGACTAGAGATTATGCGGCGGGCCGCGTTTCTACTTGTATGTTCGCGTTCATTGCGAGTTCCTGTTTCAATCTTCATTCAACATATAGTTTTGGCCGCACCCGTCAACGGAAAAAATGCTGTGGAATCAATGGCGCAGCGATGTGAGCGTGTGCTTAACTGAAGCCTAACTCGCGTTTCCTAAAATTAAGTTAACGCTAAAATACGTGATTTTATTCCGGGTTACTTGGCCGGTGTCGACTGCCGTTCCCAATTTGATACAGGTGACTCTCGCCCGACTTGCGGGACTTCGTCGAAATTGCCTCTGAAGCGCCCTCGAAAAAAAATTGGACCCAATAGCGCTTTTTCTAGCGCCTTGACTCACCTGCTACCACGCATTAAATCGCCGCCCCCTGACGTATGATCGCCGAGTGCTCAGCAAGCCTGAAATCGGGTCGAACGTGCTGTCCGGCCTTGTGTGATAGCTCTCCTTTCCAAGTCTTGGCAACGCTGCCAATGTTGCTGCAATCAACGCGAGCCTGCTAGAATCGTGCCTAAGTTTGTTCGAAGGAATATTTGCTGACCAACGACATCTGCCGGGTAAGCCGGGGGAACGCCGGCTCGCCTTGCAATGCTGGCCATAGCGTTCTTGCTCACCTTGAGTTTCTCCGCGCATTCCTGCATCGAGATAAAGGTCGCCCGGAAGCGATCTACCTCCGCTAAGGGGACAGCATGCCAATCAGCTCTCGGATGTTCGAGAGAAGTTGTCTCGATGAGACCATTCGCCAGAAGGTCGGCGAACCCGGTGGTGTTCAGCCTCAGTAGCTCCCTGGCAGCCTCGGCCGTGACATGACCATCAGGGAGGTGGGCTTGTCGAACTTCTTCGATGCTCACCCTAAGCGCCGCGAGGATCGGCCTATTCCCTTCGATGGCCACGGAAGAAAGCCTGCCATTGAGAACGTACCGGACTATCTCGGCGATAGATGACTTCGCCCCGGCCCTGGCGACAGAAATGTCTACCAAATGCGAACCGACATCAACCGTTCGGCTCTCAGCCAGCCGTATTGCGAGAGACATGGCTGCCTGTCGAGACACGAACCCTTGTGGAAAGGATGTCGGCGGGCGAGGGATTATTCCCGCTTCCAGTAAGCTGCTGAAAGTCCGTAAGTTACAGCCGAGAAACTCACGTGCATCTTTGAATGACCAGACGTCCGCAAAATGCTCTTTCGCAGCGGCGGCCACGGTTGGATCCAGCAGTCCGGCCGCGCCGGCCGGCGCCGTCAGGCCCTTGGCTTTGAGAACACGTTTTACGCGGTCGATCGCAACGCCTGCCTCATTGGCGACTGACCGCACTCTTGAAGCAGCCGTAGTTGAGCGTGCTCCAAACAGTGACGTACCCGGAGCGATGCGGCCCGACATTGCGGCATGCTCAACTAAGGCGGAGCGAAAGACGTCATACGAGCCTTGCGACCGGGTACGGTCGAGAGCGGTGTAGAGAGCTCCGTAGAGACCGTGAGGTGAGCAGCTCCCCGCAGGCGCGAGCGCTGTCACTCTGTCCAGGCTTTCCTGAAAGCCCCGACGGCCTTTCTCGATAGCAGCAAAACCTACTTCCCGGACCTCCACCATCTGTTCGGACGATAGATTGCGTTTTGAGGCACCAAGATGAGCAACCGCCACTCCAACAACCTCGCTCATCACGATGATCGTCTCCAAAGGCAGCCCGTCTAAGTTGGGTTTCTCAGACATCTCTCCGCACAATCGCTTGGTCGCATAGACCTCGAAATGTGTCGGGTCACGATTGGCGGCTGGATATAGCAGGGCCGGCGCCTGCTTCCGTAGCTGATCGATAATCGCGCAGAAGTCCTGGCTGTTCGTTTCCAGGCGCTGAGGCTGTTCCGCCTCCACAATGTGCTTCCGATGTTTCGCGCATGTCACGATCTGGGGAAGTAGCCAGTAGGTTCGGTAATACGGGCCACTAAACGAATCCCTGACGAGGTCGGTGGCAACGCATTCAGGGCAAAAGCGAAGGTGCATGCGACTCAGGCGACTGTTGTCGAACCACTCATGGCCAACACGGATGCGCGTCCGATTATCTCGCTCAACGGCGGCATGCAGCATCTGATCTCGCGACGCCCCGACCAAGTCTGCGAACTTGAGGACCTCTGCTCGGTCGCCCAACTTCAGCTTTGGCAGACTTACTCCAAGGTCAATGCAGAAGGACCGCATCCGCTCGATGCCGTTTGCCCGGGCAGACCTCGATACGAAACTTGTGAGGATTTCATTCGCGTGGATTTGAACTTTGAGCATAGTTGGTGCCGCCGCTGACCAGTCCACACCTGATTTCGAGCGGAGAGTCCGCGCATCGTGATTCTTCATGCCATTATCCTGATGCCGGCTTAATAGATCGTTCATCGGAAGGGTTTGACCAACACGTAAGGTCAAGCGCGGTCTAGGCACTCGGTGGGCGTGGGCAAGGAGCATCTTTGGCCCACGTTGAGGTTAGATACTCCGGTGTCCGTCCGGGTTGACTAAGAGCGCAAATTGCATAGTGATGGCTGCCTCAATCCTGCTTGAAGGCCGTTGACATGGATCAAACGAAAGAAACGCTTGCGCAAATTATTGTTGCGGAGACAAAGAGATATTGGGACGACGAGCATAAGCCGCTTCTTCTCTCTGACCTTGTCCCGATCCTCATAAATGAAAAATACCAGTATAAGGACCTAATCGCGCCGCTGACTCTAAAGCAGTTCGTTTCGAGCATGAGTGGGAAGGTGAAAGTGGTTCAGCATTCCCAGCAGAAAGCCAAAGTTGGCGTTATTCCGCCCGATGAAACCTACTCGTTCGAAATTCATGCCGTGGCTGATGAAAGAGAGCCGGTGAAAGATTCGCTCGTAAGAAAGTCGCATGCGCGCTCAAACAAATATGTCGTTCTGAATTTCCTGGAAGCGCTGTCTACGCTCGACAAGGAGGATTTGGACCAAATAGTCATTCCTGCTGGCATTCTGGCAAAACTAGTTAGATAAATGACCGTCAACATATTGGTTGTCACGAGCTCTGATGAGCTGCATCGGCACGTCGGTATTAAGAAACTGACTGTGTTCGCTAAAGATGTTCGAGAGAAATTCTCTGATATTTTCCGCAGTTGTAACATTTCCTCTGTAAAAGTTAGGAATGATCAGGTCACTGCGGATGTGCTAAATCAGTATTTCATTAAGTATCTCGATGAGCTGGAGGATGTCATTCTTATTGTCGAAGACCGTATAGCCCATAACCTGGGTGATTTGGGGACGAGTTGTTTCTTATACATTTACGACAGTGAGTTAGGCGGCGGAAATATCCACAATTACTTAGGAAGGGTCCTGCCGCGATTGATAAAGGCATATTCGTATTTTTCGAAATTGTTCGATGCCGAGGCCACCCGAAAGATGTTTTTACTTCCGTTTCGAAACTTCGAGGCTGAAGACCTTCGAAAACTGCGGCGTTTTTTTGCCGGAGGTGTTGTTCTGCCGGGTTTCGAGGACAACATCGACCTGTTTGCGAAAAACATGAGGCAGCGTCAACAACCTAAGACGACAAGCAAATCTAGCAAACAGTATTACATCGACGATAAGGATCGTTTTTTTTCGTACGGTCTTGAAAGGCATGCGGTACCGGAAACTAGTATCCCGCCACACAATCACCATTGCATATTGAACTCATACACCCGGTTCGGCAAAGCGTTCGACAGGCGAAGACATTTCAATATGTCCCTAGCTACAGGCCTTATTACAGGGAGTTTTCCTGACTGCCATGGTGACAAAGTGCCACGGAAGAATGTCGAACACGTCAATATCTTCCCAAGTGACCACATCGCATGAACGCAAACGGGGGCACACCATGTGCGCCCCCGAAAATGTTGCCTAAGCGTTAGATCGCTTCACCGCTGCGGTAAGATCGAGTCACGACCAAGGCCGCTGTCCCAATCAACCGACACAGACGCTTCTGGCAAGAGGATACCTACTATTTAGGTTGAATCCGCTCGCATGAAACGACGCTAGGCGAGACTAGATATGGCGCACCGTTGACATAATGTCAATGCAAACCTGCAACCCGTTATGACGGTGACAACCGTCGCCCCATCCAGTGCCTATATACTGCAATTCAAGCGCGACTCGAGCCCCGCTCGCCGTGCAGTCAGCAGCGCTGGACACTTAGCCTACAAACTACGGCTACGTCCTTAAACATGCAAGCGAAGCCAATATACGATGTCGGCTGAAAGTCCTCTAGAATGCGCTCCGTACGCATGATGTCAACCTATCCCGAGGAAAACATCTTTGGACGCCGGCTGAACCAAGCCGACTTCCGCCCTATTAGACGAGAGCACGCCCTTGACGCGAAAGTGACAGCCACGCCGTGATTCCGATGGATGGTTGAAAAGTGACAGACCGTAAACATGATGACTGCAGCGTTCAGCCTATTGGTTATAGTGGAAAACGAAGGCCACGTGAGTGGCAGACCATGATCTCCATGCGCAACAACGCAACGCACTGCAAGAACAAAGCGTCGCATCGCGCTAGATACTGCCCATACGCGAGCTTCTGTTCGTCGCCTAATCCACCTTTTCCTGCACGATATACGATCGTCTGGGTCTCGGTGTCGAGTTTCGTTCCGAGGTGGTGCGAAGCATTCCGGAGTTGGTTGTCGCGCTCTGTGCACAATGCCGCGAATTCTGGCGTGTCTTCGAATGCACGAAAGCGCCCCGCCTTGTCGAGCTTCAGGTACTCCTTGAGCGGAATTGTCTGCAATGCATCGAATGATCGCCCCGCGATCATGTTGTTGAAGCAGACAAGCACATCGACTGAAGATGAGAACGCCTCGAAGAGATTGCCATACAGCATCCGGGTCTCTTTGAAGTCAACGTGAGATATAACGTCTCCGGGCGGAATTGGAATGCCACGAACAACGTAGAAGTGAACCTGCGCAAGATCATCGTATGCCTCGAAAAAATTCTCGAAAAGTTCGAAATAGCGATCACCGCGTTTCGCGGCTATCGATTTGTAGTAAGTCTCGAAAGCGTCGAAGGCTGGTGTGCCGATGAGCGGGCCAACACGCTTCATCGCGCTTTGAAACGTTAGCTCAAAGTGAGGCTGGCTAAAGAATAGAAGAAACCGCCAAAGCCAATCAGGCAGGCTCTTCAATGGGTCTGATGCATAGAACTCCTCGGATGCCGCGGCGATTTTGTCTTTGACAAGATGTTCTCGCCCACGTCGATGGAGTGACCACGCTTTTCGCAGTAGCTTCCATTCAGTCTGGAAATCGGGTTGTCGATTGGGTCGCGATCGTAGCTGAATATCAGTTAAGTGGCCGATCGGACGGAGGGAGCCATTTCGTTCAGCGACATCCATCATTTTCCGGAATTCGTCCATGCGTGGGAAAACATTGTCGACGTTTCGCTGGTCTTTCGGGATGATAAAATTTGCTTCGACATTGACGACAGGCGCATCATCGACGGCCTTGACGAGCTCAGCGTTTTCTACTGCTTCCACATCGTAGGAGATGTTGACGAAGTCGACATTGAGCGCGACGACCATGTCTTCTCCGCACTCGACGCACGGAAACCGATGATTTTGTCGAGGCTCCTGGCCCATTCCGATCCTGACTAGATGGGGCTGCGAGCAGGTTTCGCATCGAATATATGTTCTTACAATCATCGTAGTGGTCCGGGTAATTTCGCGTTCTGGTAGTTACTATCGCAGGACCGTCGAATTTTGAAGACACTCTGTCGGGGGCCGCTCCGACCGCCAATCGATGCGACGCGACGCTCGTTTTTATGCCCGGCACTTATGAAATCGTTTCGATCAGGTGGGTTATGTGCATGGGCCAAACCCCGCTTTCAGTGAACCAGCTCGAGCTTTGTAAGCCATTGAAGCCTCGACCGACGGGAAAGGAGCCAGACCGTACGCGAAGCATTGGCTTGGTACAGCCCGCAGGCGACGACATTGGCTGCCTCAGTCGGATGTCAGCATGACATGCCGATCACGACACAGCGGGACTGCGCAATGTCAGTCGTGGATTGTCGGCTCTGTCACCCGCCGGCGGCGCATTTTAGAGCGCTTGCGCGACTGGACATGCGCTACTCAGCCGGACAAACCCATCTAGCACATCGACCTAACTATCTGACACCACCTCACGGAGGTAATCGTCGGAGAAGTCTGTCTCGATCTGAATCCAAAGGGGAACATGGTCCGACATCTGCCAAGTTCTCCACTTTTTGTATCGGGCCTCCAGCGTGGTGGCTTTGAACTTTTTGTCTGTCTCTGGGTCTTCAGCGGGTATCGAACCCTTGTAGATATCGATGTCGCTGTCCCGGAAAACATGGTCGAAAACAGATACCATGCCGCCCCCAACGACCTTGAACCTGGAGTCTTTCACTCGAACGGCAATTTGGTCGTAGAAATGCTGGCCTTTCGCGCGCACTTTGTCACCATCGATAGCGTCCGGGACCTTGAAGCCCTTCGACTTTAGGGCCTTCATCGTTTCATGCTCCGGGCTTACAACGTTGAAATCGCCTAGCAGAATGAAATTCTCGGGCGATCCAAGGTGGTCAACGTCAGGCGTTGCGTTGTCCTGGCGTTTGGCGAAGAACGCCACCAGTCGTTTGATTTCCTCGATGCGGCGCTGGAGTTCGGGTCCACTGTCTTTACCATAGTAGATATGTACCGTGCACAGACTGAAGCGGAACCAGCCCGACTGGAACGCTACGAGGAAGGGACTGCGGGCAAACTGCTGCTTGGCCTCGATCGTCGTAGGCGGAACATCTTTTTGTCCCTTAACAGTAACGCGCTTGTTAGCAACGACCATCTGGCCGTCGGGTAAGACAATCTCGCCGGCGATTTTTCGAAACCAAACTTTCTCCGTGTTGTAGACAAACGCCATGCGCTCGCCGTTGCCGCTAGGACCTTCGGTGACATCCGTTACGATGTAGTCCCATTCCCGACCAAGTATCTTCATAACGCGTTCGAGCGGCTTCAGGTTCTCGTTTACTTCCTGAATGGCAACCAGGTCGAAGCACGAGATCATTTCGGCTAGATAATAGAAGCTCTCTGGAAGGCGCGGCCCCCAACCGAATTTGTTTCCATCAAAGTCGCGAATGTTCCAAGTCGCGAGCAGTACAGAGCGATCGTTTTTCCGACTCCGTAGCTCTTCCAGCTGCTCGCGTATCGAAAGCAGGCGCTCCGCGCACCGCCTTCCTGCAGCGGGGTCATCGTTGAACGTGGACCTAAGGCCTGCGTAGTTATTCGCCATGTCAAATCCCCTTTACCTGACGTCCAAGATTATCGCCCTGATCCGGCGGCGGTTGAGTATTCATCAAATGCAACGATAAGGCGATTACCCTCTTGGGATAGGGTGCCAAGAACCAGACGGGGAAACGGAGTTCGACGGCGACTGTTACCTGTTGCAAATGTAGTCAGTTTCCATGCCTCGCAAATCAACCACGCAGTTTGCCTGGCTACTCTCGCTTCTCGCTCATCACTTCGTCGCCCCATGATGACCAGCTGGAGATAAATTTCCCAATGGACCAACGTGTTGAAAATGGAACCGCCCGGTCGCCTGACGTCGACGCCTTGCGGACAATTCTTGAACCGCACATCGTGGCGATGGAGGATTTGGGACATCTTCCTGGTCCAGCTGTCGAAGGACTAAGACAGCTTGGTATCTTCCGAATGTTTGCCCCCAAGCAATTGGGAGGAGAGGAGTGGCCGCTCCCGGAAGCGCTCGACCTGATCCAGAAGATTTCGAGAGTGGACGCCTCGATGGGCTGGGTCGCTTCCATCACAGGCGGTGGCTGCCTTATCCTCCCGAAACTACCAATGGCTTCGCTTGAACACATTTACCGGAGCGGTCCCGACCAAATCGTGGCGGGCTCTGCGCTGGCATCGGGATCAGGACGGCGGGTGCCCGATGGCTGGCGGATTAGCGGACGCTGGCCACTAGCAAGCGGCTGCATGGCAGCCGACTGGATACTGACATGCTTCAAAGAAGAGGGGTCGGGTGAGCCGATGGTCAAGGCGGCTCTGCTTCCTGCGGAGAAAGTACGCATCGATCAGACGTGGCGCGCCATGGGCCTGCGAGGCACAGGAAGCCATCACTTGGCGGTTGACAATGCCTTCGTCCCAGACGATTTCGTCTTTTCGATTGCAGAAGGACCACTGACGATCGATAGCGCGCTGTATCGGCGGCCGCCCCATGTTTTCGCCCTCATGCACGGTGCTGTCCATCTTGGGGTGGCCCAGGCAGCGATGGATGACGCAATCGAGATCACAAAACACGGTGAGAACGGCCCAGCGCTTTTGCGTCGTCAAAGTGCGTACTTCGACCTTGGATGGTGCGAAGCGAAGCTCAAGGCGACACAGGCAGCCTTAAACCGACAGGTGGAGTTGGTTTGGAAGGATGCTGTCGAAAACACACAGACAGACGCCGCCTCCCTGCCAATCACCATCCAGCTCGGGGTCTACATCGCAGGTGTCGCATTGGAGATTGTTAGAAAATGCTTTGAGCTTGGTGGAAGCGCGGCGGTTTATGATGACTGCCCGCTCCAACGGCGACTTCGGGACATTCAAGTGGCGACCCAGCACGGTCTAATCCAGCGCGCGAACTTCATCAGCGGTGGGATGGCTCTGCTCGATGCGCCTTTGCACAACGACGGTAGCAACGCCCTCTTCGCAGGAAAGAAGTAACTCTTCGGGCGGCCCAGCCCCGATGACAGCCGTAACTCAAACCGCGGGCTTGGTAATTTTGATGAATGACGGATCGATGAAAATCGCTGGACATCATTAACGTATGCGCTGGCCGTATCGGCAGCGCGTACGATTCTGATCAGTCGATTACCACGGTGCACAATGACCCAGCGAATTCAATATCGAATCGAGACGCCTCGAGCCAGCATTGCCGTTGAAGAAGTCGGGCGCGGAAGCCCGGTCCTTTTCATTCATAGCGGCTCCACATCGCGTGCTGTCTTTACAAAACAGTTCGAAAGCCGATTGGCCGAAGAGCATCGCCTTATAGCATTCGATTTGCCCGGACATGGTGCGTCGTCAGACGCGTATGATCCCGCCAGAACCTACGTGATACCGGGGCTCGCGAACACCGTTTTGGATCTGATCGCCTATCTCGGTCTTTCCGACATTATATTGGTCGGGTGGTCGCTTGGCGGGGAAATTGCGATCGAGGTCGCTTCTAGGTTCGATGATGTTCGGGCGTTGGTACTTTCCGGCACAGCTCCCGCCGCAGAGTATTACACTCAAGGGTTAAAGCCGCCGCCGCGAGTAGCCCTGTCAAGCAAAACAATCTGGTCCGCAGACGACGCATCAGGGTACATCTCGACGGCGATCGATCCCTTGGCGGTCCCGCTAATGCTGCAATCCGCGGCCCGCACGGACGCGCGGTTCCGCGAAATACTCGTTACTGGCATGCGTGACGGATTGAGCTGCAACCAACGCGAAGTCGTTCAGAACAGCCAGTTTCCAATCGCGATCATCAACGGAGCAGAGGATCCCATAATCGACCTCGACTATGTTGATACTCTTGCGATCCCGAACTTATGGGCCCGCCAGTGTCTGCGAATACGCCATGTCGGTCACGCCCCACATTGGTCTGCACCAGACGTATTCAACCAGCTGCTCAGAGGCTTCGCTCATGACTTGAACGAGGGCTACTCGGGATACCCCAAGTATGGCCACATGGCCAACCTTTGGCACAGGTCCGGATGACGGCCCAGTCCGGCGTCCGTTTTGTCGTCGGAATGCATGGAACCCAACTCCATGATAGAAAGGGAAAGCAAATGACTGACATTCTCAAGAAGATCGAAGCGTACAAGCTCGAGGAGATCGCCGCCGCGAAACAGTCCGTCCCAATGGCGGATCTCAAGGCAAGACACGCCGATCAGGAAGCGCCCCGTGGGTTCGCGCGAGCCCTCGCCAGCAAGAAGGAGGCCGGAGAATTTGGCCTTATAGCGGAGATCAAGAAGGCAAGCCCGTCGAAAGGGCTGATACGACCTGATTTTGATCCACCCTCGCTCGCGTCGTCTTACGAACGTGGGGGCGCAGCGTGTCTATCGGTGCTCACGGACAAGCCAAGTTTCCAAGGTGCGCCGGAGTTTCTTACCGCGGCTAGACAAGCCTGCTCGCTGCCTGCACTTCGAAAAGACTTCATGTTCGACGTCTACCAAGTGAACGAGGCCCGAGCTTGGGGAGCGGATTGCATTTTGCTCATCATTGCGTGTCTCTCGGATGACGGCGCAAGACGTCTCGAGGACGAAGCATTCAGCCTCGGCATGGATGTCCTGTTGGAAGTACATGACGAATGGGAGATGGAGAGAGCGTTGAAATGCACTTCGATGCTTCTCGGAATCAATAACCGCGATCTGCGCACCTTCAACGTCGACCTTGCCACGAGCGAGCGTCTCTCAACACTCGTCCCAGACGAACGAATTGTTGTGGCGGAAAGCGGGATTCTGGATCACACTGATTGCGTCAGGCTGAAATCATCGTCAGACATCACGACCTTTCTCATAGGCGAGAGCTTGATGCGCAAGAGCGATGTGGCCGCTGCTACGAGGGAACTACTCGGCGGATGATGCTTCCCGACCAATGATGCGGTCGCCTGTTACATACGAAATGACCCAAGGCGGTTTTGAAATCGCCTGCGAATGGCGCTGATGGATTTTTGGCTTCATGGGCTCTGCCCTTTTGAAGAAGTTACCTGAGGTCCACAATGTACGAAAATGGCATCGCTTCCCTCTTCGCCGCTGCCGCCGATCGGGCGGCGCGGTTCCGGGAGAAAATTCGTGACCGGCCGCAGCGGCCATCCCAAGATTACGCCTCTTCGCTGGAAGCGTTCGATGAGCCGTTGCCCGAGCACAGCAGCTCAATGCAAGATGCCCTGGAAGAGCTTTGGGAAAAGGCAGAGCCTGGTCTGCACATGCCGACCGGGCCGCGATTCTTCGGTTGGGTGATGGGTGGATCACATCCCGTCGGAGTAGCTGCAGATTTTATGGCTTCGGCGTGGGGGCAGAACGCAGGCAATCATATGGCTGCCCCTTCTGCCGCCGCCGCGGAGACAGTTGCTGCCCGCTGGCTGCTTGAGCTTCTTGATTTGCCTCGTGAAAGCTCCGTAGGTTTCGTGACTGGTGCGACTGCTGCGAACTTCACCTGCTTGGCCGCGGCGCGCAGTTCGCTTTTGCGAGGAGTCGGATGGGATGCCGACGCCAGAGGTCTATTTGGCGCTCCTCCGATAACCGTTTTGATCGGCGACGACGCCCACACCACGATCTTCTCTGCGCTGCAATATCTAGGACTGGGACACGAGCGTGTCGAACGAATTCCGACAGATGAAGATGGGAGGATCGATGTAGGCGAGTTCACAACCCGTTTGGGTCAGTTGAAAACTCAAGGCGCCCTGATCCTCGTGATTCTTCAAGCCGGGCAAATCAACACGGGGGCCTTCGACAATTTCGACGAGTTAATCCCCTTGGCCAAGAGCGCAGGAGCTTGGGTGCATATTGATGGAGCATTTGGCCTGTGGGCTAGGGCTTCAGTCAACAAGAGGCATCTTGCTACCGGCGTAGAACGTGCGGACAGTTGGGCCACCGATGGTCATAAATGGCTTCAGGTCCCGTACGACGGTGGCTACGCGTTCGTTCGCGATGAGCTTTCGCACCGTCGTGCGATGACCATGTCGGCGAGTTATCTGCCCGTAGCTTCAGACTACGAACGCGATCCCGCACAGTACGTCCCCGAATTGTCCCGACGTGCCCGTGGCTTTGCCACATGGGCCGTTATCAAGCACCTTGGACGGGATGGAGTGAGCGCGATCGTTGAGAGGAATTGCGATGCCGCGTCTGAGATGGCTTCGATCCTGTCGGGCGAGCCCGGAATTGAAGTCTTGAACACCGTTGCATTGAACCAGATTGTCGTCAGCTTCGGCGGTGGAGTAGCGCTGGACAGAGACTCGCTTACCGCAAGGGTAATTCAACGGATACAGGAAACCGGCGAGGTTTTTGCGGGAGGTGCCCGCTGGAAGGGGAAATCTGTTATGCGGATTTCGGTCACCAACTACCTTACGGACGTCGAAGAGGGCCGCCGTGCCGCACAATCCATCATCGGCTCTTATCGGGCGGCAGTGAATGGTGGTTAGCTGGGTCGACTGATGACCGCTGTCGCGATGAAGCCATCTATCCGCTGAAGCAAAAAAGGGCCGTTGCCCCTAGAATGGAAATTGCGGGCTCGCGTAAAAAGCTCAGCTCTCACCCTGGAGGGCTGAGCACCGACCGGCGGGCATTAGGAGCGCGGCTATGAAGGCGCAGGTGGCGGCGACCACAATGCCAGCGAATGCCCAGTGCAACGACTTGTCGAAAACCAACTGTAGCTCGCGAACGGAAGCGAGCGTGCTTAGACCGTTGGTCTCGCTCAACGAAGCGTGGATCAACGCAGACAATCGCCCAGATCCATAGCGATCGATTCCGATATTTATGATCGAACCCAATACCGTGGCTCCCAAGGTATTTCCAAGGGTGCGCGCAAACATCACGGACGCCGTCGCTGTTCCTCGCAATGACCACTCAACACTGTCCTGAACTACGGCTATGCTCGTCAGACTGAGTAAGCCCATACCAAACCCCATCAGGAAAGCACCCGTCGCCGCGACCGCTGGATGAGTTGCGGGATTGAGGAAAAGTAGTATCAACGCGCCTGCCGGCAGCATCAGACTGCCTCCTTGGAGGGTATTGCGGATGCCCACCGACTTGTAGAAACGTCTCGCAAGGAATGTAGACAACGGCCACCCCACGATGAGAGCTGCGAGAGCCGTGCCAGAGACCATGGGCGATCGCCCCAATACGCCCTGAACATATAGAGGGAGTACGGTCGTGATCCCGATCAATGCAACACTCGCGAAGAAGTTCGCCGCAATGCTGGTCGCAATCGGGCGCTTCCCCCAGAGAGCGAGTGAGATGACCGGTTCGGCTGTCCTCTGTTCTGCTCTGACGAACAATGCGCCACTCACGACGCACGTTAACGCCAAGCATGCCAAGATAGGTCGTCCGGCGTCAAACTCGGTAACAATGACGAGCAAAGTCACCATTGCTACTATAAACAGCAGCATGCCGGTGTAATCGATGTGAGAGTAGCGTCGCGGTGGGTTCTCGCGCAGAAAAATGCCAAAGCCGGCAAGCGCTAAAATACCGATTGGTATGTTGATCCAGAAAATCCAAGCCCAGTTTAGCGCATCGACGATCAACGCGCCGGCTAGAGGGCCGATGACAGCCGACGCCGCCCAGACACCGGCGGCTAGACCTTGAACCCGTCCACGTTCCTCCAATTTGTATAAATCGCCCACGATCGTGATCGTCAGGGGCTGAATAGCTCCGGCTCCAATGCCCTGTAGCGCGCGGAACGCAATCAGGGATAGGAGAGACGAAGCGAAACCGCAAAGAAGCGAGCCGCCGAGAAACAAGGCGATACCGATCATGAGGATGGGTCGACGGCCGTGGATATCAGCAAGTTTCCCATAAATCATCATCGTCGTGCACTGGGCAAACAGGAAGGCGGCAAAGACCCAGCTGTAACGTGAGAATCCCCCAAGCTCGCCAACTATGTTTGGCATCGCTGTGGCGACGATTGTCGCTTCGGTCGCGATCATGAACGTCGCTAGTAAAATTGAAGCGACGACGAGATTGCGATTGGTAGATGTGGTGATGCCAGGCATGGTGGGCTTTCGAGTAAACAAGCGTGACGGCTTTCGAATGGCGTGATTGTTGCCTAGAGCGCTCCGAGCTGAGCTGGGGTTTCAGCGAGACGGCAGTCGTGTCTGATGCGCCTCGTACCCGCCATAAATCGGCTGATGAGAGGTGTTCATTGACTCACGACGATGTGGGAGGCCCGCACCAGTCCACGGAGCCGAAGAAATCGGTGACGACGTTGCGAAACTCGTCGGGCTCTTCAGAAAACAGGAAATGTCCGGAATGCTTGAATTCTACGAAGATCGCCTTTTCGATCCCTTCAACCAGGCATCGGCTCGCTCGCGGCGGACACACCCAGTCATAGGAACCGACCATCACTAGCGCGGGCGCGGAGATACGGTCCAATGCGCCTCTGAGATCGTACTTGGGGGCCAGTTCGGTCATGAAATGCTTCATCATGTCGATATTAGGTAGCGTCGATCGCATGAGGCGTGCCGTGAGCCGCTCGTTAGCGGGACCCGCGTAGTAAGGTCCGACTTTCTCGAAGAACTGAAATACGGTCTCTCTTGTAATGTTGCCTCCGAAGAGCCGCGAGGCCGCCTCCAATGCCTCCGGCGAAGCACGATCGGCAAGTGAGGGGGCGCGTGTCCCAGGCACATCCTCGATCGGAAGGACCGTTGGCGATGTTCCCGCCAGCAATAGCCCCTTTGCGAAGCCCGGGTAGCGAAGCGCGATGTGCAGGGCAACGAACCCGCCTGCGGAGTGACCAAACACAAAAGGCTTCGTCACTCCCAAGTTCTGCGCCAACGCTACGACATCGTCAGCCATTTGCTCCAGCGTAGCCGTCTCGAGCGGTGATCTCTCCGATCGTCCCTGGCTACGTAGATCGACATAAATAACCTGTGCAAGGTCCGCCAACGGTCCTAGCCCATCCCGAAGATACCCATGATCGAAGCCAAGGCCACCATGAAGCGCGATGATAACCGGTTTTTCTCGGAGCACGCCGTCGATGCTCTCAAGCGCTGATCCTTGGACATCAAAGAAAAGGGCTGTCCCATTCACAGTCGAGTACACTGCTGAGTTCCTTCACATCAATTATTGTGAAGACGTTCCAGCTCCGGCGTTTTGTAGCGATGTCAAAAACGTGCGCGGCGGGTTGCAAACGTAACGGGAGAGCTACCCACGTCCTTCTGGCGGAGATAATTTCGTCGGTTTCCGAGTGCTAAGGCCCTTCGCTAGGATTGCCGAAGCCAAGCCAGAGAAACGGGCTGTCGTCTCTCAGGTGCACGTGGCTGTCTTGATGCTCGCGGGAGAAGGCCTGATGAGACATGCGCGCTGACTGAGAGGGCACGACCAAGAAGCACGCCATCACTATTCCGCATAGTGCGATTGCCACACCAGCCGTGTATGAACATGGGAAACTGATCGCTCTGCCGAAGCTGTCTGCACCTTCGATTCGCCGTACGTGATCCCGGTAGTCACTGCAGTTCATGCATCCTCCATCTCGGTTTTCGGAAAGCTGGAGCGTTTTTGCTGCCTGGCTATTTAGAAAACGGGATTTAGCGGTTACATTTGCAACACGAGAAACCTATCGGGATTGGTCCCACATCAAGGGGCATCGACCGGTTGCCGAGCACTCACGCCGGGAACATCCTGCTGACGTAGCAAACTCGCCGAAACTGTCGTCCAATCGACGATAGTGTAGTATTCTCGAGGGGACGCACAGCTAGTTCTTTTGAGCTGGTGACGCGCGGCAGCGCGAAGGTTGCGCGGTCCCCATCAGGCGATGAACGTCGACGTCGCCACACCGATTTCTGGCCGTGCCTAATGCAGCGTTGATACGCCTTTTTGTCGGTCGGTGCTTGCAGGCCGCTTTTCGCTGTCACTCGTCAATCAGGCAACTTCAGTTTTGTATTCTGAACGCTTTTCAGGTATCTGCCTTCTTAGTTCACGGGAAGGTTCATTGCATGGAAGTACACGATCGGACGTCATCGGTATTGAAGGATCACTTCGACCGAAACCGGACGAATCTAAGTCGCTCGGAGCTAGTCGTTGCCGAGCATCTCGTTTCCATGCCGATCGACGTTCTCATCTTTCGAAGTGCCGAAGAAATCGCTGCCGAAACAGGTACCAGCGATGCGACCGTCATCCGCGCGGCTCGTCGATTGGGCTTCAGCGGACTGCCGGAGCTGAAGCGTATCTGCAGCAGGGTCATGGCGCAAACTCTTCCTACGTCCGAACGACTCGAGCATCGGTTTCGCGCGACGGGGGAGAATTTGACCAACGTTGCCAAGCAGATGTTCGAAGCTGCGCGGGAAGTGGTCACCGCGACCGAAGAGCAGTTTGACGAAAACGAAGTCTCCCACGCGGTGTCAATCTTGGAGCAGGCAGACACTGTATGGTGTCTGGGTATCGGGACCTCGGAAGCAGAAGCAATCCATTGCTCTGTAGCGCTCAGCAGGGTGGGGCTTCGGACACGCTGTTCGGGTGCATCCGGCTTCACTCTTGCTAACGAGCTCCTCGACTTGCGCCGCGACGACGTCGTCGTGATGTTTCATGCCCTTCGGGACGCTGATGAACTCAAACTCGTCGTACGCCAAATCTCAGAGATCGGATGCAAAGTCATTTTGATATGCGGCGTTCAGCTGAAGGCCACTTATGAGGGCATGGTCTCGGCTTTGATCACATGCACGAGCACGCCGTCGAAGTTAGCCAGTTGGAGCCTTGGAGCGCTCGTGATGGCTGACATTCTTTCTTACGGTGTGGCGGTCCGCAATCAGAAGCAAGCGATTGACAGCAAGGCGCGTCTAGCAAAATTGCGTGCCGCGATCAGCACCAGGTGAAAGTGGATGCTGACCGTAGATTTCGTGCAAATAACATGATTATTATAGTTATGTTTATTGAAATGCATGCTGCAATAATGTAGTGCTCACGACATTGTCGCGCTGGCCTCTGGTTGTCGCGATAATGACCGAGGGATTCGAGCCGCTTGCAGCCGGCCAAATGAATTGATCGAGGGCTGGTTACATGCCGGCTCGAGTTCGGCTTGTCGTTATCGATCCGACAGGCATCCTTGTTGCCAATTTCCAATCCGGCGGGAAGTAGTCGCTTCCGCGCCCGGGATACCTGTGTTGTCTATGTCGCCGAGGGATTTCAATGATTTATAGACAGAGCCGATTGATTTTCACTTTGCTTGCGACTTCAGCCATGTTGCCGTTTGTCGCGCTCGCACAGGAAGCCAAGGACGACGAAGCGGCGACTATTCTAGATACGATCGCCATCACAGGCAATTGGCTGGACAAACCAAACGCTGAGAAAGTCCTGAAGCATGCGGGCGCACGTACGATTGTCGATCAACAGCAGATCGAAGAAAGCGGGGCTCAGAATGTCCGAGACGCGTTGAGGTTGGTTCCTGGGGTCCAGGTGCAGGACAGTAACGGGACTGGCGGCAGCGATGTGTCGCTGAATTTGGGAGTTCGCGGCCTTACATCCCGTCTTTCCCCGCGTTCGACGGTGCTGATGGATGGGATCCCGTTGTCCTACGCCCCTTATGGGCAGCCTCAGCTTTCTCTATTTCCGCTCGTCTTGGGAAACGTCGATACGATCGATGTCGTCCGTGGCGCGGGGTCCGTGCGCTATGGCCCGCAGAACGTCGGCGGGATTATCAATTTTGTCACGAACCCAATCCCAGAAAATTTCACCGCTAGGTTCTCGTCCGGCGCTGAAATCGCAGGCAACAACGGCAACGTGAAAGCAACGCCCAGCGTCCTCATCGGCGGTACGAACGCTGATGGCTTGGGTGGGGCTATTCTTTATTCCGGGATCCATGGGGAAGGATATCGCGATAGCAATGACCGATCGGATATCGATGATATCATATTGAAGGGAAGTTATGAGCTTTCCGATACTGACAAGCTGAGTGCCCAGTTTCATCATTACGAGGGCGAGGGCAAAATGCCAGGTGGCCTGACGACCGCTGAGTATGATGCTGATCCATACCAGTCTACCAGAAAGTACGACAACTTCACCGGTCGTCGGAACGACATCTCGCTGCGATATCAACATGATGACGGTGAGAACAACTTCGAGCTGCTCGGATACTACGTCAACTCCTTTCGCGGCAGCAATGTTGAACAACAGGGCACGGGCGCGAGCGCCGGCCTCTACCGCCTCACTTCCGCACCCCGCAGCTACGAGTATTATGGTATCGAGCCGCGATACTCGCGCCTATTTGAATTCGGCGGGATCTCGCAGGAAGTCACCATTGGGTACCGATATCTTTGGGAACAGAGTTCGGAAGTAGCAGCCCGGACCGGGTTCTACAATAGAGCCACGGGGATCAATCCCAACAACCTGAGTATGAACACCTATCAGACGAGTGATGGGGGGACGACCGCGCATGCCTTCTATATCGACGACAAAATTGAGATCGGCAACTGGACGATCACACCAGGCGTTCGGTATGAAATCATCAATACGCACAATGAGATAGTGAATATCGGCACGACGACCACGTCGGTCAGCCGGGAAATTGATGCGCGCGAACTTCTCCCGACCCTTTCGGCTTCCTACCAGGTCAATGATGCGTGGACCGTCTTTGCGAACGTCGGCGTTTCGTTTGGGCCGCAGCAGTACAGCCAGCTCGCATCCACCACTGACGGCCTTCATCCTGAGAAGGCGACGACCTACGAGATTGGCACCCATTATGAGGGTGACAGCTGGAGTGCCGAATTCACTTTGTTCAATATCGACTTTGACAAGGAACTCTACCTCGGGAGATCGATCGTGGGTGAGGGGATATGGACGGACCTCGGCGCGACTCAGCATCGGGGCGTGGAAGCAGCCGCGCGCTACGATCTGGGGAGTGTCACGCCTATGCTCGAGGGCTTATCGTTGAACGCAAGCTATACCTATACAGAGGCGACCTACAAGGCAGGCGCATTCAAGGACCGCGACCTCCCCTTCTACTCGCGCCAGGTGGCATCCCTTGGTGCCGGCTATCAGTACAACGACTGGGCCTTCAATGCCGATGTCACGGCACAGACCAAACAGCACTCGCCCGGAACGGCTACCGATGGCGCGACGTACGTCACCGATGAAGATCCAACAGGTCGGCTGGGCGACATCCCCGGTTACGCAACGGTTAACCTCCGCGTGGCCTACCAACCGCAAGACAAGAAGAATGCACCGAAGTTTGCATTCGGTGTAAAAAACCTTTTCGACAAGGAGTACTTCACCCGCGCCACCGACAACAACGGGGGCAAATTTGTCGGACAGCCGCGCACATTCTTCGTTAACGCATCCATCGCCTTCTGATAACGAAATAGTTCGGTGCCGCATGGTGCCGAGCTTTCGCTCTGTGTATGCAGGACATCTTCTTGACCGAATTTTCGAACTCGATCTCTCGCCGCCGGTTCTGTGCCGGCCTTCTGGCTGCCGGAGCAGGGGCCATGGTGCTCCCAGCTCCGGCAACGGCGGCTGAATCCCGGACGATATCCCATCGCGCCGGGGTAACGGAGATATCGGGACGTCCAAGTCGAGTAGTGGCGTTGGAGTTTTCATTCGTCCAGGCCCTGGACGCCCTCGACGTTGCGCCCGTGGGCATCAGTGACGACAACCAGCCTGGTCGGATCGAGCAACTGCTGGGTAAGAGGATTGCTTACGGCTCGGTTGGAACACGGCTCGAGCCAAACCTCGAACTTGTCAGCGCACTCGGCCCTGATTTGATTATAGCCGATGAAGTACGCCACTCGGCGATTTATGCGCAGTTAAGCGCCATCGCCCCGACGATCGTTTTGAACAGTTGGGAAGGCGACTACCCCACGATCCGACAGTCGGTGCTGGAAATTGCGGATGCTTTAGGAGACAGGTCAAGAGGAGAGCGTGCTCTAGCTGCACATGACGCGGTCGTTTCAGCCCTGATCTCAAAAGTGCCGAAAAACGAGAGCCGCAGATTTCTTTTGGCGGTGGCGACCACCGATTCAATGAGCCTCCATACGTCGTCGTCCTTCACAGGATCGATATTCAAAGCAATGGGCCTGACGCCAGCTCTTCAGTCGTCGAGTGCCGTTGAAAGTGGGGCCAGCCTCGAAAGGTTGATTGCAGTCAATCCCGACGTTCTTCTCGTTGCCACAGATGATGGAGGCACGGTTTTCGATCTATGGAAGACAAACACCGCATTTGCGAACATATCTGCGGTCAAGAATGCGACCGTGTTCGAAGTTAACCGCAATCAGTTTGCGCGCTTCCGAGGCCTTAAAACCGCGGAGCTAATTGTCCGCGACGTCCTTTCAAAAGTCTATCATGCTGGATGAAACGCATTGAGGTATGTGGATGTCCGGACCAGCACAGCCTTGAGGAGCCGTCTGATCGTGGTGGCGGCACTGCTCGGACTCTTGTTGATAGTTCTAGTGGCCGCGATCTCGTTTGGTGTTGCCAACCTTCCCCTCTCGCGCGCCCTGGCGCTATTGCTTTCCCCCGATGGATCGGCGGACAGTTCACTCGTTTGGGAGGTAAGGTTGCCCCGTGCCGTACTCGGGGTTTTGGTCGGGGCTAATCTGGCTGTCGCGGGTGTGTTGATCCAGACTCTCACAAGAAACGGATTGGCATCCCCACAGACATTTGGGATCAACGCGGGAGCTTCCTTGGCCATCGTGGCATGCCTGATCGCAATTCCCGGGATGCGCGGGTGGGGAACCGTGTGGCCGGCATTCGCCGGCGCCGCGGCGGTTGGTATCGCGATGTGGTCACTGTCGCTATCTCGGACAATGACCGATCTCAAGCTTGCCTTAGCTGGAATTACGATCCAACTTGTCCTTTCCGCCTTGGTCCAGGCGATTTTGATCTCGAACAACGCTGCGCAGGATGTCGTCTATTGGCTCGCGGGCTCGATCAACGGAGCACAATGGTCGAAAGTCTTGATCGTTTTGCCGTTCAGTCTCATCGGTACTGGAATTGCGATTTTAGCCGCTCGACATTTTGGCGTGTTGGCGCTGGACGAGACAACAGGTACCTCGTTGGGGCAAAACTCCCGTCGCGTGGGCGGCCTCGCCGCTTGTCTGATCGTCATCCTGGCGGGATCGGCAGTTTCAGTAAGCGGGCCGATAGGTTTTATAGGCCTGCTCGTGCCTCACATGGTTCGAAAGATCGCGGGAGGTGACCACCTGAACTTGGTCATTTTTAGCACTGTAGGCGGCGCGCTTCTTCTCAATGTTGCAGATATCTTAGGGCGAACCGCTGCGTTCCCGGCCGAAATTCCGGTGGGGATCGTGACGGCGCTCATAGGCGCGCCAGCGTTCCTTATTATTTTGTGGAAGGGCAGGAGGGCATGATCAGCGGCCTCTGCTCTTTTAGAGAATCGCGCGTACTTTGGGTATGCACAGGCGTCCTTGGACTTACCCTTGCCGTGGCCGTTCTGTCGATGACAGTTGGCGCTGTCACGCTCAGTGTCGCCGATGTGTTCAACGCATTAGGTGGGGGAAAGAACGAATTTATTGTCATGCAGTATAGGGGACCTCGGGTTGTGGTGGCGATGTTGGCTGGCGGGTCGCTCGCAGTGGCCGGCGTGTTTCTTCAGGGAGCGCTAAGAAACCCACTCGCATCCCCAGATGTCGTCGGAGTTACGAAATGGGCGGGCTTAGGTGCGTTCTTGGTGAGTGTCTCGACGCCACCTAGTTGGGCCGTATGGGCTATTCCGATCGGGGTCATCGTCGGTTCGTTGTCTGGTTGCTTGATGCTTTTTGCGATCGGCCGCCTCCTGGCCGGAGGAATAGCCGGATTTGCGTTGGCAGGAGTTGCGCTGGGCCTTTTTGCACATGCCTTGGTTCAGTACGTAATGGTCCTGTTTCCCAGCCGAGCGGACCAATCAATGGTGTGGCTCGCAGGCAGTGTTTATGGCAGCACATCGTCCGACGTGATTGCGCTGTCGTGCTGGGTTATTGCTTGTCTGCCGCTCATATTCGTTGGCACTAAACACCTCGATGCAGGAGGTTTTTCCAATGAAACGCTGATCAGCATCGGGTTGTCGCCGACATTGCTGCGAGGGGGGCTTGTCGTCGTGTCGGTGCTATTGTGCGCGGGCAGCGTGGCGAGCGTGGGCAGCATCGGGTTTCTCGGACTACTCGCTCCGCATGCGGCGCGCTTGCTTGTAGGCTCTCGACCGGCGGCCTTGGTTACAACTAGCGCGCTGTTGGGAGCACTGATCCTGACGACTGCGGACCTGCTTGGCAGAATCGTTGCACTACCCAACGAGATACCTGCCGGGATCGTTGCCGCGGTCATCGGTGGACCCTATTTGATCTTTTTGCTTTTCCGAGAGGCCAAATCAGATTGACCCACGATAACGAACCGAGACTGTCTGGTCACAATCTCAAGCTTGGCTATGCTTCGAATGTTGTCCTCGAAGACATCGATATCGTCATTCCCGATGGCCGCATCACCGCGTTGGTCGGCGCGAACGGTAGCGGAAAATCGACGCTTCTCCGCACGCTGGGACGTGTAAGTCCTCCACTTTCGGGCACGGTCTGCCTCGACGGAAAGGCAATCGCAGCATTGGCGGGTCGCGACGTCGCTCGAGCGTTGGCGCTCCTTCCGCAGAGCCCGGTCTCACCGGAAGGTCTTACGGTGCGTCAGCTTTGCCGCTTTGGCCGGCATCCGCATCGAGGCATTCTGTCCCGGCCGAGCTCGCGGGACGAAGACGTTGTCGCAAATTCTCTCGATGCGACTGGTCTGACCGCCCTGGCGGAGCGGCAACTGGACCAGCTTTCCGGCGGTCAACGGCAGAGGGCGTGGATTGCCATGGCGTTAGCTCAGGAAACGCCCATCCTTCTTCTCGACGAGCCGACGACCTATCTGGACATCGCCCATCAGTTTGAAGTGCTCGAGCTACTAAAGCGCCTCAATCGCGACCATGGCCGAACAGTAGTGATGGTCGTCCACGATCTCAACCATGCTGCAAAATATGCGGATAACGTCGTCGCTGTAAGCGGAGGCAAAATTCTTGCACACGGTAAGCCTGCAGAGGTTTTCACCCCTCGGCTGATCAAAGCGATATTCGGCATTGAAGCAATGGTCATTGAACATCCGATTGACGGCACTCCGTTGTGCCTCCCTTTTGTTGCGTGAGGTCGCCAGGCTTCGGCGGGAGTTTAGGTAAAGTTCGGGCGCTTGAAGGTGGACTTCGCCCACCAAAGATGGGACGATAGCCACATGTTTCACCTTGTCGACTTGGCAGCGTTTGCCCTCATCGCAGATCTGAAGAGCATTTCGAGCGCCGCTCGGTCGCTCAATATGCCGAAGTCCTCAGTAAGTCGCGCGTTGACGCGATTGGAGGCCACCATCGGGAGGGTTTTGATCGAGCGGTCTACCCGGCAACTTCGTCTGACTGAGGCTGGGGAGATGTTTCACAAACACGCGCTCAGAATTCTGGATGAGGTATCTGCGGCGGAGAAGGCAGTGGACGTGCTGCCGGCATGCCCCTTTATGTCCGCTGAGGCTCCGCGGGACCGGAGTGCGGACTGAGCTAATTAACAGCATCACATGTAGGGTTAGCCGCGTGCTGTTGTGGCAGCACGCGGCTTAATTGAATACCCCTTCCCGTAAGAGGGGTCGTTATGGGATCGCGATAATACTGCTACTTGCGCGGAGCAGGAGCGTTTTCAGCGAACGCAGGCAGGGTCTCCAGCCGGCTAAACACATCCGCGATGTTCGGCCACCGTCCTAGATCGAACCCGAGACGCTTCGCCCCTATCGCTTGCGGATATAGAAAGATGTCCGCGACAGTCGGAATGCTGTTGATCGCGAAGACGCTTCTTCGGTTCTGGTGTAGCAGTTGCTCCACCGCGTCGAGACCTATCCCAACCCAATGTCGGTTCCAAGCCGTTGTCGATTGAGAATCGGCGTTGAACGCGTCGGTTAAATGCAAGGCCACGCGCGGCGTAAGGAGCGCGTGTATCTCAGATGCGATGGACAGAGCGATAGAACGAGCCAGCGCGCGCTCAACCGGTGCGGTTGGCAGCAGAGCCGGATCGGGTCTCAACTCATCGAGGTATTCGATGATAGCGAGGGACTGAGTGATCAACAGGCCGTCGTCAGTCTCTAGTGCTGGCACTAGTCCTAGCGGGTTGATGCGCCGATAGTCGCTCTTTCGACTTTCAGCCTCGAGCCCGAGAATGCCGATCTGTTGAGTTTCGACAGAGAGGCCCTTGAGTGCCAAAGCGATCCGGACACGTGACGCGGCCGATGATACCTCGTTGAGATACAGCTTCATCTGGGGGGCCTCGCGCTAGAACAACAGTTCGCTTGCGGCAGTGTAGCTATTGATTGCTTGTTTGCCCGGCTGAACCGCTGCCACGAGGCCATTCAGAGGGGAGGGCTCGTTCGAGGTGATGTCGTAGATACATGGCGCGGCGAGAACGGTAATGGCAAGCAGACAGATGATTGCGATTTTCATGATTCACTCCTTGGGACGGGCCAGATGCCCGTCCGCTTCTAGTTTGAACGATACACGGCTAGCTCAGGCCAGGTTCAGTTCGACGTTGATGTTTCCGCGCGTCGCCTTCGAGTAGGGGCAGGTCTGATGCGCTTCCTCGACGAGAACGCGTGCGAGTTCGGGTTCAACGTCGGGCAGGCTCACTCGCAGCCGTGCCTGGAGAGCGTATCCGCCGTCGCTCTGACCGAGATCGACCTCCGCATCGACTGCAGTGCCAGCCGGGAGAGCAACTTTACGCTTCCCAGCTGCAATGCCGAGAGCGCCGATGAAGCAAGCGGACCAGCCGGCGGCGAAGAGTTGCTCCGGATTGGTGCCGGCGCGACCGCTTCCCGGAGGCGAAAGCTTAATGTCCAGGGCGCGATCGTCGCTGAGCGCCGCGCCTTCACGGCCACCGGTCGTATGCGTCCGTCCAGTGTAAAGTACCTTGTCGATCTTAGTCATTGCGAACTCCTCATTCGAGCCGCAGTTGTGCGGCGTTGTTGACGAGAGAGTATTGAGTGACCGACGTATCAGGCATGTTTCCGGAAACATGCTATTTTGTAACGAACAGTAGCGAAGCGCCCGAGACGCTGCGGCCGAGGTCTCTAAAGCTATCGGGCTGGCAGGTGCACTTCCGCTACGAGACCGCCACCCTGACGGTTTGCCAGGCGCATCGTTCCACCGAGCGCGGTAGCAAGTTGCTGAGCGATTGCAAGCCCGAGCCCTGACCCGCCGGTATCTCTGTTGCGCGATTGCTCGAGCCTGAAGAATGGCTGAAGGACGGCCTCGATCTGGTCCTCTGGGATGCCCGGACCGCGGTCGCCTATCGAGATGACAATCCCATTGCTTTGGTCCCGGACTGCTCCAACTTCCGCACTGCCGCCGAACTTCAAGGCATTGTCGATGAAGTTCGTAAGAATGCGTCGAAGCGCGTGAGGTTTTGTGATCGTCGTACCGCTGGCCAGATCGGTGAACGTGACCGCTTTGCCCGTGTCCTGGTAATCGTAACAAATACTCTCGATAAACGAGGCAATGTCTATCCTTGTGGCCTTCTCACCGTTCCCGTGCGAACTCCTGGAGTATGCGATCCCGTCTTGAACGAGCTGCTCCAGCTCTGCCAGATCGTTTAACAGTTTCGCCTTTTCGGGACTGTCGTCGGAGAGGTCTGCTCTTAGTCGCATGCGAGTAATAGGCGTCTGGAGGTCATGTGATATTGCTGCGAGTATCTGAACTCGCTCCTCGAGATAATGGGCAATTCGCTCGCGCATTGCATTGAATGCCTTCGCAGCATGCGCCACCTCGGTTGGTCCCCGGTCGCTCAAGGCCGGCCCGCGTTTCATGGGGTCCAAGGCGTCCGCCGCTGCGGCCAGATCGGCTAGCGGACGGGAGGCTTGCCGAACCGCAAGCCACGCCAGTATTGCGATGAAGACCATCTGCAAGGAAAACACCCAAGGCAACCAAGCCGCCAGAGGCATGATCGCGCGGGGCGTTATGTCTATTGTCAGAGGAGTGCCGTCTGACAATTCCAGATGAGCCTGTAGTCTCTCAACGCCACCGGGGATGGATTCCATCCGTATTGGAAACCTGTGATCTATTGCGGCCCCTATTGTGTCCGCAATCTCAGCACCCTTGACGCTTTTGTCTGGAACTCCCGGCTGACCGGAGCCAAGTACAAACCGATAGTTCCCCCGGCTGAGCGGGTCAGTGAGGTCGGCGCGTTTGTCTGCAGGGAGACGGTCGAGAACCGCTATAGATGTGGCGACATCGGTTTCAAGAGTGCCGAGCATGACTGCCTTTGCGGACATATATCGTTCGACATAAAGCACACTGAATGACATGCCGTAGGCAACCGCCAAGCCCAGCAGCAGAATGAGAAACATTCTCGACCGCAAGCTGCTCGGCAACAGCATCCGCAGCGGTGAGCCGGTGAGTGCGGTCATTCCGGTAATCCCGACTCGACTGGCACCGAGAAGACATAGCCTTCACTGCGCACCGTCTTTATGTAAATGGGTTCGCGCGCATCGTCACCGAGCCTTTGTCGAAGGCGGCTCACCAGAAGGTCGATTGACCGATCGAAGATCTCCGCGTCACGGCCCTGTGTGAGGTTCAACAGTTGGTCGCGGTTCAGCACCCGCTGAGGATGGTCGATGAAGACCCTAAGCAGACGGAACTCCGCTCCGCTGAGCACGATGGCCGTACCGCTCTCATCGAGCAGATTGCGAGCAACCGTATCGAGCCGCCATTCTCCAAACCTCAATATCTGGCCTAGCTCCGAGACCTGAAAATTCGGCGGTAGCATCCGCGTTCGTCTCAGGACGGACTTGATGCGGGCGAGAAGCTCGCGAGCTGCGAATGGTTTGGCGAGGTAGTCGTCCGCGCCCATTTCCAATCCGAGAACACGGTCCATCTCGTCGCTGCGGGCGGTCAACATCAGGATAGGGGTAGCTTTGTGTTTGCCCGATCGCAGTTCGCGGCAAAGTATCAATCCATCGTCGCCAGGCATCATGACGTCCAACACGATCAAGTCGACGACGTTCGATTCTAGAAAGGTGCGCATCTGGCGACCATCACCAGCGACTGTAGCGCGGAGGCCGTTTTTCTTTAGATAGCCCGAGACCAATTCCCGGATCTCATTGTCGTCGTCGACGATGAGTATGTGATCGACATGCTCCATGGCCCTATCCCGTAACCTTTGCTGATGATCCTGAAGTTTCCATGCTCAAGCCTGCCAATCCGCAAACGCAACGAGCGCCAACGACGTAAGCCGATCACGCTGCATACCTCTTCACGGATTTGTTATTAGATGACGGCGATGTATCTCAGATGTGTCGCGCGCGACGCAAAATGAATGCGTTTGTAACATTCCGGCGTCCAGATACAGTTTGATACAAATGTCTAGAAGCATCGCAGGCTCGCATTTTTGTATCTGTCTGTTCTGTGCGCTGTGGTAGCTACGTTGCGGTACAGTTTGCAGCTGAACCCGACACATCCCGGATACGTCGTCACCCCCATTTAGCATGAATTGTTGCTCACGGGCATCAGATCAACTGCGCAAGGGAAACGACTATGACACTTCTCATCATTGCTTATCTCGGGGGTGTGCTGACAATCTTCAGCCCATGCATCCTTCCCATACTCCCGTTTGTCTTCTCCCGGGCAGGGCAGCCGTTCGTCCGAAGCACGCTTCCTATGCTTCTGGGAATGGTGCTGATGTTCGGGGTCGTTGCATCGCTTGCGGCCGTAGGCGGAAGCTGGGCAATCCAGGCGAACGAATATGGAAGATTTGCAGCGCTAGTTATCCTCGCGCTTCTGGGCGTAAGTTTGCTTTCGACACGGGTCGCCAATGGCCTTACGAAGCCGGCCGTTGATTTCGGTAACAAGCTGCTGAACACCACGGGCACTGCCCCAGCTACGGCATGGAGTTCCCTTGTTCTTGGGCTCGCGACGGGATTGCTGTGGGCTCCGTGCGCGGGACCGATCCTTGGTCTCGTTCTGACCGGCGCTGCCTTAAAGGGGGCCAATGTCCAAACGACCTTGCTCCTCTTAACCTATGCAGCAGGTGCTGCCTCTTCTTTGGCGGTAGCTCTTCTGGTCAGCGGCAAGGTATTCCGAGCCATGAAGGGGTCGCTGGGGGTGAGCGAACGGATACGGCAGGCCCTGGGCGTAGCTGTTCTGGCTGGCGTCGTCACAATCGGATTTGGCTTGGATACGAGCATCCTGGCGCGGTTCTCCTACGCCAGCACCGGCGTCATTGAACAGGCACTCTTGAATACGATCCACGGCACGCCCACGCAGTCTGAGCGGGCCCCAGACGACGAAGCGGCGTCGGTTGTTGCAAATAAGGCTGTGCCCTTCAGGAGCGATCTGCCAAATGAGGGACGCGCACCCTCTCTTGACGGTGCCGTCCAGTGGCTGAACTCCCCGCCACTCAACGCGGCGGATCTTCGGGGCAAGGTTGTTCTTGTCGACTTCTGGACGTACTCATGCATCAATTGCATCCGGACCATACCATATGTCCGTGCGTGGGCTGAGAAATACAAAGAGCAGGGCCTGGTTGTAGTCGGCGTCCATGCACCCGAATTCGCTTTTGAGAGGAATGTCGACAACGTTCGCAAGGCTGTAGCCGATTTCCAGATCGAGTATCCTGTCGCAATCGACAACAATTTTTCTATCTGGCGATCGTTCAACAACAACTACTGGCCTGCCCACTACTTGATCGATGCCGCTGGCCAGATCCGATACAGCCACTTTGGCGAGGGAAGCTACCGTCAGACCGAAAAGGCCATTCAGGATCTTCTACGAGAGGCGGGCCGGGCCGACGTGTCGAACGTATCGTCCAAGCCCAGCGCGAGCGGAGCCGAAGTCAGTGCCAACTTGGCGACCTTGCGTTCAGGCGAAACATATGTCGGTTACAGCCAGGCATCCAACTTCGTGTCGCCCGGCGGTCTGCAAGCGGACGAGAGACATGACTACTCGCCAGGCAATCCCGGGCTTAACGAGTGGGGGCTTTCGGGCGCTTGGACTGTTGGGGGCGAGGCCGCGAGCCTGGACGAGCTGAACGGTGGCATCACCTACCGGTTCAGTGCCCGGGATCTGCATCTCGTGTTAGGGCCTGGTGCAGATGGTAAGCCAGTCCGATTTCGGGTCACGGTCGATGGCCAGCCTCCTGGGGCTGATCACGGTACTGACATCGATGCTGAAGGCAATGGAGTTGTAACTGAGACGAAGTTGTATCAGCTCGTGAGACAGACGGGTGATGTTGCGCCGAGAACGTTTGAGATCAAGTTCCTCGACACAGGCGTGCAGGCATACGCTTTCACTTTTGGCTGATGGGCGATTATGCACGTAAGCAAGGTGGAGAAAAACGCTCATGCCGCGACCTCGGTATGATCTCCATCTGAGGCCAAGCCGATTTCGAAGGTGGCGTCGATCGCGGAGACAATCATCGTCTCTGCGATCGAGCGGTGACCTATGTTCGTGCTGAGAGCCGCAATTACAGAGCTTGCAGCCGAGGCGCGAGTATAAATCTCGACCTTGGCGCAATGCGCAAATTCACTAGCGCACTCAACTCCACGCACTACATCAACAGGCAGCCCGCGATGCCGTGCGTACTTCGTATCCGATACGATGAATTCGAGAATTGAAATGCCGTGCAATTTCTCATTGATGTCCCCCACGAAAAACGGGCGCGTCAAAAACTCGATCTTCACCATT
The DNA here is from genome assembly GCF_000377565.1 of Rhizobium sp. 2MFCol3.1. Taxonomy (GTDB): domain Bacteria; phylum Pseudomonadota; class Alphaproteobacteria; order Rhizobiales; family Rhizobiaceae; genus Rhizobium. The sequence continues at coordinate 17,136 of NZ_KB898353.1, read as the reverse complement.
TCACCCGGCCCAGCTGCTTGTTTCGATTTGCTAGGACGATATTTGCAAAGCGATGTGACCAGAGTGTTTGGCGATCCAGAAGGTGACTTCAGATGTAACGGATGACGATGTTGCTTTCGCAACCCGCTGCATTTCAGATGTAACCCGATTTCTGCGGAAAGCCCTGGGCCTGTAAGCGCCTCAGCGGTAGCATTTGGGCGGCCCCAGTTCCCACCGTGGCAATGAACGTCGGGCTTTGTGAAAGTGGAGAGCAGTTTGTCAAGGGCCCGCAGATTCAGCGTGAAATGGCGATATCTTCGAGGTTTGTGCGTTAGGAGTGGTCGCGCACCGCCTTCCGACTCTGTGTCTGCCGTGTGCTAATCGAGAACGATTTACAGCTCGGATTGGTGATGAGCTGCCGACTTATTCTTCCCTGCAGAGATGTTATGTCTCCCGCAAATCAATCACCCCCGAAACGCTGGCCGTTTGCCGCGAGTAAGCCACTTCTTGGCTATAAAGCCACCACTCGGGAGGAGGGCGCAATCATTTGCACGCGACCTCCATTGCAGATTTTTCGCACATCCGCCGTGTTTACGGCGGGTCCAGTCGTCGTGACAACGATCCCGCCCGACGACACACCTCGAATTAGGGACGCCCAAGGAAATCGAAATGAGAAAGCAAACAATCTTGGCGATCACTCTGGCCACGACGATGAGCCACTACGCATCGGCCTCGAGCGATGGCGCGTGGAACGCGCTATTTGCAAAAGTGAATGGAACCTGCATTGGCCAATCCGGGTTCGACACACCCGAAGCTTCCGCCCCGGTCGTCTTTGACGACGCAACGGGAAAGATCGCGGTGCTACTACGCGGCTCTGTTGGCCGTGGTAAGGCGAAGACGATTAGCAGCGTTATATGTCTCTACGACAAAAAGACGGGTCGTGCCTCCATCGCCGAATACCGTTGGCTCGGCAAATAATCAGATTCTGAAATGCTTGAGCTGAGCCTGCGCCAAATTGTCGGCGCAGGCTCTTTTGCAGGGGTAGGTTACTCGGCCGCATCCGTGACCGGATTAGGCGCGCCTTTTGCCCTGTGAATGCGTTCGACCGCTTGTGCAATCCCTGCGCCGTATGCCGGGTCGGCTTTTGTGCAATTGTCGATATGCCGTTGAATTGTCCTGTCGGACGCACCGTAAATCGCGCGGGCGGTGTTTTCGAACAAAACCAGCTGTTGGGCTTCGGTCATCAGTCGAAACAGATCGCCAGGTTGCGAGAAGTAATCGTCGTCGACTCTGTGGTCCCAACGCGCAGCAGCTCCGTCGACTTTGAGCGGGGGTTCCGAGAAATCTGGTTGAGCAGACCATTCGCCATAGCTGTTGGGCTCATAGGACAAAGTACGTCCGCCATTGCCGTCGATCCTCATCCCGCCATCGCGGTGATAGCTATGAAACGGGCACTTTGGAGCATTCACGGGGATCTGCGAGTAGTTTACGCCGAGACGGTGACGCTGAGTGTCGCCGTATGAAAAAAGTCTGCCTTGAAGCAGCCGGTCGGGCGAAAAGCCGATCCCAGGAACGATCGAGCTTGGAGCGAACGCCGCCTGCTCGATCTCCGCAAAGAAGTTTTCCGGATTGCGGTTCAGCTCCATTACGCCAACTTCAATGAGGGGGAAGTCTTTTTTTGGCCAGACCTTCGTGATGTCGAACGGGTTCAGGCGGTACGAGTTAGCCTCGTCTTCGGTCATGATCTGCACGAAAAGCGTCCAGCGCGGGAAGTTTCCCGCCTCGATGTTGTCGAAGAGATCGCGTTGGCTGCTCTCTCGGTCGCGACCGATGAGATCGGTTGCCTCCTGGTCGGTGAGGTTTTCGATGCCCTGCTGCGTCCGAAAGTGGAACTTCACCCAGTGGCGTTCATTCTGTGCGTTGATGAAGCTGTAAGTGTGGCTACCGAAGCCATGCATATGACGCCAGCTTTTGGGAATGCCGCGATCACTCATCACGATCGTGATCTGGTGAAGCGCCTCCGGGAGGTTAGTCCAATAGTCCCAATTGTTCTCAGCGCTTCTCATGCCGGTGCGTGGATCGCGTTTTACGGCGTGGTTCAGATCGGGAAATTTTAGAGGGTCGCGGATGAAAAAGATGGGCGTGTTGTTGCCGACAAGATCCCAGTTTCCCTCCTCGGTATAAAACTTCATTGCGAAGCCACGGATGTCACGCTCGGCATCGGCCGCACCGCGTTCGCCTGCAACTGTCGAAAAGCGGACCATCATCTCCGTCTTTTTGCCGACCTCTGAGAATATCTTGGCACGCGTATATGGCGTGATGTCATGCGTGACTGTGAATGAACCAAACGCGCCAGCGCCCTTGGCGTGCATGCGGCGTTCCGGAATGACTTCACGGTCGAAGTGGGCGAGCTTTTCCAGAAACCAAACATCTTGCAACAGCGCAGGACCCCGCTGGCCTGCGGTAATCGTGTTGTTATCGTCGGGGACAGGTGCACCGAAGGAGGTGGTGAGTTTGCTCATAGTTGCCATCCGTTAGCGAGTAAAAACGGCCAAATGGCCGACCGCCACAGACTGCGCGGCAGCTGCATGATAAGGCAGCAAATACATATACTTAAAGAGCTGTAAGTGTAAAGTATTGTAGCTCTGTGGTTTGGGACTCTTTGGATGCAAGCTTCTGAATATTGGAAACTTTTCGAACTGAGCCGAATGACCTGCAGTACAATGAGGCGGCGCGAGAACGCCTCATTGTACAAGTTTGCGTACTGTATCGACATTGACAAACTGGTCTGTGTCGGCAAATCGCGGCTGCTTGAGATCGTCCCTGGGCAATCTTCGTCGACGACAAGGCCAATCGACATCCGGGCGTGGACGCACGTAGTCACGCAAATCGATGCTGACGCATTGAAACATCTTCGAAGCCCGTTCCAGTTTGATCCCCGAAGGGTCTGACTGTTCAGGTCGAGCCCATTTTCTCGCTCAAGGAAGAACGTGGCCGCCGGCCTTGAAGAGCTTGTACCATTGCTGCCGGGTCAACCTGATGTCCGCGCCAGCGACCCCGTCTGCCAAGCGAACAGGATTGGTCGTGCCGAGTACAACTTGCATATTGGCTGGATGCCTTGTGATCCACGCAACCGCGATAGCTGACGGTGTCACGCCATAATCGGAAGCGATTTCATCCAATGCAGTGTTCAGTGCGCCGTAGCTTTGTAGATCGCCGAGAAAAATCTTACCGGTTAGTGCACCCTGGAACGGAGACCACGCTTGAAGGGTGACGGATTTAAGCCGGCTATAGGTGATAACCTCACCATCTCGGTCGACCGATTGCTCAAGGGTAGCCATGTTCGCAGAGAGGCCTGAAGCGATAGATGGTGCATGGGCGACACTAAGCTGAATCTGATTGGCGACGAGGGGTTGGTCGACAGCTGTCTTCAGTAACTCAATCTGACCAGGGGTGTGATTGGAAACACCGAAGTTCCTCACTTTGCCGTCTGCAGCAAGTTGATCGAACGCTGCCGCGACTTCCTCGGGTTCGACCAATGCGTCCGGTCTATGCAGCAGTAGAACGTCGAGGTATTCAGTCTTCAGCGCTCTCAGCGAGCCGTTTACCGAATCCAAGATGTGATCCTTGGAGAAATCGAAAAAACCGCGCCTGATACCGACTTTGCTTTGCAAAACAACTTCACTGCGATCTTGCGCGGTCAATTGGACCGCGTCGCCAAACAGGGTCTCGCATCGGTGCGGCGATCCACCGTATATATCCGCATGATCGAAATGGTCAATTCCAGATGCTCTCGCGGATTCAAATAGTTCTCGAATGGACGGTTGATCCATCTGCGATATCCGCATCATCCCCAAGATAATGCGTGACACTTGGACCTCCGACTTTCCTAGCGTTATCCTCTGCATTTGACCTCCCTGTCATTGAGCGCAGTACGAGAGCTTCTAGCACCCTCCGATAACATCGTAACCTCGCATTTGTAAGGTTCCTTGTCGCGCCGGTAACCGTGTCGACACAACGAGCTATTACAAGCAGCACATGTATATAGGCGCATCGGTAGAAGCTTTTTTAACCAAGTTTTGCGCTTACTGGGATCGGGAAAGAAGAGGGATGATCTATGATTTCTGGGTTCTCTGGTCCGCCGGCGGTTGGCGGTCGCGACAATCTTGCTAGTGTGCAGTCCGACATTGCGAGTTTGAAAACCGATATCGCCGAAAAAAAGAAGCAGATCGAGAAAGCTACCAGCGGCCAATACCGGATGCAGTTGAAAGCGGAGCTGGACGAAATGCTCAAGACGATGGTGGCCCTGGAAGCCAAGCGGCAGGCCATGGCGGAAGCACAACAGAAGCAAAAGGACGTCAGTTCCGAACAGCCATCAAAGATCGGAACGAAAAACTTTGGAACGTCTACGCCGTTCGGCGCGCGTTCTATGTGGGTCTAGTGCGTTTATGTTGAGCGATGAGCCGTAGCATTAGCGCGCGCTGCGGGCTTTCAGTAAGCGAATAGTGAGTACGACAAACAAGAAACGATGGCGCGCCTAGTTGCGCCGCGCCATCGTGTGCTGGATTACAGAGCGAAGCCGCCGTCGATCGTAAGGCTAGCGCCTGTCATGTACGAAGACTCATCGCTGGCGAGATACGAGATCAGGCCTGCAATTTCCTTGGGATCGGCAACCCGCTTCATCGGGCTCATGTCCGAAAGCATTTCGATAGCGCCGGCGTTGATGTCCGTGTTGGTGGGACCCGGCTGTACGTTGTTGACGGTGATCTTGCGCGGAGCGAGATCCTTCGCGAGGCCCGTGACCATCGATGCAACGGCGGCCTTGGTGAACTGATAGACGCTAGCACCGGGACCCGCGGTGCGAATGGCCACATTGGAGCCAATCGTAATAACGTGGCCGCCATCTTTCATTTGTGCTACCGCGGCCTGAACCGACAGGAATACTGCACGCACGTTGATATTCAGCATCAGGTCCAGGTCCTCAACGCTGACCTCTTCAACAGATGCCATCTTGAAGATACCAGCGTTGACTACGACGGTATCAAGCTTGCCAAACTTGCTCACCGCGGAGCCGACTGCGCTGCGGATCGCGTCAGCATGCGCGCTGTCTGCCTGAATGGCGAGAGCTTTGCCGCCGGCAGCTTCGATCTCAGATGCAAGCTCATTCGCCTTGTCAGGACGAGAAACGTAGGTGAATGCGACAGCAAACCCATCTGCGGCTAATCGCTTGACGGCAGCAGCGCCGATACCACGTGCACCACCAAATACAAGTGCTGTCTTCTGAGTTGTACTTACTTCAGTCATTGTCAAATTCTCCATTGTTGACAGATTAGTCCATAACTGGCCGAAAGGAAGGCCACTTGGCATTCCAAGTTCTAGTCGGCTCGTAGCCGCTCAGTTGCGAAACGGGCTGTCGACCGTAAATCGTCTAGCCCTCCGCCACCCCGCGCTGCGAGCTGAAGTCCGCTCATTGTCACTTGAACGAAGGCTGACGACTCATTGGGGTCTAAGCTACGACTGATTTCGCCGAGTGCCTGACCTTCGATTATTCGCTCGGTCACTCTTCTACCGATTGCTTGGCTCACTCTCGAACGAAGCGCTACTAGTTCTTCATCCATCACGCCAAACTCTCCTACAGATCCAAGGCCCATGCATCCGAGGTTCCGGACCCGCTCATCTTCGGCAACCAGGCCCGTCAGCAGGTTTTCAATGCCCTGTAGTGGCGATTGCGCATCGTTAAGACGCTTGAGATGTTCTGCGGTGACATTGCGCTGGTATGTGGTGAGCGCCTCGATGTACAGTTGTCGTTTATCCCCGAAGGCATTGTATAGGCTTTGTCGACCTATTTTCATTGCTTCCAACAAGTCGTCGGTCGATGTCGCAGCGAAACCCTTCGCCCAAAACACGGCCATTGCTTTTTGTAAAGCTTCGTCTCGGTTGAATTCTCTTGGTCTAGCCATGAGAGAAAGCTAAGGGTTATAGACTGATCTGTCAATAACGGGCATTCGGGATTTTTGTATCATATTGTAGCAACCTAAGCGCGTAAGCTTGGCGCATGGATGGACGATCACTCATGCCCGGGCAACCAGGAGGTGATCGAATGCAGATCGAACGTGGATATCTGAGTTCTCACGCTGTCAATCGCTCAACGCAGTTTAACGAACAAAGCAATGTCTCGCTGGGAAACAGCTTCGCGGGTGTATTGAAACGCAAGGACAGTGCATCGATGCCTGATGACCTCGTGGCGTCGCAGATCGGGATTGAGGCGACCATAGATGATGAGACTGACGCCGAGGTCTCCGCTAAATCCTGGCACAGTTCGCTGTTCGCGGAACTTTCGAAGATCGCGAGCATGCGCGCCAGATGTTTGGCCGCTCACGGACTGACTGAAGAGTCGCTGCGAGGTATGTCGAGTGATGATCGGGCCGCGATCGAAAAGGATATCGCCGATAGCCTCAAGCGTGAGTTATCCGACAGAGCGGGTGCAAGCGCTACCTCTGATCAACCTCAAGCCAGCTATGGTAATGACGACAGTCGCGGCGGACAGGGAGCCGACGCCGGCTAGTCGTGTTAGTCCGGTTTGGAAAGCCGCAATGACGCCACTCGTCAGCGCGTCAACAGGTGGGGTGCGTCCGAACAAAAAGGGACCATTCGTTCGCTGGAACGAATGGTCCGTAGATGGAAGAACGAAACTCCCGTTCTTCGAGGGGAACGGCACACAACGGTTAGGAGCGCTGAGTGCCACGCTCACTCTGGCGAAAGCTGGCTCCGGCGCAATGGACAAAATACAGCCAACGCCGCAGAAACGGTTACATCGATAACGAACCAATTTCCGATGTAGTTCGACGGAAGACATCTCCCGATTTCTGAAACCTCCCCAAAACTTCCCTGTGAAAAAAGGTCTCTCGCGGTTGGTTGGAAGTCGACCCTCCGCAGCAGAATAGCTAGCAAATGGGAAGGAACTCCAATGCGAGTTTATTACGATCGGGATGCTGATCTCAATCTCATCAAATCCAAGAACGTTGTCATTGTGGGATACGGCTCTCAGGGTCGTGCACACGCTCTTAATCTCAAAGATAGCGGAACAGCCAACATCGTGATCGCGCTCAAGCCGGATTCGTCGACGAAGAAGAAGGCAGAGGCGGACGGCTTCAAGGTGATGACAGTAAGTGAAGCCGCCAAGTGGGGTGACCTCTTGATGATGGCGACACCTGATGAGCTCCAGGCGGATATCTACAAAAACGAGATTGCCAACAATCTTCGCGATGGCTCGGCGATCGCATTTGCCCACGGCCTCAACGTACATTTTGGCCTTATCGAGCCGAAGGGGTCTCTGGATGTGGTAATGATCGCTCCTAAGGGACCGGGCCACACTGTCCGTAGTGAATACCAGAAGGGTGGTGGAGTGCCGTGCCTCGTAGCTGTCCACCAGAATGCTTCAGGCAACGCGTTGGAAGTAGCGCTTTCCTATGCATGCGGCATCGGAGGCGGAAGAGCCGGCGTGATTGAGACCAATTTCCGCGAGGAATGTGAGACCGACCTGTTCGGCGAGCAGGTGGTTCTCGCTGGAGGGCTTGTCGAGTTGATGAGGGCGGGATTCGAGACACTTGTCGAGGCAGGCTACGCACCCGAGATGGCGTACTTCGAGTGTGTTCACGAAATGAAGCTGATCGTGGACCTCATCCACGAGGGCGGCATCGCTAACATGAACTACTCCATTTCCAACACGGCAGAATGGGGTGAGTATGCCTCCGGCCCTCGAATTATCACTGCCGACACCAAGGCAGAGATGAAGCGTGTCCTTGAAGATATCCAGACCGGAAAGTTCACCTCGGAGTGGATGCAGGAATACAAGGCTGGCGGGTCTCGCTTCAAAGGCATCCGTCGATTGAACGACAGCCACCAGGTCGAAGAGGTTGGCGCGCGTCTCCGGGCCATGATGCCGTGGATCGCGAAAAACCGACTTGTTGACAAGTCAATCAACTGACTTGAGAGGTGGGCGGATAACGTCTTCGCCCACCGAACTATCCTGTCTGCGTTAGCGCAAGATGTTGGACTTTGCCAAATCGACGACTTCGTTCCCACGGCCATTCAAGACGGCCTTGGCCATCCACAAACTAAAGCCTGCAATCTGGTCTGCGTTTAGTTTAGGTGGCATGATCAACTCGTCATGATTGGTAACCACATCCACAAGCGCCGGACCGTCGTGATCCAACGCTTTCCTTATGGCGGACTGCAATTCTCTACCGTCCTCCACCCGAATACCCAGTACGCCAGCGGCGGACGCTATTTCGGCAAAGTTGGGGTTCTTCAAATCTGTGTTGCTCTCCACCAAGCCCGCCGCCTTCATCTCCAGGTCGACGAAGCCAAGTACGCCGTTGTTGAATATTACGACCTTCACTGGGAGGTTTTCTTGCGCGAGCGTCAAAAAGTCGCCCATGAGCATCGCGAATCCGCCGTCGCCGCACAGCGCAATCGCTTGTCGCTGCGGGAACGCTGCCTTCGCTCCGATTGCTTGGACCATGGCATTGGCCATTGATCCGTGCACAAACGAGCCCAACAGTCTCCTGCGGCCGTTCATTTTTAGATATCTGGCGGCCCAAACAGTTGGCGTCCCCACATCGCATGTAAACACGGCATCTTCGTCTGCGGATTCACTGATGACCTTAGCCAAGTATTGCGGGTGGATTGCGGTGCCGGGCCTCTCAATCTGCGCCAGGTCATCCAATGATTTTCGAGCCTGGGCATAGTGCCCTTGGCAGCGATTGAGATGTTCTCGGTCGTGCTTTGGGTCTATTCGCGGGAGCAATGCGTCTATGGTGGACTTGACGTCTCCAACAAGACCTAGCGAAATCGGAGTTCGCCTACCGAGGCGCGTCGGATCTATGTCGATCTGGATTATCCGGGCGCTTTCCGGGTAAAACTGGCGGTAAGGAAAATCCGTTCCGATCATGAGCAGAGTATCGCATTCCTTCATGGCGAAATATCCGGACGAGAAGCCGATTAGGCCGGTCATGCCGACATCATAGGGGTTGTCCCACTCTAGGTGTTCCTTCCCGCGGAGGGCGTGTACGACCGGAGCTTTCAGCTTTTCTGCAAGGCTGACAATCTCGCGATGCGCTCCAGCGCAACCCGCTCCCGCCAAGATCGTCGTTTTTCCCCAATCGTTAATAAGTGCGGCTGCCCGATCGAGCTCGAATTTGTCAGGAACAACTACCGGCCTCGCGGGAACCAACCACCTGTCAGCCGGAGGAGTCTCGATCTGTTGCATGGCGACATCGCCGGGGATAACCAGAACCGCGACGCCGCGCTTGCCAACTGCCTGCCTGATCGCCACATCGAGGAGCCTCGGCATGACCGACGCTGCTGAGACGAGTTCCGTGTAGTGGCTGCATTCCAGGAAAAGCTTCTCGGGATGCGTTTCTTGGAAGTAGCCGGTTCCGATTTCTGAGCTGGGGATGTGGGCCGCGATCGCGAGCACTGGAGCGGCACTTCTATGGCAGTCAAACAGACCGTTGATGAGGTGCAGATTCCCTGGACCACAACTGCCAGCACAAACGGCAAGCTCTCCGGTTAGCTGCGCTTCCGCTCCGGCGGCGAACGCTGCCGCCTCCTCGTTGCGCATGTGGACCCACTCTATGGTTCCCTTCCGTCGGAGCGCGTCGCTGAGTCCGTTCAGCGAGTCACCTGTAACGCCATAGATTCGCTTAACCCCCGCCGCTTGCAGCGTGTTCACAATCACATCGGCTACAGATTGCTTCGACATCCCGTACCTCTCATTCGTTTGAGGAAAACATTTTCGTACGAGATGGGGGTTTCGTGTTGACGATCAATAGACTGATACAAGCCGAAACAAATTGCCGTAGAGCAACTCAGGTGTGTCGCCTGAAAAGATGCGATTCGTAGACAGACCGATCTGTATAGTGTTAGTATCGATGTATAGGAGGCTAACAATGACTGCCAGAACCATGACGAAGGCGCAGACGCCCACTCGCGAGCGCATTCTCGCAGCTGCGGCCAAGCTCTTCTATCATCATGGGGTACGCGCTACGGGGATAGACCTCATCATTTCCGAGGCCGGCGTGGCAAAGATGTCCTTCTACGCACACTTTCCGTCTAAGACAGACCTAATACGGGCCTTCCTCGTTCGGCGGCACGCCTATTGGATGGACATGTTCACTACTGAGGTCGAACGTCGGCTCCAAGATGAAGGATTGAAGGCGCTTGGTTCCGCTCTTCTCGTTTGGTTCTCTAGCGGTGATTTTCGAGGCTGTGCTTTCATCAACACTTTCGCGGAGTTTGGCGAAGAATTTTCGGAGCCTGCTCAGCATAAAGCAGATCTGGAAGATTACATTCGTACCGTCGCATCGAGAACAGGTCTAACGAACCTGGATGCTGTAGCTTCGCAGATTATGATTGTCATCGAGGGAGCAATCATCAGGGCACAGATGGGGGCCTCCGCAGGTTTAGACAAAGCACTCGCATCAATTTTCTCGCAGATTTCCGACGCCTTCCGTGCAACCCACCAGGTCAATCATGGTGGTGGAGGATAGTCAGCGAGCAAAGCTCACTTGAGTGCTCATCCGATGATTACATTTGAAATGACAACTTTGGGGGTCTGAAATTTTAAAGGAACGAGCTGCTGTTCTATTGCAGATGCAGCCTTTCAAAAGGTTGCCGAAAGTTCAAAGGCTCTCAGTTGTTAGCTCTTCGAGTGTGTTGCTTCAATGTAGTCCTGGACCGGGTTAATCGGCGAAGTAGGGATGCAGGAGCAAAGGCGCAGTACTCGACGGCTGGAGCGATACGGAGGACCTGATTTGTCGATAGGAGGTTAGGCTAAGCCTGGCCAGCTGAGGAGATGCAGGCATGCCCGAATCTTTGGAGCAGTTGACACCATCTCCCTTGCTTGGGGGCGTCGCAAATCGGCGGGTTGGAGTAGAGCCTTTACGCGACCTGGGCGGGTTGTTGCGCGGCGCGCGAGGTTGGAATTTGGGAGAGGGGAGGCGATAATGTCGGTTATCAAGGACGATTTTTGGCTTCCCGAGGATGCGGATGCTGAGCACGAGGGGCGTTCCTCACGCCCGCCCTTGAGCAAGAGGCGGCTGGCCTTCGGCGCAGCTCGAATATCCGAACTGTTTTTTCAAAGCGCCCTTCGACGTGGGTTCGGAGCCTTGTCATGGCTTCAGCCCAAGTCTCTAAAATCCAGATTTTTGATCCTTCCGCTGACGGGCCCGCTCGCGGCATACGCTGCGTTGATTGCCTTTGGAGATCTCCAAGCGCCTCAATGGACACTCGGGACTTTTGCTGCATCCACCTTATTTGTTGTGGTGACGACTGGGTATCTCGTTCGTCAGATGCTTCGTCCGCTAAGCGACATTGCAGCGGCGGCAAACAGGCTGGGAATTCATGGCAAGGTTGAAAGACTGCCGGAGGATGGTCCACGCGAAGCGCTGATGGCGGCCAAGGCGTTCAACTCAATGTCGGAAAGGGTTAGTTCGCAGGTTGAAGAGAGGATTCGGCTTCTCACGGCATTCTCTCACGATATGCAGACTCCGATCACGAGGATGCGCCTGCGGGTGGAGTTGGCTGATCAGTTTCCCGAGCAGGAGAAGTTGCTCAGAGACTTGCGAGAAGCCGAGCGACTTGTGAGGGACGGTATAGCTTATGCACGCAACTCGCACCTCAGCCATGAGAAGGACATGCCGACCGATTTGCGTTCGTTCATCGAGAGCGTCGTGTTCGATTACCAGGACACCGGCCGGGACGTCACCATAGACGGGAAGATTAGTGGGGTGCGAACAGTAAAGCCCGCAGCTTTGCGCCGCATTCTATCAAACTTCATCGACAACGCCTTGAAGTTTGCGGGAGCGGCGGAGATAAGGGTTTCCAAAACGGTGAACGGACAAACTGTGATCGCTGTCATGGACCGTGGACCGGGGATAGCTCCGGAGTTGATAGAATCCGTCAAACAGCCTTTTGTTAAACTTCGCCAATGCCTTGGGGACAACACTCCCGGAGTCGGATTGGGCCTCGCCATTGCACAGCAACTAGCGAGTGAAATGAACGCTACGTTGTTGCTCGAGAACCGCCCTGGTGGCGGGCTTGCGGCGCAGATCGTTTTTAACGCCAATTAGTCGACCTCGAGCTTCGTTTGTATCGAACTGTGTCACGGCTTTGATCGAAACAATTCGTTGCAATTCAGCCCAATCTCGAAATACCCACGATACATCGTGGTGTTCTTATCACGGAATAAGCGAGTTGAGCGTGCGCGCTCCTACGTGGTTCAGGAATCGGGGCTCCACATGAGCGAAATGCCTTCTCATACGCAGGTCTATCGTAAGTTCGCTAGCGTGCTTGACCGATCCAACTATGAACCGCTCCCTGACGATTGGATCATCGGAATGACTGACGTCGTTGGATCGACAGAGGCAATCAGACGGGGCCGATACGAGGACGTCAACTTTCTTGGGGCGTCTATCATCGCGTCAGTCGGAAACGCAATCGGCTCGTTCGACTTTCCCTTTAGTTTTGGGGGCGACGGTGCGACCTTCGCACTGCCGATTGCCCATCAGCTCAAAGCAATTGGGGCACTTAGGCAGGTCGTCGCACTTTCTGAACAGAGCTTCAATCTCGAGATGCGCGCAGGCGTGATCCCTTTGCGCGACATTCGAATGAACGGTCGGGATGTCAGTATAGCAAGATACGCCGTGTCATCTGACGCAACATATTACATGTTCGCGGGGGGTGGCGTCCGCTGGGCGGAACAACAACTGAAAAGCGGGGAATTCTCTGTAGGGCGCGGCGATGACGAGTTGCGTCCGCCCAACCTCGATGGCCTGTCGTGCGAGTGGAACCCTTTCGAGAGCAAGCGCGGAATTATTCTTTCGTTGCTGGTTGAACCCATGGACAGCACCTCCGATCTCATCTTCAGCCAGATCGCGCGTCAAATCATCCAAGTCTTCGAAAGTTCCGATGGCAATGCGAGCCCGGTTCCTCTCCGTGTTCCTACGCGGAAGGATGGCCGCAAAAGCATTGATGAAAAAACCTGGGCTGTCGTTGCTTCTAATTCGGATTACCGAAAATTCGACGATGTCCTCAGATTGACTGTCGATTGCACGCCCCAGGAAGTCGAACAGGTCGAGGCGATACTACGAGGCGCTGTCTCATCGTCATTGGTGCGCTACGGCCTTCACCGACAGTCCCATGCCATAATGACCTGTCTCGTCCCGGGTGGCGGTGAAAATTCTCACCTTCACTTTCTTGACGGAGCGGACGGTGGATATGCACGTGCTGCAGCAAAGATGCGGCTCAACGGTTAGTGCGATCGAATAGTAGCATCAAGGAATCGCTCGAATGAGAGTATCGATGCGCCGACACGGCAAAATGGCCATCCTGCATGGAATTGTCCGCCTTATGCCGGCTAGTATGGCCAAGGTTTTCGGCGGCTCCAGACACGACATCGAACAGGCTGGGGCGATCTGCTATAGACGAGCAGCCTCAGGCATTGAGATCCTGTTGATCGGCAGCCGCCGCAACGGGCGGTGGGGTATCCCCAAGGGCGGAATCGACACGGGCGAAAGTCCCTGGCATGCAGCTGCGCGTGAAGCTTTCGAAGAAGTCGGAGCGCTCGGCACCTGCGAGGTTGAGCCAATCGCGTATTTCTTCCATACCAAGACCAGAAGGCGTCTTCCAGCGCGGGTCTCCGTTTTCATGCTGGAAGTCGGCGCAATGGCGACATCCTTCCCTGAGAAAGGCCAGCGTGCATCGATGTGGGTAACAATAGACGAAGCTTGCGAGTACGTTTGGAGCGACGGACTTCGAGACATAATCGCGGGCCTCACCCTATCTCTCGAGGATCGAGAGGCAAACCTCAGGCGACGATACTCACGGTAATCCGCCCGGATCAAATATCAGCGCTGTTGCCTTGGGGGTCATATTGCGTCGCCGGCTTGGGCGTTGCCGCGGGTCGAGAGTCTGGGACCGGGCTGAAGTGCGGGTACAGAAGCCAAGCGGCGTAACCGTAGCTCATGAAAAGTCGATAGAGCCAAGACCGCTTTGGTGCGTTGTTCGTTGGCGTCGGATCCAAGTCGGCTGGAACTTGCTCATCCCGAAGGTAGAATTCGAGATCGGGCAGAAGCAATCCATCGACTGAGACTAGTCTTATTGGTGGAATGGGCCTCCGGGCCTGGGATTCGTCCATATCAATAATCACTCTCTGAGAAGGGCGAAAGCTGCACTTCTCAGAGGGTAGACGGTCGGTCAGTCTACACGATTTTAAACCGTGGCAGATTGATTACATCTGCCACCTCGCAGCCCAGATGGGGGCGGTCAGTAGCGCGAGGGGTGTTTCCTCCCACAGTGGCCAAGCGCAACAAATCGTTCCGAAGGCTGCCGATAGACAGCCAACCAATTATGCCGGTATCAGCTTCCGAATCTCGGTCTCTGCGGAACTCTCAAACCCGGCATCCAGGTGATACCGCGTGTTCGCGATAATTTCTCGCGCTCTAGCCAGCCTATCGACTCTCCACTGGGCGCTGCCTGCGGGTTTCACAAAGTCGCGGACAGGCATTTCAGTAAGTCGCGGACACCGATTTCACTAAGTACGGGACAGTGATTTCAGTAAGTCGCGGACAGTTCTTGCGGCGGATTTTGATCGATTTTCGTGAGCGCCGATCTGGCACATTCCCCTCGTGGTTTGAGCGAGGACATGATGCCCAGGCGGAAGCAAGCGAGACATACTGACGTGAAGGATATCCGATCGATCCTGCGGCTTACCTTCGAGCAGGGATTATCGATACGTGCCGTTTCCGAGCGGCTGAAGATCAGCAAGACATCGGTTTCGACGTACCTACTGCGGGCAAGGGAAGCTGGGCTTGCGGTCTGGCCTCTACCTGCGGGCCTGGACGAGGACGACGTTCTCGAGCGTCGACTATTCCGGCGTATGGGACGGCCTCCACGCGATACCGTCGAGCCAAACTGGCCAAAGATGGCCAGCGAGCTGAAGCGCAAAGGCGTCACGCTCCATTTGCTTTGGCAGGAATATCGGGAAGCTCATCCGGATGGCTATGGCTATACGTGGTTTTGCGGCCGGTTTGCCGATCATGAAAGCCGAGCCAGGCCCACCTACCGCAGCCGTCACGTTGCTGGTGTCGCGATGGAATGCGACTATGCTGGCCATACGATCCCGATCATCGATCCATCGACTGGCGAGATCCGCGCAGCTCAGATCTATGTCGCGGTTCTGAGCGCGTCGCAACTGACGTTCGCCTATGCCAGCTTCAGCCAAAAGCTGCCCGACTGGATTGAGGCCAATCAGCGGGCCTTTAGTTACTTTGGTGGCGTTACGAAGACGACGATCTGCGACAACCTCAGATCGGCTGTTGCCAAGGCTCTTTGGTTCGAACCCACACTGAATTCGACGTTCGCCGCTTTCGCCGAGCATTACGACACAACCGTTGTTCCGGCACGCCCGCGACATCCTCGCGATAAGCCGTCTGCTGAAGGGACGGTCTTGATCGTGGAACGGTGGGTTCTAGCGAGGCTTCGCAACGAGCGCTTCTTCAGCCTTGTCGATCTTAATATCCGCATCAGCGCTTTGATCGAGGACCTCAATACCCGAACCATGCGGCGATATGGAAAATCTCGCCGCGCATTGTTCGACGAAGTCGAACGCTCTCAACTCAAACCTTTGCCGTCAACGCCGTTTGAGTATTCGGAATGGAAAACCGCAAAAGTCCATCCCGACTACCATATCGAAGTCGACAAGACCTTTTATTCCGTACCGCATGGGCTGATCGGACGACGGGTCGATGTCAGGCTGACGTACCGGGCGGTTGAGATCTTCTTCGACCACAAACGTGTCGCAAGTCACATCCGGAGCTCGCAGCGTTCAGGCCACGTCACCGTCAATGAACACATGCCTAAGGCGCACCAGCGCTATGCAAACACGACACCCCACTCGTTGCGCAGCGAAGCAGCAAAGGTCGGGGTTAATACGGCGACGTTCATCGAGCGTCTCCTCAGTGATCGCCCCCACCCGGAACAGGGCTACCGATCTGCTCAAGGCGTTCTTTCCCTGGCGCGTCGCTACCAATCCGATCGGTTGGAGTTGGCTTGCGAACGGGCGCTGGTGATCAACGCGCTGAGCTATTCGTCTGTCGCCAACATTCTCAGATCTGGTCTCGATCAGGCTCCGGCCATGACCGAGGCTGTGAAGCCGGCCCCGCCGCACGGCAATATCCGCGGCAAAACCTACTATCAATAAGAGGACATCAGATGCTGACACATCCAACACTTGAGCAAATGAGTGCGCTTGGTCTGGCCGGTATGGCAACGGCCTATCGCGAGCTCCTGGAGCAGGCTCATGGAAATGATCTGAGCTTCGACGAACGACTGGGGTTGATGCTTGACCGCGAGATCGCTCTCAGAACGGACCGTAGACTGACAAACCGGCTCGCCACCGCCAAACTCCGTTTTGCCAATGCTTCCATTGAAGACATCGATTTTGGAGCGCACCGGGGACTGGATCGCCGAAACGTCCTGTCTCTGGCGCAGGGTGCATGGCTCAAGGCAAATGAAAACTTGATCCTGACAGGCCAGACGGGCACCGGAAAGACGTGGATCGCGTGTGCCTTTGCACGCCAGGCGGCCCGCCTCGACCACTCCGTTCTTTACGTTCGCATGCCACGGTTATTTGAGGACCTCGCGCTTGCCAGACTGGACGGACGCTTTCCGCGCCTCATCGACAAGCTTGCACGCGTTCATCTGCTGGTGCTTGATGACTGGGGAACCCATACCCTGAACGATCGGCAGCGCCTCGATCTGCTGGAAATCTTTGAAGAAAGATACCGTCGGAAATCCACTCTGATCACGGCCCAGCTTCCTGTGGCCGCATGGCATGAGATGATCGGCGAGGCAACTCTAGCGGACGCGATCCTGGACCGTATTGTTCACAATGCCCACCGTATAACGCTCGAAGGCGACAGCATGCGGAAGCGGAAAACACCAACGCTCTTGACCGGCGCCGAAATAAACGAAATCAATCACCCATAACAGCAACCAGGCTGGCGGAACTCGATCGAGCACGCTGTCCGCGACTTAGCGAAATGCTTGTCCGCGACTTGCTGAAATCGCTGTCCCGATTCATTGAAATCCGCA